>NZ_CP073662.1:0-125508 GCF_018223845.1 Pseudomonas sp. JS425 | reverse complement strand
TGTGCAGAACCTACCAGTCGCCCCTGCCTTTTCACCCCATCTGATGCGAAGAGGTCAGGATGTGCCAGTGTGAGTTCCTCGCCTGCTCAATCCACAAGGACGTGGCCCCGCGCCGGAGCTGCGTAAGCCTGGCTGGAGCTCGCGGATCAGCTCGCGCACTACACTCGGCCAGCGAGGCGAATAGATTGAACGCCAGGTTCTCTCTTAGGTATGGGTAGGTATGGGGGCGACGGAGTCGTTGAGGCTTCGCAAGCCGACTTTTCGAACCATTGCTCGGGACATGCAGAGATAAAGGAAAATTAGGACATGCGCGCTACAACTGATTGTATTTAAAGGGTTATATAACCAGCGCAGCTGCTTCAGGATGGGCTTTATAGGCTTTTATAGTCAATTATAGAATCAGCTCTGGACGCCTGATCTGCGCTGCCCGCTTTAGGCGGCCTTCTCGGTACGGAGAGTCTCCCCCTCAGAAGTGGAACTGCCTAACGATCACGCGATGCTGCAGTTGGAGAGCCCTCTCCGGGATGCCTGAACTCATGTCCGGCCAGGCTGGCACATCATGACACGGAGCTAATCGGAGAACTGCTTCGAAAGAGCCGGCCTTTCCCTCGTTCTTCCTGTAAACGGCCAGGGCTTGCTGGCTTAGCAGTGCCTGTAGAGTCCACCAGTGATCTGAGTTTCGCATGTGGTCTGAGATTTCTTGATCAATCCAGCTCGCCATCCAGGAAATGCGATCTAAGAACTTATGCAGGCTTATCAGTGTGTGCCGTGGCCGACGAGGAATAAACCCTCTGTTGCCGTGGAGATCGAACTCAGCGGTTTTCCACAATTGGTCGTGGTGGCCAATGCGGTTGCGGATGTCGCGCAACTGGTAGAGGAGCCCCTTCAATTGATCCACGAATGCCCTGTCACCATGGGCGGTGGTACCCATAGCAGGACCCTGGGGGAAAGCGAGGCTCAGAACGCGCCTCTGCATGTCAGCTGGATGCGCCTTGTGCACCAAGCCTGCAATCAGATGCTCCCAGAACCCGAATGAAAGCTGAGAGACAATATCGTCTGGGGTGGGTGCGCGGCCGCGACTCCTTCGACGAACCTTATCGGCAACATCCTCGATGTCACCCTGCATTCTCGGTGTCATACTGTGCCAGGCCAAATCGGGCGCGTTCGGGTTAGATACCTTTGCTGGATTCGGCTTGGTCTTGAACATCCACTCGAAGCTATCGATGGTGCCGTAATACTGCGACAGCCCTCGGTGAAGTGCGTTTCGAAGGGAAACCTCGTAGTCCCCAAGGATTGGCAGGAGGCTAGCCCCGACTGCTTGGCACCAGGAGTAGCAGCCGATCAAGTCGGCCTTGGTGCGGGTCTGAAAGAAAGCCTCGACCGTGGCGAGCCGGGCAGAAGATAGGTGATTTTGCATAAATGAGGCTTGCCTTCCTTGGTGCGGTGCCTTAAATTTGATCACGAAACAGGGGTTTTCCAGAAATGGTCGTGCCTCTGTACCCTGAGTAAGAACCCCGCCGAATGCGGGGTTTTTGCTATCTGGAGGAAAGGTTTTCCTCTGTGGGGGCCTCTGGCCTGCAGTCATGAAGTCCGCAGAGCTCAACCGAGCGGGTACGTACGTAGGGTAGCGTCATCTGAACCTCCACTCAGCTTCTGGCCTCAGTGTGCCGGATCATGAACTACTTGCGCCACCGCTGCTCGTGGGCGGTTCCTGCCCGAGCAATTTCAGTTGCGCGGTGGCTTCAGCCAGGCGCTCCTGCAGGCTCTGCGCTTGCTGCGCCTGAATCGTGGAGGCTTCACCAAACCGGGTTACCTCATCCTGCAGAGCGTGGCAGCGCTGCTCCAAGGCTTCATTCGTACATTCAATACCGGCCAATTTACCTTGTGCGACCTCCAAGGCCTGAGTCCTCTGAGCGAGAAGCTGTTGCTGCGCATGCTGATCCTTCTGCAGTTGCCGCGCCTCGGCGAGCAGGCGCGCGTTGTCGCGGTTCAGTTGGGTCAGCTCATCCTGCTTGACGATCAGGGTCTGTTGTAGCTGCCGCAGCTCCAGTTGCAGTTGTTGTACCTGCGACTCATGCCGGCGCTGCTCCTGCTCACGCTGCTCCTTGCTGGCCTGGCGATAGTGCTCCAGGGCATCACGGGCATGCTGATGCTTGTCCTCCAGCGAGCTAATCTGCCCGTCGCGGTCTTGCAAGCGCGCTTCCTGGTTGTGGTTGGCTTGCTGCAGGCGGGCATTCTCGACCGCAGCCTGTTGGCGCAACTGTTGCTCCTGCAGCAGTGCTTGCTGGGTAGTCTGGAGCTGCTCCGTGAGATCAATGCACTGACCTTCCAGCTTCTGGATACGGCTTTCTGCCTGCTGAACCTGGTTCTGGTAATCGAGCCGTTCGAGTGCCAGTTGCTCGCGCTCCTGAGCTACGTGCGGATTCCACGCCATTCGGACACTCAGCCCACGCTGATCCGGACACCTGTTCCACGATCATTCGGACAGGCAGTCGGAGCGCAGCGACGCAGGGGTTGCATTGTTAGTCTGAGGCGCCCGGCGCCGTCAATTTCTTCACCCGCTTTCTCATCGACTCGCCCTTGAGGTTGATCCGGTAGGCGTTGTGCACCAGGCGGTCGAGGATGGCATCGGCCAGGGTTGGATCGCCGATCAGTTCGTGCCAGTTGTCCACGGGCATTTGGCTGGTCACGAGGGTCGAGCGCTGGCCGTAGCGGTCGTCCAGTAGCTCCAGCATGTCGCGGCGCTGTTCGGCGGTGAACGGGGCCAGGCCCCAGTCATCAAGGATCAGCAGGTCGGTCTTGGCATAGCCGCTCATCAGCTTGGCGAAGCGCCCGTCGCCATGGGCTAGGCCCAACTCTTCCAACAGGCGCGGCAAGCGCAGGTAACGCACGCTGTAACCCTCTCGGCAGGCCTGGTGTGCCAGGGCGCAGGCCAGCCAGGTTTTACCCACGCCGGTGGGCCCGTTGATGATCAGGTTGAGTCCGTCGCGTAACCACTGACCGCTGCTCAGCTGGAGGATCAGCGCCTTGTCGAGTCCGCGCGGGCTGCGGTAGTCGATGTCTTCGAGGCAGGCGTTGTGCTTGAGCCGGGCCTGACGCAGGCGGCTGCTGAGGCGCTTGTCGTCGCGTTCGGTCAGTTCGCGGTCGACCAGCAGGCCGAGGCGTTCCACGAAGCTCAGGCTGTCGATGTCGGGGGTTTTCAGTTGCTCGGCGAGTGCCTTGAGCATGCCGGTCAGGCGCAGGGTCTGGAGCTTGTCCAGGGTCGGATGGGGCAGCATGGTGGGATTCCTTGTGTTCAGTGGTAGTAGCCGGGGCCGCGCAGATTGGCGTGGTCGTCCGGCAGCAGGGGCAGGTTGGCTTGAGCCAACGGCAGGCTTTCCAAACCCTGGCGCAGGATCGATTCGAGGCTCTTGTAGCTGCACGCACCGAGGCTGAGGGCGCGACGGCAGGCCAACTCCAAGCGCACTTCGCCATGGGTCTTGCCCAGGCGCAGGATGCCCAGGCAGGCCCGGTAGCCTTGGGTTGGGTGGATGCGCCGTTCGAGGATGTGGCTGATCACGCCGGCCGTGTTCGGCCCGGTCTGCTCAGCCCAGCGGATCAGCCGTTGTGGCGTCCACTCGGCGTGCTCGCGATGGCTCTTGGGCATGTGCTCGGCCTGTGTGCTGTGCCGGCCCTTGTGCGGTGAGCGAAGATGGCTGGCCACCCGCTGATTGGCGTGGAAGCACTCCACCGTGCGCGCTGTCAGGCGTACTTCCAGTTGTTTCTTCACCAGTTGGTACGGCACCGAGTAGTAGTGCCCATCAACCTCGACGTGGTAGTCGATGTGCACACGCGCCTTCTTCCACTCGGCATACACGTAGGGTTGCTCCGGCAGCGGCCGCAGCACCGGACGATCCAGGGCTTCGAAGGCCGAGTGCCGGGAGCCCGGCAGCTTGCGAAACGGTCGTCGGTTGAGGCGCTCCAGCAATAAGGCGATGGCGCTGTTGAGTTCGTTCAAGGAGAAGAACTGGCGGTTCCTCAGCGCGGCGAGGATCCAGCGCTCGACCACCTGCACGCCGACCTCGGCCTTAGCCTTGTCGCGCGGCTTACGCGCCCGCGCCGGCACCACCGCCACGCCATAGTGCTCGGCCAGATCGCGGTAGCTCGGGTTGATGTCCGGCTCGTAGCGATGGCTCTTACTCACCGCGCTGCGCAGGTTGTCCGGCACCACGATCTCCGGCACGCCCCCGAGGAAGGCGAAGCAGCGGGTATGCGAGCCCAGCCAGTCCGGCAGCTGCTGCGACCAGGTGGCTTCGGCGAAGGTGTAGCTGGAGGCGCCGAGCACCGCGACGAACACCTGCGCCTGGCGGATCTCGCCGCTGTGCCGGTCGATCACCGGCACCGTCTGCCCGGCGTAGTCGACGAACAACTTCTCGCCGACGCGATGTTCCTGGCGCATCACCACGTCCAGCTTGCCCTGCCAGGCCCGGTAGTGCTCGCAGAACCAGCTGTACTGAAAACCCTGCGGCTGGCTCAGGCGATACTCCTGCCAGAGCAGCGCCAGGGTCACGCCGGGGCGACGCAGCTCGGCGTGCACCCAAGACCAATCAGGCAGTGGCCGCTGCTCACTGGGCACCGCAGGGGCCAGTGGGAACAGTTGCTGTTCCAGTTCGGAATCGGACAACGAGCAGGGCCAGGCTAGACCGCTGGCGGCAAAGCGACAGAGGTAATCACCGGCACTGCTGTGGCCTATGCCCAGACTGCGGGAGATCTTACGGACAGACAGCCCGCAATCGAACTTGAGGCGCAACACCTCACGGATTTTACGCATGGACAAACGCTCCACGACGACCTCTCTGCTTCGAAAAAGAGGTCGATGGTAGTGAATAAATCCTGCGTAGCTGCCTGCCTGGAAAGTGTCCGGATGGCCGTGGAATCGGTGTCCGGATGCTCGTGGAATGAGTGTCCGGATCAGCGTGGAATCACTGTCCGGATGTGCGTGGAATGGGTGTCCGAGTCAGCGTGGAATCCGCAAGCTACGTCGGCCTTTGCTTCCTCCTTGAGCTGATCCGCCAACTGGGCCACTAGGTTGGCCAGCTGTTCGCTGAGCGGCATTGCAGTCGCATTCCGGCCGTGGTCTGCGTCTTCGAGTTCTTTCAGGTAGCGATGAATGGTGGTTTTCGAGCCGGTATTGCCCAGTTCGACCCGTACCGCGTCGATGCTGGGGTTCTCGCCCCGCGTCAGGATGGCCTGCCGTGCCTTCTGAACCAGCGCCTTGTTGATGCCGCCACGGGCCATGGTCTGCTCCTACGATTTCGTGGTGGATTACATACCATGTATTTACATATTAAATTTGATTGATGTAAAGCCAGTTAGAAGCAAATAAATCAGATAAAATAATGGAGGGTTATTCAATATGATGGGCAGAAACGGACGCTTAGTAGCCGTTTTCCAGTACACAAAGGGCAACCTCTGGCGATGAAAGACGTCGGGCGCTATTTACAAGCTGGTACGCGGGAAAACACCCGCCGCAGCTATCAGTCGGCCATAGAGCACTTCGAAGTGACGTGGGGCGGCTTCCTGCCCACCACCAGCGACAGCATCGTGCGTTATCTGGTGGACTACGCCGACTCCCTGAGCCTCAGCACGCTCAAACAGCGCCTGGCCGCCCTGGCTCAGTGGCATATCACCCAAGGTTTCCCTGATCCAACCAAGACGCCCACAGTGCGTCAGGTGCTCAAAGGCATTCGCACATTGCATCCGGCACAGACCAAACAGGCAGCCCCGTTGCAGTTGCGGCACCTGGAACAAGCGGTTCAGTGGCTGAATCAAGAAGCCGAACAGGCTCGGCAGTCCGGCAATTTGGCAAGCCTGCTGCGCAGCCGGCGCGATGCGGCGTTGTTACTGGTCGGCTTCTGGCGGGGCTTTCGCAGCGACGAACTCTGTCGACTGCAGGTCGAGCATATCCAAGCCGAAGCCGGTGCTGGCATGAGCCTGTTCCTGCCGCAGAGCAAGGGCGACCGGGAGAACCTCGGCACGACCCATTACGCACCCGCGCTGAAGCGCCTCTGCCCGGTACAGGCCTATCTCGACTGGATCAGTGCCGCCGGCATCGCCCGCGGCGCAGTGTTCCGCCGCCTGGATCGCTGGGGGCACCTGAGCGACGAGGCCTTGCATCCCGGTAGCCTGATCAGCCTGCTACGCCAGATCCTGCAGCGTGCGGGCATCCCGGCCGAACTGTACACCAGCCATTCGTTACGCCGAGGTTTCGCTACCTGGGCCACGGCCAACGGCTGGGATCTCAAGGCGCTGATGACCTACGTAGGCTGGAAGGACATCAAGTCCGCCATGCGCTACATCGACCCCGCCATCTCCTTTGGCGGCCTTGCAGCTAAACCTGCCCTTGAGCTTCATGCTGGATCTTTGGGCCAAATCTCAGCTTCTCATTAACATCGGTACACATCAGGGACAACGGTGCCACATGAAGCGCAATCGGACTCACTGCTGGCGTTTACGGGCAGCTGAGCCGCTCTAGAATGAACTTTATAGGTCTTTATAGTCGATTATAGAGCGATTATAGAGCGATTATAGAATCCTATTTTGGACGCCCGGCCCACGCTTCCCGGCGAACTGGTGCTGACGACTCGTAGGCTGTTCAACTGCACCTTGTCGCAGCCCCCCCTATAGCAGCTCGCCGAGGTCAGCCAGCGCAACCTGCTGTGGCTTGGTCTCTCCAGCATCACCACGACGCTGTCTCAGATCTTCTATTGCAAAACGTTGAAGCTCGGGCGTAGCTACGGTGTCGCTGATCGACAAGGGCGTCGTCGTGGTAGCCATGCTGATGGCGTGGCTACTGCTGCGCGAAGCGATCACGCTGCGGAGGCTCGCCGGCGCCGGGTTGATCGTGACCGGGCTCCTGGTTAACGCCCCAAAGCCCTGACCAGTGCCCCTAGGTCTCGTGCTGCTGAAAGGCAGCCGCCAGCGTCAATTGTGCACGGGCTTCGATGATCTCGATCAGCTCGATATGTTTGGGGAACTCTCGCTTGAGCCAGCCGCTGGGCACGAAGTGATGATCGAGGTGAACGATTGTGCTTTGGCCTTCGGCAGCCGCGCAGAGCATGACGTGCATCTCTGAATCATCGCCGGCCATCGCTGCCGGCACGAAGACCATGCCGTTGTCGTCAATGCCGAAAGAGCGCCTCCATTCGGGGAACCGCTTCTGCTCGGGGTTTGAAACGGCAAACCAATGAATCCTGTCCATTTATTTCTTCTCGAATGGGAGCAGCGTAGAGTACGGCAGCGAATCACCTTCGGCTGCGGCTAGCACCTGATCCAGCACCGCCTCGGGGGCATCAAGAGCACCGAAAATCACATACAACTCGGAAACACGTTCATCCTATCCGCACGATCGAAGCCGGCATCACCACCTACGGGCTCGGCATGATCGAATGCATTGGCAACGGCATTTTCCTTAAGCAGATAACGCGCGCCGCAATCGCAGAGAAATGGCTGCTTGGCGTTGTAGAAACGATCCTGAGCTTCCCAACCATGCAGCCGCGGCTCCATGGGCTTGCCACACTTTGGGGTCGTCTCAGAAAACGGAAAATAAAGCACGCTAAGCCGGTTGCAGAGGCCGTAGCGGCCTGAACTTCCCCGCGCCGATCTTGGCGCTGCTGCGCCATAGGTAATCACCGGTCAGGTTGATGTGCTCCCAGCCGAGTGGCGACAGGTACTGCAATAGCGAGTCATCGACGGCATGACCATTGCCGCGCAACGCATGCGCCGCACGCTCCAGGTAGACCGTGTTCCACAGCACGATGGCCGCCGTCACCAGGTTGAGGCCGCTGGCCCGGTAGCGCTGCTGCTCGAAACTGCGGTCACGGATTTCACCAAGGCGGTTGAAGAACACGGCACGGGCCAGCGCATTGCGCGCCTCGCCCTTGTTCAGCCCGGCATGCACGCGGCGGCGTAGCTCGACGCTTTGCAGCCAGTCGAGGATGAACAGCGTGCGCTCGATGCGGCCCAACTCGCGCAGCGCGACGGCCAAGCCGTTCTGGCGCGGGTAGCTGCCGAGTTTCCTGAGCATCAGCGAGGCCGTCACCGTGCCCTGCTTGATCGAGGTGGCCAGCCGCAGGATTTCGTCCCAATGGGCGCGGACGTGCTTGATGTTGAGCGTGCCGCCGATCATCGGCTTGAGCGCGTCATAGGCGGCATCGCCCTTCGGGATGTAGAGCTTGGTGTCGCCCAGGTCGCGGATGCGCGGCGCGAAGCGGAAGCCCAAGAGGTGCATCAGGGCGAAGACGTGATCGGTGAAGCCCGCCGTGTCGGTGTAGTGCTCCTCGATCCGCAGGTCGGATTCGTGGTACAGCAGGCCGTCGAGCACGTAGGTTGAGTCGCGCAGGCCGACATTGACCACCTTGGTGTGGAATGGCGCGTATTGGTCGGAGATGTGGGTGTAGAAAGTCCGTCCTGGGCTGCTGCCATATTTTGGGTTGATGTGCCCCGTGCTCTTTGCCTTGCTAGCGGTTCGGAAATTCTGTCCGTCCGATGATGATGTGGTGCCATCGCCCCAGTGCCCGGCAAAGGGATGCCGAAACTGAGCGTTGACCAGTTCAGCCAACGCTGTCGAGTACGTTTCGTCGCGGGTATGCCAGGCTTGCAGCCAAGCGAGCTTCGCGTAGGTCGTGCCGGGGCAGGACTCGGCCATCTTGGTCAGGCCCAGGTTGATCGCGTCGGCCAGGATCGTGGTCAACAACAGGTTCTTGTCCTTGGCCAGATCGCCCGATTTCAAGTGCGTGAAGTGCCGGGTGAAGCCCGTCCACTCATCGACTTCGAGCAGCAGTTCGGTGATCTTGACGTGCGGCAGGACCATGGCTGTCTGGTCTATCAGCGCCTGCGCGGTGTCGGGCACCGCCGCATCCAGCGGCGTGATCTTCAAGCCCGACTCGGTGATGATGGCATCCGGCAGGTCGTTGGCTGCCGCCATGCGGTTGACGGTGGCAAGTTGTGCTTCCAGCAGCGTCAGCCGCTCATGCAGATATTGTTCGCAGTCGGTGGCCACGGCCAGCGGCAATTCGCTGGACTGCTTGAGGCTGGTGAACTTCTCGGGCGGTACCAGGTAGTCCTCGAAGTCCTTGAACTGGCGTGAACCCTGCACCCAGATGTCGCCCGAGCGCAGGGAGTTCTTCAACTCGGACAGCGCGCACAGTTCGTAGTAGCGCCGGTCGATGCCGGCGTCGGTCATCACCAGTTTCTGCCAGCGCGGCTTGATGAAGCCGGTCGGTGCATCGGCTGGCAGCTTGCGGGCGTTGTCGGTGTTCATGCCGCGCAGCACCTCAATGGCATCAAGCACGTTTTTGGCGGCGGGCGCGGCCCGCAGCTTGAGCACGGCAAGGAATTCCGGTGCATAGCGGCGCAGGGTGGCGTAGCTCTCGCCGATGCGATGCAGGAAATCGAAGTCATCGGGTTGCGCGAGCTTCTGCGCCTCGGTGACGCTCTCGGCAAAGGAATCCCAGGACATGACGGCCTCGATGGCGGCAAACGCATCGCGGCCTGATTGCTTGGCGTCGATCAGCGCCTGACCGATGCGCCCGTACAGACGTACCTTGGCGTTGATGGCCTTGCCTGACGCCTGGAACTGCTGCTGATGCTTATTCTTGGCAGCGTTAAACAGCTTACCCAGGATGCGGTCGTGCAGGTCGATGATTTCGTCGGTGACGGTGGCCATGCCCTCGGTGGCCAGCGCCACGAGAGTGGCGTAGCGCCGTTGCGGCTCGAATTTGGCCAGGTCGGCGGGTGTCATCTGGCCGCCCTCGCGGGCAATCTTGAGCAGGCGGTTCTGGTGAACCAGCCGCTCGATGCCGGTAGGCAGATCGAGTGCCTGCCATGCCTTGAGGCGTTCGATGTGTTCCAGCATATGCCGCGAATTTGGCTTGGCCGGAGACTGGCGCAACCAAGCCAACCAGGTCGTCTTGCCGTTGTCCCGGCGCTTGAGCAGATCGTCGAGGCGGCGGCGATGCGCGTCCGCCAGTGGTTCGGCCAAGGCGTCGTAGATGCGCCGGTTAGCACGGGTGATCGCCTCGGCACTCGCCCGCTCGACGGCGTTGAGGGCGGGCAGAATGACCGACTGCCGCCGCAGGTGCCCGATCAAGGCGCTGGCCAGCACGATGCCTTTGTCGGTTTGCATCGCCAGCTCGGTCAGCATCTGGACGGCCTGCCGGTAATGGCTCATGGTGAAGGGCCGGAAACCGAACACGGTTTGCAGCTCGCTCAGGTGCTCGCGCCGGGTCTGCTCCCGCTGGCCGTACTCGTTCCAGCTTTCGACGCCGACCTTGAGCTGGTCGGCGACCAGCTTCAACAAGGGCGGGAACGGTAGTTCATCGACGCCCAGGATGACGCCGGGAAAGCGCAGGTAACAGAGCTGCACCGCGAAGCCCAGCCGATTGGCTGGCCCGCGCCGCTGTCGGATGATCGAGAGGTCGGTATCGTTGAATGTGTAATGTCGGATCAGGTCGTCCTTGGAGTCCGGCAACGCCAGCAGGCTTTCCCGCTCGGCGGCGGACAGGATGGAACGACGTGGCATATTTACTGATCCGTTCTCAAGTATTGATACAGGGTTTCGCGACTGATTCCGAATTCACGAGCAAGCTTGGTCTTTTGCTCGCCAGCCTCGACACGTTGGCGCAGTTCGGCAATACGCTCAGACGACAGGGATTTCTTCCTGCCACGGTAAGCCCCGCGTTGCTTGGCGAGCGCAATACCCTCGCGCTGACGCTCGCGGATCAGGGCGCGCTCGAACTCGGCGAACGCGCCCATCACCGAGAGCATCAGGTTCGCCATCGGAGAGTCTTCGCCAGTAAAACTGAGGTGTTCCTTGACGAATTCGATATGCACGCCGCGTTGTGTCAGCGTTTGCACGATCCGGCGCAAATCATCGAGATTGCGCGCCAGGCGATCCATGCTATGCACCACCACGGTGTCGCCGGTGCGGGCGAAGCTTATCAGCGCTTCCAGTTGCGGACGCTTGACATCCTTGCCGGATGCCTTGTCGCTAAAAGCGCGATCAACCTTGACGCCTTCCAGTTGCCGTTCCGGGTTCTGGTCGAAGGTGCTGACCCTGATATACCCAATGCGCTGTCCAGTCATGGAATTCCCTGCAAAATGTCAGGGAAGACTCTATGACCTTCAACGAGATATGTCAATAAATTCAAAATTCAATCCTATCCTGACGCAATTTACACATGGCATCTGACATCAGGTTAGGGTATAGCCTAGATTGACATGCGCGATGCAACCCTTAACTTGCTTGCACCTATCGTTTCCATGCTAGCTTTATCGTAACGCTAAAGAAATTGGGCTTAATGCCGAATACAATAAAATAAAACAGCCAACCCTTGAGGCTCTTATGCGCCAGAATTTACCAGTGACGGGTCGAAACTTAGAACTCCCAAAAGATGCCAATATTCTTTCGACTACCTCCCCTCAAAGCCATATCACGTACGTTAATCCTGACTTCATTAAAATCAGTGGTTTCACTGAGGAAGAACTATTAGGCCAGCCTCACAACATCGTAAGACACCCAGATATGCCGCCTGCTGCATTTGAGCATATGTGGAGTACATAAAAATCTGGCCGCTCATGGATGGGGCTACTCAACAACCACCGACTGAAGTCGGTGGGTTAGTGACTTACGGACTGAAAGTCCGGATACGCGTCGACTGAACGACGCGTCGGATCAGTCAGGCTCCATCCTGAAATTATCGTTCGGGCTCGGCTCAAAATGATGCTCCAGATACTGCTTGATCATCTCTTCCGTCATCTGCCCAACCGTCGCGCAAAAGTACCCGCGAGCCCAAAAATGCTGCCCCCAATAGCGCTTTTTCAGATGGGGAAACTCCTCGAAAAGCTTGCTCGCCGTACGCCCCTTGATCCGCCTCATGATCTCACTCGGCGCCAAATTCGGCGGACTGCTCACCAGAATATGCACGTGATCCTTGCTCACCACACCTTTCACAATCCGAATTTCAAATGCTTCGCACGTCTGTCTCACCAGCTCTCGCACTCGCTCAGCAACCTCACCGCTGAGCACCTTGTATCGGTACTTAGTCACCCAAACAAAGTGATACTCGATCTGGTAGACCGTATGACTGCCGTATCTGTAATCCATGCGCTTGCCCTCCAGCCCCGCATGGTGGCGCTAAAGCTCACCGGCTGAAAGCCGGTGGTTTTAACCTTTCGATGGAAAATAAAAAATCGCTGTAAAAATGGCGACCACTATTGGGTAAGTGCTTATGTAACGCCAATAGCTAAGAATGGTTCGATTTTTGAATACCAGTCTGTAAGGACCAAGCCTGAACCTGAGCAGGTTTTGGCTGCGGAAAAATTATATGCTCAATTGAGAAGCGGGAAGGCCGCGAGGCCGAAATTGGCTGCTAGCTTTTCCGTGAAAATACTCTTGCTCATATGGGGTAGTATTATATCAAGCGCAATGGCTGCCGGCATGCTTACTGATACATCAATAAGCAGCTTATTGTTAGCCACTTTAATGTCAGGAAGCTTAAGCTCTGTTAGTGTTTTGGCTATTCTCTCTCCTCTTGGAAGACTGGTTGAAAGAGCCAGGAATATTTCCAATAACCCATTAAGTCAATCCCTCTACACTGGGCGCACCGATGAGTTTGGCCAAATAGAGTTTGCTTTACGAATGATGCAAGCTGAAACAGGCGCCATAGTAGGTCGCATAGGTGATGCATCAAATCGGCTTAGCGAACACACCCGAGGCCTACTAAAGGATATTGAGTCAAGCAATGTACTTACAGTTGAGCAGCAGGCAGAGACAGATCAAATAGCAACGGCAGTAAACCAAATGGCGGCAAGCATTCAAGAGGTTGCGAGCAATGCACAGCATGCTGCAGATGCGGCCGGAAGAGCAGACACTGAGACGGCATCTGGCCAGCGTCTGGTAGCCCACACAAGCCAGTCAATCACTGCCCTTGAAGGTGAAATTAGGCAAGCCGCTCAGGTTATTCATGAGCTTGAAGGTCAAAGTGGCTCTTCGCATTTAAGGGTGTAGAAAAAATCTGACCGGCTGGAAAAGGAGTCGAGGATCTTAGAAAATGTAAGCTCTCACACCAACAAAAACTAAGCCCCCGACGTGAACAATCTTACCTTTTCTAGCCCTGATCTTTCCAGCTTTTGCCAACTGAATAACCTCGGCCTGACTGCCACTGGACAACATCTTTGTGCAGAGCGCGCCGTCATCGAATGTCGTTTAACCAAAGCACCCGAGCCATGCCCCAAGTGCGGGGCTGCTGGTGTTTCACGCGGTACTGTCGATAGGCATCTTGCTCACACACCTTACGGACAACGACCAACCAGATTGCTGCTGCGTATCCGTCGCTGGCGTTGTGCTTGCGGCTGTTTCTGGCATGAAGATACAAACAGTGCAGCACCTCCACGTTCAAAGCTTTCATATGGGGCGATACGCTGGGCATTAGCTGCCATCGTGCTGGATCATCTGTCGGTATCTCGTGTTGCGAGCCAGCTTGATGTTGCATGGCACACCGCTAATAATGCCATTATCAACGAAGGACGGCGCCTGCTTTTTAATGACTCGACACGTTTTGACGGTGTGACCGTGCTGGGCGTGGATGAGCATGTTTGGCGACATACACGCTGTGGTGACAAGTACGTCACCATCGTGGTTGACCTTACGCCCGTGCGTAACAAAAACGGGCCGGCCCGCTTGCTCGATGTGCTGGAAGGCCGCTCCAAACAAGCCTTTAAGCAATGGCTACAGAGTCGCCCCAAATCGTGGCGTGACCAGATCGAAAGCATTGCCATGGACGGTTTTACGGGGTTTAAATCTGCAGCGCAAGAAGCCCTGCCTCAAGCCCAAACCGTGCTGGATCCTTTCCATGTCGTGCGCTGGGCAAGCAACATGCTGGATGAATGCCGCCGGCGTGTGCAACACGACATCCTGGGCCGCAGAGGGCGTAAAAATGACCCGCTCTACAAAAGCCGTCGAACGCTACTGACTCGGATCAGCTACCTGTCTGACGCCAACAAAAAGCAACTGTTCCAGCTGTTTGCAGATGAGCACCACCTCGAAGTGGATTGCACCTGGAGCATGTACCAACGGGTGGTCAGCGCCTACAACGAGCCGGATCGAAAACGTGGTAAAAAACTCATGGAAGAGGTCATAAATATCATTACAGCCAGCGACTTGCCCAAAGCGCTCATCGAGGTGAAAGGCTTGGGGGAAACGCTGAAAAAATACGCTGAGAGCATCCTTGCCTACTTCGACCGGCCAGGAACCAGCAACGGTCCAACAGAAGCTATCAACGGGCGACTTGAGCACTTACGAGGTACCGCCTTGGGCTTTAGAAATTTAACCAATTACATAGCCAGGTGCTTGCTGAAGTCAGGAGGGTTTAGAAATCAGCTACACCCTTAAATGCGAAGAGCCATGGTCGGTGTAGGCCGACAACGTTGCCCTGGTCAGGTAGCGCTTAAAAACAAACCCCTGAACGTATGAGCGTTCAGGGGTTTGTTTCTTTCAGGGCCCATCAATGCCCGCGAATGTAATGCTCAAGCTGGCGGATCAGTTCAGCCTGCTCCACCGAGGCTTCTTTGACCAGATCACCGATCGACAACAGCCCGATCAACTCGCCGTCCTCGACCACCGGCAAGTGACGCAAATGGCTTTCGGTCATGATGGTCATGCAGTGCTCCACACACAGGTTGGCACTGACCGTAATCACCGGAGAGTTCATGATATCCCTGACCGGAGTTCCCACTGAAGAGCGTCCCTTCAATACAACTTTTCGGGCATAGTCACGTTCGCTTACAATACCGACAACTTGGCCATTCTCTACAACCGCAAGCGCGCCGATATTCTTATCCGCCATCAACTTCAAAGCATCCAGCACCATTTCGCACGGATTAATACTGTGCACTTTCTGATTCTGCATGACCTTCAATTTCAATAACTGCGCCACTGTCTTCATATATTAATAACCATTAATTCGAACACATAAAAAAACTGTAGGAGCGAGCTCTGCTCGCGATGGTCGTTAACGATAACGCGCACTTAATGACTAAACGCGGCGCTCTCGAGGCCATCGCGAGCAGAGCTCGCTCCTACAGTTAATCAGTTGTTTGTTTCCAGCATGACGACGCGATCAACCAGGCGTATTGGCACTGACTCCAATTGAGCCCCCTTGCAGGGCCCATCCACGCACTGGCCATCTTCAAAACGAAACATGGCGCTGTGATGCGCGCACATCAGTATCTGGCTGCGATAGGTGCAGAACGTCTGTGGTTGAAAATTCAAGGGCACGGAGAAGTGCGGGCAGCGATTGACGTAGGCCCAGACACTGTCGCCCCGGCGCACCACCACCAGGCCTTCCGGGTGCGGGTGCTGCGGGCCGGGCAGCCCCAACGCCCCGCCCTCTTTGATGTCATCGAGCTTGCACAGGACCCGATCGTTCATAGCAGGCCGCGCAGTTCGGGGTTGCCCAGGCTCCAGTTCCAGGGACGGATCTGGATACTCGCAAACAGCCCGGCCTGAACATAGGGATCGTCCTGCAGGAACGCTTCCACCTCCGGCAAGCTAGCGGCCTCGATGACCAGCAGCGTGCCGTTCATGGCCGTGCCCTCTTCATCCAGCGTCGGGCCGCCAAGGCGCACGACGACGTGATGCGCATCGGGTGAACGCAAATGCGCCTGATGGCTGGGCCGCAGGCGCTGACGCAACGCCAGCCGATCGGGATGATCGGTGGCAAATACCGCAAAAAACTGGCCCATGACTCACTCTGCCTCCATGACGAATTCGTAGCACGCCCGCTTGAATGGCACCTGCATGCCCAGGTCGGCGGACAAATCATCGTGGCTGACCCGGTCCTCATAGATGACCTGCAACGAATGTTTGACGCCGAACACCGCATCGGAATCCAGATACGGATCATCGTGATTGAACAGGTGAGTTACCAGCTTGCGATAACCCGGCGCGTCGATCATGAAATGCAGGTGCGCGGGCCGCCATGGGTGCCGGTTAGCGGCATCGAGCATGCGCCCGACCGGGCCATCGGTGGGGATCGGGTAGCACACCGGGACAATGGTGCGGATCGCGAAATAACCGTTGGCGTCGGTACGATAGCGCCCTCGCAGATTGCCGAACGGCTGCTCGGTGTCCTGCCCGGAATACATGCCGTTTTCGGCGGTTTGCCAGACGTCCAGCACCGCATCGGCCAGAGGCTTGCCCTGAGTATCGACGACGCGCCCACGAACCAGCGCGGCTTCGCCGGGGGTGAACGCCATGTTTTCACCGAACTCGCGCTCGGGCATGCCTTCGATGTAGAACGGCCCGAACACCGTAGTGTCGGTGGCGCTGGCACTGTGTCGATGGTTGATCGCATCGACCAGCATCGACACCCCGAGGGTGTCCGACAACAAAATGAATTCCTGACGCACCAGGCCATCGCATTTGTGCCCGGTCTCGGTCAGGAAACGAATGCCCTCAAACCACTCCTGCTCGGTCAGCTCGACTTCACTGACGAATGCGTGCAGATGGCGCACCAGGCTTTGCATGATCTGTTTGTAACGCGCGTTGGGCGCGTCGTTGAAGCTGTCCACCGCCTTCTCGGAGATCCGCGATTCGATGGCTTTGTCTTGATCGGTCATTGTTGTTATTCCGATAGGTAAGTACATCGCGTCGCAGCGCCAGCGCCAGCGACGCTCATTTGAGCCGATCAGGCCGGTGGCAACCCTTTCCAGGCGCGGGTCAGCAAGGCCTCGATCGGCGCTTGTTCGAACGGACGCGGGTTGTAGTAAGGGCTGGCACAGGCGATCTGCGCGGCTTCGGCCGGGCCGCTTTCGGGCATGCCGATGTCCGCCAGCGCCAGGGGGATGCCCAGCTTCTGGTTCAGTGCGTACAACAATGCACCCACCTCGCTGGCCTCGCTACCGCCCAAGGCACGGGCGGCACGTTGCAGGGGTCCCGCCGCCGCTTCACGGTTGTAGTGCGCGGCATGCGGCAGAACGATGGCGTGGGCCTGGGCGTGGGGCAGATTGAAGGTCCCGCCCAGCGTGTGGCACAGCTTGTGGTGCAAGGCCATGCCTACCGATCCCAGGCAAATGCCCGCCAGCCAGGCGCCATACAGCGCCTGGCCGCGCGCCTCGGGGTCATCCGGATTGTTCACCACGCCCGGTAGCGATTGCGCCAGGGAACGAATCGATTCTTCGGCCATGAAACCGATGATCGGGTTGGCGTCCTGGGCGTACAGCGCTTCGACCGCGTGGGCCATGGCGTTCATGCCCGAGCAGGCCGAGATCTGCGACGGCAGGGTCAGAGTCAGTTGCGGGTCGTAGATCACAGTCTTGGGCAGGACTTTCGGATCACGGCCGGTTTTCTTCAGGCGGTTTTCGGTCAAGCCATAGATCGGGGTCATTTCCGAGCCGGCGTAAGTGGTCGGCACCGCCACGATCGGCAGCCCCGAATCCATGGCAATCGCCTTGCCCAGGCCGATGGTCGAACCACCGCCGATGGCCACGCAGCAATCGGCATCCAGGCGAGCGGCTTCGACCCGCGCCGCCTGTGCCACTTCCAGCGGCACATGCATCACCGCGTGCGGGTAAACGCCCGCCGCGCGATCGCCGAGCAGCGCCGCGACCTGTTCGCCCAGATCCTGCTGTTCCGGTGTGGTCAGGATCAGCGCCCGCCGCGCGCCCAGGCGTTCGATCTCTTCAGCCAGCGCCGAGAGCTTGCCCCAGCCGAACACCACACGGGTCGGCAGGCTTTGGTAAATGAAAGGATTCATGGCAGGCCTCAGCGCTTGAAGTGGGGAGCGATCTTGGCGTCGACGTTGACCCAGACCGAGCGGGCCTCGGTGTAGTCGTGAATCGCTTCGAAGCCCATCTCACGGCCATAACCGGACTGCCCGACACCACCAAACGGACTGCCGGGGCTGACGCGTTTGTAGCAGTTGATCCAGCACATGCCGGCGTGGATGGCATTGGCCATTTTATGCGCCCGCGCCAGGTTCTGCGTCCACAGGCCGCTGCCCAGGCCGTATTCGGTATTGTTGGCGATGGCCAGCGCTTCCTCGTCGGAGCTGAAACGCACCACGGTGACGAACGGGCCGAACACTTCTTCCTGGCAGACCCGGTCTTGCGGCTTGGCTTCGACCACCGTCGGTTCGACATAAAAACCGTTGGCCAATGCTTTGTCGTCCGGCGCCTTGCCGCCAGCCAGCACCTTGCCGCCCTGCTCGATGGCGATATCGATGTAGCTCAGTACACGGTCGCGGTGCAGTGCCGACGTCAGCGGGCCCATTTCGGTTTCCGGGTCCATCGGGTCGCCCAGGCGAATCGACTTGGCCAGAGCGATGAAACGCTCCAGGAACTGATCGGCGATGTCTTTGTGCAGGATCAGTCGCGAGCCGGCGATGCAGGCCTGCCCCTGATTGTGGAAGATCGCCCACGCCGCGCCATTGACCGCCGCTTCGATATTGGCATCTTCGAACACGATGTTCGCGCCCTTGCCGCCCAGCTCCAGCTGGATGCGCTTGAGGTTGCTCTTCGATGCTTCGACGATCCGGCGCCCGGTGGCGGTGGAGCCGGTGAAGGCAATCTTGCCCACATCGAGGTGTTCGGCCAGCGCCTGTCCTGCGGTATGGCCGTAACCCGGCACCACGTTGACCACGCCTTTGGGGAAACCGACTTCGGTCATCAGCTCGACGATGCGCAAGGTCGACAGCGGGGTGATTTCCGAAGGCTTGATGACAATGGTGTTGCCCGCTGCCAGCGCCGGGCCCATTTTCCAGCTGGTGAACATCAGCGGAAAGTTCCAGGGCACGATCTGCGCTACCACGCCGATCGGCTTGCGTTGCACGTAGTTGAGGAACCCGGCGTCCACCGGAATCACCGAACCTTCGATCTTGTCGGCCATGCCGCCGAAATAGCGGAAGCAGGC
The DNA here is from genome assembly GCF_018223845.1 of Pseudomonas sp. JS425. Lineage (NCBI taxonomy): Bacteria > Pseudomonadati > Pseudomonadota > Gammaproteobacteria > Pseudomonadales > Pseudomonadaceae > Pseudomonas > Pseudomonas sp. JS425. Next base: position 106,559 of record NZ_CP073662.1, on the reverse strand, counting down.
GGCGGTGCGTGGCACGTCGAGGCCACGGGAATCGCGGATCGGGTGACCGGTGTTGAGGGATTCGAGCTGCGCCAGTTCTTCGCTGCACTCTTCGATCCGGTCCGCCAGCTTGAGCAACAGACGCCCGCGCTCGGCGGCACCCAGCGCCGACCAGGCCGGAAATGCGCGTTTGGCGGCGGCCACGGCGAGGTCGACGTCGGCCGCTTCGGCGGCGGCAATGCGGGTGATCAACGAACCGTCATGGGGCGAGACGACGTCGATGGTGCCACCGGCGACGGCGTCAACGAAACGGCCATCGATATAGAGCTGATTTTGCATGATATTTTCCTCGCACCGCGCCCGGGGGCGCAGTGTCTGACGTCTTCATTCTTGATCACATGGCCCGGTCTGCGCCGGGCCAGACACCCATTACTAGAACTCGATCGGGTAAGGCTTGAGTTCACCGCTTTCGTACAGGTGCGGCAGGTTCGGCGTGGCGTTTTCCCAGACCATCAGCATCGAGCGTTTGGTGGAGTAGCCCTGGTGACGGATATCCGCAGGCATGGCGCAGACGTCGCCGGCGCGCATGGTGATGCGGGCGCGCGGGTTGCCGTCGTCCTTGTCACCCACGTCCCAGACGATTTCGTCGGACATCTGGATGAACCACTCGACCCGGTCATTGCCGTGGAACACCGGCAGGATGAATTCTTCGGTGGTCGGGCAGAACAGGCTGGCCTTGCACACCGAGGTCACCGACGGGTTCCAGGTGACGTCGGAGCGCGACAGGTACTTGAACAGGCTGAAGGCGTGCAGTTCGCCTTCGAAGCCTTCGGCGGCATGAACTTCCGGCTCGTCCTGGGACACGTCGGCAAACTGGCGATTGACCGGCAGATCGTTACGCAGCGGCGAGTCGTCTTGCAGGCCAGGCATGCGCTTGGTGGCGATGCGGAAGCGCTCGATGCATTCGAGGTTTTCGCCATTTTTGCGACCGAACGCCGAGCCGGTTTCTTCCGGTGCCGCGAACGGGTCGAAGGTGGCGTTGGTCCAGTCGCGCAGGATGGCCTTGAAGGTGGCCATGATCAGCGGTGTTTCGAAGTTTTCGGTGTAGTTGACACCGGCCGCCTTGAGCGTGCCGTTAAAGGTGCCGGCGTACAGGTCGACCTTGCCGTAGTAGTTGCGGGTACCGATGACGTGGTCGAAGTTGACCCAGCCGTAGAAAAAGCCCCAGGCCACGTCGCGCATCAAGGCTCGCAGGAAAATGTCGGCGGGAATCAGGTGCGAGCGGGTTTCGCCCTTGGCAGGCCAGGTGATGCGGGCAAAGTACTCGTCGCGCGACAGTTCGAAGGCGCCGAGCTGGAAGGAGCGATAGCCGGTGACGGCATGGGGTGGACTGGCTTTCACATCATCGTCAGCGAAAGCGGCAGAGTCGACAGCGGATTCAAGCATGGCCATGGCGGAGTTCCTTTTGTTCTTGTGAAAGCGGCTGTGAGGGACGGGGGCGGATTACTTGAGACAAATCTCTGCCCACTTCTCGACGGACAGCGGACCCTTGATGGTCTGTTGCAGGATCACGCCCGGACGGCTGGCTTCGAAGCGATACGCGCTGCCTGCGGGCAACAGGCACTGGTGGCCGCGCTTGAGCAGTACGTAGCCCATCGGTTTGCCGACCGGCAGCTCGCCGGCCAGATGCGTGCCCTCGCCGTGTTTGGAGGGCGCGTCGAGCTTGAGGAACTCCACACGGACCTCACCGTCCATGACGATGGCGAACTCATCGTGCGCAGCGGTAAACCATGGCGACTGGCCTTCGGCGCGCAGAGTCTCGACGACGTAGCCGAGGTTCAGGCCGACCACGACTTTTTCGTAGGGTTTGGAGTTCTGAGCGACTTCAAAGATGTTCGAAAATGCATAGTGACGGGCCTCGCCACTGATGATCTCCACCGTGCCTTTGCGGAAGTTATCCAGCGAGGCGAAGACCGTATTGACTGCAGCGTTACTCATGATTTCACCTTTTTTGTTGTAATGCGGTGAGATCACGGTACGTCGCGTTGATGAGGGGAACAATTAGGCGCCGGCCGACAATTGTGTTTGCGAAACGCGAACGATCAACAGCACAGACACCTGTGGGAGCAAAGCTTGCTCCCACAGGTTGCTCCCACAGGTTTGATCATTGTTTGACGGGGTTTTGCGCTTTGCCGAGTTTATCGACCAATCCGAATGCCGCATCGATCTCCTCTCGGAATGCCTGTATCAACGGTTCTCTCGACCGGCCGTTTTTGACGATCAAGGAAAACTCGGCCGTGGAGCCGATGTAATTGCCAGACAGGATCAATATGAGTTCGGCTTCCATGCTGTCGATGGTCGCCGAGTAGCGCGTGAAACCATGACGCATGCCCTCGGAGTTCGACCAGTAACCGCGCTTGATCAATGCGTACTCCGTGACATCCTCGATCGAGCAGTCCTTGAGTGCAAAAAGCGGGTGGCGATCACTGCAATACAGCCAGTGCTGTTCGATATGGAGCGGGATGGCGACTCCGTGCTGCTCGACGTGGCGGCGCTGGGAAGAGTGCTACCCCGGCTCCACCGGGCCCGATAACGCCCACCTGACGTTCGACACTCTGGAGTCGGCCATCGTCGCCGCGAAATGCGCCCAGGGCATCGCACTGGTCGACGCCGTGCTCACCCGCTCCTGGACTGGCTGGAACAGGGAGTGACCGAACACAACTCCCTGGAGGGGTGAACTCGCTCGCGAATGCGTTCACTGATGATCAACTGTGGGAGCGAGCCTGCTCGCGAAGGCGGCGTGTCAGGCGATAGTGTTGTTGCGTGTGCCGCCCCCTTCGCGAGCAGGCTCGCTCCCACAGGGGGAATTGCGGCCGATTGAACAACTGCTGAATATTGAATGTCACTGATAAATGGTGACTCTCACAGGCGATGTTCAATACCGGAGGATGTTCCATGATCAGATCGCAGGCGGTGGATGCCCCCGTGCAAAGGCTATCGTTCGAGCGCAATGGCTGGGTGCCTAACAACCCTCGCTTACCGGTGCTCGTTTACATCAAGGCGATTGCCGCTGATCGGATCGACCCGGCGGCGACATTCGAAAAAACCTTCAGCGCCAATGGCTGGCCGCCGCAATGGCGATACGGCGTCTACGACTATCACCACTACCACACCCAGGGCCATGAAGTGCTGGGCGTCGCCAGCGGTTACGCACGCCTGATGCTGGGCGGTCCACGGGGTCGGGTCCTGGAAGTCAGCGCCGGCGACGTCTTGCTGCTGCCCGCCGGCACCGGTCACTGCAATGTCGAGTCCAGCGAAGACTTTCTGGTCGTCGGTGCCTACCCGCCCGGCCAGCATGCCGATATCTGTCGCGAGGCGCCGACACCACAACAATTGGAAAGCATTCATAACTTGCCGTTTCCCCAACAGGACCCGGTGCAGGGTTTACAGGGTGCGCTACAGCGTTATTGGGTTTGAATACGGCATCAGTCCGTCAGTGTGCGTAACTCATCCCGAACCCGTCTGACCCGATCGTAGCGGGCACTGCTGGTGCCAGATGGGCGATACGCAGGCCCACCGTGACCTGGTCGGGAAAGGTGACCGAGGAAAAAAGGTGCAACTGGACTCGACGATCAAACCGATGACCGGACTGCTGTCGATCTCCAGCGTGCCCGTCAGGTCAGTCAACGATAAGGTCCGCGCCAGGACTTCAATCCACTGTGGGAGCGAGCCTGCTCGCGAAGAGCTTGCGAACAACGCGTTCATCCAGACAGCACGCGCGCTCATGTGCAACAACGACTAATCTGAGTAAACGCAGCTTGCCGCAGGGGAACCGGGATGACCCGTACCACCGCACGCCAATGCTGGTCATGGGGCCTGCTGTCCCTGCTCGCCATCGGCCTTTCGCTGACAGCGGCCTGCGCAGGCAAATCGGCTTCGGCTCGCTATACAGCCTCGAACATCGGCTCCAACTGCTACGCAAAAGCGCTGCCCACCGTCGGCGAGGGGGGCCTCGCCTGGGGCGACACGTTGAGCATGGCGCGTAAAAAGTCCCTGAATGGGGTTGTACGCCGGAATCCCAGAAATTTCCGTCAGCCCAGCTCCAGTCCCGCCACGAGCGCATCCAGGTCGATGAACTTGCCGTCAGTCTGGAAGGTGTAATGCCCGTTCAGCAGGATGTGCCGCCAGGCCGCTGGCGACATCTGCGTGATCAACGCCAGCGCCTTGGCATTGCCAGCTGCCTCGTACTTCGTCAGCAGCAGGGACAGGATCGCCGAGTTGTAGAAGATGATCGCGTTGCCGATCAGCCTGGCGCACTGGTTGCTGATCTCGATTTCGATGTCGGTGCGGCCGGTCAATTCCTTCTTCCCACCGACTTGGGCGATGGTCGAGCGTAGCTGGTGATAGGACTCAATGCGGTTCTGCGAGCGGTGAACATTACGCTCCAGTTGCGGGTCGCGCAGGTAGCGCAGTGTGTAGATACTGCGGATGAGCTTGTCGAACTCGAAGATTGCGCGCCGCGTCGGGTTCGGCGCCGTATAGGTGCACAGCTTGCGGATCAGCGTGCCCTGCGTCATTTCCTTCAGGCCCAGTGTGGCGACGATTCGGTCGATGTTCGCCTTCTCACCGACGATGAGTTGCCGGTCGATCTGGCCAGCCGGCCGGATCAGGCATTTCTCGTACAATGCCAGATCATCGGCGCAATACAGCTCCTGCAACTGGTCGTCGAGGTCGGTGAAGCGCGGCTCGAAACGAAGTCCGAACCAGTGCAGGATGGCGAAGTTGGCCTTGTTGATGCTGTGCATGTCGCCGGTGATCGCGCTCGGCACGATGTCCGACGTGTTGCGGTACCAGATGTCGAACACGTGGTGAGCCTCGTACTCGTGTGCGCCTATCAGGTAGCCGTTCAACGGCACGTGATTGCACAGCAGCGTGTAGGCGACGACGCCCTTGCCGCGGCCGAAATATTTGCGCGAGTAGCGCGCCTTCACAGTTGGTCGCTCGACGCCGAATTTCTGCCCATCAACGGCACCGTACAACGAATCGAGGTCGAACGAGTAATGCGGGAAGATCGGCAGTGCGGCGATGGCGTTGCTGATGCAATCGTTGGCCACATGTAGCGTCGCCTGGCGCAGGTACTGCTGGTAGGTACTCTCCAGGACGTGGTACGGGATGTCGCTGGTACGTGCCATAACCTGGTTGCCGTGGTTCATGGCTTGGGCAATGATCACCGCCATCAGACTGTCGGCGTCGGCTACCTTCTTCGCATAGCGTGGCTGCAATGGTGTCAGCGCCGACAGGAACTGGCACTGGCCGTTGACGAAGCGAAACACGTCGGCGACATCGCAGTATGGCAGTTGCTCGTAGAGAGCTTGCTCGCGCGCCTTCTGGTTCTCCCCCTTGGGCTTGCGCCAGGTCAGTCTCTGCGTGTCCTTGTCGTATTCCAGGTGCGTCAGCTTGCCCTGTTTCAGCTCGCGATTGAACGCCACCCATTGCGCACGCAACTCGGCCGCCAGTGCATCGAGCTGGGCACTGACCGGCTGCCGCAGGAAGGGGATGTCCATCTGCGCGAGCACGGCGGCTTTCTCGTCCATCGAAACCAACTCGTCGGACAAATGCCGGTGCTGCAAGCTGTCGTCAATGTAGAGCTCGCCCGCCTGGAAGCGTTTCCTGACCTGACGGTAAAGCCAGAATTCGTAACGATCGGCATGCAGGCCTGTCGGCGTGCCTTCGGCATCGAACATCAGCAGGTACGGACGCAAGCGTTTCGGCAGCGTTGCCGCCGGACATTCGTCGAGTGGCCGTTGTGATAGGCGCTGCTGCTTGGCGAACACGCTCTTGGCCCAAGTCAGCGCCGCGAGCCATGGGTTATCGGGGGCCGTGCCGGCGAAGTCGAGCGCGACGTACAGCGGCCGTAGATGGCGTCGAATGCGTTCGGCCAGGCCGTCCACCGCCTGCCAGTGCAGCGCCAGTTTGTTCAGTGGCTTGACGCTCATGCGCTGCGCCGTGTTTTGCAGCAATTCCCTGGACATGATTTTGTAGGCGCGTTGGCGCACCTCGCCGAACGGCGTCGGATCGGCCACGCTGTCGTCCACGTACAGCGACAGCAGGCGGCCAACCTGCGGCGTTTCCTGATGGCGTCGCAGCTGTTCGGCGACAAAGGACTGTTTCGCACCCGTGCGGCTCTCGTCCTCAAGTTTTTTCATGTGGAAGGCCATCGCGTCGACCAGGTTGTCGGTGAGCTGCCGGTAACGTACCCAGGCATAGCACAGCAGGTAGAGCCGGGTCTGCTCCGCCTTCAGGTGGCGCAGGTCATGGACGGTATAGAAGTTCGCCAGGCTCGCGTAGTACAGCAGGTTCTGCTGCGAGATGCCGAGCTTGGGCAGCAGCGCCTTGGCGATCCCGTGCAAGGACTTCAGCGTGGCGCGCTTCTCGCGCTCCCCTGCCATCTGACGCCAGCCGAAATCTTTAGCGTCCTGCTTGAGCGCTGCCAGTTGAGACAGGGTGTCGTCACGCACCAGGAGCTGGCCCAGCGCAGCTTTGGCCGATTCGTCCAACACTTCTGCCAGCAAGCCGCCCAAGCGCCTGCGTTCGGTGGACAGCAAGCGGCGGCCAAACGCATGGGCATCCCGCAACCGAAGGTGTCGGGCATGATGCGCGGCGACTTCACCAATCTATCCGAACGCAAGCTGATGGATTGTCTGAATCGCCTCGGCTACGACATCGAAATCAAGGTACGGCCAGCAGCCGAGCCGATCGGGCATCTAACGCTCGCAACCGCTTAATCGGAGCTCTCCTGATGGCAGCCCGCATCACCGACGACGAATGGGACGAACTGACTCCCGAGAATTTCGATACCACGGCACTGCTGCGTGCAGTCGATGCCGTGGACGTGCTGCGCGGCGATTTGAATGACAGCGCAGACGGCGCACCTCCGCAACTGCGCACCGACCTGTTGAAGCTGCATCAACTGGCAATGGCCGCGTTCAACGAGGGATCACGCAGCCGAGTGGCTGAGCTATTTGATCTCGCCGTGGATCTTCAGGATCAGGTTGATCATCTGATGACCTCGCTGGAACAAGTGCAAGAAACCCTGTCCCGGTTGACGGCGCTCTACCCAGAAAGCCTGTCCTGAATGTTCTTGGAGACAACCACATCATGAGCCGCAGCCGCCGCAAAACGCCCATCGTTGGGCACACGACCTGCCGTAGCGAGCGCGAGGACAAGAAACTCTGGCATCAGCGCTGGCGAACCCACGAGCGCACCGCGCTGGCCAGCGCGTCGCCGGAAGCTCTATGCGCCCATCTGCCTCTACTGGAAAACCAGGTCAGCAACGTCTGGTCGATGGGTAAGGATGGCCGCTCCTACTGGCCCATCAAGCGCCAGGCCGCCACGGCGGATCGCATTGCCAACCACAAGGGACGCAATCCGCAAGAGCGCGCCTCCCTGAAAAAGCGTCTGCTGCGCAAGTGGATGAGCAAATGAACCTGTCCACCATCGAGGCGCTGGCTATCGCTTGGGCGCGAATCGCTGAAGAAGCAGAACTCCCAGCCGGCTACGAGGGCACGGCGACGCCAGAGGCGCATCGGGCCTGCGAGGTGATCCAGGAGCGGATTCGAGAGCACGTCGTCGCCACCAATGACATGCGGCTGTTCGGCCTGCTGCACCTGCTTGGGCAGGCGTCGCTGCGCATGGAGCAAGCGCTGTGGCCGGAAGAATATGCGCGGATGACCCGCGAGGTCGAGGAAGCTCTCCGAGAGGCCGACGACCCCAACGCCAAGTCGTACACCCACGAAGAAGTCATGCGGGCGATGCAGGAACTCATCGACCAAGCGCGAGACAAGCCATGTTGATCGGCTGACGGAAATTTCTGGGTTTCCGGCTTACAACCCCAACAAGGCACGCTCTACAAGTGGGTGGCGGTCCTCACCGGCTCAAAGAACGCGTTGAAAGGGGTTGGCTTCTTTCTCGGCGGTGCGTTGCTGGCATTGATGGGCTTCACTGGTGCAGTGCTGGCGATGGCCGCCGTACTGGCCCTGATCTGGATAGCCAGCCTGTTCCTGCTGAAGAAAGACCTGGGCAAGGCCAAAGCCAAGCCCAAGTTTCGCGACATCCTCTCCAAGAGCCGGGCGATCAACATCCTCTCCGCGGCCAGGTTGTTCCTTTTCGGTGCCCGTGATGTGTGGTTCGTGGTGGCCTTGCCGGTCTACCTGAGCACCGTTTTTGGCTGGGACTTCTGGCTGGTGGGCGGCTTCTTGGCATCCTGGGTGATCGGCTACGGCATCGTGCAGTCGTTCGCCCCGAACATCACCGGGAAAAAACGTGGTCATGTCCCCGATGGGCGAGCTGCTTTTGTTTGGGCGTCACTGCTGGCTGGCTTACCTGCGGCTATTGCCCTTGGTCTTTCGGCGGGGTTGTCGCCTCAGGTTGTGCTGCTGGGTGGGCTGATGCTGTTCGGCGTTCTGTTCGCTGTGAACTCGTCGCTGCACAGCTACTTGATCGTCAGCTACGCCAAGGAGGATGGCGTGTCGCTGGATGTGGGCTTCTACTACATGTCCAACGCGCTGGGGCGACTGATCGGTACGTTACTCTCGGGCTGGGTATTCCAGGCTTATGGTCTGGAGGCCTGCCTGTGGGTTTCCAGTGCGTTTGTGCTGGCCGCTGCGCTGATTTCCATCGCCTTGCCCAGGCACCTCGATGCGGCTCCGCAGGCCTGATCAAGCGGCTCAGAGCGGAGGCCCTCAGGCCTCCGCCGTTGCCAAAAACTGTTCGATCTCGGTTGCGGTGCTACGTGCCGTACGGGTCACCCCGATCAGGGTTGCTGAAGCCGATCCCGTCCATTCGCCATAGCCCACCAGCCAGAGCCTGGGTTCGTGGACGGCGCGAGTCCCCTCAACCTCGACTCGCCCCTCATCGTTGATCAGCCCCAGGTTGGTCAGGTGGCCCAGCGCGGGTTTGAAGCCGGTGCACCAGATCACTGCATCGACCATGGTCTCCGTGCCATCGGGCCAAACCACACCATTACGGGTGAAGCGTGTGAAGGGGCGAACTGCGTGCAAGACGCCACGTTCACGCGCTTCGACCACGGGCGGTACCATCACCACATCGCCCAGCCCGCCCACTGGTTGTTCGATGACGCGACCTTCCTGCAGGGCTTTCCAGCGGTCGGTCGCTCGCTCGAACAACACACGACCATCGACATCATCGGGCAGAAACAGCGGCTCGGTGGGCGTCACCCAGGTGGCGTCGGCCACTTTGGAGACCTCTGCCAGGATCTGTGCCCCGGAGTTTCCACCGCCTACCACCAGCACCCGTTTGCCTGCGAACGGCTGGGCCTCGACATAGTGGGCCGAATGCAACTGCTGGCCGCGGAACAACTCGGTACCCGTATAGTTGGGGATATGGGGATTGCTCCAGGTACCAGTAGCACTGACCACTGCCTTGGCATCCCAATGCCCTTGCTCGGCATGGACGCGCAGCGCGCCATTGATGCGTTCGACCGAGGTGACTCGCACTGGTCGCTCGACCGGGAACTGGTAACGCGCCTCATAGCGTGTCAGGTAGTCGATGACGTGATCACGCTTCGGGTAACCCTCTTGAACTGGCGGCATCATCCAGCCGGCAATCGAACTCCAAGTCGCCGGCGAGAACAGTCGCAAGGAGTCCCAGCCATGACGCCAAGCCCCGCCAGGGCCATCCTCGGCATCGAGCATCACAAACGACAACCCCGTACGCCGCAGAAAGTACGCGGTGGCCAACGCGGCTTGGCCGCCGCCGATGATGACTACATCCCACTTATTTTCAGGGCGAGCTTCCACTGAGGGACTCCAAACAGACCGATTGCGCAGTGTAATAGTCCGAGTCAGCCAGAACGCTGATCTATCTCAGGTAATTACCTGCTCAATTGCCTTCGCGATCTGGCAACTCATTGACTCTATGTTCTGGAACCAGATCGACCAACGGAGCGATCATCATCTGAGCAGTGCGAATCCAGGAACTCAACGTCTCGAGATCTAATAGCACTGATTCGGCTACCTCCCAGACGGAGGACTCCTCGGTCGTAACTGGCGGTAGAGTGCCTTCGATCAACGCCTGGGCCATCGTATGCAGCTTCAGCAAGTCGTCGCGTAGAGCAATCATCCCACCCATCTCAGTCAGGCTAGTGTCCAGTCGATCAACCAGTCCGAGTAGCTGTGATGTGTCGAAGCTGTTGCGCAACTTGTCCAATGCGGCGGCGTCCACCTCTCCGCACGGCGTAACGCGAAAGGATGCGGGAGGAATGTTGATCATGTGGCTCTCTCGGTATCGGCCTGGCGGGTCGTGCCAACCCGCAACGAACCGGCGGCTTGTTGAAACACCGAATCCTTGATCCAGGGCTCCGGTGGCCGATTGAGCTTGAGGTTGAACTCGCCGAAGCGTTTGACGTTGCTGGTCAGGTAGGGACTGAGGAACGATACGTCCTCATCGGTGAACTGCCAGCCCTCGCGCGCCAGTTTCTGCAGGATACGCATCATGTCCACAGTGTTCTGCAGGATCACCGACGAGGCCACCATGTCGTTGTAGCGCAGTCGCTTCTGTTGCTCGTCCGGATCGTTCTCAGCAATCACATCGCCGCCGAAGGACAACCACTTGGAGAATCCGTTGTAGGACTCGATCTTGTTGGTGTTTGCCGTGACTTCCTGGCGCAGCTCGCGGCTACCGATCCAGTTGAGCAGGAATATCGTGCGGATCACGCTGCCGAGCGCCTGTGCCGCGTGGTAGAGCTTGTTGCGCCTGCTGTAGGAACCGAGTTTTCGCAGCAGCATAGGCGAGGAAATTTTGCCGGCCTGGATTGATAGCGCGACCTGCATCAGATCCTGCCAGTGAGTTTCGATCAGGTGCCAGTCGGCAGTGTCGGTGAACAGGCGGTTGATGTGCTTGTATGATACGCCGCGATCCGGCCGGCACATCACCAGGTCGCGCCAGTTGCGGATACGCGGCATCAGGTTGATGCCCAGCAGATGGGTGAAGGCAAACACCGTGGCCGATTGCCCTTGGGTGTCCGAGTACACCGTATCGGGTTCGACGCTGAGGTCTATTTTGAGTAGCCCCTCGATCACATAGATCGCCTCCCAGATACCCGGCGGGATGAAGTGCTGGAACACGGCGATGTAGTTGTTGGCCACATGCCGGTAGGCCACAGCCCCCATTTTGCGGTAGCGGAAGTGGTAGCCGGCCAGCAGATTGTCGTCATAGAAGTCGAACTGCGTACCGTCCGCGGCCACCGCCTTGCCATCGCCCCAGAGCTTGGGCAGGTCAAGCTGTAGGTAGAGTTCCACCAACTCGCGGTTGGCCTTGTCCAGCTTCTCCAGCGAGAGGTGACGGCGATTCGTGTAGGACAGCATGTGTGGCGTTACATTACCGGCCAGATGCCGCGCGGCCTGGTTAGGGCCTAGGTTGCAGCCCATGGCGAAGATCGTCATCAGGTAGCGCTCGGCAGGCTCTTTGAGCTTCGGCTCGTTACCGGACATCGGCCCGAAATGCCGAGTGAACTGAATCCAATGCTCGATGTTGGCCATGATGTCGAGCACATGCCTGGCCGGCATGCGTTGCATGAGCGCAGTCTGTAGCGAGATAGCTGAAGGCGGGATATCGCGAGCAGTCACTCGGCGGAGCACCGGCTCGCCGGCTTCGTTGATCGATACGTCCCCTCTGCATGATGGGAATTTCTCGTCTAGTTGCTCCGCTGTTTCCTCCAGCTGGGCCTTGAGAGAGGCAACAAACTCCTTCGCTGTACCAGGTAGCCCCATTTTTTCGCAGTAGGCCGGTAGTCGCTGGAGACATTCTTCCCAGGGCAGTAACTGCTTGCGATAGTCGGCGAAGGATTCCGACCCTTGTACGCACATGTCGCCGGATCGCAGCTCACTGGCCAGGTAGGAGAAGACGCAAACCTCTAGGTAGCGCCGGTTGGTCGGTGGCCCCTCACTGGCAGGACGACGAACGACCTTGACCCAGCGCTCCGACGCAAACGACAAATCGACGAACTCGTCGATCCATTCGCGGTGTAGATTCTCGTTGTCCTGGATCAGTTGAAGTGCCTGAGTCAGCGATCGATCCTGAGTCGTGGGCTCTAGTTGGAGGAGATGGCTGAGACGGAACAACAGCGAGCGATGAGATCTGAAGTGCTTCCAGATCAGTGGCAGGTAGTTATTACCGCCGGTAGCTTGGACTTCGGCGCAAGTCTCACGCAACCGATCTAGGTTGCCATCGGGGGAGAGGTACTCCCGGATCAGGCTGCCAGCTTCCTGGTCATCCGGTTCTTGAACCAGAATCTGCACCACGCCGTCCAGGGTCGCCGCCAACTGCTCCAGCTTCTGGCGTTGCCTAGCCTGGATTTGCTCCAACTCCTCCTTGGCGCGTTTATGAATCGTCGAAATCCGTCGGATGAACATCTCGGCCAGGTGATCTCGTGTCCGCACACGCATGCGGTAAATCAAAGCCAGCATCAGCGTGTAGCGTTTCGGTAACGAGCAGTCCTTCAGCTCGGAGACGTCCGATGCTGCTGCCTGGGCAGCGAAGTGGCGGATCTTAGTATCGACGATGCCCTCAAATATAGCGTCGAGATTCCCGAAGCTTTCCAGCCAGGCCAAGTGATCAATCAGTACTTCCAAGTGCTTGCGGGAGGGCTTCTTGGGCGCCTGTTTCAGCGTATTGAAATCGCTTTGGCGCCGACCGAAGTCGGTTTCGAGCAGCTCCCTCAGCTTGTAGATCACCTCGATTGGGGCGCGAGTTACGACTAGGTTGAAGGTAACTTCCTGGGCACTCGCCAAGGCGGTTTCTGCGAGGTTGTTGAGCGTCGAATAAGCCGGAAGCTCATAGCCACGCTGAATTAGCTCATCAAGCATGGCATTGATGAGATCAACTCGCTGCTCAAGAACTACAGCGCAGTCACGTGCGATCTGCTCAGTGACCGCTAGCCCGTCGCTGCTGTAGAAAGGGGTTACCTGCAGGTACTGCCGTACCGCTGCTTGGTGCCGGTAAAGGGTGCGGGGATTGCTATAGCGCGGAGCTATTCGTGTGCCGTAACGGAGGCATTGCCGGACATGACTGATGAGTTCCTGAGGAAGCTCCTCGAACGGAACGAAATAATGCAGCTGCTGAAACACCTTTAACTGGATTGCCAGCCCAATCGAGAGCGCTGGACTCTTAGCGGTGTTGTTGACCCATTCGATCTCTGAATCAGACAGGGAATAGCTTCGATGAAGCTCCTTGGCTGGTAGCTGACTGGGCAAGACCGGATAGGCTGTTCTTTCCACCGATGCCATTGAGCACACCCCACAAGCAAGGCAAAAGCATCAGCATAGACGTCTAGCCAGACGGTGGTTGGTCAGTAAGTCATAAGATCCAGAATGACCTTTTAAATCATTGGCTTACAGAGCGAATGTCCTAATTTTTGCCTTATCTCGGCATAACCCCAAGGGAAGCCTCGATCTGAGAGGTTTTCTTGGAATCGATCCTGGGATCAATCCAGGGTACGACCAGGTCGAGTATGAGGTCGAAATGGAGTCGTCGGCGGATTCGGCGGCGCTGAAAGCATTGCACGCGCAGGTGCAGCGAACATCGCCGAATTACCACAACTTCGCGAGAGCCATTGATCTCAAGGCCAAGCTGACCATTCTCCAATGATCGAGTCAGTGTTTCCCGTGGTTGGCTGACGGGAGGCCAAACCAGATGCGCTATGACGGAAGGTTCAACCTTCCGTCATCACGTTCTCTGGAATACGCAGTGTCAATTTGAGGTATAGCTCAATATGACACATGGCTGCAAATCGCTAATTTTCCAACTATAAAGAGCTATGCTCTCAAGAAGCGGTTGCGCTAACCGATACAGTATAAATTGGGCCCCAAGTATTATTTTATTTGCACAAAGGTAATGATTATGTTTTTCAATAAAAACAAACAACTGCTGGACACAGAAAATAAGCTCTCAGAACTACAGCGGCAGCTTGATTCAATAAGTCGAAATGTCGCGGAAATCAGATTCAGGCCAGACGGGAGCGTAATCTATGCGAGCAATATCTTTCTAGAGATGCTTGGTTACAAACTCGAAGAAATAGCAGGGCAGCACCACAGAATTTTCTGCGAAAAGAATTATGCTAACACAGCTGATTATTCGCGCTTCTGGCAGAAATTGGCTGACGGCCATCCTCAATCAGGTTTATTTAGGCGGCTGCGCAAAGACGGTAACTTAGTATTGATTGAGGCTACTTATATTCCAGTTCAAAATCAAGATGGAAAAGTTATTGAAATCATTAAGATTGGCTCAGATGTCACTCAGAGAGAAAACGAGTTACTCTCACTAAGAGCCGTCCATGCAGCCATCTCCCGCTCGATGGCGGAGATCGAGTTCACACCTAACGGTGACATCCTGCATGCAAATGAGAATTTCCTCCGTGCTATGGGTTATCGCCTCAGCGATATCAAGGGTCGACACCACCGAATGTTCTGTTTCGATAATTTTTATCAAGAAAATCCAAATTTTTGGCAGAGTTTAAAGGGAGGAACTTTTTTAAGCGGGCAATTTGAGCGCAAGACCGCATCGGGAGAGACCATCTATCTTGAGGCCACCTACAACCCCGTCGTTGATGAAGCCGGCCAGGTTGTGAAAGTGTTAAAATTTGCCACCGACGTCAGCTCGCAGAAGCATAAGGCTGATGAAATCCGTCAGGCCGCAGAGCTTTCCTTCACCACCGCCGAGGAGACATCTCAAATTTCCGTGCGGGGCATGGAGTCCCTTGCTAGTTCAATTGAACTATCTCAGGGTACACTTAATTTAATAAACGGTGCGGTTATTTCGATTACACAGCTAAATGCTCAGGCTAAAGATATCGAGAAAATTGTTACCACCATCCAAGGCGTGGCAGAACAAACTAACTTACTAGCACTTAACGCCGCAATTGAAGCTGCCCGAGCGGGTGAAATGGGCCGAGGCTTTGCTGTAGTAGCCGACGAGGTTCGTCAGTTGGCAGCTCGAACTAGCAGTGCCACCGTGGAAATCCAGAATGTGGTAACTGCTAACGGAAAGCTTACTCAGCAACTGAATATAGATATGAACAGCATCGCTAGAAGCGCCGAAGAAAACAACGATCAGATCGCAACTGTAACAACTATTATGCGTGAAATCAGTCACGGTGCAGACCATGTTGCCCGTACCGTATCGACGTTGTTCAAAGACAATAGCTAGTGTCCAGTTTTAGGCAAAATCAGGATCGGAACTTCGAGCCGCAGCGCTACAGAGCCAGAAGCCCAAACTTGGTGACGGCCATCGTGCTATGGAACACGATGTATCTGGAGTGCATCACTTGGGGCTGGTCGAGGCTGGCAAGTCGGTGGGCGGCGAGCTGCTGCAATACCTATTGCCGCTGGGCTGGGAGCACATCAACCTGACTGGCGATTACGTCTGGCGGCAGAGCCGCAGGCTGGAGATCGGGAAGTTCAGGCCGCTACGATTGCCCGGAAAACCTTAGCGTACGATTTTTTCCGAATTCTGCGGGCACCCCTCATCGAATTACGCCTTGTATGGCCAAATAAGTGAAAGGGTGATGACCCTGATCGAATCCATGGTGCCGGCGTCGGAGGTCTACAGCATCGACGAGGCGTTCGTGGACCTCACCGGCGTACCGGGCGACCTCGATGCGCTGGGCCGCGCGATCCGCCACAAGGTCTATCGCTGCACGGGCATTCCCATTGGCGTAGGCATCGCCCGAACCAAGACCCTGGCCAAGCTGGCCAACCACACGGCAAAGCGTCTCCAGACCCATACCGGCGGCGTGGTGGACCTGTGCGACCCGTTCAAACGCGATTGGGTACTGCGCAATACGGCCGTCAAGGAGGTGTGGGGAGTCGGCCGGCGACTCAACACGCACCTGGAAGCCATGGGCATCAAGACGGCCATGGACCTGGCCAAAGCCGATGCACGCACCCTGCGCATGAAATTCAGCGTGCTGCTGGAGAAGACCGCGCGCGAGCTGGCCGGCACCCCGTGCCTGGAGCTGGAAGACCCTGCACCGCCCAAGCAGGAGATTTGCTGTAGTCGCATGTTCGGCAAGCGGTTGACCGAGATACAGCCGATCAAGGAGGCGGTGGCCACCTACGTCCAGCGCGCGGCCGAGAAGCTGCGCGCGCAGCACTCGTTGTGCAAGAAAGTGCGCGTCAGTGTGCGTACCGGGATGTTCAACCCGGACGAGGCTAAGTATGCCAACGGCATCATGGTCGAGCTGCCCTACCCTACCAATGACGTGCGCATGCTCACCAAGGCCGTCATGCAGGCGGTTGACCATATCTATCGGCCGGGCTTCAAGTACAGCAAGGCCGAGGTGCTGCTGATGGATTTGCGGCAGCCCGGTGAATACACCGACGACCTGTTTGCCGAGGTGCAGCCGACGGTCAGCAACAAGCTGATGGGCGTCCTGGACGAAATCAATGGCCGATGGGGCAGGGGCACCCTGCGCACGGCCAGCGTTCCGGTAAACCCTGAATGGGGCATGCGTCGCGAGCTGATAAGCCAGAGTTATACGACCCGCCTGGACCAGCTTTGGACTGTGAAATCTAACTAGTGCCTAGGCTCTGTACGTAAAGTATTGTCGCAAGCACCGCATAGCGCAGGCCAATGAGACCATCGCCGCAAAACTTGTTGCGAGCTTGTCGAAGCGCGTCACGATGCGACGGTTCTCCTTCAGCCAGCCAAACATGCGTTCGATGATGTTGCGCTGCCGATATTTGGGGCGATCAAAAAGTCGAGGCAATCCTGGCTTGGTTTTGCGCTTCATGCTTCGCAACGGAATGACTGGCTGCATGCGATAACGATCACAATACTGGCGCAGCGCTTCAGCGTCGTAACCCTTGTCAGCCAGCAACCAGCGGCAACGCTTGCGTGGGCGACCGCGCAGGCTGGGTATGCAAGCCTGATCGAGTAGCGGTTGGGCATAGGCTATATCGCTGGCTTGTCCGCCTGACAACAGGAAACGCAGAGGCACACCATTGGCGTCGCACAGCATGTGAATCTTGGTCGTCAGGCCACCCCGGCTGCGCCCGAGCGCGTGGTCTTGCGGTTCTTCAAATCCCCTTTTTTCCCGGCACCTGATGAGGCCCGGGTTGCTCGTACGGCAGTGGAGTCGATCATCCATGTTTCCAAGTCAATCAAACCCTGCTCATTCAATCGGATATGAAGACGCTTGAGCATCTGATCAAAAGCTCCGCAATCACGCCATCCCCGGAACCGTTGATAGATCGTTGACCAAGGGCCGAATCGTTCGGGCATGTCTCGCCAGGCTGCGCCAGAGCAAAGCACCCAGAGAATACCGTTTAGCATCAGGCGATCATCGGCCCGAGGGCGCCCGGTGCGCTGATTTTTGGTGAAGATATCTGCAACCAGATCCCAGGCTGCGTCGGGAAGTTCATACCGCTTTGCCATCTTGGCCTCCTGGCTTTAATGGCGGTGTATTTTACAGAAAATCGTATTTCTTGGGTTTACGTACAGAGCCTAGCACAGTGGTTTCGCCGGAAGAAAGCCACAAGGTATTGAAGATCATATCAGCGTCGGCTAGTAAGATCGAAGCATACTCAAGCTTTGGAACCAGTTTCTCGCTCAATCGAGTGAATTCACGTTTGGAGTACTCGGTTCCGATTGGCGTGGAGAACTCCGTCAATTGGAAGAAAACGCATGGGGGAACAATCCCACAATTGCTGAGCTACAGCTACAGTTGCGCCATAGTGCCAGAGTTGGGTGCCCAGTGATCATGGAAATTCCCGAATGAGCAAATATCAGACGTAGACGCTGGTCATCATTGGGTTGGCCATCGGTGTTTGGCTTGGCCTTCACTACCCGCCGTTATGAGTAGGTTCGCGCACACGAAACTGAGCGGTTCTTTATCAATACCTCACCTTGTAGGTAGGCGAATCCTCAGGCCGATTCTGCCGGCGATCATAGATCCGTGTGGTACTGATGTTGGCATGGCCCAGCCAGGCCTGGACCTTGGCGATGTCCGCCTCATGCTCCAGAGCATTGGTGGCCGCTGTTGCGCGCAGCCCATGCACGCCCAGGCCGTCCACCTTGATGCCGGCTTTTTTCGCATGCGCTTCAACCAGCTTATAGATGCCGTCCGCCGTGATGCCGCCTCGATCAATGGGGCCGCGCAGCGGTAGAAACAGTGGCCCTTTCGGCGCGACCAGGTCGTGCCCGGAGCACTCCAGGTAGGCATGGATGCGGTCCGCCGCTACGGGGTGTAAAGGTAGATACCGCACTTTGCCCCCTTTGCCGTGGATCAGCAAATGCTTGATACCGCGGCGTTCCAGGATATCGCTCACCGTCAGCTGCGCCGCTTCCTCCCGGCGCAGCCCGTGGTACAGCAATACCGCGAGCAGTGCGCGGTCACGTAGCCCTTTCAAGGTGCCCATGTCCGGCGCATCGAGCAGCGCCTTGGCCTGGTGATCGCCCAGCGCTGGGGTCTTGCCTTCGTTGGTTTCGATCCGGGGCCGCTTGACCCCATGCACCGGGTTGCCGCCGGCGACGGCGTTGCATTCCAGCAGGTGGTCGAAGAGGCTGGCCAGCGCGGCGAGTTTGCGACGGATCGTGGCCCCGGCCAGGCCACACTGTTCCAGCTGGGCACGCCAGGCCAGCACATGCGCACGGTTCACCACGCGAAACTCCTCTGCAGTGGTGAGCCCTATAAAGGAAGAGAAATCCGCCAGGTCGTTCTGGTACGCACGGCGCGTGCGCGGGTTATCAATGTTGGCAAACCATTCGACCGCAGCGGGTACCGTGGCCAGGTGTTGAAACTCCGCCGCCGTCAACCGGCGTTCAACCGCCTCTTGGTGCGTTACTAGCTCGCTCATCTCCCCTACCCTCTCCAAACGACCTTAACGTCATGCTAGCCGAAAACTCTTGATAACGTATTTTATCAATAGTTTTGGTCCACGCTCATCCTTGCTATGGTTTACATCAAAATCCGCTACATTTAATTACGATTAATCACTACGATTAAGGTTTACTCACTATCAGGAGGAACGCATTATGACCGCTACTGCGAAAACCCGTTCAGTCACCGCCCACGTCCCAATCGAGCTCGCGGAGCGGATCGATGAAATCGCCGAACGTCTGGAGCGCTCGAAAAACTGGATCGTGAAACAAGCGTTGTTCGCGTGGCTAGACCAAGAAGAAGAACGCAGCCGACTCACCCGTGAAGCGCTGCTTGATGTCGATGCGGGTCGCGTCATTGATCACCAGGCGGTGCAGGCCTGGGCCGCGAGCCTGGATACTGAAACGCCGTTACCGGTACCGCGTTGATGCAGTTGCAGTGGACCAGCAAAGCGGTATCGGACCTCGCTCGGCTATACGACTTTCTTGCCCTAGTGAATCGCCCAGTGGCCGCGCGCACCGTGCAGCAGCTTACCGCTGCGCCGCTCACGCTTCTGACAAACCCACGGATTGGTGAGCGCCTGGATGAGTTCGAGCCGCGCGACGTGCGCCGGCTGTTGGTAGCTCATTATGAGATTCGGTATGAGATAGCAGGTGACACTATTTTCCTTTTACGGCTGTGGCACAGTCGTGAAGATCGCTAATGATAATGATCATTTACCTGAATTTTTCGGGGAGAGATTATGCAAGGTGGTATTAGGTCTTCATGACACCCTGCTGATGCCCATACGGCTACACAGACGTTTATATAGGCTACCACCATAGCAAGGCTCGAGGTTCTGCTGCTGGATCTGCGCCACTTGGGGAGTACACCGGTGACCTGTTTGCACAGACGCAAACGGAGAAGTGCGGGTCGCGGGCGTGCGATGGAGTCGACCATCCAGGTGTCGGGTCAATAAGCTCATGATTCAATCGAACGTGCAATCAATCAGTACTCGGTCAGACGTCTACCTTCGGCTGGCACACCCGGCCATCCCGAACTACCATAGAATCAGTTGAAGGATCCGCGCACTGCGCACTGGTTGTCATGGTTTATAGCCCGGTCCAGCGTTGGGCTTTTTTTCGCTTACTTTCCGCCTCCGTAGCATGTCTACCGTGCGTCCATTATGCCCCGGGCTCGCTTGGCACCCCTGCCCTCCAGGTCTAAACTGAACTTGGCTGAGGGATCAGCACCAGTGTGGAGCAATACGATTAGCCCGGCAATGTGTCGGGCTTTTTGTTTCTGGTCTGTCCTCCTAACGCCTAGCTTTGGGCGATTCCAGAAAGCGCTTCGAACGTAGATTCGGAAACATGCAGCCCGCAACTTAGTGGGCTTTTTGTGCGGCAAATAGTCTCCTTGGTCTGTGCCAAGCGGTGCCTGCGGTATTACTTTTCATACAGTACCTAGCATTGGCGCTTAACAGTACTACTGGCAAAGCGGGAACTCTCTTACCGCCAGCTGAATGCTGCTAGCCAGAGAGGCCCTGTCCCCTCCAGGCTGACGCCAAGCGCGCCAAGGCTTTCCCTATGTCAGGCTGCATAAGAACCCGTCATAAGTTAATACTCCCATGTGAGGTCTCACTAGTCTGTCGGATCTTGTTCGTCAGCCGCATAACCGTGCCGTCTTTGACCTGCACCACCTCATCAGCGATCTCAATCAGGTGAGGCCGGTGAGAAACAGCAATGATGGTGATGTCAGGCGTGAGGGCTTTCAAGGATGCGCAGATGTCCCTTTCCGCTTCAGAGTCGAGAGCACTGGTAGCTTCATCAAGGATGAGCAGTTGAGGACAATGGGCCAATGCGCGAGCGATCACGATGCGCTGGCGCTGACCGCCAGAGAGCAAGCCGCCGCGCTCGCCTACAACCGAGAGCATGCCACCCTGGAGTTTTTCAACGAACTCCCAGGCCCCGGCTTGGCGCAAGGCTCGCTCGGCGTCGGCCGCCGTTAAAGCGGGCTCACCCAAGGTAACATTGGCCAGAATACTGTCATGCAGCAATAGGGTTTCTTGCGTCACGTAACCGATCATTCGCCGCCAGCGGCGCCGGTCGAGGTTGGCCAACGGCACACCATCCACGCTTATTTGCCCTCCCTGGGGGCTGAGCAGTGCGCAAAGCAGATCGAGAATGGTGGTCTTGCCAGCACCGGAAGGACCAATCAACGTAGTCATGGTGCCAACTTCGAAAGCAAAAGAAACGCCATCGAGCACTGTGCGTCCGTCGTACGAAAATGACACTTTGTTAAAGCCGATACGCTGAATCAAGGTCGGCTGCACACTGCCGCCCCTGGGCTCAGCCTCAGCGCTGGCCTTCTCGACGGCTTCGTGCAGCGCCCAGAATGCGCTTTCTTGAGCTGCCATTCGGTGGTAACGCTGCTGGGCCTTATGCATCAAGCCGAGCACCCGTACTACCATGAAGATCAGTACCATCACCGAAGACAACGGCAGCGCCCAGACTACCAGCCCTGCGTACAGACCCGCTGCTGCGAGGATAGCCAATAGCGGTTCCTGCAGCGCTCGCAGCGTTTCACGACTGGTCACTTCCTTTTCCATCGCAGCGTTAAGTTCCGTGGCCTGATGACGCAGCAAGGAATCGGCAATATCCTCTCGGGCCATCGCCTTCAACGGTTTGACCGACCCAAGGGTATCGCTCAGGCTGACCAGCAAATCTCGCATAAGGCTAGTCTGACTTTTGCCCGCTCGGCGAGAGGTCTTCACCAGACCACGCAGGGCAAGGAGTATCGCCAGGCCTACCAAGAGGCCTACCAGCGCCGCTTGCCAGGACACGATCAGCGCAATTATTCCATAGGCGGCCGCCTGAATAGATAGCGCGACCATGTTGGCCGCGTGTTCGTAGGCTGTTGAAGCGCGGTAGGCCTCGGTGGCCACTGCATTGGCCAAAGCGCCACCGGGCTGGCGCAGGTAGTATTCCCAGCGACTGCCGAGGGTGGCGTTGATCAAATCAACGCGCAAATCAGTGGCCACATGCGCTACGGTATAGCCCACCTGACGGTTAGCAGCGAGAATCAATAGGCTGCTTAGCACCATGCCGACCACGATGATCATCAGCAGTACAAGGATGGTCGGCTGCAGGCCAAACAGCTGCAAGGCGTTGACGATATGCATGCCGAAGGTCGACTGGACATTGTCCCCGACCATCACCGAAACCAGCGGCAGCATGGTGGTCAGGCTAACGCCCTCTACTAGCCCTGACACTATCAGGCTCAATAGCATCAGGACGGTACGGATAGGGTAGGAGCGACCAAAAGCAAAGATAATTCGCATCACACTCACTTCGAAATCAACTGTGTGCCACTCTAAAGCTCAACACATGGCGTTTGCTGCGCCTATGACCAAGCGCCGGTCACAGGCGTCCGGTATTGCGTGTTCTGTCAATCAGTCAGACCTGCCAAGGGGCGCAGCACTGAAAATGCCTGAATAATCTGCCCGATCTGCTCAGGTGTATGCGCCGCGCTTACGCTGCAGCGCACCAGTGTAACGCCGGCCGGTGTGGCGGGTGGCAGTACCAGATTGACGTAAACCCCCTGGCCGATAAGCGCTCGCCAGAAGTGCAGGCCTTGCTCCTTCGTGCCCACCATCACTGGGACCACTGGACTGGCATGTGGCCCGAGGGAATAACCTAGTCTCGCCAGGCCGTCGTAGAGACGATTGGCATTGTTCCATAGGCGCTCGCGCAATTCCGGCCGCGTGGCTATTGCCTGCAATGCCGAACGCACCGACGCCACGACTGAGGGTGATGGCGACGCGGTGAAGATGTAGGGGCGGCTCGCATAGCGCAAGACTTCCATGTCGCTACTTCGGCCAGCGGCAAAACCGCCGATCGCGGCCAGGCTTTTGCTGAAGGTTCCCAGGATGATGTCGACATCGGCCTCTACTCCGAGGGCTTCGGACAGCCCTCTACCGTTAGGCCCCATCACGCCGAATGAATGGGCCTCGTCCACCAACAAGTAGCCGCCCAAGCGACGTTTGATCTCGACGATTTCCTTGAGGGGTGCCGTATCCCCCAGCATGCTGTAAATGCCTTCGACGATGATCAGTGCATCCTTGGCACGCTCTCCCAGGCGCAACATGCGGCGTTCGAGGTCCATAGCATCGTTGTGGTGAAAACGGATAATCTGTGCCCCCCCCAGGGCGCACGCGTCATAGATGCTTGCATGGCAATCGGCGTCTAGCAGGACGACTTCACGCGGGCCCGCCAGCGACCCTATGATGCCCAGGTTCGCCACGTAGCCCGTAGAAAACACCATCACCGAAGGGCGATCCAGGAATGCGGCGATTTCGGACTCGAGTGCCGTGTGGCCGCCGTAGCTCCCGTTAGCCATCCGCGACCCGGTGGTACCGGTGCCCTCGGCAGCCAACGCTTGTTGCGCCGCTTCGATTGCCTGCGCGTCGAAGGTTAGACCCAGATAGTTATTGGTGCCCGCGAGGATGACGTCCTTATCGCCTATACGCCCCTCTGTCGGCGAGTAGATAGCATCCATACGGGTGCCGAACGGGCTGGGACCGGAATCTTGAAAATTGTTGCGCTCAGCGGCCAGCCGGCTGAATTTGTCATATAGCCCCATGGCTTTTCTCCACGTACGCCACCAGAGAACTGGCGAGCTGGCGGGGGGTTCTGACATCCATCAAGATGTTAATCGGAATTGAAATATCGTATTCATCTTCCAATTTCATCAACAGGTCCATCATTTTCACTGACTCCAGGCCAAGGTCATTGACCATGTCGCTGTCTGCAGAGATGTGCTCCTGTAAGGGGACCATCTCTAACAGACAGGCCAGAATATTCTCTACGATAGTATCTTGGATAAGCATGGTTGACCTCTTCGACATTCGAATTGCCGCACGCTCAGAACAGGCCATCCTGCAGGGCGCGGTGTAACTTTATCTGGGGCGCCCAGCCAATGGAGGCGGTGATTTCCGTGTTGCTGCAGGTCCAGTCGTGGTGGGTCAGTTCGTTGACCTTGCTAGTCGTCAGCATCGGTGCGCGTGGCAGTAGGTACGACAGCGCCAGATTGGCCTTGGCAATGGCTTTCAGCAGCCTGACTGATACCTGAATCTGCCGGACTGGCTTCTGGCGGAGATCTACACCGATACTCGCCAGGCTCTCCCAGCTGTACCCACCTGGAGTGCCGTCACTGATTTCATAGGTAGCCGACTTAGCTACGGGCGAAGTGATCCACTGTATGACGGCAGCTGTCAGGTCGAACACATGCACGAAACTCAGGTGCGCTTCTCCTGACCCCAGCCGTACCAAAAGACCCCGCATCAGCCAAGCGAACAGCGGTTGCAGTTCACGATCTCCTGGTCCGTACACTGCCGTAGGTCTGAAAATGCCGACGCTGACGGTGCCGGCAGCGTCCATGACTTGCTGCTCTGCGTCGAACTTCGATCTGGAGTACCAAGACAAGTTGGGATAACGAGCCGCGAGGGAAGACATGTGCAAAAACCGCTCACAGGTTCCGGACTGCCGGGCGGCTTCCATTACGCGGCGACTACCGTCTACGTTGATGGCATGAAAACCTGTCGCATCGCGCCCTCTGACAGCCCCCGCGCAATGAATCACGGCCTGCGCTCCGGCGACCAATTCGGCGAGCGATCCTGCGTCCTCTAAGGAACCCCGCACCCATATAACTCCGCGATGCAGACCTGATTGGGTCCTGCTCAACGCACGAACACTTATGCCCTGAGCGACTAACATTCGCGCGATTTGACCGCCGATAAAACCGCTTCCTCCGGTTAGCGCAACGACCAGAGCCATCAAGCAGAACCTGCCGTCGTCAGCGTATGCGGCGCCATTGATAGCTGGCTCAGGAAGCGCTTACGCGCTTCGGCCCTGGCCGGCTTGCCTGAGGACGTACGCGGGATGCTATGGGGAGGTACCAAGTCGATCGTTGGGGATACACCGAATTCACTATGGATCTTCGAAAACAGCGTGTGCACCAGCCGCTCACGTTTGTCCAAGGACAAGATACGACATTGCACTTGCATCACCACCGCCGGTTCGCCGTCCTTGTCCACGATGAATACGATCACGTCTCCAGGCCTGACGTCGGCCTCGGTTTCGGCCACCAGCTCGATGTCCTGGGGCCAAATGTTACGCCCGCGTATGATGATGAGGTCTTTCTTGCGGCCAGTCACATACAGATTGCCGTTCAACAGATAGCCGAGGTCACCGGTGTCCAGCTGCTGGGTTTCGGCAAGCTGGCGTTTTGACTCAGGGTCGTGGAAATAGCCCTGCATCAGACTCGGACCGGAAATCACAATCCGTCCGACGCTGCGCTCCGGCAGCGGATTGCCGGCCTCATCGAGTACCTGAACCTGATGGCCCGGCAACGGGCCGCCACAATTGACGAAGGTGCTGATGGCCGTTGAGCGCTCGGTGGCCGGAATGGCTCTACTCTCGAGCTCAAGGATGTCACGATCCACGCGATCGGTCTGGCCGCCTAGATCAGGGGCAGCGAAGCTTACGGCCAAGGTATTTTCGGCAAGGCCGTAGCACGGCATGAATGCACTGGCTTTAAAACCTGCGGGCGCGAAGTGCTCTGCGAAACGATCAAGGGTGGTCATTGCAATAGGCTCCGCCCCTACCCCAGCCACGCGCCAATGGGAGAGGTCAAGGTTCTGCACCTCGGTCGAACTGCAGCGACGTACGCACAGGTCATAACCAAACGGCGGTGCTACGGACACCGTGCCCCAATTACGGCTCATCAGGTTAAGCCACTGCTTGGGGCGCATGGCAAAATCTTGGGTCTGTAGATAATCTACTGACAACTGTGTGGCAACCGGCGTCAGGACGAAGCCGACCAATCCCATGTCGTGGTAGAAGGGCAGCCAGGAGATGCAACGGTCTCCGGGCCGCAACCGAATGCCAGCAAGGCTTATACCGTGCAGATTCGCCATCACCGAGCGCTGAGTGACGACTACCCCGCGAGGAAATCGCGTGCTGCCAGAGGTATATTGCAGATAGGCAATGTCATCCGGTTGAGGACGCGCCAACTCGACATCTGCCACCGGCAGCACTTCAAGCTGCTCGGCGGTACCGATGAAAGCCTGGGTCGCCGGATCAATGGCTTCGCGCACGAAAGATAGCCATTCTTCACTGCCCAGCACCGCTGAAGGCGAGCAGCTTGCCAGCAAGCCGCGGAGCTTTTCAACGTAGGACTGATGGTGACCTACGCCCATGGGGATCGGCAGGGGAACCGGTACCAACCCTGCGTACTGGCAGGCAAAGAAAATTTCCACAAACTTGGGCGTCGTATCAGCGATCAGCGCCACCCGGTCGCCCTTTGCCAAGCCAAGGCCCAGCAGCCGTTTCGCTGCGCTGATAGCGCGCATTCTCAATGCGGAATATTCCATGACCGCAGTCAGGTGACAGCGCCGGTCATAAAAATTCATGCCTGTTTGCCCGAGCGCGGCATAATCCAATGCGTCCGCGAGAGAGGAAAAGTCTGCAAGGCGCTGCTTAAGTGAATGCTCAGCGCTTGTCTCTGACAGGTAAAGAACAGCCATTGATTTGAGCTCATTCAGGGAGGTGGAAAACAGTCACGCTGGACGTCGTGCGAGAGCTGCTGAGCGAAATCCTCAAACACACGCCGAAGGCGATTTATCTCAAAGCCATTAGGTGGATTCCTGAAAGATGGCAAATGTTAGTACGATGAGAGACAATGCAACAAAGTATTTCATACAGGCTGGGAACATTATTCGCAACCTCCCAGAGGATCGCAGGGCTCTAGAGCCAGATGCCTTGCACCCGACACGCGATGAGGGAAACGCTATTACATGAACAAAATGCTTTCTCCGATCGTCACGGAAATGGTGAAGTCTCGCAGCGGCCTGGACAGCTTCATTTCGCTACCAGGTAAGCTTTTTCAGAATGACCCCCATTGGGTCGAGCCGTTGCATATGGAGCGTCGTGAACACCTGTCCGGTAAGAACCCCACCTCTCCGCACGTCACGTGGCAAGCATGGGTGGCGAAGCGCGGCAACATTCCGGTAGGCCGAATCCTGGCCCAGATCGATACGCTTCACCGTGAGCTCCACGGTGCAGACACAGGGCATTTCGGGATGCTCGACGCCATCGATGATGCCGAGGTTTTTCAGAGCCTGATAACGACGGCCGAGGCGTGGCTGCGTGAACATGGTGCGCGGAGGATCACTGGCCCGTTCAGCCTGAACATCAATCAGGAAAGCGGATTGCTCGTCGAAGGATTCGACACGCCACCCTCCGCGTTCATGAACCACAATCATCCCTATTACCCAGCACAGCTGACGGCGCTGGGTTACCAGCCGGCGATGGATCTGCTTGCCTACTGGATGCGCACCGATGAGCTGAACTTCCCTGCCCCGCTGCAGCGGATGATGGACCGCGAACGTGGGCGGGTCTGCATCCGCGCGCTCGACCGAAGCCGGTTCGAAGCCGAAATGCAGACGCTTCGAGACATATTCAACGATGCGTGGGCGAAAAACTGGGGGTTTGTACCCTTCACCGAAAAAGAATTCAGTGAGCTGGGCGCGCAGATGAAAATGCTGGTGCCCGAGGACCTCATCTACATTGCTGAGATCGACCAGCACCCGTGTGCCTTTATCGTCGCGATGCCGAACATCCATGAAGCCATAGCCCCCTTGAAAGGTCGACTGCTGCCGTTTGGCTGGCTGCGCTTGCTGTGGAAACTGAAGGTCACAGGCACGCGCACTGCTCGCGTGCCACTAGGCTCTGTACGTAAAGTATTGTCGCAAGCACCGCATAGCGCAGGCCAATGAGACCATCGCCGCAAAACTTGTTGCGAGCTTGTCGAAGCGCGTCACGATGCGACGGTTCTCCTTCAGCCAGCCAAACATGCGTTCGATGATGTTGCGCTGCCGATATTTGGGGCGATCAAAAAGTCGAGGCAATCCTGGCTTGGTTTTGCGCTTCATGCTTCGCAACGGAATGACTGGCTGCATGCGATAACGATCACAATACTGGCGCAGCGCTTCAGCGTCGTAACCCTTGTCAGCCAGCAACCAGCGGCAACGCTTGCGTGGGCGACCGCGCAGGCTGGGTATGCAAGCCTGATCGAGTAGCGGTTGGGCATAGGCTATATCGCTGGCTTGTCCGCCTGACAACAGGAAACGCAGAGGCACACCATTGGCGTCGCACAGCATGTGAATCTTGGTCGTCAGGCCACCCCGGCTGCGCCCGAGCGCGTGGTCTTGCGGTTCTTCAAATCCCCTTTTTTCCCGGCACCTGATGAGGCCCGGGTTGCTCGTACGGCAGTGGAGTCGATCATCCATGTTTCCAAGTCAATCAAACCCTGCTCATTCAATCGGATATGAAGACGCTTGAGCATCTGATCAAAAGCTCCGCAATCACGCCATCCCCGGAACCGTTGATAGATCGTTGACCAAGGGCCGAATCGTTCGGGCATGTCTCGCCAGGCTGCGCCAGAGCAAAGCACCCAGAGAATACCGTTTAGCATCAGGCGATCATCGGCCCGAGGGCGCCCGGTGCGCTGATTTTTGGTGAAGATATCTGCAACCAGATCCCAGGCTGCGTCGGGAAGTTCATACCGCTTTGCCATCTTGGCCTCCTGGCTTTAATGGCGGTGTATTTTACAGAAAATCGTATTTCTTGGGTTTACGTACAGAGCCTAATGGGGGTGCGGCAACACTATCAATTCAGCCGGCAAGGCCCCGTGCTGGCGCTGTTGCTGATCGAGGCGCTGAAGCAACCTTTTGTCCAGCGCAAGATTGATGCCTTGGAAATGTCCTGGATTCTTGAAACGAACACAGGCATGCGCACTATTCTGGAGCGCATCGGCGCGGCGGTCTACAAACGTTATCGCCTGTATGAAAAACGCATCTGACGTGACGCGCTTTTCAGCGCTGGTGCTAGCCGGAGATCGTCGACCTGGCGACCCGGTTGCAGCGCTTGGCGCGGCCGGGTGCAAAGCCTTGGCACCGGTCAACGGCATTCCTATGCTGCACCGGGTGTTGGCCACGCTGCAGGCCAGCGGGCAGATTGGCCAGATCACCCTGGTAGGGCCCCATCGACCCTTGCTCGAGGGCGATCCGTTCATGCACGCCTTGTTGAATTCCGGCGCAGTGACGGCGCTGGAACCGGCGGCATCTCCCAGTGCCAGCGCACTGATGGGGCTGCAACATATCACCGTGCGCCCAGTATTGGTCACCACGGCCGACCATGCGCTGCTGCGACCTGAGATGGTCGACTACTTCCTTGAGCACTCGCGTTCGAGCGGCTATGACGTCACCGTTGCGGTAACGCCACTCAAGACCGTCTTAGCAATGTTTCCGGAGAATCGACGCACGGCCATCAAACTGCACGGCGGGCCTTACTGTGGCAGTAACCTGTTCACCTTCATGACCCCTGAAAGCGAAAGACTGGCGGCGTTCTGGAGAAATATCGAACAGCAGCGCAAGGACCCGAGAAAGGTCATTGCCAAGGCCTTGGGGCTTGCTGCCACACTTAGGTACCTGTTAGGCACATTGTCCCTGGATGGGGCGATGCAGCGTATTTCCGCAGCTGTCGGGATGCGCGTAGGGGCGGTGGTCATGCCCTTCGCCGAAGCCGCTGTCGATGTCGACTCGCTCAGCGATCACCGACTCGTTGAAAAGATCCTGCGGCAGAGGACCGAGAGCTGACACGCTTGAGCCTGGCCTGCAATTGCCATTTACTGATGGATCAACACAGCGCACCCGGGGTGCGCTGTGTTCCTGTGCGCCCAATCCTGAGTCCAAGGTGTGCCGAATGCTGCTGATCGAGCGCTACATCATCGCCGAAATTCGGCGCCCCGTTTCAGTGATGGTCGGTATTCTGACCTTCGTCTTCGCCAGCTATTCGGCTGAACGCTACCTCACGCAAGCCGTCAACGGCACCTTGGCATTGCAGTCGGTGCTGGACATGGTCGTATACAAGGTGGTCATTGCGCTCGAAATGTTAGTACCGGTGGCGCTGTATGCCTCAGTAGCGATCGCCCTTGGCAGGCTTTACCACGACTCGGAAATCACCGCCATCCTGGCGTCTGGCGTCAGCCCGCTGCGGCTGTATCGGGCAGTAGCCTTGATTACCTTACCAATAGCCATTGGCGTCGGCGTGCTTTCGGTCTACGGCCGCCCTTGGGCGTATACGCAGACGTATCTCCTGGAGCAAGCATCACGCGCCGACCTGGATGTCAGTCATCTCTTGCCACAACGATTCAACCTTAACCAGGACAACGGCCGGATGATTCTTGCCGAACGTATCGACCAGGCGACCGGTAACCTTGAAAACGCGCTTATCTACGACCCTGGAGAGGGCAAGAGCCGGGTCTTCCGCTCCAATGTGGCCCAGGTGGTCGATCCCAACCCGGCCGACCCGATCGTGGCACTGACCCGAGGCACGTCATATTCCCTGGAGCACACCGGCACTCAGGATGTGGTCAGCGTGTTTGAAAACCTGTTATTGCACCTCAAGCCGATCGAACCCGAGCCGGACAATAAACGGAAATCCACCGCTACTGGTTTGCTCAGCGTGTCCCCGCTGCCCCAGGACCAGGCGGAGTTACAATGGCGCGAGACGCGTGGTGTAAGCGCGCTCTTGCTCGCGCTGCTGGCGGTCCCGTTAAGCAGGACCGCGCCGCGCAAGGGCCGCTTCTCGACCCTGCTGCCAATTGCGATGCTCTTCGCGGTAATCTTCTACGCGGGCAATATCTGCCGGACACTGGTTGCCAATATGGCCCTGCCACTCACCCCCGGTGTGTGGCTGGTGCCCTTGTCAATGGGGGCGGTGGTACTGATATTCATCGCCCGGGACATGGCTGTCCTGCGGTTGCGTTCCACATGAGAATCACCAGCCTCTACCTGATTCGTAACGTGCTGATTGGTTTCGCCGCGGCGGCCGCCCTGCTGCTGCCTCTGTTCACCACCTTTGACCTGATCAGCGAACTCGACGATGTGACCACCGGTGGCTATCGCTGGACCCAGGCATTGGAAGTGGTGCTGATGACACTGCCACGCCGCGCCGTGGACCTCGGGCCCTTTATCGCGCTGTTGGGTGGCATCGTCGGGCTGGGGCAACTGGCCTCCACCCAGGAATTGACCGCCATGCGCACAGCGGGCATTTCCATTGTGCGCATCGCCATTACCACTGTAATGGCAGGCCTGATCCTGGTAGTGCTGTTAGGGACAATTGATGAATGGGTAGCGTCCCCCTTGCAGCAACGAGGCGTGCAGCTGCGCAACGCTGCCTTGGCCATCTCCGGAGAAGCGGCCAGCCCGTCCGGGAGCATCTGGGCCAGGCGCGGTGACGAAATAGCTCGGATCGGCGCGTTGTCGCGCGATAACACCCCAGTCAATGTCGAGATATTCCAGTACACCTCTGACATGTTCCTGAAGTCGTACGTGTTTGCCGAGAGCGCGGAAATCGGCGCGGGTGGCACCTGGGTGCTGAAGAACGCCCACATCAAGGAGTGGAACCATATCGATGAAAGTATTCGCCAGCAGGACAGCCTGGTTTGGCAGTCGGTGTTCTCCGACCGACGCTTGAAGGAGCTGACGCTGCCAACCGACAGTTTCTCGATTAGACAACTGCGTCGCTACATCCAGTTTCTCGATGCCTCTCATCAGCCGTCTGCCGAGTATGAGATGGCGATGTGGCAGAAGCTCGGCCGCCCCTTGCTGACGCTGGCGATGATCCTCTTCGCGGTGCCCTTCACCTTCGCGCAGCCACGCTCGCCGGGGCTGGGCGGTCGGCTGGCCGTTGGCGCGGTGATAGGCCTGCTGATCTACGTGGGCAACCAGATCATCGCCAACCTTGGCCTGCTGCTGGCCGGCAACGTCATGCTGACTACCTTGCTGCCATCGGGTGTGTTACTGGGGATCGCCTTGTGGCTTATCTACCGTTTTGACCGAGTCCGATAAATGAGCGGCAGCCAACATGACTAAGTTGACACCCCGCCCCGAGCGGATTGGTATTCTCCTCAACCCCGCCAGTGGATACGTGCGGCGCCATTTGCCAAGCCTGCGCCGACGCGTGGCTGGGATAGCGAACGCCAGGGTGGTCGAGGCCTCCTCGGCTGAGCAGATCAAGGGCGCGGTCGAGTCGTTACAGTTAGGGCCCTCGGACCTGCTGGTGGTCATAGGCGGCGACGGTACCCTGCAAGCGGCGCTCACGGCGACCCTAATTCAGGGGCCATCGGCCACTCCGTACGTGCTTGCCTTACCCGCGGGCACGACCAACATGAGCGCTAGAGATCTGGGCATACGCGTGAATCCCACCGTCGCCTTGCAGGAGCTGGATAACTGGCTTAGCGGCAAGACCTCGGCACCTGCCGTCCGTGCCCGGGCTGTGCTGCGGGTCTCTGACGCGAGCCTGGCGCCGCCACAGTTCGGCATGTTTTTCGGGGCCGGCGCGATCATCAGCGGGGTCCGGTATTTCCACAGCAGCGTGCGGCCCAAAGGCGTGCGCGGTGCCCTGGGTCCGTCATTGGCTTTTGTGCGCATGTTGCTGTCGCTGCTTCGCCGCCGTGAGCACAGCCTGTTACCGGCTACCTCGGCGCGGCTGCACCTGGCCGCCGAGCCCCTCCTGGTCCCATGGTTACTTATTCTGGCGACCACGCTGGATACCTTGTTGCTCGGCAGCACCCCCTACTGGGGGGGCGAAAAAGCCCCCATGCATTTTACCGCCATCGCCCACCGGGCGCCGTGCCTGTTGCGCTCACTGGTATTCCTATTGCGGGGCAAATCCACTGCGACCATGAGCAACAACCCAGCATATGTGAGCCATAACCTGAGCCACACAGCGATCGATGACCTGACTGAATACCTGCTCGATGGCGAGATCTTTTCAAGCCACGGGCAACTCCAGCTAACGGCGACCCCCGCCATTCGTTTTATCGTGCTCTAGTGAAAGGCCAACCCATGCTCTGCTCCGCGCCCCCCCGTTTGCTGGCCACCGTGGCCCAGGCCTGTGCATTGCCGGTGGCTGATGAACTACAAGCGCTGGTACAGGTACTGCGCGCACGCTTGGGCGACGCCTTGAGCGGATTGCTGTTTTATGGTTCGTGCCTGCGCAGTGGCGATCCGACTCAAGGGCTGGTGGACCTCTACGTACTGGTCGATGACTATGCGAGCGTGCGCACCAGCCTGCTGCCCAGACTCGCAGACCAATGGCTGCCACCCACCGTGTTCCTGCTCAAGACCAAGATGCCAGACGGCCGGATGCTGCGCGCCAAGTGCGCCCTGATTTCCCTGAAGGATTTCGAGGAAGGCACGACCCGCTGGTTTCAGAGCTATCTCTGGGCGCGCTTTTCTCAACCGTCGCGCCTGGTGTATTACCGCAACACAGCCATCCGTGATCGTGTACACGCCTCAATCGCCAGTGCAGTGATCCGCATGATGTCGGAAACCCTCGCGGCACAGGACCAAACATTCTCCAGTATGGCCTTCTGGGAACGCGCGTTTTCCCTGACCTATAGCACCGAGCTGCGCCCGGAAAAAGCCAGCCGCCCCGCGGAAATCGTCGGCAATGACGCGGCTTATTACGCCCGGGTTACAGGCGAGGCGGCAGGCTCCGTGAAAGGCTTGAACCTCTCAGAGCATCAGAGTGGTGTATTTTCTCACCACTGCACCGCAGCCCAGCAAAGGAAGAGCCGCCGACGCTGGAAAGTCAGAAGAGTCCAAGGGCGCATGCTGAATGTGCTGCGCCTGATCAAATCGCTCTTCACCTTCGAAGATGGGGTCGACTATGTGATCTGGAAACTTGAGCGGCACCTCGGTGGGCCAGTGGAAGTCAGCCCGCACCTGCACCGCTATCCACTGATCTTTTGTTGGCCATTGCTATGGCGACTGCTCAAGAACCGTCGCCTGCGCTGAGCAATACGTTCTGTTTAAGCCACTGCTGGGTCGTCGAGCCAGCAACGGCCACGGGCGCGCTGTTCAATCGGTTTTTTTAGGGCTCGATGCGTTGCATTCAGGCTTGATTGTGTTGGTACGAGTCACATCTACTGCCCCCAGGTGTTGCAACGTGTTCCGCCCGAGTACGACCGTGTAATCCTTCTTGGCGCGACTCTTAAGCATTAGCTCCTCTTGGTAAGCCTGGTTACCGATGCACAGGGTCATTTTTATCACCTGCCGATGCCCGCCCCCACCGATCAGCCCCTTACCCTTTTCCGTGCGCACAATCTTGCGTTCAAATGGAATACCTACCGACGCACCGGTCAAACTCTTAGGCCCCTCCACCGAAAATCGCACCCACTTTTCACCGTCCTTGTCGAAAGGCTCGATGTTGGTTGCCGCCAAATAAGAATTTTCAGCCGAGGTATCCAACTCTATCTTGATCGACGTGTGTTCTGGCAATAACACCGCTTCCTCTTCCCAACCGAATACCTGAGCTGGCGATGCGGCGCACGCCAATTGTGGCAACATCAGGGCGAATGTGGTGCCGAGGATAAGTTTGCTGAGGGCCTGCATGAGGTTCTCCGGGGGCAAAGTTAGAGTCGCGGCGCCAGTTATCCGCATGGCCGGGCGCCTCTTCAGCCAGAGTTATAGCTTGACGATGTGGGGTCAGCCGGCCGGCCGCTCAAGTCGAAATGTGAGGCAAGCCGGAACTCATCCATTTGCGCTTGGTAATCCCAGCGTTCTACGCGCACCTGCTTTTGCGGATCGTTGGTGATGATAATTCGATTGAACGAATTAGGTGCATCGCCGCGCAGGCGACTGGACAGTGCTGTGCCAGCCTGCACGGTCCAGACCTCGCGCTTCAAGTGATACTGCTGGCTTAGCTGTAGCACGTAGGGCAGGTGAATGTGACCGCCCATGACGATATCCAGCCCAGCCTCCGCCCAACGCACAAGGGCTTCCTTGGCGCCGTGCTGCAGGTTGCGCTCATCCGAAGCGACCATTGCTCCAAAGGGCTGATGGGCCACTACCACCCGCACCTTGCTCGGGTCGCATCGCCGCAGCCGTTCGACGACCGCCGCCACTTGCGCCGGGGTGACTGCCCCATCCTTGCGGCGTCGGGGGTGGGTGGTGTTCAAGCCAATCATTAGCACCTGGTCATTTTCGAAGAGAGGCTCTAGTTCGTGGCCGAAGGCGCGGCTGTAATTGCGGTAAGGGCATAGAAAGCGTGTTGCCAGGTTGTACAGTGGCAGGTCGTGGTTGCCAGGGATTACCAGCCGGCCCGGGACGCCGAGCGCCTGCACGCTCTCTACGAAACGTTTCGCCGCCACGAACTGACTGGGCTTTGCCCGCTGGGTGATGTCGCCCGACAACACTAGCAGGTCCGCCGACTGTTCGCGCACATGGCGCAGCAGCGCTTCGACAACGGCGCTCTGCTCAGTACCGAAATGGGTGTCGGAAATATGCAGGATATGGGTCATGGGAACTGAGGGCGGTCCGGTAACAAGCCCTCGACCGGTAGAGGGCGATGGTGCAAGATTCGGGGCAAGGGCAGTCAGAACTGCGGACTATATACGTCGCAGCTGATCCGGCCAAGCGGGGCATGCTCGGACTACGAGGGGACACATGACGTTCGATTCAAACTCTGTGGATCGACCGGGAGATCCGGTCGCAGCGAGAAATTCATGTGCTATTGCCGGTGCTTTAGGAGAAGCCCTCTCCTGCGGCAAGGATGGCGCCGACCAAGGTGTGCCGTTCATCGTGCCCGTGGTGTTCGAGGCAGCAGTGGGCGCGCCGGTCAGGCCGCCGGTGCGCCTGTTCCTCGGAACGGAGCCTGCTCAGCACCGTGCCGAACGGGTCTTCTTCTACTCATTGGAGCGGGTGCGCGACCCGCTGCGACGTTACGAGATCTACCGAATGACCGGCCTGCCCGGTTTCAGGCAGGAAGGATGGCGTACCGGCTTCACTAACTATCGATTCGCCATCCCTGATCTGGCCGGCCGTCATGGTCGGGCCATCTACAACGATGTCGACCAAGTGTACACGGCCGACCCTGCGTTGTTGTTCGACCAGCCCATGAACGGCAGTGCCTACTTGGCTCTGTCTCCCCAGGACACCGCGGTCATGTTGATCGATTGTGAACGAATGGCGCATTGCTGGACCTTCAGCAAAGCCTGCCGGGAAAGCAAGAAGACGCTGCACAGGCAGGCTGCCGCCGAGCCGGGACTGTGGGGTGCCCTCGATTCTCTGTGGCATGCGCGTGATCTTGAATACCGCAATGGCCAGTCGCGGTTGCTGCACTACACGACGTTGCACCTGCAGCCGTGGCGCCCGACGCCGGAGCAGTACTCCTACCATATTCACCCCTACGCCGAATATTTCCTGGGGCTCGAGCAAGCGGCCGACGCGGCGGGTTATGAAATCTATACGGCGGCTCGTCCCAGCCCAGCTTTCGCCACGGCCTGCCAGCAACCGTGGGCACCGGTCCCGCTCACGGGTCTGCCTAGCAGGCTCGACGCTGATCTGCAGGCAAGCAGCGCAAACCATCTGGCGCTTGTAGGTTCGTGGGGCGACGGCCGGACTGAAGTCACGACGCTGCGCTGGTCGTTCGATCAACTGCGCCGGGACGACCTGCCGGCCTGCGAGGCGGTTGTCACTAGCGGCCTCGAGCGCCTACCGGTTGAGGACCTCCCTTGGGTACTGGCCCGACTGTTCGAACGCGCCAAAAAGTGGGTCTATATCAAGGTGGCGCTCGGGCCGCAGAGCAACAGCATGGCGGAGTGGCGCCGACTGCTACGGCGCGTCGCACTGCGCTATCCGGGACGTTGCTGGCAGCTCGACTGTATTGATAGTGAAGGCCACTTTCATCGGTTCCGTGCTGACTTCACGCAGCGCTGCGCAGAGCGCGGCGCACTCCCATCTGTCTGGGTGCTGCTAGGCAAGCATGCTGGTGACAACGCTCAGATGACGGACATTGCCAAGGCGCTCGGCTGGCCATACGCACTTAAGCAAGCAACGACAGACGAAGGTTCGCAGGCGCTTGTAGCGCCACCGTGGCCAGACCTGGTGATCAGTGCGGGACGGCGGACCGCGCCCCTGGCACGCAGTATTTGCGAACGCTCTGGCGGCTCGACCCGTTCAGTGGTGGTGGGCCGCCCGCGGGCGCCGTTAAGCAGCTTTGACCTGGTACTCACTACCCCGCAGTACGGCCTGCCACTGCGCGACAACGTGGTGGATATGCCGGCGCCCTTTATTGCCGAGCGATTGTTGGACGATGCAACGCTCGAGGCTTGGCGGCAGCGCTTTGCCAAACTGCCACGGCCTTGGGTCGCGCTCCTGGTTGGCGGCAACAGCATGCCTTATCGACTCGATGCCGCTATTGCAGCCGAGCTAGGGCGTCAAGCCAGTTCGGCCGTGGCTGCCCAGTGTGGGTCGCTACTGGTTTCGACCAGCCCGCGAACACCGACCGACGCCAGCCAGGCATTGCTGAAGGCGATCGATACGCCAGTGCTCAGCTACAACTTCGGCAGTGGTGAGGAGAATCCCTATGGGGCTCTGCTAGCCTTGGCCGATGCCTTCATCGTCACCGGTGAAAGCGTTTCCATGCTCACAGAGGCTTGCATGACCGGGCGTCCGGTGGCGGTCTTCCCACTGCCGGTCCGACGCCACATGAAGGCCCGACTACACCATGCGATTGAGCGCCGCCTGGGCATCATTGACCGGGCCGCGGGCAGTCGCGGCACGCCGCGGCAACAGAACAAGGTCGGGCGAGTGTACGACGAACTGGTCGCGGCTGGGCGGGTCAAGCGTGAGCGGCGCACCGAGGAGGTCCATCTGGCCCTTGGTGTATCGCCGCTGCCAGAGGGGCTGATACAGCTGCCGGGGCTGTCTCCCCCACAGCTGGCCGATGCACGGACACGGGCACTGGCGGCGATCCGGGCGCTCGTCGAAGGCGAGCGGCCCCTTTGACAGGCAGCGCTATCGTGGGGCTCTGCTAGCGGTTCAGCCCGCGCTCCCAGGCCCGATGGTTGCGCCGGGCATCCTGGATGAACGGTGACCAGCGGATCAATTGCAGGACGACCCGATTGAGCCAGGCGCCGGGCCACACCAGCGGCCGCTGTACATCAAGAAACAGCACCACCCGTGTGCCGTCTGTGTCGTTCCATACCTGATGACGGAAGGTGTCGTCGAAGATGACGAACTTCCCCTTTTCCCAATGGCGCGTTTGGTCCTCGACCTGGATGCGGCACTGCTCCTTGGGCTCGGGCACCATCAATCCCAGATGGGCGCGTAGCAAGCCGTTGTACGGACCGCGGTGTGGCGGAATGTGCTTGCCCGGCGCCAGGATCGAAAAGAATGCTGTGAACATGCCGGGGATGGACTCGACCAGCCGAGTCGTCTCCGGGCATCGCTCACAGTTGTTTTCCATCTTATAGCCGTACCCATACAGGAAAAACGTCTTCCACCGATCGTCCTGCGTGATGTTCAACTGGTCCTTGGAAATGTCCTGGAAGTTGGGGATATCGTCCTGGCGGGTGAGCACTTGTTCCAGTTCACCGCGTATCACCTGCCACTGGGCTTCCAGCGCGCCGGTCCAGGAGAACTGCGCCGGATCGAAGAAGGGCGTCACACCAACTTTTGAATAGCGGCGGATCGCGTTTTCCAGGCGTTTGATGACCCACAAGCCAATGGCCACGCTGGGCCGATGCTTGCGCTTGCGTTTGGGTCGGCCTGCATCGATCTTGTTGTTGCCTTGGCTCATGTTTCCTCCAAAAGACGTGTCGGATAGGGCACTCGGATCAGCCCAGGCGCCGGTGCCATCAAGCACCACCC
The DNA here is from genome assembly GCF_018223845.1 of Pseudomonas sp. JS425. NCBI lineage: Bacteria > Pseudomonadati > Pseudomonadota > Gammaproteobacteria > Pseudomonadales > Pseudomonadaceae > Pseudomonas > Pseudomonas sp. JS425. The sequence goes on along the minus strand of NZ_CP073662.1, from coordinate 67,923 downwards.
TGCTCCCGAGCAACTGGACCTCCACGAGTCGTACGCCTGCAGGCCGGGCATCAGGCGTCGTGTAGCCCGGAGCGCGGCGCAAACAGGCGTACCACCGGCCTGTGCCTTTCAGCTTTCAGATCGACCTGAGTGAGCCAAGGCTGCAGCTCAGCGCCGCGCTTGCGCAGGCTGATCGCCCAGATGACCCGCACCGCCAGTACCAGCGTCGAGATCAGGGTCCAGAGCGCCACGAGTTGCAGGCCGATGTCATTGGCCTGTGCTATCCAGGCCAGGCTGAGCAACAGCAGGTTGGGATTACGCCGCGCGGTCACCAACCGGTTGACGGAATCGAACGGCCGCCAGAGAAACAACGAAAAAGGCGCCGCCAATTTGAACGCTCCTTCGCACAGGCGCCCGCCCAGGTAACCGAGGAAAATCACCCAGTACAGGGCGTCGAGCGGCATGGCATGGTTCCAGCTTGCTGCGAGCCCGACGCCCCAGGCGATGTACCACAGGGGCGGATGCACCAAGTCCAGGGCGTGGTCAAAGATATTGCCGAAACGCGTCGAGGTGACGGTCACCCGGGCCAGCTTGCCGTCAACGGTGTCGAGGAATGTCATCACCCAGCCCGCCAGCAGGCCGGAACCATAGTTGCCGTTCCAGAACCACCATCCAGCGAGAATCGCCAGTACGTAGCTCGCCGCCGTGACATGATTGGGGCTCAGCCCCAGGCGCACGCATACGCCGGTCACCCAACGCGCCGGCAGTGGCCATACCTTCAGGGTGATGAGGTCGGTGACGCCTTTGTAGGCACCGCTGAACAGCGCTTTTTCCAGTTGTGCCCGGTTGGAATCCGTTATGAAGGCGACCCAGGGCCGATCCAGTTTGCGCAATTGAGTCTGCAGTCCGGACGCTACAGTGTCGGGCCGAACCTTCTGCAAGCCGGCAATGACTGGGCCTTCGAGGCGGACGGCTCGCTCATCGAGTTGATCGGCACCAAGGCAGGCCGCCGCCACCGTGCCGTTACGCGGGTCCTGCAGGGCAACGCCTTCACTGGCCAGGAGGCCGCGTATGACGCGCTCGTCATACAAATAATCCTCGCGCAGTAACAACACAACGCCATCCTTGGGTAGCGGCTGGCCGGCCCCTAGCAAATGAACCTTGGGTAGCCTGCGCAACATTCGGTGCAGCCTTTCCCTGGAGCTTAACCCCCACAACGTCACCGTACATTGGCCTACTAGATAAACTTTCGTTGTCATAAATGCCATGCCTTTTTTTGCGAAAATCGTAGGCCGACCTAGCTCAGTTAGTGCGGCGGCGTAAATCATACGCTAGCATGGCGCGACGCGTGCATCGGCACGACTTATTGACTGGGCGGCTCTGTCCCAGTTTCAGTACCCTGCTTGGAGACGGCATGACGCAGAGCAACGGGCTTCATCGTGTAATCATTCTCAGTGCAGGCCAGGGCCGTCGCCTTCTTCCCTATACCGAGAGCAGCCCAAAATGTCTGATCGAACTCGGCGGCAAGACGGTCATCGAATGGCAGATAGACGCGCTTCGGGCAAGGGGCTTCGATGACATCAATGTCGTCGCCGGCTATGGAATTGACCAGGTTGAACACTTGCTTGAACAGCGTTATGGCCAAGGCAGCATTTCCATTCACTACAACCCGTTCTTCGAGGTGGCCGACAACCTTGCCAGTTGCTGGATGGCACGGCATTTAATGGATGGTGAATTTCTTTTGCTCAACGGCGACACCGTGTTTGATCTTCCGGTGCTTGACCGCCTGCTCAAGGCACCGGCTAGGCCGATTACGCTTGCCATAGACCACAAGCCCGGTTACGACAGCGATGACATGAAAGTCTGCTTGGACGGCGACCGGCTTGCCCGGGTGGGCAAGAACTTGCCGCTGGACAGCGTGGACGGCGAGTCGATCGGCATGATGCGCTTTCAACCCGAAGGCGCCCTGTTGTTCCGCTGTGCGCTGGAAGCCAGCATGCGCACCCCGGAAGCATTACAGCGGTGGTACTTGAGCATCATTGACCACTTGGCGCAAACCACAGGCCAAGTGTTCGTCCACTCCATTGCCGGCTTGAGTTGGGGAGAGTTAGACTTCCCACACGATCTCGAGGCAGCCACCCTTAAGGTTCGCTCATGGAGCCGGCCGGCGACCGGAGTGTATGACAAGCCGTTTCAGCCATGATCCTCTCTAGAAGCTTAGTTGGAAGTGGATCGCCACCGATGGTGCTTCGGCAGACGGACCGTCTACCGCATTTATCTTGCTTTAGCCACCCGTATAGATGTCTAGCGTCTCTACAGGGGTGAGGTGACTACACGGTGGCGGGGCACGCTATGGCCATACGCTTAGGCTCCTTCATTACGTCTACTACCCGATCAAAAAGTGCAACCATGACTTCATTCGGCCTGCCCTTCGAATTCGAAAGGCTCTAGTGGCCTTTAGATGATCCGTAATGGGGAGCCCGCAGAATACGGAGTTTTTTGTACGCTAAGCCCCGCGTGATGGCTGTAAGCCGCAACGGGCATGGACTGCGTCCAGTTGAAGTACACCCTAACTGGATGTCAGGCAGAACCGCGCAGCTCCGTCAGAATAGAGTCTTCTTTCGCATTCTTTGACACATGCCCGCAAAGGTCATAGATTTCAGCCTGACAAAAGCAGGGCTTGAGGCGCAACGGAACAGAAAGTGCACTTAGCCCCCTTGCTCACCTTCAACGCGGAGTTGTTCTGATGACCTTTCTATGGGTTGGATTAGGGTTGGTAGTCGCCGGGCTGTGGTGGGGAACGGTTGTCTGGCGGCGGGAGCAGGCAGACCCTTGGATAAATCCACCAACTCCCGAGGCGCGGCGTTTGCTTCGAGCCGCGAGCCTGCATTTGCATTGCCACATTCTCGGCAGGCCTGCGGTAGACCAGGACGCGCCGTCGTTCGTTGGGGTAGATGCCCTCCAGGCACTTTATCTACGTGACGGGGTGATCTTTTTCGAGAAGGGGATCGCCACCTTGCCGGATGGAACCCAAGTCGAGCTGGGGGCACTCACTCATGAAGTGCTCGAAGTGCTTCGAGAAACCTACAGCGCCTTGGATGCCGCTTCAGCAGTGATCACTGACTATGCCACCACCTTCAATACTCCCGAAGAGTTAGAGAAGAGCGAGAATGAAATCCTGCGAAAGATCGCTGGCTACGGGAACATGTACCCGATGCAGAGCGCGATCGCTCGACTGGCATTGTTACTCAATCTCGATCCCGACAAGAACGATGTTGGGATTGGCGGCAAAGTGTTGTGGGAGCGCATCCGCCGTTGGCGTTGGCCCGAGCGCCATTTCTCGGCGGAGCAGTAGGCGTGCAGGGACATCGCATTGGCTACGTCCGGGTCAGCAGCTTCGACCAGAACCCGGAACGCCAGCTGGAGGAGACCGAGGTGAGCAAGGTGTTCACCGACAAGGCCTCGGGCAAGGACACTCAGCGCCCCCAGCTCGAAGCGCTGCTGAGCTTCGTCCGCGAAGGTGACACCGTTGTCATTTTCAGGAGACAACTGCACCAATCAACGCAGTTTGATACCTGCTGTGCATCCGGCTCCTGACAGCCCAATATCAGGACTCCCCCGCACGAAACTCGTCTATGTTCACTACTCGTATGCACCAAAGCGAGGTGAGCATGGCGACCGACACCCCTCGGATTGCCGAGCACGGCGTGGCCACCCTTTCAGAACAGGCATGGGAGCGTGCGTGCCGTCGTGCGGAGATCATCAGGCCGTTGGCAGAGTCGGAGACGGTCGGGCATGAAGCGGCCGACGCGGCAGCTCAGGCACTGGGCCTGTCCCGGCGGCAGGTGTACATCCTGATCCGCCGCGCCCGGCAAGGCGTGGGGCTAGTCACTGACTTGGCACCTGGACAGTCGCGTGGTGGTAAAGGCAAGGGCCGCTTGCCTGAATCGGTCGAGCGCATCATCCGTGAGCTGATACAAAAGCGTTTCCTGACCAAGCAGAAGCGCAGCATTGCGGCCTTCCATCGTGAAGTCGCTCAAGCCTGCAAGGCACAGAAACTGCGGGTGCCGGCACGAAATACCGTGGCCTTGCTGTCGTTTTCAGAAGACGGCTGCACTGAACGTCAGAAGCCGACTGCACTATAGCAGCGGAGGGGTTGGATCCATCAGGCAACGACGGGCTGCTGCCGGCCATCAGCGGACGCAGGGAGGACTTTCCGCAACCGGCCGTTCGATGCGGCACCGATGGCCTTCGCGCAGGGGTAGTGAATCCGCCAGGATTGACTTGCGCTGCCCTACCTCTCACTAGTGAGGGGCGGCAGCGCATCAAGCGGTGAGCGCACTCCGGCACCGCCAACTTTCAGCACATGCGTGTAAATCATCGTCGTAGAGACGTCGGAATGGCCGAGCAGATCCTGCACGGTTCGAATGTCGTAACCGCTGCGGAGCAAGGCCGTCGCGAACGAGTGGCGGAGGGTGTGCGGTGTGGCGGGCTTCGTGATGCCTGCTTGTTCTACGGCACGTTTGAAGGCGCGCTGAAAGGTCTGGTCATACATGTGATGGCGACGCACGACACCGCTCCGTGGATCGGTCGAATGCGTGTGCTGCGCAAAAACCCAGAACCACGGCCAGGAATGCCCGGCGCGCGGATACTTCCGCTCAAGGGCGTCGGGAAGCGCAACGCCGCTGCGGCCCTCGGCCTGGTCCTTCAGCCACCATGCCCGTGCACGCGACAGCTGCTCGCGCAGGCTGGGTGCCAAGCTCTCGGGTAACATCAAGGCCCGATCCTTGGAGCCCTTGCCCTCCCGCACGATGATCGTGCCGTGATCGAAATCCAGATCCTTGACCCGCAGTTGCAAACCCTCACTGATCCGCATGCCCGTTCCATACAGAAGCTGGGCGAACAAACGATGCTCGCCTTCCAGAAAACCGAGGATGCGAACCACTTCATCCGGGGTCAGCACCACCGGCAAGCGCCGCGACGGCCGAGGTCTTCCGATCTCCTGAAGCCAGGGCAGATCCGTGCACAGCACCTTGCCGTAGAAGAACAGCAAGGCCGCCAATGCCTGACGATGCGTGGAGACCGAAACCTTGCGCTCGTTCGCCAGCCAGGACAGAAATGCCTCGACTTCGCTGCTGCCCAAGGTTGCCGGGTGACGCACACCGTGGAAACGGATGAAGGCACGAACCCAGTGGACATAAGCCTGTTCGGTTCGTAAGCTGTAATGCAAGTAGCGTATGCGCTCACGCAACTGGTCCAGAACCTTGACCGAACGCAGCGGTGGTAACGGCGCAGTGGCGGTTTTCATGGCTTGTTATGACTGTTTTTTTGTACAGTCTATGCCTCGGGCATCCAAGCAGCAAGCGCGTTACGCCGTGGGTCGATGTTTGATGTTATGGAGCAGCAACGATGTTACGCAGCAGGGTGACGGTGTTCGGCATTCTGAATCTCACCGAGGACTCCTTCTTCGATGAGAGCCGGCGGCTAGACCCCGCCGGCGCTGTCACCGCGGCGATCGAAATGCTGCGAGTCGGATCAGACGTCGTGGATGTCGGACCGGCCGCCAGCCATCCGGACGCGAGGCCTGTATCGCCGGCCGATGAGATCAGACGTATTGCGCCGCTCTTAGACGCCCTGTCCGATCAGATGCACCGTGTTTCAATCGACAGCTTCCAACCGGAAACCCAGCGCTATGCGCTCAAGCGCGGCGTGGGCTACCTGAACGATATCCAAGGATTTCCTGACCCTGCGCTCTATCCCGATATTGCTGAGGCGGACTGCAGGCTGGTGGTTATGCACTCAGCGCAGCGGGATGGCATCGCCACCCGCACCGGTCACCTTCGACCCGAAGACGCGCTCGACGAGATTGTGCGGTTCTTCGAGGCGCGGGTTTCCGCCTTGCGACGGAGCGGGGTCGCTGCCGACCGGCTCATCCTCGATCCGGGGATGGGATTTTTCTTGAGCCCCGCACCGGAAACATCGCTGCACGTGCTGTCGAACCTTCAAAAGCTGAAGTCGGCGTTGGGGCTTCCGCTATTGGTCTCGGTGTCGCGGAAATCCTTCTTGGGCGCCACCGTTGGCCTTCCTGTAAAGGATCTGGGTCCAGCGAGCCTTGCGGCGGAACTTCACGCGATCGGCAATGGCGCTGACTACGTCCGCACCCACGCGCCTGGAGATCTGCGAAGCGCAATCACCTTCTCGGAAACCCTCGCGAAATTTCGCAGTCGCGACGCCAGAGACCGAGGGTTAGATCATGCCTAGCATTCACCTTCCGGCCGCCCGCTAGCGGACCCTGGTCAGGTTCCGCGAAGGTGGGCGCAGACATGCTGGGCTCGTCAGGATCAAACTGCACTATGAGGCGGCGGTTCATACCGCGCCAGGGGAGCGAATGGACAGCGAGGAGCCTCCGAACGTTCGGGTCGCCTGCTCGGGTGATATCGACGAGGTTGTGCGGCTGATGCACGACGCTGCGGCGTGGATGTCCGCCAAGGGAACGCCCGCCTGGGACGTCGCGCGGATCGACCGGACATTCGCGGAGACCTTCGTCCTGAGATCCGAGCTCCTAGTCGCGAGTTGCAGCGACGGCATCGTCGGCTGTTGCACCTTGTCGGCCGAGGATCCCGAGTTCTGGCCCGACGCCCTCAAGGGGGAGGCCGCATATCTGCACAAGCTCGCGGTGCGACGGACACATGCGGGCCGGGGTGTCAGCTCCGCGCTGATCGAGGCTTGCCGCCATGCCGCGCGAACGCAGGGGTGCGCCAAGCTGCGGCTCGACTGCCACCCGAACCTGCGTGGCCTATACGAGCGGCTCGGATTCACCCACGTCGACACTTTCAATCCCGGCTGGGATCCAACCTTCATCGCAGAACGCCTAGAACTCGAAATCTAACGTCCGTTCGGGCATCGAGGTCCATGTCGGGGTGGGACGGGCCCGTGGCTTCAAGATCACTTGCAGTCCGACCGCGATGTCTTGGTTGCGCGAGAGGTTGTCGATATCCTCCACTTCCATCATCAACCCTGGATAATGCCGCCGCCGTCATCGCCGCCGACGCCCGTGCCGGGCTTTTCGGGCCTGTCAGGCTTGCTCGGCCTTCAGCCTGCCTGGGCGAGATCTCCGGCGGACGGATTAACGGCGGAGCTTCGCCGCCTTTCGTGCGTGTGAAGGCCGAAGATAGTTCTCTCAAAAACATCCGTTTATGAGAGATACCAAATGTGGCTCTGTTGCAAAAATCGTGAAGCTTGAGCATGCTTGGCGGAGATTGGACGGACGGAACGATGACGGATTTCAAGTGGCGCCATTTCCAGGGTGATGTGATCCTGTGGGCGGTGCGCTGGTATTGTCGCTATCCGATCAGCTATCGCGACCTTGAGGAAATGCTGGCGGAACGCGGCATTTCGGTCGACCATACGACGATCTATCGCTGGGTCCAGTGCTACGCCCCGGAGATGGAGAAGCGGCTGCGCTGGTTCTGGCGGCGTGGCTTTGATCCGAGCTGGCGCCTGGATGAAACCTACGTCAAGGTGCGGGGCAAGTGGACCTACCTGTACCGGGCAGTCGACAAGCGGGGCGACACGATCGATTTCTACCTGTCGCCGACCCGCAGCGCCAAGGCAGCGAAGCGGTTCCTGGGCAAGGCCCTGCGAGGCCTGAAGCACTGGGAAAAGCCTGCCACGCTCAATACCGACAAAGCGCCGAGCTATGGTGCAGCGATCACCGAATTGAAGCGCGAAGGAAAGCTGGACCGGGAGACGGCCCACCGGCAGGTGAAGTATCTCAATAACGTGATCGAGGCCGATCACGGAAAGCTCAAGATACTGATCAAGCCGGTGCGCGGTTTCAAATCGATCCCCACGGCCTATGCCACGATCAAGGGATTCGAAGTCATGCGAGCCCTGCGCAAAGGACAGGCTCGCCCCTGGTGCCTGCAGCCCGGCATCAGGGGCGAGGTGCGCCTTGTGGAGAGAGCTTTTGGCATTGGGCCCTCGGCGCTGACGGAGGCCATGGGCATGCTCAACCACCATTTCGCAGCAGCCGCCTGATCGGCGCAGAGCGACAGCCTACCTCTGACTGCCGCCAATCTTTGCAACAGAGCCCTCTGATGTAATCGATGCATGAGCCGCACCGACCTCCATCGCCAACTCGACGGGCTCTGGCGCATCGAGTCGGCCAAGGTCGTGGCCAAGGTGGCCCACATGACGCGCGACGTGGGGGTGGCCGAAGAGATCGCGCAAGACGCGCTGCTCGCCGCGCTGGAAACCTGGCCGGGGCAGGGCCTGCCCGACAACCCAGGCGCCTGGCTCATGACCACCGCCAAGCACCGCGCCATCGACTGGCTGCGCCGCCAGCAGCTGCATGCCGCGAACGAGACCGACCTGAGCCGCACGCTCGACGACCAGATGGCCGCCGGCATGCCCGACGTGGAGGCGTGGATGGACGACGCCATCGGTGACGACCTGCTGCGCCTGGTCTTCACGGCCTGCCACCCGGTGTTGTCGCCGGAGGCGCGGGTGGCGCTCACGCTGCGCCTGCTGGGCGGCCTGACCACCGACGAGATCGCGCGCGCGTTCCTGGTGCCCGAGGCCACGCTGGCCCAGCGCATCGTTCGCGCCAAGCGCACGCTGGGCGAGGCCCGGGTGCCGTTCGAGGCGCCGCGCGCCGACGAACTCGCCGAGCGCCTCGACGCGGTGCTGGAGGTGGTCTACCTGATCTTCAACGAGGGCTACGCCGCCACGGCGGGCGACGACTGGATGCGCCCCGCGCTGTGCAACGAAGCCCTGCGCCTGGGGCGCATGGTGGCCGAGCTGATGCCGGCCGAGCCCGAGGTGCACGGCCTGGTCGCGTTGATGGAAATCCAGGCCTCGCGGCTGCACGCCCGCACCGGTCCCGGCGGCGAGCCCGTGCTGTTGATGGATCAGGACCGCACCCGCTGGGACCGCCTGCTGATCCGCCGGGGGCTGGCGGCCCTGGCGCGGGCCGAGGGGCTGCTGGCCGTGCAGGACCGCGGGCATGGCCCCTATGCGCTGCAGGCCGCGATCGCTGCCTGCCATGCGCGCGCCGTCACGCCCGGCGCGACCGACTGGTCGCGCATCGTGGCCCTGTACGACGGGCTGCTGCAGGTCATGCCTTCACCGGTGGTGGCGCTGAACCGCGCGGTGGCCGTGGGGCAGGCCCGTGGTCCGGCCGAGGCGCTGGCCCTGGTGGACGGGCTCGCGCTGGAGCCCCGGTTCCAGCAGTACCACCTGCTGCCCAGCGTGCGGGCCGACCTGCTGCAGCGCCTGGGTCGCCGCGCCGAGGCGCGTGCGGCCTACCTCGTTGCCGCCGACCTTGCGCGCAACCGCCGCGAGGAGGCGCTGCTGCGCGAGCGCGCGGCCGCCTGCCACCCCTAACGGTGCGGGCAAGGCGGCCACTGCCCAGTCACTTGGGGTTGACGACCGAGTAGTTCACCGGCACGAAACGGTAGCCCTTGCCTTCGGCGCGGATGTGGCCGATGCCGGGGAACGACAGGTGGGACGCCGCGATCAGGTAGCCGCCCTTGGCGGCATCCGCGAAGGCCTTCTTGCGCTCCACCGCGACGGACTTGCTGTCGCTGTCGAGCTGGGTCGTGACGCTGGGGTCGTCGAACTGCACCGCGGCGACGAGTATCAGGTCGCCGAGCAGGGCGAGCTTTTGCCCCTGGCTTTCGACCACGTAGGTGGTGTGGCCCGGGGTGTGGCCGTGGCTGGCCAGCGCTTTGATGCCGGGCACCAGGTCGGTGTTCCCCGAGAAAGGCTTGAACTTGCCGGCCTTCACATAGGGGTTCAGCGAGGCCATGGCGCCTTTGAAGAAGCCTTTGCTCTCGTCGTCCGGGGCCTTGTCGAGGTTGGTCTGGCTGAGCCAGAAATCGGCTTCTTTCTGGTCCGCACGCACCACCGCGTTCGGGAACGCCAGTTGCTCACCCACCATCAAGCCGCCCACGTGGTCGGGGTGCATGTGGGTGATGTAGATCTCGTCGACCTGCTCGGGCTGATAGCCTGCGGCCTTGAGGTTGGCCGCCAGCCGGCCCAGGGTGGGGCCGAACAGGCCGGCCGCGCCGGTGTCCACCAGCACCAGCTTGGAGCCGGTGTTGACGAGGTAACCGGTGACCGAGGTTTCGAGCGGCGCTTTCTGGAAGGACTTGGCCAGCGCGCTCTGCGTCTTCGGGGCCGGCTGGTTCAGCCGCTTGTCGACCGGCAGCGCCACCGTGCCGTCCGACAGCGCGGTGATTTCGAAGTCGCCCAGCAGCATCCGGTAGTAGCCGGGGGCCGAGGTGCGCACCTGCGGTGCGGCGGCGTGGGCGGTGGACACCAGCGTCAACGGTGCAACGGCGGCCGTGGCGGCCACCACGGCCGCAACACAGGACAGGCGGGCCAGCAAGCGGTTCTTCAGGGGCATGGTGATTTCCTTGTCCTTGTGGGTGGGCATGGACTCGCGCCGGAGTATACCGAGATTGCAACGGCTTTGCAACATCGGGGTTGCCCGGTGCACCGGCGCGGGCCGGCGCCCTGTATGCTTCCGGTTTTCGCCGCCACCCTGCCCAGCCGACGACGCCATGTCCTACATCCTTGACGCCCTCAAACGCGCGGAGTCCGACCGCGGGCGCGGCTCGGTGCCGGGGCTGCACACCCAGCAGGTGATGCCCGGCAGCGACGTGGCGGGGGCTCTGTTGCAAAAATCGTGAAGCTTGAGGATGCTTGGCGGAGATTGGACGGACGGAACGATGACGGATTTCAAGTGGCGCCATTTCCAGGGTGATGTGATCCTGTGGGCGGTGCGCTGGTATTGTCGCTATCCGATCAGCTATCGCGACCTTGAGGAAATGCTGGCGGAACGCGGCATTTCGGTCGACCATACGACGATCTATCGCTGGGTCCAGTGCTACGCCCCGGAGATGGAGAAGCGGCTGCGCTGGTTCTGGCGGCGTGGCTTTGATCCGAGCTGGCGCCTGGATGAAACCTACGTCAAGGTGCGGGGCAAGTGGACCTACCTGTACCGGGCAGTCGACAAGCGGGGCGACACGATCGATTTCTACCTGTCGCCGACCCGCAGCGCCAAGGCAGCGAAGCGGTTCCTGGGCAAGGCCCTGCGAGGCCTGAAGCACTGGGAAAAGCCTGCCACGCTCAATACCGACAAAGCGCCGAGCTATGGTGCAGCGATCACCGAATTGAAGCGCGAAGGAAAGCTGGACCGGGAGACGGCCCACCGGCAGGTGAAGTATCTCAATAACGTGATCGAGGCCGATCACGGAAAGCTCAAGATACTGATCAAGCCGGTGCGCGGTTTCAAATCGATCCCCACGGCCTATGCCACGATCAAGGGATTCGAAGTCATGCGAGCCCTGCGCAAAGGACAGGCTCGCCCCTGGTGCCTGCAGCCCGGCATCAGGGGCGAGGTGCGCCTTGTGGAGAGAGCTTTTGGCATTGGGCCCTCGGCGCTGACGGAGGCCATGGGCATGCTCAACCACCATTTCGCAGCAGCCGCCTGATCGGCGCAGAGCGACAGCCTACCTCTGACTGCCGCCAATCTTTGCAACAGAGCCTCCGTCGCCATGCTCACCTCGCTTTGGTGCACACGAGTATTGAGCATAGTCGAGATTGGTGCAGATCACTTCTGATATTGAACTGTCAGGAGCTGGCTGCACAACAGCCATTACGCCCAATCAACTGGTGCAGTCGTCTTCTGAAAATGACACTTGCGGATCGCCAGCCTTGATCAGATCAAGGCCGTTCGCCGCCGGGAAGGTCAGGATGCCTCCCGCGAACTGCAAGGTGCTGGCGGCGTCCCGCCGACAGTCTCTGAGCCACTGGAGCAAGTGCAGATCGACCACACGGTCATCGACCTGATCGTGGTGGACGCGCGCGACCGGCAGCCGATTGGCCGTCCCTACCTCACGCTGGCCATCGACGCATTCACCCGCTGCGTGCTCGGCATGGTGGTCACGCTCGAAGCACCGTCCGCCGTCTCGGTCGGCCTGTGCCTGGCACACGTCGCCTGCGACAAGCGTCCCTGGCTGGAGGGGCTGGATGTAGAGGTGAACTGGCCGATGGGTGGCAAGCCCAGGCTGCTCTACCTGGACAACGCGGCCGAGTTTAAGAGCGAGGCGCTGCGCCGGGGCTGCGAGCAGCATGGCATCCGCCTGGACTACCGGCCACCCGGCCAGCCGCACTACGGAGGCATCGTGGAGCGCATCATCGGCACGGCGATGCAGATGATCCATGACAACCTACCGGGCACGACCTTCTCCAATCCCGGCCAGCGCGGTGAGTACGACGCCGAAAAGATGGCCGCCCTGACCCTGCGCGAGCTGGAGTGCTGGCTCACTCTGGCCGTGGGCACCTATCACGGCTCGGTGCATAACGGCCTGTTCCAGCCGCCGGCCGCGCGCTGGGCCGAGGCCGTGGCGCGAATCGGCGTGCCTCCTGTGGTCACGCGGCCCACCGCGTTTCTGGTTGATTTCCTGCCGGTCATCCGTCGCACGCTGACCCGCACCGGCTTCGTCATCGACCACATCCACTACTACGCTGACGCGCTCAAGCCGTGGATTGCCCGGCGCGATCGCCTGTCCGCGTTCCTGATCCGGCGCGATCCCCGCGACATCAGTCGTATCTGGGTGCTGGAGCCGGAGGGACAACACTACCTGGAAATCCCGTACCGCACTCTGTCCCATCCGGCCGTCACGCTCTGGGAGCAGCGCCAGGCGCTGGCACGGCTACGGCAGCTCGGGCGCGAGCAGGTAGATGAGTCGGCGCTGTTCCGCATGATCGACCAGATGCGCGAGATCGTGACTACCGCGCAGAAGGCCACACGCAAGGCCCGGCGTGATGCGGATCGACGCCAGCACCTCAAGCCGTCGGCTCCGCCCGTCAAGCCCACACTGCCCGACGCGGACAGCGCCGACTCGCAGGTCGGCAACCTGCCGCCAGCCAAACCGTTCGAGCAGATCGAGGAGTGGTAGCCGTGGACGAGTATCCCAGCATCGACCTATCTCACCTGATGCCGGCGGCGCAGGGATTGGCAAGGCTGCCGGCCAGCGAGCGAATTCAGCGCCTTCGCGCCGACCGCTGGATTGGCTATCCACGCGCGGTCGAAGCGTTGAACCGGTTGGAGGCCTTGTATGCCTGGCCGAACAAGCAACGCATGCCGAACCTGCTGCTGATCGGCCCGACCAACAACGGCAAGTCGATGATCGTCGAGAAATTCCGGCGGACACACCCGGCCAGCACCGACACGGACCAGGAGCACATACCCGTGCTGGTGGTGCAGATGCCATCCGAGCCCTCGGCGATCCGCTTCTATGTCTCGCTGCTGGCCGCGATGGGTGCACCGCTTCGCCCATGCCCACGGTTGCCGGAAATGGAGCAACTGGCACTGGCCCTACTACGCAAGGTTGGCGTGCGCATGTTGGTGATCGACGAACTGCACAACGTCCTGGCAGGCAACAGCGTCAACCGGCGGGAGTTCCTCAACCTGCTGCGCTTTCTCGGCAACGAGCTGCGTATCCCGCTGGTCGGTGTTGGCACGCGCGAGGCGTATCTCGCCATCCGCTCGGACGATCAACTGGAAAACCGCTTCGAGCCAATGCTGCTTCCACCGTGGGAGGTCAATGAAGATTGCTGCTCGCTGCTGGCCAGCTTCGCTGCGTCGCTCCCGCTGCGGCGGCCCTCGCCGATTGCCACGCTGGACATGGCCCGCTACCTGCTCACCCGCAGCGAAGGCACCATTGGTGAGTTGGCGCACCTGCTGATGGCCGCGGCCGTGGCCGCCGTGGAGAGCGGCGAGGAGGCGATCAACCATCGCACGCTGAGCATGGCCGACTACGCTGGCCCCAGTGAGCGGCGCCGACAGTTCGAGCGGGAACTGATGTGACACCTGCGCCGCGCTGGCCGCTGCATCCGGCCCCGAAAGAAGGCGAGGCGCTGTCCTCGTGGCTCAACCGGGTCGCCTCCTGCTACCAGATGGATGTGCACGAGCTGCTGGTACACGATCTTGGTCACTGCCAACTCGATGAGCTGGATACCGCGCCTCCTCCGTCGCTGTTGACGGTGCTTGCCCAGCGCAGCGGCGTTGAGTTCGAGCGATTGCGCAGGATGAGCCTGGCCGGCTGGGTGCCGTGGCTGCTGGACAGCCTCGACGATTCGGTGCCTGCGGCCCTGGAAACCTATGCGTTTCAATGCTCGGTGCTGCTGCCAAAGCGCAAGGCGCGATCCATCACCCGCTGGCGTGCGTGGCTGCCGAGTCAGCCGACTCGCCGGGCATGTCCGCTGTGTCTGAACGATACGACCAACCAGGCCATGTTGCTCGTCTGGCAACTCCCCTTGATGCTCAGTTGCCCACAGCATGGCTGCTGGCTGGCGTCCTATTGGGGTCTGCCTGGCCGGTATCTCCGGTGGGAGAGGGCCGATGCTGCTCCACATCCCACCAATGAGGCGATTGCCTGCATGGATCGGCGTACCTGGCAGGCCCTTACGACCGGCTTTGTGGAGCTGCCGCGCCGACGAATCCATGCTGGGCTGTGGTTCCGGCTGCTGCGCACCCTGCTCGATGAGCTGAACACACCTCTCTCGCACTGTTATAGCAGCAGCGCGGGCAGCATTCGCCAAGTCTGGGAGCATTGCGGCCATCCGCTGCGCGCCGGGCAGAGCCTGTGGCGTCCTTTCGAGATTTTGGCCCCTGCGGTGCAGTTGCAGATGCTGGAAGCGGCTGCCACCGCCATCGACCTGATCGAATCGAAGGTGTTGAGTCCGTACGGGGAGCAGGCAGCGCTGTTCCTGTCAGAGCCGCAGACCGAGTTTACCAGCGGTCTACAGGCGGTTGAGTGGAAGAAGGAGCCTGTCAGTTACTGGCAGGAAGCGGTCAAGGCGCTTAACGAGGCAGTTGCCGAGGCTCGACATAATCCCGAAACGGCTCGCTCTCTGTTCGCGCTGTTCTCTTTTGGGCGGCGCGACTCCGAATCCCTGGAACGCTTGCGCGCCATCTTTACCAAGGAAGGCATCCCTCCTGAATTTCTGTCACATTATGCTCCTTGAACATCCTTTGCATGCCATAGAATAAATGACTTGTTAGGTGACAATTTTTGACAGCAAGATCTTTCTGATTCAAGTTGTCACACAATCGAACGTATATGTGACAGGTGGAGAATGCTGATTGGCTACATGCGGGTATCGAAGGCGGACGGATCCCAAGCCACTGACTTGCAGCGCGACGCGCTAATCGCGGCCGGTGTTGATCCAGCCCATCTTTACGAAGACCAGGCGTCGGGCAAGCGCGAGGACCGCCCTGGCCTGGCGGCCTGCCTGAAAGCGTTGCGGTCTGGGGACACCTTGGTGGTGTGGAAACTGGATCGGCTCGGTCGAGACCTGCGCCACCTGATCAACACCGTGCACGATCTGACCGGGCGAGGTGTCGGCCTCAAGGTGCTGACCGGCCACGGCGCAGCCATCGACACCACGACGGCCGCCGGCAAGCTGGTCTTCGGCATCTTTGCCGCGCTCGCTGAATTCGAGCGCGAGCTGATTGCAGAGCGCACGGTCGCTGGCTTGGCCTCGGCGCGGGCACGCGGCAGGAAAGGTGGCCGGCCGTTCAAGATGACCGCCGCCAAGTTACGCCTGGCGATGGCTAGCATGGGGCAGCCGGAAACCAAGGTAAGCGATCTTTGCGAAGAGCTTGGTATTACCCGGCAGACGCTCTACCGGCATGTGTCGCCCAAGGGCGAGCTGCGGCCAGACGGTGTAAAGCTGCTATCCCGCGGTTCATCCGCATAAATGGAGCAGTCCTGGATTCCTGTCCTGTGGGCTGCACCGCACCCTTCGCCACACCGGTTAGATGCGACGGCGACTATGGGGTTTGGGGAGCAATGGAACAGAAAGTGCACTTAAGCCCTACCACCTGCGCTCGGTGCCTTCTTCCCAGGCGTCCATCTCGACAAAACAGTTGCGCATGTCAGCTTCCTGGCTGATCTCAGTCAGCAGGTCCTGCACGGTCTTGTCCAACTCGGCGTCGCTCCGATAGGGAATGCTCAGCTCGTAGTGACCAGTCTCCAGCCGCTTCATGCCGTAGAAGGTCAGACAGTAACGCTCAATGTTCTCCGTGGCCCGCTTCCGGCCGCGCACGAACTTGCTGTTGTTCGCCACCGCGAGGCGCAGGGTGACGGTGGCCACCCGCTCGGTGGCGGGCGGCTCTGCCGGTGCCAGGGCCGTGGGCTGCTGATCGCGTGACCGGGCACTCGTCTGGTATGCGCCGATCTCGACGCCCCGGTGGCGCAGGTAGCTGTAAAGCGTGCTCCTTGAAATGTGCAGCTTCTCGCTGATGGCGCTAACGCTCAAGCGGCCCTCGCGATACAGTGACTGGGTCGTTGGAGAACGACGGAGCTTGAAGCAGTGACTCGCAATAACCGGGGGCGGCTAACGTGCTCAAGCGGGATGCTTCAGAGAATAAACCTGGGGCAAGGTGCATTCGCCTGTTAATTACTACTCCGCCAGGGACAAGCTGCCCGAAGTGTATTCAGCGGGTAATTATTTCACGTGGCAATGGGGTTCCTCCCGGCCGGCGCAGCTGGAGCCCAGTAGACTGGCCCGGGACTTCTGCCATCTAGATAAGGAACTCTGAATAGATTTAAGCTTTGATAAAATAACGCTAAAGGTTTCTTGCTCGCAATAAGTCAGGTTTTCTGTAGAAATTTATAGCACTAAGAGCTGAGCGCAACGCGTATTCCAAGCCCTACAAAAAAGGAAGGCATAATCCAGCGCTGGAGTATCTTAGCTGTTGGGCTATTTTTAATGATCGCTCCTACTGACCGGCCTATGGCTACAAATCCCAAGTCAAAGATTATTCCTGTAGTGACTAGGGTTAGGCCGAGTATGAAAAATTGATAGCTGGTATTCAAGCTTCCAGGTATCACGAACTGTGGAAGAAGCACGGAGCAGAATAGCAAGGCTTTGGGGTTTGTGATGTTCGTAAGCAATCCTCGAATGTAGGCGGGGATTAACTTGCGCAGCTCGCTATTTGAGGCGTTGTCTAAAGTCTCGGTAAGGTTTTTGGCATTGAATAGTTTGTACCCAAGCCAAACAAGGTAAGCGGCGCCTATTAATCTTATGGTCTCATACAAAAAAGGTGATTTCTCCAGAAGTGCCATAAGGCCCGCAGAGGCAATGGTGGCATGAATTGCTCGGGCTGTTGCCAGTCCAGCAATAACGGCTAGTGAGTTTTTCAGTTGCTTTGGCCCAGAGGATTGAAATATTAAAAGCATATCAGGGCCTGGGACAATATAAACAACTGCAAGTGCGCTTATAAATAATAGCATGTCGCCCATGTCGATGATCTCGCAGTGAGGTTCCAAAAATACTACCCTTGGGCCGCTTTTTTTTTCATTGCGTTTTGAGCTGTTGTAGCTATGGTTTTTGGCATACTCTGTATTTTTCATGGGGGTTGATAGGTAGGTTATGCCAAATTTTACGCTAGACAGGCTTGATCAGCGAATTCTAGGTGAGCTTCAGGCTGACGCGAGGCTTACCAACGTTCAGCTGGCTGAGCGGATAGGGTTGTCACCGTCTCCATGTCTCAGGAGAGTCCGGATGCTGGAGCAGGAGGGGGTGATCAAGAGCTACCATGCCTACCTAGACCGGAACAACGTTGGCCTCGGATTGACGGTGTTTGTGGGCGTCAAAGTGGAAAGGCACCAAGCTGAAAACTCGACGGCATTTCGCAATGCAGTGATATCGTTGCCAGAGGTAGTATCTTGCCACCTGGTGTCTGGAGAATCAGACTTCTTACTGCAGGTAGTGCTGCCCGACCTTAAGGCCTATGAGGAGTTCTTGCTTGGAACGTTGCTATCCCTTCCGGGCGTGAGTGATATCAGAAGCAATTTTGCTATTGCAACGGTGAAGGCAGAGACAGTTTTGCCTTTAGGGCATTTGAGCGTGAGTTAGCTGTAGGGTGTAATTATGCTCGCTTGCGAAATCTGTTGGACACTTTCCAAATTCAGTTTTGAACATATATGTGAATGCGGAGGTAGACGAATATCCAAGTGTTAGAGCGACATTGGTTATGCTGTCGAAGAAACATGGCCAGCACTGCGTGCAGCCTATGATGCAATGGCGATGCTCCCTAGGCCAGAGGATTGTTTCCTTGCATTGAGAGGGCTTCGGACGATGCATCTGAGGCTGAAGGAGGCTGAAGCACGTGCCTTGCAAGTCGCCGAATGGCTTAAAAACCGCCCTGAAATATCCAGAGTCCTGCATCCAGCATTTCCCGACTGCCCAGGGCATGAGAACTGGAAGCGCGATTTCAAGGGCTCTTCTGGGCTCTTCTCTGTGGTCTTACAACCTGGTTACTCCAAGCAGGACGTAGCACGGATGCTGGACAACATGTCCATTTTCGGAGGTGGAGCCAGGTATTACCGTTGACGAGATCGTGGGGGCCAAAAACCTTCAGGCAGACATTGAGCGTCATAGTGTCTCGTCGCGGGAGACTAAGTACGTTAGTCAAGCGAGTTAGCGTATCGCGACGTTATAGGCGCATGCTTTTCTCTGAGAACAGATCTGTGTGGATATGTGTCGCGGCCATTTCGCTGTTGCCCAGTAGCATTTTTATGCATAAACGAATGGCAGTTCGGCACTGCTCAGCAGTGAGGTTTGGCGTTGCAGGGCGGGCGAGCTCCGTTTTGCGTATTTGGCATCACTCGGACTACTCGCCGAGATTGGAAGATAGCTTTCAAGGTTTTAATGCGCACGCCAGCAGCGATACTGATATGCAGTGCTGAGGTGAAATTTTTACAGAAAGATTCTGCTGCAAGCCTCAAGGATTTAGGTTTGACCGCCCACGAGATCGGCGCATACCAGACGAGTGCCCGGTCACGCGATCAGCAGCCCACGGCCCTGGCACCGGCAGAGCCGCCCGCCACCGAGCGGGTGGCCACCGTCACCCTGCGCCTCGCGGTGGCGAACAACAGCAAGTTCGTGCGCGGCCGGAAGCGGGCCACGGAGAACATTGAGCGTTACTGTCTGACCTTCTACGGCATGAAGCGGCTGGAGACTGGTCACTACGAGCTGAGCATTCCCTATCGGAGCGACGCCGAGTTGGACAAGACCGTGCAGGACCTGCTGACTGAGATCAGCCAGGAAGCTGACATGCGCAACTGTTTTGTCGAGATGGACGCCTGGGAAGAAGGCACCGAGCGCAGGTGGTAGGGCTTAAGTGCACTTTCTGTTCCATTGCTCCCCAAACCCCACTATCGAGTGTTCAACCGAGCGTCCGGAACAATACCAGCCCTGCGAAATAGGCGATTCCGACAGCACAGCCTATGTTGAGGATCGTCCACGTTCGAGGCCCGATGAAGCGGCGGGTCCATGCGATAGCTCCGGCACAGATGAAGCACCACAGCACCGAGGACGCCATGAAGCCCACAAGGAACACGGCGAATGCCGTCCAGCCGGGATTGGCAACGCCTAGCGCGGTGATGGTCCCGCCGAGCCCCGTCCAGTAGGTAATATTCTGAGGATTGGTGAGTGACAGTGCGGCTCCGGTCGTGACCGCTGATCGCCCACCAACGGTAGATGAGGAAGGATCAAAGGTAGGCATGGGCGACAGCCCATCAAGCAGCGCCTGCCATGCGATCCAGCCGAGAAGGATGGCGCCAACGATGGCAAGAGGCTTTTCGACATAGGGTATCGTGAAAAGCGCCGCGGCCCCGAGCAGGCCCAGAACAGCCCAAATGAAATCGCCTGCAAGCGATCCGATCTGCACGTCCAGAGCAGGGCGAAACCCTCCCCGCATCCCCCGGCGGAGACTCTCCGTGAAGATCGCGCCCGGCATGGCGTTAAAAAGTAAACCAAGGACAAAAGCATAGATGAAGAGTTCAGTCATCATGGTGCTCAATCAAGATTGAGCGTAGCTTATAACGATTGCCTCACCTATCGTCTTGAACGTGATTTCAGCCCTTTCGCCACCGACCGGGAGGAACGCCATATTGCGCGCGAAAGCGGCGCGTCAGATGCGCCTGATCCGCAAAGCCGAGATCTGCTGCAATATTGGCGATTTTGTCGCCTTTCAGCACGCGAACGCGCGCTTCATTCAACCTGCGATTTAAGGCCCAAGCGAACGGCGGTAATCCATAGGCGCGGGTGAAGGCTCGCACGAGTTGCACTGGTGTCAAATCAACCTCGGCCGACAGTTCCGCAAGTGTTGGCATTGGGGCAAGATCAGTCAGACAATTGGCAACTCGCCGGAGCGTGAGCGGTATATGCCGAGAAACAGTGGCCCGCCGCGATCCCGCCAGAGTTAGAAGATCATCTAGAGTCTGCACCAGACGCTCCAATGCCTCGGCCTCGGAAACGTCCGTGTCGAGCGCATAGGCAATCGCCGCCTTCATGCGGAGTGCGGCACCGCCATGCGTGAGGATAGGTCGGTCAAAGACCGTTTCCGGCGATAGGTCGAAGGCATCCGCAAGAAAGATGGGATCGACGTAGAGACTAAAGAATTCCCATTCGCCGCTGACAGCTTGGGAGCTTTGGATCTGCGCCGGGTTGTAGAGCGTGATTTCCCCTTCGCCCGCCTCAAGCGATTTCCTGTCGAGTTTGATCCGTTCATGGCCGCGCACATTGACACTAAGGACGAACTCGTCGTGAAAGTGCGGCGCAAAGTAATGTCCACCGCAATCGAGGCGGGCGACTTCCAAGTCTAAGAAATGGCGACGTGCGAAGGATTCCATACGTTTAGTATATCCAATCGCCGGGCGGGCGGCTCATCTTCCACGTGTTCGGCGCGCTGGGCCAGTTCGAGCGTGACCTGATCTGCGAGCGCACCAAAGCTGGGTTGTCTGCCGCTGCACTCGAGCTAAAGGGCGGGCGTAAACCTGTCGTCACCGCCGACAAGTTGCAGCGTGCGCGGGAACACATTGCCAACGAGCTGAACGTCCGCGAGGCCGCAACACTGCTCAAGGTAGGCAAGACTGCCCTATATGCTGCCTTACAATCAGGTAGTGCAGCCGACTCCTGATATTTAGTGCAGCCGCCCTCTGAAAGCGACAACCGTGGTAGTGCACAGCATGGATCGCCTGGCGCGCAACCTCGATGACCTGCGCCGCCTTGTGCAGAAGCTGACCCAGCGCGGCGTGCGTATCGAATTCCTGAAAGAGGGCCTAGTCTTCACCGGCGAGGACTCGCCGATGGCCAACCTCATGCTGTCGGTGATGGGTGCCTTCGCCGAGTTCGAGCGCGCCCTGATCCGCGAGCGGCAGCGTGAGGGTATCGCCTTGGCCAAGCAGCGTGGCGCGTACCGAGGCCGCAAGAAAGCCCTGTCCGATGAGCAGGCTGCTACCCTGCGGCAGCGAGCGACGGCCGGCGAGCCCAAGGCGCAGCTTGCCCGCGAGTTCAACATCAGCCGGGAAACCCTCTACCAGTACCTCCGCACGGACGACTGATACATGCCGCGTCGCTTGATCCTCTCGGCCACGGAGCGGGACACCCTGCTTGCGTTGCCAGAAAGCCAGGATGACATGATCCGCTACTACACCTTCAACGACTCCGACCTGTCGCTGATCCGCCAGCGGCGCGGCGACGCCAACCGCCTAGGCTTCGCGGTGCAGCTCAGCCTGCTGCGCTACCCCGGCTATGCGTTGGGCACCGACAGCGAGCCGCCCGAGCCGGTCATCCTGTGGGTGGCCAAGCAGGTTCAGGCCGACCCGGCGAGTTGGGCGAAGTACGGCGAACGCGACGTGACCCGCCGCGAGCACGCCCATGAACTGCGCACCTACCTGCAACTGGCCCCGTTTGGCCTGTCCGACTTCCGCAACCTCGTGCGCGAGCTGACCGAGTTGGCCCAGCAGACCGACAAGGGCTTGCTGCTGGCCAGCCAGGCTCTGGAGAGCCTGCGGCAGAAGCGGCGCATCCTGCCGGCGCTGAGCGTAATTGATCGGGCCTGCTCGGAGGCCATTGCGCGGGCTAATCGGCGGGTCTACCGCGCCCTGGTCGAACCACTCACGGACTCGCACCGTGCCAAGCTGGACGAACTGCTGAAGCTCAAGGCCGGCAGCAGCATCACCTGGTTGACCTGGCTGCGCCAGGCACCGCTGAAACCCAACTCTCGGCACATGCTTAAGCACATCGAGCGGCTGAAGACATTTCAGCTGGTGGACTTGCCCGAAGGGCTGGGCCGGCACATCCACCAGAACCGCCTGCTCAAGCTGGCCCGCGAAGGGGGGCAGATGACGCCCAAAGACCTTGGCAAGTTCGAGCCGCAGCGGCGCTACGCGACCCTGGCCGCCGTAGTGCTGGAGAGCACCGCGACTGTGATTGATGAGTTGGTCGATCTGCACGACCGCATCCTGGTCAAGCTGTTCAGCGGCGCGAAGCACAAGCATCAGCAGCAGTTCCAGAAGCAGGGCAAGGCGATCAATGACAAGGTGCGCCTGTACTCGAAGATCGGCCAGGCTCTGCTGGAGGCAAAGGAAAACGGCAGCGATCCGTACGCCGCCATCGAGGCGGTGATTCCCTGGGACGAATTCACCGAGAGCGTCAGCGAGGCCGAGCTGCTGGCCCGGCCGGAGGGCTTCGACCACCTACACCTGGTCGGCGAGAACTTCGCCACCCTGCGCCGTTACACGCCGGCCCTGCTGGAGGTGCTGGAACTGCGCGCTGCACCGGCCGCGCAAGGCGTGCTGGCGGCCGTGCAGACCCTGCGCGAGATGAACGCCGACAACCTGCGCAAGGTGCCGGCGGATGCCCCTACCGCCTTCATCAAGCCGCGCTGGAAGCCGCTGGTGATCACCCCGGAAGGCCACGACCGACGCTTCTACGAAATCTGCGCGCTGTCCGAGCTGAAGAACGCCCTGCGCTCCGGTGACATCTGGGTCAAGGGTTCACGGCAGTTCCGCGACTTCGACGACTACCTGCTGCCGGCAGAGAAGTTCGCCGCGCTCAAGCGGGAACAGGCCCTGCCCCTGGCGATCAACCCGAACAGCGACCAGTACCTGGAAGAGCGCTTACAGCTGCTGGACGAGCAGTTGGCCACCGTAACCCGGCTGGCCAAGGACAACGAGCTGCCCGATGCCATCCTCACCGAGTCCGGGCTGAAGATCACCCCGCTGGATTCTGCGGTGCCCAATACCGCGCAGGCGCTGATCGACCAGACCAGTCAGCTGTTGCCGCGCATCAAGATCACCGAACTGCTGATGGATGTGGACGACTGGACGGGTTTCAGCCGCCACTTCACCCACCTGAAGGACGGTGCCGAGGCCAAAGACAGGACATTGCTGCTGTCAGCAATCCTGGGCGATGCGATTAACCTCGGGCTGACCAAGATGGCCGAGTCGAGCCCCGGCCTGACCTACGCCAAGCTGTCCTGGCTGCAAGCCTGGCACATCCGCGACGAAACCTATTCGGCGGCCCTGGCCGAGCTGGTCAACCACCAGTACCGCCATGCC
This sequence comes from Pseudomonas sp. JS425, assembly GCF_018223845.1. Taxonomy (NCBI): domain Bacteria; kingdom Pseudomonadati; phylum Pseudomonadota; class Gammaproteobacteria; order Pseudomonadales; family Pseudomonadaceae; genus Pseudomonas; species Pseudomonas sp. JS425. The sequence goes on along the minus strand of NZ_CP073662.1, from coordinate 44,512 downwards.
TTCGCCGCCCACTGGGGCGACGGCACCACCTCATCCTCCGATGGCCAGCGCTTCCGGGCGGGCGGCCGGGGCGAAAGCACCGGGCACGTCAACCCGAAGTACGGCAGCGAGCCGGGGCGACTGTTCTACACCCATATCTCCGACCAGTACGCACCGTTCAGCACCCGCGTGGTGAATGTCGGCGTGCGTGACTCCACCTATGTGCTCGACGGCCTGCTGTACCACGAGTCCGACTTGCGGATCGAGGAGCACTACACCGACACGGCCGGTTTCACCGATCACGTCTTCGCCCTGATGCACCTGCTGGGCTTCCGCTTCGCACCGCGCATCCGCGACCTCGGCGAAACCAAGCTGTATGTGCCGAATAGCGTCCAGGACTACCCGACATTGCGCCCAATGGTTGGTGGCACCCTGAACATCAAGCACGTCCGCGCCCATTGGGACGACATCCTGCGCCTCGCCAGCTCGATCAAGCAGGGCACCGTCACTGCCTCGCTGATGCTGCGAAAGCTCGGCAGCTATCCACGCCAGAATGGCCTTGCCGTGGCCCTGCGCGAGCTGGGCCGGATCGAACGCACCCTGTTCATCCTCGACTGGCTGCAAAGCGTCGAACTGCGCCGCCGCGTGCATGCTGGACTGAACAAGGGTGAAGCGCGCAACTCCCTGGCCAGGGCGGTGTTCTTTAACCGCCTCGGCGAGATCAGGGATCGGAGCTTCGAGCAGCAGCGCTACCGGGCCAGCGGCCTGAACCTGGTGACGGCCGCCATTGTGTTGTGGAACACGGTGTACCTGGAGCGCGCCACTCAGGGGTTGGTCGAGGTCGGCAAGCCGGTGAACGGTGAGTTGCTGCAATACCTGTCGCCGCTGGGCTGGGAACACATCAACCTGACCGGCGATTACGTCTGGCGGCAGAGCCGCAGGCTGGAGGACGGGAAGTTCAGGCCGCTACGGTTGCCCGGAAAACCTTAGCGTACGATTTTTTCCGAATTCTGCGGGCTCCCCTTGATTACCAGGTGGGATGGGCCGTCCCGGCCGTGAGGCCGGGCTAAGAGTTGCCCCCCTCGACCGTACGATACAAACGGCAAGCGGAGCGCGCAGGCCGAAGGCCGGAGGCGTGAGGATGGAAGCCCGAAGGGCCAAGACCCGGCGCGCTTTTGGCCGGGGCTTGGTTCACGACAGCCGGCCCCCGAAGGGGGCACGCACAAGCGGGGGAATCAAACGTCTTTCGGAGCCTGGCCAATTCGGGCGTCATGCCAACCTGGCCACTTTAGGAGGTTGTTCGGGCCGTTGCTGGCCAGCCATTTCTCAAGGTACGCCAGCTGCGTGGGATTCAATTCGGTGAGTCTTGGCAGGGTTTGAGTCGCTTCGACCTCGGCCTGCAGATCCAACACAAAATCAGGCCCCAGCTCGTCCAGCTTGGTCAGCACACCGTCAACGGCTTCAAGCAACTGGCGAGGATCACCGCCTCGATCAACGTACTCGCCCAGTAGGTCCGACCATTCATCCAGCTGCGCATCCCATTCCTCGGCTTCCTCGGTCTGCTGATTCAGCTGATCCGGGTCTATGGCTCTCATTCCATGCGCCCGCTCCAGCCAGTGATCAGCCAGCATGCGTTCATCGCTCCCGTTGCTGCCGAAGCGATCAGCGCGGGGCCTGCTGCCATAGTTCTGGATGCCGGCCAGGTCGCCAATAAAGCTTTCGAGCAGTTCCGCAGGTTTCATCTGGTGCCGGCGTGCTTCCCATTCGAATTCAGGCGGAATGCGCACGGAAACGACTTCCGTTTCATCTGGCACGAACTCGCCTTTAGCACCAGGCACAAGCCCTGCCGGCGCAAGAAAGCCGGTAGGTCGACTGTCGCAACGCCAACCGCATGTCATATGGGCGCGGTGGTGCGGCCACTTCCCATGGTTAAGCGGCACCATCTGATGTTCATCGTTCGTAGTGTCCAGCTCGTACACGCGGCGCAGGCTTTGATCCTGGTAAGCCCGGAAAATCATGGTGCCATATCCTTCCGCCGACGACGCAAAGGGCGCAGGCAGCACATAGCCCACTTTGCCTACGTCACTCTCATTCACGTAATGAGCGGCCCGCAACGTGTGCTGCTTTCCCTGGTACTCGATAACCAGATCAGCCGTTTTACCGTCCTCATTGATCTGGTTAGCAACCAGGGTGACGTTATGAATGGAAACTGAGTGAATCCGGTCAGCCTGGAAAATGAGTTCATCAGACGACATTTCGTCTCTCCTTGTGATTTTTCACTTCGATTTTTGGGGGGCAGGCTGGGGGAATGGCTTGGCCATTTCCCGCACCTGTTCGGCCAACTCGGGGGGCAGCCACACCAGGACGGGTACCAGCTCGCCGGCGCCCTGCTCTTCCAGGATTTTCCGCACACGCTTTACCGCTGCGTGCGCGGTCTGCTTGGTCATTCCCCTGGCCTCGGCTACGTCGGTGATGCGCTGGCCATCGACCAGAACGGCCTTGGCCACCTCTACAGTCGAGATGGCCAGGCGCTTGGAAGCAAACAGGGGCGCAACCTTTTTCCATTCTTCTTTGGTGTACATCGGCTGCATTCATCAGCTCCTAGTGTCGGTAGTCAATCAGCCGCGGCCCCCTGCTCGCGGATCCGCTGCCAGATCTCGCAATGCGTAATCGTTGGCAGCGCCAGGAACGTCCAGTAACGCCCGTTTGAACGGGCGTACACGCGCACCAGGTCGCCAATCTCGGGGGCCTGCAGTATGAACGAATCGCCGGCCTCGCCGGCGTTGTAATCGAGCACCTGAGCGCGGCTTAGCGCGAAGTCATACCGGGTTTCGGTGATGCGCGCCGGCTTGGTGCCGTGGGCGGCTTCCTGTGCTTGCAGAAAGCCTACTTCATCCCCCAGCACAGCGCCGGGGTGCCTTACCTGGATCTCTGGCAGCATGAGCCAGGTTCCGCGAGCGGCCCATACATTGGGGCCGATCTGGCGGGCGTAATCGATGATTGCGGTTTGACCAGGTACATAGAAAACTTTTTGCATGGCTGCGATCTCCTTGCATGGGGCAGACCGGGCGCGCTGCGCGCCCGGTCTTTGGCAGTTAGGCGGCTTGGCGCAGGTGCTGAGCCAGTACCCACAGGGCGCGATTAAGCTTTACGTCCTGATCAATGCCGGTCACGGCACGGGTGCTGGTACGGCGCCCTTGTTTGTTGCGGCCTCGCAGCCCTCCTTTGATGGTGTTTTCCTGTACGCGGTTGAAGGTCGACCAAAGGTCATTGGTAGCGTCTTCGCGGCGACGTGCTTCCAGCAGCTGGCGTGCAGTAACCGGAGCCGGGCCGTCTTCCGGGTCATAGCGGTAGGCAAGTGCAGCCTCGGCAAAAGCGTGCTGCAGGTCGTTGCCCAGCTGGATGCCCTTCATGGTTTCGCGTTGATCCTCGATCAGCTCGAACTGATTCAGGACTTCATACGCGCCCTCGATCACATCCCCGATAACGTCCTGACGACCGCTGTGGCGCACTTTCTGATCCATTGCCGCCTCGCCCAGCACCAGGCCATTGGCACACACGAAACGGAAGCAACCGCCCATCATCTGGTAGCTGCTGGTGCCGTCGTGGCTGTTTAGCAGGATGATTTCGTTGGCCTCTTTGGCAACGATGGTGTTGGCGTGACGCAGGCGGATCATGTGCTTGGTGTGCTCGCGCTTGTCGCTGTTACGCACGCGGGTTTGGCACGCCATGAACGGCATGAACCCTTCACTGCGCAGCGCTTCCAGTACGTCAACGGTGGGAATGTAGCGGTAGCGATCGGAGCGACTTTCGTGTGCTTCCTCGGCAAAGATCGAGGGGGCAACACGTGCGATCTCGTCATTGCTCAGCGGGCTGTCGCTGCGGACCATGCAAGGGTTACGGAAGTTGCTGGATAGACGCATTTTTGAATCTCCTTCGCGATTTGCCTGGAGCGGTTGCCGCCGCTGGTTCCAGGCTGTCGAGGCGGGATTGCTTCGACAGGGTTAGTATCGCAAAGGTACAAACCAAAGTCAACTATCAGTCAAATCTAATTTTACCTTTTTTCGATCAAAAACCCGGCTATTGCCGGGCTTCTTCGCTGGTGGTCGCGGCCTAAACCCAGCGCATACCAGGCTTAGGCCCCCCGCCCTACTCCTTGCCGCGTGCACGCTTGAGCAGGTCTTTCCAATACAGACTGACAGCTGCTAAGACCAACCCCAGCAGGGTGAGGCCCACCGCCCATTTAGGCGCAGGGTCGCCGGTGAAGCTGGAAAGCAGCAAAGGGCTTGAAACCAGGATTAAAACAGCAGCGAGAATGTGAAATTTACTCATTGCATCAGATCCTTTTGATGGTTATTGAAGGTGCCAATTGAAACGGTACGGATCCATGAACGGTATGTCGTCATCGAAGCTGTCAAAGTCAGCCGCTGGCTGCGGCGCCGGCTGTGCCGGGCGCTGCTGTGGTGGCTGTTGACGCTGGGCTTGCTGGCGGGGCGCCTGGTTGCTGCCGCCCTGGTTGTAAGGGTCGCCGCCCTGCTGCTGGTTTTGCGGGCGTCCGCCGAGCAGCTGCATGGTGCCGTTGATGTCAACGATGATTTCGGTGGTGTAACGCTTGATGCCGTCTTTTTCCCACTCACGGGTTTGCAGCTTGCCTTCGATGTAGCACTGCGAACCTTTGCGCAGGTATTCACCGGCGATTTCGGCCACTTTGCCGAACAGCGACACACGGTGCCACTCGGTGCGCTCGACCTTCTGGCCGGTCTGCTTGTCGGTCCACTGCTCGCTGGTGGCCAAGCTGAGGTTGGTCACGGCGTTGCCGTTGGGAAGGTAGCGGACTTCGGGATCCTGCCCACAAGTACCGACCAGGATTACTTTATTTACGCCACGGGCCATGATGAATCTCCCTTTCCGTCTGAATTAGTCGTTTTCGAAGCAACCGCAGGGGCAGGTCATGGCGTCCAGACCGTGCCAGCAAAGACCGTCTGCCTGACGCTGTGCTTCGATCTCACTGGAGGACATATAACCGTAAGCCTCGCGGGCATACGCAAAAACTTCTGCCACTCCCTCGGCTAACTCGTCGGTACCGAACTCGATAACCATGCTCGCACAGAAAGCGTTATGCACCATGGTGTCATAGGTGGGGAAGCGCTTACATGCCGCGCCGTAGAGATCGTCAACCTTGCGCTCCATCGCCTCGATGCTCGAATCAACGGCAGGCGTCCAGATCTTTCGGGCAAAGCTCAAAAAGTCGGCTGGGGTGAGCCAGTTGTGGAAGCTGAGGGCGGGGGCTTGAGCGGTGATAGTCATGCGAAACCTCCTTCGCGATTTACCTGGAGCGGTTGCCGCCGCTGGTTCCAGGACCGCCGAAGCGGGATTGCTTCGACATGAGTAGTATCGCGCAACGCCTAACCAAAGTCAACTATTGGTCAAATCTAAATTGACCGTTTGTCTTGTTTCTCGCACGCGAGAAATCTGCATTTCCTTTGCACTGAACGCTTGACTGCTTTACCGAGCTGCTTTAATGCCGAGCGTGGGGCGCGGGAAACAAACGCTTTTCAAAGCAGCAGCCGCGAAGCGGATGCAGCCTTGCTCTTTGGGAATGGAAGCGCGCCACTGCTGGGTGGATCTGCTCGGCAGCCTTCGGTAGGACGCGGTAAGCCCGGACTATCCAGAGCCAGGCCGCGTGCAAGGGGACCGTGGAATACCGCAGGGAGCGTAGCGAGCGAGGATATGCCGCGAAAGCCCCTTGCAGGCAAGGCCTGGTGGCGGATAGGCCATTGGGGCGTCCGCTTCCTACCGATGGTTGCTGAGCTAGCCGCAGTGGTTGCCCTGGAACGACCGGCAAGCGGAGCGCGCAGGCCGAAGGCCGGAGGCGTGAGGATGGAAGCCCGAAGGGCCAAGACCCGGCGCGCTCTTGGCCGGGGCTTGGTTCACGACAGCCGCCCCCCGAAGGGGGCACGCCCTTCATCAAGGCGCAGCGGCGTTCTCGATGTTGCGTGCGGTGCTGGGCGAAGCCTCGGGAGGTATAAACACCTTGATGCGGTTTGGCGCCGAAATCGGGGAACTAGCGGGGGAATGCTCCTGCATGTAACGCGCCTTCTCTTGGCTTTTCTGCTCAATGCGACGATTAGTCATGTGCCGCGATGCGTACATTTCCACCACGAAGATGAGGATGCCCCCAGCGACACAAAGGACCACGGGTAATCTGCTCCGACGTTTGGTGATGCGATTCATGGCGACCTCAATTGTCCAGGCGCAAACCGCCAGCTTTGAGGCTGGCCAACTCGCTCAGAAGCAGTTCGCGTTGGGACGGCGTGATCTTGTTCAGATACTGCAGTTTGGCTAGCGCAGCGGCCACAGCGCCATATCCCATAAGCGGGTATGTCGGATCCGTAGCACGCCGGCGCGTCGAGTCTTCCAAAAGATCCAACGCCTGGCCCAGCGCATTGAATTCCAGTCGGATCTTCGAGAGCGAGGTGGGCCGGCTGACCAGGTGCGGGAAGTAGTTGGCCAGGGCAGGACGGTCGGAGTCCATCAGGGTTTGAACGCCCAGCTCCAGATCCTCACGTGCGACCCCCGTGGCTGTAGAAAGCGCCCTTTCGATTTCGGCAACCGAGGCTGTTTCAAGCCACAGCAGCACATCGAGATAGGCGCTCAATTCCTGTTCCGTTCTTTCGTCCATGGCTCAATCCTCAATATCCATTTCGTCGCAGGCATCGACAACCAAAGAGCGGCACTGTTCTGCACGGCGCATCAGGCTGATGCCCTTGCCTGGCCACAAGGACGCGGCAGCTTCATAAAGCTCGGCGGCTGAATACCACTTCTTCCGGTGCTCTGCCAACCGCGCAGCGGTATGCAGGGCGTGGCTGGAACGTTGGGCTTTGCTCATCGTGAGATCGCGGAACATGGTGTTACTCCTTCGCGTGGTTTCCCCGGGACGGTTGCCGCCGTCGATTCCGGGTTGATTTAGGCGCCACGGGCTGAGGCGCCTGTAGGTTGGTTATGCTGCGTTGTCGAGTTCGCTGGCCAGCGACAGGCCGACCGCAACGGGGCGAACCCATACCGGCATGTGACTGAGCAGGAAGGTTTCACCCTGCTTGGCCAGCAGGAGGGTTTGGGCCATTACGCCGGCGATTGCCTCGGCGGCTTTCGGTGGTACCGCGTTACCGATTCGCTCGCGCCATGCCTGATCGCTCAAACCGTCCAGCTCAAGCATTTCTTCCGGGTCAACCAGGCTTTGCAGCGCCGCCATTTCCAGCGTGGTGAATGGGCGGTGCCAGGTGCCGTCGAGGCTTTGAATCACGCAGGTCAATCGATCATTGGCGGCAGGCATGCGCGGATCGGCAACGCTCCACCGGCCATTGTCCAGGCGCGCACTGGCGGACACAGCCCCGGCTAGGCCCTCCCACGGCACGACGCCATAGTGGCCCCCGGTGAGGTAGGCATCGCCTTTCACGCGGCGCAGGCCTGGGCGTGGATCCTGTACGGCGAACGCGCCCTGCCCTGTCGTGCTGCCGGCAATGACGGTGCGTGCCGATCCATCCCAGCGGGTGACGCTGTATTTCCCATGACCACCCGCTGCGCCACGCGGATCGGCCACGCTGAACGTGCCCTGCCCTGGAGACTTGATGCCAATGATCGCGCCGCTCGCGTCCTCCCAGCGCCGTACGCCATATTGCTGGTACTGCGCTGCGTGTGCCGGGCTGCGCGGATCCGCAACAGAGAATGCGCCATTGGTAGGGCCTGTCTGGCCGGCTACGGTGCCCACTGAGTCACCCCAGCTGCGCACGCCTAGATACCCCGAGAATGCCTCGGGCACTATCACGAAGTCGCGCAGGTAGCCGTCCTCGATGGCCAACTGATCCAGGCTGCGCCAGTCCTTGCCGGCCTCGACCAGGGCAAGGCGAACCCACGTTTTCCATTGCAGCGCTGGAACCCGGTGCATTGGGCCTGCGCGCTCGATATCGCCAGGCAACGGCATGCGGCCAAGGACTGCGCCGACCGATTGCAGGGATTTCTTTTCCGGCTCGTACAGGAACGGCGGCACTTTCTCCACGTGCCGGGCCACCAGCAGAAAGCGCTTGCGGCTTTGGGCCAAGCCACCCAGTTCACCGCAGTCGTGGGTTGTCTCGCTCACGGCGTAGCCAAAGAAGTTCAGCACCTGGACGATCTGATCGAGCAGATGCCGACCACGGGTTGCCAGGCGCGGCACGTTCTCGAACACGATCAGGCCGGGCGGATTGTGCTGCCAGGCCTCGCACATGAGCCACACGCAGCGCAACGTCAGTTCATTGAGGGCCTGGTACTTGGGGGTAAGGCTCAAGGCCTCGGATAACAGGCCTGATGCGCCTTTGCAGGGGCTGCTGATGAACACCACATCAGGATCCTGATAACCCGCAGCGCGGCGAATATCAGCCGGCATTGCCTCCCGCCAGTCGGCTGGCGGTTCCTTACCATGGAAGGCGGTGTATTGCTCGCGGGTGAACAGGTCCATTTGAGTACCTGGTACGCCGGCCAGGCGATGGAAGTCACGCAGCGCGCCGGCGTCCACATCGACGCCGCCAATGCAGCGCCAATCAGCCTGCAGGTGGCCGACCACTTCCTTGTTTTGATTGAAGCCTTTGGCGCCGCCGCCAAGCCCGCAGCAGAAATGAAAGTGCTTGAGCACATACTTTGTAAGCATGTTCGTCATCCGTCACGAAGGCCCGGACGCAAGGTCCGGGCGGGGCTGTGGTCAGACGGCGCGGGCTGTAGCCTCGGCCATGTCGCGGAAAATCTCGGCATGCAGTTCCAGCGGGAACTCTGCAATGACTTCGCGCTGGCCGATGCCGGAGCGCTGTGCGACGACCGTGTACATGGTGACGGTGGCGGGGTCTTGCCCTGGGCGGGCCTGATGGGACGGCTCGACGGTGAAGCCGGAGAAATCGCGCAGCTGCGCGGCTGAGCTGAAATAGAACAGGTGGGTTTCGATAGCCATTGTTTCAATCTCCTTCGCAATGTGTCTGGAGCGGTTGCCGCCGCTGGTTCCAGGCTGTCGAAGCAGGATTGCTTCGACGGTTTCAGTATCGCAAAAGGGCAAACCAATGTCAACTAATAGTCAAATCTAAATTTACCAATAATTGATTAACGCCATAACTCCAACTGCTCGGCGGTAACGTCGACAACGGGAATACCAGGTGTACGGGAGTCCAGGGCGTTATCAGGATCTCGCAGGGTATCGGACAGCCTGGCAAATCGCGCCCGATCGACAGGGGTCCGCTTGACGTTGAAATCGTCGTCTACAACGTCATTGACCCTTGCCCACTGGTTCCAGGCAAAGCTACGCCCTAGCCCTACCGTTGTCGTCGTGCTGGGGAAGCCATCGGCATTTCGCACCAGGTCTTCCCATGAGGCGCCGAACTGTACTGCGTCAAATCGGCTGTGCTTGCCGGTGAGGGCGTTGCGCTCAAGCAACAGCGCCCGCTCCAGCAGCTCGGGGTGATTTGCTGCAAGCCAATACAGCTCCCAGTGCTTGGAAGCTGGGCAGAAAAAGCAGGCGGATTTGATCGGCACCAGGTGTGCGCCGAGTGCCTGAGTGATCGCCCGCACACAATCGCGGCGACCCCAGCGCACCAGCTGCAACGGATAGACATAATCGAAGTTTGCGTCCGCTGGCTTGAGCGCTTTGGATCGGCGCAGATCGGCTCTGCCGCAGTCGTAACCGATCAGCTTGACGATGCGTTGCCCCGTGACCTTGGAGCGCTCCCACACAGGATGCGGGGGCCTGGCGTTCGGGCCAGAACGGGCGCCCATGAGCAACTGATCCTGGGGAACCTGCTTCCACTTCACCGAACAGGATTTCATGCCAAAGGCAAGGCTGGGCAATGTCTCGTTGGCCATGCAGTTGCCGTACAGATCCTGGTATCCGGTGGTTGGCTTCGGCTTCTTCTGGCACACGCTGACGGTGGGCCAACCCCACGCTCGCAGCACTGTATCCATCGCCTCGATGTGGGCCAGCGTCTCGGGCTTCTCCGCGCCGGTGTCGGCGAAGGTGATGATATCCGGGCGAAGCCCTGCCGCGTGCAGTGCTACGAGCATGGCCGTGGAGTCCACGCCCGAGCCAAAACAGACTGCCAGCAGCCGACCTGCCAGCGCACCGCGCAGGGCCTCGACCTGGGCAAGAGATAACACGGGCTGAGGGCTATCCGATGGACAGCCGCGGCTGATCGCGTTCATGTGTACTCCTTCGCAAGTGCCCGGCGCGGTTGCCGCCGCAGGATCCGGGCACGGTTGTTTGGCGTTTACTCGGTGTCGTCACCAATGAGATCGCACAAGCTCGGCACAAGGTCTACCTCGGCGGGCTTTTTGTCTGGCCCCGTCACTATGAACACGCATGCGCTGTCGGGATCGCCATCTGAAATGCGCGGCTGAAAGTAGTGGCGAGCGCAAGCCTCTGCGGCTGCTCGATGATCGCCGTCAACGTCGATATCAACGGCCCATACAACACGGTATGTAGTCATGGGGGAATCTCCTTCGCTGTGCCGGAGCGGTTGCCGCCGCATGTTCCGGCTTTGGTTTACTTGCCTTCGAAATAGGTGGGGCGCTGGGCCAGTTCGCGGGCTATCAGCTCGTCCGCAAACAGCGGGGCCTGTTTTTCGATCCGGCGCTCCAGGTTCTTGCGCCTGACTTTGCCTTTTGCGTCGGTGCTCCAGCGCTTGACCGCCTGTGAGGCGGGGAAGTCGAGACAGACGCCATAACCTTCGGGCCGGGCCTCCCACGCCTTGCGCATTTCCTCGGGGAGCTTTTGCCCTGCCGGCGCCTCGATCACCAGCAGCTCGAAGTCGCCGGGGCATGGCAAATGAGGCAGGCACCAACGCAGGGAGTAGCGCCACATGGGCGGCGCTACCTGCTGGGCATTAGCCGCCATCACACCAGATCCCAACTCGCCTGATCCCACCCCGGCAGCTTGGACTGGGCTTTGCGGCGAATTTCATGCAGCGTGCGAAAGGCCGGGGTCGCGTAATAGTCGGGGTTTTGATTGGACTGATATTCCAGGCACTGGATGAGCTTGAGGGCTTCGAGCGGGGTGGGCTTGCGCACGGTTTCATCCAGGCCGAACAGCTCGGCCTTGAACGTTTCGCCAGGGTAGCGCGTGCGTACGGAGCGGATGTTTTCGTCAAGCAGCTGCTGGCCTTGATCGGCGAGGGTCTGGTAGGTGGTGGCGTCCGGCTTGCCGGTGCAGCTGAACATGAGGATGGCGGAGATGTGAAAACGATTCAGGATATAGGCGCTCATGGAAACTCCTTCGCAGTGTGTGCCCGGAGCGGTTGCCGCCGCTGGATCCAGGCTGTCGAGGCGGAATTGCTTCGACGTGGTTAGTATCGCAAAGGAACCCCAACAAGTCAACTATCAGTCAAATCTAATTTGACTGATAGTGACATAAATTTACTACGCAGCGCGTGCGTCTGGTAGGACGTTGCCGGCGTAATATTCGCCTATCTGCTCATTCACCTTGTCCAGCAGATCCAGGCGCAGGAACTCCAGGTGCAGCGTGCCTTTCTTGAACGCCTTGGCCCGGTAGTTCTCATTCTCGAACACTTCCCCAGCCTGAAAGGCAGCATCCATAGCTGAGGTCAAGGCGTGCGGCTGGAAGGGCTTGCCATCGAGCGTCTGAAAAACCCGATCAAGGTCATTGAGCTTGTCCTTGGCCCACGAACCGTAACGGATACAAAGGCCACTCTTGAACGAAGGTTCGACCATGCCTTCCATGATCACCTTCGGGCCGATGCGGAACGGCTCTTTGGCGTTGGTGCGGTAATCGTCGGAGAGATACCGGAACACATTGAAAACACCACGCTGGAACATCGATTCGGCATTGATGCGCAAGTCGATGAAAGTAGCACTGATCGTTGACGCGGTGAATGCAGGCGGGCAGGGGCAAAGGCTTTTCTCAAATTCCGCAACGGCCTCCGCGTCCATGAGCTGTTTAAAGCCGGTCATATCGAATGCCCGGCGCCATAGGGAGGTGTCCAGCTCACTACGCACCCTGTCCTGGTCTTCCCTGAGTTGCGCAGCGTGAGGCATCAGATGCCGACCATGTGGCGCTAGAACTTCCTGGGCCAGCTCCAGCGTGCGGCGTGCATCAGCGATCAGCCGTAGCGCTTCCTCGCGGGCAGCTAGCAGATCGTCCAGCGTAGTAGGTAACGCCAACTCTTTGAAAATAGACATGCTTCGTACTCCTTCGCAGTGTTGCCCGGAGCGGTTGCCGCCGCTGGGTCCAGGCTGTCGAGGCGGGACTGCTTCGACGGATTCAGTATCCCAAAAAAATCCCACTTGCGTCAACTTGTAGTCAACATTATATTTACTAGTAATTGACTTTCTCGCATGCGAGAACCTTGCCTAATCGTGATTTATAAGCTACAATTGAACCCATGAAGACAATTAAACAAACCGCCACGTACAGGAACTGGGAACGCAAGCTGCGAGACAAGCAGGCCAAAGCCATCATCGCTGCGCGAGTCTTCCGCGTTGCGCATGGTCTGCTTGGAGACGTTCAACCGGTGGGCCAAGGAATCAGCGAATTACGCATCCATCACGGCCCCGGCTACCGGGTGTATTTTCAGCAGCGAGGTAACCAGCTGGTCCTGTTGCTGTGTGGTGGAGACAAGAGCAGCCAAGCGCGGGATATCGAAACCGCCAAAGCCTTGGCCAGCCAGTGGAGTGACGATGAATGAAAGAGCAATTTTACGACTACGACCCCGCTGATGCGTTGACTGATGCGGAGTCCATCGCGGTATTCATGGAGGACGCATTCGAAACGGGCGATGCGGCCTATATCGCAAAATGCCTGGGTGTCGTAGCCCGCGCCAAAGGGATGACCGCCCTTGCCAATGAATCTGGCCTTTCCCGCGAACACCTCTACCGGTCGTTCTCGGACAAGGGCAACCCGACTTTGAAAACCCTGCTGGCCGTGATGCGTGCCGTTGGCCTGGATCTTACGACCCGCAAGCACGTTGAGCCGGTGCACTAATCGTTGTGAACAAGGAGGTTACATGAATGCTTTAACGTCGAAAAAGAAAGGGGTCATACGCGCATGCGCATGGGCTGCTTGGCTAGGTCTAGCTGCTTGGATCGCCACCAAGTCGCCCTACGCTGGGCCTGCTGGTTTCGATTGGGCCTGGTTCGCGTTGATGGGCCTTTTCCCCAAATTCCTCCTCCAGGGTGATATCCCGCCGATATGGCCGGAGAGCGGAGCCGAAGTCACCCCCGATAAACAGCGCCAATGGATATACGGGCTGCTGACCTTGGCAATTTTCGCCTGGGTGTTGGTCCGTGATTCGAAGGTGATAGACCTCATCGCCACACTAATCGCATAAAAGGGAGCGTTTATGAACACGGACTTAATCGTCAAACGCATTTTGCTCACCCCCGTTGCAGCCGGGTTTGGGTGGATCGTTGCAACTATGATTGTGATCGGCCTGAAACTGGCCTTCCCTACCCTCCTTCCGATCACCTGGGCTGAGCGCATTGGCCCATTCGGCGCCGTTGCCGGCATCGTCCTTTTCTACTGGATGACCTGGAATGAGGGTCGGTCGGACAAGCGAGGTTGACATGGAAAAGACTATTTCCCCGAACCAAACCAAGGCGCTCTTCGTTTGGGGCTGGCTCCTGTGGATTGGCTGCGCATATTGGCTGGCCCGATTTCCCTGGACCGATAACGCTGAACTGAGCCTAAAGGGTTTTGCATTCCTGATTCTCCTGCCCAAGGCCATTCAAGGGTTCTTCTATACCATCACCCCGAAGCAGAACAGGTTCAGCGATGGCTACACGGACAAACACAAGCGGTTACCCTTGTATACGGCGGCTGCTATGGGTATCGGCCTCTGGATCGCTGCAACCGCCTTGCACGACCTGACCCACTCCCTCTGATAGGTTGGCATGGCATCGAGCGCTTGACCGCAGGCGCTCTTGCCGATCTGCTTTAATGCCGAGCGTGGGGCGCGGGAAACAAACGCTTTTCAAAGCAGCAGCCGCGAAGCGGATGCCGCCTTGCTCTTTGGGAATGGAAGCACGCCACCGCTGGGTGGATCTGCTCGGCAGCCTTCGGTAGGACGCGGTAAGCCCGGACTATCCAGAGCCAGGCCGCGTGCAAGGGGACCGTGGAATACCGCAGGGAGCGTAGCGAGCGAGGATATGCCGCGAAAGCCCCTTGCAGGCAAGGCCTGGTGGCGGATAGGCCATTGGGGCGTCCGCTTCCTACCGATGGTTGCTGAGCTAGCCGCAGTGGTTGCCCTGGAACGACCGGCAAGCGGAGCGCGCAGGCCGAAGGCCGGAGGCGTGAGGATGGAAGCCCGAAGGGCCAAGACCCGGCGCGCTTTTGGCCGGGGCTTGGTTCACGACAGCCGCCCCCCGAAGGGGGCACGCCATGCAATTCGGGATTGGATTCGCCTCTCGATTCGGCCTTAATCTTCGGGTCCATTACTCAAAAAAGAGTTGCCAATCCTGTTTACCTTTGTAAATATGAACCCAGTCAGATGATCTTTGCGAGACCTGGTAACGCGGCTACTAACCGCGAAGCCTAAGAAAACCGCCCTACTAAGGCGGTTTTTTTTCGCCCCGGGAAAAGTGGAAATCTGCGACTGCCAGTGATGGCATAGCGACAGCCGAGCAGGTAAGATCCGCTAGTCGATGTGACCTGTGCGCCGGGTGGGGTGCTTCCCGTCTAAAGATTCACTGCTGGGGACGCGGGCCTAGTAATCCGCGCGGATTTGATCCCTGGTTAACACCAGCCCCGCCCGCGTCTCGCAAAGATCATCTGACCATGCTCTTGTCAGTGCCATGTGTTCCGGAAAAGCATTGATAGGGACAGAGGCCCCAATCGAGGTCTTTGGAGATGAAAAATTTCCTAAAGAATCTCTCTATTCAGGTGCTCGCAAAGCTCCTGGTAGAGGCGATTCGCGATAGTTGGAACGGCTAATACCTGACTGACGGAGAAAGCTCGCTGAGGCCTCGGCCAACGCGGGTTTTCTTTTGCCCGCTATTCGCCCCGCTCGTTATCCAGCTGGTGCCACAAATCGTCCTCGATGAACTCCGCGTAGCGGTCGGCCACCTCGGCGCAGCCGTTGCGGCCTAGATCGCTGGGGTTACCGTCTGCGTCGTACGCCACACCAGAAAGCACCCTGAATTCCAGCTCGCGATAACCTTGGGCATCCCAGTCGCTGGACCACAAGCCGGGGTTTGGGTCGGCCTCGATCACATCCGTGATTTCGCACTGGATGACACAGGCTTCAGCGTCGATATGAACCTCATACACACTCGCCTCCCGGCGCATCTTCGCCTGCTCAAACTGGGTCGGTGTCGCTCTCCAGACTGATGGACGATGCCGGCTTGTCCTCCCTCAGAGCGATATACACGGCATGGCGCACCTTGCCAGCCGGGGTCAACTCGGCAAACTTCACCTCGCACACAAGCTGAGGCTCTACCCATACCACGCCCCCGCCCTGCAGCTTGGGCGGCGTACGTAAAGCCGATGTTCTCCGTACCAATGGGCCGAGTCGATTTTTGAGTCTGTCCAGCTCGCGGCCAGTGAATCCCGACCTGACACGGCCAGCGTACTGCAGCTGGCCAGCGTCATCATGCAGGCCGATCAGCAGCGAGCCGATGCCGGCAGAGCTTCGGGTGTAGCCCAAGATCACGAACTCTTGCCGCTGTACGCATTTGAGCTTGATCCATGAGCCATCCCGCTCGCCGGCGTAGGTACTCCCCAACCGCTTGCCTACGATGCCCTCGATACCGAGCGCGCAAGCGCTGGCCAGCAAATGCGCCGGATCCGCTTCGAGGGTTTCAGAGAACCGCACCTGGTCAAGTTCGACCTGTTCCAGCAATACCCGTAGCAGGTCCCGGCGCTGCTCGACAGGCCGGCGTCTTAGGTCCACGCCGTCGATGAACAGGAGGTCGAAGGCGAAGTAGATCAAGCGGTCGGTATCGCCAGTGGCGAAGGCTTCCTGCAGGGACTGGAACGCGGGGCGGCCGTCGTCGTCTTGCACGACCACTTCACCATCTAACCAAGCGCCACGGATGGGAAGTGACTGCAGGTCCTGGGCAAGACGCGGCATCCGCTTCGTCCAGTCGTAACCGTTTTTAGTGAACAGAGCCACGCCGGCATCGATGCGGGCAAACATGCGGTAGCCATCGAACTTGATTTCGTAAGCCCAGTCGCCGGCTGGTGGCCGTGTCACCAAGGCCACCAGCTGCGGCTGGATGCGAGCAGGGACCGCACTTTTCTTGGAAGCCATGACACCTGCGCCTCAATGGCACTCGATATGCTGTGGATTCTCCTGCAGACGGAAAGATCCGCCTTTTGTCCAGGCGGCTCTAGCCGCGCCGTACGGCCTGCATTACTGTATATGCAAACAGTATTAGCTCGGTGCCTCATGAACGTTGTATCTATTCAGCCCCTTCGAGACTCAAGCCAGCTCATTTCGGTTCTCGCCGGAACGGCTGCAGGCGGCTTTCCAAGCCCTGCAGCTGATTACTACGAGCCGCCGATTTCCCTGGATGAATTGCTGAATATTCGGGCGCCGCATGTATGGATTGTGCGCGTCCAGGGCGAAAGCATGCGTGACGCGGGGATTTACGACGGCGGTGTGCTGATCGTAGACCGTTCGATCACAGCGACAAAGGGTCAGATCGTTCTCGCCTACGTGGACAACCAACCGCTGGTGAAACGGCTGGCCAAGGACAACGCTGATCGTTGGCTACTGGAATCGGCCCACCCCGACTATAAGACCATCACCCCTGATCAGTACGGCTCGATTGATGTGTTTGGGGTTGTTACCTGGGACCTGACCAAGCATGTGTGCTGACAGCTCCCGGCCGATCTTCGCCCTGGTAGACGTCAACTCGTTTTACTGCAGCTGCGAGCGCATCTTTAGACCGGAGCTGCGGCAGCGCCCGGTCGTCGTTTTAAGCAACTCGGACGGCTGCATCGTGGCCCGTACGAACGAGGCTAAAGCCCTCGGTTTGAAGATGGGCGATCCCTATTTCAAGGTACGCGGTTTCCTCGAACAGAATGGCGTCGCGGTTTTCAGCTCCAATTACACGCTCTATGGCGAATTGAGTCACCGCGTTGGCGTGGCCATCGCCTCCCTGGTCCCCGAATGGGAGCGTTATTCCATTGACGAACTGTTCTGCAGGCTCGATGGCCTTCCCGAGCCGATCATTGATGTAGGCCGGGCCATTCAAGCCCGCGTCCTGCAATGGACGGCGCTGCCAGTCGGTGTTGGCATTGGGCATACGAAAACCTTGGCCAAGGCCGCGCAGCACGCCTCAAAAGTGTGGCGAGAGAAGACTGGCGGCGTAGTGGATCTGCGCAAACCAGAGGCGGTCGAATGGCTGCTCCGGCGAATGCCGGTTGATGAGGTTTGGGGGATCGGGCGCCGTATGCGCGACAACCTGGCCAGCGACGGGATCAGCACCGCTTGGGAGCTATCGCAAGCAGATGCACGGGCTATGGGGCGCAAATACAGTGTCGTACTGGAGCGAACCATTCGAGAGCTGGCAGGCGAGTCGTGCATGGACCTGGAGCAGACCGCGCCGGCCAAGCAATCGATCTGTTCGAGCAAGATGTTTGGCAAGCGGGTTCACACGCTCAGAGAGCTGCAGGAAGCACTGGCGACCTACATTCACCGTGCCGCTGAAAAGCTGCGCATGCAGCGTTCGCTATGCGGCGCTCTACGCATTGGTATCCAGACTTCGTTTCATGGTGACGGTCCCAAGTACGCGAACGCAGCGACGTGCATACCGGCTTTCCCAACCGATGATGTGCGGCAGCTGACGAAATATGCCCTGCAGGCGGCAACAGAGATCTACCGGCCTGGCTTTGCGTATAGCAAGGCCGAGGTACTGCTGATGGATCTGCGCAAGCGGGGAGAGTACACGCAGGATCTTTTCAGCCCGAGCCAGCCGGAGCGCTCGGATGCGCTCATGGCCACGATGGACAAGATCAACCGCCGATGGGGGCATGACTGCTTGCGTACTGCAGCGGTCCCACTGACGCCTGACTGGGGCATGCGTCGTGCCCTGCTTAGCCCCAGTTACATGACCAGCTGGGATCAGTTGTGGACGGTGCAGTGTCGGTAATTCTCGCGTGCGAGAATTAGCTAAGCTCGGCTTTCGCCTGGGCCGACAACCGCTTGCGCCGGGCGCCGATGCTGGCTCGCGAAACGCCTGCCAGCTTCGCCACCAGCGCATCAGGCACCTTCCCCAGCAGGTGATCGTAGCGGGACGCTACCGAAACACGCTTGTAGGGCTGAATGCCCAAGAAGGCGCAGCGCTGCACTATCACAGGGTACGGTACGCCGGTTTGCCGGCTGATCTCTGTAGGCGTCATTGTCGCAAACAATGATTCGTAACCCAGCAACGGGCCGTGAAAGTCTGGTATTGGATCTGGCGTTGCACTGCCTGGCAACGGCGGGATGGGTTCAAAGCCAAGCCCCTCGCGTACGTCCTGCACCAGGTACAGATCGACGCCGGCGAGCTGGGCGATCTCCTGGTCACTGACGTAGCCAAACAGCGGTTTATAGGGCCTCAGATCATGGCCGATGGGGAGCACCTGCTTACGTGGCGCGGGCCGGAACAAGGGCAAGATGCCCAACGACTCCCGGTAGGCCTTGACGCTTTTGGTATCCACGCCGCAGCGGGCAGCTATCGAGCTGTCGGCGGCAAAGCCTAAGAGGTTTTTGTAGGGCTCGATTTTTTTGCCGACCGACCATGGCGGAATCCCCAGTTGCTCACGGCGGCGGCGCACGCGGTGCGGGGTCGAGCCGATCAACCGGGCCAGTTCAACGTCCTTGATCTGGCCCAACTTGCAGTCGTACAGCGCCCAGTCAATGGTGGCCATGTTAGGGGTGCCGAGCCGGGGGGAATGCGGGAATGCTCAAGCCTCGCGGGTCCGCACTGGCGTCCCACGACCACCATCCGGTCGGCCCGTAGTGCCGCGTGTAGTAGGCGCACTTCACTTCCTTGCGGGCCAGGTACTTCGGATCCTGACGCCCGTAAACCTCCATCGGCAGCTCCCTGCCGGCGCCTACGTCCATCAGCCAGAAATCAGGAAACACCTGTTCTTGCTCCGCATCAAAGCGCATCGGCTTGATGAATTTTCGCCCCTGATCGCGGAGCATCGCCTCGATCACCGCCTCATAGCCCGATTCAACCGGTATCCACTCGTCACTGACGACCATCAGGGCCACATTGAGCGCTTGGGCTTTGCTGGGCACTGTAGGTTGATCCGTCTGGACAATAGCAATCACTCGGCGTCCTTCCCGCCATCCACGAAGCGCGGCGCTGTAGCTCCTGGCGGTCCTCTGCCATAGTTCTCCGTCCATGAGCAGCCGCGGTACTCCGTGGAAGCCAGCGATGGCGAGATAGCCGCTCATTGCTTGTTCGCGTTCTTCCGAGTGCGCCGCCAAGGGGGCGACGACGATTAGGCGGAGTTTGTTTCTGATCGCGCTGGCCACCTTATGACTGTTGGCGTCGGCCTGCTGGCCAGCCGAACTTGTAGCGATGAGCAAAGCATCACCAATGCGCATGCGCGAAGCGAGCATGCGGTCGGCAGCGTGCTGCAGTCGGCTGTGAATCAGCCCAAGTCCACGCTTGCCCGCCATACCTGGTACCCACTGGTTGAGGCCTGCTTCGCTCCAGAGCAAGTGGAGCAAGCCACACAAGGTCATCGCCGGCTTGGAAGGTTTGCTGCTCGATGGGGCAGGGGAAGTACCCTCCATTGGCTGGATTTCAGCCGGATCCTTCTTGCGGAGCGAAAGGGTGAGCTTGATCTTGAGGTCGCCGTCCTTGGTTTCTTCGACCACGCCCTTGCTGTAGGCACCTAATCCCGACTTGTCGGGATCGGGCGAGTAGTACAGGCAATCAAGCGCATGCTCGGCGCCGGTGTGCGGATAGCGGGACAGGTGAAACGAATCGTGTTCGGATCTGTGCCGTACGGCCAAGCGTCGAGTGCCTTTGCCTGGGCACAAGCAACGCACCAGGGCCTGGCCGTGCGCTTTCTGCAGTATGCCTTTCCACTGCACCGCATAGCCTGGCTGGGTCTGGTAGGCCTCGGAATACTGCTTGGCAGTCTCGCCTTGTCCGATGCTTACCGGGTAACGTTGATCGGCCATCGCTGCTTCCTCCGTGTCGCTGTGAAATCTCCAGCGCTCGATGTACAATAAGCGCGTGGATTTTTGCTCCTTCGCAAAAACCTAGAAACCCGCAAGCATTGCCGTGCTGCGGGTTTCGTCTTTTATGGCCGCTCGGCCATTCAGGCTTTGAAGCCGCCCAGCTCGATGACAGGCGCAACCTGGGTAATATCGATCTGAGTGGTAGTGCCGTTAGCACTGCGAAATTCCATTTCCATCGACGGTGGCGCTTCGTGCTGCAGCTGCTCCACGCAGCGTTTATTCAGCAACTCAAAAAGCCATTCCGCATCATTGACCGCATCCACTGGATCACGCGGCAGGGCTTGCTGCAGGCTGTGTTTGAGCCAATAAGAAGCGGTTGGATCAGCCAATGCGGCCGCAATATCGGCGTCTGCTTCGCTGGCCATCAACGCCTTGTCTGCCGGTTTGGTTGTGGCCTGGATGGCCAACTGGTCGATGGCCACCAGCTCCTGCTTGGTCGCCTCGTCCAATCCACTGTCAAAGTGAACCAGCTGGGTCAGTCCGGTCAGTTGCCACCAAGCCGAAGAAATCCCCTCATTGCGGTCTGCCCCACTAGGCAGCGCCAAAGCCCCGGTCAATTCCACCAGGTGTTGCTTGGCCGATTCGATAAGAGCCTGCTGCAGGCGCGCATAGCGTTCATCAGACACTTTCAGTCTCCTCGGTTGCTGATTTCTGCTCGGCATCGAGCGCGGCGACAACGGTGCAATGGTCAAGCGACACAGCGCCTGACAAACCATCCACGAAGATGACGGCCTGGCCGCACATCACCCACGCATTGCCCCTTGTTTCGGCGCGGTGTGTTTCACCCTGGCCGTATATTTCGGCGTAGCTGACCAGGGCACCATGCTTGTAGGTGCTGTTCCAGTCGTGGCATTGGGCCTTGGCGTGCAGCTCTTGTTGTTCAAAGCTCATGGTGGTTGGCTTCGGCATCGGGCTTTCCTTGCGTGTTAGGTGAATTGAATGAAGAAATAACCCGCCTCGGCGCCTTGCGGTGCCTTTCGGGCCTGCTTATCAAGAATGAGGTGGCCAATGCCGTCCTCAAAGATGCCTTCGTACCGTGGCCCAATGTCCTCAAGCTCTGAGGCGTTTAGCTGTAGCAGCCACATATAGCGAGAGCTGGGTTCATAAATCGGGTCCTGCAGAAAAGCAGGTCGGCCTGTCACCTTGCTGATTTCCAGGCCGAAATCATCGTCCTCCAGCTCGGCATCTTCCTCTGCCTCGGTGAATTCTTCCTTGCGTATGAATGCGCGGTCGAGAATGAAGGCTGACTCTGGTGGTGGCAGCTCATGATCTGTGAGGGTGTGAAGAATCACCCTGGCGTATCCACTATCCCGGGCAGTTTGCAGCTCTGATTGCTGATGCACGGTGTATCGCCGCATGGTCGACAAGTTGAAGCCGTTGGCCTTCCGGTTCGGCGCAATGAACACGGTCATGGCCATGCCAGGTGGCAAGAACCGGACGGGCAACAGTGCCTCGGTCAAGGTACAGAGCGGCGTGAGGGGAACGTTTGTATCCGGCGTAACCGGCCACAGTGCTGGATCATTCATTCGTACACTGCCGCCGAACTGACCTATGCCGTGGTCATCCTTACTGAATTCGATCTTCCACATAAAGCACCCTCCTTGGTCCTTGCCTCAGTTACCGTGGGGAATAGAGGGCATATCAGGCAACATTCCCTCCAGCGACTCCTGCGCAGGCGGATCCATACCTGGACCCGCAGGTAGCTGAATGTCGCCGTCTTCCATTGTCGGCAGCTGCTTGAGCTTGGCATCGCCCAAATCAGCCTGATCCTCGGTAGAAACCAGTACCCGAGCGTTGAACAGGGCAAACTGAAGGTTGTCCCTCTTGTCCGCCCATGCAATCCGGCTGTTCACTACATAAGCGAGCGTGCCACCCCGTTGGCCACCCACACTGATGGTCTGGATCCAGTTGTGCTTGGTCAGGATGGCGATGGCGCGTTTGGTGGTGGCCACGGACGTTTCCATCAGCTTGGCCAGCGTGGCCTGGCTGATGATCAGCGCGCCTTGCTTATCCATGTGCTGTACCAGGATGTGCATCAACTGTGCTGCGCGGGGTGCCTGTGCAGTCAGTGCGGCCCATGCCTCATGACCGGCGCGCTCAGTCTGTACCCATGTACCGCGCTGGGCAGGCTGCGCATAGGCGCGGATCTCGTTTTTGTCATTGGCCATTGGGCCTCCTACGGTGCAATTGCGTGATCGATATCGTGCATATTTGTTAGATATCGTTCATGGTTCACGCATACCCTAGCTCATCTAGTGAGCGATGGGTAGCTCATCCGTGCACGTTATCTCTCAAATCCTGTGAGATATCTCTCACATATGAGCTAGGGGTAGCTCATGAAGGGGGGGTAGCTCATAGGGTGAGCTAACCTAGCTCATGGATAATGAGCTAGGGGTAGCTCATAGATTGTGAGCGACGGTCGCTCACGGATGATGATCGGGGGTTCGTGCATACAGTGAGCGAGGTGCAAGCCTGCAGGCCGCGAATTTCAAGGGTCGGCAAGTCATCGTTCTTATGATCTCCTAACCCCAGCTGCATTTGCCTTG
Organism: Pseudomonas sp. JS425; assembly: GCF_018223845.1. Lineage (NCBI taxonomy): Bacteria > Pseudomonadati > Pseudomonadota > Gammaproteobacteria > Pseudomonadales > Pseudomonadaceae > Pseudomonas > Pseudomonas sp. JS425. The sequence continues at coordinate 21,774 of NZ_CP073662.1, read as the reverse complement.
GCTGTTAGGGCCTCAAAGTCGCCTGCCGGCGGCGGCCAGCCGTGAATGGCTGACAGACTCCGGCTGCGCCTGCGCTAGTCACCCATTCCCGCCCGGCTCGACTGACAGCTCATCACGAATACGCATCACGGTGGTGGTTGAACAGTCCGCGTGCCTGGCGGTAGCGCGGATCCCGAGGTTCGCGCCCAGTAGCTCGCGCACCCGCTTGCGTAGATCCTCGTCCACTGGCCTGCCCTTGTACACACCAGCTGCTTTAGCTTTGGCGATGCCCTGGCTCTGCCGCTCCCGCCGCTGCTGATAATCCTTGCGGGCAATTGCCGCCATCATGTCGATCATCATGTAGTTGATGGCCGACAGCATCCGGTCGGTGAATTCATCGTTGGTGGGCAAGGTCATGCCCTGGTGACTGGTTGGAAGGTCGATAGCGACGATACGCAGTCCCCGCTGATCAATCGCGCCCTTAAGTTCCCGCCAATCCTGATCACCCATGCGCGATAGTCGATCAATACTCTCCACCAGCAACACATCGCCTCGCTTGGCGTCTTTCAGCAAACGGATCAGTTCGGGTCGGTTGGCGTGCGAACCGCTAGCGTTCTCCATGTAGCTGGCAGCGATAGCCAGGCCGAAGCCAGTAACGAAGGTTTCCAGTTGGTCGCGGGCGCGACTTGCATCCTGGTCTTCTGTCGATGCTCGTAGATATGCGCGGATGAACATAGTGTTACCGTATCAGTTTGAGTGTACTCAAATCATTGTATCAGTATGGGCGTATGTTAAATCACCGCACCTGAATTATTGGAGCGGTCACAGCTGTGACATTTGAGGTATACCCAATTGTGACGATATGGTTTCCCGGTCCCCGAAGTGACGAATGCTATGGTTGGGCGCGTGGATAGCCGCATAGCCGATGGGTGCAACGTCAACCAATTCGTCACTCCAGGGACCGGGATCAGCCTTGCAGTTTGATGAACTCTCGATACAACCGCGCCAATACAGGTTGAGCGGCTTCCAGCTCGGCCAGTTCTGCCGAGGTAACTTTTCGATGTTCCAAAGCGCTTACCACGGGGGCTGCCAGCTTCTTGGCTTCTTCCTCGCCGTAGTCTTTGACCCATTGGTCATATCCGCCCGGGTATCGGCCCTGTTCGCCTGCCTGACGCAGATCAAACAGCGCCCGGTCATCCCTTTGGTGTGCGTGCTTCAACTGCTCAGTCCATTTCTTTCGGTCGGACAGCTCAGGGCCGAACATTTCGAGCAGACGGGTATCGGCCAATGTACGCAGTGAACGGTTGATACCCGCCAAGCTTTCCTGCAATGGCTGCAGCAGCTGGGCGAGTTCCTTATCGGTGGGGGTGCTCATGGGTCAACGTCCTTGGTGGTCATGGAATGGGTCTGCCAGTACCGAAGCCGTTCGGCGTCGGCTTCCAGCACGAAACGATCGATCATTTCAGCAGGTGCGCAGATCTGCGCGCACCGCCAACCCTCCGGGGTTTGAGTGAGGTAGCTGGAATAGATTTTGTCGCGAATTGCCAAGGCACGCTGTTTCGTCAGGTCATGTGCATTGGCGACCGCGACAAGACCCTTGCCTTCGACCAGGATTTCAAAGGCGACGTCGAGGCTGCGCTGGTGCATTTTCGACTTGGTGCGGATCCGCTCGAATTCTTCACGCGGTATCCGCAGGTCCTGGTCATGGTGCCGGGCCGTCATTCCGAGTCTTTCCAGCGTTCGGCCAGCTGCTTACGCGCTTCCTCCAGCTCGGCCTTGAGGTAGGTATTCTCCGAGGTCAGCGTTTTGACCTGCGCCTCCAAGACGGTGTTGGCTTCGCGCAGCTTGCCCAGCTGGTCATCGAGTAAGGTTTGCTGAGTCGATGCCGGTGGGGCGCCCTTGTCTGCACCTTTCTTGCCACCGCTGTGTACGCGAAGTGAACGATGGCCAAGGACCCGACCACGGCACGCGAAGCGATGATCGCGCAAATGATGGAAGACTTTGATGCCATCGTGCGGCGCCTGGAACAGGTTGACGCCGACCTGGCGGCGAAGACTTCCGAAGCCGTACGCGATGCAGCAGGCAAAGTCCTGCTGCAGACGCAGCTGAACTTCGAGTCGATGATGGAAGAACAGCGCAACGCACTGGTGCAGGCAGGACGCGAAGCGGCGGCCCGGATTGGGAATGAGATCAACCGCAGTGCGGCCAACCTGGTGACTGCACAGGCTGAGCGCCGGGCGGTTGGGTACTCGGTAGCTCTGCTACTGATTGGTGCGGCGCTAGGCGCCGCCATCGTGTACGTCGCCTACTTAGCGGGACGGTGAGGGGGCTTGCCCCCTTTTTTTGATGTGTAACCTGTATCGTACGATACAGGTTACAATGTCTGTAACGTTCACCCCCCCTGACGCCGAGTGATCAGCATGGGGTTGTAAGCCGGAAACCCAGAAATTTCCGTCAGCCGATCAACATGGCTTGTCTCGCGCTTGGTCGATGAGTTCCTGCATCGCCCGCATGACTTCTTCGTGGGTGTACGACTTGGCGTTGGGGTCGTCGGCCTCTCGGAGAGCTTCCTCGACCTCGCGGGTCATCCGCGCATATTCTTCCGGCCACAGCGCTTGCTCCATGCGCAGCGACGCCTGCCCAAGCAGGTGCAGCAGGCCGAACAGCCGCATGTCATTGGTGGCGACGACGTGCTCTCGAATCCGCTCCTGGATCACCTCGCAGGCCCGATGCGCCTCTGGCGTCGCCGTGCCCTCGTAGCCGGCTGGGAGTTCTGCTTCTTCAGCGATTCGCGCCCAAGCGATAGCCAGCGCCTCGATGGTGGACAGGTTCATTTGCTCATCCACTTGCGCAGCAGACGCTTTTTCAGGGAGGCGCGCTCTTGCGGATTGCGTCCCTTGTGGTTGGCAATGCGATCCGCCGTGGCGGCCTGGCGCTTGATGGGCCAGTAGGAGCGGCCATCCTTACCCATCGACCAGACGTTGCTGACCTGGTTTTCCAGTAGAGGCAGATGGGCGCATAGAGCTTCCGGCGACGCGCTGGCCAGCGCGGTGCGCTCGTGGGTTCGCCAGCGCTGATGCCAGAGTTTCTTGTCCTCGCGCTCGCTACGGCAGGTCGTGTGCCCAACGATGGGCGTTTTGCGGCGGCTGCGGCTCATGATGTGGTTGTCTCCAAGAACATTCAGGACAGGCTTTCTGGGTAGAGCGCCGTCAACCGGGACAGGGTTTCTTGCACTTGTTCCAGCGAGGTCATCAGATGATCAACCTGATCCTGAAGATCCACGGCGAGATCAAATAGCTCAGCCACTCGGCTGCGTGATCCCTCGTTGAACGCGGCCATTGCCAGTTGATGCAGCTTCAACAGGTCGGTGCGCAGTTGCGGAGGTGCGCCGTCTGCGCTGTCATTCAAATCGCCGCGCAGCACGTCCACGGCATCGACTGCACGCAGCAGTGCCGTGGTATCGAAATTCTCGGGAGTCAGTTCGTCCCATTCGTCGTCGGTGATGCGGGCTGCCATCAGGAGAGCTCCGATTAAGCGGTTGCGAGCGTTAGATGCCCGATCGGCTCGGCTGCTGGCCGTACCTTGATTTCGATGTCGTAGCCGAGGCGATTCAGACAATCCATCAGCTTGCGTTCGGATAGATTGGTGAAGTCGCCGCGCATCATGCCCGACACCTTCGGTTGCGGGATGCCCATGCGTTTGGCCGCCGCTTGTTGAGTCAGCCCAAGGGCGCGCATGGCCCTCCTGATCTCGACCACCAGGCCGGTCTTGATCTTGAGCTTTTCAGCGTCAGGCAGTCCAAGGTCGGCAAAGACGTTGCCCGAGCTGCGCTGAACCTCGACGCCTTCAATGATTCGTTTTTGCATTTCGTAGCTCCTGTGCCAATACCTCGGCCACCTTCAGCCGAGCGCGGATGATGTCCATGTCGGCCTTTGGCGTGGCGATTCCGCTCTTGCTCTTCTTCTGGAAGCAGTGCAGGACGAACACCGCTTCCGCAAACTTGACCGTGTATACCGCTCGATAGGTGCCGCCGGCATCGTCTTCGACGACCTCCAGCACGCCGGCACCACCGAACCCCTTGAGCACCTTTGCTGCGTCATCCTGATCGCCTATCTGCGCCAACGAGAGCGCGTAACCGAAACGGCGACGCACGTCGGACGGCAACGCCATCAAATCCTTGTGGCTGCTCGCGATCCATTCGAGCGGTTTTTCTTTGTTTGTCATGACGGAATTTTATACCTGTTCAGGTAATGATGTAAACGCGGCAACCTCAAGGAGGTGTCGTAAAACATTTGTTTTGCGACAGGCTGTCAGCCGCCGCTGTGCTACCTGTGCAACACCCCCTCAAAAATGTACGGAAAACTCTATCGCTATTCACTATTATGCGGAAACCTGTTTTTGATGGTTATCCGCCTATGTTGGTTGGCTACATGCGCGTGTCGTCGGACTCCGACCGCCAGAGCACGGACTTGCAGCGCGACGCGCTGCTCGCCGCCGGCGTCGATCCGCGTCACCTGTTTGAGGATCGTGCCTCTGGCGCGAAGGATGACCGTGCCGGCTTGGCGCGGGCGCTTGAGTTCGTTCGAGCCGGCGATGTGCTGGTGGTGTGGAAACTCGACCGGCTCGGTCGCTCGCTGTCGCACCTGCTCGCCATTGTGACTTCGCTCAAGGACAAGCGGGTGGCGTTCCGCTCGCTGACAGAGAACCTGGACACTACGACGCCCTCGGGCGAATTCCTGTTCCAGGTGTTCGGTGCGCTCGCGCAGTACGAGCGCGCCTTGATTCAGGAGCGCGTCGTCGCGGGCTTGGCCGCCGCACGCAAACGCGGCCGGATCGGCGGCCGGCCGCAGGCGATCACTGGTGAGAAGCTGGACGCCATCGTCGCCGCGCTCGATGGCGGCATGTCTAAGGCGGCGGTGTGCCGCAACTTCAATGTCAAGCGCACTACGTTGATCGAAACATTGACGCGAGCAGGTTGGCGTGGTGCGGGAAGGACGGTCGATGAGCAACAAGAATAAGCTACTCACCGTCTTTTCTGACGCAGAGCAGGAAGCCTTGTACGGCCTACCGGACTTCGACGATGCTCAGCGGCTGGAATACCTGGCGTTGACCGAATCTGAACTGGCGTTCGCCAGCAGCCGGCCTAGCCTGCAGGCCCAAGTCTATTGCGTCTTGCAGATCGGCTACTTCAAGGCCAAGCATGCTTTCTTCCGCTTCGATTGGCATGAGGTCGAGGACGATTGCGCCTTCGTGCTGAGTCGCTATTTCCACGGCGAAGCGTTCGAACGCAAGGCGATCACCAAGCATGAGCACTACAGCCAGAGGGGTCAGATCGCCGAACTGTTCGGCTACCGGTCGTGGGCGGCTAGCTTCCTGCCGCAACTGGCACAGCAGGCTGAACAGATCGTGCGGCGCGACGTAATGCCAGGATTCGTGGCCGCCGAACTGATCGTTTGGCTCAGCGAGCACAAAATCATCCGGCCCGGCCACACCACCTTACAAGAGCTGGTCAGTGAAGCCCTGTCCACCGAACGCAGGCGCTTGGGCGGCTTGCTGGCAGAAGTGTTGGACGAATCGGCCAAAGCTGCGCTGGGCCAGCTCCTGGTGCGTGACGACACCCTGTCTCAACTGGCAGCGCTCAAGCAGGACGCTAAAGATTTCGGCTGGCGTCAGATGGCAGGGGAGCGCGAGAAGCGCGCCACGCTGAAGTCCTTGCACGGGATCGCCAAGGCGCTGCTGCCCAAGCTCGGCATCTCGCAGCAGAACCTGCTGTACTACGCGAGCCTGGCGAACTTCTATACCGTCCATGACCTGCGCCACCTGAAGGCGGAGCAGACCCGGCTCTACCTGCTGTGCTATGCCTGGGTACGTTACCGGCAGCTCACCGACAACCTGGTCGACGCGATGGCCTTCCACATGAAAAAACTTGAGGACGAGAGCCGCACGGGTGCGAAACAGTCCTTTGTCGCCGAACAGCTGCGACGCCATCAGGAAACGCCGCAGGTTGGCCGCCTGCTGTCGCTGTACGTGGACGACAGCGTGGCCGATCCGACGCCGTTCGGCGAGGTGCGCCAACGCGCCTACAAAATCATGTCCAGGGAATTGCTGCAAAACACGGCGCAGCGCATGAGCGTCAAGCCACTGAACAAACTGGCGCTGCACTGGCAGGCGGTGGACGGCCTGGCCGAACGCATTCGACGCCATCTACGGCCGCTGTACGTCGCGCTCGACTTCGCCGGCACGGCCCCCGATAACCCATGGCTCGCGGCGCTGACTTGGGCCAAGAGCGTGTTCGCCAAGCAGCAGCGCCTATCACAACGGCCACTCGACGAATGTCCGGCGGCAACGCTGCCGAAACGCTTGCGTCCGTACCTGCTGATGTTCGATGCCGAAGGCACGCCGACAGGCCTGCATGCCGATCGTTACGAATTCTGGCTTTACCGTCAGGTCAGGAAACGCTTCCAGGCGGGCGAGCTCTACATTGACGACAGCTTGCAGCACCGGCATTTGTCCGACGAGTTGGTTTCGATGGACGAGAAAGCCGCCGTGCTCGCGCAGATGGACATCCCCTTCCTGCGGCAGCCGGTCAGTGCCCAGCTCGATGCACTGGCGGCCGAGTTGCGTGCGCAATGGGTGGCGTTCAATCGCGAGCTGAAACAGGGCAAGCTGACGCACCTGGAATACGACAAGGACACGCAGAGACTGACCTGGCGCAAGCCCAAGGGGGAGAACCAGAAGGCGCGCGAGCAAGCTCTCTACGAGCAACTGCCATACTGCGATGTCGCCGACGTGTTTCGCTTCGTCAACGGCCAGTGCCAGTTCCTGTCGGCGCTGACACCATTGCAGCCACGCTATGCGAAGAAGGTAGCCGACGCCGACAGTCTGATGGCGGTGATCATTGCCCAAGCCATGAACCACGGCAACCAGGTTATGGCACGTACCAGCGACATCCCGTACCACGTCCTGGAGAGTACCTACCAGCAGTACCTGCGCCAGGCGACGCTACATGTGGCCAACGATTGCATCAGCAACGCCATCGCCGCACTGCCGATCTTCCCGCATTACTCGTTCGACCTCGATTCGTTGTACGGTGCCGTTGATGGGCAGAAATTCGGCGTCGAGCGACCAACTGTGAAGGCGCGCTACTCGCGCAAATATTTCGGCCGCGGCAAGGGCGTCGTCGCCTACACGCTGCTGTGCAATCACGTGCCGTTGAACGGCTACCTGATAGGCGCACACGAGTACGAGGCTCACCACGTGTTCGACATCTGGTACCGCAACACGTCGGACATCGTGCCGAGCGCGATCACCGGCGACATGCACAGCATCAACAAGGCCAACTTCGCCATCCTGCACTGGTTCGGACTTCGTTTCGAGCCGCGCTTCACCGACCTCGACGACCAGTTGCAGGAGCTGTATTGCGCCGATGATCTGGCATTGTACGAGAAATGCCTGATCCGGCCGGCTGGCCAGATCGACCGGCAACTCATCGTCGGTGAGAAGGCGAACATCGACCGAATCGTCGCCACACTGGGCCTGAAGGAAATGACGCAGGGCACGCTGATCCGCAAGCTGTGCACCTATACGGCGCCGAACCCGACGCGGCGCGCAATCTTCGAGTTCGACAAGCTCATCCGCAGTATCTACACACTGCGCTACCTGCGCGACCCGCAACTGGAGCGTAATGTTCACCGCTCGCAGAACCGCATTGAGTCCTATCACCAGCTACGCTCGACCATCGCCCAAGTCGGTGGGAAGAAGGAATTGACCGGCCGCACCGACATCGAAATCGAGATCAGCAACCAGTGCGCCAGGCTGATCGGCAACGCGATCATCTTCTACAACTCGGCGATCCTGTCCCTGCTGCTGACGAAGTACGAGGCAGCTGGCAATGCCAAGGCGCTGGCGTTGATCACGCAGATGTCGCCAGCGGCCTGGCGGCACATCCTGCTGAACGGGCATTACACCTTCCAGACTGACGGCAAGTTCATCGACCTGGATGCGCTCGTGGCGGGACTGGAGCTGGGCTGACGGAAATTTCTGGGATTCCGGCGTACAACCCCGAACAGTGGCGAAGTGGCGCGGTTGGCGGCCAGGCGCTGGCGCAGGCCCGGCAGCAGTTGGGCGTCGGTGGCCAGCTGCACGGCACGCGCTTCGTAGTCGGCCTGAGTGGTGGTGATCAGCTCCGGCAGTTCCAGGGCAGTCAACAGCGCCCCGGCCATGCGCGAAGCGAAGGTGCGGCCTGAACGGGTCAGCACCGGCAGGCCCATCCACAGCGCATCGTTGGCCGTGGTGCCGGCATTGAACGGGTAGGCATCGACGATGCTGGACGTATGCCTGGCCAACTGCTTGCGATCATCCAGATCGCGTGCAACTGGATCGACTGCATCCTGGTTTTGATGCAGTTTCTGAGCTGATTTCCATCAGCTCTTGTTCGTATGCTGCCCGGCCTAGATCCTCCCTCGATCCAGGCTGGTCAAGATGCGGCGCAGCGGCGTCCTTGATATCGGTCATGTGTGGCCCTCCGTTTTCCGTATTCTAACCATGATGCGGAATCGGTCAGCACAAAAAAACCTTTTGTCTGACCCGTGTTAACAGGGGCCGCGTGGATTCTGGGTTTACGGTATATCCACAATACGAAATCGCCAGTAATGGCAATGTGATTTCATGTCGGTTCGTACTTCACCGATATTTTCTGGTACGGGTCGTATTTCACCGATAAAAAATGCAGCGAGGAGGGCCTTCACACCCCCTAAAACAGGGGCCTGAACGACGGTTTTCGGTCTTGGAACTGCAGGGCGGGTGTTGTGGCCATAGTTCGTGCTTCACCGATGCGATTTGATCTTGCCCAGCAGCCGTGGACACGGGTTTAAGCACACATCCTGGCCTCGAAGGCCTCTGGGCTGATGTGCCCCAGCGTGCTGTGTCGCCGCTGGCGGTTGTAATCGGTTTCGACGTATTCAAACACGGTTTCACGCATCTGGGCGCGGCTCGTGAAGCGCTCGCCGTGGATGCACTCGACCTTCAGGCTGTGGAAGAAGCTCTCTGCACAGGCATTGTCGTAGCAGTTGCCTTTGGCGCTCATGCTGCATCGCAAGTGATGGGCGCGGATCAGCTCCTGGTAAGCCGCTGAGCAGTACTGGCTGCCGCGGTCGCTATGCACGATCACGTCATTAGGCTGCCTGCGTCGCCACAGCGCCATGTGCAAGGCATCGCAAACCAAGTCGGCCGTCATGCGTTCGTTCATGGCCCAGCCGATCACCATCCGTGAATACAGATCGATGACCACTGCCAGATACAGCCAGCCTTCCTCCGTATGCAGGTAGGTGATGTCACCCACCCATTTCTGATTTGGCGCAGATGCCTTGAAATCCTGCTTGAGCAAGTTCTCTGCCACTGGCAGGGAGTGCTGAGAATTGGTCGTGGCCTTGAACTTCTTGGCGGCCTTGGCACGCAGTCCTTGCCGTTGCATCGGGCTACCGTCTTGCGATTGCAGGGTAGGCCGGCTTCCCGCAGGTCGTGGCACAGCCGTGGAGCCCCGCTGCGGCCCTTGCATGCGCTGTATGCCTGAGCGACCTGCCGATCCAGTTCGGCTCTTCGCCGCTGGCGCATTGACGGCCTGCGAGAGCACCAAGCGTAGTAACCGCTGCGGGCAACGCCCAACACGCGACACATGGCCTGGATCGAGAAATGCGCGGTATGAGTCCTCATGAAGGCGTACTTCACTTGAGGCTCTTGGCAAAGTACGCGGCGGCCTTTTTTACGATGGCCAGCTCCTCGGCGTGCTCGGCCAACAGCCGCTTGAGTCGGGCATTCTCGTCGGCCAGCGAGTGCTCGCGCTCACTGCCGGCCTGAGTCTGGTGCTTCTTGCTCCGCCAGCCGTAGAGCTGGGAAGCATGCAGGCCGAGCTGTTCGGCAGCCTTGCTGACGCCAATGCGCTCGGCCAAAGCCAGCGCTTCGTCCTTGTAGGCTTGGGAATGGCGGGTGCGGGTCTGTTTCATTGGGGTTGCTTGTCTTGCCATGATTCACCTCGTTGCAGTTTATCGCTTAACGGGGTGTCCACTGGGACTGGGCAAGATCAATTCGTATATCGCCGATGGAGTTTTTTTTGCTCGCCTGCCCTCGTATATCGCCGATTTTTAATCTCGTACATCACCGACACCCTGGTCGTATATCGCCGATGCTCGTTTTCGTATTTCACCGACGTGCGAAGCGTGTGAATCCCCCGAAATTGAAGGGCGGTTGCGCTTTTTGGGTTGGAGATCAATGCGCTTTGCAGGTCGTACAAAGCTGCCAATTCAATATAGAAAGGCGGTTCTTGAATCCGCAAGAAACCCAGTAAATACGCGGGTTACAGCGGGTTGACGGGGGAGAATTGAGGCTCTAGCCTTCGCCAAAACTTGCTCAATGATTGGCACTTTTTAGGAAGGTTTTATCGAAAGGTCGAGCGATAAATAGAGGATCCGGCCACCGTTGCCGGGGGAAAAAAAAGAGCCCACACATCTGGTCCTGGCAGATCGATGACGTGAGGGCCCCTTTCAGGTAATTCGAGTATGGACACCTGCACTCTGCTGCGCAATACGCGGCACGGTTTAATTCGCCCTGAATTTTTCAGCTTCTTCACTGAGGCCTGCAGGTGAGCAACCTCATCACCGCGGCTTCGACGGCGCCTGCACATCCTGGCTACTTCCAGCCGGTGTCAGCAATGAGCCGTATCCTTGAAGAGGCCTCCTATCTAGCACGTTGCAGTGACAACAAAACGGCAATGAGAGTACGGCCGCGTGAATACGCGATCCGCTACCCCTACATGCAGGTAAATCGCCCAGGACGCGTGTCATGGCTCGTTTTCGATCTCGACCATGCCAACGCCCTGATCTGGGACGAGCATGGCTTGCCACCGCCAAACTTCATTGTGCGTAATCGCAACTCAGGCAACTCACACATCTACTACGCGATTGCCCCTGTGTGTACCACCGAGCGAGCCCGTGAAAAGCCGATCCTATACATGAAGGCTGTCTACGACAGCATGGCCGCACTGCTCAAGGCTGATCCGGATTACCACAGTGGCCCAGTTGCCAAGACACCTGGTCATCCGTGGTGGATCACCACCGAATTGCACAATCATGTCTATGACTTGGGCGAACTGGCTGAAGAACTCGACTTGGCCAGGCCGATGCCTTTGTGGTCCAAAGGACCCGACATGGACGCAGTGTCACATTCCAGGCATTGCACCTTGTTCGAACGTGTCCGTTTTTACGCTTACAGAATCGTCAATGCTGAGCGAGCTGATGGTTACTTCGAGTCGTTCTACTCTCGGGTCCTCGCGCAATGTCACAACGACAACCGTTTTCGCACGCGAGAGCGTTACAACGACCTGCCCCACTCATCAGTGCGCGCCACGGCCAAATCGATTGCCCGGTGGACCTGGGCTCATTACCGCGGTAGCGGCGACTACCACCGAGGTGTGATGGAGCTTGATCGATCGCTGCCATTGGAGGAGCGCCAAAGCCTGGCCGCCAGGCGGACACATGCAGTCAGACAAAACCAGACCGCACACAAGATCCGTGGTGCTTGCCGGCAGTTGATCGCCAAAGGGGCACAGCTTACCTACACGGCTATCGCCCTGACTGCAGGCGTATCACGACAAACCGTGGCCAAGTACAAGGCGGTCATCACAGAAGCACAGTCGCCGTCGGTTGTTCCCCTTCGCCCTAAGCAGACGCCCCTTACCCCCGCAGCACCACAACCGGCCGGTCCAAACAATGGGGCTGAGCCAATGAAAGCCGGTGTAAAGAATGCTGTATATCAGGTACCTGCCCCTACCGGGGTTGCTTTGCTCCCGCCGTTGCCTGATTAGCTATTCAGATGGTGGGTGTGTATGGGGAGTGATTCGACACACTGAACCTCCAGCCTGCACAACATCACCTGCTCTACTCTGTACCACGTTCATTCAATCCTTGGATATCTCTGCTTGGTGCGGTGCCGCTCTTGTTAATGGGCGTGCCCCTACGTGGAATCTGGTGCCTCACCCTTACGAATCGCTCAGATTGCAGCGTAGAGCGCGCTCTTTATATCTGAATGGTCTTTGAAGTCGCATATGTCAGGGCTTGCCAGGTTGCGGCCGCGGTGGTGAAATCTATTTGCACTTTGCGTACGTACGTACGCATGTTATTCTTTGTTCTGAAGCGTTCCTGCTTCCCCGGCGGCTACCGGGTCGAATTTCTCTAGGAGTGCTGAAGATGAATCCTGTGCAAATGGGTTTGAGCTTTGATGAAACCATCGCCGAAGCTGCTTTCAGTGGTAGAGAGAGCTGGTGCTCGCCTGAATATACCCATGATGCCTATAAGGCGATGCTGGACACTGCCTGTGCTCATCTGCATGACGTACCCAGCGAAATCCGTCAGTTTTTCGAGCAGAGCATTGAATCCTGTCTTCAAGCTTTGCAGCAGGAAAAGCGCTGCGGTACCGACATTTTTCGTGCTGGCTCGTTTTTGTGGAGATCTGCATTGCCCGTATCCATGGATCAATGGGCGGAATTGTCTTTTCTGGCAGACGCTGGTGGCTTGAATGGATGCCGTTTCAAGCAGCGCCGCGCACCGCGCTCGCAAACGCTGGGTATCCATGTACCTGGTGTCGGTTCGATAGTCGTGCAGGCCTGGCTGAAAAGCGCTGAACAGCGTTGCTGGTGTGAGTTCGTTCCGTGGGAATCGAGCTTCTTCCGGGCCAGTTTCCGAGACGTTGTCCATCTGCATAAGCTTGATTCCCACCGTTGGGATGGTGCGGTTTGCCCGGCTGCTTTCGCGGAGGCCGGCGACAAGGTCCCGTCTGTCCCAACTGTGAAGGTCAATGGCCGACAATTCGTGATTATGGGCGCTTCATATTCCCGTGAGTTTCGGGATAGCCATGGCCGGACGTTCGTTCGGCACTGTGATTGGCCGATGCAAACCTACAGCTATGGGGAGTTGTGCAAGCTGTGGGATGCAGGTGTCCTGGAGCGAGGAGACTGCCGCGGCTTGATGGCCAAGGTGCAGGGTGAGGTGTGTGTAATGGCCGAGATGGTCATGCTTTACGACGATAAAGTCTTGCCGTAAGCAGAGCGAAGCCCGGTCGGCGGCTACCGGATCCGGGCTTCTACCAGAAATGAACTCGTCTAGGAGCGTCTGGGTTCGGACATGATAACGACTGCAACCAGCTACCTCAACCGACCCTATTATGCGAGATGGGAACGTGGCGCACGTTTCTACGAACTGCGGATCCTCGTAGATCTAATCGGTCACACCGTGGCTATGCGCAGCTGGGGAATCTCAGGGGAGCTTGGTGTCGGTGAAATACGAAACGTACTGGCCTCGGATGAGGCCTGCACAAAACTGATACTCAGGGTCAGTCGGCAGCTGCACAAGCGGCGCTATGTACCTGTGTACAATGGCGGGATCGCGTGATGATCGAGATGAAGATAGCCGATATGGCAGTGGAAGATGATAAGCCCCTCAAAAGAGGGCGAAAATCAAACGTAGTCCCCTACGTACAAACTGACATGTTCCAGGCGAACATTGTTGAGTGGCCAGTGAAGGATGACCTGGCCAGCATGGAATTTCCGCTGTTCAGCCTGTCGACCAAACCTGATACGAGCGTTCGTGAGTACAGCCAGCCCGGCACCAACAAGCGTGTTCGCATCATTCCGCCCGTGATTGGTGCCGCCACCGTATTCGATAAAGACCTGTTGCTGTTCCTCGGGTCGCAGATCATCGAAGCCCGAAAAGCAGGAATGCCAATTTCCAAGCGGGTTAAGTTCGATACGTACGATTTTTTGACAGGTACATCCCGGGATCCCGGTGGAAACGCATATTCGAACGTTTTGGACATGCTTCGACGATTAAAGGGTACTCAGCTCGAAACCAATATCGTTACTGGTGGTCAAGAGCAGACGAAGGGGTTTGGCTGGATCGAAGACTACACCGTCACCAAGACCGCATCCAATGGCAAAGGCGTGTTGGAATGCGAAGTCGTGCTGTCCGAGTGGATCTACAACGCTTTCCTGCATTTTGAAGTGATGAGCATTGATCGGCGCTACTTTGGGCTGCGGATGCCTCTTGAACGGCGGCTATATGAGCTCGCTCGTAAACACTTGGGAAACAAGATGATTTGGGCCGCAGACATTGTTGCACTGCAGCAAAAATGTGGCTCCAAGCAGAGCCTCACCCACTACAGGGCCGAGATCCGCAAGATCATTCAGCGTGACCTGCTGCCGGACTATCACATGGGGCTGGATACCAGTGTGAAGCCTCATCGAATCGTGTTTTACACGCGTGATGAGCAATCGCTCCTCGAGGAGCTGGCGGTAAAAGGGGAAATGGAATGGTTCGCTTCGCTAGAAAAGCGAGACATGGAGAGTTGAATGCCAGCGCGATCGAGGCTTGAGCAATACGATCATTTGATGGGGGAGTGTACAGACCAGGCCATTGCTGAATTAGCTGACTGCAGCACGGAAGCTGTGCGGCGGCGCAGGCTCAAGATTGGCAAAGATCGATTTGCCTTGGCCGAGTCCCCCCCTGCCCTTCTTAAATATCAACATCTTTTTTGGCAAGCGCCCTGTCGCTGACATTGCCAAGCTCGCAGGCGTATCGGCTTACTTCGTCATCAAGCGTATGAAACAACTGGGAAAACCCACCTTTAAGCGATCAGCGATCACAAATTTCGACCACCTGCAGGGGACGATGTGTGACCAGGCATTGGCCGATCTCGCTGGTTGCTCGAAGGAGTGCGCGCGTCGGCGCCGGCTGCGCCTGGGTATCTCAGCAAACCGCGACACCCGAGAAAAAAATTAGCCAAGTCGTCGTATATCGCCGACAAATACTGTTGCATGCGTACGTACATACGTATAATGTGTGTAAGGAAACCCACCGTGTTGTGCCTGGCGGCTACCAGGCTAACCAATCAGCGTCTAGGAGCAATATCATGAAGCGCATTTCGTTATGGTCGGTTGATCGCGACGATACCCTCCACATTGATGATGAAATCGAAAAACTGGAAGAGGCCCGATCGGTGATGATCACTGCGAATCGAGCCCTTGTGGAAGGCGATGATTTGAGTCTTGCCCGTTTGGGTTTCGATAGTGACCACATCGACGATCTGAAAGTACGTCATTCCGAGGGTAAGCCTGGGTTTCCTGCATATGTCCTGCGCAACCTCCAAGACTCCATCCAGCAGCTGTCGGACTTGAAGCGCGGTGCCAATGACGGTCGCGGTGCGAGGCTCGTTGAGCAACAGTGATAAGCTTTGTTGATGCGTACGTATTGTACGTGCGTACGTATCCATAAATAAGCAAACGGTTTATCATTGTCGCGACTTCAATCCATATGGGGGCCTGTTCATGGCATCACGAAAAGACACTGCGCCGGCACCTTCGCAACCTAAGCGGAGTGCCAAAACGATCACCATGCGCGACGATTACCATGAGCGCCTTCGCAAGCAGGCATTCGAACAAAACACTGCTATGTCGTTCCTGATCGAGCAGGCACTTGAGATGATGTGGGGCATCGAGCGAACTCCGCCCACGAAGTAAGCCCTCAAAGCGGGTTCGCAACGAGCCCTGCTTATAGCCACATTGCCACAAATCCCCTCCCCCTCCCTTTTCAGATGCTCTCAGCCTTCGCTTGCTGCGGCGTAGGCGTCTGCACGAGTGCTTGGGCCTCTCATAGTGTTGTTACTAGCAACACAATCGGCCAAAGGGTTCAGGTATTCGTTCAAAAAAATGCAAACAACCTGAATTCCACGATTTACAACAGGAATTCAGGATTTATACTGAATGCAACAGCAAAACGGAGAAGTGCTATGAACTCGAATGTGGAAATGGTCGAAGATGTTGCAACCTACGTGGATTTCAATGAGTTGTTTTTCACGCCCCGTTTCGCCGCAGACTGCTTTGGTCTTACGACTCGACGCCTGAAAGACATCGAAGAAGCAAACAACATCGAGATCCGTCGCGTGCCGCGCGGAACCGTCACCTCTCGGGTTTATACGCCTTCGGACCTTTTCGATTTGGCAGCACTTCGCCGTGAACTTGGGCACTTGAAAGGCTTGGCGCGCCAGGTGGTCATGTCCACCTACATCTCGAAAGGTGGCACCAACAAAACCACCACAGCAGTCGGCCAGGCTATTACCTGTTCTTTAGCCGGGTTGCGCGTTCTTCTGGTCGACAATGATCCCCAGGGTGATACGTCGAGCATGCTCGGCTACGACCCGGACGCTACTCCAGAAGATTTGCAGGAGCTTGGAATCCCTGCTGACCGCATCGTTGATGGTCACCTCGGCCACTTGATCAGCCCAATGCTTCGCATGCGATCGTTTCAACCCAAAACGCTTGATGAAGTCATCAAGAAACCTTTTGGTGAAAGTGGCCCCCACCTGATCCCCGCCGACGCATCGCTAGAAGATCTGGGCGTGGCTTTGGACGCAGCCAATAACTCGGACATGTGGTACGCGAAGTGGGTTGAAGATGGTAAAGCCGGCAAAATTCCAGGCTGCGACCTATCGCAATACGACGTCATCATTTTTGATAATGCGCCCGCAGGTTCGCGCCTGACCAAGAACTCAGTAGCCGCAAGCGATCTGCTCATGAGCCCAGTCCGAATGGACAAATTCTCCTTCAAGGCGATCCTGCGACTGCATGACTGGTGCGCTGGTTTCGCACGCGAATACGGTTTCGCTCCTGAACTGGTAGCTGTGCCGACCATGTTTGCAAAGGGGCGTCCTCGGATGCTGAACAACCTGTACAGGTTGAACCAGCTTTTCCCAGGTCGGGTGACCGAGGAAAAGATTTTTCACTCTGCAGACTATGTGAACTCCCTCGATGACGGTGTCCCCCTGATGTTCTGGAAGGGTGCTAACCGGGACACCATCGAAAACGCTCGCGCAGTGCATGCCGAGGTTTTGGAGAAAATCCGCCATGTTGCTGCTCAGCCCCAAGAGTGAGTGTTGCTACTAGCAACAGGGTTCATATGTTCAAGAGTGTTGCTACTAGCAACACGCAACGATTTTGTTGCTAGTAGCAACAGCGTATTGGAATGTTGCTAGTAGCAACACAGGAGGGTGATTAATGAAATCCACCGACTACCCAGGCAAGCCAAGCACGGCAATGGCATCACTGCGCAAGCCTACGGAAATGCCGCCGACCACAGGTAACCGTGGCAGCAGGGCGGCGATGCTCCAACAGGCCATGGGATCTGAGCAAGAGGCTGATACGAAGCAACTCATTGCTCAACACGCTCAAGAAGGTCAACTCATACTCAAGGACGAATGGCTCGAGGAGGTCCCAGTTGAGCTGATCGATCCCTCTCCGTATCAGCCAAGGATGTTCTTCGACCAAGCAAAGCTTGAAGAGCTCGCTGGCTCGATTGACTCTGTGGGCCTGGGTAAACCGATTACAATCCGGCCTGTAGGGGAGCGTTTCGAGCTTATCGGCGGTGAATGCCGGTGGCGGGCTCACAAAATGCTGGGCCGCGACAAAATCATGGCTCATGTTAAGCCAATGTCAGACGACATGGCGATGCTTTTGGCAATCACCGACAACCTTCAAAATGAGCTAACGGATTACGAAAAAGCTGTGAGCTATCAACGATATATGCTGAAAGGCGCTGATAAAAGCCAGCGGGCATTGGCTCGACGCCTTGGTGTAGATCACACAGTCGTGAACCGCTGCCTTGACCTAATTCAGCTGCCCGAACAGATCAAGGAAATTCTGAACACCAAGCCCCACTTGATTACAGCGAACTATGCGAAAAAGTTTGTGGAGCATTCAAAGGCGGATGTGAACATCGTCCATCGCATTGTAATTCAAATGGCCGAGAAGGGGACTGGCCAGGAAGCCGCACTTCGCATGATTGGGCAGAAGCTTGCTGCTTGTAGCGGTCCTAAGCCCATGATGACAGAACCTCGGAAGCTGCAAGGGGTTGGCTCAGTTCGTTTAAATGGGCGCAAGCTGGAATTCAAGATTGATAAGGAAGTGGACCCTCAGAAAATCATGGATAAGCTCGCAGCCTTCCTTGATTCGATTGATGCCTCTGAATTTGCTACACAGGGCACGCGAAATTGAGCATGGCCAAGCCCGCCCCGATCGGGGCGGGTTCAATCAGCTAACGGGGCGAAACGCATGGGAGCGTTGCCGCCGTAGCCAGATGAATAGGCAATGGATTGCCTGCGTGACTCGGTTAGCGACTGGATTTCTTGAAACATTAAGACTGTTTTTTGATGGCATTTTGCCGTTTTTATGGTTTTGGTTATAAAAAATTAACTGTAAAAAACGACAAAAATTTTTACATTATGAGATCGTCGGAAAAATTTCCTTAAAAATCCCGACAGCCGCCGACTTCCTTGGGGCAACACTTGAGTTTTTACCCTTAAGTGATGACCTTTTGCCATCATTTAAAGACACGCACTACCCCTCGCTGCGCCGATCAGATGACCGGTCATGTCGGAACAGTCAGTGTCAGGTGTGGATCACAGGTGGACGGCCTGCCCGCCAGGGCGCTGCCTTGACCCTCCCCGGCTCTTGACCTAGTGTGCGTTGCAACCTCCGCTGGCCAGCGGAACACTTCCCTCACCCTCTGCTTAGCCGGCAAGGGCCTTGATCGAGTAATTGATTGTGAAAACCTTCCTCCATGTAGGTTGCGGTCCTAAGAACAAGAGCGGCACGACCAGAGGCTTTGCTTCCGAGCAGTGGCAGGAACTGCGCTTCGGGATATCGACCAAAGCGTCAACCCGGACATCGTCGGCACCATGACCGACATGTCACAGGTCAAGGACGCCTCGGTGGATGCGCTGTTTTCCAGCCACAACATCGAGCACCTGTACCCGCACGAGGTCCCGGTGGCGCTGGCAGAATTCAAGCGTGTGCTCAAGCCAGGCGGCTTCGTGGTCATCACCTGCCCCGACCTGCAAGCGGTCTGTGCGCTGGTGGCCGAAGACAAGCTGACCGACGCGGCCTATGTCTCGCCCGCCGGCCTGATCGCCCCCATCGACATTCTCTACGGCCATCGCCCAGCCATGGCCAACGGCAACACCTACATGGCGCACCGTTGCGGCTTCACCAAGCGAGCGCTGACCGGCACCCTGCAGGGGGCATGCCGAGATAAGGCAAAAATTAGGACATTCGTTCTGTAACCTGCTGTATCTAAAGGATTAACTTTGAGAGGCGCTGCTCAGTAGTGGCGGCTAAATATTGATCAATTATCTATGCCGAGATAATTGCAGATAATTCCCGCCGTCCGTACCCAGCGCGAGTTCATAAGATTGGAGAAATGCCGAGTTAGAGGGCCTGCGAACAGCTTTGGTCGAGGCTTTGCGCTTCGACGCATAACGGCTGCTTAGTACTGGGGGCTCTCCCAGAAGCGACAAAGGCGGCCTCAACGAGACCGCCTCAAACCAAGTTTCATCACCGGTACACGCACCCGGGAGAGGAAGCTCTTGGGCAGGTTTCAATAATAACACCGATCAAAGCGTCACTGCCAAAGCCCTCTCGCACTGCCGAGTAGCCTTCAGATAGTGTTCATTCGCTCTCTCTCGAAGCTACGGTGCGGATGGTTCGAGACCATCATGCGCAAACTCGGGGCCAAGATGACATTATCAAATGGCCAATTATCCTGGAGGCAGTTATGGAAAGGCTCCGCGAAAAACTGGATTTGCCGAGAGGCCACTACTATCTGCACGTCGCCGTACTGGCGGGCCTGCCGGTGTCGTTGATCTCCGATTTGGCAAGCGAGTTGGAGCGATCGCCAGCGCAGATCGCGCAGTGGATCACTGCGTCCCCCGGCAGTGCCGTGATGTCTATACAGGCTGGTGAGGTGTTCTGTCGTCTTATCGAGATCCTCGATGCGCTATTGGAGCTGTACGATGGGGATCTAGGAGGTGCGCTCCACTGGCTAACGGCACCGAATGTCGTGCTGTCCAATGAGAGGCCGGTCGAGCTACTGGTAACCGGATTTGGTACGCGCGCGGTGCGGCAGGCTATTCGTGCGATTGAATATGGACTGCCAGTTTGATCCCTGCCGGGGGCGGCCTTCGCGCTAGAAACGCTGGGTCATGTACCTATTTCATTACCGCTGTTAGTGAGCGGCGTATGCCCGAGTAGCTTCAGGTGTGTGATGGCTTCGGCCAAGCGCTCCTGTAGGCTCTGCACTTGCTGCGCCTGGATCGCTGAGGTTTCGCTCAGTCGGAACACCTCCTCCTGCAATGTGCCGCAGCGCTGTTCCAGGGCTTCATTCGCGCGCTCAGCGCCGATTAACGCACTCTGGGCGTCCTCCAAGGACTGAGCCTTCTGCGCCAGTAACTGTTGCTGCGCATGCTGCTCTTTTTGCAACTGGCGCGCCTCGGCGAGCAGGCGCGCATTGTCGCGGTTCAGCTGGGTCAACTCGTCCTGTTTGACGATCAGGGTCTGTTGGGGCCATGCCGAGATAAGGGGAAAATTCACTCATTTGGTCTGTAAGCTGCTGTTTTTTTATCATGAAGCCCACATAGCAGCTCCGATCACATCAAGCCTATCTTGCCTCCTCCCTCGCTACGCCAATTCCTCAGATATTGGGTGCTTCCCAGCACGACTAGCTGCCATTTCGCATCGCGCGGTCTGCCGTCCGAGAATGGGTTTCCACGCAGTTTGGTATCTGAGTTGCTGCTCACCCTGGCCTGTTTGCTAATGAACACAAAGACCAACCAGGGAGTAGCGATGAAACACCGGTGGAATCAGGAGGCGATGCGAATGCCGCCCGCCGAATACTTCTGCTTAAGCGCCAGTTCAATTTCGGCAACATATTTCTCGGGGGCCGTGCTGCAGGGCTCACCCATCAGTTGATGCACAGCCTTCACCGTTTCAGCCCGGATCTTGTGGTTGCTGACGACTTGGATCGCCAGCTGTAGGTTCGCCGGCTTACGGAAATCGCCCAACAGCTCGAGTTGATCCTGCAACTCGCGCTCGATGATATCCAGGGTAGTCACCTGCTTGAGAGTGGCCTCCGCCAACTCCAGCTCCACTTGGCTCAATCGCGCTTTGGTGGGAATCGCGTCCAGTTGTCGGCGTAGGGACAACAGGGTTTCCTGATACAACTGCTGATCCAGTTGCAGCCATAGACCCAAGCCTTTGAGCTTGCCGAAGGAATGCGGATACCAGCTCCGCTCCTCATACGGCTTCCCCTTTTCGTCTTTCCCCTTCTTGATGAGCAGGTACTCCCAGGAAACCTCCAAAGCATTCCGCTTCCAACGATTGAGCAGGACACCACCCACTTCAGTGGGCAGGGTGGAGAGAATCAGACCGGCTTTATTCTGCAAATCCCTGAACTTGATGCTCGCAGCCCGAACCCGGCCTATGAGGCTCTCCCGCTGTTTGAGCATTGTTTCGACCTTATGCCGACGGATGTTCTGCCGCTCGGTGGCACTCAGCTTCTTGAGTTCCCCCCTGACCTGCTCGTCATCCAGGCCCAGGTGGTTCAGGGCGCAGCAATTCCCTATCAGCACCTTCGAGTCGTCGTGCCGCTCGACGACGAAGCCGTGCTGATGCATTTGAGAACAGCGCTTCCCGTTCTTCTGGTACTGACAGCTAGCCTCGGGCTGAATCAGCCGGTAGGGCCGAAGCGGGTTTCGGTACTGATCCTTCGCCAGGGTGCTGTCCGAGGCGATCTCGTAAAGGGACAACAGCTCGGCGAGCGTTCTAATTTCCACAATGCCATTCGAAGGGGTCATCAAGTCCTCCTGGTAGGTCAGTCGTGCACAGAGCTGTATATTAACCCAGTAATTGCACAGTGGAATCAT
>NZ_CP073661.1:2165000-6275689 GCF_018223845.1 Pseudomonas sp. JS425 | reverse complement strand
GCACTGCTGCCAAAGTTCCACTGACACGGATATCCCCTGAGTTTGAAAGCCGGATGAGGCAAAAACAAACCGCCATTGTACCGGTCGAGCGTTCAGTTATCCACATGTGGACACGTTAGGAACCATGACAAAACAGCCATTTATCGACCAAAAAGGCTTCGCCGCACTGTGAATAAGCCCTGTGGATAAGCACCCATGAGCGCTATGCACAACCCTGATGTCAGGTCTGTTGATAACTCTACTGTGGATAAGCCACGATTTAATCCACAGCTTTTGATCACGAAGAAAACAAGCGCAGCACCGGTTGAGAACACAGTTGTAAAACTCTGTACAGCCCGTATTTTCTGGCCTCAAGCAGGTTATCCACAGAAGGTTATCCACTTAAGATTTATAGATTCTTCAGAAAAGCTTTTTATATGTCTCTTCTTTTTTTCATGTTGTCCCCAATTCGTGTGTCCGATCAAGCACCCTTGGGGGATGGACAAGCACGCACCGTCCATCACGTGCTCTATATGGAAAGACTGGTTGGAAATTGACCTACGGGCTTGCTTTCTCTAGAATCGCCGGTCTCTTAAAAAGGGGGCCATCCCGGCCCGTCGTCGACAAACCAGGTAACACGCCATGAAACGTACTTTCCAACCAAGCACCATCAAGCGCGCGCGCACCCACGGCTTCCGTGCCCGTATGGCTACCAAGAACGGCCGCGCTGTTCTGTCGCGTCGTCGTGCCAAAGGCCGTAAGCGTCTGGCCATTTGATTTTTCGGCACAGGTGGTGAGTCAGGACTTCAGTCGGGAAAAGCGACTGCTTACACCCCGACATTTCAAAGCGGTCTTCGACTCCCCAACCGGCAAGGTTCCAGGGAAAAACCTGCTGATCCTTGCTCGTGAGAACGGCCTCGATCACCCACGCCTCGGCCTGGTGATCGGCAAGAAGAGCGTCAAGCTCGCCGTTCAACGCAACCGCCTCAAGCGCTTGATGCGCGATTCCTTTCGTCTGAACCAGCAATTGCTTGCCGGGTTGGATATTGTGATCGTCGCGCGCAAGGGATTGGGTGAGATAGAAAACCCGGAATTGCACCAACACTTTGGCAAACTCTGGAAACGCCTGGCACGCAGCCGGCCCACTCCAGCAGCGACCGCCAATTCCGCAGGGGTAGACAGCCAAGATGCGTAAACTGGCGCTCGTTCCGATCCAGTTTTACCGTTACGCCATTAGTCCTCTGATGGCCAACCACTGTCGTTTCTTCCCCAGTTGCTCCTGTTACGCTTATGAAGCCATCGAAAACCACGGCTTCTGGCGTGGTGGGTGGCTAGCCGTTCGTCGCCTGGGGCGTTGTCATCCGTGGAACGACGGCGGTTTCGATCCCGTTCCTCCCGCTCCTTCCTCCCGAACTTCTTCGATAGCCGAGTAATCATGGATATTAAACGCACGATCCTGATCGTCGCCCTGGCAATCGTGTCCTACGTCATGGTCCTCAAGTGGAACCAGGACTACGGCCAGCCTGCCCTGCCGACTCAGAATACTGCTGCCAGCACCGTTGCCCCGGGTTTGCCGGATGGCGTACCGGCCGGTAATGCCGGCGCCAGCGCCGATGTGCCAAGCGCCAACGCCGAAACCAGCGCTGCCGAACTGGCGCCGGTTGCGGTCAGCAAGGACCTGATCCGGGTCAAGACCGATGTCCTGGAACTGGCTATCGATCCGGTCGGTGGTGACATCGTCCAGTTGAACCTGCCGCAGTACCCACGTCGTCAGGACCACCCGGACATTCCGTTCCAACTGTTCGACAACGGTGGCGAGCGTGTCTACCTGGCACAAAGCGGCCTGACCGGCGTCAACGGTCCGGATGCACGTCCTGCCGGTCGCCCTCTGTACGCTAGTGACAAGAAGGGTTACCAGCTGGCCGATGGTCAGGAACAACTGGTGGTCGACCTGAAGTTTAGCGACAACGGCGTCAACTACATCAAGCGCTTCAGCTTCAAGCGTGGCGAGTATGACCTGACCGTCAGCTACCTTATCGACAACCAGAGCGGCCAGGCCTGGAGCGGCAACATGTTTGCCCAGCTCAAGCGTGATGCCAGCTCCGATCCGTCGTCGAGCACTGCCACCGGCACCGCTACTTACCTGGGCGCTGCCCTGTGGACCCCTTCCGAGCCTTACAAAAAGGTCTCGATGAAGGATATCGACAAAGGCAATTTGAAAGAAAATGTGTCCGGCGGCTGGGTTGCCTGGCTGCAGCACTACTTCGTTACCGCCTGGATTCCGGCCAAGTCGGACAACAACGTTGTCCAGACCCGCAAGGACAGCCAGGGCAACTACATCATCGGCTACACCGGCCCGGCAATCAGCGTGCCTGCTGGCGGCAAGGTCGAAACCAGCGCCATGCTGTATGCCGGCCCGAAAATCCAGTCCAAGCTGAAAGAGTTGTCCCCAGGTCTGGAACTGACTGTCGACTACGGTTTCCTGTGGTTCATCGCCCAGCCGATCTTCTGGCTGCTGCAACATATCCACAGCCTGCTGGGTAACTGGGGCTGGTCGATCATCGTGCTGACCATGCTGATCAAAGGCCTGTTCTTCCCGCTGTCGGCTGCCAGCTACCGTTCGATGGCGCGCATGCGTGCCGTCGCGCCAAAGCTCGCTGCATTGAAAGAACGCTTCGGTGACGATCGCCAGAAGATGTCCCAGGCGATGATGGAGCTGTACAAGAAAGAGAAGATCAACCCGCTGGGCGGCTGCCTGCCGATCCTGGTGCAGATGCCAGTGTTCCTGGCCCTGTACTGGGTACTGCTGGAAAGCGTGGAAATGCGCCAGGCCCCATGGATGCTGTGGATTACCGACCTGTCGATCAAGGATCCGTTCTTCATCCTGCCGATCATCATGGGCGCCACCATGTTCATCCAGCAGCGCCTGAACCCGACGCCGCCGGATCCGATGCAGGCCAAGGTGATGAAAATGATGCCGATCATCTTCACCTTCTTCTTCCTGTGGTTCCCGGCTGGTCTGGTGCTGTACTGGGTTGTGAACAACTGCCTGTCGATCACACAGCAGTGGTACATCACTCGCAGCATCGAAGCAGCCAGCAAAAAAGCTGCTGCTTGACAGGCTACTGCGCTAGCCTGTGAATAAAAAACGCCCCCTAGTGGGGCGTTTTTGCTATCTGTCGTTTTTGTCGTAGAGGCTTTCGAGCATGAACACTGTGCGTGAAACCATCGCCGCCATCGCCACCGCCCAGGGCCGCGGCGGTGTGGGTATTGTCAGGTTGTCCGGCCCTCTGGCCGCCAAGGCCGGCCAGTTGATCACCGGCCGTACGCTTACCCCGCGCCACGCCCATTACGGCCCGTTCCGCGACGAGGAAGGCCTGGTACTGGATGAAGGGATCGCGCTGTTTTTCCCCGGGCCGAATTCGTTCACCGGCGAGGACGTGCTGGAACTGCAGGGCCATGGTGGCCCGGTGGTACTGGATATGCTGCTGCAGCGCTGTGTACAGGTTGGTTGCCGGCTGGCTCGCCCGGGTGAGTTCAGCGAACGTGCATTCCTCAACGACAAGCTCGACCTGGCCCAGGCCGAAGCCATTGCCGATCTGATCGAAGCCAGTTCCAGCCAAGCTGCGCGCAATGCCCTGCGTTCGCTACAGGGGGAGTTCTCCAAGCGCGTGCACTTCCTGACCGAGGCGTTGATTGCGCTGCGCATCTACGTCGAGGCGGCGATCGACTTCCCTGAAGAGGAAATCGACTTCCTCGCCGACGGCCATGTGCTGGCGATGCTCGATACGGTGCGGGGCGAGTTGTCCAAAGTACAGCGTGAAGCCGGGCAGGGGGCTTTGCTGCGTGACGGCATGACTGTGGTCATCGCCGGTAGGCCGAATGCCGGCAAGTCGAGCCTGCTGAATCAGCTGGCCGGTCGGGAAGCGGCCATCGTGACTGATATTGCCGGCACCACGCGAGACATCCTGCGCGAACATATCCACATCGACGGCATGCCGCTGCACGTGGTCGATACTGCCGGTTTGCGCGACACCGATGACCATGTGGAAAAGATTGGCGTGGAACGTGCGCTGAAGGCCATTGGCGAGGCAGATCGGGTGTTGTTGGTGGTGGATTCCACCGCGCCCGAGGCCAGCGACCCGTTCGCCCTGTGGCCAGAATTTCTCGACCAGCGGCCAGACCCGGCCAAGGTGACGCTGATTCGGAACAAGGCCGACCTTAGTGGTGAGCGGGTAGCGCTGGAACAGTGCGATGACGGCCATGTAACGATCACCCTCAGTGCCAAAGGGGACGATGCAGGGCTGCAGTTGCTGCGTGACCACCTGAAGGCCTGCATGGGTTATGAACAGACGGCGGAGAGTGGTTTCAGCGCTCGCCGGCGCCATCTGGATGCCCTGCGCCAGGCCAGTGAGCACCTGGAACATGGCCGTGCACAACTGACCCTGGCTGGTGCGGGTGAGCTGTTGGCGGAAGACCTGCGGCAGGCGCAGCAGGCCCTGGGGGAGATTACCGGGGCATTCAGCTCTGATGACCTGCTGGGGCGGATTTTCTCCAGCTTTTGCATCGGCAAGTAATTCACAGCCAGGCAAAACCAAGAGCCGCTCCTTCGGGAGCGGCTTTTTTTTGCCTCAAATTTCGCAGCTCCTACGGAAAACGCGCCGCACCTGCAGGCTGTGCAGACCCCTGTGGGAGCGGGTTCACCCGCTAAGAGGCCGGTGCAGGTTCACATTTTTTTCATTCACCTACCCCAATCTGCTCTCAGGAGCCCTGTGGAAAACTCGCCTTCAGCTCCGTTGATAAGCAGGCTTTTTTTCTGAGGACAAACCCGCTTGTGGGTAAACAGCCATTTAATCCACAGGCTAAATCGTGTTATCTATAACCCTCATGGTACTCCAGCCACAGGGTTTAATTTTGCTCTACACAGCATGGATAAAGGCCTGCATAAGCTTATCCACAGAAAGGCTTGTGCATAAGAATAAACATAAAAACAAAGCTTTTTTAAATTTTTCCTCTTTGATTTCTGTTGGTAGCCACTCATCCACAGACTGGTCAAAATTTGCTCAGACGGTTTCTTTAAAGGGGGTGAAGTCCCTATACTTGTCCGCTTACCTTCTCTATTCGCAAAAACAGGCACGAGGTGCGTGGTGGATTTCCCTTCCCGTTTTGAAGTGATCGTCATCGGCGGCGGCCATGCCGGTACCGAGGCTGCGCTTGCGTCTGCACGCATGGGTGTGAAAACCCTGCTGTTGACCCATAACGTGGAAACCCTCGGTCACATGAGCTGCAACCCCGCTATTGGCGGTATTGGCAAAAGCCATCTGGTCAAAGAGATCGATGCCCTCGGCGGCGCCATGGCGCTGGCCACCGACAAGAGCGGCATCCAGTTCCGCGTTCTGAACAACCGCAAGGGCCCGGCTGTACGCGCTACCCGTGCACAGGCCGACCGCGCCATCTACAAGGCAGTGGTGCGTGAAATCCTGGAAAACCAGCCGAACCTGTGGATATTCCAGCAGTCCTGCGACGACCTGATCGTCGAGCAGGACCAGGTCAAAGGCGTGGTGACCCAGATGGGCCTGCGTTTCTTCGCCGAATCGGTGGTACTGACCACCGGTACTTTCCTCGGTGGGCTTATCCACATTGGTTTGCAAAACCATTCCGGTGGTCGCGCCGGCGATCCGCCTTCGATCGCCTTGGCCCACCGCATGCGTGAACTGCCGCTGCGCGTTGGCCGCCTGAAAACCGGTACCCCGCCGCGTATCGACGGCCGTTCGGTGGACTTCTCGGTGATGACCGAGCAACCAGGCGATACGCCGATCCCGGTGATGTCGTTCATGGGCAACGCCCAGATGCACCCGCGTCAGGTGAGCTGCTGGATTACCCACACCAATGCGCGCACCCACGAGATCATCGCCTCGAACCTCGACCGTTCGCCGATGTACTCGGGTGTAATCGAAGGTGTCGGCCCGCGCTACTGCCCGTCGATCGAAGACAAGATCCATCGCTTCGCCGACAAGGAAAGCCACCAGGTGTTCATCGAGCCGGAAGGCCTGACCACCCATGAGCTTTACCCCAACGGTATTTCCACTTCGCTGCCGTTCGATGTGCAACTGGAGCTGGTGCGATCCATCCGCGGCATGGAAAACGCACACATCGTGCGCCCGGGCTACGCCATCGAATACGACTACTTCGACCCGCGCGACCTCAAGTACAGCCTCGAGACCAAGGTCATCGGCGGTCTGTTCTTCGCCGGCCAGATCAACGGCACCACCGGTTATGAAGAAGCCGGCGCACAAGGCTTGCTGGCCGGGACCAATGCCGCCCTGCGTGCGCAGGGCCGAGACAGCTGGTGCCCGCGCCGCGACGAGGCATACATCGGCGTACTGGTCGACGACCTGATTACCCTGGGTACCCAGGAGCCGTACCGCATGTTCACTTCGCGTGCCGAGTACCGCCTGATCCTGCGCGAAGACAACGCCGACCTGCGCTTGACCGAAAAGGGCCGCGAACTCGGCCTGATCGACGATCAGCGTTGGGCCGCCTTCTGCGCCAAGCGCGACGGCATCGAGCGCGAGGAGCAGCGTCTGAAGTCGACCTGGGTCCGCCCGAACACCGAGCAAGGCCAGGCCATTGTGGATAAGTTCGGTACTCCGCTCAGCCACGAGTACAGTCTGCTCAACCTGCTGGCGCGCCCGGAAATCGACTACGCCGGGCTGATTGAGGCAACCGGTGGTGAAGCGATTGATCCACAGGTCGCCGAGCAGGTCGAAATCCGCACCAAGTACGCTGGTTACATTGATCGCCAGCAGGATGAAATCGCACGTCTGCGTGCCAGCGAAGACACCCGCCTGCCTGTGGATATCGATTACTCGACGATTTCCGGCCTGTCCAAGGAAATCCAGGGCAAGCTGGGCCAGACCCGTCCGGAAACCCTGGGTCAGGCTTCGCGTATCCCGGGCGTGACCCCGGCGGCGATTTCCCTGTTGCTGATTCACTTGAAAAAACGCGGCGCTGGCCGCGAATTGGAGCAAAGCGCTTGAGTTCCCTGGTCACCCCGCAACACGCTGAAGAGTTGTCCACAGGTGCGCGCCAGCTCGGTGTCGAGCTGAGCGCCGAGCATCACGAGAAGCTGCTCGGCTACCTCGCCCTGTTGATCAAATGGAACAAAGCCTACAACCTCACCGCCGTGCGCGACCCCGACGAGATGGTGTCGCGTCACCTGCTCGACAGCCTCAGTGTCATGCCGTTTATCCACAGCGAGCGTGACAACTGGCTGGATGTTGGCAGTGGCGGTGGCATGCCCGGCATCCCATTGGCTATCCTGCATCCGCACAAGCGCGTGACGGTGCTGGACGCCAACGGCAAGAAGACCCGCTTCCTGACCCAGGTGAAAATGGAGCTCAAGTTGGACAACCTCACGGTTATCCACAGTCGGGTCGAAGCCTTCCAGCCGACACAACCGTTCAGCGGAGTCATCTCCCGCGCCTTCAGCAGCATGGAGAACTTCACCAACTGGACCCGCCACCTGGGCGACACCGGGACGCAATGGCTTGCAATGAAGGGGCTGCATCCTGCCGATGAACTGGTAGCATTGCCCGCAGACTTCACAGTGGAAAGCGAGCAGGCCCTGACCGTTCCAGGTTGCCAGGGCCAGCGCCATCTGCTGATACTGCGCCGCAAGGCATGACTGGGAACACACGCAACAATGGCTAAGGTATTCGCAATCGCGAACCAGAAAGGTGGTGTGGGCAAGACCACCACCTGTATCAATCTCGCCGCCTCGCTGGCCGCGACCAAGCGTCGTGTGCTGCTGATCGACCTCGATCCGCAGGGCAACGCCACCATGGGCAGCGGTGTGGACAAGCACGAGCTCGAGCACTCGGTCTACGACCTGTTGATCGGGGAATGCGACCTGGCCCAGGCCATGCATTACTCCGAGCACGGTGGTTTCCAGTTGCTGCCGGCCAACCGTGACCTGACAGCCGCCGAAGTGGTGCTGCTGGAAATGCAGGTCAAGGAGAGCCGCCTGCGCAACGCCTTGGCGCCTATCCGCGAGAACTACGACTACATCCTCATCGATTGCCCTCCGTCGCTGTCGATGCTGACGCTCAACGCCCTGGTCGCTTCAGATGGCGTGATCATCCCGATGCAGTGCGAGTATTACGCACTGGAAGGTCTCAGCGACCTTGTGGATAACATCAAGCGCATCGCCGCCCGGTTGAACCCGGAGCTGAAGATCGAGGGCCTGCTGCGGACCATGTACGATCCGCGCCTGAGCCTGAACAACGATGTCTCGGCGCAGCTGAAGGAGCACTTTGGCCCGCAGCTGTACGACACGGTCATTCCGCGCAACATTCGCCTGGCCGAGGCCCCGAGCTTCGGCATGCCGGCCCTGGCCTACGACAAGCAATCGCGAGGCGCGCTGGCTTATCTGGCCCTGGCCGGGGAACTGGTACGCCGTCAACGCCGTCAATCACGCACTGCACAAACAACTTAAGGAATCCGTATGGCCGTCAAGAAACGGGGTCTCGGACGTGGGTTGGATGCACTGCTCAGTGGTCCTTCCGTCAGCGCGCTCGAAGAGCAGGCTGTGAAGATCGACCAGAAAGAACTGCAACACCTGCCGGTCGAGCTGATCCAGCGTGGCAAGTACCAGCCGCGCCGGGACATGGACCCGGAGGCGCTGGAAGAGCTCGCGCACTCGATTCGCAACCATGGCGTGATGCAACCGATCGTGGTGCGCCCGATCGATGGCAACCGCTACGAGATCATCGCCGGTGAGCGCCGCTGGCGCGCCACCCAGCAGGCTGGCCTGGACAAGATCCCGGCGATGGTCCGCGAAGTGCCCGACGAAGCCGCCATCGCCATGGCGCTGATCGAGAACATCCAGCGTGAAGACCTCAACCCGCTGGAAGAGGCCCTGGCCCTGCAGCGCCTGCAGCAGGAGTTCGAGCTCACCCAGCAACAGGTGGCCGATGCCGTGGGCAAGTCGCGGGTGACCGTGGCCAACCTGCTGCGCCTGATCACCCTGCCTGACGCGATCAAGACCATGCTCGCCCATGGCGACCTGGAGATGGGCCACGCCCGTGCATTGCTCGGCCTGGAAGAACACCGCCAGGAAGAGGGGGCGCGTCATGTTGTCGCACGTGGCCTCACCGTGCGCCAAACCGAGGCACTGGTTCGTCAGTGGCTCAGCGACAAACCTGATCCGGTCGAACCGAGCAAACCTGATCCGGATATCGCACGCCTTGAACAGCGGCTCGCAGAGCGCCTGGGCTCGGCCGTGCAGATACGCCATGGCAACAAGGGCAAAGGGCAATTGGTTATTCGCTACAACTCGCTTGACGAGTTGCAAGGCGTGCTTGCTCACATCCGCTGAAACAATTCCCGTTGTAGCGCGCAGTCGGAAATCACTACCGAATAGTTGAATAGGGGTTAATCCACCCCTATACTCTGCGCGCATTTTGTCGGCACAAATTATGCCAAGTCATAACTGACTTGCTGGTCGACTTCCGAGGAGCAGTTGTGATGGAAATCCGCACGCCAAACCGCCTGCCTTTCCATCGCTGGGCGGTTTTCCCGGTACTGCTGGCTCAATTCGTCGTACTGCTGCTGGCAACGTTGGTGTTGTGGCAGTGGAAAGGGGCGGTCAGTGGATATTCAGGCCTTTGCGGAGGTTTGATTGCCTGGCTACCCAATGTGTATTTCGCCTGGAAGGCTTTTCGCTTCAGCGGGGCCCGGGCGGCACAAGCCATCGTCAAGTCGTTCTACGCTGGCGAGGCAGGCAAGATGATTTTGACGGCAGTGCTTTTTGCACTGACCTTCGCAGGAGTGAAGCCACTGGCGCCGTTAGCAGTATTCGGCGTCTTCGTGTTGACCCTTTTGGTCAGCTGGTTCGCGCCCCTGCTGATGAATAAAAGACTTTCGAGACCTTAGGGCGTTTGAGGCAACCATGGCAGCAGAAACCGCTTCGGGCTATATCCAGCACCACTTGCAGAACCTGACCTACGGTCAACTACCAGACGGCAGCTGGGGCTTCGCCCATTCGGCTGCAGAAGCCAAGGCAATGGGCTTCTGGGCGTTCCACCTGGACACCCTGGGTTGGTCCGTCGCGCTGGGTCTGATCTTCCTGTTCATCTTCCGCATGGCGGCCAAGAAGGCGACTTCCGGCCAACCTGGCGGCCTGCAGAACTTCGTAGAAGTGATGGTGGACTTCGTCAACGGCAGCGTGAAGGACTCCTTCCACGGCCGTAGCCCGGTAATCGCTCCGCTGGCGCTGACCATTTTCGTCTGGGTATTCCTGATGAACGCCGTCGACCTGGTACCGGTCGACTGGATTCCTCAGCTGGCCATCCTGATCTCCGGTGACCCGCACATTCCGTTCCGCGCCGTGTCGACCACCGACCCGAACGCGACCCTGGCCATGGCCTTCTGCGTGTTCGCCCTGATCATCTTCTACAGCATCAAGGTCAAGGGCCTGGGCGGCTTCATCGGTGAGCTGACCCTGCACCCGTTCGGCAGCAAGAACATCTTCGTTCAGATCCTGCTGATTCCGGTCAACTTCCTGCTGGAATTCGTGACCCTGATCGCCAAGCCGATCTCGCTGGCATTGCGTCTGTTCGGCAACATGTATGCCGGCGAACTGGTGTTCATCCTGATCGCTGTAATGTTCGGCTCCGGCCTGCTGTGGCTCAGCGGCCTGGGTGTGGTGCTGCAATGGGCGTGGGCTGTGTTCCACATCCTGATCATCACCCTGCAAGCTTTCATCTTCATGATGCTGACCATCGTCTACCTGTCGATGGCTCACGAAGATAACCATTAAGACCGCCTGGCGTGTCTGATAGCCTTCCCCGCCTGTTCGGGGGGAGGGCTTAAAAAGTCCGCAAGGGCATGCTGTACCAAACGATTTGTTTTACCGCTTCAAACTAAAAACCTAACCAATACGACGTAAAAGTCGGGAGGAAAGATGGAAACTGTAGTTGGTCTGACCGCTATCGCTGTTGCTCTGCTGATCGGCCTGGGTGCTCTGGGTACCGCCATTGGTTTCGGCCTGCTGGGCGGCAAGTTCCTGGAAGGCGCTGCTCGTCAACCAGAAATGGTTCCGATGCTGCAGGTTAAAATGTTCATCGTTGCCGGTCTGCTCGACGCCGTAACCATGATCGGTGTTGGTATCGCTCTGTTCTTCACCTTCGCGAATCCGTTCGTTGGTCAGATCGCCGGCTAATCACTCGTCACCACGAGTTGATGGCTGTATGAATTAAGACCGAGCGAGGTGTTGGCGTGAACATTAATGCAACCCTGATTGGCCAATCCGTTGCTTTTCTGATTTTTGTACTCTTCTGCATGAAGTATGTGTGGCCTCCGGTCATCACTGCCCTGCAAGAGCGCCAAAAGAAGATTGCCGACGGCTTGGACGCTGCCAACCGCGCAGCTCGCGACCTGGAGCTGGCCCAAGAGAAAGCGGGTCAGCAACTGCGTGAAGCTAAAGCACAGGCAGCCGAAATCATCGAGCAAAGCAAGAAACGCGCTGCTCAGCTTGTCGAGGAAGCCCGTGATCAGGCCCGCGTCGAAGCTGACCGTGTGAAGGCTCAGGCTCTGGCCGAGATCGAACAGGAACTGAACAGCGCTAAAGACGCCCTGCGCGCCCAAGTGGGTGCCCTGGCCGTTGGTGGTGCTGAAAAGATCCTTGGCGCCACAATCGATCAAAACGCGCATGCGGAGCTGGTTAACAAACTGGCCGCTGAAATTTAAGCGAGGGCGATCATGGCAGAACTGACCACGTTGGCCCGACCTTACGCTAAGGCTGCCTTTGAGCATGCCCAGGCCCATCAGCAACTGGCCAATTGGTCAGCCATGCTCGGCCTGGCTGCTGCGGTGTCGCAAGACGACACCATGCAGCGCCTGCTCAAGGCCCCGCGACTGACGAGCGCAGAAAAGGCCGCCACGTTCATTGACGTGTGCGGTGACAAGTTCAATGCACAGGCACGGAATTTCATTCATGTTGCCGCGGAAAACGACCGTCTCCTGCTTCTGCCGGAGATTGCCGCCCTGTTCGACCTGTACAAGGCCGAGCAAGAGAAATCCGTGGACGTGGAAGTCACCAGTGCCTTCGCGTTGAACCAAGAACAGCAAGACAAACTCGCCAAGGTTCTCAGTGCACGGTTAGGCCAGGAAGTGCGCCTGCACGCGTCGGAGGATGCCAGCCTGATTGGCGGCGTCGTCATCCGCGCTGGTGACCTGGTAATCGATGGCTCTGTTCGCGGCAAAATCGCGAAACTGGCCGAAGCATTGAAATCTTGAGTTTGAAGGGGCAGCAGAGCAATGCAGCAACTCAATCCTTCCGAAATTAGTGAAATCATCAAGGGCCGCATCGACAACCTCGATGTGAGCTCCCAAGCCCGTAACGAAGGTACCGTTGTTTCGGTATCCGACGGTATCGTGCGGATCCACGGTCTGGCCGACGTCATGTACGGCGAAATGATCGAGTTCCCTGGCAGCGTATTCGGCATGGCCCTGAACCTGGAGCAAGACTCCGTAGGTGCAGTGATCCTGGGTGCCTATGACACCCTCGCCGAAGGCATGAGCGCCAAGTGCACCGGTCGCATCCTGGAAGTTCCGGTCGGCAAAGGCCTGCTGGGCCGCGTTGTCGACGCTCTGGGTAACCCGATCGATGGCAAAGGTCCTCTGACCACCACCGAAACCGACGCGGTCGAAAAGGTCGCTCCAGGCGTGATCTGGCGTAAGTCGGTAGACCAGCCTGTACAGACTGGCTACAAGTCCGTCGACGCCATGATCCCTGTCGGCCGTGGCCAGCGTGAGCTGATCATCGGTGACCGTCAGATCGGCAAGACCGCCATGGCCATCGACGCCATCATCAACCAGAAAGACTCCGGTATTTTCTGTGTTTATGTTGCTGTCGGCCAGAAGCGTTCCACCGTTGCCAACATCGTTCGCAAGCTGGAAGAAGCCGGCGCCCTGGCCAACACCATCGTGGTCGTTGCCAGTGCTTCGGAATCCGCCGCACTGCAGTTCCTGGCGCCATACGCCGGCTGCACCATGGGCGAGTTCTTCCGTGACCGCGGTGAAGACGCCCTGATCGTTTACGATGACCTGTCCAAGCAGGCCGTTGCCTACCGTCAGATCTCCCTGCTGCTGCGTCGTCCACCAGGACGTGAAGCGTACCCAGGCGACGTGTTCTATCTCCACTCCCGTCTGCTGGAGCGTGCATCGCGCGTTTCGGAAGAGTATGTCGAGAAGTTCACCAACGGCGCAGTCACTGGCAAGACCGGTTCCCTGACCGCCCTGCCGATCATCGAAACCCAGGCTGGCGACGTTTCCGCGTTCGTTCCGACCAACGTGATTTCCATCACCGACGGTCAGATCTTCCTGGAATCGGCCATGTTCAACTCGGGCATCCGCCCAGCAGTGAACGCCGGTGTTTCGGTATCCCGCGTAGGTGGTGCCGCTCAGACCAAGATCATCAAGAAACTGTCCGGTGGTATCCGTACCGCTCTGGCTCAGTACCGTGAACTGGCTGCATTCGCCCAGTTTGCTTCCGATCTGGACGAAGCGACCCGCAAGCAGCTGGAGCATGGTCAGCGCGTTACCGAGCTGATGAAGCAGAAGCAGTACGCGCCGATGTCCATCGCGGACATGGCCCTGTCGCTGTACGCCGCTGAGCGTGGCTTCCTGACTGACGTAGAAGTCTCCAAGATCGGTAGCTTCGAGCAAGCACTGATCGCCTTCTTCAACCGTGATCACGCTGAACTGATGGCGAAGATCAACGTGAAGGGTGACTTCAACGACGAAATCGACGCAGGCCTGAAAGCCGGTATCGAGAAGTTCAAGGCCACCCAGACCTGGTAAGCCGCAGCGGGGGCTCAGGCCCCCGCTTGCTAACCTGATAGGTGATACATGGCAGGCGCAAAAGAGATTCGCAGTAAGATTGCGAGCATCAAAAGCACGCAAAAAATTACCAGCGCCATGGAGAAAGTGGCGGTCAGCAAGATGCGCAAGGCACAAATGCGCATGGCTGCTAGCCGTCCTTACGCGGAGCGTATCCGCCAGGTGATCGGTCATCTGGCCAACGCCAACCCGGAATACCGCCACCCGTTCATGATTGAGCGCCCTGTAAAGCGCGCCGGTTATATCGTGGTGAGCAGTGACCGTGGTCTGTGCGGTGGCTTGAACACCAACCTGTTCAAGGCCCTGGTCAAGGACATGAACGAAAACCGCGAACAGGGCGTGGAAATCGACCTGTGCGTGATCGGCAGCAAGGGTGCGACTTTCTTCCGCATCTTTGGCGGCAACGTCGTAGCCGCGATCAGCCACTTGGGCGAAGAGCCATCGATCAACGATCTGATCGGCTCCGTCAAAGTGATGCTGGACGCCTACCTGGACGGCCGTATCGATCGCCTCTCGGTGGTTTCGAACAAGTTCATCAACACCATGACCCAGAAGCCAACGGTCGAGCAATTGGTACCGTTGGTGGCAACCCCGGATCAGGATCTCAAGCATCAC
This sequence comes from Pseudomonas sp. JS425, assembly GCF_018223845.1. NCBI lineage: Bacteria > Pseudomonadati > Pseudomonadota > Gammaproteobacteria > Pseudomonadales > Pseudomonadaceae > Pseudomonas > Pseudomonas sp. JS425. Next base: position 6,261,190 of record NZ_CP073661.1, on the reverse strand, counting down.
TGGGACTACCTGTACGAACCCGACGCAAAAGAGCTGCTGGACGGCTTGATGGTGCGTTACGTGGAGTCGCAGGTGTACCAGGCGGTGGTCGAGAACAACGCTGCTGAACAAGCGGCCCGGATGATCGCCATGAAGAACGCCACAGACAACGCCGGTGATTTGATCAAAGAGCTTCAGTTGATCTACAACAAGGCGCGTCAGGCTGCGATCACCCAGGAGATCTCGGAAATCGTCGGCGGCGCTGCCGCGGTTTAACGGTTCAAATATTCAGAGGATCCAGCTATGAGTAGCGGACGTATCGTTCAAATCATCGGCGCCGTCATCGACGTGGAATTCCCACGTGACGTCGTGCCGAGTGTTTACAACGCGCTGAAAGTACAAGGCGCGGAAACCACCCTGGAAGTTCAGCAGCAGCTGGGCGACGGCGTGGTTCGTACCATTGCGATGGGCTCGACCGAAGGCCTGAAGCGCGGTCTGGAAGTCGTTGACTCCGGCGCTGCCATTTCCGTTCCTGTTGGTAAGGCCACCCTGGGCCGTATCATGGACGTACTGGGCAACCCGATCGACGAGGCCGGCCCGATCGGCGAAGAAGAGCGTCGCGGTATCCACCAGCCAGCGCCTTCGTTCGCTGACCAGGCAGGCGGCAACGACCTGCTGGAAACCGGCATCAAGGTTATCGACCTGGTTTGCCCGTTCGCCAAGGGTGGTAAGGTTGGTCTGTTCGGTGGTGCCGGTGTCGGCAAGACCGTAAACATGATGGAACTGATCCGTAACATCGCCATGGAACACAGCGGTTACTCCGTGTTCGCTGGTGTGGGTGAGCGTACTCGTGAGGGTAACGACTTCTACCACGAGATGAAGGACTCCAACGTTCTCGACAAGGTAGCGCTGGTCTACGGCCAGATGAACGAGCCACCAGGAAACCGTCTGCGCGTAGCGCTGACCGGCCTGACCATGGCTGAGAAGTTCCGTGACGAAGGCAACGACGTTCTGCTGTTCGTCGACAACATCTATCGTTACACCCTGGCCGGTACCGAAGTATCCGCACTGCTGGGCCGTATGCCTTCGGCAGTAGGTTACCAGCCGACCCTGGCTGAAGAGATGGGCGTTCTGCAAGAGCGTATCACCTCCACCAAGGAAGGTTCGATCACCTCCGTTCAGGCCGTATACGTACCTGCGGACGACTTGACCGACCCGTCGCCAGCGACCACCTTCGCCCACTTGGACGCCACCGTCGTTCTGTCCCGTGACATCGCCTCCCTGGGTATCTACCCAGCGGTCGACCCACTGGACTCGACTTCGCGCCAGCTGGACCCGAACGTGATCGGCAACGAGCACTACGAGACCGCTCGTGGCGTTCAGTATGTTCTGCAGCGCTACAAAGAGCTGAAAGACATCATCGCGATCCTGGGTATGGACGAACTGTCCGAAGCGGACAAGCAACTGGTAGCCCGCGCTCGTAAGATCCAGCGCTTCCTGTCGCAGCCGTTCTTCGTGGCCGAAGTCTTCACCGGTTCGCCAGGCAAGTACGTTTCCCTGAAAGACACCATCGCTGGCTTCAGCGGCATCCTCAAAGGTGACTACGACCACCTGCCAGAACAAGCGTTCTACATGGTCGGCAGCATCGACGAAGCGATCGAGAAAGCCAAGAAACTGTAATTCCTGCGCCCCGCAAGGGGCGCTATCAGGTTGAGGCAAGCAGATGGCTATGACAGTCCATTGCGATATCGTCAGCGCGGAAGGAGAGATCTTCTCCGGCCTGGTCGAGATGGTAGTTGCGCACGGTAACCTAGGTGATCTTGGTATCGCTCCGGGTCACGCGCCGCTGATCACCAATCTCAAGCCTGGTCCGATCACGCTGACCAAGCAGGGTGGCGCCCAAGAGGTGTTCTACATCTCTGGTGGTTTCCTCGAGGTTCAGCCGAACATGGTCAAGGTGCTTGCCGATACCGTGCAACGTGCTGCAGACCTGGATGAAGCTCAGGCTCAGGAAGCCCTCAAGGCTGCCGAGAACGCCCTGAATCTGAAAGGCGCGGACTTCGACTACGGCGCCGCCGCCGCACGTCTGGCCGAGGCCGCAGCTCAGCTGCGTACCGTCCAGCAAATGCGCAGAGGCAAGTAATCGGCCCTCGGCTGATAACTTCTGTTGCGATTGAGTAAAAGGGTAGCCTCGGCTACCCTTTTTCTTTTCTGATTTCTCCCCCCCGGTCATTTCACTGACCACCCAGGATTGGTAGCCAGTAATGTCACTCGATATCGTTATTCTCGCCGCCGGCCAAGGCACCCGCATGCGCTCGGCGCTGCCCAAGGTGCTGCACCCGGTTGCCGGCAACTCCATGCTCGGCCATGTTATCCACAGCGCGCGCCAGCTGCAGCCGCAAGGTATTCATGTGGTCATTGGCCATGGTGCCGAGCTGGTTCGCGAGCGCCTGGCCGCCGACGACCTGAACTTCGTCATGCAGGACAAGCAGCTGGGTACCGGCCATGCGGTTGCCCAGGCATTGCCGGCCTTGACCGCCGAAACCGTGCTGGTGCTGTACGGTGATGTGCCGTTGATTGAAGTGGAAACCCTGCAGCGTCTGCTGGCGAAGGCCAACGAGCAGCAGCTGGGCCTGCTCACGGTGACCCTCGACGACCCGACCGGCTATGGCCGCATCGTGCGTGACGAGCAGGGCAAGGTGACCGCCATCGTTGAGCACAAGGACGCCAACGATGAGCAGAAAGCAATCAAGGAAGGCAACACCGGTATTCTGGCCCTGCCAGCCGCGCGCCTGGCCGACTGGATGGGCCGCCTGTCGAACAACAACGCTCAGGGCGAGTATTACCTGACCGACGTCATCGCCATGGCTGTGGCCGATGGCCTGATGGTGGCTACTGAACAGCCGCACGACCCGATGGAAGTGCAGGGCGCCAACGACCGTCGCCAGCTGTCCGAACTGGAGCGCCACTACCAGTTGCGCGAAGGTCGTCGCCTGATGGCCCAGGGTGTGACCCTGCGCGACCCGGCGCGCTTCGATGTCCGCGGTGAAGTGACCGTTGGCCGTGACGTGCTGATCGATATCAACGTGATTCTCGAAGGCAAGGTGGTCATCGAGGACGATGTGCAGATCGGCCCGAACTGTGTGATCAAGAACACCACCCTGCGCAAAGGTGCAGTGGTCAAGGCCAACAGCCACCTCGAAGGTACCGTGATGGGCGAGGGCAGCGATGCCGGCCCGTTCGCCCGCCTGCGCCCGGGTAGCGTGCTGGACGCCAAGGCCCATGTGGGTAACTTCGTCGAACTGAAAAACGCCCACCTCGGTGAAGGCGCCAAGGCAGGTCACCTGACCTACCTGGGCGATGCCGAAATCGGTGCACGCACCAACATCGGCGCCGGCACCATCACTTGCAACTACGATGGCGCCAACAAGTTCAAGACCGTAATGGGCGAGGACGTGTTCATCGGCTCGAACAACTCGTTGGTAGCGCCTGTAGAAATCAAGGCTGGTGCGACCACTGCTGCCGGCTCGACCATCACCCAGACCGTGGAGGCAGGCGACCTGGCGGTGGCTCGTGCACGTCAGCGCAACATCTCGGGTTGGAAGCGTCCGGAGAAGATCAAGAAGAGCTGAGTTATACACAGCTGTTTCGATCGAAAGCCGACTTATGTGAATAAGTCGGCTTTTTTCTTGGTCGTTTGGTGTTACTTGTGGGAGCGGCCTTGTGTCGCGAAAGGGCTGCGAAGCAGGCCCGGCAATATTCGCGTTACCTTTGAAATCATTGGGACCGCTTTGCGGCCCTTTCGCGACACAAGGCCGCTCCCACAAGGGCATGGCGAGTGCCGGGAGAATCTATCCACAGGGCAGTGACGACTTGACGAATCGCTCATCTTAGGTTTTGATTGCCATCATTATCTTTCGAATCGAAACTTAAGCGCTCATGTCGAAACGAAATACCCCGCAGCGGCGGCACAACATCCTGGCGTTGCTCAGCGAGCAGGGCGAGGTGAGTGTGGACGCGTTGGCCAAGCGTTTCGCTACCTCGGAGGTCACCATCCGCAAGGACCTCGCTGCCCTGGAAACCAATGGCCTGTTGCTACGACGTTATGGTGGCGCGGTCCCGGTGCCTCAAGAGCTGCTCGGTGAACCTACCCAGCCGGTGTCTTCCTATAAAAAGGCCATCGCCCGCGCTGCTGTGGCGCGTATCCGCGAACATGCGCGGATCATTATCGACAGCGGCAGCACCACGGCAGCCATGATCCCTGAACTGGGCCGCCATCCTGGCCTGGTGGTGATGACCAATTCGATGAACGTGGCCCGCGCCATCTGCGACCTTGAACACGAGCCGGTGCTGCTGATGACCGGTGGCACCTGGGACCCGCATTCCGAGTCGTTCCAGGGCCAGGTGGCTGAGCAGGTGCTGCGCTCCTACGATTTCGACCAACTGTTCATAGGCGCCGACGGTATCGACCTCGGCCGCGGCACCACCACCTTCAACGAACTTCTCGGCCTAAGCCGGGTCATGGCCGAAGTCGCCCGTGAAGTGATCGTGATGGTCGAATCGGACAAGGTAGGGCGCAAGATCCCCAACCTCGAGCTGCCCTGGGGCAGCGTGCACACCCTTATTACTGACGAACGCCTGCCCGCAGCGGCACGCGAACAAATTCAAGCCCGCGGCATCAACCTGATCTGCGCCGCGATCAGCCAGGAGCAATAAACCATGTGTGGAATCGTTGGTGCCGTCGCCGAGCGCAACATCACAGCCATCCTGATCGAAGGCCTCAAGCGTCTTGAGTACCGCGGGTACGACAGCGCCGGCCTGGCCGTCCTCACCCAGAACGGTGAACTGCAGCGCCGTCGCCGTATCGGCAAGGTCAGTGAACTGGAAGCCGCTGTTGCTGCCGAGCCACTGGCCGGCCAGCTGGGTATCGCCCACACTCGCTGGGCCACCCACGGTGCGCCGACCGAGGGCAACGCCCACCCGCACTTCTCGGGCAATGAAGTGGCCGTGGTGCACAACGGCATCATCGAGAACCACGAAGAACTGCGCGAAGAGCTGAAGGGCCTTGGCTATGTCTTCACTTCGCAGACCGATACCGAAGTCATCGTCCACCTGATCCACCACACCTTGAAGAGCATTCCGGACCTGACCGATGCCTTGAAGGCTGCGGTGAAGCGCCTGCATGGCGCTTATGGCCTGGCGCTGATCAGCGCCAAGCAGCCTGACCGCCTGGTAGCCGCACGTAGTGGCAGCCCGCTGGTCATCGGCCTGGGCCTGGGCGAGAACTTCCTGGCGTCCGACCAGCTGGCCCTGCGCCAGGTCACCGACCGCTTCATGTACCTGGAAGAAGGCGACATCGCCGAAATCCGCCGTGACCAGGTCTCCATCTGGGACCAGGATGGCCACAAGGTTCAGCGCGAAACCGTGCAGTACCACGAAGGTGCCGAAGCTGCCGACAAAGGTACCTACCGCCACTTCATGCTCAAGGAAATTCACGAGCAGCCAAGCGTGGTGCAGCGCACCCTGGAAGGCCGCCTGGGCAAAGACAATGTGATGGTCCAGGCCTTCGGTCCGCAGGCTGCGGAACTGTTCGCCAAGGTGCGCAACGTGCAGATCGTTGCCTGTGGTACCAGCTACCACGCCGGCATGGTCGCCCGTTACTGGCTGGAAAGTCTGGCCGGGATCCCGTGCCAGGTCGAAGTAGCCAGCGAGTTCCGTTACCGCAAGGTGGTGGTGCAGCCGGACACTCTGTTCGTCTCCATCTCGCAGTCTGGCGAAACCGCCGACACCCTGGCCGCACTGCGCAACGCCAAGGAGCTGGGCTTCCTCGGCAGCCTGGCGATCTGCAACGTCGGTATCAGCTCGCTGGTGCGTGAGTCGGACCTGACCCTGTTGACCCTGGCCGGCCCGGAAATCGGCGTAGCCTCGACCAAAGCCTTCACCACCCAACTGGTTTCGCTGATGCTGCTGACCTTGGCCCTGGGCCAGGTGCGCGGTACCCTGGAAGCCGGCGTTGAAGCCGAGCTGGTCGAAGAACTGCGCCGCCTGCCGGCCCGCCTGGGCGAAGCCCTGGCCATGGACGCCACCGTCGAGAAAATCGCCGAGCTGTTCGCCGACAAGCACCACACCCTGTTCCTCGGTCGTGGTGCGCAGTACCCGGTGGCGATGGAAGGTGCGCTCAAGCTCAAGGAAATCTCCTACATCCACGCCGAAGCCTACCCGGCAGGCGAGCTGAAGCACGGCCCGCTGGCTCTGGTGGACAACGACATGCCAGTGGTAACCGTTGCGCCGAACAACGAACTGCTGGAGAAGCTGAAGTCCAACCTGCAGGAAGTACGCGCCCGTGGTGGCGAGCTGGTAGTGTTTGCCGACGAGCAGGCCGGCATGACAAATGGCGAAGGTACCCACGTGATCAAGGTGCCGCACATCGCCGACGCCCTGGCGCCGATCCTGTATACCATCCCGCTGCAGCTGCTGTCTTACTACGTGGCCGTGCTCAAGGGCACCGACGTGGACCAGCCGCGTAACCTGGCCAAGTCGGTTACGGTCGAGTAAGCCAGAAGCCAGGGGCGCTTTGCGCTGGATTTAGAGAATAAAAACTGTCGCGAGAGAATAAAAACTGTCGCAGGAGCTCTGGGAGGCCTTCCCTCCCACCTTCTGCAGCTTCTCGTTCCTGGCAGCGTTCGCAGGGCCTGAACCGAAGAACCGCATCATGCTGCTTAAACTTCAGAGAGATGAATCCCTTCGCTCGTACGTGGAACGTAATAAATTCATTGACCCCAAAAGCTCTTTCGTAGAGAGTTTGGATAAATGGAATAATTGCAGCTGGGGTAGCGATATTGTAGCTTTAATAGCTAAATCGCTCGGCTGGGCTGGATGTTACGGTTTCAATAAATTACTACATAACCACACTCACGCTCCTTGGCTTAGAGTATTTAAGTCAAGGTTCAATCACACCTACTCTGAATCGGAGTATGTCAGTAGCATCTTTGGTTATGATGACCTTATTGAGTGTCGCTCGTATTGCCCGCTATGCGTTAGAGAAGATATACAAGAATTTGGCTACTCTTATTGGAGGCGTATTCACCATAAGGTAACGGTTTGTGCCAAGCATAACGTGGGTTTGCTTTCGTACTGTCAATTTTGCGGTAAGCCCTTTGCACGCAGAGGCCATGCTGTTCACGTTATGTGGAGCGGGTGCTCTGGGAGGCATCTAGGCGATGCAGAGCCTGTAGTAAACCGTGACCCTATCGCTCTCAGACTAGCGCATTTTTACCGAGAGTTGTGCTCCGTCCCCCATCATATCTCAGGCGAAGTAGCATTACATGTTGCGGATTCCACGCTGACTCGGACACCCATTCCACGCACATCCGGACAGTGATTCCACGCTGATCCGGACACTCATTCCACGAGCATCCGGACACCGATTCCACGGCCATCCGGACACTTTCCAGGCAGGCAGCTACGCAGGATTTATTCACTACCATCGACCTCTTTTTCGAAGCAGAGAGGTCGTCGTGGAGCGTTTGTCCATGCGTAAAATCCGTGAGGTGTTGCGCCTCAAGTTCGATTGCGGGCTGTCTGTCCGTAAGATCTCCCGCAGTCTGGGCATAGGCCACAGCAGTGCCGGTGATTACCTCTGTCGCTTTGCCGCCAGCGGTCTAGCCTGGCCCTGCTCGTTGTCCGATTCCGAACTGGAACAGCAACTGTTCCCACTGGCCCCTGCGGTGCCCAGTGAGCAGCGGCCACTGCCTGATTGGTCTTGGGTGCACGCCGAGCTGCGTCGCCCCGGCGTGACCCTGGCGCTGCTCTGGCAGGAGTATCGCCTGAGCCAGCCGCAGGGTTTTCAGTACAGCTGGTTCTGCGAGCACTACCGGGCCTGGCAGGGCAAGCTGGACGTGGTGATGCGCCAGGAACATCGCGTCGGCGAGAAGTTGTTCGTCGACTACGCCGGGCAGACGGTGCCGGTGATCGACCGGCACAGCGGCGAGATCCGCCAGGCGCAGGTGTTCGTCGCGGTGCTCGGCGCCTCCAGCTACACCTTCGCCGAAGCCACCTGGTCGCAGCAGCTGCCGGACTGGCTGGGCTCGCATACCCGCTGCTTCGCCTTCCTCGGGGGCGTGCCGGAGATCGTGGTGCCGGACAACCTGCGCAGCGCGGTGAGTAAGAGCCATCGCTACGAGCCGGACATCAACCCGAGCTACCGCGATCTGGCCGAGCACTATGGCGTGGCGGTGGTGCCGGCGCGGGCGCGTAAGCCGCGCGACAAGGCTAAGGCCGAGGTCGGCGTGCAGGTGGTCGAGCGCTGGATCCTCGCCGCGCTGAGGAACCGCCAGTTCTTCTCCTTGAACGAACTCAACAGCGCCATCGCCTTATTGCTGGAGCGCCTCAACCGACGACCGTTTCGCAAGCTGCCGGGCTCCCGGCACTCGGCCTTCGAAGCCCTGGATCGTCCGGTGCTGCGGCCGCTGCCGGAGCAACCCTACGTGTATGCCGAGTGGAAGAAGGCGCGTGTGCACATCGACTACCACGTCGAGGTTGATGGGCACTACTACTCGGTGCCGTACCAACTGGTGAAGAAACAACTGGAAGTACGCCTGACAGCGCGCACGGTGGAGTGCTTCCACGCCAATCAGCGGGTGGCCAGCCATCTTCGCTCACCGCACAAGGGCCGGCACAGCACACAGGCCGAGCACATGCCCAAGAGCCATCGCGAGCACGCCGAGTGGACGCCACAACGGCTGATCCGCTGGGCTGAGCAGACCGGGCCGAACACGGCCGGCGTGATCAGCCACATCCTCGAACGGCGCATCCACCCAACCCAAGGCTACCGGGCCTGCCTGGGCATCCTGCGCCTGGGCAAGACCCATGGCGAAGTGCGCTTGGAGTTGGCCTGCCGTCGCGCCCTCAGCCTCGGTGCGTGCAGCTACAAGAGCCTCGAATCGATCCTGCGCCAGGGTTTGGAAAGCCTGCCGTTGGCTCAAGCCAACCTGCCCCTGCTGCCGGACGACCACGCCAATCTGCGCGGCCCCGGCTACTACCACTGAACACAAGGAATCCCACCATGCTGCCCCATCCGACCCTGGACAAGCTCCAGACCCTGCGCCTGACCGGCATGCTCAAGGCACTCGCCGAGCAACTGAAAACCCCCGACATCGACAGCCTGAGCTTCGTGGAACGCCTCGGCCTGCTGGTCGACCGCGAACTGACCGAACGCGACGACAAGCGCCTCAGCAGCCGCCTGCGTCAGGCCCGGCTCAAGCACAACGCCTGCCTCGAAGACATCGACTACCGCAGCCCGCGCGGACTCGACAAGGCGCTGATCCTCCAGCTGAGCAGCGGTCAGTGGTTACGCGACGGACTCAACCTGATCATCAACGGGCCCACCGGCGTGGGTAAAACCTGGCTGGCCTGCGCCCTGGCACACCAGGCCTGCCGAGAGGGTTACAGCGTGCGTTACCTGCGCTTGCCGCGCCTGTTGGAAGAGTTGGGCCTAGCCCATGGCGACGGGCGCTTCGCCAAGCTGATGAGCGGCTATGCCAAGACCGACCTGCTGATCCTTGATGACTGGGGCCTGGCCCCGTTCACCGCCGAACAGCGCCGCGACATGCTGGAGCTACTGGACGACCGCTACGGCCAGCGCTCGACCCTCGTGACCAGCCAAATGCCCGTGGACAACTGGCACGAACTGATCGGCGATCCAACCCTGGCCGATGCCATCCTCGACCGCCTGGTGCACAACGCCTACCGGATCAACCTCAAGGGCGAGTCGATGAGAAAGCGGGTGAAGAAATTGACGGCGCCGGGCGCCTCAGACTAACAATGCAACCCCTGCGTCGCTGCGCTCCGACTGCCTGTCCGAATGATCGTGGAACAGGTGTCCGGATCAGCGTGGGCTGAGTGTCCGAATGGCGTGGAATCCGCATTACATGTGACAAAGGAGAGGATATCTAAATTATACCAGGCAGGTATTATAGATGTATTTATATATAAAACCTTTGAGGGCTTTAAATCCCAGGTAGTGAAGCGAGGAGAGTTAGCAGGAACACAAGTTAGCTATAGTCAATTAACGGACTTAATTGAGCTGGTTGCCCTTTCTTATGAAGTCTTCGAAGAGTTTTGGCAGGAGTGCGCATGGTATGAACCCAGTCCCGCGCCGATAGATTCTTGCTGGAATGCTTATCAAATCCCAGGTGTTGCGTTAGGGGTGTTTATACAAGAGGATTATAGGCTTGGAGTGGCAAGATGGTCATACTTTAAAGAGCACACCAGCTGTCTAGTTCAGATGGCGGATTGGGGTAACCGCCGTCCTGTGATATACCCCTGTTGCAATCTACCCATACCGCGGCGAAAGGGGCATCAATTGCAGCCGGCGCGTGTGGGTAAAGCACTCCCTAAGGTCCCGAATTTTGTAGGCGCCAGATGGGAATGTCCGATAGCGACGTGAACTTTTCAGTCATCCCTGACGATGCACATCTCTAGTTACGCCGTGTACCCTTCTTTCCAAAGCGGTCTGAATCGCCGTTGGTTCTGTAGTGATACTCGTGAGGCGAAAATCGTCCGCCAGGGCCGAACAACAAGCGGGTGGCGATAAGCTCCAGATACGTTAGGGCCTCAGGCTGGACGTAGCGTAGGTAATAAGCACGTTTGGCCAAGGGGACTTTCGCTCGGTTCTTTAGGCATAACTTCACCAGCTCTGCCAGCAGATAGCCACGGATGTCGTACCGTGCATCAATGGCTTTGATCACCCTCGAGTAGCAAGCGTGATAAACCGGTTGTTGGTATCCTGTTTCTGGAGATATTCGTGGTTTGCTCATCCTTGGCTCCCTGCCTGCCAAGACTCTAGAAACTGTAGCAGTTGATCTGTCTTACCTTCACTGATGACCATTTCAGCGGTGCGAGAGTTAAAGCTGGAAAGTGGTTCATTGCGAAACCACTCAATAGCTCGAGTAATTGTGATCCCGTTAGGGATGGTCTGAAGTAGCCCCTGTTTTCCGGCTACTTCGCCATCGACACTTTCAAAAAACGGTAGCCGCTCAAATCCCGGTCAAACCTGCCGTCTATTTCAGCCTTTTTTGCCGCTGCAAGCACCTCGCAGCAGTCACTTCACTCTTCACGGACGCACCTCTCCTGCATTGGAGAGCAAATGTCGACGCGCCATCCAAATGTTCGACAGGGCGAACAGCGTCACCATCTGAGCAGTGTTTTTCACCAAGCCTCGGAAGCGCACTTTCGTATAACCAAACTGGCGCTTGATCACCCGAAATGGATGCTCAACCTTGGAGCGAACCTGGGCCTTGGCTCTTTCGATCTTACGTATCGCTTTGTATAACGCGCTGCGGTTACCGTGCTTTTTGTAAGTGCTGCGCCGGGCTGCAATCTGCCAGATGACTTGGCGCCCCTCATGCTCTTCACGCTTCTCTACACCGGTATAGCCCGCATCAGCGCAGACCACGTTCTCACCACCGTGCAGCAGTTTGTCGACTTGGGTTACGTCCGCGACGTTGGCCGCAGTGACCACCACGCTGTGCACAAGCCCGGACTCATCGTCGACACCAATGTGAGCTTTGGCACCGAAGTAATACTGGTTGCCCTTCTTGGTCTGATGCATTTCCGGGTCGCGTTTGCCGTCCTTGTTCTTGGTCGAACTGGGCGCATGAATCAGAGTGGCATCGACGATGGTGCCTTGTCGCAGTGACAAGCCACGGTCGCCCAAATAGCCATTGATCACGCCGAGAATACCGGTGGCCAACTCATGCTTTTCCAGCAGGCGACGGAAGTTGAGGATGGTGGTTTCATCCGGGATTCGCTCCAGGCTCAGACCGGAAAACTGGCGCAGGATCGTCGTCTCGTACAGCGCCTCTTCCATCGCCGGATCGCTGTAACCGAACCAGTTCTGCATTAGATGAATCCGCAGCATCGCCATCAGCGGATAGGCTGGACGGCCCCCTTCGCCCTTTGGGTAATGAGGTTTGATCAGAGCAATCAAACCCTCCCAGGGTACGACCCGATCCATCTCTATCAGGAACAGCTCCTTGCGGGTCTGCTTGCGCTTACCGGCGTACTCGGCATCGGCGAAGGTCATTTGTTTCATCATCGAAAAGCTCGGCGATTGGTGTCCGGGGATTTTGCCAAATCAGGAAGTCTTTTTCAGGATTTCCTTAGAGACCAATGCTCGGATAATTTTGAGTGTGTCGGTAATGAATTCTTGAATCGCCCCTGGTTTCCTAGACACTCTCCAAGCTCAGGAAATAGCGTTTCTCATACTCTACTGGAGACAGCTGCATAGCACTGCTGTGTCGACGTTTTGGGTTATAGAACATCTCGATGTAATCGAAAATATCACTCCGGGCTTCGTCACGTGTCGCGTAGGTCTTTCGTCGAACCCGTTCCCGCTTCAAAAGCTGGAAAAAGCTCTCGGCTACGGCATTGTCGTGGCAGTTTCCCCGTCGGCTCATGCTGCTGACCACATTGTTGGCCTTAAGGAAGCTTTGCCAATCTGAGCTACTGAACTGACTGCCTTGGTCTGAGTGAATCATCACTTGCTGCTGTGGCTTGCGTCGCCAAACGGCCATCAGCATCGCGTCGATAGCAAGGTCGCTGCACATCCTTGGCTTCATTGACCAACCAATTACTTGGCGTGAGAAGAGATCCAGCACTACCGCCAGATAAAGCCATCCTTCATAGGTGCGGATGTAAGTGATATCTGTCACCCAGACCTTGTTCGGCTCGCTGACCTTGAACTGCCGGGCAAGGTGGTTGGGCGAGGCCACGGTTGGTTTTCCGCCATAAAACCCAGGACGACGGCGATAACCCGTTTGCGAACGCAACCCCTCTGCTTGCATCAAACGACCGACTCGATTTCGCCCGCATGTCTCTCCCAGCTCACGCAGGTCACCATGAATTTTGCGATAGCCGTACACACCTCCGCTTTCGAGCCAAGCATGTTTGATCAAACCAAGCAGACGATGATCTTCTTTTGCTCGGGCAGATTGAGGCTCCGCCAACCAAGCGTAGTAGCCGCTGGGATGCACCTTGAGGGTTTGGCAAAGGCGCCGCACCGGGTAATCCGTCGAGTGCTTCTTGATGAAGGCGTACTTCAGCCGCACTCCTTGGCAAAGTACGCGGCGGCCTTCTTTAAGATGTCTCGCTCTTCCGTCACGCGCTTGAGTTCAGCGCGCAGCTTGCGCAGTTCGGCCTGCTGATCATTGTCTTGCTGACGCTGCTCTTGGGGCTTGCTGTAGACCTTGATCCAGGCGTAAAGGCTGTGCACGGACATGCCCAGGCGCTGGGCAACCTCAGCGACAGGCTTGCCTTTCTCGGTCACTTGCTTGACCGCTTCGATCTTGAATTCTTCAGGGTAACGCTGACGACTCATGGCACCTCCTATTTGGGCCTCATTATGAGGCTTGGAGGTGTCTACGAAACCAGGGGCGATTCAGGTGGGCCCATCGCAGTGGCTGTCGAGCTAGCTAAAGGACCGATTGTCTCAGCCTTGCTGAAGTACGACTTTCTTGTGCTTTTCCCCATCAATCCGTCGACGCTTGCCAGGTATCGTTTGGCATTCAAACCTAGTCGTGCCAAGGACGATCCCTCCGATGCAGAGTTGGCACTCGATATGCTGCTTCGCCACCCGGAGCAGTTCACCGCACTCAAGCCACAGAGCGTGGCAATGAGATCGCTACTGAGCCTGATTGAACAGCGCCGAGATTTGATCAACGACAAAACGCGCTTCACCAACCGACTGTGTAGCACCCTTAAGCAGTATTACCCGCAAGCACTGGAATGGTTTGAGCAGCGAGACACTCTGTTATTCTGCGATTTCCTAGCTCGCTGGCCGACACTTCTGTCAGCCAAACGGGCACGCAAAACCACGCTTGAGGCGTTCTTTTACTCACACAACGGACGCCGAGCCGCATTGATACAGACGCGTGTGGCATCGATCCGTGCAGCCTCTGCGCTCACCGATGATGCCGGTATCATTGAGCCATGCCGTTTGCATGTCCTCGCGCTGGTTGAGCAACTGCGTACCGTTCTGATGGTGATTGATCGGTTCGATACGGAAATTGAGCGGGTAGCTTCTGCGCTACCTGACTACGCGTTGTTTCAAAGCTTGCCAGGCGCAGGCCAGCATCTAGCACCACGCCTACTTGCAGCTTTTGGAGAACAACGTGAACGCTTCCATGGCGCAGACGAGCTACAAAAGTATTCCGGTATAGCCCCGGTCACAGAGCGCAGTGGAAAGAAAAGCTGGGTGCACTGGCGATGGCAGTGTCCAACGTTTCTTCGCCAAACCTTCGTTGAGTGGGCAGGTCAGACCATCAACAAGTCCTTCTGGGCTGGAGCCTATTACCGGCAGCAGCGTGCCAAAGGAAGCAGTTACCAGGCTGCTGTACGCGCACTTGCGTTCAAGTGGATTCGGATTTTGTACAGGTGCTGGCAAACCAGGACGCCTTACGATGAAACCACCTACTTGAATGCGCTGAGGAAGCGCGGCTCACCGCTTCTCAAGACCCTCAATTTGGGTTGACTGACTTCCTCAGGGCGTGATTTAGGCCGTCCAGGCAGGAAAGCATGGACGGCGTTCCCTACCGGGAGCCGGCGTCGTACTCCTCCAGCGGCTTTGGCACTCCCTCGCCGGGGTACAAGGCAGCCAGCGCAGTATCGAAGGGCAACCACTGGTGCAGCAGCAGGATCAGCTACCTCCAGAAATGATCTATGCCATGACGCTACACCACAACAATAATCGACACGCTTACAGGAGCATTGATTGGCGTCACAGCTGTTCAAGGAGATGTTGTCTAGGCTGGACAATACGGCAGCGGCCGATATTTCCCACCCAGCTTGGGAGTTGATCATGACGGAGCCCATCGCCATGGTACAGATCTGGCAATACCTTTTTGGCGGACTAAAGGCGGTATTGCACTGATCATGCTGGCCATATTTGGCCTGTTTTATGTGGCTCGTGCACTATGGCCACCTGTCACAGGCACTACAGTTATTTAATTTTGTTGCTCTGTCCGCTGACGCAACTCTTCGGGCACAACCATGGCGGGTATTCTCACCAGAAGGGTGAAAACTCGTCCAAACCGGACAACAAAGGGAACTACTTCATGCACACCGAATCGTGCCAGCATGACCATGACCACTCGCACCCGCATGAGCAACCGGATGGTAGTCAGCGCGATTTGGTATGCGGTATGACGGTGCCACCGGATAGTCGCTACTTCGAGCTATACGAGGGAAAGACATACCGCTTCTGCAGTGAAAAGTGCCTGACGAAATTCCGCGCAGCGCCTGTGCATTATCTTAGCCCCCCCCAGGACCAAGAACACGCGGGCCATCTCCACTCGGCTGCCCCGCAGCCAAGCAACGCGGCGGACGCCGAATACACTTGCCCGATGCATCCCCAAATCCGCCAGCGTGGGCCGGGCAGTTGCCCAATCTGTGGCATGGCCCTAGAGCCGGTAATACCGGAGCTTGAGGAAGACGAGAACCCGGAACTCAAGGACTTCTCCCGCCGCTTCTGGTGGACCTTGCCCCTGACGGTCATCGTGACCGTGTTGGCCATGACTGCCCACCAACTCCAATTGCTGCATGGGGCCACACAGAATTGGGTGGAGTTGATTCTGGCCACTCCCGTGACACTATGGGCGGGCTGGCCGTTTTTCGTGCGTGGGGTCGCATCGATTCGTAATCGCAGCCCGAATATGTGGACCCTGATAGGTTTGGGAACGGCTGCGGCGTACCTATACAGCGTTGCGGCCACAGTGTTCCCGCAGGTTTTCCCGACGACTTTCATGCAGGATGGCCGCATCGGCGTCTACTTCGAAGCGGCTGCAGTCATCATCTCATTAACGTTGCTCGGCCAAATGCTCGAGCTCAAGGCGCGCTCACAAACCTCCGCCGCCATCAAGTCGCTCCTGGGCCTTGCCCCCAAGACGGCCCGTCGCATCGGGACCGATGGTCAGGAGGAAGATATTCCGCTCACCCACGTGCATACGGGCGACCACCTGCGCGTTCGCCCTGGCGAGAAGGTGCCGGTCGACGGGGTGGTCCTGGAGGGCGAAAGTGCTATCGATGAATCCATGCTGACAGGCGAGCCCGTGCCAGTGATGAAGAAAGCTGGGGATGCACTCATCGGTGCCACGCTGAATACCCACGGCAGCCTTGTGATGGCGGCGCAGAAGGTCGGCGCCGAGACAGTGCTCTCGCAAATCGTGCAGATGGTCGCGCGGGCTCAGCGCTCGAAAGCCCCGATGCAGCGGATGGCGGACACCGTGGCCGGCTATTTCGTCATGGGGGTGATTCTGGTCGCGCTGGTCACCCTCTTCGGCTGGGGGCTTTTCGGACCGGAGCCTGGCTGGGTCTTCGGCCTTATTAATGCGGTAGCGGTTTTGATCATTGCCTGCCCCTGCGCGCTCGGCCTAGCCACTCCCATGTCGATCATGGTCGCTACCGGGAAGGCTGCCAGCAGTGGCGTGCTCTTCCGAGACGCCAGTGCTATCGAGAACCTCTGCAAGATCGACACGCTAATCGTCGACAAGACCGGGACCCTCACCGAAGGCCGGCCAGTATTTCATAGCGTGGTCGGTACCGGGCAGTTCATGCCACCCGAAGTCTTGCGCCTTGCCGCCAGCCTGGACCAAGGCAGCGAGCACCCGCTGGCACATGCGATTGTCGATCATGCGCGAGCGCATGGACACAGCTTGTCCAAGCCAGAGGCGTTTGAGTCGGGCTCTGGGATCGGTGTACGTGGCCAGGTGGACGGCAAACGGCTGCAGCTTGGCAACACGACCTTGATGGAAGAGGCTGGCCTCGACACCAGTCCGTTGCGAGACCGCGCCGAGCAGCTGCGTCTGGAAGGCATGAGCATCATGTACCTGGCCGTCGATGGTGTGCTCGCTGGCCTGCTGGCGGTGTCCGATCCGGTCAAACCCACCTCCAAGGAGGCGGTAACCCGGCTACAGGCAGAAGATGTGAAGGTCATCATGGCCACCGGCGACGGCCTGACTACGGCACGTGCGGTCGCGAAACAACTCGGCATTGAGGAAGTCCACGGAGAAGTGAAACCCGAGGACAAGGAGCAACTGGTGGCGCTCCTGCAGGGCGATAAGCGCCGGGTTGCCATGGCAGGAGATGGGATCAACGATGCCCCCGCGCTGGCCCGGGCTGATGTCGGGATCGCCATGGGAACCGGCACCGATGTTGCCATGAACAGCGCCCAGTTGACGCTGGTCAAGGGCGACCTGATGGGTATCCTGCGGGCCCGAACACTATCCGTGGCCACGGTGAAGAACATGCGTCAAAACCTGGGCTTCGCATTCTTCTACAACGCTATGGGCATACCGCTGGCGGCCGGCTTGTTCTACCCCCTTACTGGCCATCTATTGTCACCGATGATTGCCGCATTGGCCATGAGCGTAAGTTCGGCTTCCGTGGTATTCAACGCACTGCGGTTGAAGCGCGTAGTCACAGACTGAGATGGGCACACCGCAACCTATGAGAGGAAGTTCCGCCATCAGCGTTTCAACGCCTGATCCATATGACTGACTGTCTGGGGCTGTTGGCCTTAGCGGGTATGTCCGCCAGTTCGGCGCCAATCTGGTCCTGATGGGGGACCTCGGGGCAACAGCGACGTCCGCCATCGCCTGCCAGGATCGTAAGGGACAACTGAAGATGCAGCAGGGTCCGTCGCCAGAGGAGTTGGACGAGATTTTAGGGCGAAGATAAATCCCTCGGCCGGGCCTTGACCTTGTCATCGTGTCAAGGTTGAAGCTGTAAATGCGGCGAGAGAAGCCGTACCAGCATGAGAGGCCCGCTATGTTCGTTTTGGAAGTTTCCGGTATGGGATGTGGCAGTTGTGTCAACAAGATCACCAAGGCCATCCAGGCTGCCGATGGCGACGCGAAGGTGATCGTTGATCGTGCTGCCGGTACAGTGAGTGTCCAAAGCAACATCGAGGCGGAACGCGTCGGTGCACTGGTCCAGGCGCTTGGTTACCCAACCAAAGTCAGTCGCTAAGTCTCCTTGCCGCTCAGATGGCAAGCCGCCGTGCCATGTTTCATGGCGCGGTTTCTTCATATACGGCCTGATGTCGACTGACTCCGGGTCGAGATAGCCAGCGATACTCCCCAAAAAGTGGACGGCCTTCGATCACTCCGCACCGAGTCAAGCCGTGGACGTTGACGCTGATCAAGAAAATGCTTCGCGATTGGTGTTTATCTTGAGTGAATGCATAGGTCAGCCTGGCTCACATACCCCGGCCCCTCGTTGGAGCTCATTCACCATGATGACTGCCAAGCGGTTTAGTTCTATGGCCTTGGGGATATCCCTGCTCATCCCTCTGGGGCTGGTCATGGCAAACCCTACGGGTAACGTCTACACGGCCAATGAACGGTCCGCTTCCATTAGCCAGGTAAATCTTGCGACAGGTGATGTGAGCACGGTCGCCTTGCCGATCGCACCCCACAACCTACAGGTTTCGCCCGACGGCAGCTTGCTTCTGGTTGTTGGAGTGGCTGGACATGCGGGGCATTCGAGTGGTGAAAAGCCCGGTGGGCAGTTGCTGGTGTTCAGTACCAGCGCGCTGGACAGGCCACCGTTCAGCTTCTCGGCAGGCGATCACCCGGCTCATGTGGTCACCGACGTCACCGGGCTGCGAGCTTTCGTGACCGATTCCGCTGCCAACCGGGTACGAATATTTGACCTTGAGCAGCGAATCGAGTTGCCCGGTATTCCAACTGGGCGTTATCCCCATGGGCTGCGCTTGAGCCCTGATGGCCGGACGCTCTATATCGCGAACATGAAGAGCGACAGCGTATCGCTTATCGACGTCGTCACACTCAAAGAAACCGCGCAGATTCCCGTAGGTAAAGGCCCTGTCCAGGTCGGCTTTGCCCCCGACGGTCGCCTGGCATTCGTCTCGCTCAGTGCGACAAATCAGCTTGGCATCATCGACACGGCCAGACGCAAGGTGATCGGCAAGGTTGATGTCGGCCGCACGCCAATCCAGATGATGGCCACCGTTGACGGTCGCCAGGTCTATGTCGCGAACCAGGGCAGCGGCCAGAATCCGGACGACCGAGTCTCCGTCGTAGATATCCAGACGCGTAGCAGCCTGGGCACCGTGACCACCGGCAAGGGTGCCCATGGTGTGGCCATCAGCAGCGACGGCGCTTATGTGTTTGTCAGCAATATTGAAGCGGGCACCGTATCTGTCATCGATACGAGCAGCCGTAAGGTCGTTGCTACCCATAAGGTTGGCGCCGGGCCAAACGGGATCAGCTTCGAGCCGCCGAGAGCCCAATAGCCGTCGATGTGCAACCCGAGCACGAGACGAAAAATGAGCATTTACGCCGGCGCAGTCATTTGTTTGTCGTGCCAGGTGAGGCTTGGCGCCAAGACCTAGGCATCCGGCTTTATAACAGTGTTAAGGAGATGATGATGTCCAACGTTCGCAATTTACTGATCGGACTTTGTTTGGGTGCAGCGTCCGTGGGCGCGATGGCGCAAAACACCGATGAACACTCGGCACATCACCCGGCCGATGCGCCAGGCGCGGCGGCCACTGTGAATACGCCTTCTCAGCCAATGGACAAAGGGCAAATGGCGGCGATGGACCAGCAAATGAAGGCCATGCAAGCCATGCACGAAAAGATGACTGCAGCCAAAACGCCGGAAGCCCGTCAGGCGTTGATGGCCGAGCATATGGCGCTGATGAAAAATGGCATGGCCATGATGAAGTCCATGGAGGGTGGCATGCCGGGAATGGGGGGTATGCATGGCGGCATGGGCGGGGATATGGCCGCCCGCCACCAGATGATGGAGAAGCGCATGGACATGATGGAGTCGATGATGCAGATGATGATGGACCGCATGCCATCTGCAGCATCGAAGTAACCCACCTCCTTTCCCTGGAGTCGCTATGAACCCTCACTTCGATGAACACGGCTCTCCGCCCAGTTTCTGGCGTTCACGCTACGCAATCGGCCTGGTGGTAATCGGTGGGATCGCCGTTTACTTCCTGCTCACCGAGCACCTTGCCCATGTCGTTGGAGCCCTGCCTTATCTGTTGTTGCTCGCCTGTCCGCTGATGCATGTCTTCATGCATCGAGGACATGGGGGACACCATCACCAGGGCCAGAGCAAACCGGCCCCCTCCGATAAGGCTGATATCCATAAGCCGGGAGATCCATCATGAATCATGGTGAAAGCGCGTATGGCCTCTGGTCGCTGGTTTTCATCAACTCCGCGATCTTCATCATGTTTGCCTTCAGTTTCTTCAAGCCGGCAACGGCGAGAGACTGGAGGAGCTTCGGTGCATTCTCGGCGTTCATCGTTGCCCTGTTTGTGGAAATGTATGGCTTCCCCCTGACGATCTATCTGTTGTCAGGCTGGTTGCAGGCCAGGTTCCCCAACCTCGATCTGCTTTCCCACGAATCCGGCCATCTGTGGTCGACGTTGCTCGGTGACCAGGGCAACCCACACTTCAGTGTTTTGCACATTGCCAGCTACCTATTCCTGGGTTTCGGCTTCTATTTGCTTTCTGCCGCCTGGAACGTGCTATATCACGCGCAACGCCGCCATTCACTTGCAACGGTCGGGCCCTATGGCTGGATCAGACATCCGCAGTACGTGGCATTTGTGCTGATTCTTCTGGGTTTTCTCCTTCAGTGGCCGACGCTGCTGACGCTTGCAATGTTCCCGGTGTTGCTGGTGATGTACGGGCGTTTGGCGGTTTCCGAAGAGCGGGAAATGCACAAGCAGTTTGGCGCTGCCTACGAAGCTTATACCCGCGTTACGCCTAGGTTCATTCCGCGCATGCGCGAAAGGTTGGGTGGGGGTCATAGAGGCTGAAGCGTAGGACGAAGGAGCTACTATGCCAGGAGGGTTTCAGCGGCAGTGGTTCTAGCGGGAGTAAGGTATCCAAAGTCTGTTTGCTTGGATGAAACCCTGAATTGTCGCGGATTTTCTTGTCGACAAGCTCGGTGGCATCCTTGTTGGCGTTCGGATAACTCAGACAGTTGGATGACTTTGCGATGCCCTGTCCGCTTTCGACGCAGGCTGTGTGAAAACGCAAGTAAGTACGTCGAGTAGCGAAAGAAGCTGGGGCAGCTCGTAAATTCGCAGCTGCAAGTGGAGATCTACCTCAGTCGGGCACCAGCCGCAGCCTGTGCTATCAGGGCCGCGGCAACAGGCGAAGCGGAATGAATTCGAAATAGCCCTGGTCGACGATATTGATTTGTCAGTAGCCTATTACGACAAGGTCACGCTTTTGGATGACCCAAGGGTCAGTAGGCGACACTTTGCACGCAACCTAGTCTGGCGATCGGCGAGCAGGCGTCATTCTCTAGCTCTCCGCGATATCTCGCTGCATGTACTTTTCGGCTACATCGTTAATGACTACGACATCCTCGTAGCTGCGGACACGATGACGAATGGTGGCAATTTTAACTGGCACCGTCAGGCCTCGCGAGCGATTGAAATAGGTCTTCACGTTTACGTCTACGACCCCGCGACGCAAGCGTTTCGGCCAATTCCGACACAGCACGTGCTCAATGATGTACAGGATCAGGCATGGTCGGGCGCCAATCAGGATGCCTTGCGAGCTGTTATCTCGATTTCTCCTCTAGTCAGTCGCCTGCAAGAAGAAAAACTTGGGGTGACGATCTTTTCTCGCTGCTGCTCGCCGCCTTAGGCGGAACTGCCACATCGCTTCAGCGCCGTGTCAGTACTTCAGAAATGGCTCCAGCGGCCGGGGTTACCATGATCTGAATCGCCCCGACTTCCTAGATGCTTCCAAGCTTTTCCAGTTGCTAGGAGGCGTCAGGAGGTCATGGGCGAATCAAGCGTTGGCAGACAGGATAATGTTAGGCGAATTACTGTTTGCGAATATCAACAATCGTTGCCGTGCTGCCATCCATCCGGAAATCAAACGCTACGTTGTCTCCCACCTTCAATCCATCGAGCTGTTGCGCAGAGGCTTTGAAGGCCATGGTCATGGCCGGCCATTTCAACGCAGCAACCGGTCCATGCATCAGGGTCACTGTGCCGCCTTGGGCGTCAATTGCCTTTACCGTCCCTTCTGCATGAGCGGAAGGTGCTGATTGGGTTTCCTTCATATCCATTCCATCCATGCTCATCCCGGCCATGGAGTCTTGGGCTTGCGCGCCTGATGCGAAGGCAAAGAGCAGTGCAATGCTGAGGTAGAGCTTTTTCATCGGATGTCTCCTGGTGTGGAATTATGAGGTACTACAAGATCGCGGCGTCGGACCAGCCAATACGCTGCGGGAATCACGAAGAGAGAGAGCAACGGTGCGGTCAGCATTCCCCCAACCATCGGTACGGCGATGCGGCTCATCACTTCGCTGCCGGTTCCGTTGCTCCAAAGAATGGGTAGCAAGCCTGCAACGATAACTGCCACCGTCATCGCCTTCGGTCGGATGCGTTGCACCGCGCCCTCGCGAATTGCCTCCAGTAGCGCATCCTGCGTGCGCTCGCTGTTGGCTTGCCGCTCAGCCCAAGCGTTGTTCAGGTAGATCAGCATGATCACGCCGAACTCCGCCGCGACCCCGGCCAAGGCAATGAAGCCAACGCCGGTGGCCACCGACAGGTTGAAACCCATCAGGTACAGCAACCACACACCGCCGGTGAGGGCGAAAGGCAGGGTGCCCATGATCAGCAGTGCCTCGCCCATGCGGCCAAAGGTCAGGTAGAGCAGGACGAAGATGATCGCCAGGGTCGCCGGCACCACCCAGGCCAGTCGTGCATTGGCACGTTCCAGGTACTCGAACTGCCCTGAATAGCTCAGGCTCATGCCAGGATTAAGCTTCACTTCGCGGTCAACTGCCCGACGGAGGTCAGCGACCACAGACGACAGATCACGACCGCGTACGTCGATGTATACCCAGCCAGAAGGACGGGCATTTTCGCTCTTGAGCATTGGCGGGCCTTCGGCAATTCGCACATGGGCCACGGTGCCGAGGGTGATCTGGCCCCCTTGTGCGGTGTAGATCGGGAGCTGCCGCAGGGAGTCGACTGAATCGCGCCATTCACGGGGATAGCGCACGCTGATCGGGTAGCGCGCCAGGCCCTCTACCGTCTCACCGATGGTCTCTCCACCAATGGCGCCGGCGACAATGGCTTGCACGTCGGCAATGTTCAGGCCGTATCGGGCTGCAGCCTGGCGGTCGATATCGAGATCGACGTAACGCCCGCCGGTCAAACGCTCGGCCAGTGACGAGGTCACGCCAGGTACAGACTTCGCTACCCGTTCGATGGCCAGGGTCGTGCGATCGATCTGCGTCAGGTCGCTGCCGGCCACCTTCACGCCAATCGGGCTCTTGATACCGGTGGCGAGCATGTCGATTCGGTTGCGGATCGGCGGAATCCAGATGTTGGTCAGGCCCGGTACGCGTACGGTACGGTCGAGTTCCTCGACCAGTTTCTCGCTGGTCATTCCAAGCCGCCACTGATCCTTGGGCTTGAGCCGCACGATGGTCTCGAACATCTCCAACGGTGCCGGGTCGGTGGCTGACTCTGCGCGACCGGCCTTGCCGAACACACTGGCGACCTCCGGCACCGTGCGGATCAGTCGATCGGTGCGCTGTAGCAACTCCGAGGCCTTTTGCGCCGACAGGCCAGGTAGGGCCGAGGGCATGTACAGCAGGTCACCTTCGTCCAGCGGCGGCAAGAATTCCCCACCCAGGTGGCTCAATGGCCACAGGCTGCTGAGCAAGATTGCTAATGCGCCTAGTAGCGTCATCCACGGCCGGCGCAGCACTACCTCCAACGCTGGGCGGTACACGCGAATCAGCCCGCGGTTGAGTGGGTTGCGCTCCTCGGCAGGCAATGGTCCACGGATCCAGTAGCCCATCAGCACCGGTACCAATGTCACTGCCAGCCCCGCCGCTGCCGCCATGGCATAGGTCTTGGTGAACGCCAAGGGTGCGAACAGCCGTCCCTCTTGGGCCTGCAAGGTGAACACCGGCACGAACGACAGAGTGATGATCATCAGGCTGAAGAACAGCGCCGGGCCGACCTCCACCGCCGCATCTGTCATGACCCGCCAGTGCTCGGCACCACGCAGAACCTGCCCAGGATAACGGGCGTGCCAAGCTTCAACCCGTTTATGCGCGTTCTCGATCATCACCACAGCGGCATCGACCATTGCGCCAATGGCGATGGCGATGCCGCCCAGAGACATGATGTTGGCGTTGATGCCCTGGTGCCGCATGATGATGAGCGCGATCAGTACTCCCACCGGCAATGACACGATTGCAACCAGCGACGAGCGCAGGTGCCACAGGAAGGCGGCACACACCAGTGCGACCACAGAACTCCTCGATCAGCTTGTGACTGAGGTTGTCCACGGCGCGGTCGATCAATTGGCTGCGATCATAGGTAGTCACCAGCTCGACGCCGGCGGGCAGGCTCTTCTTCAGTGTTTCGAGTTTATCCTTCACATGGGTGATGGCTTCCCGGGCATTCTTGCCACTGCGCAGGATCACCACACCACCCACGGCTTCGCCTTCGCCGTCCAGCTCTCCGATACCCCGTCGGGCTTCCGGTCCGAGCTGTACTCTGGCAACGTCGCCCAGCATCACCGGTGCACCGTTGGCAGCCAGGCGCAGGGGGATGGCGCGAAAGTCGTCCAGTGTCTTCAGGTAGCCCGAGGCCCGCACCATGAACTCCGCCTCGCCCTGTTCCAGCACGCCACCGCCTGTTTCCTGATTGGCCTTACCGATGGCGTTTGCGACCTCGCCCTGGGTGATGCCGAGGCTGGCCATGCGCAGCGGGTCGAGTACCACCTGGTATTGCTTAACCATGCCGCCAATGCTTGCCACTTCGGCGACGTCCGGCACGGTCTTGAGCTCAAAGCGCAGGAACCAATCCTGCAGGCTCCGCAGTTGTGCCAGATCATGCCTACCACTGCGGTCGACCAACGCGTACTGGTAGATCCAACCAACGCCTGTGGCGTCCGGCCCGAGTGCTGGCTTGGCCGTTGCGGGTAGGCGTGACTGAACCTGGCTGAGGTACTCCAACACGCGGGAGCGCGCCCAGTACAGATCCGTGCCATCTTCGAAAATCACATAAACGAAGCTGTCGCCGAAGGCGGAAAAGCCCCGCACGGTCTTGGCTCCCGGCACCGATAGCATGGTGGTGGTCAGCGGGTAGGTGACCTGGTTTTCGACGATCTGAGGTGCTTGTCCTGGGTAGGAGGTGCGGATGATCACTTGGGCGTCTGACAAATCCGGCAGGGCATCGATCGGCAGGCTGCGCAGCGAAAATATCCCCCAGGCCATCAGGAACAAGGTGGCGAGCAGAACCAGCATGCGATTGCTCACTGACCAACGAATCAGTTTTTCGATCATGGCTGGTCCTCCAGCGCATTGATCTGTTCGATGATCATGCCGTCGTCGCGCTCCCGGATACCAAAGCGGATACGTTCACCCACCTTGAGACCGTTAACCAGGGCAGGATCAGCGACGGGAAAGGTCATGGTCATCCCAGGCATTCCCAAGGTGACGAATGGCCCGTGGTCGATGGTCAGCTGGGTGCCTTCGATTTGTACGACACGGCCATCCGCTTGGTGCAGTTCGGGTTCAGGTGCTTGCGAGGCAGGCGGTGAATCCGATGCTGTGGTGGCCTCAATACCCTTGAGGCTTGCTTCGGAGTCGATCAGGAATTGCCCGGATGCCACGACTTTCTGCCCGGCCTGCAGGCCTTTCAAGATTGCGACCTGGCCGCCGTTCTCCTGGCCTAGCACCACCTCTATTGGGCGGAAACGGCCTTGGTCTTCGGCGACCATCACCAGGTCACGTTTGCCGGTGCGGATTACGGCCTCGGCGGGCAGCAACAGGCTGTCATCGGCGTTCTCACCTGGGCGCAGCGAAACCTGTGCCGTCATGCCCGGCCTTAGCCGGCCGTCTTTGTTGGGCAGCTCAATACGCAGGCGCAAGGTACGGCTTTGCAGGTCTGCATCCGCGAGTAGAGCGGTCAGTTTGCCTTGCACGGTCTCGCCGGGATACGCCGGCAAGTGGGCCTCTACCGCTTGCCCCTCATGCAGTCCACTTGCCTGAGCTTCCGGCACGGCGGCTTCGAGCCACACACTCGCTATACCATTGATGCGCGCAAGGGTTGCGCCAGGAGCCACTGTCATCCCTGGACGCAGGTCCAGCGCTTGGATTACCCCGGCACTCGGTGCGACCAGCGTCACCTGGTTCTGCACCTTGCCACTGCGGGCGACCCGGTCGACCAGTTCAGCTGGCATGCCGGCCAACAGCAGGCGTTGGCGCGCTGCGGATAGCAACTGCGCATCGCCCAGGTGGCGTAGCGTGAGATACTCTTCCTGCAGCCCAGCCCATTCCGGTGCCAGTACATCTGCCAGAGGCGCACCCTTGGTCACCACATCGCCCGTGGCACGGTTGTAGGTGCGCTCGACGAAGCCTGCAGTGCGTGCCTGAAGCACACTGAAGTCCCGCTCATCGAAGGCCAGCACACCGCTGACTTGCAGGGAGCGCTGCAGCCGGCCACGGCTCACCGTCGCCAGGCGCACTCCAAGGTTCTGCTGAACGCCTTGGCTGATTTGTACCGCAGGTTGCGCGGGGTTTCCGCCTTCCTCGGGATATTTCGCTACCAGTTGCATGTCCATGAATGGCGACTTACCGGGCGCTGGGAAGTGCTGCTGCGGGTACATGGGGTCGTACCAATACAACGGCTTCTGCTGGGCTATTGCGGCGGGTGCTTGTGCAGGTTGGGTCGGATGTCCCAGCCAGTAGCCTGTCCCGACGCCAATGACCAGGGCGAGTGCCGTGATCAAACCGATAGACCTGTTGTTCATGCACGCACCTCGCCATATACGAAGTGCAGGCGGGCGGCGGTCGCCGCTAGCTGGCCTTGCAGGTCGATATCCTGTAATCGTGCCTCGACGCGTTGGCGTCGCGCTGTGAGCACCTCCTCTAGCGCCGACTTGCCTGCTCGGTAGTCGGCCAAGGCCAAGCTGACCCGTTGTTCAGCCAGCGGAAGCAAAGTATCGCGGCTGCGCGTCACTGCCCGTTGTAGGCGTTGGTATTCCGCCAGGTCAGCTTCGAGTTGCGCGGTGTGCTCACGCAGTGCCGCTTCCTGTTCGTCCTCCAGCTGACGCACCTGGGCCCGGCGAGCAGCGATCATCGGGTCTTGCCGCGAGCCGCTGAACAGCGGCAATTGAAAACTGACCTGGACACTGACCATGTTGCTGAATTCGGGCCCGCGGCGTTGGTAGTCGACCTGCCAGC
Organism: Pseudomonas sp. JS425; assembly: GCF_018223845.1. NCBI lineage: Bacteria > Pseudomonadati > Pseudomonadota > Gammaproteobacteria > Pseudomonadales > Pseudomonadaceae > Pseudomonas > Pseudomonas sp. JS425. The sequence continues at coordinate 6,233,933 of NZ_CP073661.1, read as the reverse complement.
CCCAATCCGACTTTTTCTCGGCGATGGCCTGCTGCACCTGGGCTTGCGCTTCACGGGTCATGGCCCCGTAGGCGGCCAGCTCCGGATGGGCGTGCAGGGTGTGCAGATAGTCAGGTGCGCGTACCGGCCACTGCGGAAATGCCGGCGCTTGCGCATCGGCGTCCTGTCCGATCCAGCGTTTAAGTGCGGCGCGGGCCTGGGTGGCCTGGGTCAGCAGTTGGTCCTTCTGCTCTTCCAGTTGCGCGGCCTCCTGGCCGGGGGCCAGGGCATCGGCGGAAGCGCCGCCCCCAGCGGCCAGGCGCGCACGCACCGCCGCTGCCAGCAGGCGGTTTTCGTTGAACAGCATGTCGAACTGCTGCAGTTTGCGTTGCAGGGTGTACGCAGTAATCCAGGCTTGTGCCGTGGCGGCGCGCACTTTCAAGCGCTCAAACAGTGCTTCGGCATCCGCCCGCTCGACTGTGGCCTGAGCGGTTTCGACCCGCGCTTTGCGTTTGTCGCGATTGGGCACCTCCTGAGAAAGGCCGACCACCTGCATGGTCATAAAGTCTCGGTTGGTACTCCATCGATCACTGCCGTCCACTGGCAGGTTCTGCACGCCGAGATTGAGTCGTGGATCGGGCAATTCACCCGCTGGCACAACTGAGTGACGCGCCGCGGACGCCTGTTCCTGGCGTGCTTGAAGCGAAGGTGCGTTGCGCTCGGCGAGTTGCAGCGCATCGTCCAGAGTGAGCGAATTCGCCTGCACCGATAGCGCCGGCAGCAGGAGTACCAAGGCGGCAGCAAGCATCCGCCCTGGATGGGAACATTGGGGAGTCATGAAGATGATTCCTCGAAAAAACCGGCGCACAGGCGCATGTCATCGTTCAGCCCCCGAGGCAGAACAATGGTGTGAGTTTTACGAAGGAATCAGGCGCGAGGAGGACGCCAGTGATCGGGGGGCGCCCTGGTAAGAAGGCTTTGCCCGTAGGTATCGACGGGACGTGGCGTGGAGAAGGTGAGCGCGGGCTCGACCATGCTGACCTGCAGTGTGCTTGCAGTTCTACATTCCTGACCGACTTTGCAGGCTTTGGAAGAGTGTTGGTTGGGCTTTCCGTTGTCTTGATCCTGGCAACAATCGTGGTCCATGCCTGCCATCATATCCATCCCCTGAGACTGCATCGGGCATGGTTCTATGGGTGAGTCGATTCCCGCCATCCCATGGAGAGGAAGCGCGACCACGAGCATCAACATGGTTAGCAGTCGTAGGAATCGAATCATGATGGTCGAGTGTAGGCCAAAGCGATTACCGCAGCATTAATGCCGCGTGCGATTGTGAGCTGTTCGGTGGGCGGCAGGAAAAACGAAATTGAATGCTGTAACCCCTTCGGCCGAGGTGCACCAGACTTTTCCATCATGTGCTTTGACGATGGAGCGGGTAATGGCCAGACCAAGCCCAGCATTGCTAGGTCCCCCCTCTCGCCTTGCCGGGTCGGCCCGGTAGAAGCGATCAAAAATCTTGTTGATGTGTTGTGGGTCAATGGTGGCCCCGCCGTTTTTGATCGTGAGGGTTACCTTGTCTGCGGCTTGCTGAATTTCTACCGAGATCTCGCTTCCGTCCGGCGTGTATCGAACGGCATTCGAGAGAATATTGGATACAGCCCGATCGATCATGAGCCTGTCTCCGGAGATAGTACCTTTCCCTTGAAGCGTGAGTCGTATGCCTCGATCGTCCGCCAGCAACTGGTAGTACTCAAATAACTTGGAAACGAGGTCATGAAGCTGGATGTCAACCTGCTCAGGGATGATGAGGCCGTTGTCTGACTTGGCGAGGAAGAGCATGTCATCGATCATGCGTGACATTCGCTTCAGATCTTCCAGGTTTGAATACAGGTTTTCTTCATACGCGTCGACGTCGCGCTTCCGGGTCAGCACCACCTCGGTGTGCGTTAACAGGTTACTGACAGGTGTTCGCAGCTCATGCGCGATATCAGCTGAGAAATTGGATAGACGAACGAAGGCATCCTCCAGGCGTGCAAGCATCCCGTTGAAGGACAAGATCAGTTTTTGCAGTTCGAGTGGTACAGGCTCCAGAGGGATGCGCTCTTGAAGTGACCTGGCAGATATGGACGTAGCAACCTTCGTGATCTGTTCGACGGGGCGTAGACCACTTTTCGCGACCAGCCAGCCTATACCAGCACTGACCAACGCACTGATAACCAAACCAATCGCAAACCATCGTTGCAGCGTCTCAAAGAAGTGCGCATGGCTGGTGATGTCCAGCATCAGCATGACGGTGCCGGGAGCTGGTTGGCCCTGGATCTCAACGTCAGTGGTGATACCACGGAAATTATGGGACTCGTCCTGCCACTCCCACATTCCTTCCTTGTCAGCGCGCTTATAGTTATCTGGAATGTGTACTGCTTTGAGGTCTGAAAATAGTACCTCACCCTGTGAGGTCAGAATCTCCGCCGTCAGATCCTGATGAGCACCCAGCAATGCACGTAGTTGTGGTCTCAACTCTTCCATTCCTGTTCCAGGTGCCTGGATTGACAGGATGTGTCTCGTTGACTCCAGCTTTTCGGACAGCGCTTGTTCATCGAGCATGCGGAAGTGATGCTGGCTCAGCATGTTGAAGCTGATGCCTGCGACCACAAGAACGGCGATGACCGCGAACATGATCATCAGCGTCAGGCGCTTGACGAGTGAGGAACGGGTCAAAATCACTCCGGTGCATCCATCATGTAGCCCATTCCCCGAGCTGTGTGAATCAGCTTAGGGGCAAAGTCATCATCGATCTTTGCCCGTAGCCGTCGTATCGCAACCTCGATCACATTGGTGTCGCTGTCGAAGTTCATGTCCCACACCTGGGACGCAATCAGAGATTTGGGGAGCACCTCACCGCGCCGGCGCATCAAAAGCTCCAGAAGTGAAAACTCTTTAGCGGTCAGGTCGATTCGCTTGCCACTTCGAGTAGCTCTTCGCTTGAGGAGATCTACCTCAAGATCCGCCATTTTCATGGTGGTCTGGGCTGCTGTGCTGGTGCCTCGGCGTAGCAAGGTCCGCACCCGAGCCAGTAGCTCTGAGAAAGCGAAGGGCTTGATCAGGTAGTCATCGGCTCCCAGCTCAAGGCCTTTCACTCGATCATCTACCCCATCCCTGGCAGTCAGAAACAATACCGGGACGTCTTTGCCGGCTGCGCGGACCATTCGCAAGACTTCCCATCCTTCTAGCCCCGGCATCATCACGTCAAGTATCAGCAGGTCATAGCTTTCGCTGAGTGCATGTTGAAGGGCATCGGTACCCGTGAGGACCCGGTCAACAGTGAATCCCGCCTCTGCAAGGCCCTGTTGTAAATAAGTACCGGTTTTCGGTTCATCCTCGGCTACGAGTAGTTTCATGTGCTCAGCTTCCAAAGGTGTACACATCCAGTGTGCAGCAAAAAAAGGAGCTAACCAGAAGCTGACGTAAAAGTAATGTTGGTATCAGCCAGCTGTCAGGGCCTGCCGTCTACGGTCATTGAAGACGGGCATTGCAGTCACGCCTGCCGTTATCGGTAGCAATGGTTTCAACCCCCTGATGGAGAGAGTCCCATGAAATCGATCAGACTTTTGCTTGTGGCTACATCGATGCTGCTGTCGTCGGCCGTTTTTGCTGAAGGTGGAAGCGATCGGGCATTAGAGCGGATACAGCAGCTTCGCGACAAAGCCGAAGCGGTTCTGGTGAAGGCGGAAAAAGCTGAACCCAGCCAGCGACATGTGCATATGAAGGAGCACATGACCATGCTCCAGGACCTGATGGGCCAATTGCACCAAGATCACCCCAAAACCGGTATGTCGAAAGAAGATCACCTGGCGTGGATGGAGAAACACGACAAGATGGTTGATGACGTACTCGGTCAGATGATTCGTGAACACAAGTTGATGATGGCGGACAAGGAGTGTCATCCATAGCCCAGGATTCGTGGCCGTTCCCCCTCAGCTCCTTTGGCCTATCGGCGCCCACACGGCGCCGTTTTTTTGTGGGCCGCATGAAGCTGACGGAACTGTAATGCCGAGCTCAGCTTTCTGAAAGCGCAGCCTGGCTAATGTGACCCTAAGCCTGAACCCCATGGGCCGCCCAGTAATCCGCCGAGGAACAACAGATGAACTCGATCAAAGCACTCGTAATGGTTATCACTTTTGGAATGGCTGGCCTTGCTCTGGCTGAAGGTGGTGGTGACCGGACCTTTGCGAAGATGGAGGCAGCCCGCCAAACCGCCACGGATGCATATCAGCTTGCACAGCAGAAGACGGACCCAGCGCCGGCGGCAAGCCAGAGCCATAAACACGGGCAGCATGAGAACTGCTGATCCGAGCTTACAGAAATGTAATCACTCGGGAATCTTTTATGTGGCAGTTTCAAATCGCTTTCTCCCACTGTGACTTGCGCTTTCGAGCAAGTCCCTAAGACTTGTGGGATCCCCAAGGAAGCCGGGCCTGCGATCGAGCGGCCCGGATATCAGCGAATTATCTGACTGACTGGACACTACGGCATGCAAAGCAAAACCACGAGACGATCTTTCGTCAAAGGCCTGGCCGCTACTGGATTACTGGGTGGACTGGGCATGTGGCGCGCGCCGGTCTGGGCTGTGACCAGCCCTGGCCAACCGAATGTTCTGACAGGCACCGATTTTGATCTCTACATCGGTGAGTTGCCGGTCAACATTACCGGCACTGTACGTACAGCGATGGCAATCAACGGCTCCATTCCCGGGCCCATCCTGCGCTGGCGCGAGGGCGATACCGTCACGCTGCGTGTGCGCAACCGCTTGCAACAGGACACCTCCATCCACTGGCACGGCATCATCCTGCCGGCGAACATGGACGGCGTGCCGGGCCTGAGCTTCCATGGCATCGCCCCCGACGGCATGTATGAGTACAGGTTCAAGGTCCAGCAGAACGGCACCTACTGGTACCACAGCCACTCCGGTTTCCAGGAGCAGGTCGGGGTGTATGGTGCCCTGGTCATCGATGCGAAAGAACCTGAGCCGTTCACCTATGACCGGGACTACGTGGTCATGCTCAGCGACTGGACGGATGAAGACCCTGCACGGGTGCTGTCCAAGCTCAAGAAGCAGTCCGACTACTACAACTACCACAAGCGCACGGTGGGCGATTTCGTCAACGATGTGAGCGAAATGGGCTGGTCCGCCGCGGTAGCCGACCGCAAGATGTGGGCCGAGATGAAAATGAGCCCCACCGATCTCGCTGATGTGAGCGGCTACACCTACACCTACCTGATGAACGGCCAGGCCCCGGACGGTAACTGGACGGGCGTGTTCAAGCCGGGCGAGAAAATCCGCCTGCGCTTCATCAATGGCTCGGCCATGACGTATTTCGATGTGCGAATTCCCGGCCTGAAGATGACGGTTGTCGCGGCGGATGGGCAGCATGTCAAACCCGTTGCGGTCGACGAGTTCCGCATCGCCGTTGCCGAAACCTACGACGTCATTGTTGAGCCGGAAGACGAGCAGGCTTACACCATTTTTGCTCAATCCATGGATCGCACAGGCTACTCCAGAGGCACTTTAGCCGTTCGCGAAGGTATGCAAGCTGCAGTTCCGGCAGTTGATCCGCGCCCTCTCATCTCAATGAGTGATATGGGTATGGATCACGGCAGCATGGCCGGCATGGATCACAGCAAAATGGCTGGGATGGACCACGGCAACATGGCCGGTATGGACCACAGCAAAATGGCTGGGATGGACCATGGCAGCATGGCCGGCATGGATCACAGCAAAATGGCTGAGATGGACCACGGCGGCATGGCCGGCATGGACCACAGCAAGATGGCTGGGATGGACCAAGGCGGCATGGCCGATATGGACCACAGCAGCATGGAAGGTATGGGTGGCGCCATGCAGTCTCACCCAGCCTCAGAGACTAACAACCCCTTGGTCGACATGCAGACTATGAGTCCAACGCCTAAGTTGGACGATCCGGGAATCGGCTTGCGCAACAATGGACGTCGTGTCCTGACCTATGCGGATCTGCGAAGCACGTTCATTGATCCAGATGGACGTGAACCAGGGCGCACCATCGAGCTGCATCTCACAGGCCATATGGAGAAGTTCGCCTGGTCATTTGACGGCGTCAAATTTTCCGATGCTGAACCCCTACGCCTCAAATATGGCGAGCGTCTGCGAATCACTTTGGTCAACGACACCATGATGACTCACCCCATCCACCTCCACGGAATGTGGAGCGATCTGGAGGATGAGGACGGTAATTTCATGGTTCGAAAGCACACCATCGACATGCCTCCAGGCTCAAAACGAAGCTACCGAGTTACCGCGGATGCTTTGGGCCGTTGGGCCTACCACTGCCACCTACTGTTCCATATGGAAATGGGCATGTTCCGAGAAGTCCGCGTGGACGAATGAACTGGAGATCCAAGATGAGCAAACCAATGAAGCGAAACGCCTTTTTCCTCTCTGCTGCGATGGCTGGTCTGTTTGCTGTTTATGCTCCTACGTCGTGGTCCAGCGACAACCATGAACAGCACACCCAGAAGTCTACTGATGCCGCGAAATCGAAGGGTTCTCAGAGTATGAATCATGACTCGATGAAGGGTATGGATCATGGCTCCATGAAGGGTATGGACCACGACAGCATGAAAGGTATGGACCATGGCTCGATGGAAGGTATGGATCACAGCAAAATGATGGAATCGCATGGCAGCGATAAAGCTAAGGCAGGGAAAAATGGCCAATAGCCTGGCACGACCATCGCTGCTGGCATTGACCGTTTCATTCAGCATGCTGGGTGCTGCGCCCAGCTTTGCTGCTGAGGAGATGGACCATTCGGCAATGGGGCACGGAGCCATGGAAATGGATTCCGCTCCGTCGGCTGACCCGATGCCAGGCATGGACCACTCTCAGATGGGCGCGAGTAAGCAGCAGAAGAAACCCGCGCCTATTGATCACAGCAAAATGAAACACAGTCAACCTGCAGACAAACCTGCGCACATGGACCACAGCAAGATGGATCATGGCAGCATGCAGGGGATGGACCATGGGGCCATGGATCACTCGATGATGAACCATGGCTCTGATGCCCCAACGACGACTAGCCGTACTCCGATACCTGTGCTGACGGATGCTGATCGCCAAGCTGCCTTTCCTCCGTTGGGCGGGCATCAGATGCATGACAGCGCGATCAACAGCTTCTTCCTGCTAGATAAGCTTGAGTACCAGGATGCAGACGAAGGCAGCGCGCTGGCTTGGGAAGCTTCTGGATGGGTTGGCGGCGATATCAACCGGCTGTGGATCCGATCCGAAGGTGAGCGGACGAATGGCGTCACCGAGGACGCTGAGTTGCAGCTTCTGTATGGGCGTTCCATTAGCCCATGGTGGGATGTGGTCGCTGGGGTGCGCCAGGATTTCCAACCAGGATCTCCTCAGACATGGGGAGCTTTTGGTATCCAGGGCATGGCGCTCTATAACTTCGAAGCCGAAGCCACAGCGTTCATCGGTGAGAATGGCCAGACAGCTGCTCGGCTGGAGGGCGAATACGACATTCTCCTGACCAATCGCCTGATCCTGCAGCCAACCGCTGAAGCTAATTTTTATGGCAAAAACGATCCCGAGCGCGGAGTGGGTTCTGGCCTGGCCAACACTGAAGTCGGCCTGCGCTTACGGTATGAGATCGTGCGCCAGTTCGCACCCTACATCGGCGTAACCTGGAACCGCTCCTACGGAAAAACGGCAGACCTGATTCGCGATGAAGGCGGGGATGTCGATGAAGCGCGTTTCGTAGCCGGCATTCGGATGTGGTTTTGAGAGCCTGACATGAAGAGAACAATTACAACGCTGGTAGTAGCAGGCGCCGTGGGTAGTGCGGCGGCATTGGGGGCCGCGTATTTCGGCCTAGTCAACGTCGGTGCCGATGACCCTCATTTCCCGGCTGTGCATGCTTTCCTCGCCATGGCGCGGGATCGCTCTATTGAAGTTCGCGCACGGGACATCGAGGTTCCGAACCTGAAGGATGAAACCATTATCCGTGCCGGTGCCGGTAACTACAATGCTATGTGCATTGGCTGCCACCTCGCCCCAGGGGTGGATAAAACCGAGCTCAGCCAAGCGCTTTATCCGGCACCGCCCAATCTTGCCAAGATTGGTTTAAGCGATGACCCCGCAGCTGCGTTCTGGACCATTAAACACGGTATCAAGGCTACCGGTATGCCCGCTTGGGGCAAGAGCATGGGTGATCAGTACATCTGGGGTATTGTCGCTTTCCTTGAGCAAATGCCGCAGATGAACGCAGAGCAGTACAAGGCCCTGGTAACAACCAGTGGCGGCCACCAGCACGGTGGTGGGGAAAGTGAGATGCACAACCATGAGGGCCAGCATGGCGGCAATGAGCCAGACCATCATGGCAAGGCCTCCTCTGAGGCAGGGCACCACGATATGGAGCAGTCAGAGGCTCATCACTCACACTCGGCAGATTCCGAGGGTCACGAGTCTGAGGGCGGCCATCATGATGCTACCGAGTCCTCTAGCGATCAGCATGCCAAGCCAGGCTCGAAGACGCACACACACAAAGATGGAAAGGTACACACCCATGAAGGCTAACAGCCGCTTTCTCAGGTTGGCCGCCTTTGCGGCATTCATCGCGCTGCCGCCAGTCTACGCAGCCGTACCGACCACGATTGATGTTCATCGGGATGCCAATTGCGGGTGCTGTAAAAAGTGGATCGCGCACTTGGAGCAAAATGGCTTCAAGGTCATTGACCATGTTGAAACCGATATGAGCGCTGTGAAACAGAGCCTTGGAGTCGCACCGCGTTTGGCTTCCTGTCACACGGCAGTGATTGATGGGAAGTTTGTCGAGGGACACGTGCCAGCTGAGCAGGTTCGTGAGCTGGCAAGCAGGGATGATCTGATCGGTGTCGCCGTCCCAGGAATGCCGGCAGGCTCTCCAGGTATGGAAGTGGATGGTGTCTCTCATGCATACCAGGTCATCGGTCTCAACCAGAGCGGACGGGATGAAGTGGTTGCAGAGTATCCAGGCCACTGACCCACCGTTTTCCCAACGCAAACGGCGCTTTTAAGGCGCCGTTTGCGTTTGGACAGCATTCAGAGCTCAATTTTGGCCGCGGCAATTGATGCCAGCTACGCGGTATTCGAGAATGTTGAGCTTGCCTGTCGAGTCTTCATAGGTCATTTGCGCAGGCATCACGTCACAGCTTCCCCGGTTCGAGGTCACAGCAATCACTTTTGCTACATCGAGCTCCATGCCGTAGCGGTAGTGGACAACCTCAGGGGGATTTTTACCGATGGAGGCTGCGTATGCGCGCATGGCCTGTTCATTCGCCTGAATCATCTTCCCGTGCAGGCGGTCAGATCCACCTTCAGCCATCGCGGCCGAGGAAGCCGTCAGAATCAGTAAGGCGGCAATGCCGTTGAGAGCTTTCATGTTCGTCACTCCGATTTGGTGTGACTGAATCTTAGGGGGCAGCACCTGTCTCTCGGGTGATCTGTGGATTACATCTTTGTCAGCCGCAGGCGGTGCAGAGCTGGCATCTGGCATGTGTAATGCCCAATAGGCAACCGATGCTGCTAAGAGGCAAACCTGAATTCTCCAGCCGCATAGTGATACGGGGGCTCCGTCGAGCGGATTCAATCAAAGCCACCACAAAGCCGCGTGAATACTGGCGGCGACAGTTTTAATTCTCTAGAGCAATCGCCTGAAGCCGCATTTCGTCCGTTTGCGACAGTTTTGCATTTTCTCCAAAGGAGCCGCAGGCCCCATGAAATGAGGCCTCTTTGCGACAGTTTTAATTCTCTAAATTCACCGCCCCGTCGCGACACAAGGCCGCTCCTACAGGAAATTGCGTTCTCCTGTAGGAGCGGCCTTGTGTCGTGATGGGCTGCAAAGCAGCCCCCGGCTATCTCACATCATATCTGCATCGCCATCCCGTCCACATTCATCGCTGCCTGGCGCAAGGCCTCGGAGCGGGTCGGGTGGGGGTGGCAGGTGAGGGCGATGTCTTCCGCCGAGGCCGAGAACTCCATGGCCACGCAGAACTCACCGATCATCTCGCTGACACTTGGGCCTACCAGGTGCACCCCCAGCACTTCGTCGGTCTCGGCATCGGCGATGACCTTGGCGAAGCCTTCGGTTTCGTGGTTGATCTTGGCCCGGCTGTTGGCCGTGAACGGGAACTTGCCTACTTTATAAGCACGCCCTTCGGCCTTGAGCTGCTCTTCGGTCTTGCCCACGGTGGCCAGCTCCGGGCGGGTGTAGATCACGCCAGGAATAAGGTTGTAGTTGACCTCGTGGGGCTTGCCGGCGATGCGTTCGATGCAGGCCACCGCTTCGTCTTCGGCTTTGTGCGCCAGCATCGGGCCGGAGGTGACGTCGCCAATCACCCAGATACCCGGCACGGAAGTGCGGTGGTGGTCATTGCCGAGCATGCCGCGCTTGTCGGTTTCCAGGCCCACGCTTTCCAGGTTCAGCCCTTTGGTATAGGCGCGTCGGCCGATGGCGACCAGTACATAGTCAGCCTGCAGCGTTTCTGCGGTGCCGCCAGCTGCTGGCTCCAGGGTCAGGTTCACGCCATCGGCGCTGGCGTTCGCCTGGGTCACCTTGCTACCCAGCTTGAACACCATGCCTTGTTTGGCCAAGGCCTTCTGCAGGGTCTTGGCGGTTTCTTCGTCGGTGCCCGGACAGATGCGGTCGAGGTATTCGATGACCGTGACCTGGCTGCCCAGGCGGCGCCATACCGAACCCAGCTCGAGGCCGATCACGCCAGCTCCGATGACGACCAAATGCTTGGGCACCTGTGGCAGCGACAGCGCGCCGGTGGAGTCGATGATGCGCTGGTTGTCGATGGTCACGCCCGGCAGGGGCGTAGGCTCGGAGCCGGTGGCAATGACGATGTCTTTGGCCTGCAGTGCGGTTTCGCTGCCATCCTCAGCCTTGACCACGACCTTGCCGACGCCATCCAGGCGACCCCAGCCCTTGATCCAGTCGACCTTGTTCTTGCGGAACAAGTACTCGATGCCCTTGGTCAGGCCGGTCACGCTCTCGTCCTTCTGTTTCATCATCTGGGCGAGGTTGAGGGTAGGTTTGACTTCGATACCGAGGTGGGCGAACTCGTCACCACTGGCGGCTTCGTACAGCTCGGAAGCATGCAACAGTGCCTTGGAGGGCATGCAGCCCACGTTCAGGCAGGTGCCGCCCAAGGTCGAGCGGCCTTCCACGCAGGCTACGCTCAGGCCTAGTTGGCCGGCGCGAATGGCTGCGTTGTAGCCGCCAGGGCCACCGCCGATGATCACCACGTCATAGGATTTCATGGGTTCAACTCCAGGATGAAGAAGCGCAAGAGGGGCACAAGGTTAAGCTGAGATGCAAGAATTGTATACAATCCGCGATGTGCATAAGATTAGTTGGTTCTAGACCATGGTCTCGTTTAGAGGAAACATCCCACGAATGAACTACTCTGATCCGGCGACGTTCGAAATATCAGGCGTCGTGGCCAAATACGGACAGGAGGGTCGTTCATGCTTGCGCAACTTCCACCGGCACTGCAGAGCCTGCATCTGCCGCTGCGGCTGAAACTGTGGGACGGTAACCAGTTCGATCTGGGGCCTAGCCCGCAGGTCACTATCCTGGTCAAGGAGCCACAGCTGATCAGCCAGTTGAGCCACCCGAGCATGGACCAACTGGGCACGGCATTCGTCGAAGGCAAGCTGGAGCTGGAGGGCGATATTGGTGAAGCCATCCGCGTATGCGATGAGCTGAGCGAAGCGCTACTGACCGACGAAGACGACACCCCACCGCAGCGTCAGGCCCACGACAAGAGCACCGACGCCGAAGCGATTTCCTACCATTACGATGTTTCAAACGCGTTCTACCAGCTATGGCTGGATCAGGACATGGCCTACTCGTGCGCCTACTTCCGTGAGCCGGACAACACGCTGGATCAGGCACAGCAGGACAAATTCGATCATCTGTGCCGCAAGCTACGCCTGGAAGCAGGTGATTACCTGCTCGACGTTGGCTGCGGCTGGGGTGGGCTGGCGCGTTTCGCTGCTCGCGAATATGGCGCCAAGGTGTTTGGTATCACCTTGAGCAAGGAGCAGCTCAAGCTCGGTCGCGAGCGGGTGAAGGCAGAGGGTTTGGCCGACAAGGTCGACCTGCAGATTCTCGACTACCGCGACCTGCCTCAGGACGGCCGCTTCGACAAGGTTGTCAGCGTTGGCATGTTCGAGCATGTCGGGCATGCCAACCTGGCGCTGTATAGCCAGAAGCTGTTCGGTGCCGTGAGGGAAGGGGGGCTGGTGATGAATCACGGTATCACCGCCAAGCATGTGGATGGTCGCCCGGTCGGGCGTGGCGCTGGCGAGTTCATCGATCGCTACGTCTTCCCCCATGGCGAGCTGCCGCACCTGTCGATGATCAGTGCCAGCATCTGTGAAGCGGGGCTGGAAGTGGTAGACGTGGAAAGCCTGCGTTTGCACTACGCCAAGACCTTGCACCACTGGAGCGAGAACCTGGAGAACCAGCTGCACAAGGCGGCGGCGCTGGTGCCCGAGAAGACCTTGCGCATCTGGCGGCTGTACCTGGCCGGGTGTGCTTATGCCTTCCAGAAAGGCTGGATCAACCTGCATCAGATTCTGGCAGTTAAACCCTACCCCGATGGGCACCATGATCTGCCCTGGACGCGTGAAGACCTATATCGTTGAATTGCTAAAAAGTACGCAAGCGCGACACCATACTCTGTGGGAGCGGGTTTACCCGCGAATGCGTCGGTACAGCCACTGACGTCTTCGCGGGTAAACCCGCTCCCACAAGGTGTGCGATACCCAGAGAGGGGCGCTTACGCTTCAGAGAATCGGCGAAATCAGCCGAGCAATCCGCATCCCCAGTTGCTGCAGCTGATGAGTATCGCGGCTGTCCTCCGCAGTAATTTCCCGTGCCTGTTCAAAGTCATTGCTCAGCATTTTCTCGACCTGGTCAGCGAAGCCGTGGTCGACCGTGAGCAGGGTGATTTCGAAGTTCAGGCGGAACGAGCGGTTGTCCAGGTTGGCACTGCCGATCGCGCTGACATCGTCATCCACCAGCACCACCTTCTGATGCAGGAAGCCCGGTTGGTAGCGGAACATGCGTACACCCGCACGTACCGCTTCGAAGGCGAAAAGGCTGGAGGCGGCATAGACGATGCGATGGTCTGGGCGTGACGGAATCAGCACTCGCACATCGACCCCACGCAGTACTGCCAAACGCAACGCGGCGAACACCGCCTCGTCGGGGATGAAGTACGGGCTGGTGATCCACACGCGCCGGGTGGCTGAATGGATCGCCTCAAGGAAGAACAGCGAGCAGGTTTCCTGTGGATCGGCCGGGCCGCTGGCCAAGGCTTGGCACAGCACGCCGTTGTCAGGGTAGGCGTCCGGCAGAATCAGCGGCGGTAGCTGGCGCGTGGCCCAGTACCAGTCCTCGGCGAACGACTCCTGCAGGCAGGCCAGCACCGGCCCGCTGATCTGCACGTGGGTGTCGCGCCAAGGTGAAAGCTGCGGGTGGCCACCGAGGTACTCATCGCCCACGTTGTGCCCGCCGATAAAACCGAGCAAGCCATCCACCACCACGATTTTGCGGTGGTTACGGAAGTTAACCTGGAAGCGGTTGAACCAGCCCCGACGGGTTGCAAAGGCATGAATCTGTACACCACCGTCGCGCATCAACTGGCTGTAGCTTGCCGGCAAGGCATGGCTGCCGACACGGTCATACAGCACGAACACCCGCACCCCCTCGGCGGCCTTGCGCAGCAGCAGTTGCTGCAACGCTTTGCCAAGATTGTCGTCATGGATGATGAAGAACTGCACCAACACCACGTCGCGGGCTTTTTCGATGGCGGCAAATATTGCATCGAATGTTGCTTTGCCATCGATCAGCAGCTTCACCTCGTTATTGGCAAGGCAAGGCATGCGCCCGAGCTTGGGCATGGCGCGCAACGCCGCATAGCTTTCCGACTCGCGGGCCGTGAGGGCTTCTTCTACCCAAGGCCGCCAGTTGAGGTTGGCCATGGCCACATGCATTTCCTGGTTGGCCTGGCGCCGGGCCTTGATGTAGGCATAGAACGAGCGCGCACCAAAAATCAGGTAAGGGATCAGGGTGAGGTAAGGGATGAAGAACAACGGCATGGCCCAGGCGATTGCGCCTTGGGCAGTGCGCACGGTGAACAGTGCGTGCAGTGCGGCGACGATACCCAGCAGGTGAACCAGGCCGAGTAGGTAACCGAAGAAGTAGGGGCTGTGGTAGTCCATATGCATCCTGCTTGCCGAGTACACTTGAGTAACAGAACACGTTCCCGGTCCGCCTTGCAACCTGCAGGTGGATTTGGCGTCTAAGGCTCAGCCCGGCCCACTTGGCCGGCTTTTTCCAGGAGCGTTCGTCCATGAAGATTCGTCTGCCACTGTTGGCGTTGGCCCTAGGTGTGAGCAGCCCGCTGGTGCATGCTCAGATGCTACAGCCAGGTTTGTGGGAGCTGACCACTAGCAACATGCAGGTCGATGGCAAGCCGTTACCCGATATGGAGTTCATGCTCGGCCAGTTGAAGAACCTGCCGCCAGAGCAGCGCGCGATGATGGAAGGGGTGCTGGCCAAGCAGGGAGTGACTGTTGGGGGTAAGGGGGTGCGCTCGTGCCTGACGCCAGAACAGGTGGCAACCAACGATATCCCTCTGCAGGACCCGAAGTCAGGTTGTACCCAAAAGATAACCGACCGCACCGGCAATGTATGGAAGTTCCAGTTCAGCTGCCCCAAAGCGCAGGGCAGTGGCCAGGCGACTTTCCTCAGTGACCGGGAATTCACCACCCAGGTCAACGGTACATTCAACGCCTCGGGTGTACAGCAGCAAGGCAGCATGAACACCCGTGCCGTGTGGTTGGGCAATGACTGCGGCTCGGTCAAGCCGCGCAGCTGACATCCCATTGCCACTGGCTGGTTGCGACAGCGTCGTGGGCATGCAGGCTTTCTGCATGTTCCACGCGCAGCTTGAAGGCCGTGCTCCATTCTATTTGCCTTAGCGCCTTGTGCAGGCGTCGTGCGGCGTCTTCGCAGAACATCAGGTTCTGGCCGTTGGCCAAGGCAAAGGCTTGTTCGTCTGCGCGCTTAACTGCGGTCTGCACCGCTGTCCCCAGGCTTGCTTCTATGCAGTCGATCAACTCGGTGATTGGCAGAACCTGCTGATTGCTGCGCAGCCTTACCTGGATTAGCGCGCTGCTACGTTGGCTATGGGGCGTCGCTACGATGCCTTCGGCGCTGCCAAGCCACTGCAGCACTGCAGATTTGTCGACCTGCTCTGTACTGAAATGCGCCTGGAACTGCTGCTGAATCAGTTGCCGTGCAAGTGCAGCCGAGCATGGGCAGGTCGAGGAGTAAGGGACAGAAACGGATAGTTCCACGTGGAACATTTCATTTTCGATCCTTGCATCGACTGTGACCGCATAGCTTTTCCAACCCTCCAACGGGCTGATCAACGCAGGCCTTTTCAGTAGATGCTCGAAGCGCAAACGCAGATAGGCGGCGGAAGAAAGGCCTTCGTGGCTGCTGAGGAAGTTACCCAGCAGCTGGCGGATGGTGAGCGGCGTCAGAGGCTGATGTTCCAACGACTCTAGGGCGAGATAAAGCCGCGACATATGGATACCGCGTGAGCTGCCGTCTACCAGGCTAACGCCGGCATCGACCGTGGCAGCTGCTGTGCGCCCCTCGAACTGTACAGGTTGGGCGATCCCGCACATACCCACCCAGTTCAAAGGTAAGGCGTATTCATGGGTTTGTGCGGCAATGTCGGGGAGCTTGAGCTGAGTCATCTGGTATTCCAAACAAAAGGGAGATCAGCGGCCATCACCGATCAAGCTGCAATGCCAGGAGGGCACCCTGGCACGTGGCGGGTTCACTTTTCCTCCCGGTGGGCATTCGTTCGTCACGAACGGCTTGGCGAAATTGTATTGTTACTTTATAACATTGTGCAATGCATCGTTTCGAATGCGCTCGCCTGAAGAGGTTTCGCCATGTCCAACCGTCTCCCTGTCACCGTGCTATCCGGCTTCCTTGGCGCCGGCAAGAGCACCTTGCTCAACCATGTGCTGCGTAACCGCGACAACCTGCGAGTCGCGGTCATCGTCAATGACATGAGCGAAATCAACATCGATGCGAGCGAGGTGCAGCGCAACGTAAGCCTCAACCGTGCCGAGGAGAAGCTGGTGGAGATGAGCAATGGCTGCATCTGCTGCACGCTGCGTGAAGACCTGCTCGAGGAAGTGGCGCGGCTGGCTGAAGAAGGGCGTTTCGATTATTTGCTGATCGAGTCCACGGGGATCTCGGAGCCACTGCCTGTGGCCGAGACCTTCACCTTCCGCGACGAACAGGGCCGTAGCCTGTCCGACATGGCGCGCCTGGACACCATGGTCACTGTGGTCGATGGCCTGAACTTCCTGCGTGATTACCAGGCAGCAGACAGCCTGGCCAGCCGTGGCGAAACCCTGGGTGAGGAGGACGAGCGCTCAATCAGTGACTTGCTGATCGAGCAGGTCGAGTTCGCCGATGTACTGTTGCTGAGCAAGATCGACCTGATCAGCCAGCACGAGCGCGAAGAGCTCATGGCCATTCTGCGCAGCCTCAATGCCCGGGCGCGGATCGTGCCCATGGTCATGGGCCAGGTACCGCTGGACCGCATCCTCGACACCGGCCTGTTCGACTTCGACCAGGCCGCCCAGGCACCGGGCTGGCTGCAAGAGTTGCGCGGCGAGCATGTGCCGGAAACCGAAGAGTATGGCATTGCCGCCACCACCTGGCAGGCCCGGCGCCCCTTTCATCCACAGCGCTTTTTCGACTTTATCCACAAGCCATGGAGCAATGGGCGCCTGCTGCGTTCGAAAGGTTTTTTCTGGCTGGCCAGCAAATACCAGGAAGCCGGAAGCTGGTCGCAGGCAGGCGGCATGATGCGCCATGGCTTGGCGGGCCGCTGGTGGCGTTTCGTGCCGCGCGAGCAGTGGCCACAGGATGTGGATAACACAATCGCGATCTTGAAGAACTGGGTTGCCGAGAGCGGTGACTGCCGCCAGGAACTGGTGTTCATCGGGCAGAATATTGACTTCGAAGAATTATCCACAGCACTCGATGCATGCCTTTTGACCGATCAAGAAATGGAATTGGGGCACATGGGCTGGTTGCGCCTGCCCGATCCGTTCGGTCCATGGCATGAGGAGGCCGCAGCATGAACCCTGCATCCAAGCCTGTGGATATTTTCCAGGTATTTGGCGAGACACCGCAGGTGCTGACCGATGTGCTGCAGGATGGCGTAAACCTGGCAGTATGGCGGCGACGTTTGCCACCACAACTGGAGGACTTTGCCGCGCTGGTGGTCAGCCTCGGCCAGCCCTTGGCAGACCAGCGCGTCATCGATGTGGATGAGCAGCACATGCCGGTTTTCACCGAACTCTTGCGCGAAGCGGCCGACTTGCACGGCTATGAGGCATTCGTGGCGGATGTGGCCTGGCTGGTGGCGGCCTATACCTGCCTGGTGGGTGCGCAGCGGGTAGGTTTGCGCCTGCGGGTACTGACAGGCCCGATGTGCCCGCGCTTCCATGTGGATAACGTTCCGCTGCGTCTGCTCACTACCTACGCAGGCCCAGGTAGCGAGTGGTTGAAAGAGGACGCGAGCCCTCGTGGCAACTTACACACAGCAATACTTCCTGTGGATAACGTTCAGTACTTGCAAGCTGGCGATGTGGCGGTGCTCAAAGGTGAAAAGTGGCAGGGCAACGAAGGTGCGGGCCTGGTGCATCGGTCGCCATCGGGGCAGCAGGGGCGCCTGCTGCTCAGTCTTGACTGGCTGGCCTGACGGCGCATAGTGAGGCATCGCCATCGCCCGAAGCCGCCCATGCTGCAGAACATTCCCACCCACGTGATTGCCGGTCCGCTGGGGGCCGGCAAGACTACCCTGATCCGTCACCTGCTGGCCCAACGCCCGGCCAATGAGCGCTGGGCAGTATTGATCAACGAATTCGGCCTGGTAGGCCTGGATGCGGCCTTGCTCAGCCGTGACGAAGACGGCATCGCCATCGGCGAAGTCGCAGGTGGCTGCCTGTGCTGCGTCAATGGCATGCCGTTCCAGGTGGGCCTGGGCCGACTGCTGCGCAAATCCCGCCCTGACAGGCTGTTCATCGAGCCGTCCGGGCTGGGTCATCCCTTGCAGTTACTCGCTCAGTTGCAAAAAGCCCCTTGGGCTGGAGTGCTGACAATACAGCCATTGCTGATGGTCGTGGACGCGCAGTCGATGGTCCGGAACGAGCAGCTTCAGGAGGATCAACAGCAGGCGTTCGATGCTGCTGAAAGCGTTGTCTTGAACAAATCAGAGGCTGTGGATGAAAGCGCTAAATTGTTGATAACTAATAAATTTTATAAAAAGAAAATATTCTGGACCGTCCAAGGTGGGCTGCCCTTGTCGGACCTTCCGGCTGTACCCCATGGCATTGTCGACAGCTCGCTTGTGGATAACAGGATTGTCGACAATCTTGTAAATCCACCGACAGCGCTATGGGCAGACCCCGGGCAGCCGATCTGTCTTGCCCAGCAGGGAGAGGGAGGTTGGAGCATCGGCTGGCGCTGGCACCCTGGGCAGCAGTTTTATCCACAGCGGTTGCAGGCGTTCTTGCGGGCTTGGCCGTGGCGGCGTGCCAAAGGGGTTATCCACAGCGTGGAGGGCTGGCAATCATTCAATGGCCTGAATGGGGACATGCCCGCCTGGCAGCCCAGCGACTGGCGCAGGGATACGCGTATCGAGCTGATTTTCGACCAGCCGCAATCGCAATCCGCGCTGCAGGCCGGGTTGAGCGAATGTCGTGTCAGCTGATCAGTTGCGCCAGCGGTTGTGCTCCTGGCGCCACTGCTGCATCTCGATGACGTTGTCGGCGCGCGGCGGGGTCTTGATCTCGAACGGGTAGGGCGCTAGTTCGATCTGCACGCTGTGGGCGCCGAACTGGGTCACGGTACCGGGGTGGCGCTGTTCGCCCGTGACGGTGAATTCGAAGGCGTAGACGCGCGCCAGGCGCTTGCGGCCGTTGGCGTCACGGACAAAGGCGATGCGCTTGAGTGCGACCGCGTCGTCGAGCAGTTCGAGGTCGAGCTTGGCGCAATGCTGTTTGACCCGTTCCAGGGCTTTCTCGCGCAACCCGTGGTTGTGCCACAACCAGGCGCCTGCCGTGGCGACCAGCATCAGGACGAAGAGGTTTTCCAGGGTCAACATTTGCGTATGCTCCAAACAGGTCGATCCAGCTTAACTGCGTCCCTGGCCTGTCGTACAGGTGGCAATCGAGTTCATACTGCGTTGCGCACAATCCCTGAAACAGCTTTGGAAACCTCCCGCATGAAACGTACCCCGCACCTGCTCGCCATCCAGTCTCACGTGGTGTTCGGCCACGCCGGCAACAGCGCCGCGGTGTTTCCCATGCAGCGTATCGGGGTCAATGTGTGGCCGCTCAATACCGTGCAGTTCTCCAATCACACACAGTATGGCCAGTGGGCGGGTGAAGTGCTTGCCCCCGCGCAAATTCCCGCGTTGGTGGAAGGCATTTCCAACATCGGCGAGCTGGGCCATTGCGATGCGGTGTTGTCCGGTTACCTGGGCAGTGCCGAACAAGGCCGGGCGATTCTGGCTGGCGTCGAGCGGATCAAGGCAGTCAACCCAAAGGCTTTGTACCTTTGCGACCCGGTCATGGGGCACCCTGAGAAGGGCTGTATCGTGCCAGCGGAAGTGAGCGAGTTCCTGCTCGATGAGGCGGCTACCAGGGCCGATATCCTGTGCCCCAACCAGCTGGAGCTGGACAGCTTCTGTGGCCGCCGAGCGCAGTCGCTGGAGGACTGCGTGAACATGGCGCGCAGCCTGTTGCAGCGCGGGCCGCAGGTGGTGCTGGTCAAGCACCTTGCTTACCCCGGGCGCGCCGAGGACCAGTTCGAGATGCTGCTGGTGACCGCCGAGCAGAGCTGGCACCTGCGCCGCCCGCTGCTGGCGTTCCCGCGGCAGCCGGTAGGGGTGGGTGACCTGACCTCAGGCCTGTTCCTGGCCCGCGTCCTGCTCGGCGACAGTTGGGTGCAGGCGTTCGAATTCACTGCTGCGGCCGTACACGAAGTGCTGCTGGAAACTCAGGCCTGCTCCAGCTATGAACTGCAGCTGGTGCGGGCCCAGGACCGCATTGCGCACCCAAGGGTGCGCTTCGAGGCACAGCTGCTGGCGCTTTAAATCGCGTCGGTTTTCAGGTCCTGGTAGCGCTTTTCCAGCTCCTGGCGGATCTGACGGCGCTGCTGGCCCTGCAGGAAGCGGCGCTTTTCTTCACTGCTTTGCGGCTGGCGCGGCGGCACCTGCACCGGGCGACGGTTGTCGTCGACCGCTACCATGGTGAAGAAGCAGCTGTTGGAATGGCGCACCGAGCGCTCTCGGATGTTCTCGGTCACCACCTTGATGCCCACCTCCATCGAGGTGTTGCCGGTGTAGTTGACCGACGCCAGGAAGGTTACAAGTTCACCCACGTGCACCGGCTCACGGAAGATCACCTGGTCGACCGACAGGGTGACTACATAGCTGCCGGCATAGCGGCTGGCGCACGCATAGGCCACTTCGTCGAGGTACTTGAGCAGGGTGCCGCCATGTACGTTGCCAGAAAAGTTGGCCATGTCCGGGGTCATCAGGACGGTCATGCTCAGCTGGGCGTTTCCAGGTTCCATAGGGTGCTCACGGTGAGGTTGCGCGGAATCGGGCGAATGGGGGGCATTATCTGCAGACACTTCTGTTCCCCTCTTTTGAATTTGCCTTCCTGGTACGGGACGTTGGCTGACGCTCCATCGTCACGCCGATCATGCCATCAGCGGCGCTTTTCCAGTCGATCTGTTTCTGCATATTGCACCGCCTCTTTGCGGCGGGGTGCGATGTTAACCTGACTGCACCCATGCAACATGGGCTTTTCCTGCATTCAAAACAGTATGTACTTGCTGCTCGCTCAGGGTTGCCTTGGCAGAGGAGCGGTCTGCCCAGGCATCCAGCAACGGACGAGAAAAGGAGTATCACGCCATGCATGCCATCAGCTTCATCCAGGACCTGGCAGTCATCATGCTGGTTGCTGGCGTGGTCACCATTCTCTTTCACCGCCTCAAGCAGCCTGTGGTGCTGGGCTACATCGTCGCCGGCTTCATCATCGGCCCGCACACCCCACCGTTCGGCCTGATCCACGATGAAGACACCATCAAGACCCTCGCCGAGCTGGGGGTGATCTTCCTGATGTTCTGCCTGGGTCTTGAATTCAGCCTGCGCAAGCTGTTCAAGGTAGGCGCCACGGCGTTTATCGCGGCGTTCCTGGAAATCGTGCTGATGATCTGGATCGGCTTCGAGATCGGCCGCTGGTTCGGCTGGAACACCATGGATTCGCTGTTCCTCGGCGCCATCCTGGCGATTTCCTCGACCACCATCATCGTCAAGGCGCTCAACGACCTGAAGATGAAGAACGAGCGTTTCGCCCAGCTGATATTCGGCGTGCTGATCGTCGAGGACATCCTCGGTATCGGCATCATCGCCCTGCTGTCGGGCATCGCCGTCAGCGGTACGGTCAGCTCGGGCGAGGTGTTCTCCACGGTCGGCAAGCTGTCGCTGTTCATGATCGTCGCGCTGGTCATCGGTATCTTGCTGGTGCCGCGCCTGCTGGCCTACGTGGCCAAGTTCGAAAGCAACGAGATGCTGCTGATAACCGTATTGGGCCTGTGCTTCGGCTTCTGCCTGCTGGTGGTGAAGCTCGAGTACAGCATGGTGCTTGGCGCCTTCCTGATTGGCGCGATCATGGCCGAATCGCGCCAGTTGCTGAAGATCGAGAGCCTGATCGAACCGGTACGCGACCTGTTCAGCGCCATCTTCTTCGTCGCCATCGGCCTGATGATCGACCCCCAGGTGCTGATCGACTACGCCTGGCCAATCGTGGTCATTACCCTGGCGGTGGTGTTGGGCAAGATGTTGTCGTGTGGCATGGGCGCGTTCATTGCCGGAAATGACGGGCGTACATCGCTGCGGGTGGGCATGGGGCTTTCGCAGATTGGCGAGTTTTCCTTCATCATCGCCGCGCTGGGCATGACTCTGCAGGTGACCAGCGACTTCCTCTACCCGGTGGCTGTGGCGGTATCGGCAATCACGACGCTGCTGACACCCTACCTGATCCGTGCCGCCGACCCGCTGTCGCTCAAGCTGGGCAAGGTGGTGCCCAGCCGCCTGGCGCGGGTGTTGTCGTTGTATGGCGAATGGTTGCGGAGCATCCAGCCGCAAGGCGAGAGCGCCATGCTCGCGGCGATGATCCGGCGCATCCTGTTGCAGGTTGGGGTGAACCTGGCGCTGGTGATCGCCATCTTCTTCAGTGGAGGCTATTTCGCCGAGCGGATCGGCAACTGGCTCAGCGAGTGGGTCAGCGATACCAGCCAACAGAAAGCGCTGATCTGGGGCGCAGCGCTATTGCTGTCGCTGCCATTCCTGATTGCCGCCTATCGAAAGCTCAAGGCGCTGTCGATGCTGTTGGCGGAGATGGGCGTCAAACCGGAAACGGCCGGACGGCATACTCAGCGCGTGCGCCGAGTTATTGCCGAGGTGATCCCGTTGTTGTCGCTGCTGGTGATTTTCCTGCTGCTGTCGGCGCTGTCGGCGAGCATTCTGCCGACCAGCGAGCTGCTGCTGGTGATCGCCGTGGTGGCTGCGGTGGTGGTGGCCTTGCTGTGGCGCTGGTTTATCCGCGTGCATACGCGCATGCAGATTGCCTTGCTGGAGACGCTGGAGAACAGCCGCGAGAATACGCACTGAAGAGGGCAATGCTCCCTGCGCAAGATTTCACCGTCGTCCGAGGGGATGGAGCGGTAGCGATGTCGCCAGGCGCAGAAAGCCTGGCGATATTAACTATACCGGTGGCACTAGGCCATAAATTTCCCATTTTTGGGCCGGCCTCTTCGCGGGTAAACCCGCTCCCACAGGTACTGCACAATGATCAGCACCTGTGCAATACCTGTGGGAGCGGGTTTACCCGCGAAGAGGCCGGCACAAGCAGCACCAGATCAGAGATCGAAATCAGCTCTCCAGCCAGACATCCCGCGCCCAGTGCCAAACCGATTCCCAGCTGTCTTCACCGACGATTTCCTCTTCAGCATCCCACAGCACCACGGTGCCATCCTCTTCGACGCAGTAGTAGTTGTCGCCGTCCTGGCACAGTGGAATCAGGTCACGCGGTACGCCGGCATCCCAGGCGTTGGCGGCGACGTCGGGCAGGTAGGTATGTGACTGTGGGTCGGTAACGGTCACCGGCTCCAGTGAGCCATACACCACGTCACTGACGGTCAGCAGGAACTCTTTGAACACGAACGGAATGTTGATGAACAGCTCTTCTTCGATTTCGACCAGCAGGTCCTCGTCGGGAAGCTCAAGGGGCACCGGCACTGGCTCGTTGGCTTCACGGAGTTGTTCGATCACTTCTTCCACGGTTCACTTCCTCTGACCTAGATGACAACGCTGCGCGTTATACCCTAGTAGGCCACTCTGGCAAAAGCAAAAACCCCGGGACAGGCCCGGGGTTTTTTGTGCAGCACGCAGCGGTTAGCCGTTTTGACGGATACCGGCCACCAGCCAAGGCTGGTTTTCGCCCTGGGCGCGAACCATGTGCCAGCTTTCGCTGAACACTTCGCCCTGGTCGAAGCGCGAGTTTTTCGACACGCCACGGAAGGTCAGGGTGGCGTCGGTACGGTCGGCGCGGTCGTCGACACCGTCCAGCTGCACCTCGAGGTTGTCGATGTAGGTGGACTGGAAGCCATCACCCAGTTCGGCGCGCTCGCGCTTGAGGAACTCGAGCATCTGCGGGGTGACGAACTCGGCGATCTTGTCCATCTCGTTGGCGTCCCAGTGCTGCTGCAGCGCCTGGAAGTGGTTACGGGCAGCAGCCAGGAAGTTCTGCTCGTTGAACCAGGCCGGGGCGTTGATCACCGGGGCGGCTGCGGCAGCAGGTGCGGCCGAACCACCGAAGATCGACGGCTGGGCAGGCTGCGCGTGAGCTTCACGCTGCATCGGCGCATGGCCCGGCATGGCCATTTGCGGCTGCTGCTGGCGACGGCGCGCGGCGATGAAACGGAACACCAGGAAGGCGATGAGCGCCACGATCAGGAAGTCCATGATCTGGAAGCCTTCGAAACCGTCGCCCATGAACATGGAAGCCAGCAGGCCACCGGCGGCGAGGCCGGCCAGAGGGCCCAGCCAGCGCGAAGCACCGCTGGCGGCCGGAGCGGCACGGCCAGGTGCGGTCGGCGCGGCGGCAGGCGTGGTTGGCGTGGCCTGGCGGGTCTGGTGAATAGGCGCGGAGCCCGAGCTCTTGCCGCCGCCAAAACGCTTGGCGTTGGCGTCCAGGCTCAGCGTCAGGCCGACGCAGAGCGCCAGAGCGATGCTAAGAAAACGTTGCATAAGTGGGATATCCCCTGTTGTGGATTGCACGCGCGTCATGGTGCACAGGTTCCCGGGCACATGACCAGCGACATAATGTTTCGAGCTTTTGCCTGAATGTTACAAACCCGGCACGACCTGCCCTCGGAATGCTGGCGCAATACTTGTGGGAGCGGCCTTGTGTCGCGATAGGGCTGCGAAGCAGCCCCGAGATATCAGCGTCAAAGCCACAATCGTGGGGCCGCTTTGCGGCCCTTTCGCGACACAAGGCCGCTCCCACAAAGGCCGCTCCTACAAGGGACCGCGCAGGCTTTCAGATGGCCTCGAGTTTGGCATACCCCAGCATCAGCCACTTGCTGCCTTCGGCAAAATTTACCTGCACCCGCGCCTGGGCGCCGGAGCCTTCGAAGTTGAGGATCACACCCTCGCCAAACACCGCATGCTGAACACGCTGGCCCAGATTGAACGAGGTCTGCGGAATGCTGGCATTGGCGAACAGGTTGCTGTTCGTGGCCGTCTTGGCCCCGCCGAACGGGCGGCTGACGCTGTTGGAAAGGCGCACTTCCTGAACCAGGCCTGCCGGAATTTCTCGTACGAAACGTGACACCTTGTTGTAGGTCTCGCTGCCATACAGGCGACGCGTTTCGGCGTAGGTCATGACCAGCTGGCGCATGGCGCGGGTGATGCCCACATAAGCCAGGCGGCGTTCCTCTTCCAGGCGGCCAGGCTCTTCCAGGCTCATCTTGTGCGGGAACAGGCCTTCTTCCATGCCCACCAGGAACACATACGGGAACTCCAGGCCCTTGGCACTGTGCAAGGTCATCAGCTGGACGCTGTCTTCATGCTCGTCGGCCTGTGTATCGCCTGCTTCGAGCGAGGCGTGGCCAAGGAATGCCGAGAGAGGCGAGAGGTCGGCGTCTTCGTCGGTAGACTCGAAGTTGCGCGCTGCGCTGACCAGTTCCTCAAGGTTTTCTACCCGTGCCTGGCCCTTCTCACCCTTTTCTTCCTGGTGGTAGATGATCAGCCCGGACTGCTCGATGGTGGTTTGGGTCATGGTATGCAGCGGCATGTCCACGACCTTGGCAGCCAACCCCTCGATCAGCTCGATGAATGCACCCAGGGCACTGGCAGCGCGGCCTTTCAGGGCTTTGGCGGCAAGCAGCTGGCACATTGCTTCCCACATCGACAGCTGGCTGTGGCGGGCGTGCTCGCGTATGGCTTCGACAGTTTTTTCGCCAATGCCACGTGGCGGCACGTTGATCACCCGTTCCAGGGCAGCATCGTTACCGCGGCCTTCGATCAGCCGCAGGTAAGCCATGGCGTTCTTGATTTCGGCGCGCTCGAAGAAGCGCTGACCGCCATAGATGCGGTAGGGGATGCGTTCGCGCAGCAGGGCTTCTTCCAGCACCCGCGACTGGGCGTTGGAACGGTACAGTATGGCGATCTCGTTGCGCGCATTGCCCTTCTTGACCAGGCTCTCGATGGTTTCCACCACGTAGCGCGCTTCGTCGTGCTCGTTGTAGGCCGCATACAGGGTCAGCGGTTCGCCTTCACCCATGTCGGTCCACAGCTCTTTGCCCAGGCGCCCGCTGTTGTTGGCGATCAGCGCGTTCGCCGCCTTGAGGATGCCACCGGTGGAGCGGTAGTTCTGCTCCAGGCGGATCATCTCGGCGTCGGGGAAGTCGGCAGTGTACTGGTGAATGTTCTCGATCTTGGCACCGCGCCAGCCGTAGATCGACTGGTCGTCATCGCCCACCGCCATCAGGCTGTCACCGCCGCGCGCCAGCAGGCGCAGCCAGGCGTACTGCACGGCGTTGGTATCCTGGAACTCGTCCACCAGCACGTGGCGGAAGCGCCGCTGGTAGTGCTCCAGCAGGCCCGGGTGGTCGCGCCACAAGTCCAGGGCGCGCAGCAGCAGCTCGGAGAAGTCGATGACCCCGGCGCGCTCGCAGGCCTGCTCATAGGCGGTATAGACGTCGCGCATGGTCGACAGGAACAGGTCGCCCCCGGCCTGGATATGCTGTGGACGCAGGCCTTCGTCCTTTTGCCCGTTGATGAACCACTGGGCCTGGCGTGCCGGCCATTTCTGCTCGTCCAGGCCCAACTCGCGCATCACCCGCTTGATCAGGCGCTGCTGGTCGTCGCTGTCGAGGATCTGGAAGTTCTGCACCAGCCTCGCTTCCTGCCAATGGGCCCGCAGCAGGCGATGGGCCAGGCCGTGGAAGGTGCCGACCCACATGCCCGCCGGGTTGATACCCAGCAGTTGCTCGATACGCTGGCGCATTTCTGCCGCGGCCTTGTTGGTGAAGGTCACCGACAGGATCGAGTGCGGCGATGCCTGCTCCACCTGGATCAGCCAGGCAATGCGGTGCACCAGCACGCGGGTTTTACCGGAACCGGCGCCAGCAAGCACCAGTTGACGCCCTAGCGTGGCCGCTACGGCCTGGCGTTGGGCATCGTTGAGGGAATTCAGCAGGAGGGAGAGGTCGTCTGTGCGCATCGGGCCATTCTAGGGCGCGGCAGGAAATGGGGCAAACCTCTACTGTATAAATATTCACCTGCAACATGCCCGTTCATCGAGCCGATGGAAGGTGCCAGGCCACCGCTCGGGCGACCTGGCCGGCAGCGGCTCAGTCAATCGCCTCGATGGTACGAATTTCGCAGCGCTGCGAACCGTCTGCATGAATGATCTCCACGGTTTTCCAGCCAGTGCCGCCTGCACGCTCGAAAGCCACGGTTTTTTCCGTCAGCACCTGCGGAGTGATTGCGCCGCTATCCAGAAGTTGAAGCTCAAGTACTTCCCAGCCACCCCTGTGGCGCAGCTTGGGTTCGACCAGCACCGGTTCGATGGCCGGGGAGGCGACCGTAACGGTGCCGTGAACCCTGAAAACCTGCTTGCCGTGAGCGATGTCGTTGATTGCAACGAGGTTGGTGATAATGGCCATTGTCTGCTCCTGTTTCGGGTTGAAAGTAGCGCCAGTGCGCTGGGCTACTTTCTGCCCTTTCGCCTGCCACGGGAGCAGGGCAGTGCTTCAGCTATGCCATTGCCTGCCGTGCCTGGCGAGCAGGCTGTTGGCTTGCTCTGGCCCGTTACAGCCTGCCGGGTACGGTCGCGGCGCCTGGAAGTGCTCTTCACAGCCCTTGATGATCGGGTCGATCCAGGCCCAGGCCGCTTCCACCTCATCGCGGCGCATGAACAGCGTCGAGTCGCCCTCCAGCACATCCAGCAGCAGGCGCTCGTAGGCGTCCCAGCGGCGGGTCTGGCTGAACACCTGGGCCAGGTTCAGGTCCAGGTCCACAGGCTCCAGGCGCATGCCCTTCCCCGGGCTCTTGGTCATCATGCGCAGGCTGATGCGTTCGTCCGGTTGCAACTGGATCAGCAGCTGGTTGACCTGGCCACCATTGAAAAGCTCGTGGGGCACCGGCTTGAACTGGATGACGATCTGCGATGAGCGCCGTGCCATGCGCTTGCCGGTACGCAGGTAGAAGGGCACGCCCGCCCAGCGCCAATTGTCGATGTGCGTCTCGATGGCGATGAAGGTTTCGGTGTCGCTGTCGTTGTCGACGTCCTTTTCGAAGTAATAGGCCGGCACTTCCTGGCCGCCGATGCGCCCGGCGCCATACTGGCCGCGTACGGTCTTGTCCTGCACGTCCTGGCCAGTGATGGGCTTGAGGGCCCGCAGGATCTTCACTTTCTCGTCACGCACCGCTTCGGCCTCGAACTGCGCGGGGGGCTCCATGGCCACCAGGCATAGCAGCTGAAGCAGGTGGTTCTGCAACATGTCGCGGGTCGCCCCGGCGCGGTCGTAGTAAGCACCACGGTTCTCTACACCCAGGGTCTCGCAAACGCTGATCTGCACGTGATCAACCTGGTTGTTGCGCCACACCGGCTCCAGCAGGGCGTTGGCAAAACGCAGGGCCATGAGGTTCTGCACGGTTTCCTTGCCCAGGTAGTGGTCGATGCGAAATACCTGGTTTTCCTCCAGCACTGCGCCAATCGCTTCGTTGATGGCGGTAGCCGATTCCAGCGAGTGGCCGATCGGCTTTTCCAGCACGATGCGCGCCTCAGTGTCTGCCAGGCCGGCGTTATGCAGGTGCTTGGCAATCGGCACGAACAGATTGGGGGCGGTGGCCAGGTAGAAGATGCGCGTCAAGCCGCCGGGCTCGCCCAGGTAGCGCGCCAGGCGACCGAAGTCGGCGCTTTGCGAAGCATCCATGGCGAAATAGTCGACCCGTGCGGAAAACCGCTGCCAGACCTCTTCGTCGAAGTCGTTGCGGGCAATCTGTGCCCGGCAATGGCGTTCGGCGAGCTTGAGATAATCGTTACGTGGCAAGTTGCGTCGTGCCAGCGCGATGATCCGCACGGCGTTGTTCAGACGGGCCTCGCGAAACAGGTGGTAGAGCGCCGGAAGCAATTTGTGCAGGGCCAGATCGCCGGTGCCGCCGAAGACCAGAATGTCGCAAGGAATAGTCAAACCACCACTCTCCACGTTCGTTTAACTGGGCGGGTTGGCGTCCATGTAGTATAACTACAAGAAAGCTACAACCCGGCCAGCCGATCATAACCGAGTCCAGCCTGTGAATCTGTTGCAACATATCGCCCAATCGCGCCACCTGCTGCGCAAATCGGAACTCAAGGTAGCCGACCACGTGCTACTCGACCCGGCTGCCGTCATGCACAGCTCCATGGCCGATCTGGCGCACAGCGTGGGTATCAGCGAACCGACCATCGTGCGTTTCTGCCGCGCGATCGGTTGCTCGGGCTTCCAGGACCTGAAGCTGAAGCTGGCGCAGAGCCTGGCTGCGGGGGCGAGTTTCGGCCAGTTCGCCATCCATGAAGACGACTCGGTCGCTGACTACAGCCTGAAGATCTTCGACACCACGCTGCACACCCTGATGGAAGTGCGCGAGCACCTCGACCCACAAGCGCTGCAGCAGGCGGTGACTGCCATGGCCCAGGCGCAGCGTGTGGAGTTCTATGGCTTTGGTGCTTCCGGTGCAGTGGCGGCCGATGCTCAGCACAAATTCTTCCGTCTGTTGCTCAGCGCGGCAGCCTATTCCGACCCGCACATGCAGGCGATGTCGGCGGTGACCCTGAAGCCGGGTGATGTGGCGGTATGCATTTCCCAGTCGGGCCGCTCCAAGGACCTGCTGATTACCGCCAACCTGGTCCGTGAGAGCGGCGCCAACCTGATTACCCTGTGCCCAAGCCAGACACCGCTGGCGGAGCTTTCGACTGTCAACCTGGCGATCGATGTGCATGAAGACACCGAAATCTACACCCCGCTGACCTCGCGTATCGCCCACCTGGTGGTGATCGACGTGCTGGCCATGGGCGTAGCCATGGCGCGCGGGCCGAGCCTGGTCAACCACCTGAAGAGCGTGAAGCGCAGCTTGCGCAGCCTGCGCTTGTCGCCCAAGTCGATCAAGGCTACCGACGACTGATTGTCGTTGCTTGTGCCGGCCCTTTCGCGGGTAAACCCGCTCCCACAGGTACTGCACCGTCCTTGAGGCTGGTGAGCACCTGTGGGAGCGGGTTTACCCGCGAAGAGGCCGACACAGGCGCTATAAATTTCACTGTTTTGTCACCATTCCACAGCCAAACCGTAAACCACTCAAGCCAGTATGAAACTCCCGCATCCTATCTGGGAGACAGGCAATGGCTCGTGACTTCGACGGTACGTACCAACCCAGCGCCAAGGCTCGCAAGCAGCAGGAAAAGGATCAGCGCCGCATGGAATACCGCCGCGCGATCGAGAGCTATTGCGACCAACGTCAACTGCTCCGCGAACTAGTGGACTACCCCGAGCTGCAAGAGCTCACGGTCTGGCAGGCGTCGGCAGCAGCTTCCCCGAAAAACGCTCAACCAGCGCGCTGATCAGCGCACGTTCGCTGCGGATGAATGCCAGAAAGGCCAAGGCCACCGGCGACTGCCGTTTGGCCTTGGACTGCACCACGCACCAGCTGCGGTACAGCGGCAGTTCTTCCACCGGCAGCTCCCTCAATACACCGGTAGCCAGCTCCAGGTTGACCGCATGGCGGGTAAGCATGGCAATGCCCAGCCCGGCAATTACGCACTCGCGCTGGGCGTCGGCCGAGGCCACCTCCAGGGTCTGGGTGAAATGCACGCGCTTGTCCTTGAAGTATTCCTCGCAAGCCTTGCGCGTGCCCGAACCCTGTTCGCGGACCAGCAGGGTATGAGGCTCCAGGTCCTGCAGGCGCAGTTGCTCCAGCTTGCACAGCGGGTGCTCGGGCGGCGCCACCGCGATGATCGGGTTGTTGAGGAACGGCAGAAACTCCAGGCCCATGTCCTGCGGCACCATGGACATGATGATCAGGTCGTCGCGGTTGTCCGACAGGCGGCGGATGGCCTGGGCGCGATTGACCACTGTCAGGGTCAGGTTGACCTCCGGGTGACGCTGCTTGAAGGCCGCGAACAGGTGTGGCACGAAGTACTTGGCACTGGACTCGATCGCCAGTTTCAACTGCCCCTGCAATGAGCCCTGCATGTCCGAAAGCTGCATGTCCAGGCTCTCCAGGCGCCCGAAGATATCGCGGCTGGCGCGTTGCAGGGCCTCGGCAGCTTCGGTCAGGTAGAGCTTCTTGCCCACATACTCGAACAGCGGCTGACCGATCAGCTCTTCGAGCTGACGGATCTGTAGACTAACGGCGGGTTGCGTAAGCGCCATCTCTTCCGCCGCACGGCTGTATGAACGCAAATCGCACACCTCGTTGAAGATCTGCAGTTGACGCAAAGTCATACGCATCAAGGACTTACGCATTTTTATCCGCCCTTCGGCAACACCTTGTTACCGCACTATAAGCTTTTGCTAATACAGCCCCTAACAAATATTGATTTTTGTTTATTAACCTACAGCGCTAGGGTGAATGTGCGACTGGCCAGCAACGTCTGGTCACGCGCCGACCGGGAGAACCGGCTCGACTGTTCCTACGGCTTTGGGAAGACTCCAGTGATAAAAAAAATCCTGATCGCCAACCGAGGTGAAATTGCAGTTCGGATCGTGCGTGCCTGCGCCGAGATGGGCATTCGCTCGGTGGCGATCTATTCCGACGCCGACCGCCATGCGTTGCACGTCAAGCGCGCCGATGAAGCCCACAGCATTGGTGCCGAGCCGCTGGCCGGTTATCTGAACCCGCGCAAGCTGGTGAACTTGGCTGTGGAAACCGGCTGTGATGCCCTGCACCCAGGTTATGGTTTCCTGTCGGAAAATGCTGAACTGGCAGAGATCTGCGCCGAACGCGGGATCAAGTTCATCGGCCCTGCCGCCGAGGTCATCCGCCGCATGGGCGACAAGACCGAAGCGCGTCGCACCATGATCGCCGCTGGTGTGCCGGTAACCCCGGGTACAGAAGGCAACGTTGCCGATATTCACGAAGCCCTGAGCGAAGGTGACCGCATCGGTTACCCGGTCATGCTCAAGGCCACCTCTGGTGGTGGCGGCCGTGGTATTCGCCGTTGCAACAGCCGTGAAGAACTGGAACAGAACTTCCCCCGCGTCATCTCCGAGGCTACCAAGGCCTTTGGTTCTGCGGAAGTGTTCCTGGAAAAGTGCATCGTCAACCCCAAGCACATCGAGGCGCAGATCCTCGGTGACAGCTTTGGCAACGTCGTGCACCTGTTCGAGCGCGACTGCTCGATCCAGCGCCGCAACCAGAAACTCATCGAAATCGCCCCGAGCCCACAGCTCACCCCCGAACAGCGCGCCTACATCGGCGACCTGGCGGTGCGTGCGGCCAAGGCAGTGAACTACGAGAACGCCGGTACCGTGGAGTTCCTGCTCGCCGATGGCGAGGTGTACTTCATGGAAATGAACACCCGGGTGCAGGTGGAACACACCATCACCGAGGAAATCACCGGTATCGACATCGTCCGTGAGCAGATCCGCATTGCCTCGGGCCTGCCGCTGTCGGTCAAGCAGGAAGACATCCAGCACCGCGGTTACGCGCTGCAGTTCCGCATCAACGCCGAAGATCCGAAGAACAACTTCCTGCCCAGCTTCGGCAAGATCACCCGTTACTACGCACCCGGCGGCCCGGGCGTGCGTACCGACACGGCGATCTACACCGGCTACACCATCCCGCCGTTCTACGACTCCATGTGCCTGAAACTGGTGGTGTGGGCGTTGACCTGGGAAGAAGCCATGGACCGCGGCCTGCGGGCCCTGGACGACATGCGCGTGCAAGGGGTGAAGACCACCGCCGCGTACTACCAGGAAATCCTGCGCAATCCGGAATTCCGTAGCGGCCAGTTCAACACCAGCTTCGTCGAAAGCCACCCGGAACTGACCAATTACTCGATCAAGCGCAAACCCGAAGAGCTGGCCCTGGCCATCGCCGCCGCCATCGCCGCCCACGCAGGCCTGTGAGGAACCCCATAATGTCCAAGAAAATTCACGTAACCGACACGATCCTGCGCGACGCCCACCAGTCCCTGCTGGCCACCCGCATGCGTACCGAAGACATGCTGCCGATCTGCGACAAGCTCGACAAGGTCGGCTACTGGTCGCTGGAAGTCTGGGGTGGCGCCACCTTCGACGCCTGCGTGCGCTTCCTCAAGGAAGACCCGTGGGAGCGCCTGCGCAAGCTGCGCGCCGCGCTGCCCAACACCCGCCTGCAAATGCTGCTGCGCGGCCAGAACCTGCTGGGCTACCGCCACTACAGCGACGACGTGGTCAAGGCGTTCGTCGCCAAGGCCGCAGTCAACGGTATCGACGTGTTCCGTATCTTCGATGCCATGAACGACGTGCGTAACCTGCGCGTGGCCATTGAAGCGGTCAAGGCTGCCGGCAAACACGCTCAGGGTACCATCGCCTACACCACCAGCCCGGTGCACACCATCGAAGCCTTCGTGAACCAGGCCAAGCAGATGGAAGCCATGGGTTGCGACTCGATCGCGATCAAGGACATGGCCGGCCTGCTGACCCCGTTCGCCACCGGCGAACTGGTCAAGGCGCTGAAAGCCGAGCAGTCGCTGCCGGTGTTCATCCACTCCCACGACACTGCCGGCCTGGCCGCAATGTGCCAGCTGAAGGCTGTGGAAAACGGCGCCGATCACATCGACACCGCCATCTCCAGCTTCGCTTGGGGCACCAGCCACCCGGGTACCGAGTCGATGGTTGCCGCGCTCAAAGGCAGCGAATTCGATACTGGCCTGGACTTGGAACTGCTGCAGGAAATCGGCCTGTACTTCTATGCCGTGCGCAAGAAGTACCACCAGTTCGAAAGCGAGTTCACCGCCGTGGACACCCGCGTGCAGGTCAACCAGGTACCGGGCGGCATGATTTCCAACCTGGCCAACCAGCTCAAGGAGCAGGGCGCCCTCAACCGCATGAATGAAGTGCTGGCTGAGATCCCGCGCGTGCGTGAAGACCTTGGCTTCCCACCGCTGGTGACCCCGACCTCGCAGATCGTCGGTACCCAGGCGTTCTTCAACGTGCTGGCCGGCGAGCGCTACAAGACCATCACCAACGAGGTGAAGCTGTACCTGCAAGGCGGTTACGGCAAGGCTCCGGGCGTGGTCAACGAGCAGCTGCGCCGTCAGGCGATCGGCAGTGAAGAAGTGATCGACGTGCGCCCGGCCGACCTGCTGAAGCCGGAAATGGCCAAGCTGCGTGCCGATATCGGCGCCCTGGCCCGTTGCGAAGAAGACGTGCTGACTTTCGCCATGTTCCCTGACATTGGCCGCAAGTTCCTCGAAGAACGCGAAGCCGGCACCCTGACTCCCGAAGTCCTGCTGCCAATTCCTGAAGCGGGCGCAGTGGCGTCCCATAGCGGTGAAGGCGTACCGACCGAGTTCGTCATCGACGTGCACGGCGAAACCTACCGTGTCGACATCACCGGTGTGGGCGTGAAGGCCGAAGGCAAGCGCCACTTCTACCTGTCGATCGACGGCATGCCGGAAGAAGTGGTGTTCGAGCCGCTCAACGAATTCGTCGGCGGCGGCAGCAGCAAGCGCAAGCAGGCCAGTGCCCCGGGCCACGTCAGCACCACCATGCCAGGCAACATCGTCGATGTGCTGGTCAAGGAAGGCGACATGGTCAAGACCGGCCAGGCCGTGCTGATCACCGAAGCCATGAAGATGGAGACCGAAGTGCAGGCGGGTATCGCTGGCAAGGTGGTGGCCATCCACGTGGCCAAGGGCGACCGTGTGACTCCGGGCGAGATCCTGATCGAGATCGAGGGCTGAGATAAGCCCTCATCTACAAGCGGTTAACCTCTGGGGAGCGGATGCTCCCCTTTTTTTCGCGTTGAATCTGCCGGCCTCTTCGCAGCACAAGGCTGCTCCTACAGGCCCCCGCAAGCCTGAGGTCAGTACCTGTGGGAGCGGGTTTACCCGCGAAGAGGCCGGCTGATCTAACACAACTCTCAACCTTTACGGCATGCCTCAAGTGTTTCTACCTGACCTCCAGGTTGTTGGTTGGTATCGCTCAACCACCGCTCGAACCCAGCAGCCACCGCTGGCCACTCATCATCGGTAATCGAATACCACGCCGTATCCCGATTGTGGTCCTTCACCACCAGGTGCTTGCGGAACACTCCTTCATAGACAAAGCCAAACCGCTCCGCCGCGCGCTTGGAGCGGGCGTTGGCGTTGTTGCACTTCCACTCCAGCCGGCGGTTGCCCAGCTCGAAGCCCAGCTTGCCCAGCAGGTACACTGCCTCGGTGCCCTTGGGTGTACGCTGCATGGCGGCGCCGAAGGCGATGTGGCCAATTTCGATGCGACCGTGGTCGGGCACGATCGACATCAGGCTGAGGATGCCCTGGGCCTGGCCGCTGGTGCGGTCGATGACGGTGTAGAACAGCGGGTCGCGGCCGGCGGCGTTGCCTTCCAGCCAACGGTCGAAGGCGGCACGCTCGGCAAATGGGCCATAGGGCAAGTAGTCCCACAGTGCCGGATCGGCAGCCGGGCCTTGCAACACCTCCCAGAGGTCGTCGCCATGTCGCGCCGGGTCAAGCTTTTCGAGGCGGATGAAACGGCCGTCGATAGGCTCGGCCTGTGGGACTGCGGCGGGTTTCCAGTTCAATGCGTCGGTCATGTTCGGCCTTAGAACTCTTTGCGGAATTGGATGAAGCCCGAGCGCTCGGCAACCTGTTGGTACAGGCTGATGGCGGTGGCGTTGGTCTCATGGGTCACCCAGTACACCTTGATGCAGTTGTCGGTCTTGGCTTGGGCGTAGACGTGCTCGATCAGCTGGCGGCCGATGCCCAGGCCGCGCTGCCCGCTGTCCACGTACAGGTCCTGCAGGTAGCAGGCGTTGCCAATGCTCCAGTTGGAACGATGGTAGATGAAGTTGACCATGCCCACCGCCTTGCCATCGACCCAGGCCAAGGCTGAATGGGTCGGTTCGTTTGGGTCGAGCAGGCGTTGCCAGGTGCTGAGGCTGACCTCTTCGGCCAATTCGGATTCATAGAAGTGCAAGTAGGCCTGCCACAGGGCAAGCCAGGCAGCATGGTCTTGGGTGGTGACAGGACGCAGGGTGACGCTGGACATGGGCTATTCCTTCAGAGTTGGCGCATATGCGCCGCGAGTTGGTTATCCAGGTAATCGGGGCTGGCGCTAAGGCCTTCACGCACGCCGGCAATGTCTTGCTCAGAGCGGTTCTGGCTTAGCTTGCGCGCGCCTTGCAGGCGGGTGATGGGCAAGCGAACACCGACGATGGCGCGGAGCATGCCATCGAGGTAATCACGCGGGGCGTCGGTGACTTTCCACGGTTCGCCGCGGCCTTGTTCGTGGCGCTCGGTCAGTCGGCTGACAATGGCCAGCAAGGGTTCGGCTTCGTGGATCACTTCGGCTGGGCCATAGGCGTGC
Organism: Pseudomonas sp. JS425; assembly: GCF_018223845.1. Taxonomy (NCBI): domain Bacteria; kingdom Pseudomonadati; phylum Pseudomonadota; class Gammaproteobacteria; order Pseudomonadales; family Pseudomonadaceae; genus Pseudomonas; species Pseudomonas sp. JS425. The sequence goes on along the minus strand of NZ_CP073661.1, from coordinate 6,197,631 downwards.
ACGGCCAAGTAGTTCCAGGTTGGCACCACCTTGGGGTTGTCGGCCTTGCTCGGGTAGTAACCGGGGCTGACATAGGCATCGGCGCCGGGGAACACCAGCAGGGCTTCGCCACCTTGCCTCAGGTCGTGCCATTGGGGGTTGGCCCGCGCCAGGTGGGCATAGACGGTGCCGAATTCGCCTTCGGCAATATCGACCAGCACTGGCAGGTGCGTGGCCAGCAGGCCTTGTTCGCCCTGGCTGACCAGGATGGCCAGACGGGTGTCGAGCATGTGCTGGTGCAGGCGCCCGAGGTCGTGTTCCTGATGGGGTTTGCTGTTGTACATGCTCGGTTTCCTTGTGCGATGGCTCCATCCTAGGCAGGCTATTGGTTCATAGTAAGAGCCATTAACAGCTGTTTTTATAGGTCCAATGCCATGAACGAGCGCCCCCTCGTGTTGCCTTTCGACCCTGCCGGGATCGACCTCGATCGCCGCCGCGGGCTCAGCCAGCAGCTGTACCAGGCGCTACGTGCGCGGGTGCTGGACGGGCGCCTGAGCAGTGGCACACGGCTACCGGCCACTCGTGATCTGGCCGCCATGCTGGCGCTGTCACGCAACAGTGTGGTGCGGGCCTATGACCAGCTATATGCCGAGGGCTACATCGAAAGCCGGGTAGGCGACGGCACCTATGTCAGCCAGTTACCGAAGCTCTCCAGTGCAAAACTATCCACACAAGTATCCACAGGGTTATCCCGTGGGTTATCAACAGACTTATCCACATCTCCCTCAGAAAATACTGAGGATTTATCCAGCAAGCGTCGTTCCAGCGAGCCTTTGCAGCGCCTGAAAAGTAACCATCTGCCGCCCCCAAGAAGCGGTGCACCGCGTGCTTTTCGCGTCGGTATTCCGGCGTTCGACCTGTTCCCCTTCGACGTCTGGGCCAAGCTGCAGGCGGGTTTCTGGCGCAACCCGGCTCCGGCGCAGTTGGGTTATGGTGACCCGGCAGGCGAGCCGCTGCTGCGCGAACTGATCGCGGCCTACCTGCGTCGCTCGCGTGGACTGAGTTGTACCGCTGAACAAATTGTGATCACCAGTGGTGCGCAGCAGGCAATCAGCCTTTGTGCACAGTTGCTGTTGCAGCCGGGCGACGGTGTGGCTGTGGAAAACCCGGGTTACCGCGCAGCCGGGCATGCCTTTGCGCTGGCCGGTGGCAGGTTGTGTGGCGTGCCGGTGGACGAGGATGGCATGGACTGTCGCCGGCTCGGGCAACTGACGGATTGCCGGCTGGCCTACGTCACGCCAGCCCACCAGTACCCGACCGGGGTGACCATGAGCCTGGCGCGACGCCTGGAACTGCTGGCATGGGCCGAGCGCAGCGAAGGCTGGATCATCGAAGACGACTACGACGGCGAGTACCGGTACAGCGGTGCGCCCTTGGCCCCGCTAGCGGCGCTCGACCGGCACGGGCGGGTGCTGTACGTCGGTACCTTCGGCAAGATCGCCTTTCCGGCGTTGCGCCTGGGCTATCTGGTACTGCCACCACAACTGGCGCAGCCGTTCAGCCAGGGCAGGGCGCTGGCGGTGCGGCATTCAGAGGTCAGTAGCCAGTGCGTGATGGCCGAGTTCATGGCCCGGGGGCACTTCCAGCGGCATATTCGGCGCATGCGCAAGGCGGCGTTGAGCCGGCGCAATGTGCTGAAGGCTGGCTGGCCCGTGGATATTCCGGGTTTGAGCGGCATGCCGGAGGTGGCGGCCGGGCTGCATGTGAAGGTCGATGTGGATAACTTTGCGCGGGAGCAGGAGTTGGTGGCCAAGGCTGAAGCGGTGGGGGTTGAGGTGACGCCGCTTAGCAATTTCTGGCTGGCTGACAGCGAGGTGCCTGTGGATAAAAGGGCAGGGCTGGTGCTGGGGTTTGCAGCGGTGCCGGAGGGGGAGATTGCCGAGGCGTTGATGCGCTTGCGCAAGGCCTGGAGAAAGTGAATGGGGCCGCCTAGCGGCCCCGGCTCTAAATCAGGTACCAGACTTGATCCGTGTCCAGGCCCTGGTCCGAGCTCGCTCGACATCCCGCGCCAAGGGCTTGAGGGTATACAGCTTGGCCATCGCCTCCGCTGTCGGATACAGGTTGGGGTTGTTGCGAATCGCCGGGTCGACCTTGTCGGTCGCATCCTTGTTCGGGTTCGGGTACCCGACAAAGTCGCTGATAGGCGCAATCACCTCAGGCCGCAGTAAGTAGTTGATGAACGCGTGGGCATCTTCCGGGTTGGTCGCATTCTTCGGAATCGCCAGCATGTCGAACCAGATCGGTGCACCTTCCTTGGGCAGGCGCATGTCCACCACCACGCCATTCTTCGCCTCGCGGGCGCGGTTGGCTGCCTGAGAGAAGCTACCGCTGTAGCCCACTGCAACGCAGATATCGCCGTTGGCGATGTCAGCCATGTACTTCGAGGAATGGAAGTAGGTGATGTGCGGGCGAATCTTCAGCATCAGCGCTTCGGCTTTCTTGTAATCAGCCGGTTTGTCGCTGTTCGGTGGCAGGCCCAGGTACTGCAGGGCCAGCGGCATGATCTCCGACGGCGAGTCGAGCAGGGCCACGCCGCATTGCTTGAGCTTAGCGATGTTCTCTTCCTTGAAGATCAGGTCCCAACTGTCCACCGGGGCGTTGTCGCCGAGCGCAGCCTTGACCTTGGCCGGGTTGAAGCCGATCAACACTGTGCCGTACATGTAGGGTACGGCAAATTTGTTGCCGGGGTCGTTGGCTTCGATCAGCTTCATCAGCGCCGGGTCCAGGTGCTGCCAGTTCGGCAGCTTGCTGCGGTCCAGCGGCTGGAACACACCCGCTTCGATCTGCTTGGCGAGGAACACGTTGGATGGCACTACCACGTCATATCCGGAGTTGCCGGTCAGCAGTTTCGCTTCCAGCGCCTCGTTGGTGTCGAAGATGTCGTAGACCAGCTTCACTCCGCTGTCTTTCTGGAACTCGGTGAGAGTTTGCGGAGTGATGTAGTCGAACCAGTTGAACACCCGCAGGGTGCGCTGTTCGGCCTGGGCCTGCAGGGCACCAGTGAACAGGGTAGCGGCGATGAACGGGGCGAGCAGACGCTTGAGTCGAACCATTATCGGGCTCCTGGCTGGGCCTGCTGGAAGCCTTCCAGCACATTGACCGCGTTGATACCGATTTCTTCCACAGCGTAGCCGCCTTCCATCACGAAAAGGGTCGGCTTGCCGAGCTGGGCGATGCGCTTGCCCATTTCCAGGTAGTCCGGGCTGTCCAGCTTGAACTGCGAGATCGGGTCGTCTTTGAAGGTATCCACACCCAGCGAGATCACCAGCACTTCAGCGTCATAGGCGGCGATGCGCTGGCAGGCGTCCTCCAGGGCGGCGTTCCAGGCGGCCCAGTCGCTGCCAGCCGGCAGTGGGTAGTTGATGTTGCAGCCTTCGCCGGCACCCTCGCCGGTTTCATCGGCATAGCCGAGGAAGAACGGGAACTCGTCGCGCGGGTCGCCATGGATCGAGGCGAAGAACACATCGTTGCGGCTGTAGAAGATGTCTTGGGTGCCGTTGCCGTGGTGATAGTCGACATCGAGAATTGCGACCTTGCGCCGGCCCTGGTCAAGGAAGGCCTGGGCGGCGATGGCGGCGTTGTTCAGGTAGCAATAGCCGCCCATGACTTCGCCAGCCGCATGGTGCCCTGGCGGGCGGCACAGGGCGAAGGCGGAATGGGCGCCTTGCTGGATCGCCGCCTGGGCGGTGAGGGCGACCTGGGCGGCGCTGTAGGCAGCCTGCCAGGTCCCGGCGGTGATCGGTGCGCCGGCGTCGAAGCTGTAGTAGCCCAGCTCACCGTGCAGGCCGGTGGGTTTTATCTGGCGCAGGGAGCGTGCGGGCCAGGTGAATGGCAGCAGGTCGCCTTCCTGGCCCAGTGCGGCCCAGCGCGCCCAGGCACCTTCGAAGAAATCCAGGTAGTCGGCACTGTGGATGCGCAGCAACGGTGCACGGCCATAGTCGGTGGGGCCCTGGATGTCGCCAAGGTTGCGCTTTTTCACCTGGTCGAGCACATGGTCGGCGCGTGACGGCATTTCGAAACAGGGCATCAGCTTGCCGTCGATCAGCTCGCAGCGGCCATGGTGCAGGCGGTGGTCATCGGAATAGATCGTCAGCATTGTTGTTCTCCATTGGATACTGGCGTGGGCCCATTTTCATGGGCGAGCCAGTGGGGGAGAACGACGCATACGGCCAAAAGGGGATCGATGTGGCCAAGCTTCATTGGCAGAATTTGTTGGTGGCCTGTACTGGCCCTTTCGCGGGTGAACCCGCTCCCACAGGTACAGTGTTGCACCTGAGTGGGTGCAATCCCTGTGGGAGCGGGTTCACCCGCGAAAGGGCCGGTACAGTTCAACCGCGAAAATGGCTTGGCGCTACACCACTCCAGCGCTGGAAGGCATGCCGAAAACTGGCGGTCTCGCTGAACCCCAGGGACTCGGCAATCCGGTAGATCGGCATCTGCGCATCAGCCAGCAACTGTTTGGCCCGCTCGAACCTCAGTTCATCCAGCAGCTGTTGATAACTGCTGCCCAACGCCTGCAAATGCCGGCGCAGGGTGCGCGATGAGCAGTTCATCTGCCGTGCCAGCCCTTCCAGCCCGGGCGCTGCATCCAGTTGCTGCGCCAGCAGTTGGCGAATCCGCCCCAGCCAGGCCTGGCGGCCGGTGAATTCCAGGTTCAGGCGCCGGCAGCGTTCGCTCATTGCCTTGTGGGTAATCGGGTCGGCCAGCGGCAGTGGCGTGTCCAGCCAGCGCCGTTCGAAGGCAAAGGCATTGTCCTCGGCGTCGAAACCGACCGGGCACTGGAATGCCCCGGTATAGAGAGCATGGTAACCGGGCCGTGGGTGTTCAAAACGAGCACCCAGCAGGGGCAGCGGGCGGCCGAGCAGGTCGTCGCAGATGACCTTCAGCGACACCAGGCAGAACTCTGCATTGAAGGCGGTCAGCGCCGGGCTGTCGTGGTAATCGCTGGCGCTGAACCAGACACGCTGACCGTCATCGAGCAAACGCAGCTTGAAGATTGTTCCCAGCAGTGCCGGATACTGCAGTGCCAAGCGCAAGGCGTCACCCAAAGTGGCACTGGAGAGCAGGGCGTAACCAAGCATGCCGTAGCACGACACATGCATGCGCTGGCCCAGCTCCAGGCCTATATCTTCGCGTCGGGCAACGGCGTTGGCGCACACCTGCAGTTCCTGCTGGGTGGTGATACGCGCATCGGCATGGCCCAGGTCTGCCGGGCCGATGCCGCTGCCGGCCAGCAGCGCCGACGCCTCGCAACCGTCTGCCTGGAAGACGTTGAGGATCAGCGAAACCGCGTTGAGGGTGGTCAGGTGGCTGTGCAGCATGCTGGGTAATCCCGTTGGCCTGGGACGCATTATGGAGCAAGTTGTGTGCCGATGTTCGGGGGGCCGAAAAGCAGCCCCAAAATCCTTCAGGCAAAAAAAAGGCCCGAAGCATAGGCTCGGGCCTTTGAAAGGTTGAGAGGTGTCTAGTCCCTCGACCTGGTGAGACTGTTTACAGCAGCCTGGTTACGCCTTCAGCGGAACCAGACGGGGAGCGATCATGTTTTCCGGACGCAGGATGTCGTCGAGCATCGCGTCGTCCAGCAGCTTCTCTTCGCGCACCAGTTCCAGTACGCCGCGGCCGGTTTCCAGGGCAACGCGGGCGATACGGGTGGCGTTTTCGTAGCCGATGTACGGGTTCAGGGCGGTGACCAGGCCGATCGAGTGCTCGACCAGTTCACGGCAGCGCTGTTCGTTGGCGGTGATGCCGACGATGCAGTGCTCGCGCAGCATGTCCATGGCACGTTGCAGCAGGCGGATCGAGTCGAAGATCTTGTAGGCGATCAGCGGCTCCATCACGTTCAGCTGCAGCTGGCCACCTTCGGCGGCGACGGTCAGGGCCAGGTCGTTGCCCATGATGGCGAAGGCCACCTGGTTGACGGCTTCCGGGATAACCGGGTTGACCTTGCCTGGCATGATCGAGCTGCCTGGCTGACGCGCTGGCAGGTTGATCTCGTTGATGCCGGTGCGTGGGCCGCTGGACAGCAGGCGCAGGTCGTTGCAAATCTTCGACAGCTTGACTGCAGTACGCTTGAGCATGCCGGAGAACAGTACGAAGGCGCCCATGTCGGAGGTGGCTTCGATCAGGTCGGCAGCCGGTACCAGCGGTTGGCCGCTGATGGCAGCCAGGCGCTGTACGGCCAGGGCCTGGTAGCCAGGGTCGGCGTTGATGCCGGTACCGATGGCGGTACCGCCCAGGTTGATTTCGGTCAGCAGTTCCGGGGCCAGCGAGCGCAGGCGCTGCAGGTCCTCGGTCATGGTGGTGGCGAAGGCACGGAATTCCTGGCCCAGGGTCATCGGTACCGCGTCCTGCAGCTGGGTACGGCCCATCTTCAGTACGTGGTCGAACTCTTTACCCTTGGCAGCGAAGGCCTGGATCAGGCTGTCGAGGCTGGCCAGCAGCGCGTCGTGGCCCAGCAGCAGGCCCAGGCGGATAGCCGTCGGGTAGGCGTCGTTGGTCGACTGCGCCATGTTCACGTCGTTGTTCGGGTGCAGGTACTGGTACTCACCCTTCTGGTGGCCCATGGCCTCCAGCGCAACGTTGGCGATCACTTCGTTGGCGTTCATGTTGGTAGAAGTACCAGCACCGCCCTGGATCATGTCCACCACGAACTGGTCGTGGTAATCGCCTTTGATCAGGCGGGCGCAGGCTGCGGTGATGGCAGCGTGCTTGGCATCGCTCAGGTGGCCCAGCTCACGGTTGGCGTCAGCAGCAGCCTGCTTGACCATGGCCAGGGCCACGACCAGCTTCGGGTAGTGCGACAGCGGAACACCGGAGAGGTGGAAGTTGTTGGCAGCGCGCAGGGTCTGGATGCCGTAGTAGGCATCTGCAGGAACTTCAAGGGTACCCAACAAATCTTTTTCGACGCGGAACGATGCAGCGGAGGACATGATGTATATCATCTCGATTTTGACCCGGCACATGCCGGAATGGCGCCAATCCTAGGCCTGAAGGTGATTTTGCGGCCAATGCTGTTGCACGCTAACCTATGCACAAACGGCATAGTGTTTCATGTGACGCCAATTGATATTCGAGCGTGTTCCATTTTGGTGCGCGCCAGGAGATGTGCTTCGTGAACCTTGAAAGCAAATGGCTGGAAGACTTCAGCGCGCTGGCTGCGACCCGCAGTTTTTCCCAGGCGGCAGAGCGGCGTTTCGTTACCCAACCTGCCTTCAGCCGGCGTATACGCAGTCTGGAAGCAGCTTTGGGCCTGCAATTGGTGAATCGTTCCCGCACGCCGATCGAACTGACCGAGGCCGGGCAGCTGTTTCTCGTCACCGCGCGTACTGTTGTCGACCAATTGAGCGAAATTCTCCGCCATTTGCATCACCTGGAGGGCGGGCAGGGTGAAGTGGTACAGGTGGCCGCTGCACACTCGCTGGCGTCGGGCTTTTTCCCGCGTTGGGTGGCCCAGTTGCGCAACGATGGTTTGAACATCGCCACCCGCCTGGTTGCGACCAACGTCGGAGATGCCGTACATGCATTGCGTGAAGGTGGTTGCGACCTGATGCTGGCCTTCTATGACCCGGATGCCGCCTTGCAGATGGATGCCGAAATCTTCCCGTCGCTGCACATGGGCACCACTGAAATGTTGCCGGTGTGCGCCGTGGATGCCGACGGCAAGCCGTTGTTCGACCTGGAAGGCGAGGGCAGTGTGCCGCTGCTGGCGTATACCGCCGGCGCTTTCCTCGGTCGGTCGGTCAATTTGCTGCTGCGCCAGCGAAATCTGCGCTATACCACCGTCTACGAAACCGCCATGGCCGACAGCCTCAAGAGCATGGCGTTGGAGGGCATGGGCATCGCCTGGGTGCCGCGCCTGTCGATGCGTGGCGAACTGGAGCGGGGCGAACTGGCGATCTGCGGCGGCAGCCAGTGGCATGTGCCACTGGAAATTCGTCTGTACCGCTGCGCACTGGTGCGCAAGGCCAACGTCCGCTTGTTGTGGCGAAAGCTTGAGTCGTCAGGCGCACAAGGTGAGGCTTCAGTTTGAGTTGTATTTCAAGTAGTCCGCGATATTCGCGCGATTCTTGTCGCTATAGCGGTAGCAATTGGATCGGGCCGGTACACGGGGGTGGGTGTACGTTTCACACACCCAGCCATTGAATTTCAGTTCGGCATCTTCGTGCGTGGCGCCTAGCAAATGACCGATTTCATGGGCTGGAGCACCGTATGCACCTGCCGACGCAATAGCCGTGTTTTGCTTCTGATAGGCAAGGCCTGCGTTGTAGTTCAGGCCGCTGTGATCATAGCTGTTGCGCGTCAGCAGCAGCTGTTTATCCATAAAGGAAAAGGATGGGTGGCGCTGTTGTTCATGCAGTTGCCGGGCGAAGGCCTCGAGTAGTTGAGCGGACGGCATTCCTGCATAAGCAATATCGGTAATGTGTTCTACCTCGCGTTGAAATATGACCTCGATGGACTGTTGGCTGAAACTGCGCATCTCGTCCAGCCAATGCTGAAAGAAGTCCTTGTTCAATTGCTCATCGCTCATGTCGGCAAGGTCGTCGTGAACATAGACGGTGACGGTAAGCGAGCGGGCAGCAGAAGCAGCTGGCAGTTGCAAGCTGAGTACCAGGCCACACGAAAGCGCGAAGAGGCGTGAAACACTCATATGTACGTACCTGAATTTTCGAGATCGGGGATACAAGCGTCTGGTATTCGTCAACCCAGAGGCGGCAGGAAAAAGTTGTCCTGCGAGACAGCTTGCCCTTTGATCAGACATGTGCTTGCGGGGGTGGGCGCAGGGCCTTGAAATACGCTACAATCCCGCGCCTTCGGCCGACCTGGTCGATTTAGAATCCGTATGACAAGCCACGCCGGCCCACCTGCGTGGCTTGTTGCTTTTAGCGCGCCAGAAGGCGCTTGCAGGAGAGGCTCGACGATGAGTGCACTGGTTGGCGTGATCATGGGCTCCAAGTCCGATTGGTCCACCCTTAGCCACACCGCCGATATGCTGGAAAAACTCGGCATTCCCTACGAGGTGAAGGTGGTTTCCGCCCACCGTACCCCGGATCTGCTGTTCCAGTATGCCGAGGAGGCTGAGGGTCGTGGCATCGAGGTGATCATCGCCGGTGCCGGTGGCGCTGCCCACCTGCCAGGCATGTGCGCCGCCAAGACCCACCTGCCGGTGCTGGGTGTGCCCGTGCAATCGTCGATGCTGTCGGGTGTCGATTCGCTGCTGTCGATCGTGCAGATGCCAGCCGGCGTGCCGGTTGCCACCCTGGCCATCGGTCGTGCCGGTGCGGTCAACGCGGCGCTGCTGTCGGCCAGCATCCTCGGCGCCAAGTACCCGCAGTACCACGCGGCGCTCAAGCAGTTCCGCACGGAACAGACCGACACCGTGCTGGACAACCCAGACCCGCGCCAGGCTTGAGGCTCAACCCATGAAGATCGGTGTAATCGGTGGCGGCCAGCTGGGCCGCATGCTGGCCCTGGCGGGTACCCCGCTGGGCATGAACTTCGCCTTCCTCGACCCGGCGCCGGACGCCTGCGCCGCGCCGCTGGGCGAGCACCTGCGTGCCGACTACGGCGACCAGGACCACCTGCGTCAGCTGGCCGACGAAGTCGACCTGGTCACCTTCGAGTTCGAAAGCGTCCCGGCCGAGACCGTGGCCTTCCTCTCGCAGTTCGTGCCGGTGTACCCCAGCGCCGAAGCGCTGCGCATCGCCCGTGACCGCCTGTTCGAAAAGAGCATGTTCCGTGACCTGGGTATCCCTACCCCGGCCTTCGCCGACATCCTCTCGCAGGCCGACCTGGACGCCGCGGTGGCCAGCATCGGCCTGCCGGCCGTGCTGAAAACCCGCACCCTGGGTTACGACGGCAAGGGTCAGAAGGTGCTGCGCACGCCTGAGGACGTGGTCGGTACCTTTGCCGAGCTGGGCAGCGTACCTTGCCTGCTGGAAGGCTTTGTGCCGTTCACCGGCGAAGTGTCGCTGGTAGCCGTGCGTGCCCGTGATGGTGAAACCCGCTTCTACCCGCTGGTGCACAACACCCACGAAAGCGGCATCCTGCGCCTGTCGGTCGCCAGCCAGGCGCATCCGCTGCAGGCCCTGGCCGAAGACTACGTCGGCCGTGTGCTGCAAAAGCTGGATTACGTAGGCGTCATGGCCTTCGAGTTCTTCGAAGTGGACGGTGGCCTGAAGGCCAACGAAATTGCCCCGCGCGTGCACAACTCAGGGCACTGGACCATCGAAGGCGCCGAATGCAGCCAGTTCGAGAACCACCTGCGCGCCGTCGCCGGCCTGCCGCTGGGCTCGACCGCCAAGGTCGGCGAGAGCGCGATGCTCAACTTCATCGGTGAAGTGCCGGCGGTGGAAAAGGTAGTTGCCATCGGTGACTGCCACCTGCATCACTATGGCAAGGCGTTCAAGGCCGGTCGCAAGGTTGGCCACGCCACCCTGCGCTGCCACGACATGGCCACCCTCGAGCGCAAGATTGCCGAAGTAGAAGCCCTGATCGGCAACTGATCGAACTTCTACCAGCGGCTTGCCCTCTGAAATGGCAACGAGCCAAAGCGCTGTCTAGGCTTTGGCTTGTTCCATCTTCACTGCAGAGGGATTGCCATGGGTATCATTGGAACCATCTTCATCGGCCTCATCGTTGGCCTGCTGGCCCGCTTCATCAAGCCGGGCGACGACAGCATGGGCTGGATCATGACCATCTTGCTGGGGATTGCCGGCTCCCTGCTGGCCACCTACGGCGGCCAGGCACTGGGCATCTATCAGGCCGGGCAGGCTGCGGGATTCCTTGGCGCGCTGGTCGGTGCCGTGATCCTTCTGCTGATTTACGGATTCATCAAGAAGCGCTGATTAGTGGTTAGAATGCCCGGCAATTCATTGGAGTTGCCGAGCATTTTCATGCGTGCCTTTTTCCTCGCCCCACTGTTGCTGGCCAGCGCCCTGGCCCATGCCGAACTGCCTGAAACCGACTGGCTGGAGCTGATGCCCGAGTCTGATCAGCAGGCGCTCGAGCAAATGCCCGAAATCGACCACAATTCGCCGGAAGCCATGGGTACCTTTATCGACAAGGGCGGCCTGAAGCAGAGCAAAGGCCTGCCGGCGGTGATGTACTCGACCAAGACGGTGGCGGCCATGAATGGCAAGGATATTCGCCTTGGGGGCTACCCGGTGCCGCTGGAGAGCGATGCCAAGGGCAACAGCACGCTGTTCTTCCTGGTGCCGTACCCGGGCGCGTGCATCCATGTGCCGCCGCCACCGCCGAACCAGCTGGTGCTGGTGCGCTATCCGAAGGGTCTGAAGATCGATGATATCTACACACCGCTGTGGGTCAGCGGCAAGCTGAAGGTGGAGAAGGTCAGCAATGACCTGGCCGATGCGGCCTATGCGCTGGATGCCGGGAAGGTGAGGGTGGTGGAGGACGCAGACCTCTGATCGCCTGTACTGGCCTCTTCGCGGGCAAGCCCGCGAAGAGGCCAGCATAGGCACTGCAAGACTCAGATCATTTCACAGCCAATCCTGACCGCCAGCGAGCTGCTGCCCCCAGGCTTCAATTCCACCAAGTCATCCCACACATTCGCCGTCTCGATGCACAGCATCCGCTGCCACCCATCGTCGGCCATGTCTGGCAGTTCCCTGGCCCGTTCAGTCCAAGGGTTCCAGATCACCGCCGAGCGCGACCCACTGCTGGTCAAGGTAATGCGCCGCTTCCAGTGCGGGTCGACGATGCTCAGGGTTTGCGGGGTCGCCAGGTAGATCCGGTCAGTCTCCCCGGCAAACGCCAGCGGCCCCTTCTGCTGGCACTGCTCCCAGTCAGCCAGGGTCTCGATATAGCTCAGCCCCTCCACCCCTTCGACCCGCGCCTGGCGAACGTCACTGACCGCGAAGTAGCTGTGCAGGGCCTGGCTGATGGTCACGGGGGTATTGCCCATGTTGCGGCTGGTCAGGTTCAGCCGCAGGTCCTCGCCCAGCTCCACTACCAGCTTCAGCTCGACGTCATGAGGCCAGCCAGGCAGGTCACCCTGCGCTTCCGGCAGTTCGAATTCGATGCGCAGGCCTTCGCCCGCCTCCTCGATACCCAGCAATTGCCAGTCGCGCGCGCGCGCCAGGCCGTGGGCGGGGGCCTGTTCGCCGTGGTACATGGCCTGCACGGCCTGGGGGTTGCGCTGCAGGTTGCCGAACCACGGCCAGCACACCGGCACACCGGCGCGTACCGACTTGCCCTTACGGAAGATGGCCTGGTCGCTCAGCCACAGCAGCGGTGGCTGGCCAACGCGCTGGTAGCTGAGAATCTGCGCGCCCTGCTGGGCGATCAGTAGTTCGGCGTGGTCACTGCTGATACGCCAACAGTTGAGTTCGCCATGTTGCTCGGTTATGACCTGGAAGGTAGCCATTGCATTCATCTCATTGATTGCCAGTGGGCCTTGGACCCGGGCACATGCAATGAGTTTACCGCCGGCGTGGCTCAGCGACGAGGTACGGAGCGGGTGCGGCCACTGCCGTCGATAGCGACGAAGACGAAGACTGCTTCGGTGACCTTGCGCCATTCGCTAGACAGCGGGTCGTCGCTCCACACTTCGACCATCATCTGGATCGAGCTGCGGCCGATTTCCAGGGTTTGGGTATAGAACGATAGCTGCGCGCCGACGGCGACCGGGACCAGAAAGGCCATGCGGTCGATGGCCACGGTGGCCACGCGGCCGCCGGCGACACGACTGGCCATGGCGGTGCCGGCCAGGTCCATCTGGGCGACAAGCCAGCCGCCGAAGATGTCGCCAAACCCGTTGGTTTCGCGCGGGAGTGCGGTGATCTGCAAGGCCAGGTCGCCTTGCGGGATTGGATCTTCTTGTTCGAGCTCAATCATGCGATGGGGCCTCTGACCCGTGACGCTTTTCGTTGGTGTGGCGCAAAGGCCGGGTAAACGATTCAGCTTGAAACATACTACGCCGATTTCGTTTCACTGGGCGGCCGTAGGGAAACTCTGCGAAACCGCCTGACAGTAATGACCGGCGTTTTCGCACAACATCCCACGTTAGGAGCAACCTTTTCCTACGAAGTGCCAGTATATAGAGCATAACGGCCAGCGACGACCGCGCATTCATGAATATGTGTAGGGATTTTGTATCGCTTTCGGCGCAGCTCAGCAATTTGCTATCTTCGCCTGTCTCCCAATCCAGAAGCCGCATGCCAAGCGGCCTGCATGCCCACAAAGAGAACAATGAGCGATGACCTCCGTGCCGAGCAGTATCGAGCAGCCTTCGCGGCCGCTGACCCGCAGTGACTACAAGACTCTCTCACTGTCCGCCCTGGGCGGCGCGCTGGAGTTCTACGACTTCATCATTTTCGTGTTCTTCGCCACAGTGGTCGGCAAGCTGTTTTTCCCGGCTGACATGCCCGAATGGCTGCGCCTGATGCAAACCTTTGGCATTTTCGCCGCCGGCTACCTGGCGCGGCCGCTGGGCGGCATCATCATGGCCCACTTCGGTGACCTGCTCGGGCGCAAGAAGATGTTCACCCTGAGCATCTTCATGATGGCCCTGCCAACGCTGATCATGGGCCTGCTGCCCACCTATGCACAGATCGGCATGTGGGCGCCGATCCTGTTGCTGCTGATGCGCGTGATCCAGGGCGCAGCCATCGGAGGCGAGGTACCGGGCGCCTGGGTATTCGTGTCCGAGCACGTGCCAGAGCGCAACACCGGCTACGCCTGCGGCACCCTCACCGCAGGCCTGACCGCGGGCATCCTGCTTGGTTCGCTGGTGGCGACCCTGATCAACAGCGTCTACAGCGCACAGGAAGTGGCCGATTACGCCTGGCGTATCCCGTTCCTGCTTGGCGGTGTATTCGGCCTGTTCTCGGTGTACCTGCGCCGTTGGCTGCACGAAACCCCGGTGTTCGCCGAGATGCAGCAGCGCAAGGCGCTGGCCGAGGAGCTGCCGTTGCGCGCGGTGCTGCGTGACCATCGCGGCGCGATCATCCTGTCGATGCTGCTGACCTGGATGCTGTCAGCCGCCATCGTGGTGCTCATCCTGATGACTCCGGCGCTGCTGCAGAGCATCTACCACATCAGCCCCACCGACTCGCTCAAGGCCAACAGCCTGGCCATCGTGCTGCTCAGCTTCGGCTGCATCGGCGCTGGCAGCCTGGCCGATCGCTTCGGCGCGGGCCGGGTGTTCGTGATCGGCAGCCTGCTGCTGCTGGCGACCTCCTGGACCTTCTACCACAGCCTGCCGACCCGGCCCGAACTGCTGTTCCCACTGTATGCAGTGACCGGCCTGTGCGTGGGCGTGATTGGCGCGGTGCCTTATGTGATGGTCAAGGCGTTCCCGGCGGTGGTGCGCTTCAGCGGGCTGTCGTTCTCGTACAACGTGGCCTACGCGATCTTTGGCGGGCTGACGCCGATGGTGGTGACTGCGCTGTTGAAAGTGAGCCCGATGGCGCCGGCCTACTATGTGGCGGGGCTGTGTGCCGTTGGTCTGGTTGTTGGCCTGTACCTCCTGGCCAACAAGCGTTAAGGCTGCTGGCCTCTTCGCGGCTAAAGCCGCTCCTACAGAAATCGCACCGGCTTCAAGGCAATGCCGCACCTGTGGGAGCGGCTTTAGCCGCGAAGAGGCCAGACCTGCTTTTGATGATGGCCTTTCATCCAATTGTCATATTCAAGTCATATCGTATTCATGCGGCCTGCAGATACTTGGGCCCGTTCCATCCAACACCCCAATATTCCTGCTAGGAGCAAGGCATGAAACTGAAGCGTTTGATGGCGGCCCTCACCTTTGCCGCCGCTGGCGTTGCAACCGCCAACGCGGTAGCCGCTGTCGATCCTGCGATCCCGACCTACACCAAGACCACTGGTGTTTCGGGCAACCTCTCCAGCGTCGGTTCGGACACCCTCGCCAACCTGATGACTCTGTGGGCCGAGGCCTACAAGAAGGAATATCCGAACGTAAACATCCAGATCCAGGCTGCCGGCTCCTCCACCGCGCCACCCGCGCTGACCGAAGGCACCGCCAACCTCGGCCCGATGAGCCGCAAGATGAAGGACGTCGAGCTGCAGGCCTTCGAGCAGAAGTACGGCTACAAACCGACCGCCATCCCGGTCGCCGTAGACGCCCTGGCTGTGTTCGTGCACAAGGACAACCCGATCAAAGGCCTGACCATGGCCCAGGTCGACGCCATCTTCTCTTCCACCCGCCTGTGCGGTGGCAAAGCCGACGTCAAGACCTGGGGTGACCTGGGCGTGACCGGCGACCTGGCCAACAAGCCAGTACAGCTGTTCGGCCGTAACTCGGTATCGGGCACCTACGGCTACTTCAAGGAAGAAGCCCTGTGCAAAGGCGACTTCAAGCCTAACGTCAACGAACAGCCTGGCTCGGCTTCGGTCGTGCAGTCGATCAGCTCCTCGCTGAACGGCATCGGCTACTCGGGCATCGGCTACAAGACCGCCAGCGTCAAGACTGTGGCCCTGGCCAAGAAGGAAGGCGGCGAGTTCGTTGAAGACAACGAAGCCAACGCTCTGAACGGCACCTACCCGCTGTCGCGCTTCCTGTACGTCTACGTCAACAAGGCTCCGAACAAGCCTCTGGCTCCGCTGGAAGCCGAGTTCGTCAAGCTGGTGCTGTCGCAAGCCGGCCAGCAGGTCGTGGTGAAGGATGGCTACATCCCGCTGCCGGCCAAAGTCGTCGACAAGACCTTGGCTGACCTGGGCCTGTCCCACGCAGGTAACGTCGCAAAGAAGTAAGTAACTGAGGGGGAGGCCGGCGCTGATGCCCGGCCTCTTCCACGAAATTTCAGTCCGAAGCCAGGTTTCCTGTGCGGCGGGCTTTCGTGCGTCACCAATTTGTAATGTTTTTGTCACACGGGACCGCTAGGGTGTGCGCATGAATGATCTGGCCAATTCCAACATGACCCAAAACTCCCAGCCCGTGCGGATTGATTTCAATACGCCGGAGTTGCAACGCAAGCGCCGCATGCGCGCGCTAAAGGACCGCCTGACCCGCTGGTATGTACTGGTGGGCGGGCTTGCCGTATTGGCGGCTATCACCCTGATCTTCTTTTATCTGGCCTATGTGGTGCTGCCGCTGTTCCAGGGCGCCGAGCTGACCAGCAAGAAAGCCCTGGAGCCGAGCTGGCTGCAACAGGATGCCGGCAAGCCGCTGATGATCGCGCTTGAAGAGCAGAACCTGGTGGGCATGCGTGTTTCGGACAAGGGCCAGGCACTGTTCTTCGATACCAAGACCGGTAACGAGCTCAAGCGTGTCGACCTGCCACTGCCGGCAGGCACCCAGGTCACTTCGATCAGTGCCGATCAGCCGGGTAGCCCGCTGGTGGTGCTGGGCTTGTCCAATGGCCAGGCACTGGTGTTTCACCACACCTACAAGATCACCTACCCGGACAACAAGAAAACCATCGCCCCCGGCATCGACTACCCGTACGGCGAGCAGCCGTTCGTGCTCGACGAGCAGGGGCGTGCGCTGGATCATGTCAGCGTAAACGTCAATGGCGACACCCTGCTGCTGGCTGGTTCCACCGGCGCGCACCTGCAGGTGGTCGAGTTGACCCGCACCGAAAACATGATGACCGAAGAGGTCACGACCGAGCAGAACCGCATCGAACTGCCGCAGATGACCGAAACGGTGAAGAACATCTTCATCGACCCGCGTCAGCAGTGGCTGTACGTGATCAACGGCCGTGCCACCGCGGACGTGTTCAACCTGCGCGACAAGAGCCTCAACGGCCGCTACAAACTGTCTGAAAGCGCCGACACCGAAATTACCGCCACCGCCCAGCTGGTCGGCGGCATCTCGCTGATCATTGGTGATTCCAAGGGCGGCCTGGCCCAGTGGTTCATGGCCCGTGACCCGGATGGCGAATCGCGCTTCAAGCTGATCCGCACCTTCCAGATGGGCAAGGCCGCGGTCGTACAGATCGACGCCGAAGAGCGCCGCAAGGGCTTCGTCGCCCTCGACGCCGCAGGCGAGCTGGGCGTGTTCCACAGCACCGCGCACCGTACCCTGCTGGTCGAGCCGGCCGCCGAAGGCCCTGGCATTCTGGCCCTGTCGCCACGTGCCAACCGCATCATCATCGAAGAAGGCGGCAAGCTGCTGCCACTTAGCCTGCGCAACCCGCATCCGGAAATTTCCTTCAGCGCGCTGTGGGGCAAAGTTTGGTACGAGAACTACGACGAGCCGAAATACGTCTGGCAATCGACCGCTTCGAACACCGACTTCGAGCCCAAACTGAGCCTGTCGCCGCTGACCTTCGGTACCCTCAAGGCTGCGTTCTACGCCATGATCCTGGCGGCCCCGCTGGCGATCGCCGCGGCCATCTACACCGCCTACTTCATGGCCCCGGGCATGCGCCGCAAGGTCAAGCCGGTGATCGAACTGATGGAAGCGATGCCGACGGTGATCCTCGGCTTCTTCGCCGGCCTGTTCCTGGCCCCGTATCTGGAAGGCCACCTGCCGGGCGTGTTCAGCCTGTTCCTGCTGATGCCGCTCGGTATCCTGCTGGCCGGCTTCGCCTGGACCCGCCTGCCCGAGTCGATTCGCCTGCGTATCCCGGATGGCTGGGAAGCGGCGATCCTGATCCCGGTCATCCTGTTCACCGGGTGGTTCGCCCTGACCATGAGCCCGCACCTCGAGAACTGGTTCTTTGGCGGTGACATGCGCCTGTGGATCACCAACGACCTGGGGATAACCTACGACCAGCGCAATGCCCTGGTCGTGGGTATCGCCATGGGCTTCGCGGTCATCCCGAACATCTACTCCATCGCCGAAGACGCCGTGTTCAGCGTGCCGCGCAGCCTGACCCTGGGCTCCCTGGCCCTGGGAGCGACGCCATGGCAGACCCTGACTCGCGTGGTCATCCTCACCGCCAGCCCAGGTATCTTCTCGGCGCTGATGATCGGCATGGGCCGTGCGGTGGGCGAGACCATGATCGTGCTGATGGCCACCGGCAACACCCCGGTGATGGAGCTGAACCTGTTCGAGGGCATGCGCACCCTGGCCGCCAACGTGGCGGTGGAAATGCCGGAATCGGAAGTCGGCGGCAGCCACTACCGCGTGCTGTTCCTGGCCGCGCTGGTGCTGCTGATGTTCACCTTCATCATGAACACCTTGGCCGAGCTGATTCGCCAGCGTCTGCGCAAGAAATACTCGTCGCTTTGATAGAAAGGTAGCGATCCGTGAAAAAGGATTCCCTCAAAGGCTGGTTCAAGAGCGGCGCCCCAGGCGTCTGGATGAGCGGCGGCGCGGTGGCCATGGCAGTGATCATGACCGTTGGCCTGCTGGCGGTGATTGCCGTGCGCGGCCTGGGCCACTTCTGGCCGGCCGATCTTGTCCAGGCTACCTACAAGGTGCCGGGCCAGGCCGACCATGTCGTCATTGGCGAAGTGGTGCAAAAGGAAGAAGTACCCCGTGCCCGTCTGAAGGGCGCCGGCCTGCCAGTGCCTGACCAAGGCCCGGAGTTCATGACCCGTGAGCTGATCAAGGTGGGCAACCGCGACCTCAACGGCAGCGACTTCACCTGGGTGGTCGGCGACTGGCTGGTCGACGAAAGGCACCCGACCGACCTGGTCGCCCTGGAGCGCCGCGAGTGGGGCAACTTCTACGGCTACCTGGTCAGCATCAAGGAAGAAGGCCGCGTGGTCGCCGAAGGTGCTGCGGCCTGGGTCGAACTGCAGGCCCGCCTCAAGCGCGCCAACCAGCTCAACAGCGAACTGCAAAGCCTCGAAAAGAAAGACATCGGTGCCATCAACCATGGCCTCGAGCGCCTGCGTCTGCAGGCGCGCAAGCTGGAGCTGGACGGCAAGCTGGACGCCGCCGCCCAGGCTGACATGGACGCCGAGCGCGCCGGGCTGAACAGCCGATACAAGGCCATCGAAGACCGCCTGACTGGCCTGCACCAGGCCTTCGCTCGCGACAGCCTGGTGGCCCGCGATGGCAACGGCCGTGAAGTGGAAATCAACCTCAGCAAGGTGGTACACGCCATCCAGCCTAACGCCATGTCGGGGTTCACCAAGCTGGGCACCTACTTCACCAAGGTCTGGGAGTTCCTCAGCGATGACCCGCGTGAAGCCAACACTGAGGGCGGTATCTTCCCGGCCATCTTCGGTACCGTGATGATGACTCTGATCATGGCCGTGATCGTCACCCCGTTCGGTGTGCTGGCTGCCGTGTACCTGCGCGAATACGCCAGACAGGGCCCGGTGACCCGCTTGATCCGCATCGCGGTGAACAACCTGGCTGGTGTGCCCGCGATCGTCTACGGCGTGTTCGGCCTGGGCTTCTTCGTCTACGTGCTGGGCGGCTCGATCGACCGCTTGTTCTTTCCCGAAGCACTGCCGGCGCCAACCCTGGGTACCCCAGGCCTGTTGTGGGCATCGCTGACCCTGGCGCTGCTGGCCGTGCCGGTGGTGATCGTGGCCACCGAGGAAGGCCTGGCGCGTATCCCGCGCACCGTGCGCGAAGGCTCGCTGGCCCTGGGCGCTACCAAGGCCGAGACCCTGTGGAAGATCGTCCTGCCGATGGCCAGCCCGGCGATGATGACCGGCATGATCCTCGCCGTGGCCCGCGCCGCCGGTGAAGTGGCGCCGCTGATGCTGGTGGGTGTGGTAAAGCTGGCTCCATCCCTGCCGGTGGACGGGAACTACCCGTACCTGCACCTGGACCAGAAGATCATGCACCTGGGCTTCCATATCTATGACGTCGGCTTCCAGAGCCCCAACGTAGAAGCCGCGCGGCCGCTGGTATACGCCACGGCGTTGCTGCTGGTGCTGGTGATCGCGGCCCTCAACCTCTCGGCCGTGTGGATCCGTAACCACCTGCGCGAGAAGTACAAGGCCCTCGACAGCTGATCCTGATTGCAAGCGTGCCGCCCGTGAAACGGGCGGCCCTTAGAAACGAATTGTTAGCGTATGGAGTTGACCATGCAGCAAGAATCCCATACCCACGGCATCGACATGTCTGCCCTGGGCCGCGACAAGCAGAGCCTGCGCCTGGCCGAAGAAACCGTAGCCATCGAAGTGCCGGGCCTGAGCCTGTTCTACGGTGACAAACAAGCGCTGTTCGATGTGCAGATGAACATTCCCAAGCAGCGCGTGACCGCCTTTATCGGCCCGTCCGGCTGCGGCAAGTCGACCCTGCTGCGCACCTTCAACCGCATGAACGATCTGGTTGATGGTTGCCGCGTGGAAGGCGCCATCAACCTGTATGGCAATAACATCTACCGCAAGGGCGAAGACGTGGCCGAGCTGCGCCGTCGTGTGGGCATGGTGTTCCAGAAGCCCAACCCGTTCCCAAAGACCATCTACGAAAACGTGGTCTACGGCCTGCGGATCCAGGGCATCAACAAGAAGCGCGTGCTGGACGAAGCGGTCGAATGGGCGCTGAAGGGCGCGGCACTGTGGGACGAGGTCAAGGACCGCCTGCACGATTCGGCACTGGGCCTGTCC
Source organism: Pseudomonas sp. JS425 (assembly GCF_018223845.1). Lineage (NCBI taxonomy): Bacteria > Pseudomonadati > Pseudomonadota > Gammaproteobacteria > Pseudomonadales > Pseudomonadaceae > Pseudomonas > Pseudomonas sp. JS425. Next base: position 6,177,150 of record NZ_CP073661.1, on the reverse strand, counting down.
GGTGGCCAGCAGCAGCGTCTGGTCATCGCCCGTACCATCGCCGTGGAGCCGGAAGTGCTGCTGCTCGACGAACCGTGCTCGGCACTGGACCCGATCTCGACCCTGAAGGTCGAGGAACTGATCTACGAATTGAAATCCAAGTACACCATCGTCATCGTGACCCACAACATGCAGCAGGCGGCCCGTGTTTCGGACTACACCGCGTTCATGTACATGGGCAAACTGGTCGAATTCGGGGATACCGACACCCTGTTCACCAACCCGGCGAAGAAACAGACCGAAGACTACATCACCGGTCGCTACGGCTAATCGCCGCTCCGGATAGGTGCCTGGCCGCTGTGGGAGCGGGTTTACCCGCGAAGCAGGCGCCGCGGTGTCTGGCACCGGCTTCGCCGGTGTTCGCGGGTAAACCCGCTCCTACAGGCCAGGGAACGAGACGAACAAATTGAAGCTTGCAGCTTCTTCGCGGAGCGAACGATGATCAACAAAGAAAGCCTTACGCATCACATTTCCCAGCAGTTCAACGCCGAGCTCGAAGAGGTGCGTAGTCACCTGCTGGCCATGGGTGGCCTGGTCGAAAAGCAGGTCAACGATGCAGTCACTGCGCTGATCGAAGCCGACTCGGGCCTGGCCCAGCAAGTGCGCGAAGTCGACGAGCAGATCAACCAGATGGAGCGCAACATCGACGAGGAGTGCCTGCGCATCCTCGCCCGTCGTCAGCCGGCGGCCTCCGACCTGCGTCTGATCATCAGCATCTCCAAGTCGGTGATTGACCTGGAGCGCATCGGTGACGAGTCGACCAAGATCGCCCGCCGCGCCATCCAGCTGTGCGAGGAAGGCGAGTCACCGCGCGGCTATGTCGAGGTGCGCCACATCGGCGACCAGGTACGCAACATGGTCCGCGACGCGCTGGATGCCTTTGCCCGCTTCGACGCCGACCTGGCGCTGTCGGTGGCCCAGTACGACAAGACCATCGACCGCGAATACAAGACCGCCCTGCGTGAGCTGGTGACCTACATGATGGAAGACCCGCGCTCGATCTCGCGGGTACTGAGCGTTATCTGGGTCCTGCGTTCGCTGGAGCGTATCGGCGACCATGCGCGCAATATCTCCGAGCTGGTGATCTATCTGGTGCGCGGCACCGACGTGCGTCACATGGGCCTCAAGCGCATGACGGCAGAAGTGCAAGGCACTGCTGTTTCCGACGGCGAAAACGCTAATGTTCCGGCCGAACCTGACGATAAGTAAGGTTGCTCCCGAGCATCGACGCCCGGCCTTGGCCGGGCGTTTTCGTTTGCGGTCGAGGAGCCGGCAGGCACCCGCGAACGATGTGAAGAAGTCCCGGCGTGACCAGGTTGTAGCAAGTGGCCATTATTCGGCGGTAGGCTAGTCGGGATTCAGAAGGAGTATCGATGAGTAAAGTGAATGTGCTGGTCGTGGATGACGCCCCGTTTATCCGTGATCTGGTCCGCAAATGCCTGCGCAATGCCTTCCCGGGCATGACCATCGACGACGCCGTCAACGGTCGCAAGGCAATGGCCATGCTGGGCAAGGAAGCGTTCGACCTGGTTCTGTGCGACTGGGAAATGCCGGAAATGTCCGGCCTGGAACTGCTCACCTGGTGCCGCCAGCAGCCTGAGTTGAAGAACCTGCAATTCATCATGGTGACCAGCCGTGGCGACAAGGAAAACGTCATCCAGGCGATTCAGGCGGGCGTTTCCGATTTTGTCGGCAAGCCATTCACCAACGAGCAATTGCTGACCAAGGTGAAAAAGGCCCTGACCAAGATCGGCAAGCTCGACAGCCTGATGTCCAGCGGCCCGGCACGGGCCAACTCGGCGTTCGCCAATGACTCGCTGAATGCGCTGACAGCCGGCAAGCCTGAAGCGGTGAAGGTCGCGGCGCCAGCTCCGGCACCTGCAACCGCACCCGCCAGGCCAGTGGCCAATGCCCCCCGGCCCGCCACTCCCGCGCCGACCGGTCGTGGCCAGGGCCAGTTGCGCCTGGCCGGCGGCATGCAGCCGTGCGTGATCAAGGCGCTGAGCCTGAAAGAGGCGCTGCTGGTGGTGCGCCGTGGCGAAGCGCTTCCCCAAGTACTGGAAGGCGCAGTGTTGGACCTGGAACAGGGCGAGAACGCCGAAGTTGCGCGCCTGAACGGCTACCTGCATGCCGTCGCGGCACTGGAACCCAAGCCTGACAGTGACTGGTTGCAACTGACCTTCAAGTTCGTCGATCAGGATGCCCAGAAGCTCGACTACCTGTCGCGGCTGATTGCCCGCGGGACGGCGCAGAAGCATTTCACCCCGGGCGCCTGAGTAATGACTACTGGCTCCATTGCGGGCAAGCCAGCTTGTGTCTTCAAGGTCTCTTAAACTCGAAAGGGTGAGAGCAGTGGATGGCAGACTGAAAGCCAGGTGTGCTCTAAGGAAATCCTGAAAAAGACTTCCTGATTTGGCAAAATCCCCGGACACCAATCGCCGAGCTTTTCGATGATGAAACAAATGACCTTCGCCGATGCCGAGTACGCCGGTAAGCGCAAGCAGACCCGCAAGGAGCTGTTCCTGATAGAGATGGATCGGGTCGTACCCTGGGAGGGTTTGATTGCTCTGATCAAACCTCATTACCCAAAGGGCGAAGGGGGCCGTCCAGCCTATCCGCTGATGGCGATGCTGCGGATTCATCTAATGCAGAACTGGTTCGGTTACAGCGATCCGGCGATGGAAGAGGCGCTGTACGAGACGACGATCCTGCGCCAGTTTTCCGGTCTGAGCCTGGAGCGAATCCCGGATGAAACCACCATCCTCAACTTCCGTCGCCTGCTGGAAAAGCATGAGTTGGCCACCGGTATTCTCGGCGTGATCAATGGCTATTTGGGCGACCGTGGCTTGTCACTGCGACAAGGCACCATCGTCGATGCCACTCTGATTCATGCGCCCAGTTCGACCAAGAACAAGGACGGCAAACGCGACCCGGAAATGCATCAGACCAAGAAGGGCAACCAGTATTACTTCGGTGCCAAAGCTCACATTGGTGTCGACGATGAGTCCGGGCTTGTGCACAGCGTGGTGGTCACTGCGGCCAACGTCGCGGACGTAACCCAAGTCGACAAACTGCTGCACGGTGGTGAGAACGTGGTCTGCGCTGATGCGGGCTATACCGGTGTAGAGAAGCGTGAAGAGCATGAGGGGCGCCAAGTCATCTGGCAGATTGCAGCCCGGCGCAGCACTTACAAAAAGCACGGTAACCGCAGCGCGTTATACAAAGCGATACGTAAGATCGAAAGAGCCAAGGCCCAGGTTCGCTCCAAGGTTGAGCATCCATTTCGGGTGATCAAGCGCCAGTTTGGTTATACGAAAGTGCGCTTCCGAGGCTTGGTGAAAAACACTGCTCAGATGGTGACGCTGTTCGCCCTGTCGAACATTTGGATGGCGCGTCGACATTTGCTCTCCAATGCAGGAGAGGTGCGTCCGTGAAGAGTGAAGTGACTGCTGCGAGGTGCTTGCAGCGGCAAAAAAGGCTGAAATAGACGGCAGGTTTGACCGGGATTTGAGCGGCTACCGTTTTTTGAAAGTGTCGATGGCGAAGTAGCCGGAAAACAGGGGCTACTTCAGACCATCCCTAAAGCACGAGTGGGAGCCTAGTCGCCATCCACCTCCCACTCTGACCTAAGCCCGAACAGTTGAATGAGTGGCGAACTCGCAGTCACAAGCTAGGGCTAAGTCAGAGTGCTCTCACTTCTTGAGTGTAAGAGGGCTTGGCGATGATTTCCTACTTCGTTGGTCTCGACGTTTCGAAAGCGACTCTGGATGTGGGCTTTCTTCCTGAAAGTATTCCCCAGTTCCAGGTCAGGAATGACTCCGAGGGCTTTGCGCAACTGATCGCATGCCTGAACGAGCTTGAGGTCGAACGGGTCTTGCTGGAAGCCACCGGTGGCTATGAACGGGCCGTATTCAAAGCCTTGCGACTGGAGGGTTTGAACGTCGTCAGGGTCAACCCCAGGCGCTGTCGGGACTATGCGAGTGCCATGGGCAAAATTGCCAAGACTGACAAGATCGACGCCCAGATGCTGGCGCGGTTTGCCAGGGACTTCGAGGACTTGCCGCAGATAGAGCCTAATCAAGATCGGGATGAACTGGGAGAGCTCATCAAACTCCGTGGCAATCTTGTCCAGCATCGGGATGATGACAAGCGTCGGATGAAACAAACCACTTCAGCTACGGCCATTACCGTTTATACCGAGCATGTCGCTTACCTGAATGATCAGATTAAGGCCTTGGACAAGGCGATTGAGCGTGCCTCGAACGTGCTGGATCGCACGACAGCCATGCGGCTAAGGTCTGTGAAAGGGATTGGCGTCATCAGTTGTGGCACCTTCATGGCCTACCTACCTGAGCTGGGAAGCGTGACGGGGCGCGAAATTGCAGCCTTGGCTGGGTTAGCGCCGTACAACAAAGACAGCGGCAAGAAGAGTGGCCCGAGGAAGATCGAAGGCGGGCGTTACAGAGTCCGCAAGGCGGCCTACATGTCGATCTGGTCAATGATCCAGCATGTCCCAGAAGTTAGAACCCGCTATGAAGCCCTGATAGCCCGAGGCAAGCGCGCAAAAGTTGCCGCAGTGGCGTGCATGCGCGTGTTGCTGGTGCGCCTGAACGCAATGCTGCGTGACGGAACGGAGTGGAAAGAGCTCAAGCCTCAGGTACCCGCACCCTGATCACGAACGAGGATCGATTTTCTACAAATGCGGGCTTCGCCAGCGACACCGCTACGCGGTATCGAGCGAAGCCCTGCCCGAATGGCACGCTTGAAAATAAATTTCTAAAGACAGTTGCTCCCACAGGTACAGCGTCAACTTCTGGCCTTGTGCATTTCCTGTAGGAGCTGGCTTGCCGGCAATGGGGCCAGTCCTGTTGACGCCATCCGACCAACTGTCATACCCGTCACAAAACCCCCTGCTAGGCTTCGACAGATCGCAACTGTCAAAAAGCCACTATCATGCCCGCCCGCCTGCTGCTGTTCTGTGCATTGCTCATGGCCTCGGCGTCGAGCCTGGGCATGACCATTTACGAGATCACCGATGATGGCCGTGTGACCTCCTATTCCGACCGGCCCGGCCCCGGTGCCAAAACCTTTGTGCGGCGCGTACCTATGGTCGAGGTGCCCGAAGGCCAGGTTCTGCTGAACGCGATAACCTTCAACGGCGGCGTGAGCTTTTCGGCCCGCAACCAGCTACACGTGCCAGTGGAGGTGGAGTTGCGCCTGGACAACCTGGTGAATGCACAAGGTGGCAATGCCCCGCGTACCGTGCGCCGGGTACTGCCGCCGCGCACCACGCAAATGCTAAGCGTGCTCAGGGGGCGCCCCGGGATGCTGCTGAACTACCGCTCGACCCTGCTACAGGCCATGGGCGACCCGGGCAAGCGGCCCCAGGGCTTCCGCTATGCATTCCCCTGGATTGGCGGGCCGTTCCGCGTGACCCAGGGCCCCAATGGCCGGGTCAGTCATTTTGGGCCCAAGGGGCGTTACGCCATGGACATCGCCATGCCCGAAGGCACCACCATCATCGCGGCGCGGGAAGGGGTGGTGGTGAAGACGGAGAACAGCCAGAGCGGGCGCGGCCCCAACCCCTCGGGCAATTTCGTCAGGATCCTGCACCCGGACGGTACCATGGGCGTCTACCTGCACCTGATGCGCGGGTCGGTGGTAGTGGCGGAGGGGCAACGAGTGCGGCAGGGGCAGATGCTGGCCAAGTCGGGCAATACCGGCAACAGTACCGGGCCCCACCTGCATTTCGTGGTGCAGCGCAATGTGGGGTTGGCGCTGGAGTCGATACCTTATCGGTTCGACAGGCCGATTGGTGGGTTGCCTGACTTTACCGCGGGTAACCCCTGAGATTTTTGGGGCCGCTTTGCGGCCCTATCGCGACACAAGGCCGCTCCTACAGGGATACGCGAACCCCTGTGGGAGCGGCCTTGCGTCGCGATGGGCTGCAAAGCAGCCCCCTGGCCCTCAATCCAGCTTGAGTACCTTGGCCAGCACGATCTTCGGCCCTTTCATCTTCTTGATGATGATGCGCAGCCCTTCGACCTCCAGCACTTCCTCTTCTTCAGGCACGCGCTTGAGCGTCTCGTAGACCAGACCGGCGAGGGTTTCCGCCTCGATATGGTCAAGGTCGACGCCCAGCAGGCGCTCGACCTTGAACAGCGGCGTGTCGCCACGCACCAGCAGCTTGCCCGGCTGGTAGGCGAGGATGCCGCGCTCGGTCTTGCGGTGCTCGTCCTGGATATCGCCCACCAGCACTTCCAGCACGTCTTCCATGGTCAGGTAGCCAATCACCTTGCCATCGGCTTCCTCCACCAGCACGAAGTGCGCGCCGCCCTTGCGGAACTGCTCCAGCAACTGTGCCAGCGGCATGTGCCGCGACACGCGCTCCAGCGGCCTGGCCAGGTCGTCGAGGTCGATGGTTTCGGGCAAGTGCTCGAGTTCGGCCAGTTCCAGCAGCAGGTCCTTGATATGCAGCAGGCCGGTGAACTCCTCACGCTCGGCGTCGTACACCGGGTAGCGGCTGAACTTGTGGCGGCGTACCAGCGCCAGGATCTGCTTCAACGGCGCATGGGCGTCGATGCTGACCATGTCCTCGCGCGAGTTGGCCCAGTCGACCACCTCCAGCTCGCCCATTTCCACGGCAGAGGCCAGCACGCGCATGCCCTGGTCGCTCGGGTCCTGGCCACGGCTGGAGTGCAGGATCAGCTTGAGTTCTTCACGGCTGTAGTGGTGCTCGTGATGCGGGCCGGGCTCGCCCTGGCCAGCAATGCGCAGGATGGTGTTGGCGCTGGCATTGAGCAGGTAGATGGCCGGGTACATCACCCAGTAGAACAGGTACAGCGGCACGGCGGTCCACAGCGACAGCAGTTCTGGCTTGCGGATGGCCCAGGACTTGGGCGCCAGCTCACCGACCACGATGTGCAGGTACGAAATGACGAAGAAGGCGACGAAGAACGAGATCGCCTTGATCAGCTCGGGCGTGTCCACGCCAAGGTATGCCAGCAGCGGCTCGAGCAGATGGGCGAACGCCGGTTCACCGACCCAGCCAAGGCCCAGCGAGGCGAGGGTGATGCCCAGCTGGCAGGCCGACAGATAGGCGTCGAGCTGGTTGTGCACCTTGCGCAGGATGCTGCCACGCCAGCCATGCAACTCGGCGATGGACTCGACGCGGGTAGCGCGCAGCTTGACCATGGCGAACTCGGCGGCAACGAAGAAGCCGTTGAGCAGCACCAAGAGCAAGGCAAAGATGATCATGCCGAAATCGGCGAATAACGAGGTGAGGCTGATACCAGGGGAAGGGTCCATGATGGAGTTTTTACGGGGTCCGTCTTCGAGATAGAGAGAAAAAAAGTGCCAGCTCTTGCTGGCACAGGGGGTCCAATGTAGCGGCTGGGACCGTAAAAGCAAAGGGCGATGGATTCTTTGGGGGCGCTTTGCGCCCCATCGCGACACAAGGCCGCTCCGCGATCCCGTGTAGGAGCGGCCTTGTGTCGCGATGGGCTGCAAAGCAGCCCCCGAGGCCCTCAAGCCTTGCCGTTGGCCAATTGTGCCGGCGCGAAGTGACAGGTAAACGTACTGCCATGCCCCGGCACGCTGCTGATCTCCAGCTTGCCGCGGTGGCGCATCAGCACATGCTTGACGATCGCCAGCCCCAGCCCGGTGCCCCCGGTATTCGACGCACGGCTGGAGTCGACCCGGTAGAAGCGCTCGGTCAGACGTGGCAGGTGCTTGGCATCGATGCCCACCCCCGAGTCCTGCACCGACAGGTGTGCGCCCTGGGCATCGGCCCACCAGCGAATCCGTATGCTGCCTTCGTCCTGGGTGTACTTGACCGCGTTGAACACCAGGTTGGAAAAGGCACTGCGCAGCTCCGACTCGCTGCCCTTCAGCTGCACGCCAGGCGCGGCTTCCAGGGTGATGCGCTGGTTGCGGGGCCCGGACAGGGCCTGGGCGTCGTTCTTGATCGCGGCAAGCAAGGCATCGACCGCCACTGGATGGTTGTCCGACGGGTAGTCGGTGGCCTCCAGCTTGGCCAGCAGCAGCAGGTCGTTGAGCAGTGTCTGCATGCGCGAGCCTTGCTGGCTCATCTGCTGCAGGGCTCGGCCCCAGCGCGGGTTCACGTCTTCGACGTTGTCCAGCAGGGTTTCCAGGTAGCCGGTGATCACCGTCAGCGGCGTGCGCAGCTCGTGGGACACGTTGGCGACGAAGTCCTTGCGCATCTGCTCCAGCTGGTGGATGCGGGTAACATCGCGCACCAGCATCAGGTGCTCGTTGTTGCCGTAGCGGGTGATGTGCAGCTGCACGCGCATACGGTCGTTGATCGGCGAGGGGATTTCCAGCGGCTCGAGGTAGTTCTCCGCCTCGAAGTATTCCTTGAAGCGCGGGTGGCGCACCAGGTTGGTCACCTGCTGGCCGCCGTCCTGTGGGGTCTTGAAGCCCAGCAGGGTCTCGGCGGCGCGGTTCCACCATTCCAGGTTGCCGTCGCTGTCCAGCATGATCACCGCGTCACGCAGCGCGGCGGTAGACTCCTGCACCCGGTCGATTACCGCCTGCAGGCGGCCGCGCACGCGCTGGTCGCGGCGTTGCAGGTGGTAGATGCTGTCGAACACTTCGCCCCACAGGCCGTAGCCATCGGGTGGTGCTTCGTCGGGTTGGTGGTTGCGCAGCCAGTCATGCAGGCGCAGCAGTTGCTTGAGGGTCCAGCCCAGGTAGAGCGCCAGGCCGATGGCCAGGCTCCAGCCATAGTAGCCGCTGACCAGCCCGCCGATCAGGCAGACGGTAATCAGCAGCAGCAGGTGGCGAATCAGGGTCGCGTGCCAGTTCTGGTTCAATTGACGGTCCTTGTACAACGACGTGCAGCTTGGCGCTTTTCAGCTCGATCAGCTCTTGGTCGAGAAGCGGTAGCCGGTGCCCCGGACGGTTTGTACCAGATTTTCGTAGGCTTCACCCAGCGCCTTGCGCAGGCGGCGGATGTGGACGTCGACGGTGCGCTCTTCGACATAGACGTTACCGCCCCACACCTGGTCCAGCAGCTGGCCACGGGTGTAGGCGCGCTCCTGGTGGGTCATGAAGAACTGCAGCAGGCGGTATTCGGTAGGGCCCATCTCGGCCGGCTTGCCGTCGATGGTCACGCGGTGGCTGATCGGGTCGAGCAGCAGGCCGCCGACTTCGATCGGTGCCTCGCTATCGCTCGGGCCAGTGCGGCGCAGCACGGCTTTCAGGCGGGCGACCAGTTCACGCGGCGAGAACGGCTTGGTGATGTAGTCGTCGGCGCCCACTTCCAGGCCCTGGATCTTGTTGTCCTCTTCACCCTTGGCGGTGAGCATGATGATCGGGATGTCGCCGGTCAGTTCGTCGCGCTTGAGGCGGCGGGCCAGTTCGATGCCGGAGGTGCCCGGCAGCATCCAGTCGAGCAGGATCAGGTCCGGTTTGCGGTCGACGATGATCGCGTGGGCCTGTTGGGAGTTTTCCGCTTCCAGGCAGTCATAACCGGCCATTTCCAGGGCAACGGCGATCATCTCGCGAATTGGTGCTTCGTCGTCGACGATCAGAATGTTCCTGCCAACCATGCTCAAAACCTCTCCTGGATACGGTGTCTTGGCCCGCATTAGATAACGGAATTATTGCAGCTGTGTGACAGGGTGTTGGCCGTTCTGGCGACATTCCATGACTGAACTAGGCTTGAAAGGGCCGTAGTTGTGGCAACCAGAACTCAATCCCCCCGAAACAATGGTGAATCCAATGACACGACAAACGCTGAGCTGGATGGCCCTTTTCACTGCGCTGGCGCTCCCGGGGGTGGCCTTGGCCGACCATGCGATGGAGAAGGGCGGCATGTTGGTCGATCATGCCGGCATGACCCTGTACACCTTCGACAAGGATGCGGGCGGCAAGTCGATGTGCAATGGCGAATGCGCCAAAAACTGGCCGCCGCTGATGGTCAAGGCCAATGACGAACCGGCCAAGGACAAGTGGACAGTAGTAATGCGCGATGATGGCAGCAAGCAGTGGGCCTATGACGGCAAGCCGCTGTACACCTTCATCAAGGACAAAAAGGCCGGCGACATGACCGGTGACGGCATGAAGGACGTCTGGCACGTTGCCAAGCCTTGAGATTGCCGGGGCCGCTTTGCGGTCCATCGCCGGCAAGCCAGCTCCCACAGGTTGTGCGCAAGCTGAGAAGGCAGCGCTGCACCTGTGGGAGCTGGCTTGCCGGCGATAGGGCCCACAGCTTCAACGCAGTGCGTAATCCAATACTACCCCGATAAACACCAGCATCCCCGCCCAGTGATTGTGCAGAAACGCCTTGAAGCACGACTCCCGGTCCAGCTTGCGCGTCGACCAGTACTCCCAGGCAAAGCACGCCGCCGCGCCCAGTAGCCCCAGGTGGAACCAGCCACCCAGCTCGAAGCGGCTGCCGGCCAGCAACAGGCAGCCCAGCGACAGCAGCTGCAAGGTCAGGATGATGGTGCGGTCAGCATCGCCGAACAGGATGGCGGTCGACTTCACGCCAATCTTCAGGTCGTCATCACGGTCGACCATGGCGTAGTAGGTGTCGTAGCCCACCGTCCACAGCAGGTTGGCGATATACAGCAGCCAGGCGCTGGCCGGCAGCTCGCCACCCGCTGCGGTGAAGGCCATGGGAATGCCCCAGGAATACGCCGCCCCCAGCACCACCTGCGGGTAATAGGTGTAGCGCTTCATGAACGGGTAGCAGAACGCCAGAGCTACCGCACCGAACGACAGCCACACCGTGCGGCTGTTGGTGCACAGCACCAGCAGGAAGCTCACTCCGACCAGGATGGCGAACAGCGCCAGTGCTTCGCGCGGGCGGACCCGGCCGCTGGCCAGGGGGCGGTCGGCGGTGCGTTTGACGTGGCCGTCCACCTTGCGGTCGGCAAAGTCGTTGATGCAGCAACCTGCGGCGCGCATCAGCACCACACCGAGGCCAAAGATCAGCACGTTGGCCAGGGTTGGTGAGCCGTTGCCAGCAATCCACACCGCCGACAAGGTCGGCCACAGCAGCAGGTAGATACCAATTGGCCGGTCCATGCGGCTGAGCTGGACAAAGTCCCAGGCCCGCGGGTGCAGGCGGTTGAGCGACTTCAGCAGTTGCATGTACATCAGCGGTTTTCCTCCTTGGCCGCTTGCCACAATGCCGGCAGGAACACCTCTGCCACCAGCAGGTCCAGGCCGCCACGTTCGAAGCGCGACCGGCGGCCCCACAGCGCAGTATGGGCGGCTTCGCTCGGCAGCCAGGCCTGTGGATAACTGCACACCTCGATCGGGTGGCGGATGAATGCCTGATCGCAGAACAGCAACTCGCCCAGCGAACGGCTGCCCAAGGTTTCCAGGTCCAGCCCGCCGCGCTCCAGGGCACTGCGGCTGGCGACGCTGCGGGCGAACACCCAGGGTTGGCCATGGCCGCGCAGGTACACCTCGCGCACCCAGCCTTCGGCACCGGCGGCGATGCCCAGTGCCTGGCATTCGTCATCGCGCAGCGGCTGCCAGCCCTCGAATAGCGGCGTGACGGAGAAGTGATCGTTGGACAGGCGGGTCAGGCGACGGGTCAGCGAGCCCTCGTCGAACAGCCAGTCAAGGGTGGGCTGGTCGATGTCGGTCGCCAGCCGTGAATACGGCAGCCACGCGACAGCGGCTGCTTGCGGGGATTCGTACGACACGTCGGTCTGCTTGTTACAACCAGAGAGGCGGCGAGCTTAGCATGATTGCCCGGACTGCTTGCATACTGCTGACAGGGCCGCTACAAAGCCCCACGAATTGCCCGCAGGCTTCGTCGCGGGTAAACCCGTTCCCACAGGCTACGCAGTCGCTGTAGGAGCGGGTTCACCCGCGAAGAGGCCATCAGCAGCAACACAAAGCTCCAGCTTGAACCGAGGAAAAAGACCTGATGAAGAAGTGGCAATGTATTGTCTGTGGCCTGATCTACGACGAAGCCGAAGGCTGGCCCGACGACGGCATCGCCCCCGGCACACGCTGGGAAGACGTGCCTGAAGACTGGCTGTGCCCCGACTGCGGCGTGGGCAAGAGCGACTTTGAAATGATCTCCATCGGCTAATCGAGGAAAGCACGACATGACGTCCCCTGTGGTAATCATCGGTACCGGCCTTGCGGGCTACAACCTGGCCCGTGAATTTCGCAAGCTCGATGCGCAGACGCCGCTGCTGCTGATCACCGCCGATGACGGTCGTTCCTACTCCAAGCCCATGCTGTCCACCGGCTTTGCCAAGCAGAAGGACGCCGACGGCCTGTGCATGGCCGAGCCGGGCGCCATGGCCGAGCAACTGAATGCCGAGATTCGCACCCATACCCGCATCAGCGGCATCGACCCGGGCCACAAGCGCTTGTGGATAGGTGAAGAGGCAGTGGAATACCGCGATCTGGTGCTGGCCTGGGGTGCGCAGACGGTGCAGGTGCCGATCGAAGGTGATGGCGGCGATCGGGTGTTCCCGATCAATGATCTGGAAGATTACGCGCGCTTCCGTGCTGCTGCCGTCGGCAAACAGCGCGTGCTGATCCTCGGTGCCGGCCTGATCGGCTGCGAATTCGCCAACGACATGAGCCTGGGCGGCTTCCAGGTCGATGTGGTGGCGCCGTGCGAGCAAGTCATGCCGACCCTGCTGCACCCGGCCGCTGCCACTGCCGTGCAGGCCGGGCTGGAAGGCCTGGGCGTGCGCTTTCACCTCGGCCCGGTACTGACCCGCCTGCAGCAGGTAGCCCAGGGCCTGGAGGCGCACCTGTCCGACGGCAGCGTGATCGCCTGCGACCTGGTGGTTTCGGCCGTCGGCCTGCGCCCGCGCACCGACCTGGCTGCCGCCGCTGGCCTACAGACCAACCGCGGCGTTTGCGTGGACCGCCAGTTGCGCACGTCCCACGCCAACATCTTTGCCCTTGGCGACTGTGCCGAAGTCGATGGCATCAACCTGCTCTATGTGATGCCGCTGATGAGCTGTGCCCGGGCCCTGGCGCAAACCCTGGCCGGCAAGCCGACAACGGTCGCCTACGGGCCGATGCCGATCACCGTGAAAACCCCGGCCTGTCCGCTGGTGGTCTCGCCGCCGCCCCAAGGCCACGAAGGCACCTGGCAGGTAGAGGGGCAGGGCAGTGACCTCAAGGTGCTCTGCCTTGATGCAGAGGGCACGCTGCTGGGCTACGCCCTCACCGGGGCGGCCGTGATGGAAAAGCTGGCCCTGAATCGCCAGCTGCCGGCCGTTATGGCGTAAATAGCTGGCGTTCTGTCGGATTTATCCTGTTGTTGCTTGCACAATGGCCGCCCAGATACTGGCGCGGCCCCTGTGCACGTGCCATCCTCACTTCCGTCTGCCGCAGATTAGAGCCTGCGGTGCCTTGAGCGCTGCTCCCAGGGCAGCACGGCATAACAACAAGAATTCCGTCAAAGAGGCTTCACTATGCGCAAACCAGAACTCGCCGCCGTCATCGCCGAAAAGGCCGATCTGACCAAGGAAAAGGCCAATCAGGTTTTGAACGCGATTCTCGACAGCATCACGGGTGCCCTGGACAAGGACACCGTGACCCTGGTCGGTTTCGGCACCTTCGAAAAACGTCATCGCGGTGCGCGTACCGGCAAGAACCCGCAAACCGGTGAACCGGTCAAGATCAAGGCCAGCAATACCGTGGCTTTCAAGCCAGGCAAGAATTTGCGCGACAGCGTCAACGCCCCCGTCAAGCCGGCCAAGAAAGGCAAGTGATCGCTCCCTGACAACCCCAGTGTCAGCCAAGCGGGCGCCTCAGGGCGCCCGTTGTGCTTTCTGCAGGCAAAATGTTTCGAACTTGCATAAATAGTTCTGGAAAAGGATAGACTGCGCGCCTTAGTCACTTTTAATTCGAGGCGCGTTGATGAAGTTCCGCTTTCTTCTCTGGGCCATGGGGCTGTTGATGGCCAGGGCCAGCCGCAACAACCCGGCTTTCCAGCAGCAGCTCAAGGGCAAGGACCTGGTGTTCCAGATGCAGACCCTGGACGGCAAGGTCGCCCGGCACTTCATAGTCAACAACGAACGCATCAGCAGCAAGGGCGGTGCGCACCCGCAGCCAGCGTTCGCCATCGCCTTCAAGGACGCTGCCTATGGTTTCACCACCATGCAGGCAGGTAACAAGCAACTGGCGTTCATGCAGGGGATTCAGGACAAGCACATCCAGATCAAGGGCAACCCGGCGCTGGTGATGTGGTTCCAGGGGTTGATGAAGTACCTGAAGCCGAAGAAGAAGGGCTGAAACTCAATAGGCCTGCTGACTCATACCCTGTGGGAGCGGGTTTACCCGCGAACACCGGCAACGCCGGTGCCATGCACCGCGTCGCGATCTTCGCGGGTAAACCCGCTCCCACAGGGGCCAATCATGTCAGTGAGGTGCGTGGAACTGCGAAGCCAGCTCACGCAGCAGGCTCTCTGCTTCGAGCACCTTGTTCACCACATCCTCGGCCTTGTCCCGGGTAATCCCCAGCCGTTCCAGCAATTCGTCTGGAATCTCCTGCTGTGGCCCCGAGCCAATCCCCCGCGAGCGTAGCAATCGTGTAGCCAGGCACACCAGGTTGGGGAACGCCGAAAACTCGCCGTCATAGGCCGGGTCGTGCTGGAAGCGCAGTGCGGCGGACAGTTCTTCCGGCATGTCCCACAGCTTCATCAACCATGCACCGATCTGCTCGCGGCTGATGCCCAGCAGGTGTTGTTCCACATAGGTGTGGCACAGGTGCGGGTTGACCTCCAGGTGGCGGCAGATCAGTGAGAAGTGCGGCGGGAACACGTGCGCCAACAGCAAATAGCCAAAGTTGTGCAGCAGCCCGGCCAGGTAGGTCAGGCCGGCCTCGGGGCGCTCGGCCCGTGGCATGGCGCGGGTCAGGCCTTCGATGATCGCGGCGGTGTAGATCGACTGCTGCCAGTACGGCGTGGCTTGCTGCGGGTGGTCTTTCGGCAGGCTCAGGGTCTTGCCCAGCGCCAGGCCCAGGGCCAGGTTGATCACCAGGTCGAAGCCCAGCACACGCACGATGGCGTCTTCCACCGAGCGGATCTTGCCAGGTGAGGCGTAGTAGGGCGATGCCGCCCAACTCACCACCTGTGCCGCCAGCGCCGGGTCGGTTTCGACCACGCCGGTGATATCGTCGATGCTGGCGTTGGGGTCTACCCGTAGCTTGATGATCTTTTGCGCGGTGTCGGCCAGCGGCGGGATTTCGATGGTTTCTTCCAGGCGCTTCTGGATGCGCCGGGCAGTGAAGGCCTGGACGGCGTTGGTGATTTCCCGGGTGTCATCATCGGGGCGGTCGAGGTTGGGGCTGATTGCCTCGACTTCCTGGCCGAAGCTGCTGGCGCTGGCCTTGACCAGCATGCGCTTGAAGTGCGCGCGTTCGATTTCCAGCAGCAGGCCGGCTTCGCCAGACTGGATAAACACGGTTTCGGCGTCGAGCAGGCTCTTTTCGTACTGGCACGGCGAGCTGGTCAGCGCCGGAATGCCTGGCAGGGCCTTGAGCTGGTGCTTGTCCAGCATCTGCTTCAGGCGCGGCACCGACACCGCAGTGAGCTTGCGACCGGTCAGTTCGGCCAGGCGGTTGAGGTCCAGCAGCTGGCTCTGCGGGAACAGCACCATCAGGGCGCCGACCTCGTCGTCGAGCAGCACGGCCTGTACCCGCGACGCTGCCGGCAGGTGCGGATGTTCGACCACCTCGCGGTAGGCCACGCCGAGTTTGTCGAGCAGCAGCCGGATGACCGAGGGAGCGTGTGGGGTTGCGGTGTCCAGGGCAACTTCAGTCATGGTCCGTATCCACTGATTCCTTTAAACGCGAAGTATAACCAGCCTCTGGGCAAATCTGGATCCATTATGGGACCAGCGTCACACTTGGCCATATTGCTGGCCATGACGCAGCCAGCGATCGAGCAGCGGGCTGACGTGCTCCGGCCAGCGTGCGATCAGGGCCTGGGCGGCGTCGCGCACGGCCGGCAGCAGGTCGGCGTCACGCATCAGGTCGGCGACCTTGAACTGCAAAAGGCCTGTCTGGCGGGTGCCGAGCATCTCGCCCGGGCCACGCAGCTCCAGGTCCTTTTCGGCGATGATGAAGCCGTCGTTGGTTTCCCGCATGATCCCTAGCCGCTCGCGGCCGATCTGCGACAGTGGTGGGTGGTACAGCAGCACGCAATGGCTGACGGCGCTGCCCCGGCCAACCCGGCCACGCAACTGGTGCAGCTGTGCCAGGCCCAGGCGCTCTGGGTTCTCGATGATCATCAGGCTGGCGTTGGGCACGTCCACGCCCACCTCGATGACCGTGGTGGCGACCAGCAACTGCAGGTTGCCGGCCTTGAACTCGGCCATGATCTCGGCCTTTTCCGCCGGCTTCATGCGCCCGTGGATCAGCCCCACCCGTAGCTCGCCCAGGGCACTGCCCAGCTCCTCGTAGGTGCTTTCGGCGGCCTGGCAGGTAAGCTCTTCGGATTCTTCGATCAGTGTGCACACCCAGTAGGCCTGGCGCCCTTCGGCGCAGGCGGCGCGCACCCGCTCGACCACTTCGAAGCGGCGGCTATCGGCCACCAGCACGGTGTTCACCGGGGTGCGTCCGGGTGGCAGTTCGTCGAGCACCGAGGTGTCCAGATCGGCATAGGCGCTCATGGCCAGGGTGCGCGGAATGGGCGTGGCGGTCATGATCAGCTGGTGCGGGCACAATTCCCCGGCCACGCCCTTCTTGCGCAGGGCCAGGCGTTGCTGCACGCCAAAACGGTGTTGTTCATCGATGATCGCCAGGGCCAGGTGCTTGAACTTCACCTCTTCCTGGAACAGCGCATGGGTGCCGACCACCATTGGCGCGCCATTGGCGATCTGCTCCAGGGCGGCTGCCCGGGCTTTGCCCTTTAGCTTGCCGGCCAGCCACGCGACTTCGATGCCCAGCGGTTCGAGCCAGCGCTTGAAGGTGATGAAGTGCTGTTCGGCGAGGATCTCGGTGGGCGCCATCAGGGCCACCTGGTAGCCGGCTTCCAGGGCCTGCAGCGCGGCCAGGGCGGCGACCACGGTCTTGCCGGCACCCACATCGCCCTGCACCAGGCGCATCATTGGCTCATGCTGGCTGAGGTCGTAAGCAATTTCGTTGGCCACTCGCTGCTGTGCGCCGGTCGGCTGGAAACCCAGGTTGGCCAGGTACTGTGCCTGCAGGCGCTGGGCCTTGGGCAGCACTGGCGCGCGCAGGCTGCGCAGGCTTTCACGCAGGCGTTGCTGCGACAACTGGTGGGTCAGCAGCTCTTCGAAGGCCAGGCGGTGCTGGGCCCAGTGCTGGCCTTCGGCAAGCTCGTCGAGGTCGGCGTCGGCCGGCGGGTTGTGCAGGTAGCGGATGGCATCGTCCAGCGGCGCCAGCTGGTAGTCCCGGGCCAGTTCGTCGGGCAGCCAGTCCGGCAGGCTGCGCGGGCCCAGCAGGCCCAGGCTCTGCTGACAAAGCAGCCGCAGGCGTTGCTGGGTAAGGCCTTCGGTGGACGGATAGATCGGCGTCAGGGTCTGCTCGACCGGTGGCGCCGGTTCGTCGCCGTTCAGCGCCCGGTATTCCGGGTGGTAGATTTCCAGGCCCGAAGCGCCGGGGCGTGCTTCGCCGTAGCAGCGCAGGTGGGTGCCACGCTTGAGGCCTTCCTTCTGCGCGTTGCTGAAGTGGTAGAAGCGCAGGCTCAGCACACCGCTGCCGTCACCCAGGCGCACCACCAGGCTGCGGCGCTTGCCCATGGTCACGTCGGCGCCGCTGACCACGCCCTCGATCACCGCGTCCTGGCCAGGGCGCAGTTGACCGATCGGCACCACGCGGGTGCGGTCCTGGTAGCGCAGGGGCAGGTGGAACAGCACGTCCTGCAGGTTCTCCAGGCCGACCTTGGCGAGCTTCTCCGCCATGGCCTCGCCAACCCCCTTGAGTACCGTCACCGGGACCTTCGACAGCTCACTCATGACTCAGGCCGGTTGTTCCGCAGGGGCTTTGGCGACCGAGCACAGGCGGATCGAGTCGGCGAGGATCTCGATGGCTTTCGGCCGCGGGAAGCTGGCGCGCCAGGCGATGGCTACGGTGCGGAATGGTGCCGGTGCGGTCAGTGGGCGAACCTCGATGACACCGGGGGCGTAGTGGTGGCTGTGCACCGCCGACAGCGGCAGGATCGACACGCCAAGGCCCGAGGCCACCATGTGACGGATGGTTTCCAGCGAGCTGGACTCCACCGTGGTGTGCTTGGAGCCTTCACCGCCCTTGTTCAGCGTTGGACAGGCCTCCAGTACCTGGTCGCGGAAGCAGTGGCCTTCACCGAGCAGCAACAGGCTCTTGTCGTTGAGCATTGCGGTGTCGATGGTCTTTTTCGCTGTCCACGGGTGGTCAGCCGGCATCAGGGCGCAGAACGGCTCATCGTACAGCGGCAGGGTCAGCACGTCGGCTTCGTTGAACGGCAGGGCGATGATCACCGCGTCCAGTTCGCCGTTGCGCAGCTTTTCGCGCAGTACGTGGGTGAAGTTCTCTTCGATGTAGAGCGGCATCTGCGGTGCCACGCGGTGCAGCTGCGGAATCAGGTGCGGGAACAGGTACGGGCCGACGGTATAGATGGCACCGACCTTGAGCGGGGCGGTCAGCTGGTTCTTGCCGGCCTGGGCCAGCTCGCGAATGCCTTGGGCCTGCTCCAGTACCTTCTGCGCCTGGGCGACGATGCTTTCGCCGACTGGGGTCAGGCGGACCGCGCTCTTGCTGCGCTCGAAGATCAACACGCCAAGCTCATCCTCGAGCTTCTTCACACCGACCGACAGGGTCGGCTGGCTCACGTGGCAGCGTTCGGCGGCATGCCCGAAATGCTGTTCCTGGGCGAGTGTGACGATGTAGCGTAATTCTGTGAGGGTCATAACGTGCGTCCATGAAGTTGCGAGCCCAGCATAGCGGCTGCAATCGATAGACGCACGTTATCAGACTTGCCGATTTGTGACAGAAACAAAAGTCTCAGCGGCGGTCCAGCGAGTAGACGAACGGGGCCACGACTTCGATCGTGCCATTGTTCAGCAACTCGGGTGGCGGCTTGGGTACCGTGCCGGCCCGACGGATCATTTCCAGGGTCGCCCGGTCCAGAGCGGCACTACCCGAACCTCCGGCCATGGAGTACGACACCACCTTGCCTTCGGCGTCGACCACGAAACGTAAGCGGTTTATGCCCTGCAGCCCGCGACGGCGCGCGTCTTCCGGGTAACGCTTGTACTTGGCCAGGTGACGCAGCAGGTCGCTCTGCCAGGTCGGCAGGGCTTTGCTGTTGGACGCAATGCTCGGTGCCGGTGCCGCGGACTTCTGCGGTGGCGTGTTGCTGGGCGGTGCGTCTACCGTTTGTTCGGTCGGCGGTGCTTCCTTCGGCGGCTCAGGCTTTTTCTCGGGCTTGGGCGGCTGTGGCTTGGCCTTTGGCTTGGGCGGCTTGGGAATGGCGATCTTGGGCTTGGGTGCTTCGGCGAGCTTTGGCAGTGGCGGTTCCTCGACCGGTGCCGGTGGCTGCGGCGCCGCTTTCGGGGGCGGTGGTGGCGCAGGCTCCGGCAACGGCGCCAGCTCGACCATCATGGCTGCCGGTGGCAGTTCGATGGCCTGGGGCACCGACCAGTTGAGCGTCAGCAGCACGGCGACCACGTGCACGCCCAGCACGATCGCCAGGCTGCCACCGTAGCGCGCCATGTTCGAGCGCGTTCTTGTCATTTCTTGGCTGCCGTCTCTAGACCTACCAGACCGACTTTCAGGTAGCCGGCCGCGCGCATGTTGTTCATCACTTCCATCAGGTCACCGTAATCCACGCCTTTGTCAGCCTGGAAGAAGATGGTGGTTTCCTTGTCGCCCTTGGTCTTGGCATCGAGCATCGGGCCAAACTGGTCGGGGGCAGGGACCTGATCGTCACCGACGTACAGCTTCTGGTCGGCCTTGACGCTGACGAACACCGGTTTCTCGGGCCTCGGCGCCGGCTTGGCGGTCGAGGCCGGCAGGTCGACCTTGATGTCGACCGTGGCCAAGGGGGCTGCGACCATGAAAATGATCAGCAGCACCAGCATCACGTCGATGAACGGCGTAACGTTGATTTCGTGGTTCTCGGCGAGGTCGTCGCCACCTTCGTTGAGATGCAGGCCCATGGCTTACCCCACTTTCACCATGTGCGGGGCAACACGCTCGCTGCCCTGGTGGTCCAGATCACGGCTGACCAGCAGCAGCACCTGGGCGGAGGCGTCGGACACCTGGGCCTTGTAGCCGGCGATGGAGCGGGCGAAGACGTTGTAGATGACCACGGCCGGAATTGCGGCGACCAGACCCAGGGCGGTGGCCAACAGGGCTTCGGCGATACCTGGGGCAACCACGGCCAGGTTGGTGGTCTGGGTCTTGGCGATGCCGATGAAGCTGTTCATGATGCCCCATACGGTACCGAACAGGCCGACGAATGGCGCAGTGGAGCCGATGGTGGCGAGTACGCCGGTGCCGCTGCTCATGGTGCGACCGCTGGCGTGTACCAGGCGCTCCAGGCGGAAGCTGACGCGCTCCTTGATGCCCTCTTTTTCGCGGGCGTTGGCCGATAGGCGCATCTCTTCGAGTGCGTCGTGGACCAGGGTGTGGGCCAGGGTGCCTTCCTTGTTGGAAACGTCGCTGGCTTCCTTGAGGCTGGCGGATTTCTTCAGCAGGGCGATTTCACCACGCAGGCGACGCTTGGCGCCCATCAGCTCGAAGCCTTTGGCAATCCAGATGGTCCAGGTGATGATGGAGGCGATGGCCAGGCCGATCATCACCGCCTTCACCACCACGTCGGCGTTCTTGTACATGCCCCAAGGGGACAGGTCGTGGGCCATGCCCAGCGAGGTGTCTTCAACCAGAGCCTCGACGCTCGGGTCTGCAGCGACCGGGGCATCAACCGGGGTGGCGGCAACTGCACCGCCAGCCGGTGCTGCGGCTGGAGCAACTGCCGGAGCAGCCGGTGCGGTAGCGGCAGCAGGCGCGGCAGCATTGGCGGTTGGCTCATCGGCCATGGCCACCGGGGCCAGCACCAGGCTGAGTGTCAGCGCGGCGATGGCGCGCCAGGCGCGCGACGGGGTTGGCGAAGCGGAAGGTTGAGTACGTGTCATGCTGGCCGGACCTGATGAAGAATGAAGTTAACGTTCTCCAAGGCCTCGAGGTAGGCCGAGAACAATTTGGCGGCCATTATTGCAAGTAATTCTTGTTAACAAAAGTAATCTTGTTGCTTTTTTCGCCTATGGTCTAGCCATCCATCGTGTAGCGTGGTCGGGCTGATCAATTGGTCTAGGGAGTTTAGAGATGTCAGACCTTTCCGTGATGGTGGTGGGATGTGGTGATGTAGGCGGGCGTCTTGCCCGGCAGATGCTTGCGCGCGGCTGGCAGGTGAGCGGCCTGCGTCGCTCGGTCGGGCAGTTGCCTGCGGGGGTCGTGCCGGTGGCAGCGGACTTGTCCGAGCCATCGATTCCCGACACCTGGCCGCAGCGCGCGCCGGACTACCTGGTGTATTGCGTGGCGGCCAGCCAGCACGACGAAGCGGGTTACCAGGCAGCCTATGTCGACGGTTTGCGCCATGTGCTGGGTTGGCTGGCCGAGCGCGGGCAATGCCCACGACGGCTGCTGTTCGTGTCCAGCAGCAGCGTGTATGCACAGAAGGACGGCGAATGGATCGAAGAAGGCGCGGCCACCGAGCCTGAAGGTTATTCCGGGCGGTTGATGCTGGAGGCTGAGCGGCTGGCGCTGGCCAGCGGCATCCCGGCCAGCGTGGTGCGCCTGACCGGCATCTATGGCCCCGGCCGCGAGTGGCTGCTCAGTCAGGTGCGCCAGGGCTATCGCGTGGCCGAGGAGCCACCGCTGTATGGCAACCGCATCCATGCTGAGGATGCTGCCAGCCTGTTGGCGTTCCTGTTGCAGGCCGATGCCGACGGCAAGGTGCTCGACGACTGCTACATCGGAGTCGACGACGACCCGGCGCCGCTGGCCGATGTGGTGGCCTGGCTGCGGGCGTACATGGGGGTAACCGAGTGGTCGGATGAGCAGCGGGTGCGGCGTACCGGCAGCAAGCGCTGCAGTAATGCCCGGGCGCGGGCGTTGGGCTGGGCGCCGGTGTATCCGAGTTACAGGGAAGGCTATGCCGCAATCCTGAAAGGCGTGCGCTGAGTCTACCGGCCTCTTCGCGGGTAAACCCGCTCCCACAGGTGCTCCGCTGGATTCAAGCCTGGCGGTGTGCCTGTGGGAGCGGGTTTACCCGCGAAGAGGCCGGTGAGTTCGACCACGATTTCAGCAGGCTTCAGTCCAGTTCCAGCACCCACTGGCGCTTGCCGGCCGCCAACACTGGCATTTCATCCGGCTGCGCACGGTTCACCGCCTGGAAGATCTCCAGCTTGTCGCCATCGCGCTTGAGGATGAACGGCGCGCCACGCTGGTTGCGCTCCAGCCACAGGCTGTCATTGCTGCCACCCATGGTCGCGCAATCACCCGCCAGGCACAGGGCGAAACGGTCTGGCCCTGGCAGGCCGGTGACATTGCCGGTGTCGCCGAAGCGCACGCTGGCACCTTTGCCCTGGCCTTCGACGATCTTCCAGTTGCCGCCCAGGTAGGCCTGGTAAAGCGCCTTCTCGAAGCTGCCGCCTAGCGGTGCATTTGCTACAGGTGGTGATTTGACGCGCACGAAAGTCTGTTCACCCAAGGTTGGGTTTGCCACTTTCAATTCGTCGCCACGCAGCGTCAATCGGGCAGGTTCTGCACCGTCGGTACTAATCTGCCATTGGTCTTCATTGATGATCAGTTGACCATCCGCGCCTTCGAAGCCGTTACTGAAGCTCGCTTTCTGGCTTGCAACGTCCAGCTTCCATTCGAGCTCAATGCCGTGTTTGTTCAGGGTTTGAGTAACGCGGCCGCTTTCGACCACCTCATCGATGGCTTTCTGGTTGATCCAGGTGCCGTTCAGGTCTTCAGGTTTGTGGCTGGCGCAGCCGCCCAGAAGCAGGGCTGCCAGCGCGAGGGGCAGTGCTTGACGCATGACGGGGTAACCTTGCAGAGAAGGGAAGGTGACGGGCAGGGCGCCCGTCACCGGGGCATCATTCGATGACCAGAATGGCGTCCATTTCGACCTGGGCGCCTTTCGGCAGCGCGGCAACACCGATGGCGGCGCGGGCCGGGTAAGGCTGCTCGAAGTAGCGGCCCATCACCTCGTTGACCTTGGCGAAGTGGCTCAGGTCGGTGAGGAAGATGTTCAGCTTGACGATGTCCTTGAACGAACCGCCAGCGGCTTCAGCCACGGCCTTGAGGTTCTCGAACACCTGTACGGTCTGGGCTTCGAAGCCTTCGACCAGCTCCATGGTCTTCGGGTCCAGCGGGATCTGGCCCGACATGTACACGGTGTTGCCGGCCTTGATCGCCTGCGAGTAGGTGCCGATGGCGGCAGGGGCCTTGTCGCTGTTGATGACGGTCTTGCTCATGATGACTCCTTGCGGTTGGCGGACTACGTACGCATGCGGGTGATGCGGACCACACCGGTCAGGGTACGCAGCTTCTTGATCACACGCGCCAGGTGCACGCGGTCGTGCACGCTGACCACCAGTTGGACCACGCTGATACGGCCGTCGCGTTCGTCCATGCTGATCTTCTCGATGTTGCCGTCGGCGGCGTTGACACTGCTGGCCAGCAGGGCAATCAGGCCGCGCTGGTGCTCCAGTTCGACACGCAACTCGACATTGAACTCACCGGTGATGTCCTTGGCCCAGGAGAGTTGTACGCACTTTTCCGGGTTGTGGCGGATTTCACTGATGTTGCGGCAGTTTTCCAGGTGCACGACCATGCCCTTGCCGGCTGACAGGTGGCCGACGATCGGATCGCCCGGGATCGGTGTGCAGCACTTGGCGTAGCTCAGCACCAGCCCTTCGGTACCACGAATCGCCAGCGGACCTTCCGGTGCCGGCAGCTGCTCGCCTTCGGCCGACAGCAGGCGGCGCGCGACCACGTAGGCCATGCGGTTGCCCAGGCCGATGTCTTCGAGCAGGTCTTCGATCAGCTCCAGGCGGTACTCGGCGAGAATGGCCTGGATACGCTCCTGGGGGATCATTTCCAGGCTGCTGTCGAAGCCGGTGAGCACCTTGTTCAGCAGGCGTTCGCCCAGGCTGATGGACTCGGAGCGACGCTGCTGCTTGAGCGCGTGGCGGATGTGCGTGCGCGCCTTGCCGGTAACCACGAAGTTGAGCCAGGCCGGGTTCGGCCGCGCGCCCGGGGCGCTGACGATTTCCACTGTCGAGCCGCTTTGCAGCGGTTCGGACAGCGGCGCCAGGCGGCGGTTGATGCGGCAGGCGATGCAGCTGTTGCCGACGTCGGTGTGCACCGCGTAGGCGAAGTCGACGGCCGTGGAGCCTTTGGGCAGTTCCATGATGCGGCCTTTGGGCGTGAACACGTAGACCTCGTCCGGGAACAGGTCGATCTTCACGCTCTCGATGAATTCCAGCGAGTTGCCGGCACGTTGCTGCAGCTCGAGGATGCCCTTGACCCACTGGCGGGCGCGGGCGTGGCTGCCCTTGGGTTGCTCGTCGTCGTTGGACTTGTACAGCCAGTGCGCGGCAATGCCGTTGTTGGCCATCTCTTCCATCTCGCGGGTGCGGATCTGGATTTCGATGGGCACGCCGTGCATGCCGAACAGCGTGGTGTGCAACGACTGGTAGCCGTTGGCCTTGGGGATCGCGATGTAATCCTTGAAGCGACCGGGCAGCGGCTTGTAGAGGTTGTGCACCGCACCGAGTACGCGGTAGCAGGTATCGACCTTGTCCACGACGATGCGGAAGGCGTACACGTCCATGATCTCGTTGAAGGCGCGGCGCTTGCCGCGCATCTTCTTGTAGATGCCATAGAGGTGTTTCTGCCGGCCACTGACTTCGCCCTCGATGCCGTCGGCGGCCAGGCAGTTGGCCAGCGAATGTTCGATCTTGGCGACGATCTCCTTGCGGTTGCCGCGTGCGCTTTTCACCGCGCGGTGGATCAGCGACGAACGCATCGGGTGCATGGCCTTGAAGCCGAGGTCCTCGAACTCAACGCGCACGGTGTGCATGCCCAGGCGGTTGGCAATGGGGGCGTAGATCTCGAGGGTTTCCTTGGCGATGCGCCGGCGTTTTTCGCCGGACAGCACTTCCAGGGTGCGCATGTTGTGCAGGCGGTCGGCCAGCTTGACCAGGATCACGCGGATATCGCGGGCCATGGCCATGGCCATCTTCTGGAAGTTTTCGGCTTGCGCCTCGGCCTTGGTCTCGAAGTTCATCTGGGTCAGCTTGCTGACCCCATCGACCAGTTCGGCCACGGTCTCGCCAAACTGCTGGCTGAGGGCTTCCTTGGCGATGCCGGTATCTTCGATCACGTCGTGCAGCATGGCCGCCATCAGGCTCTGATGGTCCATGTGCATGTCGGCGAGGATGCTGGCCACGGCCAGCGGGTGGGTCACGTAGGGCTCGCCACTGCGGCGGCGCTGCCCATCGTGGGCCTGTTCGGCGTAGAAATAGGCGCGCCGGACCAGGTTGACCTGTTCGGGGCCAAGGTAGGTCGACAGCCGTTCGGCCAAGGCTTCTATACCCGGCATGGGTTCACCTCCTGCCGAGGAAGGGGGCCTTGCGCCGTGCGACGTCGACCTGGCATCAATCAGACAGCCTCGTTGTTCTCGTCCTCGAACGCGGCGAACACCGGATCCTCGGTGACGATCTCTTCAGCGGCGATGAACTCGTTGGTGACGATGCCTTCGGCGATTTCACGCAGGGCAACAACGGTCGGCTTGTCGTTTTCCCACGCAACGCGTGGCTCTTTGCCGCCGGTCGCCAGCTGGCGAGCGCGCTTGGTCGAGAGCATGACCAGCTCAAAGCGGTTATCCACGTGTTCCAGGCAGTCTTCAACAGTTACGCGGGCCATGGTCTTCCTCAGTAGCAATTGCGGTGGGCGTGCAGCCCGATAATGGGCAGGCGGACTCGATAGTTTAAAAAATCACCAGCCAATAGGGAAGCGCTGTTTTGTCGGGTGGTTACCTTCAAGCCCTGTGTTGCCTTCTTCGCGGCTGAAGCCGCTCCCACAGGGACCGCATTGTCCTCAGGTTCATCACCGCACCCTGTGGGAGCGGCTTCAGCCGCGAAAGGGCCGGAACAGACACCCTATCGCTTGAACCTGACGATAACCTCAGAGCATCGCGTCACGCAACCGCGGGGTCAGTTCCTCGAACAAGGTCTGCACCGAGCGCAACGCCCGGCAGTCCGGCCGGGTCAGCAGCCACAGCTGGGTGTCGCAACCCGGCAGCGGCCCGCTCAGCGCATCCACCCCGGGCAGAGCATGCACCATGTAGTCCGGCAGCGCTGCCACGCCGAGCCCGGCCGTGACCAGTTGAGCGATGGTCGACATGCCGCTGCACTGGTAGCGCGGGCTCAACCCCGGGTGCTGCTGGTTGCGCCAGACCACCGTGGGGTGGTCCTGCATCGAGTCGTCGGGGGCGATCCACGGCACGCTGGCAGGTGACTCGGCCAGGCGCTCGCGCCACTGCGGCTGGCCGCAAACCACGTAGGAGGTGGACCCCAGGTTGCGGCCCACCAGGTGCTCCGGTGGCGTGTTAGTCAGGCGCAGGGCAATGTCGGCATCGCGCCGGCTGAGGTTGGCGAATGTGTTGGAAGTGCCCATCTCCAGCGACAAGGCCGGGTAGTTGGGCATGAATTCGGCCAGCGCCGGCAGCAGCAGGCTGTGCATCACCGCTTCGGTACAGGTCAGTCGTACCGTGCCGCTTACAACCTGCTCGCCACTGGTCATGGCGATGCGCGCCGCCTCCAGCGCCTGCTCGGCGCGTTCGGCCTGCTCGGCCAGGGCCTGGGCGGTGTCGGTCGGCAGGTAGCCTTTGCGGCTCTTGACGAACAAGGCGGTGCCCAGCGCCGACTCCAGCCGGCGGATCGAGCGGAACACCGTCGAAACATCGACCTTGAGCAACTCGGCAGCCTTGGCCAGCGAGCGGCCACGTTCCAGGGCCAGGACCAGGGAGAGGTCGGCATGGGTAATCTGATATTGCATTGGTGCACGCTCTGCTTGCCGAATTGCCAATGTCTGTTGCGTTTTGGCCATTTTATAGTGAAACGGCCCCCGGGAATCAATGCGCCCGGTCGGGTAACCAATCCCCACGATGGGAAAGTGAAAAGAACAACAGCTGCAACCATCGTCGCCCGTGAGGCGCCAGCCGTATCCCCCACATCGCCGCAGCAAATCAAAGGATGTACAGCCATGACGTCGGTAACCCCGTGCGCCAGTTCTTCCAGCGAGATGAATGACTTCCTCCAGGCCCATCCGGACACGCAGTACGTCGACCTGCTGATCTCCGACATGAACGGCGTGGTACGTGGCAAGCGCATCGAGCGGGCCAGCCTGCACAAGGTGTACGAGAAGGGCATCAACCTGCCGGCATCGTTGTTCGCCCTGGACATCAACGGGTCCACCGTCGAGAGCACCGGCCTTGGCCTGGACATCGGCGATGCCGACCGCATCTGCTTCCCGATCCCCGGCACGCTGTCGGACGAGCCGTGGCAGAAGCGGCCCACCGCCCAGCTGCTGATGACCATGCACGAACTGGATGGCCAGCCGTTCTTCGCCGACCCGCGCGAAGTACTGCGCCAGATGGTGAGCAAGTTCGATGACCTGGGCCTGGATATCTGCGCCGCGTTCGAGCTGGAGTTCTACCTGATCGACCAGGATAACCTCAACGGTCGCCCGCAGCCGCCGCGCTCGCCGATTTCCGGCAAACGCCCGCAGTCGACCCAGGTGTACCTGATCGACGACCTCGATGAATATGCCGACTGCCTGCAGGACATGCTCGAAGCGGCCAAGGAACAAGGCCTGCCCGCCGACGCCATCGTCAAGGAAAGCGCCCCGGCACAGTTCGAGGTCAACCTGCACCACGTGGCTGACCCGCTGAAGGCCTGCGACTACGCGATCCTGCTCAAGCGCCTGATCAAGAACGTTGCCTATGACCATGAGATGGACACCACCTTCATGGCCAAGCCCTACCCGGGCCAGGCAGGCAATGGCCTGCACGTGCACATTTCGTTGCTGGACAAGAAAACCGGCAAGAACATCTTCGCCAGTGACGACCCGCTGCAAAGCGACGCGCTGCGCCATGCCATCGGTGGTGTGCTGGAGACCATGCCGGCGTCGATGGCCTTCCTCTGCCCGAACATCAACTCCTACCGCCGCTTCGGCGCGCAGTTCTACGTGCCCAATGCGCCAAGCTGGGGCCTGGACAACCGCACCGTGGCCGTGCGCGTGCCCACCGATAGCAGCGATAACGTGCGCCTCGAGCACCGCGTGGCCGGTGCCGACGCCAACCCCTACCTGATGCTCGCGGCGATCCTCGCCGGTGTTCACCACGGCCTGACCAACCAGGTCGAGCCGCAGGCACCGATCGAAGGCAATTCCTACGAACAGCTGGAGCAGAGCCTGCCGAACAACCTGCGCGATGCCCTGCGCGCGCTGGACGACAGCGAAGTCCTCAACCAATACATCAGCCCGGATTACATCGATATCTTCGTGGCCTGCAAGGAAAGCGAACTGGCCGAGTTCGAAGTGTCGATTTCCGATCTCGAGTACAACTGGTACCTGCACACGGTGTAAGCCCATGAGCGCAAATGCGGTCCCCTTGATCGGTGTCAGCGCCTGCCGCCAGCAGGTGGGGAAGAACTCGTCGCATACGGTAGGCGACAAGTATGTCGAGGCGGCCGGCTTTGCCGGCTTGCCATTGATCTTGCCGGCCCGTGACGGGGGCAGCGACACGCAGGCGCTGCTGGCCCGTCTGCACGGCATTGTTTTTACCGGCTCACCTTCAAATATCGAACCGCATCATTACAATGGCGCCCCCAGCGCGGCGGGTACCCGGCACGATCTGGCACGCGATCGCCTGACCCTGCCACTGTTGCAGGCGGCCATTGCCGCCGGTGTGCCGGTGTTCTGTATTTGCCGTGGCTACCAGGAATTGAACGTGGCCCTGGGCGGCAGCCTGCACCAGCGCGTGCAGGAACTGCCCGGCTACCTGGACCACCGTGAACCAGAGGACGCACCTCTGGAGGTGCAATACGGCCCTCGTCACCTTGTCGGCATCGAGCCTGGCGGGTTGTTCGAGCGCCTGGGCCTGGCGGCGCAGTTCGAGGTCAACTCGCTGCACAGCCAGGGCATCGACCGTCTGGCCCCAGGCCTGCGCGTCGAGGCACGGGCCCCGGATGGCCTGATCGAAGCGGTGTCCATGCCTGCCGCGCCGGGCTTTGTGCTCGGCGTGCAGTGGCACCCGGAGTGGCGATTTACCGAAAACCCGGTCTCGTTGCGCCTGTTCCAGGCGTTTCGCGAGGCCTGTTTTGCTTATGCAAGACGGGAGGGCGCACGGCAGGAGGCACTCTGACGTCACCCGAAGGTCTCGGATGACTTGTTCCCGGCAGCAAGCTTTCAATGAGTGAAAGCGGGCCTTGTACGCAAGGCCTGTGAAAACAATTCCAAAATTTACGGCAAATACTCATGAGCAATTACACAGAAGCCGGCCGCCCACCCGACGTGGCGGCCGACGCGGGCAACACCCAGCGCAGCAAGGGCCTGGCCACCGGCCGGCTGGGCTTGCTGGCCAGCGTGGTGCTAGGCATTTCCACCATCGCCCCGGTCTACACACTGACCGGCGCCCTTGGGCCGACCGTGCGTGAAGTGGGCGCGCACCTGCCAGCGGTATTCATCGTCGGCTTCCTGCCGATGCTGTTGGTAGCCTTGGGCTACCGCGAACTGAACTCGGCGGAGCCGGACAGTGGTACTTCGTTTACCTGGTCGGCGCGTGCCTTCGGTCCGATGATCGGCTGGATCGGTGGCTGGGGCCTGGTGGTCGCCACCACCATCGTGTTGTCGAACCTGGCAGGGGTGGCGGTCGACTTCTTCTATCTGTTCCTTGGTCAGATTACCGGCAAGCATGAACTGGCGGCATTGGCCGACAACCTGCTCATCAACATAACCACCTGTTGCGTGTTCATCGCCCTGGCGGTGTGGATCTGCTGCCGTGGCATGACCACCACCATGACGGTGCAATATGGCTTGGTGGCCCTGCAGTTGCTGGTGCTGATCGGCTTTGCCTTTGCCGCTTTCGGCGAAACCACAGCGCCGCCACCGCTGGAATTCGATTTCGCCTGGTTCAACCCGTTCGGCGTCGAATCTTTCTCGGCCTTTGCCGCCGGGCTGTCTCTGTCGATCTTCATCTTCTGGGGCTGGGACGTGTGCCTGACTGTCAGCGAGGAATCGGTCGGCAGTGACGAGGTGCCGGGCAAGGCGGCCACCTGGACCGTGCTGCTGATCCTCGGCCTGTACCTGTTCACCGCCATTGCCACCCTGCAGTTTGCTGGTATCAGCGAACAGGGCCTGGGCCTGAACAACCCGCGCATCCAGGAAAACGTCTTCGCTCACCTGGCCGGCCCGGTCATGGGGCCGCTGGCGATCCTGATGTCCATCGCCGTGCTGGCCAGTACCGCGGCGTCGCTGCAGTCGACCTTCGTGTCGCCGGCGCGCACACTGTTGGCCATGGGTTACTACGGCGCGGTGCCGCAGAAGTTCGCCAGCGTCTGCCCACGTTCGCAGACCCCGCGTTACGCCACCATCTGCGCCGGCGTGGCCGCGGGCCTGTTCTACGTGACCATGCGCACCCTGAGCGAGAACGTGTTGGCGGATACCATCACTGCACTGGGCATGATGATCTGCTTCTACTATTCGCTGACGGCCTTCGCCTGTGTCTGGTACTTCCGCCACAGCCTGTTCGACAGCCTGCGCCACTTCCTGATGCGCGGCTTGTGCCCGCTGGTGGGTGGGGTGATCTTGTCGGTTATCTTCGTGCGTACCGCCATCGACAGCGCCTCGCCGGACTTCGGCAGCGGCTCGCATGTGGGCGGGCTGGGGCTGGTGTTCGTGATCGCCGCGATCATCTCGGTGCTGGGGATCGTGCTGATGATGCTGTCGCGGCTGCGCGCGCCGGCGTACTTCCTGGGGGCTACCCTGCGTCAGCAGGCTACCTTGCCATTGCAGGAATAAATGATTGGGGCCGCTTTGCGGCCCTTCGCGGGCACGCCCGCGAAGGGCTGCAAAGCAGCCCCATGGGTCTTTCAGGAGAGCAGTTCTTTCAGAAGCCCGCTGTTGCGCTGTTGCTGCTTGTTCAGCAGCA
Organism: Pseudomonas sp. JS425; assembly: GCF_018223845.1. Lineage (NCBI taxonomy): Bacteria > Pseudomonadati > Pseudomonadota > Gammaproteobacteria > Pseudomonadales > Pseudomonadaceae > Pseudomonas > Pseudomonas sp. JS425. The sequence goes on along the minus strand of NZ_CP073661.1, from coordinate 6,145,921 downwards.
GGCGGTTCGAGCGGAACACTGCCTTCAAGTCCTCCAGCGCCTCGTCGAAGTCATCGTTGATGATCACGTAGTCATACTCGTCGTAGTGCACCATCTCGCTGACCGCTTCCTTCATGCGCCCGGCGATGATTTCTTCGCTGTCCTGCCCGCGGCCGTCCAGGCGCTCGCGCAGTGCCTGCTGGCTTGGTGGCAGGATGAACACCGACAAAGCCTGCGGCATCAGCTTGCGTACCTGCTGGGCGCCTTGCCAGTCGATTTCCAGGATCAGGTCGTAACCCTGGTTCAGGGTCTGCTGCATGGCGCTGCGCGAGGTGCCGTAGAAGTTGCCGAACACCTCGGCATGCTCCAGGAAGTCGCCTTGGTCGATCAGAGCCTTGAATTCCTCGTGGACGACGAAGTGGTAGTTCACCCCGTGCTGCTCACCCGGGCGCATGGCGCGGGTGGTGTGCGAGACCGAGACGCGGATTTGCGAGTCGTCCTGGGTCAGGGCAGTGACCAAGCTGGTCTTGCCGGCGCCCGAAGGGGCCGAAACGATGTAGAGAGTGCCGCTGCTGTGCTTCATGGTCGGGGTGGCCTTACTCGATGTTCTGTACTTGTTCACGCATCTGTTCGATCAATACCTTCAGGTTGACCGCCGCTTGCGTGCTGCGTGGGTCGAAGGCTTTGGAGCCGAGGGTGTTGGCCTCGCGGTTGAGTTCCTGCATCAGGAAGTCGAGGCGCCGCCCCGCAGCACCGCCACCCTTGAGCACGCGGCGCACTTCGGTGACGTGGGTGCTGAGGCGGTCGAGCTCCTCGGCCACGTCGCTCTTCTGGGCCAGTAGCACCATCTCCTGCTCCAGACGTTGCGGGTCGAGTTCGGCCTGCATATCGCCGAAGCGGTCGAGGATCTTCTGCCGCTGTGCTGCCAGCATCTGCGGCACCAGGGCGCGCAGGGTGGTGACTTCGCTGGCCATGTTGTCCAGGCGTTCGTTGATCAGCCGGGCCAGTTCCAGGCCTTCACGCTGACGCCCGGCCTTGAGCTCGGCCAGCGCCTCATCGAACAACGCCATGGCTTCGGTATTCAATGCCTGCGGATCGTTGGCGTCGGCCACCAACACGCCTGGCCAGGACAGCACCTCCAGCGGGTTCAGTGGTGCCGGCTGCTTGATCAGGCTGGCCACTTCCTCGGCGGCGGCAACCAGCTGCGCGGCGCGCTCGCGGTCCACCTTCAGCGGTTTGCCGTTGCTGTCTTCGTTGAGGCGCAAGGTGCATTCTACCTTGCCCCGCGACAGGCCTTGGCGCAGCCCTTCACGCACGGCGCCTTCGAGGTCGCGCAGGGCCTCGGGCAGGCGCAGGTGCGGCTCCAGGTAACGGTGGTTGACCGAACGCAGCTCCCAGACCAGGGTGCCTTGGCTGCCGGCGCGCTCGACACGAGCAAAAGCGGTCATGCTGTGCACCATGGGGAGTACCTCGCGTATATGAATGAACGGTGGGAGCCTCTCGGCTGCAAGGCGCAGGATTGTAGCGCAGTGGGGCCTTGGCGCCCAATCCACCCATGTTACCGACGGGTGGCCTGGCCGGCAGGAAAAGGCGACGGGCTGTGTCGGGCGCGACAATAGGCATGTCTTCCCCGGGCCGTGGGCTCTATAATGCTCGGCAGATTCAAAGTCCCAGTACAGGTATCCCAGATGAAACGTCCAAGTGGTCGCGCCGCCGATCAGCTCCGCTCGATCCGCATTACCCGCAACTACACCAAGCACGCCGAAGGGTCGGTACTGGTCGAGTTCGGTGACACCAAGGTCATCTGCACGGTCAGCGTGGAAAACGGTGTGCCGCGCTTTCTCAAAGGCCAGGGCCAAGGCTGGCTGACTGCCGAGTACGGCATGCTGCCGCGCTCCACCGGCGAGCGTAACCAGCGTGAAGCCAGCCGTGGCAAGCAGGGTGGCCGCACGCTGGAAATCCAGCGTCTGATCGGCCGTTCGCTGCGCGCCGCGCTGGACATGAGCAAGCTCGGCGATATCACCCTGTACGTCGACTGCGACGTGATCCAGGCCGATGGTGGCACCCGTACCGCGTCCATCACCGGTGCAATGGTCGCTCTGTGCGATGCCTTGGCGGTGATCAAGAAGCGCGGTGGCCTGAAGGCCGGCAACCCGCTCAAGCACATGATCGCCGCAGTGTCGGTGGGCATGTATCAGGGCGAAGCGGTGCTCGACCTGGACTACCTGGAAGACTCCGCCGCCGAAACCGACCTGAACGTGGTCATGACCAGCGCCGGTGGTTTCATCGAAGTGCAGGGTACTGCCGAAGGTGCGCCGTTCCAGCCTGAAGACTTCAACGCCATGCTCGCCCTGGCGCAGAAGGGCATGAGCGAGATCTTCGAACTGCAGCAGGCGGCACTGGCCGACTGAACCCAGCCAGGGAGGTGCGGGGCATGAGCGAATCGAACCTGTCGATCACCCCGCCCAATGCCGAAATCCGGCAGTGGGCGATGTTCTGCCACCTCTCCGCGCTGCTGGGCCTGGTGGTGCCGCTCGGGCACTTGCTGGGCCCGCTGGTGCTTTGGCACCTCAAGCGCGAGCAAGACCCTTTCATCGACGCCCAAGGCAAAGAGGCGCTGAATTTTCAGATCAGCGTAACCATTGCCGGGTTCATCTGCTTCCTGCTGATGTTCGTGTTCATCGGGCTGGTGCTGTTCGCCATGCTAATGGTCGCGGTGATGATCCTGATCATCATTGCGGCTGTGCGGGCGAATGAGGGCAAGCCGTATCGCTACCCGATGATCTGGCGGCCGATCAAATAATGCTGGGGCCGCAAAGCGGCCCCATGCCTTCAGATGGTCAACGTCCAGTCATAGTCGACAATCAGCGGCGCATGCTGGGAGAAGCGCGGCTGACGCGGCAGGCGGGCATTGCGCACGAAGCGGCGCAGGCCCGGGGTGAGGATCTGGTAGTCGAACCGGTAGCCCAGGTTGAGCATCTCGGCCTGCTCGTTGTCCGGCCACCAGCTGTACTGGTCGCCTTCACGGCTGACTTCGCGCAGCGCGTCGACGTAACCCATCTCGCCGGTGATCGCATCCATCCAGGCACGCTCCGGCGCCAGGAAACCCGGCGACTGCTGGCTGTCACGCCAGTTTTTGATATCGAGCTTCTGCTGCGCCACGTAGAACGAGCCGCAGTAGATGTATTCGCGACGCTTGCGACGCTGTTTGTCCAGGTACTTGGCGAAGTCGTCCATCAACTTGAACTTCTGGTTCAAGTCTTCGTCGCCGTTCATACCCGAAGGCAGCAGCAGGCTGGCAATACTGACTTTGTCGAAATCTGCTTGCAGGTAACGCCCGTAGCGGTCGGCTGTCTCGAAGCCCAGGCCGGTGATGACTGCCTTGGGCTGCATGCGCGAATACAGGGCCACACCACCTTGGGCAGGCACCTCCGCGTCGCAGGCATAAAGGAAATAGCCATCGAGCTGGAAAGCTGGGTCATCGAGTTCAAAGGCCGAGGCGCGGGTATCCTGAAGGCAGATGACGTCGGCATTCTGGGCTTGCAGCCAGCTGAGCAAACCACGCTCGGCCGCAGCCTGAATGCCATTTACGTTCACACTGATGATCCGCATAAATGGCCCCAAAAATCTCGTGCGTGTATGATACCCGAGCTCAACCCATTTAGCTAAATCCGTGGTGTCCGGGACTATCCATGCAGCCGTATCAGCGCGACTTCATCCGTTTTGCCATCGATCGCGGGGTACTGCGTTTCGGTGAATTCACCCTGAAATCGGGGCGTACCAGCCCGTATTTCTTCAATGCCGGCCTGTTCAACACCGGTTCCGCCCTGGCCGAACTGGGCCGTTGCTATGCCGCAGCCATCGTCGACAGCAAGATCCCGTTCGATGTGCTGTTCGGCCCGGCCTACAAGGGCATCCCGCTGGCAGCGACAACTGCCGTGGCCCTTGCCGATCAGCATCAGCTCGATGTGCCATGGTGCTTCAACCGTAAGGAAGCCAAGGACCACGGTGAAGGTGGCAGCCTGGTCGGTGCACCGCTGGCCGGTGACGTACTGATCATCGACGACGTGATCACCGCCGGTACCGCCATTCGTGAGGTCATGCAAATCATCAATGCCCAGCAGGCCAAGGCCGCTGGCGTGCTGATCGCGCTGAACCGCGAAGAGCGTGGCAATGGCGAGCTGTCGGCGATCCAGGAAGTGGAACGCGACTTCGGTATCCCTGTGGTCAGCATCGTTTCGCTGACCCAGGTGCTGGAGTTCCTGGCCGATGACCCGCAGCTGAAGCAGCATCTGCCGGCGGTCGAGGCTTACCGGGCGCAGTACGGGATCTGATCCGGGCCTGTAAATGAAAAAGGCGACCTTCTTGTGAAGGTCGCCTTTTTTGTGTCGCCTGTTCCGGCCTCTTCGCGGGTAAACCCGCTCCCACAGGATCTCCACAGCCCTCAAAGGCGGTGCTGTACCTGTGGGAGCGGGTTTACCCGCGAATAGGCCGGGACAGGTTAACGATCAGCGCTGCTTGCGGTTGGTAATCAGGGTACCCACGCCGCTGTCGGTGAAGATCTCCAGCAGCACCGCATTCGGCACGCGGCCGTCGATGATGTGGGAGCTATTCACACCGCCCTGCACGGCATCCAGCGCGCACTTGATCTTCGGCAGCATGCCGCCGTAGATGGTGCCGTCGGCGATCAGTTCATTGACCTGCTCGGTGGTCAGGCCGGTCAGTACCTCGCCCTGCTTGTCCATCAGGCCGGCGATGTTGGTCAGCAGCATCAGCTTCTCGGCCTTCAGCGCCTCGGCTACCTTGCCCGCCACCAGGTCGGCGTTGATGTTGTACGACTCACCGTTGGCACCCACGCCGATCGGCGCGATCACCGGGATGAAGTCGCCCTTCACCAGCATGTTCAGCAGGTCGGTGTTCACACTCACCACTTCGCCCACGTGGCCGATGTCGATGATTTCCGGGGTGGTCATCTCGGGCGTCTGGCGGCTGACGGTCAGCTTGCGGGCGCGGATCAGCTCCGCGTCCTTGCCGGTCAGGCCGATGGCGCTGCCGCCGTGGCGGTTGATCAGGTTGACGATGTCCTTGTTGACCTGGCCACCCAGCACCATCTCCACCACGTCCATGGTCGCCGAGTCGGTGACGCGCATGCCGTCGATGAAGTGGCTTTCGATCGACAGGCGCTTGAGCAGGTCGCCGATCTGCGGGCCACCACCGTGGACCACCACCGGGTTGATGCCCACAGCCTTCATCAGCACGATGTCACGGGCGAAGCCGGTCTTGAGCTCCTCGCTCTCCATCGCGTTGCCGCCGTACTTGATCACCAGGGTCTTGCCGACAAAGCGGCGGATGTAAGGCAGTGCTTCGGACAAAACCTCGGCTACATGGGAAGCGGCATCGCGATCGAGGGTCATGCAGGGCTCCTGTAAGGAACAGATAGTCGGTCAGAACGGCAGTTGCAGCTCAGGCTCAACCCGCAGCAACTGGGTACGGAAAACATCCTTGATACGTTGCAATTCGGCGTCGCTGTCAGCCTCGAAGCGCAGCACCAGCACCGGGGTGGTGTTGGAGGCGCGAACCAGGCCCCAGCCGTGGGCGTAGTCCACCCGCACACCGTCGATGGTGGTCAGGTTGGCTTCGCCCCAGTCGGCGTCGCGTTGCAGTGCATCAATGATGCTGAATTTACCCTCGTCGGTCACATCAATATTGATTTCCGGCGTGGAAATATCGTTCGGGAACGCGGCGAACAGGTTTTCGGCACTCTTCCCGGCCTTGCTGAGGATCTCCAGCAGGCGCGCGGCGCTGTAGATGCCGTCGTCGAAACCGTACCAGCGTTCCTTGATGAAGATGTGACCGCTCATCTCGCCGGCCAGCAGCGAGCCGGTCTGCTTCATTTTCTTCTTGATCAGCGAGTGGCCGGTCTTCCACATCAGTGCGCGGCCGCCGTGCTGCTCGATCAGCGGGGTCAGGCGACGGGTGCACTTCACGTCGAAAATGATCTCGGCACCCGGGTTGCGCGACAGTACGTCCTGGGCAAACAGCATCAGCAGGCGATCGGGGTAGACGATGCTGCCGGTGTTGGTCACCACGCCGACGCGGTCGCCGTCACCGTCGAATGCCAGGCCGATGTCGGCACCGGTTTCCTTGACCTTGGCGATCAGGTCTTCGAGGTTTTCCGGCTTGCCCGGGTCCGGGTGGTGGTTGGGGAAGTTGCCGTCGACTTCGCAGAACAGCGGGATCACTTCGCAGCCCAGGGCTTCGATCAGTTGCGGCGCGACCACGCCGGCGGCACCGTTGCCGCAGTCCACGACCACCTTGAGCTTCTTGGCCAGCTTCACGTCCTCGACGATCTGCTGGAAGTAGCGGTCAAGGATCTCGACCTTTTCCACGCGGCCTTCGGCGAGGGTCAGGTCGTTGGTTTTCAATCGGGTCAGCAGGGCCTGGATCTGTTCGTTGGCCAGGGTATCGCCAGCGATGACGATCTTGAAGCCGTTGTAGTCAGACGGGTTGTGGCTACCGGTCAGCATCACGCCGGACTTGCCGGCCAGCACGTTGGCTGCGTAATACAGGGCGGGGGTGGGCACCAGACCGACGTCGCTGACCTGGCAGCCGGCATCGACCAAGCCCTTGATCAGCTGTTCGACCAGCATCGGGCCGGACAGGCGGCCATCGCGGCCGACCGAAACCTGCGGTTCGCCCTGGGCCAGGCTCTGCGCGCCGATGGCGCGGCCGATCCAGTAGGCGGTTTCGGCGTGAAGGGTTTTGCCGACCACGCCGCGAATGTCATACGCGCGGAAAATGCTGTCTGGCAGTGCGGCGGGGACCAGGTGGGCCATGTCGTTCATCTCTGGAAGCTCCATTAGTCAAAGGCTTTCTGGGCAGGCGCAAACTGAACGCTTGGACGGTGGTTTCGCCAGAGAGTTCGCCATCCTTGGCCTGAACGGTCATTTCTCGGCTCAGTGGCTGCCGGAATGGCCGAAGCCGCCAGCGCCGCGCTGGCTTTCATCGAACGCTTCGACGATGTCGAAATGGGCCTGTACCACCGGTACCAGCACCAGCTGGGCAATGCGCTCGCCAACGGCGATGGTGAACGGTGTGTCGCCGCGGTTCCAGCACGACACCATCAACTCGCCCTGGTAGTCCGAGTCGATCAGCCCGACCAGGTTGCCCAGCACGATGCCGTGCTTATGGCCCAGGCCCGAGCGCGGCAAGATCACCGCCGCCAGGCCAGGGTCGCCGATGTAGATCGACAGGCCGGTGGGGATCAGCAGGGTCTGGCCTGGCTCGAGGATGGTGTCTTCCTTGAGCAGGGCGCGCAGGTCCAGGCCGGCGGAGCCGGGGGTGGCATACTGCGGCAGGGGGAATTCGGTGCCCAGGCGTGGGTCGAGGATCTTGGCTTGAAGAGCGTGCATGTAACTTATTGAACCTGATTGAGTCGTTCGGCGATGAAGGCGACCAGTTGCCGGGCAATCTTGCCCTTGCTGGTCTGCGCGAAGAGGGTCTGGTGCTGCTGGCGGTCGATCACGGTCAAGGCGTTTTCCTCGCTGTTGAAGCCGATGCTGGGGTTGGCCACATCATTGGCGACGATCAGGTCGAGGTTCTTGTCCTTGAGCTTGCGCGTGGCGTAATCGAGCAAGTGCTCGGTCTCGGCGGCGAAACCGACGCTGAACGGGCGGTCGGCGCGGCCAGCGATGGTGGCAAGGATATCGGGATTGCGCACCATCTGCAGCAGCATGCCGTCGCCGGTCGTAGGATCTTTCTTCAGTTTTTGCGTGGCAACGACTTCCGGGCGGTAGTCCGCAACCGCCGCAGAGGCGATGAACAGGTCGCACGGCATGGCCGCTTCACAGGCCGCGAGCATGTCCCGCGCGCTGACCACGTCGATACGGCTGACCCGGTCGGGGGTCGGCAGGTGCACCGGGCCAGTGACGAGGGTGACCCGAGCCCCGGCTTCGGCGGCCGCTTCAGCCAAGGCGAAGCCCATCTTGCCGGAGCTATGATTGGTGATGTAGCGCACCGGGTCGATGTTTTCCTGGGTCGGGCCGGCAGTGATCAGCACGTGCTTGCCGGTCAGGGCCTGGCGCTTGAAGCTTTCCGCGGCACACCAGGCCAGGTCGGTGGCTTCGAGCATGCGGCCCAGGCCGACGTCGCCACAGGCCTGGCTGCCGGACGCTGGGCCGAACACCTGGATGCCCCGGCTCTTGAGCAGTTCGAGGTTGGCCTGGGTGGCCGGGTCGCGCCACATGGCCTGGTTCATGGCCGGGGCCACGGCGACAGTGGCATCGGTAGCCAGTACCAAGGTGGTCAGCAGGTCGTCGGCCATGCCTTGGGCCATGCGCGCCATGAGGTCGGCGGTGGCCGGGGCGATCAGCACCAGGTCAGCCCACTTGGCCAGTTCGATGTGGCCCATGGCCGCTTCGGCGGCAGGGTCGAGCAGGTCCATGTGCACCGGGTGGCCTGACAGCGCTTGCAGGGTTAGCGGGGTGATGAACTCTGCACCACCACGGGTCATGACGACGCGCACCTGCGCGCCGTGCTCCAGGAGTCGGCGAATCAGTTCGGCGCTTTTGTAGGCGGCAATGCCGCCACCCACGCCGAGAACGATGCGCTTGCGATACAGCCGCTGCATAGGCTTGCCTTTTTCCAGTGAGAGCGGGCGACGACGTTTGAAAATGCCTGCGGCGGAACGTCGCATGTACGAGGCGAAATAGATTAACACAGGGCCGAAATGGGCCGCAGCAAGGGCAGAGGAGCGGGATGAATATCAGGGAGTGGCCGGCTGCAGAGCGGCCGAGGGAGAAGTTGCTGCAGCGCGGGGCCGGAAGCCTGACGGACGCGGAATTGCTGGCTGTATTTCTCGGTTCAGGTGTGCGAGGGCGCAATGTCGTGGAGCTGGCGCGAGGTCTGCTCGTGAAGTTCGGGGGGTTGCGCCAGTTGCTGGAGGCCGACCGAGAGGCCTTCGTCGGCGAGCTTGGGTTGGGCCCGGTGAGGTACAGCCAGCTGCAGGCGCTGCTGGAGATCGGGCGCAGGCACCTTGCAACTTCGATTGAGCGTGAATCCGCGATGGACAGCCCGGCAACGGTGAGGCGCTATTTGAAAGCGATGCTGCGACATGAAGTCAGCGAGGTGTTCGGGTGCCTCTTTCTCGATACCAAGCACAGGCCGTTGGCGTTTGAAATCCTCTTCCGAGGCACGATAGATCGGGCCAGCGTCTACCCGCGGGAAGTGGTGCGGCGGGCATTGCTGCATAACGCAGCGGCCTTGATCCTGTGCCACAACCACCCCTCGGGCAACAGTGAGCCCAGCCAGGACGATGTGCATTTGACCCTGTCGTTGAAGCGGGGGCTGGCGTTGATCGATGTGCGGGTGCTGGATCACATCATCATCGGTGACGGGGAGCCGCTGTCGATGGTCGAGCATGGGTGGATTGTGGCCTGATGGAAAACTGGAGCTTTGTGCTGCCAGTACCGGCCCTTTCGCGGGTAAACCCGCTCCCACAGGGATAGCGCCATGTTGAAAGTTGGCGCGGTCCCTGTGGGAGCGGGTTTACCCGCGAAGAGGCCGGTGCAGGCTTACTTGTTCACAGACACCTTGCTGAAATCCAACCGCCCGAACGGGCTCACCTGATACCCCTCGACCCCTTGGCGCAGCAGGGCCGCCGCCGTCGGGTGCGCCAGCGGCACCCACAGCGCCTGTTGCTGAATCAAGGTTTGCGCCTGCTGGTAAAGCCGGCTGCGCACACTCTGGTCGTTGGTGGTGCGCCCGGCGCTGATCAACTGGTCCAGGCGGCTGTCGCAGAAGCGTGCGAAGTTGGTCCCCGACTTCACCGCGGCGCAGGAAAACTGCGGGCTGAGGAAGTTGTCCGGGTCGCCGTTGTCGCCCGCCCAGCCCATGAACAGCAGGTCATGCTCGCCCGCCTTGGCGCGACGGATCAGCTCGCCCCACTCGATCACGCGGATCTCGGCCTTGATGCCGATCTTGGCCAGGTCGGCCTGCAGCATCTGCGCACCGAGGCTGGGGTTGGGATTGAGCAGGCTGCCCGACGGGCGGGTCCAGATCGTGGTGCTGAAGCCCTCGGCCAGGCCGGCCTTTGTCAGCAGGGCCTTGGCTTTCTTCAGGTCCAGCGGGTAGCCGGGCAGGTCCTTGGCGTAGCTCCAGGTATTGGGCGGGTAGGGGCCGTTGGCGGCCACCGCGGAGTCTTCGAACACGGCCTTGAGGTAGGCCTGCTTGTCGAAGGCCAGGTTGATGGCCTGGCGCACCTCCGGCTTGTCCAGCGGCGGGTGCTGGCTGTTGATGGCGACGAAGGCGGTCATGAACGCCGGGGTGGTGGCCACCTTGAGGTTGCCGTCCTTGCCAGCTTCGGCAATGTCCAGCGGCTTGGGCGACAACGCGACCTGGCACTCGCCGCGCTTGAGCTTCTGCAGGCGCACGTTGGCATCGGTGGTGATGGCGAAGATCAGCGGGTCGACCGCCGGCTTGCCGGCGAAGTAGTCAGGGTTGGCGCGATAGCGTACTACGGCGTCCTTCTGGAAGCGCTGGAAGATGAACGGCCCGGTGCCGATCGGCTGGCTGTTGAGCTTCTCCGGCGTGCCGGCCTTGAGAAGTTTGTCCGCGTACTCTGCGGAGTAGATCGATGCGAAGCCCATGCTCAACGTGGCCAGGAACGTGGCGTCCGGGTGGTTGAGGGTGAAGCGCACGGTGTTTGGCGCGGGTGCCTCGATCGCCTTGATCAGGCTGCCTAGTTGCAGCGACTGGGCATGCGGGTAGCCGCCCGGCGCGGTCTTGTGCCAGGCATGGGCGGGGTAGAGCATGCGCTGGAAGCTGAACAGCACATCGTCGGCGTTCAGTGGGCGGCTTGGCTTGAAGTAGGCGGTGGTGTGGAAGTTCACATCATCGCGCAGGGTGAAGTCGTAGATCAGGCCGTCGGCCGATACCGTCCAGCTGGCCGCCAGGCTCGGCACCACCTTGCCTTGCGCCGCGTCGAACTCCACCAGGCGGTTCATCAGCACATCGGCTGTGGCGTTGGTGGTGGTCAGTGAGTTGTACTGCACCACGTCGAAGCCTTCGGGGCTGGCCTCGCTGCAGACGCTCAGCGGGGCGGCCTGGGCAACGCTGGCGGCGATCAGGGCGCCTGCGGCGAACAAGGAGTTGAACAATAAGGAAAGGGCGGCGGCACGCATAGTGGCTCCTTGGCTGTCAGTGGCCCATCTGCCAGTGCAGTCTGGAAAAGGCCTACCCTAGTGTGCCCGTCGGGAAATGACCACACCCTTTTTTACAAAATTGGCGACGAGCGGTCGACGGCTGGCGGGGCCTGCCGCTATGCTGGCCCGGCGCGTCGGGGCTCGTGTCAATATTCATCTAATGTTGTTGCGGTCGAGTCTTTCTGGTATAAAGCAGCGCTCTTTTCTAGGGGCTCGGCCTGTCGCATCAGCGAATGCGGCCGATAAGACCTCCAGAATCACGGCGCCCAGGCGCCAAAGACTGAGAGATTAAGCGGCCAACCCATGCCGGGTTGGGCATGTGGTTTTAGAGGGCTGAGTCATGTCGAGAGTCTGTCAAGTTACTGGTAAGGGTCCAGTAACCGGGAACAACATTTCCCACGCAAACAACAAAACCCGTCGTCGTTTCCTGCCGAACCTGCAGCACCACCGTTTCTGGGTTGAATCCGAGAAGCGTTTCGTGCGTCTGCGCGTATCTGCCAAAGGCATGCGCGTTATTGACAAGCGTGGTATCGACGTAGTGCTGGCCGAGCTGCGCGCTCGCGGCGAAAAGTTCTAAGGAGAACGTCATGCGTGAATTGATCCGTCTGGTTTCGAGTGCTGGCACTGGCCACTTCTACACCACCGACAAGAACAAGCGCACCACTCCGGACAAAATCGAGATCAAGAAATACGATCCGGTTGTTCGCAAGCACGTGGTGTACAAGGAAGCCAAGATCAAGTAATTGATCGGCGACCTGAAAAAACCCGCCTCCGAAAGGATGCGGGTTTTTTTATGCCTGCAAGAAAGCCTGGGCTGCAAAGCAGCCCCAGAGGCTTACTTCTGCTCGAACATCACATAGATCTTGCGGCAAGGCTCCAGCACCTCCCAGGTGCCCTTGAAGCCGGCCGGGATGACAAACCGGTCACCGGCACGCAGGGTCTTGGCTCCGCCGTCCTGGTCACGCAGCACCGAAACGCCCTGGACGATCTCGCAGTACTCATGCTCCGTGTAGTTCACCGTCCACTGCCCGACCTCGCCTTCCCACACGCCCGCGGCAAACTGCCCGCACGGGCTGGAATAATGATTGTAGACCGCCTGGTCTGGCTCGCCCTTGAGGATTTTTTCCGCCGCCGGGCGGTAGCGTTCGGCCTCGGTAATGACCTGCGCGAAGTCGATTATGCTGTCGATACTCATGGTTCGGCTCCTGTTGTTGTTTAATAAAATGCACATGAGTAGGCTTTTGAGCCTTTCGTGTCAAATATATTGATAGTTTACACCGGCTGGTTTAGGGTGTCGGTAGCCAAAATGCCCTCGACGCTGGGGCAGAATTCTGACAACGCCTGTGAGTCCTCAGTGCGGCGTTGCACCTAAACAAGAGGAGGAGTTTCGTATGACCACCCTGACTCGTGCGGACTGGGAACAACGTGCCCAGCAACTGAAGATCGAAGGCCGTGCCTTCATCAACGGCGAATACACCGATGCCGCATCTGGTGAAACCTTCGAGTGCCTGAGCCCGGTCGACGGACGCTTCCTGGCCAAGGTTGCCAGCTGCGATCTGGCCGATGCCAACCGCGCTGTGGAAAACGCCCGTGCCACCTTCAACTCCGGCGTGTGGTCGCAGCTGGCCCCGGCCAAGCGCAAGGCCAAGCTGATCCGCTTCGCCGACCTGCTGCGCAAGAACGTCGAAGAGCTGGCGCTGCTGGAAACCCTGGACATGGGCAAGCCGATCGGCGACTCCTCCAGCATCGACGTACCTGGCGCGGCCAATGCCATCCACTGGACTGCCGAAGCCATCGACAAGGTCTACGACGAAGTCGCCCCGACCCCGCATGACCAGCTCGGCCTGGTCACCCGCGAAGCGGTGGGTGTGGTCGGTGCCATCGTACCGTGGAACTTCCCGCTGCTGATGGCCTGCTGGAAGCTCGGCCCGGCCTTGGCCACCGGTAACTCGGTAGTGCTCAAGCCGTCCGAAAAGTCGCCGCTGACGGCCATTCGCATCGCCCAGCTGGCCATCGAAGCCGGTATCCCGGCTGGCGTGCTGAACGTGCTGCCAGGCTACGGCCACACCGTGGGCAAGGCCCTGGCCCTGCACATGGACGTCGACACCCTGGTATTCACCGGTTCGACCAAGATCGCCAAGCAGCTGATGGTTTACGCGGGCGAATCGAACATGAAGCGCATCTGGCTGGAAGCCGGCGGCAAGAGCCCGAACATCGTCTTCGCTGACGCTCCGGACCTGCAAGCTGCCGCCGAAGCTGCCGCCAGCGCCATCGCCTTCAACCAGGGCGAAGTGTGCACCGCCGGCTCGCGCCTGCTGGTCGAGCGTTCGATCAAGGACAAGTTCCTGCCGATGGTGGTCGAGGCCTTGAAAGGCTGGAAGCCAGGCAACCCGCTGGACCCACAGACCACTGTCGGTGCCCTGGTCGACACCCAGCAGATGAACACCGTGCTGTCGTACATCGAGGCTGGCCACAAGGACGGCGCCAAGCTGCTGGCCGGCGGCAAGCGCACCCTGGAAGAAACCGGTGGCACTTATGTCGAGCCGACCATCTTCGACGGCGTGACCAACGCCATGAAGATCGCTCAGGAAGAAATCTTCGGCCCGGTGCTGTCGGTGATCGCCTTCGATACCGCCGAAGAAGCCGTCGCCATTGCCAACGACACGCCGTATGGCCTGGCCGCTGGCATCTGGACTTCGGACATCTCCAAGGCCCACAAGACCGCCCGCGCCGTGCGTGCTGGCAGCGTCTGGGTCAACCAGTACGACGGTGGCGACATGACCGCGCCGTTCGGTGGCTTCAAGCAGTCGGGCAACGGCCGTGACAAGTCGCTGCATGCGCTGGAGAAGTACACCGAGCTGAAGGCGACCTGGATCAAGCTGTAATCCAGGGGGCCGCCTAGCGGCCCATTCGCGGGTAAACCCGCTCCCACAGGTACTGCACCGCTCTCAAGGGCGGTGGTGTACCTGTGGGAGCGGGTTTACCCGCGAATGGGCCATGGAAAATTCTTGGCCTGGGAGGCTGCAATGCGTTGGGGTACCTACTTCGCCGTACTGGCATCGGTGCTAAGCGTCGGGCTGGCACTCGGCGTGAGCATGCCGCTGGTATCCCTGCGCCTGGAGGCCTGGGGCTACGGCAGCTTCGCCATCGGTGTGATGGCCGCGATGCCGGCGCTGGGCGTGCTGGTAGGTGCCAGTCTGGCCAGTCGCCTGGCCGGCTGGGTCGGTGTGCCCTCGGCCATGCGCCTGTGCCTGTGGGGCGGGGCGCTGTCGATCGGCCTGGTCGCACTGTTGCCCAGCTACCCGTTGTGGCTACTGCTGCGGTTGCTGATCGGTATGTCGCTGACCGTGGTGTTCATACTCGGCGAAAGCTGGATCAATCAGCTGGTAGTCGAGCAATGGCGTGGCCGCCTGGTGGCGTTGTACGGCAGCAGCTATGCCCTCAGCCAGCTCGCCGGACCGCTGCTGCTGGGCTTTCTCGGCTCGGATGACGACTTCGGCTTCTGGGCCGCTACCGGCCTGCTGCTGGTGGCGCCGCTGATTCTCCTGGGCCGTGGCGGGGCACCCAGCACAGAGGCCTGCAGCGTCACCTTCGGCGACCTGTTCGCCTTCTGCCGGCGCTTGCCGGTGATCGCCTGGGCCATTGCCCTGTTTGCCTCGTTCGAGGCAATGATCCTGACCTTGCTGCCGGTGTATTGCCTGCAACAGGGCTTCAGCACCGAAATCGCCCTGTTCATGGTCAGTACCGTGGTGGTGGGCGATGCAGTGCTGCAACTGCCCATCGGTGCGCTGGCCGACCATATGTCGCGGCGCGCCCTGTTCACCGGTTGTGCGGTGACCCTGCTGGTGTCCAGCCTGGCGATTCCGTTGCTGCTGCATTCACCGGCGATCTGGCCGCTATGGGTGCTGTTCGGGGCCAGTGCAGGGGGCTTGTTCACCTTGTCGCTGGTGCTGATTGGTGAGCGCTACCGGGATGATGCGCTGGTGCGGGCCAACGCCCATGTGGCGCAGCTGTGGGGTATTGGCTGCCTGCTCGGGCCGCTGCTGGCCGGGGCCGGCAGCCAGTGGATCAGCGGGCATGCGTTGCCGTTGCTGATGGCTGCGGGGGCTGCGGGGTTGGTGGTGTTGACCCGGCGGCGCGGGGCGTTTGAGCCTGCTTCTGCCTGATGGATTTTGGGGCCGCTTTGCAGCCCATCGCGACGCAAGGCCGCTCCTACAGGAGATACGCGATCCCATGTAGGAGCGGCCTTGCGTCGCGATGGGCTGCAAAGCAGCCCCAAAATCGCCGCTACAACATCTTCTCCAGGCCAACCGCCTTGCTGATCCAGGCATTGAACCGCCGCCAAATCCCGCCCGGTTCGGATGTGAGCATGCGCCGCCTGCCATTTTCCTCGGTCACCCACACCATCTGGTTACCCACCAGCGTCGGCTGGTAGCTCAAGGCCGGGGCCATGCCCTGTACCGCCAGCGCGCGGGTGTACTCGGCCAGCTCCGGGCTGTCCACCAGCACCCCGACCTCGGTATTCCACAACACTGAACGCGGGTCGAAATTGAACGAACCGATGAAGGTCTTGCGCCGGTCGAACACGATCGCCTTGCTGTGCAGGCTCGAGTCGGAGCTGCCATGGAAGCTCAAGCTGTGTCTGGCGCTGGGGTCACCGGGTTGGCGGCGCAGTTCGTACAGCTGCACGCCATGCTCCAGCAGCGCCCGCCGGTATGGTGCATAGCCGCCATGCACTGCCGGCACGTCGGTGGCCTCCAGCGAGTTGGTCAGCAGCTTGACCGAGATACCCGCGTCGGCGCTGTGGGTGAGGTACAGCAGGCCGGACTCGCCGGGCACGAAGTACGCCGATACCAGGATCAGCTCGCGTTGCACCTTGCTCAAGTCAGGAGCCAGTTGCTGGGTCAGCAGTAGTTGCGGGTCCGGTTCGTCATCGGCCAGCACCTTGCTCGGCGCATCCCACAGCGCCTGGGCATGGGCCCATATCAGTTCGTTGCGCCACACATCCAGGCGCGGCTGCGACTGGTAGGCCATCAAGCGGTCATACAGGGCTTTGCGCTGGGTCCTGGCTTCGGCGAGAGAAATTTCCAGGCGATGGCGGCTGGCGCGCAGGTCGCTGGCATCCGGGTCGCGCCAGAGAAAGTCGGTAATCGGCCGGCTCAGGGCGCTGTTCCAGTATTGGTCGAAACTGTGGCCAAGCTGTTCGGCCACCGGGCCGACACCCAGCAAGTCGATGTCGGTGAAGTTGAGGTTGGGTTCGGCATCGAAATACTCATCGCCCAGGTTGCGCCCGCCGACGATGGCCATGCTGTTGTCCACCAGGAACAGTTTGTTGTGCATGCGCCGATGCTGGCGCGACAGGTTGAACAGGCGGCCCACCGCGCGCGTCACGCCGGTGCTGCGGCCCAAGTGTAGCGGGTTGAACACCCGTATCTGGATGTTCGGGTGGGCATCGAGGGTGCCCATGATGACGTCCAGGCCATCGCTGGTGGTGTCGTCGAGCAGGATGCGCACACGTACGCCACGGTCGGCGGCGCGCAGCAGTTCATGCACCAGAGCGCGGGTGCTGAGGCCATCGTGGACGATGTAGTACTGCAGGTCGATGCTCGCCTGGGCGTTGCGGATCAGTTCGGCACGGGCGCGGAACGCCTCGTTGCTGTTGGGCAGCAGGCGAAAGCCCGAGCGGCCGTCGTACGGCGCGGCCTGGCGCAGTACCGAGCGGCCGAAGGCCGAGTCGTTGGCGGGTAACGCCTGGCTGGTTTCGCGGGGCGTGCCGACGCTGGCACAGCCGGCAAGACCAAGCAGTAGCACCAGCAGCAGAGGCAGGGCTCGCTGGAGTCTCAAGGGTGGATCGTCCTGTGCAGCAAAGGCTTAAATGGTTGGACCGTGGCGGGCGGCGCAAAGTTACGCGCCGGCGCTTTCTTCTTCCAGTAGACGAAGGGCGGTTTCACCAACCCTGCGCACGGCAGCTTCGATCTGCGGCGTGGGCCGTGCGGCGAAGTTCATGCGCAGGCAGTGGCGGAACTTGCCCGAGGCCGAGAAAATACTGCCCACGGCAACCTGCACGTCCTGCTCCAGTAAAGCCCGGTTCAGGCGCAGCGTATCGAAATGTTCGGGTAATTCCACCCACAGCATGAAGCCACCTTGCGGTCGACTGACCCGGGTGCCCGCCGGGAAGTAGCGGGTCACCCAGTCGCTCATCAGGTCGCGGCCACGCTGGTACTGGCTGCGCATGCGCCGTACGTGGGGCTGGTAGTGCCCGCCGGCGATGAAGTCGGCAATGGCCAACGGCGGCTGGCTGGCCGTGCTTCCGGTGCTGATGTATTTCATGTGCAGCACCCGCTCCAGGTAACGACCGGGCGCTACCCAACCAACCCGCAGGCCGGGGGCGAGGGTCTTTGAGAAAGAGCTGCAGAGCAACACGCGCCCGTCGTCGTCAAACGACTTGACGGTGCGTGGGCGCGGGTAGGTGTAGGCCAGGTCGCCGTATACATCATCTTCCAGGATGGCCACATCGTAGCGCTGGGCCAGGCTCAGCAGTGCCTTCTTGCGAGCCTCGGGCATGATGTAGCCGAGAGGGTTGTTGCAGCTGGGGGTGATCTGGATGAGCTTGATCGGCCACTGCTCCAATGCCAGCTCCAGTGCCTCCAGGCTGATGCCGGTAACCGGGTCTGTGGGGATTTCCAGGGCTTTCATGCCCAGGCCCTTGAGGGTTTGCATGGCGCCGTGGAAGCTGGGGGAGTCGACCGCGACGATATCGCCCGGCTCGCATACCGCTCGAATGCTGCAGGACAGCGCCTCATGGCAGCCAGTGGTAATCACCAGGTCGGCCGGGCCAAGGCGGCAGCCGGAGTCGAGCATCAGCCGTGCCACCTGTTCGCGCAGGGCCATGTTGCCGTGGATGTTGTCGTAGTACAGCCCGGGCATGTCCTGCCGCCGGCTCAGTTGGGCAAGGCTGCGCAGCAGTGGCTTGAGGGTGGGGCTGTCGATGTCGGGCATGCCGCGACCGAGTTGAATCACGCCCTGGCGTGGGGTACTGCGCACCAGCTCGAGCACCTGCTCCCATTGCGAGATGTCCACCGGGCGCTGGGCCGGGCGGCTGACGGCGGGCAGGGCCGGCAGGTGGCGGTGGTCGTTGACGAAGTAGCCGGACTTGGGCCGGGGCGAGACCATGCCGCTGTCTTCCAGCATGCGGTAGGCCTGCTGCACGGTGCTCAGGCTGACCCCGTGCTCCACACTCAGGGCGCGCACTGACGGCAGGCGCTGGCCGGGGCGGTAGAGGCCCTGTTCGATACGGGCACCGAGCAGTTCGGCGAGGTTCAGGTAAAGGGTCACGGCATACTCCTGCGCTGCAATAGCGTGGCGACCGGTACAGTTGCGCTGAAAATACAGCATTCAGTCGGCCTGCGGCCAATTCTGTATGGGAATAATAAGGCTGTATTGGATCTGTATTGCCGGTGCTTTCGACGCGCATGCTTTCTCCACAGTATCAACTGAACGAGAGGATGCGGTGATGGGTGGCATGAGCGATGTGCGCTTGCAACTGTTGGCCAAGGAACTGGAAGCCGGGCAGCAAGCCAAGGTATTCAACGCGCCGAAAGGGTTGGGGC
Organism: Pseudomonas sp. JS425; assembly: GCF_018223845.1. NCBI lineage: Bacteria > Pseudomonadati > Pseudomonadota > Gammaproteobacteria > Pseudomonadales > Pseudomonadaceae > Pseudomonas > Pseudomonas sp. JS425. The sequence goes on along the minus strand of NZ_CP073661.1, from coordinate 6,127,131 downwards.
GTTGGGGGCTGATGCTGCATCGCTGGCACACCCGCAGGGCGCTGCTGCAGTTGACTGATGACGAGTTGCGCGATATCGGGCTGAGCTGGGAGCAGGCCCGGGCCGAAGGGCGTAAGCCCTTCTGGAAGGACTGATGCGATCGTTGTGGGAGCGGCCTTGTGTCGCGAAAGGGCCGCACAGCGGCCCCAGGATATTTGCATCACTGCATGAATTGCCGGGGCTGCTTCGCAGCCCTTTCGCGACACAAGGCCGCTCCCACAAGGGGCAGTGCGCAGCTTTCAGATCAGCTCTTTCAGGCGATGCCACAGCATCCCCAACGCCAGCAGCGGCGAGCGCAGGTGCTGGCCGCCGGGGAAGGTGATGTGTGGCACCTTGGCAAACAGGTCGAAACGCCCGCTTTCCTGGCCGCTGATGGCCTCGCCGAGCAGGCGTGCAGCCAGGTGGGTGGCGTTGAGCCCATGGCCGGAGTAGGCCTGGGCGTAATACACGTTCGGCTGGCTTGCCAGGCGGCCAACCTGCGGCAGGCGGTTGGCGCCGATGCCGATCATGCCGCCCCACTGGTAGTCGATGCGCACGTCGGCCAGTTGCGGGAACACCTTGAGCATCTTCGGCCGCATATAGGCGGCGATGTCCTTCGGGTCGCGGCCCGAATAGTGGCAGGCACCGCCGAACAACAGGCGCTGGTCGGCGGACAGGCGGTAGTAGTCCAGTGCCACGCGCTGGTCACATACCGCCATGTTCTGCGGTAGCAGCGAACGGGCACGTTCTTCGCCCAGTGGCTCGGTGGCGATGATGTAGCTGCCGGCTGGCAGCACCTTGCCGCCCAACTCGCGGTTGAGGTCGTTATGGTAGGCGTTGCAGCACAGCACCAGGGTTTTGGCGCGTACCCGGCCTTGGGCGGTGTGCACCTGTACTTCCGGGCCGTAGTCGATGCGTGTGACCTCGGACTGCTCGAACAGCTTCACGCCCAGGCGGCTGGCCACGGCAGCCTCACCCAGGGCCAGGTTGAGCGGGTGCAGGTGCCCGGAGCCCATGTCGACCAGCCCGCCGACATAGCAGTCGGCGCCGACCACGCTGTGGATATCGTCCTTGCCGACCAGGCGCAGTTCATGTGCGTAGCCAAGGCTGCGCAGTTCTTCAGCATCCTCGGCAAAGCCCAGCAGCTCGGCGGGTTTGTTGGCCAGGTCGCAGTAACCCCAGGTCAGGTCGCAGGCGATGGCATGCCTGTCGACGCGCTCGCGGACGATCTGCACCGCTTCCAGGCCCATCAGTTTCAGGCTGCGCACGCCTTCCTCGCCGATGATCGGTAGGAATTGCTCCAGGCCGTGGCCGACGCCACGGATCAGTTGCCCACCATTGCGCCCGCTGGCGCCCCAACCGAGCTTGCGCGCCTCCAGCAGGATGACCGAAAAGCCGCGCTCGGCCAGTTCGATGGCGGTGTTCAGGCCCGAGTAGCCGCCGCCAACGATACACACATCGGCGCTGTGCTCGCCCTGCAGGAAGGAGTGGTCGGGGTGTGGCGCGCTGCTGGCGGCGTAGTAGGAGGCGGCGTGCTGCGCGCTGTGGATCATTGGGCAGGTCCTGAGGCTGGTGGGCTGAGGGGAGGAGGATAAGCCGGGGTAGGGTGGTGGGCAACAAGGCGAGGGCTGCGCCTGCGAATGGGCCTATAATCTGGCCAATTTCCTAGTTTTGAACCCAGCCATGTCCTGCAACCGCCACAAGATCCACTTCCTGCGCGAACTCATCCCTTCCTTCGAGTGCGAGCCCGGCTGCCACGACTGCTGCGGCCCGGTCACCACTTCGGCGGAAGAAATGGCCCGCCTGCCGCGCAAGTCCCAGGCCGAGCAGGACGCCGCCCTGGAGCGCCTGGACTGTGTGCACCTGGGCCCCAACGGCTGCACGGTGTATGAAGAGCGCCCGATGATCTGCCGCCTGTTCGGCACCACCCCGCGCCTGGCCTGCCCGCGTGGCCGTGGCCCTGAACAGATGATCGAGCCCGCTGCCGAGCAGCTGGTCCACCAGTTCATTGCCACCACCCGCCAAGTGCTGGTCTGACTTCAGTCCGGGATCGGCAGGCAAAGGCTCTCCTTCACCTCTTCCATCACGATGTAGCTCTTCGATTCGCGCACGTGCGGCAGCTTCAGCAGGATGTCGCCGAGCAGTTTGCGGTACGAGGCCATCTCGGAAATACGCGCCTTCACCAGGTAGTCGAAGTCGCCTGAAACCAGGTGGCATTCCAGCACGTGGGGCAGTTTCAGCACCGCGCGGCGGAACTCCTCGAAGGTGTCGCCCGATTTGTAGTCCAGGCTGATTTCCACGAACACCAGCAGGCTGCCCTTGAGGTGCTGCGGGTTAAGGCGGGCGTTGTAGCCCATGATGATGCCCTCGCGCTCCAGGCGGCGGACCCGCTCGGTGCAAGGGGTGGTGGAAAGCCCAACTTTCTCGCCCAGTTCGGTGAAGGAAATACGCCCGTCATTCTGCAGGATACGCAGGATGTTACGGTCGATCTTGTCCAGTTCACGCTTGCTCTGGTGCTGGGTTCTCATAGGGGATGCCCCTCCGTGAAAGGCGATTTTGCCGAGAATTCTCGCCAATAATAGGCTTTTATATAGTGAATTGCACTGCCTTCAAATTCCTATACTGCGCGCATTCATGCCATTTCAATAAAAGTCTGCGGCGCGCCGCGTGCGAGGGATAAAACGATGCGAGTTCTGGTACTTGGTAGCGGTGTGATCGGAACCGCCAGTGCCTACTATCTGGCCCGGCAAGGTTTCGAAGTAACGGTGGTCGATCGCCAGCCGGCGGTGGCCATGGAAACCAGCTTTGCCAACGCCGGCCAGATCTCGCCCGGCTATGCCTCGCCCTGGGCCGCCCCAGGCGTGCCGCTGAAGGCCATCAAATGGCTGCTGGAGCGCCACGCGCCCCTGGCTATCAAGCTCACCGGCGACGTCGACCAGTACCTGTGGATGGCACAGATGCTGCGCAACTGCACCGCCAGCCGTTACGCGGTGAACAAGGAGCGCATGGTGCGCCTGTCCGAGTACAGCCGTGATTGCCTCGACGAACTGCGCGCCGAAACCGGCATCGCCTACGAAAACCGCAGCCTGGGCACCACCCAGCTGTTCCGTACCCAGGCCCAGGTGGATGCCGCGGCCAAGGACATTGCCGTTCTGGAGCAGTCCGGCGTGCCTTACGAGCTGCTTGACCGCGACGGCATTGCCCGCGTCGAACCGGCCCTGGCTGGCGTCAAGGACATCCTGGCCGGCGCCCTGCGCCTGCCAAACGACCAGACTGGCGACTGCCAGCTGTTCACCACCAAGCTTGCCGAAATGGCCGTGAAGCTGGGCGTGGAGTTCCGCTTCGGCCAGGACATCCAGCGCCTGGACTTCGCGGGTGACCGCATCAATGGCGTATGGATCGACGGCAAGCTGGAAACCGCCGACCGCTACGTGCTGGCGCTGGGCAGCTACTCGCCGCAGATGCTCAAGCCGCTGGGCATCAAGGCCCCGGTGTACCCGCTGAAGGGCTACTCGCTGACCGTGCCGATCACCAACGCCGACATGGCCCCGACCTCGACCATTCTCGACGAGACCTACAAGGTTGCCATTACCCGTTTCGACAACCGTATCCGCGTCGGCGGCATGGCTGAGATCGCCGGTTTTGACCTGTCGTTGAACCCGCGTCGGCGCGAAACGCTGGAGATGATCGTCAACGACCTTTATCCTCGCGGCGGTGATCTGAGCCAGGCTAGCTTCTGGACCGGCCTGCGCCCGGCGACCCCGGACGGCACGCCGATCGTTGGTGCCACGGCGTTCCGCAACCTGTTCCTGAACACCGGTCACGGTACTTTGGGCTGGACCATGGCGTGCGGCTCCGGTCGCCTGCTGGCCGACCTGATTGCGCGCAAGAAGCCGCAGATCAGTGCCGAAGGCCTGGACATTTCCCGTTATGGCAACAGCCCGGAAGTGGCCAAGCACGGGCAGACTGCGCCGGCTCACCAGCAGTAATAGCCTGCACCGGCCTCTTCGCGGCTAAAGCCGCTCCCACAGGGATCGCATGTGCTTGGGCATTGTGCGGTCCCCTGTGGGAGCGGCTTTAGCCGCGAAGAACCCAACACCGTTTTCAACCTGTGAACCACCATAAGGCAGCCGCCATGCGTCCCGCCCGCGCCCTGATCGACCTCCAGGCCCTGCGCCACAACTACCGTCTGGCCCGTGAACTGACCGGTTCCAAAGCCCTCGCCGTGATCAAGGCCGACGCCTACGGCCACGGCGCCGTGCGCTGTGCCCTGGCCCTGGAGGCCGAAGCCGACGGCTTTGCCGTGGCCTGCATCGAAGAAGCGCTGGAGCTGCGCGCCGCCGGTATCAAGGTCCCGGTGCTACTGCTGGAAGGTTTCTTCGAAGCCAGCGAACTGGCCCTGATCGCCGAGCACGACCTGTGGTGTGTGGTGCACTCGCTGTGGCAACTGGAAGCGATCGAAAAGACCCAGCTGCACAAGCCGCTCACCGTCTGGCTCAAGCTCGACAGCGGCATGCACCGCGTCGGCCTGCACCCCAAGGACTACCACGAGGCCTACCAGCGCCTGCTGGCCAGCGGCAAGGTCGCGCGCATCGTGCTGATGAGCCACTTCGCTCGCGCCGACGAACTGGATGCCGACGCTACCGCCCAACAGATCGCCGTGTTCGAGGCCGCCCGCCAGGGCCTGGCCGCCGAGTGCAGCCTGCGCAACTCCCCCGGTGTGCTGGGCTGGCCGCAGGCCCCCAGCGACTGGGTGCGCCCGGGCCTGATGCTGTACGGTGCCACACCGTTCGAAGTGGCCCAGGCCGAGGCCGAGCGCCTGCAACCGGTGATGACCCTGCAATCGCGGGTGATCAGCGTGCGCGAACTGCCTGCCGGCGAGCCGGTGGGCTATGGCGCCAAGTTCGTCAGCCCACGGCCAACCCGCGTTGGTGTGGTTGCCATGGGCTATGCCGATGGCTACCCGCGCCAGGCGCCCAACGGTACCCCGGTGCTGGTCGCTGGCAAGCGCACACAACTGATCGGCCGAGTATCGATGGATATGCTCAGCATCGACCTGACCGACGTGCCGGAAGCCACCGTCGGCAGCCCCGTCGAACTGTGGGGCAAGCATGTGCTGGCCAGTGAGGTGGCTGCGCACGCGGGTACCATTCCGTACCAGATTTTCTGCAACCTGAAGCGAGTACCGCGGGACTACATCGGCGAATGACACGCTGAAGCGGACAGGTTGAAGGGCGGTGTGTTGTAAATACTGAACGGCATTGCCATGATATCGTTCACATCCACCCCCCTTTCCACCGTTTCAGGAGGCTCCAGCTTTGGACGTCGGCGAACGACTGCAAGCCATCCGCAAGCTCAAGGGCCTGTCCCAGCGTGAACTCGCCAAGCGTGCCGGCGTGACCAACAGCACCATCTCGATGATCGAGAAGAACAGCGTGAGCCCGTCGATCAGCTCGCTGCGCAAGGTGCTGAGCGGCATTCCCATGTCGATGGTCGAGTTCTTCTCGGTCGAACTGGAACCTGAAAGCCCCACGCAGATCGTCTACAAGGCTCATGAGCTGATCGATATCTCCGACGGTGCGGTGACCATGAAGCTGGTCGGCAAGTCGCACCCCAACCGTGCCATCGCCTTTCTCACCGAGGTGTATCCACCGGGTGCCGACACGGGCGCCGAAATGCTTACCCATGACGGTGAAGAAACCGGCATCCTGCTCGAAGGCCGCCTGGAGTTGGTGGTCGGCAACGAGATCTTCATCCTTGAAGAGGGCGACAGCTACTACTTCGAAAGCACCCGCCCGCACCGCTTTCGCAACCCGTTCGACCGGCCGGCGCGGCTGATCAGTGCGGCGACGCCTTCAAACTTTTGATCCAGCGCAGTGCATTGATTCGGCAATACCCCTTTCCCGTGTGGGGTCGTTTCACGGCATCTGGGTTCCCGCTATACTTTTCAACGCTCGCCGATCCGTGGCCGCGAGCGTGATTAGCCACCATGAGGGTGTTCGCGTGAACCAAATCAAGAAGATGCTGGCCGTACCAGCAGCCGTATTCGCCCTCTGGGCAATGAGCGCAACCGCTGCGACCAACGATGACATCGTCAAGCGCCTGGAGCCGGTTGGCCAGGTGTGCGTCCAGGGCCAGGAGTGCAAGGGCATGGAAGTGGCCGCCGCCGCAGGTGGCGGTGGTGCCAAGACGCCGGACGAGATCATCGCCAAGCACTGCAATGCCTGCCATGGCTCCGGCCTGCTCGGCGCACCGAAGATTGGCGATACCGCGGCGTGGAAGGAACGCGCCGACCACCAGGGTGGCCTGGACGGCATCCTGGCCAAGGCCATTACCGGCATCAACGCCATGCCACCGAAAGGCACCTGCGCAGACTGCTCGGATGACGACCTGAAAGGGGCGATCAAGAAAATGTCCGGGCTGTGAGAAACAGCTGAATTGCATGAGGCCCGCCATTGATGGCGGGCTTTGTTTTTGTGGTGCCTGTGCCGGCCCTTTCGCGGCTAAAGCCGCTCCCACAGGTACAGTGCAGGCTTCAAGGATTGTGGGGCCCCTGTGGGTACTCACAGGTGCAGCACAGGACTCAAGGGCAGTGAGGTCTCTGTAGGAGCGGCTTTAGCCGCGAAAGGGCCGGCACAGGCAACCAACCCACCAAAGCCCATGTCCAACCCCTGAACCCATGGATGTCTCAGGAGGCCCCGATGCACCTCTGCTCCATCGACCAGGCCGTCGAGCAAGTCCTGTCGCGCCTGCCAGCCCACATCCACATGGGCCTGCCGCTGGGCCTGGGCAAGCCCAACGCCTTCGTCAATGCGCTTTACGCCCGCATCCGCGAGCTGCCCGAACGGCGCCTTACTATCTACACCGCCCTGTCCCTCGGCCGCCCGCCACTGGGCGATGGCCTGCAGCGGCGCTTTCTCGAGCCCTTCGTCGAGCGCGTCTTCGCCGACTATGAAGAACTTACCTACCTCGCCGACCTGCGCAACGACAGCCTGCCGCCGAACATCCAGGTGGAACAATTCTTCATGCAGCCCGGCAGCCTGCTGCACAGCGATTCGGCCCAGCAAAGCTACATCAGCAGCAACTACAGCCACGCAGCACGTGACATCAACGCCAAGGGCCTGAACCTGATCGCGCAGTTGGTGGCCGCCACGCCCGAGAGACCGGTGCACCTGAGCCTGGCCTGCAACCCCGACATCACCCTCGACCTGCTGCCGATGATCGCCAAGCGCCGCGCTGCCGGCGAGACCATCCTCATGCTCGGCCAGGTGCATGCCGAGCTGCCTTACATGCCGGGTGACGCCGAGCTACCCATCGATACGTTCGACCTGCTGATCGATACAGCCGAGCAACGCCGCCTGTTCTCCACGCCGAACATGCCGGTCAACACCCAGGACCACTGCATCGGCCTGCACGCCAGCAGCCTGGTTCGCGACGGCGGCACGCTACAGATCGGCATTGGTGCCATGGGCGATGCGGTAGCTGCCGCATTGCTGGCGCGCCAGGGTGACAACGCCGGTTATCGTGCTGTGCTCGACGCGCTGGGTGTTGGCTCGTGGCAAGCGTTGATCGAACGGGAAGGGGGCCTGGATACCTTCGCCCAAGGCCTGTACGGCTGCAGCGAGATGTTCGTCAACGGCTTGCTGGCGCTGGCCGAAGCGGGCCTGTTGCGGCGCCCGGCGGACGAGCAGGTGGCGGCAGTGCTGCATGGCGGTTTCTTCCTCGGCCCCCAGGCGTTCTACCAGCGCTTGCGCGACATGCCGCTGGAACAGCGCGCACAGTTTGCCATGACTCGTATCAGCTTCATCAACGAGCTGTACGGGCAGGAGGAGCTCAAGCGCCGCCAACGCCGTGATGCGCGCTTCATCAACAGCGTATTCGGCATGACCCTGCTCGGCGCTGGGGTGGCTGACCAGCTGGAGGATGGCCGAGTACTCAGTGGCGTGGGCGGGCAGTACAACTTCGTTGCCCAAGGCCATGCGCTGGAGGGCGGGCGTTCGATCCTGCTGCTGCGCAGCTGGCGTGAGGCGGGCGGGGAGGTGACCTCGAACCTGTTCTGGAACTATGGCCATTGCACCATCCCCCGGCACCTGCGCGATATCGTGGTGACCGAGTACGGCATTGCCGACCTGCGTGGGCAGACCGACAGCGAGGTGATTGCGCGGTTGCTGGCGGTATGTGATTCGCGGTTCCAGCAGGGGCTGATCGAGCAGGCAAAGGATGCCGGCAAGCTGGCCAAGGATTTTCAACTGGAGGCGTGCTTTACCGACAATACGCCGCAGCGGCTGGAGGCGATCAGGGCGCGGCATTCGCGGTTGTTTCCGGAGTATCCGCTGGGCACGGACTTTACGGCTGAAGAGCGGGATTTGCTGCGGGCGCTGAACTGGTTGAAGAGCAAGTTCAAGCTGAGCGAGGTGCTGGAGCTGGGCAAGGCAGCGCTGGATGCGCCGGGGCCCGAGGGCTACGCGAGGCATCTTGTGCGGATGCAGCTGGATCAGCCGCAGGGGCTGAAGGAAGAGCTTTACCAGCGGTTGCTGCTGGCGGGTTTACAGGCTGCAAAATAAACACTCGGACATACTGTCCCCTGTGGGAGCGGGTTTACCCGCGAATGCGATGGCGCATCCCAAATCGCATTCGCGGGTAAACCCGCTCCCACAGAGATCGCGTAGCGGCCTTATTCGATGAAGGACACCACACCACCTTCCAGCGACTTCACCCGGGCCAGCGACTCGACGCGATAGCCCTGGCTGTCCAGCTCGGCACGGCCGCCCTGGAACGACTTCTCGATCACGATACCCAGGCCGGCCACGGTGGCGCCGGCCTGCTTGATGATCGAGATCAGGGCCTGCGACGCCTTGCCATTGGCCAGGAAGTCGTCGATCACCAGCACGCGGTCGCTGCTGTTCAGGTGACGCGGCGAGATGGCCACGGTGTTCTCGGTCTGCTTGGTGAAGGAATACACCGAGGCGGTCAGCAGGTTCTCGGTCAGGGTCAGCGACTGGTGCTTGCGGGCGAAAATCACCGGCACGCCCAGCTTCAGGCCAGTCATCACCGCCGGGGCAATGCCCGAGGCTTCGATGGTGACGATCTTGGTCACGCCCGCGTCGGCGAACAGGCGGGCGAACTCGTCACCGATCAGCTGCATCAGCGCCGGATCGATCTGGTGGTTGAGAAACGCGTCGACTTTGAGAACCTGATCGGAAAGCACGATGCCTTCTTCGCGAATCTTCTGATGCAGTGCTTCCACTTTGTTTTCCTCGATGTAGCAAAGGTGGCCGCAAATAGCGGCAAAGTTAAAGAGTAATGGTTGATCAGCGTTTGAGCATTGCCCGGATATCGGCCAAGGCGTTGTTGCCCCGTGCAGCCTTTACCTCGACCGGCGCATCGTCCAGGCCTTCCCAGGCCAGGTCGTCCGGTGGCAGTTCGTCGAGGAACCGGCTGGGCGTGCAGTCGATGATTTCACCGTACTGCTTGCGCTTGGCGGCGAAGGTGAAGGCCAGGGTCTGGCGCGCGCGGGTGATGCCCACGTAGGCCAGGCGGCGTTCCTCTTCGATGGTGTCGGCCTCGATGCTGGAGCGGTGCGGGAGGATTTCCTCTTCCATGCCCATGATGAACACGTATGGGAATTCCAGGCCCTTGGAGGCATGCAGGGTCATCATCTGCACACCTTCGGCGTTCTCTTCCTCTTCCTGCTGGCGCTCGAGCATGTCGCGCAGCACCAGCTTGCCGATGGCGTCCTCGATGGTCATGTCACCCTCTTCGTCCTTCTCGAGGGTGTTCTTCAGCGCTTCGACCAGGAACCAGACGTTGCTGATGCGGAACTCGGCCGCCTTGTCGCTGGCGGTCTGCTGGCGGATCCAGTTCTCGTAGTCGATATCGCGGATCATCTCGTGCAGCGCGGCAATCGGGTCTTCCAGGGCAACCTTGTGGCGCACCCCGTCCAGCCAATGCTTGAAGCGCTGCAAGCGCTCGGTATAGCGGGCGTCCAGATGCTCGCCCAGGCCAAGCTCCTCGCTGGCGGCGTACATCGAAATACCGCGTTCGGTGGCGTAGTTGCCGAGCTTTTCCAGGGTGGTGGAACCGATCTCGCGGCGCGGTACGTTGATCACCCGCAGGTAGGCGTTGTCATCGTCCGGGTTCACCAGCAGGCGCAGGTAGGCCATCAGGTCCTTGACCTCCTGGCGGCCGAAGAAGCTGTTGCCGCCCGACAGGCGATATGGCACCTGGTGGTGCTGCAGCTTCAGTTCGATCAGCTTGGCCTGGTAGTTGCCGCGGTAGAGGATGGCAAAGTCGCTGTACGGGCGGTTGGTGCGCAGGTGCAGGGTGAGGATTTCCATGGCCACGCGTTCGGCCTCGGCTTCCTCGTTCTTGCAGCGGATGACGCGGATCTCGTCGCCCACGCCCATCTCGCTCCACAGCTGCTTCTCGAACGCGTGCGGGTTGTTGGCAATCAGCACGTTGGCGCAGCGCAGGATGCGGCTGGTGGAGCGGTAGTTCTGCTCCAGCATCACCACCTTCAGGGAGGGGTAATCCTCCTTGAGCAGCATCAGGTTTTCCGGCCGGGCGCCACGCCAGGCGTAGATCGACTGGTCGTCGTCGCCTACCACGGTGAACTGGTTGCGCATGCCGATCAGCATCTTCACCAGCAGGTACTGGCTGGCGTTGGTGTCCTGGTATTCGTCCACCAGCAGGTAGCGCACGCGGTTCTGCCAGCGCTCCAGCACATCGGGGTGCTCCTGGAACAGCTTGACCGGCAGCAGGATCAGGTCGTCGAAGTCCACCGCGTTGAACGCCTTGAGCGTGCGCTGGTAGTGGGTGTAGACGATGGCGGCAGTCTGCTCGCGCGGGTTGCGCGCCTTCTCCAGGGCCTCGGCGGGCAGGATCAGGTCGTTCTTCCAGGCACCGATCATGTTCTTGATCTCGTCGATGCCGTCGTCGCCGGAGTATTCCTTCTGCATGATGTCCGACAGCAACGCCTTGATGTCGGACTCGTCGAAGATCGAGAAACCCGGCTTGTAGCCCAGGCGCTCGTGCTCCCTGCGGATGATGTTCAGGCCCAGGTTGTGGAATGTGCACACAGTCAGGCCGCGGCCTTCCCCCGGGCGCAGCAGGGTGGCGACCCGTTCCTTCATCTCGCGGGCGGCCTTGTTGGTGAAGGTCATCGCCACGATGTACTGGGCACGGATGCCGCAGTTCTGGATGAGGTGGGCAATCTTGCGCGTGATCACGCTGGTCTTGCCCGAGCCTGCACCGGCGAGCACCAAAAGAGGGCCGCCGACATAGTCACGGGCTTCCTGCTGCCGGGGATTGAGTCGGGACATGCTAGAAACCGGGGGTCGCCAGAAAATAGCCGCGCATTCTAACAGGCATGGGGCGTTTGTGGCGCGACCGTCTGACGTCTGAGTCAAATATGTAAACGGGATTTGCCGGCTGGCGCAGTTTCGCGCAGGATGCACGACAAAATACGTCGGGATGCTACACCCGTAAAAACATGTATTAAATTGAAAATCATTTTCATTAATGCAGTAGCATACCTGGCAGTTTCCGTTGCACCGTGAAGCCTAAGGAGCCCGCTTGTCCACGCCTGTCGAACCATTGCGTTTGCTGCTGTTGGCCGATGAGCCGGAATGGGGCGCGCTGCTACGCGAGTGCATGCCTGCCCAGGGTGGCAGCGCCGTGCTGCTGACGGCGCCGAACTGGGACTCGGTCGACAGCCTGTTCAACCAGGACCGCCAGGCTGTCGTGCTGGCAACCCCGGCCCTGCAGCCCGCGCCTGGACGCTGCGAGCTGCCGACCATCCTGCTGCTCGACCACGAGCCTCAGTTAGCGCCCAGCGCCGTCAGTGACTGGCTGGTGCGTGACCAGCTCAATGCCGACACCTTGCGTCGCTCGCTGCGCCATGTGCGCGAGCGCGGCGTGCTGGTGGCCACCTTGCAGCGCCTGGCCGAGCAGGACCCGCTGACCGGCATCGCCAACCGCCAGGGCTTCCAGGCCTTGCTGACCGCGCGCCTGGCCGAGAACGACGGCCGTGGCCTTGCCCTCGGCCACCTGGACCTGGACAACTTCCGCCACGTCAACGACGCCCTTGGCCACCAGAGCGGCGACCGCCTGATCCTGCAGGTGGTGGCGCGGCTGAAACAGCAACTGGAGGCGGGCGACCAACTGGCGCGCCTGGGCAGCGACGAGTTCGCCCTGCTGATCGACACCCGACGCGACCCCAACCGTGCCGAGTGGATTGCCGAGCGGATTGTCGAGGCGTTGGCCGAACCCTACTGGATTGACGGCGAAAGCCTGCTGCTGGGCTGCAGCCTGGGCCTGGCCCATGCCCGCGCCCAGGGTGGTGCCGACCCGCTGATGTGGCATGCGCACATCGCCATGCGCCAGGCCAAGGGCAGCCAGGGTTGCACCTTCCATGTGTTCAACGAGCGTATCAATCGCAACGCCCGTAGCCTTGCCGATCTGGAAAGCGAATTGCGCCGCGCCCTGCGCCGGGACGAGCTGGAGCTGCATTACCAGCCGCGGTTGAACCTGGCCGACGGGCGCATCGTCGGCCTCGAGGCGCTGGTGCGCTGGCGGCATGCCGAGCGCGGCCTGTTGCCGCCCAGCGAGTTCGTGCCGCTGGCCGAGCAGAGCGGCCTGATCGTGCCGCTGGGCTACTGGGTGATTTCCCGAGCCCTGCGCGACATGCAGGCGCTGTGCGAGCGCGGCCTGGAGCCGCTGCACATGGCGGTCAACCTGAGCTTCCGCCAGTTTCAGGACAGCCAGTTGCTGGCGACCTTGAGCCGCCTGATTCTCGAACATGGTGTGGATGCCCGCTGGCTCGAATTCGAGCTCACCGAAACGGCGGTGATGCGCCGCAACGAGCTGGTACGCCAGACCATGGACGCCTTGGGGCGCCTGGGCGTGCGCTTCTCGCTCGATGATTTTGGTACCGGGTTCTCTTCGTTCGTGCACCTAAACAGCCTGCCGATCACCTTGCTCAAGGTGGACCGGAGCTTTGTCGCGGAGATGGAAATGCGCGAGGAGAACCGCAAGCTGGTGCACGCCATGATCAACCTGGCGCACAACCTCAACCTGGAGGTGGTGGCCGAAGGGGTGGAGAGCGAAGAGCAGATGGCGTTGCTGCGCGGGTTTGGCTGTGACCAGGTGCAGGGCTTCCTGGTCAGCAAGCCGCTGCCGGTGGCGGAGTTGATGGAGTTCTTGCTGCAGGCGACCGGCTGCCAGTTGGGCACAGCCCTTTAGGGCCCTTTCGCGGGTGAACCCGCTCCCACAGGCTTTGCACAGGATTCAGACCCTGCGCAGTCCCTGTGGGAGCGGGTTTACCCGCGAAGAGGCCCGCAAGTCAGGCCGAAGCCGTCGCCGCTCCACCAATCCCGGCCTTGCCCAAAAGCCGCTTCATCCGCCACTCAAAGCCAAAGGTCAGTGCCACCGCCGCACACGCCAGCCCCAACGCCAGCCCCCACCACACCCCGACCGCGCCACCGCCCAGGGTAAAGGTGAACAGCCAGGCGCTCGGCGCCCCCACCAGCCAGTAGCACACCAGCCCGATCAGGAAGGTCGTCTTGGCATCCTTCAGCCCACGGATCGAGCCCATCGCGATCGTCTGCATGCCATCGAACAGCTCGAACCACGCAGCCACCATCAGCAACTGCACCGCCAGCTGGAAGATCGCCGCAAATGCCGGGTCGTCACGGTCGATGAACAGCCCCACCAGCGCATCGGGCAGCAGCCAGAACAACGCGGCGAAGGCAAACATGATCATCGCCCCGAAGCCGATGCCCACCCGCCCGGCGCTGCGCGCCGCCAGCAGGTTGCCGGCGCCGTAGTACAGCCCCACGCGCATGGTCACCGCATACGACAACCCGGTCGGCACCATGAACGCCGTGGAGACGATCTGCAGGGCGATCTGGTGCGCCGCCAGCTCGGTACTGCCCAGCACGCCCATGCACAGCGCGGCAAAGGCGAACAGGCCGACTTCCACCATGTAGGTGCCGCCAATCGGCAGGCCCAGCCGCCACAGCTCGCGCAGGGCCGGCAGCGAAGGGCGCGACAGGCCCTTGCGCAATGGGTAGGCGGCATAGGCCGGGTGCCAACGGATATACAGCGCCAAGGCAATGGCCATGCCCATCGACACCACCGCGGTGACCAGGCCGATGCCCATCAGGCCCAGCTTGGGCAGGCCGAACATGCCTTCGATCAGCGCCACGTTGAACAGGTAGTTGAGCACCGTGCCAACCAGGCTGATGACCATCACCGGCGTAGACCGGCCCAGCGCGCTGGTGAAGCCGCGCAACGCCATGAAAGTCAGGTAGCCGGGCAGCGCCAGTGGCAGCAGGGTGAGGAATTCGGCGGCCGAGGCAACGTTCTCGGGCTTTTGCCCGAACAGCAGCAGTACCGGTTCAAGGTTCCACAGCACCAGCGCAGCGAACAGCGCCAGGCCCCAGGCCAGCCACAGGCCACCCTGCGCCAGGCGGGTGGCGCCTTCGATGTCGTTGGCGCCCTTGCGAATGGCCACCAGGGTGCCGACCGCAGCGATCACGCCAAGGCAGAAGATCGACACGAACGAGTAGCTCGCCGCACCCAGGCCGCCACCAGCCAGGGCTTGCGGGCTGATGCGGGCCATCATCAGGGTATCGGTCAGCACCATCAGCATGTGCGCCAACTGCGAGGCGATCAGCGGCCCGGCCAGGCGCAGCAAAGCCTTGAGTTCTGTGGTGGGCGCGACATGCATGGGGGCAGTCCTTTTCCTGGGGTGATTAACGAAGGGCGATTCTGAGGCTTTGGTCAACTTTGCACAAAAGGATAAAAGCGATTATTGGCATGAGTCTGACTCATGTATATATGCTTCCCGGTGATTCATTTCTCAGCCCCGTATGGCAGGTGCCTCATGTCCCGTCAGCTCCCCCCGCTGTATGCCCTGCGCGCATTCGAAGCCGCCGCGCGGCTAAGCTCCTTCACCCGTGCCGGCGAAGAGCTGTCGATTACCCAGAGCGCGGTCAGCCGGCATATCCGCACGCTGGAGGAGCATTTTGCCTGCCGCCTGTTCGTGCGCAGTGGCCGCAGCCTGCAACTGACCGAAGCGGCGCGGGTGCTGCTGCCCGGTGTGCGTGAAGGCTTTGCCGCGCTGGAACGGGCTTGCGATACCTTGCGCGGTGAGGATGACATCCTGCGCATGAAGGCTCCCTCGACCCTGACCATGCGCTGGTTGCTGGCGCGCCTTAGCCGCTTTCGCCACTTGCAGCCTGGCAACGAAGTTCAGCTGACCAGCGCCTGGATGGATGTCGACCATGTGGACTTCAACCAGGAGCCGTTCGATTGCGCGGTGTTGCTCAGCGACGGGGTGTTCCCGCCGGAATGGGAAGTGCGCAGGTTGTTCCCGGAGCTGCTGATCCCCGTGGGTGCGCCAGACCTGCTCGACGAGGAACCCTGGGACGAGCGTCGGCTGGCCTGCATAGAGCTGCTGCACCCCACGGTGGACAAGCGCGACTGGCGGGAATGGTTGGAGCGCATGGGGTTGAGTGACAAGGTTTCGCTCAAGGGCGGGCAGGTGTTCGACACTCTGGAGCTGGGCATGATTGCCGCGGCGCGTGGCTATGGCATTTCCATGGGTGATTTGCTGATGGTGGCCGAGGATGTCGCGCAAGGACGCCTTAGCCTGCCTTGGCCGACGGCGGTGCCCAGCGGGATGGATTATTACCTGGTGTGGCCGCGCACTCGGCCAGGGGGCGAGCGGTTGCGACGTTTGAGCGCGTTTCTGGAAGAGGAGGTGGCGGCGATGGATTTGCCGGATGTGCAGATCCTGCCGGCCCTTTGATCGCCTGTACCGGCCTCTTCGCGGGTAAACCCGCTCCCACAGGCTCGGTGCAGGCCTTGAGGCCAGTACTGTACCGGTGGGAGCGGGTTTACCCGCGAAGAGGCCGCAATGCCTTACATCGAGCCCAGGTTCAACGCCTGTGCACACGCCTGCAGCGACCGACGCTCGCTCTGCGCATACAGCGCCAGCTCATCCTGCACCTGCAGCCCCAGCGCCGCTTCGAACGCATCGCGGTTGGCGTTGCTGCCGTACTCGGCCTGCGCGTCGTCACCCAGGTTGGACTGGAAGATCCCCGCCGCACTCACCGGCAGGAAATCCTCGTACACCAGCGCCTCGAAGTGCACATGGCCAGCCTCGATCAACCCCTCCAGCGTGGTTGGGCGGTCGTCCTGGTCACGCGCAGCCAGGCCTTTCTCGGTGGCGAAGTAGCGGAAGTAGGCCAGCCCTTGTTCACGCATCTGCGCCAGGTCGTCCGGGAACTCGGCAAAGGTGTCCTTCAACAACGCCATGTAGCGTTCGGCATTGGCCTCGGCCGGGGCGCCACCCAGGGCGGCGCGGGTGGCGTCGAGCAGCTTGTCGTACAGCTGGCGGCCTTTCGGCGTCAGCGCCGCGCCGCGTTGCTCGATTTCGCCAAAGCGCGCGGTGTGGCTGCCTTCGCTGCCCTGCTGGTCGCTGAACGCGACCTTTTCCTGCAGGGCTTTGAAGCTGGTCTGGCGCAGCAGGATCGGGTGGCGGCGGGTGGGCGGGCCTTCGACCACGGCCTTTGGCGGGATGCCCTTGGCCGGCATGCCGAGCTGGATTGCATCGATGTCAAGGGTGCGCGGGGTCAGATGGTTGATGTGCGGGCCCTTGAAGGCCACCACATCGGCGATCAGGCGGTGCTGGTCGTGCAACTGCTGGTACTGCTCGGCAGTGACGGTGGCGTCATGGTGCCAGCGGAAGGTGTGCAGCGCTTCTTGCACGAACACCTCGGCATCGGCGGCATTCAGGCCACCATCGCGCTCGCATTGGTCGATCAGCTCTAGGGCGCGGGCGCTGAAGATCTGGCGCTTGGCCAGGATGCTCTCTGCCAGCTCGCGCAGCTGCGGGTTGTCGATCAGTTCCAGGCGCAGCAGCGAGGTGAACACGCGGAACGGGCTGACGTGCAGCGACTGCTCGTGCACCGCGCGGAAGGCGGTGGAATGCACCGGCACACCGGCGGAACTGAGGTCGTAGTAGCCGACTGGCTGCATGCCCATGACCGCGAACAACCGGGCGATGGTGGCCAGCTCTGCGGCGGTGCCGACACGGATGGCACCGTGGCGCTCCTGATCCAGGCGCTCGATTTCGCCGGTCCAGCGCAGGGCCTCGGCAACCTCGGGTTGCTGGACCATGACCTGCTGGTTGATTTCGCTCACCAGCTCCAGCAGCGTGCCGTACAGGGGCACTTCCTGTTTGTACATGAGCGACATGGCGGCAGAGAACTGCGCGCGGATGCTGTCGGGGCTGACGAAATCGTGGGCGGGCATCGCTAGCTTCCTGGTTGGGTTCGGACGCTTACATGAAAGCTGGGAATGCACTTTGCTCACAAGCGAAAAAAAGTGAGTGTGTCATTCCTTTTTTGATCGACCTCAAGGGCCCTTTCGCGGGTAAACCCGCGAAGAGGCCCTCAGGTCGATAGCTGCTCACGAATCCATTCCACCAACGCCCTTACCTTGGGCACCTCCGCCGCATGCTCGGCATACGCCAGGTAATGCGCCCCGGCACTGCGCATCGCATGGTTCCACGGCACCACCAAACTCCCCTCGGCCAGCTCCTTCGCCGCCAGGTAGCGCGGCACCAACGCCACCCCGCACCCGGCCTGCGCCGCGCTCAAGGCCATGTAGAAGGTATCGAAGCGCGGCCCGTGGTAGGCACTGACGCTCTGCAAACCCAACTCCAGGAACCACTCATGCCAGGCCTCTGGCCGCGAGGTGCTCTGCAGCAACACCAGTTCGGCCAGCTCTCCGGCATCGTTCAGTTCACGCCCGGCCAGCAACTCCGGCGCACATACCGGCACCACCTCTTCACCGAACAGCTCCATGCAGGTGGCCCCCGGCCAAGTGCCCTGGCCATAGAAGAACACCACGTCCGCCGAGCCTTGCAGCAGGGCGAAAGGCTCCATCTCGTTGCGGATGTCCAGGTGGATGTTGTTGTGGCGCTTGCCAAAACCCTTGAGGTGCGGGATCAACCAGCGCACGCCAAAACTCGGCTGAGTGGCTACCTTCAATATCTCGGTCTGCTCGCCGTAGGTGAGCACATAGCGGCTGGACATATCCACCTGGGTGAGGATCTTGTTGACCTCGGCCAGGTACAGGCTGCCCGCCGGCGTCAGCTGCAGACGGCGGCGGATACGCAGGAACAGGTGGTGGCGCAGCATGTCTTCAAGCTGCGCCACCTGCTTGCTGACCGCGCTCTGGGTCAGGTGCAGCTCTTCGGCGGCACGGGTAAAGCTCAAATGGCGGGCTGCAGCTTCGAAGCACTGCAGGGCGGTCATGGAGGGCACCAGGCGTTTGGACATAGCGGTCTCTGCGGCTCAAATCATTACCTGACGGAATGATATGCGGAATAAAGGTCGTTTGTTGCACCGGTGTGATCGGATTAATACTGATCCACATCATTTTTCCACCCCATCACCCGATGTAGGAGATGCACAAATGGTTGCTGGACTGCTCGAGCGCCTTGGCGTTGCTGCCGAGGCTTACACCCAGGGCGACTACCCTGTTCACACGCCGATCGACGGCAGCCAGATCGCCTCGGTGAAACTGCTCGGCAAGGCCGAGACCATCGCCCGCATCGATCAGGCCCAGAGCGCCTTCGAAGCCTGGCGCAGCGTGCCGGCCCCGCGCCGTGGCGAGCTGGTGCGCCTGTTCGGCGAGGTGCTGCGTGAGCACAAGGCCGACCTCGGCGAGCTGGTTTCGATCGAAGCCGGCAAGATCACCCAGGAAGGCCTGGGCGAAGTGCAGGAAATGATCGACATCTGCGACTTCGCCGTTGGCCTGTCGCGCCAGCTGTACGGCCTGACCATCGCTTCCGAGCGCCCTGGCCACCACATGCGTGAAACCTGGCACCCGCTGGGCGTGGTCGGCGTGATCAGCGCCTTCAACTTCCCGGTCGCAGTCTGGGCCTGGAACACTGCCCTGGCCCTGGTCGCCGGTAACTCGGTGGTATGGAAACCGTCCGAGAAGACCCCGCTGACCGCCCTGGCCTGCCAGGCGCTGTTCGAAAAAGCCCTGAAAGCCTTTGGTGATGCCCCGGCTGGCCTGGCACAACTGGTGATCGGCGGCCGTGAAGCCGGCGAAGCCATGGTCGACGACCCGCGCGTACCGCTGGTCAGCGCCACCGGCAGCACCCGCATGGGGCGCGAAGTCGGCCCACGTGTGGCTGCCCGCTTCGGCCGCAGCATCCTCGAGCTGGGTGGCAACAACGCCATGATCCTGGCCCCGAGCGCCGACCTCGACCTGGCCGTGCGTGGCATCCTGTTCTCCGCAGTCGGCACCGCCGGCCAGCGTTGCACCACCCTGCGCCGCCTGATCGTGCACCGTTCGATCAAGGACGAAGTGGTTGCCCGCGTCAAAGCTGCCTACGGCAAGGTGCGCATCGGCGACCCACGCAAGGACAACCTGGTGGGCCCGCTGATCGACAAGCAGTCGTTCGACGCCATGCAGGGCGCGCTGGCCAAGGCCCGCGACGAAGGTGGCCAGGTATTTGGTGGCGAGCGTCAGCTGGCCGATCAGTACCCGAACGCCTACTACGTATCGCCTGCCATCGCCGAAATGCCGGCGCAGAGCGACGTGGTGCGCCACGAAACCTTCGCCCCGATCCTGTACGTGCTGGCCTACGACGACTTCGAAGAGGCCCTGCGCTTGAACAACGAAGTGCCACAAGGCCTGTCGTCGTGCATCTTCACCACCGACATCCGTGAGGCCGAACGCTTCCAGAGCGCCTCGGGCAGCGACTGCGGCATCGCCAATGTCAACATCGGTACCAGCGGCGCCGAGATCGGCGGTGCGTTCGGTGGCGAGAAGGAGACTGGTGGTGGCCGTGAGTCCGGTTCGGACGCCTGGAAAGGCTACATGCGTCGCCAGACCAACACCGTGAACTACTCGCGCGAACTGCCGCTGGCGCAGGGTATCGTGTTCGACTGATCGGCTGATGCTGCATGGCCGGGGGCCTGGCCCCCGGTTCGCGGGTAAACCCGCTCCCACAGGTACAACACAGTTCTTGAAACCTGTGATGCACCTGTGGGAGCGGGTTTACCCGCGAATGGGCCGCACAACGGCCCCAAACAAGAACAAATTGCTGGAGCCGGGCCATGTCCGAACTGCGTCAAGAATGCTTGTGGGAATTCGTCAGCAAACCGACCGTCGCCGCCCAGGCCCTGGCCGGTGAGCACAAGGCCGATGTCTGTGTGATCGGTGGCGGCATTACCGGCCTGTCGGCGGCCATTCACCTGCTCGAACAGGGCAAGTCGGTGATCCTGCTGGAGGCCTGGAAGATCGGTCACGGTGGCTCCGGGCGCAACGTCGGCCTGGTCAACGCCGGCACCTGGATCCGCCCCGACGATGTCGAGGCCACCCTCGGCCTGCAGCAGGGCAGCCGCCTGAACAAGGTGCTCGGCGAAGCCCCGGCCGAAGTGTTCGCCATGATCGAACGCCTTGGCATCGACTGCCAGGCCCAGCACAAAGGCACGCTGCACATGGCGCACAACGCCACCGGTATCGCCGACCTGGAGGCCCGCCACGAGCAATGGCGCCGCCGTGGTGCCGATGTGGAGCTGCTGACCGGCGCCCAATGCCAGGAATACTGCGGCACCGACAAGATTTCCGCCGCGCTGCTCGACCGCCGCGCCGGCACCATCAACCCCATGGGCTACACCCAGGGCCTGGCCGCAGCGGTGGCACGCCTGGGTGGCAAGCTGTTCCAGCAGTCTTCGGTCGAAGGCCTGGAGCGTGACGGCGATGCCTGGCGGGTAAAGACCGCACGTGGTTCGGTGCGCGCCGACAAGGTGGTGGTTTCCACCGGCGCCTACACCGAAGGCGACTGGAGCAACCTGCAGAAGCAGTTCTTCCGTGGCTACTACTACCAGGTGGCATCCAAGCCGTTGCAGGGTGCTGCAGCCGACAAGGTGTTGCCACATGGCCAAGGCTCATGGGACACCCGCACCGTGCTCAGCAGCATCCGTCGCGACGACCAGGGCCGCCTGCTGCTCGGCAGCCTGGGCCGGGTCGACAACAAGCCGGCGTGGTTCGTGCGCAGCTGGGCTGACCGCATCCAGAGCCACTATTACCCGGAGCTGGGCAAGGTCGAGTGGGAAATGCACTGGACCGGTTGCATCGACTTCACCCCAGACCACCTGATGCGCCTGTTCGAACCGGCGCCGGGGCTGGTGGCGGTGACCGGGTACAACGGGCGCGGCAATACCACCGGGACCGTGATCGGCCGGGCGTTCGCCGAGTTCCTGCTGAAGGGGGAGGCGGGCAGCCTGCCGATTCCGTTCTCGCCGATGAAGGGCGTGAGTGCGCCCTCGTTGCGGACTGCGTTCTACGAGTCCGGGTTCTCGCTGTACCACGCGGGGCAATGCCTAAGGGTTGTGTTGTAAATACTGGCCTCTTCGCGGGTAAACCCGCTCCCACAGGTACTGCGCAGCGTTCAGATTTTGCGCGGTCTCTGTGGGAGCGGGTTGACCCGCGAAGAGGCCGGCACAGGCTTACTTGTGCAACCAGCTGAGAAAACCGCCCTTCTTGATCGAAACCGGCTTCTGCAGCAACAACGACTCCCGGCTCTGCCGCCGAAACCGCTGCAACTTGCTCAACGCCGTTTGCACATCGCCGCGTTGCACCAGGCAGCTCTTCACCTGTTCCTTGTCGATCCGATACAGCACGCAACCGGTCAGCGTGCGGAACTCGGCCAGCGAGTCCTCTTCGTCGATGATTCCTTCGATCCCCAGCACCTCGCCCGGCCCCATGCGCCCGGCCTCGACCAGCTTGTCGCCATCGCGGATCGACGCCGAAACCACCCCGCTGCCAATCACCAGCAAATGATCGGAATGCTCGCCCACGCCCAGGATTACCTGGTCGGCCAGGTATTCCACCGCCGTCATGCGCTGGCTAAGCGCATCGCGCTCTTCCGCACTCAGCGAGCGGAACACCCGCACCTCGTCCAGCACCTCGCGCTGGCGGCTGCGTGGTGGCATGGCCAGGTCGGTGTTCCACATTACCCCGCTGGCCTCCAGGTGCCGGTGGGCCAGGTCGAACAGCTGATTGCGCGCGTCGCCCTTGGCGCCCGCGTCGGCCACGAAGCCGCTGGCTTCGTACTCCACTGATTCCAGCGTCGAGGCTTTCACCGTCACCTTTGGTCTTGGTGTAGCCAGGATGGCACTGACGCCTTGCAAGGCTTTTTCCAGAGCATCGAACACCCGTTTGGGCCGCACCTTGGCCGGTACCACCACGCTGACCGACACCCCGTGCACATCGGCCGGGCGGCTGTGGTTGAGCAGCCGGGCCTTGGCCGCCACCGAGTTGGGGATCACCGCCAGGCTGCCGGTGCTGGTGAGCAGGCGGGTGGCACGCCAGTCGATTTCCAGCACCTTGCCTTCGGTGTTATCGATGGAGATCGAGTCGCCAATCTGATACGGCCGCGTGGTGTTCAGGATGATGCCACTGAACACGTCGGCCAATGTGCTCTGCAGCGCCAGGCCGATGACGATGGCCATTACCCCCGATGTAGCCAGCAGGCCCTTCACCGGCAACTGCAACACATAACCTGCGGCGGCGACCACCGCAGCCAGGAAGATCAGCGCCCCCAGCACATCCTGCAGCAAACGCCCGCCATGGCTGCCACGGGCACCCAGCAACAGGCCGAACACCACCGTCACCGTGCGTGCGCCGAACAGCCACCAGCCGATCGCCAGTACCGTGGCGATCAGGTTGCGCGAGACATCATCGGGCCAGGGGGGTGGTTGCATCGGGCTCATGCCGGCAGCCACCAGTACCGAGCTGAACAGCAGGAACAGCACCAACCGCGTGCCGATACGCCAGGCGCGTTGCTGGAGAGGAATCAGTTGCCAGAGCACGAGGTCGAGCAGGACCAGGGCGGTGCCGAGCAACAACGGGTATGACTGGATGAACGCCAGCATGGTGGTCTCGGGTGAGGGGAGGGTTGTGGGTAGTAATAGAGCAGGTTGGACGGGCAGGCAATGGGGCCTGTGCCGGCCTCTTCGCGGCTAAAGCCGCTCCCACAGGGATTGCGCTGGATCTGAATCGTGCGCAGTACCTGTAGGAGCGGCTTTAGCCGCGAAAGGGCCGGTCGAGCCCATACAAAACCATCGTTCATAAAACAGAACGCTAGAGCCAAAAATCGCTATCTACCGCCCAAAAGGTCATGGTTTTAATCTTCCCCCATCAACGCGAAACACCCAACTTACTGAAAAGATCAAAACCCTTAGGAGCAACGACCATGACCAACTTCAAATACAACCGCCTGAACAAAGACGACGCTGCTGTCCTGCTGGTCGACCACCAGGCTGGCCTGCTGTCCCTGGTCCGCGACATCGAGCCGGACGCGTTCAAGAACAACGTATTGGCCCTGGCCGACCTGGCCAAGTTCTTCAACCTGCCGACCATCCTCACCACCAGCTTCGAACAAGGCCCCAACGGCCCGCTGGTACCAGAGCTGAAAGCCCTGTTCCCGGACGCCCCCTACATCGCCCGCCCAGGCCAGATCAACGCCTGGGACAACGAGGACTTCGTCAAGGCGGTGAAGGCCACCGGCAAGAAGCAACTGATCATCGCCGGCGTGGTGACTGAAGTGTGCGTAGCCTTCCCGGCGCTGTCGGCCCTGGAGGAAGAGTTCGAAGTGTTCGTGGTCACTGATGCCTCCGGCACCTTCAACGCGATGACCCGCGACGCCGCCCACGACCGTATGAGCCAGGCCGGTGCACAACTGATGACCTGGTTCGGCGTGGCCTGTGAGCTGCACCGCGACTGGCGCAACGACATCGAAGGGCTGGCCGCGCTGTGCTCCAACCACATCCCGGACTACCGCAACCTGATCACCAGCTACAACGCTTTCAACGCCAGCAAGTAAGCCAGATGTGCGGGCACCGCCAGCCGGTGCCCGCCAAGGCAGCACACCTGTCCAATCCAGCGCCCGTCCGCCGTTGCACAGTGGATGCGGGCAAGCTCATCCCAAGGAACGCCGATGAACACCGCACCCCAAGACAACCACGACGTAGTGACCGTATGCCTGCAACACAAGGTAATCGCCAGTTCGAAGGGCGCTACGCCGGCACAACCGCCGCGCTGGAAGCAGGCCCTGCTGACCTACCTGGTGATCTGCCCGATGACCATGATCATTCCACAACTGCTGGCGCCGCTGTTCGCACGCTTCCCGCAGCTGGGGGGCGCGATCATCGGCAACCTGATCGTCAACCTGTTCGTCATCCTGCCCGTGGTGTTCTACATCATGCCTTGGGTAACCCGCCGCTGCGCCAACTGGCTGCGTGGCTGAGCCAGGCCTTTACCTCGACATTTTCAAGGAGATACCGACATGAGCACGTTCGTTACCCGCGATGGTACTTCGATCTACTTCAAGGACTGGGGCAGCGGCAAGCCTGTGCTGTTCAGCCACGGCTGGCCACTGGATGCCGACATGTGGGATTCGCAGATGGAATACCTGGCCAGCCGCGGCTACCGCGCCATCGCTTTCGACCGCCGTGGTTTCGGCCGTTCGAGCCAGCCGTGGAGCGGCTACGACTACGACACCTTCGCCGATGACATCGCCCAGCTGATCGAACACCTCGACCTGCGCGATGTGACCTTGGTGGGCTTCTCGATGGGTGGCGGTGACGTCAGCCGCTACATCGCCCGCCACGGCAGCGAGCGTGTGGCCGGGCTGGTGCTGCTTGGCGCGGTGACGCCGGTGTTCGGCAAGCGTGACGACAACCCTGAAGGGGTCGACCTATCGGTGTTCGAGGGTATCTGCACCGGCCTGCGTGCCGACCGGGCGCAGTTCATCGCCGATTTCGCCACGCCGTTCTATGGCATCAACCATGGGCAGCAGGTGTCCCAGGGTGTGCAGACCCAGACCTTGAACATTGCGCTGATGGCATCGATCAAGGGCACCTTGGATTGCGTGACCGCGTTCTCCGAAACCGACTTCCGCCCGGATATGGCCAAGATCGATGTGCCAACCCTGGTGATCCACGGTGACGACGACCAGATCGTGCCGTTCGAGAGCACCGGCAAGCGGGCGGCGGAGCTGATTCGTGGGGCTGAGCTGAAGGTGTACGCGGGGGCGCCGCACGGGTTTGCGGTGACTCATGCACAGCAACTCAATCAAGACTTGCTGGCGTTCCTTCAGAAGTAACTGTGCTGGGGCATTCGCGGGTAAACCCGCTGCCACAAGGGACACCACAGTCTTCAAGGCCGGTGATGTCCCTGTGGGAGCGGGTTCACCCGCGAAGAGGCCAGCCCAGGCAGCGCAAATGCTGAACAAGGCTAACCTTCAACAACCCACCGCACATCCATCCAAGCCTTGTCCCTACACCAACCGGCATGCTCCGCAGTTGCGCCTGCCCGCTGCCGCACCAGACGGAGAACCCCATGTCCCAGGACCGCAACGACAAGACCCGTCGCCAGTTCCTCGCCACCAGTACCGTGCTCGGTGCCGCTGGCGCGCTCTGGTCCGCATTGCCTTTTACCGGTTCCGCCGGTTCCGCTCACGCATCCACCCAAGGAGGTTCCATGACCGCCGATCTGATTCTGTTCAACGGCAAACTGCACACCGTTGATCGTGAAAAGCCCACCGCGACCGCCGTCGCCATCAAGGATGGCCGTTTCATCGCCGTGGGCAACGACGCCGAAGCCATGGCCCACAAGGGCGCCACCACGCAGATCATCGACCTCAAGCAGCGCACGGTCATCCCTGGCCTGAACGACTCGCACCTGCACCTGATCCGTGGTGGCCTGAACTACAACCTGGAGCTGCGCTGGGAAGGCGTGCCTTCGGTGGCCGATGCCCTGCGCATGCTCAAGGACCAGGCCGCGCGCACGCCCACCCCGCAGTGGGTGCGCGTGGTCGGTGGCTGGAACGAGTTCCAGTTCGCCGAAAAACGCATGCCCACCCTGGAGGAAATCAACCAGGCCGCACCTGACACCCCGGTATTCCTGCTGCACCTGTATGACCGCGCACTGCTCAACCGCGCCGCGCTCAAGGCAGTCGGCTACACCAAGGACACGCCCAACCCGCCGGGCGGCGAGATCCAGCGTGACAAGTTCGGCAACCCGACCGGCATGCTCATCGCCCGCCCCAACGCGATGATCCTCTACGCCACCTTGGCCAAGGGGCCGAAGCTGCCGCTGGAATACCAGGTCAACTCCACCCGCCAGTTCATGCGCGAGCTCAACCGCCTGGGCCTGACCAGTGCCATCGATGCCGGTGGTGGCTACCAGAACTACCCGGACGACTATCAGGTGATCCAGGAGCTGGCCGACAACAACCAGCTGACCGTGCGCATTGCCTACAACCTGTTCACCCAGAAGCCCAAGGAAGAGCTGGACGACTTCCGCAAGTGGACCTCCAGCGTGAAGCTGCACAGCGGTACCGACTTCCTGCGCCACAATGGCGCCGGCGAAATGCTGGTGTTCTCCGCCGCCGACTTCGAGGACTTCCTCGAACCGCGCCCGGACCTGCCGCAAACCATGGAACAAGAGCTGGAGCCGGTGGTGCGCCACCTGGTCGAGCAGCGCTGGCCGTTCCGCCTGCATGCCACCTACAACGAATCGATCACGCGCATGCTCGACGTGTTCGAGAAGGTCAACCGCGACATCCCGTTCAATGGCCTGCCATGGTTCTTCGACCACGCCGAAACCATCACCCCGCAGAACATCGAGCGTGTGCGTGCGCTGGGCGGCGGTATCGCGATCCAGGACCGCATGGCCTTCCAGGGTGAGTATTTCGTTGACCGCTACGGCGCCAAGGCTGCCGAGCAGACCCCGCCGATCAAGCGCATGCTCGACATGGGCGTGCCGGTGGGCGCCGGTACCGACGCCACCCGCGTGTCCAGCTACAACCCGTGGACCTCGCTGTACTGGCTGGTCAGCGGCAAGACCGTCGGTGGCATGGAGCTGTACCCGGAAGGCCTCAGCCGTGACACCGCGCTGCAGCTGTTCACCCAGGGCAGCGCCTGGTTCTCCAGCGAGCAGGGCAAGAAAGGCCAGATCAAGGTGGGCCAGCTGGCTGACCTGGCGGCGCTGTCGCTGGACTTCTTCAGTGTCGATGAAGAGGCGATCAAAGGCATCGAGTCGGTGCTGACCGTGGTCGATGGCAAGGTGGTGTATGGCGCGGCGGAATTCGACAAGCTCGGCCCGCCCCAGGTGCCGGTGCTGCCGGAGTGGTCGCCGGTGACCAAGGTGCCGGGCCACTGGCGCGTGGGCACGCCGTCGCTGGCAGCGGTGGCGCACCAGTGTGTCGGGCCTTGCGGGGTGCATGCGCACAGCCATGAGAAGGCACGGCATTCGAATGTGCCGGTGAATGACTTCCAGGGCTTCTGGGGGGCGCTGGGTTGTTCGTGCTTTGCTTTCTAAGCTGAGCTGATGTGAAAAAGGGGGCCAGTTATTGGCCCCCTTTTTTGTTCCTTCAGTGCTGGCCTCTTCGCGGGTAAACCCGCTTGTATGGTTAGACTTGAAGGGGTGGTGGGACTAAATGCCCGATTCTGACTGTTCACAGCAGTACAGACCGTGGGAGACATCGCCCCACCCCTTCCACCAAAGCGCCGATAAAGAATGCATCGTTTGCAAGCGACGATAGAAACAAGCCAGCGCCTCTTGGTGAAACCCCTTCAAGCCGAAAAACCATAACGTGAGGAGCGGCCCATGGCAATGCAGGTAGGTAAGTTGATCGTGGGTGCGGATGTCGCGAAAGCTGAGCTGGTTATCCACCACGATGATCGCGACGAGATCATCAGGCTCAAAAACTCCAAACTCGAGATCAGAAGGTGGCTCAAGCAACAACCCCTCAACACCGCTATCGCTGTTGAGGCGACCAACGTCTATCACTTGGACCTGGTTGAATTGGCCCACAGCCTAGGCTTCGAGGTCTATGTCATCGATGGTTTTCAATTGAGCAACTACCGGAAGAGTGTTGGGGGACGGGTTAAAACCGACCCCTCCGATGCTCGGTTGCTGTCCCGTTTTTTAAAAAATGAAGGCGAGGACCTTCGCCCTTGGAGCCCGCCTCCCGCTGTCTACGGCAAGCTTCAGAGCCTCTTGCGACGCAGAGCCGCCTTGGTGACTGCTCGTACTGCAATGACTCAGAGCTGGGCTAACGAAAGCCTTTTGAAAGCCGCCTTCGAAACTTTTGTGAAGTCGATAGATCGGCTGGATCAGTTGATTCAAAAGAAGATTAAAGAAGTACTGCGAGACGCTGGGCTGCAGGAACAAGTCGCTCGCTGCCAGGCAGTAGAGGGCATTGGTTTTCTCACCGCCGCAGCATTGGTGATGGCTTTTACAAGGGGCGAGTTCAAAAGCAGTGACTCGTACATTGCATTCCTAGGAATGGATTTACGAGTCAGTGATTCCGGACAGAAGAATGGGCGACGTCGCCTCACCAAGCGAGGTTGTTCAGAAATTCGTCGCTTATTGCACAACGCTGCGATGGCGGCCAGCAGATCGGCAGCCTGGAAAGGGCTTTACGAACAGCATCGGAGCAGTGGTAAAGCAACAACCCAAGCGTTGGTAATCCTGGCAAGAAAGCTCGCGCGGGTGGCATTCGCCCTGATGAAAAATCAGGACGAATACGTCACTAAAGGCGCGAAACTGGCTTGCTGAAAACCATAGAATCTCCCACAGGTACGGCAGCGCCCTTCAGGCCTGTGTTGTCCCTGTGGGAGCGGGTTTACCCGCGAAGAGGCCACAGCAGACATCAATGGTGAGTCTTGTGCTCAGCTCCAGCCAACAGATGCCGAATCTTCACTTCCACACCATCGGTCTGCAGCATCCGCACCCTGGCCTCGATCTTCAGCTCACCCCGGGTTACCCGGTGGTGATGCCTCAAATGCTCCAGCCACGATTCCTCGAAGAAGAACTCCAGCCACAACGCCGGGTCCGCGCTGTCGCGCATCAACCCCCACGACAACGCGCCATTGCGCTTGCGCATCGCCTCCAGCTCCCGCGCTGCCTGCTGGAACGCCTCGGCCTTGGCCGGGTCGATGTGGTATTCCACGGTAACCATCACCGGCCCGCTTTCCTTGTCCATGTCGTCGCTCAGCAGCGGCAACGGCCAATGCAGTGACGGCGTCAGCTCCTCGGCTGCGGTTTCCGGCAGCGTCACCTTGCAGGTCAGCAGCGTGCCCAGTGCCAGGCCAGCTGCGGCCAGCAGCAGGCTCAAGGTGATGGTTGCATGGCTGGCCAGCGTGCCCCACAGCAACCCGCCACTGGCCATGGCACCAAAGAAGATCAGGATGTACACCGACAGCGCCCGCGCCCGTACCCAGGCCGGTACCGAGGTCTGCGCCGCCACCTGCAGGTTGGACAGCACGGCAATCCACGCCGCGCCGCTGAGCAGCATTGCCGGCAGCAGCACATAGAAGTTGCGCACCAGCGCCAGGGCTAGCAGGAACAGGGCATACACCAGGCTGGCCAGCAGCACCAGGCGGTCGCGGCTGATGCGTTCGCGCAGGCGTGGCAGCAAGGTGGCGCCGGCCACCGCGCCGATGCCGATGGCCGCCAGCAGCAGGCCGAAATCGGCGGCGGTACCTTGCATCTCGCCACGCACGATCAACGGCAGCAGCGAGGTGCCGGCGCTGGCGCAGAAAAAGAATGCCAAGGCGCGCAATATCACCGCCTGCAAGGGCTTGGCACTGCGCGCGAAACGCAGCCCGGTGCGCATGGCGCCGACGAAGCGCTCGGCCGGCAGCAGCGGCTCCTTCACCTCGCGCTTCCACAGGAACAGCACCAGGATCACCCCGGCGAACGAGATGGCATTCAGGGCGAAGGTCAGCCACGGGCCGACCATGCTCACCACCACGCCCGCCAAAGCCGGGCCGATGGCGCGCGACACATTGATACCGACACTGGAAAGCGCCACCGCGTTGGCCAGGTCGTCCTTGCCTACCAGCTCCGGTGTCAGCGCACTCCAGGCCGGCATCATCAGTGCCGTGCCGATGCCCAACGCCAGGGTAAGCACCAGCAGCAGGGTGACGTTCATCACCCCGAGCAGGGTCAGGGCCGCCAGCACCACGGCCACCGAAGACATCCACAGTTGCACCAGCAACAGGTATCGGCGCTTGTCGACGATATCAGCCGCCGCGCCGGCCGGCAGGGCAAGGAAGAACATTGGTAGCGAGCCGGCTACCTGGATCAGGGCCACGTGCAACGGGCTGGCCGACAGCGTGGTCATCAGCCAGCCGGCGCCCACCTCATGCATCCAGGTGCCGATGTTGGAAGCGATGGTGGCGATCCACAGCATGCGGAAGGTGGCGTTGCGCAATGGGCTCCAGGCGCCTGAAGGGGACGTGCTCATGTCAGAAGCTGCCTTTGAGTGGGTATTCGATGATCAGGTAGATCCGGTCGATGTCATCGCCAGCCTGGGCCTGGTTGGCGCGGTGGCTGACGTGGGAAAACGACAGGCTCAGGTCCTTGGCGGCGCCCGACTGCACCACGTATTTCAGGTCGATGTCGCGCTCCCAGTGCTTGCCGCCGTCGCCGTACTGGCCCGCATAGGCGCCGCCTGCCGGGGCATGGCTAACGTCGATGCCACGGCCGCTGACGTAGCGGCCCATCAGGCTCAGGCCGGGGGCGCCGAGGGTGGCGAAGTTGAGGTCGTAGCGCAGTTGCCATGAGCGCTCGCCGGGGCCGTTGAAGTCGGCGTACTTGATCGAGTTGGCCAGGTAGATGGAGTCGCCGCCGACGAAGTCGAACGGGGTATCGCCCTCGACCTTCTGGTAGGCCAGGCTCAGCGCCTGGGCGCCGAAGCTGTACCTGGCCAGCAGGCTGTAGGCGAGGGTGTCGATTGCCCCGGCACTGGCATTGCCGGTGTCGCGGGTCTTGTACAGGTTGCCGTCCAGGCGCCAGTTACCCTCGGCCAGGTTCAGGTTGAGGTAGGCCTGGCGCCAGGTGTCCTCCAACTGGCCTGCGTACAGTGCGCCGCCGAATGGCCCGTCGGGTGCGAACGCGGCACCGGCCAGGCTGATGGCACGGTTGTCGGTGGTGGCGCCGTAGCCGCTGAAGTCATCATGGCTGGAGCTGTTGCCCTGGTTGTTGAAGGCGGTGAAGTGCCCGGCCTGCAGGCGCCAGTCGGGCAGGTCGGTGTTGTCCAGGAACCAGCCGGTGGCGTACTCCGGGTGCAGGCGTTTGTCGCTGGTGTCGAACACCGGGGTTTCCACGGTCATTTCGCCGTAGTGCAGTTGGGTGTTGCCCAGGCGCAGCTTGAGCGCGGCGCCGGCGCTGGAGTAGTCGGACTCGGCGCGGCCATCGCTGTCGCGCGGCAGCAGGCCGGTGCCGGCATGGCCGCGGCCGCCGTCCAGCTTGAGGCCGAGAAAGCCATGGGCATCGATACCGACGCCGAGCGTGCCCTCGGTGAAGCCGGAGCGGATTTCGCCAATGAAGCCCTGGGCCCATTCCTGGCGGTAGTTCTGGCCACTGCCGGAGGGCGAGCGGAAGTCGCTGTGCAGGAAGTAGTTGCGGCTGAGCAGCGACCAGCCGGGCTCTTCGGCCTGGCTGAGCACCGGGCACAGGGCGAGGGTGGCGAGCAGGGCGCAGCCTGGTCCGTGGGTGGCGCGGATCATGGGGGCTCCGGGAGGTATGATCCGGGACTGTGGAGGAAGGATAGGCCAGGGGTCTTGTATGTGTGTGCTCTGGCTGTTCTTGCCTGTGCCGGCCTCTTCGCGGGTGAACCCGCTCCTACAGATACTGCACAAACCTTGAGGCTAGTGGTGACCCTGTGGGAGCGGGTTTACCCGCGAAGAGGCCGGCACAGGCGGCAACCGGCTCAAGCCATGTCGCTGATGGCGAATTCTTCGGCCAGATGATCGATCAGCGCCCGCACCGATGGCAGCAACCCCCGCCGCGACGGGAAGATCGCATGCACGATGCCGCAACGCGGGTGCCAGTCCGGCAACAACTCCACCAGCCGCCCCGCCGCCAGGTCTTCGCGCACCGCCACCCGCGGCAGGTGAGCGATACCCACCCCGGCCACCACGAAATGGCGCAGGGCGAACAGGTCGTCCGTCACCATGCGCGGTGTGTGCGGGATGACGATGCTGCGGCTGCTGTCCTCACCCAGGAACAGCTTGTATGGTTAGACTTGAAGGGAGGAGGAGGGACAAAGCCAGCTTCTGACTGTTAGCGCAGTACAGACCGTGGGAGATCTCGCCCCTCCTCCCTTTTCACCCAAGCGCCGATAAAGAATGCTTCCGGGCTCAGACCGACGAAAGACACAAGCCAGCGCCTCTGGGTGACCCTTCAAGTGCTTCAACACTATCGAGGAGAGTTGCTCATGGCAATGGTGGTTGCTGATTCAAAGCGGCTGATTGGCGTGGATGTGGCCAAAGCGGAACTGGTCATCTGGGACGATGAATCAGCAGAGCTCATAGCAATCCCCAATACCAAAGCAGCTATTAAGAAATGGCTCAAAGGCCTCTCGGGTGCGATGTCCGTGGCCATCGAGGCGACCAACATTTATCACGTTCTGTTTACGGATCTGGCCTTTGAGTTTGGGCATACGATCTACGTGGTAGATGGTTACGCCCTGAGCCATTACCGCAAAGGCGTCAACGTACGCGCTAAGACAGATGCAATTGATGCCCAGCTGTTGGCCCGCTATCTGAAGAACGAAGGACAGGACCTTACGCCTTGGGCGCCGCCACCGGCTATCTATCGACAACTTCTGAGCCTGTTTCGGCGACGTGCGGGACTGGTCCAGGCACGAACCAGCCTGTCTCAGGGATGGGCTAATGAACCGCTACTTAGAGCCGCCTTCAAGACACATCTGCGTGCGATGCAGCGGCTTGAGCTGCTGGTGGAGAAGATGATCAAGGGTCTGCTGGAAAAGGCCGGACTGATGCCTCAGGTAAAGCGCTGCATGAAGGTCGAGGGGATTGGTTTTCTAACGGCTGCACGCCTGACTGCGACGTTTCAGCGTGGCAACTTCAGCGGGGGTGATGCGTTTATCGCCTTTTTGGGTATGGATCTGAGGATTGCGCAGTCGGGGCAGAAAAAAGGGCAATCCAAGCTCACGAAGCGAGGAGACCCCGAAGCTCGACGCCTCCTTCACAACGCAGCCATGTCGGCATGCCGCACGGCAGTATGGAAATCGTACTACGAAGAGCGCCTGGCACGTGGTTTTAGCACGACAGCATCGCTTGTCATGCTCGCACGCAAATTGGCGCGAGTAGTATTTGCCCTACTGAAAAGCGGAGATGAGTATCGGTCAAAAGCCGCTTAAAAAACTTCCCTAAAACCATAGAATCTCCCACTGGTACTCACGCTGGGCGCTGCCCCAATGCAGGCTCGGCAGCGTGCCGAGCAACTGCGGGTCGAAGCCCTTGGGCAACTGCTCCAGGTACTGCGGCTGGCCGACCAGGCACTGGGTGCTGTTGCTCAGTACCTTCATCACCATGTCGGTGTTCTCCAGCGGCGGAAAGCGCACCCGCAGGGCGATGTCGAAACCCTCGTGCAGCAGGTCGACGCGGCGGTTGGTGCTCTCGATGAACAGCTCCACCTGCGGGTACTTGAGCATGTAGCGGGTAAGCATCGGCCCGACCCAGGAATTGAGCAGGGTGGTCGGGCAACTGATACGCACCAGGCCGCGCGGTTCGCTGCGGTTGCGCTCGATGATCTCCGCCGCGCCCTCGGCCTCCACGCGCATGGCCAGGCAGCGGTTGTAGTAGGCCTGGCCGATCTCGGTGAGCGAACAATGGCGGCTGGTGCGGTGCAGCAGACGCACGCCCAGGCGGTCTTCGAGATCGGCGATGCGTCGGCTTAGCTTCGACTTGGGCATGTCCAGCGCCCGGCCAGCCGGGGCGAAGCCGCCGTGCTCGACTACCTGGGTGAAGTAGTAGAGGGAGTTGAGGTCTTCCAATGATCGGTCTCCGGGTGTTTGGTTGCCTGTGCCGGCCCTTTCGCGGGTAAACCCGCTCCTACAGGTAATGCACAGGGCTCAAGCCCTGCGCTATCCCTGTGGGAGCGGTTTTACCTGCGAAGAGGCCGGCACAGCCCCTACAAATCCATCGTTCATAAAACGGAACGCTAAAGCCAAATTCTGCTATCTACCGCCACAAAGGTGATGATTTTAATCTGTGCCCATCAACGCGAAACACCCCCGAATGCTGAAAAATTCATAACCCTCAGGAGCACAGACCATGAGTAAATTCACCTACAACCGCCTGAACAAAGACGACGCTGCTGTCCTGCTGGTCGACCACCAGGCTGGCCTGCTGTCCCTGGTCCGTGACATCGAGCCGGACAAGTTCAAGAACAATGTGCTGGCCCTGGCCGACCTGGCCAAGTTCTTCAACCTGCCGACCATCCTCACCACCAGCTTCGAGCAAGGCCCCAACGGCCCGCTGGTACCAGAGCTGAAAGCCCTGTTCCCGGACGCCCCGTACATCGCCCGCCCAGGCCAGATCAACGCCTGGGACAACGAAGACTTCGTCAAGGCGGTGAAGGCCACTGGCAAGAAACAGCTGATCATTGCCGGCGTGGTGACTGAGGTCTGTGTAGCGTTCCCGGCGCTGTCGGCCCTGGAAGAGGAGTTCGAAGTGTTCGTGGTGACCGATGCTTCCGGCACCTTCAACGAAATGACCCGCGATGCTGCCCATGACCGCATGAGCCGCGCCGGCGCGCAAATGATGACCTGGTTCGGCGTGGCCTGTGAGCTGCACCGCGACTGGCGCAACGACATCGAAGGGCTGGCGGCGCTGTGCTCCAACCACATTCCGGATTATCGCAACCTGATTACCAGCTACAACGCGTTGACTGCGGGTAAGTAACAGCCCGTTAGTTGAATGCAAAAAGGCCGGCTCCCTCTGTAGGGAGCTGGCCTTTTTTGTTTGCTGCGCTGGCCCTTTCGCGGGTAAACCCGCTCCCACAGGGACTGCACAGTTTCAGCGCCTGTGGTGATCCTTGTGGGAGCGGGTTCACCCGCGAAGAGGCCAGCAAGGACAACATCAATTCATGGGCTGCGACTCAATCCCATCCAGCAATGCCTCAACCAACCCTTCTGCCATTTCGAGCGCATTCAGGTTGCTCCAGAACAGGCTCTTGCCGGTTTCATCCAGGTGTTCCAGGGCTTTGTAGCCACAGTCGTAGGCGCCGCGCAGGTACTGGGCGACATGCACCAGGGCGTCGTGGGCAGAGACGCCCGGGTTTACTGTGAACAAAGGTGGATGGCCGGCATCGCAGCGGCTGAAAGCGCGCTCTTTGGTGTCGGGAAGAGGTGGATTGGGGACAATTTTTTTCATAGCCAAACTCCGATAGAGGTTGGCCGGCACCATCCGTTTCCACGCGAAGGGTGGCGGCTGCACGCGGGGTGGAAAGCCAGGCTATCGGAACCCCGGCAGGCCATTCGGCCTCCCGCGCGCAGCTGCCATGACAACAGCTATTCCGATTTACCTGCCGGGTTTCCACACCCGATCGCTGAACCGACAGCGACCCGGCAAGCCTAGAGAGCAGGCTTTCCCCGGACAATCAGACGGGCTTCGACACGGTGCGTAGGATAATTCGTCAGATGGTATGGCTGAGTAGGAAATGGCTCGCAACGAAGTAGGATGCTGCTGATATTTTTGTGCACTGGGGCCGCGCAGCGGACCCAGACAATCTCAAGCCAAAAATACAAAAGAGGGCCTGAGCCCTCTTCCTGAATCGATGCGCCAACCCTCAATCCGCATCCGAATCAAACAACCGCTCCAACTCCGCCCGGGCCTCCTTGGCCGTCTGCATCACCTTGGCCCGGTCATCACGCACTTGCCCCTGGGCCACCAGCACCTCTTCGTCATGCTGGGTAAACCGCGCAATCCGGTCCGCCGCCTGCGCCTCGCTCAACCCCAACCCCACCAATGCCCGGCGGGTCATCTCCAGGCTGGAGTAGAACGTCTCGCGAATCGGCTCGGCGCCGACATCCGCCAACTTGTGCACATGCTGGCGGTTACGCGCGCGGGCCAGCACTTTCAGGTGCGGGTACAGGCGTTTCACCCGTTCCGCCGTGTGAATGGCAGCTTCCGGGTCATCGATGGTGATGATGAAGTATTCCGCCTCGCCCACCTTGGCGGCATGCAGCACCTCGGGGCGCAGCGGGTCGCCGTAGAACACGGGTACCTGTTCGAACATACGGGTCATCTCGATGGTGTCCACCGAGGTTTCCAGGGCAATGAACGGAACTTTCTGTGCCCGCAGGATGCGCGCGACGATCTGGCCCATGCGGCCCATGCCGACGATCACCACCCGTGGCGTGTCAGCCTGGATCTGCTTGTAATGCTCCGGCACCTCACGCGCCGGTTGCGGGCGCTTGAGGGCGTGGGCGCAGCCAATCATCAGCAGCGGGGTAATGGCCATCGACAGGGTGATGGTCATCAGCAGCAGGTCGTAGGTCTGGGTGTCGAACAGGCCTTGGTCCTTGCCCAGCTTGAACACCACGAAGGCAAATTCGCCACCGGCAGCCAGCACCATGCCCAGGCGCAGGGCGCTGGCGCTGTTCAGGCCACCGGCCAGGCGGCCGACGCCGATCAGCAGTACCAGCTTAACGGCCACCAGCAGCAGGGTCAGGCCCAGCACCACCAAAGGCATTTCCAGCAGCAGGCGCAGGTTGGCGCCCATGCCGACGCTGATGAAGAACAGCCCCAGCAGCAGGCCCTTGAACGGTTCGATCTGCGATTCCAGCTCGTGGCGGTATTCCGAGTCGGCCAGCAGCAGGCCGGCGAGGAAGGCACCCAGGGCCATGGAAATGCCGGCTTCTTCCATCAGCCAGGCAGTGCCGATCACAACCAGCAGCGCGGTGGCGGTGGACACTTCCGGCAGGCCGGTGCGGGCCACGGTGCGGAACACCGGGCGCAGCAGGTAGCGGCCACCGACGATGACCACCGCGATGCTGGCGAACACCTTCAGGCCATGCTCCAGGCTGTCGCCGTGGCTGGTGTCCGGGCCACTGGCGGCCAGCAGCGGAACCAATGCGATCAGTGGGATGGCGGCGATGTCCTGGAACAGCAGGATGGCGAACGCCAGGCGGCCGTGCGGGGCGTTGAGCTGCTTGCTTTCGGCCAGGCTCTGCAGGCCAAGGGCGGTGGACGACAGCGCCAGGCCCAGACCGAGCACGATGGCCGCCGGTAGCGTCTGGCTGAAGCCGAACAGGGCGATGGCGCCGATCAGCGCACCGGTGAGCAGCACCTGGGCGGTGCCGACGCCGAATACGGACTTGCGCATCAGCCACAGGCGCTTGGGCGACAGCTCGAGGCCGATGATGAACAGCAGCAGGACCACGCCCAGCTCGGAAATGTGCGCCACGCTTTCGGTATCGCGGATCAGGCCCAGCGCCTGCGGGCCAATGATCACGCCGGCGAGCAGGTAACCGAGCACGGCCCCCAGGTGCAGGCGCTTGGCCAGGGGGACGGCGAGGACAGCGGCGAGCAGGAAGATCACCGCGGTTTGCAGAAGGCTGCCTTCGTGTGGCATTGGCTCGTACTCCATGAGCTGCCGGGGCAGCGTTAGATCAGTTTGGCGGACAATTCTGGGGGAATGGGAGAGTGCCAGACAATCTGCTGAGAGGAAGACACATTGTCCTGAATCAGGTGACAGTCGTGCCGGCCTCTTCGCGGGTGAACCCGCTCCCACAGGTACAGCGGTGTCTTCAAGCCTGCGCAACACCTGTGGGAGCGGGTTCACCCGCGAAGAGGCCGGCACAGGAAATCTGCATACTCAACTGCCACCAAACTGCGCCCGATACTGCGCCGGCGTCATGCCAATCCGCTCGCAGAAAACCTTGCGCAAATGCCGGTCACTGCCAAAACCGCACTGCGTCGCCACCACTTTCAACGGCAGGTCGCTGCTTTCCAGCAGCTTGCGCGCGCGGTCGATGCGTGCGTTCTGCAAGTATTGCAGCGGCGTGATGCCCACCTCGCGTTGAAAGGTGCGGGCGAAGTTGCGCCCACTCATGGCTACCAGGTCGGCCATTTTCTGCACGGTGAAGGCTTGCTCGATATGGTCGACGATGTACGCCTGCACCCGTGCAATCGGCGAATCATCCCGCGGTACAGCCGCCAGCAGTGGCCCGTAGGGTGTCTGCCCGCCCTGGCGATGGCGGGCGACCAGCAGCACCTTGGCCACTTCCAGGGCCAGCGCCTTGCCGTGGTCCTCGGCCACCACTGCCAGTGCCAGGTCGATGCCTGCGGTGATGCCGCCCGAGGTAATCAGGCAACGGTCGATCACGTATATCTGCTCTGTCTCGACCTTCGCCTCGGGGAACGCTTGTGCCAGGCGCTCCACGTAGTTCCAGTGGGTGGTGCAGCGATAGCCGTCCAGCAGCCCGGCCCGGCCCAGCAGGAATACCCCGGTGCATATTGCACCAAAACGTTTGGCCCGGCGCACGGCCTGGGGCAGCCAGCGCTCGATGCCTGGCAGGGCGATGTCATAGGCGCCCGGGCCGCCTGGCACCAGCAACAGGTCGACGGATTCCGGCAAATCCTCCAGACGCAGGTCGGCTACCACTTTCAACCCGCAGGAGCCGCGCACCGCTGCCTGCCCTTCGGCCAGGGTCAGCAGCCGGTACTTCCGCTCGGCAGGAAGGAAGCGGTTAGCAATGGCAAACGCGTCCATGGGCCCGGTCACGTCCAGCAACAGCACATCATTGAACAACACCATGGCCACGGTGCGGTGGGCGGGTTTTTCCTGCATCGCTCTTATGCCTTGAATGCCGGCCGCCACCAGCGGCCCGAAGCTGAATACGAAACGCATCTTAAGGTATCGGCAAAACCGTCAGGGCCAGCAGCGCGCAATTAACAACAATTCAGGTTTGGCTCAGGACTTTGTCATGTGCCGGAGGCGAGACTTTCTGCATTGAACAGGAGAGCCGCCATGCACCCCGGGACGCCCCAAGCGCCGCTGCAAACCCCCGGCGCACTGACGCCGGCGCGCTTGCGCCGGGCCAAGGAACTGATGTTGCACAGCCCGTTGTCGATCATCGAAATCGCCGGGTTATGCAACCTCACCCGCAGCCACTTCTCGCGCGCGTTCAAGGTCAACACCGGCCTCTCGCCCCAGGCGTGGCGCCTGCTGGCACGCATGGAAAAGGCCAAGCGCCTGCTCGCCACCGAGGCGCCGATCACCCACGTGAGCCTGGAATGCGGCTTCTGCGACCAGGCCCATTTCACCCGCGCCTTCAGCCGCCTGGTCGGCCAGCCGCCCAAGGCCTGGCGCCAGGCGCAGGCCCATCCTTAAGCCGAACCTATCCGCCGGTATAGCCCCTTGTGGACAGTGCCGGCCCGTTCTCCCAACCCAAGGAGTCACCCCGATGAGCCAACCCGATTACAAGCGCCTGAACAAAGACGACGCCGTGGTGCTGCTGGTCGACCACCAGACCGGCCTGATTTCGTTGGTGCAGGACTTCTCGCCCAACGAGTTCAAGAACAACGTGCTGGCCCTGGGCGACCTGGCCAAGTTCTTCGGCCTGCCGACCATCCTCACCACCAGCTTCGAGCAAGGCCCGAACGGCCCGCTGGTGCCCGAGCTGAAAGAGATGTTCCCGGATGCGCCGTACATTGCCCGCCCTGGCCAGATCAACGCCTGGGACAACGAAGACTTCGTCAAGGCGATCAAGGCCACTGGTCGCAAGCAGCTGATCATCGCAGGCGTGGTGACCGATGTGTGCGTGGCGTTCCCGACCCTGTCGGCGCTGGCGGAAGGTTTTGAAGTGTTCGTGGTGACCGATGCTTCGGGCACCTTCAACGAAACCGTGCAGCAGGCGGCCTGGGTGCGCATGACCCAGGCGGGTGCACAGATGATGAACTGGTTCTCGGTGGCCTGTGAGCTGCACCGCGACTGGCGCAACGACATCGAAGGGCTGGGTAACCTGCTGTCGCAGCGCATTCCCAACTACCGCAACCTGATGAACAGCTATGCGGCCCTGAGCGCCCGTTGATGTAAGCCTGTACCGGCCCTTTCGCGGGTGAACCCGCTCCCACAGAAACCGTGCAGTTCTCAGGCTGTGCACTATCCCTGTGGGAGCGGGTTTACCCGCGAAAGGGCCGGTACAGGCTCAAGAGGGATTCATAGGCAGCGTAAAGCGAATCCGACACCCCCCCAGCTCCGACACCTGCGCCTGCAACTGCCCTCCATGGGCCTGCACCACCGAGTTGCAGATCGCCAAGCCCATCCCCATGCCGCCGATCTTGGTGGTATGAAACGCATCGAACACTCGCTCGCGCTCATCCGCTGCAATCCCCGGTCCGTTGTCGTCCACGCAGATTTCCACCTCATTCCCGACCACCGCCGACGCAATCCGCAGCACCCCATCGCTGCGATACCCCGCCAGCGCCTCCAGGCCATTGGTAATCAGGTTGAACACCAACTGCTGCAACTGCACCGGGTCGGCCATCACGCTCACCCCCGCCTGCAAGCGCATCTGCACGTCCACCGGGCCCTTGGCGGCATCGGCCGATGTAAGGCGCACCACTTCGCGGATCAACTCGTCCAGCTTCACCACCTTGAGTTGCATCGGCGACTGTTTGGCCAGCGAGCGTAGCGCACGCACGATGTTGGCGGCCCGTTCGCTGTCGTTGCGGATGTCTTCCAGGCCGGCAATCGCCTCTTCCAGGTCGGGCTTGGCGCGTTTCAACCAGCGCAGGCTGGCAGCGGCGTTGGACGCTATGCCCAGCAGCGGCTGGCTGATCTCATGGGCGATGGACGCGGACAGCTCGTTCATCACCTGCAAGTGCGACGTGCGGGCCAATTCCGCGCGGGAGCGGCGCAACTCGGTCTCCATCTGGGCGCGGGTCTGGTTGTCTTCGGCCAGGCGTGTGTAGAACTTGGCGGTTTGCAGCGACACCGCCGCCTGTGAGGCGAGTATTTCCAGCATGGCCAGGCGCTGGCCGCCGAACAGGTTCGGCACCAGGCGGTTTTCCAGGTACACCAGGCCGATCAGCACGCCCTGGATCACCAGCGGCAGGCACAGCACCGAACGGGCCTTGCGCGCGTGCAACTGCTGGCGGAAGGCCTCGGGGCAGTCGCTCTGGGCATCGTTGAGCACCAGGGGCTTCTTGGTGCGCATGGTGGCGTTGATGATCGACAGCGGTGCCTGGGTCATGAACTTCTGGCAGTCGTCCATGCTCACGTGCAGCCCGGCGTCGTCGATGTAGGCGAGGGCAGCCATCTGGAATTCGGCACCGCTGACGATCAGCAGCGCACCGTGGTCGGCGCCGGAATGCTGGGTCAGGTGGCCCATCAGGGTTTCGATAAGGCCTTCGAGCAGCACTTCCTCGGACAGCGCCCGTGCTGCCTCGATGCCGGCTTCCAGGTCGAGCTTGGCCTGGTGGGTTGCGCGTTGGCTTTCCTGGATTGGCTGGGTGCGCAGGAACGGGTGCAACGCCTCCAGCTGGTGCACCTTGCCGGTCGCGCCCCAGATATGGAAACAGTCGCGGGCGATGCGCAGGTGCAGGTTGGCGCCGGAGATCAGGCCGCTGGGGATGCATACCTCGGCCAGCTGTTCGTGGGCCAGCGCCTGCTCGTGGATGAAACCGGCGGCGGTGGCGGCGATCTGTGCCTGGTCGAAGCAGCGGATGGCGGCCAGGCCGTCGCCTTCGAGCTTGGCGATCACGCCTTCGATCAGCAACAGCTTGTTGCGGAAGGTGGCCGGGTTGAAGCCGGCCCAGCGGCCGAAGCGCTCGCGAAGGGTGTGTAGTTCGCGCAGCTTGTCGGCAAGGCTGCCAATGGCCTCGGGGCTGCCCAGGGCCAGGCCGCGGAACAGGTGATAGTCGGCCAGGTTGATGTGCGCTGGTACCGCCCAGGTGTTGTCCCCGGCCAGTGCCAGGTTGCGCATGGCCTGCGGGATGTTACCCAGGTAGAAGTCGCCCATGCCGGCCATGAGGTATTGGAAGAATCGCGTGGTGGGCGATTTCGAGGCTGTGGCCGAGGCCGGGCAGGGCGTGCAGCTCAATTTGGCGACGAACGCTTGCTGGGCCTGCAGGATCTGCTCGATGTCGCGGTAACCGTAGTGACGCACGGTGGCCAGGCCTTGCGCCAGTTCCTCCACCACGTCCGGCAGGTAGCGGCCCATGAACAGCGAATCGGAAACCAGGTGGTTGCAGGCATAGCAGCTCATCGCCAGGTCGCCGCTCAGGCGCCCCGAGTCGACCGCATCCAGTGCGGTACGGCGGGCGAACTCCATGGGCGAGGTCCAGGCGCTGACCTGGTCCAGGGCCAGCAGCGCGCTGGTCAAGTCAGCGTCGAAACCGTGCCGCTCTATCAGCTTGAGCGCAGCCAGGCAGCAAGCGTGGCCATCATGGTAGGCGCCGAAGCGCTCGGCAATCATCACCCCGTACCAGGCCATGCCGTAGGT
Source organism: Pseudomonas sp. JS425 (assembly GCF_018223845.1). Taxonomy (NCBI): domain Bacteria; kingdom Pseudomonadati; phylum Pseudomonadota; class Gammaproteobacteria; order Pseudomonadales; family Pseudomonadaceae; genus Pseudomonas; species Pseudomonas sp. JS425. The sequence goes on along the minus strand of NZ_CP073661.1, from coordinate 6,084,740 downwards.
GCTGCCCGGGGCGACGCCGTGCAGCAGTGACAGCTCCATGAGCTTGGCCAGGTGCAGGAAGCAGATGTCGTCCTTTACGAAAAACGATGACGACAGGGTGGCCAGCAGACTGATGGCAACTGTCACTTCCTCCGAATCGGTGCGCTGCAGCGATTCCAGGCAGTGTCGGCCTTTCTGTTCGACCAAGGTCTGTACATGGGCATGACTGGCTTCGACCTGTTGCCAGTCGACACCTCGCACCGGGCTCATACCCAGCAAGTCCAGGCCGGAAATGGTGCTGTCGATGGCCGCCTGATAGTCGCCGCGCAAGGTGTACAGCAGCGCCTGCAGGCGGCATACCCGCGCCTGGTCCAACGCCGAGCGCGCGCGCAGGCGGCATTCAGTGATGCGGGCCTCGGCCGCGACCATTCGCGACAGTTGCATGTCGCACTCGGTGGCCATGCAGGCGATGGCAAAGCCATGCGTGGCGCGGCTTTCCAGCGTTGCGCCGCGTTGCAGCAACTGCTCGGCCGTGTGCAGGTAGCCAGCCGATTGTTCGAACGCGCCGCCATCGCGTGCGCGTGCTGCTGCCTCGCGTAAAAGCTGCAGAAAAGCTTCGCAGTCATCCGCTGCAAACCCGCATGGGCTGGCGCGTTGCAGCTGGTTGGCAAGCTCGAACAGTACCTCGTGCAGGCGCCCCGGCCAGGCCTGGCGCATGGCCTGGGCAATACGTGCATGCAGTTGGGCACGTGCGCGCGCTGGCGTGAGAGCGTACGCAGCTTCCATCACCCGTTCATGGGCGAAACCCAGGCCGTTCTGGCCCGGTTGCAGGAAACCCGCGCCAATCAAGGCTTTCAACGGCTCGCCGGGCGCTTGAGAGAGTACCTGGTGAAGCAGGCGTTCATCACAGCGGCTGCCAGCCGCACTGACCACCCGCAGCAGGTCGCGCTGCGGCTCGGGCAGGCGCACCAGGCGGTGGATCATCAGGTCGGCGACATTGTCGGAATAGCGGTGGCGGGCCACGGCCTGCAGGCACCATGACCAGCGCATGGTCTGGGTATCGAAGGTGAACAGCTGGTCCTCGACCATGGCCCGGAGGATCTGATTGATGAAGAACGGATTGCCCGCAGTCTTGTCGTGTACCAGTTCGGCCACCTGCAATGCGTCCTCGGGGCCGACGTGGTAGCGCTCGCCGATCAACTCGGTCACCGCGCTCACCGCCAGGGGCCGCAGGTTCAGCGTGGTGCTGCGCACCGCTGCGGGCAGGGCAAGGGGTGTACTGCTGGCTGGCGCATCACTGCGCCGGGCGAAGATCAGCAACAGGTTGCCGGGCGCGTGAGCCAGAAGTTGCGCCAGCAGTTGCTGGCTGGAGTCGTCGACCCAATGCATGTCATCGAAGAACAGCACCAGCGGCTGGTCGGGGCGGCTGAATACCTGCAGGAATTCGACGATCGCCCGCAACTCCTTCTGCAGCGCCAGACGCGTGGGCTTGGCCGGCAACTCGGGCAAGGGGCCGAGGATCAGTTGCAGGTCTGGTGCCAGCTTGCCGAGCAGCCGGCCGTGGCCTTTGATACGGCGCAGAATCTCGCAGCGCAAGGCGTCGAGGTCCTGGCTGTTCTTGGCCAGCAACTGGGTGGTCAGCGCGCCGAGAATTTCGACCCAGGGCGCGTAGGGCAAGGCCTGTGCAACGCCGTTGCACTTGCCGATGGCCCAGTAACCCTGGGCGTTGGCCCTGAGCGCTGCCTCGACCAGGCTCGACTTGCCCATGCCCGTAGCCCCGTTGATGAACAGGGCTTGTGGCTTGCTGTCACGGCGCTGTGCCTTGAGCAGCAGGGCGATGGCCATCTGTTCGGCACTGCGGCCATACAGGCGTGCGCGGTCGGGCGTCATCGGGTCGGCACAGCCTGGTTCGAAGGCCTCCATGGACTTGCTGGCGGCCCACTGTCGCTGGCAATAGGCCAAGTCCACCGCCAGGGCGCGAGCACTCTGGTAGCGGGCGTCCGGCTCTTTGGCCAAGGCCTTGGCCAGGATCCGGCTGAGAGGTTGCGGCACATTGCTGTCCACTTCGCAGGCCGCTCGTGGCTGCACGCCGGCATGCAGCTGGCGCCAGTGCTGGGTGTCGCGCCCGGCCAGAGGCAATTCGCCCAGCAGTAGCTGGTAAAGGATCGCGCCCAGGGCATAGATGTCGGTGCGTCGGTCGCTGCTGCTGCCGTGCGGGCAGACCTGTTCAGGCGCCAGGTAAGCCCAGTTGCCGAGCGGGGTGCCTTGTTCGCTGATCAGTTCCGCCGGGTCGGCGCGAAAGCAGCCCAGTCGCACTCGCTGGTCCGCGCGCAGGCACACATGTTCGGGCTGCAGCGCGCCGTGCAGCACATTGCGTTCGTGTGCCTGGGCCAAGGCAGTGGCTGCATTCACCGCAATCTCGAGAAACGGCGCCAGGGCGGCAGGGCCCTCTGCGATAAGGTCGGCGATGGAGCGGCCGGCCGGGTACACCAGCAGGGGGCCTTCGGCCGAGCGCACGAACGCCGAGGGGATCACCGCCCATTGCGGGTCGAGTTGCAGGCGGTAGTCGCGTTCCAGGCGCTGGCAGGCGGCGGGGACCTCGCGCGGGGCGCGCACGGCGATCCATGCCTGGTCGGTGGCTGGATCGCGAAGGCGGAAGTAACTGAGTTCACCTTCCTGGCCCAGCGCGTTGATGTCGCACCGGTTCAGCCAACCCTCGTCGACGGACTGGTCGTAATCGATGGGCCTGTGGGCAAGGCGTTCATCGAGCATAAGGCACCCCTGCTAGCGACATCCTGACGCACGAGTATACGCAGCGGACCCAGCAGGGATGCGGGCTGCAGGCTGCTTGGCAGGAAAGGGTACGCTGTTGTCCGTTATCGTCCCCTGGGGGCTGGCGGGCTTTTGTATAGTCCTCAGGCCAACCTATCCCTCGGGATAATTGTCTGAAGGCGTACCCTGGCCTAGGCTGCCCTGGGCTGGGAAACGCCCGTGCCCGCGCGAGGAAGCCATGATCCGAATAGGTAATGCCCAGGTGTCGCTGGAGCGGCGCGAAGCCTTTGTTGACGGTAAGCCTGTCCTGTTGGGGGGGCGGGCATTCGAAGTGCTGGCGACGCTGATCAAGGCCAAGGGGCGGGTGGTCGACAAGGACGAGCTGTTCAGCCAGGTGTGGGCCGGCACGGTAGTCGAGGACAACAACCTGCAGGTGCAGGTGTCCTTGCTGCGCAAGGCCTTTGGCGACCGGGGCCTGATCCAGACCGTGCCACGCCGGGGCTACCGCCTGGCCGCCGAGATCAGCCTCGAGTTGCCTGGCAAGGCGGCGGGCAAATCGCCGCTGTGCGCCGCGGCCGAACCTGTCGAGTTGTTCGATGAGCACTTGAACGTACCGGTGCTGGTGGTGGATGACGACCCGTCGGTGCGCACGGCGTTGGGCCGCCTGCTGCGCTCGCAGGACATTCCGCATCATTTGTTCGCCAGTGCCGAGGCGTTGTTCGAGGCCCGCCTGGAAACCCCCTATGCCTGCCTGTTGCTGGACATGCACCTGCCCGATACCAGCGGCCTGGAAGTCCAAGATGCGCTGCGCCGACTTGCGCTGCCCTGGCCGATCGTGTTCATGACCGGCTTCGGCACCATCCCGATGACCGTCCAGGCCATGCGTGCCGGGGCCGTGGAGTTCCTGACCAAACCGTTCGACGAAGACCAGCTGCTGACACTGCTGCAGGCGGTGCGCACGCGTGCCGTGGCCGAAGGGCGCAAGTGGCACCATGCGCGGCAGGTCCAGGAAAAGTACCAGCGCCTGACCCAGCGCGAGCGCCAGGTGTTCTCGCTGGTGGTCGGCGGCCTGTCGCACAAGCAGATCGCCAGGCAGATCGGCACCAGCGAGGTGACGACCAAGGTGCACAAGAAGAACATCATGAACAAGATGCAGTCCCGCTCGCTGCTTGAACTGGTGGCCATGCACAACGTTATCGGGGCGCAGCCTGAGGGCCTGGGCGGCGCATGAGCAGCACGGTGTGCATCGTTGACGACGATGCTTCGGTGCGCAAAAGCCTGGCCAACCTGCTGCGTTCGGCAGGTTTCGAGACCTTGTCTTTTGCTGCCGGGGACCTGTTCCTGGCCTCGGCACTGGCGCGGCAAGCGGGGTGTGTGCTGCTCGACCTGAGGATGCCCGGAATGAGCGGGCTGGCGGTGCAGCGCGAGCTGGCCAGGCTGGGGTGGCGGTTGCCGGTGATCTGCATGTCGGCGCACTGGGATGAAGGGGCGGTGCGGGCTGCGATGGCACTTGGGGCACTGGTCTGCCTGGGCAAGCCATTCTCTGAAGAGGTGCTGCTGAAGGTGGTTGAAGATGCTTTGCTGGGCAGCCAGTGAGGTATTCCTGCCCCGGCCCCTTCGCGGGCTTGCCCGCTCCTACAGGGACTGCACAGGCTTTGGGCCGATGTATTCGGTGTGGGAGCAACTGTCTTGCACTGCCTGTACTGGCCTGATCGCTGGCAAGCCAGGCTCCTACAGGGACTGCGCATGGTTTGAGGCCGATGCGGTCGGGGTGGGAGCTGGCTTGCCTGCGATGGGCTGCAAAGCAGCCCCGGCAATCTAACTGCTCCCCGGCCGGTACTGCAGGGCCTCGGCCAGATGCGCCCGGCCAATTGCCTGGTTACCTTCCAGATCCGCCAGCGTCCGCGCCACCTTCAGTAACCGGTGAGCCGCACGTGATGCCGCGCGCGAAAACCCTGGGGGACTTTCTGAGATAAATCTCAATTTTAATCGTTGCAGCAAATGCAAGAGAATTTGAAAAAAAGGCGACTCTCAGCCGCCTATCAATCGTACAGGTGGGCTATTTACTCAACCGCTCCGTTCCCCCTCATCTAATTCAATGCTGTTCTCGCAATGCTTGTGTTCAAAGCGGTCGAGCAATTTGCACAACATGCATCCCCATCGCTTCCCATTGCGAGCTGCCTTGGCGGCTCGCGAACTGATAGTCTCATCTTCATCACCGCCCAGCGCGGTATTGGCCAACTGGTCGAACGACACGGCCAGGCGCTGCGCTCGGGCACTGCCGAACACGACAGCTACCAGCAGACAGAGCCAAGCGAAGACCCCGGCCAAGCCGCACAAGATCGCTAGAGCCAGGCCTATTACACGTTTCACCATACGATGGCCTCCACGTCCTCAAAGGTTTGCGCCAGTTCCAGCAGATCCTCCAGCGCCTGCCGACGGCCAATGGCCGAGCCCGACAACTGCGCATAGGCCTCGGCCTTGAGGCGCACCCGCTCGACCAGCTCAACAATCGTCAGCCCTCGGGCCTCGGCAATGGCGGCCAGCAGTGGCGTTTCCGCCTGCGGATTGGCGGCCAGATCGGCGGCCTCCTTCACCTGCTGCGGCCAGCTTTGCAGCTCACCGGGTGGGTAACTGGCGGTTAGGGTCGACAACGCCCGCTCACAACCGGCATTCAGCTCGACCAGCTTGGCGGCCTTCGCCGCCTCCAGCTTATGTGCCTCGGCCGCCGGGTAATTCAGCTCGCCCAGGTACTCAGTGTCGGCCAGCGAACAGGCCGGAATCTCGTCCGGCTGACCGGGCAGAATCACCGCGACAAACAAGCCGTTTTCACGGTACGCCAGCGGCACCGACCAGACGCGCACCTTCGCATCGGCCTGAATCGCAGGCAGCACCACAGGCTGACCGTTCACAGTCAGGGTTCCATTTTCAATCTTCACAATGTGCTCTCCTCAGAGCAGACGGGCACCCGCGCGACGGGCTAGCCCATAGACATAACTCGGGTCGCAGGTTCCATCACACCTTCGCGAGGCGACCGCCAACGTCGGGGTTCGAGAACGACGCATCGAACATGATGCGCAGACAAAACAGACCGCCCCCTGATCCGACGATGCCATTGCCACCGTGGTACGCCACGGCGTCGGCGCCCTTCGCGAAAGTGTCGCCGTAACTGCCATTGCTGGCAGTCACATCAACGATGGCTGGTGCAAAGATGTCACTCAGGTCATAGTCAGTCCCTGCATCCTCAGCCATGGCCACGGGGTAAGAGCCGCTCGCGGGCGCGGTGCGGGTGGTGGTCAGGTACGACTTGTTGCCGTTGCGGTCCCAGACCTTGAACTTACTCGACGCATCGGTCTGCAGACCGTCGACCATCTGGTAGACGTTGCCCCACAGCCCGACGATGCCACGCCAGGTAGCTTGCGCGACCGTGGCACTGTCGACCGCCTGGACGGAGCCAGCACTGACGTTGCCCTGGCCGATCAGCGCTTGCGAATCGGCGCCGCCCATTTCGATCATCGCCAGCGTCTGAATCGCCGACAGCTGGTAGATCGACCACAGGGCAAAGCCGCTGACGCCCGCCGTATTGCGAGCTTCGGCGCGGGCCTTCATGGCCGCGAAGTTAATGCTGCCCAGTGGCGTCAGGCCAGCCTTGGAACCCATCTTGGTGCCGTCCGACGTACCCTGATACTTGCCAACCCAGAACTGCGCCAGATCTGCGCCGGCGTTTTTGAACGCTGGGTGCAAGGTGAATCCCGCCGCGGGCTGGTCGGAAATCCAGACCGCTTTCTTGCCAGAGTTGGCCCCCGAGACAATGGTGCCGCGCTTCACGTAGAAGGCCGGAATGCGGACCATGCTCTGGCCGTCAATCACCTGATCCTGAATCGCGCCGTAAGTGGCGTGCGAGCTAAAAAACGAAGCGTCCGTCACCTTGCTCGCGCCGTTTTCATCCACGCGGGACCAGGTGCCACCGCCGCCGCCGGTGGCGAGCATCGCAATGCCGATCACATTGGCAAAGGCTGCCTTGGTGGTGAACTTGCTTTCCGTCGACCACTCCGACCAACCCTTGGCTGCGCCCTGGTGGCGTACCTGCACGTAGTAGGTCAACTGCCCCGGCAACAGCTTGCCGGCCGGGACGACCGCCGTGAGCTTGTTTACCGCATCCGTGCCGCTGTCCCAGACCGGCGCGGCATACGTCCCATCCGCGCGGCGGATACGCCACTGGCTGGCCGCGTGGGTATCCGCTGCGCCCGATACCGTGAAGGCCGAACTGGCGAGCGTCGGCTGCTCGGGCACATCAAGCGCATTGGCCGCCGGACCGGTGATGGTCGGCGGCACGACATAGGCGAAGGACGCGGCCGTGGTGAAGCTGGCCACGGTCGAGTAATCCGACCACAACCCCGCCACGTCCTGTACCCGCGCCCGCCAGTAGTACACGGTATTGGCCAGCAACACACCGGCCGGCAGCGCGTAGGACAGGCCAGAGGCCAGCGTGCCCGAGTCGTGCAGTACCGTGGCGAATGCCGCTGCTGTCGCCAGCTGGAACTGTACGGCGGCCTGGGCGTTGCCGGATGGCGTGACGTAGCCCGCCAGCGCCAGGGTCGGGCGCTCCATGACGCCGGTTGCGGCGTTTGCCGGCGCGCTGATCACGGGCGCGGCGGGACGCAGGTCGGGGTTGATGAAGCCGCCCAGGCCGGTGGGCGAACCCAGCGCGACGAGGTGACGAATCGTCATTGGCTCGCCCTCGACATCCAGCCGCAGCCAGCCGTCGCCACGCATGGGCAGGATGTACTCATAATCCGCCATACCGGCCGGTATCGAGCCGCCTTGGCGGCGCAGCGACCAACCAATCTCTTTCCATGCCGGCTGGTAGCCGTCGCGGTAACGCAAACGGGCCAGGCCCGAGTTGAGGCTACGTCGGATGACAACCGCCCCGCCCTCCGCGTCGGTGCCGATGTTGATCGAGCGCGTCAGGTAGATGTCACCGGGCACCGCCTGGGCCACGCCCGCCGAGGGAATTGCCAGACTGGAGCGGCGCAGGGTCGCCGCAGCCCCCCAGGTGCGCGTCATGTTCTCCGTCAGGCGCACACGGGCGGTCGACAGCACGGACTGCACCTGGACCAATGCTGATACCGGCGCGGGTTGGCCCTGATCGTCCAGAACAGTGGTGTCGCTCAGCACGTAATACTCGCCGGCCTTGATCGACGCCGTACTGGCGAGGTCCAACGAGTCGTCACCGGTGATGCCCTGGACGACCGCCACCGGGGCGGTGTCGATCAGGGTATAACCCTCGGTGAACAGTTCAAACGACACCGAGTTGCCGCGATACAGCCAGTCCAGGCTGACAGCTTTCTGCACCGCCACTGAGCTGGTGGCCTCGACGTTGTTGAGGCGCTGAGCAAGCTGATCCGTCACTTGTTCAGCCGCCGCCTGGTTTTCGACAACAGCCTTATTAATAGCTACGTCGTTATCAAGCAATGCTTGGTGGATCGGATTCCAAGTGTCCGGGTGGGCAACACTGGACGTGGTCAGCGCCGGAACGCTGGGCGTAAATACGGGATTGGAGCTTGGAGTCAACGGCATGACGATGTTCCTCAGTATTCAAAATCAAGGTCGAGTTCGATTTCACTGGTGTCCTCGAACTCCTTCGGTTTCACGACGCGGCGCCCCATCAGCACGCCCGCTTCGGTGAACACGCCGAACTCCCGCAGGACGTTATTTGCGGCTAAAACGCCGCTCATGCTTCCCCTGACTGTCAGCACCGCGCCGTCCACGGTGTTGGTCACTGGAACGCGGGCGAACTCAGCCACCAAGGCAACGTCCTCATCCGGCGAATACGCCTTATCGCCCGACCCGAAGGCCATCCAGGCGGCTTTGGAAATGGCGGCACCAGTGGAGGCGCTCAATGCGACCTGGTGCCGGTAGGCCAACGTGGTGGGTGTTGCAGTCGGGTTACTCATAGCGACTCCTGTGTCGTGATGCCGTTGTGTTTGATGCGTAAGGTGGCGCTAAACCTGATGCCAGGGCCGCCCAGTTGGGCGCCCAGCAACCAGGTGCCGTCGAGACGGTGCAGGCCAATGCGGTTGAGCTGGGCATCGGCCAGGCTTCGACCTTCATCCATCGGCCAGCCCTGCAGCGTTTGGGTGTCGAGCTGCCACCTGCCATCGAGCGAGCGAAAACGCTCCCCCAGGACAACCAGCTCAGAAGCACGCGGAGCCCCCATGGTCATGGCCGCACGCAGCGATATCTTTTGGCGGGTAGAGATGTGGCCGTTGTCCAGGACGGCGCCAATCAGTGAATGGCCGTTGAGCTGCCGGCCGTCTAGCGACCAGCCACCATCGAGCAGCACGTCGACATAACCGCCACTGAGTTTCCAGCAGCCGTCTAACGTGCGCCGGGCTGCAGGCTGGAAACGCTTGCATTTGGTGTACTTGAGCCGCAGGCGAGCGGCCATCGACTTGAGGGTGATGCGCGAATCGAACTTGGCCTGCAGGGCGATGATGATGCCGACCAGCTCATCACGAGTCGGTGCGTACGCCTCGGCGACCTTCCGAATACGTTTTTGCTGTTCGCGTGACCAATCGCCCTCAGAGGCATTGAGACGGATCGCATACTGAGCCCAGTGGTTCAGGGCCATTCGCTTCATGACCTGGCCGTTGATACCCGTTTCGGGTGGCGTGAGGCTGACACTGCCATCGAGCAGCCAGGCACCATCTAGGGTCTTGCCCCCGGCAGCTATCCATTCAGCTTGGTACGCCTTCTGCTCGACCAGCTCCAGGACGGGATAGCCGATGGTGGCCAGCGCCTGCTTGACCGCCCAGGGCGTGCCTTTATAGCGGTGCAGCTCGATGGCAGTCTTGATCAGCGCTCGCCGATCATCATCGGATCGGGCTACCGGCCAAGTAGCCTCTTCCAGCATGGAGAACTGCTCGGCGAGGATCGGCAGCACCGAAGGCTGCACCAGGTCGACCAAGTAAACGAGCATGGCGTTGAGGTCGAGCCCCTGCATGTTCTCGTTGAGCAGCTCATTCAGCCAGACGAATCGTTCGTCACCGGCCAGTGCTGGTGGCAGCTGTTGATCAACCATCGGACATGCCTCCGTCGATAAGCTCGATGGAAGTACACACTGCCCATTCATTACTCAGCACCTCGCGTGGCACTGCCGGCATTTGGACATAAGCGCGGTATACACCTGCCACCTGGAGTGCTGCGATTAGCTGCTCAGGGATGATGTCCGCGCCCAGGCCGGCTCTGAGTCGACGAGCAAATGTCTCTGCCGCAACCTTCACTTGCGCCATCACCGTTTCGCGTACAGCTGTCTGGAAAAAGACGATGGTGGCCTTGATCGAGTAGTTCACCTCGACAGGTGCCCACGCATGCACGGTGTCGCACAGCGGACGAACTTTCTCGCCGCTGACATGTGTAAGCATGCGCTGAAGGAGGTCATCGTTCGGCAGGCCGCTAGTTGTCAGCGGGAACAGCGCAACATGGCCAGGCTCTTGTCCTTCTGCCGGCCCGTGGACTGCAACATCGATGATCGACTGATGCACAGACATCGCGTGATAGCGGTATGCGCCTCGACTGCCGGCATTCGAAAACGCCTCAGGAGCTAGAATAATGCGCTCACGGTAGCGGTCATCATCCTCGTCCTCGGCGCCGTCTGCGCTCACAGTAACGTTCGTAGCCATAAGATCAGCGGAGAGCGCAGGATCAGAAATGGCACTGATCTGACCAACCGCCCAGCCGTTACCGACGGTCCCAACTGTACTGCAGCTGGCAGTGACATTGATCTGGGTCTGCCCGGCCGCAATTACGACATCCTCATCGGTCAGAAACGCGACCTTGCTGTCTTGTGTCGCCACACGCGACCCTGCGGGAATCAGTCGTGACTGAGTTGCAGCGACCTTGAGCGTAAAGCGCAGCAGACAGCGACCTGGAACAGCGAGCAAGCGAGGGGTGGCCACCAGTTCGCCCAGGTAGTCCAGGATTGCGCCAGTTGCGAACCTGACGAGCAACTGCTCGCCGGCATTCTGGATCGACATCTGCAGGCCGGTCGTGGCGTATGCAATCTGATCGATGAATAGGCGCTCGATCTGCGCTGGGTACAGAGTTTTCCCCGACTTGGCCTCATACCGGGCAATGAGATCGGCTTCCGTCGCCGCTGGATCGACAACAACAAATACTGGCTTAGGCAGCTCGCGCATACGAGACCTCCGTCAGTTGCGGCACACCGTCGGCGACTCGCCAGGTGACCTTGAGACGTACCTGGGCACCTTCAATGGTGGGAGTGACTTCTACGACATCAACCCGAGGCTCCCAGATGCGGATTGCATCCACGGCTTCACGCACCAGGTGCGGCACGACTCGATTTACGGGCCAGTCGATGTACTGGTTAACGTCGCTACCAAAGGTCGGGCGATGCGGATCGCTACCCTTTGGCGTGGTGAGGATGATGCGAATCGCCTGGTCAATATCGCGCAGGCCTTCGACAACCGCACCGGCAGTGCCAAGTGCTGGCTGCCAGTGGACGGCGGTGATATTGGAGAGTGAGATGGGCGTTGTCATGCGCCCATATTGGGCGCGCGACAACGTGGTTGGCTTTTAATCGGGTTTAAAGAGGATCAATGCTTGTGGTTGTTCGAGTTGCCACCCTTATCCATGATCGTCCCTCCAGCATCGATGTTGCCCGAGACTGCAACATTGCCGCCGACGATCAAGTCACCCGTCATGGTCACCTCCGGGATATCCAGCACTGCAGCAGGAGCCTTCACAGAGACGGGCTCACCGCTCTCAACGCTCAAGTTCTTGGCGCACTTCAGTGTGGTTGCACCGACGCAGTCCAAGGCCATCACATGGGTTTTTCGGTCATAGGTGATGGTCGTCCCATCACTGAACCGAACAAAGTCTGTGTCCTTATCAATGACGGGCGGCGGCTCGGCAGTTGAATAGACACCACCGAGATACACTCCACCGACGCCATCGCCATCGAGCAGCACAGCCACTTGCTCTCCCAGCTCGGGCATCAGTGGTCGACGCATCGTGCCCTGAGTGTTCCGCTGCGGGACGCTCAGCCAGTAGCTCTCGACTCCATCCCGACTATCCAGACGGACGCGTATACGGCATCCGGGATAGTCGAGAGCGCTTACCTCACCGTACTCCAGCTCGATGCTCATTGAGGCCCCTTAGGCCAGGGCCTCGCCCTGGGCAAAACCGTAGTTAGCCAGCGCGAGGTCGGGCTGGGTGTTTTCGAATGACAGCTTGATCGATGGCGCGGCGACCCGACACACGCTCAGTTCAACCGTGTAACCGCCGTCACGGGCAATACGATGGGTGGCCGACAGAATCAGATAGTTGCCACTCAATTTACCCGCCCCGACCAGAGCGACGACGTTACCGCTCACCAGGCCAGGTTGTCCCCGCATGGACCAGCTGCCAGTTGTGCGTTCCCGATTAGATTTGGCCAAGTCGGCTTTCGCCTTGGCTTTGGCCTCCTGTTCTGACGCTGCCCGCTTGCGCTGCTTCTTGGTGTCGGCGCTTGTGGTTTTGCCGCTGCCACTACTCGGTACCGCGACGGTCTCGCCATTCTTTATGTCATAGGAAATCAATTTCTTCTGGGCTGGCTCCTTGTGTTTCACAGTTACCGCTTGGGGCACGGTACGGATCTGATCACGCAAACGAACATTGCTCAGGTCCTTCAGCGTCAGCCTCGCAATTGGCGCGCCTTTCGCCAACTCGCTGATCGCGTGAAATACAAGGCGTGAGCCGGTCACCTTGAAGGCGTAGTCATACTCTTCGGCCAGGTTGCGCAAGAACTCCAAATCGGACTCCTGCTGTGTCAGGCGATCCAGTTTGATTGGCTCGATGCTACCGATGAGCGTCAACCCCTGGCGTTTGGCGATCTCCTGAGCCACTGCCGCGAGAGTCGTGTTTTCGTATGCCTTATGTTCTGTGGTTCGTAGCGCGGTATTGATGCCGGTTGCAAGCGCTCGAATGGCCACGGTGGTGGGCGCAGAGCTGAAATCCACCTCATCGATCTCAAGGCGGCTCAACTGGCGCAGCGGCTTGCCCGCCCATCCAAGCGAAAGAGCGAGCGCGTCACCGTGACCTGGATACCACGCGTCCAGCCACTTGCTCTCGGCGTCCTCCAGTTCAACATCCAGCGAGTCGGCCTGGCCAGTCAGGTTGTCTGCATATGAGATGGACGTCAGGTGCTGGCTGACATCGTGTGTGATGTTGCGCTGCTGGTAAGTCAGAACAAATCGCGCCTCCGGAACCTGGTCTGGCACTAACGCATCCATGGCGGCAAGTCCTCCGTCGATACAACAGGTTCAAGTGCAGGGATGGCGAGCTTTAAGCCTGCCGACAGGGCTCGGGTGATCGGTACATGTGGGTTGGCTTCAACGATAGGGTGGTACCTGTGGGCATCGCCATAGTATCGATACGCCAACTGGTCCCACCGCTCGCCCTCCACCGTGATGTGGGTCAGAAACATTACGCTCTCCTGGTAATGACTTGCGCAGCCAAGCCAGACAAGCGAGTTGAGGCACCATTGAACTTGTCGTAGGCCTGCGAGATGTAACGGCCGGAGTTTTCGAAGCGATCTACTACGTTATCCAGGTCAAGTGGGTTGAGGCTCGACTTGGCATTGGTGATATCGCTAAACATCTGCTGCCCCAACTGCACCAGGTCGTTGCCATCGCTGAGCAAGCTCGCCGTCTCCGAAAACCCTTTGATTGGACCCAGTACCCGCTCGGTTACGCCGACCAGCTGCGGTGCTCGGGCAAGCAGCATTGCTGGACTTGTGTTCCTCACCGCATCGTAAATCTCTTTCGCCGATCCAATCATTGTCCCGGCCTGGCGCGCATAGCCAAGCGCTTTTTGAGCTGCGGTCAGCACTGGGGCAAGCTTCGATACCAACGTTGGGGAGAGCTTGGCCATCGCAGTTGTTGCGGTGGCAGGATCGATCAGACCAGGCCGAGGAACCTTCGGCGTAAATGGCCCGGCATACTCTTTCAAGCTGATCTGAACATCAGTGGCGTAGGTACGCCCATCGGCCGATGTGCGTCTCAGCGTATTGTTGATGTCGACGACAACGAAGTTGCCGACGTACTTACCGCTTCCGAGAACAAACGCCAACGGATCATGCTTGCTCTTCGCTTCCCGCAGAGTACGCAGTTGCGTCTCGGGGTCGCCGAGCCACGGATGCAACGCCATGGTGAACGTCAGTTCATCAAGGCCTTCCCCGACCCATTCAAGCAACGGCTTGCCCTGGATCAGGTTGTGCTCAGCCCAATTGGCTGAGCCGCGCTGCTCCAAACCGGTAAATCCGCCGGCAACTTCGAACTCTATTTTTCCGAGAACAGCGAACATTACTTACGCCCTCCATAACTGCGGCGCTCCTGGTCGTGCTGAAAGCGCTCCATAAATCGAGCAAATTCCGCGTAACTCATCTGCAGTGCTTGTCCTACTTGTGCCTGCGCACCTGGTGGTACAACGATACTTGGCGAATAATGGACGACCATCCCCGCACCTGAACCTGCCTGGGCGGCGCCTGGATCTGTATTGCCCATTCTGCTGGCCATCGATATGGCTTCCGGGCTCGGCGGTAAACGCTCTGCAGGCAACGCAGTTGCCGATAACGACGGGACCTTCGGAGCGGCAAGATCTACGGCAGTTTGTCCGGCCATACCGAGCGCGGCTTGGCGAACCAGGTCGGCTTCGGAAGCAATGCCGATTGCCGCCCCCTCACTGATGTTCGCGCCGTATCCCATGAACACCCGACTCGGTGACTGGATACCGAGGGTCTCGGTAAACCAACCTTTGATCGACGTGCCGATGGCCAGAACCGACTCTTTCGCTGAGTCGAGCTTGTTGCCGATACCAGTGACCAGGCCGCTGATGATGTTGCCGCCAAACTCGCTGAACTTACCCGGCAGCTCAATCCCGAAATAGTTCATCACGCCCGCGAAGGCCCGATAAAACAGGCCAACTGGTGAGAAGTTGAGGATGAGCCCAGCGATCCCCAGCAGACCACCGTTGAAACCCGCTTTGATCTCAGCCCACAGTCCGCTGAAGAACCCCTTGATAGGCTCCCAATAGCGATAGATCAGATAGGCGCTCAAGGCGATGGCCGTAACAGCCAGGCCGATGGGGTTCATCAGCAATGCACGCCCCAGCCAGAGCACAGCCTGGCCTGCGAGTTTGAGGCCGAATAGCAGAGTTCCGCCGAGCACCTTGCCCAACATCAGGCCACCACGCGCCGCCATCATCAGTGGTGCACCGAACGCGGTAGCGATCCCGCGAGCGAATAGGCCGCTGTATTTCAGTACGGTGAGTGCGCCGCCACCGACAGCTTTCAAACCCGTGATGACCGGTGCGAACTTGCCCATCTGCCACATGGCACGAAGCAGGGTCCACTTGGACGACAGCGAAGTGATGGTGGTCCTCAGACCGACCAGTGGCGACATAACCAGGTTGGCACCGTAGGCCAGGCCAATAAAAGCCAACTTACCCGCCAACAAGCCGCCGACCAGACCAATGACGGACTTCACCAGGACGGGGTTTTCACCGGCCCACGTTGCGAACCCCTGGACCAATGGAATTGCTGCCTGGGTGACCTCAACAAGGGCTGGCAACAGAACGCTGCCGACCGTGATTCCAAGCTCGGACAAGTTGATGGTCAGCGCCTTGAGCTGTTCCTTCGGGCTCTCCATACGTTTCGCCCAGTCAGCATCGCCAACGCCCTTGTCGGCGTCTGCAATGCTGGTTTGTTGAATCCTGCTTAGATCCTCGCGGTTGGCCAACATGGGTCGGACAGCGGAAAGCACCTGCATATCAGCGAAGAGCTCGCCCAACTTATAGGCTTCGTTCAAACGCTTCAGAGCAGTCTCTCGCTCAGCATCATCCTTGATAGCCATGGCTTTCTGGAACTCGCCGGCTGCTTTTGGCCCCTTACTGCCAACGTACTGGGTAATCACCTCAAGCATAGCCTGGACTGGCGTAAGGCCTTTGCCAACCAGGTTTGTCATTGCGTCTTGGAGATTAATGCCAGCACCCTCAAATGACTTAAGAGTGTCCTTTGCAGTCAGTTTCGAAAGGAAGTTTTTGAAATTGTTGGCAGCCTCATCATTAGTCCCAGCACCACGCCGGGCGATTTGGAGAGAGGCGCCAATTTCTGCCACAGCACGCTCGCCAGTGATCCCTAAAGCGGCAAACTGAGGCGTCAACTGGGGCAACCATTTGGCCATGTCGGCCAATTCAAACTGACCGTTCTTTCCCGCCGAGGCGAGCATATTCATGGAACGCTCAAATCCAGCCGCGCCAATGCCGAGGTTATCGTTCAGAGCAATGGCGACTGAACCAAGATCATCCATGCTGGCACGTGTGGCCGTTGCAAACTTGGCCATGAGAGGCGCATAGGCCTCCAATTCCTTGACGTTTGAAACACCCCCTGCAATCAGCACCTGGGCGCCAGCGGCAACCTCCAACTGGGTCTGGTTCCACTTCAACGCCGAGCCTCGAAGGACCTCTCCCAGTCGCAGCTCTTCAGCGGCATCGAAGCCACCCGTGATGGCGATGTCGTTGGTCCGGTCCTTGAAGTCGATGGCTGTGCGTGCGGCGAGTGCGACTGGAGCGCCCAGGGCGGCGCCAGTACCCGCTGTCTCCATAAACTGGCCACGCAGCTCTCCACGCGCAGCCTTGAGTGTTTCACCGCGTGCGATGCTGGCATTCAGGCGCTCTTGCTTGGCCTTCAGTTGATCGATGGTACGACCGACCTGGTCGTACTGCAGGCGCATGCGACCAATGCCAGTGCCACCCCGCGCCAGCGCAGCAGAAAGCTCAGTGCCAAGCTGTTTGTGTTTAGACGTGAGGCCGTCGGTAGCCCGGCCAAGCTGTTGCACCGTGGATTTCGCTGAACCGAAGGCGGCATGCAGGCTGCCCGATACGACGCCGCCGATCTTCAATCCAACCAGGACTTCGTTCGCCATAGGTTATTTGCTACGCTGCAGTCATGTTTGAAATCATCGCCACTCGCACTGCTCGCACCCTCTATGCACTGGTCATGGCCAGTGGGGTACTTGCGCTCGCCTGGCTGTGCCTGGCAAACCTCTCGTTCTGGGTTGCGATTGTGGCTTTCTGTGTGGGCCTGCCGTTGTTGGCCCTGGTGGCCACCCCTGTGGCAGCGGGTGGCGCTTTGGTGCTGGGGATAGCGGCGGGACTGGTAGCTATCGTTGTTTCAGCTGCTCGGCAGCTTCGATCCGACGATTGATCTCGCGCTCACACACCTCGCACCATCGCCAGTACTCCTCTATTTCCAGCCTGGCTATTTCACTCGGCTGCATCCTCAGCACCAGGAGCAGCGCTTCGTCCCAGCTCCTGAGAACCGTCTCCGCCGCTAGCCAACTCCCGAAACACCGCAGACACGGTTTTCGAGTCAGCGATGTCGAGTTCACCCAGGTCCTCCAAGGTGAGGCCAGTCATCTTTGCAACCAGGTAGTCTTCAAGCCCGGCTTCGTCCGCTGCCTGCCGCTGGCCTGCGGCGATGTCCTTGCGCTTGGGCCGGCGAATTGGCAGTTTGTCCAGGAATACACCGGCTGCCGTGGTGAAGGGGAATTTGAGAGGAATGTGGATGGCTTCAGCCATGTTCGTTGCTCCAGATTGCTTGGTGGGAATGAGCCCTAAGCATCGCGTCTGGGTGGCAGGTTTGGCTTTTAATCCGGTTTAAAGATGCTGAGGAGGCGGATATGGATGATGAAGTGACATGGGAACGCGAGGGGGTGACCTACTCGGCCAGTTACGTCGTGGTGGGGGATGAGCTGATCGTGTATTTGCCGGATGGTTCGCAGAGAGAAACCACGCTGAATGGGATGTACCCGGAATCTACTGCAAGGAATCACCTGCGGGGCTATGTCAACGCACTGTTCCGCAAGTCCGAATAAAGGAAGCCCCGCAAATGCGGGGCTTCTGTTTCCATGCAGGGGCATCCGTGCCCCAGTCCTTCCGGCTATGCCTGCCCGATGTTCTTGCGGTAATCCGCCAATTGGTCTTTACCATCGACCTTGAAGATGTTGGACAGGTAGTCCAGCAACAGGATCTCGCGGCCGTCCAGGAGCTGGCGCACATAGATCGCCGAGAATGGCGTCTCGAACTTCGCGGCATCGCGGGGTTTGAAAGTGCCCAGTCCATACTCCGTAGGCATGATGGTCAGGAAGGTGACCAGCGGAATCTCCTTGACCAGGCCACCGTTGTTGAACACCTGAACGTTGCTACGGCATTGCAGTTGGACGGTCTTGAACGGACTGGCCAGCTTGGTGCCGGCCTCGGCATACAAGCTGTTCCAGGTGATCTTGCCTTCCAATTTGTCGATGCCATCCGGTAGCGCAATCAGGCCAACCATGCCCAGCCCCTGGAAGTCGCTGGTAACAGCCTTGACGCTGCCGAGATCGATCTCTTCGGCACGTGCGAAAAACTCCTGGCCGTCGAGGTAGATGTTGGCATTGGTGATGCGGTGTGCGGCGAAGCCAGCCATTACTCGTCACTCCCCAGGTTGACCAGGTATTCCCCGGTGATCTCGGTCTCGAAGGTGCCGCGTTCCATTGGAGGGGGCACAGTCAGCTTGTAGCTGAAAAGTAAGTGCCCTTGCTCCAGCTCGGTTTGCGGGTTGCGCGCTGGGTCGTACCAACACTCGAAGCCCAACAGTGCTCGATCACCAATCAACTTGCGCCCGAACTGGTTCACGCTCTCGGTGATGGTGTCGATCAGCGAGTCACTGACAGGCATGTCAACGAACTGCAGCGAGCTGTAACGGATCGACTCGTCGATGACATCCTTGGTACGGCGCACGTTCTCGAAGTTGCGCATGTGGGTGACGGACGGCCAGGCCGCCGTGCGGTTACCCCACAAACGCAGACCGGTCCCGAAGGAATTGAACACGGTGGTGATGCCGTTCTCGTTGAGGAGATTGACCTCACTGTTGGAGTCATCCACGCGAGCCGTCAGCGAACGCTCCAGACCGATCACGCCAATCAGCTCTTGGTTGGAACTGGACCACCAGTACCCCTTATCCAGATCCACCTTCGCACGCAGGCCAGCAGCGCGAATCGACAATGGTTGCAAACGCTCGCCGTCGATAGCGGCGTCGTACACCTTCACATGGGGATAACACAGGCGCACGCGATCGCTGCTGGTGTTGAAGTTGATGGTGCCGGCTGGGCCGCGTCCGGCGTTTGCCTGAGCCGGCGTGGTACCAATGGGCGCATCGATGTAGGCGATGCCACCCATCTGCTCTGCGCTGGCGATCAGCTCAACGCTGACAGAGTTAAGGGTCGAGAACCCCGGAGCGATGAACAGTTTCGGGAAGAAACCAAACAGGTTGTAGCTGTCTGGGAAGGCCTTCAGCCCAGAGCGCAGGCCGGCCAGGCTAACCGAGCCAATAATCTCTGCAGCTGTCACCAGGCTGGGATCTGCGTAGGTGTAGTCGGCCTTGATCGCCGCTCCTGCAGGGATGCCGCCAGTTGCGACACGGATGACGAGACCGGTGACCATATCCACGGTGTAATCGGTGCCGACGACGTAGGCGTCACCCTGGCCGCTGGGCTTCAGGGTGAGTGATTGCAGGGCACCATTGCCAAGCTGCAGACGATCATTGATGCCGAAGGTGCGTTCTTGGCTGGCAACACTGGACTTATGGACCGCAGGGTCCAGGACGTTGATGACCAGGACGGTGCCAGCGCCGAACGCATGGATACCCGCGAGCGCCTCGGGAATGCTGTAGCCCTGGGCCGTGAGTCGCTCAGGACCGAACTGAGCGTCGTCAGGTTCGGTTTGGCACAGGGTCAGGGTGTTTACCGCGCCGATGGGCGCCGTACCGACCAATGCGATCACCGCACTTTTGACGACGCTGATCGCACGTGGTCCACGCTCGACTTCCAGGGTCTCTATACCGTGGAGGTAATTAGCGGCCATTATTTGCCTCCTTTTTTCTGGACGCTAGCCTGTTCAGCGGGCGCGGGCTCCAGGTGTTTCAGCTCCAGAAGCACACGCGTGTATTCGTGCTCGGCCGGCAGATTAACCGGCCTGCCTGGATTCAGATGAACCTCCAGCTCTTTGTTATCGACCCGCAAGGTCGACGAGCTGCGCGGCCCCTTATAGATGTATGTGGTGAGATTCACAGGGTGTCCTCTAATTGAGTTTTGCCGCTATCCGCTGAAGCCGGTCTGCTGCAATTGGGTGGCACGGGTCGCGAAACGCTGGGTGTACTGCCAGAGGCCCGCGACCTGGCCGATGAAGCTTTCATCGGCAGGGCGGCAAGCGTTGTCGCAGTGGGGTGGATACCAGCCAGTAAGGCAGTCCCGGACAGCGTCGAGATAGCCGACCACCCCGTCGCGTCCATTGAGCTGGCGGAACACCAGGGTCAGAGGAATGATCAGGTTGCGCTGTTGGAACACTGCATCGAGCGCTTCCGGGTCGCCAAACTTAGAGCTGCCGAACGCGACCAGGATGGCGCCACGGGGATGGTTCAGGCGGTATTTCGACGGCGCCTCCGGGAACAGCTCGACGGCCAGTTGTTGGCCGAATGTGTTCTTCAGCTGAGTAACAAAGGCGTCGAGGATCGCTGTCGTCTGGCTCATCGGTAACCACTCCAAGTGTCGTCACCGAACTGCTGGCGACGAGCCCGAACACGAATCTCACCAGGCTCCGGGGCGATCTGACCGCTGGGCATACCCAACGTCACCACACCATCCCGGATACTCTCCAGGAGCTTGATCGTGTCTTTACGACTGTCTTTCACTGCATCAGGCAGCACGCCCTCGGGACGGCGCTGATAAAGCCAGTGGCGGGCCAAGTACACCACTGCATCCCGCAGAACGGTCGGCACCGGGTCGAGCGGCAAGACGTAGCGGCCTCGCATGTAGCCATCCACCAGCTCTTCAGCCTGGCGGACGGCCTCCTCGATCACGCTCTCATTGGGCTGCTCGGCAGCCGGGTCATCGTTGGAGAGCTGAACCAGGGTCAGCTCTGGGATGGCATTGCCAATGTCCATGCGGTTGCAGTAGCGCATGGTCAGATCCCGCGCACGATGCGAATGACATCACCTGCAGCGGTAGCCGCATCCATGGCGAAACCATTGCTCTTGCCAGCGGCCAAGGTCACGGCGTGGCCATCCACGTTCGACTCGACCTCAGCACCACTGGCAATAGCTGCGCCTGCGGTGACCAAGCAGATGCCCAGGACATCCACCGGCGCCACGTTGCCTACTTCAGTGTCAGCTGCAACTAGGCCGGGTGACTTCGCGCCGGCTGCACACAGACCACCATCAAAGCCAGCGAACACGAAGCGCGGGAGATCCACCAGGGCCACCACCGACGTGGTGAGTACCGTCTGTTTCGTCTTCATTAATAAGCATCCTTCGGCTTGATGCAGCCGTTCTTCAACAAGGGGCGAGCCTCGGCCACGTCAAGCAAGAGAGCCTTGGCCTCGGTGTAGAGAACACCGTTGTGCAACACATCGGTGCGGCCAGTGACTTCATAAGCCAGCTTCTCGGGTTGCGGATCGGCGCTGCCGTCATTGCTCTGTTGCGCACTGAGACCGTCACCATTCACTGGTGCTGGTGCTGGTGCTGGTGCTGGTGCTGGTGCTGGTGCTGGTGCTGGCGACGCGCCGGTCGGCGCCTGAGCGCTTTGTTCCTGGACCACCTCAGGTTTTGCGGTGTCCTTGTCCTGGTTCGATTTAGTGGCTGCCATGGTTCACCTCAAGCGTTGATGTCGGAGATCAGGTAGCCGGCATCGGCGCCGACCACGACGGGCTTGTAGATGTCGGTGTTGCGCACATAGCGCACCTTGCCGCCAGCTGCGTCGTAGGTATCGATCTCCGGCATGCCCTTACGACGCAGGGTGTAGCCAAAGCTTGGGTCTTCATAGTTGTTCTGGGCCCCAGCTTGGGGCTTGGCCACGTAGGCCAGCTGCAGGCTGTCGGTCCAGATGTCGCCAAACGTGCCAGCGTTGGCCAGCGCCTCACCGATGAAGATGTCCTGGACACCGAACAGCGCCTTGAGGTGTTCCAAGGTGATCAGCTTGCGTTCATTGCTGCCCAGCGCTTCCTGCAGCTTGGGGTGGAACTTGAGCGAGGCGTACACCGAGGCGCCCATGGTGATGGTGTTCGGGCGGATACCGACGCGGCTGCGGACCACTTCCTTCCCGCGCTCAACGTCCTGGATCGGATCACCACCACCATTGCTCCACTGGCTGGAGCCCGCGAGGGTCACCTTGGCTCCAGCCAGATAGGTACTGGGGGACTGAGCCAACTTGGCGCAAGCGACTTCACGGCGCAGGTCGATGATGTCGACGACTCGGCGTGAGGCTCGCGACTCAGCGTCGAACATGGATTCGCTCTTCTCGCGGTAATCCACTGGATAGGCGATGTCGTGCTCACGCAGGACCACGTCCAGGCCGTCCAGGTCGTCGGGGGTCATGATGTTGGAATTGGCACGGATCGCACGTTCGGTGTCGTACAGCTCGAATGCTTCCTTGCCGAACAGCGGAATGGTCCCCGCTTCTTTGTCGATCAGGGCAATTGGAAACAGCGCCTCGCCAATGAGCTGGGCGTTGCGATAACCACGCGCCAGGTTGGTCAGGACCGGGTCAACGACCCGAAGTTGTTTCAAACGATCAGCCATGGTTGCTCCTGGGGATCAGATGAGTTGGCGGATGGCCGACTCGTAAGGAATGTTTTTCTCGACAGCCAGGGCAGTAGCGCGCTGGTGCAACTGGAGACGGTCGGGATCGGTGTTCTTCTCGGCGAACTCCAGGTCCACTGCTTGGCCGTGAGCACCGTGGCGTTCCTTGCTGGCTTTTTCGGCGAAGTCGATCTGCTTTGGCAGGTCGGTGAAGATGGCCTTCAGACCTGCGACGACGGGCTGCCGGGCATCGCCCTCACCGAACTCCAGTGGCTTGTCACCCGACTCGGCGAAGTCCAGGGCAGCGACCAGCGCAGCACTGTGCTTAGGCAGCAGCTTGCCCGCGCCGACCAACTCTTCGGCGAAGGCGACGTTGGCTGCGTGAATGGATGCTTGTCGGGATTGGAGCTTTTCTTCCTGGTGCTGCTGCACCACTCCCTGGAGGCGCTTGTTTTCCGCCTGCATGGCGGCGATTTCTTCGGGGGTCACGGTGGATTCCTCGACGGTTGCGGGTTGGTTGGGGTCGGAAAAGGAAGGACGCGGCTCGTCCTCATGGCGAGCGGCTTCGGCAAGGCTGTTGATCTGCCAGTCCGGAATGACCTGGTCGGCGATATCCAGGCCGCGCTCACCAATCAGCCAATCGCGCAGACGACGCCATAGGGAGGCGCTGGTTTCATGGCCAAAGTCAGCGAACTCAATGACGCCTTCCTCACCGTCAGCAAACTCGACGGGACGTAGTCCTTTCACTGCTGGCGGCTGAGCGCCGAGAAAGCCCACATGACGCAGGTAGTACACACCTGGTACCGGGTTGCTCGGCGAATTGGGGTGGTAGAACGAGGCGGAAATTTTCTTGAAGCTGCCCTTGTCCACCAACTCGGCAAAGGCGGGATCAATTTGTGCTGGAGTAGCGATCAACCCGTCGGTGGCGGTGGCCAGCGACTGGACCCAACCAACGGCCGGAACGTCATGCTTCGGGTGGCCGATGACCAGGGGGGCTTCATGCCGCGCCGGGTCATAGGCCAGCACGGTGGCGGCCAAGTCCGACTCGCTAAAGTCGAAGCTGTCACCGCTCATGGCGACATGCTTGCCAGGCTTGAAAATATGCAGTGGTTTCATGGGCTGTGCGCTGATGGGAGGAGATGCGCACAGCGTGCCCGGCCGAACGGCCGAAGACTTTTAATCGGGTTTAAAGAGTGCAGATTCGCCGCGTGCGGCTAGAAGCCGGAAGTGCAACGCGAAAGAGGCTCGGGGCCTAGCTTTATAAAGCCCTATAAAGCATTAGTTTGCGTTGTGAGGCGTTTGGAGGATGAACCGGAGCGCCGAATGCGTTGCGGCGCTCCCAGGGCGGTTACTGGCGGGCGGCCTTTTCCAGGTGGCCCAACGCGAGATCCAGGATAGAGTCTTCGGCTTCGGGCTGCAGCTTGCCCTCAGCATCCATCGGCAGGTATGGCCGCGCAGGAATGTCACCCCACAGGTGAGGAAACGCTTCCTGGCTGCCGCCGAAGTGCATCATGGCAGCGTAGACTTTGTTGCTGCCGACCAGGGCGCTACTGTCTGTGGCTTGAGTTGTGACCGAGGCCGCCAAGCCACCGGCACTTACCTGAAGCATCTGCCCCGGCCAGGTGCTGGTCGCCTCGCGTCGTGCAGTGGTGACCTCAGACAGTGTTTGCCATGGATCATCACCTTGCGCCTCAGCCTCAAAGTTCTCCTCGGTGATGCTGGCGAACTCAGCCGCGATACCCCGCATCAGCGGTGCCAGATCGCCGACGGCCCATTCAACTTGACGGAGTACTTCCTGGACTCGCTGATGGTCCAGTTCGATGGTGATCATGCAGACTCCTTGCGTTTCAGCGCTGCGGCCAGACCTTCGCCTGGACTGTGATTAAAGCCAGGGTCAGTGCGGAACTGGCGAAGCTTACCGTTGGCATCTGGCACCCGAACGATGGTCACCTCTGCAGTGCGGATCTCCCCAGTGCGTTTGTTGACCCCGACCTCAACGGTATCGGTGCGCACGTTACCATCGCTGTAGACCAGTGTTAGCTTGCGCCGCTTCATGGTCGCTTCGGACAGGGCCGTCACCCGGCAGCGGCAGTTGAAGCCGTTGGGTGGAAAGATGGTGGACCAGATCGGGTCGTCATGCCGATACACCACACCGTTGAGCGCGGCATGACTAGGGCGGGTCTTGCCATCCATCACCGCAACATAGCGCCAGTACGGGTGGGTCTCAACCGCTTCTTCCATGGAGGACTTGCGGCCGGCCATGTAGGCACTCTGCAGGTTGGTCTGGTAGATGGTCTTGAGGCGGCGAGGACTGCCCAGCTGGACCATCTCGGCATTGCCCTCGCTGTCGACCAGGACCTGTTTGCCCCACCAACCTTGTTGCTCCAGGACGGGCTGCAACTCAGTGGTGAACTGTTGCAGGGTCTTGCCTTCCTGCAGAGCGCGCTCCAGTGACTCGCGGATGTCCGACAGCAAGTCCAGGCGCATGGCTTTGGCCACCGTAAACGCCTGATCATGGGCCGCATCGAGCATGTCCTGCCAATCCCAAGAGATCGCATAGCCTTTGCCCTTCAGATAAGCGATGGCGGCGGCAGGCTCCAGTCCGAAAATAGCCTTGAGGTCGGCCGGATTGACCGGTTGTGCAGTAGCCATGATCAGTCCTCCCGATCAGCCGCTGCACTCAGGCGGCCCCAGAGATTCGCCATGAAGATCAGCTTGGCCAGTAGCGCCTGCAGGGCTGTCGCATCAAGGTCAGGGCTGGTCTCCGCCAGCAACCCCAGGACTTCGGTTTCGTCGCGGCCCTTCTGCAGGGCCTCGATGACGGGCAGTAACGCCTGCTCGGCCTGCTGCTGAAGATCCGCAGGGGACAAGCCATCGATAGCCTGGTCCAGGGCGTGCTGATCCAGCACCGGACGTAAACTTGACTCAGCGAAGTCGGCATTAACCTCGCCCGGCGTCGCAGCAGTGGCCTCGATATCACCGTCCTGCAGGTTATAGGTACGTTGCCAGTAGGCTGTGGTGAACTTGACGCCAGACTCGGTCAGCGACTTGTCGCGCTCGGCCAAGGCCTTGTCGATCTGCTCCTGCTCCCACAGTTCGTACACGGGGGCGTCGATATTCTCGCCGAAATTGAGATCAACCACCCGGCGAATGACCGCGTTGAGTGTCGCTGCGACGATGCTCGCGTCACCATCACGGATATCCTCGGTGACATCCAGGCCGGCCTGGGCGCTGGCACGGTTCGCCTCTGCTTCCGTCGTCTGGTTCTGACCCAACAGGGCCACGTTGATCTCACTGCGGCAGTACATCAGCAGTTCACGGTAGACATCGGCACTGCCGGTCTTACCGGCCGCTTCCTTGATCTCGACACTGGAATCATTCGGTATGACCGCCACCGCGTCCTGGACCATCCCTTCAAGGCTATCCAACAATTCATTGGTTTCCTTGGTTGACGCCCCGCGCGGGTGTTTACCAATCAGCCATGGGCTGCCGTACTTCTCGGTGAACTGCACCCAGAACTTCATGCCGCCCTTCATGAACACCACGGGCCAGAAGCACATGGACAGATCGGCGAAGCCATAGGGGTTGTTGTAGGTAGCGTCCTGACGCGCCACAACGAAGCGTTGCGGATCACACAACTCGCCCTGGATACCGGCATCGCGGGCGCGGAAGCGTAGCTGGTTGTCCTGGTCGTACAGGAACCATTCGGCTGGCTTGCCCAAGAGATCCTCAGGTACCAGGTTCAACCCTACAGGCTTCCACATCAGTTCGACCGGCTGGTAGCCGAACAACGGAGCATCGAGCAGCTCGCGGACAATACGGTCCAGATCCAGGTCAGCCAGCCAGTCTCGAATGAACCGCTCGACGCGAACGGGTGCCTTGGCTCGCTTCAGATCCCGCTCCAAGGCCAGCACCGAAGACTTACGACGCCGGATGTTCCCGCCGACCAGGGCGGCGCTGCGCAGGTCGCGATAGACCTTGATGTCCTTGCCCTGGGCCTTGAGGATCGGGTCCGGATTGGGCAGGTACATGCCCAGTGCCTGGGCGTCGAAGCTGCGGCCACGGCTGGCGATATGGTCGGTGAGGCTCTTGTCACGCTTGGCCTCGGCGAAGCTGATGAACTCGGTGGGGCTGACCCACACACCTTTGTTGCTCATGCGTACCCCTGAGTAATGCGGGCCATCGTTCTGCGACGGCGGGATTTGACAATGACGGGACCGGAGGCTGCCTCCAGGGTGGCGAAGGTGGCCAGCACACCAGCGCCGGCGAAGTCGCCGTGTCGATAGAGTTCCGGGTCCTTGAGGTCTTGCTGACGGGCCTTGACGATCATGGGGATGCCATCGACGGTTTCGATAGCGCGGATGTCCTGCTGCAGCGAGTCATCCCTTGGCAGCGTGATTGTGCCGTCCTCGAACAGGCCAACGAAGCGCGGCATCCAGGCGCCATACCAGGCACGCGACAACTTCACCTGGTGAATACGCTCGCGCCCGAACTCGTCAGCCGTATCTTCGGCAAGGGTTTCGCCGTTACCAGAGGCGTCCAGGGCGGCGCCCATGAAGTTCGGCAGTGCACGCAGAATGGTGAACAACACCTGCTGTTGCTGGCGGGTTGGCACCTTGTGCATTTCCACCACGAACGGCACATCGCGATGACGCTGTTGATCGACCGACATGGGGCAAATGATCGAAAAGTCGCGGTGACGGGCGTAGTCCATCCCCAGGAACCAGCGCAGTTCCGGATCGAGCTGTCGCAACAGCGGCAGCAGGTGCGGCTCGATCCAGGTTTCGACATAGGCCTCACGGCGGTAAACAGCCTGCTGGGTGAAGCTTTCGTCCAGGGCCAGACGCAGCACCTGGCGATCTGGACGCATGGCATCTTCAATCCACACGCCCGGTACGCACACACCGTTGCCGTCACGCGGGATGGCATCCAGTTCCTCACGCATCTGCGCCTTGCGCGGGCCGTAGGCATTGCGAATGGACTTGTACCAGGCTTCCTTGCCCTCGGCCGTGGGCGCCTCGCCACGCATCATGCAGCGCCGCTCATACAACCCATTGGCCACAGCATCGTCGAAGGTGGCCTTGTAGACCACGGCGGCATCGCCATAGCGGCCTTCCTGGATGTCGGCGATCATCTGGTTAAAGGCGTTGGCCTTGCCGTTGTGGGTGCTGATGATGACGATGCGGCCGCCCCAGATCAGTAACGCGGTCGCGGCATCGAGCACGGCGGAGACATTCCGGTGATAGGCAGCTTCGTCGATGATCACCTTCCCCTGCAGGCCGCGCAGGTTGGCCGGGTTGCTCGACAGTGCGACGACCTTGAAGCCGGAGGCGTAGCGGATTCGGTAGGCATTGATCTGGCGGGTGTTACCCGACTCGTCCTGATCCTCGAACAGGAACTCCTCGATCTCGCTGACGCCCGAGGCCTGGGCCTCGGCGATCACGCGGGAGAACTTGGCACAGTAGCCGATGAACTCCAGGCCCTTTTCCTTGGTGTCGCCGACGTAGAACACGTCCATGCCGCCTGCGCTCTTGCGTGAGGCGGCAGTGATTACCGAGTCCAGAGCCTCGGCAAAGGTGATGCCGGTACGGCGGCCTTTCTCACAGAGCTTGATTTGCGCGTTGATGGCCAGCCAATCGGCCTGGTGCGCCATCAGCAGGCCTTCGGTGATGGGGTTGTAGCCATCCGGGATCGTACGCACCGACTCCGGCAGCTCGTCCCATTCGACAACGCGCAATGTGCTGGTGCTGGGCTTCACGACCGGCTGGCTCATACTTTCACCCCGAGGAACTTCTGCCGCCAGAACAGGGCCTGTTCTTCGTCCATGCCACCGCTGCGGACTTCCTTGTCCAGTTCGGCAGCTTGTTCCTGGAGCAGGCGTTCGCGGGCCGCTTTCTCGATAACCTGACGCTCTTTAACGCTGAGGGTACGGGCTTCCATGGTGGCCTTGGCGGCGCGAGCCAAGGTGGCCACCTCCTTGATGGTCACCTCGTCGTTTTCATGGGCGCCCAGCGCGGCCTGGTAGGTCAGGGTCGAAATGGCCTCGACCAGCAAGGCACCGGTCTTGTCGCTGGCATCCTCGCCGAGGGCGCCGACGAAGGCTTCAGCCTGCTCGCGGGTCTGACGAGCCTTCTCGGTGAGCTGCTCGAAGCCCACCTTGAAACGGCCGAGGGCGCTACGGCTGGGCGCTTTTTCGTTGGGGAAACGATGGCGGATGTCCTCCAGCATCTCATCCAGGGTCATCCGGTCTTCGCGCAGCAGCTTCTGGATGTAGGCCTTGACCATTGGGGGCAAGCGGTTGATGGAGGATTTACCCGCCATGGTCAGGCCCCCGGACGCTTGATGCCGGGAACGCGGGCACGCCCGGCCGCAATGTCCTGGCCACGTTCGGTCAAGGTGGCCACCAGCACCGGACCGATATCCTCCAGCGACACAGCACCTTGCTCGGACAACCACTGCAGCTCGGTCTTGACCTGGTCACGACTGACACTGTGACCGTAGTTGTCCAGGGCGGCATTCAGCACCGAGCTGTTGGCACGATAGGCTGGCATCTCCACCAGCAGGCGCAGGATCACCAGGCGCATGTCCTGGCGCAGAAATTCGGCGTATTGGCTCATGCTTTCTCTCGCAGCAGATAGTCATTGATGCGGTCCACCGCTCGGGTCAGGCCCTGCATAGCGCCCAGTTCGGCCCGGACGGCCTTCATGTCGCCGAGCAGTTCAGTGATGGCCGCATGGTCCGGTAGGTGCCGGATGCGCTCTTCAAGGGCGACGATGCGGGTGCGCAGCTCCAGCATTTCCTGAGCGCTGGCGGCCTGGCGATTGGTCATCCAGGTGTAGATACCGATGACGGTGACCACCACCCATTGCACGGTCTGGAAACCGAAGTCGAGTTCGTTCAGGTTCATCGCAAGCCCCGCTTGGTCAGTTGCTCCAGGGTGGTTTTGCACTCAACGCAGAGGTCGGTACCGGGCTCGGCCAGGCGGCGAGCCTCCGGGATCGCATCGCCGCACTCTTCGCAGCGATAGGCCGAGGGGCCAGAGCGGCGCTGTACGCCGGACTGATGTGCGTGCAACGCCGCCTCGGTGAAATCGTTGTCTTGCGCCAGATCAGCTACATCCATATGCGGTCAGTCCTTATGTTGAAACGCGATGAGTTGGGCTCGGATACCCAGCGCCCAACGGCCGTAGTCCTGGGCAAAGGCGAGGATGTCTGCAGGGGTGACCCCGCTTTCCAGTAGTTCTTGCGCAGCACCGGGGGCGGGCCAGGCGGCTGCATCATGGAGGGTGGCGTCGGCGTCTCCACCGGCACTGGGCAGAGGGGCTCCGCCGAGGGCAAGGTTGAAGTCGCGCACCCAGCCAGCAGTGAACACGCAGCGAGGGATAGGAGCAGGCTTGGCAGCCGGCCCCGGCAGATAAACGGTCGTGACATTGGGGATTCGCTCCTTGAGCAGATCTTGTGCCTCGGCGAGTTGCTGCTTGGTTTTCTGCAGCACCTGGTCGGCCTGGCTAGCGCGGTCGATCTGCTGCTGCAGTCGATTCAAGTTTTCCTCGGCGGCTGCAGCGCGCTGATCGGCGTGCACCTGCTTCAGCTCGGCCAAGTCGGCTTTGCCCAGCGCCTCGGCGTGACGAAAGCCGAAGCCATAAGCAATGCCTGCGCTTGCGGCTGCACTGACCAGGCAGGCCAACAAGGCGAGCGCCAGGCCGGAAGGTAATGGCGTACTCAAACGATCAAGCATTGCGAGCCCTCCGACGATTACGCGCCTTGCGTGCCGCCCGGCGTGCCGCCGCTACCCCGGACTTACCAGCGCGAGTCATGCGCAGGGGTTGAGGCCCGTTCCAGCTGGCTACGCCTGACAGCGACCGAGGAGTTGGCAGCAGCGACATCAGGTGACTGAAAAGCCGAGCGAGCAGCTTCATGGGGTTTCCCCTTGCTCAGGGCCTTGTTTCACCAGGCGAGCCAGGAACAGCAGGACGGCCAGCACGCTGTTGACCAGTGCGTAGGTTGCGGGCGAAAGCTGCGCTTCCCACATGGGCAGGATGGTGGCCTGGACGAGGCCAAGCAGGGCGATGACGATGGCCAGCTGGACGTTGTGAAGCCGCCAGCAGCAGTGGCAGTTGTCGATCAGCTTCATGCAGCAACCCCCGCTGCACGTCCGTGACGAACCCCTTTCTCGATGCCGGCCAGGGCGAGGCCATCAACAATGAGGGATTCACCGTACCAACGCTCACCTGACAGCGGACCGGCACCGTTTTCATGACGGATGATGGCCTGCACCAGGGCGAGCATTGTCCGGAAGTCGTAGACATCGATGGACTCATCATCAGGCCCAACGCCCAGGGCGCTGGCTACCTGACGCACATAGGCATTGGTGTTGTTTTCGACAGCCGGCGCCCAGCGTTCGATGATCTCTCGGACGCTATCGATGCGGCTCCCGTTGCTGGCTCGGCGGTGGTCTTGATAGGTGATCAGCGTTCGGGCGATGGCACGAATACCCCAACGGGCATCAATGAACTGGACGAATGCGGTATCGCTTTGATTGGCCGACATACCCTGCCAGCGGGTGCCGGGAGCATGACGGATATTGCCGGGGTTGAAATTGCGGATGCCGCGTGGGGAGTTGGGTCGCATGGCGCCTCCTGCAGGTTCGGCGCCGCAGGTTGCGGGCACCGGAAACGAACACGCCGCCATGATCGGCGGCGTGCTGCAGGAGTTCTTTTAATCAGGTTTAAAGAGGTCTAACCAAGCTAGCCGTTAGTTTCGTAGCCCGCGGCCTCTAGGCAGTCTTTCCTATTTTTTTGGTATTGATCTAAGAATTCTTTAATTGCACCTGGAACAGGTTCTGAACCATCCTTCTGTGCAGCAATCTGCGCCTGCCACCAACTACGAGCGTTGCCGCTAGCGATGCCACAGCTCCCAAGTCGATCATAAACCGTGGCGCCAAACTGCTCTTTTGCAGATGCGACCAAGTCCCCGAATAGGCGACTGTGCGCCCCCAGTGCCTGTACGTCACCATTGAGAATCACGCTAGGGCCCGCGAGCATAGTTTTATCCAGAGCCGTCATCAGCCGCGTGGCCGCAACCAGAGCATCAGGGCTACCGCTAGAATAAATAGGCCCCTGGGTAACCGCCGAGTCAGCCTTCACGTCCGAGGAAGCGGTCTCCGCTTTAGGTTCAGGGGCTGAATAGTGAGCGATGAGAAACGCGACAGCCGCAACCATCACCCCGCCGAAGAAGACTTGCCAACGATTGGGCACTTCGCCCGTTTTCTTGTCCTTGAATAGTTCTGGCTTGAACAGGCCCGCCATGGCAGCCATCACGAAAATCACACCAAGAGCGAAGACGACACCAGACATCCCTATCTCCTTTAATAACTCAGCTCTGATCGATCAGAACCAGAATTTTCCAACGATAACCCCAAAGACAAACAGCCCTGTGGCATGCGCCCTGTGGGTCAGCAAGAACTCACGCAACGGCATGCGTTGCTGAGCTTCGATTGTGGCTTCAACTGAGAGCGGGCTTACCTGAAAGCCCTGAACAAATTCCAGCACTCGTTGCAACTCTGCTCGCTTTAGCTTGTTGAGGTGAGTGCGACCGAAAGTGACATCGCAGAAATCGTTGAGCTCAACTCTCGCATCTTTTTCCGTGGCCATCCGGAGGACCTTGCCGACTAGGCGTCGTTTATCCTCCTCCTCCAGCAAGGTATCGAGTCGACATTGCAGCACATTGCGTGCTTGCTGGAAATGCTCCGTCGCGATGTCCCCGATCTGCTTGACACCAAGCTCTGCGAATACCGCCCGCCAAATGTCTTTGGAGTCGGCCCCAAGCTCTGTGCAGCGGATGCTTAGATCGTATAACTCTTTCTTTTGAGCAGGAACAAGCGGCCGGAACTCGGCCCTTCCAGCCATGTTGATCTGAACGTCGTAGTTGTTGATGTGACCTTCGGTGTATTGCCCAACAGACTGGAATTCCTTGCTCACGGTTACTTCTTCCTCTTGCCCCCGACATTTAATGTCAGACCGGCTTGGTTCACGGAACCTTCAATATACTGGCCCACTTCTTTGAAGCTGCGGGTCACGGGCTTTTCACCCAGCAATACACGCAATGCCGCTTCCCGTAGAGCCACTGGGCTCTGACGATATCGCTCCAGCAATAGTCTTTCTTCTGCTGGCAATGGCGCCTCTGCCCCTGGTGCCATATCTCCCAACAGCACCCAACTCGGTGCCGCCCCGAAGCTCTTGTGAAGTGCGAGCAAAGAGGACCCATCAGGCAACGCTTCGCCGGCCTCCCAGCGAGTAATCGTCTTGCGGTTCACCCCAAGACACTCCGCGAACTCCCCAATTTTCATCGAGCCGCGAAGCTGAGCGATTCGTTCACCCACGCCATTAGACATAAAAGCCTCTTGACCATGGGACATTGATGTCCCATTATCTAAACCACACCATCCCACCACGAATGGTCACTTAGTCGGCACCCAAAAAGGCGCCATAACCCCTCGAAAGGAGCTTCCCTCATGAAGCTACGTACCCCCGACCAGGCTCGTGAGGAGCTCAAGTCAAAGGGCGTTTCGATCACCCAATGGGCGGTCGCCAACAAATTCTCCCCGAACCTTGTCTTCGAGGTGCTCGGTGGCCGCAAAAAGTGTGTGCGCGGCCAGGCTCATGAAATTGCTATCAAGCTGGGCTTGAAAGCAGGTGAGATCTGCACCGATCCGGCCAAGGCTCTGGAAGTCGCATGATGATCACATCAGCCCAGGCATCCAGTTCATCGGCCAGCCTCCGTTTCGCTGCAGCGTCTGCTGCAAAGAAAGTTGGGCTCTGCCGTATAGACCGCCAACCTGTAGCGATAGCCATTGGGTCAACCTGCCCGGATTGTACACAGATCCGCAGCAACTCTTCGATTACGAAGCTCTGTGCCTCTACTTGTGCTTGCAAACGCTGCAACTCATTGCCCATGGCTCAATCCCTACCAGTGAATGTACCTGATTTCATTGTGCATGGCGCAATGACATTACCAATGATCAAACGCGCTTTTTGTTTGGAAGCCCGTTCCGCGCTGCCTGAGGAGAGCTTCCAATGAACCCTCGTCAATGGAAACGCGTGCAGCCGACCAACCTTCGTGACGCTCTCAAAATGTGCCAGCAGCACGCCAAAGAACGTTTCAACCACAGCATCGAGCGCATCGCCGCTCTGATGGGGCTGGAAGATCACTGGACTCTCTATAAGTGGATCGCCAATGGTCGTATGCCCGCTGTGCTGATCCCTGCCTACGAACAGGCATGCGGCATCAGCTTGGTAACACGTTGGCTGGCCAGCAGCGGGGGCAAGCTGCTGATTGATGTGCCTGCCGGTCGTACTGCCAGCGCACACGATATTCAGACCCTGCAGGCAACCCTGCACGATGCGACGGGCCAGTTGATGGCCTTCTATGCGGACAACGTTGAGGCCGCCGCCGCCCTTGCTGCCATCCAGGCAGGCTTGGAAGAACTGGCATGGCATCGCGGAAACGTGCAGCAACATGCGCAGCCACAGCTTGAGCTGGGAGAGCAACCATGAGCAAGGATGACAAATACACCTCCGAGCAGGTGCAACGCGTGCTACGCGTGATGTTGGCCCTCGCGGGTAATGAGTTCCGCGGCATGCTCCTGAAGGAGGTGGCCATCGCTGCCGAATGCACGAACGACAACGCTTTGCGCGCCCTGGAAAACCTCCGTACTGCCGGCCTGGCAGATCGCAGCCCTCACGATCATCACCGCTGGCAACTTGGCCCACGCCTGGTGCAGGTGTCCTTCGCATTTGACGAAGCCCTGCGCAAGGCCCAACACGAACTTAATGAGCGCCGCCAGCGCTACACCCGCACCCCCAACTGACTTAAGGAAGTAGTACATGGCCCGTAAAGCGAGCACCACGGAGATTCAACCCATGGCAGAGATCAACCAGCAGGCGTTCCAAGAAGATGCCACTGCGCTGGCCGCACTGGGTGACATTGCCCAAGGCATGCAGGACGAACGCGACCTAGTGAACCAAATACTTGGCCAGGTACAGATGGCGCGTTCCATTGCACGTTTTGCCGACGTCGTCAGTTTGAGCAAGTTGGCACACATCAAAGAAACCAAGCTATACCGGGCTCTGCAGGGGAAAAAGGCGGTAGATCCGGATGGCAATCAAATTGCCGACGTCGGCACTTGGGATGGTTTTTGCCAGGCTCTGGGGTTGTCGCGCTCCAAGGTTGACGAAGACTTGACCAACCTGAACGCATTCGGTGAAGAAGCACTTAAACAGCTTTCTGCTATCGGTGCTGGTTACCGCGAACTACGCCAATACCGCAAGCTTCCCGACGACCAGAAAGCAGCCCTGCTCGAAGCGGCCAAGTCTGGCGACAAGGACGCTTTCGTTGATCTGGCCGAAGAGCTGATCGCGAAGAACGCCAAGGATAAAGAGGCGCTGGCCCAGCAGCTGGACAACGTCAACGCCGACTACGAAGCGCAAAGCCAGGTCCTGGCTGACACATCGAGCAAGCTCCAGGATACCAAGCTGGAGCTGGAGAAAACCCGCCGTCTTGTAGCAGCCAGGACCGCTGACGAGACGATCAGTGCATTGCGCGAGGAAGCCATCAAGCTTGCAACCGAAGCGGAGGCCGCTGTCGTCTGCAAGTTGCACCCAGCAGTTCACACTCTTGTTCTCCACTCGACTGAGAGTGGCGCCGACCACCGCGCAGTGATCGCGGGCCTGCTTGCCCAGGTCGAACGCGCCGTGTCCTCGATCCGCCTGGAGTACGGCATCCCCGCAACTCTCGACGCGGATGCTACCCCTGCTTGGATGCGCGAGGACGCAGACACCCAAGTCGCTCAAGCGCTGGCGGGGGCATAACCCATGAACGCCGTTGTGACCCAACGCCTCGTAGACCTGGCCCGTGCGGTGGAAGTGGCCCCGCATGGCCAGCGTACCGAGCTCTGCCGAACAGCGGCCGTTGAGCTGGGCATGTCCCTGCCGACCATCTATCGAAAACTTCGGGAGGTCACTGTGAATCCCCCTCGCAAGCGTCGCACTGACGCAGGCCAGACTCTCTTGAGCGAGCAAGAGGCCTACCTGATCTCGGCATTGCTCTTGGAGTCGATCCGCGCCAACAACAAACAGCTCTCCACTGTTGAGCGTGCAGTGGAGCGGCTGCGCAGCAACGGCAAGATCCTGGCTGGTCGTGTCAATGAGAAGACGGGTG
Organism: Pseudomonas sp. JS425; assembly: GCF_018223845.1. Classification (NCBI taxonomy): domain Bacteria; kingdom Pseudomonadati; phylum Pseudomonadota; class Gammaproteobacteria; order Pseudomonadales; family Pseudomonadaceae; genus Pseudomonas; species Pseudomonas sp. JS425. The sequence continues at coordinate 6,049,100 of NZ_CP073661.1, read as the reverse complement.
AATTCGTACCACTGTCGATCAGCTCCATCACCCGTGCTCTGCGCACTTACCGTCTGCACCCGGATCAGCTGCTGCAACCGGAGCCGGCCGTTTCCCTGGCCAGTCGCCATCCGAACCACGTTTGGCAGATCGACGCGTCGATCTCCACCCAGTTCTACCTGGACGATGATGGCGCCAAGACCATGAACCAGGCCGAGTTCTATGACGGCAAGCCAACCAACCTGAAAAAGATCGAACGCAAACGACTGTGGCGGTACGTCATCACCGACCACACCAGCGGCACCATCTATGTGCAGTACGTGCTGGGCGCCGAATCTGCGGAAAACCTGTGCAACGTGTTGATCTGTTGCATGCAGAAGCGCGGCGAAAACGATCCCTTCCATGGTGTGCCATTCATCATCATGACGGACCCTGGCGCGGCCATGACTTCGGCGATCTTCCGCAACCTGTGCAAGGCGCTGAGCATCGAGCTGATCATCAACAAGGTGGGCAACGCTCGCGCCAAAGGGCAGGTTGAACAGGCCCATAACATTGTTGAACGCGAGTTCGAGTCGGCCTTGAAGCTGCAGAAAGCCGAAACGCTGGAGCAGATCAACGGCTGGGCGGGCCAGTGGATGCGCTACCACAACGCGACCGCCATCCATACGCGCCACCGCCGCACCCGTTACGGGCAGTGGCTGACCGTTCAAGCAGACCAGCTGCGCCTGGCGCCCTCGGTGGAAGTTTGCCGCGAGTTGGCAGTGACCGCTCCTGAAACCCGGAAGGTCAACGATTTCCTCCAGGTTTCCTATCGCGGCGGGCAGTTCGATGTGTCCAGCATTCCACAGGTCATGGTGGGCGATACCTTGCTGATCACCCGTAATCCTTGGCGGGACGAAGACAGTGCCCAGGTGGTGATGACGAACGAGGACGGTCGGGAGGTCTTCCATGTGGTCGAGCGAATCGCCATTGATGCCAACGGCTTCAAGGCGAATTCAGCAGTGATCGGCGAATCCTTCAAGTCCCAGGCCGACACTCCGGCGCAGAAGGCTCGCAAAACAATCGAACAGCTGGTCACCGGGACCGAATCCCAGGAAGACGCAGCTGCTGCCCGCAAGGCACGGGCATTGCCTTTCAACGGCGAGATCGATCCGCACAAGCACATCACCGATACGGTGTTGCCGTCCTACCTGCCACGGCGCGGCGTTGCCTCGCCCATCACGGCGCCAACCGTGGAGATCCAGCCGCTTTCCCATGTCGAGGCAGCAAAGCTCTTGCGTGGCCAGATGGGCAGCGCGTGGACCGCCGAATCTATGGCCTGGCTCAAAACGAACTACCCCAACGGCGTGCCGGAGGATCAGCTCGACGCCATCACTCAGCAATTGCGTATGCCCGCCCGGCCAGGCCTGCGCGTTGTAGGAGGTAATGCCTGATGCTGAAGCTCAAGGACGTGCTCGCCACGATCAAGGTCCCACAGGCCGAACTGGCCCGTGCGGTCGATCTGAGCCAGGCCGCTATCGCCCAACTGATCAACCACAACCAGTGGCCCAAGTCGCTGGATCGCAACGCTCTGCAGGGACGCATTCAAACGTTCCTTGCCCAGCGCGGCGCCAACCTTGCTGCCATCGGCGCAGCTTTCGAAGAGATGGAGCCCCGGCGCGCCAACGCCGAGGCCCCTGCATCCCCACCCGAAAACGACCAAGTAAACGAACAGGAGTGCGAGCCCATGCTAATGGCCAAACAGGTGCTGACACCAGCCACCCGGAAACAATTCGGTCTGTTCCGCGATCCGCTCGATGAACTGCAGGACGCTGAAGATATGTATGTAAGCCCCGATATTCGCTACGTCCGCGAGTCCATGTACCAGGTTGCACGACATGATGGGTTCCTGGCGGTGATCGGCGAATCAGGAGCGGGCAAGAGCACGCTGCGCCGCGATCTGCACAACCGTCTGGAGGCCGAAAACGCCCCAGTGATGGTGATCGAACCGTACATCCTCGCGATGGAAGACAACGACACCAAGGGCAAGACGCTGAAAAGTACCCATATCGCGGAAGCGATCATGGCTGCCGTGGCGCCCCTGGAGAAAACGAAATCCTCGCCAGAGGCGCGTTTCGCCCAGATGCATCGTGCGTTGAAAACCAGCCATGCCGCTGGCAATCGGCATCTGTTGATCATTGAAGAAGCACATTCGCTGCCGATCCCGACGCTCAAGCAACTGAAGCGGCTGCGCGAGCTGGAGGTCGGCGGTTTCACCAAGCTGATCTCGATCATCCTGATCGGCCAGCCCGAGCTGCTGCACAAGCTGAGCCCCCGCAATGGTGAAGTCCGGGAAGTCGCGCAACGTGTCGAGATCGTGGAGCTGTCTCCTATCTCGGTCACCGCCGTCGAGCAGCACCTTGCTTTCCGTTTCGGCCGGCTCCAAAAGCCCCTGCAGGAGGTCATCAGCCAGTGTGGCATCCAGGCAATCATTCAACGCCTGAGCACCAGTGGCCGCGACAAGACCAGCCAACTCTATCCGCTCGCCCTCAGCAACCTGGTGAAGGCAGCCATGAATCTGGCCACGCAGATCGGTGAGCCCTTGGTCACCGCCGATGTTGTTAAGGGGGTGTGAAATGGTAACCGTCAGCGCTATTGCCCAGCAGCACCAACCGGTGAGCATTCTTGCCGCCGAGTTCCCGGTCAAGTTGTCGACGTTTAACCAGCTGGCCCGTGACATGCGCAGCAGCGGCATCCGGGTGGTAGGCCTGGAGCTGGCCGAAAACCGTATCAAGATCGATGCCGAGAGCGTTGAGCTGCTGTCGCGGCGTTTCGGTCACGAGCTGCGCTCCATTCGCTACTCCACGGTAGGGCGTCGTACCCGCTCCACCGTGACGATTCGCGGCGTGGATGTGGTTTGGTACAGCCTGGTGAAGGAGCAGGACCAATGAGCCGTCTCGTCCTCTGTCTCCTGTTGCTGGCCACCGGAGCCAGCGCGGCACCATCGCCCCAAGAGAACGTCATCGACGTGCAGCACGACAGCCAGCGCGGCGTCACCTGCTACCTGCTGAATGGTGTCGGCATCAGCTGCATCCCCGACAGCCAGTTACAGGCCGGCAACGAGCGCCAGCTCGCCCCGCACGAGCAAGACGAAAACCACCCTACACCCGCGCTGGCGCCTGGGCGCTGGATTGAAGAGAGGTATCACCTGTGACTGAACTCACACCGCTGGTACCCAAGGACCTCTCCCAGCTCAGCCACCAGGAACTCTGCGCACTGGCGGAGGAAGCCATAAGCAAACTGTCCCGCCAGGATGAACAGATCTACCAGTTGAAGGCCTACCAGGTCCAACACAACAACTTGCTGGTAAAGCTGCTGGACCTGTTCATCGCGGGGAACTACGCAAAGATCCACGGCGAATTGCGTTACCTCGCCGAGAAACTGCAGGAAAAACGTGCTGCTAAAGCACGGGGGAAGCGTTGATGACTGATCGACTGCTGAAGTGTCGTCGTTGTCGCTGGACTGGCGCCTTTACCGAACTCCGTCGCCGCCCGCACCCGAAAGAATCCTGGCGTAGCGACAACGTGTGCCCGCGCTGCGGCTGTAAAACCTTTTCCCCAGTTGAGGAGCCAACTCATGGCTGATATCCAACAATCTCAGGCGGTTGCTATTCCGGCCGGTTTCGTCATGAACGCTGCTGGGCATTTGGTGCCTGAGCACCAGGTGCGCGAGCACGACAAGCTGCGCGACGGTGTCGCTCGCGATCTCGGCAATGCCGCCGAGCATATCAGCGCCTTGCTGGCCGATTTCAAGAAGCAGGCGCTTGCCGACATTGCGGACCTGATCGCCGTGTCCTCCGAACGCTACGGCGTCCAGCTGGGCGGGCAGAAAGGCAACGTCTCGATCACCACCTATGACGGCCAGTACAAGATCGAGCGCGCCTACGCAGACCGCATCGTCTTCACCGAGGAGATCCTCGCCGCCCGCGAGCTGATCAATCAGTGCATCAGCACCTGGTCGGAGGGGGCGAACGACCACTTACGCGTATTGGTCGACCGTGCATTTCGGGCCAACCGTCAAGGCCAGCTCATGGTTAAAGATGTGCTCAGTCTGCTGCGAGTGGAGATCAATGACCCGGCGTGGAAGACCGCCATGCAGGCGCTGAAGGATTCCATCCAGGTGAACGGTACCGCCGTTTACATCCGGGTCTACAAGCGCCAGGGCAACACTGACCAGTACCTGCCGATCAACCTGACTTTGGCAGGGGTGTAACGTGGACCAGGACCGTATCCTCGACAAGATCAAGAAATGCCTAGAGATGGCAAAGGGCAAGGGCTCCAACCCAAACGAAGCGGAAATTGCCTTGCGCCAAGCTCACAAGCTCATGGAAACCTACAACCTGGAAATGGGGGACGTTCTTGCCAGCATGGCCGGCGAGGCCAAGGTAGCAGCTGGATCGGAGAGTGAGCCTCCGGCCTGGCGTGTACGTTTGGCTCATGTCTGCGGCGAGGCATTCGGCGCCCACTTCATCATCAGTGCTCCGTGGTTTGAGCACGCTTCATTCATCTTTATCGGTTGTGGAGCGGCACCAGAACTGGCGGGGTACGCCTACCAGGTCCTGGAGCGTCAGCTGCAGAAGGCTCGACGGGACTACCTTGCCACACAGAAACGTTGCAAACGCTCCACCAAGGTTGCGCGGGGTGACGCCTTCGCCCATGGTTGGATTGATGCCGTGCTCGTCAAGGTAGAGCAGTTCGCTGGGGTCGAGGACAACATTGCCGAGGCTATCCAGGCCTATATGGCGAAGAACTACCCCAAGCTTGGTCAGGCCAAGATGAAACGCCGCAAGCTCAAGGCCCGCGACGAGGTGGCCGGTGACGCCGGATATGAGGCAGGTCGTTCTGCTCAACTGCATCACGCAGTTGGCCATCAGCCGGTCGCTCGGCTGACCCAGGGGATGTGATATGTCGCACGCCAATCCCTTCATACAACCTGGTCGCCAGTACGGCGCGGTAGATGCCGAAAGCCGTCTGCGCGCCTTGGACAGCTTTGACGTAGACCAATGTCGTGCTGCGCTCGCATTGCCGCACCTGCAGAAGGCTGTGGTGAAGAAGTTGCAGAGCCGCATTCGACTCTTGGAGAAAAACGTGGCCACGACCGATACAGAGCGGGAGAGCAGCCAGTGAGTACCGCACCGTCCAATCCCAATCGGCTGCGTCTGATCAAGCTTATCCATGTTGCTCGTCGCGAACTTCAGATGGATGACGACACTTACCGCCTGATGTTGGCCGGCATGAAAGGGCTTGGCGGGGCGACCTCCAGTGCCAAGTTGAGCGTTCCAAACCTCTACAGGGTTTTGGAAGAGCTGAAGAGCAAAGGGTTCATGGTGCGTCCAAATGGCAAGGAAAAAAGGACTCGAGCCGCCGATCCGTGGTCCCGCAAAATCCGTTCGCTTTGGCTCACGCTGCGAGATCTTGGGGCGCTGCGGGACGCATCGGAGGATTCTCTGGTGAAGTTCGTGCAGGGCCGCACCGGCGCCCAGGCCCTGCAGTGGCTCACCTCGGAGCAGGCCAGTCTTGTGATCGAGGAGATGAAGAAGTGGATTGCTCGTATTGAGCAGGAGGGAGCATGAAAGCAGAAGGCCGCAGCCCTGCTGGAGATCTTCTGGACGATTTGGCTGAGCAGGTATCGGTCGCAGCCGTGGAAGCCTTCGGCGTTTCCAAGGATGCGGCCAACGCCCTCGGCACCGATGTTGCCATGCGAATGGTTGAGCAATGGGGTGGGCAGCAGCTGTATATGCCCAAGGGAGCGCGGATAGAAGCATCGCGCATGCACCAGCAGATCTACGAGGACTGGAAGGGGCAGAACCATCGGGAGCTGGCGCGTAAGTACGGCTTCTCCCTGCAGTTCATCTACCGGGTCATCAAGGTCTTGCGCAAGGCAGATCTGGATAGCCGCCAACGTGACATGTTCAGCCCGGTCGGTCACGACTGACCGGGTTCCGCACCCTTTGCACCATGACCAACGGAATTTGATTTCCCATCCCAGTATTGGTCAGCGTGGACCGGAGTATCCCACCTTTTTCTCACAGGTCCTGTTAGGTTTATCTCACACCCATTCACGCACGTAACGACAGGGTCAGCCGCTCACAGGCCCCCTCCAACCAGGCCTGGTCCGCCGCCGCCAACCCACAATGGCAGCGCAACCCCTCAAGGTCGAGAAATGCATTCGCACACCCTTGCCGCCGCTGTTGCAGTTCACGTGCCTCGGCTACCTTGGCCGCCACATCGGCACTGGTCTCGCCGCAGGGCTGGTTGTTCAGCGTGGTGCTCTCCCGGGCCACGGTCAGGTGCAGGTCGATACGGTCCAGCAATGGCCCGGACAGCTTGTTGCGATACCGCGCGATCTGCTCGGTGCTACAGCGGCAGCGGCCAGTGGGGTCGCCCAGGTAGCCGCAAGGGCAGGGGTTCATTGTCGCCACCAGCTGGAAACGGGCCGGGAAGCGCACCTTGTCGCGGGCCCGGGCAATCACGATCTCGCCCGACTCCAGCGGTTCGCGCAACACTTCCAGCACGCGACGCTCGAACTCAGGTAGTTCATCCAGAAACAGCACGCCATGGTGGGCGAGGGTGATTTCGCCCGGTTGCGGCCGGCTGCTGCCGCCGACCAGTGCCGGGCCGGAGGCGGAGTGATGCGGATGGCGGAAGGGCCGCTGCGGCCAGCTGCTCAGTGGCGTATGGCCGCTGACCGACTGTATCGCCGCCACTTCCAGTGCTTCGTGCTCGTCCAGTGGTGGCAGCAGCCCCGGCAAGCGGCTGGCAAGCAAGGTCTTGCCGGTACCGGGAGGCCCGGTGAACAACAGGTTGTGGAGTAGTACACCAATTTTCACTATTCTGGTCAGAGTGCAGCGGTGTAGGTAGAATGCTGGCACTTCGATTTGGTGACGTGTACATGTCTCAACTGAAAAACTACCTCAGTAAGAAGCACAGCAAGACTCACGCCACTCGGTACGTGAACCGGCGTAGGGGTGGCGATAACAACGAAAAGGGTAATTCGTTCGAAAACGAGTTTGCTATTCATCTCGCTGCAAAACTTTTTAAGTCCGGCGAAGAGGCGGCTGTTCTGAAGGCGCAGTCCGAAGATTTTGTGGATGACGTTGTCTACGAAGATGCGGCGAAAGTCTCGCGAGATAACTATCAGTTGAAGAACTCACCTACAACTCGGTGGGGTAGCGGAATTGCTGATGACTTTGCTGTCCAGCATGATGTGAATCTTAATTACCATAAGGTTCCGAATTCGCGTACATTGCTGGTCGTTTCGGATCAAGCATGTCATAAAAAATTGTCTGGAAAGATTCCTGCTTTCATTTCTGACCACGCAAGCTGCATTCATTTTAAGGCTGATGAATTCAATGCGTTGTTGGTGGCGAACGATCCGCAGGTACAACCTTTCAAAGACCTTTGCGTCTTCCCTGATCATCCAGATAAAGTAACGGTAGTTTGGCAAGCCATGGCCGGCTCTTGGCATCGGAATAAGAAGGCATCTGCTACAGTTGAAAAAATTGTATTGGATGCAGCACGCGGATATGAGCCCATTTATTTCAAGCTGCCCACGCCGATACCTGCGTCAAGTGCTACACAAATCTCCGCTAATTTGGAATCTCTTCTTGACAAAATTTCTGGTTTGAGCTATAAGTCGGAAGACGGTTTCCTTTTGTATTCCATCAAGGGATGCGTAAGTGATTCCATCCGTATTGGCTCAGATGAAATGAATGAATTTGAAAAAGTCTTGTCTGAGCACGAAGTAACAGATTGGATTCAGCTAATAGATCTCATCGGCCGGGGTGATGTATGAAGAATCAGCCAGCACCAACCCGCTCTTTAGCTTACCCAGATGATGCTCGTGCTACCGCTATGCTTGATGGTCTGGTGAGCGTCGAGTCAGGCGCAGCTTACCAAAAGCTTATGTACGATATTGGTGCATTGCTGGCGGAGAAGTTACTAGCTGAGAAAAAGCTTGAAACTTCCAGCAAGATTTGCCTGGTCTCAACTGTTGAAGACGCTGATTTCCTGTCCAAAGGCATTTACGATGTTCTCAAGGGCAGGGGTTTCAACATGTTCTTTATATGCATGTGGAACCAGCGAGAAAAGGTATTTGATGGCGGTGTAACTGTAGCGCCTATTATTCGAACTTTTGAGCAACCTGGGTTTGAAGAGTGCGATGAAATGATCGTTGTAAAATCGATCATATCTGGTTCATGCGTCGTCAAAACTAATATAACTGCTTTGTTCGGTAAGGTTCAGCCTGAAAAGATTCATGTCGTGGCGCCTGTTATGCACGCGGACTCTGAAAAGAATTTGCTGAAGGAGTTTCCAGCTACCTATTCCCGCAAATTCGATTTTCAGTTTTTTGCGAAGGATAGTTTCCGGGATAACAGCACTGGCGAAATTAAACCCGGTATCGGCGGTAATGTTTACCAACGGTTAGGGTTCGCTGATCAGCGAGACAAGAACAGGTACTACCCCAAAGTGGTCAAAGAATTCTTAGCGGCTATGTGAATATAGTAGTAATAGAAGGCTCACTCCGGTGGGCCTTTTTTATGCAAGCAAGAATTAAACTTTTACGGCATATGTAAATAGTGCATTTTTTGCTTGACAAAATAGGTTTTTGTAATACCCTGGTTCCGGTCGAAGAGGTTTTTCGTCCTTCCCTTCGCTTCATCGAATAATCCCCACCACTATTTCGCCCTATCCAAATCTGCGTGGCCTAACGGACTTCGGGTTTTCGGCTGCTCGCAAAAGTAGTCGCGGGGTAGGTGCGGATTTGTCGCGATTTCTGGCTGTATCCCTAGTGCCACGCGGCTTTGCCCATTTTAAAACTCAACATTTCGGAAGATTTCACATGCGAATTTCACTCAACGAAACCGCCAGTGCACGCCTGCTCGCCTTCATGGCCTCGCGTGGCATTTCCAACCCAACCCACGGCCTGAACGTGCTTATCACGCTGGCCACCTTTAACAACTCGATCCCAGCAAGAGCGGACGCCGATGGCAGCAGCCAAGAACAGCAACAACCAACTTGAGTACCCCTGCACCCATTGCGGGATAATGTTCAAACGTAGGCCCGGTGGTCGGGCTACATGTAGCAGTGCCTGTGCCAAGGCAGCGGAGCGAAAGCAAAAAGCGCCAACCCTGACTGCCAAGGAAAAGAAGATTGAACGGCGTAAGCAGCGCCTGCTGGAGTGCCCTTTCGGTTACTGGTTGCTTGACCAGGCCAAGCGGGCGGGAACAGTACAGACATATCAGGGTAACGATGCGGATGGACTTCGCAGACTCTACGATCAGTACGTGTATCGCAAGCAACGTTACGGCTGGGTAAATGGTGGCCACGGTAAAGACCTGTTCCAACTATGTCACGTCCAACCCCTGGTAGGTCGTGATGGCAGCACAGGGCTAACTACATGGCAAAACACATTTACCGGTATTGCGTGGCTGAATCAGAAGCAGGGCAACAAACCGGTTAGCGCTTGGGCTGGCGCTTCGATTCCAGCGTCTGCCCGTAAACGAAAGTGGAACATCACTGATGGTATGTCGCTGGATCGGGTGCTACAGAAACTTGCTGACTTTCTTGGTCCCGAGTTGGATACCTTCCTTGATGAATTGGAGCATATCCCGCAACGCACAATGCGGCTACGTATGGCCAATAAGGTATTCAAGAATCAGGACAACGACCTATACGAGCCACTAGACCGCCGCTACACGCTGGCCGAGCTTTCGTCGCTAGACCTAGAAGCGCTGCAAGCCTTGGACGCCATTCAGCAGTAAGGGATCCATCATCCCCACATTCCAACCGTCCACCTGATTCCCGATGCTGTGCTCCCGATTTCTTTCTGGAGCCAGCCCGCCATGATGCGCCCCGACAGCAAAGTCGAAAAAGTCTACCTCTACCCCAAGCCCGTGGACTTTCGAAAGTCCATCGACGGCCTCACTGCCCTGGTCGAACTGGACATCAAGGTCGCCGTGTTCGACCCGGTACTTTTCGTCTTCCTCAATAAAGCCCGTAACCGCATCAAGGTGTTGTATTGGGAGCGCAACGGCTTCTGCCTTTGGCTCAAGCGCCTCGAAGCCGAGCGTTTCAAAACTTCACCCGACGCGACCGACGAAGCTATCGTACTGACCGTCCAGGAACTGAATTGGCTACTCGACGGTTTCGATCTCTGGCGCAACCGTCCGCATCAGGTTTTGACTCCTCGTTTCGTCGCCTGACCGGGTATAATCCGGGCCATGATTTCAGTGCCCGATAACCTTCCTGACGACCCTGCCGCGCTCAAACTACTGCTTGCGCAGTTGTTGGCCGAGCGCACGGTCGACAAAGGTCAGATCGTCGACCTTAAAGAACAGGTCAAGCTGCTGCGTGACCGATTATTCAATCGCAAGTCCGAGCAAACCGTCGAGTCCAACACGCCCCAACTGGCGTTGTTCAATGAACCCGAAAGTCAGTGGGTACCTACCGCTGATGATGCCGACGAAGAAGTTGTTGCGCCAAGCAAGCAGCGCGGCAAACGCAAGCCACTGTCGGCTGACCTGCCACGCATTGAAGTCATTCATGACTTGCCCGAGCACGAACTGACTTGCGCCTGTGGTTGCCGCAAACACGTGGTTGGCGAGCAAACCAGCGAACAACTCGACATCGTGCCGATGCAGATCCGTGTGCTTAAACACGTACGCAAAATCTATGGCTGCCGTGGCTGCGAAACCGCGCCGGTCACCGCTGACAAGCCGGCCCAATTGATTGAAAAGAGCATGGCCAGTCCCAGCGTGCTGGCGATGTTGCTAACCACCAAGTACGTCGATGGCCTGCCGCTGCACCGCTTCGAAACGGTGCTGAACCGACATGGTATCGAGATCCCCCGGCAAACCCTGGCCCGCTGGGTCATCCAGTGCAGCGAACACTTTCAGCCACTGCTGAACCTGATGCGTGACCGCCTGCTGGAAAGCCCGGTGATCCATTGCGATGAAACTCGCGTGCAGGTGCTCAAAGAGCCGGATCGTGATCCGACCAGTCAATCCTGGATGTGGGTGCAGGCCAGTGGCCCGCCTGATCGACAAGTCGTGCTGTTCGATTACACCACCAGCCGCGCGCAGGAGGTGCCGCTGCGCCTGCTGGAGGGCTATCGCGGTTACGTGATGACCGATGATTACGCCGGTTACAACGCGTTGGCGCTACAGCCGGGCGTTGAACGACTGGCGTGCATGGCGCATGTCCGGCGTAAATTCGTCGAAGCGCAGAAGGTGCAGCCTAAGGGCAAGACCGGTCGCGCCGATGTTGCGCTGACGATGATCAACAAACTGTATGGCATCGAACGCGACCTCAAGGATGCCAGCGATGAACAGCGATTCATCGGTCGTCAGGAACGAAGCCTGCCGATCCTTGAGCAGTTGAAAAGTTGGCTCGACAAGACGCACTCACAGGTGACACCGCAAAGCGTACTGGGCAAGGCGGTGCTTTACCTGGCAAACAACTGGAACCGCTTGGAGCGGTATGTCGAGGCGGGCCACCTGCCGATCGACAACAACCTGGCAGAGCGGGCCATAAAGCCGTTTGTGATCGGGCGCAAAGCTTGGCTGTTCAGTGACACGCCCAAGGGAGCCACGGCTAGCGCGCAGATCTACAGCTTGGTCGAAACCGCCAAGGTCAACGGCCAAGAGCCCTATACGTGGCTGCGCCACGTCCTGGAGCGACTGCCGCACGCCTCATCGGTAGCAGCCTACGAAGCGCTGCTGCCATGGAACTGTTCGCCAGAGATGCCACGGTAACCTTGGCTTCCACCTTGTGGTAGGTGGGGTTTATGGATCGGTTACATTCAGCAAGGGCGGACCAGTGTCAAAGCCGCTGATTACAGCAAGTGCCCAGCAGATTCGGAGCTAGGCGTGCTCCACGATGAACTTGCCCGTTTCGTCGACCTGCTGCCTGATGGGCAACACCGGGACAATTGCAAGGAAATGATGAAACTGGTGCGCTTGCTGGGTATCTACCTCGTCCAGATCAACGATAAGCAGGGCACGGCCCGAAGTCGTTTCCTCAAGAAGGGTGAAGCTGAATGGTCGCCCCTGTTGCATCTGTACCATGATCGCCCTTGGCGTGCCCCCGCACAGATGCTGGCCGATGACCTGGATACGCTGATTAACGGGGTATACGACTCTAAGGGTAGGGAGTTGAAGCCCGGAATCATCCCAACGGGTCAGATGGCGTTACAGGGCCTGGAAATCGACCTTGAGCATATCCGTAACCGGTTGATGAAACGCTTAGTTGTGCGAAGCCTTGTACCGGCAGTGACTGCCCCCGACCAGTGGAGTTGGGAAGCCAACGGATCAAACTGGCTGAACTACATCGACAATCTGTATGCCACGTTTGAACCGACCTGGCAGGCGCTGCTTGAAGCCGGTATGTGCACCGAAACGGACATTCTCGACGCTCAGGATGCAATGTTAGTAAGCCTTGATAAGGCTGTCGAAAGCGCCCGCGAGAGTTACAGAAATGGACGCCGATTTACGATTTATGGGGCGCCATTTGACCGCTACCCGCAATACCTTGAGTTCTCGCCAGTGGCGCTGCCACAGGCCGCGTAAAACCCCGGAATAACTATCGCATAATTGGGCGATAACTAGGCGATAACTAGCCACCCGCGTGGGTACGTTCTGTCTCTTGCAAACCCTTACATGCCTACAGGCCGCTATTTCTCAGGGATTGCGGGTGCCTGGGTCAAGCAGGTCGTCCCCTTGATGCAATATCCGACTAATTTAGTATGATTTCAGTTACAGGCCGCCGCTGCCTGGCGCATCCCAACTTGCCCCCAGCCCCTGGCAGGGGTTTTCCTGCTCAGCCGACTTACCGTGATACTGCCCCGCTCAAGGCGGGGCATTTTTACGCCTGTGGAAAACTCATTACAATGGTTGAACGGTCGTTGTAACAGTTGTAAAGTTACTGCATCAGCCATCCGCAAGGAATCGCCACCATGGAAGTCGTCGCCTACTATCGCGTTAGCACCAAGGGGCAGGGCGAGTCCGGTTTGGGTCTGGACGCCCAACGGGAATACATCAAGTTCGCTGCTGAACAGCATGGCTGGGTGGTGGTGGCTGAGTTTGAAGACGTGGGCGTGTCTGGTTCGATTCACCCGCTAGAGCGCCCAGCAGGGGCCAAGGCGTTCGCAAACGGTCGCCCCGTAGTGGTGGCCAAGCTGGATCGCTTAAGCCGCGACGTAGAGCACATTGCGGGCTTAATGAAGCGCCATAAGTTCCGTGTGGCAACTATGCCCACTGCCGATACGTTTCAACTGCATATCTACGCGGTACTTGCTGAGCAGGAACGCACCTTCATCAGCGAACGCACCAAGGCCGCGTTGAGGTCGTTGGAAGCCCGAGCAGCCAGCGGTGATGCCGAAGCAGTGCGGAAGATTGAAAACCGCACACAGGCGCTCGCCAAAGGCCGTAGCATGTTAAACAGGGTTAAGGGCCACGCTACCCAGCGCCAACAGGCCAACGACCGTGCAGCCCTGGTCAAGGACGCCATAGAACTGTGTGTGCTCAAGGGGGCGAGTAGCTTACAAGCCGTGGCCGACTGCCTGATAGCACGGAACATACCAACCGCCCGTGGCGGGCAATGGTCGCCAACGGCAGTTATGCGTGTGATGCGGCGGCTGGAATTGCAACTGGCTAAGTGAGCAGCACTGGAACAAGGCGCTGTAAAGCCCTAGGCTGCGGTATCTGCCTATAGCGAGAACACCAGAATGGAAGACCGGGACGCAGCAATAGCGGACACGTTGGAGTTGCTGCATATGAATCAGACCGCCTTGAGGGCAGCCATCGAAGAAGTCAGCACATGGATTCGTCAGCGAGGCTCCGTGAATGTCCACGACAGCACAATGACCTGCCTCCAGGCCCTTGATGGCAACGCCGATGCCATCGCCACAGCGATAGAACGCCTTCGCAGCTAACCGCCCCGGCCTACGATATTTGCCGATTCTGGCTGTCGGCAACGAGTTAGTATGGGGATGGCTCTTAGCACCGCTCGCCAATTGGCGGGTTTTAACCGATTTCCCCAATCCCCGCCGTGATAGTTTGGCCAGCTTTTCGGGTGCCCACTTTCGCCAGGGGCAAGGTGCCGAAAAAAATTTTCAGGTATTCCGGCCTTGGGAAAGTTTGCCGCCAAACCATTGCCATCCAATTCCTTCTTCTTCCTGCTCACGCATCGCGGCTTCTGTTGTGGTTAGCCCCTGTTCGACCTGCCTGCCGTAGATATCGGGGTCAAGGGGTTGGGTAGTGGCATGGCCGTCCTCGTAAAGTACGCTGAACAGCATCTGCTGGACCTCGTCTGTAACCGCTTCCTCAGACTTGTCCAGCACCCAGCATTGGAAGCGACTCGGGTTGTGACGCCTGAACAGAACTTGCAAACCCAGGCGTTTCAGAAGGCTGTTAGCAGCGGCCCTGCCTTCGTAGGTCACAAGGTCGACCTGCAAGAAAAAGTCTTCCCGGCTGATGACGCGGTGTGATGCAAGCTGCTGCCTAAGTTCGTCCCGTTCTGCCGAGCACTGTGCGTGGTCCTGCTCAAATTTGTAGAGCACCTTGGCACCTGCAATCGTGGGGAAGGCAGTTTGCGCCTCAATTGCCCCCTCAAGGTGGCCGGCTATGACTGCCAGTTTGCCCTCGACTACCTCCAGGCTTTTACGAATGTCCGCACTTTTTCCGTGCACCAGCGACATGCTGTCCACGTTGGCCAGGATTTCCTTGAATACGGCGTTCGTCTGCTCGATCCGAATACTGCCGTTGCGGCAAATACCTTTCTTCGCTGAGTAGCACTGTAGGTACGTGTACCCCTTGGGAGGGCGCCCCTTGTTAATCAGGTGCATCGCATCGCCGCATACGTGGCACTTAGCCAGGCCCTGCCATACGTTGAAGTTCTTCGACTGCTTTGTAGCCCCTGTCGTCTTCCGCTGTTCCCGTGCGGCCTTGGCTTGTAGGAACAAATCCGGGGTGATGATTTCCGGGTAAAAGCCCTTCACTGGATCGCCGTCGTTTTCCCGCACACGGCCTACGAGGTGCGTCGGTTGGTATTCGCCCAGCAACGCCCGGTTATTCAGAATTTTTTCTACCGAGCTTGTGCCCCAAAGGCCGCTTTTATTCCTGGGTTTTTCCTTTGATGACCGTGTGCTACCGAACACGGGTACGTTGTCATGGTTCAGGCGGCGAGAAATCATTGCCTGGCCATATCCCTGGATCGTCATATCGAAAATGCGACGGACTACCTCTACGCGCTCTGGCACTTGCTCGTAAACGCCGTCCGCAAGTTTCAACCAGTACGGGCACGCAGCCCCGAGTGGGGTTTTCTCGCTTCGTGCAAGCTCGCGTTTATTACGCCAGGCTTTCGCCACTCGGTTGCCTTTCTCGCTGGATTCGTTGTGTGCCCGCATCATTACCGCAATGCTGACAATCAGTTCCGTGGCAAGGTCGGGTGAGTCGTTTGAATATGTGCGTTTATCCGAGAGGGTGACGACTTTGATGCCGGCTGCCAGCAGGTTCAGAAGTTGGCCCAGGGCGATGTTTACTTTATCCCTGGATAAGCGGTCCAGGGACTCGACTAGTAAGACGGAGCCGGATTTGATTACTCCATCGTTTACCAGCGCGAGAAACCGGCCAAATTCCCCTTCGTCACTAACATGCTTGCCCTTGTAGGCCGATCTGCCGGAGTCAAAGAATCGGTACTCTTTGGTATCCGCGAGTTCGAGGCCATTTTCCGCACAGTACTCAAGGGCCGCCGTTCGTTGCCGTCGGTAGCTATCTCCCTTCGCCTGTTCGGGGCTGCTGAAACGAATGTAACTGTAGGCTTTCGGCTTCATCGGTCTAGTCCTGATGCTGTTGGTGTATTCTCTCACAACTTAAAAAGGTTGTGCGCCCCGGCCGCCGCTAGCAGCAGCGCACGCTTGGCCGCCAGTTGGCCCTGCACTTCGCTCAGGTCCGGGTACGGGCGTTGCTGCAGGATCAGGCCGTTGGCGGCATACGGTGGCAATGGCACCTGGCCGTTCAGGTGGGCGACCAGTTCCAGCAGGTGCCCCACCGCATACACCACCAGCCCGCCTGCCAGGCTGGCTTCCTCGGCATTCTCCCGCGGCACCACCAGCGCCCGGCCTGCTTCGCGTGCCGCCAGTGCTGCGGGCAACACGCCCTGCACCGGGCGCAACTTGCCAGACAGCGCCAGTTCGCCCAGGCATTCGACCTCGGCAAGGGTGGCCGTTGGTACCTGGCCATCGGCGGCGAGGATACCCAGGGCAATTGCCAGGTCATAGCGCCCGCCATCCTTGGGCAGGTCGGCGGGGGCGAGGTTCTGGGTGATGCGCCGCTGCGGGTAGTTCAAACCGGAGTTGACGATGGCGCTGCGTACCCGGTCCTTGCTCTCTTTGACCGTGGTTTCCGGCAGACCGACCAGCGTGAGATGGGGCAAGCCGTTGGCCAGGTGGGTTTCGACGCTGACCGCCGGTGCCTGCACGCCCACCTGGGCGCGGCTGTGGACGAGGGCTAGGGACATGGACGCTCCGTTGTCGCTGAAGAGGGCCGCTTCCTGCGGCTTTGCAAGAATAGCGAGCACGGCCCGGGCCGGCGAAAGAAGTGTGCGTCCTGGTTTTTCAGGCAGGGGTTTCCCCTGCATTGTCACCCCGTCGGGTTCGTGCCTGCTGTGCGCCGGAAGGGCTCAGGCGCGTACATAAACCCAGGCGGTCAGGCCCGATGCGAGCGTTACGGCCACGCGCTTGTAGTCAGCGACTTCATAGCGATCCGCCGCTGCCAGCTCTTCTTCGCTGATCTGGAAGACCATGCCGGCCACGCTGTCGTCTGCCTGGCTGCTGGGAGCGACGATAGGGTGATGGGACTTGCCGCTGGCTGCCAGCACGGCCGGATCGGTGATCTCGACCCAGTCCTGGCGGTAGCCCAGCATGCGGTCGGCTTGGCCGCTCAGTTCGCGGCCGAAGTTGGCGAGCTGCACGGCCTTGTCCTGCAAGGTGCCGTAGGAAAACAACAGTACCGGGTATGCGCTGGAGGGTTGCATTCACTCATCCTGTGGGGGCGGGTTCAGCCGGGCTTCCAGCTCGGCCACTTGTTTTTCCAAAGCCTCCAGGCGTGCGCGGGTGCGCGCCAGTACGACCATCTGGCTGTCGAATTCTTCGCGGCTGACCAGGTCCAGCTTGCTGAAGGCACCTTGCATCAGCACCTTGAACTGACTTTCCAGTTCGGCGCGGGGCTGGGCGGTATCGCTGCTGAACAGGCGCGATGCCTGGTCGCTCAGGGCATCGAGAAGGGCTTTGGGCGCGAGCATGGGGCTGTCCACTGATACTGGGAAATGGCCGGCAGTGTAGCACGCATGCATGAGCATCCGGCCTCGTCGCTGGCTCCTACAGAAAGCAGCGCTCATCTGAAACTGCACATTTTTCGAGCGATGCGGCAGGTCGAAGTGCACCGAAATTGTGCATGTTTCCCATGCTGGCGACTGGCCAATCCCGACTGATTCACATAACTCCCTGTTTTCCCGAGCTTTGACGGAACTGGCAAGGTTTCTGCAAAGACCAGTGCGAGCCATGCACTGATGCAGTTCTTTGTGACCAGGCAGTGCGCACGCGGAGCCGGATGCCGACGACGCGTTACAAAGCCAACCGCTGCGCTTAGACTTGAGACGGGTTTGTTTTCCTGGGGCAAGTCCACCAAATCGGGAGAGAGTTTCATGAAGCTAGTCACAGCCATCATCAAGCCGTTCAAGCTGGACGACGTGCGCGAGTCGCTGTCGGAAATCGGCGTGCAGGGCATCACCGTCACCGAAGTCAAAGGTTTCGGTCGGCAGAAGGGCCACACCGAGCTGTATCGCGGTGCTGAATATGTGGTCGATTTCCTGCCCAAGGTGAAGATCGATGTCGCCATCGATGACAAGGACCTTGATCGGGTAATCGAAGCCATCACCAAGGCAGCCAACACCGGCAAGATCGGTGACGGCAAGATTTTCGTGGTGAATCTGGAGCAGGCAATCCGTATCCGTACCGGCGAAACCGATACCGACGCGATCTAAGCAGCAACAAAGCCTCACCAAACCCAACGCCCCAGGAGAAAACAACATGACTCTGCGTAAGATCGCAGGGCTAGGAGCCCTATTGTCCCTCGTAATGCCCGGGCTTGCCTTGGCAGAGGAAGCTGCCCCAGCGCTGAATTCCGGCGACACCGCCTGGATGCTGACCGCAACGGCGCTGGTGCTGTTCATGACCATTCCGGGCCTGGCCCTGTTCTATGGCGGCATGGTGCGTTCCAAGAACGTGCTGTCGGTAATGATGCAGTGCTTTGCAATTACTGGCCTTATGAGCATTCTCTGGGTCGTCTATGGCTACAGCATGGCCTTCGATACCACCGGTATGGAAAAGGGCGTGCTCAACTTCAATTCCTTCGTCGGTGGCTTCTCCAAGGCGTTCCTCAGCGGCGTCACGCCCTCAAACCTGACCTCGGCTGCCGCGCTGTTCCCTGAAGCGGTATTCATCACCTTCCAGATGACCTTCGCCATCATCACCCCGGCGCTGATCGTTGGTGCGTTCGCCGAGCGCATGAAGTTCTCCGCGATGCTGGTGTTCATGGGCATCTGGTTCACCCTGGTCTACGCGCCTATCGCGCACATGGTCTGGAGCGGTGACGGCGCACTGATGTGGGACTGGGGCGTGCTTGACTTCGCCGGCGGCACCGTGGTGCACATCAACGCCGGTATCGCTGGCCTGGTCTGCTGCCTGGTGCTGGGCAAGCGCAAGGGCTACCCGACCACCCCGATGGCTCCGCACAACCTGGGCTATACCCTGATGGGCGCGGCCATGCTGTGGGTCGGCTGGTTCGGCTTCAACGCAGGCTCTGCCGCGGCTGCCAACGGCACCGCCGGCATGGCCATGCTGGTGACCCAGATCGCCACCGCCGCGGCGGCCCTGGGCTGGATGTTCGCCGAGTGGATCGGTCACGGTAAACCGAGCGCCCTGGGCATTGCTTCGGGTGTGGTCGCCGGCCTGGTCGCCATCACCCCGGCTGCCGGTACCGTAGGCCCCATGGGTGCCCTGGTGATCGGCCTGGTCTCGGGTGTGGTCTGCTACTTCTGCGCCACCAGCCTCAAGCGCAAGCTGGGCTATGACGACTCGCTGGACGCCTTCGGCGTGCACGGCATCGGCGGTATCGTCGGCGCCATCCTCACCGGTGTGTTCGCAGCTCCGGCGCTGGGCGGCTTCGGTGCCGTCACCGACATCGGCATGCAGGTCTGGATCCAGGCCAAGGGCGTGATCTTCACCGTGGTCTACACCGCCATCGTCACCTACGTGATTCTCAAGGTGCTTGATGTGGTGATGGGCCTGCGGGCAAGCGAAGAAGAAGAGTCGGTCGGCCTCGACCTGGCTCAGCACAACGAGCGCGGCTACAACCTGTAACCGCGACGCGGTAAAAACTTGCCCGGCTTGCCGGGCATTTTTTTTGCCATATTTTTAGCATTTCCCGCACGGCAAACGGTTTATCCGACACGTTCGCGACGTAGGCGGAAATCTTACAAAACGCAGAGCATTCATGGTGCTTTGCTTTTTCTGCTGGCGCGCTAGAATGCGCGCCGAAGGGTGTTTGACGAGGAGTCCACACGCTTCGCCAGCCTTTGCTAGGCTTGCCAATAGCGTGTGGCCAGCAGGGGCTAAAGGATTTGTCAGGTCCTGCCAGGAGCAGGGTCTGCTGGGTGCCGCCTCCCATCAGGAGCGCCGACCCTAGGGCAGTGGCCTAACCCACGGCCAGTTGAATTTTCACTGGTGGCTGCCGGTCTACGGCTGCACTGGTCTATAACTAACCTGCTTTTCGCAAGTCATGAGGTAGAACATGAGCGACGACGATCTGGAAAATGATGACCTCGAAGTAGGCGACGAAGACGAGGGCGATGAAGGCCTCGAAGCGGCAGCTGATGATGGTGCCGAAGACGCTGGCGATGACGACAGCAGCCCGGCACCCGCTGCCAAGGGCAAATCCAAGGCCGCGGTCTCGGTAGACGAGATGCCGAGCATGGAAGCCAAGCAGAAGGAGCGTGACGCCCTGGCCAAGGCCATGGAAGAGTTCCTCGCCCGCGGCGGAAAGGTTCAGGAAGTCGAGGCCAACGTGGTCGCCGATCCGCCCAAGAAGCCGGACAACAAGTACGGCAGCCGCCCTATCTGAGTGGCTGATCGAAAAAAAGCCCGCCGTCGCTGCGGGCTTTTTTGTGCCTGCGGGTTATGGGTTGCCTGTGCCGGCCTCTTCGCGGGTAAACCCGCTCCCACAAGGACGGCGCAGGACCTGAAAGCAGTGGTGAACCTGTGGGAGCGGGTTTACCCGCGAATGGGCCGGCCCCCTGTCAGCGCCAGCGCGCGAGGATGTCGGGTAACTGCGACAGGCGCTGGATCTCGGCGTCCGGCGCCTGTTCGCCTGCCCACGCCTTGCCCTGGGGGTTGAACCACACCGCCCGCAGCCCGGCGCGCTGGGCGCCGGCAATGTCATCGCCCGGGTGGTCACCGATGTGCACCGCTGCGCTGGCTTCCACGTCACCGCGGCGCAGGGCTTCGAGGAACGGCGCCGGGTCCGGCTTGCCGATGCCGAGGTCTTCGGCACACAGGGCAAAGCGGAAATAGTCCGCCAGCCCCAGCCGGCTTACGTCGGCATTACCGTTGGTGACCACGCCCAAGGTGTAGTGATGGCGCAGGATCTCCAGCACCGGCTGCACCTCCGGGAAAATCTCCACCTGGTGGCGGGCATGCAGGAATACTTCGAAACCTTCGTTGGCCAGCTCTTGCGCATGCTTCTCGCTGTAGCCGACTTCTTCCAGGGCATGAAACAGCACCCGTCGACGCAGGGCGCTGATACGGTGCTTCAGGCCCGGTTCGGCTTGTACCAGGCGCTCGCGGATGGCGAACAGGTGCTCCACCGGTACGCCGCCAAGGATCGGGGCGTTGGCTTCGAGCCAGTCGCGCAGCACGACTTCCGCGCTGGCAATTACCGGCGCGGTATCCCACAGGGTGTCGTCGAGGTCGAAGGTGATCAGCTTGATGCTCATGAGTCTGTGCCTTTGCTGCGTTTGGCCCGAGGGTGGGCGCTGTCGTACACCGCGGCCAGGTGCTGGAAGTCCAGGTGGGTATAGATCTGCGTGGTGCCGATGTCGGCATGGCCGAGCATCTCCTGCACCGCGCGCAGGTCCTGGGACGATTCCAGCACGTGGCTGGCGAAGGAATGGCGAAGCATGTGCGGGTGCAGGTGCTGGCCCAGCTCGCGCTCACCGGCTGCCTTCACCCGTTGCTGAACGGCCCGTGGGCTGATGCGGTTGCCTTGGCGGGTGATGAAAACCGCGCGGTCGCGCGGGTTGCCGATGCCGCGCAGGCGGTACCAGGCCTGCAATGCCTCGCGGGCCTTGCGGCCGACCGGCAGCACGCGGGCCTTGCCGCCCTTGCCCAGCACCTGCACCAGGCCGGCTGCGAGGTCGAGGTGATCGAGGTCGAGGTTGGTCAGCTCGGACAGGCGCAGGCCCGACGAATAGAACAGTTCGAGGATGGCCTGGTCACGACGGGCGATGAAGTCATCGTCGACACCGCCATCCAGCAGTTGCAGGGCGCGGTCGGTGTCCAGCACCTTGGGCAGCCGGCGTTCGCCCTTGGGCGCGCTCAGGCCGCTGGCCGGGTCGTGCTGGCACAAGCCTTCGCGGTTCAGGTAGCGGTACAGGCCACGTACCGCCGACAGCAGCCGGGCCAAGCTGCGCGAGGACTGGCCGTGGTGGTGCTGGCGGGCGATCAGCTGGCGCAGCTGCTGGATCTGCAGCGCCTGCCAATCGGCAATGCCGTGCTCCTTGCAGTAGGCGACCACCTTGTCCAGGTCGCGACGGTAGCCCAGCAGGGTGTGCTCGGACACCTGGCGCTCGTTGCGCAGGTGTGCGCAATAAGCCTCCAGCTGGCGTTCCATCAGCGTACCGGGCGCAGGGTCTGGGTAACGCGTGGCACAACGCGGCCAAGCACCTCGGCAATGTAGCCAAGGAACAAGGTGCCGACGCTGCTCTTGTAGTGTTGCGGGTCGCGGCTGCCGATCGCCAGCACCCCGTGCAGGCCCTGGTATTCCAGGGCAGCCACGGCGCTGGAGCCCACTTCCCGGCGCTGTTCTTCACCGAACAGGAAGGCCAGCTCGTGCTCGCGCAGGTTGCCGCTGACCGTCTTGCCGCCGCCCAGCAGGGCACCGATGGCCTGCTGCGCTTCGGCGTTGCTCACCCAGCGCCCGACCGGCGCGACGTTTTCGCCGAACAGGATCAGGCTGACGAAGGGCACCTGGAATTCCTGGCGCAGGCTGTCTTCGACTGCCATCACCACTTCCTCCAGGCTGCCGGCGTCGAGCAGGTCGAGGATCAGCCGGCGGGTCTTGTCGAAAAGCCGATCGTTGTCGCGGGCCACGTCCATCAGTTGCGACAGGCGGTGGCGCATCTCGATGTTGCGGTCGCGCAGCAACTTGAGCTGGCGCTCCACCAGCGACACGCTGTCGCCACGCTGGTGAGGGATGCGCTGTTCGATCAGCAACTCGTCGTGCTCGGCGAAGAAGGTGGGGTGGGCGCGCAGGTAGGCGACCACCGCTTCGGCATCGAGCTCGGCGGACTGCTGGGGTACAACCTGGGGCTGATCGGTCATGGCGGTTACTCGCTTAGAGACGAACCTGTCCTTCGTAGACGCGTACGGCTGGGCCAGTCATCAGCACGGGCTTGCCGGGGCCGGCCCATTCGATGTGCAGGCGGCCACCGGGCAGGTCGAGGGATACCGGGGAGTCCATCCAGCCCTGGCTGATCGCCGCCACGGCGGCGGCGCAGGCGCCGGTGCCGCAGGCCTGGGTTTCGCCCGCACCACGTTCCCACACCCGCAGGTTGGCGCGGTGGCGGTCGATGACCTGGAGGAAGCCGGCATTTACCCGCTGCGGGAAGCGTGGGTGGTTTTCGATCTTCGGGCCCAGCTCATGCACAGGGGCGGTACGCACGTCGTCGACACGCAGCACGGCATGCGGGTTACCCATGGACACGGCGGCAATCGAATGCACCTGACCGTCGACTTCCAGTGGGTAGTTCAGCGCCTGCTCGTCGGCGACGAAGGGGATTTCGGCAGGGATGAAGCGCGGTGGGCCCATGTCGACACTGATCTGGCCGTCGTTCTGCACGTCCAGTTCGATGATGCCGCTCTTGGTTTCCACGCGGATGCGCTTTTTAGCGGTCAGGCGCTTGTCCAGCACGAAGCGGGCGAAGCAGCGCGCACCGTTGCCGCACTGCTCGACCTCGGAGCCGTCGGCATTGAAGATGCGGTAGCGGAAGTCCACTTCCGGGTTGTTCGGCGCCTCGACTATCAGCAACTGGTCGAAGCCGATGCCGGTGTGGCGGTCACCCCATTGCTTGGCGTGCTTGGGCTGGATGTGCGCGTGCTGGCTGACCAGGTCGAGGACCATGAAGTCGTTGCCCAGCCCATGCATCTTGGTAAAACGCAGCAGCATGGGCTTACTCCGGCAGCAGGCTTTCGCCAGCGTACAATTCGGCGATGGTCTCGCGGCGGCGTACTTCGAAGGCCTGGTCGCCGTCGACCAGGATTTCAGCGCAACGGCCACGGGTGTTGTAGTTGGAGCTCATGACAAAACCATAGGCGCCCGCGGACTGTACGGCCAGCAGGTCACCTTCGGCCAGGTTCAGCACGCGGTCCTTGCCGAGGAAGTCGCCAGTCTCGCAGATCGGGCCGACCAGGTCGTAGGCACGGCCTTCGCCTGCGCGTGGCTTGACCGCGCTGACACCCATCCAGGCCTGGTACAGGGCCGGGCGGATCAGGTCGTTCATCGCCGCATCGATGACGGCGAAGTCCTTGTGTTCGGTGTGCTTGAGGTATTCCACGCGGGTCAGCAGGACGCCGGCGTTGGCCACGATGTAGCGGCCCGGCTCGAACACCAGGGCCAGGTCGCGGTCGCCTACGCGCTCGCGGATCGCCTTGATGTAGTCGGCCACCAGCGGCGGCTCCTCATCGCGGTAACGCACGCCGACGCCGCCACCCAGGTCCAGGTGGCGCAGATGGATGCCGCACTCGGCCAGGCGGTCTACCAGCACCAGCAGGCGGTCAAGGGCATCGAGGAAAGGCTCGACGGTGGTCAGCTGCGAACCGATGTGGCAGTCGACGCCGACCACTTCCAGGTTCGGCAACTGCGCGGCCCGCACGTAGATGGCCTCGGCGTCGGCGATGGCGATGCCGAACTTGTTCTCTTTCAGGCCGGTGGAGATGTACGGGTGGGTGCCGGCGTCGACGTCCGGGTTGACCCGCAGCGAGACCGGGGCAACCTTGCCCATCTCGGCGGCCACCACTTGCAGGCGCTCCAGTTCGTCGGTGGATTCGACGTTGAAGCAGTGCACGCCGACTTCCAGGGCACGGCGCATGTCCTCGCGGGTCTTGCCGACACCGGAGAACACCACGCGGTCGGCACGGCCGCCAGCGGCCAGCACGCGCTCCAGCTCACCGCCAGAGACGATGTCAAAGCCTGCGCCCAGGCGTGCCAGCACGTTCAGCACGCCAAGGTTGGAGTTGGCCTTGACCGCGAAGCACACCAGGTGCTCGGTGCCTTGCAGTGCATCGGCGTAGCTACGGTACTGGGCCTCGATGTGGGCGCGCGAATACACGTAGGTCGGGGTGCCGTAGCGTTCGGCGATGGCCGACAGGCCCACGCCTTCCGCGAACAGCTCGCCGTCGCGGTAGTTGAAAGCGTTCATCTGGTTTCCTTACTGCGCTGGCGACTGCTCGGGCTCGGACTGCAGCTCGGGTTGCTGCTCCTGCGTCGGGGCCGGCTTGGCTTTTGGCTGGTGCTGGTGCGACTTGTGGCTGGCCTTGCCGTCCTTGCCGTCTTCAGGCAGGTACAGCGGGCCTTTCTGGCCGCAGGCCGAAACGAGGCAGGCAACAGCGACCAGCGCCGCGAGGGAGGAAATCAGGCGCTTCATGGGTGAAATCCTTAGAAATATGCAGTATTGCGCCCGAGTATACCGAGCGACCGACGGCTTGCCTATGCAAGGGCCGGCCCGCCGGGCGGGCTATTCTTACCGCCTGCAAGGGCCCTTTCGCGGCTGAAGCCGCTCCCACCTCGACCGCATTGGCCTCACGCCATGTGCAGTACTGTAGGAGCGGCTTTAGCCGCGAAGGGGCAAGTGAAGGTAGCGGCTAAACCTTTGCATTCGGCGGCAAGCGCCCGTATCTTGCCGGGCTTGCCTGTAACGCAGCCAATTTCGAGGTTCCTGCAATGAGTTTGAGTGAAGCGCGTTTCCATGATCTGGTCGACGCGACCCAACAGGCCCTGGAAGACCTGTTCGACGAGAGCGGCCTGGACCTGGACATGGAGAACTCCGCTGGTGTCCTGACCATCAAGTTCGACAATGGCAGCACGCTGATCTTCAGCCGCCAGGAGCCGCTGCGCCAGCTGTGGCTGGCCGACCGTTCCGGCGGTTTCCACTTCGACTACGACGAAGAAAGCGGCAAGTGGGTGTGCGAGAAGAGCGAGGAGCTGCTGGGCGAAATGCTCGAGCGCATCGTCTGGGAGCGGGCCGGCGAGAAGCTGGACTTCGACGAGATCTGACATGAGCAGTACCCAGGCCCGGCCGCCCAAACCGCTCTACAGCAACGTCAGCCCCGCCGTGCCGTCGCCGTGCATCAGCGTTTGCCGGCTGGACGAACAGCGGGTGTGCACAGGTTGCCACCGGCATGTCGAGCATATCCGTGAATGGCGTTCGGCCGATGACGAACGGCGCCGGCAGATTTGCCGCGAGGCCCAGGCCCTGCGCGACCAGGCTAAGGCACACTGATCGCAGGGGCTTGAGTATTTACCCGGCTGTGGTAACGTCGGGTTCTGCGTCGGTGACGCCAAAGCCTTCACAAACCCCGCCCTTGGGCGGGGTTTTGCTTTATCTGCACGATGAAAACCGCCTGTTCAAAGGAGTCTGACTGGATCATGAGCACCAAGCCTTCCCTCATCCTCACCCGATTGGACGTACAACGTCTGGAGCGTCTGATCGACAGCCTCGACGAGAGTACGCCGGGTGTGCTCGCCCTGCAGGGCGAGCTGGACCGCGCCGAGCAGGTGGTCGGTCACGAGGAAGTCCCGGCTGGTGTGGTGACCATGAACTCGCGCGTGCACTGCCGTGAGGAAGCCAGCGGCAAGGACTACCACCTGACCCTGGTGTACCCGAAGGATGCCGGGCCGGAAGGCAAGGTCTCGATCCTGGCGCCGATCGGTTGCGCCTTGCTGGGGTTGTCGGTGGGCGAACAGATCGACTGGCCGGCCCCGGGGGGCAAGACCCTCAAGCTGAAGCTGCTGGAAGTGGAATACCAGCCGGAAGCGGCGGGGGATTTCGACTTGTAAGGGCCAGGGGGGCCGCTGTGGGAGCGGGTTTACCCGCGAAGAAGGCGACGCGGTGTATGGCACCGGCTTCGCCGGTGTTCGCGGGTGAACCCGCTCCCACATGTGTCCCCCGGCAACTCAGGATCCTTCTGCCAAAACCTGCTCCAACCCCTCGTTCAAAGCCTGCTCCAGCTCCCGCTTGTAGCGCAGGTACAGCTGCGTCGACCCCAGCTGGTCATCCAGCAACTCGGACAAATCCAGGTCCGTGATGTAGCAGCGGTACTGCCCTGCACCACGTCGCTGCCCGATGATCTGCCGGGCCACCACCGCATACAACTGCTCACCATGCTCCAGTTCGGAAAACTCCTGCTGGTCGCAATACAGCGTCACGTGCGCCGCGCCTGCCACCCCGGCCTGGATGATCGCCTGCACCTCATAGTAAGGCTGGTCGCTACCCTCGACCGGCGCCTGGCGCGGCTCGATGCTGCGCGCCTTGCCTGGCCCGGAAGGCAACAGTTGCGCGTAGTGGATGTCCAGTGAAGCCGCGCGCTGGGTGTCCAGCGGTAGCCGGGCATCACGGCGCATCACCACCGAGCGCAGAAAACGCTGCAGCGGCAACAGCAAGTGAGCTTCGTCGTGCAGCGGCAGGCGTTGCTGCCACAGGGCATTGTATTCATCCAGCACATACAACTCGGCCCAGCCACCCTGCAGGCGGTAGAACACCTGGATGCAGGACGGCCGGCCTTGCTCCAGCACCAGGGGCAGGTCGTGGTCCTGCAGGGCGTTGGCGTCCAGGTACAGTGGGCTGTAGGCGCTGCGTTCTTCGCCCAGATGGTTCAGCAGTGCCTCATGCTCGGCCAAGGTGGTGAGGCCGACATGCCCGGCCATCAGCTCCAGCACATGGGTGTGCTGGGCCACCTGTAGCAGGTAGCGGTGGTTCAGGCCCTGGTCCAGCAGCAGTTGTACGGTGTCGAATATTTCCTCCACGCGTTGGCCGATGGCCTGGGCGCGGCTCTGGCAGAAGCAACGCACCCGCACCTTCGGCCGGTGTCCGCGCGGCACGGGGCTGTTGAAGAAGTCGCGGAGGCAGCGCACCAGTGCGTGCTCGCCGTCATAGCGCTGGACCAGTACTTCGTTCCAGCTGTTGAGGATGACCTGGTCCAGGGTCAGGACCAGGTTTTCGCGCACGCCTGCGTAGCTCAAAGAGTCGGTGCGCTCGGTGGTCATCAGGATGTTCAGGTCGCGGTGGTGGCGCAGCGGGTCGATGGCGACGTTGACCAGCAACAGCACCTCGTCGGCAACGCTCGGCTGCAACAAGCGCACCTCGCTGACGGTCGGCAAGGGCAGGGGAATGCTCTGCTGCAGGCAGCCGATCAGGTTGAATAGCTCGAATTCGCTGAGGTCGCTGACACCTGGGTGCAGCGCCAGGCGCGTGCTGCTGTCGATCACTCCATTGCGATAAGCCCAGGTCAGCAACTCGAGCACCTCGCGGCAGCGTTTGAGCGGGCTGAAGTGGTCCACCTCATGGGGGCTCAGGTTGCCGGTGTACAGCTCCCAGTGATGGCTGCCGGGCTCCTTGCGATTAGGCGCTTGTACCAGTGTCAGGGTGCCTTCGGCCAGGTCCGGGGCGATACCGGGGTTGATGACTTCGACCTTGCCGGCGCGGCGCTCGAAGGCGGCGTAAAGGCGCCGGCCCAGCACATTGAGATCGCGTTGGTCGGCGCGGCTGCTGGCGTTCTGGGTGCGAGCGAACTGGCTGAGAAATCGGTAGCTATGGTTCAGTTCGGCCACCAGTTCACGGCGCTCGATGGCAACCTGCTGCACCTTCCATTGATTGCGACTGTCCAACAGGGCCAGCTGGCGCTCGTCCCAACCCCATTCGTCGGCCAGGCGCTGCAACAGCCGGCGTTGCCAGCCATTGGCCCGGGTCGGGTCGCTGAGCTTCTTGTTAACCTTCAGGTACAGGCTGCGCCGCACCAGCTCCAGGCGCGCGTGTTCGCCACGCTGCAGCAAGTAGCGCTCGATGCGCCGGTACACCATCACGTAGGGGTCCAGCTCGTCGAGGTCTAGCTGGTTGGCGAACACTGCCTGCTTGTAGTCCAGGCTCAGGCAGCGAACGGTGGGGTGCTCGCTGGCATAGGCCTCGGTCAGCAGCAGCTTGAGCAGCGACTTGTAGGGCGAGTCGATGCCTTTGAACAGCTGCCACAAGCCGGCGCCGACGAACTCGCCGGGCGGGATGTGCGCCAGGTTGCCGAGATCGAGGGCGTCCTGGCTGCGGATGAAACGCTTGGACAGCAGGGTCTGGGTATAGGTGTGGTAATCGTGTTCCTGGTAGACCGGCACCAGCCACCACAGTGGCGTGCGCCCGGCCAGCCAGATAGTGGTGCGGTAGAACTCGTCCAGCAGCAGATAGTGCTGGGTGGTGCCGCAATCGTCGGAGCCGAGCTGGCCTTCGCGCTGGCCCTGGGCGAAACCTTGCGTGTCGATCAGGAAGAAGTGCGCCTCGGCACCCAGGCTTTCCGCCCATGCCTCAAGCAGCTGGCATTTGCGGCGCAGTTCGTCCAGCAGCTCATCGGCCAGGCCCGGGGTGTGGCAAACCCACAGGTCCATGTCGCTTTGCTCGGCTTGGGCCAGTGAGCCCAGGCTGCCCATCAGGAACAGGCCGTGGATCGGCCGCGGCGGATTGCCATGACGGGCCTTGTAGGTGAACGAGCGGGCAAGACGCTGTGCCTCGACTACAAGATCGGCGCCTGGCTCGTAGCCCGATACGCCGGCAGGAGTGCTCCCGGAAACATAGCCTGGCAGCAGCGGGTGGTTCACATGAAACAGCAGCGGCAGCAGTGTCAGGACCTGTTGCTGGCGCGTCGACAGGCCCTCCAGGGCCCGCTGCAGCCGGCCCTGGTTGAGCCGCAGGAAGCGCGCACGCAATGTCGCCAGGACCTTGCGGTCGATGCCTTCGTCCAGGTCGGGGCGGATTTCGTGGGGGTGGTTCATTGCGCACTCGGGCAGGCCAGCGGGGCTGTGGCGAGTGTAGCCTGAGTGGCGAGGTCGGATAAGCGGCAATTGAAATATTGGCGCCATTTTTCCAGCGCCCATGGGTGACTGCTGCAGCTTTCGTTGCGCTTGAGGCATGATGGGGGCCTCAAGCTGATTGCGAGGTTTTCCGATGCGTGTGTGGATCGATGCCGACGCCTGCCCCAAGGCAGCCAAGGATCTGATCGTCAAGTTCGCCCTCAAGCGCAAGTTCGAGGTAGTGATGGTGGCGGGCCAGGCTGTGGCCAAGCCGGCGTTCGCTATCGTGCGCCTGATCGTGGTACCCAGCGGCATGGACGCAGCCGACGATTACCTGGTGGAGCACGCCGTGCCTGGTGAGTTGGTGATCTGCAGTGACGTGCCGCTGGCCGACCGCCTGGTGAAAAAGGGCGTGGCGGCGCTGGACCCCCGCGGGCGCGAGTTCGACGAACGCAACATGGGTGACCGGCTGGCGGCGCGCAACTTGTTTACCGAGTTGCGCGAGCAGGGCCAGGTGGGGGGAGGGCAGGCGCCTTATGGCGAGCGCGAGAAGCAGGCGTTTGCCAATGCGCTGGACCGGATCATCGCCCGGTTGTCCAAACCCTGAAGCGACCCGGCTGGCAGGATGGACACGACGTGTGGGAGCGGCCTTGTGTCGCGAAAGGGCCGCGAAGCGGCCCCAGGATTTTCAGCTTCGCCGCATAAATTGCCGGGGCCGCGCTGCGGCCCTTTCGCGACACAAGGCCGCTCCCACAGGGACCGCGTCAGATTCTGAATCTTGCACCAGTTACTCGTGCGTCAGCTCCAGCACCCGATCCACCAGCTTGTAGATCCCGCCAGCCGCTTCACTGATCGACTTGGCCTCCATGTACGCCGGGGTGGTCACCAGCTTGCGCTGGGTGTCCTCGACAATATCGTGCACATCGCATTCTTCATGAGTGCCACCCATCTTCTGCACGGCCGCCGCAGTGCCAGCGTCGGTACCGATGGTGCAGACCACGCCTGGCCCGTAAATCTTCGCCGCCAGCGCCGGCGAGATGCAGATCAGGCCGACCGGCTTGCAGGCGTCGGCAAAGGCTTCGGCCAGGGCCAGCACATCCGGGTTAACGGTGCAGTTGGCGCCTTCCACGGCAAAGTTGGACAGGTTCTTCGCCGCCCCGAAACCGCCCGGCACGATCAGCGCATCGAACTCTTCGGCCTTGGCCTCGCGGATGTCCTTGACCTCGCCGCGGGCAATGCGTGCCGACTCCACCAGCACATTGCGCGATTCGGGCATTTCCTCGCCGGTCAGGTGGTTGATCACATGCATCTGCGCAATGTTCGGCGCGAAGCACTGCACCTGCGCACCACGCTGGTCGAGGCGCAGCAGGGTGATCACGCTTTCGTGGATTTCGGCGCCGTCATAAACGCCACAGCCGGAAAGAATCACCGCTACTTTTTTTGTCATGCTTTTTACTCCACTGTCGAGGCGCTAAATGTCCTCTAGTTTGGCAGATGTAGCCATAGGGATTCCTGCAAGCGCGGCCTAATCTTGGCGGATAACACCTGAGGTCGTACCCATGGACCTGATCCTGCTGGCCGTGCCGTTCTT
This sequence comes from Pseudomonas sp. JS425, assembly GCF_018223845.1. Classification (NCBI taxonomy): domain Bacteria; kingdom Pseudomonadati; phylum Pseudomonadota; class Gammaproteobacteria; order Pseudomonadales; family Pseudomonadaceae; genus Pseudomonas; species Pseudomonas sp. JS425. The sequence continues at coordinate 6,018,111 of NZ_CP073661.1, read as the reverse complement.
CTTCGTGCTTATCGCCGTCGAACTGCTGGCCGACCGTGTGCGCGGCCAGCGCAACTTCACCCTGGCCGACTCGATCAACAGCCTCAGCACCGGTGCGCTGTCGACCAGTACCGGTTTGCTGACCAAAGGGGTGGGGCTGGTGACCTATGCCCTGGCGTTCGAGCACATGGCGTTGCTGCGCCTGCCGCCGCAGGCCTGGTGGGTGTGGCTGCTGGCCTTTGTCCTGTACGACTTCTGCTACTACTGGCTGCATCGTCTTGGCCACGAGCGCAACGTGCTGTGGGCTGCGCACTCGGTGCATCACCAGAGCGAGGAATACAACCTCACCACGGCGCTGCGCCAGACCAGCAGCGGGTTCATCTTCTCGTGGCTGTTCTACCTGCCGCTGGCGTTGCTCGGTGTGCCGCCGCTGGTGTTCATCACGGTGGCGTCGCTCAACCTGCTGTACCAGTTCTGGGTGCATACCCGGCACATTCCCAAGCTGGGCTGGCTTGAGTGGGTGTTGATCACGCCATCCAACCATCGCGTCCACCATGCGCAAAATCCTGCTTACTTGGATCGCAATTACGGCGGCGTGTTCATTCTCTGGGATCGTCTGTTCGGCACCTTCAAAGAGGAGGACCCAGCCGAGCCGGTGGTGTTCGGGGTGACCACGCCGCTGGCCAGCTGGAACCCGCTGTGGGCCAACCTGCAGTTCTATGCCCAGCTCTGGCACGACGCCCGGCGCGCCGACAGCCTGTGGGACAAGCTGCGCATCTGGTTCATGCCCACCGGCTGGCGCCCGGCCGATGTGGCCGCACGCTACCCGCAGGCCAAGCAGGAGCTGGCGTTATTTCGCAAGTTCGAGGTTGCCTTGGGCCGTGCGCAGCAGGCCTATGTGGCGGCGCAATTCGTGGGTTACGTGGCGCTAGGCAGCTATCTGATGGAGGTGGCCGAGCGCGTGCCAACCGCCGCCCTGGTACTTGGCTGGGCGCTGATGGCGTTTGGCTTGTTCGTACTTGGTGCGCTGCTGGAGAACCGACCATGGGCCATGCGCCTGGAGTTGGTACGGTTGCTGGCGAATGCGCCGGCGCTGTACCTGGCAGGCGCACTGGGCCTAGCGGTGGTCGTGCCGCCGACCTGGTTGTTCCTCGTGGCTTACAGCTTGCTCAGCCTCTGGGGCCTGGGCTTTGCCCGCCGCCTTGCGCTCCGCGCGCAACGTGCGGAAGCGCCGGCGCAGCCACAACAGGCCGCCCAGCGCCAACAGGCCACCGAGCACCCATAGCTCGTAGCGCTTCACGTTGCCCAGCAGGCCTTCAAGGATGGCGCCGAAGTGATACGCGGCCGCGCCCAGGGCCACTGCCCAGATGGCCGCGCCGATACCGTTCAGCAGCAGATAGCGGCGTGGCGGGTAGCCGGACAGGCCAATGGCCACCGGCATGACCGTGCGCAAGCCATAGACGAAGCGGAAACTCAGTACCCAGATGTCGGGGTGGCGACGGATGTGGTCCAGCGCCCGGTCACCCATCGCCTGCCAGCGTGGCTTGCGCGCCAGGATCCTGCGCCCGTGGCGGCGGCCCATGAAGTACCACAGCTGGTCGCCGGCATAGCTGCCGAAAAATGCCACCAGACACACCAGGTTGATGTCCATGTAACCGCGGAACGCAAGGAATCCTGCAAGCACCAGGATGGTCTCGCCTTCGAAGAAGGTGCCTAGAAAAAGGGCGAAGTAGCCGAAATCCTGCAGGAATTGTTGAAGCATTTTCTGAGGTGCTGGCGAAATGAACGCGAAGCCTACCCCTTCGCGCGCGTTCGTGAAAGTGTCCAGATGTGTCTCGACATGAACAATTCCTGCTTGGAGAATGCCAGAAGCCACGCGCCACGGCTTGCCCTGGCGTGTAACACAGGCGTCATAATGGGCGCTTATCTTGCCGCTCAATAGATGATAGGGCGTTAACGTCCTCAGGAACGCCAGATGAATAATGAAGTGCTAACCCCTGTCGCAATCAAGGATGCTCAGGAACTCCCCGAAGAGATGGTGCAGACCCCGCCAGACCTGCCGCCAGCGCCCCTGCCTGCCGAGCCGGTGGCAGAGACTGCGGCCCCGGCCCCTGCGCCGGCCCCGGCGATCGTCATCCCAGGCCTGGACGACAGCAGCCTGTACATTCATCGCGAACTCTCGCAGCTGCAGTTCAATATCCGTGTGCTGGAGCAGGCGCTGGACGAGAACTATCCGCTGCTCGAACGCCTCAAGTTCCTGTTGATCTTCTCCAGCAACCTCGACGAATTCTTCGAGATCCGCGTCGCCGGCCTGAAGAAGCAGATCAACTTTGCCCGTGAACAGGCCGGTGCCGACGGCCTGCAGCCGCACCAGGCGCTGGCGCGCATCAGCGACCTGGTGCACAGCGAAGTGGAGCGCCAGTACGCGATCCTCAACGACGTACTGCTGCCAGAGCTGGAAAAGCACCATATCCGCTTCATCCGCCGGCGTTACTGGACACCCAAGCTCAAGACCTGGGTGCGTCGCTACTTCCGCGACGAAATCGCCCCAATCATCACTCCGATTGGGCTGGACCCGACCCACCCGTTCCCGCTGTTGGTGAACAAGAGTCTCAACTTCATCGTCGAGCTCGAGGGTGTCGATGCCTTCGGCCGCGATTCGGGCCTGGCGATCATCCCGGCCCCGCGCCTGCTGCCGCGGGTCATCCGGGTGCCGGAAGATGTGGGTGGCCCGGGCGCCAACTATGTGTTCCTGTCGTCGATGATCCACGCGCACGCCGACGACTTGTTCCAGGGCATGAAGGTGAAGGGCTGCTACCAGTTCCGCCTGACCCGTAACGCCGACCTGGCGCTGGACTCCGAAGAGGTCGATGACTTGGCCCGCGCCCTGCGCGGCGAGCTTTTCTCGCGCCGCTACGGTGACGCCGTTCGCCTGGAGGTGGCCGACACCTGCCCGAAACACCTGTCGGACTACCTGCTCGAGCAGTTCAGCCTCAGCGAAAGCGAGCTGTACCAGGTCAACGGCCCGGTCAACCTTACCCGCCTGTTCAGCATCACCGGCCTGGACAGCCACCCCGAGCTGCAGTACACGCCGTTCACCCCGGCGATCCCCAAGCTGCTGCAGAACGCCGACAACATCTTCAGCGTGATCGGCAAGCAGGACATCCTGCTGATGCACCCGTTCGAGTCCTTTACCCCGGTGATCGACCTACTGCGCCAGGCCGCCAAGGACCCGCACGTGCTTGCCGTGCGCCAGACTCTGTACCGTTCCGGGGCCAACTCGGAAATCGTCGACGCACTGGTGGACGCGGCGCGTAACGGCAAGGAGGTCACTGCGGTGATCGAGTTGCGGGCGCGCTTCGACGAAGAGTCCAACCTGCAGATGGCCAGCCGCCTGCAAGCGGCCGGTGCGGTGGTGATCTACGGCGTGGTCGGCTTCAAGACCCACGCCAAGATGATGCTGATTCTGCGCCGAGAGCACGGCGAGATCGTGCGTTATGCGCACCTGGGCACCGGTAACTACCACGCCGGCAACGCCCGCCTGTATACCGACTACAGCCTGCTGACCTCCGACGACGCCCTCACCGAGGACGTCGGCAAGCTGTTCAGCCAGCTGATCGGCATGGGCAAGACCCTGCGCATGAAAAAACTGCTGCACGCGCCGTTCACCCTGAAAAAGGGCATGCTCGACATGATCGCGCGGGAAACCCAGTTCGCCCTCGAAGGCAAGCCGGCGCATATCATTGCCAAGTTCAACTCGCTGACCGACGCCAAGGTCATCAAGGCGCTGTACAAGGCCAGCCAGTCGGGCGTGAAGATCGATCTGGTGGTGCGTGGCATGTGCTGCCTGCGCCCAGGCATTCCGGGGGTTTCGCACAACATTCAGGTGCGCTCGATCATCGGCCGCTTCCTCGAGCACACGCGGGTGTTCTACTTCCTCAATGGCGGCGAAGAGCAGATCTACCTGTCCAGTGCCGACTGGATGGAGCGCAACCTCGACAAGCGCGTCGAGACCTGCTTCCCGGTGGAAGGCAAGAAGCTGTTGCTGCGGGTGAAGAAGGAGCTGGAAGGCTACCTGACCGATAACACCCATGCCTGGACCCTGCAGCCGGACGGGCGCTATGTGCGCAGCACGCCGACCGGCAACCAGAACCCGCGCAGTGCCCAGGCGACCCTGCTGGAGCGCCTGAGCAACCCGGTCCTCAACGTACGCTGAGGACGAAGCCGACCCGGGCCAGCCACTCCGCCTCGTTGGCGAAGTCGGCCTGGGTCAGCTGGTTCTGTTCCAGCCAGCCCTCAGGGAAGGCCACATCGAGGCTGCTGTCGGCAGCCTTGAGCTCGACCTTCGGCATCTGCTGATTGCCACGGATGTGGTGGAACAGGATGGCGAAGCGCAGCAGCACGCACAGGCGCAGCAGCTTGACTCCTTCCTCGCCCAGTTCGGCGATCTTGTCCTTTGGGATGTTGCGGCGATGGCCGCGTACCAGCAAGGCCATCATCTGCTGGTCCTCGCGGGAGAAGCCCGACAGGTCGGAGTGCTCGATCAGGTAGGCGCCGTGCTTGTGGTAATGGTAGTGGGCGATATCCAGGCCGATTTCGTGCACTTTCGCCGCCCAGCCCAGCAGATCGCGCCAGTTCCCGTCTTTGAGGTCCCACGCGTCGGCCACCTGGTCGAAGGCGTGCAATGCCTTGCGCTCGACGCGTGCAGCCTGGCCCTGATCCACGTGGTAGCGCTCCATCAGCGAGTTCAGGGTGCGTTCCCGCACATCTTCGTGGTGGTGGCGGCCCAGCAGGTCGAACAGTACGCCTTCGCGCAGGGCGCCGTCGCAGTGGTCCATGCGCTGCAGTTCCAGGGCATCGAAGATCGCTTCGAGAATCGCCAGGCCCGCCGGGAAGATGGTGCGGCGGTCCGGCTTGACGCCTTCGAAGTCGATCTTGTCGACCTCTCCCAGCTTGAACAGCTTGCGCTTGACCCAGGCCAGCCCTTCGGCGTTGACCTCGCCATTGCCCAGGCCGCCTGCCTTGATGGCGGCGCCGATGGCACGAATGGTACCGGACGAGCCGATGGCCTCGTCCCAGGTCAGGCGGTGCAGGGCATTCTCGATGCTCATCAGCTCCAGGCGCGCGGCGGTGTAGGCCTGGGCGTAGCGGGCCGGGGTTATCTTGCCGTCGCGGAAGTAGCGCTGGGTGAAGCTTACACAGCCCATCTGAAGGCTTTCGCGCAGCAGCGGCTCGAAGCGCTGGCCGATGATGAACTCGGTACTGCCGCCACCGATATCGGCCACCAGGCGCTTGCCGGGGGTATCGGCCAGGGTGTGCGACACGCCCAGGTAGATCAGGCGCGCTTCTTCACGGCCGGAGATCACCTCGACCGGGTGGCCAAGGATGGCTTCGGCGCGCTGGATGAATTCGTTGCGGTTGCGCGCTTCGCGCAAGGCGTTGGTACCGACGATGCGCACGGAGCCTGCCGGCATGCCGTTGATCAGTTGGGAAAAGCGCTTGAGGCAATCCAGGCCTCTTTCCATTGCCTCTTCACTGAGCATGCGTTCTTCGTCGATGCCAGCGGCCAGCTGAACCTTCTCGCCGAGCCGCTCGAGAATGCGGATTTCGGTATGGTGGGCCTTGGCCACGACCATGTGGAAGCTGTTGGAGCCAAGGTCGATGGCGGCGATCAGGGACAGGTTCTTCGCGATGGTATGCGGCATGATCTGGTTTTTCTCGGTCGTTAACCCGGCAATCGTGCCACGATAGCAGGCTGTCGCCAACGCGTGGTACACAGCCATTGAGCTGGCCTTGATGCAAGGCAATGTGCCATTCGATGCTATGACGTTTGTATGACAGTTTCGATTCGTGGCGTCTTGCACAACTATAGTTACACTCAATCGTCCGTGGCTTCCTGTCGGGCGTGGGTACGGCTATCATGGGCCACGTTTTTTTGCTTACGACCCTGGAGATATCCATGAGCAGCGATCTGATCAAACATGTCACCGACGCCTCCTTCGAAGCCGATGTCCTTAAGGCCGAAGGCGCCGTACTGGTCGACTACTGGGCTGAATGGTGCGGTCCATGCAAGATGATCGCTCCGGTACTGGACGACATCGCCTCCACCTACGAGGGCAAACTGACCGTCGCCAAGCTGAACATCGACGAGAACCAGGAAACCCCGGCCAAGCACGGCGTGCGTGGTATCCCGACGCTGATGCTGTTCAAGAACGGCAACGTCGAAGCCACCAAGGTCGGCGCCCTGTCCAAATCGCAGCTGGCCGCGTTCCTCGACGCCCACCTGTGATGTGAAAAAGCCCCGCAGATGCGGGGCTTTTCTTTGCCCGAAGGGCCTGTGGGAGCGGGTTTACCCGCGAATTCGATGCCGAACCCGCTGCCGCCTTCGCGGGTAAACCCGCTCCCACATGGCACGATTTACCCGGTCAAAACCACTAGACGTCGAAAAAAGCAAGTGTTACATTCGGCCTCGCGCTGCTTCTCCAGTGCCCTCTACACGCCGTCGCCGAAGCATCCCTAATTCGAATCAGTACGCGATCTTGTCGCCATCTAGCGGCGCGGCCTCATTAAGCCAGAAGCTTAATTCTCCCTTCTTACATGATTACGTCATTCCCCTTATGAACCTGACTGAACTCAAGCAAAAGCCGATTACCGATCTTTTGGAAATGGCCGAACAGATGGGCATCGAAAACATGGCCCGTTCGCGCAAACAGGACGTGATTTTCGCCCTGCTGAAGAAGCACGCGAAAAGCGGCGGAGAGATCTCGGGTGACGGCGTGCTGGAGATTCTCCAGGATGGTTTCGGTTTCCTGCGTTCGGCTGATGCGTCCTACCTGGCCGGCCCTGACGATATCTACGTCTCGCCCAGCCAGATCCGCCGCTTCAACCTGCGTACCGGCGACACCATCGTCGGCAAGATCCGCCCGCCGAAGGAAGGGGAGCGTTACTTCGCCTTGCTGAAGGTCGACACCATCAACTTCGACCGCCCGGAAAACGCGAAGAACAAGATCCTGTTCGAAAACCTGACGCCGCTGTTCCCGAACAAGCGCCTGAAGATGGAAGCCGGTAACGGCTCCACCGAAGACCTGACCGGCCGCGTCATCGACCTGTGCGCCCCGATCGGCAAAGGCCAGCGTGGCCTGATCGTTGCTCCGCCGAAAGCGGGCAAGACGATCATGCTGCAGAACATCGCGGCCAACATCACCCGTAACAACCCCGAGTGCCACTTGATCGTCCTGCTGATCGACGAGCGCCCGGAAGAAGTGACCGAAATGCAGCGCACCGTGCGCGGCGAAGTGGTTGCCTCCACCTTCGACGAGCCGCCAACCCGCCACGTGCAGGTTGCCGAAATGGTAATCGAGAAGGCCAAGCGCCTGGTCGAGCACAAGAAGGACGTGGTCATCCTGCTGGACTCGATCACCCGTCTGGCGCGTGCCTACAACACCGTGATCCCGAGCTCCGGCAAGGTACTGACCGGTGGTGTCGACGCCCACGCCCTGGAGAAGCCGAAGCGCTTCTTCGGCGCCGCGCGTAACATCGAGGAAGGCGGTTCGCTGACCATCATCGCTACCGCGCTGGTCGAAACCGGCTCGAAGATGGACGAAGTGATCTACGAAGAGTTCAAGGGCACCGGCAACATGGAGCTGCCTCTGGACCGCCGCATCGCCGAGAAGCGCGTGTTCCCGGCCATCAACATCAACCGCTCCGGTACCCGCCGCGAAGAGCTGCTGACTGCCGACGACGAGCTGCAGCGCATGTGGATCCTGCGCAAGTTGCTGCACCCGATGGACGAAATCGCCGCCATCGAGTTCCTGGTCGACAAGCTCAAGCAGACCAAGACCAACGACGAGTTCTTCCTGTCGATGAAGCGCAAGTAAGCGTTTCAGGCCGGAATTTATGGGGCCGCTTCGCGCCCCATCGCGACACAAGGCCGCTCCTACAGGATTACGCATTCCCTGTAGGAGCGGCCTTGTGTCGCGATGGGGCGCGAAGCGGCCCCAAGTCATTTTTGGCTATTAAGCACTGAACGGCGCTACACTCTGCACCCCCGACCGATACGGCCAACATGAGGCTTCTGCATGCAGTATCGCGACTTGCGCGACTTCATCCGTGGCCTGGAACAGCGCGGCGAGCTCAAGCGCATCCAGGTTCCGATCTCCCCCGTCCTGGAAATGACCGAGGTCTGCGACCGCACCTTGCGTGCCAAGGGCCCTGCATTGCTGTTCGAAAAGCCCACTGGCTTCGACATCCCGGTGCTGGGCAACCTGTTCGGCACCCCGGAACGTGTGGCCATGGGCATGGGTGCCGAGTCGGTCGATGAACTGCGGGAAATCGGCAAGCTGCTGGCCTTCCTCAAGGAGCCCGAGCCTCCGAAGGGTCTGAAGGATGCCTGGTCCAAGCTTCCGATCTTCAAGAAAGTCGTGTCGATGGCGCCGAAAGTGGTCAAGGACGCGGTGTGTCAGGAAGTGGTCATCGAGGGCGATGACGTCGACCTCTGCGCCCTGCCAATCCAGCACTGCTGGCCGGGCGACGTGGCACCGCTGATCACCTGGGGCCTTACCGTCACCCGCGGCCCGAACAAGGACCGTCAGAACCTGGGCATCTACCGCCAGCAGGTTATCGGCCGCAACAAGGTTATCATGCGCTGGCTCAGCCACCGTGGCGGCGCCCTGGACTACCGCGAATGGTGTGAGAAGAACCCTGGCCAGCCGTTCCCGGTCGCCGTGGCCCTGGGCGCCGACCCGGCCACCATCCTCGGCGCCGTGACCCCGGTGCCGGACACCCTCTCCGAGTACGCCTTCGCCGGCCTGCTGCGTGGCAACCGCACCGAACTGGTCAAGTGCCGGGGCAGCAACCTGCAGGTACCGGCCACCGCCGAAATCATCCTGGAAGGCGTGATCCACCCGGGCGAAATGGCCCCGGAAGGCCCGTATGGCGACCACACCGGCTACTACAACGAAGTGGACAGCTTCCCGGTGTTTACCGTCGAGCGCATCACCCATCGGCAGAAACCGATCTACCACAGCACCTACACCGGCCGCCCGCCAGATGAGCCGGCGATCCTCGGCGTGGCGCTGAACGAAGTGTTTGTGCCGATCCTGCAGAAGCAGTTCCCGGAAATCGTCGATTTCTATCTGCCACCGGAAGGCTGCTCGTATCGCATGGCGGTGGTGACCATGAAGAAGCAGTACCCGGGCCACGCCAAGCGCGTGATGCTGGGTGTGTGGTCGTTCCTGCGACAGTTCATGTACACCAAGTTCGTTATTGTCACCGATGACGATATCAATGCCCGTGACTGGAATGACGTGATCTGGGCCATCACCACACGCATGGACCCCAAGCGTGATACGGTGATGATCGACAACACCCCGATCGACTACCTGGACTTCGCGTCACCGGTATCCGGGCTGGGGTCGAAGATGGGCCTGGATGCCACGCACAAGTGGCCGGGCGAGACTACACGCGAATGGGGACGGGTCATCGTCAAGGACGAAGCCGTCACCCGCCGTATCGATGAGCTGTGGGATCAGTTGGGAATAGATTGATGCAGGTAACGTTGCAGCCGTCCGGGGCGGTGCTGGCGCTCGAACCCGGGGAACGGATCCTGGATGGAGCGCGGCGGCTGGGCTATGACTGCCCGAACAGCTGCCGAAATGGCAATTGCCATGTCTGCGCCGCGTTGTTGGTCGAAGGCCGGGTACGCCAGGACGGTGAAGTCCGCGACCATGGCGAGCTGTTCACCTGCATTGCCGAACCGCTGGAGGACTGCGTGTTGCTCTGGGATGGTGTGCTCGCCCTTGGCGAGCTGCCGGTGCGCAAACTGGCGTGCAGTGTCAGTGAGTGCGTCGAGGTCGGTGGCGACGTCTGGCGCGTGCGGTTGCGCGCGCCGGCTGGTAGGCCGCCGCGCTATCACGCGGGGCAGTACCTGATGATCGAGCGCGAAGGCGGCAAGCAGGCGGCGTTTTCGCTGGCTTCCGCACCCCATGCCGGGCGCGAGCTGGAGCTGCATGTGCTGGCGCGCGAGCCGAGTGCGCTGCAACTTATCGAGCAGCTCAAGCGCGACGGCCTGGCGCGCATTGAAATGCCGTTCGGTGACACTCACCTGGCCGAGTTGCCCGATGGGCCGCTGGTGCTGATCGCTGCTGGCACCGGCATGGGGCAGATGCACAGCCTGGTCGAGCATTGCCGGGCACAGGGTTTCAAGCACCCGGTGCACCTGTACTGGGGCGTGCGTCGGCCCGAGGACTTCTACCAGATCGAGCACTGGGACGAATGGCAGCGCCTGCCCAACCTGTTCCTGCACCAGGTGGTCAGCGACCTGTGCGGTTGGGAAGGCCGTTGCGGCATGCTGCATGAGGCGGTCTGCGAAGACATCGCCGATCTCAACAGCGTGCATGTATATGCCAGCGGCTCGCCGAACATGATCTATGCCACGCTCGACGCCTTGGTCGAAGCCGGCATGGATGCGCATCGCATGCGTGCCGATGTGTTTGCCTACGCACCGCGCGGCTAATAACTGGAGTTTGAAAGTATTGGTATAAGGCGGTAATTGTTACCGCCTTGGCTAATAACTTTCACAGTTGCTGAAACAGTACTTTCCAGTCGTCGGGAGCGAGGATGAAACTCTGGCGGGAGGGCTTGAGTATTTCTGCACTTCTGTCCTATGGTTACTGCAAGCGCCCCTGGTACAGAGGCTTGGGGTCGCATCTTAATCGAATCTCGCTACATCCGTAGTTCACAGGGATAATGGCGGCAGCTTATGTCGGCACTTGAAAGTATGTCCTGGGAAGTTTCATATCCACCGACACTCGACTTCGGTCAGCAACATACTCGCGAACAGTTGTTCAACTCCATGAAGACAACCATGTCTCGCCATCAGGGTGGGCCGGTGTGGCTGTTCGCCTATGGTTCGTTGATCTGGCGGCCGGAGTGCAACTCGGTGGAACGCCAACGCGCGCGGGTACATGGTTACCACCGTGGCTTGTACCTGTGGTCGCATGAGCACCGTGGCACCCCGGAAACCCCTGGCCTGGTGTTCGGCCTGGACCGTGGTGGCTCCTGCAGCGGTTTTGCCTACCGGCTGGATGACAGCAGCCTGGACGATTCGCTGATGGCCTTGTGGCAGCGCGAGATGCCGTACCCGGCGTACCGGCCGCACTGGCTCAGCTGCCGGTTGGATGATGGCAGCAAGGTGCAGGCCCTGGGCTTCGTGCTGGAGCGGCATTTGCCGTGCTATGCCGGGAACCTGCCGGACACCCTGCTAAGCCAGATCCTGGCCAGTGCCAAGGGGCGCTATGGCACCACGCGTGATTATGTCGAGCAGACCCTGAATGCCCTGCGCAGCCACCAGATGCCCGATCGCAACCTGGAGGCGCGTTTCAGGCGCTGCCATAACCTGCGGGAGATTTGATCACCTGTGCCGGTCTTTTCGCGGGTGAACCCGCTCCCACAGGTACTGCACATTCCTTGAGGGCGGTGCGGTCCTTGTGGGAGCGGGTTCACCCGCGAAAAGGCCGGAACTGTCTTACCTGGCCAGCACCACCAACTTACCCACAGCCTGACGCTGCCCCAACTTTTCAATGGCAGCCCCTGCCTCAGCCAGTGGATAAGTCTGCGACACCAGCGGCTTCAACTTGCCTTCGGCATGCCATGCAAACAGCTGCCGGAAGTTGGCCGCATTGTCTTCCGGCTGACGCTGGGCAAACGCCCCCCAGAACACCCCGAGCACCGCCGCACCCTTGAGCAACACCAGGTTGGCCGCCAGCTGCGGGATGTTCCCGCTGGCAAAGCCCACCACCAGCAACCGGCCATTCCAGGCCAGCCCGCGTACGGCCTGCTCGAACAACTCGCCACCCACCGGGTCGTAGATAACGTCTACGCCCTGGCCGCCAGTCAGGCGCTTGATCTCGTCACGCAGGCTGGCCTGGCTGTAGTCGATCAGTTCATCCGCGCCGGCTGCCTTGGCCACGGCCAGTTTTTCCGCACTGCTGGCGGCCGCGATCACCCGCGCGCCCATGGCCTTGCCGATCTCCACCGCCGCCAGGCCGACCCCGCCGGACGCACCCAGCACCAACAGGGTCTCGCACGCCTGCAACTGGCCGCGCTGGCGCAGGGCGTGCATGGAGGTGCCGTAGGTCATGCCGAATGCCGCGGCAGTGGTGAAGTCCATGCTCGCCGGGATCGGCAACACATTGTAGAACGGTACCGCCACCTGCTCGGCGAATGCACCCCAGCCGGTCAGCGCCATGACCCGGTCACCGACCTTGAACGCGCCGGCCTTTTCCCCGACTGCGGCCACCACGCCCGCTGCCTCGCCGCCGGGGGAGAACGGCAACGGTGGCTGGAACTGGTACTTGCCTTCAATGATCAGGGTGTCGGGGAAGTTGACCCCTGCGGCCTGCACATCCAGCAGGATCTCGTTTTTCTTCGGCACCGGGCTGGCCACCTCTTCCAGCACCAGGTCGCGCGCCGGGCCCAGGGTTTTGCACAACACAGCTTTCATCGGGGCTATTCCTTTGCGGGTCGTGGCCGATAAGTGTAGGAGGGCCGCCTGCCCGGTCAACGAGCATGGGGCGCCCTGATGTGCAGGCATAAGCGGCGGCACAAGCACGGGCTTGGGTTTGAGCGGCATGCTGGGTAAGCTGGCACCAACTGTATTGAGGAGCGAATTCTTGAAAGCGTGGATCTTGATGGTGCTGGCGCTGCTGCTGCCGGCTGCGGCCATGGGCGAGGAAGCCAAGGAAGGGGCGCCGAAAGTCGCCTACATCAGCCTGAGCCCGCCCTTTGTGGGCAACTACGCCCTCGACGGTAGCCCGCGGCTGCGCGTGTACAAGGCCGACGTGGCCCTGCGCGTGACCGGCGACGAAGCCGCCAAGGCGGTGAAGCACCACGAGCCGCTGATCCGCAACCAGCTGGTGGCGCTGTTCACCCAACAGTCGGTGGACAGCATGAGCAATGTCGAGGCCAAGGAGCATCTTCGCCAGGAAGCGCTGAAACAGGTGCAGCAGGTGATGGAAGCCGAAGAGGGCAAACCGATCGTTGAAGACTTGTTGTTCAACAACCTGATCGTGCAGTGACCGGCAAGCCGGCTCTCTCAGGAACAGCGCAATCCGCACTGTGGCGCGATCCCTGTGGGAGCGGCTTTAGCCGCGAAGAATCCAACGCGGTGCATGGCACCGGCTGCGCCGGTGTTCGCGGGTAAACCCGCTCCCACAGGAATCGCGCAATCTTTCAGATTTTGAGCCGGGTATGGGGGGATCAGGACGCCAGGCTTCGGCGAAACCGCGCCAGCGCCACGCCGAAGAACACCAGTCCGATCACGGCCAGTGCCAGGATGTCCGGCCACACCACCGTCCAACCGGCATCACGAAACAGAATTGCGGCACCAAGGCTGACAAAGTGCGTCGACGGCGACCCCTGCATCACCCACTGCAGCCACTGCGGCATGCTGTCCAGCGGTGTGCTGCCGCCGGACAGCAACAGCATCGGGATGATTACCGGGATCGCCAGCAGGCCGAATTGTGGCGTCGAGCGCGCCAGGGTGGCGAGGAAGATGCCCAGTGCGGTACTGGCGAACAGGTAGAGCGCCGTCACGGCCAGAAACAGGCCCATCGAACCGGACAGCGGCACGCCAAGCGCGCCCTTGACCACCACCACCAGCGAAATCCAGGTACAGATCACAACTACCAGCGCGTTGCTGGCAATCTTCGCCAGCATGATTTCCAGCGCGGTCAGCGGTAGCACCAGCAGGTGGTCGAGGGTGCCGTGCTCGCGCTCGCGCAGCAACGCGGTGCCGGTGAGGATGATCGCCAGGATGGTGATGTTGTTGACGATCTGGATCACCGCAAGGAACCAGCCGCCCTCTAGGTTGGGGTTGAACAGAGCCTTGGCGTTTATTACCACCGGGCTCTGTGTGTTGCTGCGCTGGCTGTAGTCGAGCAACTCGCGTTCGAAGATGCGGCCGATGTAGCCGGCACCCATGAACGCCTGGCTCATGGCCGTGGCGTCGACATAGATCTGCAGTTCCGGCGAGCGCCCGGCCAGCAGGTCGCTCTGGAAGTTCACCGGCACGTTGATCACGAAGGTGTACTGGCCGCTGTCCATGGCCTGGTCCAGACGCTGTGGGGGCAGTGGCACGGCGGGCTGGAACTCGGGTGGTTGCAGGGCTTCACCAAGCTTGCGCGATAGCAGGCTGTGGTCTTCGTCCACCATCGCGACGCTGGCGTTGTGCACGCCGATCACCGAGCCGGCTGCCGGCATGTAAATGGCCACGCTGAAGGCATACAGCAGGAACAGCAGTAGCACGCTGTCATGGCGCAGGCTGGTCAGCTCTTTCAGGCCAAGACGCAGAGTGTGGTTCAGGCGTGACATATCAGGCCTCCTGCTTCTTCAGCATGGCCAGGCTCAGGCCGGTGAACACGGCAAAGAAGCTGAGCAGGATCAGGCACTGCGGCCACAGCTCGCGCAGTCCCAGCGCTTTGGTGAATGTGCCGACCGCGATATCGAGGAAGTAGCCCGCCGGGAACAGTTGGCCCATCACCGCCGCCGCGCCGTCCAGCGACGAGCGTGGCACGATCAGCCCGGAGAACTGGATGGTCGGCAGGCTGGTGATGATCATGGTGCCCAGGATGGCGGCGATCTGGGTGCGGGTGAAGGCCGAGATCAGCAGGCCCAGGCTGGTGGTAGCCAGCAGGTAGGCGACGCCGCCACAGGCCAGGGCGAGCACGCTGCCCTTTAGCGGCACGGCGAACAGCCAGCGGTTCATCGCCACCAGCAGTGCCAGGTTGACCAGGCTCACGGCCAGGTAGGGCATCTGCTTGCCGAGGAGGAACTCCAGGCGGGTGAGGGGTGTGGCGTAGAAGTTGGTGATGGAGCCGAGCTCTTTCTCGCGGACGATACCCAGCGCGGTGAGCATGGCCGGGATGAAGGCCAGGATCAGCGCCATTACCCCAGGGCCGATGGCGTTCACGCTGACCACATCCTGGTTGTAGCGAAAACGGGTTTCCAGGCGCACCAGGTCCTGGCGCGGCTGCGGCTGTGGGCTGGCTTTGGCCAGTTGCTCGAGGTTGGCCTGGTGCACGGCTTCCACGTAATTGCGGCTGGTTTCGGCGCGGAACGGCATGCCGCCATCGAGCCAGGCGGCCACCACCGGTTGACGCCCGGCGTAGAGGTCGCGGCCGAAGCCGGGTGGAATTTCCAGTGCCAGTTTGATTTCCGAGCGCTGCAGGCGCTGGTGCATTTCGCGGGTGTCGCGGATGGGCGCCTGTTCGGCGAAATAGCGTGAACCACGGAAGGCTTCGAGGTAGGCCCGGCTTTGCGGGCTCTGGTCCTGGTCGTGTACGGCGAAGGCGAGGTTTTCCACATCCAGTGAAATGCCATAGCCGAAGATCACCATCATGAACATCGCCCCCAGCAGGGCGAAGGCCAGGCGCACCTTGTCGCGCAGCAGCTCCTTGCCCTCACGGCTGGCCACCGCCAGCAGGCGACGCAGGCTGAAGCCCTGGCGCAGCGTCGGCGCAGGCGTGGCGGTCTGCTCCAGCACGGTGTTGTCGGTGGCTTGCGGCGCCAGTTCCTGAGCCTGTTCCAGGCAGCGCACGAACGCGTCTTCCAGAGTGTTGCCCTGGTAGTGGCGTTGCAGGGCATCCGGCGTGTCGCAGGCCAGTACCCGGCCTGCATGCATCAGCGAGATACGGTCGCAGCGCTGGGCTTCGTTCATGAAGTGGGTAGAAAGGAAAATGGTCACGCCCTGCTCGCGTGAAAGCTCCACCAGCAGGCGCCAGAAGTCGTCACGGGCAGCCGGGTCGACGCCGGAGGTGGGTTCGTCGAGGATCAGCACTTCCGGGCGGTGCAGCACCGCTACCGCCAGTGACAGGCGCTGACGCAGGCCGAGGGGCAGGGCGCCGGATGGCTGGTCGGCGATGGCAACCAGGTCGAAGCGCTCGATCAGCTCGTCGATGCGCTGGGCGCTCTCGGCCTTGGGCAGGTCGAACAGGCGTGCATGCAGAGTGAGGTTCTGCCGGGTGCTCAGCTCGCCATACAACGAAAAACTCTGCGACATGAAACCGACCCGTTTGCGCGTGGCCAGGTCACTGGCATCCACCGGGCGGCCGAGCAGGCTGGCGCTGCCTTCGCTGGCCGGCATCAGGCCGGTGAGCACTTTCATGGTGGTGGTCTTGCCGCAGCCGTTGGAGCCCAGGAAGCCGAAAATCTCCCCGCGGCCAATGGCGAAGCTGACCTTGTTCACGGCAGTGAAATCGCCAAAGCGCAGGGTCAGGTCGTGGGCCTCGATGGCGACCGGGCTGTCAGCGGCCGGGCGCGGCGGGATGATGAGCGGAGAGTGTTGTGCCTTGCCCGCGCCCTGGTAGTGGGTGAAGGCGTCGTCCAGCTTGCCGCTGGGGGTGACCGCGGCCAGCTCATGGCTGGGGCCGGCGGCCAGCAGGCGGCCGCCATCGAGCATCAGGCAATGCTCGAACTGTTCGGCCTCCTCCATGTAGGCGGTGGCCACCAGCAGGGTCAGTTGCGGGCGCTGTGCACGCACCTGTTCGACCAGCTCCCAGAAGCGCCGCCGTGACAGCGGGTCGACGCCGGTGGTCGGCTCGTCGAGGATCAGCAGGTCCGGCTCGTGGATCAGCGCGCAGCACAGGCCAAGCTTCTGCTTCATGCCGCCCGACAGTTTGCCCGCCGGGCGCTGGGCAAAGCGCTGCAGGTCGGTGGCCTGTAGCAGGTTGGCCATGCGCTGTTCGCATTCGCGACGGCCGAGGCCGAACAGGGTGGCGAAAAAGCGAATGTTCTCGCTGATCGACAGCTCCGGATACAGGTTGTTGCCCAGCCCCTGCGGCATGAACGCCACTTTCGGGTATAGCGCCCCGCGATGGCGCCGCTGGCGGATCGAACCACCCAGCACCTGCAGTTCGCCCTGTTGCAGGCGCTTGACGCCGGCGATCAGCCCCAGCAGGGTCGATTTGCCAGCCCCGTCAGGGCCGATCAGCGCGCAATGGGTGCCCGCCGGCAGGCTGAACCCGAGGGGGTGCAAGGCGACCAGGTCGCCGTAGCGATGGCTGATACCCTCGGCCAGCAGTGCCGGGGCGTTCATTGCAGGTTGGCCGGCCAGTCCACCTCAGCCGTGCGTACATAGCCGGCGCCTGGCATGCCCGGCTTGGCCTGCGGCACGGCACCCGGGTCGGTCAGGCGCAGCTTGACCCGGAACACCAGCTTCTGCCGCTCGTCGCGGGTTTCCACCTGCTTGGGGGTGAACTGGGCCTTGGCCGCGACAAAGGCCACCTTCGCCGACAGCGCCCGCTCGGGCAGGGCGTCGAGCACGATCCGTGCCTGGTCGCCGACGGTCAGCCGGCCGCTGGTGGAGGCGGGCAGGTAAAGGTTCATGTACTGGTCGCTGGGGTCGATCAACATCAGCACGCGGCCGCCGGCACCCAGCACTTCACCGGGCTCGGCCAGGCGCAGCTGGATGATGCCGTTGATCGGTGCGCGCAGACTGCTGTCGTCGATTTCGCTGGTGAGCTGCGCTACCTGGGCCTCGGCGGCACCGATGGCGGCCTTGATCGCCGCCAGTTGGGCGCGGGCGGCGACCACGGCCGCGTTGGCTGTGTCGAAGCGCGCCTGCTGTTGGTCGAGCAATTGCTGGCTAGCGTATTTGCGTTGGAAGATCTCACGCACGCGCTTGAGCTCCTGGCTGGCAAGCAGCAGTTCACTTTGGCGCAGCTGCACGCTGGCCTGGGCGGCGGCGTAGTTTTCCCGGGCGCGCAGCACTTCGGCTTCGGCCTGGCTGCGCTGGGCTTCCATGGTACGGGTGTCGATGCGTGCCAGCAGTTGGCCGCGAGACACCTTGTCACCTTCGTCGACCAGCACCTCGGCCAGGCGGCCAGGGATTTTGCTAGCGATCTGCACTTCGGTGGCTTCCAGGCGGCCGTTGCCCATGCTCAGGCCTTCGGGCAACTGGTCGTGGATCGACTTCCAGTACCCCAGCCCACCGGCTGCTGCGAGTAGGGCGATCAGCGCGGTGGCGAAGATCCTGGGGGCGTATCGGTTCATCGGTCTGCATCCTTGCGGTCATGCACACTGCATCATGGCCTGCGGCCATGAGCGATGTGTTGATGCCGGTCAAAGTCCTTATGCGGTGCCTGTGGGAGTGGCCTTGTGTCGCGAAAGGGCCGCAACGCGGCCCCAGGATTTTCGCGCCCCAGCACAAATCTATGGGGCTGCTTCGCAGCTCTTTCGCGACGCAAGGCCGCTCCTATATTACCGAGTAACTGCGCAAAGACTGACCTTAGCCGCAGTTTCAACCCAAAGCCACAATCACCGCCCATTGCTCTGGCGTCACCGGCATCACCGACAGGCGGCTGCCCTTCTGCACCAGCGGCAGTTCGGCCAGGCCTGTCTGCTGTTTCAGCCAGCCCAGCTCCAGCACCCGTGGCAGGGTTTGCACATGGGCAACATCGACCGCGCTCCAAGGGTTATTGTCGGCCGTGGCCTTGGCATCGTAGTAGGGGCTTTGCGGGTCCAGCGCGGTTGGGTCCGGGTAGGCTGCGCGGGTGATCCTGGCAATGCCGGCGATGCCCGGCTGCGGACAGCTGGAGTGGTAGAAGAAGAACTCGTCGCCAACGCTCATGGCCCGCAGGAAATTGCGTGCCTGATAGTTGCGCACGCCGTCCCAGCGCGCTTCGCCGAGCCGGCTGAGGGCTTCGATGGAGAGCTCGTCGGGCTCGGATTTCATCAGCCAGTAGGCCATGGGAACTGCTCCTGAAAAGGTTTGAAATAACCTGTTGGACGAAACCGACAGCCGGTTGGCGTCAAGGTTTGCGTGCAGACGCAGGTTGTCGGAAAATGCGCCCCGTTTAAAGCGCGATGCTTCGGCAATACCCAGAAAATTGCCGAGCCTGAACAGTTTGCCTGGGGGGCAATCTTCGATGAATCAACGTAACAAGCCGGATCTGCTGTGGATCCTGGTGTTCATTTTTGGCCTGGGTGTGGTCACTACCGGTTATGCGCAAGGGATCTGGGAGCGCAAGCTGGACAACGCCTATCAGATGCCGGTCGACGCCAGCCAGCCGCAACGTTGATGCCCCCGCTGGCGCCGCTCAACGCGGCGCCAGGTACCAGCCACGGTCCGAGACCGTCCCCTGTAGCGGTACGTCCCAACTGGCCTGAGCCAGCCGCTCGACCTTCTGGCATTCATGTGCCAGCCCCAACAGCAATGGTTTTTTCCAGGTCTGGCGACGTGCCTGGTAGGCCAGGCTGCGATCATAGAAACCACCGCCCATTCCCAGGCGACCGCCCACTTCGTCGAAACCGACCAACGGTAGCAGGATCAGGTCCAGCGACCAGATCGGGCGCTGGCGCTTGCGCTCGGTGACCGGCTCGGGAATGCGAAAGCGGTTGGGCTTGAGCTTCTCGCCTTGCTCGAAGCGCTGGAACACCATGCGCGTGCGCGGCCAGGCGTGCAGCACCGGCAGGTAGGTGCGCTTGCCGCGGCGCTGGGCTTCGCGCAGCAGCAGGTAAGGGTCGATCTCGCCGTCGTTGGGCAGGTACAGGACAATGTGCCGGGCGCGTCGGAACAGCGGGTGCTGCGCCAGCTGGCGATACAGGCCAAGGGCGGCCTGGCGTTGCTGGGCAGGGGTAAGGGCGCGGCGGGCATTGCGGAGCAGGCGACGGAGCTGGGGGCGGGTGAGCTGCGCGGTGTCGGTCATGGCACGGGCGATCCCAGGTGCTGGCCGACGTGGTCGGCCAATACGAATTGCCCGCCGGAAGGGGCGGGCAAGAGAATTCAGGCTCCCCGATAAGACCGCTATCGGTGTAGCCCTTGAACCCGAAAGTTCAAGGTGGAGATTGCAGGGGGCGTTAAGGCTTTCCGTCGGGCGGACATGCACACCGGCCCCAGCGTGCAACCCCCGTGGTTGTGCGTATCGGCTCAGGGACATAACCGACTGGCGCATCCCCCAGGGAGTGGCGCCAGTATACCAATCTCAGCCGATTTTGGTATCCGCGTCGTCGGACAGTGCCTGGTCGACCCGTTCCAGCAGGTCGCGCACCTGTTCGCGGGTGGTGCCGCCTGCCGGGGCATCGTTGCGGTCTTCCTGGCGGTGCAGCATTTCGTGGGTGATGTTCAACGCTGCCATGACCGCGATGCGGTCGGCGCCGATCACCTTGCCGCTGCTGCGGATTTCGCGCATCTTGCCGTCCAGGTAGCGCGCGGCACTGACCAGGTTGTTGCGCTCTTCCGGCGGGCAGATGATCGAATATTCCTTGTCGAGGATCTGCACGGTGACGCTATTGCTTGAACTCATGAGTCTTGCTCCAGAGCCTTGAGGCGTAAAATCATCGACTCGACCTTGCGCTTGGCGATCTCGTTCTTTTCGATGAGGTGGGCACGCTCTTCGCGCCAGGACTTTTCCTGAGCTACTAGGAGTGCATTTTGCCGTTTTAGTTGCTCGACACGTTCGATCAGCAACTCGAATCGGCTCATCAGTGCCTGCAGGTCGTTCTCTTGCGTGGGTTGCACTCGATTCGCTCCGTCGTTGAGTCACCTGGCGATGATGCCTCTCCCTGGGCGGCGACGGCCAGTGCCGATGGTCTTGGCGCGCCTGCCGGTGCTAGGATACAAGGTCTCCATTCTAGTCATTGCGCCGTCTGGCGCCTAGCTGCCCATGCCCAATACCCAATCGCCCTACATCGCCTTCGCCATGCTGCTGTCCAGCAATGGCCATCCTGTAACCCCGGCCGAACTGCACGGCCTGCTGATCGGCCGCAGCTGCGCCGGTGCCGGCTTCGACGCCGACGGCTGGCTGGCCGATGCCGCCCAGCTGCTGGAAACCGAGCCCGGTGACACCGTACGCAACGCCCTGGTCGGCCTGCAGGAAATGGTCAAGGGCGAACTGACCAGCGACGAAATGGCGATCGTCCTGCTGCTGCCTTCCGACGACGCCGCCCTGAGCGATCGCGCCACCGCGCTGGGCCAGTGGTGCCAGGGCTTCATCACTGGTTTCGGCCTGAATGCCGGTGGCAAGGACTTGTCCGACGAGGCCAAGGAAGTGCTGCAGGACCTGGTGGCCATTTCCCAGGTCCAGGAAGCCCTCGAGGAGTCCGAGGATGGCGAGAGCGATTACATGGAAGTCATGGAATACCTGCGTGTGGCGCCGTTGCTGCTGTTCTCCGAGCTGGCCAAGCCGGCCGCCCCTGCACCCAAGCCATCGCTGCACTGATCAACCAGGGGTAGTCTGCCCATGAGCCACATTCCCAAGGCCGAGTATGCCCGTCGGCGCAAGGCGCTGATGGCGCAGATGGTCCCCAACAGCATCGCCATCCTGCCCGCCGCCGCGGTTGCCATCCGTAACCGCGACGTCGAGCACGTTTACCGCCAGGACAGCGACTTCCAGTACCTCAGTGGTTTCCCCGAGCCGGAAGCGGTGATTGCGCTGATTCCCGGTCGCGAGCATGGCGAATACGTGCTGTTCTGCCGTGAACGCAACCCCGAGCGCGAGCTGTGGGATGGTCTGCGGGCCGGCCAGGAAGGTGCGGTGCGCGATTTTGGCGCAGACGATGCCTTCCCCATCACCGACATCGACGAGATCCTGCCGGGCCTGATCGAAGGCCGTGAGCGGGTATACAGCGCCATGGGCAGCAACCCCGAGTTCGACCGCCGGCTGATGGACTGGATCAACGTGATCCGCTCCAAGGCCCGCCTGGGTGCCCAGCCGCCGAACGAGTTCGTTGCGCTGGATCATCTGCTGCACGACATGCGTCTGTATAAATCGGCAGCGGAAGTGAAGGTGATGCGCGCTGCCGCAGACATCTCGGCGCGGGCCCACGTGCGAGCCATGCAGGCCTGCCGGGCCGGGTTGCACGAATACAGCCTGGAAGCCGAGCTGGACTACGAATTCCGCAAGGGCGGGGCGAAGATGCCGGCCTACGGCTCGATCGTCGCGGCCGGGCGCAATGGCTGCATCCTGCACTATCAGCAGAACGACGCCCCGCTCAAGGATGGTGACCTGGTGTTGATCGATGCCGGCTGCGAGATCGACTGCTACGCCAGCGACATCACCCGTACCTTCCCGGTCAGCGGGCGTTTTTCGCCCGAGCAGAGGGCCATCTACGAGCTGGTGCTCAAGGCCCAGGCAGCGGCGTTTGCCGAAATCGCCCCTGGCAAGCACTGGAACCACGCCCATGAGGCGACCGTGCGGGTCATTACCGAGGGCCTGGTGGAACTGGGCCTGCTGACGGGCGAGGTACAGGCGCTGATCGACAGCGAGGCCTATCGTGCCTTCTACATGCACCGCGCCGGGCACTGGCTGGGCATGGATGTGCACGATGTGGGCGAGTACAAGGTGGGCGGCGAGTGGCGGGTGCTCGAACCCGGCATGGCGCTGACCGTCGAGCCGGGCATCTACATAGGCGCCGACAATCAGGCCGTGGCCAAGAAATGGCGCGGCATTGGTGTAAGGATCGAGGACGACGTGGTAGTGACCAGGCAAGGCTGTGAAATCCTGACTTCGGGCGTGCCGCGCACGGTCGCCGAGATCGAGGCGCTGATGCAGGCCGCCCGCAAGGACGCGGCATGAATCGGGTAAACCTGGCGATCATCGGTGGCGGCCTGGTGGGCGCGAGCCTGGCCCTGGCCCTGCAGGCGGGGGCCAAGGCGCGAGGCTGGAAGATCCTGCTGATCGAGCCGTTCGCCCCCGGTAACAGCTTCCAGCCCAGCTACGACGCGCGTTCGTCGGCACTGTCGTTCGGTACCCAGCAGATCTACCAGCAGCTGGGCCTGTGGCAGGCCATCGGCCATCGCGCCGAGCCAATCTTGCAGATTCACGTGTCCGACCGCGGCCGTTTCGGTGCCACCCGCCTGGATGCCCGGGAAGAGGGTGTGCCGGCGCTTGGCTACGTGGTGGAAAACGCCTGGCTGGGCCAGTGCCTTTGGCAAGGGCTGGACAGCGAGGTGGTGAGCTGGCGCTGCCCGGCGGAAGTGACTGCGATGCAGGCCATCGAGGGTGGCTACCGCCTGCAGCTGAACGATGACACCCAGTTGGAGTGCGACCTGGCTGTACTGGCCGACGGTGGCCGTTCCGGCCTGCGCGAACAGCTGGGTATCCACGTGCGCCACACGCCCTACCAACAGAGCGCGCTGATCGCCAACATAACCCCGGGCGAGGCCCACGGCGGCCAGGCCTTCGAACGTTTCACCGAAGAAGGCCCCATGGCCCTGCTGCCGCTGCCGGATAACCGCTGCGCGCTGGTCTGGACCCGCCAGGGCATGGACGCGCGGCGTCTGGCCGACATCGACGAGCGCAATTTCCTGCGTGAACTGCAGGGCGTGTTCGGCTATCGCCTGGGCGCCTTGCGCCAGGTCGGCGCGCGGCACCTCTACCCACTGTCGCTGATCGAGGCCCAGGAGCAGGTGCGGCCGCATCTGGTGGTGCTGGGTAACGCCGCGCACAGCCTGCACCCTATTGCCGGCCAAGGCTTCAATCTGTCGCTGCGTGACGTGCAGGCGCTTGCCGAGGCGCTGCTGGCCGGCCCGCAGCAGCCCGGCGACCTGACAACATTGCAGGCCTACCACCAGCGCCAGCGCGTGGACCAGGCCATGACCATCGGCTTTTCCGACCAGGTCACCCGTCTGTTCGGCAGCAGCCAGCCATTGCTGGCCGCCGGCCGCAACCTTGGCCTGCTCGGGCTCGACCTGCTGCCACCGGCCAAAAGCTGGTTCGCCCGCCAGGCCATGGGTCTGGGCACCCGCCCCGATCCGCGAGGTCAGGCATGAGTGACAACACGCGCAGGCTGGCGCGCCGGGCGTGCCTGTTGCGCTGGCGGCTGAACCTGTTCCCGCCGCACCTCGGCGCTGGTATCCGCGTACAGCACATCAGCCCGGACCTGCGCAGCGTCAAGGTGGCGATGAAGCTGACCCGCTGGAACCGCAACTACGTCGGCACCCAGTGCGGCGGCAGCCTGTACGGCATGGTCGACCCGTTCTACATGCTGCTGTTGATCGAGCAGCTGGGGCGTGACTACATCGTCTGGGACAAGGCCGCCAGCATCGATTTCATTTCGCCGGGCAAAGGCCCGGTGTATGCCGAACTCCACGTCGATGACGCGCTGCTGGACGAAATCCGCCAGCAGACTGCCACCGGCAAGAAGTGCCTGCCGCGTTTGCAGGTCGATATCCGCGACGGCGCCGGCGAGCTGGTGGCGCGGGTCGATAAAACCCTATATGTGCGGCTCAAGCCGCAAGCGAGGCTGGCGTAAGGCATGGAAATGCGCGCAGATCTGTTGATTGTCGGTGCCGGTATGGTCGGCAGCGCACTGGCCCTGGCGTTGCGCCACAGTGGCTTGCAAATCCTCTTGCTCGACGGCGGCCCGCTGACGGTCAAGCCGTTCGATGCCCAGGCCCCGTTCGAGCCGCGTGTCAGCGCGCTGTCGGCAGCCAGCCAGCGCATCCTCGAGCGCCTTGGCGCTTGGGATGGCATCGCCCGCCGGCGTGCCACGCCATACTCGGACATGCATGTATGGGATGGCAGCGGCACCGGGCAGATTCACTTCTCGGCTGCCAGCGTGCATGCTCAAGTGCTCGGTCACATCGTCGAGAACCGGGTGGTGCAGGATGGGCTGCTGGAGCGCCTGCATGACAGCGATATCGGCCTGCTGCCCAATGCGCGGCTCGAACAGCTGCGACGCTCCGGCGACGAGTGGCTGCTGACCCTCGCCGATGGCCGCCAGCTGCGTGCGCCGCTGGTGATCGCGGCCGACGGTGCCAACTCGGCAGTGCGGCGCCTGGCCGGCTGCGCAACCCGCGAGTGGGATTACCTGCACCACGCCATTGTCACCAGCGTGCGTTGCAGCGCCGGGCACCAGGCCACGGCCTGGCAGCGCTTTACCGACGAAGGACCATTGGCGTTCCTGCCGCTGACCCGCGACGGCCAGCAGGACTGGTGCTCGATCGTGTGGTCGACCACGCCGGAGCATGCCGAGCAGTTGATGGCGCTGGATGAAGCTGCGTTCCTGAAGGCCCTTGAGCGGGCTTTCGAGGGGCGCCTGGGTGATGTACTGCAAGCCGACCCTCGGGTGTGCGTGCCGCTGCGCCAGCGCCACGCCAAGCGCTATGTGGATGAAGGCCTGGCATTGATCGGCGATGCCGCGCACACCATTCATCCGCTGGCCGGGCAGGGCGTCAACCTGGGCTTCCTCGATGCTGCAGTGCTGGCCGAGGTGCTGGTCAACGCCTGCGAGCGTGGCGAGCGGCTGGCGGATGTGAAGGTGCTAAGCCGTTACGAGCGGCGGCGCATGCCGCACAACCTGGCGCTGATGGCGGCGATGGAAGGGTTCGAGCGGTTGTTCCAGGCCAACCCGTTGCCGTTGCGCTGGTTGCGTAACAGCGGGTTGAAGCTGGTGGAGCAGATGCCGGAGGCCAAGGCGATATTTGTGCGACAGGCGCTGGGTTTGAGCGGTGATCTGCCGGATCTCGCCAAGGCTTGAGATTGTAGGGGCTGCGCAGCAGCCCCTCTGCAACATCCAGTAACGCCTATGTAGATGAGTCGGAAAATGGGATTCACTACCATTTGCGCCTCTCATACGATCCGAGGAGTGCTTTCCATGTTGCCACGCAAGCCCCTACTGGCCGCCCTGGCCCTGACCCTGTTCGGCGGCACCGCCCAGGCAGCGGACGAAGTGGTGGTGTACTCCTCGCGCATCGACGAGCTGATCAAGCCGGTGTTCGATGCCTATACCGCCAAGACTGGGGTCAAGATCAAGTTCATCACCGACAAGGAAGCCCCGCTGATGCAGCGCATCAAGGCCGAGGGCGAAAACGGCGTGGCCGACCTGCTGCTGACCGTCGATGCCGGCAACCTGTGGCAGGCTGAGCAGATGGGCATCCTGCAGCCGATCAAGTCCGACATCATCGACCAGAACATCCCGTCGCAGTACCGCGCCTCGTCCCACGACTGGACCGGCCTGAGCCTGCGCGCGCGCACCATCATCTACTCCACCGAGCGGGTCAAGCCGCAAGAGCTGAGCACCTACGAAGCCCTGGCCGACAAGCAGTGGGAAGGCCGCCTGTGCCTGCGCACGGCGAAGAAGGTGTACAACCAGTCGCTCACCGCCACCCTGATCGAGACCCACGGCGAGGCGAAGACCGAGCAGATCGTCAAAGGCTGGGTCAACAACCTGTCCACCGACGTGTTCTCCGACGACAACGCAGTGATCCAGGCCATCGAGGCCGGCCAGTGCGATGTGGGCGTGGTCAACACCTACTACTACGGTCGCCTGCACAACCAGAACCCGAAACTGCCGGTGAAGATCTTCTGGCCCAACCAGGGTGACCGTGGCGTGCACGTGAACCTGTCGGGCATCGGCCTGACCAAGCATGCACCACACCCGGAGGCGGCGAAGAAGCTGGTTGAATGGATGACTGGTGAAGAGGCGCAGAAGCTGTTCGCCGACATCAACCAGGAGTTCCCGGCCAACCCGAAGGTCAAGCCATCGGAAGAAGTGGCAGCGTGGGGCAGCTTCAAGGCTGACAGCATTCCGGTTGAAATCGCTGGCAAGCGCCAGGCTGAAGCGATTCGCTTGATGGATCGGGCTGGCTGGAACTAAGCGCCAGGCTTTATCCTTCCGGGGCCTGCAAGGGCCCATTCGCGGCGGTTCGGCGTTCCGATAAACCCGCTCCCACAGGGACCGCACAACCCTCAAAGGCAGTGCAGATCCTGTGGGAGCGGGTTTACCCGCGAACGACCGCGCAGCGGTCGCCATCGCAATCGAGAATCAAACCTTGCCCCACTCCCCCCAACGCCGCTGGTACCTCCCGGTCACCCTGGTCGCCGCCCTGGTGCTCCTGCCCCTGAGCGTCCTGCTGTTGTCCTGGCAGTCGATCGACCTGCAGATCTGGTCGCACCTGCTCGACACCCAGATGACTCGCCTGCTGGGCAATACCCTGACGCTGGTGGTGGGTGTGGGCATCGGCGTCACCGTGCTGGGCGTCAGCCTGGCCTGGCTGACCAGCCTCTGCGAGTTCCCTGGCCGGCGCTGGCTGGACTGGGCGCTGATGCTACCGTTCGCCATCCCGGCCTATGTACTGGCGTTCGTCTTCGTCGGCCTGCTGGACTTCGCCGGCCCGGTGCAGAGCGCCCTGCGCGAGGTGTTCGGGCCGATGCGCCTGCCGCGGGTGCGCTCCACCGGCGGGGTGATCGTCGTTCTGGTGCTGGTGTTCTACCCCTATGTCTACCTGCTGGCGCGCAGCGCATTCCTGGCCCAGGGCAAGGGCCTGATGGAAGCCGCGCGGGTGCTGGGGCTGTCCCCGCTGCAAGCGTTCTGGCGTGTGGCCCTGCCCATGGCACGGCCGGCGATCGGCGCCGGTATTGCCCTGGCCCTGATGGAAACCCTGGCCGACTTCGGCGCGGTGGCAGTGTTCAATTTCGACACCTTCACCACGGCCATCTACAAGACCTGGTACGGCTTCTTCAGCCTCTCCAGCGCGGCCCAGCTGGCCAGCCTGTTGCTGCTGGCGGTGATGCTGGTGCTGTATGGCGAGCGCCGTGCCAGGGGTGCCAGCCGCAGCGGCAACGAGCGGCCGCGCGGGCAGGCGCTGTACCACCTGCACGGGGTCAAGGCGTTGCTGGCCAGCGGTTGGTGCTTGCTGGTGTTCGCCTGCGCCTTCGTCATCCCGCTGCTGCAACTGCTGGCGTGGTTCTGGCAGCGTGGCCGGCATGACCTGGACGAGCGCTATGTCGGCCTGGTGTTGCACACCCTGTACCTGGGCGGCATGGCGGCGCTGGTCACGGTGTGCGTGGCGTTGCTGCTGGCCTTTGCCCGGCGCCAGGCGCCGACGAGTGGTATTCGCGCCGGGGTGGGCCTGGCCAACCTGGGCTATGCCTTGCCCGGCTCGGTGCTGGCGGTTTCGATCATGCTGGCGTTCAGTTACCTCGACAACCACCTGGTCATCCCGCTGTCCAACTGGCTGGGTGGTGCCGGCAAGCCGCTGCTGCTGGGCAGCCTGGCCGCGTTGCTGCTGGCCTATCTGGTGCGCTTCATCGCGGTGGCCTACGGGCCGCTGGAGAGCAGCCTGGAGCGTATCCGCCCGTCACTGCCCGAGGCGTCCCGTAGCCTCGGCGTCGGTGGCGCGGGGTTGTTCTTCAAGGTGTATCTGCCGCTGCTGGTGCCTGGCGCGCTCAGCGCCGCCCTGCTGGTGTTCGTCGACGTGCTCAAGGAAATGCCGGCCACCTTGCTGATGCGCCCGTTCGGCTGGGATACCTTGGCGGTACGGGTGTTCGAGATGACCAGCGAGGGTGAGTGGGCGCGTGCATCGCTGCCGGCAATGACCCTGGTGCTGGTGGGCCTGCTGCCGGTCATCGGCCTGATCCGCCGTTCGGCACGTCGACCTGGTCACAGTCACTGAGGGTGCCAGCCCGCGCCCTTGCGGCTACAATGCGCGGCATTCGCGCGGCGGGTCCTACACAAGAAGAGCTGACGACCCGACGTCATCGACCGCCGCCGCTTCGCCACGCCCGGAAGGAGAAACCCATGGGACAGCGCACGCTTTTGTATGACCTGCACCTGGCGCTTGGCGCCAAGACGGTCGATTTCGGTGGCTGGGACATGCCCCTGCACTATGGCTCGCAGGTCGAGGAGCACCATCAGGTGCGCAGCGATTGCGGGGTGTTCGATGTTTCCCACATGACCGTGATCGATGTCGATGGTAGCGACGCCACCGCCTGGTTGCAGCGTCTGCTGGCCAACGACGTGGCCCGCCTCGACGACACCGGCAAGGCGCTGTACAGCCCGCTGTTGCAGGAACAGGGCAGGGTGATCGACGACCTGATCGTCTACCGCACACAACATGGCTATCGCCTGGTCACCAACGCCGCCACCCGTGCCAAGGTACTCGACTGGCTGCAGCAGCAGCGTGACGGTTTTGCCGTGGACTTCCAGGTCCGCCCAGACCTGGCCATCCTTGCCATCCAGGGCCCGCATGCTCGAGAAAAGGTTGCAGCCCTGCTCAGCCCCTCGCGTGCGGCGCTGATCCGCGAACTGCGTCCTTTCGAAGGCTTTGCCGAAGGCGACTGGTTCATTGCCCGCACCGGTTATACCGGTGAAGACGGCCTGGAGATCATCCTCCCCGGCGAGCAGGCCGTGGCCTTCTTCAACGACCTGGTCGGTGCCGGCATCGCCCCCAGCGGCCTTGGTGCCCGCGATACCCTGCGCCTGGAAGCCGGCATGAACCTGTACGGCCAGGACATCGACGAAAACCACACACCGCTCACCTCCAACCTCGGCTGGAGCATCGCCTGGGAGCCGGCCGAGCGCGACTTCATCGGGCGCGCTGGGCTGCTGGCGGAAATCGAGCACGGCGTGCAGGAAAAACTGGTCGGCCTGGTGCTGGAAGAGCGTGGCGTGCTGCGTGCCCACCAGGTGGTGCGTGTAGCCGGGATTGGCGAAGGGGAGATCACCAGTGGTAGTTTCTCGCCTACGCTGAGCAAGTCCATTGCCCTTGCACGCGTGCCCATGGCCACTGGCGACCGGGCCGAGGTGGAAATTCGCAGCAAGTGGTACCCGGTGCGGGTGGTCAAACCGACCTTCGTGCGCCACGGCAAGATCCTGATCTGAACAATTTTTAACCGGCGGGCGTACCGCTGAGCCAATCGAGGAATTCAAGACATGAGCAATATCCCCGCCGAACTGCGTTTTGCCGAAAGCCACGAGTGGGCTCGCCTGGAAGCCGACGGCACCGTGACCGTGGGTATCAGCGACCACGCCCAGCAAGCCCTGGGTGACGTGGTGTTCGTCGAGTTGGCCGAAGTCGGCAAGGTATTCGCCGCTGGCGATGCGGCCGGTGTGGTCGAGTCGGTCAAGGCCGCTTCGGACATCTACGCCCCGGTCGGTGGCGAAGTGATTGCGGTCAACGAAGAGCTGGCTGACAGCCCTGAGCTGCTCAACGAAGAACCTTACGATTCGTGGATTTTCAAGCTGAAGCCAAGCAACCCGGCCGAGCTGGACAAGCTGCTGGATGCTGCGGGCTACAAGGCCGCGATCGGCGAGTAAGACCGCGTCGCCTTCTTCGCGGCTAAAGCCGCTTGTGTCTTCAAGGTCTCTTAAACTCGAAAGGGTGAGAGCAGTGGATGGCAGACTGAAAGCCAGGTGTGCTCTAAAGCACGAGTGGGAGCCTAGTCGCCATCCACCTCCCACTCTGACCTAAGCCCGAACAGTTGAATGAGTGGCGAACTCGCAGTCACAAGCTAGGGCTAAGTCAGAGTGCTCTCACTTCTTGAGTGTAAGAGGGCTTGGCGATGATTTCCTACTTCGTTGGTCTCGACGTTTCGAAAGCGACTCTGGATGTGGGCTTTCTTCCTGAAAGTATTCCCCAGTTCCAGGTCAGGAATGACTCTGAGGGCTTTGCGCAACTGATCGCATGCCTGAACGAGCTTGAGGTCGAACGGGTCTTGCTGGAAGCCACCGGTGGCTATGAACGGGCCGTATTCAAAGCCTTGCGACTGGAGGGTTTGAACGTCGTCAGGGTCAACCCCAGGCGCTGTCGGGACTATGCGAGTGCCATGGGCAAAATTGCCAAGACTGACAAGATCGACGCCCAGATGCTGGCGCGGTTTGCCAGGGACTTCGAGGACTTGCCGCAGATAGAGCCTAATCAAGATCGGGATGAACTGGGAGAGCTCATCAAACTCCGTGGCAATCTTGTCCAGCATCGGGATGATGACAAGCGTCGGATGAAACAAACCACTTCAGCTACGGCCATTACCGTTTATACCGAGCATGTCGCTTACCTGAATGATCAGATTAAGGCCTTGGACAAGGCGATTGAGCGTGCCTCGAACGTGCTGGATCGCACGACAGCCATGCGGCTAAGGTCTGTGAAAGGGATTGGCGTCATCAGTTGTGGCACCTTCATGGCCTACCTACCTGAGCTGGGAAGCGTGACGGGGCGCGAAATTGCAGCCTTGGCTGGGTTAGCGCCGTACAACAAAGACAGCGGCAAGAAGAGTGGCCCGAGGAAGATCGAAGGCGGGCGTTACAGAGTCCGCAAGGCGGCCTACATGTCGATCTGGTCAATGATCCAGCATGTCCCAGAAGTTAGAACCCGCTATGAAGCCCTGATAGCCCGAGGCAAGCGCGCAAAAGTTGCCGCAGTGGCGTGCATGCGCGTGTTGCTGGTGCGCCTGAACGCAATGCTGCGTGACGGAACGGAGTGGAAAGAGCTCAAGCCTCAGGTACCCGCACCCTGATCACGAACGAGGATCGATTTTCTACAAATGCGGGCTTCGCCAGCGACACCGCTACGCGGTATCGAGCGAAGCCCTGCCCGAATGGCACGCTTGAAAATAAATTTCTAAAGACAGTTGCTCCCACAGGTACTGCACAGCGTCTGATACGTGTGCGGTCCCTGTGGGAGCGGCTTTAGCCGCGAAGAGGCCGGGCCTGCGAGCAACTTTCCCCGCAGAATCGGCAATCCCTTCCTAGACTTGTAAGTCTCCATGAGAGCTGTTCCAGGAAGAGAGCGTCGTCATGTCCCAGTCGCCATCCCTGCATCAACTGCAAGAGCTCAACCCATTCCTGCGTCGCCACCTTGGCCCGGATGCCGCGGAGCAGCAGACCATGCTCAACGCGCTGGGTGTCGCCAGCCGCAGTGAGCTGATCGAGCAGACCGTACCGCCAGACATCCGCCTCAACCGCCCCCTCGACCTGCCGCCTGCACTGGACGAACAGGCCGCCCTGGCCAAGCTCGCCGGTTACGCCAGGCAGAACCAGGTCTGGACCAGCCTGATCGGCATGGGCTACCACGGCACCATCACCCCCACGGTCATCCTGCGCAACGTGCTGGAGAACCCGGGATGGTACACCGCCTACACGCCTTATCAGCCCGAGATTGCCCAAGGCCGGCTGGAGGCGCTGCTGAACTTCCAGCAGATGGTCATCGACCTCACCGGGCTGGCCCTGGCCAATGCCTCGCTGCTCGACGAAGCCACCGCCGCCGCCGAGGCAATGGCCCTGGCCAAGCGGGTGGCGCGCAACAAGAGCAATGCCTTCTTCGCCGATGAGCACTGTCACCCGCAAACCCTGTCGGTACTCAAGACCCGTGCCGAGGGCTTCGGCTTCGAGCTGATCGTCGACTCTGTGGATAACCTTGGCAAACACGCGGTTTTCGGGGCCTTGCTGCAGTACCCGGATACCCACGGCGAGGTGCGCGACCTGCGCCCGCTGATCGACCATTTGCACAGCCAGCATGCCCTGGCCTGCGTAGCCGCCGACCTGCTCAGCCTGGTGGTGCTGGCACCGCCCGGGGAGCTGGGAGCCGATGTGGTGCTGGGTTCAACCCAACGCTTTGGCGTACCGATGGGCTATGGCGGCCCCCACGCGGCCTATTTCGCCTGCCGCGATGACTACAAGCGAGCCATGCCGGGGCGCATCATCGGCGTGTCGCGCGATGCCCGTGGCAACACCGCGTTGCGCATGGCCCTGCAGACCCGCGAGCAGCATATCCGCCGCGAGAAGGCCAACTCCAACATCTGCACGGCCCAGGTGCTGCTGGCCAACATTGCCGGCTTCTATGCGGTATACCATGGCCCCGAAGGGCTGCAGCGCATTGCCCAGCGCGTGCACCGGCTGACCTTCATCCTGGCCGCCGGCCTTGAGGCCAAGGGCATCAAGCGCCTCAACCAGCACTTCTTCGACACCCTTACCCTGGACGTCGGCGGTGCCCAGGCGGCCATCATCGAAAGCGCCGAGGCCGCCCAGATCAACTTGCGAATCCTCGGCCGCGGGCACCTGGGCGTGAGCCTGGACGAGACTTGCTCGGAGCAGACGGTGCTGCGCCTGCTCGATATCTTCCTGGGGGTGGATCACGGCCTGGATATAGCCGCACTCGACCAGTTGGCGCTGCCCGAAGGCATCCCTGCCAGCCTGGTGCGGCGCACACCGTTTCTCGCCCACCCGGTGTTCAACCTGCACCACAGCGAAACCGAGATGCTGCGCTACCTCAAGCAACTCGAGAACAAGGACCTGGCGCTGAACCAGTCGATGATCCCGCTGGGCTCGTGCACCATGAAGCTCAACGCTACCAGCGAGATGATCCCCATCACCTGGCCCGGCTTTGCCCAGCTGCACCCGTTTGCCCCGGCGGCCCAGGCCTCCGGCTACAAGGCGATGATCGACGAACTGGAAAGCTGGCTGTGCGCCATTACCGGCTTTGATGCCATCTGCATGCAGCCCAACTCCGGCGCCCAGGGCGAGTATGCCGGCCTGATGGCCATTACCCGCTATCATCGCAGCCGCCACCAGCCGCAACGCACGCTGTGCCTGATCCCGTCGTCGGCCCACGGCACCAATCCGGCATCGGCGCAAATGGCCGGCATGGAGGTGGTGATCGTCGATTGCGACGACGATGGCAACGTCGACCTGGCCGACCTCAAGGCCAAGGCCCACTCGGCCGGGGATCGGTTGTCGTGCCTGATGATCACTTACCCATCGACCCACGGCGTGTATGAGGAGGGGATTCGCGAAATCTGCGAAGTGGTCCACCAGCATGGTGGTCAGGTGTACATGGATGGCGCCAACCTCAATGCCCAGGTGGGCCTGGCGCGTCCGGCGGATATCGGCGCCGACGTTTCACACATGAACCTGCACAAGACCTTCTGCATCCCCCACGGTGGTGGCGGCCCGGGCATGGGCCCGATCGGCATTCGCGCGCACCTCAAGCCGTTCGTTGCCAGCCATCCGGTGGTGCCGGTACCCGGCCTGGACCCGAACAACAGCGCGGTCAGTGCTGCGCCCTGGGGCAGTGCGAGCATTTTGCCGATCAGCTGGATGTACATAGCGATGATGGGCCCGCAACTGGCCGATGCCAGCGAGGTGGCGATCCTCTCGGCCAATTACCTGGCCAGCCAGCTGGGTGGTGCCTTCCCAGTGCTCTACCGCGGGCGCAACCAGCGGGTGGCGCATGAGTGCATCCTCGACCTGCGGCCGCTGAAGGCGCTGACCGGCATCAGTGAAGAGGACGTGGCCAAGCGCCTGATGGACTATGGCTTCCATGCGCCGACCATGTCGTTCCCGGTGCCGGGCACGCTGATGGTCGAGCCGACCGAGAGTGAATCGAAGGCTGAACTGGACCGATTCGTCGAGGCGATGCTGGCGATTAGGGCGGAAATTGGCGAAGTTCAGGAGGGCAACTGGCCTGCGGAGAACAACCCGCTCAAGCATGCGCCGCATACCCTGGCCGATGTGCTGACGGTGTGGGACAGGCCTTACAGCCTGGAGCAGGCGGTGGCGCCCAGTGCTCACGTGCGCCAGCACAAGTACTGGCCAGCGGTGAACCGGGTCGACAACGTTTATGGGGACAGGAATCTGTTCTGTGCTTGTGTGCCGGTGGAGGCGTATCGCTAATTGTGGTTTGCCTGTGCCGGCCCCTTCGCGGGTAAACCCGCTCCTACAGGACTTGTACAAGTTTCGAATACTGTGCAGTACCTGTGGGAGCGGGTTCACCCGCTAAGCAGGCGACGCGGTTACTCGGCTACCGCATTCTTGGCCAGGATGGCATTGGCCAGTTCCATGTCGGAAGCCTGCATCCCCGGGTTCTCCGCGCGAGCCTGGCGAATTGCCGCTTCGAGGAACGGCCCACGGATCGCGCCTTCGCTGGCCACGAAGCTGCCGGCGTCATCCTGCGCCGCCATCACCAGCTTGTGATCCCCGGAAGTCAGGTAGCTCGATGCCGTGGTAGCACCGGTAGTCATCACGTTACGCCAGAAGGTATCGGCCATGGCCGAGCCGATAGGCAGCGAAAGCAAGGCAGCGGCAGCGATGGCGGTTTTGAAACGCATGTTGAAACACCTCGAAGGGTGAGGGTTGAAGATGCGCGGTTTGATCCTGCCACAGGGGTGCAAGTTCCTTGAATACAAAGGATTTTTGCTCAGGAACAGGCCCTTAGCACTTCCTCTAGGCGGGTCTGCCCACAGGCTACCTTGGCTTCGCCGCAGCGGCGCAGATCGAGCAAGCCATCGGCCACGGCCTGGCGCCGCAAACTGGCCAGATCGCTGTCCGGGCCTATCAGGGCGCGCAGGCTGTCGCTGGGTATCAGCAGCTCGAACAACCCTGTGCGACCATGGAACCCCGTGCCACGACAGGTACGGCATGGCTGCCCTTCGCGCAGCGCTGTATCACCCCGGCAATCCGCGCACAGTGTGCGCACCAGCCGCTGGGCCATGACCCCCACCAGCGTCGCCTTGATCAGGTAGTCGGCCACACCCAGTTCCTGCAGGCGGGTGATCGCGCCACAGGCGTCGTTGGTATGCAGGGTCGACAGCACCAGGTGCCCGGTCAGGGCTGCCTGCACCGCCACCAGGGCGGTCTCGCGATCACGGATTTCGCCGATCATGATGATGTCCGGGTCCTGGCGCAGCATGGCCCGCACACCATTGGCGAATCCCAGGTCCAGGGCGGGTTGCACCTGCAACTGGTTGAAGGCGGGTTCCAGGCGCTCGATCGGGTCTTCGATGGTGCACAGGTTGACCTGCGGCGTGGCCAGCAGCTTGAGGCTGGCGTAAAGCGTGCTGGTCTTGCCGGACCCGGTCGGGCCGGTAACCAGAATGATGCCCTGACGATGACGCAGCAGGCCTTGCCACTGGTCCAGTTGCGCCCCGTCCAGGCCGAGCCGGTCGAAGCCTTCTTGCAACTGTTGCGGGTCGAACAGGCGCAGCACCAGTTTCTCGCCGAACGGAGTCGGCAAGGTCGACAGCCGCAGTTCCACCTCGCCGCCGCCAGGCAGGCGGCTTTGCAGCCGGCCATCCTGCGGCCGCCGTTTTTCTGCGACGTCCATGCGCCCCAGGTGTTTCAGGCGGCTGACCAGCGCCAGGGTCACCCCGGCGGGGAAGGCATAGACGTTGTGCAGCAGGCCGTCGATACGGTAGCGCAGCTGGCCCAGTTCGCGGCGTGGTTCCAGGTGGATATCACTGGCGCGTTGCTCGATGGCGTACTGCAGCAGCCAGTCGACGATATGCACGATGTGCGCGTCGTCCGCACTGGCCTCGGCCTGGCGCTTGCCCAGCTCCAGCAGCTGTTCGAGTTCGCCCAGGCTGGCTGACTGCTGGTGTTGCGCGCCCTTTACCGATTGGGCCAGGCGGTGGAACGACTGCCCTGCCTGGCGGACCTGCTGCGGGCTGGCCAGAACGCGCCGGATCGGCCGGCCCAGGCTGCGGGTGAGGTCGGCCAGCCAGTCGTCCTGGTAGGGCTGGGCGCTGGCGACGGTGACGCTGGAGGCGTCGGCGGCGACGATAAGGATGCCGTGGCGCTGGGCGAAGGCCGGGGATATCAGGCCGGTGACCTGGGGCAGGTCCAGTTGCAGCGGGTCGATGCGCAGGTAGGGCTGGCCGACCTTGTTGGCCAGCCATTGGCAGAGGCGATCCAGGTCCAGGGGCTTGCCAGGGTGTCGGCGGTCTTCCAGGGCGCAGGCGGCGATCTGTTCCAGCGGGTGGGCGGTGGGGTGATTGGCGGCGTGCTCGAGTACCTGCAGGGTGTCGTTGGCGTGCAGGTGCTGGTCGGTGAGCAGGCCCTGGAGTACGCGCTTGAGGTCGAGTGCCGGGTTGTCGGGGGTGTGCATGATTGGCGTCCGTGCCTGATAGGGGAGTGCTGATCAAGGCTAGCCGGGCGAGGGAGGGTTACCGAGGGTGAAAGGTTTCGAAATTTTGCTTTGCTTGTGCCGGCCTCTTCGCGGGTAAACCCGCTCCCACATGACCGCACAAACTTGAATGTTGTGCAGTACCTGTAGGAGCGGGTTTACCCGCGAAGAGGCCGGCACAAGCACCGAGCATGGCTCAGACCACCGCCAGCTCCACCCGCTGCAGGTTGCTCAGGCTCACTTCACCCACACACACCAGGTTGCGCAGTTTCTGCGCAATCACCTCGGCCCGGTGCCAGCTGAGGCCGCCGATGCCGACCTCGATATCCAGCCAGTCGTCCTGCTGACTGACCTGCACGCTGTGCGGGGTCAGGAACTGCAGGGCAAACAGGTTGAGCACCCGGCACAGGCTGTCAGGCTCGGCCTCGGCCTGCAGGCGATAGTGCACGGTGCTGTGGGCGCTGCTGGCGGCCCAGGCGTCGGTACGGGGCTGTGCGTTCATGCTGGTCTCCGCAAATGTGGGAGAAATTCTTGCACGTTGGCGGCGGTATTTTTTCGCTATGATTTGATCATTTCGCTGTATTGGCGAATTGTTATATTCATGAAGTGCTGTTCAGGAGAATTATTGATGCACAGCGAGCTGGATGCCTACGACCGCCGTATCCTCGAACTGCTGCAGGAGGACGCTTCGCTGTCCAGCGCGCAGATCGCCGAACGCGTGGGGCTGTCGCAATCGCCGTGCTGGCGGCGTATCCAATGGTTGAAGGAGGAGGGAGTGATTCGTGGGCAGGTGACCTTGCTGGACCGCAAGAAGGTCGGCCTGAACACGCAGATTTTCGCCGAGGTGAAACTGAACGCCCACGGGCGCTCCAACTTCACAGAGTTCACCGACGCAATCCGCGGGTTTCCGGAGGTGCTGGAGTGTTATGTGCTGATGGGGTCGGTGGACTTTCTGTTGCGCATCGTCACCCCGGATATCGAGGCTTATGAACGGTTCTTCTTCGAAAAGCTGTCGAACGTGCCGGGGATACAGGAAGTGAACTCGATCGTGGCGCTGTCGGAGATCAAGTCCACCACCAGCCTGCCACTGTCGCGCTGAGGCATTCGCGGGTAAACCCGCTCCCACAGGGTTATCAGTGAGCCAGAGAGCAGCGCGACCCCTGTGGGAGCGGGTTTACCCGCGAAGAATGCGACGCGGTATCACGCCTTGAGCAAGTGCTTCCAGCCGCGGCTCTGATCCACTGCACGAGCCTGTTCGATACGCGCTTCCAGCACTTCATCGCTGATCGGCTGCTCAGCCAGCTCGTGCAGCTTCTTCAGGTCGCCATACAGGCGGTCCATCTGCGGCGCTTCCAGCACCTGACGAGCGTGGTGCAGCCAGGCCAGCAGCTGCTCGATACGCGGCAGTTGCTCGGCCAGATCTTCCGGACGCTGCGTGTACAGCGGCAGCTTCAACGCTCGGCCTTCTTCGCCCAGCAGGTGCGCCAGCCAGCTTGCCAGCTGCGCCTTGCCCTGGCGCTCGCCACGGCCTTTGCGCTCCACGGTCCAGGCACGGGCCAGCAGCCAGCGCGAGGTTTCCAGCGAGAACTGGCCCCAGCGCACGTCCTCCAGCTCTTCGGCGAACTGCTCTGGGGCGGCGCGGCGGATATCTTCGTCTTCGTTACCGGCCTGCACCAGCGGACGCCAGTCTTCGAGCAAGGCGTCCAGGCTGCTGCGCAGGTCGCGGGTGGTGGCGCGTGGCGCGGCCTGGCCCAGGCTAGCGGTAATGGCGCGCAGCTCGCTCAGGCACTCGACCCAATCCTGCAGCAGGCGCCAGTGGCCGTTGTGGCGGTATTGCTCGGCCAGACGCTGGCTGCTACCCAGCAGTTGCCAGGCCAGTGCGGCGTAGGCGTCGTCCACGGCCATTTCGGCTTCCAGCTCGGTGTGCGGCAGGCCCAGCTCGTAGCTGTCCGGCTCCAGCAGACGGTAGCCACGCTCGGCCTTGCTGATGTCGCATGGCATCAGCGGCAGGCTGGCGGCCAGCTCGGCGGCCAGTTCCAGCAGTGCCTGCGGCTCACCTTCACGCAGTTCCAGTTCCAGCTCGCAGATTTCTTCCTTGCGCTTGCCGGCGATCACGAAACCCTGGTCCAGCGCGGCCTCGATCACCACCTTGCTCTTGCCACGGCCCCAGGCGATTTCGGCGTATTCACGGCTGAAGTCGGTGGTGAACAACGGCTTGATGGTCTTTTTGTCCAGGTTGGCCAGTTGCGCGGGCCAGCAGCTGTCGTCGAGCTTCTTCAGGTCGAGCTTGACCTTGTCCAGCTGCCATTCATGCTCGTTGCGCTCGGACAGGCCGGCCACGCTGGTGCCGCGGCACTTGAGGGTCTGGATGATGGCCTCGCCATCGCGGCGCAGGCGCAGGGCGACACGGGCAGCAGAGAGCTCGCGCTCGGGGGTGTCGAAGTACTGGTTGAGCAGTTCGCGGGTCTGCCAGCCGGACTTGTTGCGCTTTTTCAGCAGAGGGTGCTCGCGCAGGGCGGCAAGGGTCTCGCGGCTGGCGCGGAGCTTGAGTTCGGTTTCTTTGTGCATCACAGGCTCGAAGGAGGGGCGTGGTTGCCCAGCAGTCTACAGGAGTCGGCTCTCGTCTGTTGGATCGTGGTGGCCTTCTTCGCGGGTGAACCCGCTCCCACAGGTCCTGTGTTGCCCTCAGGTGCGGCGCTTTCCCTGTGAGAGCGGGTTTACCCGCGAAGAAGCCCACATGATTGGACGGCATTGTTATGATGGGCAACGCTTCCGAGGAGTACGCGCATGCCGTTGCCGACGCTGAAAGACCAGTTCGCCGCCCTGATCGCCGCGCCCTCGGTCAGTTGCACCCAGCCTGCGCTGGACCAGTCCAATCGCCAGGTCATCGACCTGCTGGCCGGCTGGCTGGGTGACCTGGGTTTCAAGTGCGACATCCAGCAGGTCAGCCCCGGCAAGTTCAACCTGCTGGCCAGCCGTGGCACCGGCCCGGGTGGCCTGGTGCTGGCGGGGCACAGCGACACGGTGCCCTACGACGAACAGCTGTGGGCCAGCGACCCGCTGAAACTGACCGAAACCGACGGCCGCTGGGTCGGCCTGGGCAGCTGTGACATGAAGGGCTTCTTCGCCCTGGTCATCGAAGCGGTCATCCCATTGCTGGAGCACGATTTCAAGCAGCCGCTGCTGATCCTCGCCACCTGTGACGAAGAAAGCTCCATGTCCGGGGCCCGTGCCTTGGCCGAGGCTGGCCAGCCGCTCGGCCGTGCGGCGGTGATCGGCGAGCCCACCGGGCTGCGGCCGATCCGCATGCACAAAGGCATCCTCATGGACCGCATCGACATCCTCGGGCGCAGCGGCCACTCCTCGGACCCAAGCCTGGGCCGCAGCGCCATGGAGGCCATGCACGCAGTGATGGGCGAGCTGATGGGGTTGCGCCAGCAATGGCAGCAGACCTACCGCAACCCGCAGTTCACCGTACCGACCCCGACCATGAACTTCGGCTGCATCCACGGCGGCGACAACCCCAACCGAATCTGCGGCCAATGTGCCCTGGAGTTCGACCTGCGCCCGCTGCCAGGCATGGATGTGGAGCAACTGCGCGCGGCCATTCGCGCCAAGCTGATGCCGGTGGCAGAGCGCTTTGAGGTGCGCATCGACTATGCGCCGTTGTTCCCGGAGGTGCCGCCTTTCGAGCAGGCAGCCGACGCCGAGTTGGTGCAAGTGGCGGAGCGCCTGACCGGCCATCGCGCCGAAGCGGTGGCGTTCGGCACCGAAGCGCCTTATCTTCAGCAACTGGGTTGCCAGACCATCGTGCTGGGCCCCGGCGACATCGCCTGTGCTCACCAGCCCGGCGAATACCTTGAAATGTCACGAATCGAGCCTACCGTGCGTCTATTGCGTGACCTGATCCGGCACTATTGCCTGGACTAAACGTCAACCGAACTGTTTCGTTCCTGCCTAGAGGAGACCGCGTGTGACCGCAAGCCTGTTCCGACGATGATCCTGAACGCCCCCTGTATCGCCGTTCTCCGTCCACTTATCCACAGGCCCTGTCATGCCCGACTACGTCAACTGGCTGCGTCATGCCTCCCCGTATATCAATGCCCATCGCGACTGCACCTTCGTGGTCATGCTCCCTGGCGATGGGGTGGAACACCCTAATTTCGGCAACATCGTCCACGACCTGGTGCTGCTGCACAGCCTGGGCGTGCGCCTGGTGCTGGTGCATGGCTCGCGCCCGCAGATCGAAAGCCGCCTGGCTGATCGCGGCCTGACCCCGCACTACCACCGTGGCCTGCGCATCACCGATGCCGCCACCCTGGATTGCGTGATCGATGCCGTCGGCGCCTTGCGCCTGGCCATCGAGGCACGCCTGTCGATGGACATCGCCGCTTCGCCGATGCAGGGCTCGCGCCTGCGTGTGGCGTCCGGCAACCTGGTCACGGCGCGGCCGATCGGCGTGCTCGAAGGCGTGGACTACCACCACACCGGCGAAGTGCGTCGGGTCGACCGCAAGGGTATCAGCCGCCTGCTCGACGAGCGCTCCATCGTGCTGTTGTCGCCGCTGGGCTACTCGCCCACGGGTGAAATCTTCAACCTGGCCTGCGAAGACGTGGCCACCCGCGCCGCCATCGAACTGGGTGCCGACAAGCTGCTGCTGTTCGGTGCCGAGCCGGGCCTGCTGGATGCCGATGGCAAGCTGGTACGTGAGCTGCGCCCGCAGCAGGTTGCCCCGCATCTGCAGCGTCTGGGCAGCGATTACCAGGGCGAATTGCTGGATGCCGCGGCCGAAGCCTGCAAAGGCGGCGTGGCGCGCAGCCATATTGTCAGCTATGCCGAGGACGGCGCCTTGCTGACCGAGCTGTTCACCCGTGGCGGTGGCGGCACGCTGGTGTCGCAGGAGCAGTTCGAAGTGGTACGCGAGGCGACCATCGAGGACGTGGGCGGTTTGCTGGAGCTGATCAGCCCGCTGGAAGAGCAGGGCATCCTGGTACGCCGTTCGCGTGAGGTGCTGGAGCGGGAGATCGAGCAGTTCAGCGTGGTCGAGCGCGAAGGCATGATCATCGCTTGTGCGGCGTTGTACCCGATTGCCGACTCCGACGCCGGCGAGCTGGCGTGCCTGGCGGTGAACCCCGAGTACCGCCATGGCGGGCGTGGCGACGAGCTGCTGGAGCGCATCGAAAGCCGGGCGCGACAGCTGGGGCTGAACACCCTGTTCGTGCTGACGACGCGTACCGCGCACTGGTTCCGCGAACGCGGGTTTGCGCCGAGTGGGGTCGAGCGACTGCCAGCGGCGCGGGCTTCGCTGTACAACTACCAGCGTAATTCGAAGATTTTCGAGAAGCCCTTGTAAACCTGTACTGGCCTCTTCGCGGGTGAACCCGCTCCCACAGGATCTTCACCGGGCCTGAGGCCGGCGCGGTCCCTGTGGGAGCGGGTTTACCCGCGAAGCAGTCGACACCAATCTTGAACAAGAACGCCGCCCTTGTGGGCGGCGTTTTCGTTTACACGGTATGCAGGTACCAGTTGTACTCGAGGTCGGAGATCGAGTGCTCGAACTCCTCCAGCTCGCTCTCCTTGCACGCGACGAAGATGTCGATGTACTTCGGATCGATGTACTTGTTCAGGATCTCGCTGTCGTCCAGCTCGCGCAGGGCATCGCGCAGGTTGTTCGGCAGGCTCTGCTCCAGCTGCTCGTACGAGTTGCCTTCGATCGGCTCACCCGGTTCTACCTTGTTGGTCAGGCCATGGTGCACGCCGGCCAGTACGGCGGCCATCATCAGGTACGGGTTGGCGTCGGCACCAGCCACGCGGTGCTCGATGCGTACGGCGTCCGGCGAGCCGGTCGGCACGCGCAGGGCCACGGTGCGGTTGTCCAGGCCCCAGCTTGGCGCGTTCGGTACATAGAACTGCGCGCCGAAGCGGCGGTACGAGTTGACGTTCGGGCAAAGGAACGCCATGGACGCGGGCAGGGTCTCGAGCACACCGCCGACAGCGTGACGTAGCGCGGCGTTCTGCTCGGGATCCTCGCTGGTGAAGATGTTGTTGCCATCTTTGTCCAGCACGGAAATGTGTACATGCAGGCCGTTGCCTGCCTGGCCCGGGTAGGGCTTGGCCATGAAGGTGGTGTCCATTTCATGGTCG
Source organism: Pseudomonas sp. JS425 (assembly GCF_018223845.1). NCBI lineage: Bacteria > Pseudomonadati > Pseudomonadota > Gammaproteobacteria > Pseudomonadales > Pseudomonadaceae > Pseudomonas > Pseudomonas sp. JS425. The sequence goes on along the minus strand of NZ_CP073661.1, from coordinate 5,975,375 downwards.
TAGGCGATGTTCTTGATCAACCGCTTGAGCAGTACTGCGTAGTCGCAGGCCTTGAGCGGGTCGGCCACGTGGTGCAGGTTGACTTCGAACTGCGCCGGGGCGCTTTCCTTGACGATGGCGTCGGCCGGGATGCCTTGCTCCTTCGCGCCTTCCAGGATGTCCTGCAGGCAGTCGGCATATTCATCGAGGTCGTCGATCAGGTACACCTGCGTCGACTGCGGGCGCTTGCCCGAAATTGGCGAGCGCGGTGGCTGCGGGCGACCGTTCACGTTCTCCTGGTCGATCAGGTAGAACTCCAGCTCGAACGCGGCACAGATGGTCAGGCCCAGTTCGTCGAACTTGCTCACCACCTGACGCAGCACTTCACGCGGGTCGGCGAAGAACGGCTCGCCTTCGAGCTCGTGCATGGTCATCAGCAGCTGAGCGGTTGGGCGCTTTTGCCACGGCTCGTTACAGAGGGTGTCAGGGATTGGATAGCAGATGCGGTCAGCATCGCCGATGTCCAGGCCCAGCCCGGTGCTTTCAACGGTGGAACCGTTGATGTCCAGGGCGAAGAGGGAGGCAGGCAGGTTGATGCCTTTCTCGTAAACCTTGTGGAGGCTGGTGCGCTCTATGCGCTTGCCACGCACCACACCATTCATATCTGCAATCAGAAGGTCAACGTAGAGAACCTCAGGATGTTCCTTAAGGAACGCGTTCGCTTCGTTAAGCTGAACGGCACGCGGGGGTACCGACATGATGCAACACCTTTGTTGTTAAAAATATCAATCAAGGGGGGCTTGCAAGACCAGTCAATCGAAAAGACAAACTGATGTCAAGCCAACCCCATGATGCCCTGAAATGGCACATCGACGGCAGATTTGCTGCATATCGGGGCAAGCCATTATCCGCTATTTCCCTCGCAAAGGGCTATCTCCGACCAACCGTGTTTTATTTTTTACGGAGGTGTTGTGTAAAAAAATGAACAAGGCTAAGCTCGGTCTCAACCCAGAACACAATAATACGAGGGTCACATGGTCCGCTTGCCGAGACCTGAAAGTACTGCCTGCGCAGTGCCATCGGGTACATCCGTCATTTTTGCAAGCTTCGTCAATGGCGTGGCCGCCCTGGCCGCAATAATTGACGTTTGGCGCTCCCGGACCTGCCCTCGTAGCGGCTTGCCGCCCTTCGTTTCGTCTTCCTGCCTTTCGAACTCATTACGGACACACTTGTTTTCAGTGTATCCACTGCGGCTCTGCGCGGGGGTTTTTGCTTTAGCAATGTACTCCATCCAGAATCAGTGCGCGGACCACCTTACCTCCTGAGGTATTTATGAGTAACAACCTCGACCAGCTCACCGATTGGTTGAAAGAGCACAAGATCACCGAAGTCGAATGCATGATCAGTGACCTGACCGGCATCACGCGCGGCAAGATTTCGCCTACCAACAAGTTCATCGCCGAAAAAGGCATGCGCCTGCCCGAGAGCGTGCTGCTGCAGACCGTGACCGGCGACTACGTCGATGACGACATCTATTACGAACTGCTGGACCCGGCGGACATCGACATGATCTGCCGCCCCGACGAGAACGCCGTGTTCCTGGTGCCATGGGCCATCGAGCCGACCGCCCAGGTGATCCACGATACCTACGACAAGAAGGGCAACCCGGTCGAACTGTCGCCGCGCAACGTGCTGAAGAAAGTCCTCAAGCTCTACGCCGACAAGGGCTGGCAGCCGATCGTCGCGCCGGAGATGGAGTTCTACCTGACCAAGCGCAGCGAAGACCCGGACTTCCCGCTGCAGCCCCCGGTAGGCCGTTCGGGCCGGCCGGAAACCGGCCGTCAGTCGTTCTCGATCGAAGCCGCCAACGAATTCGACCCGCTGTTCGAAGACGTCTACGACTGGTGCGAACTGCAGCAGTTGGATCTCGACACGCTGATCCATGAGGACGGCACGGCGCAGATGGAGATCAACTTCCGTCATGGCAACGCCCTGCACCTGGCCGACCAGATCCTGGTGTTCAAGCGCACCATGCGCGAGGCCGCGCTCAAGCACAATGTGGCCGCCACCTTCATGGCCAAGCCCATGACCGGTGAGCCAGGCAGTGCCATGCACCTGCACCAGAGCGTGGTCGACGTGGCCACCGGCAAGAACATCTTCAGCAACGACGACGGCAGCATGAGCGAACTGTTCCTGCACCACATCGGTGGCCTGCAGAAGTTCATCCCCGAGGCATTGCCGCTGTTCGCCCCCAACGTCAACTCGTTCCGTCGCTTCCTGCCCGACACCTCGGCGCCGGTGAACGTGGAGTGGGGCGAGGAAAACCGTACCGTCGGCCTGCGCGTGCCGGACGCCGGCCCGCAAAGCCGCCGGGTCGAGAACCGCCTGCCAGGCGCCGACGCCAACCCATACCTGGCCATCGCTGCCAGCCTGCTGTGTGGCTACATCGGCATGGTCGAAGGCATCGACGCCAGCGCGCCGGTGCAGGGCCGTGGCTACGAACGCCGCAACCTGCGCCTGCCACTGACCATCGAAGATGCCCTGGAACGCATGGAAAACAGCCGTGCACTGGTGCAGTACCTGGGCAAGAAGTTCATCACCGGCTACGTCGCTACCAAGCGCGCCGAGCACGAGAACTTCAAGCGAGTCATCAGTTCCTGGGAGCGTGAGTTCCTGCTGTTTGCTGTCTGATCAACTTGGTGCCGCAGGACGCGGCTGTCGAACAACGGAGAAGCACATGAGCGTCAACAACCCGCAAACCCGTGAATGGCAAACCCTGAGCGGGGAGCATCACCTCGCGCCCTTCAGCGACTACAAGCAGCTGAAGGAGAAGGGGCCGCGCATCATCACCAAGGCCCAGGGTGTGCATTTGTGGGATAGCGAGGGGCACAAGATCCTCGACGGCATGGCTGGCCTGTGGTGCGTGGCTGTGGGCTATGGCCGTGAAGAACTGGTGCAGGCGGCAGAAAAGCAGATGCGCGAGCTGCCGTACTACAACCTGTTCTTCCAGACTGCCCACCCGCCTGCGCTGGAACTGGCCAAGGCAATCTCCGACGTGGCGCCGCAAGGCATGACCCATGTGTTCTTCACCGGCTCCGGCTCCGAAGGCAACGACACCGTGCTGCGCATGGTCCGCCATTACTGGGCGCTGAAAGGCAAGCCACAGAAGCAGACCATCATCGGCCGCATCAACGGCTACCACGGCTCCACCGTGGCTGGCGCCAGCCTGGGCGGCATGAGCGGCATGCACGAGCAGGGCGGCCTGCCGATTCCTGGCATCGTGCATATCCTGCAGCCTTACTGGTTCGGCGAAGGCGGCGACATGACCCCGGACGAGTTCGGGGTGTGGGCGGCCGATCAGCTGGAGCAGAAAATCCTCGAAGTCGGCGAAGACAACGTCGCCGCCTTTATCGCCGAGCCGATCCAGGGCGCCGGCGGCGTGATCATCCCGCCGGAAACCTACTGGCCGAAGGTGAAGGAGATCCTCGCCAAGTACGACATCCTGTTCGTCGCCGACGAAGTGATCTGCGGTTTCGGTCGTACCGGCGAGTGGTTCGGCTCCGACTACTACGACCTCAAGCCCGACCTGATGACCATCGCCAAGGGCCTGACTTCCGGTTACATCCCCATGGGCGGTGTGATCGTGCGTGACACCGTGGCCCAGGTACTCAGCGAAGGCGGCGACTTCAACCACGGCTTCACCTACTCCGGCCACCCGGTAGCGGCGGCGGTGGGCCTGGAAAACCTGCGCATCCTGCGCGACGAGAAAATCGTCGAGAAGGCGCGCACCGAAGCGGCACCTTATTTGCAAAAGCGTTTGCGTGAGCTGCAGGACCACCCTCTGGTGGGCGAGGTACGCGGCCTGGGCCTGCTCGGCGCGATCGAGCTGGTCAAGGACAAGGCCACCCGCAGCCGTTACGAAGGCAAGGGCGTAGGCATGATCTGCCGCACCTTCTGCTTCGAAAACGGCCTGATCATGCGTGCGGTGGGTGACACCATGATCATTGCGCCGCCGCTGGTGATCAGCCATGCAGAGATCGACGAACTGGTGGAAAAGGCACGCAAATGCCTGGACCTGACGCTCGAAGCGATTCGTTGACAGTTTGCTAGGCTAGCGATGTGACATTAAGTCGTTACAAGGCCCTGCTTTCCTTGATACAGAGCCTTGTAACTTGCCAGACTAGCGACTGTTTCAGTCGCCGCGCGCTCTGCACCGTAGGTCCTGGCTGCTGAACAGATGGCTAAATAAAAAATTCTGGAGCATTACGCATGAATAAATTGGGCAAGACGTTGCTGGCCACCGCCCTGATGGGTGCCATGGCTACCGCTGTTCAGGCTGAAGACAAGGTGTTGAACGTCTACAACTGGTCGGACTACATCGCTCCGGACACTATCGCCAAGTTCGAGAAACAGTCGGGCATCAAGGTCAAGTACGACGTCTTCGACAGCAACGAAACCCTCGAAGCCAAGCTGCTGGCAGGCAAGTCGGGCTATGACATCGTCGTGCCTTCGAACAACTTCCTGGCCAAGCAGATCAAGGCTGGCGTGTACGAGGAACTGGACCGCTCCAAGCTGCCGAACTGGAAGAACCTCGACCCTGACCTGCTCAAGGCCGTTGGCGATGCCAGCGACAAGGACAACAAGCACGCCTTCCCGTACATGTGGGGCTCGATCGGTATCGGCTACAACCCGGAGAAGGTCAAGGCCGCGCTGGGCGTGGACAAGATCGACTCGTGGGACGTGGTGTTCAAGCCTGAGAACATCGCCAAGCTCAAGAGCTGCGGCGTGAGCTTCCTCGATGCCCCGACCGAAATGCTCCCGGCTGCGCTGCACTACCTGGGCCTGCCGAGCAACAGCACCAAGAAGGAAGACCTGAAGGCCGCCGAGGACCTGTTCCTCAAGATCCGTCCTTCGATCACCTACTTCCATTCGTCCAAGTACATCGGCGACATGGCCAACGGCAACATCTGCGTAGCTGTCGGTTACTCGGGTGACCTGGAGCAGTCCAAGGCCCGTGCCCACGAAGCTGGCGACAAGGTCAAGGTGGACTACGTCATTCCGAAGGAAGGTGCCGGTACCTTCTACGACATGGTCGCCATCCCCAAGGATGCCGAGCATAAAGACGCTGCCTACCAGTTCATGAACTTCCTGATGCAGCCGGAAATCATGGCCGAGATCACCAACGCCGTGCGCTTCCCGAACGGCAACGCTGCCGCCACCCAGTTCGTGGACAAGGAAATCACCAGCGATCCGAGCATCTATCCGCCAGCTGAAGTGAAGAAGCAGCTGTACGCGATCGCTGCGCCTGAAGCTTCTGCCCAGCGTGTGATCACCCGCAGCTGGACCAAGATCAAGTCGGGCAAATAAGCCCGATGCGGTACCTCTGGGCCGGGGAATCCCGGCCCAGAGCCAGTGAAAGGCAATTGATGATTGCGGCATCGAAGCTGCGAAGGTAAGTTGCGCGCCGGTTTTGCGTGTGCGGCAGCATTGTCGCTACCCAGGCACTGATTGTGAGGACCACCCACTTGTCCATTTCTGTATTCCGCAAGGCCTTGATGGCTGGAGCGGGCCTGACGCTGGCATGCAGCGTCCAAGCGGCGCCTACGGTGCACTTCTACAACTGGTCCGACTACATCGGCCCGACCACACTCGCGGACTTCGAGAAAGCCACGGGCATCAAGCCCGTGCAAGATGTGTTCGATTCCAACGAAACCCTGGAAGGCAAGCTGCTGGCCGGCAATACCGGCTATGACGTGGTAGTGCCGTCCAACCATTTCCTCGGCAAGCAGATCAAGGCGGGCGCGTTCCAGAAGCTCGACAAGAACCTGCTGCCCAATTATTCCAACCTGGACCCGGCGCTGATGAAGCGCCTGGAAAGGAACGACCCGGGCAACCAGTACGCCGTGCCTTACCTGTGGGGCACCAACGGCATCGGTTACAACGTCGACAAGGTGAAGGCCGCGCTGGGCGTGGACACCATCGACTCCTGGGCAGTGCTGTTCGAGCCCGAGAACATGAAGAAGCTCGCCAAGTGCGGCGTGGCCTTCCTCGATTCGGCGGACGAAATGCTGCCGGCGGTGCTCAACTACATGGGGCTGGACCCCAACAGCACCAATGCCAAGGACTACCAGGCCGCCGAGAAGAAACTGCTGGCGGTACGCCCGTACGTGACCTACTTCCACTCGTCCAAGTACATCACCGACCTGGCCAACGGCGACATCTGCGTCGCGGCAGGCTTCTCAGGTGATGTGTTCCAGGCAAAGACCCGCGCCGAAGAAGCGAAGAAGGGCGTGAACCTGGCCTACGCAATTCCCAAGGAAGGCGGCAACCTCTGGTTCGACGTGCTGGCGATTCCCAAGGACGCCAAGAACGTCAAAGAGGCGCATGCCTTCATCAACTATTTGCTGAAGCCTGAGGTTATCGCCCAGGTCAGTGATTACGTCGGTTACGCCAACCCGAACCCCAAGGCTGGCGACCTGATGGACCAGGCCGTGAGGACTGACGCCGCGGTTTACCCACCGCAGGAAGTGCTGAACAAGATGTTCGTGAATTCAGAGTTGCCACCCAAGGTGCAACGGCTGATGACCCGTAGCTGGACCAAGGTCAAGTCGGGCAAGTAAAAATCCAGGCCCGTGGCGGCACCTTTAGAACAGGGCTCGCGGGCACAAAAATCTTGTTGGGAGTTTCACTCATGGCAGTTGCCTCCGGTGCCTATAAAAAAGCCCTCGAGGGTGGCCAGCAACCCAAGCAGGTGCTGGTCAAGATCGACCGGGTCACGAAAAAGTTCGACGAAACGGTAGCCGTGGACGATGTGTCCCTGGAAATCCGCAAGGGCGAGATCTTCGCTCTGCTGGGGGGCTCCGGTTCCGGCAAGTCCACCTTGCTGCGCATGCTGGCCGGCTTCGAGCGCCCGACCGAAGGGCGGATCTTCCTCGATGGCGTCGACATTACCGACATGCCGCCCTACGAGCGGCCGATCAACATGATGTTCCAGTCCTACGCGCTGTTCCCGCACATGACCGTGGCGCAGAACATCGCCTTCGGCCTGCAGCAGGACAAGATGCCCAAGGCCGAGATCGACGCCCGCGTGGCCGAGATGCTCAAGCTGGTGCACATGACCCAGTACGCCAAGCGCAAGCCGCACCAGCTGTCCGGCGGCCAGCGCCAGCGCGTGGCACTGGCCCGCTCGCTGGCCAAGCGCCCCAAGCTGCTGCTGCTCGACGAGCCGATGGGTGCACTGGACAAGAAACTGCGTTCGCAGATGCAACTGGAACTGGTGGAGATCATCGAGCGCGTTGGCGTGACCTGCGTGATGGTGACCCACGACCAGGAAGAGGCCATGACCATGGCCCAGCGCATCGCCATCATGCACCTGGGCTGGATCGCCCAGATCGGCTCGCCGGTGGACATCTACGAGACGCCTACCAGCCGCCTGGTGTGCGAGTTCATCGGCAACGTCAACCTGTTCGAAGGTGAAGTGGTCGACGACGCCGAAGGCCACGCGATCATTGCCAGCCCGGAGCTGGAGCGCAAGATCTATGTCGGCCACGGCATCACCACGTCGGTGGAAGACAAGCACATCACCTACGCCCTGCGCCCGGAAAAGATGCTGGTCACCACCCAGCAACCGACCTGCGAGCACAACTGGTCGCGCGGCAAGGTTCACGACATTGCCTACCTGGGTGGCCACTCGGTGTTCTACGTCGAGTTACCGAGTGGCAAGGTCGTCCAGTCGTTCGTCGCCAACGCCGAGCGCCAGGGCACCCGCCCGACCTGGGGCGATGAAGTGTACGTGTGGTGGGAAGACGACAGCGGCGTGGTACTGCGGTCATGAAACTGCGCAAGCTCAAGCGAGCCTTCCAGCGTATTACCCCGGAGGGGCGGCACCTGGTGATCGGCGTGCCGTTCATCTGGCTGTTCCTGTTCTTCATGCTGCCGTTCTTCATCGTGCTGAAGATCAGCTTCGCCGAAGCCGACGTGGCGATCCCGCCGTATACCGAGATCTACAGCTACGTCGAAGACAAGCTGCAGCTGGTGCTCAACCTGGCCAACTATGGCCTGTTGACCGAGGATGAGCTGTATATCTCGGCCTACCTGGGCTCGCTGAAGATGGCCTTCTTCAGCACCCTGCTGTGCCTGCTGATCGGCTACCCGATGGCCTATGCCATTGCCAACGCCAAGAAGGAGACCCAGACGGTCCTGCTGTTGCTGATCATGATGCCGACCTGGACCGCGATCCTGATCCGCGTCTATGCCTGGATGGGCATTCTCAGCAACAACGGCCTGCTCAACGGCTTCCTGCTGTGGACCGGGTTGATCGACCAGCCGCTGCAGATCCTCAACACCAACCTGGCGGTGTACATCGGCGTGGTCTATTCGTACCTGCCGTTCATGATCCTGCCGCTGTTCGCCAACCTGGTGAAGCACGACCCGAGCCTGCTCGAGGCCGCTTCGGACCTGGGTTCGAGCACCTTCAACAGCTTCTGGAAGATCACCGTACCACTGTCGAAGAACGGCATCATCGCCGGCTGCATGCTGGTGTTCATCCCGGTGGTGGGCGAGTTCGTGATTCCTGAACTGCTTGGCGGCCCGGAAACCCTGATGATCGGCAAGGTGCTGTGGCAAGAGTTCTTCAACAACCGTGACTGGCCGGTGGCCTCTGCGCTGGCGGTGGTCATGCTGGCGATCCTGATCGTGCCGATCCTGCTGTTCAACCGCAGCCAGGCCAAAGAAATGGAGGGCAGGGCATGAAGCGCTTCAGTTTCTCCAAGCTGATGCTGGTGCTCGGCTTGCTGTTCATCTACCTGCCGATGCTGATCCTGGTGATCTACTCGTTCAACGCCTCCAAGCTGGTGACGGTGTGGGGTGGCTGGTCGGTGAAGTGGTACGTCGGCCTGCTCGACAACACCCAGTTGATGGGTTCGGTGATGCGTTCGCTGGAAATCGCCTGCTACACGGCGGTGGCGGCGGTGGCGCTGGGTACCTTGGCGGCGTTCGTGCTGACCCGGGTTACCCGCTTCAAGGGCCGCACGCTGTTCGGTGGCCTGGTTACCGCGCCGCTGGTAATGCCTGAGGTGATCACCGGCCTGTCGCTGTTGCTGCTGTTCGTGGCCATGGCGCAGATGATTGGCTGGCCGCAGGAGCGCGGCATCGTCACCATCTGGATCGCCCATACCACGTTCTGTGCCGCGTATGTAGCGGTGGTGGTGTCGGCACGCCTGCGGGAGCTGGACCTGTCGATCGAGGAAGCGGCGATGGACCTGGGTGCCAAGCCGTGGAAGGTGTTCTTCCTGATCACCATCCCGATGATCGCGCCGTCGCTGGCTGCGGGCGGCATGATGTCGTTCGCCCTGTCGCTGGATGACCTGGTACTGGCGAGCTTCGTCTCCGGCCCTGGTTCGACCACCTTGCCGATGGAAGTGTTCTCGGCGGTGCGCCTGGGCGTGAAGCCGGAGATCAACGCCGTGGCAAGCTTGATCCTGCTGTCGGTATCGCTGGTGACCTTCTTCGTCTGGTACTTCAGCCGCCAGGCCGAAGAGCGCCGTCGCAAGGCGATACAGCAGGCGATCGAAGAGGGCGCTGCAGCGAATGCTTCGCAGCCACAGGTGAAGCGCCCGGCGCAGGTTGCGGCGTCTGCCTGATCTGGCCTCTTCGCGGGTGAACCCGCTCCCACAGGAATATCACTGCCTCGAGCCTGTGTTAATCCCTGTGGGAGCGGGTTTACCCGCGAAGGCCCCAGCACAGATTCAAAGCCAGACTGCATCCCAATGTGGATAGTCCCTGACACTTCTGACCAGGCCTGCCCGCAAGGGGTTGGCAACAATGTACCTGGCGACATGCACCATGCTTTCTTCCCTTCTTAATGCCCGGTCCTGATACCCAGACTGCCATACCGGATCATGCTCAACCCCCGCCTGATGCAAAACCAGACTGGACCTGGACTTGAACCTTCGCATCAAGGTGCCCAACGTCGTACCTTTCAACTCAATCAGCCAATGCAGATGGTCCGGCATCAGCACCCAGGCCAATGATCGGCAGGCATGTTCCTGGTCTGATTGTCGCAGTTGGTGAATGACCAGCCGGGCATGGTGGAAATCATGGAACAGCGGCTTGCGCTGGTGGGTGACGGTGGTCAGCAGATAGAGCCGGCCAAGTTCTGAATAGCGACCACGGCGAAGCAGGTGAGACTGGGCTCGCGACATTGGCTTCTTCCTTGAAAAGCAGGTGACTTTTCAAAGGTAGTGGCTGAGATACAGGTGCTGCGTAGATCATGGTTTCTGAATATGGCAGAAGCTTGCGGATGGCAGTACCGGCCCTTTCGCGGGTGAACCCGCTCCCACAGGTATTGCGCAGGTCCTGAAGGCTGCACATAACCCTGTGGGAGCGGGTTCACCCGCGAAGAGGCCCTGAAGGTGTACGACTTTTCATCAACTCAAACCAAAGGCTTCAGTTGGATCGGCTTGGGAATTATCCTACGAGCCGTGTGGAAGCTGCTCTGTTGTAGGGGAAATGCCCCAGGGATAACGTCGTCGAGTCGCCAATCAAGGTGACCGGGTGTGAGAAACCCGCTCGATGTTGAACAGGCTTCCTGTCATGGCGGCCTTGCGTGGGCAGGCCTCGGCCTGGCCGGGTTCAATGTCCTCGGTTTTCTCACCCCGCGTACGGCTGCCACCCCTTATCCGTGAGAAAGATGAGCTGGCGGTTCTATAAACGACATTGGATTCCGACCATGACAACGCACGTTCCAGATCACCCAAAAAACAGCAGCACCGTCGGTAAAGAAACCTGCATGGACCTTTTCCGCGTCCAGGCCAATATCCCTTTCAACCATGCCTTCTCCGAACTCTCCGTCATGCTCGGGTGCATCAATCACCTGACGACCGAAGCCGAGATGGAAAATGACCGGCTGGCCGGTAGTGCCGCGAGAATTCTCAGTGGCTTTGCCAAAGCACTGATCGATGACATCGAACTGGGACTGAACAAGGCTTCAGTTCAGCTCTGACCTGTACCGGCCCTTTCGCGGGCACGCCCGGTCCCACAGGTACAGCGCAGGCTTGAGGCTGGCGACCATCCTGTGGGAGCGGGCGTGCCCGCGAAGAGGCCCGCGCAGGCGCTGGAAATGCCTAATAAATTCCCGTCAGTTCTTTAAATTACGAATCTTTTTCACGCCAGCAGGGAGCTCTGTCGTTGGTGCGCCCGGTGTTGGATGTCTATTCGCTGGTGTGCTTCCAAAATTCGCTGGTGTGCTCGAACCTACACTAGGCTGGATCCTTGCTCGAGGGATAATGTACGTTCGTGGAGCCATGTAAAGCCCATTGAGTTCGAAACTCTCGTTGTTGCTCTCGGGCGGAACGGAATTTAGGCTTCTCGCGGCACTTCGGTGATTATTGTTTTGGGGAATCCCGGGCGGTTGAGCAGTATTCCCTCTGCCCACGGGGGCACCCCGCGATGGTCGTAGAGGGATGCGCTTACCCAGGTTATAGGCACCCGCCGCAAGCGCGACGGCTGTAAGTAACCCAGATACGCCCTGTAGAACATCTCGGGCTTTAGGATCTTTTACAATAAAACTTGCAGTGAGTGTTCCAAGGCTGGCTAATTATGTCGTAGCCATAAAAAGTAATGAGAAAGAAAAGTGCCCGGTGGGGTCAACGTTGTTCACCGGGTCCCCTACACAATACGCGTAGGGGTTCAACCCACCTTCCTCAAACGGGCTTTCATCATCGGGGCTGCACAACCTCTGCAGCACGGGACTATACTGACGATAGCCATTACCCAGCGAGTAACAGTCTGTTACTTCGTCCAGCTGCTCGCCATTGAATCCCAAAGGCATATTAGAATCGGCAGAGGCCGGGCGTTGGCCGTACGGGGTATAACGGTACTGCGTTCTACCAGCCTGTTCGAACGCACTCATCACTGTGTTGCTGCTGTTCACTGCGAAGAGTAAAAGCGGTGTATCTGCACCTGCCGTGCGTTGTGCCAAGAGGTTCCCCTCATGGTGAAAATACGAGCGTGTTACAGACCCGCAGATTTCGGTGGTGCATCTGTTGTTCTGGTAAAAACGGAGTGAAGTTTCGCGCGCGTCCATATGGCTTCTCAGTTTCAGACTTTGACAGAAATTGCCCAGGCGTAGCTGAGTTTGTCGGTTCGACCAAGGTCATCTCACTATGTAACGGTCGCATGCTTCCAGCTACTGGCATAAATGCTAGGTTTTTGGTGGACCGTCTGACCTGTGCGGCCGATTCGCAGACCCGCCCGCCCGACAGGCGCTGAAAATGCTGAACTGATCCCCGTCAGTGATGTTTATCGAACCCTGATCTACGCTAACAGTCGCATCCCACGAATCATTTGCGCGCAAGCAAGGAGCCTGCATGACGTTGATACGTCCGCTGTTGGTCGTCTGCCTGGGGCTTGTGTCCCTGCTGTCGGGCTGTAGTAAGGAAGAAACCACCGAAACATTGCCACGCGTAGGCGTGCAACAGGTATCCCCCACCGATTTCGCTGCCAGGGTCACCCTGACTGGCGATGTGCAGGCGCGGGTGCAGACCGACCTGTCGTTCCGGGTGGGCGGCAAGATCATTTCGCGCAGCGTCGATGTCGGCGACCACGTAAAGGCCAACCAGGTGTTGGCGCGGCTGGACCCGAAAGACCTGCAGAACAATGTCGACTCGGCCAAGGCCGAGGTGTTCGCCGCGCAGGCGCGGGTCACCCAGACCAGCGCTGCCTTCGTACGCCAGCAAAAGCTGTTGCCCAAGGGCTACACCAGCCAGAGCGAATACGATTCCGCCGAAGCCGCGCTGCGTAGCAACCAGAGCGCGCTCAAGGCCGCACAGGCACAATTGGCCAATGCCAACGAACAACTGAGCTATACCGCGCTGGTCTCCGAGGCCGATGGGGTCATCACCGAGCGCCAGGCCGAGGTTGGCCAGGTGGTGCAGGCGACCATGCCGATCTTCAGCCTGGCCACCGATGGCGACCGTGATGCCGTGTTCAATGTCTACGAATCGCTGCTGGTGGCTCCGCCAAGCGACGCCGGCGTGATCGTCAGCCTGCTGGACGACCCCAAGGTCCAGGCCCGTGGCTTCGTGCGCGAAATCACCCCCACGGTGTCCGCGCAAAGCGGCACGGTACAGGTCAAGGTCGGGCTGAGGGATGTGCCGCCAGGGATGCAACTGGGTGCACCGGTGACGGCCACCACCAATGCCCAGGGCCGGCCAAGTATCGAGCTGCCATGGTCGGCACTGACCAAAGCCCTGCATGAGCCCGCCGTGTGGGTGGTGGGCGAGGGTGACAAGGTAGAGCTGCGCAAGGTCGAGGTCAGCCGTTACCTCACCGGCAGGATCGTGGTCGCCAGTGGCCTGAAAGGCGGCGAGACCGTGGTGGTCAATGGCGGGCAGTTGCTGCACCCCGGCATGCAGGTGCTGAAGATCGATGCCAAGGCCAAAGGGGGTGAGCTATGAAGCGCCTGCTGCTGATGCTGTCGGCCGGCGTGCTGTTGGCCGGCTGCAGTAGCGAGGATGAAGTGCCGGAACCGATTCGGCCGGTGCTGTCGGTCAAGGTCGAACCCCAGGTGCAGTCGCAGCTCGGCCGCTTCGCCGGCAGTATCCAGGCCCGTTTCGAAAGCACCTTGGGCTTCCGGGTTTCCGGGCGTATTGCCCGGCGCTGGCTGGATGTGGGCGCCCAGGTGAAACCGGGCGATACCCTGGCCACCCTCGACCCGACCGACCAGCAGAACCAGTTGCGCGCCGCCGAAGGCGACCTGGCCAAGGTGCAGGCGCAGTGGATCAACGCCCAGGCCGATGCCCGCCGGCAGCAACAGCTATATGACCGTGGCGTAGGCGCCCAGGCCCAGCTGGATATCGCCCAGACCAACCTGAAAACCACCAGCGCGGCGTTGGAGCAGGCGCGCTCTGCACTCAGCCAGGCGCGTGACCAGCTCGACTACAGCACCCTGCGCACCGACCACGCCGCGGTAATCACTGCCTGGCAGGCCGAAGCCGGGCAAACCGTCACCGCCGGCCAGGCCGTGGTAACCCTGGCCAGGCCGGATGTGAAGGAAGCGGTGATCGATCTGCCGATCGGCCTGGCCGAGCAGTTGAGCAAAGGCCTGACCTTCACCGTTGCTTCGCAGCTGGACCCGACCATCAACACCACCGCCAGCCTGCGGGAACTGGAACCCCAGGCCGACGCCACCACGCGCACCCGCCGCGCGCGCCTGACCCTGGCCAGCACCCCGGCGGCCTTCCACCTGGGCACTGCCATCAGCGTGACCCTGAGTTCGGAGGTGTCGCCGCGCAGCGAACTGCCCTTGAGTGCCTTGCTCGAGCGCGACGGCAAGACCCAGGTATGGGTGATTGATACGCAGCAGAAGACCGTGGCCACCCGTGATGTGGCCCTGATCGGTCGAACCGCCGACAGCATCGTCCTGACCTCGGGCGTACAGCCCGGCGAGCGGGTGGTGACTGCGGGCGTGAACAGCCTCAAGCCTGGCCAGAAGGTCACCTTCGACGAGGATGCGCAATGAAAGGAAGCTTCAACCTGTCCGACTGGGCACTCAAGCATCAATCGTTCGTCTGGTACCTGATGTTCGTCGGCCTGCTGATGGGGATCTTTTCCTACTTCAACCTGGGCCGTGAGGAAGACCCGTCGTTCACCATCAAGACCATGGTCATCCAGACCCGCTGGCCCGGCGCGACCCAGGACGAAACCCTGTACCAGGTCACCGACCGTATCGAGAAGAAGCTCGAGGAACTCGACTCCCTCGACTACACCAAAAGCTACACCCGCCCCGGCGAATCCACGGTCTACGTGTACCTGCGCGACACCACCAAGGCCAAGGACATCCCGGAAATCTGGTACCAGGTGCGCAAGAAGATCCAGGACATTCGCGGTGAGTTCCCTGCAGGCATCCAGGGGCCCGGGTTCAACGATGAATTCGGCGATGTGTTCGGTTCTATCTATGCCTTCACCGCCGACGGCCTGACCCTGCGCCAGCTGCGCGACTACGTGGAACAGGCGCGGGCCGAAGTGCGCGATGTGCCCAACATCGGCAAGATCGAGCTGATCGGCACCCAGGACGAAGTGCTGTACCTGAACTTCTCTACCCGCAAGCTGGCAGCCCTGGGCATCGATCAGCGCCAGGTCATGCAGGCCCTGCAATCGCAAAACGCCGTGACCCCTGCCGGCGTGATCGAGGCCGGGCCGGAACGTATCTCGGTGCGTACCTCCGGGCAGTTCACCTCGGAAAAAGACCTGGAAACCGTCAACCTGAAGATCAACGACCGCTTCTTCCGCCTGGCCGACATCGCCGATATCGAGCGTGGTTACGTCGACCCCCCTTCGCCAATGTTCCGCTACAACGGCCAGACGGCGTTGGGCCTGGCCATCGGCATGAAGGCCGGCGGCAATATCCAGGTGTTCGGCGCGGCGCTGAAAAAACGCATGGACCAGGTGGTCGAAGACCTGCCGGTGGGCGTCGGGGTGCACACTGTTTCCGACCAGGCCGTGGTGGTCAAGCAAGCGGTCGGCGGCTTTACCAGTGCGCTGTTCGAGGCGGTGGTGATCGTGCTGGCGGTGAGCTTCGTCAGCCTCGGCGTGCGTGCCGGGCTGGTGGTGGCCTGCTCGATCCCGCTGGTGCTGGCCATGGTGTTCGTGTTCATGGAGTACAGCGGTATCACCATGCAGCGGATTTCGCTGGGGGCGCTGATCATCGCCCTGGGCCTGCTGGTGGATGATGCGATGATCACTGTGGAAGTGATGGTCACACGGCTGGAAATGGGCGAAAGCAAGGAGCAGGCGGCGACTTTTGCCTATACCTCCACAGCCTTCCCCATGCTCACCGGCACCCTGGTGACTGTGGCCGGCTTCGTGCCGATCGGCCTCAACGCCAGTTCGGCCGGTGAATACACCTACACGCTGTTTGCGGTAATTGCCGTGGCACTGATGGTGTCGTGGGTGGTAGCGGTATTCTTCGCCCCGGTGTTAGGCGTGCACATCCTCAGCAGTGCCAAGCTCAAACACCATGAAGCCGAGCCGGGGCGCGTCGGCCGGGCCTTCGAGCATGGTTTGTTGTGGTGCATGCGCAACCGCTGGCTGACCATCATCGGCACCGTGGTGTTGTTCGCCCTGGCGATCTTCTGCGAACGCTTCGTGCAGAACCAGTTCTTCCCGTCCTCTGACCGCCCGGAAATCCTCGTCGACCTCAACCTGCCGCAGAACGCCTCGATCGAGGAGACGCGCAAGGTGGTCGACCGTTTCGAGGCGCGGATCAAGGACGACCCGGACCTGGTGCACTGGAGTACCTATATCGGCCAGGGCGCGATCCGCTTCTACCTGCCCCTCGACCAGCAGTTGCAGAACCCGTACTACGCGCAGTTGGTGATCGTCAGCAAGGGCTTCGAAGAACGCCAGGCCATGATGGAGCGCCTGCAGAAGATCCTGCATGAAGAATTCGTTGGCGTCGGCACCAACGTGCAATCGCTGGAAATGGGCCCACCGGTGGGCCGACCGATCCAGTATCGGGTAAGCGGTGCCAATATCGACGAGGTTCGCAAGCACGCCATCGAGCTGGCCACCTTGCTCGACCAGAACGAACACATCGGCGAGATGATCTACGACTGGAACGAGCCGGGTAAGGTGCTGCGCGTGGAAATCGCCCAGGACAAGGCGCGCCAGCTGGGCCTGTCGTCGGAGGACGTGGCCAATGTGATGAACAGCATCGTCAGCGGCGTGCAGATCACCCAGGTCAACGACAACATCTACCTGGTCGACGTGGTCGCCCGTGCCGAGGACAGCGAGCGTGGCTCGCCGGATACCCTGCAGAACCTGCAGATCCTGACACCCAACGGCACTTCGATCCCGCTGCTGGCGTTCGCCACCGTGCGCTACGAGCTGGAGCAGCCGCTGGTGTGGCGTCGCGACCGCAAGCCGACCATCACCATCAAGGCTTCGGTCAACGGCGACATCCAGCCCACCGACCTGGTGGCCCAGCTGAAGCCGAAGATCGACGAGTTCGCCAGCAAGTTGCCGGTGGGCTTCGAAGTGGCCACCGGCGGTACGGTGGAGGAGAGCGCCAAGGCGCAGGGGCCGATCCGCAAGGTCATCCCGCTGATGCTGTTCCTGATGGCGACGTTCCTGATGATCCAGCTGCACAGCGTGCAGAAGCTGTTCCTGGTGGTCAGCGTGGCGCCGCTGGGGTTGATTGGCGTGATCATTGCGCTGGTGCCCACAGGTACGCCCATGGGCTTCGTGGCGATTCTCGGCATTCTCGCGCTGGCGGGCATCATCATTCGTAACTCGGTGATCCTGGTGACGCAGATCGACGAGTTCGAAGCCCAGGGCTTGTCGCCGTGGGATGCGGTGGTGGAGGCAACCAACCACCGGCGCCGGCCGATTCTGCTGACCGCGGCGGCGGCGAGCCTGGGCATGATCCCGATTGCCCGCGAGGTGTTCTGGGGGCCGATGGCCTACGCCATGATTGGCGGGATCATCGTGGCGACCCTGCTGACGCTGCTGTTCCTGCCGGCCTTGTATGTGGCTTGGTACAAGATCCGCGAGCCACAGAAACACAACTGAAGCCCTGCACGGGCTCTGTGGGAGCGGGTTCACCCGCGAATGCGATGGTGGAACCACCGCCGCATTCGCGGGTGAACCCGCTCCCACAGGGTCTTCCGTCGCTTTCAAAATTGTATTTTGTTTTGGTTATATAAACATTCTCAAACAGTATTTTTAAGAATAACCCCGCCTCACTACTATTGCCCTCAAGCCAGGCGCAAATCCCCTTCAAACCTCAGCCCGGCACCCTCACTCCAAGGAGAACGAGCATGAGTGCATCTCTGCGTAGCATCGACGGTCAGGACGAAGCCACCATTCTGCGTGAAATCCAGAGCGCTCTGCGCGACCTGCGATTCGGTGCGGTGGAGATAACCGTGCACAACGCTCAGGTCGTACAGATCGAGCGCAAGGAGAAGTTCCGCCTGCAGCAGCCCGGCAACAAGACCGGCTGATCGCGCCACACATTCAAAACTAGAAAAATGCCAATCGGGAGCTTCACCATGTCCATCCGCCGTTATGCGCTTGCCGCCCTGGCCAGTGCTGTTTTTGCCGGTTCCGCCATCGCCAAGGACTACGAACTGCTGAACGTGTCCTACGACCCGACCCGCGAGCTGTACCAGCAGTACAACGCCGAGTTTATCAAGCACTGGCAGCAGGCCCACCCGGGCGACAAGGTGAAGATCCAGCAATCCCACGGCGGTTCGGGCAAGCAGGCCCGTGCGGTGATCGACGGCCTGCGTGCCGACGTGGTGACCCTGGCCTTGGCCGGCGACATCGATGAAGTCGCCAAGCTCGGCAAGACCCTGCCAGACAACTGGCAGACCCGCCTGCCGGAGGCCAGCACCCCGTACACCTCGACCATCGTGTTCCTGGTGCGCAAGGGCAACCCGAAAGGCATCAAGGACTGGGGCGACCTGATCAAGAAGGATGTGTCGGTCATCACCCCCAACCCGAAAACCTCCGGCGGCGCCCGCTGGAACTTCCTGGCGGCCTGGGCCTATGGCCTGAAGGCCGGCGGTAGCGAAGAAAAGGCCAAGGAGTACGTGCAGGAGCTGTTCAAGCACGTCCCGGTGCTGGATACCGGCGCCCGTGGCTCGACCATCACCTTCGTCAATAACGGCCAGGGCGATGTGCTGCTGGCCTGGGAAAACGAAGCCTTCCTGGCGCTGAAGGAAGACGGTGGCGCCGACAAGTTCGAGATCGTCGTGCCGTCGTTGTCGATCCTCGCCGAACCGCCGGTGGCGGTGGTGGACAAGAACGCCGAGAAGAAGGGCAATACCGAGATTGCCACCGAATACCTCAAGCACCTGTACAGCCCGGCCGGGCAGAAGATCGCAGCCGAGAACTTCTACCGCCCGCGTGACGAGAAGGTCGCTGCCGAGTTTGGCAAGCAGTTCCCGAAACTGGACCTGGTAACCATCGACAAGGACTTTGGTGGCTGGAAGACTGCACAACCTAAATTTTTCAATGATGGCGGTGTGTTCGACCAGATCTATCAGGCACAGTAAGGGCCAAGGAAAAGCGGGGCCGCCATGCGGCCCATTCGCGACGCAAGGCCGCTCCCACAAGGAACCGTAATCTCCTGTGGGAGCGGCCTTGCGTCGCGATTGGGCTGCAAAGCAGCCCCAGGATTCAGAAGCTTGCACCGGCCCGGGATCTGTCCCGGGTTTCGTGCGTTCAACCAGGGATATTTATGTCACGTCGCATTTCCCCCGTCATACCCGGCTTCGGGCTGACGCTGGGCTACACCTTGG
This sequence comes from Pseudomonas sp. JS425, assembly GCF_018223845.1. NCBI lineage: Bacteria > Pseudomonadati > Pseudomonadota > Gammaproteobacteria > Pseudomonadales > Pseudomonadaceae > Pseudomonas > Pseudomonas sp. JS425. Next base: position 5,956,092 of record NZ_CP073661.1, on the reverse strand, counting down.
TGTACCTCAGCCTGATAGTGCTGATACCGCTGGCCGCCATGTTCGTGCATGCCGCGCAGCTTACCTGGGAGCAGTTCTGGACCGTCATCAGTGCGCCGCGGGTGATCGCCGCGCTCAAGCTGAGCTTCGGCACCGCCCTGTTCGCCGCCATCATCAACGGCCTGATCGGAACCCTGCTGGCTTGGGTGCTGGTGCGCTACACCTTCCCCGGGCGCAAGATCATCGATGCAATGATCGACCTGCCGTTCGCCCTGCCCACGGCCGTAGCCGGTATCGCCCTGACCGCCCTGTACGCGCCCTCGGGCTGGGTCGGCCAGTTCGCCACCGACCTGGGCTTCAAGATCGCCTACACCCCGCTGGGTATCACCCTGGCGCTGACCTTCGTCACCCTGCCGTTCGTGGTGCGGACGGTGCAGCCGGTACTGGCCGACATCCCACGTGAAGTGGAGGAGGCCGCCGCCTGCCTGGGCGCGAAGCCGCTGCAGGTGTTCCGCCACGTGCTGGCGCCAGCGCTACTGCCTGCCTGGCTGACAGGTTTTGCCCTGGCCTTCGCCCGCGGCGTGGGCGAGTATGGTTCGGTGATCTTCATTGCCGGCAACATGCCGATGAAGACCGAGATCCTGCCGCTGCTGATCATGGTCAAGCTCGACCAATACGACTACACCGGCGCGACCGCCATCGGCGTGCTGATGCTGGTGGTTTCCTTCATCCTGCTGCTGCTGATCAACCTGCTGCAGCGCCGCATCGAAACCCCTTGAAGGAGGCCGGCATGTCCAGTTCATCCCTGAATGCAACCGCCGCCGCCAACGCTGCCCGCCGGGGCAGCGCCACTTCGCGGCGTATCCTGATCGGCCTTGGCTGGCTGGTGTTCGCGCTGTTCCTGCTGCTGCCACTGGTGATCGTGGTGTCGCAGGCGCTGAAGAACGGCTTCGGCACCTTCTTCGAGGCGATCTTCGAGCCTGACGCATTGTCGGCGCTGAAGCTGACCCTGCTCGCCGTGGCCATTTCGGTGCCGCTGAACCTAGTGTTCGGTGTCAGCGCCGCCTGGTGCGTGAGCAAGTACACCTTCCGTGGCAAGAGTATCCTGGTCACCCTGATCGATCTGCCGTTCTCGGTGTCGCCGGTGATCGCCGGCCTGGTCTACGTGCTGATGTTCGGCGCTCAAGGCCTGTTCGGGCCATGGCTGCAGGACCACGATATCCAGATCGTGTTCGCCCTGCCGGGCATCGTCCTGGCCACCATCTTCGTCACCGTACCGTTTGTGGCCCGTGAGCTGATCCCGCTGATGCAGGAGCAGGGCACGCAGGAAGAGGAGGCCGCGCGCCTGCTCGGTGCCAATGGCTGGCAAATGTTCTGGCACGTGACCCTGCCAAACATCAAATGGGGCCTGATCTATGGGGTGGTGCTGTGCACCGCGCGGGCCATGGGCGAGTTTGGCGCGGTGTCGGTGGTGTCCGGCCACATTCGCGGCGTGACCAACACCTTGCCGCTGCACGTGGAGATCCTCTACAACGAGTACAACCATGTCGCGGCCTTCAGCGTGGCCAGCCTGTTGCTGATCCTGGCGCTCTTCATCCTGCTGCTCAAGCAGTGGAGCGAGAACCGTATTAACCGCCTGCGCCACAGCGCCGCGGAGGAATGATTCATGTCGATCGAAGTTCGTAACGTCAGCAAGCGCTTCAACAGCTTCCAGGCCCTGGACAACATCAACCTGGACATCAACAGCGGCGAATTGGTGGCGCTACTTGGCCCGTCCGGCTGCGGCAAGACCACGTTGCTGCGCATCATCGCCGGCCTGGAAACCCCCGACCAGGGCAATATCGTGTTCCATGGCGAGGACGTGTCCGGCCATGACGTGCGCGACCGCAACGTCGGTTTCGTGTTCCAGCACTACGCGTTGTTCCGCCACATGAGTGTGTTCGACAACGTTGCCTTCGGCCTGCGCATGAAGCCCAAGGGCGAGCGCCCGAGCGAGAGCAAGATAGCCGAGAAGGTGCATGAACTGCTGAACATGGTGCAGCTGGACTGGCTGTCCGACCGCTACCCCGAGCAGTTGTCCGGTGGCCAGCGCCAGCGTATCGCCCTGGCCCGTGCGCTGGCGGTGGAACCCAAGGTGCTGTTGCTGGACGAGCCTTTCGGTGCGCTGGATGCCAAGGTGCGCAAGGAGCTGCGCCGCTGGCTGGCGCGCCTGCACGAGGACATCAACCTGACGTCGGTGTTCGTCACCCACGACCAGGAAGAAGCCATGGAGGTGGCTGACCGCATCGTGGTGATGAACAAGGGCGTGATCGAGCAGATCGGCTCGCCGGGCGAGGTGTACGAGCACCCGGCCAACGATTTTGTCTACCACTTCCTTGGTGACTCCAACCGCCTGGCCCTGAGCGAAGGGCATCATGTGCTGTTCCGCCCCCACGAAGTGTCGCTGTCGCGGCACGAGACCGAAGGGCACCATGCGGCCGAGGTGCGCGACATTCGGCCGTTGGGCGCGACCACGCGGGTGACCTTGAAGGTGGAGGGGCAGAGCGAGCTGATCGAGGCCGAAGTGGTCAAGGACCATGACAGCCTGACCGGGTTGGCGCGGGGGGAGACATTGTTCTTCCGGCCGAAGGTTTGGCAGAAGGTGGCGGATATCTGAGTCGCCTTTGATAATGAAAAAGCCCGGGGTTGGTCCCGGGTTTTTTTATGCCTGATGGATCGAGGGCGCAGCCCTCGCGGCAATCTCATGCCTTTCGCGAATATTTCGCATGCCAAGCAATGCATGATTGAAAGCCCGCCCGGCTACAGCCCGCGAATTCCGCAGCTTTGCCACAATCCTTCAAAAAATATATTCAGTAAAGTTCTAACCATAATTTTAAAAATTACTTTGAGAGATAAGCCCCTGACCCCGATGATTCAGCCACACACCTGAATCGAGCCCCAGGAGCTTGATCAATGGGTAATGTCCAGCGCGGGCCATGGCGGCTATCGAACGTGCGGGGATCAGCAAGCTGGCGGTGATTACCGCGCGCTGAACCCGTCAACTTTCTTCAGGCAAGTGCTTAGGGGCCATATCTCTTGGCAGGGGATGGCCCCTTTTTTTGCGTGATTCCTGTGGGAGCGGGCGTGCCCGCGAACACGGGCGAAGCCCGTGCCATCCACCGCGGTGCTTGCTTCGCGGGCATGCCCGCTCCCACAGGGGGCGCGCACAATATTGATATTTTGGTTATTAATAAATATCTTCTTATTCCTTTACTGATATAACTCCCTCCCTATACTTGTCTCCAAGCACGCAAACTCACTGGAGGCGTCCCCATGCGCAATGAGTCGATTCGTTACCTGATTGTGCCGGGCTGGCAAGGATCGCCAGACAACCATTGGCAAAGTCACTGGCAGCGCACCTTGCCCAACAGTGCCCGGGTCGAGCAGCACGACTGGCTGACCCCGCAACGCCAGGACTGGGTGCAGGCACTGGAGCAGGCGATTGCCGCCGAGCGCTCACCGGTGATTCTGATTGCCCATAGCCTGGGCTGCATAACCGTCGCTCATTGGGCCGCGCAGGCCAGCCCGGCCCTGCTGCGGCGGGTACGTGGCGCGCTGCTGGTGGCACCCGCTGACGTAGAGCGGCCAACCTGCGCGCCGGCTCTGCGCAACTTCGCGCCGATCCCGACCGAAGCACTGCCATTCCCCAGCCAGGTGGTCAGCTCGGACAACGACCCGGCCGTGAGCGTGCCAAGGGCGTTGTATCTGGCCCAGGTCTGGGGCGCCGAAGCAGGGCTGCTGACCAACGCCGGGCACATCAACGTCAAGTCCGGCCATGAGCGCTGGGAACAAGGTTTCGCCTACTTGTATCGCTTGCAGAGCCGGGTCGAGCAGCGCGCACTGCGCCGCGCCTGATCGCCCTTACTGTTTACCGTTTGCCTGACGCCCGGCCATTGAAGGTCTGGGGCGGGAGTTCGTCATGACTTTTCAAAACCCTTTTGGCCAGCCGTTGCTGACCTTCCCTGAACTGGACAAGAGCCCGCTGAGCATCCGCGCCAAGGCGCTGGTGTTCATCGACCCACGTTCGCAGCAGCTGCGCGAGGAGCTCGAGCACCTGGCGCCACAACCCTTGCCAGTGCTGATCCGTGGCGAAACCGGTACCGGCAAGGAACTGCTGGCTCGGCAGATCCACCGTGCCAGTGACCGCAGCGGGTTGTTCGTGTCGGTCAACTGCGCTGCCATCAGCCCCACCTACGCCGATGCCGAGCTGTTCGGCTACAGTGCCGGCAGCCAAGGCGGCACAGCCAGCAGCCGTGCCGGCTGGTTCGGCTCGGCCAACGGCGGCACGTTGTACCTGGACGAGATCGCCGACTTGCCGCTGGCCATCCAGGGCAAGCTGCTGGCCGCCCTTGAAAACCGTGAGGTTACCCGGGTGGGCGCGCAGCAGCCGCAACCGGTGGACGTGCGCCTGGTAGCCGCCACCAGTATCGACCTGGCGCGGGTGGTGCGCGCGGGGCGTTTCAACGAGCGCCTGTACCAGTACCTGCGCGAGGGCACGCTGGAGCTGCCGCCACTGCGCGAGCGGCCGGGCGATATTCTGCCGTTGGCCGAGTACTTCGTGGGCATCTACAGCGTGCGCCTGCAGCGGCCTGTGCCGCTGGTTAGCGAGGCGGCACAGCAGGCGCTGGAGGCACACCCCTGGCCCGGCAACACCCGTGAACTGGAGAATGTCATCCACTTTGCCTTGCTGCTGAATGATGGCGAGGAGATCCTGGCAGAGGACCTGGACCTGCCCGACCCTGCGCGCTAGGCACTGCTCAAAAGCAAAATGGCTGATAGCATTTTGTTTTTGGAATAAGCAGCTAAATAAAAGATATTTTTACGGAATAAAAAATCTGGGTATTGTCCGCCTCACGCCCGCTGGTGAACCGGTTGGGCACCCGATTCGCCATCGTCGATGGCCCAGAACCAGAACAAGGATCACCATGAAGAAGACCCTGCTGACCACTGCCCTGGCCGCTGCCCTGTCGTTTGCCGGCCTGGCTACCGCCGCCGAGAAACTGGTTGTCGCCGCCACCCCGGTACCGCACGCCGAAATCCTCGAGCTGATCAAGCCGACCCTGGCCAAGGAAGGTGTGGACCTGCAGATCAAGGTTTTCACCGACTACGTGCAGCCGAACGTGCAGGTTGACCAGAAGCGCCTGGACGCCAACTACTTCCAGACCCTGCCTTATCTGCAGAACTTCAACGAAGGCAAGGGCACCCACCTGGAAACCGTGATCGGCGTGCATGTCGAACCCTTTGGTGGTTACTCGAAGAAGGTCAAGAGCCTGAGCGAACTGAAAGAAGGCGCTACCGTTGCCATCCCTAACGAGGGCAGCAACAGCGGCCGCGCCCTGCTACTGCTGCAGAAGGCTGGCCTGATCACCCTGAAGGATCCGAAGAACGCCCTGGCCACCCCCAAGGACATTGCCGAGAACCCGAAGAAGCTGAAGTTCCGCGAGCTTGAGTCGGCCATGCTGCCGCGCGTGCTGGACCAGGTCGACCTGGACATGATCAACACCAACTACGCCCTGGAAGCCGGCCTGAACCCGGCCAAGGACGCGCTGGTGATCGAAGGCAGCGACTCGCCATACGTGAACTTCCTGGTCGCCCGCCCGGACAACAAGGACAGCGAAGCCATCCAGAAACTGGCCAAGGCCCTGACCAGCCCGGAAGTGAAGGAGTTCATCGCCAAGAAGTACCAAGGTGCGGTGCTGCCGGCGTTCTGATGCGCTTGCATTACCTGGCATGACCCAACGCCGACACCCTTGTGTCGGCGTTTTTATGTGTGGGCATAGTTACCTGTGGGAGCGGGTTTACCCGCGAACACGGGCGAAGCCCGTGCCATCCACCGCGTTGCCTGCTTCGCGGGTAAACCCGCTCCCACAAGGGCTGCAAAGCAGCCCCGGCGATCTCACTGGTTACGCGGTAGCCAGTTCAACAGGAACTCATTCACCACCCGCGGGTTCTCCAGGCTGGAGATATGCCCCGCAAACGGAATCTGCGCCGCCAGGCAGCCAATGATCCGCGCCATTTCATTGGACTCTTCCGGCGGCCGCGGAATGTCCTGGTCGCCGCACATCAGGATGGTTCTCTCGCTCGGCAGCTGCTCGAGTTGCGCCAGCAGGTCGTGTCGTCCAAAGATTATCCGCCCCATGGGATCGAGGCTCTCGCGAATGATTTGTGCACTGCTTGCCTTCAGCTGAGCACGAAACCGCTCACGGATTTCAGGCACGGTCTGGCCGCCTGCGTGGAAAAAAATAGGCACGATGATGTCGAGCAACGGGTCGCTGAATTCGCCGGCTGCGCTGGCGGTATCCAGCAAGGCGAAATACTTGAGCCGAGTTTCCTCCGGCTCGGCGCCCAGGTAAGTGTCCATGAGCACCAGGCGATCAATTCGTTCAGGGTGGGTAGCAGCCAGCGGTGCCCCCCACATACCGCCTACCGACAGCCCGACCAGGTGGCACTTGGTAATTTCCAGTTTGTCCAGCAACGTCAGGTGCTGGTGGACCAAGCTGTTCATGTCGATGGTCGTGGCAGGCGGAGCATCGGAGCCGCCGTGGCCCCACAGTTCGGGGACGATGACGCGGAAGTGTGCTGACAAGGCTTCGATTTGTGGCTGCCACATCTCGGCGGACCACAGGTAGCTGTGACCGAGCAGGACCGGGAAACCCTGGCCCTGGTCGATGTAGCTCATGCGGGCGCCGTCGATTTCGATGAAGTGTCTTTGCATGGAATGGGTCTCGGCTGGGAGTGCTGTAGGGTATTCGAAATTGTCGGGGCCGCTTTGCAGCCCCTTTACTGAGCTGGCACCAGACGCAAGGTACTCTGCGCCGGAATCACCCCCATCTGCGCCTTCTGGTACTGCCCCTGCACATACCCTTCGGCCTGATCCGCAAAATGCCTGTCGAACGGCACGCCACTCTGCCCGACCGGGTTGGTGGTCAGCGCCTGCCCGGCATCGGCAAAGTCGACCAGCCGCCGCGTCGACGGCCCATAGGTCACCGGCCATGGCGCCGGGCCGATCTTCGCCGAGAGGTTGTTCGGCACTTCATGGGTGCCCGGTGCGGCGAACGGGCCGACGTTGAACAGCAGGTTCAGCGGCTTTTTGACCCCCAGCGGGTGGTTGTGGGTCAGGGTATGGGCCTTGCCCCACTGCCCACTGGCCGGGTCGTTGCCCAGGGTTTCCCGCAGGTGCTTCAAGGTGTTCTGCCACGCCATGCGCACCACGGCGTTACGGTCGGTGCGCTGGTTGGCTCCGCGGGTGTTCCACCACGGCGAATCGGCATCCGCCGCCAGGCGCGGCAGGGCGGCGTCGATGGCGCGGGTGCTGATAAGTACCGGGAACCAGGTGTCGCCCAGCTCGTCATGCAGGGCCGCGAATGCCAGCTCGTAGAGGAACTGGTTGAACAGCGTGGCACTGGTCGAGTCGAGCGGGTAGTCGCCGCTCCAGGCTGCCAGTTGCTCGACCAGCTCCTTCTCTTCGTCCCCTTCGGCCACTGCGCGTAGCGTTGCCAGCAGTGGTGCAAGGGTGCGCGGGCCATAGTCGCTGGCAGTGTCCAACTGCAGCGCCTGGCTATTTTGGGTATCCCACTTCACATCGGGGTTGGCCAAGTGGCGATCGAGCTGGCGGCCTCGGTCCGGCAGGTTGTAGTAACCGGGTATCGGCACTGCCGCCGGAGGCTGGTAGTTGGCCGAGACAATGTAGCCGCGTGCCGGGTTCTCCTGCTGGGGGTTGACGCTGAAGGGGTAGAAGCCGAGCTTGTCCGCCTGCGCACTGGCACCATCGAGGATGAACACGGGGTCGACGCCGTCGGGGCGGATCGGCAACTGCGCCGCCGCCCACCAGCCGATATCGCCACGGGCATTGGCCCAGACCAGGTTCAGCCCTGGCGCATGCACCTTGGCCGCAGCCTCGCGCATCTTGCCCAGGGTATCCGCGCGGTTGAGATGGTAGAAACCGTCGAGGAGCGGGTTTTCGGTTTCCAGGAACGCCCACCACATGGCGATTGGCGTGGGCCCGGCAGTGGCACCCAGCACGTCGTTGACGATCGGGCCATGGGGCGACCGGCGGAGGCTGAGGGTGACCGGTGCTTCGCCTTTAACGGCAATCTGCTGCTCGGTCTTTTCCAGCGCCTGCCATTTGCCATCGACCATCACCTGGTTGGCGTCGGCAGGGTTGGTGTGCTCGGCGATCAGGTCGACGTCGTCATTCTGGAACATGGTCAGGCTCCAGCCGAAGTCGCGGTTGTGGCCGAGCAGGGCGAACGGGTTGAGCGCCTGGAAGTAGCCATACAGGTTGAAGCCCGGCGCCGACAGCTCGGCCTCGTACCACACCGCCGGCACCGCAAAACCGATGTGCGGGTCGCCGGCCAGCAGCGGCCTGCCGCTGCGGGTGCGGCTGCCGGCCACGGCCCAGGCGTTGCTGCCCTCGAATTGAGGGATGCCCGCATCGCCCAGCGCGTCATGGCTGAGGCGGGCGAGGGCCTCCAGGCTTTGCCAGTCGGCAGCGGCCAGCGGTGTACCCAAGGCACCCTCGGGCTGCCAGGCGAGATCGAAGATGTTCAGGTACTCAGGGCCCAGCTGGTCGCGGATATAGGTAAGCGCGGGTTCGGTGCGAAACGCGGCGGCGAAGCTGTAGGCCAGGTAGCCGGCGATGCTCAGGGTGTCTTCGGCGCTGAAGGGGCGTGGGGTGATGCCGAGCAGGTCGAACTCCACGGGTTTTGGGTGGCTGGCCTGCCAGCTGTTCACCCCGTCGAGGTAGGCCTGCAGGGCTTGCCAGGCGGGTGACTGGCGGTCCTGACGCTTGGCCATCAGTGCTGCCTGTTCGCGAATGCGCAGGCTGCGGAACAGGGTGTCGGTGGGCAGCAGCTTGTCGCCCAGTACCTCGGCCAGCTCGCCCCGGGCCAGGCGCCGCAGGATCTCCATCTGGAACAGCCGGTCCTGGGCATGCACGTAACCGAGAGCACGATACAGGTCCGGCTCGCTCTGCGCCTGCAGGTGCGGCACCCCACGGGCGTCGTAGCGCACGTTGACCGGCGCCTGCAGGCCGGCGATGGCCACCTCGCCCTCGCGTTGCGGCAGCTTGCCCTGCACATACCAGTATCCGGCGCCGGCGGCCACGGCAACCATCACGGCCAACAGGGTCAAGCTGCGCTTCATGCAGGCTCCTTGTGCGTTCAAGCGAAAAATGTGGTCCGATGATCGGCGGATTCGCGACCAGAGCATAGCCCCAGGAAGGAGTTTCCATGTCCCTCAGCGAAAAACAGAAAATGCTTACAGGCCAGCTCTATCACGCTGGCTGCCCCGAGCTGCAGGCCGAGCAGATCGCCAACAAGCACTGGATGCACCGCTACAACAGCAGTGTCGAATTGCTCAACGACGCACGTCATGGGCTCTTGGTAGAGCACTTTGGCCAGGTCGGCGAAGGCGCGGTGATCCGCCCACCGTTTTATTGCGACTATGGCTACAACATCAGCGTCGGCCGCAACACCTTCATGAATTTCAACTGCGTGATCCTCGATGTGCTGCCGGTGCATATCGGTGATGATTGCCAGATCGGCCCCAACGTGCAGATCTATACCGCCGACCACCCGCTCGACCCCGAGGTGCGCCGCACAGGGCTGGAGAGTGGCCGGCCGGTGACCATCGGCAACAACGTGTGGATCGGCGGCGCGGCGATCATCCTGCCGGGGGTGACCATTGGTGATAACGCCGTGGTGGGTGCCGGTAGTGTGGTGACTCGGGATGTGCCGGCGGGGGTGACGGTTGTAGGTAGCCCGGCGCGGGTGCGTGGTTGATATGAAAAAGCCCTGCGGTGTTGGCCGCAGGGCTTAGGGTCAGGCGGCTTTGAAGCCGGGTTTGCCGTTGGCGGCGCGCCATTCTTTAATACGGTTGACGACGCCTTGCGGGCTGACATCTGCCCCATCTGGGGGGTAATAAATCACGTCTGACCCGTCAGGGTGCTCGGTCAACTTCTCGAAAAGAAGAACAATATCAATCCGGTGCTTTTCCAGCTCAGCACCCTTGAGGCCCGTCCGATCCGCATATAGATCCGACACCAATGCGAGAAACTCAGGCTCTGTGTACTCCGTCAAACTCTGTTTCAACGTCATTGATTGTTTCCTCTGTGATGGTTTATGTGGACTTGGGGAGTCATGAACACGAGATTATCGAAGTCGTACACTGCGCCACCCTTTGCAATTTCGTGCTTGTGGTGAATCTCTAACTTGACTCGCTTTCCTACTCGCTGGTCGCGCTTGGCGAATGGCGCTAGCCCTCTACGCATGTCGTCGAGGATTGCGGGCATGATGTGGCGACTGAATACCTCATCTGTCGCAATCTCCATCCAGATTGCCTCCTTTAGCCTATCGAATCTGGCAAACCTCCGCCCCCTGAGCCTTTCCGCAATCTTTGCTGGAATCGGCGCGCCCGCCGCAGTAGTGGCTGCATCCAGAACCCTGTCTGGTGTGATAACGCCGTTGCCGCTTGCAACCCCTGGTAAATTCCGTGGGTTGCGCAACATCACATAAATCGGCGCCAGCCCCGAGTCTGCCGGGAAGATGATGACGTAGTCGTCGATCTGCAGTTCGGGCAGTTCAGGGAGCGTACGGATATCCGGATCCGGCGGGACGATGATAGGGCCCGGAAGGTGCTTCTGCAGATCCTCGACGATAGGGGAGCCAGGGATGACCGTACCGTTCTCGCCGGTGGCAGACAGCGTCGAGGGCGGCGTCGCCGGGTGCCAAAATAGCGTTGCGCCACCTGGGCCTTCGGCGGTAAATCTGTACGCGCCTTGGGCTGCGTCCCACTGTGCCTGGCGTACGCGCACATCGCGCAGAAGGGCGCTGCCATCCGTGGCTGCCAAGTACACCTCCGTCTGCTTGCCCTGAGGGACAGCGTCCATCCGCAAGGGCAGCTCAAGCGTCTGACCAGCTTTGCGGTTTGCTTCGAGGGTAAGGTCCGCGCCGGGACTCATCAGGGCGAGCGGGACGGTCACCCCCATGCGCTCACCATCGCCCAGACGAGCTGAATACAGCATCAGAGGAACATACCTGGCGACCGCCAGGAGCCCACCGGTGAGCAGACGTTGGGCGCCTTTGCCGAGTGCTTCGCCAAAGTCGAGCCAGATCGGTTCGAAATGGGCTATGCCACCGCGTGAGGTCGCCAGGATCAGCGGGTGGTGGATACTGGCTACCCAGGCGTTGAACGTTACAGGTGTATTGCCAGGAGTACGGCCAGACAAGACGGCCAGCGAAGTCTGCTCGTCGAAAACGGTGGCGACGGTGTTGTCTGTTTGTGCCAGTAACCGCATCACCTCCGTACTTTCAGCGGGCGATGTCTGGGTATGGGCGGCAATTTGGGCTTGTAGCTGTGCCTGCACGTTTAGCAATGCCGCTTTGCGGTCTGCGGAACCTTCTGGCGCGTGGTACTGGAGCGCGGAATCGATCCAGGTAGCTTGCGACGCCAAGTGGCCTTGACTCAGGTTCATGCTGGAGTAGGTTGAGGCAAGCTGCTCGCGCGCCTTGAGCAGGTCGGACGTTTCCCGTTCTAGCTCGCGGCTATGCTCGAGTGCTGCTTGCGGGGCAACGCTTTCTTGCTGATGGCGCTCGAAGGCCGTCAGCATCGCTTTCAACGCGCTGCTGGCTTGCAGGAACGCCTGGCTGGCTGTGCCCAGTTGAGCAAGGGCCTGATGGTACTGTTGGAGCGTCCGGTCAATATCCTGATCATGACTTTCCCTCATCCTGAGAGTGGACAAGGTGCTCTGCAGCTGTTGTTGGCGTTGGGCCAACTCGCCGCTTACCTGCTCCAGGTACTTCACGTCGAACGCCGCTCGGTAAGAGTCGAGCCACGCTTGCTGAGGGTCTGCTGGAGCGTTTGGTTTTCGGGCTACAGCCAGGAATTCATGAAGGTTGCGATTTACCGGGTCACCGCCGAAGAAGCTGTAAGCCTGATCACGCGTTGCTTGCAGGCGTGTAGCGAACAATGCCTGAAGCTCATTGATGGCAGCGATGGTGCGTTCTGTCGCCTGGATTTCGCCAAGACCATTCAGCGAGCCCGCTTGATCACGTAAGGCCTGGTCGAGGTCTTGCTGTAACGTGGCGAGGCGCTGTTCATGCGCCTTTTGAACGCCTAACTTGCCGTTTTCGGTCTGTACGATCAGGTCGATATCCAGGCGCCCAGGCTCGAAAACGGATACCAGTTGAAACGATGCACCGGGGTGGGTGCCCCAAAGTTGAGGGCCGACGGGAAGACGGGTGCTGTCTACATAGCTGTTGGGAAGCTCGGTGGAACCTTGTGACATACAGTTTCTCCATTGATCTGTATGTCGCTACGGTAAAAATCCTCCCTCGGGCTGAAGCTGTAGATATCTATCGGGTAGCCACTAACTACCAGGGGCAGTAACACCCTATGGCCAATGTATTGCTGGCCTGCACCGGCCGGTCTTCAAGCAAGGCCTTGATGATGGGTTCCACAAAGCTGTTGCTGGCATTGCACACGGCGCCTTCGCTGTAGGGGCCGAAGTAGGCCAGGTGGCCTTGCCGGTCCCAGATGGCCACGGCCGGGGAGGCGGGCAGGTGTTCGCTGCCGGGCAGGCTGGCGAGTGGCTTGAGGGCGGTGAGGTTGGCGGGCAGCTGGCCGTGGCTGTCGGGCTTTTGCAGCACGTGGAAGGTCACACCCTGGCTGGCGAACTGGCTGACCAGGTCGCCCAGGTGCTGCTGGTTGCCGACGTTGCACGGGCAGGCCGGGTCCCAGAAATGCACTACCCTGATCGGGCCGGGGCCGGCCAGCTCGGGGGGCAACTGCAGCTGGCTGCCGTCGAACAGCGTGGCTTGATTGTCGAACGGGCGCAGGTAGCGGGCCTGGAACGTGGTGTAGGCCTGCCAGAGGATGGTCAGGCCGACCAGAAGGGCGATTGCCATGCACAGCGGTTTGATGATCCGAGTCTTCATGAAGTTTCCGCGGCCCCCTGTAGGAGCGGCCTTGTGTCGCGAAAGGGGTGCGAAGCGCCCCCAGGATGTGTGCATCAAGCTGATATTGCTGGGGCCGCTTTGCGGCCCTATCGCGACACAAGGCCGCTCCTACAAGTTCGAAGGTGAGCAAGCTTGCCACGACGCCAGCCAGAGCTGAATATCCCAGATCAATACTTGCTTCACTGTGGATGTACCCGATGCCCGCTGCCTTTCACCCAGACCTCCTGCGCACCAGCCTGGCGCCGCTGACCGCTCGCCAGCCGTTGTCGGCGCAGGCGCAGGACTACCAGCGCTTCTATGGCCTGAACCTGTCGGCCCACAGCTGGCTGGGCGGCTTCCAGGCCGCAGGCTTCGAGCTGGTCGGGCAGGCCTGGCTACCCGACCAGCCGAGCGCGACGCTGTTCCTGCTGCACGGCTATTACGACCATATGGGCCTCTACAGGCATGTGATCGATTGGGCGCTCAAACAGGAGTTCGCCGTGATCAGTTGCGACCTGCCCGGCCACGGCCTGTCCAGCGGCGAGCGAGCCAGCATCAGTGATTTCGCGGTGTACCAGCAGGTGCTGGAGGCTTTGTTCGAGCAGGCGCGCACGCTGCAACTGCCGCGCCCGTGGCACCTATGCGGTCAAAGCACCGGTGGCGCCATCGCCGTGGACCACCTGTTGTACCAAGGCGCGCGCAGCCCCATCGATGGCCAGGTCATCCTGTTGGCACCGCTGGTGCGGCCCTGTGCCTGGCGCTGGTCGAAGCTGAGCTATCGTGTGTTGCGTCACTTCGTGAATGGCATCGAGCGGCGCTTCAGCGAGAACACCAATGACCCGACCTTCCTGCCGTTCCTCGAAGCCGACCCGCTGCAACCGCGCCGCCTGCCTACAGCTTGGGTGGGCGCCTTGATTGCCTGGGTCAAACGCATCGAGGCCGCGCCGCGCAGCACGCGGCGGCCGTTGATCGTGCAAGGAGAAGCGGATGGCACAGTGGACTGGCAGTACAACCTCGAAGTACTCAAGGCCAAGTTTGCCGAGCCGCAGATTCTGATGCTGCCCGAGGCCCGTCACCACCTGGCCAACGAGCTGCCGGGCATTCGCCAGCGCTACTTCGACTTCATCGACCAGCGCCTGGGCTGATCACTTAAGGTCGCTGCTACTCTGGCCAACTGCCAGGCCTGCGCGAACGGCGGCCAAGGCGGCCTGGTAGTAAGCCTTGCCGTCTGGCGACTCGGCAAAGGTAGCGAACTCTTCCAGCTCGGCATCGGACAGGTCGCGATAGACATACAGCAGGGTGTTGTTGAGGTCTTCGCCGATCTGGCCCATCAGGCGCTGGCGCTGGCCGTCGAGCAGGTTCTGGGCCTGACCGCCGCCGAACAGGCCGGGGATCATCGAGCTGAGGCTGTCGGCCGCCACGCCGGCAATGGCCAGGCTCACTTCGGCACCGGCTTCGCGCGCCGGCAGGGCCTGGGCCAGATGCCCGATTATCAGCAGGCGATCATCGCTGGCCTGGATCTTCGGCAAGCCCTTGGCATTCTTGGCCAGTTCGTCCTTGCGTGTGGCCTTGAGCTCCGCAGCCACCACCTTGCGCCCCAGCGGCGACCGGAAGAACGCCAGAGCCGGAGCCGGGTTGGCCAAGGTTGCGCGCAGCTGCGCCTGGGCGCGACGGTCCACCGCCTGGGCCTGGAAGCGCTGGTTGCTGTTGTTTACCAGCGCCTGGTACACGGCGGGTGGCAAACTGTTGCGGTAGCGTTCCTGGGCAGCGGTCAGGGCATCATTGAAATGGGCGCGCTGGTCGGGCCAGCCGGCGGCCTTGTACAGTTGATCCAGGTTGTCTGCCCAGACAGGCACGGTGCAGATCATCAGCAGAATCAGGGAAAACAGACGGCGCATTCAGGACTCCTGTCGGCAGGTGGCTATTGTCCGTGGCCGGGCGCCGGTTTGTCGAGATATCCGCGTGCTTCTCGGCCAAGTGGCGCTGTGCGCCGGCATGGCTAATGGATATGATGCGCGCCATGCACATCTCCCCTGAACACCCGATGCTTGCGGCCGTCGTCGACGATCTGGCCACCCATGGCTGGTCCCAGCAGGCGCTTTTCCTGCCCGCCGACCTGGTGCGTGCGCTCGCGGCCGAGTGTCGGCGCCGTGATGCCGAAGGCGAACTCAACCCTGCAGGGGTTGGGCGCGGTGCTGCCCAGGAGGTGCGCGAGGCCATTCGCGGCGACCAGATCCAGTGGATCGACCCCGGCCAGGCCGAGGCCTGCGACCAGTACCTGAGCGCCATGGACCAGCTGCGCCAGGCCATCAACCAGGGCCTGTTCCTTGGCCTGGAAGACTTCGAGTGCCATTTTGCCTTGTACCCGCCAGGGGCGTTCTATCGCCGGCACCTGGACCGCTTCCGCGATGATGACCGGCGCATGGTGTCGGCAGTCCTGTACCTGAATGAAGGCTGGCAGCCGCAGGACGGTGGCCAGTTGCGCATGTTCCTGGCGGACGGTGTCGAGCATGATGTCGAGCCGGTGGCGGGCTGCCTGGTGGTGTTCCTGTCGGGCGAGGTGCCCCATGAGGTGCTGCCGGCAGGGCGTGAGCGGCTTTCGTTGACCGGCTGGTTCCGGCGCCGTGGCAATGACCCCTTCTGACCTGCCCAAGGTGCTGGTCAGCGCCTGCCTGCTGGGGCAGCCAGTGCGCTATGACGGCCGCGCCAGTGGCCACCCCGACCTGTTGCAGCGCTGGCAGGCCGAAGGGCGCGTGGTACCGTTGTGCCCGGAAGTGGCGGGTGGCTTGCCGACCCCACGGCCGCCTGCAGAGATACCGGGCGGGCAGGGTGGGGAGGTGCTCGACGGTGGCGCGCAGGTGCTGACGGTGACGGGCGAGGATGTCAGCGCCGAGTTCCTGGCTGGGGCGCAACGGGCGCTGGAGTTGGTGCACCGGCATGGCATTCGTGTGGCCGTGCTGAAGGCTGGAAGCCCTTCGTGTGGCAACCGGTTGACCTATGACGGCACGTTCAGTGGTGTGAAGGTGGCCGGGGAAGGGGTGACCACGGCATTGCTGCGGCGGGCGGGGGTGCTGGTGTTCAGCGAGCTGGAGCTGGACGAGGCACAGCAGGCTCTGGCCGGGCTTTCAGCTTAAGCCTGTTCCGGCCCTTTCGCGGGTGAACCCGCTCCCACAGGGACATCACAAGCGTTGAGGGCTGTGGAGAACTTGTGAGAGCGGGTTCACCCGCGAAGAGGCCGGTACAGGCAGCAAAAATCCTATTGCCCGGCCGCAGTCTCAGGCACACCCTTGAACCACTTTTGCTCAAGTTCGGCAGTCCGCCCGCTGTCCTTGAGCCGCTGCAGTGCATTGTTCACCGCACTCTCGAACGCCGGGTTGTCCTTCTGGAACGGGATTACCAGCTGCTTCTCGCCAAACGGCAGGCTCACATCGAGCGGGCTGTCACCTTTGGGTGATTCGCTCGACGGGGTCAGTGCGATGTCGTACTTGCCACTCTCGACACCGGGCAGTACCTCTGCCGCAGGGGCTTCGATGAACTCGGCGCGCAGGTCCAGTTCCTTGGCCAGCGCCTGGCCGAAGTCGATCTCGAAGCCGCTCAGGTGGTCATTTTCCTTGAATGCGTACGGCGAGTTGTCGGCCTGTACGGCAATGCGCAGTTCGCCCCGGTCGGCAATTTCGTCAATCAGCTCGGCCTGAGCCAATGGCGTGATCAGTACCGCCAGCATTACTCCTATGATCGAACGCATTAAAGCCCCTTTTCTCTTTGGCAGATGAATAACCTTCGCCACGGCTTTCTTCCTCGCCGTGGTCGAGCGCAGCCTATGACCTTGAAGCCTCGGCATTGTTTAACCCTGATTGAAATATTTCTGCCTGACGATGTGAACATCTGGGCAAACATATCAACTAAGGTGAACCACCGCCGCCACCGGAATACTGGCGGCGGTCAATAAGTGAATCACAGGAGAAGTGAATGAACAGCCTATTTTCGCGTGCTGCCGTTGCTGGTCTGTTGATGGGAGCGTCAATGTTCGCCAGTGCCGCAGATGCCCTGAAGAGCCAGGAGCCGCCCAAGGATGCCAAGGTCTTCATCGTTTCCCCCGCCGATGGCGCCACGGTCGACAAAACCTTCACCGTCAAGTTCGGCATCGAGGGCATGGCACTCAAGCCTGCGGGTGACAGCACCCCGCACACCGGCCACCACCACCTGCTGGTGGATGTGGATAAAGAGCCGGTGGCCGACATGGCCCTGCCGGCCAGCCTGATGCCACAGGCCGGCACCGCGTTGCCGGACGGCCCGCAAGTACTGCACTTCGGCAAGGCGCAGACCGAAACCAGCATTACCCTGACCCCAGGCAAGCACACCCTGCAGCTGGTGCTGGGTGACCAGTATCACGTGCCGTTCAAGCCGAGCGTCGTGTCGCAGAAGATTACTGTCGACGTGAAATAGGGGTTGAGCTCTTCGCGGGCAAGCCCGCGAAGCAAGCGACACCAATGTCACAGGCAAAAAAAGGGAGGCCACCGGGGCCTCCCTTTTTCATGCCGCCAGCGAACTTAGAACAGGACGCGGGAACGGATGGTGCCCTTGACCTGTTGCAGCTTCTCTTGCGCCAGGTCGGAGTACTCGGCGTCAACGTCGATCACCACATAACCGACTTTCTCGTTGGTCTGCAGGAACTGACCGGAGATGTTGATGCCGTTCTCGGCGAAGACCTTGTTGATCTCGCTGAGCACGCCCGGGATGTTTTCGTGGATGTGCAGCAGACGGTGCTTGCCTGGGTGCGCCGGCAGGGCCACTTCCGGGAAGTTGACCGAGGATACCGAGGTACCGTTGTCGCTGTACTTGACCAGCTTCTCGGCCACTTCCAGGCCGATGTTGGCCTGGGCTTCGGCAGTGGAACCACCGATGTGCGGGGTCAGAATCACGTTGTCCAGGCCACGCAGCGGGCTTTCGAACTGCTCGTCGTTGGAGCGCGGCTCCACCGGGAACACGTCGATGGCGGCGCCGATCAGGTGCTGGTCCTTGATGGCGGCGGCCAGGTGGTCCAGCTCGACCACGGTGCCGCGTGCGGCGTTGATCAGGATCGCGCCCTTCTTCATCGCGCGGATTTCCTTCTCGCCGATCATCCACTGGGTGGACGGCAGCTCAGGCACGTGCAGCGAAACGATGTCGGCCAGGCCCAGCAGCTCGTGCAGGCTGGTGACCTGCACGGCGTTGCCCAGTGGCAGCTTGGTCAGCGGGTCGTAGAAATACACCTGCATGCCCATATTCTCGGCCAGGACCGACAGCTGGGTGCCGATCGAGCCGTAACCGACGATACCCAGCTTCTTGCCGCGGATTTCGAAGGAATTGGCCGCGCTCTTGATCCAGCCGCCACGGTGGCAGGAAGCGTTCTTCTCGGGGATGCCGCGCAGCAGCAGGATGGCTTCGGCCAGTACCAGTTCGGCTACCGAACGGGTGTTGGAATATGGCGCGTTGAACACGGCGATACCGCGCTCGCGGGCAGCTTCCAGGTCGACCTGGTTGGTGCCGATGCAGAAGCAGCCAACAGCGACCAGTTTCTTGGCGCAGTCGAAGATCTCTTCGGTCAGCTGGGTGCGCGAACGGATACCGATGAAGTGGGCATCGGCGATCTTTTCCTTCAGCTCGGCTTCCGGCAGCGAACCAGTGAGGTATTCGATGTTGGTGTAGCCGGCGGCCTTGAGGGTATCGACCGCGTTCTGGTGCACACCTTCAAGAAGAAGGAACCGGATCTTGCTCTTGTCGAGAGAAGTCTTGCTCATCTGCGTAAACCTGTATCCCGGAGAAAAAATGGCGAGGGTGATGCCAGGCGCAAAGGCAGCCTTAGCATGAACAGCGGGAGGGCTATGCTAGCATACGCGACACAATCTGAGCTTATCCCGACAGGTGAAGAGTGCTCAGGGTGACTATGAATAAGTCGAGAGTTCCAGCGATGACCCACCCCGCTGTAATTGATGAACTGATGACCCTTGTCGACCCTGGCAAGGTCCTGACCGACGCAGCTTCCCTGGAAGCCTATGGCAAGGACTGGACCAAGCATTACCCACCGGCACCCAGCGCCATCGTCTTTCCCAAGACGGTGGAGCAGGTGCAGGCGATCGTGCGCTGGGCCAACACGCACAAGGTGGCGCTGGTGCCGTCTGGCGGGCGTACCGGGCTTTCTGCAGGCGCCGTGGCGGCCAATGGCGAAGTGGTGGTCGCCTTCGACTACATGAACCAGATTCTCGGCTTCAATGCCTTCGACCGCACCGTGGTCTGCCAGCCAGGGGTGATTACCCGTCAGCTGCAGGCCTACGCCGAAGAACAGGGCTTGTATTACCCGGTGGACTTCGCCTCCAGCGGTTCCAGCCAGATTGGCGGCAATATCGGCACCAATGCCGGTGGAATCAAGGTGATTCGCTACGGCATGACCCGCAACTGGGTGGCCGGGTTGAAAGTGGTGACCGGCAAGGGTGAGCTGCTGGAGCTGAACAAGGACCTGATCAAGAACGCCACCGGCTACGACCTGCGCCAGCTGTTCATCGGTGCCGAAGGTACCCTTGGCTTCGTGGTCGAGGCCACCATGCGTCTGGACCGTGCGCCGCGCAACCTCACCGCGATGGTGCTGGGTACCCCCGATTTCGACTCGATCATGCCTGTGCTGCATGCCTTCCAGGGCAAGCTGGACCTGACTGCCTTCGAGTTCTTCTCCGACAAGGGCCTGGCCAGGATCCTGGCGCGTGGCGACGTGCCGGCGCCGTTCGAGTCCGACTGCCCGTTCTACGCGCTGCTGGAGTTCGAGGCCAGCACCGAGGAGGTGGCCAACGAAGCGCTGGCCACCTTCGAGCACTGCGTCGAACAAGGCTGGGTGCTGGACGGGGTGATGAGCCAGAGCGAGACCCAGCTGAAAAACTTGTGGAAACTGCGCGAGTACCTGTCGGAAACAATCTCGCACTGGACCCCGTACAAGAACGACATTTCTGTCACGGTGTCGAAAGTGCCAGCGTTCCTGCGCGATATAGATGCCATCGTCGCCGAACATTACCCGGATTACGAAGTGGTGTGGTACGGCCACATCGGCGACGGCAACCTGCACCTGAACATCCTCAAGCCCGAGCACATGAGCAAGGACGACTTCTTCGCCTCGTGCACCAAGGTCAACAAGTGGGTGTTCGAGATCGTCGAGCGCTACAACGGCTCGATCTCCGCCGAGCATGGTGTGGGCATGACCAAGCGTGACTACCTGGGCTACAGCCGCTCGCCCGAAGAAATTGCCTGCATGAAGGCAATAAAGGCCGTGTTCGACCCTAACGGCATCATGAATCCGGGTAAGATCTTCGCACCTGAATAGAAAGCAGTATCCAGAGGAGTCGGCCATGAGTTACCAGCATCAGTACGTAGACGGCACACGCATTCACTTCCCGCTGGGCAAGGTGGTGTGCATCGGCCGTAACTATGCCGAGCATGCCAAGGAGCTGGACAATCCGATCCCCACCGAACCGCTGCTGTTCATCAAGCCGGGCAGCTGCGTGGTACCAGCCGAGGGTGGCTTCAAGATTCCGACGGAACGTGGCTCGGTGCACTATGAGGCGGAAATTGCCGTGCTGCTCGGCAAGCCGCTGTCGACTCACCCGAGCGAGGAAGAGGTGCTGGACGCCATTTCCGGCTACGCACCGGCGCTGGACCTTACCCTGCGTGACGTGCAGGCCAAGCTGAAAGAGAAGGGCCTGCCCTGGGAGCTGGCCAAGTGCTTCGATGGCGCCTGCGTACTGCCGCCGTTCGTGTCGGCCGCCAGCTTCGAGGATGTGACCGACATCCCGGTGCGCCTGACAGTCAACGGCGAAGTTCGCCAAGATGGTAACAGCGCGATGATGCTCAACCCGATCGTGCCGATGATCCAGCACATGGCCGCGCATTTCTCGCTGCAGGCGGGGGATGTGATCCTTACCGGTACCCCGGCGGGTGTGGGGCCGTTCAATGTCGGTGACGAATTGGTGCTGGAGTTGCCGGGTGTGAGCCGCTTCGAAAGCCGGGTGCTCTGACTCGAGACCGCGTCGCCTTCTTCGCGGGTAAACCCGCTCCCACAGGTACTGCGCAACCCTCAAGGGCGACGCTATGCCTGTGGGAGCGGGTTTACCCGCGAAGAGGCCGGTCCTGTTTACCGATTTTTCACACCTGATCCGGATAATGCGCGAATCTACGCCCATTTCCCCAGGACCCCCGCATGCCATCTCCCTCCAGCGCCCCGGCAACCCCCAAGCGTCGTTTCTTCCTGCGCTGGCCCTTCGGCCTGGCCGCGGCGGCGGTAATCGGCTATGGCGTGGCCGTGGCCATGCACTGGGATGACCGCGGCGCGCTGTGGGTCAAGGAAAGCTTCGAAAGCACCGCCGAACGCAGCGAAAGCGTATGGCTGCCGGACTACCAGGTCGACATCGATGCCAAACCGTTGCCGGGCATGGACGACGATGAGGCTTCGGACGTTGCCTTCAACCCGCGTACCCGCACCCTGTTCGCAGTCATGGGCAAGAACCCGATCCTGGTCGAACTGAGCCTCAATGGCGATGTACTGCGCAAGATCCCCCTCAACGGCTGGAACAACCCGGAAGGCGTCGCCGTACTGGAAGACGGCTACCTGGCAATCACCGATGAGCGCCTGCACGACCTGACCGTGGTCAAGGTGGATGCGCAAACCACCTCGTTGAACCATGATGATTTCCAGAACCACGACCTGGGCCCGTCGGTGAAGAGCAACAAGGGCTTCGAGGCGGTGGCCTGGGACCCGCTGCGCCAGCGCCTGGTAATCGGCGAGGAGCGCCCGCCCCGGCTGTATACCTGGAAAACCGACGGTCGCAGCCCGCTCACGGGTGAAAAACAGCTTTTGCCCAGTGATGAACTGGACCTGCGCAACCTCTCGGCGCTTGGCGTGGATCCGCGTACCGGCCACTTGTTGGTGCTGTCGTCCGACTCCAACATGCTTCTGGAACTGGACGAGCAGGGCCAGCAAGTCAGTTTCATGACCCTGCTCGGCGGTTTCAACGGCCTGCAGCACACCATCCCGCGTGCCGAAGGGGTGGCCATGGACGACAAGGGCAACCTGTACATGGTCAGCGAGCCGGCACTGTTCTATCGCTTCAGCAAAAACTGACCCAAACATCCGACTTTTCGGATGCTGGCATTAAGCTTTACTTCAGTTGTTCGTGATTAGATTCGTCACCCCTGTGTCGAGTCTTCCCTCATGCGCCGTTTTGTTCGTCCGTTCCCTGTTCTGGTCGTTATCGGCCTGATCCTGCTCGGCTTGGCCGGGCAGGAGTTTCGCCTGTTCGAGCGTGGCTGGTTCAACCTCAAGGCCTGGTGGCAGCCAGCCGAGCAAAGCATCGGCCTGGACCGTTACCGGGTGTTGGTGGAGGCGCAGCCGATCGAGGGGCTGGATGACGACATCTCGGCGCTGACCTACGACCCCGACCGCAAGACTCTGTTTACCGTAACCAATGCACGCTCGGAGCTGATCGAGCTGTCGCTGGACGGGCGCATCCTGCGCCGAGTGCCGCTGACCGGCTTCGGCGACCCGGAAGCCGTGGAGTACGTCGGGCCCAACAGCTATGTGATCACCGACGAGCGTCAGCAGCGGCTGATTCGCGTGCGCCTGGAGGACGACACGATGTTCCTCGATGCCGGCGATGCCGAGCAGCTGACCCTGGGCATTGGCCTGAATGGCAACAAGGGCTTCGAGGGGCTGGCCTATGATTCGGCGGGCAAGCGCCTGTTCGTGGCCAAGGAGCGTGACCCAATGCTGATCTACGAGGTGCATGGCTTCCCGCACGACAATCCTGAGCAGCCCTATGCGGTGCATGTGGTGCAGGACCGCAAGCGCGATTAGCGGCTGTTCGTGCGGGACCTGTCGAGCTTGCAGTTCGATGAGCGCAGCGGGCACCTGCTGGCACTGTCGGACGAGTCGCGGCTGGTGCTGGAGCTGGATGTGGAAGGCCGGCCGCTGAGTACCTTGTCGTTACGCAAGGGGTTCCAGGGGTTGCAGGCGACGGTGCCGCAGGCGGAGGGGATTGCGATGGATGAGGCGGGGACCATCTATCTGGTCAGTGAGCCGAACTTGTTCTATGTGTTCAAACAGCCAGCGGAGTGAGTGCCTGTGAGAGCCTATTCGCGGGCATGCCCGCTCCCACAGGTACGCCACAGGTTTCGGACCCTGTGCAATACCTGTGGGAGCGGGCGCGCCCGCGAAGAAGGTTACTCAGCCTTCAGGCTTTTCACGCCCTCAGAGGTACCCAGCAGCAGCAAATCCGCCGGCCGTGCCGCGAACAGGCCGTTGGTCACCACGCCAACAATGGCATTGATCTGCGCTTCCAGCTCCACCGGGTTGGTGATCTGCAGGTTGTGCACATCGAGGATCACGTTGCCGTTGTCGGTAACCACGCCCTCACGGTACACCGGGTCACCGCCCAATTTGACCAGCTGGCGCGCCACGTGGCTGCGGGCCATCGGGATCACTTCGACCGGCAGCGGGAACGCGCCCAGCACCGGTACCAGCTTGCTGGCATCGGCGATGCAGATGAAGGTCTTGGCCACGGCGGCGACGATCTTCTCGCGGGTCAGGGCTGCGCCGCCGCCTTTGATCAGGTTCAGGTGCGCGTCGCTCTCGTCGGCGCCGTCCACGTAGAACTCCAGTTCGCTGACGCTGTTCAGCTCGTAGACCGGGATGCCATGGCCCTTCAGACGCTGGGCAGTGGCTTCGGAGCTGGCGACCGCGCCGTCGAAGGCGGTCTTGTGCTGAGCCAGGGCGTCGATGAAGAAGTTGGCGGTCGAACCGGTGCCGACGCCGACGACGCTCTTTTCATCCAGCTTGGGCAGAATGAAGTCGACAGCGGCCTGGGCGACGGCCTGTTTGAGTTGGTCCTGGGTCATGCGGGCTCCGAGAGGGGCAGGGCGGTTTCGAAAAGAGCCTAGTATAACGGCTCGGGCGGCTTTGCTGTGGTCGCCCGACGTAGCGCTGGGGTAGACTCCCAGCCCTTGTCCCGCGGCCCAGTGATGCATTCCCGATGCTCGAACAGTACGTCAAGAAGATCCTCACCTCGCGCGTCTACGACGTCGCGGTCGAAACCCCGCTGCAGAGCGCCGGGCAGCTGAGCAAGCGCCTGGGCAACCAGATTCTGCTCAAGCGCGAAGACCTGCAGCCGGTGTTCTCGTTCAAGATCCGCGGGGCCTACAACAAGCTGGCCCAACTGACCCCGGAAGAACTGGCCCGTGGCGTGGTCACCGCCTCGGCCGGCAACCACGCCCAGGGCTTGGCCCTGGCTGCGCGCGAGATGGGTATCAAAGCCACTATCGTGATGCCCAAGACCACCCCGGAAATCAAGGTCGAAGGCGTGCGTTCGCGGGGCGGCAAGGTGGTCCTGCATGGCGACTCGTTCCCCGAGGCGCTGGCCTATTCGCTGAAACTGGTCGATGAAAAGGGCTTCGTCTACGTGCACCCCTACGACGACCCGCACACTATCGCCGGGCAGGGCACCGTGGCCATGGAGATCCTGCGCCAGCACCCAGGCCAGCTGGACGCGATCTTCGTGCCGGTGGGTGGCGGTGGCCTGATCGCCGGCATTGCTGCCTACGTGAAATACCTGCGCCCGGAAATCAAGGTGATTGGTGTCGAGCCGGACGACTCCAACTGCCTGCAGGCGGCCATGGCGGCCGGCGAGCGCGTGGTGCTGCCGCAGGTCGGGCTGTTCGCCGACGGTGTGGCGGTGGCGCAGATCGGCCAGCACACCTTCGACATCTGCCGCCATCATGTGGATGAAGTGGTCACCGTCAGTACCGACGAAATCTGCGCGGCTATCAAGGATATCTACGATGATACCCGCTCGATCACCGAACCTGCCGGTGCCTTGGGCGTGGCGGGCATCAAGAAGTACGTCGAGTTGTACGGCGTGACCGGGCAGACCCTGGTGGCCATCGACTCCGGTGCCAACGTCAACTTCGACCGCCTGCGCCATGTGGCCGAGCGTGCCGAGCTGGGTGAAAAGCGCGAAGCGATCATCGCCGTTACCATTCCCGAGCGCCCGGGCAGCTTCAAGGCCTTCTGCGAGGCTATCGGCAAGCGCCAGATCACCGAATTCAACTACCGCAAGCACACCTCCGACGAGGCGCATATCTTCGTCGGCGTGCAGACCCACCCGGAAAACGACCCGCGTGCGGCGCTGGTACAGCAACTGACCGAGCAGGGCTTCCCGGTTACCGACCTGACCGACAACGAGCTGGCCAAGCTGCATATTCGCCATATGGTTGGTGGTCATTCGGCCGGCGCCAGTGACGAGATGGTGCTGCGTTTCGAGTTCCCCGAGCGGCCGGGGGCGCTGTTCAACTTCCTCAACAAGCTGGGCGGGCGCTGGAACATTTCGATGTTCCATTACCGCAACCATGGCGCCGCTGACGGGCGCGTGGTGGCGGGGTTGCAGGTGCCGGAGGACGAGCGCCACCTGGTGCCGGCGGCGCTGGCCAAGATCGGCTACCCGTACTGGGACGAAACCGACAACCCGGCTTACAAGCTGTTCCTGGGCTGAGCGGCTAAGCTGGGGCTGACGGCCCTTTCGCGGGCTTGCCCGCTCCCACAGGTACTGCGCAGGCTTCAGGGCCTGTGATATCCCTGTGGGAGCAGGCAAGCCGGCGAAGAAGCCTGCACAAAATGGCCTGCTTAAGGACAACCGAGACATGGAACACCTGACCACCCTCAAGACCCTGCACATCATCGCCACTGCGCTCCTGCTGCTGGGTGCTCTGGGCCTGGCGCTCTGGACCGTGCGCGCCCGCCGCCAGGGCGATGCCGAGGCTTTCGCCAAGCTGCTGCGTCGGCCGCTGGTGTTCGTCTGGCTGGTGATGGGCCTGTGCCTGGTGAGCATGCCGTTAACCGGCTGGTGGCTGGTGCACCTGGTGGGCTGGCCGCTGGGGCAGGCCTGGGTGCTGGCGTCCAGCGTCATCTATACGCTGGGCGCGTTTGCCGTGTGGTGGCTGCTGGTGCGGTTGAACCGGCTGCGCAAGGCCGAGGTGGTGGGGTTGCGCTTTACCCTGGCACTGGCGGTGTTCAGTGGGGTTTGCTTCCTGTCCATCGCCGGGCTGATGGGAGCCAAGCCGGTCTGACAGCTTTGTGCTGTATGTGCTGGCCTCTTCGCGGGTAAACCCGCTCCTACAGGGTCTGAGCAAGGCTTGAGCGCTGTGCAGTACCTGTGGGAGCGGGTTTACCCGCGAAGAGGCCGGCACAGGAAAACCTCAATCCCGCAGCGAAACCACCGGCCACCCACGCATCTCGGCCTCCGTCCGCAGCTTCGGGTCGGGGTCCACCGCCACCGCATGCGCCACCCGCTGCAACAGCGGCAAATCGTTCATCGAGTCGCTATAGAAATAGCTGTCCTCAAGGTCGAAGCCGTTCTCCAGCATCCAGCGCTCCAGCCGCGTCACCTTGCTTTCACGGAAACACGGTATATCGGTACTACGTCCGGTATAGCGGCCATCACGCGTTTCGCATTCGGTCGCCAGCAACACGCGAACCCCCAGGCGCCGGGCAATCGGTGCGGTGACGAAGCGGTTGGTGGCGGTGATGATCACCAGCTGGTCGCCGGCCTCGCGGTGCTGCTGCAGCAAGCTAAGCGCCTTTGGCAGGATGATCGGCTCGATGCAGTCGCGCATGAAATCATGGTGCCATTCGTCGAGCTGGGATACTGGTGTTGCCGCAAGGATTTCCATGGAAAAGGCCAGGTAGGCCTGCAGGTCCAGGGTCCCATTCAGGTATTCCTGATAGAAGCCATCGTTGCGTCGCTTGTAGGCAACCGGGTCGAGGATGCCGCGCTGGCAAAGGTAGTCACCCCAGGCATGGTCGCTGTCGCCACCGAGGAGGGTATTGTCCAGGTCGAATAAAGCCAGGCGCATCGCGGTCACTCGCATAAGCCACAGGGTAGGTCCGCAGAATACGGAGTTTTCACGCTGCTGCACATAAGCTTGGCGGGCGCGTTGCTGCGCTCGCAAGCTTTGTGGAACAATGCGGTGACATGCGTTTGCGAGGTTGCTGCCGTGATCGACCCGGATGGTTTTCGCCCCAATGTCGGGATCATTCTCACGAATGATGCCGGGCAGGTGCTATGGGCTCGACGGATCAACCAGGATGCCTGGCAGTTTCCCCAGGGTGGCATCAACCCTGACGAGACGCCGGAAGATGCCCTGTACCGCGAGCTGAACGAAGAAGTTGGCCTTGAACGCGATGATGTGGAAATTCTTGCCTGCACCCGTGGCTGGTTGCGTTATCGTTTACCCCAGCGACTGGTGCGTACGCATAGCCAGCCGCTGTGCATCGGCCAGAAGCAGAAATGGTTCCTGCTGCGTCTGGTCAGCAACGAACAACGGGTGCGGATGGACCTGACCGGCAAGCCGGAATTCGACGGCTGGCGTTGGGTCAGCTATTGGTACCCGCTGGGCCAGGTTGTGACATTCAAGCGCGAGGTCTACCGACGCGCCCTGAAAGAGCTAGCACCGCGTCTGCTGACGCGCGACTGACGACGGAGTTCGACCCCGAGCCATGCTCAATACGCTGCGCAAGATCGTCCAGGAAGTAAACTCCGCCAAAGATCTCAAGTCGGCGTTGGGGATCATTGTCTTGCGTGTCAAGGAGGCCATGGGCAGCCAGGTCTGCTCGGTCTACCTGCTCGACCCGGAAACCAACCGCTTCGTGCTGATGGCCACCGAAGGCCTGAACAAGCGTTCCATCGGCAAGGTCAGCATGGCCCCCAACGAAGGCCTGGTCGGCCTGGTCGGTACCCGGGAAGAGCCGCTGAACCTGGAAAACGCTGCCGACCACCCGCGTTACCGCTACTTTGCCGAGACCGGCGAGGAAAAATTCGCCTCCTTCCTCGGTGCACCGATTATCCACCACCGCCGCGTGGTTGGGGTATTGGTCATCCAGCAAAAGGAGCGCCGCCAGTTCGACGAGGGCGAAGAAGCCTTCCTGGTCACCATGAGCGCCCAGCTCGCCGGGGTTATCGCCCACGCCGAGGCTACTGGCTCGATCCGTGGCCTGGGCCGCCAGGGCAAGGGTATTCAGGAAGCGCGCTTCGTCGGCGTACCGGGCTCGCCTGGCGCCGCCGTGGGGCGCGCAGTGGTGATGCTGCCGCCAGCCGATCTGGAAGTGGTGCCGGACAAGACCGTCGATGACATCGACGCCGAACTGAAGCTGTTCCAGAACGCCCTCGAAGGTGTGCGCGACGATATGCGCAAGCTGTCGGCCAAGCTGGCCACCCAGCTGCGCCCGGAGGAGCGTGCACTGTTCGATGTGTACCTGATGATGCTCGAAGACGCGGCTCTGGGCGGTGAGGTGACCGAAGTCATCAAGACCGGCCAGTGGGCCCAGGGCGCACTGCGTCAGGTGGTGGGCGAGCACGTCAACCGCTTCGAGCTGATGGACGATGACTACCTGCGCGAGCGCGCCTCCGACGTCAAGGACCTGGGCCGGCGCCTGCTGGCCTACCTGCAGGAAGCCCGCGCGCAGTCGCTGGTGTATGCCGACAACACCATCCTGGTCAGTGAAGAGCTGACCCCGGCGATGCTCGGCGAAGTGCCGGAAGGCAAGCTGGTCGGCCTGGTCTCGGTACTGGGCTCGGGCAACTCCCACGTCGCCATCCTGGCTCGCGCCATGGGCATCCCCACGGTGATGGGCCTGGTCGATCTGCCTTATTCCAAGGTCGACGGCATCGAGATGATCGTCGACGGCTACAAGGGCGAGGTGTTCACCAACCCCAGCGAAGTGCTGCGCAAGCAGTACAGCGACGTGGTCGAGGAGGAGCGCCAGCTGGCCCAGGGCCTGGATGCCCTGCGCGAACTGCCGTGCGTTACCCCGGACGGCCACCGCATGCCGCTATGGGTCAACACCGGCCTGCTCGCCGATGTGGCCCGTGCCCAGCAGCGCGGCGCCGAAGGGGTGGGGCTGTACCGCACCGAAGTGCCGTTCATGATCAACCAGCGCTTCCCCAGCGAGAAAGAGCAGCTGGCCATTTACCGCGAGCAGCTGGCGGCCTTTCACCCGCTGCCGGTGACCATGCGTACCCTCGACATCGGTGGCGACAAGTCGCTGTCGTACTTCCCGATCAAGGAAGAAAACCCGTTCCTCGGCTGGCGCGGCATTCGCGTCACCCTCGACCACCCGGAAATCTTCCTGGTGCAGACCCGCGCCATGCTCAAGGCCAGCGAGGGGCTGAACAACCTGCGTATCCTGCTGCCGATGATTTCCGGTATCCATGAGCTGGAAGAGGCGCTGCACCTGATCCACCGCGCCTGGGGCGAGGTGCGTGACGAAGGCACCGATGTGCCGATGCCACCGGTTGGCGTGATGGTGGAAATTCCTGCGGCGGTGTACCAGACTAAGGAGCTGGCGCGGCAGGTGGACTTCCTGTCGGTCGGTTCCAACGACCTGACCCAGTACCTGCTGGCGGTGGACCGCAACAACCCGCGGGTCGCCGACCTGTACGACTACCTGCACCCGGCGGTGTTGCAGGCGCTGAACACGGTGGTGCGCGACGCCCATGGCGAAGGCAAGCCGGTGAGTATCTGTGGTGAGATGGCCGGTGACCCGGCAGCGGCGATCCTGTTGATGGCCATGGGCTTCGACAGTCTGTCGATGAACGCCACCAACCTGCCGAAGGTGAAGTGGATGCTGCGTCAGATCAACCTGGGCAAGGCCAAGGAATTGCTGACTGAGGCCCTGAGCCATGACAACCCGCAGGTTATCCACAGCTCGCTGCAACTGGCCCTGAAAAACCTTGGGTTGGCGCGGATGATCGGGCCTGGGGCCAATAAGACCCTCTGAATGTGGGGTGCCTGTTCCGGCCTCTTCGCGGGTTTGTGGGAGCGGGCTTGTGGGAGCGGGCGTGCCCGCGAAGCAGGCGACTCGGTGTATGGCACCGGCTTCGCCGGTGTTCGCGGGCTCGCCCGCTCCCACAAAGGCCAGCACAGTGCTCAGACCGAAAGCTCAACTTCCCCCAAGTGCCCGCCAAATGGCCCGAAACTGCGCTCAATAAGCAGCCTTTTCCCCTGATCATCCACAATCAGCACCGTGCTCGCCCGCGTCCCGTAGTTCTGGCTGGCAATGAACACGCTCGACAGCAGCTTCTCGGTCGCCAACCCCACGCCCGTCTCCGGCAACTCGCCCTCCGGCGCAGGTTCGGCATCGGCCAGCAATGCCAGCAAGCGCTGTGGCTCTGGCGTTTCCAGTAACCCTTCCAGCCCACTGCGTGCCTTCACCAGCTTCGGCCAAGGCGTATCCAGCCCGGCATTGGAAAGCCCGTAAACCCCAGCCTCCAGCAAGCGCGGCGCCGCGTCTCGGGCATGCAGATAGCCCAGCTGCCGTCCATCGCCCACTAGCAGGTTGAACCCTGAATATTGCCTGCTGCGGCTGGCCACCTGGTCCAGATAGGCCTCGACCCCCAACTCCCCCTGCAGATACGCCGCCACCAGCTCGCCCCGCGAGCGCGGCCCCAAAGCTTGCGCCGGGTCGCGAATATTGGTCAGCGCCGCGAACCGCCCCTGCGGACCGACGCCCAGCCAGGTGCCGCCTGCCTCCAGGTCCCGCCCGGCATATACCCCGGGAGCATCCTCCCAGGCCGCCAGGGCTTGGGTGGGGCGGGCATAGAACTCATCGCGGTTGGCCGCCACGATCAGCGGCAGGGCGTGCCCCGGTCGCCAGGCGAATACGATCAGGCACATCGGTAGGGCCTCCGGTTTTTTCCCAATGTACCCACTCCGATGGGGCACTTCCAACCTGACACACAGTTCACTAGAGCCGTGAGCCCGGCTTCCGTTACCATGCCGGATTGATTTCTTGGGGAAGACGAATGGAATTCGTGCTCTATCTGCTGTTGGGCGCCTGCGCCGGTGTGCTGGCCGGGCTGTTCGGCGTGGGCGGCGGTATCATCATCGTGCCGGTGCTGGTGTTCAGCTTCACCTTGCAGGGTTTCGATGCCTCGGTGCTGACCCACCTGGCTGTCGGTACGTCGCTGGCAACCATCGTCTTCACCTCGATCAACGCCGTGCTCGAGCACCATCGCAAGGGCGCGGTGCAATGGCCGATCTTCGCCTGGATGACCCTCGGCATCCTCCTTGGGGCCGGTGTCGGCGCCAAGACCGCCTCGCTGATTCAGGGGCCGCTGCTGCAAAAGATCATCGGTGTGTTCGCCCTGGTCATCGCCGCGCAGATGGCCCTGGACCTCAAGCCCAAGGCCAGTCGTGGCATCCCCGGCAAGCCCGCGCTGATCGGTGCAGGTGGGGTGATCGGCTGGGCTTCGGCCATTTTCGGCATCGGCGGCGGTTCGCTGACCGTGCCGTTCCTGACCTGGCGCAGCCTGCCCATGCAGCAGGCAGTGGCCACGTCTTCGGCCTGTGGCCTGCCCATTGCCTTGGCCAGTGCCCTGAGTTTCATGCTGCTGGGTTGGCACGAAGAGCACCTGCCGGCCCACAGCCTGGGCTACGTGTACTTGCCGGCGCTGCTCGGCATTGCCGTGACCAGCATGTTTTTCGCCCGCTTCGGCGCGCGCCTGGCGCACAAGCTGTCGCCACGTTTGTTGAAACGCCTGTTCGCAGCCCTGCTGTTCTGTGTCGGCCTCAGCTTTTTGATTTGAATCGAGAGGAAGTTCCATGCTGCCTTACCCGCAGATAGACCCCGTGGCCGTGGCCATCGGGCCGCTGAAAATCCATTGGTACGGCCTGATGTACCTGGTCGGCATCGGCGGTGCCTGGCTGCTCGCCTCGCGCCGGCTGAACCGCTTCGACCCAACCTGGACGCGCGAAAAGCTCTCCGACCTGGTGTTCTGGCTGTCGATGGGTGTGATCGTCGGTGGTCGCCTGGGCTACGTGCTGTTCTACGACCTGCACGCCTACCTGGCCAATCCGACGCTGATCTTCGAGGTGTGGAAGGGTGGCATGTCGTTCCACGGCGGTTTCATCGGCGTGATGCTGGCGGCCCTGTGGTTCGGCAAGCGCAACAACAAGTCGTTCTTCGAGCTGATGGACTTTGTCGCCCCGCTGGTGCCGATCGGCCTGGGGGCCGGGCGCATCGGCAACTTCATCAACGCCGAGCTGTGGGGCAAGGCCACCGACGTGCCATGGGCGATGGTCTTCCCGCCGTTCAGCGACCCGGCGCAGCTGCCGCGTCACCCATCGCAGCTGTACCAGTTCGCACTCGAAGGTGTGGCGCTGTTCCTGATCCTCTGGGCGTTCTCGCGCAAGCCGCGGCCGACCATGGCGGTATCCGGCATGTTCGCGCTGTTCTACGGCATCTTCCGCTTCATCGTCGAATTCGTCCGCGTACCGGATGCCCAGCTTGGCTACCTGGCCTGGGGCTGGCTGACCATGGGTCAGATTCTGTGCGTGCCGATGATCCTGGCTGGCCTTGGCCTGATCTGGTGGGCTTATAATCGCAAGCCTACGGCGAAACCCGCCTGATTAATCCCACGGCAGGGGCGATCCCCCTGCCGTTTTTGCTACAGGTAAGCCATGAAACAGTATCTGGACCTGGTCCGCGACGTCATCGACAACGGCACGCTGCAGGGCAACCGCACCGGCATCCGCACCATCAGCCTGCCGGGCGCCATGCTGCGTTTCGACTTGCAGAAGGGCTTCCCGGCCATTACCACGCGCAAACTGGCGTTCAAGTCGGCGATCGGCGAAATGGTCGGTTTCCTGCGTGGCGTGAAGAACGCCGGTGAATTCCGCGAACTGGGCTGCAAGGTCTGGGACCAGAACGCCAACGAAAACGCCCAGTGGCTGGCCAACCCGTTCCGCCAGGGCCATGACGACCTGGGCGAGATCTACGGCGTGCAATGGCGCCAGTGGCCGGGCTACAAGCGCATCCCGCTGAGCAATCCGGCGGCCATCGAAATGGCCGAAAAGGCGGGCTTCCGCCGCATCGCCCAGGACGAGGAGGACGGCGTCGCGTTCGTCATCCTGTACAAGGCCATCGACCAGGTGCGCCAGTGCCTGGACACCATCGCCAACGACCCGGGCAGCCGCCGTATCCTGTTCCACGGCTGGAACTGTGCGCAGCTGGACGAAATGGCCTTGCCGCCGTGCCACCTGCTGTACCAGTTCCACCCGAACGTTGAGACCAGGGAAATTTCCCTGACCCTCTACATCCGCTCGAACGACCTGGGCCTGGGTACGCCGTTCAACCTCACCGAAGGCGCGGCGCTGCTGTCGCTGTTCGGCCGCCTGACCGGCTACACCCCGCGCTGGTTCACCTACTTCATCGGCGATGCCCATGTGTATGAGAACCACCTGGACATGCTCAACGAGCAGCTCAAGCGTGAGCCGCTGGAGGCGCCGAAGCTGGTGATCAGCGACCGCGTGCCAGCGTTTGCCGAGACGGGCAAGTACGAGCCGGAGTGGCTGGAGAAGATCGAGCCGAGCGATTTCTGGCTGGAAGGGTATGAGCACCATGCGCCGATGACGGCGCCGATGGCGGTGTGACAGATCTCTATTGCCTGTACCGGCCTCTTCGCGGGTACACCCGCTCCCACAGGGACCGCACAAAGCTCAGGCCTGTGCAGTACCTGTGGGAGCGGGTTTACCCGCGAAGCTTTTGGCTTAATGCCCGTGGCTTCGCCCTACATGCGAATGCTCGGTTTCTGGCACCGATACCGCCCCGTTCGTCTCCAGTTGCTGCAAGATCGCACACTCCGCCCCTTGCGCATTGCAGCGCCGCCGCAGCTCCACCAACTGCTCCTGCAACGCCACCAATCCATCGATCCGCGCCTGCACATGCTCGATATGCTCGTCGATCAGCGCATTGACGCTGCCGCACGAATCATCGGGGCTGTCGCGCAGGCGTAGCAGGCTGCGGATTTCATCCAGGGTCATGTCCAGGGTGCGGCAGTTGCGGATGAACGTCAGCCGCTCGACGTGGGCCTGGGTGTACAGCCGGTAGTTGCCGTCGCTTCGCGCCGGCTCCGGCAGCAGCTGTTCACGCTCGTAGTAGCGGATGGTTTCCACGGCGCAGTCGGTGGCTTTGGCCAGTTCTCCGATCTTCATCACGAAATTCTCCAGCAAGTGGCTTGACCTTATAGTGGCTACAGGGTGTTCACTTGGCAACAGGCTCAAATTAAGGATGACCCCATGAACCAGCCTGTCAGCCACGAACACAAGCACGATCACCACGCCCACAGCTGCTGTGGCAGCGCTGCTGCGCCAGCGTTGGTCCAGCTGAGCGAAAAGGCCAGCAGCCACGCCCAGTTCAGCCGTTTCCGCATCGAGGCCATGGACTGCCCTACCGAGCAGACCCTGATCCAGGACAAGCTGGGCAAGCTGGCCGGTATCGAGCAGCTGGAATTCAACCTGATCAACCGTGTGCTTGGCGTTCGCCACACTCTGGGTGGCACTGCTGAAATCGAGCAGGCCATCGACAGCCTGGGCATGAAAGCCGAGCCGCTTGGCGCCGAAGACGATAGCACTGCCAGCGCACCGCAAGTGGCCAAGACCCGCTGGTGGCCGCTGGCGCTGTCCGGTATTGCCGCGATCGCCGCCGAAATCGTGCACTTTGCCGCGCTGGCCCCGGAGTGGGTGGTGGCGGCGCTGGCGCTGGCAGCGATTCTCGGCTGTGGCCTGGGTACCTACAAGAAGGGCTGGATCGCCCTGAAAAACCGCAACCTCAACATCAACGCGCTGATGAGCATTGCCGTGACTGGCGCGGTGCTGATTGGCCAGTGGCCGGAAGCGGCCATGGTGATGGTGCTGTTCACCGTCGCCGAGCTGATCGAAGCCCGCTCGCTGGACCGCGCGCGCAACGCCATTGGCGGCCTGATGCAGCTCACCCCGGACATGGCCACCGTGCGCCAGGCCGATGGCCAATGGCGGGAAGTGGAGGTGCGGGAGGTGGCCATCGGGGCCCTGGTGCGGGTGCGCCCCGGCGAACGCATTGGCCTGGACGGTGAAGTGACCAGCGGGCAATCCACTGTCGATCAGGCGCCGATCACCGGCGAAAGCCTGCCTGTGGAAAAGGCCGTGGGCGACAAGTTGTTCGCCGGCACCATCAACCAGGCAGGGGCGCTGGAGTTCCGCGTTACCGCCGCTGCCGGGCAATCGACTCTGGCGCGGATCATCAAGGCCGTCGAGGAAGCGCAAGGCGCGCGGGCGCCTACCCAGCGTTTCGTCGACCGCTTCTCGCGCATCTACACCCCAGTGGTGTTTGCCATTGCCCTGGCCGTTGCGGTGATACCGCCGCTGTTCATGGCCGGTGCCTGGTTCGACTGGGTCTATCGCGCCCTGGTGCTGCTGGTGGTGGCCTGCCCATGCGCCCTGGTGATCTCGACCCCGGTGACCATCGTCAGCGGCCTGGCTGCCGCCGCGCGCAAGGGCATCCTGATCAAGGGTGGCGTGTACCTGGAAGGCGGGCGCCAGCTGGACTTCCTGGCCCTGGACAAGACCGGCACCATCACCCACGGCAAGCCGGTGCAAACCGATGCCAAGATACTGGAGCCGCTGTTCGAAGGCCGCGCGCAAGCCCTGGCCGCCAGCCTGGGCGAGCGTTCCGACCACCCGGTCTCCCGCGCCATTGCCCAGTTCGGCAAGGAGCAAGGCCTGGCCTTGAGCGAGGTTGATGACTTCGCCGCCCTGGCCGGGCGCGGTGTGCGCGGTACCATCGCGGGTGAGGTTTACCACTTGGGTAACCACCGTCTGGTCGAGGAGCTGGGGCTGTGCTCGCCCGAGCTCGAGGCCCAGCTGGATGCGCTGGAGCGCCAGGGCAAGACCGTGGTGCTGCTGCTCGACCGCTCCGGCCCGTTGGCGCTGTTCGCGGTGGCCGACACGGTCAAGGAAAGCAGTCGCCAGGCCATCGCCGAGCTGCACGAGCTGGGCATCAAGACTGTCATGCTGACCGGTGACAATCCGCATACCGCCCAGGCCATCGCCACCGTGGTGGGTATCGACCGTGCCGAAGGCAACCTGCTGCCTGCCGACAAGCTCAAGAGCATCGAAACCCTGTACGCCCAGGGCCATCGGGTGGGCATGGTCGGTGACGGTATCAACGACGCCCCGGCGCTGGCTCGTGCCGAGATCGGTTTTGCCATGGCGGCGGCCGGTACCGACACCGCCATCGAGACCGCCGATGTGGCGCTGATGGACGACGACTTGCGGAAAATCCCGGCCTTCGTCAGGCTGTCGCGCCAAAGTGCGGCGATCCTCATGCAGAACATCGTTCTGGCGTTGGGCATCAAGGCGATATTCCTGGCGATCACCTTTGCCGGCATGGCCACCATGTGGATGGCGGTGTTCGCCGACATGGGCGTGAGCCTGCTGGTGGTGTTCAACGGCTTGCGCCTGTTGCGCAGATAGAGGACGTGCATGCTGAGTTCGGAGCTGAAAGCCTTCTACATGGTGGCCCGCCTGGGCAGCATCACCCTGGCGGCGAAGAAGCTCGGCCTCAGCCAGCCCACGGTGACCACGCAGATTCGCAACCTGGAGAGCCAGTACGCGGTGGAGCTGTTCTACCGCGGCGGGCGGCGCCTGGTGCTGAGCGAGGAGGGCGTGCGCCTGCTGCCGATGGTCAAGGCACTGCTGCAGCAGGAGGCCGACATCGAGTTCGAGCTGCGCAACAGCGGCCAGGCCCAGGGCAGCTTGCGCATCGCGGCCACGGCGCCTTACTACATCCTCGACCTGGTGAAGATCTACCGTGAACGCCTGCCGCAGGTGGAGGTGGCGGTGGAAATCGGCAACTCGCAGCAGGTGCTGGAGATGCTCGAGGACTACCGGGTGGATATCGCCGCTTCGTCGCAACTGCTGGAAGATGCTCGGCTGGTGCGGCGGGTGCTGGGGACTGACCCGTTGGTGGTGGCGGTGCATCGCAACCACCCGTTGGCACACCGCCAGGCGGTGTCCATTGACGTGGTGGCCGGGCATTGCCTGCTGATGCGCGAGAAGGGCTCGACCACACGCAAGCTGACCGAGCAGATGATGCAAGAGGCCGGGGTGAAGGCCGGGGCGTTGCTGGAGATTGGCAGCCGCGAATCGATCCGCGAGGCGGTGCTGCGCAATATCGGCATCAGCGTGATTGCCCGGCACGAGGTGCCGCACAACCCTGAGTTGCGGGTGCTGACGCTGGAGAACGCGCCGGTGATGCATGAGTACCTGTATTGCCTGAAGGAGCGGCGCCAGGCCCGGTTGCCGGCGGCCTTCCT
Source organism: Pseudomonas sp. JS425 (assembly GCF_018223845.1). Taxonomy (NCBI): domain Bacteria; kingdom Pseudomonadati; phylum Pseudomonadota; class Gammaproteobacteria; order Pseudomonadales; family Pseudomonadaceae; genus Pseudomonas; species Pseudomonas sp. JS425. The sequence goes on along the minus strand of NZ_CP073661.1, from coordinate 5,918,939 downwards.
TGGGGTGGCGCAGGAAGTGGCCGGTTCATAGTTCTAGACCTGTGTTGGCTTCTTCGCGGGTAAACCCGCTCCCACAGGTACTGCACAGCCTTCAGATGCGGCGAGATTCCTGTGGGAGCGGGTTTACCCGCGAAGAGGCCCGCAAAGACCACTACAAAATCTGCCTATACCACTATCACTGGCTTTTGCCCTAAAGCCACAGAACCTTCGCACAGCCTTCCTAGCATGGCCCTCATCTCTTCGATGAGGCCCTGCCATGAACCACACCACCCCCGGCGCACAGATGAAAGTGCGCAACATCCACAAGCGCTTCGGCGCCTTCACGGCGCTGAACGATGTCTCGCTGGACATCGCCGCCGGCGAACTGGTGTGCCTGCTCGGGCCTTCCGGCTGCGGCAAGACCACATTGCTGCGCTGCATCGCCGGCCTGGAGCGCCAGGACCGCGGTACGTTGTACATCGGCGAGCGTGATATCTCCGAGCTGCCACCCCAGGCCCGTGACTACGGCATCCTGTTCCAGTCCTACGCGCTGTTCCCCAACCTTACTGTCGAAGCCAACATCGCCTATGGCCTGACTGGCAGCGGCCGTGAACAGGCCCGCCAGCGAGTGACCGAAATGCTCGAACTGGTGGGCCTGGCCGGCAGCGAGAAGAAATACCCCGGTCAGCTTTCCGGTGGCCAGCAGCAGCGTGTGGCCCTGGCCCGCGCGCTGGCACCATCGCCGTCGTTGCTGCTGCTGGACGAGCCGATGTCGGCGCTGGATGCCCGGGTGCGCGAGCACCTGTGCACCGAACTGCGCCAACTGCAGCGCCAGCTGGGTATCACCACGCTGATGGTCACCCACAACCAGGACGAGGCCATGCTGATGGCCGACCGCATTGCGGTGATGAACAACGGCCAGGTCGAGCAATACGCCACCCCGCAGGAAATCTACGACCAGCCGGCCACGCCGTTCGTTGCCGAGTTCGTCGGCCAGGGCAACTGGTTGCCGTTCCAGCGCAGCAGTGACAGCCATGCCCAGGTCGGTGGCATGAACATGCGTCTGGCACCAGGTTCGGCCCGACCCAGCAGCGGTCGGCTGTTCTGCCGCCCGGAGGCGATCACGGTCAACCCGGCGGTGCACGAAGAAAACCTGTTCCCGGCCATGGTTCGTGAAATCACCTTCCTCGGTAACCGCTGCCGCATGAGCTTCGAGCTCAAGGCGCTGCCTGGCCATGCACTGCTGGCGGAACTGGCTCCCGAGGCCATGCCGCGGCTGGGCTCGCAGGACATCTGGGTGGCGCTGCCGCCGCAGAGCCTGCAGGTGTTTGCCTGAGATGGCCGCGCCAATGTCCCTGCCGCTGAGCCAGGCCAAGGCCACGCCGCGTGCTGGCGTCGCCCTGGGCGACCGGTTGTTCGTCGTCGGCGGCAAGAGCCTGCTGCTGATCCTTCTGGTGCTGGCGGTGCTGATGCCGCTGCTGGCGATCTTCTGGCGCGGCTTCAGCGCAGAAGCGGGCCAGGGTGGCGGCCTGCTGGCGGCCCGCGAACTGTTCGCCAGTGAAAACTTCCACTGGCTGCTGGGCAACAGCCTGTCGGTGGCCTTCACGGTGGCAGCCATCGTGGTGCCGCTGGCCTACCTGTTCGCCTATGCCCTGCAACGCACGCTGATTCCGGGCAAAGGCCTGTGGCGGGGGATTTCGTTGCTGCCGCTGCTGGCGCCGTCAATGCTGCCGGCCATCGCCCTGGTCTACCTGTTCGGTAACCAGGGGCTGCTGCGCGGGTTGCTCAGCGACAACATCTATGGCTTCTGGGGCATTGTGCTGGGCGAGGCCATCTACACCTTCCCGCATGCCCTGATGATCCTGCTGTCGGCGCTATCGCTGGCCGATGCACGCCTGTTCGACGCAGCGTCCAGCATGGGTGCCGGCCCTTGGCGAGCGTTCACCAGCATCACCTGGCCGGCCACTCGCCAGGCAGTATTCGCGGCGTTCTGCCTGGTATTTACCCTGACCGTCACCGACTTCGGTGTACCGGTCGTGGTCGGCGGCGACTATCAGGTGCTGGCGCTGGAAGCCTACAAGGCGGTGGTCGGCCAGCAGCAGTTCGGCCGCGGCGCGCTGATCGGCATGGTGCTGCTGTTGCCGGCGCTGTTCAGCTTTACCGTCGATGCCTGGCTACGTCGGCGCCAGGGCGAGGCCATGAGCGGCCGTGCCCAGGTGTTCGAGCCCAAGCCGTCGCGGGGCCGTGATGCCTGCTTCCTGGCGATCGTGCTGCTGGTGTGCGCGGCATTGCTGTTGGTGATCGGCATGGCGGTGTATTCGTCGCTGGTCACGTTCTGGCCCTACAACCTGTCGTTGTCGCTGCGTCACTACATGTTCGAGGACACCGCCGGTGGTGGCTGGCTGGCCTACCGCAACAGCGTGACCATGGCCATCGGCACCGCGCTGATCGGCAGCATCGTGATCTTCACCGGCGCCAACCTGATGGAGAAGACCCAGGGCCAACGCCTGCTCAACCAGGCGCTGCGCCTGCTCAGCTTCATCCCCATGGCCGTGCCGGGCCTGGTGCTGGGCCTGGGCTACGTATTCTTCTTCAACCTGAACGGTAACCCGCTGCATGTGTTCTACGGCGGCATGGGGCTGCTGGTGGTGTGCACCATCGCCCACTACCTGACCACCGCGCAGATGACCGCGACCACCGCCCTGCGCCAGCTCGACGGCGAGTTCGAGGCCGCCGCGCTGTCGCTGAAGGCGCCGCTGTACAGGCACTTCCTGCGGGTGACCATGCCGATCTGCCTGCCGGCGCTGCTGGACATCATCCGCTACCTGTTCGTTTCGGCGATGACCACCGTGTCGGCGGCGATCTTTCTGTACAGCCCCGACACCATCCTGGCTGCCGTTGCCGTGCTGAACATGGATGACGCCGGCAATGTCGGTGGTGCCGCCGCCATGTCCACCCTGATCCTGCTGACCAGTGCCGGCGCTTCACTGCTGCTGGCCGCAGCCTCACGCGGCCTGCTGCGCCGCTCCCAAGCCTGGCGCCAACGCGCCGCGACCGTCTGACCTGTAAGGAACCTACCCATGTACAAGCACCTTGCACTTGCTGCTGCCGTTTCCGCCGTGTTCAGCCTGCAGGCTTCGGCCGCTGGCACCCAGCTGACGGTCTACACCGCCCTGGAAGCCGAACAGCTGAAGAGCTACAAGCAGGCCTTCGAGAAGGCCAACCCGGACATCGAAATCAAGTGGGTTCGTGACTCCACCGGCATCATCACCGCCAAGCTGCTGGCCGAGAAAGACCGCCCGCAAGCCGACGCAGTGTGGGGCCTGGCTGCTTCCAGCCTGGCTATCCTCGACCAGAACGGCATGCTCGAAGCCTACGCACCGAAGGACCTGGGCAAGATTGCCGCCAATTACCGCGATGCTGCCAACCCGCCAGCCTGGGTCGGTATGGACGTGTGGGCCGCGACCATCTGCTTCAATACCATCGAGGCCGAGAAGCAGGGCCTGAGCAAGCCGGTGAGCTGGCAGGACCTGACCAAGCCCGAGTACAAAGGCAAGATCGTCATGCCGAACCCGGGCTCGTCCGGCACCGGCTTCCTGGATGTCAGTGCCTGGCTGCAGACCTTTGGCGAGCCACAGGGTTGGGCGTACATGGATGCGCTGCACCAGAACATCGGCCAGTACGTTCATTCCGGTTCCAAGCCGTGCAAGCTTGCCGCAGCGGGTGAATACCCGATCGGTATCTCGTTCGAGTACCCGGCCGTGCAGCTCAAGCGCCAGGGCGCGCCGCTGGACATCGTGCTGCCGAAGGAAGGCCTGGGCTGGGAGATCGAGGCGACTGCGGTGATCAAAGGTTCGCCAAAAGCGGATGCGGCCAGGCGCCTGGCTGATTTCTCGGCAAGCCCGGCGGCCATGGAGCTGTACAAGGAGAACTTCGCCGTGCTGGCTGCCCCGGGTATTGCCAAGCCGCAGACCGAACTGCCGGCGGACTATGAACAGCGCCTGATCAAGAACGACTTTGCCTGGGCCTCGAAGAACCGTGACCAGATCCTGGCCGAGTGGCGCAAACGCTATGACGGCAAGTCGGAGAAGGTGGCTCAGCAGTAACCTGCACCGGCCACTTCGCAGCACCCAATCAAGCCAGGAGAAGACAGTGATGCCGACCCCAGCCCAGATCATCGACAGCACCTTCGCGCTGTACGAACGCCACGGCAGTGACGACTACATCGGCGAAGCCATCACCCAGCTCGAGCACATGTCCCAGGCCGCGCAACTGGCCATGGCCGAAGGCTTCGACGACGAAGTGGTGCTGGCGGCGTTCTTCCACGACATCGGCCACCTGTGCGGCGGTGACGCCAGCATGGGCGGTTATGGCGTGGTCAGCCATGAGCGCATCGGCGCTGAGTATTTACGCCGCTGTGGCTTCGGCGAACGCATGGCGCGGCTGGTGCAGTATCACGTGGAGGCCAAGCGCTACCTGACTTTGCGCCAGCCTGGGTATTACCAGAGGTTGAGTGAAGCGAGCCGGCGGACCTTGGAGTATCAGGGGGGCGTGATGAGCGAGGACGAGGCGGATGTGTTCGAGCGGGATCCGCTGTTCGAGGTGAGCTTGCGGATGAGGGAGTGGGATGAGCGGGCCAAGGTGGTCGGGGTGGCGGTGATTGACCTGGATGGGTTGAAGCGGAAGGCTTTGGCATTACTTTGAGATGTGGGCTGCCTGTGCGGGCCTCTTCGCGGGTGAACCCGCTCCCACAGGAATAGTGCACATCTCAAGGAATGTGAGATACCTGTGGGAGCGGGTTTACCCGCGAAGAGGCCAGACCTGCCCACTCAAAATTGTGAAACCAGAGCCTCCAGCTGTTCCTGCCGCTCAGCCTGGTTCAGCTTCGCCCCAGGGTTGAGGGTGGACCACTGCGGATGCGCCCGCGCCTTGCTCAGCGCCTCCGGCAACTTGCCCTCCCGCCAGGCCTTCTCATCCAGTTCCCCCAGCCGAATGCTGTCCTGCGCCGCATGCCCGCGGTTTTCCAGCGCCACCATCAACTGCTGCTGACGCAAGGCCAACAGGCGCAACACCGTGTCGTCCACCGTCAGCTCGCGCTTGCCCTTGAGCTTGCCCATCAGCCGCGACCCATAGTTGCGCGCCGTCTGCAGCGCGCCGCCGGCAATTGCCCCGGCCAGGGCGGCAGCCCCCAGTGTCAGGCCGCCGACCAGCAGGTCCACCCCGGCACCCGCCGCAGCACCGGCGGCCACACCGCTGCCCAAACGCACGCCCAGCAGCTTCAAGGTTTCGGGATTGAACAGGTCATCGCCCCAACGGCCATCCAGCAACGGCAGGTCGCTGGCATGGGCGTCCTCGCGGCGGAAGGCATACAGCTTGAGCAGTGCCTCGACACAGCGCTGTTCGCGCTGGCGCACCTCTTGCCGCAATGCCTCGATGGCCCGGGCTTCGGCAGCCGGCTCGGCCTCGACGCTGCGCCGGCAGGCGGCGCAGTCCAGCAGCAGCTCGGCAATCAGGCGCTTGCCGCTGTGGCGGCGTGCCAGGCGCTGTGCCAGCTGGTCGTCGATCAGCCGCTGCAGGGCTGGGCGGGCGTCTTCCAGCAGCAGGGCCAGGCTTTCGTACAACCGGCGCTCGCCATCCTCTGGCGGGGCCACGCTGTCGAACCGCACCAACGCGTGAAGCCCAAGCCTGGCAAGGGCTTCACGCCATTGCGGCTCGCGGTGCTGGTGGCTGGCGACGAAGTTGAGCACCGGTAGCAGCGGCTTACCGCAGCTGGCCAGCACTTCCAGTTCGTCGCGGTATTTGGCCAGCACCGGTTCGCGGGCGTCGATCACATACAAGCCGGCATTGCTGGCCAGCAGCTGGCGCAGCACCTTGGCCTCCTGCTCGAAACGCTGGCGTGCCTCGCTGCCTTGCAGAAAGCGCTCGAGGCGGGCCGGGCCGTCCAGGCGCTCGCCCGGGCGCTCCAGGCGTTCGAGATAGTCGAGCAGGGCAATGGCGTCTTCCAGGCCCGGGGTGTCATACAACTCGAGCAAGGGTTCGCCGTCCACCGACAGCCGCGCACCTTCCACATGGCGGGTGGTGCTGGGACGGTGGGAGACTTCGCCAAAGCCGACGTCGCGGGTCAGGGTGCGCAGCAGCGAGGTCTTGCCGACGTTGGTGTGGCCGACCACGGCCAGTTTCAGCGGCTCAGTCATGGCCATGCTCCAGCCAGGTCAGCGGCGAGGTATCGGCATGCGCCAGGCCAAGGCGGTCGAGGGCTTCGTGCCAGTCGCCCAGGCGCTGGGCGTCCAGGGCCTCGCCCGGTGCGGCCTGCAGTAGCCATATACGGGTGGCACCGGCGTTGCGTGCCAGTTCGGCGAGCAACGCCAGGCTGCCACGATCGGGAGAGCGGCGCGGGTCGCAAGCGATGGCCAGGCGTGCTGGCGGGAAACGGCTGAGCTGTTCCAGCAGGCGGTTACGCGATTCGCGGCTGTCGAGCACGCCGGCACTGGTTACGCTTTTTGGCAGCGCGGGTGGCCAGGGATGCTGGTCGTCCAGCTCCAGGCCGACCAGCAGGGCACCGCTGCTGCCGCTTTCCAGCTGGCCAGCGGCAAACTGCGGCAAGGCCTCGGGCGCGGCATCCTGGACGCCGATGCGTTCGCTGCGCGGCATCAGCGCTTCACGCAGCTGCGCGTAGCCGGGCAGGCTGAGGTCCAGCGCCAGGCGTTGGCGGCCTTGACGCCAGCGCCACAGGCACAGCCCGGCCAGCAGCAGACGCGGCAGCAGGCCGTACACCAGCACCACGCCAAGCAGCCAGCTGGCCCAGGCCTGGCGCGCCAGGTCCAGGGCCGGCTGGCTGTCGCCGCTGGCGCGGATCATGGCCTCGTCGGGTACCGTGAAGCCCAGCAACGAGGGCAGCGCGCCCAAGGCCTGGGTCAGGTGGATGAACGGGTCGGCGGCGAGCAGGGTGGTCTCCCAGACAAAGCCATAGCGCCGGGTCGCCAGCAAGGCCAGCAGCATGCCCAGTGCGGTGATCATCGCCAGCAGCCACAGGCCATGCACCAGCAGGCCGAGCAGCCAGCGGTTCAGGCGCTGACGTTGCAGCAGCACCAGCAGCGCCGGTGCCAGGTGCGCGGCCTTGGCGTCACGGGCAAAGCGTTCGCTCAGCCACAGCCACAAACGGCCCAGCCCCGCGCCATGCTCGCCGCTCAGGGCAAAGCCGATGGCCCAGCCCAGCAGCATCAGCAGGTTCAGCCCGAGCAGGCTACCCAGGGCCCAGAACACATTCACCGGGCGCTGCCCGTCGCCCAGGGCGGCCAGTGCCAACCCTGCGCCGCTGAGCACGGCCAGCACCAGCAAGGCCAGCAGCGCCAGGCGTGCGCCCTGTTTCCAGTGGCGCAGGGCGGTGGTGATGCCGTCGCGTTCGGCCAGGAACAGGGCACGGGTTTCGATGCGGGCCGCCAGGTCACCGCCTGCCTGGCGGGCGCGGCGGTTGGCTTCCTGGTCCTCCAGGGGGCCGGCATGTTCCTCGCGCAGGCGTACCGCTTCGGTGAGCCAGCGCTTGTCCAGTGAAGTGGGTGCAGTCACAAGGTCTTCCATTGCACAGGTCAGGGCAGAAGCATAACCCACACGCCCGGTGCTATCCTCGCTGGCATGAATACATCACTCCCCCTCAGCCTGATCGCGGCTCACGCCGAGAACCGCGTGATCGGCATCGACAACTCCATGCCCTGGCATCTGCCGGGGGACTTCAAGTACTTCAAGGCCACTACCCTGGGCAAGCCGATCATCATGGGGCGCAAGACCTGGGACTCGCTGGGCAGGCCATTGCCCGGGCGGTTGAATATCGTCGTCAGCCGGCAGGCCGGGCTGGAACTGGCGGGGGCCGAGGTGTTTGGCTCGCTGGAAGAGGCGCTGGTGCGGGCCGAGCAGTGGGCGCGTGAGCAGGGCGTTGATGAGCTTATGCTGATTGGCGGGGCGCAGCTGTATGGGCAGGCGCTGGAGAAAGGGCTGGTCAGCCGCATGTACCTGACGCGGGTCGAGTTGTCGCCGGAAGGGGATGCGTGGTTCCCTGAGTTTGATCGGGGGCAGTGGACCTTGGTGTCGAGCGAGGCGCAGGCTGAGGAAGGCAAGCCTGGGTATCATTTCGAGGTCTGGGACAAGGTTTGAGATTGCCGGGGCTGCCTTGCAGCCCTATCCGACCGGTCCGGCGCCCCGGCAAGGCCGCTCCCTCATTGATCGGCGTACGCGGGACCATTGTAGGAGCGGCCTTGTGTCGCGACAGGGGCGCAACGCGCCCCCGGCAATCTGTCAGGAATGACTTAGCTCGGCATGTTCATCGCCAGCCAGCACATCCTTGTCGGTCTCTTTCAGCAGTTGGCTGGTCACCACCCCTGCGGTCATCGAGCCGTTCACGTTCAACGCCGTGCGGCCCATGTCGATCAGGGGCTCCACCGAAATCAGCAACGCCACCAGCTCCACCGGCAAGCCCATGGCCGGCAGCACGATCAGCGCGGCGAAAGTCGCACCGCCACCTACGCCGGCAACACCTGCCGAACTCAAGGTGACGATGGCCACCAGGGTGGCGATCCACAGCGGGTCGAAGGTATCGATGCCCACCGCCGGCGCCACCATCACCGCCAGCATCGCGGGATAGAGCCCGGCGCAGCCGTTCTGGCCAATGGTGGTACCGAACGATGCGCTGAAGCTGGCAATCGACTGCGGTACGCCCAGGCGGCGGGTTTGCGCTTCGATGTTCAGCGGAATGCTGGCGGCGCTGGAGCGGCTGGTGAAGGCGAAGGTCAGCACCGGCCACACCTTGCGGAAGAAGCGCAGCGGGCTCACGCCGGTAGCGGCGAGGATAACGCCGTGCACCACGAACATCAGCGCCAGGCCCAGGTACGACACCACCACGAAGCTGCCCAGCTTGAGGATGTCTTCCATGTTCGAGCTGGCCACCACCTTGGTCATCAGCGCCAGTACGCCATACGGGGTCAACTTCATTACCACCCGCACCAGGCGCATCACCCAGGCCTGCAGGGTGTCGATGGCCGACAGCGCGCGTTCGCCTTTCTCGGCATCGTCCTTGATCAGCTGCAGCGCGGCCAGGCCGAGGAACACGGCAAAGATCACCACGCTGATGATCGAGGTCGGCTTGGCCCGTGCCAAGTCACCTACCGGGTTGCTGGGGATGAACGACAGCAGCAGTTGCGGAATGTTGAGGTCGGCGACCTTGCCGGCGTAGTCGCTGTGGATAACCTGCATGCGCGCGCTTTCCTGGGCGCCGGCCACCAGGCCTTCGGCGCTGAGGCCGAACAGGTTGGTCAGGACGATGCCGATCAACGCAGCGATGGCGGTAGTCAGCAGCAGGGTGCCGATGCTCAGCACACTGATGCGGCCCAACGACGAGGCATTGTGCAGGCGCGCCACTGCACTGAGGATCGAGGCGAAGATCAGCGGCATGACGATCATCTGCAGCAAGCCGACGTAGCCGTTGCCGACCAGGTCGAGCCAGGCGATGGTGGCCTTGAGCACAGGGTGGCCCGCGCCATAGACGGTATGCAGGATCAGGCCGAACACCACGCCCAACACCAGGCCCAGCAATACCTTCTTGGCCAGGCTCCAGTCGGTGCGGCGGGTTTGTGCCAGGCCCAGCAACAGGGCCAGGAACGCCAGCAGGTTAAGGGACAGCGGCAGGTTCATTGAAGCTCCAGCAGAAAAAAGCAGAAGAGGCATCGCCCCTGTGAGCGATTGCGAACGGAAATGCTAACAGCCTGAAAACAAACGAATTTATACCCAAATGGAATGTGTATAGTCGTTTATGGAATAACGATGTGTCGCGGATTGCAATGAACGCGGCGTTTGCAACTGCATGGAGGTCGTTATCGAGGGCTGCCAGCGGAGGGTGTTGCACTAGCGTTTCTGGGTCATTTCAGGAGATTCGTACATGAAGTTTGCTCCGAAAGCCGTCGCCGTCGGCCTGTCCCTGTTGTTCAGTATCGAAACCTTCGCCACCGAGCTCAAACACTGGCCCGCCGAGGCGGCCAAGCAGCTCGACAGCATGATCGCCGCCAATGCCAACAAGGGTAACTACGCGGTGTTCGACATGGACAACACCAGCTACCGCTACGATCTTGAAGAGGCCTTGCTGCCTTTCATGGAAAACAAGGGCCTGTTGAGCCGTGACAAGCTCGACCCGTCGTTGAAGCTGATGCCGTTCAAGGACACCGCCGAACATAAGGAAAGCCTGTTCAGTTACTACTACCGTCTGTGCGAAGTCGATGACATGGTCTGCTACCCGTGGGTGGCCCAGGTGTTCTCCGGCTTTACCCTACAGGAGCTGAAAGTGCAGGTGGATGAGCTGATGGCCTCCGGCAAGCCGATCCCCAGCACCTATTACGAAGGCGATCAGGTCAAGACCATCGAGGTACAGCCCCCCAAGGTCTTCCAGGGCCAGGCTGAGCTGTACAACAAGCTCATGGAGAACGGTATCGAGGTCTATGTGATTTCCGCGGCCTCAGAGGAACTGGTGCGCATGGTCGCGTCGGACCCCAAGTACGGCTACAACGTGAAGCCGCAGAACGTGATTGGCGTCAGCCTGTTGCTGAAGGACCGTGCCAGCGGCCAGTTGACCACCGCACGCAAGCAGATCAGCGCCGGGCACTATGATGCCAAGGCCAACCTGGGGCTGGAGCTGACCCCGTACCTGTGGACTCCGGCCACCTGGATGGCGGGCAAGCAGGCGGCGATCCTCACCTATATCGATGAGTGGAAGAAACCGGTACTCGTGGGGGGCGACACACCGACCAGCGATGGCTACATGCAGTTTCATGGGGTGGACGTGGGCAAGGGCGGCATCCACCTGTGGATAAATCGCAAGGCCAAGTACATGGACCAGATGAACGGGATGATTGCCAGGAATGCAGCGGCGCAGGCCAAGGAAGGGCTGCCGGTGACAGCAGACAAGAACTGGGTGATCGTGACACCGGAGCAGATCCAGTAACGAGGCCTGTCAGCCGTTGCGGCCCACGATGAGAGTCCGGGCCGCTTCCTGATCGATGTTCTGTGCCAACAAGGTCACTGCTTCGATGGCGCTTGCACGGACGCTGGCCCCCACCGGGCCAAGCGTCTGTTCGACCACGACACTGTGCACCTGGTTAATCCCGACGAAGCGGAACCACGTATCGATGAAGGGTTTTTCCAGTCCAAAAGCCTGGTCGGGTGTCTGTGAGTCAGAGCCGTAACCAAGCCCACGGGAGTAGATTGCAACAGCTCGACGTCCGCCCAGCATGCCATTCAACCCTTGCTCATCGAAGGTGAACAGGACGCCTTTGTGCGAAATTGCGTCGATCAGATGCTTGAGCTTGTACGGGATGCCGAAATTCCACAGCGGTACCCTGAACACCAAGGTATCAGCCCGGTGGAACCGTTCAGCGAGTGCCTTGATCTGCTCCCATGCCGCGACCTGTTCGCTCGACAACGGGACATCGGCAAGGCCTGCGTATTTTGCCGCGAGCAAAGCGCCATCTACCTCCGGGAGTTCGCATTCCCAAGGGTCCAGGCGGTCAATTTCTACGGCTTTGCGCTTGGCCAATGCGGTCAGAAACACGTCTGCAATCTGGGTGGAAACGGACCGCTCGCCTCTCGGTGATGCACAGACATACAAAATACGTTCAACCATGGGGCGTTTCCTTGTCAGCATTGAGGGCACTTTCCCTGGCGTTCGTTCGCTCAGGTGTTAAGTGCAAGTCTGATTCAGAATGATTGGTTATAGAAATCACGTATGCTCTGCATATTGAGTGAGCTAGGTGATTAATCTGTGTTCGACCCTGTGCTTTTGCGTAGCCTGCTTGCCGTTGCCGACAGCGGTGGTTTCACGCGTGCAGCGCAAAGACTGCACCTAACGCAGTCGGCGATCAGCGCTCACATCAGGCGGCTTGAGAGCGAAGCTGGGCAAAAATTGCTGGAGCGCACGACCCGTTCGGTCAGCCTGACGCCGGCAGGTGCTCGCCTGGCGGGGTATGCCCGCACGATTCTGGCGCTGCATGATGATGCTCGCGCGAGCCTTGGCGCAGGCCGTCGGGTGTCAGGTACAGTGTTTGTCGGGTTGAGCGAGGAGGTGGTGAAACCGCCCATCATCGACTGTCTGCGTCGATTCTCGGTGACACATCCCGATGCAGAGATCTCCCTGAAAGTCGGCCTGACCGGTGATCTGCTTGCCCTTCTGCAATCGGGTGGGCTCGATATCGTATTGGGAAGCAGCTGCGGCGATGAGGACCGAGGCGAACTGCTTTGGTCCGAGCCTTTGGTCTGGGCGACAGGGCCGGTTGCAGTGAACCCCGATGATGCAACTGCTCCGATACCCTTGGCGGTGTTTTCCGATCAATGCCCATATCGTGCTGCAGCCATCGAAGCCCTGGCGCATGCGGGGCGACAATGGCGGATCGTTTGCCAGAGCCCAAGTGCCGGTGGGCTGATGACCGCTGTCAGCGGTGGGCTGGGTGTAACGCCAATCACCCGATCGTCTGCACTGGCTTCAGGTTTACAGGAAGTGCCAACGTTGCCCCCCTTCCTCATGCGCAGTTCATTTTGACATCGACAGCGAAGCCGAAGCGTTCAGTTGCTCTGTTGCTGGCGCAATTGCGCCAATGCGCTGCGCGGGGTGAGCTTTGATCGAGCATTTTTCATAGCCATGAAAAAACCGGCGCACAAGGCGCCGGCTTTTCAAACGCCAGGAAGCCTTACAGCCCTTCCAGCATCGCCTTGTTACGCACAGCACCCTTGTCGGCACTGGTCGCCAGCAGGGCGTAGGCCTTCAGCGCGGTGGTCACCTTGCGTGGGCGTACTTCAGCCGGTTTCCAGCCTTTCTTGTCCTGTTCGACACGGCGCTCAGCCAGCTCTTCATCGCTGACCTGCAGGTTGATCGAACGATTCGGGATGTCGATCAGCACCTTGTCGCCGTCGCGCACCAGGCCGATTGCACCGCCAGCGGCGGCTTCCGGCGAGGCGTGGCCGATCGACAGGCCCGAGGTGCCGCCCGAGAAGCGGCCGTCGGTGAGCAGGGCGCAAGCCTTGCCCAGGCCCTTGGACTTCAGGTACGAGGTCGGGTACAGCATTTCCTGCATGCCCGGGCCACCTTTCGGGCCTTCGTAGCGGATGATCACGATGTCGCCGGCCTTCACTTCGTCGGCGAGGATGCCGCGTACGGCGCTGTCCTGGCTCTCGAAGATCTTCGCGGTGCCTTCGAACACCAGGATCGACTCGTCGACACCGGCGGTTTTCACCACGCAGCCATCCAGCGCGATGTTACCGTACAGCACGGCCAGGCCGCCTTCCTGCGAATAGGCGTGCTCGACACTGCGGATGCAGCCTTCGGCACGATCCAGGTCCAGGCTCGGCCAGCGGGTCGACTGGCTGAATGCCGTCTGGGTCGGAATGCCGGCAGGGCCAGCCTTGAAGAAGGTGTGCACGGCTTCGTCATCGGTCTGGGTGATGTCCCACTTGGCGATGGCTTCTTCCATGCTACGGCTGTGCACGGTCGGCAGGTCGGTGTGCAGCAGGCCGCCACGGGCCAGCGAGCCGAGGATACTGAAGATGCCGCCGGCACGGTGCACGTCTTCCATGTGATATTTCTGAATGTTCGGCGCAACCTTGCACAGCTGCGGCACCTTGCGCGACAGGCGGTCGATGTCACGCAGGTCGAACGCCACCTCGGCTTCCTGGGCGGCAGCCAGCAGGTGCAGGATGGTGTTGGTCGAGCCGCCCATGGCGATGTCGAGCATCATGGCGTTCTCGAACGCCTTGAAGTTAGCGATGTTGCGCGGCAGTACCGACTCATCGTTCTCGCCGTAGTAGCGCTTGCACAGCTCGACGATGGTGCGGCCGGCAGTGAGGAACAACTGCTCGCGGTCGGCGTGGGTGGCCAGGGTCGAACCGTTGCCCGGCAGGGCCAGGCCCAGGGCTTCGGTCAGGCAGTTCATCGAGTTGGCGGTGAACATGCCGGAGCACGAACCGCAGGTAGGGCAGGCGCTGCGCTCGTATTCGGCGACTTTTTCGTCGGAAGCCGAGGAGTCGGCGGCAATGACCATGGCGTCGACCAGGTCCAGGCCGTGGCTGGCCAGCTTGGTCTTGCCGGCTTCCATCGGGCCGCCGGAGACGAAGATTACCGGGATGTTCAGGCGCAGGGCGGCCATCAGCATGCCGGGGGTGATCTTGTCGCAGTTGGAGATGCACACGATGGCGTCGGCGCAATGGGCGTTGACCATGTACTCCACGGCGTCGGCGATGATCTCGCGGCTTGGCAGCGAGTAGAGCATGCCGTCGTGGCCCATGGCGATGCCGTCATCGACCGCGATGGTGTTGAATTCCTTGGCCACGCCACCGGCGCGTTCGATTTCGCGGGCGACCAGCTGGCCCAGGTCCTTCAGGTGCACGTGGCCCGGGACAAACTGGGTGAACGAGTTGGCGATGGCGATGATCGGTTTCTTGAAATCTTCGTCCTTCATCCCGGTGGCGCGCCACAGGGCACGGGCGCCGGCCATGTTGCGGCCTTGGGTGGAAGTCTTGGAACGATAATCAGGCATGAAACACTCCTGGCGGCTTAATCAGGTCACAAAAAGGGGAGTGAGCTTCTCTTGTCCTTTGTACCGCAGGCCGGTTGCCACTGGCACGGATGGGGCCGAAGACCGCGCGGGATCGCCGCGTGCTTGGGCAGAGCTCATAAACCCGCCGGGGATGACTGGCGATGAATAGGCCGATTCTACACCGCTGGCGCGGCGAGGGAATGCAGATGTGGATAGCTGGCGGGGAGATTGCAGCAGGAAAGGGCCGCTTGGCGGCCCTTATTAGCGGATATCAGCTGTTTGGCAGCAACCGGCAGGTGATGCTCTTGATGTAGCGGGTTTCGGCGATGGCCGGGTGCACCGGGTGGTCGGGGCCTTGGCCGCCGCGTTCGAGCAACTGCAGGTTGCGGTCCAGGTGACGGGCGCTGGTCAGCAGGATGTTGTGCAGGTCGTCCTCGGGCAGGTGCATCGAGCACGAGGCGCTGACCAGGATGCCATCCTTGGTCAGCATGCGCATGGCCTGCTCGTTCAGGCGGCGGTAGGCCGCTTCGCCGTTCTTCAGGTCTTTCTTGCGCTTGATGAAGGCGGGTGGGTCGGCAATGATCACGTCGAAGCGCTCTTCGGCGGCCTTCAGTTCGCGCAGCGCCTCGAACACATCGCCTTCGATGCAGGTCAGTTTCTCGCTGATGCCGTTCAGGGCGGCGTTACGCTCGACGCCGTCCAGGGCAAAGCCCGAGGCATCGACGCAGAACACTTCGCTGGCGCCGAAGGCACCGGCCTGCACGCCCCAGCCACCGATGTAGCTGAACAGGTCGAGCACGCGCTTGCCTTTCACGTACGGCGCCAGGCGTGCACGGTTCATGCGGTGGTCGTAGAACCAGCCGGTCTTCTGGCCTTCGCGTACCGGGGCTTCGAACTTGACGCCGTTTTCTTCCAGCGGCACCCAGTCCGGCACCTCGCCATAGACGGTTTCGACATAGCGCTGCAGGCCTTCGGCATCTCGCGCGGAGGAGTCGTTCTTGAACAGGATGCCGCTTGGCTTGAGCACCTGTACCAGGGCTGCAATCACGTCGTCCTTATGTGCTTCCATGGTGGCGGAGGCCAATTGCACTACGAGGATGTCGAAGAAGCGGTCGACAACCAGGCCTGGCAACAGGTCGGAATCGCCATAGACCAGGCGGTAGCACGGTTGGTCGAACAGGCGCTGACGCAGCGACAGGGCGACGTTCAGGCGGTGCACCAGCAGCGACTTGTCCAGCGGCAGCTTGGCGTCGCGCGACAGCAGGCGGGCGCAGATCAGATTGTTCGGGCTCAGTGCGACGATGCCTAGCGGCTTGCCGTTGGCTGCCTCGAGAACAGCCTGCTGGCCGGCCTGGAAGCCTTGCAGCGGGGTCGCACTGACGTCGACTTCGTTGCTGTAGACCCACAGGTGGCCGGCACGCAGGCGGCGGTCGGCATTGGCTTTGAGGCGTAGGCTGGGCAGGGGCATGACGTCGCTCCGGGAAAAAGAGCGGGATTATAGCCTGTTGCCTGGGCACTCGTCCCTTGCGGGAGCAGCCTCGCGTCGGCCATGAGATGACGTCAGGCTGCCAATGCCTTGATCAACTGCCGGTTGAACGCCGGAATGTCATCGGGCTGGCGGCTTGTGATCAGGTTGCCATCGACCACCACTTCTTCATCCACCCAGTCTCCGCCGGCATTGCGGATGTCGTCCTGCAGGGTCTTATAGCTGGTCAGCCGCCTGCCCTTGGCCAACCCGCAGGACACCAGCAACCAGCCACCATGACAGATCACCGCCAGCGGCTTGCCAGCTGAATCGTGGCTTTTCACCAGTTTCTGCGCGGCGGGGATCAACCGAATCGTGTCAGAGTTTTGCACGCCACCGGGCAGCACCAGAGCATCGTAGAGATCCAGGTGGGCGCTTTCGAAGGTTGCGTCCACGGCGAATGCGTCAGCCGGCTGGTCGTGGTTCCAGCCGCGTACCGTTCCCTCTTTGTCGCTGAGGATGTCCACCACCGCGCCGCTCTGTTCCAGGGCCTCGCGAGGGCCTGTCAGCTCCACTTGCTCGAAGCCGTCGGTGACCAGGAAAGCCACTCGCTTGCCGTTCAGTTCTGCACTCATGGGCCTTGCTCCTTTCCTTGATGAATATGAGAGAGAGGCCCGCATGGATAGAGTAAAGTTCCGGCGCAACGATTCAGTGGTTGGTCCATTTCCGGTCTGGAGGGTTAGAATCGCCGGTCCCAAACGAGTGTGCACGTATGTCCCAAGAACTCAGCGCCGAACAGATCCAGCAAGCCTTGCAAGGCATCACCATCCCGCCGCAACCGCAGATAATGGTCGACCTGCAGTTCGAGCAGTACATGCCTGACCCGGACCTGGAAACCATCGCCAAGCTGATTTCCCAGGACCCGGGCCTCTCGGGCGCCTTGCTCAAGCTGGTCAATTCCCCGCATTTCGGCCTTTCCAACAAGATCGGTTCGATCCAGCGCGCGGTGAACCTGCTGGGCAGCCGTTCGATCATCAACCTGATCAACGCCCAGTCGATCAAGGGTGAAATGACCGACGAGACCATCGTTACCCTCAACCGCTTCTGGGACACTGCCCAGGACGTGGCGATGACCTGCCTCACTCTGGCCAAGCGCACCGGCATCCAGGCGGCAGACGAGGCCTATACCCTGGGCCTGTTCCATGACTGTGGCGTGCCGCTGATGCTCAAGCGCTTCCCCAACTATATGGATGTGCTGGAGGACGCCTATGCCAAGGCCGACGAGGAAACCCGCGTGGTCGACACCGAAAACCGCGTGTTCAACACCAATCATTCGGTGGTCGGCTATTTCACGGCCAAGTCCTGGCGCCTGCCCGAGCACCTCAGCGCGGCCATTGCCAACCACCACAACGCCCTGGCGGTGTTCCGCGACGAGAGCGCGCGCAATACCCAGAGCCAACTGAAAAACCTGCTGGCAGTGCTGAAGATGGCCGAGCACATCTGCGCATCGTACCGGGTGCTGGGCAGCCAGGCCGTGGACCACGAATGGAGTGTGGTTGGCCCGCTGGTGCTCGATTACATTGGTTTGTCGGAATACGATTTCGAGAACCTCAAGCAGAACATTCGCGAGATGGGCGGGCACTGACACATGCCGGAATTGCCAGAAGTAGAAACCACCCGGCGCGGTATTGCGCCCCATCTGGAAGGCCAGCGCGTCAGCCGGGTGGTGGTACGTGACCGGCGCCTGCGCTGGCCGATTCCGGAAGACCTGGATGTGCGCCTGTCGGGGCAGCGCATCGTCAGTGTCGAGCGGCGCGCCAAGTATCTGTTGATCAATGCCGAGGTCGGCACCCTGATCAGTCACCTGGGCATGTCGGGCAACCTGCGCCTGGTCGAACTGGGCTTGCCGGCGGCCAAGCATGAGCATGTGGATATCGAGCTTGAGTCGGGGTTGATGCTGCGCTACACCGACTCGCGCCGCTTTGGCGCGATGCTGTGGAGCCTGGACCCGCTCAATCACGAACTGCTGCTGCGCCTGGGGCCTGAACCGCTGACCGACCTGTTCGACGGCGAGCGACTGTTCCAGTTGTCCCGTGGGCGGTCGATGGCGGTCAAGCCGTTCATCATGGATAACGCGGTAGTGGTGGGGGTGGGCAACATTTACGCCACCGAGGCGCTGTTTGCCGCTGGCATCGACCCCCGTCGGGAAGCGGGCGGGATTTCCCGGGCGCGCTACTTGAAGCTGGCGATCGAGATCAAGCGTGTGCTGGCGGCGGCGATCGAACAGGGCGGCACCACGCTACGCGACTTCATCGGTGGTGATGGGCAGCCGGGGTACTTCCAGCAGGAATTGTTCGTGTACGGGCGGGGCGGGCAGCCGTGCAAGGTGTGTGGCACGGAGTTGCGCGAGGTGAAGCTGGGGCAGAGGGCGAGTGTGTATTGCCCGCGTTGCCAGCGCTGAGGCAAGTTACGCGGAACCCCTTGTGGGAGCGGCCTTGCGTCGCGAAAGGGCCGCACAGCGGCCCCGGCAGTTTCTGCTGCGAAGCTGAAATCCTGGGGCCGCTTCGCGCCCCATCGCGACGCAAGGCCGCTCCCACACAGGGACCGCGTGGAGGCGTTCAGGCAGCGATCAGGCCTTGCCAGTAATCCGGCGGTACTTGGCCATCAGCTCTTCTTCGGTTTCCGGGTGCGCTTCATCCAGCGGGATGCAGTCGACCGGGCAGACCTGCTGGCATTGCGGCTCGTCGTAATGGCCTACACACTGGGTGCACAGGTTAGGGTCGATCACGTAGATCTCTTCGCCTTGGGAGATGGCCTCGTTCGGGCACTCGGGTTCGCAGACGTCGCAGTTGATGCAATCGTCGGTGATGATCAGGGACATGGGGACTCCGGCCGGGGCTCCGCGCCCGGGCATGTTCAACGCAGTGGGCACAATTGTGCCGCATTCGCGCCCGCAGTGCACGCGGGCGCGATGATCAGCCGCTAAAGGTCATTTCTTGAAGCGTTCGGTCAGCGCATCGGCCACCACTGGGTGGACGAACTTGCTGATATCACCACCCAGCGCGGCAATTTCCCGGACCAGGGTCGAGGAAATGAACGAATAACGCTCCGAAGGCGTGAGGAACAGACTCTCGACGTCGGGGGCCAGTTGCCGGTTCATGTTCGCCAGCTGAAACTCGTACTCGAAGTCGGACACCGCACGCAGGCCACGCAGGAAGACGTTGGCGCCCTGCTCCTTGGCGAAATGCGCCAGCAGGGAGGAGAAGCCGATGACTTCGACATTGGGCAGGTGCTTGGTGACCTCACGGGCGAGCTCCACCCGTTGTTCCAGCGGGAACAGCGGGTTTTTCTTCGGGCTGGCCGCCACCGCGATGATCACGTGGTCGAACAGCCGCGAGGCGCGCTCGACCAGGTCGCCATGGCCTTTGGTAATGGGGTCGAAAGTACCCGGGTACAACACTCGGTTCATCGCGTCATCCTGGCTGGAGTGCGTGGGGGAGTCGGATGGTAGCGCAGCGACGGCGCCCCGGCCAAGTCATGCGGCCGGCTGACGGCACTATAGACAGGGGGCCTGTTCCTTGTCATGCACTGTGTGCCAGGCGGGCGACCAGTGCTTCGGTGAGCCTGGCACTGATGGCATACACCGACAGTTGCGGGTTGGCGCCGATACTGGTGGGGAACAGCGAGCCGTCGTGAACCGACAGGTTTTCCAGCTGGTGATGGCGGCCAAGGCTGTCGCATACCGCCTGGCGCGGGTCGTCGCCGAGGGCGCAGCCACCCATCACGTGAGCGCTGCCCAGGCGTGTGCGGAACGGCTCCAGGCGCAACCGGTCGATCATGGCCAAGGCCTGCGCCAGGTTGGACGCGGCGCTGGCATCGCTGTGCACGGGGGTGACCTGGGTGGCGCCGGCGGCGAACTGGATCTGCGCCATGCTGCGGTAGGCGCGGCGCAGCCCGTCGCGCAGGTAGTCGGTGATCGGGTAATCGAGCACCGGTGAGCCATCGCCGCGCAGCTCCACGGCCCCGCCCTGGCTTTGCGGGTGGAAGCCGTCACGCAGCAGCGCCAGCATCACGTGGGTATGTGGCAGCGCGGCCATGCGCTGGGCATTCTCGTGGCCATGCCCGCCCAGCAGCGTGGTGGCCAGGGCCGGGTGCAGCGGTGGCACCTCCAGCTTGTAGCCAATCGGGCCATCGTTGCCGCCTTGCCATTGGAAGTGGTCGCTGTAGATGGACTGCGGAGCGCCGTAGTAGGGGTCGATACGATCGTTGAAGCGTGCTGCGCTGAAGTTGACCAGGTGCAGGAAGGTACGTTTGCCCAGGCGGCCATGCGGGTCGGGCGCGTCGGAACGCAGCAGCAGGGCCGGGCTGTTGATGCCACCACCGGCAAGGATGTAGTGACGCGCGCGAACGCGGATCTGCCGGCCTGTGGTGTGTATGCCCTGGCTATCCAGCGCCTGGCATGACAGGCCCTGGATGCGCTCGCCGTTGTGTTCGAAGCGCTCGGCCCGAGCCAGGTACAGCAGCTCGCCGCCTTGTTCGAGGGTGGCGGGAATACGTGTGACCAGCATCGACTGCTTGGCATTCACCGGGCAACCCATGCCGCAGTAGCCTAGGTTCCAGCAGCCGCGCACGTTGCGCGGGATCACCGCCCAGCGGTAGCCCAGCTGTTCGCAGCCACGGCGCAGCACTTCGTTGTTGGCGTTCGGTGGCAGGGCCCAAGGGGTGATGCCCAGCTCTTGCTCGATGCGCTCGAACCAGGGGCGCATCTGCTCCTCGCCCAGGCCGCTCACCTTGTGGGCTGCGGCCCAGTGGGCCAGGGTCTGTGGCGGCGTGCGAAAGCTGGAGGTCCAGTTGACCAGCGTGGTGCCGCCCACGGCGCGGCCCTGGAGGATGGTGATGGCGCCGTCCTTGCTCATGCGGCCCAGGCCTTCCTGGTACAGGCTGGCATAGGCTTCGTTTTCCAGCAGGTGGAAATCGCTGCTGGTCTTCAGTGGGCCTTCTTCGATCAGCAGCACCTTGAAGCCGGCAGTGCTGAGCATTTGCGCGCTGGTAGCGCCACCGGCACCGCTGCCGATCACGGCAACGTCGGCTTCCAGCGTGAGGTCGTGCTCCAGGCGCGAGGCGTCGTGGGTGATCCAGCCGCTTTCCAGGCCTTGGCGAAACGGGTCGGGTACAGGCATTGGCGCTGCTCTTGTTGTTTTCAGATTTTCGGTGGCCCGGGGTAGCCGCAGGCGGCCCAGGATTCGGGGCGTTCGTACCAGGCCATCTGCAGCAACTGCAGCAGCGAGGCGTGGCCCATGCGCAGCAGGTTCAGCGAGCTGTCCTGCCAACGTTTCAGGAAGGCCGTGACCTGCGCGGCGCTGGCTTGCTCCCAGGCGCCCCAGACCCCGGTCAGTGGGCCGCGGGTGAGCGGCAGGTTGAGCACGTCGAACAACTGCCGGGTGAGTTTGAGTATTTCCGGCGACAGCGCCGCCAGTTTGTGGTCGAGGCTATGCAGCACCAGTGTCTCGGCGGCCTGGGTGCCGGCCAGTACCACCGGGATCAGCGCGCGCAGCAGCGGCAGGTCGTCGTCGCGCAGTACCTGGTAACCCGTTGCGGCTGTCTGTGCGCTGCAGCCGACCAGGCTGGTACCCGCCAGAAAGACGCTGGCGCCAAGGCTGAAGCGCAGCAGTTCGCGGCGGTGCATGGGCTCGCCCTCAGCGGATGAAAAGCTTGAAGACCAGGCGCTGCAAGGCTTTGCCATAGGGCGGGTAGATCAGCCGGGCAGCGTTGAAGCGTTGCTTGGCCAACACCGCCTTGGCCTTGCTGAAGGTCAGGAAGCCGTCGTGGCCATGGTAATGGCCCATGCCTGAAGGGCCGATGCCGCCGAACGGCAAGTCATCCTGGGCCACGTGCAGCAGGGTGTCGTTCAGGCACACTCCGCCGGAGTGGGTGTGGCGCAGCACCTGCTCCTGGGCTGCGCGGTCATAGCCGAAGTAGTAAAGCGCCAGCGGGCGCGGGCGCTGGTTGATGTAGGCCAGTGCCTGCTCGAGGCTGTCGTAGGGCACCAGCGGCAGCAATGGGCCGAAGATTTCGTCCTGCATCACCTGCATGCCGTCGTTCACCCCCAGTAGCAGGTGGGGTGGCAGGCGCCGGCCCTGGCGGGCTTCACCGGGGTACAGGTCGAGTACCTGCGCACCTTTGGCGTGGGCATCGTCCAGTAGATGCTGCAAGCGCTGCAGCTGGCGCTGGTTGATGATGGCGGTGTAGTCGGGGTTGTCGGCGATGCGCGGGTACAGCCGGCGTACGGCACGCTGGTAGGCATCGCTGAAGGCATCCAGGCGCTCGCGTGGCACCAGCACGTAGTCGGGGGCGACGCAGGTCTGGCCGGCATTGAGGGTCTTGCCGAAGGCGATGCGCTCGGCGGCGCTGTCCAGCGGTACGTCGGCAGAGACTATGGCCGGCGACTTGCCGCCCAGTTCTAGGGTGACGGGGGTCAGGTTGTGCGCCGCAGCCAGCATTACCTGGCGCCCCACGCTGGTGGCGCCGGTGAACAGCAGGTGATCGAACGGCAGGCGGGCAAAGGCCTGGCCTACCTCGACTTCGCCGAGCACCACGCTGACCAGATCGGTGGGGAACACCTGCTCCAGCAGTTGCTTGAGCGCCTGGCCAGTGGCAGGCGTGGCTTCGCTGAGCTTGAGCATGACCCGGTTGCCGGCGGCCAGGGCACAGGTCAGTGGGCCGATGGCAAGGAACAGCGGGTAGTTCCACGGCACGATGATGCCGACCACGCCCAGGGGTTGGTAGCGCACCTGCGCGCTGGCCGGCTGGAAGGCCAGGCCGACCTTGCGCCGGCTGGCGCGCATCCAGCGCTGCAGGTGCTTTTCGGCGTGACGCAGGCCTTGCACCGAGGGCAGCAGCTCGGCCAGCAGGGTCTCGTCGGCGCTGCGCCCCTCAAAGTCCTGGCCGATTGCCTCGATCAGTTCGGCCTGGCCGGCCAGCAAGGCTTCCCGCAGGCTTTTCAGCCATTGGCGCCGCTGCGCCGCCGCTGGCGATGAGTTGCCGGCAAAAGCCTGGCGCTGGGTGGCGAACGTCGCCGCAAGGTCGAGGTCGGATTGCACAGGGGGCAAGGCACTGGGCGAGTTCATGGCGGCGTCGAGTCCGGGGAGGGAATCCCTAGAGCCTATACTCTAATTTGTACGATGGTGCGAATTTTTCCGCGTTGTCGAGCGGTGCATTCCATTGCCAATACGCCGTAAGATGACCCTTTGATGAAGGCCCGCAGACTGGGAGCTGAGCATGGCCCCGCGCATGAAGACCCGAGAGCGCATCGTGCAGAACAGCCTCGAGCTGTTCAACCAGCAGGGCGAACGCAGCGTCAGTACCAACCACATTGCCGCGCACATGGAAATTTCGCCCGGCAACCTGTATTACCACTTCCCCAACAAGCAGGCGATCATCGCTTTGCTGTTCAGTCAGTACGAAGAACTGGTGGACAGCTTCCTGCGCCCGCCGCAAGGCCGTGCGGCGACCGTGGAGGACAAGCGCTTCTACCTGAAGGCGCTGTTGGCGGCGATGTGGAACTACCGTTTTCTGCATCGTGATCTGGAACACCTGCTGGACAGCGACCCGGAGCTGGCCGCACGTTATCGGCGCTTTTCCGAACGATGCCTGCGTCAGGGCCAGGCGATCTACCGCGGTTTCGTCGAGGCGGGCATCCTGGCCATGACACAAGCCCAGATCGAATCGCTGACCATCAATGCCTGGATCGTATTGACGTCCTGGGTACGTTTTCTCAGCACCACGCGGGAACATTCCGCGCATCTGGGTGAAGAAGCCTTCAAGCGCGGCGTCTACCAGGTACTGGTGCTGGAGCTCGGTTTCGTCACCGACAACGCCCGCAATGCGGTGGACGCCCTTTGCCAGGAATTCCATGTACCGTTCAACCAGGCCCTGGAGCACTAACCCAGGGCCTCAGTGTTATCGATAGTGCCTTCGATCAGGAGATTGTCATGCCCCTTGAGCAATTGATCACCCCGCAGCAGTTGGCCGAGCGTCTGGGCTCGCCCAAGTTGGTGATCCTCGACTGCCGCTTTGCCCTCGAGGATGTGGACTATGGCCAACGCAGCTATGCCCAGGGGCATATTGCCGGAGCGCATTTTGCTGACCTGGAGCGTGACCTCAGCGGGCCTGTGAGCAAGGGACGCACCGGGCGCCACCCATTGCCGGATGCGCGCCGGTTGGTCGAGCGCCTGCGTGAGTGGGGCCTGGACGATGACAGCGAGGTGGTGCTGTACGACGACGGCCCTGGCGCTTTTGCCGCCCGTGCCTGGTGGCTGCTGGCCTGGCTGGGCAAGCGCAGCGGTGTAGCGATCCTCGATGGTGGCCTGAAGGCCTGGCATGCGGCGCACCTGCCGCTCAGCCTGGACCCGCCGCTCAAGCGGGAAGGCACCTTCAACGGTGAGCCGGACGGCAAGCTGCTGATCGATGCCGAGCACCTGGCCAAGCGTCTGGGTAACCCAGACCTGACCTTGATCGATGCGCGTGCCTTGCCGCGCTTCCGTGGCGAAGTGGAACCGATCGACCCGGTTGCGGGACATATTCCGGGGGCGCAGTGCGCGGCGTTTACCGACAACCTTGGGGCTGATGGGCGTTTTCTGCCTTCGGACCAGCTAAAACAGCGCTTTGCTGAAAAGCTCGCCGGGCGTGCACCGGAGCAGTTGGTGGCGTATTGCGGGTCGGGGGTGACGGCGTGTCATAACCTTTTCGCCTTGGCGTTGGCGGGATATCCACTGGGCAAGCTGTATGCCGGGTCGTGGAGCGAGTGGATCAACGATCCGCAGCATGGCGTAGCCACTGGCGAGTAAGCAGGCCCGGCCTCATCGCCGGCAAGCCAGCTCCCGCAGGTACATCACTACCCATCGGGCCTGTGCCACACCTGTGGGAACTGGCTTGCCGGCGATTAGGTCGGTACTGCCAATGAAAACTGCAGCTCCTATTGGCCTTCCACCAACCACTGTGGAATCCGCCGCTCCAGGTAATACCCCGGGTTACGCAGGCTGCCATCGACAAACCCCACATGGCCGCCGCGGCTGTGCAGTTCGAAGCGGGTCTGCGGCGCCAGTTCGCGGGCCGTTGGCAGGCTGTGGCCGGAGACGAAAGGGTCATCGCTGGAATGGATGATCAGCGTCGGCGTGCGGTTCTGGCCGAGGAAGAAATGGCTCGATGAGCGGCGGTAGTAGTCGTGCGCATCGCGAAAACCGTTCAGCGGTGCGGTGACCTTGCCGTCGAATTCCCAGAACGTGCGCAGGTTGACCAGCGGCCCCAGCCGTTGCAGCGTCGCTAGCCGTTCATGCTGGCCCTTGTCGTGGAAGTGCCGCTGCTTGAGCTGAACATAAGCCAGCATCTCGCGCATGAAATGCGCCTGGTACACCTTTGAAAAGCCCTGGCCGATGCGGTCGGCGCAGTGATCCAGGCGAAACGGCACCGACACTGCCACCGCAGCCTGCAACTGGCTGGCGACACCGCTTTCGCCAAGGTATTTCAGCAGCACATTGCCCCCTAGCGAATAACCCACCGCATACAACGGCGCCAACGGGCGCTGGGCGCGCAGGTGGCTGACGATTTCGGCCAGGTCTTCGCTGGCACCGGAATGGTAGCTGCGTGGCAGCAGGTTGGGCTCGCCCGAGCAACCGCGCCAGTTCACCGCCACGCTGGCCCAGCCGCGGCCGTGCAGCGCTTGCTGCAAACCTTTGACGTAGGGCGAGTGGGAGGAGCCGGTCAAACCGTGCAGGACCAGCACCAACGGCGCGTGGGGCTGGTGCGGGCCGTGCCAGTCCAGGTCGATGAAGTCGCCATCGGCCAGCCATAGCCGCTCGCGGTTGCGCTGCAGTTCAGGCAGCTTGCGCCACAGTGGCCCCCACAGAGTTTGCAGGTGGGGGTTGGACAGGCCGATGGCCGGGCGGAATGTGGCGCTGGGGCTGGGCATGCTAGGCGACTCGTGATGTGCCTGCCTAGAGTGCCATGAAACAACGCCACTGTACCTGCGCTATTGGTCGGTGGCTGGCAGCGGTTGCTGGTCGACACGTGGGCCGACACTGACCAGTACCTCGCAGTTCAAGTCGAGACGGTCTTGCATCGCCGCGCAGATATCTGCCGGGCTCAGCCTACCGATGCGCTCGATGTAGCTGTTCAGGTGGTCTGCAGGCTGATGTTGGTGGGTTATCTCCGTCAGCAATGCTGCCAGGCTGTTGTTTTGCGCCACACCACGCAGTAATTGCCCGGCCAGCTGTTTGCACGCCAGCTGCAGTTCGGCCTTGGTTGGCCCTTGCTCGATGAAATCGCACAGCAAGGTTGCTACCAGTTCCTGCGAGCATTGCACGTACCGTGGCGCGATGTCCCACTCTATGGTGAACAGCCCGCCGGCACTCAACGGCGAAGCGCGGCTGTAGATGCCGTAGGTCAACCCGCGACGTTGGCGCAGTTCCACCATCAGGCGCGATTCAAGGCCTGAAGCCAACACTTCACTGGCTAGCACAATGGCTGGGAAATCCGGGTCATTGGCGGGAACGTTCATGGGCAATGCCAGCAGCACTGCGCTGCTGTTGCCGGGCTGTTCGACGTTGATGGTTGCATGGGTAGCTTCCGGAACGGCTGGCAGGTCAGCGGCGGACCAGCCTTGCGGCAGGGCTTGGCTGATCTGTTGCGCGATGGCTTGCGCCTCGCTCAGGGCCAGGTCCCCGACAAGCACCATTTCCAGGTTGCTGGCGCTATAGGCGCGTTGGTGGAATGCCCGCAAGTCTTCAGGGCTGACGGCGTTCACGCCTTGAATGGTGCTGCCCAGCGGGTTGCCATAGGGATGCCCCTGGAACAGATGGCGAAACGCCTCGCTACGCGCCCTGAGCCTGGGGCGCCGTTCGCGGGATGCGTTGTGCTGCACGAACTGGCGCTTGATCTTTTCCAGGGCAGGCGCGGGGAAAGCCGGGTTTGCCACAAGGTCGGTAAACAGGTCCAGGGCTGGTGCGAGTATCGTTTTCGTGCTCACGCTGCGCAGGCTCAGCGTTGCATGCTCCAGGCGTATCTGCTTTTCCATGATCGCGCCCAGGCGCTCCATGCCCTCAGCTTGCCTGGCGCTGGTGTAGCGCCGGCTGCCCTCGTCGAGCATGTACAGCGTCAAGGCTGCCAGGCCGGGTTGCAAGGTGTCCTGGGCCGTGCCTGCCTTGAACCGCAAGACCACATCTACGATAGGCAGCCCGCGGGCTTCGACGAACTTCACGCCTGTACCTGCTTCCGTGGTCCACGCCTGCACCTGCGTCTGAGGGGTTTCGAGCTGGTCCAGATCAACGCCTTGGACCGAGACCAGACCACTGTGACTTCCGTTGGCTACAGCCGGTTGCGGGATGCTCGCGATCTTGTCATTCATCGGTACTTTCCTTGTGGTGCATGAAGGTGATGGCCGCACGGGCTTCAGTCAGGAATTCCAGCGCAATCAGGCCTACCTGCTCGGCTGTCACGGCTTCGATGGCTTGTCGCTCATCGTCCAGGGCAACGGGGTCCAGACCGCAGGCGGCCTGTTTGCCGATGGCCTCTGCCTGTTTGCCGATGTCGTCTCTTGCGAATAGTTGCCTGGCCAGCAGGCGAGCCTTGGCGCGTTGAAGATCTTCCTTGGAGGGGGCCGACTGGCGGAACGCTTCGATTTCCTGCATCAGCCTTTCGGCTGCTGCCTCCGGCGTAACCTGCGGGCTGCAGAACGCGTACAAGGTCAGCAGGCTGTCACCGCGCTGCCATGGCTCATAGGTCGCTCTCAGGCCCTGTAGCAGCGGAGTGTCTTGTATCAACAGGCGCTGCAGCGTGCTGGCGTGGCCTTCAGCAAGAATGTCCGGCAGCAGGCGCAGTGCGCAGGCTTGTGAGCCAGAGCGGGCGGTGCATTGGCTGGGAAGGTTGAAGCTGATGAGCACGCCGGTGTTCAGGCCATGCCAGCGCAGGGTCTGGCTGCGCCGAACCTGCCCAGAAGGCATTGTGGGTTTTTGCCGTGTTGGCAGGCGGTTGGCGGGGATCGCTGCAAAGTGCCGTGTAACCAGCTTTTGCAGCTGGGCCAGGGCAATGTCACCAGCCACGGCGAGCGTGGCATTGTTGGGGTGGTACCAGGTCTGGTACCAGGTGCGCGCCGCCGTCGGGGTCATATGGTCGAGGTCGGTCTTGTGGCCGGTCACGGGGTTGCCATAGCCGCTGTTGCCATAGGCCAGCAACTGGTGATGTTCCACTGCCAGTGCCAAGGGGCTGTTGTCGATATCCTCGCGGCGCTCGGCCATGACTACTGCCAGTTCACGGGCAAAAGGCACGTCGCTGAGGGTGGCGCTGGCCATGACGTCGGCCAGCGCCTCCAAGGCAATTTCCAGGCGGTTGCGTGGCAAAGTCAGCGGAAAGACCGTGGCATCGGGGTAGGTAAAGGCATTTGGGTCACCGCCCAGGCGGCTCATGAGGGCTGAATACTGGCCTGGAGCCAGTTTGCTGCTGCCCTCGAACAGCAGATGCTCCAGGGCGTGGGACAGGCCGGTGTGGCCCTCAGGCTCGTAGCTGGAGCCTACGTGGTACCACAGCTGCACGCTGACCAGCGGCGCGCGGTTGTCTTCACGCAGGTAGACGCGCAGGCCGTTGGCGAGGGTAAAGCTGTGCACCGAGCCTGCCGGCGCGGGTGGGGCGGGGTGGTCGGTCATGGTTGAAGTGCTCCTGCAGGAATCGGAGGAGCAGCTTCAGCCATGAAGGCGGCGGGTTTGTGGTAACTAAATACGGCAACCCAGGGTTACCGGATCAACCCCGTTGCCAAAGTGCGTAGTGCACCTGGCCGGTCTTTTTCTCGCGGTGCAGGCGCCAGTTGCCCGGCAACTGCAAGGTCGACGGGGCAGCCTCGCTTTCTGTGTAGACCCACGCCTGCTCGCGCAGCCACTGGTTCTGTTCCAGCAGGTTGCAGGTGTCTGCCAGCAGGTCCTGGTGGAACGGCGGGTCGAGGAACACCACGTCGAACTGCTGCTTGGCCGGGCCTTGCAGATAGCGCAGGGCGTCGGTCTGCAGGATTTGCCCGCGCGGGCAGCGCAGGATCTCGAGGTTGTTCTTCAGGTTGGCGATGGCCGCCGGGTTGCTGTCCAGCGCGACCGCGTCCTCGGCCCCGCGGGACAGGGCTTCGAGCACCAGGGCACCGCTGCCGGTGAAGGCGTCCAGAACGCGGGCACCCTCGATACAGGGGGCCAGCCAGTTGAACAGGGTTTCCCGCACTCTGTCAGGCGTTGGCCGCAGGCCTTCGCCTTCCGGCACCGCCAGACGTCGGCTGCGCCACTCGCCGGCGATGATGCGCAGGTGGCCCTGGCCCTTGCTGTGGCCCGGTTGTGGGCGGGCGGTAGGGGTGGATCTTGGCATTAGTGCTCCGGTACCCCGAGCGGCTGCTCGGAGGGCTTGTCAGTAGGGGCTGGCAGCGGTTTTTGCGGCACTTTCGGGCCAGCGGTGACGATCACCAGTTTATCGGCTGACAGGTGTTTGTTCATGGCCGTCCTTACCTGCTCGACGGTGAGGGCCTGGGACTGCTGCATGAAGTCCTCCAGCCAGGTCAGCGGCAGGTTGTAGAAGCCAATGGCACCCAGTTGGCCGACGATGCTGGCGTTGCTGGCATTGGACAGCGGGAAGCTGCCGGCCAGTTCGCGCTTGGCATCGTCCAGCTCCTGCTGGGTGGGGCCGGCCTTGAGGTAGTCGGCGAGAATATCCTGCACCAGCTTGAGCGTGCCCTCGCTGAGTTCGGCACGGGTCTGCAGGTTGATCATGAACGGGCCGCGAACCTGCATCGGGCTGAACACCGAGTACACACCGTAGGTCAGGCCGCGCTTTTCACGTACCTCGCTCATCAGCCGGGTGCCGAACGCACCGCCGCCGAGGATCTGGTTGCCCAGTGACAGGGCCGGCCAGTCCGGGTCCTGGCGGTCGATGCCGAGTTCGGCCAGCATCAGGTGGGTCTGCTTGGACGGGAAGTCGATGTGGGTCAGGCCTGCCTTGGCTTCGCCGGGTTGGGCCGGTGCGGCCAGCGCGGGGCCCTTGGGCAGGCCAGCTGATACCTGGGCGGCGATGACTTCGGCCTCGGCGCGGCTGAGGTCGCCGACCAGGGCGATGACCGCGTTGCCGCTGGTGTAGGCCTTGGCGTGGAAGGCGCGCAGCTGTTCCAGGGTGATGCCGCTGATGCTTTCGGCAGTGCCGTCGCTCGGGTGGGCGTAGGGGTGGTCGCCGTAGAGCTTGGCGAACAGGGCCTTGCCAGCGACCTTGCCAGGGTTCTGCTTTTCATACTCGAAGCCGGCCAGCATCTGGTTCTTGATGCGCTTGAGGGCGTCTTCAGGGAAGGTCGGCTTGCCAGTCACTTCGGTGAACAGCTTGAGCGCCGGTTCACGCTTGTCCTTGGCACTGAGGCTGCGCAGCGAAGCCACGGCCATATCGCGGTAGGAGCCGTTGCCAAAGTCGGCACCCAGCCCCTCGAAGCCTTCGGCGATGGCAGTCACATCCTTGCCGGCCACGCCTTCGTTGAGCATGGCGTTGGTCAGGGCGGCCAGGCCTGGCGTGCCGCCATCCTGGCTACTGCCGGCGGCGAAGGTGATGCGCAGGTCGAACATCGGCAGTTCGCGGGCCTCGACGAACAGCACGCGGGCGCCTTCTGCAGTGTTCCAGTGCTGTATGTTCAACTGGCGCCGGCTGGGCGCCTTGCCATCCAGTTCGGCCAGTGACTGCAAGGTATTGGCCGGGCGTGCCGCGTTGCTGTCGGCCTTGGCGGCGTTGTCGGCCATGGCCGGGGCGGCCAGCACCGCCGCCAGCGCCAGGGCGCGGATGCCCGTGGCCAGCAGGGTTGGGCGTGGTGCGCGGCGATCACTCATGAGCGGACTCCTCGGGCAATACATGGGCAACGCTCAGGCGTTCGCGGGTGAAGTAGGTGCGCGCGGCGTTCTGGATGTCCTGCGGGGTAACGCGCTTGAGCTCGTCCAGCTCGCTGTCGATCAGCTTCCACGACAGGCCGACGGTTTCCAGCTGGCCGATGGTAGTGGCCTGGCTGCTGATGGAGTCGCGGTCGTAGACCAGGCCGGCAATGACCTGGGCGCGTACGCGCTCCAGCTCTTCGGCGCTGGGCGGGGTGGTCTTGAGCTCATCAAGCAGCTGCCAGATGCCTTTCTCGACATCGGCGAGGGTTTTTTGCTTCTGCACGTTCGGCGTGGCCGAGATCAGGAACAGGCTGTCGCCGCGGGTGAAGGCGTTGTAGCTGGACGAAGCGCCGGCCACCAGTTCCTGGCCGCGTTCCAGGCGTGCCGGCATGCGGGCGCTGTAGCCGCCGTCGAGCAATGCCGAGATAAGGCGCAGGGCATGCACCGTACGCGGATCCTTGGCGGTGGGCAGGCCAGGTACGTTGAAACCGTAGATCAGGCTCGGCAACTGGGTGCGCACGTGCAGCGTCAGCTGGCGCTGGCCTGGTTGGGCCAGCTCGAGCGGCAACTTGGCCGGTGGCACGGCGCGTTTGGGGATGCTGCCGAAGTACTTCTGCGCCAGGCCCTTGACCTCATCGACGGTGACATCGCCGACCACCACCAGGGAGGCGTTATTGGGGGCGTACCAGGATTCGTACCAGTGGCGCAGTTCCTCGACCTTCATGCGCTCCAGGTCGGCCATCCAGCCGATGGTCGGGGTATGGTAGCCGCTGGCCGGGTAGGCCATGGCGCGGAACAGCTCGAACGCCTTGGAGTTGGGCTGATCGTCGGTGCGCAGGCGGCGTTCTTCCTTGATCACCTCGATTTCGCGGCTGAATTCGTCAGCGGGCAGGCGCAGGCTGGCCAGGCGGTCGGCCTCCAGCTCCAGGGCCACCGGCAGGCGGTCGCGGGCCAGCACCTGGTAATAGGCGGTGTAGTCGTCGCTGGTGAAGGCGTTTTCTTCGGCGCCTATGTCACGCAGGATGCGCGAGGCCTCACCGGGGCCGACCTTGGCGCTGCCCTTGAACATCATGTGTTCCAGCGCATGGGACAGGCCGGTCTGGCCAGGGGTTTCGTAGCTGGAGCCAACCTTGTACCAGATCTGCGAGACCACCACCGGGGCGCGGTGGTCCTCGCGCACGACTACTTTCAGGCCGTTGTCGAGGATGAATTCGTGGGTGGGTTGCACATCGGCGGCGAAGACCGCGAGCGGCAGGCAGAGCGTGCCGAGCAACAGGCCAGCGGCGCGGCGGGCTAGAGCATTCATACGGTGTTTAACCTGTTCGGCGGCCCGCTGGTTTAGCGTCGGCGGGCCAGGAGGTGCTAGGATACTGATCCGGTTGCCTGGCGACCATGCCTGTCGCCGTTCTGGCCCGCAGGACACTAAGACAAAACGTTGCGCATGAACCAGCCGGCTTCAAGATAGTCTGTTCTGCGTAGAGAGAATTCCCGATGCGCCATAGCTGGCCCATCGCTACCCTGAGATAGCCGTCTTCCATGTTTGGTTCCAACGACGACAAAAAAGCGCCAGCCGAGGCTGGTGAGAAGAAAGGCCTGTTCAGCTGGTTTCGCAAGAAACCGCAGCAACCTGTGGCAACGGGCGTGCCCGCGAATGAACCCCCAGCCGTCGAGCAGCCTGCAGCCGCTCCGGTCGAAGGGGCTACCGCCGAAGCGCCACAGGCCCCTGAACCCGTTCAGGCCCCTGCGGCGCCACAGCTGACAGAACCGCAGCAGGTCGCCGCACCCGTCCAATCCCCGGTGGTCGAGGCCCCTGTCCCCGAACCGCTTGCTTCCCAACCGTTGCAGGCCCCTGAACCCGAGCCGGTCGCTTCCCAGCCGCTGGTGGCACCTGCACCGCGGCCGGTCGCGTCGATGCCCTTGCAGGCGGCCCCGATCGAGCCAGCCCCTGTCGAGGCGGCCCCGGTCGTTGAACCGGCCGCGCCGGTCAGCAACCTGGTGCTGCCGGTTGCTGAAGAGCCCGTGGCTCTGGTGCCGGATCTGGAGCCGAAAGCGCCGCCCGCCATCCCGGAACGCCCTGCACCAGAGCCTGCTGCCCCTGTGGCTGCAGCCCCGGTCGCCGTGCAGGCCGAGCAGGCCAAGCCCGGTTTCTTCGCCCGCCTCAAGCAGGGCCTGTCGAAGACCAGCGCCAGTATCGGCGAGGGCATGGCCAGCCTGTTCCTGGGCAAGAAGGTCATCGATGACGACCTGCTCGACGAAATCGAAACCCGCCTGCTGACCGCCGACGTTGGTGTGGAAGCCACTTCCACCATCGTCCAGAACCTGACCCAGAAGGTTGCCCGCAAGCAGCTGGCTGATGCCGATGCCCTGTACAAGTCGCTGCAGGAAGAACTGGCTGCGCTGCTGCGCCCGGTCGAGCAGCCGCTGGTGGTGCAGGCGCAGAACAAACCCTATGTGATTCTGGTGGTCGGTGTGAACGGCGCCGGCAAGACCACCACCATTGGCAAACTGGCCAAGAAGCTGCAGCTCGAAGGCAAGAAAGTGATGCTGGCTGCTGGCGACACCTTCCGTGCCGCTGCAGTCGAGCAGCTGCAGGTGTGGGGCGAGCGTAACCAGATCCCGGTAATCGCCCAGCACACCGGCGCCGACTCTGCTTCGGTGATCTTCGATGCCGTACAGGCCGCCAAGGCCCGTGGCGTCGACGTGCTGATCGCCGACACCGCTGGCCGCCTGCACACCAAAGACAACCTGATGGAAGAGCTGAAGAAAGTCCGCCGGGTCATCGGCAAGCTCGACGCCGAAGCGCCACACGAGGTGCTGCTGGTACTCGATGCCGGCACCGGCCAGAACGCCATCAGCCAGGCCAAGTACTTCAACCAGAGCGTCGAACTGACCGGCCTGGCCCTGACCAAGCTGGACGGCACTGCCAAGGGCGGGGTGATCTTCGCCCTGGCCAAGCAGTTCAAGCTGCCGATCCGCTTCATCGGTGTCGGTGAAGGCATCGACGACCTGCGTACCTTCGAAGCCGAGCCGTTCGTCAAGGCTCTGTTCGCCGAGCGAGACTGAACATGATCCGATTCGAACAGGTTGCCAAGCGCTATCCCAATGGTCATGTGGGTTTGCATGAGCTGAGTTTCCGGGCGCGCCGGGGCGAATTCCTGTTCGTCACCGGCCACTCGGGCGCGGGCAAGAGCACCTTGCTGCGCCTGCTGCTGGCCATGGAGCGCCCGACCAGCGGCAAGCTGATGCTGGCCGGGCAGGACCTGGGCCAGATCAGCAACTCGCAGATCCCGTTCCTGCGCCGGCAGATCGGCGTGGTGTTCCAGAACCACCAGCTGTTGTTCGACCGCACGGTGTTCAACAACATCGCCTTGCCGCTGCAGATTCTCGGCCTGTCCAAGGCCGAGGTCGCCAAGCGCGTGGACTCGGCGCTGGAGAGAGTGTCGCTGGCCGACAAGGGCGAGCTGTTCCCGGCCGACCTGTCCACCGGGCAGCAGCAACGGGTGGGCATCGCCCGCGCCATCGTTCACCAGCCAGCCCTGCTGCTGGCCGACGAACCCACCGGTAACCTCGACCCGCGCCTGGCCGCGGAGATCATGGGGGTGTTCGAGGACATCAACCGCCTGGGTACCACGGTATTGATCGCCAGCCACGACCTGGCACTGATTGCGCGCATGCGCCACCGCATGCTGACCTTGCAGCGCGGCCGCTTGATCGGCGATGGGGAGGCCGGGCAATGAGCACTACACGTACGCCGAAGGTTTCCGAGCGGGTTGCGCCGAAGCCGGCCGACCCGCAACCGGCGAAGAAAAAGCACGACGACGATGACGGCCCGGATTTCCGCACACTGCTGCATGCCTGGCTGGAAAGCCACCGTGCCAGCATGGCCGACAGCCTGCGCCGGCTGGGCAAGCAGCCGATCGGCAGCTTCTTCACCTGCCTGGTGATGGCGGTGGCGCTGAGCATGCCCATGGGCCTGTCATTGCTGCTGAAGAACGTCGAGAAGCTTGGCGGCTCGTGGCAGCGCGCCGCACAGATCTCGCTATACCTCAAGCTCGATGCCGGTAGCCGCGAAGGCGAGGCGCTGCGCGACGAGATCAAGGGCATGCCCGGTGTGGCCGACGCCCAGTATGTCAGCCGCGAGCAGGCGCTGGAGGAGTTCCAGCAACAGTCCGGCCTGGGCGAAGCTCTGCGTGAACTGCCTGACAACCCGCTGCCCGGCGTAGTGGTGGTGACCCCGACCGAAGTCGACAAGCCGGCCCTGGAAGCCTTGCGTCAGCGCCTGTCGGAGCTGCCGCGGGTGGAAGTGGCGCAACTCGACCTGGTATGGGTCGAGCGCCTTGCGGCCATCCTCAAACTGGGTGACCGCTTCGTCTTCGGCCTGGCCGTGATGCTGATTTCTGCCCTGCTGTTAGTAATCGGTAACACAATTCGTCTACATATTGAAAACCGCCGTACCGAGATCGAAGTGATCAAGCTGGTCGGTGGTACAGACGCCTACGTACGCCGGCCTTTCCTTTACATGGGCGCACTGTATGGCCTGGGTGCAGGGGTGATTGCCTGGGGTATCCTGGCGTTTGGCCTGAACTGGCTGAACGAGGCGGTGGTAGGGCTTTCCGGGCTGTACGGCAGCGACTTCGCCCTAGGTGGGGTGCCGGCGTCCGATGGTCTGTCGCTCTTGATCGGAGCGGTGCTGTTGGGGTATATCGGTGCATGGATCGCAGTGGCCCGCCATCTGAACGAGCTGGCGCCGCGATAGTTTTTACGTGCCAGCATTGACAAATTATTCACCATGGAACTTGTACCGTCGTTCCAGGTCAATGTTGGCAGCGCCCACAAGGCGCGAGTTCTGTAAGTCGGAGGTTCTTGAATGACCACATCGTTGCAACCTGCCTATGCCCTGGTACCTGGTGCAAACCTGGAAGCCTACGTGCACACGGTCAACAGCATCCCGCTGCTGACTGTCGAGCAGGAGCGTGATCTGGGCGAGCGTCTCTATTATGAGCAGGATGTCGAGGCCGCTCGTCAAATGGTGATGGCCCACCTGCGTTTCGTCGTACATATCGCCCGTAGCTATGCCGGCTACGGGCTGGCCCAGGCCGACCTGATCCAGGAAGGCAACGTCGGCCTGATGAAAGCCGTCAAGCGCTTCAACCCGGAAATGGGCGTGCGCCTGGTGTCGTTCGCCGTGCACTGGATCAAGGCAGAGATCCACGAGTTCATCCTGCGCAACTGGCGCATCGTCAAGGTGGCCACCACCAAGGCCCAGCGCAAGCTGTTCTTCAACCTGCGCAGCCAGAAGAAGCGTCTGGCCTGGCTGAACAACGACGAAGTGCACCGCGTGGCGGAAAGCCTGGGCGTGGAGCCACGTGAAGTGCGCGAGATGGAAAGCCGCCTCAGCGGCCAGGACATGGCGTTCGACCCGGCAGCGGAAGCTGACGACGACAGTGCCTTCCAGTCGCCTGCGCATTACCTGGAAGACCACCGTTACGACCCGGCGGTGCAGCTGGAGGATGCCGACTGGAGCGACAACTCTACCAGCAACTTGCACGAAGCATTGCAAGGGCTGGACGAGCGTAGCCGCGACATTCTCTACCAGCGCTGGTTGGCGGAAGAGAAGGCCACGTTGCATGAGCTGGCGGACAAGTACAGCGTTTCGGCTGAGCGGATTCGCCAGCTGGAAAAGAATGCGATGAACAAGGTCAAGGCGCTGATCGCGGCCTGATCGAGCCCTGGCTGCAAGGAAAAGCCGCTGGCCCGCATAGGGTTAGCGGCTTTTTTTTGTGCAAGATTTACCGGCCTCTTCGCGGGCGCGCC
The DNA here is from genome assembly GCF_018223845.1 of Pseudomonas sp. JS425. NCBI lineage: Bacteria > Pseudomonadati > Pseudomonadota > Gammaproteobacteria > Pseudomonadales > Pseudomonadaceae > Pseudomonas > Pseudomonas sp. JS425. Next base: position 5,882,196 of record NZ_CP073661.1, on the reverse strand, counting down.
CGCTCCCACAGGTACTGCACAGGCCTCAGGGGTAATGCTGGCCCTGTGGGAGCGGGCGTGCCCGCGAAGAGGCCCTCAAGGCTTGCGCGAAGTGTCGAGCTGCATCAGGTAGCTGGGCCCACCCAACTGGCTCATCTGCCGGCGTATCCAGCCGGCCCGGCTGGCCACATAGGTGCTCGGCCGGCTGGCGCTCCACTTGATCGGGCTCGGCAGCACCGCTGCGAGCTGCGCCGCCTGCTGGCGGCTAAGCCGGCTGGCATCGACGCCAAAGTGGTAGCGCGCTGCCGCCTGGGCGCCAAACACACCTTTGCCCCATTCGGCACTGTTCAGGTAGACCTCGAGAATCCGCTCCTTCGACCACAACAGCTCGATCAACGCGGTGAACCAGGCCTCCAGGCCTTTGCGGAACCAGCTGCGCCCGGACCACAGGAACAGGTTCTTGGCCACCTGCTGGGTCAGGGTGCTGGCACCGCGAATGCTGCCGCCGCGCTCGTTGTAGGCCAGCGCTGCCTGGATGGCCGGGATGTCGAAGCCCCAGTGGTTGGCGAACTTCTGGTCCTCGCCGGCAATGACCGCGACCTTGAGGTCGTCGGAGATGTTCTCCCACGGCTCCCAGTCGCGCTGCAGGTCGATCGGCTCGCCATTCACCCAGGACTGCACCTTGCGCTCCACCATCAACGCCGTACCGGGTGGTGGGATCCAGCGGAACACCAGTACCAGCACGATGCTGCCGGCAGCGAACCAGAGCAGGGCGCGAGAGAGGCGGCGGAGAAGGGTTGGCAGCATGGCGATGGCTTGGCCGTACGGGTGGAAGGGGCCATTATACAGACCCGATCCAAGGAGTCGTCCCATGCTTCGCAGCTTCCTGATGCTTGCCGCCTTTTTCGGCTTCACCGGTGTCGCCCTGGGCGCTTTCGCCGCCCACGGCCTGAAAAGCCGGCTGACGGCCGACTACCTGGCGATCTTCCAGACTGGTGTGACCTACCAGTTGGTACATACCCTGGCCATCTTCGCTGTCGCCGTGCTTTCGGTGCACCTGCCAGGGCGCCTGGTCGGCTGGGCTGGCGGCCTGTTTGCCCTGGGGATAGTGCTGTTCTCCGGTAGCCTGTACCTGCTGACCCTCAGCGGCCTGGGCAAGCTCGGCATCATCACCCCGCTTGGTGGCCTGTGCTTCCTGGCCGGCTGGCTGTGCCTGGGCCTGGCAGCCTGGCGGCTCGGTTGACCGAGTGGTCCACAATCGCGACTAATGGCGTGCAGCGCCCTTGGGTTGCAGGGCGGTTCAGCGCTAGAATGCGGGCCCCCAAAGAACAATGGTGGCCGTGCGCATGCGCATTCAACTGAACGGTGAACCTTACGAATTGCCCGCTGGCGAAAGCGTCGCGGCCCTGCTGGCCCGCCTGGAGCTGACCGGGCGCCGCGTCGCGGTGGAACTGAACCTGGATATCGTGCCGCGTAGCCAGCACGACAGCACGCTGTTGAACGACGGCGATCAGGTCGAAGTGGTCCACGCCATCGGTGGCGGCTGATTCTGGCCGGCGATTCACCTGCAAGCCCAGCAACCTTTTCCCGAGGAACAACCATGAGCAACGTTCGTAGCGACAAGCCCTTCACCCTGGCCGGGCGTACTTTCCAGTCGCGCCTGCTGGTCGGTACCGGCAAGTACCGTGACATGGAAGAAACCCGCCTGGCCATCGAAGCCTCGGGTGCCGAGATCGTCACCGTAGCCGTGCGCCGCACCAACATTGGCCAGAACCCGGGCGAGCCGAACCTGCTCGATGTGCTGCCTCCGGACCGCTATACCATCCTGCCGAACACTGCTGGCTGCTATGACGCGGTCGAAGCCGTGCGCACCTGCCGCCTGGCCCGCGAACTGCTGGATGGCCACAACCTGGTCAAGCTGGAAGTACTGGCCGACCAGAAAACCCTGTTCCCCAATGTGATCGAAACCCTCAAGGCCGCCGAAGTGTTGGTCAAAGACGGTTTCGATGTGATGGTCTACACCAGCGATGATCCGATCATCGCCCGCCAGTTGGCCGAAGCCGGTTGCATTGCGGTCATGCCGCTGGCTGGCCTGATCGGTACCGGCCTGGGTATCTGCAACCCCTACAACCTGCAGATCATCCTGGAAGAGTCCAAGGTGCCGGTGCTGGTGGATGCTGGTGTGGGTACTGCGTCCGACGCCACCATCGCCATGGAAATGGGCTGCGAAGCTGTGCTGATGAACTCGGCCATCGCCCACGCCCAGCAGCCGGTGCTGATGGCCGAGGCCATGAAGCACGCCATCGTCGCCGGTCGCATGGCCTACCTGGCCGGCCGTATGCCGAAGAAACTCTATGCCAGCGCCTCTTCGCCGCTGGATGGTCTGATCAAGTAAGAGCCCCTGATGACTGAATCGCACGATACGCCGATCACCCCCGACGGCGAAGCCCGCCCGCACCGCCGCATCAAGAGTTTCGTGATGCGCGCCGGGCGCATGACCGAAGGCCAGCAACGTGGCCTGGAGCAGGGCGGCCCGCTGTACATCCTGCCGCTGGCCGACAGCCCGGTGGACTACGACCAGGTGTTCGGCCGCTCGGCGCCGCGCACCCTGGAGATCGGCTTCGGCATGGGCCATTCCCTGCTGGAAATGGCTGCTGCCGCGCCTGAACAGGACTTCATTGGTGTGGAAGTACACCGCCCGGGTGTTGGTGCGCTGCTCAACGGCGTGCTGACCCAGGGCCTGAAAAACCTGCGGGTATATGACTGCGATGCCATCGAAGTGCTGAACCGCTGCGTGGCGGACAACAGCCTCGACCGCCTGATGCTGTTCTTCCCCGACCCATGGCACAAGGCGCGCCACCACAAGCGCCGCATCGTCCAGCTGGAGTTCGCCGAACTGGTACGGCGCAAGCTCAAGCCCGGTGGCGTGTTCCACATGGCCACCGACTGGGAGCCGTATGCGGAGTACATGCTGGAAGTGATGAGCGCTGCCCCGGGCTATCGCAACCGTGCGGCCGACGGTACTTACGTGCCACGGCCGGAAGAACGCCCGATCACCAAGTTCGAGCGCCGCGGCGAGCGGCTGGGGCATGGGGTTTGGGATTTGAAGTTCGAGAAGGTGGATTGACCGGCTGATACGGCCTTTCGATTTGCCGATGCCTGCAGAAATGCAGGCGAAAAAAAACCGCCTTTGAAAGGGCGGTTTTTTATGTGAGCAACAGGACTGAGTATCCTTCGCTCTGAGGTTTCACAGAAAACCCTCACACAGTTGGCTGATCATAGGCAGCGTAGCGGGGGAACGTCAATGCTCAGAAATATCCGGCATCACGTGTGTCGGAGCGGTTAACAGTCTTGGGTGAGCATTCCAAGTATCATCGCGCTGCTCCTGTGTGGATGAAATCAGTGATGGGCCGGGTAGGAGAAGAATTCTGCTTTCCGACCCCTTCGACACGGCCTGAGAACCGTGCCGGTGCACCTCTCGAAGGGCCATTGACCTGGCCACTTCACAGAAGACTCTCACACAGTTTTTGAAGGCATCGAAGTACCGGTTAGATGCTGGAAGATTGGCCCGCCAACACGGAGGCCAAGGCATATGAAGCGTTTGCTTGATGCGCTGAGCCGCGTTTGGACGTTCATCCGGATCTTGACTGTGCTCAAGACCGTTCGGGACTTCATGCGCGATCACTTCGATGATGCCCAGTAAGGGCTAGTCAGGTGGTAGGGCTGCCCTGGTTCTCCGGGGCAGCTTTTACAACCCATCTCTGTACTCGCCAGATTACGCGGTCATTGTAGGAGCGGCCTTGTGTCGCGATGGCCCGCGTAGCGGCCCCAGGATGTCAGCGGTGAGGCAGCAATTGCTGGGGCCGCTTTGCGGCCCATCGCGACTCAAGGCCGCTCCTGCAAGGTTCAGTGCAAGGCCGTGGCTCAGCCCCGTCGATCCGCCACCACCCCGATCAGCACCAGTACCACCAGCAGCACCGGCGCCAGCGCGTAGTTGTTGAACTGGCTCAGCCCTTTCACCACCCAAGGCGTGGCATAGATCAGCGCCGCACCGCTGCCGATCATCACCAGCAAGGCCATGAACGGTACGCGCAGGGCGCCCGCCAGGCCGCCCAGGCGCTGTTCCACCCAGCCCTTGATATCGGTGCCGAACAGCACCAGCAGGCAGCCTACCAAGGCCAGTGAAATCTCCGACAGGTTGCTGCGGCTCCAGCGAGAAACCGTCGCGAGCAGATCAAGTACCAGATCCATGGGTCATCCTTAGGTCAAGAAATACTGCAGCAGGTCATTGAGGAACAATTGGCCCCTCGGCGTGGCCACCAGCCGATCCGGTTCGACCTGCAAAAGGCCCTTTTGTTCGGCAGCGCGGCGTGCCTCGCGCAGTTGTGCCAGCGGCAAACCGGTGCGTTGGGTGAACAGTTCGGCTTCCACCCCATCGGTCAGGCGCAGGGCGTTCATCAGGAACTCGAACGGCAGCTCGTCGACTGGCAGTAGCTTTTCGCCGGCCTTGAACGGCTTGGCCAGGTTCAGGTAGTCCTTGGGCAGGCGGGTCTTCCAGGTGCGCAGGATGCGCCCGTCGGCGAAGGTCAGCTTGCCGTGGGCACCAGCGCCGATGCCGATGAAGTCGCCAAAGCGCCAGTAGTTGAGGTTGTGCCGGGCAGCGCGCCCCGCTTGGGCATAGGCCGAGACTTCGTACTGGCGGAAGCCGTGTTCGGCCATCAGTGCCTGGCCGGCCTCCTGGATATCCCAGAGGATGTCGTCCTCGGGCAGCTCGGGCGGCTGGTTCCAGAACACCGTGTTCGGCTCCACGGTCAGCTGGTACCACGACAGGTGCGTTGGCCCCAGGTCGATGGCCTGGCGCAGGTCGCCCAGCGCGTCGTCGAGCGACTGGTCGGGCAGGCCGTGCATCAGGTCCATGTTGAAGTTGTCGAAGCCGGCGGCGCGCGCCATGCCGGCGGCGCGGACCGCTTCATCGCCATTGTGGATACGCCCCAGCGCCTGCAGTTTGGCTGGCTGGAAGCTCTGCACACCGATGGACAGACGATTGATACCGGTTTGCCGGTAGGCCTTGAACTTGTCCTGCTCGAACGTGCCCGGGTTGGCCTCCAGGGTGATTTCGATGTCCGGTGCAAACGGGATACGTTGTTCCACGCCACGCAGCAGCCAGCCAAGGGCGTCGGCACTGAACAGGCTGGGGGTACCGCCGCCGAAGAAGATTGAGCTGATCGGCCGGCCTTGCACGGCAGCCAGCTCCTGGTCGAGGTCGGTCAGCAGGGCGGCGACGTAGGCATCTTCCGGCAGTTCAGGCCCGGCAGCGTGGGAGTTGAAGTCGCAGTAAGGGCATTTGCGTACGCACCACGGGATGTGGATGTACAGCGCCAGCGGCGGCAGGCTGGTGAAGCACGCCGCGCCGGGGTTGGACAGCGTTTCGATCATGCCAGGCCCAGACGTTGGCGCAGCAGGGCCATGGCGCGGGCGCGGTGGCTGAGCTGGTTCTTGTCCACAGGGGCCAGGTCGGCGCTGGAGCAGCTGCGCTCCGGTACCCAGAACAGCGGGTCGTAGCCAAAGCCGTGCTCGCCACTGGCCTCGAACATGATGCGCCCGTGCCACAGGCCTTCGCACAGGATCGGCAGCGGGTCGTCAGCATGGCGCACCAGTGCCAGGACGCAGACGAACTGTGCGCCGCGCTCGGCTTCAGGCACGTCTTTCAGTGCTTCGAGCAGCTTGGCATTGTTCGCCGCATCACCCTTGCCGTCTGCATAGCGCGCCGAGTAGATGCCCGGCGCGCCGCCGAGGAAGTCCACCGCCAGGCCCGAGTCGTCGGCCAGGGCCGGCAGGCCGGAAATGCGTGCGGCGTTGCGCGCCTTGAGGATGGCGTTCTCGACGAACGACAGGCCGGTTTCTTCCGGCTCGACCTGGCTGAACTCACCGATCGAGCGCAGTTGCACGGACGCGCCGAGCATGGCCTGGAGTTCCTTGAGTTTGCCGGCGTTGTGGCTGGCCAATACGAGTTGCTGGAAATTCATCATTCGCCTGGGAACACTTCCTGGTTGAAACTGAGGGAGTTGCTGATGCCGCCGGTTTCGATATTCAGGTCGAAGGTGACGGTTTCTGGCTGGTCGATCTTGAACTGGGCAATGTAGTACACCGCGCCCTGTTCGGTGATCTGCTTGAACGACAGCGGGCTGCTGCGCCCGGTCAAGTCCTTGACCGTGCCGCTGACCACCGCCATGGCGGGCTTGTTGGCCTTGAGCACGGCGATGTTGAGTACGCCCTGGTTCTTGCTGCGTACCAGGCCGGTGGCTGCGGCCACCTCCGGTGTAAGCATGCTCGAGGTGAACGCGCTGTAGTGCACCGTCACGTCGCCAAACACTTCCTTGCGCTCGGGGCGGGCAGCATCGGCAGCCAGTACCGGCAGGGCCAGGCACAGGCTGATCAGGAACAGGGCTAGGCGACGCATGGGGTGATTCCTCCGGTGGGCGTCAGACCGCGAGCTGATGTTCTTGCAGGCCCGGGCTGCTGACACGATAGATGCCGATCTCACCTAGAAGATTAGGCCAAAGCCGGCCAGCCCACCCGTTGCGGTGCAAGTGGTCGACTGCCAGGCGGTCTAGCACCTTGGCGCGGCGCTCGTGGCACAGCTCTTCGAAGTCGGCGAAGGTGCAGAAGTGGATGTTTGGCGTGTTGTACCAGGTGTACGGCATGAAGTCCGAAACCGGCATGCGGCCTTTGGTCGCCAGGTACCAGCGGCAACGCCAGTGGCCGAAGTTGGGGAAGGTGATGATGCACTGGCGGCCCACGCGCAGCATCTCGTCCAGAATGCGGTCGGGGTACTCCACGGCCTGCAGGGCCTGGGTCATGATCACCACGTCGAAACTGTTGCTGGCGAAGTTGCCCAGGCCCTTGTCCAGGTCCTGCTCGATGACGTTGACGCCCTTGGCCACACAGGCCGCGATGTTGTCGGCGTCGATCTCCAGGCCATAGCCGGTGACCTGCTTGCGGTCGCGCAGCGAGGCCAGCAGTTCGCCGCTGCCGCAGCCCAGGTCGAGTACCCGGCTGCCGGCGGGGATCCAGTCGTGGATGATTTCCAGATCGGCTCTCATGCTGTCCTCAGATGGCAATGCGGTTCATGTAGTTCGAGAAACCCTGCATGTAGCGAGGCGTGGGGATCAGGAAGGCATCGTGCCCGTAAGGCGAGTCGATCTCCAGGTAGCAGACATTCTTGCGCGCGGCCATCAGGGCGTCGACGATCTCGCGCGAACGGGCCGGGGAGAAGCGCCAGTCGGTGGTGAACGACATGATGCAGTAATCCGCCTTGACGTGGGCCAGGGTGGCTGCCAGGTCGCCGCCCTGGGCGGCGGCGGGGTCGAAGTAGTCCAGCGCCTTGGTCATCAACAGGTAGGTGTTGGCGTCGAAGCGCCCGGAAAACTCCTCGCCCTGGTAGCGCAGGTAGCTCTCGACCTGGAATTCGACGCTGTGGAAGTCGTAGTTGAGCTTGTCGCTCTTCAGCTCGCGGCCGAATTTTTCACCCATCGAGTCATCCGACAGGTAGGTGATGTGGCCGACCATGCGCGCCAGCATCAGGCCACGCTTGGGGATCACGCCCTGGTCCTGGAACGAACCGCCGTGGAATTCGGGGTCGGTGAGGATGGCCTGGCGTGCCACTTCATTGAAAGCGATGTTCTGTGCCGACAGCTTGGGCGCCGAGGCGATGTCGACGCAATGGCGCACGCGCTCGGGGTAGCTGATGGTCCACTGCAGCGCCTGCATGCCACCCAGGCTGCCACCGACCACGGCGGCCCACTGCTGGATGCCCAGGCGCTCGGCCAGGCGCACCTGGCTGTGCACCCAGTCTTCCACGGTCAGCACCGGGAAGTCGGCGCCGTAGGGCTTGCCGGTGGCCGGGTTGATGCTGCTGGGGCCGGTGCTGCCGTTGCAGCCGCCCAGGTTGTTCAGGCTGACCACGAAGAAGCGGTTGGTGTCGATCGGCTTGCCAGGGCCGATACAACTGTCCCACCAGCCCGGCTTGCGGTCGGTGGCGGCATGGTAGCCAGCGGCATGGTGGTGGCCGGAGAGGGCATGGCAGATCAGCACGGCGTTGCTCGCGCTGGCGTTCAGGGTGCCATAGGTCTCGTAGACCAGTTCGTAACTGGCCAGGGAGCGGCCGCAGGCCAGGGCCAGCGGTTCATCGAACCGGGCGGTTTGCGGTACTACCAGACCGACGGAATCTTCGGGAAAGACAGTGGACATCGACCCTGCTCACGCTTGACGGAGGCGTAAGTCTAAAGAGCGCTACCCCCAGCGGCAAGCAGAGGCTTGTCGCTGGAAGCAACCAGAGTCAGGTGGGGCTCAGATCATCCGCCACAGCTCTTGTGGCATGCCGGCGTAGGCGGCCAGAGGCGGCATGACGAACGACTGGATTACCTGGATCGCGAGGAAGGCGAAGATCGGCGAGATGTCCATGCCACCCAGGTTGGGCACGATGCGGCGGAACGGTGCCAGCACCGGTTCACTGATCTGGTAGGCCAGCTCAGCCGCCGGGTTGTGGCTGTTGGGAGCAACCCAGGACACGATCACCATGACGATCATCGCGACCCAGAAAATCTTCAGGAACAGCGAGGTGATACCGATGATGGCCCACATCAGCAGGTGCAGGATGTCACCGAAGGTCCCGTAGGTGACCATCAGCACGAAAGCCATCAGCAGCGCCTGGATGACCACCGACAACAGCAGCGACGAGGTATCCAGCCCACCAACGCTGGGGATGACTCGGCGAATCGGCTTGAGCAGCGGCTGTGTGGCGCGCACGGCGAACTGGCACAGCGGGTTGTAGAAGTTGGCCTTGACCAGCTGCAGGACAAAGCGCAGCAGGACGATCACCAGGTACAGGCTGACCAGGGTTTGCACCACGAAGATCGCGGCGCCGGACAGTGCATTCATCTGAAGCTCCTTATTTGCCCAGTTGTTCGGCCAGCTCGGCGGAACGTGTAGCCGCAGCCTGCAGCGCCTGTTCGACGATGGCTTCGAAGCCGCTGGCCTGGAACGACTTGATCGCCGCTTCGGTAGTGCCTGCAGGCGAGGTGACTCGGCGGCGCAGTTCGGCAGCGTCGACATCGCTGGCAACCGCCATGCGTGCGGCGCCCAAGGCTGTCTGCAGGGTCAGGCGGGAGGCAGTTTCACGTGGCAGGCCAAGCTTTTCGCCTGCCGCGGTCATGGCTTCGATCAGCAGGAAGAAGTACGCCGGGCCGCTGCCGGAGACTGCCGTCACGGCGTCCAGTTGCTGCTCCTGCTCGAGCCACAGGGCGGTGCCCACGGCCGACAACAGTTGCTCGGCCTGCTGGCGTTGTTCGCTGGATACTTCCGCGGTGGCGTACAGGCCGCTGACGCCCTGGCGCAGCAGTGCCGGGGTGTTGGGCATGCAGCGCACGACAGGGCGAGCGCCGACCCAGCTTTGCAGGCTGGCGCAGGTGATGCCGGCGGCAATGGAAACGATCAGCTGGCCTTCCTGCAGGTTCGGTTGCAGGGCCTGGCATACGGCTTTCATGACCTGCGGCTTGACCGCCAGCACGATGACGTCGGCGCCATCGATGGCCTGGGCGTTGTTCTCGAAGGTTTCGATGCCGTGCTCGGCCTGGATGCGGCTGCGGGTCTCGGCGCCCGGGTCGCTGGCGCGGATCTGCGAGGCGTCCAGGCCCTGGGCACGCAGACCACCGATCAGGCTGGCGGCCATGTTGCCGGCGCCGATAAAGGCAATACGAGTCTTGCTCATGTCAGGTCCTTGTAGGAAAGAGTGAGTAAAGCATGGAATCAGGGCTGCCCGTAATCGCGGGCACCGAACAGGGCGGTACCGATACGCACCCAGGTCGCACCCTGTGCAATGGCCGCTTCCAGATCGTGGCTCATGCCCATGGACAGAGTGTCCAGACCAAGGCCAAGGCCTTCCTGCAACTGGCGCAGGGTGGCGAAGGCGGCTTCCTGGGTGGCGCGGTCATCAGTGGGTTCGGGAATGGCCATCAGCCCGCGCAGGCGCAGGTTGGGCAGTGCGGCTACCGCTTTGGCCAGGGCCGGCAGGTCGGCAGGGGTGCAGCCGGATTTGCTGTCTTCGCCGCTGACGTTCACCTGCAGGCAGATGTTCAGTGGTGGCAGACCGGCCGGGCGCTGCTCCGAGAGGCGTTGGGCGATTTTCAAGCGGTCCACGGAATGTACCCAGTCGAAATGCTCGGCGATGGCTTTGGTCTTGTTCGACTGGATGGGGCCGATGAAGTGCCAGATCAAGGGCAGGTCGCCGAGTGCCTGCTGCTTTGTCAGCGCTTCCTGTAGGTAGTTTTCCCCGAAATCGCATACGCCGGCGGCGTGGATTTCGCGGATGGCGCTAGCTGGCTTGGTCTTGCTCACGGCCAGCAACTGGACGCTGGCCGGATCACGCCCGGCAGCCTGGGCAGCGCTGGCGATACGGGCGGAAATAGCGGAAAGGTTGTCTGCTAGGGTGGACATGGACTGATGCCGGCGGCTGGAGGGTTTGCGGCATTCTACCTACTTGAAGGCCTTTGGGGAGTCTCATGGATGTGACCGACCTGTTGGCCCGGGCCGTGGATGCGGGGGCTTCCGACCTGCACCTGGCGGCGGGCCAGTTACCGATGTTGCGCCTGGATGGCGAGCTGCAGCGCATGGCCCTGCCGACCTTGGGTCCGGTCGCCTTGATCGAGGGCATGGCCCCCATGCTGGATGAAGACCAGCGCCGACAGTGGGCCCAGGGTGATGAGCTGGACCTGGCGCTGGAATTGCCGGCGCTAGGGCGCTTTCGGCTGAATCTGTTTCGCCAGTTGCACGGCCCTGCGGCCACCTTTCGCCTGATCCCGGGGCATATCGCCACGCTCGATGAACTCGACCTGGGCGATGTGTTTCAAGCTGTTGCGCAGTGCCGAGATGGCTTGATCCTCGTCGGTGGGCCGACCGGCAGCGGCAAGTCCAGCACCTTGGCGACACTGCTTGACCAACTGAACCGCGATCGGGCTCTGCATATCATCACCCTCGAAGACCCTGTCGAAGTTATCCACAGCAGCCAGCGCAGCCTGGTCAACCAGCGTGAGGTCGGCCGCCATTGCGGTGGGTTCGCCCAGGGGCTGCGCAGTGCCCTGCGCCAAGACCCGGATGTGATCATGATCGGTGAGCTGCGCGACCTGGAAACCATTCGCCTGGCCTTGCGTGCGGCTGAGACCGGGCACCTGGTACTGGCGACCGTGCATACCCGTTCGGCGGTGAGCAGTATTGACCGGTTGGTGGAGGTGTTCGCTGCCGAAGAGAAGCCGTTGGTGCGGGCGATGCTGGCCGAGTCGTTGCGCCTGGTGGTAGCGCAGGTGCTGGTCAGGCGCGCGGGCGGAGGGCGGGTTGCTGCGCGGGAAGTGCTGGTGGTGACGCCAGCGGTGCGTAACCTGGTTCGGGAAGGGCGGATGGCGCAGTTGTGTTCGGTGATGCAGGCGGGTGGTGCGGACGGGATGCGGACGATGGAAGGGGCGATGCGGGGGTTGAAGGAGAGGGGGCTGATCAGCGATCTATAGTGCCTGTGCTGGCCCTTTCGCGGGTAAACCCGCTCCCACATGGATAACACAGCCTTCGAATGCTGTGGTGTACCTGTGGGAGCGGGTTTACCCGCGAAGAGGCCCGGACAGGAGAGCGCCGATCAGATCAGCGCTTGGCCAGGCTCAGTTGCTGCTGTTCTTTCGGCAGCACTCGCTTGGCCACCACGTAATGCTTCTGCCAGTAAGGCTTGCTCAGGGTGTCGATGCTTACCCGCTTGCCACGGCGTGGAGCATGGATGAAGCGGTCGTTGCCCAGGTAGATGGCAACGTGGTTCACCCGACGGCTCTTGATGTTGAAGAAGATCAGGTCACCTGGCTTCAGGTCACCCTTGGCTACCTTGACGCCGTGGCCCTGGGCCATGGCATTGGAGGTGCGCGGCAGGTCGACGTCGGCGACGTCGTTGAAGGCGTATTTGACCAGCCCGCTGCAGTCGAAGCCTTTCTTCGGGCTGCTGCCGCCCCAGACATAAGGGGTGCCGAGCACATTCACCGCACGGCTGAGCACATCGCTGCTCTGCTTCGGCGACATTGCCGCGACTGGCACACCGGGCACGCCGCGGCTGTTGGCGGCATTGCTTGGACGGGTGCGCATTGCGGTCTGCTTGACCGGTGCATGTTTTACCGAGGCATTGGTGGTGTAGCCGGTAAAACCATTGGGAAGACGTTGCTCACGATTGGTGGCGTGGGCGGCCAGGGGCAATAATAGGCAGAGGGTCAGCCATGTCTTGAGTAAAGGCGGCATAGATGAAGCTCTTATGAATAGTTATGTGTTGGGCGCGCAACTTTATAACAGCTTTTTGATCAATCTTTGATCCGTTGGTCGATTGTCCAGGTGCCGTACGTCGGCCTGCGACGAGAAAGTCACATTTTTTCTTAGAAAATTTTCGGATAACCCACGGGGGCTATGAATGAACAGTTATCAACAGGGGGCGCCGTTTCACGACACCCACAGCAAGACCATTGGCTACCTGCTATGGATTTTCGGCTTTACCGGGTCGCATCGTTTCTATTACGGCAAGCCCGTAACCGGCACTATCTGGTTCTTCACCCTGGGCCTGCTGGGCATCGGCTGGTTGATCGACCTGTTCCTGATCCCGTCCATGGACCGTGAAGCCGACCTCCGGTTCCAGTCCGGGCGCATTGACTACAACATCGCCTGGATCCTGCTGACCTTCCTCGGGGTGTTTGGTCTGCACCGGCTGTATCAGGGCAAGTGGATCACCGCGATCATCTACTTCTTTACCGGCGGGCTGTTTCTGGTGGGGGTGCTGTACGACTTCTGGACGCTGAACAGCCAGGTTTCCGAGCGGAATGCGGGGCGGGGTTGAGGACACAGGGGGCGCAAAGCGCCCCCGAATTCCAGGTTACTGACGGGTCTGCCGCTGTTGCAGCAGCAGGTTGCTGAAGCCTGCCCCGGCCAGTTGCTTCTGCGCCCCGGTCAGCTGCTCGCGGTTGCTGAACGGCCCCACCAGCACGCGGTACCAGGTTTCGTCCTTGACCGTGCCCGACTCTACCTTTACCGACTGCCCCAGCAGGATGATCTGCGCGCGCACCTTGTCAGCATCGGCCTGCTTGCGGAACGAGCCGGCCTGCAGGAAGAACTGGGTGGTCGCCGCCGGCTTGATGACTGGCGGTGCCGGTGGCGGTGTCTGGCCCATCAATGCTGCCTGGGCTCGCGCCGTGTCGATCTTTGCCGCTTCGGCTGGCGTCACCGGGGTCACCGGCTGGGCCGGGACGGGTGGCGTCTTCTCTGGTACGGCCTCCGGCGGTACGATCACCTCGGACTCCGGCAGCAGCGTGTAGAAGTCGTACTTCGGCTTCACCGGCTGCTGCGGAGTGGGCTGCGCCGACTTGCCGGCTTCGGCCACCTTGTCCGCTTTCTGCTGCTCCGGCTTGGTGCGCTTGATGTCTTCGCCACCAGGCTCGAGCTTCATCAGGAACACGATGAACGCGCCTACGGTCAGGCCGACCGCCAGCCATACCCAACCGGGAATCGGCTGCTTGGCCGGCGCCGTCTGGCGGCTGGCGCCGCGTTTGGGTGCAGGTTTTTTCTTGGCAGCCAACTTACATGCGCTCCAGGGTTTCCAGGCCGAGCAGTTCCAGACCTTGCTTGAGGGTGCGGCCGGTCAGGGCCGCCAGGCGCAGGCGGCTCTGCTGCTGCTGCGGGGTTTCGGCGGCAAGAATCGGGCAGTTCTCGTAGAAGCTGGAGAACAGGCCGGCCAGGTCGTACAGGTAGCTGCACAGCACGTGCGGCGTACCCTTGTCGGCGACGTTGTTGAGGATTTCGCCAAACTGCGCCAGGCGCGCGGCCAGGTCCTGCTCGTGGGCAGCCTGCAGCACAATGTTGCCATCGACTTCATCGAAGCCTTTGCCCAGTTTGCGGAATACGCCGGCCACGCGGGTGTAGGCGTACAGCAGGTAAGGCGCGGTGTTGCCTTCGAAGTTGAGCATCAGCTCGAAGTTGAAGCTGTAGTCGCTGGTGCGGTGCTTGGACAGGTCGGCGTACTTCACAGCGCCGATGCCAACCACTTCACCGATGTGGCGCAGTTCTTCGTCGGCCAGGCTCGGGTTCTTTTCCTTGACCAGCGCGTAGGCGCGTTCCTTGGCCTCGGTGAGCAGGTCGATCAGCTTCACGGTACCGCCGTCACGGGTCTTGAACGGGCGGCCGTCGGCACCGTTCATGGTGCCGAAGCCCATGTGCTCCATCTGCATCGGGTGGCCCACGAAGCCTGCGCGGCGTGCAACTTCGAACACCTGGTTGAAGTGCAGGGCCTGGCGCTGGTCGACGAAGTACAGGGCGCGGTCCGCCTTGAGGACGTTGCTGCGGTAGCGCACGGCGGCCAGGTCGGTGGTGGCGTACAGGTAGCCGCCGTCGGCCTTCTGCACGATCACCGGCAGTGGCTCGCCTTCGCTGTTCTTGAACTCGTCGAGGAACACGCACTGGGCGCCCTGGTCTTCGACCAGCAGCCCCTTGGCCTTGAGGTCGGCGACCACGTTGGCCAGGTCGTCGTTGTAGGCGCTTTCACCCATCACGTCGGCCATGGTCAGCTTGACGTTCAGCAGCTCGTAGGTCTTCTGGCAGTGCGACAGCGAAATGTCCTTGAAGCGCGTCCACAGGGCCATGCAGTCCGGGTCGCCGGCCTGCAGCTTGACCACCAGGCCACGGGCACGGGTGGCGAACTCTTCGGATTCGTCGAAGCGCTTCTTGGCGGCGCGGTAGAAGTTTTCCAGGTCCGACAGCTCGTCGCTGGTGATCGGGTTTTCTTCCAGGTAGGCCAGCAGCATGCCGAACTGGGTGCCCCAGTCGCCCACGTGGTTCTGGCGGATCACGTCATCGCCGAGGAACTCCAGCACGCGCGCCACGCTGTCACCGATGATGGTCGAACGCAGGTGGCCGACGTGCATCTCCTTGGCCAGGTTGGGTGCCGACATGTCGACCACAACCTTTTGCGCAGGGCCGGCCTTGCGCGCGCCCAGGTGGGCGTCGGCCAGTGCGGCATCCAGGCGGTTGGCCAGGGCGTCGGTGTTCTGGAAGAAGTTGAGGAAGCCGGGGCCGGCGATTTCGACCTTGCTGATGTCGGCGCTGGCCGGCAGGGCATTGATCAGTTTCTCGGCCAGGTCGCGCGGCTTCATGCCGGCCGGCTTGGCCAGCATCATGGCGATGTTGCTGGCGAAGTCGCCGTGGGTCTTGTCCCGGGCGTTTTCCACCTGGATCGCCGGCGACAGCCCTTCAGGCAGCACACCGTCGGTGACGAGTTGGGTGAGGGCTTGCTGGATCAGCTGGCGAATGGTGTCTTTCATGGGGATCTCTTTTCGACCGCAAGCGCGGTGGAGCGCTTGGATGCGCAGGTGGAAAAACTGGGCATTATCCGTGGCTGGGGGCGGGTTGCCAACCTTTGGGGCTGCAAAGCAGCCCGCAGGATCAATAAAGGTCTACCGGGTCGACATCCAGCGACCACCGCACCTGGCGCCCGCTCGGCATCTGCTCCAACACTAGCAACCAGGCGCTGATCAGTCGATGCAAAGGCGCCCGCGTATTGGCCTGTATCAACAGTTGTGCGCGGAAGCGCCCGGCGCGGCGCTCCATCGGTGCTGGCACCGGCCCCAGCAGCTCGATGCCAGGTAGGCGCTGTTCGGCCACCAGGCGCTCGGCGGCGGCGCAGGCCTCGTCGAGGAAACCTTCGGCCTGCCCGGGCTTGTGCGCTTCGGCGCGTAGCAGCGCCAGGTGCGAGTAAGGCGGCAGCCCGGCGGCGCGGCGTTCGTCCAGGGCCTGCTCGGCGAAGGCGAAGTAGCCCTGCTCGGTAAGCTGCACCAGCAGTGGATGGTCGGCCAGGTGGGTCTGGATGATGACCTTGCCGGGCTCTTCGGCCCGCCCGGCCCGCCCGGCGACCTGCACGATCAACTGTGCCATGCGTTCGCTGGCACGGAAGTCGCCGGAGAACAGCCCGCCATCGGCATCGAGGATGGCCACCAGGGTCACCCGCGGGAAGTGATGGCCCTTGGCGAGCATCTGGGTGCCGACGAGGATGCTCGGCTGGCCGCGCTGGATGGTGCTGAACAGGTTGTGCATGGCGTCCTTGCGCGCGGTGCTGTCGCGGTCCACACGCAGGATCGGGTAATCCGGGAACAGCACTTTCAGGCGCTCCTCGGCACGCTCGGTGCCGGCGCCGACCGGGCGCAGGTCAACATGGTTGCACTGCGGGCACTGCTGCGGCAGGCGCTCGTCATAGCCGCAATGGTGGCAGCGCAGCACGCCGGAGCGCTGGTGCACGGTCATGCGTGCATCGCAGCGTGGGCATTCGGACAGCCAGCCGCAATCATGGCACAGCAAGGTCGGGGCGAAACCGCGGCGATTGAGGAATACCAGCACTTGCTGGCCTGCCTCCAGGGTTTGGCGGATGGCCTGCTGCAGTGGGCCGCTGATACCGCTGTCCAGCGGCAGGCTCTTCACATCCAGGCGCAGCATGCGTGGCGGGCGGGCACCGCCGGCGCGCTGGTTCATGCGCAACAGGCGGTAGCGACCGGTCAGGGCATTGTGCAGGGTTTCCAGCGATGGCGTGGCGGAACCGAGCAGGATCGGGACGTTTTCCTGGTGGGCGCGCACCAGTGCCAGGTCGCGG
This sequence comes from Pseudomonas sp. JS425, assembly GCF_018223845.1. Classification (NCBI taxonomy): domain Bacteria; kingdom Pseudomonadati; phylum Pseudomonadota; class Gammaproteobacteria; order Pseudomonadales; family Pseudomonadaceae; genus Pseudomonas; species Pseudomonas sp. JS425. The sequence continues at coordinate 5,865,518 of NZ_CP073661.1, read as the reverse complement.
GCGTGGTAGCGCAGGCCTTCCTGCTGTTTATAGGAGCCGTCGTGCTCCTCGTCGATGATGATCAGGCCGGGGTTCTTCATCGGCGTGAACAGTGCCGAGCGGGTGCCGATGATGATGTCGGCCTCGCCGTCCCGGGCTGCCAGCCAGGCATCCAGGCGTTCGCGGTCGTTCACCGCCGAATGCAGCAGGGCGATGCGGGCGTTGAAGCGCTGCTCGAAGCGGGCCAGGGTCTGCGGGCCGAGGTTGATCTCCGGGATCAGTACCAGGGCCTGCTTGCCGGCTTCCAGTGTTTCGCGGATCAGTTGCAGGTACACCTCGGTCTTGCCGCTGCCGGTGACACCGGCCAGCAGGAAGGCGCCAAAGCCGCCAAAGCCTTCGCGCACGGCGTCGAAGGCATCGCGTTGCTCTTCGTTGAGCGGTAGTTCCGGCTGTGCCAGCCAGTGTTCGTGGCGCAGTGCCGGCAGATGGCGGCGGACCTCGATCTGCACCAGGTCCTTGGCCAGCAGCAGGTCCAGGCTGTCCTTGTTCAGATTGAGCTTGGCCAGGAGGCTATGGGCCACGCCGTGCGGGTGCTGGGCCAGGGTCTTGAGGGCATCGCGCTGGCGCGGTGCGCGGGCGATGCGCGGGTCTTCCAGGCGGGCGCCGGGGGCGACGTGCCAGAAGCGCTCCTGACGCATCTCGGAGGGTTCGCCCTGGCGCAGCAGGGTCGGCAAGGCCCAGCTCAGGGTGTCACCCAGGCTGTGCTGGTAGTACTGGGCGGTCCACAAGCACAACTTGAACAGCGACGGCGGGATCGGTGATACCGGGTCGAGCAGGGCGCTGGCCGGCTTGAGCTTGTCGGCGGGCACTTCGCTCTGCTCGCACACCTCCACCAGCACGCCGATCATTTCGCGGCGGCCGAATGGCACGCGAATGCGCATGCCCGGAGTCAAGGCCTGGCGCGCCATGCTTGCCGGCGCCTTGTAGTCGAACAGGCGACGCAGCGGGGAGGGCAGGGCAAGGCGCAGGATGACGTCGGACACGCGGAAAGTCTCGGAGGGCGTTTCAAAGACTGGCGAGCCTAGCAGACGACGGTCGGTGCAAGCGACAACTTGCGTTGGCGTGATGCTCTGGTATTATTCGCCGCCTAATTACGTGCGGTATTCAACAATTGGTGTTGGGTGGCGGCACGCAGCTCGAGGAAGTGACCATGAAAGCAGATATTCATCCGAACTACGAAGTAGTTGCAGTCACCTGCAGCTGCGGCAACAAGTTTGAAACCCGTTCGACCCTGGGCAGCACCCTGGCGATCGACGTTTGCAACCTGTGCCACCCGTTCTACACCGGTAAGCAGAAAGTCCTGGACACCGGTGGTCGCGTACAGAAGTTCGCCGATCGCTTCGGTATGTTCGGTACCAAGAAGTAATCATGCGCATGGCGAACCCCTCGGGTTTCGCATTGCTGCAAAAAAAGGCGCCCCTTGTGGGCGCCTTTTTTATGGGCGTCATCTGGCATTTCCCGGCCCTGGCGTTCTGCCCGCTACCAGGCAGCCCTCAGCAGGTGGCGGTGCGCCAGGTGGTCGATGGCGATACCTTGCGCCTGGTCGATGGCCGCAGCGTGCGATTGATCGGCATCAATGCCCCGGAAATCGGCCGTAACGGGCGCTCCAGCGAGCCCTATGCCGAGGCTGCCAGGCAGCGTTTGCAGGCCTTGGTCAAAGCCAGCGATGGGCGTATCGGGCTGGAGCCGGGCGTCGAGTCCAAGGACAAATACGGCCGCACGCTGGCGCATATCTACGGCCGCAATGGCGACAATATCGAAGCACAGCTGCTCAGCGAGGGCTTGGGCTATCGCGTCGCGGTTGCCCCCAATGTGCGCCTCAGCGCTTGCCAGCAGCTTGCCGAGCAGGCTGCGCGCAAGGCTGGCTCCGGGCTGTGGCGTCGTTCGCCGGTGGTGCGTGCAGGGGATGTCCGGCAGTCGGGATTCGCGGTCATTGCGGGCCGCATCGAAGGCGTGGAGCGCAACCGTGGCGGGGTCTGGCTGAACCTGGACGGTGCGGTGGTGCTGCAGGTTCCCGCTCGTCTGCAGCGCAACTTCCCCGCCAGCTTCTTCGATAACCTCAAGGGACGCCAGGTCGAGGCGCGTGGCTGGGTGCTGGATCGTTCCCGCAAGGGCGGCCTCAAGCCCGGGCAGCGACGCTGGCTGTTGCCGTTGACCGATCCAAGCATGTTGGAGCGCATTTCAGGCTAAAAGATGTAGACATTTCGCTATTGGATTGTACACACTGTTAGGCGTATGCCCCGTGGGTTATAGCGTAAAGTCGTAGGCTAAAGGCCTTGACACAAGTGACCGACCAGTCTTGTGGCTCCCCGGCTCTTTGCGTATCCTCGGCGGTCCGTCAGAACAGTAAATAGCGGAATGCCCACCATGTCAGACCTGAAAACCGCCGCTCTCGAATATCACGCTCAACCTCGTCCGGGGAAACTGAGCGTCGAACTCTCCAAGCCCACAGCCACCGCCCGTGACCTCGCCCTGGCCTACAGCCCAGGTGTTGCTGAGCCCGTGCGTGAAATCGGCCGTGATCCAGAGCTGGCTTACAAATACACCGGCAAAGGCAACCTGGTTGCGGTGATTTCCGATGGCACCGCCATCCTCGGTCTGGGTGACCTCGGCCCACTGGCTTCCAAGCCGGTCATGGAAGGCAAGGGTGTTCTGTTCAAGCGTTTCGCCGGTATCGACGTGTTCGACATCGAAGTGGAATCGGAAAGCCCGCAGGCGTTCATCGACACCGTTCGCCGCATCTCGATCACCTTCGGTGGCATCAACCTCGAAGACATCAAGGCGCCTGAGTGCTTTGAAATCGAGCGCACCCTGATCGAACAGTGCGACATCCCGGTATTCCACGATGACCAGCACGGTACCGCCATCGTGACCGCGGCCGGCATGATCAACGCCCTGGAAATCGCCGGCAAGAAGCTGGAGGACGCCAAGATCGTCTGCCTGGGTGCCGGCGCTGCCGCCATCTCCTGCATGAAGCTGCTGGTAAGCATGGGTGCCAAGGTCGAAAACATCTACATGATCGACCGCAGCGGCGTGATCCACGCTGGCCGTGACGACCTGAACCAGTACAAGGCGCAGTTCGCCCACGCCACCGACAAGCGCACCCTGGCTGACGCACTCGACGGTGCCGACGTGTTCGTAGGCCTGTCTGGCCCGAACCTGCTGAGCGCCGAAGGCCTGAAGTCGATGGCTGCCAACCCGATCGTGTTCGCCTGCTCGAACCCGGACCCGGAAATCTCGCCAGAGCTGGCGCATGCCACTCGCAGCGACGTGATCATGGCTACCGGTCGTTCCGACTACCCGAACCAGGTCAACAACGTACTGGGCTTCCCGTTCATCTTCCGTGGTGCCCTGGACGTTCGCGCCAAGCGCATCAACGAAGAAATGAAAATCGCCGCCGCCATCGCCCTGAAAGATCTGGCCAAGCTGCCAGTGCCGAAGGAAGTGTGCGACGCCTACGGCGTACAGGCTCTGGAATTTGGTCGTGAGTACATCATTCCGAAGCCGTTGGACGCACGTCTGATCACCGTCGTTTCCGACGCTGTGGCCAAGGCCGCCATCGAATCCGGCGTGGCAACCCTGCCGTATCCGAAGCACTACCCGCTGACCAGCGTGGATGACGTGTTCAAAGGCTGATTGCTGCCTGGCGACACAAAAAGCCCCGGCTCGTATGAGCCGGGGCTTTTTGTTTGGCGGTGCGCCATGCTGCTATTTTTGGTTGCCTGTCGGATTCTGGGGCTGCTTTGCAGCCCATCGCGACACAAGGCCGCTCCCACAGGGGCTAGGCGTTTCCTGTGGGAGCGGCCTTGTGTCGCGATAGGGGCGCAAAGCGCCCCCGGCTTTACATCTGGTCAGAACAGATCCATCGGCGCCGCTTCATCCGCCGGCAGCGGGCTGCCCGGTGCTGCGCCAGTGCCCAGTTCGTCCACCGACGGCGGCGAGTCCTCGGCCTTGAACAGCTCGAAGTAGGCATTCGGCGTGCTCGGCGAAGCGGCACGGCCGCTGACCGGGTCGACGCGCAGGCTGAGGATGCCTTCCGGTTCTGCCGGCGCATGCGCAGGCTTGTCCTTGAGTGCCGCGCCCATGAAGCTCATCCAGATCGGCAGTGCCGCCGTGCCGCCGTACTCGCGGCGTCCAAGGGTTTCGGGCTGATCGAAGCCGACCCACACGGTGGTCACGTAGTCGGCGTTGTAGCCGGAGAACCAGGCGTCCTTGGACTCGTTGGTAGTACCGGTCTTGCCTGCCAGATCGGTGCGGCCCAGGGCCAGCGCCCGGCGTCCGGTGCCGCGCTTGATCACGTCCTGCAGCATGCTGGTGAGGATGTAGGTGGTGCGACCGTCGATGATACGCTCGGCCACGGCCGGCGCCTGCGGTGCAGAAGCCACCTGGCTGAAGGCAGCGGGTGCCTCGCCAGGCATGGCGGTTGTGCTGATCGGCTGTTCGGGCGCGGCCACACCCGCCTGGTCCTCGGCACCTTGCGGTACCCGAGCCGGGTTGGCGGTGAACAGCGTCTCGCCGCTGCGGCTTTCGATGCGTTCGATCAGGTACGGGGTGATCTTGTACCCGCCGTTGGCAAAAGTACTCCAGCCTGTGGCGATTTCCATAGGGGTCAGGGTGGCGGTGCCCAGTGCCAGCGACAGGTTGCGTGGCAGGTCCTGCTTGTTGAAGCCGAACTTGGCGATGTAGTCGATGGTGCGGTCCACGCCCATGGCCTGCAGCAGGCGGATCGACACCAGGTTGCGCGACTTGTACAGCGCTTCGCGCATGCGGATCGGACCAAGGAAGGTATTGGTGTCGTTCTTCGGTCGCCAGACTTTGTCCAGGTACTCGTCGACGAACACGATTGGTGCATCGTTGACCAGACTGGATGCGGTGTAGCCACTGTCCAGTGCGGCGCTGTAGATGAACGGCTTGAAGCTCGAGCCCGGCTGACGCTTGGCCTGCATGGCGCGGTTGTAGTTGCTCTGCTCGAACGAGAAACCGCCGACCAGGGCGCGGATGGCGCCGTTGTAAGGGTCGAGGGTGACCAGCGCACTCTGCGCGCCAGGTACCTGGCTGAACTTGAGCTTGCCATCCTCGAGGCGCTGCACGCGCACCAGGTCGCCAACCTGGGCCACATCTGCCGGTGACTGCGGCGCACGGCCCTGGGAGTTGCTGTTGATGAACGGGCGCGCCCATTTCATGGTGTCCCAGGCCACCTGCTCTTCCTGGCCGCTGCGGGTCAGCACCTTGAGGCCGGTTTTTTCGACCTGGGTGACGATGACCGGCTCCAGGCCGCCGAGGCTGCGCTGCTTGCCCAGTTCCTGCAGCCAGGCTGCCTGGGTGCGGCCCGGGAAGCGTGCTTCGGGGCCGCGGTAGCCGTGGCGCTCATCGTAGTCGGAGAGACCGTTGAGGATGGCCTTGTTGGCCATTTCCTGCATGTCGCTGGGCACCGTGGTAGTGACGCGGAAGCCTTCGGTGTAGGCGTCGCTGCCGTAGCGACCGACCATTTCGGCGCGGGCCATTTCGGCGATGTAAGGCGCATTCACTTCAGGCGTGGGCACGTGGTAGCTGGCGTTGAGCGGCTCGGCCAGGGCCGCCTGGTAACTGGCTTCGTCGATCTTGCCCAGCTTGTACATGCGGCCGAGGATCCAGTCGCGGCGCTCTTTGGCGCGTACGGGGTTGGCCAGCGGGTTGAAGCGCGAGGGTGCCTTGGGCAGGCCGGCGATCATCGCCATCTGCGCCAGGCTCACGTCGCGGATCGACTTGCCGTAGTACACCTGCGCGGCGGCATCGATACCGTAGGCGCGGTTGCCCAGGTAGATCTTGTTCACGTACAGCTCGAGGATCTCGTCCTTGGTCAGCTCACGCTCGATCTGCAGGGCCAGCAGGATTTCGTTGGTCTTGCGCGAGAAGCTGCGCTCGCTGGTGAGGAAGAAGTTCTTCGCCACCTGCATGGTGATGGTACTGCCGCCGGTCTGGATATGGCCGGTTTTCACCAACTGGGTCGCGGCGCGCATCAGGCTGCTGGGGTCGACACCGTAGTGATTGAGGAAGTTGTCGTCCTCGGCCGACAGAAGCGCCTGGATGAATTGTGGGGGAATTTCCTCGAAGCGGATCGGTGAGCGACGCATTTCGCCGAACTCGGCAATCAGCTTGCCGTCGCTGCTGTACACCCTGAGGGGGATCTGCAACTGGATGCTTCTGAGCGACTCGACCGAGGGCAGGTTGGGGCTAAGATACAGAAACGCACCGCTCACACCGAGTACGAGCGCGCAGATGACTGCGACGGAAGACCACCAGAAGAACTTCAGCAGACGTATCAAGGCTTTTCGGTGTCCAGGTTGGGAGTGGATTGCACGCAGGTCCGGCGGACCAAAAAACGCTGGGCATTATAAGCATTTTTTCGCCTCTCCGGGTTACCGGCCAGGCTGCCCGTCGCCTCGATGGGCAGGCGCGGCCTAGTGCTGACGCGGGGTTGGGGCAGGTAGCCGCGAAGGATGGCGGCGACAGACAACAAGGATGCCACGATGCTAGGACGCTTCGGCAAGGATGCCGGTTCACTTGTGGGGGTGGAAATTGCCCCTGACTCCGTTCGGATTGTGCAACTGCAGCGGCGTAACCGGCGCTGCCGGGTGCTTGCCTCGGTACAAGAGCCGTTCGAATCATTGGCTGGCAGTGATTGGGCGGCAGAGCCTGGCGCCGTGGCGGCTGCCTTGAGGCGCGCCTACAGGCGCAGCGGCCTCAAACAGCGCCGGGTCGCGCTGGCACTGCCGGGTAACCAGGTGATATGCAAGCTGTGCCACCTGCCAGTGGAACAGGGCGGTGCAGAAGTGGAGGCGCAGCTGCTGGCTGACGCCGAACGGCTGTTTCCATTTCCGCTGGAAGACCTGGCCCTGGATTTTCAGGTCCTGGGCGGTTCTCGCGTCCAGCCAGGCTGCGCCGAGGTGATGGTGGCGGCATGTCGGCAGAGCGCACTGGCGCCACTTGAAGGCATCGTCGAGGAGGCAGGGTTGCAACTGGAGGCCGTGGAGGTCGACAGCATTGCCTTGGGGCGCATGCTGCCGCAGGGCCGGCACCAGAGCTCGGCGTTGCTGCGTATCGAGGCGCACAGCACCATCCTTTATGGCTGGCATTCGGGGCAGCCTCAGCAACGGCGTGAGCTGAGCCTGGGGCTGTCGACGATAACCGGGGCGCTGCCAGAGCGCCTGCTGGCCTTGCTTGCCGGTGAGCCTTTGCCGGAATGCCTGTTGATTGCCAGCTGTTCTCCGGTCGAAGCGGGCCAGTTGCAAAGCCTCGGCTCCCAGCTGAACCTTCCGTGTCGCCTGGTGCCTGACCTGGCGCGCCTGGAGCACGTCGATGGTGCGATGATTCTGGCTTGCGCCCTGGCTCTCGGAGGATTGCGTCGATGATGCGGCTGAACCTTCTGCCCTGGCGCGAACGGCAGCGCCAAGCGGCGTTGCGGTCTTTCCGCAGGCAACTGGTCGCCGGCGCTCTACTGGCCCTGTGTGGCGTGATGTTGGTCGACCAGCTGGCCCGCCAGCGCGGGGAGCAGCAGGCGCTGGCCAATACCCGGCACCAGGCAGCCCTTGAAGTGTTGGGCGAGCAGTTGCAGCCGCTGGCCGATGTGCATGCGCAGCATGAGGCGCTGCTGGCACGCGCGGCGGCGCTGGAAGCACTGCGCGCCCATCAGGATGTGCTGGCCGGGGTGTTCGCTGACTTCGAGCGGGCGTTGCCGGTGGGTGTGCAACTGCTCGACCTCAGCCTGGAAGATGGCAATTTGCAGATGACCGGGCTGGCCAAGTCAGGTGCCGTGGTCGCGCAGTTCATGCGTGACCTGAGCCGCTCGAGTGCGCTGGTTGGTCTGGAGCTCAAGCGCATCAGGAGCCTGCCAGGCGGCGATGAATTCCTGCTGGGGGCGCGCGTTTCGGCGTTCTGGTCGTGAATGCTGCGCAGGTGCTCGGCTGGCTGGCCATGGCCGAGAGCTCCAGCCGCTTCAGGCAGCTGGCGCCAGTGCTGGTGGCCTTGGCGTTGTTCGGCCTGGGCTGTGCCATACGTCTGCCTGCAGCGCTGCAACAGCAGGCGCAGGAGGAGGCTCGGCACGCCGAGTTGCACGAACAGCATTCAGCCGGCGCGGTGCAACTGGCCGAGTTGGAGCAACTCCACGCGTCGGTAACCATCGCCGAGCAACGCTTGCGCGAGGCGCACTGGCACCTGGCGGCCGGTGAGGGCATGAGTGACCTTCTCGAACGTCTGGCGGCTTCGGGGCACGCGCATGGCTTGCTGATCGAGCGCTTCGACGTTCATGAAGACGAACAGCAGGCCGGTTTCCGCCAGGTGCCGCTGGAGCTACAGGTGGTGGGGCGATACGCGGCATTGCGCCAGTGGCTGGGTGACTGGTTGGGCCAGGCGCGTGTTTTGCGTAGTGGTGACCTGCAACTGGCTCCAGCAGATGGCAAGCCTGGGCTGCTGCGCCTGCAGTTGCGGGTTGATGCCTATCAGGCGCTGGCGCCAGTGCCGCAGCCTGCGATGCTAGCGCGCATGCCAGCCAGGGGCGTGACGGCAGCGCCCGCAGTCGACCCGTTTGCGCCTGGAGCGACGCGATTGTCGGCCAGCGGGTTGGCCGGCGTGCCTTTGGCGCAACTGGAGATGGTCGGCAGCCTGTCACGTGGAGCGGAACACGAAGCACTGCTGATGGCGGCGGGCAGGCTCTATCGCGTACGCCCTGGGGACCGGGTCGGGCGTGACCAGGGGGTGGTGGCGAGAGTTGATCAATCCCAGGTCGAAGTACGCGAACGGCTGTTCATGGCCGGGGGGTGGCATGAACGCACGGCGTTCATCACGCTGGCAAAGCACCTGGGCAAGGAGGCCCCGGATGACGATGAAAAGATTGATGAAATGGATGCTGGCAGCCCTGCTGCCGTTCCCGCTGGCGTCGGCAATGCCTTATCAGGGTGAACCACTGTCGCTGAACTTCCAGGATGTGGAAGTGCGCTCGGTGCTGCAGGTGCTGGCTGACTATGCCGGTGTCAACCTGGTTGCCAGCGATGCCGTGCAGGGTAGCGTCACTTTGCGCCTTGAGGATGTTCCATGGGACCAGGCGCTGGATCTGGTGCTGCGCACCAAGGGCTTGGCCCGGCGACAGGAGGGCAATGTGCTGCTGGTGGCGCCCGCAGCGGAGTTTGCCGCGCAGTCTGTCGATGCCCATGTGGGCCAGGCGCTGGATGCACAGTTGCAGCCATTGCGTCGGGAGCTGTTGCCCATTCATCACGCCAAGGCCGCCGATCTGGCAGAGCTGCTGCTGGCGAGCCTGGCGGATGACGGCATCCTCACCAGTCGGGGCAGCCTCAGTGTCGATGAGCGCACCAATACGCTGGTGGTGCACCAGCCGGCAGACCGCCTTGCCGAGCTGAGGCAACTGGTGGCGCAGCTGGATGTGCCGGTGCGTCAGGTGGCGATCGAGGCACGTATCGTCGAGGCCAACGTCGATTACGAGAAAAGCCTGGGGGTGCGCTGGGGTGGGCCGCTGTATGTCGAGAGCCCGCGCCCGGGCAAGGATCTGTTCGTCGATCTCGGGGTGGAGCGGGTGGGCGGTAGCATCGGTCTGGGCCTGTTGCGTGGCGATGTGCTGCTCGACCTGGAACTCAGTGCCATGGAAAAGAGCGGCAACGGCGAAATCATCTCGCAGCCCAAGGTGGTCACGGCCGACAAGGAAACGGCCAGGATCCTCAAAGGCACCGAGGTGCCGTACCAGGAAACCAGCAAGAGCGGCGCCACCTCGGTAGCATTCCGCGAAGCCTCGTTGTCGCTGGAAGTGACCCCGCAGATCACTCCGGACAACAAGGTGATCATGACCGTCAGGGTGACCAAGGACGAGCCGGATTACGTCAATGCCCTGAACAACGTACCGCCGATCCGCAAGAACGAGGTCAATGCCAAGGTTCGCGTGACGGACGGAGAAACGATCGTGATCGGTGGCGTGTACTCGACTTCGCAAAACAATGTGGTCGACAAGGTGCCATTTTTCGGCGATCTGCCGTATGTTGGGCGGCTGTTTCGACGCGATGCATTACAAGAGAAAAAATCCGAGCTGCTGGTCTTCCTGACTCCGCGTATCATGAGTGACCAGGCGATTGCTGTGAGTCGTTGATTCTGTGCGAAATTTGATACTTGTGGGGCCCATGGGTGCTGGTAAAAGCACCATCGGACGCCTATTGGCCAAAGAGCTGCGCCTGCTGTTCAAGGATTCCGACAAGGAAATCGAACTGCGATGCGGCGCCAACATCCCGTGGATTTTCGACAAGGAAGGCGAGCCGGGTTTCCGTGACCGCGAGCAGGCGATGATCGCCGAGCTGTGCGCACTCGACGGCGTGGTCTTGGCGACCGGCGGTGGCGCGGTAATGCGCGAAGCCAACCGCAAGGCCCTGCATCAGGGTGGCCGGGTGATCTATCTGCATGCTTCGGTCGAACAGCAGGTTGGTCGCACCGCGCGTGATCGCAATCGCCCCCTTTTGCGCACCGCCAATCCCGAGGCGACCTTGCGCGCCCTGCTGGAAGCCCGCGACCCGCTCTACCGCGAGATCGCCGACCTGGTGGTAGAAACCGACGAGCGGCCGCCACGCATGGTGGTGATCGATATTCTCGAGCGCTTGCAGCAGTTGCCGCCCCGTTAGCCCGGGACTATTCTCGGCCACCAGCGCCGAGGCGAGGTTCAACGTAACCGCGTAGGTGCCCGAGCGGCGCCGCGCCCAAGTACATTGTGGGGATACATGCAGACACTAAAGGTCGACCTGGGCGAGCGTAGCTACCCGATCTACATTGGCGAAGGCCTGCTGGACCAGCCCGAGCTGCTGGCGCCGCACATCGCCGGGCGGCAGGTTGCCATCGTTTCCAACGAGACCGTCGCTCCCCTGTATCTCGAACGCCTGAGCAAGACCCTGGGTGCCTATTCGGTGCTGCCAGTGGTATTGCCCGATGGCGAAGCCCACAAGAACTGGGAGACCCTGCAGCTGATCTTCGATGGCCTGCTGACTGCACGGCACGACCGCCGCACCACCGTGGTTGCCCTGGGCGGCGGCGTGATCGGTGACATGGCCGGCTTCGCTGCCGCCTGCTACCAGCGCGGCGTCGACTTCATCCAGGTGCCGACCACTTTGCTGTCCCAGGTCGACTCCTCGGTCGGCGGCAAGACCGGCATCAACCACCCGTTGGGCAAGAACATGGTCGGTGCCTTCTACCAGCCCAATGCGGTGCTGATCGACACCACCAGCCTCAAGACCCTGCCGTCGCGCGAGCTGTCCGCAGGCCTGGCCGAAGTGATCAAGTACGGACTGATCTGCGACAAACCGTTCCTTGCCTGGCTCGAGGACAATATGCAGGCACTGCGTGCCCTCGACCCGGTGGCGCTGACCGAAGCCATCCGCCGCTCCTGTGCGGCCAAGGCCGCGGTGGTGGGTGCCGACGAGCGCGAGTCTGGCGTGCGCGCCACGCTTAACCTGGGGCACACCTTCGGGCATGCTATCGAGACCCACATGGGTTACGGCGTGTGGCTGCACGGCGAAGCCGTGGCGGCGGGCACGGTGATGGCTCTGGAGATGTCCATGCGCCTTGGCTGGATCGACCAGGCCGAGCGCGATCGCGGAATCCGCCTGTTGCAGGACGCAGGCTTGCCGGTGGTGCCACCACAGGAGATGACCCCGGCGCATTTCATGGAGCACATGGCGGTCGACAAGAAAGTGCTCGACGGCCGCCTGCGTCTGGTGCTGCTGCGCCAGATGGGCGAGGCCGTGGTGACCGACGACTATCCGAAAGAGATTCTACAGGCCACGTTGTCGGCGGATTACCGCGCGATCGTGGCCCAGCTTTGAGGTTGTGACAGCGCAATGACCAGTTTGCATGCCGATGAGGCCTTTCTCGACCATTACCAGTTGAGCCATGATCCGTTCGCGCCCCGTGTGCCCGGCTTCAAGTTCTTCCCGGCCCAGCGCAAGCCCGTGCTCGGCCAGCTGCATCACCTGGCGCGCTACAGCCAGCTGATGCTGGTTGTCACCGGCCCGCTGGGCAGTGGCAAGACCCTGCTGCGCCAGGCCCTGGTGGCCAGTACCAACAAGCAGGCGGTGCAGAGCGTGGTGGTGTCCGCCCGTGGCGCCAGCGATGCCGCCAGCGTACTCGGCCAGGTTGCACAGAACCTGGATGTGGCCGAGGCCGAAATGCAGGCGATCCTGGCCAAGGTGGTGCAACTGGCACTGACCGGCCAGGAAGTGTATTTGCTGGTGGACGATGCGGAACAACTCGACGAGTCGGCACTCCAAGCGTTGCTGGAATTGGCGGCGGGTGTACCGGAAGGGCGCCCGCACGTGTTCCTGTTCGGTGAGCCGTCGCTGATTGCCGGGCTGGACGAGATCAATATCGAGGAAGAACGCTTCCACATCATCGAACTCGCCCCCTACAGTGAAGAAGAAACCCGCGAGTACCTGGAGCAGCGCCTGGAAGGTGCTGGCCGGGGCATCGAGGTGTTCAGCCGTGAACAGATCGTCGATATCCATGAAAACTCCGACGGCTGGCCTGGCAACATCAACCAGGTCGCCCGTGACACTTTGATCGAAGCCATGATCGCCAGCCGCTCGACGGCCAAGCGACCATCCATGGGGTTCAAGATGCCTAAAAAACATGTGCTCGCGCTGTCCGCTGTGGTTGTGGTCGCCGTTGCGGCCGCGGTGTTGATGCCGAAGAAAGGTGACAAGGCGCCTGCCGAAGCGCCGGCCGCCCAGGCCCAGCTGCCGCTTGGCGAGGGCCAGGCCAATGGTGGCAATCCCGCCATCGAGTTCTCGGGTTCGTCCCAGCCGATGCCGCTGCCGCTGGTTGGCCAGTCGCAGCCGGTGATGCGCGAGCCACTGGCCCAGGCCGCGGGCATGGGCGAGGGTGAAGAGGGCAGCCCGGCCGGTGATACCGCCCTGCAGCCAGGCAACCCGCCGCCAACCGTGACCACCATCGCACCGCCGCAAGGTGTGCCAGCGGGCCCGGCACCGGTACCTGCCCAGCCAGTACAGACGCAACCGCAGCCGGTTGCGCCTGCGCCAAAACCTGTCGCAACCCAACCTGCCAAGCCGGTTGCGCCTGCCAAGCCTGCCCCAGCACCGACCCAGGTCGCCGTGGCCAAGCCGGCCGCCAAGCCAGTCGAGAAGCCGGCAGCCGGTGGCAGCGGCAACAGCGGCTGGTACGCCGGGCAGAAACCGGGCAATTACGTGGTGCAGATCCTGGGTACCAGCTCCGAGGCTTCGGCTCAGGCGTTCGTTAAGGCTCAAGGTGGCGACTATCGCTACTTCAAGAAAAACCTGCAGGGCAAGCCGCTGTACGTAGTCACTTACGGCAACTTCGCCAACCGCGACGCAGCGGTTGCGGCAATCAAGAACTTGCCAGCGAAGGTCCAGGCTGGTAAACCTTGGCCACGTACCGTCGCCAGCGTCCAACAAGAGCTGGCCTCGGCCCGCTGATACCTTCCGGGCGGCACCACCCCGCCGCCCAGTTGCTGAGCGATTACTGACTTTCGACTAGCCTGCTGCGTTGTCACGCGGCAGGCTTTTCTGTCCCAGACTGCCGGCCACAAGCCTTACTTGCAGTCATGGCTGAAACGCTTCAGACTCGAGCCAGGCCGATATCACGGCGCATGGCGCAAAAACATTCAAAATTGCGACATAAATTTTCAATGGTGAGACATGAAAATTTGTGAGCATCGCTGTCGCTGTGCAACAATGGTTTTCCATGGCCACCGCAAAAAAGCTGGCGTTTGATCGGCGTGGATGGTAAGTGGTTGTTAAAAAAGAGATTTACCTCCGTTGAGAGGTGAACCTGGTGAGAATGTGTCTATGAAAACAGGTCTGTACCATCCCGAAGAATTCAAGGACAACTGTGGTTTTGGCCTGATCGCCCATATGACGGGCGAACCGAGCCACCACCTTCTGCAAACCGCCATGCAGGCACTGACCTGCATGACCCACCGCGGCGGTATCAACGCCGACGGCAAGACCGGTGACGGTTGCGGTCTGCTCATGCAGAAGCCCGATCAATTCCTGCGTGCCGTGGCCCAGGAGCACTTCGCCGTCGAGCTGCCCAAGCAGTACGCTGTCGGCATGGTGTTTTTCAACCAGGACCCGGTCAAAGCGGAAGCCGCCCGCGCCAACATGGACCGCGAAATCCTCGCTGCTGGCCTGAAACTGGTCGGCTGGCGCAAGGTGCCGATCGATACCAGCGTGCTCGGCCGCCTGGCCCTTGAGCGCCTGCCACAGATCGAGCAGGTGTTCATCGGCGGTGAAGGCCTGAGCGACCAGGAATTCGCCATCAAGCTGTTCAGTGCCCGTCGCCGTTCCTCCGTGGCCAACGCCCACGACGCCGACCACTACATCTGCAGCTTCTCGCACAAGACCATCATCTACAAAGGCCTGATGATGCCGCGCGATCTCGCGGCCTTCTACCCGGACCTGGGTGACGAGCGCCTGCAAACCGCGATCTGCGTGTTCCACCAGCGCTTCTCCACCAACACCCTGCCGAAATGGCCGCTGGCGCAGCCGTTCCGCTTCCTCGCCCACAACGGCGAGATCAACACCATCACCGGCAACCGCAACTGGGCCATGGCCCGTCGCACCAAGTTCGCCAACGACCTGATCCCCGACCTCGAGGAGCTCGGCCCGCTGGTCAACCGCGTCGGCTCCGACTCCTCTAGCATGGACAACATGCTGGAGCTGATGGTCACTGGTGGCATCGACCTGTTCCGTGGCGTGCGCATGCTGGTACCGCCAGCCTGGCAGAACGTCGAGACCATGGACGCCGACCTGCGCGCCTTCTACGAATACAACTCCATGCACATGGAGCCGTGGGATGGCCCGGCCGGTATCGTAATGACCGAAGGCCGCCATGCGGTGTGCCTGCTCGACCGTAACGGCCTGCGCCCGGCGCGCTGGGTGACCACCAAGAACGGCTACATCACCCTGGCGTCGGAAATCGGCGTATGGGACTACAAGCCCGAGGACGTCATCGCCAAGGGCCGCGTTGGCCCAGGCCAGATCTTCGCCGTGGACACCGAAACCGGCCAGATCCTCGACACCGACGCCATCGACAACCGCCTGAAGTCGCGCCACCCGTACAAGCGCTGGCTGCGTCAGCACGCCACGCGCATCCAGGCGACGCTGACCGATGACCAGGGCGTGGCCAGCTACGACGCCGACCAGCTCAAGCAGTACATGAAGATGTTCCAGGTCACCTTCGAAGAGCGTGACCAGGTCCTGCGCCCGCTCGGCGAGCAGGGCCAGGAAGCAGTCGGCTCGATGGGTGACGACACGCCGATGGCCGTTCTGTCGCAGCGCGTGCGTTCGCCGTACGACTTCTTCCGCCAGCAGTTCGCCCAGGTGACCAACCCGCCGATCGACCCGCTGCGCGAAGCGATCGTCATGTCCCTGGAAATCTGCCTGGGCGCCGAACGCAACATCTTCCAGGAATCCCCCGAGCACGCTTCGCGGGTAATCCTCAGCTCGCCGGTCATCTCGCCCGCCAAGTGGCGTTCGCTGATGAACCTGGAGCGCGAAGGTTTCGACCGCCAGCTGATCGACCTCAACTATGAAGAGAGCGTCGGCCTGGAAGCGGCCATCCGCAACATTGCCGACCAGGCTGAAGAAGCAGTGCGCGCTGGCAAGACCCAGCTGGTGCTGAGCGACCGCTACATTGCCCCTGGCAAGCTGCCGGTGCACGCCTCGCTGGCCGTTGGTGCGGTACACCACCGCCTGACCGAACAGGGCCTGCGTTGCGACAGCAACATCCTGGTGGAAACCGCCACCGCCCGCGACCCGCACCACTTCGCCGTGCTGCTGGGCTTCGGTGCCTCGGCCGTTTACCCGTACCTGGCCTATGAAGTGCTGGCTGACCTGATTCGTACCGGCGAAGTGCTGGGCGACCTGGACGAAGTCTTCAAGTACTACCGCAAGGGCATCTCCAAGGGCCTGCTGAAGATCCTGTCGAAGATGGGTATCTCCACCATCGCCTCGTACCGTGGCGCGCAGTTGTTCGAAGCCATCGGCCTGTCCGAGGAAGTGGTCGGCCTGAGCTTCAAGGGCGTTTCCAGCCGCATCAAGGGTGCGCGTTTCGCAGACCTGGAAAGCGACCAGAAGCTGCTGGCAGCCGAAGCCTGGAGCGCGCGCAAGCCGATCCAGCAAGGCGGCCTGTTGAAGTTCGTTCACGGTGGCGAGTACCACGCCTACAACCCGGATGTGGTCAACACCCTGCAGGCTGCCGTGCAGCAGGGCGACTATGCCAAGTTCAAGGAATACACCACGCTGGTCGACCAGCGTCCGGTGTCGATGATCCGCGACCTGCTGAAGGTGAAAGTGGCTGACCAGCCGCTGCCGCTGGAGCAGATCGAGCCGCTGGAGGCGATCCTCAAACGCTTCGACTCCGCCGGTATTTCGCTGGGTGCACTGTCGCCGGAGGCTCACGAAGCGCTGGCCGAGGCGATGAACCGCCTGGGCGCGCGTTCCAACTCTGGCGAGGGCGGTGAAGACCCGGCGCGCTACGGCACCATCAAGAGCTCGAAGATCAAGCAGGTGGCCACCGGCCGCTTTGGCGTGACCCCGGAGTACCTGGTCAACGCCGAAGTGTTGCAGATCAAGGTTGCCCAGGGCGCCAAGCCCGGTGAAGGCGGCCAGCTGCCAGGCGGCAAGGTCAACGGCCTGATCGCCAAGCTGCGTTACGCGGTACCGGGCGTGACCCTGATCTCGCCACCGCCGCACCACGACATCTACTCGATCGAAGACCTGGCCCAGCTGATCTACGACCTCAAGCAGGTCAACCCGCAGGCCCTGGTTTCGGTCAAGCTGGTGGCAGAAGCCGGCGTCGGCACCATCGCCGCCGGTGTGGCCAAGGCCTATGCCGACCTGATCACCATCTCCGGCTACGACGGTGGTACCGGTGCTTCGCCGCTGACCTCGATCAAGTACGCCGGCGCCCCATGGGAGCTGGGCCTGGCCGAGACCCACCAGACCCTGCGCGGCAACGACCTGCGCGGCAAGGTACGGGTACAGACCGACGGTGGCCTGAAGACTGGCCTGGACGTGATCAAGGCAGCCATCCTCGGCGCCGAAAGCTTCGGCTTCGGTACCGCGCCGATGATCGCACTGGGCTGCAAGTACCTGCGCATCTGCCACCTGAACAACTGCGCTACCGGCGTGGCCACCCAGAACGACAAGCTGCGCAAGGATCACTACATCGGCACCGTCGACATGGTGATCAACTTCTTCACCTTCGTCGCCGAAGAAACCCGTGAGTGGCTGGCCAAGCTGGGCGTACGCAGCCTCGGCGAGCTGATCGGCCGTACCGACCTGCTCGACGTGCTGCCAGGCGACACCGAGCGCCAGCAGTACCTGGACCTGACGCCGCTGCTGGGCAGCTCGCACATCCCGGCTGACAAGCCGCAGTTCTGCGAAGTCGACAAGAACCCGCCGTTCGACCAGGGCGAGCTGGCCGAGAAGATGGTGGAAATGGCCATGCCGGCCATCCGCGACCAGGCCGGTGGCGAGTTCAGCCTCGACATCTGCAACTGCGACCGCTCCATCGGTGCGCGGGTCTCGGGTGAAATCGCCCGCCTGCACGGCAACCAGGGCATGGCCGCGGCACCGATCACCTTCCGCTTCAAGGGCACTGCGGGCCAGAGCTTCGGCGTGTGGAACGCTGGTGGCCTGAACCTGCACCTGGAAGGCGATGCCAACGACTACGTCGGCAAGGGCATGACCGGTGGCAAGGTCACCATCGTGCCGCCAGCCGGCAGCCCTTTCGAAACCCAGCACAGCGCCATCGTCGGCAACACCTGCCTGTACGGCGCCACTGGCGGCAAGCTGTTCGCCGCCGGTACTGCTGGCGAGCGCTTCGCTGTACGTAACTCCGGCGCCCACGCTGTTGTCGAGGGCACTGGCGATCACTGCTGTGAGTACATGACCGGCGGCTTTGTCTGTGTGCTGGGCAAGACCGGTTACAACTTCGGTTCTGGCATGACTGGCGGCTTCGCCTACGTGCTCGACATGGACAATACCTTCGTTGACAAGCTCAACCATGAGCTGGTGGAAATCCAGCGTATCAGTGGTGAAGCGATGGAGGCCTACCGCAGCCACCTGGCGCGGGTCCTTGCCGAGTACGTGGAAGAGACCGGCAGCGAGTGGGGGCGTGAGCTCTCGGAGAACCTGGACGACTACGTGCGGCGCTTCTGGCTGGTCAAGCCGAAGGCAGCCAACCTGAAGCAACTGCTGTCCAGCACCCGTGCCAACCCGCAGTAACAACAGCTGCAAGTGACGGCCCCGTGCGCGGGGCCCGTCGTGCTCAAGTGATCGTCTTGCAGCTTGCAGCCTGAGGCTGGCAACTGCGGTAAAGAGGTTTTGAAAAATGGCTGAACGTCTGAACAACGACTTCCAGTTCATCGAAGTGGGCCGCAAGGACCCGAAGAAAAAGCTGCTGCGCCAGCGCAAGAAGGAGTTCGTGGAAATCTACGAGCCGTTCAAGCCGCAGCAGTCCGTGGAGCAGGCACACCGCTGCCTGGGCTGCGGTAACCCGTATTGCGAATGGAAGTGCCCGGTACACAACTTCATCCCCAACTGGCTGAAGCTGGTTTCCGAAGGCAACATCCTGGCTGCGGCGGAGCTGTCGCACCAGACCAATACCCTGCCGGAAGTGTGCGGCCGCGTATGCCCGCAGGACCGCCTGTGCGAGGGTGCCTGCACCCTGAACGACGGCTTCGGTGCGGTGACCATCGGCTCGGTGGAGAAGTACATCACCGACACCGCCTTCGCCATGGGCTGGCGCCCGGACATGTCCAAGGTCAAGCCAACCGGCAAGCGCGTTGCCATCATCGGTGCCGGCCCGGCCGGCCTGGGCTGTGCCGACGTATTGGTACGTGCCGGCGTGACCCCGGTGGTGTTCGACCGCAACCCGGAAATCGGCGGCCTGCTGACCTTCGGTATTCCCGAGTTCAAGCTGGAAAAGACCGTGCTCAGCAACCGCCGTGAAGTGTTCACCGGCATGGGCATCGAGTTCCGCCTGAACACCGAGGTGGGCAAGGACGTGACCATGGAGCAACTGCTCGCCGAGTACGACGCGGTATTCATGGGCATGGGTACCTACACCTACATGAAGGGCGGCTTCCCGGGCGAGGACCTGCCGGGCGTGCATGACGCGCTCGACTTCCTGATCGCCAACGTCAACCGCAACCTGGGCTTCGAGAAGTCGCCGGAAGACTTCGTCGACATGCAGGGCAAGAAGGTGGTGGTACTGGGCGGTGGTGACACCGCGATGGACTGCAACCGCACCTCGATCCGCCAGGGCGCCAAATCGGTGACCTGCGCCTATCGCCGTGACGAGGCCAACATGCCGGGTTCGCGTCGTGAGGTGAAGAACGCCAAGGAAGAGGGCGTGAAGTTCCTCTACAACCGCCAGCCTATCGCCATTGTCGGCGAGGACAAGGTCGAAGGCGTGAAGGTGGTCGAGACCCGTCTCGGCGAACCGGACGCCCGTGGCCGCCGCAGCCCGGAACCGATCCCGGGGTCTGAAGAGATTCTGCCGGCCGATGCCGTGGTCATCGCCTTCGGCTTCCGCCCAAGCCCGGCGCCTTGGTTCGAGCAGCATGGCATCCAACTGGACAGCCAGGGCCGCGTGGTTGCACCGGAGAAAGGCAAGTTCAAGCACCAGACCAGCAACCCGAAAGTGTTTGCCGGTGGCGACATGGTGCGTGGGTCGGACCTGGTGGTGACGGCTATCTTCGAAGGGCGTACTGCTGCTGAAGGCATTCTGGACTACCTGGAAGTCTGATTGATTGTCGGGGCCGCTTCGCGGCCCATCGCGACACAAGGCCGCTCCTACAGGGGATCGCGTACTTCCTGTAGGAGCGGCCTTGTGTCGCGACGGGCTGCAAAGCAGCCCCAACGGCATTTTTGTATACAAAAACCCTTGATCCATGGCATCCAATAGACAAAACGCATGGCCTTGACCGTGCCTTTTGCGCTGGCGTCTGAGAAAATGCCCGCACTATTTTTCCGGATGCCGACATGACTGCCCTGAAGAACGATCGTTTCCTGCGTGCACTTCTCAAGCAACCCGTAGACGTCACCCCGGTGTGGATGATGCGCCAGGCCGGCCGCTACCTGCCGGAGTACCGCGCCAGCCGCGCCAAGGCCGGTGACTTCATGAGCCTGTGCATGAACCCGCAGTTCGCCTGCGAGGTCACCCTGCAGCCGCTGGACCGCTACCCGCTGGACGCGGCGATCCTGTTCTCGGACATCCTCACCATCCCCGATGCCATGGGCCTGGGCCTGTACTTCGAAAGCGGCGAAGGCCCGCGCTTCAAGAAAGTCGTCAGCACCCCGGCTGACATCGAGGCGCTGCCAATCCCCGACCCGCAGAAAGACCTCGGCTACGTGATGGACGCGGTCAGCACCATCCGCCGTGAGCTCAACGGCCGCGTGCCGCTGATCGGCTTCTCCGGCAGCCCGTGGACCCTGGCCACCTACATGGTCGAAGGCGGCTCGTCGAAGGACTTCCGCAAGACCAAGGCCATGGCCTACGACAATCCGCAGGCCCTGCACCTGCTGCTGGACAAGCTGGCCCAGTCGGTCACCAGCTACCTCAACGGCCAGATCCTCGCTGGTGCCCAGGCCGTGCAGATTTTCGACACCTGGGGCGGCAACCTGTCGGCGGCCGCTTACCAGGAGTTCTCCCTGGCCTACATGCGCAAGATCGTC
The DNA here is from genome assembly GCF_018223845.1 of Pseudomonas sp. JS425. Taxonomy (NCBI): domain Bacteria; kingdom Pseudomonadati; phylum Pseudomonadota; class Gammaproteobacteria; order Pseudomonadales; family Pseudomonadaceae; genus Pseudomonas; species Pseudomonas sp. JS425. The sequence goes on along the minus strand of NZ_CP073661.1, from coordinate 5,844,735 downwards.
AGCGGCCTGATTCGCGAGCACGAAGGGCGCAAGGTGCCGGTGATCCTGTTCACCAAGAACGGCGGCCTGTGGCTGGAAAGCATCGCTGAAGCCGGCGCCGACGCGCTGGGCCTGGACTGGACCTGCGAGATCGGCGATGCCCGCCGCCGCGTGGGTGACAAGGTTGCGCTGCAGGGCAACATGGACCCGACCGTGCTGTACGCCAAGCCCGAGGCCATCCGCAAGGAAGTGGCGCGTATCCTGGCCAGCTATGGCCACGGCACGGGCCATGTGTTCAACCTGGGCCACGGCATCACACCGGAAGTCGACCCGGAGCACGCTGGCGTGTTCATCAACGCCGTGCATGAGCTGTCGGCGCAATACCATCAGTGAGTCGATCGCTGAACACGAAGCCCGGCCATGTGTCGGGCTTTTTGTTCATTAAGTTTTAATTCAGCGATCGTCGTTAATCTGGTCCCATCGAAACCGAAACAGGACCTGATCCTCATGAAAGCACGTTACATTGCGATGATTCTTGCCCCCTTGTTCAGCACTGCCGCCCTGGCTGCCGGCTACACCGGCCCTGGCGCCCAGTCGGTCACCACCGTAGCTGCGGCCAACGATGCTGCCGACGACACTCCAGTGGTGCTGCAAGGCTTCGTGACCAAGAAGATCAACAACGACGACAAGTACGAGTTCAAGGACAACACCGGCACCATCACCGTGGAAATCGATGATGAAGACTTGCCACCGACGCCGTTCAACGACAAGACCAAGGTCAAGCTGACCGGTGAGGTGGAGAAGCACCTGATGAGCCGGGAGGTGGATGTGGATATGGTCGAGATCATCAACTGATCCGCTGGCCTCTTCACGGGTGAACCCGCTCCCACAGGTACGGCGCTTCCCTTATTTCCAACGCGGTCCCTGTGGGAGCGGGTTTACCCGCGAATGGGCCTCAAGCAGTTTTCGGTGGTAGCCTGCTCAGGTGCAGCGCCACCAGCAACGCCACCGCCAGCAGGCCGCCAATGAACAGCCCGATGCCATTCCAGCCCCACTGGTGCCAGAACACCCCGCCCGCCGTACCGGCCACACTCGACCCTGCGTAATAGCTGAACAGGTACAACGACGACGCCTGTCCCTTGGCCTTCAAAGCCCTGCGGCCGATCCAGCTGCTGGCCACCGAGTGCGCGCCAAAAAAGCCGAAGGTGAACACCAGCATACCGAGGATCACCATCACCAGCGGGCTGGCCAGGGTCATCAGCAAACCGCCCGCCATCACCACGATACTGGCCCAGAACACCTTGCGCCGGCCCAGTTTGTCAGCCAGCGCGCCGACCTGCGCCGAGCTGTAGATGCCAGACAGGTACACCACTGACAGCAAGCCGACCAGCGCCTGGTTCATGTGATAGGGCTCGGCCAGCAGGCGGTAGCCGATGTAGTTGAACAGGGTGACGAAGGCGCCCATCAGCAGGAAGGCTTCGAGGAACAACCAGGGTAGTCCGGCATCCTTGAAGTGCATGACGAAGCCATCCAGCAGGCTTCGTGGGTTCATCGCCTGCGGGTGGAAATTGCGCGATTCGGGCAGCACCTTCCAGAACACCAGCGCCGCCACCAGGGCCAGGCCGCCGATGGTCAGCATCGCCGTGTGCCAGCTGACGAAATCGATCAGCACGCCGGTGATCAGGCGCCCGCTCATGCCGCCAATGGCGTTGCCGCCGATGTACAGGCCCATGGCCAGGCCAATGTGCTGCGGGTGGATCTCTTCGCTCAGGTAGGTCATCGCCACCGCCGCCAGGCCGCTCAGCGACAGGCCGACCAAGGCGCGGGTGGCCAGTACCAGCTCCCAGCTCGGCATCACCGCGCTGGCCAGGGTGGAAAGGGCGGCGCATACCAGGGCAAACACCATCACCAGCTTGCGCCCGATGCGGTCGGAGATAGGGCCGGTGATCAGCAGGCCGAACGCCAGCATGGCTGTGGAGACCGACAGCACCAGGCTGCTCTGCGCCGCATTGATGGCAAATTCCTTCGACAGCAACGGCATCATCGGCTGCACGCAGTACAGCAGGGCGAAGGTGGCGAAGCCGCCGCTGAATAGCGCCAGCACGGTCTTCATGAAGGCGGGGGTGCCTTTTTCGATCCACATTTCGTTCAGCGGGGCAGGTTCGGGCTCGGCGGGAAGGGCAGCTGCAGCAGTTTTCACGGGGGGTACCTCTGGCGCAATGAAAAAAGCATATAGCTGGCTAATGATTAGATCCAATATATTGTTCGACCTATTTGAGATGTTTTGCGACCTGTTCGGAGCTGATCATGGAACTGCGCCATTTGCGTTACTTCATCGCCGTGGCCGAAGAGCTGCATTTTGGCCGCGCTGCCCAGCAACTGGGTATTTCGCAGCCGCCCTTGAGCCAGCAGATCCAAGCGCTGGAGCAGGAACTGGGTGCCCGGCTGTTCGAGCGCACCAACCGTCGGGTGGAGCTGAGCGAGGCGGGTCGATTGTTCCTCGAGGAGGCCCGTCAGGTGTTGGCGCAGGTGGAAAAGGCTGCCGATGTCGCCCGGCGTGCGCAGTTGGGGGAGCTGGGGGAGATGAAGATCGGCTTTACCTCCTCGGCACCGTTCACCTCGAAGATCCCCAAGGCCATCCACGCGTTTCGCCAGCGCTTCCCGGCGGTGCACCTGAACCTCAAGGAAATGAGCAGCCGCGATGTGGCGGAAGGGGTGTTCGACGAGTCCATCGAGGTCGGGCTGATGCGGCCGATGCCGCTGCCGGAAGGGCTGATGGCCACCGAGTTGTTTCGCGAGCCGCTGGTGGCAGTGATCAATGCCTCGCATCCGTTGGCCGAAGGCACGGAGCATGGCGTGCAAATGGCCGCGCTGGCTCATGAGCCGTTCGTGTTCTTCCCGCGCAGCTATGGCAGCGGGTTGCACGCACAGTTGCTGAGCCTGGCGCGCCAGGCGGGTTTCAGCCCGCATTTTGCCCAGGAGGCGGGGGAGGCGATGACCATCATCGGGCTGGTATCGGCAGGGCTTGGGGTATCGGTGCTGCCGGCGTCGTTCCAGCGCATGCGCATCGAGGGGGTGGTCTATCGTACGCTGCTGGATGAAGGGGCGATGTCGGCTGTGTGGCTGGTGCAGCGCGAGCATGGTGGGTCGGCGATGGCACGGGCATTTGCCGAGTTGCTCACGGGGCAGGTGGTTGGCGGGGCAGTGTAGTTGTTCCGGGCAAATGGCACTGGTCATTGCCGCAGCGGCGCCACATACTCGGGCATTCGTTGATACACGGAGGTCAATCATGCGGCGCGTGGTGTTCAATCAGAAAGGTGGTGTGGGCAAGTCGAGCATCGCTTGCAACCTGGCGGCTGTGAGCGCCAGCGAAGGTTATCGGACCCTGCTGATCGACCTGGATGCCCAGGCCAACTCGACCCAGTACCTGACTGGCCTGACCGGCGACGATATCCCCATGGGCATCGCCGACTTCTTCAAGCAAAGCCTGTCCAGCGGGCCGTTCAGCAAGAAGAACCAGGTCGATATCTACGAAACCCCGTTCGACAACCTCCATGTGGTCACCGCCACGGCCGAGCTGGCCGATCTGCAGCCGAAGCTTGAGGCGAAGCACAAGATCAACAAGCTGCGTAAGTTGCTCGACGAACTGGACGAGGACTACGAGCGCATTTACATCGATACCCCGCCAGCGCTGAACTTCTATGCGGTTTCCGCACTGATCGCCGCCGATCGCGTGCTGATTCCTTTCGACTGCGACAGCTTCTCGCGCCAGGCCCTGTATGGCCTGCTGGCTGAGATCGAAGAGCTCAAGGATGACCACAACGAAGACCTGGTGGTCGAAGGCATCGTGGTCAACCAGTTCCAGTCCCGTGCCAGCCTGCCACAGCAGATGCTCGACGAGCTGCTGGCCGAAGGGCTCCCGGTGCTACCGGTGTACCTGGGCAGCTCGGTGAAGATGCGTGAGTCGCACCATGCCAGCCTTCCGCTGATTCACCTGGAGCCCAGGCACAAGCTGACCCAGCAGTTTGTCGAGTTGCATTCGCTGCTCGAAGAGAACGCTTAAACCCCCTGGCTACGCAACCACTCCAGCAATGACTGGAGTGGAAACGCCCCGGCCTGACGGCTGACTTCACGGCCATTCTTGAACAGCAGCAGGCTGGGGATAGAGCGGATGCCCAGTTGCCCGGCCAGGTTGCGGTTGGCTTCGCTGTCGAGCTTGGCCAGGCGGCAGCGGCCGGCCAGTTGGCGGGCGGCCTGTTCGAAGGTGGGGGCGAAGGATTTGCACGGGCCGCACCAGTCGGCCCAGATGTCGACCAGCAGTGGCAGGTCGCCTTTGATCTGGCTGGCGTAGCTGGCTTCGGTGAGTTCGAAGGGGGTGCTCAGCAGCACGTCCTGTTTGCAGCGGCCGCATTTCGGCGCGTCGCCCAGGCGCTCGGCGGGCAGGCGGTTGAGGCCGTTACAGTGGGGGCAGGGGATAACCAGTGGTTCGGACATATCAATTCCTTGTGTTGTTTGTTCGGGCCCTATCGCCGGCAAGCCAGCTCCCACAGGGTTCGGAGTTGGTCAGGAGGAGCAGCTGATTTCCAGGTGCTTGCCCCATTCCGGCGGGCGTTCGGCATAGCCCTGCATCCCGGCCTGCTCCTCGAACGGTTTGCTCAACACCTGATGCAACCGTCGCACTTCACTGTAGTCCCCCGCTTCGGCCGCTTCGATAGCTTTCTGTGCCAGGTAGTTGCGCAGCACATACAGCGGGTTCACCGCATGCATGCGCTCACGCCGCCCTTCGACATTATCCGCTTCGCGCTCGCAGCGGGCCAGGTAGTCCGCCCCCCAGGCATCGAAACCGGCCAGGTCGATGAAGTCGTCACGCACCACCTTCAGCGCCTCGGCCACGGGCTGATCGCCCAGCTTGCGGAAGAACAGGTTGTAGTCCACACCACCGCTCTGCATGCGCTGCAACAGGCGCTCGACCAACGCCATGTCGTCCTCTTCCGCGGTGGTCAGGCCCAGGCGGCGGCGCATCAGGTCCAGGTAGTGTGCCTGGTACAGCGGCAGGAACAGGCCCAGCGCCTCTTTGAGTGGTTCGACTTCGATCACCGTGGTCAGCGCCTGGGCCAGCGCACTGAGGTTCCAGTGGGCGATCGGTACCTGGTTGGCGTAGCTGTAGCGGCCACGGTCGTCGGAGTGGTTGCAGATGAAGTTGGCGTCGAAGTCGTCGAGGAAGGCGTACGGGCCGAAGTCGAAGGTGATGCCGAGGATCGACATGTTGTCAGTGTTCATCACCCCGTGGCAGAAACCGTAGGCCTGCCAACGGGCGATCAGCTCGGCATTGCGCTCGACGATGGTGCGGAACATGGCCAGATAAGGCTGCTCGGCATCGCGGCATTCGGGGTAGTGCTGCTCCAGCACGTGGTCGATCAGCACGCGCTGCTGTTCCGGCTGCCTGGTGTAGTAGAAGTATTCGAAATGCCCGAAACGCACATGGCTCTGCGCCAGGCGGGTGAGCATGGCTGCGCTTTCGCGGGTTTCGCGCCACACCGGAGTGCTCGAGCCGATCACGCACAGTGCCCGGCTGCTGGGAATGCCCAGGGCGTGCAGGGCCTCGGAGGCGAGGAACTCGCGGATCGAGGAACGCAGCACGGCGCGGCCGTCGCCCATGCGCGAGTAGGGCGTCTGGCCGGCGCCCTTGAGGTGCAGGTCCCAGTGTTCGCCCTGGTCATTCAGCACTTCGGCCAGCAGCAGGCCGCGGCCATCACCCAGGCGTGGGTTGTAGGAGCCGAACTGATGGCCGGAATAGACCATCGCCCGCGGGTCGGCCTCTTCCCATAGCTTGTGGCCGCTGAACAGCTCGGCGAAAACCGGCAGCTCTGCCTGGGCTGGGTCGAGGTCGAGCAGCGCCATGGCCGACTCGCTCGCTACCACCAGGCGTGGGTCTGCGATGGGTTCGGGCAGGACCTGGGTGGAGAACGCGTCGCCCAGGCGGGCGAAGCGATTGTCGAAGGTGAGTTGGTCGAGGGCTTTCACGGGGCCGGCTCCAGAAATTGATGGACTGGGGCCGCTTTGCGGCCCTTCGCGGGCAAGCCCGCTCCCACAGGTATTGCGCAGTGCCTGAGAGCGGCGCGGCCCTTGTGGGAGCAGGCGCGCACGAGGGCGAAGCCCTCGCAGGGATTCTGCACAGAATAAAGTATTAGAGCCCACTCAGGCCGAAGCAGTGCCATCCGGTTTCGGCTGCTCCACCGGAATCAGCTGCTGTTTGCCGCCCTTCGGATCCATCAGAAACACCTCGACCTGGCGCACCGAGATCTTGATGTTGTGAGCCTTGAACTCGCGGTTGATGTAGCGGTTGATCTCGTCCAGCGTCGGGTTGCGGTCGCCCAGGTCGCGTACGTGCATGCGCAGCTCGTGGTCCAGCGAGCTCTCACCGAAGTTGAGGAAGTACACGATCGGCTCCGGGTCCTTGAGCACGCGCGGGTTTTCGTGGGCTCCCTTGAGCAGCAGGTCGCGGACCAGGTCCAGGTCGGAGCCATAGTCGATGCCCAGCTTCAGCGTAACCCGGGTGACCGTGTCGGTCAGCGACCAGTTGATCAGCTGGCCGGTGATGAAGGTCTTGTTGGGGACGATGATGTCCTTGCGGTCGAAGTCGGTGATGGTGGTGGCGCGGATGCGGATCTTGCTCACCGTGCCCGACAGGTTGCCGATGGTGATGGTGTCGCCAATCCGTACCGGGCGCTCGAACAGGATCATGATGCCGGAGATGAAGTTGGCGAAGATCTCCTGCATACCGAAGCCCAGGCCCACCGACAGCGCGGCCACCAGCCATTGCAGCTTGTCCCAGCTGACCCCCAGGGTCGACAGGGTGCTGACGATACCGACGCCGACGATGACATAGGACAGCAAGGTTGTAGTGGCATACGCACTGCCCTGGGCCAGGTTGAGCCGCGACAGCACCAGGACTTCGAGCAGGCCGGGCAAGTTCCGTGCGAGGGCGAAGGTGATGCCGATGATGACCAGCGCACCGAGGAAGTCGCCCAGGCTGATCGGCACCATGCTGGCGGTGGCTCCGGTGCCGCTGGAGTACTCGTACAGGGTGAAATTGTTGAGGTAGGCGAACACCGAAATCAGGTCCGACCACACCCAGTACAGGCCGGCGATGAAGCCGCCGAGCAGGGCCAGGCGGATCAGGCGCAGCGACTGCTGGTTGACCTGTTCGATATCCAGCGTTGGTTCTTCGGTGATGACTTCGCCATCCAGCCCTTCCTTGGCCGCCGCCCGCTTGCTCAGCGCGCGCTGGTAGGCCAGGCGCCGTGCCGCCACCGACAGGCCACGCACGAACGCGGCTTCGATCACCAGCCAGAACAGCAGCAGGTACAGGGTGTAGATCAGCCGGTCGGTAAGTTTCAGCGCGGTGTAGTAGTAGCCGAAGCACACGGCCACGAACAGGGCGATGGGCAGGGCGGTGAAGGCCACGCCCACGGCCTTGCGGAACAGCGAGGTGTCGCGGTGTGCCGGGCTGCTGAGCAGCAGGCGGCTGAGCAGCCAGGCCATCAGTGCGTAGCAGGTCAGTACCACGCCGATACCCAGCACATCATCGGCCAGCGCCGAAGGCTGATGTTCGGCCACCGCCACCACACCGACCAGTGCCAGTACCACGGTGCCCAGGCGCCGCACCCAGCCGCGCAGGAACTCGACCTGCGGCTTGTGCCAGCGGAAGTGGATTTCCGCCACGCCGCCCGGGGCGAGGATGCGGTAGGCGGTGTAGAACACCAGCCAGGCCTGGGCCAGTTGCCAGAGGGCGGCGCCGAGGTTGGCATTCTGCCCGCGGGCGTCGATCTGCAGGGCGTAGCTGCACAGGGCCAGGCCCAGGCTGACCGGCATTGCCAGCAGGATGTTGATGAAGATCGCCTGGGGCGTGTGCCACTGGCTGTCACGGCGGAAGTGGCCGATGTCCTGGTGCACCTTGCCCAGCCGTTGGTACAGGTATTTGCGCCGCCACAGCAGGCCGCCGATCACCAACAGCAAGGGCAGGAACAGCAGCGGGCGCTGGCCCAGCCCATCGGCCAGTTCCTTGAGGCCCGAACCCCAGGGCAGGCTGGCTACCTGGTCGGCAAAGCGTGCCGGCACCAGGCTCAGCCATTCCCAGTCCAGTGGCTTGTTGCTGGGAATCCAGAACATCTGCTCTTCGAGCGTGGTGCGCAAGCCCTGGGCGGTGCCGAGCAGCTGCTTCTGGTTGAGCTGCAAGGTGATCGATTCGTTGAGCAGTGCCGACAGCTCCCGGCTGAGGCGTTCGAGCAGGTCGACGCGGGTAATCATCACCTCCAGCAGCGCCTTGCGCAGCTGAGGGGTAACCTGCTCCTGTGGCTGGCCAAGCAGCAGGTTGTCGACGTACGCGGCGGGGCTGCTCATCTGCTCGCGTTGCTGGTTCACCTCGAACTGGTAAAGACGGATATCGGCGATCTGGTCAGCCAGGTCGCGGTCCACTTTCAGGTGCGGCAGGGCCTGTTTCTGCTTGTAGAGGATCTTGGACAGCAGCAGGCTGCCCTTGAGCACGCTGATCTGTTCATCGAGGGCCTGGTCGGCCTGGGTCAGGCTGTCTAGCTGCTGCTTGCTGCGCAGGTTCTGCTGGGTCAGCTCGTTGAGGCGGTCGGTGCTCTTGAGCAGGTAGTCGGACAGTTTCAGGTTGGCAGCGCTTTCGTTGGCCAGCAGGGTGCTGCCGCCGGCTTTCTGCGCTTCGATCGATTGCTGGGTGACCGCCTGCTGCGACTGGGCCAGGCGCTTTTCGTTGATCAGCGATTGCAGGTCCTGGATTTCCTGCTCCATTCGTGTGGCGCGCTCGATCAGCAGGTCGTGACGGGCATTGCCCAGGTCCTGCAGCAGGCCGTTGCCGGCCAGTTCCTGGCGACGCAACGAGGTCAGGGCATTGAGCGACGCCAGCTCGGCATTGAGCTTGTTGCGTTGGTCGCTGTTGAGTGGCTTGCCGTTCTCCTTGCCGCTCTTGAGGCTGAGGTTGATCTGCTGGGTACGTGTCTGGTTGTTGCTGATTTCTGCCTGAGCCCGCTCTGGGCGGGTCTGCGAGTTGATGATCAGGCTGTTGGCATCCGACAGTGCCTTTTGCAGTTCGCCTTGTTGCGTACTGCGCTCGCTGAGCATCTGCTCCAGCTGTGGCACGTTCAGGGTGGCGTAGCGTTGGGCCACCGGCAGTGGCTTGCTGGCCTTGAGCTTGATCAGCTCGCGCTGGCTGTCGGCGGTTTCCTTGGGCGCGCCAGCCAATTGCTGCTTGAGTGCCTCAAGCTTCTTTTCGCTGTCTTCCTTGCTGAGCAGCAGTGCCAGGGTCTGTTCCAGCACCTGTTGCTGGGCCTTCTGCTCCGGTGTCTGTTGCGCAGCCTTGGGGTCGGCCTCGGCACCCTTGGGCTGGGAAATCTTGTTCAGGCTGCTCTGGATGCTAGTCGTGGTGGGAAGCTCGGCCGCGCCAGCGGCGAACGAGAGAGACAGGCACAGCCCGAACAGGGCTGTGCGGAGGTACACGCGCAGGGACATAGGCAGACTACTTGTGGATCCGGCAGAAACGAAGTTTAGAGGAACAATCCTGGTCCGGGTCGCGTTCCTTCGGGGAATCTGACGCCTACTTTCTGAATCTTGTTCCCGTCCATGGTGGCCACGGTCCAGATCGTGCCATGCCATTCGACCTGGTCACCTACTACTGGAGCGCCTCCGACCTTTTGTCGGATGAACTGGGCCAGTGGCATTTTCGCGTCCAGGCCGTCGAGTTTCAGACCGTACAACGCTGCCACCGCACCCAGTTCGGCATCGCCTTCGAGCACGAAGTCGCCGAAGAAACGCAGGTCGAGGCCACGTTGTGGTGCCTGGCTGAACAGCTTGCCCAGGGCCGGCAGGTTGTGCTCGTGGCCGATCACGCAGAGCATGTCGCCTACTTCCAGTACCGTACTGCCGGACGGGTGCAGCAGTTGCTCGCCCCGGAACAGCGCGGCGATTCGCGTGCCTTCGGGCATCTTCAGCTCGCGCAGGGCGGCGCCGATGCACCATTTTTCGGCACCCAGGCGGTAGACGAACATTTCCCACTCGCTGGTGATGTGCACTTCCAGCGCCGAACGGGAGATCGGCGCCGGGTCTGGCGGTACCGTCACTTTCAGCAGCTTGGCCATCCACGGCAGGCTGGTGCCTTGCACCAGCAGCGACACCAGCACGATGAAGAAGGCCAGGTTGAAGAACAGCTGGGCGTCCGGCAGGCCGGCCATCAGCGGGAACACCGCGAGGATGATCGGAACCGCACCGCGCAGGCCGACCCAGGAAATGAAGGCTTTTTCACGGCCGTGGAAGGCCTTGAACGGCAACAGGCTGGCGACCACCGACAGCGGGCGCGCCACCAGGATCATCCACAGCGCCAGGCCCAGCGCCGGCAGGGCGATGGGCAGCAGGTCGTGGGGCGTGACCAGCAGCCCCAGCACCAGGAACATGCCGATCTGCGCCAGCCACGCCATGCCGTCGAGCATGTGCAGGATGCCGTGGCGGCTGCGGATGGGCTTGTTGCCCAGCACCAGGCCGCACAGGTACACGGCAAGGAATCCGCTGCCGTGCAGGGCGTTGGTCAGCGAGAACACCACCAGGCCGCCGGCGATCACCAGGATGGGGTACAGGCCGCCAGCCAGCTTGATGCGGTTGACCAGTTGCAGCATCAGCCAGCCGCCGCCCAGGCCCACCAGCCCGCCGATGCCGAATTCGCGCAGCAGGTGGGTGAGCAGGCTCCAGTGCAGGCCGGTCTGGCCGCTGGCGATCATGTCGATCAGGGTGACGGTGAGGAAAACTGCCATCGGGTCGTTGCTACCCGACTCGATCTCCAGGGTGGCGGTGACCCGCTCGTTCAGGCCTTTGCCGCCGAGCAGCGAGAACACCGCCGCAGCGTCGGTGGAACCGACGATGGCGCCGATCAGCAGGCCCTGGATCAGGCTCAGGTCGAACAGCCAGGCGGCGACCAGGCCCGTGAGGGCGGTGGTGATCATTACGCCGATGGTGGCCAGCGACAGCGCCGGCCACAGCGCCACGCGGAAGCTCGCCACCCGTGTGCGCAGGCCACCGTCGAGCAGGATCACGGCCAGCGCCAGGTTGCCCACCAGGTAGGCGGTCGGATAGTTGTTGAAGATGATGCCGCCACCATCGACGCCGGCGATCATGCCGACCGCAAGGATGATGACCAGGATAGGGATGCCCAGGCGCGACGACAGCGAACTGACCAGGATACTTGCGCCCACCAGCAATGCGCCGATCAGGAACAGGCTGTTGATGGTGCTTGCATCCAAAGGCAGGTACTCCGGGGACCGCGGGGGAGGGGACTTGATAGCATGACGCTAGCAGGTCGCGTGCCAAATGATTCTAACCTGATGAATTGGCAGGCTGTAAAGCGTTTCTGCAGATGAAAAAAAGGCACCGCGGTGGGTGCCTTTTCGGGTGTTGCCTGGGCGGGCCCTTTCGCGGGTGAACCCGCTCCCACAGGTACTGCACAGTTTCAAAACCTGTGTGAGCCCTGTGGGAGCGGCTTTAGCCGCGAAGAGGCCGGTGCAGGCTTACGCCTGCTTGACCTCGCGCATCGGCTTGCCCTTCACCGGTGCATCGCCCGCCACGTAGTACTTGGCAGTGCTGCGCGGCAGCGGCTTGCGGCCACGGATCTTGTCCGAGATTTTCTCGGCGATCATGATCGTGGTGGCGTTGAGGTTACCGGTGATGATCAGCGGCATGATCGACGCATCGACCACACGCAGGCCCTTCATGCCATGCACGCGGCCTTCGCCGTCGACCACCGCCATGTCGTCGGTGCCCATCTTGCACGAGCAGGACGGGTGGAAGGCGGTTTCGGCGTGCTCGCGGATGAACTTGTCCAGCTCTTCATCGGTCTGCACGTGCGCGCCGGGGCTGATCTCACGGCCACGGTACGGGTCCAGTGCCGGCTGGGCCATGATTTCACGGGTCAGGCGGATGCCGTCACGGAATTCCTGCCAGTCCTGCTCGGTGGACATGTAGTTGAACAGAATGCTCGGGTGTTGGCGCGGGTCCTTCGACTTGGCCTGGATGCGGCCGCGGGCAGGCGAGCGCATGGAACCCATGTGTGCCTGGAAGCCGTGTTCCTTCACGCCATTGGAGCCGTTGTAGTTAATGGCCACTGGCAGGAAGTGATATTGAATGTTCGGCCATTTGAATTCAGGGCGGGTACGAATGAAACCACCGGCCTCGAACTGGTTGCTGGCGCCGATGCCGGTGCCGTTGAACATCCACTCGGCACCGATGGCCGGCTGGTTCCACCACAGCAACGATGGGTACAGCGACACCGGTTGGGTGCAGGCGTACTGCAGGTACAGCTCCAGGTGGTCCTGCAGGTTTTCGCCAACGCCTGGCAGATCGTGCACCACCGGGATGTCGAGGCTTTCCAGCAGGGCGCGCGGACCAACGCCGGAGCGCTGCAACAGCTGCGGCGAAGCGATGGCGCCGGAGCTGACGATGACTTCCTTGCGGGCACGGGCTTCAACGCGCTCTTCGCTGTCACCGACCAGGTAGGTCACGCCGATGGCGCGCTTGCCGTCGAACAGCACGCGGTCAGTCAGGGCGTGGGTGACGATGGTCAGGTTCGGGCGCTTCTTGGCCTGGTCCAGATAGCCGCGGGCGGTGCTGGAGCGGCGGCCGTTCTTGGTCACCGTACGGTCCATCGGGCCGAAGCCTTCCTGCTGGTAGCCATTCAGGTCTTCGGTGCGCGGGTAACCGGCCTGCACGCCGGCTTCGACCATGGCGTGGAACAGCGGGTTGTTGCCGGCTTTCGGCGTGGTCACGCTGACCGGGCCTTCGCCACCGTGGTAGTCGTTCGGGCCGATGTCGCGGGTTTCGGCCTTGCGGAAGTACGGCAGGCAGTCCAGATAGGTCCAGTCTTCCAGGCCTGGCAGTTCTGCCCAGCCATCGAAGTCCAGGGCATTACCGCGGATGTAGCACATGCCGTTGATCAGCGACGAGCCACCCAGGCCTTTGCCGCGACCGCATTCCATGCGGCGGCCGTCCATGTACGGCTCCGGATCGGTCTCGTAGGCCCAGTTGTAGCGGCGGCCCTGCAGCGGGAAGGCCAGGGCTGCTGGCATCTGGGTGCGGAAGTCGAAGCGGTAGTCGGGGCCACCGGCTTCCAGCAGCAATACGGTGACGCCTGCGTCTTCGGTCAGGCGGGTCGCCAGGGTGTTACCGGCCGAACCGGCACCGACGATGATGTAATCGAATTCTTGGGACATGAAAGTACCCTCGTGTTGGCGGTGTTCAGGGAGCAGGAACGCCCGTGCGCTGAGGCACGGGCGTGGCTGGACAGGGCCTTAGAAGACCGAGTTGTAGCCGCCCAGCTCGACCTGGACCGACTTGATGCGAGTGTATTGAGCCAGCGAGCTGACGCCGTTCTCACGGCCGACGCCCGACTGCTTGTAGCCACCGACCGGCATTTCGGCCGGCGATTCGCCCCAGGCGTTGATCCAGCAGATACCGGCTTCCAGCTTGTGGATGATGCGGTGGGCGCGGGTGATGTCGTTGGTGCAGACACCGGCGGCCAGGCCGTACTCGGTGTCGTTGGCACGACGGATGACTTCTTCTTCGGTTTCGTAGGTGAGGATGCTCATCACCGGGCCGAAGATCTCTTCCTTGACGATGGTCATGTCGTCGGTGCAGTCGGTGAACACGGTCGGGGCCACGAATGCACCCTTGGCGAAATCACCGGCGGTCAGACGCTCGCCACCGCACAGCACGCGGGCACCTTCTTCCTTGCCCTTGGCGATGTAGCCAAGCACGCTTTCCATGTGCTGGAAGCTGACCAGCGGGCCGAAGTTGGTGTTTTCGTCTTCCGGGTTGCCAGCGCGGATGCGGGCAACGCGTTCGACGATCTTGGCCTCGAAGGCAGTTTTCATTTCAGCCGGGATGAACACGCGGGTGCCGTTGGTGCAAACCTGGCCCGAGCTGTAGAAGTTGGCCATCATGGCGATGTCGGCGGCCTTGTCCAGGTCGGCGTCGGCGCAGATGATCAGTGGCGACTTGCCGCCCAGCTCCATGGTGACTTCCTTGAGCGACGAGCTCGAGGCGCTGGCCATGACCTTCTTGCCGGTGGTGGTGCCGCCGGTGAAGGAGACTTTTTCGATGCGTGGGTGTTCGGTCAGCCAGGTGCCGACTTCACGGCCGCTGCCGGTCAGGACGTTGAACACGCCGTTCGGCAAGCCGGCTTCGGTGTAGATCTCGGCCAGTTTCAGGGTGGTCAGCGAGGTGACTTCCGACGGCTTGAAGATCATCGCGTTGCCGGCGGCCAGGGCCGGAGCGGATTTCCACAGGGCGATCTGGATCGGGTAGTTCCAGGCGCCGATACCGGCGGTCACGCCCAGCGGCTCGCGGCGGGTGTAGACGAAGGACGATTCACGCAGCGGGATCTGCTCGCCTTCGATGGCCGGAACCAGGCCTGCGTAGTACTCCAGCACGTCGGCGCCGGTGACGATGTCGACGTAGCGGGTTTCCGAGTACGACTTGCCGGTGTCCAGAGTTTCCAGCATGGCCAGCTCGTCGTTGCGCTCGCGCAGGATCTCGACGGCGCGGCGCAGGATGCGCGAACGCTGCATGGCGGTCATCGCGGCCCAGACTTTCTGGCCACGCTCGGCGCTTTCGACGGCTTTCTCGACGTCAGCCTCGGTGGCACGTTGCACGTGGGCGAGGACTTCGCCGGTAGCCGGGTTGATGGCTTCGAAGGTGGCATCGCTGCCAGCGTCGACGTAAGCGCCATCAATGTAGAGTTTTTGCGTTCCGAAACGGGCCATAGTGTCCTCGCAAGTGCAGTGTGTGGTTTGGCTTGCGCGTCACGCTCCTGCTGGGTTGGCAAGGGCCGTGCGCGGTTGTTCAGCGGCCTGGTCGTTTGTACCCAGGGTGTGCTGTTTAGCCAGTTGTAGATCCATGTATTCGTAAGCAATCCGTATCGCCTGGTCGGTGTCGAATGCATCACCCGACAGGGCGCCACGCAGCCACAAGCCGTCGATCAAAGCTGCCAGGCCGCGGGCTGCCTTGCGCGCATGGTAGAGCGGCAGGGCGCGGCGGAACTGGCAGCACAGGTTGGAATACAAGCGGTGGTCGTTGATCCGCTGCAACCTGTGCAAATCGGGCTGGTGCATGCTGGAAGCCCAGAAGGCCAACCAGGTTTTCATCGCCGGGCCGTTTACCTGGCTGGCATCGAAGTTGCCCTCGATGATCACTTTCAGGTGGGCGCGCGGGCTGTCGTCCGTCAGGGCCTGGCGACGTGCTCTGACACCTTCGTTGAGCATGTTCATGATGTAACCCATCGTCGCTGCTATCAGGCCGTTCTTGTCCCGAAAGTAGTGACTGATGATGCCGTTCGACACACCGGCCAAACGGGCAATCAGCGCAATGCTGGCGTCACCCAGTCCGACCTGATCGACCGCCTGCAACGTGGCTTCGATCAACTGCTGGCGGCGGATGGGTTGCATACCGACCTTGGGCATCTTGCGTTCTCCTCAGGCCTGCGAGCAGACGACGGGCGGCTGACTCGGCGAAGGCCAGTCTATTTTGTTTTGATTGAACGTTCAATCAATAAAGAATAAGCTCTGCGACAATTTGTGCCATTGACAGTTTTTAAGGCGGTCGAGAAAGCACGGATTGACACCCCAGGAAATCGCGTAACCCCCTGAATACAAGGCGTTGACGGGCATGAGCGATGCGAAATGCAGATTCTGCCGTGCGGTCATGGACCCTGCGGCGGGCCCTTGGAGCGGGCGGGGTGATCTGTGACGAATGCGCGCACCTCAGCTGAGGCGTGGCATTTGCAGCAGGCCACCTGTCTGTTTTTTGCAACGTATCGATTCGGGATCACGGTTTCCAAGGGTGCTTTTATAACACCTGATGCAGTGGGGATATTCCACCAATTGCTCGGGAAAGACTGATTAGCCTCCACAGCCGCACTGCCCGGAGCATTCGTGCAATGAGTTCTGCCTCACTTACCAACCCTCCGGCCGAGAGGGTACGGGTCAACCGCGTGGTGTTCTTCACCTCCGCGCTGATGATTCTCGTTTTGACTGCCTTGCTTATCGCTGTACCCGAAACCGCCGGCCAAGTGCTGGGCGTAGCCCAGAAATGGCTGACGCGCACCTTCGGCTGGTATTACATGCTGGTAATCGGCGGTTACCTGCTGTTCGTCATCTACCTGGCCTTCTCCGACTACGGCAAGCTCAAGCTTGGCGGCAAGGATGACCAGCCCGACTTCAGCTATGGCGCCTGGGCCGGCATGCTGTTCTCCTCCGGTATCGGCATTTCGCTGTTGTACTTCGGCGCCTCCGAGCCGCTGGACCACTACTTCAACCCACCGGAAGGCACTTCTGCCAGCCTCGACGCAGCGCGCCAGGGCCTGCAGCTGACCTTCCTGCACTGGGGCCTGCATGGCTGGGCGATCTACGCCCTGGTCGGCCTGGCCGTGGGTTACTTCGCCTACCGCCACAACCAGCCGCTGGCGCTGCGCTCGGCGCTGTACCCGCTGGTGGGTGAGCGTTGGGTCAAGGGTGCTGCCGGCAATGCCGTGGACATCTTCGGCATGTTCGTCACACTTCTGGGCCTGGTGACCAACTTGGGCATCGGTTCGATGCAGGTGGCCTCCGGGCTGGAATACCTGTTCGGCATGGACCACAGCAAGACCAACCTGCTGGTGGTGATCCTGGTCATGGCCGGCGTTGCCACCGTGGCGGCGGTCTCGGGTGTGGAAAACGGCATTCGCCGCCTGTCCAACCTGAACATCGTGCTGTTCAGCGGCCTGTTGATCTTCGTCCTGCTGGGCGGCGAAACCCTGCACCTGCTCAACGGCTTCGTGCAGAACATCGGCGACTATCTCAACGGCATCGTGCTGAAAACCTTCGACCTCTATGTGTATGAAGGCGAAGCCGGCAAGTCCGAGCGCTGGCTGGGCCTGTGGACTGTGTTCTACTGGGCCTGGTGGATCTCCTGGGGCCCGTTCGTCGGCATGTTCATTGCCCGTATCTCCAAGGGCCGCACCGTGCGCCAACTGGTCAGCGGCGTGTTGCTGATCCCGCTGGGCTTCACCCTGGCCTGGCTGTCGATCTTCGGCAACACCGCGCTGGACCTGGTGATCAACCAGGGCGCCGTGGAACTCGGCAAGACCGCCCTGGAACAGCCGTCGATGTCGATCTACCAGCTGCTGGAATACTTCCCGGCGGCCAAGATCGTCATCGGTGTAGCGGTGTTCGTCGGCTTCGTGCTGTTCCTCACCCCGGCCGACTCCGGCGCGGTGATGATGGCCAACCTGTCGTGCAAAGGTGGCAAGGTTGACGAAGACGCCCCGCACTGGATGGTGGTGTTCTGGTCGGTGGTCATCACCCTGGTCACCATCGGCCTGCTGTTCGCCGGTAACTTCGAGGCCATGCAGACCATGGTGGTACTGGCGGGCCTGCCGTTCTCGGTGGTGCTGGTGCTGTTCATGTTCGGCCTGTACAAGGCCATGAAGCAGGACGTGGTGGTGGAGCAGGAGCGTGCCGAGCTGGCCGCACGTGGCCGTCGTGGCTTCAGCGAGCGCCTGACCCAGCTGGAACTGCAGCCGACCCAGGCCGTGGTGCAGCGTTTCATGGACAAGCAGGTCAGCCCGGCGCTGAAAGAAGCCGCCGCGCAGTTGCAGACCCTGGGCTTCGAGGTGGAAACCCGGGTTGGCCAGTCGCGCAACATGATGGGCCTGCGGGTGTTGATGGAAGAGGGCAACCCGTTCGTCTATGAAGTAAGCCTGGATGGCTACCTGGCCGCGCCGAGCGAAGCGCCGGTGGAAGGTGAGCCGGAAGTGCGCCAGCGCTTCTACCGCGCCGAGGTGTACCTGCACGATGGCAGCCAGGAGTACGACCTGATGGGCTTTGCGCCGGAGCAGATCGTGCGTGATGTGCTGGACCAGTTCGAAAGCCACCGCCAGTTGCTGGGGCGTGTGTACAGCTGATCGCTGCGTTGAGTGAGAAAGGCTCTGTTCCCAAGAACAGGGCCTTTTTTGTTGGGCGGGTGCTATTTATCCAGCACCATGGATAAGAGCGGTTTCTCTAGGTTGGCCACCCCACCAACAAGAGGACCTGTCATGCCAACCCCCCCCTGATTCTGTATTCGATTTCAAGGCGGCGGTCGCTCGCCAGTTCGCAGGCCGACCTACCCTGCGAAAGGTGGTCGGCGACCAATTGCTGGCGCAGCTGAAAGTGCGGCACCCAGTGTTGACTGATGTCGAACCGGTACTTACCGCTGAAGCGCTGGAGCTGCTGATACCTCATCCAAGCCAGCCGCACTGGGATCGAAAGCCCCTGATTGATGCAGTGCTGCAGGCTTGGCTGGATGGCAAGTCGCTAGATCTGGAGCCGATAAACGGGCGAGCTTTTGCGCTGACTCTGGCTTCCCCTGTCCTGTTCCCAGGGGCCGATGACGCATTCGGTGTGATACAACTGGTTGCCGGGACGGATGGTTTCGACGCATTGATCGCGCAGTTGGACGAAGACTGGTGCCAGGCGCAGATCGACTACTGGCAAGCCATTGGCTCAGCAGGTGTGTCACGCGACCGCTGGTTGCAGTTGCTGCTGAAGACAGCATTGCTGAGTAATTTGCCTCTGCAGGGCCTGGATGCCCAGCAGCAGGCCTGTGTGCACGGGCTGCTGGGTGGTGGTACGGCATCGCCTTCAGTGTTCGTCGTGGAAGTGCAACTGGATTTGCGCGGCAGCAAACCCGCGAGATGCAGACCATGCTGCTGGTTACCGGAGAATGGGATGAAAGGCAGGTCGTGCTGTGGTGTTCTCCCTCAAGCGTTGTTCGTGCGTTCGATTCGCTTGATGAGTTTGCCGAAGCCCTGCGGGACACATTGGCTGAACGGTTCCAATACGATGCATTCACCTGGCACCGTCAGGAGCTGGAAGGCGATATTTTCGCCCAGCAAACGGCACTTCTGCTGGACAATATGCTTACCCGTGCCAGCGGCGTCCGGCATTATCACCTGGGTAACGTGGCGGAACTGGAGCAGGTGTTCGACGCGCTGAGCGCCCCGGAGCAGTGGTTCATCGACGGCTACTTCGTCGGTCAGGATGAGCCGGCGAAGCCCCTGCCTGGCCTGCTCAAGGCCAAGGCGGCTGACAGTTTTGCCTATCAGGATGCGGTATTCGAACTGGCCCTGGAGCAGGCGATATGCGAAGGCTCCACGGCGCCGGATGAGATTCTGGATCTGCATTCCTATACCCGCCAGAAACTTCGCGAAGCGCTACTGGCGGACTATCCGCTCGAGGCCAATTACCAGCCTGATGATCTGATACTGGAGCTCAAGTTGTCCCAAGGCGTGCCGGGTGGTGCTGCTACTGGGGCGGGCGGTGGGGAGCCGTGGGTACGGCTTGCCGACAAGACGTTGACCGAATTCGCCATCGGTAACCTCAGCTCGCTGGGTGATGCCGTCATCACCGGTATCCGGCATAAGAATGACCAGTTGATCATGCCTTGGCTGACAGGCGCCTACCTGCGTGAACTGGTCCAGCGCGTTGATATAGGCGGCAAATATCCCGCGTATGTGGCGCAGGCCATGAACGAGCCCGTGAAGCGCCCGCAACGGGTCGAGCGTTTTGCCCGCGAATGGCGGCAGACGATGATATTCAGTGCGCTCGACGCGAGGCTGGAGCGCAGGCTCAGTGATGCCGGTCTGCAGGTTGTTACCGACTACTGCCGAGGCTTTTACAGCGCGGGGCCGGCGGCGTCGTTGATCCCGCTGGCATTCACCACGGCTACCCAGTCCGAACGCTACGACCTGGTCTCGGGCATGTACCTGCTGTATTGCGCGGAGCCTTCCGTGGTTCTGCTCTATCGGCCATTGTACAAAAGCGAAGCGCTCCGGGAGTTTGCCAGCCTGGATAAACTCAAAGCCTACATTGCCCAGTCGGAGTCGCTGCAAGCGAGCATCTTGCAGTGGATGAGCGCTGAAGCGCGTGCGTTCTACCACAGCGATCTGAGCGCTGACACTCGCCTGGTGCACGTGGGAGGAGACCCTTTGCTGCTGCCTGAGTCGGCACAGCTTGCCCTGCGTCTGTGGAGCATCGATGTGGATACCAAGCTCTACAACGCCAATCGTGACCTGCTGGTGGCGATTGCAGAGCAAGATGTCACGTCCAATGCCGAAAGCCGCTGGGCGCTGCTCGAGCGCGGTGCCTGGTTGCTGTTCCAGACCGTTACGCCGCTGCTGCGAGGGCCTGTCGCCGTTGTGGCCTGGTTGGCGCAGGGTGTTGCGGCAGTCAGGGACGATGTGTCGGCTTTGAGTGAAGGCAGCGAGTTCGAGCGTTCGGCTGCGGTGGTCGACCTGATACTCAACGTCGGCATGACCCTGATGCACGCGCGGTTGCCCGGCCCACAACTGGCGTCGCCCCCTTCTGCCGTGGCGTTGGAGTGGGGCGCTCGGCCCTTGCCGTCAGGCAGCCAGCAGCAGGTGGTGCCTGCTCAAGGCAAGGTGGGGCTGCCAGGGTCTCTGACTGGCATTCAACTGGACTTCTCCTGGCGAGGAAACCAGGGTTTCAACTGGATAACACCGTCCCAGCGTGAATCGCTCAAGGCGCTACGCTCGGGCCAGGACTTGAGCGCTCGAACGCCGGTGGTTTCAGGCTCTACCAAAGGGCTGTACCAGATCGAAGATCGGCTATATGCGCAGATGGGTGCAGAGGTCTACAGGGTCGAGCTGATCACTGATCAGGTCCGCATCGTCGGTCCGCAGGGCAGCATCGGGCCTTGGCTAAGTTTGGAAAACGGCGCATGGCGCATCGACCGGTCATTGCGACTGTTGGGTGGAGGGCCGAAAACCCGCCGGGAAATTCTGCAGCGGCAGAACAGGCAGAAGCTTGAAGAATTGATGGACCTTGAAAAAAACTTGACCCTGAAAAATAACGCACTTAGCGAGGAATTCCGCAAACATCGTGAGTTTCTGCTGGACAGTACCAAGAAGCTCGAGGCGGCCAGAAGCAGCGGCAGTGAACGGGTCAAACTCCTGGAGTCACTCAATCACCAAGCCAAGTTGCGGGTTCTGGCTGATTTGAAAAGTGTGATACGCAACGCGCTCGAGCACGATGAGGTACTCACCAAGATCATTCCGCTGAGCTCTTATGGGCTCAGCCTGGAAGACGCCTTGAAGCAGCAACGCAGTTCAAGCCGGCAAGAGCTGATCTCGAACTGCGAAAGTTACTACAACGAATTGGCGAGCCTGATTAACGCTGCTGATATAAACACGCTTGCCGAATCCCTGGTCGTCCTGCCTGAACTGGAAGGTGAGAAGCAGCACTATCGGGACTTCTACACAAAGCTTCAGCAAGTGGTGGAGTGGGAGCGCGACCTTGAAAAAATATTGGTCGACTTCGACCGGCTACTGGAGTGCACGCTCAAGGACGACGAGATTGTCTTTACCGATGCCGTCACTGGCAAGAGTATGAGTAAAACGAAGGAACTCAACGGTCTCATCGAGCGGCGTCGGCTGTCGGCAACAGGCCTGGCGTTTCGTCAGTTGACGGACTTGGCGGAAGCTAGCCTGGACCGCCTGGCGGAGGTCGACGAGCGCGTACTCGTGGAATACGAGGCCTATCTGAATGGGCCTGAATTGCAGAGCGCCGGGGCCGCTCATGCAGATCTTGCGGGAGGCGTGTTCTCTACCGTGGAACGCATTGAAATTCTGAAAGGTGTGGTGGACGCCTACGAGCAGGCGCTGGCCATGAGTGAGTACCTGCGCAGTTTTGGCGGCAAGGCGATCAGAGCGGCGTCGCTGCAAGACTACCGAAGGGTTCTGAAGGGATTGAAGGCAAGGGCCGAGGCTGCGTTTGAGGAGCTCGTGCGCGAGCAGGAGCTGGCCGAGCAGCCAAGGCCGCGGGTATCACTTTACCCCGCCCGCGGCGGTAAGCGCCGAGTCGTGCGGACCCAGCGGGGCAGGAGCGTTGTCGGCCTACAGCGGGAGGTCGATGGGCGGTCGGTCATTGAGCAACTCGACTATCGCAAGGCCGTGCTGAAAACGTTCCGTGAAAAGGATGGGAAGTGGGTCGAGGATGTCACGGTTACTCCAGAGGATTTAGTAACGCCCGTGGCTTCGGGTGCGCTCACCAAGCAGGCGCAAGCGCTGATAGGTGACATCGAGTCGGTCATCAAGCTTGCCAGGCAATATATCAAGTCTGATCAGCCCATTAGTCTTTCAACCATCATTGACGGGCATAAGGAAAAACTTGAAGAAGTGCTTGGGCGGTTGCCGCGTCTCGACTCGACGAAACAGGTGATCGAGGCGCTGAGCGATGGCATCACCCGGCTGGAAACTTCGCATGATGAATGTTTGACGGAACTATACCTTTCTAGCCACCGTCCCACGGCTGAAAGTTTGCGGTTTCTGTGGAAGCGGCGCCTAGTGACCATCTCTCGCGTCCCTGAGCGGAAGCGGATCAGTGTCGAGGACTACCTCGACATCTACGAGATCCGTCGGCCGCCGGCGACTGGGCGAACACAGGGCATTTGTGTGTGGGAGGCGCACTTCCACTATACGAGTGAAAGTGCAGCGGCACGCGAGTTCGTCAAAGGCCACCTCAAGCTCTGGAGGGAGCGCAAGCTAGGGCGCAAGGCCCAGTTGCGTGCAGCGACCCAGCGTAAAGAGCTGCTATCGATCTACCGCGGTGACCTGCGCCTGGAGCAGGTAGACGGGATCATTCCGTTCGACTGAAGGCTTCCACCCGAATAGTGCAGCGGCCAAGTGGTGGATGTTTCAGCGGTTGCTGTAGCGGCCATGCTTGCCATGTGCGGGCATGGCCTGATTACTCCGCTCGGCGATCATCTGCTGCAGGTTTATCAGCCTGACGCCCTGGCTGCGCAGGTGTGGTAGCTCGTGCGCCAATACTTCAAGTGTCTGCGGGTAGGGGTGGCCGATCAGCACGGCAGAACCCTGCTTGCGCGCCAGTGCGATGCCTTGCTGAAGCTGTAGGGTAATCGCCTCGGGGGTGCGCACGTCATCCAGGAACACATCCCGCGAAACATGTGCCAGCCCCAGCGCCTGGGCCTCGGCCGCCGCTACGGTGGCGGCGCTGGTGCGGCTGTCGACGAAGAACAGGTGTCGGCGCTGCAGTTCTCCCATCAGCCAGGCCATCGGCTCACGCTGGGCGGTCATGAGGCTGCCCATGTGGTTGTTGATGCCGGCGGCATACGGAACCTTGGCCAGGGCTGCGTCCAGGCGTTTGGCCAGTTCATCGATCGGCGTGCCGGGGTGCCACGCGTAAGGGCCGGTGGCCGGGTCCATGGGCATGTGCAGGATCACCGTCTTGCCGGCCTTGTGCGCCTGACGGGCGAACGTTGTGGCATGCGGGGTGTCGGGCATGATCGCCATGGTCACCGGGCCGGGCAGGGCCAAGGTACGGCTGTCGCGCTCGCTGCTCTGGCCCAGGTCGTCGATGATGATGCTCATGTAGGCCTTGCCGGCCGGTGCCGCTTGCGCGACCCCGGCCATCAGGCAGAACAGCAGACACAGCAGATAACGCATGGGGTGGATCAGTCGCCCTTGGTGATGTTCAGGCCTTTGAGCAGGCTCAGGGCCTGGCTCAGCTGGAAGTCGTCATCCTGCGGGCGCTCCTTGCGCTTGCCGCTGCCGGTCGGTCGGTCGGCGCCGCCGTTGCCGTTGCCCAGGTGGCCCTGCAGGTCGGCTTCCTTGAAGTTGTCGGTGTCGGCTTCGGCGGTGAGCTTGGCCGGGCGCACTTCGATGTCGGGGACGATGCCCTGGGCCTGGATCGAGCGGCCGTTGGGGGTGAAGTACAGCGCGGTGGTGAGCTTCAGCGCACGATCGTTGGCCAGTGGCAGCACGGTCTGCACCGAGCCTTTGCCGAAGCTGTCGGTGCCCATCAGCACGGCGCGTTTCTGGTCTTGCAGGGCGCCGGCGACAATTTCCGAGGCCGAGGCACTGCCGCCGTTGATCAGCACAACCAGTGGCACGCCGTCGCTGGCGTCTGCCGGGTCGGCCGAGAAGCGCAGCTCGGAGTTGGCGATGCGGCCCTTGGTGTAGACGATCAGGCCCTTGGTCAGGAAGTGGTCGGCCACTTCCACCGCCGACTGCAGCACGCCGCCCGGGTTGTTGCGCAGGTCCAGCACCACGCCGCGCAGCTTCTTGCCGTTGTCCTTGCGCAGTTTGGCCAGGGCCTTGCCTACTTCGTCGCCGGTCTTGACCTGGAACTGGGTGATACGGATGTAGCCGTAGTCGTTCTCCAGCAGCTGGCTCTTCACGCTCTTGACCTGAATGACCGCCCGGGCCAGGGTCACGTCGAAGGGATTGCCGCCGTCGCGCACCAGGGTCAGGGTGATTTTCTCGCCCACCTTGCCGCGCATCTTGTCGACCGCTTCGGTCATGGTCTGGCCACGAGTCGGGGCGCCGTTGATCTTGACGATCAGGTCGCCGGCCTGCACGCCGGCACGTGAGGCCGGGGTGTCGTCGATCGGCGAGACCACCTTGATGAAGCCGTCTTCCTGGCCTACTTCGATGCCCAGCCCGCCGAACTCGCCGCTGGTGCTTTCCTGCAGCTCCTGGAAGTCCTCGGGGCCGAGGTAGGCCGAGTGCGGGTCGAGGTTGCTGAGCATGCCCTTGATGGCATTTTCCAGCAGGGTCTTGTCATCCACCGGCTCCACATAGGCCGCCTTGATGCGGTCCATGACCTCGGCGAAGGTGCGCAGCTCTTCAAGCGGCAGTGGCGCCTTGGCGGTCACCTCGGTGGCCGGTACTGCGGCCGGCTTGGCCGGCTCCGCGGCAGTGGCCAGGGGCGCGCCGACCGCCAGGGCGATGGACAGGGCCAGCTGGGTGAGACGAGGCGAGTGCAGCATGTCGAACGAACTCCTGATCCTGTAAGCGCTCCCTTGGGAGCATCGGCGCAGCCCGTGGGCTACCCCGTAGAAATTTGACTTAGCCCCGGCACCACTGCGAAGGGTCGGTAGGCCGGCCCTGCTGGCGGATGGCGAAGTACAAGCCGGAAGCGTCCTGGCCGCCGCTGTCGCCAACGGTGGAAATGGCCTCGCCAGCCTTGACGATATCACCGGCGCTCTTGAGCAGGCTCTGGTTATGGCCGTACAGGCTCAGGTAACCGTTGCCATGGTCGAGAATGACCAGAAGCCCGGCACCGCGCAACCAGTCGGCGAACACCACGCGCCCGCCGTGCACGGCACGGACCTGGGTGCCCGGGTTGGCGCTGATCATCACCCCGTCCCACTTGGCACGGGCATCGCTGCCGCGGGCATCACCGAAACGTGCCAGCAATCGACCATTGACTGGCCAGGGAAGTTTTCCCCGTGCGGCAGAAAATGCGCCGCCGTAGTTCGCGCCGTCGCTGGAAACCAGCGGGCCCAGGGTGGTGCGGGCCTTTTTCGGTGGCTCCACCGGTTCGCGGGCCTGCTCGCGGGCGGCAGCGGCGGCCAGGGCTTCCTGCTGGCGGCGTTTTTCCGCTTCCTGCTGGGCCAGCAGGGCCTTCTTGCGCGCTTCTTCGGCTTCGCGGGCCTGGCGGGCGAGGGTTTCCTCGATGGTCTTGAGTACTTTGGACAGGTCGGCCTGATCCTGCTCGCGCGATTGCAGCTTCTGGTCGCGGTCCTTCATGTCGCTGTTGAGCTTGGCCAGCACCTGCTGGCGCTTGCCACGCTCGGTTTCCAGGGCCTGGCGGCGGCTGTCGAGGTCCGCGCGCTGGGCCAGCAGCTGTTGCTGCTGGGTAGCGATTTCCTGTTCGACGTTGGCCAGCTGGCGCAGGGTCTCGTTGAAGGTGCGCAGTTGCTCCAGGCGCGCCTTGCTCAGGTAGTCGTAGTAGGTGAGGGTGCGGGCAAACTTCTCGGGGTTCTGCTGGTTGAGCAGCAGCTTGAGGTATTCCTCGCGGCCGTTCTGGTAGGCCGAACGGGCCTGGATGGCGATCAGTCGCTGTTGTTCAACGCGGGCGCTCTGGAGTTTTTTTTTCTCGGTATCAAGGCGCTCCAGCTCGCCCTCGGTCTTTTTTAGTTCTTGCTGCAGGGCCTCCACCTGCTTTTCGAGGTTGCCGATATCGGTCTCGGTGGCTTTGAGGTCCTTTTGCACACCGGCCTTTTCTTCCTGGAGCTTGCCCAGCGTCTTCTTGAGCTCGGCAATGTCCTGGCGGGTGGCGTCCAGTTGCTGCTGGGTCTGCGCACGCTCATCGGCAAAGGCCGGGCTGAGCAGGCAAGACAGGGCTAGGAGGATCAGGGCGCGAAGCATGGGGTTTGGCGTACCAAGGATGGAGACTGGCCTAGTATGCCCGCGCGGGCGGGCAAAAAAAACGCCTCGCTGCGGGTGCAGAGGGGCGTTTGTCTGGAATTCATGTGTTATTGGGGCTGCTATGCAGCCCATTCGCAGCTCAAGGCTGCTCCTACAGGCATTGCATGAGCCCTTTGTAGGAGCAGCCTTGTGCTGCGAATGTGCCGCAAAGCGGCCCCCTTTGGCACCGAGTCAGGCGTCGACCAGGATCGAGGTGCCGGTCATTTCTACCGGCTTTTCCAGCCCCAGCAGCTTCAGCATGGTCGGCGCCACATCGGCCAGCACGCCGCCGTCACGCACCTTGACGTTGCGCTTGCCGACATAGATGAACGGCACCGGCTCGGTGGTGTGCGCGGTGTGCGCCTGGCCGGTGCATTCGTCTTCCATCTGTTCGACGTTGCCGTGGTCGGCGGTGATCAGCGCTTCGCCGCCGACCTTGTCCAGAGCTTCGACGATGCGCCCGACGCAGCCATCCAAGGCCTCGACGGCTTTCACCGCAGCCTCGAACACGCCGGTATGGCCGACCATGTCGCCGTTGGCGTAGTTGACCACGATCACGTCATAACGCTGTTGCTCGATAGCCTCGACGATGCGGTCGGTAACTTCCGGTGCGCTCATTTCCGGCTGCAGGTCGTAGGTGGCGACCTTCGGCGATGGGATCAGAATGCGCTCTTCGCCTTCGAACGGCTCTTCGCGGCCACCGGAGAAGAAGAAGGTGACGTGGGCGTATTTCTCGGTCTCGGCGATGCGCAGCTGGGTCTTGCCGTTCTTCGCCAGGTACTCGCCCAGCACGTTGTTCAGGCTGGCCGGGGCGAAGGCGGCGGGGGCCGGGATTTTCGCCGAGTACTGAGTCAGGCCGATGTAGGCGGCCAGTTTTGGCAGGCGGGCACGCGGGAATTCGTTGAAGTCGGCTTCGACGAACACGCGCGACAGTTCGCGAGCGCGGTCGGCGCGGAAGTTCATGAAGATCACCGCATCGCCGTCTTCGACCTTGACGGCTTCACCGATGCGCGTGGCCTTGACGAACTCGTCGCTCTCGTCGCGGGCGTAGGCCGCTTCCAGGCCGGCCAAGGCGGTGTCGGCGGTGTATTCGGCAGCGCTGTCCACGATCAGGTTGTAGGCGGCGCTGACGCGGTCCCAGCGGTTGTCGCGGTCCATGGCGTAGTAGCGGCCGATCAGGCTGGCGATGCGGCCCTTGCCCAGCTTGGCGAAGGTGGCGTCGAGCAGTTCGATGGACGACTGCGCGCTGCGTGGTGGCGTGTCGCGACCATCGAGGAAGGCGTGCAGGTAGATCTTTTCCGCACCGCGCTGCGCGGCCAGTTCGGCCATGGCTACCAGGTGGTCCTGGTGGCTGTGTACGCCGCCGTCCGACAGCAGGCCGAGGATGTGCACGGCCTTGCCGGCACTGGCTGCCTTGTCCACGGCGCCGGTCAGAACCGGGTTCTCGAAGAACTCGCCGTCGCGGATGGCCTTGGTCACTCGGGTGAAGTCCTGGTACACCACGCGGCCGGCGCCGAGGTTCATGTGACCGACTTCGGAGTTGCCCATCTGCCCGTCCGGCAGGCCGACATCCATGCCCGAGCCGGAAATGAGGCCATGCGGCTGGCTGGCGCGCAGGCGGTCATAGACCGGTGTGTTGGCGGCATAGATGGCGTTGTATTCGGGGCTTTCGCTGTGGCCGAAGCCATCCAGGATGATCAGGACCAGGGGTTTGGGCGTACTCGTCATCAATCAAACTCACGGTTGTTCAAAGATGATAAAGACACGCATTTTAGGGCAAATGCGCCACCGGCGGCGAATATTCGTCCTGTTCCCTGACCAGCGTGGCCAATGTGGCAACATGAAGGTACCTTTCCGGCCGGCCCGTCGGGCTTTGGTGGCAATAAGGGCCTGTGTATACTGGCCGGCATTTTCAATCGCGTGGAACACCCCAGATGGTTGCTAACCTGATTCAATTTGCGACAAACCACTACATCCTGGTGGCGATCTTCGTTGTTTTGCTGGTCGCGCTGCTGGTCAACGAAATCCGTCGCGGCGGCCAGAGCCTGAGCAACGGCCAGCTGACTGCCCTGGTCAATGCCGAGAAAGCCCTGGTCATCGACATCCGCCCGACCAAGGAATACTCCGCCGGTCACATCGTCGGTGCGGTGAACATCCCGCAGGACAAGCTGGTCAACCGCATGAGCGAGCTGGACAAGCACAAAGAGAAGACCCTGATCGTCGTCGACTCGATGGGCCAGCAGTCCGGCACCATCTGCCGCGAGCTGCTCAAGGCTGGTTACAACGCCGCCAAACTGAGCGGTGGCGTTTCCAGCTGGAAAGCCGATAACCTGCCCCTGGTGAAGTGATATGAAGCCCGTCATCGTCTATTCCAGCGACTACTGCCCCTACTGCATGCGCGCCAAGTACCTGCTCGAGAGCAAGGGCGTGGCCTTCGAGGAAATCAAGGTCGACGGCAAGCCACAGGTTCGTGCCGAGATGAGCCAGAAGGCCGGCCGTACATCTGTGCCGCAGATCTGGATCGGCAGCACCCACGTCGGTGGATGCGATGACCTTTATGCCCTGGAGCGCGCCGGCAAGCTCGACGCGCTGCTGGCGGCCTGATTTGCACTGCATTCAAAAACATTAGGATAAGGATCTGCCATGACTGACCAACAGACCAACGGCGCTGCTGCAGAAGACAACAGCCCTCAGTTCTCCATGCAGCGCATCTATGTGCGCGACCTGTCGTTCGAAGCCCCGAAAAGCCCGCAGATCTTCCGCCAGACCTGGGAGCCGAGCGTTGCCCTGGACCTGAACACCAAGCAGAAAGCCCTGGAAGGCGACTTCCACGAGGTGGTACTGACCCTGTCGGTTACCGTCAAGAACGGTGACGAAGTGGCCTTCATCGCTGAAGTGCAGCAGGCCGGTATCTTCCTGATCAAGAACCTGGACGCGGCTTCGATGAGCCACACCCTGGGTGCGTTCTGCCCGAACATCCTGTTCCCGTACGCCCGCGAGACCCTGGACAGCCTGGTGACCCGCGGTTCGTTCCCGGCCCTGATGCTCTCGCCGGTCAACTTCGACGCCCTGTACGCGCAAGAAATGCAGCGCATGCAGGAAGCCGGCGAAGCGCCAACTGTGCAGTAATAGCTGCATTTGAAAAAGGGCGACTTCGGTCGCCTTTTTTGTTGGCCTGTTCCGGCCCTATCGCCGGCAAGCCAGCTCCCACAGGTACTGCACAGGTTTCAAGGCTGGTGCGGTCCCTGTGGGAGCAACTGTCTTTAGAGATTTATTTTCAAGCGTGCCATTCGGGCAGGGCTTCGCTCGATACCGCGTAGCGGTGTCGCTGGCGAAGCCCGCATTTGTAGAAAATCGATCCTCGTTCGTGATCAGGGTGCGGGTACCTGAGGCTTGAGCTCTTTCCACTCCGTTCCGTCACGCAGCATTGCGTTCAGGCGCACCAGCAACACGCGCATGCACGCCACTGCGGCAACTTTTGCGCGCTTGCCTCGGGCTATCAGGGCTTCATAGCGGGTTCTAACTTCTGGGACATGCTGGATCATTGACCAGATCGACATGTAGGCCGCCTTGCGGACTCTGTAACGCCCGCCTTCGATCTTCCTCGGGCCACTCTTCTTGCCGCTGTCTTTGTTGTACGGCGCTAACCCAGCCAAGGCTGCAATTTCGCGCCCCGTCACGCTTCCCAGCTCAGGTAGGTAGGCCATGAAGGTGCCACAACTGATGACGCCAATCCCTTTCACAGACCTTAGCCGCATGGCTGTCGTGCGATCCAGCACGTTCGAGGCACGCTCAATCGCCTTGTCCAAGGCCTTAATCTGATCATTCAGGTAAGCGACATGCTCGGTATAAACGGTAATGGCCGTAGCTGAAGTGGTTTGTTTCATCCGACGCTTGTCATCATCCCGATGCTGGACAAGATTGCCACGGAGTTTGATGAGCTCTCCCAGTTCATCCCGATCTTGATTAGGCTCTATCTGCGGCAAGTCCTCGAAGTCCCTGGCAAACCGCGCCAGCATCTGGGCGTCGATCTTGTCAGTCTTGGCAATTTTGCCCATGGCACTCGCATAGTCCCGACAGCGCCTGGGGTTGACCCTGACGACGTTCAAACCCTCCAGTCGCAAGGCTTTGAATACGGCCCGTTCATAGCCACCGGTGGCTTCCAGCAAGACCCGTTCGACCTCAAGCTCGTTCAGGCATGCGATCAGTTGCGCAAAGCCCTCAGAGTCATTCCTGACCTGGAACTGGGGAATACTTTCAGGAAGAAAGCCCACATCCAGAGTCGCTTTCGAAACGTCGAGACCAACGAAGTAGGAAATCATCGCCAAGCCCTCTTACACTCAAGAAGTGAGAGCACTCTGACTTAGCCCTAGCTTGTGACTGCGAGTTCGCCACTCATTCAACTGTTCGGGCTTAGGTCAGAGTGGGAGGTGGATGGCGACTAGGCTCCCACTCGTGCTTTAGAGCACACCTGGCTTTCAGTCTGCCATCCACTGCTCTCACCCTTTCGAGTTTAAGAGACCTTGAAGACACAAGCTGGCTTGCCGGCGATAGGGCCAGTGCAGGCAGCGCATCAACTGCCGGCAAACCCATTCTGCCGCCACGCCTCATACACCGTCACAGCCACGGTATTGGACAGATTCAGGCTGCGGCACCCCGGCCGCATCGGCAGGCGCAGGCGTTGTTCGGCCGGCAGGCTGTCCAGTACTTCGGCCGGCAGGCCGCGGCTTTCTGGCCCGAACAGGAAGGCATCACCCGGCTGGTAAGCCACTTCGTGGAACGGGTGCGAGCCCTTGGTGGTGAAGGCGAACAGCCGTGGGTTGCCCAGGCTTTCCAGGCATCCGGCCAGGCTCTCGTGGCGCTTGAGCGTGGCATACTCGTGGTAATCCAGCCCCGCGCGCCGCAGGCGCTTGTCGTCCAGTTCGAAGCTGATGGGCTCGATCAGGTGCAGGTCGCAGCCGCTGTTGGCGCAGAGGCGAATGATGTTGCCGGTATTCGGCGGAATTTCTGGTTGAAAAAGGATGACGTGAAACATGCACGGCTCCAAGCGTGAAGATGACGGGCATTCTACCCCCGAACCGGACGTGCGTTCGAAGGCGTTCCCGCGGGTGATGCTGTCGCTGGCGATCGTCGGCTTGATGGTAGGGTTGATGATCGGCCGCCTGACTACACCCGACGAGCGCGAGTTGCAGCAGGTGGAGGTGGTGCAGGATGGCCTGGAGCTGTGGTTCAACGAAGAGCCTCAGCTGCATGGCGAGAATGTGGACGGAACCGTAGCACTGTTGTTCCAGGCCCAAGGCAAGGCCCGGCAAGGGCAACTGAGCCTGCAGGGCAAGCCTGTGAGTTGGCGGGTGCAGAATAGCAAGGAAGGGCTGTTGCTGACGGTGGTGGCCGCGCGCCCCCTGCACGGCGAGTGGGCCGGTGCAGAGGACGCTGGGCGCTGGCGGTTGCAGGTGAAACTGCACGAATAAAAGAGGGGATATCCCGGCCTGCCTGTACCAGGGTCCCCGAAAGGGGTACTGCGTATAAAGAGGGGATGGCCCGGCCTGCCTGTACCGAGGTCCCCAAAACTGGCGATGTTGCGAATAAAAGAGGGGTTCACCCGGCCTGCCTGTACCAGGGCCCCCGAAACTGGATATGTATTGTTTATTGCAGGGGGCGTGCCAGTTTTGAAAAGCCCGTGAATCTGGGCTTTCAGGGTGAATTGGCCGTTTTTTGAGGGGATTTGTGCCTTAGTGAGGTGCATCGGGCACAGGATCGGTGCATCGAAGGGCTGAAATGTTTGGGGCCGCTTTGCGGCCCATCGCGACACAAGGCCGCTCCTACAGGGGATCGCATTCTCCTGTAGGAGCGACCTTGTGTCGCGATGGGCTGCGCAGCAGCCCCAGAGAACTATGGGTTTACCTGGAACTCAGTGCTCGTCACCTTCCTCATCATCGCCCCCCGCCACATTCATCCCCAGTTCCTTGATCTTGCGCGTCAGGGTGTTGCGTCCCCAACCCAGCAACAGTGCCGCATCGCGCCGACGGCCAGCGGTGTGCTTGAGCGCCGTCTCGATCATGATCCGCTCGAAGCTCGGCACTGCGCTGTCCAGCAGGCTGGTCTGCCCACGCGCCAACGCCTGGTCGGCCCACTGGCGCAGGGCCTGCTCCCAGTTGGTTACCGGTGCGGCGTCCTGTGGCAGGTTCAACAACTCCGGCGGCAGGTCGCCGATCAGCACTTCGCGGCTGGAGGCCATCACGGTGATCCAGCGGCAGGTGTTTTCCATCTGCCGTACGTTGCCCGGCCACGGCAGATTGCAAATGAATTCCTCGGTTTCCGGCTTGAGGATCTTCGGTTCGACCGCCAGTTCCTGGGCGGCGCGGGCGAGGAAGTGGCGGGCGAGGGCAGGGATATCTTCGCGGCGGTCGGCCAGCCGCGGAATGTGGATGCGGATCACGTTCAGGCGGTGGAACAAGTCCTCGCGGAACTTGCCGGCCTGCACCAGCGACTCCAGGTTCTGGTGAGTGGCGGCGATGATGCGCACATCGACCTTGACCGGTACGTGGCCGCCCACGCGATAGAACTCGCCATCGGCCAGCACTCGCAGCAGGCGGGTCTGTGTGTCGGCGGGCATGTCGCCGATCTCGTCGAGGAACAGGGTGCCGCCGTCGGCCTGCTCGAAGCGCCCTCGGCGCAGGTTGGCGGCGCCGGTGAAGGCGCCCTTTTCATGGCCGAACAGCTCGGACTCCATCAGGTCCTTGGGGATGGCTGCCATGTTCAGGGCGATGAACGGTGAGGCCGCACGCGGGCTGTGGCGGTGCAGGGCGTGGGCCACCAGCTCCTTGCCGGTACCGGACTCACCGTTGATCAGCACGGTGATGTTGGAGTGGCTGAGGCGGCCGATGGCGCGGAACACCTCCTGCATTGCCGGTGCTTCACCGATGATTTCCGGGGTGCGCGCCAGACTCTGCGGCACATCCAGCCCTTGTTGCTCCTGGGCGTGCTGGTTGGCGCGCTTGACCAGCGAGACCGCCTCGTCCACATCGAATGGCTTGGGCAGGTACTCGAATGCACCGCCCTGGTACGACGCAACGGCGCTGTCCAGGTCGGAGTGGGCGGTCATGATGATGACCGGCAGGCGCGGGTGCTGCTCACGGATCTGTGCCAGCAGGTCAAGGCCGCTGGTGCCCGGCATGCGGATGTCGGAAATGATCACGTCAGGTTGCTGGCGTGCCAGGCGGCCCATGACGCCATCGGCGCTATCGAAGCTCTGGGTGGTCATGCCTTCCTGTTGCAGGGCTTTTTCCAGGACCCAGCGGATGGAGCGATCATCGTCGACGATCCATACGGTTTCACTTCGGCTCATGAGGCGGTGGCTCCTTGTTCCAGGGGCAGGTAGATCGAGAATGCGGTGTGGCCTGCATGGCTTTCACACTCGATCAGGCCCTGGTGCTGGCTGATGATGTTCTGGGTAATGGCCAGGCCCAGCCCGGTACCGTCCGGGCGACCGCTGACCATGGGATAGAAAAGGGTGTCCTGCAGTTCCGGCGGGATGCCCGGGCCGTTGTCGATGATCTCCACCCTCGCCACAAGGCGATGGCGCACATGGCCGATGGTGAACTGGCGCAGGGCACGGCTGCGCAGGGTGATGCGGCCCAGGCGCAGTTCGTTCTGCGAACTGATCGCCTGCATGGCATTGCGCACGATGTTGAGCACCGCCTGGATCATCTGCTCGCGGTCGACCAATACGTCAGGCAGGCTGGGGTCATAATCGCGCACCAAAGTGATGCAACCCTGGCTTTCGGCCTCGATCAGGCTGCAGACCCGCTCAAGCACTTCGTGGATGTTGGTCATGGCCAGCGACGGCAGCTTGTTCGAGCCGAGCATGCGGTCGACCAGGTTACGCAGGCGATCGGCTTCCTCGATGATCACGTTGGTGTAGTCGCGCAGGCCTTCTTCAGGCAGCTCGCGGGCCAGCAGCTGAGCTGCGCCGCGAATGCCGCCGAGGGGGTTCTTGATTTCATGGGCCAGGCCGCGTACCAGCATCTTTGTGGTTTCCTGCTTGCTCAGCTGGGCCTCTTCCTTGGTGATGCGCAGCAGCCGGTCGCGCGGGTGCACCTCGAGCAGCAGCAGGGTCTGGCCCTGGTGCAGGATCGGCGTAACCGCGTAGTCGACGGTGATGGTCTGCCCGGTCAGCGAGGTGAGCTGCGCTTCGCGCTTGGTGAACGGATGCGCCTGCTCGACCGCCTGGCGCAGCGAGCTGAGCGCTTCGGTCGACTCGGTGAACAGCTCGCTGATGAACTGCCCATGGCTGCGCTGGCCACTCACTGCCAGAAGCATTTCCGCGGCCGGGTTCATGTACTCCAGGCGCAGCTCGGCGTTGAGCAGCAGCGTGGCGGTGGTCAGGTTGTCCAGAAGTAGACGGTGCTGGGCATCGCTGATGGTCATAGGGCGTCGTCGACCTCTTTTGGCGCGTGTCGGGCATGGGCGCGGCCATGGTCGGGCGCGCGGTGGATCCGCTGATTCCAGTCTTTGGGCAAAAAATGCAAGAACCAAACCAAGGCTCCGAAAAGAAGCGGAATTTGCCGATAAAGCCCTGGAAACGGGAAAATTCGCACCAGAATGAACTGATTAAACGGTTCATGTGATCGCTTTTGGGGTGCATTCGGGGGCGTTAGTCCACAGCGCGCACCAATATGGAGCATAGGTGGTTTCAGGGTTTATCGCACAGTTGGCGGGCATTCGGCTTCTGGCGTTGAAAACGCAAGGTCTTCATTGCTTGCGTGGAACACCATGACAGTGGCGGGCTGCCCAGTGGTGTGCCCGCGGTGCACTTCCCCTTGAAGTTCGGCCAGCGTCTGGCCTGCAACCAGGCTTGTCCGCTTGCCGTCGCGGGTTTCCACCTCGAGTCGTCCCTCGGTCAGATAGCCTAGATTGAGCGCCTGGTGACAGTGCCAGCCAAGGGTGGTGTGGGCGGGAATGCTGACTTTCACAAGCGACAGCACTGGTCGTCCTTCGGGGTAATCGAGATAGGGAGTACCGTCCCAACTGCCGGTGGCGCGGTGAAGCACCTGTGACGTTGCCTGGCCTGGCGCGGTGCCATTGCTGGCGCAGCCGGTGAGGAGGGCGGATACGGTAATCATTGCAGGTAGAAGTTTGCGCATGGCGTGATGTCCTTTGACTGAAGGGACGCCTACCCTGCGTGCTGAGGGGGGCGGCGAAATGTCAGCGGCATCTGCCGGTTCTGTATGAAATCGAGGACGCAGCCACGGAAACGAAAACGGCCTCCCGAAGGAGGCCGTTCGTGATCATGTCATCGGCGCGAGGCGCCGATCAGATCAGCAGCTGTAGTACAGCTCGTATTCCAGCGGGTGAACGAAGGTGCGGACCTTGATTTCTTCTTCGCTCTTCAGCTCGATGAAGGCATCGATGAAGTCGTCGGAGAACACGCCGCCCTTGGTCAGGAACGCACGGCCCTTGTCCAGCTCTTCCAGAGCTTCCTTCAGGCTGCCGCAAACCTGCGGAATGTCCTTGGCCTCTTCAGGCGGCAGGTCGTACAGGTTCTTGTCGGCAGCATCGCCTGGGTGGATCTTGTTCTGGATACCGTCCAGGCCGGCCATCAGCAGGGCCGCGAAGGCCAGGTATGGGTTGGCCGATGGGTCCGGGAAGCGAGCTTCGATACGGCGGGCTTTCGGGCTGCCGACGTAAGGAATACGGATCGAGGCGGAACGGTTGCGAGCCGAGTAGGCCAGCATTACCGGGGCTTCGAAGCCTGGGACCAGACGCTTGTAGGAGTTGGTCGACGGGTTGGTGAAGCCGTTCAGGGCCTTACCGTGCTTGATGATACCGCCGATGAAGTACAGGGCGGTGTCGGACAGGCCGGCATAGCCTTCACCCGAGAAGGTGTTCTTGCCGTCTTTCCAGATCGACATGTGCACGTGCATGCCCGAGCCGTTGTCGCCGTACAGTGGCTTCGGCATGAAGGTAGCGGTGCGGCCGTAGGCGTCGGCAACGTTGTGCACGACGTACTTCAGCGCCTGTACTTCGTCAGCCTTCTTCACCAGGGTGTTGAACTTGACGCCGATTTCGTTCTGGCCGGCAGTCGCCACTTCGTGGTGGTGAACTTCGACGGTCTGGCCCATTTCTTCCAGTGCGTTGCACATGGCAGTACGGATTTCGTGGTCGTGGTCGAACGGCGGAACCGGGAAGTAGCCGCCCTTCACGCCTGGACGGTGGCCTTTGTTGCCGCCTTCCACGTCAGCGCCGGTCATCCACGAGCCTTGCTCGGAGAAGATCTTGAACATCGAGCCGGAGATGTCCGACTGGAACTTCACTTCGTCGAAAATGAAGAACTCTGGCTCCGGGCCTGCGAATACGGTGTCACCGATGCCGGTGCTCTTCAGGTACTCTTCGGCGCGCTTGGCAATGGCGCGAGGGTCACGATCGTAGCCCTGCATGCTCGACGGGTCGACGATGTCGCAGGTGATGATCAGGGTCGGCTCTTCGGTGAACGGGTCCAGTACGGCAGTTTCGTCGACCGGCATCAGGATCATGTCGGAGGCTTCGATGCCTTTCCAGCCAGCGATGGAGGAACCGTCGAACATCTTGCCGACTTCGAAGAAGTCGTCTTCCAGTGCATCACGCGCCGGCATGGTCACGTGGTGCTGAGTGCCTTTGGTGTCCGTGAAACGCAGATCAATCCACTTGACGTCATGATCTTTGATGAGTTGAACCGACTTCGACATGTTGTCCTCCGGATGGTCTAGAGCGCGGTGGGCCGCTGCCCTGGAAAAAGGGTGTTGCCGGGCGCGGATAGTCGGCCAAGCTTACCTGCCTCACAAGGGAGCAAATTGCATGCCAGTGCCCGAAAATGGCGAGGGCGGGATAAAAGGGGGCGTTTGCGGGCATCTGGGGGTGGGTTGCTGGGGAAAAGTGCACTCTTAAGATGCGAATTTTGGTAGCAGTGCACCAATAGTGTGCATTGCTTGAGTTATGTGCTTTCTTTGAGGGCCTCATCGCTGGCAAGCCAGCTCCCACAGGTAGGGCGCAGGTCTTGAGAACTGTGGATAGCCTGTGGGAGCTGGCTTGCCGGCGATGAGGCCGGTGCAGGCAATATAAATCCGACCTTCTGTACAAAAGTTGGTCAAATCCTGAGCAATTTCCGCTATAATTCGCGCCCCTCATTTTCGGCAGGCCCTGCGCGCGCTGTTAACCAATGAAACTTATCGTCAAAGTCTTCCCAGAAATCACCATCAAGAGCCGGCCGGTGCGCAAGCGCTTCATCCGCCAGCTCGGCAAGAACATCCGCAACGTGCTCAAGGACCTGGATCCTGAGCTCGTGGTCGATGGTGTCTGGGACAATCTCGAAGTGGTCACCCGCGTCGAAGACGAAAAGGTCCAGCGCGAGATGATCGAGCGCCTCACCTGCACCCCGGGTATCACCCACTTCCTGCAGGTAGAGGAATACCCGCTCGGCGACTTCGATGACATCGTCGCCAAGTGCAAGCAGCACTTCGGCCACCTGCTGGCCGGTAAGCACTTCGCCGTGCGCTGCAAGCGCGGTGGTCACCACGACTTCACCTCTATGGACGTCGACCGTTACGTCGGCAGCCAGCTGCGCCAGCAGTGCGGCGCCGCCGGCATCGAGCTGAAGAACCCGGAAGTCCTGGTGCGCATCGAAATCCGCGACCAGCGCCTGTACGTGATCCATAACCAGCACCAGGGCATCGGCGGCTACCCGCTGGGCGCCCTGGAGCAGACACTGGTACTGATGTCCGGTGGCTTCGACTCCACCGTGGCGGCTTATCAGATGATGCGCCGCGGCCTGATGACCCACTTCTGCTTCTTCAACCTCGGTGGCCGTGCCCACGAGCTGGGCGTGATGGAAGTGGCTCACTACCTGTGGAAGAAGTTCGGCAGCAGCCAGCGCGTGCTGTTCATCAGCGTGCCGTTCGAGGAAGTGGTCGGCGAGATTCTGAACAAGGTCGACAACAGCTACATGGGTGTGACGCTGAAGCGCATGATGCTGCGTGGTGCCGCGCACATGGCCGACCGCCTGGAGATCGATGCCCTGGTCACCGGCGAAGCGATTTCCCAGGTGTCCAGCCAGACCTTGCCGAACCTGTCGATCATCGACTCGGCCACCGACAAGCTGGTGCTGCGCCCCCTGCTGGCCAGCCACAAGCAGGACATCATCGACCAGGCCTACGCGATCGGCACTGCCGACTTCGCCAAGCACATGCCAGAATACTGCGGCGTGATCTCGGTAAACCCGACCACCCACGCCAAGCGCCACCGCATGGAGCATGAAGAGAAGCAGTTCGACATGGCCGTGCTGGAGCGCGCCCTGGAACGCGCCCGGTTGATCTCCATCGACCATGTGATCGACGAACTGGGCAAGGACATCGAAATCGAGGAAGTGACCGAGGCGCTGCCCGGCCAGATCGTCATCGACATTCGTCACCCCGATGCCCAGGAAGACGAACCTCTGGTGCTGGACGGTATCGAAGTCCAGGCCATGCCGTT
The DNA here is from genome assembly GCF_018223845.1 of Pseudomonas sp. JS425. NCBI lineage: Bacteria > Pseudomonadati > Pseudomonadota > Gammaproteobacteria > Pseudomonadales > Pseudomonadaceae > Pseudomonas > Pseudomonas sp. JS425. The sequence continues at coordinate 5,805,941 of NZ_CP073661.1, read as the reverse complement.
CTATGCCATCAACAGCAAGTTCAAGCAGCTGGATGCCAACCGCCAGTACTTGCTGTATTGCGACAAAGGTGTGATGAGCCGTCTGCACGCACACCACCTGCTCAGTGAGGGACATGCCAATGTGCGTGTTTATCGTCCGGCATAAGACGCCAGGGCTGTATGGCGGCAGCATCCGCCATCGCCCTCCCGACCACCGGGCCCGCTGAGCCTCAAACCGTACATATTCGCCGCCTACACTGGCGGCAACCGAATCCTCTGATCGAGATACAGTTGTGATCGAAAATCTGCGTAACATCGCCATCATCGCCCACGTTGACCATGGTAAAACCACCCTGGTCGACAAACTCCTGCGCCAGTCCGGCACCTTGGAGCGTAACGAGCTCAACGACGAGCGCGTGATGGACTCCAACGACCAGGAAAAAGAGCGCGGCATTACCATCCTGGCGAAAAACACCGCCATCAACTGGAACGGCTACCACATCAACATCGTCGACACCCCCGGCCACGCCGACTTCGGTGGCGAGGTTGAGCGTGTAATGTCGATGGTCGACTCCGTGCTGCTGCTGGTCGATGCCCAGGACGGCCCGATGCCGCAAACCCGCTTCGTGACCAAGAAGGCTTTCGAAGCTGGCCTGAAGCCGATCGTCGTGATCAACAAGGTTGACCGCCCGGGCGCGCGTCCTGACTGGGTTCTGGACCAGATCTTCGATCTGTTCGACAACCTCGGTGCCACCGACGACCAGCTGGACTTCCAGGTTGTCTACGCCTCGGCCCTGAACGGCATCGCCGGTCTGGACCACACCGACATGGCCGAAGACATGACCCCGCTGTACCAGTCGATCGTCGACAACGTACCGGCGCCGAACGTTGACGTCGATGGCCCGTTCCAGATGCAGATCTCCGCTCTGGACTACAACAGCTTCCTCGGTGTTATCGGCGTTGGCCGTATCGCCCGTGGTCGTATCAAGCCGAACACCCCGGTTGTTGCCATCGACACCGAAGGCAAGAAGCGTAACGGCCGTATCCTCAAGCTGATGGGCCACCACGGCCTGCACCGCGTCGACGTTGAAGAAGCCCAGGCTGGCGACATCGTCTGCATCAGCGGTTTCGACGAGCTGTTCATCTCCGACACTCTGTGCGACATGAACAACGTCGAGGCGATGAAGCCACTGACCGTTGACGAGCCGACCGTTTCGATGACCTTCCAGGTCAACGACTCGCCGTTCTGCGGCAAGGAAGGCAAGTTCGTCACCAGCCGTAACATCAAGGAACGTCTGGACAAAGAGCTGCTGTACAACGTTGCACTGCGCGTTGAAGAAGGCGACTCGGCTGACAAGTTCAAGGTTTCCGGCCGTGGTGAGCTGCACCTGTCGGTTCTGATCGAAACCATGCGTCGTGAAGGCTTCGAGATGGCTGTAGGCCGCCCTGAAGTGATCATCCGCGAAGTCAACGGCGTGAAGCAGGAGCCGTTCGAGAACGTCACCATCGACATCCCTGAAGAATCCCAGGGCAAGGTCATGGAAGAAATGGGCCTGCGTAAAGGCGACCTGACCAACATGGCGCCGGATGGCAAAGGCCGTGTACGTCTGGAGTACAACGTACCTGCTCGTGGTCTGATCGGTTTCCGTAACCAGTTCCTGACCCTGACCAACGGTGCTGGCATCCTGACCTCGATCTTCGATCGCTACGACACCATGAAAGCCGGCCAGATGTCCGGTCGTCTGAACGGTGTACTGGTTTCGATCGAGACCGGCAAGGCGCTGACCTACTCGCTGGAAACCCTGCAGGCTCGCGGCAAGCTGTTCATCGAGCACGGCCAGGACATCTACAACGGTCAGATCATCGGCCTGAACAGCCGTGACAACGACCTGGGCGTGAACCCGACCAAAGGCAAGAAGCTCGACAACATGCGTGCTTCGGGCAAAGACGAAGTCATCGCCCTGGTACCGCCGGTTCGCCACACCCTGGAACAGGCCCTGGAATTCATCCAGGACGACGAGCTGTGCGAAGTGACTCCGAAGTCGATCCGCCTGCGCAAGAAGATCCTGGACGAAGGCGAGCGTACCCGCGCTGCCAAGAAAGCCAAGGCTTGATCGTCTAGCTTGAGCTGAAACGAAAACGCCCCCGGTCGAAAGGACGGGGGCGTTTTTGTTTGTCTGACGCAGGTTTTTGTAGGTGATATCTCAAGCTGATGTAGGTTGCATCCTTCACGGCCTTTTGCGACTTGTGCGCGCTTGTTGTGATGCCTAGCGTGAAGTGCTTTCTCGAAGCAGGAAGCATGCACATGAATTACCGTTTAGCGCTGGCCATCCCCTGCCTGATGGCTGGCTTGCAGGCTTGCACCATGCAGGATTGTGCCAGCCTGCGTCCGCAGGATGTTGTCCAGTGCCATATTGGCAAGGTGCGTCAGGCACCCTTGGAAGCGGTATTGCTCGAGCAAACCTCCGAGCCTGGTTATGTGTTTCGTCGCTTGCAGATGGTTTCCCAGGTTTGGGAGCCAGCGCCGGTGGTTGAGCCGCGCCGCTGGGAGCATGATGTCGAGCTGCATATCCCGCACAATGCCGTGCCCGGCAAAGCCTTGCTGGTGGTGAACAACGGTGTACGGTTCGGACCGGCGCAAACCCCGGACTATACCCGCGAGGCATTGCGCGAAGTCGCCCTCAAGGCACGGATGGCCGTGGTCATGATCAGCGATGTGCCCAATCAGTACGTGACCTTCAACGATAACGAGAAGCCCTTGCGCGAGGATGACGCCGTGGCCCATACCTGGGCTCATGCGCTTCGCGGCGCCGCGCCGGAATTGCCACTGCACGTGCCGATGGCCGCGGCGGCAAGCCGGGCGATGGATCTGGCCGAGCAAGAGCTGGCAGGGCAAGGGCTCACGGTGGACCGCTTCATTATCACGGGTGCCTCCAAGCGCGGCTGGAGCGCATGGCTCACGGCATTGGCCGATGAGCGGGTGATGGCCATCGTGCCCAGTGTGATCGACGTCGCGGATACTTCGGACATGCTGGCCGGATTGCGCAAGCGCTATGGTGGTCACTGGCCCCTGGCGCTGGGTTCCTACCAGCAGGCTGGTGTCCTGCAACAGCTGGGCACCCCGGCTTTCGAGCAGCTGATGGCGATGATGGACCCGATGCAGTACCTGAACGAGAAAAGGCAGCGTCTGGCCATTCCCAAGTACCTGGTGTCCGCCAGTGGTGACGATTTCTTCGCCCCTGACCCGGTCACCGATTATCAGCAGCGCCTGCCGGGCCAGACCAGCCTCAGGGTATTGCCGAACTCCGACCATGGCGGGGTGCGTCAAGCGGTAGTCAGTACCTTGGTACCTGCGGTGTCGCGCTTGCGCGATGGGGCCCCTCTGCCAAGCGTGCAGGTGTCGCCGAACGGGCAAGGCGGGCAGATGAGCGTCGAATTCTCCGAGCCGCCAGTGGCGGTTAAGGTCTGGACGGCGAGTAACAGCCAGGACCGCGACTTCCGTTTTGCCTGCGGGGTGCGCTACCAATCCGAGACGCTCGCTCCCATGCAGAGTTTCACCCTGCAGCGCACGCCGCCGGCGGTGGGATGGCAGGCGCAGTTCGTCGAAGCGAAGTTTGCTGATGGCTTTATCGCAACCAGCCCGGTCAGCGTGCTGCCGCAGACCTATCCCGGACATCCACCGGCGGAGCAGGGTGGTGCGTGCAGGAGCTTTCCCTCTGGCGGAAAGTAGAATTCTGGCTTGGCACATAATTGGCCAGCAGTGGCCGCTTTGCGGCCCTTCGCGGGCTTGCCCGCTCCCACAGGTGTGTCGCTGAACCCATGATTTGCGCGACCCTTGTGGGAGCGGGCAAGCCCGCGAAGAGGCCCTTGAAGTCTAGCGATCAGCGCCCGACCACCTTGGGCTTGTACGCACAATACCCCGGCCGTGGCCCGACCTTGGGGTGGTTGCGGCAGGTATCCGGCCGCTTGTCATAAATGGTGCACAGCCGGCTTTTACGATCCAGATACAGGCAGTCATCATTGCTCATCCGGGTCAGGGTGAAGATCCCCGACTTCTGGTTGAAGCGTTCGATGATGCCGTCCTTCTGCAGGCGCTTGGCGATGTTCTTCGGCGGTTCGTCTTTCTCGAACTCGTCGACCACGCCGATACGGATCAGATCCTTGATCTTCACCTCCACCGGCAGGGTGCAGCAGGTCGAATGGCAGCCATGACACATGTTGCTGGTGTAGCGCTGCCAGGTCTCCAGGCGGTCGACTTCGGCTGCGGCGATCAGGGTCGTTTTCATCTTTATGGGGTGTATCACGGTCTTGGGGCGCGCGATCATACCGGAATTGTTCAATTTATGAACAACCTTTTGCCGGAATCGCAAAGTGGGCATGAAAACTGCGAACGCTAACTGTCACTCCCTGTCGAAGGGTCTAGGCTCAACAGTCTCCCTCCGTTTTCGTCAACTTGCCCGAGGATGCCGCATGTCCCAGGAACCCAAAGCTCGTGACGCCGAGGTGGCCGAATTTCGCGCCGCTGTACTGGACAAGCTGACCTACGCGGTTGGCAAGGACCCAGAGCACGCCTTCGACCACGACTGGTTCGAGGCCATCGCCCTGGCCGCGCGCGATCACATGGTCGATCACTGGATGGACCACACCCGCCAGGCGTATCGCCGCAGCCAGAAGCGGGTCTATTACCTTTCTCTCGAATTCCTCATCGGCCGGCTGCTGTATGACAGCCTGAGCAACCTGGGCCTGCTCGACATTGCCCGCGACGCATTGGAAGGGCTGAATGTGGACCTGGAGCGCATTCGCCTGCTCGAGCCCGATGCTGCGCTGGGCAACGGTGGCCTGGGCCGCCTGGCGGCGTGCTTCATGGAGAGCATGTCGACCCTGGGCATCGCTGCTCACGGTTATGGCATCCGCTATGAGCACGGGCTGTTCCGTCAGGCCATGGTCGATGGCTGGCAGCAGGAGCAGACCGAGAACTGGCTCGACTTCGGCAACCCCTGGGAGTTCGAGCGCGCCGAGGTGATCTACCCCATCAGCTTTGGCGGCAGCGTCGAAACGGTGCACGACACCCACGGCCAGCAGCGTCAGGTGTGGTGGCCGGGCGAGACCGTGCGGGCGGTGGCCTACGATACCCCGGTGGTCGGTTGGCGCGGGGCCAGCGTCAATACCCTGCGCCTGTGGCGTGCGCGGGCGCTGGAAGAGCTGCACCTGGAACGCTTCAATGCCGGCGACCACCTGGGCGCGGTGGCCGAGGTGGCACGGGCCGAAAGCATTTCGCGGGTGCTGTACCCGGCCGACAGCACCGAGGCGGGCCAGGAACTGCGCCTGCGCCAGGAATACTTCTTCGTCTCGGCTTCGTTGCAGGACCTGCTGCGCCGCCATCTGAACATGCACGACAACCTGCTCAACCTGCCGGATGCGGCGGCCATCCAGCTCAACGACACCCACCCGTCGATCGCCGTGGCCGAGCTGATGCGCCTGCTGGTCGACCAGCATGAGATCCCTTGGGATACCGCCTGGGAGCTGACCGTCGGCACCCTGGCCTACACCAACCACACCTTGCTGCCCGAAGCCCTGGAAACCTGGCCCGTTGCGCTGATGGAACGCATGCTGCCGCGGCACATGCAGATCATCTACCTGATCAACGCCTACCACATCGACGCGCTGCGGGCGAAAGGCCTGCACGACTTCGACGTGTTGCGGGCTGTGTCGTTGATCGAGGAAGACAATGGCCGCCGGGTGCGCATGGGCAACCTGGCGTTCCTCGGCTCGCACAGCGTCAACGGTGTGTCGGCGCTGCACAGCAAACTGATGAAAAGCACGGTGTTCGCCGAGCTGCACAAGCTCTACCCGCAACGGATCAACAACAAGACCAACGGCATTACCTTCCGCCGCTGGCTGTACCAGTCCAACCCGCAGCTGACCGCGATGCTGATCGAGGCGCTGGGCCCTGAGCTGCTGGACGACCCCGAAGGACGCCTGGCCAATCTGGTACCGTTCGCCGACAAGAGCGGTTTCCGCAAGCAGTTCGCCGCGCAGCGCCTGCACAGCAAGCGTGCCCTGGCCAGCATCATCCAGGACCGCCTGGGCGTTACGGTGAACCCCGAGGCGTTGTTCGACGTGCAGGTCAAGCGCATCCACGAATACAAGCGCCAGTTGCTCAACCTGCTGCACACCGTGGCGTTGTACCAGGCCATGCGCAACGACCCCGGTACCGACTGGGTGCCGCGGGTGAAGATCTTCGCCGGCAAGGCCGCGGCCAGCTATCACCAGGCCAAGCTGATCATCAAGCTGGCCAACGACATCGCCCGGGTGGTGAACAACGACCCCACCGTGCGCGGCCTGCTGAAGGTGGTGTTCCTGCCCAACTACAACGTCAGTCTGGCTGAAAGCATCATCCCGGCGGCGGACCTTTCCGAGCAGATCTCCACCGCCGGTTACGAAGCGTCCGGCACCAGCAACATGAAGTTCGGCCTGAACGGCGCGTTGACCATCGGTACCCTGGATGGTGCCAATGTCGAGATGAGCGAGCAGGTGGGTACCGAAAACATGTTCATCTTCGGCCTTACTGCGCAGCAGGTGGAGGCCAGGCGGCGCGACGGTGACTTTGGCGCCAGTGCGGCGATTGCCGCGTCCAGCCGCCTGAACGACGTGTTGCAGGCTGTTCGCAGCGGGGTGTTCTCACCGGACGACCCGTCGCGCTACAGCGCGCTGATCGACGGGCTGGTAGCTCATGACCGTTTCCTGGTGTGTGCCGATTTCGATGCCTACTGGGATGCCCAGCGACGGGTCGAGGAGCTTTGGCACACGCCGCAGGAATGGTGGCGCATGGCGGTGCTGAATACCGCGCGGATGGGCTGGTTCTCCTCGGACCGGACCATTCGGGAATATGCCAGCGAGATCTGGAAGGCTTTGGATTGAGGTAAGCCTGTGCCGGCCTCTTCGTGGGCACGCCCGCTCCCCCAGGATTTGCACAACCTTGGAAATCTTGTGCAGTCCCTGTGGGAGCGGGCGTGCCCGCGAATGGGCCCACAACCAGACCACCGGCCTGGCGCGCGCTGAACTACCGACCTATTGTGCCGTCTGAGAGCCGTTGCGAGTCTCATCACTCGCTAGCCTGCAACTCTCCCTGTAAACTGCGGGGGTTTTTATCCCCCAATCCTTTCGGAGCCATACATGTCCCGCGTTACCCTGAGTCGCTATCTGATTGAGCAGACCCGCAGCAACAATACCCCTGCCGATCTGCGCTTCCTGATCGAAGTGGTGGCGCGTGCGTGCAAGGAAATCAGCCATCACGTGTCCAAAGGCGCCCTCGGTGGCGTGCTGGGCAGCATGGGCACTGAAAACGTGCAGGGCGAAGTCCAGAAGAAACTGGACGTGATTTCCAACGATATCCTGCTGGAAGCCAACGAGTGGGGCGGCCACCTGGCCGGCATGGCTTCCGAAGAAATGGACAACGCCTACCAGATCCCGGGCAAGTACCCGAAAGGCGCCTACCTGCTGGTATTCGACCCGCTGGACGGCTCGTCCAACATTGACGTCAACGTTTCGGTCGGCACCATCTTCTCGGTACTGCGTTGCCCTAACGAATACCTGAGCCAGAACGAAACCCTGAACGAAAAAGCCTTCCTGCAACCAGGCACCCAGCAGGTCGCCGCCGGTTACGCCATCTACGGCCCGCAGACCATGCTGATCCTGACCCTGGGCAACGGCGTCAAGGGCTTCACCCTGGACCGCGAACTGGGCAGCTTCGTCCTCACCCACGAAAACATCCGCGTGCCGGAAACTACCGCAGAATTCGCCATCAACATGTCCAACCAGCGCCACTGGGAAGCCCCGGTTCAGCGTTACGTGGGCGAACTGCTGGCAGGCGAGACCGGCCCGCTGAAGAAAAACTACAACATGCGCTGGATCGCCTCGATGGTGGCGGACGTACACCGCATCCTGACCCGTGGCGGCCTGTTCATGTACCCACGTGACGCTCGCGAACCGAGCAAGCCGGGCAAGCTGCGCCTGATGTACGAAGCCAACCCGATGTCCTTCATCATCGAACAGGCCGGCGGTGCCTCCACCAACGGTTACGATCGCATCCTCGACATCCAGCCAGAAAGCCTGCACCAGCGTGTGTCGGTAATCCTCGGCTCGAAGGAAGAGGTCGAGCGCGTCACCGCCTACCACAAGGAGTAAGTCATGCTCGCACCTTGGCAGCCGTTGCTGGAGTGGTGGTTCGGTTGGGGCACCAGTCCCCAGGCCGTGGCTGACGAGAAGAGCACGCTGTGGTTCGGCAAGCATCATGACGCCGACGCCCATGCGCTGTTTGGCGACCTGGTCGAGCATGCCCTGGCGGGTGGGCTCGACGAGTGGCAGCAAAGCCCGCAGGGCTGGCTGGGCCTGCTGATCCTGCTGGACCAGTTGCCGCGCATGATCTACCGCGACACGCCGCGTGCCTTCGAGGGCGACCGGCGTGCCCAGGTGGTGGCGATGCAGGGTTTGCAGAAGAACTGGGATTACCAACTGCTGCCGATACAGCGGGTGTTCGTGCTGCTGGTTCTGGAACATGCCGAAGTGCTGGACTGGCAGAACCTGTGCGTCGAGCGCTACCAGGTGCTGCTGGACGAGCAACCCGAAGCCAACCGCCGGTTGTTCGAAGGCTTCCTCGACTATGCCGAGCAGCACCAGCGGGTAATTGCCCGTTTCGGGCGCTTCCCGCACCGCAACCTGGTGCTGGAGCGGCCGAGTACCAGCGAAGAGATGGACTTTTTGCTGGAACCTGGGTCCAGGTTCTGAGGTTTCGTGGCCTGCTGCGCAGGCCGTCGCGACGCAAGGCCGCCTCCTGCACGGGGCGGCCTTTTTGTTTGTGCGGGGTAATGCTTTGTGATTAATCGCACAGTAGTGGCCATCCGACCAATGGCGTAGGGGTAGAGGAGGGGGAGCAGGGAACCTGGGAGGGTTTTTACCGTCGAAGGTCACTGCAGGCCACTCGCCTGTATCCCCTCTCCAGGAGTGTCCTTCATGTCGTTGCGTTCCCTCGCCCTGTTGTCGCTGTGCGTCGTCCTGACTGCCTGCAGCAAGATCAACCAGGAAAACTATTCCAAGATCAAGGCCGGTATGAACAAGGCCGAGGTCGAGCAGCTGCTCGGCACGCCGACCGAGTGCTCTGGCGCGCTGGGGATGAGCAGCTGCACCTGGGGGGACGAGAAGAGCTTCATCAGTGTGCAGTACGCGGCTGACAAGGTGCTCATGTATTCAGGGCAGGGTCTCAAATGAGGCGCGTGTATCTGCTGATGGGGGTATGCCTGGCGTTGCTGCTGGGCGGTTGTGCCGGCTCCGTGCACGACCCGCTGGCGCCGAAGACCGCGGGCAACATCGACCTCAAGCGCTACCAGGGCAAGTGGTACGAACTGGCGCGCCTGCCAATGCGCTACCAGACCGGCTGTGAGCAGTCCGAAGCGCACTACAACCTCAGACTCGATGGTAGCCTCGGCGTGCTCAACCGCTGCCGCACCATGGGTGACGAATGGCTGCGCGCCGAAGGGCATGCGAACATCCAGGAGCCAGGGCACACCGACAAATTGTGGGTCGAGTTCGACAACTGGTTCACCAAGCTGGTGCCAGGGGTGGCGAGGGGCGAGTACTGGATTCTGTATGTGGATGATCGCTATCGCACGGCGGTGGTCGGCAGCCCGGACCGCAAGCACTTGTGGCTGCTGTCGCGTACGCCGACGCTACCAGCCTGGGAGCGCGAGAACCTGATGTCCAAGGCCCGGCAGCAGGGTTATGACACCAGCCGGCTGATCTGGCGCGCGTCTGACCAGCAGATCGTCAAGATGCACTGAGGTTCAGAGTAGTTGTGGGTGTGGGCCTACCCGCAACCGCGATTTATGGCACCGGCTTCGCCGGTGTTCGCGGGTAAACCCGCTCCCACAGGTACTGCACAGTATCTGAGTTCAGCGCCTCACCTGTGGGAGCGGGTTTACCCGCGAATGCGATAGAACTGCCGGCAGATCAGCCCAAAAGCTGCCGCAGTACCTCGGCAAACGCCAGCGCGCTTTGCTCTTCCTGCGCATGCCGCCCCTGGCGCACCACCCACTGCCCATTCACCATCACATCCCGCACCTGCCGATCGCCGCCAGCAAACAGCCAGCGGTTGAGAATCGCATCCCCATCGGCCATGGCGATGTAAGGGTCCTGCCCATCGAGCACCAGCCAGTCGGCGCGCTTGCCCACGGCCAGTTCCCCGACCGCCTGCCCCAGCGCCTGCGCACCGCCCGCCAGGGCAGCGTCATACAGCGCTCGCCCGACCATCGGCTGGTCGCCGCGATACAGGCGGTTACGCCGCTGGTCGCGCAGCCGCTGGCCGTATTCCAGCCAGCGCAGTTCCTCCACAACGCTCAGCGACACATGGCTGTCCGAACCAATGCCCATGCGCCCACCCTGCGCCAGGTAGTCCACTGCCGGGAAAATCCCGTCGCCCAGGTTGGCCTCGGTGGTCAGGCAAAGCCCGGCTACCGCGCCGCTGCGGGCCATGGCGGTGACTTCATCCGGCTCTGCGTGGGTTGCGTGCACCAGGCACCAGCGCGGGTCCACATCTACATGCTCGTACAGCCACTGCAACGGGCGCAGGCCGCTCCAGGCCAGGCAGTCGTTGACTTCCTTCTGCTGCTCGGCGATATGGATATGCACCGGGCACTGTTTGTCGCTGGCTGCCAGCACTTCGGCGATCTGCCCGGGCGTCACCGCGCGCAGCGAATGGAAGCACAGACCCAGTTGCTGCGCGGGTTGCGCGGCCAGCAGCGGGGCCAGCTGCGCTTGTAGTTGCAGGTACTGTTCAGTGGAATTTATGAAGCGCCGTTGCCCGTCATTCGGGGCTTGGCCGCCGAAGCCTGCGTGGCTGTAAAGCACCGGCAGCAAGGTCAGGCCAATGCCGCTGTCGGCTGCAGCCGCGCTGATGCGGTGGGACAGTTCGGCCGGATCGGCGTAGGCCCTGCCGGCCTGGTCATGGTGCACGTAGTGGAACTCGGCGACCGAGGTATAGCCGGCCTTGAGCATTTCGATGTACAGCTGGCGGGCGATGACCTGCAGCTGCTCTGGACTGATCTGGCCGACCAGGCGATACATCAGGTCGCGCCAGGTCCAGAAACTGTCGTTGGGGTTGCCGGCGACTTCTGCCAGCCCTGCCATGGCGCGCTGGAAGGCATGCGAGTGCAGGTTGGGCATGCCGGGCAGCAGCGGGCCGGCCAGCCGCTCGGCGCCTTCGGCCGAGGCACCTGGTTCGATGCGGGCCACATGGCCATCACTGGTGACCTCGATGCGAACATGGCTGGCCCAGCCCGTGGGTAGCAGGGCGCGTTCGGCGAAGTAGGCGGACATCGGTGAAAATCCTGTTATTGTTAACTTGTATATACATATACAGGCGTTTGCCTGCCGGGTAAACTGCGGCAAGCTACCGCTCATTCCATTTGCACAAGGATCCAACGCCGTGCCGACACCTCCTGTCTCCGCGCTGGTTGCCCAGATGGGCGAGGGCCCGGCTCCGCTTTACGCCCGGGTCAAACAGATGATCATCCAGCAGATCGACAACGGCAGCTGGCCACCGCATCACCGGGTGCCCTCGGAGAGCGAACTGGTCAGCGAGCTGGGCTTCAGCCGCATGACCATCAACCGCGCCCTGCGCGAGCTCACCGCAGAAGGCCTGCTGGTGCGCATGCAAGGGGTCGGTACCTTCGTGGCCGAGCCCAAGGGACGTTCGGCGTTGTTCGAGGTCAACAACATCGCCGACGAAATTGCCGCGCGTGGCCACCAGCATAGCTGCCAGGTGATTACCCTCACCGAGGAAACGGCCGGTTCCGAGCGGGCCCTGGCCCTGGACATGCGCGAAGGCCAGCGAGTGTTCCACTCGCTGATCGTGCATTTCGAGAACGGCGTGCCGGTGCAGATCGAGGACCGCTACGTCAATGCGGCGATTGCCCCCGACTACCTCAAGCAGGACTTCACCCGGCAGACGCCATACGCCTACCTGTCGCAGGTGGCGCCGCTGACCGAGGGTGAGCACGTGGTAGAGGCAATCCTGGCCGAGCCGGAAGAATGCCGCCTGTTGCAGATCGAGCGGGGCGAGCCCTGCCTGCTGATCCGCCGTCGCACCTGGTCCGGCCGCCAGCCGGTGACCGCCGCGCGGCTGATCCACCCCGGTTCCCGTCACCGCCTGGAAGGACGTTTCAGTAAATGAGTCAGCTGCAGTTGTTGCGTGCGCAGGGCTACCCGCGCATGCCGTGGAAGAACGGTGGCGGTTTCACCGAAGAGATTACCCGCGACAGTGGCGAAGGCCTGGACGGCTTTGGCTGGCGCTTGTCGATTGCCGATATTGAGGAGTCCGGCGGGTTTTCCACCTTCGCCGGCTACCAGCGGATCATCACCGTGCTGCAGGGTGACGGCATGCGCCTGCTGGTCGACGGCCAGGCCAGCAGGCCGTTGCTGCCGTTCGATGCCTTCGCCTTCAGTGGCGAGAGTCAGGTCAGCTGCAAGCTGCTGGGCGGGGCGATCCGCGATTTCAACCTGATCTACGCACCGCAGCGCTACCGGGCGCGGTTGCAGTGGTTCGATGGCACCAGCCGCTTGTACAGTTCGGCGTCGACAGTGTTGCTGTTCGCTGCCAGCAGCCAGGTCGAGGTTGGCATTGCCGGGCGCGAGACGCAGCGGTTGGGGTTGTATGACTGCCTGCGGCTGGAGGGCAATGACCAGTTGCTGGGGTTGGATGTGCAGGGGCGGTTCTGCCTGATCGAACTCGTTTCACGTTGAGATAGCCGGGGGCTGCTGCGCAGCCCTTCGCGGGCTTGCCCGCTCCCACAGGTACAGCGCACGCCTTGAAGGCAGTGGAGCTCTCTGTGGGAGCGGGCAAGCCCGCGAAGGGCCGCGCAGCGGCCCCATTTCTTTTGCCGCTCAGCGGAAAAGTCCAATTATTTTGGTTGTCCATGCTTGTACATACAAGTAAAGGTGTGTTTGTATATCTACCACGACATACCCGCCCGCGGACGACCGCAGAGGACCTTTCCCGTGACCGACAACAACAAATACCGTGACGTTGAAATCCGTGCCCCACGTGGCAACAAGCTGACTGCCAAAAGCTGGTTGACCGAAGCGCCACTGCGCATGCTGATGAACAACCTCGATCCACAGGTCGCGGAAAACCCGAAAGAACTGGTGGTGTACGGCGGTATCGGCCGCGCTGCCCGTAACTGGGCGTGCTACGACAAGATCGTCGAGACCCTGACCCGCCTGGAAGGCGACGAAACCCTGCTGGTGCAGTCGGGCAAGCCGGTCGGCGTGTTCAAGACCCACAGCAACGCCCCGCGCGTACTGATCGCCAACTCCAACCTGGTACCGCACTGGGCCAACTGGGAACACTTCAACGAACTGGACGCCAAGGGCCTGGCCATGTACGGCCAGATGACCGCCGGCAGCTGGATCTACATCGGCAGCCAGGGCATCGTCCAAGGCACCTACGAAACCTTCGTCGAAGCCGGCCGCCAGCATTACGGCGGCAGCCTGAAAGGCAAGTGGGTACTGACCGCCGGCCTGGGCGGCATGGGCGGTGCCCAGCCACTGGCCGCCACCCTGGCCGGTGCCTGCTCGCTGAACATCGAATGCCAGCAGAGCCGCATCGACTTCCGTCTGGAAACCCGCTACGTCGACGAGCAGGCCACTGACCTCGACGACGCCTTGGCACGCATTGCCAAGTACACCGCCGAAGGCAAGGCCATCTCCATCGCCCTGCACGGCAACGCTGCTGAAATCCTGCCAGAGCTGGTCAAGCGTGGCGTGCGCCCGGACATGGTCACCGACCAGACCAGCGCCCACGACCCGCTGAACGGTTACCTGCCAGCCGGCTGGACCTGGGAACAGTACCGCGACCGTGCGCAGACCGAGCCGGCTGCAGTGGTCAAGGCCGCCAAGCAGTCGATGGCCGTGCACGTGCAAGCCATGCTCGATTTCCAGAAGCAGGGTGTTCCGACCTTCGACTATGGCAACAACATCCGCCAGATGGCCAAGGAAGAAGGCGTGGCCAATGCCTTCGACTTCCCGGGCTTCGTGCCGGCCTACATCCGCCCGCTGTTCTGCCGTGGCATCGGCCCGTTCCGCTGGGCGGCGCTGTCCGGTGATGCCGAAGACATCTACAAGACCGACGCCAAGGTCAAGGAACTGATCCCCGACGACGCCCACCTGCACCGCTGGCTGGACATGGCCCGCGAGCGCATCAGCTTCCAGGGCCTGCCGGCACGTATCTGCTGGGTTGGCCTGGGCCTGCGCGCCAAGCTGGGCCTGGCGTTCAACGAAATGGTACGCAGCGGCGAGCTGTCGGCACCGATCGTGATCGGCCGTGACCACCTGGACTCCGGTTCGGTGTCCAGCCCCAACCGTGAAACCGAAGCCATGCGCGACGGTTCCGACGCTGTCTCCGACTGGCCGCTGCTCAACGCCCTGCTGAACACCGCCGGCGGTGCTACCTGGGTTTCGCTGCACCACGGTGGTGGCGTGGGCATGGGCTTCTCCCAGCACTCTGGCATGGTCATCGTCTGCGACGGTACCGACGAAGCCGCCGAGCGTATCGCTCGCGTGCTGACCAACGACCCAGGGACCGGTGTGATGCGTCATGCCGATGCCGGATACGACATCGCCATCGAGTGCGCCAAGGAGCAGGGCCTGGACCTGCCGATGATCACTGGCTGATCGCCACGCTTTGGATCGCATCCCACGAGGGGTGATACTGAACAACAAGAAGGAGCACGCAGGCACTCACAAACGGGCCTGCGGCTCCACGCGATTGGAGTAGTGAAGTGACCGAATTGACCCTCAAGCCCGGCACCCTGACCCTGGCCCAGCTGCGCGCCATCCATGCCGCGCCCGTGCGCCTGCAACTGGACGCCAGCGCCGCGCCGGCCATCGACGCCAGCGTTGCCTGCGTCGAGCAGATCATTGCCGAAGACCGTACCGCCTACGGCATCAACACCGGTTTCGGCCTGCTGGCCTCGACCCGCATCGCCAGCCACGACCTGGAAAACCTGCAGCGCTCGCTGGTGCTGTCCCACGCCGCCGGTGTCGGCGCGCCGCTGGATGACGCCCTGGTGCGGCTGATCATGGTGCTGAAGATCAACAGCCTCAGCCGTGGTTTCTCCGGCATCCGTCGCAAAGTCATCGACGCGCTGATTGCCCTGGTCAACGCCGAAGTCTATCCGCACATCCCGCTGAAGGGTTCGGTGGGCGCCTCCGGCGACCTCGCCCCGCTGGCGCACATGTCGCTGGTGCTGCTGGGTGAAGGCAAGGCCCGCTACAAGGGCCAGTGGCTGCCAGCCACCGAAGCCCTGGCCGTGGCCGGCCTCGAGCCGCTGACCCTGGCCGCCAAGGAGGGCCTGGCCCTGCTCAACGGCACCCAGGCGTCCACCGCCTATGCCCTGCGTGGCCTGTTCCAGGGTGAAGACCTGTACGCCGCTGCCATCGCCTGCGGCGGCCTGAGCGTCGAAGCCGCACTGGGCTCGCGCTCGCCGTTCGATGCGCGCATCCACGAAGTGCGTGGCCAGCGCGGCCAGATCGACACCGCTGCCTGCTTCCGTGACCTGCTGGGCGACTCCAGCGAAGTGTCGCTGTCGCACAAGAACTGCGACAAGGTTCAGGACCCGTACTCGCTGCGCTGCCAGCCGCAGGTCATGGGCGCCTGCCTGACCCAGCTGCGCCAGGCCGCCGAGGTACTGGGCATCGAAGCCAACGCCGTGTCGGACAACCCGCTGGTGTTCGCTGCCGAAGGTGACGTGATTTCCGGCGGTAACTTCCACGCCGAGCCGGTGGCCATGGCCGCCGACAACATCGCCCTGGCCATCGCTGAAATCGGTTCGCTCAGCGAGCGCCGTATCTCGCTGATGATGGACAAGCACATGTCCCAGCTGCCGCCGTTCCTGGTGGAAAACGGCGGGGTCAACTCGGGCTTCATGATCGCCCAGGTCACCGCTGCTGCCCTGGCCAGCGAGAACAAGGCCCTGTCGCATCCGCACAGCGTCGACAGCCTGCCGACCTCGGCCAACCAGGAAGACCACGTGTCGATGGCCCCGGCTGCCGGCAAGCGCCTGTGGGAAATGGCCGAAAACACCCGTGGCGTGCTGGCCATCGAATGGCTGGGCGCCTGCCAGGGCCTGGACCTGCGCAAGGGCCTGAAGACCTCGGCCAAGCTGGAGCAGGCGCGCCAGGCGCTGCGCAGCGAAGTGCCGCACTACGACCGTGACCGTTTCTTCGCGCCCGACATCGAAAAGGCCGTGGAACTGTTGGCCAAGGGTCGCCTGACCGGCCTGCTGCCGGCTGGTGTGCTGCCAAGCCTGTAATGCCCCCAGGGGCCGCTGTGCGGCTCATTGCCGGCAAGCCGGCTCCCACAGATGGAGATGCGACACACCATCTCTGTGGGGGCTGGCTTGCCGGCGATTGGGCTGCAAGGCAGCCCCCCTCGATCTCACGACCACAAAAACAATTTAAGGACGTGACATGCAACAAGCTCAAGGTCTAAAGCGCGGGCTAAGTGCCCGCCACATCCGTTTCATGGCCCTCGGTTCCGCCATCGGCACCGGGCTGTTCTACGGTTCCGCCTCGGCCATCCAGATGGCCGGCCCGGCTGTGCTGCTGGCCTACCTGATCGGCGGCGCCGCCGTGTTCATGGTCATGCGCGCCCTCGGCGAAATGGCTGTGCACAACCCGGTCGCCGGTTCGTTCGGCCACTACGCCAGCACCTACCTCGGCCCCATGGCCGGCTTCATCCTCGGCTGGACCTACGCCTTCGAGATGGTCATCGTCGCCATCGCCGACGTCACTGCCTTCGGTATCTACATGGGCTTCTGGTTCCCGGAAGTGGCCCGCTGGATCTGGGTGCTGGGCATCGTCTTCCTGATCGGCGGCCTCAACCTGTGCAACGTCAAGGTCTTTGGCGAAATGGAATTCTGGCTGTCGCTGCTCAAGGTCGGCGCCATCGTGGCGATGATCCTGGCCGGCCTCGGCATCATGGCCTTCGGCTTCAGCCAGGTAGGCACCGGGCAGGCCGTGGGTGTCAGCAACCTGTTCGACCACGGCGGCTTCATGCCCAATGGCGTGGGTGGCCTGATCGCCTCCTTTGCCGTGGTGATGTTCGCGTTCGGCGGTATCGAAATCATCGGCGTCACCGCCGGTGAGGCCAAGGACCCGCAGCGGGTCATCCCCAAGGCGATCAACGCCGTGCCGCTGCGCATCCTGCTGTTCTACGTGCTCACCCTGTTCGTGCTGATGTGCCTGTTCCCATGGCCGCAAATCGGCAGCCAGGGCAGCCCGTTCGTGCAGATCTTCAGTAACCTGGGCATCGGCTCTGCCGCCGCAGTGCTGAACATCGTGGTGATTTCCGCCGCGATCTCGGCCATCAACAGCGACATCTTCGGCGCCGGCCGCATGATGTACGGCCTGGCCCAGCAAGGCCACGCGCCGCGCGGCTTCAGCAAGCTGTCGAAGCACGGCGTGCCGTGGATGACCGTGGTGGTGATGGGGGCTGCGCTGCTGATCGGCGTGCTGCTCAACTACCTGATCCCGGAGAACGTGTTCCTGCTGATCGCCTCGATCGCTACCTTCGCCACCGTGTGGGTATGGCTGATGATCCTGCTCACCCAAGTGGCCATGCGCCGCAGCATGAGCCGTGAACAAGTGGCCCAGCTACAGTTCCCGGTACCGTTCTGGCCTTACGGCCCGGCCATGGCCATTGCGTTCATGGTGTTCATCTTTGGCGTGCTCGGTTACTTCCCGGATACCCAGGCGGCACTGCTCGTCGGCGTGGTCTGGGTGGTGTTCCTGGTGGCGTCCTACCTGCTGTGGTGCAAGCCGCGCGCAGGGCAGGGCAAACCGGTAGCGGAACCGGCCGAGCTGCACCGCTAAGTACAGGAGTCAATGTATGAGAACCGTCTGGCAGCACTGCCATGTGGCAACCATGGCCGAGGGCCGTTACTCGGCCATCGAGGACGCGGCCATCGTCACCAACGCCGGGCTGATCGAGTGGATCGGCCCACGCGTCGAGCTGGCGTCGGTCGATGCCGAGCGTACGGTGGACCTGGGCGGCGCCTGGGTCACCCCGGGGCTGATCGACTGCCACACCCACGCGGTGTTCGGTGGCAACCGCAGCGGTGAGTTCGAGCAGCGCCTGCAGGGTGTGAGCTATGCCGAAATCGCCGCACAGGGCGGTGGCATCGCCAGCACCGTGCGGGCCACCCGTGCGGCCAGCGAGGACGAGCTGTTCGCCAGTGCTCGCCAGCGGGTCCAGGCGTTGATGCGCGATGGCGTGACCACCATCGAGGTCAAGTCAGGCTACGGCCTGGACCTGGCCAACGAGCGCAAGATGCTGCGTGTGGCCCGGCGCCTGGCCGACGAGTTGCCTCTGGCGGTGCGCGCCACCTGCCTGGCAGCCCATGCCTTGCCGCCGGAATACGTCGGCCGGGCTGACGACTACATCGCGCACATCTGCGATGAAATGCTGCCGGCCCTGGCCGCCGAAGGCCTGGTGGACGCAGTGGATGCCTTCTGCGAACACCTGGCGTTCTCCCCGGCCCAGGTCGAGCGGCTGTTCATCAAGGCGCGCGAGCTGGGCCTGCCGGTCAAGCTGCACGCCGAACAGTTGTCGTCGCTGCACGGCTCCAGCCTGGCTGCGCGCTACCAGGCGCTTTCGGCTGACCATCTGGAATTCATGACCGAGGAAGACGCCATTGCCATGGCAAAAGCCGGCACGGTCGCCGTGCTGCTGCCGGGCGCGTTCTACTTCCTGCGCGAAACCCAGCTGCCGCCGATGGACGCCTTGCGCCGCCACGGCGTGAAGATTGCCCTGGCCAGCGACCTCAACCCCGGCACCTCGCCAGGGTTGTCGCTGCGGCTGATGCTGAACATGGGCTGCACCTGCTTCCGCATGACCCCGGAAGAAGCCCTGGCCGGTGTCACCGTGCACGCCGCCACTGCGTTGGGCCTGGGCGACAGCCACGGCTCGCTGGAAGTGGGCAAGGTCGCGGACTTCGTCGCCTGGCAGATCGAACGCCCCGCCGACCTGGCCTACTGGCTGGGCGGCGACCTGCCCAAGCGCGTGGTGCGCAAGGGCCACGAGATTTCCAACTGAGTGAGGCACGATGGACAAGGTACTGAGTTTTCACCAGGGGCGCCTGCCGCTGCTGATCAGCATGCCCCATGCCGGCCTGCAACTGTCGCCGGCGGTAAGAGACGGCCTGGTCGACCAGGCGCGCAGCCTGCCGGACACCGACTGGCATATTCCACGGCTGTATGACTTTGCCCGTGAAATGGGCGCCAGCGTGGTGGCGGCGGAGTATTCGCGCTTCGTCATCGACCTGAATCGGCCGGATGACGACAAGCCGTTGTACGCCGGTGCCACCACTGGCCTGTACCCGGCCACGCTGTTCGATGGCGAGCCATTGTTCAAGGACGGGCTGGTGCCGACAGGCGAGGAGCGCAAGCAGTATCTGGAGCAGATCTGGCGCCCCTACCACGACACGATTCGTCGCGAGCTGGCGCGGCTGCGCGAGCAGTTCGGCTACGCCCTGCTGTGGGACGCCCATTCGATCCGTTCGCTGATCCCGCACCTGTTCGACGGCAAGCTGCCGGACTTCAACCTGGGTACCTTCAACGGCGCCAGCTGCGACCCGGCCCTGGCCGAACGGCTGAAAGAGGTGTGCGCCCAGGCCCAAGGTTACAGCCACGTGCTCAATGGCCGCTTCAAGGGCGGGCATATCACCCGGCATTACGGCGATCCGGCCAACCACATCCATGCGGTGCAGCTGGAGCTGGCGCAGAGCACTTACATGGAAGAAGCCGAGCCGTTCGCTTACCGCGAAGACCTGGCACGGCCGACACAGGAGGTGTTGAAGCAGCTTCTGCAGGCAGTGCTGGACTGGGGCAAGGCGCATTACGGGCGGTGAAGTTCGCCAGTAAGAATGGCGACGCGATGCAGGTTGTTCGCGTCGCCAGTCACTACTGCTCAGTTGTTGTTGATCTGCTTGATGGTAAGTTCGCGCAGTAGCTCCTTCTCTTCCTGCTCCTTGTCATCTTGCAGGCCTTGCTGCAAGTTCAACTCGTCCTGAAGCGAGTGGTCCTTGCTTGCCAGCTCAAGCACCCGCAGGCGGAAACGTGCTTCTATTTCGGCGAAGCGGTCGGCAAATTCGGCTCGCAGACGCGTGGTCCAATCCGTATTCGCCAGCATGTATCCGACCAGTGCATCGCTCAGTTCACTTTTCCGAACCTTTTCCAGCACACTGGATAGCTCGTCCCGCGCCAGGTTCGCAGCACCTCGAAAACGCATGCTATCGGCGATCGGCAGGTCCAGTTCCCTGGCCAGTTCCCGGCGGTAGGCCAGACGTACCGAGACCAGGTCACCCGGGCCAGTCCGTTGGTTGGCCAGCAGCTCCAGCTGTTCGATCCGGAAAAGCTGCAATAGCCGACGACGCAGTGCTTGCAGGGAATCGCCGGCGTCGACCAACAGGCGTTGGCTCATCAGGTACAGTTCAATATTGTTGAACTCCTGCAGCGCTCCGTCATGGCAGGTCTGCGAGCCGGTTACCGGGTCTGGCAATGCCGCTGCGGCGATGCTCTCCATGATCGGGCGTTCGGTTTCGTTGCTTGCAGCCACCACCAGCATCAAGCGCACCCGTTCGCAGAAGGTGGCTTGCGTATTTGGGTCAAGGTATGGGGCGGCATTGTGCAAACGGCCCACCAGACGCAACAGATCACTACCTTCGAGCCGCTCCCAGCAGTCCTGCAATGCGGCATTCTGTGCTTCGCTACCCAGCATCCAGTCCTTCAGCCTGGGCGTATCATCGCCCAGCAGTGGGAAGTGAAGGTGGTCGAGAGATCCTTCGCTGGAAGTATCGAAGAACATCAGGTCGTCGGGGATATCCAGGGCAAAGGAATAGCTGTGCTGGCTGTCCGAGAAGCTGCGTACCCGCAGGATGGTTTCAGGAGGCAGCGGGTTGTCGAACAAGGCGATCGACGAGATTGGCATGGGATTGTTCAGGTTCGTCAGGATGTGCTCGGGCAACTGGGTGATGTTGTTCGAGCTCAGGTCCAGAAGTTCCAATGGCAGCAAACTGTCACACCAGCTGGGCCAGGCTTGGAGGTTCATGTTGGTCAATGCGAGTGACTGCAGGTTGCTGGCCAGCGATGCGGGCACATGGTCGATGTTGCCTGCACGGTTGCCCGACAGGTCCAGCGAGGTCAGGTTTCGCAGCCCTGCGAAAATGTCCATCATGGCCTGGTCGACCTCCAGCCCCATGTTGCGAAACTCCAGGTAGGTGAGTTGGGGAAGGCGAGCCAGGGCAGATGCCAGCGAGGGCATGGCGGCCTGGTGTGCATCGATGGTCAACCGGCTGATGTTAGGGAACCGGCTGAGTAGTTCGTCGAGCTGCGAGGCGCTGCCCCGCAACCGCGTCAGGCTGAGCGCGTGTACGCGGGCGCCGAAGAACGCTGGAAGCCGCCTGGGGAAATGCTCGATGGCCACGTCCTCG
The DNA here is from genome assembly GCF_018223845.1 of Pseudomonas sp. JS425. Taxonomy (NCBI): domain Bacteria; kingdom Pseudomonadati; phylum Pseudomonadota; class Gammaproteobacteria; order Pseudomonadales; family Pseudomonadaceae; genus Pseudomonas; species Pseudomonas sp. JS425. The sequence goes on along the minus strand of NZ_CP073661.1, from coordinate 5,784,420 downwards.
AGTTGCAGGCGCAGGTATGACTGGCCCTGCTCCTGTTGTTCCCAGAATTGATCGATCGCTGACGCGATACGTTGCCTGTCCGTCAGTGCGGCCTGGGTCAATGGGTTGCTCGAACTGGATGCCTGGGCCCAGCCATCGATCGCATCGCGCATCTGCCGTCGCTCATCGCGAATGCGTGCGAGTTGTTCGGACATTGCCTCTGGCTGGTCCGTGGTGATGCCCGAGGTGTCGACGCGCTCGTTCAGCAACAATCGCTGCAGGTGAGATTCATTGATGCTGTTGCCTTCCAGCGAGATCACCGGTGGGGTGGTCAGCATGTCCGCTTCATGAAGCAGGAACGAGGGCAAAGACCTGAGATTGTTGTGGCGCAACGACAGGTGGGCAATGCGCGCCAGGGCGTCGCTGCCAATCCCGATCGGCCATTGGGCCAGCTGCATCTGGTCCAGGCCCAGGTAGTCCAGGGTCAACTCATGGAAACTTGGCCTGTTGCTCTGCGCCAGCCGGTTACCACTCAGGTCCAGGTATCTCAATTGGCGAAGCCCTGACAGCAGGTTCAGGTCGCTTTCGGAGAGCGCCATGTTCTGGTTGGTGAGCACCAGTCGTTGCAAGCCTGGCAGGTACTCGGTGATGGTGGGCACGCTGAACAGGAAGGGCGAGGGCGTTGCCCTGGGGTCAAACGGACGGCTGATTTCCAGCGACTCGATCTGCGGCATCTGCCTGAGCAGGCGTTGCAGCAGGCGCTCGTTTTGCGCCCAGCCCGCCAAGGACCCTGACGGTAAGTCGATCAGGCTCAGGCTGCGCACGCGTGCGTTGAAAAAAGCGGGCAAGGTGAGGGGCACATCGGCAAGGGGGACGCGGGCGATACGCAGTTCCGTGGTGGGCCCGGTGCTCTCGTCCAGCGCAGTGTCGTACCAGTGTTGCATGATCGAGTCACGCAGGCTGTCGTAGTCCTGTGCTGCTTGGTCGCTTGCCGGCGAAATGGCTTCACTCCAATCGTCCAGGCTGCTTTGCAGCTCGTTGCGCTGCTCCAGTAGTGTCTGCAAATGTTCGAATATCTGCAGTTGCGTACGGCCGCGGCTGGCAAGTGCCTGCAGAACCTGAGCCGCCGAGCGGCCGGTGCGTTCGGCGAGCCCTGTGGCTTCGATAGCTTCGAACAGCTGCTGGCGGGTGATGCCATGGGTGGCCGGGCCGCCGCCACTGAGTGGGTAGCCCAGGCGGCCATCAGCCAGGCGCATGGGAGAACGGTAGCCTGGGCGTACGGGCTGCATGCCCAGCAGCACCCTCAAGGCCGGGCGAGGCAGCAACGGGCTTTCCTGTACAAGGCGCTGCAGCGCTTGCTGATCGGCGACGTCCATGCTTGCCATGGCCGCTGGCAGTGCCTCGTACAATGCAGCGTAAAGGCTTGAATACACCTTGACCGCCGCGCTGGGCAGGCTTTCGTCGTGGACGATGTACCCTGCCTGGGCATGGGTGATGGTCTTGAATGGGCGGGTGTCCAGTGTGCCTATGGCATGATCCTGGGTCGGCCAGGACATGCGCTGGAGCAGCCGGAGCCTGGTCTGTGCAGGCCAGCCTGGCAAGCGTTCGAGCGTATGCACGATCAACAGGTCGCTATCCCAGTTCGGCACGCTGGACAGGTACAGCCCTTCGCAGGCGCGGGCAAGGCGAATTTGTTGCTGGTAGATGCGGGCCTCTTCGGCAAGGCGCAGTGGTACCTTGCCGTTGTCGAGTATCTGCAGTTCGTTGGCACTGGCCTCGCGCGCCAGCTCATTGGCGACTGCTGACGGCAATTTCGGATACGCCCTCTGGATGGCCTCGGCGCCCGGCGCTAGGTCGCGCGAAAGGCCGGCGTAGGCCCTGGCAAACTCAGCGGGCCGAGTGCTCTCGTCCGCCAGCTGGCGGACCGTTTCGTCCAGCTTGAAACGTTGCAGGGTGTCTTCCAGCAAGGCCGGCAGCCGCTGGCTTTCGGCCAGGGCGCGGCGCAGCTCGTCTTCGTGTACGCCGCTGACGGCGATAATCCGTTGCAGCGTCGGCTCGTCGAAGTGCCCACTCAAGTGGCCGATGCGGCGCAGGAGTGTCATGCCCGACCAACTCAGTGGCTTATCGGTAACGTGCAACCATGCTCCGGCACCGTTGTGCCGCACTGGCGGCTGGTAACGGCGAGGACTTGCAGGGTGTTGCAAACGATATTCGCCAGTCGTTGGCGTTTGGCTGACGATGTACTGATTGCCCTGCAGTACCAGCCAGCGTTTGCCTTGGTGATGCCGTAGGCCCAGTTCGTCCGGTACCAGGTCATGGGGCAGCGTCTCGTGACTCCGGTAGGGCGTGAGGTCGGGTTTCCACAACCGCGTCTGACCATCGGATGTTTCCACGTCTTCCAGTTCTTCGATGAATGAAGGCGTTTCTACCGGAATACGGGTTATCCCTGGCTCCTCATCCTCTGGCTCTTCAATCTCCGGCCCTTCCAGCGACGTGCCGGTTTCGCTGCCGTGCAAGCCTCTCAAAGCTTTGGCTGCTGCGCTGAGGGCGGCCATGATGGCCACGTTTTCGATCACATCGACCAGATAGCCATAGGCAGTATCACGTTCGTCGTTTTCCCAGGCGTCGATCCCTTCATACACCTCATGGGCCAGCTGGGCCAGGCAAACAGCAAGCATTGCCTCGCCAAGCCCTGGCACGAAGAAGCCGGCGATGTTCAAGGCCGTGAGCACACGGCCGGCAATCAGCTCTCGGTGGGCTTGGGCGGTGCGCCGATCGACGATTTCGGTTGGCGTGGCGTGGAACAGCACATCCTTCTCATGACGCTGGGTCTTCTGGAACGTCATCACGCCCTGGAAGGCGTGGCTGAAAGGCTTTTTGACCGGATACAGGGTGGCGTGCGGATCCGGAACACGCTCATGCAGGCCGCGGGCACTCCAGGCCAGGGGCATTAGCCGATCCTTCAGACGGGTGGTTATCGGCGCCTTGTCGCGGTCGGCGAGGTGCCTGTCCAGGTAGCCGATATCGGCCTGGAGCCTGTCGCGCAACTCTTCGTTCATGGCTTCCTGGCTGGCGAATTCCTTGAGGGGCGTGGTGCTGTCTTCGGGGATGTACAGCGCCACTGCGTGATGCTCTTCAGCTTGCAGGGTGATGAGCACAACGCCGGTCAGCTCGGCTTCCCACAAGTCGAGCAGGCTGAACGTCACCGGCGAAGAGGGCGATGGCGCCTGGTCAAGTGGCGTGGCAAGAGCGGCGGAATATAGCGCCTCGCTGATATCCCCCTTGAGGCGGGCGAAATGCAGTGATTGCCGGAATGCCGATACCTCTGCACGCCCCAGTGTTTCATAAACGGCCAGTGCGGCTTCATCCGCGCCGAGTGGCGGCGTGGCCGCTGGATAGTAGATGGCATGTACCTGTTGATGGTATTTGCCGCCGATATCCAGCGTACGACACAAGTCGGCGAAATCTTCGGCGGCGATATCCAGTGCATTGTTGATCGGCACGGTGCCCATGAAGCGCCGGTGATCGACTATGACCGACCTCTTGAGCAGGGAGGCGGGCGCGTCCATGCCATGTTCGGCAGCGGCATCCTGGTCGAAGTTGTGCAAGGCGCAGTGCAGCAGCGAGCGTGTAGCCCGGTCGACGGCCTGGCGGCTGTCGATGGCATTGGTCGTTTCGATCTGGCGGGCATCGACGAGGTAGGTGTTGCGCACGTCCAGGTCAAGCCTGAATCGCTGCTTGATGGCTTCGGTGAGTGTCTTGGTGGCGTACGCTTCCAGGGTTGGAAGCTTTTCGAACAGCTTGTGCACCTGCACCTGGTGCTCGCGGTGACGTGCGTGCTCTTCCTGCCATGCCTTGGCGACTTCCGGTTGTTGCTGGATTGCCGTCGACAGCCAGGCAGGGGCTTGATGTCAGTTGCGCATCGCGCTCTGGGTTTCTGGCGGAGCCTGCTTGAGCCAGGTGGGGATTCTGCGCTCGATGGTGGCGTAATGAACACTAGGTACGGCAGTGACTGCAGTTGGCATGGCGAAGCCCTTGCTTGATTTGGGGCGAGGGACTATCGCGGGCCTGTCTGAGCTGCTGGAGGTAGATATATGTGCCCTCGAGGTGCGGCGGCATCAGCGCGGGCAGTGCTCAAAGCGCAATTCAGGTTTATGATGGCCCACGGCCGAATAATCCTCACACGGAGTGCGCAATGCAGACCCTGTACCCGCAGATCAAACCCTACGCCCGGCACGATCTGGCCGTGGAAGCGCCGCATGTGCTGTATGTCGACGAAAGCGGCTCGCCAGAAGGTCTGCCGGTGGTATTCATCCACGGCGGCCCGGGAGCCGGTTGCGACGCCCAGAGCCGCTGCTACTTCGACCCGACCCTGTACCGCATCATCACCTTCGACCAGCGCGGCTGTGGCCGTTCCACGCCGCACGCGAGCCTGGAGAACAACACCACCTGGCACCTGGTCGAGGACCTCGAGCGCATCCGCGAGCACCTTGGCATCGACAAGTGGGTGCTGTTCGGCGGCTCGTGGGGCTCCACCCTGGCGCTGGCCTACGCCCAGACCCACCCCGAGCGGGTGCATGGCCTGATCCTGCGCGGCATCTTCCTGTGCAGGCCCCAGGAAATCCAATGGTTCTACCAGGAAGGCGCCAGCCGCCTGTTCCCCGATTACTGGCAGGACTACATCGCGCCGATCCCGCCGGAGGAGCGCGGTGACCTGGTCACGGCCTTCCACAAGCGCCTGACCGGCAACGACCAGATTGCCCAGATGCACGCGGCCAAGGCCTGGTCCACCTGGGAAGGCCGTACCGCCACCCTGCGCCCCAATCCGCTGGTGGTCGACCGCTTCTCCGAGCCGCAGCGTGCACTGTCGATCGCCCGTATCGAATGCCACTACTTCATGAACAACGCCTTCCTCGAGCCGGACCAGCTGATCCGCGACCTGCCGAAGATCGCCCACCTGCCGGCCGTGATCGTGCATGGCCGCTATGATGTGATCTGCCCGCTGGACAACGCCTGGGCGCTGCACCAGGCCTGGCCGAACAGCGAACTGAAGGTGATCCGTGACGCTGGCCACGCGGCTTCCGAGCCGGGCATCACCGATGCCCTGGTGCGTGCCGCCGACCAGATGGCCCGGCGCCTGCTCGACCTGCCCCTGGAAGAAGCATGAGGGGCCTGCTGCAGCGCGTGCGTGGTGCGCGGGTGGAAGTAGAGGGGGAGGTAGTGGGTGCCATCGACCAGGGTTTGCTGGTGCTGGTGGCCGTCGAGCCTGAAGATTCCCGTGAGCAGGCCGACAAGCTGTTGCACAAGTTGTTGAACTACCGGGTGTTCAGCGACGAGCAGGGCAAGATGAACCTGTCGCTCAAGGATGTCGGGGGAGGTTTGTTGCTGGTGTCGCAATTCACCCTGGCGGCAGACACCCGCAACGGCATGCGCCCGAGCTTCTCGACGGCAGCGCCACCGGCCCTCGGCGCCGAGTTGTTCGACTATCTTTTGCAGCAGGCGAAGGCCCGGCACGCTGATGTGGCAAGCGGGCAATTCGGCGCAGACATGCAGGTGCACCTGGTCAATGATGGCCCCGTAACATTTATGTTACAAATATGAGGTTAAAAAACCCCTTGTTCACAGGAAAACAAGGGGTTTTGTACGATAAATAGTTGTTCCAGCCTGATGCGTTGTCACGCGACCTGCTGGATATTCGCGCGCTGCATGGACCTGCGTTCGCAGGTTCGTTTCACTCTGACTCGAGTATTGTCTGGATCCGTTTGGGGAATCATTACGCCCTCACGGGGTCCGAACAGTGCTCGCCAACCCGGCATTTGTCGCTGGCCGTTGGTTTCATGATCTGTTTTCGGCGAGGGTTGCTCGTGATTGTTAGTCCCCAAAAAGCATCAAGAATCCCCGGTACCGGGCTGCGCAAGGCCCTGATGGCCAGTGTTGCACTGGTCGGCCTGATGAGCGCGGGCCAGCTGTGGGCATTCAATCTTGACGATGTTGCAGCCAAGGCAAAGGATCTGGCCGGCCAGAAGTACGAAGCACCGAAAAGCAACCTGCCGGCCGTATTCCGCGACATGAAGTTCGCGGACTACCAGAAGATTCATTTCCTGCAGGAAAAGGCCGAGTGGGCCAAGGACAAGACCCCGTTCAAGCTGTCGTTCTATCACCAGGGCATGCACTTCGATACCCCGGTGAAGATCAACGAGGTCACCGCCACCAAGGTCGAGGAAATCAAGTACGACCCGAGCCGTTTCGAGTTCGGTGACGTGCCACACGACCCGGAAACCACCAAGAACCTGGGTTACGCCGGTTTCCGCGTGCTGTACCCGATCAACAAGGCCGACAAGCAGGACGAGATCATGACCCTGCTTGGCGCCAGCTACTTCCGCGTGGTCGGCAAGGGCCATGTGTATGGCCTGTCGGCCCGTGGCCTGGCCATCGACACCGCACTGCCGTCGGGCGAGGAGTTCCCGCGCTTTACCGAGTTCTGGGTCGAGAAGCCCAAGCCGGCCGACAAGCACCTGGTCATCTACGCCCTGCTGGACTCGCCGCGTTCCACCGGCGCCTACAAGCTGACCCTGCGCCCAGGCAACGATACCGTGGTCGACGTGCAGTCCCGCGTGTTCCTGCGTGACCATGTCAGCCGCCTGGGCATTGCCCCGCTGACCAGCATGTACCTGTTCGGCCCCAACCAGCCGTCCAAGGTCCTCAACTACCGTCCGGCCCTGCACGACTCCGAAGGCCTGTCGATCCATGCCGGCAACGGCGAATGGCTGTGGCGCCCGCTGAACAACCCGAAACACCTGGCCGTGAGCAACTTCAGCGTCGAGAACCCGCGTGGTTTCGGCCTGATGCAGCGCCAGCGCGCCTTCAGCGACTACGAAGACCTCGACGACAACTACCAGAAGCGCCCGAGCGCCTGGATCGAGCCGAAGGGGGACTGGGGCAAGGGCACCGTCGACCTGGTCGAAATCCCGACTGCCGACGAGACCAATGACAACATCGTGGCCTTCTGGAGCCCGGAAAAGCTGCCTGAGCCAGGCAAGCCATTCGAGTACGCGTACCGCCTGCACTGGACCATCGACGAGCCGAAGTTCCAGGCTCCCGAGCTGGGCTGGGTCAAGCAGACCCTGCGTTCCACCGGCGACGTCAAGCAATCCAACCTGATCCGCCAGCCAGACGGCAGCGTGGCCTTCCTGGTCGACTTCGCCGGCCCGGCGCTGGCCGCCCTGCCGGAAGACACCGCCGTGCGCAGCCAGATCAGCGTGGGCGACAATGCCGAGGTGGTCGAGAACAACCTGCGCTATAACCCTGAGACCAAGGGCTGGCGCCTGACCCTGCGTTTGAAGGTCAAGGAAGCCAACAAATCGACCGAAATGCGTGCCGCGCTTGTGCGTGACGTGCCGGTCGAAGCCGCCAAGCCTGCCAAGGACGCCAAGCAGGACAAGGCTGCAGCCAAGCAAGCCAAGGCCGAGAAAGCCGCCAAGGCCGAACAACCTGCCGCCGATGCGGCGCCCACCAACGGGACCCCGGCCACCACCGAGAAGGTGCTGACCGAGACCTGGAGCTATCAGTTGCCTGCCGATGAGTAACTCAAGCGCAAGGCCGGAATCGCTTCGCGAGTACCTGGCCCACCTACCACTGAGCGACGAGCAACGGGCGGAACTCGCCAGCTGCACGTCATTCAGTGAGCTGCACCAACGCCTGGCGGCCAACCCGGCCGCCAGCTCTGCCGAGGCCGTGCAGGCCTCGGTGGGCCCGCGCCTGACCGTAGGCAGCGCCGCCGAGCTGGAAGACGCCGAAATGCTTGGTGTCGACGGCAGCGGCCGCCTGTGCCTGAAGATCGCCCCGCCGATCAAGCGCACCAAGGTCGTGCCCGAGCCATGGCGTACCAACGTGCTGATCCGCATGTGGCGGCGCATGACTGGCCGCACCAACGCCCCGCAGCCGCCCAAGCGCGAGCTGCCGCCAGCCCGCTGGCGTACGGTCGGTTCGATCCGCCGTTACATCCTGCTGGCGCTGATGATCGGCCAGACCATCGTTGCCGGCTGGTACATGAAGGGCATCCTGCCGTACCAGGGCTGGTCGTTCGTGGACTTTGACGAAGTCGTCAACCAGCCGCTGTGGGACACCGTGGTGCAGGTTTGGCCGTATGCCTTGCAGACGTCCATCCTGGTTCTCTTCGGCATCCTGTTCTGCTGGGTATCGGCGGGCTTCTGGACTGCGCTGATGGGCTTCCTCGAGCTGCTCACCGGGCGCGACAAGTACAAGATTTCGGGTAGCAGTGCAGGCAACGAGCCGATCGCGCCCGAGGCGCGTACCGCGCTGGTGATGCCGATCTGCAACGAAGACGTGCCGCGCGTGTTCGCCGGCCTGCGCGCAACGTTCGAGTCGGTGGCCGCCAGCGGCAACCTCGATCGCTTCGACTTCTTTGTGCTCAGCGACACCAACGACACCGACATCGCCGTTGCCGAGCAACAGGCCTGGCTGGACGTGTGCCGCGAAACCAAAGGCTTCGGCCGCATCTTCTACCGTCGTCGTCGGCGCCGGGTGAAGCGCAAGAGTGGCAACCTCGACGACTTCTGCCGTCGTTGGGGCGGCGAATACAAGTACATGGTCGTACTCGACGCCGACAGCGTCATGAGCGGCGAGTGCCTGAGCAGCCTGGTGCGCCTGATGGAGGCCAACCCGGACGCCGGCATCATCCAGACCGGGCCGAAGGCCTCGGGCATGGACACCCTGTATGCGCGCCTGCAGCAGTTCGCCACCCGCGTGTACGGCCCGCTGTTCACCGCCGGCCTGCACTTCTGGCAGCTAGGCGAGTCGCACTACTGGGGCCACAACGCGATCATCCGCATGAAGCCGTTCATCGAGCACTGCGCCCTGGCGCCATTGCCGGGCAAGGGTGCGTTCGCCGGTGCAATCCTCTCCCACGACTTCGTCGAAGCCGCGCTGATGCGCCGTGCCGGCTGGGGCGTGTGGATTGCCTACGACCTGCCGGGCAGCTACGAAGAACTGCCGCCGAACCTGCTCGATGAGCTCAAGCGCGACCGCCGCTGGTGCCACGGCAACCTGATGAACTTCCGCCTGTTCCTGGTCAAGGGCATGCACCCGGTGCACCGTGCGGTGTTCCTCACCGGTGTGATGTCGTACCTGTCGGCACCGCTGTGGTTCCTGTTCCTGGTGCTGTCGACCGCGCTGCTGGCCACCAACACGCTGATGGAGCCGCAGTACTTCATCGAACCGTACCAGCTCTACCCGCTGTGGCCGCAGTGGCACCCGGAGAAGGCCGTGGCGCTGTTCTCCACCACCATCGTGCTGCTGTTCCTGCCCAAGCTGCTCAGCGTCATCCTGATCTGGGCCAAGGGCGCGACAGAGTTTGGCGGGCGCATCAAGGTCACCCTGTCGATGCTGATGGAGATGCTGTTCTCCATGCTGCTGGCACCGGTGCGCATGATCTTCCACACCCGCTTCGTGCTGGCCGCGTTCCTGGGCTGGGCCGCGACCTGGAACTCGCCGCAGCGTGACGACGACTCCACGCCTTGGAGCGAAGCAGTGCGCCGCCACGGCCCGCAGACCCTGCTGGGTATTGCCTGGGCGGCGCTGGTGGCCTGGCTGAACCCGAGCTTCCTGTGGTGGCTGGCGCCAATCGTTGGTTCGCTGGTGCTGTCGATCCCGGTTTCGGTGATCTCCAGCCGTACCCGCCTGGGCCTGGCGGCCAAGGACGAGAAGCTGTTCCTCATCCCCGAGGAATACGCCACTCCGCAGGAGCTGCTGGCCACCGACCAGTACACCCACGAAAACCGCTGGCATGCCCTGCATGACGGCTTCGTACGGGCTGTGGTCGACCCGCGGCAGAACGCCTTGGCCTGCGCCATGGCCACTGCCCGTCATGGTCAGGCAGCGCCGATCGAGGCACTGCGCGCCGAGCGCGTGGCCAAGGCGATGGAGGTAGGGCCGAAAGGGCTGGACCTCAATACCCGCCTGGCCCTGCTCAGCGACCCGGTGGCGCTGACCCGCCTGCACGAGCAGGTCTGGGCCGAGCACAATGCGGCGTGGATCGACGTGTGGCGTGCGTCGATCAAGAACGACCCGCATTCGCCGCTGTTGCCGTTGCATCCGGAGAATGAAGGCCAACCGGCACTCGTCGGCGCCTGACAGGGCCTATTCGCGGGCACGCCCGCTCCCACAGGGTACTTCACAGCCTTTGAGGCATGCGCTGTACCTGTGGGAGCGGGCGTGCCCGCGAAGCTTTTCAGGGCTCCCACCGATTTTGGCCAACAAAGTCCCCCCCGGCTCTAGGTCCCCGAGCCGCCATGCGTTAGCATCCCTCTCCGATATGACGCATTGGCCACGACGGCCATGCCAACAATAAGATTCGCTACTTTTCTTGCTAGGGGACTTGGTGATGATCAAGAAATACCTTTCGCGACTGCTGGTCGGTGTCACCGCCCTGGTCGCCGTAACGGCCGCCCAGGCGGGCGCGATCGATGACGCGGTCAAGCGCGGCACCTTGCGCGTGGGCATGGACCCGACCTACATGCCGTTCCAGATGACCAACAAGCGTGGCGAGATCATCGGCTTTGAAGTCGATATCCTCAAAGCCATGGCCAAGTCCATGGGCGTCAAGTTCGAGCCGGTATCCACGGCCTATGACGGCATCATCCCGGCCCTGCTGACCGACAAGTTCGACATGATCGGTAGCGGCATGACCCTGACCCAGGAACGCAACCTGCGCCTGAACTTCAGCGAACCCTTCATCGTGGTCGGCCAGACCCTGCTGATCCGCAAGGAACTGGCGGGCGAGATCAAGTCGTACAAGGACCTGAACAACGAGAAGTACCGCATCACCTCCAAGCTCGGCACCACCGGCGAAATGGTTTCCAAGAAGCTGATCGCCAAGGCCAAGTACCACGGCTACGACAACGAGCAGGAAGCGGTGATGGACGTGGTCAACGGCAAGGCTGACGCCTTCGTCTACGACGCGCCGTACAACGTGGTGGCAGTGGACAAGGCCGGTGCCGGCAAGCTGCTGTTCCTCGAAGAACCCTTCACCTACGAGCCGCTGGCCTTCGGCCTGAAGAAAGGCGACTACGACAGCATCAACTTCATCAACAACTTCCTGCACCAGATCAAGCATGACGGGACCTACGATCGTATTCACGACAAGTGGTTCAAGAACAAGGACTGGCTGAAGGAAATGGAATAAGGCCCAGGCCACAAGCCGGCTTTATGACCCCGACGCGCAGGCAAACCCTGCGCGTTCGCATTTACGGAAGTACCCCACGTGATCAAACACAAGAAAGCCCAGTGGCCCTGGCACGGTTTGACTGCCCTGGTCCTGGTGGGCCTGGCGTTCAGCCTGTACATGGCCACCTCGATGATTTCCTACGAGTGGCGCTGGAACCGCGTACCGCAGTACTTCGCCTACAAGGCCGAGGAAGCACAGCGCGCCGCCGGTTACGGCACCGTGCAGGACATCGTCATCTCTGGCGATAATGCCCGTGTCACGCTGAAGGACGAGAACGGTGCCGAGCAGGTGCTCGATGTGGCCAAGGACAGCCTGCAGCTGGCCCGCGGCGACGATGTTTCCGAAGGCGACCAGATTGGCGTCACCCGTCACTGGGCGGCCGGCCCGCTGGCCTGGGGCCTGTGGACCACGCTTTGGATTTCGGTGGTATCCGGTGCCTTGGGCCTGTTGATCGGCCTGTTCGCCGGCCTCTGCCGCCTGTCTAGCAACCCTACGCTGCGGGACCTGTCGACGGTGTACGTCGAGCTGGTGCGCGGTACACCGCTGCTGGTACAGATCTTCATCTTCTACTTCTTCATCGGTACCGTGCTCAACCTGTCCCGCGAGTTTGCCGGGGTGGCTGCACTGGCGCTGTTCACCGGCGCCTACGTGGCCGAAATCGTTCGTGCCGGCGTGCAGTCCATTGCCAAGGGCCAGAACGAAGCGGCCCGCTCGCTGGGCCTGAACGCAGGCCAGTCGATGCGCCACGTCATCCTGCCGCAGGCCTTCAAGCGCGTGCTGCCGCCTTTGGCCGGCCAGTTCATCAGCCTGGTCAAGGACACCTCGCTGGTGTCGGTGATCGCCATCACCGAACTGACCAAGAGCGGCCGCGAGGCCATTACCACCTCGTTCTCGACCTTCGAGATCTGGTTCTGCGTGGCAGGCCTGTACCTGCTGATCAACCTGCCGCTGTCGCACCTGGCCAGCCGGCTCGAGCGGAGGCTTGCGCAAAGTGATTGAAGTCCGTGACCTGCTGAAAGTCTTCGACACCCGTGGCCACGTGGTACGGGCTGTGGATAACGTCACCACCCAGGTCGCCAAGGGCGAGGTGGTGGTGGTGCTCGGCCCGTCGGGTTCGGGCAAATCGACCTTCCTGCGTTGCCTCAACGGCCTGGAGCATTTCGACGAAGGCCATGTGGCCATCGACGGCCTGCAACTGGCCGACCCGAAGACCGACATCAACGCCTACCGCCGCGAAGTCGGCATGGTGTTCCAGCACTTCAACCTGTTCCCGCACATGACCGTGCTGGAGAACCTGTGCCTGGCACAGAAGGTGGTGCGCAAGCGCAACAAGGCCGACCGCGAAGCCAAGGCCCGGGCGCTGCTGGAGAAGGTAGGCATTGCGCAGAAAGCCAACGAATACCCGTCGCGCCTGTCCGGTGGCCAGCAGCAGCGGGTGGCGATCGCCCGAGCCCTGGCCATGGACCCGAAAGTGATGCTGTTCGACGAGCCAACCTCGGCGCTTGACCCGGAAATGGTCGGCGAGGTGCTGGACGTGATGAAGACCTTGGCCCAGGAAGGCATGACCATGGTCTGCGTTACCCACGAAATGGGCTTTGCCCGTGAAGTGGCGGACCGCGTGCTGTTCTTCGACCATGGCAAGTTGCTGGAAGATTCGGCCCCAGCCGCGTTCTTCGCCTCGCCGAAAGACCCGCGTGCGCAGGCGTTCCTGCGCCAGGTGTTGTGACAGGTAGTGAACGGTAGAGCGTAGCCAACCCCAAAGCTCGCTTCCTGCGGGTTGGCTGTCTCGCTCATTTGTTGTTTGGAATGCAGGAGGCAAAGAAAAGTTGCGCTGCATGTTGCTTAAAGGTTTTTTCTTATTGCCTTTGAAGCTAGATGAGGATATTTCTTTTCTAGATAATCTAGACGGCTGCGGGCTGTCTGGATTGCTAATTCATTCTGTTCAAATTCCGATTTTGCGCGCGAAACTTGAGATGTTGCTTTCTCTAGTTCCGAGCGCTTGGTGCTCAGCGCTTCAAAAGTGGATTCTAGGCTTTTTAGTTTGGCAGCTTGGTTGGCGTAGTCTTCGTACAAATAACTTGCCTTTAATCCATGCTTGCTGCTCTCGTATGTTACTGTGCCATCCATTTTCGCCATGGAATCTATGAGCGCTAACATTTCGGTTTCTGTTTTCTTAAGTGCGATGTCAGTCGTTTTAATGTCCCTCGCTCTTTGCGCGTCTTTTCTTTTTTCGTGGCCGATGTTGTATTCTAAGTTTCGAGTGCTGTCTATGCGGTTTTTCAAATTTTTTGAGGCTTTGACTAGGGACTTTCCAGCTTTCCAATCGTAGTAGCGCGCTATAGGTCCGCGGATATTTCCTGAGGGATCGTTATAATTAATCGGATCGCCCGCAGTGTAAGCGTATGCATTAAGGTTGCCAGTCAGGAAGATGCTGGCACGATCGGAAGAAATAAATCGCCTAAGGCGGGGGCTGTATCCTCGTTCGCCGCGGCCTAACAAGTAAACGCCGAAATCCTCAAGATACTCTCCGTTGTAACCTGGTGCTACAGGTGAAGGCCCAATGGGGTTATATCCATAAGCACAGTATGTCAGCCTGTTGACAGCAGAACTATGGCTCGAAGCCAAGACGGAGTTTGCTTGGTCGATAGCAATCAGGTTGCCCTCGGCAAAGGATGAGCCCCCTAGCTGGCATATCGGGCTGCCGGCCGCGTACATTATTCTTACTGGGTTGCCGGGCACTCCAATAGAGGCGAGCCGATCATGTTCATAAAAGCGTAATTGACGATTACCCATGAGATGACTCCCTATTGAATCATGGCCTCAAGGGTGCGGGCAGCAAGGCAGCCCCAACAACTGGCAAAAATGCTAGGTTGGTGTGCTCAGTTAATTCTTTATACCCAAGCCCTGGTTGAACGGTTGAGGGGCTGCAGAGCAGCCCCGGCAAACTCAAATATTGAACCGCCCCACCATCCCCCGCAACTGCTGCCCCAACTGCTCCAGTTCCCCACTCGAAGTCGCCGTTTGCTCACTGGCCGCACTGGTCTGATCCGACACATCGCGCACATTCAGCACACTGCGGTTGATCTGCTCGGCGACCACGCTCTGCTCTTCGCTGGCCGTGGCAATTTGCTGGTTCATGCCCTGGATGCTGGACACCGTGTCGGTGATCTGGCTCAACGCATGCCCAGCCTTGCGGCTCAGCTCCACACTCTGCTCGGTCAGGTTCTTGCTGTTGTCCAGCAGGCGGGTCACTTCGTCGGTGCCGTTGTGCAGGCTGTCGATCAGTTGGCCGATTTCCTCGGTCGCCGTCGAGGTGCGCTGGGCCAGACCGCGCACTTCATCGGCCACCACGGCAAAACCACGCCCGGCTTCACCCGCCCGTGCCGCTTCGATCGCCGCGTTCAGGGCCAGCAGGTTGGTCTGCTCGGACACTGACTTGATCACATCGAGGATGCTGCCAATGCGCTGGCTCTCGCCCGCCAGGTGCTGCATGGCCGCCAGGCAATGGTCCATCTGCCCGGCCAGCTGTTCGATACGGCCAATAGCTTCGGCCACCACTTGGTCGCCGATCTGTGCCTGCTGGTCGGCGTTGGTCGCCGCCAGCGAGGCCTGTTCGGCGTTCTGCGCCACTTCCTGCACGGTGGCGCTCATCTGGTTCATGGCCGTGGCCACCTGATCGGTTTCCTCGCGTTGCTGGTTGATGCGCAGCTTGGTGTCTTCGCTACTGGCCGCCAGCTGTGTGGCGGCCTGTGACAGGTGGCTGACGCCCTGGTCGATGCCACCGATCAGCTCGCGCAGGCTCAAGGTCATTTCGCGCATGCTGGTTTGCAACTGGCCCATCTCGTCGCGGCGTTGCACCGGTTCGACCTGGCTCAGGTCGCCCTTGGCGATGCGCCCGGCCACGGCCAGGGTCTGACGCAGCGGCTGGGTGATTTGCAAAGTGATCAGCCAGCCCGACAGGACGCCTACGGCCAACGCCAGCAGGGCTACAGTGGTCAGCAGTGAGCGGGCCTCAAGGGCCTCCCTGTCGCGCTGCTCGATCTTGCGTTTGCCAAGTTCCAGGCTTACCGCACGCAGCTCGTTGCCCATGTTCTCCATATTGTTTTGCAGCTGTTCGACACGCACCGCAGCCCGACGATACTCATCCAGGCTGGCGCGGTAGTTGGCCAGCTGCTCCCCAGGCTGCTGGGTGAGCGTAAGCGGCAAGCCAAGTGGAGCAAGGCCTTTGAGCAGTTGCGCAAGGCTGCTGGCGGCGGCATCCAGGGAGCTGTCGCCGACCTTGGCGAAGCTTTCCACAGGGGAGAAGGTGTAGGCCGGAACCAGGCTCTGCTGGTTGGCACCGTCGATATGTCGGCTAAGCGTGTCCATCAGCCCCAGCACACCGCTTTGCTGGCTGTTGGCAGGCATCCTCAGCAAGGCCTGGGTCTGGAGATCGTCGATTACTTCGGTGAGCTTCTGCTCACGGGCCTGCATGGCCTGGCGCAGGGCGATACGCTTGGCGACAGTATTCTCCAACTCGCTGAAATCGCCGCGCAGGCGCTGCAGCAACGCCAGCTTTTCGGTCAGCATCTGCCGGGATTCATCCACGCTGCTACGTTGTTGCAAGGTGCTCAGCATGCTGTTGAGCTGGTCGAGAATGTTGGCTATCCGCGTTCTGCTGGCGTTGTCGTTGAGTACGCGGTAAGTGATGCGCTCTGCGCGCAAGTCTTTGGTCAGGTCGTTGATCAGGCCGATTTCGCTGAGTTGCTGCGAGCGCACAATGGCGTCATCCAGTGCACGCCAGCCACTGACGGTGGTGGCCAGGGTAAGCAGCAGGACTACGGCAAAGCCGAGGGCGAGCTTGGCGGCGACACTGATGTTGCCGAGCTTGCGGTTGAGGTAGCCGAGCATGAGGAATCTCCGTGCGATTGGGGGCGAGGATGCAGGCGTATTGCTGGCATCACACCTTTGCCAATCGGCAGCGGAGCTGTAGGACTTGACCTGATAATCAGGTAGGAAATTTCACTTCAACAGGTAGGAATATTCCATCTGTGCCGGCCTCTTCGCGGGTAAACCCGCTTCTACAGGTACTGCACAGATTTTGAGAACTGTGCGGTACCTGTGGGAGCGGGTCTACCCGCGAAGAGGCCAGTACAGGCGACTTACACATCAGCCTAGAGTCTGAACCGCCCCACCAACCCTTGCAGGTGGGTACCCAACCGCGCCAGCTCCACGCTGGAACTGGCCGTCTCTTCACTGGCCGCCGAGGTCTGGTCAGAAATATCCCGCACGTTCATCACGCTGCGGTTGATCTCTTCTGCCACGGCCGTCTGTTCTTCCGCTGCCGTGGCAATCTGCTGGTTCATGGCCTGGATCGACGATACGGTCCGGGTGATGGTTTCCAGCGAGCTGCCGGCGCGGCGGGTCAGTTCGACGCTGCTGTCGGTCAACTGGCGGCTGCTGTCCATCACGCTGGCCACGCGCTGGGTGCCGCTCTGCAGGCCGGCAATCAGCTCTTCGATCTCTTCGGTCGATTGCTGGGTGCGCTGCGCCAGGCTGCGCACCTCATCGGCCACCACGGCAAAGCCACGCCCGGCCTCGCCGGCCCGGGCCGCCTCGATCGCCGCGTTGAGGGCCAGCAGGTTGGTCTGCTGGGCCACCGACTTGATCACGTCGAGCACGCTGCCGATCTTGTCGCTTTCGGCCTTGAGCTGGTTCATCGCTTCGCTGGAGTTGACCACTTCGCCGGCCAGGCGCTCGATCTGCGCCACTGCCTCGCCCACCACACGGTCGCCTTCGCGGGCTTGCTGATCGGCCATCAACGCAGCTTCCGAGGCCTGCTCGGCATTGCGCGCCACCTCATGCACGGTGGTGGTCATCTGGTTCATGGCGGTTGCCACCTGATCGGTCTCGACCTTCTGGTTGTTGACTCCGGCACTGGTCTGCTCGGTCACCGCCGACAGCTCCTCGGCAGCACTGGCGATCTGCGTCACACCATCACCGATGCCGCTGATCAGTTCGCGCAGGCCCTGGGTCATGCGCTGCATGCTGGCCTGCAACTGGCCCAGTTCATCGCGACGTTGTACCTGCAGGCTCAGGGTCAGGTCGCCACTGGCCACGCGCTCGGCGGCGTGCAAGGTCTGGCGCAGCGGGACGATGATCTGCCGGGTGATGGCCCATGCCGCCAGCAGGCCGAGAGCCAGCGCCAGCACGGTGGCCACGGCGAGCACGGTCTTGGCTTGGGCCGCCCCGGCGTCGCGCACGGCGGTTTGTGAGGTGGTCATCGCCTGGCTGGTCTCCAGCAGTACCGTGCCGTGCTCGACCATGCTCTGCAGGGCCTGCTCACTGGCGACCTGGGCACTGCCGAACTGGGTGACCGCGTCGCGGTAGCCTGCCAGGGCGGTGGTGGCATCGTCCAGGCTGGCAGCATGCTCCGCCGGCACTTTGGCCGGTAGCGCGCGCAGTTCGGCCAAGGCCTGGTCGATAGCTTTCAGCGCCGTTTGCTGATAGTCGGCGTTGCCGCTGTAGGTGTAGCCGCGTACCTGGAAGCGCGCCTGCTGCAAAAGGGCGCTGACTTCCACTGCGTGCTGGTACTGGCTGATATCGCCTCCCTGCAGCAGGCCGCGTTGCACCCGGCCAATCAGCTCCGCGGCCTTATCGGCAGTGTCGCCAAGTACGGCGCGGCTGGCCTCGCGGCGCTGGCCGGCCTGTTTCAGGTCGTTGAATGCCTGCTGGTAGCCGCGCACGGCCTCGCGCTGCTGCTCAAGGCGCTGTCTGTCAACGGGCTGCTCGATCTGCCCGAGCATAAACTGCACTTGGCGTTCGAGGTTGCCCAGTGCCTTTTCCAACTCTGCCACCGAGGCTTCGTCAGGCTGGCGCTGGTAATGCTGGCGGGCGATGCGCAGTTCCTGGGTGTACTGCAGGATGACAGAGATGTTTCCCAGCTTGTCGCCACGGTTGATGATGCTGTCCATGCCGTGCCAGCCGGCCAGGGTGATGGCCAGGGTCAACAGCAGTACCAGGCCGAAGCCTAGCCCCAGTTTGCGATTGACACTCACATTGCCCAATGAGTGGGCGAACCATTGATACATGTACGACTCCCCGGCGGCTTGGCACCACGATTAATTGTTGTGTTGCCAAGACAATCGGCCTGGGGGAGGGAAACTTTATGGCTGAAAGTTGACTTATGTGTCAGAAAATTCGTGATAGCAGTGCTGTCACCGCAGTCTCGACCCGCAAAATGCGGTCTCCCAGCTGCACGGGTGCCAGGCCAGCCTTGCCCAGCAGATCGACTTCGTAAGGGATCCAGCCGCCCTCCGGGCCGATGGCCAGGGTCACGGGCTGTTCCACGGCGCGCGGGCAGGCGGGGTAGGGGCCGGGGTGCCCGACCAGGCCCAGGGTGCCTGCGGCGATGGCCGGCAGGCGGTCTTCGACGAACGGTTTGAAGCGCTTCTCGATGATCACTTCGGGCAGCACGGTGTCGCGGGCTTGTTCCAGGCCCAGGATGAGGTTCTCGCGAACGCTGTCCGGGTGCAGGAACGGTGTTTGCCAGAAGCTTTTCTCGACCTTGTAGCTGTTCAGCAGGATCAATCGCGGCACGCCAAGGGTGGCCACGGTCTGGAAAAGCCGGCGCAGCATTTTTGGCCGAGGTACGGCCAGCACCAGGGTCAGCGGCAGCTTGGCCGGTGGCTGCTGGTCAAAGGCGACTTCCAGTTCGGCTTCGTGCTTTTCCAGGCGCAGCACCGTGGCCTTGCCCATCAGGCCGTTGATACGGCCAACGCGCAGGTTGTCGCCCACCGCCACACGGTGGATATCCTGCATGTGGGTGAAGCGCCGATCTGCGAGGACGACGCGGTCGGCCGAGACGAAGTCGGCCTCTTCAAGGAGCAACAGGTTCACGGTTGGGTCGCTGGTGGCTGGTCGTTGTGGTCGTTGGCGGTTTCGTCGTGGGCGCTGCGCTTGCGGATCAGGCTGCCGCACAGCACGCCGATCTCGAACAGCAGCCACATGGGTACGGCCAGCAGGGTCTGGGAGAAGATGTCCGGAGGGGTAAGGACCATGCCGACCACGAAGCAGCCGATGATCACGTAGGGGCGAATCTTCTTCAGGTACTTCACGTCGACCACGCCGATCCATACCAGCAGCACCACCGCCACCGGGATTTCGAAGGCCACGCCAAAGGCGAAGAACAGCGTCATCACGAAGTCGAGGTAGCTGGCGATGTCGGTCATCATCGACACGCCTTCCGGCGTGGCGCTGGCGAAGAAGCCGAAGATCAGCGGGAACACCAGGAAATAGGCGAAGGCCATGCCGGCGTAGAACAGGAAGATGCTCGACACCAGCAGCGGAATGGCGATGCGCTTTTCATGGCGGTACAGCCCGGGTGCGATGAAGCCCCAGATCTGCTGGAGGATGAACGGAATCGCCAGGAACAGCGAGACGATCATGGTCAGCTTGAACGGCGTGAGGAACGGCGATGCCACGTCGGTGGCGATCATCGTCGCATTGGCCGGCAAGTGCTCGCGCAGCGGTGCGGAGACTAGGGTGTAGATCTGCTGGGCGAAGGAGAACAGCCCGGCAAAGATCAGGAAAATGACGGCAACGCAGCGCAACAGGCGGGTGCGCAGTTCGGTCAGGTGCGAAACCAGCGGCATTGGCTGGTCGTGTTCCGGATTTTCGCTCATGGGGCTCGCGGCGGTTGAGGCGGTTCAGAAGGCGTGGCCGGGGCGGCAGCGGTCTCGACCGGCCTGGCTTCGAGCCCGGCGGGGGGCTGAACGGTGGCGGTGGTGACAGGCGGCTGCGCCGGCGGCGTCATCGGGTTGAGGATGCGCTTGGCTTCCTCCTCCATCTGCAGGATGTGCTCGTTGTGCAGCTGGCGGCGGATTTCGTCGGCGCCGATTTCGCGCTCCACTTCCATCTTGATGCTGTTGAAACTGCGCTTGAGCCGGCCGATCCACAGGCCTGCGGTGCGCGCGGCACCGGGCAGGCGCTCGGGGCCGAGCACCAGCAGGGCGACCAGACCGACGAGCAGCAGCTCGCTGAAACTGATGCCGAACATGGGTCAGTCTTTCCGCTGTGGCTCTTGGACCGGCTGGGCCTGGCCTTCGATGGTGTGGCCCTGGTTCTGCTGGGCAGTGTTCTGCACCGGTGGAACGGGTTGGGCAGGCGGCGGGGTCTGCTCGGCCGGCTTGTTCTCTTCGTCGCTCATGGCTTTGCGGAAGCCCTTGATCGACTCACCCAGGTCACTGCCGAAGTTCTTCAGCTTCTTGGTACCGAACACCAGGACCACGACCACCAGCAGGACGATCCAGTGTTTCCAGTCAAAGATACCCATTTCGTACTCCTGAAATTTACAGGTAAAGCGAATTGTTCTGGCAACGCGGCCCCTGTGGGAGCGGGTTCACCCGCGAACACCGGCTTAGCCGGTGCCATACACCGCGTCGCATTCTTCGCGGGTGAACCCGCTCCCACAAAAAAGAGAGGGGGCCCCGCGCACTTGAATTACATCAGGCAGACGGCTGTCGAGCCGCCTTCTCATCATGCCCGGAAAGCCCGAAGCGACGCTCCAGCTCATCGAGCACGGCTTGCGGATGCTGGCCCAGCGCGCTGAGCATTACCAGGCTATGAAACCACAGGTCGGCGGTTTCGTAGATGACATCGCTGTAATCCTTGCTGACCGCGGCATCCTTGGCGGCAATGATCGTCTCGACCGACTCTTCGCCGAGCTTTTCGAGGATCTTGTTCAGGCCCTTGTGGTACAGGCTGGCCACGTAGGAGCTGTCGGGGGCCGCTTGCTTGCGTTCTTCAAGCACTTCGGCCAGGCGGTTCAGGGTGTCGCTCATGTCAGTGTCCTGCGCTGTAGATGGCATCCGGGTCTTTCAGGACCGGGTCGACGGTTTTCCACTGGCCGTCTTCGAAGACGCGGTAGAAGCAGCTTTCACGGCCGGTATGGCAGGCGATATGGCCCAGTTGCTCGACCATCAGGATGATCACGTCGGCATCGCAGTCCAAGCGCATTTCATGCAGCTTCTGCACATGCCCGGATTCCTCGCCCTTGCGCCACAGCTTGCCACGCGAACGCGACCAGTAGATGGCGCGTTGCTCGGCGGCGGTCAGGGCCAGCGATTCGCGGTTCATCCAGGCCATCATCAGCACGCGTCCGGTCTTGTGGTCCTGGGCGATCGCCGGTACCAGGCCCTCGCTGTTCCACTTGATCTCGTCCAGCCAGTCTTTCATCGTCGACTCCAAAGCGGGCCCGCTCCTGTGCCGGGCCCTTTGCGCTAGTGTGCCAGCCATGGGCGCGGCTGGCTATTGGCGCACGATCAGGTAAAGGCCGGCGGCCAGCATCAGCCAGGCCGGCCAGGCGGCAGGGGCGGCCAGGCTGGCGGCTGCGGCGGCGCCAGCGGCCAGTACCGCGCCACCTCCGAGCAGGCCGGCGCCGAGCAGGCGCAGCGCCCAGCGGTCACCCTGGCGGCGCCGCTCCGGCAGTTGCGGATCGTGCAGGTGCGGTTGCGACAGGCGCTCGAGCAGGTCGCGGGCCATGTCGGCCAGGTGAGGCAGTTGCTCGACCTGGCTGTGGATGTTGCCGAGCACGGCCTTGGGGCTCATGCGGTCGCGCATCCAGCGCTCGAGGAATGGTTTGGCGGTGCTCCACAGGTCCAGGTCTGGGTACAACTGGCGGCCCAGGCCTTCGATGTTGAGCAGGGTCTTCTGCAGCAACACCAGCTGCGGCTGCACTTCCATGTTGAAGCGCCGGGCGGTCTGGAACAGGCGCATCAGCACCTGGCCGAAGGAAATATCCTTTAACGGTTTTTCGAAGATCGGCTCGCACACGGTGCGGATCGCCGCTTCGAACTCGTTGACCTTGGTGTGCGCCGGCACCCAGCCCGAGTCGATGTGCAACTGGGCGACGCGGCGGTAGTCACGCTTGAAGAAAGCGATCAGGTTGCGCGCCAGGTAGTCCTGGTCCTCGGCGGTCAGGCTGCCGACGATGCCGCAGTCGATGGCGATGTACTGCGGGCTCCATGGTTTGACCGTGCTGACGAAAATGTTGCCCGGGTGCATGTCGGCATGGAAGAAGCTGTCGCGGAACACCTGGGTGAAGAACACCTCCACGCCTCGTTCGGCCAGCAGCTTCATGTCGGTGCGCTGATCGGCCAAGGTGGCCATGTCGGTCACCGGCACGCCGTAGATGCGCTCCATCACCAGCACCTTGGGGCGGCACAGGTCCCAGTACACCTGGGGCACGTACATCAGCTCGGAGCCTTCGAAATTGCGCCGCAACTGGCTGGCGTTGGCCGCTTCGCGCAGCAGGTCGAGCTCGTCGTAGATGGTTTTTTCGTAGTCGCCGACGATTTCCACCGGGTGCAGGCGGCGGGCGTCGGCCGAAGCGCGCTCGGCGGCCTTGGCGATCAGGAACAGCCAGGCCAGGTCCTGGGCGATCACCGGCTTCAGGCCCGGGCGAACCACCTTGACCACTACTTCTTCGCCACTTTTCAGGCGCGCAGCATGCACCTGGGCCACCGAGGCCGAGGCCAGTGGTTCGACGTCGAAGCGGCTGAACAGTTGCGTTACCGGGGCGCCCAGCTGTGCCTCGATCAGTGCCACGGCCTGCTTGGGGTCGAACGGCGGCACGCGGTCCTGCAGCAGCATCAGTTCATCGGCTATGTCGTTGGGCAGCAGATCACGGCGGGTGGACAACAACTGGCCGAACTTGATGAAGATCGGCCCCAGGTCCTGCAGGGCCAGGCGCAGGCGCGCGCCTCGGTTGAGCTCGGACGGCTTGCGCGGCAGCCAGCGCCACGGCATCAGCAGGCGCAGGCTCATCAGCCACCAGGGCAGCGGCAGGTCGAACAGCAGGTCATCGAGACGGTAGCGGATCACCACACGCTGGATGCGAAAAAGACGGCGGACGGCGAGCAGCTTCATGCGTTATCGCTGGTATCAAGGGATCGGGAGAGGCGCTTGAGGCGCGCCTCGAGGCGTTCTGTATCGAGCTTCAGGGTATCGAGCTCACTGAAGGCGGCTTCGGCTTCGCGCTTGCCGACCAGGGTACGGGACTCTTCGGCCAGGTACTCGGAAAGGTTCTGGCTGAAGCGCGCCAGGCCCTGGCGGGTCCAGCGTGCACGCAGGCGGATGTGGCCGGCCAGCAGCGCCGTGGCGACCGGGCCAAGCCAGCGTTGCAGTTCGTGTTCCCAGTCCAGATCCAGGTCCTGCAGCACACCGAACAGGTCCAGCAACACGGCGCTGTCGCCATGCAGTTCGACTTGCGGGCTGTGCAGCACGGCGGTCTTGTCCCTGGCCAGGGCCAGTTGCGCCAGGCTGCCGGCCGGGGCGCGCAGGCTGCAGTCGACCTCGCCTTGCCAGTGGGCGGCGAGCATCAGGCCCTCTTCATCGGGCAGGATGAACACCTGCAAGGCTGGCTGGCGGCAGTCGATCTCGATGACCTTGCCCTCCAGCGCGGCCAGCCGCGGCAGGGCCGTGCTGTCCATGCGCAGGACGCGGTTCAGGCCATGTTCGGCGCTGGCGAGCAGCCCGGCCAGCAGCATCAGGGCTTGATCCCCCGATGCACGGCAACGATGCCGCTGGTCATGTTGTGGTAAGTGACCCGGTCGAAACCGGCCTCGACCATCATGGCCTTCAGGGTTTCCTGATCGGGGTGCATGCGGATCGACTCGGCGAGGTAACGGTAGCTCTCCGAGTCGTTGGTGATCAGCTTGCCGGCCAGCGGCATGAAGGCGAACGAGTAGGCGTCGTAGGCCTTGGACATCAGCTTGTTGGTCGGCTTGGAGAACTCCAGCACCAGCAGGCGACCGCCTGGCTTGAGCACGCGCAGCATCGAGCGGATGGCTTCGTCCTTGTGGGTGACGTTGCGCAGGCCGAAGGCGATGGTCACGCAGTCGAAGTGGTTGTCCGGGAATGGCAGCTTCTCGGCGTCGGCCTGAACGAACTCGATGTTGCCGGCCACGCCACGGTCGAGCAGGCGGTCACGGCCGACCTTGAGCATCGATTCGTTGATGTCGGCCAGCACTACCTGACCGGTCGGGCCGACCAGCCGCGAGAACTTGGCGGCCAGGTCGCCGGTACCGCCGGCGATGTCCAGTACACGATTGCCGGCGCGTACGCCCGACAGCTCGATGGTGAAGCGCTTCCACAGGCGGTGCATACCGCCGGAAAGCACGTCGTTCATCAGGTCGTACTTGGCCGCTACCGAGTGGAACACCTCGGCGACTTTCTTCGCCTTCTGGCTTTCAGGGACGTCCTGGTAACCGAAATGGGTGGTGGGTTCGGCGTGGTCGCCTTTGCGCTGGTCGTTCATATCGCTTCACCGGAAAAAATTACCGCCATTCTAGGGCGAACGGGCAGATTTGTCTTGGCGGGGTGTGCCAGTGGGCAGGGGCGGGCATAATGCCCATTATGTCTTCATCTTCAGGAACACCCGCATGACCCAGATCAGCGTCGAACGCAAACATTCCCTCGGCCGCGATGCCGCCCGTGCCAAGGCTGAAGCGCTGGTCGACAAACTGACCCGCGAGTACGACCTCAAGGCCACCTGGAACGGTGACCGGGTCGAGGTGGCGCGCAGCGGTGCCAACGGCAGTGTGCACATCTTCGATGACCGCATCCGCGTCGAATTGAAGCTGGGCATGATGCTGTCGATGATGAGCGGCACCATCAAGGGCGAGATCGAGCGGGCGCTGGACAAAGCCCTGGCCTGACCCCTTCCCGGGGCCATGCTCGTTCACCTTAGGGTGAAGATTCTAATTTACCTCTCTACCTTGTGCTCAAGCCCAACCTCCATGGGCGGTTTCTCCTCCACTCATGAGCATGAGGTACAGAGCATGGCCAAAGTGACTGTGAAGAAAAAGGACGACGCCCCGGGCACGCTGGGCGAGGTGCGCGGCTACGCGCGCAAGATCTGGCTGGCAGGCATCGGCGCCTATGCGCGTGTGGGCCAGGAAGGCTCCGACTACTTCAATGAGCTGGTCAAGGCCGGCGAAGGCGTCGAGAAGCGTGGCAAGAAGCGCATCGACAAGGAGCTCGATGCTGCCAACAACCAGATCGACGAAGCGACCCAGGAAGTCAGTCGCGTACGCGGCAAGGTCGAAGTTCAACTGGACAAGATCGAAAAAGCTTTCGACGCGCGGGTAGGTCGCGCCTTGAATCGCCTTGGCATTCCGTCTAAACATGACGTTGAGGCGTTGTCCATCAAGCTTGAACAGCTGCACGAGCTGCTCGAGCGCGTCGCGCACAAACCATAAGGAGAGCAGGATGGCTGGCAAGAAGAATTCCGAGAAAGAAGGCAGCTCCTGGGTCGGCGGGATCGAGAAGTACTCCCGCAAGATCTGGCTGGCGGGGCTTGGTATCTATTCGAAGATCGACCAGGACGGCCCGAAGCTGTTCGACTCGCTGGTGAAGGATGGCGAGAAGGCCGAGAAGCAGGCGAAGAAGACCGCCGAAGGTGTTGCTGAAACTGCCAAGTCGTCGACCACTTCGCGTGTGTCGGGCGTGAAGGACCGTGCGCTGGGCAAGTGGAGCGAACTCGAAGAGGCCTTCGACAAGCGCCTGAACAGCGCCATCTCGCGCCTTGGCGTGCCGAGCCGCAACGAGATCAAGGCCCTGCACCAGCAGGTGGACAGCCTGACCAAGCAGATCGAGAAACTCACCGGCGCTTCGGTTACGCCGATTTCGTCGCGCGCTGCGGCCAAACCGGCTGCGAGCAAGGCGGCGGCCAAGCCACTGGCCAAGACGGCAGCGGCCAAGCCTGCGGCGAAAACCGCGGCGGCCAAGCCGGCGGCCAAGACTGCTGCGGCGAAACCTGCTGTCAAGACCGCGGCGGCCAAGCCTGCAGCGAAACCGGCAGCGGCCAAGCCGGCTGTGGCGAAGAAGCCGGCAGTGAAGAAAGCACCGGCCAAGCCAGCAGCCGCCAAGCCGGCAGCTCCAGCGGCGAGCGCCGCTCCGGCCGCTAGCGCAGCTCCTGCACCAACCGCGGCTCCGGCCAGCAACCCGCCTTCGGCACCGACAGGCAACGGTACCCTGATCTGATACCGCGTCGCCTTCTTCGCGGGTAAACCCGCTCCCACAGGTGCTGCGCCGCTTGTAAGCTCTGCACCGTACCTGTGGGAGCGGGTTCACCCGCGAATGCGTCGGCCGCTGCAATACATTCCTGTCAGGCTTACCCCTCCAGATACCTCACCGCCAACTGCTCTGCCGCCCCCCGCGCCTTGGCCTGCAGATGCGGCGCCACCAGCATCATCACCTGGTACACCACAATCCCCACATCCCCCTCGCGCCCCAGTACCCGCTGGTAATCCAGCGAGAACATCAGTGTCAGGGTGATCTGCTCCACCAGTTGCCCCAGCGCCTGGGTCTCGCTCTCTACCAACCCTTGGCCCTTGAGGCTGGCCAGCAACGCCGCCAGCGTGCGCTTGAGCGCGTTGATCAGGCTGCGCATGCCGCGGGCCAGTTTGGGCAGGCGCCCGGTCAGGTTCGACAGGTCCTGGAACAGGAAGCGGTACTGCGCCATGCGTTCGACGATCAGGTGGAGGAACAGCCAGTAATCCTCGGCATCCAGGCGTACCTCCAGCGGCGGGTCGAGTAAAGGCATCAGCGCTTCTTCAAAGCGCTCGAACAGCCCCAGCACCAACGGCTCCTTGCCGTGGAAGTGGTAGTAGAGGTTGCCGGGGCTGATGCCCAGTTCGTTGGCAATTTCCAGGGTGGATACGTTCGGTTCGCCCTGCTGGTTGAACAGCTGCAGGGCACATTCGAGGATACGGTCGCGAGTCTTCATCCAGTCGGCATGCTCATCGGGTCAGCACGTAGGTGCCCGGCGCAGGGCCCAGCGGTGGGTAGGTGGCATTGCCCAGTTCGCTGCGCGGTGCCTTGAGCGGGCCGGAGCGCGGGGTGATCCACTCCAGCCACAACGGCCACCAGCTGCCTTCGCTGCGCTTGGCATCGTGGAACCAGGCACGCGGGTCGCTGGACAGCTTGGGGTTGGCCAGGTAATAGGCCTTGGGGTTGCCGGGCGGGTTGATGATGCTCTGGATGTGCCCGCTGTTGGCCAGCACGAAGCGACGGTCGCCGCCCAGCAGCAAGGCCGAGCGGTACACCGCATCCCACGGGGTGATGTGGTCGTTGCTGCCGGCCACGGTGAAACTGTCCAGATCGACCTTCTGCAGGTCGATGGGGGTGCCGCATACCTCCAGGCCGGCGGGGTGGGTCAGCGGGTTGAGCTTGAAGAAGTCCAGCAGGTCGCCATGCAGCGCGGCGGGCAGGCGCGTGCTGTCGGCGTTCCAGTACAGGATGTCGAAGGCTGGTGGTGTCTTGCCGAGCAGGTAGTTGTTGACCCAGTAGTTCCAGATCAGGTCGTTGGGCCGCATCCAGGCGAAGATCCGCGCCACCTCGGCGCCATCCAGCACGCCGCGCTGATAGGAGCGGCGCTTGGCGGCCTCGATGGTCCGCTCGTCGGCGAACAGGCTGGCGGGGCTTTCGAACTTGCTGTCCAGCAGGCTGACCAGGTAGGTGGCGCTGCGCACCCGGCGCAGCTGGTGCTTGGCCTGCAGGTGGCCCTGCAGCGCGGCCATGGTCAGGCCGCCGGCGCAGGCGCCCATCAGGTTGGGGTCGCGGTTGCCGCTGATGCTGCGGCAAGCGTTGAGCGCTTCTTCCAGGGCCTGCACGTAGCTCGACAGGCCCCATTCGCGGTGGCGCGGGTCGGGGTTGCGCCAGCTCACCATGAACACCTGCAGGCCGCTCTTGAGCATGTACTGGACAAAGCTGTTGGTCGAGCTGAGGTCGAAGATGTAGAACTTGTTGATCTGTGGCGGCACTACCAGCAGTGGCCGGGCGTGCTGCTTTTCGCTCATCGGCTTGTACTGGATCAGCTCCAGCAGCTCGTTGCGAAACACCACGGCGCCGGCGGTTGCAGCCAGATTGCCGCCCACTTCGAAGGCGCGCTCGTCGACCTGGCGTGGCAGGCCATCGTTGTGGCGCAGGTCATCGAGCAGGTGGGCCACGCCGCGCACCAGGCTCTGGCCACCGCTGTTGAACAGTTCCTTGACCGCCAGCGGGTTGAGCAGCGAGTTGCTCGGCGCCAGTGCATCGTTGATCAGGTTGAACAGGAAGTGCGCACGGGCCCGGTCATCATCGTCCAGGTGGCTTTCCTCGATCCACAGGCGGGTCTGCTTCTGCCAGGCCAGGTAGGCTTGCAGGCCGCGCCGGTAGAACGGGTTCTGGCTCCATGTCGGGTCGCTGAAGCGCGGATCCCGCGGGTTCGGCTGAAACGGTGTGTCACCCAGCATCACCCTGCCCAGCTGACCACCCAGGGCCAACAGGTGATGCGCGGTGTGCAGCGGATGACGCAGGCTTTGGCGGCTGACATTGCGCAGCGTGGAAATCAGGTCACGGCCGCGCAGTCCGAGGATGGCGTTCTGCACGTTCATGCTGGTGGCGGGAAGCGTTGTCGTTCCTTTGGCCGTTTTGTCTTTCATGGCAACACTCCCTCGTCCTGACCTGGTGCCTCATGACTAAACATATTCACTGATTTAGCAGGGTCTCTGTGGGAGCGGGTTCACCCGCGAACACCGGCGAAGCCGGTGCCATACACCGAGTTGGATTCTTCGCGGGTGAACCCGCTCCCACAGGGTCCCAAATCGCCTTCACACACCCGAAACCGGGCGAGGGTGCATGACAGCGCGCTGACGCTCTTGCTGAAGGAACTTCATGATGATCGGGGCGACGGCCTCGGCCCGGGTGATCAGGAACAGATGGCCGTCGTCGATAATGTGTAGCTGGGCATTGGGAATTCGCCAGGCCAGCAGGCGCATGTTGATCAGCGGGATCAACGGGTCGTCGTCGCCTGCCAGCACCAGGGTCGGCTGCTGGATCTTGTGCAGCCAATGGATGCTGGTCCAGCCAAGCCCGGCGAACAGCTGCCAGTAATAGCCCATCTTGCCGCCGGATCGCACCTTGGCGGCGTGCTGCATGGCCAGGTCCGGGTCACGCCGGAAGCCGCCGCCATAGATCGTCGGCGCAATGCGGATGACATGCGACGGCTGCACGTAGCGCCGCGGGCTGGCCATCATCCACAGCACCTTGGGCTTGCCCGGCACCATCACCGCACCGGCGGCAGTGGCGGCCAGCACCAGCTTCTTGCAGCGCTCGGGGTAGTCGTGGGCGAACTGCTGGGCCAGGGCGCCGCCCCACGACACGCCGATGGCATTGACCTGGCCGTAGTCGAGGTAGTCGAGCATGCGTGCCGTCAGCTTGGCCAACCCGGGGAAGCGGTAAGGGTGGCGCGGCGTGGACGAGCCGCCGACCCCGGGCACGTCAAAGGCGATGACTTCCAGGTCCGGGTCCAGCGCCTCGATGAACGGAAACACCAGCTCCAGGTTGGCGCCGATGCCGTTGAAGATCAGCAGCGGCGTCAGATGCGACTTGCCCGGGCGGACGGCGGTGCGGATGGACTGGTTGTCCAGCTCGACGGTCCTGAAGATATAGGGTTGCGGCATGCGCGTGACTCATGGGGTGAAATGAACACCGTGGCGCCCCGCAGGGGCCACGGCGCTGCAGCTCAACGCTCGTGAACGTAGGTGCCCGGGGATGCCTCGCCAGCGGCATAGGCACGGTTGCCCAGGCGGGTCGGTGCCTTTTTCAGCTCGCCGGCACGTTCGCCCAGCCAGCTTTGCCAGTGCAGCCACCAGGAGTCCGCATGCTTGGTAGCGTTTTCTTGCCAGGCCACCGGGTCACCCGGGCGATCGGCACCGGTCATGAAGCGCGCCTTGGGGTTGCCTGGCGGGTTGAGGATGCTCTGGATATGGCCGCTGTTGGACAGCACGAACTCGATCTTGCCGCCGAACAGGTGCGCCGAGCGGTAGCACGACTGCCACGGGGTGATGTGGTCGTTGGTGCCGGCAAGGCTGTAGATGTCGCATTTGACCTGTTTCAGGTCGATCGGGGTGCCGCAAACCTCCAGGGCGTCCGGGCGCGTCAGCGGGTTGCTCTTGAACATTTCGATCAGGTCGCCGTGGAAGGCGGCCGGCAGGCGCGTGGTGTCGTTGTTCCAGAACAGGATGTCGAACACCGGCGGCTCGTTGCCGAGCAGGTAGTTGTTGACCCAGTAGTTCCAGATCAGGTCGTTGGGGCGCATCCAGGCGAACACCTTGGCCATCTCGCTGCCTTCGAGCACGCCGGCCTGGTAGGAGTGGCGCTTGGCGGCCTCCAGGGTCTGCTCGTCGACGAACAGGGCGACCTGGTTGTCCATGGTGGTGTCCAGCACGCTGACCAGCAGGGTCAGGGCATTGACCTTGTTCTCGCCTAGCGCGGCATAGTGGCCGACCAATGCCGTGCAGGTGATGCCGCCGGAGCAGGCACCGAGCATGTTCAGGTCCTTGCTGCCGGTAATCGCCAGCACCGCGTCGACCGCCTCCTTGAGCGCATCGATATAGGTGGACAGGCCCCATTCGCGCTGGGCTTTGGTCGGGTTGCGCCAGCTGATGATGAAGGTCTGCTGCTGTGAGCGCAGGCAGTAGCGCGCCAGGCTCTTTTCCGGGCTCAGGTCGAATACGTAGAACTTGTTGATTTGCGGCGGCACCACCAGTAGCGGGCGGGCATGCACCTGCTCGGTGATGGGGCTGTACTGGATCAGCTCCAGCACATCGTTGCGGTACACCACGGCGCCTTCACTGGTGCCCAGGTTCTTGCCCACCTCGAAGGCGTCCATGTTCACCTGGCTGGGCATGCCGCCGTTGTTGACCAGGTCCTTGGCCAGGTTGGACAGGCCATCGAGCAGGCTCTTGCCGCCTGTTTCGAAAAAGCGTTTGACCGCTGCCGGGTTGGACAGGGTGTTGGTCGGCGCCATGGCTTCGGTCATCAGGTTGATGACGAACTGGCCACGGCTGATGTCCTGGGGCGAAAGGTCACTGCTGCCGATCCAGTCCTGCAGTTCCTTGCGCCAGGCCAGATAGGTTTGCAGGTAGCGGCGGTAAAGTGGGTTGTTGCTCCATGCCGGGTCATTGAAGCGACGGTCGTCGCTTTCCGGGGCAAGGCTGGATTTGCCCAGCAGCACGTTCTTCAGCTCCAGGCCAAAGTGGGCCACATGCTTGGCGCTGTGCAGCGGTTGGCGCACGGCCTGGCGCAGCACGGTGCGTGCCGAGCTCAACAGGTCCTTGCGACGGATACCGATGACCGGGTTCAGCCCCAGGGTGTTTTCCGAGGCCTGCCGCTGCAGCTCATCGTTGTTCTTGTTACTCATCTACGACGCTCCGTTGTCCTGAGACGAGTACCGGTTTCTGTGGCGGGTGCACAGTTCTGAGCCCGGTACTGCTACTCGGGTGACCAGTGATAAGGAACAGCGGTGCTGCGAGGGTTCTGGCTATCTGCAGTTTGATGCAGGGAACTTGCCACCCCCCATTGGTTACCCGACTTTCATGTAATGCGCAAGACAGCCCGTCACTGGGCTGTCTGTAAGGTATTCAAACAAATGAATTTAGAAAATGCGCTCTAAATCCTGAAGGCCTTGCGCTAGAGCATGAGTTTGACCACCGACTCGGCGGGGTCGCGGGATTTCCCGGCCTTGTGCAGTTCGTCGAGGTACTCGGCCCACAGCTGTTCCTGGCGCAGGCACAGCTGCTCGAGGTATTCCCAGGTGAACAGGCCGCTGTCATGGCCGTCGTCGAAGGTCAGTTTCAGTGCGTATTGCCCGGCAGGTTCCAGCCCGCTGAGGCCGACGTTGATCTTGCCGAACTGCAGGATGGGGTTGCCGTGGCCCTGGACCTCGGCGGAGGGGGAGTGCACGCGCAGGAATTCGGCGGGCAGGTGGTAGACCTCGCCGGGGGCGTAGGTGAGGCTGAGGGTTTTCGAGGCTTTGTGCAGGTTGATGGCGGTGGGCAGGCGGGCCATGGCTGGAATCTCTCGGGAGCTGATGGTGCAAGCTTCCAGCTTATGGAGGAGGGATTCAAGGGACATTGGGGCTGCTGCGCAGCCCTTTCGCGACACAAGGCCGCTCCCACAAGTTCAGCGCTGCATTGGAGGGCAACGCCCTACCTGTGGGAGCGGCCTTGCGTCGCGATGGGCCGCAAGGCGGCCCCCTGCGGTCTTACAGGATGTAACGCGACAGGTCTTCGTTCTGCGCCAGCTCACCCAGGTGGCTGTTCACGTACGCCGCGTCGATCTGGATCGGCGCTTCGTCATGGGTGCTGGCCAGGTCGCCAGCGCTGAACGACACCTCTTCGAGCAAACGCTCGAGCAGGGTGTGCAGGCGGCGGGCACCGATGTTCTCGGTCTTCTCGTTCACCTGGTAGGCAATCTCGGCCAGGCGCTTGATACCGTCGGCGAGGAACTCGATATTCAGGCCTTCGGTCTTGAGCAGGGCCTGGTACTGTTCGGTCAGCGACGCGTGCGGCTCCTGCAGGATGCGCTCGAAGTCTTCAGGGGTCAGGGCCTTGAGCTCCACACGGATCGGCAGGCGGCCTTGCAGTTCGGGCACCAGGTCGCTCGGCTTGCTCAGGTGGAACGCACCCGAGGCAATGAACAGGATGTGGTCGGTCTTGACCATGCCCAGCTTGGTGTTGACGGTGCAGCCTTCAATCAGCGGCAGCAGGTCGCGCTGCACGCCTTCACGGGACACGTCGGCGCCGCCAACGTTGCCGCGCTTGGCAACCTTGTCGATTTCGTCGATGAACACGATGCCGTGCTGCTCGACAGCTTCCAGGGCCTTGGCCTTGAGTTCTTCCTCGTTGACCAGGCGGCTCGCTTCTTCATCGCGAACCATCTTCAGCGCCTCTTTGACCTTCAGCTTGCGCGCCTTGCGCTTGCCTTTGCCCATGTTGGCGAACAGGCTCTGCAGCTGGTTGGTCATTTCTTCCATGCCGGGCGGCGCGGCAATTTCGACGCCCACGGCATCGGCCACTTCGATCTCGATTTCCTTGTCGTCCAGCTGGCCTTCGCGCAGGCGCTTGCGGAACAGCTGGCGGGTGTTGGAATCGGTGCTGGTCTGCGCGGCTTCTTCGGCGAAGCTGCTGACCCGCGCCTGCGGCAGCAGGGCATCGAGGATGCGGTCTTCGGCGGCGTCTTCGGCGCGGTGGCGCACGCGGATGATCTCTTGCTCACGCAGCATCTTCAGCGCGGCATCGGCCAGGTCGCGGATGATCGACTCGACGTCGCGGCCCACGTAGCCCACTTCGGTGAACTTGGTGGCTTCGACCTTGAGGAACGGCGCGTTGGCCAGCTTGGCCAGGCGGCGGGCGATTTCGGTCTTGCCGACGCCGGTTGGGCCGATCATCAGGATGTTCTTCGGGGTCACTTCGGCGCGCAGCTCGGCGGGGAGCTGCATGCGCCGCCAGCGGTTGCGCAGGGCGATTGCCACGGCGCGCTTGGCGTCGTCCTGGCCGATGATGTGGCGGTTGAGTTCGTGGACGATCTCGCGGGGGGTCATGGACATGATCAATAGGGTCCTCGGGCAGAATGATTCAGCGTGGAAAAGCCCCATCACCGGGATGGAGCGCCAGAACAGCTGATCAGTCGGCCAGGTCCTGCTCCTCGATGGTCAGGTTGTGGTTGGTGAACACGCAGATGTCGCCGGCGATGTTCAGGGCGGTCTCGGCGATTTCACGGGCCGAGAGGTCGGTCTTGTTCAGCAGGGCGCGTGCTGCGGCCTGGGCGTAGGCGCCGCCGGAACCCATGGCGATCAGACCGTCTTCGGGTTCGACCACATCGCCGTTGCCGGTGATGATCAGGGAGGCGTCCTTGTTGGCCACGGCCAGCATGGCTTCCAGGCGGCTCAGGGAACGGTCGGTACGCCATTCCTTGGCCAGCTCGACGGCGGCGCGGACCAGGTGGCCCTGATGTTTTTCAAGCTGGCCTTCAAAGCGCTCGAAAAGGGTGAACGCATCGGCGGTGGCGCCGGCGAAGCCCGCGATGACCTGGCCGTGGTACAGGCGGCGCACCTTCTTGGCGTTGCCTTTCATCACGGTGTTGCCGAGGGATACCTGGCCGTCGCCGCCCATGACGACTTTGCCGTTACGGCGGACAGAAACGATGGTGGTCAAGGGGAGAGTCTCCACGCAGCGGGGCGAAAGTGCCTGATGCAGACTCATATGGGGGTGGGGGGAAGGATTTCAACCGTGGGGGATGAATGGTCGCGCATGACAGGGGGAACCCTGCAAGGGCATTCGCGGGCACGCCCGCTCCCACAGGATTACCACATGCCTTGGAATAGTGGTGATCCTGGACTGCCCCCAAGAAGTTGGACACCAATCCAACCCTTGGGGGATCTATGGGTAAATACACAGAGCAGTTCAAGCTCACGGCTATCACCGCTTACCTAGAGGGCAGCCGGGGCTTTCGCAAGGTGGCACAACACTTTGGCATCGATTTCAGCCTGCTTCGGCGCTGGGTTGCTGGCTACCAAGTCGATGCCAGCCTCGGCCCTCGCTCGCATGGTCGCCGCTACACCGAGGAATTCAAGCGGCGGGTGCTCAAGTACATGCTTGAGCATCGCCTGTCCCTGCGCCAAACAGCGGCGCACTTTGACCTTGGACAGTCCTCACAGATAGGCATTTGGCTGCGGCAGCACTACAGTGGCAGTCCTGAAGCCACTCTCGCCAAACAAAGAAAATCAGCCGTGCCGAAGAAAATTAAGCCCATCAAGCCGACAGATACCAATGACGCAGAGAAATCTCGTGAGCAGTTGTTGAGCGAGCTCGAGTATCTGCGCATGGAGAATGATGTCCTAAAGGAGTTAAAGGCTCTGCGAGAGGAGAAGGAGCGAACACGGACGAAAAAGCCCTGATCGTCTGTAAATTCAGACATAAATATCCGCTGCCTGACCTCTTGCAGATGGTGGGGTTGGCACGCAGTACCTTTTATTACCAGATCAAGTGCCAGCAAAAGCCGGACAGGCACGCCTCGCTCAAGGAGTTGGTGCAGCGTGTCTATCACGAGGAGAAAGGGCTGTATGGCTACCGCCGCATTGCCCTTGCCATCAGGAATCAGGGGACCTTGGTCAACAAGAAGGTCATTGAACGGTTGATGGCTGAGCTTGGTTTGCAGTCCGTTGTACGCCCGAAGAAGTATCGATCCTATCGCGGCATTGTCGGCAAGGTGGCAATGAATTTGCTGGAGCGTAATTTCGTCGCGCAACGCCCCAACCAGAAGTGGGTGACCGATGTCACTGAGTTCAAAGTGGCCCAACAAAAGCTCTACCTGTCGCCCGTGATGGACTTGTACAACGGTGAGATCATCGCCTATGAAACAGCTTGCCGGCCTACTTATGGCTTGGTCGGGAACATGCTGGAAAAGGCGCTCGATGGGTTGGGTGAAAAGCCCAAGCTAGTGATCCACTCAGACCAAGGATGGCATTACCAGCAGCCCCAATACCGCCATAAGCTCGCAGCGCGCGGTGTGAAGCAGAGCATGTCTCGCAAGGGCAATTGTCTGGATAATGCAGCGATGGAAAGCTTCTTCGGCACACTGAAGTCAGAGTTCTTCTACCTGAAGCGCTTTGAAAGCGTCGAACAGCTGAAGGCGGGCCTGGAGGAGTACATCCATTACTACAACCATGACCGCATCAGGCTGAAACTCAATGGCCTGAGCCCTGTCAGCTACAGGACTCAGGCCACTGGCTAAAACTGTCCAACTTTTCGGGGGCAGTCCATCCTGTGGGAGCGGGCGTGCCCGCGAAGAGCTTCACTCAGGCCTCGTGGCAGACATGCCCATCGACCAAGGTATAACGCACCGCACCCGGCAGGCAGTGGCCGATGAACGGGCAGTTCTCACCGCGGGAGAACCACTGCTCGCCGGCCACGGTCGAGGCTTGCGGGTCGAACAGCACCAGGTCGGCCGCGCCTCCCACTTTCAGCTCGCCGGCCGGCAGGCGCAGGGCCACCGCCGGGCCGCTGCTCAGGCGGGCTAGCAAGGTTGGCAGGTCGAGCAGGCCGTCCTGCACCAGGGTCATGGCCAGCGGCAACAGTAGTTCGACACTGCTGATGCCCGGCTCGGTGGCGCCGAACGGGGCCAGCTTGGCGTCGCGCTCGTGTGGCTGGTGATGGCTGGAGATCGCCTGGATCACGCCCGACTTCACCGCCGCACGCAGGCCGTCACGGTCGGCGGCGGTGCGCAGCGGTGGCTGCACGTGGTACAGGCTGGAGAACTCACGCAGCGACTCGTCGGTAAGGATCAGTTGGTACAGCGCCACATCGGCGGTCACCGGCAGGCCAAGCTGCTGGGCCTGCTCGATCAGCCGCGCGCCACGGGCGCTGGTGATCTGGGTGAAGTGAGCACGCACGCCGGTCTGTTCCACCAGCAGCAGATTGCGCGCCAGGGCCACGGTCTCGGCGGTTTCCGGAATGCCCGGCAGGCCGAGGAAGCTGGCCATGGCACCTTCGTGAGCCAGGCCGCCTTGGGCCAGGTCGCGGTCCTGGGAATGGAACACCACGGTCAGGTCGAAGGTGGCGGCGTATTCCAGGGCGCGGGCCAGGGTACGGTTGTTGGGGATTTCCTTCAGGCCATTGCCGAAGGCCACGCAGCCGGTGTCGCGCAGTGCCACCAGCTCGGCCAGTTGCTCGCCTTCCAGGCCCTTGGTCAGGGCGCCGATCGGGTAGACCTTGCTGTTGGCGGCCTCGCGGGCGCGGTCAAGGATAAGCTCGGCCACGGCCGAGGTGTCCAGCACCGGCTTGGTCTGCGGCGGGCAGCACAGGCTGGTGACACCGCCGGCGACGGCGGCGCGGGTTTCACTGGCGATGTTGCCTTTGCGGCTGTAGCCCGGCTCGCGCAGGGACACGCCGAGGTCGACCAGGCCGGGTGCGGCGACCAGGCCATCAGCCTGGATCGTGCGGCTGGCGCTGAAGCCGGCCGGGGCTGCACCGATGGCGGCAATGCGGCCGCCGTCCAAGTGCAGGTCGGTGAC
The DNA here is from genome assembly GCF_018223845.1 of Pseudomonas sp. JS425. NCBI lineage: Bacteria > Pseudomonadati > Pseudomonadota > Gammaproteobacteria > Pseudomonadales > Pseudomonadaceae > Pseudomonas > Pseudomonas sp. JS425. The sequence goes on along the minus strand of NZ_CP073661.1, from coordinate 5,747,317 downwards.
CTGGTCCAGGCCGCTGTTCGGGTCGATGACCCGGGCGCCGAGAATACTGATGGTCACTGGGCGTTCTCCTGGTCGAATTGACGTTGCACGTTCTGCCCGCTCATGGCCATGGACAGCACGGCCATGCGCACGGCGATGCCGTAGGTGACCTGGTTGAGGATCACCGAGTGCTTGCCGTCGGCCACCGCCGACTCGATTTCCACGCCACGGTTGATCGGGCCCGGGTGCATGACGATGGCGTCGGGCTTGGCGCCGGCCAGGCGCGCGGTGGTCAGGCCGAACAGGCGGTAGAACTCGCCTTCGCTGGGCAGCAGGCCGCCGGCCATGCGCTCACGCTGCAGGCGCAGCATGATCACCACGTCGACGTCCTTCAGGCCTTCGGCGAGGTCCGTGTAGACCTTCACGCCGTACTGCTCGATACCGATCGGGATCAGGGTTTTCGGGCCGATCACGCGGATGTCCGGGCAGCCCAGCGCTTTGAGCGCCAGCATGTCGGAGCGGGCCACGCGCGAGTGCAGGATGTCGCCGACGATGGCCACCGACAGGTTCTCGAAGCTGCCCTTGTGGCGGCGGATGGTGAGCATGTCGAGCATGCCCTGGGTCGGGTGCGCGTGGCGGCCGTCACCGCCGTTGATCACGGCAACTTCCGGGCACACATGCTCGGCGATGAAGTGCGCAGCCCCGGAGTCGGAGTGGCGCACCACGAACATGTCGGCGGCCATGGCTTCGAGGTTGCGCAGGGTATCGAACAGGGTTTCGCCCTTGCTGGTCGAGGAGGTCGACACGTTCAGGCTGATCACGTCGGCCGACAGGCGTTGGGCCGCCAGTTCGAACGTGGTACGGGTACGGGTGGAGTTCTCGAAGAACACGTTGCACACAGTCTTGCCGCGCAGCAACGGGACCTTCTTCACGGCCCGGGCACCGACTTCCAGGAAGGAGTCGGCGGTGTCGAGGATCTCGGTGAGCAGTTCGCGGGGCAAACCGTCGAGCGAGAGGAAGTGGCGCAGCTGGCCCTGATCATTGAGCTGCAGCGGGCGCTTGGCGTCGATTGGCGTCATCGCGGGGGACTCTTAAAGGGCGGAAGCGGAGGCGAGGTCCTGGCGCTCGAGGGCGAGCGGTGCGGGTCCGGTCAATTTTACCCGTTCATGGGGGGGCAGCGACAGGGTGGCGCCGAGTACATTCGGGCGGATTGGCAGTTCGCCGGCATCCAGGTCCAGCAAGCAGACCAGGGTGACGCTGGCCGGGCGGCCATAATCGAACAGTTCGTTGAGCGCGGCGCGTACCGTGCGGCCGCTCATCAGCACGTCATCCACCAGCACCAGGTGCTGGCCCTCGACCTCGAACGGCAGTTCGGACGGGCGCACTTGCGGGTGCAGGCCGTTCTGGCTGAAGTCGTCGCGATAGAACGACACGTCCAGAGTGCCCATGGGGCTGGTGTCGCCCATGGCTTCCTGCAGGGCCTGGGCAACCCAGACGCCGCCGGTGCGGATGCCGATGTAGCGCGGTTCGTTAATTGCCCGGCGCGCCAGGTGGGCACGAAGGTCGACAGCCATCTGCCGAATCAGGTCGGCGGGATTGGGTAGGCTCATTGCGGGCTCCTCGGAAGGGTGCGCCGGGCGGGGCCGGCGGCAAAGATGATCAGGTATTGGCCTCCAGCCAGCCTTGCAGCAACAGGGCGGCGGCGATGGCATCGACCGGGTTGTCGCGGTAGCTGCCGCGCTGGCCGCCACGGGCCATGCGCTCGCCCTTGGCCTCGAAGGTGGTCAGGCGTTCGTCGTGGGTGTGCACGGGCAGGTTGAAGCGGCCGTTCAGGCGGCGGGCGAACTTTTCTGCGCGGGCGCTCATTTCGCTGGGGGTGCCGTCCATGTTCAGCGGCAGGCCGACGACGATGGCGTCGGGCTTCCATTCGGCAATCAGCTTTTCCACTTGGGCCCAGTCCGGCACGCCGTTCTGTGCCTTCAGGGTGCAAAGCTCGCGGGCCTGGCCGGTAACCACCTGGCCGACGGCTACGCCGATCTGTTTGCTGCCGTAGTCGAAGCCCAGCAGCAGACGCAATTCCGGGTGCAGTTCGGCCATCAGGCGTGGCCCGCCTGGCTGGTCAGCAGGTTCAGGTTGATCCCCAGGCTGGCGGCGGCGGCTTCCAGGCGCAGGTCGCTGGTCAGGCCGAAGATGATTTCCGGGTCGAACGGGCAGTTGAGCCAGGCGTTGTCGGCAAGCTCCGCTTCCAGTTGGCCCGCTTCCCAGCCGGCATAGCCCAGGGTGATCAGGCTCTGTTTCGGGCCTACCCCGGCGGCGATGGCAAGCAATATATCCTGCGAGGTGGTCAGCGACAGCCCATCCAGCGCCACGGTGGCCTGGAAACTGCATTCGCTGCTGTGCAGCACGAAGCCACGGTCGGTCTGTACCGGGCCACCTTGGTAGATCGGCACCTGCAAGGTGCTGGCCGGTGGCATTTCGTCCGGGCGCAGCTGCTCGAGGATGTCGGCCAGGTTCAGCTCCTGCGGCCGGTTGACCACCAGGCCCATGGCGCCATGGGCGTTGTGCTCGACGATGTACGTGAGGGTCTGGGCGAAGTTCGGATCGGCCATGTGTGGCATGGCGATCAGGAACTGATGCTTGAGGTAGCTCGGCGTGAGGGTTTTCATGGGGGATAGTGTGGCGCCAGGTGGCGAGGCTGACAAGGTGCGTAACGAGGCTTGCGCGTTCCCTGTGGGAGCGGGTTTACCCGCGAATGCGCCAGATCAGGCAATGATGTCGCTTAGTCGGACGCTTTCGCGGGTAAACCTGCTCCCACAGGGACCGCGTAATGCCGCAGGTCAGTTACTGGACAAACGGTCCCCACGGGCAAAGCGCCAGGTGCGGATGATCTCCAGCCGGTCAAACTCGGCCAGGTCCCCGGTAAACGGCGCAAACGGCGCCGCCAGCCGCACGATGCGCTGCGCCGCCTGGTCAAGCACCGGTTGCCCGGACGACTCCAGCACCAGTACCTCGTACAACGAGCCATCGCGGTTGATCGACACCATCATGCGCAGGTTGCCGTAGATCTGTTGCCGGCGCGCTTCATCGGGGTAGTTCAGGTTGCCCACCCGCTCGACCTTCTTGCGCCACTCTTCCTTGTACCAGGCCCCCTTGTCGCGCATGGTCGAGGCGGCATTGAGCCGGTGGATGCGCGGGCGCTTGGCGTACATCTGCTGCTCGTTGGACAGCTCCGCCTCCAGGCTGGCGATCTGGCTGGACAACTGTGAGCTGTCGAAGTCCGGTGCCGGGGCTGCCGGCTTGGGCTGCGGTTTGCTTTCCCTGGGTTTGGGCTCGACCTTCTGCGGCTTGGGCGCCGTGGTCACTACCGCCGACTTCTGCGGGACAGGGGGCGGTACCACCTCGGGCTTCGCGGCGGGTGGCGGGGTGATCTTGTTGATCTTGCTGTCCTGGAACGGTGCCAGTTCGGTGGTCTTGGGTACCGCTTTCTTGTCCAGGGTGCCGCTGCCCTGCTGGTTGTCCTGGGCCTGGAAATCGGCTTTCTCCGGCGGTTTCTCGCTCTTGAAGGTGGCCAGGGTGATGTCCATGGTGTGGCGGATTTCGGCAGGCTTGACCACGCTGAAGCCGACGCCGAGGATCAGCGCCAGGTGCACCAGGGCAGCCAGGAACAGGGTAAAGCCGAGCCGGTCCACCGGGCGAACACGGGGGGGCAGCAGGTCGGCGGGGATGTCAGCGGGCAGCGTCATCGGGTTTCCAGCAACCGCAGGGCGGGGCAGCAGGCCAGGCTAAAAGGACCCGCATCATACCCCACTCTGGGTTGTTGCCGTGCGTCGGCGGTCAGCGCGCCTTCAGCTGGCGATCAATGGCATCCATCAATTGCCCGCCGATATCGGTGTTGTAGGCGGCATCGATCTCGCGGATGCAGGTGGGGCTGGTGACGTTGATTTCGGTGAGGTAGTCGCCGATCACGTCCAGGCCCACGAACATCAGGCCCTTCTCGCGCAGGGTCGGGCCGACCTGGGCGGCGATCCAGCGGTCGCGGTCGGTCAGCGGGCGTGCTTCGCCACGGCCGCCGGCGGCCAGGTTGCCACGGGTCTCGCCGCTGGCCGGGATACGCGCCAGGCAGTAGTCCACCGGCTCGCCGTCGATCATCAGGATGCGTTTGTCGCCGTCGACGATCTGCGGCAGGTAGGCCTGCGCCATGATCTGCTGGTTGCCGTGCTGGGTCAGGGTTTCCAGGATCACCGACAGGTTCGGGTCGTCCTTGCGGTGGCGGAACACCGAGGCGCCGCCCATGCCGTCCAGCGGCTTGAGGATTACGTCACCACGGCTGTCGGCGAACTCGCGCAGGATGTCGACACGGCGGCTGACCAGGGTAGGCGCCATGCACTGCGGGAACTGGGTGGCGAACAGTTTTTCGTTACAGTCGCGCAGGCTCTGCGGGCGGTTGACCACCAGCACGCCTTCGCGCTCGGCCTGCTCCAGCAGGTAGGTGCTGTAGACGAACTCCATGTCGAAGGGCGGGTCCTTGCGCATCAGGATCACGTCCAGCTCGGCCAGCGCGCTGTCCTGCTCCTCGCCCAGCTCGAACCAGCGGGCCGGGTCGGCGAACACTTTCAGCGGGCGCATCTGCGCACGGGCCTGGCCGGCGCCCAGGTACATATCGCGCTGTTCCATGTAGAACAGGCTCCAGCCGCGTGCCTGGGCGGCCAGCAGCATGGCCAGCGAGCTGTCCTTCTTGTAGGAGATGGACGCGATGGGGTCCATGACAATGCCGAGGCGAACGCTCATGGGGTGGTTCCTCTTGGCGGCACGTGGCCGCGATGGATCGAAAGAAAAGTGGCTCAGGGTGGCGCCGTGAACGCCGCCGGTCAAGGGGCGCCGCAGATGGAACGGCCACCCGGAGTGTGCTAAAAATGCCAGTCATAGCGCTATACAACAGGCCTTTGGGGCTGCGCAGCAGCTCCAGGAATTCGGCATAAGCAGCGACGGTAGCCCAAGTGATGGAACAACCCCTGAAGGTGATGGTGATCGACGACTCGCGCACGATCCGCCGCACCGCACAGATGTTGCTCGGTGAAGCGGGCTGCGAGGTGATCACCGCCAGCGATGGCTTCGATGCGCTGGCCAAGATCGTCGACCACCAGCCCAGCATCATCTTCGTCGATGTGTTGATGCCGCGCCTGGACGGCTACCAGACCTGCGCGGTGATCAAGCACAACAGTGCCTTCAAGGACACCCCGGTCATTCTGCTTTCGTCACGTGACGGCCTGTTCGACAAGGCCCGCGGCCGGGTGGTCGGCTCCGACCAGTTCCTGACCAAACCGTTCAGCAAGGAAGAACTGCTCGACGCGATCCGCGCCCACGTGCCCGGTTTTGCCGCAGCCCAACAACACGCACCCTGACCGCGCCCCGCCATGGCACGGTCTTTCTTTCCTGATGGGGAACCAGCATGGCCCGAGTTCTGATTGTCGACGACTCGCCGACAGAGATGTACCGATTGACCGAATGGCTGGAAAAGCACGGCTACCAGGTGCTCAAGGCCAACAACGGTGCCGATGGCGTGGCCTTGGCACGGCAGGACAAGCCCGACGCGGTGTTGATGGACATCGTGATGCCCGGCATGAACGGCTTCCAGGCAACCCGTCAGCTCAGCAAGGACCCGGAAACCAGCACCATCCCGGTGATCGTGGTCACCACCAAGGACCAGGAAACCGACCGTATCTGGGCCACGCGCCAGGGCGCTCGTGACTTCCTGACCAAGCCGGTGGAAGAGGACGCGCTGATCGCCAAGCTCAAAGAAGTGCTCGGGGCTTGACCACCCGCCCGCAGGGCGCGTCGCTGACCGCCTTCGAGTTGTTGCTGGACATCGACCGGCGCTGCCGCCTGCTGGTCGCCGACCAGCCACCGCAGGACAACCGCCTGCAACAGTGGAGCGGCATCGGCTTCCGCATAGCCGGGCAATGGTTCGTCGCGCCCATGGGCGAGGTTGCCGAGGTGCTGCGCGAACCGCGCAGCAGCCGCGTCCCCGGCGTGCAGCCGTGGGTGTGCGGGGTAGCCAACCTGCGCGGGCGGCTGTTACCGGTGATGGACCTGAGCAGTTTCTTCGGCCTGGGCCACGCCGCCCCGGGCAAGCAGCGGCGGGTGCTGGTGCTGGATCACGAGGACCTGTTCGTCGGCCTGCTGGTGGACGAGGTGCTGGGCCTGCAGCACTTTGCCCTCGACAGCCTGCAACTGTCGCCGCCACAGCCCCTGATCCGCGCGGCTGCACCTTTCGTGCAGGGGCATTTCCCGCGTGAACGCAACTGGGCGATCTTCAGCCCCTTCGCCCTGGCCCAGGCGCCGGGCTTTCTCGATGTGGCGTTATAGGACCTGCGAACGTGAACAAGCCTGCCACCCCCGTCACCACCGTGACCCCACGTACCCGCAGCATCGCGCAGATCACCGTGCTGTTCCTGATCCTGATCCTGTCGATCATTCTGCTGTTCGCCAACTTTGCCTACCTGAACACCCAGTCCAACTACGACAAGCAGTACATCGGCCACGCCGGCGAACTGCGGGTGCTGTCGCAGCGCATCGCCAAGAACGCCACCGAAGCCGCCACCGGCAAGGCCCTGGCCTTCAAGCTGCTGTCGGACGCGCGCAACGATTTCGAACGGCGCTGGGGCTACTTGCGTGAAGGTGACAAGTCCACCGGCCTGCCACCTGCGCCGCCCATGGTGCGTGACGAGATGGAAGCGGTACGCCGCGACTGGGAAAACCTGCGCAAGAACACCGACACCATCCTGGCCAGCGAGCAGACCGTGCTGTCGCTGCACCAGGTGGCGGCGACCCTGGCCGAGACCGTGCCGCAGTTGCAGGTGGAATACGAGAAAGTGGTCGAAATCCTGCTGCAGAGTGGCGCCCCGGCCAGCCAGGTGGCGGTGGCCCAGCGCCAGTTGCTGCTGGCCGAACGCATTCTCGGCTCGGTCAACACCGTGCTGGCCGGTGACGATGCCGCGGCCCAGGCGGCGGATGCCTTCGGCCGCGATGCCGGGCGCTTCGGCCAGGTGCTCGAGGGCATGCTCAGTGGCAACGCGGCGATCCAGGTGACCCGTGTCGAGGACGCCGATGCCCGTGCGCGCCTGGCTGAAATTGCCGAGCTGTTCCAGTTCGTTGCCGGCTCGGTGGATGAAATCCTCGAAACCTCGCCGGAACTGTTCCGCGTGCGCGAGGCTGCGGGCAACATCTTCAGCCTGTCGCAAACCCTGCTCGACGAGGCCTCGCACCTGGCCAACGGTTTCGAGAACCTGGCTGGCGGGCGCACGCTCGACACCGTCGGCGGCTATGTCCTGGGCCTTCTGGCGCTGGCTTCGATCATCCTCATCGGCCTGGTCATGGTACGCACCACCAACCGCCAGCTGCGTGAGACGGCGGAAAAGAACGAACGCAACCAGCAGGCGATCATGCGCCTGCTCGACGAAATCGAAGAGCTGGCTGACGGCGACCTGACCGTGACCGTATCGGTGACCGAAGACTTCACCGGCGCCATTGCCGACTCGATCAACTATTCCGTGGACCAATTGCGCGACCTGGTCGCCACCATCAACCACAGTGCCGTGCAGGTCGCTGCCGCCGTGCAGGACACACAGAACACCGCACGCCAGCTGGCCAAGGCCTCGGAGCACCAGGCCGAGCAGATCAGCGAGGCTTCCGAGGCGGTTGGCGACATGGTCGAATCGATCGACCGGGTTTCGGCGCATGCCTACGAGTCGGCCAAGGTGGCCGAGCGCTCGGTGGCGATCGCCAACAAGGGCAACGAGGTGGTGCACAACACCATCAACGGCATGGACAACATTCGCGAACAGATCCAGGACACCGCCAAACGGATCAAGCGCCTCGGTGAATCTTCCCAGGAAATCGGCGACATCGTCAGCCTGATCGACGACATTGCCGACCAGACCAACATCCTCGCCCTCAACGCGGCGATTCAGGCCTCGCTGGCCGGCGAGGCCGGCCGTGGGTTCGCCGTGGTCGCCGACGAAGTGCAGCGCCTGGCCGAACGCTCGTCCTCGGCCACCCGGCAGATCGAAGCGCTGGTGCGCACCATCCAGGCCGACACCAACGAGGCGGTGATATCCATGGAGCAGACCACCGCCGAGGTGGTGCGAGGTGCCCGCCTGGCCCAGGATGCCGGGGTGGCGCTGGCCGAGATCGAAGGCGTATCGCAGAACCTCGCCGACCTTATCCACAGCATCTCCGATGCCGCCCAGCTGCAGACTTCGTCTGCCGGGCAGATCTCCCACACCATGGCGGTCATCCAGCAGATTACCGCGCAGACCTCCGCCGGCTCCGGCGCCACTGCCGACAGCATCCGCCACCTGGCACGCATGGCCAGCGAGATGCGCCGTTCGGTGTCCGGGTTCACCCTGCCACCACCAGCAGAGCCCAAGTGAATAGCCCTACTGAAGAGCAGCGCCGAGGAGTGCCCATGGCTGTAGCAGCTGTAAGCCCCGAGCGCCACGACACCGTGGCGCTGGCCTGGACCAAAGCCGCCATCCTTGACTGCCTGGGCCAGGCGCGCCAGGCGCTGGAGCGCTTTGCCGGCGAGCCTGGCGACCTGTCGATGATGGCGTTCGTGGTCGACAACCTCCACCAGGTGCACGGCTGCCTGCGCATGCTCGAACTGCGCGGTGCCACGCGCCTGGCTGAAGAACTGGAGCTGTTCGCCAAGGCCCTGGCCGATGGTCAGGTCAGCCCCCGCGGTGATTGCCTGGGCGCGTTGTTCCGCGGCCTGGAGCAATTGCCATCGTATCTGGAGCGCCTGCGCGGCGCCCGCCACGACCTGCCACTGGTGATGCTGCCGCTGCTCAACCAGCTGCGTGCCTGCCGTGGCGAGGAGCCGTTGGCCCAGGCCAGCCTGATCAGCGGCGCCACACAACGCTTTGCCGGTGCCGACGACCTGGCCAACCTCGACCTGTCGCTGGGCAACTGGCGCGACCAGCTGCAGGCAGGGCCGGGCCGCGATGCCCTGCGCTCGGTGGTGACCGCGCTGTGCGACGACCTGATGCGCATCAAGGAGCGCCTGGACCAGTTCGTGCGTGGCGATCGCCAGCACAGCGAGCAGCTCGATGCCCTGCTGGCACCGCTGCGCCACGTGGCCGACACCCTGGCGGTGCTTGGCTTCCAGCAGCCACGCCGGGTGATCATCGACCAGGTGCTGGCGCTGCAGGCCCTGGCCCAAGGCGAGCGGGCCGTGGACGACGCGGTGTTGATGGATGTAGCGGGGGCCCTGCTGTACGTGGAGGCCACGCTCAATGGCATGGTTGGCCCGCTGGAGGAAAACGGCCAGGGCGGCCTGCCGGGCTCGGACCTGGCCGAAATCCGCCAGCTGGTGTTGAACGAGTCGCTGAATGTGCTGCAGCAGGCCAAGGACCTGATCGGCGATTGCCTGGAATCCGGCTGGCCTCGGCAACGCCTGCAACCTTTGCCAGGGCTGTTGCAGCAGATTCGTGGTGCACTGGCGATGTTGATGCTGCCGACCGTGGCCGAGCTGTTTGCCGGTTGCGCCAGCTATGTGCAGCGGTGGCTGCAGCACCTGGAGGTGGAGCCGCCAGCCGATGAGCTGACGCACTTGGCCGAGGCCCTGAGCGCCGCCGAATGCTACCTGCAATGGCGGGTGGCGGACCCATTGGCGGATGGCCAGCCCTTCATCGACATGGCGCGCGCCAGCCTGGCGACACTGGGTGTGCACTGCGCGATGGTCGAGGCCACCGCAGGCCAGGATGGCAGCGCTGATGGCATCGATGACGAGCTGCGTGAAGTGTTTCTCGACGAGGCCGGTGAACTGCTGCCGGAAATCGAGCGCCACTGGTTGCGCTGGCGTGCCGACAACCAGCAGCGCGAGGCACTGGGAGAAGTACGCCGCGCCTTGCATACGCTCAAGGGCAGCGGCCGCATGGTGCGTGCCGAGGCGGTGGCCGAGCTGGCCTGGGGCGCAGAACACCTGCTGAACCGGGTACTCGAGGGCCGCAGCGTGCTCAGCCCGGAAGGCGTGGTGGCCCTGCAGCAGGTATTCGTCTACCTGCCCGACCTGCTGGCCGACTTTGCCGCAGGCCAGTTACCGCAACTGACGGAAATCGAGCAACTGGCCGGGCACCTGCATGCCCTGGCCGAAAACGATGCCCCGGTGGCGGCCGACATCGACGGCCTCGATCCGCAACTGCTCGAGATTTTCCGCAGCGAGGCGCAGGGCCACCTGGCCAGCCTGGATGCTTTCCTGCAGGGCGCCGACGGCCACGATACGCAGGTCAGCGATGGCCTGCAGCGCGCCCTGCATACGCTCAAGGGCAGTGCCGCCATGGCCGGGGTGATGCCGGTCGCCGAACTGGCCACCGCCTTCGACCGCCTGGCTCGTGAATACAAGGGCCACCAACTGCCCCTGCAAATGGCCGAGATCGAATGGCTGGAAGCTGCGCGCTCGCTGTTCCACCTGGGCCTGGCGCAACTCGACAGCACGCCGTTGGCAGCCATCCCCGGCGCCGCGGAACTGATCGAGCAGGTCGGCCAGGCGGTTGACGGGCACCTGGCCAGCTTGCATGACGACCCGCAGCATGGGCGGCGCAGCAAGCGCGACCCGCAATCGATTGCCAGTTTCCTGGCCCAGGCCATGGATATCCTGCTTGATGCCGAGTCGTTGCTGTCGCGCTGGCAGGAACAGCCCGGCCAGCGCGATGCGCTGGACACCCTGCTCGACGAACTGACTACCCTGGGCCACGCTGCGCATCTGGCCGACCTGTGGCAGATGGATGACGTGTGCGAGGCCTTGCTCGACTTGTACGGCGCCGTGGAGGAGGGCAGCCTGCCCGCCGATGCACGGTTCTTCGCCCACGTGCAGCGGGCCCATGAAGCACTGCTGGACATGCTCGACGAAGTGGCGGCCGGGCAGGACATCCCGCCAAGGCCAGAGCTGGTCGACAGCCTGCGCCACCTGCTTGGCCAGGCCCTGGCACCGGAGGCCACTGGCCTGGTGGGCATCGACACGGTCACGCCGTTGCATCCGGACATGGACCTGGCCGATACCCTTGGCCTCGGGCCTGCGCACAACCCTTTGCTGCCAGCTGTGGCCGAGCCGCTGGTCGAAGAGCCGGAAAGCCCAGGCGAAGAGCTGCTGGAAGTCTTCCTCGAAGAAAGCTCGGACATCGTCGAGAGTGCCGCCGCTGCCCTGGCGCGCTGGCAGGCTGACCCGCGCAGCAGTGTCGAGGTGGACAACCTGATGCGCGACCTGCACACCCTGAAGGGTGTGGCGCGCATGGTCGAAATTGCGCCGATCGGCGACCTGGCCCACGAGCTGGAGTTTCTCTACGAACTGCTGGCCGCAGGCCGTATGCCACCGAGCGCGCCACTGTTCGCCTTGCTGCAGAACTGCCATGACCGCCTGGCGCATATGCTCGATGCCGTGCGCCTGGGGCAACCGCTGCATGCTGCCACCGCGCTGATCGACTACATCCGCAACTTCAGCTTCTCGGCCCTGGCCGACAGCGCTGCCGGCCAGGGGCCGGTCGAGGCCGCGACCAGTGAGGCGCCGGCGGTGGCTCCGGAGCGGGCACCAGGTGATATGGTCAAGGTCGATGCCGAGCTGCTCGACGACCTGGGCAACCTGGCCGGTGAGCACTCGATCATCCGCGGGCGCATCGAGCAGCAGGTGAACGATGCGCAGTTCACCCTCAACGAGATGGAAACCACCCTCGAGCGCATGCGCGACCAGTTGCTGCGCCTGGATATCGAGACCCAAGGGCGGATGTCCAGCCGGCAGCAGTTCGAAGGCGATGCCTATGACGACTTCGACCCGCTGGAAATGGACCGCCACTCGCAACTGCAGCAGCTGTCGCGGGCCTTGTTCGAGTCCGCCTCGGACTTGCTCGACCTCAAGGAAACCCTGGCACAGCGCGCCCAGGAAGCCCACAGCCTGCTGCAGCAGCAAGCGCGGGTGAACAGCCAGTTGCAGGAAGGCCTGACCGCTACTCTGATGGTACCCTTCGAGCGCCTGGTGCCGCGCTTGCAGCGTGTGGTACGGCAGGTGGCCAGCGAGCTGGGCAAGCAGGTGGAGCTGGTGGTCGGCAATGCCGAGGGTGAACTCGACCGCAGCGTGCTCGAACGTATGGTGGCGCCGCTGGAGCACATGCTGCGCAACGCCGTCGACCATGGCCTGGAAAGCCGCGAAATGCGCCTGGCCGCGGGCAAGCCGGAGCAGGGCACCATTCACCTGAATCTGCTGCACGAAGGCGCGGATATCGTTATCGAAATGACCGACGACGGTGCCGGCGTGCCACTGGAAGCGGTGCGCCGCAAGGCCATCAAGCGCGGCCTGCTGGACCCGCAGGCGCAATTGAGCGATCACGAGATCCTTCAGTTCATTCTGCGCCCGGGCTTTTCCACTGCCGAGAAGATCACCCAGATTTCCGGGCGTGGCCTGGGCATGGACGTGGTGCACGAGGAGGTCAAGCAGCTGGGTGGCTCGATGAGTATCGAGTCGGCCCAAGGCAAGGGGGCGCGCTTCCTGATCCGCCTGCCGTTCACCGTGTCGGTCAACCGTGCGCTGATGGTGCACCTGGGTGAAGAGCAGTACGCCATTCCGTTGAACACCATCGAGGGCATCGTCCGCGTGCCGCCGGCAGAACTGGCGGCGTGCTACCAGCTGGACGCCCCACGCTATGTGTACGCCGGCCACGAATACGAGCTGCGCTACCTGGGTGAGCTGCTGCAGGGCATGCCACGCCCGGCATTGCTCGGGCAGAGCGTGCCTCTGCCAGTGCTGCTGGTGCATTCCCAGGAGCAATCGTTCGCCATCCAGGCCGATAGCCTGTCGCCCAGCCGCGAGATCGTGGTGAAGAGCCTGGGGCCGCAGTTTGCCGCAGTTGCCGGGTTGTCGGGGGCAACGCTGTTGGGCGATGGTCGGGTGGTACTGATTCTTGACCTGCTGGGCCAGTTGCGTGGCCAGCAGCGGCGCCTGGCGCGCCTGCCGGGTGGCGGTGCGGCTCGGCGCCAGGTGTTCGGCCCTGCGCCACGGCGGGCGTTGCTGGTAATGGTGGTGGACGATTCGGTGACTGTGCGCAAGGTCACCAGCCGCCTGTTGGAACGCCACGGCATGAGTGTGCTGACGGCCAAGGACGGGGTCGATGCAATGGCCCTGCTGGAAGAACACCGCCCCGATGTGTTGCTGCTGGACATCGAGATGCCGCGCATGGACGGCTTCGAGGTGGCCACACGTATCCGCCGTGACGAGCGTCTGAAAGACTTGCCGATCATAATGATTACTTCGCGCACCGGGCAGAAGCACCGCGACCGCGCCATGGCCATCGGCGTCAACGAATACCTGGGCAAGCCGTATCAGGAGTCGGTCCTGTTGCAGAGCATTGCCCACTGGAGCCAGACCCATGCTTGAACTGATCGCCGGCCAACGCAGCAGCCTGACCGGGCTTTTGCTGCCGTTGGGTGACCGTACCCTGGTGTTGCCCAACGTGGCGGTGGCCGAGTTGAGTGGCCAGCGCAATGTGGTGTGCCAACGCGGCGAGCCGGCCTGGCACCTGGGCTGGATCGACTGGCGCCAGCAGCGCCTGCCGCTGATCGGCTTCGAAGCCGCGTGCGGTGGCGAGACACCCTGCGGCGAGCGGGCACGCGTGGTGGTGCTCAATGCCTTGGGTGATACCGGTCTGCGCTACCTGGCGTTGTTGCTGCAGGACATACCGCGCTCATGCAAGCTGGACAGCCAGCTGAACTACGTGGACGTGGCGTTGGGTCGCCTGGAACTGGCGGCGGTGCAGGTGGGCGAACAGGTAGCGCGGGTGCCGGACCTGGCCGGGCTGGAACGGCTGGTGCGTGACGCGCAATTGCAACCTGAGCTTGGGTAGGATGTAAGACACAGGGCCTCTTCGCGGGTAAACCCGCTCCCACAGGTAGTGCGCCACCCTCTGGTATCGTGGGATCCCTGTGGGAGCGGTTTACCCGCGAAGAGGCCGGAACAGAAGGACGCAGGAACCCAGCCCACCTCAGGAGGTCTGTGTTTGCATGTACTACGGTGAACGCTTCAACGCCTGGACCCACCTGGTCGGTGCCGTCCTGGCCTGTATCGGTGCCATCTGGCTGATCGTGGTCGCGGGCCTGCAGGGCGACCCGTGGAAGATCGTCAGTTTCTCCATCTACGGCAGCACCTTGCTGTTGCTGTACAGCATTTCTACCCTGTACCACAGCACTCGCGGGCGGGCGAAGGTGATCATGCGCAAGCTCGATCACCTGTCGATCTATCTGCTGATCGCGGGCAGCTACACGCCGTTCTGCCTGGTCAGTCTGCGCGGGCCCTGGGGCTGGAGCCTGTTCGGGGTTGTCTGGGGGCTAGCGGTGATCGGCATGTTGCAGGAGATCAAGCCGCGCTCCGAAGCGCGCATCCTGTCGATCATCATCTATGCGGTGATGGGCTGGATCGTGCTGGTGGCGGTCAAGCCGCTGCTGCACTCGCTCGGCAGCGCCGGCTTTGCCTGGCTGGCTGCCGGCGGGGTGTTCTACACCGTCGGCATCATCTTCTTCGCCTTCGACAGCCGCTTCCGCCACTGGCATGGCATCTGGCACCTGTTCGTGATCGCCGGCAGCCTCATGCATTTCGTGGCGGTGTCGTTCTACGTGCGTTAGTTAAAAGTCACCCCACAGTTGCTGTGCCACCGACAATGCAACCACCGGTGCGGTTTCGGTGCGCAGCACGCGTGGGCCAAGGCGTGCTGCGTGGAAACCGGCAGTCTTGGCCTGCTCGACCTCCGCTTCGCTCAGGCCGCCCTCGGGGCCGATCAGAAAGGCCAGGGTGGCCGGCTTGGCATGGCTGGTGAGCGGTTCGGCCACCGGGTGCAGGACCAGTTTCAGGTCGGCCTTGGCACTGCTCAGCCACTCGGCCAGGGTCACTGGCGGGTGGATGACCGGCAAGGTCGAGCGGCCGCATTGTTCGCAGGCGCTGATTGCCACCTGGCGCCAGTGGGCCAGGCGCTTGTCGGCGCGTTCGTCCTTCAGCCGCACTTCGCAGCGTTCGCTGACGATGGGGGTGATTTCGTTGGCGCCCAGCTCGGTGGCTTTCTGGATCGCCCAGTCCATGCGCTCGCCTCGGGACAGGCCTTGGCCGAGGTGCACGTGCAGTGGTGAATCGGCCTGGCCGGCGAGGGCCTGGTCAAGGCTGACGCGCACGGTTTTCTTGCCCACTTCGAGCAACTGGCCGCGGTATTCCTGGCCACTGCCGTCGAACAGCTGCACGGCGTCGCCGGGGGCCATGCGTAGTACGCGGCCGATGTAGTGGGCCTGGGCTTCGGGCAATTCATGCTCGCCAAGGCTCAGGGGGGCGTCGATGAAAAAGCGGGACAGTCTCATGGTTGAGCTCAAGCTAAAGGGAGAAGGTGGTCTCTGTGGGAGCGGGTTCACCCGCGAATGCGGCGGTGACTCCACTATTGCATTCGCGGGTGAACCCGCTCCCACAGAGTACGCGGCGGGCTTCCGGGCTTAGCCCGGGTCGCGGAAGTCGGGGTGGAAGTTGGCCGGTACGGCCACGCTGACGCTATCGCGGGTGGCAATGTCGATGCCTTCGCTGGCCACTTCTGCCAGGAAGTCGATCTGATCTGGCGTAATCACATACGGCGGCAGGAAGTACACCACGCTGCCCAGCGGGCGCAGCAGGGCGCCACGCGTCAGGGCATGCTCGAACACTTTCAGGCCACGACGCTCTTGCCACGGGTAGGCGACCTTGCCGGCCTTGTCCTGGACCATTTCGATGGCCAGGGCCATGCCGGTCTGGCGAATCTCGGCCACATGCGTGTGGTCGGCCAGGTGCGCGGTGGCGCTGGCCATGCGGGTGGCCAATGCCTTGTTGGCCTCGATCACGTTGTCCTGCTCGAAGATGTCCAGGGTCGCCAGCGCCGCGGCGCAGGCCAGCGGGTTGCCGGTATAGCTGTGCGAGTGGAGGAACGCGCGCAGGGTCGGGTAGTCGTCGTAGAACGCCTGGTACACCTTGTCGGTGGTCAGGCAGGCGGCCAGCGGCAGGTAACCGCCGGTCAGGGCCTTGGACAGGCACAGGAAGTCCGGGCGAATGCCGGCCTGTTCACAGGCGAACATGGTGCCGGTGCGGCCGAAGCCCACGGCGATTTCGTCGTGGATCAGGTGCACGTCGTAGCGGTCGCAGGCCTCGCGCAGCAGCTTGAGGTACACCGGGTGGTACATGCGCATGCCGCCGGCACCCTGGATCAGCGGTTCGACGATCACCGCGCTGATCGAGGCGTGGTGCTCGGCCAAGGTCTGTTCCATGGCCTGGAACATGGTGCGCGAGTGCTCTTCCCAGCTCGTGCCTTCGGGGCGCAGGTAGCAGTCGGGGCTGGGCACCTTGAGGGTGTCGAGCAGCAGCGCCTTGTAGGTTTCGGTGAACAGCGGCACATCGCCGACCGACATGGCGGCGATAGTTTCGCCGTGGTAGCTGTTGGTCAGGGTGACGAAGCGCTTCTTGCCCGGCTTGCCGACGTTCTGCCAGTAGTGGAAGCTCATCTTCAGCGCCACTTCGATACACGACGAACCGTTGTCGGCATAGAACACCCGGTCGAGGCCGGCCGGGGTCATGGCTACAAGGCGCTCGGACAGCTCGATCACCGGCTGGTGGCTGAAACCGGCCAGGATCACGTGCTCCAGCTGGTCGACCTGGTCCTTGATGCGCTGGTTGATACGCGGGTTGGCGTGGCCAAGCACGTTGACCCACCAGCTGCTCACCGCATCCAGGTAGCGCTTGCCTTCGAAGTCTTCCAGCCACACGCCTTCGCCGCGCCTGATCGGGATCAGCGGCAGCTTCTCGTGGTCTTTCATCTGGGTGCAGGGGTGCCACAGGACCTTGAGGTCGCGTTGCATCCACTGATCATTGAGGCCCATGGGCACTTCTCCTGGCTTTGCGGCTTGGTTCGACCGCGTAAGCCTAAGCAATGCCGCAGGGCAGGACAACCGCCGCTGTTCATCGGGTTGCCAGCTACGCTTGCTACCGCGTGGAAACGCTGCAGGCAAAAATGTCAGTGGCGAAAAGGACTTGATGTCACTGCGCTGGCAGGGTCGGTAGACCTGACGTATTCTTAACGCATCTCTCCCGGGGCATTTCTGCCTCTCCACGTTTCTGTAACCCCCTGACTCGGAGTTCGCCGACATGGCTGCTGCTTGGGTGCGCCTGTGCGCGTTGGTATTGATTGGTGTGTCCAGCGGCGCCGCGCTGGCAAAGGACAAGACACCTTCGGCGATCGTCGTGGGTGGCGGCCTGGCGGGCCTGACGGCCGCCTACGAGCTGCAGAACAAAGGCTGGCAGGTGACGCTGCTGGAAGCCAAGCCGGGCATGGGCGGGCGCTCTGGCCTGGCTACCAGTGAGTGGATCGGCAACGCCAAGGCGCAGCCGGTGCTCAACCAGTACCTCGACCGTTTCAAACTTGAAATACTGCCGGCACCGGAGTTCGTGCGTACCCCCGGTTACCTGATTGACGGCGAGTATTTCAGTGCCACCGACCTGGCTACCAAGCAGCCGGCCACCGCCGAGGCGCTCAAGCGTTACGAGAAAACCCTCGATGACCTGGCCCGTTCGATCGAAGACCCGCTGAACCCGCAAGCCAACAGCACGCTGTTCGCCCTCGACCAGATCAACGTCTCCACCTGGCTGGACAAGCTGCAGCTGCCGACCACCGCCCGCCAGCTGGTCAACCAGCAGATCCGTACCCGCTACGATGAGCCATCGCGCCTGTCGCTGCTGTATTTTGCCCAGCAGAACCGCGTGTATCGCGGCGTCAGCGACCGTGACCTGCGTGCCGCGCGCCTGCCCGGTGGCAGCCCGGTACTGGCCCAAGCGTTCGTCAAGCAACTGAAGACCATCAAGACCAGTTCACCCGTGACCTCCATCGTCCAGGACAAGGACGGTGTCACGGTCAAGGTCGGCAGCGTCGGCTACCAGGCGGATTACCTGGTCATGGCCGTGCCCCTGCGCGCCCTGGCCAAGATCCAGATGACCCCGGGCCTGGACAGCCAGCACCTGGCGGCGTTGAAGGGTACCAACTATGGCTGGCGCGACCAGCTGATGCTCAAGTTCAAGAAGCCAGTGTGGGAAAGCCGGGCGCGCATGTCGGGCGAAATCTTCAGTAACGCAGGCTTGGGCATGCTGTGGATCGAACCCGCGCTCAAGGGTGGCGCCAACGTGGTGATCAACCTGTCCGGCGACAACGCCCGCCTGCTGCAGGCGTTCGGCGACAAGCAGATGGTCGATCAGGTGCTGATCCGCCTGCATGCGTTCTACCCACAGGCCCGTGGCTCGTTCACCGGTTACGAGGTCAAGCGCTACAGCACCGACGCTGGTACCGGCGGCGCCTACCTGGCCTATGGTCCGGGCCAGATCAGCAAGTACTGGCGCCTGTGGGAGCGCCCGGTGCAGCGCATCACCTTTGCCGGTGAGCATACCGACGCCCTCTACCCAGGCACCCTGGAAGGCGCCCTGCGCAGTGGCCAGCGCGCGGCCAGCCAGGTGCAGGACCTGCTGGCCGGCAAGTCGTTCGACCCGGCCAAGGCGGCACCAGTGGCGGCGGCGGCAGCTGCAGGCGCCGTGGCGGCCAAGGAGAGCAAGGGCGGGTTCTTCTCCAACATGTTCGGTGGTTCTTCCGACAAGGGCGACAAGGCTGACAAGGCCCCGGTCAAGGCCGAGCCGAAGCCGGTCGATGAGGCCAAGCAGGATAAGCCGGGCTTCTTCAAGCGCCTGTTTGGCGGGGCGGACAAGCCTGAGGTGAAGGCCGAGCCGATTGCCAAGGCCGAGGAAGTGGCGCCTGCGCCAGCCCCAGCCCCGCAAGCAGCGCCGGCCCCGGTTGCGCCAGCGCTTGTGGTCAAGGAAGCAGCGACCAAGCCTGCTGCGACCAAGGCTGCATCTGGCAAGCATGCACCGGCGCACAAACCGACCCACAAGCCTGCCGAGACCAAGAAAGCTACTGCCAAGTCCGAACCGGCCAAGAAAGCTGTAGCCAATACCCAAGCCAAGGCCGGTTGATTTATTGACAGTGCTGGCCCTTTCGCGGGTAAACCCGCTCCCACAGGGCCGGCACTGGCAACCGCTGATTACCCAACTATCGTTAATGTTTCCTTAATGGGAAGCTTACAGAATACATATCGGATTTCTCGATAAACCAAAGCAATTTTTTACGCTTTTATTCGATGCGTTACGCGTTAGTCTGTGCACAGCTTTCACGGGGAAACACGTCAACATGCAACTGCGCAATTCATCTTCTCGCTACGGCGTGGTCAGCATCGTCCTGCACTGGGGCGTGGCTCTGGCAGTCTTCGGCCTGTTCGGCCTGGGCCTGTGGATGGTCGGCCTCGACTACTACAGCCCTTGGCGCAAGTCCGGCCCGGACCTGCACAAGAGCATCGGCCTGGTGCTGCTGGCGGTGATGCTGCTGCGGGTGGTCTGGCGCTTCATCAGCCCGCCACCACCGGCACCGGCCAACCACGGCGCACTTACCCGCCTGGCAGCCAAGTTGGGCCACCTGGCCCTGTACCTGGGGCTGTTCGCGGTAATGATTGCCGGTTACCTGATTTCTACCGCCGACGGTGTCGGCATTCCGGTGTTTGGCCTGTTCGAAGTGCCGGCACTCGTCAGCGACCTGCCCGACCAGGCAGACCTGGCAGGCGTGATCCATCTCTGGCTGGCCTGGGGCTTGGTGATTTTTGCCGTGCTGCATGGCTTGGCAGCGCTCAAGCACCATTTCATCGACCGTGACGCGACCCTGACCCGCATGCTGGGCCGCAAAGCTTGACTCTCAACCTCAATTGCAAAGGAAGGAGTAAGGATGTTGAAAAAGACTTTTGCCGCTCTGGCGCTCGGTACCGCTCTGCTCTCCGCCGGCCAGGCCATGGCTGCCGAGTACAAGATCGACAAGGAAGGCCAGCACGCGTTCGTTGACTGGAAGATCAGCCACCTGGGCTACAGCTTCATTCACGGTACCTTCAAGGACTTCGACGGCAACTTCACCTGGGACAGTGCAAAGCCTGAAGCCAGCAAGATCAACGTCGACCTGAAAACCGCCAGCCTGTGGTCGAACCACGCCGAGCGTGACAAGCACATTGCCAGCGCCGACTTCCTCGACGTGAAGAAGTATCCCGAAGCCAAGTTCGTCTCCACCAGCGTCAAGCCGACTGGCGACAAGACTGCTGACGTGACTGGCGACCTGACCATGCACGGTGTGACCAAGCCGGTCACCTTCAAGGCCACTTTCAACGGTGAAGGCAAGGATCCATGGGGCGGCGAGCGCGCTGGTTTCAACGCTACCACCACGCTGAACCTGAACGACTTCGGCATCAAGGGCCCGGGCGCTACCTCGCAGACCCTGGACCTGGATATCAGTGTTGAAGGTGTGAAGCAGAAGTAATTTGCTTTAGCTGAAGTACCGAGGGGGCTGCTTCGCAGCCCTTTCGCGACACAAGGCCGCTCCCACAGGTATTGCGCAGATTTCACTTGCAGCGCAATACCTGTGGGAGCGGCCTTGTGTCGCGAAAGGGCCGCAAAGTGGCCCCCTCATACTTTTTGTCAGCCCTTGCGGGTCAACAGCGCCGGGCGCTCACCGCGCGGGCGGCTCGGCAGGTCATCCAGCTGCTCTGGCGTCGGGTAACGGTCGAGCTTGGACTCCTTGCGGATGATCACTGGCTGTTTTTCCGGCTGGCGCGGGTTGCGCACGGCCGGCTCTTGCCGTGCAGCATCGTCACGGGCCGGGCGACCACGGCCGCCACCATCACGACGGGCGCCGCCACCATTATTGGCGCGGGCCGGACGTTTCTCGCCGCCACCGCTGCTGCGCGGCTGGCCGCTATTGCGACCCTGGCCACCGGCGTTGCTGCGCTGGCCATTACCCTGGCCCTGACCTTGGCCGGCATTGGCACCCGGGCGGCGATTGCGGCCCTGGTTCTTGCCCTGGTACGGGCTGACATAGTCGGCACGGTTGCCGAAGTTGTCGATATCGTCGTCCAGGAACTCTTCCGGATCACGGTCGACAGGCACTTTCGGCGCACTGCTGTTGCTGGCCTGCTGTTGCTGCTGGCGTGGCTTCTTGTCACGCGGCTTGCGTTGCTGTTGTTGCTTGTCGCCGCTCTTTTCCTTGTCGGCCGGCTTGTCCGCAGCCTGTTGCTTGGCCTTGCCTTTATCCTTGCCCTTGTCCTTGCGGCCGCCGTTGGCGTCTTTGCCGCCGTCGCCGCGGGCCTGCTGGTTACGGCCACCACGGCCATTGTTCTGCTGGCGTTCGCGTACTTCAGGCTTTTCTGCTTCAACCTGGCTGGCGTCGAAACCCATCAGGTCGCCGTCCGGGATCTTCTGCTTGGTTACCCGCTCGATGCTCTTGAGCAGTTTCTCTTCATCCGGCGCGACCATGGAAATGGCCTCGCCCGAACGCCCGGCACGGCCGGTACGGCCGATACGGTGGACGTAGTCTTCCTCTACGTTCGGCAGCTCGAAGTTGACCACGTGCGGCAGCTGGTCGATGTCCAGGCCACGGGCGGCGATGTCGGTGGCGACCAGTACGCGCACGCTGTTGGCCTTGAAGTCGGCCAAGGCCTTGGTGCGGGCGTTCTGGCTCTTGTTGCCATGAATTGCGGCGGCGGTCAGGCCGTGCTTTTCCAGGTACTCGGCCAGGCGGTTGGCGCCGTGCTTGGTGCGGGTGAACACCAGTACCTGTTCCCAGGCACCCTGGGTGATCAGGTGCGCCAGCAGCGCGCGCTTGTGGCTGGCGGGCAGGCGGTAGACGCGCTGCTCGATACGCTCGACGGTAGTGTTCGGCGGGGTGACCTCGATACGCTCCGGGTTGTGCAGGAGCTTATCGGCGAGGTCAGTGATGTCCTTGGAGAACGTGGCCGAGAACAACAGGTTCTGGCGCTTGGCTGGCAGGCGAGCGAGGACCTTCTTGACGTCATGGATGAAGCCCATGTCGAGCATGCGGTCGGCTTCGTCCAGCACCAGGATTTCCACGTGGGCCAGGTCAACCTTGCCTTGGCCGGCCAGGTCGAGCAGGCGGCCCGGGCAGGCGACCAGCACGTCCACACCCTTGGCAATGGCCTGGATCTGCGGGTTCATGCCGACGCCGCCGAAAATGCAGGCGCTGACCAGTGGCAGGTCACGGGCATAGACCTTGAAGCTGTCATGCACCTGGGCTGCCAGTTCGCGGGTCGGGGTCAGGACCAGCACGCGAGGTTGGCGCGGGCCATGGCGCTGCGACTTGTCGGGGTGGCCGGCCGGGAACAGGCGCTCGAGGATCGGCAGGGCGAAACCGCCGGTTTTACCAGTACCTGTCTGTGCGGCGACCATCAGGTCGCGGCCTTGCAACACGGCGGGAATCGCCCGCTGTTGCACGGGGGTCGGCTGGGTATAGCCCGCAGCCTCGATAGCGCGGACAAGAGCCTCGGAGAGACCGAGGGAAGCAAAGGACATGGGCAATCCTGTTCTCGTGTGGGCTGGGCCCGTTTGGGATGTTCTGCCTGGCGCGACGGGCATCGGTGGGATGCGATCGCGTCCGGTCCAGCTGGGCTTTCACTGCACATCCGGGTAGCAGAGGGTGGACGCGAAAGTGCGTCGATGCCGATCGGGATGCCTGTTGCGAGGCCGAGCGTCCGGGCGTGAGCCGGGCGGGAAGGCCCGAGTATAACAGAGCTATCGCGCTGTGCTGCTTTCCTGCTGCTCAACGGCGTTGAGAATGTTTCCGATGTCGCCTGTGTAGCCGTTGTTGATTGCTGCATAGGCCGGTTCCAGCTTGAAGCGCCGCAGTTCCACGGCGAAGGCCTGGGCCAGTGCTTCCCGCCCCGGCTTGCGCGCCAGCGCCAGGTACTGGGGCTGGCGGCTGATCATCAAGGGCAGCTCCTCGACCTGCTTTTGGAGGCCCAGATGCCGCAGCAGGTAATGGCCGACCTTGCGGTCGGTGATTGCCAGGTCGATGCGGCCCAGCATCAGCTTGCCGAAGTTGGCTTCATGGGTAGGTGCAGCTTCGCGCCGGAAATGTACGGCTTCGTTGAAAGCGGCACCATAGGCGTAGCCGGGTGAGGTGCCGACGGTTAGGCCGGCAAGGTCATCGAGAGTCTTGACGGCATGGCGTCGAGTGCGGGCCTGGAACAGGACGAACTCTACCTCCGACATGGGCTCGGGGGCGTACACCAGGTAGTGCTGGCGCGACTCGTTCTGGAAGATATCCATGATGCCGTCGGCCAAGCCCTGCTCGATCATTGCCAGGCAGCGCTTCCACGGCAGGAACTCCCACTCCACCTCGACGCCAAGGCGCTCGAACACCCGGGTGGTGACTTCGTAGTCGATGCCGCGAGGCTGGCCGTCGTGCTGGTATGCATAGGGTGCCCAGTCGTCGGTTACCAGGCGCAGGCGCTCGCCCAAGGCCAGCGGGCTTAGGCAGGCGAGCAACAGGATCCAGAACAGTCGGGCGATGTGTGGCATGGCCGGAGATTACGCGCTCGGCCTGTTCAAGGCCAGTGAGGATGATGTTCTCCTGTGCCGGCCTCTTCGCGGGTAAACCCGCTCCCTCAAGTACAGCGCGAGCCTGCAAGCCAGCAGAGATCCTGTGGGAGCGGGTTTACCCGCGAAGAGGCCGGCACAGGTTCGCTCAAGTGTGGGATGACCTCAGCAGATGCGCCTCGATATCCTTGCGCCGCTCGCCCAGCGACAGGCGCAACCCCGGGTGGCGCAGGCACTGGCGCAGTTGCTCGGGTTCCATGTGGCCATGGCGGGCGTTGAGGTTTTCCAGGGCTTTGTCCCACCAGGCCGGCGCGCAGGCGCGGTCGAACTCATTGGGGTAGGGGTAGCAGCCATACAGCAGTTCTCGGGCGAACTGGCGCTCGTGGCTTGGCAGGGTCATGCTCAGCGCCTTGTAACCCAGGCGTTGCAGGGCCGGCGGCCGTGGCAGCTGGTCATTGACCAGGGATACGTCGGCCAGCGCCGCCTGGCTCAGCGGGTCGTGGCCGTGCTTGCGCAGCCAGGCCTGAATCTTGGCGCGGAACTGCGCCTTGCGGCTCCAGTAGTGGTGGATGACATCTGTGCATTCGGCCAATTCCAGCGTGCGGTAGGCCGCCACCGCCAGGCAGAACTCCTCGAGGGTATACGCCTCGCGAGCCAGGGGGTGGAACTCGTCCATCATGGCGATGGAGCGGTCCAGAGTGCCGGCGTCTTCGGCGGTGAGGCCGATCACCCCCGAATTGACCAGTGGCATCTGGCAATCAGCCAAGCCCCTGGACTCGAGGATGGCCAGCAGGTTCTTGTACAGCAGGCACTTCTGGTTGCTGCCGTAGCGTGCGCCGATGGCATTGCACAGCAGGCGGCCAGGGGCTACCCGGGCGAACAGCTCCAGCGGCGACTTGCGGAAGAAGGTGTCGGTGTCGATCAGCACTGCCAGCGGGTGTTGCTGCAGCACCTGGCGCAACAGCACATGCTTGCTGCGAAAGTGATAGCCGTGAGGCGCGTTCCATGCCTGGCGCGTGGCTTCGTCCAGCAGGTGTAAGGTGACCGGCAGGCCGGCATAGGGCTGCGGGTTATCGGTATAGACCTGGATGTCCATGGCTTCGCTCGCTGCCGTGCCCAGATGGGCGAGGGCGCTGACGATGCTGAAGCAGGCCTCCTGATGGTAGGTTGCCGGGCCAAAAGCCAGGTAGACGAGCTGTGGACGCAATGGCTGGAGGGGCTGCATGGCAGGCAAGACCTGTGTAACCGGAAAATGAATAAGGCTTTAGTCTATGACCAAAGCCTTAATCAAATCTTAAACAGATTTTGCAAAAAATTTCAGCGCGGCAGCTTCAGATTGTTCCAGATCGCCAGGCTCGGCTCGGCCTGGTTCAAGGTGTAGAAGTGCAGCCCCGGTGCTCCGCCTTGCAGCAGCTGTTCGCACATGCGGGTGATCACTTCTTCACCGAATGCCTGGATGCTGGCGGTGTCGTCGGCATAGGCTTCCAGCTGCTTGCGGATCCAGCGCGGGATCTCGGCGCCACAGGCGTCGGAGAAACGCGCCAGCTTGCTGTAGTTGGTGATCGGCATGATGCCGGGTACCACCGGGATGTCCACGCCCAGCTTCTGCGCGCGCTCGACGAAGTAGAAGTAGCTGTCGGCGTTGAAGAAGTACTGGGTGATGGCGCTGTCGGCACCGGCCTTGACCTTGTGCACGAAGTTGGCCAGGTCAGCCTCGAAGTTGCGGGCCTGGGGGTGCATCTCCGGGTAGGCGGCCACTTCCAGGTGGAAGTGATCGGCAGTTTCCTGGCGAATGAATTCGACCAGGTCGCTGGCGTAGCGCAGTTCGCCACTGGCCATGCCCATACCCGATGGCAGGTCGCCACGCAGGGCGACGATGCGCTTGATGCCTGCAGCCTTGTATTCGGCCAGCAGGGCACGCAGTTCGGCCTTGGTGTCGCCTACGCACGACAGGTGCGGCGCGGCAGGTATCTTCACTTCGCTTTCCAGCTGCAGCACGGTGTTCAGCGTGCGGTCGCGGGTCGAGCCACCGGCACCGTAGGTGCAGGAGAAGAAGTCCGGGTTGTAGGCGGCCAGCTGGCGGGCGACGCCCATCAGCTTTTCGTGACCGGCATCGGTCTTGGTCGGGAAGAACTCGAAACTGTAACGGCGTTCCTGGGACATCAGGCGTTCCTCTGGCAGCAAGCTTCAAGCGGCAGGCTGCAAGTAAAAGCCAGATCGGTTATGGCCGGCCTGGCTTGGGCATCGTTCAAGATCCGTGATGCTTGAGCTGCAAGCGGCAACGGCATGGTCTGCCTTTGATTGCCGCTTGAAGCTTCAAGCTGGCCGCTTAGTAGCGGTATGCGTGTGGCTTGAACGGGCCTTCGACGGTCACACCAATGTAGTCGGCCTGCTGCTTGGTCAGCTGGGTGACCACG
The DNA here is from genome assembly GCF_018223845.1 of Pseudomonas sp. JS425. Classification (NCBI taxonomy): domain Bacteria; kingdom Pseudomonadati; phylum Pseudomonadota; class Gammaproteobacteria; order Pseudomonadales; family Pseudomonadaceae; genus Pseudomonas; species Pseudomonas sp. JS425. The sequence goes on along the minus strand of NZ_CP073661.1, from coordinate 5,721,424 downwards.
CCACCGAAGCCGCGGACCATTTCCAGGGCCACTTCTTCGTCGAGCTTCTTCGGCAGTACTTCGACAGTCAGGCGCTCGGCTTTCTTTTCGGGCGACAGGTCGGCGAACTTCTGCTCGAACAGGAAGATCTGCGCCAGTACCTGGTTGGCGAACGAACCGTCCATGATGCGGCTTGGGTGGCCAGTGGCGTTACCCAGGTTTACCAGGCGGCCTTCGGCCAGCAGGATCAGGTAGTCGTCGTTCTGCGGGTCGAAGCTGCCAGCGCCGGTGCGGTGGATCTTGTGCACCTGCGGCTTGACCTCTTCCCAGGCCCAGTTCTTGCGCATGAAGGCGGTGTCGATCTCGTTGTCGAAGTGGCCGATGTTGCACACCACGGCACGCTTCTTCAGCGCCTTGAGCATGTTGGCGTCGCAGACGTTGACGTTACCGGTGGTGGTCACGATCAGGTCGATCTTGCCCAGCAGGGCCTTGTCGATGCTGGCTTCGGTACCGTTGTTGATACCGTCGATGAACGGCGAAACCACTTCGAAACCGTCCATGCAGGCCTGCATGGCGCAGATCGGGTCGACTTCGGTGACCTTGACGATCATGCCTTCCTGGCGCAGGGACTGGGCCGAGCCCTTGCCCACGTCACCGTAGCCGATCACCAGGGCCTGCTTGCCCGACAGCAGGTGGTCGGTACCACGCTTGATGGCGTCGTTCAGGCTGTGACGGCAGCCGTATTTGTTGTCGTTCTTGCTCTTGGTAACCGAGTCGTTCACGTTGATCGCCGGGACTTTCAGCTCGCCCTTGGCCAGCATGTCCAGCAGGCGGTGCACGCCGGTGGTGGTCTCTTCGGTCACACCGTGCACGCGCTCCAGCACTTGCGGGTATTTCTTGTGCAGCAGCTCGGTCAGGTCGCCACCGTCGTCGAGGACCATGTTGGCGTCCCATGGCTGGCCATCCTTGAGGATGGTCTGCTCCAGGCACCACTCGTACTCTTGTTCGGTTTCACCTTTCCAGGCGAACACCGGGATACCGGCGGCGGCGATGGACGCGGCGGCCTGGTCCTGGGTGGAGAAGATGTTGCAGGACGACCAGCGCACTTCGGCACCCAGGGCAACCAGGGTTTCGATCAGCACGGCGGTCTGGATGGTCATGTGGATGCAGCCCAGGATCTTCGCACCCTTGAGCGGTTGCTCGGCCAGGTACTTGCGACGCAGGCCCATCAGTGCAGGCATTTCCGATTCGGCGATGATGGTTTCGCGACGACCCCAGGCGGCCAGGGAGATGTCGGCGACTTTGTAATCGGTAAAACCAGCAGGCATGTTTGCAGCGCTCATGAGAGCCTCCATTCGTAGTGTGCGAATGGGCGCCGTTGTGCGTTAAGCGCCCGCGAGAGCGAGCAACGCCCCATCCGAGCCTGACAGGCCTAGCCTGCTGCAGCGCCCCTCGGACGGGTGGCGGGCATGGCGCCGCTGTGGGCGGCCATGTGAAACGGCGGAGATTATAGCCGCGCCCGTCGGCTTGCCCAAGGTTTTCTGTCGATTAATCGCGACGATAGTCGATGTTCAATGGAGCGACAGCGGCCGCTCTGCCATCATTGCTGCACGTTAGCCAAGCAGGTCAGGAGTACAGATGAACTTTCATACCCGCAAGTGGGTTAAACCCGAAGACCTCAACCCTAATGGCACTTTGTTCGGTGGCAGCCTGTTGCGCTGGATCGACGAAGAGGCTGCGATCTACGCCATCGTCCAGTTGGGCAACCAGCGTGTGGTGACCAAGTACATATCGGAAATCAACTTCGTCAGTGCCTCGCGTCAGGGCGACATCATCGAGCTGGGCATCACTGCCACCGAGTTCGGCCGTACCTCGATCACCCTCAAGTGCGAAGTGCGCAACAAGATCACCCGCAAGGCCATCCTCACGGTCGACAAGATGGTCTTCGTCAACCTTGGCGAGGATGGGTTGCCGGCGGCGCATGGGCGGACCGAGATCAAGTACATCCAGGACCAGTTCCCGGACAGTGCAGTCGAATAGATCTCGGTTGTCGGTGCCGGCCTCTTCGCGGGTAAACCCGCTCCCACAGGTTTTTCACCGTCCGAAAGGTAGCGCAGATCCTGTGGGAGCGGGTTTACCCGCGAAGAGGCCGGCACAATTTCTCACGGCTGAGCGCTGACCTTGCGCACCACCCGCCCGATGCTCAACCCCTGCACCAGGATTGACGACAGCACCACGATGTAGGTGATCGACAGCAGCAGGTCACGTTCTTCGCCCAGTGGCAGCGACAGTGCCAGGGCAACCGACACCCCACCGCGCAAGCCACCCCAGGTCAGCACCCGTACCGTGCCCTTGGGCACCGGGCGCCAGCGCCGCAGCAGCACGATCGCCGGGGCCACGGTCAGCAACCTCGACAGTAGCACCGCCAGCGCCAGCACGCCGCCGGCTACCATGTGCATCCAGTTGAAAGGCAGCAGCAACAGCTCCAGGCCGATCAACGCGAACAGCAAGGCGTTGAGCATGTCGTCGATCAGCTCCCAGAAGCCGTCCATGTAGCGACGGGTCATGTCGTTCATCGCCAGGTTGCGCCCCAGGTTGCCGATTATCAGCCCGGCCACCACCATGGCGATCGGCGCCGAAACGTGCAGTTCGTAGCACATTGCCGAGCCGCCGATGACCAGCGCCAGGGTCAGCATCACTTCCACCTGGTATTGCTCGACGCTCTTGATCATGCGGTAGGTGGCATAGCCGATCAGGCCGCCGAACAGCACGCCGCCGATGGCCTCGCGGGCGAACAGGATCGCCGTGTCGGTCATGCTCGGCGTCTCGCCCAGCTGGATGATGCCCAGCAACACGGTGAACACCACCACCGCAGTGCCGTCGTTGAACAGCGACTCGCCGACGATAGTGGTTTTCAGCGGTTTGGAGGCATTGGCGGTACGTAGCGCGCCAAGCACGGCAATCGGGTCGGTGGGCGAGATCAGCGCACCGAACAGCAGGCAGTAGATCAGCGGCACTTGCCAGCCGAACAGGGCGAACACCCAGTGCGACAGGTAGCCAATGACGACGGTGGCAATCAATACGCCGACGGTGGCCAGCAGGCCGATGGGCCAGCGGTAGCTGCGCAGGTCGGAGAGGTTGACGTGCAAGGCGCCGGCGAACAGCAGGAACGCCAGCATCCAGTGCATCAGCAGGTCGTTGAAGTCGATCTGGTTCATCAGCCCTTCGACGCGCGCTTCCAGGCCAGGGAACCCGATCAGGCTCAGGCCCTGCAGCATCAGGGAAAACAGCAGCGCCGTGACCATCACGCCGATGGCAGGGGGCAGGCCGATGAAACGGTAATTTACATAGGTGAGGAGGGTGGTGAGGCAGATAAACGCGGCAACTAGTTCAAGCATCCCGAATCCTGTAACAGTGGCTTCCAAGTCGTAACCCGAATGGCTCGGGCAGTTCTTTGATGACCTGGCGCGGGGTTCGGGACACAGGGTTTGACCGGATTCGTTTGAAACGTTCCCATCCAGAAGGTTGTATCGCATACCCGGACTTGTGCAAAACCCGAAGGCTGGCGCGGTCTCTGTGGGAGCGGGCATGCCCGCGAACACCGGCAAAGCCGGTGCCATGCACCGAGTTGCTTTCTTCGCGGGCATGCCCGCTTCCACAATGGTCCCCTCGAGCGCTGTATATTCACAAATATAAAAAGCCACAAGGATAAGAAGGCGTGTTGGCAACTTCCCTGGTGTTGGTCGCTGCACTGCTGCATGCGACCTGGAATACCCTGATCAAATTCAGCGGCGAGCGCCTGCTGGTGATCGCCAGCATGGATACGGTGGCGTTGGCTTTCGCGGTGCTGGCGGTGCCCTTCCTCGAGGTACCGCCGACTAACATCTGGCCCTGGCTGCTGGCTTCGGCGCTGGCCGAGCAGCTGTACCGCTTCCTGTTGATCCAGGCCTACCGCGTGGGCGACCTGGGGCTGGTCTATCCTCTGATGCGCGGGCTGTCGCCGCTGGTGGTGCTGGGGCTGACCTTGGCCTTTGCCGGCGAATCGCTGAGCCAGCAGCAGATCATTGGCATCCTGCTGATCCCCTGTGGCATGGCCTGCCTGTTGTGGCAGGGCGGTGGCGGTGACCGGCTGCCCTGGTCGATGCTGCCGGTGGTTGCCCTGATCGGCCTGTGCATTGGTTGCTACACCTGGTTCGACGGCCAGGCCGTGCGTTTGTGGGGCAAGCCTTGGGATTACCTGGTATGGCTGACCTTGCTCAGTGCCTGGCCCTTCCCGTTGCTGGCCAGCGTGGCGCGGCGTGCGCCGTTTGTGTTGTTCTGGCGCCTTCAGTGGCGCCTGGGGCTGGCGGTGGGGCTGTGTGTACTGCTCAGTTACGCGCTGGTGCTGTGGGCCATGCACTTGGGGTCGGTGGCCGAAGCGGCGGCGTTGCGGGAGTTGAGTGTGATTCTGGTGGTGCTGCTGGGCATGCGCTACCTGAAAGAACCTTTTGGCGGGCCGAGACTCCTAGCTTGCGGGCTGGTGTTGGCCGGCATGCTGGTAATGAAGCTTTGACCCGAAGACTGAACAAGGAGTCCTGTCCATGACTGTTGCCCTGTGGTGCATCCTGATCGCGCTGCTCTTGCCGCCACTGTGCGCGTTGATAGCCAAGGCCGGTAGTGGCCGCTTCCGACTGCGCGACAACCACGACCCGCGTGCCTTCCTGGATACCCTGTCCGGGCTGCCGCGGCGCGCGCATGCTGCCCAGCAGAACAGTTTCGAGGCCTTCCCGGCATTTGCCGCGGCGGTGCTGGTGGCGGATATCGTCGGCAATGCCGAGCAGGTGACCCAGGATGTGCTGGGGGTGATGTACATCACCAGCCGGCTGCTCTACATCATCTGTTACCTGGCTGACTGGGCCATGCTGCGATCGCTGGTGTGGTTTGCCGGGTTGGCGATCATTGTGGCTTTCTTCGTGGTTTCCATCTGATACCGCGTCGCCTTCTTCGCGGGCTCGCCCGCGAAGAATCCACCGCCGATCAAGGTACTTTCGGCACCTCGGGCAGCGGCTTGCCCTTGGGCCACAGCATCCAGATCTGCCCCTGCTGCTTCATGTTCCCGGCCAGTTCCCCAGCTTCCGGCCCAGTGCCCCAGAACAGGTCGGCGCGCACCTCGCCAGTAATTGCCCCGCCGGTATCCTGGGCCCCCACCGGGCGTACCACCGGCGTACCGTCCGGGCGAGTGGTGGACAACCACAGCAAGCTGCCCAGCGGAATCACCTTGCGGTCGATGGCCACGCTGTAGCCAGCGGTCAGCGGTACGTTCAGCGAACCGCGTGGCCCTTCGTTGCTGTCCGGGCGGGTGCTGAAGAACACGTAGCTGGGGTTGCTGGCGAGCAGTTCCGGCACCCGTTGTGGGTTGGCCTGGGCCCAGGCATGAATGGCGCCCATGCTCACTTCTTCCTTCTTCAACTGGCCCTGTTCCACCAGCCAGCGCCCGATTGGCCGGTAGGGGTGGCCGTTCTGGTCGGCGTAACCCAGGCGCAGCTGGCGCCCGTCTTCCAGTTGTACCCGGCCGGAACCTTGGATCTGCAGGAACTGCAGGTCCATCGGGTCGGTCAACCAGGCCAGCACCGGTGCCTTGACGCCGTCACGGTTGATCACCTCGGCGGTGTCGTATGGCTTGAGCACCCGGCCATCAAGGCGACCGCGCAGGCGCTTGCCCTTGAGTTCGGGGTACACGCTGGCCAGGTCGACCACGATCATGTCGTCGGGGATGCCGTAGACCGCCACGTGATTGGTTGCCGACTGGCTCAGGCTGCCAGGGTAGACCGGTTCGTAGTAACCGGTGATCAGGCCGTTGGCGTTATTTTCGGCCGAGCGCAGGCCGTATACCTGCAGGTTCTGTCGCAGGAAGGTACGCACCTGCAAGGCATTGTCGGGCACGCTGGCGGCTGCTTCGCAGGTGCTGGCCCAGACGGTGTCGCGCTTGAGCTTTTCACAGCCGTTGCGCCAGGCCTGGAAGCCCGCCACCAGGTCGCTGTCGCTGACGGCAGGCAGGTCCTGCCATGTGGCATTGGCGTAGGTGGCGATGGCATGGGGCTCGGGTTTGGCGCTTTCGCCACCGTTGCAGCCGGCCAGCAGGGCCAGCGCCGGGAGTGTCCAGGCCAGATGGCGCAGGGCAGATTTCATGAGTATGTTCCTGTCATGGGTGAACACGGATATTCGCCCCTGTTTTTTATGTGGCTATTGGTCTTTCGCCGCTGGGCAGCGATACTGGCCGCCCATTTGCGTAGGCCGAAGTGACCGTGATGTTGAAGCGATTGACCGTTGTTCTGCTGGCAGCACTGGCCCTGGGTGGTTGTGACCGGGTTGACCCGAACTCCCCGCTGGGCAAGCGCAAGGTGATCTTCAAGGACATGCTCAAGACCAGCGAAGACCTGGGCGGCATGTTGCGTGGGCGGTTGCCGTTCGACGGGGTGAAGTTTGCCGACGGTGCGCTGAAGCTGGACAACCTTTCGCACCAGCCCTGGCAGCACTTCCCACAGGCGCGTGATGGTGGCGACAGTAGTGCGCGTGCCGAGGTATGGGAGCGGCAGACGCGCTTTCATGACCTGGCCCGCCAGCTGGAAGGCGTCACTGGCGAACTGGTCGATGTCACCCGGGGCCAGCCGCTGGACGCTGCGCAGTTGAAGGCGCCGATGGACAAGGTCGAAGCGGCTTGCAAGGCCTGTCATTCCGAGTTTCGTAATCATTGATGGCCTGTTGCGACCTCATCGCCGGCAAGCCGGCGATGAGGTCAGTAAAGGCAACGCAGTATTCGAATCTCTGTCAGCGATCCAGATCCTCCACCGCTTCCTGCAGTTCCTTGCGCGACTCGGCCAGCTTGTCCTTGCGTTTGTTGATCTTCTCCGAATCGCCTTTCTTCTCGGCTTTCTTCAAGTCCTTTTCCCGCTGCGCCACTTCGTGACGTGCGTCGAGCACCTTCTGCTCACGTTCCTTGCGCAGGCTGGCATCGGTGCAGTTGTCTACCCCTCGCAGTGCCTCTTCAAGCCCTGCGGCCTGTTCGTTGTTGCCGTGGTCACGGGCAATCTTCAACTGGTTCTCGATGGCGCTACGCTTGGCGGCGCAACCGGTCAGGCCGGCATCCGGCTGGGCGGCTTGTACGGCACCAGCGGCCAGGCCCAGTGTCGCGATCAGGAAAAGGGTCGAAATACGTTTCATGAAAAGCCTCCTTGAGGGGGCGGGGCAGCAAAAGTTGGGGGAAATCCTGCCTTGGTTTTGCCCATTTAGAAACCCTTGTTGGGGTTTTCCGGCTTAATCTCGGGATTTTCCTACAGGTAAATTGGTAAATAATCATTGCTCGATGCTTTGCCTGTCGATCCGGAATCCGTCGATCCCTGCCGTCGCCAGTTGCGTTGCAATGGCTTGAACCTCGGTGGTTGCAAAAAAACCAGCAAGCTGTTCTCCGCGCTTTTCGCCGATACCGGGCATGGCTTGCCATTCAAGACTCGTGCGGGCAGCCAGCTCCAGCCAGTCGCCTGTTACCTGCATCCTGGTGGGTGTAGGCGCGCCAAGCCCGCGCAGCCATTGGGCAAAGGGCCGTGAGCGAGCTTGGTCGAAACTGCCCAGCAACTGCGCAGCCGTTGTGTCACTGATACCCGCTACCTGGGCCAGGCGCTCGGCATCCAGATGCAGCCAGTCGGTCATCGAGGTCACCAGCCCGGCAGCCACCAGTCGGCGCCAGGTACCAGGGCCGGTGCGCGGCAGGGCCAGCCCCTGCTTGCCGCTGAGCCAGGTGAGGCGGGCAATGAACTGGTCCTCGCAGCCTTCGCTGATCTGCCAGCAACTGTGGGCATGATGCTGGCCGGGCGCTGGTGCGATCACCGGTTGGCGCTCGGCGGCGCGGTGCACCACTTGCTCCAGGCGTGGGATGGTCAGCCCGGCAAGGCTGACGGCCACCTGGTCACCGGGGCGGATGTCGAGCTTGCGCCAACGTGCCAGCGATCCCAGGCTCACCTGGGTGATTCGCCGGTCATCCAGGGTAACCGGCAGTACATGCAAGACTGGCGTAACCCTGCCGGTACGGCCGACGCGGAAGCGTACTTCGCGCACTTCGGCCAAGGCTTGCGTGTACGGGTGCTTCCACGCCGCGATCCAGTAGGGCGCCTTGGCCTGCCAGCGCTCGGACGGAGTCCGGACGCCTTGGCGCAACACAACGCCATCGGTGGCGAAGGGCAGGGGTGAGCGGTACCAGTACTCGCGCCAGTGCGCTGCATCGTCTGCTGTTTCTATGGCGACGCTGTAATCCTGGCTGTGCGCAAAACCCAGTTCCGCCAGCTTCGCGAGGCGTTCGGCCTGCTGCTCGGGGCCCTGCGGCCAGTCCCACACGAACAGGCCGATGCGCTCACCTTGCTCACGACCCAGCTGCTTGCGAGCCAGCAGCCCGGCTACTGTCCCTCGGGCGTTGGCGCTGCCTGCCCGGGCTTGCACATGCGCGTCCAGGCGCAGGTACAGTTCGCCCTGCAGTTGCAGGTCAATGGCCTGGGGCAGCTGCCGATTGATATCGACGAGCAGGGGGATGTGGCGGCTCCAGTCGTGCCCCTGCACGCCGTCCCCCCGGCTGATCAACTGCACCAGCCGGCCCTGACGGTAGATGAGGGAGACCGCTACGCCATCGACCTTTGGTTGCACCCATACATCTGCCTTGCCGGCCAGCCAGCGTTCTACAGCCTGACGGTCGGCCAGCTTGTCGACGCCGGTGTGCGGCACCGGATGCGGAATTGGCCCGCCAGCGCTGGCCAGCGGGGACGGGGTAGTCGTGATGCCAAAGCATTGCTGCAGGTGCGCCAGGTGCTGGCGGCTCTGGTCGTATAGTTCATCAGCCACCAATGCGATGCCCTGACGATGATAATGGTCGTCCCAGCGGGCAAGCGTGGCGCGCAGTCGGCTCACTTCAGCCTCGACTTGTTGCGGGTTCCAGGTGGGACATGTGGCGGCACGGGCCAGGGGAGCATTCAACGTCAACAGTAGGGCGAAAAGCAGCATGAGCGGCATGGCCAGCATCCTTGCATGGCGGGTGGGAGCCCTCAGCCTAGGCAGGTAGCGTGCGGGTCGCCATGCAGCGTTTGTCAGCCCATATGTCACAAAAAAGCCCCTGCCGATTGCTCGGCAGGGGCTTTCGCCTGGCGCTGTAGGAAGCTTACAGGCCGGCAGCGTCACGCAGCGACTGGGCGCGGTCGGTACGCTCCCAGGTGAAGGTGGTGAAGGTGTCGTCGCCGACCGTCTTCTGCTGCGGGGTACGGCCGAAGTGGCCGTAGGCAGCGGTTTCCTGGTACATCGGGTGCAGCAGGTCGAGCATGGTGGTGATGGCGTAAGGACGCAGGTCGAAGCACTCGCGCACCAGCTGGATGATCTTGTCGTCGGAGACCTTGCCGGTACCGAAGGTGTTGATCGAGATGGAGGTCGGCTGGGCCACGCCGATGGCGTACGACACCTGGATCTCGCAACGCTCGGCCAGGCCGGCGGCGACGATGTTCTTGGCCACGTAGCGGCCGGCGTAGGCGGCGGAACGGTCGACCTTGGATGGGTCCTTGCCGGAGAACGCGCCACCACCATGGCGGGCCATGCCGCCGTAGGAGTCGACGATGATCTTGCGCCCGGTCAGGCCGCAGTCACCCACTGGGCCACCGATGATGAAGTTGCCGGTCGGGTTGATGTGGTACTGGGTACCCTTGTGCAGCAGTTCGGCAGGCAGGGTGTGCTTGACGATCAGCTCCATCACGGCTTCCTGCAGGTCTTTCTGCGAAACCTCAGGGTTGTGCTGGGTCGACAGCACCACGGCGTCGATACCGACCACCTTGCCATTTTCGTAACGGCAGGTGACCTGCGACTTGGCGTCCGGACGCAGCCATGGCAGCAGTTTCGATTTGCGCGCCTCGGCCTGGCGCTCGACCAGACGGTGCGAGAAGCAGATCGGCGCTGGCATCAGCACATCGGTTTCGTTGCTGGCGTAGCCGAACATCAGGCCCTGGTCACCGGCGCCCTGGTCTTCCGGGCGGGAACGGTCGACGCCCTGGGCGATGTCCACCGACTGTTTGCCGATGATGTTCATCACGGCGCAGGTGGCGCCGTCGAAACCGACGTCGGAGCTGTTGTAGCCGATGTCGATGATGACCTTGCGCACCAGCTCTTCCAGGTCGACCCAGGCGGAGGTGGTGACTTCGCCGGCGATGATGGCGACACCGGTCTTGACCAGGGTTTCGCAGGCTACGCGAGCGTATTTGTCCTGGGCGATGATGGCATCAAGGACGGCGTCCGAAATCTGGTCGGCGATCTTGTCCGGATGCCCTTCGGACACGGACTCGGAGGTGAAAAGGGAGTATTCGCTCATCTCGAAGGTTCCTGAAATTTACCGATGTTGTATGTCGCCAGCCGTCCGCTGGAAATGGCGGACCTGGATCTGGAAACCGTTACGCAAGCCCACGTACAGGCTGTCCCCGGGGGCCAGCCCGGCGGCGTTGGCCCAACGGGCCAGGTCGTCCTGTTCGAAGCCAAGCCACAGGTCGCCGCAGGCTTCGCGCGCCCACCCCTGGTCATGGCTGCACAGTTCGGTTACCAGCAGGCTGCCGCCTGCCTTCACCCGTTTGGCCAGCTGGCGCAAGGCCAGGGCCGGGTCGCTGAAATGGTGCAGCACCATGTTCAGCACAACGCAGTCGGCGGCCACATCCGTTGCACCCAGTGCATCGGCCAACTGCAGGTTCACATTGTCGAGCCCTTCGCGCTTGCACACCTGGCGCGCCAGTTCAAGCATGGTCGGGCTGTTGTCCAGGGCGGTGACCTGGGCGAAGCGCCGGGCCAGGTCGGGCAGGAAGCCACCGTCGCCGGGGCCGACCTCCAGGGCGCTGGCGGCCGGGTCGAAATTCAGTTTGTCGAGCAGCGCCAGCAGGCTTTCGCGGTACTGCGGCAGGCCGGCGATCAGGTCTTGCTGGGCGCGGAACTTCTCTTCCACGCGCAGGAAGAAGTCCTGGCTGGTGGCTGCGCGGCGTTGCTGCACCTGGGCGATACGCGCCTGCACGTCAGGCGGAAGAGTCAGGTCGTCCACCTCTTCGAGCAGCGCCGCGTGCAGCCGACCGCCCAGGCGCAGGCTGTCGGGCAAGGCGCGGCGGTAGAAGATGGCATTGCCCTCGCGGCGGGTCGCCACCAGCTCGGCCTGGGCCAGTACCTTCAGGTGATGGCTCATGCCCGATTGGCCCACATCGAAGATCTGCGCCAGCTCCAGCACGCCGAACGAGTCGTTGGCCAGGGCGCGCAATACGTTCAGGCGCAACTCGTCGCCACTGGCTTTGCACAGGGCAGCCAATGCTTCGCATTGCTCGGGGATCGATTGCGCGCGGAGGTTCATGGTGCGGCAGTCTAGACAGGCATCGTTGCCCTAGCAAGGGCAATATCAAAAAGTTTTGATATTGAGTGATGAGCGGGATGGTTCGCCCGGTTTTACTCCCGAATTGAATGCCAATCGCAGGAAAATCCCCCGACTGTGACCATACGTCATTGCCCCAAGCCCCCCCAGTGGGCGAAAATGGCCGCCTTTTTTGTGACACCACCTATTCAAGCCCCCTAGGAGATCAGCGATGCCCAGCCGTCGTGAACGTGCCAACGCCATTCGTGCCCTCAGCATGGATGCCGTGCAAAAGGCCAACAGCGGCCACCCAGGTGCCCCCATGGGCATGGCGGATATCGCCGAAGTGCTTTGGCGCGACTATCTGAAGCACAACCCGAGCAACCCGAGTTTCGCCGACCGTGACCGCTTCGTGCTGTCCAACGGCCACGGTTCGATGCTGATCTACTCGCTGCTGCACCTGACCGGCTACGACGTCACCATCGATGACATCAAAGGCTTCCGCCAGCTGCACAGCCGCACCCCGGGCCACCCGGAATACGGCTACACCCCAGGCGTCGAGACCACCACCGGCCCGCTCGGCCAGGGTATCGCCAACGCCGTGGGCTTCGCCCTGGCCGAAAAGGTGCTCGCCGCCCAGTTCAACCGTGATGGCCATAACATCGTCGACCACCACACCTACGTGTTCCTCGGCGACGGCTGCATGATGGAAGGCATTTCCCATGAAGTCGCCTCGCTGGCCGGCACCCTGGGCCTGAACAAGCTGATCGCCTTCTATGACGACAACGGCATTTCCATCGACGGCGAAGTGCACGGCTGGTTCACCGACAACACCCCGGCGCGCTTCGAAGCGTATAACTGGCAGGTGATCCGCAACGTCGACGGCCATGACGCCGACGAGATCAAGACCGCCATCGAGACCGCCCGCAAGAGCGATCGCCCGACCCTGATCTGCTGCAAGACCATCATTGGTTTCGGCTCGCCAAACAAGCAGGGCAAGGAAGACTGCCACGGCGCACCGCTGGGCAACGACGAAATTGCCCTGGCTCGCAAGGAACTGAACTGGAACCACGGCCCGTTCGAAATCCCGGCCGAGATCTACGCCGAGTGGGACGCCAAGGCTGCCGGTGCCAAGGCCGAAGCCGAATGGAACCAGCGCTTCGACGCCTACGCCAAGGCCTACCCGGAGCTGGCTGCCGAGTTCAAGCGCCGAGCCGCCGGTGACCTGCCTGCCGATTTCAGCGAGAAAGCCCAGGCCTACATCAACGAAGTGGCCGCCAAGGGCGAGACCATCGCCAGCCGCAAGGCCAGCCAGAACGCCCTGAATGCCTTCGGCCCGCTGCTGCCGGAGTTCCTCGGCGGTTCGGCAGACCTGGCCGGTTCCAACCTGACCCTGTGGAAGGGTTGCAAGGGTGTCGAAGCCAACGACGCCAGCGGCAACTACGTGTTCTACGGCGTTCGCGAGTTCGGCATGACCGCCATCATGAACGGTGTTGCCCTGCACGGTGGCCTGGTGCCTTACGGCGCGACCTTCCTGATGTTCATGGAATACGCCCGCAACGCCGTGCGCATGTCGGCACTGATGAAGCAGCGCGTGATCCACGTCTATACCCACGACTCCATCGGCCTGGGCGAAGACGGCCCGACTCACCAGCCGATCGAGCAGCTGACCAGCCTGCGCAGCACGCCGAACCTGGACACCTGGCGCCCAGCCGACGCGGTGGAATCCGCCGTGTCCTGGAAAAACGCCCTGGAGCGCAAGGACGGCCCTTCGGCGCTGATCTTCTCCCGCCAGAACCTGCAGCACCAGGACCGCGACGCCCAGCAGATCGCCGACATCAGCCGCGGCGGCTACGTGCTCAAGGACTGCGCCGGCGAGCCTGAGCTGATCCTGATCGCCACCGGTTCCGAAGTGGGCCTGGCTGTTCAGGCGCACGCCAAGCTGACCGAACAAGGCCGCAAGGTGCGCGTGGTTTCCATGCCGTGCACCAGCGTGTTCGATGCCCAGGACGCTGCCTACAAGCAGTCCGTGCTGCCGCTGGAAGTAGGTGCGCGTATCGCCATCGAAGCCGCTCACGCCGACTTCTGGTACAAGTACGTCGGCCTGGAAGGTCGTATTATCGGCATGACCACCTACGGTGAGTCGGCGCCGGCCTCGGCACTGTTCGAAGAGTTCGGTTTCACCCTGGAGAACATCCTCGGTACTGCCGAAGAGCTGCTGGAAGACTGATACAAGGAAGGCGAGGGCCTCTGGCCCTCGTTCGCGGCACAAGGCCGCTCCTACAGGGTATTGCGTACGCCGTCCCCTGTAGGAGCGGCCTTGTGCCGCGAATGGGCTGCGCAGCGGCCCCGTTCAACTGCCGGAGTTCAAGAGCTACCTATGCCCCACCTGCGTCCCTACAAAGTTGCACTCAACGGTTATGGCCGTATCGGCCGCTGTGTCCTGCGCGCGCTGTTCGAGCGGGGGGCAAAGGCCGGTTTCGAGATCGTCGCGCTGAACGACCTGGCCGACCAGGCCAGCCTGGAATACCTGACACGCTTCGACTCCACCCACGGGCGTTTCCCCGGTGAGGTGAAGGTCGATGGCGACTGTCTGCATATCAATGGCGACTGCGTGAAGGTGATGCGCAGTGCCACCCCCGAAGGCATCGACTGGGCCGCCCTGGATATCGACCTGGTGCTGGAGTGCTCCGGCGCCTACCACACCCGCGCCGATGGCCAGCGCTTCCTCGACGCCGGCGCGCCTCGGGTGCTGTTCTCGCAGCCGATGGCCAGCGAGGCCGATGTCGATGCCACGGTGGTCTACGGCGTCAACCAGGCCTGCCTGACCGGCAACGAGCGCCTGGTGTCCAACGCCTCTTGCACTACCAACTGCGGCGTGCCGCTGCTGCGTGTGCTGGACCAGGCATTCGGCATCGAGTATGTGCAGATCACCACCATCCACTCGGCGATGAACGACCAGCCGGTGATCGACGCCTACCACCACGAAGACCTGCGCCGCACGCGTTCGGCCTTCCAGTCGGTGATCCCGGTATCCACTGGTCTGGCGCGTGGCATCGAGCGCCTGCTTCCGGAACTTGCCGGGCGAATCCAGGCCAAAGCGGTACGCGTACCGACCGTCAACGTCTCGTGCCTGGATATCACCCTGCAGACCGCCCGCGATACCAGTGCGGCCGAAGTCAACCGGGTGCTGCGCGAGGCGGCGCTGGAAGGCCCGCTCAAAGGCTTGCTGGCCTACACCGAGTTGCCCCACGCCAGCTGTGATTTCAACCATGACCCGCATTCGGCGATCGTCGATGCCAGCCAGACCCGTGTTTCCGGCCCCCGCCTGGTGAACCTGCTGGCCTGGTTCGACAACGAATGGGGGTTCGCCAACCGTATGCTCGACGTTGCCGAACACTATCTGCACGTCGTCCACCCAACCCGCAACAAACAGCCCTGAAGGACTGCATTCATGACCGTGTTGAAGATGACCGACCTCGACCTGCAAGGTAAGCGCGTACTGATCCGCGAAGACCTCAACGTGCCTGTGAAGGACGGTGTGGTAGCCAGCGACGCGCGTATCCTGGCAGCGCTGCCGACCATCAAGCTGGCCCTGGAGAAGGGTGCAGCGGTAATGGTCTGCTCGCACCTGGGCCGCCCGACCGAGGGTGAGTTCTCTGCCGAGAACAGCCTCAAGCCGGTCGCCGACTACCTGAGCAAGGCCCTGGGCCGCGACGTGCCGCTGGTAGCCGACTACCTGGACGGTGTCGAGGTCAAGGCTGGTGACCTGGTGCTGTTCGAGAACGTGCGTTTCAACAAGGGCGAGAAGAAGAACGCCGACGAGCTGGCGCAGAAGTACGCCGCCCTGTGCGACGTGTTCGTCATGGACGCTTTCGGTACTGCCCACCGTGCCGAAGGTTCGACCCATGGTGTTGCCAAGTTCGCCAAAGTCGCTGCTGCCGGCCCGCTGCTGGCAGCCGAACTGGATGCCCTGGGCAAGGCCCTGAAGGCCCCGGCCAAGCCGATGGCAGCCATCGTTGCCGGTTCCAAGGTCTCCACCAAGCTGGACGTGCTGAACAGCCTGAGCTCGGTCTGCGACCAGCTGATCGTTGGTGGCGGCATCGCCAACACCTTCCTGGCCGCAGCCGGCCACCCGGTAGGCAAGTCGCTGTACGAGCCTGACCTGGTCGATACCGCCAAGGCCATCGCTGCCAAGGTCAGCGTACCTCTGCCGGTCGACGTGGTGGTTGCCAAGGAGTTCGCCGAGAGCGCCGAAGCCACCGTCAAGGCCATTGCCGACGTTGCCGCTGACGACATGATCCTGGACATCGGCCCGCAAACCGCAGCCCACTTCGCGGAGCTGCTGAAGTCGTCGAAGACCATCCTGTGGAATGGCCCGGTCGGCGTGTTCGAGTTTGACCAATTCGGTAACGGCACCAAGGTGCTGGCCAAGGCCATCGCCGACAGCGCCGCGTTCTCCATCGCAGGTGGCGGTGACACCCTGGCTGCCATCGACAAATATGGCGTTGGCGCCGATATCTCCTACATTTCTACCGGCGGTGGCGCCTTCCTCGAGTTCGTCGAGGGCAAGGTACTGCCGGCCGTGGCGATCCTGGAAGAGCGGGCCAAGGCCTGATGACGTCGGCGCTTGGCAAAGGGAGCGGCCTGATGGTCAAGCAATTGCCTGTGATGATGCTGGCTGGCCTGCTGAGCGCATGCGCCGGCAGCCCGGCCTCGGATACCGACCCGGCGCAGCCGCCAAAGGGCGGTTGCTACCAGTCCGAGTGGCAGGCCGAGACCGTGCCGGTCATCAGCAAGCGCGTGGGCCCGGAAGGCCTGGAAAAGTACGACGAAGACCACCAGCGCAAGGCGCCTGGTTGCCCTTGATCGGGTAACAGGCAACCCGAAGGCTGATTTGTGGTCTTGAGGTAGGGGCCGCTGTGCGGCCCTTCGCGGGCTTGCCCGCTCCCACAGGTACAGCGCTTGACCTGTGGGAGCGGGCAAGCCCGCGAAGGGCTGCACAGCAGCCCCAAATCGAGGAAACTGAATGAAAGCGCTTTTGGCCGTGACGGCCCTGGCGACACTGGCAGGATGCTCGCTGCTGAAGCCGGCGCAACCCGCTCCGGCAGACGACTGGACCCGCTGGGTCTGCGACACTCAGGCTGAAGTGCTGTGGCGCTTCGCCGATGCGCAGCGCGATCAGGTCGATGTGCGCCTTGGTGGCGGCGACCAGGTCTACCGGCTCAAGGCCGAGCCGGGTGCCTCGGGTGTGCTGTACAGCGATGGCATGCTGGCCTTCCATACCAAGGGCGAAGAAGGCCTGGTGTACTGGGTGGCAACCAACGATCTGATTGGGCGGGGCTGCAAGGCACCGTGACTGGCCGGGCCGCGAGGGTGGCCCACACTACTTGAACAGCAACCGCCCCTGCGGCAGGCTTGCACGAAACAAACGACGCTTGTCGGGAGAGAGATACACAATGGCACTCATTAGCATGCGCCAGATGCTGGACCACGCCGCCGAGTTCGGTTACGGCGTACCAGCTTTCAACGTCAACAACCTCGAGCAGATGCGCGCCATCATGGAAGCGGCCGACAAGACCGACTCCCCGGTGATCGTCCAGGCTTCGGCCGGTGCCCGCAAATACGCCGGTGCCCCGTTCCTGCGTCACCTGATCCTGGCGGCCATCGAAGAATTCCCGCATATCCCGGTGTGCATGCACCAGGACCACGGCACCAGCCCTGACGTCTGCCAGCGCTCGATCCAGCTGGGCTTCAGCTCGGTGATGATGGACGGCTCGCTGGGTGAAGATGGCAAGACCCCGACCGACTACGAATACAACGTTCGCGTTACCCAGCAGACCGTTGCCATGGCGCACGCCTGCGGTGTTTCGGTAGAAGGCGAGCTGGGCTGCCTGGGTTCGCTGGAAACCGGCATGGCCGGTGAAGAAGACGGCATCGGCGCCGAAGGCGTGCTGGACCACAGCCAGATGCTGACCGACCCGGAAGAGGCTGCCGACTTCGTCAAGAAGACCCAGGTCGACGCCCTGGCCATCGCCATCGGTACCAGCCACGGTGCCTACAAGTTCACCAAGCCACCAACCGGTGACGTGCTGGCCATCGACCGCATCAAGGAAATCCACAAGCGCATCCCCAACACCCACCTGGTGATGCACGGTTCGTCCTCGGTGCCGCAAGAGTGGCTGGCGATCATCAACCAGTACGGCGGCGACATCAAGGAAACCTACGGTGTACCGGTCGAGGAAATCGTCGAAGGTATCAAGTACGGCGTGCGCAAGGTCAACATCGACACCGACCTGCGTCTGGCTTCCACTGGTGCCATGCGCCGCCTGATGGCGCAGAACCCGAGCGAGTTCGACCCGCGCAAGTTCTTCGGTGAAACCATCAAGGCCATGCGTGACGTGTGTATCGCTCGTTACGAAGCCTTCGGCACCGCTGGCAATGCCTCGAAGATCAAGCCGATCTCCCTGGAAGGCATGTACCAGCGCTACCTGAAAGGTGAACTGGCCGCCAAGGTCAACTGATCTTCTGGTATTAATGAAAAAGCCCGCAGCGATGCGGGTTTTTTCATTTTTGGGTGTTAGAACTTTGCCTCGGTGTAGGCCTCTTTGTCGGCATGCTTGCGAAGAGGGCGGTACATATTCCCGGCAGAGCGACCGTTAGTCGGCTACCGTAGAATTGAGGCACTGATAGCGTTCTGATTGCATTGCGTGTTATCCGCTCAGGTCTAGAGTACTAGTGGATCCAACCGTATTTTGAAGTCGGTCACATAATAGAGAAGCAGCATGGATGGCGCTCAACCTCACCCTCAGCCACTGGATGGCAACTCGGTTCTTCTGGTGGTAGACGATTACCCCGAAAACCTCATCAGCATGCGGGCATTGCTGGCCCGTCAGGATTGGCAGGTGTTGACGGCAAACTCGGGGATGGAAGCCCTGGGTGCTTTGCTCGAGCACGATGTCGACCTGGTGCTGCTGGATGTACAGATGCCGGAGATGGACGGCTTCGAAGTCGCCCGACTGATGCGCGGCAGCCAGCGCACCCGGCTGACTCCGATCATTTTCCTCACTGCCAATGAACAGTCCGAAGCGGCCGTGCTCAAGGGCTACGCCAGTGGCGCCGTGGACTACATGTTCAAACCGTTCGACCCGCAAATTCTCAAACCCAAGGTCCAGGCCCTGCTCGACCAGCAGCGCAATCGGCGCATGCTGCAGCGCCTGACCCGTGAGCTGGAAACGGCCAGGGCGTTCAACGCGTCGATCCTGGAGAATGCTGCCGAAGGCATTCTGGTGGTGGATGCCCAAGGCATCATCAGCTTTGCCAACCCGGCCATTTCCCGTTTGTTGTCAGCGCCAGTCCAGCAGTTGCAGGGCGCCCATCTGCTCGATTTGGTGCAACTGGCCAGTGCCTGCTTGTGGAACGAGTCGGAGTTCTACCAGGCTTACCTGGGGGGGCGCATCTTCCGCGTTCACGATGCCCAACTGCGTACGCTTGGCGGGGAGCTGGTGCCGGTGGCGTTGTCCTGTGCTCCACTGCCGTCCGAGCAACAGGCCATGGTGGTCACCGTGCTGGACATGTCGGTGGTGCGCAACCTGCACCAGCAGCTGGAGTACCAGGCCGTCACCGACCCGCTTACCGGCCTGCTCAACCGCCGCGGGTTCTACCAGGCCGCCGAAGGTGCGCTGCTGCGCAACGAGCGCTCGGACAAGGCGCAGGCGCTGATGTACATGGATCTGGACGGCTTCAAACGTATCAACGACTCGCTCGGCCACGACGCGGGCGACCGGGTGCTGCACTGGGTGGCCGAACAGCTCAAGGATTGCCTGGGCAGTGAAGCGCTGCTGGCGCGCATGGGCGGGGACGAGTTCACTGCACTGTTCGACAGCCTGCCTTACCCGGAGCAGGCCGGGCGCTATGCCGAGCGGTTGCTGGAACGCATTTCCATCAGCCACCAGGTGGAAGGGCTGGATGTG
Source organism: Pseudomonas sp. JS425 (assembly GCF_018223845.1). Lineage (NCBI taxonomy): Bacteria > Pseudomonadati > Pseudomonadota > Gammaproteobacteria > Pseudomonadales > Pseudomonadaceae > Pseudomonas > Pseudomonas sp. JS425. The sequence goes on along the minus strand of NZ_CP073661.1, from coordinate 5,702,095 downwards.
AGCCTTGGGGTGAGCATTGGCATTGCCACTTATCCGGATTGCGGGGCCAATGTCGAAGGCCTGCTGCGCGCGGCCGATGCGGCGATGTACGCAGCGAAGCAGGCCGGGCGCCAGCAATATCGCTTCTACGATCAGGAACTCAATGGCAGGGCACGTTCGCGGCTGATGCTCGAGGACAGCGTACGCATGGCCGTTGAGCAGCAAGACTTCACTCTGGTTTATCAACCGCAGGTCGGCTTCATCGATGGCCGCCTGCGTGGCTTCGAGGCCTTGTTGCGCTGGCAGCATCCCAGTGTCGGCGACGTACCGCCGGGGCTGTTCATCCCGTTGCTGGAAGAGGCGCGCTTGATCAACCGCCTGGCCAGCTGGATCTACCGCCAGGGCGCGGCACAGCGCCAGGCCTGGTGCCAGCGTTTCTCGGCGGACCTGGTGCTGGGTATCAGCCTGAGCCGCGCGCAGTTCGCCATGCCCAGCCTGGTCGACGAACTGCACCGGGTCATCCAGCTTTACCAGTTGGACCCGGCGCAGCTGGAAGTGGAAGTGGCGGAAACCTCGCTGATGTACAACATCGATGCGGCAGTGAAACAGATACACCGCTTGCGCGAGCTGGGTGTGCGGGTGGCGCTGGATGACTTTGGTGCCGGCGACTGTTCGTTGCGCATGTTGCGCGACCTGCCGATCGATACCCTCAAGCTCGACCGCCACCTGGTGGCGCGCTTGCCCGACTCGGTGGTGGATGCCGCGCTGGTGCGCAGCGTCATCGGCCTGTGCCTCGACTACAGCATCACGGTGATCGCCGAGGGGGTGGAAACCCCGGCTCAGGCAGCCTGGCTCAAAGCCAATGGCTGTGAGTACGTGCAGGGGTTCCTGGTGGCTTACCCGATGACCGCCACGGATGCCAGCAGCTTCCCGGCGATTTTCTCCTGGCCGGGGCCATGATTGGCTAGAATCGGCATTCGTTACACCGAATGCAGCGCCATGACCGTATTACGATATTTGCAAGCCTATCCGCCGCACCTGCAGCAGCAAGTGCGGCAGATGATCGACAGCGACCGCCTGGGCGAGTACCTGCAGCGCCGCTACCCCGACCGCCATGACGTGCAGAACGACAAGGCGTTGTACGGCTATGCCCAGGATTTGCGCCAGCAATACCTGCGCAGCGCGCCCAACCTGGACAAGGTGCTGTTCGACAATCGTCTCGACCTGACCCATCGGGCCCTGGGCCTGAATACGGCGATATCAAGGGTGCAGGGCGGCAAGCTCAAGGCGAAGAAGGAAATCCGCATTGCCTCGCTGTTCAAGGAGGCCGCGCCGCAGTTCTTGCGCATGATCGTGGTGCACGAACTGGCACACCTGCGCGAGCGCGACCACAACAAGGCGTTCTACCAGCTCTGCCAGCACATGGAGCCGGACTACCACCAACTGGAATTCGACCTGCGCGTCTACCTGACCTATCGGGAGCTGCCGGGCAACTGTTAAGGACCACGCAGCATGGAAGTGAGCAAGACCAAGAGCAGCTTCTACCGCCGTCTGTACGTGGCCTGGCTGATCGACAGCCAGACCGCGACCAGCGTTCCGGCCCTGATGGAAGCCACCGGCATGCCCCGGCGCACCGCCCAGGACACCATTGCGGCACTAGCCGACCTGGATATCGTCTGCGAGTTCGAACAGCAGGAAGGCGCGCGCAACCACGCCGGGCATTACCGCATTCATGACTGGGGGGCGATTGACAAACAGTGGATCATCCAGCACCTGCGGCAGGTTCGCGAAGTGCTGGGGTATCCCTGATCCACTGCGGGCTGCTTTGCAGCCCGGCGATCTCATCCCTTGCGCATCCCGATATGCGGAATGTCGTCCTCAAGATATTCCTCGCCCACCACAGCGAACCCATGCCGGGCATAGAATGCCTGCAAATGCGCCTGCGCCGACAGATAAACCGGCACCCCCGGCCAGCAATGCTCCGCTGCCTCCAACCCCTTGAGCAGCAAGGTATGCCCAAGCTTCAGCTCGCGCGCCGCAGGTGCAGTCACTACCCGCCCGATCACCACATCCCCTCCTTGGGATTGCGGGTCGAGCAGGCGCAGGTAGGCCACCAGCTTGTCATCCCGCCAGCCCATCAGGTGCAGGGTATCGCCGGTCAGGTCTTGGCCATCGACTTCCTGGTAGGCGCAGCGTTGCTCGACCACGAACACTTCCGTGCGTAACTGCAGAATGGCGTAGAGCTGGTCCTTGCTGAGGTCGGTGTGGTGCTTGCAAAGCCAGTCGATGGACATTGGTGCGAACTCCTTGAGTGGACCGTCGATCATCGCATGATGCACGTGCCACGGCCAAAATAGAGGCTAAATGACACTATTGGCCGCTGCCCTCGAAGACGCCTTTGTGTAATCTCATCGGCAGTGTGTGCCCTCCATTGCGAAAGGACGTGAGCATGCGGCCACTGTTTTGTGTGTTGGGATTGCTGGCAATGATGCTTGCAACACCCGCCCTGGGGCGCGAAAAGCTGCGTCTGGTGGCCGACAATTGGCCGCCGTTCACCGATGCCAGCATGCCGGGCGGTGGCCTGGCGACCAGCATCGTCACCACGGCGCTGGCCCGGGCCGGCTACACCAGTGGGGTCGAAGAGGCACCTTGGGCGCGGGCTCTGCTGGGGGTGAGCGAGGGGCGTTACGACGTGCTGATCAACGCCTGGTACAACGACTCGCGCGCCAGCATCGGGCAGTTTTCCGAAGCCTACCTGGTCAACCGCATTCGCCTGTTGCAACGCAAGGGCGAGGCGTTTCGCTACAAGCGCCAGTCAGATTTGTATCCCTACAGCATCGCTGTGGTGCGTGATTATGCCTATTCCCCCGAGTTCGACCGCGACACCCGCCTGCACAAGGTGGCGGTGCGCAACTTTCCCTCTGCGGTACGCATGCTGGCGGCGGGGCGGGTGGACCTGGCGGTGGAAGACGAGTACGTGGCCCGTTACAACTTGCAGCGCGAGCTGCCAGAGGTACGCGATGGGGTGATGCTGGTGGAGCCGCCGTTGGGAGAGAACACCCTGCATATCCTGGTCAGCCTGAAGCACCCGGAGCATGCGCGGATCGTCGAGCGGTTCGAGCAGGCGATTGCGGCGATGAAGGCGGATGGCAGCTATGCACGGCTCATGCGCCAGCATGGCTTTTGATCTATATCGCCTGTGCCGGCCTCTTCGCGGGTAAACCCGCTCCCACAGGTATCTCACAGGACTCGATATTTGTGATGTTCCTGTGGGAGCGGGTTTACCCGCGAAGAGGCCCGCACAGGCGATATGAAACTCAGGCCGGTGCACCTTCCTTGATCAAATGCGCTGCCAAGGTCCGCAGCGGCCCCAACTGCCGGCAGATCAACGCCAACTGCGTCTGTACCAGCCGCTGGTGCTCGTCCAGCTCTTCCGGCATCTGCTCCAGGGCATTGGCCAGCGCTTCTTCGGCATCACTGTGAATCGCCACCGGCAGCCGCGCGGCCAGGCCGTTGGCAATCTCGTCCAGGCTGCTGGCCAGGCTTTGCCCGGCACCTTCGATCAACTGTTCCTGCACCTCCGCCGGCAAGGCGGTGTCGCGGTGCGCACCCAGCCCCGACAGGTAGCTAAGCAAGGTATGCGACAGCACCAGGAAGCGGAAGCCGACGTCGGCCTCCTTCCGGAAATGCCCCGGCTCCATCAGCATGTTGGCCAAGGTGGTGGACAGCGCCGCGTCGGCGTTGTGGGCGTTGCGCCGGGCCAGGCGGTAGGCCAGGTCATCGCGCTTGCCGTGGGCATACTGCTGCATGATCTGCCGCAGGTACACGCTGGCGCAGGCCAGGGTATTGGCCAGCGCCTTGTTCAGCCGCCGCCCCTGCCAGTCGGGGAGGAACAGGAACACCGCAAGGATGGCGATCAGGCTACCGACCAGGGTATCGAACAGGCGCGGCAGGAACAGGCCATAGCCATCGCCGATCTGGTTGAAGCAGAACAGCACCATCAGGGTGATCGCGGCCGTGGCCAAGGTGTAGCGGGTGGTGCGGTTGACGAAGAACACCACCCCGGCGACCACGGCGAACAATGACTGGATGACCGGGTTGGGGAACAGGTCGAACAATGCCCAGCCCACCGTCAGGCCGACGGCGGTGCCGGCTATCCGCTGCACCAGCTTGCGCCGGGTCGCACCGTAGTTGGGCTGGCACACGAACAGCGTGGTGAGGATGATCCAGTAGCCCTGGGTGGGGTGGATCAGGTGCACCATGCCATAGCCGATCGACAACGCCAGGGGTAGGCGCAGGGCATGGCGGAACAGCAGCGAGGTCGGCGTCAATTGGGTGCGCAGGCGGGTCCACACGTCCTTCAGCGAGCGTGGAGAGCGGTCGAGCAGGCTGCTATCGCTGGTGTCGGCCAGGCTGTCCGGGTTGCTGGCGGCGCTGAGCAGGCGGTCGAGCGTCGCCAGGTTGGCCGCCAGCGCCCGCAGCGAGCGAAGCAGGCTACGCCAGGCCGGGTTGTTCTGCATACGCAGGTGTTCCAGCGAGGCGTTTAGGTCTTCGAGGGCCTCGGGATAACCGCTGGCCAGCACGAACGGCTGGCGCAGGCGGATCGAGCGGGCCAGTTCCTGGCAGGACGAGCCCTGCTTGCGCAGCAGGCGCTGGCAGCGGAACATCACGTCGCTGTGGAAAAAAGCCTCGGTCAGGGCGTTGTAGGGATAGTGCGAAGCACTGACCCGTTCATGGATGTCCTGGGCCAGGAAGTACAGCTTGAGGTAGCGGCTGACCTTGGAATTCGGCTGGCTGTTGCCCACCCGGTGTAGGATGATTTCCTTGGCCGCGTTGAGCGCCGCCACCACCTTGCCGTTCTGCTGGGCCAGCTCCAGGCGCCGGGCTTCGACGTCAAGGGTGCGGACGGGTTCGAACAGGCTGGCCTTGAGCTTGAGGTAGCTGCCCAGCTCGAAGAACAGCTTGGCCAGGCTCTGCTGCACCGGCTGGTTGGAAAACAGCGCCTGCCACAGCACCGACAGCAGCCCGTACCAGGCTGCGCCCGCCACCAGCAGCAGCGGTTCGTGCCAGAAATCGGTGACTTGGCCGCCGCGCTGGTCCACGCCGATCATGGTGTACACCGCAGTGATCAGGGTCGCTGAAGCGATGGCGCCATAGCGTTCGCCCAAGGCACCGAGCATCGTCAGGCCAAAGGCCGCCAAGGCCAGGGCAATGACGAATACCCACGGGTAGGGGAACAGCAGTTCGACTGCCAGTGCGGCGATGGCAAAACACACAAGGGTGACGGCCAGGGCGCTGAGGCGGCCCTGCCAGCTGTCATCGGTTTCGGCCAGGGCGCTGGCGATGATGCCGAGGAACAGCGGAATCAGCAGGGCCATTTCGTTCTGGTACCAGCACAGGGCCAGGCTGCCGGTGAGGGCGATGGTGACCCGGATGCTGTAGCTGAACTTGTCTTGACCCCACAGGCGACGCAGTGACTGACGGAACGAGCTCGATGACATGATGGCCTGCTAGGCAGTGATCAGAGAAATACCTTTCAGAGACGGTTACCGGGGCGCGAAGCGGCCCGGATTCCGACACTGAGCACGGGCCAGCAAGAAGCATTCCGTGCTGCTGAATGGATTCTACTCTACACGAACTGCGCCGCGGCGTTGGCGGAGGCCCAGGCCCACTGGAAATTGAAACCGCCCAAATGGCCAGTCACATCCAGCACTTCACCAATGAAATACAACCCAGGGCTTTTCAGCGATTCCATGGTCTTGGACGACACCTCTCGGGTATCCACGCCGCCCAGGGTCACTTCGGCAGTGCGATAGCCCTCGGTGCCGGCCGGTACCACCTGCCAGTTCGCCAGCTTCTCGGCGATCTGTGCCAGTTCCGCCGGTGTGTACTGCTTCATGGGCCGGGACTCGAACCACTGCTCGGCCAGCAGGTTGGCCAGCTTGCGGGTAAATACCTCGCCCAGCACGGTTTTCAGCTCGGTGTTGGCGCGTTCGGCCTGCATCTGTTGCAGCCAGGTCAGTGCATCACGGTCGGGCAGCAGGTTGATCTCGACCGTGTCGCCTGCTTCCCAGAACGAGGAAATCTGCAAAATCGCCGGGCCGCTGAGGCCGCGGTGGGTAAACAGCAGGTTCTCGCGGAAGCTGGTGCCGTTGCAGCTGGCGGTGCAATCCAGCGATGTACCGGACAACTCGGTGCACAGTGCCTTCAGTTGGGGCTCGGTGATGGTTAACGGCACCAGCCCGGCGCGGGTTGGCAGCAGGGTATGGCCGAACTGGCGGGCCACCTGGTAGCCGAAGCCGGTGGCACCCAGGGTCGGGATCGACAGGCCGCCGGTGGCGATCACCAGCGACTGGCAGGCGAACTGGCCGCCGCTGGTCTGCAGCAGGTAGCCCCCTTCGGTCTTCTCGATCTGCTCGATGCTGGTGTGCATGCGGATCTCGGCGCCGGCCTCATCGCATTCGGCCAGCAGCATGTCGAGGATGTCACTGGCCTTGTTGTCGCAAAACAGCTGGCCGAGTTTCTTCTCGTGGTAGGCCACGCCGTGCTTGCACACCAGCTCGATGAAGTCCCACTGGGTGTAGCGAGCCAGGGCCGACTTGCAGAAATGCGCATTCTGCGAGAGGAAGTTGCCCGGCTCGGTATACATGTTGGTGAAGTTGCAGCGGCCGCCGCCGGACATGAGGATTTTCTTGCCCGGTTTGTTGGCGTGGTCGAGCACCAGTACCCGGCGGCCACGGCGGGCGCTGAGCTGTGCGCACATCAGGCCGGCGGCGCCGGCGCCGAGGATGATCACGTCGGTGGAGTGCACGGTGTTACCTCTTCAGGATTGCTGGGGGCTGCTTTGCAGCCCTCTCGCGACACAAGGCCGCTCCTACAGGAGTTTGCGATCCCCTGTAGGAGCGGCCTTGTGTCGCGAAAGGGCCGCAAAGCGGCCCCAAAATTAGGTCAGACGATGCGGACTTTCAGGGAACGCCCCTTGATCTTGCCGCTGTTCAAGCGCTGCATGGCCTGCTTGGCGAGCGGCCGCTCAACGGCCACGAACGCCTGGAAATCGAAGATCGCAATCTTGCCCACCTGTTTGCCGGGGATGCCGGCGTCACCGGTCAGCGCCCCGAGGATGTCACCCGGGCGCAGCTTGTCCTTGCGCCCGGCGGCGATGCACAGGGTGCTCATCAGCGGCAGCAGCGGTTCGCCACCCTTGTGCTTCAGGCTGTCCAGCTGGTCCCAGCGCAGCGGGCTCTTCTGCAGGTCTTCGATGGCCTGGGCGCGGTGGCCTTCGGCCGGTGCCACCAGGCTGACCGCAATGCCTTTCTCGCCAGCACGGCCGGTGCGGCCGACACGGTGCACATGGATTTCCGCATCACGTGCCAGCTCGACGTTGATGACCATATCCAGGCCATCGATGTCCAGGCCGCGGGCGGCCACATCGGTAGCCACCAGCACCGAGCTGCTGCGGTTGGCGAACATGGTCAGCACCTGGTCGCGGTCGCGCTGCTCCAGGTCGCCATGCAGGGCCTGGGCAACGATGCCCTTGGCGGTCAGGTGGGCGACCACATCCTCGCACTGCTGCTTGGTGAAGCAGAACGCCACGCAGGACTGCGGGCGGTAGTGGCCGAGCACGCGGGTGACCGCCTCGAGGCGCTGTTGCGGGTCGATCTCGATGAAGCGCTGCTCGATCTGATTGTCGGCATGCAGGCTCTCGACCTTGACCTGTTGCGGGTTGCGCATGAAGTCGGCGGCCAGTTGCTTGATGCCGGCCGGGTAGGTGGCCGAGAACAGCAGGGTCTGGCGGCGCGACGGGGTCTTGCCGATGATGCTGGCGATGGCATCGAAGAAGCCCATGTCGAGCATGCGGTCGGCCTCGTCCAGCACCAGGGTGTTCAGCCCGTCGAGCACCAGGGTGCCCTTGTCCAGGTGCTGCTGGATGCGCCCTGGGGTGCCGACGATGATGTGTGCGCCGTGCTCCAGCGAAGCGATCTGCGGGCCCAGCGAAACGCCGCCGCACAGGGTCAGGATCTTGATGTTGTCCTCGGCGCGGGCCAGGCGGCGCAGCTCCTTGGCCACTTGGTCGGCGAGCTCGCGGGTAGGGCACAGCACCAGCGCCTGGCAACCGAAGTAGCGCGGGTTGATCGGGTTGAGCAGGCCGATGCCGAAGGCGGCGGTCTTGCCGCTGCCGGTCTTGGCCTGGGCGATCAGGTCCTGCCCCTTGAGGATGACCGGCAGGCTCTGGGCCTGGATCGGTGTCATCGAGGCATAGCCGAGGGCGTCCAGGTTGGCCAGCATGGCAGTGGACAGCGGCAAGGTGGCAAAGGCGGTGGATTCGGTGGTCACGAGGCGGGCCTGCGGTGCGAAGCGAAAAATGCCGCATAGTCTACCAGCCTCATGGCCATTCGCCCTACGACTCCATGTGTTGTTCCGGACGACGGGCACGCCTTCCGTCCGTCGGCGACAGCTGCAGGAATATCGCCGCCGCCAGCATGGCCATCACGCCGATGGTGACGAAGGTCAGCTGGAATGCACCCAAGGTGGTTTCCACACCGTCGGCGTTTCCGGCTGCGGTAAAGCCGCCGAGCAATGCCCCCGCACATGCCACGCCCAGGCTCAGGGCCAGCTGCGCGACCACCGACAGCAGGCTGTTGCCGCTGCTGGCGCTGGCGTCGTCGAGGTCGATCAGGGTCACCGTGTTCATCGCGGTGAACTGCATCGAGTTGACTGCCCCGAGCAGGCCCAGCTGAATCAGCAGCACGGCATAGGGCGTCTGCTCGTCGACCAGCCCGAGGCTGGCCAGCAGCAGGCCCAGCAGCAGGGTGTTGCCGGTGAGGATGATGCGGTAGCCAAAGCGTTCGATCAGTGGTCGGGCAATGGACTTGGCCAGCATCGCCGCAGCCGCCAGCGGGATCATGCTCATGCCGGCCTGGGCCGGCGAGTAGCCCAGCGCCACTTGCAGCAGCAACGGCACAAGGAACGGCAGCGCGCCGCTGCCCAGGCGGGCGAACAGGTTACCGAGAATACCGATGGCAAAGGTGCGCACGCGGAACAGGCTGGGTGAGAACAACGGCTCCGGGTCGCGCCCGGCGCGCAGCCAGTAGGCCGCCAGGCAGGCCATGCCGGCGAACAGCAGCAACATCACCCGCAGGTGCGGCAGGTGCAGTTCGCCCAGGCCTTCCATGGCGATGGTGATCAATACCATCGCTGCGCCAAACAGCAGGAACCCGGGGCCGTCGAACGTGGTGCGCTCGGCGCCGCGCAGGTCGGGGATGAACATCCAAACGGCGTAGCAGCCGATCAGGCCGACCGGCAGGTTGAGCAGGAAGATCCAGTGCCAGCTCAGTATTTCCACCAACCAGCCGCCAACCGTAGGGCCCAGTAGCGGCCCGAGCAGGCCGGGGATGGTGATGAAGCTCATGATGCGCACCAGCTCGGTGCGCGGGTAGGCACGTAGGACTACCAAGCGCCCGACCGGCAGCATCAGCGCACCGCCCAGCCCTTGCACGACACGGGCAAAGATCAGGAAACCGAGGCTGTTGGCGGCGGCGCACAGCAGCGAGCCGAAGCTGAACAGCAGGATTGCGCTGAAGAAGATGCGCTTGGTGCCGAAGCGGTCGGCGATCCAGCCTGAGGCGGGGATCAGCAGGGCCACGGTGAGCATGTAGGCGATGATCACGCCCTGCATGCGCAGCGGGTCTTCTGCCAGCGACCGGGCCATGGCTGGCAGTGCGGTGTTGAGGATGGTGCCGTCCAGGGACTGCATGAAAAAGGCGATGGCCACCACCCAAGGGATCCAGCGGGCGGTGACGGGGTCCAGCGGGGTGCGTTCGGGCATGACTTCCTCGTTTGTCAGTGCCGGCCTCTTCGCGGGTGAACCCGCTCCCACAGGGATATCACCACATTAAGGGCCGTGGAGATCCTGTGGGGCCGGCTTTAGCCGCGAAAGGGCCGGTAAGTCCAGTCACAATGTCAGGGTCAGGCCTTTGACCAGTGCCCCCGGCAAATGACTCGACCCGGTACTGCGCTGTCCATAGGTACTGGTCGACAGGATCATCTCGCGCTCGCTTGTCAGGTCCTCCAGCTGGCTGCCGAGCAAGCTGTACAGGCTGTCATCGAAGCGCATGGTGCTCACCGGGCCCTGGATCTGCCCGTTCTCCACCCAGAAGGTGGCGAAGCGGGTTAGTCCGGTCATGCGTGCCGCCGGCAGGTCGGAATAGTTCAGGTACCACAGGTTGCTGATGTACAGCCCGGTACCGAGCCGCTCCAGGATTTGCTCGCTCGGCAGGCTACCTGCTGCCAGGCTCAGCGCACACGGCGACTCGTAACTATCGGCGCCATTGGCCAGCAGCTCGAACTCGGCCGCACTGCGCGCACTGATCAATCGCTGCCGGGCCTCGCCTTGCTGGATCAACGGCACATCCAGGCGCGGCGAGCCTTCATCGGAAAACGCAGGGCTCAGCGAACCGCTGACCTGCTCGGTGAAACTCACCAGCGGGCTCAGCCGCGCATCGCCGTTGTACAGGCGCTGCAGGGCACTGTTGCCAGTGGCCAGGGCCTGTGCGGAAAAACCGCCCCAGCACAGCATGCCGGCTATTTCGTCCATGGCCGCCGGGGCCAGGTAGGCGCGGTAGCTGCCAGGCTTCAGCGTGACGGCAGGGCGGCCAAGGAAACCCAGCTGTTCCCGCGCCTGGCGCAGGCGTGCGGTGAAGTCGTCGGCGCTCCACACTTGCCCGGCATAATTGGCCTTTACCGCCTCGCCGTTTTCGTGGAACAGGCTCCAGTCGAAGTTGAAGCTGTTGGCCTGGTGCCAGCCGAAGGCCCCGAACGAGCTGGCGAAGCCCCGGCAGATGGGGCCGGCGGCGTAGATGCCGACAAGGTCCAGGTCGCCGGCTTCACGCTCGAGCAAGGTCAGCACATCGCTCAGTTCGGGCAGCGGCTGCTCCTGCTGGCTGTGGCTGTGCCAGGCGCTTTCGTCCAGGCGCAAGTACGGATCGACCGCCAGCAATGGCAAGGTCTGGCGCAGTTGCTCCAGGGCCGTGAACAGACGCTGGCTATCCAGTTGCGTGTCACCACTCAAGGTCACCTGTTGCTCTGCCTGGCGGCCATCGCGGATCAACCGCAGTTGCGCGCCGGCCTGGTTCACGGTGCCGGCCTGGCGCACCTTGGCATGGTTGAAACGCACGAATTGCGACTGTTCGGCGCTGTAGCCGAGGGTGAACTGTTCGCCCGTCTGCAGGGCTTTGCGCACATCCCCGACCAGGGTTTCGAAAGCTTGTTTCATCAGGCGTCTCCTCCGAATACGTCGATCTGGCGGAACACGCAGGCCGGCGAGGCATGCCCCACCCGTACCACCTGGTTGGGTTCGCCCTTGCCGCAGTTGGGCGTGCCCAGCACCTGGAAGGTACTGCTGTCGCCGACCGCCGCCAGGTTGCGCCAGAACTGCGCGGAGATGCCACGGTAGTTGGGGTTCTTGACGATGCCCTTGAGCTCGCCGTTTTCGATCAGTTGGCCCCATTCACAGCCGAACTGGAACTTGTTGCGAGCATCATCAATGGACCAGGAACGGTTGGTGCGCATCAGGATGCCGTGCTCGATGCCCTTCACCAGCTGATCCAGGCTCTGGTCGCCCGGCTCGATGTTGAGGTTGGCCATGCGGTCGATCGGCGCACGGTTCCAGCCGCAGGCGCGGCTGTTGGCCACGCCGTCGAGGCCGGAGCGGAACTGCGACAGCGCACCACCCAGCGGGCGCAGCAGCAGGCCATCGCGGATCAGGAACTGCTTGTTGGCCTGGGTGCCGTCATCATCGAAACTGTAGCTGGCCAGCTCTTCGCCGATGGTTGGGTCGAAGGTCACGTTGAGCAGCGCGGAGCCGTACTGCAGGTGGCCGAAGTCATCGGCTTTGACGAAGCTGGTGCCTGCGTAGTTGCGTTCGTCGCCGAGAATGCGGTCCATCTCCAGCGGGTGGCCGATGGATTCGTGAATCTGCAGCATCATCTGGTCCGGCATCAACAGCAGGTCGCGCGGGCCGCTGGGGGTATTCGGTGCCTGCAGCAGCTGCAGCGCCTCGTCGGCCACCCGGCGGGCAGCGCCGATCAGGCCGCAGCGCTCGATGACCTCGAAGCCGCCCTGCTGGCCGAAGTTGTCGCGGCCCAGGCTGCGGCTCTGGCTGTCCTGGCCATCGCTGGCGGTCACGCCCAGGCCCGGGAACAGGAAGCGCTGGGCGTGGCGCAGCTCGGCGCCGGCCGAGTTCAGGTAGGTCTGCTCGACCAGGCTCAGGCCCAGGCCGGCCTGCCAGTCCACCAGGCGGCTGTCCTTGGGCACGCTGGCCGATTCGGCAGCGAGCAGGCCAAGGCAGTCGGCAAGGTTGGGCACGGGTTGGTCGAAGTTGGGCGAAATGTGGTCGTGGCGTGCGCTGGTCACCGGTTGCTCGCGCAGGTCCAGCAGGTTGTATCGGGCGATCTGCCGGGCCAGCGCCTCGGCCTGCTCCAGGGCGCGCTGCAGGCCGGCCTGGGACAGGTCGGCGGTGGCGGCATAGGCTTCCACGCCATTCACCCGCACGGTGAGCATGGCGCCCTCGTCCTGGCTGAAGAAGGGTGGTTCCGCGACGTTGCGGCGAACCGACAGCGCCTGGTGCGATTGTTTCACATGGCGCAGGGAAAACAGCTCGGCCTTACTGCGCAGCGCGGCAAAGCGCTGGCGCAGCAGGGCGCTGGTATCGAACATGTGGAAGCCTCCGTGTACACGGTGGCTCCCCCTTAGAACCACTCGTCCTGCATGGCGAGGCAAGTGTCGTCGCGCGCCTCGAGCAATGCCAGCTCATTATGGCAGCCAGGTACCTCCCAGGTCAGGAAATAACGCGCGGCCTGCAGCTTGCCGAGGTAGAAGTCGCGGTCGGCGGGTTTGCCCTTGAGCAGGCCGAGTTCGGCATGGATCGCCTGTTCCAGCCAGCGCCAACCGATCACGCAATGGCCGAAGGCCTTGAGGTAGAGGGCCGAGTTGGCCAGGGCTCCGGCGACTTTGCCCTGGGCCAGGTCACCCAGCAAGCCCAGGGTCACACCTTGCAGGCGGTTGACCAGTTGCTCCAGCGGCTGGCGCAGTGGGTCGAGGTTCGCATGGTGGCTGGCGCGCTCGCCGGTGGCAGCGATCGACCGGATCAACTGCTTGAGGCCGGCACCATTGTTCTGCGCCAGCTTGCGGCCCAGCAGGTCGAGCGACTGGATGCCCTCGGTGCCTTCATGGATCGGGTTCAGGCGGTTGTCGCGGTAATACTGTTCTACCGGGTACTCGCGGGTGTAGCCGTGGCCCCCGAGGATCTGGATCGCCAGTTCATTGGCCTTGAGGCAGAACGTCGAGGGCCAGGATTTGACGATCGGGGTCAGCAGGTCGAGCAGCTCCTGCGCCTGCTTGCGGGCGTTGTCGTCGCTGGCAGTCTGGGTGTCGTCGAACAGGCGCGCGGCATACAGGCCCAGGTCGAAGGCGCCCTCCACGTAGGCCTTCTGTGCCAGCAGCATGCGTTTCACATCGCTGTGCTCGATGATCGGCACTGCGGGGCTGTGCGGGTCTTTGTTGTCCGGCAACCGACCCTGCGGGCGCTGACGGGCGTATTCCAGCGAATACAGGTAGCCGGCGTAACCGAGCATCACTGCGCCCATGCCGACACCGATGCGTGCCTCGTTCATCATCTGGAACATGCAGGCCAGGCCCTGGTGCGGCTGGCCGACCAGGTAGCCGACGCACTGGCCGTTGTCGCCGAAGTTCAGCGCGGTAGAGGTAGTACCGCGCCAGCCCATCTTGTGGAACAGCCCTGCCAGCAGCACATCGTTGCGCGGGCCACGGCTGCCATCTTCGTTGACCAGGTACTTGGGTACGATGAACAGCGAGATGCCCTTCACGCCGGGCGGAGCATCCGGAAGCTTGGCCAGAACCATATGCACGATGTTTTCCGACAGCTCGTGATCACCGCCGGAGATGAAGATCTTGTTGCCCTTTAACCGGTAGCTGCCGTCACCGGCAGGTTCGGCGCGGGTGCGGATATCGGCCAGTGACGAGCCAGCGTGGGGTTCGGTCAGGGCCATGGTGCCGAAGTAGCGGCCTTCGATCATCGGCTGTAGAAACAGGCGTTTCTGTTCATCGCTGCCGAAGCTCTCGATCAGGTTGGCCGCGCCCATGGTCAGGAACGGGTAGGCCGTGGTGCCGGCGTTGGCCGCCTGGAAGTGGGCGAAGCAGGCCTGCGAGACCAGGCTCGGCAGCTGCATGCCGCCGGCTTCGAAGTCGCGGTTGGCGTTGAGGAAGCCGGCTTCGAGAAAGGCGTCGACGGCGGGTTTCACTTCGGGGATCAGTTCGGCGCGGCCATCCACGTAGCGCGGCTCGTTTTCGTCGGCCTTGCGGTTGTGCGGGGCGAAAAATTTCTCTGCGATGGTGCGGGCAGTCGATAGCGCCGCGTCAAAGGTTTCGCGGTTGTGCTCGGCGAAGCGCGGGCGCTGGGTCAGGGCCTCGGCCATGAGGACTTCGTAGAGTTCAAAGGCGAGGTTGCGAGAGCTGAGTAAAGTCTCGTCCATGTCGGCAGTCCTGGGATACGGTAATTCAGCTTGATACTGTATCGGTACTGGCGACAAGGACGATTGATCGAGGTGATGATCAATATGAGTTACCGCAAATATCGCACTATGTGCCTACCTAGGAACCGAGCGTAAAAAACATCCTGCTCTGGGTAGTGAGTTTGTTTAATTTGGTGGAGCTGTCAGGGCGTGTTATCGATTTTGATCTCAGTGAGTACGTAGGGCGAAACGGTTTCATCGGTGGTGGCGATGATTTGATAAGCGTCGTTGTATGCGGTGGTCACGAGAGCTGTGTGTAATGCCTTCATGACGGTTTTGTCCCTGACGACGCAGGATCGAATATTACCTGCGGCGTTATAAAGATTGGTGCTAACCTGATCTTGCTCGGCAAAGAGGCTTATTTTTTTAACATTGAATTCGGCCATGGCGGCATTCCTTCCTGAAATGGTTCAAGGTCTTTTAGATAAGATTTGCTCTGCGCAACGTATGGCGAGCAACTTTGAGTCTCGGCTGACTTAGAGTTCAGTTCGAAAAATCACCTATCCTGATTTTTTCCAACAGTTGTGGATGGCCACTGGTCGTGATCGTGGCAAAAACCTTCAGTGGCTTGCCGGGCTGCAGCACAGACTTTGCGGTGTGAACGGCGTCCATCACGTTTGTATCCCGAACTACACAGCTTTGCAGCGGCTCGTCAGGTGAGTAAAGGTTGGTCCAGATTTCACCTGCATATTGTTCTTTGACGAAGATCGTGATGCCGGTAACTTCTATTTCTTTTCTCATTCTTTTCTCGCTACAAGTTATTTGAAGTGGTGCGAGGCAAATGATGTCTCTTTGAGCGAGGCGGTAAAACTAGCACTTGTGCTAGGTTGAGAAACCTTAGGTGATAGAGACGAGGTTGCACTGTGCGCGGTATATTCGTCTGCCAGGAATTTATTCTTGGAAATAAAAAAGGAGAGCCGAAGCTCTCCTTTTTTCGTTAACAACCCTCAGCGTCAGCCAATGGTCATCAAGCTGGCATTACCACCGGCAGCAGCAGTGTTCACACTCACCGCCCGTTCGATCACCAGGCGCTCCAGCGCAATCTGGTGGTCGCCGCTGGACAGCCCGTGCACACCCACGATCGCCCCGGCACGCTTGGCCACCTGCTGGCATACGCCGCGCAGTTGATCCGAGTCGCCATGGTGGATCACGGCATCGAACGCCACTTCATCCTTGTTCCAGTCCGCCACCAATTTGACCTTGGCCTGCAACTCTCGCGGCAGGCGGACACGCAGGGCTTTGCCCGGCTCGCCGTCCGCCCATACCGCCGAGCTACCAACGGCCAGCACTGCGGCAAACTGCGCCAGCAGGTCAGCTTCGTTATCGGCCAGGCACAGCACGTGCTCACGCGGCAGGATGGTGTAGCTGTTGCGCTCGCCGGTCGGGCCTGGCAACAGGCGGGCGATGCCGCTCTGCGACTGGCTGGCGAACTGGCTGCACAGCGCAGCCAGGTCGGCCAGCTGGTTGCTCTCGGCCCATGCCTTCAGGCCGTGCAGCGGCTTGATCAGCTGTTCGTGCAGGGCGCGGTCAGGCTTGCCTTCGCCGTCCTGCTGCTGGAAGTGGCGGCCAATCGCGTCGGCCGGGCGGGTCGACAGCAGGCGGTACAGGTACAGCGGGCCGCCGGCTTTCGGGCCGGTGCCGGACAGGCCTTCACCACCGAACGGCTGCACACCCACCACTGCACCGACGATGTTGCGGTTGACGTACATGTTGCCGGCGTTGGCGGTTTCCACCACCTTGGCGATGGTCTCGTCGATGCGGGTGTGCACGCCGAGGGTCAGGCCGTAGCCGGAGTTGTTGATCTGCTCGATCAGCTGGTCCAGGTTGCGACGGTTGTAGCGCACCACGTGCAGCACCGGGCCGAAGATTTCACGCTTGAGCTCGTCAAAGCTTTCCAGCTCGATCAGGGTCGGCATGACGAAGGTGCCGCGCTTGAGCTCGGCAGCATCGGCAATGGCCACCTGGTAGACCGAGCGACCTTTCTCGCGCATGCCCTGGATGTGCTTCTCGATGCCGGCTTTGGCTTCGGCGTCGATCACCGGGCCAATGTCCACGGCCAGGCGGTCCGGGCAGCCCAGGCGACTTTCGGCCATGGCACCCTTGAGCATTTCGATCACGCGGTCGGCGGAGTCTTCCTGCAGGCACAGCACGCGCAGTGCCGAGCAACGCTGGCCGGCGCTGTCGAAGGCCGAGGACACCACATCGATCACCACCTGCTCGGTCAGTGCCGAGGAGTCGACGATCATCGCGTTCTGGCCGCCGGTTTCGGCGATCAGCGGGATCGGGCGGCCCTGGTTGTCCAGGCGGCCGGCGACGTTGCGCTGCAGCAGGCGGGCCACTTCAGTGGAACCGGTGAACATCACGCCCTTGACGCGCTCGTCACCCACCAGGCCGGCACCGACGGTTTCACCGCGGCCAGGCAGCAGCTGCAGCACGCCTTCAGGAATGCCGGCTTCCAGCAGCAGGCGCACGGCCTGGGCAGCGATCAGCGGGGTTTGCTCGGCCGGCTTGGCCAGTACGGGGTTGCCGGCGGCGAGCGCTGCGGCTACCTGGCCGGTGAAGATCGCCAGCGGGAAGTTCCACGGGCTGATGCATACCACCGGGCCCAGCGGGCGGTGGGCGTCGTTGCTGAAGTCGTTGCGTGCCTGCACCGCGTAGTAGCGCAGGAAGTCCACGGCTTCACGCACTTCGGCGATGGCGTTGGCGAAGGTCTTGCCGGCTTCGCGGATGAGCAGGCCCATCAGCGGCTGGATTTCGGCCTCCATCAGGTCGGCGGTGCGCTCCAGAATGGCGGCGCGTTCGGCCGGCGGGGTGGCCTGCCAGATCGGAGCGGCATTCAGTGCGCACTGGATGGCGTTGTCGACGTCGGCGACCGTGGCTTCCTGAACATGGCCGACCACGTCGCGGTGGTCCGCCGGGTTCAGGACCGGTGCGGCGGCGCCTTCGCTGGCAGCGCAGGCCAGCAGTGGCGTGGCTTTCCAGTCGTTGTGGGCGGTGGCCAGCATGGCGCAGGACAGCGATGCCAGGCGGTGTTCGTTGGCCATGTCGATGCCGGCCGAGTTGGCCCGCTCGCTGCCATACAGCTCACGCGGCAGCGGGATGCGTGGGTGCGGCAGGCCGATGCTGCCTTCCTGGGTGCCCATGCGCTCGATGCTGGCGACCGGGTCGGCGACCAGTTCCTGGATGGAGATCGAGTGGTCGGCGATGCGGTTGACGAACGAGGTGTTGGCGCCGTTTTCCAGCAGGCGACGCACCAGGTAGGCCAGCAGCGTTTCGTGGGTGCCGACCGGTGCATAGACGCGGCACGGACGGTTCAGCTTGCCTTCGGAAATCTTGCCGACCACCTGCTCGTACAGTGGCTCGCCCATGCCGTGCAGGCACTGGAACTCGTACTGGCCCGGGTAGTAGTTCTGACCGGCAATGTGGTAGATGGCCGACAGGGTGTGGGCGTTGTGGGTGGCGAACTGCGGGTAGATGGCTTCTGGCACGGCCAGCAGCTTGCGGGCGCAGGCGACGTAGGACACGTCGGTGTACACCTTGCGGGTGTAGACCGGGTAGCCTTCCAGGCCTTCGACCTGGGCGCGCTTGATTTCGCTGTCCCAGTAGGCGCCTTTCACCAGGCGGATCATCAGGCGGTGGCGGCTGCGCTTGGCCAGGTCGATGACATAGTCGATCACATACGGGCAGCGCTTCTGGTAGGCCTGGATAACGAAGCCGATACCGTTCCAGCCGGCCAGCGAAGGCTCGAAGCACAGGCGCTCGAGCAGGTCGAGCGACAGCTCCAGGCGGTCGGCTTCTTCGGCGTCGATGTTCAGGCCGATGTCGTACTGCTTGGCCAGCAGGGTCAGCGACAGCAGGCGCGGGTACAGCTCTTCCATCACGCGCTCGTACTGGGCGCGGCTGTAGCGCGGGTGCAGCGCCGACAGCTTGATCGAGATGCCCGGGCCTTCATAGATGCCACGGCCATGGGAGGCCTTGCCGATCGAGTGGATGGCCTGCTCGTAGGACGCCAGGTACTTCTGTGCGTCGTGCTCGGTCAGTGCGGCTTCGCCGAGCATGTCGTAGGAATAGCGGAAGCCCTTGGACTCGAAGCGGCTGGCATTGGCCAGGGCTTCGGCGATGGTTTCGCCGGTGACGAACTGCTCGCCCATCAGGCGCATGGCCATGTCGACGCCCTTGCGAATCATCGGCTCGCCGCTCTTGCCGATGATGCGGGTGAGCGAGGAGGTGAGGCCGGATTCGTTGTGGGTAGATACCAGCTTGCCGGTCAGCAGCAGGCCCCAGGTGGCGGCGTTGACGAACAGCGACGGGCTGTTGCCCAGGTGCGGTTGCCAGTTGCCGGTGCTGATCTTGTCGCGGATCAGCGCATCACGGGTGCCTTTGTCGGGGATGCGCAGCAGGGCTTCGGCCAGGCACATCAGTGCCACGCCTTCCTGGGACGACAGCGAGAATTCCTGCAGCAGGCCCTGAACGATGCCGGCACGACCGCCAGCGCTCTTCTGGTTACGCAGTTTTTCGGCGATGCCGGCGGCCATCTTGTTGGTCGCTTCGGCCAGCGGGGCGCTCAGGCGCGCCTGCTCCAGCAGCATCGGTACCACTTCCTGTTCGGGGCGGCGGTAGGCGGCGGTGATCGCCGAGCGCAATACCGACTGCGGCAGGATACTCTCGGCGAACTCAAGGAAGCACTGATGGCTGTGGTCAGGTTGGACCTCACCGGCGTCGTCGGCCAGGTTGCTGGCATGGCCGTTGAGTTCGGTCAGGGTGGCACCACCCTCGAGCTTCTCCAGGTAGTTGAAGATCGCTTGCTTGATCAACCAGTGCGGGGTGCGGTCAATCGACTGCGCAGCTGCCTTGAGTCGCTCACGGGTCGGGTCATCGAGTTTGACCCCAAGGGTGGTCGTCGCCATTTCTTATCCTCGTTATTGCCACGGTTGTGGCCTAAGCTGACGCCAAGAGTAGCTGTAGGACAATTCAGGTGCAACCAGGTGCAACCCTAATTTTTTGCGGAAAAGGTGCAACTCGTCCGACAGCCATTTCCATGTCCTGAAAAGGGTGGTTTTCGGTGTGTTTTATTCTGAAAAACGGGTTTTTTGCTCCAAAAGGGAGCAAAAAATCAGATTTTTCGGAAAATGCACGGGGAGGTGCAACTTGCAAAGGAAAAATGGTTGCACCCGCTTTGCGTTGTTGCATACGATTCGCCGCCTGGGTGCAACCGCCATTGCCGCGGTTGTGCATGACATAAAAACAAACGCCAGGGCACACGCATGGGCAATCCACTAACGATCACTTTCGTGGTCTATATCGCCGCAATGGTGCTGATCGGCTTCGCCGCCTATCGCTCCACCAATAACCTTTCCGACTACATCCTCGGCGGTCGCAGCCTGGGTAGCGTGGTCACCGCGCTTTCCGCCGGCGCTTCCGACATGAGTGGCTGGCTGCTGATGGGCCTGCCGGGCGCCATCTACTTCTCCGGGTTGTCCGAAGCCTGGATTGCCATCGGCCTGACCGTCGGCGCCTACCTGAACTGGTTGTTCGTTGCTGGCCGCCTGCGCGTGCAGACCGAGCACAACGGCGATGCACTGACCCTGCCGGACTACTTCTCCAGCCGCTTCGAAGACAACAGCGGCCTGCTGCGGATCATCTCGGCCATCGTGATCCTGGTGTTCTTCACCATCTACTGCGCCTCCGGCATCGTTGCCGGTGCCCGTCTGTTCGAGAGCACCTTCGGCATGTCGTACGAAACCGCCCTGTGGGCCGGTGCTGCTGCGACCATCGCCTACACCTTCATCGGTGGTTTCCTGGCGGTGAGCTGGACCGATACCGTGCAGGCTTCGCTGATGATCTTTGCGCTGATCCTCACTCCGGTGATCGTGCTGATCTCCACTGGCGGCTTCGATACCACCTTCGCTGCCATCGATGCGGTCAACCCGGCCCACTTCGACATGTTCAAGGGCGCCACCTTCATCGGCATCATCTCGCTGATGGGCTGGGGGCTGGGCTACTTCGGTCAGCCGCACATCCTGGCGCGTTTCATGGCTGCCGACTCGGTGAAGTCGATCGCCAAAGCCCGCCGCATCTCCATGACCTGGATGATCCTGTGCCTGGTCGGTACCTGCGCCGTAGGCTTCTTCGGCATCGCCTACTTCTCGGCACATCCTGAGCTGGCAGGCCCGGTCACCGAGAACCACGAGCGTGTATTCATCGAGCTGGCCAAGATCCTGTTCAACCCATGGGTCGCCGGTGTGCTGCTGTCGGCCATCCTGGCGGCGGTGATGAGTACCCTGAGCTGCCAGCTGCTGGTGTGCTCCAGCGCCCTGACCGAAGACTTCTACAAGGCGTTCCTGCGCAAGAACGCTTCGCAGGTCGAACTGGTGTGGGTCGGCCGCCTGATGGTGCTGGCCGTCGCCCTGATCGCCATCGCCATGGCCGCCAATCCGGAAAACCGCGTGCTGGGCCTGGTAGCTTATGCGTGGGCCGGCTTCGGTGCTGCCTTTGGTCCGGTGGTGCTGATTTCGGTACTGTGGAAAGGCATGACCCGTAACGGCGCACTGGCCGGTATCGTGGTGGGCGCACTGACCGTGATCCTGTGGAAGAACTTCGACACCCTCGGGCTGTACGAAATCATTCCGGGCTTCCTGTTCGCCAGTATCGCCATCGTCGTGGTGAGCAAGCTGGGCAGCCCGTCGCAGGCAATGGTCAAGCGCTTCGAGACTGCTGATGCGGCGTATCACGCTGACAAGTAATACCCGTTGAGTCGGCGGCGCCTGCTTCGCGGGTGAACCCGCTCCTACAGGGATTGCACAGAACTCAAATTCTGTGAGGTGCCTGTGGGAGCGGGTTTACCCGCGAAGAGGTCACCGCCGATCAGCAGCCAGGCCTGACTCCGCCTGCAAGGCAAGGTAAACTTGCCACCCCCGCAGGAGTTGCCATGAACTATCGTCACGCCTTCCACGCCGGCAACCACGCCGACGTCCTCAAACATATCGTGCTGACCCGCCTCATCGCCCTGATGTCGCGCAAGGAGCAGCCGTTCGCCTATATCGATACCCACGCAGGGCTCGGCCTTTACGACCTGCAGGGCGACCAGGCAACCCGCACCGGCGAGTACCTGGAAGGTGTCGCCCGCCTGTGGAATCGCGATGACCTGCCGGCCATGGCTGACGACTATTTGCGAATCATCAAGCGTCTGAATGCCGATGGCGAGCTGCGCTACTACCCCGGTTCGCCCGAGCTGGCTCGCCGTCTGATGCGCCAGCAGGACCGCGCCCTGCTCAACGAGAAGCATCCCGAAGACGGGCCGCTGCTCAAAGAGAACATGAAGAAAGACCCGCGCGTGTTCGTGCACCTGGGTGAAGGCTGGCATGTGCCGCGGGCCTTGCTGCCGGTGCAGGAAAAGCGCGCGATCATGTTGATCGATCCGCCGTTCGAACAGGCTGACGAGCTAAAGCGCTGCACTACCGCCATGAAAGAGGCGATCGGCCGCATGCGCCAGACTGTCGCGGCCATCTGGTACCCGATCAAGGACCAGCGCTCGCTGACCCGCTTCTACCAGGACCTGACCAGCACCGGCGCACCGAAACTGCTGCGGGTCGAGTTGTATGTGCACCACCAGGACAGCCCGCAGGGGCTCAACGGCTCCGGTCTGGCCATCGCCAACCCGCCGTGGGGGTTGGAAGAAGAGCTCAAGGAGCTGCTGCCATGGCTGGCCAAAGAGCTGGCACAAACCGCCGGCAGCTTCCGCATGGACTGGCTGATCGCCGAATAAGCATTTGCCTTGGGGTATCTGTGGGGGCGGGCGTGCCCGCGAAGCAGGCGCTGCGGTGCATGGCACCAGCTTTGCCGGTGTTCGCGGGCGCGCCCGCTCCCACAGGTTAATGCAGTGCCTATCCTGATGTTTGCGTTATAATCCCGCCCTTTAGCCGCCACCCGCCCAAGAGGCCGCTGGCGCATTTCTACCGAATGAAGAGGCTAATCCCTTGGCATTGACGATTCTTGGCCTGTCCGGCGCCCTTAGCCATGACCCTTCCGCGGCCTTGTACATTGACGGCAAACTGATTGCCGCCGCCGAAGAAGAGCGCTTCGTGCGTGACAAGCATGCGAAGAACCGCATGCCCTACGAGTCGGCGAAGTTCTGCCTGGAACAGGCTGGCATCAAGCCATCCGACGTCGACGTGGTAGCCATCCCGTTCGCCCCGATCAGCCTGTTCGGCAAGGCGCGCTGGCACTATGCCAAGCGCTACTGGTACGCCCCGGATCGCGCCCTCGACGCTATACTGATGGGCAACCGACGCTACAAGCGCTACCGCAAGAAGATCGTCTGGTGCCTGGAACAACTGGGCTTCGACCCGAAAAAGGTCAAGATCGAGCCGGTCGAGCACCACCTGGCCCATGCCTCCAGTGCCTACCACTGCTCGGGCTTCAAGGAAAAAACCGCAATCCTCGGCATCGACGGTAAGGGCGAATACGCCACCACCTTCTTTGGCTACGGCGAAAACGGCAAGATCCACAAGATCAAGGAATTCTTCGACCCGGACTCGCTGGGCGGCCTGTACGGCGCAATCACCGAGTTCCTCGGCTTCGAGATGCTCGATGGCGAGTTCAAGGTCATGGGCATGGCGCCGTATGGTGACGCCAGCAAGTACGACTTCTCGCGTCTGGCCAGCTTCGAAAACGGCGAACTGGTGATCAACACCGAATACGCCAACGTCATTGGCCTGCGCCGCTATAAAGAGAAGGGCAAGGGCTTCTACTTCTCGCCGAAGCTGATCGAGTGGCTGGGCCCCAAGCGCGAAGGCGACATCGCCGACGAGCCGTACATCCATTACGCGGCCAGCATGCAGGCGCTGTTCGAAAAGATCGCCCTGCAGATGATCGACCACTACCTGGGCGACGTGCTGCGTGAAACCGGCAAGCTGGCGTTTGCCGGCGGTTGCGCGCTGAACGTCAAGCTCAACCAGAAGATCATTGCCCGCCCAGACCTGAAAGAGCTGTTCGTCCAGCCGGCTTCCGGTGACGCCGGTACCGCCGTGGGTGCTGCCGCCTACGTTTCCCACGCCCGTGGCGTACCGGTCGAGAAGATGGAACACGTCTACCTCGGCCCTTCGTACTCCAACGAAGATGTGATCGCTGCCTGTGCCCGTCACCCGAACGCGCCGAAGTGGCGCAAGCTCGACGACATGCCGCAGCGCATCGCCAAAATCATGGTCGACGGCAACCCGGTGGCCTGGTTCCAGGGCCGCATGGAATTCGGCCCTCGTGCCCTGGGCGGCCGTTCGATCATCGGTTGCCCGAGCGTGCCGGGCGTAGCCGACCGCATCAACGAGCAGATCAAGTTCCGCGAACGCTGGAGACCTTTCTGCCCGTCGATGCTCGACACCGTCGCCCCGCAAATGATCAAGGTCGACCACCCGGCGCCGTTCATGACCTTCACCTTCGAAGTGGCTGAAGAGTGGAAGACCCGCGTACCGGAAGTGGTCCACGAAGACGGCACTTCGCGTGCCCAGGTGCTCAAGCGCGAGTACAACCCGCGCTACTACGACATGATGAAGGCGCTGGAAGACCTGACAGGCAACGGCGTGTCGCTGAACACTTCGCTGAACCGTCGTGGTGAACCGATGATCTGCTCGCCGACCGATGCCCTGAACATGTTCTTCGGCTCAGACCTGCAGTACCTGATCATGGAAGACATCCTGGTTGTGAAGGACGGCGCGGCCCCGTATGACCAGCCGCTCTGAACCGCGCATCCTGCAGTTCTGCCATGGCTATGACGGGCCGTTCCTGGACTGCGCCCGTCAGTACGCCAGCCTGTTCCAGGGGCGTGGCTACCAGGTCACCACGGTGTTCCTCACCGGCGCCGCCGACCCGCTGGTAGCGGCAGGCTGCGCCTCGGACGAGGTGCTGTTCCTGGAGTTCAGCTCCAAGGCCGTGCGCGGCCTGAAACTCGGCGCCATCCGTGCATTGCGGCGGATCGCGGCCGAGCGCAATTTTGCCTTTTGCATTGCCCATCGCTTCAAACCGATCTACGTGGCGTTGCTGGGCACCGGCTTGCCGGTGATCGGCGTGCACCATGCTTTCGGTGACTACGAGCGCAAGGGGCGACGCATCTTCGCCAACCTGTTCAGCAAGCGTCTGAGCTTGCTGGGCGTGTCGGACGCAGTGCGTGACGACATGCGCCGCTGTCTGCCGCAGTGGCCGGCAGAACGTATCCAGACCTTGTATAACCGCATCGACATCGACGCCCTGCAAGCAGCCCTGGTTCCACGCGCCGAGGCCCGTCAGGCCTTGGGGCTGGACGCACAGGCGTGGATTGTCGGTAACGTCGGGCGCCTGCACCCGGACAAGGACCAGGCCACCCTGCTGCGTGGCTTTGCCGAAGCGCTACCGGGGCTGCCGGCTGGCGCCCGCCTGGCAATCATGGGCAAGGGCCGCCTGGAAGCCAGGCTCAAGGCACTGGCCGCCGAGCTGGGCATTGCCGGGCAAGTGGACTTCCTTGGCCAGGTGCCGGATGCGCGCCGTTACTTCCAGGCGTTCGATGTATTCGCCCTGAGCTCCGACCATGAGCCGTTCGGCATGGTCCTGCTCGAAGCCATGGTCGCCGGTGTGCCGGTACTGGCCACGGCCTGTGGTGGTGCCCGCGAAGTGGTCGAGGGTGTTGGCATGCTGTTCCCGCTGGGCGATGCGGGGCAATTGGCCCAGGGTCTGAAACACATGGCTGTGCTCGATGGGCAGCAACGCCAGGCCTGTGCCGAGCACATGCTGCAGCGCCTGCGTGAACGCTTTTCCGACCAGGCGGTGCGCGAAGCATTCTGGCAGCTTCCGCAAGTCCGCGCGTTGGTGGGGCAGGCCTGATGCTCAACCGTATCCAGGCCTTCCGCGAACGCGGTTGGCAAGTTATCGACGCCAAGGCCTATGCCGAGGCATGGGCCCGGTTTGGTGGCAGTGTCGCCACCCATCCTCTGGTGGTCGAGCAGCTGGCGGACCTGGCGCAGATCCCTGTGCGTTACCTGGGCTGGCACCAGGCCGGCGAGCTGAAAGCCGCCATTCCTACCTGGGGGCGCCACCTTGCGCTGTCCAAGGACGTGCTCAAGCGTGCCGGCAAAAAGGCCCTGTTCGATCTGGGCAACGCCGAGATCATCCTGCCGGCGGCGGCCGACGCCGCTGCACCGTTGCGCCATGCCGCGCGCTACCTGTCCGAACTGAACCAGGGCCGCTTCAGCGGCCTCAAGGCGCAGAAGGAACAGCTGGCCATGGCCCGCGCCCATGAAGACCTGTCGAAGAAGTTCCGCTACAACCAGCGCCGCGAACTGCGCCTGCTGGAAGAGGCGGGCGGTGTGGTGCGCCCGATCGGCGACTTCAGCGCGCAGGAAATCGCCAGCATGTACTGCGACCTGTTCCAGCGCCGCTGGGGCTTCCCTGCCACCGGCGCCGAGCGCATGGCCGAAGTGCTGGAACGCCTGCGCGAGTTGCTGATCGGCTCGGTGCTGCTGCTGGACGGCAAGCCGATTGCCATCCAGCTGGTTTACCGTGTCGAAGCGCCGGAATGGATCAGCGTCGAGTACATCAATGGTGGTGTCGACCCTGAAACCAAGGCCTTCAGCCCCGGCAGTGTGCTGAGCTTCCTCAATACCCAGGCCGCCTGGGAAGACGCCCGTGCACGCAACAAGCCGCTGCGGTTCTCGTTCGGCCGTGCCGACCGCGAGTACAAGGACCGCTGGTGCAACCCCGTACCGGTGTATCAGGCGTGAGTCGCAAGCAGCAGTTGCTCAAGCGCCACCGGCGCAACAAGCGCCTGGGCCTGTTGGCGGGCCTGGTCGCGCTGGTGGCCATAGGTGCGTTCAGCTGGTGGTGGTTGCCACTGCTGCTGTTGCCGCTGTTATGGGCGGCTCACGAGGCCTGGTTTGCCGACCACCTGTTCTACGCGCCAGGCGAGGACTACGCCTACGACTTCGGCGAGCAGACCCGGGAGGCTCCTGCCAGCCTGAGCGGCGGCTTGCTCAAGGCTGAGTGCGTGCTGCAGGGCAACGAAACCCTGGTCCTCGAGCTGCGGGTAAAAAGCAGCTGGCTGGGGCGCTTCCTGGACCCGCAGGTCGAGCTGGTGGCTGGCGAGCATGCCGACCGGCAAACCTTCGAGCGTGGCGTCGATGGCGTGCGCTTCCTCAACCTCACCGGCCTCGCCGCACCTCTGCAGGCTGGCGCGTTGCGCCTGCGTGGCCGGCATTGCCGGCTGGCGGGCCAGCCGCGCTTGTGGATAACCCCGGCGGTCGAGCTGCAACGGCGCCGGGTGATGGTGATCGCGCCGCATGCCGATGATGCCGAGCTGGCCGCTTACGGCCTTTACAGCCAGGCCGACGAAACCTGGGTAGTGACCCTGACCGCTGGTGAAATCGAGGCCGAGCACTATCAGCAGATGGGCTTGGCAAAGGCCGAGGCCGCGCGCCTGAAGGGCCGCCTGAGGGCCTGGGATAGTGTCGCCGTGCCACGCTGGGCCGGTGTGGCGGAATCGCGTTGCGTGCAGCTGGGCTACTTCTGTCTGCAACTGCCTGCCATGCAGGCTGCGCCAGACCAGCCGGCCGCTTCTCGCGAGGCCGACCTCGCCGACATTCGCGTATTCCGCCGATTCAACCCGTTCCCGCTGCCGGCCGATGGCGATGGCGCGCCGACCTGGCACAACCTGCTCGCCGACCTGCGGGCCTTGCTGGAAATGGCCAGGCCAGAGGTGCTGGTGATGCCGCACCCGCAGCTCGACCCGCATCCCGACCACATCTGTGCCCAGGCTGCGGTGCTGGAAGCCTTGCAAGGCCTGGCCTGGCAGCCGCAAACCCTGCTGTGCTACGCCAACCACTTGCATGACAACGACCGCTGGCCGATGGGCGACAGTGGTGATGGCGTGGCCCTGCCGCCACAGCTGGACGCTGTCCAGGCCTGGGCTCCTTGCAGCCTGGTACTGGACCTTGCGACCCAGCGCGACAAGGCCATGGCCCTGGGCATGATGCACGACCTGCAGCCGCCAGCACCGTTCAAGCGCCGCCTGCGCCGCTTGTTGCAGCGCTGGTTGGCCGGGCGGCACCCGTCGCCTTACGGCGAGAACGAATTCTTTCGCAAGGCCGTGCGCCGACATGAACTGTTCTGGCGGCGTGAGCTGTAGCCGCGCCCCATGGTTGACCGCGATGGCGCAGAGCGCCCAAGGAACCCAATGAAAGTCCTATTTCTGGTGCAGAAGGAACAGCGGGCGATTCTCGACCGCCTGTACGATGGCGTCGCGGCCAACTGCGAGTGCGACTTGCGCTGGCTGACCAGCGAAGACCAGCGCAATCTGCGCCGCTATTTCAAGCGCGAAGTGCAGGTCGAGCGCTATGACCGCATTGTCTTCTTCCTGCGTTTCAAGCAGGAAATCCGTCAGGCGGCATTCATCCGTACCGTGCCGAACCTGGTCATACTCGAGCACGATGCCTACCAGAACTACATCCCTTGCAAGTACACAGGCAAGTTCAGCGCCCATTACCGCAAGTTGCCCTGGGCGCGAGTGATCAGCTCAGGCTACATGGTCAGCGAGCGCCTTCGTCAGGAAGGTTTCGACGCCGTGTTCGTGCCCAAGGGCTACGACGAGCAATTGCTGGCCGACCAGGGGCGTGAGCGCGACATCGAACTGGCCTTCGTCGGCAGCACCAACAGCGTGGCCTACAGCGGCCGCAAGGCATTGCTGGACGAGTTGGGTCGGGTCGAGAACCTGGTGGTGACCCGTACCAAGTCGGGGGAAGATTACTGCAACACGCTCAACCGGATCCGCTTCTTCGTCAGTGCCGACGTTGGCATGGGCGAATACATGATCAAGAACTTCGAAGCCATGGCCTGCGGCTGCGTGTTGCTGGCGTATGACCAAGGCGAGGAAGAGAACCGCGCGCTGGGCCTGCAGGACATGCACAACGTAGTGTTCTATGACAGCATCCCGACCCTTCAGGAGAAGCTCCGCCGTTTGCGTGCGGACCCTGAGCTGGCCCGGCAGATTGCAGAAAATGGCCGCCACCTGGCGGTTTCCCGTTTCAGTTTCGGGGCAGTTGGACGTAGCATCGTCGACCACATGCGCCCGGCGCTCAGGCCCCATCCGCCGTTGTCTGCATGGCAGCGGCTGCGCCTGAAGCTGGGCATCTAACATTAGAACTTTCGCGCCTACGGAGCGGGCGTTGAAAGTCGATAGTCGCAATGCGGAGGGAGTCCGGTGCGCTTTTCAAATGAGAGTGACGTCACGCTCGTCGTGACCAGTTGTGGGCGGTTCGATCTGCTCAAAGACACCCTTGAGAGTTTCGATCGCTACAATACCGCGCCCATTCGCGAAGTGTTCATCACCGAAGATTCCGGTGACGATGCCGTGCATGCCGCTGTGCCTGAGCACTGGAAACCGCACTGCAAGGTGTTCGTAAACCGGCCCAAGTTGGGGCAGTTGCCGTCTATCGACCTGGCCTACAGCCATGTCAGGACGCCCTACATCTTTCACTGCGAGGACGACTGGCACTTCTATCGCCAGGGCTTCGTCGAGGACTCTCGGGCCATCCTGGAGGCCAGCCCCGACCTTTTGCAGGTGTGGCTGCGCAGCCATGCCCATGACCTGGCCATCCACAGCCCGTACATCCACCTGGGGGATCGCCGGTTGATCGCCGGTGTGCCTTGCTACCCGCTGCTGTCCGATAAGGCCGAGTGGCAGGCATTTTCGCTCAACCCCGGGTTGCGCCGTTTGAGCGATTACCAGCGTTGCGCGCCATTTGCCGCCTATGCTGGAGAGAAGGCACTTTCCCGACGCTATGCTGAGTTAAATCTGACAGCGGTCACCTTGGAGGGTGATGCAGTATTGCACACTGGATTTGGTAATCACGTGACCTTGCCCATCGAAGTGGAACGCAAGGCCAAACGTCGTAAGCGTGATCGGATAAAGTTGGCATTGACGCTGGTGGCGGGTGCCGTGATTGGCATGGGAATCACCATTTTTGTTCAATGAAGTCGCTGTCCCACCTTACGTGAGCGGGAGAGGGCCCATGAACATCGTCAATATGATGTGGGCGGGTGGATCGCCGTACATGTCCATCCACAAGGTGCATCGGCAGATTCTGTCACATGCGGGTGCCGATGCCCGGATCAGTAATTGGCTGCTGCTGGGTAGCGGACTCTGCTGTGGGCTTGGTTCGACCCGGGAGTGGCATATGCCGTCACGGGCGCTGAAAGGGCGGCACTTCTGGCGCCTGTTGCGCCCATGGTTGCGAATGCGTTTGCGCAAGGCTCTGAAAGAGGCACAGGCTGAAGTCGTGCTGATCGACGGTGTCGGTGTGGCGCGGTTGGTGTTGCCATTGATGCATCAAGTTCCGCAAGTACGTGCCAAGGTGCTGTTCCATGGCAAGACGCGTCTGAGTGCCAGCGATGTTCGCCTGCTGCGTATGTTTCCGGTCGAGCGGCTGAGTATTGCCGCCGTTTCACAGACACTTGCCACGTCACTCGAACACGATCTGGGCAGGCCGGTGCAGACCTTGCGCATGGCCCTGGACCCGCTGGCTTTCGCCGAACCGTTGTTGAGCAGGGATGCGGCCAGGCAAGCCCTGCAGCTGCCACAGGTAACAGGGGTGATGCTGGGCGCGGTCGGGCGACTGGTGGAAAGCAAAGGTTTCGAGATGCTGATCGAGGCGTTCGCCAAGGCCTGTGTGCGGCAGTCGGACCTGCAGTTGGCAATCATCGGCGAAGGCCCTCTACGTGAGGTGCTGCAAGCCCGTATCGACGCGCTGGGCCTGGCCGGGCGCGTTCACCTGAGTGGTCACCGCGATGACCTGCAGCGACTGTATCGGGCATTCGACTGGCTATTGGTGCCTTCACGTTCTGAAGGCCTTGGGCTGGTGGTGCAGGAGGCGGTCATGGCCGACGTGCCGGTGGTATGCAGCGACCTGCAGGTGTTCCGCGAGCA
Source organism: Pseudomonas sp. JS425 (assembly GCF_018223845.1). Taxonomy (NCBI): domain Bacteria; kingdom Pseudomonadati; phylum Pseudomonadota; class Gammaproteobacteria; order Pseudomonadales; family Pseudomonadaceae; genus Pseudomonas; species Pseudomonas sp. JS425. Next base: position 5,671,588 of record NZ_CP073661.1, on the reverse strand, counting down.
GTTGCAGGACACCGGTGGCTACCTGCCCGTTGCCGATGAAAATGCCTGGGCCGAGGCGATCGAGCGTTGCTCGGTTATCGGTGCCCCGGCGGTAGCAGCCCGGCAGCGCCAGGCGCTGGCCCCGGAGCAGGCCTGGCAGGCGTTCTGCAACGGCTCGCAGAGCCTTTTGCGCAGCTGACGCTCAGCGCGCGAGCAAAGCTGCCTCGAAGGCGGCAAGGGGGAAGCGGTCGCCCAGGTTCTCCCGCTCGATATAGCGCACCATATGCTGCACATTGCGCCGAATCATGCGCGCCGACAGTGGTGGGCGCAAGAAGCGCATGTCGGCCACGTCGATCAGGCCCAACTGCTGGTCGGGTGTGACCACTACATTACCCAGGTGCAACGAGCGGAAATACACGCCGCTGCGGTGCAGCTGGCGGATCAGTTCGATCAGGCGTGGCAGATAGGTATCCCAGCTGAAACCCTCATCGCGCGACATCTGCAGCAAGGTGCGCCCTGGCAGCGGGCGGTACAGCACGGCGGTACGCCCTGGCAGGTCGAGCTTGTGCTGGCTGATCACCTTCAGGGTGGGGATGCCCAGTTGTGCAAGGCGTGCGGCGTTGTCGACGAAGCGCTGCGAGTACGGGCGCAGCAGTGCAGATGAAATCAGCCGCTTCCTACGAAAAACCTTGAGGAAATTACCATCCGCGAGCAGGTAGACTTTGGCGCCATGGCTATCTGCCTCAAGCACCTGTGCGCCTTGTGTCAGCTGATCGAAGTCGACCTGGGGGAGCCGGGAGCATTGCATGAATAGAGCCTTGTCGTCGGGCGAACAGAATGACCGGCAATAATGCCGAAAATAATGTTGTAGCACCATTGGATGGTGCTTTGATTCATCGGGGGAAAGGATGTTGTATCAAAAAAGCTGGGCGCGAGCCTGGTTGGGATTTGGTCTGCTCTGGTTCCTGGCTGCGATTGCCCTGGCACCGAGCAACAAGGTCTATCAGCAAGGGCTGGTGCTGTTCCTGTGGTTGCCGACCCTGGTAATGGCGTGGTCCGCAAGGCACGTAATAATGCAGGCCTGGCGGCGTCAGCCGGCCTTGTGGGGAAGTGTGTTGCTGTTGCTGGTATGGAGTGGGCTCAGCCTGGTCTGGTCGGCCGCAGAAAACCCGGGGCGCGAGGCCAAGCGCCTGCTCTACATCCTGGTATTCCTGCTGGCGTTCCCGCTGCTGGGCCAGCTTGGCCAAGCCCGCGTTCGTCAGCTGTTGCAGGCCGGCAGCGCCTTGCTGGCCGTTGCCGCGCTGATCTCGATAATCCATTTCTACGGCGTGCTGGGCATGCCATTGCTGGCCCGGCTGGAGGGCATCGGCGAGATATCGCACCCGATCCTGGGCGCCTATGTCATCGGTTCGGCCGTGCTCTTCCTGCTTTACGAGCCGCCGCGGCAACGTGGCCTGCAGTTGCTGTGGCTGGTAGCGCTGGTGTGCCTGGGGTTGTTTGTCATGCTCAGCCAGAGCCGTGGGGCAGTACTGGCCCTGGTGCTCACCGTGATCCTGGCCCCGTTGTGGTTCCGTGACCGCCACAGCCGGGTTTTTGCCGTGCTGGCGGCCATTGCCACCGGCCTGGCCTTCTATCTCGTTTACGACCTTATCGCCCAGCGCGGTTCGTCCTACCGGCCGGAAATCTTCCATGCCGTGGCCGACATGATTGCCGCACATCCCTGGACCGGCCTTGGCCTGGGCGCTGCCTACTACGTGAATGCAATGGGCATGCACTTCGACCATACCCACAACATGTTCACCCACGTCGCAGTGGAGATGGGCCTGCCCGGCATGCTGCTGTGGGTCATGGTGTGGCTGTACACCCTGGGCGAAATCGTCCGCGCACGTGGCACATTGTTCGGCAAGATCCTGCTCGGTTTCTGGGTGTACTCCACCCTGGCCATGCAGTTCGATGCCGCCAGCCTCACTGGTACACCACGTGCCGAATGGTTCATCAGCTGGCTGCCCGTGGGCCTGGCCATGTTGCTGCCATGGGGGAGTGCCGAAAATGATGCCTGTGGTAAAATTTCCGGTTCAACCTGAACAGCGAGCTTGATAATGGCCGAAACACCGCGACCGGCGGAACACACCTCCAGCCTGAAGATCTACTTCCGGCTGCTGAGCTATGTGAAACCCTATGTCGGCATTTTCCTGCTGAGCATCATCGGTTTCGTGATCTTTGCCTCGACCCAGCCGATGCTGGCCGGGATCCTGAAGTATTTCGTAGATGGGTTGAGCAACCCCGAAGCGGTGTTGTTCCCAAACGTTCCTTACCTGCGCGACCTGCAACTGCTGCAGGCGGTGCCGCTGCTGATTATCCTGATCGCCGCGTGGCAGGGCCTGGGCTCGTTCCTCGGCAACTACTTCCTGGCCAAGGTTTCCCTGTGCCTGGTGCACGACCTGCGTGTGGAACTGTTCAACAAGCTGCTGGTGCTGCCTAACCGCTACTTCGACAACCACAATTCCGGGCACCTGATCTCGCGCATCACCTTCAACGTGACCATGGTCACTGGTGCTGCGACCGATGCGATCAAGGTGGTGATCCGCGAAGGCCTGACCGTGGTGTTCCTGTTTGGTTACCTGCTGTGGATGAACTGGCACCTGACCCTCGTTATGGTCGCCATCCTGCCGGTAATCGCGGTGATGGTCAGCGTCGCCAGCAAGAAATTCCGCAAGCAGAGCAAAAAAATCCAGGTAGCCATGGGCGACGTCACCCATGTCGCCTCGGAAACCATCCAGGGCTACCGCGTGGTGCGCAGCTTCGGCGGCGAGGCCTACGAGGAGCAGCGTTTCGGCAAGGCCAGCCAGAGCAACACCGACAAGCAGTTGCACATGACCAAGACCGGCTCGCTGTACACGCCGATGCTGCAGCTGGTGATCTACACCGCCATGGCCGCGCTGATGTTCCTGGTGCTGTTCCTGCGCGGTGATTCCACTGCCGGTGATCTGGTGGCTTACATCACCGCCGCCGGCCTGTTGCCCAAGCCGATACGTCAGCTTTCGGAAGTCAGCTCGACCATCCAGAAGGGCCTGGCCGGCGCCGAAAGCATCTTCGAGCAACTGGACGAAGAGCCTGAAGTGGATACCGGTACCGTCGAGAAGGAGCGGGTGGAGGGGCGCCTGGAAGTGCGCAACCTCAGCTTCACCTACCCGGGTACCGAGCGTGAGGTGCTGAGCGATATCAGCTTCGTAGCCGAGCCAGGGCAGATGATTGCACTGGTCGGCCGCTCCGGCAGTGGCAAGTCTACGCTTGCCGCGCTGATACCACGCTTCTATCACCACGACCAGGGGCAGATCCTGCTCGATGGCGTGGAGATCGAGAACTATCGCCTGCGCAACCTGCGTCGCCACGTTTCGCAGGTGACCCAGCATGTCACCCTGTTCAACGATACCGTGGCCAACAACATCGCCTATGGCGACTTGGCCGGCGCCCCGCGCGCCGACATCGAAGCCGCTGCGGCCGATGCCTATGCCAAGGAGTTCGTCGACCGGCTGCCGAAAGGCTTCGATACCGAAGTGGGTGAGAACGGCGTACTGCTCTCCGGCGGTCAGCGCCAGCGCCTGGCGATTGCCCGGGCACTGCTGAAGAATGCGCCGCTGCTGATCCTCGACGAAGCCACTTCGGCGCTGGATACCGAGTCCGAGCGGCATATCCAGGCTGCCCTGGACCATGTGATGCAGGGCCGTACCACGCTGGTGATCGCCCACCGTCTGTCGACCATCGAGAAAGCTGACCAGATCCTGGTCATGGACCAGGGGCGCCTGGTCGAGCGCGGCACCCATGCCGAGCTGCTTGCGGCCAATGGCCATTATGCCCGCCTGCATGCCATGGGTCTGGATGAGCCGGCCAAGGCCGATATCACCTGAACCCTCGCTGATCGGGGCCATCGCGGCCCCGATTGTCACGGGAATTTTCCTGGGGTGATCTGGCCATAAAGCCGTCGTCTACCCTGTGCTAATATCCTGTCCCTGTTCATTATTTCCATATGGGTTGCCCATGAAGTTGTCCATGCCGCGTTTCGATCAAGCCCCGGTACTGGTGGTCGGCGATGTCATGCTCGACCGCTACTGGCATGGCGGTACTTCACGTATCTCGCCTGAAGCGCCAGTCCCGGTGGTCAAGGTCGATCAGATCGAGGATCGCCCCGGCGGCGCGGCCAACGTTGCCTTGAACATCGCCGCCCTGGGTGCACCGGCTTCGCTGATTGGCGTCACCGGCCAGGATGAGGCCGCCGACAGCCTGGCCAACAGCCTGCAAGCTGCAGGCGTGCGCTCGGTGTTCCAGCGCATCGCGCACCAGCCGACCATCGTCAAGCTGCGGGTAATGAGCCGTCACCAGCAGTTGCTGCGCATCGATTTCGAAGAGCCATTCGCTACCGACCCGCTGTCGCTGGGTGCGGAGGTCGACAGCCTGCTCGAGGGCGTCAAGGTGCTGGTCCTGTCCGACTACGGCAAGGGCGCACTGAAAAACCACCAGAGCCTGATCCAGGCCGCGCGGGCCAAGGGCATTCCGGTGCTGGCCGACCCCAAGGGCAAGGATTTTTCCATCTACCGTGGCGCCAGCCTGATCACTCCCAACCTCAGCGAGTTCGAGACCATCGTCGGCCGTTGCGCCGATGAGGCCGAGCTGGTAGCCAAGGGCTTGCAGCTGCTGCAGGACCTGGACCTGGGCGCCTTGCTGGTGACACGTGGCGAGCACGGCATGACCCTGCTGCGCAGCGGCCAGCCGGCCCTGCACCTACCGGCGCGGGCGCGTGAAGTGTTCGATGTGACCGGTGCCGGTGATACCGTCATCTCCACACTCGCCGCGGCCATCGCTGCCGGCGAGGACCTGCCCCACGCGGTGGCCCTGGCCAATTTGGCAGCGGGCATCGTGGTCGGCAAGCTGGGTACGGCTGCGATCAGCGCCCCCGAGCTGCGCCGGGCGATCCAGCGTGAGGAAGGCTCCGAGCGGGGCGTGCTGGGCCTGGAGCAACTGCTGCTGGCCATTGATGACGCGCGAGCGCACAAAGAGAAGATCGTCTTCACCAACGGCTGCTTCGACATCCTGCATGCCGGGCATGTCACCTACCTGGAGCAGGCGCGGGCCCAGGGCGATCGCCTGATCGTCGCGGTCAACGACGATGCCTCGGTCAGCCGCTTGAAAGGGCCGGGCCGGCCGATCAACAGCGTCGACCGGCGCATGGCCGTACTGGCCGGGCTGGGGGCGGTGGACTGGGTCATCAGCTTCCCCGAGGGTACGCCGGAGAACCTGCTGAGCCAGGTCAAGCCGGACGTGCTGGTCAAGGGTGGCGACTATGGCATCGACCAGGTGGTGGGTGCCGATATCGTCAAGGCCTATGGCGGTACCGTGAAGGTGCTGGGGCTGGTCGAGAACAGCTCGACCACGGCGATTGTCGAGAAGATTCGCAAGAACTGATGCTTTGGGGCTGCTGTGCAGCCCTTCGCGGGCGTGCCCGCTCCCACAAGTACGGCGCAGGCTTGAGGATTACACCGCTCCTGTGGGAGCGGGCATGCCCGCGAAGGGCCGCCTGGCGGCCCCAATCATCATTTATGCAGCGAAGTACGCGCCCGCTCCAGCAGCGCTAGCGCCTTGTCGCCAAACCGCTGCAGGTGCGATGCCCGCACCGGCTTGTTCTCCACCAACCCCTGCTGCTTCACCCAATCCTTCCAGCGCACCCGCTCGTCCGTGACCACCCAGCCTTCCTGCCGGGCAAAACTTTCGGCCAGGTACAGCCCGCGCGTGCTCGCCGGCACCAGTTCGTCCTTCTTCACGGTATACAGCTCAGCCAGTGGCTGGCCGTCCTTCAATGGCATCAGGTACAGGTCTGGTCGTTTGCGATTTAGCCGCGCCACCAGTTGGTCGCCCTCCAGCCGCTCATCAACGTGGAACAGGCTGAGCTTCTTGGCGTCCCGGGGTACCTGCAGGCGCATGTCGTAGATCAGTTGCAGCGAGGCGGTGGGCAAGTGCACATACGCCCGCGGCCGTTCCAGCAGCATCAGCTTGCCGCAGTGCACCGGGCGCGCGGCACCCGATTCCGGGGCCAGCACGAAGTGCGGCGTTTCGCGGTAGTGCAGGGCGGCAGCGTAGGGCACCGGCAACCAGGTGTCGTTGAAGCGCCCGCCCAGCCAGCCTTCCGGGGTTTCCAGCAAGCATTCCTCGGCCACTTCCTGCACGGCCGTGTGCAATGGCAGGTTCAGCTCCTGCGCCGGCACATAGCCGGAAATCAGTTTCAGCACCACATCGCCACGGTCTTGCCGGCGCTGACGTACCAGCACCCAGTAATCGCGGTTCTGCCAATGCAGGGTCAGCCGTACCGACACGCCAAGGTTGGCCAGTTCGATCACGAAGCGCTGCACGTCGGGTAGCTGGATAGCCTTGCGCCGTTGTTGGATCTGGGCAAAATTCAGCGGCATCCCGATGCTCTGGTAGATCAGACCTTCGGGCGTGGCCTCGACATGTAGCGGTAGTGTCTTGAAGTTGCTCGGGTTCTTGCGGATCAGCGTTCGCGCCACGAGGCTCCTCCTTGCGTCGGGTCAGTCCAGGCCCATGGGCCTGGGGCAACTCAATGCTGGCCCAGAATACGGGCGACGGTGGCCACGTTGTGGGCCAGGTGCAACGGATTGATGGTGCCGACGATAGCACTGCTCACGCCCGGGTGGGCGAACAGCAGCTCGAAACTGGCTTGTACCGGGTCAACGCCCGGGGCAAGGCAGATATGCCCACTGGCCAGTGCCTTCTTCACCAGGATGGCCTTGCCGTGTTCGGCAGCGTAGTCCAGCACCGGGCGTTCTGCCTGTTCGTTGAGGTTGTAGGTGACCATGGCGCAGTCGCCTTGCTCCAGTGCCTTCAGGCCGCCGGCGACGGTCTTGCCAGACAGGCCGAAGCCGAGGATCTTGCCCTCCTGCTTGAGCTCGGCAAGGGTCTGGTAGACCTCCTGCTGTTCCAGGATCGCCAGGTCGTTGCCGTCCGAATGCACCAGCACCAATTCGATGCGGTCGGTTTCCAGGCGCCGCAGGCTTCGCTCCACCGAGCGGCGGGTATGGGCGGCGCTGAAATCGAAGTGCGATTGGCCGTTGTCGAACTCTTCGCCAACCTTGCTGACGATCACCCATTCATCGCGCTGGCCGCGCAGTAGCGGGCCCAGGCGTTCTTCGCTGCGGCCGTAGGCTGGGGCGGTGTCGATCAGGTTGATACCCAGCTCGCGGGCCTGGGCCAGCAGCAGGCGGGCTTCGTCGTCGCCGGGGATGGTGAAACCGGTAGGGTACTTCACGCCCTGGTCGCGGCCCAGCTTGACCGTGCCCAGGCCGAGCGGCGAAACCTTGAAGCCGGTGCTGCCCAAGGGGCGATGGAAGTCGTGCAGGGTCGGCAGGCTCATGGCAGCAGTTGCTCCCAGGCCGGTACGCCCAGCGGTGGGCGTGGCAGGTCAGCCAGGTCGGCCTGCGCCTGTGGGCGGATACCGTCGCGCTCCAGGTGGCTGATGACCCGGTCGCTGAAGTCCGGTGCCAGGGCCAGCTTGGTTGGCCAGCCCACCAGCAGGCGTTGCTGGTCGGCGAGGAAGGCGTTGTCCGGGCGTACCAGGCCCGATTGCGCCGGTTCCGCTCGGTCGACCCGCAGGGTGGCCCAGCGCACTTGGCTCTGGTCGACCCATGGCAGCAGGCTGGCGATTTCTTTCTGTGCCGCGGCGATTTGCGCAGCCGGCTCGCGGGCAACGCCGTCGCCTTCGGCCAGGTCGCCACCCAGGTACCAGACCCACTGGCCATCGGCGGCCGGGTGGGTGGTCACCGTCACCCGTGGCTTCGGCCCGCCGCCCAGGCAATGGGCGTAAAGCGGTTTAAGGTTGGCACCCTTGGCCATCACCATATGCAGCGGGCGTGTCTGCATGGCTGGCTGGTTCAGGCCCAGGGCATGCAGCAGCTGCTCGGTGCCGGCGCCGGCGCTGAGCACGATACGCTGGGCGCGGATGTCGCGCTCGTCGACGCGCAGGCCAACCAGGTCTTCACCCTCGCGCAGCGGCTCGATGTGCTCACCGGCCAGCAGGCTGTCGCCTGCCAGCACGGCCAGGTTGGCCAGCAGGCTGGGCACGTCGATGACCAGCTCGGCCAGGCGATAGACCTTGCCCTTGAAGGCGCGGTCCTGCAGCGCGGGCGGAAGTTGCTCGCCCTTCACCTGGTCGACCCTGCCACGCACGGCCTTGCTGGCGAAGAAACTGGTGAGATTGCCGGCCAGGGTGCCAGGCGACCACAGGTAATGCGCGTCGGACAGCAGGCGAGTGCGGGTCAGGTCCAGCTCGCCGCTGCCGCTCAGCGCTTCGCGCCAGCGTCGCGGCATGTCGGCGATGGCTTCCGAAGCGCCGGTGAGGGCGCCATGCAGGGCGTACTTGGTGCCGCCATGGATGATGCCCTGAGACTTGATGGTCTGCTCGCCGCCAAGGCTGGCGCGTTCCACCAGTACTGTCGAGTAGCCCAGCCGGCGCAGGCGGGCATTGAGCCAGAGGCCTGCGACCCCGGCGCCGACGATCAGCACGTCAGTGGAAATGGCAGATGGCATGGCGGTACCTCGAAGACTGGGACAGCTGGCAAGTATACAGGGTATACCTGTGATGGCCCTATCGCCGGCAAGCCAGCTCCCACAGGGATGGCGTTGACCCTGCGGCTGCATCAACTCTGTGGGAGTTGGCTTGCCGGCGATGAGGCCCGTACAGGCGGCCTCAATGCCCAGCAGTCTTCGAAAACAGCTGAATCACCACCACCCCACCCACAATCATGGCCATCCCCAGCATCGCTGGCACATCCAGCTTCTGCCCATAGATCACCAGCGCTGCCACACTGATCAGCACAATCCCCAGCCCCGACCAGATGGCATAGGCGATCCCCACCGGAATGCTGCGCACCACCAGGGTCAGCATCCAGAAAGCAATGCCGTAACCAACCACCATCAGCAGCAACGGCACGGGCGTGTTCAAGCCTTTCACCGCTTTCATGGAAGCGGTGGCGATGACTTCGGCGCAGATGGCGATGGCGAGGTAGGTGTAGGCATTCATGGCGAGATCCTCCGTTAGCTGGCCGCAGATTCTAGTCCCACCCCGAATGGGGTAAAGTCATTACCTATCACTATGAGAGATAGGTCGATGGCCGAGCACTGGAACCTCGAACAGTTGCGTACTTTCCTGCGCGTTGCAGAACTGCGCTCGTTCTCTGCCGTGGCCCGCGAGCAGCGCAAGGCCCAGTCGGCAATCAGCAGCGCGATCGCCCTGCTCGAAACCGACCTGGGGGTAACCTTGTTCGAGCGCAGCAGTGGCCGGCAACCCAAGCTGACCGAGAACGGCAGCGCCCTGTTGGAAGATGCCCGCGAACTGTTGCGCCAATGCGAGCGCCTGGATGGCCGTGCGTTGGCGCTGATGCGCGGGCAGGAGGCGTTGTTGCGAGTCGCCCAGGACGAAGCCATGCCCTACCAGCCGGTCATCGACAGCCTCGACGAACTGGCCAGCCGCTACCCGTTCCTGGAGGTGCAGCTGGCCAGCGGTGCCCAGGGCGATGTGGCGCGCAAGCTGGTGGAGCGGCGCGCCGATCTTGGACTGTTCTTCCACCACGAGAGCATCCCGGCCTCGCTGGAGCGGCGCGCCTTGGGTAGCGTCGAAATGGTCACGGTATGCGCGGTCGGTCACCCGCTCGCCGGCGAAGGCCGGGTTACCCGGCAGCAACTGGCGCGCCACCGACAATTGCTGATTGCCCCGCAGCAAAGCGGCTACCCCGGCGGCGAAGCGATCAGCCCGCAGGTGTGGCGCGCCGACAGCTTCTACGCCATGGCCGAACTGCTGATGCGTGGCCTGGGATGGGCCTGGCTGCCGCGGCACGTGGTGCAGTACCCGACCTATCAGGCACACATGGTCGAACTGGACAGCGAGTGGCGGCCACCGGCCTTGGTGGTGGAGCTGGCCTGGCGCCGCGACGAGCCACTGGGGCCTGCCGCGCAGTGGCTGGCCGAGCGCTTTGCGGTGCACCTGCGCGCGATCGGGTAAACTCCGCAGCCATGAACAGAACTCTCTATACCTTGTTGTTTCACCTGGGCCTGCCGCTGGTTGCGCTGCGCCTGTACCTGCGCGCGCGCAAGGCGCCGGCCTATGGTCAACGCATTGGCGAGCGCTTTGCTTTCAGGCTGCCGGCCATGCGCAGGGGCGGCATCTGGGTGCACGCGGTATCGGTGGGCGAGAGCATTGCGGCGGCACCGATGGTGCGCGCCTTGCTCAAGGCCTACCCGGAAATGCCAATCACGCTTACCTGCATGACCCCGACCGGTTCCGAGCGCATTCGCGCCATGTTCGCCGACGAACCTCGCGTGCAGCATTGCTACCTGCCCTACGACCTGCCTTGGGCGGCAGGGCGCTTTCTCGATCATGTACAGCCGAAGTTGGGCATCATCATGGAAACCGAGCTGTGGCCCAACCACATCCACCAGTGTGCGAAGCGCGGCATTCCGGTAGCGCTGGCAAACGCACGCTTGTCTGAGCGCTCGGCCCGTGGCTATGGGCGCTTTGCCAGGCTGACCCGGCCGATGCTGGCCGAGATGAGCCTGATTGCCGTGCAGACCGAAACCGAGGCCCAGCGTTTTCGTGACCTGGGCGCGCGTCCGGAGTGCGTGCAGGTCACCGGTTCGATCAAGTTCGACCTGAAGATCGATGAGCAACTGTTGCCGCGTGCCAAGGCATTGCGTGAACAGTGGGGGGCTGCACAGCGCCCGGTGTGGATCGCGGCCAGCACCCACGAAGGTGAAGATGCGTTGATCCTGCAGGCACATCGGCAATTGTTGCAGGTGCATGGTGATGCCCTGCTGATCCTGGTGCCGCGCCACCCCGAGCGATTCGCTGCGGTGCATGCGCTGTGCAGCGAACAGTTCACCACCGTGCGGCGCTCTGCCGGCACGCCGGTTGATGCGCAGACTCGCGTATTGCTCGGCGATACCATGGGCGAACTGCTGTTCCTCTATGCCCTGGCCGACATTGCCTTTGTCGGTGGCAGCCTGGTGGCGACCGGCGGGCACAACCCGCTGGAGCCCGCGGCGCTGGCCTTGCCGGTGCTGATGGGGCCGCATGTGTTCAACTTCCTCGAAATCAGCGCGATGCTACGCGAGGCAGGGGCGTTGCAGCAGGTGGACGATGCCGACGGGCTGGCCGAAGCGGTGCGGCGGCTGGTCGAGTTGCCGCAGGATGCACAGCGCATGGGCGAGGCGGGCAGGGCGGTAATGCGGGCCAATCAAGGGGCATTGCAGCGCTTGCTCGATGGCCTGGGTGCACTTATCCGCTGAGTCTGGTGTTGGATTTTCAGGCCTCATCGCCGGCAAGCCAGCTTGTGTCTTCAAGGTCTCTTAAACTCGAAAGGGTGAGAGCAGTGGATGGCAGACTGAAAGCCAGGTGTGCTCTAAAGCACGAGTGGGAGCCTAGTCGCCACCCACCTCTCACTCTGACCTAAGCCCGAACAGTTGAATGAGTGGTGAACTCGCAGTCACAAGCTAGGGCTAAGTCAGAGTGCTCTCACTTCTTGAGTGTAAGAGGGCTTGGCGATGATTTCCTACTTCGTTGGTCTCGACGTTTCGAAAGCGACTCTGGATGTGGGCTTTCTTCCTGAAAGTATTCCCCAGTTCCAGGTCAGGAATGACTCTGAGGGCTTTGCGCAACTGATCGCATGCCTGAACGAGCTTGAGGTCGAACGGGTCTTGCTGGAAGCCACTGGTGGCTATGAACAAGCCGTATTCAAAGCCTTGCGACTGGAGGGTTTGAACGTCGTCAGGGTCAACCCCAGGCGCTGTCGGGACTATGCGAGTGCCATGGGCAAAATTGCCAAGACTGACAAGATCGACGCCCAGATGCTGGCGCGGTTTGCCAGGGATTTCGAGGACTTGCCGCAGATAGAGCCTAATCAAGATCGGGATGAACTGGGAGAGCTCATCAAACTCCGTGGCAATCTTGTCCAGCATCGGGATGATGACAAGCGTCGGATGAAACAAACCACTTCAGCTACGGCCATTACCGTTTATACCGAGCATGTCGCTTACCTGAATGATCAGATTAAGGCCTTGGACAAGGCGATTGAGCGTGCCTCGAACGTGCTGGATCGCACGACAGCCATGCGGCTAAGGTCTGTGAAAGGGATTGGCGTCATCAGTTGTGGCACCTTCATGGCCTACCTACCTGAGCTGGGAAGCGTGACGGGGCGCGAAATTGCAGCCTTGGCTGGGTTAGCGCCGTACAACAAAGACAGCGGCAAGAAGAGTGGCCCGAGGAAGATCGAAGGCGGGCGTTACAGAGTCCGCAAGGCGGCCTACATGTCGATCTGGTCAATGATCCAGCATGTCCCAGAAGTTAGAACCCGCTATGAAGCCCTGATAGCCCGAGGCAAGCGCGCAAAAGTTGCCGCAGTGGCGTGCATGCGCGTGTTGCTGGTGCGCCTGAACGCAATGCTGCGTGACGGAACGGAGTGGAAAGAGCTCAAGCCTCAGGTACCCGCACCCTGATCACGAACGAGGATCGATTTTCTACAAATGCGGGCTTCGCCAGCGACACCGCTACGCGGTATCGAGCGAAGCCCTGCCCGAATGGCACGCTTGAAAATAAATTTCTAAAGACAGTTGCTCCCACAGGTACTGCACGAGGCTTAAGGCCATTGGAGAACCTGTGGAAGCTGGCTTGCCGGCGATGAGGCCATCAAAAGCAACCCACCCTGCGGAAAATACATCCCTATCTCAGGGGCGACGCTCGAAGTTCTTCGCCGCTGCAGCCGCCAGGTCCGGCGGCAGGAAGTCCTTGTCCGGGTTGTAGTCCGGTTTGAGGTACCGCTTGAGGTCCTGCAGGTCCTGCGGGCTCAAAGTGCCGGCTGCCTGTTTCAGGCTCAGGTTGTCGAGGATGTAGTCATAGCGGCTGTTGTTGTAGTCGCGCACCGAGGTGTACAGCTGACGCTGGGCGTCAAGCACGTCGACGATGTTGCGGGTACCCACCTGGTAGCCGATCTCGGTGGCTTCCAGCGCGCTCTGGTTGGAGATGATCGACTGCTTGCGCGCCTGCACCTGTTCCACGTCGGTATTCACTGCGCGGTGCAGGTTGCGGGTGTTTTCCACCACCTGGCGGCGCAGGCTTTCACGCTGCTGCTCGGTCTGGCTCAGGCGCTGGTAGGCCTCGCGCACCTGCGAACTGGTCAGGCCGCCGCTGTAGATCGGGATGTTCAACTGCAGGCCGATGCTGGTCTGCTCGACGTCGCCGCTATAGCGCGTAACGGGGGCCGGTGCGGGGTTGGTGAAACCGAAGTTGTCGTTGTCACCCTTCTGATACTTGGCAACTGCGTCCAGGGTCGGCGCGTGGCCGGCCTTGCGCTGGCGCAGGGTTTCCTCGGCAGCGACGACCGCGTGGTTGGTGGCCAGCAGGTTGAGGTTCTGGCGCCCGGCGGTTTCGACCCAGGCCTTGGCGTCGTTGGGCGTAGGCACCTGCACTGGCAAGGTATGGACCACGCCTTGAATCGACGTGTATTCCCGGTTGGTCAGGGTCACCAGGGCCTCGAAGGCATCCTGTACCTGGCGCTCGGCAATGATTCGGTTGGCCCGCGCCGTGTCGTAGCTGGCCTGGGATTGCAGCACGTCGGTCTTGTCGGAGAGGCCGACGTCGAATCGTTCGTTGGACTGGTCCAGCTGGCGCTTGAAGGCCGCTTCCTCGGCCTTGGTCGCGGCCAGGTTATCCTGGGCACGGAGCACGGCGAAGTAATTCTGCGCGGTTTGCAGGATCAGGTTCTGCTCGGTCGCCGACAGCTCCAGCGCCGCCTGTTCGTTGACCGCTTCGGCTGCCTGCAACTGGAACCAGCGATCAGCGCGGAATATAGGTTGCGCCAGGGTTGCGCTCCAGGTGTTGCCGCTGCGGTTGCTGGTGGCCGATGGTTCGTCCAGCTTGGTGCGGGTGTTCAGCATTTCGGCACCGGCCGACAGGTTAGGCAGCAACCCGGCGCGAGCCTGCGGTACCACTTCGCGGCGGGCGCCGTAATCGGCGCGGGCCGCAGCCAGGTCAGCGTTGTTGTCGACCGCCTCCTGATAGACGCTGACCAGGTCGGTTTTCACTGTAGTGGGCACGTCCGCTGCCCAGACCACTCCGTTGGACGCACAAGACACGGCTATTGCCAGTGAGAGTTTGCGCAGCATAGAGGCAATCCTTGTACGAAATTTAATTACTGAACTGTTGAGTATCGAGCGACGGGCCAGTGTAGTGCCATGCGCACCCGGCAACAATCGCTCGGGGTGCCTTTCATCATCCGCGCATTTACCTGCTTGGCTTTGCCGACCACTCCAGTCTAGACTGCGCATGTTCTTGTCGGGGTGCCTTGAAGCAAAGGCTGAGATCGCAAAGTTGCGGATCCCGTTGAACCTGATCAGGTTAGCGCCTGCGTAGGGAACAAGATTGCTCGCCTTCCCGGGGAGCCTCTTGTGCCAGGTCCGGGAATGTCGCAGCTGCATGCAGCTTCAGGCACCCCAAATCCGGCACTGCACCCATCAAGGGTGCGTCCGCGCCTTTCAGGTTCACCCCGACATTCCACTGCTAGGAAGCCGTCTGGAGAGCCTGTGATGACCAAACAAGAAAAAGCGATCAACCTCAGCGAATCGGCACAAGTCGATCAGCAGTCCGTGCAACCGTTTCCGCGTTCGCGCAAGGTGTATGTCGAAGGCTCGCGCCCGGACATCCGCGTGCCCATGCGTGAAATCAGCCTGGACGACACCCCGACCGATTTCGGTGGCGAGTCCAATGCCCCGGTGCTGGTCTACGATACTTCCGGCCCGTACACCGACCCTAACGTTGTCATCGACGTGCGCAAGGGCTTGGCCGACGTGCGTTCGGCGTGGATCGAGGCACGCGGTGACACCGAGCGCCTGGCCGGCCTGAGCTCCGACTTCGGCCAGCAGCGCCTGAACGATGCCGAACTGGCCAAGCTGCGTTTCGCCCACGTGCGCAACCCGCGTCGGGCCAAGGCTGGTGCCAACGTCTCGCAGATGCACTATGCCCGCCAAGGCATCATCACTGCCGAGATGGAGTACGTGGCCATCCGCGAAAACATGAAGCTGCAAGAGGCACGTGCCGCTGGTCTGCTTGACGAGCAGCACGCCGGCCACAGCTTCGGGGCCAACATCCCGAAAGAAATCACTCCTGAGTTCGTCCGCCAGGAAATCGCCCGTGGCCGCGCGATCATCCCAGCCAACATCAACCACCCGGAAGTGGAACCGATGATCATCGGCCGCAACTTCCTGGTGAAGATCAACGGCAACATCGGCAATAGCGCCCTGGGTTCCTCGATCGAGGAAGAAGTGGCCAAGCTGACCTGGGGCATCCGCTGGGGTTCGGACACGGTCATGGACCTGTCCACCGGCAAGCACATTCACGAAACCCGTGAGTGGATCATCCGCAACTCGCCGGTGCCGATTGGTACCGTGCCGATCTACCAGGCCCTGGAAAAAGTCAACGGCGTGGCCGAGGACCTGACCTGGGAGCTGTTCCGTGACACCCTGATCGAGCAGGCCGAGCAGGGCGTGGACTACTTCACCATCCATGCCGGCGTACTGCTGCGTTATGTGCCGCTGACTGCCAAGCGTGTCACCGGTATCGTCAGCCGTGGTGGCTCGATCATGGCCAAGTGGTGCCTGGCACACCACAAGGAAAACTTCCTGTACACCCACTTCGAAGAAATCTGCGAAATCATGAAGGCCTACGACGTCAGCTTCTCGCTGGGCGACGGCCTGCGCCCCGGCTCGATTGCCGACGCCAACGATGCCGCGCAGTTCGGTGAACTGGAGACCCTTGGCGAGCTGACCAAGATCGCCTGGAAGCACGACGTGCAGTGCATGATCGAAGGCCCCGGCCACGTGCCGATGCAACTGATCAAGGAGAACATGGACAAGCAGCTGGAATGCTGCGACGAGGCGCCGTTCTACACCCTCGGCCCGCTGACCACCGATATCGCTCCTGGCTACGATCACATCACCTCGGGCATTGGTGCGGCTATGATCGGCTGGTTCGGTTGCGCAATGCTCTGCTACGTCACGCCCAAGGAACACCTGGGCCTACCAAACAAGGATGACGTGAAGACCGGCATCATCACCTACAAGATCGCCGCTCATGCCGCCGACCTTGCCAAGGGCCACCCGGGTGCGCAGATTCGTGACAACGCCTTGTCCAAGGCACGCTTCGAGTTCCGTTGGGAAGACCAGTTCAACCTCGGCCTGGACCCAGACACTGCCCGTGCCTACCACGACGAGACCCTGCCTAAGGAATCCGCCAAGGTCGCGCACTTCTGCTCGATGTGCGGGCCGAAGTTCTGCTCGATGAAGATCACCCAGGAAGTGCGTGAATACGCCGCCAAGATCGAAACCGTGGATGTGACGGTCGAGCAAGGCATGCGTGAGCAGGCCGAGCGGTTCCGCCAGGAAGGCAGCCAGCTGTATCACAAAGTCTAAGACCGCTGGGGCCGCTTCGCGGCCCTTTCGCGACGCAAGGCCGCTCCCACAGGGACCGCGCAAGGCTTGAGGCCAGCGCGGTTTTTGTGGGAGCGGCCTTGTGTCGCGATACGAGGACGCAGTCCTCGCCAGGAACACCAACAACATTGCCGGCGAGCGCCAACCATGACATCACCCAGCCAATTTTCCCCCGACCACCCGGTCCCCACCGCCCAGCGCATCTTCGGCGCCCGCGACCTGTTCTCGCTATGGTTCTCCCTCGGCATCGGCCTGATGGTGCTGCAGGTCGGCGCCATGCTGGCCCCTGGCCTGGGCCTTGCCGGCGCGGTGCTGGCTATCGCCCTGGGCACCGGTGTGGGTGTGCTGCTGCTGGGGGCTGCCGGTGTCATCGGCAGCGATACCGGCCTGTCGGCCATGGGCACGCTGAAACTGAGCCTGGGTGGCCATGGCGCTCGCTTGCCGGCGCTGCTCAACCTGTTGCAACTGGTGGGCTGGGGCGCGTTCGAGATCATCGTGATGCGCGATGCCGCCAGCCTGCTGGGTGCGCGGGCGTTCGGCGAAGCCAGCGCCTGGAACAGCCCTGTGCTCTGGACCCTATGCTTCGGCGCCCTGGCCACCTTGCTCGCAGTCGGTGGGCCGCTGGCGTTCGTGCGCAAGGTGCTACGCACTTGGGGTATCTGGCTGCTGCTGGGCGCTTGCCTTTGGCTGACCTGGAACCTGTTCGCCAAGGCCGACCTTGCGGCACTGTGGAACCGGGCCGGCGACGGATCGATGTCGCTGGCTGTGGGTTTCGACATCGCCATCGCCATGCCGCTGTCCTGGTTGCCGCTGATCGCGGATTACTCGCGCTTTGCCCGTAACGGCAAACATGTATTCGGCGGTACGGTGGTGGGCTACTTCATCGGCAACACCTGGCTGATGAGCCTGGGCGTGGGCTACACCTTGGCCTTCGCCGGCAGTGGCGAAGCCAACGCCCTGCTGCTGGCCCTCGCGGGCGCCGGCATGGGCATTCCACTGCTGCTGATTCTGCTGGACGAGTCGGAAAAGGCTTTTGCCGACATTCACTCGGCAGCCGTTTCCACCGGCGTGCTGGTGCGCCTGAAGGTCGAGCACCTGGCGCTGGCCATTGGCGTGCTGTGCACACTGATCGCCTTGCTGGCGCCACTGGCACAGTACGAGAACTTCCTGCTGCTGATCGGCTCGGTGTTTGCACCGCTGTTCGGTGTGGTATTGATGGACCATTACGTGATCCGTCGCCGCCGCTTGCCAGCACAGGTGCATGGCTTGCACTGGCAGGCACTGCTGGCCTGGGCGGTGGGCGTTGCCACGTACCATCTGATCGCCGCGCAAGCGCCGAACCTGGGCGCGACCCTGCCGGCATTGCTGCTGGCAGGGCTACTGCACGGGCTGCTGAGCTTCAGCCGCGGCCGGGAAACAGCTCGGGCTTGAGCACGCCATTCAGGCGTGGGTACGGGATCTTCAACTCCACGTGGCCCATGGAGTAGGGCGCGATGGAATAGACCTCGTACTTGACCACCACCGCGCCGTACGTCAGGGCGACGTGCGGCGACTGCTTGAACGGCCAGGTCTTGATGAACTCGGCATCCTTGTCCATGCCTACGCTGATCAGCCAGGCGTGGTGCGATTCCTCGACGGTTTTCCAGAAGGTGTCTTCCTGGCCGGGCACCAGCATGTCCTGCAGGGTCAGCACCTTGTCCAGCTTGCGCGAATAGTTGATGAAACCACGCCCGGGCATGCCATGAGCGCCGCCGCTGTCCAGGTAGCTGGACAATTCGATGATCACCAGTCCGTCATGCTGCTCGCGTACCTTGGCCTGCAGGTAGCTGCTGTTGCGCTTGTCGGCACTGGCCAGGTACTGCTGCTCGTAGGCTTGCAGGGTGGTCGGTGCGTTGCCGCGCTGGTTGTCTTCGGTCAGTTGCAGCAGGCGTTTCTCGACGATGCCATCGAGCTTGGGCAAGGCCGGGAAGTGGATCATGTCGATGTTCACCAGCGGGCAGTCGCTTTCGCTGCAGCCGGGTTTGACATGCTCCCAGGCATCACGCTTGACCTCGAGCGGCGCCCGGTAGTTAGGCGTGAACAGGCTTTGGCAGGCACCCAGGGCCAGGGCCAGCACAGCCACGGAAGTCAGTTTGACAAGTGTCATGAGGATCCTTGCAGAACAGGGAAAAGTCGGCCTTTGACCGTCTGCGCGGCCTTCAGTTCGCCACTAAGCTAACAGAGAGAAGGCGCGCTGTCCCGAGTGCGCGAACGGTTGCCGGAAAGGGGTGAAACCGGCAGGCGTGCAGAGTAGGATGGCGCGATGCGGTATTCGAGGTAATGAGGATTTCCATGTCAGACGCGTTGAACTCAGTGCCCAAGGGCTTCGAAATCATTGAGCGGGCCAACTGCTTCCAGGGCTTTTACAAGCTCGACAAGCTACGCCTGCGCCACGAGTTGTTTGCCGGGGGCATGGGCCGCGAGATCAGCCGTGAACTGTTCGTGCGCCATGATGCGGTGTGCGTGCTGCCGTACGACCCGTTGCGCGATGAAGTGGTGCTGATCGAGCAGTTCCGCGTTGGTGCACTGGGCAAGGTCGACAACCCCTGGCTGATCGAGATGGTGGCCGGGCTGATCGACAAGGACGAGCAACCCGAGGAAGTCGCCCACCGCGAAGCCGAAGAAGAAGCCGGCCTGGCCTTTAGCGCCCTGTGGCCGATGACCCGTTACTTCCCGTCGCCCGGTGGCAGTGACGAGTACGTTCACCTGTTCCTCGGCCGTTGCAGCAGTGAAGGGGCGGGCGGCCTGCATGGCCTGGAAGAAGAGGGCGAGGACATTCGCGTGCGCGTGTGGTCGTTCGAGGATGCCATGCAGGCGGTGCGCGACGGGCGCATCTGCAACGCGGCGACCATCATCGGCCTGCAATGGCTGGCGCTGAACCGTGATGAAGTACGAGGTATGTGGAAGTGAACCTGCTGCGCGAGCGTTATCGGGTCGACCTGGTCGGGCTGCAGGCAGCCTGCGAGGCCAACTACGCCCGGCTGATGCGCCTGTTGCCCGACATGCGCACCACCCAGAGCTCGCGCCGCATCGGCATGACCCAGGGCGACCAGATGCTCGGCGTGCTGGTGCTCGACGTGGTGCTGGCCTGCCCGTACACCACCACCCTGCACGTGCGCCAGGAGCACAGCCTGCCGTGGTTGCCGGTACCGCACCTGGAAGTGCAGGTGTACCACGATGCGCGCATGGCCGAAGTGGTCAGTGCCGAACACACCCGGCGCCTGCGCAGCATCTACCCGTATCCGAACGAGGCCATGCACCAGCCGGACGAAAAGGCCCAGCTCAACCTGTTTCTCGGTGAATGGCTGAGCCATTGCCTGGCCTGTGGCCACGAGCTGGCAAGCGTTCGCTGAATTGTGACGTGGTTTGGGTACGGGTGTTTGCTCGCACCCGTTGTACAGCCATAATTCGCGCTGAATCCGTTCGAGGAGACGGCCGTTGCCGCAGCCAGACCAATCGCGCCCCGTGCATGTGGTGCAACTGACCGATGCCCACCTGTTCGCCGACCCGGCCGGCAGCATGCTGGGCCTCAAGACCCGTGACAGCCTGCGCCATGTAGTGGCCCAGATGCGGCGGGAGCAACCGCTTGTCGACCTGCTGCTGTGCACTGGCGACCTGTCCCAGGACGCCAGCGTGGCGTCCTATGAAGCGTTCCGTGAGCTGACCGCACCGTTTGCCGCGCCCACCCGCTGGTTGCCTGGCAACCATGACGAGGCCCGAGTCATGGCGCAAGTGGCACCGGAGTTGGTACAGGCGGTGACCGATATCGGTGCGTGGCGCATCGTCATGCTCAACACGGCCGTACCCGGGGCGACGCATGGGCTGCTGGAGGATGACCAGCTGGCAGTGCTGGAAACGGCCTTGCGAGAGGCGGGTGAACGGCATTGCCTGGTGTGCTTCCACCATCAGCCGGTGGATATCGGCTGTGCCTGGATTGCGCCGATCGGCTTGCGCAATGCCCAGGCGCTGTTCGATATCGTCGAGGGGTACCCACAGGTACGGGCGCTGCTGTGGGGGCATGTGCACCAGGAATGGGATGAAGTGCGCGACGGTCGTCGCCTGCTGGCCACTCCGTCGACCTGCATCCAGTTCGCGGCGCGCAGCGAGGATTTCAAGGTGAGCGAGGAGCAGCCTGGATACCGCTGGCTGCTCCTCCACGCCGACGGGCGGTTGGAGACCGGGGTGGAGCGGGCGCTGGACTTCGAAGTGAAGCTCGACTTCGATAGCCCTGGTTATTGAGGGTTTTGGGGCCGCTGCGCAGCCCTATCGCGACACAAGGCCGCTCCCACAGGGGTACGCGATCTCCTGTGGGAGCGGCCTTGTGTCGCGATAGGGGCGCAAAGCGCCCCCGGCACTCTCAAAGCTGTTGAAGAATTTGTTGCTAAAACCCCTGTGCGGCGCCAAAACCCGGCGAACGCGCTACACTGCGCGTCCCTGCGCCCATATCACCGGGCGCGAAGCCACAGATTCCGGGGGCAGCATGTCGGGTTCCATCCTCTATATCCATGGCTTCAACAGCTCGCCACTTTCGACCAAGGCGCGCCAACTCGAGGCCGTGATGCAGCAACTGGGCCTGTCGGCCCAACTGCGGGTGCCCGCCTTGCACCACCACCCACGGCAGGCCATCGCCCAGCTCGAAGCGGCCATCGCCGAACTGGGCGCACCATTGTTGGTAGGTAGTTCGCTCGGCGGCTACTATGCCACCTATCTGGCCGAGCGCCACGGCCTCAAGGCCTTGCTGGTGAACCCGGCGGTAACACCGCACAAGCATTTCGACGGCTACCTGGGCACCCAGCACAATCACTACACCGGTGAAGCGTGGGAGCTGACCCACGATCATGTGCAGGCCCTGGCCGAGCTTGAGGTACCAGCCCCGGTGGATGCCAGCCGCTATCAAGTGTGGCTGCAGACCGCCGATGAAACCCTGGACTATCGCCATGCCGAGCGCTATTACCGTGCTTGTGCCCTGCGCATCCAGGCCGGTGGCGACCACAGCTTCCAGGGCTTCGCCGAGCGCCTGCCGGCACTGCTGGCCTTCGCCGGCATTGCCCGTGGGCAGTACGCAGCGCTCGATTTTTCTGTATTTTGACTTTTTTGCATTCACCAGACTGACGACGAGACCCTATGGCCACTCCCAGCGCTAGCGCCTATAACGCAGACGCCATCGAAGTCCTCTCGGGCCTTGACCCGGTCCGCAAGCGGCCGGGCATGTACACCGATACCAGCCGCCCCAACCACCTGGCCCAGGAAGTCATCGACAACAGTGTCGACGAAGCCCTGGCCGGTCATGCCCGTTCGGTACAGGTCATACTCCATGCCGACCACTCGCTGGAAGTCAGCGACGATGGCCGCGGCATGCCGGTGGACATCCACCCGGAAGAGGGCGTGTCCGGGGTCGAGCTGATCCTCACCAAGCTGCACGCCGGCGGCAAGTTCTCCAACAAGAACTATCAGTTCTCCGGTGGCCTTCACGGCGTGGGCATCTCTGTGGTCAACGCCCTGTCGACCCAGGTGCGCGTGCGCGTAAAACGTGACGGCAACGAATACCAGATGACTTTCGCCGATGGCTTCAAGGCCAGCGAGCTGGAAGTGGTCGGCTCGGTCGGCAAGCGTAACACCGGTACCAGCGTGTACTTCAGCCCCGACCCCAAGTACTTCGATTCGCCGAAATTCTCCATCAGCCGCCTCAAGCATGTGCTCAAGGCCAAGGCCGTGCTGTGCCCGGGCCTGCTGGTCAGCTTCGAGGACAAGGCCAGCGGCGAGAAAGTCGAATGGCACTATGAGGATGGCCTGCGTTCCTACCTGGTCGATTCCGTCAATGAGTTCCAGCGCCTGCCCGACGAGCCGTTCTGCGGCAGCCTGGCCGGTAACAAGGAAGCGGTGGACTGGGCCTTGCTGTGGCTGCCAGAAGGCGGCGACAGCATCCAGGAAAGCTACGTCAACCTGATCCCTACCGCCCAGGGCGGTACCCATGTCAACGGCCTGCGCCAGGGCCTGCTGGATGCCATGCGTGAATTCTGCGAGTTCCGCAACCTGCTGCCGCGCGGTGTGAAGCTGGCGCCGGAAGACGTCTGGGAGCGCATCACCTTCGTGCTGTCGATGAAGATGCAGGACCCGCAGTTCTCCGGGCAGACCAAAGAGCGCCTGTCGTCGCGCGAGGCGGCTGCCTTCGTTTCCGGCGTGGTCAAGGACGCGTTCAGCCTGTGGCTCAACGCCCACCCCGAGCTGGGCATGCAACTGGCGGAGCTGGCCATCAGCAACGCCGGGCGCCGCCTGAAGGCCAGCAAGAAGGTCGAGCGCAAACGCATAACCCAGGGCCCGGCACTTCCCGGCAAACTGGCCGATTGCGCCGGCCAGGACCCGATGCGCGCCGAACTGTTCCTGGTCGAGGGTGACTCGGCCGGTGGCTCGGCCAAGCAGGCTCGCGACAAGGAATTCCAGGCGATCCTGCCGCTGCGTGGCAAGATCCTCAACACTTGGGAAGTGGACGGTGGCGAAGTCCTGGCCAGCCAGGAAGTGCACAACATCGCCGTGGCCATTGGCGTCGACCCGGGGGCCACCGACCTTGCGCAGCTGCGCTACGGCAAGATCTGCATCCTCGCCGACGCCGACTCCGACGGCCTGCACATCGCCACGTTGCTGTGCGCACTGTTTGTCCAGCACTTCCGCGCCCTGGTCGAGGCCGGGCATGTGTACGTGGCCATGCCGCCGCTGTACCGCATCGACCTGGGCAAGGAAATCTACTACGCACTCGACGAGGCCGAGCGTGACGGTATCCTCGATCGCCTGGTGGCCGAGAAGAAGCGCGGCAAGCCACAGGTCACCCGCTTCAAGGGCTTGGGCGAGATGAACCCGCCACAGCTGCGCGAGACCACCATGGACCCGAATACCCGGCGCCTGGTGCAACTGACCCTGGACGACGTGCAGGCCACCTGCGAGCTGATGGACAAGCTGCTGGCCAAGAAGCGCGCGGGCGACCGCAAGAGCTGGCTGGAAACCAAGGGCAACCTGGCCGAGGTCATGGTTTGATTCGGCGGCTTCTGGCTGCCTGCCTGGCGCTGGTTGCCCTGCCGAGCCTGGCGGGCAACTGGCCAGAGTTGAAGCTGAGCGCCGAGCACCCGATCGAAGGCATGCGCGGTGGCAACCTGTCTGGCCTGGTGGAATGCCGGGGCGGGCTGTGGGGCGTATCCGACCGCGACGACGACCGCATCTACCGCTTCGACCAGCAAAACCCGACCTGGCGCGCGCAGCCGCTCACTTTCACCCCGCCAGCGGTGCCGGAAAGTGGCCTGCCGTGGGGCCTTAAGTCGCGCAACTGGGCGGCGTCGTATATTCGTGGTGGCGAGCTGGATTTCGAAGGTATCAGCTGTGACCAGGCGGGCAACCTGTACCTGGTCAGCGAAGCTCATGCCGCTGTGCTGCAACTGCCGCTGGAAGGCGAGGCGGACTGGTTGAAGATCGACCCGGCCATGGTTCGTCAGGCCCGGGCCAGCGGCATGCTGCTGAACTTCAACGCCTTGTTCGAAGGTCTGGCGATCAACCCGGCAGGTGACCGCCTGTGGCTGGCCGCCGAGCGCGAGCGCCGTGGCCTGGTGGCTATCGAGCGCCAGCAGTCGGTGTGGACCTGCGGCCGCAGCTGCGTGTTGCTGAGCGAGGCCGGGGTCGAAATGCAACCGGCACAGATGCCCAATGCCCAGGCACTGTCGCGCGACTTCGCCGACCTGGCCTGGTTCGAAGGCAAGCTGTTCACTCTCGAACGCAATGCCTACCGCGTCTGTCGTCGGGATACCGACAGCGGCATGGTCGAGCGCTGCTGGTCGTTCGCTGCCGATGCCCTGGTCGAGTCGCGTCGCTACCAGCAGCCGTTCGGTCTGGCCGAGGCCCTGGTGATCGATGCCAAGGGCGCCTGGATAGGCGTGGACAACAACAACGGCGCCCGCGCCGATGGCGAAGCACGCCCGATCGTCTGGCGCTTCGATGCGCCGGAAGGCGGATGGAGCGCCAAGCCATGAGCCAGGCACCGGGCAAGCGGGCTGGCAAGGTATTGATGATCGTCGCCTGGGCGGCGGCGCTGTTCCTTGCCACGCGTTTTTTCGGCCAATGGGAAGACAGCCAGCGCAACCCCAATGCCCAGGTGCAGTCGGCGCATGGCGAAGGCTTTATCGAGGTGCGCCTGCTGGGCAACGGCCAGGGCCACTTCGTGATGGATGGCGCAATCAACGGCCAGGTGGTGCATTTCATGCTCGACACAGGTGCTACCGACGTGGCCATCCCCGAGGCGCTGGGCCGCGAGCTGGGCCTGGAGCGTGGCAGCCCGGTGCAGCTCAGTACCGCCAACGGCCGTACCGAAGGCTACCGCACGCGCCTGACCAGCCTGCAGCTGGGGGATATCCGCCTGCAGGACGTGCGCGCCATCGTGGTGCCGGGCCTGGACGGGCAGACCGTATTGCTGGGCATGAGTGCCCTGAAACAACTTGAATTTACCCAGCGCGGCGGCACCATGCTGCTGCGCCAGAACCTGAAATGACGAGGCCCGCATGAGCGACTCACTGGAACTCAGCCTGGATGGCGTAGAACGCCGCTCGCTGGCTGACTTCACCGAACAGGCCTATCTCAACTACTCCATGTACGTGATCATGGACCGCGCCTTGCCGCACATCGGCGATGGCCTGAAGCCGGTGCAGCGACGCATCGTCTACGCCATGAGCGAGTTGGGGCTCGATGCCGATGCCAAGCACAAGAAGTCGGCGCGTACCGTCGGTGACGTGCTCGGCAAGTTCCACCCCCACGGCGACTCGGCCTGCTACGAGGCCATGGTGCTGATGGCCCAGCCGTTCAGCTACCGCTATACCCTGGTCGACGGCCAGGGCAACTGGGGTGCGCCAGACGATCCGAAGTCGTTCGCCGCCATGCGTTATACCGAAGCGCGTCTTTCGCGCTACGCCGAAGTGCTGCTCAGCGAAGTCGGCCAGGGCACCGTGGACTGGGTGCCAAACTTCGACGGCACCCTGCAGGAGCCGGCCGTGCTGCCTGCGCGCCTGCCCAACATCCTGCTCAACGGCACCACTGGTATCGCCGTTGGCATGGCCACTGACGTACCGCCGCACAACCTGCGTGAAGTGGCCACGGCCTGTGTGCGCCTGCTCGACGAGCCCAAGGCCACCATCGAGCAGCTGTGCGAGCACATCCAGGGGCCGGACTACCCGACCGAGGCCGAGATCGTCACGCCGCGGTCAGAAATCCTCAAGATGTACGAAAGCGGCCGCGGCTCCATCCGTATGCGCGCCGTCTACCGCGTCGAGGATGGCGACATTGTCGTCACCGCGCTGCCGCACCAGGTCTCCGGGGCCAAGGTGCTGGAGCAGATCGCTGCGCAGATGCAGGCCAAGAAGCTGCCCATGGTCGCCGACCTGCGTGACGAGTCGGACCACGAGAACCCGTGCCGCATCGTCATCATCCCGCGCTCCAACCGTGTGGATGCCGATGAGCTGATGCAGCACCTGTTTGCCACGACCGACCTGGAGAGCAGCTACCGGGTCAACGTCAATATCATCGGCCTGGACGGCCGGCCACAGCTGAAGAACCTGCGAGCGCTGCTGCTGGAATGGCTGGAGTTCCGTACCGCTACCGTCCGTCGTCGCCTGCAGCACCGCCTGGACAAGGTGGAGAAGCGCCTGCACCTGTTGGAAGGCTTGCTGACCGCGTTCCTCAACCTGGATGAAGTTATCCACATCATCCGTACCGAAGACCAGCCCAAGCAGGCCCTGATCGCCCGTTTCGACCTGACCGAAATCCAGGCCGACTACATTCTCGAGACCCGCCTGCGGCAGCTGGCACGCCTGGAAGAGATGAAGATCCGCGGCGAGCAGGATGAATTGCTGAAGGAGCAGGCCAAGCTGCTCGCCCTGCTGGGCAGCGATGCCAAGCTGCGCAAGCTGGTACGCAGCGAGCTGATCAAGGATGCTGAAACCTATGGCGACGACCGCCGCTCGCCGATCGTCGAGCGTGCCGAGGCCAAGGCGCTGTCGGAAAACGAGCTGATGCCGACCGAGCCGGTCACCGTGGTGCTCTCGGAGAAGGGCTGGGTGCGCTGCGCCAAGGGTCACGACATTGATGCCACCGGCCTGTCGTACAAGGCCGGCGATGGCTTCAAGGCCGCTGCTGCCGGGCGCTCAAACCAGTTTGCCGTGCTCATCGATTCTACTGGCCGCAGTTACTCGCTAGCCGCCCACAGCCTGCCGTCGGCGCGTGGTCAGGGCGAACCACTGACCGGCCGCCTGACGCCACCACCGGGGGCCACCTTCGAGTGTGTGCTGTTGCCGGACGACGATGCACTGTACGTGGTGGCTTCGGACGCTGGCTATGGCTTCGTGGTCAAGGGTGAAGACCTGCAGGCCAAGAACAAGGCCGGCAAGGGCTTGCTCAGCCTGCCCAACGGTGCCAAGGTCATGACCCCGCGCCCGGTGGCCAACCGCGAGCAGGACTGGCTGGCGGCGGTTACCACCGAAGGCCGTCTGCTGGTATTCAAGGTCAGCGACCTGCCTCAGTTGGGCAAAGGCAAGGGCAACAAGATTATCGGGGTGCCGGGCGACCGGGTGGCGAGCCGTGAAGAATTTGTTACCGATCTGGCCGTGATAGCAGATGGCGCGACGCTTGTATTGCAAGCCGGCAAGCGTACCCTATCTCTGAAAGCGGACGACCTGGAGCATTACAAGGGCGAGCGCGGACGG
Source organism: Pseudomonas sp. JS425 (assembly GCF_018223845.1). NCBI lineage: Bacteria > Pseudomonadati > Pseudomonadota > Gammaproteobacteria > Pseudomonadales > Pseudomonadaceae > Pseudomonas > Pseudomonas sp. JS425. The sequence continues at coordinate 5,644,304 of NZ_CP073661.1, read as the reverse complement.
CGCGGCAGCAAGCTGCCACGCGGGTTCCAGCGGGTCGATGGGTTGCAGGTGGAAGTGCCGGCGTAAGCGGTTGAAATGTCTGGAGCGGCAATTTCAGCGTCGTTCCGGGCAGAAATGCTGGAGTCGGACGGTTATTTCGCGGATGATATGGCCCTTGCGGTGCCGGCGTGGCCGTGTGCCCGTTTGAATTTATGTGTATCACTGCGGTTGGCCTTTTGGCGACCGCCTGGATGGGATGATGAAATTTCTGCGCCTTCCATTTGCGCTGTTGATGACTGGCCTGCTGGGCCTTGGCGGGTGCACCATGCATCAGCCGGTTGCCCTGTACCAGCTCGACAGTGGTGATCCTGGCCAGCCTTCGCAGAGTGCGGGCATGGCCGTGGTGCTCGGTCCGGTATCGGTTGCCGATTACCTGCAACGTGAGACGTTCCTGCAGCGTCAGGCCGATGGCAGCCTGAGTTCGGCGACCGACGGTCGTTGGGCCGGCAGCCTTTCGTCGGATATCGACCAGCTGCTGGTGCGCCAGCTCGCCTGGCGCCTGGACAGCCAGCGCGTGGTGCTGGCCCCGGCGGCTGCCGGGTTCAACCCGGATGTACAAGTGCTGCTGTCGATCACTCGCCTGGACTCGGGCAAGGACCAGCCGGCCGTCCTGGATGCCCAGTGGCGCCTGTTGGACCGCCGTGGCCATGTGCGTGACAACCGCATCGTTCACCTCGAACAGCCACACGCGGGCAGCGAGGCGTCGCAGGTGCAGGCCCAGGGCCAGTTGCTTCAGAAACTGGCCGAACAGCTGAGCACAGCGGTCAAGCCTCTGGCTAACCAGCCGGCGATTGCCGAAGAGTCGCCTAAAAAATCGGCTGCTCCGGTGCAGGTGAAGAAGACGCCTGAGAAATCCAAGATCCCGATGGCTGCGCCGATTCGAACCGATATGGAAGTCTACCGGTTCTGATCTAACTGCCAGATACGAAAAAGCCCGCATCATTGCGGGCTTTTTCGTATCTGCAGTTTTTGTACTGTATGTGCTGGTCTCTCGCGGGTGAACCCGCTCCCACAGGTTGGTGCAGGCCCTGTGGGAGCGGGTTTACCCGCGAAGAAGCCAGCCCGGTATCAGGCCCGGCGTTCGTGCATCCGCGCCAGCTGACGCTCCAGCATCGACGGGTAGGGTTCCATCAGGCGCTCCACGCAGCAGGCACCCTCGGGGCTGGCAATCGGGCGAATGCGGGCGCGCTGGCGAATCAGCGTGTCATCGCTGATCTGCCGTTCTACCAGCAACAAGTTGCGACTGTGCTGCGACAGTGCCAGAGCGTCCTGGGCCTTTTCGGCCATCAGCAGGTCTACCAGCTCCAGCCCTTGCAGGTCGTTACCCAGAGCAAGGCCCAGCTGCAGCTGCAGGGTAATGCCGCTGTCCGCTACCTCGATCTGCAGGGCATGGCCCAAGGCGCGCAACAACTCGCCGCAGCAGATGGCGTTGGTCAGGTAGTCCTCGCCGCAGTCGCGGCTGTGGAACAGCACCAAGGTGCTGCCGTCGTTGAGCGTGTGAGTTTCACCGTCGTAGAGTGAGGCTGCATGTTCCAGGCAATCGCGGTAGCGCTCGGTCAGTTCGGTCAGGCGCGTGCGCGGCAGGCGACGCAGCTGCTCCTGCGAGCCCAGTTGCACGGCAAGCACGGCGCTGTACTGCGGCTCGTCGGATTCGACCACGGCGGCCTTGGGCGCGCTTTCGTCGTCCAGCAGGCCGGCGAAGGCTTCATCGTCATCCTCGTCCGCCTGGGCGGCAAGCTTGGCGCGCGGTGCGACTTTGGCTGCCGGGGCAGAGTCGTGCAGGTCGTCGAACTGCTCGTCTTCTTCTTCTTCTTCTTCGGGCTCCGGCTCAGGTGGCGGCGGCGGGGCCAGGCGCGCGTGCAGCTGGCGGGCGATGTCGCCGATCTCGTCCTGGCGGTCGGTGGCCGGGGTATAGGGTTGCGGGTCGCGCAGCCACACCCGCAGCTGCAGCAGCGGCAGGGTGATGAAGCGGCCCTGGCGCAGGCTCAGGGTCAGCGCCAACACCAGCAGGATGGCGGCAAGGATGCCCATGCTCTGCAGACTGATCAGCATCGGCTGCTGGAACTGGCTCATGTCCAGGCTGATGCGCAGTTGCCCGGCGGTCACGTCCTGGAAGGTGATCTTGGTCTGGTACAGGCCTTCGGCCTCGCCCAGCAGGCTGTTGCGCGGGCGCTGGCCGGCTTCCGCGAGGATGCGGTTGTCCACGCTGTAGATCGCCGCATGGGCCACCAGTGGGTTTTTCACCAGGTTGCCGAGCAGAACGTTGAGGCTGAGGATGTCGTTGGCCACCAGCAACTCGGTCGCCGAGGTGGCGGTCTGGGTGGTCAGGCTCTGGCCCAGAGCATCGGCCTGCTCGTGCATGGCCTGCTTGAACTGCAGGCCCATCACGCAGGCGTAGATCACCAACGCCAGCGCCACCAGGAAAATGTTGGTGCAGGCGATGCGTAGTGCCAGCGGCACGCGACGTTGACTCAGGGCGCGATAGATCATCAGGAAGAAGTTGTCTGCTTTGACGGGCGTGGGCCGGTTCACTGAGCTCGGCTCTTAATGGCATGAAAGTGTGGGGCAGTATAGCGAGCCGGGTTTTGTCGGCAAAGTATCGTTGGCGCCCGACGGTCACGGAAAATCGGTAGAATGCGCATTTTTCATCGAAGTCGGAGCCAGGTTGTGCGCGAAATCGTCCTGATCAACATCACCGGTGAGGACCGTCCCGGTCTCACTGCGGCTATCACCGGCGTCCTGCTGCAGGGCGGTGTGAGCATCCTCGACATTGGCCTGGCAGTCATGCACGGTACCTTGTCGTTCGGCATCCTGGTCGATATCCCGGACAACGAAGTGGCCACCTCCCTGCTGCAGAGCGTGCAGGCCAAGGCCCACGAGCTGAACCTGCAGGCCCGCTACACGCCGATTTCCGAGGCGGACTACCAGCACTGGGCCGATGGCCAGGGCGAGGCGCGCCACATCGTCACCTTGCTCAGCCGCAAGATCACTCCAGAGCAACTGCAGCGGGTGAGTGCGGTGATCAGCCGGTACGGCCTGACCATCGAGCGCATCGAGCGCCTGTCGGCCCGTGTGGCGCTGGATGCCGAGACCGACAAGGGCAAGGCGGCCATCGAGATCTCTGTGCGCGGCGTGCCGAGCGATGCCGAGGCTCTGCGTGCCGACTTCTTCGCCCTGGCCGAAGAGCTGAGCATCGACATTGCCTTCCAGAAGGACGACCTGTTCCGCCGCAACCGTCGCCTGGCGGTCTTCGACATGGATTCGACGCTGATCGAAGCCGAGGTCATTGACGAACTGGCAAAGGCCGCTGGCGTGGGTGAGCAGGTTGCCGCCATCACCGAGCGCGCCATGCGCGGCGAGCTGGACTTCCGCGCCAGCTTCAAGGAGCGCATGGCGCTGCTCAAGGGCCTGGATGTGGGCGTGTTGGATGAGATCGGGGCGTCGCTGCGTCTGACCGAAGGTGCCGAGAACCTGTTTGCCGAGCTCAAGCGCCTGGGTTACAAGACCGCGATCCTGTCCGGTGGCTTCACTTACTTTGCTCGCCAGGTGCAGGCGCGTCTGGGCATCGACTATGTGTTCGCCAACGAGCTGGAAGTGGTCGATGGCAAGGTGACCGGCGTGGCTGTGGAGCCGATCGTTGATGCCCAGCGCAAGGCCGAGCTGCTGCAGAAGCTGGCCAGCGAAGAAGGCTTGCAGCTGGAGCAGACCATTGCCGTGGGTGACGGTGCCAACGACCTACCGATGCTGTCGCTGGCCGGCCTGGGTGTGGCGTTCCGCGCCAAGCCGCTGGTGCGCCAGTCGGCCAAGCAGGCGATTTCTACCCTGGGATTGGATGGAGTGTTGTATCTGCTGGGCCTGCGCGACCGCGACGCGCGCGGCTGACTCGACAATCCGGGGCTGCTTCGCAGCCCATCGCGACACAAGGCCGCTCCTACAGGGAATCGCATATCTCCTGTAGGAGCGGACTTGTGTCGCGAAAGGGCCGCAAAGCGGCCCCAGGTTCCATCAGGCAATCAAGCCTGCACAGGCGCCGCCAACTGCTGCCCCATGCGCACCGCTGAACCCGCACCCAGGTTCTCCGCCCACTTCACCTGCTCCGGCCCGAACAGCACGATGGCAGTCGACCCCAGCTTGAAGCGGCCTAGTTCGGCACCTTTCTCCAGGTGGATCGGCGCGCGGCTGGCTTCGTCGTAGCGGAAGGTCTTCAGTTCACGCTTGGGTGGCGTCACCAGCCCGGCCCACACGGTTTCGATCGAAGCGACGATCATCGCGCCCACCAGCACCACGGCCATCGGCCCGCGCTCGGTATCGAACAGGCAGACCACGCGCTCGTTGCGGGCGAACAGCTCGGGGACGTTCTCTGCGGTGGTCTGGTTGACCGAGAACAGGCGGCCCGGCACGTAGACCATTTCACGCAGGGTACCGGCCAGCGGCATGTGCACGCGGTGGTAGTCCTTGGGCGACAGGTAGATGGTGGCGAACTCGCCGCCCATGAACGGCGCGGCCATGGCCGGGTCACCGCCAAGCAGCTCCTGCGCGCTGAAACCGTGGCCCTTGGCCTGGAAGATGCGGCCGTGCTCGATCGGGCCAAGCTGGCTGACGGCACCGTCGGCCGGGCAAAGGATGGCGCCCGGGGTCTCGTCCAGCGGGCGGGCACCCGGCTTCAGGGCACGGGTGAAGAATGCATTGAAGTGCTCGTATGCGCTCAGGTCCTCGACCAGCGCTTCGCTCATGTTGACCTGGTAACGCTTGGCGAACCAGGCGGTGAAGGCGTTCTTGAACCAGCGCACGCGGCACTCGGCTATGCAGCCGGCCAGCCGCGACAGTAAGTGGTGCGGCAGCAGGTACTGGCTGATGATGAACAAACGGGATTTCATGCAGGTTCCTTAGACTTCTACAGGCGTGTCCGGGTGGTTGCCCCATTCGCTCCACGAGCCGGCGTAGGCCTTGACGCGCGGGTATCCAAGGGCCTTGGCCACCAGGTAGGTGAAACCGGAGCGGCGGTGGGTCTGGCAGTGGGTGATCACTTCCTTGTCGGGGGTGATGCCCAGGTTCTTCAGGACTTCGGCGATGTCCTGGCGAATGCGCAGGTGGTCGTTGAGGTCCATGCCGGCGGTCCACTCGAAGTTGATCGCGCCGGGGATGTGGCCGCCCTTGGCTGCCAGTACTTTCTCGCCGCTGAATTCCTGCGGGCCACGGGCGTCCCAGATGACCAGGTCGTCGGCGCCCAGGCGGCTTTGCAGGTACTCGCGGGTGGCGGTTGGCGAAGTGTCGATGCGCAGGTGCACCGGCGCATTGCCGCTGGCGGGCACTTCTGTGGAGAGCTTGTCGGCGGGCCAGGCCTGGATGCCGCCATTGAGATAGTGGTAACGCTTATGGCCGATCACGTCGAGCAACCAGATGAAGCGCCCGGCCCAGCCGCCGCCCTCATCGTCATACACCACATACACGGCATCGTCACGGTGGCCGAGTTCGCTGAACAGTTTTTCCAGTTCGCCCAGGGCCGGCAGCAGGCCGGGCGCGGGGGGCTGGCCGAGCTGGGTACGCTTGCCTTCGACAAAGCGTGCGCCGGGGATATGCCCGCTGACATAGCGGTTGGCGCTGCTCAGGTCGATCAGGATCAGCTGTGGCGAATCCAGGCGCGGCAGCAGGTCCGCGGCTTCGATCACCAGGGGCAGGCCGGAAAAGTCAGTCATCCACGGTCTCCAGTGTGGAAAGAGGGGCGATTGTAGCGCAAGGCTCAGGCCTTGCGGTTGGCAAACACCAACAGCGCCCGTTCGGTGCACTGTGCGGTCTTGCCGAAGGCTTGCACGCTGATATCGGCCAGCGGCCGGCAGCCCTGGTCTGCCACCATCAGCATCAGCACCTGGTCCGTCACCGCCAGCGAGCGTAGCAGCACGTGCTCGCTGCGGAACAAGGCACGCAGCGGGGCCGGCAGCAGGGCCGAGAACTGGCTGTGGTTTTCCGGGGTGATACGCAATTGCCCGGCCTTGGCCAGCAGCTTTTGCAGCAGTTTGTTCTGCGCCACCGGCAGTACCAGCGCCCCGGCTTCCTTGGGCAGGCCGGCCATCTGCTGCACGCGCAGCTGGTCGTTGGCCTTGTCCAGGCTCAGCAGCAGTATCCGCTGCATGCCAGAGGCCAGAAGGGCCTCGATAACCTGCGTGGCCAGGTGCACGCTGTTGGTGAACGGGCTGGGCTGGGCCAGAAGGTCTTGGCACAGCTTGCGCCAGCGCGCCAGTTCGTCGCTTGTGGGAGGTGGCGGAGCCAGCATGTCTGGGTGCGGACGGCGCTGGTGCCAGGGCCAGATCAGCGCTTCGGCCGGGTGGAACAAGGCATGCTGGGCATGGCGGCGGGCGCTGGCCGCAGCCTGCTGGTGCACCTGCTGCTGCACGTCGTCCAGCGAGGTCTGCAGGTACAGTGCGGTCAGCAGCTGCCAGCGCAACAGGTGCGGGTTGTCCCAGCCCACTTGTGCCGCCAGGGCCAGGTTGTTTGCCAGCAGCACGGTGTTGGCCGGCTGGTTGAACCAGCGGCGCAGGCCAGGCTCGGCGTCCAGGCGGTGTTGCTGGCTGAGCAGGTCCGGGTCGCGGGCGATACTGAGCACCTGGGCCAGTTGTTCGCGCTCTTCCAGCAGCAGGCGGTAACCCTGGGTCACCCATTGTGGCAGGCGCCAGTACTCCGCCATGGTCTGGCACAGCTCCATGATGCGCACGCCAAACAGTTCTTCCTCGACATGGGCGGCGTCTTCGCCCTTGTGGATAACCCGCAGCTCCCAGGTATCGAGCAGCTTGGGGTAGGCCAGCGCCAGCGGCCAGAGTGGCGACAGGAACAACAGGCTGCCCCAGTGGATTTCCTGCCACAGCCGTGCCAGGCGGCTTGCGAACAGGCCGCTGGCCTGCTGCGAGGCGTGCTGGCTGATCAGCTGGAACTGGCACAGTACCGGCGGAATCTCTTCGACGGGCACTGCTGGCAGGCGCTTGAGCAGCTGTTCGCTGCGCTCCAGGCCCAGGCGGTTGAGGGCGACTTCCAGGCTTTCGGCGGGCTCTGCCAGGCTGGCATTGGTGGGGTGATTGGCTTCGCGCATCACCGACAGCACCAGCGCCGGGCTATCTTGCATCAGTTCGGCGATATCGCGCAGTGAGCGGCGGTTATCGTGGATGGCGGCCATGACCCGGTCGTAGCTGTGCTTCGGCACGGGGATGCGAACACTCTCGAGCAGCTTTACCCAGGCCTCTAGCGTACGTGGAGCCTGAGCGGGCACCTTGGTTTCAATTGGCATTTTGACATCAGTCCGAACTGGCTTTTCGCATTGAGTGGCTATAGTCTGGCGCAGTTCTGCCGATAAGTAGAAGAAGAGTTTTAAAGCTCCCGTCTCTTCCCCTGACCACGACAGCAAGTGCTTTGAACCTATGGCTAAAATTATCGGCATCATCGTCGTATTCGCGAGCGTGCTCGGCGGATACGTGCTTTCCCACGGCAAGATCGCGGCACTGATCCAGCCGTTCGAAGTACTGATCATCGGCGGTGCGGCCTTTGGTGCATTCCTGCAGGCCAACCCTGGCCACATGACCATGCACGTCATCAAGAAGTCGATGAAGATGTTCGGCTCGCGCTTCACTCACGCCTTCTACCTGGAAGTGCTGGGCCTGGTGTACGAAATTCTCAACAAGAGCCGGCGCGAAGGCATGATGGCCATCGAGGCCGATATCGAGGATGCCGCCGCCAGCCCGATCTTCGCCAAGTACCCGACGGTGCTGGCCGATGAGCGCATGACCGCGTTCGTCTGCGACTATCTGCGCATCATGTCCACCGGCAACATGGCCCCGCACGAACTCGAGGGCCTGTTCGACATGGAACTGCTGAGCATGAAGGAAGAACTGGAGCACCCGTCCCATGCGGTGACCGGCATCGCCGACGGCATGCCCGGCTTCGGTATCGTTGCGGCGGTACTGGGTATCGTGGTGACCATGGCCTCGCTCGGCGATGGTGACCAGGCCTCCATCGGCCTCCATGTGGGTGCGGCGCTGGTGGGTACCTTCTTCGGTATTCTGGCGGCCTACGGCTTCTTCGGCCCGTTGGCCAAGTGCCTGGAGCACGATGCCAAGGAAGAGCTGAACCTCTACGAATCGATCAAGGCTTCGCTGGTGGCCTCGGCCTCGGGCATGCCGCCTTCGCTGGCGGTCGAGTTCGGGCGCAAGGTGCTGTACCCCAAGCACCGCCCAAGCTTCGCCGAACTGGAACAAGCGGTTCGCGGTCGCTGAGTCATGGAGAACAATCAGCCCATCATCGTCAAGCGCGTCAAGCGCTTTGGCGGCGGCCACCACGGCGGCGCCTGGAAAATCGCCTTCGCCGACTTCGCCACGGCGATGATGGCGTTCTTCCTGGTGCTGTGGCTGTTGTCCACGGCCACCCCGGAACAGAAGATCGCCATTGCCGGCTACTTCAAGGACCCGATCGGCTTCTCGGAAAGCGGAACGCCCTACGTCATCGACCTGGGCGGCTCGCCTCAGCTGGCGCCGGAAAAGACCATCAACCCCGAAGCCAAGTCGGAGCCGACGCCTGATACCAGCATTCAGCTGGACAAGGACCAGGTGGAGACCATGGCCGAGCAGGTCGAGCGTGAGCGTCTGGAGTTGCTGCTGCAGGAACTGCAGAACAAGGTGGAAGAGAACCCGCAACTGCAGAAGTTCAAGGACCAGATCCTGTTCGAGATCACCCAGGACGGCCTGCGCATCCAGATCATGGACGCCGAGAACCGGCCGATGTTCGACATTGGCAGCGCGCGCCTGCAGCCGTACTTCGAGGACATCCTGCTGGCGATGGCAGACACCATCAAGGCGGTGCCGAACAAGATCAGCATCAGTGGCCACACCGACGCCAAGCCCTATGCCGGCAGTGGCGAGTTCGGCAACTGGGAATTGTCGGCCAACCGCGCCAACGCCGCGCGCCGTGCACTGGTGGCCGGCGGCTACCCGGATGGCCAGGTGGCGCGGGTGGTGGGTTATGCCTCGTCGTCGCTGTTCGACCGCAAGGACCCGTTCAACCCGGTCAACCGCCGCATCGACATCATCGTGCTGACCAAAAAAGCCCAGCGCAATATCGAAGGCGAGCAGGGCGCGCCGGAAGCACCGGCTGCCGAGCCCGCGCCGCCGGCCGCTGCGGCACCGGCGGCGCCAGGGGAGGCCGGGCAGGCCCCCATGCAGCCGCGTGAATTGCGCCAGAAGCTGAACATCTTCGAAGAGGGGACGCTGAAGATGGATGAGGCCAAGGACCAGTAAACCCTTTTTCGTCTTGCGTGGTCCCTTGTGGGGGCGGCCTTGTGTCGCGAAAGGGCCGCAACGCGGCCCCGGCAATATTTGCATTAATGCTGATATCTGGGGCCGCTGCGCGCCCCATTCGCGACACAAGGCCGCTCCCACAGGATCGCGCCGCGGCTGAAGCCGGCGCAGAACCCGTGGAGCAAGCGGTCAGTAAGCGTCTTCCGGCAAACTGGCAATGATCGAGCGGTAGCTGTTCATCCGTTGCTGCTTGATACGCCCCTCGTCCAGCGCCTTGAGCAGCGCGCAGCCCGGTTCGCGATCATGCTTGCAGTCGCGGAAGCGGCAGGTGCCGAACAGGTCGCGGAACTCGATGAAACCATCCTCCACATCACTGCGGCTGACGTGACCCAGGCCGAACTCGCGGATGCCCGGTGAGTCGATCAGGTCGCCACCATTGGGGAAGTGGTACAGCCGCGCGGTGGTGGTGGTGTGGGTACCCTGGCCAGACCATTCCGACAGGTCGCCGACACGGGTGCCGGCCTCCGGCAGCAGGCTGTTGACCAGCGACGACTTGCCCACCCCCGACTGGCCGACGAACACGCTGATGTGGCCGTCGAGCATCTGCTGCAGGCGTTGCATGCCGTCACCGTGATGTGCCGAGACCTCGAGCAGCGGGTAGCCGAGCTCGCGGTAAACCTCCAGCAGCGCATGCAGGCCCGGGCCGTTCTCTTCGTTGATCAGGTCGGCCTTGTTCAGCAGCAGCAGCGGGCGAATGCCAGCGTGCTCCGCGGCCACCAGGTAACGGTCGATCAGGTTGGGGTGCGGTTCGGGCGCGGGGGCAAAGACGATCACGATCAGGTCGACGTTGGCCGCCACCGGCTTCAGCTGGCCGTGGTTGTTAGGCCGGCACAGCTCGGTGCTGCGCGGCATCTGCGCGACGATCACGCCAATTCCCTGGTTGCCCGCCCGCCATACCACGCGGTCGCCGGTAACCAGCGCCGGCAGGTTGGCGCGCAAGTGGCAACGGAACACCTGGCCCGCGGCTTCGCCGTCCTGGGCTTCCACTTCTACCTGCACACCGAAGTGCGCAATCACCAGGCCCAACTGCTCTGGCCCAAGGTCGCCACCCTCCAGTTCCTGCAGCACGTGCTGTTCGCGTTTGGCCGCACGCGCGGCGCGCTCGTTCTGGATTTTTTCGATGCGCCAGTTCTGGCGGCGATTGAGCTGGCGTTTGGCCATGAAGGTTCCGTGCGTGGGGGCAGGTTGAAAACGGCAGGCAGTTTAGCACGCCAGGCGCCGGACCATTTGGCTTACCTTCGCACCGTGAATGGGCGTGCCTTGGCCACTACGCTACTATGACGGCCTATACGAGGAGCCCCCGCATGCAAAACCCACAGAACCTGATCTGGATCGACCTGGAAATGACCGGCCTGGATCCGGACAGCGACGTCATCATCGAGATGGCCACCATCGTCACCGACAGCGAACTGAACACCCTGGCCGAAGGGCCGGTGATCGCCATCCACCACAGTGACGAAGTGCTGGCGCGCATGGACGAGTGGAACACCCGCACCCATGGCGCTTCGGGCCTGACCCAGCGCGTTCGCGAGAGCAAGGTCGACATGGCCGAAGCCGAGGCGCAGACCATTGCCTTCCTCGAGCAGTGGGTACCGAAAGGCAAGTCGCCGATCTGCGGCAACAGCATCTGCCAGGACCGCCGCTTCCTCTACCGGCACATGCGCAACCTGGAAAACTACTTCCACTACCGCAACCTGGATGTCTCGACCCTGAAGGAGCTGGCTGCACGCTGGGCACCTGATGTGCGTGATAGCTTCAAGAAGGGCAACACCCACCTGGCGCTGGACGACATCCGCGAATCGATCGCCGAACTGCGCCACTATCGCGAGCACTTCATCAAGGTGTGAGCCGAAAAGGCGCAGATATTGTATCTGCGCCCTCTTTTGGTGCCATGGGCAACTGGTTAGACTGCGCGCCTTTCTCGCACGCCCGCACGGACCCCGCACCATGTTGTTGATGCTCTACCTCATCGCCATCACCGCCGAAGCCATGACCGGCGCATTGTCTGCAGGCCGCCGCGGCATGGACTGGTTCGGCGTGGTGCTGATTGCCTGCGTCACTGCCCTGGGTGGCGGCTCGGTGCGTGACGTGCTTCTCGGGCATTACCCGCTGACCTGGGTGAAGCATCCTGAATATCTGGTGCTGACCAGCTGTGCGGCGCTGCTGACCATTTTCATCGCGCCGATGATGCGCCGCCTGCGCTCGCTGTTCCTGGTGCTCGATGCCCTGGGGCTGGTGGCCTTTACCCTGATCGGCTGCATGACCGCGCTGGAGATGGGGCAGGGCATGCTGGTGGCGTCGATCAGCGGGGTGATCACCGGGGTATTCGGCGGGATCTTGCGGGATATCTTCTGCAACGATATTCCCTTGGTGTTCCGCCGCGAGCTGTACGCCAGCGTGTCGTTTGCCGCGGCGTGGTTCTACCTGGGGTGCGTGTATTTCAAGGTGCCGGCGGAGCAGGCGATGCTGCTGACCTTGTTTGGCGGGTTCCTGGTGCGGCTGCTGGCGATTCGGTTCCATTGGGAAATGCCCAAGTTCCACTACAACGACCAGCAGTAGCTTTGACATGCGCCCCCTGTGGGAGCGGGTTCACCCGCGAACACGGGCGCAGCCCGTGCCATCCACCGCGGTGGCTTCTTCGCGGGTAAACCCGCTCCCACAGGGGGCTACGAAATGCCGTGCTGCGCCAGCGCCCACTCCACATGCTCCCTCACCAGCTCCGAGGCATCCTCGCGCCGCGCCTTCAGCGCTTCGATCACCGGGATTGTCGATGGCGCATTGCCAAGCCCCACCGCCAGGTTGCGCAACCAGCGCTCATACCCGGCCCGGCGCAATGGCCCGCCTTCGGTCTTGCGCAGGAAGGTCCTTTCATCCCACAGGAACATCTCCGCCAACTCGGCATTCTCCAGCCCGTGCCGTGGCTGGAAATCCTGCTCTTGGCTGTGCCTGGCAAAGCGGTTCCACGGGCAGACGATCTGGCAGTCATCGCAACCGAACACCCGGTTGCCCATCTTCGAACGCAACTCGACGGGGATCGGCCCCCGCAGTTCGATGGTCAGGTAGGAGATGCAGCGCCGAGCATCCAGTACGTACGGCCCGACGAAGGCCTGGGTCGGGCAGATGTCCAGGCAGGCCTGGCAGCGCCCGCAATGTTCGCTGGTGGTGGCTTCGTCCACCGGCAGCGGCAGGTCGACGAACAGCTCGGCGAGGAAGAAATAACTGCCCGCCTTGCGGTTGAGCAGCAGGGTGTTCTTGCCGATCCAGCCCAGCCCGGCCTGCTCGGCCAGGGCCTTTTCCAGCACCGGAGCGCTGTCGACGAAGGCGCGGTAGCCGAACGGGCCGATGGCTTCCTGAATGCGATCGGCCAGGAACTGCACGCGCTTGCGCACCAGCTTGTGGTAATCCCGGCCCAGGGCGTAGCGCGATACGTAGGCTTTTTCGGGCTGTGCCAGGCGCTGCGCCATCTGTGTGTCGCCCGGCAGGTAATCCATGCGCAGCGATACCACGCGTACCGTGCCAGGGATCAGTTGCTCTGGGTGTGCACGCTTGCTGCCGTGGGCATCCAGGTAATCCATCTCGCCCTGGTAGCCGGCGTCGAGCCAGCGCTGCAGGTGGTGTTCGTGTTCGCCAAGGTCTACCCCGGCGATGCCAACATGGGCAAAACCGAGTTCTTGGCCCCAAATCTTGATGGATTGGGCCAGTTGGGCGAGGTCAGGCGTACAGACGGACATGGATGGGCAAGGCAATACGGGCTCAGGTGCGTATAATTCTGCCAGACATTGGAGCCTTTGACCCCATGCCGCAGACCAAACACCCCAGCCATACCCCTCAATTGCTCAGCAGCGTGACTGTCTCGCATCTGCCGGCACGTCATGCGCATGCCCACAAAGGCGACTTCGGCCATGTACTGGTGGTCGGTGGCGACCTTGGTACCGGCGGCGCTGTGCTGCTCAGTGCCGAAGCCGCCCTGCGCTGTGGCGCGGGGCTGGTCAGTGTGGCGACCCGGCCCGAACACGTGACTGCCAGCCTGGCGCGCCTGCCGGAGGTCATGTGCCTGGGCGCCAGTTCGGCCAACCAGCTGATGGGCGTGCTGGAGCGCGCTTCGGTGCTGGTGGTCGGTCCAGGCCTGGGTCAGGCGGCCTGGGGTCGCAGCCTGCTGTCGGCGGTGGCCAATGCCGAACGCCCACAGGTGTGGGACGCCGATGCCCTGAACTTGCTGGCGCGCACCCCGCTGGCCCTGCCCAGTGGCAGCATCCTTACCCCGCACCCAGGGGAGGCAGCGCGGCTGCTGGGCATTTCCACCGAGGCTGTACAGGCGGATCGCCCGGGCGCTGCACGCAAGTTGGCGCGGCGTTACAACAGCGTCTGCGTGCTCAAGGGGGCTGGCACTCTGGTAGCCGACCCGGCCGGGCAACTGCTGTTGTGCGAACGTGGCCACCCGGCCATGGCCGGTGCCGGCCTGGGCGATGTGCTGACCGGCGTGCTGGCGGCGCTGTTGGCCCAAGGCCTGGATGCCTGGCACGCCGCGGGGCTGGGGGTATGGCTGCACGCCTGTGCCGGCGAGCGTCTGGGCGTAAAAGGTAGAGGCCTGGCTGCCAGCGATCTGGCGCCGGTCATTCGTGAGTTGTTGGAGGAGCATTCTGCGTGTCTGGCTTAAACCTGTTTCTGGCCGATGAAGCGGCCACGGTCAAATTCGGCGCACAACTGGCCGAGGTGACCGGCGGTCACGGCGTGATTTTTCTGGAAGGTGACCTGGGCGCGGGCAAAACCACGCTGTCGCGTGGCCTGATTCGTGGCCTGGGCCATACTGGTGCAGTGAAAAGTCCGACCTTCACCGTAGTCGAGCCTTACGAGATCGGTGAGGTGCGGGCGTTCCATTTCGACCTGTATCGCCTGGTCGATCCGGAAGAGCTGGAGTTCATGGGCATTCGTGACTATTTCGAGGGCGACCCGCTGTGCCTGTTCGAGTGGCCACAAAAGGGTGCGGGCGTTTTGCCAAAGCCCGACCTGACCATTACCATAAGCCCCCAAGCGGGCGGACGCTCGCTGAACCTTTCGCCGCAGGGGGCTCGCGGCGAGGCCTGGTGCGTGGCACTGGCCGAACACTATAAACAGTAAGTGGGGTAGGTATGCGCATACGCGCACTGGTCGCCATCGTTGGGCTGCTGCTGACAACGGTGACCGTTGACGCTCTGGCCGTCACTCAAGTCAAGAGCATGCGCCTGTGGCGCGCGCCGGACAACACGCGGCTGGTCTTCGACCTGTCTGGCCCCGTGCAGCATAGCGTCTTCACCCTGAGCGCACCTGATCGCCTGGTTATCGACATCAATGGCGCGACCTTGGCCGCGCCACTGAACGTGGCTACCTCCAATACGCCGATCAGCAGCGTGCGTTCGGCCCAGCGCACACCGACCGATCTGCGTGTGGTGGTCGACCTGAAAAAGTCGGTCACCCCAAAAAGCTTCACCCTGGCGCCCAATGCCCAGTACGGCAACCGCCTGGTGGTCGACCTGTACGACCAGGAGGCTGACGCCATCGCGGCCAGCGCGCCGACTCCGGCCCCGACTCCGGCACCAACGCCTGCAACCACGCCAGCAGTACCGGTGACCCCGGCTCAGCCTGCCATCAAGCTGCCGCCGGTTCCCAACGGCAAGCGTGACATCGTGGTTGCCATCGACGCCGGTCACGGCGGCGAAGACCCGGGGGCATCCGGCTCGCGTGGCCAGCATGAAAAAGACATCGTGCTGCAGATCGCCAAGGAACTGCAGCGCCAGATCAACAGCGAAAAAGGCTTCCGGGCCGAGCTGACCCGTACCGGCGACTACTTCATCCCACTGCGCAAGCGCACGGAAATCGCCCGCAAGAAGGGCGCCGACCTGTTCATCTCGATCCACGCCGACGCCGCGCCGTCCCGCGCCGCCTTTGGCGCCTCGGTGTTCGCCCTGTCCGACCGCGGCGCTACCTCCGAGACTGCGCGCTGGCTGGCCGACACGGAAAACCGTTCCGACCTGATCGGTGGTGCCGGTAACGTCAGCCTCGACGACAAGGACCGTATGCTGGCCGGCGTGCTGCTCGACTTGTCGATGACCGCCACGCTCAGCTCCAGCCTCAATGTCGGGCAGAAGGTGCTGGGCAACATGGGCCGCATTACCTCCCTGCACAAGCAGCGGGTGGAACAGGCCGGTTTCATGGTGCTGAAGTCGCCGGATATCCCGTCGATCCTCGTTGAAACCGGGTTCATCTCGAACAACAACGAAGCCGCCAAGCTGGCCACCGCCAGCCATCAGCAGGCCCTGGCCCGTTCGATCCATACCGGTGTGCGCCAGTATTTCCAGCAGAACCCGCCGCCGGGCACCTACATCGCCTGGCTGCGCGACACCGGCAAGATCGCCGCTGGCCCGCGTGAGCACACGGTGCGCCCAGGAGAGACCCTGGCGATGCTTGCCGTTCGCTACCAGGTCAGCGTCACCAGCCTGCGCAGCACCAACAGCCTCAAGACCGATGAGCTGAAGGTCGGCCAGCGCCTCGATATCCCTGCTACCACGTTGGCCTCGCAATGAGTGGCGGTTCGCGCATCCAGCTGCTCAGCCCGCGGCTGGCCAACCAGATTGCCGCCGGCGAGGTTGTCGAGCGGCCGGCCTCTGTCGCCAAAGAGTTGCTGGAGAACAGCCTGGACTCCGGCGCCCGGCGTATCGACGTGGAAGTTGAGCAGGGCGGCGTCAAGCTGCTGCGAGTGCGAGACGATGGCAGCGGCATCTCCGCCGACGACCTGCCGCTGGCCCTGGCCCGTCACGCCACCAGCAAGATCCGTGAGTTGGAGGACCTGGAAGGGGTCTTGAGCCTGGGCTTTCGTGGTGAGGCCCTGGCCTCGATCAGCTCGGTGGCGCGCCTGACCCTGACCTCGCGTACCGCCAGCGCTACCGAGGCCTGGCAGGTGGAAACCGAAGGCCGGGACATGACACCGCGGGTGCAGCCGGCGGCGCATCCGGTGGGTACTTCGGTGGAAGTGCGCGACCTGTTCTTCAATACCCCGGCCCGGCGCAAGTTCCTCAAGGCCGAGAAAACCGAATTCGATCACCTGCAGGAAGTGATACGGCGCCTGGCGCTGGCGCGCTTCGATGTCGGCTTCCACCTGCGCCACAACGGCAAGAGCATCCTCAGCCTGCATGAGGCCCACGATGAAACCGCCCGTGCGCGGCGGGTGGGCGCCATCTGCGGCCCGGGCTTCATGGAGCAGGCGCTGCCGATCGACGTGGAACGCAACGGCCTGCGCCTTTGGGGCTGGGTCGGCCTGCCGACGTTCTCGCGCAGCCAGGCAGACCTGCAGTATTTCTTCGTCAACGGCCGTGCGGTGCGCGACAAGCTGGTCGCCCACGCCGTGCGCCAGGCCTACCGCGACGTGCTGTTCAATGGTCGGCACCCGACTTTTGTGCTGTTCCTGGAGTTGGAGCCCAACGGCGTCGACGTCAACGTGCACCCGACCAAGCACGAAGTGCGTTTCCGCGAGGGGCGCTCGGTTCACGACTTCTTGTATGGCACCCTGCATCGCGCCCTGGCCGATGTGCGCCCTGAAGACCAGTTGGCGGCGCCAGCTGCCGTACCCGAAGTGGTCCGCGCCACGGGCCAGCAGGCCGGTGAGTTCGGCCCCCAGGGCGAAATGCGCCTGGCCTCGCCGGTGCTCGAGCAGCCGCGTGGCCCGCAGCAGTCATTCTCCAGCGGTGGTAGTGGTGCGGGTTACCAGTATCAGTACACGCCGCGCCCCTCGCAGCCGCTGCCGGCCGCCGAGGCACAGGCGGTGTATCGCGAGTTCTACAAACCGCTGGATGACGGCGCGGTGCCGACGACGCTGCCTGAAAGCCAGGGCGATATTCCACCGCTGGGCTACGCGTTGGCGCAGCTCAAGGGTATCTACATCCTGGCCGAGAATGCCATTGGCCTGGTGCTGGTAGACATGCACGCCGCTCACGAGCGCATCATGTACGAGCGCCTCAAGGTGGCCATGGCCAGCGAAGGCCTCAGCGGCCAGCCGCTGCTGGTGCCCGAGACCCTGGCCCTGAGCCAGCGTGAAGCAGACTGCGCCGAAGAGCACGCGCAGTGGTTCCAACGGCTGGGTTTCGAACTGCAGCGTCTGGGCCCCGAGACCTTGGCTATCCGCCGGATCCCGGCTTTGCTCAAGCAGGCTGAGGCCAACCGCCTGGTGCAGGATGTACTCGCCGACCTGATGGAATACGGCACCAGCGACCGTATCCAGGCGCACCTCAACGAGCTGCTCGGTACCATGGCCTGTCACGGTGCCGTGCGCGCCAACCGGCGCCTGGCGATCCCCGAGATGAACGCCCTGCTGCGTGACATGGAAAACACCGAGCGCAGCGGCCAGTGCAACCATGGTCGCCCCACCTGGACCCAGATGGGCCTGGACGACCTGGACAAACTCTTCCTGCGCGGTCGATGAAATGAGCGGCAAGCCCCCTGCAATATTCCTGATGGGCCCGACGGCGGCCGGCAAGACCGACCTGGCCATCGAGCTGACCAAAGTACTGCCGTGCGAGCTGATCAGCGTCGATTCGGCGCTGGTCTACCGCGGCATGGACATCGGTTCGGCCAAGCCCTCCAAAGAAATCCTCGCCGCCCACCCGCACCGGCTGATCGACATTCGCGACCCGGCCGAAAGCTATTCGGCTGCGCAGTTCCGTGCCGATGCCCTGGAAGCCATGGCCGAGATCACCGCACGCGGCAAGATCCCGTTGCTGGTGGGCGGCACCATGCTCTATTACAAGGCGTTGATCGATGGCCTGGCCGATATGCCGGCGGCCGATGCCGCGGTGCGTGCCGAGCTGGAAGCCCAGGCCGAAGCGCTGGGGCTGGCCGAGTTGCACCGCCAGTTGGCCGAGGTTGACCCTGAGTCGGCGGCGCGTATCCACCCCAACGACCCGCAGCGATTGATCAGGGCGTTGGAGGTTTACCGGGTGAGTGGCGAGAGCATGACGGCACATCGACAGCGTCAATTCGCGGAAAGTCGCGGCGCAGACGCAGGCGCTGGCGGACATTTGCCCTATACTGTCGCGAGTTTGGCGATTGCTCCTACAGATCGTCACATTTTGCATCAGCGAATTGCGTTACGATTTTCACAGATGCTGGAACAGGGCTTCGTCGACGAGGTCCGATCGCTGCGAGCCAGAAGTGACTTGCACGCCGGGCTGCCGTCTATACGGGCAGTGGGGTATCGGCAGGTCTGGGATTACCTGGACGGCAAGCTGACTGAGAATGAGATGCGTGAACGCGGTATCATTGCCACCAGGCAGCTGGCCAAGCGGCAGTTCACCTGGTTGCGTGGCTGGCCTGAAGTACACTGGCTTGACAGCCTGGCCTGCGACAATCTGTCCCGCACCTTGAAATACCTTGGGGCCATCTCCATATTGAGCTGAGTCCCTGCTGATTGCCGTCTATTCTTGCGAAGGGGCGGCCTAATTTATCGATTTTCTTGATTTTCTATTATTTATCCTTACAGGAGTGCGGCATATGTCAAAAGGGCATTCGCTACAAGACCCTTACTTGAACACCTTGAGAAAAGAAAAGGTCCCGGTATCCATCTATCTGGTCAACGGCATCAAACTGCAGGGTTCGATCGAGTCCTTCGACCAGTTCGTGGTACTGCTGAAGAACACCGTCAGCCAGATGGTCTACAAGCACGCCATCTCGACCGTGGTTCCTGCCCGTCCGGTTCGTCTGCCAAGCCCGTCCGATTCCGAACATGGCGACAGCGAGCCAGGCAACGCCTGATAGGAGCCTGCATTGTTCTTTGAGCGCCACGGTGGTGGTGAGCGGGCGTTGCTCGTTCACTTGGAAGGTCAGAACCCTGAGGCGCGCGAAGACCCGCAGGAGTTTCAGGAACTGGCATTGTCGGCCGGTGCCGACATCGTCTCGCTGGTCACGGTGGCAAGGCATCAGCCTTCCGCCAAATACCTGATTGGCAGTGGCAAGGTCGAAGAGTTGCACGACCTGGTCCATGCCGAACAGGTAGACCTGGTGATTTTCAATCACACCCTCACGCCCAGTCAGGAGCGCAACCTCGAGCGTGTGTTCGAGTGTCGTGTGCTCGACCGTACCGGGCTGATCCTCGATATCTTCGCCCAACGGGCGCGCACCCATGAAGGCAAGCTGCAGGTCGAACTGGCCCAGCTCGAGCACATGAGCACGCGGCTGGTGCGCGGCTGGACCCACCTTGAGCGACAGAAGGGTGGTATCGGCCTGCGCGGCCCGGGTGAAACCCAGCTGGAAACCGACCGCCGCCTGTTGCGGGTGCGCATTCGCCAGATCAAGTCACGCCTGGAGAAGGTGCGCAGCCAGCGCGAGCAGGCACGCCGCGGGCGCAAGCGTGCGGACATTCCGTCGGTATCGCTGGTGGGTTATACCAACGCCGGCAAGTCCACGCTGTTCAACGCCCTGACAGAATCCGAGGTGTATGCCGCGGACCAGCTGTTCGCCACCCTCGACCCGACCCTGCGCCGGCTCGAACTGACCGACCTGGGGCCGATCGTGCTGGCCGACACCGTGGGCTTCATTCGCCACCTGCCGCACAAGCTGGTCGAGGCATTTCGGGCTACGCTCGAAGAGTCGAGCAACTCCGACTTGTTGCTGCATGTGATCGACGCCCATGAGCCGGAGCGCATGGAGCAGATCGAGCAGGTGCTGGCGGTGTTGGGCGAGATTGGCGCCGAAGGGTTGCCGATCCTCGAGGTGTATAACAAACTCGACTTGCTCGAAGATGTCGAGCCGCAGATCCAGCGCAATGCCGATGGCAAGCCGGAACGGGTCTGGGTATCGGCACGCGATGGGCGTGGCCTGGAGTTGGTCGGCCAGGCGATTGCCGAGTTGCTGGGGGATGATCTGTTTGTCGGTACCCTGTGTCTGGAGCAGCGTTTTGCCCGCTTGCGCGCGCAATTCTTTGCCTTGGGTGCCGTGCAGAGTGAAGAGCATGATGAAGAAGGGCGCAGCCTGCTGAGCGTGCGACTGCCCATGGTCGAACTGAATCGCCTGGTCAGCCGCGAAGGCATGGAGCCGCAAGTGTTTGTCGAGCAACACACTTTGCAATAAATGCTCGTCGAGGTCGCCGGGCAGCAGTGACAGGCATTCTGTAGCATTGGACGGCGCGCCGTGGGCGCGTCTTTGCTTTATCAGATGGAGAGCGCTATGGCTTGGAACGAGCCGGGTGGCAACTCGAACAATCAGGATCCCTGGGGCGGTCGCCGGAATGGCGGTGGCGGCGGTGGTGACAAGAAAGGTCCACCGGACCTGGACGAGGCCTTCCGCAAATTGCAGGACAGCCTGAACGGCATGTTCGGCAGTGGCAAGAAACGTGGCGGCGGTGGCCGCAATGTCGGCAAGGGCGGTGGCCTGGGCCTGCTGGGCATCGGCCTGGCGGTGCTGGCTGCTATCTGGCTGTACAGCGCCGTGTACGTGGTGGACGAGCAGGAGCAGGCCGTGGTGCTGCGCTTCGGCAAGTACTATGAGACGGTCGGCCCCGGCCTGAACATCTACTTCCCGCCGATCGATCGCAAGTACATGGAGAACGTCACGCGCGAGCGTGCCTATACCAAGCAGGGCCAGATGCTGACCGAAGACGAGAACATCGTCGAGGTACCGCTGACCGTCCAGTACAAGATCAGCAACCTGCAGGACTTCGTGCTCAACGTCGACCAGCCTGAGGTCAGCCTGCAGCACGCGACCGAGAGTGCCCTGCGCCATGTGGTGGGCTCCACCTCGATGGACCAGGTGCTGACCGAAGGTCGTGAGCAGATGGCCGTGGATATCCGCGAGCGCCTGCAGCGTTTCCTCGACACCTACCGTACCGGTATCACTGTCACCCAGGTCAACGTACAGAGCGCGGCTGCCCCGCGTGAAGTGCAGGAAGCCTTCGACGACGTGATCCGAGCCCGTGAAGACGAGCAGCGTGCCCGCAACCAGGCCGAGTCCTACGCCAATGGCGTGGTACCGGAAGCCCGTGGTCAGGCCCAGCGCATCATCGAGGACGCCAACGGTTACCGCGACGAAGTCATTGCCCGCGCCAAGGGTGAGGCCGACCGCTTCACCAAGCTGGTCGCCGAGTACCGCAAGGCACCTGACGTGACCCGTCAGCGCCTGTACCTGGAGACCATGCAAGAGGTCTACAGCAATTCGAGCAAGGTTATGGTGGCAACCAAGGACGGGCAGAACAACCTGCTCTACCTGCCGCTGGACAAGATGGTCGAAGGCAGCCGCAACCCGTCCGCGCCGACCACCAGCGTGTCGCCATCGGTCAACGATGCGGCCGCCCGTGCGGCGCAGGACCTGCAACAGCAACAGCAGCCGCTGCGCACTAGGGAGAGCCGCTGATGAGCAACAGATCGCTGATCGCCCTGATCGCCGCCGTGGTCCTGGCCATCGTGGCCTGGAACAGCTTCTACATCGTGTCCCAGACCGAGCGTGCGGTATTGCTGCGCTTCGGTAAGGTAGTCCAGGCGGATGTACAGCCGGGCATGCACGTGAAGATTCCGTACGTGAACCAGGTGCGCAAGTTCGACGCCCGCCTGATGACCCTCGACGCCCCGACCCAGCGGTTCCTGACTCTGGAGAAGAAAGCGGTGATGGTCGACGCCTACGCCAAGTGGCGCGTCAAGGACGCCGAACGTTTCTACACCGCCACATCCGGCATGAAACAGATCGCCGACGAGCGTCTGTCGCGTCGTCTGGAAAGCGGCCTGCGTGACCAGTTCGGTAAACGTACCCTGCATGAAGTGGTTTCCGGTGAACGTGACGCGCTGATGGCTGACATCACTGCTTCGCTGAACCGCATGGCCGCCAAGGAGCTGGGTATCGAGGTGGTCGACGTGCGCGTCAAGGCCATCGACCTGCCGAAGGAAGTTAACCGCAGCGTGTTCGACCGCATGAGCACCGAGCGTGAACGTGAAGCCCGTGAGCACCGCGCCAAGGGTAACGAGCTGGCTGAAGGTATCCGTGCCGATGCCGATCGTCAGCGCCGCGTACTGCTGGCTGAGGCCTATCGCGAAGCAGAGGAAACCCGCGGTGACGGCGACGCCCAGGCGGCCGCCATCTACGCCAAGGCCTACACCCAGGACGCTGATTTCTATGCGTTCTACCGTAGTCTGCAGGCGTACCGCGAGAGCTTCTCGAGCAAGAGCGACGTGCTGGTCCTGGATCCGAAGAACGAGTTCTTCCGCTTCCTGGACAAGAGCAGGCCGTGATGCTCAGGCCCTGATTTTCATGCGGCGGCGCCCCGCCTGGCAGCTAAAACGCCAGGCGGGGTGCATCCTGAATGAAAAGGGGTGTATGATGAGGCAGCCGGGAAATTTCCCGGCTTTTTTGCGTCTGCAAGGTTGATTGGCAAACCGCCAGTTGGCGGATTGGTCAGGTCGCAAGGCAATTCGAGGGTGTCGGGTACGGTGGCTGCGCTGGGATCAGTGCTGCCCGCTGCTGTGCGCGATACCGGCTTTACTGACGGCTCGCCTGCTGGCAAGCCGCCCGGACCAGAGGGGAAATGGCGTAATGGCAACGGTAGACCGCTGGCTGCTGCCAGATGGCATCGAGGAAGTACTGCCACCTGAGGCCGCGCGCATCGAGATCGCGCGCCGCCAGGTGTTGGACCTGTTCCAGAGTTGGGGCTACGAGCTGGTCGTCACCCCGCATATCGAGTACCTGGAGTCGCTGCTCACCGGCGCCGGCCAGGACCTGGATCAGCGCACCTTCAAGGTAGTAGACCCGCAGTCCGGTCGCCTGATGGGCTTCCGCGCCGACTTCACCCCGCAGGTGGCGCGCATTGACGCCCACACCCTGCGCCGTGAAGGCCCGAGCCGCCTGTGCTATGCCGGCAGCGTGCTGCACGCCCAGCCGCGTGCCCTGTCCACCTCGCGCAGCCCGATCCAGCTGGGTGCCGAGCTGTACGGTGATGCCAGCCCCACCAGCGATGTCGAAGTCATCAGCCTGATGCTCGCCACGCTGCAGCTGACCGATGTGCCGGATGTGCACATGGACCTGGGCCACGTCGGTATCTACCGCGGCCTGGCCCGTGCTGCCGGCCTGTCCGGCGCGGTCGAGCAGCAGCTGTTCGACGCCCTGCAGCGCAAGGCCGTGGATGAGGTTCAGGTGCTGACCGCCGACCTGCCGAAGGACCTGGGCAACATGCTGCGCGCGCTGGTGGAACTGTGCGGTGGCCGCGAAGTGCTGGCCGAAGCTCGCGTGCGCCTGGGCCGTGCCCCGGCCAGCGTGCTGGCGGCGCTGGACGACCTGCTGGCGATCGCCGATCGCCTGGCGTCACGCTTCCCGGACCTGCCGCTGTACTTCGACCTCGGCGAGCTGCGCGGTTACCACTATCACACAGGCGTGGTGTTCGCCGTGTTCGTGCCGGGCGAAGGCCAATCGATCGCCCAGGGCGGGCGCTATGACGACATCGGCGCCGATTTCGGCCGGGCCCGCCCGGCCACCGGTTTCTCCACGGATTTGAAGACCCTGGTCACACTGGGGCGAGCGGAGGTCGTATTGCCAACTGGCGGCATCTGGATGCCGGACAGTGGCGACGCGGCCCTCTGGCAGCAAGTCTGCCAGTTGCGCAACGAGGGCCAGCGTGTGGTCCAGGCCCTGCCTGGCCAGCCGTTGAGTGCTGCTCTCGAGGCGGATTGTGATCGGCAATTGATTCAGCAAGACGGGCGCTGGCAGGTTCTGCCGCTGGCCCAGTGAGTTTCTGCGCCGGCAGTAGGCCGGCAACCAAGTTTGCGTGAATGAGGACCAATGTAATGGGTAAGAATGTCGTCGTCCTGGGCACCCAGTGGGGTGATGAGGGCAAAGGCAAGATCGTCGATCTGCTGACCGAACATGCTGCCGCCGTAGTGCGCTACCAGGGTGGCCACAACGCGGGTCACACCCTGGTGATCAACGGTGAAAAGACCGTTCTGCACCTGATTCCGTCCGGCATCCTGCGTGAAGGCGTACAGTGCCTGATCGGCAACGGCGTGGTCGTTGCCCCAGA
The DNA here is from genome assembly GCF_018223845.1 of Pseudomonas sp. JS425. Classification (NCBI taxonomy): domain Bacteria; kingdom Pseudomonadati; phylum Pseudomonadota; class Gammaproteobacteria; order Pseudomonadales; family Pseudomonadaceae; genus Pseudomonas; species Pseudomonas sp. JS425. The sequence goes on along the minus strand of NZ_CP073661.1, from coordinate 5,619,911 downwards.
TGCCCTGATGCGTGAAATCACCAAGCTGGAAGAGAAGGGCGTACCGGTGCGCGAGCGCCTGCGCATCAGCCCGGCTGCGCCGCTGATCCTGTCGTACCACGTTGCCCTGGACCAGGCCCGCGAAAAAGCCCGTGGCGAAGCCAAGATCGGCACCACCGGCCGTGGTATCGGCCCAGCCTACGAAGACAAGGTCGCACGCCGCGGCCTGCGCGTGGGCGACCTGTTCCACCGCGAGCGTTTCGCCGCCAAGCTGGGTGAGCTGCTGGACTACCACAACTTCCAGCTGGTGAACTACTACAAAGAGCCGGCCATCGACTTCCAGCAGACCCTGGACGAATGCATGGCCTACGCCGAACAGCTCAAGCCGATGATGCTCGACGTCACCGCCGAGCTGCACAACCTGCGTCGCGCCGGCAAGGACATCATGTTCGAAGGCGCCCAGGGCTCGCTGCTGGACATCGACCACGGTACCTACCCGTACGTCACCAGCTCCAACACCACCGCTGGCGGTATCTCCACTGGTTCTGGCGTTGGCCCGATGTACCTGGACTACATCCTGGGTATCACCAAGGCCTACACCACTCGCGTAGGTTCCGGTCCGTTCCCGACCGAACTGTTCGACGAGACTGGCGCTACCCTGGCCAAGCGTGGCCATGAGTTCGGCTCCACCACCGGCCGTGCGCGCCGTTGCGGCTGGTTCGATGCCGTGATCCTGCGTCGCGCCATCGACGTCAACAGCATCTCGGGCATCTGCCTGACCAAGCTGGACGTACTGGATGGCCTGGAAACCATCAACATCTGCGTTGGCTACAAGAACGAGAACGGTGCCGTCATCGACGCGCCTTCCGATGCCGACAGCTACATCGGCCTGGAGCCGGTGTACGAAGAGATGCCAGGCTGGAGCGAGTCGACCCTGGGCGTGAAAACCCTGGAAGAACTGCCAGCCAACGCTCGCGCCTACATCAAGCGCATCGAAGAGCTGATCGGCGCGCCGATCGACATCATCTCCACCGGCCCGGACCGCAACGAGACCATCGTTCTGCGTCATCCGTTCGCCTGATCTGCCTTCCAGGCTGATCTGACGCCGTGGCCCTGAAAGGGGCTGCGGCGTTTTCATTTGTGGGGTCTGCCTGTCCCGGCCCTTTCGCGGGTAAACCCGCTCCCACAGGTCCTGCACAGCCCTCAGGACCTGCGCGGTCCATGTGGGAGCGGGTTCACCCGCGAAGAGGCCCGTGCGGGCAACCTCATTGCTAGACCTTGGCACATTTCCCTGCTGCCGCCGGCACAACCCTTGCTGTAAGAAGTTTCTGAAGATGCCATCAAAATAGTGGCGCCAGAAAACACGAGGGTTACACCGTGTCTGCCATCCTCTCACTGTTACGAAGCCGCCTTTTGCGGCCTGTGTTTGTTGCCCTTGGTATCGCTCTTTTGGTGCAGGTGCTGGTCGCCGTTGCGCTTACCCGAAGCACGGTCACCGCCCTGGAAGCCGACCTGGGTGAACGCCTGGGCAATGACAGCCGCCAACTCGCCAGTGAGTTGGAGCAAGCCGGGCAAGATGTGCGCTCAGGCCTCGACGGCCTCTCCAGCAGCACCCGCCAGCGCCTGAGTGCAGGTTTGTCGGCACGCCTGCAAAGCGAGCAGCAGCAGCTGCGCAGCACGCTGGAGAAGAACCTCAAGGACTCCGCCAACGATATGGCCGAGCTGCTGGCGTCGGTCGCACCGCGGGCGATATGGGACAACGACGTGCCGGTGCTCTCCGACTTCGCGCGCCGCGCCCAGCGCAACCCCAACGTGCTGTTTGTGGTTTACGACGACGCTCAGGGCCAGCACCTTACCCGCTACCTGAACCGGCAGAACCCGATCAACCAGGCGTTGATGGAAAAAGGTCAGGGCGAGCGTGCGCTGGACAAGGTGATCGACGCGGCACGGCGGGACCCGGCGGTGTACTTCGTCGAGGCCTCGATCAGCCCCAATGGTGCGGAAATCGGCAAGGTGGTGATGGGTGTTTCCACGGCTGGCATCGACCAGGAGCTCAAGGCGCTCGACCAGCGCTTCGCCGCCCTTATCACCAGTGGCGAGCAACTGGTCGGTGACAGCCTGGTCGGTGCTGCGGCCGAGAGTGGCAACACCCTGCGCGAGCGTTTGGAAAAGGCCCAGGGCAGCGCCGCCGCGATGCAGGCCAATACAGCGCAGACGGTTCGCGATGCGGCTGCAGAGCTGCGTTGGCGCATCGGCCTGGGGCTGGTGCTGGTCGGCCTAGGGGTGCTGCTGGTGGTAGCCGTGGTGCTTGGCCGGCGGGTGTTGAGCAAGCTGCGCCTGCTGATCGCTGCACTCGACGATCTCGCTGCCGGTGAAGGCGACCTGACCAAGCGCGTGCTGCTCGACAGCCGCGATGAAATCGGCGACATGGCCTCGGCGGTGAACCGCTTTGTCGACAAGCTGCAGCCCATCTTGCGCGAGGCCGGCGAGGTGGCGCAGCGTACCGGCGTTGAGATTGGCGCAATGGCCCAGCGCAATGCCGGCGCCGATGCTGCCGCTGCGCTGCAACGCGATGAAGTGGCGGCCAGCCTGCGCGACCTGTCAAGCATGGCCGACGAGGCCCAGGCTGAAAGCCACGCGATGCAGGCAGCCCTGCAGCAGGTGGTGGATATCCGCCAGGCAACTGACGAGAACAGCCGCACATCAACCCAGCTAGCCGGTTTGATCGAGAACCTGGCCGGGCAGGTGGAGGCCGGCTCCCAGGTGATCGAGCGCCTGGCCAAGCAGAGCGAGCAGATCGAAGTGGTGCTGACGGTTATCCACGGCATCGCCGAACAGACCAACCTGCTGGCCTTGAACGCGGCCATCGAAGCCGCCCGTGCTGGCGAAACCGGGCGCGGGTTTGCCGTGGTGGCCGATGAGGTGCGGGCGCTGGCGAGCAAGACGCAAAGTTCCACGGGAGATATCCAGGCGCATATCGCCGCGCTGCAAAAGGGCGCCAAGGAAGCTGTGGCAACTATCAGCCAGGCCGGGCTCAAGGCTAGCGAAGGGTTGCTGGTGCTGCGTGACAACGAGCGTCGCCAGCAGTCGGTGCAGGCGGCGGTGGAGCAGGTGCATGCAGCCATCGGCCTGGCCACCCGCGCGGCCGAGCAGCAGGCGAATGGGGCGCAAGCTGTGCGTGGGCGGGTGGAGACTATCCATGCTCAGGCTGAGCGCTCGGCTGAAGTGGTGATGCAGACCACGGCCAGTAGCAAGGTGCTGGATGATCTGGCGGCTCAGTTGCGCGCCAGCCTGGGCCAGTTCAGAGCTTGATCATGTAGATGCGCTTTTGTGTAGGTGCCTTTTGAGAAAGCTTCTGGGCTGGGAGGTGTTGGCCGCAGTATTTTCAGCGCCTATGAGATCGAGCGCCGCGCGGGCGGCGCTCGATTTGCGCACCACCTCAGAACCCACGACAAGCACCTGGTAGCCCTCACCCCAAAATCTAAAAGTCTACGCTCAGATCACTGTGGGAGCGGGCTCACCCGCGAACACGGGCGAAGCCCGTGCCAGCCCCGCGGTTTCTACTTCGCGGCCAAGCCTGCTTCCACACCGATCAAGCTGACTTCATCGGTAAATTTGTAGGCAATTTCCCAAATTAACCTTGTTTGTCCGCATTCTATTGTCGCGCCAGGCATGGGGAGCTAGTGTCAATCGCACCTGAAGGCACGCAATGCAATCCGCCATTCGCCTTCGGGAACAACCTCAAGGCGGCGATGTCCGAACACCGTCGTTATCAGCCCAATTTTTACCAAGGAGAGGTAAGCATGGCTTTCGATGCTTATATTCAAATCGCGGAAATCACTGGCGAAGCACTGGACGAGCAGTACGCCAACTGGATCGAAATCATCGGCTACAAGTTCGGTGCCAACCAGAGCACTTCTGCCACCGCAAGCTCTGCAGGTGGCGCATCTTCCGGGCGTACCACGCTCACCAACTTCACCTTCACCAAGTACCTGGACAGCGCCAGCTGCAAGCTGCTCGAAGCCAGCTGTGCCGGCCAGCACCTGAAGGAAGTGAAGCTGGTGGTGTGCCGGGCCGGTACCGAAAAGCTCAAGTACTACGAAGTCGTTCTCGAAGAAGTGATCATCGCCGACTACGCCCAAAGCGCCAATGCTGGCGTGCCGGTGGAAGTAGTGCAGCTCAACTATGGCCGCATCAAGACCACCTACACGCGGCAGAAGCGCCTCGACGGCAGTGCCGGCGGCAATGTGACCGGCGGCTGGGATCGCATCAGCAACAAGAAATATGCGTGAGGTGCGACTATGTCCGAGGCACGTAGCTTCATCAATCCCCAGGCACAATCCTATGAGTCGTTGAAGGCCGGCACGCCGATGTCGGCCAATCAGCGGGCCAAGTTTGATGTGTTGAATGCGCATATCGTCAATAGCGTGGTTGTCGGAGGGGAGCTGGTGATTGTTGGAGATCCCAGTACACCATCGTGTACGAGCCATGAAGCATATTTGATGGCAGAGGCGGCGGGGATACACCATCAGCTTGAGATCAATGGCGCTGGGGTGGATGACTTCTTTCTGGATAACTATGAGATGTTGAAAGGCTTGCTCTCTCATACCTCCATGGGGGCAGGCGTTGTGAGCGATGGTTGGAGCAGATACCTCGATGCGATCAAGAGGACGTTGGAAGAAATCGAGATATTACATCGGGAGTATTTGAAAAACGGCACGCTAAAAGCGCGTGACGAATTTTATGCCAAGAGAATGGCATTGTTTATGAAGTTGGAAGGGCAGTTGAACAACATGGCTGCGTATGGTTCGGGCCTGCAAAATAAGGGATCGGTGAAAAGAGCGCTCGAGATATCTACCAAGAGCTACCTACATACAGGTGAGATTGCTGGATATGCCGAAAAGATTGCTGGCGTCTCGAAAGCGGCAAGTCTGATAAAGAAGGGCACTTATATCGGCTTGGGGCTCGACGTGGCTTCAACAGGGCTGAGTATCCATCATGCATGTACCTTTGGACGCTCTGAAGATTGCAGAAAGGCCAAGTATGTGGAAGGAGTCTCTCTGGTCGGCAGTACGGGGGGCTCGATCGCGGGCGGGTCGATTGGTGGATTTCTAGGGGGAACTGGATGCGTACTTTTCCTCGGAGTGACGACAGGCGGTCCGGGGGCCCTCGCGTGTACTGTCATTGGAGGCGCCGTGGGTGGTGCTGCAGGCGGTTCGGTCGTAGGTGATATCGGTGAGATGTTTGGTGAGTTGTTATATGAGGTGACGCAATGATTGGCTTCGACGCCAGGTGGTTAGGTCTTCCTTTAATGATGGCTATGTTCATGGTCATATTTATATGGGTTTATATTTCAGTTCGCTATGTGAGTTACATAGAGTCGTTGCTTTCTAATAGTTCAATGGTTTCTGGTAATAAAAAGATTTTTGGTCAGGCGGGTTTGCTGGGTAAAGTGATGCGTACCGGCTCCGCATCCGTAATGTTGTCGATGAGGGCGATTTGCATTCGTAAAGGCCTTTTGGATCTTCAGGATGTAAAGAAATTTCCTGGTGGTTTGCGCCGTATGCTTGTGGGCTTGTGGTTTGTTCATGTCGCTATTTTTTTGTCGCTCATAGGTCTTTGGAGTTGGTTGAAATTGGAAGGCTATTAATTTGGGGTGTGGGTAGGCGAGTTTGCGCCGATCGCCGGCAGCACGGTGCCGGCGGCGGTGGAGCAAGTGCAATCTTCAGGCGCAATCGTATGAGTCGCTGAAGGCCGGCACGCCGATATCGTCCAATCAGCGGGCCAAGTTTGATGTGTTGAATGCGCATATTGCCAATAGCGTCGTTTTCCCTGGCGAACTCGTGATCGTGGGTGAACCAAGCACCCCCTCCTCCTGCACTAGTCATGAAGCTTTTCTCATGGGTAAGGCGGCTGGGATACACCTTGATATCGAGTTGAACGGAGGGGGAATCGATGGATTCTTCCTAGAGAACTATGATCTGTTGCAGAGCTTGTTGACCCGTGCGTCTATAGGTGCAGGTGCAGCCAGTGATGCCTGGAACAAGCATCTTGAGGCTATCAAGAAAACGCTAGAGGAGATTGATCAACTGCATCACAGCAGGTGCAGGGGCTGTCGCTTGCGTGGTGCTCGGCGGGGTGGCTGGAGGTAGTGTAGGTGGGGCGTTAGGAGAAATGGGTGGCGAGTTTCTTGGAGAAGTTTTATATGAGGTGCTGTAATGACCAATGTGCAGGTCGCGGTGCTCGGAGTGTGTTTGTTTGCATCACCATTTTTAATGTTTGGAACGTGGATTGTAATTGCATACCGCTTCCTTGATAAGGTCGAGGCAAGCTTCTCAAATAGTCCCATGGTTGTGGGAAACAAAGCAATGTATGCCCGTGCTGGTATGCTTGGGCAGATTATGCGTTTGGGGTCAGTTTCCGCGATGCTATCAATGAAGGGTTTTTGCATTCGCAAAGGTATGTTGGACAGTGAAGATGTTCGCAATGCCCCTCAAAGCCTTAAAAAACTACTGGTTTGGTTATGGCATGCTCACGTGCTGCTTTTTGTCTTGCTGGCTATGTTCTGTGTTTGGATAAGGTTTCTGAGATGACGGGTGTATATTAATGAAATCGGGTTGGTCACCAGTCTGGACCCGTTCTCCGCCTTATTCAAATACATCCGTATAGTCAGCAAATACACCGCTAACCCGATGCCACGATCAACAACGCCGCATAAGGCTCCGCCGCCGCGAAACAGCAGTTGCTTAGCGGGGTGGCGTTGAGCGCACGTTATCGCGGGCAGTATTTACAAGCATAGACGCCAGGGGGCATAACAGACATGCTGGAGAACGAAACCTTCAATCGACTCGGAACCAATCATAAAATATCGGCGTGCATCTACAATCTGATCCTCGGCGCAGTACTGCTGTGGGGCTTCTTCGTCAACTGGTATCTGGTAATCACGGTGCCGCCCGATATTGTTCGGTCCATCCCCATGATGCTGTTCCTGGTTGGCTACTTGATCACCGCGCTAGCGGGTGTCGCGATCATCTTCAAATCTGAAAAGCCGTTGTACAGTTTCCTCGGCTACAACCTGATCGTGATTCCGGTCGGGTTGCTGCTTGTCATCGTCCTCCCAAAGTACTCACATGAAAACATCGTGAATGCCTTGCAGGCGACCGTCTTGCTAACCGTTACCATGATGTTGCTGGGGTCTGTATTCCCCCGCTTCTTCAAGCGCATCAAGGCGTCATTATGCATAGCTTTGATAGCTGTGATCTTCGTTGAATTGGCGCAGGTTTGGTTATTCGGTATCCATCTCGGGGTAATGGATTGGATCACTGCACTGATCTTCTGTGGCTATATCGGGGTTGATTGGGGGCGTGCGAACCAGATTGAGCGTACCGTGGATAATGCAATAGACAGCGCTGCATCGCTGTATCTAGACATTATCAATCTGTTTCTGCGGGTCTTGCGGATCATGTCCAAGAAGTGAGTTGCCCAGGTGGCTTAATGCCCAGGCCGCATGGCGGCCTGGGCAAGCTTTCAAGCCTTGTTCAAATACATCCGCGTAGTCAGCAGATAAACCGGCAACCCCGAAACCACAATCAACAATGCCGCATAAGGCGCCGCCGCCGCGAACTCGACGTTGGCCGTATGCGCCCATACCTCGGTGGCCAGGGTGGTCATGCCGGTCGGGCTGAGCAGCAAGGTAGCTGTCAGTTCCTTCATGGCATCCAGGAACACCAGGGCAAAAGCTGCCGCCATGGCCGGGAAGATGATCGGCAGGGTCACCCGGCAGAACGCGGCAAAGCTGCTTGCGCCCAAGGTCCGTGCCGCTTCCTCCAGGGTAGGTGAAGCCTTGTTCAGTGCGGTGCGCACCGGCGACTGCGCCAGCGGCAGGAACAGCAGCGCATAGGCCAGCAGCAACAGTGCCGTGGTCTGGTACAGCGCCGGCACGTAATGCAGGGCGAAGAACACCAGGGTCAGGGCAATCACCAGGCCGGGCAGGGCGTGCAACAGGTATGGCAGGCGCTCGGCCCAAATTGCCAGGCGGCCCTTGTAGCGCACCACCAGGAAGCTGATTGGCAGGGCCAGTAGCACGCAGAAGCCGGCGCCGCCCAGCGACACCGACAACGAGGTGAACAGCGCCTTGGAAATGGCTGCCACTGGGAATGCCGCCGATGAACCCACGCTCAACCAGTAGCCGAGCATGGCCAGCGGAATTCCGCTGCCCAACACCGCCAGGCCCACGCAGAACAGTTGCGCCAGCACTGCCCAGCCACGCAGCCGCACCGGTTGTGCTCGCCGCGCCACACCCTGGCCGATGCGCACGTGACGGGCCTTGCCACGTACCCGCAGTTCAAGCCACAGCATCACCAGGCACATCGCCAACAGTACGGCGGACAGCATGGCCGCGTTGGCATTGCTGAACTCCAGTTCGAACTGCTGGTAAATCGCCGTGGTGAAGGTTTGCAAGCCGAGGATCGACAAGGCGCCGAACTCCACCAGCATGTGCAGGGCGATCAGCAGCGCGCCGCCCAGCATCGATGGCCACAGCAGCGGCAGGGTGACCTTGATGAATACGCCCCAGCGGCTGCAGCCCAGCGTACGTGCCGATTCCTCCAGCGAGGTATCGAGGTTGCGCAGGGTCGCGGCCACCGGCAGGAACACCAGTGGGTACTTGGACAGGGCCATGACCATGATCGCCCCGCCCAGCCCTTCGAAGTCCGAGCTCAGCGACACCCAGGTGAAGCTGCTGACGAACGACGGCACGGCGAACGGCAGGCACAGCACCACGCCCCACAACCGGCGGCCGGCCAGGTTGCTGCGCTCCAGCAGCCAGGCCAGGGCCAGGCCGACCACCATGCAGGTCAGCGTCACCCCGACCATCAGCATCAGGGTGTTGCGCATCAGCCCCCAGACAAACGGCCGCCACAGCAGATGCAAGGCTTCGCGCCAGCCGGCCTCCCAGGCTTTCATGGCAACGTACAGCAAAGGCAGCAAGCTCATCGCTACCAGGAACAGCACAGGCAGCACCACCCAGACAGAGGGGCGCTTGCGGCGCGGTACGAAGCGAACCGGCACCGGTTCGGACAGGGCGGCAGTCATCAGAGCAGGCCGACCTCGCGCTCAAGCTCGATCGCTTCCTCGGCATTGCCCAGGTCGGCTGGTGAGATCTTCGGTGGGCGCAGGTCTTCGAACGGCTTCAGGCCGCGGTCGGAGACCATGCCTTTGTGCAGCGGGTACTCGGCGGTGGTCTGGGTGATCACGCGCTGGCCTTCTTCGCTGGCCATCCAGTTGAGCAGGGCCTGGGCTTCTTTCGGGTGCTTGCTGGCCTTGACCACGGCTGCGCCGGAAATGGTGACCAGGTTGCCGGCATCGCCATCGGCCAGGTAGTAGAGCTTGGTGTCCAGCTTGCCGCGCTCGCGCTCCAGCGCATACCAGTAGTAGTTGTTCACCAGTACCGCAGCCACTTCGCCTTTTTCCACGGCTTTGAGGGCGACCATGTTGTTGGTGTAGGTCTTGCCGAATGCCTTCAGGCCGGTCAGCCATTCTTCGGTGGCTTCTCGCCCGTGCATCTTCAGGATAGCCACGGCCTGTTCCTGGAAGGCGCCGCTGGTGGGTACATAGCCGACACGGCCTTCCCACTCGGGGTTGGCAAAGTCCATCACTGTGGTCGGCAGGTCTTTCTCGTTGACCTTCTTCGGGTTGAAGACGACGATGCGCGTACGGGCGGTAATGCCCATCCAGGTGCCGTTGGCGCCAACGTACTCCTTGGGCATCATGTTCGCGGTGGCGTCATCGATCTTCGCCAGCAGGCCCAGTTCGCCCAGGTTGTTCAGGGGAGGGGACTCTTCGGTGTAGATGATGTCGGCCGGCGAGCGTTCGCCTTCCTCGATGATCTGGCTGGCCAGCTGGTTGCTGCTGCCCTTGCGGATATCGATGTGGATGCCGGTCTTGGCCTCGTAGGCCTTGGCGATGGCCTCGCCGATTTCCTTGTGCTGACCGTTGTACATGGTCAGGGTGACCGGTGCGTCTGCCATGGCGGCCGGAGCGCCGATGGCCAGGCTCAGCACGGCGGCGGCCAAGGTACGCATCAGCGGTTGCGGGCGGATCGTCATGCGGGTACTTCCTCGCTTACGGCTACATATTTGGAAACAATGGTAAACGAAATCGTTTCTCAAGTGGCCGGGTGACGAGAAATTCATGGTCAGACCATGGTGCAAGAGTCTGAAGGTGTCAGGTATTTCACTAGCCGGAAGGCCTGTGATGATTCTGTGGGAGCGGGCGCGCCCGCGAAGAGGCCGGCACAGGTTTGTACCTATGACCGAAAAGAGGAGGGATACAAAAATCGCAGGCAAGAAAAAACCCACTAGCAAGCTAGTGGGTTTTTGTATGGTGCCCAGGAGAAGACTCGAACTTCCACGACCGTTAAGTCACTGATACCTGAAACCAGCGCGTCTACCAATTCCGCCACCTGGGCAAAGCTTTACATCATCTGGAGAAGGCGACTATCGTTCGCTTTCACACAGTAGTAACAGATCCTTGGTCATCTGTTACTTGAAAATATTTGGTGCCCAGGAGAAGACTCGAACTTCCACGGCCGTTAAGCCACTGATACCTGAAACCAGCGCGTCTACCAATTCCGCCACCTGGGCACACATTCGAGATTACTTGATGCTTTACAGCGCCGCTCATCTCTACTACAACTTCGGGGTTGTCCGTCGTTGTGGTGCGCACTATACGGACGGTCCGGGGGGCTGTAAACCCCCCAAGCAAAAAAAATTTCAAAAAATTCAACTTGTTGATTCCGCAGGCCTATTCGTCCTCGCCAGACACGCCGGTGGGGCTGTCCAAGGCTGACATTTCCGGTTTCAATACGCCTATGCCAGAATTCCTATCTATATACCCCAAGGTGAACCCCTTCTGATGGCCGATTGGCAATCCCTCGATCCCGAGGCCGCTCGCGAAGCGGAAAAATACGACAACCCTATTCCCAGCCGTGAGCTGATCCTGCAGCGCCTCGCCGACCGTGGCGAACCGGCCGCACGCGAGGAGCTGGCGGCCGAGTTCGGTCTGTACGACGAAGATCAGATCGAAGCCCTGCGCCGCCGCCTGCGTGCAATGGAGCGCGATGGCCAGCTTATCTATACCCGGCGCGGCACTTATGCCCCGGTAGACAAGCTGGACCTGATCTGCGGCCGCGTCTCCGGTCACCGCGACGGCTTCGGCTTCCTTATTCCGGACGACGGCAGCGAAGATCTGTTCCTCAGCCCGTCGCAAATGCGCCTGGTGTTCGACGGTGACCGCGGCCTGGCCCGCGTCTCTGGCGTCGACCGCCGTGGCCGCCGTGAAGGCGTGCTGGTCGAAATCATCTCCCGCGCCCACGAAAGCGTGGTCGGCCGTTACTTCGAAGAAGGCGGTATCGGCTACGTGACCCCGGACAACCCGAAGATCCAGCAGGAAGTGCTGGTCACTGCCGGGCGCAACGGCGGTGCCAAGATCGGCCAGTTCGTCGAGATCAAGATCACCCACTGGCCGACCCCGCGCTTCCAGCCGCAAGGCGATGTGGTCGAGGTCATCGGCAACTACATGGCGCCGGGCATGGAAATCGACGTTGCCCTGCGCAGCTACGATATCCCGCACGTCTGGCCCAAAGACGTGATCAAGGAAGCGCGCAAGTTCCGCTCCGAAGTCGAAGAGAAGGACAAGGAGAAGCGCGTCGACCTGCGCCACCTGCCGTTCGTCACCATCGACGGCGAGGACGCCCGCGACTTCGACGATGCCGTCTATTGCGAGCCGCTGGGCAAGCTGCGCCTGTTCTCCGGTGGCTGGCGCCTGTATGTGGCCATTGCCGACGTGTCCAGCTATGTGCGCCTGGGTTCGGCCCTGGACGTCGAGGCCCAGCAGCGCGGCAACTCGGTGTACTTCCCCGAGCGCGTGGTACCGATGCTCCCCGAAGAGCTGTCCAACGGCCTGTGCTCGCTGAACCCGCATGTCGATCGCCTGGCGATGGTCTGCGAAATGACCATGAACAAAGCCGGCCAGATGGTCGACTACCAGTTCTACGAAGGCGTCATCCACTCCCACGCCCGCCTCACCTACAACAAGGTCAGCAGCATGCTCGAGCACTCCCGCACCCGTGAGGGCAAGGCGCTGCGCGAGGAGTACAAGGCAGTCGTGCCGGACCTGAAGAACCTGTACAACCTGTACAAGGTGCTGGTGGAGGCCCGTCACACCCGTGGCGCGATCGACTTCGAGACCCAGGAAACCCGCATCATCTTCGGTGACGAGCGCAAGATCGCGGAAATCCGCCCGACCGTGCGCAACGACGCCCACAAGCTGATCGAAGAATGCATGCTGGCGGCCAACGTGGCCACCGCCGAATTCCTGCAGAAGCATGGCGTGCCGGCCCTGTACCGCGTGCACGACGGCCCGCCGCCGGAGCGTCTGGAAAAGCTGCGCGCCTTCCTGGGCGAACTGGGCCTGACCCTGCACAAGGGCAAGGACCCGTCGCCGAAGGATTACCAGGCACTGCTGGCGAGCATCGCCGGGCGCCCGGACTTCCACCTGATCCAGACCGTGATGCTGCGTTCGTTGAGCCAGGCGGTGTACAGCACCGACAACAACGGCCACTTCGGCCTGAACTACGAGGCGTACACCCACTTCACCTCGCCGATCCGTCGCTACCCTGACCTGCTGGTGCACCGCGCCATCCGCAGCATCATCCGTTCCAGGGTCGAAACCCCGCACGTCAAGCGTGCCGGCGCCATGAGCATCCCCAAGGCGCGCATCTACCCGTACGACGAGAACACCCTCGAGCAGCTCGGCGAGCAGTGCTCGATGACCGAACGCCGGGCCGATGAAGCCACCCGTGACGTGGTCAACTGGCTCAAGTGCGAGTTCATGAAGGACCGCGTGGGCGAGACCTTCCCGGGTGTGATCACCGCGGTGACTGGTTTCGGCCTGTTCGTCGAGCTGACCGATATCTATGTGGAAGGCCTGGTGCACGTCAGTGCGCTGCCGGGCGACTACTACCACTTCGACCCGGTGCACCACCGCCTGTCTGGCGAGCGTACCGGTCGCAGCTTCCGCCTGGGCGACACGATCGAGGTCAAGGTCATGCGCGTCGACCTGGACGAACGCAAGATCGACTTCGAAGTGTCGGAAAAGACCCTCGCCGCCCCGATCGGCCGCAAGCAGCGTGGTGCCGCACCGGCTGCCGGCCAGGCCGAGCAGGCCCCGGTCGAGGCCAAGGCCACGCCGAAGCCGCGCAGCCGCAAGAGCGAGACCGCCGAGGCGTACTTCCCGAAAGACGCTGTGCAGCGTAACGCCGAAGTGCGCAAGAGCCGCGAAATGAAGAAGGCGCTGATGAGCGAGGCGCGCAGTGGCGGCCATGCCAGCAGCAAGTCGGAAAAGGGTGGCAAGGCCTCCGGCAAGCCGACCAAGCACCGTAAAGGCCCGTCGAAGTCCGGCGCGCCACGCAAGAGCAAGAGCAAGTCATGAGTCAGCTGGAAAAGATCTACGGCGTGCACGCCGTGCAGGCATTGCTGCAGCACCACCCGAAGCGGGTCAAGCAGATCTGGCTGTCGGAAGGGCGCAGCGAGCCGCGCCTGCAGGCGCTGCTGGCGTTGGCCGCGGAAAATCGCGTGGCGGTCGGCCAGGCCGAACGTCGTGAGATGGACGCCTGGGTAGAAGGCGTGCACCAGGGTGTGGTCGCCGAGGTGAGCCCGAGCCAGGTCTGGGGCGAATTGATGCTCGAGGAATTGCTCGAACGCACCGAAACACCACCGCTGATCCTTGTGCTGGACGGTGTGACCGACCCGCACAACCTTGGCGCCTGCCTGCGTACCGCCGATGCCGCCGGCGCCACGGCAGTGGTGGTGCCCAAGGACAAGTCCGCAACCCTGACGCCGGTCGTGCGCAAGGTGGCCTGCGGCGCGGCGGAGGTGATCCCGCTGGTGGCGGTGACCAACCTGGCGCGTACCCTGGAAAAACTGCAGCAGCGTGGCCTGTGGGTGGTAGGTACCGCCGGCGAGGCCGAGCAGGAGATCTACCAGCAGGACCTGACCGGGCCGTTGGTGATGATCATGGGCGCGGAAGGCAAGGGCATGCGCCGGTTGACCCGCGAGCATTGCGATTTCCTGGTTAAGTTGCCGATGGGCGGTAGTGTCAGCAGCCTGAACGTGTCGGTGGCGACTGGCGTGTGCCTGTTCGAGGCTGTGCGTCAGCGTCAGGCCAAGCGCTGATCTTCGGCCTGTACCGGCCTCTTCGCGGGTAAACCCGCTCCCACAGGGATCGCACAAGGCCTAAGCCCTGTGGGGTATCTGTGGGAGCGGGTTTACCCGCGAAAGGGCCGGCAGTCTGTAATGTGTTTCAGGCTGTTCAAATATTCACCAATCACCTTGCTTGTACGCCTCGCCTTCTCTACAATTGCGCCCCTTGCCGAGCTGGCAGGCGCGCATGTGCCTCCCCTCCGTGCAAGACATACAGTGTCATTCACTCCTTGTCTGACCAGATTCGCTGGCAGACTACTAACCCGTAAGGAGCATTCATGCGTCATTACGAAATCATCTTCCTGGTTCACCCGGACCAGAGCGAGCAAGTCGGCGGCATGGTTGAGCGTTACACCAAGCTGATCGAAGAAGATGGTGGCAAGATCCACCGCCTGGAAGACTGGGGCCGTCGTCAACTGGCCTACGCAATCAACAATGTTCACAAGGCTCACTACGTGATGCTGAACGTTGAGTGCACCGGCAAGGCCCTGGCCGAGCTGGAAGACAACTTCCGCTACAACGATGCCGTTATCCGTAACCTGGTCATCCGTCGTGACGAAGCCGTTACCGGTCAGTCCGAGATGCTGAAGGCTGAAGAAAACCGCAGCGAGCGCCGTGAGCGTCGTGAGCGTCCTGAGCATGCTGAATCCGCCGACGGCGACGACAGCAATGACAGCGACTCCAGCGATAACGCTGACGAGTAATCCACGGACCTTTAGAGGAGCCTATTAAATGGCACGTTTCTTCCGTCGTCGTAAATTCTGCCGCTTCACTGCTGAAGACGTGAAAGAGATCGACTTCAAAGATCTCAACACCCTGAAAGCTTACGTATCCGAAACCGGCAAGATCGTTCCAAGCCGTATCACCGGTACCAAAGCTCGTTATCAGCGTCAGCTGGCTACCGCTATCAAGCGCGCCCGCTTCCTGGCCCTGCTGCCCTACACCGACAGCCACGGCCGCTGAGACCGGGTCGTCGACAAGCAGTAAGGGATTAGCATGCGAGCGTTAGCAAGTTTCATCATGCGCGGTCGTGTGCAGGCCACCCTGGTGGTGGTCATCAGCGCGGTACTGCCGCTGCTGTTCTGGTTGAGTGCCGCTGCCGGCAGCCTTGTGCTGCTGCGGCGTGGGTTCAAGGATGCTACAACGGTCATCGCCGGCGGCCTGCTGGCCGGGCTGGCCGTGTGGGTCATGGGCGATCCCATCACCTTTCTGGTGATCGCGGGTGCCCTGGGCTTGGCTGCGCTATTGCGCGCCGAGCATCCCTGGAGCCGGGTGTTGCTGGTCAGTGCCGTGTTCGCCGTGGCTTTCAGCCTCGTGCTCGATCTGGCGCTGGCGCAAACCTTCGATGTACTGGCCAAGGCCTTTGCCGAAGCCATGCCGAAAATCGAGGGGCAGCCGGTGCTCTCCGGTGAGCTGATCCGCCCTGTGCTGGTCGCTTCCACAGCAGTGACGGTGCAATTGTTCAGTGTGCTGGCCCTGGTGCTGGCGCGCTACTGGCAGGCAGCGTTGTACAACCCTGGAGGCTTCGGTCGCGAGTTTCGCGCCCTGAAGTTGCCGAAACAGACCATGGCGGTCTTGGTGGCAGTGATGGTGGTGGCCCCGTTCATCGGGCCGCAGTTCATCGTCCTGGCATCGGCCTCGAGCCTGGTACTGGTACTGGCCGGCATCGCCTTGATGCATGGGCTGGTGGCACAGGGTCGACTGGCCGGGTTCTGGCTGGTGGGCATGTACGTGACGCTGCCGCTGATCATGCAGCTGATTTATCCGTTGCTGGTGGTTCTGGCCATTGTCGACAGCCTGATTGATTTTCGCGGTCGCAAGTCCCCCAAGGGGAATGACTCCGCGAACGGTGAAGGTTAAAAGTTAAGAGGTTTTACCAAATGGAACTGATCCTGCTGGAAAAAGTCGCTAACCTGGGCAACCTGGGCGACAAAGTAAAAGTTAAGGCTGGTTACGGCCGTAACTTCCTGCTGCCATTCGGCAAGGCCACCGTTGCCAACGCCGCCAACCTGGCTGCGTTCGAAGAGCGTCGCGCCGAGCTGGAAAAAGCAGCTGCTGACAAGAAAGCTTCGGCTGAAAGCCGCGCTGCCCAACTGGCCGAGCTGGAAGTGACCATCACTGCCACCGCTGGCGATGAAGGCAAGCTGTTCGGTTCGATCGGCACCCACGACATCGCTGACGCCCTGACCGCCTCTGGCGTTGAAGTGGCCAAGGCTGAAGTTCGTCTGCCGAACGGCACCATCCGTCAGGTTGGCGAATACGACGTAGCCGTGCACCTGCACAGCGACGTTGAAGCCACCGTACGCGTGGTCGTCGTAGCTGCCTAAGCTGCGCTGACTGTCTGGCTCCTTGTGGGGCAGGCGGTTAACATCGGGCACGGTCCTGTTTTCGACAGGCCGTGCCCTTTGTCTTTTTCATCCTCCAGAATTCTTTCGTGGCCATGAACGAGATCACCACTTCCGAACAGCTTGACCTGCAAACCGCAGCCCTGAAGGTGCCGCCGCATTCCATCGAGGCCGAACAGGCCGTGCTCGGTGGCCTGATGCTGGACAACAACGCCTGGGAGCGGGTGCTGGACCAGGTATCGGATGGCGACTTCTACCGGCATGACCACCGCCTGATCTTCCGTGCCGTGCACAAGTTGGCCGACGCCAACCAGCCATTCGACGTGGTGACCCTGCACGAGCAGTTGGACAAGGAAGGCCTTTCTTCGCAAGTCGGTGGGTTGGCTTACCTGGCCGAGCTGGCCAAGAACACCCCGTCGGTAGCCAACATCAAGGCCTATGCCGCGATCATTCGCGAGCGCGCCACCCTGCGCCAGCTGATCAGCATCAGTACCGATATCGCCGACAACGCGTTCAACCCGCAAGGGCGCAACGCCGAAGAGATTCTCGACGACGCCGAGCGGCAGATCTTCCAGATCGCCGAGGCCCGCCCGAAAACCGGCGGCCCGGTGGGGGTCAACGAACTGTTGACCATGGCCATCGACCGCATCGACACGCTGTTCAACTCCGACAGTGACATCACCGGCGTATCCACCGGCTTCACCGACCTCGACGAGAAGACCAGCGGCCTGCAGCCAGCCGACCTGATCATCGTCGCCGGCCGACCGTCGATGGGTAAGACCACTTTCGCCATGAACCTGGTGGAAAACGCCGTACTGCGTACCGACAAGGCGGTACTGGTGTTCTCCCTCGAGATGCCAGGTGAATCGCTGATCATGCGTATGCTCTCGTCCCTGGGCCGTATCGACCAGACCAAGGTGCGTTCCGGCCAGCTGGACGACGACGACTGGCCGCGCCTGACCTCGGCGGTGAACCTGCTCAACGACCGCAAGCTGTTCATCGACGATACCGCCGGCATCAGCCCCTCGGAAATGCGCGCCCGTACCCGCCGCCTGGCTCGTGAGCACGGCGAAATCGCCATGATCATGGTCGACTACCTGCAGCTGATGCAGATCCCGGGTTCGGCCGGCGACAACCGGACCAACGAAATTTCCGAGATCTCCCGCTCGCTCAAGGCCCTGGCCAAGGAATTCAACTGCCCGGTCATCGCCCTGTCGCAGCTGAACCGCTCTCTGGAACAGCGCCCGAACAAACGCCCGGTGAACTCCGACTTGCGTGAATCCGGTGCGATCGAGCAGGACGCCGACGTGATCATGTTCGTGTACCGCGACGAGGTGTACCACCCCGAGACTGAGCACAAGGGCGTGGCGGAAATCATCATCGGTAAACAGCGTAACGGCCCGATCGGCTTCGTGCGCCTGGCGTTCATCGGCAAGTACACCCGCTTCGAGAACCTTGCACCGGGCATGTACAACTTCGACGACGACGAATAAGCCACCGGCCTCATCGCCGGCAAGCCATGAATCCGACAACCATCGTCGGATTTGGTCAAAATTTGTGCTATCCTCCGCGCCCGCGATTTCCCTGCACACCAGAACCGGTCACTGACATGCAAGCAGCCAAACCACTCTACGACTATCCCAAGTACTGGGCCGAATGCTTCGGGCCAGCACCTTTCCTGCCGATGAGCAGGGAGGAGATGGATCTGCTCGGCTGGGATTCCTGCGACATCATCATCGTGACCGGTGATGCCTACGTCGACCACCCGTCGTTCGGCATGGCCATCATCGGCCGCCTGCTGGAGGCACAGGGCTTCCGCGTAGGCATCATCGCCCAGCCGAACTGGCAGTCGAAAGACGACTTCATGAAGCTCGGCGAGCCGAACCTGTTCTTCGGTGTGGCCGCGGGCAACATGGACTCGATGATCAACCGCTACACCGCGGACAAGAAGATCCGTTCTGACGACGCCTACACCCCTGGTGGCCTGGCCGGCAAGCGTCCGGACCGTGCCAGCCTGGTGTACAGCCAGCGTTGCAAGGAAGCCTACAAGCACGTGCCGATCGTACTGGGCGGCATCGAGGCTTCGCTGCGCCGCATCGCCCACTACGACTACTGGCAGGACAAGGTCCGTCACTCGATCCTGATCGACGCCAGCGCCGACATCCTGCTGTTCGGCAACGCCGAGCGCGCGGTGGTCGAGGTGGCCCAGCGCCTGTCCAACGGCGAGAAGATCGAGACCATCACCGATGTGCGCGGCACTGCTTTCGTGCGTCGTGACACGCCTCAGGGCTGGTACGAGATCGATTCGACCCGCATCGACCGCCCGGGTCGCGTCGACAAGATCATCAACCCGTACGTGAATACCCAGGACACCCAGGCCTGTGCCATCGAGCAGGCCAAGGGCGACCAGGAGGACCCGAACGAAGCCAAGGTCGTGCAGATTCTCGACAGCCCGAGCATGACCCGGGAAAAGTCGGTGATCCGCCTGCCGTCGTTCGAGAAGGTGCGTAACGACCCGGTACTCTATGCCCATGCCAACCGGGTGCTGCACCTGGAGACCAACCCGGGCAACGCCCGCGCCCTGGTGCAGAAGCATGGCGAAGTGGATGTGTGGTTCAACCCGCCACCCATCCCCATGAGCACCGAGGAAATGGACTACGTGTTCGGCATGCCCTATGCCCGTGTGCCGCACCCGGCCTACGGCAAGGAGCGCATCCCGGCCTACGAGATGATCCGCTTCTCGGTGAACATCATGCGTGGCTGCTTCGGTGGCTGCACCTTCTGCTCGATCACCGAGCACGAAGGCCGCATCATCCAGAACCGCTCGCACGAGTCGATCCTGCACGAAATCGAAGAGATGCGTGACAAGGTGCCGGGCTTCACCGGCGTGGTCTCCGACCTTGGCGGCCCGACTGCCAACATGTACCGCATCGCCTGCAAGAGCCATGACATCGAGAAGCACTGCCGCAAGCCGTCGTGCGTATTCCCGGGCATCTGCGAAAACCTCAACACCGACCACAGCTCGCTGATCGAGCTGTACCGCAAGGCTCGTGCCCTGCCGGGTGTGAAGAAGATCCTGATTGCCTCTGGCCTGCGTTATGACCTGGCGGTGGAGTCGCCGGAGTACGTCAAGGAGCTGGTCACCCACCATGTCGGCGGTTACCTGAAGATTGCCCCGGAGCACACCGAGCGTGGCCCGTTGGACAAGATGATGAAGCCGGGCATCGGCACCTATGACCGCTTCAAGCGCATGTTCGAGAAGTTCTCGAAAGAGGCGGGCAAGGAGCAGTATCTGATCCCGTACTTCATCGCCGCGCACCCGGGCACCACCGACGAAGACATGATGAACCTGGCCCTGTGGCTGAAGGGCAACGGCTTCCGTGCCGACCAGGTGCAGGCGTTTTACCCGTCGCCGATGGCTTCGGCCACGGCCATGTACCACTCGGGCAAGAACCCGCTGCGCAAGGTGACCTACAAGAGCGAAGGTGTGGAGATCGTCAAGAGCGAGGAGCAGCGTCGTCTGCACAAGGCGTTCTTGCGTTACCACGATCCGAAGGGCTGGCCGATGCTGCGTGAGGCGCTGCAGCGCATGGGCCGTGCCGACCTGATCGGGCCGGGCAAGCACCAGCTGATCCCGCTGCACCAGCCGCAGACCGATACCTACCAGAGTGCTCGCCGCAAGAACTCGACCCCGGCGGGTAGCCACAAGGTGGGCAAGGAGCAGAAGGTCCTTACCCAGCACACCGGCCTGCCGCCGCGTGGCAGTGATGGCAGCAAACCGTGGGACAAGCGTGAAAAAGCCAAGGCCGAAGCGTTTGCGCGTAACCAGCAGGCGGCCAAGGAGCGCAAGGAAGCGGCCAAGGGTGGCAAAGGCAACAAGAAGCCGCGCCAGCCGGTCATTCCGCGCTAACTGATCCATATCGGGACCGCTTTGCGGTCCTTTCGCGACACAAGGCCGCTCCCACATCGATCGGCGTACGAAGTGCTGTTGTGGGAGCGGCCTTGTGTCGCGAAAGGGCTGCAAAGCAGCCCCGAAATCTGGAAATCAGTCAGGCTTCTTGTCGACCCACTTCGGCGCCACAGGCGCAACAAAGCTGTCCATCCCGTCCAGCAGCTCATCGGGCTGCTGCCCCAGCAGCAACATCGCCCGATGCTGCGGCCGCACGAAGCCTTCTTCGACGATATGGTCGAGGAACCCGCCCAGCTTCTCGTAGAAACCGTTCACATCCAGCAGCCCCAGCGGCTTGGCGTGATAGCCCAATTGCCCCCAGGTCCATACCTCGAACAACTCCTCCAGCGTACCCAGCCCACCGGGCAGGGCGATAAAGGCGTCGCTCAGTTCGGCCATGCGTGCCTTGCGCGCGTGCATGCCGTCGACCACTTCCAGGCGGCTGAGGCCCTTGTGGCCGATTTCGGCATTCATCAGGCTCTCGGGGATGATTCCGATCACTTCGCCACCGGCCGCCATGGCCGCGTCAGCGACGGTGCCCATCAGGCCAACTGCGCCGCCGCCATAGACCAGGGTCAGGCCGCGACGGGCTATCGCCTGGCCCAGCGCGATGGCCGCTTCACGGTAAGCGGGGTTGGCACCAATGTTGGCGCCGCAGAACACACAAACGGAACGTACGGGCATTGCTCATCTCCGGTCACTCAGGCTGACAGGGTAAGGCCCATGTCCTACAGTTCCAAGGCTGGTTTCACTCCGGTCGGGAGAATTCGCAGATGGCGCCGGTCGCTCCATGGGCGTAGGCCGCCAGCAGGCTGTTCATCAGGCTACCAAGGGTCATTTCGTATTGCTCCTAAATGAGAGGTTGTCCCAGCGTCCAATAAAAGGGCATGATGTGCCCTTGAATTGGTTGTATACAATCCATTGAACAATTCTACTGGCTGGCCTCTTGACAGCCCCTTGACCCATATCAGCAAGGGGCTGAACGGTTTCAGGCAGTCTCGCAATTGATAAAACCCTGCCAAGGAGATTCATGATGTTTGCGAAAGCTGTAGCGGTATCCCTGCTGACCCTCGCCAGCGCTTCTGTCTTCGCAGCCGAGTGCTCGGTGACTGTCGACTCCACCGACCAGATGTCCTACAACACCAAGGAAATCACCGTCGACAAGAGCTGCAAGGAATTCACCGTCAAACTGACCCACTCCGGCAACCTGCCGAAGAACGTCATGGGCCACAACCTGGTGATCAGCAAGACTGCCGACATGCAGGGCATTGCCACCGAAGGCATGAGCCAGGGTCTGGAAAAGGACTACATCAAGGCTGACAACGCCGCGATCATCGCCCACACCAAGATGATTGGTGCTCCTGAGAAGGAGACCGAGGTGAAGTTCGATGCTACCAAGCTGGAAGCCGGTGGCGACTACAGCTTCTTCTGCACCTTCCCGGGCCACATCTCGATGATGAAGGGCAAGGTCGTCGTCAAGTAATCAAAAGCTGACGGTGAACCCTGTGGGAGCGGGTTCATCGGGACGCCGAACCGCCGCGAATGCAATGGTGAGCCCACCGACATATTCGCGGCGGTTCGGCGCCCCGATGAACCCGCTCCCACAGGTCTTTCTACAGCCTGATCAAGGGGCGAACGGCAGTTCGCGCTTGTGCTGGGTCTTGCGGTAGGTAGCGACGATGATATCGAACGCTTCCTGGTCAACCGGCTGCCCATGCAGGAAGGCATCGATCTGCTGGTAGGTCACGCCATGGGAGGCTTCGTCCGGCTTGCCCGGTGCCAGGTCTTCCAGGTCCGCAGTCGGCACCTTCTCCACCAGTGACTCCGGCGCACCGAAGCTGCGCGCAATCGCCCGCACCTGGTTCTTCACCAGCCCGCTCAGCGGCGCCAGATCGCAGGCACCATCACCGAACTTGGTAAAGAAGCCCATCACCGCCTCGGCGGCGTGGTCGGTACCGATCACCAGGCCCGCGCGGGCACCGGCGATGGTGTACTGGGCGACCATGCGGGTACGCGCCTTGACGTTGCCGACCACGAAGTCCACCAGCGTCGGCGAGCCGTTCTTCAACTCCACCACTTCAGCCGCAAGCGCCCGTACTGCCGGGGCGATATCTACGGTGTGCACTTCGTCGGCCTTGATCACTTCCAGGCACGCCTGGGCGTCATGCTCGTCATGCTGGACCTGGTAAGGCAGGCGCACGGCGATGAAGGTGTAGGCCTTGTCGCCGGTTTCGGCGCGCAGCTCGTTGATGGCGCGTTGGGCGAGCAGGGCGGCGGTCAGCGAGTCGACGCCGCCGCTGATGCCCAGCACCAGGGTCTTGAGCCGGGCGTTGGCCAGGCAATCCTTGATGAACGCCACGCGCCGGGCCACTTCGGCCTCGAGCGCGGCGGCGTCGGCGAACGGCGGCTGTACCTTCAGCGCCTGGGCAATCTCTTGCTGAACCGCTTGCATGGGTTACTCCTTGCTGGGGACTTTGAATACATGGCGCATATAGGCGACGAAGTTCTCGTCGCGGCATTGGGTCTTGGCGGCTTCGTCCGAAATCTTCGCTACCGGCGCGCCGTTGCAGTCGGTCATTTTAAGCACGATGCTCATCGGGGCCACACCCGGGATGTCGCAAGTCAGGTTGGTGCCGATGCCAAAGCTGACGTTGATGCGACCGCGCAGGGCTCGGAAGATTTCCAGCGAGCGGGTCAGGTTGAGACCGTCGGAAAACACCAGGGTCTTGGTCATCGGGTCGATACCCAGTTTCTGGTAATGGGCAATGGCTTTTTCCGCCCATGCCACCGGTTCGCCCGAGTCGTGGCGCAGGCCGTCGAACAGCTTGGCGAAGTACAGGTCGAAATCGCCGAGGAAGGCATCCATGGTGATGCAGTCGGTCAGGGCGATACCGAGCAGGCCGCGGTACTCGCGCACCCAGCAGTCCAGCGCGGCGATCTGGCTGTCGATCAGTCGCGGGCCGAGTTGCTGGTGGGCCATGATCCATTCATGAGCCATGGTACCCAGCGGCTTGATATCCAGTTTCCATGCCAGGTCGACGTTGCTGGTACCGACGAAGCGGCCCGGGAAATCGTCGCGCAGCACGCGCACCACTTCTTCCTGCACACGGCTGGAAAAACGCCGGCGGGTGCCGAAGTCGGCCACTTGCAGTTCGGCCAGTTCCTCTTCGTTGGCATGCGCGCGCAGCCAGTCGAACTTGCGGTATAGCTGGTCGCGGGCCTCGGCCAGGCGCATGCGCGGGTGCAGATGGCGGTTGCGCACTTCGCTGATGATCGCCAGCAGCGGCACTTCGAACAGGATCACATGCAGCCACGGGCCTTTCAGGCGCAGGAACAGCTGGTCGTTTTCTATCCCCAGGCGTACGTAGCGCAGGTTGAAGCGGAACAGGCGCAGAAAGCGCAGGAAATCTGGCTTGAGAAAGCTGATGCGTTCGAGAAAGGCCAGCTGGCCGTCATCCAGGGTGAGGTCGCTGAGCAGTTCGAGCTGGTTGCGGATCTCGCCGAGGTAGGGGCGCAGGTCCTCGCCGTTGCGGCAGCGGAATTCCCATTCGACGTCGGCGTCCGGGTAGTTGTGCAGCACGCCCTGCATCATGGTGAGTTTGTAGAAGTCGGTGTCGAGCAGGTTGTGCACGATGCGCTCGGCGAATGCGCTCTCGCTCATCAATGGGGCTCCGGAAGCGGCGAATGGCGGACATTGTGCCAGCCTTTTCGGCCTTGTTGTGTCTGGGCTGGCCTCTTCGCGGGTGAACCCGCTCCCACAGGGCCGCGTATCTGCCAAAACAGAGGTGTTTTTTCGCGCACCAGCTAGCCTTGAAACGGTGCCGCCTGTAGCAGTCGCGCACCAGCTGTGTGCAGTTCGGTGACGTCCGCTGTTACAGGGCGGTTGCACGTAAACACTTGCCAGGGTTGCAATGATGGCACTCGACGGTTGCTCCTTGTCTGTACGTGTGGTGGCGCCTGCCGCCTGGCAGACGGTTGCACGCTCAATAAAGAAAAGGCCGTCGGTCGCCTGCAGGCAACCTGCGCAGTGTGTTTTGCCGGAAGACAAAACCTATGGCACGGCCCTTGCTCTGAGCACAGGGCTGAGAAGTTGTAGTGCCAACCAAAAAAACTCTAGGAGCACCACCTCATGTCGCAGACGTTTTACAAGAAAGGTTTCCTGGCTCTGGCCGTAGCTACGGCACTGGGTGTTTCTTCGTATGTTCAGGCCGACGTCAAGATCGGTGTAGCGGGCCCGATGACTGGGGCTAACGCAGCGTTTGGCGAGCAGTACATGAAAGGTGCGCAGGCAGCGGCCGACAAGATCAACGCCGCCGGTGGCGTGAATGGCGAGAAAATCGTACTGGTCAAGGGCGATGACGCCTGCGAGCCGAAACAGGCCGTGGCCGTGGCCAACCGCCTGGTCGACCAGGACAAGGTGATCGGCGTGGTCGGCCACTTCTGTTCCTCCAACACCATCCCGGCCTCCGAGGTGTATGACGAGGCTGGCGTCATCGCCATCACCCCGGGCTCCACCAACCCACAGGTCACCGAGCGCGGCCTGGGCGCCATGTTCCGCATGTGCGGTCGTGACGACCAGCAGGGCATCGTCGCCGGCGACTACATCGTCGACGTACTCAAGGGCAAGAAAGTCGCGGTGCTGCACGACAAGGACA
Organism: Pseudomonas sp. JS425; assembly: GCF_018223845.1. Classification (NCBI taxonomy): domain Bacteria; kingdom Pseudomonadati; phylum Pseudomonadota; class Gammaproteobacteria; order Pseudomonadales; family Pseudomonadaceae; genus Pseudomonas; species Pseudomonas sp. JS425. Next base: position 5,594,722 of record NZ_CP073661.1, on the reverse strand, counting down.
CCTACGGCCAAGGCCTGGCCGACGCGACCAAGGCACAGCTGGAAAAACGCGGCGTCAAGCCGGTGCTGTACGAAGGCCTGACCCGCGGCGAGAAGGACTTCAGTGCCGTGGTCACCAAGATCCGTTCCACCGGTGCCGACGTTGTCTACTTCGGCGGCCTGCACCCGGAAGCCGGCCCGCTGGTACGCCAGCTGCGCGAGCAGGGCCTGAAGGACGTCAAGTTCATGTCCGATGACGGCATCGTCACCGACGAACTGGTGTCCACCGCTGGCGGCGCGCAATACGTCGATGGCGTGTACATGACCTTCGGCGCCGACCCGCGCCTGCTGCCGGACAGCAAGGCGGTGGTGGAGGAGTTCCGCAAGGCCGGTACCGAACCTGAAGGCTACACCCTGTACGCCTACGCCTCGCTGCAGGCCCTGGCTGCCGCGTTCAACGGCGCCAAGTCGAACAAGGGCGAAGACGCTGCCAAGTGGCTCAAGGCCAACCCGGTGAAGACCGTCATGGGCGAGAAAAAGTGGGACTCGAAGGGTGACCTGACCGTGTCCGACTACGTGGTCTACCAGTGGGATGCCCAAGGCAAGTACCACCAGCTGGAAAAACAAAAATAACAACGGCCCACGGCCCGGGCGCGTCAGCCCCCGGGCCAAAGCCCCGCGGTACCTGTCTTTATCCGTAGATCTGCACAGTACTGCGCTGCGAGGGCCGCCTGTTCCAGGCCCGCCGTGGTCGGCGCTCGTGCAATCTCAATCAGGTGAGATTGCGTTATGGATGGTATTTTCCTGCAGCAACTGGTCAACGGCCTGACCCTCGGGTCGGTCTATGGCCTGATCGCCATCGGCTACACAATGGTCTATGGCATCATCGGCATGATCAACTTCGCGCACGGCGAGGTGTACATGATTTCCGCGTACCTCGCGGCGATCAGCCTGGCATTGCTGGCTTATTTCGGTATCGAGTCGTTCCCCCTGTTGATGCTGGGCACCCTGTTGTTCACCATCGTCGTCACCGGCGTGTACGGCTTCACCATCGAACGCATCGCCTACAAACCCCTGCGCAACTCCACCCGCCTGGCACCACTGATCAGTGCCATCGGCATCTCGCTGATCCTGCAGAACTACGCGCAGATCAGCCAGGGCGCCCGCCAGCAAGGTGTGCCAACCCTGCTGGAAGGCGCCTGGCGTGTCGAAGTGGGCACCGGCTTCGTGCAACTTACCTACACCAAGATCTTCATCCTGGTGGCAGCCTTCGTTGGCATGGGCCTGCTCACCTATGTGATCAAGTACACCAAGCTCGGCCGCATGTGCCGTGCTACCCAGCAAGACCGCAAGATGGCCTCGATCCTGGGCATCAACACCGACCGGGTGATTTCCTACGTGTTCGTCATCGGTGCGGTTATGGCTGCCCTGGCCGGCGTGCTGATCACCATGAACTACGGCACCTTCGACTTCTACGCCGGCTTCATCATCGGTATCAAGGCGTTTACCGCCGCGGTGCTCGGCGGTATCGGCTCGCTGCCTGGCGCCATGCTCGGCGGGATCATCCTGGGCATTTCCGAGTCGCTGTTCTCCGGCCTGATCAACTCCGACTACAAGGACGTGTTCAGCTTCTCGCTGCTGGTGATGATCCTTATCTTCCGCCCACAAGGCCTGCTGGGTCGCCCGCTCGTGGCTAAGGTGTGAACATGTCGATTGCCAAAACTGCCTCTGTTCCTGAAACCAAAGGTTTCGATATCAAACGCAGCCTGCTGGAGACCATCGTCGCCGGCCTGCTGGCACTCATCGTGTTTGGCCCTGTCGTTGGCGTGGTGCTCGACGGCTACACCTTCAACGCCGAGCCGCGGCGTGTGGCCTGGCTGGTTGGCGGGGTGATGCTGGGGCGCTTCCTGCTCAGCCTGTACCTGCAGACGGCCGCCGGCACGCGCATGCTCCAGGGCTTCGAAAGCGGTGGCTCGGGCGTGCATGTGCGCGCGCCGAACTACGTATCGCGGCTGCGCTATATCATCCCAGCGCTGGTGGTGATCGCCATCGTCTTCCCGATTTTCGCCAACAAGTACCTGTTGACCGTGGTCATCCTCGGCCTGATCTACGTGCTGCTGGGCCTGGGGCTGAACATCGTGGTCGGCCTGGCCGGCCTTCTCGACCTGGGCTATGTGGCGTTTTATGCCATCGGCGCGTACGGCCTGGCGCTGGGTTACCAGTACCTTGGCCTGGGCTTCTGGAGCGTGCTGCCACTGGCGGCCATAGCTGCGGCGCTGGCGGGGTGCATACTCGGTTTCCCGGTGTTGCGGATGCACGGCGACTACCTGGCGATCGTGACCCTGGGCTTCGGCGAGATTATCCGCCTGGTGCTGAACAACTGGTTGTCGTTCACCGGCGGCCCCAACGGCATGCCGGCACCGGCGCCGACCTTCTTCGGCCTGGAGTTCGGCCGTAGGGCCAAGGACGGTGGGGTACCGATCCACGAGTTCTTCGGCTTCGATTACAACGCCAACCTCAAGTTCGTGTTCATCTACGCGGTGCTGTTCATCGTCGTGCTTGCAGTGCTCTACATCAAGCATCGCCTGACCCGCATGCCGGTCGGCCGTGCCTGGGAAGCGCTACGCGAAGACGAGATCGCCTGCCGCTCGATGGGCCTGAACCACGTACTGGTCAAGCTCTCGGCGTTTACCCTGGGTGCCTCTACCGCCGGCTTGGCCGGGGTGTTCTTTGCCACCTACCAGGGCTTCGTCAACCCGTCGTCGTTCACCTTCTTCGAGTCGGCGCTGATCCTCGCCATCGTCGTGCTCGGTGGTATGGGCTCGACCGTAGGCGTGGTGATCGCCGCCTTCGTGCTGACCGTGGCACCCGAGCTGCTGCGCAGCTTCTCCGAATACCGCGTGCTGCTGTTCGGTGTGTTGATGGTGCTGATGATGATCTGGCGACCGCGTGGGCTGATCCGCATCAGCCGTACCGGTGTGACCCCGCGTAAAGGAGTGGCGCCATGAGCGACGATATCATTCTCTCGGTCGACAACCTGATGATGCAGTTTGGCGGCATCAAGGCGCTCAGCGATGTCAGCCTGAAGGTCCGGCGCAACCAGATCTTCGCTTTGATCGGCCCCAACGGTGCGGGCAAGACCACCGTGTTCAACTGCCTGACCGGGTTCTACAAGGCCAGTGGCGGGCGCATCGAGCTGAACGTGCGCGGTAGCCACACCAACGTCATCCAGCTGCTCGGCGAGCGCTTCCAGGCGGCAGACTTCGTCTCCCCGGCGCGCTTCGCCAACCGCATGTACTACAAGATGTTCGGCGGTACCCACCTGGTCAACCGCGCCGGCCTGGCACGCACCTTCCAGAACATTCGCCTGTTCAAGGAAATGTCGGTGGTGGAGAACCTGCTGGTGGCGCAGCACATGTGGGTCAACCGCAACCTGCTGGCCGGGGTACTCAACACCAAGGCCTACCGCAAGGCCGAGAGCGATGCGCTGGACCACGCGTTCTACTGGCTGGAAGTGGTCGACCTGGTCGATTGCGCCAACCGTCTGGCTGGCGAGTTGTCGTACGGCCAGCAGCGCCGCCTGGAAATCGCCCGGGCGATGTGCACGCGGCCGAAGATCATCTGCCTGGACGAACCGGCGGCTGGCCTGAACCCACAGGAAACCGAGGCCCTCAGCCGCATGATCCGCGTGCTGCGCGACGAGCACGACATTACCGTGGTGCTGATCGAACACGACATGGGCATGGTCATGAGCATTTCCGATCATATCGTGGTGCTCGACCACGGCAACGTGATTGCCGAAGGCGCGCCGCAGGATATCCGCCACAACCCGACGGTGATCGCCGCCTACCTGGGTGCAGATGAAGAGGAACTGGTATGAGTGCACCCATTCTGGAATTGAAGGACCTGGACGTGTTCTACGGCCCTATCCAGGCGCTGAAGAAAGTCTCGATGCACATCAATGAAGGTGAGACGGTCAGCCTGATCGGCGCCAACGGCGCTGGCAAGTCGACCCTGCTGATGTCGATCTTCGGCCAACCGCGGGCGGCGTCGGGGCATATCGTGTACCGCGGCACCGACATCACTCGCAAGTCGTCGCATTACATTGCCTCCAACGGCATCGCCCAGTCGCCGGAAGGGCGCCGGGTGTTCCCCGACATGACGGTCGAGGAGAACCTGATGATGGGTACCATCCCCATCGGTGACAAGCATGCCGACGAAGACATGCAGCGCATGTACGAGCTGTTCCCGCGCTTGAAAGAGCGGCGTAACCAGAGGGCCATGACCATGTCTGGTGGCGAGCAGCAGATGCTGGCAATTGCCCGCGCGCTGATGAGCCGGCCAAAGTTGTTGCTGCTGGACGAGCCATCGCTGGGGCTGGCGCCGATCGTGGTCAAACAAATCTTCTCGACCCTGCGTGAGCTGGCCAAGACCGGCATGACCATCTTCCTGGTTGAGCAGAACGCCAACCATGCGCTGAAACTGTCGGACCGGGCTTATGTGATGGTCAACGGGCAGATTCGCATGAGCGGGACGGGTCAGGAGCTGTTGGTCAACGAAGAAGTGCGCAACGCCTATCTCGGCGGGCATTGAGTTGCTTTCGGGGGCCGCAAAGCGGCCCCCGAAGCCAATGTGGACAACCTTTCAAACACCTCTCCCCAATTACTCCACAACCCCACCACAAACCCTTGTTTCCACAGGATCATTTTTTCCACGGTTAATGTGGAACCGCCTGTGGAAAACATGGTGGCATCTCGCTCAAGCCCTTTGATACCAAGCCCTGCATAGTCATGATCATTTTTTGATCAATTGCACCTTGTGGTTTATTTTCCAAGGTTTTTCAAAGCCCTGCATTCATTCCAGGCGTTGCGAAAAGCCTGTGGATAACCCTGTGAAAAAGCCTTGGACAGACCGCTACAGACGGCATGCTTGAAAGCCTTGCGCCATCACCGAAAAGATATCCACCGACCATAAGTCGCTGAAAGGGTTCCGTACCGTGGACAAGTTGCCCCCAATCCGTGGGGAAAGCCTTGTGGATAACGTGCGCATAGCTGGTGCCGAGCCGTCTGCTGTAAGGGTTTGCCACATATGATCAAAAAATGAACAGTATCCCGGGCGGGTTGCTGCAAGCACGCGGCGCGGGCATGCTGCAAGACTGCCGATGACAATCCACCGTGAGGAACAGAGCATGACGTCCACCGTATTCATCACTGGCGCGACTTCCGGTTTCGGTGAGGCCACTGCCCGCCGTTTTGCCGAAGCTGGTTGGAAGCTGGTGCTCACTGGCCGCCGCAAGGAGCGCCTGGACGCCCTGTGCGCCGAATTGTCGGCCAAGACCGAAGTACACGGCCTGGTGCTCGACGTGCGTGACCGCAAGGCCATGGAGCAGGCCATCGCCAACTTGCCGGCCGGCTTCGACAAGTTGCGCGGCCTGGTCAACAACGCAGGCCTGGCGCTAGGGGTGGACGCGGCGCAGAACTGCAGCCTGGACGACTGGGAAACCATGGTCGATACCAACATCAAGGGCCTGATGTACACCACTCGCCTGCTGCTGCCACGGCTGATCGCCCATGGCCGTGGGGCGTCGATCCTTAACGTAGGTTCCGTGGCGGGCAACTACCCGTACCCAGGCAGCAACGTGTATGGCGGCACCAAGGCCTTCGTCGGCCAGTTCTCGTTGAGCCTGCGCTGCGACCTGCGGGGCACGGGCGTGCGCGTCAGCAATATCGAGCCGGGCCTGTGCGAGAGCGAGTTCTCGCTGGTGCGCTTTGGCGGTGACCAGGCCAAATACGACGCCACCTACGCCGGTGCCGAGCCGATCCAGCCGCAGGACATCGCCGAGACCATCTTCTGGATCCTCAACCAGCCGGCGCATATCAATATCAACAGCCTCGAGCTGATGCCGGTGAGCCAGGACTGGGCAGGGTTCTCGATCGACCGGTCGGTCAAAGGCTGATCCGAGGGCCTCTTCGCGGGTAAACCCGCTCCCACAGGTACTGCACCGGTTTCAGAGCAGGCGCTATCCCTGTGGGAGCGGGTTCACCCGCGAATGCGTCAGCCCAGGCGCTGCAACCCTTCCAGGCAAGTCGCCAAGTGGTAGGGCGTAGTCGAAGGCATATCATGCCGGCTGACACTGCCTTGCCCATCCCGGCACTCATACCAGCCCGCCTCACGCAGGAACCGCGTTTCCAGAGCCTGCAACTGCCCGGCAAGCTTGCTCTCGCCCCCTGTCCGCAACACCAGCGCCCGCAGGTACTCCGCCTGCGCCCAGATCCGCTGGGTGGCGTCGAGCACCTGGCCATCCACATCCAGCATCGCCAGCACAGCGGCATCCTTCACCCCGTATTGCTCGGCGTAGCCGAAAGCCCGGTCGATGGACGCATGCAGCGGCGTATCTCGCAGCAGTGACGAGGTATGCAGGAGGTAGAACCACTCGAACTGGTGCCCCGGCTCGAACCAGTTATCCACAGTGCCGCGTGGCTTTTCCAGCATCAGGCCGTGGGCGGGGTCGATGAAGTGTTCCTGCAGCGCGTCGCACAGGTGCAGCAACGACTGCCGGGCATGCTTGTCGTCACGCACCGCCAGCACCTGCAGGAAGGCTTCGGCCAGGTGCATCTGCGGGTTTTGCAGCGGGCCGCTGCCAAGGTCTGCCCAGTCTTCAGCGAGGCTGGCTTCGTACAGGCCGTCGTCGCGGGCGAACTGCTGGTCGATGATGTCCAGCGCGGCGTTCAGCGTGGACTCCACCAGGTTTTCACGCACCTTGCCCCAGTAGTGCGCACAGGCGAAGACGATGAACGCGTGGGTGTAGAGGTCCTTGCGCCGGTCCAGCGGTTTGCCCTGGGCGTCGATGCTGTAGAACCAGCCGCCGTGTTCGGCGTCGTGGAAGTGCTTCTGCAGCGAGCGGAACAAGGCGGCCGCACGCTCGGCTGCGCCCGGTTGCCCGATGCGGCTGCTGAACAGGTAAAGCTGCCTTGCGCAGGCCATGGCCCGGTAGCGCTGCACCGGCAATGGCTGGTGCTGGGTGTCCAGTGCCTCGTAGGGCAGGGCCATGTCGGCGTTCCAGCCCGGGCCTTGCCACAACGGCACGATGCGTTCGGCGAAGTGCTGGTTGAAGCGGGCCAGTTCGGGCAGGGTGGGGCGGGGGTCGGACATTTCGGCGCTCGTCGCTGTCGGGCAGGGCGCCATGGTAGCAGAACTGGGTTGTGGGTAGCCTGTGCCGGCCTCTTCGCGGGTGAACCCGCTCCCACAGGTATTGCGCTTCCCTCAGGTCCGGTGCCGTACTTGTGGGAGCGGGTTCACCCGCGAAGAGGTCAGTACAGGCTACCGATCAGCTCGGGTTGCCAAGCCCCTGCCAATGCCGCGCCCCTACGAAGATGAAGCGCAACTGCTGGGTGATCTTTTCCTGCGGCGTCAACGCCTGTGGATAACCCGCTTCGGGGCTGTCGATAAGCTCGGGCAGGGTGGCGAACACGGTCTTCACCACCAGGTCGGCCATCACCGCCAGCGCGGCGCTGTCCAGGTGCTGCCAGCGCTTCATCCGCGCCAGGTCGGTGGCCAGGTCGTCGCTGATGTCCTGTCGCAGGCGGGCGATGGCCTGGCGTACGGCCTGTGAACCGCCGTACTGCTCACGGGCGAGGAACAGGAACTGCGCACGGTGGGCGGCGACCACGTCAAGGAAGATGCGCACCGAGGCGTCGGTGATGCCGCCCAGTTCGAATTCGTTGTGGCGCACCAGGCGGATGGTCTGGCGGAAGGTGGTGTCGACCTCGGCAACCAGGGCCAGGCCCAAGGCGTCCATGTCGGAAAAATGCCGGTAAAAACCGGTGGGTACGATGCCGGCCGTCTTTGCCACTTCGCGCAGGCTGATACTGCCGAAACCACGGCCACTCTCCATGAGCTGGCAGGCAGCATCGAGCAGGGCCTGGCGGGTCTGTAGCTTCTGTTCGGCGCGCGGCAGCATGGTGCGGGCTTCTATGGCGGTAAGGCTGGGCACTCTAGTTAAAAAAACAAAGCCCGGTCAATGGACCGGGCCTGGAGGGGAGCTGGCGTTGTGACATAGGTTGTTCTTTTCGGTCATGGCGATCAGCTCACACGGCTGATTTCAACCAGGCGATCGGAACCACCCTCGGCAACACGGCCAGTACGTTCGATCAGGCGATCGGAGCCACCCTCGGCAACGCGGCCAGAACGTTCGATCAGGCGATCGGAACCACCCTCGGCAACGCGGCCAGAACGTTCGATCAGGCGATCGGAACCACCCTCGGCGACGCGGCCAGAACGTTCGATCAGGCGATCGGAACCACCCTCGGCGACGCGGCCAGTACGTTCGATCAGGCGATCGGAACCACCCTCGGCAACGCGGCCAGTACGTTCGATCAGGCGATCGGAACCACCCTCGGCGACGCGGCCAGTACGTTCGATCAGGCGATCGGAGCCACCTTCGGCAACGCGGGCACTACGTTCGATCAGGCGATCAGCACCACCTTCAGCAACGGTCTTCAGCGGCTGGGCGATTTCAGCAGCGCTGGAGCGCGATTCGGCGGTCAGGTGTTGCTCGTCGGCTGGCAGGGCAAAAGCGTTGGCAGCCAGGATGGACAGGGTCAGGGTCAGCAGATGGCGTTTCATGATTTCGGTGCTCCTCTCGGGGGCTGGAAAGTGGGTACGGAGCCAATGCTACGCCGCGTAACGCCAGAGAGAAGTTCATACGGGTAATGGTAACAATCGACCGTATTGATAGAGATTTGAAACTGCTCTAGACAGCACTTTACAGGCCGTTAGGTGGCAATTTGATGGCGCTTTTGCAGGTAACACGCACGGTCTGGCGCGACGATTTGCTGAGCAAAAGGCCAGGAAAAACTTCGCTATCATGGCGCCATCGATAAAACCCCACGGGTTTTCATCAGTCCGAGATATTGAGTGCCACCGCTGCACCTGTTCTGTGCCATACCGCAAGGAGAATCACGCAATGACGCGTCCCGCCAGAATCCTCGTCTGGACCTTCACCAGCCTGCTGACCCTGCTGGCGATCCTGGTGGTGGTGATTGCCACCTTCGACTGGAACCGCGTCAAGCCCCTGCTCAACGAGAAAGTCTCCGAGGCCCTGCAGCGGCCCTTCGCGATCAATGGCAACCTTGCCGTGGACTGGCGCACCGAACCAGAAGAGGGGGGCTGGCGTGCCTGGGTGCCCTGGCCGCACTTCATTGCCGAAGACCTGACCCTGGGCAACCCCGAGTGGCTCAAGGAACCGAAGATGGTCGGCCTGGAGCGCGTGGCGTTCCGCCTGGCGCCGCTGCCGCTGCTGTTCCAGCAGATCAGCATCCCGCGCATCGACCTGACCAAGCCCACAGCCAGCCTCACCCGCCTGGCCGATGGCCGCGCCAACTGGGCCTTCGACTTCGGCCCCAAGGATGAAAACGCAGAGCCTTCCAAATGGCAGCTGGACATTGGCGCCATCGGCTTCGACCAGGGCAATGTCAGCTTCGATGACCAAACCCTGAAAACCAGCATGAAGGTGCAGATCGACCCGCTGGGCAAGCCTGTCCCGTTCAGCGACATCGTCGGCAAGGCTAGCGCCGAGAAGGTCGGTGCCGCGCAGGACTATGCCTTCGGGCTCAAGGCCCAGGGCCGCTACAAAGGCCAGTTGGTGTCCGGTACCGGCAAGATCGGCGGCCTGCTGGCCCTGCAGGACGCCAGCCAGCCGTTCCCGCTGCAGGCTGACGTGCGCATCGCCGACACCCATGTGGTGCTTGCCGGCACCCTGACCGACCCGCGCAACCTCGGCGCCCTCGACCTGCGCCTGCGCCTGTCCGGGGCCAGCCTGGGCAACCTCTACCCGTTGACCGGCGTAACCTTGCCCGACACCCCGGCCTATTCCACCGACGGCCACCTCAGCGCCAACCTCCACGCGGCGCAGGGTGCGACCTTCAATTACCAGGGTTTCAACGGCAAGATCGGTGACAGCGATATCCATGGCGACCTGGACTTCGTTGCCAGCCAGCCACGGCCCAAGCTGTCCGGCAACCTGGTGTCCAACCAGTTGTTGTTCAAGGACCTGGCACCGCTGATCGGTGCCGACTCCAACGCCGAGCAGAAAGCCCGCGGTGGTGCCAGCAAGCAGCCGGAGGGCAAGGTGCTGCCAGTGGAAGAGTTCCGCACCGAGCGCTGGCGCGCGATGGACGCCGACGTCACCTTCGCTGGCAAGCGCATCGTGCACAGCGCGCAACTGCCGTTCAACGACCTGTCGGCCCACGTGATCCTGGAGGACGGCCTGCTGCGCCTGGAGCCCCTGCGTTTTGGCGTGGCTGGCGGCAACCTGGCTTCCAGGATTCGCCTGGATGGCCGCAACGTACCGTTGCAGGGGCGTGCCCGGCTGACGGCGCGGGGCTTCAAGCTCAAGCAGTTGTTCCCCTCCTTTGCGCCGATGCAGACCAGCTTCGGTGAGTTGAATGGCGATGCCGATATCACTGGCCGGGGCAACTCGGTGGCCGCCTTGCTGGGCACGGCCAATGGCGACCTGCGCATGCTGATCAACGATGGTGCCATCAGCCGCAGCCTGATGGAGATTGCCGGGTTGAACGTGGGCAACTATGTGGTCGGCAAGCTGTTTGGCGATGAGGATGTGAAGATCAACTGCGCAGCGGCTGACGTGGGTATCAAGGATGGCCTGGCGACCACGCGCCTGTTCATCTTCGATACCGAGAACGCGATCATCTACATCAACGGCACGGCCAATTTCGCCACGGAGCAGCTGGACCTGAAAATTACCCCCGAATCGAAAGGGTTGCGGCTGTTCTCGCTGCGCTCGCCGCTGTATGTGCGCGGGCCGTTCGCCAAGCCCAGTGCCGGGGTGCAGGCGGTGCCGCTGGCATTACGCGGAGCGGGAATGGTGGCATTGGGCGTGGTTGCCGGGCCGGCGGCGGGGTTGCTGGCGCTGATTGCGCCTAGCAGCGGGGATGATCCCAACCAGTGCACGCCGCTGTTGCAGCAGATGAAGGCGGGCAAGGCGCCGGCGGTGGTGAAAGAGCGGAAATAGCAGGGGGCCGCTTCGCGGCCCATCGCGACACAAGGCCGCTCCCACAGGTATTTCACAGCCCTAAAGACTTGTGGAATACCCGTGGGAGCGGCCTTGTGTCGCGAAAGGGGCGCAAAGCGCCCCCAAGAATCACAAGCCTTGCAACAGGTCGGACATATCGTCCGCGTGCTCTTCTTCCTGCGCGAGGATGTCTTCAAAAATCCGCCGCGTAGTCGGATCTTTATCCCCGATGTACCGAATGATCTCGCGATAGCTATCGATGGCGATACGCTCCGCCACCAGGTCTTCCAGCACCATCTCTTTCAATGAAGTGCCCGCCACATATTGGGCATGGGACCGCTTGCTCAGGTTGTCCGGGTTGAAATCCGGCTCTCCACCCAACTGCACGATCCGTTCGGCAAGCTTGTCGGCGTGCTCGGCTTCCTGGTTGGCATGCTCGAGGAATTCATCGGCAGCCACGCTGGCCTTGATGCCGCTGGCCATGAAGTAGTGACGCTTGTAGCGCAGCACGCAGACCAGTTCGGTGGCCAGTGAATCATTGAGCAGGCGCAGGATCTGTTGGCGATCAGCATCGTAACCCTCGGTCACCGCACCTTGCTCGACATGCTGACGGGCACGTTCGCGCAGGGTTTGTACATCGGTCAGTTCATTCGCATTCATGTTCATCTCCTGGAACATCAGGGTGGTCATGGATATGGCCTGGAAGGCTTAGGCGCCGTGGACGGCGTCGCTGTCTTCTTCGCGTTGTTTGCAAGTCTTGAAGCCCTTGGCGTCGACATGGCCGGTGGCGTCGAAGCGCACGTAGTAGGGCTGCTGGTGGCCATCGTGGTTGAGGATGTAGTCGTTGCAGGTGCCACCATGGGGGAGGTCGATGACGTTGGACGGGCTGCCGCCGATGGCGATGACTTTCTGCATGGTCATGCCTTTTTCCACCTGCTTGACCAGCGGTTCGTCGCGGTAGGTGACGTAATCCACCGGGTTTTCCGGGCGGCTGCCGCAGGCGACGAGGGTGGCACTTGCCAGAAGGATTGCCAGGGTCTGCTTGTACATGGTCCCGCTCCTTGCAAAGGGTCTGTGTGGTTTGGAACCGCAGCGCGCGGCGGGAGTTCGATTGCGATGGTCATCAAGGCCGCTGTAGTGTTGGCCGGTCGTCCACGGAAAGGGGCTGGGGCAATGCAGCAGGAATTGGCCACGCGATACCCGTTGGTGCTGGTGCCGGGCATGCTCGGTTTTGTCCGGGTAGTGCTCTACCCCTACTGGTTCGGCATCGTGCCGGCCCTGCGCCAGGGCGGGGCGCAGGTGTTCCCGGTGCAGGTTTCGCCACTGCATTCCAGCGAGGTGCGCGGCGAGCAGTTGCTGGCGATCATCGAAGACATCTGCCTGCGTACCGGAGCGGAAAAGGTCAACCTCATCGGCCACAGCCAGGGCGCCCTGAGCGCGCGCTACGCGGCTGCCAGGCGGCCTGGGCGGGTGGCTTCGGTCACTTCGGTGGCGGGGCCCAACCATGGCTCGGAACTGGCCGACTACCTGGAACGCACGGCACCGGGCGATTCTCCGCAGGGGCGCATCCTGAAGGCCGTGCTGCATGGCTTGGCCGTGCTGCTGGTGTGGCTGGAAACCGGCTGGCGCCGTGACCCGTTGCCGGTGGATGTACACGCCTCGCACCAGTCACTGACCAGTGCAGGTGTGGCGCTGTTCAACCAGGCTTATCCACAGGGGTTGCCAGGCACCTGGGGCGGGGAAGGGGCCTATGAGGTCGATGGCGTGCGTTATTACTCCTGGTCCGGCACCTTGCAGTCCGGCCTGACCGACCAGCGGCGCAACCGTTTCGACGGCAGCAGCCACTTCTGCCGCCTGTTCGCGCGCAGTTTCGTCAAGGAAAAGGGCTATTGCGACGGAATGGTCGGGCGCTTCAGTTCGCACCTGGGGCAGGTGATCGGCGACGATTACCCGCTCGACCACCTGGATATCGTCAACCAGTCGCTTGGTGCGGTGGGCAAGGGTGCCGAACCGGTGCGGCTGTTCACCGAACATGCCGCCCGGCTCAAGGCGGCAGGGCTCTAGCGACGGATCGGTGTGGTCCAGCGCTCGGCCAGCACCACGCCCGCCAGGGTCAGCAGGCCGCCGACCAGGTGATAGCGGGCCAGCTGCTCGTCGAGCACCACGGCGGCGATCAGTGCCGTGACCAGCGGCAGCAGGTTGAAGAACAGCGTGGTGCGGCTGGGCCCCAGGCGGTGCACTGCCTGCATCCACACCAGTGGCGCGATCATCGAGGCCAGCACGCAGGCGTACAGCACCAGGCCGACGTTGCGGCTGTTCAGGCCAGTCTTGTCCGACAGCAGGAACAGCGGCAGCAACACGACGATGGCTACCAGCACCTGCAGGTACAGCAGCTGCATCGGCGGCAGGCGCATCTGCCATTTCTTCAGCAGGAAGCTGTATAGCGCATAGGCCAGTGTGGCCACCAGCATCAGCAGGTCGCCGCTGTTCAGGCCTTGTTGTAGCAGGCTGGCGGGGTGGCCGGCGCTGACCACTTCAAGCACGCCGAAAAATGACACCAGCGCGCCCAGCAGGGCACCGTAGCTCAGGCGCTGGCCCAGCCAGGCGATGGACAATGCCAGTGACATCAGTGGCATCAGCGAAAGGATGATGCCCATGTTGGTGGCGCTGGTGATGCCGGCGGCAAAGTAGGCCAGGCTCTGGTACAGCGCCATGCCCAGCACGCCCAGCACGAAAACCTTGCCCAGGTGCGGGCGAATGGCCGCGCGATTGCGCCACACGGCGGGCAGCAGGAACGGGGTGAACAACAGCGCGGCCAGCAGCCAGCGGTAGAAGCCGATCTCGGCGGGGTGGATGGCGCCGGCGGACATCTTGGTGACCACGGTGTTGCCGGCCCATATCAGGATGGCGGTCAGGGGGAACAGATAGTTCATGTAGCAGGTTACTCGTTGAGGCTTGGATTGGGGCTGCTTTGCAGCCCTTCGCGGGCTTGCCCGCATATCACAGGCCTGAAAGCTGGCGCAGATCCTGTGGGAGCGGGCGAGCCCGCGAAGGCCTTCGGAGCAGGCCCTCGATAGGCCTGTATTATCGATTGTCTGTTCACAAGCCTATACTCCTATCCAGACAACCCACCCCGCAAAGCAGACAGCATGCCGCGCAAATACCTCGACATTCCCCAGTTCACCCGGCTCCCGGCCGCGGTGTACTTCCGCCACGACGAGTTCGGTGCCGACACCCGCAGCGCCCTGCATCGCCACGCCTGGGGCCAGCTCAACTACACCGCCCACGGCGTGATGCACCTGGAGGTAGCTGGGCAGCACTTCCTGTCGCCGCCGCAATACGCCGTGTGGGTGCCGCCCGACACCGAGCATGGCTGCTACAACCCGCAGGCCATTGTCTACCGTTCGGTCTACCTGGACCGCAGCCTGTGCGCCGCACTGCCGCAGCAACCGTGCAGCCTGATGATCAGCGACATCCTCAAGGCCATCCTCGCCGACTTCGCCCGGCGCGACCTGCGGGTGGCTGAGGGCGAGCGCGACCAGCGCCTGGCGCAGGTGCTGCTCGACCAGCTGCTGCTGGCGCCCACCCAGGCCTGCTACCTGCCGTTTGCCCACAGCGAGGGCTTGCGCCAGGTGCTCGATGCCCTTGGTGCCGAGCCGGGCGACAACCGCCCGCTGGGCGAATGGGCCGCCCAGATTCATGTCAGCGAACGTACTTTGGCCCGGCAGTTCCTGCGCGAGCTGGGCATCAGTTTTGGTGAATGGCGGCTGCGCCTGCGCTTTTTGCGCGCCATCGAGGCGCTTGAAGCCGGCCAGCCGATCCAGGCCATCGCCTTCGACCTCGGCTACAGCAGCGCCTCGGCGTTCATCGCCATGTTCCAGCGCCAGGCCCAGTGCACGCCCGAGCAATACCGTCGCCAGGCACGGGCAGGGCGTTGAGAATTCTTGGCTACACTCAGCTCGATCCCCGTGCATCGGGCGCGGAGCCAAGGAGATACTCCATGAAAGTGCTGCAAATCCCCTTACTGGTATTGGCGGTGTTGTTCAGCGCACAAGGCTTCGCCGCCAATACCGCGCAGCAGGAAAAGATGAAAACCTGCAACGCCGACGCCACCGCCAAGGCCCTCAAGGGCGATGAGCGCAAAGCCTTCATGAGCACCTGCCTGAAGAAGGATGTGCCACAAACCCAGCAAGAGAAGATGAAAACCTGCAACGCCGACGCCACCACCAAGGCCCTCAAGGGTGACGAACGCAAAGCGTTCATGAGCGACTGCCTGAAGAAGAAATGACCTGCGCCTATGCCTGCAGACGTAAGGCTGGCAGACTGCGGGTCTTTCCCGTTGTCTGCCGTTGAGGCTGTATGACCTTCACCCCCCGCCAGGTCACCCTGGCCAGCTGGATCATCGTATTTGCCGGCCTGTTGCTGGCGTTGCCCCTGAAATTGCTGCCAAGCCTGCTGGCCGGCCTGCTGGTGTTCGAGCTGGTCAACATGCTCACGCCGCGGCTGCAGCCGCTGATTGCCGGGCAGCGCGCCCGCTGGCTGGCTGTAGCGCTGCTCGGCACGCTGGTGGTCAGCACCCTGACCCTGCTGTTTGCCGGTGCTTTCAGCTTTTTGCTGCACGAGGCGGAAAACCCCGGGGCCTCGCTGGACAAGTTCATGGCCTTGGTGGAGCGCGCCCGTAGCCAGCTGCCGCCGTTCATCGAAGGCTACCTGCCGGCCAGTGCGGCGGAGTTCAAGGTGGCCATCGGTGACTGGATCAAGAGCCACCTGAGCGACCTGCAACTGGTGGGCAAGGGTATGGCGCACATGTTCGTCACCTTGTTGATCGGCATGATCCTCGGTGCCATCGTCGCCTTGCAGCGCATCCCCGACATATCCCGGCGCAAGCCGCTGGCAGCGGCGCTGTTCGAGCGCCTGAGCCTGCTGGTGAAGGCGTTTCGCAACATCGTCTTCGCGCAGATCAAGATTTCGCTGCTCAACACTACGTTCACGGGCATCTTCCTGGCCGTGGTGCTGCCGATGTTCGACGTGCACCTGCCGCTGACCAAGACGCTGATCGTGCTGACCTTCCTGCTGGGCCTGCTGCCGGTGATCGGCAACCTGATGTCGAATACCCTGATCACTATCGTCGGCCTGTCGCTGTCGATCTGGGTGGCGGCGGCGGCGCTGGGTTACCTGATCGTCATCCACAAGGTCGAGTACTTCCTCAACGCGCGGATCGTGGGCGGGCAGATCAGTGCCAAGTCTTGGGAGCTGCTGCTGGCGATGCTGGTGTTCGAAGCGGCATTCGGGCTGCCGGGGGTGGTGGCGGGGCCGATCTACTATGCCTACCTGAAGAGTGAGCTGAAGCGGGCCGAACTGGTCTGATTCTTTGATTGACCAGTACCGGCCTCTTCGCGGGTAAACCCGCTCCCACAGGTATGCCACTTCTCTCAAGACTTGCGGGGACCCTGTGGGAGCGGGTTTACCCGCGAAGAGGTCGGCACAGGTGAAAGGGATGGCTCAGGCTACGCCGTAGCGCTTGCGCGCCTCGATGGCCAACCCGCTACCAATGCTGCCAAAGATGTTGCCTTCCACATGCCGCGCATTCGGCAGCATCGCCGACACGCTGTTGCGCAGCGCCGGAATCCCGCTGGAACCGCCGGTGAAGAACACCGTATCGACCTGGGTCTCGCTCACTCCAGCCTTGGCCAGCAGTTCGCTCACGCTACCACGCACCCGTTCCAGCAACCCTTCGATAGCCCCCTCGAACAGCGCTCGGGACAGGTCCACGCCCAGATCGCGCTCGATGCGGCCTAGGTCGACGTGGCGGCTCTGCTGTTCGGTCAGCTCGATCTTGCTGGCCTCCACTTCCATCGCCAACCAGTGGCCGGCACGCTCTTCGATCAGTTTGAACAGGCGGTCGATGCCCAACGTGTCCTCGATGTCATAGCGCATGCTGCCCAGCGCCAGCTGCGACTTCTGCGAGTACAGGGCGTTGATGGTGTGCCAGGTGGCGAGATTGAGGTGATAGCTGGTCGGCATCAGCGCGCCGCTCTTCATGCGGCTGCCGTAGCCGAACAGCGGCATCACGCCCTGCAGGCTCAGCTGCTTGTCGAAGTCGGTACCGCCAATGTGCACACCGCCGGTGGCGAGGATGTCGCTCTGGCGCTCGGCGACCAGGTGGCGCTCGGGCGACAGGCGGATCAGGGTGAAGTCCGAGGTACCACCGCCGATGTCGACGATCAGCACCAGCTCTTCGCGGCTAATGCTCGACTCGTAGTCGAAGGCCGCGGCAATCGGCTCGTACTGGAAGGACACATCCTTGAAGCCGATCTTGCGCGCCACTTCGGCCAGGGTGTCCTCGGCCTCCTGGTCGGCGGCAGGGTCTTCGTCGACGAAGAACACCGGACGGCCCAGCACCACCTGCTCGAACTCCCGCCCAGCAGCGGCCTCTGCGCGTTTTTTCAGCTCGCCGATGAACATGCCCAGCAGGTCCTTGAACGGCAGGGCGCTGCCCAGCACGCTGGTATCGTGCTTGATCAGCTTGGAGCCCAGCAGGCTTTTCAGCGAACGCATCAGGCGGCCTTCGTAGCCTTCCAGGTACTCGTGCAGTGCCAGGCGGCCATATACCGGGCGACGCTCCTCGATGTTGAAGAACACCACCGAGGGCAACGTGATCTTGCCGTCTTCCAGGGCAATCAGCGACTCGGCGCCTGGGCGGTGCCAGCCGACCGTGGAGTTGGAGGTGCCAAAGTCGATGCCCAGGGCGCGGGCCGGGGATACGTCAGACATGGGGAATGAGCTTCCGGAGGCAAAACGGCCGCGCAGTGTATGCCAGTTGGCTACAGAATCAAGACCGATCGTCTGCCATGGAGCAACCCCAAGGTGGTCTTGAAAGGCTATGCTTGACCCCTATCTTCTCTTGCAACACGCACATTCACATTGGTGATCCATAGATGGACTTCAAAGACTATTACAAGATACTCGGCGTAGAGCCCGCGGCGGACGAAAAGGCGATCAAGGCCGCGTACCGCAAGCTGGCGCGCAAGTATCACCCCGATGTCAGCAAGGAGCGCGACGCCGAGGAAAAATTCAAGGAGGCCAACGAGGCCTACGAAGTGCTGGGCGACGCGCAGAAACGTGCCGAGTACGATGAAATTCGCAAGTACGGTGGCCAGCATGGCCGGCCGTTCCAGGCGCCACCGGGCTGGGAGAACCGTGGCGGTGGTGGCGGCTTCGAAGGCGGCGATTTCTCCGACTTTTTCAGCTCGATCTTTGGTGGCCGGGGGGGCAACCCGTTCGGTGGTGCCCGGCAGCAGCAACGCAGCGCTGGCAGGCGGGGGCAGGACGTGGAGCTAGAACTGGCGGTATTCCTTGAAGAGACCCTGAGCAAGGAGTCCAAGCAGATCAGCTTCCAGGTGCCGCAGACCAATGCCATGGGCCAGCGCACCGGCTTCACTACCAAGACCCTCAACGTGAAGATCCCGGCCGGTGTGACCGACGGCGAGCGTATCCGCCTAAAGGGCCAGGGTGCGCCGGGTAGTGGTGGCGGGGCCAATGGCGACCTGTTCCTGACCATTCGCATGGCACCGCACCCGCTGTTCGATGTCGAAGGTCATGACCTGATCATCACCGTGCCGCTGGCACCGTGGGAGGCAGCACTGGGCGCCAAGGTGGCCGTGCCGACCCTGGACGGCAAGATCAACCTCACCATCCGCCCCGACAGCCAGAGCGGCCAGCGCCTGCGCGTACCGGGCAAGGGCCTGGCCAACAAGAGTGGCGAGCGTGGCAACCTTTACGCGCAACTGAAAGTGGTCATGCCACCAGCATCCGACGAGTCTGCCCGCGAACTGTGGACCAAGCTTTCCGAGAAGGCTGCGTTCAACCCGAGGACACAATGGAGTAAGTGATCATGAGCAGCACCCTGATCGTTCAACTGGACATGCGTACCTTGTGTCAGGAGGCCGATCTCACGGCTGACTGCGTGATCGAAATCGTCGAGCACGGCATTGTCGAACCTTCCGGGCGAACGCCGGAGGACTGGTTGTTCGACGATCAGGCGCCGTTGCTGGCCAAACGCGCGGCGAAGCTGCATCAGGAGCTGGAACTGGAGTGGGAAGGTGTGGCGCTGGCGCTGGAGTTATTGCAGGAAGTGCAGCAGCTGCGCAGCGAGAACAGCATGCTGAGGCAGCGGTTGGGCAGGTTTATCCAGATGTGAGGTTTGCAGGCCCGGCCTCTTCGCGGGTGAACCCGCTCCCACAGGGATCGCACGATTCCTGAGATGTGTGCAGTACCTGTGGGAGCGGGTTTATCCGCGAAGAGGCCAGTACAGGCAAAATCAAATTCAGCTTGGTTCTGCCCCCGGGTTCAGCACCAGCTGCATGAAGGTCAAGTCCAGCCACCGGCCAAACTTCACCCCCACCTGCGGCATCTGCCCGGTCACCACGAAGCCCAGCCGCTCGTGCAGGCGCACCGACGCTGCATTGCCGCTCTCGATGGCCGCCACCATCACATGCTTGCCACACGCGCGCGCACGCTCGACCAGCGCTGCCATCAGCACCGGCCCCAGCCCCTTGCCTCGCTGGTCGCCGCGGATATACACCGAATGCTCAACGGTAAGGCGAAAGCCCTCGAACGGCCGCCAGTCGCCAAACGACGCATAGCCCAGCACACCGCTCTCATCCACCGCCACCAGGATCGGGTAACCCTGCTGCGCACGTGCGGCAAACCAGGCCAGGCGGTTGGCCAGGTCCACCGGGGTTTCGTTCCAGATCGCCGTGGTGTTGCGCACCGCGTCGTTGTAGATGTCGAGGATGCCCGGCACGTCGGAAGGCAGGGCGTCGCGGATTTCATGACTCATGACAGCGTCTCGCAGGGTCGTTGCTTGCAGATTAAATGGTTACCAGCCCGCGCACACCTTCGGCCTGCATGTTTTCGCCGCGGCCCCGCTGGATGATCTCGCCACGGGCCATCACCAGGTACTGGTCGGCCAGCTCCTCGGCGAAGTCGTAGAACTGCTCCACCAGCAGGATTGCCATGTCGCCACGCTCGGCCAGGCGGCGGATGACTGCGCCTATCTCCTTGATCACCGAAGGCTGGATGCCCTCGGTGGGCTCGTCGAGGATTAGCAGCCGCGGGCGGCTGGCCAGGGCGCGGCCGATGGCCAGCTGTTGCTGCTGGCCGCCGGACAGGTCACCGCCACGGCGTTGCTTCATCTGTTCCAGCACGGGAAACAGTTCGTAGATGAAGGATGGTACTTCGCGCGCTTCACGGGCGGGAAAGCGCGACAGGCCCATCAGCAGGTTTTCCTCGACAGTGAGGCGGGGGAAGATCTCGCGGCCCTGGGGCACGTAGGCGATGCCGGCGTGGACCCGTTGCTGGGGCTTGAGGCTGGTGATCGGCTTGCCTTCCCATTCGATGCTGCCGTCGCGAGCGGGTACCAGCCCCATCAGGCAGCGCAGCAGGGTGGTCTTGCCCACGCCGTTGCGGCCCAGCAGGCAGGTGACTTCGCCAACCTTGGCCTCGAAGGACAGGCCCCGGAGGATGTGGCTGCCGCCGTAATACTGGTGCAGGGTGTCGATCTTGAGCATGTGTGTATTCCTGAAATTGTTGCTGTGCCTGTGCCGGCCCTTTCGCGGGTAAACCCGCTCCCACAAGGACCGCGCAGCTCTTCAGGCCTGTGTGGGAGCGGGTTTACCCGCGAAGAGGCCGGCACAGGTTTCAATGTCTAGCGGCCCAGATACACCTCGACCACCCGCTCATCCGCCTGCACCTGCTCCAGCGACCCTTCCGCCAGCACGCTGCCCTGGTGCAGCACGGTCACATGGTCGGCAATGCTGCCGACAAACCCCATGTCGTGCTCCACCACCATCAGCGAATGCTTGCCAGCCAGCCCCTTGAACAGCTCGGCGGTGAACTCGGTCTCGGCATCGGTCATGCCCGCCACCGGCTCGTCCAGCAACAGCAGTTGCGGCTCCTGCACCAGCAGCATGCCGATCTCCAGGAACTGCTTCTGGCCATGCGACAGCAAGCCCGCCTGGCGCTGGGCCAGCGGCAGCAGGCGCAAGGTGCCCAGCACCTCCTCGATGCGCTGGCGCTGTTCACCACCCAGGCGCGCTGCCAGGCTGGCCCATACCGACTTGTCGGTCTTCAACGCCAGCTCCAGGTTTTCGAACACCGTCAGCGCCTCGAACACCGTGGGCTTCTGGAACTTGCGGCCTATGCCGGCCTGGGCAATCTGGTATTCGCTCATGCGGGTCAGGTCGAGGGTGTCACCGAAATAGGCCGTACCGTTGTCGGGCCGGGTCTTGCCGGTGATCACATCCATCATCGTGGTCTTGCCGGCCCCGTTGGGGCCGATGATGCAGCGCAGCTCGCCCACGCCGATGTACAGGTTCAGCGCGTTCAGCGCCTTGAAGCCATCGAAGCTGACGCTGATGTCTTCCAGGCTCAGCACCGTGCCATGGCGGGTATCGAGGCCGGCCTTGCGGCTGTGGCCCAGGCCGATGGCGTCGCGGCTGGCGCCGAGGTTGTCGAACACCGGTTCGAGCATGAATTCCGGGTGTACCGGGGGCACGCCTCTCATGGCTGGCTCCTTTTCTTCAACAGGCCGACCACGCCCTTGGGCAGGTACAGGGTGACGAGGATGAACAACGCGCCGAGGAAGAACAGCCAGAACTCCGGGAAGGCCACGGTGAACCAGCTTTTCATGCCATTGACCAGGCCGGCGCCGAGCAGCGGGCCGATCAAGGTGCCGCGCCCGCCCAGGGCCACCCACACGGCGGCTTCGATGGAGTTGGTCGGCGACATCTCGCTGGGGTTGATGATGCCCACCTGCGGTACGTACAGCGCACCGGCCAGGCCGCAAAGTACGGCGCTGAGCACCCACACCAGTAACTTGAAGCCGCGTGGGTCGTAGCCACAGAACATCAGGCGGTTCTCGGCGTCGCGCACGGCGGTGAGCAGGCGGCCGAACTTGCTGCGGGTCAGGCACCTGCACAGGTACAGGCTGGCCAGCAGCAGGCCGACGGTGAGCAGGAACAGCATTGCGCGGGTGCCTTGGGCGGCGATGTCGAAGCCAAGGATGGTGCGGAAGCTGGTAAAGCCGTTGTTGCCGCCAAAGCCGGTTTCGTTGCGGAAGAACAGCAACATGCCGGCGAAGGTCAGCGCCTGGGTCATGATCGAGAAGTACACGCCCTTGATCCGCGAGCGGAAGGCGAACCAGCCGAACACCAGCGCCAGCAGCCCGGGCGCCAGCACCACCAGGCACAAGGCCCAGGCGAAATGCTGGGTGCCAGCCCAGTACCACGGCAGCTCGCTCCACGACAGGAAGGTCATGAACCCTGGCAGGCCGTCACCGGCGGCCTGGCGCATCAGGTACATGCCCATGGCGTAGCCACCGAGGGCGAAGAACAGCCCGTGGCCCAGCGACAGCAGCCCGGCGTAGCCCCAGACCAGGTCCAGGGCCAGCGCGACGATGGCGTAGCAGAGGATCTTGCCGACCAGGGTCAGGGTGTAGGCCGACACTTGCAGGGCATGGTCCGCCGGCAGCAGCGACAGCAGCGGCAGGGCCACCAGCAACAGGACGACGACGGCGCCGATGGCCAGGGTCAGGCGTGGCCCGGCCTTTTGCGTAGCGGTAACAAGCAGTGGCTGGTTCATCAGTCGATTACCCGTCCCTTGAGGGCGAACAGGCCTTGCGGGCGCTTCTGGATGAACAGAATGATCAACGCAAGGATGAGGATCTTGCCGAGCACGGCGCCGATCTGCGGCTCCAGCAGCTTGTTGGCGATGCCAAGGCCGAAGGCTGCCCACAGGCTGCCGGCCAATTGGCCGACGCCGCCGAGCACCACCACCAGGAACGAGTCGATGATGTAGCTCTGGCCCAGGTCCGGGCCGACGTTGCCGACCTGGCTCAGGGCCACGCCACCAAGTCCGGCGATGCCCGAGCCGAGGCCGAAGGCGAGCATGTCGACGCGCCCGGTGGATACGCCGCAGCAGGCGGCCATGTTGCGGTTCTGGGTGACCGCGCGCACGTTCAAGCCCAGCCGCGTGCGGTTGAGCAGCAGCCAGGTGAGCAGTACCACGGCCAGGGCGAAGCCGATGATCACCAAGCGGTTGTATGGCAGTACCAGGTTGGGCAGCAGCTGGATGCCCCCCGACAGCCAGGCCGGGTTGCTGACTTCCACGTTCTGCGCGCCGAACAGCAGGCGGATGGCCTGGATCAGGATCAGGCTGATGCCCCAGGTCGCCAGCAGGGTTTCCAGTGGGCGGCCATACAGGTGGCGGATTACCGTGCGCTCCAATGCCATGCCGACGCCGGCACTGATGGCGAACGCCACTGGCAGAGCGATCAGCGGGTAGAACTCGATGGCGCCGGGGGCGTAGCGCTGCAGCAGTACCTGGACCATGTAGGTGCTATAGGCGCCGAGCATCAGCATTTCGCCGTGGGCCATGTTGATCACCCCGAGCAGGCCGAAGGTGATGGCCAGGCCAAGGGCTGCCAGCAGCAGGATCGAGCCCAGCGACAGGCCGCTGAAGGCCTGGCCGAGCAGTTCGCCGGCCAGCAGCTTGCGCTGCACCTGGGCCAGGCTGGTTTCGGCGGCGGTGCGCACGCCCGGGTCGGTTTCCGCGTTGGGTTGCAGCAAGGCTTCGAGGCGGGTGCGGGCCAGCGGGTCACCGGTTTCGCCGAGCAGGCGAACGGCGGCCAGGCGTACTGCCGGTTCGCTGGCGCCCAGCTGCAGGTTGGCCAGGGCCAAGCCGAGGGCGGCATGCACGGCGGCATCCGGTTCGCTGGCGAAGCGCCGGTCGAGGAAAGCCATTTGCGCCGGTTGCGCGCTTTTCTGAAGTTGTTGGGCAGCGGCCAGGCGGATGTCGCTGTTGTCGCTGAGCAACTGGTGACTGGCCAGGGCATTGTCGATCAGGCCGCGCAGGCGGTTGTTCAGGCGTACCTTGCGCGTGTCGTCGGCGGCGATGCGGCCCTGGCGCAGGTTGTCCAGCAGCGCCAGGCGCGCGGTATCGGGTTGTGCAGCCCAGCCTTCGAGCAGGCGGGCTTGCTCGGCGGGCTTGGCAGCGAGGAAGAATTCGCCCTCGCTGGCCTGGGTTGCCAAGGGCATCAGCAGGAGAAGAGTTAGCAGGAGTCTAAGCATGCGAGCAATCCTGGAATACAGCGGTGGATTCTTCGCGGGTAAACCCGCTCCCACAGGGACCGCACAGGTTTCGAACCTGGCACCGAACCTGTGGGAGCGGGTTCACCCGCGAATGGGCCGCAAGGCGGCCCTAACGGCTCTCAGTTACCTTTCACGGCGTAATCAGGGCGCTTGTCGTTGCCGGGAATAAACGGGCTCCATGGCTGCGCCCGCAGCGGTTGCTCGGTCTCCCACACCACGCTGAACTGCCCGTCATCCTGGATCTCGCCGATCATCACCGGCTTGTGCAGGTGGTGGTTGGTCTTGTCCATGGTCAGGGTGAAGCCGGACGGCGCCTCGAAACTTTGCCCGGCCAGCGCCTCGCGTACTTTGTCGACATCGGTGGACTTGGCTTTTTCCACCGCCTGCGCCCACATGTGGATGCCCACGTAGGTGGCCTCCATCGGGTCGTTGGTCACCGCCTTGTCGGCGCCTGGTAGGCCCTTGGCCTTGGCATAGGCCTTCCAGTCGGCGACGAACTTCTGGTTGACCGGGTTATCCACAGACTCGAAGTAGTTCCACGCCGCCAGATGGCCCACCAGCGGCTTGGTGTCGATGCCGCGCAGTTCTTCCTCGCCCACCGAGAAGGCCACCACTGGCACATCGGTGGCCTTCAGGCCCTGGTTGGCCAGCTCCTTGTAGAACGGCACATTGGAATCGCCGTTGACGGTGGAAATGACGGCTGTCTTGCCGCCAGCAGAGAACTTCTTGATGTTGGCGACGATGGTCTGGTAATCGCTGTGGCCGAACGGCGTGTACACCTCTTCGATGTCCTTGTCGGCCACACCCTTGCTGTGCAGGAAGGCGCGCAAGATCTTGTTGGTGGTGCGCGGGTAGACGTAGTCGGTGCCCAGCAGGAAGAAGCGCTTGGCGCTGCCGCCGTCCTCGCTCATCAGGTACTCCACGGCCGGGATCGCCTGCTGGTTGGGCGCGGCGCCGGTGTAGAACACGTTCGGCGACATCTCTTCACCCTCGTACTGCACCGGGTAGAACAGAAGGCCGTTCAGTTCCTCGAACACTGGCAGCACCGATTTGCGCGACACCGAGGTCCAGCAGCCGAACACCACTGCCACCTTGTCCTGGGTCAGCAGCTGTCGGCTCTTTTCGGCGAACAGCGGCCAGTTGGAGGCCGGGTCGACCACCACCGGCTCGAGCAGCTTGCCGTTCACGCCGCCCTTGGCGTTGATCTGCTCGATGGTCATCAGCGCCATGTCCTTGAGCGAAGTCTCGGAAATGGCCATGGTCCCCGACAGCGAATGCAGGATGCCGACCTTGATGGTTTCGGCGGCCTGGATGCTCCAACTCAGGCCCATCGCGGCAATCGATGCGCTAAGGGTGAAGGCCTTGATCAGACTGCGTCGCTTCATGTGCTCTCTCCGCTGAGTTTTTATGTGTTGGGCAAGCGGGGAGGGGTGTTGCAAGGGGTGTGCCTAACGGCGGAAGGTGCGCAATAGAGGGGTTGTGCGAGGTGTTGGGGCGTTGGTTGGATCCAGGTTGGTGCCTGATGGATTTGTGTGCACAGGATTGGGGCTGCAGAGCAGCCCCCAGGGTCATCAGCCGTTACGCACTGCCGTGCGCGGATGGCGCTTGCTACGCACCCCCTGATAGGTCACCGCCAGCAGCACGAACCAGATCGGCGTCACCAGCAACGCCGCGCGGGTATCGTCCTCCAGGCTCAGCAACACCAGGATGAAAGCAAAGAACACCAGGCACACGTAGCACATGAAGCGCCCGCCCGGCATCTTGTACTTCGAGGCCTGGTGCAACGCCGCGCGGTGTTTGCGGTAGTTCAGGTACGACAGCAGGATCAGTGTCCAGACGAACATGAACAGCACCGCCGAAACGGTGGTGACCAGGGTGAATGCCTCGACCACGTTCGGCACCAGGTAGATCAGCACTGCGCCCAGCAGCAGGCAGGTGCAGGAGAAGTACAAGCCGTTGGCAGGTACCGAGCGGCTCGACAGTTTCTCGAATGCCTTGGGTGCGTCACCCTCCTGGCTCAGGCCGTAGAGCATGCGGCTGGTGGAGAAAACGCCGCTGTTGGCAGAGGAGGCCGCCGAGGTCAGCACCACGAAGTTGATGATGCTCGCCGCCGCCGGCAGGCCGGCCAGCACGAACAACTCCACGAACGGGCTCTTGCCCGGCACTACGTCGCGCCATGGGGTCACGGCCATGATCGCGATCAGCGCCAGCACATAGAACACGATGATGCGTACCGGGATCGAGTTGATCGCCCGCGGCAGGGTGCGCTCCGGGTTCTTCGCTTCGGCGGCGGTTGTACCCACCAACTCGATGCCGACGAAAGCGAACACGGCGATCTGGAAGCCAGCGAAGAAGCCCATCAGGCCATTGGGGAACATGCCGCCGTCATTCCACAGGTTGGCCAGTTGCGCGGTGCGCCCGCTGGGCGAGGTGAAGCCGGTGATGACCATGTACAGGCCGGTGGCGACCAGGCCGATGATGGCGACGATCTTGATCAGGGCGAACCAGAACTCCATTTCACCGAACATCTTCACCGTCACCAGGTTCAGCGACAGCAGCAGCCCTACGCAGGTCAGCGCCGGTATCCACTGCGGCAGTTCGGGGAACCAGAACTGCGTATAGGCCGCGATCGCGACCACGTCGGCGATGCCGGTGACCACCCAGCAGAACCAGTAGGTCCAGCCGGTGAAGTAGCCTGCCCAGGGGCCGAGCAGGTCTGCGGAAAAATCGATGAACGACTTGTAGTTGAGGTTCGACAGCAGCAGTTCGCCCATGGCGCGCATGACGAAGAACAGCATGAAGCCGATGATCATGTAGACGAAGATGATCGACGGCCCGGCCAGGCTGATGGTCTTGCCCGAGCCCATGAACAGGCCGGTACCGATTGCGCCGCCAATGGCGATCAGCTGGATGTGGCGGTTGGTCAGGTTGCGCTGCAGATGCTGTTCATCTGGCGCTGTGGGTGAGGTTTGCGTCATAGGCTGCATTCCGTTGGACGGTCGGTCGTCTTGTCAGAGGTAGCCGGCTAGGCTAACACGCGCGTTCCAGTTCGGGGCGCGACAGATCGACTCGACTTTTGGGTAGCAGTGTTGTGCCTGTGCCGGCCTCTTCGCGGGCTTGCCTGCTCCCACAGGGACCGCGCTGGCGCAGAAACTGTAGGAGCGGGTTTACCCGCGAAAGGGCCGGCACAGACGAAGCAAGGCTCAAGCGCTGACCAGCACTCGGCCGCGCCTCACCACCAAGCTATCCACCAGCCACATCACCACCATCGACACCCCCACCAGCGGGAACATCAACCCCAGCACCAGCATCACCCCCACCGCTACCTTCCAGCGCGGCAAGTCATGGCGCAGCGGCGGCACACCCAGCCCGCCGGCCGGCCTGCGCTTCCACCACATCACCAGCCCGCTCACCGAGCCCAGCAAGATCATCAGGCACACCAGCAGGATGATGATCTGGTTGAACGCCCCGAACATCTTGCCTTCATGCAGCATCACACCAAGCTCGGTGGCACGGGCGACCGGGCTGTAGTCCTGCCAGCGCACATCGGCCAGCACCTTGCCGGTGTACTGGTCGACATGCAGGGTGGCGTCGTTGCGCGGGTCGTCGGCGAATACGGCGATGGTGAACACGCCATCGGCCGTAGTCGGCGCGGTAATGCTGTAACCCGGCTCGACCTGGCGCGCGGTAGCGATGTCTTCGACCTGCTGCAGGCTTATCTGTGGCGCTGCCGGCGCGCTCGACGTCATGTGATGCCCGGCATGTTCGGCGTGTGCACCGGACTGTGGCATCGGCGTGTTTTCCATCGCCCAGGGCACGGTCTGGCGGTGCGCGCTGTTGAGTTCACCCGCCTGCTGGTCCGACTTGGGTACGTCGTTCCACATGGCCGCCGGAAAGCGGTTCCACAAGTCGGCGTACTGCTTGCCCCACAGGCCGGTCCAGGTCATGCCGCTGAGCAGCATCAGCAGCAACAAGGCCGAGCCCCAGAAGCCGGTTACCGCATGCAGGTCGCGCCAGAACATTCGGCCGCGTGCCGAGAGCCGTGGCCACAGCACGCCAGCGCCATTGCGCCCGCGTGGCCACCACAAGTACAGGCCCGACACCACCAGCACGATGCCCCAGCCCGCGGCCAGTTCTACCAGACGGTCACCGACCGTGCCGACCATCAGTTCGCCATGCAGGGCGCGGGCGATGGCCTGCAGGTTCTGCTTGCCATCCTGTTCGCCGAGGACTTTGCCGCTGTAGGGGTCGACGAAAACGTTCAGTTCGCGCCCGGCGTCATGCACCACGAATTGTGCGCTGCGTTCGGCGTCCAGCGGCGGCAGGTACTGGCCAACGTGGCCTTCGGGGTAGGCCTTGCGCACTTCGGCCAGCATCGTGTCCGCGCCCTGTCGGTGGTGGCCGGCTTCGACCACCATCAGCTCGCGGTACAGCAGCGGGTCGAGCTGCGGCTTGAACAGGTAGATGATCCCGGTAATTGCCAGCAGGATCATGAACGGGGCCACGAACAGCCCCGCATAGAAGTGCCAACGCCAGGCCAGGTTGTAGAAGTTGATGCGTGTTCCTCTCATGGGAACCTCCTGTTTGACCAGCAGATGGGCGCGACCTGCGCCGCGCCCGTTGTTGTTGTCAGAAGCTGAAGTCGACCTTGGTCCAGAAGGTCCTGCCTGGCTCGTTGACCGGCTGTGGATCGCTAGCCGGGTAGCCGAACCCGGCGTTCCCGGCCAGGTTCAAGTGCTCGGCGTAGGTCTTGTCGAACAGGTTGTCGACCCCCGCGCTGAGCTTGAGGTGGTTGCTCACCTTGTAGGCACCATTGAGCGAGAACACGCCGAAGCCGGCGCTGTTGTCGTAGTCCTTGCCGACCACGTTGCCCTGGTTCTCGGCGATGCGGTTCTGCGCCGCCACCAACCGCCACAGTGCGCCGACGCTCCACACATCGCGGCTGTAGGTCAGGCCCAGGCGGCTTTCCAGAGGCGGCATTTGCGGCAGTGCTGTGCCGTCACTGCTGTTCTTGCCCCAGGCGTAGGCCAGCGTGGCGTCGGCCTTCCAGTTTTCCGTCAGCTGGTAGGCCGCGCCCAGTTCGCCGCCCATGATGCGGGCGTCGATGTTGCGAGCCTGGGAGCTCATTGCCTGGTAGTCGAACAGGATGTAGTCGCGGATCTGCCCGATGTAGCCAGACGCCCAGGCTTCCATGCGCTCGTCGCGGTACTGGACACCGAAGTCGAGTTGGGTGGTCTTCTCTGGTTTGATACCGTCGAAAGCATTGGCCGCACCGGGTGGTGCCAGCTTGGGCGAGAACAGCTCCCAGTAGTCGGGGAAACGCTGGGCATGACCAAGGCCGATGTACGTGGTGGCCGGGATGGCTGCCAGGTCGTGCTCGTAGCGGACGAAACCGCTGGGCAGGGTATCGGCGCGGGTGTCGCCGTTGGTGGCGCTGGTTGCGCGGAAGTCGCGGGCGGAGGCGCGGTCCAGGCGGGCACCGGTAATCATGCGGTCCTCACCGCTGACGTACCAGGTCAGCTCGCCGAAGGCACCGTAGTTGTGGAAGTCGGCGTCCTTGGTCCAGGCCTGGCCTTTGTGCGCGTCCACACCCATGCCGCCGCGTTTGCGATGTTCGTTGGTCTGCGCGTCGATGCCGCCGATCAGTTGCACATCGGCCCAGCGCCAAGTGGCCTTGATGCGTGCGCCCATGGTGCGACGGTCGACGTTGCTGACCATCGGCATGCCCATCATGCCGCTGCCCGAAGGCGTGCGCAGGCTGTAGTTGTCCATCACGTGGTCGGCGTAGTTGTAGTAGACCTGCGCCTCGACCTTGTCGAGCACCTCGCCGAGGTTGGATTTTTCGAAACGCAGGCCCAGGCTTTCGCGCTTGAACTGCGAGCCGTCCATGCCACGCCCGGCATAGCGGGCCTCACCATCGCCCTTGCCGGCGGTGAGTTCCAGCAGGGTGTCCTGGTCGGGGGTCCAGCCGAGGGCGACATCGCCATTCCACTTGTCCCAGCGTGACGGCACGGTGTTGTCATCGCCGTCATGGTAGTCGTCCGAGCGCGACTGGTTGCCGACGAAGCGGGCGTAGGCTTGGTCGTTGCCGGCGGCGGTGTCCAGCACCTTGTCGAAGCGGCCGTTGGAGCCGGCCAGCAGGCTGGCGTTGACCCGGCTGCCGAGGGTGCCGAACTTCTCCGGCTCGCGCTCGAAGAGGATGGTGCCCGCCGAGCCGCCCGGGCCCCAGATCACGCTTTGCGGGCCTTTGATCACGGTCAGGCGGTCGTAGGTTTCCGGCGAAATGTACGACGTGGGGGCGTCCATGCGGTTGGGGCAGGCGCCCAGCATCAGGCCGCCATTGGTGAGGATGTTCAGGCGCGAGCCGAACATGCCGCGCAGTACCGGGTCGCCGTTGGTGCCGCCAGCGCGGATGGCCGAGAAGCCGGGGATAGTCTTCAGGTAGTCGGCGCCGTCGCTGGCCGGCACCGGCTGGCGCGGGTCTTTCGGGTTGGTGACCACGGTCAGCGGCGAGCTCGGGGCCACGGCGGTGATCACCGTCGGGCTCAGCTCGGGGGCGTCGTGTGTATGGCCTTCATGGCCTGGGTCGGCGGCCATGGCCACGGGCGCGAGCAGCGAGCCGCACACGGCGGCGATGGTCCCACGCAGGGACAAGGCAAAAACAGGGGTGCAGCCAGACATAATGATTCCAGTCGATCAGTCATGAGTCAGCGCGAAGCCTCCTGGCTTCGTGCGCGAAAAATGTGGGTTCAGACGTTGATCGAGGAAGGTGGGGCGCGGCTGCGCGCGCCGGGGAATACAGCCTGCCGGGCATGGCCCTGGCGCGTGGGTGCGAACAGGTGGGTGGTGGGTACGACGCTGCTGGCACTGAGCGGGCTGAGGGCCTGGGGCAGGGCCGGGCAGTTGAACAACAGGCTGCAGTAACCGCACTTTTCCCACATCACATGCAGCTGGCCATCGCCAGCCTGGCCGTGATGGGCGTCGCCGCCATGCTGATGGGCGGTGGCCATCGGCATGTCCATCGGCATGCTCATGCCGGCGTGGTGGTCCATCGGCATCGACTGGGAAATCAGCGGGCCGATGAAGATCATCCACATGGCGAACAGGCTCAGCCATCCGCCACCGGCGCGCCTGCGGTCAGGGCGGGTGGTACGGCTGATGCTGTTGCGCGGCAGGCTCATGACGAGTGCCTTTCAGCGGGTGATCAGTGCGCGTGTTCGTGGGCTTGCGGCTGGTCCGTCGGCGCCTGCTTCTGCACGGCCACATCGACGGTGATATCGCCGGCCTTTTCGAAGTGCAGGGTCAACGGGAAGCGCTTGCCGTCGCTGAGCAGGCTGCGGTCCTTGGGCTGCATCAGCATCACATGGTAGGCGCTGGGGGCGAAGGTCAGGTCCTTGCCTGCGGGTACCACCACGCTGGGCACCTGCTGCATCTTCATGGCACCGCTGGCGCTCATGGCATGCTCGTGCAGTTGTGCGTCATCGCTGATGGGGCTGTCGACACCGAGCAGGCGGTCGTCGGCCTGGCCATTGTTGTGCACCACGAAATACGCCGCGACGTTGGGGGCGTTGGGGGGCAGCTGCAGTGACCAGGGGTGGGCGATGTGCAGGTCACCCACGCTGTATTCGTGGGCATTGGCAAAGGCGCCGGGCAGCAACAGGGCGGCCATGACGAGGGCGTGCTTGAGCATGGTGAATCTCCGTTTCTGTTCAGGTTCAGGCAGACAGCGTGATGAACTCAGGCCAGCGGAGAGGCACGGGGGTTGAGCGCCGGCCAGAGTTGGCGCGGCGTGGCGTGGTAGTCGGCGGGTGGCGGCAGCAGGCCGGCCAGCAGTATCGGCGGGTTGTGCAGCTGCGGCGGGTAGCCGGGCAAGGCCAGCAGTGGCGCGGCACCGGAGCAGCACCAGCAATTCATCATGCTGGCGCTGTCGTCGCTTTGCGGGCCGAGGTCGATCTTGGCCAGGGCCTGGACGTCGACCTTGGCCTTGTTGGCCATGCTGGAACAGAAGGCCCCCCACAGCAGCTGCTCGGCCGGGCCCTTGGGCGCGGCGGAAGACAGCGGCATGGCCAGCAGGTTGAACAGCACTGCAAGGCAGGCTATCCAGGCGATGTGCCGACGTGGGGGCATGGAGAGATCCGGTCAGGAATCGTGGTGGGTATTGTAAGGCGGAGTATAGGTAAAAATGGCGGGGTGCGGTGAAGTGACGCAGGCCGGGCCCTTCGAGGGGCAGCTTTGCAGCCCGATCGCCGGCAAGCCAGCTCCCACAGGGTGGACTGCCCCCGAAAAGTTGGACAGTTTTAGCCAGTGGCCTGAGTCCTGTAGCTGACAGGGCTCAGGCCATTGAGTTTCAGCCTGATGCGGTCATGGTTGTAGTAATGGATGTACTCCTCCAGGCCCGCCTTCAGCTGTTCGACGCTTTCAAAGCGCTTCAGGTAGAAGAACTCTGACTTCAGTGTGCCGAAGAAGCTTTCCATCGCTGCATTATCCAGACAATTGCCCTTGCGAGACATGCTCTGCTTCACACCGCGCGCTGCGAGCTTATGGCGGTATTGGGGCTGCTGGTAATGCCATCCTTGGTCTGAGTGGATCACTAGCTTGGGCTTTTCACCCAACCCATCGAGCGCCTTTTCCAGCATGTTCCCGACCAAGCCATAAGTAGGCCGGCAAGCTGTTTCATAGGCGATGATCTCACCGTTGTACAAGTCCATCACGGGCGACAGGTAGAGCTTTTGTTGGGCCACTTTGAACTCAGTGACATCGGTCGCCCACTTCTGGTTGGGGCGTTGCGCGACGAAATTACGCTCCAGCAAATTCATTGCCACCTTGCCGACAATGCCGCGATAGGATCGATACTTCTTCGGGCGTACAACGGACTGCAAACCAAGCTCAGCCATCAACCGTTCAATGACCTTCTTGTTGACCAAGGTCCCCTGATTCCTGATGGCAAGGGCAATGCGGCGGTAGCCATACAGCCCTTTCTCCTCGTGATAGACACGCTGCACCAACTCCTTGAGCGAGGCGTGCCTGTCCGGCTTTTGCTGGCACTTGATCTGGTAATAAAAGGTACTGCGTGCCAACCCCACCATCTGCAAGAGGTCAGGCAGCGGATATTTATGTCTGAATTTACAGACGATCAGGGCTTTTTCGTCCGTGTTCGCTCCTTCTCCTCTCGCAGAGCCTTTAACTCCTTTAGGACATCATTCTCCATGCGCAGATACTCGAGCTCGCTCAACAACTGCTCACGAGATTTCTCTGCGTCATTGGTATCTGTCGGCTTGATGGGCTTAATTTTCTTCGGCACGGCTGATTTTGTTTGTTTGGCGAGAGTGGCTTCAGGACTGCCACTGTAGTGCTGCCGCAGCCAAATGCCTATCTGTGAGGACTGTCCAAGGTCAAAGTGCGCCGCTGTTTGGCGCAGGGACAGGCGATGCTCAAGCATGTACTTGAGCACCCGCCGCTTGAATTCCTCGGTGTAGCGGCGACCATGCGAGCGAGGGCCGAGGCTGGCATCGACTTGGTAGCCAGCAACCCAGCGCCGAAGCAGGCTGAAATCGATGCCAAAGTGTTGTGCCACCTTGCGAAAGCCCCGGCTGCCCTCTAGGTAAGCGGTGATAGCCGTGAGCTTGAACTGCTCTGTGTATTTACCCATAGATCCCCCAAGGGTTGGATTGGTGTCCAACTTCTTGGGGGCAGTCCAGGGACCGCACAGATTTCAGGGCCTGTGGTAAACCTGTGGGAGATTCTATGGTTTTAGGGAAGTTTTTTAAGCGGCTTTTGACCGATACTCATCTCCGCTTTTCAGTAGGGCAAATACTACTCGCGCCAATTTGCGTGCGAGCATGACAAGCGATGCTGTCGTGCTAAAACCACGTGCCAGGCGCTCTTCGTAGTACGATTTCCATACTGCCGTGCGGCATGCCGACATGGCTGCGTTGTGAAGGAGGCGTCGAGCTTCGGGGTCTCCTCGCTTCGTGAGCTTGGATTGCCCTTTTTTCTGCCCCGACTGCGCAATCCTCAGATCCATACCCAAAAAGGCGATAAACGCATCACCCCCGCTGAAGTTGCCACGCTGAAACGTCGCAGTCAGGCGTGCAGCCGTTAGAAAACCAATCCCCTCGACCTTCATGCAGCGCTTTACCTGAGGCATCAGTCCGGCCTTTTCCAGCAGACCCTTGATCATCTTCTCCACCAGCAGCTCAAGCCGCTGCATCGCACGCAGATGTGTCTTGAAGGCGGCTCTAAGTAGCGGTTCATTAGCCCATCCCTGAGACAGGCTGGTTCGTGCCTGGACCAGTCCCGCACGTCGCCGAAACAGGCTCAGAAGTTGTCGATAGATAGCCGGTGGCGGCGCCCAAGGCGTAAGGTCCTGTCCTTCGTTCTTCAGATAGCGGGCCAACAGCTGGGCATCAATTGCATCTGTCTTAGCGCGTACGTTGACGCCTTTGCGGTAATGGCTCAGGGCGTAACCATCTACCACGTAGATCGTATGCCCAAACTCAAAGGCCAGATCCGTAAACAGAACGTGATAAATGTTGGTCGCCTCGATGGCCACGGACATCGCACCCGAGAGGCCTTTGAGCCATTTCTTAATAGCTGCTTTGGTATTGGGGATTGCTATGAGCTCTGCTGATTCATCGTCCCAGATGACCAGTTCCGCTTTGGCCACATCCACGCCAATCAGCCGCTTTGAATCAGCAACCACCATTGCCATGAGCAACTCTCCTCGATAGTGTTGAAGCACTTGAAGGGTCACCCAGAGGCGCTGGCTTGTGTCTTTCGTCGGTCTGAGCCCGGAAGCATTCTTTATCGGCGCTTGGGTGAAAAGGGAGGAGGGGCGAGATCTCCCACGGTCTGTACTGCGCTAACAGTCAGAAGCTGGCTTTGTCCCTCCTCCTCCCTTCAAGTCTAACCATACAAGCTGGCTTGCCGGCGATGAAGATCAAGGTACCCTCAAGCCTTGTTGCGGCCCATCAACCCTCGCACGGTCTCCTGCAGGTCCGCCGGCAGCACCACCACCTTGGCATTGCTGCTGCCCGCCAGGTTCTCCATGGCCCCCACATAGCGCTCGCCCAGCAGGTACATCGCCGGTACGGTCTCGTTGCCGACCGCGTCCTTGACCAGCGAAATCGCCCGCGCCGAGGCCTCGGCCAGGCTGATCTGCGCTTCGGCATCCAGCCTGGCAGCCTGCAAGCGTGCTTCTGCTTCCAGGATCGCCGCCTGCTTGGCTCCTTCGGCACGGGTTACGTCGGCCTTGCGTTCACGCTCGGCTGCCGCCTGGCGCTCCATGGCCAGTTGCATGTTTTCCGAGGGCTTGATGTCCTGGATTTCCACCGAGCGTACGGTCACACCCCAGTCTTCGGTCTGCTCGGACATCGCCTCGCGCAGGCGCGCCTTGATCTGCTCGCGGCTGGACAGCGCTTCGTCCAGGTCCATGGCCCCGACGATGGCGCGCAGCGAGGTCATGGTCAGGCTGGTGACGGCGAACGAGAAGTCCTGCACGCCATAGGAGGCCTTCTGTGGGTCGACCACCTTTGCGAAGCACAGGGCGTTGGCCACGATTACGGCGTTGTCCCGGGTGATGATTTCCTGCTGCTGCACATCGAGGATGATGTCCTTGGTGGGCAGGCGGTAGGCGACCACGTCCATGTACGGGATGACGATGTTCAGGCCGGGCTTGAGCGTGCTCTGGTAGCGGCCCAGGCGCTCGACGACCCATTCTTCGCCCTGGGGCACGATGCGCACCCCCTTGAACACGGTGATCAGGACGAACAGCGCGATGGCGACGACGACGATGAGGCTGGTCATGATGCGAAATTCCTTTTAGTGCGGATTCAGGCCCGAATGACCCGGGCGGTGTTCCCTTCGATGGCGGTCAGGCGTACCCGCTCGCCGGCCGCGATCTCGCTATCGGCGATGCAGGTCCATTCCTCGTTGCCGAGGATAGGCTTCTGGAAGCGCACACGGCCTTTTTGAAACTCCGATACACCAGCAGTCAGCAGCCCCACTTCACCGATCACGCTTTCGGCGGTCCAGCGCACGTCGGGTTGCTTGCGCCGGAACAGCTTGAACCACAGTGCCGTGGTGACTGACGACATCAGCACCCACAGCAGCACCTGCATGTCCAGTTGCAGGCTGGGGGCGGCCAGCGAAATGAGCGATACCAGCACGGCGCCGATGCCGAACCAGAGGATGAAGAACGTCGGCAGGACCAGTTCGAGCAGGATCAGCGCGATGCCGAAGACCAGCCAGATCCACCATTGCATTTCCATATGGGTAGCGCCTTCCGGGGGGGAGTGCCGAGTTTAAGGTAGCAGTGCGGCACATGGCCACTTCATGGTTTGCAAGAAAAGTCCGAAATGGCTGTAGGAGCAACTGTCTTGTGCAAATACATGAAAGTTGCCGCGTCCCCTGTGGGAGCGGGTT
Source organism: Pseudomonas sp. JS425 (assembly GCF_018223845.1). Lineage (NCBI taxonomy): Bacteria > Pseudomonadati > Pseudomonadota > Gammaproteobacteria > Pseudomonadales > Pseudomonadaceae > Pseudomonas > Pseudomonas sp. JS425. The sequence continues at coordinate 5,558,138 of NZ_CP073661.1, read as the reverse complement.
CACCCGCGAACACCGGCGAAGCCGGTGCCATGCACCGCGTTGATTTCTTCGCGGGTAAACCCGCTCCCACAGGGATCTGCGGTGCGCTTACGGAATTTGTTATCCGCGCAGGTCGAGCGCCGCAGCCAGGTCGGCTGGCGAATCGAATGCCCGGTTCACATCCGGCAAAGCCGGTCGCTTCAGGATCAGCACAGGTATCCCCAGCTCCCGCGCCACCTCCAGCTTCGGTTCGGTCGCTACGCTGCCACTGTTCTTGCTGATCAGCACATCGATCTTGCGGCGCTGGAACAACGCCCGCTCCTCCTCGATATGGAACGGCCCGCGCGCGCCAATCACTTCGCAGCGATCGTTGCCAGGGCACGTTTCCAACGCACGCAAGGTCCAGAACTGCTCCAGCGGTATCTCGTCCAGATGTTGCAGCGGCTCACGCCCCAGCGTGAACAATGGCCTGCGAAACGGCTTGAGTGCCTCGATCAACCCCGCCCAGTCCTCGACCTCGCGCCAGTCGTCCCCCGCTTGTGTCTGCCAGGCCGGGCGGCGCAAGGCCCAGCACGGAATACCGGCCAAGCGTGCGGCGTTGGCCGCGTTGCGGCTGATCTGCGCGGCATAGGGATGGGTAGCATCGATCAGCAACGTGATGCCTGCATCGTGCAGGTAGTTCGCCAGCCCTTCGGCACCGCCAAAGCCGCCGACCCGAACCTGGCATTGCAGGTCCTGCGGCACCCGGCCGATGCCCGCCAGGCTGTAGACATGCTGCGGGCCCAGGCGGCGAGCGATGGCCAGGGCTTCGGTGACGCCGCCCAGCAGCAGGATGCGCCCGTTCATTGCACACCCGCCCGGCCGACGATGCCACCCTGGCGATCGATGGCGAACACCTCCACCTGCACCTGCGCCGGCACCACGCTGCGGGCGAAGGCCAGGGCGTGGGCGCACACCGCGTCACCCAAGGGAATGCCGGCTGCATGGGCCAGTGCCAGGGCCTGTTGGCTGGTGTTGGCAGTAATGATCGATGCCTGCAGCGCAGCGTCGGCGCCGATGTCCGCCGCCCAGCCGGCCAGTTGCGGCAGGTCGATGCTGGAATGACGGCTGTGCAGGTCCATGTGCCCGGCAGCCAGCTTGCTGATCTTGCCGAAACCGCCGCACAGGGTCAGGCGTGGCACCGGTACTTTGCGCAGGTGCTTGAGCACCGCACCGACGAAGTCGCCCATTTCGATCAGGGCTATTTCTGGCAGGCCATAGACGCGGCGCATGGTGTCTTCGCTGGCGTTGCCAGTGCATGCAGCGATATGCGTGTAGCCGTTGGTGTGGGCGACGTCGATGCCCTGGTGGATCGAGGCAATGTAGGCCGCGCAGGAAAACGGCCGCACGATGCCGCTGGTGCCGAGGATCGACAGACCGCCGAGGATGCCCAGCCGCGGGTTCATGGTCTTCAGGGCCAGTTGCTCGCCACCCTGCACATTGACCGTTACCTCGAAGCCACCGGGATAGCTGCATTCGTCCGCCAGGCGTTGCAGGTGTTCGCTGATCATGCGCCGTGGCACCGGGTTGATGGCCGGCTCACCCACCGCCAGCACCAGCCCCGGGCGGGTCACGGTGCCGACGCCGGTGCCGGCGACAAAACGGATGCCAGGTTCGGCCAGCAGGCGAACCTGGCTATAGAGCAGGGCGCCGTGGGTCACGTCCGGGTCGTCGCCGGCGTCCTTGAGCGTGCCCGCTTCGGCACCTTGGCTGGTGAGGCGGCAGAACTCCAGGCGCATCTGCACCACCTTGCCCTTGGGCAGGGTGATGCTGACGGCGTCGTTGCTCTCGCCACCGAGCAGCAAGCGTGCTGCCGCCAGGCTGGTGGCGGTGGCGCAGCTGCCGGTGGTCAGGCCGCTGCGCAGGGGGGCGGGCTGTTCGCGGGTTTCTTCACGCATCGGCGGGTTTCACCACGTCCAGCAAGGTGATCGGCAGCGCCTGGCGCCAAGTGTCGAACGCGCCCAATGGCTGGGCATGGGCGACATGGACGCGGGTCAGCTCGCCGCCGTGGCGTTCACGGAAATGCGCCAGGGCCAGTTCGCTTTGCAAGGTCACCGCATTGGCTACCAGTCGGCCGCCGGGGCGCAGGTTTGCCCAGCACAGGTCGAGCACACCTTCGCGGGTGACGCCGCCACCGATGAAGATCGCATCCGGTTGCTCCAGGCCCTCCAGCGCCGCCGGTGCCTTGCCGCGGACCAGGTGCAGACCGGGTACACCCAACGCATCGCGGTTGTGTTCGATGAAGCCCTGGCGGCCTTCGTCGGCCTCGATGGCCAAGGCGCGGCAGGCCGGGTGGGCGCGCATCCATTCGATGCCGATCGAGCCGCAGCCGGCGCCCACGTCCCACAGCAGTTCGCCGGGCTGTGGTGCCAGGCGGGCCAGGGTAATGGCGCGGACGTCGCGCTTGGTCAGCTGGCCGTCATGCCGGAAGGCGCTGTCCGGCAGCCCGGCCAGCCGGTGCAGGCGCGGCGCCTCGGGCGTGGCCAGGCACTCGATGGCTACCAGGTTGAGCGCGGCGACGTCGCTGTGCGGCCAGCCCTGGGCGGTGCCGGCCAACTCACGTTCGTCCACGCCACCCAAGTGTTCGAAGACTCGCAGGCGGCTTGGCCCGAAGCCCCGCTCGCGCAGCTGCGTGGCAATTGCTGCCGGGCTGTCGCCGTCGTTGCTCAGCACCAGCAGGCGCACACCGCTGTGCAGATGGGCATTGAGCGCTGCCAGGGGCCGAGCGACCAGCGATACCACCTGCACGTCCTGCAGTGGCCAGCCCAGGCGGGCGGCGGCCAGGGCGCAGGAGGAGGGCATCGACAGCACGCGTATTTCAGCGGCGGGCAGTTGGCGCGCCAGGCTGGCACCGACGCCGTAGAACATCGGGTCGCCGCTGGCCAGCACGCATACTGGCTCACCGCGCAGAGCCAGGACCGGGGCCAGCGAGAACGGGCTTGGCCAGCCCAGCCGTTCGCCGGCCACGCAGCGTGGCAGCAAGGCCAGCTGGCGCGGGCTGCCGAAGATCCGCGCAGCGCCCAGCAGCGCGCGCCGGGCCTGCTTGCCCAGGCCGCTGAAGCCGTCTTCGCCGATACCTACTACTGTCAGCCAGGGTGCCATGTATCTCATTCCGCCATTTTTGGGGCCGCTGCGCGCCCCTTCGCGGGCTCGCCCGCTCCCACAGGTACAGCGCAGCCGTTGAGGGCAGCGGTGATCCTGTGGGAGCGGGCATGCCCGCGAAGGAAGGCGACGCGGTCCTTAATTTCTACTCGATCGTCGATGATGCTCGACCACCGGCTTTTCATGCCGCCGGACAAAGCAGGCATAATACCGCGCCTTCTACACTCAAGCGCATTTTCACAGATTGCCGGACGCCCCTTTGACCCAGGCCCATGCCTCCCATGTATCGCCCCGTCCCTCGGCCTGCCCGGGGTTGTGGCGCATCGTCAGTGCCCGTGATGGCGGCATCTGCCGCATCAAGCTGCCGGGCGGCCTGCTGCTGGCCGACCAGGCCGACGCAGTGGCGGCGGCTGCCGAGCGTTTCGCTGGTGGCGTGATCGAGGCCACCAACCGCGGCAACCTGCAGATTCGCGGCATCGGCAGCGAGCATCGCGGCCTGGTCGAGACACTGCTCGCTGCCGGCCTGGGCCCACGTGATGCCGCCGGTGACGATGTGCGCAACCTGATGCTCAGCCCGCTGGCCGGGCATGACCCGGCGATGCTGCTGGACGCTCGGCCGCTGGCCGGGCAGATCCTCGACCTGCTGGAAGGCACTCCGCGTTTTCACCAGTTGTCGGCCAAGTTCGCCGTGCAGCTGGATGCCGGCGAAAACCTGGCCATGCTCGAACACCCCCATGACCTGTGGCTGTCGGCCCTGCGCCTGGGGCAGCAGACCTGGCTGGCGTTTGGCCTGGCGGGTTGCCCGGCAGACGGCCAGGTGCTCGGTGCGGTCCCGGCGGACCAAGGCCTGGCACTGGTGCGTGCGGTGCTGGAGCGCTTCCTCGACCTGGCCACCCCGGCACAGTCGCGCATGCGCCAGTTGCTCGAGGTGTGTTCGGCAACCGATTTCATCGACGGACTCGGCCTGGCCATCCGCCGCGACGCCGCCGTGCTCGCATGGCGGCGTGAACCGCGCAGCGTCTCGTGGCTGGGCGTCCTGCCCCAGGCGCAGAGCGTCGCCTTGGGCGTTGCCCCGCCGCAGGGGCGCCTGACCCCGGCCATGCTGCGTGGCGCTGCGCGCGTTGCCCGTGAACATGGCGATGGCAGCCTGCGCCTGAGCCCCTGGCAAAGCCTGGTGCTGACCAACCTGCAAGCGCAACACATTGACCACGCCCAGGCCGGGTTGTCCGCACTGGGCCTGCTATGCCATGACCATGAGCCACTGGCCCGCATAAGCGCCTGTACCGGCGCCAGTGGCTGTGCCAAGGCCCTGGGCGAGACCAAGGCCGACGCCGTCACCCTGGCTGCACTGCTCGGCCCTGGCGTGCCCGGCAGCGTGCACTTGTCCGGTTGCCCCCGATCCTGTGCCGTGGCCCATGTTGCCCCGGCCACCCTGCTGGCCCGTGCGCCGGGCCGTTACGACCTGTACCTGCGTGATGCGCGCTTGCCGGGCTTCGGCGCCCTGCGCGCCACCGACCTTACCTTGAATGAAGCAGGCGCCATGCTCGACCTGCCGACGGAGCACCTTGATGATTGACTACATCCGCGATGGTCAGGAGATCTATCGCAATTCCTTCCGGATCATCCGCGAGGAAGCCCGACTCGAGCGGATCCCCGCAGACCTCGAAAAGCTCGCCGTGCGCGTGATCCACGCCTGTGGCATGGTCGACGCCATCGATGGCCTGCAGTTCTCCGAAGGTGCCGGCCGGGCCGGGCGCGAGGCGTTGCTGAACGGCGCGCCGATCCTGTGTGATGCGCACATGGTCGCCGAAGGTATTACCCGCGCCCGGCTGCCCGCCGACAACAAGGTCATCTGCACCCTGCGCGACCCGAGCGTACCGGGCCTGGCGAAAGACGCCGGCAACACCCGTTCCGCCGTGGCCCTGGAACTGTGGCGACCGCACCTGGAAGGCAGTGTGGTGGTGATCGGCAACGCGCCTACCGCACTGTTCTACCTGCTGGAAATGCTCGACGCCGGCGCCCCGAAACCAGCACTGATCCTCGGTTTCCCGGTCGGCTTCGTCGGTGCCGCCGAGTCCAAGGCGATGCTCGCCGCCGACAGCCGTGGCGTGCCGTTCGTGATCATGCAGGGCCGCCTGGGCGGCAGCGCGATGGCCGCCGCCGCGGTCAACGCCCTCGCCACGGAGGTGGAATGATGGTGCCGCGTGGACGTCTGCTGGGCCTGGGCGTGGGCCCTGGCGACCCTGAACTGATTACCCTCAAGGCCTTGCGCCTGCTGCGTGAAGCGCCCGTGGTCGGCTACTTCGTGGCCAAGGGCAAGCGCGGCAACGCCTTCGGCATCATCGAGGCGCACCTGCAGCCCGAGCAGACCTTGCTGCCGCTGGTCTACCCGGTAACCACCGAAGCGCTGCCAGCGCCGCTGTCCTATGAACAGGTGATCAGCGACTTCTACGACGAGGCCAGCGTGCAGGTAGCCGAGCACCTGGATGCCGGCCGCGACGTGGCGGTGATCTGTGAAGGCGACCCGTTCTTCTATGGTTCCTACATGTACCTGCACGACCGCCTGGCGCAGCGCTACGAGGCCGAAGTGATCCCCGGCGTCTGCTCGATGCTTGGTGGCGCCTCGGTACTGGGCGCGCCGCTGGTGTATCGCAACCAGAGCCTGTCGGTGCTGTCTGGCGTGTTGCCGGCCGAAGAACTCAAGCGTCGCCTGGCCGACGCCGACGCGGCGGTGATCATGAAGCTGGGGCGCAACTTCCCCAAGGTGCGCGAAGTGCTGGCCGAACTGGGCCTGGACGGGCGTGCGCTGTATGTGGAGCGGGCGACCATGGCCAACCAGAAAATCGTGCCGCTGGACCAGGTCGACCCACAGTCGTCGCCGTACTTCTCGCTGATCATCGTGCCGGGTGAAAAATGGCAGGGCTGAACATGCACCAGGCACCGGCGATCGTCATCCTTGGCCAGGGCAGCCTGGCCACGGCGCAGCGTATCCAGCAGTGTTATCCACAAGCATCGATCCATGGCCTGGAAGGCCGGGTCGAGGGTGCCGACCTTTGCTACACCGCGTTTGGCGATACCCTGCGTGGGCTGTACCAGCAGAACACGCCGATCATCGCCCTGTGCGCCGCGGGTATCGTCATCCGCAGCCTGGCCAGCCTGCTCAGCGAGAAAGGTGTCGAGCCGCCGGTACTGGCCGTGGCCGAAGACGGCAGTGCCGTAGTGCCGTTGCTCGGTGGCCTTGGCGGTGTGAACGTGATGGCGCGCGAAATCGCTGAAGCACTGGGCGTTGCTGCGGCAATTACCACCAGCGGCGAGTTGCGTTTTGGCACCTGTCTGCTGAACCCGCCGCAAGGCTATGCTCTGGCGGATATCGAGCAAGGCAAGCGCTTTGTCTCCGACCTGCTGGCTGGCGAGGCGGTGCGCATCGAAGGTGATGCGCCGTGGCTGCAGCAGGCGCAGTTGCCTGCCAGCGAGGCGGCCCGGCGTACCATCCATGTGGGGCACCAGGCGCGCCCGGCCAGCCGCGACGAGCTGCTGATCCACCCGCGTTCGGTGGTAGTGGGTGTTGCTGGCGGCAGCCTGGCCAGTATCCGGGCGGCATTACAGCAGGCCGGCATCGCCGAGCCTGCAGTGGCCTGCCTGCTGGCTGACGAGCAAGCCATGGCCGACAGCGCCCTGCACGAGGCCGCACAGGCCCTGGGGGTTGCCTTGCGCTTTGCTGCCAGGACGCATGATCTGGCCGGGATGGTTGCTGCGGCATTGCCTGCTGCGCAGCTGATCGAGGTGGCAGACGTGGTCATCGCGGTGGCGCCTGCCCCGGTCGAGGTGGCGCAGATCGGTCGCCGTCGGGGTCGCCTGGCGGTCATCGGCCTGGGGCCCGGTGCAGCCGAGCTGATGGTGCCGGCGGTCAAGGCCGAGCTGGCGCGGGCCGAGGATGTGCTCGGTTACGAAACCTACGTGCGCATGGCCGGCCCGTTCCGTGACGACCAGGTACTGCACTGCACCGACAACCGTGAAGAGATGCAGCGTGCCCGGCATGCCTTCGAACTCGCGGCTCAGGGCCGTTCGGTGGTGGTGGTTTCGTCGGGCGACCCGGGGGTGTTCGCCATGGCGGCTGCGGTACTTGAAGCGCTGCACGAGTCCACGGACCCGGCTTGGCACCGGGTGGATCTCGAGATCCTGCCAGGGGTGTCGGCCTCGCTCGCGACGGCCGCACAGGCGGGCGCGCCGCTGGGGCATGACTTCTGTGTGATGTCGCTGTCCGACAACCTCAAGCCGTGGTCGATCATTGAAAAGCGCCTGGACCTGGCGGCCCAGGCCGACCTGGTGCTGGCATTCTACAACCCGATTTCCAAGGCCAGGCCGCACCAGCTTGGGGCAGCGCTGGAGGTCGTGCGTCGGCACCGCGAGGGTAACACGCCTGTAGTCCTTGGCCGTGACATCGGTAGGCCGGGGCAGACGCTGAAGGTCGTCACATTGGCCGAACTGCTGCCGGAAATGGTCGACATGCGCACCATGGTGCTTGTCGGCTCATCTACAACCTGCGTGTTTCCTCGCTTGTCGGGCGGGGTGTGGGCCTACACCCCGCGTTGGTACCCGTCGGCCGACTAGTTGCACCGGAAACCCTTCAGCGCGCTGCATCCTGGGCGCGCTGGCTAAGGTGGTCGCCCCTGACTCGGGGGGCAACCATCTAGGAGTTTCCACATGTCCACAGAAACACAAGTCACTGCGACCGACACAGCCATCCTGGTCGAAGGCAACCTGCTGGCCTGCGGCGCAGGCATGTCTTCGCAAAGCCGTCATGACGTAAAGAACGCCTTCCACTTTGCCACCTTGGTGGCTGACAAGTCCTTCGATGCCGAAAAACAGAGCAGGGAGTGGTACGACCGGTTCATCGATGTCATGCGTGATCTTGGCTTTACCATCCCTCGTCGCACCTTCGAGCTGGAAACCTCTGCCGAGTTGTCTGTCACCGTAGGCGCTGTCGCTATACGGGCGATCGGTGCGGTCGGCAATGCAGTGCTGGGTGGTACCAAGTTGGGTGTGCTGGCCAAGGCGGCTTTCGACAAACTCACCACCGTCGAAAATGACGTCAAGGTGGTCGATCACAAGCGCAAGAACAAGGTCAGGGGCATGGTCGGGATGGCCGCCTGCGTCGAAACCGACAACAACGATGTGGTCATGGTGGTGAGCTGCATCCAGGCCTCTGCCCCCAAACTGGAGGATGACATCCTGGGTATCCAGTGGAAGCTGGAAAAGACCGAGTACTACGCCGGCATGGCTGTGCTCACCCTCAACACTTTCGTCTACGACAAGGTCCGCGAAACCGTGGAAAACAAACTCGGCGTGCGCAGCGTCGAGAACGTTCTCCAGTACGACTTCTGATTGCAGGGCGGCGTTGTTGCAACGCCGCCTTGTTCGGCTCTTTGTGACGAGGCAATGCAATGGACAGAACAGCTGAACAACTGATGTTGATTGGCGGGACTGCATTACTGTATCGCGCGGACGCTGGCCAGATTCAACGCCAGGCTGCCTTCGACTCCATCCTTTACGCCCAGTTGGTGGCCAACAGGAATGCGGGGTCACGCTTTGACAACTATGAAGCCTGGTATGACGCCTATCGCGAGGCATACCGGCAACTGGGCTGGATCAAGCTGGCCAGTACGCATGACTTGAAACAGCTGGGGCAGCCCGCGCGCAGCGCGCAGATACAGCCACTCGAGGCGTGGCTGAAGATGCGCTCGATCGGTCATGAGGCTGTGCTGGCTGCAGTAAGAAGTGGCCTGGGCCGATCGATCGAAGGTTTTCGTCACCAGTTGAAGTTCAGCACGCAGGGTTCGCAACTGGTGATCGAGCTTGGCTTGCTCAAGCCGGGCCCGACCCTCGATCTTTGCAGTATCACCTTCCAATTCGACGCACCGATCGCCGGCATACCCCAGGACATGCTGCTGGTCGAAAAGGCGCTGGAGGGGGAAGCCGGGTTCAATGGCGTTTCCTTGCAGCTGGATAACGGGCGTTTCCAACACCAGCGAGATGAGCTGGAGGCATTGATGAAAACCAAGGATGCACAAGGGGAGTATCGGTTCGACCTGCATTAGGCAATGGCTATGGCGCCAGGTAGCCTTTGATACCGGTAAAGATAATTTGCGCAGCCAGGGCGCAGACGAACAGCCCCATCAGCCGGCTGACGATCTGCAGGCCCTGGTCGCCGAGGATGCGCTCGATACGGTGTGACAGGTACAGCACCAGGCCGACGGTGAAGCTGGCCAGGGCGATGCTGATGATGGCCAACAGCTTGTCGTCCCAGTGCGGGTGACCGACGCCCATTACCAGCAGTGCACCGATGGTGCCCGGGCCGACGGTGAGCGGGATGGTCAGCGGCACGATGGTGACATCCTGCTGCACGTTGTCGGCCTGTACCGCAGACTTGCCTTGGGCCATGCCCAGTGCCGAAATGAACAGCACACTGCCAGCGCCGATGCGGAAGGCGTCGGCGGTGATGCCGAAGATGCCGAAGATCGCCCGACCGAACAGGTACAGCAGGACACTGGCGATGAGTGCGGCGATGGCCACCTTCCATGCCAGCTGCTTGCGCTCCTTGCTGGAATGGCCGCGGGTCAGGCTGATGAAGCACGACAGCACGAAGAACGGGCTGTAGAGCACGAGCATTTTCAGGTAGACGCTGAACAACTCATGGAGCATGGGGGCTAGTCCAGGCAGTTATGGCTGGGCAGAGTTTATCAGCAGATTCTGTTGATAGCCTGTACCGGCCCTTTCGCGGGTGAACCCGCTCCCACAGGGATAGCATTGCCTTCAGGCCTTATGCAGTACCTGTGGGAGCGGGTTCACCCGCGAAAAGGCCGGCACAGGCGCCTCAGATCAGGAACTATGCACAGGATCCACCTTGGCTTCCCGGTGATTGGCCCAGTACTGGATCAGCTCTCGCAACTGCGACAGTTCCACCGGTTTGGCCATGTGCCCGTCCATGCCCGCCAGGCGGGCGCGTTCCTTGTGTTCGGCAAGTATGTGCGCGGTCAGCGCCACCACCGGGGTGCGCTGGCGCTGGTTGGCGGCTTCCCAGGCGCGCAGCTGCTGGGTGGCCGAGAAACCGTCAAGTATCGGCATTTCGCAGTCCATCAGCACCAGGTCATAGCGCTGCGCCTTCATCGCCTGCAAGGCCTCTTCACCATTGCTGGCGGTGTCGGGCTCGAGGTTGAGCTTGCCAAGCATCCCGCGGATCACCTTGGTCGAGATGCTGTTGTCCTCGGCGACCAGCACGCGGAAATCGCCGGGCAGGTCCAGTGCCTGGGGGATGCCGGGCAAACTGGCTGGTACGGCTTGCTCGCGGCCGCGCTGGGCCAGTTCTTCGGCCAGGGTGGTTTTCAGCGTATAGCCGGCCACCGGCTTGGCGAGGATCCGCTTGACCCCTGCGTTGCGCGCAATGACCTTGCTCGGCGCGTTGCTGATGCCGGTGAGCATCACTACCAGGATGTCGTGGTTCAGGCTCGGGTCTTCCTTGATCTTGGCGGCCAGCTGCATGCCGGTCATGCCTGGCATGTTCTGGTCCAGCAGCACGGCATCGAAGTAGTCGCGCAGGTGGGCCTTGGTGCGCAGCAGGGCCAGTGCTTCCTTGCCCGACGGGACCGCGCTGACGTTCATGCCCCAGGCGCTGCACTGCTGTACCAGCACCTTGCGGCAGGTGTCGTTGTCGTCCACCACCAGTACGCGAGCATCACGCAGCGGGCTGTCGAGGTCGGCCGGTGGCTGTTCCAGGCGCGAAGGGTCCAGCGGCAGGGTCAGCCACAGGGTATTGCCCATGCCGGTGCTGCTCTTGATGCCGAACTCGCCCTGCATCAGCCCGATCAGCTGCTTGGCGATGACCAGCCCCAGGTGGCCGCCCAGCTTGTTGCTGGACAGGAAGTGGTGGCTGTGCAACTCGGCCTGCAGCAAGGCTTCGCGGTCAGCGGCCGGCAACGGTTCGCCGCTGTCCTGGACGGCGATGCGCAGGCGCGGTACTTCGCCGCGCTGGTCCAGCGCCACTACCAGCAGGATCTCGCCCTGGTCGGTGTTTTTCAGGGCATTCTCCAGCAGGCTCGACAAGGCCTGGCGCAGGCGCGTCGGGTCGCCGCTGATCACCCGTGGTACCTGCGGTTGGGTGAAGCTGATCAGTTCGATGTTCTGCTGTTCGGCCTTGGCGCGGAAGATGTTCAGGCAATCTTCGATCAGCGCGTTGAGGTCGAACTGCACGTCATCGAGTTCGATCTGCCGGGATTCCAGCTTGGAAATGTCGAGAATCTCGTTGATCAGCGTCAGCAGTTCGTTGCCGGCGCTGTGAATGGTCTGCACGTAGTCGCGTTGCTTGACCGACAGCGGCGTGCCCAGAAGCAGCTCGGTCATGCCCAGCACACCGTTCATGGGGGTACGGATTTCGTGGCTGATCTTGGCCAGGAACTCGGCCTTGGCGTTGATTTCGGCATCGCTGGCGGCCAGTGCGCGGCTGGCGCTGAAGCGCTCCTCGCTAATGCGCCGCAGGCGTTCACTGACGGCCAGGTTGAGCAGCAGGCCGCTGGCCACGGTCAGGCCCAGCAGGATGCACAGCAGCCAGGGCGTCGAGGTACGGGTCAGGCCCAGTAGCGCTGGCAGCAGCACCAGGCCACCGAGGTTGAACACCACCATGGCCAGGCTGAACAGACGTGCGGGCGCATAGCCCTTGTACCAGTGGTAACTGCTGACCAACAGCATGCTCACGCTGCCCAGGGCCATCAGGGCGTAGGTCATCAGGTTGAGGGGCAGGGTGTCGACGAACAGCAGCACCAACCCGCTCACCCCGACCAGCAGCATCTCGCCCTGCAGCAGGCGGTTTAGCCGTGGCGAGTTGCATGGCGAGAAGAAGTGCTGGGTGAAACCCAGCCCAGCCAGGCCGGCCAGGACCAGCGTCAGGTATGCGGCGGGTGTTTGCGCGCTATGCCAAACGTGCCACCAGGGGCCGCTGAGGTTCAGCAGGATCAGGCCGCTGAGCAGCATCAGGCCGTGGTACAGCGCCAGGATCAGGGTGGTGCTGGAGCGGCTGTAGATGAAGCGGATCAGGTTGTGCATGATCAGCATCACCAGGCCGCCGAACAGCATGCCGAACAGCAGTGGCTGGCGCTGGTCGGAGGCTGCCACGGCCGCAGGCTCCAGGCTGATGGCCGGGCGCAACTGGTGCTCGGAAACCAGGCGCAGGTAGATATCCAGGGGTTGCTTGCTGTTGGGCAGGGGTAGTACATGGTCGCTGCCACGCAGGGTCGGGCTGGCATTGCCTGCCTGGCGCCCGTGGTGCAGCTGACGCAGAAGCTTGTCGCCCTCGAGGGCGTAGAGGTCCAGGCCAGAAAGGTCTGGGGCGAAAACCCGCAGCAGTTTTTCCTGCTCGCCGGGCTCCAGGCGGTAGTGCAGCCACAGGGCCTGTTCCGCAGGAGCGGCATCCAGGTCGGCAAGTACCAGCGGGCTGAACTGGTTGCGGTAACGATCGGAGCGCACGTCGCTCAGTTGCAGGTTGGCCTGTTTGTCGAGCATAACGGCCCAGCCTCCGTCATGTTCGGCCGCCGCCGGGAACATGCAGAGCAAGGTCAGCAAGCTGACGATCAGAGCTGAGGCAATCCGAAGCCGACGCAATACGAAATCCCTTCTTAGCCTAGGTGCCGGGTACTAACTATGCGCGGCGCGCCAAGTCGAAGGCAAGGCCCCTTGGGGCCCTGTCGACGAGCCGGATGCCGCAGGCGCAAGGTGCTGGGGCGCGCTGCGGACGTCCGGTACAACTTACTGCTGGTGCTCACCGCGTTCGCGGGCGATGGCCCGGTAGCCGATATCGGTGCGGTAGAAACTGCCGTTCCAGCTGATTTCCTTGGCCAGGCGGTAAGCCTGCTGCTGTGCGTCGGCAACGGTGCTGCCCATGGCGGTGGCACACAGCACGCGCCCGCCGTTGGTGGTCACCTTGCCATCCTTCAGTGCGGTACCGGCATGGAACACCTTGCCTTCGATCTTCGCGGCAGCGTCCAGGCCGTTGATCACGTCACCCTTGGCGTAGTCGCCCGGGTAGCCGCCGGCAGCCAGTACCACGCCCAGGCTCGGGCGCGGGTCCCACTGTGCTTCGACCTTGTCCAGCGCCTTGGCGAAGGCGGCCTCGACCAGCAGCACCAGGCTCGACTCCAGGCGCAGCATGACCGGCTGGGTTTCTGGGTCGCCGAAGCGGCAGTTGAACTCGATGACCTTGGGGTTGCCCGCCTTGTCGATCATCAGGCCGGCGTAGAGGAAGCCGGTGTAGACGTTGCCTTCCTCGGCCATGCCGCGCACGGTCGGCCAGATCACCTGGTCCATCACGCGCTGGTGAACTTCGGCGGTGACTACCGGGGCAGGGGAGTAGGCACCCATGCCGCCGGTGTTCGGGCCGGTGTCCTGGTCGCCGACACGCTTGTGGTCCTGGCTGGTGGCCATGGGCAGCACGTTCTGGCCGTCGACCATGACGATGAAGCTGGCTTCCTCGCCGTCGAGGAACTCCTCGATCACCACGCGGGAGCCCGCATCGCCGAAGGCGTTGCCGGCCAGCATGTCACGCACGGCGGCTTCGGCTTCTTCCAGGGTCATGGCGACGATCACGCCCTTGCCCGCGGCCAGGCCGTCGGCCTTGATCACGATCGGCGCGCCTTTTTCCTGCAGGTAGGCCAGCGCCGGCTCGATTTCGGTGAAGTTCTGGTAGTCGGCGGTCGGGATCTTGTGACGCGCCAGGAAGTCCTTGGTGAAGGCCTTGGAGCCTTCCAGCTGGGCCGCGCCCTTGGTCGGACCGAAGCAGTCCAGGCCGCGGCTGCGGAACAGGTCGACCACGCCGATGACCAGCGGTGCTTCCGGACCGACGATGGTCAGGTCGACGTTCTTCTCGGCGAAGTCAGCCAGTTGCTCCAGGGCGCACACGTCGATGGCGACGTTCTCGCACTTGGCTTCAATGGCGGTGCCGGCGTTGCCCGGGGCAACGAAGACTTTCTCGACGCGTGGGTCCTGGGCGACTTTCCAGGCCAGGGCGTGCTCACGGCCGCCGCTGCCGATGATCAAAACTTTCATGTCAAAACCTCTGTTTGGCGGCAATCCTCGTACCCTGTGGGAGCGGGTTCACCCGCGAATGCGGCGGTGAATCCAACATCGCATTTGCGGGTGAACCCGCTCCCACAGCGGACGAGGATCGGCCGGCCATCTTGATTAGTGGCGGAAGTGGCGCATACCGGTGAAGACCATTGCGATGCCGGCTTCGTCAGCGGCAGCAATCACCTCGGCATCACGCATCGAACCACCTGGCTGGATCACGGCGCTGATACCCACTTTAGCCGCATTGTCGATGCCATCACGGAACGGGAAGAACGCATCCGACGCCATGACTGCACCCTGGACCTGCAGGCCGGCATGCTCGGCCTTGATTGCAGCAATGCGCGCGGAGTTGACGCGGCTCATCTGGCCGGCGCCGACGCCGATGGTCTGGCGCTGCTTGGCGTAGACAATGGCGTTGGACTTGACGAACTTGGCCACTTTCCAGGCGAACACCAGGTCGTTGATCTCTTGCTCGGTTGGCGCACGCTTGGTGACGATCTTCAGGTCATCGGCAGTGATCATGCCGATATCGCGGCTCTGCACCAGCAGGCCACCATTGACGCGCTTGAAGTCCCAACCGGCAGCGCGCTCGGCTGGCCACTCGCCGCACTCCAGCAGGCGTACGTTCTGCTTGGCGGCAACCACTTCGCGGGCAGCCTGGGAAATTTTCGGGGCGATGATCACTTCGACGAACTGGCGGTCGACGATGGCCTTGGCGGTTTCGCCGTCCAGTTCGCGGTTGAAGGCGATGATGCCGCCGAACGCCGACTCGGTGTCGGTGGCATAGGCCAGGTCGTAGGCCTTGCGGATGCCGCCTTCGTCTTCAGGTACCACGGCCACGCCGCACGGGTTGGCGTGCTTGACGATGACGCAGGCCGGCTTGACGAAGCTCTTCACGCACTCCAGCGCGGCATCGGTGTCGGCCACGTTATTGAACGACAGTTCCTTGCCCTGCAGCTGGACGGCGGTGGAAACGCTGGCTTCGCCTTTCTTCGCTTCTACGTAGAACGCCGCGCTCTGGTGCGGGTTTTCGCCGTAGCGCATTTCCTGGGCCTTGACGAACTGGCTGTTGAAGGTGCGCGGGAACTCGCTGCGGCCTTCAGTGCTCAGGGTTTCTTTGGCCTGGTCGATGGTGCCCATGTAGTTGGCGATCATGCCGTCGTAGGCAGCAGTGTGCTCGAACGCCTTGAGCATCAGGTCGAAGCGCTGGGCGTAGGTCAGGCCACCGGCCTTGAGGCCTTCGATGATGCCGGCGTAGTCGCTGGCGTTGACCACGATGGCCACGTCCTTGTGGTTCTTGGCAGCCGAGCGGACCATGGTCGGGCCGCCGATATCGATGTTCTCGATGGCGGTCGGCAGGTCACAGCCAGGCTTGGAGATGGTGGCTTCGAACGGGTACAGGTTGACTGCTACCAGGTCGATCGGCTTGATGCCGTGCTCGTTCATGATGGCGTCGTCGGTGCCGCGACGGCCGAGGATGCCACCGTGGATTTTCGGGTGCAGGGTCTTGACCCGGCCATCCATCATTTCGGCGAAGCCGGTGTAGTCGGCCACTTCCACCGCATTGACGCCGTTGTCCTTGAGCAGCTTGTAGGTGCCTCCGGTGGACAGGATCTCGACACCGAGCTGCTGCAGCTCACGGGCGAATTCGAGGATACCGGTCTTGTCGGAGACGCTGATCAGGGCGCGGCGGACTGGCAGGCGGGTAGTCTGGTCGGTCATTTCGGGTTCCAATAACGCGGTGGAGTCAGCAAAAAAGGCGCCTCTGTTCAGGGAGCCGCCTTTTCTGGTTGGGATTCTGGCTTACAACAAGTCGTACTGCTTGAGCTTCTTGCGCAGGGTGCCTCGGTTCAGTCCGAGCATCTCGCTGGCCTTGGTCTGGTTGCCCTTCACGTAGTTCATCACGCTTTCGAGCAGGGGCGCCTCGACTTCGGAGAGCACCAGGTTGTACACGTCCGTCACGGTCGCGCCTTCCAGGTGGGCGAAGTAGTTGTGCAGCGCCTTCTCGACGCTGTCGCGAAGGGTCTGGCCCTCTTCGCTCGGCGTGTTGAGGTGCTGTTTCAGGTTGGCGTTGTCGCTCACG
Organism: Pseudomonas sp. JS425; assembly: GCF_018223845.1. NCBI lineage: Bacteria > Pseudomonadati > Pseudomonadota > Gammaproteobacteria > Pseudomonadales > Pseudomonadaceae > Pseudomonas > Pseudomonas sp. JS425. Next base: position 5,541,823 of record NZ_CP073661.1, on the reverse strand, counting down.
GGCGTTGTTCCACTCACAAATGTCTCGGTCATCATCGTCATGCGGCCACCCCTTGTCCGTCCTCTGTCTCAAGGCTCTGTCGACGTTCGCTGAAAAACGCGCGAACGTTGGCGCACTGCGCTTGTGTGTCTTCCAAAGCGTTGAACCGGGAGCGAAACTCCTTGCCGCCGGGTCGTGTTGCCAGGTACCAGCCAACGTGCTTGCGGGCGATACGTACGCCCATCACATCGCCATAGAAGGCATGCAGCGCGGCCAGGTGCTCCAGCAGGATGCGTTCCACTTCCTCCAGCTGCGGCGCTGGCAGGTGTTCGCCAGTGCGCAAGTAATGCTCGATCTCGCGAAAGATCCATGGCCGCCCCTGGGCGGCCCGGCCGATCAACAGGCCATCGACCCCGGTGGCGTCCAGCACCGCCCGGGCCTTTTCTGGCGAGGTGATATCGCCGTTGGCAAAAACCGGAATCGACACCGCCTGCTTGATGGCAGCGATGGTGTCGTATTCGGCTTCGCCGGTGTACAGGTCGGCGCGTGTGCGGCCATGCACCGCCAGCGCCTGGATGCCGGCCTGCTCGGCAATCTTCGCCACGTTCAGGCCGTTCTTGTTCGCCCGGTCCCAGCCGGTGCGGATCTTCAGGGTCACCGGGACGTCCACGGCGCCGACCACGGCGTGGAGAATCTCGCTGACCAAGGCTTCATCTCTCAATAAAGCAGAGCCTGCGGCTTTGTTGCAGACTTTTTTTGCCGGGCAGCCCATGTTGATATCAATGATCTGGGCGCCTGCATCGACGTTGGCCTTTGCCGCCGCTGCCATCATCTGCGCATCACCACCGGCGATCTGTACCGAGCGTGGCTCGGGATCACCTTCATGGATGCGGCGCAGGCTCGACTTGCGGCTGTTCCACAGGCTCATGTCGCTGGAGACCATTTCCGACACCACCATGCCGGCGCCCAAGCGCTGGCAAAGTGTACGGAAAGGCTGGTCCGTGACCCCGGCCATGGGCGCGAGGATCAGGTTGTTACGTAGTGTGTATGGGCCGATGCGTACCGCCGACATAGGTGATCCCTGTTGTGGGGCCGAATCTTGGAGTTCGAAAAAGGGTTGGCATGATACCCGCTCTCGGTGACCGGATAAAGATGGATTTGGATAAAATCTGAACAGTTGTCGGCTTATGACTTTTGGTATGGGTGAGGATCCAGGACCTTGCGCGGCCCCTGTGGGAGCGGGCCTGCCCGCGAAGCAGGCGGCGCAATGGATGGCACGGGCTTCGCCCGTGTTCGCGGGCACGCCCGCTCCCACAGGGCTGCTGGTTATTCCGGCGAACGGAAGCTCAGGCTGTAATTAACGGCCTTCGGCCCTGGGTCGAGGATGTCCAGGGCGATATGGATCGGGGTCTGGCTTGGCATTTCGCCGCGCCCGGCCAGTTCGCCGGACAGGTATTCGCTGGGCTTGAAGCGACGGCTGGCGATCAGCTGGCCATTGAGGTCGGCGAAGCGCAGCTCCAGCAGCGGGAACGGCTGGGCGAACGGCGCGCGGTTGTAGATGATCGCATCGACGATCAGTGCGCCCTTGAAGTCCGGGTGGCTGCGTACTACCAGGTTGCTGCTCTTGATTCGAGCGATATCGACGCGGGTCGGCACTTCGCAGCCGACCAACGGGCAGACTTGCTGGAAGAGCGGCCGGTACTGGTCCTGGCGGGCCATTTCATCGAAGTGGAACCACACGTACTGGAACGCCAACAAGCCAGCAGCCAGCAGGGTCAGGAAGCCCCACAGCAGGCGCTTGCCCCAGTTGGGCGCGGGTTTTTCCCAGCCCAGTTGCAGCGGGTCGTCGACCACGTCGACCAGCGGCTCCTTGCGCGCCGGGCGCTCGGCTTTGCCGGCAAGGCCTGGTTCCAGGCGTTCGCCGGGCAGCGGCTCGACAGGCTCGCCAGCGCGCGCCGACAGGTGCAGCTCCAGCGGCTCGTCGTCGCGGGCGCTCAGGCCCCGTACAGGGGCCTCATCATCGCTGGCCCGCAGCGGTTCGTTGAATTCGGGGTGGTCATCGATTGCGGCGGTACTGTGTACCGGTGGTTCGTCGTCGATGTCCAGGTCAAGATTGCCACCTAACGTCGGCTCGGTACGCTCGCCTGGGGCGGGTTCCAGGTCCAGCTCCAGGGACTCCGGCTCCCGCAGCACGGGCGTGGGTTCTACCGCCTGTTGCGGCTCGAACGGCTCATCGGTTGCCGTACCGAACAGGTCGTCGGCATGTTCGTCCGGGTGCAGTTCGTCACGCCGCGCCTGCAGGCCGTCATCCTGGCTTGCCGGGCGAGCCGAGGCCGGTTGGCCGCGGCGCTCCAGGCGCTCCAGTTCCATGTCGAGGTCGAGCGCGTCCAGCGCCTGGCTGGTGAGCGCCCAGTCCTCGTCCGGAGTGGTGCCGGATTCGCTTGCGACAGGCTCGGGTGCGATCACCGGTTCGGCCAGCGGCTCGGCAGGGGCAGCAGGCATCGGTGCCGGCACCGCAGGTGCGCTGGCTCCGCCGGCGCGGTTCTGCTCCAGCAGCTGCTTGGCGGCGTTGAACACCTGCAGGCAGTGGCCGCAGCGCACTACACCGCGGGCCACGCTCAACTGGTGGTGGGTGACGCGAAAGCTGGTCTGGCAATGCGGGCACTGGGTGACGAAACTGTCGGTCATGCGGCAATCCGGGAGCTGTGCAGAAAAGTATTCTAGGCCCGCTTAGCGGCGGCGACCACTGATGCGCACCCAGCCGTCGCGCACGACGATCGGGTCCAGCTCGAAGTCGGCGGCATAGGCCGCGGCCACTTCCTCACCCTGCTCGGCGAGGATGCCCGACAGCGCCAGCAGGCCACCTGGGCGGACCAGGCCGGACAGCTGCGGTGCCAGCGACACCAGTGGGCCGGCGAGGATGTTGGCGACCAGCACGTCGGCCTGCATGGCCGGCATGTGCTCGGGCAGGTACAGCGCCAGCTTCTCATCGGCGATGCCGTTGCGCTGGGCGTTGTCGCGCGAAGCCTCGATGGCCTGCACGTCGATGTCGGTACCGACCGCCTCACGGGCGCCCAGCAGCAACGCGGCGATGGCCAGAATGCCCGAGCCGCAGCCGAAGTCCAGCACCTGGGCGCCTTCGAGCTGCTGGCCGTCGAGCCATTCCAGGCACAGGGCGGTGGTGGGGTGGGTACCGGTGCCGAACGCCAGGCCCGGGTCGAGCAGCAGGTTCACCGCGTCCTGTTCCGGGGCCTCGTGCCAGCTTGGCACGATCCACAGGCGGCGGCCGAAGCGCATCGGCTGGAAGTTGTCCATCCAGCTGCGTTCCCAGTCCTGGTCCTCGATCACCTCGGCCTGGTGCTCGGGCAGCTCGGCGCCGGTCAGCAGGCGCAGGTGGGCGAATACCTGCTCAGGGTCGGCATCGGCCTCGAACAGGGCCAGCAGGTGGGTGTGCGACCACAGCGGAGTGGTGTTGAGGTCTGGCTCGAAGATCGGTTGATCCTCGGCGTCCATGAACGTGACCGAGACGGCACCCACTTCGAGCAGGGCATCTTCGTAGGTTTCGGCTTGTTCCGGGCTGATGGCCAGGCGTACTTGCAGCCAGGGCATGGCGGGCACCTTTGGTAAATCGACAGGGGCAGCCCTAGGCTGCGCGAAGGCTGGCAGTTTACGCGAGTGCGGGGGGTTTGTAGAGGAGGCTGGGCACGGACATTGTGAGGGCTACTGCCTTGCACAACATTGAAATCCTGGCATGCACCCTGTGAGAGCGGGCGCGCCCGCGAACACGGGCGAAGCCCGTGCCATTCACCGCGGTGCTTGCTTCGCGGGCATGCCCGCTCCCACAGAAAAAACTGTGGTGCATCAGACAAAACAGAGGGAAAGCGACTCAGCTATATAAGCAGGCTTCTCTTCTCCCTCGATCTCCAGCGTGGCAATCGCCTTTAGCAGCCATTGCCCCGGTCTCTTTTCCGTCACTTCGGCCAGGTCCACCTTCAGCCGTACCTGGCTGTCGACCTTGACCGGCTGGATGAACCGCACGCTGTCCAGCCCATAGTTCACCACCATCTTCAGCCCTTCCGGCAGAACCAGGATGTCCTCGATCAGCTTGGGAATCAGCGACAATGTCAGGAAACCGTGGGCGATGGTGCAGCCGAACGGGGTTTTTGCCGCCTTTTCCGGGTCGACATGGATGAACTGGAAATCGCCCGTGGCTTCGGCGAACAGGTTGATGCGTTGCTGGTCGATCTTCAGCCAAGCCGAGCGGCCCAGTTCCTTACCAACGTACTGCGAAAGCTCTGTAACCGGTACATGGGGCATCGCGGACTCTCCGGATTGTCAGTTGGTACGAAAGTGCAAGATCAGCACGGCGAACCGTTTCAGTCAAGTTGCACGTTTTTCGACGAATATCGGTATATGACGGCACATGCTTATAATGGCGGCCATGCCCGAGGGAGATGCTTATGCTGTTGCGTGGTTTGACCTGGCTGGTGCTATTCCAGCTGCTGGGGACGGCAATCAACCATCTGTTGGTGCCGTTTCTGCCGGGGCCGATCATCGGCCTGTTGCTGCTTTTGTTCTTCCTCATGGCCCGTGGTGAGGTGGGCAAGCCGCTAAACGAGGCCGCCAGCAGCCTGCTGCGTTACCTGCCGCTGTTGCTGGTGCCACCAGCGGTGGGGGTGATGGTGTATGCCAGAGATATCGCCGCCGACTTCTGGGCCATTGCCGGTGCCTTGCTGATCTCCTGCCTGGTGACCCTGGTGTTCGTCGGCGTGTTGATGCAAAAGCTCATCCACCGTCAGGGCCGGAGCGAGGAGCAGCCATGATGCTCGACTGGCAAGGCGCACTGGATGCGGTCGTTCATCATCCCTTGTTCGGTATCGGCATCACGCTTGGGGCCTACCAGGTGGTGCTGGCGGCCTACGAGAAAACCCGCTGGATCTTCCTGCAGCCGGTACTGGTCTCGATGCTGCTGGTGATCGGCGTGCTGCTGGTGTGTGGCATCGACTACAGCGAATATCGCAAGAGCACCGAAATCATGAACATCCTGCTGGGGCCTGCCACCGTAGCCCTGGCTGTGCCGCTCTACCTCAACCTGCGGCGTATCCGACAGCTGTTCTGGCCCACATTTACTACGCTGGTAGTCGGAGGCCTGTTCGCTACGCTGTGCTGCCTGTTGCTGGGCTGGTGGTTCGGTGCCGAGCACATGATCCTGATGACCATGGCGCCGAAGTCGGTCACTTCGCCGATCGCCATGCTGGTGGCTGAGCAGATTGGCGGCGTGGCTGCCTTGGCGGCGGTGTTCGTGCTGATTACCGGGGTTATCGGGGCAATCTTCGGCCCGGCGTTGCTGAGCCGTTTTGGCGTGCATAGCCCCGAGGCCCGTGGCATGTCTTTGGGCGTGACCGCGCACGCAGTGGGCACTTCGGTGGCCCTGCAGGAAAGTGACGAATGCGGCGCCTTTGCCGCGCTGGCGATGAGCCTGATGGGGGTGGCCACGGCGGTGTTCCTGCCGCTGGCGGTCAGCCTGGTGGCTTGAGGACTTGTGATGACGCTACCGCTGTTTCCTCTCAATACCGTGCTGTTTCCTGGTTGTTTCCTCGATTTGCAGATTTTCGAGGCACGCTATCTGGACATGATCGGGCGCTGCATGAAGCGGGGCGAAGGTTTTGGTGTGGTGTGCATCCTCGAAGGCGAGCAGGTCGGCAAGGCGCCGCCGGTGGTCGCCTCGATCGGCTGCGAGGCGGTGATCCGTGACTTCGTGCAGCAGGATAACGGCTTGCTGGGTATCCGCGTCGAAGGCGTGCGGCGCTTCAACCTGGAAAGCACCGAGGTGCAGAAGGACCAGTTGCTGTTGGGGCAGGTGCAATGGCTGCCGGAGCAGGCGGACAGCCCGTTGCTCGAGGCGGACGAAGACCTGCTGGCGCTGCTGGTGGCCCTGGGTGAACACCCGATGGTCGAAGCCCTGGACATGCCGCGGCCTGTGGACGGGCGCCAGACGTTGGCCAACCAGTTGGCGTACCTGCTGCCCTTCATGGAAGAGGACAAGCTGGATCTGCTGACCCTCGACTCGCCACAGGAGCGGTTGGGGGAAATCCAGAAGCTGCTGGAGCGGATTCAGGGTGAATTGTTTGCCTGATAGTGATGTGTTGGCAGTGCCGGCCTCTTCGCGGGTAAACCCGCTCCCACAGGTACTGCATCAAGCCTGAGAACGGCGCTATCTCTGTGGAAGCGGGTTTACCCGCGAAGAGGCCGGTACAGGCGACATCAATATTGATACCGCAGCAAAGCCTGTGGCAGCGCATGCATGGCAAAGAACGCCAGCAACGCGACACACGCCGGCAACACCAGCCACCACACCCGCAGCGGCAAGGCCGGGAGTGTCTGGTGACGTTGCGCCAGTGCCAGGCTGAGCGCGCACACGCAGCACGCCAGCAAGGCCCCGGCGAGGATGTCGGTCGGCCAGTGCGCCCCGAGGTACACCCGTGACAGGGCAATCGCCAGCGCTGGAATGCAGCCCAGCATCACCCAGGTGAGGCGCATTCGCGGCGGCTGACCGCGACCGGCCAGCACTGCCATTACCAGGAAGAACGCAAACGACGCCGAACTGTGCCCACTGGGCATGCTGTAGCTGGTCAGCGGGTCGCTCAGCACTTCCGGGCGGGCCCGGGCGAACAGCCACTTCAGCGTGCCGTTGGCAAACGCCGTACCCATCAGTGCGCCCGCAGCGAACATGGCATGCCGCCACTGCCGGGCAAGCAGCAGCAGGCCCGTCAGCAGCCCGCCGAGGAATAACTGAGTGCGGAAATCGCCCAGCCGGGTCACCAGCACCACGGCGCCATCGATGGCCTGGCTGCGGTGCTCCTGCACCAGTGTCATCACGCCCTGGTCGAACTCGTGCAGGTAGGGCCAGCCGAGGAAGACCCCGGCCAAGGCCAGGAAACTCATGCCGGCGATCAGCCGGGTACCGTGGCGTTGATCACGAATGCTGGTGTTCAGGCTCAGCCCGATGATGACTGCCAGGGTGCCGGCGATGATCCCGGCATCCAGCCAGAAGCCTTCCGGCAAGGGCAGGCGCATGGCTGCGCCGGTAGCCCAGCCGGGCAGCAGGTAGGCCACTGCCCAGCCGGCACCGGCCACCAGGCTGACGGCGATGAACCGCGGCAGCGGCATGTCGAACATGCCGGCGACCATTGGCAGCATAGGCCGCAGCGGCCCGATGAAGCGCCCTACCAGCAGGCTGGCGATGCCGTAGCGCTGGAAGTAGGCCTCGGCGCTGCCGATCCATTCCGGATGGTGGCGCAGCAGGGGCAGCCTGCGAATGTTCTGGTGGAAGTACTTGCCCACCGTGTACGACAACGCATCGCCCACCAGGCCACCGAGAAAGCCCAGCAGCAGCGTTTCGCCCAGGCTGAAGGCGCCGCTGCCGGCCAGTACCGCGACCGCGAACAGCAGCACGGTGCCTGGCACTATGATGCCGGCAATGGCCAGGCACTCGATGCAGGCCACCAGGAATATCGCCAGGCCAAGCCACTGCGGGTTGGCGCTGAGCCAGCCAGTCAGGCTGTCGAGCCATTGGCCCATGGTTCAGCTTCCTTGTTCCAGAATGAAGAAGTCGCGGCCTTCGACTTGGCCGCGACGTAACGGGTTCCGCGTGCAGAAACGGGCGTATTCGGCATCGACGAAACGGTAGGGCAGGTGCTCGTCGCGGCCATGCGGGATGCCCAGGCGGGCGGCCTGGATCACCCGTGGCACGAAGTTGCCGCAATCCTCCACGTACAGGCGCTCGGCGTCAAAACGCTGGGCGTCCCAGTGCGGCACCTTCAGGCCCAGGGCGCGGCACAGCAAGGTCTGGCCGGCGCACAGGCGCTCGGCCGGGCGGAGGTTGCCGCTGGCATCGGGGTTGTTCAGTTGCATCTGTGCCAGGCTGTTCGGCCCCGAGCGGGCGTCCTGCCAAGGATAGGCCGACTTGATGAGCACCGCGTTGCCTGGCCCGTGGGCGCTGAAGTTCAGCGAGTCGCCGCCGCGGGCGTAGTACATATAGATGTGCCCACCATCGAGGAACAGCGCCTTGCGCTTTTCGGTGTAGCCGAGCGAGGCGTGGCTGCCTTTGTCGGTGAGGTAGTAGGCCTCGGTCTCGATGATGCGCGCGGCCAGCCACAGGTCGCCGTGGCGATGGCGTATGACTTTGCCCAGCAGGGCCTTGGCCAGGGTCTGGGCGTCGCGGTCGAAAAAGCTGTCGGGCAAGGCTGGCATGCGGGCGGTTCGTGGCTGGGACGGCGGGGATGATAGCAATGAATAGCTTAATCGAGGCTGAATCGAGTGGGATGTTGGCAGTGCCGGCCCTTTCGCGGGCTCGCCCGCTCCCACAGGTACCTCGGAGGTCCCAGGCCTTGTGCAATCCCTGTGGGAGCGGGTTTACCCGCGAAAAGGCCCTGATAGGAGATAGAAATTTCGATAACCCCGGTTACATCTTTCCTACACAATGCCCCCAGCCATTTTCTACCATCCGCCACCCGCCGCTGGGCGTACACTTGCGCGCCAGTTATAATCAGCCGATTTCCCCTTCGCCAAGACACCGAACCCATGACTGAGTCCGTTCTTGACTATATGACCCGCCTGGGTCGCGCTGCCCGTGAGGCTTCCCGGGTGATCGGCCGTGCCAGCACCGCGCAGAAGAACCGCGCCCTGCAAGCTGCCGCCGACGCACTGGACGCCGCTCGTGCCGAGCTGACCGCAGCCAACGAGCTGGACCTGGCCGCCGGCCGTGCCAACGGCCTGGAGCCCGCGCTGCTCGACCGCCTGGCGCTGACCCCGGCGCGTATCGACGGCATGATCACCGGCCTGCGCCAGGTGGCTGGCCTGCCGGACCCGGTCGGTGCCATCCGCGACATGAGCTACCGCCCATCCGGTATCCAGGTCGGCAAGATGCGCACGCCGCTGGGGGTGATCGGGATCATCTACGAATCGCGCCCGAACGTGACCATCGATGCCGCCAGCCTGTGCCTGAAGTCGGGTAACGCGACCATCCTGCGTGGCGGCTCCGAAGCCATCCACTCCAACCGCGCCATCGCCACCTGCATCCAGCGTGGCCTGGCCGCCGCCGGCCTGCCGGCAGCCGTGGTGCAGGTGGTCGAGACTACCGACCGCGAAGCCGTGGGCGCGCTGATCAGCATGCCGGAATTCGTCGACGTCATCGTGCCGCGCGGTGGCCGTGGCCTGATCGAACGCATCAGCCGCGATGCCCGCGTGCCAGTGATCAAGCACCTGGACGGTATCTGCCACGTCTATGTCAGCCAGCACGCCGACCTGGACAAGGCCTGGCGCGTTGCGTTCAACGCCAAGACTTACCGCTATGGCATCTGTGGTGCCATGGAAACGCTGCTGGTCGACCAGCAGGTGGCCGAGCGCTTCCTGCCGGAAATGGCCAGTCGCTTCCAGGAGAAGGGCGTCGAGCTGCGTGGCTGCGAGCGCACCCGGGCGATCATCGACGCCAAGCCCGCCACCGAGGCCGACTGGCACACCGAATACCTGGACGCGATCCTGTCGATTCGCGTGGTCGATGGGCTGGACCAGGCCATCGAGCACATCAACCACTATGGCTCGCACCATACCGACTCGATCATCAGCGAACACCAGGGTGAAGCCCGTCAGTTCATGGCCGAGGTCGACTCGGCGTCGGTCATGCTCAATACCCCGACCTGCTTCGCCGACGGCTTCGAGTACGGCCTGGGTGCGGAAATCGGCATTTCCACCGACAAGCTGCATGCCCGCGGCCCGGTCGGCCTGGAAGGCCTGACCTGCGAGAAGTACGTGGTGATCGGTGACGGCCAGCTGCGCGGCCAGGAGTCCTGCTGAGTTGAGCAAGGCCCAGGCAGTCCGGCGCATCGGCATTCTTGGCGGCACCTTCGACCCCGTGCACATCGGCCACCTGCGCAGCGCGCTGGAAGTGGCCGAGTTCATGGGGCTGGACGAGCTGCGCCTGCTGCCCAACGCCCGGCCGCCGCACCGCGACACCCCGCAGGTGGCCGCGCAGGACCGCCTGGCCATGGTGCAAGGCGCTGTACAGGGCGTGCCCTGCCTGAGCGTGGATGCCCGCGAACTGGCGCGCGACAAACCGTCGTACACCATAGACACGCTGGAATCGATCCGCGCCGAACTGGCCGCTGGCGACCAGTTGTTCCTGGTGCTGGGCTGGGATGCCTTCTGTGGCCTGCCCGGCTGGCACCGTTGGGAAGAATTGCTGCAACACTGTCACATCCTGGTGCTGCAACGCCCGGATGCCGACGTAGAACCCCCTGACGAGCTGCGCAACCTGCTGGCTGCGCGCTCGGAGAGCGATCCCACCGCCTTGTCCGGCCCGGCGGGAAACATTTCGTTCGTCTGGCAGACGCCGCTTGCGGTGTCGGCTACACAGATCCGACAGCTGCTGGCCAGCGGCAAATCGGTGAGGTTCCTGGTGCCGGACGCCGTACTGGCCTACATCGAGGCGCACGAACTGTATCGTGCACCTAACTGACGGTGCCTCTGGCGCCTCATCCAACGAGTTGAACGAGTTTTATATGACCAAGCAGAAAATCCACGGCGAAGAACTGGTCGCCCTGACCAAGGCAGCGCTGGAAGACGTCAAGGCCCAGGACATCCAGGTCATCGACGTGCGCGAAAAGCACAGCCTGACCGACTACATGATCATTGCCACCGGTACCTCCAACCGCCAGATCAACGCGATGCTGGAAAAGGTCCGCGAAGCGGTCAAGGCCAAGGGCGCCCAGCCGCTGGGTGAAGAAGGCAAGGGCGACAGCGACTGGGTACTGCTGGACCTGAACGACGTCATCGTGCACATGATGACCGCCGCTGCCCGCCAGTTCTACGACCTGGAGCGCCTGTGGCAGGGGGCCGAGCAAAGCCGTGCCGCCGATGGCAAGCACCACAGCCCGGACCATGCCCACGAGTACTCCGACAAGCTCAAGGACCGGGAATAAGGAAAGCGCTGTGCGTCTGCGCCTGATCGCGGTCGGCTCGCGCATGCCGAAGTGGGTCGAGGAAGGCTGGCATGAATATGCCAAGCGCCTGCCCGCCGAGCTGTCGCTGGAGCTGGTGGAAATCCCGCTGAACACTCGTGGCAAGAATGCCGACGTCGCCCGCCTGATCCGTCAGGAGGGCGAAGCCATGCTGAGCAAGGTTCAGCCAGGGGAACGCATCGTCACCCTCGAGGTCCATGGCAAGCCCTGGAGTACCGAGCAGCTGGCGACCGAGCTGGACCGCTGGCGCCTGGATGCGCGCACGGTGAATTTGATGGTGGGCGGCCCGGAAGGCCTGGCGCCCGAGGTCTGTGCGCGCGCCGAGCAACGCTGGTCGCTGTCGCCGCTGACCTTGCCGCACCCATTGGTAAGGATACTCATCGGCGAGCAGATCTACCGCGCCTGGACCGTGCTGTCCGGGCATCCTTACCATAAATGAGCCTGTAAGCAGTCCGATGTCGCAGCCGATCCGTCTCAAGGACCACGAGAAAGACGCCCGCCTGGTGCGCAACCGCGTCGTGGTCGGCGCAGTCGCGATCATGCTGCTTATCTGCGTGCTGATTGCGCGTCTGTACTACCTGCAGGTCATCCAGCACGACTATCACTCGACGCTGTCGGAGAACAACCGGGTGCATGTGCAGCCGATCCCGCCGACCCGCGGGCTGATCTTTGACCGCAACGGGGTGATCGTCGCCGACAACCGGCCCAGCTTCAGCCTGTCGATGACCCGCGAACGTGCGGGTAACTGGCAGGAAGTGCTGGATACCATCGTCGAAGTGCTGGAGTTGACGCCCGACGACCGCGCCCTGTTCGAGAAGCGCATGCGCCAGGGCCGCAGGCCGTTCGAGCCGGTGCCGATCCTGTTCGAACTCAACGAAGAGCAGATCGCCCGCGTGGCGGTGAACCAGTTCCGCCTGCCGGGCGTGGAAGTGGTGGCCCAGTTGGTGCGCCATTACCCGCAGGGCGCGCATTTTGCCCATTCGGTGGGGTATGTGGGGCGGATCAACGAGAAAGAGCTGAAAACCCTCGACCCGGTGAACTACAGCGGCACCCACCACATCGGCAAGACCGGCATCGAACGCTTCTACGAAGCCGACCTGCATGGCCAGGTGGGCTACGAGGAAGTCGAGACCAACGCCCGCGGCCGCGTGCTGCGGGTGCTCAAGCGCACCGACCCGAAACCGGGCAAGGACATCGTGCTGAGCCTGGACATCAAGCTGCAGGAGGCCGCCGAGGCTGCCCTGGGTGGCCGGCGTGGTGCGGTGGTGGCGCTCGACCCGCGTACCGGCGAGGTGCTGGCGATGGTCAGCCAGCCCAGCTTCGACCCCAACCTGTTCGTCACCGGCATCGGCTTCAAAGCCTATGCCGAACTGCGCGACTCGATCGACCGACCGCTGTTCAACCGCGTGCTGCGCGGCCTGTACCCGCCAGGTTCGACCATCAAGCCGGCGGTGGCCATCGCCGGCCTGGACAGCGGCGTGGTCAATGCCGGCAGCCGGGTGTTCGACCCGGGCTACTACCAGCTGCCCAACTACGACCACAAATACCGTAACTGGAACCGTTCGGGCGATGGCTGGGTCGACCTGGACACCGCGATCATGCGCTCCAACGACACCTACTTCTACGACCTTGCCCACAAGATGGGCATCGATCGGCTGTCCAGCTACATGAACAAGTTCGGCATCGGCCAGCGGGTTTCCCTCGACATGTTCGAGGAATCCGCCGGGCTGATGCCATCGCGTGAATGGAAGCGCGCCACCCGCCGCCAGGCCTGGTTCCCCGGCGAAACCCTGATCCTCGGCATCGGCCAGGGCTACATGCAGGCCACGCCGCTGCAACTGGCCCAGGCCACTGCGCTGATCGCCAACAAGGGCGTGTGGAACCGCCCGCACCTGGCCAAGACCATCGAAGGCCAGCCGCCGGTGGACGACAACCCCATGGAAAACATCGTGCTGCGTGACAAGTCCGACTGGGCCAAGGTCACTCATGGCATGGAGCAGGTGATGCACAATGCCCGCGGTACCGCACGCAAGGCGGCCATCGGCTCGCAATATCGCATTGCCGGCAAGAGTGGTACCGCCCAGGTGGTGGCAATCAAGCAGGGCGAGAAGTACGACCGCAACAAGCTTCAGGAGCGCCACCGCGACCACGCCCTGTTCGTCGCCTTCGCCCCGGCCGAGGACCCGAAGATCGTGGTTTCGGTGATGGTCGAGAACGGGGAGTCCGGCTCGGGCGTCGCCGCCCCGGTGGTGCGCCAGGTGATGGACGCCTGGTTGCTCGACGAAAACGGCCGGCTCAAGCCCGAGTTCGCGCCTGCCACCGTTACCCAGGAATCAGCCCTGTGATGAACAATTTCGATCGCATGCTCTCCAGCGAGGATGTGATGCGTCGGCGCGCCAGCTTTCTGCAGCGCATCCACGTCGACGGCCCTTTGCTGATCATTCTGCTGACCCTCGCGGCCGGCAGCCTGTTCGTCCTGTATTCGGCCAGTGGCAAGAACTGGGACCTGCTGCTCAAGCAGGCCACCTCGTTCGGCATCGGCCTGGTGTCGATGTTCATCATCGCCCAGCTGGAGCCGCGCTTCATGGCTCGCTGGGTGCCGCTGGCCTACCTGGCCGGGGTGCTGTTGCTGGTGGTGGTGGACGTGATGGGCCACAACGCCATGGGCGCCACGCGCTGGATCAACATCCCCGGGGTGATCCGCTTCCAGCCCTCGGAGTTCATGAAGATCATCATGCCGGCGACCATCGCCTGGTACCTGTCCAAGCGCACGTTGCCGCCGCATCTGAAGCATGTGGCGATCAGCCTGGTGCTGATCGGCGTGCCGTTCATCCTGATCGTGCGCCAGCCCGACCTGGGTACGGCGCTGCTGATCCTCGCCTCCGGGGCTTTCGTGCTGTTCATGGGCGGCCTGCGCTGGCGCTGGATCCTCAGCGTACTGGCGGCTGCGGTGCCAGTGGCGGTGGCGATGTGGTTCTTCGTCATGCATGACTACCAGAAGCAACGGGTACTAACCTTCCTCGACCCGGAAAGCGACCCGTTGGGCACTGGCTGGAACATCATCCAGTCGAAGGCGGCGATCGGCTCGGGCGGTGTTTTCGGCAAGGGCTGGCTGCTCGGCACCCAGTCGCATCTGGATTTCCTGCCGGAAAGCCACACAGACTTCATCATCGCGGTGCTCGGCGAGGAATTCGGCCTGGTCGGCATCTGCCTGCTGCTGATCGTCTACCTGCTGCTGATCGGTCGTGGCCTGATGATCACTGCCCAGGCGCAGACCCTGTTCGGCAAGCTGCTGGCGGGAAGCCTGACCATGACCTTCTTTGTGTACGTGTTCGTCAATATCGGTATGGTCAGCGGCCTTCTGCCCGTGGTGGGCGTGCCGCTGCCCTTCATCAGCTATGGCGGAACTTCGTTGGTGACGCTGCTGTCAGCGTTTGGCGTTCTGATGTCGATCCACACGCACCGCAAATGGATCGCTCAGGTTTGAATAAGGTGAAGAATTTCATGCAAGCAGTGCGTAACTGGGCTGCCCGTTGTGCGCCGTGGATCGGCGCGGTGGGCCTGTTCGGCGCTGTACAGCTGGCCCATGCCGGCGATTATCAGGGCTCGCCGCAGGTGGCCCAGTTCGTTGGCGAAATGAGCCGCGACTATGGCTTTGCCCCTGAGCAGCTGATGGGTGTGTTCGCGGAGGTGCAGCGCAAACAGTCGATCCTCGACGCCATTTCGCGCCCGGCCGAACGGGTAAAGCCGTGGAAGGACTACCGGCCGATGTTCATCACTGACGCGCGTATTGCCCGCGGTGTGGACTTCTGGCGCCAGCACGAGGCGGTGCTGGCCCGTGCCGAGCAGGAATATGGCGTGCCGGCGCAGTACATCGTTGCCATCATCGGCGTGGAAACCTTCTTTGGCCGCAACACCGGTAATTACCGGGTGATCGATGCCTTGTCGACCTTGGGCTTCGACTACCCGCCACGGGCGGAGTTCTTCCGCAAGGAGCTGCGCGAATTCCTGCTGCTGGCCCGTGAGGAACAGCTCGACCCGCTGACGCTCAAAGGCTCCTATGCTGGTGCAATGGGCCTGCCGCAGTTCATGCCGAGCAGCTTCCGCAACTTCGCGGTGGACTTCGACGGCGACGGCCACATCAATATCTGGAACAACCCGGACGACGCCATTGGCAGCGTGGCCAGCTACTTCAAGCGCCACGGCTGGGTGGCCGGCGAAGGTGTGGTCAGCCGCGCCTGGGTGGACGGTGGGCGCGCCGACGAAGGCCTGACCACCGGCATCGAGCCGGTAAAAACCGTTGGGGAGTTGCGCACGCTTGGCTGGTCGGTCCATGATTCGTTGCGCGATGATCTGCCGGTTACCGCCTTCCGTCTCGAGGGCGACAATGGCCCCGAGTACTGGATGGGCCTGAAGAACTTCTACGCGATCACTCGCTACAACCGCAGCGTGATGTATGCCATGGCGGTGCATCAGCTATCGGAACAGCTGGTTCAAGCACGGGGCGTCAAGTAATGCGCGCAATCATCTCTGGCAAGTCTTTCAAGCTGCTCACCTGCCTCGCCGTGGGCGTGGTGCTGGCCAGCTGTTCGTCCAACCGCCCGCCCCAGCAAAGCAGTGGCAACGTGGTGCGCACCCAGCCGGGCCTGGACATCAACCGCGCGCACAAGGACGGCGCGCCGTGGTGGGACGTGGATGTGAACAAGATCCCCGACGCCACGCCAACCGTGCACACCGGCAACTACAAGGCCAACCCGTACACGGTGCTGGGCAAGACCTACTACCCGATGCAGGACTCGCGCAACTATCGCGCGGAGGGCACCGCGTCGTGGTACGGCACCAAGTTCCACGGCCAGAACACCGCCAACGGCGAGCTGTACGACCTGTACGGCATGAGCGCGGCGCACAAGACCCTGCCGCTGCCGGCCTACGTGCGGGTGACCAACCTGGCCAACGGCCGTAGCGTAATCCTGCGGGTGAACGACCGTGGGCCGTTCTATTCGGACCGCATCATCGACTTGTCCTATGCCGCGGCGAAAAAACTCGGTTATGCCGAGATTGGCACCGCGCACGTGCGCGTCGAAGGTATCGACCCGCAGCAGTGGTGGGCCCAGCGTGGCCAGACACCACCGATGGTGCTCAAGGAGCCCCAGGTGGCCCAGACCCAGGCGATCCCGGCCAGTACCGGGCGCGTCGAGCAATGGACCCCGCCGCCCCAGCAGCATGCGGCGCCGGTGGTGCCGGTGCAGGTGGCCGGCAACAACGTGCCGGCCGGCAGTGGCGGCAGCTTCCTGCAGGTGGGTGCCTTCGCCAACCCGGACGCCGCCGAACTGCTGCGCTCCAAGCTCAGCAGCATGGTCAGCGCGCCAGTGTTCATCAGCTCGATCGTGCGTAACCAGCAGACCCTGCACCGCGTGCGCCTCGGGCCGATCAACAGCCAGGGCGAGATCCAGCAAGCGCAGGACAGCATCCGCCTGGCGAACCTTGGGCAGGCCAAGCTGGTCACAGCTGACTGACCGCGTTGCCTTCTTCGCGGGCACGCCCGCTCCCACAGGGCATGCGAAACCCTGTGGGAGCGGGCGCGCCCGCGAAGAAGGCAACACCAAACTGTCGGTTTTGTCATGAATTGACGGGCGCGGGCATGTACAATGTCGGCTTTTGCCCGCAGCGACATAAAGCCGCACATTGCGAGCCAGGCCTACGGCCGCAAAAACTAGACTGACTGGCGCTGGGCACATGATCTTGCCCAGGGAACATCAGACCATTAGCGATTTTCGAGAGACGGATGAACATCACCAACCTTGCCAAACGACTTTGCCTGCCCGTACTGCTGATGATCACGCCTGCCGCCTTCGCGGCTGAGCAGATGACGCCGGCGCCACCGCAACTGGCAGCCAAGTCCTACGTACTCATGGATGCGTCCAGCGGCAACGTGCTGGTCGAGAACAACGGTGACGAGCGCCTGCCGCCTGCCAGCCTGACCAAGCTGATGACGGCCTACATCGCCACCCTGGACATCCGTCGCGGCCAGATCGGTGAAAACGACCCGGTTACCGTCAGCGAAAACGCCTGGCGGACCGGCGGTTCGCGCATGTTCATCAAGGTGGGCAGCCAGGTGACCGTCAGCGACCTGCTGCACGGCATCATCATCCAGTCCGGCAACGACGCCTCGGTTGCCCTGGCCGAGCACATCGCCGGCAGCGAAGACGCCTTCGCCGACATGATGAACAAGACCGCTGCCGACCTGGGCATGGCCAACAGCCACTTCATGAACCCGACCGGCCTACCGCACCCGGACCATTACTCGTCGGCCCACGACATGGCTACCCTGGCCCGTGCGATCATCAACGTCGACCCGGCCCACTACGCCATCTACTCGCAGAAAGAGTTCTTCTGGAACAACATCAAGCAGCCAAACCGCAACCTGCTGCTGTGGCGTGACAAGACTGTCGACGGCCTGAAGACCGGCCACACCGACGAAGCCGGCTACTGCATGGTGGCTTCGGCCGTTCGCGATGGCCAGCGCCTGATCGCCGTGGTCTTCGGCACCAACAGCGAGCAGTCGCGTGCTGCCGAGACCCAGAAGCTGCTGACCTATGGCTTCCGCTTCTTCGAAACCCAGACCTTCTACCAGAAGGGTACCGAGCTGACCAAGTCGCCGGTCTGGAAGGGCGCGACTGGCGAAGTGAAAGCTGGCCTGGCCAACGACCTGACCCTGACTATGCCTAAAGGCCAATTGAAGCGCCTGCAGGCTTCGATGACCATGAACCCGCAGCTCACCGCGCCAATCGCCAAAGGTGACGTGATCGGCAAAGTGGAAGTCAAACTGGACGAGAAAGTGGTTCACAGCGCCGACCTGATCGCCCTCGATGGCGTCGAGGAAGGTGGTTTCTTCCGCCGTATGTGGGATAGCATCCGTCTATTCTTCTACGGGTTGTTCAACTGATACGTGACCTGCATGCCCCCGCGTATCCTGCGGGGGCGTTGTTGTTGCCACGGCTTACGAGGCCGTTTCCGCCATGAGCGAACCAGACGTCAAGTCGCACAAGATCGAATTCCCCTGCGACGATTACCCGATCAAGGTCATCGGTGACACCGTTGTCGGCTTCAAGGACACGGTGATCGAGATCCTGAGCAAGCACGCGAAGGTCGACCTTTCCACCCTGGCCGAGCGCCAGAGCAAGGAAGGCAAGTACACCACCGTGCAATTGCACATCGTTGCCGAAAGCGAGAACCAGCTGCACGATATCAACAGCGCCCTGCGCGCTACCGGCATCGTGAAAATGGTGCTCTGATGTCCGCCTGCCTCGGTTTTCGCGAGCTTGGCCTGCAGCCCTACGAACCGGTGCTGGAGGCCATGCGTCGCTTCACCGAGCAGCGTAGCCCGGACAGCCAGGATGAAGTCTGGCTGGTCGAGCACCCCGCGGTCTTCACCCAGGGCCAGGCCGGCAAGGCCGAGCACCTGCTGGTGCCGGGCGACATCCCGGTAGTGCAGACCGATCGCGGTGGCCAGGTGACCTACCATGGCCCCGGGCAGCTGGTGGCCTACCTGCTGCTGGATGTGCGCCGGCTGGGCTTTGGCGTGCGTGAGCTGGTCAGCCGTATCGAGCAGACCCTCATCGACCTGCTCGCCAGTTACGATGTCCAGGCCGCGGCCAAGCCCGATGCCCCGGGCGTCTATGTCGACGGAGCGAAAATCGCCTCCCTCGGCCTGCGAATCCGCAACGGCCGTTCGTTCCACGGCCTTGCCCTGAACGTGGACATGGACCTCGCGCCATTCCGCCGAATCAACCCCTGCGGCTATGCGGGGCTGGCGATGACCCAGCTGCGCGACCTGGCAGGTCCGATCGAACTCGACGAGGTCAGGACAAGGCTGCGCGGACAGCTGGTCAAGCACCTCGACTACGCTGAGCAGACGACCCTCACGGGCGGAATCGACTGAATATGACAACTGTGCAAGAAGCCGTGCCGAACCTGATACCTACCCAGGATGCCACCCCGCGCCCAGCGCCGAAGAAGGTGGAAGCCGGGGTCAAGCTGCGTGGTGCCGAAAAGGTGGCGCGCATCCCGGTGAAGATCATCCCCACCGAAGAGCTGCCGAAGAAGCCCGACTGGATCCGCGTGCGTATCCCGGTGTCGCCCGAGGTAGACCGCATCAAGCAGCTGCTGCGCAAGCACAAGCTGCATAGCGTATGCGAAGAGGCATCCTGCCCGAACCTCGGCGAGTGCTTCTCCGGTGGTACCGCCACCTTCATGATCATGGGTGACATCTGCACCCGTCGTTGCCCGTTCTGCGACGTTGGCCACGGCCGGCCGAAACCGCTGGACCTGGACGAGCCGAAGAACCTGGCCATCGCCATCGCCGACCTGCGCCTGAAGTACGTGGTGATCACCTCGGTGGACCGCGACGACCTGCGTGACGGTGGTGCCCAGCACTTTGCCGACTGCATCCGCGAAATCCGTGCGCTGTCGCCGGGCGTACAGCTGGAAACCCTGGTGCCGGACTACCGTGGGCGCATGGATATTGCCCTGGAGATCACCGCGCAAGAGCCGCCGGATGTGTTCAACCACAACCTCGAGACCGTGCCGCGCCTGTACAAGGCCGCACGCCCGGGTTCGGACTACGACTGGTCGCTGGACCTGCTGCAGAAGTTCAAGCAGCTGGTGCCGCACGTACCGACCAAGTCGGGCCTGATGCTCGGCCTGGGCGAAACCGATGAGGAAGTGATCGAAGTGATGCACCGCATGCGCGAGCATGACATCGACATGCTCACCCTCGGCCAGTACCTTCAGCCGTCGCGCAGCCACCTGCCGGTGCAGCGGTTTGTCCACCCGGACACCTTCGCCTGGTTCGCCGAGGAAGGTTACAAGATGGGCTTCAAGAACGTCGCTTCCGGCCCGTTGGTGCGTTCTTCGTACCACGCTGACCAGCAGGCTCACGAAGCCAAGATCAAGCTCTGAGCCAAGCACAGAGCCACGCATGCCGATGCGCGCCGAAGGGCCGCATCGGCATTTTTGTTTGTGCCACACGCGCTGCAAGGAGCCGCGATGAATTGCGCCGAAACCTTCCAACCCAGCCTGCCAGCCGCGCTGCCGCGTGATGCCTGTTTTGCCATTGTCGCCCCGGCGGGCGCGGCGCGGCTGGATACGCACAAGGTCAACCAGTGGTTCGTTGATAGAGGCTACAGCTGCCGCATCTATCCGGGAGCCCTTCAGGCCCAGGGCTATCTGGCGGGGCCGGACCGGCAGCGGTTACAGGACCTGCATGATGCCTTTGCCGACCCGGCTATCGACGCCATTCTGTGCATGCGTGGGGGGTACGGTAGCATGCGGCTGCTCGACCAACTCGATTTCGAACTGATCCGGTGCAACCCCAAGCCGCTGATCGGTTACAGCGACATAACCGCGCTGCACACGGCGATCTACCGGCATACCGGGCTGCTCACCTTTCATGGCGGGATGCTCAATGCCGACCTGCTGGGGGCCAAGTTGCCGCCAACCGAGACTTCGTTGCTGGCGCAGCTGGGTGGGCATGTGCGGGCAGGGGAGCAGATCGTGCACCCTGCTGACTTCGCATTGAGCAGCGTGCTGCATGGGGTGGCCAGCGGGCCGCTGCTGGGCGGCAACCTGTCGATGTTGGGCGCGACCCTGGGGACGATTGCCGAACTGGATACGCAGGGCTGCATCCTGTTCATCGAGGACGTCAACGAGCCGCTTTACCGGGTGGATCGCTTGCTGACCCAGCTGCGCCTGGCAGGCAAGCTGGAGGGGGTGAAGGGTGTGCTGGTGGGGGACTTTGCCGGGATTACCACTGCGGCGTTGACGCCTCTGCTGGAGGATATCTTCGCGCCGCTGGGTGTACCGGTGCTGGCCGGGTGGCGCAGTGGGCATTGTGACCCGAATGTGTGCTTGCCGTTGGGGGCTCAGGTAATGCTGGATAGCGGGAGGCAGACATTGGTGTTGGAGCAGGATTTGTTCAAGGCTTGAGATTGTCGGGGCTGCTTTGCAGCCCATCGCGACACAAGGCCGCTCCCACAGGAGAAGTGCTATCGCTTGTGGGAGCGGCCTTGTGTCGCGAAAGGGGCGCAACGCGCCCCCAGCAATCTTACTATTTGCGCAGGCTCTCGAGCAGCTTGTGGGTCGGATACCCATCCGCCGGCCACCCCAGCCCCTGCTGGGCATTGCGGATCGCCTTGCGGGTATTGGCGCCAATGATGCCATCGGCATTGCCGGCTTCGTGCCCATTGCTGTTCAGCAGGTTCTGCAGCTCCATGCGCTCGCTGCGGCTGAGGGGCAGGTCTTCTTTCGGCCAGCTGCCGGCAATGAAGCCCCAGCCCGTGAAGCGATCACCCAGCAGGCTTACTGCCAGCGCGTAGGACGACGAATTGTTGTACTTGAGGATGGCGCGGAAGTTGTCCAGCACCAGGAATGCCGGGCCACGCGCGCCCGCGGGCAGCAGCAGTGCGGCAGACAGCTGGTTGCTACCCACCGGCAACTGGGTACCGGCAGGCAGTTTCACGCCCATCGCAAGCCACTCGCTCACCGGCTTGCGCAGAGCGCCATCGGCCTGCCAGTAATCGAAGCCAGGCGGCACCTGTACCTCGAAGCCCCACGGCTGGCCACGCTTCCAGCCCGAACTCTGCAGATAGTGCGCGGTCGAGGCCAAGGCGTCTGCCGTGCTGTTCCAGATGTCGCGGCGGCCATCGCCGTCGAAGTCCACGGCATGGGTGTTGTAGGTGGTCGGGATGAACTGGGTCTGGCCCATGGCACCGGCCCACGAACCACGCATGGCCTCAGGCTGGATGTCGCCGTGCTGAATGATCTGCAGCGCGGCGATCAGCTGGTCCTGGGCGAACTGCGGGCGTCGGCCCTCATAGGCCAGGGTAGCCAGCGAGCGGATCACCGACTTGTTGCCCTGAAACTGGCCGAAGTTGCTTTCCATGCCCCATACCGCGACCAGCACTTGGCGATCGACACCATAGCTTTGCTCGATGCGGGTCAGCAGTTCGGCGTTCTGCTCCAGCAGCTTCTTGCCGTTGCGCACGCGCAGAGGCGACAGGGCGCCTTCGAGGTATTCCCATACGGGGCGGGTGAACTCCGGCTGGCTGCGATCGGCCTTGATCACGTCCATGTCGGGGGTGACGCCGAGGAAGGCGCGGTCGAACGTATCCTGCGAAATGCCGGCTTGCAGGGCTTGCTGGCGAAAGCCTGCTTGCCATTGCGCGAAGGTTTGCAGAGGCTGGATTTCAGTGCTGGTGTCGGGCGTCGTGCCGGGCAGGGTCACCACAGGGGTGGGCTGGGCGGGGGCCAGCGGCAAGGCATCTGCGGCGGTGGGCTTTTCTGCGCAGGCCACGAGCAGGATGAAACTGGAGGCCGCGATCAGCTGGCGGGTTTTCCAGCGGGGGAGAAGACTGAGGAGCATTCACAGATCCAGAATTGCAGGTCAGGTGACGACCATATCATGCCTGCGCTCTCGATGCTTTCATGCAGCCAAAAAGTAGGAAGCCTCCCAATCTCTCGATTGGAAGGCTTCGCGGCGGTAGCTGCCTTTGCCCTTGTTCGGCTGTTCCTGGCGGCAGCGGAACAGCGGTTGGGCGATGATCGACTTGGCCTTGTTGGGGCCGTGCTTTTTCGGCTTTTTGCTCATGGCGGGGTTCCCCGGTTGGGTGGGTTTCGCAGCGCACTGTAGGGCTTGGGGCAGGGTGGGGCCAATTGATTGTGTATATGGTCGAGATGTTGGGGGGGCATTGCAGCCCTGTGGGAGCGGGCGTGCCCGCGAACACCGGCGAAGCCGGTGCCATCCACTGCGTCGCCTGATTCGCGGGCATGCCCGCTCCCACAGCGGCCCCAGTTACTCGGGAGGGAGTGCCAGGCGCTGGCCGGCCATCAGCAGCGACAAGCGCGCCAGGCCAGTCCACGGCGAGCCCTCGGCCTGGCCCTTGATCTGTGCATCGATACGCTGGGCATCTTGCAGCAACTGCGCCCAGCGCTGCGCCGACAGGCGCTGCAGGGCCTTGCTGACCAGTGGCCGGCGTTTGTCCCAGACCGGTGGGCGGGCCTGGCTGAAAGCCTTCTCCAGCGGTACACCCTGGCTGAACTGCTGGGCCAGCCCCGCCAGTTGGCGCAGCTCTCGGGCCAGGGCCCAGAGAATTACTGGTGGCTCCACGCCTTCACCGCGCAAGCCTTCGAGCATACGCAAGGCATGCGCAGCTTCGCCGTTGAGAATGGCATCGACCAGGCCGAAGACATCGAAGCGGGCGCTGTCGGCGACGGCGGCCTGCACGGTCTCCACGGTGATCTGGTTGCCCTCGGCAAGCAGCTTGAGCTTTTCGATTTCCTGCGCTGCAGCCAGCAGGTTGCCTTCCACGCGTGCGGCGATCAGGTCGACGGCGTCACGCTGTGCCGACAGGCCGGCCTGCTGCAGGCGCTGGTTGATCCACTGCGGCAGCTGGTGCACATCCACCGGCCAGATCTGGATGAACTGGCAGTGGGCACCTTCGATCAGCGCCTTGCCCCACTTGGTCTTCTGCGCGCTGCCGTCGAGCTTGGGCAGGCTGACCAGCAGCAAGGTGTCTTCGGCAGGGTTGGCGCAGTATTCCATCAGCGCAGCAGCGCCCTTGTCACCAGGCTTGCCCGAGGGCAAGCGCAATTCCAGCAGGCGGCGCTGGGCGAACAGGGACAGGCTGGCGCCAGCCTGGAGCAGGGTGCCCCAGTCGAAGTTGGCGTCGGCACTGAAGACCTGGCGTTCGTCGAAGCCCTGCTGGCGCGCGGCGTTGCGGATGGCGTCGGCGGCTTCCTGGCACAGCAGCGGGTCGTCGCCGCTGACCACGTAGACCGGTGCCAGGGCGCCTTGCAGGTGCTTGTTGAGTTGGGCGGGAGCGAGCTTCATGGGAAACAGGCGGGGTACCCGAAGGTACCCCGCTCGGGCTTAGTTGCCCGGTACTTCCAGTGGCGACTGCTGAGGCGTTTCGGCCTGCTGGCGGCGAGCGGCCTCCAGCGCAGCGGCTTCGGCCTTGGCACGTTCGTCGGCTTGACGCTGCAGCTCGTCCAGCTGGGACGGGGTCAGCAACTGCAGGCGAACGACCATGGCGTTGACCAGGTCGCGACGCATTTCTTCGCGGGCGCGGACGGCTTCCTGCTCGGAGCCGGTGATGTTCGAGCCGTCACGCAAGTAGATCTTGCGCACTTCCAGCTTGTCGCTCATCAGCTCCAGGTTGTTCAGGCCCTGGATACTGTAGTTCAGCACGGTGGTCAGCTCGTACTCGGCGGTACGGTTGCCGCTGTTGTAGGTCGCCGAGCGCTCGCGCTCCTGCTCGTTGGTCAGCACCAGGCGGTACGGTGCACCAGCGTGCACGTTGACGCCGCTACGCTGCAGTACTTCACGCAGCTGGACCACGGTCGGGCCGTAGGCGTTGCGTGCGCTTACGTCCATTTCCTTCACGCTCAGTTCGGTGGAGCCGGTGCCGCGCAGCTGGAAACCGCAGGCGCTGAGCATGACCGCCAGGCCAATTACCAGCAAATTGCGTTTGATCATGTTGTTGCTCCCTTGTGGGCCTGTTCGCCCGCCCGCAGTGCCTGCGGGCGGGCGTTGCCATCAGTTGGCGACGATGTTGACCAGCTTGCCCGGAACCACGATGACCTTGCGGATGGTCAGGCCATCGATGAAGCGCAGGACGTTCTCGTTGCTGCGCGCCGCGGCTTCGATTTCTTCGCGGCTGGCGGCGGCCGGCATTTCGACCTGTCCACGCAGCTTGCCGTTGACCTGCACCACCAGGGTGACGGTGTCCTGTACCAAGGCTGCCTCGTCGACGGTTGGCCAGTTGGCGTCGATGACTGCTTGCTGGTGGCCCAGCTGTTGCCACAGCTCGTGGGAGATGTGCGGGGTGATCGGAGCTAGCAGCAGGGTGACGGCCTCCAGGCCTTCCTGCAGCAGGGCACGGTCCTGTTCAGTGGCTTGCGGGGCCTTTTCCAGCACGTTCATCACGGTCATCACCTGGGCGATGGCGGTGTTGAACTTGTGGAACTGACCCACGTCGGTGCTGGCCTGCTTGATGGCGGCGTGGATGGCGCGGCGGATGACCTTCTGCGCGTCGTCCAGGGCGGCGACATCCAGCTTGCCCGGCAGGCCTTGGGCCACGTGGGCCTGGGCCAGGCGCCAGACGCGGCGCAGGAAGCGGCTGGCGCCTTCGACGCCGGAGTCGGACCATTCCAGGCTCATATCGGGCGGCGAGGCGAACATCATGAACAGGCGGCAGGTGTCGGCGCCGTACTGGTCGATCATCGATTGCGGGTCGACGCCGTTGTTCTTCGACTTCGACATCTTCTCGGTGCCACCGATTTCCACCGGCAGGCCGTCGGTCTTCAGACGGGCGCCAATGATCTTGGCCTTGGCATCGCGCTCGACTTCGACATCGGCCGGGTTGAACCAGTCCTTGCCGCCGTTGCTGGCCACACGGTAGTAGGTTTCGGCGACCACCATGCCCTGGGTCAGCAGGTTCTTGAACGGCTCGTTCGAGGTGACCAGGCCTTCGTCACGCATCAGCTTGTGGAAGAAGCGCGCGTACAGCAGGTGCAGGATGGCGTGCTCGATACCGCCGATGTACTGGTCGACCGGCAGCCAGTAGTTGGCCGCTTTCGGGTCGACCATGCCACCTTCGTAGTTCGGCGAGGCGTAGCGGGCGAAGTACCAGGACGACTCGACGAAGGTGTCCATGGTGTCGGTTTCGCGCTTGGCCGCGGTGCCGCATTTCGGGCAGTTGCACTCGTAGAATTCAGGCATGCGCGCCAGTGGCGAACCGGCACCGTCCGGCACCACGTTCTCCGGCAGGGTGACCGGCAGCTGGTCTTCCGGCACCGGTACGTCGCCGCAGGACGGGCAGTGGATGATCGGGATCGGGCAGCCCCAGTAGCGCTGGCGGCTGATACCCCAGTCACGCAGGCGGAACTGGGTACGCGATTTGCCCAGCTCCTTGCGGATCAGGGCGGCTTCGATGGCGTCGAAGGCACCGGCGAAGTCCAGGCCGTCGAATTCGCCGGAGTTGATCAGCTGGCCGTGCTCGCCATAGGCGGCCAGCCACTCGTTGCCGACTTCATCGCCAGCGCTGGTGCGCACCACCGCCTTGACCGGCAGGTTGTACTTGTGGGCGAACTCGAAGTCGCGCTCGTCGTGGGCCGGCACGGCCATGACGGCGCCATCGCCGTAGTGCATCAGCACGTAGTTGGCGACCCATACCGGCAGCTTCTCGCCGGTCAGCGGGTGCTCGACCAGCAGGGAAGTGGCCATGCCCTTCTTCTCCTGGGTGGCCATGTCGGCTTCGGCAACGCTGCCGCTCTTGCACTCATCGATGAACGCCTGCAGCGCCGGGTTGCCCTGGGCGGCTTGGGTGGCCAGCGGGTGTTCGGCGGCGACGGCGACGTAGGTGGCACCCATCAGCGTGTCGGGACGGGTGGTGAAGACCTTGAGGGTGCCTTCGTGGCCGATGCTGGCCAGGTCGTACGGGAACTGCACTTCCATGCCGCGCGACTTGCCGATCCAGTTGCGCTGCATGGTCTTGACCTGCTCAGGCCAGCCCGGCAGCTCGTCGAGGCTTTCCAGCAGCTCGTCTGCGTAGTCGGTGATGCGGAAATAGTACATCGGGATTTCGCGCTTCTCGATCAGCGCGCCCGAACGCCAGCCACGGCCGTCGATGACCTGCTCGTTGGCCAGTACGGTCTGGTCCGCCGGGTCCCAGTTCACGGTACCGTTCTTGCGGTAGATGATGCCTTTCTCGAACAGGCGGGTGAACAGCCACTGCTCCCAGCGGTAGTAGTCGGGCTTGCAGGTGGTGACTTCACGTGCCCAGTCGATGGCCAGACCCAGGCTCTTGAGCTGGGTCTTCATGTAGTCGATGTTTTCGTACGTCCACTTGGCCGGGGCGACGTTGTTCTTCATCGCCGCGTTTTCCGCGGGCATACCGAATGCGTCCCAGCCCATCGGCTGCAGGACGTTCTTGCCCAGCATGCGCTGGTAGCGGGCAATCACGTCACCGATGGTGTAGTTGCGCACGTGGCCCATGTGTAGCTTGCCGCTCGGGTACGGGAACATCGACAGGCAGTAGTAGGTGTCCTTGCCTGGCTGTTCGGTAACAGCGAACGATTGTTGCTCGTCCCAGAACTTCTGGGCGGCGGCTTCGATATCACGGGGCGTGTATTGTTCGTGCATGGCTACTTTTTGCTGAGAGGGAAGAGACCTTGTTCCAGGCAGCGGAACCTCGCTGCGTCCGGCACTCCGGTGTCGTTTAGAGTGAACGCCGTAGCATACAGCAGCGCCGCGCATCGTGGGAAACCTTCGTTGCGAATGCCCGCTGGTCGCGGCACACGGCTGCTTTTTTGAACGACGCTAAGCTCAGGTGTGGGGGGAGATATTCTTATCTTCAATGAGGTGAACGGATGGGAGAGACGCAGCTACCCGCAATCAGACCGGAGCTATACGAACGCCTGATCGACCGGCTTGGCCTGGCGCTGGAAGTGGCCAGGACCTCGGTGCGATTGCGCGACGAAATGCCAGCCGAGCTGGAATTGCGTGGCCTGAGCCACGCAGAGTTCGAACTGATCAAGGCCTACCTGGATTCCCTCCCGGAGCGCCACAATGCCTGTGTCGGCAGTTACCCACAAGCGGAGCCGACATCGGCCAAGATCATCTGGCTCAAGGACAAGAAACGCCCCGCCAGCACGGCGAGATCCAGGACGCTGCCGCATCGCTAGCCGTTCAGGACGCCAGGCGCAGGCTATCGCGCGCCGGTTCTTAAATTTTGCACAGCTCACGATCGGCGCCGGCCACACCCTTGTTGACCGGCGTCGATCCCTCTAGGCTGCACGCCTGCCAAGGAGGTGTGGCCAATGTCGATCCGATTCTTCGTCAAACAATGGCTGATGCCGCCAGGCGTCCTATTCCTGCTGCTGCTTGTGGCGTGGTGGCTGCGCCGCCGTCGGCCCCGGCTGGCAGCGCTGTGCTTTGCCCTGGGCCTTGGTGGCCTGTGGCTGATGAGCCTGCCGCTGGTGGTGCAGGAAACCGCTCGTGTGCTCGAGACAGAAGCGCCACTGGCGGTAAGCGATTGGACAGGCCTGGCAAACCGGGCAGATGCCATCGTGGTGCTGGGCGCGGGGCGTGAGCGAGGTGACCCGGCCTGGGGTGGTGGCGACCAGCCCACAGCCACGGCGCTGGAGCGCATGCGCTTTGCCGCACGGCTGGCCAAGGCTTCGGGCTTGCCGGTGTTGACCAGTGGCGGGTTGCACTATGGCTCGCCGCCGAGCGAGGCGCAGTTGATGGCTGATCGCCTGCGTGAAGATTTCGGTGTCGAGGTGAAATGGCGAGAGGAGGGCAGCCGCACTACCTGGGAGAATGCCCGGCTGACGGCCAAGGTGCTGCAGCCGTTGGGAATTCGCCGTGTGGTCGTGGTGACCCAGGCCTGGCACATGCAGCGCTCGCGCTGGAGCTTCGAGCAGGCGGGGTTCGAGGTGGTGCCGGCGCCAGTCGGGTTCCTCGGGCGCGATCATGCGCGGCCGTTCGGCGGGTTGCTGCCGGAGAGCCGGGCGATGTGGCAGAGCGGGCAGTTGCTCAATGAAGTGGCCGGGTTGGTGGGGTATCGGCTGTTCTACTGAGCCTTGTACTGCCTGCACCGGCCTCTTCGCGGGCACGCCCGCTCCCACAGGTACACCGCAGGCCATGGGCTTGTGCGGTCCCTGTGGGAGCGGGTTTACCCGCGAAGAGGCCGGTACAGGAAAACTCAAACGGTCTTGGCAATGCGCCCGGCCAGCAACGCCCAACCCAGCAGCAATGCGCAGACTATCGCCAGCGGCCACGACCGCCATTGCAGGTACGGCGTCAGCTTCTGCATCGGCACCACCTCGCCATACAGCACCGCCTGCTGGAACTGCGGTACCTGCGTGGTAATGCGGCCAAACGGGTCGATCAGCGCGGTCACGCCATTGTTGGTGGCGCGGATCATCCAGCGCCCGGCTTCCAGCGCGCGCATCTGTGCCATCTGCAGGTGCTGCAACGGGCCGATCGAGGTACCGAACCAGGTGTCGTTGCTGATGGTCAGCAGCAGGTCGCTGCGGGCCGCCAGGCCGGCGGCGAATTCGGGGTAGACCACTTCGTAGCAGATGTACGGCGCAATCTGGTAGCCCTTGGCCTGCAGCAGCGGCTGGTCTTCCGGCCCGCGGGCGAAGTCCGACATGGGCAGGTTGAAGAACTCGATCAGGCCACGCAGCATGTCCTGCAGCGGCACATACTCCCCAAAAGGCACCAGCTTCTGCTTGAGGTAGGTGCCATCGCCTTCACCAGTGACGGTGATGCCGTTGTAGTAGCGGCGCTGGTGATGCACCACTTCACGCACCGGCACGCCGGTAATCAGCGCCGAATGCCGCTCGGCGGCAAACCGGCCCATCACGTCGATATAGCCTTGGGCCTGGTCCTTGAGCACCGGGACCGCGGTTTCCGGCCACACCAGCAGGTCTACCGGCCTGGAGCTGAAGCTCAGGTCACGGTACAGCGCCAGTTGCGCATCGATGTGTGCCGGGTCCCATTTCAGGTCCTGCTCGACGTTGCCCTGGATGGCCGCCACTTTCAGTGGGTCGCCCGCCGGCTTGGTCCAGGCATGGCCCTTGAGCGCCAGGCCCAGCACCCACGGGGCCAGCAACAGCAGGCAGCCCACCGCGAGGAACGAGGGGCGGGCGCGCAGGCGGTGCACGTTGCACAACAGGGCAGCGGTCAGGGCCAGTGCGAAGGAAATCAGCCACACGCCACCCAGCGGTGCCAGGCCGGCCAGCGGGCCGTCCAGCTGGCTGTAGCCGGCGTAGAGCCAGGGGAAGCCGGTCAGGAACCAGCCGCGGAAGGCCTCTTGCAGCAGCCACAGGGCGGCAAAGCACAAGGCGTCGGCCAGTGGTGCTTCGGTGCGGCGCAGCCAGCGTGCCCACAGCCAGGTGGGCAGGGCGAAGAACCAGGCCAGGGCGGCGAAGAAGGCCAGCAGCAGCAGGATCGCCAGCAGCGGCGAGGCACCGCCGTAGGTGTTCATGCTGACGTAGATCCACCAGGTACCGGCACCGTACAGGCCGAAGCCGAGCCACCAGCCGCGCCACATGGCCTGGCGCGGGCTGAGCTCGCGCAGGCCGAGGTAGAGCAGGGCGATGGACAACACGGCCAAGGGCCAGATGTCGAAAGGCGCCAGGGCCAGGAGGGTGGAGGCACCGGCCGCCAGGGCCAGCAGGTTACCGGGCCAGCCGGGGCGGGTGATCCAACGCATGTTTGTCCTTAACGGGTGATCGGTGTCAGGCGCAGCAAGTGTATCCGCCGGCTGTCGGCATTGAGAATACGGAACTTGTAAGGGCCGATCTCGGTGGTCTCGTTGCGCTTGGGCAGGTGACCGAAGGCGCTCATTACCAGGCCGCCGACGGTGTCGAACTCGTCATCGGAGAATTCGCTGTCGAAGAACTCGTTGAAGTTTTCGATCGGGGTAAGCGCCTTGACCAGGAAGTCGCCGCTGGGCAGCGGTTTGATGTAGCTGTCTTCCTCGACGTCGTGCTCGTCCTCGATATCGCCGACGATCTGCTCCAGCACGTCCTCGATGGTGACCAGGCCGGCCACGCCGCCGTACTCGTCGATGACGATGGCCATGTGGTTATGGTTGGCGCGGAACTCGCGCAGCAGCACGTTCAGGCGCTTGGACTCGGGCACGAAAGTGGCCGGGCGCAGCAGGTCCTTGATGTTGAAGCTGTCGCCATTCTCCTTGAGGATCAGCGGCAGCAGGTCCTTGGCGAGCAGGATCCCGAGCACATCGTCGTGGCTTTCGCCGATCACCGGGTAGCGCGAGTGCGCAGCGTCGATCACCGCCGGCAGGAACTCGCGGGGCGACTGGCTGGCCTTGATGCTGATCATCTGCGAACGCGGCACCATGATGTCGCGAACCTGTAGGTCGGCCACCTGGATAGCGCCTTCGACGATGGTCAG
This sequence comes from Pseudomonas sp. JS425, assembly GCF_018223845.1. NCBI lineage: Bacteria > Pseudomonadati > Pseudomonadota > Gammaproteobacteria > Pseudomonadales > Pseudomonadaceae > Pseudomonas > Pseudomonas sp. JS425. The sequence goes on along the minus strand of NZ_CP073661.1, from coordinate 5,510,839 downwards.
CGCTTCGCTGTCCAGCAGTTTGTTCTGATGGGCTTCGCGCAGCAGTTCAAGGAGTTGCTGGCGGTTTTTCGGCTCATGGGCAAAAGCCTGGGTCAGTTTACCCAGCCAGGACTTCTGCCCGTTGCTCGATCGATCTTCGCTCATGGCGGTTCTCGTGATCCTTCGTGTTTCAGTGTGTGATGGTGTCGGTTTCATCGTCGGCGTACGGGTCGGGATGACCCAGTTCTGCCAGCAATTCCCGTTCCAGGCCTTCCATTTCCTCGGCTTCCTCATCCTCGATGTGGTCGTAGCCGAGCAGGTGCAGGCAACCGTGTATGACCAGGTGTGCCCAGTGCGCTTCCAGCGACTTGCCTTGATCGGCGGCTTCGCGCTCGACCACTGGCACGCAGATCACCAGGTCGCCCAGCAACGGGATATCGAGCAGGTCGTCGGGGACGTCGGCCGGGAACGACAGCACATTGGTCGCGTAGTCCTTGTGCCGGTAGGTGTGGTTCAGCTCGCGGCCTTCGGCTTCGTCGACCAGGCGAATAGTCATTTCCGAATCGGCGCTGCGCTGGCGCAGGGCCAGTTCGCACCAGCGGCGAAAGGCGGTGTCATCCGGGGCGGCAGCATCCGTGGCCCGTTGAATATCGAGTTCAAGCATCTTTGCCGGGCGCCTCGGGCTTGGCCTGGCGGGCATCGAAGCGGTCGTAGGCCTCGACAATGCGCTGCACCAGTGGGTGACGAACCACATCTTTGGGTTGGAAGTGGGTGAAGCTGATCCCCGGAACGTCCTTCAGCACCTCGATGACGTGTGCCAGGCCTGACTTGGTGCCGCGGGGCAGGTCAACCTGGGTGATGTCACCGGTGATGACCGCGGTGGAGCCAAAGCCGATACGGGTAAGGAACATCTTCATCTGTTCCAGCGTGGTGTTCTGGCTCTCGTCGAGGATGATGAAGCTGTTGTTCAGGGTACGGCCACGCATGTAGGCCAGCGGCGCGATCTCGATCACCTGGCGCTCGATCAGCTTGGCCACATGTTCGAAGCCGAGCATTTCGTACAGGGCGTCGTACAGCGGGCGCAGGTACGGGTCGATCTTCTGGGCAAGGTCGCCGGGCAGGAAGCCGAGCTTTTCGCCCGCCTCGACCGCCGGGCGCACCAGCAGGATCCGGCGCACCTGTTCGCGTTCCAGCGCGTCCACGGCGCAGGCCACGGCCAGGTAGGTCTTGCCGGTACCGGCCGGGCCGATGCCGAAGTTGATGTCGTTGGCCAGGATTTCTTTTACGTAGCGTTGCTGGTTGACTCCGCGCGGGCGGATGTTGCCCTTGCGCGTGCGCAGCGACACGCTGACCTCGTTGACGGCCGGGTTGTCGATGTTCTCGACGGTCGATTCCTGCAGGTACAGATGCACGGTTTCCGGTGACAGGTCGCTGGCCTTCGTCTCGCGGTAGAGACGGCGCAGCAGTTGTTCGGCAGCGGAGGTGGTCTTGGGTTCGCCGATCAGTTCGAACTGATTGCCGCGGTTGCGGATCTCGATGGCCAGGCGCTGTTCGATCAGGCGCAGGTGCTCGTCGAACTGGCCGCACAAGTTGGCGAAACGGTGGGCCTCGAAAGGTTCGAGGATGAAGCGATGGGGTTGTATGGGTGCGTTCAAGGTCGTTTTTAGCCGCTCGACGGCAATGAATGTGAACTCAAGAATAACCCTTGAATGGCAGTGGCGAAAGCACTGAAACGTTCAACGGTATGTATGGCCTGTTCCGGCCTCTTCGCGGGCACTGGTATGATGCCCGCCTTTTCTTACGCATGTGTTATCCCGACGAACATGAGCAAACGCGAACCTGCCATCTATAAAGTGATCTTCCTCAACCAGGGGCAGGTCTTCGAGATGTATGCCAAGCAGATCTACCAGAGCGACCTGTGGGGGTTCCTGGAAATCGAGGAGTTCGTGTTCGGCGAGCGTTCGCAGCTGGTGGTGGACCCGAGCGAGGAGAAGCTCAAGAGCCAGTTCGATGGGGTGATCCGCAGCTTCGTGCCGATGCACTCGATCGTGCGCATCGACGAGGTGGAGCGACTGGGCACGGCTAAGATCAGTGAAGCCAAGGGCGGCGGCAACGTGATGCCGTTCCCCATGCCGATGCCGGAAAAGTAACCCTCAGGGGAGTGGCGAGAACGGCGTGCGCCCTTCGGCGTTCTGCAGTTCCAGCAGGTACTTGCGGAAGATCTGGCCGAGCACCTGGGTGGCATGCTCCAGCTCGTCGCGGGGCATTTGCTCGGTCACTTCGTCGGCCATGTCCAGCGCATCCTCGGCGCCGTTGACCGCGGCCATCTTCAGCAGTATGTAGGCCTGCACATTGTTGGCCTTGACCCCTTCGCCACGGAAGAACATGGCGCCCAGGCGGTACTGGGCCTCGGCATGGCCTTGCAGCGAGGCCTTTTCGAACCAGTTCAGGGCTTTGCCCAGGTTTTTCGGCGTTTGCGTGTAGTAGTACTCGCCCAGTTCGAATTGCGCCTGGGCATCCCCCGCCGTTGCCGTCTGCTCACAAGCCTTGAGGGCGTTTGCCAGGTCTTCAGGCTGGACATTCAAGGTGCAGCGGCCCGTCGCCGGAATGAGCAACGAGTTACCGCCCTCCGCCAGAGCCAGCAGGGGCTGAAGAAGCAACAGGCAGCCCAGGGTCAGGGCGCGGCCGGTGCGGTTCATGGGGATCGACTTACCTCTGCAAAGCTGCGGCCAATGTCTCTGGTGGCACATTATGGGATAAGCAGCGCCAACCTTACAAAGTTTTACTCGAATTTCTGCTTGGTTGGGGAAGTCAGCTGATTGTGCATGGGTATTTGTTGCCTGTACCGGCCTCTTCGCGGGTAAACCCGCTCCCACAGGGACCGCACCGCTTTCACGGGGGCGCAGTCCCTGTGGGAGCGGGTTTACCCGCGAAGAGCCCGGTACAGGCTGAAAATTACTTCAGGGCTGCAAAAGCCTTTTCAGCCGCATCCAGGGTGATCTGCAGCTCCTTGTCCCCATGGGCGATGGAGGTAAAACCGGCCTCGAACGCGCTCGGCGCCAGGTACACGCCACCATCGAGCATCAGGTGGAAGAAGCGCTTGAAGCGCTCGGCATCGCTGGCCATCACGTCTTCGAAGGTGACGATGTCGTCGGCGCCGCTGAAGTACAGGCCGAACATTGCACCGGCCTGGGTGGTGACGAACGGCACGCCAGCGGCATCGGCGCGCTGTTGCAGGCCGTCGAGCATGCGGCTGGTGTAGTCGGTCAGCTCGGCGTGGAAGCCCGGGCGGCTGATCAGCTTCAGGGTGGTCAGGCCGGCGGCCATGGCCAGCGGGTTACCCGACAGGGTACCGGCCTGGTAGACCGGGCCGAGCGGGGCAATGCAGCCCATGATTTCACGCTTGCCGCCGAAGCAGCCGACCGGCATGCCGCCGCCGACGATCTTGCCGAAGGTCGACAGGTCCGGCTTGATGCCATAGTGGCCCTGGGCGCCGCCGAGCGAAACGCGGAAACCGGTCATCACTTCGTCGAAGATCAACACCACGCCGTGCTTGTCGCACTGCTCGCGCAGGCCTTCGAGGAAGCCTGGCGCCGGCGGTACGCAGTTCATGTTGCCGGCTACCGGCTCGACGATGATGCAGGCTACGGTCTGGCCGACTTCGGCCAGGGTCTTCTCGACGGCGGCGATGTCGTTGAACGGCAGGGTCAGGGTGTGTTTGGCGAAGTCCGCCGGCACGCCCGCCGAGCTCGGCACACCCTGGGTCAGCAGGCCGGAGCCTGCTTTTACCAGCAGGCTGTCGGAGTGGCCGTGGTAGCAGCCTTCGAACTTGATGATGGCGTCACGGCCGGTGTAGCCACGGGCCAGGCGGATGGCGCTCATGGTGGCTTCGGTGCCCGAGCTGACCATGCGCACCATCTCCATGGATGGCACCAGCGAGCAGACCAGGTCGGCCATCTCGGTTTCCATGGCGGTCGGGGCGCCATAGGACAGGCCGTGCTCCAGCTGCCTGCGTACCGAGTCCAGTACCTCCGGGTGGCCGTGGCCGAGGATCATCGGGCCCCAGGAGCCGACGTAGTCGACGTAGCGCTTGTCATCCTCGTCAACGACGTAGGCGCCTTCGGCATGCTTGAAGAACAGCGGCGTGCCGCCAACGCTCTTGAAAGCGCGGACCGGCGAGTTGACGCCACCGGGGATGTGCTTCTGGGCTTGGGCGAACAGGGCTTCGGAACGGGACATGGGGATCTCTCGAATCAGGATGCGAACAAGGCGTTGAAGGCGCGGGCGCGGCGGGTGACTTTCTGCGCGCTGTCGGCACCGAACAGGCCGTGGATCACCGCCAGCAGGTCGGCGCCATGGGCGACCAGCGGGGCGGCGTTGTCGAGGGTAATGCCGCCGATCACCGCGATCGGCAGTTTCACCTGGGCGCGGGCCTGCTCCAGCAATTCGATGTTGGCAGCGGGTGCACCCGGCTTGGTGACAGAATTGAAGAAGCGGCCAAAGGCCACGTAGCTGGCGCCTTCGCTGGCAGCCTGCGCGGCCAGCTCGAGGCTGGCGTGGCAGGTGGAGCCAATGATTGCCTGGCGTCCGAGCAATGCGCGGGCCGGGGTCAGCGGGCCGTCGGTCTGGCCCAGGTGCACGCCGACGCCCAGGCGCGCGGCCAGTTCGGCGTCGTCGTTGATGATCAGCTGAGTGCCGTAGCGCTCGCAGAGCTGCATCAGCCCTTCAGCTTCGCGCAGGCGGCGTGCCGCGTCGTCACTTTTGTCGCGGTACTGCAGCAGGCATACGCCGCCTTCCAGTGCCGCCTCGACATGGGACAGGAAACGGCCAGCGAGCAGCTGGCTGTCGGTGATGGCGTACAGACCGCGTAGCTTCATTGGAGGCCTCGTGTCAGGAGCAGAAATCCAGCGGCAGGCGGCGCGGCACGAACTGGCCCTTGCCCAGCTGTTCGGCGTCACGCAGGGTGCGCCAGGTGTAGTCCAGGGCGCTGCGGACGGCGCTTTCCAGCTGCTCGCCAAGGGCCAGGCGGCCGGCCAGGGCACTGGCCAGGGTGCAGCCCGAACCGTGGTAGCTGCCCGGCAGGCGCTGGCAGGTCCAGGTGTGGTGCTGGCCGTCGCGGCTGTACAGGCGGTTGTGAATTTCGTCTTCGTCGCCGTGACCGCCGGTAATCAGCAGGTGTCTACAGAACGGCAACAGTTTCTCGGCACACTCGTCGGCGGTGCCTTCGGGCAGTTCGGCAAGGATGCGGGCTTCGGGCAGGTTCGGCGTGGCGATGGTCGCCAGCGGCAGCAGGCGTTCGCGCAGGGCGTAGCCCACTTCGTCCTTGCCCAGGCGACCACCACCACCGGCACGCAGCACTGGGTCGCAGACCAGCGGCAGATGCGGGTGGGCCGCCAGCAGTTCGGCGACGGTGTCGACCATTTCGATCGAACCGAGCATGCCGAGTTTGACGGCGGCCACCGAGGAGTCGGCCAGCACGGCGTTGGCCTGGGCCAGCACCCACTCGCGGTCGAGCACGCGGAAGTCGGAAACGTTGACGGTATCCTGCACGGTCAGGGCGGTCACTGCGGGTGCGGCATGACAGCCTTGGGCGATCAGGGCTTCGATATCTGCCTGCAGGCCGGCGCCGCCACTGGGGTCGTGGCCGGAGAGACAGAGGACAACGGGGCGGGAGCTGTAGGTATTCATGGTCGGCGAGCTTACCACCAATCCTGTTTGGGCGGATCGTCCTACAAATGAGTTTTGTTGATCATAAGGTCAGATTTTTGCCGGTTTAATTTCTGAAAGCATTGATTTAGAGCCTTTTCTTTGTGATTGGATATGGTCGATTGCCAGGTTGCGAAGCTATGCTAGAGTGCTCGGATAACTCTACAAACGGGTTCTGCCGGATCGTGTCGTCTCAAACGGATGGGAGGCAACCGCGACTCGACTGGACAGGCCATGCTGGGGCTGTATGCGCTATTTGCTGATTGTGCTTCTGGGCTTGCTGCCCGCGCTGGCCGGGGCAGTCGATTTCGACGCAGCTACCCGGCATCTTCCGCTGGGCAAGGCCATGCAGGTTTATGAAGACCCCGATGGCAGTGCCAGCATCACCCAGGTCAGTGCCCCTGATTTCGCCAAGCATTTTCGCCCCCACCACAAAGACGTGTTGAACGCCGGTTATTCCACCTCGGTGTTCTGGCTCAAGGTCGAACTGCGCCCTGTAGCCGCGCCTGGCGCCGCCCCACGGCAATGGCTGCTGGAGTTGGCCTACCCACCGCTGGATCACCTCGAGCTCTACCTGCCCGACGGCAGCGGCAGTTACCGCCTGGCCCGGCGTACCGGCGACGCCTTGCCCTACCACAGCCGTCAAATACTGCAGAACAACTACCTGTTCGAACTGCAGCTGCAGCCTGGCCAGGTGACCACCGCCTACTTGCGTCTGCACAGCCAGGGCTCGGTGCAGGCGCCGCTGGCGCTGTGGTCCGCCCAGGCCTACATGGAGGAGCAGCCTACGCGCCTGTATGTGCTGGGGATAATCTATGGCGTGCTGCTGGTGATGCTGGTGTACAACCTGTTCATCTACCTCAGCGTGCGCGACGTCAGCTACCTCTATTACATCCTCTATATCGCCTCGTTCGGCTTTTACCAGGTGTCGGTTAATGGCGCCGGTGTGGCCTACTTCTGGCCGGACAGCCCGTGGTGGGCAAATGCCTCGACGCCGTTGTTCATCGGTTCCGCAGGCCTGTTCGGTTGCCAGTTCGCCCGGCATTTCCTGCAACTTGGCAGCATCAGCCGTGCTTTCGATCGGCTGCTGCAGTTGCTGATGCTGGGTGGCGCGCTGGTCTTGGTGCTGGCGGTGACCATGCGCTACGGTGTCGCTTTGCGCATGGCCACGGTGCTGGCGTTGCTGTTTACCGTGAGCATCTTCGCTGCCGGGCTGTATGCCTGGTGGCGTGGCTTGCGCGTGGCACGCTGGTTCATCATCGCCTGGACTGCGTTCCTGCTCGGTGGGCTGGTCAACACCCTGATGGTGTTGGGCTACCTGCCGAACGTGTTCATCACCATGTATGCCAGCCAGCTGGGGTCGGCGCTTGAGGTGGCCTTGCTGTCGCTGGCGCTGGCTGACCGCATCAACAGCCTGCGCGAGCAGCAGGCGCAGACCTTGCGCGACACCGGGCGCACGCTGGAACAACTGAACCTGCAACTGGCCAGGAGCAACCGGCTGAAAGATGAATTCCTGGCCAGCGTGACCCATGAACTGCGCACACCGATGAATGGCGTGATCGGCTCGCTGGAGCTGATGCATACCCTGCCGATGGAGGCCGAGATGGCCCAGTACCACCGCACGGCGGTGGGCTCGGCCCAGGGCATGATGGATATGGTCGATGCCATCCTGACCCTGTCCGAACTGCAGGCCGGCCGCCTGCGCGCGCAGCCGGCGCCATTCAGCCTGCGTGACCTGCTGCAGGGCGTACGTGCCGGTTATGCCGGGCAGGCTTTGGGCAAAGGCTTGTACCTGAGCCTGGACATCCCGGCCGATGTGCCGGACGGGTTGCTGGGCGATGCTCAGAAGCTGGCCCGCTGCCTGGGGTGCCTGGTGGACAATGGTTTGAAGTTCACCCACCAGGGCGGGGTGATGATCCAGGTGCGCGGGCGCCGGGTGGGGCCTGACGACTTGGCGCTGACCTTCATGGTCAGCGACAGCGGTATCGGCTTCGATGATCTCGATCAGGCGACCCTGTACCAGCGCTTCTTCCAGGTGGATGGCTCGATGACCCGGCGTTACGGCGGGCTGGGGATTGGTTTGTCGATCTGCCGGCAGATGGGGGAATTGCTGGGGGCACGGTTGTCGCATGAGTCGACGCGGGGGTTGGGGAGCCGGTTCGAGTTGAGTTTGAACATGGCTATTGCGCAGGTGCAGATGGCATCGAATGTTCTGCAGACGCGACGGTTGCTTTAGAGGTTTTCGTTTCCGCAGGCTTTGTTGGGGCTGCTTTGCAGCCCTTCGCGGGCACGCCCGCTCCCACAGGTTTGGCGCTGAGTTCGAGCAATGCGCGATCCCTGTGGGAGCGGGCATGCCCGCGAAGGGCCGCAAGCGGCCCCCAAGACATGCCCTGACCGCACCTGCACTCCTACAACAACGCCAGACTCTTCCTACGCTTCAGCACTGGCAACTCCATCCCCTGCGAAATACCCTACAACCTCTGTCGACACGCGTCTGATTGTTCCTGCAAATCCCGCGCTCTAGGCTTTTCCAGTCGCTGACGGTTCAGCGATCGGGTGTGGAAACCTGGCAAGACCTATGGTGCGTGTCGTTACGACAGCTGTACGCGGGAGGCCTTTGGGCCTACCGGGTTCGCACCATGCCTGGTTTTCCACCCCGTGTGCAGCTGTCACCCCTATGTGTGGAAACGGATGGGTGGCATATATCTCCATGGTGCCGAACTCATGAACGACGAAACCAAAACCACCCCTGGCGTTACCTACTTCTACCAAGGCGAAGGCCAAACCCATCCACTATTCCGCATTGCCGAGGGCATCCCCTGTCGCAGCGCCCGTGAGCAGGCCTCGGAGCTGATGGGCTATGCGCGGGACTTGTCGCTGACCGGTTTGATGGATGGCGACCAGCAAATGATGTGGGCTTCGCACTACTTCGCAGCAATGGCCAAGGCGCTGCTGGATGATGCCGAGCTGGGCTTGATGCGCTGATTCTTGTACTAGCTGTACCGGCCCTTTCGCGGGTGAACCCGCTCCCACAGGAGTTGTGCATAGACTGAAAGATGCGCTATCTCCGTGGAAGCGGGTCCCCCGCGGTGTGTCCTCAGGCAAGACCAGGCATCGCGGGTTACTGCATTAATGGTGCGTAAGCCGACAAAAAGCCTAAAAGAGCGGCGATGGGCATTCAGCAGATACGGGAGCTCTCATTTAATCAGTTTCATTAGGAAATATGTCGCTACCCAGGCAACACCAATGGTGTTTAGCGAGGATGCAATAAGTATTTTTCTTCTTAAATGCCTAGGGAATTGTAAGTGGTCTTTCTCATCCAATAGTCCGCTCCGAATGCTTGAGGCGGGGGATCCAATGGCACCCGCGATTACAGAAATAACTAGAATTCTGGAACCTATTCTTTTCTCTCCCCACATGCCGGTCGCAAATGGGAGGCACGCGCTCCGTTGGAGTGCTGAGGTCATTTCTTTATACTGGCGAGAGCATGCAATGTGAAGATCAGATGCAAGCCCGATTAAGGCGAGGCAGATAGGAGTGGCTAACAGGAATAGCCTTAGTTTGACGTCAAGATGATCAATCATCTCCAAAGACCTCGAAGACTAATTCGCCGAACTCCTCACCCGCTTCCATACCGCCGATGCTGCCGGCCAAAGCGCCTCCGCCAGTGATGACTATTCCGCATGCCACGGCGTAGGGCCCAACTCTCCAGCAAACCTTTGCAGAGATTTTGCCCGCAAATTTTCCTGCCAACCAGCCACCAGCTAAGCCACCGGAGAAATTGCCGGCCTCAGTAACGCTTACTTTTTTACAAGCATTTGTATTGCCCTCTTTGCACACCTCTGAAATTTTCAGAGCAGATCCGCCTCCACCAATAGCAATGCCAATACGTCCTCCGTTTTTTAAATATTTTGCCATCTTGGCCAGCTTGTCCAAATGTGTCGAGTAACCAGGGATGTGTGTCGCTCCCCCCGCTTTACTCCAGTGGTGCACCAAGCTTCTTGACGATATTCCTAAGTCCCGGCGCAAGCTTTCATAATTTCCTAGATTGAGGCGCTTGTTCAGGAGAGTCGCTTTCAGGTTTGTACTTAATTGCTTGAACAGTTTTTGACGTTCCGCAAAGAACTCCGGGTGTCTAAGATGTCCATGCTTAATGAATTGATCTTTATGCAAGTCTTCAATTTTTCGCAGTATGTCGTTGAGCTCATCCAGCGACTTGCCAATCATCGCCTCGCTCACACCCATCGTCAGACTCACATCGCTGAGCAGCCCGGCGATCTCGGCCTGATGGCGCATCATGAATTCGGCTTCCTCCGGCGTCAGTTCTGCCAACGCTTCCCGCGCCTGTTTCGCCGCACTCATTGCAGTCAGTTCTTCACGCGTGCACATCGGCCGCCGCAAACCGTCACCAATGACAAAGATCTCACCTGCCTTGAACCCACGTTCATACGTCGGGTTCAGTCTCTCCAGAATCGAACTCGGCAAATTGGCCTGCGGCGCGCCGAGCTCTGCTAAGACTTCCTGGTACGTCATGCAACGCGGAACGATGTAGAAGCCAAGTTCCATGCCTTGCGCAGCGGTCGAGGGCTGGAATGCCCCAAGTTGATAGCTGTTTCTTACCTGATTACTCGCTTGAGCCTGTGGCGGTGCCTCATGAACGGCCTCAGGTACAGGCGCCCTGCGCGGCGCTGGAGCTGAATGCCCACGCGCAATCAGGCGATTGCTGCCCAATGGGCACCCGCATTGCACCAGCGCTCCATCCAAAGCTGTAGGTATGCCGTCCTGCTGCCAGCGGGACTCGCCTTCGATGAGGGTGCCTTCTTGGCCGCAGAGAGGGCAGGGGGTGGTCTTGTCGCCTTTGAGCAGCCATTCGCTGCCGTGTACACGGCCCCTGGCCTGGCCGGCAATGCAGATGGCGCCAGTGGTGGTTTCGTCCCCGTCCAGGCCCTGGCCTCGGCCGAAGATGTTCATGCGCATGCTCATGGCTCGCCTCTTTTTAAAGTGGGAGCCAGGAACCTAGCAGCCTGTAGGCGGGTATTTTCAGGTAGGGGAGGTTTTAGGAAGGGTCCTACAATGGATAGGGATTTGGACTACAGCGCTTTTTGATGACGGTGCGGGAATCGGGTTAGGGCTGACATGCGCCCCCCACCACATGTTTAGTCATTAATGTCACTTTGACTGACCCGCGGGGAGTGCTTCACTGGGGCTCTCAAGCTACCCGGATCCAGGAGCCCTCGATGAACCTGCACCAGTACGCTGAAACCCACGAAGTCACCAACCAGCCACCGCCCCTCGACGGAGCCAACCTTTACCGCCTCGACCTGCCGCTACAGGAATGGTCGCGGCGTTTCGGTGCGGGTTGGGCCGAATCGCGGATCGATGCCTACGGTGCCCTGGCCGGTGGCCCGCTGATGCAGGCGGGCTTCCTGGCCAATGCGCACAAGCCGGAGTTCAGCAGCCACGACCGCTACGGCCATCGCATCGACCTGGTCGAATTCCACCCCGCCTACCACGAGCTGATGCGCACCGCCGTCGAGCACGGCCTGCCGTCGCTGCCATGGGCCGAACCCCGCGCAGGCGCCCATGTGGCGCGGGCTTCGATGACCTACCTGCACAGCCAGGCCGAGGCCGGTACCGGCTGCCCGCTGACCATGACCTTCGCCGCCGTGCCAGCGCTGCGGCTGCAACCCGAACTGGCCGAATACTGGCTGCCGAAAATCCTCGCCTGCGAGTACGACCCGCGTAACGTCGGCGACCGTCACAAGGCCGGTGTCACCCTGGGCATGGCCATGACCGAGAAGCAGGGTGGCACCGATGTACGCGCCAACACCACCCGGGCTTATCCGGTCGGCGCCGCGGGCCCGGGGCAGCCCTACGAGCTGATCGGCCACAAGTGGTTCTGCTCGGCGCCGATGTGCGATGCCTTCCTGACCCTGGCCCAGACCGAAAAAGGCCTGAGCTGCTTCCTGCTGCCGCGTCACCGTCCGGATGACAGCCGTAACCAGTTCTATATCCAGCGCCTGAAGAACAAGCTGGGCAACAGTTCCAACGCCTCCAGCGAGGTGGAGTTCCGCGGTGCCCTGGCGTGGATGGTCGGGGAAGAAGGGCGGGGCGTGCCGACCATCATCGAAATGGTGGCCATGACCCGCTTCGACTGCATGGTCGGCTCCAGCGCCTTGATGCGCCAGGCGCTGACCCAGGCGACCCACCATTGCGCGCACCGCAAGGTCGGCGGGCGGCTGCTGAGCGAGCAGCCGTTGATGCAGAACGTGCTGGCCGACCTGGCGTTGGAAAGCGAGGCCGCGCTGGCCCTGAGCCTGCGCATGGGGCAGGCGCTGGAGCAGCTGGAAGACCCGCAGCAGGCGCATTTCGCCCGGCTGGTCACGGCGGTGGGCAAGTACTGGATCTGCAAGCGCGCGCCGGCCATGATCAACGAGGCCGCCGAGTGCCTGGGCGGGGCGGGTTATGTGGAAGACAGCATCCTGCCACGGCTGTACCGCGAAGCGCCGGTCAACTCGACCTGGGAAGGTTCGGGCAATGTGCAATGCCTGGACGTACTGCGGGCCTTGTCCAAGGAGCCGGGCGTGCTCGATGCGCTGTTCGCCGAGCTGGGCGATGGGCACGGGGACCCGCGCCTGGCGGCGCACATCGGCAACCTCAAGGGGGCGTTTGCCGACACTGGCGACATGCAGTACCGCGCGCGGCAGCTGACCGAGGATATTGCCCTGGCGCTGCAGGCCAAGCTGCTGCTGGAGGCGGGCAATGCGGTGGTCAGTGATGCGTTTATCGACAGCCGCTTGACGGGGGGCGGGCGCGTGTACGGGGCGTTGCCGCGGGGTGTGGATGTGGAGGCATTGGTGGCCAGGGCTACGCCAGCCTGGGCGAACTGAGCTGGCTTCTTCGCGGGCCCGCCCGCTCCCACAGGTACTGCGTCGTACTTGAGGGCAGTGAAGATCCTGTGGGAGCGGGCGTGCCCGCGAATGGATGCAACACCGATCAATGGGGGTGTATTTAGCCAAGAAGGCAGGCAAGATGGTTCACATGCATGTCCAGACAGGAAGCACAGTGTGAGCCAAGCTTTTGTAGTCGTTGATACCCCCGAACAGGCCGTCGACCGTCTGGCGGCCCTGCATGACCAGGCCACCGGGGCCCTTAGCCAGGCCCTCAAGCGTTACCTGAAGGACCGTACCGAGCCGGGCGCCGAAGAGCGCGACCTGTTCCGCTACCCGGCGCTGCGCCTGACCTATTACAGCCATGGTGAAGTCGCCGCCACCACGCGGGCCTACGCCAAGGTTCAGGTGGCAGGTACCTACAGCGTCACCATCACCCAGCCGGCTGCTTTTCGTGGCTACCTGCTGGAGCAACTGCGCCCGCTGATGCACGACTACACCGTCACGGTAGAGGTCGGCGTCAGTGAACAGAACATCCCTTACCCCTACGTGGTCGACCAGGGCGACGAACTGGCCGGCAGCGGCATCACCGCCGCGCAGCTGGCGCGGGTGTTCCCCAGCACCGACCTGTCGGCTGCGACCGACAACATCGCCGACGGCCTGTATGACTGGGGCAGTGCCGAGACTCTGCCGCTGGCGCTGTTCGATGCCGCGCGGGTCGACTTCTCGCTGCGCCGCCTGGTGCACTACACCGGCAGCGACTGGCGCCATGTACAGCCGTGGATCCTGCTGACCAACTACCATCGCTATGTTGACCAGTTCATCAGCCACGGCCTCGACCAATTGCGTGACGACCCTCGCTTCGTGCGCATGGTCCTGCCAGGCAATGTGGTGATCGAAAAGGGCATGGACCACGGTGAAACCCAGGCCCTGGTGGCCAGCGTGGTCTGGCACCGTTACCAGATGCCGGCTTATCACCTGATCGCCGCCGACGGCGACGGCGTCACGCTGGTCAACATCGGTGTCGGCCCGTCCAATGCCAAGAACATCACCGACCACCTGGCCGTGCTGCGCCCGCACTGCTGGCTGATGATCGGCCACTGCGGCGGCCTGCGGCAGTCGCAGACTATTGGCGATTATGTGCTGGCACACGCCTACATGCGCCGTGACGGTATTCTCGACCGGGTAGTGCCGCCGAACATTCCGATTCCGGCCCTGGCTGAGGTGCAGTTGGCCTTGCAGGAAGCCGCTGCGCAGGTCACCGGCGAGCGTGGTGAACAGCTGAAGAAGCGCCTGCGCACCGGCACTGTGCTGACCTACGACGACCGCAACTGGGAGCTGCGCTGGGCCCAGGAGCGGCCGCTGATCAACCTCTCGCGTGCCGTGGCGGTGGACATGGAAAGCGGTACGATTGCCGCCCAGGGTTACCGCTTGCGCGTGCCGTACGGCACCTTGCTGTGTGTGTCCGACAAGCCGCTGCACAGCGAGATCAAACTGCCGGGTTCGGCCAACGCCTTCTATAACCGGGCGGTCAGCCAGCATCTGAAGATCGGCATTGCCGCCCTCGACCTGCTGCGCACCGAGCTCAACTCGCTGCACTCGCGTAAACTGCGCAGCTTTGATGAGCCGCCGTTCCGCTGAGGATCCATGTCACTGCCACCCCGTTCCAAGCCGCGCCGCCCCCAGGCGCGGCCTGCCACCGGCCCGCGTCGCCAGCCCAAGGCGCCACCGGCCGAGCCGCGCCTGATCCTGTTCAACAAACCGTTCGACGTGCTGACCCAGTTCAGCGACGGCGACGGGCGCGCGACGCTCAAGGACTACATCGACATCCCCGGTGTGTACCCGGCCGGGCGGCTGGACCGCGATAGTGAAGGCCTGTTGCTGCTAACCAACGATGGCGGCCTGCAGGCGCGCATTGCCGACCCGAAGCACAAGCTGGCCAAGACTTATTGGGTTCAGGTGGAGGGGGAGCCGAGCGAGGAGCAGTTGCGGCGCTTGCGCGATGGCGTGGAACTGAACGATGGGCCGACCTTGCCGGCCGAGGCGCGGCGCCTGGACGAGCCGGCGCTGTGGCCGCGCAACCCGCCGGTGCGTTTTCGCAAGAGCGTGCCGACCAGCTGGCTGGAGCTGGTGATTCGCGAAGGGCGTAACCGCCAGGTGCGGCGGATGACGGCTGCGGTGGGGTTGCCGACCTTGCGCCTGGTGCGGGTGCGGATTGGCGACTGGGCGCTGGATGGGTTGGAGCAGGGGTGCTGGCGCGAAGTGGCCGCCAAGCTTTAGTCCAGTTCAAGGGCCATTCGCGGGCACGCCCGCTCCCACAGGTATAGTGCAGCCCTCAAGTGCAGCGCCAGACCTGTGGGAGCGGGCGTGCCCGCGAATGGCCTTGAATTTTCTACACCCCTTCGAGAAACCCCACCACCACGCTCTTGATGATAAAGGCCAACACCCCCAGCCCCAGCACGAAGAACAGGATCAGCGTCCCGAACCGCCCGGCCTTGGACTTTTTCGCCAGGTCCCAGACGATGAAACCCATGAAACCGATCAGCACGGTGACCAGGATGATCATCATCCACTCTTCGAATACGGCGGGATCCATCGGTGTTCTCCAGGCGGGTTGAGCGTCCGATTATACGCCTGCTGGCGCAGGCAATTAACGCAGGTGGGTCAAGGGCAGCTCGGTGCTGGCCAGCACCTGGTTCAGCACGAAGCTCGAACGCACGCTGGTGACGCCTTCAATGCGGGTCAGGCTGCCTAGCAGCAGTTTCTGGTAGTGGTCCATGTCGGGCACAACCACCTTCAGCTGGTAGTCGGCATCCATGCCGGTGACCAGGCTGCATTCAAGCACCTGTGGCAGGTTGCGGATGGCCGCCTCGAAGGTTTCGAAACGCTCCGGGGTGTGGCGGTCCATGCCGATCAGCACATAGGCAGTCAGGCTCAGGCCCAGCTTCTTGCGGTCGAGCAGGGCTACCTGGCGCGAGATGTAGCCATCGTCCTCCAGTTGCTTGACCCGACGCGAGCATGGCGAAGGCGACAAGCCGATGCGTTCGGCCAGTTCCTGGTTGGAAATGCGCGCATCGCGCTGCAATTCGGCGAGGATACTCAGGTCGTAGCGGTCAAGTTTGCTCATGGGTTATGCCTTTTCTGTTCAGATTGCGATGAATTATCAATCCAGGGTGAAAAATTGCGCAAGTGCTATTTATCTGAGCAATCTTCGCAATCATCTGTCGCATCCTGTCCGGTATCTTTATCCACAGAATCACTGCCCGGACATCAGTCCACGGCGACGCGCCCTAGGCGGGCGGTCGCGGCCAGCCATCCAACAGGATCTGCAGGCCCCCGGGCTACACACCTTCCAGAAGACGGTGTGAGGTGAGCCGGCGCCACAAGTGCCGAGCACGGACGACAATTCCTGAAGGGAGGCCCAGCGGCCTCCCTTTTTTCATGTCCGGAAATTTAATTGGCCTGCGTGACAGGCGCGGTAGACTGGCTGTGGTTGCCGTATTTTCTACCGAGAGGAACAGCATGAAGTCGCGCATCTGGCAGTTGGCAGGTGTTGGTGTGTTGGGGGTGAGCATCAGTCTCGGGGCCATGGCCGAAGGGCCGGGCGAGGGGGCGCCGGGCCGCTCGCTCAATTCGCGTGACGAAGTGCAGCAGACCCAGCCGCCACGGCAGGGCTATTACCAGGATATTCCCCGCCGCCATGGCGACAACCGCCACTGGGAAGCCGGTGGCCCGGGGCAACGGCCTGGCGGTGACTGGCAGGGGCGCCCTGATGGTCATGGCAATGGCTGGGGGCCGGGGCCGCATTATCGCCCGGGGTACACCATCGATCATTTCCCGGACCGCTACTGGAAAGTGCCCTACCGTGGGGATGACTATTTCTACTCCGGTGGTTACTGGTATCGCCCCCATGGTGGCCGTTATGTCGTGGTGAGCCCGCCCTACGGCGTGCGGGTCGACTACCTGCCGCCTTATGCGCGGGAAGTCTGGTTGGGCGGGGCGCTGTTCTTCCTGGTGGCCGATACCTATTACCAGTACCTGGCCGACAGCCGCGAGTACGTGGTGGTCAATCCGCCGCTAGCCGCGCCCGCACCTGTAAGTGGTCGGTATGATGTGGTGGCCTACCCCATGTATGGGCAAGGGCAGGAACAGCAGGACCAGGACCGTTACCAGTGCCACCGTTGGGCGGTGAGCCAGTCAGGGTTCGACCCGGCGACGGCGACTTATGCGCCGCCGGCCAATGTGGCGGACAACTACCGGCGGGCGCTGGGCGCGTGCTTCAGTGGCCGAGGCTACAGCATCAACTAAAGCAAGACATGCGGTGCATGGCACCGGCTGTGCCGGTGTTCGCGGGTAAACCCGCTCCTACAGTTACGCTCACTGATTCACACCGGATCCGCATGCACCATCACATCCGCCTGTGGATAACGCTGGCGGATCACCTTCGAGGCCTCCACGCACAAGGCATGCGCCTCATGCAGCGGCAACTGCCCCGGCATCTCCAGATGCAACTGCACGAACCACTGGTTGCCCGACACCCGTGTACGCAGGTCGTGCACGCCTTTGACCCCGGGAATGGCCAGCACCAGCGCAGCCATGGCCTCGCCGACATCGCCGGGCAGTTCCTGATCCATCAGGATGGCCGTGCTTTCCCGGGCGATCTGCAGCGCGCTCCAAAGGATATAGACAGCGATGCCCAGGCCGAACAGCGCATCCAGTTGCGGCCAGCCAAAGCGTGCCAGCAGCAGGGCCAGCAGGATGCTGCCGTTGAGCAGCAGGTCCGAGCGGTAGTGCAGGGAGTCGGCCCGCACCGCCGTGGAGCCGGTCAGGCGGATGACCTTGTGTTGCAGTGCCAACAGCGCAAGGGTCAGCACCAGCGACAGCAGCATTACCCCGATACCGACGGCGGTATCGCCCAAGGGTTGCGGGGTGTGCAGGCGTTCAACCGCCTGCACACCGATCAGCACCGCACTGACCCCGATGAACAGCGCCTGCGCCATACCGGCCAGGGCTTCGGCCTTGCCATGGCCGAATCGGTGGTCGTCGTCGGCCGGGCGCAGGGCATAGTGCACGGCGAGCAGGTTGAGGAACGAGGCAACGGCATCCAGTGCCGAGTCGGTCAGCCCGGCCAGCAGGCTGACCGAGCCGCTCAGCCACCAGGCCAGCGCCTTGCTCAGGACCAGGATACTGGCCACCGCCAGCGATGCGCGCGTGGCCAGGCGTAACAGGCGCTGGTGTTCAGCCGGGGTGGTCATCATCCGTGGGTAGTGTCCTTGTGCTTCAGGCTTCAGGCTGCAGGCACCAGGCCCAGGCTGGCCAACTGCTCGATGCTGCCGCGATGCTGGATCAGCCGTGGGTCGTTCAGCGGCAGGCGCTGGCCCAGTTCGCTTTCCAGAATGGCCTGCAACTTCAGGTTGTCGACCTTGCCATCGGGGCTCACGGCTTCACGCAGCTTGACCGGGTCAACCTGGGCGGATCGCCCGCCTGAGTAATAGATGGCGCCCGTGGCAAAGTCGATACCGAAGGCGATCAGCCCCGGGATCACGTAGAACAGGATGCCGATGGCATCCATTGCGGCAACCACTGGGTCGATCTTGCCGCCGATCTGGCCGCGCCGTTCCGGGTAGAGAATGGTGCCGCAGGCGGTCAGTTGGGTCAGCAAGGTGACGATGAGGGCGCCACCAATGACGCGGGTTGGGATGCGCATGTAAATCTCCGAAAAGGTATCCAGCAGGGCAAGCGAAGCGCCTGCACCTGAAGCTAAGACCATGATAGAGCAGGGTGGGTTCGCCGTTATACTCGCGGGACTGTTCGAGGACCACCATGATTTCATTACCGATCGATGCTGTCTTGCCCGCCCTGCGCCAGGCCCTGGATAACCGTGACGAAGCGGTGCTCGAGGCGCCACCTGGTGCGGGCAAGACCACCCGCGTGCCGCTGGCGCTGCTCAACGAGCCGTGGCTGGCCGGGCAGAGCATTCTAATGCTCGAGCCCCGCCGCCTGGCAGCGCGGGCTGCGGCCGAGCGCCTGGCCAGCGAACTGGGCGAAAAGGTCGGCGAGACCGTTGGCTATCGCATCCGCCTGGACAGCAAGGTCGGGCCGAAAACCCGCATCGAGGTAGTGACCGAAGGCATCCTCACCCGCCGCCTGCAGGCCGACCCGGCGCTGGAGGGTGTGGGGCTGGTGATCTTCGACGAATTTCACGAGCGCAGCCTTGATGCCGACCTGGCCTTGGCATTGAGCCTGAATGGCCGGGAATTGCTGCGGGACGATCCGCCGCTGAAGGTTTTGCTGATGTCCGCGACCCTGGAGGGCGAGCGACTTTCGCGGCTGCTGAATGATGCCCCGGTGGTAAGCAGCGAAGGCCGCATGCACCCCGTCGACATCCGTTGGGGGCGGCCTTTCCAGGCGGGTGAGTTCATCGAGCCTCGGGTAGTGGACAGCGTGTTGCAGGCACTGGCTGACCAGACCGGCAGTTTGCTGGTATTCCTGCCGGGTCAGGCCGAGATCCGCCGGGTTCACCAGAGCCTGCAGGAAGCGTTGGGCGAGCGTCCCGAGGTCCTGCTCTGCCCGCTGCATGGCGAGCTCGATCTCGACGCCCAACGTGCGGCCATCGACCCGGCGCCCAAGGGCCTGCGCAAGGTGGTGCTGGCCACAAACATTGCCGAGACCAGCCTGACCATCGACGGCGTGCGCGTGGTGATCGACACAGGCCTGGCCCGGGTACCGCGTTTCGACCCCGGCAGCGGCATGACTCGTCTGGACACCCAACGTATCTCTCGCGCCAGTGCCACTCAGCGCGCTGGCCGTGCTGGCCGCCTGGAGCCCGGCGTGTGCTATCGCCTGTGGTCCGAGGCCCAGCATGACCAGCTGGCCGCACACGGCAGCGCCGAGATCCTGCAGGCCGACCTGGCCGGCCTGGCCCTGCAACTGGCACGCTGGGGCGTTACGCCCGAGCAGCTGCGCTGGCTCGACCAGCCCCCCACTGCTGCCTTCACCCAGGCCCAGGACCTGCTGGCACGGCTCAATGCCTTCAAGCCCGGCAGCCGTGACAACCTCAGCGAACACGGCCTGGCCATGGCCGAGCTGCCCGCGCATCCACGTATTGCGCATTTGCTGTTGCGCGGCCAGGCCCTGGGCCTGGCACAGATGGCCTGTGATGTGGCTGCGCTGCTGGGCGAGCGGGATATCCAGCGCGGCGGTGGCGCCGACTTGCACAGCCGGCTGGCGCTGGTCAGTGGCGAGAGCAGGGCCGCCCGTGGCAGCCACGGTGGTGTGCAGCGTGCGCGCCAATTGGCCCGCCAGTACCGTGGTCTGCTGCGTGGCAAACCAGGCGCGCCGGTTGTGGACCCTGATCACCCGCGCTGGCTGGGCGCGCTGCTGGCGCTGGCCTATCCCGACCGCGTCGCTCAGCAGCGCCGCGAAGGGGGGGCGGAATATCGGCTGGCGAACGGCCGGGCGGCGCTGTTTGCCGAAGTCGATGCACTGATGAAGTGCCCGTGGCTGGTGATCGCCGACCTGGGCAGCCGCCAGGGCCAGCGCGAAGAACGCATCTATCTGGCCGCCGAGTTCGATCCGGCGCTGTTCGAGGGCGTGCTGGCCGAACAGGTCGAGCGAGTCGATATTCTTGATTGGGACGAGCGTGAGCAGGTGCTGCGTGCCGAACGCCAGACCAAGGTCGGCGAGCTGGTGCTGGGTCGTGAACCGTTACCCAACCTGGATGACGATGCCCGCGCCAAAGCGTTGCTTGGCCTGGTGCGGCGCAAGGGCCTGAACCTGTTGACCTGGACCCCGGAACTTCGCCAATGGCAAGCGCGGGTGGCGCTGTTACGTCAGCTTGATCTGGACAAAGAGGGGCAAAGCGAATGGCCTGACCTGGGGGACGAAGCGCTGCTGGCGACCCTGGAAGACTGGCTGCAGCCATACTTGGGCAAGGTCTCGCGGCTGAGCCATTTCGCCGCCCTGGATGTGTCCTCGATCTTGCGCAATCTGCTGCCTTGGCCATTGCCCCAGCGCCTGGACGAATGGGCACCGGCGCATCTGGCGGTGCCCTCCGGCTCGAACATTCGCCTGGACTACAGTGAAAACCCACCGATTCTCGCCGTGCGTCTGCAGGAACTCTTCGGCCTTGCCGATACTCCGCGTATTGCCCAAGGCCGTCAGCAAGTGAAGTTGCATTTGTTGTCACCGGCACGGCGGCCGGTACAAGTGACCCAGGATCTGGCCAACTTCTGGCGCACGACGTATACCGAGGTTAAGAAGGATTTGAAAGGGCGTTATCCCAAGCACTATTGGCCGGATGACCCCTTGGTGGCCGATGCGACCGCGCGGGCGAAGCCGCGCGGCACTTGAATGTGACGCAGAGCGGTAGCCAGATCGGTTGCCTTGTTCAGAGGGTTAGAGATCTGGCTGTCTTCATGAATCATGTGATTCGGCCAAAGAAAATTTGTGAAGGCTAAGAAGCCCAAATATATGTGCGCTTCATCGATGTGCTCCCTATGAATTAATATTTCGTCAGGTCGAAGGTGACGATCTGACCTTTCTTGACATTCAGCGGGGCTAACGTTTCTTGGTACTCGTCTCGTTTGTAGTCAATGGCGCCCACGCTCTGCCCGCTTTGGTCTCGCAGATGACAGATGAGAGATCCATTGAGCAGGTGCAGTGGCTCGATCACCCAGTAATCGGTGACTTCGGCATACTTGTAGAAGCCGAGGTAGCCATTGCGGCTGACACCCAACTTCTTGTCTGGTTGTCCCCAAAGGTGGATGTGATAATGCAGGCGATCTTCGGTTTTGGAGATATAACGGAACTCCAACAGTGGCGGCAGCGTGCGTCCGCCCAATATTAACCAATCATCCCCAGGGGAGAAATCAAAGAAACTATCATCAGTTTTGTCGCCACTACGACTAAGCCGAGTATTGGCATAACTATCGTCGAGGCGCATTAAAAGCCGGCCTCGAAACGATTCGGCATATTGAGTGCTGATTGTTTGCTCCATGACGTTTTCCTCTAAGGATGGTCTGAAGTAGCCCCTGTTTTCCGGCTACTTCGCCATCGACACTTTCAAAAAACGGTAGCCGCTCAAATCCCGGTCAAACCTGCCGTCTATTTCAGCCTTTTTTGCCGCTGCAAGCACCTCGCAGCAGTCACTTCACTCTTCACGGACGCACCTCTCCTGCATTGGAGAGCAAATGTCGACGCGCCATCCAAATGTTCGACAGGGCGAACAGCGTCACCATCTGAGCAGTGTTTTTCACCAAGCCTCGGAAGCGCACTTTCGTATAACCAAACTGGCGCTTGATCACCCGAAATGGATGCTCAACCTTGGAGCGAACCTGGGCCTTGGCTCTTTCGATCTTACGTATCGCTTTGTATAACGCGCTGCGGTTACCGTGCTTTTTGTAAGTGCTGCGCCGGGCTGCAATCTGCCAGATGACTTGGCGCCCCTCATGCTCTTCACGCTTCTCTACACCGGTATAGCCCGCATCAGCGCAGACCACGTTCTCACCACCGTGCAGCAGTTTGTCGACTTGGGTTACGTCCGCGACGTTGGCCGCAGTGACCACCACGCTGTGCACAAGCCCGGACTCATCGTCGACACCAATGTGAGCTTTGGCACCGAAGTAATACTGGTTGCCCTTCTTGGTCTGATGCATTTCCGGGTCGCGTTTGCCGTCCTTGTTCTTGGTCGAACTGGGCGCATGAATCAGAGTGGCATCGACGATGGTGCCTTGTCGCAGTGACAAGCCACGGTCGCCCAAATAGCCATTGATCACGCCGAGAATACCGGTGGCCAACTCATGCTTTTCCAGCAGGCGACGGAAGTTGAGGATGGTGGTTTCATCCGGGATTCGCTCCAGGCTCAGACCGGAAAACTGGCGCAGGATCGTCGTCTCGTACAGCGCCTCTTCCATCGCCGGATCGCTGTAACCGAACCAGTTCTGCATTAGATGAATCCGCAGCATCGCCATCAGCGGATAGGCTGGACGGCCCCCTTCGCCCTTTGGGTAATGAGGTTTGATCAGAGCAATCAAACCCTCCCAGGGTACGACCCGATCCATCTCTATCAGGAACAGCTCCTTGCGGGTCTGCTTGCGCTTACCGGCGTACTCGGCATCGGCGAAGGTCATTTGTTTCATCATCGAAAAGCTCGGCGATTGGTGTCCGGGGATTTTGCCAAATCAGGAAGTCTTTTTCAGGATTTCCCTAATGGCATTGAAGGTGTGTTTACACTAATGCCACCGTCGGGCGTGCGAGCAGAATGAAGATTTTCCCAGACGCCTCAAGCCCCGGCTTCACCTTCCAGCAGCATGAACAGGCGATACAGCACCACGGTACTGAACAGCTGCAGGAAGCCGCTCAGGCTGTCCATGGCCAGTTGGGCACCCGCTGCGGGTTCGGGAAAAGCCATCAGCAATAGCCCGTCGATCAGCCAGATCGGTGCCAGCACCCCCAGCACGCAGATCATGATGCGCATGAAGTGTCCGGTGGTCATGCGTGCGCTCTCGCGCATCGACTGCACCACCGGCAGGCCGCGCAGTACCAGCAGGTACTCGGCGAACACCAGGTTGATCATGATCCACACGCCCGGGAAGATGAACAGCGCCAGGCCGGCCATGATCAGCAGCGAGCTGATCAGGATCAGCAGGGCCAGCTGCGGCCACAGTTGCACGGCGCGGGCGAACAGGTCTCGCTTGGCGATTTCCTGGCCGTTGCTGCGGGTGTCGAGGTACAAGATCAGCGCGGCGCTGTACAGCGGGTAGAACAGCAGGCTGATCAGCATGCCGTAGGCCGGCGATGCCTGGTCGCCCATCTGCCGGTACAGCAGCTGGGTGAGCAAGGCTTCCAGCACCACCAGCGGCAGGCACAGCTGGAGGATGTTCGGCAGGTGGCGGCGGAAGAAGTACAGGGAGTCGCGCAGGACGCTCAGCGGGTTCATCGGTCTACATCGCATGGCAGTAAAAACAGGGGCATAACTTTAGCCCAAAGCAGGCCTGGGGCTGTCACTTGCTGAAAAAAGTTTCACGCCGCCGGTGATTGAATCCCACGCCTGTACGCCCCATCTTTGACGCTGTCCGTTGTCCGCTACCCCACGAGGTCGCCCCATGAATACTGAAGAACAAACCCTGATCGACGGCCTGTTCGGCCGCCTCAAGCAAGCCGAAGACCCGAGCCAGCCACGTGATGCGCAGGCCCAGGCATGCATCGAGGAACATGTGCGTCAGCAGCCGGCGGCGCCTTATTACATGGCCCAGGCGATCCTGGTGCAGGAGGCTGCGATCAAGCGCCTCGACGAGCAGAACAAGCAACTGGAAGCCGAACTGAAGCAGGCCCGTGCCCAGGCCGAGGCCGCCCGTGCCGGCAGCGCGCCGAGCAATGGCGGTGGTGGTTTCCTGTCCAGCATCTTTGGTTCGTCTGGGCGCAATGCGGCCCCGGCCGTGCAACCGCAGCGTCCCGCTGCAGCCCCCGTGGCATCTGGCGGTGGCTGGCGTGAGCCGTTGGCGCCGGGCTTTTCCCAGCCGCAAGTGCAGCAGCCTGGCTTCGGTGCTGCGCCGGCACGCAGTGGTGCCAGCAGCTTCCTCGGCGGTGCGATGCAGACTGCGGCCGGTGTGGCGGGTGGTGTGTTGCTGGCGCAGGGCATCAGCAGCCTGTTCAACCACAACTCGCAGCCGGAGGAGGTGGTAGAGGTGATCAAGGAAGAGCCGGCGCCTGCCAGCGACAGCGGAGGCTGGAACGACTCGGGGGCGCAGCAGCAGGTGGCTGACAACAGTGGTTGGGGCAGCGACCAGGGTGGTTATGCCGACAGCGATTATGGCAGCGATGATGGCGGGTTCTTCTCGGACGACGATTCGTACGTCTGACAGGTCTGGCATACTGCTGGCAATTTTAGGGGCGCTTTGCGCCCCTTTCGCGACGCAAGGCCGCTCCTGCAAGGGTACGCGAACCCCTGTAGGAGCGGCCTTGTGTCGCGAAAGGGCTGCAAGGCAGCCCCCAGCATTCCAGGCCGACCAAGGGGTTCCAAGGTGAAAAAGATCGCGCTGTTCGCCGATGTGCAGAACCTCTACTACACCGTGCGCCAGGCCCACGGCTGCCATTTCAACTACACCGCCCTGTGGGCCGATGTCAGCCGCGAAGGCCAGATCGTCGAGGCCGTGGCCTATGCCATCGACCGGGGCGACAGCAAGCAGCAGCAGTTCCAGCAGATCCTGCGCAATCTCGGTTTCGATGTGCGCCTCAAGCCCTTCATCCAGCGCAGCGATGGCTCGGCCAAAGGTGACTGGGATGTGGGTATTACCCTGGATGTGATCGACGCCGCCAGCCGCGTCGACCAAGTGGTACTGGCCTCCGGCGACGGCGATTTCGATCTGCTGCTGGAGCGGGTGATACAGCGCCATGGCACCGAGGCAGTGGTGTATGGTGTGCCCGGGCTTACCGCACTGTCGCTGATCCGTGCCGCCACCCGTTATGTGCCCATCGAGGGTGCGCTGTTGCTAAAACACTGAGATTTTTCATGGAACGTATCGCTGTCATCGACTTTGAAACCACCGGCATCAGCCCCGGCGCCGGCTGCCGCGCCACTGAGGTGGCGGTGGTGATGCTGGAGGGCGGGCGCATCGTCGAGCGCTATCAGAGCTTGATGAACGCGGGCGTGCCGGTACCGGCCTTCGTCGCCGGGCTCACTGGCATCACCACCGCCATGCTGCGCAGTGCGCCGCCGGTGGACAAGGTGATGAACGAAGTGGCCGAGTTCGTTGGTGGTACCCCGCTGCTGGCACACAATGCCGCCTTCGACCAGAAGTTTTGGGACTACGAACTGAGCCGCATCGGCCGTAGCCGCAGCCAGGCCTTCGCCTGTTCCCTGCTGCTGTCACGGCGCCTTTTGCCGGCGGCACCGAACCACAAGCTGGGCACCTTGACCCGCTGGGCCGGGCTGCCGGATACCGGTACCGCGCACCGTGCCATGGCCGATGCCGAAATGGCCGCCAACCTGCTGCAACACTTGGCTGGCGTGCTGCGCCAGAGCCACGGTGTACAGCAGCTTTCGCACGACCTGCTCTGCCGCCTGCAGAAAACCCCGGCCGCCAAGGTTCGTGAAGCTCTGGCCAGGTACTGTTAGGGCTTCTTCTCCAGTTGCCCCAGCGGTACCCGCCGCTCCACAGCGCTTGAGAGAATGATCGAGGTCTTGCTGAAGCCGAACTGCGCGACCCGGTTGATCAGCTCTTCCAGCTCCGGCATCGAACCCACCGCTGCCTGCATGATGACGCAGGGGTCGCCGGTTACCCGATGGCATTCGGTCAATTGGGGGATCTGGGTCAACGCTTCGTAGGCCTGCTGGTTGCCGTGGCTGGCCAGGCGCAGTTCGATCACGCACTGGATCGGCAGGCCGATCTTGCTCATGTCGACCTTGGCCTGGTAGCCGGTGATAACCCCGCTGGCCTCGAGCTTGGCCACCCGCTCGGCCACCGCCGGCGCCGACAGGTTCACCTGGCGCGCCAGTTGCGCGAAGGTGGCGCGGCCATTGTCGAGCAGGGCGGCGAGCAGCATGCGGTCGTACTTGTCCATGGGTTATTCCTGCCTGGTTTCGATTCGATTGAAAAGCATCCGAATAACCATGCAATGCAAAGTGTTCGGGTAATTTAAAGCTGTTTTGTAACTTAAGTTTACACGATGGCCTTTCTAAACTAAGCCACCCGTAAACGGATTTCGAGTGTTTCCCATGCCTGCCTCCCGTCGCTTCCCGTTGTTGCTCATTGGCGCTTTCCTGGCCTTGTACCTGGTCTGGGGCTCCACCTACCTGTTCATTCGCATAGGCGTCGAGAGCTGGCCACCGATGCTCATGGCCGGGGTGCGCTTCCTGATTGCCGGGGGCCTGCTGTATGGCTTCTTGCGCTGGCGCGGTGTGCCGGCACCGACCTGGCCGCAGTGGCGGGCTGCGGGGGCGATCGGTTTCCTGCTGCTCAGCTGTGGTAACGGCGGCGTGACCGTGGCCGAGCATGCCGGTGTGGCCTCTGGCGTCGCTGCGCTGGCGGTGGCGACGGTGCCGCTGTTCACGTTGCTGTTCGGCCTGCTGTTCGGGCACCGCAATTCGAAGCTGGAGTGGGCGGGGATCGCCCTCGGGTTGGTGGGTATCGGCCTGCTGAACCTGGGCTCCAACCTTCAGGCAAGCCCGATTGGCGCGGCGCTGATCATCTTTGCGGCGGCGTCGTGGGCGTTCGGCTCGGTGTGGAGCAAGACCTTGCCGCTGCCCCAGGGGCCCATGGCCAGCGCCGCGGAAATGCTCGTTGGTGGCGCTGTGTTGCTGCTCGGCAGCGCGCTGTCTGGCGAGCGCATGACGCAGATGCCGACCGCTGCCGGCTGGGGGGCACTGGCCTACCTGGTGTTCTTCGGTTCGATCCTGGCGTTCAGTGCCTACATGTACTTGCTCAAGCACGTGCGCCCCGCAGCTGCCACCAGCTATGCCTACGTCAACCCGGCGGTGGCCGTGCTGCTGGGCATCGTCTTTGCCGGTGAGCAGATTGGTGCCGAAGAATGTGTGGCCATGGCGGTGATCATCGGCGCGGTGGTGCTGATCGGCCTGCCGCAGTGGCGCAAGGCACCTGAGCCGTCGCAGCCGTTGAAAGGCGAAATCTGCAAGTAGGCAGGGGTGATGCGGTAAACTTGCCGCCTTCGCTGAACCCCCTGACGGTATTGCCATGAATTTCGCCAAACTCGGCCTGATCGAACCGCTGCTGCGCACCCTGCAGCAACTGGACTACACCACCCCGACCCCGGTGCAGGCCAAGGCCATCCCCGCTGTGCTGGCCGGCCGCGACCTGATGGCCGCGGCCCAGACCGGCACCGGCAAGACCGCGGGCTTTGCCCTGCCTGTGCTGCAGCGCCTGGCGCTGGAAGGCGAAAAGGTGGCCAGCAACTCGATCCGCGCGCTGGTGCTGGTGCCCACTCGTGAGTTGGCCGAGCAGGTGCACAACAATGTGCGCGAGTATGCCGAGAACCTGCCGCTGAGCACCTACGCGGTGTATGGCGGGGTCAGCATCAACCCGCAGATGATGCGCCTGCGCCGTGGCGTCGACCTGCTGGTGGCCACCCCGGGGCGCTTGCTCGACCTGTTCCGGCAGAACGCCGTGAAGTTCAACCAGGTGCAGACCCTGGTGCTGGACGAAGCCGACCGCATGCTCGACCTGGGCTTTGCCGAAGAGCTGCAGTCGGTGTACGCCGCGCTGCCACGCAAGCGCCAGACGTTGCTGTTCTCCGCCACTTTTTCCGACCAGATCCGCATGCTGGCGGGGCTAGCCCTGAACGACCCGCTGAGCATCGAAGTCAGCCCGCGCAATGCCACGGCCACCAGCGTCAAGCAGTGGCTGGTGCCTGTGGATAAAAAACGCAAGGTCGACCTGTTCTGCCACCTGCTGCGCAAGCAGCGCTGGAAGCAGGTGCTGGTGTTCGCCAAGACCCGTAATGGCGTCGATCAACTGGTGGAGCGCTTGCTGGCCGAGGGTGTGAATGCCGACGGTATCCACGGTGACCGCCCGCAGGCCACTCGCCAGCGCGCGCTGGACAGCTTCAAGGCCCGCGAAATCCAGGTGCTGGTGGCGACCGATGTGGCGGCCCGCGGCCTGGATATCGATGACTTGCCGCTGGTGGTCAACCTTGACCTGCCGATCGTTGCTGAGGATTACGTGCACCGCATCGGGCGTACCGGGCGGGCGGGCAACAAGGGCGAGGCTATCTCGCTGGTGTGTGCCGATGAAGTGCAGCTGCTGGCGGCGATCGAAGTGCTGACGCGGCAGACCCTGCCGCGTCATGAAGAGCCGGACTTCATCCCTGACCACCGGGTGCCGATGACCGACGCCAGTGGCCAGGTGATCAAGAAGCCGAAGAAGCCCAAGAAGCCGAAGGAAAACAGCGCCAAGCGCGGCTTGGGGCGCTGGATGGACAGCGCTGAATCAGGCAGTGCGGAGCCGGCGGTGAAGGCAGTGCGCAAGGTGCCGAGCTTCAATGGTGGGGCGCGCAAGCGTAAGCCGTAGATTTGCAGTGTACGCGGACTCTGTGGGAGCGGGTTTACCCGCGAAGAATGCGACTCGGTGCATGGCACGGGCTTCGCCCGTGTTCGCGGGTAAACCCGCTCCCACAGGGGACAGTGTCAACCTTTGGATTTAAGCCAATCCGCCGCCGCCCGCCCGGCGCGCAAGCCGCTGGCAAAGCACGCTGTCAGCAGATACCCCCCAGTCGGCGCCTCCCAGTCCAGCATCTCGCCTGCACAGAACACCCCCGGCATGCCCTTGACCATCAAGCCTTCATCCAGCCCCTCGAAACGCACCCCACCCGCGCTGCTGATCGCTTCATCCAGCGGCCGCGTGCGCACCAGCGTGATCGGCAATGCCTTGATCGCCCTCGCCAAGGCCCCAGGATCGGCAAAGGTCGCCTGATCGGTCAGCTCGCGCAGCAGCGCAGCCTTGACCCCATCGATACCCAGCTGGCTGTGCAGGTGCTTGGCCATGGAGCGCGAACCCCGTGGTTTGGCCAGCGCCTGGGCAATCTTGTCCACAGGCTTGTCCGGCAACAGGTCGAGCAGCAACACCCCGTGGCCCTCACGGTTGATGGCCTCGCGCACCGGCGCTGACCATGCATACACCAGGCTGCCTTCCACACCCTGCGCGGTGAGGATGAACTCGCCCTTGCGCGGCACGCTGCCAGGAACGCTAAGGGCAATGTTCTTCAACGGCGCACCGGCGAACTTGTCCTTGAGCAGCGGGCTCCAGCCTGCCACTTCAAAACCACAGTTGCTGGGCTGCAAGGGCGAGATATCCACAGCCCGTTCGGCGAGCAGCGGCTGCCAACTACCGTCCGAGCCTAGTCGCGCCCAGCTGCCGCCACCCAGCGCCAGCACCACCACGGCGGCCTTCACCAGCCTCTCGCCTTGTGGATAAGCAATCCGCAATGCACCTTCGGCATTCCAGCCCAGCCAGCGGTGACGGGTGTGGATAACTACTCCGTTGTCGCGCAGTCGCTTGAGCCAGGCGCGCAGCAGTGGCGCGGCTTTCATGTCGGTGGGGAACACCCGGCCCGAGGTGCCGACGAAGGTTTCGATGCCCAGGCCGTGAATCCACTGGCGCAAGGCGTCGGCATCGAAGTCGTGCAGCAGCGCGGCGATTTCGCCCTGGCGCTCGGCATACCGGCTGACGAACGCCGGGTAGGGCTCGGAATGGGTGATGTTCATGCCACCGACACCCGCCAGCAGGAACTTGCGACCCACCGAAGGCATGGCATCGAACACCTCGACCGCCAGGCCCGCCTGGGCCAGTGCTTCGGCGGCCATCAGGCCGGCTGGGCCGCCGCCGATGACGACTGCGAGGGGAGGGGAGGCGGGGCTCAGATCAGGCATGGTGGGAAGCAGGCTGTGGAAAAGAGGCGCATTCTAGCGCAGCGCGGCCTGTGGAAGCACTGCTCAAAAAATGATCAGAGCTTTGCAGGCCTTGCCTGTAAAGGGCTGCAGCGCCTTTCCCGCAGGTTATCCACAAGCGGTTCCACAGTCATTGTGAACAACCGATTACGCGTGCCGCACTGTGATGAAGGATGCCATGGCGCCTGGCCAGGGCTGCGCGGTCCTTGCTGTAGCCACCGCCGATCACGCCCACCACCGGGATGTCGCGGCCCAGGCAGTGGCGCAGCACCGCTTCGTCACGGGCGGCAACGCCTGCATCGGTCAGTTGCAGATAGCCCAGGGCGTCGTCCTTGTGCACATCGACCCCGGCGTCGTACAGCACCAGGTCGGGTCGATAGAGTGGCAGCAGGTAGTTGAGGGCGTCGTCCACCACCTTCAGGTAGGCCATGTCGCCCATGCCACGGGGCAGGGGGATGTCCCAATCGCTTTGCGCCTTGCGCGCCGGGAAGTTCTGTTCGCAGTGCAGCGACACGGTGATGGCGTCTGGTGTGTCGTGCAGGATGCGCGCGGTGCCGTCACCCTGATGCACATCGCAGTCGAAGATCAGCACCCGGTGTACCCGGCCAGCCTCCAGCAGGTAGCGGCTGATCACGGCCAGGTCGTTGAAGATGCAGAAGCCGGCAGGATGGTCGTAATGGGCGTGGTGGGTGCCGCCGGCAAGGTGGCAGGCGATGCCTTGCTGCAGCGCCATCTCGGCGCTCAGCAGCGAGCCGCCTACGGCGCGCACGGTACGCCGGGCCAGGGCCTCGCTCCAGGGCAGGCCGAGGCGGCGCTGGTCCTCGCGTGACAGGTCACCGTTCATGTAGCGCTCGATGTAGCTGCGGTCGTGGGCCAGGGCGAGGATGTCGTTGGGGCAGATGTCCGGGCGCAGCAGGGCTTGGTCGGTGGTCAGCCCGCTGTCGATCAAGTGGTCGTGCAGCAGGCGGAACTTGTCCATGGGGAAGCGGTGTTCGGCAGGGAACTCCGGGCTGTAGTCTTCGTGGTAGATCAGCGGCAACGGCATGGGTGGGGTCGCAATCGGGGCCAGTGCTGATCTTGCCATGGCTGGAGACTGCTGTGGGAGAACCTGCCAGGCATCAATCTCCTGGCCAGCACCGGCCTTTGTAGGAGCGGCCTCGCGTCGCGAAAGGGCTGCGCAGCAGCCCCGGGGTATCAGCGCAAATGCACAAATTGCCGGGCCTGCTACGCAGCCCTTTCGCGACGCAAGGCCGCTCCTACAGGGCGTGTATGCCACGAGGGGCGTTATTTCGTGGTACTGGCCAGCACCCGTTGCCAGTCCGGCTCGTTCAGGCGGCCGAGGATGCGTGTTTTGCCATTGCCATCCACCGAAACGAACAGCGCACTGGCATAGCCGCTCTCACGCTCACCCCCCGCAACTTTCTGCTGGCGGGCAAAATGGTCGATGCAGCCGTTGTGGGTCACCAGTACCAGGTTATGCCCCGGTCGTTTGTGTGCCAGCGCTTCGCTGGCGAACTGGCTGTCACAGCTTTCCAGCCAGCCCTCACTGGCCACCGCCTGGCCAAGGATGAAATGCGCGGTTTGCCGTGTGCGCAGTTTCGGGCTGCTGAGCATATCGGCGTTGTTAAGGCCCAACTGGTGCATCCCTTGGCCAACACGCCCGGCAGCCTGGCTGCCGGCCACCGTTATGCCGGTGGGGTCGTCCAGGCACGGGCCGGGGGCGCTGTCGCAGCGCTCGGCGTGGCGGATCATCACGATCACCGCACCGTCGGCCCAGTCCTGCAGCAGGCCGCTGTCACTCAATTGCCGTTCGTTGCCAAGGTCCACGATATGCGTCCTCGTCGCCAGCCAGGTGCTCAACGCCGCCACGACCATGCACAGGCCAAGGGCGGCACCGAGGGCTTTGCGGGTCAGGCGTCGCTTGCGCCGGGCGTGGATGGTAGGGTGTCCAAGGGTGTTGCTCGATAGCATGCGTTGCTCCGTTGGCATGGTCGCGGCTGGCGCGGCGGTGTTGGCTGGCATCCTGCCAACTGGCCTGTCGGGCGGCGGTGAAGGGCGTGTGAAAATTGCATTCGGGCGCGCCGGTTGGGTGAAACCTGCACCCGCGCCTACGCTGTAAACTGCAAGACGGTAAAACCGGAGCACGCCCGATGACCCCTATCCTGCAACTGGAAAGCGCGCGGCTGGTACTGCGCCAATGGCACGACGACGACCTGCGCGAGTTCGCCGCCCTGTGTGCCGACCCGCAGGTGATGCGCTACTTCCCGGCGCCGCTGACACGCCTGGAGGCAGCCGCGCTGATCGGCCGCGTGCGCGGGCATTTCAATGAGTACGGCTTTGGTCTGTGGGCTCTGGAGCGCAAGGACAGTGGTGCCTTCATCGGCATGACCGGGTTGCTGCACGTGGGCTTCGATGCCGATTTTGCGCCGGCGGTGGAGATCGGCTGGCGCCTGGCACGCCGCCACTGGGGCCTGGGTTTCGCCAGCGAGGCGGCGTGGACATGCCTGCGCTGTGCTTTCGCCCAATTGCGCCTGGAGGAAGTGGTGTCGTTCACTAGCGAGAGCAACCTGCCCTCGCAGAAGGTCATGCAGGCCATCGGTATGCAGCAGGACCTGAATGGCAGTTTCGAACACCCGCGCCTGCCCGTGGGCCATCCGCTGCGCCCGCATGTGCTGTACCGCATCGACCGCGCTCACTGGGAGCGTACCCTGCGCGCCTGAATGCATGGCAATGCCCGGCGCGAATGACAAACCCTGTATCATTTCCCTAATGGAGGGCGCTTGCCGCAAGATGTTCAGCGCCTATGAGATCGAGCGCCGCCTGGGCGGCGCATCGCGAGCAAGACTCGCTCCTACGGAGAACCCCCGATGAGTCATGTGTTGGACGACCTGGTCGACCTGTTGAGCCTCGAGTCCATCGAGGAGAACCTGTTCCGTGGACGCAGCCAGGACCTGGGCTTTCGCCAGCTTTACGGCGGGCAGGTACTGGGCCAATCGTTGTCGGCGGCCAGCCAGACGGTCGAGGATGCACGCCATGTGCATTCGTTGCACGGCTACTTCCTGCGCCCTGGCGATGCCAGCCTGCCGGTGGTGTATTCGGTGGACCGCGTGCGCGATGGTGGCAGCTTCAGCACCCGGCGGGTGACGGCTATTCAGAAGGGCCAGCCAATCTTCACCTGCAGCGCCTCGTTCCAGTACGACGAGGAAGGCTTCGAGCACCAGGCGCAGATGCCCGATGTGGTCGGCCCGGAGAACCTGCCCACTGAAGTCGAGCTGGCCCGGGCCATGGCTGACCAGTTGCCCGAGCGCATTCGCGACAAGGTGCTGTGCGCCAAGCCGATCGAGATTCGCCCGGTCACCGAGCGCGACCCATTCAACCCCCAGGCTGGCGACCCGGTGAAGTACGCCTGGTTCCGCGCCGACGGCAACCTGCCTGATATCCCCGCCCTGCACAAATACCTGCTGGCCTACGCCTCGGACTTCGGCCTGCTGACCACTTCGTTGCTGCCCCATGGCAAATCGGTGTGGCAGCGTGACATGCAGATCGCCAGCCTCGACCATTCGCTGTGGTTCCATGGCAACCTGCGTGCCGACGAGTGGCTGCTGTATGCCACCGACAGCCCCTGGGCGGGCAATGCCCGTGGCTTCTGCCGCGGCAGCATTTTCAACCAGGCCGGGCAACTGGTGGCGTCGTCGTGCCAGGAAGGCCTGATTCGCCACCGCAAGGACTGGGCATGAGCCTGGGCGAGGTGCGCAACTGGGTGTTCGACATGGACGGCACCCTGACCGTGGCCGTGCACGATTTTGCCGCCATCCGCGTAGCGCTGGATATCCCGGCCGAGCACGACATCCTCACCCACCTGGCAGCCTTGCCGGCGGACGAGGCGGCGGCCAAGCATGCCTGGCTGCTGGAGCACGAGCGTGACCTGGCGATTGCCTCCACGGCGGCCACCGGGGCGGTGGAACTGGTGCGCGAACTGGCCCAGCGTGGTTGCCGGCTGGGCATTCTGACCCGCAATGCCCGTGAGTTGGCGCATGTGACGCTGGAGGCCATCGGCCTGGCGGACTGCTTCCCGGTGGAGCACATTCTGGGGCGTGACGAAGCGGCGCCCAAGCCAAGCCCGGATGGGCTGCTGAAGATTGCCAATGCCTGGGGTGTGACACCGGGTGAGCTGGTGATGGTGGGGGATTACCGGTTTGATTTGGACTGTGGGCGTGCCGCAGGGGCGCGCACGGTGCTGGTGAACCTGCCGGACAATCCGTGGCCGGAACTGGTGGATTGGCATGCGGCCGATTGCCGGGCATTGAAGGTGATGCTGGGCTGAGTTTTTGTGTCGCCTGTGCGGGCCTCTTCGCGGGTAAACCCGCTCCCACAGGGACCGCGCCGAGCTCAAGTCCAGCACTCAACCTGTGGGAGCGGGTTCACCCGCGAAGAGGCCGGACCTGTCTATGCTGAACCCCAATCTATTCCCTGAACGGAGACCTACCCATGACCAGCAAGGCCATCTACGTAAAACCCGGCGGCGGCTACGACAAGGTCGAGGTCGGTACCAGCGAGGCTCTCGCACCCCAGGCCGGTGAAATCACCGTGCGCCTGCACGCCAGCTCTCTCAACTACCACGATTTCGCCGTTGTCAGCGGCATGTGGGGCCCGAGCGAGCGGCGCATCCCCATGGCCGATGGCGCTGGCGAAGTGGTCGCGGTGGGTAGCGGCGTCACCGAGTTCCAGGTCGGTGACAATGTGGTCAGTACCTTCTTCCCCGACTGGCTCGACGGCCAGGCAAATGTGGAAGGCTTCGCCAAGGTGCCCGGCGACGGTATCGATGGTTACGCCCGTGAACAGGTCACTGCTCGTGCCAGTGCCTTCACCTTGGCGCCCAAGGGCTTCAGCCATGCCGAAGCTTCCACTCTGACCACGGCCGGTCTCACGGCCTGGCGCGCGCTGATGTGCGACGACCACCTCAAACCCGGCGATACGGTGCTGGTGCAGGGCACCGGCGGTGTATCGATCTTCGCCCTGCAGTTTGCCAAGCTGGCCGGCGCGACGGTGATCGCTACCTCGTCCAGCGACGCCAAGCTGGAGCGCCTGAAGGCCCTGGGTGCCGACCACCTGATCAACTACAAGAGCACTCCGGCGTGGGGTGAGAAAGTGCGCGAGCTGACCGGCAACCGCGGCGTCGACCATGTGATCGAAGTGGGTGGCCCGGCGACGCTGGAGCAATCGATGATCGCCGCGCGCATTGGTGGGCATGTGTCGTTGATCGGCATCCTCACCGGCGTGGCCGGGCAGTTGCCGCTGGTGCAGGCGCTGGTGCGGCAGATACGCCTGCAAGGCGTGCTGGTGGGCAGCCGCGCCCAGCAGCAGGCGATGGTGCGGGCGATCGATGCCAACGGCCTGCGGCCGGTGGTGGACAAGCATTTCGAGCTGGAGCAGATCGTCGAGGCGTTCCGTTATCAGGAGAGCAACCGGCATTTCGGCAAGATCTGCCTGACCTGGTAATGGCTGGGGGCCGCGTAGCGGTCCCTAGTCCGGCAACAACCGGTCGCGGCTATTGGACAGGTGCAGGCACACCGCCGCCCGCGCCGCGTCCGGGTCCTGCCGGCGGATGGCATTGAGGATCGCATCATGCTCGAGGTTGGCCAGGTACGCCTGCCGCGCCAGCTTCGCCCCGCTGCGTTCGGCCAGAGCCATGCGGTTGCGCGGTATCAGGCCGTTGCCCAGCTGCAACAGCATTTCAGTGAAGTACAGGTTGCCAGTGGCCTCGGCAATCAGCAGGTGAAAGCGCCGGTCGGCCTCGATACAGCTGTCGCCGGCGGCGGCCAGGTCCTGGTAGTCATCCAGCGCCTGGCGCATGCGCCTCAGGTGCCCCTCGTCACGGCGTAGCGCGGCCAAGGCGGCGGCCTGGCCTTCGAGGCCGATGCGCAGCTCCAGCAGGTCGCGCACATTCGCCGCGCTTTCCGCAGCGATGCGCAGGCCGGCCTGGGCCTGGCGCTCCATCACGAACGTACCGATACCGTGGCGTGGCTCAACCAGCCCCGAGGCCTGCAATTTCGACAGGGCCTCGCGGACCACGGTGCGGCTGACCCCATGCTCGCGCACCAGGCTGTTTTCCGAGGGCAACTTGTCGCCTGGCTTGAAGGTACCCAGCAAGATCTGTTGGGTCAGGCTGGAGACCAGGTCATGGGCACGGCTGTGGCCGCGTTTGTGGGCTTGTTCGGTGGCCATGGTGTGATCCGATTGTTGTTGTACTTGTACGACAAGTTAATCGATATAAATATTTTTTGTCGATTTTTCCTGTGGTCAAGTCAGCGAGTAGTTTGTCTGTTTTTGCAAGATCGACGCATATAGGCTTTGCGGTAGCTTGTATTTTGTGATTTTACCGATGTTGCTGATCTTGTCGTACAACTTCGCTGCGCATATGCTCCTCCCCACTGTCATGTCAGACAACCTCGACCCGCACAAAAACAATTAGTGGGAGATCCGCAAGTGAACGATACCCTCGCTCCGTCTGCCCGGAATGAAGGCGACGCCCTGGCCAGCGCCGTGTCCAAGGTCAAGCGCCACGTCCTGCCGCTGTTCGTCATCATGTTCATCGTCAACTACCTGGACCGCGTCAACATCGGCTTCGTCCGCCCCCATCTGGAAAGCGACCTGGGCATCAGCGCCGCCGCCTATGGCTTTGGCGCCGGCCTGTTCTTCATCGGCTACGCGCTGTTCGAGGTGCCCTCGAACATGCTGCTGCAGAAGGTCGGCGCACGGTTGTGGCTGACCCGCATCATGTTCACCTGGGGGCTGGTGGCCACGGCCATGGCCTTCGTGCAGAACGAAACCCAGTTCTACGTGCTGCGCTTTCTGCTGGGCGTTGCCGAAGCGGGCTTCTTCCCCGGGGTGATCTACTACTTCACCCGCTGGTTGCCGGCCGCCGAGCGTGGCAAGGCGATTGCCATCTTCCTCAGCGGCTCGGCATTGGCGTCGCTGATTTCCGGGCCGCTGGCCGGCGCGCTGATGCAGATCCAGGGCCTGGGCATGCATGGCTGGCAGTGGATGCTGTTCATCGAAGGCATGGCCTCGGTGGCGCTGTGCTTCTTCGTGTTCTTCTGGCTCGACTCCAGGCCGCAGGACGCCAAGTGGCTGAGCCAGGCCGAGCAGGAAGCACTGGTGGCCGCCATCGATCGCGAGCAACTTGAGCGCGAAGCGGTCGGCGCGGTCAGGCCATCGGCCTGGAGCCTGCTCAAGGACCGCCAGATCCTGCTGTTCTGCCTGATCTACTTCTGCATCCAGCTGACCATTTACGCCGCCACCTTCTGGCTGCCGAGCATCATCAAGCGCATGGGTGACCTCAGCGACCTGCAGGTCGGCTTCTTCAACTCGATCCCGTGGTTGATCTCGATCCTGGCCATGTATGCCTTCGCCGCCGGCTCGGCGCGCTGGAAGTTCCAGCAGGCCTGGGTCGCAGGTGCGCTGGTGATCGCTGCCATCGGCATGTTCATGTCCACCACGGGTGGGCCGGTGTTCGCCTTTGTCGCGGTGTGCTTCGCGGCCATCGGTTTCAAGTCGGCATCGTCGCTGTTCTGGCCGATCCCGCAGGGCTACCTGGATGCCCGCATCGCCGCAGCGGTGATCGCGTTGATCAACTCGGTCGGCAACCTCGGCGGCTTCGTCGCCCCTACCACCTTCGGCCTGCTGGAGCAGCAGACCGGTTCGATCCAGGGCGGCCTGTACGGCCTGGCAGTGACCTCGGTGCTGGCGGCCATTGCCATCTTTTTCGTACGCACTCGCCCAAAGGGCGTCCCTTCCGATGACCTCAAGGCCCCTTCGGCCCTGGGTCAGAGCCATTGATGATTGCGAGACAACAACCATGAACATGCAGACCCTTCACACCAGCACCCCCGTGGTCACTGATCTGCGCGTGATCCCTGTCGCCGGGCACGACAGCATGCTGCTCAACCTCAGTGGTGCCCATGGCCCGTTCTTCACCCGCAACGTGGTGGTGCTGCGTGACAGCGCCGGCAATACCGGGTTGGGCGAGGTGCCCGGCGGCGAGAAGATCCGCCAGACACTGGAGGACGCCCGCAGCCTGGTGGTCGGCCAGCCGATCGGCCATTACCAGCGCGTGCTCAATGCCATGCGCCAGACCTTCGCCAACCTTGACTCGGCTGGTCGCGGCCTGCAGACCTTCGACCTGCGCATCACCGTGCATGCGGTCACGGCCATCGAGTCTGCGCTGCTCGACCTGCTCGGCCAGCACCTGAACGTGCCGATGGCGGCACTGCTGGGGGAGGGGCAGCAACGCGAGGCGGTGAAGATGCTCGGTTACCTGTTCTACATCGGCGACCGCCAGCAGACCGACCTGGCATACCGCAACGAAGCCGATGCCGAGGACGACTGGTTCCGCCTGCGCCACGAAAAGGCCCTGACCCCGGACGCGGTAGTGCGCCTGGCCGAGGCCGCCAAGGCGCGCTATGGCTTCAGCGACTTCAAGCTCAAGGGCGGGGTGTTGCGCGGGGAGGAGGAGATGGAAGCGGTAACGGCGCTGGCCGAACGGTTCCCCGAAGCCCGCATCACCCTCGACCCGAATGGTGCCTGGTCATTGAAGGAGGCCATTGCCCTGTGCCGCGACAAGCACGATGTGCTGGCCTACGCCGAAGACCCGTGCGGTGCCGAGAACGGCTACTCGGGCCGTGAGGTGATGGCCGAGTTCCGCCGTGCCACCGGCCTGCCCACCGCCACCAACATGATCGCTACCGACTGGCGGCAGATGGGCCATGCGATCCAGTTGCAGTCGGTGGACATTCCGCTGGCCGACCCGCACTTCTGGACCTTGCAGGGTTCGGTACGGGTGGCGCAGATGTGCAACGACTGGGGGCTGACCTGGGGTTCGCATTCCAACAACCACTTCGACATCTCGCTGGCAATGTTCACCCAGGTGGCGGCTGCGGCACCGGGTGAAATCACTGCCATCGACACTCACTGGATCTGGCAGGACGGCCAGCGCCTGACCCGCGAACCACTGCGCATCGTCGACGGGCATGTGCACGTGCCGGCGCGGCCGGGGCTTGGGGTGGAGCTGGATGAAGACCAGTTGGCCAAGGCGCATGAGTGCTACCGCAACATGGGGTTGGGCGCGCGGGATGACAGCGTGGCAATGCAGTTCCTGATTCCGGGGTGGAGCTTCGATAACAAGCGGCCTTGCCTGGTGCGTTGAGGCTGCTGGCCTCTTCGCGGGCTTGCCCGCTCCCACAGGTACGCCACAGGTTTGAGGGGGTGGAGTACCTGTGGGAGCGGGCGAGCCCGCGAAAGGGCCAGTACAGCCACAACACTCCCAAATGAAATACAAAAGCTCCAGACGGCCTGGTGACGGGATCGGGTATGCCATTCGCGACTTCTGACGTTAATGGGGATGCCTGTCGTGATCGAACAGTTCCGGGGCGTTCTGGTGTAATTTCCCACAGCCCTGCGGGGCTTAAATGAAGCCCGACCTGCACTGACACGTTGCTCTGTGACGCGTGCCAAATATCAACAACAGAGCGCGAGTAACGTGTCGACTTATTGATTTCAAAGGAGATATTTTCGCCTACACCTGCCCGTCCATCCTTGTGTCAGTAAAAAGAGAACAACATCAATGAACACCGTGGGATCTGATGGCAACCTTGCACAAGGTTTCAAGCCACGTCACGTAACGATGCTGTCCATCGCCGGCATCATCGGCGCCGGACTTTTCGTCGGTTCTGGCCACGCCATCGCGGCAGCCGGGCCAGCTACCATAATTTCCTATTTCGTGGCCGGGACCTTGGTGGTACTGGTCATGCGCATGCTCGGCGAAATGGCCGTGGCACACCCGGACACCGGATCGTTTTCCACCTACGCCGAGCAGGCCATCGGCCGCTGGGCCGGCTACACCATCGGTTGGCTGTACTGGTGGTTCTGGGTACTGGTAATCCCGATCGAAGCGCTGGCCGCCGGGCATGTGCTGAACGCCTGGTTCCCGCAGGTGGACAGCTGGATATTCGCCCTGGCTTCGGTGCTGCTGCTGGCTGGTACCAACCTGTTCAGCGTGGCCAAGTACGGTGAGTTCGAGTTCTGGTTCGCCATTCTCAAGGTCACGGCCATTCTCGGTTTCATCGGCCTGGGTTTCGCCGCACTTATGGGCTGGCTGCCCAACCGCGAGGTCAGTGGCCTGAGCAGCTTGATGGCCGAGCACGGCGGCTTCGCGCCGAAGGGCTGGTCGGCCGTGGTTGGTGCGTTCATCACCGTGATGTTCAGCTTCATCGGCACCGAAGCGGTGACCATCGCCGCGTCCGAATCGAGCGACCCGTCGCGCAACATCGCCAAGGCCACTCGCTCGGTGATCTGGCGCATCAGTACCTTCTACATCCTGTCGATCTTCGTGATCATTTCGGTAGTGCCGTGGAACGACCCGCAACTGGCGGTGGTGGGCTCCTACCAGCGTGCGCTGGAGATCATGAACATCCCCAACGCGGCCTTCATGGTCGACCTGGTGGTGCTAGTGGCAGTGACCAGCTGCATGAACTCTTCGATCTACATTGCCTCGCGGATGATGTACTCGCTGGCCAAGCGCGGTGACGCACCGGCCATGCTCAACAAGACCTCCAAGGTCGGTGTGCCACGCGCTGCGGTATTCGGCAGCACGTTGATCGGCGCGGCCATTGCCATCCTCAATTACTTCGCGCCGAAGGGTGTGTTCGAGTTCCTGCTGGCCAGCTCCGGTGCTATTGCCTTGCTGGTGTACATGGTCATCGCGATTTCGCAGCTGCGCATGCGTCGTCGCCTGGAGCGGGAAAAAACCGAGCTGAAGTTCCGCATGTGGCTGTTCCCGTACCTGACCTGGGCGGTGATCCTGTTCATTGGCGGCGCACTGGCGGTCATGATGTTCACGCCTGAACACCGGGCAGAGGTGAGCTCGACATTGGGCCTGGCGATCGTGATTTCCTTCCTGGGGATCGTGACCACGCGGGGCAATGCGCAACCTGTGGGGGTGCGTTCGATGGGGTGATTGAGTTCACCTGGCGGTAGGGCAAAGGGCACCAGTGGATGGGTGCCCTTTGTTTTTTCAGCCTTTCATCATCTTGATGTATCTGATTGCCGCCGGCGCTTTCTCGAAGCGCCGGTGGATCAGGCTAAGCCACGAGCTGGCCTGGCAGTCGACAATACGCCGGTAGTGCACCTGCGGCAGGCTGATGCGCTGCACCACCGATTCCGGCACCACTGCGATGCCTTGGCCGAGTGACACCAGGGTGATCACCGCCACCAGGCTGCCCGGCTGAGGGCCGAGCCTCGGGACGAAACCACCTTGTGCTGCCACTTCCAGCGTGCCGGAGATCTGTTCGGGCAGGATGAAGGTTTCATTGGCCAGGCGCGAGGCCGGGATCTGCGGCACTTCATTTATCCGTGAGCTGGCGGGCAGGGCGAGGACGAAACCTTCCTGGTGCAAGGCGATAGCTTCGAGTTCCTCGGGCAGCTCCATCGGCGAGCGCACATAGGCAAGGTCAAGCAGGCCGTCGCGGACCATACCGGGCAGTTCGGCCATGGGCAGTTCGCGAATGTTCAGGCGTACGCCGGGGCAGGTTTCGCTGTAGCGGCTGACTTGCTGTTGGAGCATGCCCGAGTACGCGGCCGAAGCCACATAGCCCAGTTCGATGCGCCCGCTTTCGCCTCGGGCGGCCCGTTGCGCGCCCAGTTGTGCAGCATCGAACTGGCGCACGGCATGTTCGGCCTCGATCAAAAGCGCCTGGCCCGCTGCGGTGAGGTTGACCTCGCGCTGGTTGCGCTCGAACAGGCGCACGCCCAGTTCGCGCTCCATGTCCTGGATCTGCCGGCTGAGCGTGGGCGGGGCGATGCCCAGCTGTTCGGCGGCACGGGTGAAATGACCGTGGCGGGCGACGCAGAGGAAGTAGCGGAAATGGCGGATTTCCATGGGTGTTACCTGCAGGGTAATGACGCAAGCCGCCGTGGCTAACAAGCCCGGGGGCTGTTGGCGTTATGGTGAGGCCAACACTACAAGGCTGGTGGCTTGGCGGCAAAGGCTGCCTGGGAATTGCAGGGGACCGCTTTGCAGTCCATCGCAGGTACAGGTATTGCGCAATCCTCGAAGGCGGTGCGGTCCCTGTAGGAGCTGGCTTGCCTGCGATGGGCTGCAGGGCAGCCCCGGCGATTTGACCAACCAGCCCTGCATCCGGAGCCTCACCATGCCCTCTGCGCGTTTCACCCTGCTCACCGCCTCCCTGGTCTGTGCCCTGATCATCCTCGACACCAACATCGTCGCGGTCAGCCTGCCCAGCATCGCCCGCGACCTGTCCGGCTCGTTTGCCGATATCGAATGGGTGGTCAGCGCCTACCTGCTGGCCTTTGCCGCCTGCCTGCTGCCCGCTGGCAGCCTGGCCGACCGCTTTGGTCGCCGCCGCATGCTGCTGCTCGGCCTGGCCCTGTTCGGCCTCGCCTCGCTGGCCTGTGGCGCGGCGCCCAACCTGCTGTTCCTCGACCTGGCCAGGGCAGCCAAGGGCGTTGGCGCGGCATTGCTGCTGACCTCGGCCCTGGCCGCGATCGGCAATCGCTTCCACCAACCCCAGGAACGCATGCGCGCCTGGGCCTTCTGGGGCGCCTGCATGGGCGCCACCATCACCTTTGCGCCGCTGCTGGGCGGGTTGATCGCCAGCACCCTTGGCTGGCGCTGGATCTTCTACATCAACCTGCCGTTGGTGGCAGTGCTCGCAGTGATGGTGCTGCGCAGTGTCGAAGAGTCCCGTGACAGCGCTGCGGCCCGGCTCGACCCATGGGGCAGCCTGACTTTCGCCGGCAGCCTGGGTTACCTGATCTGGGCAATGATCGATGCCAACCAGGTGGGCTGGGGCAGTGCGCAAACCCTGGGACGGCTGGTGATCAGCGCCTTCCTGTTCGGCCTGTTCGTCATGGTCGAGCGCAGCCAGGAACGGCCGATGATCGACCTGCGGCTGATGCGCAGCGGGCGCTTCGTTGGCGCCTTGCTGGGGATGTTTGCCTATGCTGCCTGCGCCCAGGTGATGATGACCCTGCTGCCGCTTTACTTGCAGAACGGCCTGCAGCTGTCGGCCCTGGCCGCAGGGGCGGGCATGCTGCCGTTTGCCGTGGCCATGCTGCTGACGCCACGCCTGGGCATGCGTCTGGCTGCACACTTGAGCCCGGCGCAGGTATTCGCACTCGGCCTGGTTTTGGTCGGGGCGGGTAACCTGCTGTGTGCCTGGGCCACTCAGCAAGGCGGTTACGGTACATTCGCCCTGGCAAGCCTGGTGCTGGGTGCCGGTGCCGGGCTGCTGAATGGCGATACGCAGAAGAACATCATGGCTTGCGTACCGCGTGAGCGTACCGGCATGGCTTCGGGGTTGAGTACAACCACGCGGTTCGGGGCGATCGTGCTGGCCATCGGTGGGTTGGGTGGTGTGCTGGCTGCACGTAGTGGGCAGTTGCTGTATGAGGCCATGGCTGCCGTGGCGCCTGGGCAATCGGGCCAGGTTTCCGCGATGGCTACCCGGGTTGCCCCGGGTGATTTGCAGGCGGCGTTGGCGTTGCTTGAGCCCAGGTTGCGGGAAACGGTGGCACCCTTGGCCCGCCAGGCGTTCGTCGGGGGCTTCGAAGCCGTGTTGCAGGTCGCCGGTGTGGCGGCGCTGCTGTTCGCGATGCTGGTTGGCGTGTTGCTGAGCCGGCCGCTGCCGGCCGTGCCGGAAGTGTTGCTGGCTGAGAGGCAATCATGAAGCTGGCGGCGGGCATCACGACCTGGCGACTGGGGCGACCAGCGCTTGCTGTCACTCACGTGGTGGAAGCCGTGTTTGGGTTGAGAGACCGGTGAAGAGCAAACCGGCGCAGGGAGTATCTTTGGGAAACGCCCTATGCGGAAAAGCCTGATTCTGACTTTGTGGGCTCGCACAACCCAAAATCCAGGCACAAAAAAAGACGCCCGAGGGCGTCTTCTTCTTTGGAATTTGGTGGGCCGGGGTAATCTGAACAGATTGTTTAAGATATTGATTTTAATAAATAATATAGGTTGATTTTTTTCGTTGGAATGCCATTTGGAATGCCGATAGGATTTGCTTGGTACCCTGGGGCGTCTTGATGTGGTGCTTTTGCTATATCGTTCCTTTACCACTTACCTGGAGATCGGCCTGGCTGATGCGCGCAGTGACCGGGGTTTGATCTGGATCCTGTCGAATG
Organism: Pseudomonas sp. JS425; assembly: GCF_018223845.1. NCBI lineage: Bacteria > Pseudomonadati > Pseudomonadota > Gammaproteobacteria > Pseudomonadales > Pseudomonadaceae > Pseudomonas > Pseudomonas sp. JS425. The sequence goes on along the minus strand of NZ_CP073661.1, from coordinate 5,466,661 downwards.
ACGTCTTCCGGCGGTCGAGTTGCTACGTGAGCTGCCCACCTGTATGTAGGGCGTCGGCTGCTATTTCCTAACTATCGCAAGCCGAACGAGTGCATGACAGCAACGGCATTGAGTCGAACACCCGAACGCATTGAATGGTAAGGACCGCATCGGCTTTTCAGCCCATGGCATTCGCGCCAGCGCCTGGACCATGCTCAACTAGATGGGATCTCGCTCGGACGTGATCGAGCGTGAATTGGCGCATGCCGAGAGAAGCAAAAAATCCGGACAAGTTATAATCAGGCTGGATATCTCGCCGAGTTTCGTCAGATGATGAAGTCTTAGGCTTACATGGCCGACGCTATGGTCATGAATGATAAAGCGTGATTGATGTCTTCGTTTTTGGTTGTATAAGGATGTCCTTGGTGGTTGATCACTCAATTTCTAGCAGGAAATTGGCTTTCGCCCGACTGTAATGAGCTAGTCATGCGATTAGTATGACCTTTCTTGACGCTTACGAATATATGCGATGGGTCAGTCTTCACCCTGAAGGCACCCACCTTGCGAGGCATAAAGAATTTGTATTTTCTATTAGCTGCTACCTCGGAATTTTTCTGTCGGTCCAAACGCTCAGGTGTTGGGGGTATCTTGGCTGAAATGGCCAATCAATGAAGAGCAGGCTCGGAAAACTTTGATCGAGGTTTAGCTTTTAAGTGTTTTCTTGTCGTCTATATGAAGATGGTCCTTGAGGATTTTGAAATTACTAAAAAATGGATCTAACTAGTGCTGCTAAACTGGCGGAGCTTCCTTCAAGACTACCTAAAGTGATAGCACAGCATCTCCCGTAATAGACTTGAGGGAATACTTCTGAAAACTTGGTTATGGCAGGGGTGCTTTCCCAGTATGGGTGTGATTTGGTACCAGTGGTCAGGCTAGGGAAGTCCGTAAGAAGGTGGTGGATGACATGCTAAAGATTGGTCTTGGTGCTTCTCCAAGTCGTATCTTCAGAAGTAGGAAGCATCGGGCTGGCAAGTGAGTTTTATTGAAAATTGCCGGTGTAATTACAGTGCTGTGCCGAAATAAAAAACGATCACAGGATAACTATAAAACGGATATAAAATGCTGAGCGCAGGGCGCGCCTATCGTCCTGGTTATTGATGATTTTTCGGTTGCAAAACTGGTCGGGTGATTTCTATGATCTCTTCATTGCTCCTGCTCCTGCTCAAGGTAATGGGTTGTTGGTTGTATCTGTCTTTCGTGTGTTCGTATGGCGTCTCTTTTGATGATTGTATTTGATTTCAAGAGTGTTGATTTTTTCTTTCTGAAAAGTTTTTCGATCTGGTCCTTTTGTGGGGTTGGGAGACTTTCTGGGGAAGGGGTTAGTGTTTCAATTTGAAGCGTTAATTTGCAGCTTTCGGTTAGGGCTTCGCTTAGTTTTTCAGTGAGAGTGACAGCTGCTACTTGATAACTGTCGAGTTGTTTGCGGTGGGACTTGTTTAATTCGTTGAGTTGGTCGCGGTATTGGCTTTTTACTTCAAGTCCATTTTTAATTAACCATTCCAGTGTTTCAGTTATGTTGCTGCGTCTTGATTTGGCTAAATTTTCCAGGCATTTTTTTGCTGAAGTCGAAAGTATGAAGTTGCTGGGCTTTTTCCCATTTAGGCTTTCTCTCAGTTTCTTTTGGCGCCAGGCGCCTTTCATTTTTCTTAAAAGCTCTCGTATTTCACTGCTTTCAGGCCATTTCTCAGATTCCCTTATAAGCCCGTCGTAGGTGGTTTGCTCGGGAATATTTGCTCTGTGGTTGTTTAGGTATCGGATGGCCCACTTCAGCATGTTTGGGTTGTCTTTTTCTATCCATCCAAGTCTGTTTTGTGCTTTTTTCAATGAATCCCTCGCTAATGCGTTTATTAGAACTAAAGGTTATATAGAATGATTTTTAATGTTGCGTTACGGAGTGACGTTACGTAGTAGCGTAGTCTATTTTTTATGCTCTTGAAACAGGGTGTTATTCTGCGATTTAATAGCTGCCTTCCTGAAAAGGTGAGGGTGGGTGATGCACTGCGTTCTGTTGGGGATGGAATTGGCTGGGATCAGCCCTGAGACGAAGCTTGTCCTTGTAAGGTTCGTGCAGCTGTACGGGCTGTGGGAGTCGATCACAATCGGGGTTAAGGAGTTAGCCAAGGCCTCAGGTGCTACGGATCGTGTGGTATCTAGCGCTCTGGCTGAATTGGTGGCCGAAGATCTTTTGATACGCACACCTATCGTCTGCGGGCGGGGACGCCCCAAGAGTGGGTATCGGGCGTCAAGTAAGTTGTCTAGGTTGTTAGAAGACGAAAACAAAAAGCTCAATGTGATAAATAGACCGAGAATTGATCACGTACTGAACCCTTCTGCGGAAAATTGTAAGGGTGGCTTGAGTGTTTGTAATCGGTTGCTACTGTCCACTCTGCTTCTATACGCCGATCAATTTGGGATTGTACGGGGAATCGGAGTATCCAGGTTGTCCCAGGCTACTGGTCTGAATCGAGATCGAATAAAGGCCCAGGTGCACAAGCTGATCGCTCTGAGGGTCATGAGAGGGGTGATTCCGGGTGTTGCAACATCTGTTGTATTGGGCGTTTCAAAGTCAGTTTACTTTATTAATTTTCATCATGGGTTTTTTCAAAAAGGTAGTTCGGGAGCGATCGTGCTAACTTTCGTCTCGAAATCCAGTGGGGATTCGGGGGAGATGAGTGAGGTTGCAGCCATCATTGGCTCTGCGGGGCTTGGCAAAGGGCTGGAATTCGAGAGGCATAAAAAGTTTTCTGGAATACTGCCTGATAGCGATAGATTTAATGCGCTGGCGGGGTTGTTTTCTTCTTTAGCCAAGGATAGAAGCTCGTCGAGGGCGCTTCAGGTTAGATTGGAGGAGTACGCGTCAGGGCTACTGTCCAAGCATTGGAAAGCCTTGGAACTAGGTCAGTTTAATTCTGATGATGAATTGCAACTGCGAATCAAGAAAGATTTCAGTAAAGGAACGGGCACAGGGCGAGATTTCAAGGATGATGTCCTTCGAAGCGAGCTGTTTTTTGAGTTCGTTTATGTAGTTGCGGATTCCACGACACTTGGACACCCAGCCCGCGCTCATTTGGACACTCGTTCCACGCGCACTTGGACACCTGATCCACGTCCACTTGGACAGGCAGTCGGAGCGCAGCGACGCAGGGTTGCATTGTTAGTCTGAAGCCCCTGCCACCGTCAATTTCGTCGTGCGCTTACGCATCGATTCACCCTTCAGTTCGATCCGATAAGCGTTGTGCACCAGCCGGTCGAGGATTGCATCGCCCAGGGTCGGATCGCCGATCAGTGCATGCCATTTGTCCACCGGCATCTGGCTGGTCACCAACGTCGAGCGGCTGCCGTAGCGGTCGTCCAGCAGCTCGAGCATGTCGCGCCGTTGCGCTGCGGTAAACGGCGCCAGGCCCCAGTCGTCCAGGATCAGCAAGTCCGTCTTGGCATACCCCGTCATCAGTTTGGCGAAGCGCCCATCACCGTGGGCTAAGCCCAGCTCTTCCATCAGGCGTGGCAGGCGTAGGTAGCGCACGCTGTAACCATCGCGGCAGGCCTTGTGGGCCAGGGCGCAGGCAAGCCAGGTTTTGCCCACGCCGGTGGGGCCGCCGATGATCAGGTTCAGGCCATCGCGCAGCCATTGGCCGCTGCCCAGTTGCAGGATCAGCGACTTGTCCAGCCCACGAGGGCTGCGGTAGTCGATGTCCTCCAGGCAGGCGTTGTGGCGCAGCCGAGCAGCCTTGAGGCGGGTCGTGAGGCGTGTGTTTTCACGCTCGGTCAGCTCGCGGTCGACCATCAGGCCGAGGCGTTCGTCGAAGCTCAGGTCGTTGATGTCGGGCGTCGCCTGTTGCTCGCTCAGCGCTTTGATCATGCCGTGCAGGCGCAGGGTTTGCAGCTTGTCCAGGGTGGGGTTCGGTAGCATTTCAAGGTTCCTTTTGCAGGTCAGTGGTAGTAGCCGGGGCCGCGCAGGTTGGTGTGTTCGTCGGGCAGCAGGGGCAGGTTTTGCTGGGCCAGCGGCAGCCGTTCCAGCCCTTGGCGCAGGATCGATTCAAGGCTTTTGTAGCTGCACGCGCCCAGTGCCAGCGCACGCTGGCAAGCGGCCTCCAGCCGCGCTTCGCCGTGCTGTTTGCTCAGGCGCAGGATGCCCAGGCATGCGCGGAAGCCATGCTGCGGGTGGATTCGGCGTTCGAGGATGTAGGCGATGACGCCAGCGGTGTTGGGCCCTGTCTGCTCGGCCCAGCGGATCAGTCGCTGCGGTGTCCATTCGGCATGCTCGCGATGGCTCTTGGGCATGTGCTCGGTTTGCGTGGTGTGGCGGCCTTTGTGCGGCGAGCGGCGGTGGCTGGCCACACGCTGGTTCGCGTGGAAGCACTCGACGGTCTGGGCGGTCAGGCGCACTTCGAGCTGGTGCTTCACCAGTTGGTACGGCACCGAGTAGAAGTGGCCGTCCACTTCGACGTGGTAGTCGATGTGGACGCGTACCTTTTTCCATTCAGCGTAGACGTAGGGCTGTTCCGGTAAGGCCTGCAACGCAGGTTGGTCGATGGCTTCGAAGGCCGACCGGCGTGAGCCGGGCAGCTTTTTGAAGGGCTTGTGGTTGAGCCGATCCAGCAGCAGTGCGATAGCGGTGTTGAGTTCGCCCAGCGAGAAGAACTGGCGGTTGCGCAATGCCGCGAGGATCCAGCGTTCAACCACCTGGACGCCGACCTCGACCTTGGCTTTGTCCTTGGGCTTACGCGCACGGGCAGGCACGACGGCGATGCCGTAATGCTCGGCCAGGTCGCGGTAGCTGGGGTTGATGTCGGGCTCGTAGCGATGCGCCTTGCTGACGCCGCTGCGCAAGTTGTCGGGCACCAGGATCTGCGGGGCCGCTCCGAGAAACGCTAAGCAGCGCGCGTGCGAGCCCAGCCAGTCAGGCAGCGTTTGTGACCAGGTGGCTTCGGCGAAGGTGTAACTGGATGCTCCGAGAACAGCGACGAAAACCTGGGCCTGGCGGATTTCACCGGTCTGCCGGTCGATGACCGGTACGGTTTGGCCCGCGTAATCGACGAACAACTTCTCGCCGGCGCGGTGCTCCTGGCGCATGGCCACGTCGACCTTGGCGGCCCACAAGCGGTAGTGCTCGCAGAACCAGCTGTATTGGAAGCCTTGCGGGTGGCTGAGCCGGTACTCCTGCCAGAGCAGGGCCAGGGTTACGCCGGGGCGGCGTAGTTCGGTGTGCACCCATGCCCAGTCTGGTATCGGGCGTTGATCGCTGGGTACTGTTGGGGCCGGTGGGAACAGAAGCCGTTCTAGCTCGGCATCCGACAATGACGTTGGCCAAGTCAGCCCGCAGGCGTTGAACCGGTGCAGGTAATTGCCAGCACTGCCGCTACTGATTTGCAGGCTTGCGGCGATCTTGCGCACGGACAGGCCGGCGTCGAACTTTAGGCGTAGTACCTCTCGGATTTTACGCATGGATAAACGCTCCACGACGACCTCTTCGCTTCGAAAAAGAGGTCGATGGTAGTGAATAGTCCTGCGTTGCTGCCTGCCTGAGCTTGGGGCTGATCAGTGAGCGCTCACTGTCCAAGTGCTCGTGGAATCAGTGTCCAAGTGACCGTGGAATGGGTGTCCAAGTCAGCGTGGAATCACTGTCCAAGTGTTCGTGGAATGGGTGTCCAAGTGCGCGTGGAATCCCCATGTAGTCGCTGTTTTGATGGCTCGGCGTGTGCAGAGTTTGGTTTTAAGTGCTAAGGGTTTTGCGTACGAAATTGCCGGGTTGCAGATCCTGCCGAGTTTTGAGCCCGGTACATACTTTGGGCGGTTTGCTGTTGGCCGGTCTCTGTTGATTGTTCCTGGTAATAGTTTTCGAGCAGGAGAGTGCTATGTCATGAATGAGAGCAATCTTGGCGAGCCTACGTGTGAGAGGTTTTCAAGTGAGGAGGAGATGCCTGAGATTGACCGTTATCGTTTTGGCCTTCTTTTTCAGGTTCATACTCCCACGCGCTATCGGTATCGGGGGTAAATCGCTCTGTATGCCAGTAATGGTCAGTAACTCTTTACCGGCCTCCTAGATCCTGTGTACGGATTTGAGGAGTTGGTCATGCGCATACTTCGAATGAAAACAGTTATTGAAATTACTGGTCTGGCCCGATCTACGGTGTATAAGTACGTTGCTGAAGGGATATTTCCGAAGCCTATTTCGTTAGGCGGGCGCTCTGTTGGCTGGTTGGAGTCAGAGGTTCATTCCTGGATTCAGTCTAGGCTAGTTGAGCGAAATTAGTAGGTCTTGATGGGCTTGTTCTTGGCAGCTGGTCTGCTTCTTGTTTGCTTTATTTTCTTTCAATGAAAACATCATGTCCGGTTGACTCCCGGACATGATGTTTTTTTGCCGGACCTTTTGGTGGCGTTGTTTTTCTGGCTCTGAACAGGAATGCTTTAACTTTCTCTAGGGTTTATGCTTTTGGAGCTTTCGGTGCGGGTAGTATGCTTTAGTGTTCTAAGCACTACTGTTTAATAACTCCTGCCTATCACTCATGTAGGGCCTGATATTGAATCATTAGGTTAAGGTCATAGATGTCCCTCTAACTGGTATCTATCATGAATGTCTACTTTATACCTTGCGGTTGGCAGTATGGTTTAGGTGATCGATATTGAACTTTGGTATCTGCGTGATGAGCTCGTTGAGGTCTAGCTCAATGGGTTGCGGTGAACGTGTAAATAACTATCAAGCCGACTGAAGATATGAACTTCAGTAGAGTAGGTAGTAACCATGCGTCGTTTTTCAGAGAACCGTAATCTTCGTTTGTACTCAGCAGATACTTTTCAGGGCCTGCCGATAATGGGTGAAAAAGGCCCTTTTATACTTGGATACCTTGAAGCCCTGAGTCGCACCATCAAACTTGCACTTGATCAGTATCCTAGGGTGATTGCGTTCAGGGTGGACCTGCGTCTTCCGCGTTTTGGGGGTATTCCGGATGATGCGTTGTCAAACCGTGTGATTAGTAGGTTCATCGAGTCGTTCAAAGCAAAAATTGAGCACAATCGTGAGAAAGCACGTGAGCAGAACAAGTACGCCCATGACTGCAGGGTACGTTACGTATGGGCGAGAGAGAGGAGCGAGGCAGGGCGACAGCATTACCACCTGCTGATCCTGCTCAACAGGGACGCCTACTACACAATCGGGCGGTTGCAGCCACAGAGGCCGAACATGATCAGCCGCATGCAGGAGGCTTGGGCCAGTGCGTTGAAGTGCGAGGTTGAGCAAGTGAGGGGCTTGGTACATATCCCGTCTAATGCGGAATACCGAGTAGACCGGGAGGTCCGGCCAGGGAATGTGGATTACTTACCTGATCTGTTTCATCGTGCCAGCTACCTTTGTAAAGCTGCGACGAAGCGTTATGGGGAGGGCGCTCATGGCTTCGGATTCAGCCGAGGATAGAGGGTAAGTAGCTTGTTCCCAGTCCAGCCCTCAGGAAGGCAAACTGACCTGAGGGCTTGGAGGGCTTTGTCACTGAGGACAAATTCGAGCCCCGAATTCAAATTCTTGTTGCGTTGACTTCCTACAGGCAAAGCATTCGCGCATATTCAAACGCGTGTGAACGCCTTCCACTCAGTGTAAGCAGCAAGCGGAATCACTTGGTTTGTCACCGGTCATCGCGGGATTGGAATGTGGTCTGCCTAAGCAACAACCGGATAACAAGCATCACCCCATAGCGTTTCCGGGTTATCCAACATCAGCAAAATAATCACAGGCACCAGCTTGCCGAGGAGGTTCGAGCAGTCGCGCAGTTGATCCCGGTTCACACTGCTGTTCCAGGTTGCGCCCCCATGCATTACCTGGTTACGCAATGTATAGATTCGATTGAACAGAACACCGAGTACTGCTGGGGTATTGCGGTTGGCTAACGCTTGCTGCGCTGCTCGTCGACCGCTGGCAAACCGCTCGGTCCACTGTTGCTCGCTGATCTTGCCGTTCTGGTTGTCCCAGAAACTCTGAAATACGTAGGGGTTGTCCAGCAATGCGCGGATACTGCCTGAGAACTCGGACCAGACCAGGTTCTCGATCAGGTTGGCTGTGTCTAGCGCACAGAGTTTGTCCAGGAACGCCTTGAACGTGGACTGCTCGGAAAGTCGGAACTGCTCATCAATGTCCGTGGCATAGGCAGAGTTGAAGGCGATCCACAGAAAGATAAAGCGCCCATCAAGATCATCCGCCTGCTCGGCGCGATTCAGCCAGCTTAATGCGCGATGAACGCGCAAGGTGAGGTTGGGATGGTGGCCTTCACGTTCCTGGCGGTGACGGGCTTTGAGTGCTTGATGGTCCATTAAGTGCCGATCCTTGAAGTCGTGGGCGGTCGGTAAAGAGGTAGCGTGTGCCTGAAAACTTTACAGGTGGCCGGGCCAATCGCCGCTGGCGTTGAAAAGCGTCTATTCAGGGCATTAGAACCTGCTCAATTTGTTTACCTGTATGAACAGACAACGTGGACGTGGTCTGCCATTTTGCTTAGGGTATGGCCATTCGACATTGCCCGCAAGGCGACCTGCATGAAGCGTGAACAGTTCCTGGCACAACCCGAAGTGGAATCTTTCGTTGCATGGCTGGCAGCCAACTTGCCGGCGCTCACGTTCAAGCTGCGCTTCAAGTCCAGCAAGTTTGTACCTGGCGGTTTGACGGTTGAAGTCCAGGGGATTGAGCGGGTACTTGAGCACTATCGCTGGAAGGCAAGCTGGCACGACTCCAACCAGAGTGTGGTTGAGTCTGAAACCTGGGCTGAAACCCAACGCTCTTTGGGGAAACTGCGTGAGTGGCTGACGAGTGCGGTCAACGCTGGTGATGAGCAACAAGCGCTTCAGGCGTGTTTGCAGATTCTTCGTTGGGGCGGCGTGCGGGGCGCCATTCCGTTCTTGCACCGGTTGGAGGCCAAAGACGAGTTGTCGGGCTACCTGAAAAAGATGGCCGGACTCATGACGCTCGACGGTGACAATGACCTGGATGACCTCGACGCTAGCAGTGTCGAGCGTTTCGATTCTGGCCTGACCAAGATTCACGCCTTGCTCGATTTGTCTGGTTCTCCAATCTATGACAGCCGTGTGGGCGCTGCGATTGCCATGTTGTATTCGCTGTTTCGCCAGCAGTGGGCGGGGCGTGGTAAACCCTTGCTGATGTTCCCGTCCGGCGGCGCGCGAGGCAGCCAGATCCGCAACCCAGGAGCGTTCTTGAACAGCGTGGCGGCGCCGCAGTTTTCGACGATCGACTATGCCGAGTGGGCGCGTTGGCAAGTGCGCTTGGGCTGGATTATTCGAGCGCTGCTCGAGCGTACCAATTGGTTTGCTGGGCAAGGGACTCTCCCCGCGCGTTGCCATGCCTTCGAGGCCAGCCTGTTCATGCTTGGCTATGACCTTCGCTGCTTTGGTCTGGCGCTGGCGTCTAATTCCATAGCGGGTAAGCCAGAAGTCGAGGCGCAGGACTGCGAGCGTGGAGGCAATAATTGGGTGCCCACGGGGCATCCTTTCAGCCAGGTTCTCAAGGATTATCTGGCCTTCCGCTACAGCGGTGCTCTCGATAACAAAACCTCGTTTGTTGAATGGCTGGTGGCCCAGCCGCGTGACGAGAAGCCGCTCACGCGTACCACTGCACAGGGCTACTGTTTCCCGTTTTCCATTGAAGAGTTCGACTTGTTCGGCCGACCGCTTGCACAGCTTGAGCGCATCGTTGCCGGTGGTGAGGACGGATTGCGTGCGGCCCTGGCTACCGAGGCCCTCGAGCCGTTCACAGTCGGTGATGAGCGCGTCAGTGTCTGCTTGGTGGATGTGTTGATCACGGGCAACGCGTATGCGCGAGCGACGACCGACAAGGATCGTGTCGACTACATCGTGAGTGCCGGCTATGCCGGTACCGAGAACTCTGCAAGGACACTCATGGCCCTGGGGCGTAACGTGGGCACACACTTCGGCCTGCTTGATGCGCAGCACTCGCCAACGAGTCTGTTCGAGCAGTTTTACCAGGACTGCTCGCTCGACGCCTGAGCAACACACGCAACATTTGCGCAGCACCATGTGCCCCTTGGCCTTTCACAGGGTGGAATACAACCATGCAAACCCGGAACGGCGTTCAGTTGTATTCCGCCTCAGACATCTGTGGTTTTCTGGAGTGCCAGCACCTAACGGCACTGGACCTTCAGCATCTTGTTGCCCCTATGGAAAAAGCGCCGGCAAGCGAGCAGAACCGCCTGATCCAGGGCAAGGGGCTCGCTCATGAAGCGACGTTTCTTGAACGACTCAAACGCGAAAATGCTCACGTAGTCGACATTGCCGAGGGCAATCCGAGTTTCGCGCGGCGGGTGGAACTGACCATTGAGGCCATGAAGGCTGGTGCGGACATCATCTTCCAGGCTTCGCTCCAGGAAGGTGCCTTTATTGGGCATGCCGACTTCCTGCGTAAGGTGCCGCGGGCGTCGACGCTGGGCGATCATAGCTATGAGGTGATCGACACCAAGCTGGCCAAGTCTGCAAAGGCCAAGTTCCTTGTACAGGTTGCGCTTTACTCGCGAATGCTGATTGCGATCCAGGGCATACAGCCGCAGTTCATGTATGTCGTACTGGGTGATTCTGCGCGTACGGAGCAGGCGTTTCGGGTCGCTGACTACGCCGATTATCTGGAGCAAGTGCTGCAGCGTTTCACGGCGTTCGTGAACAGTCACGGACAACCTGTGACGTACCCGGAGCCATGCGGGCATTGCGGGTTTTGTGTGTGGCGCGATCGCTGTGACGAACAACGGCTGCAAGACGATCACCTCTCGGCAGTCGCCGGCATCAGCCGATCGCAAATCAAGAAATTGCAGGCTGGTGGTGTGACCACATTGCAGCAGTTGGCGAACAGTACCGATGACTTGCGCATCCCCAAGTTGCAAGTGGAGTCGCTGGGCAAGTTGCGCCATCAGGCACGTTTGCAGTTCCAGGGGCGCTCCAGCGATGGCCCGTTGTTCGAGTTTCTGCCGGTCGTGGGGAAGAGGCGGGGTTTTAACCGAATGCCCACGGCGGTTGAGGGCGATCTGTTCTTCGACATGGAGGGCAATCCGCTGGAGGAGGGCGGCCTGGAATATCTCTTCGGTCTGTATATCGACGAAGGTGGCCAGCAATCCTTCAAACCTTTCTGGGCCCATAGCCGAGAGGCAGAAAAGATCGCGTTCGAGCAGTTCATCGACTGGGTCATCGCTCACCTCAAGCGTTACCCCAGCGCACATATCTACCACTATGCCAGCTATGAAGAGACGGCCATCAAGCGCCTGATGAGCCAGCACGGTACACGCGAGGCACAAGTGGACTGGTTGCTGCGCAACGGCAAGCTGATCGACCTCTACAAGGTTGTGCGCGAAGCGATCCGGGTGTCTGAGCCCAGCTACTCGATCAAGAACATCGAGCATTTTTACATGGGGCAGCGAGACGGCGACGTTACCAATGCCGGTGCGAGCATCGTGTTTTATGAGCGTTGGAAAGAGACTGGCGAGTCGGCGTTGCTCAAGCAGATCGAGCGGTACAACGAAGACGACGTGCTATCCACCTATCTTCTGCGCAACTGGCTTTTGAGCATTAAACCGTCGGATGCGAGCGCTCTCTCCGAGCCTGAAACAGAAAGCGAGAAAGCTGTAGCGGAACAAAAGGAGATTGAGGTTCGTCTGGAAAGCTATCGCGATCGCTTGCTCGCTGGCTTGCCCGCCGCCGAATGTGCCCTGAGCGAAGCGGATCAAGTCAGGTTGCTCACCTTCCAGCTGCTCGACTTCCACCGTCGGGCAGACAAGCCGACATGGTGGCAGTTGTTCAGCCGTCAGGACATGACCACTGAGGAGCTGCTGGAGGATATCGAGAGCCTGGCCGGTTTGCGGCGTACAAAAACGCCGCCCGAACCGATCAAGAAATCATTTCTGTTTGAATACAGTTTCGAACCTCAAGAAAGCAAGATGCGCACGGGTTCCCAAGGCGTCATCACCGAGTCCCTGGCCAATGTGCAGTTGGTTAACCTGGACAGTAACGCGTGTCTGGCGATGTTCAAAGCCACCGCGAACAAAGCGCCACCGGATGACTTCGACATGATTCCCGGCAGGCCGATTCCATCGACTTCGCTGCGCGAGGCACTGTTTCGCTATGCCGACAGCGTCCTGGCCGGTGAGCAGCGCTTCCAGGCGGTGTCGGACTTTCTCCATCGATGCGCTCCGCGGGTGAAAGACGTCCAGCCGGGTGCGCCACTACTGGATCCACGCCTGACGACGACGGATGCCATCAAGCAGGTGGTACGCAATCTTGAGAACAGCGTGCTGTTTATTCAAGGGCCGCCGGGTGCCGGCAAGACCTACACGGGCTCGCACGTGATTGTTGACCTGCTCAAAGCAGGCAAGCGCATCGGTGTGACCTCCAATTCGCACTATGCCATCAACAACCTGTTGTCTGCTGTTGAGTCTCGTGCACAAGCAGAGGGCGTTGCATTCAAGGGGTTGAAAAAGTCATCGGAGGGAGAGGGCACTGAGTTCACTGGTTGCTGCATTCGCTCCATCGAAGACAAAAAGGATTTCCTTGATGCCTGGGGGCCGGGAATTGACCTGACTGCGGGTACTGCCTGGCTATTTGCCGACGAGACCTTCACCGAGGCGTTGGATTACCTCTTCATCGACGAGGCCGGTCAAGTGAGCGTGGCGAACCTGGTTACCATGGGCATTGCGGCACGCAACATCGTCTTGATGGGCGACCAGATGCAATTGTCGCAACCAGTGCAAGGCGTGCACCCTGGCCGTTCCGGTGACTCTATCCTCGATTATCTGCTGGATGGCACGCCCACCATTGCGCCTGATCGTGGGGTGTTTCTGGCGCAAACCTGGCGGATGCATCCGCACGTTTGCTCATTCATTTCTCATGCGGTGTACGAAGGTCAACTGTCGTCGGCACCAGGAACCGAGCGGCAGGTGTTGCGACTGGATGGCCAGCGGCCAGATGTACCGGGCAGCGGACTGATGTTTTGCTCTGTGGAGCACGACGGCAACGGCCAGAGTTCCGATGAAGAAGCCGCGTACATCAAAGCGCTGTACACGTACTTTCTGCAGCAGCGCTATGTGGATAACACCGGCGAGGAGCACGCTGTGTCTCTCGAAAACATCCTGGTCGTGGCGCCCTATAATTTGCAGGTACAGCTGTTGAAGCAGGTGCTGCCGGCGGGTGCGCGCGTCGGCACTGTGGATAAGTTTCAGGGGCAAGAGGCAGAGATTGTCATCGTCTCGATGGCGACGTCGAATGAAGACTACCTGCCCAGGGACATCGGCTTCCTGTACTCGAAAAACCGTTTGAATGTAGCGGTCAGCCGGGCGAAGTCGCTAGCTTGTATTGTCGCCAGTCCTGATCTGACGGCCATTCGTTGCCAGACGCCGCAAGACATGAACTTGGTCAACGGCTTGTGCATGGCGGTCAGGTACGGAACGCTCGACGAAACCCGTCAATACCAAGAGGTTTTGCTATGAAAAATCTGTTCGCAATTATCGGTGTTATCGTCGTTGCCAAGAAGGGCTACGAGTTTGTCCGTGAATACATGGAGATGAAACAGGAGTTGGACCGACGTGCTTCCGATTCGGCCTGACAAACGCCGATAACGTCGACAACTCCGTCCTTTTTCTGCTTCCAACGGGTGTCTGCTTGGGCCAAGTTGGCGCGACCGTTCAGCTAAGGTCCCATTTCAATGCGAGGTTCGTGATGTGTAATGACCAAGGGGATGGTCACTCGGATGACCCAGGTCCCGCGCAAGTTAGAACCGAGGATGAGGTCGAATACAGCGAGGAATTCGCCGCCATGATCCTGGAGCAGGAGGCGAAGGGCTGCTTTCAGGAAATTGATGTCGATGACATGCTCGCTCTGCTCGACCGCATGATCATCGAGGCCCAAGGCGTGGTGCGGAAACTACAGTGACTGGGGACAAACCTGACTGTTGATACAGATGTCGTCAGCCGGTTTGGCTGAAATCCTCGACGGCTGGATCTCTTCTTGGCTGGCCGCTAGTGAGTCGTTCTCCGAATAGGGTTGAGCAGATACACCTGCGGCTGAACGAGCACGAGCCGGCCATCGACGAGGGGCGTCATGCCCCTCGTCTCGGAGATTTGAGCGTCAGTCATTCATCAGCCACGGCCTCAATTCCTTGAGGTTGCTCACTACAACTTGCTGGGCTTCAGGGCTCGTCGCCAGGTTGCGCGGGTCGATCTGATAACGCTGCAACACATACTTCACCAAGGCCCTGCGGCTGGGCACCACCAATTGTCCTTGCGTCATCCCGAAGTCGGTTTCGATGATTGCCTTCTGCGCCTCGTTCAATCGCCCATCGGGCTCGAAGATAACCGGAATCTCGACATTCCAGTCTTCATCCAGCTCCCGTGTATTCGGCGATTCGTCTAGCAGGTCCGGCTGCCCGCGCAGACGGCTTAGCACGAAGTCGCGGTACTGGCCATTCTTTTCGCAGTAGGCCCGCACATGCCAGCGCATGCCGGTGTACACCAGCGTGTGAGGGGCGATGAGGCGAACCTCTACGTTCGGGGTATTGAACGACACGTACTCGGTTTCCAGGCGCAGGCCTTCGCGGCAGGCCTTGAGCAAGGGGCGCAGAATCTCCGGTCGAATGGGGCGATCGGGCACTTCCAACACCTTGGTGTGCGCATAGGCCAGTGCCAATCCATCAATGTGCGGGGCACGCTCATTGTTCTGATAGAGCAGGTGCAAATAGGCGCTGGCACTGTCGTCGATGAACAGGGGTTTGAACTGCTTGCTCGGCACATACCCCTTGAGCTGCTTGTCATATGTCAAGTTTTTGGGCGCATGCTCGGTGATGTAGGTATTGATGTCCTTGGATGCCTGCTGGCGGCTGATGCCAAAGCTCTGCATCAAGTGCCCCGTGGTCAGCCTGCCTTCCCACCAGGCAACGGTCTCGATCAAACGATAGCGAAGTGCCAGGTCCCAGCGTACCTGTTCAACAGATTGCTTGCGTTTCATACCCTCTCCATGTGCGCGAATACTTTACCTGTATAGGTCTACATTATAGACCTGTCGTTGATCACTACATATCGTGTGTCTGTCTTCGAAATAAATTGAAGTCACGAAAGGATGTGGACATGACTATGTCTGAAG
The DNA here is from genome assembly GCF_018223845.1 of Pseudomonas sp. JS425. Classification (NCBI taxonomy): domain Bacteria; kingdom Pseudomonadati; phylum Pseudomonadota; class Gammaproteobacteria; order Pseudomonadales; family Pseudomonadaceae; genus Pseudomonas; species Pseudomonas sp. JS425. The sequence goes on along the minus strand of NZ_CP073661.1, from coordinate 5,451,499 downwards.
CGGTTTCGACAGGGGCGTTGGTGTTGATCGGGGTGATCCTGACGGTGCTCCTGATGCAGTACCTGAGGTTGCGAGAAATCTGGCACGTGGCGCTTGCCTGCCGCCAGGACGCACGTTGGGCGCGGATCTGGGAGATGGAAAACCGGGAGCTACGTTCGGCACTGCGTGCTGAGAAAGCGCACATCGAGCAGTTGCAAAGCAAGCTGGTGATTTTGCAGAACTTGATCTCTGCAGAGCGATAAGGGAAGTGCATGAACAGACTTGAACGGATCAAAGGCTGCCTGCTGGGTGGTGCTGTCGGAGACGCGCTTGGCGCCCCCGTGGAGTTTCTTGAGTGGCCTGCCATCGAAGCCAAGTTCGGTCCGCAGGGCATCATTGATTTTGCCCCGGCTTACGGCAACACCGGCGCCATCAGCGACGAAACGCAGATGATGCTGTTCACCGCAGAAGGTTTGCTGCGCGCTTTTGTGCTTGGCAGTTTACGGCAGGCGTGCCATGTCCCGAGCATTGTTCACCAAGCGTTGCTGCGCTGGCTGATGACCCAGGATTACCCCTCTGCGATACCGATCGTCACAGATGGCTGGCTGATCAAGCAAGTCGAACTCTGGTCTCGTCGCTCCCCAGGCACAACTTGCCTGAATGCACTAAAGGCCAGCGCGCGGTTGGGAGCGGTTGCCGAGAACAACAGCAAGGGCTGCGGCGCCTTGGTACGTGTTGCACCCTGTGCATTCTTTGCCAATGCATTTGACTACGCGGCGCAGTCTGGACGCCTGACGCACGGGCATCCGACGGGCTACCTGGCGGCAGGGCTATTCGCCGACATTCTTCAGCGTGTTGTCGAAAGACAAGACAGCCTGGAACACGCGGTAACTCAAAGCTTGGCCAAATATGGGCAAGTACCTGGTATGGAAGAAACGCGCAGCCTCATCGAGCGCGTGCTGTTTTTCTACTACGAGGGCTATACACCCACCCCGCAACGCATTGGCGACCTTGGCGGTGGGTGGGTTGCCGAGCAGGCGCTGGCGATTGGACTGTGGTGTGCGCTGACAGCACGATCACTCGAAGAAGGGGTGATCACGGCGGTGAATCACAGTGGCGATAGCAACAGCACAGGGCTTGTCGCCGGGCACTTGTTGGGTGCCCAGTATGGTGCTGCTGCCATTCCTGCCCGCTGGTTCGAACGCCTGGAACTGCGCCAGGTGATCGTGCAGGTAGCCGAGGATCTTGAGCGTGTTCCACGTGATTACTGCGGGTTGGGTGGCGCGTTCGACGAGCAGATCGAATTGGCTTATCCGGGCAGTTGAATGCACCGATGGCAATACATCAGCGAAGAGACCAAGGAGCTTTAGAATGCCCATCAAACCCAGGCCCTTCACCTTTGAATGTGAAGGATGCGGTTGGACAAAGACAGTGGCACTGCAAAGTGATGCGCTGATGCCCGGCGAGTGGTTTGACCAGTGCCCGAGGTGCGGGAGCAAGGCACTGAAGATGCGCACCGCAGGGTGGCTTGAAGGGGCGTTGGCGGAGTTGCTGGCGCGGCGGCGATTTTGAGCGCACAGGCCAGGGTTCAGCGCCCTGGCCAGCAACGGGCTGCCAGCAGGCAGGCCTGGGTTATTAACACTCTGTGTGCCGGCGTTTACCGGCGTATTCGAGTTGCGAAGGAAGTCATCAGACTCGACAGAGGTTCTGGTGCGAACGAGTTCGCAAACCTCCAGGGCTTTTCGAGCGGCCGGCTTGAGCGTTCGACGAAGGCCTTCGCATTCATCAACGAGTTTTTCCAGCCCGGAAGAATCGAACATTTGCTCAGAGATGGGGAATGCTCGATCAATTTCTGTCAAACAGCGCCGTTCCGCCTATTTCCAGCGCATCGAGCTTGAACGCATTGAACTCGCCCTTGCGGCCTTCCAGTTGCGCAATATCGGCCTGGATGGCCTGCTTGTAGGCATCGAATACGGTATCGAGCTTGCTGTTAACCTTACCGACTACATCCACTTTACGGTTGATCGAGTGCAGGAACTGCTCGAACGCCAGGCCGCTGGAGGGGTAGTCTTTCTTGCGCGTGGACGAATAGGCGTACATGCCGGCCTACTCGATACCCGCGAAACTCAGGTCGTCGGCTACTTGCTGCATGATCTCAAGAATATCGTCCTGAGACTTCACATCCGCCTTGTTCAACACGATATACAGCGACTCTGCGCGGAACGGCGTGGACTCGATGTCGGACTGGTCGATGGTCCCGGCCGGGTCAAGGCCGATGACCCAGACCAGCGCCGAGGCCTGATTGACCAGGGAGGCTGCAGTGCTACGGTCGGAGGCTGCGGCCCCACCCGTGGTACCCGGATTGTAGCCGGGCGTATCGATGATGCACAGGTTGCCGAACAGCTCCGGGTCAGCGCAGTGGTTATCAACATAACGGAACAGGCAGCGGTTGATACACCATCGGCTCAGTGCGTGTGGAGACTTCGCTGCTCGTCCTTGCTGGAGGGTGGGATGCCACAGCGGGCTCCCTCTGCTCAACACATAGCAAGAGAAGGTAGGTAAAGTGGCGTTATGCCTTCATGGGTGCCTTTACCCGAAGATTCAGAGCTGAGAGTATCGGCACCATCGACTTCCAGCTAAAAAAGACGAGATTGATGTCCCTCTCAATACAACAGCTACAGGAAATGACCAGTGGCTTTGCCGCTTCCGGATATGCCTGCATCCAGCGCCCCAGTTCGCCGAAAAATCCGGTGAAGCTGAAGTGGACGGATATCGCGGGCATTGAACGGAGGGTTCGCCTGTGGGTGTTCGATATCACTCACGGTGGAGGAGGGAGGGACGACAAGGAGTTCCGAATCCAAATCACCAACGCCCCCTCTAGTGAGGAGGGAATGGATCATGGTGGCTTCATCGATCTAGTAATGGGTTATTCTCCAAGTCGGCGGGTTCTGGTGGCTTACGACAGGAGATGGCTCGAAAAACGTATGGAAAAGGGGAAAGGATCCCCCTCCGTTCAGGTGAGTGAACAGGACATCCAAGCAGCGCTTGTCGAAGGGATGCATCACATTACTAAGAGCGGGGTCGCTTTCGGAACAGCCAACATTTTGACCCTCAAACCAGAGTTTTTTCCCGAGTATCTAACCAACCACAATGCATTGCTATCAGGTGCGATGGGGGCAGCCAGGGTGTCCGACACTAACGTAAATGGCAATGTCTCACTTTGGCAGTTCTGTCTAGACAGAGGGTTTCACTTTGAGCCAGACCTGTTGGCAAGGTATGTCGCCTCCATTGCCGCCAAGCCGTTCGTGATCCTTGCTGGAGTCAGCGGCACGGGGAAATCAAAGATGGCAGAGTTGGTAGCTGAATTTTACTCTGTGTCAAGGACCACTCGAACGGCTACATCGGTGGTCTCTGACCCAGAGGTTGGAAATGAGTTTGTTTTCGTAGCCGGTAGTGTCGAGCCCGAGAGAGATCGTTTTGCCCTGGTTCCTGTTAGGCCAGACTGGATCGATAATCAGTCGATTATGGGCTTCGTGAACCCCATTTCGGGTCGATACGAGTCCACGTTGGCTCTAGACCTTATGCTTAGAGCCTCTGCTTCTCTGGAAGAGTCTACTGTCAAAGCAGCGGCGCCGCGCTTTTTCATGCTCCTTGACGAAATGAACCTAGCGCGTGTAGAGCACTATTTCAGCGATTGGTTGGCGTGCTCGGAAAGCAGGCGGCTCCAGCCGGACGGAACGATCAGCCAGCAACCGATCCCATTGCATCGTCACGCTGAAGCAAAAGCCAGCTTACTTGGTGGGGGCGATAGCGACTCCTCGGATATTAGCGTTCCGAGCGCGCTTGCCATACCGACTAATCTAATCGTGACGGGCACGGTGAACGTCGATGAAACAACTTTTGGTTTCAGTCCCAAGGTACTGGACCGCTCGATGGTCATTGAATTCAATGACGTTGATTTGGATGGCATGCGCCGCGGTATTGCTGCGACTGAAGAACATGGCTACCGCTTCCCGGACACGCTTCCGCTCTTCCGGCTGGCCACAACCGAGACATTTCAGGCTCTGCCGCAAGAGACGCACGATCATCTAGTTGCAATCAATCGGATAATGGAAAGAGCCCAGCTTCACTTTGGCTATAGATCCGCCGCTGAAATCAGCCTTTTCATGGAGATCTATAACCGTATTCTTCCCGAGGATGATGAAGACACTATGATGCTAAGGGCGCTGGACGGTGCTCTTCTGCAGAAGGTCCTTCCGCGTATTCAGGGTAACCGCGCACGGCTGGAGGCAACCCTTTGCACGCTTCTCTGGTATCTGCGCGACTTATCCATGCCGGGCCCCGCCCAGGATACTCGAACGATCACGCGCGAGGACGTCGCTAGGCTGCCGAACTCGTACAGCCGGGGATTTGAAATGCTGGAGCGCTTGCGGGAATTCGGCTTTGTGACCTTCTTCAAGTGACTAAGATAGCATTTATCTATCGACCTCGACGCGGCAAGGAGGCGGCCCAGGCATTTGCCGGTGATGTGGTCGTCTTGTTGGAGAATGTCGAGTACGTTATCGAGTTCCCGGAGCCCGGCTCCTCCTTGGAGGTCGGGGCGCTGGTTGAAGTCGGCTATGACCCCATTACTGACAGGACAGGCGTTCTAGCCTTTAAAAACTTTGTGGGGACGGCCTTCCTGGCTGGTGTTAAGCTTCGAGTGATTTCAACCAAACTCGGCGACAGCGGAGTTTCTGGCTTGCTTGAGGAGGTTTCCCGTTTATCCTCAAGTTTGGTGTTTGGCTGGCGATCGCCCTCGGGATTTTCCGCAGCCGCATCTGGCGAACAACAGCCGTCCGTTCCGTTTCACCAGTTGCAGCTTCTTCGGGATGTCATCATTAGGCGGGAGCCAGGGCAGCGCTTACAGGATTTCTTTGCAATCGTAGAGCGGAGCCCCACTCGGAGGTTTTTGCTTGAGCGGCCGGTAGTGCCCATTGAGCGGGCACGAAATTTCGATTCACGCTCTGTCACGGACATATTCACTCATCCTGAACGGCTCGTTGCGGTACGCCGCTTTGACGCTGTTTCCGGCAGTCCGTTGGCTCAGGCGCTCGGGATCGGTGAGCCCCCAGTTGAGCACTACCCAACTAGAGTATCGATATCATCACGGCGCCTGTCCTATGACACTCCCGAGAACCGCTTTATCAAGCACTTTATCGGAGAGTGTTTGGTCATCGTTTACCGGTTTCTTGATGAATCCAATATTCATGCCCAGATGCGAGCAGATTGCCGGGTAATGGCCTCCATCCTAGAGGCCGCCGTAAGATCACCATTTCTCTCTGAGGTAGGAGTTCTAACGGCATTCGCTGGTCCTACCCAGGCACTCGGTAAAGGGGATGGCTACAAGGATATACTGGACCTTTGGTTGCAACTGGGAGTGCACCAGGCATTGCCCGGTGCGGAGGGTGAGGTTGAGCGATTTATACAAGGCAAAGATATCGCGCTGTTATACGAATATTGGGTATTTCTCAAGGTGCTACAAGCCGTTTGTGCGGCAACTGGGAGTTCATCCAGAGAAGTGGCGGTTTCGCGCAATGACTTGGGCGAAGGCCTTGCTCGTAGCCTTACAGTGTCGCTGTCGGACGGTGTAAGCGTTGCCTTCAATCCGTCCTACACCCGGTCGGCAGGCTCTGCCTACTCTACCCCTCTACGCCCTGACGTTGTTGTTATCCTGAATGGGGCTCGCTACGCTTTCGATGCGAAGTACCGCCTGGAGTGGTTACCTTCACTAGAAGATTCGCAGGATGAAGATGCAACATTCGTCCGCGCCGACCTCTACAAAATGCACACGTACAGGGATGCGATCTCGGACTTGAAGGCAGCTTTCATTGTTTATCCAGGCAGCGAGTTCATGTTTTATGAGAGGGGCGGAGGCCGACGACAAAGCCCTGGAGGGATTGCGGTATTTGACGGTGTTGGCGCCATTCCGGCGAGGCCGGAAGGCGCTGATTCATCGACGTTAATGGACTTGGTGCAGGTGCTAGTCGATCAAGGATAGTTGTCCCTTTGGCGCCGTTCCTGGTTGGGACGATTTCTCCAGCATTTCCCGAATTTCCGAGAAGTCGACAAAGTTGCTGGCATCCGTGGAGGCCATGCGGCGCATCACTTCAGCATGGATCCCCTGAACGCCTCGGGCAGCAAACACGGGGTCAGCTGCAAGCTCGGCAACTAGCTCCTGCAGGTTAAAGGCCTTGGTCGTCTTATTCGCTGGGGCCGCCTTGACCCTCTCAGGTTTGCGTAGGTTCATTACCACGTCGAAATGGGCTACATCTTCCTGCCCACTCCGTCCCTTGTAGCCCTTGTGGCTCTGTTGTTTGCGGTCTAAAGATGCGGCCTCGTGAAATTCAAAACCAGCTTCTTTTGCGGCGCTCTGAAGAGCTGCCCAGACCCCCCCGTCGGTATTGTGAAAAACTACGGTGGCCCAGCCGCCCGGTTTGAGCACTCGTGCGATCTCGCGCATCGCGCCCGTCATCAAGGCTTCGTACCCCTCCAAGCTTTTACCGCCAGCAGATTCTGTCAGTGACTTGTTCACAACCGCTTCGTTGGTGGGGTCTGTGATTCTGCCCAGCCAGGACTCCCAGATCAGGTTGCAGTCGGCGTAAAAAAGATTTGAGCCGAAAGGTGGGTCAGTGAATACATAATCGATACTCCCGTCCTGTAGGGCCGAGAGATTCGTGGCGCTTCCATTTAAGACGAACGGCATTTGCTTTGCCGTCGGTTGGAAGGCTGCATAGTATTTTTTCAATTGTGCGATCTTGTTTCGCATAACTTCAAAAACATTGCACTCTGAGGAAAGCTGCGGAATGTATAGCGTTCCAGTAAGTGGGCGTTGGCCTCCGCGTGCGTTGTAGCGGCGCATGCGCGTCCCGTGCCATGCCGTGTTGGTGAAGGCGAAGGCCATAGCCAGACGCTTGCGCTTATCTGTGATCTCACCAATGGCCTTCCAAATCAGTGACAATGCGAGTAGGTTCCGATCCGTGTAGAAATCCGCTATCTCCCGAACATTTTTGTTTTGAAGTGCGCAGCGGATATACATTTCCCTGTCCGGGCCGATGTCAACTGAGGGGAACCAGTCCTCGATATCACCTCTTGAAAACGCGAGAGCCTTCGCGATGTCCTTTTTCTCAGCCTTGCGCTCCAGTCTCCGGCCGTCTTTCGTTTTATAAGCAAGCCAGGCGGGCACGGAGTCGATCGTGGGGAGCTTTTTTCGCACCACTTCATGTTCGCAAAGAGGGCAGGTGATGGTTGACCCTATGCGGCCTTCCGAACGATCAATGGCATCCCAGAGTGCAAAAATCTTTCCGCAATGGGGGCACTTGTGTCGGCTGCTCCACATGGTCCAATGGAGCAGCGCTGGCGCTCCGTTCTCATCCGTGGTGCCATAGATCTCACCCATCCGCTCGCCCACTTTGGCCTCGATTTCGGCGAATGCGACTTCGAGGTCCGACGGATCGCACGGGTGAGTGTGGTTCCAGGCAAGGTGGGTGGCGGCTGGAGATAAATCGTTGAGGATCGCCTGACGACTAGTCAGGGCTGCTGCGACTCCAGTCATGCCTGAACCGCAAAACGGGTCCAAGACCACATCCCCCGGTTTTGTGAAGTGTTCGATGAAAGGGATTATCGCTTCGGGCGGAACCTTCGTGTGGTAACTGTGAGCCGTGTAGAGCGCGCTATTGCGTCCGCCAGGAACGAGAGGCGCAGCAGGCGCCTTCTTAGGGGTTGTGCTTAGCGTCGCGATGGGAAGACTGTCCTTTATCGAAAGGTACTCTTTAACAAAGTCGCGTTGCTCCAGGGACTGCGTGTTTTCCAGCGTCCACTTGCCCGCGACTTCCCTTGCTCCTAGACGAGCGCACCGTTTCGCAATGTTTGGCATTGTAATACCGGAGAGGCTGTAGTTGCCTGCGAGTAGTGCTTGGATCACGGATGAATAAATATCGTCTGTTCGACTGCCACCACTAAGGAGGGCGTTCTTGACGGCGCTGTCAACGAAGGCCGACGAGGCCGTATTGTTGCTTATGTCCTCGACGGTGTATGCAGGCTTTCTCATGGTGATGAGAAGATCGAGCGTTGTGACGCTCTCTTTGCCCGTAACCCCTTTCACGCCTTTGATCGACGGCTGCCCCTTATCTAGGATATGCACCGTGTCAGTTTCGAGCTTTGCCGCGGCCATAGCTTTTTGTATTTCCATCCATATTTGGTCGTCGGAGTTCGAGAAGGCGAGCACTGCGTAGCCGCCCGGCTTCAAAACCCTCGCCACTTCGGAAAAGGCTTTCGTCATCAAGTGGCCGTAATCGTCCATGGTCTTTCCGCCACCCACTCTGCCACGGCTCTTATTGACCACTATCTCCTCGGTGTTGTCGGTTAGGGAGCCAAGCCATGCTTCCCATAACAGGGAACTGTCCGCGTAGAAAATGTTGGATCCAAATGGCGGGTCCATGAAGACCATGGACACTGAACCATCGGGCAAGCATGAGAGGTCTGTTGCTGACCTGTGCATAACCTGAGCGGTGGTCGATGTTTTGGGGAAACGTTCAAAGTACCTTTTTACGTCAGCAGCTTTTCTCCGGAACAGACTCCAGACATTCCACTCGTATCGTAGCGAGGAGATATACAGGGTCCCCGTCATGACATTCGTTGGTCGCTTTGCGTTCCATTGATAACGGCGAGAAGCCCGGTTGATGCAAGCCGTGAAAGCGAACATCAAGGCCTCGCGGATACGTCCTTCTGAGGTGGTGACAATCGCATGGCGAAGCGCAGCAAGGGCATGCAGGTTTCGCTTGGTGAAGAAATGACTGACCTCGGATATGCCCATGCCAGTGTGGGAAGCTCTCCACATCTCACGGTCGGACCCGAACGGCACTCGGGGTATCCAATGGGGAATAGGAGCTTCATTTGCCTCCTCTATCAATTCCATTTCATGCTGAGTCGGCACGTGGGAGGAGATTCGAGTGCTTCCGGCGGATACATGAGTCTGCACGGGTATTTCCGATACCCAGACGAGATCGCTTTTTCGCAGATAGGTGTCGCAGTGTGGGCAGGTAAGCCCGCGCGCGTCGGTCCCGCCCGCTGTATGGACGACGTCCCAATAGAGGATATCTTTCTGGCATTCACCACAACAGAAAACATCACTCCAGGTTGTGTATTCGATGGTCTGACCAGGCTGCATTATGGGCTGGTACAGCCAGCGCATGGTCGGATCGACTTGCTCCGCCACTTTTTGTAGGGCGCTGGAGAACTCTTTTGGATCGCAAGGCGTCGTATAGTTTCTGGATATATGGACTGCAGCAGGGGATAAATCGGAGAGAAGTGCATTGCGGCCTTCCATCAGTGCTGCGACACCGGTCATCCCTGATCCCGAGAAAGGGTCAAGAACAAGGTCCCCAGGCTTGGAAAGGGCTCGAATGAAGGGGCGGATCGCCTCGGGGGGAACCTTGGTGTGATAGCTGTGAGCCCGGTACTCGGTCGTGGATTTGCTGACTGCGACGCGCTCGGGGATGTCTGAAGTGGAGATATTTTCCTTCAAGGTCGACACGGAGGGAAGTGGGCGTGTTGGGCGGTCGGGATATTCGATCGCGTGTTGCTCAAAATGCTGCCGTACGGACGCCGTCACCTCAGCGGCATCAGATGAGATTGCCTCTCTTACATCCGTTGGAAGTCGGCCCGCGCTAAGGAGGAGGAGGTCTGCGGGGATGCCTACGATGCCCGACAGAATCGACGCCTGCTCCTCACTAAGGGAGCGCTCGTCTGACTCGACGTAACTCATGAAGGACTTGCTAACGCCTAGCTTCTCTCCCAGGCTTTCCAGGGACATATTCAAAGACTTGCGTCTAGATTTTATTGCATTTCCTGCTGACCAAGGCTTCATGTGGTTGCTACCGAGAATTTGAGAATCCATGGGCTAGAGGTTAACAAATCTTGTCAACCTTTGCCATGTAGCTGAAAGGCCTGTCTATGCGCGGGTATCTCGCAGGTGGTGGCGGGGATGCTCCCTCTGAACGAAAGGGTAGAGGGATACGCCGGCAGCGGCTTCGCGTGCTTGCCTTCGTCCCAGGTGGTGAGGCGGTACTCAGCTGGAGTTCAGTGAATAGGGCAGCACAGCTAATGTAGAGCGTCGAAAGCATCGACCAGCAGATGTGCTACGACAAGGCGAGGTGCGAGGAGGCCGGTCGCGGCGGTCTTGGTTCGCCGGTTGCAGCCGGTAGTCTAGGATCAAAGGTGTTCGGAATGGATGTCTGTTCGTCGGCGCGCTACGTAGTGTCCAGTACTCGGCTGCGCTGATAGTCTCGATCATTCATCTGAGGAAAGAATGATCCGTTAGCCTTCCTGAATACCTACGGATTATGCTGCCTGAGCAGCAGGCCAGCGATCTCTCAATCTGCTGTCTCAGGGCTTGGCGCATCGCTGATTGTCGGTATACCTTGGCCAAGGGGGCTATTAAAGCCAGTGCTTTGGAATACCCACTCCGTAATTCTTCGCCACCGTCTGCAGCGTTGCGATAATCTCAGCGTGGCGTGCCTGATGAGTCGCTTGCCAACTGTCACGGCGGTCCAGGAGTGCTTTTAACTCATCTAAGTTATACATTCCAAGGCGAAGGAAATTCCCCCAGGTAGGGATACCGAATAGGTTGTAAATCACAACAGTACCATCGCGCTCACTGGCTAGGCGCTTGTTGCCAGTCAGCTTCTCCGCTGCATCTTCGGCTTCATCACGGTCGTCATAGGTGTTGAGGAGTTTCATGTTTTGCAGGATGCAATTAAGAGCGGGAAATGGATTTTGCCTGAGTCGTCGGTGTTTGGATAGAAACTGGAGCCAATTGCGGTGATGAAAAGCCGCCTCTGTGATGCGATTGCTCTGGGGGGACAGGTGCGAATCCTCCGCCACGCTAACCGCGCGGTTGGTCAGCTTGACCCATTACAAAGCGGGCAGCATAAAAAATAAAAAGCAGGATGTGAGGGAATACTGCACCGAGGGCTACCCTGGCCAAGGGTAGTCCATCGGTCGGAATGATTAGCTCTTCGGTTACAGGTACCCTCGCTCAGCCAACGAGACACAACCGTCATGGCCCACCACCACATGATCCAGGATGCGAATGCCGACCATGTTCAGAGCGTTCTTGAGGGTGGTGGTCAGCGTATGATCGGCTTGGCTGGGTTCTGGGTCGCCGGAGGGGTGATTGTGCACCATAATGATGGCCGCAGCGTTGTGCTCCAAGGCGATCTTGACCACTTCTCGTGGGTACACGCTAGCCCCATCCAGCGTACCTCTGAACAGTTCTCTAAAGCCTATGACCCGGTGTTTGGAGTCGAGCAGCACTAGGGCAAAGACTTCATACTCGTGGTACTGCAGCAGTGTTTGCAGGTGACTGAACACCTGCTTCGGCTCAGTCAGTGCCCGGCCTTTAGACAGACGACTCATGGCCAGTTGTTGCGCCATCTGCAGGATGTCGGCCTCGGTGACGGGGGACTCCATGACGTAGGTGCCACTCGCTTCACCGGCTTTGAGCTTGTGATATTTCATGACGGTATTCCTGTAAGAATGGGGAAGGCTGGGGAGGTTGAGCAGAGCGTTACTGAACGGAAGGCCTAGTGCTGGGCTCGATAGCCTGAGCCTCCAGCTTCTGAGCCAGTGAGGGCTTTGACGGCGCCGCCGGTTTGGCCTCTGCGTTGCTGGGTGGGGTTTCAGCAGCGGGAAAGAACTCTTCGACAATGGCGCCACTGTCCTCCTCGCTGTCTTCAAACGCGCCATTGTTAAAACCTTGCCGGGCTGCGTGATCCAAGGAGCTCTGGTCAAAGCCCGAGGCTTGCCGGGTTTTCTCCAGTTGCTTGGCGGCGAGCAAGGCCTCTTCTAGGGGCAGTCCACTGCGCACCGTGATATCGACGTAGAATATCGGCGTGCCGTGGCTCTGACGGGTGGATTTGCCACGCAGACGCAGATCCAATGGCAGGCAGGCCAGGCGATTGCCAGAGATGGCTTGCAGGTAATGCAGGCGCGCTGCCAAGGTGCGGATGCTGTTGAATCCAGTGGTCCGGAAGACAAAACTGCCCAGTGGGTCGTCATCGCCAATCACCACGTTCAGCCGACCGTAAGGCTTACAGGCATTGCCTTGGGCCATTGGGCAGCCATCGGGTGAAGGGCAGGGCAGCGACTGAATGCCGTCCTTGGTCAAACGCTTGCACGTTTCACCGTTGCCGACGCATAGCGGTCTGCCGGTGGTACGGTCGAACAGGCTGTAGTCCGCGCGAAAGTTGAGGTCCGGTTCGTTGAACAGCAATCGGATCGGAATGCTGCGCAGCTTGCCATCCTGGCCATTGCGCAGTTCCTCATTGAGTGGATGCAGTAACCAGCCGTCACGGCTCTGGACTTGCGAGGTGATGGTGAACTGATCATCTTTCTCGGGCAGGCGCTTGCCGTTTTTCTCGACGACCTTACCGATGGAAATGCGCCCGAGTACCGGCGGAGTGATTGCTAAACCTTTGAGCATGGTGGTGCTCCTTGATCTGAAAATAAAAAAGCCACCGGGACGTGAACGGTCCGGGTGGCTAGGGTGAGCAGGTTGTTTCAGGCGAGCAGGAAGCGACGAGTGCCTGCTTTGGCCTTGGGGTAGCGAACCTGCAGGTAGGGCTTGTCTTTGAGCATCTGTTCGACATCCAGACCAATGCTGTCCTTGGATTTCTTCCAGCTGATGTAGCCCTCGGCAAACTCTGCACGGGTGGCTTCCCCCATAGCCTGCTGCAGAACCTGCTTGAGCTGCGCCTCACGCGTTTCCTGCTGAGCAATGTGCTGACGAACAGACTTGAGTTCCAGGAAGGTGCTGGTCAGCGCCGTGTGCTGGCTGAAGTCCAGGGTCTGTCCGTTATCCTCGGGGTAGAGGCAGCGCAATGCCGCTTCCGCAGACGCTGTGCCATCTGCCGGTGGAGGGGTGTCGCTGACGACGTAATCCCAGAACAGCCGTTCTAGGTCAATCAGTCGAGCAATCAGCGCCTCGTCGCGTGTGATGCGATGGATTTCCAGATGCTGGCCACCGAGCAGCACGGCCACATCAGCGGCCTGCTTGCCAGTGACTGCGAGCTGGTGCATGACTTGTAATTGCACATATTCGGGCACGCCCTCTTTCCAGAGGCGTGCCCCGTTTATGCCGGCAGTCTTGCATTCAAGGATCTGAACATCGTCGGCACCTATCACCTCGCGGTCGATATTGGCGAGCATCCAGGGGAGCGCCGGATCGGGATGCTGTAGTACAGCGTTGATCCGTCGAACCTTGTGTTGGCTGCGCTTGCTGTAGTGCCAAGCCACGATGGGCTCCAGCACATTGCCCCAGTACAGCGGGCTTTCCTCATCGTGAGGATCGGCCTTCGGTAGCCCAGCATCGCGACCGGTCTTCTCTAGCCACAGCTCCAACTGCGACTTGTAGGGATTCAGTCCCACCGCAGAGGCGGCATCCGAACTGCCGATGCCCTGCTTGCGGATCTGCAGCCAGTCCTCGCGCGGCAGCTCCTTGGTGCTGACCAGGCGCAGGGCAGGGCGTTTCTTGCCGGTGCTGCCGTTCAATGACGTTGCTTTCATGGGATTCACCTGCAGACATAAAAACGCCCGACCAGCACAAGGCTGACCGGGCGTGAGGGTTGATGTGAGTAAGGGTTAAGCGGCGAGCTGCAGCGCGGCATCCAGGGCGCGTTGCTTGATCTGCGCGCCTTGGCCGAACCAGGCCGAGTCCATGCGGTACTCGTTGCTGCGCGCACGGCGCTCGTGGTCGACGTATTCGGTCACGGCGTTGAGCAGGCCCCAGGCGGTGCCGCGCGCCGAGTCCAGCTGGCTACCGCGACCACGGCCTTCATAAAGCTCCTGTATCTTTCGCAGAGCGCGCTCGTTGGGCAGTTGCTCCGGCAGAGCGCCGGTCGGGCTGGTCTCACACATCACGTTCATGAAGTAGCCCAATGCCTCATGCCACTGCACCTTGCGCTCGGACAGCACGCGCATACGGTACATAAACTCGTCCCATTGCGAGACTGCGATGCCCAGTTGCCTCTTCACTGTCTTCGGGTCAAAGCGAGTGTTGTGCGGTACTTTGATTGCGCGGCTGCTGCCATCCAAGGCGATGGTCAGGGTGTTGTTGCATACCACGCGCACGGTGGTTGGCGTTGCAGTGGTGGCCAGGGTGCCATCGCAGGAGGTGGCCAGCAGGAGGTAGCCGTTGACCTGGTCGTTGCCCTTCAGCTCTGCACCTTGCCCGGTACGCGCCAGCGCCCAGAACTTACGACCGCCCTTGAGCACGCCGGCTGTTTCCAGCTCGTAGCCGGAGACCTCGGTCAGGTCGCGGTAGAATTCCAAGACCTCCCGAGGTTGTACCGTGTGATAGCGCTGGGAAACCACCGACAACGGTGCCTTGGTGTCTGAGCGGTAGAGGACCTTTTGTTCAGGGAAGGAGTGAATGGCCCCCAGGTGGCCGACGGCATCCGACTTGAAGTGCACAGGGCTTTCCAAGATTTGCCAGTTCATACCGGCTTCGCGCTGCCAGACTTCAATGGATTGTTTACGCGGCAGATTGTTGCCCAGGCCGTGCCAGGGGGTAGTCCCAACATAAGCCATTTGTTCGATTTGATGAGCCATGGGAGATATTCCTTTGAGCAATAGCCGGCATAAAGCGCTGCGCATTGCACAGCACCGGCAGAAATAGGGAGTGGAAAGGGGGCGAATAAGCGGAATAGGGATCGTGGGGCGTCAGTCGTAGAGGCTGAACTCGTGCCCGCATTCCAGGCACTGGTGATTGTTCAACACTCTCTCATCGATTTGAGAGCCAATCGCTGCACCAGCTACCGCTCCGGTGGCGCCACCTACGAGCCCTCCGAAGATGGCTCCGGTGATACCGCCCAGGGCAATGCCGACAGGGCCGGCAAAAGCACCGACAGTCGCGCCAGCCTCGGCACCTGCTAGTACGCTGGACACGCCACTGGCGGCACCACCAATCGATCCGATGACACCACCGGCCTTTTTGCCGAGATACTTCGTTGCAATGCGTGCAGAACTACATACGGGACAGTTCATGAGAGAAATTTTCCTATATCAGGCCGATTTAACCGCGGGAGAAGGCCTACTGCTAGGCCTTCAAATTAATGATATAGGTTTGAAAATTATTTGAATCTAATTTGCTGGTGGTTTCTGGCTGGAGTGGTTGCCTTCTTAGCATTGATAGACTTGGCGTTGGTATGTTTTCGGTCGTTATGCATGGTTTGGGCTAAGTGTTGCGAAGCAGTTTAGAGTTTTGCAGCTTTTCTGAGATGTATAAGCCTTTTTTAGCCTCTATCTCTACGAGTATTTCTAGTGCTCGTGCTCGACTGATTTCGTGTTGTTCTGAAATTTTGTCTAGCATCTCCACGGTCTTGTCTGACAGGACAAAGTTATACTGTGACTTTCCCTTTAATGTGCTTCTGTATTTTCTTTGGTTCCATAGTTTTTTAATTTTCCCAATATAAAGTTCTTCTTGTTCGGAAGTGTAGTTCGCGTTGTCGAAAAAGATCAGTAGGTCCTCATATGTTTCGATGGGCGTGCGGAAGATGGAGAGGTATGTGTTCTTTTGTAGCCACTCGTAAGCGAGTGAGCATTTTTGACTGTCGTCTTTAAACCATGAGTATTTTTTGTCGTGGGCTTTGTGCTCGCGCCACCGCTGCTCCAGATTTTTGATTAGAGATGTCTTTTCGGTAAGGTCTCGTTCCCAGACGTCAAGTATTGCTATAGGGAGATCCCTTCCAGAAAGATTGAATGGGAAGTTAAGTTGGCTGTGCTTGGTTGAGTTTTGAATTTCTTTTGTTAGCCATTCCACTAGTCGGCGTTCATTCGTGATCCACTCTAGGTGTTTCTTGGGGGTGAGTTGCTCTCGTCTTCTCTGCAATAGTGGATCGACCTTCCATTGGTTTGCTTGGAGGTATCGAGCCATCTTATCTCGCATTCCATAGTCTGGGAGTGCTTCTTTATTGAAACTTTGTTCGAAGAAAACGAGTGTGTACCAAAGCCATATGTCATGGCGCTCGCTGTACTCGGAATCGCCGAGAACCTGGCTTAACTCATCGTTGTAACGTATCGCCATACTAGGATCACTCTATGCAAGCTCAAGGGTGAAGCTAGATTTACCCTATCGTGATTATTGAGTCAATCTAGGTGCACTCTAGTAGTACAAAATTTTCTTAAGTACACGATTTCACTGGGTCTGTAGGTGTGTTTGTGGCTATTTACGTTTGAAAAAGGCAAGTCCTCTGAGACGAGCATTATCCCCCAGAAGGGTGTTGAGGGTAGGAGGCAATGGACGGATGGCGAGAGGGCGGCGTGCCGACAAGGTGTGGGGTGGGTTCGTCGTCCGTCAAATTTTACTGGCCTTGCCAATCCTCTGGACGAATACAGGAGCTACGTTCATGAGGATAATCCGCCTGAAAGAGGTCATGGATCTTACTGGTCTTTCCCGATCCACGATTTATAAGTACATCGCAGAAGGTCAGTTTCCAATTCCGGTGCCGTTAGGGGATCGATGCGTCGGCTGGCTAGAAAGCGAAGTTCACGACTGGATTCTCGCTAAGGTGGCTGAGCGTGATAAAGCTTTAGGCCTGGCTAGCTGATAATTTGCGTTGACGAGCATAGTCGCCATCATGATCCGGTTGATGTCGGATCATGATGGTTTTTTACTGGAGTTGAATGAATGAGGTGTTTGCTGATTTTTATAATGGTTTGGCGGGCATTAACGGGGAGTATGGTGTCGTTTTGTTTTCGGTATGGGTAATATGCTTTTATATATAACTATCCATCATGATGTGGGAGTGGCTAGTGCCTGCTCATACTACTGAATATCTGTATCTATCCAATGCCTAGCATGGTGTTGGCTATCTGAAGTTTATCTACCTCCTGGCAAACACCTTGGTGGCTAGAATCTACCCATTGCTTCACATGCTACCCAAGCACTTATCTCCCTAGTGATTCTCTCTTCAGGCTAGGTGATGTGCAGGATGTTTGGGTAGGGATGGTTGGCACCGTGTAACTCGTAAATAAATACCACGCTTGCTGAGTATATGAGTCTTAGCAAAGAGAGTGGTTACCATGCTGCGTCATCCCGATAACACCAACCTTCACATTCACGCTGGCGATCTGTTTGAAGGTCTTCCAGTCATGATCGAGAAGGGGCCATTTGTAGCTGAGTACTTGGCTGCATTGAAACGCACCGTTGAAAACACGCTTAGCCAGTATCCGAGGCTGTTAGCCTTTAGAATCGATCTACGTCTGCCAATCGGTATCGACTTGCCTGATTATGCATACACCAACCAGGTCATCAGCAGGTTTATTGAGTCGTTCAAGGCTAAGATCGAGCACAACCGACTGAAGGCTTGTGAGCGGAATCCGTATGCTCATGGAAGTAAGGTCCGTTACGTATGGGTCAGGGAGGAGGGGACAAGGCAACGCCCGCATTATCACGTTCTGATTCTGCTCAATCGAGACGCCTTCTACACGGTTGGTAAGCTGCAGTCAGACAATCCCAACATGATCAGTCGCTTGCAGGAGGCTTGGGCCAGTGCTTTGGGGCTTCAGGTCAATCAGGTGGCAGGTTTGGTGGAGATACCAGACAACCCGGTGTACAGAGTGGATCATGAGGACAACGGAGCATTGGCCGACTTGTTCCACCGTGCCAGTTATCTTTGCAAGGTTGCTTCCAAGGCTTATGGAAATGGCCAGCATGGTTTCGGATGCAGTCGAGGTTGATAGCAGTCTTGAAAGTCGAAGGACTTTAAAGACAGAGGATAGATGTCGGATTTGTTTCAGTTGACGATTTCGCTATGAACTCGTGAGAGCACTGGGGGCACGCTCGGGACCGATTTCCGGCTTCCACAGGCTAATACGGATAGAGTCAGTACGGTGTAACTATTACTAGTTCAGGACTGCCCACTTTTTACTAACCAGACGGTTCGAACTACCGGCGCAGTTAAAAGGTGCGTTTGTAGGGATGGAAGTGGTGTTCACTTAAACATTGGTGAACACCATTAACTTCCGAACGCTAAGGGAGGCGTGCTGTGAGTAGATTTAGGACTATTTGGGCTCGCGCGGTGTTACTGGTTGACTGTCGTTGGAGATCGTTACTTCGACCCGGCGGTTTTGTGCACGGCCTGAGTCGCTGCTGTTGTCTGCAACCGGGTATTCCTTACCATGACCCTGTGACACGATGCGGGCTGCGTGGACTCCTGCACGTACCAGCGCCAAACGTACGGCACCGGCGCGGCGCTCGGACAGGGTCTGATTGTAGTTGGCCGAGCCGACGCTGTCGGTGTAGCCCTCGACAATCACCTTGCGCTCCGGGTTTTCCTGGAGGAACTGGGCCAGCTTGGTGATGTTCGGGTAGGCGTTGCTCTTGAGTTCGGCCTTGTTGAAGTCGAACAGCACGTCGCCGAAGGTTACCAGCGTACCGCGATCGGTCTGCTTGGCGTTGAGGCTGTCCTGCAGCTTCGCGATCTGTGCGTCGCGAGCGTCCAGTTTGGCCTGGGCGCGCTGGGCCGAGGCGTTTTTCAGCTCACCTTCAGCGGTGCGCAGGGCAATGGTCTGCTTGGCCACTTCGACACGCTGGTTGGTCAGGTAGGCCAACTGGTCGACCTTCTTCTGGTCTTCACGGTCCATGTAGGCCTTGTCGGCCTTGTTCAGCCAGTCCTGGGCGTCTTTGGTTTCCAGTGCCGCAACCTTGCTCGACTGCGGGTCGCTTTGCAGCGCGGAGAAGTTGGTGCGGGCCGCTTCCAGATTGGCGTTAGGATCGTGCGAGCAGGCAGCAAGGCCGACGCTCAGGGCCAGCAGGGCGGGAATCATGACGTAATTGCGCATAGTGTTCATCCTTTGATCGTGTGCGAAGTCTAAGGGTGGCGGGGCAGGGCTCACTGAGCGCTGCGCAGGCCTTCCTCACGTACGTCCTGAACGCCCTGGCTGGCATCCTGCACGGCCTTCTGGGCCTTGGCCGCCTGGGCCTTGCGTTCGGCTAGGCGTGCGTCCCATTCAGCCTGCTCGGCCAGACGCTTGGCGTCGTCGTATTTCTTGTCATGCATGGCGATTTCGGCCTGCTTGAACTTGTCCTGAGCCGCTTTCATTTCCACGGCGGCGAACTCGGTACCGCCAGCACTCACAGCGGAACTCACAGAGGATTGAGTTACGGCATACTGGGCTGTTGGCGGATTACCAGCACAGCCAGAAACTGCTATTGCGACAGTCAGTACCATCGTTGCTCGCTTGAGCCCTTTGAGGAATTTAATGGAGGTAGTGGATGCCAGAGGTGTGGGTGTAATTAGATCCATATGAAGCACTCCTAAAGTTATTGCTCTCGAACTGGGGGCTAGGCCTGGCCAGCTTTCTGGATGAAAGTTAAGTTTTGAGTATTCAAGTTGTTTGGGGAAGTGTGTAGCGTCAAAGGTCCTTGATGGTGCGCACCTGTTCTTTGTTTAAGCGCTGAAGCTTGCCATCAGGTTGTTTGAACTCATAGAAACCAGTTTTTTGATCATATCGGGGCGTAGACAGGGTTTGAATCTCTTTGCCGTCGTTAAGCACGATGAGTGAGGGGGTTGAGCACCCCGCAAGCAGCCCAAAACTAATAGCGCAGGTCACTAAGAGCGATTTCTTCATGATGAAACTCCAGGGTTAAAGATAATGGGAATATACAATGAAATTTTCAGCATGCGAATTGTGAATTAGCCAGTTTTGCGAGGAGGAACACACGATCAATTATGCCATTTGGCTAATTGTCTTTTGAAAGCGTTGTAGTGCTAGCATGAACAATGTAACACCTATGAAAAACAGTGCCATGAAGGGTTTCCAGACCACTTCCAGGCCTGCGCCGCGGAACAGGATAGATTGGCCTATGTCGACGAAATGGGTGGTCGGTGCAATTAGCATTATGTCCTGCACCAGTTGCGGCATGCTTTCGCGCGGTGTGCTGCCGCCCGATAGCATGTTAAGCGGCATCAGGGTGAGCATCAGCAACAGGCCGAACTGCGGCATGCTGCGGGCCAGTGTTGCCATATAGATGCCCAGCGAGGTCATGGCGAATAGGCACAGGAATACTCCGATAAGGAACAGTGCAATCGAGCCTTCGATCGGCACATGCAGGAAGCCCCGAATGACCAGTGTGAGTGATAGAAAGGTGGCCAGCAGGACTACTAGGCTCATCGACCAGACCTTTGAGATCATGATCTCGCCAGGCGTGACGGGCATGACCAGCAGGTGTTCGATGGTACCGTGCTCGCGCTCGCGGATCAGGGCCGCGCCAACCAGGATGATGGAGAGCATGGCCACGGTGTTGATGATCTCGACAATACCGCCGAACCAGGACTTTTCCAGTGTTGGGTTAAAGCGCGCGCGCAAGCTCAACTCCACGGGCAGGGTCGTCTTGTCTCGGTAGCGCTGCACGAACTCCTCGATCTCTTCCATGACCATCTGCTGGATGTAGCCGTTGCCTGAGAAGGCCTGGCTCATGCGCGTGGCATCGACGTTGAGCTGGATTGCCGGAGTGCGCCCGGCCAAAACGTCGCGCTGAAAACCCACCGGAATGTTGAGCACGAAGGTGAACTCGCCGCTGTCCATGCCGCTGTCCATCTCATCTAGTGTGATTATCTGGGGGGACAGGAATTTAGGCGGGTAGAACGCCGAGGCGATGCGTTGTGACAGCGGCGACTGGTCCTCATCGACGATGGCGATGGACGCGTTGCTCAGGGTATCGGGCAGCGCGGTGGCCGAGGTGTAGATGGAGACGGTGAACACATAGACGATCAGCAACAGCATCATTGGGTCGCGCCGCAGGCTCCATAATTCCTTACGGCCCAGACGCAGGACGTTTCTCAGCTTCCTCATGTCAGCGTTCCTGCTTTTTCAGAAGGGCCACGGACAGCCCCAGTATGACTGGAACCGCCACCAGCAATGGCACAAACGCGCCGCGCAGGTCTGCGTAGCCCAGTGCTTTACTGAACACGCCACGGCTGATGGTGAAGATATGCGTGGCCGGGTAGATTTCGCCAAACAGGCGGCTCACGCCTTCCATGGACGCAACCGGGTTGATCAGTCCGGACAGTTGTGTTGCCGGCAGCATCGTACCAATCATGGCGAAGAACATCGCGGCAATCTGGCTGCTGGTGATCGTTGAGGCGAGTAATCCCATGCCGGTTGCGATCACCACAAATAGCAGCGTTGCCAGCGTCAATGTGGCAAAGCTGCCGGTAATCGGAACCCCGAACAGCGTGACGGCAAGCAGACTCATGCACAGGAAGTTGATCATGGCCAGCAGTACATAGGGCAGTTGCTTGCCGAGCAGAAACTCGGTGCGGGTGATCGGACTGACGTACAGGTTGATGATCGATCCCAGCTCCTTCTCCCGCACGACGGCCAGTGCGGTGAGCATCGCTGGCAGCATGAGCAGCAGCAGCGGTATGACCGCCGGGACCATTGCTTTCAAGCTTTCGATGTCCGGGTTGTAGCGGTAGCGATTTTCGATTATCGCAGAACCACGAGCAGGGCCGCCCAGCTGCTCCGCGGCCTGTGCCTGCAGCCAGTGCTGATGAATACCCTTTACGTAACCCTGAATGGTCTCGGCGCGTTGCGGCATGGAACCGTCGATCCAGGCACCGATCTCGACCTGGCGACCGCGCAGCAGATCACGACCGAAGCCGGGGGGGATTTCCACAGCGAGGGATATCTCGCCACGACGCATGCGCCGATCCAGGTCTTCATAGTCGCTCAGTGGCGGTTGTTCGACAAAGTAGCGCGAGGAGCCGGATAGACTCAGCGCGTAGTTCTGGCTGAAAGTGGTCTGGTCACGATCAAGCACTGCATAGTTCAAGTCTTCGACATCCATGGTGATGCCGAAGCCCATCACCAGCATCAGCAGCAGGGAGCCCCCCAGCGCCAGGGTCGCGCGTACTGGGTCACGTTGCAGTTCCAGCGCTTCGCGCCAACTGTAGCTGAGCAGCCGCTGGAGGCTGAATGCCCGTTGTTTTGGCGGTGGCTGCGGCGCTGCCGTTGGTGGTGCTGGCACCTGGCTTGGTTCGGCGGCCTGAGTGGTGCCGCTGGCCTCGATCAGGTAGCCGATGAAGGCTTCCTCCAGGTTTCGGGCACCGCGCTTTTCTACCAATCGTGCAGGGACGTCGCTGTCGAGTACCTTGCCCGCATGCATCATCGACATGCGATCGCAACGCTCGGCCTCGTTCATGAAATGGGTGGAGATGAAGATGGTGACTTTGTCGCGGCGCGACAGCTCCACCAGCAGGCGCCAGAAATTGTCACGCGCCACCGGGTCCACGCCGGAGGTCGGCTCATCGAGGATCAGCAGCTCAGGCTTGTGCACCATGGCGACCGCGAGTGACAGGCGTTGGCGCATACCCAGAGGGATTGCATCGGGCAGTCGGTCAAGAATGTCTTGCAGGCCGAAGCGCTCGACCATCTCGTCCACGCGCCCGGCGACCTCGGTATCGGGGACGTGAAAGAGCTGCGCATGCAGCTCCAGGTTCTGCTGTACGGTCAGTTCGCCATAGAGTGAAAAGGCCTGCGACATATAGCCCACGCGCCGGCGCGTGTCTATGTCCCTGGGGTCGATTTCCTGGCCGAACAACCAGGCCTGTCCGGCGCTGGCCGGCAACAGGCCGGTCAGCATCTTCATGGTGGTGGATTTACCGCAGCCGTTGGAGCCGAGGAAACCGAAGATTTCACCACGGCGGATGCGGAAGGACACATTATCGACGGCAATGAAGTCACCGAAGCGCATGGTCAGCCCCTGCGCCTCAATCGCGATGTCATTCTCGCTACTTTCCAGTGGCGGGATCACCACGGGTTGGTGACCGCGCGTCTTGTGCTCGGGGAGCAGGCGGATGAAGGCTTCTTCGAGGCTTGCACTTTGGGTGCGCTCCAACATCTGCGTGGGTGTGCCGGTGGCCAGAACGCGGCCGTCGTCCATTGCTACCAGCCAGTCGAAGCGCTGCGCCTCATCCATGTAAGCAGTGGCAACCAGTACGCTCATGCTGGGACGTTCGCCGCGAATGCGCTCAATCAGTTCCCAGAATTGCGCTCGGGCAAGTGGGTCGACACCGGTGGTCGGCTCGTCCAGTAGCAGGAAGTCTGGATCATGGATCAACGCACAACACAGTCCGAGCTTTTGCTTCATGCCACCGGAGAGTTTCCCGGCTGGCCGATTGAGGAATGATTGCAGGCCGGTGCTGTTTGTAAGGTCATCAATACGTCGGCGCCGTTCATCCACGCCGTGACCAAACAGGCGTGCGAAAAACTGCAGGTTTTCCTCGACCGACAGCGTTGGGTAGAGGTTCTTGCCCAAGCCTTGCGGCATGTAGGCGATTCGTGGGCAAGCGGCGTCACGATGACGCTTGTCGGCCATGTTACCGCCCAGCACCTCGATTTGCCCATCCTGGATTACGCGGGCACCTGCCAACAGTGACATCAGGCTGGATTTACCTACGCCATCGGGGCCGATCAGGCCGATCATGCCGCCGGCCGGTAGGTCCAGGTCGAGGGCGTCGAGTGCCAGGGTTTTGCCATAGTGCAGGCTGACCTGACTGACGCGCGCGACGCTGGCGCGAGACTCTTGTGCCTGGGTCATCGGTCATTGCACCAGTTGTGTGGACAGGAAGGCAGGCCAGGCAGTGGTGGCGTCAAGCTTGACCCAGGCGACGCCAGGGAGTCCGGTCTTGACCTGTTCCAGGTGCTGACGCAGGAGTTCTGGAGCAATCTGCGCCTTGACGCGGAACATCAGCTTTTGCCGCTCAGAGGCTGTTTCCACGGTCTTGGGGGTGAACTGGGCCTGACTGGCGACAAAGGAGACCGTAGCCGGGATGGGCATGTCGGGTGCAGCATCGAGGACGATGCGCACCTGTGTGCCCAGAGCGACCCTCCCAGCGATCTCATTGGGCAAGAAGAAGGTCATGTACACGTCAGACAGGTCGATGACGTTGAGCACACGACCGCCAGCAGGAAGCACCTCACCGGGCTGGGCTACGCGGAACTGCACGCGACCGTCACGCGGGGCCTTGAGTTCACTGTCGCGGATGTCTGCCTCGATGCGGGCCACGCTGGCCGCGGCGGCAGTGACCGAGAATTGGGCCCCGACCTGCTGCGCCTTGGCGGCATTCACTGCAGCGCCGGCTGCCTTGGTCTGTGCTTTGGCGGCTGCCAGTACGGCCTGCGCGGCACGTACCGAGGCGAGGTCATCGTCCAGCTCCTGAAGCGAGGCAGCTCCTTCCTTCGAGAGTGTTTGCGAGCGCGTCAGGCGCCGTTGTGCGGCGACCAATTCAGCCTCGCGCTGGACCACCAGTGCCTCAGCGGCAAGCACATCGCTTTCCTTCAGCGCGACCTGTGCTTCAGTCGCCGCAACGGACTGCTCGGCCTGGCGCAGGGCTGCCATCGCCTCGTCGCGCTGGGCCTGCAGGACATCGAGTTGCATCCGTACCAGCGGCTGCCCGGCTTTGACGAAGTCGCCTTCATAGACCTGGATATCTTCGATGCGCCCGGCCAGTTTGCTGGCGATATCGATCTCTGTGGCTTCGATGCGCCCGTTGCCGCTGACGAAGCCTTCACCCGGACCATCGTCCGCAAACTTCTGCCAGCCCCACCAGGCCAGAGTGATGACACCAGCGGCCAGCAGACCGAGCACGATTTTGTTTTTCAGGGGGGATGGGTTGTTCATGGTTCGCTCGATCAGTCTTGTTCAATGGGGGCGGGTGCCGAGGGGCGCCTAGGGCTTTGCGCGGCGCTGGCGTCCCCGGCACGGGTATCGCCGCCCAGGGCGCTGTACAGTTCGATCTGGCTGGAAAGCAGGGCGCGCCGCGAGCTCACTAGTTGTTGTTCGCTATCCAGCAGGTCACGCTGGGCATCGAGGACTTCCAGATAAGCTGCCGAACCGTTGTCGTAACGCAACTGGGCAAGGCGTGCGCGTTCGGCTTGGGCCTCCTGGGCGGTCCGCTGGATTGCCAGTTGACGGGTTTGCCAGTGCCGCGCCGAGAGCGCATCAGCCACCTCGCGGAAGGCGGTCTGGATGCTTTGTTCATACGATGCGATGGCAAGATCACGGCGCACTTCGCTTAATTCAAGGTTGGCGCGCCGGCGGCCACCGTCGAAGATTGGTAGGGAAAGTGTGGGCACGAAGCTCCAGGCACGGCTACCAGAGTCGAACAGACCGTCGAGATCGGCACTCGCCGTACCCCAGCCGCCGGTCAGCGCGATGCGTGGAAAGAACGCCGCACGGGCCGCGCCGATATTGGCATTGGCTGCACGCAGGCGATGTTCGGCAGCGATGATGTCGGGTCGGTTCTCCAACAGATCCGAGGACAGGCCGGGAGCCAGTTCGGCCAGAACGGTGGTTTCGTCAAACACGCCTTGCTGTGGCAGAGCCCCAGGATCGCCACCGACCAGCAGGCGCAGGGCATTTATCTGGTTATCACGTGCCTGTTCCAGTTGGGCGAGCAGGGACTGGGCCTGGGTCAGCAGGGTTTGTACCTGGGTCAGCTCCAGCTTGGCAGTGGCACCGACCTGATAGCGACGGCTGAAGATGCGATATGACTCTTCGCGGCTGATGACGCTTTGGTGTGCCTTGCTAATGCGTTCGTCCAGTTCGCGCAGGCCAAGGTAGATGTCGGCGACCTCGGTGATCAGGGCGATGCGCACGGCCTGCTGCGCCGCTTCGGTGGCCAGCCAGCTCTGCAGGGCGGCATCTTCGAGGCTGCGCACGCGACCCCAGAGATCCAGCTCCCAACTGTTCAGACCCACTTGCGCACGGTAGTCACCGGCAACCCGTGTGCGCTCCGTGAGGTTGAGGTCTCCGGGCAGACGCGAGCGAGCGCCTTGAGCGTCGATGGTAATTTCCGGAAAGCGCTCACTACGCTGGATGGCGAAGGCAGTCCGGGACTCTTCGACGCGCAGTATGGCGCTGCGTAGATCGCGGTTGTTGTCGAGTGCGGTTTCGATCAAACGTTGCAGAACCGGGTCGGTGAAATAACTGCGCCAGGGCTGGTTGTGCTCCTCGCGTGCGACGTCGGCTCCATCCAGCCGGCTCGCCTGCCAGCTTTGTGGCACCGGTGCCGGTGGCGTCTGTAGTTCGGGGCTCAGCGAGAGGCAGCCGCTGAGAGCGGTAGCGAGCAGACCAGAGATGCCCATGCGCAGGCAAACGCTGGGCGTGGCCAGTGTCGAGCGCGGTGATCGATCAGAGGGGCTCGCCAATCCTGTGGAGTGCATCTGGGCTGATTGTGGTGATTTCATAAGTTTGCCACTGCTAATCGCTGAGTTCGTAAGGGTGGATTGATGCCTGAGCCTGCTCGCCGGAGTGCCGGCCTCATTGGTCCAGCCCCACGTTGATGATTCGGTTTTCAGATGAGCGTTGCTGATCGGTTCTCGTCTTCACCGGTTGCGATGCAGTACGGCGGAGCCCCACGACAGACCGACGCCAAAGCCGCTGATCAGCAGGGTGCTCCAGTCCGAGTCCTCGACGTGACGTGTTATTAGCAGCGGAATGCTTGAGGACACGGTATTACCCACGTCGCTCAGATCTTTGATGACCTTGTGGCCTTGCTTGCCCAGGCGCTGGGTGAGCAGGTCGACGATGGTGGCGCTGCCCTGATGCAACAGAACGGCGTCCACCGCATCCAGTGTCAGGCCGTCCAGTTCCAGCACCTCGTCGATCTGTGCAACGACATTGGCATCGGCGAACTCCAGCACCTGACGGCCATTCATGCGGAACAGGCCATCCTTGCGCATCAGGTATTCGGCACCGCCGCCGTCGCTGCCAAAACGGACTGGGCCAAGGTTCCAGATCGGGTCTTCGCCGATCCAGGTCGCGGTCGCTGCGTCGCCAAATAACAAGGCTGTAGCGCGGTCTGCATGGTCGATTTGCTTCGAGTAGGGGTCGGCGGTGATCAGCACGCTATTTTTCAGGTTTGCCGCCTGCATGAAGCCCTTGAGTGCATAAAGCCCGTAGACGAAACCGGAGCAGCCCAGGGCGATATCGAAGCAAGCGGTCGTTGTGGGCAGCCCCGCCTTGTGCTGGACTATGGTAGAGGTGTGTGGCAGTCCCTCACCGTCGCCGTTCTGGGTCACGACAACCAGCGCGTCGATATCGCTGGCCTTGAGTCCGGGATTGCGAGCCAACAGGTTGCGCAAAGCTGCGGCACCGAGGTCTGAGGTCTCTTCGTGCGCTGCCTTCAGCGCGAGCGTGCTTGTTCCGATCTTGGACATGACGAACGCTTCGTCACGCTCGAAAGATGCTGCTTGGGCGATGTTATCGACCCGCCCAGACGGGATATAGCTGGCAATACCTTTTATTCCGATCATAGAAGTTCCAAGGGTGTCGGGTTTTGATGGCAGGTTTTGGGGCTGTCGAGAGTGCGCTCTATTGCTGGCTCTTGGTCATGACGTAGCGACCCGGCGCAGGTTCCAAAGGGGGGTACTCGGCACTCCCGAGGCTGCTCGTTGCACTCTGGCGCTCTCCTGAGTGACCGGCGAGCCAGTCGAACCAGTCATTCCACCAACTGCCCGGCTGCTGGGTGGTACTGGCGAACCAGTCGTCCGGGCTGGCCGGAGTGTCTTCGTTGATCCAGTAGTGGCGTTTGTTTTGGGCGGGCGGGTTGATCACGCCGGCAATATGCCCCGAAGCGGCGAGCACGAAGCGGCAGGGGCCGGCAAGCAGGGCAGAGCTGGCGTAGGCGCTGCGCCAGGGAACGATATGGTCTTCCTTGGTGCCGAGCAGGTAGGCGGGGGCCTTGATCTGGCTCAGATCCAGTCGGCTGCCACAGATTTGCAGATCGCCGGACTTCAAGTCGTTCTGCAGATAGGTGTGGCGCAGGTACCAGCAATACATGGGGCCGGGCAGGTTGGTGCTGTCGTTGTTCCAGAACAGCAGGTCGAGCGCTCGGGGTTTCTGACCCTTGAGGTATTTGTTGACATGGTAGTTCCACCACAGGTCGTTAGGGCGTAGCAGGGAGAAGGTGTTGCCCATGTCTTCTCCACGAAATAGACCCACGCTGCCGTTCAGGCCACCGATGGTACGCTCCCGGTAAGCCACCAATTGCTCATCGACGAATACATCGATCGGTCCGGTATCCTGGTAATCGAGAAAGGTTGCCAGCAAGCTCAAGCTGGCCACATCCTGGTCGCCGCGGTCGGCGAGCACTGCGAGGGCGCTGCTTAGCAGGGTGCCGCCGACGCAAAAGCCTAGGCAGTTGAGACAGCGTACCCCGCTGATCGCCCGGCTCACCCGCAGTGCACTGATGACGCCATCCTGGACCAAGTCACCCCAGCCCAGATTGGCTTGTTCCTGGCCGAAGTTACGCCAGGACATAAGGAACACCGAGTGGCCTTGTTCCACCAGGTGGCGCACCAGCGAGTTCTCTGGCCGCATGTCGAGAATGTAGTACTTATTGATTGCCGGAGGAACGATAAATAACGGCGTCTGATACTGGCTGTCGCCTGCAGGACGGTACTGGATCAACTGGAAGATAGTGTTTTCAAAGACTACTTCGCCAGGGGTGATCGCCAGGTTGACGCCTACTTCAAAGTCGCCCGCGTCGCACTGGCGCAATTTGCCTTCCTGAACATCGCCGAGCAGGTGGAGAGCGCCGGCTTGCAGGCTGGCACCCGAGGTTTCCACTAGTCTCTTCAGAGCATCTGGGTTGCTTGCCAAGAAATTGCTGGGGGCGCTGGCAGCAATCGCTTGCTCGACTAGATAGTCCAGCCGCCGACGGGGTTTTTTCGCCTTTATGGGCAGTAGTGCTACCAGGCGAGTTAGGTAGCTAGAATTGAGCAAATAGGCAGCGGCCAAGGCACCAAACAGGGGTTCACTCCAACTCTCGCTGGCGAAGCGTGGGTCGCTGAAATTGAAAGGCTGGGCCGCAAACAGGCTCTGGGTCAGGGCGAGACATTCCTGCTGGTAGTCGAGTTGCAGACGTTCGAGCTGCTCGGCAGGGACCTCGAACCAGGTACTCTGGTCGTAGTCGCTGAACCAGGGGTTTTTCGCCAGCCACAACCGCAGTTGCTGGAGGCCAAGGCTAGCAATGAATGGGGCTTGTCCAGACCAGTAACTACTGAAGGTATGTGCATTGCTGTCCATGGGCTGCCAGATGTCCTGTTACTGAAAATAAAACCGCATTCGCAAGCAAACGCGGGACGCCCAAGCAGGGGGAAATGAGGGGGTGGTGGTTTCCCCGGGGCGATAAAGCGTTGATATTCGAAATTTAGGGCTATGTTACATAGTCGCTAATGCTGCGCTGGGTTGGCCCTTATGTGCGTTACGTCTGACTATTTCTCGTAGCAGCAACAAGCCAGTTCCCGATAGTCGAGAGCACAAAGCGGTGTCTGCAGCATGAGTCCTTCATTGCATGTTCATGCCGCCGTTGACCGAGAAATCAGCACCGGTTGCGTAGGCAGACTCATCCGAAGCTAGCCAGGCCACCAGGGAAGCAATTTCTTCCGGATGACCCAGGCGTCCGACTGGGGTGGCGGCGATCATGTCCGCAAGAATGTCAGGGCGGATGGCGGCGGTCATGTTGGTTTCGATGTAGCCGGGGGAGACGGTGTTGACGGTCACGCCCTTGCCACTTACCTCGCGTGCCAGGGCCATGCTGAAACCATGGACACCGGCCTTGGCCGCCGAATAGTTGGTTTGCCCGAACTGGCCGCGCTGGCCGTTGATCGAGGCGATGTTGATGATCCGTCCCCAGCGACGCTCCAGCATGCTCTCGATAACCTGCTTGGTCGTGTTGAACAGGCCATTGAGATTTGTGTCGATCACAGCCTTCCAGTTTTCCAAAGTCAGCTTGCGGAAGGAGGCGTCGCGAGTGATGCCGGCATTGTTCACCAGTACATCGACTGGGCCGATATTCTGGCGTACGGCTTCCAGGGCCGTATGGGTACTATCCCAGTCACATATATTGAAGTCCAAGCAATGAAAGTGATAACCAGCTTCGAGTTGCTGGGCAATCCAGGCACTCTTGCGGCTGGAGTCGGGGTTGCAGCCGACGATTACGGTAAAACCATCTTTGTGTAGGCGCTGGCTGATCGCAGTACCGATACCACCCATTCCCCCCGTGATAAGGGCGACGCGCTCAACTGTCATTGCAGAATTCCTCGTTGATTGAACCGGGCTTAAGGCAGGCGGCTACAATCATCGGGTGCCGGCGTACTTCCGGCAACGTCCCGAGGTGCCAGCTAAATGTCCTTAGCTTCCAGCTAGAGGCTTCTCAGGCTATTTTTCGTGGAGAGTTGCAGATGTTGATCTGTATCATAAGAGCAATTGTTTTAGAGCTTTAGCCTGCCGCCTTCAGGATGTTGGATGGAGATTCATGGGTGACATACAAGATCAATGCCGGGTTCGTTGCTCAACTGGTGAACCTCATGGAGGGCGAAGGTCTCGACTCCACTTCTCTGTGCCAACGTGTGGGCATCAATGTGGGGGGGCTGACGGGGCTGGACAGTCTCGTGCGTCGGGCAGATGTCTATCGATTGATGGCATTGGTTGCGGAGGTATCCAGGAATGTGGATATCGGCCTGAGTGCTTACCGGCATTTTCTTCCGGGTAGCTTCCAACTGGTTGGTTACGTGATGATGTCCAGTGCGAACCTGCGGCAGGCGATAGAGCACATGGTGCAGTTTGCCCCCCTGTTGAGCAACAGTGTTACGCTTGGACTCTCGGAGGAGGGCGATGGTCTGCGTTTTTGGCACATCGAGCAGCCCGATTCCGAGTTAAGCAAACCCAGGTCATTAGAGGATGCCGGGTTGGCTTCGGTGCTTGGCTTCTGCCGCTGGCTTACGGGCAAAAACTTGCCGAAATTGCTGGAAGTCGAATTCACGTATCCTCAACCCCTGGATATTACCGAGCACCAGCGGTTGTTCGCTTGTGAACTTAAATTTGGGGCGCCGCGCGTCAGTCTTCTGTTTGACCGCAAGGCGTTACAACGTCCCCTGAGCAGCAGCAATGAGGCGCTGGCCTTGCTTCATGGCGATCTCGCCAGGCATCGGATGGCACAACTACGACTTACCGCCTATAGCGCCCGTGTGCGCGGACTGCTCCTCGAACGTCTCAACCTGGGGTCCTGTGACATGGAAGCGGTGGCTGTCTGTATGAACATCAGCAAGCGTACCCTGCAACGGGGCTTGCTCGGTGAAGGGACTCACTTCAAGGACATACTGGATGAGGTGCGCCAGCAACTGGCTGAGTACTACTTGCGGAACAATACCTACAACCTGTCGCGGGTGGGTGAGCTTCTGGGCTTCAAGGAATCGAGCAGTTTCCACAAGGCCTGTCTGCGTTGGTACGGTATGCCGCCGGGTCGCTATCGGACGCAATTGGTCAGGGATTCGGCTGTGAGTTGATCCCGAGTGTTCAGGCTCCGCTCATGAGGCCGATGATCACCGCGTTGACGATATCGATGAAGAAACCGCAAACCAGCGGCACGATGATGAATGCCTGATGTGCTGCACCGTATCGCAGAGTAACTGCGGTCATGTTGGCTACAGCCGTGGCGGTGGAACCCAGAGCGATGCCACCAAAACCGGAGGCGATCACGCTAGACTCGTAGTTGTGCCCCATGCAGCGGAACACCACCAGCGTCGTGTAGAGGATGGTCAGCAGCACCTGCAGAGTCAGAACGGTGAGTACAAAGACCAGCACACCACTCAGTTGCCAGATTTGCAGCCCCATCAGCGCCATGGTCAGGAACATGCCCAGGCAGATATCGGAAATGAGTGCCATGCCTTGGCTGGCTCCGCTCCAGCTTTTCATCTTTTCGCTGCCAATGACACCAAGCATGAGGTTATGGATCAGGATGCCGGCCATCAGGCAACTGACGAAGGTTGGAAGAATGATGCCGCTATTGAGCAATAGCAGATTGATACCTTGGCCCAGCATCAGTGCCAAGTTCAACCACATCCATGCCCATAGCACATCGTAATAGCTCATGGGGCTGACGCTAGATGCTTGGCTCATCGGTACCCCGACGTCCAGATTCGGATTGTGAGAGGGGATTAGTTTGTGGCGAGAAATGAGGTACTTGGCGATGGGGCCGCCAATACAGCAGGCCGCGATCAGGCCAACGGTGTTGCTCGCAATACCCAGCTCCATCGCGTTCTCGACGCCCAAGCGTTCGCTGAAAATCGGTGCCCAGGCTAGAGTTGTCCCAACCCCTCCGGTCAGCGAGACTGAGCCCAGCATCAGTCCTGCGGTGGCTGGCATGCCGAAGGCACTTGCTACGCCCATGCCCAGCAGATTTTGCAAGACAATAAACAGGCTGGCGAGCAGAACCAGAATCAGCAGTGGTCGCCCGCCTTTGACCAGATTGCGGATATCCGACTTTAGACCTATGGCAGCGAAGAAATAGAGCAGCAGCACATCTCGCACTTCCAGCTCGAAGTTCACTTCGATATCCAGTGTGAAGTACAGCAGTGCGGTGACCGCTGCACAGCAAAAGCCGCCGATCACCGGTTCAGGGATGCTGTAACGGCGCAATAGCTCGTGGCGCTGGGTGAGACTTTTGCCCAGAAACAGCAGCATGATCGCCAGGGTGAAGCTGACCATTCCATCAATCGAAAGAGCAGTGCCCTGCATGTGGAGTCCTTGTCAGGCCGTTGAAAGCTATCTGCATTGATAATGCGGCAATGAGAGCGGCATCTAAGGCAAGTGCTAGTCAGCTACGGTGTAGCGGCTTTTTGTAGAAGCCAAATTGCTCCTACAAATCCCGGTTTTTAAGGTAAGGGGACGGACTCGATATTCGCGTATCAGGCGCGAATATTGAGTCCACCATCGACGAAGTGGACGCCGCCAGTCTGTCCCCGGCTAGCATTGCTGATCAGCCAGGCACACAGGCCACCGACCTCCTCAAGACTAACCAAGCGACGTAGCGGCGCGCGAAGGGCCGATGTCTTTAACAGATTGTCGAAATCTCTTAAGCCGGATGCTGCACGGGTCGGCATAGGTCCGGGTGAGATGGCGTGAACACGGATACTACGAGACCCCAGTTCGTCGGCCAGGTAGCGGACGCTAGATTCCAGAGCGGCCTTGATCGGCCCCATCAGTGCGTAGCCCTCGACTGTCTCCTGGGCGCCTAGATAACTCATGGTTATCAGGCTGCCGCCATTTTCCATCAGAGGCTCAGCCAGGCGTGCCATGCGGATAAAGGAGTGGCAGGAAATATCCATGGCCTGCTGGAATCCAGCGCTAGAGCTGTCCAGTAAGCGTCCGTGAATTTCATCTTTGGGCGCGCTGGCCAGAGAATGGACGATGAAATCCAGCCTGCCCCACTGCTCACTAATACGCTTGAAAAGGGCTTCAAGCTCTCCTGGGTGGGTGACATCTAGGGCCTGTGTCAACGAAGCGTTAACTTGGCTAGCTAAAGGCTCGACATGAGCTTGAGCCTTGTCGTTTAGCCAGGTTATCGCCAGTTCCGCGCCTAGCTCGTGCAATGCTTGGGCGCAGCCCCAGGCAATTGATTGTGAGTTGGCTATGCCGACCACCAAGCCGCGTTTGCCGCGCAGGGACAGATTTTCAATCAGGCTCATGATTGTTCCTTACAGTGCAGTTGCCAGGCATGCCTGGCGAGCATGCTTTCCTCGTCGGTGGGTATTACCAGCACCGCTCTGGCGCTCCTCGTGCTTGAGATGCGTTCAGCATGTTGGCGGTTGGCCTGCTCATCGAGGTGCAGGTCGAACAGCGGGGCCAGGCGCGTGATCACCTGGGTGCGCAGCTCGGCATCTTTCTCACCAATGCCGGCGGTAAACACCAGCGCGTCCAGCCCGCCGAGGCTGGCGGCCAGACGCCCGACCTCCTGGACGATGCGGTAGGCGTAGTAGTCGATGGCCAGGAAGGCCTGGGGCGCCTGGCTGGCGCGTAGAGTGCGCATGTCGCTGCTGACACCGGAAATACCGAGCAGCCCGGAACGCTGGTAGAGCAACTGCTCCAGGCTCTGGGCGTCTTCGCCATTGGCCAGCAAGTGAAGCAGCACCCCTGGATCAAGCGCGCCGCAGCGGCTACCCATGGGCAGGCCGTCCAGGGCGCTGAAACTGGTGGT
The DNA here is from genome assembly GCF_018223845.1 of Pseudomonas sp. JS425. Lineage (NCBI taxonomy): Bacteria > Pseudomonadati > Pseudomonadota > Gammaproteobacteria > Pseudomonadales > Pseudomonadaceae > Pseudomonas > Pseudomonas sp. JS425. Next base: position 5,417,432 of record NZ_CP073661.1, on the reverse strand, counting down.
CACTTCGATGCTGCGTCCGCCTTCGATGGCGCACAGGCTGGCGCCATTGCCTAGGTGGGCGATCACCACCTTGCCGTTGGCGAGTTCCGGTGCCACCTCTTTCAGGCGTCGGCTGACGTACTCGAATGACAGTCCATGGAAGCCATAACGGCGTATGCCTTGCTGATACAGCGGGTAGGGCAGGGCGAACAACTGGCTGAGCTGGGAGCGTCCGCTATGAAAGGCGGTGTCGAAGCAGGCGATCTGGACCAGGCCGGGACTGTCGTCGAGGATGGCCTGGATCGGTGCCAGGTTGTAGGGCTGGTGCAGGGGAGCCAGAGGTTCAAGTTCTCGCAGTTGCGCCAACAGTGCGGAATCTACTCGTTGTGGCGCACTGAACCTTGCACCGCCATGTACTACACGGTGGCTGATCAGGCTCGGCGGCTCATCGCTCAAGTTCTTAGTCAGTTCCAGGGCAACAAGACGGAATGCTGCGGGCATGTTCGCAACCTGTGCGACCGGAAACTCCTGTTCGAGCAGCTGGCTGCCGTCGGCGCGGCTGGCCTGCAGGCATGGGCGGGTGCCGATGCCGTCCAGCTTTCCGCGAGCCAGCAGCGTTGGCTGATCCTGTCCGTACTGAGCAGCGAACAAGCCGATGCGCAAGCTCGACGAGCCGGCATTGATGGTGAGGATGCGTTCTGTGTCGGCCGCTCTCATGTTGATGCCCCTGATTGCGTGCTGGCTAGCAGCAGAGCCAGTGCGCAACTGGCGATGCGCGAGCGCGGGCTGTCGGAACGGCTGGTGAAGACGATCGGGACCTGGGCACCAAGCACCAGCCCGGCAGCCTCGGCAGCACTCAGATAAATCAGTTGCTTGGCCAGGATATTGCCTGCCTCCATATTCGGTACCAAGAGGATGTCCGGGTCGCCGGAAACCTCAGAACGGATGCCCTTGGTCTGGGCCGCCTGTGCGCTGATGGCGTTGTCGAAGGCCAGCGGTCCGTCGAGCAGGGCACCGTTGATTTGTCCACGCAAGGACATCAGTACCAGTGCGGCGGCGTCCAGCGTCGATGTCAGCTGTGGTGTGATCGTCTCCACCGCCGAGATCAGAGCGACCTTGGGCCGCTCGATGCCCAGGGCATGCAGCAGATCGATCGCGTTGCGGCACAAGTCAGCTTTTTCGTACAGATTGGGGAGGATGTTGACCGCAGCATCGGTGATGAATAGCGGCTTGTGGTAGCTGGGTACATTCATAGCGAACACGTGACCTAGGCGTCGATCGGTACGCAGCCCCGAGTCCCTAGCGAGCACGGCATGAAGTAGTTCGTCGCTGTGCAGGCTGCCTTTCATCAGCATTTCGGCGCGGCCTTCGCGTACCAGAGCCACGCCGCGTTCGGCGGCGGCGTGGCTATGCGGTACATCTTCCACGGGTATTCCGCCGAGATCTAGGCCTGCCGCTGTGGCGGTGGCCTCGATCCTGTTTCGGGGGCCAACCAGGATGGGCTCGATCAGGCCCAGGCGGGCGGCTTCCAGTGCGCCTTGCAGTGCGCCGGCCTCACACGGATGAATGACGGCGGTGGGGCGTGCTGGCAGGTCATCGCAGCGCTGCAGCAGTCCGGCAAAATGGTCTTGGTTCATGGCTGTTCACCCTGGCCTTTCGCGCGTTTCTGCGCCGCTGTCGTATTCTCTTGCGGATTACTCTTGGTGCTGGTTGTTCTGCGCTTGACCGCTGCCTTCACGGCGGCCTTCTCTGCTGTCGCGGCTGCACGGGTGACGCTTTCCGGTTCGAGTGCAGGCAATGCAGCCTGGGTCGCGACATCCTTGCTGCTGCTCGGCTGTGTAGCCACTTGCTTGAACTGTGGCTCAGGGCATTTCAGTACGCGGTGCAGCTCGCGCCACTGTGCCGCTGCTGGGCCTGCACCGTCTGTTAGTTCCGGTAGCAAGTACAAGGTGGCGTCTAGAACGTGCTGGCGCTCGGGCACGGGGATCAGCAGCGGCAGGGTTTCCAGGCTTTCCTTGGGATGGGCGAAAGTCAGTAATCCCTGGAGGTTGTAGCTATTGTGCAGTCGCACTGGATCCACATTGAGCGCCTCGATCAATGCCCGGCCCTGATGGACGAGTTGTTCGATACGCTCTTTGCTGACCCTGGGATCGCTCTGGCCAACCAGGAACAGGATGCGAATCAGCCCTTCCAGGCTGCTACCATGGGGGAGTTCGTCAAGCAGGCGGGTGGTCAGCGTCTTATCCCATTGCGGAGCACGATCCTCCAGGGTTGCTGGCTGTTTGCCGCCGGTCAGGGTGCTTAGGCCACCATAGACGCTATGAAAGAGCAGTTCCTGGCCTGCGTCACGGCCATCGCGATAGGTATCCAGTTGTGCTTCCAGTAGACGGGAGAAACCTTGTTGCCAGGCGAGCAAGGGGTTGTCCTGGGCGCTTGGTCGACGGTTTTCGCGTATCAGTGCAGCGCTTCCGGCCAACCACCAGAGCGCCGGGTTGAGACTGCTCCAGCCTACCTGCTGTAGATGGAAGGGGTGCAGACGGCGCAGGGCCTCGGCAACTGGCTCGTTAATCAGTTGGCGGATCCATGGACGCACCATCCAGTCATAAAATGCGCTGTTGACCTCAGATACACGCTGTGCAAGTGCGAACTCGCGTTCGTCGTCACGACCATCGCTATCATCGTTCAGAATGTCGGCGATGCTGCGTTGCTCGAAGTGCACGGCGAAGCGCATCTCGTCTGAGTCTTGTTGCGGCAGGTCGTCGATGATCAGCTCGAACAGGCCTGGTGGCAGCGATCCGATGGCCTCAATCGCCCCGAGCAGTTGGCGATGCTCGCGTCGCGCTACCTTGCCGGAGACAAAGATACCCAGGTGACCGATGCTGGCATGGCGTAGGTAGACGATGGTGCGCCCGGCGCTACGCAGAGCCAGATCGCTGGGGTAGACGTCGGCAATCCAGTTGAGCGCCTGCTGGGGTGGGGTGATGTTGTCGCCGTAGGAGCAGAACACGACGACTGGCGCTTCGATACGGCGTAAATCGATACCGGTGCTGGGGCGCGACAACCCGTTGGCCAGACGGTTGCCGATAAACAGGTCGTCGACGATGGTTTCGATTTCCTCGCTGTTGAACATGCTGGGGCTACCCCACCAGCGCTCGAACTCAAGAAAACGCGGTGCTTCGCTGTCGATATTGCTGAACAGGTTATAGTACTTGCTCCACAGCGTATTGGCTGGGTTGAGGTTTTCGAAGTTGCTGACCAGCCAGGTACCGTCGAAGCGCCCATTGCCCATATCACTGCCGAGCCGGGTCATCCAAGCACCGCCAAGCAGGCCGCCGGCATAACGCATCGGGTTACGTCCGTTGACCCCTGCCCAGTAGGAAAGCGGCGCTCCGTTGATGATCACCAGGCCTGGTAGTTCCGGGCGGGATGCTGCCAGGCCCATCAGTGCCCAGCCGGCTTGGCAGTTACCGATTACTACGGGCTTATCTGACTCAGGGTGGAGGGTTCTGACTTTTTCGATGAAGCGTGCTTCGGCCTCACCAATGTCGAGCAGGGTTTGTGCTGGTTCGGGCATATGGCTGAAGGCGATGAAATAGGTTGGGTGCCCAGCGCGCAGGCTCTCGCCGACTTCCGAGTCCTCCTTGAAACCACCTATTCCGGCTCCGTGCCCACCGCGAGGATCAATGATGACGACTGGGCGACGTTGTTCGTCTATTACATGGTCCGCCCCAGGTAGTATCCGCAACAGGGAATAGTTGACTGGATGAGGCAAGTCGTGACCGTCGATCACGATCTCGTAATCAAATTTGAGAAGCAGTGGGTAGCCGGCGCGCTCGTGGGCCAACGTGTTGTCTCCCCTTTGACGCAGGGTGTCCCAGAGCAGCAAGGTGCGTTGGCCAAGGTCTTGCTGATACTCCCACCACTGGTTGATGTTTGGCAGCGTCAGGTCGCCATCGCGGATCGGAGCAAGCAGTTCCTTGTTGCGCTGCGTAAGAGACTTTAGAAACGCATCCAAGTGTATTTCTTGCAGTCGCGTTATGTGGGTAAACAGATTGGTGAAGGAGGAAAATCTCTCCTCGTGCGTCGCAAAATCATTAGTCTTGATCATGGTAGTCTCCCGTATCTGGTCACTATCCTCAGCTGCCAACACCGGGTTTACGGTTGAGAGCAAGCGATTCGCTGAGGCTTTTATAACCAAATCAGTGAGCTCGGGCAAAGAATTTTTGCGGTGCACAAAATTTTCTTGTGGTATATTTTTTGCGATGCAATAATCGGTGTGCGTCGCTGAGTGGCAGGGGCGCCCAATAGGCTTGGTCAAAAGATGAGTGTGATCGAGTCGATATCAGCAAAGCCCAGGAGGCTCGACATGTCCTTGTTCGATACTGAAAAACTGGCTCAGTCTCAGAAGTCCAGCCTTGATCTGCTGCAGCAGATTGCTGGAAAATTGTTTGAAGGCGCCGAGCAGCTCGGCCAGTTGCAGGTCAAGACGCTACGGGCCAGCAGCGACGCGCAGTTCGAAAGCCTGCGCAAGTTTTCGGCGGCGCGTGACCCGCAGGCTTTCATGGAGTGGCAGGCAGCCCTCGCCCAGCCGACGCATCAGGCCGAGCGCGTACAGGAATTGAGCCGCCAGGTGTATGAGCTGGTGTCCGGTACTCAGGCGGAAATCGCCAAACTGGTCGAGCGTCAGGTCGAGGCCGGTACCAAGCAGGCTCAGGAGTTGGTAGAGGCGGTTGCCAAGAACGCACCCGCGGGTTCGGAATCTCTGGTCGCTGCGTTCAAGTCGGCACTGCAAACTGCAGGCAGCGTCTATGAAAGCGCGCAGAAAGCAGCCAAACAGGCCAGTGAAATAGCCGAAAGCGGCGTTGCTGCTGCAGCTTCCGCTGCCGGCCAGGCAACTGGCAAGGCATCGGCTGGTACTCGCGAACAGTCCTGAATTAGTTCTTTAGGGGGCTACCGATGATGAATCGGCGCTCCCGTTTCATGTTGCGCCTTATAGAACTAGAGAGGGCTGTCTATGAAAAAAGGTTGTGCGGTGGTTGCCGCCTTAGTCCTTGCATGCTCTCTGGCTGAGGCCAGGGCTGCCGATTTCAGTGCGGCGGTCGGGCAAACGGGCGAGTCGACCATGACTTATCGCGTCAGTGCCCAGTGGAATTTCGCGAGCCGTTGGTTTGAGAGTTTGGTTGGCAGTTTGAGCGGCTACTGGGATGCCGGTTAGACCTACTGGGAAGGCGACGAGACATCGGGCAATCACAGCCTATCGTTGGCGCCGGTATTTGTATACGAGTTCGCAGGGCAAGCGGTCAGGCGTTACATCGAGGCGGGCATTGGTATTGCTGCGTTCGAGCATGCGCGCATCGAAGATAACAAGCTGGGCTCTGCATTTCAGTTTGAAGATCGTCTTGGTTTGGGGCTGCGTTTCAATGGTGGCCACTAGGTTGGTATTCGTGGCATCCACTATTCCAACGCCAGTATCAAGAAGCCCAATAACGGTGTGGAAAACTATTCACTGCACTACCGCTTGTCATTCTGATTGGTGCATGGCATGCCGCGGCGTGGGCGAGACTGATCCGGGCACCTGAGTAAGGGCAGCCAGGCTACTCCTTGTCGTCATTGTTGTTATCTGACTCGCTGTTATCGGCTTTTCTTCCGGCAGACATATTGCCGAATAGGCCGAACAGATTTTGGGTGTTCAGATAGAGACTCTTCGACTGGTCGATGTACTTCTGCATCATGTCCTGCATCACAGGCATCTGTTTATGCATGAATTCACTCCATGCCTGAGAGGATTGCGCACCGGTCTGCGTTTGAATATCGATGATAGCCTGGATGCTTGTTTCCAGGTAACCGCCGAACATGCCCTGAAGCGGACCGTAGAAGCGAATGATGCTTTTGAGCATGTCGCTGGAGAAAATTGGCTCACCGCCGCTTTCTGCTTCCTGGATGATTTGCATCAGAATGCTGCGGGTCAGGTCTTCACCGCTTTTCGCATCGACGATCAGGAAGGGGATTTCGTCAATGACCATTTGCCGGAGATCGGCCAGGGTCACATGGCAGCTGCTGTGAGTATCGTACAAGCGGCGATTGGGGTACTTCTTGATCAGGCGCGGGCGGTTCTGGTTTGACATGGTGTTCTCAAACAAAGCAACGATCGTATTTAGTGTAACTCAATGAGGGTAACCCGGTGCCAAGGATGGATGCTCGAGCGTTCCCTGGTCAGTCCGGACATGCTTTGAACATTATCATTATGGTGACATACATGATGCGCGCCGAGTGTTTCGTTGCAGCGTGTGGCCCGCTAAATCTCCATTTTAAGTGATGAGTTGACTGTGAATACCCTGATCGTTTTTTCCATCATCCACCAGGCGCGGCGCCTGGTGTCGCTTGTCTTGTCGGCTGCGGTACTGGCTGGCTGTGCCGGGGTCAAGGTGACTGCGGTCAGCAATAACGACTACCTGGCCCTCCGCCGTGGCGATGTGTTGACGACCGGCAACCTCAGCGCGTCGGCGGTGGCTGCCTTGCAGGTGGTTGGCTCCGACGAGAAGGGCTGCCTTGCGGACCTGCCGGCCTGTCGCCAGGCGTTGGATGGCACCAGGGGCCTGGGCGACGAGCAGCGGCTTTCCTCTCTGGCTGAGCTGTGGCTCAAGGAGGCCCAGGACGGCAGCAAGGTGATGGCGGCCGAGACCCGTATCGATGCCTATCTGGAGAGCGCCCGTTACGCCTATGCCTATCTCTTTCTGACCCGCCGAACCCCGAGCCAGCGTGCGTTGGAGGACCGGCAGACCCAGGTGCGTGATTATTACAACTTTTCCGTACAGCAGGCATTGACCGAGGTATTCGAGCGCTATCGCGGCCACCCGCCTTCACCCGAGGACACACGGGGTAATTTCCGCCTCAAACCCGGACGCTGGACGATCAGTGGCCATATGACCGACGTGAGGCTGGCCGATGACCGCCTCCTGCCCAAGGAGCTGATTCCCGCTGCCTCCCTATCCTTCGGCGGGTTGCGCAACCAGTACCGCCGTGACGGTCTGGGAGCCGAGCTGGTGGCGGTGACCGCCAAGCGTGTGGTGAACAAGAGCAGCGACGAGCTGTCGTGGAGCGAAACACCGTTTCCGGCGATCACTGCTGTGGCCCGTTTCCCCGGGGAAACGCTGGAGCAGGTCTTGAGCACCTATCAGGTGGAGGTAATCGGTTACGACCCCTATCGCCAGGATAGCGTGGAAATGGCTGGCATGCAGGCACCGCTGGCGGCCAATTTCACCTCGGGCTATGGCCTGTGGCTGGCCCGTTCGGGCTTTGCCAGACAGTCGTTGTTGACCTTGGTGGGACGCGGCGAGGTACTGGAGAAGCCCCATGTCTACCTGCTGCAGCCCTTCGATCCGGACCGGCGCGTCGTTGTCATGCTGCACGGCCTGGCCAGTAGCCCGGAAGCCTGGATCAACGTGGCCAACGAAGTGTTGGGCGATGAGGGGCTGCGCCGCAATTACCAGATCTGGCAGGTCTACTATCCGACCAATCTGCCGCTGGCCGTCAACAACAAGGCCATTCGCCAGGCCATCGAGCAGACCCTGGCGAATTTCGATCCCGAAGGCACGGCCAAGGCCAGCCACGAGATGGTGCTGGTGGGGCACAGCATGGGCGGGGTGTTGTCGCGGTTGATGCTATCCTCGTCGGGTGACCAGATGTGGGATGCCATGCTGAGTAGCTACGAGATCAAGGGGGCACGCCTGAAAAAGGCCAAGGCGAGCCTCGGCCCTTACCTGTACTTCGAGCCGTTGCCCCAGGTAAGCCGGGCCATTTTCGCCGCAGCCCCGCACCGTGGTACTCCGTTCGCCGAGAACCGCGTGTCACGTTGGGCGGCGGGCCTGGTGAAAATGCCGGTGTCGATGCTTACCCGCTTCAAGGAGGTCACCCAGTTGCTGGTCGATCCCAATTCCGCCGCCCCGGTGGCGCTGGTGCGACCGCTCAACAGTATCGACAACCTGAGCAACCAGGACCCCTTCGTCAAGGCAGCAGCGGAGCTGCCCATTTCGCCGCGGGTGCACTACCACTCGATCATCGGCAACTATACCCCGGATCTGGATGTGCTGCTCTCCAGCGATGGCGTGGTGCCCTATGCCAGCTCCCACCTGGTCGATGCCGACTCGGAGCTGGTCGTGCCGTCCTGGCACAGCGTGCAGGAAACACCGCAGGCGATCATCGAGATCCGCCGGGTGCTGCATGAGCACCTCGATGGACTGGCCGCACCCAAAGTGGCCGAGATGCGCGCACCATGAGCCGTCTGCTGCGTATTCTGGTACGCGGGGTGCTGTCGCTGGCCCTGTTGTTGATCAGTGCCTGGGGCGCGCTAGCGCTGGCCTATCAGGCCCCGGGCGGCGTTGCCTGGATGTTGATCGCGGGTTGGTGCCTGCTCGGCGGCATCCTGCAGGTCATGCTATGGCGCGGTCGAGTTGTTCTGGCGCTCGGCGGTTGTGCGTTGTCCTTTGCGCTACTGTTGATCTGGTGGAACGGCCTGGAACCGTCGAACCAGCGCATTTGGGCGGATGATGTTGCCCAGATGACCCATGGCGAGATCGCGGGTGGCCAGTTGACTCTGCATAACGTGCGCAATTTCGACTGGCGCAGCGATGCGGACTATGGCATAGCCTGGGAAACGCGCCGCTACGACCTCGACCGTCTCGTTTCAGTCGATCTGATCACGTCCTACTGGGGCATGTCGGCCATTGCCCATGTGCTGGTTTCCTTCGGTTTCGACGATGGTCGTTTTCTGACGTTTACCGTGGAGGTGCGCAAGGAAAAGGGCGAGGCGTATTCGGAGATTGGCGGCTTCTTCAAGCAGTTCGAGCTGAGCATCGTGGCCGCGGATGAGCGTGATGCCTTGCGCGTGCGTACAAATGTGCGCGATGAAGAAAGCTATTTGTACCGTATCGACATGCCCCCCGAGGCGATGCGGGCGTTGCTGCTTTCCTACATGCAGCAGGCTAACACCCTGGTCGAGCAGCCTCGCTTCTACAATACGATCACGGCCAATTGCACCACCATCGTCTTCGACATGCTACAGACGATCATCGGTGGCCTGCCGGTCGACTATCGCCTGCTACTGACAGGCTATCTGCCAGCATACGTCATGTCTGTCCATGGCCTGCAGGACGGCTACAGCCTCGATGAACTTCGCCAGCGCGGACGGTTCACTGAACGTGCCCGCATTGCCAATGATGCAGCGGATTTCTCCTGGAAGATCCGCAGTGATGTGCCCGGCTGGGCGGCTCTGAATGGTGCTAACCACAACAATGAGAGTAGAGACTGATGCGAGAGCTTGAAATAATGATCGGCCTGATTTGTCTGGGGTTCGTGTTTCTGGTGATTGGCTACAGCCGCCGAAATAGAGATTACGGTATTGTAATGATGGCTGTGGGTATCGGCATCATGTTCGCGACTCTCGGCTACAAATTTTACCTCGAGCTCAGCTGATTGAACCAATCTGTGTATATCTTCCGTTGCGGTGGACTTCTAGACTAGCGTATGTATATCCAACCCGACGGAGCATCACTGCTGGAAATGGCACTCCAGGTTTTGCGCCTGGAATTATTGGAAACGCTGCCAGAGGAGAAGCTCTTGGCAGCGCTCATGCGTTGCTAACGCAATGTAAACTGCACGCGTCAGTTGCAAGCCGGTGAGTTACCGCTCCACACTGCGCTGGAGAACCTCAGATCTTTACTAGGCCAGTCAGTGGAGGCGGGTAGCTCATATCGAGTTTGTGGCATCACTGGCGCGGCTCAACTCCTAGGAGGGTGTAGACAAAATCAAGTAGTAAGTCGACGAGCAAGCATCCGAGCCTCGGCCAGCCACACCCATGCCGCACTCACATCCATCAACCGATCGTGGTGCATGATCAACCGCCTCGCGCGCTCATTCCAGGCGTGAGTCCGTTGTACTACCCAGCGCTTGGGCATCACCACAAAACCGCTTGGAGACGGTGCTGCCGTGAACAAATCGCCTTGTTCTGAATGCCATTTCCCGGTGCGCCGATTGTTCGGGCCTCGTATGACTTGGATCAGCATGGAATGCTTTCGCCAGTTCGGCTTGGCTGGAATAGGGCTGCGCATGAGCGAGTCTGGTCAGCAGAGGGTAATGCTCCGCAGCGATTACGGGCGGGCGTCCGGTTTTAGGCATGGTGCAATGCTGCGTAGGCGAGGGACAAGCAGCTTACTTTATTTTGTCTACACCCTCTTAGGGAATAACGATGCGTTATCGGAAGGTTTGCTTTCGCTCATCTTCTCCATACTCACTTGCCATCATCATAGGGTGACTTTTCATCGGTCGCTCGCCACCGCACCTTTGAATGCAGCAGCACCGGGTGGTTTGAGGCCTGCTCCTGCAATCCGACTCCGGAAGGTCTAATCCCATCTTCGGTACAGCATCACAGATCATACGACCTGTTCCATCTCGGCCAGGAAACGCTCGCGACGGGTTTGCTTGCGCTTACCGGGATATTCGAAACCTGAGAAGCTCATCTGACTCATGGGCAAGGCTTGTTGGCGTGGATGAACGGAGCGCTTTTTCAGCATAGGTCAGGCTGCCGGTGCTGACTTGATCGGAGTTTTCCTAGGGATTCTCGTAAGTCCACCAGCATGGGATAGAGGAGACTTTGGCGTGGAGGGGCAGAAAGAAATCGCAAGTACAGCTTCGGAGGTCAAGAGATGGCTTTGAATGTGGTGTTTCTAGATAAGTTATTTATTAATCATAGTGATAGTCCCTCCGCAGATAAGGCGTCAGCCCAGGACTCTGCCAGAGAAAGAATAAAGCGTTAAATTAAATTTGCTAACCTATTGCAGGTGCGCGGAAGGTTTTGGGTGTGTTGAGAAATACGTGTGACAGTGATAAAAAGCGAGTAGATTTCTGATTTTCAGGGTTGGTCCGCACTTGGAGCAATATTAGGTCAGGAACAAGCTAGACGATTAAAGTTGAAAAATAATATGTCCATCCTTTCCACGACCTAGTGGCCGTGGAAAGGATGGACATTATGACGTTGGTAACGGTTGGTTATCGTATTTCGATCCGCAGCGTAGGCAAAGGCAATCGTTGCCTAAAAAGTGAAAGCGATGGACGTCTGTAATGAAATCGTTGGTAGATTTTTCCGATATATCGATCTTGGATAATCCCTTCTGAAGGAGTTGTAGGAGGTGGCTCAATGGACTCTCGCAGTGGAGATCAGAGGGTGGTGTTTTCGCTTCGGTAGATGCATGCTGAATTCCTTGAATAAAGATTTTCCGCATTTCCAAGGTGCGTAGCAGGGTTTCGGCTGTTTCTCTGGTGAGGACTACGGATGAGTTGCAGATCAAGCATCGTGTAATCATGCAGAGATTCCTTTAAGTCGCATTGGTAGCCAGAAGTTAAGGTTCGTATCAAGAGCGAATTTTGATTCCGATTCGTCTAAGTAGCCAATTGAACATCGCTAGGGCTAACGCCAAGATCAGCAGGATGAGCCAGAACCGTATAGCGAGCACCGATAGCGCGATGACGATGGCGCTTCCGGCCAGAATGCAAATGAATACGAAGAGAAGTCCTAGGAAACGGATCAGGTTCATCAGTAATAGCCTTTTTCTAGATCCAACCTAACTGGGCGAGAGATACATAACCTTCACTGCCAACGACAATATGATCCAGCGTGCGAGTGCCAATCAGGTCGAGCGCGGTCTTTAGTGTCTGAGTGATTAACCGGTCCTCTGAGCTAGGCGTCGGATCACCTGAGGGGTGATTGTGGACGAGGATGACGGCGGAGCTATTGTGGCTCAGCACTAACTTGACGACTTCTCGAGGGTAAATACGGGCGCTGTCAACTGTGCCGCGGAACACCTCTTCAAACGCGATGACGCGATATTTGGTATCGAGCATCAAAACTGCAAACACTTCATGCTCGTAATCCTGTAATAACATTTGCAAATGTTCAGCCACTTGCAGCGGATCAGTAAGTGGTTTTCCTTTGGACATTCTTCGCGCTGTCAGTTGTAGGGCTAAGCGGAGAATCTCTGTTTCGGTCACCGGTGAGTTAACGATGTAGCTACCGGCGTCTTCACCAGCTTTTATTTTCTGGAATTTCATAGGCGCACTCCTTCGAGCAGTGAGTCGCAAGCGACCTCTACCGAATGGTTATTGGGAGGGGGTGGCTGGGCGTTGAGCCTGGCTTGGGACTCCAGTTTCTCGGCGAGAGAAGGGCGTGTAGCGGAGGCTTTCGGTTTATCTGTGGGCGTGATCGTTTCGGGGTAGAACTCTTCAAAGACGCTGCCACCTTCCTCGATGTCTTCCTCGAAAGCGCCATTGCCGAATCCTTGCCGAGCAGCCGCATCCAGTGCGGCCTGGTCGAAACCAGCGGCCAGGCGGCTCTCCTCCAGTTGGCGGGCTGCCTGCAAGGCTTCCTCCACTGTCATACCCGTTCGCACGGTGATGTCGACGTAGAAGATCGGCGTGCTATGGCTCTGGCGGGTGGATTTACCGCGCAGGCGTAGCTCTAATGGCAAATACGCCAGCCGGTCTCCGGAGATGGCCTGGAAGTAATGCAGCCGGGCGGCGAGGGTGCGGATGCTGTTGAAGCCGGTGGTGCGAAATACAAAGCTCCCGAGCGGATCCTCATCGCCAATGACCACGTTCAGCCGTCCGAAGGGCCTGCAGGCATTACCCTTGGCCAATGGGCAGGCATCCGGCGAAGGGCAGGGTAGCGACTGCATACCGTCTTGGGTGATGCGCTTGCAGGTCTCACCGTTGCCCACGCACAGCGGTCGTCCGGACTGCCGATCAAACAGGGTGTAGTCGGCACGAAAGTTCAACTCCGGCTCGTTGAACAGCAGGCGCACCGGGATGCTGCGCGGCTTGTCGTCCTTACCCTGACGCAGCTCGTCGTTTAGCGGGTGCAGCAGCCAGCCGTCCTTGCCTTGTACCTGGGAGGTGATGGTGAACTGGTCATCCTTTTCCGGCAGGCGCTTGCCGTTCTTCTCGATGATCTTGCCGATGGAAATCCGCCCGAGCACTGGGGGCGTCAGGGCTAAGCCTTTCAGCATGGAGGTTCTCCTGGAAATGAAAAAAGGCCAGCCACGCAGCGCGAACTGCATGGACTGGCCAAGGGGGAAGGGAGTGAGGGAAGTGAAAATCAGCCGACCAGGAAGCGCCGCGCACCGGGCTTCAGCAGTGGGTACCTGGCCTGCAGGTAGGGCTTGTCCTGGAGCAACTGAGCGACATCGAGGCCAACACTGTCCTTGGCTTTGCGCCAACTGACGTAGCCGCTGGAGAAATCTGCCCGGCTGGCACTGCCCATGGCCTGCTGCAGCATCTGCTTGAGCTCGGCCTCGCGCTTCTCCATGTTGGCAATCGACTGGCGAACGGCCTTGAGCTCGATGAAGGCAGCGGTCAGTCCGGCATGGTTGCTGAAGTCGGCGACCAGGCTGTTGTCTTCCGGGTAGAGGCAGCGCAGGGCCGATTCGGCGGAAGCGGTGCCATCGGCCGGCGGGGGTGTGTCGGTTTCCACGTGCTGCCAGAACTGGCGTTCCAGCTCGATCAGGCGGGCAATCATCTGCTCGTCCCGCTCGATGCGATGGATCTCCAGCGTCTGGCCGCCGAGCAGTACTGCCACATCTGCCGCCTGCTTGCCGGTGACCGCGAGCTGGTGCATCACCTGCAGCTGCACATACTCCGGCACGCCCTCTTTCCAGAGGCGTGCCCCGTTTATGCCGGCTGTCTTGCATTCGAGGATCTGCACATCGTCGGCCCCGATAATCTCACGGTCGATGTTGGCCAGCATCCAGGGCAACTCCGGATCAGGATGCTGCAGCACAGCGTTTATGCGCCGTACCTTGTTCTTCGTGCGCTTGCTGTAATGCCAGGCCACGATGGGCTCCAGCACGTTGCCCCAGTACATCGGGCTTTCCTCATCCAGAGGATCAGCCTTGGGCATACCGGCATCGCGGCCTGTCTTCTCCATCCAGAGTTCCAGCTGCGATTTATAGGGGTTGAGACCCACGGCAGCGGCCGCATCAGAGCTGCCGATGCCTTGCTTGCGGATCTGCAGCCAGTCCTCGCGTGGCAGTTCCTTGGTGCTTACCAAGCGCAGAGCCGGACGAGGCTTGCTGATGTTGCGATTCAATGAAGTGGCTTTCATAGCATTCACCTTGCAGAAATAGAAACGCCCGACCTGCAACGAAGCGGGTCGGGCGTTATGGGGTGGGGTTGGTAAAAGGTCAGGCAACCAGTTGCAGGGCTGTATCCAAGGCGCGTTGCTTGATCTGGGCGCCTTGGCCGAACCATGCAGAGTCGAGGCGATACTCCGTGCTGCGTGCCCGGCGCTCGTGATCGACGTACTCGGTCACGGCATTGAGCAAGCCCCAGGCGGTGCCGCGTGCCGAGTCCAGCTGGCTACCGCGACCACGGCCTTCATAAAGCTCCTGTATCTTTCGCAGAGCGCGCTCGTTGGGCAGTTGCTCCGGCAGAGCGCCGGTCGGGCTGGTCTCACACATCACGTTCATGAAGTAGCCCAATGCCTCATGCCACTGCACCTTGCGCTCGGACAGCACGCGCATACGGTACATAAACTCGTCCCATTGCGAGACTGCGATGCCCAGTTGCCTCTTCACTGTCTTCGGGTCAAAGCGAGTGTTGTGCGGTACTTTGATTGCGCGGCTGCTGCCATCCAAGGCGATGGTCAGGGTGTTGTTGCATACCACGCGCACGGTGGTTGGCGTTGCAGTGGTGGCCAGGGTGCCATCGCAGGAGGTGGCCAGCAGGAGGTAGCCGTTGACCTGGTCGTTGCCCTTCAGCTCTGCACCTTGCCCGGTACGTGCCAGTGCCCAGAACTTGCGCCCACCTTTGAGTACACCTGCGGTTTCCAACTCGTAGCCGGAGACTTCGGTGAGATCGCGGTAGAACTCCAGTACCTCGCGCGGTTGCACGGTGTGATAGCGCTGCGAGACGACCGACAGAGGGGCCTTGGTGTCGGAACGGTAAAGCACCTTCTGCTCGGGAAAGGAGTGGATGGCGCCCAGGTGGCCGACCGCGTCTGACTTGAAGTGCACTGGGCTTTCTAGAATCTGCCAGTCCATGCCGGCTTCACGCTGCCATACCTCAATCGGTTGTTTACGGGGCAGGTTGTTGCCCAGGCCATGCCAGGGAGTAGCGCCAGCGTAGGCCATGGTTTCAACGAGATGAGCCATGAGAATGATTCCTTACGAATGAAGGGGAAAGAGCGTCGTTTCATCAACGAACGACGCCTGTTCACAACGGCTTAACGGTTGACGCTAAAGCTGTAACCGCACTCCAGACATTGGTAATTGGCCAGCACCTTGTCGTCGATCTGCTCGCCCAGCGTGGCCCCGGCAATGCCCCCCGCGACCCCGCCAAACAGACCACCCAAAATCGCCCCGGCGATGCTGCCGATCGCAATGCCCACCGGCCCACCGACTACACCCAGTACCGCGCCGGCTTCCGCACCTGACAGGGCACCGGCGGCACCACTGGCTGCACCGCCTGCAGCGCCAATTAATCCGCCCGTTTGTTTACCGAGATTTTTCGTGATGACACGTCCTGAATTACAGCTTGGGCAAGGGGTATACATATGTAGATCCTCTCAAGTGATGAGCGTGCCGAGGTAGAAGCTGGCAGGCCAAATCCCCAGCAGCAGTCGATACTGCGGGGCGTTCATTGAGGTGATATAGGTTTGAAATATTTTTGGATCCAATCTCGATTAATCTAGCGCTGTAGAGGTAATCGGATATTGGTCCCTCAGGCCTTGAGAAGGGCGAGGAAAGTAGAAAATGAAATTCTGAAGAAGTGGAGCGCTGGCGGTTCTGAGCGAAAACTGATCCAGGTGAACCACAGCACATGGGTCTGTGGTTCAGTTTTGAGCAGGTACCCTGTGAGATAGCGTCATGTCCGTAGCCCGCTTTTGGCGAGGATCTGACGTTAGGTCAACGTATCGAGACGACCTTTTTATCTTGATGTTCTCTGGTAGCTGACACCGACAGGTTGCCTGTTGCCGCTTCCTGAATGTGGTTGCTCCACCATGCCATCAGAGGGCGTCTGCGTTCTATGTAATCTGCTCGGTTGTACGCGCTACGTACCTCGTCTTTATCGACGTGGGCAAGTGCAACCTCGATCAATTCAGGATCCCAGCCGTGCTCGTTGAGGATGGTGCTCGCCATTGAGCGCATCCCATGGCTTACCAAGCGCCCTTCAAAACCCATGCGCTTTAGTGCCATGTTGGCGGTTTGGCTGTTGCAGTGGGTACGAGGGTTTCGGTCTGCGGGGAACACAAATTCCCGATGTCCACTGTAGGGCGTGATCGCCTCTAAAAGTGCAAGAGCCTGCTCCGTGAGCGGGATAATGTGCGCACGGCGCTTCTTCATGCGCTCCGCAGGAATCGTCCAGATCTTCTTCTCGATGTCGATATCTGCCCAGCGGGTGGTTGCTGCCTCGGCTGGCCGGGTCATGGTGTGGAGCTGCCACTCGATCAGGCAGCGGGTTGTTCTTTTTATGCTGGCATTGGCGATTGCCACCATTAGCTCTTTCAGCTCATCGGGGGGGAGTGCCGCCATGTTTTTCTTTTTCGGTTTCTTGAAGACGGCGCGGATACCGCTGAGTGGGTTCGCGTGAATCAGTCCCGAGTTGACCCCGTAGGTCATGATCTCGTTGAGCCGCTGCGTCAGCCGCTTCACGGTTTCAAGGCTGCCCTTGGTTTCGAGTGGCCGGAGTAGATTGATGACTTGCGGTGCGCTTATGGCTGAGATCGGTGTGGAGCCCAAGTCCGGGAATATGTGCAATGTTAGCGAGCGCCAGATGTCCTCAGCGTAGGCCGGCGTCACAGCATCCTTCTTCAATTCATACCAGGACGTCGCCACATTCTGGAATGTGTGCTCAGTCGCAGCTTGTTTAGCTTGCAGCACAGCATCCCGCCTCTCTTTAGGGTCGATGCCGTGGGCAAGTGCTTCCCTCGCTTCAACGGAACCCTTGCGTGCTTGCGCTAACGAGACTTCGGGGAAGGTTCCCAGTCCCATGTTGATCCGCTTCTTCGTCACAGGGTGTCGATAGTTGAAGTTCCATAGCTTAGAGCCATTGCTTCTCACTCGCATTTGAAGTCCGCCGCCATCAAATAGGACGTAGTCCTTTTCAGCAGGCTTGGCAGATTTGACTTTGAGTTCAGAGAGGCGGGTAGCTTGTGCGCACATTGGCATTCCAGACTTGATTTTGGCATTCCAAAAATTAGCACCTACGGGCTTGGAATGCCATTTGGAATGCCAAAAGGTGTAGCTGCTCATGGACGTCCGTGGACACCCATCGCCTTGAAAGCCGCGTATTCACTGTCTTTCAGGCACAAAAAAAGACGTCCGTGGACGTCTTTAGATGTAAATGTGGTGGAGCCGGGGGGATTTGAACCCCCGTCCGCCAGTACTCCGCTGTCGGTACTACATGCTTAGCCGTGTCTACTGAGTTAATCCGCAGCCGCCCGACGGGCAGGGTGCTTTGGACGAGTTGGGTAAGTTTTAGTCGCTTTGCCCCCAACGTGCTACACGACGATCCTGTTCTGTATGACAATCATTTCGGGTTTACAGGCATCCCCTGATGATTGCTGGAGCCGAAGCTACCAGAAGGTCGGGCTCGGCTGCTTACGCAGCGAGAGCGTACTCCGCCTCGAAGTTTTCGTCATTGGCAACTATAGAAAGTTGCAACAGTGGATTTACGAGTTCTGTTACCAACTCGGCATGCACCTAGAGTTTCGCTACCGGCGTCGAATCCTGATCGGCCCCACACTAGCTCTTGGCTAACGCACCTTACGGTACGTGAGGCGGAGTATACGCCATTGCGCGGGCGACGTCGACAGCCGGTCCGGTCGCCCGCTTTTGGGCTCACGCGCCGCTACCGCCGCCGCTGGTGCCGCTGCCTTTCTCCGTTTTTTCCAACCGCTCCAGGACTTTGCTGGTGATGGCGATGCATTCCTTGGTGTCCCCCGATGCCTGGGCAGCCTTGGCTTTGTCGACGTGCTCGGTGATGGCCTTGTCCAGGCCTTCGGAGGTAGCGCCGGCGGTGGCCATGCTGTCGTCGATCTTTTGCAGGTTGGCGGTGCAGAGGTCTTCGGCGGCGAATACCGGCGAAGCCAGCAGGGTGGCGGCCGCGAACAGGGCCGAAAGCGCGGTACCTTTCATGGGAGTCTCCTTCTGGGCCTCTGGAAGGTGGGCCTGTAAGGATGGACTGCGGGGGATTGGCGGGGGTTCAATCGGGATGGCACCGGCTTTGCCGGTGTTCGCGGCTGAAGCCGCTCCTACAGGTACAGCGTGTGCCCAAAGCCGGCGCGGTACCTGTGGGAGCGGGCATGCCCGCGAAGCAGGCTGCGCGGTGTATGGCACCGGCTGCGCCGGTGTTCGCGGGCTTGCCCGCTCCCACAGGGATTGCGGCAGCTATCAGGTTTTGCGTTAAACGGTCATATGCTACGCGGCCGGGTGACGCGGTCTACCAGGTAGACCAGCCCGTGGTAATCGATGCCACTATGGCTGGACAGGCCGATCTCGCAGGTGCGGCTGGTGGAGATGCCTTCGCTGCAATATTGCACCGCATCCTTCAGGCTGCGCAGCGAGTGGGCGTTGAGCTCGGGGGTGGTGAAGCCTTTGTCACCGGCAAAGCCGCAGCAGTGTATGCCCTCCGGGATCACCACCTGTTTGCTGCAACGCCGCGCCAGGTCGATCAGCGCCTGGCTTTCGCCCAGGTGCTGGGTGCTGCAGGTCACATGCACGGCCACTGGTTCGTCCTGGGGGGTGAACTCCAGGCGTTCGAGCAGGTGGGTGCGGATGAAGCGCACTGGGTCGTACAGGTCCAGCCGGGTGTCGCCCAGGTCCTGCACCAGGCGCAGGGTGCAGGGGCTTGTATCGCAGTAGATAGGGTCGAGGCCGCCGCGGCTGGCGTGCAGCAGGGCGGCAATCAGTTCCTGGCGTTTGTGCTCGGCCTGCTCGGGGTAGCCCTTCGAGGCGAACGGTTGGCCGCAGCACAGGCTGTCGGCGTTGTCAGGGAACACCACCTGGTAGCCGGCCTTTTCCAGCAGGGCGCGGGTCTTGTCCAGCAGCGAACTCTGCTCGCGGTCGGCATAGGCCGGGCCCATCACCCGCGAGACGCAGGCAGCCAGGTACACCACGCGAGGGCGGGCGTCGTTGCTGGCCGGGCCAAAGTCCAGTGGGCGCAGTGGTTGTGGCATCGCCGGGGTCCACTTTGGCAGGCGGCCTTTGCTGGCTTTGTTCAGCGAGGCGCTCAGGCGGCCCAGGCGTGGGGCGCCGAGCAGCTTGCGTGCGGTATTGGCGGCGGTCAGGGTCAGGCGCGCGCCGCCCAGGGCGGTGTGGAAGTGTTCGGCTAGCCAGTCGGCGGTTTTTTCGTGTTCGGCGGCCTGGCTGCGCAGTTTCTTCACCAGTTCGCCGGTGTTGATGCCAACCGGGCAGCGCTGGGCGCACAGGCCGGTGGCGGCGCAGGTGTCGATGCCCTGGTACTGGTAGGTCTGGCGCAATTCCCGGGTGTCGATGCCGGCGCGCTGTTTGGCCTGGATGTCACGCCACATGACGATGCGCTGACGTGGGCTGAGGGTCAGGCCTTTGGAAGGGCACACCGGTTCGCAGAAGCCGCACTCGATGCACTTGTCGACGATCTCGTCGGCAGCGGGCAGCGGCTTGAGGTTTTTCAGGTGGATGTCCGGGTCTTCACTGAGCACCACGTCGGGGTTGAGGATGCCGTTGGGGTCGAGCAGGCGCTTGAGCTTCCACATCAGTTGGTAGGCGTCGTGGCCCCACTCCAGCTCCACGAACGGTGCCATGTTGCGCCCGGTGCCGTGCTCGGCCTTGAGCGAGCCGCCGAACTCCACCGCCACCAGTTGCGCCACATCGTCCATGAAGGCCTGGTAGCGGGCGACTTCCTCGGCGCTGTTGAAACCCTGGGTGAAGACGAAGTGCAGGTTGCCTTCCAGGGCGTGGCCGAAAATGATCGCTTCATCGTAGCGATGCTTGTCGAACAGCTGGATCAGTCGGTTGACGCCTTCGGCCAGTTGCTCGATGGGGAAGGTGACGTCTTCGATGATGACGGTGGTGCCGGTCTGGCGTACGGCGCCGACGGCGGGGAAGGTGTCCTTGCGGATCTTCCACAGCTGGTTGTACACGGCGGGGTCTTCGCTGAAGTCCACCTGCTGTTCCAGTGGGAAGTCGGCGATCGAGGCCATCACCTGTTGCAGCTGTTCATGCAGCAGGCTCTGGCTGGCGGCACGGGACTCGATCAGCAGGGCGCAGGCGTTGTCCGACAGGCCTTTTACCCACAGAGGCATGCCGGGCATGTTCTGCACCGAGCGAAGGCTGCGGCGGTCGAGCAGTTCAACGGCCGAGACCGGCTGGCGCTTGAGAACGGTCACCGCGCGGCAGCAGCTTTCCACGCTGGGGAAAACCAGCAGTGCGCTGGCTTTGTGCGGGTGGTCGGGCACGGTGTCGTAGGTGACGGCACTGATGAAGCCCAGGGTGCCTTCGGAGCCGACCAACAGGTGCTGCAGGATATCCAGCGGTTGGTCGTAGTCCACCAATGCGTTCAGCGATAGGCCAGTGGTGTTCTTCAGCCGGTATTTGTGCCGGATGCGCTCGGCGAGCGCAGTGTTGGCGCGGGTCTCGCGGCCCAGGCGGGCCAGTGCTTCCAGCAGGCCGGCGTGGCTGGCCTCGAACGCGGCGACGCTGGCCGGGTCTTCGCTGTCCAGGCGCGTGCCGTCGGCCAGCACCAGGCGCAGGCCGGCCAGGGTGTGGTAGGTGTTCTGCGCGGTGCCGCAGCACATGCCGCTGGCGTTGTTGGCGACGATGCCGCCAATCTTGCAGGCGTTGATCGACGCCGGGTCGGGGCCGATCTTGCGCCCGAAGGGAGCCAGCCAGGCATTGGCCTGGGCGCCGATGACGCCGGGCTGCAAGCGGATCTGCTCGCCTTGGCCGCGGATTTCGCGGCCGTTCCAGTTATCGCCCAGCACGATCAGCACCGAGTCGCTGATGGCCTGGCCGGACAGGCTGGTGCCGGCGGCGCGGAAGGTGACCGGCACCCGCTCGCGCTGGGCCAGTTTGATCAGGCCGACCACTTCGTCTTCTGACTCGACGCGCACCACCAGCTTGGGGATCAGCCGGTAGAAGCTGGCATCGGTGCCGAAGGCCAGGGTGGAGGTGGGGTCGTCGAAGCGGCGTTCGGCGGGGATCAGGCGCTCGGCATCACGCAGGAACGCGGCGGGCAGGCTCATGCAGTCTCCTCGCGGGGCCGTGGCGTCTGTGCGCCACATGCCCCGGGTCAATCAGGCGGTCGTTCTTGCGGGCGGTCAGGCGCCCAGTTCGCGTACCAGCGAGTCGCGGGTGATCTCGCTGATCGACTTGGCGCCGGTCAGCACCATCGCTACGCGCATTTCCTTTTCGAACAGCTCCAGCAGGTTTTTCACCCCGGCCTGGCCGTGCACGGCAAGGGCGTAGAGGAAGGCGCGGCCGATCAGTACGGTATCGGCGCCCAGGGCGATCATGCGCACCACGTCGAGGCCGCTGCGGATGCCGGAATCGGCGAGGATCTTCAGGTCACCTTTGACCGCATCGGCAATTGCCGGCAGGGCGCGGGCGCTGGACAGCACGCCGTCGAGCTGGCGGCCGCCGTGGTTGGACACGACGATGCCGTCGGCACCGAACCTGACCGCATCGCGGGCGTCATCGGCATCGAGAATGCCTTTGATGATCATCGGGCCGTCCCAGAACTCGCGGATCCACTCCAGGTCTTTCCAGGAGATCGACGGGTCGAAGTTGTTGGCCAGCCAGCCGATGTAGTCGGCAAGGCCGGTGGGGTTGCCACGGTAGGTGGAAATGTTGCCCAGGTCGTGTGGGCGCCCCATCACGCCGACATCCCATGCCCACTCGGGGTGGGTCATGGCTTGTAGCACGCGGCGCAGCGGGCCGTTCTTGCCGCTCATGCCAGAATGGGCGTCGCGGTAGCGGGCGCCGGGTGTCGGCATGTCGACAGTGAACACCAGGGTCTTGACCCCGGCGGCCTTGGCCCGCTCCAGGGCGTTGCGCATGAAGCCGCGGTCCTTGAGAACGTACAGCTGGAACCACATCGGCCGGTCGATGGCCGGGGCCACTTCTTCGATCGGGCACACCGACACCGTGGACATGGTGAACGGAATGCCGTGGGCCGCCGCCGCACGTGCCGCCTGCACTTCACCACGGCGGGCGTACATGCCGGTGAGGCCGACCGGGGCCAGGGCCACCGGCATGCTCAGGGTTTCGTCGAACAGCTTGGTCTGCAGGCTGAGCTCGGACATGTTCTTCAGCACGCGCTGACGCAGGGCAATGCTGGCCAGGTCCGAGACGTTG
This sequence comes from Pseudomonas sp. JS425, assembly GCF_018223845.1. Lineage (NCBI taxonomy): Bacteria > Pseudomonadati > Pseudomonadota > Gammaproteobacteria > Pseudomonadales > Pseudomonadaceae > Pseudomonas > Pseudomonas sp. JS425. The sequence goes on along the minus strand of NZ_CP073661.1, from coordinate 5,395,074 downwards.
TGGCGCAGGGTGTGCTCGGCGTAGGCGCCGCCGTCGGCATAGTGGAACAGGAAGGGAGGCAGCTTGCGTTGGGCCGCGGCGCGATAGTCGGTAGAGGCAGAAATGATCATGGATTCTCGCAGCGTTGCGTGTGGGATCGCCGGGCGCGCGATGGCGCCCGGCCCCTTTCACTTTAGTGATGAACCAGCATGCCGGTCAGCCAATAGGCCTGGATCAGGGTGATCAGGCCGACGATGGTGGCGAAGAACAGGCTGTGCTTGACGGTAAAGCGGAACAGGTCGGATTCCTTGCCAACCAGGCCGGTGGCGGCGCAAGCCACGGCGATCGACTGCGGCGAGATCATCTTGCCGGTCACGCCGCCGCTGGTGTTGGCCGCTACCAGCAGAGTGTCGTTGACCCCGATCTGGTGCGCGGTGGTGGCCTGCAACGAGCTGAACAGGGCGTTGGACGAGGTGTCGGAACCGGTCAGGAACACACCCAGCCAGCCGAGGAACGGCGAGAAGAACGGGAACGCGGCACCGGTACCGGCCAGCACCAGGGCCATGGTCGAGGACATGCCCGAGTAGTTGGTGACGAAGGCGAAGGCCAGCACCATGCCGATCGACAGGATTGGCCAGCGCAGCTCCCAGAAGGTTTCCTTGAAAGTGGTCAGACCAGTTTTGAAGTTGATCTTCAGCACGGCCATGGAGATCAGCGCCGAGAGGAAGATCGCGGTGCCGGTGGCAGAGATCGGGTCGAGCTTGAACACCGCTGGCATGGCGGTTGGCGCGGCGACGATCGGTGCGGACTTGATCACCAGTTGGTCGAGGTGCGGGATAGCGAAGTTGAACACGAAGTTGTACATCGCGCCGCCCGGGGCGAAGGCCGCCTTGAACGGTTTCAGGGTCCAGATGGTGACCAGCACAGTGAGGATCAGGAACGGCGACCAGGCCTTGAAGATCTCGCCAAAGCTGTAGGGGCTTGGTTTGCTGCCGCTTGGCTGGACCACGGCGGCACCGACGCTGCCCTTGGCTTCGGCGAACGAACGCTTTGGCTGCCAGACTTTCAGGAACAGGGTCAGGGCGATCAGGCTGGCCAGGGCCGAGGTGATGTCCGGAAGCTCCGGGCCGATGAAGTTCGAGGTGAAGTACTGGGTGACGGCGAAGCTCAAGCCGGCGACCAGGGCGGCAGGCCAGGTTTCCTTCACGCCACGCAGGCCGTCCATCATGAATACCAGCCAGAACGGTACGAACAGCGACAGCAGCGGCAGCTGGCGACCGGTCATGGCGCCAATGTGGAAGGCGTCGATACCGGTAACCTGGCCGGCCACGATGATCGGGATGCCCAGGGCGCCAAAGGCCACTGGCGCGGTGTTGGCGATCAGGCACAGGCCGGCGGCGTACAGCGGGTTGAAGCCCAGGCCCACCAGCAGCGCGGCAGTGATTGCCACCGGTGCACCAAAGCCCGCCGCACCTTCCAGGAAGGCACCGAAGCAGAAACCGATCAGCAGCACTTGCAGGCGCTGGTCGTCGGTAATCGACAGCACCGAGCTGCGGATCACTTCGAACTGGCCGCTCTTGACCGTGAGTTTGTACAGGAACACCGCGGCAACGATGATCCAGGCAATCGGCCAGAGGCCGTAGAGGAAGCCATAACCTGCAGCGGCGAATGCCATGTCGACAGGCATCTGGAAGGCGAAGATCGCCACCAGGATCGACAATGCGAGGGTGATGCTGCCGGCCACGTGGCCTTTGAGGCGGAACACGGCGAGGGCAAGGAAGAAGAAGACGATGGGAATGACCGCCGCCAGTGCGGACAGGCCAAGACTACCAAGCGGACTATAGATTTGTTGCCAGGTTTGCATATGGGGTGGCCCCTAATTGTTGTTGGTCAGGCACTGGCATTGGATAATTGGTAAGACCAATTTACAATGGCTGGGCGCTAGGTTAAAAGCGTCTTCGTGGGTGTGTCAATTTGTCCCGTGCAAAACTTTGGTCGTGTGTCGATGAGTGGGCATCTGATGGGCGGGGAAAATCGTCGGCTGGTGGGTGTTTGCAAGGCCCGGATCGGCGAGAATAGGCGCCCCCTGAAATCTGCCGGGGGTTTGTGGAGAGCATGTGATGGTTTTTGATCAGGTCCGCCAACGGCGCCTGTCCGACGACATCGTCGATCGGTTGGAAGGGATGATTCTGGAAGGTACGCTGACGTCTGGTCAGCGGCTGCCGGCCGAGCGCGTCCTTGCCGAGCAGTTCGGCGTGTCCCGCCCATCACTGCGTGAGGCGATCCAGAAGCTGGTGGCCAAGGGGCTGCTGGTCAGCCGCCAGGGTGGGGGCAATTTTGTCGCCGAGTCTCTGGGGTCCACTTTCAGCGACCCATTGCTGCAACTGCTTGAACACAGTGCCGAGGCGCAGCGTGACCTGCTCGAATTCCGCCATACCCTGGAGGCGTCCTGCGCCTACTACGCGGCCCAGCGCGCCACCCAGCCGGACCGGGCACGCCTCAAGGCGGCCTTCGATGCGCTGCAGGACTGTTATGCCAGGGCCGACGAAGTGACTCGGGCGGAGGAAGGCGCGGCCGATGCGCGCTTCCACCTGGCGATTGCCGAGGCTAGCCATAATGCCGTGTTGCTGCACACCATTCGGGGCTTGTTCGACCTGCTCAAGCGCAACGTGGTGACCAACATCGGCGGCATGTACCAGCAACGGACCGAGACTCGGGACATGCTGATCAGCCAGCACCGGGAGCTGTACCTGGCGATAGTCGAGGGCAGGGCGGAGGATGCGCGGGAAGTGTCCAGCCGGCACATTCTGTATGTGCAGGAGGTACTGGAAGAGGCGCATGAAGAAGCGCAGCGAGTGGCGCGGGCGGAGCGGCGTAGCGGGCGTTGAGATTTGTACTGGCAGTGCTGGCCTCTTCGCGGGTAAACCCGCTCCCACAGAGACCGCACCGAATCTGAACTCAGTGTGAATCCTGTGGGAGCGGGTTTACCCGCGAAGAGGCCGGAGCAGGCTGAAGAAGAGGTATTACTCTTCCTTGCCCTTGTTCCGCACAGCCCGCTGCAGCTCGCGGTTGGAATCGCGCTCGCGCATGGTGTCGCGCTTGTCGAATTCCTTCTTGCCCTTGCCCAGTGCGATTTCGCACTTGATCAGGTGCTTGCTCCAGTACAGCGCCAGGGCCACGCAGGTGTAGCCTTTTTGCGCCACGGCCGCTTCCAGGCGCTCGAGTTCGCGCTTGTTCAGCAGCAGCTTGCGAGTGCGGATGGGGTCGGCGATGACGTGGGTGCTGGCCGTGGTCAGCGGGGTGATGTGGCTGCCGAACAGCCAGGCCTCACCGTCCTTCAGCAGCACATAGCTGTCAGTCAGGTGCGCCTTGCCGGCTCGCAGGCTTTTTACTTCCCAGCCGGACAGGACCAGCCCGGCCTCGAACTTGTGTTCGATGAAGTAATCGTGTCGCGCCTTCTTGTTCTGCGCGATGGTCCCGGTCGGATGTTTCTTTTGTTTAGCCATAGGGGCGGCATTATAGGCAGTCGCCGCGTCGTCGGCTATGGGATTTCGGTGTGCTTGAGCCACTGCAATGAATACCGGACAATACAGCCGCTGTCTTTGCGACAGAACTTGTTTTCGGCACGCTGCGAAGCGCCGCCACCCAGCCTTGGAAGTGATGCCTGGATGACTACCCATATTCAACGCTCCGCCCTGCTGCCGTATCCCGCCCAGGCGCTCTACGATCTGGTCAACGATGTGGCCAGCTACCCGCAGTTTCTGCCTTGGTGCTCGGCCTCGACGGTGATCGAAGCCAGCGACACGCACATGCGTGCCAAGCTCGAAGTGGCCAAGGGCGGCATGAGCCAGCACTTCGTCACGCGCAATGTACTGGTGCCGGGGCAGTCTATCGAGATGAACCTAGAGGAGGGGCCGTTCACCCAGTTGCATGGCCTTTGGGTGTTCAAGCCGCTGGGTGAAAAGGCCTGCAAGATCAGCCTGGACCTTTCGTTCGACTATGCTGGCCCGCTGGTGCGTGCGACTTTGGGGCCGCTGTTCAACCAGGCGGCAAATACGCTGGTGGATGCGTTTTGCCAGCGTGCCAAGCAACTGAATGCCTGACTGAAACAGCGGCAACAAAAAGCCCGGACCAGGTCCGGGCTTTTTTGTATCTGCTCGCCGCTTATTGAGGCGAGGTTTCCAGCGGCGCTGGAGTCGGGACCGGGGTGGTCTCGATGGTGTCGATTTCGCGCTGGATGGATTCTTCCACCGAACCTGGCTTGGCCGGTTTTTCTTCAGGCTGCGCGGTTGGCTGCTCTGGCTGGTTGGCCGGGCTGACCGTGGTGTCGCTGCTGCCGCCGAGGATTTCCTGGTCGCGGCTGACGCCTGGCATGAAGTCGCCGGACAGGCTCACCAACTGGTCGCTTTCGTTGAAGAACACGCTCATGCGTTCTTGCTGGCGTTTGCCGCCGCCTGGCTGCAGGCTGTACAGGTAATCCCAGCGGTTGGTGTTGAAGGTGTCCTGGATTAGCGGGTTACCCATGATAAACCTTACTTGCCGGCGGGTCATTCCGGGGCGCAATTGGTCTATCATGTCTTGCGTAACGACATTGCCCTGCTGGATGTCGATTTTGTAAACCCCGGGAAACGAGCAACCGGCGAGTGCGAGCAGTCCCACTAGGGTGAGGCTGGTTAGCAAGAGCTTGGTGTTTTGCATCGGTGGGCGACTTCCACTATCTTGGCTGGACAACGTAAACCCCGATCATACCCGTATTAAGAGAAGCTGCGAAGCAGCATCGGCGAGAAAGCTGACCATGGTTGAAAATAGCGAATTGCGCAAAGCCGGTCTCAAGGTGACCCTGCCTCGAGTCAAGATCCTTCAGATGCTCGACTCCACCGAGCAGCGTCACATGAGCGCCGAGGATGTCTACAAGGCGCTGATGGAGGCTGGCGAGGACGTAGGCCTGGCCACCGTCTACCGCGTACTGACCCAGTTCGAAGCGGCGGGTCTGGTGGTTCGCCACAACTTCGACGGCGGTCATGCGGTGTTCGAACTGGCCGATGGCGGTCATCACGACCATATGGTCAACGTGGAGACCAGTGAAGTCATCGAGTTCATGGATGCCGAGATCGAGAAACGCCAGCGCGAAATCGTGGCCGAGCATGGCTACGAGCTGGTGGACCACAATCTGGTCCTGTATGTGCGTAAAAAGAAGTAACGATTTCTTATCGTTATGAATGGCAAAGGCGACCTTCGGGTCGTCTTTGTGCTTTCTGAGGCAGAGAGCGGTGTCGTTTGTGCCGGCCTCTTCGCGGGTAAACCCGCTCCCACAGGTACTGCGCAGGCTCAGGTCCGGTGAATATCCTGTGGGAGCGGGTTTACCCGCGAATGGGCCTGAAAAAGGGTTCAAGCCTTGCCGCTCACCACCATCTTGCGCGCATGCGCCAGGGATTCCTTGGTCAGGTCTATGCCGCCCAGCATCCTTGCCACTTCCTCGACCCGCTCGCGCTTGCCCAGGTTGGCCACGGCGGTGTGGGTAGTGTCGCTATTGCGCACCTTGTGTACGAACAGGTGGTGATGACCTTGTGCTGCTACTTGCGGCAGGTGGGTTACGGTCAGCACCTGGCCTCGCTCGCCCAGGCGGCGCAGCAATTGGCCGACGATTTCGGCAGTAGGCCCGCCGATACCGACGTCGACTTCGTCGAACACCAGGGTGGGAATGCGCGAGGTCTGCGCGGTAATCACCTGGATCGCCAGGCTGATGCGGGACAGTTCACCGCCTGAGGCCACCTTGGCCAGGCCCTTGAGCGGTTGGCCAGGGTTGGCGCTGACCAGTAGCTCGATCTGCTCCAGGCCATGGGGCGAAAGGTCTGCTCCTTCATTGGGTGTGAGTGCGATACAGAAGCGCCCGCCAGGCATGCCCAGGCGCTGGATCTCCTGCTCGACGGCCACCGCCAACTGTTGGGCGGCCTGCTGGCGCAGCGCGCTGAGCTCGAGCGCCTTCTCTTTATAATGCTGGGCAAAAGCGGCCAGTTCTTCACCCAATCGCTCGATCGACTCATCACTAGCGTTCAGGCCCTCCAGCTCTTCCATCAGTTGCTGCTGCAGGTGGGGCAGTTCGGTTGGGTGCACTCGGTGTTTGCGTGCCAGCGTATAGATAGTGTCGAGGCGTTCTTCCAATGCCTGCAGGCGTATGGGATCGGCGTCGAAGTTGTCGAGGAAACGATTGAGCTCGCCCACGGCTTCCTCGACCTGAATCTGCGCGCTGGCGATCAGGTTGGCCGCTTCGCCCAGTGCCTTTGGCGAGTTGGGGGCGGCACCCAGGCGGTTGAGGCTGGAGGTGAGGGCGCTGAGCACGTTGCCCGAATCGCTTTCGCTGCACTGGTCGATGACCTGGCGGCAGATGCCGAACAAGGCTTCGGCGCTGGTCAGGTTCTTGTGTTCCTGCTCCAACTGCTCCAGTTCGTATTCACCCAGGCCGAGGTTGTCCAGTTCCTCCAGCTGGTAGCTCAGCAGCTGATGGCGGGCGCGCTGCTCATCGCCGGAGTTGGACAGGCGCTCCAGCTCCAGGCGGGTCTGGTTCCAGCGCTTGGCCGCCAGCTGTACCTGACGGGCCAGGTCGATGGCGCCGGCGTACTCGTCGAGCAGGCGGCGATGGGTGTCGGTCTTGAGTAGTGACTGGTGCTCGTGCTGGCTGTGGATATCGATCAGCAGCTCGCCCAGTGCCTTGAGGTCGCCGAGCGGGCAGGGGGTGCCATTGATGTAGCCGCGGCTGCGGCCTTCGGCGGTGATCACCCGGCGCAGGATGCACAGGCCGTCGTTGTCCAGGTCACGCTCGGCCAACCAGGCATGCGCCTCGGGGATGTCCACCAGGTCGAAGGTGGCGAGGATGTCTGCCTTGTCCGTGCCGGGGCGCACCACGCCACTGTCGGCCCGGTCGCCCAGGGCCAGACCGAGGGCATCGAGCATGATCGATTTGCCTGCACCGGTCTCACCGGTGATGACGGACATGCCTCGGGCGATCTCGAGGTCGAGGTGCTCGACGATGGCGTAGTTGTGAATGGACAGGTGCACCAGCATGGGGCGGCTCCCGAAAGTCAGGTCTGGTTATTTATACAGTACTTTTTTCAGGCCTGCCAATGCCCCTTGGCAGATTGTGTTGCAGCCGGGAAAACGACCTTGCCCCTTGAAGCTGGTTTTTCCGGCCCCATATAGCCGACATCAAAGGCGAGCCTGGCTCGCAGTCCACAAAATTGCGCAGGAGAGACCCCATGGCTGACGAACAGCTGAACGAGAAAGACCTTAACGTCGAAGAGACCGGTGCAGGTAATGCTGCCGATGCCCGCGTCCTGGAACTCGAAGAGCAGCTGGCCGCCGCCAAGGACCAGGCGCTGCGCGCCGTTGCCGACGTGCAGAACGCTCGTCGTCGTGCCGAGCAGGATGTCGAGAAAGCCCACAAGTTTGCCCTCGAGAAGTTCTCGGGCGACCTGCTGCCGGTGATCGACAGCCTGGAACTGGCCCTGGCGCACTCCAGTGCCGACGATGAGCACGTCAAGCAGATCCGCGAGGGTGTCGAGCTGACCCTGAAGATGTTCCAGGACACTCTCAAGCGCTACAACCTCGAAGCAGTCGACCCGCACGGCCAGCCGTTCAACCCTGAGCACCACCAGGCCATGGCCATGCAGGAAAACGCCGAAGTGGAGCCGAACAGCGTGCTGAACGTGTTCCAGAAGGGCTATCTGCTCAACGGTCGCCTGCTGCGCCCCGCCATGGTGGTGGTCAGCAAGGCGCCAAGCGCGGCGCAACCCTCGATCAATGAAAAGGCTTGAAATCCATCCGGGCATCCCCATCTAGGTGTCAAGCCTTCAAGTATTACCGCAGTTGGCCAAAGTAGTCGCTGCTACCAAATTCAAGTTTCGGGAGAGTTAACATGGGTAAAATCATCGGTATCGACCTGGGGACCACCAACTCGTGCGTCTCTGTTCTGGAAAACGGTAACGTCAAGGTCATCGAAAACGCCGAAGGTGCGCGTACCACCCCTTCGATCGTGGCCTACGCCAATGACGGCGAAATCCTGGTTGGTCAGTCGGCCAAGCGTCAGGCGGTCACCAACCCGCACAACACTCTGTTCGCAGTGAAGCGCCTGATCGGCCGCCGCTTCGAAGAAGATGTTGTACAGAAAGACATCAAGCTGGTGCCTTACAAGATCGTCAAGGCCAGCAATGGCGACGCCTGGGTACAGGCCAGTGGCAAGGACATGGCTCCGCCGCAGATTAGCGCCGAAGTCCTGAAAAAAATGAAGAAAACCGCCGAAGACTACCTCGGCGAGCCAGTTACCGAAGCGGTCATCACCGTTCCGGCCTACTTCAATGACAGTCAGCGTCAGGCCACCAAGGATGCCGGTCGCATCGCTGGCCTGGATGTAAAACGCATCATCAACGAGCCGACTGCCGCTGCACTGGCTTACGGCATGGACAAGGCCAAGGGCGACCACACCGTCATCGTTTATGACCTGGGTGGTGGTACCTTCGACGTTTCGGTCATCGAGATTGCCGAAGTCGATGGTGAGCATCAGTTCGAAGTACTGGCTACCAATGGCGACACCTTCCTGGGTGGCGAAGACTTCGACATGCGCCTGATCGACTACCTCGTCGACGAGTTCAAGAAAGAGTCCGGCATGGACCTGAAGAACGATCCGCTGGCACTGCAGCGCCTGAAAGAAGCCGCTGAAAAGGCCAAGATCGAACTGTCCTCCGCTCAGTCGACCGACGTAAACCTGCCGTACATCACTGCAGACGCTACCGGTCCGAAGCACCTGAACGTGAAGATTTCCCGCGCCAAGCTGGAATCGCTGGTCGAAGACCTGGTTGCCCGTACCATCGAGCCTTGCCGTATCGCCCTGAAGGACGCCGGTATCGATGCAAGCAAGATCGACGACGTGATCCTGGTCGGTGGCCAGACCCGTATGCCGCTGGTGCAGAAAGCCGTTGCCGACTTCTTCGGTAAAGAAGCGCGCAAGGACGTCAACCCGGACGAAGCCGTGGCCATGGGTGCTGCTATCCAGGGCGCGGTGCTGGCTGGTGACGTCAAAGACGTACTGCTGCTGGACGTCAGCCCGCTGACCCTTGGTATCGAAACCATGGGTGGCGTGATGACTTCGCTGATCGAGAAGAACACCACCATCCCGACCAAGAAGTCGCAGGTGTTCTCGACTGCCGACGACAACCAGGGTGCCGTGACCATTCACGTGCTGCAGGGTGAGCGCAAGCAGGCTGCACAGAACAAGTCGCTGGGCAAGTTCGACCTGGCTGACATTCCGCCGGCTCCACGTGGCGTTCCACAGATCGAAGTAACCTTCGACATCGACGCCAACGGCATCCTGCACGTCAGTGCCAAGGACAAGGCCACTGGCAAGTCGCAGTCGATCGTGATCAAGGCCAACTCCGGCCTGTCGGACGAAGAGATCGAGCGCATGGTGCGTGACGCCGAGGCCAACGCCGAGGAAGACCGCAAGTTCGAAGAGCTGGCCGCTGCCCGTAACCAGGGTGACGCGCTGGTTCACTCGACCCGCAAGATGGTCGCTGACGCTGGTGACAAGGTTACCGCTGAAGAGAAAGCCGCCATCGAGGCTGCCGTTGTTGCCCTGGAAGCCGCTGTCAAAGGCGACGACAAGGCTGCCATCGACGCCAAGGTCGAGGAGCTGTCCAAGGTTTCGGCGCCGGTTGCCCAGAAGATGTACGCCGAGCAGTCGGCCGAACAGCCTCAGGGCGGCGCACAGCAGGCCGAGCCGGAAGCCAAGCACGATGACGTGGTTGACGCTGAGTTCGAAGAAGTGAAAGACAACAACAAGCAGTAATCCCTGCATGTTGTCGGCCAGTTCACCGCCGTTTGGTGGTGAGCTGGTAGGATGTCGCCGCGCGGGGGCTTGCTCCCGCGTTGGCGTATCTGGAATTCGAGAATTTTTACAGCATCTGTCAGTGGCCCTGGTGGGCAAATGGCGGGTGCTGATGGCGCGGCGTAGATGCCAGACGCCCAACAAGGTGCAAATGACCTATGTCCAAGCGTGATTATTATGAGGTATTGGGTGTCGAGCGCGGCGCCAGCGAATCAGACCTCAAGAAGGCTTACCGTCGCCTGGCGATGAAGTACCATCCGGACCGCAACCCAGGCGACAAAGAGTCGGAAGACAAGTTCAAGGAGGCCAACGAGGCCTACGAAGTGCTGTCTGACGCCAGCAAGCGTGCTGCGTTCGACCAGTACGGTCATGCGGGTGTGGATCCAAGCATGGGTGGTGGTGGCGCCGGTTTCGGTGGTGCCAACTTCTCCGACATCTTCGGTGATGTGTTCAGCGACTTCTTCGGGGGTGGCCGTGGCGGCTCGCGTGGTGGTGCTCAGCGCGGCAGTGACCTGCGCTACACCCTGGAACTGAACCTGGAAGAAGCGGTACGTGGCACCACGGTCAGCATCCGTGTGCCCACGCTGGTCAACTGCCAGCCGTGCGACGGCTCCGGTGCCAAGAAGGGCTCGACCCCATCTACCTGCCCGACTTGTGGCGGTATCGGCCAGGTGCGCATGCAGCAAGGCTTCTTCTCGGTACAGCAGACCTGCCCGCGCTGCCATGGCCAGGGCAAGATCATTACCGACCCATGCACCTCGTGCCACGGCGAAGGCCGTGTCGAGGAATACAAGACGCTGTCGGTCAAGGTGCCGGCAGGTGTCGATACTGGCGACCGCATCCGCCTGTCGGGCGAGGGCGAGGCTGGTACCCATGGTGGCCCGACCGGCGACCTGTATGTAGTGATCAACGTGCGTGAGCACGAGATCTTCCAGCGTGATGGCAAGCACCTGTACTGCGAAGTGCCAATCAGCTACACCGATGCTGCCTTGGGTGGCGAACTGGAGGTGCCGACCCTCGATGGTCGGGTGAAGCTGAAGATCCCGGAGGGTACCCAGACCGGCAAGCAGTTCCGCCTGCGCGGCAAGGGTGTTGCTCCGGTGCGCGGTGGTGGTGCGGGCGACCTGCTCTGTCGTGTAGCGGTGGAAACCCCGGTCAATCTCAGCCGTCGTCAGCGCGAGTTGCTCGAAGAGCTGCGTGATTCGCTGGAAGGCGATAGCTCTCACTCGCCCAAGGCCAGTGGCTGGTTCGATGGCGTGAAGCGCTTCTTCGGCGATCTCTGACAAGGAAATGGCTATGCGACGTATTGCAGTGATGGGCGCGGCAGGGCGGATGGGCAAGACCCTCGTCGAGGCCGTGCAGCAACAGGCCCCCCAAGCGGGCCTGACGGCGGCGATAGACCGCCCGGACAGCTCGCTGGTTGGGGCTGATGCCGGTGAGTTGGCGGCCCTGGGTCGTATTGGTGTGCCGATTTCCGACGACCTGTCCAAGGTGGTCGACGAGTTCGACGTGCTGATCGATTTCACACACCCTTCGGTGACCCTTAAGAACCTGGCGTTCTGCCGCAAGGCGGGCAAGGCCATGGTCATTGGCACTACTGGCTTCACGCCGGAAGAGAAGCAGCAGTTGGCCGAAGCCGGCAAGGAAATCCCGATCGTTTTTGCCGCCAACTTCAGCGTCGGCGTCAACCTGTGCCTTAAGCTGCTGGATACCGCAGCGCGCGTGCTGGGTGACGATGTGGATATCGAAATCCTCGAAGCGCACCACCGGCACAAGGTCGATGCGCCGTCGGGCACCGCGCTGCGCATGGGTGAAGTGGTTGCCCAGGCGCTGGGTCGCAACCTGCAGGAAGTGGCCGTGTATGGCCGTGAAGGGCAGACCGGTGCACGTGAGCGTCAGACCATCGGCTTCGCCACCGTGCGTGCTGGAGATGTGGTGGGTGATCATACCGTGCTGTTCGCCGCTGAAGGCGAGCGCGTCGAGATTACCCACAAGGCTTCCAGCCGCATGACCTTTGCCAAGGGCGCCGTGCGTGCGGCGCTGTGGCTGGACGGGCGCGAGCCTGGCCTGTACGACATGCAGGATGTGCTCGAGCTGCGTTAAGCAGTTTGAACTGTGTTGGCTTCTTCGCGGGTAAACCCGCTCCTACAGGTACAGCGTTGCCCAGGCATGGCTCTATCCCTGTAGGAGCGGGTTTACCCGCGAAGAAGCCGGCACAGATGTCAGCCTGTCGCATTGATGTGTTTTAGAGGCACATCCGCGGTAGACCGAAAACGCACTTTTCTGTAAGCTACAGCTTTAGTGTGTCCACTAAAAGCGCGCAGCGAATTGAATTCAGCACATGAAAGCGGGGTGACGTGTCCATACGTCACTCCGCTTTTTTGCAACCTGCGATCGCCCTTTCATGCTTGATTTACGGGAGGTCTTCTTGACAAAGCCAGCCATACTCGCCCTTGCCGACGGCAGTATTTTCCGCGGTGAAGCTATCGGTGCCGACGGTCAGACCGTTGGTGAGGTGGTATTCAACACCGCTATGACCGGCTACCAGGAAATCCTTACAGACCCTTCCTATGCGCAGCAAATCGTTACCCTGACCTACCCGCACATCGGCAATACCGGTACTACCCCGGAAGACGCCGAGTCGAACCGCGTCTGGTCCGCTGGCCTGGTCATTCGTGACCTGCCGCTGCTGGCCAGCAACTGGCGTAACACCCAGTCGCTGCCTGAGTACCTCAAGGCCAACAACGTCGTCGCCATCGCCGGCATCGACACCCGTCGCCTGACCCGAATCCTGCGTGAAAAGGGCGCTCAGAACGGTTGCATCCTCGCCGGTGACAACATCAGCGAAGAAGCCGCCATCGCCGCTGCCCGCGCCTTCCCGGGCCTGAAGGGCATGGATCTGGCCAAGGTCGTTTCCACCAAGGAACGCTACGAGTGGCGCTCCAGCGTGTGGGAGCTGAAGACCGACAGCCATCCGACCATCGAAGCCGCTGACCTGCCTTACCACGTGGTCGCCTTCGACTACGGCGTCAAGCTGAACATCCTGCGCATGCTGGTTGCCCGTGGCTGCCGCGTGACCGTGGTGCCGGCCCAGACTCCGGCCAGCGAAGTGCTGGCACTCAACCCGGACGGCGTTTTCCTGTCCAACGGCCCTGGTGACCCCGAGCCTTGCGACTACGCCATCCAGGCGATCAAGGAAATCCTCGAGACCGAGATCCCGGTATTCGGTATCTGCCTGGGCCACCAGCTGCTGGCCCTGGCTTCTGGCGCCAAGACCGTGAAAATGGGCCATGGCCACCACGGTGCCAACCATCCGGTCCAGGATCTGGACACCGGTGTGGTCATGATCACCAGCCAGAACCACGGCTTTGCCGTTGACGAGGCCACCCTGCCGGGTAACGTCCGCGCCATCCACAAGTCGCTGTTCGACGGCACCCTGCAGGGTATCGAGCGCACCGACAAGAGCGCGTTCAGCTTCCAGGGCCACCCTGAAGCGAGCCCAGGCCCGACCGACGTCGCGCCACTGTTCGATCGTTTCATCGATGCCATGGCCAAGCGCCGCTGAGCATCCTGCTTCAAGGCCCCGGGCCGGCTTGCGCCGCGCCCGGAAGCGCCTGACCCAGATTGTTCAAAGCGGCTTGCCGACTGACCCCGGATTTGAGTGACAACCATGCCAAAACGTACAGACATCAAAAGCATCCTGATTCTTGGCGCTGGCCCGATCGTGATCGGCCAGGCCTGCGAATTCGACTACTCCGGCGCCCAGGCCTGTAAAGCCCTGCGCGAGGAAGGTTTCCGCGTCATCCTGGTGAACTCCAACCCAGCCACCATCATGACCGACCCGGCCATGGCCGACGCCACCTACATCGAGCCGATCAAGTGGCAGTCGGTGGCCAAGATCATCGAGAAAGAGCGCCCGGACGCACTGTTGCCGACCATGGGTGGCCAGACTGCACTGAACTGCGCCCTGGACCTGGAGCGCCACGGCGTTCTGGAAAAGTTCGGCGTGGAAATGATCGGTGCCAATGCCGACACCATCGACAAGGCCGAAGACCGCTCGCGCTTCGACAAGGCCATGAAGGACATCGGCCTGGAGTGCCCGCGCTCCGGTATCGCCCACAGCATGGAAGAAGCCAACGCCGTCCTCGAGCGCCTGGGCTTCCCGTGCATCATCCGTCCGTCGTTCACCATGGGCGGCACCGGTGGTGGTATCGCCTACAACCGTGAAGAATTCGAAGAAATCTGCGCCCGTGGCCTGGACCTGTCGCCGACCAAGGAACTGCTGATCGACGAATCGCTGATCGGCTGGAAGGAATACGAGATGGAGGTTGTCCGCGACAAGAAGGACAACTGCATCATCGTCTGCTCGATCGAGAACTTCGATCCGATGGGTGTGCACACCGGTGACTCGATCACTGTCGCCCCGGCACAGACCCTGACCGACAAGGAATACCAGATCATGCGCAACGCCTCCCTGGCGGTGCTGCGTGAAATCGGTGTTGAAACCGGCGGCTCCAACGTTCAGTTCGGTATCTGCCCGAACACAGGCCGCATGGTCGTGATCGAGATGAACCCGCGCGTTTCGCGTTCCTCGGCGCTGGCCTCCAAGGCCACTGGCTTCCCGATCGCCAAGATCGCTGCCAAGCTGGCTGTCGGTTACACCCTCGACGAACTGCAGAACGACATCACCGGCGGCCGCACCCCGGCCTCCTTCGAGCCGTCGATCGACTACGTCGTCACCAAGCTGCCGCGCTTCGCCTTCGAGAAATTCCCGAAAGCCGACGCCCGCCTGACCACCCAGATGAAGTCCGTGGGTGAAGTCATGGCCATCGGCCGTACCTTCCAGGAGTCTCTGCAGAAAGCTCTGCGCGGCCTGGAAGTCGGCGCCTGCGGCCTCGACCCGAAAGTCGACCTGGCCAACCCTGAAGCCAGCAGCATCCTCAAGCGCGAGCTGACCGTACCGGGCGCCGAGCGTATCTGGTACGTGGCTGACGCCATGCGTGCCGGCATGACCTGCGAGCAGATCTTCGACCTGACCGGCATCGACATGTGGTTCCTGGTGCAGATGGAAGACCTGATCAAGGAAGAAGAGAAGGTCAAGACCCTGGCCCTGTCGTCGATCGACAAGGACTACATGCTGCGCCTCAAGCGCAAGGGCTTCTCTGACCAGCGCCTGGCCAAGCTGTTGGGTATCACCGACAAGAACCTGCGCCGTCACCGCCACAAGCTGGAAGTGTTCCCGGTGTACAAGCGCGTCGACACCTGCGCTGCCGAATTCGCTACCGACACCGCCTACCTGTACTCCACCTATGAGGAAGAGTGCGAGGCCAACCCGTCGACCCGCGACAAGATCATGATCCTGGGTGGCGGCCCTAACCGTATCGGCCAGGGTATCGAGTTCGACTACTGCTGCGTACACGCCGCACTGGCGCTGCGTGAAGACGGTTACGAGACCATCATGGTCAACTGCAACCCGGAAACCGTCTCCACCGACTACGACACTTCCGACCGCCTGTACTTCGAGCCGCTGACCCTGGAAGACGTGCTGGAAGTGTGCCGCGTCGAAAAGCCGAAAGGCGTGATTGTCCACTACGGTGGCCAGACCCCGCTGAAACTGGCCCGCGCCCTGGAAGAAGCTGGCGTACCGATCATCGGTACCAGCCCGGATGCCATCGACCGCGCTGAAGACCGCGAGCGCTTCCAGCAGATGGTTCAGCGCCTGAGCCTGCTGCAGCCGCCAAACGCCACCGTGCGCAGCGAAGAAGAAGCCATCAGCGCTGCTGGCGGCATCGGCTATCCGCTGGTAGTGCGCCCGTCCTACGTACTGGGCGGCCGTGCCATGGAAATCGTCTACGAGCTGGACGAGCTCAAGCGCTACCTGCGCGAAGCTGTGCAGGTGTCCAACGACAGCCCGGTACTGCTCGACCACTTCCTCAACTGCGCCATCGAGATGGACGTGGATGCGGTGTGCGACGGCACCGATGTGGTGATCGGCGCCATCATGCAGCACATCGAGCAGGCCGGCGTTCACTCCGGCGACTCGGCATGCTCCCTGCCACCGTACTCGCTGAGCAAGGAAGTGCAGGACGAAGTCCGCGTACAGGTCAAGAAAATGGCCCTGGAGCTGGGCGTGGTCGGCCTGATGAACGTGCAACTGGCCCTGCAGGGCGACAAGATCTACGTGATTGAAGTCAACCCGCGCGCCTCGCGTACCGTGCCGTTCGTCTCCAAGTGCATCGGCACCTCCCTGGCGATGATCGCGGCCCGCGTCATGGCCGGCAAAACCCTGAAAGAGCTGGGCTTCACCCAGGAAATCATCCCGAACTTCTACAGCGTCAAGGAAGCCGTCTTCCCGTTCGCCAAGTTCCCGGGGGTTGACCCGATCCTCGGCCCTGAGATGAAATCGACCGGTGAAGTCATGGGTGTCGGTGACAGCTTCGGTGAAGCCTTCGCCAAGGCCCAGATGGGTGCCAGCGAAGTACTGCCGACCGGCGGTACCGCATTCATCAGCGTGCGTGACGACGACAAGCCGCAAGTGGCTGGCGTTGCCCGCGACCTGATCACCCTGGGCTTCGAAGTGGTTGCAACTGCCGGCACTGCCAAGGTTATCGAAGCGGCTGGCCTGAAAGTGCGCCGTGTGAACAAGGTGACCGAAGGTCGCCCGCACGTGGTCGACATGATCAAGAACGACGAAGTGTCGCTGATCATCAACACCACCGAAGGCCGCCAGTCGATCGCCGATTCCTACTCGATTCGTCGCAATGCGCTGCAGCACAAGATTTACTGCACCACTACCATTGCGGCCGGTGAAGCCATCTGCGAGGCGCTGAAATTCGGTCCGGAAAAGACCGTTCGTCGTCTGCAGGATCTGCATGCAGGACTGAAAGCATGAGCATTACCAAGTACCCGATGACCGTCCAGGGCGCTCGCGCCCTGGAAGAGGAGCACCTGTTCCTGAGCAAGACCGAGCGCCCGCGCCTGAGCCAGGCCATCGGCGAAGCACGTGAACTGGGCGACCTCAAGGAAAACGCCGAATACCATGCCGCCCGTGAAGAGCAGGGCATGGTCGAGGCACGTATCCGCGATATCGAAGGCCGCCTGCAGAACTCGGTGGTGATCGACGTGACTACCATCCCTCACACCGGCAAGGTGATTTTCGGTACCACCGTGGTACTGGCCAACACCGAAACCGATGAAGAGGTGTCCTACCAGATCGTCGGCGAGGATGAAGCCGACGTTAAACAGGGCAAGCTCTCGAGCGGAGCGCCGATTGCCCGTGCCATCATCGGCAAGGAAGAAGGTGATACTGTCGTCGTCAAGACGCCTAGCGGCACGGTCGAGTACGAGATTGTCGAAGTCAAGCACATCTGACCGGCGCCTGCGGGCGCCATCACTCGAGGGGATCCTATGGCAGCTGGCCCAGGTTTTCTGGGTCGGTGGCTTGTGGGTGTTTCACGTGGGGTTGGTGCCCGCGCTCAAGGTCAGTGGCCTGGCGCCGCTGCTGGTGCAGGATATCGCCGGGCAGATCGACCGCTGGTTGATCGGTGTGGCGCTGCTTGGCTTGTTGACCCAGCTGGCGGTGCTGGCAAGGGTGGACGGCCTGTCGGCCTGGTGGCAGCAGTTCCGTGGCCAGATGCTGTTGCTCGGCTTCGGTGCCTGCGTGGGGTATTACACCTTGCGCTACGGTATTTCCGTTGGCGAGCGCTGGCAGCTGCTCTGTTTCCTGGTGCTGGGCTTTTCCGGCATCGTGCTGGTGGCCCAGCCGGTTCCGGTCAAGGTGCGCCGCTAAGCGGCTCGAGATCGCTGGGGCCGCTTAGCGGCCCATCGCCGGGAAGCCGGCGCCCACACCGACCGCATCGAATTCAGGCCATGCGCCGTACCTGTGGGAGCTGGCTTGCCGGCGATGGGCTGCGCAGCAGCCCCTTTGCCGTTACTTGTAACGGTGGATATTGGACAGTTGCTTGTTCGGCTGTGGGTTCTTGCGGTAGATCAGCGCTTTCTTGCCGATGGTCTGCACCAGTTCGGCACGGCCGGCCTTGCACAGTTCGGCAATGGTCTCGGCGCGCTCTTCGCGGTCTTCCGAGCGAATTTCGACCTTGATCAGCTCATGGTCGACCAAGGCGCGCTCCAGTTCGGCGATGACGCCTTCATTCAAACCGTTGCCAGCGACGATCAGGACCGGCTTTAGGTCATGACCAATGGACTTGTATTGCTTCTTCTGCTCGTTATTGAGCGGCATAATCTGACCCTTTCCGTCTGATTCTGTAAAATTGACCGGCATTTTACCCGAGGGCCACCGGCTCCGCCCAGTCAATCACGACGCATATCATCGAGGTGCCCCGTGGTACAACGTTCCAAAAGCAGCGCAAACTGGCTGCGAGAGCATTTCAACGATCCTTTTGTGAAACAGGCACAAAAGGACGGCTACCGCTCGCGTGCGAGCTACAAACTGCTGGAGATCCAGGAAAAGGACCGGCTGATCCGCCCAGGTATGAGCGTGATCGATCTCGGCGCTGCTCCTGGTGGCTGGTCGCAGGTGACCAGTCGTCTGATTGGTGGCCAGGGCCGCCTGATCGCGTCCGACATCCTGGAGATGGACTCGATCCCTGATGTGACCTTCATCCAGGGCGATTTCACCCAGGATGAAGTGCTGCAGCGCATTCTCGAGGCCGTCGGCGATTCGCACGTAGACCTTGTGATTTCAGACATGGCCCCCAATATGAGTGGTACGCCTGCGGTGGACATGCCGCGTGCCATGTTCCTCTGCGAGCTGGCCCTCGATCTGGCAACCCGCGTGCTAAAGCCCGGCGGCGATTTCCTGATCAAGATTTTCCAGGGCGAAGGTTTTGACGTGTACCTCAAGGACGTGCGCAGCAAGTTCGACAAGGTACAGATGCGCAAGCCGTCGTCGTCGCGTGACCGTTCCCGCGAGCAGTACCTGCTGGCCAGGGGTTTCAAAGGGGCATGAAAGGCGTGAAGCGTGGTGGCCGATAGTTATTTCCAATCGGCCGCCGCGTCAGGATCGTCCGAACTTCGTGTAGTCTAGCTTTCACAAAGGGTTACAGACGGTGCCTGCGGCTGCGTAGGTAATGTAGTAAGTTAGGGCGATGAATATCATGCGAGGAACGGCTGCGTCGTGCGCCGACCTCAGAGGGTAGCGAATTGAACGACATGGCAAAGAATCTGATCCTGTGGTTGATCATCGCAGCTGTCCTGGTGACAGTGATGAACAACTTCTCCAGCCCTAACGAGCCGCAGACCCTCAACTATTCCGACTTCATCCAGCAGGTCAAGGATGGCAAGGTCGAGCGTGTGACCGTCGACGGCTACATCATCACCGGCAAGCGCGCCGATGGCGACAATTTCAAGACCGTGCGTCCGGCCATTACTGACAACGGCCTGATCGGCGACCTGGTCGACAATCACGTCATCATCGAAGGCAAGCAGCCTGAGCAGCAGAGCATCTGGACACAGCTGCTGGTAGCGAGCTTCCCGATCCTGGTGATCATCGCCGTGTTCATGTTCTTCATGCGCCAGATGCAGGGCGGAGCGGGGGGCAAGGGCGGGCCGATGAGCTTCGGCAAGAGCAAGGCGCGCCTGTTGTCCGAAGACCAGGTCAAGACCACCCTGGCCGACGTTGCAGGTTGCGACGAAGCCAAGGAAGAAGTCGGCGAGCTGGTCGAGTTCCTGCGCGACCCGGGCAAGTTCCAGCGCCTGGGCGGCCGTATCCCGCGTGGCGTGCTGATGGTAGGCCCGCCCGGTACCGGTAAGACCTTGCTAGCCAAGGCCATCGCCGGCGAGGCGAAGGTGCCTTTCTTCACCATTTCCGGTTCGGACTTCGTGGAAATGTTCGTCGGTGTCGGTGCCAGCCGTGTGCGCGACATGTTCGAACAGGCCAAGAAGCACGCCCCGTGCATCATCTTCATCGACGAGATCGACGCCGTTGGTCGCCACCGTGGCGCTGGTATGGGTGGCGGTCACGACGAACGTGAGCAAACCCTCAACCAGTTGCTGGTGGAGATGGACGGCTTCGAGATGAACGATGGCATCATCGTCATCGCCGCTACCAACCGTCCGGACGTGCTCGACCCGGCGCTGCTGCGCCCCGGCCGCTTCGACCGTCAGGTGGTGGTGGGCCTGCCGGACATTCGTGGTCGCGAACAGATCCTCAAGGTACACATGCGCAAGGTGCCGGTCGGCGAGAACGTCAACCCGGCGGTCATTGCCCGTGGTACCCCTGGCTTCTCCGGTGCGGACCTGGCCAACCTGGTCAACGAGGCCTCGCTGTTTGCCGCGCGCGCCAACAAGCGCTTGGTCGAAATGAAAGAGTTCGAACTGGCCAAGGACAAGATCATGATGGGCGCCGAGCGCAAGACCATGGTCATGTCCGAGAAAGAAAAGCAGAACACTGCCTACCACGAGGCTGGCCACGCCATTGTCGGTCGCCTGGTGCCTGAGCACGATCCGGTCTACAAGGTTTCGATCATTCCGCGTGGCCGTGCCCTGGGCGTGACCATGTTCTTGCCGGAAGAAGACCGCTACAGCCTGTCCAAGCGCGCACTGATCAGCCAGATCTGCTCGCTGTACGGGGGCCGTATTGCCGAGGAAATGACCTTGGGCTTCGACGGCGTCACTACCGGTGCGTCCAACGACATCATGCGTGCCAGCCAGATCGCCCGCAACATGGTGACCAAGTGGGGCCTTTCCGAAAAACTCGGGCCGCTGATGTACGCCGAGGAAGAAGGCGAGGTGTTCCTGGGTCGCAGTGCTGCGAGCCAGCACGCCAGCGTTTCCGGCGAAACCGCCAAGCTGATCGACTCGGAAGTGCGCAGCATCATCGACCAGTGCTACGCCACGGCCAAGCAGCTGCTCACCGACAACCGTGACAAGCTCGATGCCATGGCCGAAGCGCTGATGAAGTACGAGACCATCGACGCCGAGCAGATTGACGATATCATGGCTGGCCGTACCCCCCGCGAACCGCGCGACTGGGATGATGACTCGGCTTCGGGCAAACCAGCTGCCCAGGGTGATCGCCCGGAATCGCCGATCGGCGGTCCAGCGGCTCAACACTAAGGGCATCTATGAGCTCAGTGCAGTACCCGACCCGGTTGCCTTGCGGCAATCGGGTTCTTGATTTGTCGCGTACCCATGTCATGGGTATTCTCAATATCACCCCTGATTCCTTCTCCGATGGCGGGCGCTTCAACCAGCGTGATGAGGCGTTGCGTCATGCCGAAGCGATGGTTGCCGCAGGCGCCACGCTGATCGACATCGGCGGAGAGTCCACGCGGCCGGGTGCGCGCGCGGTATCGGTGACCGAGGAGCTGGAGCGGGTGGCCCCCATGGTCGAGGCGATCAACAGCCGACTCGACGTGGTCATCTCGGTCGATACCTCCACGCCAGCCGTCATGCGTGAATCGGCGCGCCTCGGTGCAGGGTTGATCAACGACGTGCGTGCCCTGGAGCGCGATGGCGCCCTGGACGCAGCCGCGGATACCGGCCTGCCGGTGTGCCTCATGCACATGCGTGGCGAGCCGGGTAACATGCAGGACGACCCGCATTACGAAGATGTGACCGCCGATGTTACGCGCTACCTTGAACAGCGAATGGTCGCCTGCGCCGCGGCGGGCATCGACGCAAACAGAATCATCCTTGATCCGGGCTTCGGTTTCGCCAAGACACTGGCGCACAATCTGAGCCTGTTCAAGCACATGGAAGCGCTCTATCGCCTTGGGCGCCCGCTGCTGGTGGGTGTTTCACGCAAGAGCATGATCGGCCTGACGCTGGAACGTCCGGTTGGCGAGCGGTTGTATGGCAGCCTTGCGCTGGCGGCGTTGGCCATGACCAAGGGGGCGAGCATCCTTCGTGTCCATGACGTAGCCGAAACCGTTGATGTGGTGCGCATGATCGCTGCGGTGCAAAACGCCGAATAAGAACATTGGAGTCCCTATGAGCAGAAAATACTTTGGTACCGACGGCATTCGTGGCCGCGTCGGCGAATACCCGATCACGCCTGACTTCATGCTGAAGCTTGGCTGGGCGGCCGGCATGGCCTTCCGCAAGCAAGGCCACTGCCGAGTGCTGGTTGGCAAGGACACGCGTATCTCCGGCTACATGTTCGAGTCCGCACTCGAAGCCGGCCTGTCCGCGGCAGGTGCCGATGTGATGCTGCTCGGGCCGATGCCTACGCCGGCCATCGCCTACCTGACGCGTACCTTCCACGCCGAAGCCGGCATCGTCATCAGCGCCTCGCACAACCCGCACGATGACAATGGCATCAAGTTCTTCTCGGGCCAAGGGACCAAGCTACCGGACGAAGTCGAGTTGATGATCGAGGAATTGCTCGATCAGCCGATGACCGTTGTCGAGTCGGGCAAGCTGGGCAAGGTTTCGCGCATCAACGATGCAGCCGGCCGCTACATCGAGTTCTGCAAGAGCAGTGTGCCGACCAGCACCAGCTTCGACGGCCTCAAGCTGGTTGTCGATTGCGCCCACGGTGCCACCTACAAGGTCGCGCCAAGCGTTTTCCGCGAGCTGGGTGCCGAAGTGACCGTGCTGCATGCCCAGCCAGACGGCCTGAACATCAACGAAGGCTGTGGCTCGACTCACATCGAATCGCTGCAGGCTGCCGTGCTGGTCGGTCATGCCGACCTGGGCATCGCCTTCGACGGTGATGGCGACCGCGTGCTGATGGTCGACCACACCGGCGCCATCGTTGATGGTGACGAACTGCTGTTCATCATTGCTCGCGACCTGCAGGAGCGTGGAAAGCTGCAGGGCGGGGTGGTGGGCACGCTGATGAGCAACCTGGGCCTGGAGCTTGCGCTGAAGGAACTGGATGTTCCGTTCGTGCGGGCGAAGGTCGGTGACCGTTACGTCATGGCAGAGCTGCTGGAGCGTGAGTGGCTGGTCGGTGGCGAAAACTCCGGGCACGTCGTTTGCTGCAACCACACCACCACCGGTGATGCGATCATCGCAGCGCTGCAGGTATTGATGGCATTCAAGCGCCGTGGCGAAACTCTGGCGCAGGCTCGTCAGGCCCTGCGCAAGTGCCCGCAGGTGCTTATCAACGTGCGCTATGGCGCCAGCAAGGTCGACCCGCTGGAGCACCCGGCGGTCAAGGAGGCCAGCGCCAAGGTGACCGAGGCTTTGGCAGGCCGCGGCCGCGTGCTGCTGCGAAAATCCGGTACCGAGCCGTTGGTGCGGGTGATGGTCGAGGGCGAGGACGAAAGCCAGGTGCGTGCGCACGCAGAAGCGTTGGCCAAACTGGTCGGCGAAGTTTGTGTCTGAAGGCGCTTGCCAGCGCAGATAGGGTTGGGTACTATCTGCGCCCACTTTGACCGACGAGGTAAAGCATGCGTCGCCCTATGGTAGCTGGTAACTGGAAGATGCACGGTACCCGCGCTAGCGTCGCTGAGCTGACCGAAGGCTTGAGAAATCTGGCCTTGCCGAGCGGAGTGGAAGTCGTTGTATTTCCACCGGCCTTGTTCATCAATCAAGTGATCGATGGCCTGGCAGGTAAGGAAATTACTGTCGGCGCACAGAATTCTGCAGTACAACCCGAACAGGGTGCGCTGACCGGAGAAGTTGCTCCGGAACAGCTGGTTGAAGCAGGCTGCAAGTTGGTGTTGATTGGTCATTCGGAGCGTCGCCAGATCATTGGTGAAACCGACGAAGTGCTCAATCGCAAGTTTGCAGCGGCCCAGGCCAAAGGTTTGAAGCCAGTGCTTTGCATCGGGGAAACCCTTGAAGAGCGTGAGGCTGGCAAAACGCTCGAAGTTGTCGGGCGTCAACTAAGCAGTATCATCGAGGCATTCGGTGTTAAGGCTTTTGCCAATGCAGTAATTGCCTATGAGCCTGTATGGGCCATCGGTACCGGCCTTACGGCCACGCCACAGCAGGCCCAGGATGTGCACGCAGCCATCCGTAGCCAGTTGGCGGCAAAAGATGCTGAAGTGGCTGCGAAGGTGCAGTTGCTCTACGGCGGCAGCGTGAAGGCGGCCAATGCGGCCGAACTGTTCGGCATGCCGGATATCGATGGGGGGCTCATTGGTGGAGCTTCCCTGAACGCAGACGAATTCGGTGCAATTTGTCGCGCCGCAGGAAACTGAACAAATGCTGGAAACAGTCATCGTTGTTTTTCATCTGTTGGCAGCGCTGTCGCTTGTAGTGCTGGTTCTGTTGCAACAGGGTAAAGGTGCGGAAGCAGGTGCATCTTTCGGCGCGGGTGCTTCAAATACCGTGTTCGGGAGCCAGGGTTCTGCAACGTTTCTGAGTAAATTAACTGCTATACTCGCTGCCACTTTCTTTTTGACAGCACTTGGGTTAGGATACTTCGCGAAGCAACAAGCTCACCAGCTTAGCCAAGCAGGTCTTCCAGATCCAGCAGTGCTAGAAGTGAAAGAGCCGCAGAAACCGGCAGTTAATGATGATGTACCGGTGCTCCAGCAGCAGAAGAGCGAAACCACTCCTAACACGGGTGATGTACCTCCTCCGGCACAAGAGCAGAAGTAACGGGTTTCAAGTAGTAGTATTGCCGAGGTGGTGGAATTGGTAGACACGCAACCTTGAGGTGGTTGTGCCCATAGGGTGTAGGGGTTCGAGTCCCCTTCTCGGTACCAATTAAAGCTTGAGAGCCCGCTTTAGCGGGCTTTCTTGCAGGTGAAGGTTCGGATTTGACCCTCAAGAGGGTTCGGTCTTATACTTTTGCCCCAGCTTTGTCGCGGGGTGGAGCAGCTTGGTAGCTCGTCGGGCTCATAACCCGAAGGTCGTTGGTTCAAATCCAGCCCCCGCAACCAGCTTCAGCGGAGCCCCTTTTCAGGGGCTTTTTGCTAACCGAACAGTTTTCGGCGTCGTTGTCCAACGGCGCTTTCAGGGATGGGCGCTTCGCCCATTTTTTATTTGCACAGCATGCACGAGGGGGTTCAGGTGTCGAGCAAGCTAGAACAGTTGCAGGCCTTGTTGGCCCCGGTTGTCGAGGGTCTGGGCTATCAATGCTGGGGGATCGAATACGTTTCCCAGGGTAAGCATTCGGTACTGCGCATCTACATCGACAAGGAAGGCGGCATCCTGGTGGACGACTGCGAAGCGGTCAGCCGTCAGGCCAGCGCAATTCTCGATGTGGAAGATCCGATCAGCAGTGAATACACCCTCGAGGTGTCTTCTCCAGGCATGGATCGCCCACTGTTCACTCTGGAACAGTTTGCCTCGCATGCCGGCGAACAAGTGAAGATCAAGCTGCGCTCACCCTTCGAGGGTCGTCGTAACTTCCAGGGCCTTCTCCGCGGTGTGGAGGAGCAGGATGTGGTGGTCCAGGTGGACAATCAAGAATTCCTGTTGCCGATCGACTCGATCGACAAGGCCAATATTATTCCCAGTTTTGACTGAGACGTGCCGGGCCCGGCGGACTATCCGGGCCCAATGGCTTGCGCAAGGCGAGGCGTACGATGAGCAAAGAAGTACTGCTGGTTGTTGAATCGGTATCCAACGAAAAAGGTGTACCGCCCGGCGTCATTTTCGAAGCGCTGGAAGTGGCACTGGCCACTGCAACCAAAAAACGTTTTGAAGACGAAGTCGACCTGCGTGTGGAAATCAACCGCCACACCGGTAGCTACGAGACCTTCCGTCGCTGGACCGTGGTCGACGAAGCCGATCTTGATGATCCGGCGATCGAGACCTGGTTGAGCAAGATTCACGAAACCCACCCTGAAGCCAAGGTTGGTGACGTGATCGAAGAGAAGATCGAGTCCATCGAATTCGGTCGTATTGCCGCCCAGACCGCCAAGCAGGTCATCGTGCAGAAGGTCCGTGAGGCCGAGCGTGCCCAGGTGGTCGATGCCTACCGCGAGCGCGTTGGCGAGATCATCTCCGGTACCGTCAAAAAGGTTACCCGCGACAACGTCATCGTTGACCTGGGCAACAACGCCGAGGCCCTGCTGGCCCGCGAAGACATCATTCCGCGCGAGACCTTCCGTGTTGGCGTGCGCCTGCGTGCGCTGCTCAAGGAAATTCGCACCGAGAACCGTGGCCCACAGCTGATCCTGTCGCGCACCGCGCCACAGATGCTGATCGAGCTTTTCCGCATCGAAGTGCCGGAAATTGCCGAGGGCCTCATCGAAGTCATGGCTGCATCCCGTGATCCGGGTTCGCGAGCCAAGATCGCCGTCCGCTCCAAGGACAAGCGCATCGACCCGCAAGGCGCCTGTATCGGCATGCGTGGTTCGCGCGTCCAGGCCGTATCCGGGGAGTTGGGTGGTGAGCGTGTGGATATCGTCCTGTGGGACGATAACCCGGCGCAGTTCGTCATCAACGCCATGTCGCCGGCTGAAGTCGCGGCGATCATCGTTGATGAAGATGCCCATGCCATGGACATCGCCGTTGCCGAGGACAACCTGGCCCAGGCCATTGGTCGTGGCGGTCAGAACGTTCGCCTGGCCAGTCAGCTGACCGGCTGGACCCTGAACGTGATGACCGAGAAGGACATCCAGGCCAAGCAGCAGGCCGAAACCGGTGACATCCTGCGCAATTTCATCGATGAACTGGAAGTCGACGAGGAGCTGGCCCAAGTGCTGGTCGACGAAGGCTTCACCAGCCTCGAAGAAATTGCCTACGTACCGTTGGAAGAAATGCTCAACATCGATGGCTTTGACGAAGATATCGTCAACGAGCTCCGCGCTCGAGCCAAGGACCGTTTGTTGACCAAGGCCATCGCTACCGAAGAAAAACTGGCAGACGCCCATCCGGCTGACGACCTGCTCTCCCTCGAGGGTATGGACAAGGACCTGGCGGCGGAACTGGCGGTGCGCGGCGTGGTTAACCGCGAAGACCTGGCCGAGCAGTCGATCGACGATCTGCTCGACATCGACGGCATCGACGAAGAGCGTGCCGGCAAGTTGATCATGGCCGCCCGAGCCCACTGGTTCGAGTAATTAGGCGCGGCCTGAGGAGAGAAGTGCATGACGCAAGTCACGGTGAAAGAACTGGCCCAAGAGGTCGAGGCACCGGTAGAGCGCCTGCTGCAGCAGATGCGTGAGGCAGGTCTGCCGCACACCGACGCCGGTCAGGTAGTGACCGACAATGAGAAGCAGACCTTGCTGACTCATTTGAAGAGCAGCCACAAGAGCAAGGCGGAAGAGCCTCGCAAGATTACCTTGCAGCGCAAAACCACCAGCACCCTGCGTGTCGCCGGTAGCAAGAGCATCAGCGTAGAAGTACGCAAGAAGAAAGTATTCGTGCAGCGCAGCCCGGAAGAAATCCAGGCTGAGCAGAAGCGTGAGCTGGAAGAGCGCCGCGCGGCTGAAAACGCCGCTCGCGAGAAGGTCGAGGCCGAAGTTCGCCAGCGCAACGAAGAGCAGGCTCGCCGTCAGGCCGCCGAAACCGCTGCTGCAGCCCCTGCGCCTGCCGCCAAGCCAGAGGCGGCACCTGCCGCTGCCCCGGCCCCGGTAGTTGCCGACGCCCCGGCGTCCGAAGACGCCGCAGCCCGTGCTGCCGAGCGCAAGAAGGACGAAGCTCGTCGCAACGAAGGCCGCACCCGTGACGAAGACCGTCGTGGTGGCGAGCGTCGTGGCGAGGCCCCGCGCGTGTCGATCAAGGTCAAGGTCAAGGAGAAGGAAAAGGCTCCTACTCCTCGTGCCGCGCCGCGCACCACCGATGAAGAGAGCGATGGCGTACGCCGTGGCCGCGGTGGCAAGAGCAAGCTGAAGAAGCGCAACCAGCACGGCTTCCAGAACCCGACCGGTCCAGTCATCCGTGACGTGACCATCGGCGAGACCATCACCGTCTCGGAACTGGCCCAACAGATGTCGGTCAAGGCCGCTGAAGTGGTCAAGTTCATGTTCAAGCTGGGTACCCCGGTCACCATCAACCAGGTGCTCGACCAGGAAACCGCTCAGCTGGTCGCCGAAGAACTGGGCCACAAAGTGACCCTGGTCAGCGATACCGCCCTGGAAGACTCCCTGGCCGAATCGCTGAAGTTCGAAGGTGAAGTCGAATCGCGTGCGCCGGTCGTTACCGTCATGGGTCACGTTGACCACGGTAAGACCTCGCTGCTCGACTACATCCGTCGTGCCAAGGTTGCCGCTGGCGAAGCCGGTGGTATTACCCAGCACATCGGTGCCTACCACGTGGAAACCGACCGCGGCATGGTCACCTTCCTCGATACCCCAGGCCACGCTGCGTTCACCGCAATGCGTGCCCGTGGTGCCAAGGCTACCGACATCGTCATCCTGGTGGTGGCGGCGGACGACGGCGTGATGCCGCAAACCCGCGAAGCCGTTCAGCATGCCAAGGCAGCTGGCGTTCCGCTGGTGGTTGCAGTGAACAAGATCGACAAGCCGGGTGCCGATATCGATCGCATCCGCAACGAGCTTGCTGTCGAAGGCGTGACCTCCGAGGACTGGGGTGGTGATACTCCGTTCGTCAAGGTTTCGGCCAAGATGGGTACCGGCGTCGACGAACTGCTCGAGGCTGTACTGCTGCAGGCCGAGATCCTGGAACTGACCGCTACCCCGACCGCTCCAGGTCGTGGTGTGGTTGTCGAATCTCGCCTGGACAAGGGCCGTGGCCCGGTGGCGACCATCCTGGTTCAGGACGGTACCCTGCGTCAGGGCGACATGGTCCTGTGCGGATCCAACTATGGCCGCGTGCGCGCCATGCTCGACGAGAACGGCAAGCCTGTGAAGGAAGCCGGCCCTTCGATCCCGGTCGAAATCCTCGGCCTGGACGGTACCCCGGAAGCCGGTGACGAGCTGTCCGTGGTTGCCGACGAGAAGAAGGCCCGTGAAGTTGCCCTGTTCCGTCAAGGCAAGTACCGCGAGGTCAAGCTGGCCCGTGCTCACGCCGGCAAGCTGGAAAACATCTTCGAGACCATGGGTCAGGAAGAGAAGAAGACCCTCAACATCGTCCTCAAGACCGACGTGCGTGGTTCCCTGGAAGCACTGCAGGGTTCGCTGTCGGGCCTGGGCAACGACGAAGTTCAGGTGCGCGTGATCGGTGGCGGCGTCGGTGGTATCACCGAAAGCGACGCCAACCTGGCGCTGGCTTCGAATGCAGTACTGTTCGGCTTCAACGTGCGTGCCGATGCCGGCGCGCGCAAGATCGTCGAGCAGGAAGGTCTGGATATGCGTTACTACAACGTGATCTACGACATCATCGAAGACGTCAAGAAGGCCCTGACCGGCATGCTCGGCAGCGATGTTCGCGAGAACATCCTGGGTGTCGCCGAAGTACGTGACGTGTTCCGTTCGCCGAAGTTCGGCGCCATCGCTGGCTGTATGGTCATCGAGGGTACCGTGTACCGCAACCGTCCGATCCGCGTACTGCGCGAAGACGTTGTGATCTTCGAAGGCGAGCTGGAGTCGCTGCGTCGCTTCAAGGACGACGCCTCCGAAGTACGTAACGGCATGGAGTGCGGTATTGGCGTGAAGAGCTACAACGACGTCAAGGTCGGCGACAAGATCGAAGTCTTCGAGAAAGTCCAGGTTGCTCGTACCCTTTAAGGGTGAGCAGGGCGCCAGCCCCCGCCGCAGGGCGGTGGGCAGCGCCTCAGTAGGTAGCGCCCGGTCAGGCTTCAGCCTGACCGGGCGTTTGCCGCTTTAAGTTACAGGTAGCAAGAATGGCAAAAGAATATAGCCGTACCCAACGCATCGGCGACCAGATGCAGCGCGAGCTGTCGGAGCTGATCCGCCGTGAAGTCAAAGACCCGCGCGTCGGCCTGGTGACCATCACTGCCGTCGATGTCAGCCGTGATCTTGGCCACGCCAAGGTGTTCATCACCGTGATGGGCCAGGACGGCGCCGACGCCGTACCGCAGACCCTCAAGGCCCTGACCAGCGCCGCGAGCTTCCTGCGCCTGCACCTGGGCCGTGTGATGCAACTGCGCAGCGTGCCGCAACTGCACTTCCACTTCGACGAAAGCGTCAGCCGTGGTGCCCACCTGTCGGCACTGATCGAGCGCGCGGTCGCCGAAGACCGTCTGCACAAGGATGCCGACAAGCTGGACGCCGAGGAGTAAGCGGTGGCCCAGGTCAAACGTATCCGCCGCAACGTCAGCGGCATCATCCTGCTCGACAAGCCGCTGGGCTTCACCTCCAACGCCGCCCTGCAAAAGGTGCGCTGGCTGCTCAATGCGGAAAAGGCCGGTCACACCGGCAGCCTCGATCCGCTGGCAACCGGCGTGCTGCCGCTGTGCTTTGGCGAAGCGACCAAGTTTTCGCAGTACCTGCTCGATTCCGACAAGGGCTACGAAACGGTCATGCAGATGGGGCAGACTACCAACACCGGCGATGCCGAAGGTGAAGTGCTGCAGACCCGTGAGGTGACCGTTGGTCGCGCCGACATCGAGGCCCTGCTGCCGCGTTTTCGTGGCCAGATCAGCCAGATACCGCCGATGTACTCGGCGCTCAAGCGTGATGGCCAGCCGCTTTACAAGCTGGCACGTGCAGGAGAGGTAGTGGAGCGCGAGGCGCGTTCTGTTACTATTGGCCGCTTGGAGTTGCTCGAGTGCGAAGGCACCCGTGCAAGGCTGAGCGTAGGATGCAGCAAAGGCACCTATATCCGCACCCTGGTGGAGGATATCGGTGAGGCCCTTGGCTGTGGCGCCTATGTCGCCGAGCTGCGCAGGACCCAGGCCGGGCCTTTCGCGCTGGCACAGACGGTCACCCTCGAGGAACTCGAACAGGCCCACGCCGAAGGTGGCAACGAAGCGCTCGACCGCTTCCTGATGCCTTCGGACAGCGGCCTGCAGGACTGGCCACTGGTGTGCCTGTCCGAGCACAGTGCGTTTTACTGGCTGCATGGGCAGGCGGTACGCGCGCCGGACGCGCCGCAATTTGGCATGGTCCGGGTACAGGATCACAATGCGCGCTTCATCGGTATCGGTGAAGTGAGCGAAGACGGGCGCATTGCGCCGCGTCGGCTGATTCGGTCGGAATGACCGAAACCGCGGGGTCGGGCAATTGCCAGGCCCCACGGCACCAAGGGTGGCTGTCAGTAGGCACGGTCACACCTTTTTTATTAATACAGGGATTTGTCCCTGGCCTATTGGACCCCGCATGCGGGATCCGTTATCAGGAGAAGCCAAATGGCCCTCAGCGTTGAAGAAAAAGCTCAGATCGTTGCCGAATACCAGCAAGCCGCCGGCGATACCGGTAGCCCGGAAGTGCAGGTTGCTCTGCTGACCGCCAACATCAACAAGCTGCAAGGCCACTTCAAGGCCAACGATAAAGACCACCACTCCCGTCGTGGTCTGATCCGTATGGTCAACCAGCGTCGTAAGCTGCTGGACTACCTGAAGGGCAAAGACACCACTCGTTACAGCGCCCTGATCGGTCGCCTGGGTCTGCGTCGCTAATAGCGGCCTGGCCAGTGGTGTGCATGGCGTGTCGCAGGCTTCGGCAGGGCTGTTTTGCAGTGCTGCCGTTGGACACGCCACGCGTATCTCCGAGGTTGGCAGCCTGGCAATGCTGAGCGGATTTTCCGCTTGGTGCCAGGCTCCCAGCCTCGTGTTGTATCTGGACGGTCAATGGGGCCGATTCCCCGTTCTGCCCAAGAATTCGCAAGAAACCAGTTCCCCCAGAGCCACTGAAAAAAGGTAGGAAACCGTGAACCCGGTAATCAAGACATTCCAGTTCGGTCAGTCGACCGTTACTCTCGAAACGGGCCGTATTGCCCGTCAGGCAACCGGCGCCGTGCTGGTTACCGTCGACAACGACGTCACCGTGCTGGTGACCGTGGTCGGTGCCAAACAGGCCGATCCAGGCAAGGGCTTCTTCCCGCTGTCGGTCCACTACCAGGAAAAGACCTACGCCGCCGGCAAGATCCCGGGTGGCTTCTTCAAGCGTGAAGGCCGTCCTTCCGAGAAAGAGACCCTGACCTCGCGCCTGATCGACCGTCCGATCCGTCCGCTGTTCCCGGAAGGCTTCATGAACGAAGTGCAGGTTGTCTGCACCGTGGTTTCCACCAGCAAGAAGACCGACCCGGACATCGCTGCGATGATCGGTACCTCGGCCGCCCTGGCCATCTCCGGCATTCCTTTCGAAGGCCCGATCGGCGCCGCTCGCGTTGCCTTCCACGAAAGCACCGGCTACCTGCTGAACCCGACCTACGAGCAACTGGCTGCCTCGAGCCTGGACATGGTCGTTGCCGGTACCGAATCGGCTGTACTGATGGTTGAGTCGGAAGCCAAAGAGCTGACCGAAGACCAGATGCTGGGCGCCGTGCTGTTCGCCCACGACGAATTCCAGGCCGTGATCCAGGCCGTCAAGGAACTGGCTGCCGAAGCCGGCAAGCCGACCTGGGACTGGCAGCCAGCCCCGGCCAACGTCGAGCTGATGAACCTGGTACGCGCCGAGTTCGGCGAAGCCGTTTCGCAGGCCTACACCATCACCCAGAAGGCTGACCGCTACAATCGCCTGGGCCAGCTGCGCGACGAGGCTGTTGCCCGTCTGAGCAACGAAGAGACCGGCCCGTCCGCCGGCGCCATCAAGGAAATCTTCGGCGAGCTGGAATACCGCACCGTCCGTGAGAACATCGTCAACGGCAAACCGCGTATCGACGGCCGTGACACCCGCACCGTGCGCCCGCTGAACATCGAAGTCGGCGTCTTGCCAAAGACTCACGGTTCGGCGCTGTTCACCCGTGGCGAAACCCAGGCCCTGGTCGTTGCGACCCTGGGTACTGCCCGTGACGCCCAGCTGCTGGACACCCTGGAAGGCGAGAAAAAAGACCCGTTCATGCTGCACTACAACTTCCCGCCATTCTCGGTGGGTGAGTGCGGTCGCATGGGCGGCGCTGGCCGTCGTGAAATCGGCCACGGCCGCCTGGCCCGTCGTGGCGTGCAGGCCATGCTGCCGAGCGACAGCGAGTTCCCGTACACCATCCGCGTGGTATCGGAAATCACCGAATCCAATGGTTCCAGCTCCATGGCTTCGGTCTGTGGTGCTTCCCTGGCCCTGATGGACGCTGGTGTACCGATGAAGGCACCGGTTGCCGGTATCGCCATGGGCCTGGTCAAGGAAGGTGACAAGTTCGCCGTCCTGACCGACATCCTGGGTGACGAAGACCACCTGGGCGACATGGACTTCAAGGTAGCCGGTACCGCCAAGGGTGTTACCGCGCTGCAGATGGACATCAAGATCAACGGTATCACCGAAGAGATCATGGAGATCGCCCTGGGCCAGGCCCTGGAAGCGCGCCTGAATATCCTCGGCCAGATGAACCAGATCATCGCCCAGTCGCGTAGCGAGCTGTCGGCCAACGCCCCGACCATGATCGCGATGAAGATCGACACCGACAAGATCCGTGACGTCATCGGTAAAGGCGGCGCCACCATTCGCGCCATCTGCGAAGAGACCAAGGCTTCGATCGACATCGAAGACGATGGCTCGATCAAGATCTTCGGCGAAACCAAGGAAGCGGCAGATGCTGCCAAGCAACGCATCCTGGGCATTACCGCCGAAGCCGAGATCGGCAAGATCTACGTCGGCAAGGTCGAGCGCATCGTCGACTTCGGTGCGTTCGTAAACATCCTGCCTGGCAAGGACGGCCTGGTGCACATCTCCATGCTGAGCGATGCTCGCGTCGAGAAAGTCACCGACATCCTGAAAGAAGGCCAGGAAGTCGAAGTACTGGTACTGGACGTGGATAACCGCGGCCGTATCAAGCTGTCGATCAAGGACGTTGCCGCGGCGAAGGCCTCGGGCGTCTAAGCGACCGCCACGCAACAGGAAAAGGGCCCTTCGGGGCCCTTTTTTCATGGGCGAAAGGGAACCTTTTGCGGACTTGCATCTTGCATGCAGGTTTACCGTGCAGATTGCAAAATGCACGACGACGGGAATGCTGGTTTTTCGCTAACTTATTGATTTGAAAGGAAACAAGCGAGACGGAAAAGCTGGCACAGCGCATGCAACTACCTCCATATCTGACGCCAGGACATACGGCGCAGACCTTTCGAAAAACAGGAGTGACTCACATGAAGAAGTTCGCCATTGCTGCCGCTACTGCTACCGCCCTGACCCTGACCATGGCTAACGGCGCATTCGCTGCGGAGCCAACCCAGGCTCCAGTCATGTTGGCTGCCAACACCGTGGATAACGCCAAGCAGGAAGGTTCCGACACCTGGATCACTACCAAGGTGAAAGCGGACCTGCTGACTGAAAAAGGTATTCCAGGCAGCGACATCAAAGTCGAGACCAGCCAAGGCGTCGTCTCGCTGTCGTCTGACGTGGCGATCACTCAATCCCAGAAAGAAGAAGCAGTACGCATCACCAAGAACATCAAAGGCGTAAAAAGCGTCATGTCTGACGGCCTGAAAGCCGAATAAGGAATGTCCCGTCGGCCAAACGGATTTGGCCACCTTCGCTCCGAGCCCCGGCTATTTGCCGGGGCTTTTCATTGGCGGCTAGTACACCGGGTTACGCGCGATCACATCACTCTCGAAGCATTCTTGCTCGACGATCAGCGGCTCGACCAATGGCCGGCTATCGCGAAAGTGCGCGGTCTGGGTATGCGCTTCATAGGCTGCATCGTCGCGGTAGATCTCGTACAGGTAGATCAACTCCGGGTCGACCCGGTCTTGCGACACATCGAATGCCAGGCAACCAGGTTCAGTGGCGACTGAGAGGCTGCGGCATTGACCTTGATCGCAGTGAGAAAATCCTCGGCGCAACCGGGCTTCACTCGGGTCTTGATGAACAGGCTATACACAAGGCTCTCCTTTTGTTTTAAATTCTCAACTGAATTGTATACAAAAATGGAGCTTCGCCAATGTCCGAATTGCCTGCACGCCCTGGTCGCCTGAACGGCCTGCGCCATATTGCCTTGTTGGTGCCCAACCTGGAGGAGTGCGAACGCTTCTACGTCGATGTGCTGGGCATGGAGGTGCTGAACCGCGCCAACGAAGACCTGGTATATCTCACTTGTGGTAACGACAACCTGTCGCTGGGGCGCGGGGCAGGGGCGGCCAATGGTTTGCAGACCCTGGACCACTATGGGTTCATCGTCGATAGCGTGGAGGAGCTGGAGGCCTGGTACCAGTATTTCAAGGCCCATGGCGTGACCCTGCTGGACCGGCCGTTCAACCATGGTGACGGGGCGCGCAGCTTCCACCTGCTGGACCCGGCAGGGAACAAGGTGCAGCCGTTGTACCACCCGGCGGTGTCGGGGCAGCGGTTGGTGTGAAGCCTGTACCGGCCTCTTCGCGGGCTTGCCCGCTCCCACAAGGACCGTACACAGTTCAAGGCCTGTGCAGTACCTGTGGGAGCGGGCAAGCCCGCGAAGAGGCCAGACCTGCTAGTAGAAGTTATTCGGCATCCAGATGCATCGGCGTCACCACCCGACCATCGCTCTCGGCCTGGCCCAGACTGGTATCGATGAAGTACACCCGGTCATCTTCCAGCTGGCCTTTGTCTACCAGGTAATCCTTGATGCTGCTGGCCCGCTCCTGGCCAAGTGTGCGCAGCAGCGCAGTACTTTCGGCCCAGGACTTGATCACCGCCTCGCGCAGCTTGGCGGTGCGCTCGTCGCGGCCCAGTTGCTCCCATTCCGCAGGCGGCTGTTGCTTCAGGCGGTTACGGTAGATGCCTTCGAGCATCGCCGGTTTTTCGCTGTCGTCGACCACCAGCATCGAGGCATTGGCCGGCACCTTGTCACCGCGGCGCTGCAGGATCTTGTACCAGGTGGCCTGGTACTCACGCTCCAGGCGCTGCTGGGCGATCAGCGGGCCGTCGCTGGCCTGGGCGCTGGTGCCTTCGATTTCCAGGCGCAGCTCCGGGCGTTCCTTCAGGGCCGACGCCAATTTGTCCAACGATGCCTGGGCGTCGCCACTAAGCTCGCTGGAGCCCGGGGCGAAGGACACATTGCCCAGATCTTCCGAGCCACCGCCGGCAACTAGCCCGCCAATGAACTTGAACGGCGCTTGCGCCGCACGCAACACCAGGTTGCGCAGGGTTTGCCAGACGATCGGCATCACGCTGAACTGCGGGTTGTTGAGGTCTCCAGATACTGGCAGCTCGATCGAGATCTTGCCTTCGGTATCCTTCAGCAGTGCCACCGCCAGGCGGATAGGGAGGTCCACTGCGTCCGGGCTGTCGACCTTCTCGCCCAACTGCAACTGCTCAACCACCACCTTGTTCTCGGCCTTCAGCTGGCCATTGGTGATCAGGTAATGCAGGTCGAGGTTGAGCCGGCCCTTGCGGATACGGAAGCCGGCGAACTTGCCGGAGTAGGGTGTGAGTGTGGTCAGCTCGACCCGCTTGAAGCTGGTGGCGATATCCAGGCTGGCCAGCGGGTTGAACGGGTTGAGGGCGCCTTTGATGGTGACCGGCGCGTAGCGGTCGACCTTACCCTTGACGTCGACCTTGGCCGGCACCGGCTTGCGATTGTCGATGGTGCCGATCCGGCCGCTCAGCTGCTGGATGGCCGTGGCGAAGTTGGGGGTGAGGGACAGGTCGGCGAAGTTGGCCGAGCCGTCGTTGATGTCGATCTGGCCGATGTGGATGCCTAGCGGCTTGTCGTTGCCGGCGGAGGCCGGCTTGGACTGGCTGGTCGCCGGGGCGCCGGCCGGCTGCGGGATCAGCAGGTCGTTGATGTTGGTCGTGCGGTCTTCGTTGATGATGAAACGCGCATAGGGTTGCAGCAGGGTCACTTTGTCGATCGACAGCGCATCGCCGTGCACGTAGGACAGGCCGTCGACGTTCACCTGTTGCCATTTGACGAAGTCACGGCTCTTGATGGTGTCGAGGGTGTGCAGCTGGCTGACCTGTGCCTTGCCGGTGACACTGAAGGCCAGTGGTGCGGTGTTCTTCAGGTCGACCTTGAGGTCGCTGGCGAGCATGCCGCTGCGCAGCTCCAGCAGGATGAACGGGCTGATATAGGCCTGGGCCACTCGCAGGTCGATATCGCGGGTGCTCACGTCCAGCTTGGCCCAGATGGGCGCCAGGTTGACCTGGCCGGCCGCCTGAAGCTTGCCTTGCTTGCCCACGCCGGTATCGAGCTTGAGGTTGAAGGGCGACTTGTTGAGACTGTCGAAACCTTGCAGGTCGGCGTTGAGCGGGCCGACGTCGAGGGCCACCGGCTCCTTCTGAGTACGGTCTGCCAGGTGCACCAGGTAGTTACGCAGTTGCACGTCCTTGAGCAGCACCTGCCAGGGTTTGCTCGGCTCCTTGGCGGCTTGCTGTTCGGGCGTGGGCTCGGCGGCGGCCGGTTCGGCCTTTTCCTTCGGCGTAGCCTTGGCCGGCTGGCTGGCGAACAGTTTCTGCCAGTCGAGCTGGCCGTCCTTTTCCAGCGCGGCCCAGGTTTCCAGTTTTTCGCTGCGGATCTTGCCCACGGTGACCAGCTGCTTGACCAGATCGACCGAGGTTTCGCTTACTTCCAGGCTGGCCAGGCGTGCCAGCGGGCGGCCATCCGGGGCCTTGATGGCAAACGGGGCGATGCGCACCGACGCGTTGTCCAGCAACAGTTCGGTCTGCTTGGCGAGGTTGAGCTTGTAGTGGGTGTCGAGGCTGACCACGCCGTCTTCCAGCACCAGTGGCACGGCATCGCGCACATAGGGCCAGAATGCCTTCATCTTGCCTTCGGTGATCTTCAGTGTGCCTTCAGAGGCGATTGGCGCCAGGCTAAGGGTGCCTTTCCAGTCGATGCGCCCGCCGTTGGGGCCGATGGCCACCAGGGTCATGTCGGCATTGTCGTTGGGCAGGGTGCTGAGGTTTTTCAGCTCCAGGTTCATGTTGTCGTAGAGGAACTCGATCGGCTCGCTCGGGCGCAGGTCCTCGAAGTGCAGGTAACCATCGCTGAGCTTGATGCTGCCGATGCGTAGCGGGAACGGGTCGCTGGGTGGCTCGTCAGGCTTGGCTTCGCTGGCTGGCAGTTTGAACAGGCGGGTCAGGTTGAGAGTACCGTCCTTGGCGAACAGCACTTCGTTGCGCGGTTTGACCAGTTCCACTGCGTCCAGGTGCAGGGCACCGCTCCATAGACTGTCGAGCGAAAGATTGGCGTACAGCCGGTCGAAGCCGACCTGCTCCTTGCCAGGCTCGCCGATCTGCAGGCCCCACAGTGTCAGCTCGAGGCTGAAGGGGTTGAGTTCGATCCGATCGAGGTGGGCAGGCACGGTTGCGTACTGGGCCAACTGTTGGTTGGCGATGCGCAGCGCGACACCGGGGAGAACGAAAAAGCCAAGAAGGCTGTAGAGGGCTACCAGGGCCAGCAGTGCGCCAGCGGCGCGAGTCAATCCTTTGTACATGTGTCGCTTCGTCTGTCTAAGCAGGAGAGCTTGGAGTATGGCACGTTAAATCAGTTCCGCTGAGGCGACCAGTTGACCTCATTCGATACCCATGCGCCGTTTGGCCCGGTGCGCCGAGCCGTCGCGCATCGCCCAGCGCAGTACTGGCGCAGTGCGTTGCAGGCCCAGGCGGATCATGCGCCGCTGCAACGGACCGTGCTGTAGCCCGAGCATGGTCTGGGCCCAGGCCGGCAGCAGGTCGATGCCGGCGTGTAGCATCAGCTTGCCCACCGGCTGTGCCAGGCGGCTGGGGGCGGGGGCATCGAGCAGGATGCCGACCACCTCATGGCTGCGGGCGTCGCAGTGCAACTGTGGGCGCATGTGCTGCAGATAGTCCTCGACCTGCTGGCACGAGCGCGGCACGTCGCGGGCGCCAAGGCGCTCGGCAATCAATGCGATCTCTGCGTAGTAGGCATCCTGCTCGGCGCGCGCTAGTTGCGGGTTGCGGTAACGCAGGTGGGCGGCGAGAAAGCTGCTGACTTCCGCCACGTGCACCCAGGTCAGCAGGTCAGGGTCGCTGGCCGCATATGGGCGGCCATCCGGCGCGGTGCCTGTCACCTGCAGGTGGATGGTGCGCACCTTGTCGATCAGCCACTCGGCATCGCGGGTGGCGCCGAAGGTGGTGCCGGAGATGAATTGGCTGGTGCGGCGCAGGCGGCCGAGCAGGTCTTCACGGAAGTTGGAATGGTCCCACACCCCGGCCAGGGCCAGTGGGTGCAGCAACTGCAGCATGAGGGCACTGATGCCACCGACCAGCATGCTCGGGAAGTCGCCATGTACCCGCCAGCTGATGCTGTGCGGGCCGAACAGGCCGGGGTCGCCTTTGGGCGATTCCAGGTCGAGCTGGCCGAGGGCCAGCCCTGTAAGGCTCATGACCTGGGTTTCGATGCGGCGGCGAAGGGCTTCCATGGCGACCTGTGGTTCAGGGCGGCCATGGGCAACGGCCGCCGGTTACTGGTTGAGGCGTTTGTCGATCAGGCCCTGCACCACGCTGGGGTCGGCCAGGGTCGAGGTATCGCCCAGGTTGTCGAGTTCGTTGCAGGCGATCTTGCGCAGTATACGCCGCATGATCTTGCCTGAGCGTGTCTTGGGCAGCGCCGGAGCCCACTGGATCAGCTCGGGTTTGGCGAAACTGCCGATTTCCTTGCTGACCAGGGCCAGTAGCTCGGCCTTGAGCGCGTCGTCCGGCGTTACACCATTCATCGGTGTGACGAAAGCGTAAACGCCTTGGCCCTTGAGGTCGTGGGGGTAACCGACCACCGCCGCTTCGGCAACGCTGTCATGCAGCACCAGCGCGCTTTCCACTTCGGCGGTACCGATACGGTGACCGGAAACGTTGATCACGTCATCGATACGCCCGGTGATCCAGTAGTCTCCATCGGCATCGCGGCGGGCACCGTCGCCGGTGAAGTAATAGCCGGGCATCGGCTTGAAGTAGGTGTCGACCATGCGCTGATGGTCGCCATAGACACTTCGGATCTGCCCGGGCCAGCTGGCCTTGATCGCCAGCAGGCCGGCACCGGGGCCCTCGATGAGCTTGCCCTTTTCGTCCAGCAGCACTGGTTGTACGCCGAACATGGGCTGGGTGGCACAGCCGGGCTTGAGCGACTGCGAGCCGGGCAGCGGGGTGAGCATGATGCCGCCTGTCTCGGTCTGCCACCAGGTATCGACGATGGGGCAGCGCTTTTGCCCGACTTCTTCGAAATACCACTCCCAGGCTTCCGGGTTGATCGGCTCGCCGACGCTGCCCAGCAGGCGCAGGCTCTGGCGTGAAGTACTCTGCAGCGGCGCGGAGCCCTCGCGCATCAGCGCGCGCAGGGCGGTCGGGGCGGTGTAGAAGATGTTCACCTTGTGTTTGTCCACCACTTGCCAGAAGCGCGAGGTGTCCGGGTAGTTGGGCACGCCTTCGAACATCAGCGAGATCGCGCCATTGGCCAGCGGACCATAGACGATGTAGCTGTGGCCGGTCACCCAGCCGACATCGGCGGTGCACCAGAACACCTCGCCATCACGGTAGTCGAACACCACCTTGAAGGTGAGGGTGGCCTGCAGCAGGTAGCCGCCGGTAGTGTGCAGCACGCCTTTGGGTTTGCCGGTGCTGCCGGAGGTGTAGAGGATGAACAGCGGGTCTTCTGCACCCATCGGCTCGGGAACGCAGTCGTCGCCGGCTTTTTCCGTTGCCTCGTGGTACCAGAGGTCACGGCCTTCGGCCCAGACGACATCGCCGCCGGTACGGCGCACCACGAATACGCTGCTGACCGCGGGGCAGCTGGCCAGGGCCTTGTCGACGTTCTGTTTCAGTGGGATGCGTTTGCCGCCGCGCACACCTTCATCGGCGGTGATCACCGTACGGCAGTCGGCATCGAGGATACGGTCGCGCAAGGCATCGGGCGAGAAGCCGCCGAACACCACCGAGTGGATGGCACCGATGCGGGTGCAGGCAAGCATGGCGAAGGCGGCCTCGGGGATCATCGGCATGTAGATGCACACCCTGTCGCCTTTCTTCACCCCGCGTGCTTTCAGTGCATTGGCCAGGCGGCAGACCTGGCGGTGCAGTTCGCGGTAGGTGATGGCCTTGGAATCCTTGGGGTCATCGCCTTCCCACAGCAGGGCGGTCTGTTCGCCGCGTCGGGCCAGGTGGCGGTCGATGCAGTTGTAGCTGACGTTGAGCTGGGCGCCGTCGAACCAGCGGGCGCTGCCGGTCTTCAGGTCGCATTGCTGCACGCTCGACCAGGGTTTGATCCATTCCAGGCGCTTGGCCTGTTCGGCCCAGAAGGTGTCGGGGTCATCCACCGACTGGCGGTAGAGGCGGCGGTACTCGTCGGGGGTGAGGGCGGCGGACTGGCTGACGGCCAGGGCCTGGGGGTAGTTGCGGATATCGAACATGGCGGGTGGTCCTGCTCTTGTAAGGGGCGATGGACTGCAACGGCTATTCGATAGGACAGTGTAGCTGGGAGAGGTGTTCAACCTGAGCCGGCCTCTTCGCGGGCGAGCCCGCGAAGAAGTTGGCGAAGGTTTCAGATCAACCGCGGTGACGGCCGCGGAAGTAGTTGATCAGGCCTTGGGTGGAACCATCTTCGGCGCTGTCTTCCAGGCTGCCGACCAGGCGTTGGTAAACGCCCTTGCCCAATTCTTTGCCCAGCTCCACGCCCCACTGGTCGAAAGCGTTGATGCCCCAGATCACGCTCTGCACGAACACCTTGTGCTCGTACATCGCCACCAGCGCGCCCAGGCGGCGCGGGCTGATGCGTTCCACCACCAGGGTGTTGCTCGGGCGGTTGCCCGGGATCACCTTGTGCGGGGCCAGCTTTTCGATGTCCGCTTCGTTCAGGCCTTTGCCACGCAGCTCTGCCTCGGCTTCCTCGCGGGTTTTGCCCAACATCAGCGCCTGGCTCTGCGACAGGCAGTTGGCGTACAGCCACTGATGATGGTCGGCCACCGGGTTGAAGCTCACCACCGGCACGATGAAGTCGGCCGGAATCAGCTGAGTGCCCTGGTGCAGCAGCTGGTGGTAGGCATGCTGGCCGTTGCAGCCGACGCCGCCCCAGATAACCGGACCGGTGTCGGTCTTCACCGGGGTGCCGTCCTGCAGCACGCTCTTGCCGTTGGACTCCATGTCCAGCTGTTGCAGGTGCTTGGTGATGTTGCGCAGGTAGTGGTCGTACGGCAGGATCGCGTGACTCTGGGCGCCCCAGAAGTTGCCGTACCACACGCCCAGCAGGGCCAGCAGCACCGGCATGTTCTTGTCGAACGGCGCGGTCTGGAAGTGCTGGTCCATGGTGTAGGCACCGGACAGCAGTTCCTTGAAGTTGGCGGTACCGATGGCCAGGGCGATCGGCAGGCCGATGGCCGACCACAGCGAGTAGCGCCCGCCCACCCAGTCCCACATCGGGAAGATGTTTTCTTCGCGGATGCCGAAGGCCACGGCGGCGGCCTTGTTACTGGAAACGGCGATGAAGTGGCGATACAGCTCGGCTTCCGAGCCGCCCTGGGCCAGGTACCAGGTACGCGCGGCCATTGCGTTCTTCAAGGTCTCGAGGGTGTTGAACGACTTCGACGAGACGATGAACAGGGTGGTTTCGGCGCGCAGGTTGGCCGACAGCTCGTGGAACTCACTGCCGTCGATGTTCGCCAGGTAGTGGCAGCGCACGCCGCGCTGGGCGTAGGGCAGCAGCGCCTCGGACACCAGTTCGGGGCCGAGGAACGAGCCGCCGATGCCGATGTTGACCACGTCGGTGATCGGTTTTTCGCTGTAGCCGCGCCACAGCCCGTCGTGAATGCGGCCGACCAGTTCGGTGATCTGGTTGAGTACCTTGTGTACTTCCGGCATGACGTTCACGCCGTTGACGCTGAGCTTGTCGCCTACCGGCCGGCGCAGGGCGGTGTGCAGCACCGGGCGACCTTCGGAGGCGTTGATGATTTCGCCACTGAACATCGACTTGATGGCGTCCTGCAGGCCCACTTCGTTGGCCAGGTTCACGAGCAGGTCGCGGCTTTGTTCGGTGATCAGGTTTTTCGAGTAGTCGAGGAACAGGCCGCAGCAGCTCAAGGAAAACTGCTCGAAGCGCTTGGTATCGGCGGCGAAGGCTTCGCGCATGCTGAAACCTTGCATGGCGTCGCGGTGTTGCTGAAGCGCCTGCCAGGCGGGCAGGGCCGTGACATCGTGGGGTGTACGGTAATACGCCATTGCGCGGGGTTCCCTTGGTGCGTGATGAGACCTTGGACACGGCACTCATTGCCGGGTTCAGGCTGGCACCATTATAGGCAAAGGCCACTTGCAGGGAATGGGTAAGGCGGGGGAATTTGGGGGAAGCAACTGTCTTGTATTGCCTGTACTGGCCTCATCGCCGGCAAGCCAGCTCCCACAGGGATAGCGCATGGCTCGAGGCCGATGCGGTCGGGGTGGGAGCTGGCTTGCCGGCGAATGGGCTGCAAGGCAGCCCCGGGCCGTTACGCGGTCTTCTCTTCCAGATGAAGGTACAGGT
This sequence comes from Pseudomonas sp. JS425, assembly GCF_018223845.1. Lineage (NCBI taxonomy): Bacteria > Pseudomonadati > Pseudomonadota > Gammaproteobacteria > Pseudomonadales > Pseudomonadaceae > Pseudomonas > Pseudomonas sp. JS425. The sequence goes on along the minus strand of NZ_CP073661.1, from coordinate 5,351,957 downwards.
TGTCGATCAACCGTGTGTTACCCAGGTAAGCCGCCGCAATCACCACCAGATCACGATCATCGATCATCGCGGGTCGCAGGCTTACCGCATGACGCACCTCAAGGTAATCCGGGCGGAAACCCGCGGCGGTCAACTGCGCCTTGCCTTCGGCAACCAGTGCGGCAAAGTCCCGCTGGCCATGGCGGATGGCTCCAGCGATATGCTGCAGCGTGCGGTACAGCGCAGGTGCCGTAGCACGCTGCTCCGGCGTGAGGTAGCCGTTACGCGACGACAGCGCCAGGCCGTCCTCGGCCCGCACGGTGGGCTCGCCGATGATCTGGATCGGCATGTTCAGGTCGCGCACCATGGCGCGGATCACCGCCAGCTGCTGGAAGTCCTTTTCACCGAACACGGCAAGGTCGGGCTGGACCATGTTGAACAGCTTGCTGACCACGGTGGCTACGCCTTCGAAATGACCGGGCCGGCTGGCGCCGCACAGGCCTTCGGAAAGGTGGGGTACGCTGACGCGGGTTTGCACGCTCATGCCGTCGGGGTACATCTCTTCGACGCTGGGCGCGAACAGCAGATTGCAGCCAGCCTGGAGCAGGCGCTCCTGGTCGGCGGCCAGGGTGCGCGGGTACTTGTCGAGGTCTTCGTTGGCGCCGAACTGCAGCGGGTTGACGAAGATGCTGGCGACCACGAAATCGGCGCGCTGTGCAGCCTTGGTCACCAGGGCGGCATGGCCGCTGTGCAGGTTGCCCATGGTAGGCACGAAGCCGATGCGCTTGCCTTCACCGCGGGCGCGGGCGACTGCGGCGCGCAGTTCACGGACGGTCTTGACTGTATTCATGCACTGAACCCGTGTTCGCTGCCTGGGAAGCTGACTTGCTTGACCGCCTCGACGTAAGCGACGAGGGCGCTGTGGATATCCGGCTGGCCTTGCATGAAGTTCTTCACGAACTTCGGTACGCGACCGCTCAGCGACAGGCCGAGCATGTCGTGCAGGACCAGGACCTGGCCATCGGTGCCGTTGCCAGCCCCAATGCCGATCACCGGGATGGATACGGCACTGGTGATTTCCGCCGCCAGTTCGCTGGGCACGCATTCGAGCAGCAGCATGGCTGCACCGGCCTGTTCCAGGGCGATCGCGTCGGCGCGCATCTGCCGGGCCTGGGCTTCCTGGCGGCCCTGGACCTTGTAGCCGCCCATCACGTTGACAGTCTGCGGTGTCAGGCCCATGTGCGCGCATACTGGCACGCCACGCTCGGCCAGCAGGCGGATGGTCTCGGCCAGCCAGGCAGCGCCTTCGATCTTGATCATGTGGGCGCCGGCCTGCATCAGCGTGGCGCTGTTGGCAAAGGCCAGCTCTGGTGTAGCGTGCGCCATGAACGGCAGGTCGGCAAGGATCAGCGCACCGTCGTTGCCACGTTTAACGCTGGCTGTATGGTAGGCCATGTCTGCGGTGGTCACCGGCAGTGTGCTGTCGTGGCCTTGCAGGACCATGCCCAGCGAGTCGCCCACCAGCAACACTTCGACACCGGCCTGGCTGGCAGCCTTGGCGAAGGTCGCGTCGTAGCAGGTCAGCATGGTGATTTTTTCACCCTTGGCCTTGAGGCCATTGAGGGTGGTCAGGGTTACTTCAGGCATGTAGGAAATTCCTCGTTCAGGCGCTGTAAGAAACGACTGCATTCAACGCGTGTAGTCATTTTCCGGAGCGGCACATCATCGCGCGTGATGTTCGGGCACAGGTCCGTCCGGGCCTAAATACGGGTATGCGGCACTTTGGTGCCACACGGGACGCCTATAGTCGTGAGCGAGGTGGGGGAAGTCAATCACCCTGTTACCGCATTGTTACGATCAGGGTGTTACTGGCGTTACCGCGCCAGTGTGCAAGGCTGGAACGCCCGGTTTACAGGCGTTCCAGGCCGACGAACGGGCAGTCGTCAAGCAGTTGCGCAAGGGCGCGGCCGTCGGCCAGGCGAAAATCGCCCGGTACCAGTTCCGCCAGCGGGTACAGCACAAAAGGCCGGGCATGCATGTGGTAATGCGGCACTTTCAGGCGCGGCTCATCGAGCACCTGGTCGCCGAACAGCAGGATGTCCAGGTCCAGTGTGCGCGGGCCCCAGCGTTCCTTGCGCACGCGGCCCTGATCGTTCTCGATGGCCTGCAGTGCATCGAGCAGGGCCAGCGGTGGCAGGGCGGTGTCCAGGGCGGCGACGGCGTTGGTGTAGCGCGGCTGGCCGGGCAGCAGCGAATCGCTGGTATACAGGGCCGAGGCCGCCACCAGGCGTGTGGCTTCGACCTGGTCGAGGGCCTGCAAGGCGCTGCGCAGCTGCTCGGCAGGTGCGTCCAGGTTGCTGCCCAGGCCGATATAGGCGCGGGTACTCACTCGAACGCCTCGTCGCCACTGCGCTTGCGCTTGCCACCGCTGCGCTTGCGTTTGCGCGGGCCGGCGCCGGTGCCTTCGTCACGGCTGCCCAGTTCGCGGATCATCTCGCGGCGCTCGCTGTCGTTGGCATCCTGGTAGTCGGTCCACCACTGGCCGAGGTCGTCGGTTTCTTCCCCGGCGCTTTCGCGCAGCAGCAGGAAGTCGTAGCCGGCGCGGAAGCGCGGGTTGTCCAGCAGCATGTCGGCGCGCTTGCCGCTGCGGCGTGGCAGGCGCTCCTGCATGTCCCAGATCTCGCGGATCGGCAGGGTGAAGCGCTTGGGGATGGCGATACGTGCGCATTGTTCGGCGATCAGGTCGTGGGCCGCACCGTTCATGGCCGGGATAGGCGGCACGCCCTGGTTCTGCAGGTGCAGCACGCGGGCCGGCAGGGCTGGCCACAGCAGCGCGGCGAAGAGGAAGGCCGGGGTTACCGGTTTGCCTTGCTTCACGCGCAGGTCGGTGTTGTTCAGCGCTTGGCTGATCAGCGTGTGGGTGTAGGTCGGGCGCTCGTCCAGGGCATGCGAACTGGCCGGGAAAAGCGGCTCGAACAACTGAAGGTCGACCAGCATTTCGAAGACGATGGCGCCCTGGCCGGAGAGGAACAGCTTGAGGCTCTCTTCGAACAGGCGCGCTGGCGGAATTTCGCGCAGCAGTGGGGCCAGCTCTCGAATCGGCTGGACCGTGTGTTTTTCGATGCCGAAGTCGAGCTTGGCGGCGAAGCGCACCGCGCGCAGCATGCGCACCGGGTCTTCCTGATAGCGGTGGGTAGGGTCGCCGATCAGGCGCAGCAAGCGGTTGCGGATATCGTGCACGCCGTTGGCGTAGTCGAGGATGCGCTCGCTGACCGGGTCGTAGTACAGGGCGTTGATGGTGAAGTCGCGACGTTGCGCGTCCTCTTCCAGGGTGCCGTACACGTTGTCACGCAGAATGCGGCCACTGGCATTGTGCGACGAACGGTGGCTGTCGCCCTGGTCGTCTTCCGAATGGTGGGCGCGGAAAGTTGCGACTTCGATGATTTCACGTCCGAAATGCACGTGGACCAGCTTGAAGCGGCGGCCAATGATGCGTGCGTTGCGGAACTCGGCACGGACCTGTTCAGGGGTGGCACTGGTGGCGACGTCGAAGTCTTTCGGCGTGATGCCCAGCATCAGGTCGCGGACACAGCCACCGACCAGGTAAGCCTGGTAACCGGCGCTCTGCAGGCGTTCCACGATGTTCACCGCATGGCGGCTGAATTGGTGGCGTTGCAGCGAGTGCTGGCTTTTGTTGATCACCTCAGGCGTGGTGCGCCTGTGGTGCGGGCCCGGTACGGGCGGGCGGAACGACTGGAACAGCTTCTTCAGCATGGGATGCACTGTTTGAAGGAATGTTCGGCCAAGAATAGGAGAATGGCCGCATGATGGGCGGGGATTCTAGCATTTACTCAAGGAATGGTGTAGGCGGGTAGCAGGATGCCTGCCAGAAGGGTAGAAACGACAAGGGGAGCCTAAGCTCCCCAAGAAGTCGTTGCGTGCTCTTATTGTTTTTTTGCTGGGCTTCTTGTTTTTGTTGAGTGCCCTGTCCACAAATCTCGAAGCTTGTGGACGACCCCCAATCCAGGGGTTAAGAGCAAACGGATTGCTTTGGTCGCTGATGTCACGTTGATCTGTCGATCCAACCAGTTCAGGCGCTGCTTTTTAGTGCAGTTTTTGTTGTTCTCTGCCTGGTTGTGGGGCAAGCCCCAAACACGCATCCTCTCCAAAAGAATCAGTTAGCTGCGCCTCCGCCGTCTTGTTTTTATTGTGCGTGAGCCGTTTCGTCTTGTTCTTATTCTGAGTTGCAGTGCTTGTTATTGTTCTTGTACCAGACATATAGCAGGTGCCGTGCCAACTTTTGCAAACCCAGTAAAATCAAGGGGTTGGAGGTGGCGAGCAGTTTTTCAGCGGTCGAAAATGTCGAAATTTCGTTACCGTACGCCTCGGGAACTGTTACGGCGGAAAGCTTGGGTAACAGATTTTTGCGGGGGCTGATGTGTTACCTGGGGTGTGTGCGCTGGCTTTGCTGGCCCTTTCGCGGGTGAACCCGCTCCCACAGAGACTGCGCAGGTTTCGCTAAATCTCGGTAAGCCGGCTTCTACAAGGATTGCACCACCCTTTAGGGCAGTGAGATTTCTGTGGGAGCGGGTTCACCCGCGAAGAGGCCGGAACGGCAGATAGAGAGGGATCAGGGCAGGAGGAACCTCCCGCCCAGGCAGCGTGGTTATTCGCTGGTAGCGTTGCTCTTGCGCCGCGGGATGCCCAGGCGCTGGCGGCGTTCCCACAGGCACTTGCGGCTGACCCCGAGCTTGCGGGCCAGCTCGGTCTCGGTCATGTGGTCCTGATGCTCGAGCACGAAGTGCTGGAAGTAGTCTTCCAGCGACAGGTCCTCGGTCGGCTCATGGCTGGCATTAGCCGAACTGGCCACGACCAGGGCGTTGTCGAGGATTTCGTCCTCTTCCAGGTCACCCAGCTCGATGTCGATGCCCAGCAGGTCGGCGGAAATTTCCGCACTCTCGCTGAGGATCACCGCGCGCTCAACGGCGTTTTCCAGCTCTCGCACGTTACCCGGCCAGCTGTAGTGACGAATGGCCTGCTCGGCTTCGGCCGAGAAGTGCAGGTCGTCGCGGCCGATGCGCGCGCTCTGGCGGGCGAGGAAGGCGCTGGCGATCTCGTTGACGTCGCTGCCGCGCTCGCGCAGGGCAGGCAGTTTCAGGGCGATCACGTGCAGGCGGTAATACAGGTCTTCACGGAACTGACCGGCCTTGGCCAGGTTCTTCAGGTCGCGGTGGGTCGCGGCGATCAGGCGTACATCGACCTTTTGCGACTGTACCGAACCCACCCGGCGAATCTCGCCTTCCTGCAGCACGCGCAGCAGGCGGGCCTGGGCTTGCAGCGGCAGTTCGCCGATTTCGTCGAGGAACAGGGTACCGCCATCGGCAGCCTCCACCAGGCCAGCGCGCCCGGCGCTGGCGCCGGTGAACGCGCCTTTCTCGTGGCCGAACAGCTCGGACTCGATCAGTGTCTCGGGGATGGCCGCGCAGTTCACCGAAATCATTGGTGCCTTGGCCCGACGCGACAGGTTGTGCAGGGCGCGTGCGACCAGCTCTTTGCCGGTGCCCGACTCGCCCTGGATCAACACATTGGAGTCGGTGGGCGCGACCTTGCGGATCTTGCTGTACATGTCCTGCATCGGCGGGCACGAGCCGATGATGCCGATTTCGCCATTGGCGGCCGCCGCGCTGCCTTTGTCGGCGGGGGCGGCCTTGCCATTGGTGGCGCGTGGCTCGGCCGCCGGTGCGGCAGCCGGGGCGTTCTGCCGGTCGCGCAGGATACGCGCAACCGCTTGCAGCATCTCGTCGTGGTCGAAGGGCTTGGCGATGTAGTCCACCGCGCCCATTTTCATCGAGTCTACCGCCGAGCGCAGGCTGGCGTAGCTGGTCATGATCAGCACCGGGGTGCCTTGGCCGAGCTTGATCAGTTCGGTGCCGGGTGCGCCTGGCAGGCGCAGGTCGCTGACGATCAGGTCGAAGGTGGCAATGCTGAAGCGTTCCTGGGCTTCCTGCACCGAGCCGGCTTCGCTGACCTGGTACTGGTTCCGTTCGAGCAGGCGACGCAAGGCCGAGCGGATGATGGTTTCGTCTTCGACGATCAGAATGTGCGGCATTGATTCAATTCTCTCGACGGTCTCGAATTTCAGGGGACGTCGCTACGACATGCCGGGGCAGGGTCACGCGGATCCGGGTGCCACGTTGCCGTTCGATATCGGCCGGGCTGTCGATGGTGATTTGCCCATAATGCTCTTCCACGATGGAATAGACCAGAGCAAGCCCCAGTCCGGTTCCTTCGCCCGGGTCCTTGGTGGTGAAGAAGGGTTCGAACAGGCGGTCCATGATGTTCTTCGGGATCCCGCTGCCTTCATCCTCGACGATCAGGTCGACGGTGTGCTCGCTGACTTCGCTGCGCACGCGCACGGCGCTGCCGGGCTTTGATGCGTCGCGGGCGTTGGAGAGCAGGTTGATCAGCACCTGGGCCAGGCGCTGCGGGTCCCCTTCGGCCCAGTGCTCCGGGTCGCAGAGGTTGAAGAACTGTACTTCGAAATTGCGCCGGTTCAACGCCAGCAGACCGATGGCGTCCTGCGCCACTTCGGCCAGGCATACCGGTTCTTCGCTGTTCTGGTGGCTGCCGCCGGCATGGGCGAAACTCATCAGCGACTGGACGATGCGCGATACCCGCTTGGTCTGTTCGAGAATCTGGCTGGACAGCTCGATGATTTCGCCATCGCCCTCACGCTCTTCGCGCAGGTTCTGCGCCAGGCAGGCGATGCCGGTGATCGGGTTGCCGATTTCGTGGGCCACGCCGGCGGCCAGACGGCCGATGCTGGCCAGGCGTTCGGAGTGCACCAATTTGTCTTCCAGGGCCTGGGTTTCGGTAAGATCCTCCACCAGCAGTACCAGGCCGCTGTTGCCCGGGGCCAGCGGCTCGTCGATGGCCGCCTTGTGCAGGTTCAGCCAGCGCGGCTGGCCGTCCAGCGCCAGGCGCTGCTTGTGCAGGTGCTCGTCTGGCACGTTGATGAAGCCTTGCAGCAGGCCGCGCCAGGGTTCGCTGATGGTGACCAGGCGCGAGCCGACCACGTGCTTGGCGGCGATGCCGGTGAGCTCTTCCATGGCCTTGTTCCACATCAGGATTTCCTGGTCCTTGGCCAGCGAGCAGACGCCCATGGGCAGTTCCTGCAGGGTCTGGCGGTGGTAGCGGCGCAGGGCGTCGAGCTCGGCGGCCAGGCCGGTCAGGCGCGAGTGGTAGTCTTCCAGGCGGCTTTCGATGAAGTGGATGTCCTCGGTCACGTAGTTTTCGTTACCGGACTTGTACGGCAGGAAGGTCTCGACCATGTCCTGGGCCACGCTCGGCCCCATCAGGCCGGACAGGTTGGCCTCGATGCGGTCGCGCAGGCGGCGCAAGGCATAGGGGCGGCGCTCGTCGAACGGCAGGTAGAGATCGCGCAGGGCCTGTTCCACTTCCTTCTGTGCGGCCTTGGCGCCCAGCGGCTTGGCCAGTTGGGTGGCGAACTCCTGTGGCGAGGCGGCGTGCAGCTCGCGGCGTTGCGGGCGGCGCACATTGTCCACTGCGCAGGCTTCGGCGGCGCTTACCTCTTCGTTGCTGGCGTTGGTGAACAGCGAGATCAGGGTGAACAACAGCACGTTGGCCGCCAGCGAGGCGATGGCCGCCATGTGCCAGCTGGTGTCGTCCAGCACGTAGATCATGTCCAGCAGCGGGATGTAGAAGCCCTGCAGGTTGCCCAGCAATGGCAGCAGCATGGTCACCATCCACACCAGGGTGCCGGCCAGCAGGCCGGCGATGAAGCCACGGCGGTTGGCAGTTGGCCAGTACAGCACCGACAGCACGCCCGGCAGGAACTGCAACGTGGCCACGAAGGCGACGATGCCCAGGTTGGCCAGGCTCTGGTGGTTGTTCTGGGTGAGGTAGAACATGAAGCCCGCGGTGATGATGGCGACGATCAGCGCGCGGCGGGTCCACTTCAGCCAGCGGTAGATGTTGCCTTCGGCCGGCGGCTGGTACAGCGGCAGCACCAGGTGGTTGAGGGCCATGCCCGACAGCGCCAGGGTTGTGACGATGATAAGCCCGCTGGCGGCCGACAAGCCGCCGATGTAGGCCAGCAGCGCCAGTGCCTGGTTGTTGGCGGCAAGCCCCAGGCCCAGGGTGAAGTATTCGGGGTTGGTGGTGGCGCCCAGACGCAGGCCGGCCCACAGCACCAGCGGCACGGCCAGGCTCATCAGCAGCAGGAACAGCGGCAGGCCCCAGCTGGCGCTGACCAGCGAGCGCGGGTTGAGGTTTTCGGTGAAGGCCATGTGGTACATGTGCGGCATGACGATGGCCGAGGCGAAGAACACCAGTAGCAAGGTGCGCCATGGACCTTCCTGCAGCGGCGTATGCAGAGCGGCCAGGGCGGTCTGGTTCTGCAGCAGCCACACTTCCAGTTCGTGCGGGCCGCCGAACACGCCATAAAGGGCATACAGGCCGATACCGCCCAGGGCCAGCAGCTTGATCACCGACTCGAAGGCGATGGCGAACACCAGCCCTTCGTGCTTTTCGCGTGTGGCGATGTGCCGCGAGCCGAAGAAGATGGTGAACAGGATGATGAGCGTACAGAAGGCGAAGGCCACACGTGCCTTGACCGGCTCACCGGTAAGGATACTGATCGAGTCGGCTACCGCCTGGATCTGCAGGGCCAGCAAGGGCAGAACGCCGATGAGCATGATGATGGTGGTCAGCGCCCCGGCCCAGGTGCTGCGGAAGCGGAACGCCAGCAGGTCGGCCAGCGAGGACAGCTGGTAGGTACGGGTGATCTTCAGGATCGGATAGAGCAGCACTGGCGCCAGCAGGAACGCGCCGGACACCCCCAGGTAACAGGCAAGGAAGCCGTAGCCGTACTGGTAGGCCAGGCCCACCGAGCCATAGAAGGCCCAGGCACTGGCGTATACGCCCAGCGACAGGGTGTAGGTCAGCGGGTGGCGAATGATCGAGCGCGGGATCAACCCCCGCTCGCTGATCCAGGCCACACCGAACAGCACCATGAGGTACGCGGCGCTGATCAGGATCATCTGGGTCAGGCTAAAGCTCATCGGCATCTCGTTGGCTCTGCAGGATGAAGGTGACGACGATCAGGATCAGCCAGAGCAGGTAAGGGCGGTACCAGGCTCCGGTCGGTTCGATCCACCAGTCCATGATGGCCGGGGAGAACAGGTAGATCCCCACGACCAGAAGCAGGACCAAACGATAGATGTACATGCTGGCCTCGATGGTTGGGCGCTGCGGGCTTGGACTTATTATTGGCGCAAATGGCTGGGGGGATGCTAGCGGGAATCCATGGTGTTCGCCAAGAGGTTGAATTTATTGGGCTTTTGTTTTTGAGGGATGGGTTGCTTGTGCCGGCCTCTTCGCGGGTGAACCCGCTCCCACAGGTAATGCGCTTTCCTCAGGTGTGGTGAGGGCCCTGTGGGAGCGGGTTTACCCGCGAAAGGGCCGGGCCTGCCTCAGCGCAAATCAGCCTCTGGCACCGTGGTCCGCTGTGCAATCGCCTCGGGCCGCCACTGTTTGCGAGCTACCGCCAATACCTCCGCCGGCGTTGCCAGCAGCAACTCGGGGTCGGCTTTCTGCCCCAGCGCCCGCAACGCCCGCAGCAACAGCGGTGTCGCCTGGTCCGCCTGCAGCGGCGGCGAGCGGTACGACTTGCCCAGCTTGTGCCCGTCCGGCTGCACGATCAGCGGAATATGCAGGTAACGCGGCTGCGAGAAGCCCAGCAACTCTTGCAGGTACAGCTGGCGCGGGGTGTTGTCGAGCAGGTCGGCGCCACGCACGATGTCGGTAACACCTTGCCAGGCATCGTCCAGTACCACCGCCAGTTGGTAGGCATACAGCCCGTCGCGGCGCTGGATGACGAAATCGCCCACTTCACGCCCCAGGTGCTGCTGGAACTCGCCCTGTACGCGGTCGGTAAAGCGGTAGATCAGCTCTGGCACGCGCAGGCGGATCGCCGCGCCATCCCTAGCATGCCCGGCATTGCGGCAAAGGCCCGGGTAGATACCGTTGTAACCCTCAAGCTGCTTGCGCGAGCAGGTGCAGGCGTAGGCCAGGCCCATGTTGAACAGGCGGTCGACCACCGCGGCATAGGCATCGTGCCGCTGGCTCTGGAACACCACTTCGCCGTCCCACTCCAGGCCGTAGCGCTCCAGGGTCTGCAGGATCGCATCGCGAGCACCGGGCATTTCCCGAGGCGGGTCGGTGTCTTCCATGCGCAGCAGCCAGCGGCCGTTCACGGCGCGGGCATCGAGCCAGGAGGCGAGGGCGGCGACCAGCGAGCCGAAGTGCAGGAAGCCGCTGGGGGTGGGGGCGAAACGTCCGATGTAGCTTGAGTGGGTCATGGTCAGGCTGGGCATATAAATGAAACGGGGCGCATGATGCGCCCCGTTCAGGTGGAAAGAAAGATCAGCCTTTGCCGACCGTCTTTTCCTTTTTCTCGGCGATTTCCTTGCAGTCGAAGCACAGGTCGGCGGTAGGGCGGGCCTCCAGGCGACGCAGGCCGATCTCGATGCCGCACGATTCGCACCAGCCGTACTCGTCGGCCTTGATCTTGTCGAGGGTCTTGTCGATTTTCTTGATCAGCTTGCGCTCGCGATCGCGGTTGCGCAGCTCCAGGGCGAATTCTTCTTCCTGGCTGGCACGGTCGGCCGGGTCTGGGAAGTTGGCTGCCTCGTCCTTCATGTGGTCCACAGTGCGGTCCACACTGGTCATCAGCTCTTGCTTCCAGGCGCCGAGAAGCTTGGTGAAGTGCTTCTTCATGGGCTCGCCCATGTACTCTTCACCTTTGGATTCTACGTAGGGCTCGACACCGTACATGGTCTGGGCTTTTTGCTTTTCTACGGTGGACATGAATAGACCGCCTCTCACTCATCTGATCCAATGCGCAGGCTGCTCCATCTCCGGCACCCGCCGGCCCTGCGACTGCGAGCCGCCGAACTTACCAGATAGATCGGGGGTGCGCTACCCCGCCCGATCCTGGTAATTGACAGCGGCCTGAGCCGCACGTTCGGTGGCGTGCAGAGGTAGAATCTCCAGTTTAGACCCAATTGAGAGAAGGTCATGGCCCACCCCTACAGTGCGCGCAGCCGCGCCATCGAACCCTTCCACGTCATGGCGCTGCTGGCCCGGGCCAACGAGCTGCAGGCGGCCGGACACGACGTGATCCACCTGGAAATCGGCGAGCCGGACTTCACCACGGCCGCGCCCATCGTTGCCGCCGGCCAGGCAGCATTGGCCGCCGGGCACACCCGCTACACCGCCGCACGCGGCCTGCCGGCACTGCGCGAAGCCATTGCTGGTTTCTACGGCCAGCGTTATGGCCTTAGCGTCGACCCTGAGCGCATCCTCATCACCCCGGGTGGTTCCGGTGCGCTGCTGCTGGCCAGCAGTCTGCTGGTCGACCCAGGCAAACATTGGCTGCTGGCCGACCCAGGCTACCCGTGCAACCGCCACTTCCTGCGCCTGGTCGAGGGCGGGGCGCAGCTTGTGCCGGTGGGTCCGGATGTGAATTACCAGCTGACTGCCGACCTTGTCGACCGCTACTGGGACAAGGACACGGTCGGAGCCCTGGTCGCCTCGCCGGCCAACCCGACCGGTACCGTGCTGGGGCGTGACGACCTGGCCAACCTGTCCCGCGCCACCCGTGAACGGCACGGCCATCTGGTGGTGGACGAGATCTATCACGGGCTGACCTATGGCATGGACGCGCCCAGCGTGCTGGAAGTGGACGACTCGGCATTCGTCCTGAATAGTTTTTCCAAGTATTTCGGCATGACCGGTTGGCGCCTCGGCTGGCTAGTGGCGCCTCCTGGCGCGGTGGCCGACCTGGAGAAGCTGGCACAGAACCTGTACATTAGTGCGCCAAGCATGGCCCAACATGCCGCGCTGGCGTGTTTCCAGCCCGAAACCCTGGCCATTTTCGAGGAGCGCCGCGCCGAGTTCGCCCGCCGCCGCGACTACCTGTTGCCCGCCCTGCGCGAACTGGGCTTTCGCATTGCCGTCGAGCCGCAGGGGGCGTTCTACTTGTATGCCGACATCAGTGCCTTTGGCGGTGATGCGTTCGCCTTCTGCCGGCACTTCCTGGAGACCGAGCACCTGGCCTTCACCCCGGGCCTGGACTTCGGCCGTCACCTGGCCGGCCACCATGTGCGCTTTGCCTACACCCAGAGCCTGCCGCGCCTGGAAGAGGCGGTGCAGCGGATTGCTCGCGGCCTGCGGAGCTGGCAAGGCTGATGCAGTTCCATCCCCCACTCGAACAGGGCCGCCTGCTGCGCCGCTACAAACGCTTTCTGGCGGATATCGAACTGCCCGGCGGCGAACAACTCACCATCCACTGCCCCAACACCGGCTCCATGCTCAACTGCATGCGTGAAGGCGGGCAGGTGTGGTTCAGCCGCTCCAACGACCCCAAGCGCAAGCTCCCGGGCACTTGGGAAATCAGCGAAACCCCGCAGGGGCGGCTGGCCTGTGTGAATACCGGGCGGGCCAATGCGCTGGTCGAAGAGGCCCTGCGTGCCGGCATCATCGCCGAACTGGCCGGTTTCAGTGCGCTAAGGCGTGAGGTAGCCTACGGCGAGGAAGGCAGCCGCATCGACTTTCGCCTGGAGTTCGACGGTGCCCCGGCCTATGTCGAAGTCAAGAGCGTGACCCTGGGCTACCCAGCCAGCACGGTCGCGGCCTTTCCTGATGCGGTGACCCAGCGCGGCGCCAAGCACCTGCGAGAGCTGGCGAAGTTGGCCAGGCAAGGCGTGCGGGCTGTGCAGCTGTATTGTGTGAACCTGACCGGTATCGACGCGGTGCGCCCGGTCGAGGAAATCGATGCGGCTTATGCTCAGGCCCTGCGCGCGGCAGTTTCAGATGGAGTGGAGGTGCTGGCCTACGGCGCACGCCTGGACTCCGAAGGCATTGTCATCGACCGCCGCCTGCCGGTGCTGCTTACCCCTTGAGCCAGATGCCCTGGCTGTCCTCGTGGCAGCTCAGGGCCTGCAGTTGCTCGCCCTCGCACGGCCCGGCCACGCATTCTCCACTTTCGATCAGAAACAGCGCGCCATGATGGGCGCAGTGAATCAGGCTGGCGCTGTCATCGAGAAACGCATCTTCTACCCAGTTCAGCGGGATGCCGCGGTGCGGGCAACGGTTGCGGTAGAGGTACACCTGGCCCTGGCGGCGTACGCCGAACAGTTCGATGCCGTCTACGCTGAAGGCGCGGCTTTGGCCTTCGGCCAGGCCGTGGGAGGTACAAAGGAAGTGCATGGCAAAGACGACTCGTGGAACAAGTGATGGCTTGACGCTTCAATGCGAATAATTATCAAATTGTCCATATTCGCTGCGCCCGGCTGCCTATGGTGCGCAGTTCCGTCGCTCGCCACAAGGCGCGCGGCTCGCCTGCAGAAGGAACCCGATGATGCGCCGTCCTGTCGCCTTGCTCGCTCTGTGCGCGAGCGTTGTGCTGTCCACCCAGGCCCTGGCGGCCGAGCTGCCGCAGCGTTGGGTCAGCGCTGGTGGCGCACTGAGCGAATGGATCAGCGCACTTGGCGGTGAAGCGCGCTTGGTGGGTGTGGACACCACCAGCCAGCACCCGCAATCGCTGAAGTCACTGCCTAGCGTCGGCTACCAGCGGCAGTTGTCTGCGGAAGGCATTCTCAGCCTGCGCCCGGATGTGCTGGTGGGCACCGAAGAAATGGGGCCGCCACCGGTACTGGCGCAAATCCGCAAGGCTGGCGTGCGGGTCGAACTGTTCTCCAGCAAAGCCGAGGTGGCGGCGGTGGATGAAAACCTCAAGCATCTGGGGCAATTGCTGGGCGCAGAAGAGCAGGCCGCGGTCTTGGCGTCGGGTTACCACCAGCAGCTCGATGCCTTGCAGGCCAGGGTCAGGCAGGCCCAGGCCGGGCAGAAGGCGCCAGGAGTGTTGCTGCTAGTCGGGCATGCGGGTGCCAAGCCGCTGATCGCCGGGCAGGGTACCGCTGGCGACTGGCTGCTGAGCCAGGCAGGCGGGCGCAACTTGGCAGAACATCAGGGCTACAAGAATTTCTCCAGCGAAGCACTGGCTGCGCTGGACCCGGATGTGATCGTGTTTTCCGACCGGGCGCTGGCCGATGACCAAGCCTTGAAGGCGTTGCTGAAAGAAAACCCCGCGCTGGCGACCTCGCGCGCCGTGCGAGAGAAACGCCTGGTATCGCTTGACCCGACACTATTGGTCGGCGGGCTCGGGCCACGCCTGCCGGCAACACTTCAGTTGCTTGCGGCTACCTTCTATCCGGCCGCCAAGATCAGCCTCTACCAATGAAACAACGGGTCCAGCCACGCACACTGTTCGTTTGCCTGGGCCTGTTGTGCCTGTTGGCGGTGTGGTTGTCTTTGGCCTTGGGGCCGGTCAGCCTGCCGTTGTTCGATACCCTGCGTGCCGGCTTGCGCTTGCTGGGGTTACCCATTGCCGCTGACGGCCTGCAGCAGGCCGAGATGATCCTCGGCCAGATCCGCCTGCCGCGCACCTTGCTGGGATTGGCGGTGGGCGCGGTGCTGGCGCTGTCTGGTGTGGCCATGCAGGGGCTGTTCCGTAACCCTCTGGCCGACCCCGGGCTGGTAGGGGTTGCCGCCGGAGCAGCGGTGGGCGCGGCGGTGGCCATCGTTGGCGGCAGTTGGCTGGGCGGCATGCCGGATGTGCTTGCCCCCTACCTGTTGTCGCTGTGCGCTTTCATCGGCGGGCTGGGCGTGACTGCGCTGGTTTATCGTCTGGGGCGACGCGACGGCCAGACCAACGTCGCCACGATGCTGCTGGCCGGTGTGGCCATGACCGCGCTGGGCGGTGCTGCCGTGGGGTTGTTCTCCTACCTGGCCGACGACGCCACGCTGCGCACGCTGACCTTCTGGAACTTGGGCAGCCTCAATGGTGCCAGTTACCAGCGGCTGTGGCCTTTGCTGCTGGTGGCTGCGGGCGTGGCAGTGTGGCTGCCACGTCGGGCCAAGGCGTTGAATGCCATGCTGCTTGGTGAATCGGAGGCGCGTCACCTGGGCATTGACGTGGAGCGGCTCAAGCGCGAGCTGGTGTTCTGCACGGCGCTGGGCGTGGGTGCGGCGGTGGCGGCAGCAGGGCTGATCGGTTTCATCGGCCTGGTGGTGCCGCACCTGGTGCGCCTGCTGGCCGGGCCTGATCACCGTGTGGTGCTGCCAGCTTCCTTGTTGGCTGGCGGTGCGCTGATGCTGTTCGCCGATTTGGCGGCGCGGCTGCTGCTGGCGCCTGCCGAGCTGCCGATCGGCATCGTCACGGCCTTTATCGGCGCACCGTTCTTCCTGTTCCTGCTGATACGAGGGCGCAGTTGATGTTGCAAGCCGAGGGGCTGTACTTGCGGCGGGGCAGCAACGAAGTGCTGCATGACATTCATCTGCAGCTGAGCCAGGGGCAGGTGGTGGGTGTGCTCGGCCCCAACGGTGCCGGCAAGAGCAGCCTGCTAGGAGTACTGTGTGGTGAGCTGGCGCCCAATCACGGGCGGGTGACGCTACAGGGCAGGCCACTGGCGGACTGGGCAGGGCAGGAGCGAGCCAGGCGCCTGGCGGTGTTGCCGCAGGTGTCCAGCCTGGGGTTCTCGTTCCGGGTCGAGGAAGTGGTGGGCATGGGGCGCATGCCCCATGGCACCGGGCAGCGGCGCGATGCTGAAATCGTCGAAGCGGCCTTGCGGGCAGCGGATGCCTGGCACCTGGTGGAGCGCAGTTACCTGGCGTTGTCTGGCGGCGAGCGGCAAAGAGTGCACCTGGCTCGGGTGCTGGCGCAGCTGTGGCCGGGCGAGGCGGGTTCAACGCTGCTGCTGGACGAGCCAACCTCGATGCTCGACCCGTTGCACCAGCACACCACCCTCGAAGCCGTGCGCCGCTTTGCCGACCGTGGCGCCGCGGTGCTGGTGATCCTGCATGACCTGAACCTGGCGGCGCGCTACTGTGATCGTATCCTGCTGCTGGAGCAGGGGCGCTGCCATGCCTTTGCCGCACCCGAAGCAGTGCTGACGCCGGCGGCGTTGAAGGCGGTATACGGGATCGACGTACTGGTACAGGCGCACCCGGAGCGTGGGCATCCGCTGATCATCACCCGCTAACGCTGGCGCGGTCCTACAAGGGCTCGTGCAGGCCATAAATGGAGGTGCTGTCCATGCGACATCCGCTGCTGTCCGCTTTCTCGCTGTGCCTGGTGCTGGAACTGGGTGGCTGCCAGGCCAGCCTGCCGCCCCTGCCCGCCTGGCAGAGCAGTGAGGGGCGCAGCCATGCCGAGCTGGGGCATATCGTCGATCTTGCTGATGGTCAGCTGATCAGCCCTGAGCAACTGGTGCAGCGCCTGTCTACCGCTCCCCGGGTACTGGTCGGCGAGAAACACGACAACCCCGACCATCACGCACTGCAGCTGTGGATGCTGCGCGCCCTACAAGGCCAACGTGTGCAGGGCAGCCTGCTGCTGGAAATGCTGCAGCCCGAGCAGCAACCGCTGCTGGACAACCTCGCGGGGCAACCTTTGCCGGTAGACCTGCCCAAGGCCTTGGCCTGGCAGGACGGCTGGGATTGGCAGCTGTACGGGCCAATCGTGACCGAGGCTTTGCAGCAGCGGGTGCCTGTGCTGGCCGCCAACCTCTCGCCCGGCGAGATGCGCCAGGCCTATCGTCAGCCGGCTTCGTTACCGGGCGAACGCTCCAATGCGCCGACGGTCAAGGCCGCCTTGCTGGAGCATGTGCGTGCCGGGCATTGCGGGATGCTGCCAGAAAGCCAGTTGCCGGCGATGCTGGCCGTGCAGCAGCAGCGCGACCGGCGCATGGCCGAGCGCTTGCTGGCGGCGCCGCAGCCAGCACTGCTGCTGGCCGGGGCCTATCACGTGCGCAAGGACCTGGGTGTACCGTTGCACTTGGCTGACCTGCAAGCGCAGGGGGAGAGCAAGGTGCTACTGCTAGCTGAGGTTGGTGAGCAGGTCGAGGCAGGCGAGGCTGATTTTGTGTGGTACACGGCAGCGATGCCGGAGCAGGACTATTGCGCGCAACTGCGGTGACGGGGCTGTAATAGGCAAAAAAAGACCCGGCAAATTGCCGGGTCAATAACCGTGATTAGCCTGATGAGGAGATAATCTGAGAGTCCGAACCAGGGGCTCTTAGCTTATCCAACCAGTCTCGCGACCAGTTGTGATAATCATAACTATTCTCATTTCGACGTCAATCCCTTTCCCGAGATTATTTCTGATTTTTTTGCGCAGGGCTTTTCGCATCCAGTTGTTGGTTGAGCGCTTCTTTGCGCTCCAGCGGCAAATCGTTCCAGTGCATGTCCAGCAGGGCGCCTTCAATGGCATACAACAGCACCTTCGATGCGCGGAACCCTCGTGTCTTCACGGCCTGGTACGCACCTACCGCGCCCAGGCGGCGCAGATCCGATGCACTGTGGATGCCGGCTGCATGCAGCCACTGCGCAGAGGTCTTGCCAAGGTTCTTCAGATGCTGCAATTCATCGTTCATCGAGCCTCCTTGCGATGGCTGAACGGGGATTGGGGGATAAATCGCGAGCAGGTCAGAGAGGAGTGTAGCGGGGGATAGGAAATGCGCGGCCTTTTGCCATAGGGGGCGACGAGATGTCCTGTGCCGGCCTATTCGCGGGTAAACCCGCTCCCACAAGGTTATCTGCAAGCCTCACGACTGAGGCAGTACCTGTGGGAGCGGGTTCACCCGCGAATAGGCCGGCACAGGAAAGCGCCGACCTTACAGCCCAGGCAAGCGCTGGCGAATCTGCTCGATCACCTGGTCCATGCTCCCGGCGCTCTGGGTATCGACGCGGGTGCTCTGCACCAGTTCCTGTGCATCCAGTGGCTCACGACTGGCCTGCTGGGCTTTGACCACTTCCAGGGTGGCATCCGACGGGTCGGTATTTTCTGCCTGGCGCTGCTCCAGCCAGCTGGCGATGACCGCATCCGGCGCATGGCAGTCGAGGATCAGGAACGGCACGCCCGTCTGGCTGGCGATGTCCGCTGCGGCCTGGCGCTGATCACGTTTGAGGTAGGTGGCATCCAGCACCACCGGGAAGCCGGCCCGCAGTACGGTCGCTGCCACCTCGTGCAGGCGCTGGTAGGTCGCGACACTGGCGTCCTGATCATAGATGCCGGTACTCAGCTGGCCAGCCTCAGCCTGCTGCTGTTCACCGAACAGGCGCTTGCGCTCCACATCCGAACGCACGCGGACGGCGCCAAGGGCTTCGACCATGCGCATGGCCACGTGGCTTTTGCCCACAGCCGAAACACCGTGGGTAATGGCCAGCAGGCGCGACGGGATGGCGCTGTAGCTTTCTGCCAGGTTGGCATAGTTGCGGTAGGTGCGAAGAGTGGTGGCGCGCTGCACGCCATCGGCATCGGCTGGCATGCTGAACAGTGCAACCTTGGCCCGTACCAGCGCGCGGTAGGCTTTGTAGAAGTTGAGCAGTTCCAGGCCTTCGTAGTCGCCGGTCAGTTCCAGGTACTGGCTGATGAAGCGGCGGGCCAGGCATTTCAGGCCGCGGTCTTCCAGGTCCATGGCCAGGAAGCCGGTATCGGCGTACACATCGGTCAGGCGGAACGGTTCGTTGAACTCGATGCAGTCGAAGATCACCACCTTGCCGTCGATCAGGGTGGCGTTGCCCAGGTGGATGTCACCGTGGCATTCACGGATGAAACCATTGGCCTTGCGCTTTTCCAGCAGGCCATGCAGGCGCTCGAAGCTGCTGCGTGCCCAGGCCTGCAGGGCGTCGAGTTGCTGCAGGTCGGCCTTGTCGCTGAGGAACGGGCGAATCTGCTCGAAGTTCTGCTCCACAGGTGCCATCACGCTGTCCGGCGTGCCCAGTGGGTGCTCCACCGGCACGCGTGGGGCCTGCAGGTGGAACTCGGCGATCTGCCGGGCCATCTGGTCGATGTGCGCGGCGTTCAGTTCGCCATTGGCCTGCAGGGTGTTGAGCATCTGCCCCTGCGGGAACTGGCGCATCTTCAGCACGTACTCGATGGCTTCGCCTTCACCGCCGATCTGCGGCGCGTCGACGCTACCGGTGATCGGCAACACTTCAAGGTACAGGCCATCGGTCAGGCGCTGGTTCAGGCGCAATTCTTCGTTACAGAAATGCCGGCGCTGGTCCAGGCCGGTGAAGTCGAGGAAGCCGAAGTTCATCGGCTTCTTGATCTTGTAGGCATACTCGCCGGTGAGCAGGACCCAGGAGATATGCGTCTCGATGAGCTGGAACCCATCCACGGGGTGAGGGTACAGGGCTGGGTTCTGCAACGCAGTGATAAGGGCTTGGCTCACGGGAAATCCTTCCGGGGGCAGGGAATTCGAATGCGCCATTATGGTCAATGGTGCCGTCCCTGCCTACCGCCGGGGGCGTCTGCCCAGCCTTTATAAAGTGCGTATAATCCGCCGCCATGACCCGAACTCGAAATCCCCGTACCCCTCAGAAACGCCCGACCGGCCGCTCCCGCGCCTGGCTGGGCTGGGCTTTGAAGCTCAGCCTGGTCGGCCTGGTGTTAGTCGCCGGCTTCGCGGTTTACCTCGATGCCGTTGTCCAGGAAAAGTTTTCCGGCAAGCGCTGGACCATCCCGGCCAAGGTGTATGCCCGGCCGCTGGAGCTGTTCACCGGCCAGAAACTGAGCAAGAACGACTTCCTCACCGAGCTGGACGCGCTCGGCTACCGGCGTGAAAGCGCGGCCAACGGGCCGGGAGCGGCGGCAGTCAACGGCAACACCGTCGAGCTCAATACCCGTGGCTTCCAGTTCTACGAGGGCATGGAGCCGGCGCAGTTCGTGCGTGTGCGCTTCTCCGGCGATTACGTGGCAGGCCTTTCCGGCGCCAACGGCAAGACGCTCGACGTAGTGCGCCTGGAGCCGCTGATGATCGGCGGCATCTACCCGAAAAACCTCGAAGACCGCATCCTGATCAAGATCGACCAGGTACCGCCGTACCTGCTCGAAACCCTGGTGGCGACGGAAGACCGCGATTTCTACAGCCACTTCGGGGTGTCGCCCAAGTCCATCGCCCGAGCCATGTGGGTCAATACCTCGGCAGGTTCCATGCGCCAGGGTGGCAGCACCCTGACCCAGCAGTTGGTGAAGAACTTCTACCTCACCAGCGAGCGCAGCCTCAGCCGCAAGCTGACCGAGGCGATGATGGCCGTATTGCTGGAGCTGCACTACGACAAGCGCGAGATCCTCGAGGCCTACCTCAACGAGGTGTTCGTCGGCCAGGATGGTCAGCGTGCGGTGCACGGCTTCGGCCTCGCCAGCCAGTTCTTCTTCAGCCAACCGCTGTCGGAGCTGAAGTTGCACCAGATCGCTTTGCTGGTGGGCATGGTCAAGGGGCCGTCCTACTACAACCCGCGTCGCTATCCGGACCGCGCCCTGGCCCGCCGCAACCTGGTGCTCGACCTGGTGGCCGAGCAGGGCGTGGCCAGCCAGGCAGAAGTCGATGCAGCGAAGAAGATGCCGCTGGGCGTGACCAAGCGCGGCAGCCTGGCAGACAGCTCGTTCCCGGCCTTCCTCGACCTGGTCAAGCGTCAGCTGCGCCAGGACTACCGCGATGAAGACTTGACCGAAGAAGGCCTGCGCATCTTCACCAGCTTCGACCCGATCCTGCAGATGAAGGCCGAAACCTCGATGAGCGAGACCTTCAAGCGCCTCGCGGGGCGCAAGGGGGCGGACGAGGTTGAGTCGGCGATGGTCGTGACCAATCCGGAAACCGGTGAGGTGCAGGCGCTTATCGGCAGCCGCCAGGCCGGCTTCGCCGGCTTCAACCGCGCCATTGATGCCGTGCGGCCGATCGGTTCGCTGGTCAAGCCGGCGGTGTACCTGACCGCGCTGGAACAACCGACCAAGTACACCTTGACCAGTTGGGTGCAGGACGAGCCGTTCTCGGTCAAAGGTGCCGACGGCCAGGTCTGGCGCCCGCAGAACTACGATCGTCGCCCGCATGGCACCATCTACCTGTACCAGGGGCTGGCCAACTCCTACAACCTGTCGACTGCCAAGATCGGCCTGGAAGTGGGTGTGCCCAACGTGATCAAGACCATTGGCCGGCTGGGAGTGAACGTTGACTGGCCAGCCTTCCCGGCCATGCTGCTGGGTGCCGGCGGCATGTCGCCAATGCAGGTCGCGACGATGTACCAGACCATCGCCAACGGCGGCTTCAATACCCCGATGCGCGGTATCCGCAGCGTGCTCACCGCCGAGGGCGAGCCGCTAAAACGCTACCCGTTCCAGATCCAGCAAACCTTCGACCCGGGGGCTATCTACCTGGTGCAGAACGCCATGCAGCGGGTGATGCGCGAAGGCACCGGCCGCTCGGTGTACAACACTTTGCCGCGCAATCTCACCCTGGCGGGCAAGACCGGCACCAGTAACGATTCGCGCGACAGCTGGTTCTCCGGGTTCAGCCAGGACCTGCTGGCCGTGGTATGGATGGGGCGTGACGACAACGGCAAGACGCCATTTACTGGTGCTACCGGCGCCCTGCAGGTGTGGACCAGCTTCATGAAGAAGGCCGACCCGCTGCCGCTGGACATGCCGCAACCGGACAACGTGGTGCAGGCCTGGATTGACCCGTACAGTGGCCATGGGTCTGATGGCAGCTGTCCGGGAGCGGTGCAGATGCCGTATATTCGCGGGAGTGAACCGCCCGCCGGCGCGACCTGCGGCGGCGAGCAGGATCCAGTTGAATCGGTCATGGACTGGGTCAAGGGCTGGATGAATTAAGCACAGGCTGCATTGATGAGGTGTGACGTGAACAAGTGGCTGTTTCCTGCCGTGACGGCGCTGGCTGTGCTCCAGGGGTGCGCCAGCGTCCCGCGCGGCAATATTCCGGTGGTCGACTCGAGCACCCGGGTGTCCAACAGCGAACGCGTGACGGCCAATCGCTCTGCGGGTGGCTATAACGCGGGTACCGCGCAGGCTCAAACGCTGCCTGAAGACTCCGGCGTGACCGTGATGATCCCGCAGGGCGCTGGCGCTTCGGGCATCCAGACGTTCCCGGCGGCCAATGGCGCGGCGCCAATCAGCACCTCGCCGATTACCCCGGGGCCGATCACCCCAGGCCCAATTACCACTGGGCCGGTCACTTCGGCACCAATGACCACCAATCTGAACCCGATCGCCGACGAACCCTTCGACATCGCGGCGATGAACAGCGCCCCGCAAAGCACCAGCGCGCCAACCGGTATTCCGCGTAGCGGTGCTGCTACCGGTGGCCTGTCGGCCGACGAGCAGCTGGACGGCCCGGTGCTGGCGCTGCTGACCACCGCGAAGACCCAGCAGGGCAGCGGTGACTTCAACGGTGCCGCATCGAGCCTGGAGCGTGCTCAGCGCATTGCCCCGCGCGAGCCGCAGGTACTGTACCGTCTGGCCCAAGTACGCCTGTCGCAAGGTGATGCACCGCAGGCCGAGCAGTTGGCGCGTCGTGCCCTGACTTACGCCAATGGCCGCCCGAGCCTGCAGGCCGAGCTGTGGAACACCATCGCCCAGGCCCGCGAGAAGCAGGGTGACAGCGCTGGTGCCGCACTGGCCCGGCAAAAGGCACGGGTCAATTCGTGATGATCGAGCAGCGCATTCTGGATGTTGCCGACCACCTGCTGCTGATCGAACGTGAGCTGCAGGTGCAAGGCTGGTGGGATGACGAGCCGCCAAGCGATGAGGCACTGGCCAGTACGGTGCCTTTCGCAGTCGATACCCTCAGTTTCGAGCAGTGGCTCCAATGGATCTTCCTGCCGCGCATGAAGATCATCATCGAGTTGGGCCACCCGCTGCCCAATGCGTCCGGCATCCTGGTAATGGCTGAAACGGTATTTACCGACCGGCCAGAGCAAAGTCGTGAGCTACGCCGCCTGTTGGCAGCATTTGACCAATTGATTGCTCCTTCCGCCTGATTTCTTCAGTTTTTCCTTCAAGGGCCGCAGATTGTGGCCCTTTTTTGTGGAAATCTTATTTATTCTGCTGCTGAAGCGATTTTTAGTGGTGGCAAGAATTCATCTTGGGGAAAAATTGGCAATAATTTTTCTTGACTTGTTGGCGCCGAATCAGAAGAATCCAATCTCCGCTGTAGAGGGACTGCCAGAAGCAGACCCGCTAAGCAGATCATGAGGCGCACACCCGCGCCGACCTGTTACACCCCGCAACGCGTTACCTCGCGCTGGGTGGGAAAACCCCGCAACACTCTGGGGCGCTCCCAATACTTGCTCAGTCAGTGCTGACGTTCGCTCATGCTCTGCTTGGCAGTAAACCTATTAAGACCCGTCCAGTGAGGGCGGTATTCTGGCGTTTTAGAGGTGAACAACGTGGAGCTTTTATCTGGCGCTGAGATGGTCGTCCGCTTCTTGCGTGACGAAGGCGTTAAGCACATCTACGGGTACCCTGGTGGTGCTCTCCTGCATGTTTACGACGCGCTGTTCAAGGAACCGGAAGTCGAGCACATCCTGGTTCGTCATGAGCAGGCAGCTACCCATATGGCGGACGGCTACGCCCGCGCCACCGGCAAGGCCGGCGTGGTGCTGGTAACCTCCGGCCCGGGCGCGACCAATGCCATTACCGGTATTGCCACCGCCTACATGGATTCGATTCCGATGGTCATCCTGTCCGGCCAGGTGCCTAGCACCATGGTGGGTACCGATGCCTTCCAGGAAACCGACATGATCGGTATTTCGCGGCCGATCGTGAAGCACAGCTTCATGATCAAACATGCCAGCGAAATCCCCGAAGTTCTGAAAAAAGCATTCTACCTGGCGCAATCCGGTCGCCCAGGTCCGGTCGTGGTCGACATTCCAAAAGATATGACCAACCCGGCCGAGAAGTTCGAATACGTCTACCCGAAAAAGGTCAAGCTGCGCTCCTATAGCCCAGCGGTACGCGGCCACTCCGGCCAGATCCGCAAGGCTGCAGAGATGCTGCTGGCGGCCAAGCGCCCGATCGTCTACTCCGGTGGCGGCGTGATCCTCGGTGGTGGCTCCGAAGCCCTGACCGAAATCGCCAAGTCGCTCAACCTGCCGGTCACCAATACCCTGATGGGTCTGGGTGGCTTCCCGGGTACCGACCGCCAGTTCCTCGGCATGCTCGGCATGCACGGCAGCTTTACTGCCAACATGGCCATGCACCATGCCGACGTCATCTTCGCCGTCGGTGCCCGTTTTGACGACCGCGTGGTCAACGGCCCGGCCAAGTTCTGCCCGAACGCCAAGATCATCCATATCGACATCGACCCGGCGTCGATCTCCAAGATGATCAAGGCTGACGTGCCGATCGTCGGCCCGGTCGACAGCGTGCTCAGCGAAATGCTCGGCATCCTCAAGGAAATCGGCGAGCAGCCTGACAAGGCGGCGCTGGATGCCTGGTGGAAGCAGATCGACGAATGGCGTGGCAATGGCGAGCTGTTCCCTTACGACAAGGGCGACGGCAATGTCATCAAGCCGCAGAAAGTCATCGAGACCCTGTGCGAAGTGACCAATGGCGATGCCTTCGTCACCTCCGACGTGGGTCAGCACCAAATGTTCGCGGCGCAGTACTACCGCTTCAACAAGCCGAACCGCTGGATCAACTCCGGTGGCCTGGGCACCATGGGCTTCGGCTTCCCGGCGGCGATGGGCGTCAAGCTCAACTTCCCGGACCAGGACGTGGCCTGCGTGACCGGCGAAGGCAGCATCCAGATGAACATCCAGGAGCTGTCCACCTGCATGCAGTACGGCCTGCCGGTGAAGATCGTCAACCTGAACAACGGTGTGTTGGGCATGGTCCGTCAGTGGCAGGACATGGCCTACAACGGTCGTCACTCGCACTCGTACGTCGAGTCGCTGCCTGACTTCATCAAGCTGGCCGAGGCCTATGGCCATGTGGGTATCCGCATCACCAGCCTGAAGGACCTCAAGCCGAAGCTGGAAGAAGCGTTTGCGATGAAGGACCGCCTGGTGTTCATCGACATCGCGGTTGACCGCAGTGAGCACGTCTATCCGATGCAGATCAAGGATGGCTCGATGCGTGACATGTGGCTGAGCAAGACGGAGCGTACCTGATATGCGGCACATCATCTCCCTGCTGCTGGAAAACGAACCAGGTGCGTTGTCCCGCGTGGTCGGCCTGTTCTCCCAGCGTAACTACAACATTGAAAGCCTGACCGTGGCGCCGACCGAAGACCCGACCCTGTCGCGTCTGACGCTGACCACCGTTGGCCATGACGAAGTGATCGAACAGATCACCAAGAACCTGAACAAGCTGGTCGAAGTGGTCAAGCTCGTCGACCTGTCGGAAAGCGCTCACATCGAGCGTGAACTGATGCTGGTCAAGGTCAAGGCCACCGGTGCCCAGCGCGCCGAGATCAAGCGCACCACGGATATCTTCCGTGGCCAGATCGTCGATGTGACTGCCAGCGTGTACACCGTGCAGCTGAGCGGCACCAGCGACAAACTGGACAGCTTCATCCAGGCGATCGGCACTGCATCGATTCTCGAAACCGTGCGCAGCGGCGTTACCGGCATTGCCCGTGGCGACAAAGTGCTCAGCATCTAAATTCAAAAATTAGCGATGGCTCCGCAGGGGCCGAGATATAACCAGGGGTATTTTCATGAAAGTTTTCTACGATAAAGACTGCGACCTTTCCATCATCCAGGGTAAGAAAGTCGCCATCATCGGTTACGGTTCCCAGGGCCACGCTCAGGCGTGCAACCTGAAGGACTCCGGTGTAGATGTCACCATCGGTCTGCGTAAAGGTTCGGCCACCGTTGCCAAGGCAGAAGCCCATGGCCTGAAAGTGACCGACGTTGCCTCTGCCGTCGCTGCTGCCGACCTGGTCATGATCCTGACCCCGGACGAATTCCAGGGCCAACTGTACAAGCAGGAAATCGAGCCGAACATCAAGAAGGGCGCTACCCTGGCCTTCTCCCATGGCTTCTCGATCCACTACAACCAGGTTGTTCCACGTGCCGACCTCGACGTGATCATGATCGCGCCGAAGGCCCCGGGCCACACCGTTCGTTCCGAGTTCGTCAAGGGCGGCGGTATCCCTGACCTGATCGCCATCTACCAGGACGCCTCCGGCAACGCCAAGAATGTTGCCCTGTCGTACGCTTCGGGCGTAGGCGGCGGCCGTACCGGCATCATCGAAACCACCTTCAAGGACGAGACCGAAACCGACCTGTTCGGTGAGCAGGCTGTTCTGTGTGGCGGTACCGTCGAGCTGGTCAAGGCCGGTTTCGAAACCCTGGTCGAAGCTGGCTACGCGCCGGAAATGGCCTACTTCGAGTGCCTGCACGAACTGAAGCTGATCGTTGACCTCATGTACGAAGGCGGCATCGCCAACATGAACTACTCGATCTCCAACAACGCCGAGTACGGTGAGTACGTAACCGGCCCGGAAGTCATCAACGAAGAATCCCGCAAGGCCATGCGCAATGCCCTGAAGCGCATCCAGGACGGCGAGTACGCGAAGATGTTCATCTCCGAAGGTGCTACCAACTACCCATCGATGACCGCCAAGCGCCGCAACAACGCCGCTCACGGCATCGAGATCATCGGCGAGCAGCTGCGCTCGATGATGCCGTGGATCTCGGCTAACAAAATCGTCGACAAGACCAAGAACTAAGTCTTATCGAAAGATGAAAAACGCGGCTTCGGCCGCGTTTTTTCGTTCTGACAGTCAGCTTCTGGTATAAAGCAGACCAGTGGCCTGCCGTCAGAACCTGTTTTGCAGGTCCGTGTCGAACATTTTCCATCCTGTTGCAAGGTACCCTCCATGAGCGAACGTCCCGAAGAGCCGAACAAGCCCTCCGACGCCGAAAGCCTGCTACCTGTCGATGAGCACGTTGAAGAAGGGCATGACGCCGAAGGGCGCAAGGTACGCCATCGTGGCATCTACCTGCTGCCCAACCTGTTTACCACCGCCAACCTGTTTGCCGGTTTCTATTCCATCATCAGCTCGATGAGCGCGCAGAGCGCTCTGAGTGCCGGTGACCCGCGCGAGGCGAGCAAGTACTTTGCCTTCGCTGCGATCGCCATCTTCGTGGCCATGGTGCTCGACGGCCTGGATGGCCGTGTCGCGCGCATGACCAATACACAGAGCGCCTTTGGTGCCGAGTACGACTCACTGTCGGACATGGTTGCCTTTGGTGTCGCTCCGGCCTTGCTGGCCTTTGGCTGGGCGCTGGGTGACATGGGCAAGGTTGGCTGGATGGTTGCCTTCATCTATGTGGCCGGTGCAGCACTGCGCCTGGCACGCTTCAATACCCAGGTCGGCACCGCCGACAAGCGCTACTTCATCGGCCTTGCCAGTCCTGCTGCTGCGGGTGTGGTCGCGGGTACCGTGTGGGCGTTCAGCGACTACGGCATCCAGGGCTCCAAGCTGTCGTTCCTGGTGGCGCTGCTGGTGGCTGCTGCCGGCATGCTGATGGTCAGCAACATCAAGTACAACAGCTTCAAGGAGCTGGACCTGAAGGGGCGTGTGCCGTTCGTGGCTATCCTGGCCGTGGTGCTGGTGTTTGCCGTGGTGTTCAGCGACCCGCCGCGTATCCTGCTGCTGATCTTCCTCGCCTATGCGGCTTCGGGCCCGATTCAGTTCCTGCTGAAGTCACGCCGTCGCAAAGCGTGACAATCATTTAATGCTGGAATAACCCGCCGGCTCCATAGTCTTACTGGTACATCCGTTATCCAGTGCTGTGGAGCCGCTCATGCTCATCAAGCTTCCTAGGTCTTCCGAGTGCAAAGCGTCGGAGATCACCCCCGAAGGCATCTACCTCTCCCGTCGTACCCTGCTGGGTGGCTCGTTGGCTGGCCTGGCCTTGGGCGCTTTGCCGAGCATGGCGCGCGCAGCTGAAGCCAGCCGTTACGCCGATGTCGAGGCGGGCAGGGCGCCTGGCTGGTTCAATGAAAAGCTCGCAGCTACCCGATGGCAGGCAGTAACGGTCAAGGGTGAGGCAATCACGCCGTTCAAGGATGCCACCCACTACAACAACTTCTACGAGTTCGGGCCCGACAAGGGTGACCCGGCGGCCAATGGCGACAGCCTGAAGACCGAACCGTGGAGCGTTGTGGTCGATGGCGAAGTGGGTAAGCCCGGCCGCTATGCGCTGGAGGACTTCGTCAAACCGTACCAGCTCGAGGAGCGCATCTACCGGCTGCGGTGCGTGGAGGCGTGGTCGATGGTCATTCCGTGGCTGGGCTTCCCGTTGGCGCAGGTGCTCAAGCAGGTCGAGCCGACATCCAAGGCACGTTATGTGCGCTTCGAAACCCTGAAAGACCCGGAGCACATGCCGGGGCAGCGTTCGGGGTTCGCCTTGATCGACTGGCCTTATAGAGAAGGCTTGCGCCTGGATGAGGCAATGCATCCTTTAGCGATCCTGGCGGTCGGGATGTATGGCCGGGAGCTGCCCAACCAGAATGGCGCACCGTTGCGGCTGGTGGTGCCGTGGAAGTATGGCTTCAAGAGCATCAAGTCGATTGTGCGTATCAGCCTGGTGGCGGAGCAGCCGGGCACCACCTGGGAAGGGCTGGCGCCGGATGAATATGGGTTCTATGCCAATGTGAACCCGACGGTCGACCACCCGCGTTGGAGCCAGGCGCGTGAACGGCGGCTGCCCAGCGGGCTGTTCAGTCCCAATGTGCGGGAAACCCAGATGTTCAATGGCTATGCCGATGAAGTGGCGTCGCTGTATACCGGGCTTGATCTGCGGAAGAACTACTGATGCGTTACCCCTGGTTTCGTCTGGCCATCTTCATCGTGGGATGCCTGTTCCCAGTCTGGTGGTTGTATGAGGCGGCGATGAATCTGCTAGGGCCTGATCCCGGAAAGATCATGATGGACCGGCTTGGGCTCGGGGCGCTGACCTTCCTGCTGGTTACCTTGGGCATGACGCCGCTGCAGAAGCTGACGGGATGGTCGGGCTGGATCGTGGTGCGCCGGCAACTGGGGTTATGGGTGTTTGCCTATATCGTGCTGCACATCCTGGCTTACCTGTTCTTTATCCTTGGGCTGGACTGGGGGCAGTTGGCGGTGGAGTTGCGCAAGCGGCCATACATAATTGTGGGTGCGCTTGGGTTTCTTGGATTGCTGGCCCTGGCGGTTACCTCGAATCGGTATAGCCAGCGGCGCCTGGGTGTGCGTTGGAAGAAGCTGCACCGGTTGGTGTACGTGATACTTGGGTTGGGGTTGCTGCATTTCTTGTGGATCGTGCGCTCGGATCTGCGGGAGTGGGCTATCTATGCGGTTATTGGGGCTGTGTTGATGGTGTTGCGGGTTCCCGCGGTTTCGCGGGTGCTGCCCAGGGTTGGTCGGAGGCAGGGGAGGGTGGTTTGAGCGTTTACTTCAATTTCTTGAAATTAAAGGTTGACGCCCTCTCGAATCCCCTTATAATGCGCCCCACTTCCAGCGACATCGGAACGACAAACTTATTGAAATTCAACAAGTTAGGTTGTTCGGAAAGAGTTGAAAGGGCTACGATCAAATGATCGGCAGCGGTTGAGATGATGGTTGACAGCGTTTCTAAACGCTGTATGATTCGCCTCCCGCTACGAGAGATCGCAGCGAGTCAAGTGTTTGAAGCTAAACGAGTTTCTCGCAAAAAACTTCAAAATAAACGCTTGACAGCAAATGAGGGAAGCGTAGAATGCGCGCCTCGGTTGAGACGAAACGCTCTTAACCAAACGCTCTTTAACAAATCGAATCAAGCAATTCGTGTGGGTGCTTGTGAGTGCGGACTGATAGTCACAAAGATTATCGGCATCACAAGTGGCCATGCGAGAAATCACATAGTCATTTGAGATTGCTGAGCCAAGTTTAGGGTTTCTTAAAAACCCAAGCAGTATTGAACTGAAGAGTTTGATCATGGCTCAGATTGAACGCTGGCGGCAGGCCTAACACATGCAAGTCGAGCGGATGACGGGAGCTTGCTCCTTGATTCAGCGGCGGACGGGTGAGTAATGCCTAGGAATCTGCCTGGTAGTGGGGGGCAACGTTTCGAAAGGAACGCTAATACCGCATACGTCCTACGGGAGAAAGCAGGGGACCTTCGGGCCTTGCGCTATCAGATGAGCCTAGGTCGGATTAGCTAGTTGGTGAGGTAATGGCTCACCAAGGCGACGATCCGTAACTGGTCTGAGAGGATGATCAGTCACACTGGAACTGAGACACGGTCCAGACTCCTACGGGAGGCAGCAGTGGGGAATATTGGACAATGGGCGAAAGCCTGATCCAGCCATGCCGCGTGTGTGAAGAAGGTCTTCGGATTGTAAAGCACTTTAAGTTGGGAGGAAGGGCAGTAAGTTAATACCTTGCTGTTTTGACGTTACCGACAGAATAAGCACCGGCTAACTCTGTGCCAGCAGCCGCGGTAATACAGAGGGTGCAAGCGTTAATCGGAATTACTGGGCGTAAAGCGCGCGTAGGTGGTTCGTTAAGTTGGATGTGAAAGCCCCGGGCTCAACCTGGGAACTGCATCCAAAACTGGCGAGCTAGAGTACGGTAGAGGGTGGTGGAATTTCCTGTGTAGCGGTGAAATGCGTAGATATAGGAAGGAACACCAGTGGCGAAGGCGACCACCTGGACTGATACTGACACTGAGGTGCGAAAGCGTGGGGAGCAAACAGGATTAGATACCCTGGTAGTCCACGCCGTAAACGATGTCAACTAGCCGTTGGAATCCTTGAGATTTTAGTGGCGCAGCTAACGCATTAAGTTGACCGCCTGGGGAGTACGGCCGCAAGGTTAAAACTCAAATGAATTGACGGGGGCCCGCACAAGCGGTGGAGCATGTGGTTTAATTCGAAGCAACGCGAAGAACCTTACCAGGCCTTGACATGCAGAGAACTTTCCAGAGATGGATTGGTGCCTTCGGGAACTCTGACACAGGTGCTGCATGGCTGTCGTCAGCTCGTGTCGTGAGATGTTGGGTTAAGTCCCGTAACGAGCGCAACCCTTGTCCTTAGTTACCAGCACGTTATGGTGGGCACTCTAAGGAGACTGCCGGTGACAAACCGGAGGAAGGTGGGGATGACGTCAAGTCATCATGGCCCTTACGGCCTGGGCTACACACGTGCTACAATGGTCGGTACAGAGGGTTGCCAAGCCGCGAGGTGGAGCTAATCTCACAAAACCGATCGTAGTCCGGATCGCAGTCTGCAACTCGACTGCGTGAAGTCGGAATCGCTAGTAATCGCGAATCAGAATGTCGCGGTGAATACGTTCCCGGGCCTTGTACACACCGCCCGTCACACCATGGGAGTGGGTTGCACCAGAAGTAGCTAGTCTAACCTTCGGGAGGACGGTTACCACGGTGTGATTCATGACTGGGGTGAAGTCGTAACAAGGTAGCCGTAGGGGAACCTGCGGCTGGATCACCTCCTTAATCGACGACATCAGCCTGCTGATGAGCACCCACACGAATTGCTTGATTCATTGTAGAAGACGATGCTGTAACGCGACCCTGTTATAGGTCTGTAGCTCAGTTGGTTAGAGCGCACCCCTGATAAGGGTGAGGTCGGCAGTTCAAATCTGCCCAGACCTACCATTACACGGTTCAGCCGTAGAATACACGGGGCCATAGCTCAGCTGGGAGAGCGCCTGCCTTGCACGCAGGAGGTCAGCGGTTCGATCCCGCTTGGCTCCACCACTTTCGCCGTACGCAGTAGCTTGTCAGAACTTAGAAATGAACATTCAGCTCGAATGTTGATTTCTGGCTTTTGTCAGATCGTTCTTTAAAAATTCGGATATGTGATAGATATAGACTGATGGCCAGTTTCACTGCTGGTTAATCAGGCTAAGGTAAAATTTGTGAGTTCTGCTTGAAAGAGCAACATGCGAATTTTCGGCGAATGTCGTCTTCACAGTATAACCAGATTGCTTGGGGTTATATGGTCAAGTGAAGAAGCGCATACGGTGGATGCCTTGGCAGTCAGAGGCGATGAAAGACGTGGTAGCCTGCGATAAGCTTTGGGGAGTCGGCAAACAGACTGTGATCCAGAGATCTCTGAATGGGGGAACCCACTCAGCATAAGCTGAGTATCTTGTACTGAATACATAGGTGCAAGAGGCGAACCAGGGGAACTGAAACATCTAAGTACCCTGAGGAAAAGAAATCAACCGAGATTCCCTTAGTAGTGGCGAGCGAACGGGGACCAGCCCTTAAGTTGATTTGAGATTAGTGGAACGCTCTGGAAAGTGCGGCCATAGTGGGTGATAGCCCCGTACACGAAAATCTCTTGTCAATGAAATCGAGTAGGACGGAGCACGAGAAACTTTGTCTGAATATGGGGGGACCATCCTCCAAGGCTAAATACTACTGACTGACCGATAGTGAACCAGTACCGTGAGGGAAAGGCGAAAAGAACCCCGGAGAGGGGAGTGAAATAGAACCTGAAACCGTATGCGTACAAGCAGTGGGAGCCTACTTTGTTAGGTGACTGCGTACCTTTTGTATAATGGGTCAGCGACTTATATTCAGTGGCGAGCTTAACCGAATAGGGGAGGCGTAGCGAAAGCGAGTCTTAATAGGGCGTTTAGTCGCTGGGTATAGACCCGAAACCGGGCGATCTATCCATGGGCAGGTTGAAGGTTAGGTAACACTGACTGGAGGACCGAACCGACTACCGTTGAAAAGTTAGCGGATGACCTGTGGATCGGAGTGAAAGGCTAATCAAGCTCGGAGATAGCTGGTTCTCCTCGAAAGCTATTTAGGTAGCGCCTCATGTATCACTCCAGGGGGTAGAGCACTGTTTCGGCTAGGGGGTCATCCCGACTTACCAAACCGATGCAAACTCCGAATACCTGGAAGTGCCGAGCATGGGAGACACACGGCGGGTGCTAACGTCCGTCGTGAAAAGGGAAACAACCCAGACCGTCAGCTAAGGTCCCAAAGTCATGGTTAAGTGGGAAACGATGTGGGAAGGCTTAGACAGCTAGGAGGTTGGCTTAGAAGCAGCCACCCTTTAAAGAAAGCGTAATAGCTCACTAGTCGAGTCGGCCTGCGCGGAAGATGTAACGGGGCTCAAACCATGCACCGAAGCTACGGGTGTCATCTTTGATGACGCGGTAGAGGAGCGTTCTGTAAGCCTGTGAAGGTGAGTTGAGAAGCTTGCTGGAGGTATCAGAAGTGCGAATGCTGACATGAGTAACGACAATGCGAGTGAAAAACTCGCACGCCGAAAGACCAAGGTTTCCTGCGCAACGTTAATCGACGCAGGGTTAGTCGGTCCCTAAGGCGAGGCTGAAAAGCGTAGTCGATGGAAAACAGGTTAATATTCCTGTACTTCCAGTTATTGCGATGGAGGGACGGAGAAGGTTAGGCCAGCCTGGCGTTGGTTGTCCAGGTTTAAGGTGGTAGGCTGAAATCTTAGGCAAATCCGGGATTTCAAGGCCGAGAGCTGATGACGAGTTGCCTTCAGGCGACGAAGTGGTTGATACCATGCTTCCAAGAAAAGCTCCTAAGCTTCAGATAACTGGGAACCGTACCCCAAACCGACACAGGTGGTTAGGTAGAGAATACCAAGGCGCTTGAGAGAACTCGGGTGAAGGAACTAGGCAAAATGGCACCGTAACTTCGGGAGAAGGTGCGCCGGCGAGGGTGAAGGACTTGCTCCGTAAGCCCATGCCGGTCGAAGATACCAGGCCGCTGCGACTGTTTATTAAAAACACAGCACTCTGCAAACACGAAAGTGGACGTATAGGGTGTGACGCCTGCCCGGTGCCGGAAGGTTAATTGATGGGGTTAGCGCAAGCGAAGCTCTTGATCGAAGCCCCGGTAAACGGCGGCCGTAACTATAACGGTCCTAAGGTAGCGAAATTCCTTGTCGGGTAAGTTCCGACCTGCACGAATGGCGTAACGATGGCGGCGCTGTCTCCACCCGAGACTCAGTGAAATTGAAATCGCTGTGAAGATGCAGTGTATCCGCGGCTAGACGGAAAGACCCCGTGAACCTTTACTATAGCTTTGCACTGGACTTTGAATTTGCTTGTGTAGGATAGGTGGGAGGCTTTGAAGTGGGGACGCCAGTTCTCATGGAGCCATCCTTGAAATACCACCCTGGCAATTTTGAGGTTCTAACTCAGGTCCGTTATCCGGATCGAGGACAGTGTATGGTGGGTAGTTTGACTGGGGCGGTCTCCTCCCAAAGAGTAACGGAGGAGTACGAAGGTGCGCTCAGACCGGTCGGAAATCGGTCGTAGAGTATAAAGGCAAAAGCGCGCTTGACTGCGAGACAAACACGTCGAGCAGGTACGAAAGTAGGTCTTAGTGATCCGGTGGTTCTGTATGGAAGGGCCATCGCTCAACGGATAAAAGGTACTCCGGGGATAACAGGCTGATACCGCCCAAGAGTTCATATCGACGGCGGTGTTTGGCACCTCGATGTCGGCTCATCACATCCTGGGGCTGAAGCCGGTCCCAAGGGTATGGCTGTTCGCCATTTAAAGTGGTACGCGAGCTGGGTTTAGAACGTCGTGAGACAGTTCGGTCCCTATCTGCCGTGGACGTTTGAGATTTGAGAGGGGCTGCTCCTAGTACGAGAGGACCGGAGTGGACGAACCTCTGGTGTTCCGGTTGTCACGCCAGTGGCATTGCCGGGTAGCTATGTTCGGAAGAGATAACCGCTGAAAGCATCTAAGCGGGAAACTTGCCTCAAGATGAGATCTCACTGGGATCTTGAATCCCCTAAAGGGCCGTCGAAGACTACGACGTTGATAGGTTGGGTGTGTAAGCGCTGTGAGGCGTTGAGCTAACCAATACTAATTGCCCGTGAGGCTTGACCATATAACACCCAAGCAATTTGCTAGCGCAGATTGCGGTGGTGAAGACGAAACGACCGAAAGTTCGCAACATCACAAATATCGCATATCCGGATTCGCTGGGCTGTCCATCTGGACATTCTGGCAACAGAATTTCTTGACGACCATAGAGCATTGGAACCACCTGATCCCATCCCGAACTCAGTAGTGAAACGATGCATCGCCGATGGTAGTGTGGGGTTTCCCCATGTGAGAGTAGGTCATCGTCAAGATTCATTTCGCAAAACCCCTATCTGCGCATGCAGGTAGGGGTTTTGTCTTTGTGGTGCAAAAAATCCCAAGCATACGCCGCCCCTGTGGGAGCGGGTTCACCCGCGAATGCCGGCAAAGCCGGTGCCATCCACCGCGTCGCTTGCTTCGCGGCTAAAGCCGCTCCCACAGGGACGGCGCAAGGCCGCTAACAGGGTTCCACCGATGCCTTGTCAATCGGCTAGTGGCACTGCGCCATACTCTCCGTATCGTACCTACGTGATATCGTTTCCCCTCAGCCCCCAGCGCCAGCCAGAGACCTCCCGATGCCCAATACCACTCACCTCCACCCTGGCTTCATGATCGTCCACGGCAACCGCCTCGACGACCTGCGCAGCTTGGTGGTGAGCTGGATGCGTCGCTATCCCTTGGCACCTCTGGAAAACGAAATCGCCTTGGTGCAAAGCAATGGCATCGCCCAATGGCTCAAGCTGGCTCTTGCCGAAGACCCTCAGGACGATGACCAGGGCGGCTGTGGCATCGCCGCCGCCATCGATGTGCAACTGCCAGGCAGCTTCATGTGGCAGCTTTACCGCAGCGTGCTGGGCCGTGACGAAATTCCCGAAGTCTCCCTGCTCGACAAGGCACCGCTGACCTGGCGTCTGATGCGTCTGCTCCCGGCTTTGATCGAACGTCCTCACTTCGAACCGCTGCGACGCTTCCTCACCGACGACAGCGACCTGCGCAAGCGCTATCAGCTCGCCGAGCGCCTGGCCGACCTGTTCGACCAGTATCAGGTCTACCGCGCCGACTGGCTCAAGGATTGGGCCGCTGGCGAGCACGTCCTCAACACCGCCCGCGCTGAACGCAAGGCGCTGCCCCCGGGCAACCGCTGGCAGGCCGAGTTGTGGCGTGCATTGCTGGAGGATGTTGGTGAGCAGGGCATGGCGCAGAGCCGTGCCGGCGTACATCAACGCTTCATCGAACGGATCAATAGCCTGGAGCAGGCACCTGCCGGTCTGCCGGCCCGGGTGATCGTATTCGGTATCTCATCGCTGCCAGCCCAGGCCCTCGAGGCACTGGCCGGCCTGGCACGCTTCAGCCAGGTGCTACTGTGCGTGCACAACCCCTGCCGCCACCACTGGGCCGATATCGTTGCCGACAAGGACCTGCTGCGCCACCAGTACAAGCGCCAGCAGCGCAAGCAGGGCATGCCCTTGCAACTGGACGACCAGTCGCTGCACCAGCATGCCCACCCTTTGCTGGCCGCCTGGGGCAAACAAGGCCGCGATTACATCAACCTGCTCGACAGCTACGATGACCCCAGCAGTTACCAGGGCGTGTTCAGCGACGGTCGCATCGACCTATTCAGTGAGGGCTCGCCCACCACGCTGCTCAACCAGTTGCAGGACGACATCCTTGAACTGCGTCCGCTCGCCGAAACTCGTGAGCAGTGGCATCCAGTCGACCCAGCGAAGGACCGCTCGATCCGCTTCCACATCGCCCATAGCCCGCAACGCGAAGTGGAGATCCTTCACGATCAGTTACTGGCCCGGTTCAGCGCAGACCCAACCCTGCGCCCACGTGACGTGATCGTCATGCTGCCGGCCATCGATACCTACGCGCCGCATATTCGCGCCGTATTCGGCCAGTTGCAGCGCAACGATCCGCGCTACATCCCGTTCACCCTGACCGACCAGGGCCAACGTGGCCGCGAACCCTTGCTGATTGCCCTCGAACACCTGCTCAAGCTGCCGGACAGCCGCTTCGCGGTCAGCGAAGTGCTCGACCTGCTGGATGTGCCGGCAGTCCGCGCCCGTTTCGGCATACGCGAAAACGACCTGCCCACGCTGCACCGCTGGATCGAGGGGGCCGGCATCCGCTGGGGCCTCAATGCCGAGCAGCGGGCCAGCCTGGGCTTGCCCGCTGGGCTGGAACAGAACAGCTGGCGGTTCGGCCTGCGGCGCATGCTGCTGGGTTATGCCGTCGGCGTGGGTGAGGCCTGTGACGGCATCGAACCCTACGATGAAATCGGTGGCCTGGATGCGGCGCTGATCGGCCCGCTGGTCGCCTTGCTCGACGCCCTCGAAGTAGCCAGCAAGGCCTTGTCCGAGCCTGCCACTGTCAGCCAGTGGGGGGAACGCCTGCATGCCTTGCTGCAAGTGTTTTTCCTGGCCGAGGGCGAGCGCGACGAGTTCCTGCTGATGCAGTTGCAGGATTTGCGTGATAGCTGGCTTGAGGTGTGCGAGGCCGTCGGCCTGCAAGACCCATTGCCGCTGACCGTGGTGCGCGAAGCCTGGCTGTCGGGCCTCGACCAGGGCAAGTTGTCCCAGCGCTTCCTCGCCGGCTCGGTGAACTTCTGTACCCTCATGCCGATGCGCGCCATCCCGTTCCGGGTGGTCTGCCTGCTGGGCATGAACGATGGCGATTACCCCCGCGCTCAGCAGCCGCTGGACTTCGACCTGATGGCCAGCGACTACCGCCCCGGTGACCGCTCGCGCCGCGAGGATGACCGCTACCTGCTGCTCGAAGCATTGTTGTCGGCCCGCGACCAGCTGTATGTCAGCTGGGTCGGGCGCAGCATTCGCGACAACAGCGAACGCCCGGCCTCGGTGCTCATCGGCCAGTTGCGCGATCACCTTGCAGCCGGCTGGCAGCTGGCAGGCGCGGAGCAGGGGCAGCCGGCAGAACCGGGCGAGCAACTGCTGCACGCACTGACCCAGGAGCACCCGCTGCAACCGTTCAGTTCACGCTACTTCCAGAAGGGCAGCCCGCTGTTCAGCTTTGCCCACGAATGGCAGGTGTTGCACCAGCAGGGCCAGGAGGACCAGCAGGCTGACCCCGTCCTGCCGCCATACCATGACGAGGAGGCCTTGAGCCTGACCCAGCTGAATGACTTCCTGCGCCACCCGGTGCGGCATTTCTTCAGCCAGCGTCTGAAGGTGTACTTCGAAGCGCTGGAAGCACCGACCCCGGACGAGGAACCCTTCGTCCTCGATATCCTGCAACGATACGGCGCCAGTGAAAGCCTGTTGGGTGCAGCGCTGGCCGAGCCGGACAATGCCGAACAGGCCCTGCAGGCACAAGCACGGCGCTTGCAGGCCTGTGGCGTGCTGCCACTGGCCGGCTTCGGCGAACTGCTGCAGCGCGAGCTGATCGAGCCCCTTCCAGGCCTGCTGCAACGCCACCGCCAGCTATTGCAACGCTGGCCGCAGCTGGTCGAGGGGGCATTGCCAGTGCATTTCGAGCACGGCCCGCACCGCCTCGAAGGGTGGCTTGGGCGGGTATTCCAGGCAGATGACCAGAGCCTGCTCAGCATCACCACCGTACCCAACACTATCAGTGCCGGGCGTAACGCCCTCAAGTGGCACCGACTGATCGCGCCCTGGGTCACGCACCTGGCGGCCTGCGCGGCGGGCTACCCGTATAACAGCGCGCTGGTGGCCAGCGACTTGACCCTACTGCTTGAGCCACTGCCGCAAGCGCAGGCGGCGCAATTGCTGGGCGACCTGCTGGTAGCCCGTCAGGCGGCGATGAATGCGCCGTTGCCGGTCGCGGCCAAGACCGCGTTCGCCTGGCTGGCCCAGGACGATAGCGACAAAGCCCTGGCTGCTGCCGCCCGCGCCTACGAAGGCGATGAGCGCACCAGCTTCGGCGAGCGCAGTGAAAGCATTGCCCTGGCCCGGCAGTTCCGCGACTTTGCCGCACTCACCGCTGATGAAACCTTCGAAGGCTGGTGCGAAGCCTTGTACCGCCCATTGTTCAACGCCCCGTGGCAGACCCTGGGCAACCCGGAGAAAGGCGCATGACCCAGGACCGTCCCCTGGCACTGAGTTTCCCCCTGCACGGCAGCCAGCTGATCGAGGCAAGCGCCGGCACGGGCAAGACCTTCACCATTTCGGCGCTGTACCTGCGTCTGATCCTCGGTCACGGTGGCGAGCAGGGCTTCAACCGCGAGCTGCTACCACCGCAGATCCTCGTGGTGACCTTCACCGACGCCGCCACCAAAGAGCTGCGCGAACGTATCCGCGCCCGCCTGGCCGAAGCTGCGCGGTTCTTCCGTGGCGAGCTGGAGGCGGCCGACCCGCTGCTGCATCAGCTGCGTGACGATTACCCGGAAGAAACCTGGCCACGCTGTGCCGGGCGCCTGGAAATCGCCGTGCAGTGGATGGACGAGGCAGCGGTATCGACCATCCATGGCTGGTGCCAGCGCATGCTGCGCGAACATGCCTTCGACAGCGGCAGCCTGTTCACCCAGACCCTGGAAACAGACCACAGCGAACTGCTGGGTCAGGTCATGCGCGACTACTGGCGGCGCTTCTGCTACGGCATGCAAGGCGACGCGCTGGCCTGGGTGCGTGGCCACTGGGGCAGCCCCGACGCCTTGCTGCCGCGGATCCGCCCGCTGTTCGGTCGCGTGCGCGTCCAGCACGATGGGCCCGAGCCGGCGGCACTGATCCAGGCATCGCTGCAGCAACGTGGCGAGCAGTTGGCCCGGCTCAAGGCGCCTTGGGCGCAATGGGCCGAGGAGTTGCGCCAGATCTGCCGTGATGCACTGGCCGCCAAACAGGTCGATGGCCGCAAGATGCAGGCCCGTTACTTCGAGCCCTGGTTCGACAAACTCTGCGCCTGGGCCGCAAACGAACAACTGGTGGAACTTGACCTGGGCACCGGCTTTACCCGCCTGACCCCAGCGGGCATGGCCGAAGCCTGGAAGGGCGAGCCACCCGAGCACCCGGCCCTCAACGCCATGCAGAGTTTGCAGCAACAGTTACAGGCCCTGGACAGCCCGGATGCCCCATTGCTCGAGCATGCCGCCAACTGGGTAGCGGCACGCTTCGAAGTGGAGAAGCGTCGGCGCGCGGAAATGGGCTTCGACGACATGCTCCTGCGCCTGCAGCACGCCCTGGCCAGCGAGGCTGGCGATCGCTTGGCCAGCCTGATCCGCGAACAGTTCCCGGTGGCGTTGATCGACGAGTTCCAGGACACCGACCCGGTGCAGTACGGCATCTTCGAGCGCATCTACCAGATCAGCGAAAACCGCGCCGAAACCGGCCTGTTCATGATCGGCGACCCCAAGCAGGCGATCTATGCCTTCCGTGGCGCCGACATCT
The DNA here is from genome assembly GCF_018223845.1 of Pseudomonas sp. JS425. Taxonomy (NCBI): domain Bacteria; kingdom Pseudomonadati; phylum Pseudomonadota; class Gammaproteobacteria; order Pseudomonadales; family Pseudomonadaceae; genus Pseudomonas; species Pseudomonas sp. JS425. The sequence goes on along the minus strand of NZ_CP073661.1, from coordinate 5,311,864 downwards.
ACACCTACCTTGCTGCCCGCCGTGCCACCAGTGGTCGCCTGCACAGCCTGGACACCAACTACCGCTCCAGCAAGGCCATGGTCGCGGCGGTCAACCAGGTGTTCCTGCAGGCCGAGGCGCGTGAGGCAGGGCGTGGCGCATTCCTGTTCCGCGAGGCTGATGACAACCCGCTGCCGTTCATCGAGGTCCGCGCCAAAGGCCGTAGCGAACAGCTGTTGATCGACGGTGAAGCCTGCGCAGCCCTGCAATGCTGGCATCTGGAAAGCGAAGAGCCGGTCTCCGGCAGCGTTTACCGGCAGCAGCTGGCAGCCAGTTGCGCCAGCCATATCGTCGCCTTGCTCAATGGCGGCCAGCAAGGCACGGCTGGTTTCCAGAATGCCGAGGGCGAACTACGCCCGTGCCTGCCATCGGACATCGCCATCCTGGTGCGCGATGGCCATGAGGCGCAGATGGTCCGCGCCGAGCTTGCCGCGCGCGAGGTGCGTAGTGTGTACCTGTCCGACAAGGACTCGGTATTCGCCGCCCAGGAAGCCCACGACCTGTTGGCCTGGCTAAAGGCCTGTGCCGAACCCGACTCGGAGCGCCTGCTCAAGGCCGCCCTGGCCAGCCTTACCCTCGATCTGTCGCTGGCTGCGCTGGACCGCCTGAACCAGGACGAGCGGGTCTGGGAAGACTGGGTCATGCGTTTTCGCCGTTACCGCGACACCTGGCAGCGTCAGGGCGTGTTGCCGATGCTGCGGCACCTGCTGCATGACTTCCAGCTGCCGCGCACGCTGATCCGCCGCAGCGATGGCGAGCGGGTGCTGACCAACCTGCTGCACCTGGCCGAGCTGCTGCAACAGGCCGCCGGCGAACTGGACGGCGAACAGGCGCTGATCCGCCACCTGGCCGAGCACCTGGCCAGTTCCGGCCAGGCTGGTGAAGAGCAGATCCTGCGCCTGGAGAGTGACGAGCAGTTGGTGAAAGTGGTGACCATCCACAAATCCAAGGGCCTGGAATACCCCTTGGTCTACATGCCGTTCATCTGCACCAACAAACCAGTGGACGGCACCCGCCTGCCGCTGGCCTGGCATGATAGCCAGGGCAACGCCCATCTCACCCTCACACCAGACCAGGAACAGATCGACCGCGCCGACGACGAGCGCCTGGCCGAAGACCTGCGCCTGCTCTACGTGGCCCTGACCCGTGCCCAGCATGCCTGCTGGCTGGGTGTCGCCGACCTCAAGCGGGGCAACCAGAAGAGCTCGCAACTGCACCGCTCGGCGTTCGGCTACCTGCTGGGTGGCGGCCTCGCCCTGCCGGGCTCGCAACAACTGACGGACTGGTTGCAGGCCTTGGCCAAGACCTGCCCGCACATCTCTTGCCCGAGCCTGCCGCCGGCAGATGAGCAGGTGTATCGCATGCCGCACGCCGAGCATGAGCTGCTACCTGCCCGCAAGCCGCGCCGCGCGGTGGGCGCCGAGCATTGGTGGATTGCCTCGTACAGTGCCCTGCGCGTCGGCGACCAGACCCTCGGTGCCGACAGCTCCCAGGCCCAGCAGTTACTGGATGATGAAGTGGTCGATACCCAGATGCTGCGCGAGGTCCCGGCCGACAGTGGCGATATTCACCGCTTCCCGCGCGGGCCCAACCCCGGCACCTTCCTGCATGGCTTGCTGGAATGGGTTGGCCGCGAGGGTTTCAGCCAGGTCAGCGGCAATGCACGGCTGATCGAGCGAACCGTTGGCCAGCGCTGCAACCGTCGCGACTGGACCGGCTGGATTCCCACCCTGACGCACTGGCTGCAGCGCCTGCTGGGCGAAGCGCTGCCGTTGCCGGGCAACCACCTCGGTGTAACGCTCGGGCAGCTGCGCCACTACCAGATCGAAATGGAGTTCTGGTTCGCCAGCCACCAGGTCGATGCCGAACAACTCGACCGCCTGGTGGCACGCCACACCCACCCCGGCCTGGCACGCCCGGCGGCGCAGCCGACTGTGCTCAATGGCATGTTCAAAGGTTTCATCGACCTGGCCTTCGAGCTGGACGGGCGTTACTACGTGACCGACTACAAGTCCAACTGGCTGGGGCCGGACATTCAGGCCTACGATGCCCAGGCCATGGAAAAGTCCATCCTCGAACATCGCTACGACCTGCAGTACGTGCTGTACCTGCTGGCCCTGCATCGCCAGTTGCGCGCCCGCCTGCCTGACTACGACTACGACCGCCATGTTGGTGGCGCCCTGTTCATCTTCCTGCGAGGTGCCAGCAGCAGCGGCCACGGCGTTTACCACGCCAAGCCACCGCGTGAGCTGATCGAAAGCCTCGATGCGCTGTTCCGTGGTGAGCATCCGCCCGTACAGCAGGACCTGTTTGCCGGAGCCGTGATATGAGCCGAAGCCTAGTCGACCTGTTGCCCACCCCGCTGCACGCCGAGCACCTGCTTGCATTGGCGCCACAGCATGACAGCGGTGACCTGCTGCAACTGCTCGACCGCTGGGTAGAGCGCGGCTGGCTGCGTGCCCTGGACCGAGCGTTCGTATCATTCCTGGAGGAGCTAGCCCCCGGTAGTGACCCACTGCTGTTGCTGGCCGCCGCCCTGGCCAGCCACCAACTGGGCCACGGCCATGTCTGCCTCGACCTGCAGCAGACCCTGGCCGAGCCCGATTTCGCCCTGTCCTTGCCGCCTGAAGGCGACGCCTTGACCGGCCCCTTGCTGCTGCCTTCGCAGTTGCTCGCCGACCTCGACCTGCACGCCTGGCGCCAGCGCATTGCCGCCAGTCCGCTAGTGGCCGCCGGCGATACTTCGGGGCAGCAAGCGCGGCCTCTGGTGCTCAGCGGAGAGCGCCTGTACTTGCGCCGTTACTGGAGTTACGAGCGGCGCATCGACCATACACTTCGCCAGCGCCTGACCCAGTCCGAAGCGCCCCCGGCCGACTTGCGTGGCCGCCTGGCGCAGCTGTTTGACGGCGGTACGCCGGCTGGCCAGGTGGACTGGCAGAAGCTCGCCTGCGCCCTTGCCACCCGCGCAGGCTTCAGCATCATCACCGGCGGCCCCGGCACGGGCAAGACAACCACCGTGGTACGCCTTTTGGCCTTGCTGCAGGCGCCGGCGGTGGAGCAGGGCAGGCCATTGCGCATTCGCCTGGCCGCGCCGACCGGCAAGGCGGCCGCGCGCCTGACCGAATCCATTGGCCAGCAGGTCGAGCGCCTGCAGGTCAGCGCCGAGGTGCGCGGGCAGATCCCCACCGAGGTCAGCACCGTGCACCGCCTGCTCGGCAGCCGCCCCGGTTCGCGGCACTTCCGCCACCATGCCGGCAACCCGCTGCCGTTGGACGTGCTGGTGGTCGACGAAGCGTCGATGATCGACCTGGAAATGATGGCCAACCTGCTCGATGCCCTGCCGCCACGGGCACGTCTGGTACTGCTGGGCGACAAGGACCAGCTGGCCTCGGTCGAAGCCGGTGCGGTACTGGGTGACCTGTGCCGGGATGCCGAGGAGGGCTGTTACTCGTCGGCGACCGAGGCATGGCTGGAGCAGATCGGTGGCGAGTCGCTGGCGGGCAGCGGCCTCAAGGCCGGCGATGAGCAACGCAACCCGTTGGCCCAGCAGGTGGTGATGCTGCGCTTCTCGCGGCGTTTTGGCGAAGGCAGCGGCATTGGCCAACTGGCCCGGCTGGTCAATCGCCAGGACTCCCACGCGGCCCGCAACCTGTTGGCCACGCCGCCGCCCGATGTGCATAGCCTGGCCCTGAAGCACGAACAGGACCGCGCCTTCGACCGCCTGCTGCTCGACGGGCTGAACCGCGGCAGCGACGGCCCGCAGGGTTATCGCAGCTATCTGCGCACCCTTGGCCGCTTCCGCCCGGCACTCGATACCGCCGTTGACGACCCCGCCTGGGAGCAATGGGCGGGCAAGGTGCTGCACAGCTTCGAAGACTTCCAGCTGCTGTGTGCGGTACGCCGCGGCGCCTGGGGTGTCGAAGGCCTCAACGAGCGGGTGGCGCGGGTACTGCACAATGCCGGGCTGATCGACAGCCAGCAGCCCTGGTACGAAGGGCGCCCGGTGCTGGTCACCCGCAATGACTACGGCCTGGGCCTGATGAACGGTGACATCGGCATCGCCCTGCGCCTGCCGGACGAGCGCGGCGAACCCTTACTGCGCGTGGCCTTCCCGCGTAACGACGGCAGTGGGGGCGTGCGCTTCGTCCTGCCCAGCCGGCTGAACGAAGTGGAAACGGTATTCGCCATGACCGTGCACAAGTCCCAGGGCTCGGAGTTCAGCCACACCGCGCTGGTGCTGCCGGATGCGCTCAACCCGGTGCTGACCAAGGAACTGGTATACACCGGCATCACCCGCGCCAAGCATTGCTTCAGCCTGGTCGAGCCTCGCCAGGGTATTTTCGAAGAAGCGGTCGCGCGCAAGGTACGGCGTATTTCCGGATTGATGCTGGAGCAGGTCTGACCCTGTAGTGAGCCAATAGGAGATCCCTTGTGGGAGCGGGCGCAGCCCGTGCCAGCCACCGTGGTGCCTGCTTCGCGGGCACGCCCGCTCCCACAGGGATCGCATTAGATCCGCGCCGTTCCTACAAGCATGCGGCCATGTGCTATCGTTGCGCCGATATCGGAAAGGACCTTAAGAGATTTCCCACATGAACGTGGCCGCAAGGCGAGTGACGAGCTGTGTGCTTTCGCTATTGCTGGCCGCCCTGTTCCTTTCCGCAGGCCCGGCCCAGGCAGACCCCGCCATAACTGCCGCCCAGGCGCAGCAACGTGCCAAGGCCGTTACCCAGGTGGTGCTGGGCATCTTCAGCTACGCCCGCTGGCCCGTCGAACCTTCGCCCTTGCGCCTGTGCCTGGTCGGCCCGACCGAATACGCCGATGACCTGATCAAAGGCCATGTGCAGGAGTCTGGCCGACCGCTGCAGGTGCGGCGGCTGCTGGCAGACGATAGCCAGGTCGCCCAGGCCTGCGACGCCATCTACATTGGCAAACTCGACCAGGGCCAGCGCGACCGGCTGTTCGAGCGCGTCAGTGGCCACCCGGTGCTGAGCATCAGCGAGGCAGACGACCCGTGCACGGTCGGTAGCCTGTTCTGCTTGCGGGTCAGCGACCAGCAGGTAGCCTTTGAAGTCAACCTGGACTCGGTGGCACGCTCCGGCGTGCACATTCATCCCAGCGTGCTGCAATTGTCGCGGCGCCGGGCGGTGCAACCATGAAACCAACGCGCAAGCGCGGCGTGCGCCCGACCCTGCGCTCGGTGTTGGGCCGTGGCCACCTCAGCGTCGCCTTGCTCGCCGTGGGCCTTGCCGGCATATCCCTGACCCTGCTGGGCGTGCTCGCCCTGCGTGTCTACGCCAACGACAACCTGCACCTGATCGCCCGCTCGATCAGCTACACCGTGGAAGCGGCGGTGGTGTTTGACGACAGCGCTGCCGCCAATGAATCGCTGGCGCTGATCGCCAGTACCGAGGAAGTGGCCGAAGCCAGGGTCTTCAACAACGAAGGCGAGCAGCTGGCGCATTGGCAGCGCAGTGATACCGGCGTGCTCGCGCGGCTGGAGGCACAGGTGGCCACCGCCTTGCTGGATGAGCCGATCAACCTGCCGATCACGCACCAGCAACAGCAGGTCGGGCGCATCGAGCTGGTTGGCCAGGGGCGAAGCCTGTTGCTGTTCTTGTTCAGCGGGCTGGCCGGCATCCTGTTCTGCACGGTGCTCAGCGCCCTGGCTGCCCAATACCTGTCGCGGCGTCTGCTCAGCGATATCGTCCGCCCGCTGCGCGGCCTGGCCAGTGTCGCCCACGCCGCCCGCCGCGAGCGCAGTTTCGACCGGCGCGTGCCGGAGGCGCCGATTGCCGAGCTCAACGAACTGGGCAATGACTTCAACGCGCTGCTGGATGAGCTGGAGGTATGGCACAGCCACCTGCAGAACGAAAACCAGACCCTGGCCCACCAGGCCAGCCACGACAGCCTGACCGGCTTGCCCAACCGCGCCTTCTTCGAGGGGCGCCTGAGCCGCAGCGTGCGCAATGCCGAACGGCAGCAGGATCACCTGGCGCTGCTGTTCCTCGACAGTGACCACTTCAAGCAGATCAACGACACCCTCGGCCATGCGGTGGGCGACGAAGTGCTGATCAGCGTGGCCGACCGCGTGCGTGCCCAACTGCGCGAGCACGACTTGGTAGCGCGCCTGGGTGGCGATGAGTTCGCCGTGCTGCTGACGCCTTTGCATTCGCGCCAGGACGCCGAGCACATTGCCGAGAAGATCGTTGCCAGCATGAAGTTGCCGGTGCAGCTGGACAGTGGCCGCAGTATCGCCACCTCGTTGAGTGTCGGTATTGCCTATTACCCGGATGACGGCGCCGACCCCGCCAGTCTTCTGAATGCCGCCGATGCGGCGATGTACCAGGCCAAGCGCAAACGCCGTGGCCATTGGCAGGTGGCGCAGACGGAACGGTCCGCCAGCGAAATCAAGAACAGGAGTTGAACCCGTGATACAGGCTTTGCGTTTCCCCCTTTGGGCCTTGTTGCTCGCCGTGCTGGCGCTGACCGGCTGCCAGAGCGCTCCGCCCAAAGGCCTGTCCGCCGAGCAGATTGCCGTGCTCAAGCGTGAAGGCTTTACCCCGACCGACGAAGGCTGGGCCTACGATTTGTCCGGCAAGGTGCTGTTCGGCAGCGACCTGGACAGCCTCAACAGCCAGAGCCAGGCGATTGTCGAACGCATTGGCAAGGCGCTGCTCGGCGTTGGCATCCAGGGGGTGCGGGTGGATGGGCATGCCGACTCGTCCGGCAAGGCGGCATATAACCAGCAGCTGTCCGAGCGCCGCGCACAGAGCGTTGCCAAGGCGCTGGTCGGGGTAGGCATGCCGGCGCAGAACATCCAGTCCCGCGGACTGGGCAGCAGCCAGCCGGTGGCGAACAACCGCACCAGCGCCGGGCGCACCGAGAACCGGCGGGTGTCCATTGTGGTGGCTTCGTACTGACCACAGCCTACGGGCTATCAGATATCCCTGTGGAGCGGGTTCACCCGCGAACACCGGCGAAGCCGGTGCCATGCACCGAGTTGTCTGCTTCGCGGGTAAACCCGCTCCCACATTATCTGTGTTACCCCCGGGGTTTTAGCGCAGATGCACAAATTGCCGGGGCTGCTCTGCAGCCCTTTCGCGACACAAGGCCGCTCCCACAGGTACAGCGACAACCTCTAGATCAACGCTGCATCCGTGGGAGCTGGCTTGCCGGCGATGGGCTGCAACGCAGCCCCTTATTCCTGAGCAAACCGCATCTCCCGGGTCTCCCCCATCAACAACGGCGCATTCGCCTCGGTCACCCCCCGGATGTAGTCCCACAACAGCGTAATCCGCTTCAACTTCCTCAAATCCTCCCGGCAATACATCCAGAACTGCCGTGTCACCTCGATCTCCTCCGGCAACACCGTCACCAGCCGCGGGTCCTGCGCCGCCAGGAAGCACGGCAAGATCGCCAGCCCACGCCCCTGCAACGCTGCCGTGTACTGCGCAATCACGCTGGTACTGCGTAAATGCGCGCTGGCGCTGGGGATCAGGTTGGCCAGGTACAGCAGCTCCGAACTGAACGCCAGGTCGTCCACGTAGCTGATGAACGGGTGCTTGGCCAAGTCTGCGATCTGGTTGATCGGTGCATGGCGGTCCAGGTAGTCCTGGGTCGCGTACAGCCGCAAGCGGTAGTCGCACAGCTTGCAGCACACATAAGGCCCATGCTCCGGCCGCTCCAGGGCGATGACGATGTCCGCCTCGCGCTTGGACAGACTGATGAAGTGCGGCAGCGGCAGGATATCCACCGAAATCGCCGGGTAGGCATCGACGAAGTGGCTTAGCTGCGGGGTGACGAAGAAGCTGCCGAAGCCTTCGGTGCAGCCCATGCGCACATGCCCCGACAACGCCACGCCCGACCCGGATACCTGCTCGCAGGCCATGTGCAGCGTGCTCTCGATCGACTCGGCATAGCCCAGCAAGCGCTGGCCCTCGGCGGTGAGGACAAAGCCGTTGGTCCGGGATTTCTCGAACAGCAAGGTGCCCAGCGCCCCCTCCAGCGAGCTGATGCGCCGCGACACAGTGGTGTAGTCCACGCTCAGGCGTTTGGCGGCGCTGCTGGCCTTGCGCGTACGCGCCACTTCAAGGAAGAACTTCAGGTCGTCCCAGTTGAGCGCGCTCAGGGATGTAAGGTCTTTTTGCATGATGATCCGGTTTTTTTGTGCGTTCTTGTTGGATGTTTGCACATCTATACTCGAAACAAGCCTCAGGACGCCACCTCGCGTTTGCACGGCGCTGGCGATCTCGTCCCGACAATAATTCCAAGGAGAACGCAGATGAACGCACCGCAATCCCCTAACCAGACCAAAATCGAGCAGGTCAAGCTGCTGATCGACGGCCAATGGGTCGAGTCCAAGACCACCGAATGGCGCGACATCGTCAACCCGGCTACCCAAGAGGTGCTGGCGCGCGTACCGTTCGCCACCGTCGAAGAAGTCGACGCAGCCGTCGCCGCTGCCCACCGCGCCTTCCAGACCTGGCGTAACACGCCGATCGGCGCGCGCATGCGCATCATGCTCAAGCTGCAGGCGCTGATCCGCGAAAACACCAAACGCATCGCCCAGGTCCTCAGTGCCGAGCAGGGCAAGACCCTGGCCGACGCCGAAGGCGATATCTTCCGCGGCCTGGAAGTGGTCGAGCACGCCGCCTCCATCGGCACCCTGCAGATGGGCGAATTCGCCGAGAACGTTGCCGGCGGCGTCGATACCTACACCCTGCGCCAGCCGATCGGCGTATGCGCTGGCATCACCCCGTTCAACTTCCCGGCGATGATCCCGCTGTGGATGTTCCCCATGGCCATCGTCTGCGGCAACACCTTCGTGCTCAAGCCGTCCGAGCAGGACCCGCTGTCGACCATGCTGCTGGTTGAACTGGCGCTGGAAGCCGGCATACCGGCTGGCGTGCTCAACGTGGTGCACGGCGGCAAGCAAGTGGTGGATGCCATTTGCACCCACCAGGACATCAAGGCGATTTCCTTCGTCGGCTCCACTGAAGTGGGCACCCACGTGTACAACCTGGGCAGCCAGCACGGCAAGCGCGTGCAGTCGATGATGGGCGCCAAGAACCACGCGGTGGTGCTGCCTGATGCCAACCGCACGCAAACCGTCAACGCGCTGGTCGGTGCCGCCTTCGGTGCAGCAGGCCAGCGCTGCATGGCCACCTCGGTGGCTGTGTTGGTGGGCAAGGCCCGTGAATGGCTGCCGGACATCAAGGAAGCGGCCAGCAAGCTCAAGGTCAATGCCGGCTGCGAGCCAGGCACCGATGTCGGCCCTGTGGTCTCCAAACGCGCCAAGGAGCGTGTGCTGGGTCTGATCGAAAGTGGCATCAAGGAAGGCGCCAAGCTGGAACTCGACGGCCGTGACGTCACGGTACCGGGCTACGAGCAAGGCAACTTCATTGGCCCGACCCTGTTTTCGGGCGTGAAGACCGACATGCAGGTCTACACCCAGGAAATCTTCGGCCCGGTGCTGGTGACCCTGGAGGTCGATACCCTTGATGAGGCCATCGCCCTGGTCAATGCCAACCCGTTCGGTAACGGTACCGGCCTGTTCACCCAGAGTGGCGCGGCAGCGCGCAAGTTCCAGAGCGAAATCGACGTCGGCCAGGTCGGCATCAACATCCCGATCCCGGTCCCGGTACCGTTCTTCAGCTTCACCGGCTCGCGTGGCTCCAAGCTCGGCGACCTCGGCCCGTACGGCAAGCAAGTGGTGCAGTTCTACACTCAGACCAAGACCGTCACCGCCCGCTGGTTCGATGATGACAGCGTCAACGACGGCGTGAACACCACCATCAGCCTGCGCTAAGGAGAGAGTCATGCGTATCGCATTCATCGGCCTGGGCAACATGGGCGCACCCATGGCCCGCAACCTGATCAAGGCCGGGCACCAACTGAACCTGTTCGACCTGAACAAGGCCGTGCTGGCCGAGCTGGCAGAACTGGGTGGGCAGATCAGCCCTTCGCCCAAGGACGCGGCGGCCAACAGCGAGCTGGTGATCACCATGCTGCCGGCTGCCACCCATGTGCGCAGCGTGTACCTGAACGAAGACGGCGTGCTGGCCGGCATTCGCCCCGGCACGCCGACCGTGGATTGCAGCACCATCGACCCGCAGACGGCGCGTGATGTGTCCAAGGCCGCAGCGGCCAAGGGCGTGGACATGGGCGATGCGCCGGTGTCCGGTGGCACCGGCGGCGCGGCGGCAGGCACCCTGACCTTCATGGTCGGTGCCAGCGCCGAGCTGTTCGCCACCCTCAAGCCGGTACTGGAGCAGATGGGCCGCAACATCGTGCACTGCGGTGAAGTGGGCACAGGGCAGATCGCCAAGATCTGCAACAACCTGCTGCTGGGCATCTCGATGATAGGCGTGTCCGAGGCCATGGCCCTGGGCAATGCGCTGGGCATCGACACCAAGGTGCTGGCCGGCATCATCAACAGTTCGACCGGGCGTTGCTGGAGCTCGGACACCTACAACCCGTGGCCGGGCATCATCGAAACCGCGCCGGCATCGCGTGGCTATACCGGTGGCTTTGGCGCCGAGCTGATGCTCAAGGACCTAGGGCTGGCCACCGAGGCTGCACGCCAGGCGCATCAACCGGTGATCCTGGGTGCCGTGGCCCAGCAGCTGTATCAGGCCATGAGCCTGCGCGGCGAGGGTGGCAAGGATTTCTCGGCGATCGTCGAGGGTTACCGCAAGAAGGATTGACGAGCGAGGACTTTATCGCGGGCCGGGCGGCCTTCCCTCTGTAACTGCGCACCAGAGGGGAGGGGGCCCGTACTGCGATGTTTTTTGAGCATTATTTAGGCAAGGGGGGTAAGTAATACATGAAAACTCCCAAACCAAAAAATGCGATAGTCAATATCAAAAGCGAGGAGCCTATGAAGATTAGGAGGGTCTTGATTTTTGAAGGTAGATTATTTATTTCCTTGATGTCAATGAGGTTTTTTCGTGCATAGATTTTAGGAATGAGTAGTATGAATGATATGTTCGTTAGTCGAAAGAATTTTCCCATCAGGCCAGCATGTAGCCAGAGTTTTTTTTCGCCGGTTATTGCATTGCAATTTAATAAAAATCCTTCAATGTAATCAATTTTGCGATGAGCGATATATATTGTTAATGCCAGGTTCAAGAAAAGTAAAGTTGTGACTGTCATGCTGTAGACTAAAAAAATCCAGTGCATGATTGTCATTTTGCTACTGCCTCGTATAGAAGTTCCCCAGCCCAGGCGCCTGCTTCATTCCCAAATTTTCCGCCTGCCATTCCCCCCCACTGTACCGCCGAATATCCCACAAGCGAGTGCTCCGGTTCCACCTGTCGCTACGCCAAACACCACGCTGCAAGCAGCACCAAGAATAAGCTTGCCACTGGCTGCCCCAGCAGTAGTACCCAACAAGCCCAAGGTTAATGAACTAACCTCGACATACTGCGCCTTTTTGCATTCCTCCTCGCGTCCGAGCGTACAGGCTTTATGTATCTCCAGGCCCGTGGCAGCGACGTCTAATGCAATCCCTACATACGTTCCTTTCTTGATCAAATTAGCAGCCGTCGCCACGCCTGAGACTTTGTTGGCATATCCTGCAATCTCGCCGGTATGCAAATAACTCTTTGTGGATATCCCCAGCGTCCTTTTGATCGAGCCTTTGTTCCTTATCCCGGAACCGTAAGCCGCCAGCTTGTTCAGCTGCTCATCCAACTTCATGAACAAGACGGCACGCTTTGCATAGAACTGATCGCGAGCCGCCATGGCCCCTGACCCGAGATGCTGTTGATGCAGCTTCTCGATATCCATCAAGGTGGCCTCGATAGCTTTCAGGTGCTTGCTCCACCCTTCACTGACTACACCAGCGCCCACAGATGCATGCGCGATGAGGCTCTTCAAGGTCTCGAAATTATCCAGGGAAAAGTTATCCACACCTTGGCCGTTGCGCATCAGCCCCATGTGCGCAATCGTCGCCTGTCTCATCATCCAGGCTTCCTGGCTGGTGCAGGAAGCCGTGGTGGGATCGCCGATGATGATAAGTTCACCGCTACCCCGGATTTCTCATGACCGCATAAACAAAAACGGCTGAAAGCCTTATGATTCTTGTCGCCAAACAAAGCCCCATAAGTCTTCAGCCGCGCACAAAATGCTACCAGAAAAACTCCACTTTTCACCCCTCTCTCGCCGCCTCGTCGAGGCCTCTTTCACCGGTGGTCACATCACCTCGGATGCGGGCTTGTTGCTGCTGCGCGAGGTCGACCAGCAACATGGCTTGACCCGCCGCCTGGCCAAAATCGTTCCCGATCGGCGTGATCCTGGGCGTGTCCAGCACGGACTGCAGACACTGCTCGCCCAGCGTATCTATGCACTGGCCGCCGGCTACGAGGATCTCAACGATCATGACGGCCTGCGCCATGACTACGCGCTGCAGACTGCGGTCAACCGCCTGCAACCGCTGGCCGGCAAATCCACTCTGGGGCGCCTGGAACAGCAAGCCGATCGCGAAACGGTGGTGCAAGCCCATCGCCTGCTGTGGGAGCACTTCATCGCCCAGCATGACCAGGCGCCGGCTGAGATCGTGCTCGACTTCGATGCGACCGATGTGCCGGTGCATGGTGATCAGGAAGGGCGCTTCTTCCATGGCTATTACGACCATTACTGCTTCCTGCCGCTCTATGTGTTCTGTGGTCGCCATCTGCTGGTGAGCTATTTGCGCCCGAGCAACATCGATGGCGCCCGACACAGTTGGGCCATCCTGGCACTGCTGGTCAAGTTCATTCGCCGCTTCTGGCCAGAGACCCGCATCGTGTTCCGCGGTGACGGCGGTTTTTGCCGACATCGCATGCTCGACTGGTGTGACCGCAAGCAGGTGGATTATGTGGTGGGTCTGGCCCGCAACACCCGCCTGCAGCGGATGGCGGCGCCGGCCATGCAAGCTGTCGCCGAGGCCTACCAAGAAACCGGGCAGAAGATGTCCGGCGTGTATCGCTTCCTCTATCAGGCCGGTAGTTGGCGTAGGCGCCGCCTGGTCGTGTCGCGCCTGGAACATGGCGAGCAGGGTGCCAATCCACGCTTCATCGTCGTGTCCCGCTTTGCCGAGGATGCTGCCCAGCAGTACTACGAAGACTACTGCGGCCGTGGCGACATGGAGAATCGGATCAAGGACCAACAGTTGGATCTGTTCGCCGACCGCACCTCCAGCCCACGCTGGTGGACCAACCAGTGGCGGCTGATGCTGTCGGCCTTTGCCTATGTGCTGTTCGAACGGCTACGCGATCATCTCCAGGGCACCGCATTGGCGCGCATGAGCATCCATAACCTGCGCTTGAAACTGCTCAAGATCGGTGCGGTGATCATTCGCAACAGCCGGCGCATCCGCGTGCTGATCAGCGAGGCCTATCCGCATCAGGAACTCTTTGCGGGGCTGGTTGCCCGCCTCAAGCCGACCTGAACAGGCGGGCGCCCCCGGCCCGGCTCAATGGGGGAAAGGGGGCAGTGCGCCCCATACGCGGGAATTGAATAAAAAACGATCAATTTTTAGCGGTGGAAGGCAGGTTGTTGATACACCGAGGCTTCACCGGCCACGCCTGCCGGCCTCATGAGAAATCCGGGCTACGGACCACAGTATTGGCGATGTGCGAATTCAGCACGTCAAACTTTTCCAGGGAATAACCGGTCAGCGCCAGGTCGGATTTCAGCCTATGATAGTTTTGCAGCTTGAGATTGAGAAACGCCCGGGCTTCAGACATAGGCTTGTCCTCACGCGTATTTTTTGTCGCCGATCCGGTCCCAGCCGCTGGCGATATTGCCGCCACCGGCGCCATCAATGCGCCGCTGCTGGGTATAGGTGGTCTTGATCCGGCCGTAGTTGAGCTGCACTACTTCAAGCGGTACGCCGGTGTCCACGCTCTGCGAATACTCGGCGATGATCACTTCCTCGAGGATAATTTCGTAGTACTTGAGTTTGTCACCACCCGCGCGGCAGAGTGCCAGTTTCACTTCCTTGAGGTGCTGCCCGGTGCAACTGGCTTCCATCAGTTTGCAACTGGCACTGTCGAGGTATTTGGTGAAAGTGAAGTTGGTGACAGAGGTACGGCCGGAAGTGGCTCCGCCAGTAGAACTTGCAGTGGCAGATGTGCTTTGGCTGACGCCGAAATCGTAGCCAAGCACTTCAATCCATTTGCTGTATTGCTTGTCCAGTGCTTCGCCTGGAATGTTGTCGATCTGAATGTAGGCGTCGAAAGCCATGTTTTCTTCTCCCTGGCAATTGAATCAATTGGGTATTGCTGCCCGGTGACCCGGCTGATTTGCAGAGCCTAGGCCTGCGATGAGTCGGGGGCAATACTTCAGGGGATGAAGAGGTGCAGTTCAGAAATGGACTACAAATGAAGGGGGAAAGCTGAATTCATATGTCAAAAAATGTAACTGTTACCCTTGCAATAGGATGATGTTTATTCAACTCCTGGTTGCCTTATTCATCATGTTTAATTGCGAACAGAGTCATGTGGGAATTTTCACTCATCCGTACGGCAAGCAAGTGGTGCAGTTTTACACTCAGACCAAGACCGTCACCGCCCGCTGGTTCGATGACGACAGCGTCAACGACGGTGTGAACACCACCATCAGCCTGCGTTAAGCCATCGGCCTGCGTTAAGGAGTACGTCATGCGTATCGCATTCATCGGCCTGGGCAACATGGGGGCACCCAGGGCCCGCAACCTGATCAAGGCCGGGCACCAACTGAACCTGTTCGACTTGAACAAGGCCGTGCTGGCCGGCATACGCCCCGGCACGCCGACCGTGAATTGCAGCACCATCGACCCGCAGACTGCGCGTGATGTGTCCAAGGCCGCAGCGGCCAAGGGCGTGGACATGGGCGATGCGCCGGCATCGCGTGGCTATACCGGTGGCTTTGGCGCCGAGCTGATGCTCAAGGACCTGGGGCTGGCCACCGAGGCTGCACGCCAGGCGCATCAACCGGTGATCCTGGGGGCCGTGGCCCAGCAGCTGTACCAGGCCATGAGCCTGCGCGGCGAGGGTGGCAAGGACTTCTCGGCGATCGTCGAGGGTTACCGCAAGAAGGATTGACGAGCGTGTACTTCGTCGCGGGCCAGGCGGCCTTCCCTCTGTAACTGCGCACCAGAGGGAAGGGCGTCTGATCCGCGATTTTTTTTGCTGCCGGGCGCTCAGATTTTTCCCACGTATTTTGATGAGTTTACTGACTTTGCGCAGGCAACAACATCTTCAACCCAAGATGTCAATTTGCTACGGTTTCCAGATAGGGAAACCTGAGCCATCTTTATGTTCAAGATAATAGAGTCAATCAAAGCCGCTCGCTACAAGCGAATAGTCAGGTCTCACGGGGGTAAGATTGCTGCCGGGCCTTCAACATTCAGTAAGTATGCCAGTGCTGATCTAGAGGGATATGTTCAACTAGGTCATATAAAAATTCGTTCTTCCCAAGTCGGAATTGGTGCTTACACCTATATAAGAAGTGGTACCCATCTTTCATTTGTATCTTCCATAGGTCGATTCTGCTCCATTGGCTCTGATTGTGTCATTGGTCAAGAGAAACACACACACCCATCCTCCTGGGTAAGTACCCATCCATTTCAGTATGAAGATGGAGGAAATCTGGAGTATCGAGCTGAAGAAGCGCTTGCCCAGATAGGCCACGACGTATGGATTGGCGCCGGAGCCACTGTCCTTGCAGGCGTGAAGGTCGGGACCGGAGCCATTATCGCGACCAAGGCTTTGGTGTCGCGTGATGTGCCGCCGTATGCGATCGTGGGTGGGAATCCGGCCAAAGTCATCAAGTATCGACATGCTGAAGATATCATTGTCAGGCTCATGGACAGCGAGTGGTGGGATTTGGATACCGCTACCTTGAGAGAGCTGAATTTGGCAGACCCGAAAAAGTTCCTGAGGTCTATCGAAAGTCGTACCTCACGAGACAAAGTAAACTACAGAGTCGTTTGTCTTTCTCAGAAGGGTGTAAAACTCTTGAAGAGTGACCGCTCGTAGTCGAGCGGAGATGTGCCAAAGGCTACTATCATACTTGCGGCAGGATACTATTCGTCTCGCGCACTCATTGGTCATCATGCCTGAACCTGAGCGGCGTCATGGTCATGTGGGATTTTTTGCGCATCCCACATGACCGGCAAAGTCCGCTTATGAATCAGGCAAAGACAAAGTACTTGCGCACGGTCTCGACCACTTCCCAGGTGCCTTTCATCCCCGGTTCGATCACGAACACATCACCCGCTTTCAGGTGCTTCGGCTCTTCGCCTTCCGGGGTGATGATGCAGTAGCCATCGAGGAAGTGGCAGAACTCCCACTTCTCGTAGTTGACCTCGAACTTGCCCGGAGTGCAGATCCAGGTGCCCATGATCTTGCTGCCGTCGGCCGACAGGTAGGCGTTGAGGTTGACGGTGTGCGGATCGCCGCCGATGCGCTTCCACTTGGTGGCGTCCACGACCGGCGTCGGGCAGGTTTCGCGCAGGACGGTGATGAAATCGGACATGGCACAACTCCTGGTGACTGGCTGAATGACTCGTCACCATAGGGCCATCGGCCGAGCCGCAGTTGCCTGGGCTCGACGTCCAGCTGTCTGGTCGCGCTATGCCAGGCGGTTGACCTCGACGGTGATGTGCGCCAGTTCTTCGTGTACGCCCAGGGCCTGGCGCACGCTGTCGGCGCTGAGTTCGGCCCAGGCGGCCAGGCCGAGAATGCAGGCGTACTGGTCTTTGCCCACGCGCCACACGTGCAGGTCGGTGATGCTGGCCGGCACCGGCAGTTGCGCGACCACCGCGCGGATTTCTTCCACTACCGGCGCGTCCATCTCCGCATCCAGCAGCACCCGCCCGGTATCGCGCAGCAGCCCGCGGGCCCACAGCGCCACCAGCAGCGCACCGACCAGGCCCATGACCGGGTCGAGCCACCCGGCGCCCCAGTACTTGCCGGCCAGCAGGGCAACGATAGCCAGCACCGAGGTGGCGGCGTCGGCCATCACGTGCAGGTAGGCCGAGCGCAGGTTCAGGTCGTGGTGACGGTGGCCATGGTCATGGTCATGGTGATGGTCGTGGCCATGGTGGTGATGATCGTGATCGTGATGGTGATGGTCGTCACGCAGCAGCCAGGCGCAGATCAGGTTGACGGCCAGGCCCACGGCGGCGATGAAGATCGCCTCGTCATAATGGATCGGCCCCGGTGCCAGCAGGCGCTGCACCGACTGGAACGCCATCAACCCGGCCACGCCCAGCAACAGCAGGGCGCTGGAGTAGCCGCCGAGAATCTCGATCTTCCAGGTGCCGAAGGCAAAGCGCCGGTCGCCGGCATAACGCCGCGCGGCGGCATAGGCCAGCAGCGACAGGCCCAGGGCCAGGGCGTGGGAGCTCATGTGCCAGCCGTCGGCCAGCAACGCCATGGAATTGAAGAACCAGCCCCCGGTAATTTCCGCCACCATCATCACTGCGGTCAGCCACACGGCCAGGCGCGTCTTGCGCTCGGCGCTCAGGTTGCTGGTATGGAACTGGTGGCTGTGCTGCCAGCGGTCTGAGGTTTGTGTCGCCATGGTTTATCATGCTCCCGGAACGTCGAGAAATATACTATACCCCAGTATACCTAGCATGGTGTGAAACCCAATGGCACATACCCTGAAGAGCAAGAAGCAGCTGCTGACCCGGGTGCGCAAGATCAAAGGCCAGGCCGCCGCCCTGGAGACAGCGCTGGAGCAGGACAAGGACTGCCTGGCGATACTGCAACAGATCGCCGCCGTGCGCGGTGCGGTGAACGGGCTGATGGCCGAAGTGATGGAAGGGCATATCCGCGAACACCTGGTGGCGGACGGGCTGAGTGCCGAGGAGCGGCAGGACGAGGCGGACAAGGTGGCGACGTTGCTGCGGTCGTACCTCAAGTGAATTAGGTGGGTAGGCACGCCCCAGCAATTTGTGCACCACTGCTGGAGTCCTGGGGCCGCTCTGCGGCCCTTTCGCGATACAAGGCCGCTCCTACAGGGGCCTCTATACCCCCAAGGGGTATGATTACGCCCACCAATACCGCACAAAGTGGAAGAACACCGGCGCGGCAAAGCACACCGAATCCATGCGGTCGAGCATGCCGCCGTGGCCTTCGATCATGTGCCCCCAGTCCTTCACCCCACGGTCGCGCTTGATCGCCGACATCACCAGCCCGCCGAAGAAGCCCATGGCGTTCACCGCCAACGCCATCAGCGCGGCCTGCCAGAAGGTGAACGGGGTGATCCAGCACACCAGGGCGCCGATCAGGGTGGCCAGCGCCACGCCGCCGGCCAGGCCTTCGACGGTCTTGGATGGTGACAGGTTGGGCGCTACCTTGTGCTTGCCGAACAGCTTGCCACACACGTACTGCAGCACGTCGCTGATCTGCACCACCAGGATCAGCCAGGCAATCAGCAGCAGGTTGCGGCCCTCGTAACCCGGGATGTCCAGGGTCATCAATGCCGGCACCGACGACACGCAGTACACCGCGATCATCAGCCCCCATTGCACCTTCGAGGCGCGCTCGAGAAAGCGCGTGGTGTCGCCGCCGAAGCTGGCCAGGATCGGCAGCAACAGGAACAGGTACACCGGGATGAAGATGCTGAACAACCCGTACCAGTCCATGGCGATCAGCACGTATTGCACCGGCAGCGCCACATAGAACGCCGCCACCAGCGCCGGGTAGTCGCTGCGCCGGGTCGGGGTGAGCGTCATGAACTCGCGCAAGGCATAGAACGACACGCCGTAGAACAGCACGATCACGCCGTACTTGCCGAACAGGAAGGCGATGCCGATCACCAGCACCATCACCCACCAGGCGTTGATGCGGGCGTTGAGGTTGTCGATCACCGCGTGCGGTGCCGGGCCGGCGCGCCATTTGAGCAGGCGGCCGATCACGCTGGCGAGCAGCAGCAGGGCGCCGATGCCGGCAAACAGGGAAAGGGTGTTGTCGTCCATCTCAGGCATCCTTGGGGCCAGGTTCAGCAAGGCCCGGCTGGCCCGCTCGAGAAAGGCTTGCTTGCTTTCATCCGCCTGCAGGTGCAGCGGCTCGCCAAAGCTCAATGTGCACAACAACGGCAACGGCAGGGCGCGACCTTTGGGCATCACCCGGTTGAGATTGGCGATCCATACCGGCACCAGTTCGACTTCGGGGTTGGCTGCTGCCAAGTGGTACAGCCCGCTCCTGAACGGCATCAGCGGCTCGTCGCCGAGATTGCGAGTGCCCTCCGGGAAAAAGATCAGCGAGTCGCCCTGGGCCACTGCTTCGAGGATCGGCTGCAACGGGCTGCCCTGGCCGGCGCTGTGTTGCCGGTTGATCAGCACACCGTTGAACACCTTGCGGATAAGAAAATCGCGAATACCCGGCTTGGCCCAGTAATCGGCACCGGCTACCGGACGGGTACGCTTGCGCAGCGGCTGCGGCAGCGAGGCCCACAGCAGCACGAAATCACCATGGCTGCTGTGGTTGGCGAAATACAGGCGCTGCACCGGCAGCGGCGTGCAGCCCAGCCACAGGGCGCGGGCACCGGTGATCAGGCGGGCGGCGGAAGTGATGAGGTAGGCGGTCAGGTTGGCGAGCATGGATCGGTAGTCATCCCTTCAAAGGCAGTGTCAGCAGGGTAGCCAAGGCCAGCGACAGCTGCAGGCCCAGGCACACTGCCTGGCGGCGCAACAGGGCCAGCGCGGCCCGGCTACGGGCAGGCCATGCTCGGGTGTCGGCGGCCTGCGGTTTGAGTTTCAGCTCGAACAGTGCGTGGTCCAGGGCCTGGGTGTCCGCCGCCAGGTCGCGGCTGGCGGCGAGGCGGGCGAACAATTGGGCATCGATGGCCACACGGACGGCCCAGTACTTGTGCAGCACGCCTAGTACCAGCAGCGCAATGCACAGCAGGCTGGCCAGCGGTTGCAATTGGGCACCCAGCAAGGGCGCCAAACCGTAGGCCAGGGCCAGCAGGGTGAGGCCGTCCGACAGGCGTTCCAGTTGTTTGCCTCGGCCCAGCAGGCTGGCCACCACGTACAGCGTCATGGTTGTGTCCCTAGCTGTTGCAAGGCCTGGCGGTGTGCGCTGTGCAGCACCACGCCAGGGCGGGCCTTGCGGATCAGCGCTTCGGCCTGGCGAGCATCACTGCAGCGGCCCGTGAGCACCAGCCAGGCTGCCACGGCGCTGGCGCTGCGCGAATAGCCCAGGGCGCAGCAGACCAGCACCGGGCCTTGCGAGCGCAGGCGTTCGATGGCGACGGCGGCTTGGTGCAGCAATGGGCTTTCCGGGGCGATCAGGTCCAAGGTAGGAAAACATGCGTAGCCATGCGCTGCCTGACCGGCTGACGCGGACCCTGTGGGAGCGGCCTTGTGTCGCGAAAGGGCCGCGAAGCGGACCCAGCAATATCTGCTGCGAAGCTGAAAATCTGGGGCCGCTTCGCAGCCCTTTCGCGACACAAGGCCGCTCCCACAAGTGTCCGCGACAGGGCGGCCAACAATGCACGGTAGTTCTGCGCATAAATCGACCACCGCAGCGAACTGCGCGCCACACCCAGGAATCCGCCCAAGGTAGACGCCATCACACACTTCATCCGCCTGCGGGTGCCGCCAGGTCCACAACCGCGAGTTGACCCACGCCCCAATCAGGTACGGTGCCAGCAGCCAGCTGGCTGCATTCGACAAGCGCCCATCGGCGCCTTTCTGAAACCCGCCTGCACCGAGCACGCCATAGTTCAGCGCCACCAAAGCCAGCGACACGGCCGGCCAGGTCAACCACAGCCAGGCGCCGCCCAACGCAACGGCAGGCACTGCGCACAGCAGCCCACCCACTGTATAGAACAACGCCAACCGCCAACGCTTGGCATCCCGCGCAAGGCGCACCTGCTGCCAGGGCAGTTGCCCTTGATGTGGCCACAACCAGACGCAGACGAACCCCGCCAATGCCCCGGTCGGCACGTCGACGAAATGGTGCTGCCAGGTGGTCAGCACCGACACCCCGATCAGTGCCATCCAGCCATGCATCAGCCAACGCCAGGGCTGGCGCTGCACGTGCCGGGCAAACATCGTCCAGATGATCACCAGCAGGGCAATATGCAGCGACGGTGCCTGGTTGAACGGCTTGTCGAAGCCCATGAGCACATCGAACATCCAGCCGAACACCCCGCCCAGTTCCGGCCGCTCGAAGGTGAAACGCAGCGGCCAGAGCAGGAAGCAGCTGACGCTGATCAGCTGCGCGGTGAGCAGCGCCAGCGCGTGCCGGTCCATTTCCTGGCGCGTGCGTGGCAGCAGGAAGGACAAACCGTAGAGCAGGTCGATCGACCAGTACGGGATGATCGTCCACGGCCACAACGGCATGCGGCTTTCCCAGCCGAACACCAGGCTGCCGACATCACTGCGCCCGGCGGTATGGTTGTTCGCCAGCCCGTAACTGAGGAAAAACAGCGGCCCCAGCAACAGAAGCCAGAACACGCCTCGGCGGATCAGCCGGGGCTCGCGTGATGGGCTCATTCAGCGCACCCGTTGTGCCAGGCTGACGCTGAAAATGCCCCATTCATCGATGCGTTGGGCCAGCTTGCGGAACCCGGCCGCTTCTACCAGCTGGTCCATTTCGGCCTGGCTGCGGCGACGCATCACCCAGGCCTCCCCGCCGCGGTGGCTGGTGAGGGCGCGGGCGATCATTTCCAGTTGCGGGTGCCACGGCTGGCCGGTGTAGACCAAATAGCCGCCATCTTTCAGCGCATCCGCCAGGCCGGCCAGCGAGTTGCCTACCAACTGGTTGCTGGCGAACAGTTCGTACAGGCCGGAGACCACGGCCAGGGTCGGTGGTTGTTCCAGGGTGGCCAGGCTCTGGCGGTCGAAGGCATCGCCCTGGACGAAGCGGGCGATGTCGGCCAGGCCCTTTTCTGCAATCAGTGCGCTGCCTTGCTGCACGTTCAGTTCGCTGTAGTCACGCAGCAGGATCGAATCCGGCAGCTGTTCGAGCTCCTGCAGGGCCTCGAGAATGTAGCGGCCATGGCCGGCGGCGATATCGACGATGTGCACCGGCCGCTGCTGTTCGCGCAGGCGGACGATGGCCAGGCGCAGCAGTTCCTCTACGTGAAGCTTGCGCTGGCGGATGCCACGCCAGCCGATGGCGTCGAGGTAGTTCTGGTCGATCAGGCGGCCGAGCTTGCCTTTGCCGGTCGGCTGGTTGCGGTACACGTAGTCCAGGGTACTGCCCGAGTCGAAACCGGTATCGAAACCCAGCTTCACACCTTCGGACAGCCCATTGCCCAGCCGCAGCCCGGCACGGGTAGCACGCCAGTAAAGGTCGCGGGGCGAGTTGCGCGGCAGCGGTGCGGCCAGGCTTTCGGCTTCGGCGCAGCTGGCGCCGATCTTGTCGGCATCGAGTAGTGACGGCAGGGCGGCGGGGCTGGCGAAGCAATGTTCGACAAACCGCTCGATGCGCCGCAAGGCATGGGCCCTGTCACGCTCGCCAAGGGTGTCGTGGAAAAAGCCTGGCAGGATGTGCATTTCCTTGCGCGCACTGCCCAGGCGTTCGAAGAAGCGTTCCTGCGGTTGGCGTTCGACCACGAAGTCGGCACCGGACACCAGCAGCTGGGTTGGCAACTGAATGGCCTGGGCATCCGCCACCACCCGGTCGGCGGCTTCGTACAGGCCCAGCAGCATGGTCACCGAAATCGGCCGGCTGATCAGCGGGTCGGCCACGTACGACATGACCCGTTCGGGGTCGTGGGTGAGCAGGCGGGGCTTGACGTAGCTGTTTACGAAGAAGTTTCCGCGCAAGGCTTTCAGCAGTTTCAGGCCGGTGCGGGCGAACGGCACATACAGTTTGACCTTGAACGCTGGCGAGGCCAGCACCAGGCAGCGCACCTTGGGCGCGTAGTCGTGGGCCCAGGTGGCCACGAGCACGGCCCCTACGCTCTGCGCCAGCACCACCAGGTCCTGTTCGGCGATGCCATGGCTGGCCTGGATGTGCTCGATGAAGGTCTGCACATCGCGCACGCTGGTGGCGAAGCCCGGGCTGTCGCCACGCGCGCCCGGCGAATGGCCGTGGCCGCGGGCATCCCAGGCGAAGAAATCGTAGCCCGGCATGTCCAGCTCGTCGGCCAGGTGTGCCATGCGCCCGCCGTGTTCGTGGCCGCGATGGAACATCACCACGGCCCGGCGTGGCTGGTGTTGGTTACGCGTGGCAGGCCAGTGACGGTAATGCAGCTCGACGCCGTCATGGGTGGAGAAGTGCAGCGCTTGCGCTTGGCGCATGGTCGACATCCTTTTGCGACGGCAGTGGGCTCAGCGGGTTTCGGCCAGCCCCTGGCGAACCCGGTTGTAGAGGGTATAGAGCGAGAGTGCGAGGATGACCAGCAACAAGCCGTTGAGCCAGGTGCCATTCAGCAGGCCTAGAGCGACACCGGTACCCAGCACACCGAAGGCAAAGGCCCGGTCGCTCTTGCCCATTGGGCCATCGTAGCGCCGTGAAGCACCGGCCAGTGGGCCCATGACACCGGCGTATTCGCTGAAGGTGGCGCTGAGCACCACGAGCACGACCAAGGTTGGCGATACACCGGCCAGCAGGGCGAAGGGCAGGTACAGCGCGGCATCGGCGATCACGTCGCACAGTTCGTTGAGGTAGGCACCGAGGGTGGATTGCTGGCCGAACTCGCGGGCGAGCATGCCGTCGACAGCGTTCAGTGCCATGCGCAGCAGCATCCAGACTGGCACCAGGATGAACAGCCAGGTGAGATGGGGCAGGGCAGCCAGCAGCAGGCCCAGCAGGATTGACAGCAGGGCGGCGGCGACAGTGACCTGGTTGGCGGTGACACCGCGGTCATGGAGGCGCTGGACAGCAGGGCGGAGCATGGCCTGGAAGTGCGGTTTGAGCTGGTAGATCGATGCCACTGGAAAGTCCTTTTCGGTGGGGCGTTATGGCGCCATTGTGTGTGAGCCTTCTTTGCGGGTAAACCCGCTCCCACAGGTATAGTGTCCAGCCGAGAGATACCACACATCCTGTGGGAGCAGGTTCACCCGCGAACACGGGCGAAGCCCGTGCCATCAATCGCGGTGCCTGCTTCGCGGGCTCGCCCGCTCCCACAGGTATAGTGTCCAGCCGAGAGATACCACACATCCTGTGGGAGCAGGTTCACCCGCGAACACGGGCGAAGCCCGTGCCATCAATCGCGGTGCCTGCTTCGCGGGCTCGCCCGCTCCCACAGGTATAGCGTCCATCCGAGAGCTACCACATATCCTGTGGGAGCGGGTTCACCCGCGAACACGGGCGAAGCCCGTGCCATCCACTTCGTCAGCGGGTGAGGGTGGTTACCAACCCTGCGGCATACCCCGGCAATGCCGCAAAGTCGCGTGCACACACCAGCAACCGGCGATTGGCCCATGGTTCCGTCATC
The DNA here is from genome assembly GCF_018223845.1 of Pseudomonas sp. JS425. NCBI lineage: Bacteria > Pseudomonadati > Pseudomonadota > Gammaproteobacteria > Pseudomonadales > Pseudomonadaceae > Pseudomonas > Pseudomonas sp. JS425. The sequence goes on along the minus strand of NZ_CP073661.1, from coordinate 5,287,450 downwards.
GCCACCCAGTGCAACGGCAACACCCCTTGCCAGCGCTTCACCGCAGCCAGCGGCACAATCCCTACTCCGGCTCCGCCCGCAACCATGCGGATCACGCCATCGAACCCTTCGGCACGCACCCGAACCCGCATGCGCCGGCCCTCGCGCAGTGCCTGCTCTTCCAGGTACAACGCCAGTGCACTGCCGGCACCCAGGCCGACATAGCCATGGGCCAGGCTATCGATGAAGCTCGGCGCTTCCTCGCTGGCCAGTGGATGGCGCTGCGGCGTTACAAGCACCAGTGGGTCTTCGCGAAACGGCCGGGTCTGCAGGTGCTCGCTGGGGGCGGCGGTTGAAACTATGCCCAGGTCCGCCATGCCCTGGGTAATCGACTGCACGATGCGCAGGCTCGGCAACTCCTGCACATCCACACTGACGCCTGGGTTTTCAGCCAGGTAGCCGGCCAGCAGCTCCGGCAGGTATTCCGTGAGTGCAGCCGTGTTGCACAGCAGGCGCACCTGGCCCTGCTGCCCTTGAACGTACTGGCCCAGGTCGAACTGCAGGCGCTCGACCTGCTGCGATATCAGCCGGGCATGCTGCAGCAGTGCCTGGCCGGCCAGAGTTGCTTGCACGCCACGGCGGTTGCGTTCCAGCAAAGGGATGCCCAGCGAAGCCTCCATGGCGCGGATCCGCGCACTGGCTGCTGCCAGCGAAAGATGGCTGCGGCTGGCACCGGCGGTGATGTTGCCGCACTCCAGGGTGTGCTGGAACAGCCTGAGGTCGATCAGGTCGAAATGCATGTGGCTCTGTCCTGGCAAGAGTCTGGCTGAGTATATGGCAGATTTTCAGCCCGGCCGACGCACGCCATCATCGGCCCATGAATACCTTGCTCGCTTTCTACCAGAACATTGGCCCAGCGCTGTCGCTGCTGGTGGTACTGACTTTCCTGCTGGCCGGCGCGGTGAAGGGGGTGATCGGCCTCGGCTTGCCGACAATCGCCATGGGCCTGCTGGGCCTGGCTATGTCACCGGCGCAGGCTGCGGCATTGCTGATTGTGCCTTCGACCCTCACCAACCTCTGGCAGCTGGCCAGTGGGGGGCACCTGCGGAGGTTGCTGGCACGCCTGTGGCCGATGCTGGCGATGATCTTCGTCGGTACCTTGCTGGGCAGCGCCTGGCTGGGGATCAACAGCGGCCCTTGGGCCGCACATGCACTGGGCGCGGCCTTGATGGTGTATGCGCTGTACGGGCTGGTCGGTCCGGGCCTGCGCCTGGCACCGGGGCGGGAGCTTTGGCTGGCGCCGCTTTGCGGGCTGGTCACGGGCGTGGTCACGGCGGCGACCGGGGTGTTCGTGATACCGGCTGTACCCTACCTGCAGAGCCTGGTTTTGAATCGGGATCAGATGGTCCAGGCCCTGGGCCTTTCGTTCACGGTTTCGACCCTGGCCCTGGCCGTTGGCCTGGCCGGGCAGCATGCCCTGGGTGGCCAGGCGCTGGGTGCTTCGCTGCTGATGCTGGCGCCGGCCTTCGTCGGCATGCTGGCCGGCCAGTGGCTGCGGCAGCGCATCAGTACGCCGCTGTTCAAACGGTGCTTCTTCATCGGCCTGGCCGCGCTCGGCGGCCATTTGCTGATCAGCGGTTAGCGCTTGATGCGCTGAGCATGTCGATCATCTGGATGTCAAAATCGCGTTCCAGGTAGTCCATGCGTTTTTCGAAGAACGCGGTCATGTGCGGCAGTGCCGAATGCACATCCAGCGCGGCCTTGTCGGCCCAGACCTCGAAGAACACGAACAGGCTCGGGTCCTGCTTGTCGCGCAGCATGTGGTACTCGATGCAGCCCGGCTCCTGGCGGCTTGGCTCGACGTAAGCGCGGAATAGGGTTTCGAACGCTTCAGCCATTTCCGGGCGGGTCTTGGCTTTGAGGATGAAGGCGTACTGCTCACTCATGGGTCGCTACTCGGTGATGGGAGGTGATGCGATTCTAAAGCAATAATGCATTATTGATTCGTGACTTCAGGTCAATTGTATTTTGCCGCTGCATTACTGTATCCCGCGCCCGCGAGCCCCTAACCTGCCGGCCTGAATTTTTTTTCCGCGAGGCCCGCATGAAGAAGATCCTTTTGCTCAACGGTGGTAAACAGTTCGCCCACTCCGACGGTCGTCTGAACACGACCTTGCACGAAGCGGCCATCGCTCACCTGGACCGGGCCGGTTTCGATGTACGCCAGACCTTCATCGACGGTGGCTATGATGCCCAGGAAGAGGTGGAGAAGTTCCTCTGGGCCGATGTGGTCATCTACCAGATGCCCGGCTGGTGGATGGGCGCGCCATGGACCGTTAAAAAGTACATCGACGAGGTGTTCACCGCCGGCCACGGTAGTTTGTATGCCAACGACGGCCGTACCCGTTCGGACCACTCGCAGAAGTACGGCAGTGGTGGCCTGGTGCACGGCAAGCAGTACATGCTTTCGCTGACCTGGAATGCACCGCTGCAGGCATTCGACGACCCTAGCGATTTCTTCGAGGGCAAGGGGGTGGACGCGGTGTACTTCCCATTCCACAAGGCCAACCAGTTCCTCGGCATGACCGGGTTGCCGACTTTCCTGGCGGTGGATGTGATGAAGCGGCCGGATGTGCCGGCTGCTTTGGCGGCCTATGAGGCGCATCTGGACAAGGTATTTGGCAAGGCACAGTAAGGTTTTTCCTGTGCTGGCCTCTTCGCGGGTAAACCCGCTCCCACAGGTACCCCACAGTCTTTGACAACCGTGCAGCACTTGTGGGAGCGGGTTTACCCGCGAAGAGGCCAACACAGGCACCGCTGGACTTGGCCTCGACAAGCGGCTATCTATCCCTGCAGAGACCAATCACAGGCGCAGATGTGAAAACCCGATCCGAAGAACTCCAGGTATTTGTCACCGTCATCGACTGCGGCTCGATTTCCGCTGCTGCCGAGCAGATGGGCCAGACTCCGTCTGCCGTCAGCCGTACCCTGTCGCGCCTTGAAGGCAAGCTGGGTACCACGCTGGTCAACCGCACTACCCGACGCATGGACCTGACCGAGGAGGGCCGCTTCTTCCTCGAGCGCGCGCGGTTGATCCTGGAACAGATGGACGAGATGGAAGAGCGCCTGTCGATGAACCGCCAGACCCCCACCGGGCGCCTGCGCATCAACGCCGCCGCGCCGTTCATGCTGCATGCCATCCTGCCGTGGATCGGTGAGTTCCGCCGCCAATTCCCTGGCATCGAACTGGAACTCAATACCGACGACCTGATCATCGACCTGCTGGAGCAGAGCACCGATGTGGCAATCCGCATCGGTGAACTCGCCGACTCCAGCCTGCACGCGCGCAGCCTGGGATGCAGCCCGGTACAGGTGCTGGCCAGCCCGGCCTACCTCGAGCAACACGGCACGCCGCAGCGGGTTGAGGACCTGGCCAACCACTGCCTGCTTGGCTTCAGCCAGCCCGAATCGCTCAACCACTGGCCACTGCGCCATGCCCAGGGTGACCGCTGGAGCATCCGCCCGGCGCTGATCGCCTCCAGCGGCGAGACCCTGCGCCAATTGGCGCTGGCCGGCGAGGGCATCGTCAGCCTTTCGCACTTCATGACCCACGAGGACATCCGCGCCGGGCGCCTGCAAGTGCTGCTGAGCGAAGCCAACAACGGCTATCGCCAGCCGATCCATGCGGTGTACTACCGCAACACCCAGCTGGCGCTGCGTATCCAGTGCTTCCTCGATTTCATCCAGCGCAAGTTGGCGATGTACGCCAGCTGAGTTGCCTGAACGCGACAGGTCCTGTCCACGGGCGGCGAAACTTCCTGCGGTTGATTGCACAGTCGAAGCGCTTCGGCCTTACTGACTGCTCAACAAAAACAACACCAAGGAAGTGTCATGCGTATTGCTCCGTTCCAGTACCTGGCTCTCGCAGCCGCGATCCTGAGCTGTTCCTCGGTCCATGCCGCCAATCTTGAGGGCGGCGCAGTGGCCGCGCCCGATCAATATGGTGCACAGGTGGCCGCCGATATCCTCAAGAAAGGCGGCAACGCGGTGGATGCGGCAGTGGCCACGGCTTTCACCCTGGCGGTGACTTATCCCGAGGCTGGCAACATCGGCGGTGGCGGGTTCATGACCCTGTTCGTAGACGGCAAACCCTACTTCCTCGATTACCGCGAAGTCGCGCCCAAGGCCGCCACGCGCAACATGTACCTGGACGAAAAGGGTGAGGTCATCGAAAACCTCAGCCTGGTCGGGGCACGTGCTGCTGGCGTTCCGGGCACGGTGATGGGGTTGTGGGAGGCGCATCAGAAGTTCGGCAAGCTGCCCTGGAGCGAACTGCTGACCCCGGCCATCGGCTATGCGAAAAACGGCTTCAAGGTTGCGGCCAAGCAGTACCAGTACCGCAACGACGCCCAGGGCATGTTCAAGACCGCGACCAATTTCAACGACTACTTCGGCAACATGAAGGTCGGCGAGCTTTTCAAGCAACCGGAAATGGCCCAGACCCTGGAACGCATCGCCGACAAGGGCGTGAGCGAGTTCTATCAGGGCAAGACCGCCGATCTGCTGGTGGCGCAGATGCAGGCCGACAAGGGCCTGATCACCAAGCAGGACCTCAAGGACTACAAGGCCGTATGGCGTGAGCCGATGGCCGTGAGCTGGCGTGGCAACGTGGTGTATACCGCGCCACCGCCAAGCTCCGGTGGTGTCGCCCTGGCCCAGCTGCTGGGTATCAAGGAAAACCGGGCGGCGGACTTCAAGGGGGTGGCGCACAACTCGGCGCAGTACATACACCTGTTGGCCGAGATCGAGAAGCGCGTGTTCGCCGACCGCGCCGACTACCTTGGCGACCCGGCCTTCACCAAAGTGCCGGTGGATCAGCTGGTGGCCAAGGACTACCTGGCCAAGCGCGCCGCGCAGGTCAACCCGAAGGCCATTTCCGATACCGACAAGGTCAAGCCGGGCCTGGAACCGCACCAGACCACGCACTTCTCGATCGTCGACAAGCAGGGCAATGCGGTCAGCAACACCTACACCCTCAACCTCGACTACGGCAGTGGTGTGGTGGTGAAAGGCGCCGGCTTCCTGCTCAACGACGAGATGGACGATTTCAGCGCCAAGCCGGGGGCGGCGAATGCCTTTGGTGTGGTAGGTGGCGATGCCAATGCCATCGCCCCGGGCAAGCGCATGCTGTCGTCCATGAGCCCCAGCCTGATGACCCGCGATGGCAAGGTCGAGCTGGTCATCGGCACCCCGGGTGGCTCGCGGATCTTCACCTCGATCTTCCAGGTGATGAACAACCTGTACGACTACGGCATGCCGCTGGACAAGGCGGTGGCGGCGCAGCGCGTGCACCATCAGTTGCTGCCCAAGGACACCATCTACTTCGACAGCTATGCACCGCTTACCGGGCCGGTGGCTGATGAACTGAAGAAGATGGGCTATGTGCTGGAGGACCAGGGCTGGGAGATGGGGGATATCCAGGCGATCCGGGTTGATGGGACGAAGCTGGAGACCGCTTCGGATCCGCGTGGGCGCGGGGTAGGCATGATCGTCAAGTAATACCTGCCAGAATGCTGGGAGGGCTTTGCCCTCCTATCGCGACACAAGGCCGCTCCCACAAAGACCTGCGTACGCCGATCAATGTGGGAGCGGCCTTGTGTCGCGATAGGGCCGCAAAGCGGCCCCAGGGTCTTCAGGTCAGACGCGGAACTGGCTGACCAACGTCTGCAACTGCCCACCCAACCGCGCCAACTCCACGCTGGACGCCGCCGTCTCGTCACTGGCCGCCGCCGTCTGCTCCGACACATCGCGTACATTCAGGATGCTGCGGCTGATCTCCTCCGCCACCGCACTCTGCTGTTCCGCCGCCGCGGCAATCTGCTGGTTCATCGACTGGATGCTCGACACGGTACTGGTGATGCTCTCCAGCGAAGCCCCGGCCTTACGCGCCAGCTCGACGCTGCTATCGGTCAGGGTACGGCTGCCGTGCATGGCCGTAGCCACTTGCTGGGTACCATGCTGCAGGCTTGCGATCAGTTCTTCGATCTCTTCGGTGGATTTCTGCGTGCGTTGGGCCAGGCCGCGCACTTCATCGGCAACCACGGCAAAACCACGGCCAGCCTCGCCGGCACGCGCCGCCTCGATCGCTGCGTTCAGCGCCAGCAGGTTGGTCTGTTCGGCCACCGACTTGATCACGTCCATCACGCTGCCGATCTTCTGGCTTTCCTGCTGCAACAGGTTCATGGCTTCTGTGGAACGGTGCATTTCTTCGGCCAGGCGTTCGATCTGGCCAATTGCTTCGCCTACCACGCGGTCGCCGGCACGGGCTTCGTCATCGGCACCGGTGGCAGCATGCGAGGCCTGCTCGGCATTGCGTGCCACTTCCTGAACGGTAGCGGCCATTTCGTGCATTGCGGTGGCCACCTGGTCGGTCTCGACCTTCTGGCTGTTGGCGCCGGCGCTGGTCTGCTCGGTCACTGCCGACAATTCCTCGGCAGCGCTGGCGATCTGGGTGACGCCATCGCGGATGCCGCTGATCAGCTCGCGCAAAGTGGTGCCCATGCGGGCGATGCCTTGTTGCAGCACGCCCAGTTCGTCGCGGCGGGTGACGCGCAGGTGCTGGGTGAGGTCGCCGCTGGCGATCTTTTCAACTGCCACCATGGTGTCGCGCAGTGGGCGGGTGATCTGCCGGGTGATCAGCACTGCCGCCAGCACGCCGACCAACAGCGCCAGCAGCGTGGCGATGGCCTGCAGGCTGCGGGCCTGGGTACTTTCCATGTCGCGGCGCTGCAGCTGGATCTGGTACAGAGCGTCGCTGCGCTTGACGATGTCGGCACCCTGAACGGTCATCTCGGCGCGCGCAGTGGTGATGTTGGCGACCGCATCGCGGAATTGACGTACGGCTTCACGGTAGGCCAGCACCGAGCCTTCGAACTGTCGCAGGCGCGTGTCTTCGGCCGGCAGCTGGCGCTTGAGGTTGTCGATTTCGGCCAGGGCGGTGTCCAGCTGGCGCAGGGCTGCCTGCTCGTTGGCAGCGCTGTTTTCGGCAATGTAGCCGCGTACGTCGATGCGCACCTGCAGCAGTTGCTGGCGGGCCTTGCTGATCAGCTGGTACTGGGCCAGGCGCACGCTGTCGGCTTCGGGGCGTGCCATGACTTCCTGGCTGAGGGCGTCCATGGCCTGGTCGGCACGGCTGGCCGAGCCGTCCATGGCCGTGCGCGCGGTGCGGGTGGCATCGTAGCCCTGGCGCATCTTGTTCAGCGACACCTTGTAGGCGCTGATGGTCTCGCCCAGTTCACCTAGCAGCTTGATGTTTTCCGGGCTCTTGAAGGTGCTGGCCAGGTAGGCCTGTTGCTTGCTGAAGGCGTCAAGCTTGGTCTGGGTGTTGGCGGCGGCAGCATCGTCACCGTTGGCGATCATGTACTGCAGGCGTGCAATGCGCAGGTCGGTCAGGTCCTTGTTGAGCTGGCCGATATCGCCCATCCAGTTGCTGCGGTCAATCAGGCTGCCCAGGCTGGTCCAGCCGGTCAGGGCCAGCAGGCCGGTGAGGATCAGTACCAGGCCGAAGCCCAGGCCGAGTTTGAGGTTGACGCTGATGTTGGCGAACCAGCTGTTCATGCACGCTCTCCAGAAGTTGTTTTCGCTCGCTTGATCTTCGATCGCCAGGCGTTGTTGTTCTGGATGCCCGCTGATTCGTGCAGGGGTTATCGGCAGTGATGGAGGAAGCTGAAACGCTTTTTCAGCAGATTTGTAACTGGTTTGATTGGGGCTGCCTTGCAGCCCTTCGCGGTGGATGGCACCGGCTTTGCCGGTGTTCGCGGCTAAAGCCGCTCCTACAGGGATCGCGTGGGTTTTGGAAGCTATTCAAAGGTTGCGCGCGCTGAAGGTATCGCAGCGGTTCACCTCACCCTCGGCAAACCCGGTCTTGAACCAGCGCACCCGTTGCGCTGAGGTGCCGTGGGTGAACGAGTCTGGTACCACGCGCCCGCGGCCTTGCTGCTGCAAGCGGTCATCGCCAATGGCATTGGCCGCGTTCAGGGCCTCTTCGACATCGCCCGGCTCCAGCCAGTTCAGGCGCTTCTGCGCCTGGTAGGCCCATACACCGGCCAGGCAGTCGGCCTGCAGTTCCTGACGCACCAGCAGGCCATTGTCGCCTTCCATGCGCTGGCCGCTGCGGCGCGCGGCATCGACCTTGGCCGACACGCCCAGCAGGGTCTGCACGTGATGGCCGATTTCGTGGGCGATCACGTAGGCCTGGGCAAAGTCGCCGGCGGCGGCGAAGCGGGTTTCCATTTCGCGGAAGAACGACATGTCCAGGTAGACCCGTTGGTCTGCCGGGCAGTAGAACGGCCCCACCGCCGCCGAGGCAAAGCCACAGGCCGAATTGACCTGGCCGCTGAACAGCACCAGCTTGGGGTCGCGGTACTGCTTGCCGCCCTCGGCGAACAGGGCTTTCCAGGTGTCTTCGGTGTCGCCCAGGATCGAGGCGACGAACTCGGCCTGCTGGTCGTTGGCCGGCGGCGCCTTGCCGCCCGCGCTGCTGGGTGCCTGCTGTTGCTGCTCCATCTGGCCGGCGAGCTGACCAAGAATCTGCAATGGGTCCTGGCCGGTGAGCCAGCCGATACCGACAATCAGCAGCACCGCACCAAGCCCGAGCCCCTTGCCGCCGCCGAAACGCATGCCGCCGCCACCACCTTCGCCTCGGGCATCGACCACATTGTCGCTGCGTCGGCCTTTTCGCCAATCCATGAATGCTCTCCGAAGCGTGAAACAAGAAGACAAAGATTAGTCCACGACAGCGGCGAGTGTCAGGCCAAGGTGCTTATGCATAACCAAATGGTTATGTTTGATGTGGCTGATTTCAATATTCATTGCGCGCTACCTGCCTGAAACTGCATGTGGGAGCGGGCTTGCCCGCGACAGGGGTTCAAATAATCCCCCCGCGCATTTCCATAATTCCAAGAGAGGAAACCGGCATGCCCGCCCAGGACAACAGCCGCTTCGTGATCCGTGATCGCAACTGGCACCCGAAAGCTCTTACGCCTGACTACAAGACGTCCATTGCCCGTTCGCCACGCCAGGCACTGGTCAGCATCCCGCAGTCGATCAGCGAAACCACCGGCCCGGACTTTTCCCACCTGGGCTTCGGCGCCCATGACCATGACCTGCTGCTGAACTTCAACAACGGCGGCTTGCCGATCGGCGAGCGCATCATCGTTGCCGGCCGTATCGTCGACCAGTACGGCAAGCCTGTGCCGAACACCCTGGTGGAAATGTGGCAAGCCAACGCCGGCGGCCGCTACCGTCACAAGAACGACCGCTACCTGGCGCCGCTGGACCCGAACTTCGGTGGCGTCGGCCGCTGCCTGACCGACCGTGATGGCTACTACAGCTTCCGCACCATCAAGCCGGGCCCGTACCCATGGCGCAACGGCCCGAACGACTGGCGCCCGGCGCACATCCACTTCGCCATCAGCGGCCCGTCGATCGCCACCAAGCTGATTACCCAGCTGTACTTCGAGGGTGACCCGCTGATCCCGATGTGCCCGATCGTCAAGTCGATCGCCAACCCGCAAGCCGTGCAGCAGTTGATCGCCAAGCTCGACATGAGCAACGCCAACCCGATGGACTGCCTGGCCTACCGCTTCGACATCGTGCTGCGCGGCCAGCGCAAGACCCACTTCGAAAACTGCTGAGGACCCCGCCATGCCAATCGAACTGCTGCCGGAAACCCCTTCGCAGACTGCCGGCCCCTACGTACACATCGGCCTGGCCCTGGAAGCGGCCGGCAACCCGACCCGCGACCAGGAAATCTGGAACCGCCTGGCCAAGCCGGACGCGCCGGGCGAGCACATCCTGCTGATCGGCCAGGTGTATGACGGTAACGGCCACCTGGTGCGCGATTCGTTCCTGGAAGTGTGGCAAGCCGATGCCAACGGCGAGTACCAGGATGCCTACAACCTGGAAAACGCCTTCAACAGCTTTGGTCGCACCGCCACCACTTTCGATGCCGGTGAGTGGACCCTGCACACGGTCAAGCCGGGTGCGGTGAACAACGCTGCGGGCGTGCCGATGGCGCCGCACATCAACATCAGCCTGTTTGCCCGGGGGATCAACATCCACCTGCACACGCGGCTGTATTTCGATGACGAGGCCGAGGCTAATGCCAAGTGCCCGGTGCTCAACCTGATCGAGCAGCCGCAGCGGCGCGAGACCCTGGTGGCCAAGCGTTGCGAGGTGGACGGGAAGACGGCGTATCGCTTCGATATCCGTATTCAGGGGGAAGGGGAGACGGTGTTCTTCGACTTCTGAGTCGAGTCTGGGGGCTGCTTTGCAGCCCATCGCGACGCAAGGCCGCTCCCACATTGATCGGCGTACGCAGGTCTTTGTGGGAGCGGCCTTGTGTCGCGAAAGGGCCGCAGAGCGGCCCCAGTCACTTTCAACCGTCAGCGCCGAACCAGCAAAACCCCACTCTCCATATGGTGGGTATACGGGAACTGGTCAAACAACGCACACCGCTCGATGCGGTGCGTATCCTGCAGCTGGGCAATGTTCGCCGCCAGCGTCTCCGGGTTGCACGAGATGTACAGGATCCGCTCGAAACGCCGGGTCAGCTCGCAGGTGTCCGGATCCATCCCCGCCCGTGGCGGGTCGACGAACACCGTACCGAACTCGTAGCTCTTGAGGTCGATGCCTTCCAGCCGGCGGAACGGCCGCACCTCATTCAGCGCCTGGGTCAGCTCTTCTGCCGACAGGCGCACCAGCCGCACGTTATCCACAGCGTTCTCGTCAAGGTTGCTCAGCGCGGCATTGACCGAGGTCTTGCTGATTTCGGTGGCCAGCACCTGGCGCACGCGGGTGGCCAGCGGCAGGGTGAAGTTGCCGTTGCCGCAGTACAGCTCCAGCAGGTCATCGTCGCGCTCGCCGATAGCCTCGAAGGCCCAGCTCAGCATCTTCTGGTTCACCGCGCCGTTGGGCTGGGTGAACGCGCCTTCCGGCTGGCGGTAGCTGAACACACGGCCAGCGACTTCGAGGTTTTCCACCGCGTAGTCACGGCCGATGACCAGGCGCTTGCCCTTGGAGCGGCCGATGATACTGACGCCCAGGTCTTCGGCCAGCTGCCGTGCGGCCGTTTCCCATGCCTCGTCCAGCGGGCGGTGGTAGCACAGGGTGACCATGGCATCGCCAGCCAGGGTGGTGAGGAACTCCACCTGGAACAGGCGGTTGCCCAGCTCCTCGCTGGCCTGCCAGGCCGCCTTCAGGCGCGGCATCAGTGCATTGATGCGCTGGCTGGCAATAGGGAAGTCCTCGATCAGGATCGCCTTGTGCTTCTCGCCCGGGGCGAACATGGCGTAGTGGCGCTGGCCATCCTCGCGCCACAGGCGGAATTCGGCGCGCAGGCGGTAATGCTCGCGCGGCGAGTCGAAAACAGCCGGCTCCGGCGCGCCGAACGGCGCCAGCAGCTCGCGCAGCCGGGCCACCTTGGCGTCCAGCTGGGTGGTGTAGGAGGAGGGGTCGAAAGCAGCACTCATGCGTTGAACCAGCCCAGCTTGATGACGAACAGGATGGAAAGGATCACCAGGGCCGGGTTCAGGTCGCGGTGGCGGCCGGAGATCAGCTTGACGGCGGTCCAGGAAATGAAGCCGAAGGCGATGCCGTTGGCGATCGAGTAGGTCAGCGGCATGGCCAGGGCGGTCACCACCACCGGTGCGGCTTCGGTGACGTCGTCCCAGTTTATTTCTGCCAGGCCCGAGGCCATCAGCACCGCGACGAACAGCAGCGCCGGGGCGGTGGCGAAGGCCGGCACGCTACCGGCCAGCGGGGCGAAGAACAGCGCCAGCAGGAACAGCACGGCGACCACGATGGCGGTCAGGCCGGTGCGGCCACCGGCGCTCACGCCCGCGGCGGATTCGATGTAGCTGGTAGTGGTCGAGGTGCCCAGCAGGGAACCGGCCATGGCGGCGGTACTGTCGGCGATCAGGGCACGGCCCATTTTCGGCATGTGGCCGTCCTTGCCCATCAGCCCGGCGCGCTTGGCCACACCGATCAGGGTGCCGGAGTTGTCGAACAGGTCGACGAACAGGAAGGCGAAGATCACGCTGACCAGGCCCACGTCCAGCGCGCCGGCGATGTCCAGTTGCAGGAAGGTCGGCGCCAACGAAGGCGGCATGGAGACCACGCCGCCGAAGGGCGTCACGCCCATCAGGATCGAGGCGATTGTTACGGCGAGAATGCCAATCAGCACGGCACCGCGCACTTTCAGCGACTCAAGGCCGACGATCAGGAAGAAGCCCAGGGTGGCGAGGATCGGTGCCGGCTGCTTGAGGTCGCCCAGGCCCACCAGGGTGGCCGGGTTATCGACGACGATGCCTGCGTTATGCAGGGCGATCAGCGCCAGGAACAGGCCGATACCCGCGGCAATGGCCGAACGCAGCGGCAGCGGGATGCTGTTCACGATCCATTCGCGGATGCGGAAGATCGACAGCAGGAAGAACATCACCGCCGACAGGAACACCGCACCCAGTGCCACCTGCCAGGTGTGGCCCATGTGCAGGACCACGGTGTAGGTGAAGAACGCGTTCAGGCCCATACCTGGCGCCAGGGCGATCGGGTAGTTGGCGATCAGGCCCATGGTCACCGAGCCGATGGCCGCGGCCAGGCAGGTGGCGACGAATACCGCACCTTTGTCCATGCCGGTCTCGCCGAGGATGCTCGGGTTGACGAACAGGATGTAGGCCATGGCCAGGAAGGTGGTGACGCCCGCGAGAATCTCGGTGCGCACATTGGTGTTGTGTGCTTTTAGTTGAAACAGCCTTTCCAGCATGCCCGCTCCCCAAGGCGCCCCCGGCGCCATGAATATATCGACCCCATCAGCAAAGCACAGACCGTACCGGTTGCCGTGGTTTTGTGTGGGGCGGAAAAAAGCCGCGCATCATACCAGCATGCTTGGCGGGGGCCTATGGCCGTTGGGGAATGGTCATTTTTTCCCTGTGCCGGCCTCTTCGCGGGTGAACCCGCTCCCACAGGTACTCCACCAGGGCTGAAGGCGGCGCGGTCCTTGTGGGAGCGGGTTTGCCCGCGAAAGGGCCGGTACAGGCTACAGATCAACCATTATGCAACCGGTCCCGCTTGGCCAGTGTCGGGAACAGCTTTATCCACACCCCGGTCACCACCAACGTACCCACCCCACCCAGCACCACAGCCGGCACTGTGCCAAACCAGTGCGCGGTCACCCCCGATTCGAACTCGCCGAGCTGATTCGAGGCACCAATGAACAGACCGTTCACCGCACTCACCCGCCCGCGCATTTCATCCGGCGTCTCCAACTGCACGAAAGCGCCGCGGATGACCATGCTGATCATGTCCGCCGCGCCCAGCACCACCAGCACTGCCAGCGAGAACCAGAACGAGGTCGACAGGCCGAAGGCAATGGTCGCCACGCCGAACACGCCCACTGCCGTGAACATGGTCCGCCCCACATTGCGCTCGAACGGGAAGCGCGCCAGCCACAGCGACATCAGCAACGCCCCCACCGCTGGCGCAGAGCGCAGCAGGCCGAGGCCCAGCGGGCCGGTCAGCAGGATGTCCTTGGCGAACACCGGCAGCAGTGCGGTGGCCCCGCCCAGCAGTACGGCGAACAGGTCCAGCGAGATGGCGCCGAGGATGTCCGGCCGGCTGCGAATGAAGCGGATGCCGGCCAGCAGCGATTCGATGCTGGCGCGCCCGCGCTGTGCCACCTGGCCGCGTGCCTGCAGGCTCAGGGTCAGCACGCAGGCGATGGCGTAAAGGGCCACGGTGGGGCCGTATACCCAGATGCTGCCGAAGGCATACAGGAAGCCGCCCACCGCCGGAGCCACGATGGTTGCCGACTGGGTGGCCGAGGCCGAAGCTGCCACCGCGCGTGGGAACAGCCCGGCCGGTACCACGTTGGGCAGCAGCGCCTGGGTCGCCGGCATTTCGAAGGAACGCGTGGCACCGAGCAGGAAGGCGAGGGCGAAGATCAGCTCGCGGGTGACGTTGTCGGTGGCACTGCCAAGCGCCAATGCCAGGGCTATCAGTCCCTGCAGGCTCTGGCACAGCGCAGCGACCTTGCGCCGGTCATAGCGGTCGGCGACATGCCCGGTATGCAGCATGAACAGCACCCGTGGGGCGAATTCGACCAGGCCGACCAGGCCCAGGTCCAGCACATTGCCGGTCAGCTGGTAGAGGTGCCAGCCGATTGCCACGGTGAGCATCTGGAAGCCGCTGGCGGTGAACACGCGGGCCAGCCAGAAGGCCAGGAAAGGGCGGTGGTGACGCAACAACTGCGGTTCGGAATCGGACATCGGAAACCAGGGGCCTCGGCGCAGTAGAGGGGGGCGCAGCGTATCATCTGTTTGTAACAAACGGTTACTGTTTGCTGGGGTCGGCACTTTTTCATTCGGCGTGGAAGGGGGTGGGGCAACCGGTCACGCGGCAATCAACCACACGGCCCGGCGGGCCATTCAGGACTATGCTTCCTAGCAATCGTTGATCTGGGTCAATCGTTCCAGATGTAACGATCGGGCCCTTGGGCCGAAATCCCTGCGATCGAACAGAACAATTCCAACGCGCCGCACTCGACTACCGTGGGGGCAGTGGGCGACGGGGCCAGCGGCCCGGACGCCGGATTATCTGAAGAGGAAGCACCATGTTCGGAATAGAGGCCTTAGAGCTCGCCCGAATGCAGTTTGCCTTTACCGTGTCGTTCCATATCCTGTTCCCGGCCATCACCATTGGCCTGGCGAGCTACCTGGCAGTCCTCGAAGGCCTCTGGCTGCGGACCAACAACGAGGTCTACCGTGACCTCTATCACTTCTGGTCGAAAATCTTCGCCGTCAACTTCGGCATGGGGGTGGTCTCCGGCCTGGTCATGGCCTACCAGTTCGGTACCAACTGGAGTCGTTTCTCAGACTTCGCCGGCGCTATCACCGGCCCGCTGCTCACCTACGAGGTATTGACCGCGTTCTTCCTGGAGGCTGGCTTCCTGGGGGTCATGCTGTTTGGCTGGAACCGTGTCGGCCGTGGCCTGCACTTCTTCTCCACGGTGATGGTGGCGCTCGGCACCTTGGTCTCGACCTTCTGGATCCTCGCCTCCAACAGTTGGATGCAGACCCCGCAAGGTCACGAGATCATCGACGGCCGGGTTGTGCCGGTGGACTGGCTGGCAGTGGTATTCAACCCCTCGTTCCCCTACCGCCTGATGCACATGGCCACTGCCGCATTCGTTTCCACCGCGTTCTTCGTTGGTGCCTCGGCGGCCTGGCACCTGCTGCGCGGGCGTGACAACCCGGCCGTGCGCAAGATGCTGTCGATGGCCATGTGGATGGCGCTGATCGTCGCCCCGATCCAGGCGGTGATTGGTGACTTCCATGGCCTGAACACCCTCAAGCACCAGCCGGTGAAAATTGCCGCGATCGAAGGCCACTGGGAGAACGTGCCCGGCGAGCCGACCCCGCTGATCTTGTTCGGCATCCCCGACATGCAGGCCGAAACCACCCGCTTCAAGCTCGAGATCCCGGCACTCGGCAGCCTGATCCTGACCCACAGCCTGGACAAGCAGGTGCCGGCGATGAAGGAGTTTCCCCCCGAAGACCGGCCCAACTCGACCATCGTCTTCTGGTCGTTCCGGATCATGGTCGGGCTGGGTTTCCTGATGATCTTCGTCGGCCTGTGGAGCCTCTGGCTGCGCAAGCGCGGCACGCTCTACACCTCGCGGCCGTTCCTGTACCTGGCCCTGTGGATGGGCCCTTCCGGGCTGATCGCGCTGCTGGCCGGCTGGTTCACCACCGAAATCGGCCGCCAGCCCTGGGTGGTGTATGGCCTGATGCGCACGGCAGACGGTGTGTCCAACCACAGTTACGCCCAGCTCGGCTTCACCTTGGTGGCCTTCGTGGTGGTGTACTTCGCCCTGTTCGGTACCGGTCTTGGCTACATGATGCGCCTGGTGCGCAAAGGGCCGCGGACCGGTGAGGGTGACGAGCACAACCCTGGTGGCCCTGGCACCAAACGCACGCCGGCGCGACCGCTGTCCGCCGCCGATGATGGCCGAGAGGCCAACTCCGCCAGCCTGAGCAAGGGGAACTGAGCCATGGGTATCGACCTTCCGCTGATCTGGGCCGTGATCATCATCTTCGGCGTCATGATGTACGTGGTGATGGATGGTTTCGACCTGGGGATCGGCATGCTCTTCCCGTTCGTCAAGGGCGAGCATGACCGTGATGTGATGATGAACACCGTCGCCCCCGTTTGGGATGGTAACGAGACCTGGCTGGTGCTGGGCGGTGCCGGGCTGTTCGGGGCGTTCCCGATGGCTTACTCGGTAGTGCTGGAGGCCCTGTACCTGCCATTGATCCTGATGCTGATCGGTCTGATCTTCCGCGGCGTGGCCTTCGAGTTCCGCTTCAAGGCCAAGGCCGACAAGCGCCACATCTGGGACAAGGCGTTCATCTGGGGCTCGTTGATCGCCACCTTCTTCCAGGGCGTGGCGCTGGGTGCGTTCCTCGAAGGCTTCAAGGTGGTCGACCGGCATTTCGCCGGTGGCACCCTTGACTGGCTGACCCCGTTCAGCCTGTTCTGCGGCCTGGGGCTGATCGTTGCCTACACCCTGCTGGGCTGCACCTGGCTGATCATGAAGACCGAAGGGTCGCTGCAGCAGAAGATGCACGACATTGCCCGGCCGCTGGCGCTGGTGCTGCTGGTGGTGATCGGCATCGTCAGCCTGTGGACACCGATCGCCTACCCGCAGATTGCCGAGCGCTGGTTCAGCATGCCTAACCTGGTCTGGTTCATGCCGGTGCCGATCCTGGTGCTGGTAACCTTCTACGGGTTGCTCAAGGCGGTGGCGCGCAATGCGCACTACACGCCGTTCCTGCTGACGTTGGTGCTGATCTTCCTCGGCTACAGCGGCCTGGGCATCAGCCTGTGGCCGAACATCATCCCGCCGTCGATCTCGATCTGGGATGCCGCGGCGCCACCGCAGAGC
This sequence comes from Pseudomonas sp. JS425, assembly GCF_018223845.1. NCBI lineage: Bacteria > Pseudomonadati > Pseudomonadota > Gammaproteobacteria > Pseudomonadales > Pseudomonadaceae > Pseudomonas > Pseudomonas sp. JS425. The sequence continues at coordinate 5,270,469 of NZ_CP073661.1, read as the reverse complement.
CAGGGCTTCATGCTGGTGGGCACACTGTTCATCCTGCCGTTCATCCTCATGTATACCTTCTGGAGCTACTACGTGTTCCGCGGCAAGGTGACCCATGAAGACGGCTATCACTAGGAGGGCTGCATGATGACCGGCAAGCCTGGCTTGGAGGAGAAGAAACCCCTGTGGCAGCGGTTGGGCTGGCTGCTGCTGATCTGGGCGATGAGCGTGGCGGCCCTGGGCGTGGCGGCCTACGTGATGCGCCTGTTCATGGGGGCTGCGGGGCTGACCACCCATTGAGGTAAGCCTGTTCTGGCCCTATCGCCGGCAAGCCAGCTCCTACAGGTAAGTCACTGCCCTGAATGCAGTGGAGTACCTGTGGGAGCTGGCTTGCCGGCGAAAGGGCCGGTACAGGCTTACTTGCGGGCCTTCAGGATAACGAACTTGGGCGTTGCCGCCACTTGCTCCACCCCCCGGAACAACCGCGCCAGCTTGCTGTGATAGCCCAGGTGCCGGTTACCCACGATATACAGCGCCCCACCCACCACCAACGCTTCACGCGCCTGCTGGAACATGCGCCAGGCGAGGAAATCGCCCACCACCTGCTGCTGGTGGAACGGCGGGTTGCACAGCACCACGTCCAGCGACTGCTTCTCTACCCCCGCCAACCCATCGGCTGCCTCGAACACAGCCGGGCGCTCGCCCAGCGCTGCCTGCCAGTTCTCCCGCGCCGATTGCACCGCCATGTACGACTCGTCGACCAGGGTGTATTGGGCATCCGGGTTTGCCAGGGCACTGGCTATCGCCAGCACGCCGTTGCCGCAGCCCAGGTCCGCCACTCGCGCGCGGCCCAGTTCGCGGGGCAGGTGCGGCAGGAACGCCCGCGTGCCGATATCCAGCCCCTCCCGGCAGAACACGTTGGCGTGGTTGAGCAGTTCCAGCGCCGGCGCGTCGAGGCGGTAGCGGCTAGGGTAGGGCGAGCGGGCGACCGGCCGTTCGGCCACCGTCGCGGTCAGCAAGCGGGCCTTTTTCTGCGCCAGCGAGGCCTGCACCGGGCCGATGTACTTCTCCATCAGGTCTCCGGCCGCCCGTGGCAGGTGCTTTATCATCGCCCCGGCAATCACCTGCGCACCGGGTGCCAGGTGGCCCTGCAGGCGGATCAGCTGTTCTTCGAGCAGGGCCAGGGTCTTGGGCACGCGCACCAGTACCCGGTCGAACGGGCCTTGCCAATGTTCGCTGGCCGGCACGAACGGCACGCTGTCGAACGGCAGGCCATTGCGTGCCAGGTTCTTTTCCAGGGCCAGGTGCGCCAGGTGCGAATCGCCACTGCTGACCACCTGCAGCTTGCCTGCCAGGCTGGCGGCCAGGGCGCCGAAGCTGTCATTGAGCACCAGCACCCGGCAGTTGGCCTCGGGTGCCTGCTCGTGCAGCTGCGCAAGCAGGTACTCGTCGGCGGCATCGAAAGCCTGCAGCGGGTCGTTGGCCTGTTCCGGCTGGCGGATCAGGTCGAGTTCGGCGTATGGGGTGGTCAACAGGGGCATGGCGTCTGGCTCGGGTATGAAACTGCCCGTTGCGGTTCGCCCCGGGCTTTGCCGGGCGATTCTACAGGGCTTTGCCCAAGGTCGCAGGTTTCGAGCTCAGAGCCAGCCACGCAGGGCGGCGATGGCGATGGCGCCGGCCTTGTTGGCGGCGTTGGTCTTGGTGATAACGCTACGAATATGGAAGTTCACCGTGCTTTGCGACAGTGAAAGGATGCAGGCAACGTCTGCGGCGGTCTTGCCGGCGGCGGACCATTTCAGCACTTCCAGCTCCCGCTCGCTCATTTTCGGTTGTGGCGGGCACAGTGCTTTGAGGTGATGTTCGCCAAGCACCGCATGCAGCGTATGGCACAGCCACTGCACATTGCCGGCCTTGCTGTAGAGTTCGACTGTATCGATGGCCCCGGCGGGCCTGGCCACACTGATCTGGCTTTCGTTGTGCCGCTGGTCGTGCAATGACTGTGTCCAACCATAGCGCAGACCGCTCCGGCAGGCCGCTTCACGAAACTGCGGAGCCTCGTGATACAGGTCATCAGTCCACAGCACCGGCATGGTCGAGCTGTGGCTCACATTGGCGGCCGCGTCCTGCTTGTAGAACTCATCGCGCTGGTAGCGCTCGATCCATTCGCGGGGGTAATTGCTGTACAGGAACAGGTGGGGGGTTTGCGTCGCGATCTGGATGCGAATGTTCAGTCCCAGGTACTCCATGCCCAGGTCCTGCGCCAGATGCACGGCGATGTCGAACAACTTCTGTGGGCAGCGTTCGTCGACGAACAAATGAAGATGCTCGGGTTTCCAGTTAAGCATCTGAAATACTCCTTGCCTCAGGAACCAGTCCGTTTGGGTACCCGCATGATTGTAGGAAAGGACCTACCGATTCGCTGAGAATTTTTTGTTATAGCAGTCAGGATTTGCTGCGAGTAAGACAGGATCGTCGCAGACGAGGCCCTACAAAGCAGTGGTTTTTATCCGCGTCACTTTGCGCGACACTGTGCGCACGCCAAACCTGGAGCCCGATATGACCGCTAGCGCCGAAAAGTTCACCCGCCAGACCCTGCTCGATGTTCAGCCACTCACGCCGAACCTCTTCAGCCTGCGGGTTACGCGCGATGCGGGGTTCCGCTTCCGTTCCGGCCAGTTTGCCCGCCTTGGCGTGACCAAGGCCGATGGCAGTGTGGTGTGGCGCGCCTATTCCATGGTCAGCGCGCCCCATGACGAGCACCTCGATTTTTTCTCCATCGTGGTGCCAGGCGGGGAGTTCACCAGCGAACTGAGCCGGCTGGGGGCAGGCGATACCCTGCTGATCGATCGCCAGGCCTTCGGCTTCCTTACCCTCGACCGCTTCGTTGGTGGCCGTGACCTGTGGTTGCTGGCGACCGGTACTGGCATTGCGCCGTTCATGTCGATCCTGCAGGACTTCGAGGCCTGGGAGCGTTTCGACAACATCAAGCTTGTGTACTCGGTGCGCGAAGCGAAAGAGCTGGCCTATGTGGACGACATTGCCGGGCTGGAGCAGCGCGATTACCTGGCTGAATTCGCCGGCAAGTTGCAGTTCATTCCGGTGGTGACCCGTGAACAGCACCCAGGGGCGTTGAACCAGCGGATTACCACGCTGATCGAGAATGGCGAGCTTGAGAAGGCGGCGGGGCTGGAACTGTCGCCGGAACATTCGCGGGTGATGCTGTGTGGCAACCCGGAGATGATTGATGAGACGCGCAAGGTACTGAAGGCGCGCGACCTGCAATTGAGCCTGAGCAAGCGGCCGGGGCAGGTGGCGGTAGAGAATTACTGGTAAGGCTAATGGGGCCGCAAAGCGGCCCCCCGCAAATTCAAGGCAAGCGGTTCTGGTTCTGCGCCTTGAGCAGGTCGCGAATCTCGGTCAGCAAGGTCTCTTCCGCAGTCGGCACAGGCGGTGCAGTCGGCGCCACCGCCTCTTCACGCTTGAGCTGGTTGATCGCCTTGACTCCCATGAAGATGGCAAAGGCCACGATGACGAAGTCGATCACGGTCTGGATGAACTTGCCATACGCCAGCACCACCGCCGGAACGTCACCTTCGGCAGCCTTCAGGGTAATTGCCAGGTCGCTGAAGTCCACACCACCGATCAACAGGCCCAGTGGCGGCATGACCACGTCACCGACGAAAGACGAAACGATCTTGCCGAAGGCCGCGCCGATGATGATACCAACCGCCATGTCGACGACATTGCCTTTGACCGCGAAGGCCTTGAACTCACTGATCATGCCCATGTTTGGTTCCTTGTAACAAAAGGTGAGGTTTACGCAGTGTAAGCCACTTAAACGCTTCATGCGTTGTGTTCAGGGCCACAGACCGCTGTTAGAACGAATAGTTTTGTCGCATCCCGAGGCGTTCGAGGCACGTCCAGCTCGGCTATCATGGCGGTTTTTTCCAGGAGACCCCAGCCATGGCCAAGGCCAAGCGCTTGTATGGCTGCACCGAGTGCGGTGCGACCTTCCCCAAATGGGCCGGCCAGTGTGGCGAATGCGGGGCCTGGAACACCCTGGTCGAGACCATGATCGAAAGCGGCGGTGCCGCTGCGCCCAGTAGCGGCCGTGCTGGCTGGACCGGGCAGCAGGCGCAGATCAAGACCCTGGCCGAAGTCAGCGTCGAGGAGATCCCGCGCTTCACCACCAGCAGCACCGAACTGGACCGCGTGTTGGGCGGTGGCCTGGTGGATGGCTCGGTGGTGTTGATCGGTGGTGACCCCGGCATCGGCAAATCGACCATCCTGCTGCAGACCTTGTGCAACATTGCGGTGGGCATGCCGGCGCTGTATGTCACCGGCGAGGAGTCGCAGCAGCAGGTGGCCATGCGCTCCCGGCGCCTGGGCCTGCCCCAGGACCAGCTCAAGGTGATGACCGAAACCTGTATCGAGACCATCATCGCCACGGCTCGCGTCGAAAAACCGCGGGTCATGGTGATCGACTCGATCCAGACCATTTTCACCGAGCAGCTGCAATCGGCACCCGGCGGTGTGGCCCAGGTGCGCGAAAGTACGGCGTTGCTGGTGCGCTACGCCAAGCAGAGCGGCACGGCGATCTTCCTGGTCGGCCACGTGACCAAGGAAGGCTCGCTCGCCGGCCCGCGGGTACTCGAGCACATGGTCGATACCGTGCTGTATTTCGAGGGCGAGTCCGATGGCCGCCTGCGCCTGCTGCGGGCAGTCAAGAACCGCTTTGGCGCGGTCAACGAGCTGGGTGTGTTCGGCATGACCGACCGGGGCCTGAAGGAGGTGTCCAACCCCTCGGCGATCTTCCTCAACCGCACCCAGGAGGAAGTACCGGGCAGCGTGGTGATGGCCACCTGGGAAGGCACCCGGCCGATGCTGGTGGAGGTGCAGGCGCTGGTCGACGACAGCCACCTTGCCAACCCGCGCCGGGTGACCTTGGGCCTTGACCAGAATCGCCTGGCCATGTTGCTGGCAGTGCTGCACCGCCACGGCGGTATTCCCACCCATGACCAAGACGTGTTCCTCAACGTGGTGGGTGGGGTGAAGGTGCTGGAAACCGCCTCGGACCTGGCGTTGCTGGCGGCGGTGATGTCCAGCCTGCGCAACCGGCCCCTGGCCCATGGCCTGCTGGTGTTTGGCGAGATCGGCCTGTCTGGCGAGGTACGGCCGGTGCCCAGTGGTCAGGAGCGTTTGAAGGAGGCCGCCAAGCATGGTTTCAAGCGGGCCATCGTGCCCAAGGGCAATGCGCCGAAAGAGGCTCCGGCCGGGTTGCAGGTGATTGCCGTTACCCGGCTGGAGCAGGCTTTGGATGCGTTGTTCGAATAATTCGTGGCCCGTACTGGCCTCTTCGCGGGTAAACCCGCTCCCACAGGTACCGCATCAGCTTCAGGATTGCGCAAACCCTGTGGGAGCGGGTTTACCCGCGAAAGGGCCGGCACAGGCAAAACGAAAAAGGGGCCGACGATGCGCATCGGCCCCCCACCTCACCGCTCAGTCAGCGGTCAATGCTCGGCAACCGCACTGCGCCTGACCGTTTCATTGCCATGCTCGTCCAGTTCCAGCATCGGCACCTCATTACCCTCGGCATCGAACAGCTTGCCATCCTTGAAGTAGTCGCCATCACGCAGCGCTGAAATGTCCGAGTACTGGATGGTGCGCTCGTACGCGGCGGCAAACACCGACTGCTGGTCCGAGTTGCCGGCGGTGAAGTGGTTGAAGATCAGGTTCAGCAGGATGGCCATGATCGCCGCCGAGCTGATGCCCGAGTGGAAGATGGTCTCGAACCAGTTCGGGAAGTGGTGGTAGAAGGTCGGTGCGGCAATCGGGATCATGCCGAAGCCCAGCGAGGCAGCGACGATGATCAGGTTGACGTTGTTCTTGTAGCTGACCTTGGACAGGGTGCGGATACCGCTGGCAGCCACGGTGCCGAACAGCACGATGCCCGCGCCACCCAGTACCGGAGTAGGGACTGCGGCAATCACCCGGCCCATGATCGGCAGCAGGCCTAGCACCACCAGGATCAAGCCACCGGTGGCCACCACGTAGCGGCTCTTGACCCCGGTCACGGCTACCAGGCCGACGTTCTGGGCGAACGCGCTCTGGGTGAACGAGCCGAAGATTGGCGCCAGGATGCTCGATGCCATGTCGGCGCGCAGGCCATTGCCCAGGCGTTTGGAGTCGACCTTGGTGTCGATGATCTCACCCACGGCGAGGATATCGGCCGAGGTTTCCACCAAGGTCACCATGATCACGATGCACATCGACAGGATCGCGGCGATGTGGAATTCCGGCATGCCGAAATGGAACGGCGTGGGGAAGGCGAACATCGGGCCCTCTGTGACCTTGCTGAAGTCGGCCATGCCCAGCGCCCAGGCGATCAGGGTGCCGACCACCATGGCCAGCAGGATCGACAGGCGTGAAATCGCCGCGCTGCCCAGCTTGCTCAGCAGCAGCACGATGGCGAAGGTCAGGGCCGCCAGGCCGATGTTGGCCACGCTGCCGAATTCCGGTGAGGCGCTGTTGCCACCCATCACCCAGCGAGCGGCCACGGGCATCAGGGTCAGGCCGATGGTGGTGATGACGATGCCGGTCACCAGCGGCGGGAAGAACTTGGTGATGCGCGAGAACACCGGGGTGATCAGAAAGCCGATCAGCGATGCTGCCATGACCGCACCGAGCACGCCCGGCAGGCCACCGCCGCCCTCGCTGCTGAGGATTGCACCCATGGTTGCCACACCGGCGAACGAAACGCCCTGCACCAGCGGCAACTGGCAGCCGAAGAACGGCAGACCGAGGGTTTGCAGCAGGGTGGCCAGGCCACCGGCAAACAACGAAGCGGCGATCAGCATGCCGATTTCGGCACCGTTCAGGCCCGCGGCCTGCCCCAGGATCAGGGGTACCGCGACGATCCCCCCGTACATGGTCAGCACATGCTGCAGACCATAGGCCAGGTTGGCACCAAGGCCGAGGTTTTCATCCTCGGGGCGCTTGGCGGGAGACGTGCTAGGGGACGTAGTCATGGAGCAGGCTCTCTGTTTATTGTTGTGGTGCTACTGTAGACACTTCCTACAAATGATTGCCACAAGAATTGTATACAATATTTTGATCGGAGCGCGCACAAGAGCGCCCGCAAGGTGTGCGGGAACTCAATGCAGAAGGCGTACCAACCTGTCAGAGGCTGTGCTAGAGGGGTGTGTACAAAACGCTGCTACCCAGGCTTAAAGCTGTCTGGGTAGACAGGAAACAAAAGGTGGGGAAGCGATTAGCTAGCTAAGAGATTTCATTATTCGATCAGTTCGCGCAGCTCACGCATCATTTCGGTGCTGTCGGCCACGTTCCATTCCACAAGACGGTGCAGATGGCTCATCGAATCGAGGTCGATGTACAAGCAGATGAAACCCAGGCGGTCTGGTTCCTCATGACGCAGTTCAACCTGCATCTGCACGCGTGCATCGGGGCCCAGGTGAATGATGGCATCGAAGTCCTGGGTCAGGTCGACATCCCAATTGGCCGGTCGTTCGATCAGCAAACCCTTGAGTGAAAGGTCCAGCAGCTTCGCAGGCCAGCGTCGCAGGCCCTGGCGCAGCTCGGTGGGGGCGTCGAAATCGATGCGCTGAAAACGGCGGCGTTCGTCGTGGTCGCTCATGGGTTAGATCCTCGCATAGGTCCTCAGGTGACATCCTGACTATAGTTAGAGTGGTATGTACATCAGGTACCGCAATCTGGCCGCAGAGGCTCTAGACCAAAGCAAGTGTGGCAATGCGCGATGACTCGCCCTAGACTCGATGGGCGGTCTTTTCCAATCCACCAGCTGGAAGCAAACCATGAACAACAATAATAGCCTGCTACGCCACATTCCGTGGCTGGCGCTGGCAGTCATAGGAGCCTGTGCGCTGGGTGTGGTTGCCCTGCGTCGCGGCGAGGCGATCAATGCCTTGTGGATCGTGGTCGCGGCAGTGGCCATCTACCTGGTCGCCTATCGTTACTACAGCCTGTTCATCGCCACCAAGGTGATGCAGCTCGACCCTCGCCGTGCCACCCCGGCGGTGCTCAACAACGACGGCCTGGACTACGTCCCGACCAACAAACACATCCTCTTCGGTCACCATTTCGCCGCCATCGCTGGCGCAGGCCCCTTGGTCGGCCCGGTACTCGCCGCGCAGATGGGCTACCTGCCCGGCACGCTGTGGCTGATCGCCGGCGTGGTGCTGGCCGGTGCGGTGCAGGACTTCATGGTCCTGTTCCTGTCCACCCGCCGCAACGGCCGCTCGCTGGGCGACATGGTGCGCGAGGAGATGGGCCGCATTCCAGGCACCATCGCGCTGTTCGGTTGCTTCCTGATCATGATCATCATCCTTGCGGTGCTGGCATTGATCGTGGTCAAGGCCCTGGCCGAAAGCCCTTGGGGCATGTTCACGGTGATGGCGACCATCCCGATCGCGATGTTCATGGGCATCTACATGCGCTACATCCGTCCGGGCCATATCGGTGAGATATCGGTCATCGGCGTGGTGCTGCTGCTGGCTTCGATCTGGCTGGGGGGCCAGATTGCCGCAGACCCGACCTGGGGCCCGGCGTTTACCTTTACCGGTGTGCAGATCACCTGGATGCTGGTGGGCTACGGTTTCGTCGCCGCGGTACTGCCTGTATGGCTGGTACTTGCGCCACGTGACTACCTTTCGACCTTCCTCAAGATCGGCACCATCGTCGGCCTGGCCATCGGTATCCTGATCATCGCGCCCGAGCTGAAGATGCCGGCGCTGACCCAGTTCACCGACGGCACTGGCCCGGTGTGGAAGGGCACCCTGTTCCCGTTCCTGTTCATCACCATCGCCTGTGGTGCGGTGTCCGGCTTCCACGCGTTGATCTCCTCAGGGACCACGCCAAAGCTGCTGGACAACGAAACCAACGCTCGCTACATCGGGTACGGCGGCATGCTGATGGAGTCGTTCGTTGCCATCATGGCCATGGTCGCCGCCTCGGTGATCGAACCAGGCGTGTACTTCGCCATGAACAGCCCGGCCGCGGTGGTCGGAGCCGATGTGGCGTCGGTGGCGCAGACGGTCAGCAGCTGGGGCTTCCTGATCACCCCTGAGCAACTCGAGGCCACTGCCCGCGACATTGGCGAGCACACCGTGCTGGCTCGTGCCGGTGGTGCGCCGACCCTGGCCGTGGGTATCGCGCAGATCCTGCACCAGGTGCTGCCGGGTGAAAACACCATGGCCTTCTGGTACCACTTCGCGATCCTGTTCGAGGCGCTGTTCATCCTCACCGCAGTGGACGCCGGCACCCGTGCCGGGCGCTTCATGCTGCAGGACCTGCTGGGCAGCTTCGTGCCGGCGCTCAAGCGCACCGAGTCGTGGACTGCCAACCTGATCGGTACTGCCGGCTGCGTGGCCCTGTGGGGCTACCTGCTGTACCAGGGCGTGATCGACCCGCTGGGTGGTATCAATACCCTGTGGCCGCTGTTCGGCATTTCCAACCAGATGCTGGCGGGTATCGCCCTGATGCTCGGCACCGTGGTGCTGATCAAGATGAAGCGCCAGCGCTACGTCTGGGTCACCCTGCTGCCGGCCGTGTGGCTGCTGATCTGCACCACCACCGCAGGCCTGATCAAGCTGTTCGACCCGAACCCGGCAGTCGGCTTCCTGGCCCTGGCCAAGAAGTACAGCACCGCACTGGACGCCGGCCAGGTACTGGCCCCGGCCAAGGACATCGGGCAGATGCAGCACGTGATCTTCAATGCCTACACCAACGCCGGCCTGACCGTGCTGTTCCTGGTGGTGGTGTTCAGCGTGCTGTTCTTCGCTGTCAAGGTCGGCTTCGCCGCCCTCGGCCGCAAGGAGCGCACCGACAAGGAAACCCCGTTCCAGGCCCTGCCTGACGCTTGAGAGGACTGCTGCGATGTTCAACGACCTGGGTCGACTGGGTAAATACCTGGGGCAGGCAGCCCGCCTGATGGTCGGCATGCCCGACTACGACAACTACGTCGAGCACATGCAGACCAAGCACCCGGACAAGCCGGTCATGACGTACGAGGAGTTCTTCCGCGAACGCCAGGAAGCGCGTTACGGCGGCAAGTCCGGGCCCAAGTGCTGTTGAGCCTCAAGCGTTAACCTGTCCCGGCCTCATCGCCGGCAAGCCAGCTCCCACAGGTACTCCACAGCCCTAAAGGTCTGTGCGGTACCTGTGGGAGCTGGCTTGCCGGCGATGAGACCAGTGTTTTTTCCGCACAGGAGATGTTCTGCGTGCAGACGCCTATCCCCGTAACCGTACTCACTGGCTTCCTCGGTGCCGGCAAGACTACCTTGCTCAAGCACATGCTCAAGGCCGAGCACGGCCTGAAGATCGCCGTGATCGAAAACGAATTCAGCGAGGCCGGCATCGACAGCCAGCTGCTGGGCGACGAGCCGGTGCAGGTGATGACCCTGGCCAATGGCTGCGTGTGCTGCAGCATCCACGGCGACCTGACCCGCGCCTTGTACCTGCTGCTCGAACGCCTGGATGCCGGCGAGATCGCCTTCGACCGCCTGGTAATCGAATGCACCGGCCTGGCCGACCCGGCGCCGGTGGCCCAAACCTTCTTCATCGACGAAGAGTTGCGTGAGCGCTACATCCTCGACGGCATCATCACCCTGGTCGATGCCGCCCACGCCGAGCTGCACCTGACCCAGACCATCGCCCAGGCCCAGGTCGGCTTTGCCGATCGCCTGCTGCTGAGCAAGACCGAGCTGGTCGAGCCCGCTGCGGTCGAGGCCCTGCGCGAGCGCCTGGCCCGCATCAATGGCAGGGCGGCGATCCGCGTGGTCGAGCATGGTCGCATCGACCTGGCCGAGCTGCTGGATGTGCGTGGTTTCAACCTCAACCCCGATCTGGGCGCGAACCTGAAGCCAGCGCTACGCCCGCTGCTCAAGCCCGCTACCCCGGACCGGATCTCCACCTTGGTGCTGCGCACGGAAAGCGCGCTGGACATCGACCGCCTCAGCGACTTCATGAACGAACTGCTGGAAACCCACGGCAAGCAGCTGCTGCGCTACAAGGGCGTGCTGAACATTGCCGGTGAAGCGCGCAAGCTGGTGTTCCAGGGTGTGCTCAAGCTCTATGGCTTCGACTGGGACGCCGAGTGGGCCGAGGGTGAAACTCGCGAGAGCGTGATGGTGTTCATCGCTGACGAATTGCCCGAAGCTACGATTCGGGCTGGGTTCGAGGCGCTGGCTGCGGGCTGAGCTGACGCGGCGTCTGGGCCTGGAACCACTGCGGCCATGAGCTGCGGTGGCGTGTCTCGAGCTCGATGCACGGGATCAGGCGCTCGGTCAGCAGCGCCGTCTGCCGCACCGCCTTGGCGGTGCGGTACTTGACGCTGTGGATGCATTCGCGGTCGCCGAACTCGCAGCGGTTCAGCGCGGTGCCGCCGCAGGGGCCGTTGGCCAGGCCCTTGGGGCAGGTTTCCGGGCAGATGTACAGGGTGTCTTCCAGGCGGCAGCGGCCACAGGTGTCGCAGCCTACCAGCGGGTGCTTCACCGCGTGTTCCACCTTGTGCAGCACCTGTGCGCCAAGGCGGGTAGCCCACATCGGTTGGCGTACGGCCCAGCCAAATGCCTTGCTCAGGCTATTGCGGCGGCTGAACAGCAGCGAATGCATGCCGTGCATCAGGTGATAGCGCGCTTTCTCCTTGAACGAGGCATCGACTCGTGACTCGCCCTGGCGCCAGCTTGCCTGCGGCGGATGGAAGCTGACTGCCGGCAGGCCGGGCATCTGCCAGCTGGCCTGCCAGGCCGGCGCCCATTGTTCCAGTGTGTGGATTTGCGCCTGCCAGTGCTCGATGCGTGCCTCCAGGGCCAGCAGTTGCTTGAGTTCATGAACCCCCGACAGATGCACGCCGGCGTAGCCCATCAGCTTCACGCCGATGATCTGCAAGGCCAGGCGGTCGACGCTGCGCGCCAGGGCAAAGGCCTTGGACTGCGCCGCTTCCGCTTCCAGCATGTCGCGCATGGACGGCGTGACGGTCACGCCGGCCACGTGCTCGAGCATCGTCGCACGCCCGTGGGTGAGGCTCATCAGGCAAGCCAGCATCGGCCTGGGCGTGGCCTGGCAGCTCATCCAGTGCATGGCTTCCTGGTGTTTGCCGGCATCGAAACCCAGTTGCAGGGTGAGAAAGTCGGCGCCCGCCGCCAGTTTTTTCTCGGCCTTGAAGTATTGGGCGCCGCCTTCTTCCTCGCAGTACTTGAACGGGTTGAGCGCCGCGCCAAGCAGCCAGTGCGGGCAGGCCTGGCGGGCGATCTGCAGGGCTGCGACCGATTCCAGGTAGCGTACCGGGCGCTGGCCGGGCTGGTGGCCGGGCAGGCGGTCGCCGGTAAGCAGCAACAGTTGGTCGAGGCCGGCGGCATCCATGCGTTGCAGTTGGGCGAGCAGGTGGTGGCGTTCGCGATCCTTGCCGGAGAAGTGCGGCAGGGCGGGTACCGGGTTGCTGAACGAGGCGAGGGCGTCCAGTGGCGACATGTCCAGCGGGCTGCCGACGCGGTCGCCGATTGCCACGGTCATCGGCCAGCCGCACAGGTGCGCACGGGCCAGGATCGCGTCCATGGCGGCGAAGCGTTCTGTGGAGGGCTTGGGGACGAACTCCATGACGCAGACGAAGGTGTTTTCGCGCAGCGCGGTTTTCAGCAGGCTCATGGGGCCGGGTACCTGGTTTGGTCAGGCTGGCATTGTGCGGCAGAAGGCGGGTGCGGTCATGTCCGGATGCGCAGGGTGGTGCTCTGAATGAGACATCCGGGTTTGCCTGTGCCGGCCCTTTCGCGGCTAAAGCCGCTCCCACAGGGTGGCGCGGTACCTGTAGGAGCGGCTTTAGCCGCGAAAGGGCCAGTACAGGCAGTACAAATTCACAAACATGAGAAAATCTTGAGTTCATCTCAAATTTAATGAGTTTGTCTCAAGATGCCGGCGCCGGGAAAATCCCCTCATTCATTTATGCATGCTGAGGGACAAGACATGGCACTGGCACACAACCTGGGCTTTCCACGTATCGGCCGCGACCGCGAGCTGAAAAAGGCCCAGGAAGCCTTCTGGAAGGGCGAACTCGACGAAGCCGGCCTGCGCGCCGTCGGCCGCGAGCTGCGTGCCCGCCACTGGCAGGTGCAGAAAGACGCCGGCATCGAACTGCTGCCGGTTGGCGACTTCGCCTGGTACGACCAGGTGCTCACCCACTCGCTGACATTCGGCGTGATCCCGCAGCGCTTCCGCAGCCACGACGCTGCCAGGCCCACTCTCCAGACCCTGTTCGCCATGGCCCGTGGCGCCGTGGGTGACAATTGCTGCGGCGGCGCGCACGCCCAGGAAATGACCAAGTGGTTCGACACCAACTACCACTACCTGGTCCCCGAATTCACTGTCGACCAACAGTTTGCCCTGAGCTGGGAGCAACTGTTCGAAGAAGTGGCAGAAGCCCAGGCCCTGGGCCATGCGGTCAAACCGGTGGTAATCGGCCCGCTGACCTACCTGTGGCTGGGCAAGACCAAAGGTGGCGATTTCGACAAGCTGGAGCTGCTCGACCGCCTGCTGCCGCTGTATGACCAGATCCTCAACCGCCTGGCTGCCCAAGGCGTGGAATGGGTGCAGATCGATGAGCCGATCCTGGCCCTGGACCTGCCTCAGGACTGGAAGAATGCCTACGAGCGCGTCTACAACATCCTTCAGCGGGCGCCACTGAAGAAGCTGATCGCCACCTACTTCGGCGGCCTGGAAGACAACCTGGGCCTGGCCGCCAACCTTCCAGTCGATGGCCTGCACATCGACCTGGTGCGGGCGCCCGAGCAGTACCCGACCATCCTCGACCGCCTGCCGGCCTACAAGGTGCTGTCGCTGGGCCTGGTCAACGGCCGCAACGTCTGGCGCTGCGACCTGGAAAAGGCGCTGGAGGTACTGCGCCATGCCCATGAGCGCCTGGGAGAGCGGCTGTGGGTGGCGCCGTCCTGCTCGCTGCTGCACAGCCCGGTGGACCTGGACCGTGAAGACCAGCTCGATGCCGAACTGCACAGCTGGCTGGCCTTCGCCGTGCAGAAGTGCCAGGAAGTTGCGCTGCTGGCCAAGGCCATCAATGCCCCGCACGCCGCCGACGTGGCCGCCGCATTGGCCCAGAGCCAGGCCGTGCAGGCCAGCCGCGCCGCTTCGCCGCGTACTCACAAGCCTGGCGTGCAGGCCCGGCTGGCAGCCATCAAGCCCGCTGACAGCCAGCGAAAATCAGCCTTTGCCCAACGTATCGTCAAGCAACGTGCGGGGCTCGACCTGCCGGCGTTCCCGACCACCACCATCGGTTCGTTCCCGCAGACCTCGGCGATTCGCCTGGCACGCCAGGCCTACAGGCAGGGCAAGCTGACCGAGGCCGATTACGTCGAGGCCATGCACAGCGAGATCCGCCATGCGGTGAAAATCCAGGAGGACCTGGGCCTGGATGTGCTGGTGCACGGCGAGGCCGAGCGCAACGACATGGTCGAGTACTTCGCCGAGCAGATCGATGGCTATGTATTCACCCGCTTCGGTTGGGTGCAGAGCTATGGTTCGCGATGTGTGAAGCCTGCGGTGATCGTTGGCGACCTGAGCCGGCCGAAGGCCATGACCGTGGAGTGGATCACTTATGCCCAGGGCCTGACCAGCAAGGTGATGAAGGGCATGCTGACCGGCCCGGTGACCATGCTGATGTGGTCGTTCCCGCGTGAAGACGTGAGCCGCGAAGTGCAGGCGCGCCAGCTGGCGCTGGCGATCCGCGACGAAGTGGTCGACCTGGAAGCGGCGGGTATCAGGATCGTGCAGATCGACGAAGCGGCGTTCCGTGAAGGCTTGCCGCTACGCCACGGCGCCTGGGCCCATTACCTGGAGTGGGCCACCGAGGCCTTCCGCCTGTGTGCCTCGGGGGTGCGTGACGAAACCCAGATTCACACCCACATGTGCTACAGCGAGTTCAACGACGTGATCGAGTCGATCGCGGCGATGGATGCCGATGTGATCACCATCGAGACCTCGCGCTCCGACATGGAGCTGCTGGCGGCTTTCGAACGGTTCGCCTACCCCAACGAGATCGGCCCGGGTGTGTATGACATTCACTCGCCACGGGTGCCGACCCGTGAGGAAATGGTCAAGCTGCTGCACAAGGCTGCCCAGCGTATCCCGGCCGAGCGCCTGTGGGTCAACCCGGATTGCGGGCTGAAGACCCGCGGCTGGCCGGAGACCGAGGCAGCGCTGGTGAACATGGTCGCAGCTGCCCGCGAGCTGCGTGCCACTGCCTGATTTTTCGCTGGCTGTACCGGCCCTTTCGCGGGTAAACCCGCTCCCACAGGGTCCCCACTGGATTCAGCTTCAGTGGGGTTCCTGTGGGAGCGGGTTTACCCGCGAAAGGGCCAGGCCTGTTCAATTCAATCTGTGATCACCGCTCGATTGCCAGGGCCACGCCTTGCCCGCCACCAATGCACAGGGTTGCCAGGCCTTTCCTGGCGTCCCGCTTGATCATCTCGTGCAGCAGGGTCACCAGCACCCGGCACCCGGACGCACCAATCGGGTGGCCAAGGGCAATCGCCCCGCCATTCACGTTGACCCGCGTGGCATCCCATTCCAGCGCCTTGCCCACGGCCAGCGCCTGCGCGGCAAAGGCTTCATTGGCTTCGATCAGGTCCAGCTCGGCCAGTTGCCAGCCGGCCTTGTCCAGGCAGCGCTGGGTGGCCGACACCGGGCCGATGCCCATGATCGCCGGATCTACACCGGCACTGGCGTAAGCCGCGATCCTGGCCAGCACCGGCAGGCCCAGAGCCTTTGCCTTGGCGGCGCTCATCAGCAGTACGGCGGCGGCACCGTCATTCAGGCTCGAGGCGTTGCCAGCGGTGACGCTGCCGTCCTTCTTGAACGCCGGGCGAAGTTTGCTCAGGGATTCAGTGGTGGTATCCGGGCGTGGCTGTTCGTCCCGCGCGAACACCTTGGGTTCTCCCTTCTTCTGCGGCAGCACGATCGGGGTGATTTCATCATCGAAGCGGCCGGCTTCCATCGCCGCCACCGCCTTGCGCTGCGACTCGGCGGCGAAGGCATCCTGCTGCTCACGGCTGAGGCCGTACTGGTCCACCAGGTTTTCGGCGGTGATACCCATGTGGTAGTCGTTGAAGGCATCCCACAGGCCGTCGCTGATCATGCTGTCGATCAGCTGGCCATGGCCCATGCGCTGGCCGGTGCGGGCCGACGGCATCACGTAGGGGGCAAGGCTCATGTTCTCCTGGCCGCCGGCGATGACCACCTCGGCATCACCGCAGCGAATGGCCTGAGCGGCCAGGTGCAGTGCCTTCAGGCCCGAGCCGCAGACCTTGTTCAGGGTCATTGCCGGCACGCTGAAGGGCAGGCCGGCCTTGATCGCGGCCTGGCGTGCCGGGTTCTGCCCGGCACCGGCGGTAAGCACCTGGCCGAGGATGACTTCGTCGACCTGCTCCGGGGCCAGCCCGGTCTGTTCCAGCAGGCGCTTGATCACGGCGGCACCGAGGTCTACTGCAGGCACAGTGGCCAAGGCGCCCTGGAAGCTGCCGATGGCGGTACGGGTTGCGGCGACGATCACCACGTCGTTCATGTTGTTGTTCTCCGTGCGATGGGCGTAATGCCTCAAGCATCGGTGGCTTTGGCTCATTTGTTAAGTTTGTTTTTCTTTGCGATTGATGTGTAAAGCAAATGAATGAGCGCGAAGCGACCTGCGGAACTATGCTCAGGGATGCGCTATTACACTCATCTGGATGGGAGCACATGCCCATGCGTATATTGATCGCCATGACCCTCCTGATCGGCAGCAGCGCTGCATTCGCCGCCACCGAATGCACCACCGCTGACAAAAGCACCTGGCAGGATCAGGAAAAATTCCAGGCGCAGCTCAAGGAGCAGGGCTACAAGATCAACAAGTTCAAGGTCACCAAGGGTAACTGCTACGAGATCTACGGTTTCGACAAGGATGGCAAGAAGGTCGAGATCTACCATGACCCAGTGACGGGCAAGGCAGTCAAGACCGAGTACCACGATTGAACAGCGACGGCACGGTACAGCTGTGGGACCCCCTACTGCGGCTGTGCCACTGGTCTATCGCCGTGGTGTTCTTCGCCAACTACTTCTTCAACGAAGAGGGTGAAGACTGGCACCAGTGGCTGGGCTACTACGCACTGGCCGTTGTGGTGGTGCGTGTGGTCTGGGGCTTTGTCGGGCCACGCAGCGCGCGCTGGGCCGATTTCTGGCCATCCCCGGCAAGCCTGGTCGGACATGCCCGTGCGCTGCTGCATGGGGGGCTTGACCATCATATGGGGCATTCGCCGATTGGCGCCCTGGTGATGGTGCTGATGCTGACTTGCATCGCCGGCCTGGGCCTTACCGGGTGGGCGTCGCAGGAGGTGGACGCACTGTTTGGTGTCGACTGGCCGATGGACCTGCACAGCTGGCTGGCCAACGCGCTGCTGGTGCTGGTTTGCGTCCATGTGCTGGCGGCCATCTACGAGAGCGTGCGCATGCGGGAAAACCTGCCGTGGTCGATGATCACGGGGCGCCGTCGGCACCGCGATTGACGTTGGCAGCCACTTCCCGGCTGAACCTGCTCCCACAGCTGCTGCGCAGCCCTCAAGATCTGCGCGGTCCCTGTGGGCAGGTTTACCCGCGAGGAGGCCGGCAGAGGCAAACCTCGGTTTTGAATCCCTTTGATCACCCCGTAATATGTGTCGGATAACCTGCGGGGGTAGTCTCACCCTCTGATCAACCGGAATCGCCCATGGCGGCGCTTCCCCCGGCATAAACCTGACGAGGTACAGACATTGGCCATCATTCATCCTAAGGTCCGCGGTTTCATCTGCACCACGACTCACCCGAAGGGCTGCGAGCTCAACGTCCGTGACCAGATCGAAGCCACCCGCAAGCTGGGCGTGCGCGAGGATGGCCCGAAGAAGGTTCTGGTCATCGGTGCTTCCAGCGGCTACGGCCTGGCAGCCCGCATCACCGCGGCGTTCGGCTTCAAGGCCGACACCCTGGGCGTGTTCTTCGAAAAACCAGGCACCGAGACCAAGGCCGGCACCGCTGGCTGGTACAACGCTGCAGCCTTCGACAAGTTCGCCAATGCCGAGGGCCTGTACAGCAAATCGATCAATGGTGACGCCTTCTCCGACGAAGCTCGTGCCAAGGTCATCGAGCTGATCAAGAACGAAATGGGCGGCAAGGTCGACCTGGTCATCTACTCGCTGGCCTCGCCAGTACGCAAGCTGCCGCAGACCGGTGAACTGGTGCGTTCGGCCCTGAAGCCGATCGGCCAGCCGTACAAGTCGACCGCCATCGACACCAACAAGGACACCATCATCGAGGCCAGCATCGAGCCGGCTACCGAGCAGGAAATCGCCGACACCGTCACCGTCATGGGTGGCCAGGACTGGCAGTTGTGGATCGACGCCCTGGCTGGTGCCAACGTGCTGGCCGAAGGCGCCCGCACCGTGGCCTTCAGCTACATCGGCAGCGACATCACCTGGCCGATCTACTGGCACGGTGCGCTGGGCCAGGCCAAGCAGGACCTGGACGAAACCGCCCTGCGCCTGGACAAGAAGCTGGCCGATGAAGTCAAGGGCGGCGCCAACGTGGCGGTGCTGAAGTCGGTGGTTACCCAGGCCAGCTCGGCCATCCCGGTGATGCCGCTGTACCTGTCGATGGTGTTCAAGATCATGCAGGAGAAGGGTGTTCACGAAGGCACCCAGGACCAGCTGGACCGCATGTACCGCGACCGCATGTACCGTGCCGACGGCGCGCCGGCCGAGGTCGACGAGAAGGGCCGCCTGCGCCTGGACGACTGGGAACTGCGTGATGACGTGCAGGACGCTTGCAAGGCGCTGTGGCCACAGGTGACCACCGAGAACCTGTTCGAGCTGACCGACTATGCCGGTTACAAGAAGCAGTTCCTCAACCTGTTCGGCTTCGAGCGCGCTGACGTCAACTACGACGAAGACGTGGCTACCGATGTGAAGTTCGACTGCATCGAGCTGTAATCGCTGCCGGCCTGTACCGGCCCTTTCGCGGGTAAACCCGCTGCCACAGGGATCCCTTTTAACTTGAGGGGAATGGAGTACCTGTAGGAGCGGGTTTACCCGCGAAGAGGCCGGTACAGGCTATAAAATCTTTGCTAGCTTTGGCGCACAACAACAGGGAATGTGCCATGAGCAGCCTCACCCAACCCGCCACTGCCTTTCGCCACACCGCAGCCGACGGCTACAGCCTCGGCGGTTTCCGCTGGCGCCACGCCCGACCTGACCCCCAGCGCCCGCTGGTGATCATCAACGCTGCCACTTCGGTACGCTGCCACTACTACTCGCGTTTCGCCGACTACCTGTTCGCCCAAGGTTGCGATGTGCTGACATACGACTACCGTGGCATCGGCGAATCCCGCCCGGCATCGCTGCGTGGCTTCCAGGCATCATGGAGCGACTGGGGCCGGCTGGATTTCGAAGCCATGCTGGTGCATGCCGCAGAACATTTCCCCGGCCAGCCGGTGGACGTGGTGGGGCACAGTTTTGGCGGGTGCGCAGTGGGGCTGGCACCGTCGGCGAGCAAGGTTCGCCGGGTGGTGATGGTTGGCGCGCAATTCGCCTACTGGCGTGATTATGCGGCTGACCAGCGTTGGCAGCTGTTCTGCAAGTGGCATGTGGTAATGCCGCTGCTCACCCGCGTGTTCGGTTATTTTCCCGGCAAGCGCCTGGGTTGGCTGGAGGACACGCCATCCGGCGTGGTGCACGATTGGACCACCCGTACCCCGCGCTATGAGCACCGACCCAGCGGGCTTGCACTGGAGGCACTACCGTTCGCCCAGGTGCGGGCGGCGACGCTGGCCATCAGCCTGACCGATGACCCCTTTGGTACCGTGGCGGCGACCGAGCGTTTGCTGGGTTATCTGCAGGGCGCCGAGCGCCAGCACCTGCGTATTGCGCCTGTGGATATCTCGGTCGATGAAATTGGCCATTTCGCGTTCTTCCATGACCGCTTTCGCGAAAGGTTGTGGCCGGTGGCCTTGCAGTGGTTGCAGCAGGGTGGGTTGGCGGGTGAGGTCCCAGGAAGGATCATGGGTTGATGCTGTCTGCGCCGGCGAAAGGGCCGCGGAGCGGCCCCAAAATCTCAAGCCTTGCGCGCAAGCGGCAGCTCGGCGAACTTGACGCCCGCCAGCCCATGCTTGATCAGCGCCCGGATATTGCCATGGTCGCTGCCCTCGGGCGTGGCCACCACGTCACGGTAGTGCTCGCCAAAGGCCAGCAGCGCTTCCTGGTCGCTCAGCCCTTCCAGCAGCGCCAGGCCCAGGGTCTTGCACGAACCTTCGTTCTGCCCGGCTGCATTCGCCACGCCGCCATTGTCGAAGGCCTGTGGCTGGTAGCTGTAGTTGTCGGCAATGAACGCCAGGGTGTCGGCAAACACGTGTTGGCCGCTGGCCAGGCTGGCGCGCAGTGTGTTCAGGTCAGTCACGAGGTTTTCCTTTTTCGAACGCCGCTTGTTGGTCGGCGCTGGCTTCTTTCTGGTATTGGGCTTTCCACTCGGCGTAAGGCATGCCGTACACCGCTTCGCGGGCGTCATCCAGGCTCAGGTCGAGCTGGCGCTCGTCAGCCGCGGCCTTGTACCACTTGGAGAGGCAGTTGCGGCAGAAACCGGACAGGTTCATCAGGTCGATGTTCTGCACGTCGGTGCGCTTCTGCAGGTGTTCGATCAGGCGCCGGAACGCGGCGGCCTCGAGTTCGAGCTGTTGCTGTGGGGTCATGGGCTTCTCTCAGGTCATGCGGTTCTTCAGGTGGCGGCCACCGTTGATGACCACCTGGCTGCCGGTGCTGTACTGGCTGGCGAGCAGGTACTTTACCGTCTCGATCAGCGGGCCGGCGCCGGGTTCGAACTCCAGCAGGGCCTTTTTCAGGGTCTGCTGGCGGTAGGTTTCGTCACCCCCTTCCTTGAGGATCAGCAGCCCGGGCAGGATACCGTTCACACGCACCTTGGGCGCATATTTTTCGGCGAACGACAGCACCATGTTCTGCAACGCGGCCTTGGTCGCGGCGTAGCCGATGTGGCTTTTGCTGCCGCGCGAAGAGGTTTCGTCGCAAATGTGGATGATGTCGGCCTTTTCCACCTTGGCCAGCAGGTCGCCCAAGGCCAGGTTGAGGTGGTAGGGCGCTTCGACGTGAAGGCGGAACATGGTCTCGAGGTTGTCGAGGCCATCGTCGAGCCACAACGAGGCGTTGTGGATGACCGCGCGCAGGCCGTCGTAATGGTTGTGCAAGTAGTCGATCAGGGCCTGTCGATCGGCCAGCTGGCACAGGTCGGCCTGGAACTGCACGATGTTCGGGTGGGCCGCCTGTGGCTGGATGCTGCGGCTGGCACTGACCACCGTATGGCCGGCCTGTGCCAGTTCAAGGGCCAGGGCCAGCCCGACGCGCTGGCTGGCTCCGGTAACGAGAATGGGGCTGTTCATGTTCGGGGCGGTCAACTTGTCTGTCCTTTGGTTGCCGCCCAGCATACCCGAACTGTCTACCGCGTGTACGGCCTGGCCTCAGCGGCTGCGCAGGGCGCCGGCAGGGGCGGGGGACGCATGCAGCCAGCCGGCCAGCAAACGGGTGGACAGGGGGATGAACAGGTAGACCATCACCGGCGTCAGGCCCAGGGTGCTGAGCAGTACCCGTGGTACCAGGTCCAGCGCAGCGAGCCAGTGGCCGAACACCAGGTTGAACACCAGCGAGACCGGGAAGAAGGCCAGCCAGATGGCCACAGCCTGCTTCCAACGTGGTGGTTTTTGCACCATGTTGGTGCCAAACCAGTCGTCGATGCCGCTCACGCGCGCTTCCTTGGGGCGTTCGAAGAGCCCGTTCCCGCGTTGCAACCAGGCCCGACGCGAGGCGGAATGTTCCCAGGCATGCAGAGTAGGCTCGTCGCTGAAACGGAAGATGATCTGGAATTCGTCGCTGTCGTGGGGGGGCGCGAGGATGCCCGAGCCAAGGTAGCCGGGGAAGTCGGTGGCCAGCTGCTCGCCTTCATGCAGCCAGGCCAGCAAGTCCTGGTAGCGGCCATGGGCGGCGCGACACCATCAAGGTGACGGGTGGGGTAGACATTGTGTATCTCCTGGCAACGGGGCTGGCGGGTAGCCGGCCCCTTTGGCTGAGTGGCCCGGGGTGGTGGGCGACACAGGCATGCATGCAAGAATCGGGCGCGGATTATCGCCCATCCGCGATCTTCGGCAACTGTAAGCCGGCAAACGGTTGCGCCCCAGCGTCTGGTATTGCCGTAGTAGACTAGGTGTTCAACTTGGACACACAGGGAACCCCGTGCAGATGAACGAACAGGGACTGAATCCGGTAATCGATGCGGGCCTCGCGCAGGACCTGTTTCCGATCCGTGAGGTTTCCCGCCTGACCGGCGTCAATGCCGTGACCTTGCGCGCCTGGGAGCGCCGCCACGGTCTGATCCAGCCAACCCGCACCGACAGCGGCCACCGCCTGTATTCCCAGGCCGACATCGATGACATCCGCCGCATCCTTGGCTGGCTGGAGCGCGGCGTGGCGGTAAGCAAGGTTGCCAGCATCCTCGCGCGCGACCATGCCCGTGCCGGGCAGGCAGGTGGCGCGACGGGCGCCTGGGGGCGCTGGCAGCAGCAGATTCGCCAGGCGTTACAACGTTTTGACCTTGTCGGCCTGGACCGCCTGTTCGACGAGGTATTTGCCGCCTGCACCCTGGACCAGGTATTCAGTGAAGTGTTCATGCCGGTGTGGCATGACCTGGCGGCCGGTCAGGGCGGCTACGGGCAGGCCAGCGAGTGGCTGTTCCTCGATCAGTTCCTGCGTGGCCGGGTGTATACCCGCTTGCAACTCGCCCGTGCGCCGCGCAGCCGCATGGTGCTGCTGGCGCCATTGCCGGGGCAGTGCCACGAGTTGGATTTGCTGGTGACCAGCCTGACCTTGGGCAGCGATGAAGTTGGCGTGACGCCACTGGCGAGCGGGCAGCCGCTGGCAGAACTGGCACTGGTCTGCGAACGCCTGAAACCGGATGCCCTGGTGCTGTTTTCCCATCAGCCGCCCACGGCGGAGCTCACACGGCGGCTGACGCGCCTAGTGGCAGGGCTGGAGTGCCCGTTGTTACTGGCGGGTGAAGCGGCGGAACTGGCACAGGACAGCCTGGCTGGCAGCCCGATCGCTTGCCTGGGTGCGCAGGGTAGCGTGATGCGCCAGCGTTTGCGGCAGTTTCTGGCCGGTCAGTTCGATACCTGAGTGTGTAGCTCGGGGTGGGCCCGGCGATGGGCCTGGAGGATGTAGTCGCGCAGGCGTTCGATCTCTTCGGCCGGGCTTTGGCTGAGGTCGTAGGCTGCCAGGTCCGGGCCGATGCGCCGGCCCAGCACGCCATGCAGTTCGATGGGGGGGATGCCATCAGGGGCGAAACGCAATTCGAAGTGGGCTGGTGCCGCTGGCAGGCCACGGACTTCCAGCAATGTGCCCTTGAACGAGATCTCGCGAACCCACAGGCCAGTTTCCTGCCCATGGGCATCGAGCAGTGCGCTCGGCTTCTCCATCGACAGGCGCCAGGGGCGCAGCATGGGGCCGTCCTCGTAGATTTCCGGTGAGCCCAGTTGCAGGTGCAGGGCGTGGAACTCGTCTTCCACCAGTTGCAGCGGGAAGCTGATTTGCTGGTTGTTGAACTGGGCCTGCAGAGTTACCTGCTCGTTGGCCACCAAGCGGGTGAGCAAGCTCTGGATGCGATGGTCGCCATTGACCAGCAGGCTCGACATGGGGTCGGCCAGGTTCAACTGCGGCGTATGCTGCATGTTCTGTATGAAATCCAGCTCGTCCTGGGTCAGGAGCGCTTCTGCTTGCATGATCGAACTCGATGGCGATTTCTTCAACGGGATTGACCGTGCGTGGCGAACTTGGTTCAGGTGCGTTCGTCGGGTTTCTGACGAACGCGCAGTTGTGCCAGTTCCCGCTCCAGTTCGACCTGGCGAGTGACGTCTTTCTGGATACCGATGAAATAGGTGCGCTGTTCAGTGTCGTGCCTTACCGGGGTGATCGACAGTTCGTTCCAGAAAGGGCTGCCATCCTTGCGGTAGTTGCGCAGCACTTCGCGGCACGCGCGGCCTTCGGCCAGGGCCTTGCGGATGCGGGCGCGGCCAAGCTGGTCGCGATCGTCGGCCTGCAGGAAGCGGCAATCCTGATAGAGGATTTCGTCACGGCCGTAGCCGGTCAGGCGTTCGAAGGCCGCGTTCACGTAGATGAGGATGGTGTCGTCGCCTTCCTGTTCGGCGACCACGATGCCGTCGTTGGACGCATCGACCATGGATTGCAGTAGTTGCGCATTGATCATGTTCGGGCCATTGAGTGAACAAAGGTGCGAAGCAGGGTTGAGGATGGTGACTTTGGTAGAGGCGGCCTTTTGCCAGCGCCGGATGCTAGTATCCTACGTTTTCACTCAGTTTCGGAATCCTCTACCCGATGAAAGTCGCCATTATTTCCGGATCGGTCTACGGCACCGCCGAAGAAGTCGCCCGTCACGCTGAATCGCTGCTCAAGGCTGCTGGCCTGGAGGCCTGGCATGCGGCGCGCGCCACCTTGCAGGACCTTGAAGGTTTCGCCCCCGACGCCTTGCTGGCCGTGACCTCGACCACTGGCATGGGCGAACTGCCGGACAACCTCATGCCGTTGTATTGCAGCATTCGCGATACCCTGCCTGCGGCCTGGCGTGGCCTGCCGGGTGCGGTGATTGCCTTGGGCGACAGCAGTTATGGCGATACCTATTGCGGTGGAGGCGAGCAGATGCGCGAACTTTTTGCCGAACTGGGCGTGCGCGAAGTGCAACCGATGTTGCGCCTGGATGCCAGCGAGACGGTGACTCCGGAGGCGGATGCAGAGCCTTGGTTGGCTGAGTTGGTGAGTACACTTAAAGCCTGACGGGTATTTTTCGCCTGTACCGGCCTCTTCGCGGGTGAACCCGCTCCCACAGGTACTGCACAGATTTCAGAGGCTGTGGTGTTCCTGTGGGAGCGGGTTTACCCGCGAAGAGGACGGCAAGGGCAACTCATCCCTTGCTGCCGAGCACCGGCCACCCGCTCACCAGTGCCAACCACGCCTGCGCCGCCCGTGACAGATACGCCCCGCGCCGCCAGATGAACGCGATATCCCAACGCAAATCTGCCGGCGAGCGCAGCGGCAAGCGCACCACACCGGGGCGCTCCAGCGCTTTCGCCACCACACGGGGCAGCAACACCACGCCCTGGCCCGCCGCTGCCAGCGCTGCGAGGAAATCCGCCTGGCCACTGCGCCCGCCTTCCTTGGGGGTAAAACCCTGCTGCTGGCACGCCTTCAGCAGCCGGTCATTGAGCACGAAGCTGCGTTGGTAAAGCAGGAACGGCGTATCGGCCAGCTGCCGCAGATCTACCACTTCCTGGCCTGCCAGCTCGTGCCCGGCAGGCAACAGGGCATCCATTGGCTCGTTGCAGAAGGGCTGGTAGTCGAACGCCTCGTCACTGGGCGTCAGGCTGCCACCCAGTTCCAGTTCGCCACTCCTGACCGTCTGTTCGATGCTGCGGCTGCCGCCTTCGAGCAACTGGATCGCGATGTTCGGGTGACGCCGCCGATATTCGGCGAACAACCCGGCGAACAGCGCGTCGCTGCCCAGCATCGGCAAGCCCAGGCGCAGCTCACCGCGGCCCATCTGGCTGAGGTCGTCCAGTTCGCTGAGCAGTGCCTGACGCTGGCGCAGCAAGGCTTCGCCACGCTCCAGCACGATGCGCCCGGCAGCGGTCAGGTGCAACTGCGAGGCCTGGCGCTCCAGCAGCGGCTGGCCCACATCTTGCTCCAACTGAGCCACCTGCTTGCTCACCGCCGACTGGCTGATGTGCAGGGTCTGCGCGGCCTGGGTAAAACCGCCGCGGTGGACCACTTCGATAAAGCTGCGCAGCTGTTTGAATTCCATGATCACCATTCCATTCTGGAATGGTGTTCAGTCTAACAATTCGCTTCTGGCCTAGGCAGCCAAATCTTAAAATGAGGGCCTGTAGAGGAACCCCCCATGAAACCCGCGTTGTTGAAAAAAGCCCTGCGCCTGCTCGTCGAGTTGGCGATCCTCTGTGCTCTGTTCCTGCTCGGTGGCCAGCTTGCCACTTGGCTGGGCTGGCCGATTCCTGGCGGCGTGATGGGCCTGGCATTGCTGCTGTTGCTGTTCGCCTCGGGTGTGCTCAAGCCGGCCATGCTGCAACTGGGCGCCGGCTGGCTGATGGCTGAGATGCTGCTGTTCTTCATCCCGGCGCTGATGAGCCTGCTCGATTACGGCGCCCTGATTCGTGACGAGGGCTGGCGCATCCTGCTGGTGATCGCCGTGAGCACCCTGATGGTAATGGTTGTGACCGCGTTGACCGTGGAACTGGTGTGCCGCTGGAGGTTGCGCCATGAGCCTTGAACCTATGCCGCTGTTCTGGCTGGCCCTGACCTTGCTGGCGTACCTGGGCAGCCGCTGGTTGTACCGGCGCAGCGGGCGCTACCTGCTGTCGCCGCTGATCCTGGTGCCGGTTTTGTTGCTGGCGGTGGCCGTGCCGCTGCACACCGCCTATGCCGAGTACGCCCGCAACACCCACTGGCTGATGAGCGTGCTTGGCCCGGTGACCGTGGCCTTCGCGGTGCCGATCTGGCAGCAACGGGCCATGCTGGCGCGCCACTGGCCGGCACTGATGGTGGGCATGGTCGCCGGCAGCAGCGCTTCGATCGCCAGTTCCTGGGGGTTGGCTCATATGTTGGCGCTGGACAGCGCGACCAGCCTGTCGCTGGTGCCGCGTTCGATCACCACGCCCTTTGCCATGCCATTGGCCCATGACCTGGGTGGTGTACCGGAGCTCACGGCGGTGTTCGTGATGTTCACCGGCGTGCTGGGCGCCATGTTCGGCGGTGTGCTGCTGCGCTGGTTGCCGTTGCGCACGCCGCTGGCGCGGGGCGCGCTGTTCGGCGTGGGCGCCCATGGTGCCGGTGTCAGCCGGGCACAGGAGGTAGGCCGCGAAGAGGGCTCGGTGGCCGGCCTGGTCATGGTCCTGACCGGGCTGCTGAACCTGTTCGCGGCACCGCTGCTGGCCATGCTGCTCTGACCGTTCGTGCCACTGACTCGCCAAGTCATCAAGCTGGCTGGCAACGCAAGTTCCAGCCCATGGGCTGCTGGCTAGACTCAGCCTCGACATAGAGAGCACATGTAAGTGCCGAGGTGACATGCAATGACCGCAGCCTTGCTCTATTCCGCCAACACCACTTCACCGGGACCGTTCTGATGCCCATGGCCGAAATTCCATTGTGCGTCTGGCGTACCCGGGGACAGAGTTTCAGCTTCCGGGGCCAGAGCATCCGCTACTGGACCGCAGGGCAAGGAGAGCCCCTGCTTCTGTTGCACGGTTTCCCCACCGCCAGCTGGGATTGGCACTACCTGTGGGGGCCTTTGGCCCAGCGCTTCCGGGTTATCGCCTGTGACATGCTCGGCTTTGGCGATTCGGCCAAACCGGTCGATCACGTGTATAGCCTGATGGAGCAGGCCGACCTGCAGCAGGCTTTGCTCGCCGAGCTGAAGGTCGACCAGCCGGTGCATCTGTTGGCCCATGACTACGGCGGCAGTGTGGCCCAGGAAATGCTGGCGCGGCATCATGAACAGCGCGCCAGCATTGCCAGCTGCGTGTTCCTGAACAGCGGGCTGTTCCCCGAAAGCTGCCGCATGCTGCTGGTACAGAAGCTGTTGCTCAGCCGCCTGGGCTGGCTGGTAGGGCGCTCGTTCGGTCGCGACGACCTGGTGCGCAACTTGACCCAGGTCTACGGCCCTTGCACCCACCCCAGTGAAAGTGCGCTGGATGACTGCTGGAGCCTGATAGCCGCCAACCGTGGCACGCGCATCCTGCACAAGCTGGTGGGTTACATGCCAGAGCGCAGGTTGCACCGGGACCGCTGGGTTGGCGCGATGCAGCACGAAGGCGTGCCGCTGCGCTTTATCAATGGCGTGGACGACCCGCTTTCCGGCGCACACATGGTGGAGCGCTACCGGCAACTGGTGCCGGAGCCGGACACCGTGCAGTTGCACGGCATCGGCCATTACCCGCATACCGAAGCGCCGGTGCAGGTGCTGCGCCATTACCTGGCCTTTCGTGAACAACCGTTGAGCTGTTTCCAGCAGAAAGTGGCGTGGTCCTGACAGGGCCTCATCGCCGGCAAGCTGGCTCCCACAGGTACAGCGCATGCCTGGAGGCCGGCGCGGTTGGTTTGGGAGCTGGCTTGCCGGCGATGGGCCGCAAAGCGGCCCCGTAACCATCGTGCTGCGTTATTGCCAGGCATTCAGCCTGCGTGAGCTTGATTGTCCACCCGCCGCTGGCGGCGGACACTCGGCCTACCTGAATCTGCCTGGAGCCATGAGCATGAGCGAGCCTGTCTGTCTGCAAGATCGCGTGGTGATAGTCACCGGAGCCGGGGGCGGCCTGGGCCGTGCCCATGCGCTGCTGTTCGCTGCCCGTGGTGCGCGGGTGGTGGTCAACGACCTCGGCGGGTCCACCCACGGTGAAGGTGCCAGCGCCTCCGCCGCCGACCGAGTTGTAGCGGAGATCCGCGCCGCTGGTGGCAGTGCCATTGCCAACCATGATTCGGTCAGCCAAGGCGCGCGTATTGTCGAGCAGGCCCTGGACAGCTTCGGCCGGGTCGATGTGCTGGTGAACAATGCCGGCATCCTGCGTGACAAAACCTTCCACAAGATGGAAGACAGCGACTGGGAGCAGGTGTATCAGGTGCATGTCGAGGGGGCTTACAAGGTCACCCGCGCCGCCTGGCCGCACCTGCGTGAGCAGAACTGGGGGCGGGTGATCTCCACCGCTTCCACATCCGGCATCTACGGCAACTTCGGCCAGGCCAACTACGGCATGGCCAAGCTGGGCCTGTATGGGCTGACACGTACCCTGGCGATCGAAGGGCGCAAGCATGGCATCCTGGTCAACGCCATCGCCCCCACGGGTGGCACCCGCATGACCGAAGGGTTGATCCCGCCCCAGGTGTTCGAGCGGCTCAAGCCTGAGCTGGTCAGCCCGCTGGTTGTGTACCTGGGCAGCGAGCAGTGCCAGGGCAGTGGTGAGTTGTTCGAAGTGGGTGGCGGTTGGGTGGGCAAGGTGCGTTGGGAGCGCAGCCTGGGGGTAGGCTTCGATCCGCGTGAAGGCTTTACTCCGGAGCAGGTGGCGGAGAACTGGGCACGGGTTGGCGACTTCGACGGGGCAGTGCACCCACAGGACAGCTTGCAGGCGTTGCAGCAGATGATGGCGAACTTGCAGAAGTATCCGCTGGGCTGAAACTTGTATGCCTGTGCTGACCTCTTCGCGGGTAAACCCGCTCCCACAGGTACACCACAAGCCCCTGGGGTAGTGATATCTCTGTGGGAGCGGGTTTACCCGCGAAGAGGCCAGCACAGGCGAAGAAATTTTCAGGGCAGATAAAAAAGGCCGCTGCAAGCCGCAGCG
This sequence comes from Pseudomonas sp. JS425, assembly GCF_018223845.1. Taxonomy (NCBI): domain Bacteria; kingdom Pseudomonadati; phylum Pseudomonadota; class Gammaproteobacteria; order Pseudomonadales; family Pseudomonadaceae; genus Pseudomonas; species Pseudomonas sp. JS425. Next base: position 5,240,981 of record NZ_CP073661.1, on the reverse strand, counting down.
GCCAATCGAGACGTCAGATCAAGGAGCTTCAAAATCTACGTCGGTGAACCTCGCAGGCCTGAAAGGCGGGGGGAGAGCCCTTCATGCCGGCCAGTGAGGTAAGAATAAGCGCCTGATCCTGCAGGAAAAATAGCCGCTTATGACATTCACCTTTACGTATCGGGCAATAGTGCCGAAGGCGCTCAGTTGGCGGGCGAATAGCCCATGCGCCAGCTGGTTTCCCGTGCTGCTGCCAGCAACCGTTGCGCCGCCGGACCATGCTCGTCGGCATGGAAGATCGAGGTCGGCCCGACCACCGTCATCACCGCGGCGATCTGCCCCATGGCATTGAACACCGGGGCCGACAGCGCATCCACGCCCGGCATCAACAGCCCGTGCACATGGTGCAGGCCACGTTCACGAATGCCCGCCAGTACTGCCTGGTAGTCGGCGGCGCTGTGCTGCAGGGCGGCCAGTTCCCGGTCACGCAACTCCACGGTCTCGCGCTCGGGAAGATAGGCGGCGAACACCAGCCCGGTGGACGAAGTGAGTAGCGGCAGAACCGAGCCGATCTGCGTTACCACCGTGACCGCGCGTACTGCCGGCTCGATGCTGACCACTGTCGCGCCTTGGTTGCCCCATACGGCAACGAAGCAGCTCTCGTTCAGTTCATCGCGCAGCTGTGACAACGGCAGCGCGGCAATCTTCAGCACATCGATACTACCCAGCGCCGCCAGCCCTACCCGCAGAGCCTCGCGCCCCAGGCCGTAATGGTTGGTGGCCGCATCCTGTTCGGCAAAACCGCTGGCGATCAATGCCTGAAGGTAACGGTGCACCTTGCTCGCTGGCATCTGCACATGTTCCGCCAGGCGCGACAGAGAGGTGGACGGGGAGAGCTCGGCAAGAGCCTTCAGGATGTCGGTGCCGACCTCCGCCGAGCGGACTTTCTGCTTGCCGTTGTCGGCGGGGGAGCTGGCTTTGGCCATGGACATCTTCTTCCGGATTCGTCGAGTCGCGCCTTTATAGCTTGACGCATTGCCCGTAGCAAATTACGTTATTCGTAATCTGATTACGATAAAAACAATGCAGACGCGCTGCCACCCCGCCCCGGGCCAGCAGCCAGCTGCCAGCAACGGCTCGGCCAGAGCCCGGAGGCATCGATGAATCGCGATACGTCACCCGACCTTCACTACCTCAGCGGCTTCGGCAACGAGTTTGCCAGCGAAGCGCTGCCTGGGGCCTTGCCGGTCGGGCAGAACTCGCCGCAGAAGGCGCCCTATGGGCTGTATGCCGAGCTGCTCTCGGGCACGGCGTTCACCATGACCCGCAGCGAGCTGCGCCGCACCTGGCTGTATCGTATTCGTCCGTCTGCCTTGCACCCGCGTTTCGAGCGCCTGGCGCGTCAGCCGCTGACCGGCCCGCTGGGGCCCATCACTCCCAACCGCCTGCGCTGGAACCCCCAGCCGATCCCCGTCGAACCGACCGATTTCATCGAGGGCTGGCTGCCCATGGTGGCCAACGCCGCTGCGGAAAAACCGGCCGGCGTGAGCATCTACATCTACCGCGCCAACCGGTCGATGGAGCGGGTGTTCTTCAACGCCGACGGTGAACTACTGCTGGTGCCGCAACAGGGCCGCCTGCGCATTGCCACCGAACTGGGGGTGATGGAAGTCGAGCCGCTGGAAATCGCGGTCATCCCGCGTGGCATGAAGTTTCGCGTCGAACTGCTCGACGGCGAGGCCCGCGGCTATATCGCCGAAAACCACGGCGCACCGCTGCGCATCCCGGACCTGGGCCCGATAGGCAGCAACGGCCTGGCCAACCCGCGCGACTTCCTCACCCCTGTGGCGCACTACGAAGAGGCCGATGGCCCGGTGCAGCTGGTGCAGAAGTTCCTGGGCGAACATTGGGCCTGCGAACTGCAGCACTCGCCGCTGGACGTGGTCGCCTGGCACGGCAGCAACGTGCCGTACAAGTACGACCTGCGTCGCTTCAACACCATCGGCACGGTCAGCTTCGACCACCCGGACCCGTCGATCTTCACTGTGCTGACCTCGCCGACCAGCGTGCATGGCATGGCCAACATGGACTTCGTGATCTTCCCGCCACGCTGGATGGTGGCCGAGAACACCTTCCGTCCACCATGGTTCCACCGCAACCTGATGAACGAGTTCATGGGCCTGATCAATGGTGCCTACGACGCCAAGGCCGAGGGCTTCCTGCCGGGTGGCGCCTCGCTGCACGGGGTTATGAGCGCCCATGGCCCCGACGCCGAAACCTGCGAAAAGGCTATTGCTGCCGACCTGGCACCGCACAAGATCGACAACACCATGGCCTTCATGTTCGAGACCAGCCAGGTGCTGCGCCCGAGCCTGCAAGCCCTTGAATGCCCGCAGTTGCAGGCCGACTACGATAGTTGCTGGGCCACCTTGCCGAGCACCTTCAACCCGAACCGGAGATAACCCATGAATCAGACCGCCATTGCCCGTAGCTGGGTCGAGCACGCCAACGGGCACAGCGACTTCCCGCTGCAGAACCTGCCGTTGGGCATCTTCAGCCGGCCGGGTGAAGCCAAGCGCTGTGGCGTGGCCATCGGCGACGCGATCCTGGACCTGGAGGCGGTGCTGGCCGCCGGCCTGTTCGACGGTGCAGCCAAGGCCGCGGTCGAGGCCACCCGTGGTGGGGTCTTGAACGCATTCTTCGCCCTCGGCCGCGGTGCCCGCGTTGCCCTGCGCGAGCGCCTGCTGGTGCTGCTGGGCGAACACAGTGAACATAAGGCGGCTCTGCAGGCCGCACTGTACCCGGCAACCGCCTGCCAGCTGCATGTACCGGCGCAGATCGGTGACTACACCGACTTCTACGTGGGCATCGAGCACGCCAAGAACGTGGGCAAGCTGTTCCGCCCCGACAACCCGCTGCTGCCCAACTACAAGTACGTGCCGATCGGTTATCACGGCCGCGCCTCGACCATCCGCCCATCCGGCACCGATGTGCGCCGGCCCAAGGGCCAGACTCTGTCGGCCGGGCACACCGAGCCAAGCTTCGGCCCCTGCGCGCGCCTGGACTACGAGCTGGAGCTGGGTATCTGGATCGGCCAGGGCAACGACATTGGCCAGGCGATCCCGGTAGGCGATGCCGCCGAGCACGTGGCTGGCCTGTGCCTGCTCAACGACTGGTCGGCGCGCGACATCCAGGCCTGGGAATACCAGCCGCTGGGGCCGTTCCTGTCCAAGAGCTTCATCACCACCATCTCGCCTTGGGTAGTTACCGCCGAAGCGCTTGAGCCGTTCCGCTGTGCCCAGCCGTCACGCCCGGAGGGCGACCCGCAGCCACTGTCGTACCTGCTGGACAAGCGCGACCAGGCCGCAGGTGCATTCGATATCGAGCTTGAGGTATTGCTGCTGACCGAGCAAATGCGCGAGCAGGGCCTCGCCCCGCACCGCCTGACCCTGAGCAACACCCGCAGCATGTACTGGACCGTGGCGCAGCTGGTCGCGCACCACAGCGTCAACGGCTGCCAGCTGCAACCGGGCGACCTGTTCGGTTCGGGCACGCTGTCGGGCGCCACGCCAGGTTCGTTCGGCAGCCTGCTGGAGATAACCGAAGGTGGCAAGCACCCGGTGGAACTGGCCAGTGGCGAGGTGCGCAAGTTCCTCGAAGACGGCGACGAGATCATCCTGCGTGCCCGCTGCGTGCGTGAGGGCGTGGCCAGCATCGGTTTCGGCGAATGCCGCGGCAAGGTCGTCGCGGCCAACTGAGGAGGCAGGGGCATGGAGCTGTACACCTATTACCGTTCCACCTCGTCCTACCGGGTACGCATTGCTTTGGCACTGAAGGGGCTGGGTTACCAGTCCCTTCCGGTCAACCTGCTGCAGGGCGAACAGCGCGGCGCGGGTTATGTCGCGGTCAACCCGCAGGGGCGCGTTCCGGCGTTGCGTACCGATGGCGGTGAGCTGCTGGTGCAGTCGCCGGCGATCATCGAGTACCTGGAAGAGGTTTATCCACAACCTGCGCTGTTACCGGCCACGGCCGAGGCGCGTGCCAAGGTGCGGGGCGTGGCGGCGATCATCGGCTGCGATATCCATCCGCTGCACAACGTCAGCGTGCTCAACCGGCTGCGCCAGGCCGGCCAGGACGAAAGCCAGGTCAACCAATGGATTGGTCACTGGATCAGCCAAGGGTTGGGGGCAGTTGAGCAACTGATAGGCGATCATGGCTTCTGCTTCGGCGATGAGCCGGGCCTGGCGGATGTCTATCTGATCCCGCAGTTGTACGCGGCCGAACGTTTCAACGTCGACCTCGACAGCTTCCCGCGCATCCTTCGGGTTGCCGCCCTTGCGGCCGAGCACGCGGCGTTCGCCCAGGCCCACCCCGCCCGGCAGCCGGACAGCCCGGCTCAGTGAATGGAACGGTTCGCCGCCGGAAGCTTGCCGATACGTTCGGAAAGCTTCAGGCGCTGGACCGGGTCCTCTGTCAGCAATAACGCATGCTCCAGATCGAAGCGCTCGGCCTGCGGGCAATCCAGATGCTGGTATAGCGAAGCGCGAGTCACATAGTCGCTGACCTGCACCGGGCCCAGTTGCATGACCCGCTCGGCATCGATCAGTGCCGCCAGGTGGTTGTCGTTGCTTATATGCAACTGGCGCAGGTTGCGTGACAGGCGTTGCAGCATCTGCAGCGGGCTGGCACTGCGCATGTGCTCGGCAGTCAGCGCTACATGCGGGCCGAACTGGCGAGCCAGCAGCTCACGGCAGTCGTTGGGGTAGAGACGCCGGCCGCCACAGGGGTCAAGCAGGTGATCGGCACCCGGCACGCGCAGCAGGAAATGGCCAGGGAAGCCTACGCCCTCAAGGGGTATGGACAGACGCCGGGCCAGTTCCAGGGCGAGGATGGCAAGTGTCAGCGGTTGGCCACGTCGGCGTTGCAGCACCTTGTCCATCATCGCGGCATGCGGGCGCAGCGGGTGATATTCATCCTGCTGGAAGCCCAGGGCATTGAGTTGGCGCAACAATGGCTGTGCCAGTTCGCACAGCGGCAGCATCGGCAGATTGGTGCTTATCTCACGCTGCAGGTCATGCAGCTTGGCAAGGCTGGCCGCGGGCTCGACGCTTCGGTCGTGCTCGGCAGCAATCCATAATGCGGCTTCCAGCAGGGCGACGGGCTCGCGTTCCAGGCAGGCCAGGCAGGCTTGACGTGGCTTCATGGGGCTTCTCCACACACGCTTGAGTATTAGCCGCGGTGCGCGGTTTCGTCCAGTGGTCCGGCGGCGCTACCAGCCCAAGGGCCGTGCCTATACTGGAAAGAGCACCTCGTAGGGGAGCCTGTCGATGTTCGCGCTGATGCAAAGCACCCGTACCCAGTCGCTGCACTTGTTCACCGATCCGCCTACCGGCCTGAAGGCTGTGGTGGTGATCCACAGCGAGCAGTTGGGCCCCGCCATGGGCGGTTGCCGCTACCTGCCTTATGCCGATGATGAAAGCGCCATGACAGACGCCATTCGCCTTGCCCAGGGTATGAGCTACAAGGCGGCGCTGGCTGGCCTGCCATTGGGGGGCGGCAAGGCGGTGATCATGCGCAACCCGCATGTGGAAAACCGTGCCGCGCTGTTCGAGGCCTTCGGCCGCTTCATCGACACCTTGCAAGGGCGCTTCATCATCGCCGTGGACAGCGGCACCTCGACCCTGGACATGGACTGCATTGCCCAGAGCACACCGCATGTGACCAGCACCACGGCCTCGGGTGACCCCTCCCCGCATGCGGCGATGGGAGTTTTTGCCGGCATTCGTGCCACCACTTCGTTCCGCCTTGGCAGTGATGACCTGCAAGGGCTTCGGGTTGCGGTGCAAGGGCTGGGCAATGTCGGGTATGCGCTGGCGGAGCAGCTGCATGCGGCGGGTGCTGACCTGCTGGTGAGCGACCTGGACCCCGGGCGGGTGCGGCTGGCGGTGGAGCAGTTCAATGCCCATCCGGTGACCAACGATGCGTTGATCAGCACCCCTTGCGACATCTTTGCCCCTTGCGGTGTGGGGCCGGTGTTGAACGGGCAGAGCGTGATGCAGTTGCGTTGTGCGGCCGTGGCGGGGGCGGCGAACAACCAGCTGACCACCTTGCAGGTAGCCGACCAGCTGGAGTCGCGCGGGATACTGTATGCGCCCGATTACGTGATCAATGCCGGTGGGTTGATCTACGTGGCACTTACCCATCGTGGCGAAGACCTGGGCACCATCACCGCGCACCTGGCGCGGATACCTTCACGGCTGACCGAAGTGTTTGGCCATGCACAGGCAGAGAAGCGCTCACCGGCGCGAGTGGCGCAGATGCTGGCGGAGCGGTTGCTCTACGGCTGAGGGGCGATACCGGCTTTGCTGGCCTCTTCGCGGGCACGCCCGCTCCCACAGGGATAGCGCCCGAGCTCAGCGCTTGTGCCGTACCTGAAGCAGCAACTGTTCTGCCCAAAACTCTGAAAACCTGCGCGGTCCTTGTGGGAGCGGGCGTGCCCGCGAACACGGGCGCAGCCCGTGCCATCCACCTTGACCGCGCTGAACCTCAATCCATGCGCAATCCTTGCAGAAGCGGCCAGTGCAGGTAATTACTCGGCCGCTGGCGCTTCGAGCAACTCGGCCAGCGCATCCGGCTGGCTCTTGAACGCCCGGGCGAATACATCGCGGTTCTTGGCCATGTAGATACCGGCTTCCTCGACCTGTTTCTCGCTCAGCGAGGGCACTGCCTTGTGCAGTACTTCGGCCAGGCGCTCGGCCAGTTCGAGCATCTTGTCGTGACGGTCTGCTTCGGCCTTATCCATGAACAAGCGCTCCGGGTCGCGACTGCTGCGATACACCACTTCGACGGCCATTCATCACCTCTATGCCTTTTGCTGGTTGCGTTTCGATTTACTGTATCTATATACAGTAATGGCAATGTTGATTGCTTCGCAAGCAGAAATTGTAGCGTGGTGCAGAGGGCTTACTGCTTCATGCCCAACTCAGCATCATCCATCAGCGCCTTGGCCATCCGGGCCCTTTCGCGGGTGAACCCGCTCCCACAGGTACGGCATCTACCTCAAGGCCTGTGGAGATCCTGTGGGAGATCACCCAGCCCTTCCGGGCTGCGCTGTCGCGCAGCAAACATGAGGCGCATGACTTCAGATCTGTGGCAGCGCTGACATTTTGAAAAAGAAAAGGCGGCTGGCCTATTAGGGCCAGCCGCCTTTCGCTTTGTTAGGGTTTGAGCGCGCGGGACAGAGATCGTAGCCAGCACTGGTGTGTGTCAGCACACCCGCGTGGGAGAGTGATCCGCACGGTATCGGCGTGAAGTCCCTGTAGGCATCAGCTGAATCAGCTGTGACCACGTATGAGAGAGTGAACCCTTTCGCCACCGTGTGCCCCGCGCGCCCTTTATCCTGCGAGTATTCACCATGGCGCGCAAGCCTTCCAAGCAACGCTTCACCATCGTTCATCCCGACTGCGCTGCGATTGATGTAGGTAGTCGAGAACACTTTGTCGCGGTTGATCCCCAGTACGAGAACGCCGTTCAGTCATTCACGTCCTTTACCGACGACTTGTACAAGCTGGCCGATTGGCTCGATAGCTTGGCCATCAAGGTCGTAGCCATGGAGTCCACAGGCGTTTACTGGATTCCGATTTACGAAATCCTCAGCGAACGGGGATTCGAGGTCTATCTTGTTAATGCCCGAGCTACCCGGCAAATAACTGGACGCAAGTCTGACGTGCTGGATTGCCAATGGATCTGGCAACTGATGACTCATGGTCTCTTGCGAGGCGCTTTTCGCCCAAGCGACCCAACATGCTGCGTTCGCTCACTGGTCAGGCAACGGGCTTTCAAAGTGAAAGACCAGGCTCAAACCTTGAACCGGATACAGAAGGCACTGAGCCAAATGAACATCCAGTTGGCCAATGTCATCAGTGATATTTCAGGCGTGACGGGCATGAGAATTTTGCGAGCAATCATCGCGGGTGAGCGAGATCCTGTTCGATTGGCTGAGCTGACCGATGGCCGCATCAAGGCAGGTAAAGACACCATTGCGCGTAGCCTGCATGGCAATTGGCGACGAGAGCACCTGCATGCATTGGCGCAGGAGCTCGCAGCCTATGACTTTCTTGAGCAACAGATCGCTGAATGCGATGCCGTCATCGGAAAGGCATTGGAACAACTACCCGTACTAGAGCATGAACCACAACCACCCAGGAAAGCGCTGCGAAGCCCACACCGGACGAGCGCTCAACAGGCAGCGCTACACCAAGCCCTCTGGCAGGTGCTAGGGGTCGATTTGACCGCTATTCCAACAATTGGCGTGGACACCGCCCTGGTGCTGGCGGGAGAGATCGGCTCTGATCTCTCACGATTTCCATCATCCCAGCACTTTTGCTCCTGGCTAGGGTTGGCCCCGCCGACTCGTATCTCAGGCGGCCGCCAGCTATCAGGGGGCGGTCCTAAGGTCATTAACCGAGCGGCACAGGCGCTCAAGCAGGCCGCTTCAAATGCACGCAACGACAAGGGTTTCATCGGGGCATCGCATCGAGCCAGATTGACTCGCATGGACACCAGTTGCGCCATCAAAGCCACTGCACACCAACTGGCTCGACTGGTCTACACACTGCTGACAAAAAAACAGACTTATGTTGAACAGGGGCTCGAAGCATTCGAAGCCAAAAGCCAAGACCGACAGCTTCGGGCTTTGCTTCGCAAAGCCCGAAAGCTGGGATATCAATTGGTGGCAGCCTAAGGTGCTTAAAAAACAGCGGGTTGCATTTTGTTTGATGAGAGCGGGTTTACCCGCGAAGAGGCCAGCCCAGACAACGCAACACTCAAACCTCAGTGCAAACTCCGAGGCTCAGCGGGCATCTGCACCTGAACCAGTGCCGACTCAAGCAAAGCCCGCAACGTCTCCAGCTCATGCAACTTGCCACGCCTCAAGGTGCCTTGCGGCAATCGGTCGCCTTCCAAGGCAGGGGCCTGGCCCTTTAACTGCATGGCACAAGCGTCACACCGGTGACGCATCATCCTTCAAGACGTATCGGGGAATGGAACATCGTGAACATCAAATGGGCAGAAAAGCTGCGAAAGGGTCTGCACGGCTCGGCCGACTCGCTGGGAAACCTGTGCGTCGAGGCATTCCATTACCTGGCGCTGTTCGGCATTGGCGCGATCACCGCCTATGCGGCGGTGATGACGTTCCTCGACATGCTCGGCAAGGGCGGGGTCAGTGTCGATGACATCCTGTTGCTGTTCATCTACCTGGAGCTGGGGGCGATGGTCGGCATCTACTTCAAGACCAACCACATGCCGATCCGCTTCCTGCTGTACGTGGCCATCACCGCGCTGACCCGCCTGCTGATCGGCGACGTCTCGCACCACAAGGCGCCGGACGTAGGGCTGTTGTACCTGTGCGGCGGCATCCTGTTGCTGGCGTTCGCGATCCTGGTGGTGCGCTACGCCTCGTACCGCTACCCCTCGACCAAGGTACTGGATGCCAGCGGCAAGGAAGTGGAGGAGGGCAAGTAGCCCTCAGTTGGCGATGAAATGGCGCGGCTCGTGGCGGGCGTCACGGGTCAGCGCGGCCAGCACCTGAAGGGGGTTCTGGTTGTGCTCGATGGCCAGGCCCAGGCGGATGCTGTCGATCACCCGCTGCAGGCGCACCGGGTCATTGCGCTGGGCCTGGGTGATGAGGCGCTTGGCGACCACGCCAGCGTCGTCGGACAGGGTCAGCATGATGCTGCCGTCGAGGTTTGCAATGCTCAGGTTGACCCGGTATTCGGGGGCGAATGCAGCACTGATTCGTTCGAATGGGTTGTTCATGGTCATGCTTCTGCGCTGAATGAATGCAGAAGTTGACCGGGGAAATTACCTGTTGGTTCAGCGCCATCGATCGATACAAACGAAAACGCCCGGCATCAGGCCGGGCGTCTTGCGTTGCCGATCAGGCGTCTGGGTCACTCAGTTCCAGGGCGCCGCGCTTGCTGCGCAGTTTGCCGTAGAAGTGTTCCAGCGCGTGGTTGAGCTTGGTGGCGGCACCATCGACCGCCTGGTCCAGCGAAGTGGCGGTGTGGGTCACGGAAATCGGTTGATGGCCTTTGGGGCGAGCCTCCATCTGGCAGCGTTTGTCATGCGGTCCGGGCTTGGCGCCGTTCTCGTCGCGCAGGTGAACCTCGATGCGGGTGAGGTCGTCTTCGTAACGTTCCAGCGAGTTCTGCAGTGTGCTGCGGACCCACTGGTCGAGCCGGGCGTTGCCTTCGAAATGGTTGCTGCTGTTGACCTGGATTTGCATGATTCAATCCTTATTCAGCTTGCTCGCATGGAGACGCGCCTAGGCCTCTGAGACCCTTGGTATTTCTGCGTCTCTTGACTCTAAGGTCAGGCAACGGCGAAACGAATTCAAGCCCTTTTTGAAAATAAATTTCTTGTTGCATTCAAGGCAGCAGGCGGCTCATCGCGTGGCCTTTGCTTATGAGAATTGAAATCATTATTATTGCAGCCCCGAAAACGCCCGGACCATCGCCATGACGCGCAAAACCGCCGGTCTCTCGCTCAGCTATCGCCTGGCCGTGACGTCACGCAGCCTTGCCGCGCTGCTGGGTGGCTACCTGCTGGCGTCCGTGGCCAGCGTCTGCATTTCCCTGGTAGCGCCGCTGCCACGGGTCGATGCCACGCTCACCGGCCTGCTGCTGTCATTCGTTTTCTACCTGCTGGCGTTCATCTGGTGCTTTGCCTGCCGCAGCGCTTTGCGCGCCTGGCTGGGCGTACTGGCGCCAAGCGTGCTGCTGGGGGTGATCAGCGGGTTGGCTTACTGGATGAAAACCCCATGAAAGAAGGCTTCCGCCAGGCCATGGCCTGGCTGCACACCTGGACCGGCCTGATCTTCGGCTGCGGATTCCACGCTGACTCGGACACCCATTCCACGCACATCCGGACAGTGATTCCACGCTGATCCGGACACTCATTCCACGAGCATCCGGACACCGATTCCACGGCCATCCGGACACTTTCCAGGCAGGCAGCTACGCAGGATTTATTCACTACCATCGACCTCTTTTTCGAAGCAGAGAGGTCGTCGTGGAGCGTTTGTCCATGCGTAAAATCCGTGAGGTGTTGCGCCTCAAGTTCGATTGCGGGCTGTCTGTCCGTAAGATCTCCCGCAGTCTGGGCATAGGCCACAGCAGTGCCGGTGATTACCTCTGTCGCTTTGCCGCCAGCGGTCTAGCCTGGCCCTGCTCGTTGTCCGATTCCGAACTGGAACAGCAACTGTTCCCACTGGCCCCTGCGGTGCCCAGTGAGCAGCGGCCACTGCCTGATTGGTCTTGGGTGCACGCCGAGCTGCGTCGCCCCGGCGTGACCCTGGCGCTGCTCTGGCAGGAGTATCGCCTGAGCCAGCCGCAGGGTTTTCAGTACAGCTGGTTCTGCGAGCACTACCGGGCCTGGCAGGGCAAGCTGGACGTGGTGATGCGCCAGGAACATCGCGTCGGCGAGAAGTTGTTCGTCGACTACGCCGGGCAGACGGTGCCGGTGATCGACCGGCACAGCGGCGAGATCCGCCAGGCGCAGGTGTTCGTCGCGGTGCTCGGCGCCTCCAGCTACACCTTCGCCGAAGCCACCTGGTCGCAGCAGCTGCCGGACTGGCTGGGCTCGCATACCCGCTGCTTCGCCTTCCTCGGGGGCGTGCCGGAGATCGTGGTGCCGGACAACCTGCGCAGCGCGGTGAGTAAGAGCCATCGCTACGAGCCGGACATCAACCCGAGCTACCGCGATCTGGCCGAGCACTATGGCGTGGCGGTGGTGCCGGCGCGGGCGCGTAAGCCGCGCGACAAGGCTAAGGCCGAGGTCGGCGTGCAGGTGGTCGAGCGCTGGATCCTCGCCGCGCTGAGGAACCGCCAGTTCTTCTCCTTGAACGAACTCAACAGCGCCATCGCCTTATTGCTGGAGCGCCTCAACCGACGACCGTTTCGCAAGCTGCCGGGCTCCCGGCACTCGGCCTTCGAAGCCCTGGATCGTCCGGTGCTGCGGCCGCTGCCGGAGCAACCCTACGTGTATGCCGAGTGGAAGAAGGCGCGTGTGCACATCGACTACCACGTCGAGGTTGATGGGCACTACTACTCGGTGCCGTACCAACTGGTGAAGAAACAACTGGAAGTACGCCTGACAGCGCGCACGGTGGAGTGCTTCCACGCCAATCAGCGGGTGGCCAGCCATCTTCGCTCACCGCACAAGGGCCGGCACAGCACACAGGCCGAGCACATGCCCAAGAGCCATCGCGAGCACGCCGAGTGGACGCCACAACGGCTGATCCGCTGGGCTGAGCAGACCGGGCCGAACACGGCCGGCGTGATCAGCCACATCCTCGAACGGCGCATCCACCCAACCCAAGGCTACCGGGCCTGCCTGGGCATCCTGCGCCTGGGCAAGACCCATGGCGAAGTGCGCTTGGAGTTGGCCTGCCGTCGCGCCCTCAGCCTCGGTGCGTGCAGCTACAAGAGCCTCGAATCGATCCTGCGCCAGGGTTTGGAAAGCCTGCCGTTGGCTCAAGCCAACCTGCCCCTGCTGCCGGACGACCACGCCAATCTGCGCGGCCCCGGCTACTACCACTGAACACAAGGAATCCCACCATGCTGCCCCATCCGACCCTGGACAAGCTCCAGACCCTGCGCCTGACCGGCATGCTCAAGGCACTCGCCGAGCAACTGAAAACCCCCGACATCGACAGCCTGAGCTTCGTGGAACGCCTCGGCCTGCTGGTCGACCGCGAACTGACCGAACGCGACGACAAGCGCCTCAGCAGCCGCCTGCGTCAGGCCCGGCTCAAGCACAACGCCTGCCTCGAAGACATCGACTACCGCAGCCCGCGCGGACTCGACAAGGCGCTGATCCTCCAGCTGAGCAGCGGTCAGTGGTTACGCGACGGACTCAACCTGATCATCAACGGGCCCACCGGCGTGGGTAAAACCTGGCTGGCCTGCGCCCTGGCACACCAGGCCTGCCGAGAGGGTTACAGCGTGCGTTACCTGCGCTTGCCGCGCCTGTTGGAAGAGTTGGGCCTAGCCCATGGCGACGGGCGCTTCGCCAAGCTGATGAGCGGCTATGCCAAGACCGACCTGCTGATCCTTGATGACTGGGGCCTGGCCCCGTTCACCGCCGAACAGCGCCGCGACATGCTGGAGCTACTGGACGACCGCTACGGCCAGCGCTCGACCCTCGTGACCAGCCAAATGCCCGTGGACAACTGGCACGAACTGATCGGCGATCCAACCCTGGCCGATGCCATCCTCGACCGCCTGGTGCACAACGCCTACCGGATCAACCTCAAGGGCGAGTCGATGAGAAAGCGGGTGAAGAAATTGACGGCGCCGGGCGCCTCAGACTAACAATGCAACCCCTGCGTCGCTGCGCTCCGACTGCCTGTCCGAATGATCGTGGAACAGGTGTCCGGATCAGCGTGGGCTGAGTGTCCGAATGGCGTGGAATCCGCATCTTCGGCTGGCTTTTGTTCGCCATCTTCCTCACTGGCACGCTGTCGTATTTCAAGGAAGAAATCACGCACTGGACGCAACCAGAAGTACGAAGCCATGCGCTGGACCCGAGCCATAGCCTGGAGGTGGCCCAGCGTTATCTGCAGGACAATGCAGGGCATTCGGGCACCTGGCTGATTCGTATGCCCAACGCACGCGAGGCCGCCTTGAACGTGGGTTATCGCGACCCAAATGGCGGGCCACGCGGTTTCGTCACCAAGACCCTTGATACCCAGACCGGGCAGCCGGTGGCGGCACGCGACAGTCGCGGTGGCGAGTTCTTCTACCGCTTCCACTTCCAGTTGCAGATGCCACACCCTTTCGGCCGATGGCTATCGACGTTGTGCGCCTTCATCATGCTGTTGGGGCTGGTCACCGGCATCATCACCCATAAGAAAATCTTCAAGGAGTTCTTCACTTTCCGCCCAGGCAAGGGCCAGCGCTCCTGGCTGGACGGGCACAACGCCATTGGCGTGCTGGTGCTGCCCTTCCACCTGATGATCAGCTACAGCAGCCTGGTGTTGTTCATGTACATGGTGATGCCGGCTGGCATCATGGCCAGCTACGGCAATGACACCGGCAAGTACTTCAACGAACTGTTCGGCCGTAACAATGCGCCCAAGGCGGCCCATGTGGCCGCGCCGCTGGTACCGTTGCCGAGCCTCTATGCCAAGGTGCAGGACCTGCAACCGGGCGCGCGTATCGGCCGTATCCAGGTGGAAAATGCCGGCGACAGCAATGCCCGCGTTACCTTCACGCAATCGGCTGCCGACCACGTGGCTTACCGGCGTAGCGCCAACTGGACCTTCGATGGCGTCAGCGGTGTGCTGTTGAGCCAGGGCAAACCGGAGAGTGGGGCAATGATGACCGCCTTCAGCTTTGCCGGCCTGCACATGGGCAATTTCGCCGGGCCCTGGCTGCGCTGGCTGTACTTCTTCTTTGGCGTGGCCGGTACTGCGGTGATTGGCACCGGCCTGGTGATGTGGCTGGGCAAGCGCCAGCTCAAGCATGCCAGGAGCGAACGCCTGCCGGGTGAACTACGCCTGGTCGAGGTGCTCAATATCGCCAGCATGAGCGGCCTGTTGCTGGCCGTGGCGGGCTTCTTCTGGGCCAACCGCCTGATCCCGATGGGTGTCGAAGGCCGGGCCGACTGGGAGGTCAACGCCTTTTTCACCGCCTGGGGCCTGTCACTGGTGCACGCTGTGCTGCGTAGTGGGCGGCGGGCATGGGGCGAGCAACTGGCACTGGGCGCGCTGGCCTTCGCCTTGCTGCCGCTGCTTAACGGCCTGACCACCGGCCAGGGCCTGAACCATTCGCTACCTGCGGGTGACTGGGTCATGGCTGGTTTCGACCTGACAGCGCTGGGCACCGGCCTGTTCCTGGCCTGGATGGCCGGCAAGATGTTACACAGCCCGAAGGCTGTGGCCATGCGGGCCCCTCGTGCGGCAAGGAAGCCAAGCACTGAGACGGCGGAGGCGAGCTGATGCTGGGTAATGCACTGATCGCTTACGCCGGCTTCGTTGCCCTGTGCCTGGCCATGGAGAAGCACTTCGTCGACCTGCTCGGGCGCAAGCCGCGCCCCGGGCCGTTGCGCCTGTTGCGCAGTGCCGGTTGGCTGTTGCTGGTGCTGTCGCTGGTGCTCAGCGTGCACCTGCGGGGCTGGGCCCATGGCTTGGTGGAGTGGACCGCAGTGATGATGGCCGGGGTGACCCTGTGGGTGTTCGGCCTGCCATACCAGCCCCGCCTGTTGCTGGGCCTGGCCGCCGCCAGCGTGGTGCTGGGGCCGTTGCTGGCCGTGTTCGCCGAGTGACCAGGTGAGCGAACCGGGCGACATGATCGAGGCGGATGCCGAAAGCGGCGGCGGACGTGCGCGTTTCGTCCAGGTGTTCCAGGCCCAGCGGGCACGCATGGAAGCCCTGGTGAGCCGCCGGGTCGGCTGCCGGGCGACGGCATCGGACCTGGTCCAGGAGCTGTTCCTGCGCTTCTGGCGTCGCCCTGAGGTCAAGGTCGAGGCGCTGGATACCTACTTGCTGCGTTGCGCCGGGAACCTCGCCATCGACCACCTGCGCAGCGAAGGCAGCCGCGAGCGCGCAGCCGAAGCTGTGTTGCCGCTGGATGAAGCGGCCATGGCCCAGGCCCCGGAACAGGCCGTGGAGGTCGATCACGACTTGCAGCGCATCGACGCTGCCTTGCGCGCCTTGCCCGAGCGCACCCGGCAGATCTTCCTGCTCAACCGTATCCACGGCTGCAAGTACGGCGAGATCGCCAAGGCCATGCAACTGTCCCAGAGTGCGGTGGAAAAGCATATGATGCGCGCCCTCGAAGCGTGCAAGGCGAGTGTTGCCGAGCCCGCGTCCACCCCACGCCGGCCAGGGAGTGCCCGTCGATGAGCCGTTTACCGCCGATCACCGAGGCGCAGTCCCGTGCTGCACTTCAATGGCTCAGCCGCATCAACGAGCAGCCTGCGCAAGCCGAGGGCGCGGCGTTCAAGCGCTGGCTGCTGGCCGAACCTGGGCACCGTGAGGCCTACGCCCAGGCCCAGGCGCTGTGGCAGAACAGCGCCGCCCCGGCGGCGCGCCTGGCCGCTGAAGAACAGGCAAGCCTGCAACGTTACCTGGATGCGATGGCCAGGCCACCGACCAGGCACCCCTGGCGGCAGCGGGTCGCGGCGCTGGCGGTGGCTGCGTGCCTGGTACTGGCCGTGGGCGTTGCCGGTGGTTGGCACCCGGCCCTGTGGCTGCAGGACCTGCAGGCCGACTACAGCAGTGCTGGTCAAGTTCGCCAGGTGACCTTGGCCGACCAGTCGCAGGTGACGCTGGATGCGGGGAGCGCGATTGCAGTCGATTTTGTGCAGGGCGAGCGCCGCGTGCGGTTGTTGCATGGCGCGGCGTTTTTCCAGGTCACGCATACCGGCACGCCGTTCGTAGTGGAAGCTGCCGGTGGCGAGGTGCGCGTGCTTGGCACCCAGTTCGAAGTGCGCGAGCAGGTCGAGGGGGCCCAGGTCACTGTGAGCAGCGGGCGGGTGGCGGTGAGCCCGGCGCCGGGTGCAGCAGCGCGTGAACTGACGGCCAACCAGCAGGTGGCCTATGCTGCCGGCCAAGTCGGCGACACCCTGGCGGTGGATAGTGACAACCGCCTGGCCTGGCGCCAGGGCTGGCTGAATTACTACCAGGTGCCGCTGGCGCAGGTGGTCGAAGACTTGGGGCGCTACTACCCGGGGCGCATCCTGTTGCTCGAGGATGAGTTGGGGCAGCGCAAGGTCAGTGGCAGTTTCCCCGTGGCCGAGCCGTTGCTGGCGCTGGATTCGCTGGGCAAGGTGATGGGTTTTTCGCGGCAGACTGTGCTGGGGCGGTTGACCCTGATCCGGTAGTCGCCTGTGCGGGCCTCTTCGCGGGTGAACCCGCTCCCACAGGAAGGGCGCAAGTTTCAAATCCTGTGCAGTACCTGTGGGAGCGGGTTCACCCGCGAAGAGGCCCGCACAGGCAAAAATATTTTCAGATAGCGGGTGAGGTAACAGGACGTGGCATCCGTGTAATGAGTGGAAGTGCGATTCATTCGCAGTCATATCCCTCTCACAGGTCAGCGTCCATGAAGTTCACCCCGCGTTGCGTCCCTCTCTGGCTCGGCCTTTCCGCGCTCCCGGCATTCGCTGTCGCCCCCCTGGCCTGTGCCGCCGAGCAGCAGCAGGCGTATACCTTCGCCCAGCCGGCGCAACCCCTTGCCCAGGCACTCAGCGCCTTCAGCCGCACCACCGGCCAGAGCGTGGTCTACACCCTGGAACTGCCAGGTGTGCAGGCGCCGGCATTGAACGGCAGGTTCAGCGCCGAACAGGCCCTGCAACAGCTGCTGGGTACTACCGGGCTGGCCTGGCGCCGCGTCGATTCGCGCACGCTCACCCTCGAAGCGGTGGACACTTCCGGCGCCCTCAACCTGCAGGCCATCACCGTGACCTCGCAACTGGACGACTACAGCTATCAGCCCCCCGCTACCGCCTCGATCATGCGCGGGCAGGGCCCGAGCCAGGACATCCCCCAGGCCATCAATGTGGTACCGGTCCAGGTCATCCGTGACCAGGCCCCACGCAACCTTGATGACGCTCTGGCCAATGTCAGCGGCATCACCCAGGGCAACAATTTCGGTGGTACCTCCGATACCGTGATGAAGCGCGGCTTCGGCGACAACCGCGACGGCTCGATCATGCGCGATGGCATGCCCATCGTGCAGTGCCGCAGCCTCAACGCCAGCACCGAGCGGGTCGAAGTGCTCAAGGGCCCGGTCTCGCTGCTGTACGGCATCCAGGACCCGGGCGGGGTGATCAACGTGGTCAGCAAGCGCCCGCAACTCGAGCAGTACAACGCCCTGACCGTGCGCGGTTCTACCTACGGCAGCGGCAAGAACGGCAGCGGTGGCGGGTTCGACAGTACCGGCGCACTGGGCGACAGCAACTTCGCCTATCGGCTGATCGTCGACCACGAAGATGAGGACTACTGGCGCAACTACGGCGTGCACCGCGAATCGCTGGTAGCGCCGTCGCTGGCCTGGCTGGGCGAAGACACCCAGGTGGTGCTGGCCTACGAGCATCGCGAGTTTCTCTACCCCTTCGACCGTGGCACGGCGTTCGGCAACAACGGCCACCCGCTGGACATCCCAGCCACGCGGCGCCTGGACGAGCCCTTCAACGACATGGAAGGGCGCTCCGACCTTTACCGTCTGGAAGTCGACCACCAGCTGGCCGATGACTGGAAGCTGCACTTCGGCTACAGCTTCAACCGCGAAACCTATGATGCCAGCCAGGTGCGGGTGACCGGCGTGAATGAAAATAGCGGCACGCTGTCGCGCAGCATCGACGGCACCCACAACGCCATGAGCCGTGACCAGTTCGCCACCTTGAGCCTGGCCGGTAATGTGCAACTGGCCGGGATGCAGAACGACCTGCTGTTCGGCATTGATCACGAGGACCGCAAGATTTTCCGCGGTGACATGATCCGGCAGACCGCCCAATCCACCTTCAGCTATATGAACCCGGTCTACGGGCAGGAAGTGGAGGGCACCACTGTCAAAGCCAGTGACAGCGACCAGACCGACAAGCTGCGCACCGACGCGTTGTTCGTGCAGGACGCGCTGCACCTGGATGATCACTGGATCCTGGTGGCTGGTGCGCGCTTCCAGCAGTTCGACCAGTACGCTGGCCGTGGCCGCCCTTTCAAGGCCAACACCGACATCAATGGCCAGGCGTGGGTGCCGCATGCAGGTATCGTCTACAAGGTCGATGACCAACTGTCGTTTTATGGCAGCTATAGCGAGTCGTTCAAGCCCAACTCGACTATCGCGCCGCTGGTCGGCAATGTAGTGCTCGACTCGTCGGTGGCGCCGGAGGAGGGCAAATCGTGGGAACTGGGCGCCAAGCTCGACATGCCGGGCCGCCTGACAGGCACTCTGGCGTTGTTCGATATCACCAAGCGCAACGTACTGGTTTCCAACTTTGATACCAGTACTCGTGAAACGGTGTACAGCAATGCCGGGGAGGGCGGTTCACGGGGCGTTGAGCTGGACCTGACTGGCCAGCTGAGTGAGCGATGGAGCCTGATTGGCAGCTATGCCTACACCGATGCCAAGGTAACCAAGGACCCGGCCCTGCAGGGCAACCGCCTGCAGAACGTGGCCCGGCACAGTGGTTCGCTGTCGGCGGTGTATGACTATGGCAGCCTGTTCGGTGGCGACCGCTTGCGTCTCGGTGCCGGTGCAAGGTATGTCGGCGAGCGCGCGGGTAACTCGACCAACACCTTCGACCTGCCGTCCTATACCGTGGCCGATGCCTTTGCCAGCTACGAGACCAGGCTCGACGAGCACAAGGTGCTGCTGCAGCTGAACGTGAAGAACCTGTTCGACAAGGTTTACTACAGCTCGGCGGTGAACCAGTACTTTGTGGCCATTGGTGATGCGCGGCAGGTGAGCTTGTCCAGTACCTTCGAGTTCTAGGCCAGCCTGAACCGGCCTCTTCGCGGCTAAAGCCGCTCCCACAGGTACTGCACTGCCCTTGAGGGTGGCGCGATCCCTGTGGGAGCGGCTTTAGCCGCGAATGGCCGTACGGTATTCGCCTGGCGTTGCACCGACCGCCTGGCGGAACCGGTTGCTGAAATGGCTGGCACTGGCAAACCCGCACAACAGGGCAATCTCCCCCAGCGGCATCACCCCCAGCCGCAACAGCTGGCAGGCCCGATGCAGCCGTCGAGCCAGCAGGTACTGGTGCGGCGGCAGCCCGAAACTGGCGCGGAACATACGGGCAAAGTGGTATTCGGACAGGTTGCAGCGCAAGGCCAGTTCACCCAGGGTAATGGGCTGGTCCAGGTGCGCTTCGATGTAGTCGACCAGTTGCCGGCGCAGGCTCGGTGCCAGCCCGCCTTTCAGGCGCAGGCCCTGGCGCAGCCCGACCTGGTTGAGCAGCGCATGGTCGACGATCTCGTGCGCCAGGCTGCTGGCCAGCAGGCGTTCGCCAGGTTCATCCCAGTCCAGGGTTATCAGCTGGCGAAAGCGCTTGGCTTGCTGCGGGTCGTCGAGAAAGGTCGCTTCCTGCAGTTGCAGCTCACGGGGTTCACGATCGAGCAGGCGCACGCAGCCCAGGGCGAACTGCGTTTCGCTGACATACAGGTGCGCCAGGCGTATCGCACCATTGACCACCCAGTTCGATTCCTGTCCGGCTGGCATCACGCACAGCTTGTCGGGCGCCCCTTTGTCGCCGGGGCGCTGGCGGCGAAAGGTGCCAGTGCCGTCGGCGATGTAGCACGACAGGGTGTGATGGCTCGGTGCCTGGTAGTCGCGGGCATCGTCGCGGTTGCTCCACAACGCCGCCGCCAGCCCGTCGCCCAGGTGCGCGCTCAGCTCCAGCCGGGCGTGGGGCGAGGCGTGCATGGCGTTGAACACTTGCAGCTGGGTGAGTGGCGTCATGGGCGGTTCCTCTTGCCTGCCATCCTACTGCGCCTTGGGCAGGCTTACAGCAACCCGCGGGACAAATGCGCAAGTTTGTGCAAGCGCGTGGGTGTTCGACAGGAGAACACTGAAATGCCTCGGCGAGGGCTGCGCCCTCGATTCGCGGGTGAGCCCGCTCCTACAGGGACCGCGCCAGCCTCGAGAGCAGCGCGGTCCTTGTGGGAGCGGCTTTGGCCGCGAAGCGCCGGGCACCGATCTTGAAAGGCCCAAGGAACCGTCGCCATGAACCTGTCACTCTACCTGCTAACCGTCCTGATCTGGGGCACCACCTGGATCGCCCTGAAACTCCAACTGGGTGTGGTCGCCATTCCGGTCTCGATCGTCTACCGCTTCGCCCTGGCCGGGCTGATCCTGTTCGCCTTCCTGCTGCTCACCCGCCGCCTGCAGCCAATGAACCGGCGTGGCCACCAGATCTGCCTGGCCCAGGGCTTGTGCCTGTTCTGTGTCAACTTCATCTGCTTCCTCAGCGCCAGCCAGTGGATTGCCAGCGGCCTGATCGCCGTGGTGTTCTCCACCGCCACCCTGTGGAACGCACTCAACGCGCGGATCTTCTTCGGCCAGAAGATCGCCAGCAACGTGCTCGGCGGCGGCGCCTTGGGGCTACTTGGCCTGGGGCTGCTGTTCTGGCCCGAGCTGTCCCACCACGCGGCCAGCCGCGAAACCCTGTACGGCCTTGGCCTGGCCCTGCTCGGCACGCTGTGCTTCTCGGCCGGCAACATGCTGTCGAGCATGCAGCAGAAGGCCGGGCTCAAACCCATGACCACCAATGCCTGGGGCATGGTCTACGGGGCGGTGATGCTGGCGGTGTTCTGCGTGGTCAGCGGTGTGCCATTCAGCATGGAGTGGAACGTGCGGTACATAGGCTCGTTGCTGTACCTGGTGGTGCCGGGCTCGGTGATCGCCTTTACCGCCTACCTGACCCTGGTCGGGCGCATGGGGCCGGAGCGGGCAGCGTACTGCACGGTGCTGTTCCCGTTGGTGGCGCTGAATGTGTCGGCGGTGGCCGAGGGGTATCAGTGGACAGCGCCGGCCTTGTTGGGGCTGGTGGCGGTGATGGCGGGGAATGTGCTGGTGTTTCGCAAGCCGAAGGGCCGGGTCATTGAGGCAGCTGCGGTAGCGAAGTGAAGCGTACATAGTCTGCATCGGCCCCCTCTTGAGCTTGTCGAGAAGAGCCCGGTGCAGGAGGTTCCAATAGAAGATCGTTCCAGATCCTGCGACTTCGTGCCATCAACGCTGGCAGCCAGAATATCTAGTCAGCTTCAACGGTGATTAGTGAATACCCCCAAAAGTCATCATTACTCTTGTCGTTGGCAAGAATGACTGTAGTTAAGGAAACTCCGAACAAGTTGCTCATCAGTCGGAAATGGGCGGCTTAGGGATGCCGAAAAGCCCGCTTTTCAGTCGCTGATTATTGGATAACCAAGGCAAAGCCTTGGTTATCCGGACTCACGGGCGCACCTCTCCCGCAGCAGGCAATAATTGCCGGCGCACCATCCACAGATTCGACAGGGCAAACAGCGTGGTCAGTTGCGCCGTGTTCTTGGCCAAGCCGCGAAAACGAGTCTTTACATAGCCGAACTGGCGTTTGATCACCCGGAACGGGTGCTCCACCTTCGCACGCACTTGCGCCTTGGCCTTTTCGATCTTGCGCTTGGCTTGGTAGAGCACGCTGCGTTTGCTCAAGTGTTTGTAGGTGCTGCGGCGGGCAGCGACCTGCCATATCACCTGCCGTCCCTCGTGTTCTGGCCGCTTTTCCACGCCTGTGTAACCCGCATCCGCACACACGACATTCTCTTCGCCATGCAATAGCTGAGCGACCTCCGTCACGTCAGCTACGTTCGCGGCGGTGCCATGAACGTGATGCACCAGACCCGATTCAGCATCCGCGCCGATGTGGGCCTTCATGCCGAAATAGTACTGGTTGCCCTTCTTCGTTTGATGCATTTCAGGATCGCGCTTGCCTTCCTTGTTCTTGGTCGAACTGGGCGCGTGGATGATGGTCGCGTCGACAATGGTGCCCTGGCGCAACGACAGGCCCTTGTCTTGCAGGTAATTGTTGATGGTTTCCAGAATGCCGGCTGCCAACTGATGCTTCTCCAGCAGGTGCCGGAAGTTCATGATCGTCGTGTCTTCGGGGATCGGAGCGCTGAGCGTCAGACGAGCGAACTGGCGCATCGAAGTGATCTCGTACAGCGCCTCTTCCATGGCGGGATCGCTCAAAGAGAACCAATTCTGCAGCAGGTGAATGCGCAGCATGGTTTCCAGAGGATAAGGCTTGCGGCCACCGCCAGCCTTTGGGTAGTGAGGCTCGATCAACGCCACCAGTCCACTCCACGGTACCACCTGTTCCATCTCGGCCAGGAAACGCTCGCGACGGGTTTGCTTGCGCTTGCCGGCGTACTCGAAATCGGAAAAGCTCATCTGACTCATGGGATGGCGGACTTGTAGAAGGCAGTTGGACGGAGGGCTATTTCAGCACAGGTCAGATGGCCTGTGCTGACTTGATCGGAGAATCCCTAAAGGGTTGTCGCCAGAGCTATAGTACTCGCCATTTTTTGGGTCCACGCGACCGTTACCGGTCAATGTATACCACTCCGTACTTTCCAGAGGGATTTCTACCCATCCTTCCAATTTTCTGTTTCTGTAAAGTCGCAGCAGTTTCTGATTGTTGGAGGCTTCTAGTTCAATCTTGTACGAATCCGAAGTGAGATTGGTTGTTAGTATGGTCGCACTGTAGTACATCCCATCTTTGAAAGCTGTCACGATGTCCTTTTTGAAATGCGAAAGGATATCGTCAGAGTCTCCGGGAATTATTTCATCTGGGGAAGTATAAATAGCATTTGCTCCCTCCTCTTTTAGTGTTCCCAGTTTTTCTCCTTCTAGCTCCCAGCGCAAGGGGGTATTCAAGGATGACTTAAGTGTGAAGCTTTGTCTCAGAGGGAGAATTAGAAAATTTGGCTTGATAGTGTCGATGGTGATTTTCATCATGCGCCTCCATGTTTTGAGGCGTTATTGTTCTATCGGTCCGCTAAAAAATGAAACTGGCAATTTTATCAGTTGCAAAGCGGCTTCAGATGCTTTTCTGCCGCTGATAGAGGGGCAATTTTTGACTTTGAGCTTTGTTCGCGGCGCTTACTGTGTTTAGACAGGTCGCGCCGTAAAGGTTACATGGCACTTTTGAAAAGAAGTGAATCTGAAGCTGTCAATTCCTCCACACCTGCGGGTTCACCAGGTCCCGCGGCCGCTCACCCAGCAGCGCCGCGCGCAGGTTGTCGATTGCCCGGTTGGCCATGGCCTCGCGGGTTTCGGCAGTGGCCGAGCCAATGTGCGGCAAGGTCAGGGCATTGGGCAGCTTGAACAGCGGCGAATCGCTCAGCGGTTCTTTTTCGTACACATCCAGGCCCGCACCGCGAATGGTGCCGTTCTGCAGTGCCTCGATCAGCGCCGCCTCGTCCACCACCGGCCCGCGGGCGATGTTGATCAGGAACGCGCTCGGCTTCATCAGTTGCAACTCACGCGCACCGATCAGCTTGCGGGTGGCATCGGACAACGGCACAACGATGCAGACGAAGTCGGCCTCGGCCAGCAGTTGCTCCAGGCTGCGGAACTGTGCGCCCAGCTCTTGCTCCAGTGCGGTCTTGCGACTGTTGCCGGAATAGATCACCGGCATGTTGAAACCGAACCGGCCGCGACGGGCAATGGCGGCACCGATGTTGCCCATGCCGACGATGCCCAAGGTCTTGCCGTGCACATCGCTGCCGAAGTGGGCCGGGCCTACGGTAGCTTGCCAGTTGCCGGCCTTGGTCCAGGCATCCAGCTCGGCGGTGCGGCGGGCGCAGCCCATGATCAGCGAAAAGCCCAGGTCGGCGGTGCTTTCGGTCAGCACGTCGGGGGTGTTGGTCAGGGCGATGCCGCGTTCGTTGAAGTAGTCCAGGTCGTAGTTGTCGTAGCCGACCGACACGCTGGATACCACCTCCAGCCTGGTCGCCCCTTCGAGTTGCGCCCGGCCGAGCTTGCGGCCAACGCCGATCAGGCCATGGGCCTCGGGCAGGGCTTCGTTGAACTGGGCATTGATGTCGCCGAGCTTGGGGTTCGGCACGATCACGTTGAAGTCTTGCTGCAGGCGTTCGGCCATGGCCGGGGTGATACGGCTGAAGGCCAGGACGGTCTTTTTCATCGGGCAACTTCTCTGCAAGGCGTGGGACGGTGGGGGCTTCTTCGCGGGCACGCCCGCTCCCACAGGTACCGCACAGATTGAAGGCCTGTGCATTACCTGTGGGAGCGGGCGTGCCCGCGAATGGCCTGACAATGGTTAGCAACCTACCATTGTCCGCCCCCGCAATGCAGCAGCTTTTTAGTTGGCAATCATCACCTGATGGGTTTTCAGGTCTGCCTCATGGGCTGCCAGAATCTCCGGCAGCGAGTTGCGCAGGTACTCGACCCAGGTCTTGATCTTGGCATCCAGGTACTGCCGCGACGGGTAGATGGCGTACAGGTTCAGCTCCTGCAGCCGGTACTCGGGCAGCACCCGTACCAGGCTGCCATCGCGCAGGCCGTCGATGGCCGAATAGATTGGCAGCACGCCCACGCCCATGCCGCTGCGGATGGCGGTCTTCATGGCATCGGCAGTATTGACCATGAACGGCGAGCTGGTGATGTTGACCATTTCCTGGCCTTCCGGCCCGTCGAACAGCCATTTTTCCAACGGGATCACCGGGCTGACCATGCGCAGGCAGGCGTGCTTGAGCAGGTCGGCAGGCTTGTGCGCCACGCCGTGGCGGGCGATGTAGGCGGGCGAGGCGCAGACGATGCTGTAGGTGATGCCCAGGCGCTGGGACACGAACCCCGAGTCGGGCAGTTCGGTGGCCAGCACGATGGACACGTCATAGCCCTCGTCGAGCAGGTCAGGCACGCGGTTGGCCATGGTCAGGTCGAAGGTCACGTCCGGGTGCGATTCGCGGTAGCGGGCGATGGCGTCGACCACGAAGTGCTGACCGACCCCGGTCATCGAGTGCACCTTCAACTGCCCGGCCGGGCGGGCATGGGCGTCGCTGGCCTCGGCTTCGGCTTCTTCGACATAGGTAAGAATCTGTTCGCAACGCATCAGGTAGCGCTTGCCGGCTTCGGTCAGCGCAATGCGGCGGGTGGTGCGGTTGAGCAGCCTTGTTTGCAGATGGGCTTCCAGGTTGGAGACCGCCCGCGACACGTTCGCGGTGGTCGTATCCAGTTG
This sequence comes from Pseudomonas sp. JS425, assembly GCF_018223845.1. Taxonomy (NCBI): domain Bacteria; kingdom Pseudomonadati; phylum Pseudomonadota; class Gammaproteobacteria; order Pseudomonadales; family Pseudomonadaceae; genus Pseudomonas; species Pseudomonas sp. JS425. Next base: position 5,215,268 of record NZ_CP073661.1, on the reverse strand, counting down.
CCCGGCGGCAGCGGTAAAGCTGCCGAGTTGGGCTACGCAACTGAAAGCACGCATGTTTTGCAGGGTGTCCATGGGTCACTCTCGATGTAGAGGACAAAATTGTGTCACGAAGTAACGTAAAAGAGATGAAAAGTTGCCTTCGACCAAAGGCGGATTATCGCTGTTTTGGTAACAAAGATTCGCAGGAATCCACGCTTATCGCCAGTGCTGCCGCCCCCTAGAATTGCCCGGCCCCTTCACCTCTTCCTCGGGAAATCGCAGCTGTGCCGCGTCGCATCATCAGAACGCTCAATGCGTTCAGTGCCTGTGCCCTTGCCCTCACCTTGAGCGGCTGTATCGGAACCTGGGGCATTGCCCCGCAAAGCAAGACGCTGCAAGCCAATACCCTGACCACCGACGCGGCCATACGCGAAGCCGCGACCGACGCCCACTGGCCCGACCAGCAGTGGTGGCACGCCTATGGCGACCCACAACTGGACCGCTGGGTTGCCCTGGCCGTGGCCGGCAGCCCGAGCCTGGCCATGGCTGCGGCGCGGGTGCGCGAAGCCAAGGCCATGGCCGGCGTGGTCGAGTCGGCGGAAAAACTCCAGGGCAACGGCCAGGCCACGCTCAAGCGCCACAACTGGCCTGAAGACCAGTTCTATGGCCCGGGCGCGCTGTCCGGCGCCAATACCTGGGACAACAACGCCGCCATTGGCTTCAGCTATGCGCTCGACCTGTGGGGCCGCGAACGCAACGCCAGCGAGCAGGCCGTGGACCAGGCGCACATGAGCGTGGCCGAAGCCCGCCAGGCGCAGCTGGAGCTGCAGAACAACGTGGTGCGCGCCTACATCCAGCTGAGCCTGCACTTCGCCCAGCGCGATATCGTCAAGGCCGAGCTGGAACAGCAGGAGCAGATCCTGGCCCTGGCCAAGCGCCGCCTGGATGCCGGCATCGGCACTCACTTCGAAGTCAGCCAGGCCGAAGCACCGTTGCCGGAAACCCACCGCCAGCTCGACAGCCTGGACGAAGAAATTGCCCTGGCCCGCAACCAGCTGGCCGCCCTGGCCGGCAAGGGCCCGGGGGAGGGCGCGCAGTTGCAGCGCCCGAGCCTGGCCCTGGCCGCGCCGCTGAGGCTGCCGTCGAACCTGCCGGCCGAACTGGTCGGCCAGCGCCCCGACGTGGTCGCCAGCCGTTGGCAGGTAGCCGCCCAGGCGCGGGGCATCGATGTCGCTCACGCCGGCTTCTTCCCCAACGTCGACCTGGTCGGCAGCCTTGGCTTCATGGCAACCGGTGGTGGCCCGCTGGAATTCCTCACCGGGCGCAAGTTCAACTACAACGTTGGCCCGGCCATCAGCTTGCCGATCTTCGACGGTGGCCGCCTGCGCTCGCAGCTGGGCGTGGCCTCGGCGGGCTATGACGTGGCCGTGGCGCGCTACAACCAGACCGTGGTCGGTGCGCTGAAGAACATCTCCGACCAGCTGATTCGCCGTGAGTCGATGAAAGAGCAGTCGCACTTCGCCGCCGAGTCGGTAGCGGCCGCGCAGAAAACCTACGACATTGCCATGGTCGCCTTCCAGCGTGGCCTTACCGACTACCTCAACGTGCTCAACGCCCAGACCTTGCTGTTCCGCCAGCAGCAGGTGCAACAGCAGGTGCAGGCTGCCCGCCTGATTGCCCATGCCGAGCTGGTCACCGCCCTGGGCGGTGGCTTGCAGGCTGGTCAGGATGTGCCGAAAGAGGAGCGCCAGGCCGCACCGAAAACCCCGGCCACCCTGGCCATTCTCGACAAGAAGCCGGATAACGCCGAATGAGCACTTCCAGTTTGCCCGTGCGCTGGCTGCAGAGCCTGGAATGGCGCCGGGGCTTCTTTGCCTGGGCGCGCACCGACGGGGTGACCTGGGTGTACATCTTCAAGGTGCTGGCCGCTGCGTTCATCACCCTGTGGCTGGCCATGCGCCTGGAGCTGCCGCAACCGCGCACGGCGATGATCACCGTGTTCATCGTCATGCAGCCGCAAAGCGGGCATGTGTTCGCCAAGAGCTTCTACCGGGTGCTCGGCACCCTGGCCGGCTCGGCGATGATGGTGGCGCTGATCGCCATATTCCCGCAGAACACCGAGCTGTTCCTGCCCAGCCTGGCCCTGTGGGTAGGCCTGTGTTCGGCCGGTGCCATGCGCTACCGCACCTTCCGCGCTTATGGCTTCGTGCTGGCCGGCTACACCGCGGCGATGATCGGCCTGCCGGTGCTTGAGCACCCTGACCAGGCTTTCATGGCGGCGGTATGGCGGGTGCTGGAAATCGCCCTGGGCATTCTGGTGTCGACCTTCGTCAGCGCCGCGATCCTGCCGCAGTCGGCCAGTGCCGCCATGCGCAACGCCCTGTACCAGCGCTTTGGCGTGTTCGCCGGGGTGGTGGTCGAGGCCCTGCGCGGCGAAAGCCAGCGGGACCGCTTCGAGAGCAGCAACGTGCGCTTCGTCGCTGAAGCAGTGGGCCTCGAGAGCCTGCGCAACGTCACCGCCTTCGAAGACCCGCACATGCGCCGGCGCTCTGGTCGCCTGGTGCGCATGAACAGCGAGTTCATGGCCATCACCACGCGCTTCAATGCCCTGCACCGTTTGCTGGAACGCCTTCGCGCCCGCGGCCCGCTGCAGATCGTCGGCGCCATCGAGCCAGGCCTGAACACCCTGGTGGAGCTGTTGCAGCCTTACGTGGGCCGGGCGCTGACCGACGCCGATGCGCTGCGCCTGACCCTGGAGCTGGCCGCCTACAAGGAAGGCTTGCAGGCACAGGTGCGCGGCTTGCGCGCCGAGTACCTGGCAACCGAGCCGAGCGAGTCCGACCTGCTCGACTTCCATACTGCCTTCGAGCTGCTCTACCGCTTCGTCGACGAGATGTACAGTTATGCCGAAACCCATGCCTCGCTGGCAGCGCACCGGCACGAACGCGAGCAGTGGGATGAGCCCTACGTGGCGCAGACCAGCTGGCTGGTATCGTTGGCCGCCGGTGTGCGCGCCTCGGCGGTGCTGTTGTTGCTGGGCAGCTACTGGCTGCTCAGCGACTGGCCCAGCGGCGCCATGATGACCCTGATCGCCTCCGTCACCGTGGGCCTGTCTGCGGCCTCGCCGAACCCCAAGCGCATGTCGTTCCAGATGGCCTGCGGCACGGCGATTGGTGCCTTCGTCGGCTTCTTCGAAACCTTCTTTGTGTTCCCCTGGATCGACGGTTTCCCGCTGCTGTGCATGGTCCTGGCACCGGTGTTCGTACTGGGCGCGTTCCTCTCGTCACGGCCGGCCTATGCCGGCTACGGCATCGGCCTGCTGGTGTTCTTCGCCATCGGCTCGGTGCCGAACAACCTCACCGTGTATGACCCGTACACCTTCATCAACGACTACATCGGCATGGTCATCGGCATGTTCGTCTGTGCCGCTGCCGGGGCGATCATCCTGCCGCCCAACAGCCGCTGGCTGTGGAGCCGCCTGGAGCAGGAACTGCGCGAGCAGGTGCTGTTCGCCATCAGCGGGCGCCTGCGCGGCCTGGGTTCAGCCTTCGAAAGCCGCACCCGTGACCTGCTGCACCAGGCCTATGGCCTGGCAGCCGGCAAGCCGCAGGTACAGAGCCAGTTGATGGGCTGGATGTTCACCGTGCTGGAAATCGGCCATGCCATCATCGAGCTGCGCAAGGAGCAGGCCCGCGCACCGGTGCACCCGGCCTACGCCGAGTCGCAGCCCTGGCGCCAGGCGATCCGCGTGATGGGCCGTGCCCTGGCCCGGTTGTTCCTTCAGCCCAGCGCCAGCAACCACGAACGCGCGCTGGTGGCAGTGGACCACGCCATCGCCCGCGTGCAGGCCACCGACGAGCCCTTCGCCCGCCACTTCGACACTTCGGTGCTGCGCCGCGCGCAAAGCTACCTGCACTTCATCCGATCTTCCCTGCTCGACCCACAGTCGCCGTTGGCACCGGCGAAAGGACTGCACGATGCTCCGTGAAACCATGCCCCGTGAAATCGCCTTCCATGGCGTGTACATGCCCACCATGACCTTGATGTTCCTGTTCGCCCTGGGCCTGGCCTGGGGGCTGGACCGGTACATTGCCAGCCATGATGGCTACCGCTTCTTCTGGCACCCGGCGCTGCTGCGCCTGAGCCTGTTCGTCTGCCTATTCGGCGCCCTGGCGCTGTCGCTCTACTGGTGAGAATCCTTCGATGAAAAAGTTCTTCAGCCTGATCGCCACCCTGTTGGTGCTTGCCGCTGCCGTGGTGATCGGTCGCCAGTTGTGGCTGCACTACATGACCACGCCTTGGACTCGCGACGGCCGTGTGCGTGCCGACATCATCAACGTCGCTGCCGACGTGCCTGGTTATGTGGTGGATGTGCCGGTCAAGGACAACCAGCGGGTGAAGAAGGGCGACCTGCTGATCCAGATCGACCCCGAGCATTACCAATTGGCGGTCGACCAGGCCAAGGCGCAGGTTGCATCGCGCAAGGCCACCTGGGAGATGCGCAAGGTCAACGCCAAGCGCCGTGCCGACATGGACAACCTGGTGATTTCCAAGGAAAACCGCGATGACGCCAGCAACATCGCCAACTCCGCCCAGGCGGACTACCAGCAGGCCCTTGCCGAGCTGGCTGCCGCCGAACTGAACCTCAAGCGCACCCATATCGTGGCCACGGTGGACGGCTACGTGACCAACCTGAATATCCACAAGGGTGACTATGCGCGTACCGGTGAAGCGGTGATGGCGGTGGTCGACGAGAATTCGTTCTGGGTATACGGGTTCTTCGAGGAGACCAAGCTGCCGCATGTGAAGGTGGGTGACCAGGCCGAGCTGCAGATGATGAGCGGCGAGCGCATCAAGGGCCACGTGGAGAGCATCGCCCGCGGCATCTACGACCGCGACAACCCACAAAGCCGCGAGTTGATCGCCGATGTGAACCCGACCTTCAACTGGGTGCGGCTGGCGCAGCGGGTGCCGGTGCGCATTCATATCGATGAAGTGCCGGACGGGTTTTTGCTGGCGGCGGGTACGACTTGTACGGTGGTGGTGAAGCCGAGCGAGGGCTGAGCCGGGGTGAGGTGGTGCAGCTACTGGCCTCTTCGCGGGCTTGCCCGCTCCCACAAGTGGTGCGCTGCTCTTGGGGCTGGCGCAAATCCTGTGGGAGCGGCGCAGTTAGCTTGCTGCCCCCACCAACACTGGTACCCTCACCCGATCAATCACCTTCGCGCTGATCGACGGGTCCAGCATCCGCCCCAGCCGCGACAGGTGGCGGTGGCCCATGATGATCAGTTCACAATCCAGTTCCTGCGCCTTGGCCACGATCGCCTCGACCGGCTGCCCGGCCACCATGCAGCCCCGGCTGGCGAAGCCGGCTTGCTGCAACTCGCGCACCGCCTCGGCCACGGCCTGGTCGGCCTGGTGCTGCTCTTCGCAGGCGGCGGGGTATTCTTCCAGTTCTTCTGCGGTGTAAGGCGCGGGTTGGTCGTGGACGGCGAAGGTAGAGTCGATGGCCAGCAGCACGTGCAGTTCGTGGTCGTCGGGGCGGCAGTAGCGGCGGGCGAGGGTGAGCAGGGCAGTGGATGCAGGGGAGGCGTCGATGGCGATCAGGACGGGGCTGGGCATGTGGAATCCTTGTTTCAGGCTGGCTAAGGGGTTGTCTGTTCTGGCCTCTTCGCGGGTAAACCCGCTCCCACAGGTGCGCCACAGTATTCAAAGCCTGTGCAGTCACTGTGGGAGCGGGTTCACCCGCGAAGAGGCCGAACCTGCCATTCCTCATTCTTGGCTCAATCCACCCTCAGGATAAATGCCCCACCACGCATGAGCGCATTGCGTCTGGTGCAATCCAGCAACCTGCTACCATCGCCATTCCCCACAGCTGTAACGGAAAACGGCCATGCAACTCCCGGACATGAACCTGCTCGTCGCCCTCGATGCCCTGCTCGACGAAGGTAGCGTGGTCGGCGCGGCGCAGCGCATGAACCTCAGCCCGGCGGCGATGAGCCGGACCCTGGGGCGTATCCGCGATGCGTTGGGTGACCCGATCCTGGTGCGCGCCGGTCGCGGCTTGGTGCCGACGCCGCGGGCGCTGGCCCTGCGCGAGCAGGTGGCGGCGTTGGTGGAGCAGGCCGGCGAGGTGTTCCGCAGTGGCGACGAGGTCGACCTGCCCAAGCTTGACCGGGCCTTCAACATCCGCACCAACGACCTGTTCATCGCCCTGTACGGCGCCCAGTTGCTGCGGCGCATGCACGAACAGGCACCGCGCACGGTGCTGCGCTTCGTGCCGGAAAGCCCCGGCGGCGATGACGACAGCGTGCTGCGCGACGGGCGTACCGACCTGATCATCAGCTCGACCGTGGACCTGGGGCCGGAGATCAAGGTACAGAGCCTGTTCCAGACCTACTATGTGGGCCTGGCGCGGCGCGACCACCCGATCTTCGAGCAGCCGATCACGGCGCACAGCTTTGCCAGTTATCCACAGATCAGCGTGTCACGCCGTGGACGGGCCAATGGGCCGATCGATGTGGAACTGGCCAACTTCAAGGTGCAACGGCGGGTGGCGCTGATTACCCCGAGCTTTCACTCGGCGCTGTTCTCGCTGCCGGATTCCGACCTGATCCTGCCGATGCCGGCCAACATCCTCAACAGCGTGCACAAGCTAGGGCTGCCGCTGCGCTCGTTCGAGATCCCGGTGCCGCTAGAGCGGGTCAACGTGCTGCAGGCATGGCACCCACGGTTTCACAATGACCCCGCGCATCGGTGGTTGCGGCAGACCCTGAAGGCTTGCTGCAGTGTCGACCCTTGAGTGATGTTCTGCCTGGGCCGGCCTTTTCGCGGGTGAACCCGCTCCCACAGGTACAACACACCTCTCAAGGCCTGTGATGTCCCTGTGGGAGCGGGTTCACCCGCGAAGCAGGCGACTGGGTTTTGAAGTGGATTGCGCCTGACGCAACATAAACCTACCGATAAGTCAGTTTTCGTCAGCATTCGACCTTCTTAGACTTGCTCCAGTCGCAAATTTGTTGCTGGAGATGTCTGCCCATGAGTTCCCTGTCCGCCCCGTCTGCCGTGATTGCCGCCGCCCCCGCGCCGGCCGCGCCTGCGCAGACTGCGTTCGGCCTGCAGGTAGTGGTCGGGCTGTTCGGTGTGCTGCTGGCCGTGTTGTGCGCGGGCCTCAACGAGTCGGTGACCAAGATCTCCCTGGCCGATATCCGTGGGGCCATGGGCATCGGTGCCGACGAAGGCGCCTGGCTGCTGGCGGTCTACAGCGCCGCCTCGGTTTCGGCCATGGCCTTCGCGCCATGGCTGGCCACCACGTTCTCGCTGCGGCGCTTCACCATGAGCGCGATCGGTCTGTTCGCCGTGCTCGGCCTGCTGCAACCGTTCGCCCCCAACCTGCACAGCCTGATGCTGCTGCGTGTGCTCCAGGGCTTCGCCTCTGGTGCCTTGCCGCCGATGTTGATGAGCGTGGCCCTGCGCTTCCTGCCACCGGGCATCAAGGTCTATGGCCTGGCCTGCTATGCCCTCACCGCCACCTTCGGCCCCAACCTCGGCACGCCGCTGGCAGGGCTGTGGACTGAATACGTCGGTTGGCAGTGGGCGTTCTGGCAGATCATCCTGCCCTCGGCGCTGGCCATGTTCTGCGTCGGTTGGGGCCTGCCGCAGGACCCGCTGCGCCTGGAGCGCTTCAAGCAGTTCGACTGGCGCGGCGTGCTGCTCGGCCTGCCCGCCATCAGCTGCATCGTGCTGGGCCTGTCGCTGGGTGACCGCTGGGGCTGGTTCGATTCGCCGCTGATCTGCTGGCTGCTCGGCGGTGGCCTGCTGTTGCTGGTGCTGTTCATGTACAACGAATGGTCCGAGCCGTTGCCATTCTTCCAGTTGCGCATGCTGTCGCGGCGCAACCTGAGTTTCGCTCTGGTGACCCTGGCCGGTGTGCTGATCGTGCTCTCGGGCGTCGGCAGCATTCCGTCGGCCTATCTGGCGCAGATTCAGGGCTACCGCCCGGCGCAGACCAGCCCGCTGATGATGCTGGTGGCCATGCCGCAGCTGGTCGCCCTGCCGTTGACGGCGGCGCTGTGCAATATCCGCGCAGTGGACTGCCGCTGGGTGCTGGGGATCGGCCTGGCGATGCTGGCGGTGTCCTGTGTCGGCAGCAGCCTGCTGACCAGCGAGTGGATCCGGGGTGACTTCTACCCGTTCTACCTGCTGCAGGTGCTCGGCCAGCCAATGGCAGTGCTGCCGCTGCTGATGCTGTCCACCAACGGCATGACCCCACAGGAAGGCCCGTTCGCCTCCAGCTGGTTCAACACTGTCAAAGGCCTGGCCGCAGTGATCGCCGGTGGCCTGCTGGACGCCTTGGGCACCCTGCGCCGGCACTTTCATTCCAACCACCTGGTGGACAGCCTTGGCAACGCCCCGCTGGTCGACGGTAACGCAGCCGGCCTGGCCAGGCGCATCCACGACCAGGCGCTGGTGCTGACCTCGGCCGACCTCTACCTGGTCATGGCCTGCATTGCCGTGGCCCTGATCTGCCTGATTCCTTTCGTGCCTACCCGGGTCTATCCGCCGCGCGCGGTGGCCTGAACCCTGGATGAATTCGAGAACCACTTAAATGACCAACAACCGCAAAACCCTGTTCATCGGCTCGGTGCTTGCCGTGGCCGTCCTGGCTGCCATCGTCGGCCCGTGGATGTTTGGCAGCGACCACCGCCAGAGCACCAATGACGCGTATGTTGTCGCCGACTACACCGTGGTCGCGCCCAAGATCGCCGGCTTCATCAAGGACGTGCTGGTGGAGGACAACCAGCAGGTCAAGGCCGGCCAGTTGCTGGCTACCATCGATGCCCGTGACTACCAGGCCGCGCTGGATGCTGCGCAGGCGCAGTTGCTGGTGGCCCAGGCGCAAAGCGCCGATGCCCGTGCCACCCTCGAGCGCCAGGCGTCGCTGATTGCCCAAGCTGAGGCTGCAGTGAAAGCGGCCCAGGCCGAAGCTGCGTTCGCCGACCATGAGGTCAACCGCTACAGCCGCCTGGCCGAGCAAGGTGCCGGCACCGTGCAGAACGCCCAGCAGGCACGCAGCGGGGTCGACCAGGCCCGCGCACGCCTGGCCAATGCCCAGGCGGCACTGGTAGCGGCGCGCAAGCAGGTGGATATCCTTACCGCCCAGGTGGCCAGTGCCGACGGCCAGCTGAAGCGGGCCGAGGCAGGGCTGGAAAAGGCCCAGCTCGATCTGTCCTACACCCGCATCACCGCGCCGGTGGACGGCATGGTCGGCGAGCGTGCCTTGCGTGTCGGTGCCTACGTCAACCCGGGCGCCCGCCTGCTGTCGGTGGTGCCGTTGCAGCAGGCCTACGTGGTCGGCAACTTCCAGGAAACCCAGCTGACCCACGTACAGCCTGGCCAGGCCGTGAGCATCAGCGTCGACACCTTTGCCGGTGAGAAGCTGCAAGGCCATGTGGAAAGCATCGCCCCGGCCACCGGTGTGACCTTCGCTGCGGTCAAGCCGGACAACGCTACCGGCAACTTCACCAAGGTGGTGCAGCGCATCCCGGTGAAGATCGTTTTCCATGACGGCCAGCCGCTGCTTGCCCGCCTGCGCGTGGGCATGTCGGTGGAAGCGACCATCGACACCCGTGGTGACAAGCTGGACGGCAAAGAGGTAAGTGCACGATGAAAGCGGCATTACGCTTGAGCCCGTTGCTGCTGGCCGTATTGATGGCCGGCTGCACCTTGGGCCCTGACTTCCAGCGCCCTGACAGCCAGGCCCCGCAACAGTGGGCGCCGCTGCAAGGCGAGGCGGCGGCCAGCCAGCCGCAGGCCGAACCGCTGGAACTGCGCTGGTGGGAGAGCTTCCACGACGCCCGCCTGAGTGCCTTGATCCAACGCGTTGCCGAGCGCAATCTCGACCTGCAGATGGCCAGCGCCCGCCTGCTGCAAAGCCGCGCCCTGCGCAGCACCGTGGCTGCCGACGAAGTACCGTCAGTGGACGTAAACGCCGGCTACAGCCGTGCGCGCAATAGTGCCGAAGGCCTGAGTGACCCGTCCGGCAAGGCGGGCAAGGAAGCCTTCAACCTCTGGCAGGGTGACCTTGTGGCCGGCTGGGAGCTGGACCTGTGGGGCCGTGTGCGGCGCCAGGTCGAGGCTGCCGATGCCACGGTCGAAGTGGCCGAGAACGACCGCCGCGGCGTGCTGTTGGCATTGCTTTCGGAAACCGCAGGCAACTATATCCAGCTGCGCGCTGTGCAGCACACCATCGATGTGACCCGCGACAACCTCAAGGTCGCCCAGCACAGCCTGAAGTTGTCCGAGAACCGCCAGGCCGAAGGTGTCGCCACGCGCCTGGACGTGGCTCAGGCCAGTGCCCAGGTCGCCTCGATCGAGTCGCGCCTGCCTAGCCTGGAAGCGCGGCGCGACGACTTGATCAACGCCCTCAGCCTGCTTGCCGCCGAACCGCCGCGCAGCCTGCAGGCCGAGTTGCTGCAGGGCGGCGAACTGCCTGCGCCGCAGCAGAAGTTCGCCATTGGCCTGCCGTCCGAACTGGCCGAACGCCGCCCGGACATTCGCCAGGCCGAGGCTCGTTTGCATGCTGCCACCGCCAGCATTGGCGTGGCCAAGGCCGACTTCTACCCCAGCATCCGGCTGTCGGGCAGTGTCGGGTTCCAGGCTATGCAGCTGTCCGATTTCGGCGCCTGGGATTCACGCCGCTTCGCCTTCGGGCCGCAGCTGTCGCTGCCGATCTTCGAGGGTGGCCGGCTCAAGGGCACCTTGGAGCTGCGCGAGGCGCAGCAGCAGGAAGCGGCGCTGAACTACCGCAAGGTGGTGCTGGGTGCCTGGCATGAAATCGACGATGTGCTACGCCTGTACAACGCCAGCCAGCTGCGCCGCGACCACTTGGCCGAGGCGGTGCGGCAGAACCGCATCGCCCTGGAAACTGCCCAGCGCCAGTATGTGGAAGGGGCGGTGGACTTTCTCAATGTGCTCACGGTGCAGGGGGCTTTGCTGGCCAGCGAGGAGCAGTGGATCGACAGTTCTGCGGCGGTGTCGCAGGCGCTGGTGGGGTTGTACAAGGCCCTGGGTGGTGGCTGGCAGGCGTTTGATGAGCAGCCTGTGAAGAAAGTGTGATTTTTTGGGGCTGCAAAGCAGCCCCGGCAATTGTCATGATTACCGAGGAGGCACAGATGCACATTTCCCTGAACGGCAAGCGCGCCATCGTCAGCGGCTCCACCGCCGGCATCGGCCTGGCCATCGCCATCGGCCTGGCCGAGGCGGGGGCCGAAGTGGTCCTCAACGGTCGCACCCAGGCCCGGGTCGACGAAGCCCTCAAAGTTGTGCGCGAGCGCCTGCCGCAGTCGCGCATCATCGGCATCGCTGCCGACCTGGGCACCCAGGCCGGTGCGCAGACGCTTTTCAAGCAGGTGCCGCACACCGACATCCTGGTCAACAACCTGGGCATCTTCGAGCCCAAGCCGTTCTTCGAGATCGAGGATGAGGACTGGCAGCGTTTCTTCGACGTCAATGTGCTCAGTGCCGTTCGCCTGTCGCGCCACTATGCCCCGGGCATGGCCGAGCGCAACTGGGGGCGAGTGGTGTTCCTGTCCAGTGAGTCGGCGCTGCAGATCCCGACCGAGATGATTCATTACGGCATGACCAAGACCGCATTGCTGGCGGTGTCGCGTGGGCTGGCCGAGACCCTGGCCGGCACCGGGGTGACGGTGAATTCGGTGTTGCCGGGGCCTACGCGTTCGGAAGGTGTGGGCGACTTCTTTACCAGGCTGGCCGAGGAGCAGGGGGTGTCGACTGAAGAGCTGGAAGCCAACTTCCTGGCCGAGCACCGGCCGACCTCGCTGATCAAGCGGCTGGCGACGGTGGAGGAGGTGGCGAACATGGTGGTGTACCTGGCATCGATGCAGGCCAGTGCCACTACCGGGGCTGCCTTGCGGGTGGATGGCGGGGTGCTGCGTTCCATTGCCTGATCTGTTTTGCCTGTACCGGCCTCTTCGCGGGTAAACCCGCTTCCACAGGTATCGCACAGGGCTCAAATTCTGTGGGGTACCTGTGGGAGCGGGTTTACCCGCGAAGAGGCCAGCACAGACAACCAATCAATCAGAGCGGGCGCAGCAGGCCAAACCGCTTGCGCAACGCCCAATCCAGCACCCGCCGCGGCAGTAACCGGGCCATCAACGGCAACGCCGTACTGCCGTTCCCCAACCGCACCACCGCCGGCACCGGCGACTTCCCGACCGCTGCCAACACGCCCTGGGCAAACACCGCCGCCGAGGTGGGCTTGTCCTGCGAAGCCCGTGCCCGTGCCTGCACGTGCTCGCGCAACGGCCACCACGCCGAATCCGTCGCCAGCACCTGCTCGGCCTGGCGCTGGGCATTGCTGGCGAACTGCGAGGCAATCGCTCCTGGCTGCACTTCCATTACCTGCACACCAAACGGCGCCAGTTCCAGGCGCAAGGCATCGCTCAGGGCATGCACGGCGGCTTTCGAGGCGCAGTAGGCGCCGGCGAATGGCGTGATCAGCACGCCTGATACGCTGCCGATGTTCACCACCAGGCCCCGTGAGCGGCGTAGCTGGGGGAACAATGCGCGGGTAACGCCGACCACGGCGAATACATTGGTTTCGAACTGCTGGCGCAGGGCATCCACACCACCATCGAGCAGCGGGCCCATGGCGCCGTAGCCGGCGTTGTTGATCAAGATATCGAGGTTTACCAGTTCCTCGGCCAGGCGGGCCAGCGCCTCGCTGTCGTTCACATCAAGTTGCCGCGCGGTGAAGCCGGCGGCGTTCAGTTGCTCGACATCCTCAGGTTTGCGGGCGGTAGCCCAGACGTGGTGGCCGGCATCGCGGAAGGCGTCGGCCAGGGCGCGGCCGATGCCGCTGGAACAACCGGTGATCAGGACGGTGGGCATGGTGGGGCCTGCTGTCAGGGAGGATTGGTTTTTCCTGTGCCGGCCTCTTCGCGGGTAAACCCGCTCCCACAGGTACACCACAGAATTTGAGACCTGTGTAGTCCGTGTGGGAGCGGGTTTACCCGCGAAGAGGCCGGCACAGGCGATACATTAGTTGGCAAACGTACCTTGCAGATGCTCTGCACGAAACTCCAGGGTCTGCGGCCGGTACCCGGAGCGCAGTGGCGGCAGTGGCAGGCAGTCCTTCCACTCGGCCCCTGGCTGCAGCTCACCCGGCCCACGGTAGCGCGGGGCGTTGTAGGTGTTCTCCGCCAGGTTCACGGTATCGCCCGGCGCATACGCCGCCACCCGCCAGCGCAACTCGGTCAGCGGCACGTCGTTACCGTTCTTCATGCGCACCTGCAGGGCGCGGTCGGCGGGGCAGTGTTCGGGGGCGTAGGTCAGGCGTAGGTCCAGGCGGGCCAATTGCGAGGTTTCGCGGGTGTCCTGCCAGACGACGAACAGGGCCACCAGGCCCAGGCCACAAACGGCTGCCATCGAGATCGGCAGGGCCTTGGCCGGGTAGCGCAACAGCAGCACCAGCCAGGTGAGGATGAGGAAGGCACCGATGATCATGGGACGTGCAGACCTTGATTGCGCGGGGTCTGACCATCGTAGCCCGAAATGGAGAGTGGCTCAAAAAGCGGGGCCGCAAAGCGGCCCCAGGGTTGCATTACTGCGCGATGGTCTTCACCGAAACACCCCGTTCGATCGGAGTGGAGGTACGCCCGTAAACATCCTCGAAGCGCTCGATGTCATCCTCGCCGAGGTAGCTGCCGGACTGCACTTCGATGATCTCCAGCGGGATCTTGCCCGGGTTGCGCAGGCGGTGCACCGAGGCGATCGGGATGTAGGTGGACTGGTTCTCGGTCAGCAGGAACACGTTCTCGTCACAGGTCACTTCGGCGGTGCCGGATACCACGATCCAGTGCTCGGCACGGTGGTGGTGCATCTGCAGCGACAGGCTGGCGCCCGGCTTGACGGTGATGTGCTTGACCTGGAAGCGGCCGCCCATGTCCACCGAGTCGTACGAGCCCCACGGGCGATACACTTCCAGGTGGTTCTGGGTTTCGCTGCGGCCCTGCTCGTCGAGGGTCTTGACCATCTGCTTGACGCCCTGGACCTTGTCCTTGTGGGCAATCATCATGGCGTCCTTGGTCTCGACCACCACGATGTTCTCCAGGCCGATCACCGACACCAGCTTGCCGTTGCCGTGGATCATGCAGTTGTGGCTGTCCTGCACCACCACATCGCCCTTGGTGACGTTGCCGTTGTCGTCCTTCTCGTGCACTTCCCACAGCGACGACCAGCAGCCCACGTCGCTCCAGCCAGCCGACATCGGCACCACGCAGGCGCGCTGGGTCTTTTCCATCACCGCGTAGTCGATGGAGTTGTCCGGGCAGCAGGCGAAGGTGGCTTCGTCGATGCTCAGCACATCACCGTCTTCCTGGCTGCGCTCCAGGGCCAGCACGCAGGTGTCGTAGATGTCGCCGTCGTGCTTTTTCAGCTCTTCGAGGAAGCGGCTGGCACGGAACAGGAACATGCCGCTGTTCCAGAAGTAGCCGCCGGCCTGGACGAACTCGGCGGCGCGTTTTTCGTCGGGCTTCTCGACGAACTGCGCCACGCGCGCCACGCCTTCAGGCAGCAGGGCGTCCTGGCTGGAACGGATGTAGCCGTAGCCGGTTTCCGGCTTGGTCGCCGGCACGCCGAACAGCACCATCTCGCCACGCTCGGCGGCCACGGTGGCCAGGGCCAGGGCGCGTTGCAGGGCCTTCTGGTCATCGATCACGTGGTCGGCGGGCAGCACCAGCATCAGCTCGTCGCGGCCTTCGTTGACCAGTTTCATGGCAGCCATGGCCACGGCCGGCGCGGTATTGCGGCCGAACGGTTCCATCAAAATGCCTTGGGTTTCCAGCTTCAGCGCGGCCAGTTGCTCCTGGACGATGAACTTGTGGTCCTTGTTACAGACCACGATCGGCGTGTCCATGCCTTCGAACACCAGGCGCTCGAGGGTTTGCTGGAACAGTGTGTGTTCACCGGTCAGGGCCAGGAACTGCTTGGGGAACTGCTTTCGCGACAGAGGCCACAGACGGGAACCGCTACCACCAGAAAGAATTACCGGGATCATCATGTTTCTCCAATAGTCGTTGAGAGGCAGGGGAATCAGTTGCTAGCCACGGGGCGAGTTACCCACACCGGCGACAAGGCGTTGCCGGAACCCGTTACGTACAGCACTGCGGCTTCGCCGCGCTCCAGGGCGACGGGTTTGACGTCACCCACTTTCTTGTCTCCTTGGAACAGCGCCAGGTTGACCTTGACCGGGTTGATTTCGCGTTCGCCGCGGCCGTTGGCGGCCACCGGCTTGACCACTTCGGTCTTGCCGTCGGCGGTCTTCAGGGTCAGTTGCTGGTCACTCAGGTTCTGCACGCGAACCAGGGCTTTCTGCTTGTTCTTGAACGGCGGCTCTTCGATCAACTGCGGGTTGCCGCTGGCGCTGTTGACCAGGGTGTAGTACTTGTCCGCAGCCAGCTTGACCGGCACGCTCTTGCCACCGACCTGAGCGGTGTAGTCACCCCCTGGCAGGAAGCTGAAGTCACTGCTGCCCTGTGCACCAACCTGTTTGATCTGGGTGTTGCCGACCGAAGCTGCCGCCGGTGCGCTGGAAGCGTTGTAAAGGCGCACGAAGGTCGAGCCTTTCGGCGCGCTCGGGCCATACAGCGCGGCGTCGGCGCCGGCGAAGGCCTGCATGGAGGCCAGGGACAGGCCGGCAGCGAGGGTGAGGGCTTTGGCAATGGAAGTCTTGGTAGTCATATGTATGTTCCTCTGATTAGTGGTTAGTCCGGGTGGACGACAAAGCCAGGTTTTCTTCGGATTTACGGGTGTTCTTCAGCTGGGCGATCCACTGTGGATCGAAGCTGCTGAGGTCGTTCTTCATTGGCAGATAACGTTCGGGGAATTCCCACACCACCACTTGGGGTGCGGCGTTCTTGAAGGCATCGCTTTGCAGGTACTTGAGCATCGGCAGCAGCGGGCCATGGCCGTCTTCGGCGTAGTTGGCCACATCGCTGCGCAGGGCCTGCTGCAGCGCGCCGAGGAAGTTCCAGTGCGGGTTGGCGCTGTAGCTGGTGCCCACCAGCGCAACCGGGATCTGCGTGTCGGCGAACAGTGCGTCACCGGCTTCACCATCGGCCTCGACCGGGCGAGTGGTGCGTTGCTGCAGGTTGTCCGGGGCCGGCAGAAGGTTGCTGAACAGCGGGTCCAGTGGCAGGAAGTTGGTCAGGTCGCCCTTGTATGGCGCGGTGCTGCCGGCTTCGGTGATGAACGCCTGCGGGTCGCCGTTGAGCAGGCTCTGGCGGCTGACCGCTTCGGCCAGTGCCTGCGCAGCCACTTCGGCGCCCATCGGCGTCCAGTGGGTGTCGGTGCGCAGGAACACCTGGCCGCGCGCCTTGGCCTGCTCCATGGGTGCCATCAGGTCCGGGGCGAACACGTTGGCCTGGCGTGCCTGGGCATGGAACTGGTTGTACAGATCGTCATGCAGACTGGTCGGCAGTTCGTTGCCCAGGTATTCGGCGTACACCCGCGCCTTGGCTGGCACGATCGCCAATACAAGCTGGCTGCCGTGCTGCTGCAGGGTGTCGCGCACGCCACGGATCAGCGCCAGGTTTTCCTGCATCAGCTGCTCGGCACCGGCGGTGGGCTTGAACTCTTCGTCACTGAACAGCCACTGGTCGCGGCCCAGCACCACGCCAGGGCGGCCTTCGTTGAACAGCTTGAAGTCCATCGCCGCCCAAAGGTTGGTGCCCAGGCGCTTGATCGGGAACTGTTCGTCGTAGTGGGTCTCGGCGGCCTTGGCCAGCTTGCCGTTGAGCAGGGTCATCTGCTCGGTACGCTGGAAGCTTTGCAGGCCACCGGTGGACCAGACGCCCATGCCCACCAGCAGGCCGAGGAACGACAGCGAATAGGTAATGCGTAATGTCCGGGTCATGTCATCAACCTCAGAACTGGAAGTAAAGGAACGGCGAGTAGCTCTGCGCCGAAAGCTTGAGGATCGAGGCTACGAACAGCAGCAGCACCAGGGCGCGGGTCATCACCCGGGTCCAGTCCAGGCCGATCGAACCGTCGCTGTTGACCTCCACCGGGGTGGCCTTGGGCGTTGGCCGGGCGTTGCGGTAGAAGTCGCGCAGGCCGAAGAACGCCAGGGTGATGTAGGCGACCACCAGGGTGGCTACCTGCAGGCCGGTGAGCTGGGCACGGTTGAGTTCCGACAGCTGCCAGTCGCCGAAGCTGAACATGGCGCCGTACATGCGACCGGCCACTTCCAGGTTCTCGGCACGGAAGATTACCCAGCCGACCACCACCAGCAGGAAGGTGAATGCCCACTTCACCGGGTTGAAACGCTGTGGGTTGGTGTCGATGCCCAGCGCGCGCTCGATGGCCAGCCACATGCCGTGCCAGGCGCCCCAGATGATGTAGGTGAAGTTGGCGCCGTGCCACAGGCCACCCAGCAGCATGGTCAGGAACAGGTTACGGTAGGTGTTGAAGGTGCCTTTGCGGTTACCGCCCAGGGTGATGTACAGGTAGTCGCGCAGCCAGGTCGACAGGCTGATGTGCCAGCGCCGCCAGAACTCGGTGATCGACTGGCTGATGTACGGCTGCTTGAAGTTCTCCATGAAGCGGAAGCCCATCATCAGGCCCAGGCCGATGGCCATGTCGCTGTAGCCGCTGAAGTCGAAGTACAGCTGCGCGGTGTAGGCCAAAGCGCCGAGCCAGGCATCCCCGGTGGTCGGGTTCTGCAGGGCGAAGCAGTGGTCGGCCACTACCGCCAGGGTATCGGCGATGAACACTTTCTTGATGAAGCCCTGCATGAAGCGGGTGCAGCCTTCGGAGAACTTGTCCAGGGTGTGGGTGCGGTTGTTGAACTGGTCGACCAGGTCCTTGAAGCGCAGCACGGGGCCGGCGATCAGGTGCGGGAAGATCGCCACGAACGCCGCGAAGTCGATCAGGTTGCGGGTGGCCGGGGTGTCGCCGCGGTACACGTCGATGATGTAGCTGATCGACTCGAAGATGTAGAATGAGATACCGATCGGCAGCAGCACGTGGGTGAGGATGAACGGCTCCAGGCCGAACGAGGAGATGATCGCATTGAGGCTGTCGACACCGAAGTTGGCGTACTTGAAATAGCCGAGAATCGCCAGGTCCACACCGACGCCGAGCAGCAGCCAGCGCTGGGCCGGCTTGGTACGCACGCCGGCGGCGCCGACTTTCAGGCCGATCCAGTAGTTCCACAGGGTCACGCCGGCGAACAGGGCGAGGAAGTCGACCCGCCACCAGGCGTAGAAGATGTAGCTGGCGACCAGCAGCAGCAGGTTGCGATAGCGTTGCCCGCTCAAGTAGTACAGGCCGAGGAAGATCGGCAAGAACAGGAACAGGAACACGTTGGACGAGAAGACCATCCCGGTTCTCCTTTTTGTTCACAGCATCCGGGGCAAAGCGCCCCCCAAACCCCCCACATGTTCGTGGCGGGCTACCTAGATTCCTGTGGGAGCGGGTTTACCCGCGAAGAGGCCGGCACAGGCACCGCACATGGCAGGTCTGGCCTTTTCGCGGGTAAACCCGCTCCCACAGGGGTTTTACGTTACTTTTTCGATTCCGCGCTCGGGTCATAGACCCGGGTCAGGTCGCCGCCCAGCCGGAAGCTGTTGAACGGCTGCATACCGCGCTTGCGCTGCAGGGTGTCGCCACTGCACGCATACAGGCTGCAATAGGGCTCCATCCACGAATACTTGCTGTCGATCTTCAGGTCTTTCATGTCCTGTTTCTTGCCATTGCGGGCCTTGAACGCGCTTGGGTCCTTCGAACCGTTCAGTACCCGCTGCGCCAGGCGCTGCAGGGCGTTGTTGTTCTCGCCGCGCACGTCCACGCCATTGACCTGGGCGAAGCTGGCGATCATCGTCAACGGCGGCAGGGCGTAGTTGTGGTAGGCCAGGGCGCGTTGCTTGCGCTTCAGTTCGTTGGGCAGGAAGCCCTGCTCGTCTACCTGGTTGGCGCCAACCCTGTATTCCTTCACGGCCCAGTCGAACAGGTCGCGACGGTCGGTGGCCACGGCGGTGGCCATTACCGCCCAGGCCGCCCAGTAGCTGTGGTTGTTGATCTTCTCCAGTGGCAGGTCGCTCCAGTCGCGCACGGTCTGCTCGGCCAGGCGGGCGAACCATTTTTCGATCAGCTCGGCCTCGGCCTGGTGCGCGGCCAACGGCTGCGAATTGGAGAACTTCAGGCGCAGCCACGAACCACTCATGCTGCCCAGCGCCCATTTGCGCATCGACTTGCCGGTGTGGTTGTAGTCGGTGGACATCAGCGCATCGGCGCGTGCCCAGCTGCCCAGCCAGGCCAGGGTGCAGTCGAGCTGCGCCGGGCGGCCGTCACGCATGTACTGGCCGATCATCTTGCTCACGCCTTTCTCAAGGGTGGTGATGTCTTCGGTGGACTTGCGAAAGGCCTTTTCCGAGTCGGCGTTGAGTGTTGCCCGCGCCTTGTCCGAGCCTTCGTACTTGCTGCGGAACTGCAGGGCACCGGTATACGGTTTGGGGGCAGCTTCGCAGCGGAAGTTACCGTCGCCGGTCTTGAGCTTTTCGATCCCCTCGTAGTAACCCTGGGGCGGTACCAGCGCGGCGTGCGCGGCACCGCCGCACAACGCCAGGGCGAGCAGGGCGGGGCGGGAAATTCGCTTGAACGGGATCATGGTCGCCTCACTGGCCGGCCTGCGCGGTCTGCGCAGGCACGGCGAAGTTGTTGCGTTTGCAAAGCTTGGCTTCGACCTTCTGGGTACCGCTTTCCGGTCCCTGCACCTCGAACGCCAGCAGGCTCTGGCTGGCCCAGTCCTCGTCTTCGCGCATCTGGAAGACGAAGCGGCCGTCGGTGTCGGAGGTTTCCGGTTTTTCCAGCTTGATGTCCTCGTGGCGGCCGTTGAGGTACCAGAGGGTCGCTTGCAGCACCTTCACCGACGGGTCTTCGAACTTGATGTCCATCTGCATGTTGCGGTTGATCAGGTCTTTGATCACGCCGCCCTTGCCATTGACCATCAGCTCGTTCTTGCCGGGCTTGAGGGTGGCGCTGGCGCTCATCAGGGCCGGGCGGTCATCGCAGCCGTCGTCGAGCAGGCCAAGGATTTGCCGCCAGATGGTTTCCTGGTCCAGGCGATACAGCGGGGAGAATTCCCAGATCAGGATCTTCGGCGGGTTCTTCTGGAATTCTTCGTTGCCCAGGTACTGGATCATCGAACCTTCCAGGCCACCACCAGGGAAGGCCACGTTGAGCACGTCGGCGCCGATGTACTGCTCGAGGAAGCCGGAGAAGTTGTAGTTCTTGCCACTGTGGCTGGTGCCGACCAGGGTGATCTGCGCGTTGCCGCCGTCACCGAACAGGTCGTCGCCGCCGCCGGTGGAACCTTTCGGCTCGGTGGCGAACTGGTCCATGTATTGGACGGCATAGCTGGTGCCGCACAGCTGGCCGGCCACGTTATGCAGGGTGCCGGTCTTGCCCATGCGCCCGGACTTTTTCGTTTCGAATTCCTTGCGCGGGATGCCTTCGAAAGCCGGCATCTTGTGCACGGTATCGGCCACGATCCTGGCCGCGCGCTCGGCGCCGTAGGGCGTCCAGTGCTGGTCGCCGCGGAAGTAGAAGTCCTTGCCCTGGTCGGCAGCGGCCAGCTGTTCGTTGGTCAGCGGCGACAGGTCGGGCACGTTGTAGCCCATGCTGGCAAAGCGTTTGAGCATGGCCTGGTAGTTGCCCAGGGCCTTCTGGTAGTCGAAGGCAGCCTTTTCCGCCGGGTTGAGCATGTTGCGGTTCACCAGGCCGCGGGTCGGCTGGTACACCACCACCAGTTCCACGCCGCGCTTCTTGAATGCGTCGTGCACTTGCTGCAGGCGCTTGTAGCCGGCCGGGGTGGTATTGAACTCGGTGCGCAGGTCTTCGCGGGTACGGAACAGCCAGTCGCCCTTCGCCTGCACCAGCGTGGTGAAGTTCTGCTGGTAACGGGTGGTGTAGCGGCTTGGGTCATGCGCTTCAGGGCACAGCTGGCAGCAAGGCTCGGCGCTGAAGGTGGGGGCCTTGACGTCTTCGGCGCGCACGCCCTGGCTGATCGCCAGAAGGGCGGCGGACAGGCCCAGCAGTTTCATCAGATGTGGAGTCATGGTCTGGGCTTCCTTAATCGATCATTTCGGTCTGGCGTTCGACCGGGTCGATCAGCACAGCCTTTTGCTGGCGTACCAGCAGGTCGAGGATTTCGTCCTGGCGTTCGCCGAGGATGCCGTTGAGGCTGATGCCGTTGGCCTTGCGCGGGGCGAGCATGGATACCTTGTACAGCTCGACCGACAGCGGCGAGTCGATCGACAGCGGGCCCGAGCCGTTGGCCGCCAGTTCGCCACCGACCAGGATCAGCGACACCTTGGTGTCGAACGGGTCGAGGGCGATGTCGCGGTCGGTGTTGGACAGGTCCTTGATGTGGCCGTACACGCCGACCAGGCCGTTGGCCATTGCGACGTTCTCGTACAGGCGGATGTTCACGCTGTTACGCACGCGGATGCCGTGGCGGCGGTTGTTGATCAGCTTGTTGCCCCAGATCAGGTTGTCGCCACTTTCGTACAGGGTGATGCCGTCGGTGTGGTTGCGGTAGATCTCGTTGTAGGCAATCAGGTTGTTGACGCTGTTACGGTCGATCACCACGCCCGAGAGCTTGTTGTCGAAGCTCTTGTTGTTGATGATCCAGCTGTCGTTGACCTCACGCGAGACGATGATGCCGTGCTTTTTCTTGGTGCCGTACACCGTGTTGCCGGCGATGATCAGCCGGTGCGAGCGGTCGTGCGGGTCGATGCCGTAGACGATGTTGTCGCGGTAGGTGCTGTCCTTGACCACGAAGTCCTGGGTTTCGTAGCAGTAGAAGCCGTACCACATGTCGCTGAACTCGGAGCCGATGATCCAGCCGGTGGGTTCCGGGCGGCCCATGCGCTTGGCCATGTTCGGCGTGTACTGCGAGATGCTCACGCCGTACGACTTGGACTTGGCGTAGCCGAAGCTGGCCATCTTGGTATTGACGATGTAGGTCTCGGTGCCGCCCCACGACAGCAGGAACGGGCGGAATTCCTTGGGCGAACGGAAGGTCGCCGGGCCGTTTTCCTTTTCCCGCCAGCCGGTCACCTGGGTGTCGGTGACGAACAGCTTGCCGTCGTTGACCAGGAACGAACCGCCTTCCTGGGACAGGCGCAGTTGCTTGACCTTGCCGTCGATCTCGAGGATGCCCTTCTGCCCGACCACGATCGGCAGGCGCGCCAGGTATACGCCCGGCTCGACTTCGCTGAGGTACTGCTTGGGTACCTTCTTGCTCAACTCGAGCAGGTCGACATGGCCGTCATCGACGAAGATCGCCTGCGGAATGCCATGCTGGCGCTGGACCCACTCGGCCGCCTTGTTGTCGCCGCCGACGAATTCCTTGAGGGTATCCTCCTGGAACATGCGGCGCAGGCTGACCTTGCCTTTGTGGCGACGGTCGATTTTCTTCTGCACCGCCTCGGCGGTGTAGCCGGTCAGGTCAGGCAGCTTCGGCGGGTCCATGTGCAGCGGCTCGACCGGTGCACTGGAGACCGTGTAGGTCTTGGCCTGCTGCAGTTCCTTGGCGATCACCTGGGGCTCTGCGGCAGCCACCAGGCCGCTGGCCAGCAGCAAGGCGCTGGCCAGCAGGCTGTGACGTAAGTGCGGGTGAAGGTTCATAACGGTAAGTCCTCTACCGGCCTCAGAAGCGCCAGATCACGTCGACGAAGGCGCGGTGCATGTACGAGTCCGCTTCCTTGCCGTAGGCGTCACCCGGCTTGAACACACCGGCGCGCAGGCGCACCAGGGCAGATGGCTCGTCGATGGCCTGGCTCATCGAAGCCGGCAGCAGGCCTTGCTTGAAGTACTTGGTCACGACCACGTCCATTTCCTGGCCAAGGTCTTTTTCGCCATCGACCAGCGGGCGGTTCACACCGTTGTCGTTGACCACCGCGTTGATGCCGCTGGAACCGATGTTCTGGTTGCCATCGACACGCCAGAACTTGTGGTAGATGAAGCTGGCGTCGTAGTCGTCGCGCAGTTGCCAGGAGGCGAACAGGGTGGCCGCCTGCAGGTTGCCCAGCTCGCCACGGAAGGCTTCACCGAAGCGGTGCACGCGCGAACGGGTGCCGGTGTAGTTGGAGCGGTTGCTCTCCAGGCCGGTCTGCTCGTAGTTGCTCGAACCGTCGTCGCCACCGCCGCCGCTGCCACGGGCATAGGCCGCACCGACCTGCCATTGCGGGTCGAGGCGCAGGCGGATGCCGAGGTCGGTGGCCCAGGCGTTGACGTCACCGCTCTGCTTGCCGGTGGCCACGGTTTCGTCACCGACGACCTGGCTGCTGAGGGTGTCGCGGTCACCGGTCAGCCAGGTGACGCTGCCCCAGTAGTTGACGGTGTGGTCGTTGCGCCAGTTGTAGGCGTCGCTGTTCGCTTCCAGGCCCAGCCAGGTGAGGTCGCCGGTGCGGGTCTTGTCCAGCGCATCGACGGTTTCGCCCGGGTTCTTCAGGCTGCCGCCATCGTGGGTATGGTGGGCGCGAACGCCGACCCAGTGGCCAGGGGTCCACTGCGTGGCGACGTTGCCGTAGAGGTGTGTGCGGTCCTTGTCTTCCGGGGCCAGCTCGGTGAGGTCGGTGCGGTATTCGCTGAAGCGCTGGGCCACGCCCAGGTCGGCCTTGAGCAGGGTGGTGTCGAAGGTCCAGTTCAGCGCCTCGATATTGGTGTCACGCCACATGCCATCGTCGCTGCGCAGGCGCTGGCGACCGAAACGCAGCTGTTCGCCGGGGTAGGCGGTGAGGCCGCTGTAGCCGACCCAGAATTCGCGCATGGCCAGGTAGCTCTTGTCCTGTTCACGGCCGTCGGCGGCGGTGTCGGTGCTGGTGCCGTCGTCGTTCTGGCGCAAGGTATCGGTTTCAATGGTGTCGGTCGCGGTGACGGCTTGGCCCATGGCATAGGCGCTCCAGTTGCCACGCTCGCCATATACCCAAGGGCGCAGATCGAGACCGAGGCCGTTGACGTCACCGCCGGAGCGGGTGCCAAGGTCACGGTCGTCTTCCGACTGGCCGGTGATTTTCACATCCAGGCCGAAGTTCTTTTCAGCGGTCATTTCCGCCAGGGTCGGGCAGGACCACAGCAGGGCGAAGCTCAGGCCGATGCCAGCTTTCACGAAGGGATTGAGCGTCATAGCGAGTCCTCACCGGTTACTTCTTTTTCGTCGTCTTGCAGGGCTTCGATGGCCAGGGTGCTGTTGGCACCTTGCGCCATGCTGCCGCGCGCCTGCTTCTCTTGTGCCAGCAGTTGCTGGGCCTGGCTGCGCTGGTCAGGCGTAAGTTGCTGGTCGAGCTGCTGCAGCAGTTCAGCGGATTGCGGCGACGGGTTGGCCTGGGCGAGCTGGGCGAATACCCAGGCGTTGCCCGGTTGCGGGCGAATGCCGTGACCTTCGCTGAACAGCTGGGCCAGGGCATAGTCGGCGCTGTTCTGCCCGCCACGGGCGGCGGCCAGCAGGTGGTCGACGGCCTTCTGCGGCTCGACATTGCCCAGGTAGCCGCGGCGGTACAGCTGGCCCAGGTAGTAATGGGCGCTGACTTCGCCGGCGTCGGCGGCAGCCTGCAGGAGTTCTTCGGCTTTGGCCGCGTCCGCAGGCACGGTCTTGCCTTCGTAGTACAGGCGGCCCAGCAACAGTTCGGCGCGTGGCTGTTCGGCTTCGCGGCCCTTGTCGATGTAGGCCATCAGCTGGTCGGTATCGCCCAGCTCGGGGAAGTCGTACACCAGTTGCGCCAGGCTGACCCAGGACGCCGGGTTGGCCGGGGCCACCTGCTCGAGCAGGTCCTTGGCGGTTTTTTCGTCGGTCTGGCCGAGGCTGCGGTCAGCCAGTACCCGGGCAACGCTATCGACCCGGGTGGCCGGCACTGCGCCCTGGGCGTAGGCAGCCTTGAGCTGGCCGAGGAGGGCAGCCTGCTGGTCGGCCTGGCCGCGCTTCTGGTACACGGTGGCCAGTTCGACGTAGCAGATGTCGGTGGTGTTCAGCGCGGCCTTGCAGATTTTCTCCACTTCGCCCAGGTGCTGGTCGTAGGTGCCCTGGGTGCGGTACAGCAGCACCTGGGCCAGGCCCGCTTCCGGGTTACCGGCGGCGCGCCACTGGTCGATCTGCTGCTGCGCATTGACCTTGGGGAAGCTCTGCGGGTAGGTCAGGTAGAGCATCGCCAGCGGGATCAGAGTGTTGCTTTCGCCCTGCTTGGCGGCTTGCTTGAGCAGGGTTTCGGCTTCTTCGCGCTCGGCCTGGGTGCTGTCGGGCTTGGCCACCAGCAGGCGGCCAAGGCGCGCCTGGGCACGCGGCGAGATGGCGGCCGTGGCGCGGTAGGTGGCCTCGGCTTCCTTGATTTTCGCCGGGTCGCGGGTGGCGACCTTGATGTCGGCCAGGCCCACTTGCGCTTCGCTGTAGCCCAGGTCGGCCAGCGCCTTGTAGTTGCGCTCGGCCAGTGCCGTGTCACCGCGCTTCATGGCTTCGTTGGCCAGGCGCTGGTCGGGCAGGCCTGCACAGCCGGCCAGGCGCTGGTCGGGCAGGCCTGCACAGCCGGCCAGGGTGATGGCTGCAGCCAGGGCACACAGGCCCAGGCTGGCGCTTTTCTTGTGGGGAATCATGTTGTGGTCCTCTTACAGCCCACGGGCCATGGCTTTGTCGATCAGCCAGTTCAGCGATGGGCCACGGTCGCTGTTGACCGAAGCCGGGCGACCGGCGAGTTCGGCGGGCAGGGCGCTGTCGGGCTTGATCTGCACGCGGATGTCGGCGGCCAGGTCTTCGCTGTTGAGGCTGGCGCTGCTGACGATCTGGCCGGTACGCACTTCGTCTTCGCCGGCTACCTGGAAGTTGACGCGGGTGCCTGGCTTGACCTCGTCGAACTGGCGGTAGGTGAAGCGCGCCTCGACCATCGGGTTGGTGGTGCGCGGGATCAGCTGGAAGATCGGCTGGCCCTTGGCGGCGTACTGGCCGTTGTCCACCAGCTGGCGGGCAACCACGCAATCACACGGGCTGGTGAGGGTGCCGGACAGCTGCTTGCCGAACAGTTCCTCGATCTTCGCCGGCTCCAGCTGTGCGTCTTCCAGGTTGCCCTTGAGCATGTCCAGCATGCTGGTGGTGAAACTGGCCAGTGGCGCGCCCTTGGCGATCTGCCCACCGCTTTCGACCAGGCTGTTCACGGTGCCGTCGCGCGGCATGGTGACGTTGGTGGTGGGTACCGCGACCACGCCGGCTTCGGCATGGCTGACGAAGTACATGCCGTACAGCGACTTGGCGATGAAGCCGAAGGCGGCGACACCGACCACGAACACGCCTAGGGTGACGGTGACCGCCTTGAGACGGCCGAACGCGCTCAGGCCGGCACCGCCGTCCTTCTGCTTGCGCGCCTTGGTGAAGTTGTCGCGCTGCAGGGTGCTGAGCACATCGCCGGCAGTGATCAGCTCACCCGACAGATGCGAGGTGATGATGTGGCGCAGCGTGGCGATGTCGCGGAGCTCGAGGTTCTGAAACTGCGCGCCGGTACGGCCACTGCCCGGATTGTAGGAGCGCACCTGGAACTCGATGTCCATCGACAGGCCGAGGTTGTCGACCGTGAACTGCAGCCGCCCGCGGAGCACGTCGCCAACCGACAGTTGTTGCTTGGTGTGGAAACTCAGGCCACCGGCGGAGAGGTCGTCGACCTTCACATCGTGGGCCTGGCGCTGAGGGTCGAGGAACCGCAGCTTGGCGGGGATGCGTACCCGGGCATGCTGGCGCTGGGCTTCGGACTCATGCACGACGTTGACGTTCACGGCGGTATTCATGTGGTTTGTTCCTGTTAGTTCCGATCCGGGTTGGGCTCACACGACCATGAACAGCACAGCAACGAAGATGCTGGCAGCCGAGAAGGTCATGGTCCGCGAGGACCAGGTGTTGAACCATTGTTGAAAGCTGGCGAGGTCACGCTTGAGGGCAGTGGGCTGACGCGTCCAGGACTGCTTGTCGAGGCGGAAGAACACGTAGATCTTCATCAGTGCGCCGATGATCTGGTTGTAATAGAGAATCAGCGGGTAGGCCGGGCCTACGTTGTGGCCGGAGCACAGCAGCATGATGGTGAGGATCAAGCGGGTGATGCCGATCCACAGCAGATACACCAGCAGGAAGCCCAGGCCGAACTTGAGGCTGGCGATCACCGCCACGGTCAGGCCCAGCAGGCTGGTCCACATCGACACGCGCTGGTCGAACAGCACGATGCTGGTGAACAGCCCCAGGCGGCGCAGGCCCAGGCCAAGCGCGCGGGAGTTCTGCCGCAGGTTGTTGCCGTACCAGCGGTACATCAGCTTGCGGCTGGCCTTGAGGAAGCTCTTCTCCGGCGGGTGCTCGACCGTGTTGATGGCGGCGTCCGGCACGTAGAAAGTGTCGTAGCCCAGGCGCATCAGGCTGAACCAGCTGGACTTGTCGTCACCGGTGAGGAACTTGAAGCGGCCTAGGCGCCAGTGCATCAGCGAGTCGCTTTCGACGTCGGCGATGAACTCGGGGTTGGTCACCACGCTGGCGCGGAACATCGACATGCGTCCGGTCATGGTCAGCACGCGCTTAGACAGGGCCATCGAGCACATGTTGATGTGGCGCTGGGCGAAGCGCAGCTTGTGCCACTCGCTCATGATGTAGCCGCCACGCACTTCGCAGAACTCGTTGGTGGTCAGGCCGCCGACATTGGGGAACAGCTTGAACCACGGCACGGTCTTGCGTACCACGCCATCGCCCAGCACGGTGTCACCGTCGATTACCGCCACCACGGCGTTCTCGTCCGGCAGCATGCGCGAGATCGCACGGAAACCGTAGGCCAGGCCGTCACGCTTGCCGGTACCGGCGATGCGCACGATGTCCAGCTTCACGTGGGCTGGCGGGTTGTATTTGGCCCACAGGCTTTTCACCAGCAGTTCGTCCGACATCTCCACCAGCGAGCAGACCACGGTGGTGGGGAAGCCACAGTTGATCGCCTCGCGGATCACCGAGCTGTACACCTGGGCGGTGGTGAGAGCTTCGATGCGAAAGCTGGTCACCATCAGATACACATGGGACGGGTCGGCGTCCTTGCCCATTTTCTGAACCTTGCGGCGCAGGTACGGGTATACGCCGTAGAGGAAGATCATGCCGCGGATGAAATGGGTGGCGCCCATGGAGTAGCGCCAGATGCCGACTGCGCCGACCAGGAAGATGAAGTGCTTCGACTGCGAGTCGAAGATATCGGCTGGCAGGGCCAGGGCGATCAGCATGAGCAGACTCACGTAGAGCAGCCAACCGGCGCACTGCAACAGCACTGTCTGGATCCTTTGCATGTTCAGCATCCGTCGAGAATTCGGGAAAAGGTGGGCAGCGGGGGTGGGGAGGCCCCCGCTGCCCGGCCAGCACTTACCAGCAGATGCCTTCGGTGCGGCTGGTGGCGCAGGTCGGTTTGCTCATGAAACCGACCAGGTCGATCACGTGCTTGCCGGCCGGCGCTTGTTGGGCCAGTGCACGGAACTGCTCGTCACGGTTGCCCAGGACGATGACGTCGGCGTTGTCGATCACCTTCTGGAAGTCGGCGTTGAGCAGCGACGACACGTGCGGGATCTTCGATTCGATGTAGTCCTTGTTGGCGCCGTGGACGCGGGCGTACTGGACGTTGTCGTCGTAGATATCCAGCTGGTAGCCCTTGCCGATCAGGCGTTCGGCCAGTTCCACCAGCGGGCTTTCACGAAGGTCGTCGGTGCCGGCCTTGAAGCTCAGGCCGAGCAGGGCGACCTTGCGCTTGTCGTGGGCTTCGATCAGCTCGAAGGCGTTCTGCACCTGCGATTCGTTGCTGCGCATCAGCGAGTCGAGCAGCGGTGCGCGTACATCGAGGCTGGCGGCGCGATAGGTGAGGGCGCGCACATCCTTGGGCAGGCACGAGCCGCCGAAGGCGAAGCCAGGGCGCATGTAGTACTGGGACAGGTTCAGCACTTTGTCCTGGCAGACCACGTCCATCACGTCACGGCCATCCACGCCTACGGCCTTGGCAATGTTGCCGATCTCGTTGGCGAAGGTGACCTTGGTGGCGTGCCACACGTTGCAGGTGTACTTGATCATCTCGGCCACTTCGATCGGCTTGCGGATGATCGGCGCGTCGAGCTCTTCGTACAGGGCCTGCAAGATGTCGCCGCTGGCGCTGTCCAGTTCGCCGATGACGGTCATCGGTGGCTGGTCGTAGTCCTTGATCGCGGTGCTTTCACGCAGGAATTCCGGGTTGACCGCGACGCCGAAGTCGACGCCGGCTTTCTTGCCCGAGCAGTCTTCGAGGATCGGGATCACCACGTTCTTCACGGTGCCCGGCAGCACGGTGCTGCGTACCACGATGGTGTGGCGGCGCTCGCTGTCACGCAGCACGTAGCCGATTTCGCGGCACACCGACTCGATGTACTCAAGGCCCAGGTCGCCGTTCTTCTTGCTTGGGGTTCCCACGCAGATCATCGATACGTCGCTGGCACGAATGGCTTCGGCGAAATCGGTAGTACCGCGCAGGCGGCCGTTGGCGATGCCCTGTTGCAGCAGTGCTTCCAGGCCAGGTTCGACGATGGGCGACTTGCCCTGATTGATCAGGTCGATCTTGGTGCTGGATACATCCACACCGATCACTTCATGGCCTCGCGCCGTCAGGCAGCCAGCACAGACTGCACCCACATAACCCAAACCAAAGATGCTGATACGCATCGCTATCACCTCATGTGTTTATCACGCCGGCACCTCCGGAGAGAGCCGGACTGGGTTGATTAACAACAGTTTTCGGGCGCACGGATCCATGGCGAAATGCACACTTCGCCGAGCGCAGGCAAAATAAATCCGGAGCGCAAAAAATTATGCACTCAAACGTGGCAGTAAAAAGCCATTAATTAAAAAACGTGCCCTGGAATGCAGCCGTCTTTATTGCAATGCGCTACGTGGCGCTTTGCTGTGCTTGTTTTTTCAAGTGGAAAAATCCTTTGAAATCAACCACTAGGACGAATTGAAAGGGACGCTTCTCTCCTGCATGGACAGGGTTTTCGGGGGTTCCCGTCATACCTGTCGAAGTTGTTGGGGCTAGTAGTAGATACCTGCCGTTGTCATCTGTAAGTCATTTCTCACAGCCCAAGGGCAGGAAAATCGTTACGGCACTATGAGCGATTCGTCGTAGCAGAAGTTCCGGGGTGGGTTCGGCGTGGATGAAAGATTTCTAAATATTTTTTCAGTGGCGGACAATTTCAATCTGATAGCACTCGGGGGTTTTGCTCCGATATATAAAGGGCGAAACTGTTGCGAGATATTTTTATGCCAGCATCGAAAAATATTTTGAAAAATTCGTCAAAAAAGCTACGAACGGTCTTATGGCGTTTGGCTATAAGTTGCGGTATGTCGATTTTTTGGCGTCGGATTTGTGGCGTGATGGCGATATGAAGCGTGCCCTGTTGCAGGGCAGGGGAGGTGCGTAATGGCTGCTGGCCTCTTCGCGGCTAAAGCCGCTCCCACAGGTTTTGCACTGATCTTGAGTTCAGTGAAGTACATGTGGGAGCGGCTTTAGCCGCGAAGGGGGCGTGACAGGATCACTCGGAAGGATGATCCCGCAGGAACACCAGGTGGTCCGGCTTCGACTGTTCGGCACTGTAGTAGTACCCCTGCACATCGAACTGCTTGAGCTGCTCCGGGTCGCTGATGCGCTGCTGGATCACGAAGCGGCTCATCATGCCGCGGGCTTTCTTGGCGTAGAAGCTGATGATCTTGTATTGGCCGTTCTTCAGGTCCTTGAAGTCGACGTTGATCACCCGGGCCTTGAGCGCACTGCGTTTCACCGCGCTGAAATACTCGTTGCTGGCCAGGTTCAGCAGCACGTCATCGCCCTGTTCGGCCAAGGCCTGGTTCAGCCATTCGCTGATGCGTGTGCCCCAGAAAGCGTACAGGTCCTTGCCGCGGGCGTTGGCCAGCTTGGTGCCCATTTCCAGGCGGTAAGGTTGCATCAGGTCGAGCGGGCGCAGCAGGCCATACAGGCCCGAAAGCATGCGCAAGTGCTGCTGGGCATAGCTGAAATCGTCCTCGCCCAGGCTTTCGGCGTCGAGGCCGGTATACACGTCACCCTTGAACGCCAGCAGCGCTTGCTTGGCATTGGCCGGGGTGAAGTCCGGGGTCCAGCTGCCGAAGCGCGCGGCATTCAGGCCGGCGAGCTTGTCGGACAGGTGCATCAGTTCGCTGATCTGCGCTGGCGACAGGTCGCGCAACTGCTGGATCAGCTCCTGAGAGTCGTCCAGGTACTGGGGCAGGGTGAAACGCTCGGTCACCGGCGGGGTTTCGTAGTCGAGGGTCTTGGCGGGTGATATCACCGTCAGCATCGGGTCGGCTCCTGGCATCGTAGGCCGGGAATTCTACGGGCTGGGCGGTGCAAGTCCAAACTATGGCGACGATAGTCACAGACCATGGCCAGTGCAGAGGCTATAGTGCGCGTTTCGCCGTTGCGGAGCTTCAACCGTGCGTATTGCCTCTGCCTTGCTGGCCGCTCTGCTGAGCCTGGCCGCGCAAGCCGCCCCTTCAACCCAGGTGAGCCTGGACCGCAGCCTGTGGCCCGAAAAGCTGGACAGCCCGGCGTTGTTCGATGTGGCCTCGCGGGCCGAGATCCTCTCGTTCGCCCAGGTGCTGCATGAAAGCGAACTGCTGGACGACGCGGCGCTGGCGGCACGCTTGGGGCTACGGCAGGTCAACCTGCAGAAGGTGCGCCTGGTGCGGGCGCGCATGTGGCAGCGGTTGTGGGAAGGTTATCAACAGGCGCAGCGCAGTTGCGAACAGGATGCGTCGTTCTGCTATCCGGTTACGTCGATGGCTGAGTTGCGCACACAGGCAGCGACGTTCGCCGCCGATGTCGGCACGTTCTACACGGGCTGGATCGAGCCGAGCCACCAGTTCCATGCGCGGTACCTGGACGAACAACTGCGCAAGGTTGCGTTGCTGCCACAGACCAGCAGCGAGGTGGAGCGGTTGTCCTCACGCGAGCGCAATGGGGATGAACTGAACGACCGCATGTTCCTGCTGACCTTCGTCGGCGGGCCCGGGCCGGATGGCGGCAGTACCGATCTGCTGGCTGATTATCTGCGCCGGCAAAAGCTTGAAGGCACGTTCTTCGTGCTCGGCAACCGCCTGCAGCAACGCCGCGACGCCGGTGCGGCAGATGCCTTGCGCCAGCTCTATCGTGGGCATTGCGTGGGGGTTCAGGGTTGGGAGTACCGCTCCCATGCGCAGTGGACAGACTGGCAGGATTCATTGCGGCGCAGCCAGGCTCGGGTGCAGGCCGACTTGCCGGAGCAGTATGTACCGTTGTTTCGGCCGCCCTACGGGCAGCGCCGGGCCGATGGCGAGGCGTTCATGGCCAGCCAGCAGTTGCAAGTGTCGTTGTGGGACATCGATGCCCAGGATGATGGCGCACTGAGCGCCGAGGCCTCTGCCCAGCGGGTGCTGACCTTGATGCTGCTGTGGCGCAAGGGCGTGATCCAGTTCCATGACAGCCTGCCCAAGGCGCAGCCGGCGGTGGAGTGGTTGTTGCGCAATACGGCGCAGAGCGGGATTGGTTGGGGAGACTGCCAGGGATATGCCAACCGGGAGTGAGAGGGGGCTGCTGCGCCGCCCATCGCCGGCAAGCCGGCTCCCACAGGTACCGTGCATGGCTTGCTGGCGATAGCCCCTGCAATGGCAGCCTGATTTTTGACTGTAGTCCTCACGCGCCCCCTCGCCAACCCCTGTTCGTCATTTGGAAAAATAAACTTCACCTACGCGTAAAAAGACTTTTTTTAGTCATCATTTTTGCGGTATGAAGAAACCAGACAGCCGATTCCTGCAGCACAGGTGGCGTCATCCAGGCCCACCTAGCCAGGTTCGCTTCCCGCCCGTAACAACGCGGATACGGGGACAGCGGCAGTCACTCTGCGGCGTAACAGACCACGCCGTGTGGCTTCGACATAAGGTGACCGAGTATGGATGACCAAGGACGCAACCCTTCCTCCAGCAAGCCTATCCTGTATGTGCTCGATACCAACGTCCTGATTCACGACCCCAACGCGTTACTGAACTTCGAGGAGCACCATGTCGCCATCCCGATGACGGTGCTGGAGGAACTCGACAAGCTCAAGACCGGCAAACAGACCATCGCCGCCGAATGCCGCCAGGCCATTCGCCTGATCGACCAGACCCTTGGTGACGCCTCGCCCAGCGATGTCGAGCAGGGTGTGCCGATCCAGCGTGGCAAGAGCGGGCCCAAGGGCTTCCTGTCCATCCTGATGACTCCGCGCAACGAGCCGAACAAGCTGCTGCCGGAAAACCTCAACGACAACATCATCATCAACCAGCTGCTCGAAGTACGGGCCCGGCGCACCGACCTGGATGTTGTGCTGGTCACCAAAGACATCAACATGCGCCTGAAGGCACGTGCCTGTGGCATCGCGGCCGAGGACTACAGCACCGACCAACTGGTCGATGACGTGTCCTTGCTGTCCAAGGGCTACCATTCGGTCACCGGCTCGTTCTGGGACCGGGTGAGCAAGGTCGATACCCGCCAGGAGCGCGGCCGCACCTGGCACCGCGTGCAATTGATCGACAACCTGCCGGCGGTTCACGTCAACGAGTTCATCATCGATGAACAGGGCTTCGTCGGCTGGATCAAGGGTATCCGAAACGACGAACTGCTGTTGCTGGACCTGCACCAGGAACCGCTGCTGCATCAGGAAGCCTGGGGCTTGAAACCGCGGGACATCCACCAGAGCCTGGCGTTGTTCGCCCTGCTTGACCCGGATATCCACCTGGTCAACCTGACCGGCGCCGCCGGTTCCGGCAAGACCATCCTGGCCCTGGCCGCAGCCATCGAACAGACCATGGTAAGCAAGCGCTACCGGCGCATCATCGCCACCCGCAGTGTGCAGGGGCTGGACCAGGAGATCGGCTTCCTGCCGGGCACCGAGGCCGAGAAGATGGAACCTTGGCTGGGCGCCATCACCGACAACCTCGAAGCCTTGCACATGGATGACGAAAGCACCCATGGCAGCGTCGAGTACATCCTCGAGCGCGTGCCGTTGCAGTTCAAGTCGCTGAACTACATCCGTGGCCGTAGCTTCCAGCAGAGCCTGATCCTGATCGACGAGTGCCAGAACCTGACGCCGCACCAGATGAAAACCATCATCACCCGTGCCGGCTCCGGGTCCAAGGTGGTCTGCCTGGGCAACCTGGCGCAGATCGATACCCCCTACCTGTCCGCGACCAGCTCTGGCCTGACCTACCTGACCGAGCGCTTCAAGGACTTCCCCCATGGCGTGCACATCACCCTGCAGGGCGTGCCACGCTCGGTGCTGGCCGAGTACGCCGAGTCGCATCTGTAACCCTCTCCGCCGGGCGGTCCGCCGCCCGGCTTTTTCGCGGGCACGGTTGACGCCCCTCTGCTCAAACCTGACTCACAGGTTTACACTGCGAGTTCCCTTCACAGGAGCAGAGCAGTGCTGACACATCTTGATTCCCAGGGGCGGGCCAACATGGTCGACGTCACTGAAAAGGCCGTGACCGAGCGTGAGGCCACCGCCGAGGCGCGGGTGCGCATGTTGCCGCAGACCTTGCAGATGATCGTCGACGGTGAACACCCCAAGGGCGACGTGTTCGCCGTGGCGCGCATTGCCGGGATCCAGGCGGCGAAGAAGACCAGCGAACTGATCCCGCTGTGCCACCCGCTGATGCTGACCAGTGTCAAGGTCGAGCTGAGTGCCGAGGGGCAGGACGCCGTGCGTATCGTCGCCCGCTGCAAGCTGGCCGGGCAGACCGGCGTGGAGATGGAGGCGCTGACCGCCGCCAGCGTGGCTGCGCTGACGATCTATGACATGTGCAAGGCTGTGGATAAAGGTATGGTCATCGAGCAGGTGCGCCTGCTGGAAAAACTCGGCGGCAAGAGTGGCCACTACAAGGTGGAGGCGTGATGAAGGTCAAGGTGATGTACTTCGCCCGTTACCGCGAATTGTTGGGCGTGGATGCCGAGCGGGTGGAGGGTGCGTTCAAGGTGCTCGACGATGTGCGCCAGGCCTTGGTGGCCAAGGGTGGGCAGTATGAAGTGCTGGCCGAGCAGAACCTGATGTGTGCGCGCAACGAAGAACTGTGCAAGCTCGATGAGCCGCTGGAAGAGGGCGATGAAGTGGCGTTCTTCCCGCCGGTGACCGGAGGCTGAACATGGCTGTGCGAGTCCAGGAAGGTGCGTTCGACCCGGGAGCCGAGACCAATGCCATGCACGCGGCCAATGTCGGTGTGGGCGCGGTGGTCGGTTTTGTCGGCTACGTGCGGGATTTCAACGATGGCCGCGAGGTGGCGGGGATGTTCCTCGAGCACTATCCGGGCATGACCGAAAAGGCCTTGGCCAAGATCGTGGTGGAGGCAGAGCAGCGCTGGCCGTTGCTCAAGGTGGAGGTGCTGCACCGCATCGGTGCGCTCGAGCCGGGTGAGCCGATCGTGTTCGTCGGCGTGGCCAGTGCCCATCGGCAGGCGGCGTTCGATGCCTGCAACTTCATCATGGACTATCTGAAGACGCGGGCGCCGTTCTGGAAGAAGGAAAATACCCAGGAAGGGGCACGGTGGGTGGAAGGGAAACAGAGTGATCAGGATGCGGCGGAGCGCTGGTAGATCCTTGTTTGATGGCCGGGGCGAAGCCCCGGTTCGCGGGTGAACCCGCTCCCACAGGTGCATCACAGGTTTTGAAAGCTGTGCAGTACCTGTGGGAGCGGGTTCACCCGCGAAGAGGCCGGCACAGGTCAATGATGCTTGCGCGGCACCGGCTTCAGCAGCTCATCCGGCGGCATTTCACACTTGATCTTGCGCCCCAGCAGCTCTTCGATCGCTGGCAGCTGGTACGAGTCATCCTCACCGGCAAAGCTGATCGACACACCACTGGTGCCAGCACGGCCTGTCCGGCCAATGCGGTGCACGTAGTCGTCCGGGTCTTCCGGCAGGGTGAAGTTGATCACGTGGCTGATGCCATCGATATGAATGCCCCGCCCCGCCACGTCGGTGGCCACCAGCACGGTGATGCGCCCTTCGCGGAAGTTCTCCAGGGTACGGATACGCTTGTGCTGCGGCACGTCACCCGACAACTGCGCGGCATTGATGCCGTCGCGCACCAGTTTTTCCTCGATGCGCCGCACTTCGTCCTTGCGGTTGGCGAACACCATCACCCGTTCCCACTTGTTCTGGGTCACCAGGTTGTACAGCAGCTTGTACTTGTCGCTGCCGGCCACCGCATAGACGTGCTGCTCCACCGTTTCGCTGGCAACGTTCTCCGGCTCGATCTCGACGATGGCCGGGTTGGTGGTCCACTGCTTGGCCAGGTTCATCACGTCGTCGGTGAAGGTGGCGGAGAACAGCAGGGTCTGGCGCTCGCTTTTCGGCGGCGTCTGGCGAATGATCTGGCGCACCTGGGGGATGAAGCCCATGTCGAGCATGCGGTCGGCTTCGTCCAGCACCATCACTTCGACCATGTCCAGGTGCACCTCACCGCGCTGGTTGAAGTCCAGCAGGCGCCCCGGAGTGGCCACCAGGATGTCGCAATGGCGCGCTTCCAGGGCCTTGAGCTGCTTGTCGAAGTCCATTCCGCCGACGAAGCTCATCACGTTCAGGCCGGTGTACTTGGTCAGGGCGATGGCGTCCTTGGCGATCTGTACCACCAGCTCACGGGTGGGCGCGATGATCAGCGCACGTGGCTCGCCCATGTAGCGTTCCTTCGGCGGCGGCGTCTGCTGCAGCTGGGAAATGATCGAGATCAGGAACGCCGCAGTCTTGCCGGTACCGGTCTGGGCCCGGCCGATGGCGTCCTGACCGCGCAGGGTGTAACCCAGCACCTGTGCCTGGATAGGCGTGCAGTACGGGAAGCCCAGGTCGTGGATGGCATGCATCAGTTCGTTGGACAGCTTGAAGTCGTGGAAGCGGGTCTTGCCTTCCTGTGGCTCGACCACGAAGTCTTCCGGTTTCCACAGGCTGGCCTGCGGCTTGGGCTTGCGCTCGCGACGCGGTTTGTCCTTGGCCGGCTTGTCGGCGGCTGGCGTAACGGCGGCAGGCTGTTCGGCCTGGGGAGTGGGGGTGGCGCGTGGTGCGGCCGGTTTTTCCGCAGGCCGGGCCTCGCTGGCGGGTGCGGGCGCAGGGGGCGTCACGCTGGCAGCAGGAGCGACGGCCTGTGGCGCGGCGTCTCCCTTGCCGAAAATTTTCTTGAGTGCCTTGAGCACGATCGTCTCATCAACTGGTTAAGGAATGTACGCCGGGCAGTGTAATGCAAGATTCAGGCGCGGCGTAGTGGAATAGCCTTACAACTACAGACAGCCCTGGCTTATTGCAATTGCTTGCTCAGCCAGTCGTGGATGTCGCTCAACTCTTCCACCACCACTTCGTGTTCCATCGGGTATTCGTGCCAGCGGGCGGCAACGCCCCAGGTATTGAGGTACTCGAAGGCGGTGCGGCCCATGGAAGGGATCACCACCGGGTCGTGCACACCATGCAGGCACAGGGCCGGGGTGCGTTGCTGGCAGGCGCTCAACTGATGCTGGTCGTTGAAGGTGGGGGCGTAGGTGGACAAGGCGATCACGCCACCCAGCGCTTCTTGCCACTTTATATAGGCAGTGTGCAGAACCACCGCGCCACCCTGGGAGAAGCCAGCCAGGAAAATCCGCGACAGGCTGATGCCTTTGGCCTGCTCGGCCTTGATCAGGCTAATGACCTGTTCGGCCGATTCCTCCAGCTGCGCCTCGTCGATGGCGCGGGCCGGGGTCATGGCCTTGATGTCGTACCAGCTGGGCATGGCGTAGCCGCCGTTGATGGTTACCGGGCGGGTGGGAGCCTGGGGCATGACGAAACGGGTGCTGAGCAGGCGTTCCTGCATGAATTCGGCCACTGGTAGGAAGTCGTAACGGTCGGCACCCAGGCCGTGCAACCAGATCACACAGGCGTCTGCGGTTTTCTGCGGTTCGAGAATCAGTGGGTTGGTCATGACTGCTCCGAAAGTGTGCGGGTCTTGTTATGGCGTGCGTGAAAAGAAGGCGCTGGAAATGATTGTCGGAAAAAGAATGTCGCAACGATACAACTTTCCCTACTTGACGAGCGCTTAAACGCTACAGCCGCAAATTTTGGTACGCGCTTTGCAATTCACCCAATGATGCAAAGGGCAGGCCGTGACGGTAACACCCTTTGCACGCGAAGGCTGTCACAGAACAGTCCATTGCGCCATTGACCCAATAACAAGCCAATACGGGTCGGATACGCCTCAAAAGGGTGCGGTGCAATTCCGGCTCGATACAACAAGAGCGATTTGGAGGTTGTGAATGAAGATGTTGAAAACCACCCTGGCAGTCCTGACCGCTGCCGCCGCGCTGGGCGCCGTGAGCAACGCCCAGGCCGGCGCCACCCTGGATGCGGTAAAGAAGAAGGGCTTCGTCCAGTGTGGCGTGAGCGACGGTCTTCCAGGCTTCTCGGTACCTGATGCGCAGGGCAAGATCGTTGGCATCGACGCCGACGTGTGTCGCGCTGTGGCCGCCGCCGTGTTCGGCGACGCCACCAAGGTCAAGTTCAGCCAGCTCAACGCCAAGGAACGTTTCACCGCCCTGCAGTCGGGCGAAGTCGACGTGCTGTCGCGCAACACCACCTGGACCAGCTCGCGTGATGCCGGCATGGGCCTGGTATTCGCCGGTGTTACCTACTACGACGGCGTTGGCTTCCTGGCCAACAAAAAGCTGGGTGTATCCAGCGCCAAGGAACTCGATGGCGCGACCATCTGCATCCAGGCCGGTACCACCACCGAGCTGAATGTGTCGGACTACTTCCGCGCCAATGGCCTGAAGTACACCCCGATCACCTTCGACACCTCGGATGAAAGTGCCAAGTCGCTGGAATCGGGCCGTTGCGACGTGCTGACCTCCGACAAGTCGCAGTTGTTCGCCCAGCGCTCCAAGTTGGCCGCGCCGACCGAGTACGTGGTACTGCCGGAAACCATCTCCAAGGAACCGCTGGGCCCGGTGGTGCGTAAAGGCGACGAAGAATGGTTCAGCATCGTCAAGTGGACCCTGTTCGCCATGCTCAACGCCGAAGAGGCGGGCATCACCTCGAAGAATGTCGAGGCCGAAGCCAAAAGCACCAAGAACCCGGACGTCGCCCGCCTGCTGGGCGCGGATGGCGAGTACGGCAAGGACCTCAAGCTGCCCAAGGACTGGGTAGTGCAAATCGTGAAGCAAGTCGGTAACTACGGCGAAGTGTTCGAGAAGAACCTGGGCCAGAGCACCGACCTGAAGATCGACCGTGGCATGAACGCCCTGTGGAACAACGGCGGCATCCAGTACGCGCCACCTGTGCGCTGATGGCTGCACCCTGCGGCGGCATCCCGCCGCCGCAGGCTGTTCGGAACCCTACTTTCCGGGGCACTTCATGCAAAATCGAATCGGCGCACAAAAGGGTTTATCCCTGAGCGATCCACGTGTGCGCGCGTGGCTGTTCCAGATTCTCACGATAGTCTTCGTGGTCGGTCTGGGCTGGTATCTGTTCCACAACACGCAAGCCAACCTGCAACACCGGGGTATCACCTCGGGCTTCGACTTTCTCGACCGCAGTGCCGGCTTCGGCATCGCCCAGCACCTGATCCCCTACGTGGAATCAGACAGCTATGCGCGGGTGTTCGTCATCGGCCTGCTCAACACCTTGCTGGTGACGTTCATCGGCGTGGTGCTGGCGACCATCCTTGGCTTCATCATCGGTGTGGCGCGGTTGTCGCCGAACTGGATGATCAACAAGCTGGCGACCGTGTATGTGGAAACCTTCCGCAACATTCCGCCGTTGTTGCAGATCCTGTTCTGGTACTTCGCCGTGTTCCTGACCCTGCCGGGACCGCGGGGCAGCATCAATATCGACGACACCTTCTTCATCAGCAACCGGGGCCTGAACATGCCCGGCGCGTCCATGGCCGAAGGCTTCTGGCCGTTCGTCGTGGCCCTGGTCCTGGCGCTGCTGGCCATCGTGGTGATGGTGCGTTATGCCAACAAGCGCTTCGACGAGACGGGCGAGCCATTCCACAAGTTCTGGGTGGGGCTGGCGCTGTTCATCGCCATCCCAGGCGTTTGCGCACTGCTGTTCGGCAGCCCGGTGCACTGGGAAGTGCCGCAATTGAAAGGATTCAACTTCGTCGGTGGCTGGGTACTGATTCCCGAGCTGCTGGCGCTGACCCTGGCGTTGACCATCTACACCGCTGCGTTCATCGCCGAGATCGTGCGCTCCGGTATCCGTTCGGTCAGCCATGGCCAGACCGAGGCCGCGCGTTCGCTGGGCCTGCGCGAGGGGCCGACCCTGCGCAAGGTGATCATCCCCCAGGCACTGCGGGTGATCATTCCGCCGCTGACCAGCCAGTACCTGAACCTGGCGAAGAACTCGTCGCTGGCGGCCGGTATCGGCTACCCGGAGATGGTCTCGCTGTTCGCCGGTACCGTGCTCAACCAGACCGGCCAGGCCATCGAGGTGATCGCCATCACCATGAGTGTCTATCTCGCCATCAGCATCAGCATTTCGCTGCTGATGAACTGGTACAACAAGCGCATTGCGCTGATCGAGCGGTGAGGATACGCCAGTGAATGCCCATGTTTTCAAACCCGACATGCCGCCACCGGTGAAAACCGTCGGCGTGCTCGCATGGATGCGTGCCAATCTGTTCTCCAGCTGGCTCAATACGCTGCTGACCCTGTTTGCCATCTACCTGGTTTGGCTGATCGTGCCGCCGCTGCTGCAGTGGGCGTTGCTTGATGCCAACTGGGTCGGCACCACCCGCGCCGACTGCACCAAGGAGGGCGCCTGCTGGGTGTTCGTGCAGCAGCGTTTCGGCCAGTTCATGTACGGCTACTACCCGGCCGAGTTGCGCTGGCGCGTGGACCTGACCGTGTGGCTTGCCGTGCTTGGCGCCGCCCCGCTGTTCATCAAACGCTTCCCACGCAAGGCCTTCTACGGCCTTGGCTTCCTGGTGGTGTACCCGCTGCTTGCCTACACCCTGCTGCACGGGGGCATGCTGGGCCTGGAAAGCGTACCTACCAGCCAGTGGGGCGGGCTGATGCTGACCCTGGTGATTGCCACCGTGGGCATTGTCGGCGCATTGCCGCTGGGAATCCTGCTGGCCCTGGGGCGGCGCTCGAAAATGCCTGCGGTGAAGGTGGTGTGCGTGACCTTCATCGAGTTCTGGCGCGGCGTGCCGCTGATCACCGTGCTGTTCATGTCATCGGTGATGCTGCCGTTGTTCCTGCCTGAGGGCATGAGCTTCGACAAGCTGCTGCGGGCGATGATCGGCGTGATCCTGTTCCAGTCGGCGTATATCGCCGAGGTGGTGCGTGGCGGCCTCCAGGCCATCCCCAAGGGCCAGTACGAAGCTGCCGCGGCCATGGGCCTTGGCTACTGGCGGGCGATGGGCCTGGTGATTCTGCCGCAGGCGCTCAAGCTGGTGATCCCCGGCATCGTCAACACCTTCATTGCCCTGTTCAAGGACACCAGCCTGGTGATCATCATCGGCCTGTTCGACCTGCTGAACAGCGTCAAGCAAGCCGCCGCCGACCCGGCCTGGCTGGGCATGGCTACCGAGGGCTATGTGTTCGCCGCCCTGGTTTTCTGGATTTTCTGTTTCGGTATGTCCCGCTACTCCATGCATCTGGAGCGCAAGCTGGACACTGGCCACAAGCGTTAGGAGTTTCGAAATGAGTGAAGCGATCAAGCAGCCTGCCGGCCCCGAAGGCATCATCCAGATGCAGGGCGTGAACAAGTGGTACGGCCAGTTCCATGTGCTCAAGGACATCAACCTGAACGTGCGCCAGGGCGAGCGCATCGTGCTGTGCGGGCCGTCCGGCTCTGGCAAGTCCACCACCATCCGTTGCCTCAACCGCCTTGAAGAGCACCAGCAGGGGCGCATCGTGGTCGATGGTGTGGAGCTGACCAACGACCTCAAGCAGATCGAGGCCATCCGCCGCGAAGTGGGCATGGTGTTCCAGCACTTCAACCTGTTCCCGCACCTGAGCATCCTGGAAAACTGCACCCTGGCGCCGATGTGGGTGCGCAAGATGCCGCGGCGCAAGGCCGAGGAAATCGCCATGCACTACCTGGAGCGGGTGCGTATTCCGGAGCAGGCGCACAAGTACCCGGGGCAGTTGTCCGGTGGTCAGCAGCAGCGTGTGGCGATTGCCCGCGCGTTGTGCATGAAACCGAAGATCATGCTGTTCGACGAACCGACCTCGGCGCTGGACCCGGAAATGGTCAAGGAAGTGCTCGATACCATGGTGGGCCTGGCCGAGGATGGCATGACCATGCTCTGCGTGACCCACGAGATGGGCTTTGCCCGGACCGTGGCGAACCGGGTGATCTTCATGGACAAGGGCGAGATCGTCGAGCAGGCAGCGCCGGATGACTTCTTCGACCGGCCACGCAGTGACCGGACCAAGTTGTTCCTGAGCCAGATCCTGCATTGATGTAGCCGGGGGCCGCTTTGCGGCCCATTCGCAGCACAAGGCTGCTCCTACAAGGGAAATGCGATCTCCTGTAGGAGCAGCCTTGTGCTGCGAATGGGCTGCGAAGCAGCCCCCCAGAGACCAGATCGCAGCCTTACTTCTCTTCCTTGGCGACTGCCGGCGCCGGTGGCGGCCGCAGGCCCACCTCGGCGATCAGCTTCAACTGCTGCCCATTGCGCATCACCTCGATGGTGATCTTCTCGTTGGGCTTGATCCGCGCCACCTGGTTCATCGACTTGCGCCCATCACCGGCCGGCTCGCCGTTGATGCTCAAGATCACGTCACCCAGCTGCAGCCCGGCCTTTGCCGCCGGCCCTTCGCGGAAGATGCCCGCCACCACGATGCCCGGGCGGTCCTTCATGCCGAACGATTCGGCCAGTTCCTGGCTCAGTGGCTGTACTTCGATGCCCAGCCAGCCACGGATCACCTGGCCGTGCTCGATGATCGACTTCATCACCTCCAGTGCCAGTTTCACCGGGATGGCGAAGCCGATACCTTGCGAACCGCCGGACTTGGAGAAGATCGCCGTGTTGATGCCGATCAGGTTGCCGTTGGCATCCACAAGCGCACCGCCGGAGTTACCCGGGTTGATCGCCGCGTCGGTCTGGATGAAATCTTCGTAGTTGTTCAGGCCCAGCTGGTTGCGGCCAGTGGCGCTGATAATACCCATGGTCACGGTCTGGCCGACCCCGAACGGGTTGCCGATGGCCAGCGACACGTCGCCGATGTGAATGTTGTCGGAGCGGCCGATGGTGATCGCCGGCAGGCTCTTCAGGTCGATTTTCAGCACCGCCAGGTCGGTTTCCGGGTCGCTGCCGATGACCCGGGCCAATGTCTCGCGGCCATCCTTCAGGGCCACGACGATCTGGTCGGCGCCGCTGGTGACGTGGTTATTGGTCAGCAGGTAACCCTCGGGGCTCATGATCACCGCCGAGCCCAGGCTCGACTCCCAGCGGCGCTGCTTGGGCAGGTTGTCGCCGAAGAAACGGCG
Organism: Pseudomonas sp. JS425; assembly: GCF_018223845.1. Classification (NCBI taxonomy): domain Bacteria; kingdom Pseudomonadati; phylum Pseudomonadota; class Gammaproteobacteria; order Pseudomonadales; family Pseudomonadaceae; genus Pseudomonas; species Pseudomonas sp. JS425. Next base: position 5,171,716 of record NZ_CP073661.1, on the reverse strand, counting down.
GAACTGCGGGTCCTCGAACAGCGGGTGGGCGCTCTTGTTCACCACCTTGGTGGTGTACAGGTTGACCACCGCCGGGGCGGCCAGGGTTACCGCGTCGGCATAGGATACCGGGCCCTGCATGATCCGCGTGGTCTGCGGTGCCTGTTGCAGGTTGACGTCCTGGCTGGGCAGGCCGACCCACTCCGGGAAGCGCTGGATGATCAGCATGGCGATCAGTACGCCGGTAAGCAGGGGCCAGCCAAAATAACGCAAAGCCTTGAACATGAATGAATCCTGGAAAGAGCCGGGGATGGTGACCGTGCGGTGGGCATGAGCGCGCGCGATCATACACCGGTTCCCCCAGTGCCGGCGACGGCCCATAATGGCCGGCATTATACGGGCGTTGCATGGGCGTTGTGCCCGAGAAAAACGCAGATTTCGAGGAGATTTTCATGGCCGTCGCTCTGAACACCCTGGTCGAGGAAGCCGAGCGTTACCTGGGCAGCGCGAAGATCCAGGATTATTGCCCCAACGGCCTGCAGGTCGAAGGCCGGCCGCAGGTCAGCCGCATCGTCAGCGGCGTTACCGCCAGCCAGGCGTTGCTGGATGCGGCAGTCGAAGCCGAGGCCGACCTGGTGCTGGTGCACCATGGCTACTTCTGGAAGGGAGAGAACCCTTGCATCACCGGTATCCGGCAGCGCCGGCTGAAAACGCTGCTGAACAACGATATCAGCCTGCTCGCGTTTCATCTGCCGCTGGACGCTCACCCGGATGTGGGCAACAACGTGCAGCTGGCACGGCAGTTGGACATCACCGTCGAAGGGCCGCTGGACCCGGAGAACCCCAAGGTGGTCGGCCTGGTCGGCTCGCTGGCCGAGCCGATGACCGCGCTCGATTTCGCCCGGCGGGTGCGGGAGGTGCTGGGGCGTGAGCCTCTGCTGGTCGAAGGTGAGCAGATGATCCGGCGGGTCGGCTGGTGTACCGGGGGCGGGCAGGGCTACATCGACACGGCGATTGCGGCCGGGGTGGACCTGTACCTGACCGGCGAGGCGTCGGAACAGACCTACCATAGCGCCCGCGAGAATGGCGTCAGCTTCATTGCCGCCGGGCACCATGCCACCGAGCGGTATGGGGTGCAGGCGCTGGGTGAATACCTGGCGCGGCGCTTTGCCGTGGAGCACCTGTTCATCGATTGCCCGAACCCGATCTGACATCGGCGTCGCCTTCTTCGCGGGTAAACCCGCTCCCACAGGGACAGTGTTGATCCCAGGCCTGCGGGATCCCTGTGGGAGCGGGTTTACCCGCGAATAGGCCAGGCCTGCTGGCCCAAACCCGCAGTCATATCGTTAGACTTTTTCGATCTAGCCGGCCTCCTAAATAGAAGCAGCCGCTGTGATAAAGTGGCTCGCTCGAACACGGCCCGCAGGCCGTCCATAAGATCGTTTTTCGTGAGTAGCCATGGTCGACAAACTGACGCACTTGAAACAGCTGGAGGCGGAGAGCATCCACATCATCCGCGAGGTGGCCGCCGAGTTCGACAACCCGGTGATGCTGTACTCGATCGGCAAGGATTCCGCCGTGATGCTGCACCTGGCGCGCAAGGCCTTTTTCCCAGGCAAGTTGCCGTTCCCGGTGATGCACGTCGACACCCAGTGGAAATTCCAGGAGATGTACAGCTTCCGCGACAAGATGGTCGAGGAAATGGGCCTGGAGCTGATCACCCACGTCAACCCCGAGGGTGTGGCGCAGGGCATCAACCCGTTCACCCATGGCAGCTCCAAGCACACCGACATCATGAAGACCCAGGGCCTGAAGCAGGCGCTGGACAAGCATGGTTTCGATGCCGCCTTCGGTGGTGCGCGCCGCGACGAAGAGAAGTCGCGGGCCAAAGAGCGCGTTTACTCGTTCCGTGACAGCAAGCACCGCTGGGACCCGAAGAACCAGCGCCCGGAACTGTGGAACGTGTACAACGGCAAGGTCAACAAGGGCGAGTCGATCCGCGTCTTCCCGCTGTCGAACTGGACCGAGCTGGACATCTGGCAGTACATCTACCTCGAAGGCATCCCGATCGTGCCGCTGTACTTCGCCGCCGAGCGTGAAGTCATCGAGAAGAACGGCACTCTGATCATGATCGACGACGAGCGCATCCTCGAACATCTCACCGATGAAGAGAAAGCGCGCATCGTCAAGAAAAAGGTGCGTTTCCGTACCCTTGGCTGCTACCCGCTCACGGGCGCTGTCGAGTCGGAAGCCGAGACGCTCACCGACATCATTCAGGAAATGCTCCTGACGCGCACTTCCGAGCGCCAGGGCCGAGTCATCGACCACGATGGCGCCGGTTCCATGGAAGACAAGAAACGTCAGGGCTACTTCTAATTTTCAGGGTTACTCCATGTCGCACCAATCCGATTTGATCAGCGAAGACATCCTCGCTTATCTGGCTCAGCACGAGCGCAAAGAACTGCTGCGTTTTCTCACCTGCGGCAACGTGGATGACGGCAAGAGCACCCTGATCGGGCGCCTGCTGCACGACTCGAAGATGATCTACGAGGACCACCTCGAGGCTATCACCCGCGATTCGAAAAAGGTCGGCACCACCGGCGAGGAAGTCGACCTGGCGCTGCTGGTCGACGGTCTGCAGGCCGAGCGCGAGCAGGGCATCACCATCGATGTCGCCTACCGCTATTTCTCCACCGCCAAGCGCAAGTTCATCATTGCCGACACCCCGGGCCACGAGCAGTACACCCGCAACATGGCTACCGGCGCGTCCACCTGCGACCTGGCGATCATTCTGGTCGATGCCCGCTACGGCGTGCAGACCCAGACCCGCCGCCACAGCTACATTGCCTCGCTGCTGGGCATCAAGCACATCGTCGTCGCGGTCAACAAGATGGACCTCAAGGGCTTCGATCAGGACGTCTTCGAGTCGATCAAGGCCGACTACCTGAAGTTCGCCGAAGCCATCAACCTGACCCCGAGCAGCCTGCACTTCGTGCCGATGTCGGCGCTCAAGGGCGACAACGTGGTCAACCACAGCGAGCGTTCGCCGTGGTACGCCGGCCCGACGCTGATGGAAATCCTCGAAACCGTCGAAGTGTCGGCCGACCGCAACTTCACCGACCTGCGCTTCCCGGTGCAGTATGTCAACCGTCCGAACCTGAACTTCCGCGGTTTCGCCGGCACCATCGCCAGCGGCGTGGTGCACAAGGGCGATGAAATCGTCGTGCTGCCGTCGGGCAAGAGCAGCCGCGTCAAGTCCATCGTCACCTACGAAGGCGAGCTGGAAAACGCAGGCCCTGGCCAGGCCGTGACCCTGACCATGGAAGACGAGATCGACATCTCCCGTGGTGACCTGCTGGTACATGCCGACAACGTCCCGCCGGTCACCGACCAGTTCGACGCCATGCTGGTGTGGATGGCCGAGGAGCCGATGCTCCCAGGCAAGAAATACGACATCAAGCGCGCCACCAGCTACGTGCCGGGCTCGATTGCCAGCATCACCCACAAGGTCGATGTGAACACCCTGGAGCAGGGCGCTGCCAGCGCGCTGCAACTGAACGAGATCGGCCGCGTCAAGGTGTCCCTGGACGCCTCGATCGCCCTGGACGGTTACGAAAGCAACCGCACCACCGGTGCGTTCATCGTCATCGACCGGCTGACCAACGGCACGGTCGGCGCCGGCATGATCATCGCCCCGCCAGTCCTGCCGCACGGCAGCACCGGCCATCATGGCAAGCTGTGCCATGTGGCCACCGAAGAGCGCGCCCTGCGCTTCGGCCAGCAGCCTGCCACCGTGCTGTTCAGTGGCCTGTCCGGCGCCGGCAAGAGCACCCTGGCCTACGCCGTGGAGCGCAAGCTGTTCGACATGGGCCGTGCAGTGTACGTGCTCGACGGCCAGAACCTGCGCCATGACCTGAACAAAGGCTTGCCGCAGGACCGTGCCGGCCGCACCGAGAACTGGCGCCGCGCCGCCCATGTGGCGCGCCAGTTCAACGAAGCCGGTCTGCTGACTCTGGCCGCGTTCGTGGCCCCGGATGCAGAAGGCCGCGAACAGGCCAAGGCATTGATCGGCAAGGAGCGCCTGGTGACCGTTTACGTCCAGGCCTCGCCGCTGGCCTGCCGTGAGCGTGACCCGCAAGGCTTGTACGCTGCTGGTGGCGACAACATCCCGGGCGAAAGCTTCCCGTACGATGTGCCGCTGGATGCCGACCTTGTGATCGATACCCAGGCCACGAGCGTGGATGAGGGCGTGAAGCAGGTGCTGGACGTGCTGCGCCAGCGTGGCGCGATCTAAGCGCTAGCCTGCAAGAAAAACCCCGCCTCGGCGGGGTTTTTTGTTTCTATGCCCGGCATACATGCGCGGGTCTCCTGTGGGAGCGGCCTTGTGTCGCGAAAGGGCTGCACAGCAGCCCCCGGGTCTCAGCACTGATGCACAAATTGCTGGGGCTGCTGCGCAGCCCTTTCGCGACACAAGGCCGCTCCCACAAAGGATTGCGTGAGCTTTGGATTTTGAGCAAGGCAGTTGTTCCCGCACGGACTGTGCATTTCGTTCAGATGTGTTTTTCCGAAACCGGTATCACCCGCCGTTCCTTCACTGCCTTGTAGGAAAAACTCGAGTAGATCTCCTTCACCCCCGGCAACCGCTGCAGCACTTCCCGGGTGAACTCGCCAAACGACTCCAGATCCCGCGCCAGGATCTCAAGCAAGAAGTCGTAGCGCCCGGAGATGTTGTGGCAGGCGACAATCTCGGGAATTTCCATCAGCCGCTGTTCGAATGCCAGTGCCATGTCCTTGGTGTGCGAGTCCATCATGATGCTGACGAACGCGGTGACGCCAAACCCCAGTGACTTGGGCGAGAGAATGGCCTGGTAGCCGGTGATGTAGCCGTTGTCCTCCAGCAACTTGACCCGCCGCCAGCACGGCGAGGTGGTTAGCGCTACCTGGTCGGCAAGTTCGGCAACGGTGAGGCGGGCGTTGTCCTGCAGGGCAGCGAGCAGGGCGCGGTCGGTACGGTCGAGGCGTGAAGGCATGTTTTACCCTTCTGGTCCGGTAATTATTGTTTTTGTTCCAACAAGCACGCGTATGCGTGGGCCATTTTGGAAAAAATCGGGCAGCTCGGTGGCATAAGCTTATAGCAAACCACAAGAGGCTGTTGCCATGCGCGACTCCCATAACAACACCGGTTTTTCCACGCGGGCCATTCACCATGGCTACGATCCGCTTTCCCACGGTGGCGCCCTGGTGCCGCCGGTGTACCAGACCGCTACTTATGCCTTCCCCACAGTCGAATACGGTGCTGCTTGCTTCGCCGGGGAGGAGCCGGGGCATTTCTACAGCCGCATTTCCAACCCTACCTTGGCCCTGCTGGAACAGCGCATGGCCTCGCTGGAGGGCGGCGAGGCGGGGCTGGCATTGGCGTCGGGCATGGGGGCCATCACCTCGACGATCTGGACCCTGTTGCGCCCTGGTGATGAGCTGATCGTCGGGCGTACATTGTACGGCTGCACTTTTGCTTTCCTGCACCATGGCATTGGCGAATTCGGGGTGAAGATCCGCCATGTCGACCTGAACGATGCCAAGGCCCTGAAAGCGGCGATCAACAGCAAAACGCGGATGATCTACTTCGAAACGCCGGCCAACCCCAACATGCAGTTGGTGGATATCGCCGCGGTGGCCGAAGCGGTGCGCGGGCACGATGCGCATGTGGTGGTCGACAACACCTACTGCACGCCTTACCTGCAGCGGCCGCTGGAGCTGGGGGCGGACCTGGTGGTGCATTCGGCGACCAAGTACCTGAGTGGCCACGGCGATATCACTGCCGGTCTGGTGGTGGGGCGCAAGGCGCTGGTCGACCGCATTCGCCTGGAAGGGCTGAAGGACATGACCGGGGCGGTGCTGTCACCCCACGATGCGTCGCTGCTGATGCGCGGTATCAAGACCTTGGCCCTGCGCATGGACCGCCATTGCGCAAATGCCCAGCAGGTGGCCGAGGCTCTGGCGCGGCAGCCGCAGGTGGAGCTGATTCACTACCCGGGTTTGCCGTCGTTTGCCCAGTACGAGCTGGCGCAGCGGCAGATGCGTTTGCCGGGCGGGATGATCGCGTTCGAGCTCAAGGGGGGGATCGAGGCCGGGCGCAGATTCATGAATGCCCTGCAACTGTTTGCGCGGGCGGTGAGCCTGGGCGATGCCGAGTCGCTGGCGCAGCATCCGGCGAGCATGACGCACTCAAGCTATACCGCGAAGGAGCGGGCCCATCACGGGATATCGGAGGGGCTGGTGCGCCTGTCGGTGGGGCTGGAGGACGTGGAGGACCTGCTAGCGGATGTCGAGCAGGCATTGCAGGCCTGCAGCTAGGTTGCCTGGGCCGACCTCTTCGCGGGTAAACCCGCTTACAGGTCAGGCGCAGTATTTGAAACCTGCGCCGCCCCTGTGGGAGCGGGTTCACCCGCGAAGAGCCCAGTGAATCCAGCCCATGAAAAAGGCCTCTTGCGAGGCCTTTGTCATTTTCTGCAGATCAGCGCTTGAGCCCGTAGCTCTCGTCGAGCATGCCCGGCGAGTTCGGTGCTTTCGGCGCGTAGTCGCGTGGCACTTCGGCGTCCTTCGGCGGGGTCAAACGGTCGCGTGGGCCTTGCGCTGCCTCGGAGTGCAGGGCTGCCAGCAAGCGTTGGCGAGTGACGTCGTCCAGGGCCAGGCTGTTGGCGCCTTCGGCCAGGTGGTCCTGCACGTCCTGATAGCTTTGGGTCAGTTTCTTGACCAGCACGGCAGTGCTGTTGAAATGAGTAACCACTTCGTTCTGATAGCTGTCGAAGCGCTTCTGGATATCATCCAGTTGACGCTGGGTGCTGCTCGGCGCGGCATTGGGCAGCAGGCGAGCGACGACGAACCCAACCACCACACCGATGACCAGGGCCAGGGTCGGCAACAACCAAACAAGGAGCGAGAGTTCCACGAGTCCTTCCTCTATAAACGGCTTTGCTTTACGTTAACGGCTCAGACCTGCGCTGTATACCGCGAGCGATCGCAAATCAGAACAGAATTCCTCATCTAGACGAATCGACCCCTCCCGAGGTCACGGAGTAGTGCCTTGCTTGTCCGCGAAACCCCCTTGTTCATCGATGGCCCCAGCGGCCAGCTGGAAGCCTTGTACCTGGACGTGGCCAATGCACGTGGCGCGGTGCTGATCTGCCACCCCAACCCGGTCCAGGGCGGCACCATGCTCAACAAGGTGGTCTCGACCTTGCAACGCACCGCCCGTGACGCCGGCTACGTGACCTTGCGGTTCAACTACCGTGGCGTCGGGCAGAGCGCAGGTACCCATGACATGGGCGCTGGCGAGGTGGCCGATGCCGAAGCCGCTGCGGCCTGGCTGCGCGAAAAGCATCTGGGCCTGCCGCTGGTGCTGATGGGCTTCTCGTTCGGTGGTTTTGTCGCCACCAGCCTGGCCGGCCGCCTGGAGGCCACTGGAGTAGAGCTGCAGCAGCTGTTCATGATCGCCCCGGCGGTCATGCGCCTGACGGCGGATTTCCCGCTGCCGCAGCGCTGCCCGATCACCGTGGTGCAGCCGGACGCCGACGAAGTCGTCGCGCCGCAGCTGGTTTACGAATGGTCCGACAGCCTGTCGCGCCCCCATGAGCTGCTGAAAGTGGCAGAATGCGGACACTTCTTCCATGGCAAGCTGACCGATCTGAAGGATCTGCTGCTGCCGCGCCTTTCGAACTGAGCCAAGCCTGAATAAGCGAACACCCATGACCACGCGCATTCTCACCGGTATCACCACCACCGGCACTCCGCACCTGGGCAACTACGCCGGCGCCATCCGCCCGGCGATCCGTGCCAGCCAGCAGCCCGGTGTCGACTCGTTCTACTTCCTGGCCGACTACCACGCCCTGATCAAGTGCGACGACCCGCTGCGCATCCAGCGTTCGCGTCTGGAAATTGCCGCCACCTGGCTGGCCGGCGGTCTCGATCCGGACAAGGTGACCTTCTACCGCCAGTCCGATATCCCGGAAATCCCCGAGCTGACCTGGCTGCTGACCTGCGTCAGCGCCAAGGGCCTGCTCAACCGTGCACACGCCTACAAGGCCTCGGTGGACAAGAACCTGGAAAATGGCGAGGACCCGGATGCCGGCGTGACCATGGGCCTGTACAGCTACCCGGTGCTGATGGCTGCGGACATCCTGATGTTCAACGCCAACAAGGTGCCGGTCGGTCGTGACCAGATCCAGCACGTGGAAATGGCCCGCGACATCGGTCAGCGCTTCAACCACCTGTTCGGCCAGGGCAAGGACTTCTTCGCCCTGCCGGAAGCGGTGATCGAGGAGAGCGTGGCGACCCTGCCGGGCCTGGACGGGCGCAAGATGTCCAAGAGCTACGACAACACCATCCCGCTATTCACCAGCGCCAAGGAGATGAAAGACGCCATCTCGCGCATCGTCACCGACTCGCGTGCGCCTGGCGAGGCGAAAGACCCGGACAACGCTCACCTGTTCACCCTGTTCCAGGCCTTCTCGACGCCGGCGCAGTGCGCCGAGTTCCGTGAAGAGCTGCTGCAGGGCCTGGGCTGGGGCGAGGCCAAGCAGCGGCTGTTCCAGCTGCTGGACGGCCAGCTGGCCGAGAAGCGCGAGTACTACCACCAGCTGATCGCCCGCCCGGCGGACTTGGAAGACATCCTGCTGGCCGGCGCTGCCAAGGCTCGCAAGATCGCCACGCCATTCCTCGAGCAGCTGCGCGAGGCTGTTGGCCTGCGTTCGTTCCGTAGCAGCGTGCAGGCCAGCACCGAAGTGAAGAAGAAGGCCGCCAAGAGTGCGCGTTTCGTCAGCTTCCGCGATGAAGACGGCAGCTTCCGCTTCCGCCTGCTTGCCGCTGATGGCGAGCAACTGCTGCTGTCGCGCAGCTTCGCCGACGGCAAGAGCGCCGGCGCCGTGAGCAAGCAGCTGCAGCAAGGTGGCGAGGCGGATGTACGCGTCGAAGGCCTGGGTTTCGGTCTGTGGCTGAACGGTGAACAGGTTGCCGAGGGGCCGCAGTTCGACAGCGCCGAAGCCCGTGATTCGGCCATCGAAAGCCTGCGTGCAGCGCTTGCGCCACAACCGGACTGAGGCATTTCGCCTGTAGGAGCGGTTTTGCCCGCGAACACCGGCAAAGCCGGTGCCATCCAGCACTTAGTTGGTCTGGATGAGGCATATTGACGCAAGTCTGATTGCCATTAAGCGGGCCTGTCGCTACAGTGACGGCCCGTTTTTTGTTGCCTCGCTAACGAATCATGACGCCCCTAGAACGATATCAAGCAGATCTGAAACGTCCCGACTTCTTCCATGACGCGGCGCAGGAAACTGCGGTGCGTCACCTGCAGCGCCTGTACGATGACCTGGTACACGCGCAGAACAACAAGCCGGGTGTGTTCGGCAAGCTGTTCGGCAAGAAGGAGCAGACCCCGGTCAAGGGCCTGTACTTCTGGGGTGGGGTAGGGCGCGGCAAGACCTACCTGGTCGATACCTTCTTCGAGGCGCTGCCGTTCAAGCAGAAGATGCGCACGCACTTCCACCGCTTCATGAAGCGTGTGCACGAGGAGATGAAAACCCTCAAGGGCGAGAAGAACCCGCTGACCATCATTGCCAAGCGCTTCAGCGAAGAAGCCAAGGTCATCTGTTTCGACGAATTCTTCGTGTCGGACATTACCGACGCGATGATTCTCGGCACCCTGATGGAAGAGTTGTTCAAGAACGGCGTATCGCTGGTGGCTACCTCCAACATCGTGCCGGACGGCCTGTACAAGGACGGCCTGCAGCGCGCGCGTTTCCTGCCGGCCATCGCCATGATCAAGCAGTACACCGAGGTGGTGAACGTCGACAGCGGGGTCGACTACCGCCTGCGTCACCTGGAGCAGGCCGAGCTTTACCATTACCCGCTCGATGAAGCGGCTCACCAGAGCCTGCGCGCAAGCTTCAAGGCACTGACCCCCGAGTGCACCCAGGCGGTCCAGAACGACGTGCTGATGATCGAGAATCGCCCGATCAATGCCCTGCTTACCTGTGACGACGTGGCCTGGTTCGACTTCCGCGCCCTGTGCGACGGCCCCCGCAGCCAGAACGACTACATCGAACTGGGCAAGATCTTCCATGCCGTGCTGTTGAGCAACGTGGAGCAGATGGGTGTCACCACCGACGACATCGCCCGCCGCTTCATCAACATGGTGGACGAGTTCTACGACCGCAACGTCAAACTGATCATCTCGGCCGAGGTGGAGCTGAAGGACCTGTATACCGGTGGGCGCTTGGCCTTCGAGTTCCAGCGTACCCTGAGTCGCTTGCTGGAGATGCAGTCGCACGAGTTTCTGGCGCGGGCGCACAAGCCTTGAAATTACCGGGGCCGCTTTGCGGCCCTTTCGCGACACAAGGCCGCTCCTACAGGATTACGCGATTCCCTGTAGGAGCGGCCTTGTGTCGCGATGGGCTGCAGAGCAGCCCCATTGGCCTCAAGCCTCTTGCATGAACTGTTGCCGATACTGGTTCGGCGACAACTCGGTATGCTGGCGGAACAGCCGCGCAAAGAAACTGGCATCGTCATAGCCCACCTCATAACTGATGGTCTTGATGCTCTTGCGCGTGCTCGACAACAAGCCCTTGGCCGTCTCGATCCTCAACCGTTGCAGGTAGTGCAGCGGCTTGTCACCCGTAGCGCTCTGGAAACGCCGCATGAAATTGCGAATGCTCATGCCGTGGTTGCGAGCCACGTCCTCGAAGCGGAACTTGTCGGCGAAGTGTTCTTCCAGCCAGTGCTGTATCTGCAGGATGATCAGGTCCTGGTGCAGCTTCTGCCCGCCAAAGCCCATGCGTCCCGGGGTGTAGTTGCGCTGCACTTCGTAGAGGATGTCGCGGGACACGGCGCGGGCCACGTTGGCGCCGCAGAAGCGTTCGATCAGATAGATGTACAGGTCGCAGGCTGAAGTGGTCCCGCCGGCGCAATAGAGGTTGTCTGCATCTGTCAGATGCTTGTCCTGGTTCAGTCGGATCTTCGGGAAGCGTTCGGCAAAGCTGTTGAAGAAGCGCCAGTAGGTGGTCGCTTCCTTGCCATCGAGCAGGCCGGACTCGGCCAGCCAGAATACGCCACTGGCCTCGGCGCACAGCACCGAGCCGCGGGCATGCTGTTCACGCAGCCAAGGCAGTACCTGTGGATAACGTTGCAGCAGGTTGTCGAAGTCATCCCAGAAGGCCGGGAGGATGATCACGTCGGCGTCGTCTAGGCCGCCTTCGACCGGCAACTGCACATTGCTGAAGCTGTCCACGGGCTGGCCGTCTGGGCTCACCAGGCGAATCTCGAACATGGGCTGCAGGCCCAGGCCCAGTTGCTTGCTGTAGCGCAAGCTGGCGAGGTGGAAGAAATCCTTGGCCTGCATCAAGGTCGAAGCGAACACCTTGTCAATGGCCAGGATGCTGACGCGCCGCAGCGACGCGGAGGGTTGGGTAAACATCATTGTCATTGTTCTTATAGGGTAGAGTGGTCAATCACCGGCTGGATCGTCTTATTTTTTGGCGATTGTGTCTAGCCTGCTACACCGCGCTGGTTTCTTCGCGGGCTTGCCCGCTCCCACAGGTAACCCGCAGGCCTGAGGGGCAGGGAGCGGGCGAGCCCGCGAAGAAACCAGCACAGGGTCCGGCTCAAGGCGCCGGGTTCGGTTGCTCCTGGTGAATCGCCTCGATCGCCGCCAGCAGTTCATCACTCAGGCTCAGCTCGAGGCTGGCAAGGTTGCTGTCCAACTGCTCGAGGCTGGTCGCGCCAATGATGTTGCTGGTCACGAACGGCTGCCGGGTGACAAATGCCAGGGCCATCTGCGCCGGGTCCAGGCCGTGCTCGCGGGCCAGCTGCACATAGCGGCTGCAGGCCGCCACGGTCTGTGGGTTGGAATAGCGGGCAAAGCGGCTGAACAGGGTCAGGCGTGCGTTTTCCGGGCGTGCGCCGTTCTCGTATTTGCCGGAGAGCATGCCGAACGCCAGCGGCGAATAGGCCAGCAGGCCGCACTGCTCGCGGATGGCCACTTCCGCCAGGCCCACCTCGAAGCTGCGGTTGAGCAGGTTGTAAGGGTTCTGGATCGATACTGCTCGCGGCCAGCCGCGGCTTTCAGCCAGTTGCAGGAACTTCATGGTGCCCCACGGCGTTTCGTTGGACAGGCCGACGTGGCGGATCTTGCCTGCGCGCACCTGCTCGTCGAGTACTTCAAGGGTTTCTTCCAGCGGGGTGAAGTGGTCCTGTGGCAAATGCTGGTAGCCCAGCTTGCCAAAGAAGTTGGTGCTGCGCTCGGGCCAGTGCAGCTGGTACAGGTCGATGCGGTCGGTCTGCAGGCGCTTGAGACTCTCGTCCAGCGCGGCGACGAGGTGCTGGCGGTTGTGCTTGAGCTGGCCGTCGCGGATGTGGCTGATGCCGTTGCCGGGGCCGGCGACCTTGCTGGCCAGCACCCAGTCATCGCGATCGCCATTGGCGCGGAACCAGTTGCCGATGATGCGCTCGGTGGCGGCGTAGGTTTCGGGGCGGGGCGGCACCGGGTACATCTCGGCGGTGTCGATGAAGTTGACCCCGGCGGCCTTGGCCCGGGCAATCTGCTCGAAGGCCTCGGCCTGAACGTTCTGCTCGCCCCAGGTCATGGTTCCAAGGCACAGGGCACTGACATTGAGGTCGGTACGGCCGAGCTGGCGGTATTCCATCGGATAGACACTCCTTGGCAAAGAAGCCCATCAAAGCAGGTTGAAATTTTTCGCGCAATCTGGATAATTCGGCACCTCTCCGTGTGGCGGAAGTGATGCACCACCACGCAGGAAGAACCCCGTCGAACATTGGCGTGCCTGACCCGAGCCCCCAAAAGCGTCAGCGTTCGGCTGCGCGCTTGCCCTTGGCAAGCTGTGCACTATCCAGTAAGATTCGCCGTCTATTTTTCGCTGGGCGGCCTCTGAGGCTTTAGAGAATGAAAACTTTTACTGCTAAACCGGAAACAGTAAAGCGCGAGTGGTTCGTAGTCGACGCCGCTGGCCAGACCCTGGGTCGTCTGGCTACCGAAATCGCTAGCCGTCTGCGTGGCAAACACAAGCCAGAATACACCCCTCACGTTGACACCGGCGACTACATCGTCGTTATCAACGCCGAGCAGGTTCGTGTGACTGGTGCCAAGTCTTCCGACAAGATGTACTACTCCCACTCCGGTTTCCCGGGCGGTATCAAGGAAATCAACTTCGAGAAGTTGATCGCCAAGGCCCCTGAGCGTGTTATCGAAACTGCGGTCAAAGGCATGCTGCCGAAGAACCCGCTGGGTCGCGACATGTACCGCAAGCTGAAAGTGTACGCGGGTGCTGCTCACCCACACACTGCTCAGCAGCCTCAAGAACTGAAGATCTAACGGGATAGTTCATTATGTCGGCGACTCAAAACTACGGCACTGGCCGTCGCAAGACCGCAACCGCTCGCGTATTCCTGCGTCCGGGTACTGGTAACATTTCCATCAACAACCGTTCTCTGGACGTGTTCTTCGGTCGCGAAACCGCTCGCATGGTTGTTCGTCAGCCGCTCGAGCTGACCGAAACCGTTGAGAAGTTCGACATCTACGTCACCGTTTCCGGTGGTGGTGTCAGCGGTCAAGCCGGTGCGATCCGTCACGGTATCACCCGCGCTCTGATGGAATACGACGAAACCCTGCGTGGCGCTCTGCGTCGTGCTGGCTACGTCACCCGCGACGCTCGTGAAGTCGAGCGTAAGAAAGTGGGTCTGCGTAAAGCGCGTAAGCGTCCTCAGTACTCCAAGCGTTAATACCGCTTCGGCAGTCGAAAAAAGCCCGGTTCTTTGGAACCGGGCTTTTTTTATGTCTTGAACTAACCTGTCAGCATGTCCGTGACGACTTGCCGCATAGACGCAGATCAAGCAAAGCGAGGGTTGTAGCCCGTTCCCCGGGTAATCACCTTGTCAGTGTGTGGATTTGTTTCTTACCATGGCGGCCAATTTTTAGTGCCACAGACATTACCTAAGTACAGGCCAGGTCCAACTGGTCAAGCAAGCTGATGGGAGAGGACTGAATGAGCAATGACGGCGTCAACGCAGGCCGGCGCCGCTTCCTCGTAGCCGCGACATCCGTAGTCGGGGCGGCGGGGGCAGTGGGGGCTGCGGTACCGTTCGTGGGGTCATGGTTTCCCAGTGCCAAGGCGAAAGCCGCGGGTGCACCGGTGAAGGTCAATATCGCCAAGGTCGAGGCCGGGCAGCAGATGGTGGCCGAGTGGCGCGGTCAGCCAGTGTTCATCGTGCGGCGAACGGACGAGATCCTCGGTAACCTGAAAAAGGTCGTAGGTGATCTGGCTGACCCCGAGTCCAAGGCCTCGGTGCAGCCCACCTACGTCGATCCGCAGGTTCGTTCGATCAAGCCGGAAATCCTCATCCTTGTTGGCCTGTGCACACACCTGGGCTGCTCGCCCACCTTCCGCCCGGAAGTCGCACCCGCCGACCTTGGCCCGAAATGGGTCGGTGGCTATTTCTGCCCGTGCCACGGTTCCCACTACGACCTGGCCGGCCGTGTCTACAAGTCGCAGCCGGCGCCACTCAACCTGCCCGTGCCACCGCACTCTTACGAGTCGGACGAGATCGTCGTCATCGGCGTTGACCAGGAGAACGCATGATGAGCAAGTTCATGGACTGGATTGATGCTCGCTTCCCCGCGACCAAGATGTGGGAAGACCACCTGAGCAAGTATTACGCACCCAAGAACTTCAACTTCCTGTACTTCTTCGGCTCGCTGGCGTTGCTGGTGCTGGTCAACCAGATCGTCACCGGTGTGTGGCTGACCATGAGCTTCACGCCCTCGGCAGAAGAGGCGTTCGCCTCGGTCGAGTACATCATGCGGGATGTGGAATACGGCTGGATCCTGCGCTACCTGCACTCCACCGGTGCATCGGCGTTCTTCATCGTCGTCTACCTGCACATGTTCCGCGGCCTGCTCTACGGTTCCTACCAGAAGCCGCGTGAACTGGTGTGGCTGTTCGGCATGCTGATTTACCTGGCGCTGATGGCCGAAGCCTTCATGGGCTACCTGCTGCCGTGGGGCCAGATGTCGTACTGGGGTGCCCAGGTGATCATCTCGCTGTTCGGTGCCATTCCGGTGATCGGTGGCGACCTCACCCAATGGATCCGTGGTGACTACCTGATCTCGGGTATCACTCTGAACCGCTTCTTCGCCCTGCACGTGGTTGCCTTGCCGATCGTGATTCTCGGCCTGGTGGTCCTGCACATCCTCGCCCTTCATGAAGTGGGTTCGAACAACCCCGATGGCGTCGACATCAAGAAGAAAAAGGACGAAAACGGTATCCCGCTGGACGGTATCCCGTTCCACCCGTACTACACCGTCAAGGATATTGTCGGCGTGGTGGTGTTCCTGTTCGTGTTCTGCGCCGTGGTGTTCTTCTTCCCGGAAATGGGCGGTTACTTCCTGGAGAAACCTAACTTCGAGCAGGCGAACGCCTTCAAGACCCCCGAGCACATTGCGCCTGTGTGGTACTTCACGCCGTTCTACGCGATCCTGCGTGCGGTGCCTGACAAGCTGATGGGCGTCATTGCCATGGGTGCGGCCATTGCCGTGTTGTTCGTCTTGCCCTGGCTCGACCGCAGCCCGGTCCGCTCCATGCGCTACAAGGGCTGGATCAGCAAGCTCTTCCTGCTGGTGTTCTGTGTGGCCTTCGTCATCCTCGGCATACTGGGCGTGCTGGCGCCGACACCTGGGCGTACCTTGCTGTCGCAGGTGTGCACGGTGTTGTACTTCGCCTACTTCCTGCTGATGCCGTTCTACACAAGGCTCGAGAAGACCAAACCGGTTCCGGAAAGGGTGACTGGCTGATGAAAAAGTTGATTGCAGTATTTTTGCTGGCAGTGATGCCTGCCTTTTCCTTCGCTGCCGAAACGGGCCTGGAGCTGGACAAGGTCGACATCGACCTGAGCGACAAGGCCGCCATGCAGGACGGTGCGCGTACCTTTGCCAACTATTGCATGGGTTGCCACAGTGCGAAGTTCCAGCGTTACGAGCGGGTTGCTGATGACCTGGGCATCCCCCACGAGCTGATGCTCGAGAAGCTGGTGTTCACCGGTGCCAAGATCGGTGACCACATGCAGATCGGCATGAAGCCCAGTGACGCCAAGACCTGGTTCGGCGCTGCACCGCCCGACCTGACCCTGGTGGCCCGAGTGCGTGGTACCGACTGGTTGTACACCTACCTGCGCAGCTTCTATGAGGACCCGTCGCGGCCTTATGGGGTGAACAACAAGGTGTTCCCGAACGTCGGCATGCCTAACGTGCTGGTCGGCTTGCAGGGTAACCAGGTGGTTGGCTGCAAGCAGGTGCAGACCGTAACCGATGGCAAGAAGCAATTCGACCCACTGACTGGTAGCCCGCTGACCCATGAAGCCTGCGACCAGCTGACCATTACGCCGAATTCCGGTACCCTGACGACCGAGCAGTTCGACGAGAAGGTCAAGAACCTGGTGACCTTCCTGGCCTATTCGGCCAACCCGGTCAAACTGGAAAGCCAGCGCATCGGTACCTACGTGTTGCTGTACCTGGCTTTCTTCTTCGTATTCGCCTATTTGCTCAAGCGTGAATACTGGAAGGACGTGCACTGATCACGCAGTAGTTTCTGGTTGTTGAACGCGCCCGTGGTGGCCTGGCAGATCTGCCAGGTCCCCACGGGCGCGTTTTCATTTACAGTTTTACAAGCATCCCGTGCGAGGAGGCGCTACATGGGCGTAACCAACAGGTTAGCCTGCTATTCCGACCCCGCTGATCACTATTCTCATCGGGTACGCCTCGTGCTCGCCGAGAAGGGTATCAGCGTGCAGGTCATCGATGTCGACCCCAGTCGCCTGCCGCCCAAGCTGGCCGAGGTGAACCCTTACGGCAGCGTGCCGACCCTGGTCGACCGTGACCTGGCGCTGTATGAATCGACCGTGGTGATGGAATACCTCGAGGAGCGTTATCCACATCCGCCGCTGATGCCGGTGTACCCGGTTGCGCGGGGGAACAGTCGCTTGCTGATGCACCGCATCCAGCGCGACTGGTGCTCCCTGGCCGATACCGTGCTCGATCCGCGCAGCAGCGAGGCTGACCGAGCCGAAGCGCGCAAGGCGTTGCGTGAGAGCCTGACCGGGGTCTCGCCGTTGTTCGGCGAGTTCGCCTGCTTCATGAGTGAGGAGCAAAGCCTGGTCGATTGTTGTCTACTGCCCATACTCTGGCGTCTGCCGGTGTTGGGCATCGAGTTGCCGCGGCAAGCCAAGCCGCTGCTGGAATACATGGAGCGGCAGTTTGCCCGCGAGCCTTTCCAGGCGAGCCTGTCCTCCGTAGAACGTGAAATGCGCAAGCTTTAAGGAGCCGTTGATGAACTCCAGTCGCCCCTATCTGGTTCGAGCACTGTACGAGTGGATCGTCGACAACGATTGCACGCCCCATATGCTGGTCAATGCCGAATTCCCGAAGGTCCAGGTGCCGGACGGTTTCGCCAGTGATGGCCAGATCGTGTTGAACATCTCGCCAAGTGCCGTGCGCAGCCTGCACATGGACAACGAGGCGGTCAGCTTCGAGGGCCGCTTCGGTGGCGTGGCCCACTCGCTGTACGTGCCGGTTGGCGCCATCCTGGGTATTTACGCCCGCGAGAATGGCCAAGGTATGGTCTTCGAGCTGGAGTCGTCCATGATGGATGACGATGAGCAGGAAGATGATGATGTGCAGCCGGATGACGATGGCCCGCCAGAGGGTGGTGGCCAGCCGCCACGCCCGACTGGTCGACCAAGTCTGAAAGTGGTCAAGTAATAAAAAAGGCGATCCAACCGGGTCGCCTTTTCTTTACTGCCAGCCCTGCTTACAGGTCGCTGATGGTGCGTACCTGGTTCTTGTTGATGCGGGTACGCTTGCCATCGAGTTGCTGGAACTCGTAGAAGCCGGCGTCACGGTCGAACTTCGGTACGTCGACGGCCTGGAATTCACGGCCATCGTTGAGGGTGATCAGGCTTGGTGTAGAGCAGCCGGCCAGGGTGGCGAAAGTGCCGAATAGCAGGGCAGGCAGCAGAAGCTTTTTCATGCGGTGTTTCCTGGTTTTTCTGAAACGTGGGGCAGTGTTGTTGCTTGTGCTGGCCTTTTCGCGGGTAAACCCGCTCCAACAGGAATACAACAAGCCTCGAAAGCTGTGAGATTCGTGTGGGAGCGGGTTTACCCGCGAAGAGGCCGGTGCAGGTAATCAGTGAATCAGTCGATGTACTCGAACAGCTTGACGATCTTCTGCACGCCCGAAACGCCCTGTACCACGGCAGTGGCCGAGTTGGCCTCCTGTTGGGTCACCAGGCCAAGCAGGTAAACGATGCCGTTCTCGGTAATTACCTTGATGCGCGAGCTGGGCACGGCATTGTCGGTCAGCATCTGGGTCTTGATCTTGGTGGTCAGCCAGGCGTCGTTGTTGCGCGCCAGGATGGAGGAGGGCTGCATCACCTGCAGCTCGTTGTGCACTTTCTTGACGCGCTGTACCTGGCTGGCAGTCTGCTCGGCGAGGCTCTTGAGGTCGGCGCGCGGTGTTTGGCCGGCCAGCAGGACGATGCCGTTGTAGCTGCTGACAACGATGTGCGAACCTTTGTCCAGGTCAGGGCTGGCCTTGGCGATGTTGACCGAGGCCTTGGTTTCGATCAGCGAGTCGTCGATCTTGCTGCCGATGGTGCGCGTTCCGCGATCGTCCTCGATTGGCGAATTGCGGGTAGAGGTCAGCACCGAGCTGCAACCAGTGACGCTCAGGCATAGGGTCAGGGCCATAAGGCCGAGGCGCGTAGGGGTCATTCTTCACTCCCGAACAGTTGGCTGTCGATCAGATCACACAGGCAGTGGATCGCCAGCAGGTGGACTTCCTGGATACGCGCGGTAACCGTCGAAGGCACGCGGATTTCCACGTCTTCGGGCAGCAGCAGCGAAGCCATGCCGCCGCCATCGCGACCAGTCAATGCTACGACAATCATTTCGCGGTCATGTGCGGCCTGGATCGCCTGAATCACGTTGGCCGAATTGCCGCTGGTGGAGATCGCCAGCAGCACGTCACCGGGCTGGCCCAGCGCGCGGATCTGCTTGGAAAAGACTTCGTTGTAGCTGTAGTCGTTGGCGATCGAGGTCAGGGTCGAGCTGTCGGTGGTCAGCGCGATGGCCGGCAGGCTCGGGCGTTCGCGCTCGAAGCGATTGAGCAGCTCGGAGGAAAAGTGCTGGGCATCGCCGGCCGAGCCGCCGTTGCCACAGGCGAGCATCTTGCCCTCGTTGAGCAGCGCGTTGACCATGACCAGGCTGGCCTGCTCGATGTGCGGTGCCAGGATGTCCATTGCCTGTTGCTTGGTATCGATGCTGGCCTGGAATAGCCGGCGAATTCGGGATTGCATGTCCATCTGGTGACCTTAAGTGGGGCGGTGGCCTTTGCTACGCGCAACAACGACCAGCCCGCGAAACATAGAGCAAAAAAATCGGAATGGGTTCAGCATTCGAAGGCGTTTTTCAGCCATTGAAGCGGTCTGCCTGCATGGTGGCTGCCCTGCAGGGCGACTACGTCGAAGCGGCAGGGGTGGTTACCCCAGTGGGGCTCCTTCTGCAGGAACAGGCTGGCGGCGAGCACCAACCGTTTCTGCTTGCGCCCGTCGATACTGCCGAGGGCGCCACCGAAGCCCGCGTGCAACCGGTAGCGGACTTCGACGAATACTACTGTATCGGCGTCGAGCATGACCAGATCAAGCTCACCGCCTTTGCATCGCCAGTTGCGCGCCAGCAGTTGCAGGCCTTGCCCTTGAAGGTACTCAAGGGCCTGGGTTTCCGCTGCCTGCCCGGCGCTGGTGGGCGACGCTGCTGCCATCAGCGGGCGGTATCAGGCAGGCGCTGGACCTGGCCGCGGACGAACTCGGCCCAAGGCAGCTGGCGCTCGACACGCTGGTTGGCGTTCATGCTCAGGCTGCCTGAAAGGCCCAGTACGCGGTTGTCCGGCAGTGCTTTCAGCTGGCCCAGGCGCGGCGCCAGGCTGTAGGCGTCGACGCCCATGGCATACAGGCGGCCAAGGCTGCCGGCCGCTTGCGGCCACTGCTGCACGACCTGCTGGCGCAGGCTGTTGCTGGTGTCCAGCAGCCACGGGGTTTCGCAGAAGCGGATACCGTTCATGTCGTTGTACTGGTTGACGTCACCACTGGCGCTGTACAGGTTCGAGGTGGCGTAGACCGGTACGTCACCGGCGTACTGGAAGTTCAGGGTCGGCTTGATCTGCTGGGCCTGTTGCGGGGTCGAGGCGAGGAAGATGAAGTCGATGTCCTGGCGGCGCGACGGCTGCGCGGCGATGCTGCCACCTACCGTGCTCTGCAGGCTCTTGGCGCGGCCTTCGCTCTGGCGCAGCTGGAACAGGTCGGCAATCTGCTGGGCCAGTGCGACCGGCTGGGCAATGCGCTCGGCGGCGAGCAGAGTGCCACCGTTGCCTTCCCAGTCCTGGCGGAAGGCGGCAAGCACGCGATCGCCCCATTCGCCGCTCGGTACCAGGGCAACTGCGCGGACCATGCCATCGGCGCGGGCGCGACGGGCCACTTCACGGGCTTCGTCTTCGGCAGCGAGGCCGAACTGGAACAGCTGCGGTGGAGCCTTCTGGCCGGCGTCGGCGTAGTTCAGGGCCAGGGTGGTGATCGGCAGTTGTGGCTTGGCAGCCAGTTGCTTGACCAGCGGTTTTTCCAGTGGGCCGATGACCAGCTGTACGCCTGCGGCCTGGGCCTGGCGATAGAAGTCGTCGAGCGAGCCGATGCGCGAGCTGTCGAATACCTGCACGGCTGGCGCCTGCTGGCCGGCTTGCTGGGCCTGGAAGTGTGCAGCCATGAAACCGTCACGCAGGGCGCGGGCAACACCGGCAAGCGGGCCTTCCTGAGGCAGCAGCAGGGCAATCTTGGTCAGCGGTTGGCTGGCCAGCTCCTTGAGCTTGGTCAGAGCCAGCGGCAGTTGCTGGGCGGCCGGGTGGTCCGGGTGCTGCTTGACCCAGGCGTCGATCGCCGCTTGCTGCTGTTCCAGGGTGCCGGCGCTTTTTACCGCGAAGGCCAGGCTGGTCCAGCCGGCAAGGGTCTGGTCGTTGCCTGGCTGCTGCAGTTGCTCTGCCGGCAGCGAGGCGACCAGTGCCCAGATGGCGTCATTGTTGGCGCTGGCGGCCTGACCGCTGAGCAGCGGGCCCAGCAGCACGCGCTGTTGCGCGGCGGCGAGGGCCTGGCCATCGGCTTCGAGGGCGGCCGCGTGCACGCTGTAGGTGCGCGCTTGCTGTTCTTCCGGCAGTTCGGCGACGCGCTGCAGGCTGGGGTGGGCCAGGGCGGCCAGGGCAGCCTTGGGCTGGTTGCGGCTCATGGCCAGCTCGGCACCGAGGGTGCTGGCGAACACTTGCTGGGCCGGCTTGAGCGTGTCCAGCGGCACCTGCTCGAGGATGCGTGCGGCGCGTGGGAAGTCCTTCTGCCTGTAGGCCAGGTCGGCTGCGCTCAGGCGCAGCAGCGCGGCGTCTTCCGCGGACTTGCTGGAAGCAGCCTTTTCGAGCAGTTGCTCGATGCTGGCGTCCGGGGTGCGTGGCAGTTCGCCCAGGCTGGATGAGGGCGAGCTGGCGCAGGCTGCCAGCAAGGCAGCAAGGCAGAGGGCTGTGAACAGCCGCAGGCAAGCGATCATGTAAAGGTCCTGTTACTCGATCAAGGTGGCCGGCAATTGTACCCAAGCGCTGGCCGGGGCGCGATGTTGCCGTGTCGATCCTTCACTATAGGAGGCCTGCCATCGGTCGTCGGCGAAGTTCTTTGCGCCCTGTTGCAGGCGCTCGGGCTACAATGGCGCCTTTGATCCGAACGACAGGTGTGCGCAGTGACTGATGTGGCAGGGGCTTCGAAATCCACGGTGGGGACGCTGTATGTGGTCGCAACCCCTATCGGCAACCTCGACGACATGAGTGCCCGGGCGCTGAAGGTGCTGGCGGACGTGGCCCTGATCGCGGCGGAAGATACCCGTCATTCGATCCGTCTGCTGCAGCACTTCGGCATCGACACGCCGCTGGCGGCATGCCATGAGCACAACGAGCGTGACGAGGGCGGGCGTTTTCTCACCAAGCTGCTGGCGGGCGAGAACGTTGCGTTGGTTTCCGATGCCGGCACGCCGCTGATTTCCGATCCGGGTTACCACCTGGTGCGCCAGGCGCGTGCTGCGGGGGTAAATGTGGTGCCGGTGCCGGGCGCCTGCGCTCTGATCGCCGCGCTGTCGGCAGCCGGCCTGCCGTCGGACCGCTTCATCTTCGAAGGCTTCCTGCCGGCCAAGGCGGCGGGACGGCGGGCGCGCCTGGAGCAGGTAAAGGAAGAGCCGCGCACGCTGATCTTCTACGAGGCCCCGCACCGTATCCTGGAATGCCTTGAAGACATGGAGGCGGTATTCGGTGGCGAGCGCCCGGCGCTATTGGCGCGTGAACTGACCAAGACCTTCGAGACCCTCAAGGGCCTGCCCCTGGCCGAGCTTCGCGCGTTCGTTGCTGGTGACAGCAACCAGCAGCGCGGTGAGTGCGTGGTACTGGTCGGTGGCTGGAGTGCGCCGGAGGGCGAACAGGCGGTCAGTGCCGAGGCGCAACGGGTGCTCGACCTGCTGCTGGCCGAGCTGCCACTCAAGCGGGCGGCGGCGCTGGCTGCGGAAATTACCGGGGTGCGCAAGAACCTGCTGTATCAACTTGCACTGGAAAAGCAGAAAGCCGAATAGTGGCATATTGATATAAATGCCGGTATTGCTTGTTCTTGGGCGCGCGTGCCGTTAATCTTGGCGGCGGAGAGTCGATCGGACAGTCGCTGCCTGCTTTTGTTCCGCAACAGCAGGGGGAGGAAAGTCCGGGCTCCATAGGGCAGAGTGCCAGGTAACGCCTGGGAGGCGCGAGCCTACGGAAAGTGCCACAGAAAATAACCGCCTAAGCACTTCGGTGCCGGTAAGGGTGAAAAGGTGCGGTAAGAGCGCACCGCACGGCTGGCAACAGTTCGTGGCTAGGTAAACCCCACTCGGAGCAAGACCAAATAGGGTTCCATCAGGCGTGGCCCGCGTCGGAACCGGGTAGGTTGCTAGAGGCGTCCAGTGATGGCCGTCGTAGAGGAATGACTGTCCTCGACAAAACCCGGCTTACAGATCGACTCTCCACCTTTCCCTCCCTGCTTTATTCGATAGCAGATGTCCTCTGGTAATACCGAAAAAATCTTACTCTTAATAATTCACTTTAACTTCGAACTCCATTCGCCTGCGTGGGTTTGATTTTTCTCGTGTTTTTTTCTGCTCGGTAGTCCTTCCGCATTCCTTTATTGCGCTAAATCTCGGTCCTGTAAGGCTTTTCCTTCCGAACGTGCCTTGACGGTGCTGCGGGCGGATTCCTATAGTGTGCGCAAGTGGCAGAAAGTGGGATGAAGTGGGTTTTCTGACACAAAAAAGCTAACATTGTGGGGAATCGCAGCCGTGTTCCGCGGAGCCAACGCCGTCAGCCTCGATGCCAAGGGCCGTCTCGCCATGCCGAGCCGGTACCGTGACGAGCTCGATTCGCGTTGCAATGGTCAGCTGATCGTGACCATCGACGCCGTTGACCCCTGCTTGTGTGTTTATCCCCTCGATGAGTGGGAGCAGATAGAAGCCAAGTTGCGTGCCTTGCCATCGTTGCGTGAGGAAAACCGCCGCCTTCAGCGTTTGCTGATCGGTAACGCGGTTGACCTGGAGCTCGATGGCAGTGGGCGTTTCCTGGTGCCGCCCCGTCTGCGTGAGTACGCCAAGCTCGACAAGAAGGCGATGCTGGTGGGGCAACTGAACAAATTCCAGCTGTGGGATGAAGATGCCTGGAACGCGGTTTCGGCAGCAGACCTTGCAGCTATTCAACAACCGGGCGCCATGCCCGACGAATTGCGTGACCTGATCCTGTGACCATAGATAGCGGCTTCAACCACATTACCGTCCTGCTCGACGAAGCTGTCGAGGCATTGGCCCTGCGCGCCGACGGTTGCTATCTGGACGGCACCTTTGGCCGTGGCGGGCACAGCCGGCTGATTCTCAGCAAGCTCGGGCCGCAAGGGCGGCTGCTGGGTTTCGACAAAGATCCACAGGCGATTGCCACGGGGCAAGCGCTGGCGGCCGAAGACGGCCGCTTTGTCATTGTGCAGCGCAGCTTTGCCGAGCTGGGGGCGGAAGTGGCCGAGCGTGGCCTGGATGGCAAGGTCAGCGGCGTATTGCTGGACCTGGGCGTTTCCTCGCCGCAGCTGGATGACCCCGAGCGGGGCTTCAGCTTCCTCAATGATGGCCCGCTCGACATGCGCATGAACCCGGACCAGGGCATCAGCGCCGCCGAGTTCATCGCCACTGCACCTGAAGAAGAAATAGCCCGTGTGTTCAAGGAGTACGGCGAAGAGCGTTTCGCCAAGCGCATGGCTCGCGCCGTGGTGCAGCGCCGCGAACAGCAACCGTTCACCCGCACCGGCGACCTCGCCGAGGTGCTGAAGGTGGCCAACCCGGCCTGGGAGAAGGGCAAGAACCCGGCGACCCGCGCCTTCCAGGGCCTGCGCATTCACGTCAACAACGAACTGGGTGATCTCGAGGCAGGCCTGGAGGCCGCGATCGATGCGCTGGAAGTGGGCGGCCGCCTGGCAGTGATCAGCTTCCATTCGCTGGAAGACCGCATCGTCAAGCTGTTCATGCGCAAGCTGGCCAAGGGCGAGGCTGACAACCTGCCGCGCAACCTGCCGGTACAGCACAAGGTCTTCGAGCCGAAAATCAAGCTCATCGGCAAGGCTCAGTTCGCTTCCGACGCCGAGCTCAAGGCCAACCCGCGGGCGCGCAGCGCCGTTATGCGGGTGGCGGAGAAGCTGCGGTGAGCAGGCTGTTTGCCAAACCTTTGCCAGGCGGAAGCTTCCTGATGCTTCTGCTGTTCGTTGCCGTGCTGGTTTCGGCCATCGCCGTGTCCTACAGCGCGCACTGGAACCGTCAGTTGCTCAACACGCTGTACGGCGAATTGAACGAACGTGACAAGGCCCAGGCCGAATGGGGCCGGCTGATTCTCGAACAAAGCACCTGGACCGCCGCCAGTCGCATCGAGAACCTGGCTTCCGAGCAACTGAAGATGCGCGTACCTTCGGCTGACGAAGTGCGGATGGTGGCGCCATGATGAAGCTCGAAGGCGCACTCTACCCCTGGCGCTTCCGCGTGGTGATCGGCTTGCTGGCGCTGATGGTCGGTGCCATCTGCTGGCGCATCATCGACCTGCAGGTAGTCGACCGTGACTTCCTCAAGGGGCAGGGCGATGCGCGCAGCCTGCGTCACATCCCTATCCCGGCTCACCGCGGCCTGATCACCGACCGTAACGGTGAACCGTTGGCGGTCAGTACCCCGGTCACCACCCTGTGGGCCAACCCCAAGGAAATGCAGGCCTCCAAGGACCGCTGGCCGCAGCTGGCAGCAGCACTGGGGCAGAACCCGCAGCAGCTGACCGAGCGCCTGACCCAGCAGGCCAGCAAAGAGTTCATCTACCTGGTCCGCGGCCTGACCCCGGAGCAGGGCCAGCATGTGCTCGACCTGAAAGTGCCGGGCGTGTATGGCCTGGAAGAATTCCGCCGCTTCTACCCGGCCGGTGATGTCACCGCGCACATGGTCGGCTTCACCGACCTCGACGACCACGGTCGCGAAGGGGTGGAGCTGGCCTATGACGAATGGCTGGCTGGCGTACCCGGCAAGCGGCAGGTGATCAAGGACCGGCGCGGCCGGCTGATCAAGGACATCCAGGTAACCAAGAACGCCAAGGCCGGGAAGACCTTGGCGTTGTCGATAGACCTGCGCCTGCAGTACCTGGCCACCCGCGAGCTGCGCAACGCCATTGCCGAACAGGACGCCAAGGCCGGCAGCCTGGTGATCATGGACGTCAAGACCGGTGAGGTCCTGGCCATGGTCAACCAGCCGACCTACAACCCCAACAACCGCCGCAGCATGTTCCCGGCCGCCATGCGTAACCGCGCGATCATCGACGTGTTCGAGCCGGGCTCCACGGTCAAGCCGATCTCCATGAGCGCGGCGCTGCAAAGTGGTCGCTGGAAGCCGACCGACAAGGTCGAGGTGTACCCGGGCAGCCTGCAAATTGGTCGCTACACCATCAAGGACGTGTCCAAGAGCGAAGGCCCGATCCTCGACCTGACCGGTATCCTGATCAACTCCAGTAACGTCGGCATGAGCAAGATCGCCTTCGACATCGGCGGCGAGGCCATCTACCGGGTCATGTCCCAGGTCGGCCTGGGCCAGTACACCGGCCTTGGCTTCCCCGGCGAGCGCGTCGGCAACCTGCCCAACCATCGCGAGTGGCGCAAGGCCGAGACTGCGACCCTGTCTTATGGCTATGGCGTGTCGGTGACCGCTCTGCAGCTGGTGCATGCATACGCGGCGCTGGCCAACGACGGCAAGATGGTGCCGCTGTCGATCCTCAAGGTCGACAAGGCCCCGGAAGCGGTGCAGGCCATTCCGAAGGAAACCGCCGAAACCATTCAGGGCATGCTGCAACAGGTGATCGAAGCACCGCGCGGCGTGTTCCGCGCCCAGGTGCCGTTCTACCACGTGGCCGGCAAGTCCGGTACCGCGCGTAAAGCCACCGTGGGCTCCAAGGGCTACACCGAAAACGCCTACCGCTCGCTGTTCGCCGGCTTCGGGCCGATGAGCGACCCGCGCTACGCCATCGTCGTGGTGATCGATGAGCCTGGCAAGGGCGGTTACTTCGGTGGCTTGGTTTCGGCACCGGTATTCAGCAAGGTCATGTCCGGCACACTGCGCCTGATGAACGTTCCGCCAGACAACCTGCCGCCACCGGCACCCGTCGAACAATCGCAAGTCAATGCAGCTGCAACCGCCAAGGGAGGGCGTGGATGATGACAATGCCATTGAGCAAGCTTTTCGCTCACGCCAGCCGTGACCCGTTGATCCGTGAACTGACGCTGGACAGCCGCAATGTGCGCCCGGGTGATCTGTTCCTGGCTGTTCCGGGTGCCAAGGTCGATGGCCGCGAGCATATCGCCGATGCCCTGGCGCGTGGCGCTGCCGCCGTAGCCTATGAAGAGCAGGGCGCGAGCGTCCTGCCAATCACCGATGTGCCGCTCATCCCGGTCAAGGGCCTGATCGCCCAGCTTTCGGATATCGCAGGTCGCTTCTATGGCGAACCAAGCCGCCAGCTGAATCTGGTGGGCGTTACCGGTACCAACGGCAAGACCAGCGTCACCCAGCTGGTGGCTCAGGCGCTGGATTTGCTTGGCCAGCGTTGTGGCCTGATCGGCACCTTGGGTACCGGCTTCTATGGTGAGCTGCAGAGTGGCCGCCTGACCACGCCCGACCCGATCGCCGTACAGTCGACCCTCAATGACCTCAAGAAAGGTGGCGCCAAAGCCGTGGCCATGGAGGTTTCCTCCCACGCACTGGAGCAGGGCCGGGTCGCCGCTCTGGAATTCGACATTGCGGTCATGACCAACCTGTCCCGCGACCACCTGGACTACCACGGCAGCATGGAGGCCTATGAGGCCGCCAAGGCCAAGCTGTTCGCCTGGCCGAGCCTGCGTTGCCAGGTGGTCAACCTGGATGACGATTTCGGCCGTCGCCTGGCCGCCGATTTTGCCCGCCGCCCGAGTGTCGACCATATCGAAACCCGGTTGCTCAGCTACAGCCTGGAGAACCCGGAGGCCTCGCTGTACTGCCGTGAAGCCGTGTTCAATGACGATGGCGTGTGCGCCACCCTGGTCACCGCCCAGGGCGAACGTACCCTGCGCAGCCAGTTGCTGGGCCGCTTCAACCTGAGCAACATGCTCGCCGCCGTGGCGACTCTGTTGGCGCTGGACTATGCGCTGGACGAAATCCTCGAGGTCACCCGGAAACTGCAGGGGCCTATCGGCCGTATGCAGCGCCTGGGTGGGGGCGACAAGCCGTTGGTGGTGGTCGACTATGCGCACACCCCGGACGCCCTGGAGAAAGTGCTCGAAGCCCTGCGCCCGCATGCGCACGGCAAGCTGCTGTGCCTCTTCGGCTGCGGCGGCGACCGAGACCGCGGCAAGCGCCCGCTGATGGCTGAAGTGGCCGAGCGCCTGGCCGACCGCGTGCTGGTAACAGACGACAACCCGCGTACTGAAGACCCGCTGCGCATCTTTGACGACATCCGCCCGGGTTTCACCAAGCCTGTCGAAGTCGAGTTCGTTGCCGGTCGTGGCGAAGCCATCGCGCACCTGATCGCCACCGCCGCTGCCGACGATGTGATCGTGCTGGCCGGCAAGGGGCACGAGGATTACCAGGAGATCAATGGCGAGCGCCATGATTTCTCCGATTTGACCGAGGCCGAAAAGGCACTTGCAGCCTGGGAGGCTCCACATGCTTAAGCCGATGTCACTCAGCCAGCTGACCACAGCACTGAGTGGTCAACAAATCGGTGCTGACGCCACCTTCACCGGCGTCAGCATCGACAGCCGCAGTGTTGGCGCCGGGCAATTGTTCGTCGCCCTGGCTGGCCCGCGCTTCGATGGCCACGACTACCTGGCCGATGTGAAGGCCAAGGGCGCTGTCGCTGCCCTGGTCGAGCGTGAAGTGGCCGATGTCGACCTGCCGCAGCTGCTGGTCGCCGATTGCCGCCTGGCCCTCGGCCAGCTTGGCGCGCTGAACCGTGCTGCCTTCGACAAGCCGGTGGTGGCCATCACCGGTTCCAGCGGCAAGACCACGGTCAAGGAGATGCTCGCCAGCATCCTGCGCACCCGTGGCCTGGTGCACGCCACCCGCGGCAACCTGAACAACGACCTCGGCGCGCCGCTGACCCTGCTGGAGATCGCCCCCGAGCACAGCGCCGCGGTGATCGAGCTGGGCGCCTCGCGCATTGGCGAGATCCGCTACACCGTCGGCCTGACCCGGCCCCAGGTGGTCATCATCAACAACGCCGGCACCGCCCACGTTGGCGAGTTCGGCGGCCCGGAAAAGATCGTCGAAGCCAAGGGCGAGATTCTCGAAGGCCTGGGCGAGGGCGGTATCGCCATCCTCAACCTGGACGACAAGGCCTTTGATATATGGAAGGCACGTGCCGGCGCGCACAAGGTCTTCAGCTTTGCCCGCAACAATCCAAAGGCCGATTTCCATGCCTCTGACATCGGCCGCGATGCCCGTGGTTGCCCGTCGTTCAAGCTGCATGGCGCTGGCGACACGGTAGACGTGCAACTCAATGTGCTCGGTGAGCACAACGTCAGCAATGCCCTGGCCGCCGCTGCCGCTGCCCATGCCGTTGGTCTGAGCCTGAGCGGCATCGCCGCAGGCCTGGCTGCCGTGCAACCGGTCAAGGGCCGTACCGTGGCGCAGATTGCGCCGAACGGCGTGCGGGTGATCGACGACAGTTACAACGCAAATCCCACCTCCATGTGCGCGGCCATTGATATACTCGCCGGCTTTTCCGGGCGCACCGTCTTGGTGCTTGGGGATATCGGCGAACTGGGGCAATGGGCGGAAGAAGGCCACCGTCAGGTGGGTGACTACGCGCGTGGCAAGGTCGACGCCCTGTACGCAGTGGGTTCCAACATGACACACGCGGTCAAGGCGTTCGGAGCCAATGGCCGCCATTTCGCTACTCAAGCTGAGCTGATCGACGCGGTTGGCGCCGAGAATGCCAGCGACACCACTATCTTGATCAAGGGCTCGCGCAGCGCTGCGATGGAAAACGTCGTGGCGGCATTGTGCGGTGCCAGCGGGGAGAAACATTAATGCTGCTGCTGTTGGCCGAGTATCTGCAACAGTTCCACAAAGGCTTCGCGGTCTTCCAGTACCTGTCCCTGCGCGGGATTCTGGGTGTGCTGACCGCGTTGTCCCTGGCGCTGTGGCTGGGGCCGTGGATGATCCGTACCCTGCAAATCCGCCAGATCGGCCAGGCCGTGCGTAACGACGGCCCGCAATCGCACTTGTCCAAGTCCGGCACCCCGACCATGGGTGGGGCGCTGATCCTGTCCGCCATCGCCGTCAGCACGCTGCTGTGGGCCGACCTGACCAACCGCTACGTGTGGGTGGTGCTGATCGTTACCCTGGCATTCGGTGCCATCGGCTGGGTCGACGACTACCGCAAGGTGATCGAAAAGAACTCGCGTGGCCTGCCAAGCCGCTGGAAGTACTTCTGGCAGTCGGTGTTCGGCCTGGCTGCAGCCATCTTCCTTTACAAGACCGCGCCGACCAGCGTCGAAACCACGCTGATCCTGCCGTTCATCAAGGATGTCACCATTCCGCTGGGCATCGGCTTCGTCGTGCTGACCTACTTCGTCATTGTCGGTTCGAGCAACGCGGTCAACCTCACTGACGGCCTCGACGGCCTGGCGATCATGCCGACGGTGATGGTCGGCGGCGCTCTGGGCATCTTCTGCTACCTGTCGGGCAACGTTAAGTTCGCCGAATACCTGCTGATCCCCTATGTGCCGGGCTCGGGCGAGCTGATCGTGTTCTGCGGCGCGCTGATCGGTGCCGGCCTGGGCTTCCTGTGGTTCAACACCTACCCAGCGCAGGTATTCATGGGTGACGTCGGTGCGCTGGCGCTGGGCGCTGCGCTGGGCACCATCGCCGTGATCGTCCGCCAGGAAATCGTGCTGTTCATCATGGGCGGCGTGTTCGTCATGGAAACCCTGTCGGTGGTGATCCAGGTTGCCTCCTTCAAGCTGACCGGCAAGCGCGTGTTCCGCATGGCGCCGATCCACCACCACTTTGAACTCAAGGGCTGGCCAGAGCCACGGGTGATCGTCCGCTTCTGGATCATCACCGTGATCCTGGTGCTGATCGGCCTTGCAACCCTGAAACTGAGGTAGATGAGCGTGTCCTTGATCGCTTCCGACCAATTCCGCATCGTTGTCGGCCTCGGCAAGAGCGGCATGTCCCTGGTTCGCTTCCTGGCGAGCCGGGGCATTGCCTTTGCGGTCGCCGACACCCGCGAGCAACCGCCGGAACTGGACACCCTGCGCCGTGATTACCCGCAGGTGGAAGTGCGCTGTGGTGAACTGGACGTGGACTTCCTGTGCCGCGCCAACGAGCTGTACGTCAGCCCCGGCCTGGCCCTTGCCACCCCGGCCTTGCAGCAGGCGGCCGCGCGTGGGGTGAAGCTGTCCGGTGACATCGAACTGTTCGCCCGCCACGCCAAGGCTCCGATCATTGCCATCAGCGGCTCCAACGCCAAGAGCACCGTCACTACCCTGGTCGGCGAAATGGCCGCCAAGGCGGGCAAGCGCGTGGCGGTGGGCGGCAACCTCGGTACCCCGGCGCTGGACCTGCTGGCCGATGACGTCGAGCTGTACGTGCTGGAACTGTCCAGCTTCCAGCTGGAAACCACCGACCAGCTCAACGCCGAAGTGGCCACCGTGCTGAACATCAGCGAAGACCACATGGACCGCTACAGCGGCCTGCCGGCCTACCACCTGGCCAAGCACCGGATCTTCCGTGGTGCCCGTCAGGTCGTGGTCAACCGCCAGGACGCCCTGAGCCGACCGCTGCCGGTGGAAGGCCGCCCATGCTGGACCTTCGGTCTCAACCAACCGGATTTCAAGGCCTTCGGCCTGCGTGAAGTGGACGGCGAAAAATACCTGGCGTTCGAGTTCCAGGCGCTGATGCCGGCACGTGAGCTGAAGATTCGTGGCGCCCACAATCAGAGCAACGCCCTGGCGGCTCTGGCTCTGGGGCACGCTGCCGGCCTGCCGTTCGAACCAATGCTCGAGGCACTGCGCGAGTTCGGCGGCCTGGCCCACCGTTGCCAGTGGGTGCGCGAGCGCAACGGCGTGAACTGGTACGACGATTCCAAGGCCACCAACGTCGGTGCTGCCCTGGCCGCGATCGAAGGCCTGGGTTCCGACATCGAAGGCAAACTGGTGCTGATCGCCGGTGGCGACGGCAAGGGCGCCGACTTCGCCGCGTTGCGCGAGCCGGTCAAGCGCTTCTGCCGCGCCGTGGTGCTGCTTGGCCGTGATGCCGAGCGCCTGGCCGAAGCCCTGGGTGATGGCGTGCAACTGGTCCGCGTTAAGTCTCTTGACGAGGCTGTAAAGCAATGCGCCGAACTGGCCCGGGCGGGTGATGCCGTGCTGTTGTCGCCGGCGTGCGCCAGCCTCGACATGTTCAAGAACTTCGAAGAACGCGGGCGCCTGTTCGCCCAGGCAGCGGGAGGCCTTGCATGATCTTTGGCATCCTCAAGCCCTATCCGTCGCCGCTGATCAGCGGCCGTGGCATCGACCTGGACTTCGCGATGCTCGCCGGCTGCCTGGCTTTGCTGGGCCTGGGCCTGGTGATGATCACCTCGGCGTCCTCGGAAGTGGCTGCGGTGCAGTCTGGCAACCCGCTTTACCACATGTTCCGCCACTTGGTGTACGTGTTCCTCGGCCTGGTCGCCTGTGGCGCCACCATGATGGTGCCGATCGCCACCTGGCAGCGCATGGGCTTCCTGATGCTGCTGGGGGCCTTCGGCCTGCTGGTGCTGGTGCTGGTGCCGGGTATCGGCCGCGAAGTGAACGGTTCCATGCGCTGGATCGGCTTCAGCTTCTTCAACGTGCAGCCTTCGGAAATTGCCAAGGTGTTCGTGGTCATCTACCTGGCTGGCTACCTGGTGCGCCGGCAGACCGAGGTGCGCGAAACCTGGATGGGCTTCTTCAAACCGTTCATCGTGCTGCTGCCCATGGCTGCCCTGCTGCTGATGGAGCCGGACTTCGGTGCCACCGTGGTGATGATGGGCGCGGCGGCGGCCATGCTGTTCCTCGGCGGGGTGGGGCTGTTCCGCTTCAGCCTGATGGTGGTATTGGCGGTGGTCGCGGTGTTCGTCCTGGTACAGGCGCAGCCTTACCGGATGGCGCGCCTGATTACCTTTACCGACCCGTGGTCCGACCAGTTCGGCTCGGGCTACCAGCTGACCCAGGCGCTGATTGCCTTCGGCCGTGGCGAGTGGCTGGGCGTTGGCCTGGGCAACAGCGTGCAGAAGCAGTTCTACCTGCCTGAAGCGCACACCGACTTCGTGTTCTCGGTACTGGCCGAAGAACTCGGTGTGGTCGGCTCGCTGCTGACTATCGCGCTGTTCGTATTCGTGACTGTGCGTGCCCTGTATATCGGCCTGTGGGCGGAAAAAGCCAAACAGTTCTTTGCCGCTTATGTTGCGTTCGGCCTTGCCTTCCTGTGGATCGGCCAGTTCCTGATCAACATCGGTGTGAACGTCGGCCTGCTGCCGACCAAGGGCCTGACCCTGCCGTTCCTCAGCTACGGGGGCAGCTCGCTGGTGATCTGCTGTGCCTGCGTGGGCCTGTTGCTGCGTATCGAGTGGGAAAGCCGTACGCACCTGGGCAGTGAGGAGCACGAATTCAGCGAAAGCGATTTTGCCGAGGAGACCAATCATGGCCGCTGACGGCAGGAACGTACTGATCATGGCGGGCGGCACCGGGGGCCACGTATTCCCGGCCCTGGCCTGCGCCCGTGAATTCCAGGCGCGCGGTTACAGCGTGCACTGGCTGGGCACCCCGCGTGGCATCGAGAACGAACTGGTGCCCCAGGCCGGCCTGCCGTTGCATCTGATCCAGGTCAGTGGCCTTCGCGGCAAGGGCAAGCTGTCGTTGCTCAAGGCGCCGTTGACCCTGATCAAGGCCGTGCTGCAGGCGCGGCGTATCGTGCGTGAGCTCAAGCCGGTATGCGTGGTCGGCTTCGGTGGCTATGTGACCGGCCCAGGTGGCGTGGCCGCACGCCTGTGCGGCGTACCGCTGGTGATCCACGAGCAGAACGCCCGCGCCGGTACTACCAACCGCCTGCTGCTGCCGCTGGCTGCCCGCGTGTGCGAAGCCTTCCCGGCCACCTTCGCCGCCAGCGACAAACTGCGCACCACCGGCAATCCTGTGCGCCCGGAGCTGTTCATGGATGCCCTGCGCGCGCCGCTGGCCGAGCGCCGTGCGCGCCTGCTGGTGATGGGCGGCAGCCTGGGGGCGGAACCATTGAACAAATTGTTGCCTAAGGCCCTGTCCGAAGTGCCCCCCGCGCTGCGGCCAGAGGTATTCCACCAGGCCGGCAAGCAACACGCGCCGGCCACCGCCGAGCGTTATCGCGAGGCGGGCGTCGAGGCTCAGGTAGAGCCCTTCATCAAGGACATGGCCCAAGCCTATGGCTGGGCCGACATTGTGGTGTGCCGGGCCGGCGCCCTGACCGTCAGCGAGCTGGCGGCAGCGGGCCTGCCTTCGATGCTGGTGCCATTGCCCCACGCGATCGACGACCACCAGACCCACAACGCCCAATATCTGGCCCGGGAAGGCGCTGCCTTCCTGATGCCACAAGCGACAACTGGCGCAGCGCAGCTCGCTGAACGCCTGAACGAGGTGCTGATGCAACCCGAGAAACTCAACGTCATGGCAGGCACCGCACGGCGCCTGGCCAAACCTGCCGCAACCAGCACCGTGGTCGATATCTGCCTGGAGGTGGCCCATGGTTGAAAGCCAGAAAGCCATGCCCCAGCCAAAGATGGGCCGTATCCGCCGTATCCACTTCGTCGGTATCGGCGGCGTGGGCATGTGCGGCATTGCCGAAGTGTTGCTGAACCTGGGCTATGAAGTGTCCGGTTCCGACCTGAAGGCTTCGCCGGTCACCGAGCGTCTGGAGTCGTTCGGCGCCGAGATTTTCGTCGGCCACCGCGCCGAGAACGCCGCCACTGCCGATGTGCTGGTGGTTTCCAGCGCCATCAACCCAGCCAACCCGGAAGTCGCCACCGCCCTCGAGCGGCGCATTCCGGTGGTGCCGCGCGCCGAGATGCTCGCCGAGCTAATGCGCTATCGCCATGGCGTGGCCGTTGCCGGCACCCACGGCAAGACCACCACCACCAGCCTGCTGGCCTCGGTGTTCGCCGCTGGCGGCCTGGACCCGACCTTCGTCATCGGTGGCCGCCTGACCGCTGCCGGCACCAATGCCCAGCTGGGTACCAGCCGCTACCTGATTGCCGAAGCGGACGAGAGCGATGCCAGCTTCCTGCACCTGCAACCGATGGTAGCCGTGGTCACCAACATCGACGCCGACCACATGGCGACCTACGAAGGTGACTTCAACAAACTGAAGAAAACCTTCGTCGAGTTCCTGCACAACCTGCCGTTCTACGGCCTGGCCGTGATGTGCCTGGACGACCCGGTGGTGCGCGAGATCCTGCCACAGGTCAAGCGCCCGACCGTGACCTATGGCTTCAGCGACGAGGCCGACATCCGCGCCATCAACGTGCGCCAGATGGGCATGCAGACCCACTTCACCGTGCTGCGTCGCGACCGCGAGCCGCTGGAGGTGTCGGTGAACATGCCCGGTAACCACAACGTGCTCAACGCCTTGGCCACCATCGCCATCGCCACCGACGAAGGCATCACCGACGAAGCCATTGTCCAGGGCCTGTCCGGGTTCCAGGGCGTCGGCCGCCGCTTCCAGGTGTACGGCGAACTGCCGGTCGAAGGCGGCAGCGTGATGCTGGTCGACGACTACGGCCACCACCCGACCGAAGTGGCTGCGGTGATCCAGGCCGTGCGCGGCGGTTGGCCAAGCCGTCGCCTGGTGATCGTCTACCAGCCGCACCGCTACAGCCGTACCCGCGACCTGTACGACGATTTCGTCCAGGTGCTGGGCGATGCCAACGTGCTGCTGCTGATGGAAGTCTACCCGGCTGGCGAAGAGCCGATCCCCGGCGCCGACAGCCGCCAGCTGTGCCACAGCATCCGCCAGCGCGGCAAGCTGGACCCGATATACATCGAACGTGGTGTCGACCTTGCGCCACTGGTCAAGCCACTGCTGCGCGCTGGCGACATCCTGATCTGCCAAGGTGCCGGTGATGTCGGCGGCCTGGCCCCTCAATTGATGAAAAGCCCGCTGTTCGCTGGCGCCAAGCAGGAGAAGTCGAAATGACCAGCGCCTACGACAAACTGCACTCGACCCTGGACGTCAAGGCGTTCGGCCGCGTCGCGGTGCTGTACGGCGGCAAGAGCGCCGAGCGCGAAGTGTCGCTCAAGTCCGGCGCCGCAGTGATCGACGCGCTGACCACCGCCGGTGTCGACGTGGTCGCCATCGACGTGGGGGACGACCTGCTCGACCGCCTGCAAAGCGAGAAGATCGACCGCGCCTTCATCATTCTCCACGGTCGTGGCGGTGAAGACGGCAGCATGCAAGGCCTGCTCGAGTGCCTGGGCATTCCCTATACCGGCAGTGGCATCCTTGCTTCGGCACTGGCCATGGACAAGCTGCGCACCAAGCAGGTGTGGCAGAGCCTGGGCATTCCGACTCCGCGCCACGCAGTGCTGGCGAGCGAAAGCGATTGTTTGCAGGCCAGTACGGAACTGGGCTTCCCGCTTATCGTCAAACCCGCCCATGAAGGTTCCAGCATCGGCATGGCCAAGGTGAACAGCGCCCAGGAACTGGTCGCCGCCTGGCAGGACGCAGCTAAATACGATTCCCAGGTACTGGTGGAGCAGTGGATCCACGGGCCGGAGTTCACCGTCGCGGTATTGCGCGGCCAGGTGCTGCCGCCGATCGCCCTGGGTACGCCGCACGTGTTCTACGACTACGACGCCAAGTACATCGCCAACGATACCCAGTACCGCATTCCGTGCGGCCTGGACAGCGTCAAGGAACAGGAACTGATCGACCTGACCGCGCGTGCCTGCGATGCCATCGGCATCGAAGGCTGGGGGCGGCTGGACGTGATGCAGGACGAGCAGGGCCGGTTCTGGCTGCTCGAAGTCAACACCGCACCCGGCATGACTGACCATAGCCTGGTGCCCATGGCGGCCCGCGCGGCCGGCCTGGACTTCCAGCAACTGGTGCTGGCAATCCTGGCCGAGAGCGTGGCGACGCGAGGTTAAAACCATGCAAGGCGCGATGATACGTCAGCAGCAACCCGTTACCGGCCGTAGCAAGCCGGTGCCGCGTGGTGCCAGCAGGCTGGTGGCCGACGAGCCCGTATCGGCGCGCCTGCCGCGGCCAAGCCTGGGTGGTCTCAAGCGCCTGCTGTGGCCGGTGCTGTTGGTGGCGGCCGGTTTTGGCGCCTACGAGGGCGCCATTCGCCTGATGCCATATGCCGACCGGCCGATCACCAAGATCGACGTGCAGGGCGACCTCAGCTACATCAGCCAGCAGTCGGTGCAGCAGCGTATCGCGCCCTATGTGGCAGCGAGCTTCTTCAGTGTCGACCTGCCGGCGATGCGCGCAGAGCTCGAGCAGATGCCGTGGATCGCCCACGCCGAAGTGCGCCGGGTGTGGCCCGACGAGGTGGTGATCCGCCTGGAAGAGCAGTTGCCGGTAGCGCGCTGGGGTGACGAAGCCTTGCTCAACAACCAGGGCCAGGCCTTCACCCCGCGCGAACTGGCCAACTACGAGCACCTGCCGCAGCTGGCCGGGCCGCAGCGTGCTCAGCAACAAGTCATGCAGCAGTATCAGGTATTGAGCCAGATGCTGCGCCCCCTGGGCTTTTCCATCGCTCGCCTGGAGCTGCGCGAGCGAGGCAGCTGGTTCCTGACCACGGGCGCGAGCAGCGCCGGGCCGGGCATCGAGCTGCTGCTGGGGCGCGACCATCTGGTGGAGAAGATGCGCCGTTTCATTGCCATTTACGACAAGACACTCAAAGACCAGATCACCACTATCGCCCGCATTGATCTGCGTTACTCCAACGGACTTGCCGTTGGTTGGCGGGAACCGATTGCACCGACGACGGCCCAACCCGCCGTTGCGAAGAATTAGAGAGAGGCAGGACCATGGCAAACGCGCATAGCGGCAAAATGATCGTCGGGCTGGACATCGGCACCTCCAAGGTGGTGGCGCTGGTGGGTGAAGTGGGCGAGGACGGCACCCTGGAAATCGTCGGGATCGGTACTCATCCGTCCCGCGGCCTGAAAAAAGGCGTGGTGGTGAACATCGAGTCCACCGTGCAGTCGATCCAGCGCGCCGTGGAAGAGGCGCAGCTGATGGCAGGCTGCCGCATCCACTCGGCCTTCGTCGGCGTGGCCGGCAATCACATCCGCAGCCTGAACTCCCACGGCATCGTCGCCATCCGCGACCGCGAGGTCAGCCTGGCCGACCTGGAGCGCGTACTCGACGCCGCCCAGGCCGTTGCCATCCCGGCCGACCAGCGCGTGCTGCACACCCTGCCGCAGGACTACGTGATCGACAACCAGGAAGGCGTGCGCGAGCCGCTGGGCATGTCTGGCGTACGTCTGGAAGCCAAGGTCCACGTGGTCACCTGCGCGGTCAACGCGGCGCAGAACATCGAGAAGTGCGTACGCCGTTGCGGCCTGGAAATCGACGACATCATCCTCGAGCAGTTGGCCTCGGCCTACTCGGTGCTGACCGACGATGAAAAAGAGCTGGGCGTGTGCCTGGTGGACATTGGCGGTGGCACTACCGACATCGCCATCTTCACCGAGGGCGCGATCCGTCACACCGCGGTGATTCCGATTGCTGGCGACCAGGTGACCAACGACATCGCCATGGCGCTGCGTACTCCGACCCAGTATGCCGAAGAAATCAAGATCCGCTACGCCTGCGCCCTGGCCAAACTGGCTGGCGCCGGCGAGACCATCAAGGTGCCGAGCGTGGGCGATCGCCCACCGCGCGAGCTGTCGCGCCAGGCCCTGGCCGAGGTGGTGGAGCCACGTTACGACGAGCTCTTCACCCTGATCCAGGCCGAACTGCGCCGCAGTGGCTACGAGGACCTGGTGCCGGCCGGCATCGTTCTCACCGGCGGCACCGCGAAGATGGAAGGCGCCGTGGAACTGGCCGAGGAAATCTTCCACATGCCGGTACGCCTGGGCGTACCGCACAGCGTTCGGGGGCTCAGCGACGTGGTTCGCAACCCGATCTATTCCACCGGCGTGGGCTTGCTCACCTACGGCCTGCAGAAGCAGACCGAAGACCTGCCCCTGACCGGTAACAGCAGCAACAACAGCTATGGCGATGAACCGAAGGCTCCAGTGCTTGAACGCTTCAAGCGCTGGGTCCAGGGCAATTTCTAAGTTTCAAAGCAGTAGTGGTAGGCGCGACAACTAGAGAACTGTAAGGAGAGGGAAAATGTTCGAGCTCGTAGACAACGTCCCGCAAAGCCCGGTCATCAAAGTGATCGGTGTTGGCGGTGGTGGCGGCAACGCCGTCAACCACATGGTCAAGAGCAGCATCGAAGGCGTGGAATTCATCTGCGCCAACACCGATGCCCAGGCGCTGAAGAACATCGGCGCGCGCACCATCCTGCAATTGGGCACTGGCGTGACCAAGGGCCTGGGTGCTGGTGCCAATCCGGAAGTCGGCCGTCAGGCCGCGCTGGAAGACCGTGAGCGCATCGCTGAAGTGCTGCAGGGCACCAACATGGTGTTCATCACCACTGGCATGGGTGGCGGTACCGGTACCGGTGCAGCGCCGATCATCGCCGAAGTGGCCAAGGAAATGGGCATCCTCACCGTCGCCGTGGTGACCCGTCCGTTCCCGTTCGAAGGCCGCAAGCGCATGCAGATCGCCGATGAAGGCATCCGCATGCTGGCCGAAAGCGTCGACTCGTTGATCACCATCCCCAACGAGAAGCTGCTGACCATCCTGGGCAAGGATGCCAGCCTGTTGTCCGCCTTCGCCAAGGCCGACGACGTACTGGCCGGTGCCGTGCGCGGTATCTCCGATATCATCAAGCGCCCGGGCATGATCAACGTCGACTTCGCCGACGTGCGTACCGTGATGGGTGAAATGGGCATGGCCATGATGGGTACTGGCTGCGCCAGCGGCCCGAACCGTGCGCGTGAAGCCACCGAGGCAGCGATCCGCAACCCGCTGCTGGAAGACGTCAACCTGCAGGGCGCCCGCGGCATCCTGGTGAACATCACCGCAGGCCCTGACCTGTCGCTGGGTGAGTACTCCGATGTGGGTAGCATCATCGAAGCCTTCGCCTCCGACCACGCCATGGTCAAGGTCGGCACCGTGATCGACCCGGACATGCGTGACGAGCTGCACGTGACCGTGGTGGCTACTGGCCTGGGCGCGCGCATCGAGAAGCCTGTGAAGGTGGTCGACAATACCCTGCAGACTGCCCAGCAGGTGTACGAGGCCTCCAACCCGGCGCCGGTTCGCCAGGAGCAGCCTGCGGTCAACTACCGTGACCTGGAGCGCCCGACCGTAATGCGCAACCAGGCTCATGCAGGTGCCGCTGCAGCCGCTAAACTGAACCCTCAGGATGACCTGGACTACCTCGATATCCCGGCATTTCTGCGTCGTCAGGCTGATTAATGGAATTTATCAGGGGTATAAAGGTGATTGGTATTCATCAAAGGTTGGGTCTGTTATCATCCCCAGCCTTTGTTGATACCTGTTCGCAATTTGCGCTGAAGCGGCCAATGCCATGATTAAACAACGCACCCTGAAGAATACCATCCGTGCCACAGGTGTCGGTCTGCACTCCGGGGAGAAGGTTTACCTGACCCTCAAGCCTGCACCTGTTGACACCGGCATCGTCTTCCGCCGCGCCGACCTCGACCCTGTGGTCGAAATCCCGGCGCGCGCGGCCAACGTCGGCGAGACAACCATGTCGACGACGCTGGTCAACGGTGACGTCAAGGTCGATACGGTCGAGCACCTGCTCTCCGCCATGGCGGGCCTGGGCATCGATAACGCCTACGTCGAGCTCTCCGCCTCGGAAGTGCCGATCATGGATGGCAGCGCCGGACCCTTTGTATTTCTGATTCAGTCTGCCGGCCTGGAAGAACAGGACGCAGCCAAGAAGTTCATCCGCATCCTGCGTGAGGTAACCGTGGAAGAGGGCGACAAGCGCGCCACTTTCCTGCCTTTCGACGGCTTCAAGGTGAGCTTCGAGATCGACTTCGATCATCCGGTCCTCAAGGGCCAGACCCAGAGTGCGGTCGTCGACTTCTCCAGCACCTCGTTCGTGAAGGAAGTCAGCCGCGCCCGTACCTTCGGCTTCATGCGTGACATCGAGTACCTGCGCAAGCACAACCTTGCGCTGGGTGGCAGTGTCGAGAACGCCATCGTGGTCGACGAGACCGGTGTGCTCAACGAAGACGGCCTTCGTTCCGATGACGAATTCGTCAAGCACAAGATCCTCGACGCCATTGGCGACCTTTATCTGCTGGGCAACAGCCTGATCGGCGAGTTCAAGGGCTACAAGTCCGGCCACGCGCTGAACAACCAGCTGTTGCGCAAGCTGATTGCCGAAACCGATGCCTGGGAAGTGGTCACCTTCGAAGATGCCAGCACGGCACCGATCTCGTACATGCGCCCTGTTGCGGCCGTGTAAGTTCGAACACTCTCTAGTTCATTAAGGCCACCTTCGGGTGGCCTTTTTTATGGCTTGTCCCGGGCGTGGGCGGCCAATCGTTCCAGTGCTGCGCGCAGCTTGGGGTCAGTGATGCCCTCGGCGGTATCGCGCAGGCTCTCGGCTGCGTTATTGGACAGTTCTGCGGCATTGCCACCACGCTTGGCTGGCACCAGCGGGGGCTGGACCTTGTACAGGATGCGCCTGAGGTTGGCGAATGCCTCCATGGCCTGTAATGCAGACATCAAGCGTTTCTGCTGATAGCGCAGGCGGGTTGCCCAATGGCCGTCTGTCACCACCAGCAACAATGTGCCATCGCGCCACGACGCCACATGGCAATGCTCGCGGGCGGCCGGTTGCAGCTGGCTTTCCAGCAGGCGCTGCAGGTGCTCCAGGCGTTCGGCCTGGTTCAGCAGCAGGCGCAGCGGGCGGACCTGGCGGAGCAGGGCCGAGGGCGGCTGGGCGGGGGAGGGTTTGTAGGCCATGGGGGTACGCATGAGGTTACATGGTCCGCAGTCTAACATCTCTATAGCCTGCACTGGCCTCTTCGCGGGTGAACCCGCTCCTACACGCACGGCACTGCCCTTGATGTGTAGGTAATCCTGTGGGAGCGGGTTTACCCGCGAAGTGGCCGGCACAGATAACAAAAGACAAGACTCATTCTCGATACGTTTCATCTTCCCGAACCTTGAACTCAGGGAAAATGCCCCTATCTAAAACAAGCCCCCGCCAAAACGCTGTCCAAGCATCGTGGAAATCCACCACTTTCCTCACCATCGTTTCCGGGTAGAATGCTCGTTCGCATGCGGCCTCAGGGCTGCACGGGCGACTCATGGGGCCGCCCTCCATCCCTACGTGTGGAAGATCCTGCCGATATGTTTGCGCCTTTGTTAAAGAAACTTTTTGGAAGCAAGAACGAGCGTGAAGTCAAACGCATGCTCAAGACGGTGAACATCGTCAATGCTCTCGAAGAGAAGATGGTGGCCCTCTCCGACGAGCAACTGCGGGGCAAGACCGCAGAGTTCAAGGAGCGCCTGGCCAAAGGCGAGACACTGGACCAGTTGCTGCCTGAAGCCTTCGCCGTGGCCCGTGAGGCCGGCAAGCGCGTGATGGGCATGCGCCACTTCGACGTGCAGCTGATCGGTGGCATGACCCTGCACGAGGGCATGATCGCAGAAATGCGTACCGGTGA
This sequence comes from Pseudomonas sp. JS425, assembly GCF_018223845.1. Taxonomy (NCBI): domain Bacteria; kingdom Pseudomonadati; phylum Pseudomonadota; class Gammaproteobacteria; order Pseudomonadales; family Pseudomonadaceae; genus Pseudomonas; species Pseudomonas sp. JS425. The sequence goes on along the minus strand of NZ_CP073661.1, from coordinate 5,129,227 downwards.
AGGCAAGACCTTGGTCGGTACCCTGGCCGTGTACCTCAACGCATTGTCCGGCAAGGGCGTGCACGTGGTCACCGTCAACGACTACCTGGCCCGCCGCGACGCCAACTGGATGCGCCCGCTGTACGAGTTCCTTGGCCTGTCGGTCGGCATCGTCTCGGCCTTCCAGCCGCCGGAAGAAAAGCGTGCCGCCTACGCGTCCGACATCACCTACGGCACCAACAACGAATTCGGTTTCGACTACCTGCGCGACAACATGGCGTTCAGCCAGGAAGAGAAGTTCCAGCGTGAACTGAACTTCGCCGTGATCGACGAAGTCGACTCCATCCTCATCGACGAAGCGCGTACCCCGCTGATCATTTCCGGCCAGGCCGAGGACAGCTCCAAGCTGTACATCGAGATCAACCGTCTGATCCCGCGCCTTACCCAGCACATCGAGGAAGTGGAAGGCCAGGTCACCCAGGAAGGCCACTTCACCATTGACGAAAAGAGCCGTCAGGTCGAGCTGAACGAAGCCGGTCACCAGTTCATCGAAGAGATGCTCACCCAGTCCGGCCTGCTGGCCGAGGGCGAGAGCCTGTATTCGGCGCATAACCTGAGCCTGCTGACCCACGTCTATGCAGGCCTGCGCGCGCACAAGCTGTTCCACCGCAACATCGAGTACATCGTCCAGGACGGCCAGGTCCTGCTGATCGACGAGCACACCGGCCGTACCATGCCGGGCCGCCGTCTGTCCGAAGGCCTGCACCAAGCCATCGAAGCCAAAGAGAACCTGAACATCCAGGCCGAGAGCCAGACCCTGGCTTCGACTACCTTCCAGAACTACTTCCGCCTGTACACCAAGCTGTCCGGCATGACCGGTACCGCTGACACCGAAGCGTTCGAGTTCCAGTCGATCTATGGTCTCAACGTGATGGTCATTCCGCCGAACAAACCGTTGGCACGTAAAGACTTCAACGACCTGGTGTACCTGACCGCCGACGAGAAATACGCCGCGATCATCGCCGACATCAAGGAAAGCATGAAGCAGGGTCGCCCGGTGCTGGTGGGTACTGCGACCATCGAAACCTCCGAGCACATGTCCAACCTCCTGAAGAAGGAGGGTATCGACCACAAGGTGCTCAACGCCAAGTACCACGAGAAGGAAGCCGAGATCATCGCGCAAGCCGGTGCGCCAGGTGCCCTGACCATCGCCACCAACATGGCCGGCCGTGGTACCGACATCCTGCTGGGCGGTAACTGGGAAGCCGAAGTGGCAGCCCTGGAAAACCCGACCGCCGAGCAGATCGCCCAGATCAAGGCCGACTGGCAGAAGCGTCACCAGCAGGTGATCGAGTCGGGTGGCCTGCACGTGATCGCTTCCGAGCGCCACGAATCGCGCCGTATCGACAACCAGCTGCGTGGCCGTTCCGGCCGTCAGGGCGACCCGGGCTCCAGCCGCTTCTACCTGTCGCTGGAAGACAGCCTGATGCGTATCTTCGCCTCTGACCGGGTGAAGAACTTCATGAAGGCGCTGGGCATGCAGTCCGGCGAGGCCATCGAGCACCGCATGGTCACCAACGCCATCGAGAAGGCCCAGCGCAAGGTCGAAGGCCGCAACTTCGACATCCGCAAGCAGTTGCTGGAATACGACGACGTGGCCAACGAGCAGCGCAAGGTGATCTACCACATGCGCAACAGCCTGCTGGCCGCCGAGAACATCGGCGACACCATCGTCGAATTCCGCAAGGAAGTACTGGACGCTACCATCAGCCAGCACATTCCGCCGCAGTCGCTGCCCGAACAGTGGGACGTGGCCGGCCTGGAGGCTTCGCTGGCCAGCGATTTCGCCATGAAGCTGCCGATCCAGCAGTGGCTCGACGAGGACGATCACCTCTACGAAGAGACCCTGCGCGAGAAGCTGCTGAACGAAATCACCACCGCGTACACCGAGAAGGAAGACCAGGCCGGTATCGAAGCCCTGCGTACCTTCGAGAAGCAGATCCTGCTGCGCGTGCTGGATGACCTGTGGAAAGACCACCTGTCGACCATGGACCACCTGCGTCACGGTATCCACCTGCGTGGTTATGCGCAGAAGAACCCGAAGCAGGAGTACAAGCGCGAATCCTTCAGCCTGTTCCAGGAGCTGCTCGAGTCGATCAAGCGCGACACCATCCGCGTGCTGTCGCACGTTCAGGTACGCCGCGAAGACCCGGTCGAAGAGGAAGCACGCCTGCGCCGCGAGGCCGAGGAACTGGCCAGCCGCATGCAGTTCCAGCATGCCGCTGCTCCGGGCCTGGAAAGCGAGCAACTGAACGAGGAGGGCGCCGAAGTGGCCGTTGCCTCGGCACCGGTGCGCAACGAGCAGAAGCTGGGCCGCAACGAGCCGTGCTGGTGTGGTTCGGGCAAGAAGTTCAAGCATTGCCACGGGCAGATCGAGTGATCTGACCTGAATTGGGGCCGCGGTGCGGCCCTATCGCGACACAAGGCCGCTCCCACAGGGATAGCGCACAGCCGCAACGCTGCGCCATCCTATGTAGGAGCGGCCTTGTGTCGCGATGGGGCGCGAAGCGGCCCCGCTTTTTGCAACTCAACCGTATTTTCTAGGAGCGCTCTAATGGCTGTTGGTCTTGGTCCTTTGCCCACCCTGCACCCGGTTCCGGGTTTTGAACTCGGCATCGCTTCTGCCGGCATCAAGCGCCCGGGGCGCAAGGATGTGGTGGTCATGCGCTGCGCCGAAGGCTCCAGCGTGGCTGGCGTGTTCACCCTCAACGCCTTCTGCGCAGCGCCGGTGATCCTGTCCAAGCAGCGTGTACAGGGCACCGTGCGCTATCTGCTGACCAACACTGGTAACGCCAACGCCGGCACCGGCGCGCCAGGCCTGGCCGCCGCCGAGCGCACCTGCGCCAAGCTGGCCGAACTGGCCGGCGTACCGGCCGAGTCGGTACTGCCATTCTCCACCGGCGTTATCGGCGAGCCGCTGCCGGTCGAGAAGATCGAAGGCGCACTGCAGGCCGCCCTCGACAACCTGTCGGAAAACCACTGGGCTGAAGCTGCCACCGGCATCATGACCACCGACACCCTGCCCAAGGGGGCCAGCCGCCAGTTCCAGCACGATGGCGTGACGGTTACCGTCACCGGCATCAGCAAGGGTGCAGGCATGATCCGCCCGAACATGGCCACCATGCTCGGCTACATCGCCACCGACGCCAAGGTTGCCCCGGCGGTGCTCAAGGACCTGATGCTGGACGGCGCCAACAAGTCGTTCAACCGCATCACCATCGATGGCGACACCTCGACCAACGACTGCTGCATGCTGATTGCCACTGGCAAGGCCAACCTGCCGGAAGTCACCGAAGCCAGCGGCGCACTGTTCGAAGCTCTGAAAAAGGCAGTGTTCGAAGTGTGCATGGAAGTGGCCCAGGCCATCGTCCGTGACGGCGAAGGCGCCACCAAGTTCGTTACCGTGCAGGTCAACGGCGGTGGCAACCACCAGGAATGCCTGGACGTCGGCTACGCCGTGGCCCACTCGCCGCTGATCAAGACTGCGCTGTTCGCTTCCGACCCCAACTGGGGCCGTATCCTCGCCGCCGTCGGCCGTGCCGGCGTACCGGAGCTGGACGTGAGCCTGATCGATGTGTACCTGGACAGCGTGTGCATTGCCAGCAAAGGCGGCCGTAGCCCGAGCTACACCGAAGACCAGGGTGCCAAGGTTATGGCCCAGGAAGAGATCACCATCCGTATCGAACTGGGTCGTGGCCAGTGCAGCGAAACCATCTGGACCACCGACCTGTCCCACGAGTACGTGAAGATCAACGCCGAGTACCGTACCTGATGTAGCTGGGGCCGCTTTGCGGCCCATCGCGACACAAGGCCGCTCCCACAAGGACCTTCGTACACCGCCCCATGTGGGAGCGGCCTTGTGTCGCGAAAGGGCTGCAGAGCAGCCCCAGAATTCCCAAACGATGGAGCCGAACCATGAGCTATCACCTGATCATCGGCGACAAGCTGTATTCCTCCTGGTCGCTGCGTGGCGCCCTGGCCCTCGAGCTGGCTGGCGTGCCTTACGAAGAAACACTGATCAAGCTGAACCAGCCTGACACCCGTCAGCGCATCCTCGCCTTTTCGGCTACCGGCAAGGTACCGCTGCTCAAGACCGAGCACGGTGTGATCGCCGACTCGCTGGCCATTGCCGAATACCTCAACGAACGCCACCCCGACGCGCAGCTGTGGCCTGCCGACGTGGCGGCCCGGGCCCAGGCCCGTTCGGCCTGCGCGCAGATGCACAGCGGCTTCTTCGCCCTGCGCGGCGCGATGCCGTTCGACCTGTCCCGCGACCAGGCGCTGGACGGTGTGCCGCTGGAGGTTCAAATCGATATCGACCGTATCGTTGCACTGTGGTCGGAATGTCGCCTTGCGGCCAAGGACAGCGGCCCGTTCCTGTTCGGCAGGCCGAGCCTGGCTGATGCCTTCTTCGCCCCGGTGGCGGTGCGCCTGCGCACCTACCGTGTGGAAGTGCCAGCAGAGGCAGCGGCTTATATCGAAACCATTTATCAGTGGCCAGCCTTCCAGGCCTGGCAAAAGGCTGGCCTGGCGGAGCGTGAAGGGTGAAACGGATTCATGTTGTAGCTGCTGTCATTCGCGGTACTGACGGCCGTATTCTGATCGCACGGCGCGCCGATACCCAGCACCAGGGCGGTCTGTGGGAATTCCCGGGCGGCAAGGTAGAAGAGGGTGAGGGCGTCGAGGCGGCGCTGGCCCGCGAGCTGCGCGAGGAGCTGGGTATCGAGGTGAGCCGTTCGCGCGCGCTGATCAAGGTCAGCCACGATTACCCGGACAAGCAGGTGCTGCTGGATGTGCGCGAAGTCGAGGCATTCGCCGGCGAGCCGCATGGCGCCGAAGGGCAGCCGCTGGAATGGGTTGCTCCACGCGATTTGCCCCAATACGAATTCCCCGAGGCCAACAAGCCGATCGTTGCAGCCGCGCGCCTGCCGGATCAGTACCTGATCACCCCCGATGGCCTGGAAGTGCCGCAGATGCTCAAGGGCATCCAGAAGGCAGTGGCCAGTGGCATTCGCCTGATCCAGTTGCGTGCCCCGGACATGTACGATCCCAAGTATCGCGATGTGGCGGTGGATGCGGTCGGCCTTTGCGCGGGCAAGGCGCAGCTGATGCTCAAGGGGCCGCTGGAGTGGCTGGGTGACTTCCCAGCCGCGGGTTGGCACCTGACGGCTGCACAACTGCGCAAATATGCCGCCAACGGCCGGCCGTTCCCCAAGGAGCGCTGGTTGGCGGCGTCCTGCCACAGTGCCGAAGAGCTGGCGCTGGCGGAGCAGATGGGCGTGGACTTCGTCACCTTGTCGCCGGTGCAGGCAACCCGGACACACCCTGAGGCGGTGCCGCTGGGGTGGGACGAGGCACAGCGGTTGATTGCCGGGTTCAACAAGCCGGTCTACCTGCTGGGTGGGGTAGGGCCGGGTGAGCGTGAGCAGGCCTGGGAAGCGGGGGCACAGGGTGTGGCCGGGATCCGGGCGTTCTGGCCTGAGATCTGAGTCGCCTGTAATTGGGGCCGCTTTGCGGCCCATCGCCGGCAAGCCAGCTCCCACAGAGGCAGCACAGACCGGGCTCTGTGGGAGCTGGCTTGCCGGCGATGGGCTGCGCAGCAGCCCCAGAAATATCAGCCGTTTGGTTTCTCAGCAGGCTGCCACAAAACCTCCGCCACCCCCTGCCGCCGCCCAATGATCCGCGCGGCCACGAACAGTAGATCCGAAAGCCGGTTGATATACGCCAACCCAACCCCCGCCAACGGCTCCAGCGCATTCAGCTGCTGGCACCGCCGCTCCGCACTGCGCGCCAGGCTCCGGCACACATGCGCCTGTGCCACCAGCGCCGAGCCACTGGGCAAGATGAAGTTTTTCAACGGCCCCAGCTCTTCATTCCACACATCGATCGCTGCCTCAAGCCGCTCCACCTCCGCCAGGTCCAACGCCTGATAACTGGGCATCGCCAGCTCACCGCCCAGGTCGAACAGGCGGTGCTGACACGGCGCCAACACCGCGCTCACTTCATCCAGCCCTTGTTCGGCCAGCCCCGCCAGCAGCAAACCCAGCTGGCTGTTCAGGCTGTCCACCTCGCCAATCGCCTCGATTCGCGGGTGGTCCTTGGGCACTCGGCGCCCGTCGCCCAGGCCGGTTTCGCCTTTGTCGCCGGTGCGGGTGTAGATCTTCGACAGGCGGTAGCCCATGTCATTTCTCCATTTTGGCCGGCGCCACCGCTGCCGGCTGGCCAAGGGGCAGGCGCAGGGTGAAGCAGGTGCCCTGGCCGGGCGTGGACTGCACTTCCATCTGCCCCTTGTGGTTGTTGGTGATGATGAAGTACGAGACCGACAGCCCCAGCCCGGTACCCTGGCCGATTTCCTTGGTGGTGAAGAACGGCTCGAAGGTGCGCTTGCGCACCCCTTCGGGCATGCCGACGCCGTTGTCCTCGACCTGGATTTCCGCCCATGGCGGGCTCAAGCGGGTGCGCAGGGTGATGCGCCCGGGCTCGCTCGGCTGTGGCCGCTGGTGGATGGCCTGGGCCGCGTTTTTCAGCAGGTTGAGCAGCACCTGCTCCAATTCGTTGGCGGTGCACGGCACCGGCCCCAGGTCGGGGTCGAACTGACGCACGATGGCCTGGCCCTTGAAATCGAAGCCTATGGCCAGGTCGAAGTCGTTGCTGGCAATTTCCACCGCCTGATCGATCAGCGCCGGCAGGTCGCACGGCGCCAGCTGACGGTTGCTGCGGCGGCTGAAGCTGAGCATGTGGGTGACGATCTTCGCTGCCCGGGCACCGGCCTGCTGGATGCCGTCGAGCAATTGCGGCACTTCGCGGCTCTCCAGGTAGCGGTTGACCGTGGGCAGGTCGATGCCCAGTTCCTCTGCCTGTTCCTGATTGCGCGGCAGTTCTGGTGACAGGCGCCGGCGGATGTTCTGCACGTTATGCAGGATCGCGCCCAGCGGGTTGTTGATCTCGTGGGCCATGCCGGCGGCCAGGCCGCCGACCGAAAGCATCTTTTCCGATTGCACCATCATTTCTTCCAGCGACAGGCGCTGGGTGATGTCGTCGATACGGATGACAACGCCACGGCCGCCGCCACCGGTCAGCGGGTAGAAGGTCAGGGCGTAGTGGCGCAGGTCGTCACCCTTGGGCCAGGTGACCCGCTCGATCTTTGCCACCCGGTGCTTTTCCACTGTTTCCTTCAGTTGCGGCAGGAACGGCTTGAGCGGTTCGAAGGCAATGAAGATCGGCTGGTTCAGCGCCTCGTCCAGAGGCGTGCCGGAAAGTACCGTGGCTTCGTGGTTCCACTGGGTCACGTAGAGCTGTTCATCCAGGGCGATCAGCGCCGAGGGCATCGAGTCGATGATGCTGTTGAGGTAGTTCTGGAAGCCGGTGAGTTTTTTCTCGATCTTGCTGCGCACCTGGACTTCCAGTTCCAGCTTGCGGTTGGTGTGGCGGGTTTCCTCGGCCAGGCCCTGGGCCTGGTCGTAGGCCTCCTGAAACTCGTCGCGGGTGCGCTTGAGTTGCTGTTCGCGGGCTTCGATGCGCGAGAGCATGGTGTTGAACGCTTCGGCCAGGCTGCCGATTTCGTCGTCGTTACCGCGCTGCGCGCGCAAGGCATAGCTCTCTTCGCGGGTGACCTGGCGGCTGAGCTCTTCGAGCTGGTTGATCGGCTGGGTGATCAGGCGTTTTATCTGTCGGGCGATGACGATCCACAGCAGGATGCTGAACACCAGGATGCCCAGGCTGGCGCTGAGGGTGCCGGTATAGAAAGCCGTGGGCAGTTCACTGCTGGCCACCAGCAGCAGGTGTGCGGGCGGGTTGGCGTCACGTGGCATGCGGATCAGCTGGGTGCTGCGAAACTCCATCAGGCGCCAGCCGTCGATGTTGCGAAAACGCTTGGGCAGTGCCAGCGGCTCGCCGTGCTGCAGCTGCGCCAACATGCGGCCATCGCCACCGTAGACGGCAGCGGCGCGCAGCGGCGTGTAGCTGTCCAGCTCTTTCAGCAGGGCGCTGGCGGTGTCCGGTGTATCGCCGGCGCGCGCCGCCAGTTGCGGGTTGGCCACCAGCCGGCCGATGGTGTGCAGCGCCTGTGGCGCCATGCTTTCCTGGGTGATCCAGTAGGCGGCGCTGATGAAGGTGAGGTTGGCCACCAACAGGATGGTCACCAGCAACACCAGCAGGGCTGCCAGCAGCTTCTGCCCGACCGGGAGGTTTTCCAGGCGTTGGCGCAAGGTCATGGGCTAGGCAATGTCCGTATCCGGTTGAAAGGGCTGCGTCAGTCGCAGGGCAAACCACGCACACGCAGGTTATCGACCAGGTGCTGCAGCAGGCGTTCCAGCTCTGGCAGTTGCAGGCCATGACGGCCGGCGGTGCGGCAGGCATGGCCAAGCAGGTAGTGCACCTCGGTGCGGCGGCCTGCGCGTACATCCTGGTACATGGAAGAGTAGTTGGCCGCAGTGGCGAGGATCACCCGCTGCACTTCCTCGTTCAGCCCGTCTGCCGCTTCTGGCTGGCCACAGCGGCGCAGCAGTTGGGCCAGCTCGGCGCACAGCGCATCCACTTCGCCCAGGTGCCCCAGCAGCCCGCCGTTCTGGCAGTCGTGCAGCACGGTCAGCGGGTTGATGGCGCAATTGAGTGCCAGCTTGCGCCACAGACGGGTAAGGATATCCACCGTCCACTCGGCAGGGATGCCAGCCTGATGCAGGTCATCGAACCAGGCCGGGATCGTCGGGTTGCGTGGGTCACCCAGCCAGTTGAAGCCGTGGCCGGCAAAGCGTACCTGCCAATCTCCCTCGCGGAATGCGCCTTCGGTACTGGAGGCGAAGATGCAGCGTGCATGGGGCACCAGGTCGGCGACCTCGTCCTGGCTGCCCAGGCCGTTCTGCAGCAGAACCACCTCGGCGTCTTCGGCCAGGCGAGGTGCCACGCCGGCGATGGCCGGGGCGGCGTCGTAGGCCTTGCAGGCCACCAGCAGGCGATGGATCGGGCCGTGTGCCTGCGCGGTTTCGGCGGGGATGGCGTAGTGGCGGGACTGGTCCTGTTCGACCAGGGTCAGGCCGCCGGCCTGCTGGTAGGCCTGCAGCCGCTGCCCGTCACGCAGGATCAGGCGCACTGCCTTGCCCGCGCGCGCCAGGCGGCAAGCCCACAGGCTGCCCAGGCTACCGGCGCCGAGAATATGCCAGGTGCTGCTCATATGCGTTTCGCAACCCGTTATAATGAGCCCGCATTTTAACCGTCAAACCCAGCGCGCTCCATCTTCAGCCTGAGCGCGCTTTTATTTTGGGAGAACAACCATGCCTTCGTTCGACGTGGTATCGGAACTGGACAAGCACGAAGTGCAGAACGCGGTCGACAACGCCATCAAGGACCTGGACCGTCGCTACGACCTCAAGGGCAAGGGCACCTTCGAGTTCAAGGACAAAGAGCAGACCGTGATGCTCACCGCCGAGGAAGAGTTCCAGCTCGAAGCGATGCTGGAAATCCTGCGCCTGGCGCTGGTCAAGCGCAAGATCGACGTGAAGTGCCTGGAAACCAAGGACCCGTATGCCTCGGGCAAGGAAAAGAAACAGGAAGCCAAGTTCCGCGAAGGTATCGACAAGGATCTGGCGAAGAAGATCGTCGCCACCATCAAGGATGCCAAGCTGAAAGTGCAGGCCGCCATCCAGGGCGAGCAGGTACGCGTTACCGGCAAAAAGCGCGACGACCTGCAGGAAGCCATTGCGCTGCTGCGTACCAAGGAATTCGATATGCCACTGCAGTTCAATAACTTCCGCGACTGATGTGGGCATCGCCCGGAACCCCGATGGCCAAATGATGTCCATGGGGGCCGGGGCTGCGCCATCGCGCGTGGCCAGTTCTACCGTGTACTTGCCGCTCGGCATCAGGAGATGAATATGGATTTGAACGCTGAAGTCGATCAGCTGGTCCGCCAATCCCAGACCTGGATCCCCTTGATCATGGAATATGGCAGCCGTGTGCTGCTGGCGCTGCTGACCCTGGCGGTCGGCTGGTGGATCATCAACAAGGTCAGCGCTCGCCTGGGCAAGCTGGTTGGCCTGCGCAACGCCGACCTGGCGCTGCAGGGCTTCATCAGCACCTTGTCGAATATCGTGCTGAAGGTGCTGCTGTTCGTCAGCGTGGCGTCGATGATCGGTATCGAGACCACCTCGTTCGTTGCCGCCATCGGTGCCGCGGGCCTGGCCATCGGCCTGGCCTTGCAGGGCAGCCTGGCGAACTTCGCCGGCGGTGTGCTGATCCTGATGTTTCGCCCGTTCCGCATCGGTGACTGGATCGAGGCGCAAGGCGTGGCCGGCACCGTCGACAGCATCCAGATCTTCCACACCGTGCTGCGCACTGGTGACAACAAGACGGTGATCATGCCCAACGGCAGCCTGTCCAACGGCATCATCACCAACACCAACCGCCAGCCGACGCGCAAGGTGGTGTTCGATGTGGGCGTGGACTACGAGGCCGACCTGCAGAAGGCCCGCAACGTGCTGCTGGAGCTGGCGCAGGACCCGCGCGTGCTGCCCGACCCGGCGCCGCAGGCGGTGGTCGCGACCCTGGGCGACAGCTCGATCACAGTGTCCTTGCGCTTGTGGACCAAGACTGCCGATTACTGGGATGTGATGTTCATGCTCAACGAGCATGCGCGTGACCGGTTGAAGGCCGAAGGGATCGACATTCCGTTCCCGCAGCGGGTGATTCGCGTGGTGCAGGAGACTGCAGCGCAGTAATACCGCGTTGTCATTGATTGGGGCCGCTTCGCGCCCCATCGCGACACAAGGCCGCTCCTACAGGGAATCGCGTAACCCTTGTAGGAGCGGCCTTGTGTCGCGATGGGGCGCGAAGCGGCCTCGGCTTTTTACACTTGTTCACAGCAATACCCCGCCATTTCTGGCATATAGCCTGACCCCACCTGCCACACCCGATACGCCATCATGAAACCACTGCTGTACATCACCCCCCTGCGCGCCTTGCTGTTCGGTCTGACCCTGGCCCTGTTCGAGCTGCTCACCTACCTGGCCAGCGACGCCGTCATGCCGGCCATGCCGGTGGTGGTCGGCGACCTGAATGCCAGCCCCGAATACATTCCCCACGCCCTCAACTTGTACCTGCTGGGGGGCGTGGTGCTGCAATGGCTGATCGGTCCGCTGGCCGACCGCTATGGCAGGCGCCCGTTGCTGCTGATCGGCTGCGCGTTCTTCGGCCTGGCCTGTCTGGCCACCTTCTGGGTCCACGACATCGGCCTGTTCAACTTGCTGCGCCTGCTGCAAGGCATCGGCCTGGGCTTTGTGGTCACGGTCAGCTACCCGGCCCTGAACGAAGCCTTCAGCGAAGCCGACGCCGTGCGCATGATGGCCCTGCTGGCCAACATCGCCTTGCTCTCGCCACTGCTCGGGCCGCTGGTGGGCACCTTGCTGCTGCAGTGGCTGGACTGGCGTTGGCTGTTCGTGGCCTTCGCCATTGGCGCGGTTGTGGCCTGGCTGCTGCTGTACCGGCTGATGCCGGAGACCTTGGGCGTGGAGCGCCGTGACGGCTCGCGCCTGGCATTCACGCCGATCCACCTGCTGCCACTGCTGGCCGGCTACGGCCAGTTGCTGGGCAACCGCCGCTTTGTCGCTGGCAGCGCGGCCCTGGGCCTGGTCGGTCTGCCGCTGATTGGCTGGATCGGCCTGTCGCCGGTGCTGCTGATCCACGACGAGGGGCTGAGCACCATGGAGTACGCCTTGTGGCAGTTGCCGGTGTTTGGCGGGCTGATCCTGGGCAACCTGATCATCAACCGCATTGCCGATCGCTATCCGTTGGCGGCGCTGGTGCGCGGTGCATTGTGGCCATACCTGGCCGGCCTGTGCCTGATGGGACTGGCGACATGGTACTGGCCGAGTGTGACCAGCGTGGTGGCGGGCATGTCGCTGTACGCGCTGGGGTTGGGCGTGGCCAACGCGGTGCTGTATCGCATGACGCTGTTCGCCAGCGAGCAGAGCAAGGGCCTGGTCTCGGCCATGCTGGGGATGATCACCATTGCCTTGCTGGGGTTGGGTGGGGCGCTGCTGGCGATGATTGGGGCCGGGGCCAGCTTGCTGCACTTTGCCCTGGCGGCGGGTGTGGCGGGGGCCTTGGCGCTGTGGCCGCTGTGGTTTGTGGTGGGTGGACGGCCTGGTGAGGGGGCTGTTGCTCGGTAAACTTTATTGCCTGAACTGGCCTCTTCGCGGGTAAACCCGCTCCCACAGGGACTGCACAGCTCTCGAGGGCAGTGCAGTCCCTGTGGGAGCGGGTTTACCCGCGAAGAGGCCGGTACAGGCAATACAAACCTGTCAGGGCCGCTCGGCCGCCGAACCTTCCTCTGCAACCGGTTTGCCCGGCCCGGCTTCCTGGCGCCACTGCAGGGCAATCAGGATCAGGGTCGGCACGCCAAGGAGGGCAGTGATCAGGAAGAAGTCGTGGTAACCGAACTTCTCCACCATGACCCCCGAATAACCCCCGATCAGCCTTGGCAACAGCAGCATGATCGAGCTGAGCAACGCGTACTGGGTAGCCGAGAACTTCAGGTTGGTCAGGCTCGACAGGTAGGCAACGAAGGCCGAGGTGGCCAGGCCGGAGCTGAAGTTGTCCAGCGAGATGGTCACCACCAGCATTTGCAAGTTCGGGCCCATGTCGGCCAGCATCAGGAACAGAATGTTGGTGCCCGCGGAGGCCGCACCGCCGATGAACAGGATCGGCATGATGCCGAAGCGCACGATCAGCAGGCCGCCAACACCGGCGCCGACCAGGGTCATGATCAGGCCGAAGATCTTGCTGACGCTGGCGATCTGGTCCTTGGTGAAGCCCATGTCGATGTAGAACACGTTGGCCATCACGCCCATTACCGTGTCCGACATGCGATAGGTGGCGATCAGGCCGAGCAGCAGCAGGGCCTGCCAGCGGTAGCGGGCGATGAAGTCGTTGACCGGGGTCAGCACCGGCGCGAGGCCGCGACGGCCCAGGCTCGACAGGCACGCCCAGGTCAGCAGCACATAGAGGATCAGGCGCAGGAAGGCGCGGTCTTCCAGCAGCAGGTCCAGTGGCGTTGCATCACCGGAGATGACGCTGGACCAGCCGGTATTGAACATCTGGGTGAAGCTGGCCGGTACCGATACCAGCAGGATTATCAGCACGAACACCGAGGCCAGCTGGTGCACCAGCCCATAGCGCGCTGCCGACAGCTGGGTACGCATGGGTACGGGCGGTTCGCGCATGATCAGGGTGGTGAACACGGTGGGCAGCATCATCACCGCGAACATGACGTAGGTGCCGGCCCAAGCCTTGTGCAGGTAGCTGAAACCGGTGGAGCCGAACCACTCGGCGAAGAACAGGGCACCAGCCGTGGCCAGCAGGGCCGCCACGCGGTAGCCGGCCATGTAGCTGGCGGCGAGTGCAGCCTGGCGCTGGTCGTCGGCGATTTCCAGGCGGTAGGCATCGACCGCGATGTCCTGGGTGGCCGAAGCGAAGGCCACCAGCACCGCCAGGGCGATCAGCCATGACAGGTGCTGCTGCGGGTCGCACAGGCTCATGCCGACCAGCCCGATCACCACCAGCGCTTGCGACAGCAGCAACCACGAACGCCGGCGCCCCAGGCTGCCGAGCAGCGGCAGGCGCCATTGGTCGAGCAGTGGCGACCACACCCACTTGAAGGCGTACGCCAGGCCGATCAGGCTGGCGTAACCAATGGTCTCGCGGGCCACGCCAGCTTCGCGCAACCACACCGAAAGGGTGGAGAACACCAGCATGTAGGGCAGACCTGCGGCGAAGCCGAGCAGCAAAAGTACCAAGGTTGACGGGCTGGCATAGGCAGCAAGCGCAGCGCGCCAGGTTTTACGGGGCATGGGCCAACATCTGCCTCAAGTTTGCGAAAACAAAGCGCGCACTCTAACCGCTGTGCTCCATCGGGCGCCAGCCATGGCGCGTCATATCCACACGATTGTTGGTTACATTTACACCCTCCGCACGCAGGCGCGCCCGTTGTTCATCCCCAGACGGGGTACCCAGTGCCAGGCTCAGGCGGCCGCCTGCACCGAGCACCCGGTGCCAGGGCAGGCGAGTGTCCGCGGGCAGTTGCCCGAGGGTACGCCCGACCCAGCGTGCCGCCCGACCAAGCCCTGCCAGTTCGGCCAGTTGGCCATAGCTGACCACCTTGCCGGCCGGAACTTGGCCAAGTACCGAATACAGCACCGTCCGTCGGCCCTCGGCGGAGTCGAGGGCGTGCTCATATCCGTCAGACATCAGGCCCCCTCTGGGCTGCAGATGAAACCGGACCGGCGGTCTGGCAAATGAGAGTTGAACTCAACGGCATGCTCCCGGTCTTTTCTTGCTCTGGTCGTCGTTATCCGGATAATGCCCGGCTTTTTTCGCCAAATCGAACCCGTAGTCCGCAAATCATAGCCCGCTTATGTATTCTAGATCCTTGTTGTGCCTGCTTGCTGTTTCCCTCTGCGCCTCCCCGGTGTTCGCCGACACCGTATGGATGAAGAACGGTGACCGTCTCAGCGGCAAGATCAAAGTCTTCGACGGCGGCAAGCTGCTGCTGGAAACCCCTTATGGCGGTTCCATCGCCCTGGACTGGAAAGAGGTCCAGACCCTGGAGAGCGACCAGGAGATGCTGGTCAAGCAGGACGCCTACAGCGGTGAGCGCGCCAAGTCGCTGAAGGCCGCCGAGCCCGGCAAGGTGACCTTGGCCAATGGCGAGGCGCCAAAGACCGTGGAGCTGGCCAGCATCGAGCAGATCATGAAGCCCAAGCCCCTGGTCGAGGACTTCGTGTGGAAGGGCAACGTCGACGTGGCGCTGGACTACAAGCGCGCCGAGAACGACACCGACGACTACGACGTCGGCTTCAAGACCAGCGCCCGCCATGGCCGCTGGCGGCACAACGCTGAAGGCGAATACAACCGCGAGACCAAGGACGACGTCACCACCACCGACAACTGGAGTGCCGAGTACGCCCTGGACCGCTTCCTCACCGAGAAGTGGTTCTGGCAGGGGCGCATGGAGTACAAGCGCGACCGCATCGAAGACCTAGCCCGCCAGCGCACCGTGGGTACCGGCCCGGGTTACCAGTTCTGGGACAACGAACTGGGCGCGTTTTCGCTGGGGTCGCTGATCAACCGCACCGACTTCGAATACCAGGATGGCGCCAAGGACAACTTCTATTCTGCGGCGGTGAAGTGGGACTACACCCGCTACCTGATTGGCAAGAATGTGCAACTGTTCACCAACGGCGAGTTCGCCAAGCCGCTGGGTGGCGTGGCCGACTATGCGCTTGATGCCGAGGTTGGCCTGCGCTACAAGGTCACTGAATGGGCCTCGCTCAACCTCAAGGCGGAGAAGGACATCATCACCGGTACCCGTGAGAGTGACCTGGACAAGACCCGCTATACCGCAGGCTTCGGCGTCACCTGGTAAACCGCCGGGGGCGCGTTGCGCCCCTATCGCGACACAAGGCCGCTCCCACAAAGGCAAGATATACGTCGGTCCATGTGGGAGCGGCCTTGTATCGCGATGGGCTGCAAAGCAGCCCCATTGGCACTGGATCTGATAATGCTTATCTTGTCCTATCCAGCCCGATATCAGGAGCCGCCCCCAAGTGAGTACCAATGCCATCCGTCCCGCCCGGGAGCTGCTGCTCAAGGAATACCGCGGCGTGCTCTCGACCCATTCCAAGTCGATGCCCGGCTACCCCTTCGGCTCGGTCGTGCCGTACTGCCTGGACGCCCAGGGCAACCCGTTGATCCTCATCAGCCGCATCGCCCAGCACACGCACAACCTGCAGAAGGATCCCAAGTGCTCGCTGCTGGTAGGTGAGCGCGAAGCCGAGGACGTGCAGGCCGTGGGGCGCCTGACGGTGATGGCCGAGGCGCACAAGCTGGTGGAAGAGGCCGCCATCGAGGCTGCCGCCGAGCGTTACTACCGCTATTTCCCGGACGCGGCCAACTACCACAAGGCCCACGACTTCGACTTCTGGGTGCTGCAGCCGGTGCGCCACCGCTACATCGGCGGCTTCGGCGCGATCCACTGGCTCGATCAGGTGACCCTGGCCAACCCGTTCGCCGGCAAGGCCGAGACGAGCATGGTCGAGCACATGAACAACGACCACGCCAACGCCATCGCCCATTATGTGGAACTGACCGATTTTCCACGCCATGCGCCAGTACAGATGGTCGGGGTGGACAGTGAAGGCATGCACCTGCGTATTGGCCAGGCGGTTTACTGGTTGCCCTTCCCAAGTACTTGCAACACGCCGACACAAGTCCGCGAAGCCCTGGTTTTGCTGGCTCGCGCCGACCAGTGGCCGGTTGCGACGGAAGTCGAGGGTTGAAAAGCCGAGCGCACGCATCCATCTGTTGGTCTTACAGGAAGGTTCTCTTCCGACGAGGAATGCTTTGATGCGTGCTTTTCTACTGCTGTTTCTCCTGTTTCCCGTGCTGGAGCTGTTCGTCTTCGTGAAGGTCAGTGCCGCCATCGGTTTCTTCCCGGCACTGCTGCTGATCATCGCCGGCTCCGCCCTGGGTGTGCTGGTGATGCGCGTGGCCGGGCTGGCAACCGCACTGCGCGCCCGTGAAAGCCTGCAGCGTGGCGAACTGCCCGCCGAGGACATGTTCCAGGGCATGATGCTGACCGTTGGTGGTGGCCTGCTGTTGCTGCCAGGTTTCATCAGCGACGTGCTGGGCCTGCTGTGCCTGCTGCCATTCACCCGTCATCTGGCCGCGCGCAAGATGCGCGAGCGTGCCGAGGCCCAAGCCATGCGACAGCGCGCCTTCCAGGACGACCCGTTCCAGGCCCGGCCGCGTGATGGCGGGCATAGGCCGAATGTGATCGAAGGCGAGTACGAGCGCCGCGACAAGTAATAACCGGGGGCCGCTTTGCGGCCCTTTCGCGACACAAGGCCGCTCCCACAGGCAATGCATACCTTCTGTGGGAGCGGCCTTGTGTCGCGAAAGGGGCGCAACGCGGCCCCAGCTTTTTGCGGGGCCAAGGCGCTAATGAAAAATTTTCTGAAGCAAGCCTTGTAATTGAATATGGCGGCCTCATGTATGTGGTCACCGCAAGGTTTCTGGTGGCAACACCAGGCATAACTCAGGTGGTTCGCCCATTGCGGGCCACCCCGGCAACGCCGGACAGCAACAACCCGCCGGTGTCGACACCGGCCGATGAAAACCACAATTTGGGAGAGATCGACAATGAAGCTTCGTCCTCTGCATGACCGCGTCGTTATCCGTCGCAGCGAAGAAGAATCGAAAACCGCTGGCGGTATCGTCCTGCCGGGTTCGGCCGCTGAAAAACCAAACCGCGGCGAAGTCGTCGCCGTCGGCACCGGTCGCATCCTGGACAACGGCGAAGTTCGCGCACTGGCCGTGAAAGTGGGTGACAAAGTGGTTTTCGGCCCTTACTCGGGCAGCAACACCGTGAAAGTCGATGGCGAAGACCTGCTGGTCATGGCCGAGAACGAAATCCTCGCCGTTATCGAAGGCTGATTTCCCCGACTTCCCGTTACTCCAAAGAATTCCAAGGATTAAACGATCATGGCTGCTAAAGACGTAAAATTCGGCGATTCCGCTCGTAAGAAAATGCTGGTTGGTGTCAACGTTCTGGCTGACGCGGTAAAAGCGACCCTGGGCCCGAAAGGCCGTAACGTGGTGCTGGCCAAGAGCTTCGGCGCTCCGACCATCACCAAGGACGGCGTTTCCGTCGCCAAGGAAATCGAGCTGAAAGACGCCTTCGAGAACATGGGCGCCCAACTGGTCAAGGAAGTTGCTTCCAAGGCCAACGACGCTGCCGGTGACGGCACCACCACCGCTACCGTCCTGGCTCAGGCCATCGTCAACGAAGGCCTGAAAGCCGTCGCTGCCGGCATGAACCCGATGGACCTGAAGCGCGGCATCGACAAGGCCACCGCTGCCGTCGTCGCCGAGCTGAAGAACCTGTCCAAGCCATGCGCCGACTCCAAGGCCATCGCCCAGGTAGGTACCATCTCCGCCAACTCCGACAACTCCATCGGTGAAATCATCGCCGAAGCCATGGAAAAAGTCGGTAAAGAAGGCGTGATCACCGTTGAAGAAGGCTCGGGCCTGGAAAACGAACTGTCGGTCGTTGAAGGCATGCAGTTCGACCGCGGCTACCTGTCCCCGTACTTCGTCAACAAGCCGGACACCATGGTTGCCGAGCTGGAAGGCCCGCTGCTGCTGCTGGTCGACAAGAAGATCTCCAACATCCGTGAGCTGCTGCCAGTTCTGGAAGCCGTTGCCAAGGCCGGCCGCCCACTGCTGATCGTTGCCGAAGACGTTGAAGGCGAAGCCCTGGCTACCCTGGTAGTCAACAACATGCGCGGCATCGTCAAGGTTGCTGCGGTCAAGGCTCCGGGCTTCGGCGACCGCCGCAAGGCCATGCTGCAGGACATCGCCGTCCTGACTGGCGGCCAGGTCATCTCCGAAGAAATCGGCCTGTCGCTGGAAACCGCTACCCTGGAGCACCTGGGTAACGCCAAGCGCGTCATCCTGTCCAAGGAAAACACCACCATCATCGACGGCGCTGGCGCCGATACCGAGATCGAAGCACGCGTCAAGCAGATCCGTGCCCAGATCGAAGAGACTTCCTCGGACTACGACCGTGAGAAGCTGCAAGAGCGTCTGGCCAAACTGGCTGGCGGTGTTGCCGTGATCAAGGTCGGTGCCGGCACCGAAGTTGAAATGAAAGAGAAGAAAGCCCGCGTTGAAGACGCCCTGCACGCTACCCGTGCAGCCGTTGAAGAAGGCGTGGTACCTGGCGGTGGTGTAGCCCTGGTTCGCTCCCTGGCTGCCATTGCCAACCTCAAAGGCGACAACGAAGACCAGAACGTCGGTATCGCCCTGCTGCGTCGCGCTGTTGAAGCGCCGCTGCGCCAGATCACTGCCAACGCCGGCGACGAGCCAAGCGTTGTCGCTGACAAGGTCAAGCAAGGTTCGGGTAACTTCGGTTACAACGCTGCTACCGGCGAATACGGCGACATGATCGAGATGGGTATCCTGGACCCAGCCAAGGTCACCCGCTCGGCGCTGCAAGCTGCTGCTTCGATCGGCGGTCTGATGATCACCACTGAAGCCATGGTTGCCGACCTGCCGGAAGACAAGCCAGCTGCTGGCATGCCTGACATGGGCGGCATGGGTGGCATGGGCGGCATGATGTAAGCCAGCCTTACCCCCTGCACCATGAAAAGCCCCGGTTCGCGAGAACCGGGGCTTTTTTGTTTTCCTGTTGGGACCATTGGGGCTGCTGTGCAGCCACAGGTTTGCGCCAACCTTGTGACAGGCGTTTTACCTGTAGGAGCTGGCTTGCCGGCGAAAGGGCCGCAAAGCGGCCCCGGGTTCAGGCGACGCTACGCTCAGCGGCGGGTACCTCAGCCATTCCCCGACGATACAGAACCAGGTAATACGACCCCAAGCCGATCAGCCAGCAGAACACCGCCGTCCACACGTTGTGCGACAGGAAGTGCGCCCCCTGCATCATCCGCCCCAGCGACAGCACTGACCCGGCGACGAAGGCCACCGTCAACGCCACCCGTGCCAGCCTCGGCTTGCGATCACGCAACATGAAGAACAGCCCGAACAGGCAGAACCCGGTGGCGGCATGCCCGCCCGGCCAGCACAGCCCGGGCTTGTCGGTCGCCGGCCGCGGTTCCAGCAGCTTGCTGTAGGTTTCCTTCCCGCCAAACTGGGTCAGGCTCCACGGGCATTGCACCTGGGTCACTTTCTTCAGCGGTGTGACAAACGCCGTGGACAGGCCCAGTGCCAGTACCAGGCAGCCCAGCTCACGGCGCCAGCCGAACAGGCGCTTCCAGAAGAAGCTGGCAGCAAAGGTCACCAGTGACATCACTCCCAGCAGGATCACCCCCTGCTTGACCCTGTCATGCAGGATGTTCTCCAGCAAATAGCTGTGGCGGCCGATGAACTGCCCGGCAGCAGGGTCGAAGAACAGGTTGGCAATGTCCATGTCGACCGAGGTCAGTTCCAGCAGGATCAGGCCAAGCGCGGTCGCCAGGGGTAGCCCCAGGTACAGCCAGAAATTGATCGGGCGAGGGCGGGTTGGTTGCTGCATGACGGCTCCAGGGCGCGAAAAAGATCGGGCATTGTCGGCCGCCCGCTATCCTGTGTCCGTGAAGGATCAGTGAAAAAACCGTCAAGTGCGCTGAATTTTCCCTGGGGCTGGCACCCTGCAGGCATAGGCCTTAAGCTGCGCCTGCCGCGCACCACAGCGAGAAGCGCCGCACAGGAGAAACCGATGCGCATTCTTTTGGTTGAAGACAACCGCGATATCCTGGCCAACCTGGCCGATTACCTGGGCATGAAGGGCTACACCGTCGACTGTGCCCAGGATGGCCTGTCCGGCCTGCACCTGGCTGCCACCGAGCACTACGACCTGATCGTGCTCGACATCATGTTGCCGGGCATCGACGGCTACACCCTGTGCAAGCGCCTGCGCGAAGACGCCCGCCGCGATACGCCGGTGATCATGCTCACCGCCCGCGACCAACTGGACGACCGCCTGCAGGGCTTCCGCTCCGGTGCCGACGATTACCTGCTCAAGCCCTTCGCCCTGTCGGAGCTGGCTGCCCGCATCGAAGCGGTGCTGCGCCGGGCCCAGGGCGGCGGGCGCCGCACCTTGCAGGTGGCCGACCTCAGTTATGACCTGGACACCCTCGAAGTCACCCGCCAGGGCCGCCTGCTCAAGCTCAACCCTGTCGGCCTCAAGCTGCTGGCGGTGCTGATGCAGAAAAGCCCGCACGTATTGCGTCGCGAAGTGCTGGAAGAAGCCCTTTGGGGAGATGATTGCCCTGACAGCGACAGCCTGCGCAGCCACGTGCACCAGCTGCGCCAGGTGATCGACAAGCCGTTTGAAAAACCGCTGCTGCATACCGTCCATGGCGTCGGCTATCGCCTCGCCGAGGGCCGTGATGGAGTTTAAGCAAAGCCTTGCCCAGCGCATCATCATCGCCTTTGCCCTGATGAGCGCGCTGGTGGCCGGGGCCTTCGCCTTTGGCATCGTCGGCACCGTGCACCTGGTCGAGGAGCGGCTGATTTCGTCGGTGCTGGGCGGTGACCTGCAGCGCCTGCTGCGCATGGACAGCGTCAGCGACTGGAGCCACCGCCCCCGCCCCGACCAGCTGTTCTATTTCAGCGGCGGGCGCGACGACTTCGAGCTGCCCAAGGACCTGCGCCACCTTGACCGCGGCTTCCACGAGGTATTCCGCGATCAACTGTCGTACCACGCCATGGTCGAGATCGTTGATGGCCGTCGCTATGTGCTGTTGCAGGACCAGAGCGACTTCGAAGAGCGCGAGCGCTTGCTGTTCGCGGTGGTGGTGGTGGGCTTCGTGCTCAGCCTGGTACTGGCGGTGATCCTCGGCTGGCTGGTGGCGCGCCGGGTGATGGCGCCGGTGATCCGCCTGGCGCGCCAGGTACGCCACCGTGACCAGTTGCTGGGGCTGGCCCCGCCGCTGGCACCGGACTATGCCGCAGACGAAGTCGGCCAGCTGGCGGTAGCCTTCGACGATACCCTGGGCCGCCTGCGCGATGCCCTGACCCGCGAACGGTTGTTCACCAGCGACGTCAGCCATGAATTGCGCACACCCTTGATGGTGCTGGCCACCTCGTGTGAGCTGCTGATGGAAAACCCGACGCTGGACGCCCGCTCGCGCAGCCAGGTGGAGCGTGTGGCGCGGGCCACGGAAGAAATGCGCGAGCTGGTCAAGACCTTCCTGATGCTGGCCCGGGCACAGCGCGACGAGGGTGCGGTGGCATCGCGGGCCACCCTGCGGGAGGTGGCTGACGAACTGGTCGGGGTTTGGCGCGACACCATCGAACAGAAGGGCCTGGCCTTGTATTACGATGGCCGCGTCAGTGCCAGCCCGGTACTGTACAACGCCACCTTCCTGCAGTCGGTAATGGGCAACCTGCTGCGTAATGCCGCGCACTACACCGACAGCGGCTACATCCGCCTGAGCCTGGAAGCCACCGGCTTCAGCGTGGAGGACAGTGGCGTGGGTATCCCGGAGGAACAGCGCGAGGCGATGTTCCGGCCGTTCGTGCGCGGCGATGAGCGGCGCGGTGAGGGCCTGGGCCTGGGCCTGTCGTTGGTACAGCGCATCTGCGATGACCAAGGTTGGCATGTCACCCTGACATCAACCTTGCCACACGGCTGCCGTTTCGTGGTCGACCTGAGCAAAACCGCAGTGAAGGGCGATCCAGAGGCTTTGGTCGAGTAATCTGTTGTTACAGGCCATTCGGCGCTCAACATATTTTTCACATCAGCATGACCTGATTCCTACGCTTACTTACCTAATGTGGGCGGAATGGAGTCAGGAGATGCCCAATGCGTAGCCCCATCAAGCTTGAATTTTCCGAGAAGTACGACAAAGAACATGCCCGCGAGTACTTTCTCAAGCACCAGGATGGCCTTGCGCGACGCCTTTCCCACAAGCGTGATGAGCAACTGGCGCGTCGTGCCTTGGCATTGGCTGGTGAGCCTGGGCTGGTCCTCGACCTGCCATGCGGTGCTGGCCGCTTCTGGCCGTTGCTGGCAGAAAAGCCCAACCGGGTGATCATCGGCGCCGACAACTCAGAAGCGATGATCGAGACAGCCTGTACCGCGCAAGCGCCAGAGGTGGTGGCACGGGTACGCCCTTTGCAGACTTCGGCATTTGCCATCGACTTGCCGGACAATTCGGTGGACAGCATCTTCTGCATGCGCTTGTTCCACCACATCGGCGAAGCGGCGCACAGAAAGACCATTCTTTCGGAATTTCAACGGGTTAGCCGTGATAGTGTGATCCTGTCATTGTGGGTGGATGGTAATTTCAAAGCATGGCGCCGGAAAAAACTGGAACAGCGCCGCAGGTCCAGGAAGGGCGACCAGGACAATTACCAGAACCGGTTTGTGTTACCGGCCGACACGGTCGAAGAAGAATTCCGAGCCGCCGGCTTCAGAATCCAGGAACGCCTCGACTTCCTGCCGTTCTATGCCATGTGGCGGGTATATGTATTGCGTAAGGGGTAGTGTTTGATGGCTGTAGCCCAGAGCGGGGAGTCGCGGTTCGATTTTTACTGGCGCCAGCAGGGCGAGTGGGTCGAGGAGCCTAACCAGCGCCGTGGTGGCGAGAGCGGTGTGCAACGCCTCGACGATGGCAATGGCAAGCTGCTGTATGCCAAGCGCCAGGTCGGGCATATCTACCGTAGCCTGCTGCACCCTTTCGGCCGGCCGACCGTATTGCGTGAGCTCGATGCGTTGAACAGCTTCGAGCAACTGGGCGTGCGTGTACCGCGCATCGTCTTCTGTGGCGCCGAACGTGGTGCCGACAAGCAGTGGCGTGCGCTATTGGTGAGCGAAGCACTCGACGGTTTCGTCGAACTCGATACCTGGCATGCCGAAGGTGCCCGCGAGCGTTACCCGCAGGTGGTGCATGAGCGCATGCTCAAGGACCTGGCGGACAACCTGGCGCGCATGCACCTGGGGCACTGGCAGCACGGTTGTCTGTATGGCAAGCATGTGTTCGTCAAGGTGATTGGCGAGGGCGAGCAGGCCCGGGTCGAAGTCGCGCTGCTGGACCTGGAAAAATGCCGTCGGCGCATCAGCTGCCAGCGTGCGGCGGGCAATGACCTGCGCCAGCTGCGCCGCCATTCGTCGATGAATGACGCGGAATGGCAAACACTGCTCTACTTTTACCAGATGGCGTTTGGCAGCGCTGTCAAAGGGTTAGGGCAATGAAACTAGAAATAGCTCGAGCTTTGTTCCTGGTAGCTGGCCGGGCGGTGACCACCGTGGCGGTGGCTGCCTGGGAGGAGCCGAAGCCGACAGTGTTCAGCAAGGCCGAACTGGCCGACCAGTGCGCGTTGCCGCGGGAAATGAAACTGCAGCAACAAGCCGAGGCCGCGCCGGATCAGGATCTGTTGCTGTTCCTGTTCGGCATGCGCCAGGGGTTGCGGCCGTTCGGTTGAATCCGGTGTAGATGGAAATGCCAGAGGCCTCGCGATTGCGGGGCCTTTGGCATTTTTGCATTTGCCTCGCCGGCCTCTTCGCGGGTGAACCCGCTCCCACAGGTACTGCACCCATTCCGGATCCGGTGCCGTACCTGTGGGAGCGGGTTCATCCGCGAAGAGGCCGGTTCAGGCAACCGATGTTTCCCTGGCAACCGCCTTGTGCGCCAGCAGGGTGTAGATACAAGGCAACACGAACAGGGTAAACAGCGTGCCGATCGACATCCCGGTGGCAATCACCGTACCGATGTCGAAGCGGCTGACTGCCCCCGCACCAGTCGCCAGGATCAGCGGTACCATGCCAAATACCATCGCCGCCGTGGTCATCAGCACCGGCCGCAGGCGAATCGCCGCGGCTTCCTCGATCGCTTCGTGCACACTCATGCCGCGCTCCTCACGTAACTGGTTGGCGAACTCGACAATCAGGATGCCGTGCTTGCTGATCAGCCCAATCAGTGTCACCAGCCCGACCTGGGTGTAGATGTTCATGCTCGATACGCCAAGGAACAGTGGCAGCAGCGCGCCACAGATCGACAACGGCACCGTCACCAGTATTACCAGTGGGTCGCGGAAGCTTTCGAACTGCGCCGCCAGCACCAGGAAGATGATCGCCAATGCCAGGCCGAAGGTCACCCACAGCGCGCTGCCTTCCTGGACGTACTGGCGCGCCACGCCGGCATAGTCGAAGGCGAAACCTTCCGGAGCCTCCTCGCGGGCGATGCCCTGTACGGTCTGCAGCGCCTCGCCCAGGCTGACCATGGGCACGCCCTGGATGATCGCCGAGTTCAGCTGCTGGAACTGGTTGAGCTGGCGCGGGCGGGCGCGGTCGGTAAGGGTGATCAGGGTGGATAGCGGCAGCAGTTGGCCCTGGTCGTTCTTCACGTAGTAGTTGTTCAGCCAGCCGGGGTTGTCGCGGTAAGGCCGCTCGACCTGGGCAATCACCTTGTAGCTGCGGCCTTCGAGGGTGAAGCGGTTGATTTCCGCCTCGCCCAGCAAGGTCGCCAGGGTGCTGCCCAAGGTGTCCATCGACACCCCCATCTGCGCCGCCTTGGCCCGGTCGATATCCACCACCACCTCGGGCTTGTCGAAGGCCAGGTCGATGTCGAGGAAGGCGAACTTGCCTGATTCCTGGACGCGGGCCTTGATGCGCTGGGCCACATCCAGCAGTGCTGGGTAGTCGCCAGCGCTGTTGATCACGAACTGGAATGACAGGCCCTCGCCGGTGCCGGGCAGCGACGGCAGGTTGAAGCCGAAGATCTGCAGGCCACTGATTTCTTCGAGCTTGCTCTGCACCAGCGGCAGCAGCTCCATCTGCGTGCGCTCGCGCTCGTTCCAGGGCTTGAGCAGGAAGCCGCCGATGCCGGTCTGCACGCCATTGAAACCGTTGATCTGGAACGACGAGTAATACTCCGGGAAAGCCTTGAACAGCGGAGTGAATTCGTCGGTATAGGCGTTGAGGTAATCAAGGTTGGCCGGCTGCGGCGAACTGCTCATCATGAAAATCACCCCCTGGTCCTCGTTCGGCGCCAGTTCGTTCTGGGTGAACTTCAGCAGTACCGGAATCAGGCACAGGATGATCACGGCAAACACCAGCACGACAGGCCGGCTGTCGAGGGTGGTGTGCAGCAGGCGCTGGTAGCGCACCTTCAGGCGTTCGAACAGCACGTCCAGGCGGTGGGCCAGGCCGCTGGGGTTCTGTTCCTGGCGCAGCAGCAGCGCGCACATCATCGGTGACAGGGTGAGGGCAACGATGCCGGAGATGATCACCGCACCGGCCAGGGTCAGGGCAAACTCCTTGAACAGCGCGCCGGTGAGCCCGGTAAGGAAGCCGATCGGTGCATACACCGCTGCCAGGGTGATGGTCATCGACACCACCGGCATGGCGATTTCGCGGGCGCCCTCGAGGGCGGCGTCGAACGGTGACTTGCCTTCTTCCATGTGCCGGTGGATGTTTTCCACCACGACGATCGCGTCGTCCACCACCAGCCCGATGGCCAGCACCATTGCCAGCAGGGTCAGCAGATTGAGCGAATAGCCCATCATCTGCATGAAGAACAGCACGCCGATCATCGACAGCGGAATGGTCACCACCGGAATCAGCACCGAACGCAGGGCACCGAGGAACAGGAACACCACCACGATGACGATCAGTACCGCTTCGCCGAGGGTCTTGATCACTTCGTCGATGGAGGCCTGGATGAACAGCGTGGCGTCATAGGCGATCGATACCTTCAGCGCCGAGGGCAGCTGGCTTTCCAGCTCGGGCATGATGCGCCGCACTTCCTTGATGACGTCCAGCGGGTTGGCGGCTGGTGTGGCCTTGATGCCGATGTACACCGATGGGGTGCCGTCGAACGAGCTGACCGTATCGTAGTTTTCAGCCCCCATCTCGACCCGCGCCACATCGCCAAGCAGCACGCGGCTGTCGCCACTGGTCTTGACCGGCAGGGCGGCGAACGCCTCGGCCGACTTCAGCTCGGTGCTGGCGTTGATGCTGGTGACCACGTATTCACCCTTCACCTCGCCGGCCGCGGAAAGGCCTGTTCCCCGGCCTGCAGGCCCTTGCTGACCACCACCACGCCGTCACGGCGCTCGCCGGTTTGCACCGTGCGCTGCTCGGCGGTGAGCTGCGGCTGGCCCTTGTCGTCGTTTAGTGGCTTGCCGTCCTTGTCCTTTTTCGGCGTTGCGACATACACCGAGTTGCCATACAGGGTGTAGGTGATGGCGCTTTCCGGCACCACCACTTGTGGCTGCGGGTTGGGTAGCAGGATCAGCAGGCTGGCGAACATGCCCGGCAGCAGCTTGCTGTCCGGGTTGGCCATGGTTGCGCGCACCAGCAGGTTGCGCGTGGTTTCCTCGACCTTGGGGTTGATGGCGCTGAGGCTGGCGGGGAAGGTCTGGCCCGGGTAGGCGGCCACCTGCACCAGCACCTGCTGGCCCAGGCTGAGGTGCGGCAGGGCCTGTTCCGGTACGTTGAAGTCGACGTAGAGGCTGGATGTGTCCTGCAGGGTGGCGATCACCGTGCCGGCGGCCAGATAGTCGCCGACGTCCACTTGGCGAATGCCGATGGTGCCACTGAACGGAGCGCTGATGCTCTTCTTGGTCTTCGATGCCTTGAGCTGGTCGACCACCGCCTGATTGCGCCGGTACTGGGCGGTGAGGCGGTCGAATTCGCCGCGGGAGATGGCTGAGTCGCCGACCAGCTGGCTGCCACGGCCGAAATCTACCTTGGCCAGGCCCAGGTCGGCCTGGGCGGTGCCGAGCAGGGCGGTTTCCTGGTCGTCGTTGAGTTGCAGCAACAGTTGCCCGGCCTTGACCTGCTGGCCTGAGTCGAAATGCAGGGCCTTGACGATGCCTTCCACTTCCAGGCTCAGCTCAACGCCCTGTAGCGCCTTGAGGCTGCCGACAGCGGGCAGGCGCTCTTGCCACGGGCGCTGTTCGGCCAAGGCGGCCGCCACGGTGATGGGCGGCTTGGGGGCAGTGAACATCTGGATCTGCTGGTAGATCGAAAAGGCTTTGTAGCCCCCCAGGGCCAGCACGATCAGCAGAACCACGGCCAACATGATGAGCATGCGGCGGCGCAGCATAGGTCCGGTTCCTTGGATGCGGTTGTTATTCGCTTAGACACGACAACGGGCGATCCTGCCCACGTGTGGATGGGGGAAGTATTGACTGTTTTTTGGGGGAAAGGGAGTGGAATGCCTGGGCCGGCCCCTTCGCGGCTGAAGCCGCTCCCACAGGGACCGCGCAGTCAGCGGGTTGCGCTATTCCTGTGGGAGCGGCTTTAGCCGCGAAGGGGCCAGTACAGCCAACCCGAAAATCAGACGAGATGCAGGTGGTTGTCCCAGAAACCGGACGGCAGGTTCATCGGTTGCCCGACCAGCTCGGCCTTGCGGCAATCATAGAACCGGCAACGGCCCTGCCCGGAGGTGACGACAAAGCCGTCCTGTACCGCGCCCACCCCCGCGCAATCGGGCATTGGCGCATCCAGCCGCACCGCGCCGCTGTCCAGGTCCCAGACGAACAGGCGGTTGGCTCGTGGCGCGGTCAGCGCGACCAGCCGCAGCTCGCTGTGGATAGCCACGCTGGCGGTGTACTGGGCCATGGCCTGCAACTGTCGCTCCGGCACCGGGAAGGCCTTGAACGGCTCGCCCGGGCGCTTGATCGCCAGCAGTTCGGCGGTTTCATCGGCATCGCCCATGAACTGTTGGCAGGCGGCGATGGTGCCATCGCTGCCCACCGCCAGGTGGCGCACGCTATTCATCTGCTGGGCCAGGGTTTCCTTGCTCAGCAGGGTACCGTCGCGCTGCATCAGCACCAGGCTCGGTTCCATGGCGTCGAGGTTCATCTCCACCCGGCTTTCGGCTTCGGTGCGGATACCGCCGTTGGCCACGATCAGCGTTTCGCCGTCCGGCAGCCAGGCCACTTCGTGCGGGCCGATGCCGTGGGTCGGAATCTCCCCGCTGTGCACCAGGCGCTCGCCTTCGAAGCGGTACACGCCGAGTACGCCACGCCCCGGGTCGGTGGTGTCGTTCTCGGTGGCATACAGCCATTCGCCACCTTTGTGAATGACCGCGTGGCCGTAGAAGTGCCGGTTCGGCTGCGAGGTGACGGTTTGCAGCAGGCGCCCGTCGCGCAGGTCGACCAGGTAGCTTTCGGTGCCGGGACGGCGGGCGACGAACAGGGCGATCGGCAGGTCCGGGTGATGGATGATGGCATGGCAACGTTGGGCGACCTGGGTGCTGAACACCTGGGTGCCGTCCAAGCGGAACCCGACCGCATAGTGCTTGCCGTCGCCGTCGTCACGCGCCGACAGCAGCAGGGGCTCGCTGCCTTTGTTGCGGAACAGGCTCCAGCCGCCCAGGGTGAGGGCGCTGAGCAATACGCTACCGAGTTTGAGGGCCTGGCGTCGCAGCATGATCAGTCACCGTCGTTGGCATTGAAGCCCAGCTGGATGTTCAACGCCTTGGCCAGCTCGCCTTCGTGCAGGCGGTGGACGGCGTTGAGGCTGTCGTAGATCTGGTTCAGGGTTTGCTGGCCAGCGTCGTCGGCCAGCAGCTCGCCCAAGGTTTTCTGGTTGTCGGCCAGCAGCTTGAGCGAGGCAGCGTAGGCGGCGTCGATCTTGTCTGCCAGGGCTTTCTGATCGCTGGACAGCAAGCCGCGCAGGCCTTGGTTGTCGACCCCGACCCAGACCGCTTCGGCGGCCTTGAGGCTGGCCTCCAGGCTCTTGAGCGAGCTGTGGCTGCGCCAGGCTTCGGCCTGCAGTGGCTGTGGAATGCCCTTGCTCTGGCGGCCCATCGACGCACCGAGCTTTTTCTTCAGGCTGTCCAGAGCGGTGACCTGGGCGCGCAGCAGGTCGGCGATGGCCTCGTGGGAGTCGGCGTAGCGCTGGTTGGGGAACTTGGTCATCTGCGAGAGCATGCCGTCGGTGCTGTTCCAGCCCTTGAGGATCTCTTCGGCCAGGGTTTTCTGGTGTTCACCGATGGCCACCAGCAACGGGCAGTAGCGGGCTTTCTGCTCGGCAGTGGCGATGTCCGGCTTGCTGTCGAACAGGATGTACTCGTAGGCCGACAGGCCACGTACCACCACGCTGGCCTTGCCCAAGGCCGCGGCATCGACCGGCTGGTCTGCGTTGACCAGCTGCTCGACCTGGCGGCCGACCAGGTTCTTCTTGTCGGGCCAGAACTGTACTTGCCAGGCGCGGTTGCCTTCGGCCAGCGGGCCGACCAGCAGCGGTTGCAGCTCGGCCCAGGCCTTTTGCGCGTTGAGGAAGTCGGCACGGGCCTTGTCCAGGGTTTCCTTGCCTTCGCAGTAGGCCAGGGCGCTGGCGGCCAGCGTGCGGTCGGCTTCGACCCAGCGGCTGTAGGTGGGCAGGATCACCTGCTTGGCGATGGCAGCGGAGGTGACTGCTTGCGGGTCCTGCGGCGAGCAGGCGCCGAGGGCGAGTGCGGCGAGGCTGGTGAACAACAGTTTGGGTCGGAACATGCCCGGCTCCTTTGCGCTTTTTAAAGTGAGTTCAGGAAAGCCAGCAACGCGGCACGCTGCTCGGCATTGAAAGTGAGTACGAAATTGCGTGCCGACTCGGCTTCGCCACCGTGCCAGAGCACGGCCTCGAGCAGGTTGCGGGCGCGGCCGTCGTGCAGGAACTGGCTGTGGCCACTGACCGTTTCGCTCAGGCCGATGCCCCACAATGGCGGGGTGCGCCAGTCCTGGCCGTTGGCGGCGAATTCGGTGCGCTCGTCGGCCAGGCCCGGGCCCATGTCATGCAACAGCAGGTCGCTGTAAGGGCGGATCAACTGGTTGGCCAGCTCCGGCTCGGCGGCATTGGCGGCTGTGGTGAACTGCGGTGTATGGCAGCCCTGGCAGCCGGCCTGGTAGAACAGGTTCTTGCCCGCCAGCACCTGCGGCGAGCCAACATCGCGGCGGGCCGGCACGGCCAGGTTGCGGGTGTAGAAAGTGACCAGGCGCAGGATATTATCGCTGACTTCCTTCTCGCCATCGGCACCGTCGCCGTTGGGCGCGGCCAGGCAGTCGGCCTGCGCCGGGGTACAGTCGTCGTTGGGCTGCAGGGTGGTGGTCAGGCCCATGTCGCCGGCAAAGGCATGCACGTTCTGCTGGTTGACGTTGGGCTGCCCGGCCTTCCAGCCGAAGCGGCCGACCACGGTTTTGCCCTGGGCGTCATCCCACACCCGGTTGGCCCGGCCGCGGATGCCGTCGCGGTTGCGGTCGTCGGGATCCTCGTTGGCCAGCAGGTCGGCTTCGGGGATGGCTTCGAGCAGGCCCAAGCCGATCATCGGCGGCGCCACTCGCGCCGAAAAGCGCGTGTCGGGGTGCATCACGCCATAGCCGAGCTGGGTGATCTGCAGGGCCGGCTTGCGCAGCTCGACCTGGTGGCCATCCTCGAACGACACCGTTTCGCTGGTGTAGCTCACCCGCACCTTGCCTTCCGGCGTCACGCCGGGGATGGCCATGTCCTGCAGCTGGGTGCCATAGACCGGCTCCGGCACCACGCCGAGGCGTTCGACCACCTTGGCCAGGTAGGGCTGGTCGGGGATCGACAGGCGTACCAGCATCGATACGGCGTTGCTGTCGCCCGGCTCTGGCGGGTGGCCGCGGCCGTCGCGCACGTGGCAGTTCTGGCAGGCATTGGTATTGAACAGCGGCCCCAGGCCGTCACGTGCGGTGGTAGTGGATGGGGCGATCACCCAGGGGTTGCGGAAGAAGCTGTTGCCTACGGCGAAGTCCAGGCGCCGCTCGGGCGAGAGGTTGGCCGAGGGCAGGGAATAGGCATTGCGGTCAGTACGCTGCACGGTGGCTTTGCCGCCCGACAACGCTTCGCCGGGCTCGGCCTGGGTGAAACGCGCGGCGTCGTCGCAGGCGGCAAGGGCTAAGGCCAGCAGCAGGGGGGAGAGTCGGGACAGCGACAAGGACATCGAAAATCCTGGGCGTGAGCGAAAAACCGGCGTGCAAGCTTAGCAGGGTGAGTGAGTTTGAATAAGAGCAATTTGCAATTGCTGGATGAAATCGGTGTCAGTTGGCCATGTCGGCATGCTCGGTCTCTTGTGGGAGCGGCCTTGTGTCGCGAAAGGGCTGCAAAGCAGCCCCAGGATTTCGGCACCGATGCAAACAATGCCGGGGGGGCCGCTTTGCGGCCCTTTCGCGACACAAGGCCGCTCCTACAAGGGGGTGTGTTGCCTGAACGAAAAAGGCGACCCGAAGGCCGCCTCTTTCAGAACCGCTACAGCAGGATCAGAACTCGTGATCCGCGGTATCCGGGTTCAGGTTGGCAATGCCCAGCTTGCCCGCGGCCTGCTCGATCGCACCGGTCTGCTTGACCAGGGAGGCGATGGCGTCACGCACGATCTGGTTGCCGGCTGCGTTGTCGGCAGCGATCAGCTGGTCGTAGTGCTCGCCCTTGAGCGCGTGGTCGACGATCACCTGGATCTTGGCTTCGGTGGCTTCCAGGTCGGCCTTGAGGGTGGCGTCGGCAGCCGGGTCTACCTTGGCCACCAGCGACGACAGGCTCGGGCCGGTCACCTTGCTGCCGTCCGGGCGGGTGTACTCGCCCAGATAGACGTTACGGATGCCCTTGGCATCGTAGAAGTGCGAGTAGTGGGTGTTGTCGCTGAAGCAGTCGTGCTCGTCTTCCGGCGAGTTGGCCTCCAGCGAAACCTTCATGCGCTCGCCAGCCAGTTCGCCCAGCGACAGGCTGCCCATGCCGAACAGCATCTTGCGCAGGCCGTCGTTGACCGACTCGGCTTCCAGCTTGGCGCGGTAGTTGTCGGCAACGTTCTGGGCCCAGTTGCCGACCATCTCTTCGAGGTCCTTGACCAGCAGGTCGGTGACCGCTTTCAGGTAGGCACGGCGGCGGTCGTTGTGGCCACCGGTGGCGCCTTTGCCTTCCAGGTAGTCCGACGCCGGACGGTTGCCCGCGCCCGGGCCGGTGCCGTTCAGGTCCTGGCCCCAGAGCAGGAACTCGATGGCGTGATAGCCGGTGGCGACGTTGGCTTCAGAGCCGCCCAGTTCGTTCAGGCTGGCCAGCTTCTCGGGGGTGATGTCCTTGACGTCGATCTTCTCTTCGCCCACCTGGATCTCGGTGTTGGCGATGATGTTGGCGTTGGCCGCCGGGTTGCCCAGGGCGTGCTCATAGCTCTTGTCGACGTAGTCGATCAGGCCTTCGTCCAGCGGCCAGGCGTTCACCTGTCCTTCCCAGTCGTCGATGATGGTGTTGCCGAAGCGGAATACTTCGCTCTGCAGGTACGGTACGCGCGAGGCGACCCATGCTTCCCTGGCTGCTTTCAGAGTTTCGTCGTTCGGCTTGGCCAGGAACGCGTCGACTGCGGTCTGCAGGGTCTTGGCGGTGCTCAGCGAGTCGCTGTACACGGCGTAGACCAGCTCGGCGTAATGCTTGACCACGGCTTTGCCGGCGGCTTCGTCGACAGCCCCGGGCGCTGCAGCGGTGGTGCTGGCGGCAGCAGGTGCCTGGGCTTGCGGCGCGGCGGCCTTGTCGTCCTTGCCTTCACCGCAACCGGCGAGAGCGATGGCAATGGCCAGCAGACTGGCGGAGGCCAGAGGCATTCGAATCATTATTGGTTTCCTGCGTCGTGTGGTTGGACCAAGGGGTGGACGGTGCGCCGTGGCACGCGAAACGACAACATCATGCGAAAGATTTGCATTTGCTGTAAAGGGGCGGGCATGCAATTCGTGTAAATGCCGGTCACGGGCTGTAATCGGGCAGGCGGCTCAGAACATCGAAACCTGGTTTCGCTGTGCCTGCTTGAGGAAGTTGGTCAGCTCACGGGCCGACAGCGGCTTGCTGTAGTGGTAGCCCTGGCCCTCGTGGCAGCCCTGGGCGACGATGTAGGTTTCCTGTTCGGCGGTTTCCACGCCTTCGGCGATTACCTGCATCCCCAGGCTCTTGCCCAGCTGGATGATGGCGCGGACGATGGTGGCGTCGTCATCGTCGTCCAGCAGGTCCTGGACGAAGCTCTTGTCGATCTTGATCTTGTCCAGAGGCAGCGATTTCAGGTAGCTGAGCGACGAGTAGCCGGTGCCGAAGTCGTCGATGGCAATCAGTGCTCCGGAGCGGCGCAGGCTCAGCAGGTGCTGGGCAGCGGTGCTGATGTCTTCCATCAGGCCGGTCTCGGTGACTTCCAGCTCCAGGCTGCGTGGTGGCAGGCGGTAAGCCTGCAGCAGGTTGTTGACCACCCGCGGCAGCTCGTTGTGGTGCAGCTGCACGGTGGACAGGTTGACCGCCATGCGCAGGTCGCTGAAGCCCATGTCGTGCCATTCGCGCAATTGCCGGCAGGCCTGGTCGAGCACCCATTCGCCGATGCCGATGATGCTGCCGTTCTGTTCGGCCAGGGGGATGAACTGGTCCGGGGGCACCATGCCCAGCTCCGGATGTTGCCAGCGCAGCAGTGCTTCGACACCGACCACGCGGTGGTCGCGGTAGCTGATCTGTGGCTGATACACCAGGTACAGCTGGTTGCGTGGCAGGGCTTCGCGCAGGTCCTTTTCCAGTTCGCGACGGCGGCGCATCTCGCTGTCGACGCTGGCGATGTAGAACTGGTAGCGGTTGCGCGAACGGGCCTTGGCCAAGGTCATGGTCTGTTCGGCTTTCTGCAGCAGCTTCTCGGTGCTGTCGCCGTCTTCCGGGAACAGGGTGATGCCGATGGTGGCGCGCAGGCGGATCTGCTGGTGGTGGTCGAGGTCGAACGGCACTTCCAGGTCGTCGAGGATACTCTGCGCCAGTTCGGCGGCCTCGTAGGGCTGCTCGATATTGGCCTGCACCAGGGCGAACTGGTCACCACCCAGGCGTGCCAGGGCGCCCAGTCGGCCGCTGTGGGCGCGCAGGCGGTCGGCCAGGGCCAGCAGCAACTGGTCGCCGACCTGGTAGCTGAACTGCTCGTTGATGCCCTTGAAGTCGTCCAGGCCTACGCATAGCACCGCCACGCGGTGTTGCAGGCGGCCACCGTCGACGAGGATCTTGTCCAGTTGCTGCTGCAGTTGCTGACGGTTGGGCAGGCCGGTGAGGAAGTCATACTGGGCCATGCGTTGCAGGCTGTTTTCCGCCTCGTGACGCAGGTGGGTGTTGCGCTCGATCGAGGCCAGCAGCTGGTTGGCGGTATTTACCCACAGGCCCAGCTCGTTCTTCTCGTGGCCCTTGAGCAGCGGCAGCTGGTGCTGGCTTGGGCGGTCGGGGTTGATCTGGGTGAGGTGCTCGATGATCTTCGACAGCGGTTTGGTCAGCAGCCAGTGGTAGACCAGATACAGCACCAGGCCCATGGCCAGGGCCCGCAGCACGCCGGAAATGAAGATGATCACGGCGTTGATCAGGAAATCTTCGCCGTAGGACGAGGTGTCGAGGGTGATGCTCAGGTCGCCGTAATATTCGCTGTAGGGGCCGCGGCCGACCAGTTGCGTGCTGTAGGTACGTTCCTGGCCGAGGATCAGGTCGGTCAGCCAGCGCATGGACATGTCCTGCAGCGGGCGGGACTTTTCTGCGAGCATGGTTTCGTTGGGGTGGCCAATGGAGGCCATGCGTACCGATTCGTCCTGGAACAGGCCTTCAATCACCTGCATGCCCATTTCGCGGTCGAGGCTATATACCGCCTGGGTCGAGGGGTCGCGGAACATGTCGAGGATGCGTTGGGCATCGCTGTTCACGGCTTGGCGGGTCTTGTAGGTGTCGTAGACGATTTGCGCACAGCTGAGCACGACACCGACCGCTAGCGCCGACAGCAGCACGACCCTGAGCAACTTGACCGACAAGCTGTTCCGCAATTCCAGCTTCAATGGGGGTTTCCTTAATCCATGCGCATGGCATCATTTTGCCATCAACGATGACGATACACTATCGGCCGACCATCAGAAGTGTATCGGTTGCCTGACCCCGCAACTTGAATGCGCCGTGACAATCTTCCAGAGGTTTGATGTTAGCGTGGTATGCGGGCTGAGCAAGCGTTTTGCGGGTGGGGCGTGGATGAAAACCGTGTCGACCGCTTCGCGGGCAAGCCCGCCCCCTCAGGCATGGCACATTCCTCCAAATGGAGTAGCGCCTGTGGGGCGGGTCTGATTTGCACGCCGCTGGAGAAGCGGACGGGTCCCTGCGATGAACGGCAACTACCACCCGACGGCGCACGGCGCGCCATCGGCTGTCGATGATTGGTTGATAGCGGGTATGTCAGCGCCTGGCTTTCAGTGCCGAACAGCGCCTTTACGCAGCGGGCGCGCTATTTTTCCGGCAGCGCCCAGGCAATGATGCTGTCACCCAGCTTGGTCGGAATCCGGTCATGCCCGCCGACCACGGCAACAACGTACTGCCGCCCTTCGCTCATGTAGTCCCAGAGGTCGTGATGGACGGTCTGGAAATGCCATTTGACCTTGCCGGTGAGCGCATCCAGGGCCACCAGTGAAGAGCTGAACTTGTCTTCCTGTTCGGTACGGGTACCGCCATAGAAGTCGCCTGCAGCATTGCCGGTGGTGATGTAGACCAGCCCCAGTTCGTCGTCGGCGGAAATCGGCGCCCATGAGTTGGGCGTGCTGAGCGTATAGGTTTCATCGGCGTCGGCAGGCGCAGTGCTGTCGGGGCGACCGAGGTCCCAGGCCCACTTCTGTTTGCCGCTGACTGCGTCGTAGGCGCGAACCACACCTGATGGCGCTGGGCGCACATCCGAATCAAGCACGCGGCCACCGGTAATGACCACACCGCGGATTACCAGTGGTGCAGAAGTGATGCCGGTGGAGCCTTTGCGGAACGTGCCCAGGCCGTCCTTGAGGTCGGCAAAGCCTGCCGTGCCGAAATCTGGGCAGGCCTGCCCGGTGAGCGCATCAACTGCACCCAGGCGGATGTCGTTGGTGCCCCAGATGATGCGTTTGGCGCATAGGCCACTGGCATTGGATACTTCGTAGTACGAGACACCACGGCAATAGGCACCACCGTTGGCGAAATAGTCCGGGTCGACTTTCGAGTCGTAGCGCCAGTTCTCTTTGCCGGTAGTGGCGCTCAACGAAATGATGATTTGCTTGGGCGTGCAGGTATACAGCGAGTCGCCAACCTTGATTGGCGTGGCCTCGTTCAGATACTTGGTTTTTTCGCCAGGCTGTTTCACATCGCCATGATGATACTCCCAGGCCTTGACCAGGCCGGAAACGTTGCTTGGGGTAATCTGCGCCGCAGCGGAATAGTGGTTGCCGAGGTTGGAGCCGGCATAGGCGGTCCAGTTGGTCTTGTCGTGGGACGCGGCGACATTGGCGTCCGGTGAGGTCACCTACTGCGGCTGAAGGGTTGCTGTGTATGCGCGGTGATAGCGGGCGAGTCGGCCAGGTGAACGGTGTTGGGGAAGAACAGCGGTGTCAGGATGGTGGCCGCCATCAGCAGCGGCATCCCCCCCATGATGCTGAAATACAGTGCCTTGTTGACTTTGGCAAAGTCCGCCGGACAAGAGGCCAGAAGGCCAGAAAGATCACACTGAGAAGTACCAGCCATGCCAGACGTGGGATATAGGCCCAGCCGTTGTAGCCGGATTCCCAGATTGCCCAGCCGTAGGTGGCCAGGGATGCTGCACCGTAGAGATAGATGCCGAGCGACTTCTTCAGGCCCATGAGTGCGGCTGACAGCAGCAATGCGGTACCCATCATTGCGTAGTAAGGCGAGCCGCCGGCACTGACCAGCGTGCTTCCCTGACAGGCCAGCGTCAGGCCAAGCAGGGCCAGCAGAATCGTGTACACCCCGAACAGCAGGCTGGAGACCCCCGTCCCGTTAGCCAACGTTCCTTGTTTCATTGCAATCATCCCTGTGTGATTCGGTGCCACAGTGCGTCCGAGCGGCGCGCATAATTGCTTATTCTTGCAATGAAATACAATAAGTGGCGCGAAATTCAATCCTGGCGCTGGATCTCAGGGTTGTTTTGTATCTTGCGTTAAAAGAAGGCAATGTCTAAGCTGCCTTCCCTGATCTGAACGCGCGGGTAATGAAAGGTAGGCGGGGGAAGGGGTTTACGCCTGCTGGCTTTCCAGCAAGGCATCCTGACGGGTCTTGAGCCGGCCGACTTCGTCCAGATGTTTCCAGAGAAACTGAGCGGCTTCTTCACGCCGACCGGACTCGATCAAGTCGAGCAGGTGCAGGTGCTCCAGGCATTGCGTCATCAGGGGACTGCGGTCGACGTTGGCTTTGTAGCTCATGAAGCGTCTGAGCTGGTTTTGCCGACGTATGGCATCTATGAAGAAGAGATTGCCCGAGCACTGCACGATCATTTCGTGAAACTGGGCGCCAATTTCGAACAGTTGGGCACGTGAGAGCTGGTGAATTTCGCCGTCGAGCATGGCCTGCTGTTGCTCCCGGGCTTTGGCAAATGCGGCCTGGTTGACCTTGTAGCCTGGTTCGCGCAGTGCGGCCGGCTCGATGGCCATGCGGAAGCGGTAGCTCTGGATGTGGGTCTGGGCGTTGTGTACGAATTCGTTAAGGCTCCAGCCTTGCCCGGGCTTGCGCTCGACCATGGCTTCGCTTGCCAGCCGGTTGAGGACCTTGAGCATTTGCCCGCGGGGCACGGAGTAGCGTCGCAGTAATTGGGCCTCAAAGAATTCGGCAGGGATTTCCCCGCTGAGGATGTCGTCCACCACGCGCAGGTAGAAGTCTTCGAATGGGTCGCAGGTGGGCGGTACAGTGGTTTCCTGGATCTGCCCGGCGTCCTGTTTCAGAAAGTAGCCGCGATTGGGCTCCTGCACCGCGATGTTCCACTCGGCGAGCAGGGCAAATACCCTGCGAATGGGGGAGCGGGAGACATCGAAGGCTTGGGCGAAGGTCTGCTCGCGCAATGGCTCGCCGGCCTTCATCGAC
Organism: Pseudomonas sp. JS425; assembly: GCF_018223845.1. Lineage (NCBI taxonomy): Bacteria > Pseudomonadati > Pseudomonadota > Gammaproteobacteria > Pseudomonadales > Pseudomonadaceae > Pseudomonas > Pseudomonas sp. JS425. Next base: position 5,090,832 of record NZ_CP073661.1, on the reverse strand, counting down.
CGGGCGCGGATCATCTCGATGACGCGAGGGGCCAACTGCAGGGCGAGATCTTTCTTTATCACAGGCTGTATTCCGAATGGTTAACTTCAGTCGATCCAGCAGATTCGGGTCGGACTGGGGACAGGAAAATACCACACACGGATGGATCTATACGTATGCTCAAATTCAATGCTCATCTCGGCTTCCAGTTCACTGAACTGCCTTTTCTGCAGCGTATCGAAGCCGCTGCCGCCGCCGGATTTCGCGCGGTGGAATTCCCGTCACCCTATGAATTCGACGCGAGTTTGTTGGCTGATCAACTGGCGCAATATGCGTTGCCATTGGTCCAGTTTGCCGCGCCGGCCGGCGTTTCCAAGGGCATTGCTGCTGTGGCGGGCAAGGAGCTCGAATTCCGTGACGGGTTAAGCCAGGCCGTCAGCTATGCCCGCGCACTGGCGTGTGCGGATGTGCACCTGATGTCTGGGGTAACCCACGAGGATGGCGCCGACAAGGTGTATGCGAGCAACCTGGACTATGCCGTGAAGTATTTTGAGGACCAGGGGCTGCGGCCATTGATCGAGGTGATCTGCACGCAGGCAATGCCGGGGTATTACATGTCCGATTTCGGCAAGGCGCAGCAGGTACTGGAGGCGCATCCCGGTATTGGGCTGATCCTTGATCTTTATCATGCACAGTTGCTGACTGGAAATGCTGCCGATGTGTTGGCGCAGTTCTTTGAACGGACGGTGCATGTGCAGGTGGCCGACTGTCCGGGGCGGCATCAGCCGGGAACGGGACAGATGGATGTTGCGGGGTTGTTGGCGGCGCTGGAGCAGCGCGGGTATGCGGGGTGGGTTGGATGTGAGTATCGGCCTACGGGTGCCACCGTAGATAGCCTTGGCTGGCTTGATCGGTACGCTTCCTGAAAACAGGGCGTTCTGGCCCCTCGCATGCCCCGAAAAATCCGATACCAGGGGACTGGCATCGGATTTTCGAAGAGCCCCGGCGTGGCGCCGGGGTTGTGTCTCAAGGCTGGATGACTCAGGCCTTGAAGGTCTTGCCTTCGAACTGTTCGGCGACGAAGGCCCAGTTGACCAGGTTCCAGAACGCCTCGACGTACTTCGGACGCAGGTTGCGGTAGTCGATGTAGTAGGCGTGTTCCCAGACGTCGCAGGTCAGCAGCGGGGTGTCGCCGCTGGTCAGCGGGCAGCCGGCGCCGATGGTGCTGGCCAGGGCCAGGGAACCGTCAGCCTTCTTCACCAGCCAGCCCCAGCCGGAACCGAAGGTGCCAACCGAAGTCTTGGTGAACTCTTCCTTGAACTTGTCGAAGGAACCGAAAGCGGCGTTGATGGCGTCAGCCAGGGCACCGGTCGGCTGGCCACCGGCGTTTGGTGCCAGGCAGTTCCAGTAGAAGGTGTGGTTCCAGACTTGAGCGGCGTTGTTGAAGATGCCGCCCGAAGAGCTCTTGACGATCTCTTCCAGGGTCTTGCCTTCGAATTCGGTGCCTGGGACCAGGTTGTTCAGGTTCACGACATAGGTGTTGTGGTGTTTGTCGTGGTGATACTCCAGGGTTTCCTTGGAGATGTGCGGCTGCAGGGCATCGTGGGCGTACGGCAGCGGCGGCAATTCAAAAGCCATGGTGGATCTCCTGATTCAGGTCTGTTTGCGGTTTGCGCAAGGCCGATCACGGGCGGCCCGATGTGCGTCGACGAGTTTGTACTCTTTGCGACGCAAGGGCTGGATCATAGCACCGGGCCCGGCGCATAACCACGCAACAAAGATAGGGAATAGAGGTTCCAGAGCGGTTGGGCTGTGCCGACCAGTGGCGTCAGCTGTTGCCTGCAAGGGCCTCATCGCCGGCAAGCCAGCTCCCACAGGGATATCACCGCCCTCAGGCCTGGTGACATCTCTGTGGGAGCTGGCTTGCCGGCGATAGGGCCCTTGATGTCAGTTGAAGATCAACTGCGCCGCCACCGCGAACATCATCACCGCCACCATCAGGTCGAGCATGCGCCAGGTCGCCGGCCGGGCCAGCCACGGTGCCAGCCAGGCCGCACCGATCGCCAGGGTCGAGAACCACAGCAGCGAGGCACTGGCAGCGCCGGCCACGTAGGCGCCAGGCGCAGCCTGCTGGGCGCCCAGCGAGCCGATCAGCAGCACCGTGTCGAGGTACACGTGCGGGTTCAGCAGGGTCACCGCCAGTGCACTGAGCAACACCGCGCGGCGTGAGCGCGCACCCTGGCCCTGCTGGTGCTGCAGGCTCTGCCTGGAGCAGGCGCTGCGCAACGCCTTGGCGCCGTACCAGATCAGAAACACCGCGCCGCCCCAGCGGGCGATCGCCAGCAAGGTCGGGTTGTGCGCCAGCACGGTGGCCAGGCCGAACACTCCGGCCGCCACCAGGATGGCGTCACAGACGATGCACAGTGCCGCCACCGGCAAATGATGCTCGCGGCGCAAGCTCTGGGCGAGGACGAAAGCGTTCTGTGCACCGATGGCCATGATCAGGCCGAAGGCCACGAGCATGCCGTTGAGATAGCTTTGCCACATGGCGCGCTCTCCAAAGCGTCTAAAAGATGCTGGCCATTGTGATGAACCCCGCTGTATAAGAAAAACAAATAGAGCTGATCCGTCATTAGGAAAAACGATGTTCGACTACAAGCTGCTGGCCGCCCTCGCCGCCGTGATCGAGCAGGGTGGTTTCGAACGCGCGGCGCAGGTGCTGGGCTTGTCGCAGTCGGCCATTTCCCAGCGCATCAAGCTGCTCGAGGCGCGGGTCGGCCAGCCGGTGCTGGTGCGTGCCACACCGCCAAGCCCGACCGAAGTCGGCCGCCAGTTGCTCAACCATGTGCAGCAGGTGCGCCTGCTCGAACGCGACCTGCAGCGCCAGGTGCCGGCACTGGACGAGGAGGGCATGCCGGAGCGCCTGCGCATTGCTCTCAATGCCGACAGCCTGGCCACCTGGTGGGCCGGGGCAGTGGGCACTTTCTGCGCGCAGCAGAATGTGCTGACCGACCTGGTGGTGGAAGACCAGGAAGTGGGTCTGAAACGCATGCGTGCGGGCGAAGTTGCGGCCTGCCTGTGTGGCAGCGAGCGGCCGGTGGCCGGCGCGCGCAGCCTGCCGCTGGGCGCCATGCGCTACCGGGCGCTGGCCAGCCCCGGGTTCATGGCGCGGCATTTTCCGCAGGGCTTCGCTGCCAGCCGCCTGGCCCGTACCCCGGCGATCGTTTACGGCCCGGACGACTTCCTGCAACACCGCTACCTGGCATCGCTGGGCATCGAGGATGGCTTCCTGCACCACTTGTGCCCGTCGTCCGAAGGCTTCCTGCGCATGACCGAAGCCGGCCTGGGGTGGGGCCTGGTGCCCGAACTGCAGGCCCGCGAGCAACTGGCCAGCGGCCAGCTGGTGGAAATCTGCAGTGATACCCCCATCGATGTGCCGCTGTACTGGCATCATTGGCGCAATGGCGGGCAACTGCTCGCGCAACTGACCGACCACCTGCGGCACACCGCAAGGCAATGGCTGGTGCCCTTGTAGCCACGGCTGGCGTCAGTTGCATCTGAAATCTAGACGGAGTCTTACATGCGAATTCTGGTCACCGGCGCGAGTGGCTTCATTGGCGGGCGCTTTGCACGCTTTGCCCTGGAGCAGGGCCTGGACGTGCGGGTCAGCGGCCGTCGAGCCGAAGGGGTCGAGCACCTGGTCAAGCGCGGCGCCCAGTTCATCCCCGGCGACCTGGGGGATGCCGAGCTGGCCCGCCGCCTGTGCCAGGGCGTCGAGGCGGTAGTGCACTGCGCCGGCGCAGTGGGCAACTGGGGGCGCTACCAGGACTTCTATCAAGGCAATGTGGTGGTCACCGAAAACGTGGTCGAGGGCTGCTTGAAGGAGCACGTACGGCGGCTGGTACACCTGTCGTCGCCGTCGATCTACTTCAATGGCCGCTCGCGCCTGGAAATCCGTGAAGACCAGGTGCCGCGCCGCTTCCACGACCACTACGGGCAGACCAAGTACATGGCCGAGCAGAAAGTGTTCGGTGCCCAGGAATTCGGCCTCGAGGTGCTGGCGCTGCGCCCACGCTTCGTCACCGGCGCTGGCGATGCCAGTATCTTCCCGCGGCTGATGCAGATGCAGCGCAAGGGGCGCGTGGCGATCATCGGCAACGGCCTGAACAAAGTCGATTTCACCAGCGTGCACAATCTTAACGAAGCGCTGCTCAGTGCTCTGTTCGCCGATGACCGGGCGCTGGGCCAAGCCTATAACATCAGCAACGGCCAGCCGCTGCCGCTGTGGGACGTGGTCAACTACGTGATGCGCCAGATGCAGCTGCCGCAGGTTACCCGTTACCGTTCCTACGGCCTGGCCTACAGCCTGGCCGCGCTGAACGAGGCGGCCTGCATGTTGTGGCCGGGACGCCCGCAACCGACCCTGTCGCGCCTGGGGATGCAGGTGATGAGCCGCGATTTCACCCTGGATATCAGCCGCGCCCGACAGTACCTGGACTACCAGCCCAAGGTCAGCCTGTGGACGGCATTGGATGAATTCTGTGCCTGGTGGAAGCACCAGCCGCCGGGGCAGTAAAGCCGGCCGGCCGACAATGGTCATCAACGCGCCGCGCTGGCGGTTTATACTCGTGCCTCTTTGCGACTACCGCGGTTGAATGTATCCATGCGTAACCATGCTCACGATGACTACGATGACGTGCCTAGCCTGCGGGCGGGCACCCATGACGATGACGAACTGATGCCGGCGCACGTGGTGCGCAGCCGCCAGAAGGCCGCTCGCGGTGCCAGCACGGCGCCGCTGTGGGCATTGCTCGGGGCCTCGTTCATCGCCTTGGCGGGCCTTGGCTGGTGGAGCTTCCAGCAGATCTCGTTGATGGAGCAGCAACTGGTGGCGACCCAGGAAAGCTTCGCTCGCATCAGCGAAGAGGCTGCCGGGCGCCTGCAAGCGATCAGCGGCAAGGTGGCTGCCAGCGAATCCGGCGCGACTACCAACAGCGAGGAGTTGAAGCTGCAGTTGCGCCAGTTGCAGAAGGGTGTGGCCGGGCAGACCGGCGACCTGGGCAAGCGCCTGGAGCAGGTACTGGCTGATACCCGTGAACAGCAGAAGGTCGTGACCCAACTGCAAACCCAGTTGCAGGCGCAGTTGAAGGCGGTGAATGGCGAGCTGGCCGCGTTGCGCTCGGGCCAGGTCGATGGTGGCAAGCTGGATACCCAGTTCAAGGGCCTGAACGAACAGGTTGCTGCGCTGAAGGCCGCACAGGTGGATGGCGCCAAGCTGGATGCGCAGCTCAAGAGCCTGGGCAGCGAGGTTGCTGCGCTGAAGAAGCAGGGTAACCCGAGCGCGGCCATCCAGGACCTGGAGCAGGACATCCTGGTGCTCAAGAGCCAGATCGACAACCGCCCGGCCGCGGCGGCGTCCAGTGGTGCTTCGGTGCAGGAATTCGACGCCTTCCGGGCGCAGACGACACGCAACCTGAATACCTTGCAGAGCCAGATCCAGAACCTGCAGCAGCAGATCAATGCCCGGCCCTGAGGTCACCTGAGCCTTCTTCGCGGGCACGCCCGCTCCCACAGGGTCAGCACAATCTTCAAGCTTGTCGCTGTACTTGTGGGAGATCACCCAGCCCTTCCGGGCTGCGCTGTCGCGCAGCAAACATGAGGCGCATGACTTCAGATCTGTGGCAGCGCTGACATTTTGAAAAAGAAAAGGCGGCTGGCCTATTAGGGCCAGCCGCCTTTCGCTTTGTTAGGGTTTGAGCGCGCGGGACAGAGATCGTAGCCAGCACTGGTGTGTGTCAGCACACCCGCGTGGGAGAGTGATCCGCACGGTATCGGCGTGAAGTCCCTGTAGGCATCAGCTGAATCAGCTGTGACCACGTATGAGAGAGTGAACCCTTTCGCCACCGTGTGCCCCGCGCGCCCTTTATCCTGCGAGTATTCACCATGGCGCGCAAGCCTTCCAAGCAACGCTTCACCATCGTTCATCCCGACTGCGCTGCGATTGATGTAGGTAGTCGAGAACACTTTGTCGCGGTTGATCCCCAGTACGAGAACGCCGTTCAGTCATTCACGTCCTTTACCGACGACTTGTACAAGCTGGCCGATTGGCTCGATAGCTTGGCCATCAAGGTCGTAGCCATGGAGTCCACAGGCGTTTACTGGATTCCGATTTACGAAATCCTCAGCGAACGGGGATTCGAGGTCTATCTTGTTAATGCCCGAGCTACCCGGCAAATAACTGGACGCAAGTCTGACGTGCTGGATTGCCAATGGATCTGGCAACTGATGACTCATGGTCTCTTGCGAGGCGCTTTTCGCCCAAGCGACCCAACATGCTGCGTTCGCTCACTGGTCAGGCAACGGGCTTTCAAAGTGAAAGACCAGGCTCAAACCTTGAACCGGATACAGAAGGCACTGAGCCAAATGAACATCCAGTTGGCCAATGTCATCAGTGATATTTCAGGCGTGACGGGCATGAGAATTTTGCGAGCAATCATCGCGGGTGAGCGAGATCCTGTTCGATTGGCTGAGCTGACCGATGGCCGCATCAAGGCAGGTAAAGACACCATTGCGCGTAGCCTGCATGGCAATTGGCGACGAGAGCACCTGCATGCATTGGCGCAGGAGCTCGCAGCCTATGACTTTCTTGAGCAACAGATCGCTGAATGCGATGCCGTCATCGGAAAGGCATTGGAACAACTACCCGTACTAGAGCATGAACCACAACCACCCAGGAAAGCGCTGCGAAGCCCACACCGGACGAGCGCTCAACAGGCAGCGCTACACCAAGCCCTCTGGCAGGTGCTAGGGGTCGATTTGACCGCTATTCCAACAATTGGCGTGGACACCGCCCTGGTGCTGGCGGGAGAGATCGGCTCTGATCTCTCACGATTTCCATCATCCCAGCACTTTTGCTCCTGGCTAGGGTTGGCCCCGCCGACTCGTATCTCAGGCGGCCGCCAGCTATCAGGGGGCGGTCCTAAGGTCATTAACCGAGCGGCACAGGCGCTCAAGCAGGCCGCTTCAAATGCACGCAACGACAAGGGTTTCATCGGGGCATCGCATCGAGCCAGATTGACTCGCATGGACACCAGTTGCGCCATCAAAGCCACTGCACACCAACTGGCTCGACTGGTCTACACACTGCTGACAAAAAAACAGACTTATGTTGAACAGGGGCTCGAAGCATTCGAAGCCAAAAGCCAAGACCGACAGCTTCGGGCTTTGCTTCGCAAAGCCCGAAAGCTGGGATATCAATTGGTGGCAGCCTAAGGTGCTTAAAAAACAGCGGGTTGCATTTTGTTTGATGAGAGCGGGCGTGCCCGCGAATGGCCTTGAATCACAACCGCGGATAGTCGATGTACCCCACCGGCCCCTTGCCATAGAAAGTCTCCGGCCGCGCCTCGTTCAACGGCGCATCCGCCGCCAGCCGCGCCGGCAGATCAGGGTTGGCGATGAACGGCACGCCAAACGCCACGGCGTCGGCCTTGCCATTGGCCAGGGCTGCATTGGCACTGGCCTTGTCAAAGCGCTCATTGACGATGTACGGGCCCCCGAACGCTTCCTTGATCAGCGGGCCGATACTGTCATCGGCTTCCTTTTCCCGCGAGCAGATGAAGGCAATACCACGCTTGCCCAGCTCACGGGCCACGTAGGTAAATGTTTCGGCACGGTCGGCATCGCCCATGTCATGGGCATCGGCCCGCGGCGCCAGGTGCACGCCCACGCGGTTTGCGCCCCATACCTCGATGGCCGCATCGGTCACTTCCAGCAGCAGCCGTGCACGGTTTTCCAGCGAACCACCGTAGCGGTCGGTGCGCTGGTTGGTGCTGCTCTGCAGGAACTGGTCGAGCAGGTAGCCGTTGGCGCCGTGGATTTCCACACCATCGAAACCGGCAGCCTTGGCATTCTCGGCACCGCTGCGGTAGGCCTCGACGATGTCGATGATTTCTTCGGTTTCCAGCGCACGTGGGGTGGGGTAGTCACTGAGCGGGCGCACCAGGCTTACATGGCCCTTGGGCTGGATCGCGCTGGGGGCCACCGGCAGCTCGCCGTTCAGGTAGCTGGGGTGGGAGATGCGGCCAACATGCCACAGCTGCAGGAAGATGCGCCCGCCGGCGGCATGCACGGCCTTGGTCACGTTGTTCCAGCCACGCACCTGTTCGTCGTTCCAGATACCGGGGGTATCCGGGTAGCCGACGCCCATGGCGCTGACCGAGGTCGCCTCGCTGAGGATCAGCCCGGCGCTGGCGCGCTGCACGTAATACTCGGCCATCAGCGCGTTGGGCACGCGGCCTTCGTCGGCCCGGCAGCGGGTGAGCGGGGCCATGATGATGCGGTTGGGCAGTTGCAGGTCGCCCAGGGTGATCGGATCGAAAAGCGTGGTCATGACGGTTACCTGCCTGTTCAGAGTGCTTGGCGCAGTTGTTCGAGAAACGCCTGGATGGTGGCTTCGTTGCGTTTGAAGAAATGCCATTGGCCGATCTTCTGGCTGCTGATCAGCCCGGCGCGCTGCAAGGTGGCCAGGTGGGCGGAGACGGTCGACTGCGACAGGCCGCAGCGTTGGTCGATCTGCCCGGCACACACACCGTTCTCGGTGCTGTGGTACTGGTCGGGGAATTGCGTAGCCGGGTCCTTCAGCCAGCTGAGGATTTCTCGCCTGACCGGGTGGGCCAGCGCTTTTATGATTTCGTCGAGATCGAGAGGCATGGGTTGAGGCTCGTTGTAGCGGTATATCGCGATAGGACGAAATGTAAATCGTGGTTTCCCGATATACAAATATGAAGAGGTTCTGAGCTGAGCACGAATCGCTATATCGCGTTATAACGATATATGGGCCGGCGGTGCTAGACTGCGCTCATGAACTACCTCGCACACCTGCACCTTGGCGGCCCGGCGCCGCAACAACTGCTTGGCAGCCTGTATGGCGACTTCGTCAAAGGCTCGCTGGAAGGGCGCTTCCCGCCAGCGCTGGAGGCGGCCATCCGGTTGCACCGGCATATCGATAGCTATACCGACCAGCACCCGTTGGTGCTGGCGGCACTGGCGCGCTTTCCGCGGGAGCGGCGGCGCTTTGCCGGCATCGTTCTGGATGTGTTTTTCGACCATTGCCTGGCCCGGCATTGGCAGGATTATGCCGAGCAGCCGCTGGAGCAGTTCACCGGGGATTTTTATCGGGTATTGCTTGCGGAGCCCGAGTTGCCGGGGCGGCTGGCGCGGATAGCGCCGTTCATGGCGGCGGATGACTGGCTGGGTGCGTATGGCGACTTTGCCACGCTGGAGCAGGTGTTCAACGGCATTGCCCGGCGCCTATCGCGGCCGGAGGGCATGGTTGGGGTGATGGGGGAGCTGGAGCGGCTGTATGAGCCATTGCTGGCGGACTTCAGGGAGTTTTATCCACAGTTGCAGGCGTTTGCTGCAGCGGGGCGGATGTCTGACAGTTAGTGCTGGGTTGGCATTGCCGGCCTCTTCGCGGGTAAACCCGCTCCCACAGGTACACCACAGAACTCAGGATGAGCGCCATCCCTGTGGGAGCGGGTTCACCCGCGAAAGGGCCAGAACAGGCAGTGCATAAAACTCAGGCAGCCCGCGCCTGCCGCCGTGGCGCCAGCTCAACCTCTTCAACCCCGAACAACGCCAGGTGAATCGCCTGCTGCGCCTGCAACGCCAGCACCGCTCGCTCCTTGCCCACGCTGCCGATCGGCTGCAGCAGGTGAATGCATACCTCGCCCCGCGGCAGGGCAAACAGGCGCATCAGGTGCGACACCAGGTCATCGTCACCAATAAACGGTGCAATCGGGTCGATCTGGCCATCGCGCAGGTACTGGATGGCGACCGGCTGCACCGCCACGCCACGGTCGATGGCACCTGCCAGCAGGCGACCATGGAAGGTGCGCAGGGTACGGCCACTGGTGGTGGTGCCCTCCGGGAAGATCAGTAGCGGCCGGGAAAGACCCAGTTGCCTGGCGATCTGCTCACGCAGGCGCTGGCTGTCGCCCCCGCCACGGCGGATGAACAAGGTGCCGGCCTTTTCCGCCAGCCAGCCGGCCACCGGCCAGTGCCGCACTTCGGCCTTGGACAGGAACGACAGCGGCAGCAGCATGCCAAGCAACGGGATATCGGTCCAGGACACGTGGTTGCTGACCCACAGCATTGGCCGTTGGGGCAGCTCTCCGATCACCCGCACATCGAAGGGCAGGGCCGCGACCAGGCGCTTCATGAAAAGGCAGGTCCAGCGCTGGCGGCGCTCGATGGGCGTCTTGAACCCCAGGCGTTCGCCCAGGGCGATCACGCTAGCCATCAGCATGCCCAGCAGCAGTACCAGCAGCAGTCGAGTCAGGCGGGCCATTACCCGCAGCTTCGGCATCAGACCGCTGCCTTGAAGTGGCGGGCGTAGCGTGGGCACAGTTCGTCGCGTTTGAGCAGGATGAACACGTCGGCCACCTGAAAGTCTTCGTCCCAGCACGGCTCGCCGCAGATCTTCGCGCCCAGGCGCATGTACGCCTTGAGCAGCGGTGGCATCTCGGCGATGACGTTGTTCGGCAGTGCCAGGTTGGGCAATGGGTTCTTCGGCTCGGCGCGCAGGTGCTCGGTGCACAGGTAGCGGTCACGCAGGCGCTGCATCACCGCATGGGCCTGTACCCCGCCATCCTGCATGGGGATGCTGGCGCAGCCCATCAGGTAGCTGTAGCGGCCTTCGTTGAGCACTTCGGCCAGTTCGCCCCAGAGCACGGCGATGGTGCCGCCGTTGCGGTAGTCGGGAGCTACGCAGGTTCGGCCCAGCTCCAGGATCGGGCCCTGCAGCTGCAACAGGCCATGCAGGCTGAATTCTTCTTCGCTATAGAAGCGGCCCAGGCTGCTGGCGGCCTGATGGTCGAGCAGGCGGGTGGTGGCAACCAGCTCGCCGGTGCTCAGGTCGCGTACGCCAATGTGGCGGCAGTGCACGTCGTAGTCGTCCATGTCCAGGCCTTGCTCGGCTCCTTTGAGCTTGGCCTTGAATTCGGCGCTGAACACTTTGTAGCGCAGGGCCTGGGCTTCCTGCAGGGCCGTGGCGCCAACCAGGCGTTCGGCTTGCAGACGGCGTTCGGTGCTGTTGTCGCCAGCGTGAGCGATCCGAGTCATTACGAGTCTCCATAAGCCAGCCATGAAGGGTTGCGGCCGGTCGGCTTTGTTGTGCAAAGTCAGCCTAGGTAGATGGGGTGTCACCCCTGTGAATCTTTGGTGATGCTTGCGTGACACCCCCTGAGCCACAACTGAAAGCCCTTCAGCAAGGAGCCGACCGATGGCCTGGTTGCAACGACTCAACGACCCGCTTCGCCAAGCGCTGGCGGGCACTCTGGGCGAAACCTATGCTGCGCTGCTCGAGCGCCTTGGCCCGGTTGCCCCGTTCGAACTGGCGGTGCTCGGCGGGCGCGCGATGGCCACCCCCGGCCTGGCCTTCCTGGTCGGCTACCAGGCCGCCTTGCGCATGCTGTGGCCCAGTGCTCCACCCAGCCTCGGCGCCCTGTGCGCCACCGAACGGCGCAGCGTGCGGCCGGCGGACATGCGCACGCGCCTGGACGGCTTGCGGCTGACCGGTAGCAAGGACTTCGTCACTGCCGGCCTGGAGGCGGAATGGCTGCTGGTGGCGGCGCGCTGCGAGGCGACGGGCGCGGCACCGCAGTTGAACCTGGCGGTGGTCTACCCCGGGGAGCCAGGCGTGACGCTGGAAGCGCTGCCGACGCTGCCGCTGATGCCGGAAGTAGGCCATGGGCGACTGGTGCTGGAGCACGCGGCGTGCGAGTTGTTGGCCGGTGATGGTTGGGATGCCTATGTGAAGCCGTTCCGTTCGCTGGAGGACTTGTATGTGCTTACGGCGTTGACGGCCTGGTTATATGGCGTGGGGCAGGAGTGCGCCTGGCCGCAGGCCCTGCGCCTGCAGCTGCTTGGGCTGCTGGCCGGGTGTGCCGAAGGTAGCCGGCAGTGCGCCGATAGCGTTGGTTGCCATTTGTTGCTGGGAGGATTGTTTGCACAGTTCCAGGCGCTGCGAGGGGAGATCGATGCCGCGTTGGCGGCGGGGCCGGCGCAGTGGGCGCAGATCTGGCAGCGTGACCAGGGGGTGATGGCGCTGGCGGCGGCGGCGCGGGAGAAGCGGCTGAACAAGGCTTGGGCTGCTGCGGGATTGTCATGAATGGCTGATAGGTTTGTGTGATCCGATGAATCCTGGGGCCGCTGTGCGGCCCTTCGCGGGCTTGCCCGCTCCCACAGGTATATCGCTTAGCCCATGAATGGTGCGATCCCTGTGGGAGCGGGCGGGCCCGCGAAGGGCTGCAAGGCAGCCCCATAAAACGCGAGCCTCTACTGGGATGCTGAAAGGTCTGCTGCTGCTTTTTTGCATGGCCATGGCCCCTGCCAAGGCTGAGGTCTGGCCTGACCCTGACTGGCACAACGACCCTGCCTCCCTCGACTGGCAAGCCGTCGACGCCTACGCCTTCCCCGCACGCACCACCCCCGAACGCAGCGGCATCCGCACCGACGCCCTGCTGATCATCCGCGACGGCCGCATCCTCCACGAACGCTACGCCGCCCCCAGCACTGCCGCCACCGCCCACCTCACCTGGTCGATCAGCAAGAGCGTACTCGCCACGCTATTGGGCGTAGCCCAGGGCGAAGGCCGCTTCCAGCTGCAGGACCCGGTGACCCGTTTCTACCCGGCCATGCACGCCCATCCCGGCGTGCGCATGGCCGATCTGCTGCATTGGGCCAGCGGCCTGGACTGGCAGGAAGACTACGAATACGCCCCGCTCAAGTCCTCGGTGGTGGCCATGCTGTATACCCGTGGCCGCGAGGACATGGCGGCCTACACGGCGGCGCGGGAAGCGGTGGCCAGCCCGGGCCAGCGGTTTCTCTATTCCAGTGGCGACAGCAACCTGCTGGCCGCCGCGTTGCGCGGCATGCTCGATGCCGGTCAGTACCACGACTACCCCTGGCATGCGCTGTTCATTCCGTTGGGGATCGACAGCGCGGTATGGGAGCGGGACCGCGCGGGTACCTATGTGGGTTCGTCCTACCTGTACCTCAGCGCTCGCGACCTGGCGCGCATCGGCCTGCTGATGCAGCGCGACGGGCGTTGGCAGGATCGGCAATTGCTGCCCAAGCCCTGGGTGACCTTCAACCGCACGCCGTTTGCTGAGGCCGAAGCGCTGCCCGGCGAGGCCAACCCCGGTGGCCACTGGTGGCTCAACCAGCCGCTGCCCGGCGCTGCCCGGCCTTGGCCGAGTGCTCCCGCAGACACCTATGCCGCCCTTGGCCACTGGGGCCAGGCGCTGTACGTGCTGCCCGCGCAAAAGCTGGTGATCGTGCGTTACGCCGATGACCGCGACGGCAGCTACCAGCACGATGAACTGCTAAAGCGGATACTCGCGGCGCTGGCTGGGGAGGGAGCATGAAGCGGGTGCTGCTGGTGGTGTTGCTGGGGGTGGTGTACTGGGCCTGGCATGAGCGCCAGGCCCTGGCGGACTTCCCTGGTATCCTTTCGGCCTACTCGGCCAAGGAATATTGCTCGTGCCGCTTCGTCATGGGGTTCGAGCCGGCGTATTGCCAAGGCTACGTGAAGCAATGGCTGCCGCTGAGCCTGCTGGAGGAAGACAGCCAACAGCGGCAGGTCACCGCCGAAGGCCTGGGCCGTCGCAATCAGGCTGCTTGGCAAGGCCCGCGCGAGGGCTGCCGCTTGCTGCCGTGAAGGCGGGCGGGTAAGGTTGGCGGCCTGGTTTCACGAGATCTGTCATGTTCAAGCTGCCCCGCCTGCTGCCCGCCTTGTTGCTGGCTTTTTGCCTGCCCGCCCACGCCAACTGGCACCTCGATGGCGAGTCTTCGCGCCTTTCGTTCATTACCGGCAAGAACGGTAACACCGCCGAAGTGCACCGCTTCCTGGTGCTGCATGGCACGGTCGACCGCAAGGGAGTGGCCGGGTTGAGCATCGAGATGGACTCGGTGAGCAGCGGTATTCCGCTGCGTGATGAACGCATGCGCGAGGACCTGTTCGAGGTCGAACGCTTTGCCGAAGCCAAGGTGCAGGCGCAACTGGACCTACGGCCGATCAACGACCTGGCCAACGGTGCCCAGATCGAACTGCGCCTGCCATTGACCGTGACGCTGCATGGCCAGTCCCACAGCTACAACGCCCTGCTGCTGGCCACCCGCCTGGACGAGCGACGCTTCCAGGTGGTGACCCTGGAGCCCCTGGTGCTGCGCGCCGAGGATTTCGGCCTGCTGCCGGGGCTGCAACGCCTGCGCAAGTTCGCCGGGCTCAAGTCCATCAACCCGTCGGTGCCGGTTAGCGCGGTGCTGATCTTCACCGCCCGCTGACATGCCGGGGCCGGTCTTTCCCTGGCGGGATGGCAACCAGTTCGAACTGCTGATCGACGGCCCCGAGTTTTTTCCGCGCATGCTCCTGGCGATCATGCGCGCCGAATTCCAGGTCGACCTGGAACTGTATCTGGTCGAGGCCGGTGACTGCGCGGATGCGGTGGTTGAAGCGCTGGAGCACGCTGCCCGACGTGGCGTGCGGGTGCGCTGCCTGTTCGACGACTATGGCTCGCTGGCCTTCAACAGCAAGTTGCGTCAGCGCCTGCTGGACGCAGGTGTGTACCTGCGCTGGTACAACCGCCTGCGCTGGAAGCGTGGCTTGCGCAACCTGTACCGCGATCACCGCAAGTTGCTGCTGGTGGACGAACGCTGGGCAGTGGTGGGCGGCACGGGCGTCACCGACGAGTTCTGGACGCCGGGCGAGGCGACCAGTGAATGGCACGAGGTGATGGTGCAGATGCAGGGGCCGGTGGTAAGCGACTGGCAGTTGCTGTTCGACCGCCAGTGGCACGCCAACAACCGTCGCACCGCCTGGCGCCCCGCCGAAGGCTTTGGCCTGCCGCGCCTGCCCAAGGTGCCTGCACAGGGGCAGGGCATGGGCCGGGTGGCCTATGCCGACGCCCGCCAGCACCAGGACATCCTGCATTCGCTGGTGCGCGCGATCAACAGCGGCAAGCAGCGAGTGTGGCTGGCCACGCCTTACTTCCTGCCGACCTGGAGCGTGCGCCGGTCGCTGCGCCGGGCTGCCGGCAAGGGGGTCGATGTGCGGCTGCTGCTGACCGGGCCGCGCACCGATCACCCCTCGGTACGTTACGCCGGGCACCGCTATTACCCGCGTCTGCTGCGCGCCGGGGTGCGCATCTATGAGTACCAGCCGTGTTTCCTGCACCTGAAGATGGTGCTGATCGACGACTGGGTCAGTATCGGCTCATGCAACTTCGATCACTGGAACCTGCGCTTCAACCTCGAGGCCAATATCGAGGCACTCGACCCGCCGCTGACGGCTGCCGTGCAGGCCAGTTTCGAGCGTGATTTCGCCTTGAGCGAGGTGGTCGACCTGGGCCACTGGAATGCCCGGCCGCTGTGGCGCCGGGTGAAGCAGCGGTTGTGGGGGTGGCTGGACCGGTTGGTGGTCAACTTGCTCGACCGTCGCGACTGAGACCAGCTATCGTGCAGTGATTGGCTCAAGGCAATCGAAGGAGTGGGTGCGATGACGGCAAAGAAAATTCTCATGTTGGTCGGCGACTACGTCGAAGATTACGAAGTCATGGTGCCGTTCCAGGCGCTGAGCATGGTCGGGCACACGGTGCATGCGGTATGCCCGGAAAAAGTCGCGGGGCAGACGGTGCGTACCGCGATTCATGATTTCGAGGGCGAACAGACCTACAGCGAAAAGCCGGGGCACAACTTTGCCTTGAATTATGACTTCGTGCGTGTACGGCCCGAGAGTTACGACGCGCTGCTGATCCCTGGTGGTCGTGCGCCAGAGTACCTGCGCCTGGATGAAAAGGTGCTGGAGCTGGTACGCGCATTCAACCAGGCGGGCAAGCCGATCGCGGCGGTATGCCATGGCGCCCAGTTGCTGGCGGCGGCTGGCGTGCTGGAAGGGCGCGAATGCAGTGCGTACCCGGCGTGTGCCCCGGATGTGCGCTTGGCGGGCGGGACGTTCATCGATATCGCGGTGGACCAGGCGCATGTGGAGGGCAACCTGGTGACGGCACCGGCATGGCCGGCGCATCCAGCGTGGCTTGCGGCTTTTCTCAAGTTGCTTGGTACCCGTATTGCCTGACAGGGCCTCTTCGCGGGTATGCCCGCTCCCACCTGTACCTCACTGCTCTCAAGTCGTGCGGGATCCCTGTGGGAGCGGGCGAGCCCGCGAATAGGCCAGCACAAGCAATACACCCTGATCAGGCCACCTGCTCGACCCAGTCATTGAGGTTGTAGTAGTTGGTCACCCGGGCAATCTTTCCGCAGTGGATATAGAAGAACGCCCCTGCCGGCAGCACATAGGTCTGCCCGTTGGCCGCCGGCAACCCTTCGTCATCGACCAGATATTCCCCATGCACGGTGAACTCCGCCGCCGCGCGGCTGCCGTCGGCGTTCTGCATCACCACGATATCGGCCAGGCGCTCGCGGTAGCAGCGGTTCATCTTGTCCATGAACGCTGCAAACCGGGCCTTGCCCATCTGCCGCTCGCCCTGGTTGATGTCGTGGATCACATCCTCGCTGAGCAGGGCGAGAAAGGCCGGCATGTCGCCCGCATTGAAGGCGGCGTAGTAAGCATTTATCAGTTCGGTAGCGGTCATGGAACAATACCTGTCGTGGAGGGAAAAGGCGGGTCGTCGCTCCGGATGATAGGGTTTCCCCTCAAGCCCGGCTTAGCCGAGCGCGTCATCCACATCGACAAAACGACCGCCAAGCATGGAAATACGCCTGTTGCACGGCGCCGCTATCGCGCCTTACATCGATGACCTCGCTCGCCTGCGCCTTACCGTGTTTCGCGAGTTTCCCTACCTTTATGACGGCACCCCGGAGTACGAGGCCGACTACCTGGCCACTTATGCCCGCTCCGGGCGCAGCCTGGTGGTGCTGGCGCTGGACGACGGCAAGGTGGTCGGCGCCTCCACCGGCCTGCCGCTGGTGGACGTCGCCCCCGAGTTCCAGCAGCCGTTCCTGGCCCAGGGGCGCGACCCGGCCAGCGTGTATTACTTCGGTGAATCTGTGGTACTGCCCGAGTACCGTGGCCAGGGCCTGGGGGTGCGCTTTTTCATCGAGCGCGAGTCCTACGCACACAAGCTGGCCGAGTTCGACTATTGCGCGTTCTGTGCGGTCGAGCGGCCAGGTGTGCATCCGCGGCGGCCTGCGGACTACAAACCGTTGCATGGCTTCTGGCGTAACCGCGGCTTCCTGCACGACCCGTCGCTGCGCACCAGCTACGCCTGGCGCGACCTGGACGAACAGGAAAGCTCCGACAAGCTGATGTCGTTCTGGCTCAAGGAACTGCCGATATGATCCGCCTGGCGGCCTGCCAGTACGCCATCGAGCTGCATGAAACCTGGGAGGCCTACGCCGATCATCTGCAAGCCCTGTGCGCCGAGGCGGTGGACGCGGGGGCCCTCCTGCTGCTGTTGCCGGAGTACGCCGGCCTGGTGCTCAGCGGGCAACTGAGTGCCGAGCAGCGGGGTGACCTGAAGGCCTCCATCGCCGGTATCCAGCCGCTGATCGAACCCTGGAGGGCCTTGTGCGAGAGCCTTGCCCGGCGCTGGGGTATCTACCTGCAACCGGGTAGCGTACCGGTGCTGGACAGCGATGGGCGCTACCGCAACCGTGCCTGGCTGTTCGGCCCCAAGGGTGTACTGGGTTACCAGGACAAGCTGATGATGACCCGCTTCGAGCGCGAGCAATGGGATATAGCCGCAGGCCAGGGGTTGCAGGTGTTCGACACCGAACTGGGGCGCCTGGGGATCCTGATCTGCTACGACAACGAATTCCCGATGCTGGCGCGGCGCCTGGCGGAGGGTGGTGCCGACCTGATCCTCGCCCCGAGCTGTACCGACACCGAGGCGGGTTACCACCGGGTGCGTATCGGTGCCCAGGCGCGGGCGCTGGAGAACCAGATTGCGGTGTTGCAGAGCCCCACGGTCGGGCTGGCGCCCTGGTCGCCGGCGCTGGACGAGAATATCGGCCGGGCAGGGCTGTTCGTGCCGCCGGATCATGGGATGCCGGGGGATGGGGTGGTGGCCTTGAGTGAAGAATCGAGCCCTGCAACCAGTCAGTGGCTGGTCTGTGAGGTGGACCTTGAGGAAGTACGGCGGGTGAGGCGGGAAGGGCAGGTGTTTACCCGAAGGGATTGGCCGGAGCAGTTTGACAGAGTCCTGTGAAAACAGCGGCGGCCTCTTCGCGGACTTGCCCGCTCCCTCAGGTACAGCGCAAGCCCGAGGGCTACGCGTTACCTGTGGGAGCGGGCAAGCCCGCGAAGAGGCCGCCGCCGTTACATCAGGTTTACTTCACTTCGACTGCCAGGCTCTGGGCAATCTTGCTCTGCCACAGGGCAGGGCCAGTGATGTGTACCGACTCACCGTTGCTGTCCACGGCGACGGTCACCGGCATGTCCTTGACCTCGAACTCGTAGATCGCTTCCATGCCCAGCTCGGCGAAGGCCAGGACCTTCGACTTGCGGATGGCCTGGGCCACCAGGTAGGCAGCACCGCCGACGGCCATCAGGTACACGGCCTTGTTGTCCTTGATCGCTTCGATGGCGGCAGGGCCGCGCTCGGACTTGCCGATCATGCCGAGCAGGCCGGTCTGCTCGAGGATCTGGCGGGTGAACTTGTCCATGCGGGTAGCGGTGGTCGGGCCGGCTGGGCCTACCACTTCGTCACCGACCGGGTCGACCGGGCCAACGTAGTAGATGAAGCGGCCTTTCAGGTCCACCGGCAGTTCTTCGCCACGGTTGAGCATTTCGACCATGCGCTTGTGCGCGGCATCGCGGCCGGTCAGCATCTTGCCGTTGAGCAGGATGGTTTCGCCCGGCTTCCAGCTCGCGACTTCTTCCGGGGTGATGGCGTCGAGGTTGACGCGACGGGCGCTCGGGCCAGCTTCCCAGACGATTTCCGGGTAGGCGTCCAGCGACGGCGCTTCCAGCTCGGCCGGGCCGGAGCCATCGAGCACGAAGTGGGCGTGGCGGGTGGCGGCGCAGTTGGGGATCATGCACACCGGCAGCGAAGCGGCGTGGGTCGGGTAGTCCATGATCTTGACGTCGAGCACGGTGGTCAGGCCACCCAGGCCCTGGGCGCCGATGCCCAGCTGGTTGACCTTCTCGAACAGTTCCAGGCGGATTTCTTCCAGACGGTTCTGCGGCCCACGGGCTTTCAGTTCGTGGATGTCGATGGACTCCATCAACACTTCCTTGGCCATGACGGCGGCCTTCTCGGCGGTACCGCCGATGCCGATGCCGAGCATGCCAGGCGGGCACCAGCCAGCGCCCATGGTCGGGACAGTCTTCAGTACCCAGTCGACGATCGAGTCGGACGGGTTGAGCATGGCCATCTTCGACTTGTTCTCCGAGCCGCCGCCTTTGGCTGCGACATCGACCTCGACCTTGTCGCCGGGGACGATGGAGTAGTGGATCACTGCCGGGGTGTTGTCCTTGGTGTTCTTGCGGGCACCGGCCGGGTCGGCCAGGATCGAAGCGCGCAGGACGTTTTCAGGCAGATTGTAGGCGCGACGCACACCTTCGTTGATCATGTCGTCGACGCTCATGGTGGCGCCGTCCCAGCGCACGTCCATGCCCACGCGGATGAACACGGTGACGATACCGGTGTCTTGGCAGATCGGGCGATGGCCAGTGGCGCACATGCGCGAGTTGATCAGGATCTGGGCGATGGAATCGCGCGCAGCAGGCGATTCTTCACGCAGATAGGCCTCGTGCATGGCCTGGATGAAATCGACGGGGTGGTAGTACGAGATGAATTGCAGGGCGTCGGCGACGCTCTGAATCAGGTCGTCTTGCTTGATCACGGTCATGCAGCGCGCTCCTCTTAAAGACGGGAACATTCATTACGGCGCTCGACGGTGCCGACCAGCGTGTCGAAGCGCCTTGCAAGGCGCCGGCAGGTCAGGCCGACGGAAAAAGGCGCGGCAGTATAGCGCGCATCCGTGCCGGGCACACCTGCGGTCGGTCTGGACCATGGTCGGCAGTGGTTGGGCATCCTTTTTGCTGCCGTTGCGTGCTTGGCTTAAAGTGCACTGTGATATGTGGAGAAAGACCGACCATGCCCGAACTTTGCGTGGGCGAGCGCCGCTGGGCGGTGCCGACCGGCAGCAACCTGCTCGATGCCTTGAACGAGGCCGGGCTGAACGTACCCTACAGTTGCCGCGCCGGCAGTTGCCATGCCTGCCTGGTGCACTGCCTGGGCGGGCAACCGCTGGATGCCATGCCCGAGGCCCTGGCGCCGGACAAGCATGCCCAGGGCTGGCGGCTGGCCTGTCAGTGTCGGGTAGTCGAAGATCTGCGCGTGGCGCTGTTCGACCCGCAGCAAGATGGCCTGCCGGCGCAGGTCTGTGCCCTGGACTGGTTCGGCGATGTGCTGCGCGTGCGGCTGCGGCCCGAACGGGCAATGCGTTACCAGGCGGGGCAGCATGTGGTGCTGTGGAATGGCGCGGTGGCGCGGCCTTACTCCTTGGCCAGCCTGCCGGGCGAAGATGATTTCCTCGAGTTTCATATCGACTGCCAGCACCCCGGCGCCTTTTGTGACAAGGCCCGTGGCTTGCAGCTGGGTGATGTGCTGCGCCTGGGCGAGCTCAGGGGTGGGGCCTTGCACTACGACCCGGACTGGCAGCAGCGGCCGCTGTGGTTGCTGGCGGCGGGGACCGGGCTGGCGCCGTTGTGGGGCATCTTGCGCGAGGCTCTGCGGCAGGGGCACCAAGGGGAAATCAGGGTCATGCATGTGGCGCGCGAGGGCGTTGGGCATTATCTGGTCGAGCCGTTGCGCCAGATGGCGGATGTGAATGTCGAGTTGGTACTGGCAGAGCGGCTGGATGAAGCGTTGGCCGGGTTGCGGCCGTCATCGCGGCAGACGGTGGCGCTGGTGTGCGGGGCGCCGGGGAGTGTCGAGCGGTTTGCCCGGCGGCTGTTCATTGCCGGGGTGCCACGGGGGCAGGTGTTGGCCGATGTGTTTGTCGAGCATGCCTGAGGCATTTGTGTTGATCGTGCCGGCCCATTCGCGGGCACGCCCGCTCCCACAGGTACAGCGCTAGCCTCAGGCTTGTTGCTAACCCTGTGGGAGCGGGCGTGCCCGCGAACGGGGCCATGGCGCGGCCCCTTGGCGGGATCAACCGACCAGCGGATCACCGACATGCAGGATCTTCATGCCATTGGTGCCACCGATGGTGTGGTAGCTGTCACCCTTGGTCAGGATTACCCAGTCACCTTGCTCCACCAGGCCACGCTTGAGCAGTTCGTCGACCGCTGCCTGACTCACCTTGTCGGCCGGCAGCGAGGCCGGATCGAAGGCGATCGGGTACACGCCGCGGAACATGTTGGCACGGGCTTGGGTAGCGCGGTGCGGCGACAGGGCGAAGATCGGCACGTGCGAACGCAGGCGCGACATGATCAGCGGGGTGTAGCCACTCTCGGTCAGGGCGATGATCGCCTTCACGCCTGGGAAGTGGTTGGCGGTGTACATGGCCGCCAGGGCGATGCTCTCGTCGCAGCGCTCGAAGGTAGTGTGCAGGCGGTGGCTGGACTTCTGGCTGGTCGGGTGCTTTTCGGCACCCAGGCAGATGCGGGCCATGGCCTGGACAGCTTCGATCGGGTAGGCACCGGCGGCGCTCTCGGCCGACAGCATCACCGCGTCGGTGTTGTCCAGCACGGCGTTGGCTACGTCGGACACTTCGGCACGGGTCGGCATCGGGTTCTGGATCATCGACTCCATCATCTGGGTCGCCACGATCACCGCCTTGTTGTTGCGGCGGGCGTGCTGGATGATCTTCTTCTGGATAGCGATCAGCTCGGCGTCGCCGATTTCCACGCCCAGGTCGCCACGGGCGACCATGACGGCGTCGGATGCGAGGATCAGCTTGTCGAGGGTCTCGTCGTCGGCCACCGCTTCGGCGCGTTCGATCTTGGCCACCAGCCAGGCGCTGCCGCCAGCTTCGTCACGCAGCTTGCGTGCGTATTCCATGTCGCTGGCGTCACGCGGGAAGGACACGGCCAGGTAGTCCAGGTCCATTTCCGCGGCCAGCTTGATGTCGGCCTTGTCTTTCTCGGTCAGGGCCGGTGCGGTGAGGCCGCCACCTTTACGGTTGATGCCTTTGTGGTCGGACAGCGGGCCACCGATGATCACCACGCAGTGCAGGGCATCTGCGGTGGCGGTCTCGACGCGCATCACCACGCGGCCATCGTCGAGCAGCAGTTCGTCACCAACGCCGCAGTCCTTGACCAGGTCGGGGTAGTCGATACCGACGATGTCCTGG
Organism: Pseudomonas sp. JS425; assembly: GCF_018223845.1. Classification (NCBI taxonomy): domain Bacteria; kingdom Pseudomonadati; phylum Pseudomonadota; class Gammaproteobacteria; order Pseudomonadales; family Pseudomonadaceae; genus Pseudomonas; species Pseudomonas sp. JS425. The sequence goes on along the minus strand of NZ_CP073661.1, from coordinate 5,068,530 downwards.
TTGCCTTCGGTCAGCGGGTGGGCGGTGGAGAAGGTGAACTTGTCACCGATCTTCAATTCGATACGCTTGTTGGCGAACTTGGCGATGCGGATCTTCGGACCCTGCAGGTCGCCCAGCAGTGCAACATGGCGGCCGTTCTTGGCGGCGATGTCACGGATCAGGCGCGCGCGGGCCTTGTGCTCGTCCGGAGTGCCGTGGGAGAAGTTCAGGCGTGCCACGTCCAGGCCGGCGAGGATCAGCTGTTCGATCACTTCCGGCGAGTTGCTGGCGGGGCCAAGGGTGGCGACGATTTTGGTACGGCGGATGCTCATGCACAGACTCCTATAGTGAAGCGCAGCGAAAGGCTACTCCTGAATCTCGCTGTAGTCATTGTTCCGTTGCACTACCTGCGACCGAGGCAGGGTGGCATTTGAACGGGCAGGGCATCCTTGCAAAAGGGTGTGAAGATTTGCCGGCAAAGGCCGATACACTGGCATCAAAGGAGACCCCCATGCGAGCCCTGATCGTTTTAGCCCTGGCGGCCAGCGCCGTCGGCTGCACCCGCTGGTCCATGGACCACCACCTGAACAATGCCTACCGTGCCTACGACCGTGGCGATTGCGCGCGGGTCATGCTCGAGCTGTCGCAGGTCGACCGCACCAGCCGTGCACGACCGTTCATCCACCCCGAGGTGTCGCTGCTGCGCGGCCAGTGCCTGGAGCGCCAGGCCTTGTACGTGGATGCGGCGCAGACCTACCAGTACCTGATCCAGCAGTACCCGGGCAATGAATACGCGTATCGTGCCCAGGCACGCCTGCAGACCCTGGAGAAACTCGGCCATTTGCGCGGCACCGAAGCCGCCGTGGCGAACCCGGTGACCGCCGCACCTTGGCGTTAACACCAAGGTGTGATTTATTTCACGGGATTTGCCGCGCGCGCTGCGCTAATCTGTAACTCAGTTGTTACAACAACCGCCAGTTCCACGTATTCCTGGCATCGGATACGGACTGCACTTGCGATCATGTTCAACAAGCGCCACATCGAACGCCATCAGCTGCCTTGTGTTCTCAAGGTGTTCAATCGCATTACCGGCCAGGCCATCGGCCAGCTGGGTAACGCCTCTGAAGACGGGCTGATGCTGATAAGCCAGCTACCTGTGCTGGTCGGGCCCGACTACGATCTGCAATTACGCCTGCCGCTGCTTGGTGGCGGGCATCAATTCGTCAACCTTACCGCCAGCTGCCTGTGGTGTCGTGAAGACCAGACGCCCGGGCACTACGATTCCGGTTTCATGCTGCTGCAGGCCCCCCGCGAGTACGATGAATTCGTCCGTTCGTTGCGCGACTATTTCAGTTTCCGCCCCGCCAACGCATCTGCCTGAACCTGCTGAGCCCCGGGCCCAGCTACTGGAATCGCGCTAGAATCGGGTCGACCTCGATACAGGACGACCCCGTGACCTCCAGCATTTTCTGGCACGACTACGAAACCACCGGCATCAACCCGCGTTGCGACCGGCCGCTGCAGGTGGCCGGCGTGCGCACCGACTTCGACCTCAACGAAATCGACGAGCCGATAAGCCTTTATTGTCGGCCCTCCGACGATATCCTGCCGCACCCGGCGGCTTGCCTGGTGACCGGCATCACCCCGCACCTGCTGGCCGAGCAGGGTTTGTGCGAAGCGGAGTTCATGACCCGGGTGCATGCGCAACTCGCGCACCCTGGTACCTGCGGTGCCGGCTACAACACCCTGCGCTTCGACGACGAAGTGACCCGTTACAGCCTGTACCGCAACTTTTTCGACCCTTATGCCCGAGAGTGGCAGGGCGGCAACAGCCGCTGGGACCTGATCGACATCGTGCGCACGGCCTATGCACTGCGCCCGGACGGCATCGAGTGGCCGCAACAGGACGGGCGCACCAGCCTGCGTCTTGAACTGCTGAGCAAGGCCAATGGCATCGACCACGGGCATGCCCACGAAGCGCTTTCCGACGTGCGGGCAACCATCGCCCTGGCCCGCCTGATCCGACAGAAACAGCCCAAGTTGTATGACTGGCTGTTTCAGTTGCGCAGCAAGCATAAAGTGATGGAGCAGATCAGTTTGTTGCAGCCACTGGTGCATATATCCGGGCGCTTCTCGGCGGCACGCAATTACCTTGGTGTCGTATTGCCACTGGCCTGGCACCCGCGTAATCGCAATGCACTGATTGTGTGCGACCTGCATCAGGAAACCCTACCGTTACTACGGGAAAGTGCTGAAGTTCTACGCCAGCGTTTGTATACCCGCCATGAAGAACTGGCCGAAGGCGAATTACCCGTGCCGCTCAAATTGGTGCAGATCAATCGCTGCCCGGTACTGGCGCCACTTTCGGTATTGCGCCCGGCCGATCAACAACGGTTGGGCCTGGACTTGACGTTGTTACAATTGCGCGGCGAAGAATTGGCCGAGCAACAGGCGCAATGGCAAGACAAGCTGGAACACATCTACGGCAAGGAAGACTTTGCCCCGAGTGAAGACCCGGAACAACAATTGTATGACGGTTTTCTGGGGGACCGTGACCGCCGCTTATGCGAGCAAGTTCGTGCACTGGAGCCGGCGCAGTTGAGCCGTGGGCAGTGGATGTTCGATGACCCGCGCCTGCCTGAACTGTTGTTCCGCTATCGGGCGCGCAACTTCCCCGAGACCCTGAGCGGCGAAGAGCGGCAACGCTGGTTCAGCTTCTGCCAGCAACGCCTGAGCGACCCGCAGTGGGGCGCGCCGAATACGCTGGGCGACTTCGAACAGGCGCGGCAGCAAGCCTGGGAGGGCGCTGACGATGCCGGGCGGCGTGTGCTGGATGCCTGGCAGGTACATGCCCGGCAATTGCAGGCACAGTATGCAGTTGGCTGAGCGCTGGCACAAAACGCGGACAAACAAAAACGCCGGCAATATGCCGGCGTTCTTGTTGCGATAAGCAGCAGGCGTGTGCGGACAATCAGTCCAGCAGGGTCGCCCAGCTTTCAACCACATCGCCACCCCACTTGGCTTTCCATTCTTTCAGGGTCTTGTGGTTGCCGCCTTTGGTTTCGATCACTTCATTGTTGTGCGGGTTCTTGTATTGCTTGACCTTGCGTGCACGCTTGGTGGCGGTAGTCTTGACCGCACCACGAGGTGCCTTGCTCAGTTTCGACTCTGGGTCGAGCAGGGCAATCACGTCGCGCAGCGACTTGGAGTATTCGCCCATCAGTGTGCGCAGTTTGCCTTCGAACTCCAGTTCTTTCTTCAGCTTGTCATCCTGCGACAGGTTGGCCAAGCGGGCCTGAAGTTCCTTGATGGCTTCTTCGGTAGCGCGGTACTCGTTGATCAGGGACATGGAGTGTTCCTTAATGCGTGTTCAGAAATGTGTGGGGCAATAATAGACAGGCAATACTCGCAAGTAAACATATTGTTGGGCAATTAACTGTTAACTAAGCTGTGACAACCATTTCTCTAGGTGAACAAAAATTTACAATTAACCCTGCATTTCGTCACGTCTGTCATAGAATCTCGGCTGTGCATCTGGTCAGGAACACAGGCCACGGCCGCTACGATCATTACTGCGTTTTTCCTGGCGGGCCGCTAGAATGAGCGCCTTTGCGAAGTTCTGGAGTCTCATTCATGCGCACCTATCGTCTGGTGATCGCCTGCCCCGACCGTGTTGGCATCGTGGCGAAAGTCAGTAATTTCCTGGCCTTGTACAATGGCTGGATCAACGAAGCCAGCCACCACTCTGATGAGCAGAGCGGTTGGTTCTTCATGCGCCATGAAATCCGCGCCGAATCGCTGCCGTTCGGTATCGAAGCCTTCCGTGAAGCGTTCGCGCCGATCGCCGAAGAGTTCTCCATGACCTGGCGCATTACCGACTCGGCGCAGAAAAAGCGCGTGGTGCTGATGGCCAGCCGCGAGTCGCACTGCCTGGCCGACCTGCTGCACCGCTGGCACACCGATGAACTGGACTGCGAGATCCCTTGCGTGATCTCCAACCACAACGACCTGCGCAGCATGGTCGAGTGGCACGGTATTCCGTTCTTCCATGTACCGGTCGACCCCAAAGACAAGGCACCGGCCTTTGCCGAAGTTTCGCGCCTGGTGCAGGAGCACGCCGCCGACGTGGTGGTGCTGGCCCGCTACATGCAGATCCTGCCGCCGCAGCTGTGCCAGGACTATGCTGAAAAGGTGATCAACATCCACCACAGCTTCCTGCCGTCGTTCGTCGGCGCCAAGCCGTATCACCAGGCCGCCCTTCGTGGTGTGAAACTGATCGGAGCGACTTGCCACTACGTAACCGAAGAGCTGGACGCCGGCCCGATCATCGAGCAGGACGTGGTGCGTGTCAGCCATGCCGACAGCATCGACGACATGGTCCGCTTTGGCCGTGATGTGGAGAAGATGGTGCTGGCCCGTGGCCTGCGTTATCACCTGGAAGACCGGGTGCTGGTGCATGGCAACAAGACTGTGGTGTTTGACTGACAGAGTCGGGTTGGCGGTGAGATCTTGGGGCTGCTGCGCAGCCCTTTCGCGACGCAAGGCCGCTCCCACAAGGGTATGGTGTACCCCGTTCCATGTGGGAGCGGCCTTGTGTCGCGAAAGGGGCGCAAGGCGCCCCCGGCAATCCTGAGGCATACGCAATGGCCAAGACCCGCAATAACCCCACCGCCTCACCCCCACCCACCCTCGGTGAAGGCTGCCTGGCCCGCTACGACCCCGAAGCCCTGGCCGACACCGATGGCACCGATTTCCCCGGCGCCGCCGAACTCTGGCAGCAGCTCAACCCGCCTGACGCCGCCAACGCTCCAGCAGCGGGCGCGCCAGCAGGCACACAAACACCGGCCCACCCGCCAGCAGATAAAAGTAGTAAGTGACCGCCCGCCATATCAGGATCGCCGCAGCAGCGGTCGAACTGCCTACCAGTGGCGTCAGCAGGCTGGCCGAAGTCAGCTCGGCGGCGCCGGCACCACCCGGCAACAGGCTGAACTGGCCAGCACTGAGCGACAGCATCTGCACCAGGAAGCTGGGGATCCACGCCAGGTCTACCCCCAACCCCCTCAATACCAGATACAACACGCTGTAGCGCAGGCCCCAGTGGGCGCAGGTCAGGGTGAACACCAAGGTCAGCGTACGCTTGGGCAGGCGCCAGGTCTGCGCCAGTGCATCGATGAAGCGTAGCAGTTTGCGTGCCCAGCGCCGCTTGCGCTGGCGGCTCATGCCCAGGCGGCGCAGCAACCTGCCGTTCACGCGCATCACCGTGCGCCGGTAGCGCAGCAGGCCGATCACCCCGGCCAGTGCCGTGCACAGCAGCAACGCGCTGCCCAGCAACATGCTTTCCTGGCTGCGGCCCAGGCTATGGAACAGTGCATAGCCGGCAATCGCCAGCATCGCGCAGAAAAAGAACACCAGATCGTTCAGCTGATCCATGGCAAACACCGCGCCGCTGCGCGCTGGGCCGATCCGGTCGCGTGCCAGCAGGGCCATCAGGGTCAAGGGGCCGCCGCTGCCGCCGGGGGTGGTACAGATGGCGAACTCGGTAGCCATCACCACACCCAGGCTGCGCAGGCGCCCAAGCCTTGCTCCTTGCTGGCCGAGCAGCAGGCGCAGGCGAATGGCGTTGATGACCCAGCACAGCAGGATCATGCCCAGTAGAGTCAGCATCAGGCTGGGGGCGAAGCGCTGCAGCCTCGGTAACAGCTCGCTGCCACCGAGCAGGGCTGGCACCAGCACGGCACTCAGCAGTGCCAGGGCCAGCCAGGCCAGGCGGTTCATACGCTGGCCTGGCGGTCGAGCCAGGTGGACTTGGTCAGCGGCTCGCGGCCCTGTGCCAGTAGCGTGTGCAAGGTGTTCAGCCAATAGTCGCGGGACACGCGATGGCGCATGTCCACCGGGTGCAGGCCCAGGCGCAGGGTCTGGGCGTCGCGCCAGCGCCGGCATTGCCAGTCGCACAGCACCCGTGACAGGCCACGGCGCCAGGCGCTGCGTGCACTCCAGACAAGCCCTGGGGCCTTGATCGCGGTGAAGTCCGGTAAACGATACAGGTGCTGTGGCGTGCTGGTGTAGCGCAGCGGCAGACGGCGCAGTGCCTGGCGGGTGCCTTCGCTCATCAGCCAGGCAGGCGCGACGAAGCCTGCCACTGGCCAGCCCTGCCGGGCGAACAGTGCCAGGCCGTGCTCCAGTCGTTGCAGGGCCTGCTGCTGGTCAAGGGCGTAGAATTCCCCTTCGTGGGTATAGATGCGGCGCATGAAGTATTCGCCGGGTGTGCGCGGTGGTGGCCCGCTGTCGGCATGGTAGAAGCCGTGCAGGGCAAGCTCGTCGCCCTGGGCCAGGCGCCGTTCGAGCAAGCGGCAGAAGGTAGGCGAGCGTTGCAGCGGGTTGCGGTGGTGAAAGTCCGGCACCACCAGCCAGGTCATTGGGATGCCGCCGATGGCGTCGACGGCCTGGACGAAAGGCTGGTAGTCGGGCCAGGTCTCGGGCGCGACATCGTGCAGCACCAGCATCAGGCTGCGCGATGCCGGTAGCGGCTCAGCCATGGGCACGTACCTGTGGCTGGTGACCGAGCACAGCCTGGTAGTGCTGCAGCAGGCCGGTGACCACGTTGTCCCACGAATAGTGCTGCTCGGCATGGCGACGGGCCTGTACCCCAAGCGTGCACACACCGGCTTCGAACGCCTCTTGTACGGCCGTCGCCATGGCTTGGCTATCGTTGGGGCGGCACAAGCGCCCGCACTGTTCGTTGACGATTTCGCCGAAAGCACCTGCGCGCACGGCCACTACCGGCGTGGCGCTGGCCATCGCTTCGAGAATGACCAGGCCGAAGGTTTCCTGGTCACCGGCATGCACCAGCAGGTCGGCGCTGGCCATCAGCCGGGCGACTTCCGGTGCCGGGCAGAAGTGATCGATCACACTGACGTTCCGCGGTACGTTGGCCGGCATGTTCGAACCCACCAACAGCAAGTGGTAGGGGGGGGCCAGGTGCTGCATGCAGTCGAGCAGCACCGGCAGGTTCTTTTCTCGCGAGCCACGGCCGGCGTAGATCAGCAGGCGACTGGTTTCGGCAATACCCAGTTCGGCACGCAGCTGCGGGTCGCGCTGGTTGGGGTGGAAGGTGGCCAGGTCGACGCCCAGGCGCTGCACGTGCACATCGCGCACGCCCAGGCGGCGCAACTTGTCGGCCATGACCTGGCTGGGGGCCAGGACCCGGTCGAAATTGCCGTACAGCTTGCTGACATAGGCCTCTACATTGGGGGTGAACCAGTTGCCCATGCGGTTGCTGACCAGCAGCGGCAGGTCGGAATGGTAGAAGCCGATTACCGGCACATCGAGCTTGCGCCGCGCTTCCAGCGCAGCCCAGGCGGTCAGGTAGGGGTCGCCGACTTCGATCAGGTCGGGCTTGAGCCTGCGCAGCACATTGCACCAAGGGGCCAGGCGTACCGGGAAGCGGTAGCCATTGCCGAACGGCAGCGGCGGTGCGGGCACCTGGTATATGCCATCGGCGTGCTGGGCGCTGGCACCGGGTATCAGCAAGCTGTGGCGGACGCCCTGGATGGCGTCGAGGCGGTGGTGTTTGGCATCAAGATAGGTACGTACGCCACCACTGGCGGGGGCGTAGAACATGGTGATGTCGGCGATGTGCACGATCAGCATCCCTCCGGGATCGTCTTCGGGTCTGTCATCCGGCGTTAACGGGCCGGCGATGACGCGCCTAAAGGTTGACCTATCAGAAGGATAGTTTGTTCGATCGGGGTTGGGTGGGGCGGGGGATCGGTGTGGGCTTCTTCGCGGGCTTGCCCGTTCCCACAGGGATTACACAGGCTTCAGGGTCTGTGCAGTTCCTGTGGTAACGGGCAAGCCTGCGAAGCAGGCGACGCGGATTGAGATCAGATGCGGAAGCTGCCCACCAGGTGCTTCAGGCGGCCGGCCTGCTGCTCCAGGTCGGAGCAGGCGCGCAGGGTGGCCTGCAGGTTTTCCACGCCCTCCTGGTTGAGCATGTTGATTTCGTTGATGTCCATGTTGATCGCTTCGACCACGGCGGTCTGCTCTTCGGTGGCGGTGGCTACCGACTGGTTCATGCCGTCGATCTCTCCGATGCGCACGGTAACGCTGTCCAGCCGTTCACCGGCCTGGTTGGCAATCTGCATGCTGTCCTGGCTGTGGCGCTGGCTCTGGTCCATGGTCTCGACCGATTCGCGCGCGCCGACCTGCAGTTCCTCGATCATGGTCTGCACCTGTTGCGCCGACTCCTGGGTGCGGTGCGCCAGGTTGCGTACTTCATCGGCGACAACCGCAAAACCACGCCCGGCTTCACCGGCGCGTGCCGCCTCGATGGCCGCGTTCAGCGCCAGCAGGTTGGTCTGCTGGGAAATGCTGGTGATCACCTCAAGGATCTGACCGATGTTGACGGTCTTGCTGTTCAGCGTCTCGATGTGCGCGCTGGAAGTGACGATCAGGTCGGACAGGCGGTTCATTGCTGCAATGTTGCGTTCCACCACCTGCTGTCCTTCTTCGGCCAGCAACCGCGCCGAACTGGCGTGCTGCGAGGCCTGGGCGGCGTTGCCGGCAATTTCCTGGGCGGCGGCGCCCAGTTCGTTGATGGCGGCGGCCACGCTGTTGGTGCGGTTGGACTGTTCGTCGGAGTTGGTCATCGACGAGTTCGAGGCACTGATGACCCGCAGGGCTACTTCGTTGACCTGCTCGGTGGCCGAGGACACTTCGCGGATTGAGCTGTGAATACGCTCGACGAAACGGTTGAAGGCGCTGCCCAAAATGCCGAATTCGTCATGGTTGTGGATACGCAGGCGCTTGGTCAGGTCGCCTTCACCTTCGGCGATGTCTTCCATGGCGCGGGTCATGGTGTGCAGCGGCTGCATCAGCACACGGATCAGCAGGCCGAGCAGGCCGATGATGATCACCACCGCCACCAGAGTGGCGATTACCGCCGAGGTGCGGAAGGTGCTCAGCATCGAGAAGGCTTTGTCCTTGTCCACCGACAGGCCGATGTACCAGTTGGCCGACGGCAGGCCGGTGATCGGGGTGAAGGTCAGCAGGCGGGCCTGGCCGTCGCTCTGCACTTCGGTCAACTCACCGCTCAGTTTCGGCGTGTGCTGCGGGAACAGGTCCGACAGCGACTTCATCACCAGGTCTTTGTCCGGGTGCACCAGGATCTTGCCTTGATCGTTGACCAGGAAGGCATAGCCCATGCCGCCGAAGTTCAGCGAGTTGATGATCTGCACCAGGCCGTCCAGGGCCAGGTCGCCACCGACGACACCGACACTGCCGGACACTTTGTTGATGATGCCGATGACCATCCTGTTGGTGGCCATGTCGATGTATGGCTCGGTCAGGATCGGGCCTGCGGCGTTCATGCCGTCCTTGTACCAGGGGCGGATGCGTGGGTCGTAGCCGTCTGGCATCTTCGTGTCAGGACGCACGCTGAAGCCACCGTCGACCTTGCCCACGTAAACTGTGAGAAAGCTCGAGATCAGTGCATTCTGGCTCATCAGGGTTTCTGCGCTGGCCGGGTTCTGGGCAATATTCTGCGCCAGGTTTTCCACCAGCTTGATACGGCCTTCGAACAGGTTGCGGATATTGGTCGAAGTGGAAGCGCCCATCTCAGCCAGATAGTTCTCGAGGTCCTCGCGGATCGCATTACGTTGGAGGTAATCGTTGTAGAGCGTGAAAAGGCTGAAGGCGAGTATCACGATCAGTGATGCTGCCAAAAGAATCTTGTGGCTGAAACGAAGGCTTTTGTTCATGGCGTAATCGGTTCCGCTAAGGTTTCATATCAGGCGTTTGCACGCGTGGGGTCGCAAAGCAGTGCAATATCCCGAAAAAGTCCCTTTTCGGTTGTTCCTCTCTATTAAGGCGAATATCACCCACAGGTATCGGCCGAATTACGGTAAAGCTTGAGCAGAGGATTTAAGAGATGTCGGAATTTTCGACCATCGTTGTAGGTGCTGGTCCGGATGGCCAGCCGGTTGGGCAAGCCATGAGGTTGGCCAACCGCCATGGCCTGGTTGCGGGCGCTACGGGTACTGGCAAGACCGTCACCCTGCAGCATCTGGCGGAAGCGTTCAGTGACGCCGGGGTTGCGGTGTTCGCCGCCGATGTCAAAGGCGACCTGTGCGGCCTGGGCGCTGCTGGTGCGCCGCAGGGGAAGGTGGCCGAGCGTATCGCCGGCATGCCCTGGCTGGGGCACAGGCCCCAGGCTTACCCGGTGAGCCTGTGGGACATTGCCGGGCAGTCCGGCCACCCGCTGCGTACCACCCTCAGTGAAATGGGGCCGCTGCTACTGGGCAACCTGCTGGAACTGACCGACAGCCAACAGGCGGCGCTTTACGCGGCGTTCAAGGTGGCCGACCGTGAAGGCCTGCTGCTGCTCGACCTCAAGGACCTCAAGGCGCTGCTCGCGCACCTGAAGGACAACCCGCAACTGCTGGGCGAAGACAGCGCGCTGATGACCACGGCCTCCACTCAGGCGCTGTTGCGCCGGTTGGCGACCCTGGAGCAGCAGGGCGCCGAGGCGTTGTTCGGTGAACCGGGGTTGCAGCTTGAGGACCTCCTGCGGCCAGACCCGGATGGCCGTGGGCGTATCCACCTGCTGGACGCCAGCCGGTTGGTTCACGATGCCCCCAAGGTGTACGCGACCTTCCTGTTGTGGCTACTGGCCGAGTTGTTCGAACAGTTGCCCGAGCGTGGTGATGCCGACAAGCCGGTGCTGGCGTTGTTCTTCGATGAAGCGCACTTGTTGTTCAACGATACACCCAAGGCATTGCAGGATCGTCTGGAGCAGGTGGTGCGGCTGATTCGTTCCAAGGGCGTGGGTGTGTACTTCGTCACCCAGTCGCCGGGAGACTTGCCAGATGCGGTGCTGGCCCAGTTGGGCTTGCGCATTCAGCATGGCTTGCGGGCGTTCACTGCCAAGGAGCAGAAGTCGCTGCGGGCGGTGGCTGATGGCTTCCGCCCCAACCCGGCGTTCGACACCTTGGCGGTGCTGACCGAACTGGGTATTGGCGAGGCGCTGGTGGGGACACTGGAAGAGAAGGGCACGCCAGCGATGGTGCAGCGTGTGCTGATTGCACCGCCGCAGTCGCGTATCGGGCCGTTGAGCGCGGCTGAGCGCAGTGTGCTGATTGCCAATTCGCCGCTGGCAGGGCGTTACGACAAGCCGGTGGACCGTGAGTCGGCGTATGAGATGCTGACCCAGCGCAAGGGCGAGCCGGTGGAGCCCGCGCCGCAACCCAAGGCGGATGAAGAAAGCTTTGCCGACAAGGCTGGTGAGTTCTTGCAAAGTGCGGCAGGGCAGGCCATCAAGTCGGCGGTGCGCCAGGCGGCCAACCAGTTGGGGCGGCAGTTGGTGCGAGGGTTGATGGGGTCGTTGCTGGGGGGCAAGAAAAGGTAGGTTGCCTGTACCGGCCCCTTCGCGGGTAAACCCGCTCCCACAGGTTCATCACAGATATCAAGAGCTGTGCATTACCTGTGGGAGCGGGTTTACCCGCGAAGAGGCCGGTACAGAAAAAAGGCGACCCGAAGGCCGCCTCTTTCAGAACCGTATCACTCAGCCAATGGCTTTGGACGCCAGCCAGAACAGGCCGGCCGCCAGGCCCATCGACGCAGGCAGGGTCAGTACCCAGGCCAGCAGGATGGTCTTCACGGTGCCGCCTTGCAGGCCGCTCTTGTTGGCGACCATGGTGCCGGCCACACCGGACGACAGCACGTGGGTGGTCGATACCGGCAGGGCGAAGAGGTTGGCCATGCCGATGGCACAAGCCGCGGTGATCTGTGCCGACATGCCCTGGGCATAGGTCATACCCTGCTTGCCGATCTTCTCGCCAACGGTCAGTACCACGCGCTTCCAGCCGACCATGGTACCCAGGCCCAGGGCCAGGGCGACGGCCACGATCACCCAGAACGGGGCGTACTCGGTAGTGGCAGTCAGGTCTTTGCGCAGTTTTTCCAGATCGGCCTTTTCACGGGCTTCCAGACCCGGCAGCTTGCCGACCTTCTTCGCCGTGTCGTCCAGGCACAGCAGGTAGCGGCGCACTTCGACACGCTTGTCGGCACTCAGGCTGTGGTAGTCGGTCACGCCCTGCAGCGAGGACTGCAGCGCGGCAATGGTCGGCTCGGTCTGCTGCGGGTTGCAGCTGAACTGCTCCGGCAGGTCGCTGGACTTGGCCTTGCCCAGGGCCAGGAACTCGCCCAGGGTGGCGGCGTTGCGCTGGTAGAACTGGCTCATGTGCAAGGTGGCGTCGCGGGTACGCTCGATCTGGTAGGTGGTGCTGTTCAGGTCGAGGACGAATTTGGCCGGGACGATACCGATCAGCACCAGCATGATCAGGCCGATGCCTTTCTGGCCGTCGTTGGAACCATGCACGAAGCTCACGCCCATGGCCGAAACCACCAGTACCAGGCGGTTCCAGAACGGTGGGTGCTTTTTGTCGTCGAGCTTGCGGCGCTGCTCGGGGGTCTTGTGCATCTTCGACAGCGGACGCCACCACTTGAGGCCGATCAGCACCATAGCGGCAACGGCGAAGCCGGCCATCGGCGAGACCACCAGCGACATGGCGATGTCGATTGCCTTCTGCCAGTTGACACCGTCGCCCAGCGGGATGTCGTTGATCAGGGCGTTGGCCAGGCCGACGCCGAGGATGGAGCCGATCAGCGTGTGCGAGCTGGAGGCGGGGATACCGAAGTACCAGGTGCCCAGGTTCCAGGTGATGGCCGCAGCCAGCAGCGAGAAGACCATGGCCAGGCCGTGTCCGGTGTTCACATTGATCAGCAACTCTACTGGCAGCAGGTGCACGATGGCATAGGCCACCCCGACACCGCCGAGCAGAACGCCAAGGAAGTTGAACACGCCGGAGAAGAACACGGCGAGGTGCGGCGGCATGGCTTTGGTATAGATGACGGTAGCTACCGCGTTGGCGGTGTCATGAAAGCCATTGATGAACTCGAAGGCGAGCACGAAGGTCAAGGCGAGCAGCAGGCTCACCAACACCCAGGCATCCAGTCCGCTGAATAATTCGATCATGAAGGTTGTCTGGCGATCTTAGGGGGGCGGGATTATGCCAGAAAACGTTGGCAATCGATGCATTTGCGACAGACCGACGGCAATCTTCCTTACGCGAGCGTGATGTGCACGGTGCAACGTGCCGGCAGGGAAATATCCGCTAAAGCGCGTAAAAGCTGGCGAAAACCGGCAAAAAGCTGGATAAAAAGCCGCTTCGCTTCTTTTCAAACGGGCGTATGAAATTTGTGTAATTCCATTTCACCTTCGGCCGGACAGTAAAGATCGACCGCGCCCGGGCTGGCCGGGCGACGACGCGCTGGCGTGGTCCCGGGTCAGGGAGTGTCGCTGCGCAGTTCCTTTTCCATACGTTCCAGTTCCTGGCTGAAGGCCTGGTCGCGCACGCTGGCGCGCTTGCGCCAAGGTTTGCGTTCCGGATCCGGTTGTGCGGCGTAAGTGGTGACTTCGCCACCATAAACATCCTTGTAACGTTCAGCCTGGCGCTCGAGTTCCGCGCGCAGTTCATCTTTCGTCACAGTAGTACCTGAATTAAGTTTGATGACAGTTGTTATGCGTTGTGCAGCGTGCACATGCCTTGCTGGCAGCAACGGTTTGATACAGCGGAAGGTTCCATTGCCACGGCATCGTCGAGGCCTGCGCAATCGATTATAGCAATCGATATTCGCCGAACATCGTAATTTACCCAACCCTGACATCACAAGACGCAAGTAATGGAATGCATTCGATGACAGTTTGGGCCTTTCGTACAAGTTTGAAAGGCAATACGGACAAAAGTTCGTTGCAGTGCAGCAGCGGGACCGTCGAGCGGGAGGGTAATGAAAAACGGCCTCGCCAAAAGGCGAGGCCGTTGCCTGGGGACTTCTACGGTGGGTACCTGACCAGTCTCTCCAAAGAAGCCACAAGTGGCATGAGAAAGGTATAAGTAAAAGTGTCAGCGGTCAATTGCGATTATCGGCCGTTTGTTCGATAATCGCACGAGTGGGCGTTTTTTTTGAGGTGTGCGATGAGTGACGAAACCTTGGCCAGCGATTCCGTCAATCCAGAGTCGGTCAACCTGGAGCAGGGGCGACCTGCCTCGGCAGCCCTGGCACCGCCGATCGTGGCGTCACCGGCCAAGCGCATCCAGGCCTTTACCGGCGACCCGGACTTCATGACCTCCCTGGCGCGAGGCCTGGCAGTCATCCAGGCCTTTCAGGAACGCAAGCGTCACCTGACCATCGCCCAGATCAGCCACCGCACCGAAATCCCCCGTGCTGCGGTACGCCGTTGCCTGCACACGTTGATGAAGCTGGGTTACGCCACCACCGACGGGCGCACCTATTCGCTGTTGCCCAAAGTGCTGACGCTGGGGCATGCGTACCTGTCGTCGACGCCGCTGGCGATTTCCGCCCAGCCTTACCTGGACCGCATCAGCGACCAGCTGCACGAGGCGGCCAACATGGCCACGCTCGAAGGTGACGACATCCTTTATATAGCCCGTTCGGCGACCGTGGAGCGGTTGATTTCGGTCGACCTGTCGGTGGGCGGGCGCCTGCCGGCCTATTGCACATCGATGGGGCGCATCCTGTTGGCGGCCATGGACGACACCAGCCTGCGTGAATACCTGGAGCGTGCCGACCTGAAGGCGCGTACCAGCCGTACCTTGCACGACCCCGAGTCGCTGTTCGCCTGTATCCAGCAGGTGCGTGCCCAGGGCTGGTGCGTGGTAGACCAGGAGCTGGAGCAGGGGCTGCGCTCGATTGCGGTGCCGGTGTATGACGCCTCGGGGCAGGTGCTGGCGGCATTGAATGTGAGTACCCATGTCGGGCGGGTGACGCGCAGTGAGCTGGAGCAGCGGTTCTTGCCGATCCTGCTCGCAGCCAGCCGGGACCTTTGCCATCAGTTGTTTGGCTGAGCCCCGCAGGGCGCACAGCGCGCCACTTTCAAATTTAGAACAGGAAAAACCCTTTCCTGTGCGATAAACGCACAGTGTCGTTCGCGGTGAATTGCGCCGCCTCCGCCCGCTGATTAATGTCTCTCGCAACGGTCGGCTGTGCCGACCGAACAAGAAAAACATAAGAGGCACTTAACATGAATACTGTCCCCTCGCTGCCGCGGCCGCACCCGCGCGCAGTACCGTTATATCCAGGCTGACGCCGGCCGCATTCCCCCAAATCATCGTCCTCTGTACCGTTTGATCGCGTGCAGTGGGCTGGCTGTGCCCCTCATTCTGGAAAACAATAATGAATCAAGCGCAAACCAACGTCGGCAATAGCCTCGACGTCCAGTCGTTCATCAATCAGCAGCCGCTGTCCCGCTACCAATGGCGGGTGGTGTTGCTGTGCTTCCTGATCGTCTTCCTCGATGGCCTGGACACCGCCGCCATGGGCTTCATCGCCCCGGCCCTTTCGCAGGAGTGGGGGATAGACCGCGCCAGCCTCGGCCCGGTCATGAGTGCTGCATTGATCGGTATGGTTTTCGGTGCCCTCGGCTCCGGCCCGCTGGCGGACCGTTTTGGCCGCAAGGGCGTGCTGGTGGGCGCAGTGCTGGTATTCGGTGGCTTCAGCCTGGCCTCGGCCTACGCCACCAACGTCGATCAGTTGCTGGTGTTGCGCTTCCTGACTGGCCTGGGCCTTGGTGCAGGCATGCCCAACGCCACCACGCTATTGTCTGAATATACCCCCGAGCGCCTCAAGTCGCTGTTGGTGACCAGCATGTTCTGCGGCTTCAACCTGGGCATGGCCGGCGGTGGTTTCATTTCCGCCAAGATGATCCCGGCCTACGGCTGGCACAGTCTGCTGGTGATCGGTGGCGTGCTGCCGTTGCTGCTGGCGCTGGTGCTGATGGTGTGGCTGCCGGAGTCAGCGCGGTTCCTGGTGGTGCGCAACCGGGGGACTGACAAGGTGCGCAAGACCTTGTCGCCCATCGCGCCACAGGTGGTGGCCGAGGCGGGCAGCTTCAGCGTGCCGGAGCAAAAGGCAGTGGCTGCGCGCAACGTGTTTGCGCTGATCTTCTCCGGTACCTACGGCATGGGCACCATGCTGTTGTGGCTGACCTATTTCATGGGCCTTGTGATCGTCTATCTGCTGACCAGCTGGTTGCCAACCTTGATGCGCGACAGCGGCGCGAGCATGGAACAGGCTGCCTTCATCGGCGCACTGTTCCAGTTCGGTGGCGTGCTGAGCGCCGTCGGTGTGGGTTGGGCCATGGACCGCTTCAATCCGCACAAGGTGATCGGCATTTTCTACCTGCTGGCCGGGGTGTTCGCCTACGCCGTGGGGCAGAGCCTGGGCAACATCACCGTATTGGCCACGCTGGTGCTGGTTGCCGGCATGTGCGTGAACGGCGCCCAATCGGCGATGCCTTCGCTGGCGGCGCGCTTCTATCCGACACAGGGCCGCGCCACAGGGGTATCGTGGATGCTGGGTATCGGCCGCTTCGGTGCGATTCTCGGGGCCTGGAGTGGTGCGACGCTGCTGGGGCTGGGCTGGAACTTCGAACAGGTGCTGACGGCGTTGCTGGTGCCGGCGGGGCTGGCGACCGTGGGTGTGATCGTGAAAGGGCTGGTGAGCCACGCTGACGCTACCTGACGCAATGAGGCCAGTACAGGCAGTGAGGGGAGATAGGTAGGGATGCAATAATTGGTTCGATAATCGCACAAATAGTCGATTATCGGATTGTAAGCCACCCACCAGTCTCCTTAATCTGAGCTCACCGAAGCACCCTGACCAGGAGTCTCCAAATGGCTGCAATTCTCCCGCTTCACGAAGCCGTGAAGCAGTTCATCCAGGATGGCGATACCGTCGCCCTCGAAGGTTTCACCCACCTGATCCCGACTGCCGCCGGCCACGAGATCATCCGTCAGGGCAAGCGCGACCTGACCCTGGTGCGCATGACTCCGGACCTGATCTACGACCAGCTGATCGGCGCCGGCTGCGCCAGCAAGCTGATCTTCTCCTGGGGTGGTAACCCAGGTGTCGGTTCGCTGCACCGCCTGCGTGATGCTGTCGAGAAGCAGTGGCCACACGCCATCGAAATCGAAGAACACAGCCATGCTGACCTGGCAAACGCCTATGTCGCCGGTGCTTCTGGCCTGCCGTTCGCCGTGCTGCGTGCCTACGCCGGCTCCGACCTGCCGAAGGTCAACCCGCTGATCAAGAGCGTCACCTGCCCGTTCACCGGGGAAGTGCTGGCAGCTGTGCCGTCGGTGCGCCCGGATGTGACCGTGATCCACGCGCAAAAGGCCGACCGCAAAGGCAATGTGCTGCTGTGGGGCATCCTCGGCGTGCAGAAGGAAGCCGCCCTGGCCGCCAAGCGCTGCATCGTCACCGTCGAGGAAATCGTCGACGACCTGCAGGCCCCGATGAACGCCTGTGTGCTGCCGACCTGGGCCCTGAGCGCGGTATGCCTGGTACCTGGCGGTGCGCACCCGTCCTATGCCCACGGCTACTACGAGCGTGACAACCGCTTCTACCAGGCCTGGGACCCGATCGCGCGTAGCCGCGAATCGTTCACCGCCTGGATCGACACCTACATCCGTGGCACTGCCGATTTCAACGAATTCAAGGCCAAGCTGGCCAGCACTGCGGAGGCCGCACAATGAGCTACTCCACTTCCGAAATGATGACCGTCGCTGCAGCCCGTCGCCTGCGCAACGGTGCTGTGTGCTTCGTCGGCATCGGCCTGCCGTCCAAGGCTGCCAACCTGGCGCGCCTGACATCTTCGCCAGACGTGGTGCTGATCTACGAATCCGGCCCGATCGGCGCCAAGCCAAGCGTGCTGCCGCTGTCTATCGGCGACGGCGAGCTGGCCGAAACCGCTGACACCGTGGTGCCGACCGGCGAGATCTTCCGCTACTGGCTGCAAGGTGGGCGCATCGACGTCGGCTTCCTCGGCGCCGCCCAGGTCGACCGCTTCGGCAACATCAACACTACCGTCGTCGGTGATTACCACGCCCCGAAAACCCGCCTGCCAGGTGCTGGTGGCGCACCGGAAATCGCTGGTTCCGCCAAGCAGGTACTGATCATCCTTAAGCAGTCGCCGCGTGCCTTTGTCGACAAGCTGGACTTCATCACCTCGGTTGGCCACGGTGAAGGCGGCGACTCGCGCAAACGCCTGGGCCTGCCAGGCGACGGCCCGGTCGGCATTATCACCGACCTGTGCATCATGGAGCCGGAAGCCGGGACCCACGAATTCGTCGTCACTGCGATCCACCCGGGTGTGACCCGCGAACAGATCATCGCCGCCACTGGCTGGGCGATCCGCTTTGCCGACGATGTGCAGACCACCGCCGAACCGACCGAAGTCGAGCTGTCCGCCCTGCGTGACCTCGAAGCCCGTACCGCCGCGGCCCATGGCCAGGTCGCAGGAGAAGCCTGATGCGCGACGTATTCATCTGTGACGCCATTCGCACCCCGATCGGCCGCTTCGGTGGCGCCCTGGCCGGCGTGCGGGCCGACGACCTGGCCGCCGTGCCACTGAAGGCGCTGATCGAGCGCAACCCGACCGTGCAGTGGGATCAGGTTGACGAAGTGTTCTTCGGCTGCGCCAACCAGGCTGGTGAAGACAACCGCAACGTGGCACGCATGGCGCTGCTGCTGGCCGGCCTGCCGGAGAGCATTCCGGGTGTCACCTTGAACCGCCTGTGCGCGTCGGGCATGGATGCCATTGGCACTGCCTTCCGCGCCATTGCCAGCGGCGAAATGGAGCTGGCGATTGCCGGCGGCGTCGAGTCGATGTCGCGTGCCCCGTTCGTCATGGGCAAGGCCGAAAGCGGCTATTCGCGCAACATGAAGCTCGAAGACACCACCATCGGCTGGCGTTTCATCAACCCGCTGATGAAGAGCCAGTACGGTGTGGACTCCATGCCGGAAACCGCCGACAACGTGGCTGACGATTACCAGGTTTCGCGTGCCGACCAGGACGCCTTCGCCCTGCGCAGCCAGCAGAAGGCAGCTGCGGCCCAGGCCGCCGGCTTCTTCGCCGAAGAGATCGTGCCGGTGCGAATCGCGCACAAGAAGGGCGAGACCATCGTCGAGCGTGATGAACACCTGCGCCCGGAAACCACGCTGGAAGCCTTGACCAAGCTCAAGCCGGTCAACGGCCCGGACAAGACCGTCACCGCCGGCAATGCCTCGGGCGTGAACGACGGTGCCGCGGCGTTGATCCTGGCTTCGGCCGAGGCTGTGAAGAAACACGGCCTGACCCCACGTGCCCGCGTACTGGGCATGGCCAGCGCCGGTGTTGCACCGCGAGTGATGGGCATTGGTCCGGTGCCGGCAGTGCGCAAGCTGACCGAGCGCCTGGGTGTGGCGGTGAATGATTTCGATGTGATCGAGCTCAACGAAGCCTTTGCCAGCCAAGGTCTGGCGGTGCTGCGTGAGCTGGGTGTGGCCGACGATGCACCGCAGGTGAACCCCAACGGCGGTGCCATCGCCCTGGGCCACCCGCTGGGCATGAGCGGTGCGCGGCTGGTGCTGACTGCGCTTCACCAGCTGGAGAAGAGCGGTGGGCGTAAAGGCCTGGCGACCATGTGTGTGGGCGTAGGCCAAGGTTTGGCGCTGGCCATCGAGCGGGTTTGACTTGTACCGGCCTCTTCGCGGGTGAACCCGCTCCCACAGGGAACCACGCATCCCCTGTGGGAGCGGGTTTACCCGCGAAGAGGCCGGCACATGCGACTCAAGGCCAGTTGCCAGCCAGATAGCGGAACGAGTGTGTTACCAGGTGTGTCTAGAATTACCTGCGACCCTCCAGGAGTAAACTCACCATGACCTCAACCTATTACACCGGCGAAGAACGCAGCAAACGCATCTTCGCTATCGTTGGTGCCTCTTCGGGCAACCTGGTGGAATGGTTCGACTTCTACGTCTATGCCTTCTGCGCGATCTACTTTGCCCCGGCTTTCTTCCCCTCCGACGACCCCACCGTGCAGTTGTTGAACACGGCAGGCGTGTTCGCCGCGGGCTTTCTGATGCGCCCCATCGGTGGCTGGATCTTCGGCCGCCTCGCTGACCGCCATGGTCGCAAGAATTCCCTGATGATCTCGGTGCTGATGATGTGCTTCGGCTCGCTGATGATCGCCTGCCTGCCCACCTATGCCAGCATCGGCACCTGGGCCCCGGCGCTGCTATTGCTGGCCCGGTTGATCCAGGGCCTGTCGGTAGGCGGCGAGTACGGCACCACTGCCACTTACATGAGTGAAGTAGCCCTGCGCGGCCAGCGCGGTTTCTTCGCCTCGTTCCAGTACGTGACCCTGATCGGCGGCCAGTTGCTGGCGGTGCTGGTGGTGGTGATCCTGCAGCAGCTGCTCACCGAAGAAGAGCTGCGCGCCTGGGGCTGGCGCATTCCGTTCGTGGTCGGTGCCATTGCCGCACTGATCTCGCTGATGCTGCGCCGCTCGCTGCATGAGACCAGCAGCGCCGAAACCCGCCAGGACAAGGACGCCGGCACCATCAAGGGCCTGTTCCGCGACCACGCGGCGGCCTTCATCACCGTGCTTGGCTATACCGCGGGCGGTTCGCTGATCTTCTACACCTTCACCACCTACATGCAGAAGTACCTGGTCAACACCGCTGGCATGACCGCGAAAAATGCCAGCTACGTGATGACCGGCGCGCTGTTCCTGTTCATGGTGCTGCAGCCGTTCTTCGGCATGCTCTCCGACCGCATCGGCCGGCGTAACTCGATGATGCTGTTCGGTGCCCTGGGTACGCTGTTCACCGTGCCGTTGCTGATGGCGCTGAAGACCGTGAGCAGCCCTTTCATGGCCTTCGTGCTGATTTCCCTGGCGTTGTGTATCGTCAGTTTCTACACCTCGATCAGCGGCCTGGTGAAGGCCGAGATGTTCCCGCCGCAGGTGCGCGCACTGGGTGTGGGCCTGGCCTATGCAGTGGCAAACGCGGCGTTCGGCGGTTCGGCCGAGTACGTGGCCCTGGGCCTGAAGACCTTGGGCATGGAAAACACTTTCTACTGGTACGTGACGGCGATGATGGCGATTGCCTTCCTGTTCAGCCTGCGCCTGCCGAAGCAGGCCGCGTACCTGCACCACGATAATTAAGGACGTGGCATGACCAACCTACTGTTCGACGCCTACTTCACCGCACC
Source organism: Pseudomonas sp. JS425 (assembly GCF_018223845.1). Lineage (NCBI taxonomy): Bacteria > Pseudomonadati > Pseudomonadota > Gammaproteobacteria > Pseudomonadales > Pseudomonadaceae > Pseudomonas > Pseudomonas sp. JS425. Next base: position 5,047,439 of record NZ_CP073661.1, on the reverse strand, counting down.
GGCCATGCGCGAGATCTTCTCCGACCGTGGCCGCCTGCAGGGCATGCTCGATTTCGAAGCGGCGCTGGCGCGGGCCGAGGCGGCTGCCGGGCTGGTCCCGCATAGCGCGGTAGCGGCCATCGAGGCGGCGTGCCACGCCGAGCGCTATGACGTTGGCGCGCTGGCCAATGCCATCGCCACTGCTGGCAACTCGGCGATCCCGCTGGTGAAGGCGTTGGGCAAGGTGATTGCCAGTGGCGTGCCCGAAGCCGAGCGCTATGTGCACCTGGGCGCCACCAGCCAGGACGCGATGGACACTGGCCTGGTCCTGCAGCTGCGTGCTGCCCTCGACCTGATCGAAGCCGACCTCGGCAAGCTGGCCGATACCCTGTCGCGTCAGGCCTTGCAGCACGCCGACACGCCGCTGGTGGGGCGCACCTGGCTGCAGCACGCCACCCCCGTGACCCTGGGCATGAAACTGGCCGGTGTGCTGGGCGCCTTGACCCGTCATCGCCAGCGCTTGCAGGAGCTGCGCCCACGCTTGCTGGTGCTGCAGTTCGGCGGCGCCTCGGGTAGCCTGGCGGCGTTGGGCAGCAAGGCGATGCCGGTGGCCGAAGCCCTGGCCGAGCAGCTCAAGCTGACCCTGCCCGAGCAGCCCTGGCACACCCAGCGCGACCGCCTGGTGGAGTTTGCCTCGGTACTAGGCCTGGTCGCTGGTAGCCTGGGCAAGTTCGGCCGCGATGTCAGCTTGCTGATGCAGACCGAGGCGGGGGAACTGTTCGAGCCTTCCGCGCCGGGCAAGGGTGGGTCTTCGACCATGCCGCACAAGCGCAACCCTGTCGGCGCCGCGGTGCTGATCGGCGCCGCGACCCGCGTGCCGGGGCTGGTTTCGACGCTGTTCGCCGCCATGCCCCAGGAGCATGAGCGCAGCCTCGGCCTGTGGCATGCCGAATGGGAAACCCTACCGGACATCTGCTGCCTGGTCTCTGGTGCGCTGCGCCAGGCCCAGGTGATTGCCGAGGGCATGGAAGTGGATGCCGCGCGCATGCGCCGTAACCTCGACCTGACCCAGGGCCTGGTGCTGGCCGAAGCGGTGAGCATCGTCCTCGCCCAGCGCCTGGGCCGCGACCACGCCCATCACCTGCTGGAACAGTGCTGCCAGCGCGCTGTGGCCGAACAGCGCCACCTGCGCACCGTGCTGGGTGAAGAGCCGCAGGTCAGTGCCGAACTGTCCGCCGAAGAACTCGATCGCTTGCTCGACCCTGCCCATTACCTGGGCCAGGCCCGCGTCTGGGTGGCGCGCGCCGTGTCCGAACATCAACGTTTCACTGCCTGAAGGAGACCGCTGTGGCGCACTTGCAACTGGCCGATGGCGTTTTGAATTACCAGATCGATGGCCCGGAAAACGCCCCGGTGCTGGTCCTGTCCAACTCGCTGGGCACCGACCTGGGCATGTGGGACACACAGATACCACTGTGGAGCCAGCACTTGCGCGTGCTGCGCTACGACACCCGTGGCCACGGTGGGTCGCTGGTCACTGAAGGCCCCTACAGCATCGATCAGCTGGGCCGTGACGTGCTGGCCCTGCTCGATGGCCTGGATATCGCCAAGGCGCACTTCGTCGGCCTGTCGATGGGCGGCTTGATCGGCCAGTGGCTGGGCATCAACGCAGGCGAGCGCCTGCACAGCCTGACCCTGTGCAATACCGCCGCCAAGATCGCCAACGACGAGGTGTGGAACACACGTATCGACACCGTGCTCAAGGGCGGCCAGCAGGCCATGGTCGACCTGCGCGATGCCTCCATCGCCCGCTGGTTCACCCCGGGCTTCGCCCAGGCCCAGCCAGCGCAGGCCCAGCGCATCTGCCAGATGCTGGCGCAAACCAGCCCGCAAGGTTATGCCGGCAACTGCGCGGCGGTGCGTGATGCCGATTACCGCGAGCAACTGGGCCGTATCCAGGTGCCGGCGCTGATCGTTGCTGGTACCGAGGACGTGGTGACCACTCCGGAGCACGGCCGCTTCATGCAGGCCGGTATCGCGGGTGCCGAGTACGTCGACTTCCCGGCGGCGCACCTGTCCAACGTCGAGATCGGCGAGGCGTTCAGCCGCCGAGTGCTCGCCTTCCTGCAGGCTCACTGAGGATACCGCCATGGACGAGAAACAACGTTACGACGCCGGCATGCAAGTACGCCGCGCAGTGCTTGGCGATGCCCACGTGGACCGCAGCCTGGAGAAGCTCAACGACTTCAACGGCGAGTTCCAGGAGATGATCACCCGCCACGCCTGGGGTGACATCTGGACTCGCCCTGGCCTGCCGCGCCATACCCGTAGCCTGATCACCATCGCCATGCTGATTGGCATGAACCGCAACGACGAGCTGAAGCTGCACCTGCGCGCGGCGGCCAACAACGGCGTGACCCGCGACGAAATCAAGGAAGTGCTGATGCAGAGCGCGATCTATTGCGGCATTCCGGCGGCCAATGCCACCTTCCACATGGCTGAGTCGGTGTGGGATGAGCTGGGTGTGGAGTCGCGTACCTGACCACTACGCGGTCCCTTGTAGGAGCGGCCTTGCGTCGCGATGGGCCGCGCAGCGGCCCCTAGGCTTCAGCTTCGCAGCCAATATTGCCGGGGCCGCTTCGCAGCCCTATCGCGACACAAGGCCGCTCCTACATAGAGCGCGCCACCACGGGCCCGGCGTTGGCCTCGACGGCGCGTTTCAGGGCCGGGCACAGGCCGAGCATGAATGCCGCTTCTGCCACCACGAACAACGGCCCGATGATCAACCCGCTGACATCGTCGACAAACGCCGGCTTGCGGCCTTCGTAGTAATGGCCGACGAACTGGATGATCCAGCCCACCACGAACGCCCCCAGCCCGGTGCCGAGCCACAGCGCTGTCGTCTGCATCGCCAGCACCTGGCCGACCCACAGGCATAGCCCAAGCAACAACCCCATCACCAGGCCGAAGCGCAGATCCAGGCGCAGGTAGAACCAGACCGAGGCCGCCGCCGCCGGCAGGGCAGGGGACAGCCACATGCCGGCTACCTCCCAGCCAGGGCGCGACAGCAGGATAGTGACCGCCAGCACGATCATCGGGATGCCGACGAAGTGGGTGGCGATGTTGCGTGGGTCGCGGTGGTAGCTGGCGTATTGGCTCAGGTGGTCGACGAGGGTTTTCATTGTTTTGCCTCCCTGGTTGCCTGATCGAGGTGTATTGCCTGTTCCGGCCTCTTCGCGGGTAAACCCGCTCCCACAGGGTCACCACAACTCCTGAGGGCTGCGCTGGACCTGTGGGAGCGGGTTTACCCGCGAAAGGGCCGGTACAGGCGACCGATATAGCTCAGGATAGCCCGCCCCCGCCACCATCATCAGCTCAGCGAATGGCAGCAGCCCGCACTGGTATATCCAGGCGCCGGGCATGTTGCAGCACCACCAGGCCTTCTGGGGTGGGCGGCAGGGCTTTGCTGGCGCGGTCGACCAGGGGGCAGCCGCGAAGAATTCAAAGCAGATTCAGCGGGTAACTCACGATCAACCGGTTCTCATCGAACGAGTTGGTGCTGAAGTCCCGGCGCATGGTGGAGTTGCGCCACTTCACCGACAGGTCCTTGAAGCTGCCCGACTGCACCACATAGGCCAATTCGGTTTCCCGCGCCCATTCCTTGCCATCGTCCACGCCGCCTGCGGTGACGTTGTCACCCTTGATGTAGCGGTTCATCAGGGTCAGGCCTGGCACGCCGACGGTGGCGAAGTTGAAGTCATGGCGCACCTGCCAGGAGCGCTCCTTGGCGTTGTCGAAGCTGGAGTTGTAGCTGTCGTTTGCCAGGGTGCCGCCACTGGTGCCGTTCACCCGCATCCAGGCGTCGTCGCCGCTGACTTTCTGCAGGCCGACGTAGAAGGTGTGGCCCTGGTAGCGCGCGGAGAGCATGGCCGAGGCCGTGCGGTTGTCCAGTTCGCCGGCGCGTTCGGCGCCGTCTTCCTTGCCGATGAAGTAGCCCAGGTTGGCGCCCAGGGTCCAGTCGCCCAAGGGTTGGCTGTGCACCAGGTTGAGGTACTGCTGGCGGTAGATATCCTTGAGCTGGGCATTCCACAGGCCGATCATGGTGCGCTTGTCGTTGAAGGTGTATTCGCCGCCGCCAAAGTTGAAACGGTCGGAGGTGAACGCTGCCTTGCCGTTCATCGACATGTCTTCCATGCTGGCGTCGTTGCGCGGGCTGTTGCCGCGGAACTGGCCGGCGTACAGGGTCAGGCCGGCGATTTCCTTCGAGGTCAGCTGGCCGCCGCGGAAGGTCTGCGGCAGCGAGCGGCCATCGTCCGAGCGCAGGATCGGCAGTACCGGCATCCACTCGCCCACTTTCAGCTCGGTTTCGGACAGCTTGGCTTTCAGTGCCACGCCCAGGCGGCCGAAGTCATCGGCGGGGCGGCCATCGTCGTGCACCGGCAGCAGGTGGGTATTGGTGGTGCCTTTGCCGCCATCGAGCTTGACCGAATATAGGCCCAGTACGTCCACGCCGAAACCGACGGTGCCCTGGGTAAAGCCGGAGCGGGCGTCGAGGATGAAGCTCTGCGTCCACTCTTCGGCCTTGGCCTGCGGATGGGCCGGGTCGACGAAGTTGCGGTTGATGTAGAAGTTTCGCAGGTTGAGGGTGGCCTTCGCGTCCTCCAGGAAACCACCTTGGTCGGCGGCGAACACTGGGAGTGCGCAGGACATGGCCAACAGGCCGGGCAGCAGCTGGCGTGCGGGTTGCAATCTGTCGTGGATCTCTTGTTTTTATGGGCGAGCCGGTACGCTGCAGGATGCGGCCTGCAGGTGCGGGTCTTTTGGGATGAACCGGGGCAACGTTGCGTGGGAGGATGTTGCGGGGTGTGGCGGGGGTGAGGCAATTCGCCACAAGCGGAAGCGGGCGATAATCGAACGGAATGTTCTGGTTGGTTAATTGTTCTCCTGCACTGGCCTCTTCGCGGGTAAACCCGCACCCACAGGTACTGCACAGCCTTCAGCATTTATGCAAAACATTGTGGGAGCGGGTTTACCCGCGAAGAGGCCTGTACAGGCAACCGACAAACAAAAAGCCCACCGTTAAAGGTGGGCTCTTTGCTGTAACAGGGCTGATCAGCTCTTCGGTGCTTCCACAGCTGCCTGCTGGTTGTTGGCCTGCCCGGTCTGCTCGTACCAGCCACCGCCAAGCGCCTTGTACAGGTTGACCTCGCTGGTCAGCTGCGACAAGCGGTCGCCGATCAGTGCCTGCTGGGCGCTGAACAGGTTGCGCTGGGCGTCGAGGAAGGTCAGGTTGCTGTCGATACCGATGCGATAGCGGCGTTCGGCCAGGCGGTAGTAGTCCTGGTTCGCCTGCACCAGGTCGCGTTGCGCCTGCAGCTGCTCTTCGAAGGTCTTGCGCGCCGCCAGGCCATCGGAGACTTCCTGGAAAGCGGTCTGGATGGTCTTTTCGTACTTGGCGACGTTGATGTCCTTCTGAATCTTCGAGTAGTCCAGGCTGGCCTTCAGGCTGCCGGCGTTGAAGATCGGCAGGTTTATCTGCGGCTGGAACAGCCAGGTGCCCTGGCCGCCCGAGAACAGGTGGCCCATGTCGGGGCTCAGACTGCCGGCATTGGCGGTCAGGCTGATGCTCGGGAAGAACGCTGCGCGGGCCGCGCCAATGTTGGCATTGGCGGCCTTGAGCAGATGCTCGGCTTCCTGGATGTCCGGGCGACGCTGGAGGATGTCCGACGGCAGGCCGGCCGGTACTTCGGCCAGTTGGTCGGCATTGAGCTCCAGCGGCTTGGCCAGGTCGGCGGGAATGCCGGTGCCCAGCAGCACGGTCAGGCTGTTGACGTCCTGGGCGACCAGGCGCTGGTACTGCGAGTACTTGACCCGGGCGCCTTCCACGGCGGTACGCGCCTGGCTGACGTCCAGCGCCGAGGCTACGCCGACTTCGTTGCTGCGGCGGGTGAGGTTGTAGCTTTCCTCGTAGGTCTTCAGCGTTTCTTCGGTCAGCTTGAACAGCGCCTGGTCGGCCTGCCAGGTGTAGTAGGCGTTGGCCACGCTGGCCACCAGGCTGATCTGCGTGGAGCGACGCGCCTGCTCGCTGGACAAGTAGGTTTCCAGGGCCTGCTCGGTCAGGCTGCGCACGCGGCCGAACAGGTCCAGCTCATAGGCGCTGACGCCCAGGGTGGCCGAGTACTGGCTGGTGATGCCCGCTTCGCCCGTCTGCGACATGTTCGCCGGTACGCGCTGGCGGCTGCCGCTACCGTTGGCCGAAACCGCAGGGAACAGGTCGGCACGCTGGATGCGGTACTGCGCACGGTAGGCGTCGATGTTCAACGCGGCAACGCGCAGGTCGCGGTTGTTCACCAGCGCGGTCTGGATCAGCTGCTGCAGGGCCGGGTCGTGGAAGAACTGACGCCAGCCCTGTTCGGCGGCGGCAACCTCCGCCGACTGCGTCGGCGAGTAAGCCGGGCCTTGCGGCCACTGCGCAGCCACCGGCGATTCCGGGGTCTGGTAGTCAGGGATCAGCGAGCAGCCGCCAAGAATGAAAGCGGTTACTGCCAGGGACAACAAAGACTTGGTCATTGCCCAGCCTCATAACGTGGAGTTTCAGGGGTGACGTCTTTTTCCGGCTCTTTGCTGCCGAACAGTGACGACACTGCGACGAAGAACAGTGGTACCCAGAAGATAGCCAGCACGGTCGCACTGATCATGCCGCCGATCACACCAGTACCGATGGCGTGCTGGCTGCCGGCGCCGGCGCCGCTGGCGATAGTCAACGGTACCACGCCGAGGATGAACGCCAGCGAGGTCATGATGATCGGGCGCAGACGCATGCGGCACGCCTCGATCGCCGCGTCGTACAGGCTGCGGCCTTGTTCGTGCAGTTCCTTGGCGAACTCGACGATCAGAATGGCGTTTTTCGCCGCCAGGCCGATGGTGGTCAACAGGCCGACCAGGAAGTATACGTCGTTGGACAACCCGCGCATGCTGGTGGCGATCAGGGCACCGATGATACCCAGCGGTACTACCAGTACCACGGCGATCGGGATCGACCAGCTTTCGTACAGGGCTGCCAGGCACAGGAACACGAACAGTACCGAGAGGGCGAACAGTGCCGGCATCTGCGAACCGGAGAGTTTTTCCTCGTAGGACATGCCGGTCCAGGAGAAGCCGATGCCGCTTGGCAATTCGCCAGCAATGCGCTCGACCTCGGCCATGGCTTCACCGGTACTGTAGCCCGGGGCCGGAGCACCGAGGATTTCCATTGCCTCGACGCCGTTGTAACGCGACAGCTTCGGCGAACCGTAGGTCCATTCGCCCTTGGCGAAGGAGGAGAACGGCACCATTTCGCCGGCGCCATTGCGCACGTACCACTTCTGCAGGTCTTCCGGGCTCATCCGCGCGTTCGGCTCGCCCTGGATGTACACCTTCTTGACCCGGCCACGGTCGATGAAGTCGTTGACGTAGCTGGCACCCAAGGCAATCGACAGGGTGTTGTTGATGTCAGCGATGGTCACGCCCAGGGCGCTGGCACGCTCGTCATCAATGGTCAGCTGGTACTGCGGCTCGTCGTTCAGGCCGTTCGGGCGCACGGCGCTGAGGATCTTGCTCTGCGCGGCCTTGGCCAGGAACTGGTTGCGCGCTTCCATCAGCTTGGCATGGCCGACACCGCCGCGGTCCTGCAGGAACACGTCGAAGCCGGTGGCGTTACCCAGTTCGAGCACCGCAGGCGGGGCAAAGGCGAACACCATCGCATCGCGGAAGGTGAAGAAGTGCTGCTGGGCACGCTGGGCAAGGGCGAACACGCTGTTTTCCTTGGAGCGTTCATCCCACGGCTTGAGCATGATGAATGCCATACCCGAGCTCTGGCCACGGCCGGCGAAGTTGAAGCCGTTGACGGTGAAAACCGAAGCCACGGTGTCGGCCTCTTCGCTGAGCAGGTACTCACGCATCTGGTCGACCACCACTTGGGTGCGCTCGGCACTGGAGCCGGCCGGGGTCTGTACCTGGGCAAACAATACGCCCTGGTCTTCTTCCGGCAGGAACGCGGTAGGGATGCGGGCGAACAGCCAGATCATGCCGACCACGATCAGCGCGTAGGCCAGCAGGAACGGTACCTTGTTGCGCAGGATGGTGCCCACGCTGCGCTCGTAGCCGGTTACGCTGCGGTCGAAGTTGCGGTTGAACCAGCCAAAGAAGCCACGCTTGGCCACATGGTGCTCGCCCTTCTTCAGCGGCTTGAGCATGGTGGCGCACAGGGCCGGGGTGAAGATGAGCGCCACCAGCACCGACAGGCCCATGGCCGAGACGATGGTGATGGAGAACTGCCGATAGATCACACCCGTGGAGCCGCCGAAGAACGCCATGGGCAGCAGTACTGCCGACAGCACCAGGGCGATACCCACCAGGGCACCCTGGATCTGCTCCATCGAGCGCTTGGTCGCTTCCTTGGGCGGCAAGCCTTCCTCGGACATCACCCGCTCGACGTTCTCCACCACGACGATGGCGTCGTCCACCAGCAAGCCGATGGCCAGGACCATGGCGAACATGGTCAGGGTGTTGATGCTGAAGCCGGCAGCGGCAAGGATGCCGAAGGTACCCAGCAACACAACCGGTACGGTCATGGTGGTGATGATGGTGGCGCGGAAGTTCTGCAGGAACAGGTACATCACCAGGAACACCAGGACCACGGCTTCGATCAGGGTGTGGATAACGCCACTGATCGATTCGGTGACCACCGGGGTGGTGTCATACGGGAATACCGCTTTCACCCCAGGCGGGAAGAACGGTTCCAGGTCGGCGATGGTCTGGCGCAGGGCCTTGGCGGTGTCCAGGGCGTTGGCACCGGTAGCCAGTTTAACTGCCAGGCCGGAGGCCGGCTTGCCGTTGAACTGGGCGCTGACGGCATAGTTTTCACCACCCAGGCCAACCTGGGCGACATCACCCAGACGCACCTGCGAACCGTCGCTGTTGACCTTGAGCAGGATCTTCTCGAACTGCTCGGCAGTCTGCAGGCGGGTCTTGCCGATGATGGTGGCGTTCAGCTGGGTACCCGGCATGGCCGGCAGGCCACCGAGCTGGCCGGAGGATACCTGCACGTTCTGCGCGGCCACGGCGGTCTTGACGTCGACCGGGGTCAGCTGGAACTTGTTCAGCTTGGCCGGATCGAGCCAGATACGCATGGCGTACTGCGCACCGAACACCTGGAAGTCACCCACACCCGCGGTACGCGAGATCGGGTCCTGCATGTTGGAGACGATGTAGTTGGCCAGGTCGTCCTTGGTCATGCTGCCGTCTTCGGACACCAGGCCGATCACCAGCAGGAAGTTCTTCACTGCCTTGGTGACGCGGATACCTTGCTGCTGCACTTCCTGCGGCAGCAGCGGGGTGGCCAGGTTCAGCTTGTTCTGCACCTGCACCTGCGCGGTGTCTGGGTTGGTGCCCTGCTCGAAGGTGGCGGTAATGGTCATGCTGCCGTCGGAGTTACTTTCCGACGACACATAACGCAGGTTGTCGATACCGTTGAGCTGCTGCTCGATCACCTGTACCACGGTGTCCTGCACGGTTTGCGCCGAGGCGCCCGGGTAGGTCACGGCGATGGCGATGGCCGGCGGCGCGATGCTGGGGTACTGGTTGATCGGCAGCTTCAGGATCGACAAGGCGCCGACCAGCATGATCACCAAGGCGATCACCCAGGCGAAGATCGGGCGATCGATAAAGAACTTCGACATGGTTTACTCCGCTTTGGCGTCTGCTTTCGCCGCGTTGGCCTGAACAGGGCTGGCCGGCTTCTTGACGTTGGTGGCTTCGCTGACCTTGACCTCGACGCCCGGGCGCACGTACTGCAGCCCTTCGGTGATCAGGCGGTCACCCGGGTTCAGGCCTTCCTCGATCAGCCAATCGCTGCCCAGGGTACGGTTGGCCTTGAGCTGGCGCAGTTCGACCTTGTTCTCCTGGTTGACCACCAGCGCGGTCGGTGCGCCTTTCAGGTCGCGGGTCACGCCCTGTTGCGGGGCCAGGATGGCGTTGGCGTTGACCCCGGCCTTGAGCCGCGCATGCACGAACATGCCTGGCAGCAGGGTGTGGTCGGGGTTGGGGAAGAGGGCGCGCAGGGTGACCGAGCCGGTGGTCTCGTCGACCGCGACTTCGGAGAACTCCAGGCGGCCTTCCTGCTTGAACAGGCTGCCGTCTTCCAGCACCAGCTGCACCGAGGCGGCGTTGTCGCCGGCCTTCTGCAGCTGGCCGCTTTCCAGGTCACGGCGCAGCTTGAGGAGTTCGGCGGTGGACTGGGTGACGTCGACGTAGATCGGGTCGAGTTGCTGGATGGTGGCCATGGCGTTGGCCTGGCCATTGCTCACCAGTGCACCTTCGGTGAACGAAGAACGGCCGATACGGCCGCTGATCGGTGCCAGGACCTTGGTGTAGCGCAGGTCGATCTGCGCGCTTTTGAGCGAAGCCTCGGCCTGCAATCGTTTGGCATTGGCGTCGTCGTATTCCTGCTTGGAGACAGCCTGTTCGTCGATCAGCTGCTTGTAGCGCTCGGCCAGCGAGCGGGTGGCCTGCAGGTTGGCCTGGGCATTGGCCAGGTTGGCTTCGTACACGGCAGGGTCGATCTGGTACAGCTGCTGGCCTTCCTTGACCTCACTGCCTTCCTTGAACAGGCGCTTGAGGATGATGCCGTTGACCTGCGGGCGCACTTCGGCGACGCGGTAGGCAGTGGTACGCCCCGGCAATTCCGAGGTCAGGGTGAAGGCTTGGGGCTGGATGGTCACGACGCCGACCTGAGGAGCCTGCGCCGCTGGCGCTGCTTCTTCTTTCTTACAGCCACTGAGCAGGGTTGCCAGGGCGACGGCGGAAACCAGAGCGGTAACGGCTGGCTTGAATTGCATGAGGATCCTCGGGTCGCTGGAGCTGGGAGACGCTCAAGAGTAATGGAAGAGTCTTGATCTGGAAAAATTGCTATCCGGTGGATAAATAGCTTGCTAAGGAATATACTTACATTCATGGTTGTTTGTAAATACCGCTGGGTTGTACTCGGGTACTGCCACAGCTCTTGATTAGCTCCCCCGCGAGGCACCCTGCAGAGGTGCCCCCGGAGTGTTACCCGCACGCGCCGCGCGTTCGGGGCAGATGAGGTTTGTACTGCCATGGTCCGTCGAACCAAAGAAGAAGCCCAGGAAACCCGCGCCCAGATCATCGAGGCGGCGGAAAAGGCCTTCTACAAACGCGGGGTTGCGCGAACCACCCTGGCCGACATCGCCGAACTGGCGGGTGTGACGCGAGGAGCGATCTACTGGCACTTCAACAACAAGGCCGAGTTGGTGCAGGCGTTGCTCGACAGCCTGCATGAAACCCATGACCACCTGGCGCGGGCGAGCGAAAGCGAGGACGAAGTGGACCCGCTTGGCTGCATGCGCAAGCTGTTGCTGCAAGTGTTCAACGAGCTGGTGCTCGATGCCCGAACCAGGCGTATCAACGAAATCCTGCATCACAAGTGCGAGTTCACCGATGACATGTGTGAAATTCGCCAGCAGCGCCAGGCTGCTGTGCTGGATTGCCACAAGGGCATCACCCTGGCGTTGGCCAATGCCGTGCGCCGGGGCCAGTTGCCAGGCGAGCTTGATGTCGAGCGCGCGGCGGTGGCCATGTTCGCCTATGTCGATGGCCTGATCGGGCGCTGGCTGTTGCTGCCTGACAGTGTCGATTTGTTGAAGGATGTCGAAAAATGGGTCGACACCGGGCTGGATATGCTGCGCTTGAGCCCGGCTCTGCGCAAATGACACTTTGTTAAGGATTGTGAGGGAGTGTTACCCCTTTGTGTTAAGGGGGGATTAATGCTCTCGGAATGCTCAGCTGTGCAGGTTCTGCCGGCGCGCCGAGATCTCTGTGGGAGCGGGTTTACCCGCGAACACCGGCGAAGCCGGTGCCATTCACCGCGCTGCCTTCTTCGCGGGTGAACCCGCTCCCACAGGGATCGCACAAGATGCAGGTTTGCAGCAAGGCAGCAGCCCACACAACGGTGCGGCCGACTTCAGCGTCCACGCAGTTGCCGGTCGGGCAATGCAAGCGCTGCAAACAGTCCCAGCACAGCTACCCCGGCACTCCCCAGCAGCAAATGCTGGAACGTCTCCAGCAACCGCCCCTGTGTCACCAGGTCCACTTCTCCGGCCTTCAGGCTCCCCAGCAACGGATTACCCAGCGACTCGAACCCGCCCTGGTGCAGCAGCGCCAGCAGCAGGCTGGACATGCACGCCACTCCCATGGCCCCACCCAGCGAGCGGAACAGGTTGGTGGTGCTGGTGGCCACGCCGATGTCCTTGCTGTCCACCGCGCTTTGCGTGCCTACCAGCGAGGTCGGGAACTGCAGCCCGCAAGCGATGCCGGTCAGCAGCATGAACAGTGCACTGAGCAAGACCGACTGCGGCGGGGTCAGCGCCATGGCGAAAATGGCCAGTGGCATCAGCAGTGCGCCGGCCAGGATCTGCGGCTTGTAGCGCCCGGTCAGGCTGGTCATGCGCCCGCCGGTGAAGGCACCCATGGGCAGCCCCATCACCAGCGGCAGGAGGTGCAGGGCAGCACTGTCGGCGCCGGCACCGGTGATGCCCTGGTAGCGCAACGGCATGAGCATGGTCAGGGAGATCGACTGGAAGCTTGCGAAGAAGATCACGCCCCAGCACAGCACCGCCACGCGATTGCCGAACAGGCCGAGCGGCAGCAGCGGCTCCGGGCAGCGGCGCTCATGGGCAATGAACAGCATCAAGCCCAGCGCGGCGCAGGCGAACAAGGCCAGCACAGCCGGGTCGACCCAGGCGTGGCCCTGGCCGACCAGGGTAATGCCCAGCAACAGGCTACCCAGGCCGAGAATCAGCAAAACGGCACCCAGGTAATCCACCTGCGCCTCGCGGCGCTGCACCGGCATGCCGCCGAGGGCGCGGCGGATCGCCCACAGTGCAACCAGCCCCAGTGGCAGGTTGATCCAGAACACCCAGCGCCATGACAGGTATTCGGTCAACCAACCGCCCAGCACCGGGCCGGCGACACTGGCCACCGCGTACATGCTGCTGAAGTATCCCTGGTAGCGGCCGCGCTCCCGTGGGGGGACGAAGTCGCCGATGATCGCCTGGCTCACCGAGACCATGCCACCGGCACCAATGCCCTGCAGTACCCGGGCCAGCACCAGCTGTTGCATGTCCTGGGCCAGGGCGCAGGCGATCGAGGCCAGGGTGAACAGGCTGATGCCGGTGAGGATCATCCGGCGCCTTCCGTACAGGTCGCCCAGCTTGCCGTAGATCGGCACGGCGACAGTCATCGCCACCATGTAGCCGGAGATGACCCAGGCCAGCAGGCCGACATCGTTGAACTGCGCCGAGATCGCCGGCAGCGAGACGGCAACGATGGTCTGGTCCAGGGCGCCGAGGAAGATCGCCAGCATCAGGGCGGTGAGCACGTTGCGCAGGGTGGTGGGGGGCAGGGCGGCGGTCACGGGGATACCTTGTATGACGGTGGCGGCCTTCTTCGCGGGTAAACCCGCTCCCACAGGTCCGGTGTCGCTCCTGAGGACGGCGCGGTCCCTGTGGGAGCGGGTTTACCCGCGAAGAGGCCAGCATGAAGTCCCCGAATTGTAACCTGAGTTAGGTAGCTTCCTATCCACTATCTGCATCCCCTATGCAAGATCGGCATTGGCGCATTCATTCAGTGCTGCATGGCTGCGTGATATCGTTGGTATGCCACAGAGGCCGAAAATCGGGGGTTTGCACCAGCTTGGTGCAACATTATGCCGCAGGTTTTTGCGCCGCTGTCTCCCACACCTTTTATTCCTCTGCCTGCATGTCGAGCATGACCGCCCAGATGGCGACGGTTGGAACAGGCCAGGTAGACCCGATTACAGGGGTCGGTAGTTACCGTTCGAATTTCAACTTATTTTGCGGAGTGATCATGCCCAAGGCTTCCCATCAAGATCTGCGTTTTGCCTTCCGCGAGCTGCTCGCTTCAGGTTCCTGTTATCACACCGCATCGGTGTTCGACCCGATGTCGGCACGCATTGCCGCAGACCTGGGCTTCGAGGTCGGCATCCTCGGTGGCTCCGTCGCTTCGCTGCAGGTACTGGCTGCACCGGACTTCGCCCTGATCACCCTCAGCGAGTTCGTCGAGCAGGCCACCCGTATTGGTCGCGTGGCACAACTGCCGGTGCTGGCTGACGCCGACCACGGCTATGGCAACGCGCTGAACGTCATGCGTACGGTCATCGAACTGGAGCGCGCCGGCGTGGCTGCCCTGACCATCGAGGACACCCTGCTACCTGCCCAGTTCGGGCGCAAGTCCACCGACCTGATCCCGGTTGAAGAGGGCGTCGGCAAGATCCGTGCGGCGCTGGAGGCACGGGTCGATTCGTCGCTGTCGATCATTGCCCGGACCAACGCTGGCGTGCTCACCACCGAAGAAATCATCGTGCGTACCCAGAGCTACCAGAAGGCCGGAGCCGATGGCATCTGCATGGTGGGGGTGAAGGACTTCGAGCAACTCGAGCAGATTGCCGAGCACCTGACGGTGCCACTGATGCTGGTGACCTACGGCAACCCGAACCTGCGTGACGACGAGCGCCTGGCACGCCTGGGCGTGCGCATCGTGGTCGATGGTCACGCGGCCTACTTTGCCGCGATCAAGGCCACCTACGATTGCCTGCGGCTGCAGCGCGGCCAGCAGAACAAGTCGGAAAACCTCAGCGCCACCGAACTCTCGCACACCTACACCCAGCCCGAGGACTACATCCGCTGGGCCAAGGAGTACATGAGCGTCGAGGAGTGACAATGCCATTCCTGTAGGAGCGGCTTTACAAGTCCTGATCCCACTCCGGTTCGTCCTTGAACCGCTGCACAAGAAAATCCAGCATGCTGCGCAAGGTCGCCGGCATGTGCTTGCGTGAGGTGTACACCGCATTCAGGTTCAGTTCGCGCGGGCTGGCTTCGGGCAGCAGGCGCACCAGTTCACCCCGGCGCAGGGCCTGCGCTGCCTGGTAGGTCGGCAGCATGGCGATACCTGCGCCGGCCAGCGCCGCCTTCTGCAGTGTCATCGCCTCGTTGGCACTGATGTTCCCCGCCACTGGCACGGCGACTTGCTGGCCGGCTACCTCGAAATGCCACAGGCTGTGGCCGAAGTAGGCATGTGTCAGGCAGTTGTGCCGGCTCAGTTCCTCGACCCGTTGCGGCGTGCCGTGCTCGCGCAGGTAGGCCGGTGCCGCACACACTGCCGAGCGGCATACGCTCAGGCGCCGGGCAATAAGGTTGGGGTCCAGGTCATTGCTGGTGCGGATGGCCAGGTCGATGCGCTCGTCTACCAGGTTGACCGTGCGATCGAGCATCTGCAGTTCCACCTTCACCCCAGGGTAGCGTCGGACGTAATCGGCCACAGCATCCACCAGTTGGGCCTGGCCGAATGAGGTGCTGACGCTGATGCGCAGCGCGCCCTTGGGCGCGTCATCCGGCTGCTGCACCGCGGCCTGCAGGTCGCCAGCCAATTCCAGCAATTGCCGGCAGCGGGGCAGGGTTTCCTGTCCGGCGGCGGTGAGGCTGAGCTTGCGTGTGGTGCGCTGCATCAGCCGTGCGCCAACCCAGTCTTCCAGCTCTGCCAGGTAGCGCGATACCACCGGCCGCGACAGTTGCAGATGATCCGCCGCCGCCGACTGGCTGCCCAGGTCGACGACGGTGACGAAAACGCGCATGGCGTTGAGACGGTCCATGATTTGCCCGGTTTCAGAAACAAACTATGTTCGAGCATCGCATTTTTTGTCACGGATTGGGCAACTAAGCTGTTGGGCATTGTTCATTTGACGGGCGTTTGCGATGTCTCTTTTCACTCCCTTGCGTGGCCTGCTGCTGGCCTGTGTGACCCTGGCCGGCCCGGCGCTGGCTGCCGACCCCTTGCGGCTGGAGGTTTACAACCCCGGGCATGAGGCGATCTTCCCGGTCAGTTCGGTGATCGTCAGCGGCGAGCACGACGCCATCCTCGTCGATGCCCAGTTCGGCAAGGCCCAGGCCGAGCAACTGGTGCAGCGCCTGCGGGCAGGCGGCAAGCAGCTGACCACTATCTACATCAGCCATGGCGACCCGGACTACTATTTCGGCCTGGATACCCTGACCCAGGCCTTCCCGGACGCCAAGGTGCTGGCGTCGGCCGCCACGGTTGCCCATATCCGCCAGACCAAGGATGCCAAGCTGGCCTACTGGGGCCCGCAGATGGGCGCGGACAAGCCGGCGCGGCTGGTGCTGCCACAGGTGCTCGAAGGCAACCGCCTGACGGTGGAAGGGCAGGACCTTGAGGTGGTCGGCCTGGACGGCCCGCAACCTGACCGCAGTTTTGTGTGGATCCCGTCGATCAAGGCGGTGGTCGGTGGCGTGGTGGTGTCGGAGAACATTCATGTATGGATGGCCGACACGCAAACGGCCAAGTCCCACGCCGACTGGCTCGGCACCCTGGCGCACATCGAAGCGCTGGCGCCGCGCACGGTCATACCCGGGCATTACCTGGGGGACAGCAGCCGCTCGCTGCAGGCCGTGCGTTTCACGGCGAACTACATTCGTGATTTCGATGCCGAGACCGCCCAGGCGAAAGACGCCGGTGCGTTGATCGCGGCGATGAAGCGACGTTACCCGAGCCTGGCCGATGAAAGCTCGCTGGAGCTGGGGGCCAAGGTCGCCAAGGGCGAGATGAAGTGGTAGTTCCGTTCAACTGATGGAGAGTATCCCATGAGCAAGATTGCAATCATCGGTGCCACCGGCCGCGCTGGCAGCCAGTTGCTGGAAGAGGCCCTGCGCCGTGGCCACAGTGTGCTGGCCATCGCCCGCGACCCGTCGCGGTTGCAGGGGCGGGAGGGGGTGACCGTCAAGGCGCTGGATGCCAAGGACAGCGCAGCCCTGCAAGCGGCGGTCGCGGGTGTGGATGCGGTGCTGAGTGCGGCGCATTTCTCGACCATCGAGCCACACGCCATCATCGAGCCAGTCAAACGGGCCGGGGTCAGGCGCCTGCTGGTGGTGGGTGGGGCCGGTAGCCTTTTGCTGCCGTCTGGGCATCGGGTGATCGACAGCCCGGACTTCCCCGAGGCATACAAGGCCGAGGCCACTGCCGGAGTGCGTTTCCTGGAAGCGTTACAACGGGAGCCGAACCTGGACTGGACCTTCCTGTCGCCGTCGGCGGAGTTCGTTGAAGGTGAGCGCAGCGGGCATTACAAGCTGGGCAAGGATCATCTGTTGATCGGCGCGGAGGGCAAGAGCTGGATCACCTTTGCCGATTACGCGATTGCCATGCTCGACGAACTGGAAAAGCCGGCGCATTCGCGGCAGCGTTTCACTGTCGGCTATTGAGTCGCCTGCTTCGCGGGCACGCCCGCTCCCACAGGTAAAGCACAGGTCTTGGAATCTGTGCTGTACCTGTGGGAGCGGGCGTGCCCGCGAAGGGCTGCAACGCAGTCCCAAAAGAATCCTGCTAATGAGCGGTTATTTGCTTAGTGAGCGCGCACGATAGGCGGATTTCCGCTCATTCCCGCTCGATGAAGTCCTCGCGCACCAACCCATGCCGCTGCATCTTTTCGTTCAGCGTGCGCCGCGGCAGCTGCAAGGCCTCCATCACCGCCTTGATTTCGCCCCCGTGCTGGCGCAGCGCCGCGCGCAGGCATTGCGCCTCAAACGCTTCCATCTGTTCGCTCAGCGACTGCCCGGCAGGCGCCACCTCGATGTTCGGTGAGCCCAGCCCCAACGCATGGCGTTCCGCCGCATTGGCCAGTTCACGCACGTTGCCCGGCCAGTCATGCGACAGCAGCTGCGCCAGTTGCGCGCCCGACAGTGGCGGGGCTGCGCGACCAAGCTTTTCGCCGGCGGCACGGGCAAAGTGCTCGAACAGCAGTGGAATGTCCTCACGCCGTTCACGCAACGGCGCCAGGCGCAACTCGGCCACGTTCAGGCGATAGGCAAGGTCTTCGCGGAAGCGCCCGGCGCGGGCTTCTTCGAGCAGGTCGGGCTTGGTCGCGGCAATGATGCGCAGGTCGACGCTGATGCTCTGGTTGGCCCCCAGGCGTTCCAGCTTCTGTTCCTGGATCACCCGCAGCAGCTTGGCCTGTTGGGCCAGTGGCATGCTTTCGATTTCGTCGAGGAACACCGTGCCACCGTTGGCGTACTCCAGCTTGCCGATGCGCTTGCCTTGGGCACCGGTAAAAGCGCCGCTTTCATGGCCGAACAGCTCGGCCTCGAACAGCGACTCGGGGATGGCTGCACAGTTGAGGGCGACGAACGGCTTGCCGGCGCGTGGGCCAAAATCGTGCAGGCAGCGGGCCACGCGCTCTTTGCCACTGCCGGTTTCGCCTCGGATCAGCACATTGACCGGCAGGCTGGCCAGGTCCAGCACTTGCCGACGCAGCTGTTGCAGGCCCTGGGACATACCCAGCAGTGTGCCTTCCAGGCGTGACTTGAGATCGGCCTGCTCGTGCAGCCGGCGGTTTTCCAAGACCAGCTGGCGCTTTTCCAGGGCCCTGCGCAGGCTGCCCAGCAGGTGCTGCGGGGTAAAGGGCTTTTCCAGGAAGTCGTAGGCCCCGCTGCGCATGGCTTCCACTGCCATGGGCACATCGCCGTGGCCGGTCAGCAGGATCACCGGCAAGTCGGGGTCGTCCGCCTGCAGGCGTTCGAGCAACTGCAGGCCATCCATGCCCGGCATGCGTACATCGCTGATGATCACCCCGGGAAAGTGCCGTGGCAGGTGTGCCAGGCATTCTTCGGCGCGGGCGAACAGTTGCACGCTGAAGCCCGACAGGCTCAGCCATTGTTCGACCGCCGTGCGGATACTGGCTTCATCATCGACGACGATCACTGAATTCAACATGCAGGCTCCAGGTCACGGGGCAGGGTAAGGCTCAGGCGCGCGCCGCCAGGCAGGTTTTCGGCCTGCAGCTTGCCGCCGGCCTCGTGGACGATGCCGTAGGAAATGGCTAGCCCCAGCCCAAGGCCTTCACCCACCGGCTTGGTGGTGAAGAATGGATCGAAGACCTTGGCCAGGTTGGCCTCGGCAATGCCGCCACCCGAATCCAGCACGCTCAGGCGCCATAGCTCGCCGTCGGGCTCGATGCGGATCTCCAGGCGTTTGTAGCGCTTGTCGGCCATGGCGTCGAGGGCATTGCGCAGCAGGTTGATCAGCACCTGCTCCAGGCGAATGGCATCGCCGCGCACCCAGGCCGGGCGCGCCAGGTACAGGGCTACCTCCACTTCTTCGCTGCGAATACGCGCCTCCAGCAGGTGCAGTGCCTGGTCGACCACGGTGGCCAGGTCGAGGCGTTCGCGCAGGCCGACCGGGCTGTTGCGGGCGAAGGTTTTCAGGTGACTGGTGAGCGCGGCCATGCGCGTGAGCATCTGCTCCAGCGGCTCCAGTGCCTGGCGTGCTTCGTCATATCGGCCATGGTCGAGCAGCAGACGCAGGGTTTCCAGTTGCATGCGCTGGGTGGTCAGCGGCTGGTTGATTTCATGGGCCATGGCCGCCGACATCTGCCCAAGCGCCGCCAGCTTGGCCGATTGCACCAGCCCCTCCTGGGCGGTGCGCAGCTCACGGGTGCGTTCCTCGACCTGGCGCTTGAGCTCCTCCCGGCTACGCTGGCGCAGGCGGGCAAGGCGCAGGCGCTGGCTGACGAACAGCGCAGCGAACACCAGGCTCAGCCATACGGCGGCGGCGCCGAGGGCGGCATTGCGACCGTCGGCGGCCACCTGCGGCTTGCGCAGCAGATGCAAGGTCCAGTTTTCACTTTCCAGCGGCAGGCTTTCCCACAGGTACTCGGCGCTACCCTCCGGGCCTTGCACGCGGCTGAGGGTGCTGTTGGCGGCAAAGCGGGTCAGCACCTGGTGCTGCAGCGGCACCAGCGGTTGCTTGTCGTACTGACGGGTTTCGGCCAGTTCGGCACGGTCGGCACCATTGAGCGGCTGCAGCTCGCGGTAGCGCCAGCCGTCCTGGTTGGCGATGAAGGTGATGCCACGGGCATCGCTGACCAGCAGGATGTCGCTGCCCTGGCGCCACTCGCGTTCCAGCTCGGGGAACTCCAGCTTCACCACCATGGCGCCGAGGAAGCGGCCATGCTCGTCGTTCACCGCGCTGGCGAGGAAGTAGCCCGGCACGCCACTGGTCACACCGACTGCGTAGAAGCGGCCACTGCCTTGGCTGCGGGTTTGCTTGAAGTAGGGGCGGAAACCGTAGTTGGAGCCCACATAGCTGCTGGGCAGCCGCCAGTTGCTGGCGGCGATGGCCAGGCCGGTGCGGTCGAGCAGTTCGAGGGTGGAGGAGTTGGCAGCGCCGTTGATGCGTTCGAGCTTGCGGTTCAGGGCGTCCTGCATCGGTTCGCTGACCGGGCCGCGCAGGGCGGCGATCAGTTCCGGGTCCAGCGCCAGCACGGCGGGCAGGGCGCGGTAGCGGTCGATCAGCGTGTGCAGGGCATTGGCATACAGGCCCAACTGCTGGCTGGCACGCTGGGCGTCGGCTTCCATGGCCTGGCGCTTGGCCTGGTGCATGGCCCAGCCGGCGCTGAGGGCGGTGCCCAGCACGATCAGCAGGGAGATCAGCCCCAGACGCAGGGCGCGAACGGAAAAGGGCATGGGGCGGATCCGGATTGAATGGGAGATCAGGGCCGGCCTCTTCGCGGGCTTGCCCGCTCCCACAGGTATCGCGCAGGCCATCTGCTTGCGGAGTACCTGTGGGAGCGGGCAAGCCCGCGAATGGGCCGGTACAGGCATAACCTGTCAGTTACAGCAGTTCAAAGCTCTGTTGCTGCACCGCCTGGGAATCCAGCCCGACCTGGACATTGAATTCCCCTGGCTCGGCAACCCGCTGCAGTTGGCCATTGTAGAACTTCAGGTCTTCTTCGCTGATGCGGAAGCTCAACGTGCGCGACTCGCCAGGCTTGAGCATCAGCTTCTGGAAGTTCTTCAGTTCCTTCACCGGGCGGCTCATCGATGCCGATACATCCTGCAGGTACAACTGCACCACGGTCTCGCCTGCCACCTTGCCGGTGTTCTTCACCGTCACCTTGGCTTCCAGCGTGTCGCCACGCTTGAGGTCCTTGTTCGACAGCTTCAGCCCCGACAGCTCGAAGCTGCTGTAGCTCAGGCCATAGCCGAACGGGTACAGCGGGCCATTCGGCTCCTCGAAGTACTGCGAGGTGTAGTTGCCCGGCTTGCCCGGTGTGAACGGCCGGCCAATACGGGTGTGGTTGTAGTACATCGGGATTTGCCCGACCGAACGCGGGAAGGTGATGGCCAGCTTGCCGGACGGGTTGTAATCGCCGAACAGTACGTCGGCAATCGCGTTGCCGCCTTCGGTACCGGCGAACCAGGTTTCCAGAATGGCGTCGGCCTGCTCGCGTTCCCAGGCAATCGACAGTGGGCGGCCGTTCATCAGCACCAGCACCAGCGGCTTGCCGGTGGCCTTCAGGGCCTTGATCAGCTCCCGCTGGCTGGCCGGGATTTCCAGGGTGGTACGGCTCGACGACTCGTGGGACATGCCGCGGGATTCGCCGACCACTGCCACCACCACATCGGACTGCTTCGCCGCCTTCACCGCCTCGTCGATCAGCACCGCGGGCGGGCGCGGGTCGTCGACGATTTCCGGAGCATCGAAGTTGAGGAAGTTCAGGTAATCGAACATCGCCTTGTCGCCGGTGACATTGGAGCCTTTGGCGTAGACCAGCTTGGCCTTGCCCTCCACGGCGCGGCGCAGGCCTTCGCGCACGGTCACCGAGTGCACCGGTTTGCCGTCGGCAGCCCAGCTGCCCATCATGTCGATCGGCGCATCGGCCAGCGGGCCGACCAGGGCGATGGTGCCGGCCTTTTTCAGCGGCAGGGTCTGGTTGTGGTTTTCCAGCAGTACCAGGCTGCGGCGCGCCACGTCACGCGCGGCATCGCGGTGTAGGCGGTCGTTGCCGTAGTAGTCCTTCAGGTCGGTTTCGGCCTTGCCGATGCGCACGTACGGGTCCTTGAACAGGCCCATGTCGTACTTGGCACCCAGCACTTCGCGCACTGCCTGGTCCAGTTCGGCCTGGGTCACTTCGCCAGACTTCAGCAGGCCTGGCAGCTCTTCGCCGTACAGGGTGTCGTTCATGCTCATGTCGATGCCGGCCTTGATCGCCAGTTTGGCGGCTTCGCGCCCGTCGCGGGCGACGCCATGGCGGATCAGTTCCTGGATGGCACCGTGGTCGCTGATGGTCACGCCCTTGAAGCTCCACTCCTTGCGTAGCAGGTCGTTCATCAGCCAGGTATTGGAGGTGGCCGGCACGCCGTTGATCGAGTTCAGCGCCACCATCACCCCGCCGGCACCAGCGTCGAGCGCGGCGCGGTAGGGTGGCAGGTAGTCGTTGTACATTTTCGGCAGGCTCATATCGACCGTGTTGTAGTCGCGCCCGCCTTCCACCGCGCCATACAGGGCGAAGTGCTTGACGATGGCCATGATGCTGTCGGGGTTGGCCGGGCTGCTGCCCTGGAACGAGCGGACCATCACCTGGCCGATCTTAGAGGTCAGGTAGGTGTCTTCGCCGAAGCCCTCACTGGTGCGGCCCCAGCGCGGGTCGCGGGCGATGTCGACCATCGGTGCGAAGGTCATGTCCAGGGCGTCGGCCGCGGCTTCGATGGCGGCGGTGCGGCCGACCTTGGCGACGGCGTCCATGTCCCAGGTCGCGGCCATGCCCAGGCCGATCGGGAAAATGGTGCGTTCGCCGTGGACGGTGTCGTAGGCGAAGAACATCGGAATCTTCAGCCGGCTACGCATCGCCGCGTCCTGCATGGGGCGGTTCTCGGGGGCCGTGCGTGAGTTGAAGGTACCGCCGATGCGCCCGGCGGCAATTTCCTCGCGGATCTTATCCTTGGGCATTTCCGGCCCGATACTGATCAGGCGCAGTTGGCCGATCTTCTCGGCTTCGGTCATCTGGCTGATCAGATGGTCGATGAACGCCTGCTTGTCCTGCAGGGGCGGGGCGGAGGGGGCGGCGAGTGCCGCCTGACTGGCAAGGCCCATGGCCAGGCCCAGCAAAGACAGTTTCATCATCAATTCCGTTGTGAGGCCTGTGCCGTATCCACGGTGATACGCGCGCGGCCGAAGTTTTCAGGCGGCTATTGTTGTACGATTCGCAGGCATTTCTTCCAGCGGCGGATTATGCCTGAATATGTCGCCTGCGGACGAAGCCCCGAATGCCGGGACAACAACTATAAGAACGCTCAAGAGACCGACGGCATGACCCCCCTCGACGAATACCATCAGCGCCAGATCGCCGAAGCCATTGCCCGTGCCGAACGGCGCACCGATGCCGAACTGGTGACGGTGCTGGCCCGCCGGGCCGACGATTATGCCTACTGGCCGTTGTTCTGGGCCGCCGTGCTGGCGCTGGCCGTGCCGGCCCTGTTGCACTGGCTGCTGGGTTGGCCCGGAGTGCGTGGCTTGCTGGTGGCCAATGTGCTGCTGTTCGTAGGCTTGTGCCTGCTGCTGCGCAGCCCGCGCCTGGCCGGCTGGCTGATCCCCCGGGCCCTGCGCCGCTGGCGTGCTTCGCGCCTGGCCCGCCAGCAGTTTCGCGAACAGAACCTGCAGCGCACTGCTGGTGCCACGGGCGTACTGATCTTCGTCAGCGAGGCAGAGCGGCATGTGGAGATCCTGGTCGACCGCGGTATTGAGCGCCATCTCGATGCCACCGCCCGCGCGGCCATCGTCGCCCGCCTTGCCGAACAGGTACGCCAGGGCCGCACCTTGCAGGGGTTTGTCGAGTGCATCGAGGCATGCGGCGAACTGCTCAGCGAACATGTGCCGCCTACCCATGCACGTAACGAGTTGCCCAACCGGTTGGTGATTCTCGATTGAGCCGAACCCCGATGGCTTGACGCGCCCCCCTGTAGGAGCGGCTTTAGCCGCGAACACCGGCGCAGCCGGGGCCATGCACCGCGTTGGATTCTTCGCGGCTAAAGCCGCTCCCACAGGGTACGCGTACCGCTTGCGAATTCGGTTCCCTACGCGACAGCGCAGCCCAAAGGACTGGGCGATCTCCCACAGGAAGTTAGCCACCCTGTAGAATGCGTGCATTGCGCCATGCGCTCCCCGCTACCCGAGGCACCGTTTTTCCATGTCCGCCAGTTCTTCTGCCCCATCCGCGCCGGATGCGCGCACCCAGTTTCTCGACCTGCTGAACGCCGCCCTGCATGGCAATACCCTGGTCAAACTGGTATTGGCGCGCCATGTCGGTGCCGACCAGACCTTGCAACGGATCATTGCTAAGCCGCTGCAGGTCAAGGGCCAGCCGTGCCTGTCGCTGGTCTATCGCCACCAGACCCGTGACATCACCCGCAATCTGGCGCTGGAGCAGGCCCAGGCGCTGGTCGCCGAGCTGCTACCGGACAGCTTCCGCAACGCGCACCTGTTCGATGCCGACGGTGAAGTGCAGTTGACCTTCAGCAAGAAGGGCAAGCCCATGCTCCAGCGCCACGGCGCACAGGCGCCACGCGAAGCTGCCAGCAGCAGCGGCCATGACCGCGAGAAGAAGCGCTATCTGGAGCTTTCACGGCCGTTCCTGCGTGACCTCGGGGTTACTGACGCACAAGGCGCGCTGATACCGTCGATGTCGCGCAAGTGGAAGCAGATCAACAAGTTCATCGAAGTCTTCGACCACGCCCTGGCCAGTGCACCGGTGCCGGCGGAGCAGGCGCTACGGGTGGCCGACTTCGGCTCAGGCAAGGGCTACCTGACCTTTGCCATGCACGACTACCTGCGCAATAGCCTGGGCCGCGAAGCGCAGGTAACCGGCGTCGAGCTGCGCCAGGACATGGTCGACCTGTGCAACGCCGCCGCCTTGCGCCTGGAGCACCCGGGCCTGGAGTTCCAGTGTGGTGACGTGCGTAGCGTGGTGCCCGAGGCCATCGAAGTGATGATTGCCCTGCATGCCTGCGACATCGCCACCGACTACGCCATCCACACCGGCATTCGCTGCAACGCCGCGATCATCATGTGCTCGCCGTGTTGCCACAAGCAGATCCGCCCGCAACTGCACAGCCCGGGGTTGTTGCAACCGATGCTGCAGTACGGCCTGCACATGGGCCAGCAGGCCGAAATGCTGACCGACAGCCTGCGCGCGCTGTACCTCGAAGCCTGCGGGTACGAGACCAAGGTGTTCGAGTTCATCTCGCTGGAGCACACCAACAAGAACAAGATGATTCTTGCGGTGAAGCGGCGCCAGGCAGGGGACAACGGCGCGTTGCTGGAGAAGATCGGGCAGCTCAAGGCCTTTTACGGGGTGCAGGAGCATTGCCTGGAGACGTTGTTGCGTGCGGATGGGTTGCTCTGACGTTACGACGCCAGGCAGCTCCTGCAACTGACTGCGTTGAGCGATCAGGTGCGAGCTGGCGCCTCGATAGCCAGTTCTGCCTGTCCCAACGGATGCGTACTGGCATCAAAGAAGTGCAGCATTGTCCCCGGCATATCCCCGAACCTGTCGACAAAATGCTGCTTCTGGTTGATCACCGATGCCTCGCTCAACGGCCTTATGGCAATCGACAGATGCGTCGGTCGGGCCTGTCGGATGGCTTCGAGCAGATGCTGGTCACTGCTGTCCAGGTGCAGCCCGAACAGGCATAGCCCCTGGCTTTCCCGCGCCAGTTGCCCCAGGCACCAGCCCAGGTAGTCAGAGTTGCGGATGGCGCGCAGCTTCTCGTCGCTGCGGTCTTCGTTGACGAACAGCGGCACTTCGCCCGGGATGTTCACGGCAAAACCATCAAGCAGTTCGGCGCTGTCGGCACTGCGTTGGCGGGTGGTACCGTCGGGCAGCTTGAGCAGGTGCAGGCCGCCATGCAGGTGCAGCACCCGCGTGCCTTCGCCGTTGGTGCGGCGCACGTCGAAGAAGCCTTGCTCGTCGAACAGTTCGGCGAAACCCTGCGGGGCGTGTTGCACGGCCCACGGTAGCAGCAGGTCGTAGTTGCTGGTGTAGACGCTGCGGTAGCCGCGCAGGGCCTGGTTGAGGGTTGCCAGGGTCGTGGCCGGCATGAGTGGCCACGGCAGGTGCACCGTGCGTACGGCGTGGATCAGCGCTTCCTTGATCGAGTAGTAGCGGTTCAGCGGCGCGGTGGAGTTGATGGCCAGCGCGGCGTTGGTGCGCACGGTGGTGTTGAGGGCGCTGAGCACCGGCTCGAACAGTTCCGTACCCAGTGACTTGAACAGTGCCTGGTCGCTGACGGCCAGGCCTTTCTTGCGCCCGGCACGTTGCGCTTCCTCGAACAGCGAGAAGTAGCCGAACGGCTTCCACAGCACGCGGCTGGCGCCGTTGCCCAGCAGCAGGGCGTCGCAAGGGTGGCGGGCGGCGAGTTCCGGCCAGGGGGTGAGAGTGGCGTCTAGTGCGGGCATGCTGGGGTCCGTTGGGTGGAGCGGGAACGGGGGCGACTTTAGCATGTCATGCAAGGCGTGCGAGGGTTGGTGTCCAGACAACTGCTTTGTGCAGGCTGCACTGGCCCTATCGCCGGCAAGCCAGCTTGTATGGTTAGACTTGAAGGGAGGAGGAGGGACAAAGCCAGCTTCTGACTGTTAGCGCAGTACAGACCGTGGGAGATCTCGCCCCTCCTCCCTTTTCACCCAAGCGCCGATAAAGAATGCTTCCGGGCTCAGACCGACGAAAGACACAAGCCAGCGCCTCTGGGTGACCCTTCAAGTGCTTCAACACTATCGAGGAGAGTTGCTCATGGCAATGGTGGTTGCTGATTCAAAGCGGCTGATTGGCGTGGATGTGGCCAAAGCGGAACTGGTCATCTGGGACGATGAATCAGCAGAGCTCATAGCAATCCCCAATACCAAAGCAGCTATTAAGAAATGGCTCAAAGGCCTCTCGGGTGCGATGTCCGTGGCCATCGAGGCGACCAACATCTATCACGTTCTGTTTACGGATCTGGCCTTTGAGTTTGGGCATACGATCTACGTGGTAGATGGTTACGCCCTGAGCCATTACCGCAAAGGCGTCAACGTACGCGCTAAGACAGATGCAATTGATGCCCAGCTGTTGGCCCGCTATCTGAAGAACGAAGGACAGGACCTTACGCCTTGGGCGCCGCCACCGGCTATCTATCGACAACTTCTGAGCCTGTTTCGGCGACGTGCGGGACTGGTCCAGGCACGAACCAGCCTGTCTCAGGGATGGGCTAATGAACCGCTACTTAGAGCCGCCTTCAAGACACATCTGCGTGCGATGCAGCGGCTTGAGCTGCTGGTGGAGAAGATGATCAAGGGTCTGCTGGAAAAGGCCGGACTGATGCCTCAGGTAAAGCGCTGCATGAAGGTCGAGGGGATTGGTTTTCTAACGGCTGCACGCCTGACTGCGACGTTTCAGCGTGGCAACTTCAGCGGGGGTGATGCGTTTATCGCCTTTTTGGGTATGGATCTGAGGATTGCGCAGTCGGGGCAGAAAAAAGGGCAATCCAAGCTCACGAAGCGAGGAGACCCCGAAGCTCGACGCCTCCTTCACAACGCAGCCATGTCGGCATGCCGCACGGCAGTATGGAAATCGTACTACGAAGAGCGCCTGGCACGTGGTTTTAGCACGACAGCATCGCTTGTCATGCTCGCACGCAAATTGGCGCGAGTAGTATTTGCCCTACTGAAAAGCGGAGATGAGTATCGGTCAAAAGCCGCTTAAAAAACTTCCCTAAAACCATAGAATCTCCCACATGTTCGTCACAGGCATTGAGAGCAGTGCAGTACCTATGGGAGCCCGCTTGCCTGCGATATGGCCAGTAGCAGCGACGCAACGCTTCAACCTTGTTCAGCCTGTTGCCCAACGCGACTCCTGTTACGCCAAACCCGATAGGCGCGAATGCCCGCCCGCACCGAGCCGAACAGCAGTTTGTCTTCCATCTCCCGGGCCATCCCCGAGCGCACCAGCATGCGCAGGAAGGTGCCGCGGGCACGGGCGATGGCGAAGAAGATGCCCTGGGCGGCCAGGGTGTCGCGCACTTCGCGCAGGGCGGCGATGCCGCTGACGTCGATGCTGGTCACCGCCTCGGCATCGAACAGCACGGCCCTGGGCCGTTCCTGGCTCTGCACCGCTTCGAGCAGGCGCATCTTGAAGTAGTCGGCGTTGAAGAACAGGATCGCGTCGTCGAAGCGGTACACCACCAGGCCTGGCACGGTGCGGGCATCCTTGTGTTTGCGGATGTCCACCTGGCCTTCGGTGCCCGGCAGCCAGCCCAGCACTGCGTCGGTGGGCTGATAGATGCTGTACAGCAGGCGCAGGATCGCCAGGGTCACGGCAAACACGATGCCGGGCAGCACGCCCAGGCTCAGCACACCGACCGTGGTCAGCAGGCAAAGCCAGAACTCGAAGCGGCTCAGGCGGCGGATATGCTTCAGCGACTTGATGTCGATCAGCCCCCAGCCTGCCATCAGCAGCACGGCACCCAGCGCGGCCTGCGGGATCCACGCCATCGGCGCGGTGAAGAACAACAGGATCAGGGCGATGACCAGTGCTGCGATGATGCCCACCAGTTGGCTCTTGCCACCGACCATGTCGTTGACCGCAGTGCGCGAGTCTGCGCCGCTGATGGCAAAGCCCTGGGAAACCCCGGCAGCCAGGTTGCTTACGCCCAGGGCGACGAATTCGTGGTTGGCGTTGATCGCGTAGCCGTGCCGGGCGGCAAAGCTGCGTGCGGTGAGCATGGCGCTGCAGAAGCTGACGGTGGCGATACCCAGGGCGTCGCGCAGCAGGCTTTTCATTTCTGCCAGGTTACTGTGTGGCCAGGCCAGCTGCGGGATGCCGGCAGGTACCGGGCCGAGAATGGCGACGCCAAAGCGGTCAAGGCCGAGCAGGCCGACCAGCAGCATGAACAGCGCCACTACAGTTAGCGCCGCAGGCAGCTTGGGGTAGCGTCGTGGCAGCCAGATCAGCAGGCCCAGTGCGGCGATGCCGATGAGCAGCGTCACCCAGTGGATTTCGCCCAGGCGCTGGAAGAAGTTGATCAGGCTGAGGATGAAACCGTCGCCCTCGATCTTGAACCCCACCACCTTGGACAACTGCCCGGCGATCAGGCTCAGGCCGATACCGTTGAGATAACCGATCAGGATCGGCCGCGAGAAGAAGCTGGCGATGAACCCGGCCCGGGCTACCCCAGCCGCGATCAGCATTACCCCGACCAGCAAGGTGACGATCACCGACAGCTCAGCAATCCGGTGCGGCTCGCCCATGGCCAACGGCGCCACGGCGCCGGCGATCATCGCGCAGGTAGCGGCGTCTGGGCCGACCATCAGCTGGCGCGAGCTTCCGATCAGGGCATAGACCATCATCGGCAGCACACAGGCATACAGGCCGTACTGCGGCGGCAGGCCGACGATCTGCGCGTAGGCGATGGCAATGGGAATCTGGATCGCCGCCACCGAGAGGCCGGCCTGCAGGTCGGCGTGGAACCACTCGCGGCGGTAGTGCAGCAGGTTGGCAAGGCCCGGTAGCCAGCGGGAGAGAAACATGCGTCGTCCTTTCGAAATGCTTCACGAATCCATCCACGCATTGAAGCGGATCGGCAGGCAAATGGCCATGGGGCAGGTCAAAGGGAGGGGGGAGAAACGAAAAAAGGAGCCTGGGCTCCTTTTGACAGCGATGACGTTGCTGGAACGCCATGCGGGAATGCGATGTGGAGCGGGTAGAGGGAATCGAACCCTCAACTAAAGCTTGGGAAGCTTTCGTTTTACCACTAAACTATACCCGCGTTTGCGCAGCACTTTTTACCAGAACCCTCAACGAATTAGAAGCCCAAGTTATTAAAAAGCTTGTCGGCGCCCCATGGTTTGCGGGTTTGAGCCACAGGACGCCGAGTTGCTCAGATGGCCAATGCATGCTGCCCCTGTTTTATAGGCTGGTAACGTTGACGAGGTTCACGCACGGTTGGCTTCAGGAACCCCAGCATGACACTGCGAGTGTCCTCGCAAGCGGCCTTGTGTTCCATATCCAGGAAGTGGCCTGCATCGCGGATCACGCTGAAGTGGCTTCGGCCCACGTGCTTGCTGAACTGCCGCGCATCTTCGACCGTGGTGTACTCGTCGCGGTCACCATTGATGAAAAGTACCGGGATGTCGATATTGCGTGCACCATCCAGCGCCCGCCCCAGGTCATGTTGCAGCACCTCGTTGATGTGGAAGTGCATCTGCGCATACTCGTGGCTGTCCAGGCTGCTGACATGGCGGTAGTTGAAGCGCTTGAACAGTGACGGCAGGTGTTTGCCGATGGTGTCGTTGATCAAATTGCCGACCTGATAACGGTCGCAGGCGGCCAGGTACTGGCAACCACGGTCCAGGTAGTCGCGCATCGGTTCGTTGATCACCGGTGAGAACGAACTCACCACTGCCTTCTTCACGCCCCGCGGCTGGTGCGCCAGCGCCAGCAGCGTACTTGCGCCACCCCACGAGAACGACATCACGTGGTCTGCCTGGAAGTGCTCGATCAGCTCGAGGAGAATATGCGCTTCGGTCTCCTTGCTGATAAAGCGTTCCTGGCGATTGTGCGGCTTGGATTTGCCAGCGTATGGCTGGTCGAACAGTACAACGTTGAACTGCGGGTGCAGGTTACGTACCGTCTGGGCGAACGAGGCCGTGGTGGCAAGCGAGCCATTGATCAGGATGATCGTATTCTCGGCCGCATCCGCGCGATAGAACTCCGTGTAAACCCGATACTGACCTTGGATATCAAGTACAGCGATTTCTGGCCTCATGTCATCGACTCCTGGCGCAAAAAGGGTATTCGCGTCACCTAGGGTGCACGTTCTTTATGACAGGTAGGCATTTGCCTGAAGAGAAACCGGGGGGCCCTGTGTCGATCCTTGGCACGTGCGTCGACGGTATTGTTTTTGGCGGGCAATTCGCCGTGCCCCAAGGCATCGAGGCCCTGGGTGGCCGGCAAAAAGTGTCTTCGACTGCGGTCGTGACTTGGTAGTCACATGCAGACTGACGATTTGGATTCAAGCAGTGGGTCGGGAATCCCGCAAGTGCCGTTCGGGGGAAAATGTGACTTTTGTCGCTGAGCGGTCGTATGACGACCCCTGATCTGTCTGGTCCGGCCTCTTCGCGGGCTCGCCCGCTCCCACAGGGATCACACCAGCCCGGAGGCCTGTGGTGTACCTGTGGGAGCGGGCGTGCCCGCGAAGAGGCCGGTACAGGCTGATTAGACCGTCGCTATTTCATCCGCCGTCAGCTCACGAAACGCCCCAGGCGCTAACCCCGGGTCAAGCCGGATCGCCCCCATGCTCTCCCGATGCAACCCCACCACCTTGTTGTCGAAATGGCCGAACATGCGCTTCACCTGGTGATAGCGCCCTTCGATGATCGACAGCCGTGCCTGGCGCGGCCCGAGGATGTTCAGCTGGGCGGGCAGGGTGGTGAGGTCTTCGAAAGCGAAGTAGAAGCCCTCGAGGAACTTGGCCACATAGTGCTCGCCAATCTCGTCCTCGGTTTGCACCAGGTAGTGCTTGGGCAGCTTGGTCGCGGGCTGGGTAAGCCGGCGTGACCATTGGCCATCGTTGGTCAGGATCATCAAGCCCGTAGTGTTGAAGTCCAGCCGCCCGGCAATGTGCAGGTCCTCACGCAAACCGGCTGGCAGCAGGTCGAGCACGGTGCGGTGTTGCGGGTCCTGGGTGGCGCTGACGCAGCCTGCCGGCTTGTGCAACATCAGGTAGCGTGCCGGGCGGCCAGCCTGCAGCAGCTGGTCGTCCAGCTCCACGCGGCTGAATTCGCGCACTTCGGCCAGTGGGTCGCTGACCACTTGGCCATCCACCCGCACACGGCGTTGCGCCAGCATCAGACGGACTTGCTGGCGGTTGTGGCTGGGCAGGTTGGCGAGGAAACGGTCGAGGCGCATGGCAAACGGTCAGTCGGAAGCGGGGGAGCGAAGTTGTTCTTCGACGGCGGCGCAGCGCGGGCACAGGCAGGCTTTGTCGCGCAGCTCGGCGGGCAGGGCTTCGAGCACGGCAGGGTCGATGGTCACGCTGTAACACCAGCAGGCCTGGGTGGCTCGGCGCGGATCTGCCAAGCTGCACTGGTTGAGGGCGCCACAAGCGGGGCAGTGCTGGTTGTCGGGCATGGCTGCCATTCACCTGTATCAAATTGTTGCAGAAATGGCACTGCACCTTGGCGGCACTGTCTTATTCAGTGTCGATGATCGCATTTCGCATCGACGCTCGCCAGCGCCGCTGTTCGGGCACTCCAGCGGTCCAGGAGGCCGCCATGTCCTATCGAATCCTGTTGATCGCCCTGCTGGGGCTGATGACTTCCGCCTGCGTTCCGTACTACGAGAGCGGGGGCTATTACCGATCGGACCACTACTACTCCGACCGTTATGTGTCACCGGATTATTACCGTTATGACCGCTATTACGTAGCGCCGCAGCCCCGTTATTATTATCAGCCTGCGCCACGCTACTACTACCGCTCGGCGCCCGCGCCTCACTACCGGTCTCATCCACAGCCGGGGATGAAGCAATGGTATGGCAACCCACGCAACGACTATGGCAACCGCCAGCGGTATGACTATGGGCGCGACCGGGATCGTCATGATTATCGCGATGGCAGCCAGCGCTATCAGCAGAATGACCGTTGGCACTCCAGCGGGCGGGGGGATGGTGACCGACGCGGGGATGGGCGGCGTGGGCACGGGCAAGGGGGGAACTGGCAGCGGTAGGTGAATTGAAAACCGGGGGCGCGTTGCGCCCCTTTCGCGACGCAAGGCCGCTCCCACAGGTACGGCGCAGCATTGGAAACCATCGCTGTACCTGTGGCGCGGCCTTGTGTCGCGATGGGCTGCAATGCAGCCCCAACTTCTCGAAGCTACCCGAGATCCGCCAGCGGATGCCGCCCCTCCCACACCTTGGCAAAATGCGCCTCCACCACCGCCGCCGGCACTTGCGCCACATCGGGCCAGTGCCAGTGCGGCTGGTTGTCCTTGTCCAGCAGGCGCGCACGCACGCCTTCGCTGAATTCCGGGTGGCGGCAGCAGTTCAGGCTCATGTTGTATTCCATCTGGAACACCTGCGCCAACGACAGGTGCCGTGCCCGACGGATCTGTTCCCACACCAGGTGTGCGGTCAGCGGGCAACCTTCATGCAACCGTTGGCCGGCATCTGCCAGCAGCGGGTCGCCGTGATGCTTGAGCCCCTCCAGCGCACGCCAGGCGGCAGCTGCGTCGGCCACGTCGAGCAACTGATCGATCACCTGTCGCCTTGGTAGCCACTGGGCCTCGGGCAACTCGGCGCAGACGCGGTGCTGTTCGGCCTTGAGCAGGCTGTTCAGTTGCAGGGCGGTCTGTTCCTGCCAGTTCAGTTGCAGCAGTTCCTCGATCAGCGCCTCTTGCTGGTACTCGCCCAGAAATCGGTCGGCCAGGCCCAGGTCCAGGGCGTCGTGGGCATTGATCGGCGCACCCGTCAGGCCGAGGAACAATCCCAGCTTGCCCGGCAGGCGGGCAAGGAACCAGCTGGCGCCCACATCCGGATACAGGCCGATGCTGATTTCCGGCATGGCCAGCCGACTGCTGGGGGTGACAATACGCACATTGGCGCCCTGCAGCAGGCCCATGCCGCCGCCCAGCACATGCCCGTGCCCCCAGCACAGCAGCGGCTTGGGATAGGTGTGCAGGGCAAAGTCCAGACGATATTCGGCGGCGAAGAAGGTGGCGGCCAGCGGGGGCACGCTACCAGGGTGGTCGCGGCAGGCTTGTACCAGCGCACGCACATCACCGCCGGCACAGAAGGCCTTGGCACCGTTGCCGCGCAGCAGCACGCAGACGATTCCCGGGTCGCGGGCCCAGGCGTGCAACTGTTCGCCCAATACTTCGATCATCGGCAGGCTCAGCGCATTGAGCGCCTTGGGCGCATCCAGGGTGGCGATGCCGATGCGGGCGCCATCGGCGCCGGTGAGTACCTCGCAATGAATGGCCATGGACTACCTCGCGCAAGTCATCGCCCAAGTATGGCTTGCCTGGCCGAACATGCCGGTCGTCGGTCGGATCGTTTGACAAGCGGGAAGGGCTTACCTAGTGTCGCGCCATTGTTTATGGAAGGCCCCATGACTGACGACGATCGCATCAAACTCGAACCCAGCTGGAAGGCCGCCTTGCGCGCGGAATTCGACCAGCCCTACATGCATCAGTTGCGCGAGTTCCTGCGCAGCGAGTACGCCGCCGGCAAAGAGATCTACCCGCCAGGGCCGTTGATCTTCAACGCACTCAACTCGACGCCGCTGGACCAGGTGAAGGTGGTCATCCTTGGCCAGGACCCTTACCACGGGCCGGGCCAGGCGCATGGTCTGTGCTTCTCGGTGCAGCCGGGCGTGGCCACGCCACCGTCGCTGGTCAACATCTACAAGGAGCTGCAGCGCGACCTGAACATCCCGATTGCCAGTCATGGCTACCTGCAGAGCTGGGCCGAGCAGGGCGTGCTGTTGCTCAACACGACCATGACCGTGGAGCGCGCCAATGCCGCGTCGCATGCCAAGAAGGGCTGGGAGTTCTTTACCGACCGGGTCATCCAGGTGGTTAGCGAGCAGTGCCCGAACGTGGTGTTCCTGCTGTGGGGCTCGCATGCGCAAAGCAAGCAGAAGCTGATAGACGGGACCAAGCACCTGGTGCTGAAATCGGTGCATCCATCACCATTGTCGGCTTACCGTGGGTTCCTGGGGTGCGGGCATTTCAGCCGGGCCAACAGTTTCCTCGAGCAGCGCGGGCTGGCGCCGATCAACTGGGCATTGCCACCCTTGTAAAGGCCTGAAATGTCGCGTTGCCTTCTTCGCGGGTGAACCCGCTCCCACAGGTACTGCACTCCCCTCAGGGCTTGTGTGGTCCCTGTGGGAGCGGGTTTACCCGCGAAGAGGCCGTCACAGTCATTCCGGGGTTGCGTTCCACACCCGGAACAACGGCTCTGCCAGAAACAGCACAAACAACAAGCGCATCACCTGCAGCGCCGTCACCAGCGGCACCGACAGCTGCAGGGTCTCCGCCGTCAGGCTCATCTCGGCAATTCCGCCCGGCATCATCCCCAATGTCAGCGAACGCAGATCCAGCGCGGTCATCATGCTCAGCACCCATGCGGCACTGCCGGCAATCGCCATGCACAACGCCGTGGCCACCAGGGTGCGGCCCAGGAACGACGGTGCGCGGCGGAAGAACGCGCGGTTGAAGTGGCAGGCCAGGCCGCTGCCGATCAACCACTGGCCGATCTGGCTGGCGCCATTGGGCAGGGTTATCTGCAGGTCGCCGGCCAGGCTCACGGTGGCTGCGACCAACAATGGCCCGAACAACCACGGGTTGGGCTGGCGCAAGCGCTGCCACAGCAGGGCGACGGCAACGCCCAGCGGTGCAATCAGCGCCAGCCAGCCCCAGCTCACACTGCCGGTGTGATTCAGCGGTACCCCGTCGCCCAGCAGGAACTTGAACAGCGCCGGCACGCACAGTACCACCGCCAGTACGCGCAGGCTTTGCGCCGCCGCCACCTGGCTGAGCACTGCGCCATTGCGGGCGCCAAGGTTGACCATCTCCCCCGAACCGCCCGGCATGCTGGCGAAGAACGCCGTGGCACGGTCTTCACCGGTGCGCCGCAGCAGCCATACGCTGATCACGCTGGACAAGGTGGTGAACAGCGCGCCGAAGAAGATCAGTGCGAAATGGCTGGCCACCTGCTCGATCACCGCCGGGGTGAAGTGCAGGCCAATGCCGACACCGATGATGCATTGCCCGCATTTGCGGCCATTGGGGATTTCCGGCAGCTGCCAGGGTGTCAGGCAGCGCACCAGGATGATCGCCAGCAACGAGCCGACCATCCACGGCAAAGGCCAGCCGACCTTGCTGGCGGCAAAACCGCCAGCAAGGCCGACCAGCCCGGTCGCGACAAACAACGGCAACGAGCGATCAGGCATCGGCCATCGCCCGGCGCTGCAGGCTGCGTTTGCGCCAGATGCGCAGAAGCGGCAGGGTCAGCATGCAAATGGTCAGTACCCATACCGACATGCTGATCGGGCTCGACCAGAGGATGCCCAGTTCGCCGTTGGAGATCGACAGCGCCCGGCGCAGGTTCTGCTCCATCAACCCACCGAGGATGAAACCGAGCAGGATCGGCGACAGCGGGAAGTCCAGCTTGCGCAGGATATAGCCCATGATGCCGATACCGACCATCAGGAACAGGTCGAAGGTAGTGGCATGCACGGCGTAAACGCCGATCGCGGTGATGATGGCGATCACCGGTACCAGCGCCCAGTTTGGCACGGCGAGGATGCGGGTGAAGATGCGGATCATCGGGATGTTGAGGATCACCAGCATGATGTTGGCGACGAACAGCGAGGCGATCAGGCCCCAGACGATGTCTGGCTGCTGTTCGAACAACAGCGGGCCTGGGGTGATGTTGTACAAGGTCAGCGCGCCGATCATCACCGCGGTGGTGCCCGAGCCAGGTACGCCCAGGGTCAGCATCGGTACCAGGGCGCCACAGCAGGAGGCGCCGATGGCGGTTTCCGGTGCGGCCAGGCCGCGGGCGTCGCCCTTGCCGAACTTGCCCTTGTCGCCCGCCAGGCGTTTTTCGGTCATGTAGGCCACGGCGCTCGCCAGTGTTGCACCGGCACCAGGCAGCACACCCATGATGAAGCCAAGCAGGCCGCAGCGGATGTTGACCACGAACACCGAGGCCGCTTCCTTGAAGTTGAACAGCATGCGGCCGGTGGCTTTGACTGCCTGGTGGCCATGGTGGGTCTTTTCCAGCAGCAGGAGGATTTCGCTGATGGAGAACAGGCCCAGCACCAGTACCACGAACTGGATGCCGTCGGCCAGGTGCACGCTGTCGCCGGTGAAGCGGTACACGCCACTGTTGGCATCGATGCCGACTGCCGACAGGAACAGGCCGATCAAAGCGGCAATGAAGGTTTTCAGCGGCTTGTCGCCGGCCATGCCGCCGAGGGCGACGATGGCGAACACCATCAGCACGAAGTACTCCGCCGGGCCGAAGGCGATTGCCCATTTCGCCAGCAGCGGTGCGAACAGCACCATGCCGCAGGTGGCGATCAGCGCACCGATGAACGAACTCCAGGCCGACAGCGACAGCGCTACGCCAGCCAGACCATTGCGGGCCATCGGGTAGCCATCGAGAGTGGTCATCACGGTCGAGGCTTCGCCGGGGATGTTCAGCAGGATCGAACTGATACGTCCGCCGTACTCGCAGCCCAGGTACACCGCTGCCAGCAGGATCAGCGCCGATTCCGGCGGCAGGCCGAGGGCGAAGGCGATGGGGATCAGCAAGGCCACGCCGTTGATCGGGCCCAGGCCCGGCAGCAGGCCGACCACGGTACCGATCAGCGTGCCGGTGAGGGCGGTGACCAGGTTGTAGGGGGACAGGGCGACGCCGAAGCCCTGGCCCAGGTAGCTCAAGGTATCCATGTGTCAGTTCTCCAGTACGCTCAGCAGGCCAAGGGGCAGGGGCACGTCCATCACGCGGTCGAACAGCCAGTAGAGAAACAGGCTCATGCCCGCCACCACGATGGCGCTGTGCAGCCAGCGGCCGCCGTACAGGCGGGCCATGGGCACGCCGACCAGGATGGCGCTGAGGATGAAGCCCAGGGCTTCGAAGGTGCTGGCGAACACGATCAGCAGGCCGACGCAGGCGGCGATCTTGATCAGGGTCTCGCGGTCCAGTTCCGGTTCATCGTCCTTGCGCACGATGGGGGTGGGGCGGAACACCAGGTACAGCAGGCCCAGGCCGAGCAGGCCGAGCGTCAACAGCGGGTAGGCGCGCGGGCCCACCGGTTCATAGGAAAACGCCGCCTGGTAAGGCCAGGCCATCACGGCCAGGGCGGAGCACACCGCCAGCAGGGCCAGGGCGAAGATGCGTTGCAGGATCATGAAGGAATCCTCGTTGGGATCACGCAAGCGAGATGCAAATCCTGTGGGAGCGGCCTTGCGTCGCGATCGGGCGCGAAGCGGCCGCAAAACCTGCCACTGCGATCTGTCTGAAGCATCGCATCGGCTGAGACAGGGGCCGCTGTGCGGCCTATCGCGACACAAGGCCGCTCCCGCAGGGATTGTGGTAACTCCGGCCAGTGTTACTGGATCAGGCCAAACTCCCTGGCCAGTGTCTTGTAATCAGCCACTTGCTTCTTCACATAGCCGTCCAGCTCTGCACCGGTCATGGCGAACGGGAACAGTTCGCGCTGGTCACGCAACTTGGCGAAGTCTTCCGAAGCCAGCATCTTGTCGAATGACTGCTTCCACCAGGCGTATTCCTCGTCGCTCACCTTTGGCCCCAGGTAGAAGCCGCGTACCACTGGCCAGACGATGTCGTAACCCTGTTCCTTGGCGGTGGGGATGTCTTTCATCTCGGGCTCGTCCAGGCGCTTTTCCGAGAACACCGCGAGGATGCGCATGTTGCCGCTCTGAATGTGCGGCATGGAGTCGGAGATGTCGGTCGAGCCTACCTGGATATGCCCGCCCAGCAACGCCGTGGCGATCTCGCCGCCACCTTCCAGGGCGACGTAGCGCAGGTCACGCGGGTTGATGCCGGCGGCCTTGGCAATCAGGGCGGTCTGCATCCAGTCCTGGCTGCCGACGGTACCGCCGGAGCCGATCACCACCTTGCTCGGGTCTTTCTTCAACGCCGCGACCAAGTCGTCGAGGGTTTTGTAGGGCGAGTCGCTTTTCACTGCGATGGCGCCGTAGCTGGTGCCGACGGCGGCCAGCCATTTCACCGCGTTCTCGTCGAAGCGGCCGAACTTGCCCTGGGCCAGGTTCAGCAGCGAACCGCTGGACCAGGCCACCAGGGTGCCGGCATCGGCCGGGCGCTGGGCGACCACGGCGTTGTAGGCCACCGCACCAACACCGCCGGGCATGTAGGTGACGCGCATCGGCTTGGTGAGGATTTTTTCCTGCACCAGGGCGCTCTGCACCAGTTTGCAGGTCAGGTCGAAGCCGCCGCCGGGCGAGGCGGGGGCAATGCATTCGGGGCGTTTCGGTTCGGCAGCGAGGGCGTTGCCGGCCAACAGCAGGCAGCCGGTAGCGAGGACGAGGCGGCGCAGTGAGTAGGTCATCGTCTTTCTCCGTGAGCGTTGTTGTTATCAAGTTATCGCTATGGGGTTACCACAGCGCCACGCTGTAGCTCACCAGCAGCCGCACCTCGTCCGCGTCGCGGGCGAAGTTGGAGCGGAAGGTGGCGTTGCGCAGGCGCACGGCGACGTTCTTCAACGGGCCGCTTTGTACCACGTACTTCATTTCGGTATCGCGTTCCCACTCCTTGCCCTCGCCACCGGCGGCGCGGCTGACGTTGTCGCCGCTGATGTAGCGGGTCATGAAGGTCAGGCCGGGCACGCCGAGCGCGGCGAAGTTGTAGTCGTAGCGTGCCTGCCAGGAGCGCTCGTCGGCGCCTGCGAAGTCGTTGATCTGGACGAAGTTGACCAGGTACGGGTCGGCACCATCGACGTACGGGAAGGCGCTGTCGCCTGACAATTGCTGCCAGGCGGCGCTGACCTTGTGCCCGCCCAGGGCGTAGCTGAGCATGCCATTGACGGTGGTGTTGTCGATGTTGCCGGCCTTGGCGGCGCCGGCGTCGTCACTCACAGCCAGGCGCAGGTCGGCGCCCAAGGTGCCGGGGCCCCATGGCTGGGTGGCGACCATGCCGATGAAGTGCTGGCGGTAGATATCGTCGAGCTGGGCAAAGTGGTAGCTGCCGGTGATGCGATCGGTGAACTGGTAGTCGAGGCCGGCCAGGTCCAGGTTGTCGGCGTTGAACGAGCCACCGAAGCGGCCGTTCTTGTTGTTCAGGGCCAGGTCTTCCCAGTTGGTGTCGTTGCGGTCCTTGGCCTTGTCCAGTCGGCCTCCGGTGAAGGTCAGGCCCTTGACCTCCTTCGAAGTCAGCAGGCCGCCTTCGAAGGTTTGCGGCAGGATGCGCCCATCGTTGGGCTGCAGGGTCGGCAGTTCGGGGATCAGAGTGCCGATCTTCAGTTCGGTCTGCGACACCTTCACCTTGCCGGTCAGGCCGAGTTTGGAGTACTCGTCGGCGGCCTTGCCGTCATCGTGCGTCGGCAGCAGGCCGGTGTCGGTGCGGTCGGGGCTGGAGTCGAGCTTGATGCCGAGCATGCCCAGCGCATCCAGGCCGAAACCCACGGTGCCATCGGTGTAGCCAGACTCGAAGTTGAGCATGAAGCCCTGGGCCCACTCGTCGCGCTTGGATTGCTGCGCACTGGTGCCGTCGCGGAAATCGCGGTTGAAGTACATGTTGCGGGTTTCGAAGGTGGCCGTGCTGTCTTCGAAGAAGGCGGCCTGACTCATCGGCGCGACACCGGCAAGCGCAAGGGCGCTGACGATGGCGGAGGGGCGTGCGGCAAAGGAACGGGTAGGCGCGAACGCCTGCGGCTGCGATGACAGCATCACTGATGGCTCCGTTTATTGTTCTTATTCGTTGCACCTTGCTGGTGCTTTTTTTCGGCGCGTAGGGCGACCGTGGTGCGATGCTAGGTAACCAACCTTTCGCTAACCTTTCAGCGTGAAAGGTTTGTCGACAGGGCTTCACAGGCCTGCCGACAGCGGTACACTCCGCGCCACCGTCCCACCCGAGCAGGGAGAATCCGATGCGTGTGCTGCTGGTCGAAGACCACCTGCAACTGGCTGAAAGCGTGGCCCAGGCCTTGAAAAGCCATGGCCTGACCGTGGATGTGTTGCATGACGGCGTGGCCGCCGACCTGGCCCTGGCCAGCGAGGAGTACGCCGTGGCCGTGCTGGATGTCGGCTTGCCGCGCATGGATGGCTTCGAGGTGCTGGCGCGCCTGCGCGGCCGTGGCAAGACCCTGCCGGTGCTGATGCTGACCGCGCGCAGCGACGTCAAGGACCGGGTTCATGGGCTGAACCTGGGCGCTGACGACTACCTGGCCAAGCCGTTCGAGCTGACCGAGCTGGAAGCACGGGTCAAGGCCCTGTTACGGCGCAGCGTGCTCGGTGGCGAGCGCCAGCAACGCTGCGGGCCGTTGGTATACGACCTGGATACCCGGCGCTTCACCTTGGGTGGCGACAACCTGACACTGACTTCTCGCGAACAAAGCGTACTGGAAGCGCTGATCGCCCGCCCGGGCCGGGTGATGAGCAAGGAGCAACTGGCCGCCCAGGTGTTCGGCCTGGACGAAGAAGCCAGCCCCGATGCCATCGAAATCTACATCCACCGCCTGCGCAAGAAGCTCGACGGCCACCCGGTGGCGATTGTCACCTTCCGTGGCCTGGGCTACCTGCTCGAGCACCGCGATGCGTGACAACGGCAGCCTGCGTGGGCGCTTGCTCGGCAACCTGGCCTTACTGCTGGTGGTGCTGATGCTGGCCAGCGGCCTGAGCGCCTACTGGAACGGCCGCGAGGCCGCCGATACTGCCTACGACCGGACCCTGCTGGCCTCGGCAAGGACGATTGCCGCAGGCCTGTCCCAGCGTGACGGTTCGCTGAGCGCGGATGTGCCCTACGTGGCCCTGGACACCTTCGCCTACGACAGTGCCGGGCGCATCTACTACCAGGTGCTGGACATCCAGCAGCGGCTGATTTCCGGCTACGAGAACCTGCCAGCGCCGCCGCCGGGCACGCCGCGTACCGACGACTATCCGGCGCTGGCGCGGTTCTACAATGCCACCTACCTGGGCCAGGACGTGCGCGTGGTCAGCCTGCTGAAGCCGGTGAGCGAGCCGAACATGAACGGCATGGCGGAAATCCGTGTGGCCGAGACCGAGGAAGCGCGGGTGCGCATGGCCCGTGGCCTGATGGCCGATACCCTGCTGCGCCTGGGGATGCTGGCGCTGGGCGCGCTGGTGATGGTGTGGTTTGCCGTGAGTGCCGCGTTGCGGCCGCTGGAGCGCCTGCGCACGGCGGTGGAAGAGCGCCAGCCGGACGACCTGCGGGCCTTGCCGGTGGTGCAGGTGCAGCGGGAGCTGGGCCCGCTGGTGCGGGCTTTGAACCATTTCACTGAGCGTTTGCGCGGCCAGTTCGAGCGCCAGGCGCAGTTCATCGCGGACGCTGCCCACGAGTTGCGCACGCCGCTGGCCGCGCTGAAGGCGCGGGTCGAGCTGGGCCTGCGTTCGACCGAGCCGCAGGAGTGGCGGCAGACACTGGAGTCCGCGGCCCAGGGCACCGACCGGCTGACCCATCTGGCCAACCAGCTGCTGTCGCTGGCGCGGGTCGAGAACGGTGCGCGGGCGATTGCAGAAGGCGGCGCGCAGCGCCTGGACCTGAGTCAGTTGGCTCGTGAGCTGGGCATGGCCATGGCACCGCTGGCGCACAAACGCGGGGTGGCGCTGGCCCTGGAGGCCGAGGCGCCGGTGTGGCTGAAGGGGGAGCCGACGCTGCTCAACGAGCTGTTGAGCAACCTGGTGGACAATGCCTTGGCGCATACGCCGGCTGGCGGCAACGTGATCTTGCGAGTGCTGGCGCCGGCGGTACTGGAGGTGGAGGATGACGGACCGGGGATTCCCGAGGCCGAGCGTGAGCGGGTATTCGAGCGCTTCTACCGGCGCAGTGCGCAGGGCAGTGGGCTTGGATTGGCGATTGTCGGCGAGATCTGCCGGGCGCACCTGGCACAGGTGAGCCTGCATGACGGTGCGAAGGGCGGGTTGCGGGTGCGGGTGAGTTTTATCGCGGATTGATGTGTTGCCTGTACCGGCCCTTTCGCGGGTGAACCCGCTCCTACAGGTACAGCGCAGCCTTCAGCAGCGGCGCGGTCCCTGTAGGAGCGGGTTTACCCGCGAAGAGGGCGCTGTCGGTCAGCGCAACATGCTCCGCGCCTCGATCAGTTCACCCACTTCAAGCTCGGTGCCGTACGGCAGGCCCAGATGGCGGTATGCCGGCAGTGCCGCCAGCGGTCGGTGGCGGCCTCGCTGGCTGATGCAGCGGGCGATCTGCACGATGTCGATGTAGTCGATGTTGTCGGTCTGCCGGTCCAGGTCCTGCACCTGGCTCGGCAGGTTGACCAGTTGCTCCGGAAACTCCCAGGCCTTGAGGATCTTGTCGCCCAGCACTGGCTGGATCTGCTCGATCACATAATGCAGGCACACTGGGTCCGACAGCAGTTCGTTGTGCTCTTCGGCGTAGATCAGTACCGGCAGCGCGCCAATCTGGTTGACCAGCCCGCCGAGGGTGGCCTGGTCGGGTTTGAGTTGTGTAAAGCGCCGGCAGATTTCGTAGCTGATGCCCGCCACATCCAGGCTGTTGGCCCAGATATCGCGTAACTTCTGCTCCACAGCCGGCGCCCGTGCGTGGAAAATCTGCTCGATCACCAGGCCAATGGCCAGGTTGCAGCTGTAGTTGATGCCCAGCCGCGTGATGGCGGTGTGCAGGTCGGTGACCTCGACCGCCGCGCGCAGCAGTGGGCTGTTGACGACTTTGATCAGGCGCGCTGAAAGGGCCGCATCGCGACCGATCACCTTGCTCAGGGCCGCTACGCTGATCTCGCTGTCTTCCGCCGCCTCGCGGATGCTCAAGGCAACCTCGGGCAGGGTCGGCAGGACCAGGTCATCCTTTTCGA
Source organism: Pseudomonas sp. JS425 (assembly GCF_018223845.1). Classification (NCBI taxonomy): domain Bacteria; kingdom Pseudomonadati; phylum Pseudomonadota; class Gammaproteobacteria; order Pseudomonadales; family Pseudomonadaceae; genus Pseudomonas; species Pseudomonas sp. JS425. Next base: position 5,003,955 of record NZ_CP073661.1, on the reverse strand, counting down.
TGGCATCGAGCAACTGTGCTTGAACCATCTCGGCCAGCTTGTTCATGGGCGTGTCTACCGCAGTGGTGGTGCGGCCCCGCCATGTAGGCGGGGCAGGCTGGTCAGCGCTGGATTTCCCGGTCGCGGTCCAGTTCGTAGGGCAGGGTCAACACCTGCAGGCGTGGGCCTTCGAGGCTGCCCAGGTGCAGGTTGTCGTCTTCCACCGCTTCGGCGCTGAGCACCGCGAGCAGTTCGCAGCCTGTGCCGTTGCTGGCAGCAATGACCACTTCACCGACCGACGAACCATGGGTGGGCGAGAAGATCTCGACGCCCGGGGCCGGAATGGCCTGCTGGTCCAGTGCCAGGCGGTACTGGCGGCGCTTGAGCTTGCCCAGGTACTGCATGCGGGCAACGATTTCCTGACCGGTGTAGCAGCCTTTCTTGAAGCTGACGCCGTCGACGGCCTGCAGGTTGATCATCTGCGGGATGAACAGCTCGCGGGTCGGCCCCATGACCTGGCCGATACCGGCGCGAATCTGCCCCAGCAGCCAGTTATCCAGGCTGCCTTCGGGCAGCGCGGTGGCCAGCGCCTGGCGAACGCGGTCGGCGTTGTCTGCCGGTACCCACAGTTCAACGCGGTCGGCGGACACGGCGATGGCGATCAACCCGTCGTGGCGCACGGTGCTACCGGCTGCCGCAGGCACATCGAGCCCCAGGGCCTGCAGCGCCGCATCGCCGCCTTGCAGGCCGAAGCGTGCCCAGGCAGCGCTTTCATCGGTCAGCGTGGCCTTGGAGAACACGGCGTACTTCTTGAGGTCGGCCAGCTGGGCGTCGAGCAGCTCGCTGGCCATGGCCAGCAGGTAGCCGTTGCCTTCGGGCAGGATGCGGAAACTCGACTGCATGCGCCCCTTGACCATGCAGCGGGCGCCGAGGCTGGCGTGTTCCGGGCTGAGGTAGTTGATGTTGCAGGTCAGCTGGCCTTGCAGGAACTTGCCTGCATCGGAGCCGCGGACGGCGAGGATGCCCTCGTGGGACAGGGGGCAGAAGAAAGCGGAATCGGCCATGGGTCATCGCGGTGGCTAAAGACTGGCGGCCATCATAGAACGCCGGTAACAAAATAGGTAGTTGACTAGACCAACGCCCGGTGTCGCTTCGCTCGCCTGGCTGTATACTGGCGGGCCATTCGAGGAGGGCCCCATGGTCGAACAAACTGAACTCAACCGGCTTTTCTGGCACAGCCGCCGCGGCATGCTGGAACTGGACGTACTGCTGGTGCCTTTCACCCAGGAAGTCTACCCCACGCTCAACGAAACCGACCGCGAACTCTACGTGCGTCTGTTGAGCTGCGAGGATCAGGACATGTTCGGCTGGTTCATGGAGCGCACCGAGTCCGAAGACCCGGAGCTGCAGCGCATGGTCCGCATCATCCTGGACCGTGTCCAGCCCAAGTGAGTGCTTCGAGTGCCGCTGGCAAGGCTCGCGCCTGCTGCTGGCGGCCTACCTGGGTTGCCAGGTACTGGCGTGGTTCGCCGTATGGGCGAGCCCGCTGCCCGGGTGGTCGGCCCTTGCAGTTGTCGCCGCCTGTATTGCCCACGCTGGCTGGGCCATTCCCCGACGTATTCTGCTGACGCATGAGCATGCCGTTGTCGGCCTGCGCCGTGATGTGCGCGGCTGGCAGGTGTTCAGCCGTGCCCGTGGCTGGCAGCCGGTGCGCTTGTGCCGGGACAGCGTGGCGTTGCCGGCGCTGGTGGTGTTGCGCTTTGTGCGGGCGGGGCGCTGGTTGGGGGAGAGCCAATGCGTGCCACGGGATGCGCTGGGGGCTGATGAGCACAGGCGCTTGCGGGTGCGGTTGAAATTCAGCCGGCGCAGGTGGGCAGGGGTGGGCCGGGCATAAAGCCCTACCGAATTGACTTCTTCGCGGGCTGGCCCGCTCCCACAGGTACTGCGCAAGGCTGCAAGGCAGTGGGAATCCTGTGGGAGCGGGCGGGCCCGCGAAGGCCGCGACGCCGATTTCAGATCGGGCTGAGAATGGTGTCCTTGGCCTCGTCCAGCATCCCCGGGTAATCCAGGGTGTAATGCAGTCCGCGGCTTTCCTTGCGCTGCATGGCCGACAGGATCATCAACTCGGCCACCTGCGCCAGGTTGCGCAATTCGATCAGGTCGCGGCTGACTTTGTAGTTGCTGTAGAACTCGTCGATTTCGTCCAGCAGCAGGCGAATGCGGTGCTGCGCTCGCTGAAGGCGCTTGCTGGTTCGCACGATGCCGACGTAGTCCCACATGAAGCGCCGCAGTTCGTCCCAGTTGTGCGCAATGATCACGTCCTCGTCCGAGTCGGTGACCTGGCTGGCGTCCCAGCCGGGCAGGGCCTTGGGCATGGTCACCTCATCCAGGTGCGCCTGGATGTCGGCGGCGGCGGCACGGCCATAGACGAAACATTCCAGCAGCGAGTTGCTAGCCATGCGGTTGGCGCCGTGCAGGCCGGTGAAGCTGGTTTCGCCAATGGCATACAGGCCCGGCACGTCGGTGTGGCCGCGGTCGTCGACCATCACCCCTCCGCAGGTGTAGTGCGCCGCTGGCACCACCGGGATCGGCTGACGGGTGATGTCGATGCCGAAGGCCAGGCAGCGCTCGTACACGGTGGGAAAGTGGCTCTTGATGAAGTCGACCGGCTTGTGGGTGATATCCAGGTATACGCAGTCCACGCCCAGGCGCTTCATCTCGTGGTCGATGGCGCGGGCCACGATGTCGCGCGGCGCCAGTTCTTCGCGCGGGTCGAAGCGTGGCATGAAGCGTTCGCCATTGGGCAGGCGCAGCAGGGCACCTTCGCCACGCAGGGCTTCGGTGATCAGGAAACTCTTGGCCTGTGGGTGGTACAGGCAAGTCGGGTGAAACTGGTTGAACTCCAGATTCGCCACCCGGCAGCCAGCCCGCCAAGCCATGGCGATGCCGTCGCCGCAGGCACCGTCGGGATTGCTGGTATACAGGTACACCTTGGCCGCACCGCCAGTGGCCAGCACGGTGAAGCGCGCACCGAAGGTGTCCACCTCGCCGGTGTTGCGGTCGAGCACGTAGGCACCCAGGCAGCGCTCGCCGGGCAGGCCGAGGCGGCGTTCGGTGATCAGGTCGACCGCCACGCGCTGCTCCAGCAACTGGATATTCGGGCGTTTGCGGGCCTGCTCCAGCAGCGTGGTGAAGATGGCTGCGCCGGTGGCGTCGGCGGCGTGGATGATGCGCCGGTGGCTATGCCCGCCTTCGCGGGTCAGGTGGAACTCGAAGCCGCCGTCGTCGACGCTGTAGTGCTCGTCGCGGGTAAAGGGCACGCCTTGCTCGATCAGCCACTCGATAGCCTCGCGGCTGTGCTCGACGGTAAAGCGCACGGCGTCTTCATGGCAAAGGCCGCCGCCGGCATTGAGGGTGTCCTCGACATGCGACTGCACGGTATCGGTATTGTCCAGCACCGCCGCGACACCGCCTTGGGCCCAGAAGGTCGAGCCGTTGGCCAGGTCGCCCTTGCTGAGTACGGCGACTCGAAGGTGGCTGGGGAGGTTCAGTGCCAGGCTGAGACCGGCGGCACCGCTGCCGATCACCAGGACATCATGTTGGAATTGTTGGCTCATGTCGGGACACTAGTATTCTTTGGAAGGGGCGCGGCACAATAGTCACGCGCCGATGGCATTGTGAAACTATCGTAAAAGCTGGCCGGGTTGCCTTTATAGCAGCCCCGGGTGGCCAATTTCCATGCCACTTGCCTGGTCGCGACAACCTTTGTGGGAACTTTCCGACATGGCCGGAAATCCTATGAAGGCTGCCCACGCGCCACAACTTGCCGCGGCGACGCAGGGCGGCAGGCCTGTCCGGGCTGTCCCTGCGTACTCGAAACCTGATTATCGACGTAGCCGGCCGTGACCGTGCCGCGTCTTTCGTGCAAGCCGACCAAGGGCTGCAGGAAACTTGCTTGGAGGGGAGAACTTTTGCGCAAAGCCCGAGTCTATGGTTGCAAGCCTGAACGATGGCTGATGCAACGCTCCTTCGAGTTCACTGAGGAGTGTTCATGCTAACCCAGGAAGAGGATCAGCAGCTTGTCGAGCGCGTTCAGCGTGGTGACAGGCGAGCGTTCGATCTGTTGGTGCTGAAGTATCAGCACAAGATTCTCGGGTTGATCGTGCGGTTCGTTCACGACACCCACGAGGCCCAGGATGTAGCACAGGAAGCCTTCATCAAGGCCTACCGTGCGCTTGGCAACTTCCGCGGAGACAGTGCGTTCTATACGTGGCTGTACCGCATCGCCATCAACACGGCGAAGAACTACCTGGTGTCCCGTGGAAGACGGCCGCCAGACAGTGATGTGAGCTCCGAGGATGCGGAGTTTTACGACGGCGATCATGGTCTCAAGGATCTCGAGTCCCCAGAGCGCTCGTTGTTGCGGGATGAAATCGAAGGCACTGTCCATCGCACCATCCAGCAACTGCCTGAAGACCTGCGCACGGCGCTGACCCTGCGCGAGTTCGACGGGCTGAGTTACGAAGACATTGCCAGTGTCATGCAATGTCCGGTGGGTACCGTGCGCTCTCGAATCTTCCGCGCTCGGGAGGCAATAGACAAAGCCCTGCAACCTTTGCTGCAGGAAACCTGAGACAGCGGCGACAGCCAAGAGAGGAACCGCCATGAGTCGTGAAGCTTTGCAGGAATCGCTGTCCGCGGTGATGGATAACGAAGCGGACGAGCTTGAACTGCGTCGTGTGTTGAACGCCGTAGACGATGCTGAAACCCGTGCCACCTGGTCGCGTTACCAGGTTGCCCGCGCAGCCATGCACAAGGAGCTGCTGCTGCCTAACCTGGATATCGCCTCGGCGGTGTCTGCAGCGCTGGCTGACGAAGCCGTGCCGGCCAAGGCCAAGAAAGGGCCATGGCGCAGCATTGGCCGCCTGGCGGTAGCTGCCTCGGTCACCGTAGCCGTGCTGGCCGGTGTGCGCATGTACAACCAGGACGAGATCACTGGCGCCGAGCTTGCTGCCCAGCAACCTGCCCAGCAAGGCCTGAGTGTGCCACAAGCACAAGGCCCTGCCGTTTTGGCAGGCTATAGTGAGAGCAGTGAGCAACCGACCGGGCCGATGGCCAACGGCGTGCTGCAGAACCAGGCCGGCTGGGACCAGCGTCTGCCAGGCTACCTGCGCCAGCATGCCCAGGAATCTGCGCTCAAGGGCACTGAAACCGCATTGCCGTATGCCCGCGCCGCCAGCCTGGAAAACCGTTAAGTAAGGAGGATCATGCGCGCGCTACCTCTCCTGTCGCTGCTGATTGGCAGCTGCGTGACGGTGCCAGCATTGGCGGCCAATTCTTCGCCCGAGGCGAGCGAGTGGCTGAGCAAGCTGGCACAGGCCGAGCAAAAGCAGAGCTACCAAGGCTCTTTTGTCTACGAACGGAACGGCAGTTTCTCTTCCCACGAGATCTGGCACAGGGTCGACGACGGCAAGGTCAGCGAGCGGCTGTTGCAGCTCGATGGTGCCGCTCAGGAGATCGTGCGCGTGGATGGCAAGGTGGAGTGCGTCAGCGGGGCCTTGGTCAGTGGAGTGACGACGCCCCCGAACACTACGCAGCGTGTACTTGATCCGCTGAAACTGATGGGCTGGTATGACTTGAGCGTGGCGGGCAAGTCACGGGTCGCCGGGCGCGATGCCGTGATCGTGACGCTCACCCCGCGCGACCAGCACCGCTATGCCTTCGAATTGCACCTGGACCGCACTACTGGCCTGCCGCTGCGCTCGTTGATGATCAACGACAAAGGGCAGTTGCTGGAGCGCTTCCAGATGACCCGTCTCGATACTGACGCACCCAGCGATGATGACCTGCGCGCCAGTGCTGCATGCAAGCCGGTGCAGCATGTGGCTGCTGCCGCCAACGACACGGTCGCCGGCTGGCGTTCGGACTGGCTGCCGCCCGGCTTCGAGCTGGTCAACAGCTCGGTACGCCGCGACCCCAAGAATGACAGCACGGTCAGCAGCCTGATGTATGACGATGGCCTGGCGCGCTTCTCGGTGTTCCTCGAGCCGGTAAAGGATGAGGGCGGGACCGACATGCGCACCCAGCTTGGCCCGACCTCGGCGGTCTCGCGTCGGCTGAACACGCCCAAAGGCAAGGTCATGGTCACTGTGGTCGGCGAGATTCCGCTGGGTACCGCAGAGCGTGTGGCGCTGTCGATGCGCCCCCAGGATGACCAGGCGCGCCAGTGATGGCGTGCATTTGCGGGCATGGCGTGCAGGCCATGCCAAGGCGTGCGGACATGCCGCTGAAATGAAATTAAAGCATTGTCATTTGCAATCCATCGGCAAATTTTCTATAGGTCAGGCTTCTAGGAGCCTGGCCTTTCCTGTTTTGTGCAGGGGCCTTTCTAAACTACCGCTCGTTGTGACGGGAGCCGTATGTCAATACCACGCTTGAAATCCTACCTATCGATGTTCGCCGCCGTGCTGATGCTCGGCCAGGTGCTCAGCGCCCAGGCCGAGGAAGCCCTGCCGGACTTCACGACCCTGGTCGAGCAGGCCTCGCCAGCCGTGGTCAACATCAGTACCAAGCAGAAACTGCCGGACCGCCGCATGGCCGCCGGGCAGATGCCCGACCTGGAAGGCCTGCCGCCGATGTTCCGCGAGTTCTTCGAGCGCAACATGCCGCAGCAACCGCGCTCACCGCGTGGCGACCGCCAGCGCGAGGCCCAGTCGCTGGGTTCGGGCTTCATCATTTCCAGTGATGGTTACGTACTGACCAACAACCACGTGGTAGCCGATGCCGACGAGATCATCGTCCGCCTGTCGGACCGCAGCGAGCTGCAGGCCAAACTGGTCGGCACCGACCCGCGCACCGACGTGGCCCTGCTCAAGGTCGAGGGCAAGAACCTGCCGACCGTCAAGCTGGGTGATTCCGAGAAGCTCAAGGTGGGCGAGTGGGTGCTGGCCATCGGTTCGCCGTTCGGCTTTGACCATTCGGTGACCAAAGGTATCGTCAGTGCCAAGGGCCGTACCCTGCCCAATGACACCTACGTACCGTTCATCCAGACGGACGTGGCCATCAACCCCGGCAACTCCGGCGGCCCGCTGTTCAACATGAATGGCGAAGTAGTGGGTATCAACTCGCAGATATTCACCCGCTCCGGTGGTTTCATGGGCCTTTCGTTCGCCATCCCGATCGATGTGGCGATCGATGTCTCCAATCAGCTGAAGAAAGACGGCAAGGTCAGCCGCGGCTGGCTGGGCGTGGTGATCCAGGAGGTCAACAAGGACCTGGCTGAGTCGTTCGGCCTGGACAAGCCGGCCGGTGCCCTGGTGGCCCAGGTGCTGGAAAACGGCCCTGCAGCCAAGGGCGGCCTGCAGGTGGGTGACGTGATCCTGAGCATGAACGGCCAGCCGATCATCATGTCGGCCGACCTGCCGCATCTGGTCGGCAGCCTCAAGGATGGCGAAAAGGCCAAACTGGAGATCATCCGCAATGGCAAGCGCCAGAACCTCGACATCAGCGTTGGCGCACTGCCCGACGAAGACGCTGACATCGGTACCGGCGCCGAAGGCAGCGCCGAGCGTAGCAGCAACCGCCTGGGCGTCTCGGTTGCCGACCTGACCGCCGAGCAGAAGAAAGCCCTGGAGCTCAAGGGTGGCGTGCTCATCAAGGAAGTCCAGGATGGCCCGGCCGCGATGATCGGCCTGCGTCCAGGTGACGTGATCAGCCACCTGAACAACCAGGCTATCGGTTCGGCCAAGGAATTCACCGAAATCGCCAAGGAACTGCCGAAGAACCGTTCGGTGTCGATGCGTGTGCTGCGTCAGGGCCGTGCCAGCTTCATTACCTTCAAGCTGGCTGAATAAGGTGTAGTTGCCTTCGCAGGCATTGTCCGGCTTGACAGGCCCGGTGCGTGAGCGCCGGGCTTTGTCATTCAGGGGGCTCAGTTGAAAATGGACATCAACGTGCCGAGGTATCCAGCAACTGCGGTTGAGTTGAAACCGATCACAGTGCGCTGCCCGTTGTCCAGGCAAGTCATGGCATCGGGAATGCCGACAAGATCATTGATCGGTCGGAAGGATGTATCAATGGAGCCATCCGCAAGATAGCGACGGTTTTCCAGGCTCCTGCCCAGGCCGAACGCAAACAGCCGATGTTGCCCATCGATGGCCACTGCACGCCAATCTGTAAAGCCTGAGTCGTCCAGGATCGGTGCACCGTCGTTAAATGTCGGGTCCTTCGCGCCACTGGCATCGAACTGCCAGAGCAGTGCTTGTGATGAATTGTCTCCGTTTGTCGCTTTACCGGCGACCAGCAGCTGTCCTTCCGGCCTGGCTAGCAGCGCGTTGAGTTCGGTAGCGAAACCCTCAGCCCGGAAATACACTGTGCCGCCTTCACCGAAGGCTGAATCCAGCTCGCCGTCGTGGCGGTAGCGAGCGAGAAAGCTTTCTGCGGGCTGCCCCTGCTGCGAGCGGGTTCCGCTGACCACGAACCCGTCAGGCAACTGAACGATTCCGGCGACAGCAATTTGGCCTGCGTCCGGTAGAATATCGATGAATTCCTGAAGCCCTGCTGCTGGCTGGCCGGAGTGTTCCCGCAGGTACACCCTGGCCATCGTGGCACGCGCGCCTTGAGCCTTTTGGAGGTTCAGGGAAACCATGAGGTATGGCCCATCGCTTGTAAGGCGACCGCTACCAATCACCATGCCCATATCCGGCGGCACGCTCAGGAGCTGGTGTTCACCTCCTCGGCCATCGCGGTCGTAACAGGTGAGCCTGGGCTTTGCCAGCAGATTCGAGGTAGGGGCACTCCATCCCAGCACTGTGAAGCGTTGGTCAGCCAGTACCGTTAGCGCTTCAGTCGATGCATGCTCGTCGATCACGTAACGGCCAACGATCACGCCGCCCTGTGCAAAGTCGTTGTCAACTGAACCGTTTGCGGTAAAGCGGGTCAGGGCAAAATGACGCCCCCCGGAGGAGTCAAAGGCAAGCGCGCTGACAAGCAGGCTGCTCCCTTGTAGCGCCATGCCAGTCAGGTTTCGGCCTATTGAAGCGCCATGGAACGAAGGGAGCTCGGCCCTGCCATTCATTCCAAATGCAGGGTCGTAATCCCCCGGTGTCATGTGTTGTTCGGGCATGCTGGTCACCTTGTTCGAGAGATTGGCAAGGATGGTCGACTCCCGATGCGGTGAGTACTGGCAGAAATGTCAGGTAGCACCTCTGTCAGGCAACCATGTTCACCAACGGCTGGATGGCGTGGCAGCCTGCTGCGGCTTAAGGTACAATTCCCGGCTATTTTTCGGCGGGCGTCCGGCTCGCAGCCTTTTCGAGTGTTGACCCGTGAGTGATTTGAGTCATATCCGCAATTTCTCCATCATCGCCCACATCGACCATGGCAAGTCGACGCTGGCCGACCGTTTCATCCAGATGTGCGGTGGCCTGTCGGCACGCGAGATGGAAGCCCAGGTGCTCGATTCCATGGACCTGGAGCGTGAGCGCGGTATCACCATCAAGGCCCACAGCGTCACGCTCAACTACAAGGCGCAGGACGGCAAGGTCTACCAGCTGAACTTCATCGATACTCCTGGCCACGTCGACTTCACCTACGAAGTCTCGCGTTCGCTGGCGGCCTGTGAGGGCGCACTGCTGGTGGTGGATGCCGGCCAGGGCGTCGAGGCCCAGTCCGTGGCCAACTGCTATACCGCCATCGAGCAGGGCCTTGAGGTCATGCCGGTACTGAACAAGATGGACCTGCCCCAGGCCGATCCGGATCGCGTCAAGGACGAGATCGAGAAGATCATCGGCATCGACGCCACCGACGCCGTGGCCTGCAGTGCCAAGAGCGGCATGGGCGTGGACGAAGTGCTCGAGCGCCTGGTGCAGACCATTCCCGCGCCGGAAGGCGATATCGAGGCGCCGCTGCAGGCGCTGATCATCGACTCCTGGTTCGACAACTACCTGGGCGTGGTCTCGCTGGTGCGCGTGCGACACGGTCGCGTCAAGAAAGGCGACAAGATCCTGGTCAAGTCCACCGGCAAGGTGCACCTGGTCGACAGCGTGGGCGTGTTTACCCCGAAGCACACCCAGACCGCTGACCTGAAGGCCGGCGAAGTGGGCTTCATCATCGCCAGCATCAAGGACATCCACGGTGCCCCGGTCGGTGACACCCTGACCCTGTCCGCGACCCCTGAGGTCGAAGTGCTGCCAGGCTTCAAGAAGATTCAGCCGCAGGTCTACGCCGGCCTGTTCCCGGTCAGCTCCGACGACTTCGAGGATTTCCGCGATGCGCTGCAGAAGCTGACGCTGAACGACTCGTCGCTGCAATACATGCCGGAAAGCTCCGACGCCCTGGGCTTCGGCTTCCGTTGCGGCTTCCTCGGCATGCTGCACATGGAGATCATCCAGGAGCGCCTGGAGCGCGAATACGACCTGGACCTGATCACCACCGCGCCAAGCGTGATCTATGAGCTGGAACTGAAAACCGGCGAGACCATCACCGTCGACAACCCGTCGAAGCTGCCGGACGTCTCGGCGGTCGCCGATTTCCGCGAGCCGATCGTCACCGCCACCATCCTGGTGCCGCAGGAGCACCTGGGTAACGTCATCACCCTGTGCATCGAGAAGCGTGGCGTGCAGCGCGACATGCAGTTCCTCGGTAGCCAGGTGCAGGTGCGCTACGACCTGCCGATGAACGAAGTGGTGTTGGACTTCTTCGACCGCCTCAAGTCCACCAGCCGCGGCTATGCTTCGCTGGACTATCATTTCGATCGCTACCAGTCGGCCAATCTGGTCAAGCTGGACGTACTGATCAACGGCGACAAGGTCGATGCCTTGGCATTGATCGTGCACCGCGACAACGCGGCCTACAAGGGCCGTGCGTTGACCGAAAAGATGAAGGAACTGATCCCTCGGCAGATGTTCGACGTGGCGATCCAGGCAGCTATCGGCGGCCAGATCATTGCGCGGACAACCGTCAAGGCGCTCAGAAAGAACGTACTGGCCAAGTGCTACGGTGGCGACGTCAGCCGTAAGAAGAAGCTGCTGGAGAAGCAGAAGGCCGGTAAGAAACGCATGAAACAGGTGGGTAACGTGGAAATTCCACAGGAAGCCTTCCTCGCCGTGCTCAGGTTGGATAGCTAGGTCCTATGTCGCTAAATTTCCCGCTGTTGCTAGTCATCGCCGTCTTCGTCTGCGGCCTGCTGGGCTTGATCGACCTGCTGTTCCTGGCCCCGCGCCGGCGTGCGGCAATCGCCAACTACCAGGGCAGCGTCAGCCAGCCCGAGATGGCGGTGGTCGAGCGCCTGGGCAAGGAGCCGTTGCTGGTCGAGTACGGCAAGTCGTTCTTCCCGGTGCTGTTCATCGTGCTGGTGCTGCGTTCGTTCCTGGTCGAGCCGTTCCAGATCCCTTCGGGGTCGATGAAACCGACCCTGGAAGTGGGCGACTTCATCCTGGTGAACAAGTTCTCGTACGGCATTCGCCTGCCGGTGATCGACAAGAAGGTCATCGAGGTGGGTGACCCGCAACGCGGTGATGTGATGGTGTTCCGCTACCCTAGCGACCCGAACGTCAACTACATCAAGCGTGTGGTCGGCCTGCCGGGCGACCAGGTGCGCTACACCAGCGACAAGCGGTTGTTCGTCAACGGCCAGCCGATTGCCGAACAACTGGTGGGCACCGAGCCGGGCACTTTGGGCAGCGCCGAGCTGTACAAGGAAAAGCTCGGCGAGGCCGAACACCTGATTCGCAAGGAAATGAGCCGTTATCGCATGCCGCCGGACCAGCAATGGACCGTGCCGGCAGGCCATTACTTCATGATGGGCGACAACCGCGACAACTCCAACGACAGCCGTTACTGGGATGACCCGAACATCCCGAAGGAACTGCACGGCATGGTTCCCGACCGGAACATCGTCGGCAAGGCCTTCGCGGTGTGGATGAGCTGGCCAGAGCCCAAGCTCAGCCACCTGCCCAACCTGTCGCGGGTCGGTCTGATCCATTGATACCCATCGGCGCTGGCCTGCAGGCAGCGCCGAATGCATTTCTGACATAGGCTGTGTTCTCAGGGATCGGGAGATTCGTCGCACATCGCGGCGGGCCACAGCCAAACAGTCTTTCAGGATGTTGATTTGAACAACGCGTTGAACAACGAACGGGTGGCTGCATGAGTGCTCCCCTTGCCCGTCTGGAGCGAAAGCTCGGTTATACCTTCAAGAACCAGGACCAGATGCTCCTGGCACTGACCCATCGCAGCTACGCCGGGCGCAACAATGAGCGCCTGGAGTTTCTCGGTGACGCCATTCTCAACTTCATCGCCGGCGAAGCGCTGTTCGAGCGCTTCCCGCAGGCCCGCGAAGGCCAGCTGTCGCGCCTGCGCGCGCGCCTGGTCAAGGGTGAGACCCTGGCCCGCCTGGCCCGTGGTTTCGACCTGGGCGATCACCTGCGCCTGGGCTCGGGTGAGCTCAAGAGCGGTGGTTTCCGCCGCGAGTCGATCCTGGCCGACGCCCTGGAGGCGCTGATTGGCGCCATCTACCTGGACGCCGACATGGAAACGGCCCGGGAGCGCGTGCTGGCCTGGCTGGCCGATGAATTCGAAGGCCTGACCCTGGTCGATACCAACAAGGACCCGAAAACCCGCCTGCAGGAGTTCCTGCAGTCGCGCAGCTGTGAGCTGCCGCGTTACGAAGTGGTGGATATCCAGGGCGAACCGCATTGCCGGACCTTCTTCGTCGAATGCGAAGTGGTGCTGCTGAACAACAAGAGCCGTGGCCAGGGCGTTAGCCGGCGTATCGCCGAGCAAGTCGCCGCCGCGTCTGCACTGATCGCCCTGGGCGTGGAGAATGGCAATGACTGATAGCAACCCGACCCGCTGCGGCTATGTGGCCATTGTCGGCCGCCCGAACGTGGGCAAGTCGACCCTGCTCAACCACATCCTCGGCCAGAAGCTGGCGATCACCTCGCGCAAGCCGCAGACCACCCGCCACAACATGCTCGGCATCAAGACCGAGGGTGACGTGCAGGCGATCTACGTCGATACCCCCGGTATGCACAAGGCCAATGACAAGGCCTTGAACCGCTACATGAACCGCAATGCCTCGGCGGCCCTGAAGGACGTCGACGTGGTGATCTTCGTGGTCGACCGCACCAAATGGACCGACGAGGACCAACTGGTGCTGGAGCGCGTGCAGTACGTGACGGGCCCACTGATCATCGCGGTCAACAAGACCGACCGCATGGAAGAGAAGGCCGAACTGATCCCGCACCTGCAATGGCTCCAGGAGCAGTTGCCGAACGCCGAAGTGATGCCTATCTCCGCGCAGCAGGGGCACAACCTGCAGGCGCTGGAAGCACAGATCGCCAAGCACCTGCCCGAGAACGAACACTTCTTCCCCGAAGATCAGATCACCGACCGCAGCAGCCGCTTCCTGGCCGCCGAACTGGTGCGCGAAAAGATCATGCGCCAGCTGGGTGCGGAATTGCCGTACCAGATCACCGTGGAAATTGAAGAATTCAAGCAGCAGGGCCACGTGCTGCACATCCACGCGCTGATCCTGGTCGAGCGCGATGGCCAGAAGAAGATCATCATTGGCGACAAGGGCGAGCGCATCAAGCGCATCGGCTCCGAGGCGCGCAAGGACATGGAGGTGCTGTTCGACTCCAAGGTCATGCTCAACCTGTGGGTCAAGGTGAAAGGCGGCTGGTCCGATGACGAGCGCGCCCTGCGCTCGCTGGGCTACGGCGACCTGTAAATTCGCCTGACGGCTCAGGTTACTCTGTGGGAGCGGGTTTACCCGCGAATGCGTCAGTGGGTTCACCATCGCATTCGCGGGTAAACCCGCTCCCACAGTTGTCTGGGGCATTTAGAGAACGTTTATGGAACAACCTGTCGGCCAGCCAGCCTACGTGCTGCACAGCCGTGCCTACAAGGAAACCAGCGCGCTGGTGGACTTCTTCACCCCGCAGGGCCGCATGCGTGCCGTGCTGCGCCGTGCGCGTGGCAAGGGTGGCAGCCTGGTGCGGCCGTTCGTGCCGCTGGAACTGGAGCTGCGCGGGCGTGGCGAGCTGAAGAATGTCGGGCGCATGGACAGCGCTGGCATCGCCGCCTGGCTGCATGGCGATGCCCTGTTCAGCGGGTTGTACCTCAACGAACTGCTCATGCGCCTGCTGCCCGCCGAAGCGCCTTTCCCGGCGCTGTTCGAGCACTACACCCTGACCTTGCAGGCCTTGGCCGCCGGTCGCCCGCTGGAGCCGCTGCTGCGCTCCTTTGAATGGCGGCTGCTGGACGAACTCGGTTATGCGTTTTCGTTGCACCACGACGTCAATGACCAGCCGATCGCGGGTGAAGGCCTGTACCGCTTGCGTGTGGATGCCGGCCTGGAGCGGGTCGAGCTGGTGCAACCCGGGCTGTTCCGCGGCACCGAACTGCTGGCCCTGGCCGAAGCCGACTGGGATGCCCCAGGTGCCTTGCTCGCCGCCAAGCGCCTGATGCGCCAGGCACTGGCGGTTCACCTGGGGGCAAAACCACTGGTCAGCCGCGAACTGTTTCGCAAGCGCTGATCACGACGTATGCTGTGGGGCTCAATCTTCAGGAGAGCCTTTCGTGACTCACAGCAACCGCATGCTTCTCGGCGTAAACATCGACCACGTGGCGACCCTGCGCCAGGCCCGGGGCACGCGTTACCCCGATCCGGTCAAGGCTGCCCTGGATGCCGAGGAAGCGGGCGCCGATGGCATCACCGTGCATCTGCGTGAAGACCGCCGGCACATCCAGGAGCGTGATGTGGTGCTGCTGAAGGACGTGCTGCAGACGCGCATGAACTTCGAGATGGGCGTCACCGAAGAGATGATGGTCTTTGCCGAGAAGATCCGCCCGGCGCACATTTGCCTGGTACCCGAAACCCGTCAGGAACTGACCACCGAAGGCGGCCTTGACGTGGCGGGCCAGGAGGCACGAATCAAGGCTGCGGTTGAGCGGCTGTCGCGTACCGGTGCCGAAGTGTCGCTGTTCATCGATGCCGACGAGCGGCAGATCGAGGCGTCGCGTCGCGTTGGTGCGCCTGCCATCGAACTGCACACCGGGCGTTACGCCGATGCCGAAACCCCGACCGAAGTGGCCGAGGAACTCAAGCGTATCGTCGATGGCGTGGCGTTTGGCGTGGGGCAGGGGTTGATCGTCAATGCTGGCCACGGGCTGCACTACCACAACGTGGAGGCGGTGGCGGCGATCAAGGGCATCAATGAGCTGAACATCGGTCATGCGCTGGTGGCGCATGCGCTGTTCGTTGGCTTCAAGGCCGCTGTGGCCGAGATGAAGGCGCTGATCGTGGCGGCTTCGCGCTAATCGTTGGTCGCCTGTACCGGCCTATTCGCGGGTAAACCCGCTTGTATGGTTAGACTTGAAGGGGTGGTGGGACTAAATGCCCGATTCTGACTGTTCACAGCAGTACAGACCGTGGGAGACATCGCCCCACCCCTTCCACCAAAGCGCCGATAAAGAATGCATCGTTTGCAAGCGACGATAGAAGCAAGCCAGCGCCTCTTGGTGAAACCCCTTCAAGCCGAAAAACCATAACGTGAGGAGCCGCCCATGGCAATGCAGGTAGGTAAGTTGATCGTGGGTGCGGATGTCGCGAAGGCTGAGCTGGTTATCCACCACGATGATCGCGACGAGATCATCAGGCTGAAAAACTCCAAACTCGAGATCAGAAGGTGGCTCAAGCAACAAACCCTCAACACCGCTATCGCTGTTGAGGCGACCAATGTCTACCACTTGGACCTGGTTGAATTGGCCCACAGCCTAGGCTTCGAGGTCTATGTCATCGATGGTTTTCAATTGAGCAACTACCGGAAAAGTGTTGGGGGACGGGTTAAAACCGCCCCCTCCGATGCTCGGTTGTTGTCCCGTTTTTTAAAAAATGAAGGCGAGGACCTTCGCCCTTGGAGCCCGCCTCCCGCTGTCTACGGCAAGCTTCAGAGCCTCTTGCGACGCAGAGCCGCCTTGGTGACTGCTCGTACTGCAATGACTCAGAGCTGGGCTAACGAAAGCCTTTTGAAAGCCGCCTTCGAAACTTTTGTGAAGTCGATAGATCGGCTGGATCAGTTGATTCAAAAGAAGATTAAAGAAGTACTGCGAGACGCTGGGCTACAGGAACAAGTCGCTCGCTGCCAGGCAGTAGAGGGCATTGGTTTTCTCACCGCCGCAGCATTGGTGATGGCTTTTACAAGGGGCGAGTTCAAAAGCAGTGACTCGTACATTGCATTCCTAGGAATGGATTTACGAGTCAGTGATTCCGGGCAGAAGAATGGGCGACGTCGCCTCACCAAGCGAGGTTGTTCAGAAATTCGTCGCTTATTGCACAACGCTGCGATGGCGGCCAGCAGATCGGCAGCCTGGAAAGGGCTTTACGAACAGCATCGGAGCAGTGGTAAAGCAACAACCCAAGCTTTGGTAATCCTGGCAAGAAAGCTCGCGCGGGTGGCATTCGCCCTGATGAAAAATCAGGACGAATACGTCACTAAAGGCGCGAAACTGGCTTGCTGAAAACCATAGAATCTCCCACAGGTACCCCACAGGCCTTGAGGCTTGTGCAATTTCTGTGGGAGCGGGTTTACCCGCGAAGAGGCCGGCACAAGCGATGTATTACTCGGCAGGAAACACAAGGGTAAACCGGGTAGGCCCCAAGGGCCTGCTGCTGACCTCGACCCGCCCGCCATGCAACTGCATGATCGATTTCACGATCGCCAGCCCCAACCCGGTCCCTCCCTCCAGCCGCGAGCGCCCCGAGCCCACCCGGTAAAATCGCTCGAACAAGCGCGACTGGTGTTCTTCAGCAATACCAGGCCCCTGGTTTTCCACCGAAAGCCGAACTTCGCTGCCCACGCGCTCGATACGTAGTTCCACAGGCTTGCCATCCGGGCAGTGCCGAATGGCATTGCTCAACAGGTTCGACAGTGCCCGCTGAAACATCAGCCGATCACCCTGCGCCGTCCCCCAGCCTTGCACACGCAACTCAACCCCTTTCAGCTCGGCACTGAACGCAAACAGCTCGACAACCCGCGCCGTCTCGTCGGCCAATGCCATGGGCTTGAGCGCGACCTGGGCCTGGGGTTGGCTGACCTGGGCGAGAAACAGCATGTCATTGATGATGCGGTTGAGCCGAGTCAGTTCTTCGATGCTGTCTTCCAGCACTTCGCGGTAATTCGCGTTGTCCCGTTCGCGGGCCAGCGTCACTTGCGCCTTGCCCATCAGGTTGCTCAATGGTGTGCGCAGTTCATGGGCCAGATCATCGGAAAACTGCGACAGCTGGCTGACGCCCTGATCGAGGCGGTCGAGCATCACGTTGATGCTGCTGGCCAGCTCTGCCAGTTCCAGCGGCAGGCCGGTAGCGGGAAGGCGATGTTGCAGGTCCTGGGCCGACACCCGCCCGGCGATGCGCCGGAAGTGCCGCAGTGGCCTCAGGCCGCGCTGCATCAGCCACCAGGCACCGGCCCCGATCAGCAACAGCAGCAACGGCAGCGCGAGCAAGGTGGAGTGCAGGTAGGCCTGCAGCAGGGCGTTGTCGTCGGCGCGGTTGAGCGACATCATCACCTTGACCGGGGTGTCGTCGCGCAGGCGCATCAGCTGGGTCACGGTGAGTATCTGGTTGCCATTGCTGTCGCGCCACGCATGAAAGGCCAGACGGGCATCGGTGCGCAGATCGCCTACCTGTGATTCCAGCGCTGGCCCCAGACTGAGCAGGTGCGGATGGCGGCCTTCGAGGGCCAGCACGCTGAGGCTGAGGTTGTCATGCCCCATCACCAGGTCGAGCAAGGGATGGGCGCGGCTGCCCAGGTCTTCGCTACGCAGGTCGACGCGCAGGTTGTGCTCGACCTGCAGCATCTTGCGCGCCAGGTCCTTGCGTGCGCGGCTGTCCAGTTCGTGATCGAGGGCGAACACGGCCAGGCAGGCCAGCAGCAGTACCAGTGCGGCGCCCATCAGCGTCACGCTCAGGCCCAGTCGCAGTGACAGGCTGGCGTTTTTCAAAAGCGTGCCTCGAGCACGTAGCCGACGCCACGCAGGGTATGGATCAGCTTGTTGTCGAACGGGTCGTCGATCTTGGCCCGCAGGCGCCGGATCGAAACCTCGACCACATTGGTGTCGCAGTCGAAATTCATGTCCCACACCAGCGAGATGATCTGGGTGCGCGACAGCACCTCGCCGGTCTGACGCATCAGCAGGTGCAGCAGGGCGAATTCCTTGGCGGTCAGGTCGATACGCTGCCCGGCGCGGTAGGCACGGTGGCGGCCGGGGTCCAGCTCCAGATCTGCAACGCGCAGGGTGCTGGGCTGCAGTTGCTGGTCGTTGCGGCGCAGCAGGCTGCGGATACGGGCGAGCAGTTCCGGAAACTCGAAGGGCTTGAGCAGGTAATCGTCGGCACCCAGGTCCAGGCCCTTGACCCGGTCGGCCAGGCGGCCATGGGCGGTCAGCATCATGATGCGCGTGGCCGATTCGGCGCGCAGCCGCTGCAGCACGGTCCAGCCATCGAGCTCGGGCAGGTTGACGTCGAGGATGACCAGGTCGTAGGGCTGCTGGCGGGCCAGGTGCAGGCCATCGGTGCCGGTGTGGGCGCAGTCGACCACGTAGCCGTTCTCGCGCAGGCCCTGCTGCAGGTAGTCGGCGGTGCGCAGTTCGTCCTCGATGATCAGTAGACGCATGGATGGGCTCGGTGTGATGAAAGGGGGCGATTCTCGACCCTGTAGTGGCATCAGGGTCAAGGCGCAGGATGGTACGGCATGCGAAAAGGCGCGCGGCGCAGATAACGGATTTGTAATCCTGCTGTTATCTGGCTGTCTGTTGTGGCCCTTTCGCGGGTAAACCCGCTCCCACAGGATTTTCACAGACGCTGAAATCCCTGCAGTTCCTGTGGGAGCGGGTTTACCCGCGAAGGGGCCAGCACAGACAACACAGGGCCACATTGCAAGACTGTAATCCCCGCCTCACCTTGCCGTTAGCTGGCCCTCGCTAGGATGGCCCTGTCTGATCGGTTATCACGAGGCAACCACGATGAACCTGACCAAATTCCTGCTGTTGGCCACCCTTGCCCTGGGCAGCGCCAGTGTTCACGCCGAGGGCGGTGCGGAACGTTCGAAACAATTCTGGCAAGCGTTCCGCGAAGACCAGCAGCGCCTGTACGACGACAAGCAACAGGCCGTCGCAGAGCGTGAGCGCAAGGCACAGGAGAAGGCCCGCGAGTTGGCCAAGGATTGAGGTAACACCACCTGCGCCGCGACAGCTCCTCGGCGCAGGTATATTCAGGCGCCCAACCGGGCGCCTTTTTCATTTGCGTGCCAGCAGGGTGGCGCGGCGTGGAGCCGGCAGGCCTTCGATGGTCTTGCTGTGGTCGTTCGGGTCAAGGAAATCGCCCAACGACTGGTAGCGCATCCACTCGGTGCTGCGCTGTTCCTCGACGCTGGTCACGCTCACGTCGACGCATCGCACATCGCTGAAACCGGCGCGGCGCAACCAGCGCTCCAAGGCCGGTACCGACGGCAGGTACCAGACGTTGCGCATCTGTGCATAGCGGTCCTCAGGTACCAGTACCTGGTTTTCGTCACCCTCGATCACCAGGGTTTCCAGCACCAGTTCCCCGCCTTTTACCAGGCAGTCCTTCAGCGCCAGCAGGTGCTCGATGGGCGAGCGACGGTGATAGAACACCCCCATGGAAAATACCGTGTCGAAACCTTCAAGGTTGGCCGGCAGGTCTTCCAGGGCGAACGGCAGGTGCCAGGCGGGCAGCTCTGGCAGGTATTGCTGGACGGCCTGGAACTGGCAGAAGAACAGCCAGTTGGGATCGACGCCAATCACCATGTCGGCACCGGCACCGAGCATGCGCCACTGGTAGTAGCCGTTGCCGCAGCCCACGTCGAGCACGCGCTTGCCCTTGAGGTCCAGGTGCGGTCCAACCCGCGACCATTTCCAGTCCGAACGCCATTCAGTGTCCACATGCACGCCGAACAGGTCGAAGGGGCCTTTGCGCCAAGGCGACAGGCCCATCAGTGCCTGATGCATCTGCGCGCGGGTCGCGTCGTCGCAATCGCAGTCCAGGCGCAGCCCGTTGACCAGGTCGACTTCGCTCGGCTGTAGGGCGGGCAGGGCCTCCAGCGCACCGCGCCAGCGGTCGAGGTCACCGTGACCCTTCTCCAGCTTGGCTTCCAGTTGCGCTTGCAGGCCTTGCGACCAGGAAGCCAGGGGCGTGCCCGCCAGGCGACGGACGAGGGGGGACAGATCGATCATGGCAGGGCAATCAACGAGGCGAAGTTAAGGCATTGGAACCAGGGCACCACCTTCGAGAAACCGGCTGCACGCAGGCGTGCCTGGTGGGCTTCGAGGGTGTCGGGTTTCATCACGTTCTCGATGGCGCTGCGCTTCTGGGCAATTTCCAGTTCGCTGTAGCCATTGGCACGTTTGAAGTCCAGGTGCAGTTCATTGAGCAGGTCCTGCTGTTCCGCATCGGCGAAGCGCAGTTTTTCCGAGAGGATCAGCGCACCACCGGGCAAAAGCGCCTGGCGGATGCGGCCAAGCAGTTCCAGACGCTGGTCGGGGGCGACGAATTGCAGGGTGAAGTTCATCGCCACCACCGAGGCGGGCTCGAATGGCAGGGCCAGGATGTCGGCTTCCAGCACCTGCACTGGCAGCAGTTCCTGGAACATCGAGTCCTGGGCAGTGAGGTACTGGCGGCAACGCTCGACCATCGCCGCGGAGTTGTCCACGGCAATCACCCGGCAGCCATCACTGCGCACATGGCGGCGCAGCGACTGGGTAACGGCACCCAACGAGGCACCGAGGTCGTACAACGCGGTGTGCGGCTGGGCGAAGCGCGCGGCCAGCACGCCGAGGTTCTCGACGATGGTCGGGTAGCCTGGCACCGAGCGCTTGATCATGTCCGGGAACACGCGCACCACATCCTCGTTGAAGACGAAGTCGGGCACTTGCTCCAGGGGCTGGGCGAAAAGGCGGTCGGGTTGTTTGCTCACGGGAGGGCTCGATACAGGGTGAAACGGAGGCGCATTTTAGCCAAAGGCCGCGATTCTTGCCATGGCAGCGCTTCAGGGGCGGGGCGCCGAGGGGCCTCTGCCCCTAACAAGTGGCCGTTCAGGTTGCCCGGGACGGAGCTGCGGCCTTTAGCGGACGATGATCTTGCAGTCGAAGGTTTGTACGGGCGCAATATCTGCGGCCCACGGCT
The DNA here is from genome assembly GCF_018223845.1 of Pseudomonas sp. JS425. NCBI lineage: Bacteria > Pseudomonadati > Pseudomonadota > Gammaproteobacteria > Pseudomonadales > Pseudomonadaceae > Pseudomonas > Pseudomonas sp. JS425. The sequence goes on along the minus strand of NZ_CP073661.1, from coordinate 4,982,771 downwards.
GCTGGTACACAAGCACCAACTGGCCATCGCCGGTACCACTGGCCTGGTAGCGCCAGGTGGAGACACCGGCATTGCCGACCAGGTCTTCCTCCTCGGGAGCGCTGTACACCTCCGGGCCAAGGCTGCGCAGTACATTGGCGGCGGGGTTTTCGACGCGCCAGCGGTAGCCGGTGGATGGGTTGCTGGGCAGGGTCAGTGTCAGCACCTGGCCAACCTGCAGGCGTGTCGGGCATTCGCTTTCTGCGTCCAGTTCGACGGGTTGCGTAGGCTGTTGAGCGCAGGCGGAAATCAGGGCGAAGCTCAGGGGAACGAGCAGACGAGGGGCGGTCATGTTGGCTCCGGAGGCTGGCGATGGCCTGAGGATAACCGATGATCGAGGAGATTTGTGTTGCCTGTGCCGGCCCTTTCGCGGGTAAACCCGCTCCCACAGTGATCTCACTGGGCTCAAGCCCTACGCTATCCCTGTGGGAGCGGGTTTACCCGCGAAGAGGCCAGTGCTGGCTAGAACAGCACTTTGGCTACATCGGCGAAGCGCTTGGCGAAATGCACGGTCAGGCCTTCGCGCAGGTAGTCCGGCAGTTCCTCATAGTCCCCACGGTTAGGCTCCGGCAAGATCAGCTCGAAGATCTTCTGCCGCCGTGCTGCAATCACCTTCTCGCGCACACCGCCAATCGGCAGGACCTGCCCGGTCAGGGTCAGCTCGCCAGTCATGGCCACCCCTTTTTTCGGCGCCTGGTCACGGGCCAGCGATAGCAGGGCGCTGGCCATGGTGATACCGGCACTCGGGCCGTCCTTGGGCGTGGCGCCTTCGGGCACGTGCAGGTGAATGAACGCTTCGTTGAAGAAACCAGGGTCACCACCAAACTGCTTGAGGTTGGAGCTGACGTAGCTATAGGCGATTTCGGCCGACTCTTTCATCACCTCACCCAGCTTGCCGGTCAGCTTGAAGCCGCGGTTGAGGCTGTGGATGCGGGTGGCTTCGATCGGCAGCGTGGCGCCGCCCATGCTGGTCCAGGCCAGGCCGGTGATCACACCTTTGCCGGCCAGCACCTGCTCGCTGCGGAACACGGGCATGCCGAGCGCAGTTTCCAGGTCCTTGGTGCCGATCTTCAGCTTGGCTTCGGGGTTGTCCAGCAACTTGACCACTGCCTTGCGCACCAGCTTGCCCAGTTGTTTCTCCAATTGGCGTACCCCGGCTTCGCGGGCATAGCCTTCGATCACCGCGCGCAGGGCGCTGTCGCTGATGCCGAGGCTGGTCTTGGCCACGCCAGCCTTTTCCAGCTGTTTTGGCCACAGGTGGCGCTTGGCGATGGCCAGTTTCTCTTCGGTGATATAGCCGGACAGGCGGATCACTTCCATGCGGTCGAGCAACGGCCCGGGGATCGAGTCCAGGGTGTTGGCGGTGCACACGAACAGCACCTTGGACAGGTCCAGGCGCAGGTCGAGGTAGTGGTCGAGGAAGTCGACGTTCTGCTCCGGGTCCAGGGTTTCCAGCAGCGCTGAAGCCGGGTCGCCCTGATAGCTCTGGCCCATCTTGTCGATCTCGTCGAGCATGATCACCGGGTTCATCACTTCGACGTCCTTCAGGGCCTGCACCAGCTTGCCGGGCTGGGCGCCGATGTAGGTGCGGCGATGGCCCTTGATCTCGGCCTCGTCACGCATGCCGCCGACACTGAAGCGGTAGAACGGCCGGCCGAGCGATTCGGCGATGGATTTGCCGATGCTGGTCTTGCCTACCCCGGGCGGGCCCACCAGCAGCACGATCGAGCCGCTGATCTCGCCTTTCCAGGCGCCCACGGCAAGGAACTCGAGAATGCGCTCCTTGATGTCATCGAGGCCGGCGTGGTGCTGGTCGAGGACCTTGCGCGCGTGGTTGAGGTCGAGCTTGTCCTTGCCGTACACACCCCAGGGCAGGGCGGTTGCCCAGTCCAGGTAGTTGCGGGTGACGGCGTATTCGGGCGAGCCGGTTTCGAGGATGGCCAGCTTGCCCATCTCTTCGTCGATGCGCTTGCGCGCCTGGTCCGGCAGGGTCTTGCCCTCGAGGCGCTGCTCGAACTGCTCCAGGTCGGCGCTGCGGTCGTCCTTGGTCAGGCCCAGCTCCTGCTGTATGACCTTGAGCTGTTCCTTGAGGAAGAACTCGCGCTGGTGCTCGCCGATCTGCCGGTTGACTTCGGCCGAGATCTCGTTCTGCAGGCGCGCGACCTCGACTTCCTTGCGCAGCATCGGCAGGACCTTTTCCATGCGCTTGAGCATGGGGACGCAGTCGAGCACTTCCTGCAACTGGTTGCCGGTGGCCGAGGTGAGGGCGGCGGCGAAGTCGGTGAGCGGCGAGGGGTCGTTGGGGCTGAAGCGGTTGAGGTAGTTTTTCAGCTCTTCGCTGTACAGCGGGTTGAGTGGCAGCAGTTCCTTGATCGCGTTGATCAGCGCCATGCCATAGGCCTTGACCTCGTCGGTCGGCTCGGCGGGCTGGCGCGGGTATTCGACCTCTACAAGGTACGGCGGGCGGTGGTGCTTGAGCCAGGTACGGATGCGCACCCGGGTCAGGCCCTGGGCGACGAACTGCAGCTTGCCGTTTTCGCGGCTGGCGTGGTGCACCTTTACCAGCGTGCCGTACTGCGGCAGCGCCGAGGTATCGAAGTGGCGGTGGTCTTCTGGCGGGGTATCCATGAAGAACAGGGCCAGGCTGTGGTCCGGCGACTTGGCTACCAAGTCCAGGGTTTCTGCCCAAGGGTCTTCATTGACGATGACCGGCAGCACCTGGGCCGGGAAGAACGGACGGTTGTGGATCGGGATCACGTAGACCTTGTCCGGCAGCTGCTGGCCGGGCAGGGCGAGGGCGTGGCCGGTTTCGGCCTGGGGTGTGGTGTGTTCGACTTCGCTGTGTTCGTCGGGATGTTCCGGGAAATCCTGCTGGTCGCTCATGGGGCACCTGCGTGAATGACTATGGTGCTTAGATGGGGCGCGGGGGGATGGGTTTCAATGGTAGTTGAAGGGTGCAGAGAGGAGTGATGCCTGTACCGGCCTCTTCGCGGGTAAACCCGCTCCCACAGGTACGGCGCCGAACTTGGGGGCAGCGCCGTACCTGTGGGAGCGGGTTTACCCGCGAATGCGGCAGCAGGTTCACTGCCGCATCTCTGGATTACTCAGCCAGTTTGTAAGCGATGATGTAGTCGCCCATCCTGGTGCCCAGCGAGCCATGCCCGCCGGCAGTCACCAGCACGTACTGCTTGCCATCCTTGCCGGTGTAGGTCATCGGCGTGGCCTGGCCACCCGCGGGCAGGCGGGCTTTCCACAGTTCCTTGCCGTTGTTCACGTCATAGGCGCGCAGGTACTGGTCCAGGGTACCGCTGAGGAAGCCGACGCCACCAGCGGTGACGATCGAACCGCCCATGCTCGGCACGCCAACCGGCAGGCCGATCGGCACCGGGGTGCTGTCGCGGGTGGTGCCGTTCTTGTGCTTCCACACTACCTTGTTGGTGAACAGGTCGATGGCGGCGACATAGCCCCAGGCCGGGGCCTGGCACGGTACGCCCAGGGGCGACATGAACGGGTGCATGGTCACTGCGTACGGTGCGCCGGTGTTCGGCTGCACGCCGCTGGTCTCGCTTTCGCGCTTGCTGCCCTCGGCCACCTGCTCACGCGGGATCATCTTCGACACGAAGGCCATGTAGTTGGGCGAGGTGAACAGCAGTTGGCGCACCGGGTCGACCGACACGCTCCCCCAGTTGAACACACCGACGTTGCCCGGGTAGACCAGCGAGCCTTGCTCGGACGGTGGAGTGTATTGGCCTTCGTAACGCAGTTCGCGGAACTGGATGCGGCACAGCATCTGGTCGAACGGCGTGGCGCCCCACATGGCCTGTTCGGTCAGCTCAGGGCCGAGCAGGTTGAGGTCGGAGCGGGCCTGGGTCGGCGAGGTGTGGTCGCCCTTCACCGCACCTTGAGGGGTGGGGATCTCGCGGATCGGCACGATCGGCGTACCGTCGCGACGGTCGAGCACGTACAGGCTGCCTTGCTTGGTCGGCACGATGATTGCCGGCTTCACGCCATCGTCGGTCTTCAGGTGGACCAGGGTCGGCTGGCTGCCGACGTCCATGTCCCACAGGTCGTGGTGGGTGAACTGATAGTTCCAGCGAGCCTTGCCGGTGGCCAGGTCGAGTGCGACCACGCCGGCGCTGTACTTCTCGGCGCCCGGGGTGCGGTCGGCGCCCCACTGGTCCGGGGTCTGGTTGCCCAGTGGCAGGTAGATCATGCCGAGGTCTTCGTCGACGCTGGCGATCGACCACATGTTGGCCGAGTTGCGGCTGTACATCTTGCCGGGGGCCAGTGGCTGGGTGTCGTCCGGGTTGTTGCTGTCCCAGTTCCACACCAGGTGACCATCGTGTACATCGTAGGCGCGGATCACGCCGGATGGCTCGTTGGTCGACTCGTTGTCAGTGACATGGCCACCGATGATTACCAGATCGCGGGTGATCGCGGCAGGCGAGGTGGAGTAGTAGCCGCCAGCGGTGAACGGGCCGATGCTGGTGGTGAGGTCGATCACGCCCTGGTTGGCGAAGCCTTCGCAGACCTTGCCGTTGTCGGCATTGATGGCGATCAGGCGGGCGTCCGCAGTCGGCAGGTAGAGGCGGCGAGGGCAGGCCTGGGCCACGGCTTGGCCGGCGTCGGTAATTTTCGGTGCCGGGCTGCCGTCGCGGCTGACGTAACGGTTTTCGTCATAGTACGAAACGCCACGGCAGGTCATGTGGGCAAAGCCTTTGAAGGTGCCGACGGGGCTCTTGACCTGTGGATCAAAGCGCCAGATTTCCGCGCCGGTGTCCGGGTCCAGGGCCAGCAAGCGGCTATGCGCGGTGCAGGCATAGAGCATGCCGTTGACCTTCAGTGGGGTGTTCTGGTTGGTCAGCTCCACAGGGTCGTTTTCGGTCGGCAGGTCACCGGTGCGGATGCGCCAGGCCTCTTCCAGGCGGTAAGCGTTCTGCGGGGTGATCTGGCGCAGTGGCGAATAGCGGTCGCCGTGCTCGGTGCGGCCGTAGGCCTGCCATTCACCGTCGGGCATGGCCGGGGCGGCGCTGGCCATTTCGCTGCTGTCGCGGCCCAGTTCGCCAAACACTTCACCGGGGTGGGTGAACTGGCTGCCCAGGGCACAAGCGCCAGATGCTACCACTGCAACGCCGAGCAGCGCAGTGTTGGCCTTGCTGGCCGGGCCGACCAGCGGACGACGCGCCCAAGGCAGCAGCAGGACCACGCCGATGGCAAACCAGATGGCCAGGCGTGGCACCAGTTGCCACCAGTCCAGGCCCACTTCGAACAGGGCCCATGCGGTGCTGCCCAGCAGTACCAGGCCGTACAGCCCCAGGGCGATGCGGCGTTGGGCCAGCAGCAGGATACCCGACAGGGCAAAGCCGATTCCGGCGATCAGGTAGTAAAGCGATCCGCCCAGCTGGCTCAGCTTGATGCCGCCAGCCAGCAGGGCCAGGCCCATCAGCAACAGCAGCGCGCCGATCAGGCGCGGTAGCCAGCGGCTTCCATTGTTGGCACCTTCAGTGCTCATCGTAGGTTCTCCGTCAGGTCAAGAAAGGGGTTAGAAACTGCTCTGGATCTTCAGGCCGCCGATCAGGGCGCCATCGACTTGCGACACCCCGCCCGGGTGGCGGATGTACTGCAGGTTGGGGCGTACCGTGAGCCAGTCGGCCAAGTGGATGCCGTAATACAGCTCGGCGCTGTACTCAGTGTCCTGTACCGGCAGGAAACCGGGGTTGTCATAGTCGTCGATGCCGGCGGCCTGGTTGACCAGACGCGCGTTCTTGCGATAGGCAGGGTTGACGTGCACGCGGGCGAGGGCGAAACCGATGTCGTCCTTGGCGCGGGCGTCGAATGGCCCTTTGTATACCAGTCCTGCCTGAACATAGTTGTCGATGGCATTGGTCTTCTTGTCGTGCACCGTGGCGTTGGCGAACAGGCTCAGGCCACGCGACTGGTCGGACGCCAGCGAAGTCACCTGCTGCTGGGCGCCGAGCCACAAGCCGTGCTTGCTCGAACTGCTGCGGTAGGCGGCGCCGCTGAGGGCTGCCGGCTGGCCATTGCTGTCCTTGAGAACATCCTGTGCCTTGGCATTACTGTAGTAGTAGCCGGCGCGATATTCCCCTTTCAGGCCATTGACCTGTGGGCTCCATACCAGTTCGATCGGCATTACCGCGCCTTGGGTGCCGCTGCCGCTGAGCTTGAAGCCGTTGCCCGACTCCAGGTTGGAGGGGTTCTGCTCGTACACGCCGACCTGGGCGTAGAGCGCATCGCTGAGGTTGTAGCGGACGCGCAGGGCCCACTGGCTGACCGGCCAGTTGTACCAGATGCCACCTACCCAGTTGCCTACCTGCGAGCCGCAGAAGGCCAGGTTCTGGAAGTCGCAGGGGAAGCTGTTGAAGTCTTCGCCTTCGCCGAAACGGCCGAATTTCACATCCAGTGCGCCATCGAAGTACTTCTGCTTGATCCACATCTGCGTCAGCCGCCAGGTTTCGCCACGGCCCCAGACCTCCTGGGCCGAGGTGAAGCCGCCGACACGCGGGTCGTTGATACGGTCGTTGCTGATGTTGTCGCCGTGTCGCTCGGTAATGGTCAGCTGGAATTCGGTGTCGTTCCAGCCGAGGATCTTCTCCAGGTCCAGGTGGCTGCCGAAGGTGAACTGGTCGCTGTAGCGCGCGGTGCGGTCGTGATCGTAGCCACCGTGCAGGTTGCTGCCCATCTCGCCGGTGTAGCCGAGGGTGAAGTCGTAGCCTTTTTCCAGCAGTTCGCTGCGGGTGCCACCCCAGTCGCCGAGCATCCATGGCGAATCGCTGGCGAACATCTCGCTGGCGCTGCTGGGAGCCGCCAGGGCGCTGAGGGCAAGGCCGATGTAACAGGTTTTGGGCAGTTGGAGCATGAGATAGCGCTATCTTTTGATTATTGAATAAACGGCAGGCGCATCGAAGGGCGGGCCCCTCAATGAATATGGCGACAAGATGGTTTCGATGAAGCGATTCAGCTTGCGGCGGGGAGGATATAGGGGAAGTTGTAAGAAAAAAAGACAAATTGTCGCAGTGAATTGTTGCTGATATGGCAACAGTCCAGAGCTTGCGAGCTCTTTGTGGGAGCGGGCGCGCCCGCGAACACCGGCGGAGCCGGTCATCCACCGCGTCGGTTTCTTCGCGGGCATGCCCGCTCCCACAGATACTGATTTGCAATCAGAAGGTGGTACGCAGACCCACTTCCACACTACGCCCCGGCGCCGGGGCGATGTCGCGCAGGATCGAACTGGCATAGCGCACGGTCTGGTCCGTCAGGTTTTCGCCGCGCACAAACGCCATCCACTGGCTCTGGCCAACTTCGAAGCGGTAACCAACGCTGGCCCCTAGCGTGGTATAGCCATCAGTGCTGGTTTCGTTGGCCGGTTTGCGATGCTGAGACGCAGCGTGTTGCACGTCGACCCGCGCCTGCCAGCGGTCCAGCTCCCAGACCAGGCCGCTGTTCAGGCGCAGCGGGGCGATGCGGGGCAGCGGCTCGCCACTGTCCAGGTTCTTGGCCCGGGTGTAGTCACCAGACACTTCCAACGCGAAGCTGCCGTAACGGTTCTCGGCCAGCTGCCAGCGATCCTGGGCCTCGATGCCATAGAATCGCGCCCGCACGCCCTGATACTGGTACTCCGGGAAACCGCCGTGGTCATGATCGTGATCATGGTCGTGGTCATCCTCATCATAATCGTGGTCATGCCCCTCGCGGTTGTTGCCGGTGCTGATCAGGCCGATGTAGTTGCGGAAGTGGCTGTAGAACACCCCGACACTGCCCTTGTGGGTGCCGTTGTCGAAACGCAGGGCCAGGTCGGCGGAAACGGCTTTTTCCTTGTTCAGGCTGGCATCGCCGACTTCAAAGGCTCCGGTGGCCACGTGGGCACCATTGGCATACAGCTCGTAGAAGGTCGGGGCGCGCTCGGTGTAGCCGAGGTTGGCGGCCAGCGACCAGACCGGGTCGAGCTGGTACACCGCCCCGGAAGACAGACTGAAGGCGTTGAAACTGCTGGCGCTGTCGGCGTCGGCGAAGTTCTCGTTGCCTTTGGCATCCGGATCGACCCGGGTGTGCTCCATGCGTGCACCCAGGCTCAGGTTGAGGCGCTCGGTGGCTTGCCACTGCTCCAGCATGAACAGCGCCAGGCTGTCGGTGTCGGTGTGCGGGACGAAGGCTTCCTCGCCCAACGCGGAGAATTCGTTGCGGCTGACCTGGGCACCGATCACGCCTTCTACCGGCCCGAGCGGTTGGTGGCGAGCTTCGATACGTGCTTCATAGCCCTTGTTCCTGAAGGTGGTGTGGACCTCGCCTTCTTCGACTTCACGATGCTCGTAGTCGGTGTAGCCGGCATCGACCTTGATCGAAGTGAGCGGGCCGTCCAGATCGCGCAGCTCGGAGGCGAAGGCGTAATGGTCCTGCTTCATGTCCAGGCGCACACCTGGCTCGGCCACCGAGCCATAGTTACTTTCGTAGCGGCTGTACGACAGGCCGGCGTAACCGTGGTCCCAATGGTAGGCGCCACCCAGGGCGCCACCGTCCTGGCGGCCATCGCTGTTTTCCAGGCGGTGCTTGCTGCCGGGTTCGTCGGCATCGCGCACCTTGGAACTGCGCGCGTAACCGGGGATGCGCAGGTCGTTGAACTGGCGGCTGTTGGCATCCAGGTGCAGGGCGAAGGCACCGTTGCCGGCTTCCAGCTTGCCAGCGCTGCTGCGGGTGGTATCGGCGCCGCCGTAGCGCAGTTCACCGGCACCGTGGATGCCCTCGATGGGGGCATCCGGGATGCGGTTGTCGAAGGTATTGACCACGCCGCCGATGGCGTTGCCGCCGTAGAGCAGGGCGGCTGGGCCACGGACGATCTCGACACGGTCGACGGTCACCGGGTCCAGCGGCACGGCGTGGTCGTAGGACAGTGATGAAGCGTCGAGGGCGCCGACGCCATTGCGCAGGATGCGAATGCGGTCGCCATCCAGGCCACGAATTACCGGGCGACTGGCGCCAGGGCCGAACCAGGTGGAGGCGACTCCGGGCTGCTTGTTCAGGGTTTCACCGAGGCTGCCGTGCTGCTGTTGCAGCAGGTTGTCGCCTTCGAGCACGGTGCTGGGGGCGGCCAGCTGGCTGTTACCCAAAGGGTTGGCGGTGATGACCTGGGGTTCGAGCTCCACCGCTTGGCTGGGTGGTGCGGCAAGCCAGAGCGCGACGGCGAGGGGAGAGAGGCGAAGCGGTGTGTACAGCATGGGGATGGGGCGTTCCTTGGCAGATGCTTTTTTATTGTTACAATATAACATCTCTATTTCAGCACAGAGGTTTTGCGCCTGGCCAGCGGTTTTTCTGTTGACTCACCTGATCCCACCCACCACTACACTCGTGTAAGGTGCGCATCTTTCCTACGGAGCACTGGCATGAGCACGGCCCAACACAACGCGCTGCACGGCAAGACCCTCGAACAGATCCTCACCGAGCTGGTGGCGCACTACCAATGGCAGGGCCTGGCCGAGCGCATCGATGTGCGCTGCTTCAAAAGCAACCCGACCATCAAGTCGAGCCTGACCTTCCTGCGCAAGACGCCGTGGGCACGGGAAAAGGTCGAGCAGCTGTACGTGAAGCTGCAGCGTCAGGCCTGACATGCCGAGTCGCCCCTGGCTGACCGGCATGGCCGTGCTGGGCTGGTTCGGCCTGACCGTGCAGGTGTATCTGGTGCTGCTGGCGCGCTGGCAGGAGCAGGCCAGCCTGGTGGGTGGCCTGATCAATGTGTTCGGGTATTTCACCGTGTTGACCAACACCTTGGTGGCAACGGTGCTCAGTTATGCGGCGTTTGGCCGGGAAGGCCGTGCCAAACGCTTTTTCCTGTCGCCTTCGGTGAGTTCCGCAGTGGCTGCCAGCATCGTGCTGGTGGCATTGGCCTACAGCGTGCTTTTGCGTCACTTGTGGCAACCGCAGGGCTGGCAATGGCTGGCGGACGAGTTGCTGCACGATGTGATGCCCGTGCTATATGCCTTGTACTGGTGGTGCGAGGTGCCCAAGGGCAGGTTGCGGCTATGGCATCTGCTGGTCTGGGCGGTTTACCCGGCGACGTATTTTGCCTACGCGCTTTGGCGTGGGAGCGAGATTGGCGTGTATGCCTACCCGTTCATCGACGTGGCGAGTCTGGGGTATGGGCAGGTAGTGCTCAATGCCGTGGGGGTGTTGGCGGGGTTCTGGGGTATTGGGCTGGTGTTGCTGGGGCTGGATCGGTGGCGGGGGCTGCACAGATTGGCTTGACCTGCACTGGCCCTATCGCCGGCTTGCCGGCGATAGGGCCCATGCAGGCAATAAACAATCATTCGTCGTCCGCAGTCCCGTCGGCACGCCAGTAGGCCACAGCTTTGAGCGCATCCTCAGGCAAGCCTTTCTCCAGCAACAGTGCCTTGGCCTGCCGGCTCAGGGCTTTTTCCAGTGCCACCCAGCCGTACAACCGGCCCTGCGGCAAGGTCAGGTTCTTCACTAGTGCCAGCAAGTCCTCCTGTTGGCGACGTACCCAGATCACCTCAACCTGTGCCTTGCTCGGCAGTGGCTGGCGTTCCTGCTCGTCTTCGATCTGGATAACCGCCAGCACCTGACGGCCCGCAGGCAACTCCTCCAGGCGGCGGCCAATGGCCGGGATGGCAGTTTCGTCACCGATCAGCAGGTAGCTGTCGAAGATGTCCGGCACCACCATCGAAGCCCGCGGCCCGGCAATGTTCAGGGTTTGCCCGGGTGCGGCCTGGGCGGCCCAGGTGGATGCAGGGCCATCGCCGTGCAGCACGAAGTCGATGTCCAGTTCATTGGCCACCAGGTCGATGCGCCGTGGCGTGTATTCGCGCATGGTAGGCCGTGCGCCACCTTCTCGGCCCAGGTTGCGAGCCTCGATGGCTTGCTTTTGCTCCGGCGTTTCGGCGAACAGCAGCTTGATATGGTCGTCGCTGCCCACGCTGGTGAAACCTTGCAGCTCGGCACCCCCGAGAGTGATGCGGCGCATGCGCGGGGTCAGTTCGGTGACCCGCAGCACCTGCAGGCGGCGTTGGCGGATTTCGTGGTTGACGCGGTGAATGGTGTCACTCATGGGGTGTCTCCGGGACAGGTTCGGCCGGCCCGGAGGCGATGGCCTTGGCGGTGTGGTTGAGCAGGTCGCGGACCCGCTCGATTTCTTCCGGAGCCCAGCGGCCACTGTGCATGTGCAGTGCGTGGCGCAGGTTGCCGACCGCTTCATGAATCTCTGGTGGGCGGTCGTGGCCGCGCAGGGCGCGCTTGCTGACTTCGATGCGCATGCGCACGCCGTCCAGCGCGACGGCCTGTTCGGCCAGGGCGGTGCGGCCGGCTTCGGTGATGGCATAGAGGCGTTTGCTGCCCTGCACCTGGCCGCTGATCAGTTCGGCCTCCTCGAGGAAGTTGAGGGTGGGGTAGATCACCCCGGGGCTTGGGCTGTAGCTACCGTCGAACAGGTTTTCGATCTGGCGGATCAGGTCGTAGCCGTGGCCTGGCTGCTCGGCGAGCAGGGCCAGCATCAGCAGCTTGAGGTCGCCGGGAGCGAAGACGCGCGGGCCGCGTTCGCCACGACCTGGGCGCCGCTCGAAGGGGTCATGGGGGGTATGTTCGCGCATGGGGGCAGGGCTCCGTCGTTTGCGATATATCGTAAGATATTACTCAAGATATATCTAAAGACAAGCCCTCAATTGCAGATGATTATCATCTATTCGTTCGATGTGTCCCCTTGCGGTGTGGCTGTATGCACGGCAACCTGCGGCGGCTTGCACTCGTTCGGATTGCCCGGTTGCAGGTAAGGCATGAGAATCGGAGCCATGCCCTTGAGCACCTGCACCGGCAGCGCCGAGGTGAACTTGAAGGCCTCTGCCGAGCGCCCCGGCACGAATGCGGTCAAGGTGCCGAAATGGTTGTCGCCCAGGAAGAACACGAAGGTAGCGGTACGGTTCAGCGAGCGCGAGCCGATCAGTCGGCCGCCAGCACCAAAGCTTTCGATGCGGTTGTCACCGGTACCGGTCTTGCCGCCCATCACCAATGGCGTGCCGTCCTGCAGCTTGAAACTGCCGGAAATACGCCGCGCGGTGCCCGCATCCACCACCTGCGACATGGCGCCTTTGAGGGCGCGCGCCACTTCGACCGGCAGAATCCGCACACCCCGGTCCGGGTCGGTGACCAGCTTGGTCTCGTAAGGCGTGTTGGCAGCGAAGTGCAGGGTGTCGATCCGCAAGGTCGGCAGGCGCACACCGTCGTTCTGGATGATGCCGACCAGTTCGGAGAGGGCGGCGGGGCGATCGCCCGAGCTGCCGATGGCGGTGGCCAGCGAGGGTACCAGGTGGTCGAATGGATAGCCCACGCGCTTCCAGCGCTGGTGAATGTCGAGGAACGCTTCGATCTCGACCATGGTGCGAATGCGGCTGTCACGGGCGCCCTGATGGCGGCTCTTGAACAGCCAACCATATACCTCCTGGCGCTCGAAGCGGCTGGCATTGACCATTTCGGTCAAGGTCGAACCCGGGTTCTTCAGCAGGTAACCCAACAGCCACAAGTCCAGCGGGTGGACCTTGGCGATATAGCCCTGGTCGGGCAGGTCGTACTTGCCCGGGCCATAGGCGTCGTACATCTCCGACAGGCGGCCATCGGTCAGTTTGCCCAGGACGATCTTGTCACCCTTGAGGTGGGCGCGGACGAAGGCGTTGAAGGTTTCCTGGCCAGCCTCGGGGAACAGGTAGCGGTGCACGGCCGCCAACCGTTGCGGGGTCACGCGCATGCTGTCGAGGAAGGTGTCCAGGCGCTGCTGCGAGGTCTTGCGCTGGTATTTCTTCCAGAAGCGCATCAGGTAGTTGGTGCCTTCTTTGTCGGCGAAACGGGCCAGGTATTCCTGGCGGCGCGGGTCGGAGTCGTCCTTGAGCAGCGGCACGCGGTTGTACGGCTGCTGGTAGGTCACGTAGCGCACCAGGTCGCGCATCAGGCGGATGAACGGCAGGTTGATCGATTCGCGCAATGCATCCTTGAGGGTTGGGTTGCGGCTGTTGTCTTCCTTGCGGAAGTTGTTGAACACATGCATGCCGCCGCCGGTGAAGAAGGCTTCGCCGGTGTTGGCCGAATACTTGCGTTCCAGCGCGGCATCGAGCATGGCGTCCAGGCTCTGGTTCTTGCTGTTCTGCGCCAGCCATTCCAGCGACCACTGGCTGATGCGGTCTAGCTCGGCGACTTCGACTTTCTTCAACTCGGCGGCTGGCTTGCCGGCGTATTTGTCGTGCAGTTCGGCGATGATCTCCAGGTAGGTGGTGAGCACCCGCAACTTGGCGGTTGAACCCAGCTCCAGCTTGCTGCCTTCGTTGATATCGAATGGCTGGTCGGTGCTGTCGGTCTGCACCCGCACCCGCGAGCCGTCGGCGGTGCGCTCGAACAAGGTGAAGCTGTAGCTCACCTGATCGGTGGTCTTGGCGGTGAGCAGGCGTTCGCCGATCAAGCCGATCTGCGCCGCGAATTCAGGATCGGCAAGGTTTTTCAGGTACTGGCTGACCTGCAGTTGCAGGTCGGACTGCAGGGTGCTGGTGGCCGACAGATCCAGCCGGTCGAGATCGTACAGCGGGCGGTTGAGCATGGCTGCCAGGCGGTTGCGTGCCAGGCTGATGCCCTTGTTGGTGACGATCGGCACGATGGTCGGTTGCGCCACCCAGTCGCGGTATACCGCCTTGCTGGCCAGTGCAGCGTCGGCCAGTGGCTGCTCGATGACCTTGTTGGCGGCCAGCACGCGGATGTGCGCGTCGGTCAGTTCGGCCAGTTCGAGCCGCCCCTTGGACAGGTAGTGCGATGGCCGGCGCTGGGCAATCATCAGCGACAGCACCTGGCGCAGGGCCAGGCCGCGTGCGGCCATGCTCTCAGGGTCGCTGGCGGTGGAACTCAGGGCCTGGTTGACCTGGTCGAAATCGGCGCCGTACCACACCCGCAGGCCTTCGGCCATGCCATGCACTTCGCCATGCCCAGGTACTGCCGACAGAGGCACGCTGTTGAGGTAGTCCCGCACGATGCGCTGGCGCGCCTCGGTTGTATCAGGGCCGCCCTGATAGGCACGCACGCTGGCGGAAATCATCTGGCGGATCTTCTCGGCGCCGGAAACGGTCAGGCCGTCCGGTGAATGGCGGTACTTTTCAAGCTGCGTGGCCAGGGTGCTACCGCCAGCGGACTGGCCGGGCAGGGCCAGGTACTTGGCCACTTGGCTGTAGGCGGCCTTGGCGAAGCGCGGCCAGTCCACGGCCGGGTTGTTGCGCGGGTCCTTGGTGTCGAGCAGGTCGCGGTTCTCGATGAACAGCAGGCTGTTGACGATCACCGGCGGGATCGCCGCAAAGTCCGGGTACAGGTGTTGCGGGTAGTTGTACTGGTACAGCATGTCGCCGCGGCAGTCGGTGATCGACAGGCCAGCCTGGATTTTCTCGATATAGGGGGCGAACAGCCCATGATCGACGTAGTTCATCAGCGCCGGCGAGAACTTCACCTGCTCGCTGATCAGGTAGTCGCGCTTGAGTAGCCGTGGCAGGAATTCGCCCAGGGCACTGTAGCCCAGGCGTTTGTCGAACGGCCCTTCGCCGGGGTAGACGATGGCATCGCTGGGGCCTGGTTGCAGCGAATAGGTGAGGGTGCTGGCCAGCTTGCTGAATTCCCGCGACTGCAGGTTGGACGTGCGGAATTCGTCATATGCAGCGAAGCCGATGGCAACCAGCGCCACCAGCAGGATGAGGATGATCAGCCGCCACCATAGCCGACGCTGACGGGGGGACTTTGGTTGTGGCGTCTCGGCCGGAGGTATCTCGGGTGCTTCCGTTCTGCTTGGTTCCGATTGCCACAGTGCGCCCATAGTCTTCTATCCGGCCAGGTATTTTCGTCTTGCTTGTCTGAAGCTTAGACGTTGAGCGGGTCAGGTGAAAAATTTGTAAGAGACGGAGAAGGGTGGCGTAGGGCTATGCGGCTTTGGTGTGGGTTTCTTCATACGGCGATGTTGCTATGGTGGCCGGGCGATTTTGGGCCGCTTCGCGCCCCATTCGCAGCACAAGGCTGCTCCTACAGGGGAATGCGTATCCATTGTAGGAGCAGCCTTGTGCTGCGAATGGGGTGCGAAGCGGCCCCAGAGATCTAGCTGAATATTCCTGTTTATACAGCGAAAAAACCTGCAAGGGTCTTCCTATACTGCTCGCCCCCTTCGCCTCGCCGGGCGCTCTATTCCGGCACTCGGGCCGGCCCACAAGGCCAGTTCGGCAAGCCAATGCCACGCCTATCGGCCTGGCTGGTGCTGCACGAAGGTCAAATCCAATAACAAAATGAGGTTGTATTGCTATGCCAGTCGGCAACCACTCTGCCCACGGCCAGGCCGCTGAAGGCGGCCCGCTCAAGCGTGAACTGGGCGAACGGCACATCCGCCTGATGGCGCTGGGCGCCTGTATCGGTGTCGGTCTTTTCCTCGGTTCGGCCAAGGCCATCGAAATGGCCGGCCCCGCCATCATGTTGTCCTATATCATCGGCGGCCTGGCCATCCTGGTGATCATGCGCGCCCTTGGCGAAATGGCCGTGCACAACCCTGTCGCCGGCTCGTTCAGCCGTTATGCCCAGGACTATCTAGGCCCGCTGGCGGGCTTCCTTACCGGCTGGAACTACTGGTTCCTGTGGCTGGTGACCTGCGTTGCCGAAATCACCGCGGTGGCCATCTACATGGGCATCTGGTTCCCCGACGTACCACGCTGGATCTGGGCCCTGGCGGCGCTGGGCAGCATGGGGGCGGTCAACCTGGTGGCCGTCAAGGCCTTTGGTGAATTCGAGTTCTGGTTCGCCCTGATCAAGATCGTCACCATCATCGCCATGGTCCTTGGCGGCATCGGCATCATTGCCTTTGGCTTCGGCAATGACGGCGTGGCAGTGGGTATTTCCAACCTTTGGAGCAACGGCGGCTTCATGCCCAATGGCGTGACCGGCGTGCTGATGTCGCTGCAAATGGTCATGTTCGCCTACCTGGGCGTGGAAATGATCGGCCTGACCGCCGGTGAAGCACGCAACCCGCAAAAGACCATCCCGCAGGCCATCGGCTCGGTGTTCTGGCGCATTCTGCTGTTCTATGTCGGTGCGCTGTTCGTGATCCTGTCGATCTACCCTTGGAGCGAAATCGGCAGCCAGGGCAGCCCGTTCGTCATGACCTTCGAGCGCCTGGGCATCAAGACCGCCGCCGGCATCATCAACTTCGTGGTCATCACTGCAGCGCTGTCGTCGTGCAACGGCGGCATCTTCAGCACCGGGCGCATGCTCTACAGCCTGGCGCAGAACGGCCAGGCCCCGGCGGCCTTCGCCCGTACGTCGAAGAACGGCGTGCCGCGCAACGCGCTGCTGCTATCGATCGGTGCGCTGCTGCTGGGCGTGCTGGCCAACTACCTGGTGCCGGAGAAGGTCTTCGTCTGGGTGACTTCGATCGCCACCTTCGGCGCGATCTGGACCTGGGTGATGATCCTGCTGGCGCAACTGAAGTTCCGCGCCGGCCTGAGCTCCACTGAACGCAAGGCGCTGAAATACCGCATGTGGCTGTGGCCGTTGAGCTCGTATCTGGCGCTGGCCTTCCTGGTGCTGGTGGTCGGCCTGATGGCGTACTTCGAGGATACCCGCGTGGCGCTGTACATCGGCCCGGCGTTCCTGGTGCTGCTGACGGTGCTGTACTACGCATTCCGCCTGGCGCCGAAAGATGCGCAGGGCGTGGCCAGTACTGCTTCCTGATCTGAAATGGCTGGGGCCGCCTTGCGGCCCTTTCGCGACACAAGGCCGCTCCCACAAGAGATCGCGTACTCCTGTGGGAGCGGCCTTGTGTCGCGATGGGCTGCGTAGCAGCCCCAGGTTCAATCAGGCCGCCACTTCACTGTTCGGTTCGAAGCTGTCCGCCCGCGCCAATTGCCACATGCGCGAATAGAACTGCCCGTTCACCTCGCCAGTCAGCAGTTCACCCGGCTTCAAGAACACATGCATCTGCGAGAACAGTTTGATCTCGGTGGCCGAGATGCGTCGTACCAGGTGCTTGGCTTCCAGCTGCGCCGGGTGCTCCAGGCCCGCTGCCGCAAGCATTTCGGCCAGGGCACGCAAGGTATTGTGGTGGAAGTTCAACACCCGCTGGGCTTTGTCCGGCACCACCAGCGCACGCTGGCGCAGAGGGTCTTGCGTGGCCACACCGGTCGGGCACTTGTTGGTGTGGCAGCTCTGCGACTGAATGCAGCCGATGGCGAACATGAAGCCGCGCGCCGAGTTGGCCCAATCAGCGCCAATGGCCAGCACGCTGGCAATGTCGAACGCGCTGACGATCTTGCCGCTGGCGCCCAGCTTGATCTTGTCGCGCAGGTTCAGGCCAACCAGGGTGTTGTGCACGAACAGCAACCCTTCGCGCAGCGGTACGCCAATGTGGTCGGTGAACTCCACCGGCGCCGCGCCGGTGCCGCCTTCCTTGCCGTCGACGACGATGAAGTCGGGCAGGATGCCGGTTTCCAGCATGGCCTTGGCTATGCCCATGAACTCCCACGGGTGGCCCAGGCAGAACTTGAAACCTACCGGTTTGCCGCCAGACAGCTCACGCAGCTGGGCAATGAACTGCATCATCTCGATTGGGGTGGAGAAGGCACTGTGGCGCGACGGCGATATGCAGTCTTCGCCCATCAGCACACCACGGGTTTCGGCGATTTCCCGGGTCACCTTGTGCTTGGGCAGGATGCCGCCATGGCCGGGCTTGGCGCCTTGGCTCATCTTGATTTCGATCATCCGCACCTGCGGGCTGCGTGCCTGGGCGGCAAAGCGTTCGGGGTCGAAGCGCCCGTCTGGCGTGCGGCACCCGAAGTAGCCGCTGCCCAGTTCCCAGACCAGGTCGCCGCCATGCTCGCGGTGATAGGGGCTGATGCTGCCTTCGCCGGTGTCATGGTGGAAGTTGCCCAGCTTGGCGCCCTGGTTGAGGGCGCGGATGGCGTTGGCGCTGAGCGAGCCAAAGCTCATCGCCGATATGTTGAAGATCGACGCTGAGTATGGCTGGCTGCATTGCGGCCCGCCGACGATGACCCGGAAGCTTGCCGGGTCGGCCAATGGCGCCGGGCGCATGGAGTGGCCGATGAATTCGAAGCCGGACTCGTACACGTCGATCAGGGTGCCGAAGGGTTTGTCCGAGGCTTCGTTCTTCGCCCTTGCGTAAACCAGCGAGCGCTGGGCGCGGGAGAACGGCAGGGCGTCGCTGTCCGCCTCCAGCAGGTACTGGCGAATTTCCGGGCGAATGGCCTCGACCAGATAGCGGATGTTGCCCAGGATCGGGTAGTTGCGGCGTACTGCGTGGCGTTGCTGCAACAGGTCGAACAGACCGATGAGGCTGAGGATTCCGGTGCTCAGGGTGAACGGCCACAACCATTCGTGGTGGGTGAACGGAAGGCTTGCCAGGGTGAACAGCACACAGGCGGCGAAGAAGGCATAGCGACTGAGAAGTGACAGGCTCATACAGGGTCCTTGCGATGGCGCGGTCAGGCTCAGGGCCTGGGGCAAACCCCGACCATAGCCAAGTTGCTCGGCTGTGCAAATTAAAATCGGGGTAGCGAAAATCATTCTCGCCAAACCTTGTGTTGGCTGTACTGGCCCTATCGCCGGCAAGCCGGCTCCCACAGGGATAGCGCATCGCTCAAGGGCGATGCGGTTTAGGTGGGAGCTGGCTTGCCGGCGATAGAGCCAGTACAGCAAAAAAGCATTCAGATGGTGTCGCGCAGCAGCTTCTGCCGCCAGCTTTCCTGCTCTTGTGCCGGCGCTTCAACCAGATATGAATAGTGCCCGGCCACCCGCACCGCCACCGGCACCCCGTCGCGGTACAACAGGCGGTTGCCGCTCACCGCCGGCACTTTCGCCCCCGGCAGCAACGACCCGACCAGGTTCAGTGGGTCACTGGCACTCACCACCACCAATGCCCCGTCCAATTCACGCCGCCGCACCTGCCGCAGCAGCCCCACCGCCTCCGGCAAGGCGAACTGTTCGCCGGCCAGCCCGGAAATGAAGCGCCCGCCACGAATCTCGCCACGCGCTTCCAGCCGGTGATAGCAGCGCAGCAGTTCGCGCCAGGGCGGCAGCACATCGCTTTCGCGCTCCAGCAGGCGCCAGCACACCACGCCATAGCGCCGAAGCAGGGCCCGGGCGATGTGCTCCAGGCGCTGGCTGTCGTCTACAGTGCCCCTGCGCAGCAAGGCCCAGCGCCCGGCATGGGACATGCTGCTGGACAGCGGCGGATGGCCGCGTCGGCTGTTGCGCGATGTGCGTTTCGCCGCCGGGGTGATCAGGCTGCGCAGGCCGGTGAAGCTGTCGGCCCCCACCAGGCCTGCGCCTACCAGCTCTTGCAAGGCCGTCTCCAGTTCGCTGGGTAGTAGGTGGGCGTCGTGTGCCAGCTCGTCGAAGAACAGCGCGCCATGCGCGTTCAGCACCTCGTGGACGCGTTGCGCTCGTGCGCCGAGGCTATCCAGGGCGGGTACGGGGGCAAGGCTGCGCCACAACCCAAGATGCTCGCGCGGCAGCAGCACCAGCGGTGTGCTCGACAAGGTGTTGCTCGACACGGTCGCCGCCAGCCGGCTCCAGGCGAACTGCCCGCTACGGCAGGCATCGTCGAGCCAGTTCGGGCTGTAGTCCTTGATACGTGCTGGCAGCAGTTCGGCCTCCCATGCTCCGGCGGCACTCGGGAATCCTTGTAACTGGCCTAGTACCTCGGCCACGGCTTGCGGGCCGCGCAGGCGCGTGTCGTCAGCCAGGTGCTGCCAGTCGAACAGAAAGCGCATGAAGTCCTGCAGGCTGACCGGCTCGATCTCCCGGCGCAGGCGTTTGACCGTGTAGCGGTGGATGCGCGCAAGCAGATGGCGTTCGCACCATTGCAGTTCGCTTGCGCCGGGGCTGAAATGCCCACGCAGCACATAGCCTTCGGCCTCCAGGCAGGTCAGGGCCTGTTCGATGGCCGGCAGCGGTTTGCCAAGTGCTGCCGCAATCTGCGCGCGGGTCAGCGGGCCATGGCCGCTCAGGCGGGCTCGCAACAGTTCGACCAGCGCAATGTCCGGCTCGATGGCCTGATCGAAGCCTGGCAGTACCTGCAACGCAGGTTCCAGCCGGGAGCCGGGATACAGCACCTGCAGCAGACTCAACCGCTCGCGTGCCAGCCACAGTTTTTCATCCACCAGGCGCAAGGCCCGGCCGGCCTTGGCCAATTGTCTGAGCAGCAGTTCCCAACCGGCATTGCCCTGCACTTCGTCCTGGCTGATGGCACCCAGGCCCATCAACGCTTCATGCATTTCGTCGGCGTTGCCCGGCTGCGGCCAGGCCTCGGCCGTCACGGCGGCAATCGCATCGGCGTCCAGCGCGCCCAGGTCGTCGCCGTTCTGCACCTCGTTCCAGCGCCGGTTGAGCACTGCCTGCGTGCGACGCTCTTCCAGTGGCGCGTCATCCAGGAAGGCATATGGCCGAGCATTGAGGATGGCCGCCGCCAACGGCGAAGGGGCGGGTAGATCGCGGCACAGCAGGCGTACCGTGCCGCTTTCCATGCGCCGCAAAAGTGCTAGCCAGCCTTCGCTGTCCATCGCCTCGTGCAGGCAGTCGTCGAGGGTTTGCTCGACCAGCGGATGATCGGGAATCTGCCGCTCGCCGACGATGTTCTCCAGGCAGGCGATCTGGTCGGGGAACACGGCAGCAATCAGGTCTTCACTCTTCATCCGCTGGATCTGTGGCGCCACCTTGCGACCGCCGACAAAGCGCGGCAAGGCCATGGTCACGCTGGCGTTCCAGCGCCAGCGCACGCCGAACAGCGGCGCATCGAGCAGTGCCTGGACAAGGATCGACTCGGCGTTGCGGCTATTCAGGTAACGCCACACGTCGTCCAGTTCGAAGCTGTGGCTGGAGGACAGCGACAGCACGATGGCGTCCTCGCTGGCCGCCGCCTGCAACTCGAAGTTGAAGGTGCGGCAGAAGCGCTTGCGCAGGGCCAGGCCCCAGGCGCGGTTGATGCGGCTGCCGTAGGGCGAATGGATGATCAACTGGGTACCGCCGGACTCATCGAAGAAGCGCTCCATCACCAGCGTGTCCTGCGAGGGCAGGGCACCAAGCACTTCGCGGGTGCGGGCCAGGTAGTCGAGCAACTGGCCAGCGGCGGCTTCGCCCAGTTCGAAGGTGGCCTGCAACCATGCCAGCACCTCGGCTTGGTTGTTGTCAGCCAGCTGTTGGTCGATCTGTGCCTGCAGCCGGGCCACCGCGGCAGACAGCTCATCGCTGCGCCCCGGCGCCTCGCCCAGCCAGAATGGAATGGTCGGTGGCAGGCCATGGGCATCCTCCACCCGCACCCGGCCCGGTTCGACGCGCAGGATGCGATAGGAAGCATTGCCCAGCTGGAAGATATCGCCGGCGATGCTTTCCACCGCAAAGTCTTCGTTGACGCTGCCGATGTTCAGCGCCTGCGGTTCGAGCAGCACGGCGTAGTCGGCGTTGTCGGGGATGGTGCCGCCGCTGGTCAGGGCGGTCAGCTGGCTGCCGCGGCGGCCACGCAGGGTGCCGCTCACCGCATCGCGGTGCAGGTAGGCACTGCGCACGCCCTGGCGGCCGTTATAGCCCTCGGCGAGCATGCGCAGCAGGGCCTGGTAATGTTGCTGGTCGAGTTCGGCATAGGGCGTGGCCTGGCGCAGGCAGTCGAACAGGGCTTGTTCGTGCCAGGGCTGGTTGCTGGCTTCGGCGACGATCTGCTGGGCCAGCACGTCCAGCGGCGCCCGGGGAATGTGCAGCTCGTCCAGCTCGCCCCGGCGTATGCAGTCGAGCAGGGCCACGCATTCGATCAGGTCATCACGCGAGGTCGGGAACAAGCGGCCCTTGGGCACGCCATCGACCTGGTGGCCGGCGCGGCCGACCCGCTGCAGAAAGGCCGCTATCGAACCTGGTGAAGCGATCTGGCAGACCAGATCGATGTCGCCGATATCGATGCCCAGCTCCAGCGATGCGGTGGCCACCAGCACCTGCAACTGGCCATTCTTAAGGCGTTGTTCGGCATCCAGGCGTAGTTCCTTGGCCAGGCTGCCGTGGTGCGCGGCAACCGCCTCCTTGCCCAGGCGGTCGCTGAGGTGGCGGGTGATGCGTTCGGCCAGCCGTCGGGTGTTGACGAACACCAGGGTGGTGCGGTGTTCGCGCGCCAGGGTGGCCAGGCGGTCATAGACCAGGCCCCAGACATCGGTGGCCATCACTGCACCCAGCGGCACTGGCGGCACCTCGATGGCCAGGTCGCGCTGCCGAGCGTGGCCGACATCGACGATTGCGCAGGGGCGGCTGTTGCCGACCAGAAATTGCGCCACCCGCTCTACCGGGCGTTGCGTGGCCGACAGGCCGATGCGCCGCAACGGCCGGTTGCACAGGGCCTGCAGGCGCTCCAGGGTCAGTGCCAGGTGGGCGCCGCGCTTGTTGCCGGCCAGGGCATGGATTTCGTCGATGATCACGGTGTGCACGCTGGCCAGGCCTTTACGGCCAGAAGCCGAGCCCATCAGCACGTAGAGCGATTCGGGGGTGGTCACCAGGATGTGCGGCGCCAGCTTGCGCATGGCGGCACGCTCCTTCTGCGGGGTGTCGCCGCTGCGCACGGCCGTGGTGATGCGCGGGGCGTTCAGGCCCTGGTCCGCGATGGCCTGGCTGATGCCTTCGAGCGGGGCTTGCAGGTTCAGGCGGATATCGTTGGACAGCGCCTTGAGTGGCGAAACGTAGACCACCTGGGTTTGCGCTGGTAGCTCGCCTTGGTGCTCCAGGCCTTGGCGGAACAGTTCGTCGAGCACGGCCAGGAACGCACTGAGGGTCTTGCCCGAGCCGGTCGGTGCGGCTAGCAGCATCGACTTGCCCGCATGGGTCAACGGCCAGGCCTGGGCCTGGGCATCGGTCACCGTGGCGAAGTGGCGACGGAACCAGGTGCGCACGGCGGGGTGGAACAGCTCGAGCACCGGGTGGTGTTTGGCGGGCAGGTTCATGTGTTGGTTATGGAGGGTGTAGGGCGGGTTGGCAAGGGGCCGTTCGTCTGCCGGATCGGCTATGACCTTCGCGGGTAAACCCGCTCCCACAGGTACTGCGCCGCTCTCTGACCTTGTGGTGCACCTGTGGGAGCGGGTTTACCCGCGAAGAGGCCGGCACAGGAAACACTGGCCTTGTCAGGCCAGGAACCCCATGGGATCCTCCCCGGCCATTGTTTCAGGTGAGCCCCCCATGCCCAACACCATCCGCATCGCCGCGGCCCTGCTGATCGATCCCCAAGGCCGAACCCTGCTGGTACGCAAACGCGGCACCCAGGCTTTCATGCAGCCCGGCGGCAAGATCGATGCTGGCGAAACACCCGTGCAGGCGCTGGTGCGAGAGCTGCATGAGGAACTGGGCCTGCACATTGACCCGGCCCAGGCCGTGCACCTGGGCCAGTTCAGCGCCCCGGCCGCCAACGAGCCGGGCTTCGAGGTACAGGCCGAACTGTTCCGTGTCGACAGCGCCGCAGCCGTGCTGCCGGCCGCGGAGATCGAGGAGGTGGTGTGGCTGGCCGCAGACCAGGTACCCGCCATGCAGCTGGCACCCCTGACCCGCGACCTGATCCTGCCGCTATACCGCCAGGCCGTCAGCGCACCGCGCTGACGCCATCGAGGGTGGCGAACGAGGTGTCCTTGGCCGTGAGCAAGAAGTCGCGCATGTATGGCGCATCGAGCATGTCGGTGCGCACGGCGGCATAAAGCGTGGCGAACAGGCCTTTTTCACCCAGGCGCTTGCCCTTCACATATCCGCGCGAGCTGTACTCGTGCAGCGCCCAGTGCGGCATGCCGCACACGCCACGGCCGCTGGCCACAAGTTGCATCATCATCACCGTCAGCTCCGATGTGCGCACGGCAGCGGGCTCGAT
Organism: Pseudomonas sp. JS425; assembly: GCF_018223845.1. NCBI lineage: Bacteria > Pseudomonadati > Pseudomonadota > Gammaproteobacteria > Pseudomonadales > Pseudomonadaceae > Pseudomonas > Pseudomonas sp. JS425. Next base: position 4,958,821 of record NZ_CP073661.1, on the reverse strand, counting down.
GTCGGCCGGCTCCAGGAAGCGGGTGAAGATGTCCAGGCGGTCGCGCTCCACCGGGTAGGTGATCAGGGTCTGGTCAAGCAGGTCCTGCGGCACGATGTAGGGCTTGCTGGCCAACGGATGCTGGTTGGCCACCGCCAGCATCGCCTCGTAGGTGAACAGCGGCACGTAGGTGATGCCCGCCAGGTCCAGCGGGTCGGAGGTCACCACCAGGTCGAGGTCGCCGCGGGCCAGGGCCGGCAGTGGGGCGAAGGCAAAGCCGGAGGCCAGGTCCAGCTCCACCTCCGGCCAGGCGTCACGGAACTGGTCGATGGTCGGCATCAGCCACTGGAAGCAGCTGTGGCATTCGATGGCCATGTGCAGTCGCCCGGCGGTGCCGCCGGCCAGGCGCGCGATGTCACGTTCGGCGCCGCGCAGCAGCGGCAGGGTGGCATCGGCCAGTTGCAGCAGGCGCAACCCGGCGCTGGTGAAGCGGATCGGCTTGGTCTTGCGCACGAACAGCGGCAGGCCCAGGCGCTCTTCCAGCTCCTTGAACTGGTGCGACAGCGCCGACTGGGTCAGGTGCAGGCGCTCGGCGGCCTCCACCAGGCTGTCGGCCTCGCGCAGGGCATGAAGGGTTTTCAGGTGACGGATCTCCAGCACAGCTGACTCCGGTGTATGAACTTGAGGAAACAGGGAATGAGTTGAGTTTCCCTCATGTTGCCGCGCCTGTCGACTGGGCGTGCCGCCGCACCGCCTGGCGGGAGTCATCAAACTGTCACTGAACTGTGGCAGCGCGCCCGAACAGAATTCATCAGACTCGCGCTCTACTGGGGATCTGCATTCTGGTGTTTCTTTCATGCGGGCTTTTTGGCTTTTTCTTTTCTTTGTATTCGGCGTACCTGCAAGTTTCGCTGAACAGCGTTGTGACGCCCACGTGCCGGTGCAGCGGGCCGAGCTGGGCGCGGTCAGCCTTGTCTACCAGAGCGTCGGTGCGCCACGCGACCCGGCTTTGCTGCTGGTGATGGGCCTTGGCGGGCAGCTGATCCACTGGCCGGACGACGTGGTCGAAGCGTTGTGCCGCCAGGGCTTTCGGGTGATCCGCTATGACAACCGCGATGTCGGCCTGTCACGCTGGAACCAGTTGCCACCGACGGCCAACCTGACGGTCGAACTGCTGCGCTACAAGCTGGGCCTGTCGGTGGCTGCGCCCTATACGCTGACCGACATGGCGGACGATGGCCTGCGCTTGATGGATGCGTTGGGCGTGCGCCAGTTTCATGTGCTGGGGGTGAGCATGGGCGGCATGATTGCCCAGCACCTGGCTGCCATGGCGCCCGAGCGCGTGCGCAGCCTGACGCTGGTCATGTCCAGTTCAGGGGCGGCGGGGTTGCCGGCGCCGGATCCGGCGCTGGTGCAGTTGCTGGCCCGGCGCAGCGCGCCGAACCGCGAAGTGGCCATCGAGCAGCAGGCTGATCTGCTGGCGGCGCTGGGTAGCCCCGAGGTGCGTGACGACCGTGCGGCCTTGCTGCAGCAAGCGGCCGTGGCCTACGACCGGGCGTTCAACCCTGAAGGGGCCAAGCGCCAGATCATGGCGATACTGGCCGAGCCGAGCAGGGTCGAGTTGCTTAACCAGTTGCGGGTGCCGACCCTGGTAGTGCATGGCACGGCCGACCCGTTGCTGCCGGTGATGCATGGCGTGCACCTGGCGGCGCATATCCAGGGCAGCCAGCTGCGCTTGATACCGGGGTTGGCGCACCGCTTCCAGGAGCCGTTCAAGGCGCCGTTGCTGGGGGCGGTGTTGCCCTACCTGCAGGCACATCGGCAGGATGTCACGCATATCGCAGGGCTGTGAATCGAGGTCTGGCGCGGTCCATTGTGGGAGCGGCCTTGCGTCGCGAAAGGGGCGCGTAGCGGCCCCAGGATTCAAGCCCCCCTACAAAAATGCCGGGGCCGCTTTGCGGCCCTTTCGCGACGCAAGGCCGCTCCCACAGGGTTGCGTGCGCCTTCAGGCTAGTGCATCCGCACCCACAAGGTCACCAGCACGGTCGCCGCCATCAGCCAGGCCACCGTGGCCAACGCCAGCGATGCCTCCAGGCGCATGCGGTCGACCAGTACATACAAGGTCGCCAGGTACACGAAGTACGGAATGATCGACCACATGCCGAACAGGATGGTGGTCTTCAGGTCGGCAATGCTGCGCCCCTTGCCGACAATGTAGTGGGCAATCAGGGCGAAGGTGGGGAACAGCGGCACCAGCCCGGCGATGTAGTAATTGCGTGTCTTCGAAAGCACCGCCAGCAGCACCACCACACCAGCACCCAGGGCAGCTTTGAATACCAGGTCCACGTTGTCTTTCCAGGTTGGGTTGAGGTCAGCCGAGGCCGTATTTCTTCACTTTGTCGAACAGCGTGGTCTTGGCCATGCCCAGCTCCTGGCTGGCCTGGCTCAGGTTGCCACCAGTACGTTGCAGGGCATCGCTGAGCAGGTTGCGCTCGAACGCTTCCACCGCCTCGGCAAAGCCCAAGCCTTGGCTGGCACCACCGCTGGGGCCTTTCTTGAACGCAGGCAGGCCGAGGGCATAGCGTTCGGCGACGTTGCGCAGTTCACGCACGTTGCCCGGCCAGTCGTGGGCCATCAGGCGCGACAAGGTCTGGCTGTCCAGCGCAGGTGTTTCACGGTCGAAGCGCAGGGCCGACTGCTGCAGGAAGTGTTCGAACAGCTGCAGGATATCTTCGCGGCGCTCGCGTAGCGGCGGCAGCTCCAGTGTCACCACGTTCAGCCGGTAATACAGGTCGCTGCGGAACTGGCCACTCTGGCCCATGGCATCCAGGTCAGACTTGGTGGCGGCGATCACCCGGCAGTCCACCGGAATGCTCTGGTTCGAGCCCAGCCGCTCCAGGGTGCGCTCCTGCAGCACACGCAACAGCTTGATCTGCAGGTTGATCGGCATGCTCTCCACTTCGTCGAGGAACAGCGTGCCGCCATTGGCATGTTCGATCTTGCCGATGCGGCGTTTGCCGGCACCGGTGAAGGCGTTGGCCTCGTGGCCGAAAATCTCGCTTTCGAACAGGTTTTCCGGCAGGCCGCCACAGTTCAGTGCCACGAACGGCTGGCCCTGACGACGGCTGAAGTCGTGCAGGCAGCGGGCGACCAGTTCCTTGCCGGTACCGGTTTCGCCTTCGATCAGCACGTTGGCCGAGGTATCGGCGACGTTGGCGATGAGCTCGCGCAGGTGCTCCATGGCCGGCGAACGGCCAATGATGCGCCCCTCCAGGCTGCTTTGCTCCGCCAACTGGCGGCGCAGGGCCACCACTTCGCGCGACAGCCCGCGCTGTTCGAGGGCGCGGCGCACCACGTCGACCAGGCGCTCCGGGGAGAAGGGTTTTTCCATGAAGTCGTAGGCGCCATTGCGCATGGCGCCCACCGCCATGTCGATATCGCCGTGGCCGGTGATCAGTACCACCGGCAGGCTGCGGTCGCGGGCCTTGAGGCGGTTGAGCAGCTCCAGGCCATCGATGCCCGGCAGGCGTATATCGCTGACGACGATGCCGGCGAAGTCGTCGCCGATGCGCTCCAGCGCCTGCTCGGCGCTGCCCACACCTTCACAGGCGATGTCTTCCAGGGCCAGCGCCTGTTGGCAGCCGAGCAGCACATGCGGGTCGTCTTCGACGATCAGGACGGTAAGAGGCGCTTGGTTCATGGGTGCTCTGCCGATTCGCTAGGGGGTGAGACCAGGGGCAGGGCCAGGACGAAGGCCGTACCGCCGCTGGCGGGATGCTCGACGTTGAGGCTGCCCTTGGCGGCGGCGGCAAGGCTCGCCGACAGGGTCAGGCCCAGGCCCAGGCCGTGTTCGCCCGGCTTGGTGGTGAAGAAAGGTTCGAACAGGTGCTTGCGCGCCTCGGCGTCGATGCCGTGGCCATTGTCGCGCACCTGCAAACGGTACTTGTCGCCCTGCAGCTCGCCTTCCAGCCACAGTTGCGGCAGCGGCTGGGCGGCCATGGCATCCAGGGCGTTGCCGATCAGGTTGACCAGGATCTGTTCCAGGCGGGTCTGGTCGATGGCCAGCTGCTGGTCCTCGAACTGATTGTGCAGCTGCAGGTGGCAGGCACTGATGCGGTTGGCCAGCACCTGCAAGGTAGCGTCCACTGCCTTGGCCAGCGAAGCCTGGCCGCTGTCGTCGCTGCGTCGGGCGAACGAGCGCAGGCTGGCGGTGATTCGGCCCATGCGGTCGATCAGGTCGTTCATGGTACGCAGGTTGGTGCTGGCGGTTTCCAGCGCCCCCCGTTCGAGGAAGCGCACGGTGTTGCCGGACAACGTGCGCAGCGCGGCCAGCGGTTGGTTCAGTTCGTGGGCAATGCTGGTGGACATCTGCCCGATGGCGGCCAGCTTGCCAGCCTGTACCAGTTCATCCTGGGCGTGACGCAGGGTCTGCTCGGCATGCCGGCGCTCGCGAATCTGGCCCTTCAGGCGTTCGTTGCTGGCACGCAGGTCGGCCGTGCGTTCGGTAATCCGTCGTTCCAGCTGGCTGTTGGCTTCCTGCAGGGCCTCGCGGGCTGCCAGGCGGGTGGCGATGACCTTGCGCCGTTCGTTCCAGGCGATGCCGAGGATCGCCAACAAGGCGAAGGCCACGCCCACCAGGATGCCCTGTACCATGGATTCGCGGCGCAGGTCCTGCAGCGGGGTCAGCAGGGTGAAATGCCAGGGCGTGTCGACCAGGCGCCGGGTCTGGGCCAGGTAGGCCATTTCGCGGGCCTTGCCCTGTGCGGTTTCGCTGTTGGCCGGGAAGGTCAGCTTTTCCACACCATCGGCCAGGGTCTCCCGTGCCAGGGGTTGCAGTTCGTTCAGCGGCCACCAGTAGTACTGCAGGCTGCGAGCCAGGCGCTCCTTGATCTGCGGGGTCAGCGGGCGTACCGACTTCAGGCGCCGGGCAGGGTCGCTGGAGAGGATGATGATGCCGTTCTCGTCGCTGACGAACGCCTCCAGGCGGGCACGCTGCCAGCGCTCCTCGAGGGTGTCCAGGCGCACTTTGATCACCGCCACGCCAATGATCTTGCCATGCTCCTCCAGGCCGTGGGCCAGGTAATAGCCGGCCTCGCCGGTTGTACTGCCGATACCGTAGAAACGCCCGGGTTCGCCGCGCACGGCAGTCTGGAAATAGGCCCGGAACGACAGGTCCTCGCCGAGGAACGAGTCGGCATCGCGCCAGTTGCTGGTAGCCTGGACACGGCCGTTGGTGTCGAGGACGAAGATGGCCCGGCTGCGGCTGCGCCGGTTCAGGCCTTCGAGGTATTCGTTGACGGTCTGCCGCGAGCCGCCGTCAGGGTCGGTGAGCAGATGCGAGACGCTGTCTTCCAGCTCCAGCAGGCTCGGCAGGTAGGTGTACTTGCTGATTTCGCTCTCGACCGTGCGCGCGTGCAGCTCCAGCTGGCGCTCGCCGTTTTCGCTGAGGGTGCGGATGCCGCTGCTCTCGCTGATCAGGTAGCCAGCCATTCCCAGGCCGACCATCAGCAGGATGATCAGTGGCGGTAACAGCAATTGGCGGAGCAGGCGGGATTTCACGGCAGGCTTGGCAGGGAGAAGAAGCGAAGGATCGCATTTCATCACAGTGGCCTTGTCACGACCAGCGCCTGCTGCCCGAAGGGCAGCGGCGCCGACCGCTTCAGTGAAGCAAAATCAGTGTTGCAGGATCTTGCTGAGGAAGTGCTGGGTACGTTCGTGGCGGGCACTCGGGTTGCCGAAGAAGTCTTCCTTCTGGCAATCCTCGATGATGTTGCCCTTGTCCATGAAGATCACGCGGTTGGCCACCTTGCGGGCAAAGCCCATTTCGTGGGTCACGCACATCATTGTCATGCCTTCGTGGGCCAGCTCGACCATCACGTCCAGTACTTCGTTGACCATTTCCGGGTCCAGGGCCGAGGTCGGTTCGTCGAACAGCATGACGATCGGGTCCATCGACAGGGCGCGGGCGATGGCCACGCGCTGCTGCTGGCCGCCGGACAGCTGGCCGGGGTGCTTCTTGGCGTGGGCACCGAGGCCGACGCGGTCGAGCAGGGCCAGGCCCTTCTTGGTCGCTTCTGCTTCGCTGCGGCCAAGCACCTTGCGCTGGGCGATGGTCAGGTTCTCGGTGATGGACAGGTGCGGGAACAGCTCGAAGTGCTGGAACACCATGCCAACGCGCGAACGCAGCTTGGGCAGGTTGGTCTTGGGGTCGGCGATCGAGGTGCCGTCGACCACGATGTCACCTTTCTGGAACGGCTCCAGGGCGTTGACGCACTTGATCAGGGTGGACTTGCCCGAGCCCGACGGGCCGCAGACCACCACCACTTCACCCTTCTTGACCTCGGTGCTGCAGTCGGTCAGTACCTGGAAGTCCCCGTACCACTTGTTTACGTTCTTGATGGAAATCATACGGCGATCCTTTTTTGCAGGCGCTTGACCAGCCACGAAGCGGAGAAGCTGATGAGGAAGTACACGACACCGGCGAAAATCAGGAACTCATGGGAGCGCCCGATGATGTCGCCGTTGGAGCGTGCCGAGTTGAGGAAGTCCACCAGGCCCACGGTGTAGACCAGCGAGGTGTCCTGGAACAGGATGATGCTCTGCTGCAAAAGCAGCGGCGTCATCTTGCGGAAGGCCTGGGGCAAGATGATCAGGCGCATGGTCTGGCCGTAGGTCATGCCCAGGGCCTGGGCGGCGCCCATCTGGCCTTTGGAGATCGACTGCACGCCGGCGCGGACGATTTCGCAGAAGTACGCGGCCTCGAACATCATGAATGCCACCACGCAGGAGGTGAAGGCACCTACCGGGGTGTCCTCGCCGGTAATCCAGCGCAGCACGAATGGTACCGCCAGGTAGAACCAGGTGATTACCAGCAGCAGCGGGATCGAGCGGAAGTAGTTGACGTAGGCGCCGGCCACGTTCGACAGCAGCTTGCTCGACGACAGGCGCATCAGGGCCAGGATGGTCCCCAGTACAATGCCGCCAACCACGCCCATTATCATCAGCTGCAGGGTCATGACCATGCCTTCCCAAAGGGCAGGCAGGGCCGGGATGATTTCGCTGAAATCCATGTCCATTTATTTGCCCCCTACGGAAATCAGGCCGGGCACCGAGACTTTCTTCTCGACCATGCGCATCAGCAGCATCAGGCCCATGTTCAGGGTGAAGTAGATCAGCGTGGCCAAGGTGAAGGCCTCGAACAGGTTCGCCGAGAACTCAGCGGTCTGCTTGGTTTGTGCCAGCAGTTCCATCAGGCCGATCAGCGACGCCACCGACGAGTTCTTGAACACGTTCAGGAATTCCGAGGTGAGCGGCGGAATGATGATCCGGTAGGCTTGTGGCAGCAGCACGTTGGTGTAGATCTGCGACAGGCTGAAGCCCATGGCGCGGGCGGCGGCTTCCTGGCCGCGGGGCAGCGCCTGGATGCCGGTACGCACCTGCTCGCACACGCGGGCGGCAGTGAACAGGCCCAGGCAGATGACCACGCTGATCAGCGCCGAAGTGGTCGGGTTGAGGTCCTGCTTGAACCATTCCTGCAGGCCTTCTGGCAGCAGGTCTGGCACCAGGAAGTACCAGATGAACAGCTGCACCAGCAGCGGTACGTTGCGGAACAGCTCCACATAGGCGGTGGCGATACCCGATACCAAACGGTTCGGCACGGTGCGCATGACACCGAGGACCGAGCCTAGCAGCAAGGCGATGACCCAGGCGGAGATGGCGATGGCGATGGTCCAGCCCAGGCCGGTGACGTACCAGTCCAGATAGGTTTCGCTGCCCACGCCGGTGGACTTGAAGAACACGCCCCAGTCCCAGTTGTAATTCATCGGGATTTCCCCTCAGACGGTTGTTTCACGGGCACCTTCCAACATCCGAGGGCATAAGCCCTCGGATGAAAGGTTAGACACTAACGGGTGGCCTGCAGGTTTAATTCGCGCTTTGCAGCGCAACAGGCCATGGGCTGGTGGTCAGGACTTTTTCTCGTCGGCAGCCTTGTCGGTTGGCTCGGCGATCAGTTTCTTCAGCTCGTCGCTCATCGGGAACTGCAGGTTCAGACCCTTCGGCGGGATTGGCTGTTGGAACCATTTGTCGTAGCTCTTGTTGACTTCGCCCGACTTGAAGTAGCCGACGATGGCGTCATCGACCGCTTTCTTGAAGGCCGCGTCATCCTTGCGCACCATGCAGCCGTAGATCTCGTAGGACTGCGGGGTACCGGTGATGACCCAGTCCGACGGTTTGCGAGCCTTGGCCATTTCGCCGGCGAGCAGGGCGTCGTCCATCATGAAGGCCACGGCGCGGCCGCTTTCGAGCATGTTGAAGGCTTCACCGTGGTCCTTGGCGGAAATCACGTTCATCTTCATCTGCTTGTCGGCGTTCATCGCCTTGAGGATGCGCTCGGAGGTGGTACCTGCGGTGGTTACCACGTTCTTGCCGGCCAGGTCCGGGAAGTCCTTGTATGCCGGCTGACCGTCCTTGACCTTGGTCAGCAGGCGGGTACCGACTTCGAAGATACCGACCGAGAAGCCGACCTGCTGCTGGCGCTCGACGTTGTTGGTGGTGGAGCCGCACTCGAGGTCTACGGTGCCGTTCTGCACCAGCGGGATGCGGGTCTGGGAGGTGACGAGGTTGTAGCGGACCTTGATGTCCGTGCCCAGCTGCTTCTTCAGGGCGTCGACGACAGCCATCTGGATGTCATGCGAGTAGCCCACGGGCTCGGGCTTGCCGGCCAGGTAGGAAAACGGGATGGAGGAGTCGCGGTGGCCCAGGGTGATGGTGCCCGAATCCTTGATCTTCTTCAGGGTGCCGGTCAGTTCTTCGGCCATGGCCGGCGAAGCGATCACAGCGGCCGCGATGGCGGCGCCCAGCAATTGACGAACGATGCGCATCAAATTTTCCTCGACGTGTTTGTTTTTTTTATGGAGCCGTTGGCGGACTCTTCGTTCAACGAATACAGAAATAAACGATTGCATTCGGCTACCAAGTGTAGAGCATGAGTCGTGCCAAGCTCTGGTATTGATCATAACGCCTCGAATTCATTGGGAATCAACCTTTCGCACTCATCGTGTGATGGTAAGTTCCATTCGCCATACCGAATGAGTGGCGGTTAATCGTTCGGAAATCCGAACGGATTTGCCAGCCCTGGATCGCAATGCACGAGCGATCAGGACCGCTGCCATGCAGCGCCTGATCGCAGTGCTGCCAGCCTGGTCAATGGGGCATGAGCCGCTCTTTCGGCGTCTGGTTCCAGCGCGCCCAGGCCTCGGTAGTGAGGGTGCGTATCAGCACTGACTCCTCGGCGGCAAGTTCGCGCATCAAAACCCTGGCCTGGTCTTCATAGCCCGCTTCCTGGCCGGCCACGGCCCTTGCCTCGAGCGCTTCCATTCGCTCGTGATAAGGCCTTGCGGTCGCCTCGAAACGGTCAGCATAGGTTTCTCGCAGGTAGTTCTGCCAGTAAGGGCGGCCTGCAAGCGCGTCCAGCATCGACAAGGTGCTGTAGCTTTGCAGTACTTCTATTTCTGCTGCGTTCAGATCCCGCGTTGTCACGTGGGCGAATGATGCGAAGTGCATCTCATCCGGTGGTGCTGGCAAGTCAAGTGGCCCCGTCAGCCGCAGGCGATAGAAAAGCCGAACTTCGATTTCATCTACTCTGCGTCCTGCTTCGCGCAGGGCCTGGATGTGCCGGTTGGCAATATCGTCAAGCAGGTCCAGGCGGTGCAGCTGGCCGCCCAGATACAGCAGGTGGCTCTCTCTCATTTCCGCTGGCACCCCTTCGATGCCCTGGAAGGCCAGCACGCCCACTTCCATCTGGTTGAGCAGCAGCAACAGGCGGTCCTCGCAGGTACGCGGCCCGTCGGCCTCGCGAAACAACTGCTCGCGTAACGCTTCATTGTTTTCGCAGGCTTCGAGGATGTGCCAGAGACGGCGTCGATAATGCCGCGGATGGGCCTCGAAGTCTTCGCTCTGGGCAAAGTCGGCCAGGAATCTGAACAGGCCTCCAGAGCCCGGCTCTTCGCTCAGGCGGTCCCAGGCTGCCTCCCGTTCTGCACGGAGGAGCTCGTTTCTGGACGCTACCCAGGTTGCACGGGTTTCTTCATCTATTGGCTCGTGGGCATACGACGCGCTGCCTCGGGCGCCTGTTTCGCTGGCACCCTGTGCTTCGTCCAGATACTCGATGCTGCCTTCGCTCAACGGATTGTCATGCAGGTTCAGCCTTTGCAGGCGCAGGCGCAAGCCGCGCATCTCGCGCTGCAACTCGCTGATTCTGTTGTCGCGCAAGTCGATATGGGCGCGTAGCGCTACGTTCTGGTGGACCAGGCCAATATCCGCCTGGCCCGTTGCTCGCAGGCGCAGGTCCCGCACATGTGGCAAGGCCGAGAGGTCGGGCATGCCGTTGAGGGGGTTGTAATTGAGTATCAGGGTATCCAGCCGCTGCAACTGGGCCAGGCGGCTGCTACCTGCTGCGTCCATCGCAATCAGGTTGTTGCTCAGGTTCAAGCGCCGTAGCTGGCTGAGGCCCTCGATGCCATCGGGAACCAATGTCAGCCGGTTGCCGCTCAGGTCCAGGTCCACGACGTTGGGGAACAGCCTTAGGAAGCGCGCATCGATCTGCTGCAGGCGCATGTTGCGTAACGTCAGCCGGCGCACGTGTCGGTATTCCACACCCTCCGGCAGGTCTGGCAAGGCATCGATGTGCTCGCCGTCTATGGTCAGTTCATATTGGTCGTTGCCGTCCACCAGTTTGCGCCGCCAACTGCGGCGAAGGGTATCGGCTACCCGGCGTCTGCGAATGGCGTCGATCGGAGATTGCCAACCGGCCTGCCAGACCCGAAGTGTTTCGCGCAGGTCGGCAAGCTGGCGTTGCAGCGTCTGGTAATGGTCCCACAAGCTCTCCCCGCGCTGGCGGACTGCTTCGAGGTAAGCGTCCAGTTGCAGTTCGGAGAGTGTGGGGAATATTTGATGGATCCCTCGGCGAATAGCGCTTTGGCTGCTTTCACCACCGCCGCTGAGTGTATAGGCCAGCCTGCCGTCGGCGAAACGCCGGGGCGGCCTGACAGTTGCGCGGATGCCGGGCAGGTCAAGCAGGCCAGCCGTGGAGTCGCGATCCTGTTCGGCTGCCATGGCCAGTTTGTCGCGCAGTTCCCTGAGCTGCAGGTTGCGGTTCCCCAACCGGGTTTTCTGCTCGTCGTCCAGGCACCGCAGGAGCGCTGCCAGCAAGGACTTGCCCTGGGTTTCTTCGCCAGCCAGGGCGTAGCCTTGCTCATTTTTGACAATGGTGCGCACCTTCTGCGCGGTCTCGCTCTGGCTGGCGAATATCTGTAATCCCTCCAGGCCGCCGTGGCGTAATTCGACCCGTACTGAGTCTGGCCACGGGGCTTCCCGCTCGATGAGGCGTAGCGCCAGTATTTCGCTATCGGTGTTGGTCAGGTTCTGTAGGCGCAAGCCGAGACAAGCCCGGTCGATACGGCTGGCATGTTCATACCATCGTGCATGTTGCGCCATGCTCAGTGGTATCCGCCCGGAAGCATGCAACTGTTCTATCTGGGCGCTACTGCAGTGGTCGATGACTTCTTGGGCGCCCCTTGGCGACAGCCCCCGAAAGGCGCCGATCAGCTTGGCCTGGTCGATGGACAGCGGTGTTTGCCATGCCTGAAGTTTCTGCTCGAAGGCCAGCCCTTTCAGGGTCGGATCCTGCTGGTGCAGCTTGATCCGGTCGTGGATGTCTAGCAGCCGCGCGGGTGGTGGAGCGTTCTCCAGGCAAAGTCGGCGCAGCTGGTCCACGGACAGGCCTGTGACCTGCAGAAGCATCCGGCCATGGTCTGATAAAGTGTCGGCAAAGTGCTCCCCTTGCAGGCCTTCCAATAATATCGAGACATCTTCCTCGGCAGGCAGGTAGCGGAGGTTTCTGGCCAGCCTTACGCCGCGGCCGGGCAACACCGTTGGCGCAAGCCTGTCGACAAAAGGTATTCGTCCCAGCGTATGCAGCGCACCTGCAGTCAGGCCTGTGGTCGCCAGGCCCTGGGCTACGTTGAACAAGTGGTCCAGTGCACCTTGGCGATCACCTAGCTGCCAGTCCTGGTAGCCTTCGTAGACTTCATCGAGCAATTGCGCCGCGCTGACGACCAGCAGCAGGTCTCCCATTACCGGCACGACCAGAGCTGCCAGCCCCAGCAGGTCCAAACCGGCGCTGAGCATGCCCTGCAAGCGCTGATGTCTGCTCAGGCGGTCTTCGACGTCCGTGGGCACAGCCAGGTAGGCTGCATCATCGAACATTCGTCCGAGCAAAAGCGCTCGTACATGTGCGAACACATCCCCCTCTATTGGCAGGTTTCGCTCGTCGAGCTGCAGTTTCTTTGCTCCAGGCGACGCTACCAGCCGTTGTGCAAGTTCCTTGTCGAAAGCGCTTGTGTCCCGCGCCTTGATGAAACGCTTGAAAAACCTGCGGAATGGTTGCTGTTTGAGGCGAGTGGCCAGGTCGCTGTACACATCGTTCCAACTGTCGTAAAAGCACAGGCTTTGCCCGGGGGCATCGGGTATCCAGACGATGATCTCGTCGATGTCGGCAGCCAAGGCAGGGCGCCACTCGAGAGTGATGACCCCCGTCACGCACTTGCCGAGCAGATAGAGTTGGCGAGGTGTCAGCGTGCCTTTGCCATAGGTTGCGAGCGCAGGGGGTTCCAGCATCGACCGCAGCCGAAGCAAATCCCGCTCATCCAGTTGCCGCTTGAACCTGGCCTCGTAAACCGCTGCTTGCATGCGCGTTCGTACGCCGGTTTCAAACAGGTGCCTTATTGTCGTGCGCGCCTGATCGCCCGGCTGGCCACGCCCAGCCTTGGGTTCGAGCACTGTCTTGAGCAGCACCTGATACTTGCCGCCCAGATCCAGCGAGCGGCACAGGCGAACGAATTGCTCGAAGGTCATGGCCAGCTTTTCGCCTTTCTCGTTTTCCAGATGCGCTTTACGCAACAGCCACGGTTCAGCTTCGTGTGCTTCGAAGTTATGCAGGGCGGCAGCCAGCAGGGTTTGTCGGGTGCTATGGATTACGGTCGGCTTGTAGAAATGCTCTGCGGCCGAAGGTAGTTGGAACTCTTCGCTCACGACCACGTGACCCCGTCGCGCGTCGATATGCCCCACTCTCTGCTCACGCAGCGCGCGTTCGAGCAGGGGCAGGGCGAAGTCTTCGAGGCGAGGGATTCTTTCGAGCAGATGGCGAAGCCTGTCCTCTGCCTGTTGTTGTGCACCCAAGGCCTTGCCGTAGGCTTGCAGGTGCATTGTGTCGGCGCCGGTCAACCAGTCTGGCAGTTGCTGGGCGATCAGGGCGTCGACTGAATAGGACGGGTTGTATTCGGTGGGTGGCACGTGATGTTCTCCGGGGTTTGAAAGACCCCAGAGCATCACGCCGATAATGTGGTTTGGCGGTAGTTACTGCTGCGCCGAATGGCACGCTTGACAGCCTGGCGCGTGTGGGCGGGCCAGGGAGTCACGCTGCCTGGGTGCGCGCCTGCTGCTCTCGTTGCAGGTAGTCTGCAAGCACCTGTTGTTCGCCCGCGCTGGTGAACAGGCCCAGCTTGGTGCGGCGCCAGAGAATGTCTTCAGCGCTGCAGGCCCATTCGTTGCTGGCGAGGTAGTCGACCTCTCGAGCGAACAACCCACCACCAATCGCCTGGCCCAGGTCTTCCGGCCCTTGCACGCCCTCCAGCAACTGCCATACACGGCTGCCATAGGTCAGCACCCAGCGCCTGGCGATATCGACCGGCAACCAGCCACAGCGCGCCAGCACCGCATCTACCAGAGCCTGCACCGTGGTCATTTGCTCACCACCAGGTAGCGGCGCGCCAGCGGTCCAGCTGCCGCGCATCTGTGGGAAGTGCGGCTTGAGCTCGGCCATCGCCGATTCGGCCAGTTTGCGGTAGGTGGTCAGCTTGCCACCGAATACCGACAGCAACGGCGCTTGCCCTTCACTGGCGGACAGCGCCAGGGTGTAGTCGCGAGTGACCGCGGACGGATTGTCCGATTCGTCGTTGCACAGTGGTCGCACGCCGGAATAGGTATGCACGATGTCGCTGCGGCTGATCTGATGGTTGAAATGGGCGTTGACCACTTTGAGCAGATAATCGGTTTCCTGCTCGGTGATCGCGACTTTGGCTGGGTCGCCGCTGTATTCGCGATCGGTGGTGCCGATCAGCGTGAAACGCTCCAGGTACGGGATGCAGAAGACGATACGCTGGTCCTCGTTCTGCAGGATGTAGGCATGTTCGCCTTCGTACATGCGCGGCACGATGATGTGGCTGCCCTGGATCAGGCGGATGCCGTAGGGGGCATCGAGCTTGAGGTCGTCCTTGATGAAGCTGGCCACCCACGGCCCGGCGGCATTGACCAGGGCACGGGCGCGAATGGTCTGCAGGCGGCCGTCAGCGTGCTGCAACTCCACTTGCCACAGGCCATCCACACGCTCCGCGCGCAGGCAGCGGGTGCGGGTATGGATATGGGCACCTTTTTCCCGTGCGGCCATCGCATTCAGCACTACCAGGCGGGCATCGTCCACCGCGCAGTCGGCGTATTCGAAACCACGGCTGATTGCAGGCTTGAGCGGGTATCCCGGGCCGAAGCGCAGGCTGCGCGAAGCACCCAGGCGCTTGCGCTTGCCCAGGTGATCGTAGAGGAACAGGCCGGCGCGAATCATCCAGGCAGGGCGCAAGTGCGGGCGGTGCGGCAGCACGAAGCGCATCGGCTTGACGATGTGCGGGGCTTTGGCCAGCAGCACTTCGCGCTCGGCCAGTGCTTCACGCACCAGGCGGAACTCGTAGTGCTCCAGGTAGCGCAGGCCGCCGTGGATCAGTTTGCTGCTGGCCGACGAGGTGTGCTGGGCCAGGTCGTCCTTTTCGCAGAGGAATACCTTGAGGCCACGCCCGGCGGCGTCGGCAGCGATGCCCACGCCATTGATGCCGCCGCCGATTACGGCGAGGTCATAGCAGTCGGCGACTGGGGGCTGGGACGAAACGGGCTGGGACACGGGCAAGGCCTCCTGGTGCTGTTTACATCGAATATGAACATTTATGTTCGTTTTCGAAAATACTAGCGCAACAGAAAGCTGGTCGCCAGTCAGTCTTTATAGAAAAAACTGATCAGATGACAATGAAATGAACATTTACGAAAGTTTTGGATGATCGGTTTGAAAGGTATCGCGCCTGTGAGATCAAGCGCGGCGTGGGCGACGCTCGATCTCACAGGCGCGACAAACCTTGCGGCATACGCCTGTCAGCCCTCAAACCACCTCAAGCCGGATCTTGTACTGGTTCAGCAGCTGGGTGAGGGCGGCGGTTGGCGCCTGGTCGGTCACCAGGCAGTCGACCAGGCTGATCGAGCCCATGCGCACCATGGCGTTGCGCCCGAACTTGCTGGAGTCGGCGGCAAGGATCACTTGTCGGGCATTGGCGATGATTGCCTGGGATACCCGCACTTCCTGGTAATCGAAATCGAGCAGGCTGCCATCTTCGTCGATGCCGCTGATGCCCACCAGGGCGAAGTCGACCTTGAACTGGTTGATGAAGTCGACACTGGCCTGGCCGACGACGCCGCCATCACGGCGCACCGTACCACCTGCCACCAGCACTTCGAAATCGTCCTTGGCGGCTAGGATCGCGGCCACGTGCAGGTTGTTGGTGATGACTTTAAGGTGGTTGTGGTTGAGCAGCGCCCGGGCGATGGATTCGGTGGTGGTGCCGATGTTGATGAACAGCGAGGCATGGTCGGGAATCTGCCGGGCCACGGCTTCGGCGATGCGTTGCTTTTCGTCGCGCATCTGATCGGCGCGCATGGCGTAGGCGGTGTTCTCGATGCTCGAGTCGTAGGCCGCGCCCCCGTGGTAGCGACGTAGCAGATTGAGCTCGGCCAGCTGGTTGATATCACGGCGGATGGTTTGCGGTGTGACGACGAACAGCTGCGCCATTTCTTCGATACTGACGTAACCGCGTTCGCGCACCAGTTCGAGGATTTGTTGTTGGCGAGGGGGCAGATTCATGGGCGGTCCTTTGGGGCTGCCGGACAAATGCTGCAATGATGCCGTAGGACGCGGACTACGACCAGTAGACTATCGGGGCGGCCGCGGGGACAAATGCCCTGCATCGATTCTGTGGCCTGCGCTGGCGCTTTTTTGTAGGAGCGGCCTTGTGTCGCGAAAGGGCCGCGAAGCGGCCCCAGCAACATTTGCAATGACACGAAAATCCTGGGGCCGCTTTGCGGCCCTTTCGCGACACAAGGCCGCTCCTACACGTGGTGTAGCGCCTGTCAGGTAGGATCAGGCCTCGTGATCTTCCCAGTCACGGGTACGGTCGACTGCCTTCTTCCAGCCGGCATACAGCTTCTCTTTCTGCGTTTCATCCAGCTGCGGGCTGAACTCGCGCTCGATGATCGCCTTGTCGCGCAGTTCGTCCAGGCCGCTCCAGAAGCCACAGGCCAGGCCTGCCAGGTAGGCCGCCCCCAGCGCGGTGGTTTCGCGCATCTTCGGCCGCTCCACGCAGGTGCCAAGGATGTCGGCCTGGAACTGCATGAGGAAGTTGTTGGCCACCGCACCGCCGTCCACGCGCAATTCGGACAGGCGCTGGCCGCAGTCCTGCTGCATGGCGTCGAGCACGTCGCGGGTCTGGTAGGCGATCGATTCCAGCGCGGCGCGGATGATGTGGTCCACCTTCACGCCACGGGTCAGGCCGAACAGTGCGCCACGGGCATACGGGTCCCAGTACGGGGCACCCAGGCCGGTGAAGGCAGGCACCAGGTATACGCCGTTGCTGTCCTTGACCTTGCTGGCGAAGTATTCGGTATCCAGTGCGTCGTTGACGATCTTCAGTTCGTCACGCAGCCACTGCACGGTGGAACCACCATTGAACACTGCGCCCTCCAGCGCATAGGCCACTTCACCACGCGGGCCGCAGGCGATGGTGGTTAGCAGGCCATGGGACGACTTCACCGCCTGGTCACCGGTGTTCATCAGCAGGAAGCAGCCGGTGCCATAGGTGTTCTTGGCCTGGCCCGGTTCAACGCACATCTGGCCGAACAGTGCCGATTGCTGATCACCGGCGATACCGGCAATGGCGATACCGCTCTTGGTATGGCCGTAGACCTCGGAGGAAGGGCGTACCTCGGGCAGCATCTGCCGTGGGATGCCGAGGATTTCCAGGAGCTTGTCGTCCCACTGCAGGCTGTGGATGTTGAACATCAGCGTGCGCGAGGCGTTGGTGTAATCAGTGACATGCACCTTGCCGCCGGAGAACTTCCAGATCAGCCAGGTATCGATGGTGCCGAACAGCAGCTCGCCGCGCTCGGCGCGTTCGCGGGCACCCTCGACATTGTCGAGGATCCACTTCAGCTTGGTGCCGGAGAAGTATGGGTCGGTGACCAGGCCGGTGGTTTCGCGAATGTAGTCTTCATGGCCGTCGCGCTTGAGCTGGGCGCAGATCTCGGTGCTGCGGCGGCACTGCCAGACGATGGCGTTGTACACCGGGCGGCCGGTTTCCTTGTCCCACACCACGGTGGTTTCACGTTGGTTGGTGATACCCAGTGCGGCGACCTGGGCGTGGCTGATGCCCGCCTGGGCCAAGGCTTCGACCATGGTCGCGCTCTGCGTGGCAAAGATTTCCATCGGGTCGTGCTCGACCCAGCCCGCCTGCGGGTAGTGCTGGGCGAACTCGCGCTGGGAGGTCCCCACCACATTGGCGTCGCGGTCGAAAATAATGGCCCGCGAACTGGTGGTGCCCTGGTCCAGGGCGATGATGTAGTTCTTATCCTGGGTGTCTGTCATGGTCGTAGGCCTTGCGAAAATAGGGGGTCAGGGCTGGGCGTGATGCCGGCGTCAGTTGACTTGAGTATCGCCCTGGCGATTGTCATTTGTCTCAGGGTTCACGGCGGCTGCCATTGGCAGGTTGCGTGCGATCAGGCCGCGATAGGTCGCGGCACCCAGGCAGGCGCCAAGGATCGGTGCGAACACCGGAACCAGGAAATAAGGCATGTCCCGACCGCCAGTGAAGGCGATTTCGCCCCAACCGGCCAGGAAGGTCATGAGTTTTGGCCCGAAATCGCGGGCCGGGTTCATGGCAAAGCCGGTCAACGGGCCCATGGCGCTGCCGATAACCGCGATCAGCAGGCCGATCAGCAGCGGGGCCATGGCACCGCGCGGCAGGCCGTTGTTGTCGTCGGTCAGGGCCATGATCACGGCCATCAGGATGGCGGTGATGATCACCTCGACCAGAAACGCCTGGCCGGTGGACAGCGATGGGTGCGGATAGGTGGAGAAGACCGAGGCCAGTTCCAGGCTGGCTTCGCTACCGCGCAACATGGCGTGGGCCTGTTCGAAATCGAAGAACAGGTTGCTGTACAGGGTGTAGACCAACGCTGCGCCACAGAACGCGCCGCATACCTGGGCCAGCATGTAGAAGGGCAGCTTGCGCTTGTCGAAGCCGGCGAACAGGGTGAGGGCGATGCTCGCCGCGGGGTTCAGGTGCGCGCCGGAAATACCGGCGGTGAGGTAGATCGCCATGCTGACGCCCACGCCCCAGATGATACTGATTTCCCAAAGGCCGAAGCTTGCGCCCGCGACCTTGAGCGCGGCGACGCAGCCGGTACCGAAAAAGATGAGCAGTGCAGTGCCCAGGAACTCGGCCAGGCATTGGCTGGAAAGCGTGGGTTGGCGTAGAGCAGTCGTCATGTATGACCTCGTTTTTTTTGTTGTGAGGCGCGTGGCGCTCGACAGCAAAGCCCGGAGTCTATCCCCGTTGACCCGGGCAGATGTTGGAAATGCACCTTAAAAGTGCACCATTTATTCAGAAACGAAAAAATATAGACAAGAAACGCTGATGTCAAAGGTCGAAAGTGAACGGTCGGTCACGATCTGGATGCTGATTTCAGATGCGGATCCGCGTACTAGAGCCGCGCAATTGCGGTGCGCTGGCTGCGGTGTGGGAATTGTCCTAAAGTAGCCGCCGAGCTGTCCCGACCGGAGCCCCCGCATGACCCCCGCCCTAGACCTGTTGAAGAAACACCGTGCCGAGCATCGTGTGCACAGTTACGAACATGACCCCAAATCGGCGTCATATGGCCTGGAAGCGGCGGAGAAACTCGGTCTCGACCCGCAGCAGGTATTCAAGACCTTGCTGGCGAGCAGCGAGAAAGGTGAGTTGCTGGTAGCAGTGGTGCCTGTGGTGGGTACGCTCGACCTCAAAGCCCTGGCCCAGGCTGCCGGAGTGAAAAAGTGCGAGATGGCCGACCCAGCGTCGGCGCAGCGAGCCACGGGGTACCTGGTGGGCGGGATCAGCCCGCTGGGGCAGAAGAAGCGCCTGCGCACCTTCATCGATGACTCGGCGCAGAACTTTGCAACCATCCATGTCAGCGCCGGGCGGCGTGGGCTGGAGGTGGAGTTGGCGGCGGTGGTGCTGGCTGAGCACACCCAGGGCAAGTTCGCCGGGATCGGTAGAGGCTGAGAATCTTGGGGGCCGCAGAGCGGCCCCAATATTTCGAATCAGGTCGCCGAGCTGTACCGGCGAACGCCGTTGTCCTGCCGCGGCAACTGCGCCGCCACGCTGCCCGGCACCGGGAACAGCACCAGGTGATCGGCCTTGACCGCAATCCCCACATCCTCACCGACCTGACGGTCGTCATGGCTAGGGAAGATCGCCTCGAGCTGGCTGCCGGTCGGCAATTGCAGGCGGTACAGGGTCGATGCCCCAAGGAAGCTCTTGCCGACGATGTTCGCCTGCAGCGCACTGCCCGGTGCGTGGACGATATCGTCAGGGCGCAGCAGCACATCCACCGAGCTGCCCGGCGCCATGATGTAGGCACGGTTGCCGCGTAATTCACCCAGTTCGGTATTGACTGCCTCGTGGCTGATCATCTGCCCACGGATGAAATACCCCTGGCCAATGAAGCTGGCCACGAACGGCGTCTGCGGCTCGTGGTAAAGGTTGTAGGGCGTGTCCCACTGCTCCAGGCGGCCTTCCTTGAACACGCCAACCTGGTCGCTGACGGCAAAGGCTTCTTCCTGGTCATGGGTCACCAGAACGGCACTGGTGCCGCGACTCTTGAGAATGTCGCGAACCTCATGGCTCAGGCGCCGGCGCAGCTCTACGTCGAGGTTGGAAAATGGCTCGTCGAGCAGCAGCAGTTGCGGCTCCGGTGCCAGTGCACGGGCCAGGGCGACCCGTTGCTGCTGGCCGCCGGACAGTTCATGCGGGTAGCGCCCGCCCAGACCGCCCAGCTTGACCAGCTCGAGCATCTCTTCGATGACCTCGGCCTGGCGGGGGTGCTTGGCGATGCCGAAGGCAACGTTCTGCGCCACGGTCAGGTGCGGGAACAGCGCGTAATCCTGGAACACCATGCCGATGCGGCGTTTTTCCGGGGCCAGTGTGAAACCGGCCCGGGAAATGACTTCGCCAGCCAACTGGATCTCGCCATCGTGCACGGGTTCGAAACCGGCGATGGCGCGCAGGGTGGTGGTCTTGCCGCAACCGGATGAACCCAGCAGGCAACCGATGTCGCCTGCGTTCAGGTGCAGATTGAGGTTCTGAACGATGCGCTGGTCGCCATAGCCGCAGGCGAGGTTGCGCAGGTTGAGCAGTAGGGGTTGACTCATGCGTGGTGGTAAGCCGGTTCTACAAGGAATTCGAGAAGGGCCTTCTGTGCATGCAGGCGGTTTTCAGCCTGGTCCCAGGCGACCGAACGTGGGTCGTCGAGCAGGTCATGGCTGATTTCCTCACCACGGTGGGCTGGCAGGCAGTGCATGAACAGGGCGTCGGGTGCCGCCAGGTCGAGCAGTTCGCGGGTGACCTGGTAAGGCGCGAAATGCGCCAGGCGCCGTGCAGTTTCCTCCTCCTGGCCCATGGAAGTCCAGACATCCGTGGTTACCAGATGGGCGCCGCGCACGGCTTCCTTCGGGTCACGCACGATCTGCACGTGGTCGCCACCAATGGCCATGAAGCGTGGGTCCGGCTCGTAGCCTTCCGGGCAGGCAATGCGCAGCTGGAAGTCGAACTGCCTGGCTGCCTCGATGTACGAGTTGCACATGTTGAAGCCATCGCCGATCCAGGCGACGGTCTTGCCCTGGATCGAGCCGCGATGTTCGAGGAAGGTCTGCATGTCGGCCAGCAGCTGGCACGGGTGGGACTCGTCGGACAGCGCGTTGATCACCGGCACACGCGAGTTGGCGGCGAATTCGGTCAGGGTGCTGTGGGCGTGGGTACGGATCATCACCACGTCGAGCATGCTCGACAGCACGATGGCGCTATCGCCGATCGGCTCGCCACGGCCCAGCTGGGTATCGCGCGGGGACAGGAAGATGGCCTGGCCGCCGAGCTGGATCATGCCGGCCTCGAACGACACGCGGGTACGGGTCGAGGATTTTTCGAAGATCATGCCCAGTACGCGGTTCTTCAGGGGCTCGAACAGCACGCCTCGCTTGCGCAGGTCCTTCAGCTCGATGCCGCGGCGGATCACACCGAGCAATTCGTCGGTGGTGAAGTCCAGCAGGGAGAGAAAGTGCCTAGCGCTCATGATTGACTACCTTATCTGCAACGGTATGCAGGTCGACCGTATGGTTTTTTTTGACAACGGGAGTGACCTGCGGCGTAAGCCGCACGGGGGCGGACGAAATAGGGAAAGGCGCAATACTATAAGTAAATGTCGCCTGAAGCCAAGAGGGGAAACAGCTGCCCAGTACCAAAGGGTGTTGCAAAGGGTGTCTTTTCCCGACGGGCAGTGCTGTTTTTTATTTGCTACAGAGGGTTGTACACGGCTTGCCGGCAATTTGGCAAATGGCTGTCGCAAATCGTGTGCCTGATGTCGGTGGATTCACGCCGCGAAGGGCGCTGGCCGGTGGCGGGGGCTGGGCGCATAGTCGATGTTCGACAACCCTCTACACATCCTCCACAACAACAAGGCAGAGGCGGCCATGACCAAGACCCTGCATCACCGTGCCTGTCACCTGTGCGAAGCGATCTGTGGGCTGAACATTGAAGTCAGCCATGACGACGACGGGCAGGCTCAGATCAGTTCGATCAAGGGTGACCCCCAGGACCCATTCAGCCGCGGCCATGTCTGCCCCAAGGCCGTGGCCCTGCAGGACATTCAGAACGACCCCGACCGCCTGCGCCAACCGCACAAGCGGGTGGGCGAGCACTGGGAGGCCATCGGCTGGGACGAGGCCTTTGCCCTGGCCGCCGACAGGCTGTGGGCGATCCAGCAGGTCCATGGGCGCAATGCCGTGGCGGTGTACCAAGGCAACCCGAGCGTGCACAACTACGGCCTGATGACCCACAGCAACTACTTCCTGGGCCTGCTGAAAACCCGCAACCGCTTCTCTGCCACCTCGGTGGACCAGTTGCCGCAGCACCTGGTCAGCCACCTGATGTACGGCCATGGCCTGCTGCTGCCGATCCCGGACATCGACCAGACCGGTTTCATGCTGATCCTCGGCGGCAACCCGCTGGCCTCCAACGGCAGCATCATGACCGTGCCGGACGTGGAAAAACGCCTGAAAGCCCTGCAGGCCCGGGGTGGGCGCCTGGTGGTGGTGGACCCGCGGCGCAGCGAAACGGCGGCGATGGCCGACAGTCACCTGTTCATTCGCCCTGGAGGGGATGCGGCCTTGTTGTGTGGCTTGCTCAATACCCTGTTCGCTGAAGGCCTGGCGCGCGGCTCACACTTGCCGGTCGTCGGCCTGCAGCAGGTGCGCGAAGCGATCGCGCCGTTCAGCGCGGAGGCCATGAGCGCGCACTGTGGCATTGCCGCGACAGACATTCGCCAGCTGGCAAGGGACTTTGCCGCGGCCGACAGGGCGGTGTGCTACGGCCGCATGGGGGTTTCGACCCAAGCCTACGGCACCCTTTGCCACTGGCTGGTGCAACTGATCAACCTGGTGACCGGCAACCTTGACCGTGAAGGCGGCGCGTTGTGCACCGAGCCTGCCGTCGACCTGGTGGCGACCACCTCGGGTGGCCATTTCAACGCCTGGCAGAGCCGGGTGTCGGGCTTGCCCGAGTACGGCGGCGAACTGCCCGTGGCGGCCTTGGCCGAGGAAATGCTGACGCCCGGCGAAGGGCAGGTGCGTGCGCTGGTGACGGTGGCTGGCAACCCCGTGCTCTCAACGCCCAATGGCCGCCAGCTGGATGTGGCGCTGGACGGGCTGGAGTTCATGCTCAGCATTGACCTGTACATCAACGAAACCACCCGCCATGCCGACCTGATCCTGCCCTCTACCTCGGCGCTGGAAAACGACCATTACGACAGCACATTCAACTTGCTGGCCGTGCGCAACGTGACCCGCTTCAACCGGGCGATCCTGGCCAAGCCCGAAGGGGCATTGCATGACTGGGAAATTTTTGTCGGACTGGCACAAGCGTTCGCCAAACGCGCCGAGCTGGAATTGAAGCCGACCTTGGCACCGGCGCAGATGATCGACCTGGCCCTGCGCAAGGGGCGTTATGGTGACGCGACACCCTGGCAGCTGTCGCTGGCAGCGCTGGACGAGCACCCGCATGGCCTCGACCTGGGGCCATTGCGCGCCAACTTCGCTGCGCGCCTGACGACTGCCAGCAAGGCCGTTGAAGCGGCGCCCCAGGTGCTGCTGGATGACTTGGGGCGACTGGCGCAACAGGCCCCTCCGGCGCCGGGCGAACTGCTGCTGATCGGCCGTCGCCATGTTCGCAGCAACAATTCATGGATGCACAACTTTCATCGACTGGTGAAAGGCAAACCGCGCCATCAGCTGTTGATGCATCCGCAGGACCTGCAGCATCGTCAGTTGCAGGACGGCCAGCGAGTTCGTATCCGCTCGCGTACCGGGGATCTTGAAGTCGAGGTTCAGGCCTGCGAGGACATGATGCCTGGTGTAGTCAGCCTGCCCCATGGCTTCGGTCACTCTCGTCAAGGCGTGCACATGAAGATCGCCAAGGCGCAACCTGGGGTGAGTGCCAACGACCTCACCGATGAGCGTCTGCGTGACCAGGTTTCCGGCAACGCCGCCCTCAATGGCGTACCCGTGCAGGTAGAGGCCGCGTAAGGAATGGTAAGGCCGAGCATGCTGCTCGGCTTTCCGTTACAATGCGTCACCGTGCCGACGACCGCGTCGGAAAGTTCAGCCGAGGTGCTACATGGATATCATCGAAACGATCAAAGAGCAGATTGCCAACAACACCATTCTGCTTTACATGAAAGGCTCGCCGAATGCCCCGCAGTGTGGCTTCTCTGCGCGTGCATCGCAGGCCGTGATGGGTTGTGGCGAGAAGTTCGCCTACGTCGACATCCTGCAGAACCCGGAAATCCGTGCGAACCTGCCAAAATACGCCAACTGGCCGACCTTCCCGCAGCTGTGGGTAGCCGGTGAACTGGTCGGCGGCAGCGACATCATGCTGGAAATGTTCGAGAAGGGTGAGCTGCAGACCCTGATCAAGGAAGCGGCTGCCAAGGCCAAGGCTTCCGAGGCCTGATTTTCCGGCAAGCATGAAAAAACCCGCTGATCGCGGGTTTTTTCATGGAGCGAATATTTATTCTTCGCCCATCTGCGACTGCAGGTAGTTCTCGATACCAATCTTGTCGATCAGCCCCAGCTGGGTTTCCAGCCAGTCGATGTGTTCTTCCTCGGACTCGAGGATATCTTCGAGCATGTCACGCGAGCCAAAGTCGCCAGCGGTTTCGCAATGGGCGATGGCCGCTTTCAGGTCGACCAGGCCTTTCTGTTCGATCTTCAGGTCGCATTCGAGCATCTCTTTGGTGTGCTCGCCAATCAGCAGCTTGCCCAGGTCCTGGACGTTGGGGATGCCTTCGAGGAAGAGAATACGCTTGATCAGTTTGTCAGCGTGCTTCATCTCGTCGATGGATTCCTTGTACTCGTGCTTGCCGAGTTTGTTCAGGCCCCAATCTTCGTACATGCGTGCGTGCAGGAAGTACTGGTTGATCGCGACCAGCTCGTTTCCGAGGATCTTGTTGAGATGCTGGATGACGCTTACGTCGCCTTTCATGTCGGGTTCCTGCCCTGTAGAAGTGTGCCAATACAGTGAAGTTTGAGCCCGATACTTAGGTGTGTCAAACCTAAGTTCTTGAATAATAAGTGAAAATTAATGGAAATAAGAATGTTTGTGAACCGCGTTGGAGCGCTAACTTATTGAATTGCGAGCATAAAAAAACCGGACGCAAGGTCCGGTTCTTCGAATTCTTCGTTTTCAGGCTGCGGTAAATTCCACGGGGTAGGGCAGGGCTGCCTGGCTGACCTGGAGTTCGGTCAGGGTCTCGCGGACCACCTGCTTGGCCACGCAGGCACATTTGCCGCACTGGCTGGCGACGTTGGTGGCGGCTCGCACTTCCTTGTAGCTGCAGCATCCTTCATAGATCGCATCGCGGATCTGTCCGTCGGTAACGCCGACACAAAGACACACATACATAAAGGCTGACCATCGTTGGTGGGCTCGATGGAGTGGAGCTCAATGTTAATGAGAATGCTTGTCAAAGGAGTTTCTGAAAGGGCCGTGCTTGAGCGACCGGCGGTTGCTTCGTCGTTGGAGTCGGCCTGTCACCAGAAGCCGTGTATGATGGACGGCCTTTGTTGGATGTCGGGCAAGCCCGTCTGGCCCGGCAAACGGTTTTTCACCCTCATCAGGAGATTACAATGAGCGTACTCGTTGGTAAGAAAGCCCCCGATTTCACCGTTCCGGCCGTGCTGGGCAACGGCGAGATCGTCGACAGCTTCAACCTGGCTTCGGCCATCAAGGGCAAGTACGGCCTGGTGTTCTTCTACCCGCTGGACTTCACCTTCGTCTGCCCGTCCGAGCTGATCGCCCTGGACAACCGCATCCCTGACTTCCAGGCGCGCAACGTGGAAGTGATTGGCGTGTCGATCGACTCGCACTTCACCCACAACGCCTGGCGTAACACCCCGGTCAACAACGGCGGTATCGGCCAGGTCAAGTACACCCTGGCTGCCGACATGACCCACGAAATCTGCAAAGCCTACGACGTCGAGTCCGAAGGCGGCGTAGCCTTCCGTGGCGCCTTCCTGATCGACACCAACGGTGTTGTTCGTTCGCAGATCGTCAACGACCTGCCACTGGGCCGCAACATGGACGAGCTGCTGCGCCTGGTCGACGCCCTGCAGTTCCACGAAGAGCACGGCGAAGTCTGCCCTGCCAACTGGAAAAAAGGCGACAAAGGCATGAACGCTTCGCCGGAAGGCGTTGCTGCCTACCTGAGCGAGAACGCTGGCAAGCTGTAATTGCCGCGTGCATGAAAAAACCGGCCCTTGTGGCCGGTTTTTTTGTGCCGTCCTGTGCCGGCCTCTTCGCAGGCTTGCCCGCTCCCACATGAGTCGCACAATGGCTGAGGCCACTGCAGTACCTGTGGGAGCGGGCATGCCCGCGAACGCTTTTGCAGATCAATCGTTGAAATCGCGCCAGCCGCCCATCTCTTTCCAGCGGTTGACGATGCCGCAGAACAGCTCGGCCGTCTTCTCGGTGTCATAGCGCGCCGAGTGCGCCTCACGCCCGTCGAAGTCGATGTCGGCGCTCTGGCAGGCCCGCGCCAGTACGGTCTGGCCATAAGCCAGGCCCGCCAGGGTAGCGGTGTCGAAGCTGGAGAACGGGTGGAACGGGTTGCGCTTCAGGTCATTGCGCGTCACCGCCGCATTGAGGAAGCCCAGGTCAAAGCTGCTGTTGTGGCCGACCAGGATCGCCCGCTTGCAACCATTGGCCTTGAGCGCCTTGCGTACGCCACGGAATATGTCGGTCAGCGCACTTTCTTCGCTGACTGCCATACGCAGCGGGTGGTCCAGCTTGATCCCGGTGAATTCCAGCGCGGCCGCCTCGATGTTGGCGCCCTCGAATGGCTCCACGCGGTGGAAGTAGGTGTGCTCGGGGAACAGGAAGCCCTTTTCGTCCATGCCGATGGTGACTGCGGCAATTTCCAGCAGGGCATCGGTAGCGCTGTTGAAGCCGCCGGTTTCAACGTCTACCACTACCGGCAGATAGCCGCGGAAACGCTCGGCCATCGGGTGGCGCGAACCGCTGCTGCCTTGGGTGTCGAGGTCGTCTTCGTAGAGGTCTTCGCTCACGCGTTTTCCTCCAGCAGGCGCCAGCGCAGTTTTTCGCCGGCGCGCAGCGGGACCACGGTCTGCTCGCCAAACGGCAGGCTATCCGGGGCGGTCCATTCTTCGCGGACCAGGGTAATGGTGTCGGTGTTTGCCGGCAGGCCGTAGAACGCCGGGCCGTGCAGGCTGGCAAAGCCTTCCAGCTTGTCCAGCGCGTTACGCTGCTCGAACGCTTCGGCGTACATCTCGATGGCTGCGTAGGCGGTGTAGCAACCGGCGCAACCGCAGGCGGCTTCCTTGGCGTGTCGGGCGTGTGGGGCCGAGTCGGTACCCAGGAAGAACTTCGGGTTGCCGCTGGTGGCCGCATCCAGCAACGCCACCTGATGGGTGTTGCGCTTGAGGATCGGCAGGCAGTAGAAGTGCGGGCGAATGCCGCCAACCAGCATGTGGTTGCGGTTGTACAGCAGGTGCTGCGCGGTGATGGTCGCGCCGACGTTGGCCGGGGCCTCGGTGACGAACTGCGCGGCATCGCTGGTGGTGATGTGCTCGAACACCACCTTCAGTGTCGGGAAGCGCTCGACCACACGGCGCATATGCTCGTCGATGAAGCGCTTCTCGCGGTCGAACACGTCGATCTCGCTACGGGTCACTTCGCCATGCACCAGTAGCGGCATGCCAACTTCCGCCAGCGCCTCGATGGCCGGGAAGATGTTGTCGATGCTGGTCACGCCCGAGTCGGAATTGGTGGTGGCGCCAGCAGGGTACAGCTTGGCGGCATACACGAAACCGCTGGCCTTGGCCGCGCGGATGTCCTCGGGGCTGGTGCGGTCGGTGAGGTACAACACCATCAGCGGCTCGAAGCTGCTGCCAGCCGGGCGGGCGGCCAGGATGCGCTCACGGTAGGCGCCGGCCTCTACGGCATTGCGTACCGGCGGAACCAGGTTGGGCATGATGATGGCACGGGCGAAAGTACGCGCCACATCGCCAACGGTGTGGGGCAGGACGGCACCATCGCGCAGATGGATGTGCCAGTCGTCGGGACGCAGGAGGGTCAGGCGATCGGACATTGGGGATTCCAGGCGGGTCGAACTCAAGCCCCAATGCTACCGGAAAACCCTGGGTGGAGCACGGCTATCAAGTTTTCCGCCAGGCGTCCGATAGCCTGCAGGTAAGCCGTCTGAATTTGTGGAGCCGCCCGTGCGCCAGCGTTACCTAGCCCTGTTGACCCTGTTCGCCAGCCTGCCGGCCGGTGCGCTGACCTTCCAGACGCGCATGGAAAACATTGCCTGGAAGGTCGAGGGTGACCAGTTCGAATGCCGGCTGATCCAGCCGATCGATGGTTTCGGCAGTGGCGAGTTCGTGCGCCGCGCGGGCGAGCAGCCGGTGTTCCAGTTGCGCTCGGACAGCAACGTACTGGGGGCGGGCACGGCCACATTGCTGGCAGCTGCTGCGCCGTGGCAGCCTGGGCGCAGCGACATCAATCTGGGCAGCGTGCGCATGGCCCGTACCGGGGTGTTGTTCAGTTCTTCCCAAGGCCAGGCCAGTCGCCTGATCAACGGCCTGCTCGATGGGCGCAGCACGGTGGTACGCAATTATGCCGGCGAGGCGGGCAGGCCGATGGAGGTGCGTGTGCTGCCGGTCAGCTTCGCCAAGGCCTACAACGACTATCAGGCCTGTGCCGGCAAGCTGCTGCCGATGAATTACGATCAGGTGCGTCAGACCCAGGTGGGCTTCCCCGGGGGAGGCTTCGAGCTGGATGGCGCGGCCAAGGCACGGCTGGATGTGATCCTCGACTACATCAAGGCTGACCCGACCGTTAACCATGTAGAGCTCAACGGCCACTCCGACAACAGTGGCAATCGCCTGACCAATCGCGACATGTCGCGCCGCCGGGCACTGGCGGTAGCCGACTACCTCAAGGCCCATGGCGTTCCGGAAGAGCAGATTACCGTGCGTTTCCATGGCGAGCGTTACCCATTGGCGAAGAACACCAATGCTGCCAACCGGGCGCGTAATCGTCGGGTGAATATCGAACTGGATCGGGTTGCGGTCATCGAGAAGCCGGCTGAGAAGCCTGTCGAAAAGGCCCCTGAGCCAACACCTGCCAAGTCCTGAAGGCTGCTCCCACACGGCATTTCATAATTTCCGACGGTAAGTCGCCCTTCCGAAACTTCTTGTCGCTTTGTCGTCAGAAGCTGTCGCCCCACTGTAATTTTATCCGTAACGTCGTTAGAATCGATCCCTTTCCGTACAACCCCGTGGAGTGATGGCATGGCGGACGTAAAAAAGGTCGTACTGGCGTATTCCGGCGGCCTTGATACTTCGGTGATTCTCAAGTGGCTGCAGGATACCTACAACTGCGAAGTGGTGACCTTCACCGCTGACCTAGGGCAGGGCGAAGAGGTCGAGCCGGCTCGTGCCAAGGCCCAGGCAATGGGCGTTAAAGAGATCTACATCGACGACCTGCGCGAAGAATTCGTGCGTGATTTCGTGTTCCCGATGTTCCGCGCCAACACCGTCTACGAGGGCGAGTACCTGCTGGGTACTTCCATCGCCCGTCCGCTGATCGCCAAGCGCCTGATCGAAATTGCCAACGAAACCGGCGCCGACGCCATTTCCCATGGCGCCACCGGCAAAGGCAACGACCAGGTGCGTTTCGAACTGGGTGCCTACGCGCTGAAGCCAGGCGTCAAGGTAATCGCCCCATGGCGTGAGTGGGACCTGCTGTCCCGCGAGAAGCTGATGGACTACGCCGAGAAGCACGGCATCCCGATCGAGCGCCACGGCAAGAAGAAGTCGCCGTACTCGATGGACGCCAACCTGCTGCACATCTCCTACGAAGGCGGTGTCCTGGAAGATACCTGGACCGAGCACGAAGAAGACATGTGGCGCTGGAGTGTCTCGCCTGAGAACGCCCCGGATCAGGCTACCTACATCGAGCTGACCTACCGCAACGGTGACATCGTTGCCATCGACGGTGTCGAGAAGACTCCGGCCACCGTCCTGGCCGACCTGAACCGTATCGGTGGTGCCAATGGCATCGGCCGTCTGGATATCGTCGAGAACCGTTACGTCGGCATGAAGTCGCGCGGTTGCTACGAGACCCCTGGTGGCACCATCATGCTCAAGGCCCACCGTGCCATCGAGTCGATCACCCTGGACCGCGAAGTCGCTCACCTGAAGGATGAGCTGATGCCGAAGTACGCCAGCCTGATCTACACCGGCTACTGGTGGAGCCCGGAGCGTCTGATGCTGCAACAGATGATCGACGCTTCGCAGGTCAACGTGAACGGCGTGGTACGCCTGAAGTTGTACAAGGGCAACGTCACCGTTGTCGGCCGCAAGTCGGACGACTCGCTGTTCGACGCCAACATCGCTACCTTCGAGGAAGATGGCGGCGCCTACAACCAGGCGGATGCAGCTGGCTTCATCAAGCTCAACGCCCTGCGTATGCGCATTGCTGCCAACAAGGGCCGCTCGCTGCTCTGATTGCCGTCATGTGCAGCAAGAACCCCGGCTCAGGCCGGGGTTTTTTTTCTGTGGAATCAGTGGCCGTCGTTTGCCACCTGTTCATCAAGCGCGCTGATCGATAGTTGCGCGCACTGGCGTCTGTCCAGGTTGCAAAAGCGCCAGGTGCGAGATTGCTGAGGCGGTTGGGCGAGGGCGGACAGCAATTGCTGCTCCATCATGCGATAGGCATCGGGGCCGGAAAACATGAACGTGACAGGCTCGCCCTGCAGCGCTTCGCCGGTACTACCGGGAATTGCATGCTTGGCCACATCACTCGGTGTCGATGTGTTGTCGTTTGGCGTCCTGTTTGGCGACGGGTCGTAGAACGACTTGTAATTGAAGTTGAGCGTGAGGAAGAACAGTGCCGTCAGGAAGAATGGGAAGCCCACCAGGAACCAGGTATAGAGCTTTTGGCTGGATTCGCTGAGAAACGGCAATGTGGCAAGGGCGGAGGCTTCGATAATCCCTGCGAAGATGGCAATGATCGTCAGCGGGGCGACAGGCTGTACTTGGTGCATATGGGTCGTCTCCAGCGATTTTGCACATCTTTACCTTACGGCGATGCTCAACTAAAGACTGGATTGTTTCCCGGGTGAGAATAATCGCTTGAAATCCTGATGACGGTGTTTGTTCAGCGCATTTGAGCTGAATATTTCCTGAGGTGTCGGCCGGTTTCCAACTGGTGCACTTTTACCAGCCGGTGATACCGTTCATTTGGTAACAGGGAATTTGATTGTTACAAGTGCATCAGTTGAGTGTAGGAAATTTCTGTAAGTGTTGTAGGTTCTATCTGTTCATATATTTCGCCGGTAAATCACCGCGCCAGTAAGCGTTCTGTAGGTTATCTTGGCGGGCCAAAGCAAAAGCAATGAATGGATATCGCATGAATAAAGTGCTTATCGTGGATGATCATCCGGTCATACGCCTGGCCGTACGCATGCTGATGGAGCGGCATGGGTATGACGTCGTGGCGGAAACCGACAACGGGGTGGCTGCGCTGCAACTCACACGGCAACACCTGCCGGATATCGTGGTGCTCGATATCGGTATCCCCAAGCTGGATGGCTTGGAGGTGATCGGTCGCATGACAACTTTCAGCCCGGGCAGCAAGGTGCTGGTGCTGACATCGCAGGCCCCCGGCAACTTCTCGATGCGCTGCATGCAGGCGGGGGCGGCGGGGTATGTGTGCAAGCAGCAGGAACTCACCGAGCTGCTGAGCGCCATCAAGGCCGTACTGTCGGGCTACAGCTACTTCCCCAACCAGGCCTTGCATGTGTCACGTGGCAGGGGCGGAAGCGAGACGGATATGGTCAACCGCCTCTCGGCGCGCGAGATGACCGTGTTGCAACAGCTGGCGCGAGGGCGTTCCAACAAGGAGATTGCCGACAGCATGTTCCTCAGCAACAAGACGGTCAGTACCTACAAGTCGCGCCTGTTGCTCAAGCTCAATGCGCGCTCGCTGGTCGACCTGATCGAGCTGGCGCAGCGGCAAGGGTTGAACTGAACGCCAAGGCCGTAAAGCCTCCAGCCAGGAGGCTTTGCCAGGGTTACAGATCGTAGTCGAAGTCGGCCAACTGCTTCTGCAGGCGCCTTTCCTCCAGCATATTGTCGATGGTGCGGCGCTTGCTCAGGTTGGTCTTTGCGGTTTCCACCTGGGGTTCCGCTTCGTCATCTGCGGCAACAAAATCATCTTCGATCGACAGGTCGTCTTTATCGCTACTCATGAGTCGCTCCAAGCCAAGGGGCCATTGGCCGTCCTTATAACCAGAAAGCAGACGCTGGTAAAAAAGATTTTTTCAATCGCTGCCGGTAGTTTCCAGCTATCGACTCAATCGTCGGAGGTCTTGTGCTTGTACTCGCACAAGTCTTCAATCCGGCAACTGCCGCAGCGTGGCTTGCGTGCCTGGCACACATAGCGCCCGTGCAGGATCAGCCAGTGGTGGGCGTCGAGCAGGTAATCCTTTGGTACGAACTTGATCAGCTTTTTCTCCACTTCCAGCACCGTCTTGCCTGGCGCAATGCCCGTACGGTTGCTGACCCGGAAGATATGGGTATCCACCGCCATGGTCGGCTGGCGGAACGCTGTGTTGAGCACTACGTTGGCGGTCTTGCGGCCAACGCCGGGTAGCGCCTCCAGGGCTTCGCGAGTCTGCGGGACCTGGCTGTCATGGCGTTCGATCAGCAGCCGGCAGGCTTCGATAACGTTCTTCGCCTTGCTATTGTACAAGCCAATGGTCTTGATGTACTCACTCAGGCCTTCGACGCCCAGCGCATAGATGGCCTCGGGGGTGTTGGCGACCGGGAACAGGCGTGCGGTGGCCTTGTTGACGCCGACATCGGTGGATTGCGCAGACAGTGTCACGGCGACCAGCAACTCGAACGGGGTGGTGTACGCCAGTTCGGTCTTCGGGTCGGGGTTGTCTTCGTGCAGCCTGCGAAAGATCTCCAGGCGTTTGGCGGCATTCATGAAATCAGAGCTTTCCTTGATGACGTGATTGGGCAGGGCCCGGACGCAGGCGATTGTACAAGGCCAACAGCAGTCCGAGCAGTAGCAAGGCGCCCGGGGCCAGGCTGGCCAGGTGCAGGCCGATACCGTCGGCCAGCCATTGGCGGCTGGCACCAAGCAGCAGGCATGTGGCAAGCAGCGCGCAAAGGTGGCCGGCGAGCAGGCGCCAGCGCCCTTGATCGGGTAGCAGGTAGTCAATGGCCAGGCATTGCAGGCACAGCAGTGCGGGATAGTGGCCGAGGGAGAGTGCCAGTGGCAGCAGCCAGGCACGCAGTGCCAGTTGCAAGCAACTGGCCAGGGCCGCCAGAACCAGCAGGCTGGCCAGTACATAGGTCCAGGTGACAGACCGTCGGCGCAGGGGGGGCATTAATAGCTGGTGAAGGCTGCTCAGCAGCACTGCGCACACGCCTATGGTGGCGCCTTCGCTCAGTGTTCGGGTGGCGCCCAGCAGAGGCACCAGGCTTGCGCCGAGCAGGTAGAGCCTATTCATGCGTGGCGCCCTCCAGCAATACCCTGCGCTGCTCATCGAAGTAGCTCAGCGCTTCCTGTAGCGCGACGATCACTGCACGTGAGGTCACGGTTGCGCCGGCCAACTGGTCAAAGTCGCCCTGGTCGCGCTTCAGCGCCCAGTGGTCGCCCAGCTGACGATTGGCAAATTGCCCCAGCCAGTTCAGCTGCGCATCACCCAGGCGTGCACCCAGCCCAGGGCTTTCCTGTTGCTCGACCACCTGGCTGCCGATCAGTCGGCCGTCCGCTGCGATGGCCACGCTCAGCACGATAGGCCCGGCATAGCCCTGGGCCTTTGTGACCAGTATGACGGCGGCCGGTTTACCCGCCAGCGTTGCCCGGTAAGCTGCCAGGATGCGGCTGTTTGGCCGCTGTGCGGCGGGCCTAGGCAACGGGCTGTCCAAAGGTTGGTTGTCGTAACTGCCTTCTGGCAACACCGCCAGCCGCTGGCGGCTATTCAGTTGCTTCTCGGCGTCGGCGATGGCTGCGCTGGTCCAGTGCTGCCAGGCCAAAGTGGTCGACAGCGCCAGTGCTCCGGTCAGGAGCAACAAACCCACATCACGTACCAGGCGCTTCATCGGGCAACCTGCTGGCGCTGCAGAGCCAGGCGTTCGAGGCTCGGCGCCATGAGGTTCATGAGCAGGACGGCGAACGCTGTACCGTCCGGGTAGCTACCCCAGGTGCGGATCAGATAGATCAGCAGGCCCGCCCCCAGGCCGAAACCCAGCTTCGCCCACTCCTGCCGGGGCCCGGACACCGGTTCGGTGGCAATGAAGAACGCCGCCATCATTGTCGAGCCGGAGAACAGGTGCACCAGGGGAGAGCCGTTGGAGTCCGAGCCCGAGCCATTCCAGCCCAGCAGGCTGAACAGGAACAACCCAGCCAGCAGACCGGCCGGCGCATGCCAACTGATAACCTTGCGTTGCAGCAGGAACAGGCCGCCCAGCAGGAACGCCAGGTTGACCCATTCGCTGCCCTGCCCACCGATGCTGCCGAAGCCCGGGTGACCGGCGAACAGTTCATCGATGGTCAGGCTGTGGTTGTGGCGAAGGCCGTCGAGCAGCGTCGGCCTGGCCCAGGCATCGATCTGCTCGCCGCCGGCGAACACCAGCTGCAGGCTGTCGAGCAGGCCTGGTGCCGGCCCCGGCCAATGGTTCATCTGCAACGGGAAGCTCAGCAGCACGAAGGCGTAGCCGACCATGGCCGGGTTGAACAGGTTGCGCCCAACCCCGCCAAAGGCCTGCTTGCCGATGCCGATGGCAACGCTGGTAGCGACCACCGGCAACCACCAGGGTGCCAAGGTGGGCAGGGCGGCGGCCAGCAGCACGGCGGTCACCAGCGCGCTGCCGTCGTTCAGCGCCGTGCGCAGCGGTTGTGCTCGCAAGGTAAGCAACAACGCCTCGCACAGCAGCGCGGTGCTGGCGCACAGCAACAGGTTCAGTAGCAAACTCCAGCCATGCAGCCAGAACAGCGCCAGCAGGCCAGGTACGCAGGCCAGCAACACCAGGCCCATGCTGGTGCGTAGCCGCGGGTCGGGCTTGGCGGTCATTGGGCGAACAGCCCGTTGAAGCCGGAAAACGCCATGGCCATTACTCCGGCCCCAAGCAGTTCGATGGGCAGGCCGCGCATTGCCCCGGGGACGTCGGCATGAGCGCTGCGCTGGCGCAGGTCGGCGAACAGCACCAACGCCAGCCAGAAGCCGCCGCCGGCCAGCAGGCCTTGCAGCAAGGTAGCGAGCCATGTGCTTTCGTCGCTTGCCTGTTGCAGGGTCAAGCCCAGTACTACCGCGTTGCTCAACAGCAGCGCGGGCAGTTGCGTCACCGGCCAGCTCGGGCGCCATCTTGTCAGTAGCCATGGTACGCCCCAGGCAAGCACGGCCAGCCAGGGCAACAACAGGAACAGGGCAAGGTCCTGGGCTTGCAGTGGGGCAAGCACCCCGCGCACCAGTAGTTGTGCGCCGATCACGCCCAAGGCAATGCACAGTGCGCAGGCGAGGCCGTGCACGTGGAGGTGCAGCCTTGGGAATGGCTGTTTTTGCAGGCACAGGTGATTGACCAGCGCAGCGCTGATCAGTACCAGGATGTAGTCGCTCATGAGATGACGATAGCCGGGAATCGGGGCGATTGTCCGGGTTTGGCATCGAGGTGCCGGAGTCATTGTGAGAGCGGGCGTGCCCGCGAACACCGGCAACGCCGGTGCCATGCACCGCGTAGTCAGTTTCGCGGGCACGCCCGCTCCCACAAGGTCCAGCAGGTTTTGTTACTTGATGCGCTGGCCTGGCTTGGCACCGCTGTCCGGGCTCAGCAGGTAGATCTCTTCACCGCCAGGCCCGGCCGCCATGACCATCCCTTCGGACACCCCAAAGCGCATCTTCCGTGGCTTGAGGTTGGCCACCATCATGGTCAGCCGGCCTTCCAGCTGGGACGGGTCGGGGTACGCCGACTTGATGCCGGAAAACACGTTGCGGCGCTCGTCACCGATGTCCAGGGTCAGTTGCAGCAGCTTGTCCGCGCCCGGTACGGCTTCGGCCTTGACGATCAGTGCCACGCGCAGATCGACGGCAGCGAAGGTGTCGAACTCGATTTCCGCCGACAGTGGGTCCTTGGCCAGCTCGCCATTGCCGGCCGGGGCCTTGGCTTCGGCGGCCAGCAGGTCTTCCTTGCTGGCGGCGACCATGGCTTCGACCTTGGCCGGTTCGATGCGGCTCATCAGCGCCTTGAACGGGTTCAATTGGTGGTTTTCCAGGCGCGACAGGTGGTCGTTCCAGGTCAGTGGTGCCACGTTGAGGAAGGCCTCGGCGTCGGCAGCCAGTACCGGCAGCACCGGCTTGAGGAAGATCACCAATTGGCGGAACAGGTTGATGCCTTGGGCGCAGATGGCCTGAACTTCATCCTGCTTGCCTTCCTGTTTGGCCAGCGACCATGGGGCCTTGTCAGCGATCCAGGCGTTGGCGCGGTCGGCCAGCGCCATGATTTCGCGCATGGCACGGCCGAAGTCGCGGCCTTCATAGGCGTCGGCGATCGACGGGGCGGCCGCCAGGAAGGCTTCGGTCAGCTCCGGTGCAGCATCGCCAGCTACCATCACGCCTTCATTGCCCTTGTGGATGAAACCGGCGCAGCGGCTGGCGATGTTGACCACCTTGCCGACCAGGTCGGAGTTGACCTTCTGCACGAAGTCTTCCAGGTTCAGGTCCAGGTCATCGACACCGCGGCCCAGCTTGGCAGCGTAGTAGTAACGCAGGTATTCCGGCTGCAGGTGGTCGAGGTAGGTGCGGGCCTTGATGAAGGTACCGCGCGACTTGGACATCTTGGCGCCGTTCACGGTCAGGTAGCCGTGCACGTTGACCGCGCTCGGCTTGCGGAAGCCCGCGCCTTCGAGCATGGCTGGCCAGAACAGGGCGTGGAAGTTGACGATGTCCTTGCCGATGAAGTGGTACAGCTCGGCCTTGGAGCCTTCGTTCCAGAACGCGTCGAAGTCCAGCTCCGGGCGGCGTGCACAAAGGTTCTTGAAGCTGGCCATGTAGCCGATCGGTGCATCCAGCCACACGTAGAAGTACTTGCCTGGCTCGCCCGGGATCTCGAAGCCGAAGTACGGCGCGTCGCGGGAGATGTCCCACTCCTGCAGGCCCGAGTCCAGCCATTCGGCCAGCTTGTTGGCTACCGCGTCCTGCAGCGTGCCGCTACGGGTCCACTGCTGCAGCATGGCCTGGAAGTCCGGCAGCTTGAAGAAGAAGTGCTGGGAATCACGCAATACCGGGGTGGCACCAGAGATGGCCGACTTGGGGTTCTTCAGCTCGGTGGGCGCGTAGGTGGCGCCGCATTTCTCGCAGTTGTCGCCGTACTGGTCTTCGGCCGCGCACTTGGGGCAGGTGCCCTTGATGAAGCGGTCGGCGAGGAACATGCCCTTTTCCGGGTCGAAATACTGGGTTACCGAACGGGTGGCGATGTGCCCGGCGTCTCGCAGGCGCGCGTAGATCAGGCCCGACAGCTCGCGGTTTTCTTCGCTGTGGGTGGAGTGGAAGTTGTCGAAGTCCACCAGGAAGTCGGCGAAGTCGCTGCTGTGTTCGGCCTGGACGTTGGCGATCAGCTGTTCCGGGGTGATGCCTTCTTTCTCGGCGCGCAGCATGATGGCCGAACCGTGGGCGTCGTCGGCGCAAACGTAGATGCACTGGTTGCCGCGCAGCTTCTGGAAGCGGACCCACATGTCTGTCTGAATGTACTCGAGCATATGGCCAAGGTGGATCGATCCGTTGGCATAGGGCAAGGCGCTGGTGACGAGAATCTGACGTGGCTCGGACATGGTGGCTCGGCTACTTATCTGGCGACGGGGTAAAAATGAGGTTGATCGGCCACTATAAAGGGCTGGCGAAGATATTTCACCCCGCATGCGCATCTGCTGACGATTGACGGGTTAGGATAGGCGTCTGTTTTACATTCAGTTTGCCATTGGGAGTCTCCATGAGTGCCGTCACCCGTGCCGCCGTCGAAGGCGTGCTTCGCCAGTACACCGACCCCTACCTGAACCAGGACCCGATCAGCGCCGGCTGTGTGCGCGCAATCGATATCCAGGGCGGCCAGGTCAGCGTGCAATTGCAACTGGGTTATGCCGCAGGGCTGTTCAAGAACGGCTGGGCCCAGGTGCTGCAGACCGCTATCGGCAACCTTGAGGGCGTCAGCAGTGCCCAGGTGTCGATCGACTGCGTGGTGGCTGCGCACAAGGCCCAGGCTCAGGTGCCGGCAATGGCCAACGTCAAGAACATCATCGCCGTGGCCTCGGGCAAGGGCGGTGTGGGCAAGTCGACCACCGCGGCCAACCTGGCCCTGGCGCTGGCTCGCGAGGGCGCGCGGGTGGGTATTCTCGATGCCGATATCTATGGCCCCAGCCAGGGCGTGATGTTCGGCATCGCCGAAGGCACCCGCCCGCAGATTCGCGAGCAGAAGTGGTTCGTGCCGATCAAGGCCCATGGCGTGGAAGTCATGTCCATGGCGTTCCTTACCGACGACAACACGCCGATGGTATGGCGTGGCCCTATGGTTTCCGGCGCGCTGCTGCAGCTGGTGACCCAGACTGCCTGGGACGACCTGGATTACCTGGTGATCGACATGCCGCCGGGCACCGGAGACATCCAGCTGACCCTGGCGCAGAAGGTACCGGTTGCCGGTTCGGTGATCGTCACCACCCCGCAGGACCTGGCCCTGCTGGATGCCAAGAAGGGCGTGGAGATGTTCCGCAAGGTCAACATCCCGGTGCTGGGCGTGGTGGAGAACATGGCCGTGCACATCTGCTCGAACTGCGGCCATGCCGAGCACCTGTTCGGCGAAGGCGGTGGCGAGAAGCTGGCGAGCCAGTATGGCGTCGACCTGTTGGCGTCGTTGCCGCTGTCGATGCTGATTCGCGAGCAGGCCGATAGTGGCAAGCCGACGGCGATCGCCGAGCCGGAAAGCCAGATTGCGATGGTCTATCAGGAGCTGGCCCGCCAGGTGGGCGCGCGGATCATGCTGCAGGAAGCTGCTGCGCCGGCGATGCCAAGCATTACCATCAGCGAAGATTGACTGGCAGACCGAGTCGCCTGCTTCGCGGGTAAACCCGCTCCCACAGGTACAGCGCAGACTTCAAGTACCGCGCTGTCCCTGTGGGAGCGGGTTTACCCGCGAAGAGGCTGACTCGGTCTTTCGACCAGGCATAAAAAAACCCGCCGGAAGGCGGGTTTTTTGAAAGCTAGGAAGCTTCGATCGACTTAGGCGATCTGAACTTCTTCAGCCTGCATGCCTTTCTGGCCGCGGGTAGCGACGAAAGTAACAGCCTGGCCTTCTTTCAGGGTTTTGAAGCCGTCAGCTTGGATGGCTTTGAAGTGCACGAACAGGTCGTCGCCCGACTGAGGGGTGATGAAGCCGTAGCCTTTCTCATCGTTGAACCACTTAACAACACCGGATTGACGGTTGGACATTTTTCTGTCTCCTTGGACAATTTGATAACGGTCAGGAAAAACCCTGGCCGGGACTGAGCGCAAAGAGAGCAGAAAATTCAGCGATGGGCCGATCAGGATCGTGCATCAAACTAGAGATTCTCGGTGTCACGTGCAGCACAGTGGCGCCACCTTACCCCACTTTCCGCAACCTGCCAATGGTCAGAAGGCGCTTTACGCAAATTCGGATCGACGGCGGCTGAAGCCCCCGCCCGGCGCGGGATGAGGCATGGAACTTTAACCTGGGCGCCGGGACCGGTAAGATGCGCGTCTCGAATTTTCACCTCGCAACTCTTCAGGACACCCCGCCATGAGCATCAAATCGGACAAGTGGATTCGCCGCATGGCGCAGGAACACGGCATGATCGAACCGTTCGTCGAGCGCCAGGTGCGCGGCGAACAGGACAGCCGGGTGATCTCCTTCGGCGTCTCCAGCTACGGCTACGACGTGCGCTGCGCCGACGAATTCAAGGTGTTTACCAACATCAACTCGGCCACCGTCGACCCGAAGAACTTCGATGCAGGCAGTTTCGTCGACATCAAGAGCGACGTGTGCATCATCCCGCCGAACTCCTTCGCCCTGGCGCGTACCGTCGAGTATTTCCGCATTCCGCGTGATGTGTTGACCATCTGCCTGGGCAAGAGCACCTACGCCCGTTGCGGCATCATCGTCAATGTCACCCCGCTCGAGCCCGAGTGGGAAGGCCATGTGACACTGGAGTTCTCCAATACCACCACGCTGCCGGCGAAGATCTACGCCAACGAAGGTGTGGCCCAGATGCTGTTCCTGCAGTCCGACGAAGAATGCGAAGTGTCGTACAAGGACCGTGGCGGCAAGTACCAAGGCCAGCGCGGCGTCACCCTGCCGCGTACCTGAGCCGACAAGCGCGGGGAATTCCCCGCGCCTTTGGCACTCCAACTGGATAACGCCGGTACGCATGACGCGTAGCGGCCTTGCCAGGAGCAGCCAATGAAACTCCACCCCGCAATCAGTGCCAAGCTGGCAGGCCTGCAGCCCAACCACATCGGGTTGCTACCATGGTCACTGCTGGCACTCCCGCTGCCGATGCAGGCGGGGGGCGTGCCCCACCAGCCTGACCCGGATACCCCGCAACCGCCGGAGCCCGGTGAAACACCACCCATGGAGCCGGGCGAGCCGACCCTGCCGGACGAGCCTCCACCGGCACCTGTAGCTTGAGTGATCCGGGCTAGAGCGGCCAGACGCGGTCTGCACCGGTCAGGAACACCCGGCTGGCGCCCGTGGGGGCGATTTCCCAACCCCCGGTAAACTCACCGAACGCCGGCAGCAGGCTGACCTGTCCATCGATCAGGAAGCAGGGCAATCGCAGGCGTTGCCGAGCCTTGCCGCGCAGGACGAATACCGGGTGTACGTGCCCTGCCAACACCGGTTGGGTCGGGTGGGGGCGGGGTTCGTGCTGTAGCGCAAAGGGTCCCAACAGCCAGGGTTCGCTCACGACTTCGATACCGAGTGACGCGGGCGGGTCACCGGCGTTTCGATCGTGATTGCCGCGGATCAGCACGATTTTCAGGGTTCTGTGGCGCTCTCGCCAGGCCTGCAGCGTTGCCAAGGTTGCCGGCGCCTGCGCTGCGCGCGCATGCAGAAAATCGCCAAGAATGATCAGTTGCTCGCAATCATGCCTTGCCAGCAATGCATCCAGGCGGGCGAGTGTCGCCTCGGTAGTGCCGCGCGGTACCGGTTGGTGCAAGGCGCGATAGCTTGCTGCCTTGCCGATGTGCAGGTCGGCCACCAGCAGGGCGTGACGGGCTGGCCAGTAAATGGCCTTGTCCGAAAGCAGCCAGAGCACTTGGCCATGGTGTTCGATGGGTAGAAGGTTGGTCATTCCGTAGCGTCCGCCGCACTGTTCAGCTCCGCGACCATCCTCGCAATCCGGTCCGCCAGTCTCTCGGTGCTCAACGTTTCGCGCATGCCTTCCACCAGCAAGGCAAATGCCAACGGTCCGGGCCGCTTGAGTGGTCGCAGTTCCAGCTGTAACTGCCCCATCTTCAGCAATTGCCGGTGCAACCGCTCGATCTCCAGCTCCTCATTCAGCACCTCGTCCCGTGCCTGGGCCAGCAGCAGGTTGCCGGTGTCATGCTTGCGAAATACCTCATAGAACAAGCCGCTGGAGGCCTGGATCTGCCTGAGGCTTTTCTGCGCCGCCGGATACCCGCCAAACACCAACCCGGCAATTTGTGCGATCTCGCGAAAACGACGCAACGCCATTTCTCCTGCGTTGAGGCTGGCCAGTACATCATCCAGCAGGTGTTCGGTACCAAGTGCCTGCGGAAGGTGTGTGGCCCAGTCCACGTTGCCCGGGCTGAGCAGTTCGAACCCGTAGTCATTGACCGCAATCGAAACCGAAAGCGGCTGCACGCGGCTAACCCGCCAGGCGATCAGGTTGGCCAGGCCAAGGTTGGCCATGCGCCCGGCGAACGGATACAGGAACAGGTGCCAACCCTGGCGCGACTTGAAGGTTTCTGCCAGCAGCGTTTCGGGGGTGGGCAGCGCCGACCATTGCGCCTGCAAGGCCAGCAGGGGGCGTACTGCTCGCATCTCCGGGCTTTGAAAGCGCCCTTGGGATGCTGCGCCGAGCTGCTCGACCAGTGCGTCGGCCAGTTCGCTGGAGAGCGGCATGCGGCCACCATTCCAGCGTGCAACCGCTGCCTTGCGCGCGGTACTGCGGC
This sequence comes from Pseudomonas sp. JS425, assembly GCF_018223845.1. Taxonomy (NCBI): domain Bacteria; kingdom Pseudomonadati; phylum Pseudomonadota; class Gammaproteobacteria; order Pseudomonadales; family Pseudomonadaceae; genus Pseudomonas; species Pseudomonas sp. JS425. Next base: position 4,916,596 of record NZ_CP073661.1, on the reverse strand, counting down.
GTACGTAGGCCGTCATGTTTTCCACGCGCACCAGTTCCAGCACTCGCCCGGCGAACACCAAGGTGTCGCCAGGGCGCAAACGGGCAATGAACGCCTCTTCGACGCTGCCCAGCGCCTTGCCCCCACCACCCTTGCTCCAGTACTTGAGCTGCAGGCTGGCGTCGCTGACGATGGTACCGATACTCATGCGGTGGCGACGTGCCAAACGTTCGCTGGCAACCTTGTACGTGCCGTCGGGCTGGCGCTCGACGCGCTGGTAGTCTGGGTAGGCGCTGAGTGAGCTGCCGCCATGGCAGACGAAGTCCAGCGCCCATTGCCACTGGCTGTCACGCAATTCGCTGAAGGCCCAGGTACTGCGCACTTCGGCCAGCAACTGCTGCGGGTGAAAGCCGCTGCCCAAAGCCATGCTTACCAAGTGTTGCACCAGCACGTCCATGCACAAGCGCGGCGAATGCCGGGCTTCGATGTGCCCGGCTGCCAGCGCGTGCCTGGCGGCGGCTGCTTCCACCAGTTCCAGGCTGTGGGTGGGCACCAGAGTAACCCGGGAGCGCCGCCCGGGCGCATGGCCGGAGCGCCCGGCCCGTTGCACGAGGCGGGCAATGCCCTTGGCGGAACCGATCTGCAGTACTCGCTCCACGGGCAGGAAGTCCACCCCCAGGTCCAGGCTGGAGGTGCAGATCACTGCCTTCAGGTTGCCTTGCTTGAGGCTGCGCTCGACCCAGTCACGGGTATCGCGGGCTAGTGAGGCATGGTGCAAGGCAATCAGCCCGGCCCACTCGGGGCGTACCTCGAGCAGGGCCTGGTACCAGAGTTCGGCCTGCGCCCGAGTGTTGGTGAAGACAAGGCAACTAGTGCTGGCATCTATCTCCCGGTTGACCTGATCGAGCATCTTCAAACCCATGTGCCCGGCCCAGGGGAAGCGCTCGATGGCCGTTGGCAGCAGGGTATCGACCTGCAACTGCTTGTCCTGTCGGCCTTGTACCAGCAGGCCGCCTTGTGGCAGCAATACGTCCAGCGCATGTTGGAGATTGCCGAGGGTCGCGGACAGGCCCCACGTCGGCAGGCTCGGGTGCCAGTGGCGCAGGCGGGCCAAAGCCAGTTGCAGTTGTACCCCACGCTTGTTGCCCAGTAGTTCGTGCCATTCGTCCACCACTACCAGGCGCAGTGTGGCGAAGTCTTCGCGAGCTTGTGCCCGGGTCAACAGCAGCGTAAGGCTTTCAGGGGTAGTGACCAGTACGCTGGGCAGGCGCCGTGCTTGCCGGGCACGTTCGGCACTGCCGGTGTCGCCGCTGCGAATGCCCACGCTCCAGGGCAGGCCCAGGTCGTCCAGCGGCATTTGCAGTGCGCGGGCGGTGTCGGCGGCCAAGGCTCGCATGGGGGTAACCCACACCACCTGCAAGGGTGCAGCATGACGCCCTTGGGCTTCGGCCTTGAAGGCCCTCAGTGCGGCGAGCCATACCGCGTAGGTCTTGCCGGCACCGGTACTGGCATGCAGCAAGCCGGATTCGCCCCGTTCCACGGCGGCCCAGACACGGCGCTGGAAAGCGAAAGGCTTCCAGCCACGCTTGGCGAACCAGGCCTTGGCGAGGTCGGTGGCGGCGGGCATGGGGCATAGGGTCCTTCGGTGGCTGTGTTTCTACAGACAACCAGCCAGGCGCAATGGTTTTACCGGATCAGTTTGCCAGCAGATAGCCGCTGCGGCACACCTGCTCGCCTGCGACGTGGGCGATGACCATGCCTGCGGTAGCCATGCGCCGTACGTTACGTGCATACAGCAGGCCGGGCTGGCTGTTGCGGATGGCCGTCACCCGGTCGCTGAGCGGGTCGATGACTTCAGCGATCAACTGGCCCGCCTCCAGGTGCTGGCCTGGCCGGGCGTGGTACACCAGCAACCCGCCCAGTGGCGTTATCACCGGTTCTACTGCGGCCAGCGGCGTGGCCGGGCAGCGCAAGGCGGGCAGGGCCGGGCTTGCGCCTTCGATGACCCCCGCATGGGTAAGGAAGTCGAGGATCGCCTGGCAGTCCTTGCTGGCCAGGTCGTGGCTGACATCGGCCTGGCCGCGCAGCTCGACGGTGACCGAGCAGCAGCCCAGCGGAATCGGGAACCGTTTGCCGAAGCGTTGCTGCAACTGCCACCAGACCAGGCTGAAGCATTCATCGAACGACTGCCCGCCAGAGTCGGTGGCAAGCAGGCTGGCTTGGGCACCCAGGTAGCGGGCCAGAGGTTCGATCTGCGGCCAGGCGTCTGGCGTGGTGTACAGGTGCTCGACCGCCTCGAAGTCGCAGTGCAGGTCCAGCACCATGTCGGCATCGCAGGCAAGGCGCTGCAATATCAGGCGTTGGGCCTGCAGCGGTGTGCGCGCCGGGTGTGCGTCCAGCCCCCGCCGCAGGTATTCGCGGATCAGCGCGAGGTTGTGTGCCGGGTCTTCGGTCAGGTGTTCTTCGATCTGGTCGCCGATGCTGTCGGAAAGATCGACGAAGTTACGGTTGAAGTTCTCGCCGCTTTGCAGTTCGAAACGCCCCAGCGGCGCGTCCAGCAGCACCTGTTCCAGGCCGACCGGGTTGGCCACCGGCACCAGGATGATCTCGCGCTGCAGGCGGCCTTGCTGTTCCAGTTCACCCAGGCGGCGCTTGAGGTGCCAGGCCACCAGCATGCCGGGCAGCTCGTCGGCATGCAGCGAGGCCTGGATATAGACTTTGCCGCCACCGCGAGGTCCGAAGTGGAAGCTGTGCAACTGGCGGGTGATGCCCGGAACGGGCGAGAGCAGGTCGTGAGTTGAATGGTGCATGGTGGTCCTGGGTGCGTGGCGAAAACGGTCTGCGACACGGGGCGGCACACAGATAGAAGCACAGTTTTTGGCCTTGCGCCTGCATCGGTGCCCTCCTGGCCACCGCGCTGGCTTCTTCGCGGGTAAACCCGCTCCCACAGGGATCGCACAAAACTCAGCTTTTGTGCATGACCTGTGGGAGCGGGTTTACCCGCGAAGAAGCCAGCACGGTCCAGAAATTGTTTCAGGCCAGCAGCGCCTGCAATGTAGCCAGGTCATCCGCTTCTTCCACTGGCTTGTCCAGCCGCCAGCGCAGCATCCGCGGAAAGCGCACGGCGATGCCGCTCTTGTGCCTCCTGGACAGGGCGATGCCCTCGAAGCCCAACTCGAACACCAGCGTCGGCGTCACGCTGCGCACCGGCCCGAAGGTTTCAACGGTGGTCTTGCGGATGATGGCGTCGACCTTGCGCATTTCTTCGTCACTGAGCCCTGAATAGGCCTTGGCAAAGGGGACCAGTGCCCGACCCGGCGTACCGGCTGGCGCGTCCCACACGGCGAAGGTGTAGTCGCTGTACAAGCTGGCCCGCCGGCCGTGGCCGCGCTGAGCATAGATCAGCACGGCATCGACGCTGAACGGGTCGATCTTCCACTTCCACCAGGTGCCCATGTCCTTGGTGCGCCCCACGCCATACAACGCCTCTCGCTGTTTCAGCATCAGCCCTTCCACCCCCAGGCTGCGGGACTGTTCGCGCTGGCGGGCAAGGTCGGTCCAGTCCTGGCCTTCGAGCAGAGGCGAGAGCAATACCGGGGCCAATGGGTGCTGCTCAAGTACCTGCTCCAGCTGCTGGCGGCGTGCATGCTGCGGCCGGCTGCGCCAGTCCTCGCCTTGCCATTCCAGAAGGTCGTAGGCCTGCAGCACGACCGGTGCGTTGCTCAGCAGCTTCTTGCCCAAGGTCTTGCGTCCCAGGCGCTGCTGCAACAGGGCAAATGGCTGCACAGCCAGCTCAGCCGCTGAGCCACCAGGTTTCCAAACCAGGATCTCGCCATCGAGCACGACACCGTCGGGTAGCGTCTGCGCCAGGCTGTGCAATTCGGGGAAGCGTTCGGTGACCAGTTCCTCACCGCGCGACCAGACCCACAGCTGGCCTTCGCGCTTGACCACCTGGGCACGAATGCCGTCCCATTTCCACTCGATTTGCCATTCGCTCGGCGGCCCGAGCAGTGTATCTAGCTGTTCGGTTGATACCTGCAGGGGGTGGGCCAGGAAAAACGGGTAGGGCTGGCCGCCACGCAAGCTATGTTCATCGTCTGATTCCGGGGCTATCAGCCGTTGATAGCTGGCTGCCGTCGGGCGGTGGCTGATGTCGGTGTAGCCAACCAGGCGCTGGGCCACGCGTTTGGCATCCAGCCCGGCCAGTTGCGCGAGGGCGCGAGTGACCAACAGCTTCGATACGCCCACGCGAAAGCTGCCAGTGATGAGTTTCAGGCAAAGCATCAGGCTGGGGCGGTCCAGCTGGGCCCAAAGAGGCGGCAGGCGTTGCTGGATCTCCTCGACTGGCAGGCCGCGCAATGGCAGCAGATGGGCTTCGACCCAGCGGGCGAGGCCGTCGCCGCCGGGGTGGTGGCTTTCCGGAACCAGCAGGGAAATGGTTTCGGCCAGGTCGCCAACGGCCTGGTAGCACTCCTCGAAAAGCCAGTCAGGCAGCCCCGCCAACCTGCCGGCCAGCTCCCGCAGCACGCGTGTAGGCACCAGTTGGCGAGGGCGGCCACCTGCCAGGAAGTACACCGCCCAGGCGGCATCCCCAGCCGGGGCGGTGCTGAAATATTCGCGTAGCGCCGTGAGCTTTGCAGTGCTGGAGGTAGTCGCATCCAGCCTCAGGTACAGCTCGGCGAATGCTTTCATGCGTCTGGCTCCGCGGCTACCACGTCATCTTCCTCGCCGTACTCGGTCACGAAGGCGCGGGCATCGAGGCCCTGTTCGATGAGGTAGCGCACCAGCACATTGACCGAGCCATGGGTGACCATCACGCGTTCTGCGCCAGTCTGGCCGATGGCCCAGAGCAACCCCGGCCAATCGGCATGGTCCGAGAGCACGAAGCCTCGGTCTACCCCGCGCCGGCGGCGGGTGCCGCGCAACAGCATCCAGCCACTGGCAAAGGCATCGCTGTAGTCGCCGAAACGGCGCATCCAGCTGCTGCCACCCGCCGAAGGCGGTGCCAGGACCAGTGCCTGGCGCAGCAGCGGGTCGTTGCGAGGGATATCGCCGACATAGCGCGTTTGCGGAAGGTAGACGCCAGCGTCCCGGTAAACCCGGTTGAGCGGTTCGACAGCGCCATGCACGAGGACTGGGCCAATGTTGGCGTCCAGCCCATGGAGGATTCGCTGGGCCTTGCCGAAGGCATAGCAGAACAGCACGCTGGCTTTGCCCTGTTCGCAATTGGCGCGCCACCAGGTATTGATGCCGGTGAAGATCTCGCCCTGGCTGGGCCAACGGTAGATGGGCAGGCCGAAGGTCGATTCGGTGATGAACGTGTGGCAGCGCACCGGTTCGAACGGCGTGCAGGTGCCGTCGGGCTCCACTTTGTAGTCGCCGGAGGCGACCCAGACCTCGCCCTGGTACTCCAGGCGCACTTGCGCCGAGCCCAGTACATGCCCGGCTGGGTGCAGGCTCAGGGTTACGCCATGGTGCAGCAGGCGTTCGCCGTACGGCAGGGTTTGCAGGTCGATGTCCTGGCCCAGGCGGCTGCGCAGGATGCCGGCGCCTGGGGCGGCGGTGAGGTAATGGCGGTTGCCGACGCGGGCATGGTCGCCGTGGCCGTGGGTGATGACGGCACGCTCCACTGGTCGCCAGGGGTCGATGTAGAAATCACCGGGCGGACAGTACAGGCCTTCGGGGCGGGCGATGACGAGGTCCATGGCATGGGCGCTGGCTTGGAGTTACCAGTTAGGAACCATGGTAGATGCGGGAAGTTCGACTGGAGATGGTTGGGGCTCAAAGTGGCCCCAACAAAGGCGCCATTGTTTATTTCCCAGGCACCAACGTCAAACGCTGGTTGCCATAAGCTCGCCCGAAGTTCTGCTGCTGCAGTGGCAGGCTCATGAAGCGCCCTTGGAACCAGGCATCCAGCCCATCGCTGTAATGCGTGCTGGCCGGGTTGCCGGACTGCCCGCTGCTGGTCAGCACCTGCAACGGCTCGGCCTGGCCGAAGTCGACGATCATCCGTGCCGAGGCCGGCAGGCGGGTGTCGAATTCGCTGCCCCAGGCATATGGCGTCAGGGCCAGGGTAGTGAAGTCGCCACCGGCAGCCAGCGGCGGGCGACCGAGGGCATCGCCCAGGCCATGGTAGGCCGGTGCAGGCCAGCGGTACTGGTGCAGCTTGCCCCACTGCCAGGCGCGGCGGTCGGCGCCCAGTTGCGCGATGCCGGCATCCACCGCGCCCGCCAGGCTGCGGGCGAGAATGGCCGGCTTGTCTTCTTTCTGCGGGGTGCTGCGGTCATCCCAGAACGGGCTGTCGTCGCGGCCCAGCAGGTGGTCAGCCTGCGCCGAGAACGACAACCGCGCATTGCTGACGAAAGCCTGCCAGGCCGGGCCGGATTCCGGGCCCAGGTCGTCGAGGAAGGTTTGCCGGGCCACTTCCTGGAGGAACAGTTCGTACAGTGCGGCATCGGCCGACACCGGGCTCAGGCGGCCATCGAAGGCCTTGAGCCGGGCCAGCGCGTCGCGGGCATTGTCGCGCTGTGCGGCGGGCAGGGCGTCGATCGCCTGCTTGAGCGGCTGGGCCATGCCCGGGGCGTCGAACATCTGCTTGAGCTTGTCGGCCAGCAGGGTGGTCTGGTCGTTCTGCAGGGCCATCAGGCTGCGGCTGTCGTGGCGGCCATTGCCGGCCAGCTGTGCCAGGCGCTCGGCGCGCTCGGGGTAGTACCAGGTGCTGGACAGCTGCATGCCATAGCCACGCGGCAGGCTGCGCTGGTTGGCGTGGCCGATCCAGCCGGCGGGCGGGTCCTGATCGTAAGGGTGCAGCATCGGGTCGGCATAGCCGTCCCAGTCGTAGCGCCCGTCCCAGCCCGGCGAGGGCAGCAGGCCCTGGCCTTCGCGGCGGTTGGGGTAGCGGCCACTGACTTGCCAGCCGATGTGCTCGGGTTCGGCGAAGACGAAGTTGAGGGCGGCGGCGGTCACTTCACGGGTGCTGTCGAAGGCACGCTCCACGCTCTTGGCACGGGTCAGGTCGAACAGCGCATCCAGGCTGCGGTCGCCCTTGAACTGTGGCAGGTTCAGCGCCAGGCCCAGGCTGGCATTGCCTGGCTGGGCCAGCAGGGTGCCGTGGCGGGTGTCGTACAACACCTCGCGCAGCGGGCGCTGGCCGCGGACGAAGAAGGTTTCGCTACGGGCGCGGGCCGGCAGCCATTTGCCGTCGGCCAGGTAGCTCAGCTGGCTGCCCTGGTGGCGCAGTTGCTCCAGGTACAGGTCCTGGTTGTCGGCCATGACCGCGCTGCTGCTCCAGGCCAGCTTGCCGTTGTAGCCGGCCAGCACGATCGGCAGGCCGGGCAACGACAGGCCGGCGACCTGGTACTTGCCGGTGTGGATCTGCACCGGGCTCAGGGCCCAGGCAGCTCGGCTGTCGCAGGCCAGCAGGCTCTTGCCGCTGCGGCTGCGCTGCGGCGCCAGGGCCAGGTTGGCCGAGCCCGGGCTGCCCAGTAGGTCAAGGTCGGCCAGCTTCTGGCTGGCAGCTGCCAGGGCCGGCAGCCCCGGCAACTGGCTGGCCAGGTTCAGGCCCTTGAGCTTGTCCACTTCGGCTTCGGCCAACGGCTCGTCCGGGGCACCGGGTAGCAGCCAGGCCAGCTTGTCGCTGCCGGCTTTCTGCGCCAGGGTCAGGGCGCTCAGTTCTTCCTGCAGGTTCACTGACTGGCTGAAGGCATACAGGCTGAAGATCAGTGCCGAGTCTTCTGGCTTCCAGTATTCGGGGCGGTAGCCACTGCTGGCCAGGCCGGCGGGCAGCTTGTCGCGGTAGCGGAACAGGTAGGCGTTGACCCCGCGTGCATACACTTCGAAGAAGCGCTTGAGCCGTGGCGAGGCGTCGGCGTACTGCTGGGCGGCGCTCTGCTTGAGGTTGGCCGCGCGCATCAAACGGTCGATGTCCAGCGCGTCGCTGCCGGCCAGTTCTGCCAGGCGGCCCTGGGCCAGCAGGCGCATGGCGACCATCTGCTCGATGCGGTCGCCGGCATGCACATAGCCCAGGCTGAACAGGGCGTCATGGAAGCTGCTGCTTTCGATCAGTGGTGCGCCCATTGCGTTGCGCCGTACCGAGACGTTCTGCGCCAGGCCCTTGAGTGGCTGCACACCGCTGGTCGGCGGCACGCTGTCCTGGTAGCCGCCCGTCTGGCAGCCGGCCAGCACGAGCATGCCGAGCAGCGTGGCAGCGGTTGCGAACCGCGGGCGGAATGGAGGAAAGGCGGGGGCGGCCATGACAAGGGCTCCTGCAAGGCGTGGCGGGTTTCGAAAGGCGCTAAGGTAGTGAGCGCGCAGGCGCCGTGCAAGGTCCCTGGGCGCTTTATTTGCCAGTGCCGACTCAAACCTTGAAATGTTCGGCCACGGCGTCGGAAAAGTGCGTGCAATTGATGCGAGCAAGGCGTTGATAGTCACGGCTGACGGCGAAGGCAGAGCCTGGCATCAATAGCACCTTGTGCTGTTCCAGGCGACGCATGAAGGGCTTCAGGTCGGCCAGTTCGGGGTGGTAGACCCACAGGAACATGCCACCTTGGGGCGTTATGTCGAATTGCCAGCCACGCGTCCGCAACAACTGCTGGGTCTGCGCCTGCTGCCGGATCAGGCGCTGCTGCAGGTCTTGCATGTGCCGGGCATAGGTGCCATCGGACAAAATGGTGTTGACGAAGCGCTCGCAAAACGCCGGTACCGCCACGCAGGTCAGCAGCTTCAGGCGTGTCAGCGGCTCCATCAGCTCTGCCGAGCAGGCGATGTAGCCTACGCGCAATGAGGCGGACAGGCATTTCGAGAAGCTGCCGATGTAGATGACCCGCTCAAGGTCGTCCAGTTCGGCAAAGGTCTGGCGCACACCCGGGCTGAAGTCGCCGTAGACATCGTCCTCGACCACGAAGAAGTCGTGTTCCACCGCCAGGCGCAGGACGCTGAAGGCATTGTGCGGGCTGATGTTGCCGCCGGTCGGGTTGTGGAAGGTGCTGTTGCAGAAGAATGCCTTGACCTTGTGCCTGGCCAGGTGCTCCTTCATGTCTTCCACGCTCGGTCCGTCCTGGGTTCGGTGCACCCCGACCACATGGCCGCCGGCCAACTGGATCAGTTTGATCAGGTTGCCATTGCCGGGCTCGTCGACGAACACGTGATCGCCTGGCTTGATCAACAACCGCGCCACCAGGTCCAGCGCTTGTGTGGCGCCCAGCGTAGTCAGCAACTGAGTTGGCCGGGCATCGACACGGGTCAGGCGTTTCAGGTGCACGCACAACTGCTTGCGCATGGGCAGGTAGCCCTGGATGTCGCCATATTCTGCCAGCGAACTCTGCTCCAGGCGTGCCGTACGCCGAATTGCCCTGGCCAGCAGCTCGGTGTCTCGCCAGGCGGGTGGCAGCCAGCCGCTGCCCAGTTTGGTGTAGTGCTGGCCCCCCTGCAGCAACTTGAACAGCGGGTCGTCGGCCATGCCTGCGGGCGTATCCACTGTGCCGGTTTGCCGTGTGTGGCTGGCGACGAAGTAGCCGCGGCCAGGAATGGCGGTCAACACACCTTCGCTTACCAATCGGGCATAGCTGGAGACGACATCGTGGTAGCTGCAGCCAACCGCCGCCGTCAGCTTGCGGATGGACGGCATGCGCTGGCCAGGCAGCCATTCGCCGGCTTCGAGGCGCTGTTTCAACTGGTCATCAAGGCTGTGCGGGCGCATGGCGGGTCCAGCAGCTGTTAGAAAAAACAGCCTAACAGTTAACCGGAAAGCGCGTCGACTGTTCGAGCTTCAGGGCGCGGCAGGTGCCACCATGCACCTGTCGGCATCTTTCCAATGCCGAATTCCACCCGTCCACCAACCGTGAGTACACGCCATGTCGAGCCCCCTTCCACGGCGCACGTACCTGTATTTCACCGCGCAATCGATCAACCTGACGACTGCGGTCATGTCCGTGACCATGGCGGCCATTGTCGGGGCGGCGCTGGCGCCTGCCGCCACATGGTCCACTGTGCCCTATGGGTTCCAGTTCCTCTGCCTGATGCTGGCTACCTATCCGGTCTCCAGGCTGATGAGCCGCATTGGCCGCAAGCGCGCCTTCATGCTGGGCTCGGTCCCTTTGGCGGTGTCTGGCATCAGTGGTTACCTGGCGGTGCAGTACCAGCACTTCCCGACGCTGGTGATCAGCCATTCGGCATTGGGCATCTACATTGCGTTTGCCAACTTCAATCGCTTCGCGGCCACCGACAATCTGGCCCAGAACCTGAAGCCCAAGGCGCTTTCCCTGGTGGTGGCCGGTGGGGTGATCGCTGCCGTGGGCGGGCCGGCGCTCACCGAGTGGCTGAGGGACGTTGGTGGGTATCCGCTGTTTTCGCTGTGCTACGCCGCTTTTGTCGGCCTGGCGGTGATGTCGTTGCTCACAGCGGCCTGCCTGCCCGGCGATACCGGCACCGCCAGTAACGACCGTGCAGCGAAACCGGCTGGCACGACCGCCGAGCCGCTGAGCCCGGTGGTTGCCGTGGCCATGGCCGTGGCCGCGCTGGGTTACGGGATCATGAATTTGCTGATGATCCAGGCGTCCATGCACATGAAACACATGCATGAGGACTTTTCCGACGTTCGCCTGGCGATTCAATGGCATGTGATTGCCATGTTTGCGCCGTCGTTCTTCACCGGCGCCATCATCCACAAGCTCGGCATCAGGGCCACCATCTGTCTCGGCCTGGGCCTGCTGATCGGTTGCACGGCCATGAACATGTGGTCGCACAGCTACGCGATGATGACCTTGTCACTGATAGCCTTGGGCCTGGGTTGGAACCTGACTTACGTGGGCGGTGGGGCGCTGTTGGCGCAGACGCTGCAAAACAGCCCGGCAGCGATGCAGATGCAAGGGAAGAACGATCTGGCCATTGCGGTGTTCGCGACCGTTGGTGCATTCAGCCCATCGCTGTTGCTGGGTACGGTCGGCTGGGATGGCACCAATGCCATTTGCATGGCCCTGTGCATCGTGCTGCTCATGGCCACCGCAGGGTTGCTGCAGCGCAAGGTTTCAGGGCCTGCCAGGGCCAGTTAGACCCCGGCTACCCTCCGCGCGGCCCGCAGCAGGGACGCGCGAGTGCTGTTCAGGTCAGGCGCCGTGGCACTTCTTGAACTTCTTCTGGCTGCCGCACGGGCATGGGTCGTTACGGCCAACGTCCTTCAGGGCGTTGCGTACCGGCTCCTGGTGGCCGTGGTTGCAGTGCGGGCCGTGTACATGGCCATGATCGTGGTGGTGATCATGATCGTGGTTGCAGTCAGGGCCATGAACGTGGGGTTGCTGGGACATTGCAGGGTCACTCCGGTTTGTAATCGCCGGGGATTATCTCACCACTGCGCGACAAGTGCAGGTCCCGATGGATGAGCAACCCGGTCGCCAGCTCGCCCTGCAGGCTGTAATGCAGTGGTTGTTCGCTTTTCAGCAGCTTGGCCAGCGGTTTCAGGTGCTGCCACAGGTTGGTCCGTGCGGTGATCTTGAAAGTACGCCGGGCATGCCCGCCGACACTGCGCCACACGCTGGTTTCATCCTGCACCAGCAACAGGTCGTTGAGGCGTATGGCATACGACAGGTTGCGGATGAACAGGCGGCTGTCATTGGGGTTGTCGATTCGCAGATGCAGCACGAACTCCTGCTCCAGCAACCTGGCCTTGACCGTCTCCACCTCGACCAGGTGTACCTCGGGTTCGCGCCAGTCGTCACCGCCCCAGCTGGCGCAGCCCGCCAGCAGTGCGAGCCATGCCATCAGGGTGGCGAGCAGCAGCGGGCGGGTGCGGGCGATCATGGTCAGCTACCCACGTAACTGGCGCAGCATTTCTTGAACTTCTGGCCGCTGGCGCAGGGGCAGGGGTCGTTGCGCCCGGCCTTGAGCCCGACCGTGGGGTCGATGAAGTACCAGCGCCCGGCGTGCTGGACGAATGCCGAGCGCTCGCGGTGCTGATGGTCACCCTCCTGGTCGTGCCAGCGTGCAGTGAAGGTGACAAAACCGTGCTCCGGCTGGCCGCCCAGCACCTCTGCGCTTTCCACCTCCAGGCCCAGCCAGGTGCTCTGGGCGCTCCAGGCGGCCATGGCGGCACGGTCCAGGCCGGCTTGCTGGGCCGGCAGGGTGGTGGCCACCAGGTAGTCGACCAGGCCCAGCACGTAGGCACTGTAGCGTGAGCGCATCAGCGCCTGGGCATCGGGCGCCGGGGTGCCGGCGTGGTAATGCCCGCAGCAGGCGTCGAGCAGGTTGCCACTGCCACAAGGGCAGACCGAGACACTCATCATCACCACCAGTACTTGCCGAAGTTTTCAGGGTTGGCCCAGAACTTGGCATTCAGCCAGTCCGGTACCTGCTTGTAGTCATGTAAATCATAGGTGAACAGGCTCAATACCTGCTGGTCACGGCGGAATTTCTCGCTGGCCGACAGGGCAAGGGCAAAGAAATCGGTGTCTTGCCAGCCACAGGCGACCAGGTCGGCCAGCACCGCGACCCGGCTGGCATTGAGGTGCGAATGCCACCGAGCAATTCCAGGCCGGTGCGTTTGGGCAGGTGCTCCAGGCAGTCCACCAGTACCGCCAGGTCAAAGCGCTGGGCTGCCAGTTCTGCTGGCAGCGGGCCTGGGGCGGCCGTGGCGATGGTTACCTGTGGGTGCGCCTGGGCGAAGGCGTCCAGCGCCGGAAAGCGCGTGCCCACCAGCAGCAGGCGTTGCGGGGTGAAGCGCTCGAGCAGGGCCGCCAGGGCCTGCTGCGGGGTGCGCTGGGAAAAACCGTCGGTCATTGCCAATCCTCGTTGAAGTCGTCCAAGACTAGCGGGCCGCAGCGTGCGGGCAAAGAGGCATGTGACTGTGTCGTGGCTTATTGGTGGCAGGGATCAGATGCTCGGTCTTTACTCCCTGAAATCGGCCTTATGCCGATTCCCCCTAGGAGAAGCAATGAAATGAGCATAGTACGCACAGCGATACCCCTGGTTCTGCTCACCAGTGTGTTGACTGGTTGTGCAGGTTTGCAAAAGACCGACTGGCCGAAATGTGCCGCCGTCGGGGGTGTAAGCGGCGCTGCCCTGGGCGCCATCGAGAGCTCCAGCTGGGCTGGTTGGGGCGCGTTGCTGGGCGGTGGCCTGGCGGCGGGCTATTGCTGGGCCCATGGCGATGGCGACGAGGATGGCGACGGCGTGCCGGACAGCCGTGACAAGTGCCCAGGCACCCCGCGCGGTGTGCAGGTCGATGCCAACGGCTGCCCGCCGGAGCCGGCCGCGGTGGTCGAGGAAGTGGTGGTGCAGAAGGAAGAAGTCATCGTCATCCGCGATGTGCACTTCGAGTTCGACTCTGCGCGCCTGACCGCCAGCGACAAGGAGCGCCTCAACACCATCGCCACGCGCCTGAAACAGGAGGCGCCGTCCGCCCGCCTGAGCGTCAGCGGCCATACCGACAGCGTCGGCTCCGACAGCTACAACCAGAAACTGTCCGAGCGCCGTGCCCACTCGGTGACAGATTACCTGGTCGAGAGCGGTGTGCCGCGCAGCAGCTTCGTGTCGGTGGTCGGTGCTGGTGAAACCCAGCCGGTGGCAGACAACGCCACGGCCGAGGGGCGTGCCATGAACCGCCGTACCGAGATCAAGATCCAGCGGTAGACCGGCGTGCGCCCGTGCCTTGAGCAGTGGCACGGGCGCGTCTTCACGGCGGTGAGCCGCCCGTGGCCAATGACACAGGAGCATTCAGCATGAGTGTGACGTCGAAGGCGGCGCTGCCGTTGTTGGTGGCTGCCAGCCTGCTAGCGGGCTGCGCCACCCACAGCGATGGCAGCGCGCCGCTCAACCAGAGGACCTGGCCCATCTGCAGCCTGCTCGGCGGCCTGGTCGGTGGTGGCCTGGGCGCCATCGAAAGTTCGAGTTGGGCGGCTGGCGGCGGTGCCCTTGGCGCCATCGCCGGGGGCCTGATCTGTTACGCCCAGGATGGCGACGAAGATGGCGACGGCATTTTCGACCGCCGCGATCGTTGCCCCGATACCCCCGCCAACACTGCGGTCGACCACATGGGTTGCCCGTTGAAGGTGTACCCCGCATCGCCGCCTGCCACTGAACCTGAACCCTCGCCGGAGGTGATCATCCTGGATGACAACGGCGCGGTGATGTTCGCCTTCGATTCCGCCGAGCTGACCCCTGCGGCCCAGCAGCGCCTGCAAGGCCTGGTGGCAAAACTCGATTCACCGACGGTGGCCAAGGTAAGCGTGATCGGGCATACCGATAACGTCGGCTCCGACAGCTACAACCAGGCACTTTCCGAACGCCGCGCCAGCAGCGTGGCCGTTTACCTGATCGGCCAGGGGCTGGAGGCGGGCAAGGTCACCAGCCAGGGGCGCGGCGAGAGTGAGCCGCTCACCGACAACGAAAGCGAGGAGGGCCGTGCCCGCAACCGACGGGTGGAACTGCACCTCAACTGAGTGGTGCTGGCGCCTGTCCGGGCATTGCAGTTAATGTTGGTCGCACGGCCCGCTCGAACGGGCCGTCTCGACATAACAACAATCCATGGGGGCGGGATATGAAGTTCATCCTGGGCTTGGGCAAGGTCCTGACTGTCGCTTTCTGGGGGGTGGTGCTGTTCAATCAGTTCATGCCACAACCCTTGCCCTTCAACCTGCTGATCAACGCCGCCGGCATCACCTTGCTGGGCCTGCACCTGCTTGAAGTGCTGTTCTTCAATGGCAGCTTGCGCGGCCGCAGCCACCGCTGGTTCGATCGTTTGCAGATCCTGTTGACGGGTATCTTCCATGTCATGTCCATCCCCCGTGTGCAGGAGGCGCCGCGAAATGCGTAATCTGATGTTATTGGCCATGTTGGCCGCTCCCCTGGCCCAGGCCGAAAGCCTGGAGGTCGCTGCCAATTCCATGCTGCGCCTGCCCGACAAGTCTGCCAGCGTGCACCTGGCACAGTTGCGTGTCGCCGATGCCGCAACCCTGCTGCTGCCTGCCACGCTCGCGGAATTGAAGGTTGACCAGCTGGAGCTGGGGCGCGATGCGCGTATCGCCATTGCACCTTCCGATAGCCCGTTGCTGATCGAGGCGCGCAGTGCGCGGCTGGGTGAGGGTAGCGAATTCAGTGCGCCGGGAGCGGCGGGTACTTACCAGCGGGGAGCCCGGTCAGGCCGCAGCCTGGACCTGAAACTGGCTGAAGTGGATGCCGAGCGCCTGGCCATCGATGCCCGTGGCGGTGCCGGTGCGCCGGGGTACGTGGGGCTGGATGGCGCCAACGGTCAGGCCGGTGGCTGCACCTGGGGCCAGGCCAGCCGCGGTGCCAACGGCGATGACGGCGGCAACGGGCACGATGGCGCGCCGGGTGGGCGCATCCGCCTGAGCGTGCCGCAGGGCTTCCCGCAGGAACGTATCGTGGTGCGCCTGGACGGCGGCGCACCGGGCAAGGCCGGGGCTGCTGGCAAGGCCGGCAAGGGCGGGGCTAGCAAGGGTTGCCTGGTGTACCGCACAGACGCCGGCGCCAACGGCCGGCCGGGGCAGCCGGGCCAACCTGGGTTGGCCGGCGCTGCAGGTGAGCTGATTCTGCAGCGCTTGTGAAAACCTGTACTGGCCCTATCGCCGGCAAGCCAACTCCCACTGCGACCGCATCGGCTGCAAGCCATGTGCAGTACCTTTGGGAGCTGGCTTGCCGGCGATAGGGCCGGTGCAGGCAATATCAGAGCATCAACCGCGAACTGGCCACGGCTACCACCGCCAGACCGAGCAGCAGGTTGATCCCCACCATCCGCCGAATCCGTCCCAGCACTGCCGCACCTGCCGGCCAGTCCTCGGCCTGCACTGCCGCCCTCAACTCCGGCAGCAGCAGCGCCTGGATGCGCATGAACAGGGCAAACATGGCGATGCCCCCACCGATCATCACCTGCACATATTTCGGTGCAGTCTCGAAGCCGCTGAAGCGCATGTGCAACATGCCGATACCACTTATCGCCAAAATCGCCACGGCCAGCCAGACCCAACCGAAGAAGCGTCGGAAAACTTCCACCCACAAGCGCAGCCGGGCAGGCCCTTCAAGGGCTGCAACCGTTGCCGGGCGCAGCACCAGCCAGGCGAAGAACATGCCGCCGACCCACACCAGGGCGGCCAGGACATGCAGTGTGTAGGGCAGGGCAAAGGCAAGCATCCGGATCTCCATGCGGCATAAAGGGCAATAGCGGGGTATGATAGCCGCCCCATGCGAAACACTGAAAATATATCCAGCCCTCCGGGCGCCTGCAGACCATGATCAGCAACGAACTCAAAGCCACCATCCAGGGCGCCTATACGCGTTTTCTCGAAGCCAAGAGCCTCAAGCCGCGCTATGGCCAGCGCCTGATGATCGCCGAAGTGGCCAAGGTGCTCGGCGACATCGCCTGCGACGAAGAAGGCCGCCGTGCCGGCGAGCCTGCCGTGGTGGCAGTGGAGGCGGGCACCGGTACCGGCAAGACGGTGGCCTACAGCCTGGCTGCCATTCCGGCCGCCAAGGCCGCCGGCAAGCGTTTGGTGATCGCCACCGCCACCGTGGCGCTGCAGGAGCAGATCGTCTTCAAGGACCTGCCCGACCTGATGCGCAGCAGCGGGCTGAACTTCAGCTTCGCCCTGGCCAAGGGCCGTGGCCGCTACCTGTGCCTGTCCAAGCTCGACATCCTGCTGCAGGAGGGCCACGCCCAGTCGGCCACCGCCCAGCTGTTCGAGGAAGAAGGCTTCCACATCGAAGTCGACGAGCGCAGCCAGAAGCTGTTCAACAGCATGATCGAGAAGCTTGCCGGCAACCGCTGGGACGGTGACCGCGACAGCTGGCCCGAAGCCTTGGAAGACCAGGACTGGGCGCGCCTGACCACCGACCACAGCCAGTGTACCGGCCGTCATTGCCCGAACTTCCAGCAGTGCGTGTTCTACAAGGCCCGCGAAGGCATGGGCAAGGTCGACGTGATCGTCACCAACCACGATATGGTGCTGGCCGACCTGGCCCTGGGCGGCGGCGCGGTATTGCCCGACCCGCGCGACACCATGTACGTGTTCGACGAAGGCCACCACCTGCCGGACAAGGCCATCGGCCATTTCGCCCACTATTCGCGCCTGCGCTCCACTGCCGACTGGCTGGAGCAGACCGCCAAGAACCTGACCAAGCTGCTGGCCCAGCACCCGCTGCCCGGTGACCTGGGCAAGTACATCGAGCAGGTGCCGGAGCTTGCGCGGGAAGTGCGCACCCAGCAGCAGTTCATGTTCACCCTGTGCGAGCAGGTTGCCGACTTCCGTCCCAGCGAGGACAACGAAGGCCGTGAGCGCCCGCGCTACCGCTTCGAAGGCGGCGTGGTGCCGGAGCAGATTCGCGAAGTGGGCATCGAGCTGAAAAAAGGCTTTGCCCGCCTCAACGACCTGTTCACCCGCTTGGCCGACCTGCTCAAGGAAGGCATGGACGGTGAGGTCAACATCGGCATCGCCAGCCACCAGGCCGAGGAGTGGTATCCGCTGTTCGGTAGCCTGGTCACCCGTGCCCAGGGCAACTGGGAACTGTGGACGGCCTTTACCGCCGAAGATCCGGAAGACAGCCCACCCATGGCCCGTTGGCTGACCCTGGCCGAGAGCGGTGCGCTGTTCGACATCGAAGTCAATGCC
Source organism: Pseudomonas sp. JS425 (assembly GCF_018223845.1). Taxonomy (NCBI): domain Bacteria; kingdom Pseudomonadati; phylum Pseudomonadota; class Gammaproteobacteria; order Pseudomonadales; family Pseudomonadaceae; genus Pseudomonas; species Pseudomonas sp. JS425. The sequence continues at coordinate 4,899,005 of NZ_CP073661.1, read as the reverse complement.
AGCCCCATCCTGGCCGCCGAAATGCTTCGCCGCAGCCTGTGGAGCGTGGCACATGGCGCACTGGTGACCTCGGCGACGCTGACTGCGCTGGGCAAGTTCGACCGCTTCCGCATGCGCTCGGGGTTGCCCCGTGACGCGGTCACTTGCGTGGTGCCCAGCCCGTTCGTGCATGGCGATGCCGGCCTGCTGCGGGTCCCCGACCTAAAGGCCGACCCGCGCGATGCGGCGGCGCATACCGCAGCGATCATCCGCGAACTGCCGAACATCGTCGAAGATGCCCGTGGCGCGCTGGTGCTGTTCTCCTCGCGCAAGCAGATGCAGGACGTGTTCGATGGCCTGGACCGTGACTGGCGCAAGCTAGTGCTGATCCAAGGCAACCTGTCCAAGCAGGAAACCCTGAACAAGCACAAGGCACGGGTCGACGACGGCCAGCACAGCGTGTTGTTCGGCCTGGCCAGCTTTGCCGAGGGTGTCGACCTGCCGGGTGCCTACTGCGAGCACGTGGTGATCGCCAAGATTCCCTTTGCCGTGCCTGATGACCCGGTCGAAGCGGCGTTGGCCGAGTGGATCGAAGCTCGCGGCGGCAACCCGTTCATGGAAATTGCCGTGCCCGATGCCTCGCTGCGGCTGATCCAGGCCTGCGGCCGCCTGCTGCGAACCGAACAGGACCGCGGTGTTATCACCTTGCTTGACCGGCGCCTGGTCACCCAGCGCTACGGCAAGGCTATTCTCAATGCGCTGCCGCCGTTCCGGCGGGAGATTTCCTGACCGCCGGAGCACACTTGCTCCGGCGCGTTGTCCATTACTCAGTCGTGGGCCATGAGGGCCCTGAAGGAGAGCCCCAGCCTTATGGTCCGCCGTACCCTGCCCGCCGTTTTTGCCCTGTTGTTCAGCTCGCCGTTGCTGGCTGGGCAGCAGACGCTTTTCAGCTTCGTGCGCCCGGCCTCGGTGGTCAATGTGGCGACCGAGGATGCCGGCATGCCGCAGTACAACGCGGAGCAGACGGCCGAAGGAGAAGTGTTGCGGCGCGTGGTGTTCAACCCGGCCCTGCGGCCGACCCTGCGCCTGAGTCCGCAAAGCGGTGTGTGGGACTGGTCCGGCGGTCAGTTCCTGACCTTGCGCCTGCAAAGCGCGATGGATTGGGCGCTGACCGTGGACGTGGTGGTGCAGGGCAGTGATGGGCGCACGTTGACCAGCCGCATCGACCTTCCGGCCGGTCCTGCACAAACCGTGATGGTACCGCTGACGGCCAGTTCGCCGTTGAGCCAAGGCATGCGCGCCGGCCCGCCCATGCCCTGGAACCATGGCGGCCAGCGCCTGCTGCTGACCAGCAGCGCCGGTGCGGTCGACCTCAAGCAGGTGACGTCGGTCAGCCTGAGTATCCCCAACCCCAAGGTGGCGCAGAACCTGCTGATCGAGCGGGTGGGCATCCAGGATGACGACCAGGCATACAAGGCGGCCTACCAGGAGCTGATCGATGCCTATGGCCAGTCCACCCGCGGCCATTGGCCAGAAAAGGTTACCAATGACGAGCAGCTCAAGGCGGCCGATGTACGCGAGCAGCAACAGCTCAAAGGCTGGCTGGCAGAGCGTGGCAAGCAGCAGCTGGACGCGTACGGCGGCCTGCTGGCCGGGCCGGCGTTCGAGGCCAAAGGCTTCTTCCGCACCGAAAAGCGTGACGGCCGCTGGTACCTGGTAACGCCCGAGGGGCATCCGTTCTATTCCCTGGGGGTGAATGCCGTCGCCGCGGATGGCGGGCGTACCTACGTCGCCGGGCGTGAGGGGATGTTCAAGGGGTTGCCGGGTGAGGAGGATGCACTGGCCGCATTCTATGGTGATGGCAACAACGACGATGGCAACCCCTCGTCGCAAGGGCGCAACTTCAAACAGGGGCGCTGGTTCGATTTCTATGCCGCCAACCTGCAGCGGACCTATGGCAAACCCTGCCCGCCCGCGGTAGAGGGGCAGCCGGCAAGCTGCCCACCATTGGCGCTGGATACCGCCCGCTGGCAGGCGCATGCGCTCGACCGCCTGCAGGCCTGGGGTTTCAATACGCTTGGCAACTGGAGCGAGCCGGCCCTCGGCCAGGCCAGACGCATGCCGTACACCTTGCCATTGTCGATCGTGGGTGATTACGCCAGCATCAGTACCGGCATGGACTGGTGGGGCAGGATGCCCGACCCGTTCGACCCGCGTTTTGCCATGGCCACCGAGCGTGCCGTGGCCATTGCCGCCCGCGATCACCGTGACGACCCTTGGCTGATTGGCTATTTCGCCGACAACGAACTGGCCTGGGCGGCACCCGGTAGCGACCCCAAGGCGCGTTATGGCCTGGCCTACGGCACCTTGCGCCTGACTACCGATGTGCCGGCCAAGCGTGCCTTCCTCAAGCAATTGCGCGACAAGTACCGCAACCAGGAAGGGCTGTCCAAGGCTTGGGGCATCGAGCTGACTGCCTGGGAACTGATGGAAGATCCGGGCTTCGAGGCGCCTTTGCCCGACCCGGAGCACCCGGAAATCGAGCGTGACTACCAGTATTTCCAGCAAGTGTTTGCCGAAACCTACTTCAAGACCATTGCCGACTCGCTGAAATGGCATGCGCCCAATCACCTGCTGCTGGGTGGCCGCTATGCCGTCAGCACGCCAGAGGCGGTCAAGGCCTGCGCCGAGTTCTGCGATGTGCTCAGCTTCAACTTCTATACCCTGAAGCCGCAGGACGGCTACGACTTCGCCCGTCTGGCCGAGCTGGACAAGCCGGTGCTGGTGTCCGAGTTCCAGTTCGGCTCGCGCGATCGCGGGCCATTCTGGCCGGGGCCGGTGGAAGTGGCGCGCGAAGAAGACCGCGGCCCGGCCTATGCCAATTTCCTCAAGGCGGCCCTGGCGCAGCCGATGATCGTTGGCGCGCACTGGTTCCAGTACCTCGACCAGCCGGCCAGCGGCCGCCTGCTCGATGGCGAGAACGGGCACCTTGGGTTGGTGGCGATCACCGATATGCCCTACCCGGGGTTTGTCGATGCCGTGCGTAAGAGCAACTTGCAGGCAATGAGCCAGCTGCGCGTCCAACTGGAAAAACCGGCGCCCTAGCCCAGGACGACGCGGTCTTTTTGTGGGAGCGGCCTTGCGTCGCGAAAGGACTGCGAAGCAGTCCCCTGAATTCAGCGGCGCTGCATAAATTGCCGGGGCTGCTGCGCAGCCCATCGCGACACAAGGCCGCTCCCACAGTGACCACCCAGCCCAAGCCAGTTTGCAAAACGCCAAACTACTGAAACAATGCACACCATTTTCGGAATTGGTCGTACGGAGAACAGCGGGTGCAGATTCAGGGTCACTATGAGCTGAAGTTCGAAGCAGTGCGCGAAGCCTTTGCCGCGCTGTTCGAAGATCCCCAGGAGCGTGGCGCGGCGCTGTGCATCCAGGTTGGTGGCGAAACCGTGGTCGACCTGTGGGCCGGCAGTGCCGACAAGGACGGCCAGCAGGCCTGGCACAGCGATACCATTGCCAACCTGTTCTCCTGCACCAAGACCTTCACCGCTGTCACCGCCCTGCAACTGGTCGGCGAGGGCAAGCTGGCCCTTGATGCGCCTGTGGCCAACTACTGGCCCGAGTTCGCCCAGGCAGGCAAACAGGCGATCACCCTGCGCCAGCTGCTCAGCCACCGCGCCGGCTTGCCGGCCATCCGTGAGCTGCTGCCGGCCGAGGCACTGTATGACTGGCAGGCCATGGTCGATGCGCTGGCTGCCGAAACGCCCTGGTGGACACCCGGCACCGAGCATGGCTATGCCGCCATTACCTACGGCTGGCTGATCGGCGAGCTAATCCGCCGTGCCGACGGCCGTGGCCCCGGCGACTCGATCGTGGCCCGTACCGCTCGGCCGTTGGGGCTGGATTTTCATATCGGCCTGGCGGACGATGAGTTTCATCGCGTAGCGCATATCGCCCGTGGCAAGGGCAACGCCGGCGACGCTGCAGCTCAGCGCCTGCTGCAGGTGACCATGCGCGAGCCCGAGGCCCTGTCGACCCGCGCCTTCACCAACCCGCCGGCGATCCTGACCAGTACCAACAAGCCGGAGTGGCGGCGCATGCAGCAGCCAGCCGCCAACGGCCATGGCAATGCGCGCAGCCTGGCGGGCTTCTATGCCGGGCTGCTGGACGGTAGCCTGCTCGAATCAGAGCTGCTCGACGAACTCACCCGTGAGCACAGCCTCGGCCAGGATCGTACTCTGCTCACCCAGACCCGTTTTGGCCTGGGCTGCATGCTCGACCAGCCAGACGTGGCCAATGCCACGTTCGGCCTCGGGGCCCGCGCCTTCGGCCACCCAGGCGCCGGCGGCTCGGTTGGTTTCGCTGACCCGGAACACGATGTGGCCTTCGGTTTCGTGGTCAATACCCTTGGCCCTTATGTGCTCATGGACCCGCGAGCCCAGAAACTGGTACGCGTCCTTGCCAGTTGCCTTTGATCGGGTAATGCGGGTATTGCCCCAGCCCTTTGACTATCCTCAATGCCAACGCCTGAAGGGCGTAAGCAAAATTTCTTTCTATTTCATGGTGTATCGCTGATGTCTTCACACAAAACCTTAGCACTCGCCCTGTGCCTGACCGCCGTTACCGGCTGCGCCAGTCACCCCCAGGACGTCTCGAAGGACAGCGCCTCGAGCTGGTGGCCCTTCGGTTCGGACAAGGTTGCCGAGCAGGAAGTGAAGCAAGCCGTCACGGAAAATGTGGCCAAGGCCGACGCCAAGTCCGACAACGCCAGCCGTTGGTGGTGGCCGTTCGGCGGTGAAGAGAAGCAGGCCAAGGGGCCGGTGGTGCCGAAGGTCGACCAGAAGGCCACCCAGGCCTGGCTGGACGAGTACGAGCCAAAGCTGCGTGAGGCGATCAAGGGCAGCAAGCTGGAGCTGGAGCGTCGTGACAACGTGCTGGCCGTAACCATCCCGGTGGACAGTTCGTACAACCCCGATCGCCCGAACATGCTGCTGCCGATGACCCTGGGCCCTATCACCCGTGTGGCCAAGACTGTCGAAGGCGATGCCAAGACCGCCGTGCTGGTACTCGGCCATGCCGACAGTAGCGGTGTCGCTGCCGCCAACCAGAAGCTCAGCCTGGAGCGCGCCGCTTCGGTGTCGGCCATCTTCCGCCTCAGCGGCCTGCAGCGTGATCGCCTGAACCTCAAGGGCATGGGCTCGGAAATGCCGCGCGCCGCCAACGACAGCGCCGAGGGCCGTGCCCTGAACCGCCGTGTGGAAATGCTGCTGACCCCGCAGAACACCATGGTCGCCCTGCTGGCCAAGTACCAGCAAGCCGCCCCGGCCCGCGCCCCGATGGTGGCGGTGCAGGACGTCAAGGCGCCTGCTGCCAAGCCTGCCGACAGCAAGCCGGCCACCAAGGCTGCGGCGAAGAAGCCTGTGACCAAAGCCAAGGCCAAGGCGCCAGCCAAGACCACGGCCAAGAAAAAAGCTGCGCCGGCCAAGCCGGTTGCCAAGAAAGCTACCACTGAAAAGAAAGTAGCTGCCAACAGCCCTGCGAAGACCAACTGATCGTCAAGGAACGCAGCAATGACCCAATCCCTGGCCGATATGCGCCGCGACTACACCCGTGATGGCCTGGCCGAATCCCAGGCCCCGGGAGAGCCGTTCGCCCTGTTCCACCAGTGGTTCGCCGAAGCGGTGAAAACCGAGCAGGTGCCGGTGGAAGCCAACGCCATGACCTTGGCCACTGTCGACGGTGAAGGCCGCCCGCACTGCCGTATCTTGTTGCTGAAGGGGCTCGATGAGCGTGGCTTCACTTTCTTCACCAACTACGATAGTGCCAAGGGCCAGCAACTGCTGGTCAACCCTTTCGCCGCCATGACCTTCTTCTGGCCAGCGCTGGAGCGCCAGGTGCGCATCGAAGGGCGGGTGGAAAAGGTCACCCCCGAGGAGTCTGACGCCTACTACCAGGTGCGCCCGCTGGGTAGCCGCCTGGGGGCTTGGGCTTCGCCACAGAGCCAGGTGATTGCCGGTCGTGAGGAGCTGGAGGGGCTGGTCAAGGCCACCGAGGCGCGCTTTTCCGACACCCAGCCGCATTGCCCGGAACATTGGGGTGGGTATCGTTTGCTGCCTGAACGCATCGAGTTCTGGCAGGGGCGGGCCAGCCGCCTGCATGACCGACTGAACTACCGGCTGGTAGATGGGCAATGGCTGCGGGAGCGGTTGGCGCCCTGAGATTCCGGGGGCTGCGCAGCAGCCCCGGCACTCCATCAGGCTACCCAGGATACCCCGCAGCTTCCCGCTCCAACCACCCCGCCAACTGCTTGCGCCCCACCTTCTCCACCCGCGCCTGCTCCAGCCTTTGCAGCATATACGCGCGTTTTTCCGGGTCCGACCCTGCCAGCGACAACGCCAGGTCACGGTCCATCCAGCGGCGCATGCGCACATACAGCCACCAGTGGAAATACAGCCCCGCAACGGTGGTGACCACGACGATGAAGTAATCCATGGCTATCCTTGGTCTCACTTGAAAGGCCTCGACACAGCCGTGCAGGCTGTCCCTTGGCTGAATGAAAACAATTTTATTACGTTTGTACCGTGACAGCCGTCAACGTGCAGCGTCTAATGAGCACCTGACTTATGGAGACCTTACCCATGCGTAAATCCGCTTTGCTGGTGGCGACCTTTACCACCATGTCGCTGTTGCTGGGTGGCTGTGCCTCGAGCCTGACCGGTGACAGCTACTCCCGTGATGAGGCCCGCCGCGTGCAAACCGTGCGCATGGGCACTATCGAGTCCCTGCGTCCGGTCAAGATCGAAGGCACCAAGACCCCGATCGGTGGCGGTGCTGGCGCCATCGTTGGTGGCGTGGCCGGGAGCGCCGTGGGTGGTGGCCGTGGCAGCATCGTCGCCGCCGTGATCGGTGCCGTTGCCGGTGGCCTGGCCGGTTCCGCCGCCGAAGAGGGCCTGACCCGTACCCAGGGTGTCGAAATCACCGTGCGTGAGGACGATGGCAGCATGCGTGCCTATGTGCAGGCCGTGCAGCAGAACGAGATCTTCCGCGTTGGCGACCGCGTGCGCATCATGACCGTCGATGGCACCAGCCGCGTCACGCACTGACCGTAGCCCAACAAGACAAGACCCCGACATGGCGCTCGCCAGTCGGGGTTTTTTCATGCTGCGGCCAGGTCAGCCGACGTTGGACTTGCGGCTGGCCATGGCGGTTACCGCATAGCCGATCACGGCGGCGAAGAACGAGCCGGTGAGAATACCCATGCGGTCCATCCCGGCGTAATCACTGCTGCCAGGCACAAAGGCGAGCGAGCCGACGAACAGGCTCATGGTGAAGCCGATACCGCAAAGTATCGCCACACCCAGCAATTGCCCCCAACTGGCGCCTGCAGGCAGCGCGGCCAGGCGCAGCTTGACCGCGACCCAGGTCAGGCCGAAGACACCCACGGTCTTGCCCAGCAGCAGCCCCACGGCGATGCCCAGTGGCACCGGGTGGGTGAAGCTTTCTACGGTCATGCCTGCCAGCGATACACCGGCGTTGGCGAAAGCGAACAGCGGCAGGATGGCGTAGGCAACCCAAGGATGCAGGGCGTGTTCCAGGGCGAGCAGTGGTGAGCGTTCGGCATGGCGCGTGCGCAGCGGGATGCACAGGGCCAGGGCGACGCCGGCCAGGGTGGCATGCACGCCGCTCTTGAGCACGCAGACCCACAGGATCAGGCCAACGACCATGTACGGCCCAAGCTTGACCACGCCAAGCCGATTCATCGACACCAGCAATACCAGGCAGGCGGCAGCCAGCAGCAGCGACATGCTCGACAGGGTGCCCGAATAGAACAGGGCAATGACGATGATCGCACCCAGGTCGTCGATGATTGCCAGGGTCATCAGGAACAGTTTCAGCGACACTGGCACGCGCTTGCCCAGCAGGGCCAGTACGCCGAGGGCGAAGGCGATGTCGGTGGCTGTGGGGATAGCCCAGCCGGCTATGGCGGCAGGGTTGTCACGGTTGATGAACCAGTAGATCAGTGCCGGTATCACCATGCCGCCCACGGCGGCGGTGGCTGGCAGGATCACTTGGGAGGGCTTGGACAGGTGGCCGTCGACCACCTCGCGCTTGACCTCCAGGCCGATCAGCAGGAAGAACAGGGCCATCAGGCCGTCGTTGATCCAAAGCAACAGCGGTTTGGCGATGTGCAGCGCACCGACCTGAACGGCGACGGGAACGTCGAGCAGGCCGCTGTACAGGTAGGACAGCGGCGAGTTATTGATTATCAGGGCCAGGATGGCCGCAGCGATCAGCAACAGGCCACTGGCGGCTTCGAGCTGGAAGAAGCGGGTGAACAGGCTACGCACGGGCTATAGGCTCTCCATGAGCAGTTGACAATGGAACGGGCGTACACCCTAGCCTTTGGCGATATGCTTTCAAACAAAAACCATATTCGTTTTTGTTATATGGTATTGCCGGCTGGGCTGCGGGAAAGCCTAGACGCAGATGGGGAAGGAGTGGGGAGGGGAAGTCTGATGTTTGTTGTGGATTTTTCTGATGTCTGCAGTGGCCCTTTCGCGGGTAAACCCGCTCCCACAGGTAGTTCACAGTCTTCAATACTGTGCAGTACCTGTGGGAGCGGGTTTACCCGCGAAGAGGCCCTGGCATGTAAAGGGCTCAGAGGCCGAGCATATCCCGCGCCACCGCCTCGGCGATACGAATCCCATCGACACCCGCCGACAGGATCCCGCCCGCATACCCGGCCCCTTCACCCGCCGGGAACAGCCCCTTGAGGTTCAGGCTCTGGAAGTCCTCACCGCGGGTAATGCGCAGCGGCGAGGAGGTGCGGGTCTCGATCCCGGTCAGCACTGCATCATGCAGGTTGTAACCCTTGATCTGCCGGTCGAACGCTGGCAGCGCCTCGCGAATGGCTTCGATGGCGAAGTCCGGCAGGCTCGGCGCCAGGTCGCCCAGGGTCACGCCCGGTTTGTAGGACGGCTCGACACTGCCCAGTGCAGTCGACGGCCGGCCAGCGACGAAGTCACCCACCAGCTGTGCCGGGGCCTGGTAGTTGCTGCCGCCCATCACGTAGGCGTGGGCTTCCAGGCGTTCCTGCAGCTCGATGCCGGCCAGCGGGCCGCCCGGGTAATCGCGCTCGGGGTCGATGCCGACGACGATGCCGGAGTTGGCGTTGCGCTCGTTACGCGAGTACTGGCTCATGCCGTTGGTAACCACCCGGCCTGGCTCGCTGGTTGCTGCGACCACGGTGCCGCCTGGGCACATGCAGAAGCTGTACACCGAGCGGCCATTCTTGGCGTGGTACACCAGTTTGTAGTCGGCGGCACCGAGTTTCGGGTGACCGGCGTACTTGCCCAGGCGCGCCTTGTCGATCAGCGTTTGCGGGTGCTCGATACGGAAGCCCACCGAGAACGGCTTGGCTTCCATGTACACGCCTTTGGCGTGCAGCATGCGGAAGGTGTCGCGGGCACTGTGGCCCAGCGCCAGCACGACATGGCGCGAGTGCAGCTGTTCGCCGCTCTCCAGCACCACGCCGGTCAGTTGCCCATCCTCGATCAGCAGGTCGGTGACCTTCTGCTGGAAGCGCACTTCGGCGCCGAGGGCGATCATGTCCTGACGCATCTGCTCGACCATGCCGGTGAGGCGGAAGGTACCGATGTGCGGCTTGTTGATGTACAGGATCTCGTCCGGCGCACCGGCCTTGACGAACTCCTCCAGCACCTTGCGGCCGTGGTGCTGCGGGTCCTTGATCTGGCTGTACAGCTTGCCGTCGGAGAAGGTACCGGCACCGCCTTCGCCGAACTGCACGTTGGACTCGGGGTTGAGCACGCTCTTGCGCCACAGGCCCCAGGTGTCCTTGGTGCGCTGACGTACTTCCTTGCCGCGCTCGAGGATGATCGGCTTGAAGCCCATCTGTGCCAGCAACAGGCCGGCGAAGATGCCGCACGGGCCGAAGCCGACCACGATCGGGCGCTCCTGCAGATCGGCAGGGGCTTTGCCGACGAACTTGTAGGTTACGTCTGGCGCTGGGCCGATATTGCGATCGTCGGCGAACTTGCTGAGCAGCTCGGCTTCGTTGCTGGCTTCCAGGTCGATGGTGTAGATGAACAGCAGTTCGCTGTTCTTCTTGCGCGCATCGTAGCTGCGCTTGAACAGGTTGAAGCTGAGCAGTTGCTCGTCGCGGATGCCCAGGCGCTGGACGATCGCTTCACGCAGGGCTTCGTCGGGATGGTCCAGGGGCAGCTTCAGTTCGGTGATTCGTAGCATGGCAGGGTCCAGTATCCCGGCCATGGGCGGCCGGCGGCTTTACACAAACCGCCAAGTATAAGCTGTTCGCCGCCCCGACTGGCAGGATAAAAGCGCCCGGCGATCAGTTGTCGCGTGCACCGCCATAGTAACCGCAGCCCAGCAGGCTCTTGCCGTCGATGCGCAGTTCGGCACGCAAGTGGCGGATGGCACCGGTGGCGGTGTCTACACAGCGTTGTGGCGCGACCCACAGCTCCACGTGCTGGCCGTTGGCTTCGCTGGTCAGGGTCAGGCCGCCGCCGGGCACTTCTTCTTCCAGAAAGGGCAGGGGCAGGGGATCCTGGCCGATGCGGTTGAGCACCATGCCTTTGCCGCTGGCCTTCAGGTCCCATTCCGGCTCATGGCCGTTGGCGCGCAGGGTCAGCTGCTTGAAGTTGGGGTCTTCACAGGCGCGGGTGGAAGGTTCCAGGCGGTACAGGCGGCGAACTTCCAGCTGGCCGTCGTTGTTGGCCTGCCTGCTGCCGGTGAGGTGGCCACGGACGTCGGCGAACAGTTTGTCGTTGGCGTCCTTGGCGAGGTTGGCGGCTTCCTGCAGGATGCCGGTTGCGGCGACGTCGCTGATCACGAAAGTGCGGTTTTCGCTGCACGGCTTGAACAGCAGCTGGCCACCGCCGGCACGCAACTCGCCCTGCATGCGCGTAGTGCCGATGTTCGGGTCGCTGGGGGCGTCAGCCATGAGCTGGCAGCCGGCGAACAGGGGCAGCAGGGCAGTGAGCAGCAGGGTGGGGGTGAGGCGCATGGGGCGGGCTCCGGGATCTTCCAAAGAGCTGGCCACGTTACTCAGGCTGGGCGGGGATCTCAAGTTTTTGCTAAACCTGTACCGGCCTCTTCGCGGGCAAGCCCGCGAAGAGGCCGGTACAGGCGATACAAAATCCGGCAGGCAGAAAAAAGGGCCCGAAGGCCCTTTTCCCATCAACCCCCCAGGTACGCGTCGCGCACCTTCGGGTCGGTCAGCAGTGCTTCCCCAGTACCCTGCATCACCACCCGGCCGTTCTCCAGTACATACGCCCGGTCAGCGATCTTTAGCGCCTGGTTGGCGTTCTGCTCCACCAGGAACACCGTCACGCCATCACGGCGCAGCTGTTCGATGATGTCGAAGATCTGCTGGATGATGATTGGCGCCAGACCCAGCGATGGCTCGTCGAGCAGCAGCAGCTTGGGCTTGCTCATCAGCGCCCGGCCAATGGCGAGCATCTGCTGCTCGCCACCGGACATGGTGCCGCCACGCTGGATATAACGCTCCTTCAGGCGCGGGAACAGCTGCAACACCTTGTCCAGCTGCTCCTGGTAATCGCCCTTGTCGGTGAAGAAACCACCCATTGCCAGATTTTCCTCGACGGTCAGGCGGGAGAACACGCGGCGGCCTTCCGGTACCACCGCGATGCTCTTGCGCATGATGTGCGAAGACGGCTGGCCGACCAGCTCTTCACCCAGGTACTTGATGCTGCCGCTGTGCGCCTGCGGCGAGCCGCACAAGGTCATCAGCAAGGTTGACTTGCCGGCGCCGTTGGCGCCGATCAGGGTGACGATCTCGCCCTGGTTGATCTCCACATTGACGCTGTGCAGCGCCTGGATCTTGCCGTAGAAGGTGGAAACGTTCTCGAACTTCAGCATTTACGCTTCCCCCAGGTAGGCTTTGATCACATCAGGGTTGTCGCGGATCTCTTCCGGTGTGCCGTGGGCCAGGGGTGTGCCCTGGTTGATCACCACGATATGGTCGGAAATGCTCATCACCAGCTTCATGTCGTGCTCGATCAGCAGCACGGTGACGTTGTGCGACTCACGCAGGTAGGCGATCAGCGCCTTGAGGTCTTCGGTTTCCTTCGGGTTCAGGCCCGCAGCCGGTTCGTCGAGCATGATGATGCGCGGCTGGGTCATCATGCAGCGGGCGATTTCCAGGCGGCGCTGCTGCCCGTAGGCGAGGGTGCCGGCGGTACGGTTGGCGAACTCGGTCAGGTTGACCTTCTCCAGCCAGTACTGCGCGCGCTCCATGGCCTCCTTCTCGCTGCGGCGGAAGCTTGGGGTCTTGAATAGGCCGGCGAAGAAGTTGGTGTTGAGGTGGCGGTGCTGGGCGATCAGCAGGTTTTCCAGCGCTGTCATTTCCTTGAACAGGCGCACGTTCTGGAATGTCCGCACCACGCCCTTGCGGGCGATCTGATGCCCGGCCAGGCCCTGGATCGGCTGGCCATCGAGCAGGATGGTGCCGCCGCTGGGCTTGTAGAAGCCGGTCAGGCAGTTGAACACGGTGGTCTTGCCGGCGCCGTTCGGGCCGATCAGTGCCACCACCTGTTTTTCCTTGACGGTCAGGCCCACGCCGTTGACCGCCAACAAGCCGCCGAAGCGCATGCTCAGGCCGCTGACTTGCAGAATTTCGCGGCTCATCGACGCAGCTCCATGTGTGGACGTTGCATAGGCAGCAGGCCTTGCGGACGCCAGATCATCATCAACACCATCAGTGCACCGAACATCAGCATCCGGTATTCGCTGAACTCACGCATCAGCTCGGGCAGCAGGATCATCACGATGGCCGCGAGGATCACGCCCAGTTGTGAGCCCATGCCGCCGAGCACGACGATGGCGAGGATGATCGCCGACTCGATGAAGGTGAACGACTCCGGCGTCACCAGGCCTTGGCGCGCAGCGAAGAAGCTGCCGGCGAAACCGGCGAAGCAGGCGCCCAGGGTGAATGCCGACAGCTTGATCACGGTCGGGTTCAGGCCCAGAGCACGGCAGGCGATCTCGTCTTCGCGCAGGGCTTCCCAGGCGCGGCCGATCGGCATGCGCAGCAGGCGGTTGATCACGAACAGCGCCAGCAGGGCCAGCAGCAGGGCCACCAGATAGAGGAAGATGACCTTGTTGATCGAGTTGTATTCCAGCCCGAAGAACTCATGGAAGGTCTGCATGCCTTCGGCGGCACGGCGTTCGAAGGTCAGGCCGAAGAACTCTGGCTTGGGGATGTTGCTGATGCCGTTGGGGCCGCCGGTCCAGTCGGTGAGGTTACGCAGGAACAGGCGGATGATCTCGCCGAAGCCGAGGGTCACGATCGCCAGGTAGTCACCGCGCAGGCGCAGCACCGGGAAGCCGAGCAGGAAACCGAAGGTAGCGGCCATGAGGCCGGCGATCGGCAGGCATACCCAGAAGCTCCAGCCCAGGTAGTGCGAGAGCATGGCGTAGCTGTAGGCACCGACCGCGTAGAAGCCGACGTAACCGAGGTCGAGCAGGCCTGCCAAACCGACCACGATGTTCAGGCCCAGGCCCAGCAACACGTAGATCAGGATCAGCGTGGCAATGTCGACCGCGCCGCGCGAGCCGAAGAACGGCCACACCAGTGCCGCGACGATCAAGCCCATGATCACGTAGCGCTGGGTTTTCGGCAGGGTCAGGTAGTTGCTGACCGCCGGCGGGATCAGCTTGCGATCCGAACGGCGGCCCATTACCGAGTTCCACTGCTTGTCGAACAGCACGCGCAGGAACATCAGCACCGAACACACGGCGATGATGCCGATGGTGAACGAACCCTGGCTGTGCACTACCAGGCTGATGCCATCGATGCTCAGTTTCAGGCCCAGTACCGGGAAGGCCACGGCCCATACCAGCAAGGCGCTGAAGAACGCCTGTTTGAGATTTCTGTTCATACTTTTTCAACCTCCGGGCGGCCCAGGATGCCGGTCGGCCGGAATAGCAGGACAAGAACCAACAAGCCGAATGCCACAACGTCCTTGTACTGGTCGCCGAAGATATCGGCACCGAACGCTTCGGCCACGCCCAGCACCAGCCCGCCGAGCATGGCGCCCGGAATGCTGCCGATGCCACCCAGCACCGCCGCGGTGAAGGCCTTCAGGCCCACCAGGAAACCGGCGTTGGGGTTGATCACCCCGTACTGCATGCTCAGCAGCACGGCCGCCACCGCCGCCAGGGCGGCACCGATGACGAAAGTGAGGGCGATGATGTTGTTGGTGTTGATGCCCAGCAGGTTGGCCATCTTGATGTCCTCGGCGCAGGCGCGGCAGGCGCGGCCCAGGCGGGAACGGGAGATGAACAGCGTGAGGCAGGTCATGGCCACCAGGGTGACCACGAACACCAGGATCTGCATGTAGCTGATCAGTACTTCCTCCGCGCCGCCTGGCCCGAACGAGAAGCTTCCGGGGATCAGGTTGGGGATGGACTTGTCCTTGGAGTCTTGCGACAGCAGGACGGTGTTCTGCAGGAAGATCGACATGCCGATGGCGGAAATCAGCGGGATCAGACGGTTGCTGTTGCGCAGGGGGCGGTAGGCAACCCGTTCGATGCTATAGCCATAGGCACTGGTGACGAAGATCGTCGCGACAAAGGCGACGGTCATCAGGACAGGCAGCGAATGGATACCCATCATGGCCAGGCCCGCCAGGGCGATGAAGGCCACGTAGGAACCGATCATGTACACCTCGCCGTGGGCGAAGTTGATCATGCCAATGATGCCGTACACCATCGTGTAGCCGATGGCGATCAAGGCATAGGTGCTGCCGATGGTCAATCCATTAACCAGTTGTTGGAAGAAATGGTAGATCTCAGGCATTACAGCGCTCCTAAAAACCTGATTTGCATTTCGCTGGCGGGGGTAGGCCAGGAAACCGCGGGTGACGGTTTTAAGATTTTCAGGTGAGCCCGCCCCCGGATCGCGGGGATCAGGCCCATGAACCTCGTAAAACAAAGCCCACTGCTCGCACAGTGGGCTTCTACGGTCAGCTATTAGTCACGCAGTTACTGAGGGGAGACTTCGGTCTTCGGCTTGCCGAAGTGCCATTCGTAGACCACGAACTTGAAGTCTTTCAGGTCGCCTTTGTCGTCGAACGACAGGTCACCGGTCGGGGTCTTGAAGGTACCTTTGTGGATGGCGGCTGCCACCTTGTCGGCATCTTCGGACTTGGCTTCCTTGATGCCCTGGGCGATCAGCTCGACAGCCGAGTAGGCCGGGAACACGAACGGGCCGCTTGGGTCCTTGCCGTCAGCCTTGATGGCGTCGACGATCTTCTTGTTCGCAGGGTCCGCGTCGAACGACTTCGGCAGGGTCACCAGCAGGCCTTCGGAGGCGTTCTGGGCGATCTGCGAGATGGAGTCGTTGCCCACGCCTTCCGGGCCCATGAACTTGGCTTTCAGGCCCTTTTCCTGAGCCTGGCGCAGGATCAGGCCCAGCTCTGGGTGGTAGCCGCCGTAGTAGACGAAGTCGACGTTGTTCTGCTTGAGCTTCTGGATGATCGAGGAGAAGTCCTTGTCACCGGCGTTCAGGCCTTCGAACACGGCAACCTTGGTGCCTTTGCCTTCCAGGGTCTGCTTGACCGCGGTGGCGATGCCTTCACCGTACTGCTGCTTGTCGTGCAGGACGGCGACAACCTTCGGCTTGACGTGGTCGGCGATGTAGTTGCCGGCAGCCGGGCCCTGGGCGCTGTCCAGACCGATGGTGCGGAAGATCAGCTTGTAGCCACGTGCGGTGATTTCCGGGGAGGTCGCGGCCGGGGTGATCATGATCACGCCTTCGTCTTCGTAGATGTCGGACGCAGGCTGGGTGGAGCTGGAGCACAGGTGACCGATGACGAACTTGACGCCGTCGTTGACCACTTTGTTGGCGACTGCAACGGCCTGTTTAGGGTCGCAGGCGTCGTCGTATTCCTTGGCTTCGAGCATCTTGCCATCCACGCCGCCCGCGGCGTTGATATCCTTGATGGCTTGCTTTGCGCCGATGAATTGCATGTCGCCGTACTGGGTCACAGGGCCGGTCTTGGGGCCTGCAATCCCGATCTTGATGGTATCGGCGGCAAACGAATGGCTGGCTACCCCTGCCAGAACCATTGCGGCGAACAGCTTGGAAATCTTGATCATAGTGCTCCACTCATTCTGTTGTAATTCTTATAGTCCTGGCGGCCAGGGCTACAGACCGGGCGGGATTTGCGGCGTGGCCATGCCAACGCGCAAGCCCACCTTCCCCCGGAACATGTCCCGGAACTGTACCGGTACAGTGTAGAGCGCTGTTCGAGCGCTTGAAAAGCGGTCGAAAAGTGCCTGCTTCCTGGGTTGTCGCTTGATCGACACAAAGATACAGAAAGGCGCCATCAAACTGCCTGCATCTGCGACCCCGCCCCACAAGTTCGGGATCAATCGACCAAATTACATATTTGAAACCGGGTTTTTCTGCAAAAATGCCGACCTTTTTTATTGGCCGATTTTTGCGGATACCACCCATGACTGATCAAACAAGCACCCTCTATGCCAAATTGCTTGGCGAGACGGCAATCATCGAGTGGAAAGCGCTGGAGCGTTTCTGGGCCAAGGGTGACCTGATTTGGGTCGACCCGAGCCTCGACCTGATCACCGTTGCCGAGGCGATGGCCGAGAATCGCAGCGAGATCTTCGCCAAGTGGCGTAGTGATGGCACTGTTGGTCCGGTAACCGCCGAGCAGGCCCTGGACCTGCAAAGCCGCGATCCAGAGATCTGGGCGGTGGTGGTTTCGCCGTTCATCGTGATTCAGGCAAAGCGCCCGACAGAGGCATGATCGCTTTTGGTGCGCGAAAATGCGCAGCAGCCTCGTTTTGGTGCTTGAAGGCGCTCAAGGCGGGTAGAGGGAAGTAACAATTCGGCGTGGCGGTAACAGTTTACGGGATGCGTAATGGGGGGCTGCCTTGCAGCCCTTCGCGGGCATGCCCGCTCCCACAGGTCAGATGTTGCTCTTCAGACCAGCGCTGGTTTTGTGGGAGCGGGCGCGCCGCGAAGGCCGCAAAGCGGCCCGGATCGATATCGAATTTGTCCGGAGTCATTGATGAACTCAAAACTACCTTCGCTTGGATTCGCCGGCATCGGCCTGATGGGCCTGCCCATGTGTCGGCGCCTGCTGGCAGCGGGTTACCCGCTGACGGTATGGAACCGCAGCCCGGACAAGTGCGCTGCACTGGTCGCGGCTGGCGCGCGCCTGGCCAGCAGCCCTGCCGAACTGTGCCGCGACAGCGACATAGTGCTGCTGTGCCTGGCCGATACGGCCGTGGTCCGCGAGGTAGTGTTCGGCGAGCAAGGCATTGCCCAGGGCGGAAGCAGCGGCCAGTTACTGGTCGATTTCTCCAGCCTGGAGCCAACCGCCACTCGTGAAATGGCCGCCGAACTGGCAGCGCTGTGCGGCATGGCCTGGCTGGACGCGCCAGTGTCCGGCGGCACCCCCGGGGCCGAAGCCGGCACCCTGGCGATCATGGTCGGTGGCGAGGCAGCCGACCTGGAGCGTGCGCGCCCGGTACTGCAGGTTCTTGGCCAGCGCGTGACGCATATGGGCGCGGTGGGCGCAGGCCAGGTGACCAAGGCCTGCAACCAGATGATCGTGGCCTGCAATGCTCTGGTAATCGCCGAAGTGGTTGCCTTGGCTGAACAGTCCGGTGTCGACGCGACGCTGATCGCCGAAGCGCTGGCGGGCGGTTTTGCCGACTCCAGACCGTTGCAGATCCTCGCTCCGCAAATGGCCGAGAGCCGCTTCGAGCCGATCAAGTGGCATGTGCGCACGCTGCTCAAGGACCTCGATGGCGCGGTCAAGTTCTCCCGCGAGCAAGGCTCGGCGACGCCGCTCAGTGGCCTTGCCGCACAATTGATGCGCCTGCACGCAAGCCAGGGGTACCTGCAAAAGGATCCGGCGACCCTGGTTGAGCTGTATCGCAGCAAGGGCTGAACACGCCGCCCTTGTGCCGAACCCGCTCCAGTAGCGAGCGTAGTTCGGCCAGCGGCTCCGGGGGGGCCAGCAGGTAGCCCTGCAGGTAGTCGCAGCCGTGGGCTTGGAGAAACGCCAGCTGTTCGGCGGTTTCCACGCCCTCGCTGACCACCTGCAGATGCAGGGTATGCGCCATGACGATGATCGCCTGGACAATTTCGCGATCCTTCTGGCTGCCCGGCACATCCTGCAGGAAGCTGCGGTCGACCTTAAGCACGTCCAGCGGCAGGCGCTTGAGGTAGGCCAGCGACGAGTAGCCGGTGCCGAAGTCATCGATCGACAGCGCCACGCCCAGGGCGCGTATGCGCGTGAGCAGGTTTACCGTGCGCTGGATGTCACCCATCAAGGCGTTCTCGGTCACTTCCAGTTCCAGCTGTCGGGGTGCGAGCCCGGCGTGGAACAGCGCCTTTTCCACTTCGTTGGGCAGTTCGTCGTGGCTGAGGGTGACGGCCGAACAATTGACCGTGACCTTGAGGTTTCCATGACCGTGGCGCTGCAGATTGGCCAGGTCGGCGCAGGCGTGGCGCAGCACCCACAGATCGAGGTCGATGATCAGCCCGTTGGCCTCTGCGATGGCGACAAAACGATCGGGCCCGAGCAGGCCGTGTTGCGGGTGCTGCCAGCGAACCAGGGCCTCCAGTTTGGCCACTTGCCTGCTGCGCAGGTCGAAGATCGGCTGGTAGTGCACGCATAGCCCATGCTCCTCGAGCAGCGCCACCCGCAGTTCCTCTTCCAGTTGCAGAGCAATCGAGGCCTGGGTCTTCAGGCTGTCGTTGAAGAAGTTCAGGCTGTTGCGCCCGTTACCCTTGGACTGGTACAGGGCAAGGTCTGCATGCTTGAGCAGCTCTTCGGCGGTGGTGCCGTCGTCGGGGAAGATGCTGATGCCGATGCTGGTGGTCATGACCATGCGCCGGCCGCCCAGGTTTATGGGCTCTTTCATCCTCTGCATGATGCGCTGGGCCAGGTGGCGGGCTTCGTCGCGGTTGGTGAGGCTGGTGACCACGCAGAACTCGTCGCCGCCCAGACGTGCGACCAGGTCGCGGTTTCGGGTGGCGGCCTTGATGTGTCCGGCGATCACTTTGAGCAGTTCGTCGCCGGCGTCGTGACCGAGGCTGTCGTTTATGCGCTTGAAATGGTCGATGTCGAGGAACATCACCGCCAGGTGGCTTTCCGTGGCCTGGTGCTCGGCCAGGCGTTCGGCGAACACCTGGTTGAAACCGCGGCGGTTGACCAGGTTGGTCAGGGCGTCGTAGTGCGCGGCCTGCTGCAGCGAAGCGCGGGCCTGGTCCAGTTGGCTGAGCAGCACGCTGACCCGGCGCAGGTCGTGCTCCTTGCTTTGCAGCTTCTTGTCGGCCAGTGCGGTACTGATGCTGGCAGCACTGATCAGCATGGTGATGAAGCCGATGCCCAGCGCCAGTTGCAGGCTGTTGTCGCCAGAGGGCAGGCGCAGGGCGGTGTCGGCCGGGATGACCAGGGTCATGGCCGACATCGCGGTGAAGTGGGTGGCAACGATACCACCAGCCATCAGCAGGCTGGCGCCGTACTTCATGGCTTGGTGCAAGGTACCGCTGCCCTGCCGGAAGTAGCGGGCCAGGTATAGCGCGGTCAGGCTGGTGAGCAGGGCAATGGTGGCAGAGGCCAGCAGCAGGCCGGTCTGGTAGTACTGGCGGGCACCGGTTTCCAGGGCGGCCATGCCTACGAAGTGCATCAGGATGATGCCCAGGCCGATCAGTACTGCACTTCGCAGGTAATGGATTGCGCGCATCTGGCTGCGGTCGAGGCTGTGCATGGCCAGCCAGGCGACGGCCAGTGCGATGAGCAGCGAAAGGATGGTCAGGGACGCGTCGTAGTGCACTTCCACTGGCGCCTGGAAGGCCAGCATGCTGATGAAATGCATGGCCCAGATACCTCCTGCCAGGCAGCAGGCACCAAGCATGTTCCATTGTCGGTGGGCGGTGGGGTCTTCGCTGTGGGATTGTCGCTCGGCCATGTCCAGCGTGGCGAAGCAGGCCGCACAGGCGACGAGGTAAGCAAGCAGAACCAGGAACGGTTCATGCCGGCAATCGATGACGATGCGCCCGGTTGCCGGCAGGTCGGCGAACAGTTGCAGCCCCAGCCATTCCATGGAATGCCTCATGATCGAGTTTTCACTCGTCTGCGCTAAACCCTGTGCAGACTGTCCAGAGGCAGTATAGGAAGAGGTGTTTAAGCCTTCCTGACTAATGGCACATTGATTCCTACGATTTGGTTATGAGCCTGATCGCAGCTTGGAATATGTAAATGGGTTCTGAAAGGTGGTCTCCCCTGTGGGAGCGGCCTTGTGTCGCGAAAGGGCTGCAAAGCAGCCCCAGCAATTTCAACTGTAGCGCGTCAATTCTGGGGCCGCGTTGCGGCCCTTTCGCGACACAAGGCCGCTCCCACAAAGGCGGCGGTGTCTGGCCTGTATTAGCCAGCCACCAGCACGCGAATGGCTTCCAGGCGCAGGGCGGCCTTTTCCAGCATCGCCAGGCCCTCTTCGCGCTGCTTGCGCAGCGCTTCGATCTCGCTGTCGCGCACGCTCGGGTTGACCGCTTGCAGGGCGACCAGACGGGCCAGTTCTTCGTCGGCCTCCGCTTTAAGGCGGCGCTGGGCCTCGGCCACGCGCTCGACGTGGGCCGGCATGACCTTGGCCTCGCCGCTGCCGATGCGCTGGGCCAGCACGTCACGCTGGGCCTGGACGAACTTGTTGGCGCTGGCGCGTGGCACGCTTTCCAGCTGGTCGTTGAGGGTTTCGAAGGCCACGCGGGACGCCAGGTCGTTGCCGTTGGCATCGAGCAGGCAGCGCAATGCCGCCGGTGGCAGGTAACGCCCCAGTTGCAGGCTGCGCGGTGCCACCACCTCGCTGACGAACAGCAGTTCAAGCAGCACGGTCCCGGGTTTGAGCGCCTTGTTCTTGATCAGCGCCACGGCGGTGTTGCCCATCGAGCCGGACAGCACCAGATCCATGCCGCCTTGTACCATCGGGTGTTCCCAGGTGAGGAACTGCATGTCCTCGCGCGACAGCGCCTGGCCACGGTCGTAGGTGATGGTCACGCCTTCGTCGTCACCCAGCGGGAAGCTGGCGTCGAGCATCTTTTCGCTCGGCTTGAGGATCAGGGCGTTCTCGGAATGGTCTTCGCTGTCGATGCCGAAGGCGTCGAACAGGGTTTCCATGTAGATCGGCAGGGCGAACTGGTCGTCCTGTTCGAGAATGTCCTCGACCAGCGCCTGGCCTTCGCCGGCACCGCCGGAGTTGAGCTCCAGCAGACGGTCACGGCCGGTATGCAGTTCGGCTTCCAGGCGTTCGCGTTCGCTGCGGGCGTCGGCCACCAGGGCTTCCCAGGCCTTGCTTTCGCCACCTTCAAGCAGTGGCAGCAGGCGCGGGCCGAACTGGTGCTGCAGGGCGTTGCCGGTAGGGCAGGTGTTGAGGAAGGCGTTGAGGCCTTCGTGGTACCACTGGAACAGGCGCTCTTGCGGGCTGTCCTGCAGGTACGGGATATGCAGCTGGATGGTGTGCTTCTGGCCGATACGGTCGAGGCGGCCGATGCGCTGTTCGAGCAGGTCGGGGTGCGCCGGCAGGTCGAACATCACCAGATGGTGGGCAAACTGGAAGTTGCGGCCTTCACTGCCGATCTCGGAGCAGATCAGCACCTGCGCGCCGAACTCTTCGTCAGCGAAGTAGGCGGCGGCGCGGTCACGTTCTAGGATGCTCATGCCCTCATGGAACACCGAGGCCGGGATGCCGGAGCGCACGCGCAGGGCGTCCTCCAGGTCCATCGCGGTTTCGGCATGGGCGCAGATCACCAGCACCTTGGTACGCTTTAGCATCTTCAGGGTGTCGATCAGCCAGTCGACGCGCGGGTCGAAACGCCACCAGCGCTCGTCATCGGCCACCTCGCCCTGGGCCTGGAAGGCGACTTCCGGGTACAGCTCGGCATGTTCGCCGGCTGGCAGGTCGCGGTACTGCTCGGGCGTCGCCAGTGGGTAAGGGTGCAGCTGGCGCTCAGGGAAGCCCTGGATCGCCGCGCGGGTGTTACGGAACAGCACGCGGCCGGTGCCGTGGCGGTCGAGCAGCTCACGGATCAGGCGCGCGCTGGCCTGGGTATCGCCGTCGCTGACCGCGGCCAGCAGGGCTTCGCCTTCGGCACCCAGGAAGCCCTGGATGGTGGCGTGGGCCTTGGGCGACAGGCGGCCTTCGTCGAGCAGTTCCTGTACGGCTTCAGCCACCGGGCGATAGTGCTCGCTCTCGGCGCGGAAGGCGGCCAGGTCGTGGAAACGGTTGGGGTCGAGCAGGCGCAGGCGGGCGAAGTGGCTGTCCTGGCCGAGCTGCTCGGGGGTGGCCGTGAGCAGCAGCACGCCCGGGATCACCTGGGCCAGCTGTTCGACCAGGCCGTATTCGGCGCTGACCTGGTCTTCGTGCCAGACCAGGTGGTGAGCTTCGTCCACCACCATCAGGTCCCAGCCGGCAGCGAACAGCGCGTCCTGGGCCTTTTCGTCGTCGACCAGCCACTCCAGGGCCACCAGCGCCAGCTGGGCATCCTCGAACGGGTTGCTGGCATCGCTTTCGATGAAACGCTCAGCGTCGAACAAGGCCACCTGCAGGTTGAAGCGGCGGCGCATTTCCACCAGCCACTGGTGCTGGAGGTTTTCCGGTACCAGGATCAGTACGCGGCTGGCGCGGCCAGACAGCAGCTGGCGATGGATCACCAGGCCGGCTTCGATGGTTTTGCCCAGGCCTACTTCGTCGGCCAACAAGACGCGTGGCGCGCTGCGGTCGGCGACTTCGCGGGCGATGTGCAACTGGTGGGCGATGGGTTGGGCACGGCAGCCGCCCAGGCCCCACAGCGCCGACTGCATCTGCTTGCTGGTGTGCTGCAGGGTGTTGTAGCGCAGGCTGAACCACGAGAGCGGGTCGATCTGCCCGGCGAACAGGCGGTCGCTGGCCAGGCGGAACTGGATGAAGTTCGACAACTGGGTTTCTGGCAGGGTGCGCGGCTGGTTCTGCCCGTCCAGGCCGTGGTAGACCATCAGCCCGTCGATGTCCTCGACCTCGCGCACGGTCAACTTCCAGCCTTCGAAGTGGGTGATCTGGTCACCTGGCGAGAAGCGCACGCGGGTCAGCGGCGCATTGCGCAGGGAATACTGGCGGGTGTCGCCAGTGGCCGGGTAGAGCACGGTCAACAGGCGGCCATCCTGCGCCAGGATGGTACCCAGGCCGAGCTCGGCTTCGCTGTCGCTGATCCAGCGTTGCCCCGGTTGATACTGCTGCGCCATACTGCCTGAACTCCCGCGATGAAAAAGCCGGTTATGTTAACGGATCGGCCGGTCAGACCAAAGTGCCGAGCGCATCGAAAGGTGCCGAAGTGCGATAGGTAGTAACAGTCTAGCCGCTTCATCGTCCCCCACCGTGCTGCCGACGAGGGCTCCGGATCAACATGTCTGCCAAGCACCGCTGGATCAGCGCTTCGATGGCCGTGGGCAGCCTGTTGCTGCTGGCCGCCTGCGAGCAGAAAAACTTCGAGACCTTGCCCGCCATCCCGATCGAACAGCTCGAGGTGCTGGGCGTGCAGACGCCGATCAAGAGCGTGCACTTTCGTGACCGCGACGGTGAAGGCCTGCTGGTGTTGAGCCGCAGCGATGGCCAGGCCAGCGACCCGGAAAGCGAGCAGGAAGTCGACAAGGTGGTACTCAAGGCCACGCTGTACGGGCGCAAGGCCGAAAACGACGCTTTCAAGGCGCGCTGGCAGATCGAACAGGAAACCACCTGCCCGGGCCTGGACCTGGATGTGGACTTCTATAACGACGTCAGCGATGTCGGCGACCTGAACAAGGACGGCATCGCCGAGGTGACGGTTGCCAGCCACGCATTCTGTGGCGGTGGCATCGACCCGCACGACATCGCCATCGAGATGCGCGAAGGGCAGGCCAGCTACAGCATCACCGGCCAGTCGCTGATCACCCCGGCGGGTGAGGAGCCGATCGGCGGTGAGCGTGAGGACAGCGCCTCGCTAAAATCCGCGCCGCAGGTGCTGCGCGAGCACATGGACGGGGTCTGGCAGCAGGTGTACAAGCGGCCCTGGAGCGAGGCCAGCCCACCTAGCGACGATAACCCTGACGACGAAGCCGAATAAGTGTTGTGCCTGCCATCAAGGTAAATCCGCGCCTGCCGATACAGGGGGCATAGGAGAACGTCCATGCTGCCACCGATCATTCCGCTCAGTGCCGCCCCGGTGACCTCGCAACAGGACCCGGTCAAGCCGACACCCGACATCAAGCCGGTGGTGCCGACCCAGCCTGCATCCGGTGAAAGTGCCATCGACCTCAAGCAGCAGCGTGACCCGCAGGAGCAGGCGCTGCTGCTGCGCGACGAGCAGCGCCGCCAGCAGCAACGTCGGCAGAAGGGCGACGACGAACGCTACAGTGCAATGCCGGGTGACGAGGTCAACGCCGACAACACCGTGCCGGTAGCGCCATTGATGGGCGAGCATGTACGCCAGGGGCTGCTGGTGGACATCGAAGTCTGACATGGGGCTGGTCAGCGCCAGCGCCTGGCTTCATCATGCAAGTCTCAGTTGATCGTCGAGCCCACCCATGAGCCAGGACAACCTCATCGATTTCGATGCCGAACGCGCCAAGCGCGTCCACGACCTCAAGGAAAAGCGCCTGAACGAAATGCGCAATGCGTTCGAGCAGGCCCTGCCGTTGAACAGTGCCAAGAAAAAGAAGCCCAAGGGCAAGCCGAAGAAGCGCTGAAACTTGACGCAGGTCAACCCTGCACCCGCCTCGCGTGCCCGGCCCCGGGCACCATTGACCCCGATCAATTTTCCCCGCCTCCACATTGGTTAACTTGCACCCATCGGACAACGGCAAACGAATGGGGAGGCCAGCATGTTCTTCGACAACGTGGTTATCGCCGGAGTGGTGACGGTCGGGTTGATGGTCGCATTCTTTGCCGGTCTGGGCATTTTCATCTGGAAGGACTCGAACAAGCGCAAACCGCGCTGACCTTCCGGGTACACGAGCACGCAAGGCATTTAGGGCGACTTCGGTCGCCCATTTTTTTTGCCTGCAATTTTTGTGTTGCCTGTACCGGCCTCTTCGCGGGCACTCCCGCTCCCACAATGACTTCACAGGATTCGGACTGTGCGCGGTCCCATGTGGGAGCGGGCGTGCCCGCGAAGAGGGCAGCACAGGAGAGCTGTCCATAACAAAGATGATTAGCTAGCTAATTAATCGTTTCCGCTTTATCCTTCCCACCATTGTCTATCTTTCTACAAGACCATCCCTTCAAGGTCCGTCTCGTGCCCATCACCTTCCAGGCCCTGTTCGCTCCCAGCAGCCTCGCCCTCAAGTTCGCCATCAAGACCCTGCTCGGTGGCGGCCTCGCCCTGTGGCTGGCGATGCGCTGGGGCCTGGAGCAACCGTCCTGGGCCCTGATGACCGCTTTCATCGTCGCCCAGCCGTTGTCAGGCATGGTGGTGCAGAAGGGCCTGGCGCGGCTGGCCGGCACCCTGGTCGGCACGTTTATGTCGGTGCTGTTCATCGGTCTGTTTGCCCAGACCCCCGGTCTGTTCCTGCTCACCCTGGCCCTGTGGCTGGCCCTGTGCACTGCCGCCTCCACCCAGTTGCGCAGCGCCTGGGCCTATGCCTTCGTGTTGGCAGGCTACACGGCGGCGATCATTGCCCTGCCGGCCATCGATCACCCGTTGCAGGTGTTCGACCAGGCCGTGGCGCGCTGTACCGAGATCTGCCTGGGTATCTTCTGTGCCACCGCCAGCAGTGCCTTGCTCTGGCCCATGCGGGTAGAGCAGCAACTGGGCGGGCAGGCCCGTCAGGCCTGGCAGAACGGCCTGCAGGCCGCCAGTGCCATGCTGGGCGGTGAAGACGAGGCGCGCAAAGGCCTGCTGGAAAGCCTGGGGCGTATCGTTGCCATCGACAGCCAACGCGAACACGCCTGGTTCGAAGGCAACCGCGGGCGCCAACGCGCTCGTGCCATTCGCGGCCTGAGCCAGAAACTGATGGTGCTGCTGCGCATTTCCCGTTCGGTGCGCCGCCAGTGGCGGCAACTTGATGAGGGCGAGGCCGAACGCCTGGCGCCCTGGCTGGAGGAGGTGCGCGCACTGTTGGGCAAGCCCGATCAGCCGAGCCTTTTGCTTCTGCGCCAACGCATCTGGGATGCTGCCCACGATGATCAGATCAGCCCGGCGGAGCACTTTTGCCTGGCACGCACGGCACTGCTGCTGGATTACGCCATGGCTGCCAGCCAGGCGCTGGAGGATGTGGAGGCGGGCAGGGCGCCCAAGGATGTGTCTCAGGGCCTGGCCGCGCACCGCGACTGGTCGCTGGCCTTGCTGTTCGGCTCACGCAGTGCGCTGGCCTTTCTGGTGATGAGTGGTTTCTGGCTGGCCACCGCCTGGCCTTCGGCACCGGGTGGCCTGGTGCTGACCTGTGTGGTTTGCAGCCTGTTCGCCAGCCGCGAGAATGGCGCGCAGATCGGCCTGAGCTTTTTACGAGGGATCCTCCTGGCAATACCGGCGGCGTTTCTGGTCGGGCAAATTCTGCTGCCGCAATGGAGCAGCTTCGCCATGCTCTGCCTGGGCATGGGGGTGCCGCTGTTTCTTGGTGCGCTGGGCATGGCTCACCCGCGGACCGGGGCCACGGCTACTTCTTATTGCCTGCATTTCATCGTGCTGGTGTCGCCGCTCAACGCCATGCAGTTCGGCGTGGCCACCCTGCTCAACAGTGCCTTGGCCATGCTGGTGGGTGTGTCGGCGGCGGTGATGGCCTTCCGCTTGTTGGTGTTTCGCCACCCGGCCTGGCTGGGCCAGCGCCTGCGCGCGGCGACCCAGAATGACCTGGTGCGCCTGACCCGGCGCGACCTGCGCGGGGCCGACAGCTGGTTTGGCGGGCGCATGGCCGACCGCCTGATGCAACTGGCGCGGCATGCCGGCGACCTGCCCGAGAGCGAACGCAAGCGCTGGGACGACGGCCTGCACGGCCTGGATATCGGCGACGAACTGGTGCATTTGCGCATGTGCCTGGCGCTCGCCAAGGCCCCGTTGGGACGGGCCGAGCGCGAATACCTGCAGCAGGTAGAGGCAGTGCTGGCCAAAGGGCCGGCGCCAGGGCGTGGGCAGAGCCTTGATGCCGCAAGCGAACAGTTCATTGGCGCCTTGCGCCGTCTACCCTCCAGCGATCCGCTGCGGTTGGCTGAAGGGGCGGTGCTGCAACTGCAAAAAAGCTGGGGCAAGTGGTGCCGTTGGCAGGAGGAATCCCATGGGGTTGCGTGAGTGGGAATTGGGCGGCGTGCTGTTCAGCCCTTTCCTGGTTTATGTGTTGATGGCGCTGGTGCTTACCGGCGTGTTGCGTCTGGTGGTGCAGGCCACGCCGTTGGGGCGCTGGATCTGGCATGAAGCGCTGTTCGATGCGGCGTTGTTCGTTTGTGTGTTGTTCCTGGTAGTGCGACTGCTGGGAGCTTTATAAAGGAGTGTTTCGATGCGTGCGGCCGTACGTACCCTGGTCACCTTGTGTGTGGTGGCCCTTGCCGTCTTCGCCGGCTATCAGCTGTGGCAGTACTACATGCTCACCCCCTGGACCCGCGATGCCCGTGTGCGCGCCGATGTGGTGGTGATCGCCCCCGATGTGTCCGGCTGGGTGCGCGAGCTGAAGGCCCGTGACAATCAGCAGGTCAAGGCCGGCGACCTGCTGATGAGCATCGACCGCGAACGCTTCCAGGCTGCTTTCGACCAAGCCAGCGCGGTGACCGAAACCCGCAGCCAGCAACTGCGCCTGCGCGAGCGTGAAGCGGCCCGGCGTACCGCACTTGGGCCGGAGGCGATCAGTGCCGAATTGCGGGAAAACGCCCAGATCAATGCGGCCATCGCCCGCGGTGAGCTGCATGAGGCCGAGGCACAATTGCAGGTCGCCAAAATCAACCTGGCGCGCAGTGAAGTGCGGGCGCCGCGCAGCGGGCATATCACCAACCTGCGCCTGGCCGAGGGCAACTATGTGAATACCGGGGAGGCGGTGATGGCCCTGGTGGACGATTCAACCTTCTATATCCAGGCCTATTTCGAGGAAACCAAGCTGCCACGCATTCGTGTGGGGGATACGGTGAAGGTCTGGCTGATGGGCGCGGGCGAGCCGATGCAAGGGCATGTGGAGAGCATCAGCCGTGGTATCACCGACCGCAACAGTAACCCCGACAGCCAGTTGCTGCCGGAGGTTGAGCCGACCTTCAACTGGGTGCGCCTGGCGCAGCGGATACCGGTGAGGATCCGCCTGGACCAGGTGCCGGAGGGGGTGACCCTGAGTGCGGGGATGACAGCCAGTGTGCAGGTGCATGAGGAGCAGAGTCGGCCGTGAGGGCCAAAGGGGCTGCTAAGCAGCCCCAGATCCTCGATTTCAGAGGAACATCCCACCCGAAACCTCCAGCCGTTGCCCGTTGATCCAGCCGTTGCCATCTTCCAGCAACAGCGCAATCGCTGCCCCGATATCATCCGGCAAGCCCACCCGCCCCAGCGCCGTGTTGCCGGCAATGTATTCATTAACCTGTCGGTTATCCCGCACCACGCCGCCGCCAAAATCGGTCTCGATCGCCCCCGGCGCCAGAATGTTCACACGAATCCCACGTGCTCCCAGTTCCTTGGCCTGATAGCGGGTCAGCACCTCCATCGCCCCCTTCATCGCGGCATAGGCGGCATACCCCGGTAGCGCAAAGCGCGCCAGGCCAGTGGAAATGTTGACGATGCGGCCATTGTCGACCAGCAACGGCAGCAGGCGCTGGGTAAGGAAGAACGGACCCTTCAGCTGGATGTTCAGCAACTGGTCGAACTGTGCCTCGCTGGTTTCGGTGTATGGCACGTTCAAGCCGATCCCGGCATTGTTCACCAGAAAGTCGAAGCGCTCGCGGCCGAAGTGTTGCTGCAGGGTTGCGCCGAGGCATTCGGCGAAACCGGCAAAGCTGGCGCTGTCGCTGACGTCCAGTTGCAGCATGATGGCCTTGACCCCGGCCTGCTCCAGCCGGGCGGCGACGGCATGGGCTTCCTCCGCCTTGCTGTGGTAAGTGCCGATGACATCGATGCCGCGTGCGGCCAGGTGTTCTGCGGTGTTGCGGCCCAGGCCGCGGCTGGCGCCAGTGATCAGGGCAATCTTGCGGGTCATGGTGAAAACCTCATGGTGAGCTGATGAGCACAGGTTATTGGTCGGTGTGGTGCTGTTAAATCCAGCGAATATGGAAATACTGTTCGGTAAAACCGGATAGACGAGGGCTGAATTGAACAAGCTGGAGTTGTTGCGCACCTTTGTTCGGGTCTGCGAGGTCAGCAGTTTCACCTTGGCTGCCGAGAGCTTGGGGCTGCCCCGTTCGACTGTGTCGGAGCAGGTCAGGGCGCTCGAGCGTTTGCTGGGTACGCAGCTGTTCAACCGCACCACCCGCCGGGTACAGGCGACCCAGGATGGCGTCTTGCTGTACGAGCGCAGCAAGGACCTGCTGTCGGGCATGGACGAAATCGAGGGTTTGTTCCGCGCCGACGATGCCGAGCTGGCCGGGCGCCTGCGCGTCGATTTGCCGACAATGATGGCCCGCCGGGTCATCATCCCGGCGTTGCCGCAGTTTCTGCAGCGCTTCCCGCGCCTGGAGGTGGAGCTCAGTTGTACCGACCGCCAGGTCGACCTGCTGCGTGAAGGCTTCGATTGCGTGATGCGCATTGGTGCCCTGCATGACCTGGATGTGGTGGCGCGCCCGGTCGGCCAACTGAGCATGCGCAACTGTGCCAGCCCTGCCTACCTTGCACGCTACGGCGTGCCGCGCACGCTGCAGGACCTGGCCGAGCATCACTTGGTGCATTACGTGCGCACTCTGGGGGGGCGTAGTGCCGGTTTCGAATTTCTGCAGGACGGTGAACTGCATTTCCAGGCCATGGCCGGCGTGGTCACAGTGAACAATGCCGAGGCCTACTCGGCGGCCTGCCTGGCCGGGTTGGGGCTGATCCAGGTGCCGGCGGTGGGCGTGGCCGAGCACCTGCAGCGCGGTGAGCTGGTTTCGGTACTGGAAAGCTGGCAGGCCCCGGCCATGCCCGTGTCACTGTTGTATGCCCGGCAGCGGCATGTGCCACGCCGGGTGCAGGCCTTCATGCAATGGTTGGGCGAGGTGCTGCATTCACAGGTTGACGGTGGTTGCTGATCGATGAAAACCGTGGCGCCTGTGTGATGGCTTGCGTTAGGCTGCCAGTCACGAGTTGTCCGGTAGAGGCAACCCTTTCCCGCCTGGCGTGCGTATCTTCCGATTTCATTGCGAGGTTACGTCATGGCCATCACTTCACAGGACATCTGCAACGCTGCCGACCAGCTCAAGGGCTTCGTCGGTTTTCATGGCAAGCGCGGCGTGCATATCGTGCGTTTTTCCGAAGACTCTTTCGGCATGGACGTGGCCGATGCCAGCATCACGCCCTGCAGCGAGTTTGTCTGGCGGCCCGAGCAAGGGCAGCGCATGGCTCTTTGCCGCGAACGGCTGGCGCTGTTGCTGGAGCAGCATGTGGATGACCGTTTGAACATGGGTGAACCGCTGCGCACCTACCTGCGCCGGCGCGACCTGCCGGAAATCGTGGCTGAACGCAGCTTGCAGCGGGACTCCGCTCTGTAATAGCGGAGTAACTGCCTCGCTCGAATACCGAAAACCTGCACCATCACTGTGGGAGCGGGTTCACCCGCGAACACCGGCGAAGCCGGTGCCATATACCGCGTTGCATTCTTCGCGGGTGAACCCGCTCCCACAGGGGGTGTGCAAGTATCAAACCTGCACTAGACAGTTACCTCCACGCGCTACAGGTAGGGCGCCGAGCGCTGGGATGCCTGCTGCATCAACGCCTCGAGCCCCGCACTGTCCAGCGGTCGGCTCAAGTAATAGCCCTGCACTTCATGGCAACGGTCCTTCTGCAGTGCCCTGAGCTGCTGCTCGCTTTCCACTCCTTCGGCCGTCACCGTCAGCCCCATCGCTTCGCCCAGGTTGATGATGGCCTGGACCACGGCGCGGTCGCTGCCAGCGGTGTTGTTCAGCCCGCCGATGAAGCGTTTGTCGATCTTGATGCTGTCGAACGGGTAGGTGCGCAAGTAGCCCAGCGACGAGTAGCCGGTGCCGAAGTCGTCCATGTTCAGGCGAACGCCCAGCTCTTTGAGCGACAGCATTGTGCCCAGTGCGCCTTCGATGTCATTGAGCATCACGTTCTCGGTAATTTCCAGCTCCAGGCGCTGTGCGGGGAAAGCGGTTTCCAGCAGGATCTCGCGTACATCCGCCACCACATCGCTGCGCTGGAACTGCGCAGGTGACAGGTTCACGGAGACCAGAACATCGGCGGGCCAGTCATGGGCAGTGCGGCAGGCTTCGCGCAACACCCAGCGGCCCAGCGCGACAATGATGTCACTCTGTTCGGCCAAGGGGATGAAGGTGTCCGGCCCCAGCAACCCTTCCTGCGGATGCTGCCAGCGCAGCAAGGCCTCGACTGCGACGATGCGCAGGTCGCTGAGGCGGTAGCGCGGCTGGTAGTGCAGCTCGAATTCCTGGTTGCGCAGGGCTCGCCGCATGTCGTTCTCCAGTTGGCGGCGGTACTGGATCTGCTGGTTCATTTCGGCAGCGAAATAGCGCCAGGTGCTCTTGCCGTCGGCCTTGGCCTGGTACAGGGCGATATCGGCGCAGCGGATCAGCTCGCCGGCATCGAAGCCCTGGGTACGGGTCTGGGCGACTCCGATGCTGGCGCCAACATGGAGGGTCTGGCTATCGAAGGCGATCGGTTGCTGCAGCAGGCTGATCAGGCGCGCACAGAAACGGTCGATCTCGCTGCGGTTGTCCATGCCGCTGAGCACCAGGAGGAACTCGTCGCCGCCCAAACGCGCGACCAGGTCGCCGTCGCGGGTAGTGTCGCGCAGGCGGTTCGCTACCTCCTGCAGCACCGCGTCACCGGCGGCATGGCCGAGAGAGTCGTTGATCGGCTTGAAGTTGTCCAGGTCCAGCAGCAGCAAGGTCAGTGGTGGCGAGTCGCTCCCACGTAACAGCGCCTGTTCCAGGTGGCGGGCTAGCTTGTTGCGGTTGGCCAGGCCGGTCAGCGGGTCGTGCAGCGACAGGTGCTGGATGCGTGCATGGGCATCGACTTCGTCGGTGATGTCACTGGCGGTGCCACGAAAACCGACGGGCTTGTCGTCGTACCAGATGGCGCGGGCCGAAATGCGGCAGTAGCGGTTCTGGCCATTCTGGTCGCGGTAGGTGCAGCGCAGGTTGGCCAGCTGTTGCGGGTCGGCCGCGGCCAGGGCATCCAGCCACGGCGAGAGCGGCGTGGTATCGCAGGCCAGCAACTGATTGAGCGGGTGGCCGAGCCAGTCGCCCACAGGGTAACCGGTAACGTTGACAAAACGTTGTGACAGATAGGTGAGGCGTTGCTGCCGATCGGTTTCCCAGATCCAGTCGGATGCCGACTCAGCCACCGCGCGAAAACGCTGTTCGCTGGCCTCCAGGGCCTGGTTGCTCTGCTGAAGATGGGCGAGCGTGAGGTCGATCGCGCGCGAACTGCGCAAGGCATGACGGAACAGCTAGAGCATGACCAGGCCAAGTATCAGCAAGGCTCCCGACAGCGGGGGCAACACAGCACGCAGCAACTGGTGCCCTGGCAGCGGGCTGCTCCAGGACAGGTGGTAGCCGGTATCGCCGAGGTCGATGCGCAGGTGGCCGTGCTCGCCCACATCATTTTTCTCCACGTGCATACCGCTCAGGCCGGCACCGCTGCTCAGTTGCGCCAGCTTGTCCTCG
Source organism: Pseudomonas sp. JS425 (assembly GCF_018223845.1). Taxonomy (NCBI): domain Bacteria; kingdom Pseudomonadati; phylum Pseudomonadota; class Gammaproteobacteria; order Pseudomonadales; family Pseudomonadaceae; genus Pseudomonas; species Pseudomonas sp. JS425. Next base: position 4,866,185 of record NZ_CP073661.1, on the reverse strand, counting down.
GTGAGCTGGTCGACAAACAGCATTACCGGCGCCTGGCTGACCTCGCTCTCGGTGACATCCCGGTCCGGGCGCACCGCCGCAGCACTGAGCACGGCCGGCCAACCGTTGAACAGGACGAAACGGGTGATCTGTTCACGGGGGATGGCCGCTGCCCGGGCCTGGTCGATGATTGGCTGCAGCGCTGCATCGATATAGGTATTGGCCGCCGCCTGGGTAGGCTGGCCTCTGAACAAGGCGTAGGTGGTGCGTGCGTCCTCCACCACGAACACTCCCTCATAGCCGCTGGCGCTGTACAGCGACTCGCCCACGTTCTTTTCTTCGTAGGCCCATTTCCAGTCGGCCTGCCCCGCCAGGTGTTCGAAGGCAGCATCCCATACGGCGTAGCTGGACAGGAATTGGCGCGATGCGAGCAACCGTTGCTCCAGCGCCTTGGATGCCTGCGAGGCGCTGCGCTGGCGCTCCTGATGGTCAAGAGTACCCGCGATATTGAACAGGGCGCCGACGATGACCAGGCAAGCCAGGCCGAAAACTGCGCTGAAGCCGGCAATCAAGCGACGCACCTGGAAGCGCGGGGTGGGGCTGGCGGTTGGAAGGTTGGCGGTCCTGGCCATGCGCGAGCGGCTCCTTCAGACAGCCTCCCGCCAGTTAGTCAGGAAGGAGGTTCAATCAGGATAGGCCAGCCTGAGCGTTGCAGCGTCGCTGCGGGCAAAATTGACCTGGTCGCGCCCGGCATGCTTGGCGGTATACAGCGCTTTGTCCGCCTGCTCGAGCCAGTGCTCGGGTGACTCCAGGTCGGCCTCGAATGCCGAAAGGCCGATGCTCAGGCTGATGCGCAGGTGCGGCAACTGCGGGTTGCGGTAGCTGGCGACCCGCTCGCGCAGGCGCTCCATGGCCAGGCACGCTTCGGCTTCGCTGGTATCCGGCAAGATCACGCAGAATTCGTCACCGCCGTAGCGCCCGGCCTGGTCGCCTTCGCGCAGGCTGTGCCGCAGCTCGGCGCCGAGTTGGCGCAGCACACAGTCGCCGACAACGTGACCGAACGTGTCGTTGATGGTCTTGAAGTGGTCGATGTCGATCAGGGCAATCACCGCGTGCCCCTTTTGCTGCTGGCAGGCCTGGAACTTCAGCAGCAGCAGGTCTTTCCAGGCACCGTGGTTGAGCAGGCCGGTCAGGCTGTCGGTGAGGCTCAGTGTACTCAGTCGGCGCTTGTGGTCGGCCAGCTTGATCGCCAGCTGGTAGCAGACCCAGCCCAGCGCCAGTGGGTAGAGCGTCAGCATCGGCAGGCAGGCATAGACCTGCAGGGGCGTGGCGTTCAGTTGCAGGCCAGGGCCCAGCAACAATATGGCGACGAGCATGCCGCCCAACTGGGCCAGCATCCCGCGAACGACCATGCGTTTGCCGCCGGCGGCGACGTTGTTCATGGTCATCATCGAAAGCACGGTCACACTGGGCAATGGATTGAAATGCATGGCGGCGGTCCAGAACCCACCCATCAAGGAGTCCAGAACCAGGTTGCGCTGTTCTGCCTGGTAGGGCGTGGCCGAACGGGCTGCCCACAGGTAGGCCACATGTGGCCACAAGAGGCCATTGAACAGTACCAGCAGCCATGCCCAGGTGGGCGGTGACAGCGGCGCCATGGCGGCCATGACACTGAACAGGCCGATTCCCAGGCCGATGACCCGCGGCAGGTAGATGCGTTTGGCGAATGAAAGTCCTTTGCCGCTGCGTTTATCCATCTTGATCATCGTTCTTCCGCTGAAGCACCGTTTATCGCATAACTTGCATGAATATTGTTGAACAGTGTTTCATCGACGAAAAATGACCTTACAAGCCAATTCATGGTTGATCCGATCACTGTGGGGTAGCATGAAGGCTTTCCTGTTGCTCGGAGTGTTGCTGATGGTCCCTTTGGCCAACCCCGCCGGCGAGCCGGCGCCACAGCGGGAAGGGCGTTTTCACAACCAGGCGTCGTTGCCACAGGATGGCGTATTGAAGAAGCTGCGCATCGGGCTCAAGTACCTGTTCCTGCGCAAACCGCCGCAAACCCGGCCGGCCACACCGGTCAGTCTCCAGCCCATGACCCGCCAGCAGGTGCTCGATGCGCCCGACCGAAGCCTTTGGCGCCTGGGCCATTCCACGGTATTGCTCAAGCTGCGTGGGCGCTTCTTTATTACCGACCCGGTATTCGCCGAGCGTGCCTCGCCAGTGCAGTGGGCCGGCCCGCTGCGTTTCCATGCGCCACCCTTGGCATTGGACCAATTGCCGCCATTGGCTGCGGTGGTACTGTCCCACGATCACTTCGATCATCTGGACGAACAGGCGATTCGCCAACTTGCACCGCGAACAAGTGTGTTCCTGGCCCCACTGGGCGTAGGCAACTTGCTGATTACCTGGGGCGTGGCACCGGCAAAGGTGCGGCAGCTGGACTGGTGGCAGGAAAGCGAGGTCGAGGGCGTACGCTTTGTCGCCACCCCGGCTCAGCACTTTTCCGGGCGTGGGCTGCTGGACAGCAACCGGACCTTGTGGGCGTCGTGGGTGATCGTCGACGAGGATGTGCGGGTATTCTTCAGTGGCGATACCGGCTACTTCGATGGGTTCAAGCAGATTGGCGAGCGCTTCGGGCCGTTCGACCTGACCTTGATCGAGACCGGGGCCTACAACGTCGCCTGGCCCGATGTGCACATGCAGCCGGAGCAGAGTCTGCAGGCCCATCTGGATTTACGCGGGCGTTGGCTGTTACCGATTCACAACGGCACTTTCGACCTGTCCAACCATGGTTGGCAGGAACCGTTCGAACGCATCCTGGCGCTGGCCAACCAGGCACAAGTGCGCCTGAGCACCCCGCAGATGGGGGAGCGGGTCAGCCTTGACTCTCCGCACGCCGGGCAGAACTGGTGGCAGCCACGGCCTGTGCGTCAGCGCGGCCAGGCAAACGAGCGCGTTGTAGCGGCACGCTGAGGTTCATTTGTTGCCGTTGTTGCGGCGCGGGGAGGGTGGCTGGTCCTCGTTCAGTAGCCGTGAGGGCGGTTTGCCGCTGTCGCTGCGCACCTGTGCATGGCTGATCAATCCGAAGATGAAACTGCCGCCGATGATGTTGCCCGCCAGTGTCGGCAGGGCGAACTCCAGCCAGAAACTGCTCCAGGTTTCATCGCCGGCCCAGACCAGATAGGACACCTCGACCGAGCCGACCACTATATGGGTGAAGTCGCCCAGGGCCATCAGATAGGTGATCATCAGGATGATCCAGATCTTGGCATGTTCCATCGACGGGATCATCCAGACCATGGTGGCGATCATCCACCCCGATACGATGCCTTTGGCGAACATCTGGCTGACATCGTTTTTCATGACCTTGCGGCCAACCTCCAGGAAGGCCACGTCGGTCTTGCTGTCGAAGATCGGCAGCTCCAGCATTACCCAGGCCACCAGCAAGGTGCCGGCGAGGTTGCCAAGCAGTACCACGCTCCAAAGGCGCAGCAGGCGCCCGAAGTTGGCCAGGGTGGGGGCCGTCATTACCGGCAACACGGCGGTCAGGGTGTTTTCGGTGAACAACTGCTGACGCGCCAGTATCACTGCAAGGAAGCCTGCGCTATAGCCGATGCTGGCGATAACCTGGGCACTGTCCCCCTCCGGCAGGCGTGCGTAGAACAGCCCCATGGCCATGAGCGACAACCCCATGGACAAGCCTGCGGCCAGAGCCGACCACCACAGTGCGGCGAGTGTTCGTTCCAGTTCCTGGTCGCCCTGGTAACGAATGATCTCGTGCAGCACTGCCGCGCGGGGCGGTTGGTTAAGGCTGACTTCCTGCTCCTCGTTCGCCGACAGGCCCGGGGTTTTCTCGCTTTGCGCATCGCTCATGGCCGCTACGCTCCGTTGGGTGGTGTTTCTCTACAGATTCGCGGCGCTTTCATTAGTTGCCGACGAAGGTAAAACGCTGGCAGAAAGTTTTTTCAGATCAAGGTGTTGACTCTGATCTCAAAGCGCGTATTATTCGCCTCCTCGCAGCGTTGAACGCTTCGAGGCAAGCGGTAAGTTGTTGAAGTTGAAGGGTTTCGAAAGAAATCGGTTGTAAAAAACTTCAAAATAAACGCTTGACAGCAAATGAGGGAAGCGTAGAATGCGCGCCTCGGTTGAGACGAGGCGCTCTTAACCAAACGCTCTTTAACAAATCGAATCAAGCAATTCGTGTGGGTGCTTGTGAGTACGGACTGATAGTCACAAAGATTATCAGCATCACAAGTGGCCATGCGAGAAATCACATAGTCATTTGAGATTGCTGAGCCAAGTTTAGGGTTTCTTAAAAACCCAAGCAGTATTGAACTGAAGAGTTTGATCATGGCTCAGATTGAACGCTGGCGGCAGGCCTAACACATGCAAGTCGAGCGGATGACGGGAGCTTGCTCCTTGATTCAGCGGCGGACGGGTGAGTAATGCCTAGGAATCTGCCTGGTAGTGGGGGGCAACGTTTCGAAAGGAACGCTAATACCGCATACGTCCTACGGGAGAAAGCAGGGGACCTTCGGGCCTTGCGCTATCAGATGAGCCTAGGTCGGATTAGCTAGTTGGTGAGGTAATGGCTCACCAAGGCGACGATCCGTAACTGGTCTGAGAGGATGATCAGTCACACTGGAACTGAGACACGGTCCAGACTCCTACGGGAGGCAGCAGTGGGGAATATTGGACAATGGGCGAAAGCCTGATCCAGCCATGCCGCGTGTGTGAAGAAGGTCTTCGGATTGTAAAGCACTTTAAGTTGGGAGGAAGGGCAGTAAGTTAATACCTTGCTGTTTTGACGTTACCGACAGAATAAGCACCGGCTAACTCTGTGCCAGCAGCCGCGGTAATACAGAGGGTGCAAGCGTTAATCGGAATTACTGGGCGTAAAGCGCGCGTAGGTGGTTCGTTAAGTTAGATGTGAAAGCCCCGGGCTCAACCTGGGAACTGCATCCAAAACTGGCGAGCTAGAGTACGGTAGAGGGTGGTGGAATTTCCTGTGTAGCGGTGAAATGCGTAGATATAGGAAGGAACACCAGTGGCGAAGGCGACCACCTGGACTGATACTGACACTGAGGTGCGAAAGCGTGGGGAGCAAACAGGATTAGATACCCTGGTAGTCCACGCCGTAAACGATGTCAACTAGCCGTTGGAATCCTTGAGATTTTAGTGGCGCAGCTAACGCATTAAGTTGACCGCCTGGGGAGTACGGCCGCAAGGTTAAAACTCAAATGAATTGACGGGGGCCCGCACAAGCGGTGGAGCATGTGGTTTAATTCGAAGCAACGCGAAGAACCTTACCAGGCCTTGACATGCAGAGAACTTTCCAGAGATGGATTGGTGCCTTCGGGAACTCTGACACAGGTGCTGCATGGCTGTCGTCAGCTCGTGTCGTGAGATGTTGGGTTAAGTCCCGTAACGAGCGCAACCCTTGTCCTTAGTTACCAGCACGTTATGGTGGGCACTCTAAGGAGACTGCCGGTGACAAACCGGAGGAAGGTGGGGATGACGTCAAGTCATCATGGCCCTTACGGCCTGGGCTACACACGTGCTACAATGGTCGGTACAGAGGGTTGCCAAGCCGCGAGGTGGAGCTAATCTCACAAAACCGATCGTAGTCCGGATCGCAGTCTGCAACTCGACTGCGTGAAGTCGGAATCGCTAGTAATCGCGAATCAGAATGTCGCGGTGAATACGTTCCCGGGCCTTGTACACACCGCCCGTCACACCATGGGAGTGGGTTGCACCAGAAGTAGCTAGTCTAACCTTCGGGAGGACGGTTACCACGGTGTGATTCATGACTGGGGTGAAGTCGTAACAAGGTAGCCGTAGGGGAACCTGCGGCTGGATCACCTCCTTAATCGACGACATCAGCCTGCTGATGAGCTCCCACACGAATTGCTTGATTCATTGTAGAAGACGATGCTGTAACGCGACCCTGTTATAGGTCTGTAGCTCAGTTGGTTAGAGCGCACCCCTGATAAGGGTGAGGTCGGCAGTTCAAATCTGCCCAGACCTACCATTACATGGTTCAGCCGTAGAATACACGGGGCCATAGCTCAGCTGGGAGAGCGCCTGCCTTGCACGCAGGAGGTCAGCGGTTCGATCCCGCTTGGCTCCACCACTTTCGCCGTACGCAGTAACTTGTCAGAACTTAGAAATGAACATTCAGCTCGAATGTTGATTTCTGACTTTTGTCAGATCGTTCTTTAAAAATTCGGATATGTGATAGATATAGACTGATGACCAGTTTCACTGCTGGTTAATCAGGCTAAGGTAAAATTTGTGAGTTCTGCTCGAAAGAGCAACATGCGAATTTTCGGCGAATGTCGTCTTCACAGTATAACCAGATTGCTTGGGGTTATATGGTCAAGTGAAGAAGCGCATACGGTGGATGCCTTGGCAGTCAGAGGCGATGAAAGACGTGGTAGCCTGCGATAAGCTTTGGGGAGTCGGCAAACAGACTGTGATCCAGAGATCTCTGAATGGGGGAACCCACTCAGCATAAGCTGAGTATCTTGTACTGAATACATAGGTGCAAGAGGCGAACCAGGGGAACTGAAACATCTAAGTACCCTGAGGAAAAGAAATCAACCGAGATTCCCTTAGTAGTGGCGAGCGAACGGGGACCAGCCCTTAAGTTGATTTGAGATTAGTGGAACGCTCTGGAAAGTGCGGCCATAGTGGGTGATAGCCCCGTACACGAAAATCTCTTGTCAATGAAATCGAGTAGGACGGAGCACGAGAAACTTTGTCTGAATATGGGGGGACCATCCTCCAAGGCTAAATACTACTGACTGACCGATAGTGAACCAGTACCGTGAGGGAAAGGCGAAAAGAACCCCGGAGAGGGGAGTGAAATAGAACCTGAAACCGTATGCGTACAAGCAGTGGGAGCCTACTTTGTTAGGTGACTGCGTACCTTTTGTATAATGGGTCAGCGACTTATATTCAGTGGCGAGCTTAACCGAATAGGGGAGGCGTAGCGAAAGCGAGTCTTAATAGGGCGTTTAGTCGCTGGGTATAGACCCGAAACCGGGCGATCTATCCATGGGCAGGTTGAAGGTTAGGTAACACTGACTGGAGGACCGAACCGACTACCGTTGAAAAGTTAGCGGATGACCTGTGGATCGGAGTGAAAGGCTAATCAAGCTCGGAGATAGCTGGTTCTCCTCGAAAGCTATTTAGGTAGCGCCTCATGTATCACTCCAGGGGGTAGAGCACTGTTTCGGCTAGGGGGTCATCCCGACTTACCAAACCGATGCAAACTCCGAATACCTGGAAGTGCCGAGCATGGGAGACACACGGCGGGTGCTAACGTCCGTCGTGAAAAGGGAAACAACCCAGACCGTCAGCTAAGGTCCCAAAGTCATGGTTAAGTGGGAAACGATGTGGGAAGGCTTAGACAGCTAGGAGGTTGGCTTAGAAGCAGCCACCCTTTAAAGAAAGCGTAATAGCTCACTAGTCGAGTCGGCCTGCGCGGAAGATGTAACGGGGCTCAAACCATGCACCGAAGCTACGGGTGTCATCTTTGATGACGCGGTAGAGGAGCGTTCTGTAAGCCTGTGAAGGTGAGTTGAGAAGCTTGCTGGAGGTATCAGAAGTGCGAATGCTGACATGAGTAACGACAATGCGAGTGAAAAACTCGCACGCCGAAAGACCAAGGTTTCCTGCGCAACGTTAATCGACGCAGGGTTAGTCGGTCCCTAAGGCGAGGCTGAAAAGCGTAGTCGATGGAAAACAGGTTAATATTCCTGTACTTCCAGTTATTGCGATGGAGGGACGGAGAAGGTTAGGCCAGCCTGGCGTTGGTTGTCCAGGTTTAAGGTGGTAGGCTGAAATCTTAGGCAAATCCGGGATTTCAAGGCCGAGAGCTGATGACGAGTTGCCTTCAGGCGACGAAGTGGTTGATACCATGCTTCCAAGAAAAGCTCCTAAGCTTCAGATAACTGGGAACCGTACCCCAAACCGACACAGGTGGTTAGGTAGAGAATACCAAGGCGCTTGAGAGAACTCGGGTGAAGGAACTAGGCAAAATGGCACCGTAACTTCGGGAGAAGGTGCGCCGGCGAGGGTGAAGGACTTGCTCCGTAAGCCCATGCCGGTCGAAGATACCAGGCCGCTGCGACTGTTTATTAAAAACACAGCACTCTGCAAACACGAAAGTGGACGTATAGGGTGTGACGCCTGCCCGGTGCCGGAAGGTTAATTGATGGGGTTAGCGCAAGCGAAGCTCTTGATCGAAGCCCCGGTAAACGGCGGCCGTAACTATAACGGTCCTAAGGTAGCGAAATTCCTTGTCGGGTAAGTTCCGACCTGCACGAATGGCGTAACGATGGCGGCGCTGTCTCCACCCGAGACTCAGTGAAATTGAAATCGCTGTGAAGATGCAGTGTATCCGCGGCTAGACGGAAAGACCCCGTGAACCTTTACTATAGCTTTGCACTGGACTTTGAATTTGCTTGTGTAGGATAGGTGGGAGGCTTTGAAGTGGGGACGCCAGTTCTCATGGAGCCATCCTTGAAATACCACCCTGGCAACTTTGAGGTTCTAACTCAGGTCCGTTATCCGGATCGAGGACAGTGTATGGTGGGTAGTTTGACTGGGGCGGTCTCCTCCCAAAGAGTAACGGAGGAGTACGAAGGTGCGCTCAGACCGGTCGGAAATCGGTCGTAGAGTATAAAGGCAAAAGCGCGCTTGACTGCGAGACAAACACGTCGAGCAGGTACGAAAGTAGGTCTTAGTGATCCGGTGGTTCTGTATGGAAGGGCCATCGCTCAACGGATAAAAGGTACTCCGGGGATAACAGGCTGATACCGCCCAAGAGTTCATATCGACGGCGGTGTTTGGCACCTCGATGTCGGCTCATCACATCCTGGGGCTGAAGCCGGTCCCAAGGGTATGGCTGTTCGCCATTTAAAGTGGTACGCGAGCTGGGTTTAGAACGTCGTGAGACAGTTCGGTCCCTATCTGCCGTGGACGTTTGAGATTTGAGAGGGGCTGCTCCTAGTACGAGAGGACCGGAGTGGACGAACCTCTGGTGTTCCGGTTGTCACGCCAGTGGCATTGCCGGGTAGCTATGTTCGGAAGAGATAACCGCTGAAAGCATCTAAGCGGGAAACTTGCCTCAAGATGAGATCTCACTGGGATCTTGAATCCCCTAAAGGGCCGTCGAAGACTACGACGTTGATAGGTTGGGTGTGTAAGCGCTGTGAGGCGTTGAGCTAACCAATACTAATTGCCCGTGAGGCTTGACCATATAACACCCAAGCAATTTGCTAGCGCAGATTGCGGTGATGAAGACGAAACAACCGAAAGTTCGCAACATCACAAATATCGCATATCCGAATTCGCTGGGCTGTCCATCTGGACATTCTGGCAACAGAATTTCTTGACGACCATAGAGCATTGGAACCACCTGATCCCATCCCGAACTCAGTAGTGAAACGATGCATCGCCGATGGTAGTGTGGGGTTTCCCCATGTGAGAGTAGGTCATCGTCAAGATTCATTTCGCAAAACCCCTATCTGCGCATGCAGGTAGGGGTTTTGTCTTTCTGGCGAAAAAATTCCCGGGCATACGCAGTCCCTGTGGGAGCGGGTTCACCCGCGAACACCGGCATAGCCGGTGCCATCCACCACGTCGCCCGCTTCGCGGCGGTTCGATGCCTCGACACGCCTGCTCCCACCCCGACCGCAAAATACCCAGGTTGCGACAATATTCCCGTCACATTCACGTGACTTTCCCGCATCCACCCTACGTCAAGACTTTGGTTCGGGGCACTCCTGGCCCCGGGCTGAGCGATGCCAGCGTACCGTGCTGCGCATTTCCGGACTTCCACCGTCCCATCACTTGAGGTAGCAAGCAAGATGGCCAAGGCCGCCGATGTCGTTGTGCAATGCCTGGAAAACGAAGGTGTCGAGTATGTATTCGGTATTCCCGGTGAAGAAAACCTCGATCTGCTGGAATCCCTGCGCAAGTCGAAGATCAAGCTGGTACTTACCCGTCACGAGCAGTCCGCAGGTTTCATGGCTGCCACCTATGGTCGCCTGACCGGCAAGACCGGCGTCAGCCTGTCGACCCTCGGCCCTGGCGCCACCAACCTGGTCACCGCCAGTGCATACGCCTACCTGGGCGGCATGCCGATGATGATGATCACCGGCCAGAAGCCGATCAAGAAGTCCAAGCAGGGCCGCTTCCAGATCATCGACGTGTGCGGCATGATGGCCCCCATCACCAAGTACACCCACCAGTTCGCCTCCGCCGACAACATCCCGGCCCGTATGCGCGAAGCCTTCCGCCTGGCCGAAGAAGAGAAGCCGGGTGCCGTGCACCTGGAGCTGCCGGAAGACATCGCCGCCGAGCAGACCGAAAGCCTGCCGATTCCGCCTAGCCTGAGCCGCCGCCCGCTGGCCGAGCACAAGGCCATCGAAGCCGCCGTGGAAAAACTGCAGAAAGCCCGCAACCCGATCCTGGTGATCGGCGCCGGTGCCAACCGCAAGATGACCGCCAAGGTCCTCAAGCAGCTGATCGACAAGACCGGTATCCCGTTCATCACCACCCAGATGGGCAAAGGTGTGGTCGACGAGCGCCACCCGCGCTTCCTGGGCAACGCCGCACTGTCGTCGGGTGACTTCGTGCACCGTGCCGTCGAAGCCGCCGACCTGATCGTCAACATCGGCCACGACGTGATCGAGAAGCCACCGTTCTTCATGGTTCGTGGCGGCACCGAAGTCATTCACATCAACTTCCGCTCCGCCGAGGTCGATGCCGTGTACTTCCCGCAGGTTGAAGTGATTGGCGATATCGCCAACGCCGTATGGCAGATCAGCGAAGCGCTGACCGACACCACACACTGGGACTTCACCCGCCTGATGGCGATCCGTGAAGCCAACGAAGCGCAGATCGCCGAAGGTGCCGACGACAACCGCTTCCCGGTCTACCCGCAGCGCATGGTCGCCGACATCCGTCGCGTGCTGCCGTCCGAAGGCATCGTTGCCCTGGACAACGGTATCTACAAGATCTGGTTCGCCCGCAACTACAAGGCACACAAGCCGAACACCGTGCTGCTGGACAACGCCCTGGCAACCATGGGCGCCGGCCTGCCATCGGCCATGGCCGCGCACCTGGTGCACCCGGACCGCCCGGTGATCTCGGTTTGCGGCGACGGCGGTTTCATGATGAACAGCCAGGAGCTGGAAACTGCGGTACGCCTGGGCATGCACATCACCGTGGTGATCCTGCGTGACGACGGCTACGGCATGATCCGCTGGAAGCAGGCGAACATGGGCTTCACCGATTTCGGCCTGGACTACGGCAACCCGGACTTCGTCAAGTACGCCGAAGCCTACGGTGCCAACGGCCACCGCGTGGAAAGCGCCGAAGGCCTGCTGCCGCTGCTGGAGCACTGCATCAAGACCCCGGGCGTGCACGTGATCGACTGCCCGGTCGATTACAGCGAGAACGACCGCATCCTCAACAGCGAGCTGCGTGAGCGCGCGCTGGCGGTGTAAGGTGTAACGGCTTTATTGACATCAACCGGGCCACCACAGATACCTCCCGATCCTGTGGTGGCCAGTTGGTGCTAATTAACAACCTCCTCACGCATCTCTTGATTGATCATTCTCATGTTCCCAACTCATTGAGAACACGAGACCATGACCATCGGCTCAACACACAACCATCCTGCTGATCTGGCTATCGAGCCATCCCTGTCCGTAAAGCCATGGGCTGCGCGTTACCCTAACCCTCCTGATCTTTGCTTTGATTATCGCCGTCTACTCGAACAAGAGGGCGGAGTTGCATACGCCACTCAGCCGGATCACCGGATCTGTATTGTCGGTGCTGGTGTTACCGGGCTGACTACAGCCCGGGAATTGCTTCGTTGCGGCTTTACCCATATCACCTTGATCGAGCAGTCCCGGCGTGTGGGTGGGCGCCACCTCACGCTGGTGAGTAACGCAGGAAATCACAAACAGCCTGTAACCCCTTTTGAAATGGGGGCCATGCGCATGCCGTTCTTCAACAGGACTGGTGAGCTCCCAAAAGATGGGCGTTCGCTTATGGCCTATTACGCCAAGCTGTTCGAGCTACGAATTTCCAATTTTCCAAATCCAGGGACACCTTGGGTGAATGCCACTGGAATATATCTTCGTGACGGGCAATTAGAGGGTGAGAGAGACCCTGAGCTGTTGGTCTGGCGCAATCCCGAAGGAACGACACCACCCCCTTCTGCGATGCTTCAGCAGGTCTACGATAAATGGCGCCATTTTGCGGAGCAGTTCGCCGAGCGTATTGCTGCGGTTTATGGCACTTATGGTTGGGAGTCGATGTGGTCGGCGATCGTCAAGCGCTATCATCGAATATCGTTTAGAGATCTGGTGCGTTTACCCGCTCTTACTGCTTGGGACCCCGCAACCCCTGGTGATTTTGGCGGGCTAGGCATGAGTGGCGACGAGTCGGCCATCTTCTATGCAATCGGTATTGGAGATGGTAGCTGGGGAGCGTTTTATGACGTCTGCTGCCTTTACCCGCTGCGTACAGCAATCTTTGGTTTCAGCAGTCATTTGCAGTTGGTGCATGGGCGTGTTGACCAGGACGGTGTGCCTTACGCTGCGCCCCATCTTGAAGCCAGCAGCGTCCCTGACAGTAAAGGATTGATGTTTCAGGGGCCAGCCTATATCGGGCTTGCGGCGATGGACGAAAGCCTCATGTTTCTGGACGTCGGGATGGGCGGTTCCTCGCTGTATGACCACCTGCTGCAACGAGATGATGGGTTACTGACTGACACTTCGGTCTGTTCCCTACAAAAGCTGGAGGATGGTCGCGTACGGGTCGGATACCGTTGGCATTGCAGTGATCCGGTGCAGGGGAACGTCCAATACGAAGACTTCGACAGCGTGATCTTGACCATTCCTGGCTGATCGAAACCAACATCCGCCTCGACGGTTTCAGCCGTCAGATATTGCCGCAGACGATCATGGATGCCTGGAAGCATGCTCACTGGGAGACAAGCTGCAAGGTCTATGCCCCGCTGAATAAGAGCTTCCTGGATCGCAACCCAGCTTTTCCGCAAATCCTGGTCACTGACAGTTTCGTTCACGATGTCTATGCCTACCGCTACAACGACCATTACGCTGATGACTGCATCCTGCTCAGTTACACCTGGGAAGACGATGCAACGAAACTGGCCGCGTTCTCAGATGAAGAACTGGGCGACAAGTGCGTGAAGGAACTCGATCGGATCCTCCTTAGCTGCAGCAACGTGGCTGAACCCATATCGCCTTATATCGATACCCGAAACATTCGCATACAGCGTTGGATGACTGATCGAAACGCGCTTGGTTGCGCAAAGTTGTATCGGGCTGGGACCTATTACGATGCAGTGAGCTTGATGAAGTACAACCGTGATCTGAGTGCCAGCTCAGGGTTGTATCTGGCTGGAGAGTCCTTCTCTGTTGACGCCGGCTGGACCGAGCCGTGTTTACGCACGGCGCTTGATGTGGTCATCAACCTGTGCAGCAGAACATCGGCATCGTTCAATGGTGGCTTTACCCTGAACCACTACCCACATTATCAAGTTGGGAAATAGCTGCATCCGGGCGTTTTTGTAGGGAGTTTCCTACTGGAACACCTCTCTTGTCCTTCGATCCCATAGGAACTCCCCGACTGTCACTCCCCCGCCCAACCCCGCTTTACTGGCGCCCTTCCAAAACAACCATAAAAGGAAGCCGCCATGTCTGAACACTGCACGCCCGTCAGCCCCGTACGTATCGCTGTCATCCAGTACGACCCTCAGGTCGGGCTGGAGCATTGTGATGGCAACCTGAGCAAGGGCCTGGCATTGGCCCGGTGCGCGGCGCGTGAAGGCGCCAACCTGATCGTGCTACCCGAGCTGGCCAACACCGGCTACACCTTCCACACGCGTGCAGAGGCCTATGCCCACGCCGAAACGCTGGAGGAGGGGCGCAGCCTGAAAGCCTGGGCGGATTTCGCCAAGGAGTACCAGGTATATCTGGCTGCGGGTTTTGCCGAACGCGAGGGACTGAAACTTTTCGACAGTGCCGTTCTGTTCGGTCCGCAAGGCTTGCTCGGGCATTACCGCAAGGCCCATCTGTGGAACCAGGAAAAGCTCTGGTTCACCCCTGGCGACCTGGGCTTCCCTGTGTTCGAGACACCGATCGGCCGTATCGGCCTGCTGATCTGCTGGGATATCTGGTTCCCGGAAGTGCCGCGGCTGATGGCTGCGCAAGGCGCCGACATCATCTGCAGCCTGAACAACTGGGTATGGACGCCACCACCACTGTTCGATGAATCAGGGCGCTGCATGGCGTCCTACCTGACCATGACGGCGGCACACGCCAACAACGTCTATATCGCTGCCGCCAATCGCATAGGTAGCGAGCGGGGCGGTCGCTTCCTGGGCTGTTCACTGATTGCCGGTACCAATGGCTGGCCCATCGGCGAGGTGGCCAGTGCAGAGGAGGAGGGCATTCTCTACGCCGATGTCGACCTCAGCAGCGCCCGCTCGGCGCCGATCTGGAACAGCCTCAACGACCTGCCGCGAGACAGGCGCACCGACCTTTACGATGCGACGCTTGGCTATCGCCTTCATGCACCTATGCCCCGCTGAGGAGTTGCACATGAAAACGCTACTCTTCCCCAACCGGCAGCGTTCGTCGGTGTTGATCCTTGCCTGCCTGCTGGTGCTGCTGGCAGCCAGCCTTGTACAGGGCCAATGGCCGGACTACATGCAACTGGCCGCGACGCTCGATCAGCCGCTAAGCCGCCTGCGCTGGATAGTTGGTGATATCAGCGAAGTGGCCTTCTATAAGCACGAGTTGCCCGCCCTGGGCTTGCTACTGGGAGCTTGCCTGGCGCATTGGGCCCATGTGCATGGGTATCGCTGGCACGGATTTGCCATCTGCTACGGCAGCGGACTATGGCCGTGGGTGTTCACCAGTTCGCTGCTGGGCTTGTTGCTCAGTCACGCGTTGTGGGGATGGACCTTGGCCAGTGGCACCTGGCAACCAACCTTCGTTGCTTTCGTATCCTTGCCAGCAGCCATGGTGCTGTTGTTTGGTGCGGGTTGGCAGGTGACCATCACCGGCGCACTGCTGGGAGCGCTGTTGGTAACACCAGCCAGCCTGTTGATGGTCAACTACCTGTGCTATCCCCTGCAGTTGCCGGTGGTAGTCGGCAACGTAGGTGGCATGGCGCTGGCAAGCGTGATTGCGTTCATGCTGTGCTGGCGCTTTCCATCATGTGTACGGCCCAGCCACCCGACCGCCGCACCTGAATCCGATGCGGCCCAGCCCGACTACGGTGTGGCCTGGACCTTGCGGCGTGTACTGGCCGATTTCAGCGAAGCGCCATTCTTCGGTAATGAACTGGCCAGCCTCGGGCTACTGTTGGGGGTGTTCCTGGCATACATGCTGGCCCCCGCTGCGCCAGTCTACGGTTCGCTGCTGCTGATACCGCTGGTTGCCGGGCAGGCGCTGGCATCACTGGTGGGAGTCGTGTTCTGGCGTCGCCAATGGCAGGCGCGAGGCTGGTACCCCACTTACATTCCCATCGTCTCTATCGTACCTGCCGCTGTGCTCACCCACGGTGGAGACTGGCAAGTGGTCGTAGCCAGTGCAGTGCTGGGCGCGCTGGTAGCGCCACCGTTGGCAGTGGCCATCAGTCAGCGCTTGCCGGCCTACATGCATGGTTACATCGGCAATGTAGTGTCGATGGCCATCAGCACACTGGCGATCGTTCCGCTGGTCGGGCTGCTTGCTGGAGGTGGCGTATGAAAGCGCATGCAAACCTGCCCAAGTTGTCGATTGCCAGCCTTGGAGGGACGGTGAGCATGCGGGCAAGTGCGAGCGAATGCGGGGTGATGCCCAAGCTTGACTGCGATGAACAACTGGCCGAGTTGCCGCAACTGCGTGAGATGGCCCAGCTTGAAGCTGCCACTTTGGGTCTGCTCCCCAGTGCCTCGCTGGGCTTTGCGGCGATGCTCGAGGTGCTGGCCTGGGCCCGGGGCGAGGTGGCTCGCGGAGCACACGCGGTGATACTGACCCAAGGTACCGACAGCCTCGAGGAAACGGCGTATTTCCTCGATCTGCTCTGGCCGTTCGATGCGCCATTGGTAATGACCGGTGCCATGCGCGCGGCCAGCCAGCCGGGCAACGACGGCCCGGCCAACCTGCTGGCTGCGGCGCAGGTTGCACTGGCGCCGGGCAGCCGTGGGCGCGGCGTTCTGGTACTGATGAATGATCAGGTCCACTGTGCTGCAAGGGTTCGCAAGACGGCAAGCCTCGCGATGGCTGCATTCGAATCGCCCGGGTGCGGAGCGCTGGGCGATGTTGTGGAAGGTGCTGTGGTATATCGTCAGCCATCTGGCCCACGAGAGGTGCTGCCGTTACCGCATCGCACCGGGCACCGGGTTGCAATGCTGGAAGCGTGCCTGGACGCAGACACGGCGTTGTTGAAGGCTACAGCGGCACTGGGCTACGAGGGGCTGGTCATCGCCGGTTTTGGTGCCGGCCACGTTTCCGGTAGCTGGTCCGAAGTGCTTGGCCATCTCGCGCCGACCTTGCCAGTGATTGTTGCTACCCGCACAGGCAGTGGCCCAACAGCCACGGCCTCTTACGGTTTTGCCGGTGCCGAGATCGATCTGCAGAGCAAGGGGGTACATATGGCGGGGCAGTTGTGTCCGCGCAAGTGTCGCATTCTGCTATGGCTGTTGATCGGAACTGGCAGGCAGCAACTGCTGCATGGCTGGTTGCCACGTTAAGCAATCTGCCCGCAAAGCTGTAAGCGCGGGCAGCCCTTCTGGCGTTGCTGTGCTAGGGTGCACACACTTTTGCTTCCCAGGATGTTCACCCATGCTCCCCGCACTCAGCGAAAAAGAACTCGACCGCCTCGAAGACCTGTTGATCACCTACGGCAATGACTACTCGGTACTCAACCTGGCCGAGCTCAATGGCTTTTTCACTGCACTGGCCAGCTCACCGACCACTGTCACCCCGGAACAGTGGCTGCCCGCGGTGGCTGGTGGCAAGGTGCCGAAATTCAAGAAGCCGGCACATGAAGAGGCGTATACGGCATTGATGCTGCGCTATGCCAGCCAGGTGGCAGAGGAGTTGGGGGACGACGTCGATCACTTCGAGCCGCTGTTCGAGGAAAGTGAAGGCGAGGCAGGCACGGTGGTCGTGATGGAGGAATGGTGCTTCGGCTATATGCGCGGCACCCAGGTCGCTGGCTGGGCCGAGCTGCCGCCGGAGCAGGACCGACTGCTCAAGGCCATTTCGCTGCATGGGCTCGAGGACAACTTCGAGCTGCTGGACCAGATGAGCGAAGAGGACATCCAGGCCTGTGTGCCGCAGGTGATCGAGGCTGCGCGTGGGTTGTTCCGGTATTTCAACAAGCTGCACTGATCTTGCACCTGCCTTGATAGTACCGGCCAATATCGGTTTGTAGGAGCGGCCTTGTGTCGCGATAGGACCGCTCCTACACAGAGCATACGCGGATCTGGATACTTCCATTATTCCGCTCCGCGAAATTATGGTTTCCCCGCCACACGGATTCTGCTGCCAGCCGAACCGGTGCAGCATGTGCTCCACCAGCCCACCCCGGTGCTGATCAGGAGCCAAGCCCATGTCGAACCCGATCAAGCTTTACAACTTCCCCAAGTCCGGCCACGCCCATCGCATCGAGCTGATGCTTTCGCTGCTGAACCTGCCCACCGAGCTGGTGTTCGTCGACCTGGCCAAAGGCGCGCACAAGCAGCCGGACTTCCTGGCCCTCAACCCGTTCGGCCAGGTCCCGGTCATAGACGACAACGGCACGGTGATCGCTGACTCCAATGCCATCCTGGTGTACCTGGCCAAGAAGTACGACAACGGCACCTGGCTCCCTGAGGAACCCGCTGCCGCCGCCCGCGTCCAGCGCTGGCTGTCGGTCGCTGCCGGCCCGTTGGCCTTCGGCCCTGCTGCCGCGCGTCTGGTCACGGTGTTCGGAGCCTCGTTCAACACCGACGAAGTGATTACCTGCGGATTCCACGCTGACTCGGACACCCATTCCACGCACATCCGGACAGTGATTCCACGCTGATCCGGACACTCATTCCACGAGCATCCGGACACCGATTCCACGGCCATCCGGACACTTTCCAGGCAGGCAGCTACGCAGGATTTATTCACTACCATCGACCTCTTTTTCGAAGCAGAGAGGTCGTCGTGGAGCGTTTGTCCATGCGTAAAATCCGTGAGGTGTTGCGCCTCAAGTTCGATTGCGGGCTGTCTGTCCGTAAGATCTCCCGCAGTCTGGGCATAGGCCACAGCAGTGCCGGTGATTACCTCTGTCGCTTTGCCGCCAGCGGTCTAGCCTGGCCCTGCTCGTTGTCCGATTCCGAACTGGAACAGCAACTGTTCCCACTGGCCCCTGCGGTGCCCAGTGAGCAGCGGCCACTGCCTGATTGGTCTTGGGTGCACGCCGAGCTGCGTCGCCCCGGCGTGACCCTGGCGCTGCTCTGGCAGGAGTATCGCCTGAGCCAGCCGCAGGGTTTTCAGTACAGCTGGTTCTGCGAGCACTACCGGGCCTGGCAGGGCAAGCTGGACGTGGTGATGCGCCAGGAACATCGCGTCGGCGAGAAGTTGTTCGTCGACTACGCCGGGCAGACGGTGCCGGTGATCGACCGGCACAGCGGCGAGATCCGCCAGGCGCAGGTGTTCGTCGCGGTGCTCGGCGCCTCCAGCTACACCTTCGCCGAAGCCACCTGGTCGCAGCAGCTGCCGGACTGGCTGGGCTCGCATACCCGCTGCTTCGCCTTCCTCGGGGGCGTGCCGGAGATCGTGGTGCCGGACAACCTGCGCAGCGCGGTGAGTAAGAGCCATCGCTACGAGCCGGACATCAACCCGAGCTACCGCGATCTGGCCGAGCACTATGGCGTGGCGGTGGTGCCGGCGCGGGCGCGTAAGCCGCGCGACAAGGCTAAGGCCGAGGTCGGCGTGCAGGTGGTCGAGCGCTGGATCCTCGCCGCGCTGAGGAACCGCCAGTTCTTCTCCTTGAACGAACTCAACAGCGCCATCGCCTTATTGCTGGAGCGCCTCAACCGACGACCGTTTCGCAAGCTGCCGGGCTCCCGGCACTCGGCCTTCGAAGCCCTGGATCGTCCGGTGCTGCGGCCGCTGCCGGAGCAACCCTACGTGTATGCCGAGTGGAAGAAGGCGCGTGTGCACATCGACTACCACGTCGAGGTTGATGGGCACTACTACTCGGTGCCGTACCAACTGGTGAAGAAACAACTGGAAGTACGCCTGACAGCGCGCACGGTGGAGTGCTTCCACGCCAATCAGCGGGTGGCCAGCCATCTTCGCTCACCGCACAAGGGCCGGCACAGCACACAGGCCGAGCACATGCCCAAGAGCCATCGCGAGCACGCCGAGTGGACGCCACAACGGCTGATCCGCTGGGCTGAGCAGACCGGGCCGAACACGGCCGGCGTGATCAGCCACATCCTCGAACGGCGCATCCACCCAACCCAAGGCTACCGGGCCTGCCTGGGCATCCTGCGCCTGGGCAAGACCCATGGCGAAGTGCGCTTGGAGTTGGCCTGCCGTCGCGCCCTCAGCCTCGGTGCGTGCAGCTACAAGAGCCTCGAATCGATCCTGCGCCAGGGTTTGGAAAGCCTGCCGTTGGCTCAAGCCAACCTGCCCCTGCTGCCGGACGACCACGCCAATCTGCGCGGCCCCGGCTACTACCACTGAACACAAGGAATCCCACCATGCTGCCCCATCCGACCCTGGACAAGCTCCAGACCCTGCGCCTGACCGGCATGCTCAAGGCACTCGCCGAGCAACTGAAAACCCCCGACATCGACAGCCTGAGCTTCGTGGAACGCCTCGGCCTGCTGGTCGACCGCGAACTGACCGAACGCGACGACAAGCGCCTCAGCAGCCGCCTGCGTCAGGCCCGGCTCAAGCACAACGCCTGCCTCGAAGACATCGACTACCGCAGCCCGCGCGGACTCGACAAGGCGCTGATCCTCCAGCTGAGCAGCGGTCAGTGGTTACGCGACGGACTCAACCTGATCATCAACGGGCCCACCGGCGTGGGTAAAACCTGGCTGGCCTGCGCCCTGGCACACCAGGCCTGCCGAGAGGGTTACAGCGTGCGTTACCTGCGCTTGCCGCGCCTGTTGGAAGAGTTGGGCCTAGCCCATGGCGACGGGCGCTTCGCCAAGCTGATGAGCGGCTATGCCAAGACCGACCTGCTGATCCTTGATGACTGGGGCCTGGCCCCGTTCACCGCCGAACAGCGCCGCGACATGCTGGAGCTACTGGACGACCGCTACGGCCAGCGCTCGACCCTCGTGACCAGCCAAATGCCCGTGGACAACTGGCACGAACTGATCGGCGATCCAACCCTGGCCGATGCCATCCTCGACCGCCTGGTGCACAACGCCTACCGGATCAACCTCAAGGGCGAGTCGATGAGAAAGCGGGTGAAGAAATTGACGGCGCCGGGCGCCTCAGACTAACAATGCAACCCCTGCGTCGCTGCGCTCCGACTGCCTGTCCGAATGATCGTGGAACAGGTGTCCGGATCAGCGTGGGCTGAGTGTCCGAATGGCGTGGAATCCGCAGATTACCCGCGCCCATACCCTGCTGAAGGTGATCGACGCCGAGCTGGCCAAAACGCCCTTCCTGGCCGGTAGCACACCCACCATCGCCGATATCGCCAACTACTCCTACATCGCCCACGCACCGGAGGGCAATGTGTCGCTGGAGCCCTATGCCAACGTACGCAGCTGGCTGGCGCGGATCGAGGCGCTGCCGCGCTTCGTGCCCATGCCACGCACCGTGATCGGCCTGCAGACCAGCGCCTGATATCCCGCCACTGCGAGGAACGCCGCCATGCAACAGAACCCGGACCACCACTCCTCGCCCTGGCATGCGGGGGAGAAGACCCTGCAGGAAAAAGCCGGTGTCGCGGAGCGCATGGAGGCGTTCGGGCAGAAGGTCATTCGTGACTACATGCCCGACCAGCATCGTATTTTCTATCACCAGTTGCCGTTCATGGTCGCCGCCAGCGTGGACGCACTGGGGCGGCCCTGGGCAACGCTGCTGGAAGGGCCGGAAGGTTTCGTCAGCTCGCCGGACCCGCGCCAGCTGACGATCGACACTCAACTGCCAGCAGACGATCCCGCCACCCCGGGGCTGGCTGCCGGGCAGGCGGTCGGCCTGCTGGGGATCGAATTGCATACCCGCCGGCGCAACCGCCTCAACGGCCAGATCCACCAGGCCGGCGACGGGCAACTGCAGGTGACTGTGGAGCAGTCGTTCGGCAACTGCCCGCAGTACATCCAGCTGCGTGACTACACCCGTGTCGCGGAACCCGCCCAAGGGCGTGTCGATGCGACGACACTCGATGCCTCGGCTGTCAGCATGATCCAGGCAGCCGACACCTTCTTTGTCGCCAGCTATGTCGAGCATGTCGACGGCCAGCGTTCGGTGGATGTCTCCCACCGTGGCGGGCGGCCCGGGTTCATCAAGGTCGAAGGCAACCGCCTGACCATCCCCGACTATGCTGGCAACCTGCACTTCAACACCTTGGGCAACCTGCTGGTGAACCCGCAAGCAGGGTTGCTATTCATCGATTTCAGCAACGGCAACGTGTTGCAGCTATACGGACATGCCGAGTTGCTGCTGGACAGCCCCGCCATCCAGGCGTTCGAAGGCGCCGAGCGCTTGTGGACGCTGGAGGTCGAGCAGGTGGTGCGGCGCCCGGCTGCCGTTTCCCTGCGTTGGGCCTTCAAGGAGTACGCCCCGACCAGCCTGATGACCGGCACCTGGGCCGAGGCCGACATACGCCTGCAGCAACGCCAGCGGCAGCGCCAATGGCAGGCCTGGCGTGTGCTGCGGGTGGAGCAGGAAAGCCGTGATATCCGCTCGTTCTACCTTGAGCCTCCTGCTGGCATTGCGATGGCCTTTGCCCCGGGGCAGCATGTTCCGGTGCAAGTCCAGCTCGACGGTGAGGCGGCGCTGATCCGCACCTACAGCCTGTCCAGCGCGCCTTCCGACGGTTACCTGCGCATCAGCGTCAAAGCCCAGGGTCGGGCCTCGCGGCACCTGCATGAGCACGTCGTGGCAGGCGATGTGCTGAACGTGCGCTCGCCGATGGGCAGCTTCACGCTGGACCTGCAGAGTACGCGGCCGCTGGTGCTGATCGGCGCGGGTGTGGGTATCACGCCGTTACTGGCCATGCTGCGCGAGCAGTTGAGCAAGGGGCAGGCACGGCGCATTCATCTGTTCCATGGTGCGCGCAGCCTGGCCGACCTGCCGTTCCGTGAGGAGCTGGCAAGTTTGCGGCAACAGGCCGGCGGCCTGCTGCACGTGTACCGCGCCCTGAGCCAGCCGGAAGAGCATGCGCTGGCGGGGCGTGATTACGAGTTTGCCGGTCGGCTGGGTATCGAGCAGGTCAAGGCGACGCTGGCGCTGGACGACTACGATTTCTACCTGTGCGGCCCAGGCAGTTTTACCCAGGACCTGTATGAAGGGCTGCGCGGGCTGCATGTGCCGGATGCGCGGATTCATGCCGAAGCCTTTGGCCCGTCGACGCTCCGGCGGCACACCGACGATGACCAGCCCACCCTGCAACAGCCGCCCGCGGCCAGTGAGCCGGTGCCGGTGTACTTTGCGGCTTCGGCCAAGGAGGCGCGCTGGGCGCCCGGTGGCGGGACGCTGCTGGAGCTGGCCGAGGCTCGCGGATTGTCGCCGGAGTTCAGTTGCCGAGGTGGGTCGTGTGGTACCTGCAAGACCCGGTTGGTCAGTGGCCAGGTGCATTACCCGAACCCGCCGGCCGAGCTGCCGGAGGCGGGGTCGGTGTTGATCTGCTGTGCCGTGCCGGCCCGGTCGGAGGAGGGGGCGCAGGCGTTGGTGCTGGATCTGTAAGGTAGCTTGTCCCGGCCCTTTCGCGGGCTCGCCCGCGAAAAGGCCGGCACAGGCAACACAAAACGCTCAGATGAAAGATAATCCCGGCATCTCATAGCGCTCAGGAGCCCGCATGGACCAGATCCACCTGATGAAGGTGTTCGTCGCCGTAGGCGAGCTGGAAAGCTTCGCCGCCGCTGCCCGCCGCCTGGACATCTCCCCAGCTGCGGTCACCCGTGCCGTCAGCGCCCTGGAGGATCAGCTGGGGGTCAAACTGCTGCTGCGCACCACCCGTAGCGTACGCCTGACCGAAGCCGGTGGCCGCTATCTGGAAGACACCCGGCATATCCTCGCCAGCATCAACGAGGCCAACGAAGCCGCCGCCGGCATCAACGCCACGCCCAAGGGCGACCTGGCCGTCACCGCGCCCATCCTGTTCGGCAAGAAGTTCGTCATGCCGTGCATCGTCCACTACCTGCAGCAGTACCCCGAGGTTGACGTTTCCGCCTACTTCCTCGACCGCATCGTCAACATGGTCGAAGAGGGCATGGATGTGGCCGTTCGTATCGGCCCCTTGCCCGACTCCGGGCTCAAAGCACTGCGGGTGGGCAGGGTCCGGCGCATGCTGTGCGCCTCTCCCGAGTACCTGGCGCGCCACGGCGTGCCGAAGCACCCGTCCGACCTGGCGGAGCATGCGGTGATCGGCACCACCAACCTGTCGCCGCGAGCCGGCTGGCGTTTCGGGGTGACCGATGAGCCGACTCTGGTGCGCATGAAGCCTCGCTTGATGGTGACCAGCAATGACGGGGCAATCGCTGCCGCCAGCGGCGGGTTGGGCATTGCCCGCCTGCTGTCGTATCAGGTCGCGGATGAGGTGGCCAGTGGGCAGTTGCAGGTGATCCTTGCCGAATACGAAGAGGCGCCGTGGCCAATCCATATACTGCACCGGGAGAGCAAGTACGGTTCGGCCAAGGTCCGCGCCTTCATTGACATGCTGGCGCAGGCGCTGAGGGCTCGGCAGCTGGACTGATTCAACCGAGCAGGGTGAATGTAAAGCAACCCGGGCACTGCTGTTCCAGCCACTCCTTGGCGCGTTCGCTCAGGAAGTAGCCACGATAGACATCCCCTTTGAAGAAATCGGCTTGCTCGTCGGCCTTGAGCACCTTGAGATACTGGCCAAGGTCGGCAGGGTCATACTGCGGGTCCTTGAGCAGGTTGAGCTTGCCCACCACGAATGCCTGCCAGTACTCCGGCATGCGCTTGGCAAGCCCAGGGTCATGCGGCAGGGAGTCGATGATCGAGCTCGGCCCGCCTTCCAGATCGAGGTAATCGGTAATGGGCTTGCTGGTATCCCAATGCAGCCAGTCGATGTGAACGATATGGGTCTTCTCCAGGTGCTCGTAACGCCCGACCCCCTTCAGGCCGCCTTTTTCCAGGGCTTCCTTGACCGGCTGGGTGAGCACCAGCGAACCCGAACGGATATACGCAGCCGGAGTGTACGGCCCGGCCCGCTTGATGCTGTCTACATCGGTATCTTCGTCCCAGGCGATCATGCCCTGGACCAGTGCTGCGCCCCAGTCTCCCCAGGGCGTTGGCGCGTTGTCTAAATGGTAGATATTCATACCAGGCCCCCGAGATCTTGCCGTTCGTGCCGTAGCTATGTTCATGGGCGGACCTTGATCCTGGCTGGTCATTCAGGCGAACTGAATGAAGAAGAAACCGGCGTCGTCGCCTTGCTTGCCACGGCGTGCCTGCATGTCCACGAACAGATAGCCGTTACCTTCGCCGAACAGCCCCGCATGCTGAGGGCTGGCTTCGGCCACGTCAGCATCTATCAGTTGCATCATGAACATGTAGCGCGTTGGTTCATAGATCGGGTCCTGCAGCCAGCAGGGCCTACCGCTGGGTTTGCTCAGGCCGATCCCGCTGTCCTCATCCTGATGTTCCTCGTCATGCTCCTCGTCAGTCATTTCTTCGAAATCGATGAACGCTCGCTCCAGCAGCAAGGGGGGATTGGCGGGTTCCAGCGGCTGGCTGGCGAGTTCGTGCAGGATGACCCGGGTAAATTCGCTACTGAGGACGTTCAGCAGTTCGATTTGTTGATTGACCGTATAGCGACGTTGGAGAGGGCGGCTGAAACTGCCATCCTGATGTTGCTCGACGGCGAGGAAAACCGTGATGGCCATGCCTGGTGGAACGAACATGGCCGGTTGGAAGTGCTCGCTCAGGGTCAGGATGGGCGTCAGCAACATGCCGGTTTCAGGGTTTCTCGGCCACAAGGACAGGTCCTTGAGCAAAGCCGCGCCACCGATCTGGCCGAAGCCGCGATCTTGTTGGGACAAGAGGATTTTCTTCATGGCTGGTAACACCCTTTGCGCTTGCGGACGACCTGGCGTAGCGACGGGTAGTCAGCGATTTTGGTTACCACTCGAACAGCCCTACGAAGTTTTTCTGGTCCACAGGGCCGCTCGAGCAACTGGCGCCACGTGCCAGGATGGAAGGCTCGAGGCGGTTGCCCATCTGGCGAACAGCCTGGTACTGGCTATCGCAACCTCCGGGCAGCGACGGGGCGGGCTGCACATGCCTGACAATGATGATCTGTACACCATTGAACTGTTCCACGCGAGGCTTGCCTCCATCCCTATCCGGGCTGAATTGGCAGGGCCAGGGCATGTCCAACTCTAGCAGTGATGCATCGGAGCTGCGCAGTGCGCAACGACCTTCGTGGTTCACAAGTGCAAGCTTGTGCCCGGCAAGGATAACTTCAGGCCCCGCATTCGATGACGGGGCGGGCGCCTGCGCGCATGCATTCAGGGCGATTGCAGCCAGCAGCGTCGGCAGGGCTTTGGACACACGCTTCATTTCAGTTCCCCAGAACCGGCCTGCGGGAACAGCGCTGAAAGCAACGGCGATTCATTCACCAGAATTCGATCTCCTATCGGCCCTGGGGAGGGCGTGTACCTGTGCGGAGTTGTTAATGTGCACAGGTGCGAAACTTACATAAAGTGCCAAAGTGATATCGCGCTGGCAGGCACTTCGAAGTCGGGTTTTATGGTTTATTCATTCGCAATTGTCAAGGTAAGCTAGCCGCGCTCTACGGTTTTCAAGGACGACAGTGCTCACTCATATGAATGGATCGAAGTTTCAAAAGGGTCAGGAACTGCAAAGATTTCTTTCCCGCTATTTCGGCGTTTTCATCGCCGAGTTGCTGCTGTCCTGCTTCGCCATTGGCGGCAGTGTTTCACTGGTGTTCTCCACCTGGCTGCGCAGCCCGGACCGGTCGCTGTCGGTGCTGGCATTGGCGCTGGCATGCGCGGTGAGCGCCGCTTCGCATATCGCGCTGGTGCGTGGATACGCCTGGGGCCTGCGGGGGCTGATCGGCCTGAACGGGCTGGCCGTGTTGGCTGCGTTGCCCAGCTACGCTTACCGGCCGCACATGGGCGGCTACGTCTCTGTTTTGCTGCTCGGGCTGCTGGCCTTGCTGGTCATCAATACCCAGCGCTACCGGGAAATGCGCGTGCGCCTGGTGGGCTACCGGGACATTCGCAGGGCCAACCGGCAGGCGGCGAAAGCTGCCAAGTAACGTGTTTTCGCTGATGTAACGAGGCTTCTGGATGAATTTGCGCCGCATGCGTGTCGGGTTCGCTGGTTTGCTGTTGCCATTGCTTGCTGCGTGCAACGGGCACAAGGTCGAGCGCGTGGTGGTTTATGAGAACAATGTCCATCACTGGCGCATCGAGCACGTGGTGGCGCAGAACTGGCCGGTGGGGCCACGTCAGTACTACGAGGTGTTTCTCAAGGACCGCTTGCTGATCCTGCCTGCCAATGTCTTCAACGACGAGCGCGACATTAGTGAGTTCGTTGCTGCGGGCGGTTTCGACATCAGCAACTGGCGCAACGACACGGTCATCGTGGCGTTCGAGAACGTGCAAAAGCGCGAGGGCGGCAACGAGCATTTTATCCGCTCGCTGATGATCACCCCGGAGTACAAGGAAGGGGAGGTGATACTGACTGACATGGCGACCCATATGCAGATCGTGGTGCAGCGGGTGGAGCCGGTTGGGGAGGGGAAGTAGCAGGGCAGTGGTGTTATAGACAGGCAAATGAACTAGCTGTGGATGTCACCGGCATTTGTGGGAGCGGGCAAGCCCGCGAAGCAGGCGACGCGGTGTATGGCACCGGCTGCGCCGGTGTTCGCGGCTAAAGCCGCTCCCACAGGTACAGCGTGAACCCGAAGCCAACGCAGTACCTGTGGGAGCGGGCAAGCCCGCGAAGCAGGCGGTGCGGTGCATGGCACCGGCTGCGCCGGTGTTCGCGGCCACGGCCGCTCCCACAGGTACAGCGTGAACCCGAAGCCAACGCAGTACCTGTGGGAGCGGGTTCACCCGCGAAGAGGCCCGCCCAGGCAAACCCGGCGCTTAAACCCCATGCAACCGCAGCGCCCGCTGCGCACACTCCCGCCAACTCAACTTGCGCTTCTCCACCGGCCCCAGCTGATCCACTTCCCCAGCCAGCACCACCGGCATATCCCGCATCCTCACCCAAGGCTCACTCTGCCAATACAACAACGTCGCGCTCCGCCCCCCAGGCCAGCACATCTGCCCCAGTCGCGGAACATCTTCCACCCCGTCTTCCTGCCGATCACGCAACACCGCCACCACCTCATGCGTCAGCCACCAACGCAGATGCCGGTTTTCCGGCACATGGTGATGCGCCAACAAGGTATAGGCCCCGGATTCGCTGACCATCGTGGTTTCCTGGTACTTGCCATAGCGCAGCAACTGCACGGAGCGGTACTGATCCGGGTCGAGTTTGCGCATGCAGTGTTCGTCGTAGAAGTGACCACTCAGCCGGCCGAGTTCGTGGGCGCAGAACCAGGCTTGGGATTCGAGCCAGAGGGTGTGGAGGGGGCGGTTGTGGCGGGTGAAAAGGGTGGGAGTCTGAAGGTCAGTCATGGCTGGCCTCCGTGATCCTCTGAGAATTGATCAGGCGAAACGCATGTGCGAAGCGCCTAGAACTGTTGGATTTGGTAGGCATTTCCAATACCTCTACGTGATTTCAGCTTTCTTAGGGCTGGGTGTCGGGAGCTAAGAAATCCCACGTAGCGGACCGGACGTATTCCCCTTGCGGGTCTTGTATTAGTCCGCTCCCGACATAACACGTTTTCTGCGCGCAGGATTAGACCACAGGCAGAAAAAAGCCGCATCTGTCGGGGCGGATTGACCGCTACGTGAGGCGTTTCTTAGGCGCCGCAATGACTTTAGGTTGATGGCTGCAGAAGGTCAACTGATAACAGTGTAGGACCATTCTGAAAAACTCGATAGGCGATCAAATATTTTTGGTAACGCTAAATGGCTGGCTTTTCTATCGACTATTTCTGTGACATCATTATGCTGCTATTGCGTCAGTTGGTGTTTTATAACGCCTTCACAAATAAAGAAAATTGTTTATTGGTAAACTTCACGTATCGATAATTCGCATCGCAATAATCGTACAGATGACATGTGGGTGTCGAAAATGAATGGGTTTGATCTGGCCAGTTTAGTCGAGTAACGCTCGATGATCTGATGCCAAGAACTGGCAAAAAACAGATAGACTTAGGTTATTAATTCTACTTTATAAAAGTGTATGGACGTGAAATTGCTGGAGGGGAATTTGAGTTGCTTGGAATTATTGAGTGGTTCTGTTGGACTTCTTTTTTTTGCTTTTCTGATCTATATCGTGATTGCTGTGTTAAAGCTACAATCCACGAGCAGAGTTCCGGAAAAACTCAGCGCTGTTTGCGCTTTATTGACTGTAATAGTTGCTATAGCTGCGGCCTGTGTTGCATGGGTTCAATTGCAAGAATCAAAGGAGTCGTCAAGAATTCAGCTGCGTGAATCAAAAAACGCGTCCGCAAAAATAATCTATAAAGAATATATTTCTCTCGCAATAGATAATCCTGAATTCTCCGCGCAGTCCTGCTATGGCGGAAGAAAAGGATTGGAACGGCTCGAGAAAAATAAAATCAGATACGAAAAGTACGAAAATTACGTTGCGTTTCTTTTGTTCTCTGCAGAACAAATAGGTGCGTTAACTGATTACGATACCAAATGGGAAGGTGTGCTTCTTGCTCAGCTTACATATCATGCATTATATCTGCAGAGCCCTGATTTTCAAAAGGGCATGATGAATTTATATTCTGAAGACTTGCAATATCTTATTCGAGTGGCTATCACGAATTTCAGCGAGAATAAATGTGGGCGTTAGCAGTTTTGATCTATTTTTATGGCCTCTCTCTTGAGGGCGCTCTATAAGCGTGCTTTCTTAGTATTCGGTGAAGTTATCCATTGCCCTGGACCGCTTGATGCTTGACTCAGTTCATAGGGGTTGAACTGATTTTTCTATAATTTCTGAAATCTCTAGTCAGTTTTAACTTTGTGTTGGACAGGGCGCCAACTCAAAACTCGCATGCTTGCAGCCGCGGTTGCTCCAAGCGCAAAGGCGGCTGACGAGGGATACTATTCAGAAGGCTCCGCTTAAAGCGGAACCTAGAGATGGAGATGGAGCAATTGACTGATGCTACGTGAATCTGGTTGAGCGGTTTTACTCAACGCTGAGCGACAAGTAGATCAAGGGTCAGGCACATGTCAACGTTAAGGATCTTGAGGCGTCGATCGAACACCACATGGAAACCTGCAACCAAAACCCGAAGCCATTTCGGTGGCATAAGAAAGCCAAGGACATCCTTGCCTCAGTCGCTCGCGCTGCATGAGCGCTGGGCAAATTATTTTTAGCGGTATTTCTGAAGCACCACACTAGCACCATCCCGAAATAACAAGTTTTTCAGCGCGAGATTTCAAACGGTTTTTATGCGGGTGGGGCTGAAGCCAGAGATGGAAGTAGGATTTGAGTAAGCTTCTGGGGCGCTATTGTTAATAGAGCCCCAGGGGTTAGGTTGAATTAGAATGAGGGGTTAATTATTATTATACCGTCGCAGACTATGCTGCCTCGATCATGTGTTCCTAAAGGGATTTCTTCTTCGTCACTTTCAATATATTGATCGAACAGTTGTTCTGGATCAACATCCCATGCGTTTCCTAAGGCATTAAAAACGTCGGAGGCAAAGTTTAATGAATTGTCGTCAAATAGAGTGTTTTCGCTATTGAAGTGGAAACGCAAGCGATTGTTGATTATGTACGAAGAGGAAATGTCAATTATCATTATGTCATTATTTAGTTTGACATTTTCTAGGTTCTTCGTTGCGCCATAAACTTCATAAGGAGAGACCAGATAAATCTTCTCAAGTTTTGGTGTTTTTCTTATTTCTTCGATGTTTAGCCATTTGCCGTTTAGTTCTGCTAGTGGCAGGTCTTTCGGGTCTCCGCCGCAGGCATATATATAACCAGCGCAGTCAGCCTGTTGTTGCGGAGTTAAATATATATTGGGGACTAGATTAGCTTGTTCTGTTGCCCACTTGGCTAAGTTTTTCGGGGGTATGGCAACGTCAGAAGAGTCTCTTGAGGCTCTTAATGCTTTTCCCGACAAGATTCCAGTAATGCCACTCAGATAATTAGAGTCTAGTCCGCCGGCAGTAAGTATGCCTGGTAATGAGTTTCCGTGAAACCTGTTGGTTGTTATGCAGGCCCTTCCAAGTATCTCGTTGTGTTGCCCATAGATAGGGCGGACGTTGGTGCTGCAGGTCAGATCATATTCTTTGTCCGAATTGCGTTGTAACTTTATAATTTTATTGATTCTATTGAGGAGTTCGCTCTCTGGGATGTGCGTCCAATCATTGGCTGATATTATTTTTTCACGTTTTTCAAGAGACTCGATGTATAGATCCACATCAATCGCTGGGGCAAGAGCAAGGCAAAGTTCAGAAAGCTTCATTGGCTTTGGCTGATTTGTTACATGCAAAATCCCTCCGCGCTCAGAGGGCGGAACCCTAAGTTTAAGGCTGATTATTGTTCCGCCATCTCTGATAAATTCATCTTGAGTTGCTGGACGTAGAATTGGGCGTCCATAAAGGCCGCTACCAAATTCGACTACAATTGTCTCTGATTTTGCTTTATCTGCGTGCCGCGTAATAATTTTTATATGATCGGATATCATGAAGGCCGAGAAGAAGCCTATGCCGTATTTTCCCGTGGAAGAGAACCCTGATGATATAAGTCCGGGAAATTCATCTTGGACGGCTGAAGATGTCCAGAAGCTTTTCCCAAAATCCAATAGGTAATTTATCAAAACATGCTTTGACATCCCTGTTCCGTTGTCTTCTATGCACAAGTAGTGCTCGGTTTCAACGGTTTTTAATGAAACTATCACACTGCCGTAGGTTGCGTCTCTCTGCTCATAGCTCCGTCTGGCTCTGATGGCATCACATGAGTTTTGTATGAGCTCTCGCAGAGGTACTGCTGGGTTGGCGCCATAGAGCTCTTCTCCTCCGATACTCTTGACAATACTTGGAATGTCCGAGATTTGAACGGTGGCATTTACTGGGTGCCATTTGTCGGTTCGAATATATTTTGCTAGACGGTCTGGGTTGTCGATGGCTGCAATGCGTCTCGCTGCAAATCTTTCAATATTTTGATCCGACAGTAGGGCATCAATGCTTCTCAGTTCATTATCTACCATGCGCAGGCTGTCAAGGCACACCCACCAACTTTCTGCTTCAATAAATGGAAAGCTTTGGCCGCTAGTGAAGATCAGAGCATCTTCCTTTAGATATGGTTTAAGTAACTTTTCTTGAAAGTCCCAGTGTTGAGCTGATATTTTATTTAATTTTCTGAATGTTCTAGTGAAAATCGGTGCGCGTCTAGCATCCAAATGAGCAGCATCTGCAGCTCTCAAAATACAGGCTATTTTAAGTGGAGATACAGTCCAGTCACTCGCGGTAGCCCACGGTGGACTGCCAATTGATCCAATAAAGCGGCGCTCAATTTCAGAGATGCTCCACCAATGGCTATGAGCAATTTCGCCTATTATTCCCCCATAAGCCATGAATCGCCCCTGGTTTCGTAGACACCTCCAAGCCTCATAATGAGGCCCAAATAGGAGGTGCCATGAGTCGTCAGCGTTACCCCGAAGAATTCAAGATCGAAGCGGTCAAGCAAGTGACCGAGAAAGGCAAACCTGTCGCCGATGTCGCCCAGCGCCTGGGCATGTCCGTGCACAGTCTTTACGCCTGGATCAAGGTCTACAGCAAGCCCCAAGAGCAGCGTCAGCAAGACGACGATCAGCAGGCCGAACTGCGCAAGCTACGCGCTGAACTCAAGCGCGTGACGGAAGAGCGAGACATCTTAAAAAAGGCCGCCGCGTACTTTGCCAAGGAGTGCGGCTGAAGTACGCCTTCATCAAGAAGCACTCGACTGATTACCCGGTGCGGCGCCTTTGCCAAACCCTCAAGGTGCACCCCAGCGGCTATTACGCCTGGCTGGCCGAGCCTCAATCTGCCCGAGCAAAAGAAGATCAACGTCTGCTTGGCTTGATCAAACACGCTTGGCTGGAAAGCGGAGGTGTATACGGCTACCGCAAAATTCACGATGACCTGCGTGAGCTGGGAGAGGAATGCGGCCGAAATCGAGTCAGGCGCTTGATGCAGGCGGAGGGGCTGCGTTCTCAAACGGGCTATCGGCGGCGTCCAGGGTTCTATGGTGGAAAACCAACAGTGGCCTCGCCCAACCACCTCGCGCGGCAGTTCAAGGTAAGTGAGCCGAACAAGGTCTGGGTGACAGATATCACTTACATCCGCACCTATGAAGGGTGGCTCTACCTCGCGGTAGTGCTGGATCTGTTCTCACGTCAAGTAATTGGTTGGTCAATGAAGCCAAGGATGTGCAGCGACCTGGCTATCGACGCGATGTTGATGGCTGTTTGGCGACGCAAGCCTCAGCAGCAAGTTATGATTCACTCAGATCAAGGCAGTCAGTTCAGTAGCTCGGATTGGAAAAGCTTTTTGAAGGCCAACAATGTAATCAGCAGCATGAGCCGGCGGGGAAACTGCCACGACAATGCTGTAGCCGAGAGCTTTTTCCAGCTTTTGAAGCGAGAGCGAATCCGACGAAAGATCTACACAACCCGTGAAGAAGCCCGAAGTGATATTTTCGATTACATCGAGATGTTCTATAACCCTAAACGCCGACACAGCAGTGCTATGCAGCTGTCTCCAGTAGAGTATGAGAAACGCTATTTCCTGAGCTTGGAGAGTGTCTAGAAAACCAGGGGCGATTCACCAATCTTAGTTCTGCATCTTCGATTAGGTGGAGATGTTCTTTTTTGTACTTGGATGATGTGAGTGCAAGCTTTTCAGCGCTCTCGGCATGTATCTTTCTAAGTATTTCGAAGATAACTTCCTTGAAAATTAGTTCTTCGGGGGAGATGACTTCTTCAGGGGATGGCGAACGACCATGTCTCTGCTTGTATTTAGCGTGGGTAGTGTCGATCCATTTTTGTGATTTTTTTAATTCTTCGAGCCCCCCTGGAGTTGCGGCTATAGACATTGCAAGGTCATGAAGTAGAATGGCTCCACCTAAAACATAGACCTCTGTCGGTGTGAGTGAATATCCACTACCGACTATTTGAGATGCAGTTTCCCATAATGAGTCAAGATGAGAGATATCATGGATTGTTAGATCTGGAAGGTCTGCTCGGATTTCAGCGGCGAGCTGTGCTGCCCTTTCACGAAATTTGAGGAAAGAGTTTTTTAGACGGTCTCTATCAGCTTTGAACTCATCTTGTGTGAAACACTCCTTCCATATAGTCGAGTTCTCAACTAGTGTGGATAGCTCTAGCATTTGCGTCCCTACATTATGTTTTGGCTAATATTTTGTAATAAAAAAGGGAGCGTTAGCTCCCTTTTTTTAGTCCCAGCTCAACGCCCCACCAGTCTGATACTCGATCACGCGGGTCTCGAAGAAGTTCTTCTCTTTCTTCAAGTCCATGATCTCGCTCATCCACGGGAACGGGTTGGTAGTCCCTGGGTACTCTTCCTTCAGACCAATCTGGGTCAGGCGACGGTTGGCGATGAACTTGAGGTAGTCTTCCATCATCGCTGCGTTCATGCCCAGCACGCCGCGTGGCATGGTGTCACGGGCGTATTCGATCTCCAGCTGGGTCCCTTGCAGGATCATCTGGGTCGCTTCTTCCTTCATCGCCGCGTCCCACAGGTGCGGGTTCTCGATCTTGATCTGGTTGATCACGTCGATACCGAAGTTCAGGTGCATCGACTCGTCACGCAGGATGTACTGGAACTGCTCGGCCACGCCGGTCATCTTGTTGCGGCGGCCCATGGACAGGATCTGGGTGAAGCCGCAGTAGAAGAAGATGCCTTCCAGTACGCAGTAGTAGGCGATCAGGTTGCGCAGCAGCTCTTTGTCGGTTTCGACGGTGCCGGTGTTGAATTCCGGATCGGAGATGGCGCGGGTGTACTTCAGGCCCCAGGCGGCTTTCTTCGCTACCGACGGGATCTCGTGGTACATGTTGAAGATCTCGCCTTCATCCATGCCCAGCGACTCGATGCAGTACTGGTAGGCGTGGGTGTGGATCGCCTCTTCGAAGGCCTGGCGCAGGATGTACTGGCGGCACTCCGGGTTGGTGATCAGGCGGTACACGGCCAGGGCCAGGTTGTTGGCTACCAGCGAGTCGGCAGTGGAGAAGAAGCCGAGGTTGCGCATGACGATGCGACGCTCGTCTTCGGTCAGGCCGTCCATGCTCTTCCACAGGGCGATGTCGGCGGTCATGTTGACCTCTTGCGGCATCCAGTGGTTGGCGCAGCCGTCCAGGTACTTCTGCCAGGCCCAATCGTACTTGAACGGTACCAGCTGGTTGAGGTCGGCGCGGCAGTTGATCATGCGCTTTTCGTCAACACGCACGCGGGCGCCGGAGCCTTCCAGCTCGGCCAGGCCTTCGGCGATGTCGAGGTCGTTCAGGGCAGCCTTGGCGCGCTTGACGGCGTCGGAGTCGTCGGCGGTGGCGGCACGGGCTTCCAGGGCGGCGGCACCACCGGCGCTGTCGAGCTTGTCGAGGGTGGCGGCAGCAGCGGCCTGCGCAGGGGTGTTGCCTTTGGCGGCTACTTCGCCGTCTTCTTTATCGAATTCGTCCCAACTCAGCATGGTGAGATTCTCCTGCTTGAGGGCCATCTATCAAGTATGGCCGGTGGATCTTGGTTGCGGTGCGGTGCACGCAAATCTGAGGTGCCCGAAAAGGGCTGGCCGCGGCTTTGCAGCCACGGCTTGTTGTGTCTGGCTGTGGAGAGGCGGCGGGAGTGCCGGCCTCATCGCGGGTGAACCCGCTCCCACAGGGTCCGCAGTGATGCGGAAAACGCATCGAGGCTTCCCGCAGGAAGCCTCGGCCTGGCCTTACTGGCAGGCTTCGCAGTCAGGCTCGTCGATCGCGCAGGCCTTCGGCACTGGCGCAGGGCCGGCTGCCTGGACCGGGGCGCTGTCGCCACCGCTGGAAACGGCGTTGAGCTTGCCGGTGTTGATGGTCGACTTCTCGGTGCTGGTCGCGGCCAGTGCACGGAGGTAGTAGGTGGTCTTCAGACCACGGTACCAGGCCATGCGGTAGGTCACGTCCAGCTTCTTGCCCGAGGCGCCGGCGATGTACAGGTTCAGCGACTGGGCCTGGTCGATCCACTTCTGGCGACGCGAGGCGGCATCGACGATCCACTTGGTCTCGACTTCGAACGCGGTGGCGTACAGGTCCTTCAGCTCTTGCGGGATACGCTCGATCTGCTGCACCGAACCGTCGTAGTACTTCAGGTCGTTGATCATCACCGAGTCCCACAGGCCACGGGCCTTCAGGTCGCGGACCAGGTACGGGTTGATCACGGTGAACTCGCCCGACAGGTTCGATTTCACGTACAGGTTCTGGTAGGTCGGCTCGATGGACTGCGACACGCCGGTGATGTTGGCGATGGTCGCGGTCGGCGCGATGGCCATGATGTTCGAGTTACGAATACCTTTCTTGACGCGCTCGCGCACCGGGGCCCAGTCCAGGGACTCTTCCAGGTTGACGTCGATGTACTTGGCGCCACGGGCCTCGATCAGGATCTGTTGCGAATCCAGCGGCAGGATGCCCTTGGACCACAGCGAACCCTGGAAGGTCTCGTACGCACCGCGCTCGTCGGCCAGGTCGCAGGACGCCTGGATGGCGTAGAAGCTGACCGCTTCCATCGACTTGTCGGCGAACTCGACGGCAGCATCGGAGCCGTACGGAATGTGCTGCAGGTACAGCGCATCCTGGAAGCCCATGATGCCCAGGCCGACCGGGCGGTGCTTGAAGTTCGAGTTACGCGCTTGCGGCACCGAGTAGTAGTTGATGTCGATCACGTTGTCGAGCATGCGCACGGCGGTGTTCACGGTGCGTTGCAGCTTGGCGGTATCCAGCTTGCCGTCGACGATGTGGTTCGGCAGGTTGATCGAGCCCAGGTTGCAGACCGCGATCTCGTCCTTGTTGGTGTTCAGGGTGATCTCGGTGCACAGGTTCGAGCTGTGGACCACGCCCACGTGCTGCTGCGGCGAACGCAGGTTGCACGGGTCCTTGAAGGTCAGCCACGGGTGGCCGGTCTCGAACAGCATCGACAGCATCTTGCGCCACAGGTCTTTGGCCTGGATGGTCTTGAACACCTTGATCTTGTTGTACTCGGTCAGGGCTTCGTAGTACTCGTAGCGCTCTTCGAAGGCCTTGCCGGTCAGGTCGTGCAGGTCTGGTACTTCCGAAGGCGAGAACAGGGTCCACTTGCCGTCATCGAAGACACGCTTCATGAACAGGTCAGGGATCCAGTTGGCGGTGTTCATGTCGTGGGTACGACGACGGTCATCACCGGTGTTCTTGCGCAGCTCGATGAATTCTTCGATGTCCAGGTGCCAGGTTTCCAGGTAGGCACACACGGCGCCCTTGCGCTTGCCACCCTGGTTGACGGCAACGGCGGTGTCGTTGACCACTTTCAGGAACGGAACCACGCCCTGGGATTTGCCGTTGGTGCCCTTGATGTAGGAGCCCAGTGCACGCACAGGGGTCCAGTCGTTGCCCAGGCCACCGGCGAATTTCGACAGCATGGCGTTGTCGTGGATCGCGTGGTAGATGCCCGACAGGTCGTCCGGCACGGTGGTCAGGTAGCAGCTGGACAGCTGTGGGCGCAGGGTGCCGGCGTTGAACAGGGTCGGGGTCGAGGCCATGTAGTCGAAGGACGACAACAGGTTGTAGAACTCGATGGCACGGGCTTCTTTGTCTTTCTCTTCCAGCGCCAGGCCCATGGCCACACGCATGAAGAACACCTGTGGCAGCTCGAAGCGCACGCCATCCTTGTGGATGAAGTAGCGGTCGTACAGGGTCTGCAGGCCCAGGTAGGTGAATTGCTGGTCACGCTCGTGGTCGATGGCCTTGCCCAGGCGCTCCAGGTCGTAGCCTTTCAGGGCCGGGTCCAGCAGCTCGAACTCGACGCCTTTCTCGACATAGGCCGGCAGGGCCTTGGCGTACAGGTCGGCCATTTCGTGGTGGGTGGCGCTCTCGGCCACGTTCAGGAAGCCCAGGCCTTCGGCACGCAGGGTGTCCATCAGCAGGCGGGCGGTCACGAACGAGTAGTTCGGCTCGCGCTCCACCAGGGTACGGGCGGTCATCACCAGGGCAGTGTTGACGTCCTTGATGGCCACGCCGTCGTACAGGTTCTTCAGGGTATCGCGCTGGATCAGGTCGCCATCGACTTCGGCCAGGCCTTCGCAGGCTTCGCTGATGATGGTGTTCAGGCGGGCCATGTCGAGCGGCGCCAGGCTGCCGTCGGCCAGGGTGATGCGAATGCTCGGGTGCGGCTCGACCACGGACTCGGTGTTGACGCGGGTGGCACGCTCCTTGGCGCGCTGCTCACGGTAGATCACGTAGTCACGGGCGACCTTCTGCTCGCCGGCGCGCATCAGGGCCAGTTCGACCTGGTCCTGGATTTCTTCGATGTGGATGGTGCCACCCGATGGCATGCGACGTTTGAACGTGGCGGTGACCTGCTCGGTCAGGCGCGCGACGGTGTCGTGGATGCGCGACGAAGCGGCGGCGGTGCCGCCTTCAACTGCGAGGAACGCCTTGGTGATGGCCACGGTGATCTTGTCGTCGGTGTAGGGGACGACAGTGCCGTTACGCTTGATCACGCGCAGTTGGCCGGGAGCGGTGGCGGCCAGATCCTGGTTGGAATCGGCGGCCTGCGGCACCTTGGCCTGCGGGTTCTCGCGAGTTGTGTCGGTTTGCATGGGTGGGTGTCTCCACAGTTTCTATATTGTTCAGGCGCCTTTTGGGCGCCCACCGTTCCGTCCACTTGCTCGATGGCCTGGCGGGGATGGGCAATGCATGCGCATCCGCCCGCGCGGGCGTACCAACTTCGGGACAGACTCAGGAATAAGGGGCAATGGCTCGCCGCTCCCTGGCCGAAGTCAAAGGTTCTGGGCCGGGCCCAAAAACTGTTGCTGATGGATGTCAGGCCTGGCCTGCAACACCCATACCCGAACAAGGCCCTGGAGGGGCTTGCCTCGGTCGCCCTCCGCAGGAGCGGTTTGGCTGCTGGAATCACTTGAAGTTCACCCGAAAAATCGCCTGATTTTGCGGGTTGACTTTTGTGTGTGATTTTGCACGAAACCCTATATCTAGTGGTTCGCTGCGATCGGGATACAAGATAATGCGGTATCGGGGGCTTTGCAAGGCGAGCGCCTGTGGATAACTTGTGCGTACTTTGTGAGTGAATGGTGGGTATTCGCTGTAGGCCTTGTGCCAAGTGGTTTGCAGTATTTTTCTGCGTCTTGCTGCCCCGGGGCAGAATTTTTCGGGCGCGAACCCTATCACAAAAAACGGTTCAGTCGAGGGGCTGCTGGCAGGTTGGCAGTACCGGATGGCAGCCGTAGTATTCCGAGGGGATGTTGCTTTTTGGTTAAAGGGTTATGTTGCCTGTGCTGGCCCTTTCGCGGGTGAACCCGCTCCCACAGGTACTGCACAGGGTTCGAAAGCGGTGCGGTCCTTGTGGGAGCGGGTTCACCCGCGAATAGGCCGGCACAGGCCATAGAAAAACAACAAACATAGGCACAAGCCATGGACCACCCCGCACCCCGCATTCTCATTGTCGAAGACGACCAGCGCCTGGCCGAGCTCACCGCCGAGTATCTGCAGGCCAACGGCTACGAAATCAGCGTCGAGGGCGATGGCGCTCGCGCCGCGCGGCGCATCGTCGACAGCCAGCCTGACCTGGTCATTCTCGACCTGATGCTGCCCGGCGAGGACGGTCTGAGCATCTGTCGTCGGGTGCGCAGCCAGTACCCCGGCCCGATCCTCATGCTGACCGCCCGCAGCGATGAACTCGACCAGGTCCAGGGCCTGGACCTTGGGGCCGATGACTATGTCTGCAAACCCGTACGCCCACGGCTCCTCCTGGCGCGTATCCAGGCACTGCTGCGCCGCAGCGAAGCACCGGACAGCAAGCGCCAGGACCTGGCCTTCGGCGCGCTGCGCATCGACAATCGCCTGCGCGAGGCGCGCCTGGGCGAACAGCTGATAGAGCTGACCGGCGCCGAATTCGACCTGCTCTGGCTGCTGGCCAGCAACGCCGGCCGGGTGCTGACGCGCGAGCAGATCTTCACCGCGCTACGTGGGGTCGGCTACGACGGGCAGGACCGCTCCATCGACATACGCATTTCCAAGATCCGCCCAAAGATCGGCGACGACCCGCTCCAGCCAAGGCTGATCAAGACCCTTCGCAGCAAGGGCTACCTGTTCGTCGGCGAGGCTTCATGAACAATTCGATCTTCCTGCGCATCTATGGCGGCATGCTGGCCGTGCTGGTGCTGGTAGCCCTGCTCGGTGTACTCAGCCTGCACCTGGTCAACGAAGTACGTGCCGCCCAGCACCGCGAAGGCCTGGCCCAGGGCACCTTCAGCCTGATGGCCGACAACCTGGCGCTGCAGAACGATACCGAGCGCAAGCGCTCGCTGCTGATCTGGGAGCGCCTGCTCGGCGTGCCACTGGCGCTGCAGCCCATGACCGCGCGCACACTCGATGGCGGCCAGCGGGCGCGCCTGTACCGCGGCCTGGTGGTGGTCGAGAAGACCGGCCCGCATGCGGCCCAGGTGTTGCGCAAGGTCGGCCAGGAAGACTTGATGCTGGTAGCGCAGATCAAACAGATCAGCGAGCAACTGGCGCGGGCCACCCTCTATCTGCTGGCCGACGAACTGGTGCGCTACCCGGTGACTGAACAGCAGCAGCGCCTGGCACAGATCAAGAAAGAAAAGGGCTTCGGCTTTGGCGTGGCCCTGCAGCGCATCGAGCGGGTGAGCCTGGACGATGACCAGCGGCGCCGGGTCGAGGAGGGCGATACGGTCATGGCCCTGGGCAAGGATGGCGACTCGATCCGTGTGTTCGCCGGGCTGGCGGGTTCGCCCTGGGTGCTGGAAATCGGCCCGCTGTACCAGCTCAACCCCTATCCGCCGCAGTTGCTGATCCTGATAACCTTTCTTGGTCTGTGCCTGATCGGCCTGGTGGTCTACCTGCTGGTACGCCAACTGGAGCGGCGCGTGTCGGGCCTGGAGATTGCCGCCACGCGCATCGCCCAAGGCAGCCTGGACACCCGCGTGCCCGCCGGCGGCGCCGACTCGGTGGGGCGTCTGGCTGCGGCCTTCAACGGCATGGCCGAGCACCTGCAGCGCTCGCTGACCATGCAGCGCGAACTGGTGCGGGCAGTTTCCCACGAGCTGCGCACGCCAGTGGCACGTCTGCGCTTTGGCCTGGAGATGATCGAAAGTGCCACCACCGAGCAGGCCCGGGCCAAGCACCTGGCGGGCATGGACGGCGATATCCAGGACCTCGACAAGTTGGTCGACGAGATGCTCACCTACGCCCGCCTGGAGCAGGGCGCACCG
The DNA here is from genome assembly GCF_018223845.1 of Pseudomonas sp. JS425. Taxonomy (NCBI): domain Bacteria; kingdom Pseudomonadati; phylum Pseudomonadota; class Gammaproteobacteria; order Pseudomonadales; family Pseudomonadaceae; genus Pseudomonas; species Pseudomonas sp. JS425. Next base: position 4,825,402 of record NZ_CP073661.1, on the reverse strand, counting down.
GCGCTGAAGTTCGAGCGGGTAGACCTGGATGCCTTGCTCGACCGGGTGATCGAAGAACTCGCGCCGTTGCGTGCCGAGGTAAGGGTGGTGCGCGGTGAGTGCCAGGGTGCCGATGGCGGAGGCGCCTGGGTCGAAGCCGAACCGCGCTACCTGCACCGGGCGCTGCAGAACCTGGTGGGCAACGCCATGCGCCACGCCGAGGCCGAGGTGCGCCTGAGCTACCAGTTGGGGCAGCAACGCTGCCGCATCGATGTGGAGGATGACGGCCCGGGGATCCCCGAGGGCGTCTGGGACCGTATCTTCACACCGTTCACCCGCCTCGACGACAGCCGTACCCGCGCTTCGGGCGGGCATGGCCTGGGCTTGTCGATCGTGCGGCGGATCATCTACTGGCACGCGGGCCGAGCCACAGTGGGGTGCAGCGCCGCGCTGGGTGGCGCCTGCTTCAGCCTGAACTGGCCACGGCAGCAGGCACCGCTGTGAGGTCAGACGCTGACCAGGCTGAGCAGATGGCCGTCCTGCAGGCAGAACTGGCCCTGCAGCTCGGCGCCATGCCGCCACTGCGGCGACAGGTTGGTGAGCAGGCGCAGGCGGGCCAGGCCGTCGGCGGACCAGTCCAGCACTTCGGCGTGCTCGAAGTAGAAGCGCTGGCGGGTCAGCGGGTAGAGCGTCTTGAACAGGCTTTCCTTCAGCGAGAAGGTCAGGGTGACGGCAAGGCCGAGCTGGCTGCGGTCGAGGCGTTCGAGCTCGGGCGGGGTGAGGATTTCGCCCATCAGCCGCTCGGCACGCTGGTCATCCAGTAACGCTTCCTGATCCAGGCCCAGGCCCCGGCAACTGGCCTCGGCAGCAACCACGGCGGCAGCCCAGCCTTTACCGTGGGTGATCGAGCCGTGGATGCCGGCGGGCCAGATGGGTGAGCGGTCCTCGTGGGTGCCGGGCACGTAGTCACGGCCGTCCAGGCGCTGCAGCGCGGCGCGGGCACATACCCGGCCGGCCAGGTACTCGGCCTGGCGCTTGGCCACCGAGCGCTGCAGGCTGGCGCCTGGCACGACGCCGGCGCGCTGAAAGTCGTCGGGTGCCAGATGGGCGGGGTCGAAGGCACAACTGACCAGCACCGCGCCGGGTAGGGGGTGGGGCAGGGGCCAGTGGTGCTGGAGCGGGGCGCAGCAGGCGGGGAGTGTGTTCATGGGGGTATTGTGCCAGCTGTACGGGCACTAAGGGAGCCAGCGTGGCAATGCATCCTTGTGGGAGCGGCCTTGCGTCGCGAAAGGGGCGCGCAGCGCCCCCGGCTATCTTGCAGAACGGCTGAGATCCTGGGGCCGCTTCGCGCCCCTTTCGCGACGCAAGGCCGCTCCCACATCGGCCCCGGCAATCCTTACTTGAACACCTTCTTGAAGAACGCCTGCATATCCGCCCAGGAGCTCTCGTCCGCCGCCTTGTTGTAGGCAATATCCGGCCCACCATGTTCGCCGTGCCCCATGCGGTCCGAATCCGGGTTGCTGAACCCGTGCTTGGCCCCGGGAATACTGACGAACTGGTAGTTGACCTTGGCTGCATCCATCTCCGCCTTGAACGCTTCCACCTGCTGCTCGGTCACCAGCGTGTCCGCCGCACCATGCTCCACCAGGATATCGGCCCGCACCACGCCCGGCCTGGCCGGTGTCTGCGTACCCAGCGGGGCGTGGAAGCTCACCACGCCATCGAGCTTTTCCCCTCGCCGCGCGGCATCCAGCGCCACCTTGCCGCCAAAGCAGTAACCCACTGCCCCCAACTGGTGCTTGTTGGTATTGGGCTGCAGCTTGAGCAGCTCCAGACCGGCATCGAAGCGCCGCTCCGCGGCCTTGGGGTCTTTCATCGCTGCTGTCATGAATGCCTTGGCGTCGGCAGGGTGCTCGGTTTGCTTGCCGTCGCCATACATATCGATGGCCAGGGCGTTGTAGCCCAGTGCTGCCAAGTCGCGGGCGCGGCGCTTGGCATAGTCGTTCAGCCCCCACCATTCATGCACCACGACAATGCCGGGGCGCTTGCCTTCGATGGCGTCGTCATAGGCGTAGTAGCCGACCAGGCGATTGCCGTCGGCGTCCTGGTAGGGGATCTCGCGGGTTTGTACCGCCGCTTGGGCGAGGGCGGCGCTGCACATCAGGGTCAAGGCCAGCAGGGCGCGCATGGTCACTACTCCTTGTTCTTCAAACGGTTCGTTCAGCCGGGGTTCAGCCAGGGTTCAGTCGCGGTTCAGGGTGCCCTGCTTACTCTAGCTTCCAGACCGAAACAGCGCACTCAACTGGAGTATCCAGCCATGAAAACCTTCAACACCCTGCTTGCCGCCATGGCCGTCTGCGCCGCTGGCATCACCACCGCACAGGCCGCTGACGACAACTTCGCCAGCCTGACCTACGGCCAGACCAGCGACAAGGTTCGCAAGTCCGGCCTGCTGCAGCGCAACACCGACCACCTCAACGCCGACGGCATCATTGGCAAGGACGACACCTGGGGCGTGCGAGTGGGCAAGATCAATGACCAGGGCCGCTACTACATGACTTACGACAATGTCTCGGGCGACCACAGCGGCCTGAAGCTGCGCCAGGAAAACCTGCTGGGCAGCTACGACCTGTTCCTGCCGGTGGGCGATACCACCAAGCTGTTCGGCGGCGGCAGCCTGGGCGTGACCAAGCTGACCCAGGACTCGCCGGGGGCCAGCCGGGATACCGACTACGGTTACGCCTATGGCCTGCAGGCCGGCGTGATCCAGGACATCACCGACAAGGCTTCTGTGGAACTGGGCTACCGTTACCTGCGTACCAATGCTGCTACCGAAGTGGGTGCGCACGGCGGGCCGAAGGACGGCACCCTGCGCCTGACCAGCAGCGCGCAGACCTACCTGGCTGCAAGCTACAAGTTCTGACGGGCGAGCCGGGTTATCCTGTACCGGCCTCTTCGCGGGTAAACCCGCTCCCACAGGGATCGCGCAGTTCTTCAAACCTGTGCAGTACCTGTGGGAGCGGGTTTACCCGCGAAAGGGCCGGTACAGGCAATACATATCAAGGAGCTGCACATGAAACTGCTGGTGGTCGAGGACGAAGCCCTGCTTCGCCATCACCTCTACACCCGCCTGGGCGAAGGCGGCCATGTGGTCGAGGCGGTCGCCGATGCCGAGGAGGCGCTGTACCAGGCCGGGCAATACCACTTCGACCTGGCCATCATCGACCTGGGCCTGCCCGGCATCAGCGGGCTGGAACTGATTACGCGCCTGCGCAGCCAGGACAAGACCTTCCCCATTCTCATCCTCACCGCCCGCGGCAACTGGCAGGACAAGGTCGAGGGCCTGGCCGCCGGTGCCGACGACTACCTGGTCAAGCCGTTCCAGTTCGAAGAGCTCGAGGCACGCCTGAACGCCCTGCTGCGCCGCTCCAGCGGCTTCACCCAGTCGACCATTGCCGCCGGCCCGCTGGTGCTCGACCTCAACCGCAAGCAGGCGACGCTGGACGAGCAGCCCCTGGCCCTGACCGCCTACGAATACCGCATCCTCGAATACCTCATGCGCCATCACCAGCAGGTGGTGGCCAAGGACCGCCTGATGGAGCAGCTGTACCCAGGTGACGAGGAACGCGACCCCAATGTCATCGAAGTGCTGGTCGGCCGCTTGCGGCGCAAGCTCGAGGGCGAGCACGGCTTCAAACCGATCGACACCGTGCGTGGCCTGGGCTACCTGTTCACCGAGCGCTGCCGATGATCCGTTCGCTGCGGGTGCGCCTGATGCTGGCGGCCGCGGTGCTGGCGCTGCTGTTCATGCTGGCGTTGCTGCCGGCCTTGCAGAAGGCCTTCAGCCTGGCCCTGCAGGAGTCGATCGAACAACGCCTGGCCTCGGATGTGACCACGCTGATTTCCGCAGCGCGTATCGAACACGGCCAACTGCAGATGCCGACGCTGCTGCCGGACGAGCGCTACAACCTGCCGTACACCGGCCTGCTCGGCTATATCTTCGACCGCGACGGCAAGCTGGTCTGGCAGTCGCGGGCAACCGCCGCGCAAAACATCAACTACCGCCCGCGCTACGACGGCCGCGGCAACGAATTCGCCCGCATTCACCAGGCCGACGGCGAAGAGTTCTTTGTGTACGACGTCGAGATCAAGCTGCTGGGTGGCCAGAGCGCCGCCTACAGCATCGTTGCCTTGCAACCTGTGCGCGAGTACCAGCACACCCTTGATGGCCTGCGCGAAAAGCTCTACCTGGGCTTTGGCGCGGCCTTGCTGGCGCTGCTGGTGCTGCTGTGGGCCGGTTTGACCTGGGGCTTGCGGTCGTTGCGCCGGCTCAGCCGCGAGCTGGACGATGTGGAGTCGGGAGTGCGGGATGGCCTGAGCGGCGAACACCCACGGGAGCTGCTGCGCCTGACCGGCTCGCTGAACCGCCTGTTGCGCAGCGAGCGCGAGCAGCGTCAGCGCTACCGTGATTCGCTCGATGACCTGGCGCACAGCCTGAAGACGCCGCTGGCGGTGTTGCAAGGGGTGGGCGAAAGCCTGCAGCAGCGTAGCGGCGAGCGCGAGCAGGCGCGCGTGCTGCAGAGCCAGATCGAGCGCATGAGCCAGCAGATCGACTACCAGTTGCAACGCGCCAGCCTGCGCAAGAGCGGCCTGGTACGTCACAGCGTGTTGCTGCGGCCGTTGCTCGAAAGCCTGTGCAGCACCTTGGCCAAGGTGTACCGGGACAAGCGGGTGGACGTGACCCTGCAACTGCCCGATGCGGCGCAGGTGCCGATGGAGCAGGGCGCGTTGCTGGAGCTGCTGGGCAACCTGCTGGAGAACGCCTACCGCCTGAGCCTGGGCCAGGTGCGCGTGAGCCTGGAGCAGGCGCCTGGGCGGTTGACCTTGTGCATCGAGGACGACGGGCCGGGGGTGCCGGCGCACCAGCGCGAGCGGATTCTGGAGCGTGGGGAGCGGCTGGACAGTCAGCACCCGGGGCAGGGGATCGGGCTGGCGGTGGTCAAGGATATCGTCGACAGCTATGACGCCGAGCTGAGCCTGGGGGATTCTCCTCTGGGGGGCGCGGCGTTCAGGATCACCTTCAACCTCGAGTGATTTGCTGGCTTGGCCGGCCTCTTCGCGGGTAAACCCGCTCCCACAGGGGTGCACTGCACTCGAGCCCTGTGCGGTTCCTGTGGGAGCGGGTTTACCCGCGAAGAGGCCGGCACAGGCAAACCACAATGGGCGGATTCCCGCCAATGCCCCTGTACAAATCCCGCCACCGGGCGGAAATCCGCCAGCCTTCCTCAGGCAATTCGCCCCGTCGTTGGGCGTTTATCCCTCGCAAATACGGCACTTGCACCCTTCGTGGGCATTTTGGCACCACCCTTGCTATTGATCCTCGCAGAGGCCTGCCCAGGCAGCTCGAACACAACGACAAATCCCTCCGGGTGCAGGAGGGTTAGCGATTCAGGTGCCCCATCGCCCTGGGAAGGGTGAACCGGCACACTTGAGGAAAATTAGCCATGACGACACGTCAGCCGCTGTACAAATCCCTGTATGTCCAGGTGTTGGTCGCCATCACCATCGGTATCCTGCTCGGCCACTACTATCCGGAGACGGGCGTCGCCCTCAAACCCTTGGGAGACGGCTTCGTCAAACTGATCAAGATGGTCATCGCCCCGATCATCTTCTGCACCGTGGTCAGCGGCATCGCCGGCATGCAGAGCATGAAGTCGGTCGGCAAGACCGGCGGCTACGCGCTGCTGTACTTCGAAATCGTCTCCACGGTCGCCCTGATCATCGGCCTCGTCGTTGTCAACGTGGTCAAGCCGGGCGCTGGCATGCACATCGATGTCAGCACCTTGAACGCCAGCAGCGTGGCTGCCTACGCCGCCGCCGGCGCGCAGCAGACCACTGTCGGCTTCCTGCTTAACGTCATCCCGAACACCGTGGTCGGCGCCTTCGCCAACGGCGACATCCTGCAAGTGCTGATGTTCTCCGTGCTGTTCGGCTTCGCCCTGCACCGCCTGGGCAGCTATGGCAAGCCGGTGTTGGACATGATCGACCGCTTCGCCCATGTCATGTTCAACATCATCAACATGATCATGAAACTGGCCCCGGTCGGTGCCTTCGGTGCAATGGCCTTCACCATCGGCCAGTACGGCGTTGGCTCGCTGGTGCAACTGGGCTACCTGATGGCCTGCTTCTACATCACCTGCCTGCTGTTCGTGCTGGTGGTGCTGGGCGGTATCTGCCGCGCCCACGGCTTCAGTGTCCTCAAGCTGATCCGCTACATCCGTGAAGAACTGCTGATCGTGCTGGGCACTTCGTCCTCGGAGTCGGCCCTGCCACGCATGCTGGCCAAGATGGAGCGCCTGGGTGCGAAGAAGTCGGTGGTTGGCCTGGTGATCCCGACCGGTTACTCGTTCAACCTCGATGGCACCTCGATCTACCTGACCATGGCTGCGGTGTTCATCGCCCAGGCCACTGACACCACCATGGACATCACTCACCAGATCACCTTGCTGCTGGTGCTGTTGGTGGCTTCCAAAGGTGCTGCCGGTGTTACCGGTTCGGGCTTCATCGTCCTGGCCGCCACCCTGTCGGCCGTTGGCCACCTGCCGGTTGCCGGCCTGGCGCTGATCCTCGGCATCGACCGCTTCATGTCCGAAGCCCGCGCGCTGACCAACCTGGTTGGCAACGCCGTTGCCACCGTGGTCGTGGCCAAGTGGGTGAAGGAAATGGACAACGACAAGCTGGCATCGGAGCTGGCCTCCGGTGGTGCGCCGCTGGTCGATACCCGTCCGACCGACGACCTGGGCGTGGCTGAAGGCCCGGCTCGCTGATCGCGGGATGGTGAAAAGAAAAAGGCGACCTCAGGGTCGCCTTTTTCATGTCTGTGCGGCGCACGGTTCCTTGTGGGAGCGGCCTTGTGTCGCGAAAGGGGCGCGCAGCGGCCCCGGGATATCAGCCATCCTGCAAGATTGCCGGGGCTGCTGCGCAGCCCTTTCGCGACACAAGGCCGCTCCCACAAGGCCTGCGCACAGCCTTCAGGCCAGCACCACCTCCAGCACCCGGATCACGTCCGGTTGCGGGTAGTGCCAGCGCACCTGCACATCCCAGAACTTCACCCCATACACCCGCTCGGCCGGCGGCACCTGGTAGGCCGGCCGTGGGTCCTGCGCCAGGCATTGCTCGATCAGCTCCACCAGCGGTTCACCCAGGCGCAGTGCATGTTCGCGGGCCTGGGGCAGGGCGTTGTCGCCCCACTGCACGGCGATCGCGGCAGGCGCTTGGCTGGCCATCTGGTTGTTGGCGCCAGCGATGCTATCGGCGTAAGGCACATACGGTTTGATATCCAGCACCGGCGTACCGTCGAGCAGGTCGATACCAGACAGCAGCAGGCGCCCTGGCTCCACGCCTTCCAGGCGCACCACCGACTGGCCGATACCATTGGGCCGGTGGGTGGCGCGGGTGGCGAACACACCCATGCTCTTGTTGCCACCCAGGCGTGGTGGCCGCACCTTCAGGCGGGGTTTGTCTTCCAGTGCCTGGTGGAACAGGAACAGCAGCCAGACATGGCTGACCTGTTCCAGCCCCTCGACCGCATCGCCCTGGTCGAACGGCGGCAGCAGCTCGAGCACGCCGCGTGCGGCGGGCGCCAGTTGCGGCTGGCGCGGGATGGCGAACTTCTCCTTGAAACAGGAGCGGATGATGCCGACCGGGGTAACCGAATGCTGCATGGCCAATCAGCCGCGCACGCGCAGGGTCAGGCCCTTGAGGAAGTTGCGCAGCAACTGGTCGCCGCACGGGCGGTAGTTGTCATGGCCGGCCTTGCGGAACAGTGCGCTGAGTTCGGGCTTGCTGACCGGGAAGTTGACCGACTTGAGGATCGCATGCAGGTCGTCTTCCTTGAGCTCGAAGGCCACCCGCAGCTTCTTGAGGATGAGGTTGTTGGTCACCGGCAGCTCGATCGGCTGCGGCGGGCGGCTGTCATCCTTGCCGCGGCGGTGGATCACCAGGCCGTCGAGAAAGTGCGCCATGACCCGTTCCGGGCAGCGCACGAAGCCTTCCTCGTCTTCCTTCTTCAGGTAGGTGGCCAGCACCAGGGGATGCACGTCGAGGCCGGATAGCCCGATGATTTCGGCCATCTTGGCGTCATTCACCTTGAGCATGTAGCGCAGGCTGCGCAGGACGTCGTTGTGGTTCATTGTTGCAGAATCCTGTTCAGGTGCCGCACCTGTGGCGCGGCGTATTGCTTAGAAACGTTCGGTAGTGGCCAGGTAGCGCCACTGGCCCAGGGGCAACTTGCCCATCGATACGCCACCCAGGCGAATGCGGCGCATGCCTACCAGCTCCAGGCGCAGGTAGGCGCACAGCTCGGCGATCTGCCCTGGCTGCGGGTTTTTCAGGGCCATGCGCAGGTGGGTTTCGTTCTGCCAGCTGGCCTTGGCTTTAGGCAGCTCGCGGTCATTGCGGGTGGCACCGCGCGCCAGGCGTTCCAGCGCCTGGGGCGTGGTCTCGCCGCGCACTTCAACGATGAATTCCTGTTCCAGGCGGCGCAGGTCGGCGTCGATCTTGCGGGTTACCCGCCAGTCCTGGGTGAATACCTGCAGGCCGCTGGCACCGCGCTCCAGCGGCGCCACGCAGGCCTGCCGGGCAAAATGCCCGTGCAGTGCGCGCACGCCTTCGCGGTGGGCTTCGCTGAGGTTGCTCATGTTCATGCTGGCGCGGGCGGTCTCGCTGTCCACGCTGGCCGGCTGGTTCAGCAGCAGGGTTACCGGTTCCAGCGTTTCGGCACGGGCACCCGGCAGCAGTTCGACGCGCTGCTGCTCGACCTTGAACTGCGGTTGCTCGACCACCACGCCATCGACCGTGACCCAGCCGCCCTCGATATACAGCTCGGCCTCGCGGCGGGAGCAGCCAAGCTGCTCGATAAGGCGTTTGGACAGGCGGACGGGTTCGGACATGAGGGCAATTCGCAAAGGCAGGGAAAGACCTGCATTGTACCTGCCCGCGCGGCAGAGGGGCTGGGAATCTGTGTCATTTACGCCGTTTTGCGCAGGCGCATGTGCAGCAGCGGGTAGGGTTGCCCCAGGCCGTCGGTTTCCGAACGGCCGATCACCTCGAAGCCCTCATGCAGGTAGAAGCCCAAGGCTTGCGGGTTCTGTTCATTGACGTCCAGGCGCTCGGCATTCAGTTCGTCGATCGCATAGTGCAGCAGGCGCTTGCCAACCCCTTTGCCACGGTACTCCGGTGCGACGAACAGCATGTCCATGCGCCCGTTGGCGACCCCGGCGAAGCCGCAGATGCGCTGGCGGTCCTTGCAGCAGATCAGCATCACTGCATCGAGGTAGCGACGCAGCACCTGGTCGCGCAGCAAGACGATGTAGCAATCCGGCAGGAAGTCGTGGGTGGCGCGTACAGAGTCCTCCCACACCTGTACCAGTTCGCCGTAGTCACTCAAGCGCGGGGTTTGCAGCGTCAGTACCGAATGCATGCCGGTGTTCCTCCATGACGATAAGGCAAACATAGCAGGCCAACCACCGGTCGGCTTCTCCGTGCGCTGCTTGAATCTCGGGGTTTGGCGGTCTATTAATTTTCTGTGGGAAAAATTCCCACATAATGAAAAGCAAGAACCTGACACAGGATTCCCGGCTTGATTTGGCGTTTCTCACGGCGACGACCTGGAGACGAAATATGCAAATCCATGTGCTGTTCAAAAAAGCGATATTGGCGGCTGCCGTTGCTGGCGTGCTGTCGACTTCCATCGTTCTGGTCCCTGACTCGATTTCCAATGGCTCCAGCGCCTACGCCAAGGATGGTGGTGGTGGAGGCGGTCACGGAGGTGGCGGCGGTGGCCATGGTGGGGGTGGTGGTGGCCATGGCGGCGGCGGTGGTCACGGTGGCGGCGGTGGAGGCCATGGTGGTGGCGGCGGTGGCCACGGTGGTGGCGGTGGAGGCCATGGCGGTGGCGGTGGCGGTGGTGGCCACGGTGGTGGCGGTGGTGGTCACGGCGGTGGTGGTGGCGGCCATGGCGGTGAGGGCGGCGGCCACGGCGCTGGTGGGGATGGAGATGGCCATGCCGGCAACAGTGGGCGCGGCCATGACGGCTCCTCGAACTCTGGGCGCAGCGGCAACCACGCTGAAGCGGGTGACGATCATGGCAATCACGTTGGCGGTGAGCCTGGGGACGATCACGGCAATCACGTTGGCGGTGAGCCCGGTGACGATCATGGCAATCACGTTGGCGGTGAGCCTGGGGACGATCACGGCAATCACGTTGGCGGTGAGCCCGGTGACGATCATGGCAATCACGTTGGCGGTGAGCCCGGGGACGATCATGGCAATCATGTTGGCGGTGAGCCTGGCGATGACCACGGCAATCACGTTGGTGGTGAACCTGGTGATGATCGTGGCGACCATCTGGGTGGCGAACCGGGTGATGACAACAGCAGGAGCTGACTGGCTCTGAACGGTCTCATGCAGCGCCCACGGGGCGGGCCTGTATGAGGCCAGGTTCGGATACACGGCAGCCCCACTCAACGCGAATGCAATGAGCGCCGACGACTATCCCTCATCTCGTCAGGGATATGGTCACAGTTGGTGTGGGATCTTTTCCCGCGTCGTATACTGGGTTCATCTGTCAAGGAATGCGCTCAATGCAATCGCCTACCATCCCCCCTTCGATGTTAAGCGCACTGCGGCGTGTCATGCGTCCTCTGGTGCGCCTGATGCTGCGCAAAGGGGTCACCTACACGATGTTCGCCGACCTGCTCAAGGAAGTGTTCGTCGATGTAGCGCATCGCGAGTTTCGCCTGGACGGTACAGTGCCGACCGACAGCCGCATCAGCCTGCTCACGGGCGTGCATCGCAAGGATGTCCGGCGTTTGCGTAGCGAGGGGGGGGCGTCGCTCGCCGCGCTGCCGGAAAACATTACATTAGGTGCACAGTTGGTCAATATGTGGACCACTGGCAAGCCGTTCTGCTCGGAGCCTGGCCAGGCGCTGCCGTTGCCGCGTCTGGCGAGCGTTGGCGGCGATCGTTCCTTCGATGCGCTGGTGGCGAAGATCAGCACCGACATCCGCGGGCGGGTGGTGCTGGATGAGTGGTTGCGCCTGGGTATCGTCCGGCTCGACGACCAGGACTGTGTCCACCTGGAAGCCCAGGCATTCGTGCCGCAGAAGGGCTTCGACGAAAAGGCCGCGTACTTTGGGCACAACCTGCATGACCATGCCTGCGCAGCAGTGCACAACCTGAGTGGGGACGGCCAGCCGTTCTTTGAACGCAGTGTGCACTACGACGCCTTGAGCTCGGCCAGCGTCGACCATTTGCGTGCAGCGGTGGACAAGGACGGTATGCAGATGCTGCTTGCCTTCAGCCGGCTTGCATCAGACCTGGAAGATGCCGATGTGCCCAGCGCCGAGCAACGTCACCGTATCACGGTAGGGCTTTATTTCTACACTGAAACTACCGACCCCGATTTGTCGAAGACACCCGACCCATGACTTCCCTCGCGCGCTGCCTCAGTGTGGTCACACTGGTCCTGGGTTTCGGGCTGAACCTGGTGGCGCCTGCCGAGGTGGCCGCAGCACCGGTATGTGTCAGCCGTGACGAAGTGGGTATGGCGAGGGCGGCGGGCTTGCAGTTTCCCGGCGGTATTGGTGGTACCGGGGCCAGGACGGGCGGTGTCGGTGGTACCGGTGTACGCAGCGAAAACGGCGGAGTGGGTGGCACCGGTGCGCCGCTGCCGCAGCGTCCCGGCGGCACGGGTGGGACCGGTGCGGTGGCCGACGGTGTGGACGGCACCTTCATCGATCACGGCGGGGCAGGCGGTACCGGCGCACCGATCCTGCGCCCGGGCGGTACCGGTGGCACGGGCATCGTCGGCACCATCACCGGGTTCGCCTCGATTTGCGTCAATGGCCTGGAAGTGCACTTTGGCAAGGACGTACCGGTGAGTGAAAACGGTGCGCCTGCCAGTAGCGCTCACCTGGCAATCGGCCAGGTTGTCGCGGTTGAGGCATTTGCCGGCAAACGCGGCCTGCAAGCAGGGCGCATCTCGATCCTCAACGTTTACGAAGGGCCGCTGACGGCACTGCCCAATGCATCGGCCCCCCTGCGGGTCATGGGCCAACCCGTGCGGCTTGCTGCAGGGGCGCGGGTGGCTGAAGGGTTGCGCCCGGGCGAGCCGGTCAGGGTCAGTGGCCTGCGCGATGCCAAGGGTGAAGTGGTAGCCAGCCGTATCGAGCGGGCGCCGGGGCTCAGGGAGGCCAGTGCCATCGGTGCGGTAGACCGTGCTGGCAGCCTCCAGGGGCTGAAGCTGGGAACCCGTGTGGCACCTGCGAGGGAAGTGCTGGTACGTGGGCAGTGGACCGGACGCCAGCTGGAAGTGGCGCAAACCCGCCCAGACCCGAGCCTGCCTTTTGCTGGCCGTGTGCAGACGGCGGTGATCGAGGGGCTGGTACAGCGCAGCCACGCTCAACAACTGGTGGTGGCAGGCATCAAGGTGACGCTGGGGCAGGGTACCGTGATCGTCGGCAAGCAGCCCGCGGCATTGGCGCTCGATCAACGTGTGCGGGTGAGCGGGGTGTTCAATGGCAAGCACGAGCTGCGGGCAACCCGCGTGGAGTTCGATGACGGCCGTGCCGACAACCCGGACAGAGGGCATTCGGGGCGTGGCAGCGGGCACGGCACCCGTGACGCTGAAGGTTCCAGCAATAGCGGGCATGGCGGACGCGATGCGACCAGTGATCGCATTGAAAGCAGTGATGACCACAGCGGGCACGGCGGTGTTGACGATTCCAGTGGTCGGGACGGTACTGAACGCGTGGACAAGTCCGGAAAGTCGGAACATGTCGACACCATGGAGCGACCCGAGAGCAGCAATAGCGGAAGCTCTGACCGGGTAGAGAAGGTCGAGCTCGAAAAGGTGGAAAAAATTGAAAAAGCAGAGAAGGTTGAAAAGGTAGAGAAGGTAGAAAAAGTAGAGAAGATCGAGAAAGCCGAGAAGATCGAAAAGCCTGAGAAAGTCGAGAAGGTCGAGAAGGTCGAGAAAGTAGAGAAGGTCGAAAAGGTCGAAAGACCCGAGACAGTAGAGAAAGCCGAAAAAGTGGAGCATCCAGAGCGATCCGGGCATTAGGCAACTAGGCTGGGTAAGTGCGATCACCCTTCCCGTCCGGGATACCGAGGTGCAGATGAGACCCACGCTCCCTCTTTTCGCCTGCTTGCTGTCATGCGCCAGCGCGTCGGTCCTGGGCGATACCTTCAGCGCCGCCATAGGCATGGACTATTCAAGTGGCGACTATGGCACGGGTACAACCTCGGAAATCTGGTACGTCCCCGTGGTCGGTAAGTATGAAACCGGCCCAATGACCTACAAGGTCACTGTGCCCTGGCTGCGCATCACCAACCCTGAAGTGGGCCCGAATGGTGACCCCTTGCCCGGTGGCTGCCGGGATGTGGAAAGCGGGCTGGGAGACACGGTTGCCAGCGCCGGTTACGCCCTGCTCGACGGCAGTGACGGTGGCCTGATGCTGGACCTGATCGGCAAGGTCAAATTCCCCACTGCCGATGAAGACCAGTGCCTGGGCACCGGTGAATACGACTACACCGGCCAGGTCGATATCGCCAAGGCCTTTGGCCCGGTGACCGGTTTCGCGACCTTGGGCTGGAAGAAGTTCGGCGACCCGCCCGACAGTGATTTCGACGACCCGATATTTGCCAGTCTCGGCTTCGCCATGCCCGTGGCTGCAGGCACTTCGGCGGGTGCCTCCTACGACTGGCGGCAGAAAGTCGTCTCGACGGGCGCGCAGATCAAGGAACTTACCCTGTTCCTGACACACAAGCTCAACCAGCAGTGGAAAGTGCAACTCTATGCAGTCAAAGGCTTCTCGGATGCCAGCCCGGATGCAGAGGGCGGCCTGATGCTTTTTCACGCGTTCTGACGAAAAAGCCCCTGGCCCGGGAGTTCCTTGTGGGGAATGGCGGGGCAGGGGCTTTTCAGTTTGCTGCTGCGTTAGATGGGTTCAGCCCACATGTCGTATTCGTCGGCATCCACCACGCGGCAACGTACCTTGTCACCCGGCTTGAAGCCGTGGTCGCCATCGATGAACACGCTGCCGTCGATTTCCGGGGCATCGAAGAAGCTGCGGCCAACCGAACCTTGCTCTTCCACTTCATCGATCAGCACGTCGATTTCCTTGCCGATGCGCAGTTGCAGGCGGGCGGCGCTGATGGCCTGCTGGTGGGCCATGAAGCGGTCCCAGCGGTCCTGCTTGACGTCGTCCGGCACTTCTTCCAGGCCCAGGTCGTTGGCCGGGGCGCCTTCTACCGGCGAGTACTGGAAGCAGCCCACGCGGTCCAGCTGGGCTTCGGTCAACCAGTCCAGCAGGTACTGGAAGTCTTCCTCGGTCTCGCCCGGGAAGCCGACGATGAAGGTGGAGCGAATCACCAGCTCCGGGCACTGCTCGCGCCAGTTCTTGATACGTGCCAGGGTGCGGTCTTCGAAGGCCGGGCGCTTCATGGCCTTGAGCACTTTCGGGCTGGCGTGCTGGAACGGGATATCCAGGTACGGCAGGATCTTGCCGGCGGCCATCAGCGGGATCACGTCGTCGACGTTCGGGTACGGGTACACGTAGTGCAGACGTACCCAGGCACCCAGGCTGCTCAGGGCTTCGCACAGCTCGAGCATGCGGGTCTTGACCGGGCGGCCGTTCCAGAAGTCGGTCTTGTACTTGACGTCGACGCCGTAGGCGCTGGTGTCCTGGGAAATCACCAGGATCTCCTTGACCCCGGCCTTGACCAGGCGCTCGGCCTCGCTCAGCACTTCGCCGACCGGGCGGCTGACCAGTTTGCCGCGCATCGACGGGATGATGCAGAAACTGCAGCTGTGGTTGCAGCCTTCGGAAATCTTCAGGTACGCATAATGGCGCGGGGTCAGCTTGACGCCCTGCGGCGGCACCAGGTCGATCAGCGGGTTGTGGTCCTGGCGTGGTGGCACCACTTCGTGCACGGCGTTGACCACCTGCTCGTACTGCTGCGGGCCGGTGACCGACAGCACGCTCGGGTGTACGTCGCGGATGCTGCCTTCCTCGACACCCATGCAGCCGGTGACGATGACCTTGCCGTTTTCCTTGATCGCTTCGCCGATCACTTCCAACGACTCGGCCTTGGCGCTGTCGATGAAGCCGCAGGTGTTGACCACCACTACGTCGGCGTCCTCGTAGGTGGGCACGACTTCATAGCCTTCCATGCGCAACTGGGTCAGGATGCGCTCGGAATCGACCAGGGCTTTTGGGCAACCCAGGCTTACGAAACCTACCTTGGGGGTGGCGGGCGTGGTGGACATGACTAACCTCGGTATTGAATGCAGGTCGCCCGGCCGGAATCGGGGGCGATCTTGACGGGCGCTTTTGGCGCCTCTGATCAAAAAGTGCGCAATTCTAGCGAGCGCAGGGTCGCTTGACCAGCAGAAATGCGACGAACGCTGCGCTATGCTTCGCGCCATTGCGCCGGGAGTATCAGTATCACCTGGCGCATCGGGAATTCTACTGGCCTTGCAAGGCCGTCTGCGGGAGTGGTCGATGGTTCAGGCAAGCAGTCACGCCGAGGGCGGGCACGAGGGGAAGCAGGGTGCGACGCGGTCGTTGAGCCTGCTCGTGGCGGCGGTCGGGGTGGTTTATGGCGATATCGGCACCAGCCCGTTGTATACCCTCAAGGAGGTCTTCAGCGGCGGGTACGGAGTGCCGGTCAACCATGACGGCGTGCTGGGGATCCTGTCGCTGATCCTGTGGTCGCTGCTATGGGTAGTGTCGTTCAAGTACGTGATGTTCATCCTGCGCGCCGACAACCAGGGCGAGGGCGGCACCATGGCGCTGACCGCGCTGGCGCGGCGGGCCACGTCGGCCTACCCGAGGTTGCGTACGTTGATGGTGGTGTGCGGGTTGATCGGCGCTTCGCTGTTCTATGGCGACAGCATGATCACGCCGGCGGTGTCGGTGCTGTCGGCGGTGGAAGGCATGGGCCTGGCGTTTGATGGTATCGATCACTGGGTTGTACCGATTTCGCTGGTGATCCTGGTGGCGCTGTTCCTGGTGCAGAAGCACGGCACCGAGAAGATCGGCAAGCTGTTCGGCCCGATCATGGTCACCTGGTTCCTGGCGCTGGGCTCGCTGGGCGTGTACGGCATATCGCAGAGCCCGGAAGTGCTCAAGGCTTTCAACCCGGCCTGGGCGGTCAACTTCTTCGTGGTTCACCCCGGCATGGGCGTTGCCATTCTAGGCGCGGTGGTCCTGGCGCTGACCGGTGCCGAGGCGCTGTACGCCGACATGGGCCACTTTGGCCGCAAGCCGATCGCTCGGGCCTGGTTTGCCCTGGTGCTGCCGGCGCTGGTGCTCAACTACTTTGGCCAAGGCGCGTTGCTGCTGCAGGAGCCGGATGCAGCACGTAACCCGTTCTACCTGCTGGCGCCGGGCTGGGCACTGCTGCCGATGGTCGGCCTGGCTACCATGGCCACGGTGATCGCTTCGCAGGCGGTAATCTCGGGGGCGTTCTCCCTGACCCGCCAGGCCATCCAGCTGGGCTACATCCCACGCATGCAGATCCAGCACACTTCCAGCGATGAACAAGGGCAGATCTATATCGGTGCGATCAACTGGACACTGATGGTCGGCGTGGTACTGCTGGTGCTCGGTTTCGAGTCATCCGGTGCCCTGGCGGCGGCATACGGCGTGGCTGTGACTGGTACCATGCTGATGACCACCATCCTGGTTGCGGCGGTGATGCTGCTGCTATGGAAGTGGCCGCCGGTGCTGGCGGTGCCGATCCTGATGGGTTTCCTGTTGGTGGATGGGCTGTTCTTTGCCGCCAACGTGCCGAAGATCATCCAGGGCGGGGCCTTCCCGGTCCTGGCCGGCGCTGTGCTGTTCCTGTTGATGAGCACCTGGAAGCGCGGCAAGCAGATCCTGATGGAGCGCATCGACGAAGGCGCGCTGCCGCTGCAGCTGTTCATCAGCAGTATCCGCATTCAGCCTCCGCACCGGGTCGAAGGCACGGCGGTGTTCCTCACGGCACGCTCCGATGCGGTGCCCCATGCGCTGTTGCACAACATGCTGCATAACCAGGTGCTGCACAGCCAGGTGGTGCTGTTGACGGTGGTCAGCGAGGACCGGCCACGCGTGCCGGAACAGGAGCGCTTTGAAGTGGAGGCTTATGGCGATGGGTTCTTCCGCGTGTTGCTGCACTTCGGCTTCATGGACGAACCGGACGTGCCGGCGGCGTTGAAGCTGTGCCACCTGGAAGACCTGGACTTCAGCCCGATGCGCACCACCTTCTTCCTCAGCCGCGAGACCGTGATCGCCTCACGGCTGGAGGGGATGTCGCGCTGGCGGGGCAACCTGTTCGCGTTCCTGCTGAAGAATGCCAACGGCAACTTGCGCTTCTTCAACCTGCCGCTGAACCGGGTGATCGAGCTGGGGACCCAGGTCGAGATCTGAAGGGCAACACAGATTTCAAGGCAGTACCCGCTCCCACAGGGAGCGCATAGCTTTCAAAGCTTGCGCTGTACCTGTGGGAGCGGGTTTACCCGCGAATGGGCCGCAAGCCTTATCAGTTCTGCTCAGCCACACTCGACTTGCCCTGGCGCGTCTCGATCTCACCGATCAGGCGCTTGGCCAGTGCCGGGTAGTTTTCGTCAAAGTGATGCCCCCCTGGCAGCTTCAGGCGTTCACCCACCGCAGTCTTGTCGGTGCAACCGCTCTCGTCGGTTTCTTCCACGCCATACACACACACCACCTTGGACGCCGGCAGTTTGGCCATTTCCGGCCCGGTTGGCGCTTCCTGGCCTTCCTTGCCCAGCCAGCCCTCGACTTCGATCTCGAAGCTGCCGCTGCGGGCAAATGCCAGCAGCATCACCGCGTCGATACGCTGCTGGTCCTCGGCCGGCAGGCGGTTGTAGATCGCCGGCAGGACGTCGGCACCGAACGAATAGCCGGTCAGCACGAAGCGCTTGGTGCCCCACTTCTGTCTGTAGTGCTGCATCAGCTCGGACAGGTCGGCGGCGCTTTGTTCCGGGGTCTTGTGTTGCCAGTAGTAGCGCAGCGTGTCGATGCCGACCACCGGGTAACCAAGCTTGGCCATTTCCCCGGCCACGTCGCGGTCCAGGTCTCGCCAGCCGCCATCACCGGAAAGGAACAGGGTGACCGTGTCGGTGGTCTGCCCGGCTGGCACCTCGACTACCGGAATGGCCAGGGCATTGCCGTCGTGGCCGACCAGGGCCTGGGTCAGTTGGGCCTTGAGCACTTGTGGCAGGTGGATGTCGTAGTCACTGATGCTGGTTTCGGCATTGGCCTGGTCGCGCACGAAGGCGGCGCTGGCGTCATCCGGGTTGTCGTTCCAGGCGACGTTCCAGTGGCCGTGGGCGGCCGACTTCGGCAGCGCTGTCTGGCAGCCCGGCTGTTCCAGGCTGAAGCCCACGGAAATCGCCCGCGCCTTGTCGTTGTTCTGGCTGGCCAGCCAGCGCCAGGCCTGGGCGGCGCCAGGGCCGATACCGGCAACCAGGGTCGGCTTCTCCGGTAACTGGCCCAAGGCCTGGTCCAGGGCCTGTTGTTGTTTGCTGCAGTCATTGGGCGGCAGGATCACCTGCACCACTTGCGCTTCGCCAGCCTGAGCCAGGTCCAGCAGCTGCCTGTCGGTCAGCGCCTGGTCCTGGGGTACGCCGATGGCCACCCGGGCCTTGGGGTGCACGGCTGGGGTCACACGGGTAATGTGGGTGTCATTGATGCTCAGTTGTTCCAGGCGTGCCTCGGGAGCCGAGCGCGTCCATAGCCAGAACGCCAGCGCGCCTCCCAGGGCGGCCAACAGCAGGGGAACCAGCAGGTACAGCCAAAAGCGTCGGATCATCAACGTTTCACCAATCCAGTCAGGCCGCCTGCGATCAGGGCGGCGGTGTCAGCCAGTGCCACCAGCGGGTCGAGCCCGGCCGGCACGGCCATGTAACGGGGTTCCCAGTCCGGTTGGAACTTGTCCTTGAAGCGTCGAAGCCCCTGGAAGTTGTACAACTGCTCGCCACGGCGGAACACCATCGAGCCCAGGCGCTGGGTCAAGGGCGCGCCACGCCGCGGCTGCAGACCGGAAAGCGGCACCATGCCCAGGCTGAAGCGGGCGTAGTCATGGCTTTTGTAGTGCAAGATCAGGCCGATCATCATGAATTCCATGGTCAGCTTCGGGGCCTCGGGGTGCGCACGCATCAGGTCAAGGCTGGCCAGTTCCTTGCCATGGGTTTCCAGCAGGTTGGCGAAAGCCACCGGGCGGCCCTGGAAGCGGATCAGGGCAATGCGAAAATGCTGCAGGTATTCAGGGCTGAAGCGCCCCAGCGAGAAGCCTTTCTCGCGCACGTTCTTGCCGCCAAGCCAGGCGTCGGAAATTTCCTTCAGCTCTGCCAGCGGGGCATGACCGGGTTCGTGGATTTCCAGGCTCAGGCCGTCACGGCCGCCACGGTTCCAGGTGTAGCGTAGGTCCTTCATTTCCTTGCCCTTGGCTTCGAGATCGAAACGGCGCAAGTCGACCCGGGCTTCTTCACCCAGCTTCAGCGCGGTCAGGCCGATGTCCATGTAGAACGGCAGGTTCTCGGCGCGCACCTGATAGAACACCGGGCGGGCATGGTGCAGGTCGCACAGGTCGCGGAACTGCCAGATCATCTCGGCGCGCTCCTGGGCCGGGCCGATCGGGTCGTACAGGGCCACCAAGCTGCGACCGCGACGGGCGTACATGAGGAAGGCGTTGTTGCCAGGGTGGAACAGCAGCGCCTTGTCACCGGTCAGCGCCAGGCCGCCATCTGGCTGGTCGGATGCCAGCAGAATGCGGTTGGCACGCAGCAGCTCTTCTTCGTCTGGCAAGTGGATCACCGGCGGTGCGGTACGCAGCAGCCAAGTCAGGGCCACGGCCGCCAGCAGCAAGGCGCTGCCCATGGCGGCGCGCAGGCCACGCGGGGCATCGGCATCGAGGGTGAACTGCCACCACAACTGATGGCTGTAGGGAACATCCTGATAGGCGAACAGCAACAACCAAACCGATGCGCCGACCACACAGGCGCTGGCTACCAGAAACACCGGCGAGAATGGCAATTCGAGCAGGCGGCTGGGGCGGTAGAAGGAACGGCGGAACAGGGCGAGCAGGGCGGCAGTCAGGGTCAGCAAGCAGGCCTCTTCCCAATCGAAGCCCTTGAGCAGCGACAGCAGGGCACCGACCAACAACAGCACGGTGGTCAGTAGCCAGGCGGCGGACAGGCGCCGGCGCAGGCCTTGTGCCAGAAGCAGGCACAGCACGCCGATCAGGCTGGCGCCAAAATGCGAAGCATCGATCAGGCGGTGCGGAACCAGGAAACCCATGTGCTCCAGGCGGGTGTCGATTTCGGGCGTGGCACCGGAGAACAGCAGCACCACCCCGGACAGGAATACCAGGATCGAAAGGATCGGTGCCGCCAGCCCGGAAGCGGCCTTGATAGCCTGTTGCGCGAACAGCAGGCGCCGGGCCTCGTTGGCCAGTAGCAGCGCGCAGGCCAGCAGCAGCGGCAGCACCACGTAGATCAGCCGATACAGCAGCAGTGCCGCTGCCAGCGGCGCCGCGCCAAGTTGGTCGGCAAAAGCCGCCAGTAGTATGGCTTCGAATACCCCGACGCCGCCCGGTACGTGGCTGAGCACACCTGCGGCCAAGGCCAGCAGGTACACCAGGATAAAGGCACCGAATGGCGGTGCTTCGGGCAGTAGCAGATACAGCACGGTGGCGGCAGCGGCGACATCCAGTGCGGTGATCAGCAATTGCAGGGCCGCCAGGCGTGCGCCGGGCAGGCGCAGCGTGCGGCGGCCCAGTTGTACCAGCAGGTTGTTGGCCAATGGTTGTTCAGCCAGACGCCGGCGGTATAGACCGAAAACCAGCACGCTGCACACCAGCAGCACGGCTGTGGCGATACCTGCCAGCAAGCCAGGCGCCAAACCCAGTGCGGCCGAGGCCGCCGGCAGGTCGCTCAAGGTCGCCAAGGCGGCCAGAGGCGGTAGCGCGCAGCCCAGTGACAGGCTGGCAAAAACGGTCATCCGTGCAACTTCACCTGCGCCAACCCCTTGGCGTGCATACAGGCGATAGCGCACCGAACCGCCCGAAAGCATCGACAGACCGATGGCGTTACCTATGGCAAAGGCGCTGAAGCCGCCCAGCACCAGGCTGCTCGCGGGCAGTTTCACGCCGGCATAGCGGCTGGCCGACCACTCGTAACCGAGCAGGATCACGAAACCGAGCACGGTTGCCAGCAAGGCGCCAAGTAAAGACTGGGTCGGCACGCTGAGCATGGCATCGTGCAAGGCATAGATGTCCAACTCGCTCAACAGGTGGCGACAGGCGACCAAGGCCATGGTGAACAACACCAGGGTCACTACCAGGCCGATGGGCTGGCGGTAACGGCTCATGCGTTCCAGCAAGGGCAGACGTTGTACGGCGCCAGGCAGCTTTGTGGCAAGCGGCACCGGGGATTCGGGATTGTGGGAAGTCATGGATTTCCCCGGGCGTGCAGCGCGAGGTGAGGGAAAGGTATGGCCAAGTGAAAGTCCCTTAGAAAAACGTATCCAATGTTACTCCGGCCTCGAGCGTTTTCAGCGGTCTGGCAGGGTTAAAGATAGTTCATCCTGGGCACGACCTCTCAAGCCTGCGGGTTGGCTGTAGGACGGGAAAATTTGGGGGCGAAAAGCAGGAGGGGAGAAGCAACAAACCCCGCGCTGCTGTTACACAGGCGGGGTTTGTTCTGACGAATATGGTTGCGGGAGCCGGATTTGAACCGACGACCTTCGGGTTATGAGCCCGACGAGCTACCAGGCTGCTCCATCCCGCGTCAGTGGTGCGCATTCTACAGTTTCCAGAAAGGGTGTCAAGCGCTAGTCGTTGATTTTTTTGAAATTTCTATCAGCGCATAATTTGACGCAAAAGAAAAAGGCCACTGTGTTAACAGTGGCCTTTTCTCGAATCTGGTTGCGGGAGCCGGATTTGAACCGACGACCTTCGGGTTATGAGCCCGACGAGCTACCAGGCTGCTCCATCCCGCGCCTGTGAGATCGAATTCTACGGATTTACCCGCGGGTGTCAAGCTTTTTTCTGAAAGAACCTTTCTTGTTCAAACTCTTAGCGCCTGTATATGGCTCGCAGCTCAGGCGCGACGGGGCTTTCAGGCCGATTATCGAGCAATGTTGCGCACAGGCTGCATACCCGAGGGCGCATGCGATACTATCTGTATGAATTTACAGTGCTGACGGTCATCCATGTCCTTGCGCAAGATCATCCACGTCGACTGCGATTGCTTCTATGCCGCGATCGAAATGCGTGACGACCCGCGCCTGGCCGGGCGGCCCATGGCGGTGGGGGGCTCGACCGACCGCCGTGGGGTGATCGCCACCTGCAACTATGAAGCGCGCGCCTACGGCGTGCGTTCGGCCATGTCGTCGCGGCACGCGCTGAAGCTGTGCCCGGACCTGCTGATCGTCAAGCCGCGCTTCGAGGCCTACCGTGAAGCCTCGCGGGAAATCCACACGATCTTCCGTGACTACACCGAGCTGATCGAGCCGCTGTCGCTGGACGAGGCCTACCTGGATGTAAGTGACAGCCAGTGGTACTCGGGCAGCGCCACGCGCATTGCCGAGGATATCCGCCGCCGTGTCGCCCGCACCCTGCATATCACTGTCTCGGCCGGTGTGGCGCCAAACAAGTTCCTGGCCAAGATCGCCAGTGACTGGCGCAAGCCCAATGGCCTGTTCGTGATTACCCCGGGCGAAGTGGAGGCATTCGTCGCCGCCCTGCCGGTGGCTAGGTTGCACGGGGTGGGCAAGGTAACGGCAGACAAGCTGGCGCGGTTGGGTATCGAAACCTGCCTGGAGCTGCGCGAATGGTCGCGTCTGGCGCTGGTGCGCGAGTTCGGCAGCTTTGGCGAGCGTTTGTGGGGGCTGGCACGGGGTGTCGATGAGCGTGCCGTGCACAATGACAGTCGCCGGCAGTCGGTCAGCGTGGAAAACACCTACGACACCGACCTGCCGGACCTGGCCAGTTGCCTGGCACGGCTGCCCGAACTTCTGGAGAGCCTGAACGAGCGTATCGCCCGCATGGACAGCAGTTACCGGCCGGAAAAACCCTTCGTCAAGGTCAAGTTCCATGACTTCAGCCAGACCACCATGGAGCAGGCGGGCGCAGGCAGGGACCTGGAGAGTTATCGCCAATTGCTGGGGCAGGCGTTTGCCCGTGGTGGCAAGCCGGTGCGCTTGCTGGGGGTAGGCGTGAGGTTGCGCGACTTGCGCGGGGCGCATGAGCAGTTGGAGCTGTTCCCGCCGAAATGAAGGGGCTGCATGGCAGCCCCAACGTGTTACTGCGCGCCCGGGTCGGCCACCAACCGGCCAGTGGCCTTGGTCAGCGACTGCAGAAACTCCTGCTGCAACTCCGGATCGTTGCGGGTCAGTTCGATCAGGCTCTGTTCCATTTCACTGGCTTCTTCTTCCAGGCCGAGTTCGGACAAGCGCTTGACCCGGTGAACCCATTGGCCGACATCGTCATCTTCGAGGTCATCGAAGATCAGTTCATGGGCCTCGAGCAGTTTGTTGCGCAGGGTGGCGCTGACCAGCAGGCTGGCATCGCCACGTACCGCGTTGTCCTCGTCCAGCACCTGCAGGTGCAGGGTACCGATGTGGTTGAGGTTCTGCTCGGAGAACGGGCTGTCGAGCAGGTTCAGGCGCAGCACGCCGTTCCTGTCGGTGGTCAGCTCGTGGGGCATCTTGCCGGCCTTGACCTCGACCAGGCGCTCGCTCCAGGGCACGCTGGTAGATTCCTCGCGCTTGCCTTTCTGCACTTCGCTGATCCCGGCCAGGTTCTGCTGGGCACGGCCGTTGGACGGCACGTTCATGAACGGGTTGAGCCCGTCCACGCCGTAGCTGAGCCAGTCGTGGGTGATGCTTTCCGGGAGGTTGCCCAGGGCGAAGACATTGACCACGTTGGCACCCACGCCTGCCACCACGGCCACCGCACCCAGCGGGATCTCGTAGATCTCCCGCCAGGGCTGGTAAGGCGTATAGCGGTCATAGCTGCGGGTGACTTCGAATTCGGTGACTTCGAAGCGCTTCTGCTCATGCACGCGCACACGTCGTTGCGGAAGCTCCATCACCTTCGGCTCGCCGACATCGATCTGCAGGGTGTGCTCGAGCAGTTTGCGCTCGACGCGCTCCTCGTGGTCGCTGCGCTGGGACATCTGGTTGGCGCAGCCGCTGACGAGCAGGGCGCCGCACAGTGCGGCGCCCCCCAGGGGAAAGGTACTTCGCTTGAACATGATCACTCGTGCATTGGTTATCAGCGGCGAACGCGGGCCTGCAAGAAGGTCAGCACTTCATCGAGCGGCAACGACTGGGCGTCCTGCTCGGTGCGGTGCTTGTACTCCAGGTTGCCTTCGGCCAGGCCGCGATCGCTGACGACGATGCGGTGCGGGATGCCGATCAGCTCCATGTCGGCAAACTTGATGCCTGGGCTGGTCTTCTTGTCACGGTCGTCCAGCAGCACTTCGTAGCCGGCAGCGGTCAGCTCGGCATACAGCTTGTCGGTCGCCTCGCGAACCACCTCGGTTTCGTAGCGCAGCGGTACCAGAGCGATCTGGAACGGGGCCAGGGCGTCGTTCCAGATGATGCCCTTTTCGTCGTAGCTCTGCTCGATGGCAGCTGCGACCACGCGGGACACACCGATGCCGTAGCAGCCCATGGACAGGGTTACCGGCTTGCCGTTCTCGCCCAGCACCTGGCACTTCAGCGCCTCGCTGTACTTGGTGCCGAGCTGGAAGATGTGGCCCACTTCGATGCCGCGCTTGATCACCAGGGTACCCTGGCCGTCCGGGCTCGGGTCGCCTTCGACCACGTTACGCAGGTCGGCGACCTGTGGAACCGGCAGGTCGCGCTCCCAGTTCACGCCGAAGTAGTGCTTGTCGTCGATGTTGGCGCCAATGCCGAAGTCGCTCATCAGGGCAACCGAGCGGTCAATGACGATTTCCAGCGGCAGATTCAGCGGGCCGAGCGAGCCGGCGCCGGCACCAATGGCCTCGCGCAGTTCGGCGTCGGTGGCCATGACCAGCGGGTCGGCAACCTGTTCCAGCTTGGCCGCCTTGATTTCGTTGAGCTCATGGTCGCCACGCACGATCAGTGCTACCAGCTTGCCTTCTTCGGCGCCGCGCACGATCAGGGTCTTGACGGTTTTCTCGATCGGCAGGCCGAAGTTTTCCACCAGCTGGGCGATGGTCTTGGCGTTCGGCGTGTCGACCAGGCGCAGCTCCTCGGTAGGGGCGGGGCGCACGGTTTCACGCGGGATGGCCTCTGCCTTCTCGATGTTGGCGGCGTAGTCGGAGCTGTCGCTGAAGATCACGTCGTCTTCGCCGGACTCGGCCAGTACGTGGAACTCGTGCGAATAGCTGCCACCGATGGAGCCGGTGTCGGCCTGAACCGGGCGGAAGTCCAGGCCCAGGCGGGTGAACACGTTGCTATACGCCTGGTGCATGCGGTCGTAGGTTTCCTGCAGGGAAGCCTGGTCGGCATGGAACGAGTAGGCGTCCTTCATGATGAACTCGCGACCGCGCATCAGGCCGAAGCGCGGGCGGATCTCGTCACGGAACTTGGTCTGGATCTGGTACATGTTGAGCGGCAGCTGTTTATAGCTGGACAGCTCGTTGCGGGCCAGGTCGGTGATCACTTCCTCGTGGGTCGGGCCGACGCAGAAGTCGCGCTGGTGGCGATCCTTCAGGCGCAGCAGCTCGGGGCCATACTGTTCCCAGCGGCCGGATTCCTGCCACAGTTCGGCGGGCTGGATGCTGGGCATCAGCACTTCCAGGGCGCCGGCGGCGTTCATTTCCTCACGCACCACGGCCTCGACCTTGCGCATCACCCGCAAGCCCATCGGCAGCCAGGTGTACAGGCCAGAGGCCAGTTTGCGGATCATGCCGGCACGCAGCATGAGCTGATGGCTGATGACCACTGCGTCGGCAGGGGTTTCTTTCTGGGTGGCGAGCAAATATTGACTGGTGCGCATGGTGAGCCGTGTCGATTGCCTAAGACATTGAAATGACCCGCATTGTACGGGGGCGAAACGAAGGCGTACAGGATGCCCCAGGGCGTGACGCTTGTCAGCCAAGAAAAAGCCCGGCGTGATCGCCGGGCTTTTTCAAGTGCGGGGCACTGCAAGCCAGGCTTACAGGATGCTCAGCGGGTACTCCACGATCAGGCGCAGTTCGTCGATCGATGGGGAATCGTAGTAGACGCCATCGGAAGAGCGATAGGTGGCTTGACGCACGCGGAAGCTCAGGTCTTTTGCCGGGCCGCTTTGCAGCACGTACTTGATGTCGACGTCGCGTTCCCATTCCTTGCCGTTGCTGGTGCCGGCGACGTTGGCGTCGGTACCGCGTACATAACGGGTCATGAAGGTCAGGCCCGGGATGCCGTATTCGGCGAAGTTCAGGTCGTAGCGAGCCTGCCAGGACTTCTCGTCTTCGGCGTTGAAGTCGGAACGGGCCACGGAGTTGGCCAGGAAGATGGTGCCGCCACCGTCGATGCCATAGCCGTAGTCGCCGTCGCCGGTGACTTTCTGGTAGGCCAGGGTGAAGGTGTGAGCGCCAATGTTGTAGGCGCCCGACAGGCTGAACGCGCGGTTGTCCAGCTTGTCGCCATCGAATGCGCGGTACTCGGCCGAGCCTTCGCTCTTGGTGTCATAGATGTTGAAGTCGAACACAAGGCCTTGTTTGTCCGAGATCGGCAGCGCCCAGTTGACGTTGGCGTAGTATTTGCGCCAGTAGTCTTCAACCTTCGAGTAGTACAGGCTGGTGCTGAGGTTGTCGGTGAAGGCGTAGGTACCACCTACCACGTTGGCTTCCTTCAGGCCGAAGCTGTCGCGGTTGGTCTGCTCCTGGGCGGTCAGGCTGGTGAAATGACCAGCGTGCAGGGTCAGGCCCTCGATCTCGTTGCTGGTGATCAGGGTGCCTTGGGCAATTTCCGGCAGCAGGCGGCTGTCGTCGGTGGCGAAGACCGGCAGAGCGGTGAACTGGTCACCCACTTTCAGCACGGTGTCGGAGATGCGGAATTTAACCGCGCCGCCGGCTTTGGAGTAGTCATCCTGCGAACGGCCGTCAGAGCCGGTAGGGAACAGGCCGGTACCGGCGCGGCCCTTGCCGCTGTCCAGTTTCAGGCCGAGCATGCCGATGGCATCGACACCCACACCCACGGTGCCCTGGGTGAAGCCGGACTCGAAGGTGCCGAGGAAGCCCAGGCCGGTTTCTTCACGACGGCTCTGGGTGCCGGCTGGGTTGTTACGGAAGTCACGGCTGAAGTACAGCATGCGGGTCTTGACGTTCAGCTTGCTGTCTTCGATGAAACCTTTGGACTCGTCCTGGGAAGAGGCCAATGCCAACTGCGAGGTCCCTGCCGCAACGGCCAGGGCGATCATGCTCCACTTCATCACGCGCATCGTGATTTGCTCCTTTGGTTTTTAGGAAGAGTACCGCTGCGTCCAAGTGTTCTAGTTATATGGGGCAGCTCTTTCTTGTTATGTCGGCGAAAATGTATAGCACGCTGACTGTTCTTGGCGATATGGGTATAAGCATCCTTTTCGGAACTTTTTCACCATGTCGCTTCTAGGTAGTTCCATGTCGCAAATCACGCCCCGGTTTAAGGGCCGTCAACACCAGCGCTGCTTCTTTCACCGTAAAGAATCTGTAACTACCGATTCCGGTTGGGAAACTCCCTGGTAACCACTGTCGCTGTTGTTATTTGTCGCGTTCACCCGCCGATGCAGGTGTCGTGCCGACTTGGCGTGAAAGGAATGCAACAAGCGTGCTCAAAATTCACAACGCTTCATGAAATTTTCACAAAACCTGCTACCGGGGGTCGGAAAGTGCCGTAAACACGGGGCGGGAGGCGCCTGATGCGGTAGCACAGTCAAGAATCGTTAAAATTGAAAAGCTGTCATGAAAGTCAATGTGTTACCGCAACTTGTTCATGCAGCGTCACCCGCGGGGTGACAAGTGTGGTGCGAGGGGTATCGGTGGCCTCATTTTGGTGCGAAAAGTAGCGCTGTGTTACCGGGAACGTGCAGGGTATCCTTGCAGGCCTGTTTTCCGCGTGAAGCGGGTTGGTTCTGCCTGAAGGAGATTTGCCGTGTTCGTCCTCGATTCGCGTTTGCAGCAGGATTCGCTGGTGCTGGGGGAGTTTGCGCTGTGCCAGTTGCTGCTGAGCAAGGATGCCAACTATCCATGGTTCATACTGGTGCCCAAGCGCGCCGGCATCAGCGAGCTGTTCGAGCTCGATGCTGCGGAGCAGCAGCAGTTGTGGCAGGAAACCACCGGCCTGGCCGAAGCGCTGAAAGCCAGCTACAGCGCCGACAAGATGAACGTGGCTACCTTGGGTAATGTGGTCAGCCAGTTGCACATGCACGTGATCGTGCGCCAGCGCGACGACGCCGCCTGGCCGGCACCGGTGTGGGGCAAGTGCCCGGCGGTGGCCTACACCGACGACCAGGTGCAAGCCATTCGCCAGCGCCTGCGCGGGCTGCATCTCGCCGGTTACCAGGAGATCTGACATGTCGCTTGAATCACGAGTGGTCGAACTGGAAACCCGCCAGGCGTTTCAGGATGACACCATTCAGGCGCTGAATGATGTGGTTGTCGAGCAGGGGCGGGTGATCGAGCGGCTGCAGTTGCAGATGGCCGAGCTGATCAAACGTTACGATGAGATGGTTGGCCAGTACGGCAGCGAAGGGGAAGAGGCGCCACCGCCTCATTATTGATACCTGAACCCCTGCAGGAGCGGGCATGCCCGCTCCTGCAGGGGGTGGTTTCTGCAAGTTGGATCAGCGGCGGGTTACCGCGACCACATCCTCGGCCTGCAGGCCCTTGTCGCGGTGCATCACGGAAAACTCCACGCGCTGGCCTTCCACCAGGATGCGGTGGCCTTCGCCACGAATGGCGCGAAAGTGCACGAAGATATCATCGCCCGAGTCGCGGGAGATGAAGCCGAAGCCTTTGGATGTGTTGAACCATTTCACGGTGCCGGTATCACGACTGCCACCATCCTGCGCCGCGTGCTGGTTGGTGCGTGCCTTGCGGGGGCTGCGGGCAAAGCCCACGGCCAGGTGCACGGCCACGGCCAGCGCTGCGCAGACCAGTGCGGCCAGGTTGCCCATTTCCGGGCGGGCCAGCAGTGTCAGGGTCTGCAGCACCACAGCCACCACCAGCAGGGCGCAGGCCAGGTGCTGCAGTTGTTGCCGCGCGCCGCGGTAGTAAAGTGGCACGACGGGGGCCAGGACGAGGTTGAGCAGTCCGAGCAGGGCGAGATAGACCGCGTCGGGTTGTTGCAGGAAGGGTAACGCATCGGTTTTCAGGCTGGGCATGAGCGATAGCAGCAAGGCTGCCACGCCTGTCACCAGATGGACGATCTTGAACATGGGGTTGGCTCACAGTTGATAAGGCCGATCACAGGAAGAGCTGGCAGCACGGTGCGCATGAGGTGTAGAGCGCGAACACGCGGCAGGCCAGCCTATGCACCCGGCAAATGGCAATCCGCACGGGTGGCACCATGCCTATTTAACAGTAAAGCCGCAGGCTACTCAAACCGCTGTCCCCGAGGGGCGATGTGTTGCGCCATGTCACATGCGGCGCAGACCAAGTGTTGCTACAGTGGTCGGCACCCGCTTGGGTCTCACGCCTTATGGA
Source organism: Pseudomonas sp. JS425 (assembly GCF_018223845.1). Classification (NCBI taxonomy): domain Bacteria; kingdom Pseudomonadati; phylum Pseudomonadota; class Gammaproteobacteria; order Pseudomonadales; family Pseudomonadaceae; genus Pseudomonas; species Pseudomonas sp. JS425. The sequence goes on along the minus strand of NZ_CP073661.1, from coordinate 4,795,689 downwards.
AAGGGGAACTTCATGGCAATTGATATCGGTATCAGTGAAGAAGATCGCAAGTCCATCGTCGATGGGCTGTCCCGCCTGTTGTCGGATACCTACGTGTTGTATCTGAAAACCCATAACTTCCACTGGAACGTCACCGGTCCGTCGTTCCGCACTCTGCACCTGATGTTCGAAGAGCAGTACAACGAACTGGCGCTGGCGGTCGACTCGATTGCCGAGCGCATCCGCGCCCTGGGCTTCCCGGCACCGGGGTCTTATGCATTTTATGCGCGGCATTCCTCGATCAAAGAGGAGGAAGGGGTGCCGCATGCCGACGAGATGATCCGCCAGCTGGTGCAGGGCCAGGAAGCCGTGGTGCGTACCGCGCGCAGCATCTTCCCGGTGGTGGACAAGGTCAGTGACGAGCCTACCGCCGACCTGCTGACCCAGCGCATGCAGGTGCACGAGAAGACCGCCTGGATGCTGCGGGTGCTGCTCGACGGCAAGTAGATACCCAACGCTGTATCGGCCCTTGTAGGAGCGGCCTTGTGTCGCGATGGGCTGCGAAGCAGCCCCAGCAATTTGTGCAATTGCACTCAAACCCTGGGGCTGCTTCGCAGCCCATCGCGACACAAGGCCGCTCCTACAGACCCTGCGCAATTTGTGCAGGAAGATTTTGCCGCTGCTTTAAGCTCGCCCATCAGCGCTTCATAGGCCACCTGGTACCTGTGACGAGGAAGTGTGGCGCATGATGCAAGCAAGCAAACGTGTGGCTGGCCAAGGGCGTTGGCCGGGTAAACAGTGCTTCGACCCGTTCAAGGCGGATTTCGACATGTTGCAGACCCAGCCCGTGTCACGCTCGGTGCGGCTCAACGGCTTTTCCACCTGCCTGCGGCTGGAGGCCGTCTACTGGGGTATCCTGGAGCGCATCGCCGCGGCCAACCGCTGCTCGGTCAGTGCGGTCCTGTCCTACGTGGACCGTGAGGTGCACCTGCGACAAGGCGGGGTGCGCAACTTCAGCGGGCTGATCCGGGTGATCTGCGTCGCCTGGCTGCTGGACCCGCCAAGTGTGCGCTGATCGCCTGGCGGGCTGCGCAGTGCTTGTTAACCATATATAATCCCGCTTTTTGCTGCCCCGGCAGCCAGCGTTGTGGTTGACGAGAGACACCCATGCCCCTTTATGACTATCAATGTGCATCCTGCGAGCACCGCATGGAAGTGCTGCAGAAGATCAGCGCCGCGCCGCTGACCGATTGCCCGGCCTGCCAGGCGCCGGCGCTGAAGAAGCTGCTGTCGGTGCCAGGCTTCCGCCTGAGCGGTAACGGTTGGTACGAAACCGACTTCAAGACCGGGGCGAAAAAGAATCTGGCAGGCGGCGACAAGGCCGACTGAGTTGAATGCTGTGACCGGGTCTTGCAGTATTAGCCCTCTCCGGGCGGCCAAGGCCTCCACCGAATACACGAATCACGAGAAGCGAAACCACCATCATGATGCGCAGCCATTATTGCGGCCAACTGAACGAGAGCCTGGACGGCCAGGAAGTCACCCTTTGCGGCTGGGTCCATCGTCGCCGCGACCACGGCGGGGTGATCTTCCTCGACATCCGTGACCGCGAAGGCATGGCCCAGGTCGTGTTCGACCCGGATCGCGCCGAAACCTTCGCCGCTGCCGACCGCGTGCGCAGCGAATACGTCGTGCAGATCACCGGCAAGGTCCGCAAGCGCCCTGAAGGTGCGGTGAATGCCAACATGGCTTCCGGCGCCATCGAGATCCTCGGCTACCAGCTGAACGTGCTCAACGAAGCGGAAACCCCACCGTTCCCGCTGAACGAGTACTCCGACGTCGGCGAGGAAACCCGCCTGCGCTACCGTTTCATCGACCTGCGTCGCCCGGAAATGGCCGACAAGCTGCGCCTGCGTTCGCGTATCACCAGCAGCATCCGTCGCTTCCTCGACGAAAACGGCTTCCTTGACGTCGAGACGCCGATCCTGACCCGTGCCACCCCGGAAGGCGCGCGTGACTACCTGGTGCCTAGCCGTACCCACGCCGGCAGCTTCTTCGCCCTGCCGCAGTCGCCGCAGCTGTTCAAGCAGCTGCTGATGGTCGCCGGCTTCGACCGCTACTACCAGATCGCCAAGTGCTTCCGTGACGAAGACCTGCGTGCCGACCGCCAGCCGGAATTCACCCAGATCGACATCGAGACCAGCTTCCTCGATGAAAGCGAGATCATGGGCCTGACCGAAAGCATGATCCGCAAGCTGTTCAAGGAAGTGCTGGACCTGGAATTCGGCGAATTCCCGCACATGACCTTCGAAGAAGCCATGCGCCGCTACGGCTCCGACAAACCGGACCTGCGTATCCCGCTGGAACTGGTCGACGTTGCCGACCAGCTCAAGGATGTCGACTTCAAGGTGTTCGCCGGCCCGGCCAACGATCCGAAGTGCCGCGTTACCGCCCTGCGCTTGCCTGGCGGCGCCAGCATGCCACGCAGCAAGATCGACGAGTACACCAAGTTCGTCGGTATCTACGGTGCCAAGGGCCTGGCCTACATCAAGGTCAACGAGCGCGCCAAGGGTGTCGAAGGCCTGCAGTCGCCGATTGTCAAGAACATCCCCGAGGCCAACCTCAACACCATCCTCGACCGCGTTGGCGCCGTTGATGGCGACATCGTGTTCTTTGGTGCCGACAAGTTCAAGGTGGTCAGCGAAGCCCTGGGCGCGCTGCGTATCCGCCTGGGCCACGACTTCGAGCTGCTGACCTGCGAGTGGGCACCGATGTGGGTGGTCGACTTCCCGATGTTCGAAGAGAACGAGGACGGCAGCTTCACCGCGCTGCACCACCCGTTCACCGCGCCGAAGTGCACCCCGGACGAGCTCGAGGCCAACCCGGCCGTGGCCCTGTCCCGTGCCTACGACATGGTCCTGAACGGTACCGAGCTGGGTGGCGGTTCGATCCGTATCCACCGTAAAGAGATGCAACAGGCCGTGTTCCGCCTGCTGGGCATCGAAGCGGCAGAACAGGAAGAGAAGTTCGGCTTCCTGCTCGACGCCCTGAAGTTCGGTGCACCGCCTCACGGTGGCCTGGCCTTCGGCCTGGACCGCCTGGTCATGCTGATGACCGGAGCCCAGTCGATTCGTGAAGTGATCGCCTTCCCGAAAACCCAGAGCGCCGCGTGCGTCATGACCCAGGCCCCTGGCCTGGTCGACGCCAAGGCCCTGCGCGAGCTGCACATCCGACTGCGCGAACAGACCAAGGTCGAGTAAGCAGTCCCCGGGCGCATCCACATGGATGCGCCTTTGCGTTCCGGCGCAGGCAATTTCCCGTCCCGCCCCCTACAGGGGCGGGGCTGTTTGTGATTCAAAGGATTCGGAGTCGTTATGGCTGGTCATTCCAAGTGGGCGAACATCAAGCACCGCAAAGAGCGCCAGGATGCCAAGAGAGGCAAGATTTTCACCAAGTGGATCCGCGAACTGACAGTCGCTGCCAAGCAGGGTGGTGCTGACCCGGCATCCAACCCGCGCCTGCGTTTGGCGCTGGACAAGGCCTTGGGTGCCAACATGAGCCGCGACATCATCGATCGTGCCGTGGCCCGTGGTGCCGGCACCAACGAAAGCGACAACGTCGAAGAGCTCAGTTACGAAGGTTACGGCCCGGGTGGCGTGGCGATCATGGTCGAGGCCATGACCGACAACCGCAACCGTACTGCCGCCGCCGTGCGTCATGCCTTCACCAAGTGTGGTGGCAACCTGGGCACCGACGGTTCGGTGGCCTACCTGTTCGAGCGCAAGGGGCAGATCAGCTTTGCTCCGGGCGTGGAAGAAGACGCGCTGATGGAAGCGGCGATGGAAGCCGATGCCGACGACGTGGTGGCCAACGACGACGGCTCGTTCGACGTGTTCACCTCGTTCAACAGCTTCTACGCCGTGCGCAATGCCCTGGAAGAGGCGGGCTTCAAGGCCGCTGACGCTGAAATCGTCATGCAGCCGACCACCAGCGCCGAACTCGACCAGGACGGTGCCGAGAAAGTACTCAAGCTGATCGACATGCTCGAAGACCTGGATGACGTGCAGAACGTCTACTCCAATGCCCAGATTTCCGATGAGATCATGGAAAACCTCGGCTAAGGTGTCCTGGCGATCCATGCCAGTTCTTCAAGTTTGTCAGCGCCTGTACCGGCCCTTTCGCGGGTAAACCCGCTCCCACAGGTACTGCACCGACTCTGAATGTGGTGCAGTACCTGTGGGAGCGGGTTTACCCGCGAAAGGGCCGGTACAGTTTGCAGAGATGCATCAATTTTTCGACAGGCTCTATGACTCTGATTCTTGGTATCGACCCCGGCTCGCGCATCACCGGCTATGGCGTGGTACGCCAGACCGCCCGTGGTTGCGAGTACGTGGCGTCGGGCTGCATCCGCACCGGCAGCGGCGAGCTGCACGAGCGGTTGCAGATCGTTTTTCGTGGCGTGGGTGAAATCATCGCCCAGCACGGCCCGGTAACCATGGGCATCGAGCGGGTGTTCATGGCCCGTAACGCCGACTCGGCGCTCAAGCTCGGCCAGGCCCGTGGCGCAGCCATCGTCGCCGCCGCCGAAGCCGGCCTGGAAATCGCCGAATACAGCGCCACCCAGGTCAAGCAGGCGGTAGCCGGTACCGGTGGGGCGAACAAGGAGCAGGTGATGATGATGGTCATGCACCTGCTGAAACTGACGCAGAAGCCGCAGATCGACGCCTCCGACGCCCTGGCCATCGCCCTGTGCCACGCCCACACCCGTTCCAGCCTGGTGCCGCATGGCCTGGCCACGGCACGGCGGCGCGGTGGGCGCTTGCGTCTGTAGGCGCTTCATGCGCTGATACATATTTTGTTCGGGTGATGCGTTCACCCGCTGCATTTGCTGATAGGGTTGAGCGGTCTTTGACCGGCTCCCCGAGAGGAAGGATCGGAACGTGATTGGACGTTTGCGCGGCACCCTGGCGGAAAAACAGCCGCCGCACCTGATTATCGACGTCAACGGCGTAGGTTACGAACTGGAAGTTCCCATGACCACGCTGTACCGTCTGCCCAAGGTGGGCGAACCCGTAACCGTGCACACCCACCTGGTGGTGCGCGAGGATGCTCACCTGCTCTACGGTTTTGCCGAAAAGCGTGAGCGCGAGCTGTTCCGCGAACTCATCCGTTTGAATGGGGTAGGGCCGAAGCTGGCCCTGGCGCTGATGTCCGGGCTGGAAGTGGACGAGCTGGTGCGCTGCGTGCAGGCTCAGGACACCTCGGCCCTGGTGCGCGTGCCCGGTGTTGGCAAGAAAACCGCCGAACGCCTGCTGGTCGAGCTCAAGGACCGTTTCAAGGCTTGGGAAACGTCCCCGGCCATGTTCACCCTGGTCTCCGACGGGCCGCTGCCGGTCGCCAGCGCATCCACGGCCGAAGCCGATGCCGTCAGCGCCCTGGTTTCCCTGGGCTACAAGCCGCAGGAAGCCAGCAAGGCGATTGCCGCGATCAAGGACAAGGCCGGCCTGAGCAGTGAGGAGCTGATCCGCCGCAGCCTGAAAGGGATGATTACCAAGTGATCGAAGCCGACCGCCTGATCGCCGCCAGTGGCCGCGACCGTGAAGAAGTCCAGGACCGTGCGATCCGCCCGCTGCGGCTGGACGAGTACATCGGCCAGCCGGTGGTGCGCGAGCAGATGGCGCTGTTCATCCAGGCCGCCCGTGGCCGCAGCGAGTCGCTCGACCATACGCTGATCTTCGGTCCGCCCGGCCTGGGCAAGACCACCTTGGCCAACATCATTGCCCAGGAAATGGGCGTGTCGGTCAAGAGTACCTCGGGGCCTATCCTCGAGCGCCCGGGCGACCTCGCGGCCATGCTGACCAACCTCGAACCGCACGACGTGCTGTTCATCGACGAGATCCACCGGTTGTCACCGGTCGTCGAAGAGGTGCTGTACCCGGCGATGGAGGACTTCCAGCTCGACATCATGATCGGCGAAGGGCCTGCGGCCCGTTCGATCAAGCTTGACCTGCCGCCGTTCACCCTGGTCGGTGCCACCACCCGTGCCGGCATGCTCACCAACCCGCTGCGGGACCGTTTCGGTATCGTCCAGCGTCTGGAGTTCTACAGCGACAAGGACCTGGCCACCATCGTCAGCCGTTCCGCCGGCATCCTCGGCCTGGCCATCGAAGACCAGGGTGCCTACGAGATCGCCCGTCGCGCCCGCGGCACGCCACGTATCGCCAACCGCCTGCTGCGCCGCGTGCGCGACTACGCCGAAGTGCGCGGCAAGGGCCAGATCACCAAGGCCGTGGCCGACATGGCGCTGAACCTGCTGGACGTCGACGAGCGCGGTTTTGACCACTCCGACCGCCGCCTGCTGCTGACCATGATCGAGAAGTTCGACGGTGGCCCGGTCGGCGTGGACAACCTGGCGGCAGCCATCAGTGAAGAGCGCCACACCATCGAGGACGTGCTCGAGCCGTACCTGATCCAGCAAGGCTACATCATGCGCACGCCGCGCGGCCGCGTGGTCACCCGACATGCCTACCTGCACTTCGGCCTGAACGTGCCCGGGCGCCTGGGGGAGGGTGGGGATTTTTCCGAAACGGGCGATGAGTGACAGATCGAAAACGGCTTTTCGTGGTCCTACCGCTGGCATGCCGAGGGTGCGCTGGCAATAAGACATTAATGAAGAAAAAACAGTTGCCACAGCGGATTGGCAAGCTGAGGAGTAAGCACTAGAGTATGCGCGCGCAAAATGGCCTGGAACCGTTCGCACACCGTTGTCGAGTCTATTACGAAGATACCGATGCCGGTGGCGTGGTGTATTACGTCAATTACCTGAAATTCATGGAGCGCGCGCGTACCGAGCGGCTGCGGCACCTGGGCTTTTCCCAGGCGCAGTTGGCCAAAGACAACCTGCTGTTCGTGGTCCACTCCAGCGAAGCGCGCTATCACGCGCCGGCGCGGCTGGACGACGAGCTGCGGGTGACCGCGCAAGTACTTGAACTCAATCGCGCCAGCCTGCGCTTCGTGCAGCAGGTCTGGCGGGAAAAGGATGAAACGCTGCTCTGCGAAGGGCAGTTCCTGGTGGCCGCCGTGCGCGCCGACACTTTCAAACCCCGAGCCATACCCCCGGAGCTGCGTGACGCCTTTGTGGCGGACGGCTCGGGTACTCAATCGAATGCAGGAGAATAAGCGTGGAAGCTAACGTCGTCGACCATACCTCCATGTGGAGTCTGGTCAGCAATGCCAGTGTGCTGGTACAGCTGGTAATGCTGACCCTGGTGGCCGCCTCGGTCACCTCATGGGTCATGATCTTCCAGCGCAGCACCATGCTGCGCGCCGGTCGTCGTGCGCTGGATGCCTTCGAGGAGCGCTTCTGGTCGGGCATCGACCTGTCCAAGCTGTACCGTCAGGCAGGCAGCAACCCAGACCCGGATTCCGGTGTCGAGCAGGTCTTCCGTGCCGGCTTCAAGGAATTCTCGCGCCTGCGCCAGCAGCCGGGCGTTGACCCGGACGCGGTCATGGAGGGCGTTGCCCGTGCCATGCGCGTAGCCATCTCGCGCGAGGAAGAAAAACTCGAGCAGAGCCTGCCGTTCCTGGCCACCGTCGGTTCTACCAGCCCGTACATCGGCCTGTTCGGTACCGTATGGGGCATCATGAACTCCTTCCGCGGCCTGGCCAGTGCCCAGCAGGCCACCCTGGCCACGGTTGCCCCGGGTATCGCCGAAGCGCTGATCGCCACCGCCATCGGCCTGTTCGCGGCAATTCCGGCGGTCATCGCCTATAACCGCTTCTCGGCGCGCAGCGAAGTGCTGATCGGCCGTTACTACACCTTCGCCGACGAGTTCCAGGCGATCCTGCACCGCAAAGTGCACACCAGCGAAGAGTAATCAGGTAGAAGCCCATGGCCCGAGTTCGCCACAAACGCAAGCCCGTCGCCGAGATGAACGTGGTGCCCTACATCGACGTGATGCTGGTACTGCTGGTCATCTTCATGGTGACGGCGCCCATGCTCAACCAGGGCGTCAAGGTAGACCTGCCCAAGGTTTCCAGTGAAGCCTTGCCGCAGGACAACAACGTCCAGATCCTCACCATCTCCATCAAGGCCGACAAGACCTACTACTGGAACCTCGGCAGCGAAGTCGATACCGACAAGCAGATGGACAAGGCCATGACCTTGCCAGCCATGACCGACGCGGTGACCAAGATCATTGCCGCCGGCCGTGACCAGGGCAAGCAGACCCAGGTGTTCATTCGTGGCGACAAGGCTGTCGACTATGGCGCGGTCATGGGTGCCATGGGCGGGTTGCAGAAGGCCGGTGTCGGTAACGTTGGCCTGATTACCGAGGCGCCCTGATGCAACAGCGAGAGCCATCCGCCTCGGAAAGCTACTTCTGGCCCAGTATCTGGGCCATCGGCCTGCATGTGCTGGTGTTCGCCCTGCTGTTCGTCAGTTTTGCCATGACGCCTGAGCTGCCGCCATCCAAGCCGATCGTCCAGGCTACCCTGTACCAGCTCAAGTCCAAGAGCCAGGCGACCACCCAGACCAATCAGAAGATTGCCGGGGAAGCGAAGAAAACCGCTTCGCGCCAGACCGAAGTCGAGCAGCTGGAACAGAAGAAGGTCGAGCAGGAGGCCGTGAAGGCCGCGGAACAAAAGAAAGCCGACGCTGCTCAAAAGGCCGAGGAGGCCCGCGAGGCCGCCGAAGCCAAGAAAGCCGAGGCAGCTGCCGAGGCCGCCAAGGCCGCCGAGGCCAAGAAAGCCGCCGAAGCCAAGAAGGCCGAAGAGGCGAAGAAGGCTGCCGAGAAGCAGCAGGCCGACATCGCCAAGAAGAAGGCCGAGGAAGAAAAGAAAAAAGCCGAAGAAGAGGCCAAGAAAGAGGCCGCTGAAGAGGCGAAGAAACAAGCCGCCGAGGACGCCAAGAAAAAGGCGGCCGAAGAGGCCAAGAAGAAAGCAGCCGAGGACGCCAAGAAGAAAGCGGTAGCCGAGGAAGCGAAGAAGAAGGCAGCTGAAGAGGCCAAGAAAAAGGCCGCTGCAGATGCCCAGAAGAAAAAGGCACAGGAAGCGGCCCGCAAGGCGGCGGAAGACAAGAAAGCCCAGGCCCTGGCCGAGCTGTTGTCCGACACCACCGAACGGCAGCAGGCGCTGGCCGACGAGCAGGGTGACCAGGTGGCCGGCGACTTCGACGACCTGATCCGCATGCGCGCGGCCGAGGGCTGGGCTCGTCCGCCTTCCGCGCGCAAGGGCATGACGGTGGTCCTGCAGATCAACATGTTGCCGGACGGTACCATCACCAGCGTCAGCGTGGCCCGGTCCAGTGGTGACGGCCCGTACGACAGCTCGGCGGTGGCAGCAGTGAAGAACATCGGTCGTCTGACCGAGATGCAGGGTATGAAGCCGAGCGATTTCAACCAATATCGTTCGTTCAAGATGACATTTACACCTGAGGATCTAGCGTTGTGATTAAACGTCTGAGAGGACTGCTGGTCATGCTGTGCTGCGTGGCAGGCATGGCCGTGGCAGAGGAAAAGAACATCCTGGTCACCAGCGGCAGCGACCGGGCCACGCCCATCGCGGTAGTGCCGTTCGGTCTGCAGGGCGGCAGCGTGCTGCCGGAAGACATGGCCGACATCATCGGCAACGACCTGCGCAACTCCGGCTACTACTCGCCGATTCCGCGGCAGAACATGATCAGCCAGCCGTCGCAGGCCAGCGAAGTGATCTTCCGTGACTGGAAAGCGCTGGGTGCGCAGTACGTGATGGTTGGCAGCATCGTGCCGTCGGGCGGTCGCCTGCAGGTGCAGTACGCGCTGTTCAACGTCGCCACCGAGCAGCAAGTGCTGACCGGTAGCGTGGCGGGCAGCGTCGACCAGCTGCGCGACATGGCCCACTACATTGCCGACCAGTCGTTCGAGAAGCTCACCGGCATCAAGGGTGCTTTCTCCACCCGCATGCTGTACGTGACGGCCGAGCGCTTCTCCACCAACAACACCCGCTATACCCTGCAGCGTTCGGACTACGACGGTGCACGCGCGGTCACCCTGCTGCAATCGCGCGAGCCGATCCTGTCGCCACGCTTTGCACCGGATGGCAAGCGCATCGCCTATGTCTCGTTCGAGCAGAAGCGTCCGCGCATCTTCGTCCAGCACATCGATACCGGTCGCCGCGAGCAGGTCACCAACTTCGAAGGCCTGAACGGTGCGCCAGCCTGGTCGCCGGATGGCACGCGCCTGGCGTTCGTGCTGTCGAAGGACGGCAACCCGGACATCTACGTGATGAACGTGGCTTCGCGCCAGATCAGCCGTGTCACCGCTGGCCCGGGCATCAACACCGAGCCGTTCTGGGGCAAGGATGGCAACACCCTGTACTTCACCTCCGACCGTGGCGGCAAGCCGCAGATCTACAAGCAGTCGGTCGGTGGCGGTGGTGCCGAGCGTGTAACTTTCGTGGGTAACTACAACGCCAACCCGAAACTGTCGGCGGACGAAAAGACCCTGGTGATGATCCATCGCCAGCAGGGCTTCACCAACTTCAAAGTTGCGGCCCAGGATTTGCAACGCGGAAGTGTAAAGATTCTCTCTGAAACGAGTCTTGATGAGTCTCCCACTGTTGCGCCAAACGGCACCATGCTAATCTACGCCACCCGCCAGCAGGGCCGGGGAGTCTTGATGCTCGTGTCGCTTAATGGCCGCGTGAGGCTCCCACTTCCTACCGCTCAAGGCGAAGTCAGAGAACCGTCCTGGTCCCCTTACCTGAACTGATTGCGGCGTAATACTTTTGCTTAACACACTGGGGTTTCATTAGGAGTTTCACGATGGAAATGCTGAAGTTTGGTAAATTTGCTGCGCTGGCTCTGGCCATGGCCGTAGCTGTAGGTTGCTCCTCGAAGGGCGGTGACAACGCAGGCGAAGGCGCTGCTGTAGATCCGAACGCTGGCTACGGTGCCAACACTGGCGCTGTTGACGGCTCCCTGAGCGAAGAAGCTGCCCTGCGCGCAATCACCACCTTCTACTTCGAATACGACAGCTCGGACCTGAAGCCAGAAGCCATGCGCGCCCTGGACGTTCACGCCAAGGACCTGAAAGCCAACGGCAACCGCGTTGTCCTGGAAGGCAACACCGACGAGCGCGGCACCCGCGAGTACAACATGGCTCTGGGTGAGCGTCGTGCCAAGGCCGTTCAGCGTTACCTGGTTCTGCAGGGCGTTTCCCCTGCTCAGCTGGAACTGGTCTCCTACGGTGAAGAGCGTCCGGTTGCCACTGGCAACGACGAGCAGTCCTGGGCTCAGAACCGTCGCGTAGAACTGCGTAAGTAAGTTCTTATGCGTATGGGCCGCCGTGTAGTAACCGTCCTCGCACTCAGCCTGCCGCTTGCGGCCTGGGCTGAGGTCCCTGTAGTTGATGACAACGCAGGCAGCTATCCGCCTGCGGGTTATGGCACGAGCGGCGCCTATGCCGGGTCAGGGGCTTCGGCCCCTGCCTCTGCACAGGGCCAGCTGTTCATGCAGCTGCAACAGATGCAGGATCAGCTTTCCCGCCAGCAAGGCATCATCGAAGAGCTGCAGAACGATGTGTCGCGCATGAAGCAGGAAAACCTGGAGCGTTACCAGGACCTGGACCGTCGCATCAACAGTGGCGCCGCGCCTGCCGCGACCCCTGACAATTCCTCCGGTGGTGGTGCATCCAATGCCGCCCCCGATGCAGCAGGTGCTGCTGCGCAACAACCGGCCGCCAGTAGCGAGCCCGGTGATCCGGCGAAAGAAAAGCTCTACTACGATGCCGCTTTCGACCTGATCAAGCAGAAAGACTTCAACAAGGCCAGCCAGGCGTTCAACGCCTTCCTGCGCAAGTACCCCAACAGCCAGTACGCCGGCAATGCCCAGTACTGGCTGGGTGAAGTGAACCTGGCCAAGGGCGACCTGCCGGCTGCCAGCCAGGCCTTCGCCCAGGTCAGCCAGAAGTATCCGAAGCACAGCAAGGTGCCGGATTCGCTGTACAAGCTGGCCGACGTCGAGCGCCGCATGGGCCACACCGACAAGGTCAAGGGTATCCTGCAGCAGGTCATCACCCAGTACCCCGGCACCTCGGCCGCGCAACTGGCCCAGCGTGACCTGCAGAAGCTCTAAACAGTACCGCTTGAAAGAAACCCGCGCTTGTCGCGGGTTTTTTCGTTAGAATCAATGCCCTTTTTTCGTAAACACGCTGCTGCGGATAACGCTATGTCGAGTCCGCGACAGTGCCTGACGGAGGCGGGCAGCCTGTTTAGCTGTCACGCCCGTGGCGAGCATGCAAGACACATTACGCATCACCGAAGTCTTTTACTCTTTGCAGGGTGAAACGCGAACGGCTGGGTTGCCCACGGTATTCGTGCGCCTCACCGGTTGCCCCCTGCGCTGCCAGTACTGTGACAGTGCCTATGCCTTCAGTGGCGGCACCGTTCGCACCCTCGATTCGATCCTTGAGCAGGTCGCCGGCTTCAAGCCGCGCTACGTTTGCGTCACCGGCGGCGAGCCATTGGCCCAGCCCAACGCCTTGCCGCTGTTGCAGCGCCTGTGTGACGCCGGTTACGAGGTGTCGCTGGAAACCAGCGGCGCGCTGGATATTGCCGGCACCGACACCCGCGTCAGCCGCGTGGTCGACCTGAAGACCCCAGGCTCCGAAGAGTCGCACCGTAACCGCTACGAGAACATCGAGCAGCTGACCCGCAACGACCAGGTCAAGTTCGTCATCTGTTCCCGTGAGGACTATGACTGGGCGGTCTCCAAGCTGATCCAGTACAACCTGGCCGAGCGTGCCGGCGAGGTGTTGTTCTCGCCCAGCCACCACCAGGTGAACGCCAGCGAGCTGGCGGACTGGATCGTCGCCGACAACCTGCCCGTACGCTTCCAGCTGCAGCTGCACAAGCTGCTGTGGAACGACGAACCCGGACGTTGATTGAGGAGCAAGCACACATGACCGACAAACGCGCAGTAATCCTGTTGTCCGGCGGCCTGGACTCGGCCACCGTGGTCGCCATGGCCAAGGCCGAAGGCTACAGCTGCTACACCATGAGTTTCGACTACGGCCAGCGCCACCGCGCCGAACTGAACGCCGCCGCCCGCGTTGCCCGCGACCTGGGCGTGGTCGAGCACAAGGTTATTGGCCTGAACCTGGATGGCATCGGTGGCTCGGCATTGACCGACAGCAGCATCGACGTGCCGGAAACCCCGGGTGAAGGCATCCCGGTCACCTACGTGCCAGCGCGCAACACCGTGTTCCTGTCCCTGGCCCTGGGCTGGGCAGAGGTGCTGGAAGCCCGTGACATCTTCATTGGTGTGAATGCCGTGGATTACTCCGGCTACCCCGATTGCCGCCCCGAGTTCGTCGAAGCCTTCGAGCGCATGGCCAACCTGGCGACCAAGGCTGGCGTCGAAGGGCAGGGCTTCCGCATTCAGGCGCCGCTGCAGAACATGAGCAAGGCGCAGATCGTGCAGGCCGGTATGGCCCGCGGCGTGGACTACAGCCTGACCGTTTCCTGCTACCAGGCCGACGATGACGGCCGTGCCTGCGGCAAATGCGACAGCTGCCGCCTGCGTGCCGACGGCTTCAAGGCAGCTGGTGTCGAAGACCCGACGCGGTACTTTTGAAAAAAGTTTGATGGGGTGTTGATTTCCCGTTAGAAATCAGTATTATACGCGCCATCCAACGGGTCGTTAGCTCAGTTGGTAGAGCAGTTGGCTTTTAACCAATTGGTCGTAGGTTCGAATCCTACACGACCCACCATATGCAGTACGTCAAAGCCCGCTACCGGCAACGGTGGCGGGCTTTTTCGTTTTCGGCTGCTTGTACTGGCCTCATCGCAGGCAAGGCAGCTCCCACAGGGCTTGCGCATGACTTGAGGCTAATGCGGTCGAGGTGGGAGCTGGCTTGCCGGCGAAAGGGGCGCAAAGCGCCCCCAGCTTACTCAGCCCACTCCGGATCCCCGGTAAACACCACCGTCAGCCAGCGGTCTGGCCCTTCACCACCCACGGCATCACCGATCTCGTTGCGCCACGCATCCCATTCATCGATGGTCTTCGCGGCCATGGCCTTCGGCACGATGAAATACAGTTCGATCTCCCGCGAGCGCCCGACCTTGGCCACATAGGCGCGGTACGACTGCAACCCATGGCGTGCGACGAAGGCCTTGGCGACTTCATCCACCTGCAGCTTGAGGTCGCCAGGGGTTACCAGGAAAATTTCCGAAAGGGCCTGGCGCACCACCGACATCGGCAACGGCACGATCACCAGGCAGACCAGCGCCAGCACCGCCGGGTCGATATACGGCGACACCCACTCCAGCGATGTGCCTTGCACCGCATATCCAAAGCAGAAGGCGATCAGCAGCGCGGCGGTGATGCTGGCCGACATCACCCAGCCCTTGACGTCCATGCGCACGAAGTCCGAGCCCAGCTTGCGGTTGGCGCGGGCCTCGACAACAGCGATGGTCACGCAGGCGATCACGGTCAGCACCGCGTAGACCATGGCGATGCCGAACTCCAGGTGGCGCCCGCCTTGCAGCAGGCTGCTTACGGCGTTGATCAGCGCATAGATGGCCACGCCGCTGAGCAGGATGCCGTTGAGCGCCAGCACCATCGGCTCCAGGTGCCAGAAGCCCATGGTGAAGCGCTCACGCAACTTGCGTGACATCTGCACGCTGGTGGTGTGCGCGGTAATCAGCCTGACCACCACAAGCGACAGCCCGCTCATGCTGGCATCGACCAGCGAATAAACGCCGTCGAACACGATGGAGAACGAGCCGGAGGCCAGGCCGAAGGCGATGCCGATGACGGCGATGAACAGGGTGACGGCGATCGAGGTGCGTAACAGGCCCTGTTCGCTGCTGATGTCGAAGAAGGTGGATCTGGTTGCGGTTTGCATAAGATGTGCTCTAGAAGAAACGGTGATGCTGTGTTGCCTGCCTGGGCCTCTTCGCGGGTAAACCCGCTCCCACAACTTGGTACCGCCTTCGAGATTGGCGCAAAACCCTGTGGGAGCGGGTTCACCCGCGAAGAAGGCGCACTGGTCCTGACAGGTTAGACGCGGAACTGCTCCATCAGCGCCTGCTGCTGGTTGGCCAGCCGGTTCAGGGCCTGGCTGATCCGCGCTGACTCATCGGCCTGGCCTGCCAGCGATTCGGTCACATCGCGAATGCCAGCCACATTGCGGTTCACCTCTTCGGCTACGGCGCTCTGCTCTTCAGCCGCCGAGGCAATCTGCAGGTTCATGTCGCTGATCACTGCCACTGCCTCGCCAATACGTTGTAGCGCCGGCAGCGCCTGTTCCATCCGCGCGGCGCTGTCCTGGGCCTGGCGCTGGCCTTGCTGCATCGCGCCCACCACATCCTGGGTGCCTTGCTGCAAGCCTTCGATGACCTGGCGAATTTCCTCCACCGACAACTGGGTACGCTGGGCCAGACCACGCACTTCATCTGCCACCACGGCAAAACCACGCCCGGCTTCGCCTGCACGGGCGGCTTCGATGGCGGCGTTGAGCGCCAGCAGGTTGGTTTGCTCGGCAATGGTGCGGATCACTTCCAGCACCGATCCGATCTGCCCGCTGCGGCCTTCCAGCGCGCGCGCCTCGTCCATGGCGGTGTTCATGCCAGCGGCCAGGCGGTCGATGCCCTCTCGGGTGCTGTCGATCAACTGCAGGCCCTCGCGGCTGGCTTGGTCGGCAGCGCGTGCGGCCTGGGCCGCCTGCGAGGCGTTATGGGCGACATCCAGGGCGGTGGCGCTCATTTCATTGGCGGCGGTGGCCACCTGTTCGATTTCGCGGTGCTGTTGCTGCATGCCGCTGCTGGTCTGGCTGGCGATGGCTGCCGACTGGTCAGCGGTTCCGCGGGCTTCCTGCAGTGAGCCTTTGACCTGGGCTATGACTGGCTGCAGCTTGTCGAGAAAGCGGTTGAACCAACCGGTAAGCTGGCCCAGTTCGTCCTGGCGGGCATACTCCAGGCGGCGGGTAAGGTCGCCTTCGCCGCTGGCGATGTCTTCCAGGCGCGCGGCCACGGCCAGGATTGGCCGGGTCACCCCGCGTGCAGTCAGCCACACCAGCAGCAAACCGACTACCGCAGCGCCCAGGCCAACCAGCAGGCTGGTTAGGTTGGCGCTGTGGTTGTGCGCATCCAGGCGCTGGTTGAGGGCGACGGCAGGCGCCTGCAGCACGCTTTCCGGCAGTTCCAGCAATACCTGCCAGGGGGCGGCATCAGGGATTGGCGTGAACGGGTGGGCAACACGCAGCAGGCCGTCGGCTACCACCTTGTCCATGGGCTCGCCGAGCTTGCTGTCGTCGCGGCTGTTGCCGGCCAGCAAACCGGCCGCGCTGGCGATACTGACCTGGCCCTGGCCGTCGAACAGCTCCCGGCGGCCGTCCACGCTCAACTGCTGCAGGTTGGCCAGGCCGATGTCCAGACCGACCACGCCGACCACCTTGCCGTGCTCCAGCAGCGGCAGGGCGATGCTGGTCATCAGTACCTGGCGGCCATTCACCTCGTCGAGATATGGCTCGAGCATGCAGGTTCTGGTGGTGTCCTGCGGGCAGGTCAGCCAGCGGTTCTTCGCTACCCCGTTGCTGCCGATGCTGGCGTCTCCGAGCATCGATTCCGGCATGGCTTCAAGCTCCAGGGTGCCGGGGCTGGGTTGTGACCAGTACAGCGAGAAGCGCCCGCTCTCATTGCTGCCCATTGCATCCTGGCCGAGGTACTGGCTGTCCGGGTCCAGGGCGTTGGGCTGGAACACCAGGTACAGGCCGATCACATCCGGGTTGCCGGCCAGGCTGGCGCGGGCCTGGCGCGTCAGTTCGGCGCGCAGGTCGTTGCCGCCACGGGCCTTGAGCACCTGCACCAGGCGGGCAAAGCCATTGCCGTACTGGTAGGCGTCCATGAAATAGCGCTGGATGCGCAGTGCCTGGGTTTCGGCATGGGCCTGCAGGCGCAGGCGTGCGCTGCTGTCGAGCATTTCGGTATTGGCCTGGTTGACCAATGCCGCGCTGCGCCGCGCCTGGGCCAGCGATGTGGTTACCAGCAGGGCGACGATGGCCAGCAGGCACAGGCCGGTGAGCAGGGTGATCTTCCACTGGATGGAGAGGCGACGCAGCGGCATGAGGGCTTTCCTTTTCGAGCAAATGCAACGCCCGCGATCAGGCGCGGGCGTTGTCGGCAGCATGGGTCATTCAGCGATGTAGTTGGGTGGGGAGTCCCTGAAGGCTTTGGTCAGCCAGGCCAGGTACAGCAGGCCGAGCAGTGCCCAGACGCCACCGAACAGCAGCGAATGTGCGTTCAGGTCCAGCCACAGCGAGACGATGATGCAAAAGCCGATGGTCGGGGCCACCAGGTACGTCAGCTGGTTGGCAAGTCCCTGGCGCCTGCCTTCACGCAGATAGCAGTGGTTGATCACCGACAGGTTGACGAAGCTGAACGCGACCAGTGCACCGAAGTTGATGATCGAGGTGGCGGTAACCAGGTCGAAGAAGATCGCCGACAGCGAAATCAGCCCCACCACCGCAATATTCAGCACTGGCGTCTTGTAACGCGAGTGCAGGCGGGCGAACAGGCTGGCCGGGATCACATTGTCGCGGCCCATCACGTACAGCAGGCGCGACACGCTGGTCTGCGAGGCCAGGCCCGAGGCGATGGTGTTGATCACGGTGCAGGCGATGAAGATCGACTGGAACAGCTTGCCGCCGACGTACAGGGCGATTTCCGGCAGTGCCGCTTCCTGGTCGTGGAAACGGGACATGGTCGGGAAGTAGGCCTGGATGAAGTACGACACGGTGATGAACACCAGGCCGCCAATCAGGGCGGTGAGGAAGATCGCGCGAGGGATGGTCTTGCCCGGGTCGCGGGTTTCTTCGGACAGGCAGGTCACCGCGTCGAAGCCGAGGAACGAGAAGCACAGGATGGTCGCACCGGCGGCCAGGGCGCTGAGCTGGGTCTGGTTGTCGGCGAACGGCAGCAGGCTCCAGGCGGTACCTAGCCCTTCACCCTGGTCCAGGCCGCGCACGCACAGGTAGATGAACACGGCGATGATCGCCACCTGCACGGCCACGAACAGCAGGTTGAAGTGCGCCACCAGGTTCACGCTGCGCATGTTGATCAGGCTGATCAGGGTGACGAAGCCAGCCACCCACATCCACTCCGGTACTTCCGGGAACATGGCCGAAAGGTACAGCTTGGCCAGCAAGGCGTTGACCATTGGCAGCAGCAGGTAGTCCAGCAACGACGACCAGCCGACCAGGAAGCCGACGTGCGGGTTGATCGCGCGCTGGGTGTAGGTGTAGGCCGAGCCCGACTGCGGGAAGCGCCTTACCAGGGTGCCGTAGCTCACGGCGGTGAACAGGATACCGGCCAGTGCCAGGATGTAGGCGCTGGGTACGTGGCCGGCAGTAATCCCGGAAACGATGCCGAAGGTGTCGAACACGGTCATCGGGGTCAGGTAGGCCAGACCGATGATGATAACGTGCCAGAGACGCAGGGTTTTACGGAGTTGGCCGTTGCCGGAAGCGCTGTGGTCAGGCTGCATGCTTGCATGGCTCCTGCGGCTGGGCGTAAACGGCGGGCACGGTGTACTGCGCATGCGGCAAGGGCGAGCGGGTGGGCTCCATGTTGTTCACCTTTATTGTTGGAGCAGCGGGGGCGCGGGGAGCGCGCAAAGTGGTGAAAATAAAAAACGATGAGTAGCTTAGTGTCAAGTTAAACATGACAAGATGTTGCTGGATTGAAATATTTATCGATTAAAGTGGGGTTTTGTTCGGTTTTTGCGCGTTTTTTTGCGGTTATGATCAATTCTGGTGTTCGCAAAAATTAACGTGTGCCGGTCTCCCTTGGCAGGTCTGTCAGGCGTTTCCCAAAAACCGGATTTCTCGAGCCTGGCCAGCGCCAGGGCTGGGCGGCAGTGGTACTCTTGGCGTCCTGTGTGGCCCTTGGCCGCCTACGAAGCCCATATGGACAGCAATCGGTTCTATTCATGAAGAAATCAGTTGGCATCCTTTCCGGCCTGGCTATCGCCATCGCCGTCGCAACCACCGCTGGCGCCTGGTACACCGGCAAGCAGCTGCCTGCGGAGCTGGACAACGCCCTGGTCCGCAGCAACGCGGAACTCAAGAAGGCCCTGGTGAGCACCGGTGGCAGCATGAGCATCGAACGGGTGTCGCTGGAGCAGCATTTCTTCAGCAGTACCGCCCAGTACCGGCTCAAGGCCCGCGATATCAACCTGGGCGAAGGCGAAGTGGTGAATTTCGACGTTGGCGTGACCGACCAGATCGAGCACGGCCCGTTCCCCTGGTCGCGGGTAAAGGCACTGAAGCTGATGCCGGTGCTGGCAGTCAGCAACAGCACGCTGCAGAAGGACGACGCCACCGCGCCGTGGTTCGCCGCAGCGGGCGAGCAGGCCCCGGTCAGCGCACAGACCAGCCTGGGTTACGACGGCAATGTGGTCAGCCAGGTGCAGCTGGCCCCGGTCAAGCTCGACGAAGCGGATGGCAACAGCCTCGACTTCTCGGGCATGCAACTGCAAGTCAGTGGTGACCAGAAAGGCAAGGCCTCGAGCTTCCACCGCCAGGCCGATCGGTTCGTGATGAAACTGGTACGCGATGACCAGCCGCCTGCCACCTTCGAGCTCAATGGGCTGAAGGTCGGCGGCCAACTGGCGGCCACCGCGCACGAGGCCATCTACGTTGGCAACGTCGACCTGGCACTGGCCGAAACCAAGGTCACCCTGGGGCCGAAACAGCAGGTGCTGGTGGTCAAGGGGCTGGAGCAGAACGCCCTGCAAACCCTTGAGGGCCCGGATACCGTGGGTGGCCGCGTGGAGTACAAGGTCGGGGATATCACCTGGGATGGCCGTGCGGTGGGCAAGGCGCAGATGGCGGTGAGCATCACGTCGGTCAACGCGCCGGCGCTACAGGCGTTGTCGACGTGGTACCAGGCGCACCTGCCGGAATTCGAGGCCGCAGCTGCCGCTGGCCAGCCGGTGCCGGAAATCCAGATGGACGATGAGGAAAAGGCCAGGTTCCAGGGCGAGCTGCAGAAACTGCTGGCTGCCAAGCCCCGGGTGGCGGTGGAAAACCTGTCGTTCAGGACTGCCAATGGTGAAAGCCGCTTCGACCTGTCGATGGGCTTCGCCGCCCCGGCCAGCTTCGACCTGCCGCCTGACCAGTTGAGCAAGCAACTGATCACCGAGGTGAAGAGCAAGCTGTCGTTGTCCAAGCCGATGATCGGTGACCTGGCAACCTTGCAGGCACTGCTGGATGGCCAGACCGACGCCCAGGCCATTGCCATGCAATCGAGCCAGGCCGGGGAAATGGTCGGCATGATGGCGCTGCAGAGCGGCATGGCCACGGTGCAGGGCAATGATGTGGTGAGCAGCCTGCACTATGCCGACGGCATGGTCGACTTCAACGGCAAGAAGATGACCGTGGAAGAGTTCGCGATGCTCATGGCCTCGCACCTGGCGGCCCTGTCGCCGCAGGGCTGATCGAAAGCCTGTACCGGCCTCTTCACGGGTAAACCCGCTCCCACAGGAGTTTGGCAGACTCTGTGGGAGCGGGTTCACCCGCGAAAGGGCCAGTGCAGGCAACACAAAAACCACTTTAGAATTCGCTGGATTGTCTGTAGCCTTCGGCCTCCGATAATAATCCGCGCCCGCAGAGGGCCGTGGCGGCCTTTGTGCCGTCCGGCACCCTTAGCCGATCTGTCAGGGCCGGGTGATACACTCGATTTGACGCGCGCACGCGCCTGCAGGTCCAGCGATCATGACCCAGATTTCCGAACGCCTGTTGGTTCAGGCCCACCTCGACGCCAAGCAGCCAAACCCGCTGACAGCCGAGCAGGAGGCCGAATACCGTGCGGCCATCGCTGCCGAGCTCAAGGCCCAGAACGCCGTGCTGGTCGCCCACTATTACTGCGACCCGGTCATCCAGGCGCTTGCCGAAGAAACCGGCGGCTGCGTGTCCGACTCGCTGGAAATGGCCCGCTTCGGCAAGAACCACCCGGCCGAAACCGTAATCGTTGCCGGCGTGCGCTTCATGGGCGAGACGGCGAAAATCCTCACTCCCGAAAAACGCGTGCTGATGCCTACCCTGGAGGCCACCTGCTCGCTCGACCTGGGCTGCCCGGTAGAAGAGTTCTCAGCCTTCTGCGACCAGCACCCCGAGCGCACCGTGGTGGTCTACGCCAACACTTCTGCAGCCGTGAAGGCCCGTGCCGACTGGGTGGTGACCTCGAGCTGCGCGCTGGAAATCGTCGAAAGCCTGATGGACAACGGCGAAACCATCATCTGGGGCCCGGACCAGCACCTGGGGCGCTACATCCAGAAGCAAACCGGTGCCGACATGCTGCTGTGGGACGGTGCCTGCATCGTTCACGAAGAGTTCAAGTCACGCCAGTTGGCCGACATGAAGGCGCTGTACCCGGATGCGGCGATTCTGGTGCACCCCGAGTCGCCTGAAGCGGTGATCGAGCTGGCCGACGCGGTGGGCTCCACCAGCCAGCTGATCAAGGCTGCCCAGACCCTGCCGAACAAGACCTTCATCGTCGCCACCGACCGCGGCATCTTCTACAAGATGCAGCAGCTGTGCCCGGACAAGGAGTTCGTCGAAGCCCCCACCGCCGGTAACGGCGCGGCATGCCGCAGTTGCGCGCACTGCCCGTGGATGGCGATGAACACCCTGGAGCGTGTGCTGGATTGCCTGCGTAATGGCACGAACGAGATCTTTGTCGACCCGGCGCTGGTGCCGAAGGCGATCAAGCCGTTGAACCGGATGCTGGACTTTACCCAGGCAGCGCGCCTGAAGTTGTCCGGTAACGCTTGACGCCAGACCGCGTCGCTTTCTTCGCGGGTAAACCCGCTCCCACAGGTACAGCGCAGCGCTCACGGGCGGTGCGGTCCCTGTGGGAGCGGGTTTACCCGCGAAAGGGCTCTCAACGCCCCATCATTTCCTGAACCATGCGCTTCTGCTCCATGATCTCGCGCTGGCGCTGTTCAATCTGTGCTGCCAGCGGGAAGTTCCCGCCCGACCGGCGCTTGGCGTAATCCAGCTGCTGGATGGCCTGGTCGAAATCGCCCACCAGGGTGAAGTACTCGGCCCGCGCCCGGTGCAAGCCAATGGTATTGCCCGAAAGGCCCCGCACTTCGGCCATGTCGTACCACACGTCCGGGTCATCCGGCCGGCTCTTCACCAGTTCGTTCAGCACCTTTTCCGCCTCGGCGGGCTTGTTCAGTTTCACCAGCAGATCGGCACGCACCTGCTTCAGCGGGTAGTTGCCTGGGTACAGCCCCTGCATGCGTTCAGCACGCTGCTGCGCATCCGCCAGGCGGTTGTTGGTGATGTCCAGGTCGATCTGCGCCAGGTTGTAGGTAATGTCGTTGGGGGCCTTGGCCAGCAGCGGCTTGAGCAGCTCGCGCGCCTCGTTCAGCTGGCCGCCCTTGATCTGCGCCAGGGCCAGGCCGTAACGCGCGGCGTCCAGCTTGGGGTCTTCGTCCAGTTGGGCGCGGAAGCGTTTGGCCGCCAGCCCCGGGGTGCCTTCGTAGGTAAGCGCCACCCGGGCACGGATCAACTGGTAGCGCATGCTGTCCTCGACGCCGCCCTTGGGGGCCTGCTCGGCACGGTTGCGGGTGTCGGCGATACGCGACTCGGTTACCGGGTGGGTCAGCAGGAATTCCGGCGGCTTGGCGTCGTAGCGGTACTGCCGGGCCAGGCGCTCGAACATGGTCGGCATGTTGCGCGGGTCGTAGCCGGCCTTTTCCAGGTTCTGGATGCCGATCCGGTCGGCTTCCTGTTCGTTCTGCCGCGAGAAGCGCCGCTGTTCCTGGATCGCCGCCGCCTGGGTGCCGGCGATCACACCGATACCGGCATCACCGCCGCCACCGGCCGCCAGCACGATACCGGCCAGCAGCGCCGCCATCATCGGCAGTTGCATGCGCTGCTGGGCCTCGACGCCGCGGGCGAAGTGGCGCTGCGACAAGTGCGCCAGTTCGTGGGCCAGTACCGAGGCGTACTCGCCTTCGGTCTGGGCGTTGAGGAACAGCCCGCCGTTGACCCCGACGATGCCGCCGGGGGCGGCAAAGGCGTTGAGCTCACGGCTATCGATGAGGATGAATTCCAGGCGGCGGTCCTGCAACTGGCTGGTTTCGGCCAGGCGGTACACGCTGGTCTCGACGTAGTCCTTCAGCTGCGGGTCGTTGAGCTGGTTGACCTGGCCGCGCAGCAGGCTCAGCCAGGCACGGCCGAGCTGGTGCTCCTGTTGCGGCGAGACGATCGCGGAACTGGCATCACCCAGTGATGGCAGGTCGTCAGCATGGCCGGGAAGGGCCAACAGGCAGGCCAGCGTCAGCAGGGTAGGGCGCAGTAGATTCATGCATGAAGCTCGCGTCGGTCAAAGATACCTACTGTAGCGGGCTCACACGTTGGCGACCAGTGGCGCTATCCTAGCCGGCCAAATCCAGATACAGCCTGGCAATGCCTTTGGAGAGTTCCGCAATGAGTGAAACCCTGACCTGTGACGCCGAACTGGACGCCAGCGGGCTGAATTGCCCTTTGCCGCTGCTGAAGGCCAAGATGGAGCTCAACCGCCTGGCCAGCGGCGCGGTGCTCAAGGTAATCGCCACCGACGCCGGCTCCCAGCGCGACTTCCGCACTTTCGCCCAGTTGGCCGGTCATACCCTGCTGCGGGAAACGGCCGAGGCCGGTACCTACACTTACTGGCTACGCAAGGCCTGAGTCTTTCCAAGGATCGTCAATGTTCAAAGTGCTTCGCGACTGGATGCAGCGCTACTTCTCCGATGAGGAAGCGGTGGTGCTGGCGGTCCTGTTGTTCCTGGCTTTTACTGCGGTACTCACCCTGGGTGGCATGCTTGCGCCGGTGCTGGCGGGCATGGTGCTGGCGTTTCTGATGCAGGGGCTGGTCAATGCCCTGGAGCGCTTGCGGGTACCCACCCGGTTGGCGGTGATGCTGGTGTTCGCCCTGTTCATGGGCGCGCTGGCGGTGTTCATGCTGGTGCTGGTGCCACTGCTTTGGCACCAGTTGATCACCCTGTTCAACGAGCTGCCGGGCATGCTCGGCAAGTGGCAGTCGCTGCTGTTGCTGTTGCCCGAGCGCTATCCGCACCTGGTGTCGGACGAGCAGGTGCTGCATGCCATCGAGTCGGTGCGCGGAGAAATCGGCAAATTCGGCCAGTGGGCACTGACCTTCTCGCTATCGAGCCTGCCGCTTCTGGTCAACGCCATGATCTATCTGGTGCTGGTGCCGATCCTGGTGTTTTTCTTTCTCAAGGACCGCGAACTGATCGGCCGTTGGGTCAGCGGCTACCTGCCACGTCAGCGCAGCCTGCTGAACCGGGTGGGCAGCGAGATGAACCGGCAGATCGCAAACTACATCCGCGGCAAGGGCATCGAGATCCTGATCTGCGGCATTGCCACCTACATCGCCTTCATCAGCCTGGGGCTCAACTACGCCGCGTTGCTGGCGCTGCTGGTGGGGCTGTCGGTGGTGGTGCCTTACGTGGGCGCGGTTGTGGTGACCGTGCCGGTGACGTTGATCGCACTGTTCCAGTGGGGCTGGGGTGACCAGTTCATCTACCTGATGACGGTGTACGCGATCATCCAGGCGCTGGACGGCAACGTGCTGGTGCCGCTGCTGTTCTCCGAGGCGGTGAGCCTGCACCCGGTGGCGATCATTTGCGCGGTGTTGCTGTTTGGCGGGTTGTGGGGGTTCTGGGGGATCTTCTTTGCCATCCCGCTGGCGACCTTGATCAAGGCCGTGCTGGATGCCTGGCCACGGCAGGAGCCTAGTGTGTCACCGATGCTGTAATTTTGGGGCTGCTTTGCAGCCCATCGCGACACAAGGCCGCTCCTACAGGGATACGCGATTTCCTGTAGGAGCGGCCTTGTGTCGCGAAAGGGGCGCAAAGCGCCCCCAACGATCTCAAGCCTTGTTCAGGGCCTGGGCGGCAGCCAGTACTGCATCCACATGCCCGGGCACCTTCACCCCGCGCCATTCCTGGCGCAGCACTCCGTCCTTGTCGATCAGGAAGGTGCTGCGGTCAACGCCCATGTATTCCTTGCCATACAGCTTCTTCAGCTTGATCACATCGAACAGCTGGCACAGGGCTTCGTCCTTGTCGCTGATCAGTTCGAACGGGAAGCCTTGCTTGGCCTTGAAGTTCTCGTGCGACTTGATGCCATCGCGCGACACGCCGAACACCACGGTGTTGGCTGCGGCAAAGGCATCGTGCTGGTCACGGAAACCCTGGCCCTCGGTGGTGCAGCCCGGGGTGCTGTCCTTCGGGTAGAAGTACACCACCACCTGTCGGCCCTTGAGCTCGGCCAGGCTGACGGTTTGCCCGCTGGTGGCCTGGGCCTGGAAGTCGGCAACGGGTTGGTCGAGTGCTACGGCCATGGTCGGTTTCCTTACATTGGGTTCTGTGGACGCCATGGCTCGATCAGCGCATCGAGGTTCAGGGCATCGGCAAAGTCCAGGAACTGGTCACGCAGCCAGCTGATCTGGGTGCCGGCCGGCAGAATCACGGTGAACTGGGCGTTGAGCATGCTGCTGCCGGTCTGCGGTGCCAGGTAGGTATCGCAGGTCATGGCTTCCAGCTCGACGCGGTGGTCGAGGAAGAACTGGCACAGCTCGTTGATGATGTCCGGCCGGTAGGCGGCGCTGACGTAGGCCACGTAGGGCAGGGCCTGCGGGCGCACTTCCTGGTCGGCGCTGCGCACCACGTCCAGGGTCAGGCCGTGCTTCTTGCCCAGGCCCGGCAGCATGGCTTCGAGGCGCGCCAGGGCGTCCCAGCTGCCACCTACCTGCAGTACCAGGGCGCTGGTCTCGCCGTGGCGGCTCAGGCGCGAGGTGACCACCGCGCAGCGGTTCTCGAACGCAGCGCGGCTGAGGACGTTGGCCAGCTCCATGGGGTTCGGGCCCAAGGCACTGATGACAAGGAATTGTTCGCGGACGGTGGGGGTGGACATGCAGCATTCCTAAAGCGATGAGCGGTCGGCACAGGACGGGCGAAAGCCTCCTGTCGGCAGGGCCCGGGGCTCGCATGCGAGGTCGTGGACGCTGGCGGGGAGCAAGGTCGACGGCCCGGCGGGCCGCGCTGCACCGATCAAAGCATCAAGGGTAGCGAAATAAGGCGCCGAGGGGAATGCTCCGCCCGCCTGCTTCGCTTGTGCAAGGCCGATGCCCCCAGTACCATTACCGCTCTCTTTTTCCGGCAGGAGCAGTTACATGATTGCGGGCAGTATGGTGGCATTGGTCACTCCCATGGATGCACAAGGGCGTCTTGACTGGGACAGCCTCGACAAACTTGTAGACTTCCACCTGGAAAACGGCACCCATGCGATCGTCGCTGTCGGCACCACCGGTGAGTCCGCCACGCTGGATGTCGAAGAACACATCCTGGTCATCAAGCACGTGGTTGAGCGCGTCAAGCGCAGCAGCCGCCGCATCCCGGTCATCGCCGGCACCGGTGCCAACTCCACTGCCGAAGCCGTGCACCTGACCCAGAACGCCAAGAATGCCGGCGCCGACGCCTGCCTGCTGGTGGTACCGTACTACAACAAGCCGACGCAAGAAGGCCTGTACCAGCACTTCAAGCACATCGCCGAAGCCGTCGACATCCCGCAGATTCTCTACAACGTACCCGGCCGCACCTCCTGCGACATGCAGGCCGATACCGTGATCCGCCTGTCGAAGGTCAAGAACATCATCGGCATCAAGGAAGCCACCGGCGACCTCGTACGCGCCAAGGCCATCCTTGATGGCGTCGACAAAGACTTCATCGTCATGTCCGGCGACGACCCGACCGCCGTCGAGCTGATCCTGATGGGCGGCAAAGGCAACATCTCCGTCACCGCCAACGTCGCCCCGCGCGAAATGGCCGACCTGTGCGAGGCCGCCCTTGAGGGCAATGCCGAGAAGGCCCGCGCAATCAACGAAAAACTCATGCCGCTGCACAAAGACCTGTTCTGCGAGTCCAACCCGATCCCGGTGAAATGGGCACTCGTCGAAATGGGCCTGATGCACAAAGGCATTCGCCTGCCGCTGACCTGGCTGAGCGAAGGCTGCCACGAAAAAGTCCGTACTGCCTTGCGCCAGTCCGGCGTACTGGTTTAAGAGGAAGTACACCGCATGAAGCGACTGGCTGGTCTTTCCGCCCTTGCCCTGATCATTTCCAGCACCAGTGGGTGTGGCTGGCTGTGGGGCGAGGATGGCTATTTCCGCGACCGCGGCAGCGATTACCTGCAGGCGCGCCCGACTGCGCCGATGCAGCTGCCGCCGGACGCCAGCAACGTCAAGCGCCTTGACCCGCTGCTGCCGATCCCACGCAACGTCGCCGACGACAGCGCCACCGGCGAATTCGAGGTGCCTCGCCCGCAACCGATGACCGGTGGCGCCGCCCAGGTTACCGACTACAGCCTGCAGCGCAGCGGCAGCAGCCGTTGGGTGCTGGCTCAGCATTCGCCGGCCGAAGTATGGCCGGTGGCTCGCCAGTTCTTCGAGGACAACGGCTTCCGCATCGCCGAAGAGCGTCCGCAGACCGGCGAATTCAACACCACCTGGCAGCGTTTCGACGAACTGTCGGCATCGCTCGGCCAGCGCCTGGCCAGCACTGCCAGCAGCGCTGACAGTGAAGTGCGCGTGCGTGTGCGCATGGAGCCTGGCGTGCAGCGCAACACCTCCGAGGTGTATGTGGTCAGCGTCGAGCGCCCGGCTGGCAGCACTGCCGAGCCCGATTTCCCGTCCACCTCCAGCAACACCGGTGCCGATGCCCTGCTGGTCGACGAAATGCTTGCCAGCATGAACCGCAGCGCCGAGAAGGGCGGTTCGGTATCGCTGCTGGCCGCGCGCGATTTCGACGCGCCAAGCCGGGTCAGCCTGAGCGAAGACGGCAGCGGCAACCCGGTGCTGTACCTGGGCGCCGACCTGGATCGCGCCTGGTCCAGCGTGGGCCGTGCCCTGGAGCAAGGTGGCGAGTGGCGTGTCGAGGACATCAACCGCAGCCTGGGCCTGTACTACATCAACCTGTCTGAAAAGCCTGAAGACAAGCAGAACCAGCCTGGCTTCTTCGGCCGCATGTTCGGCAGCGAGCCGACCAAGGAAGAGCGTGAAGCCCGTGCCGAGCGCTACCAGGTTCGCTTGAGCAAGGTGGGTGAGAGCGTGCAGGTCACGGTCGAGAAGAACATCAACACCGTGGCCCCGGCCGATGTCGCCCGCCGCGTGCTGAGCGCCATTCAGGACCACCTGGGCTAAGTGCGCTTCGCGGTACTCGGAAGCGGCAGCCAGGGAAACGGCACGCTGATCGCCAGTGGTGGCACGTTCATCCTGGTCGATTGCGGGTTCTCCCTGCGCGAGACCGAGCGGCGCCTGGCGCTGCTCGGCGTGTCGGCGGCACAGCTCAGTGCGGTACTGGTCACCCACGAACATGCCGACCACGTGCATGGGGTCGGCTTGCTGTCACGGCGCTACAATGTACCGGTCTACCTCAGCCAGGGGACCTTGCGCGGCATGCGCAAGCCGGTGGAGGTGGCCGGTTTTCTCGCTTGTGGCCAAAGCCTGCGTATCGGCAGTCTGGAAGTGACCGCGGCGCGGGTCGAGCACGACGCCTACGAGCCGCTGCAGTATGTGGTCAGCGACGGCCAGCGGCGCTTCGGCATGCTGACCGACCTGGGCTCGTACGACGCGCTGCTGCTGGAGCGTTACCAGGGCCTGGATGCGCTGCTGATCGAGGCCAACCACTGCCGCGACTTGCTGGCACGCGGTCACTACCCGGCCTTCCTGAAGCAGCGGGTGGGTGGCATGCAAGGACATTTGAACAATCACCAGGCCGCGCGCCTGGTGCACGAGTTGGGCTGGAGCAACCTGCAACACCTGGTGCTGGCCCACCTCAGCAGCAAGAACAACCTGCCACACTTGGCTCGCCAGTGCTTCGTCGACACCCTTGGGTGCGACCCGGACTGGCTCCAGGTGGCGAATCAGGAACACGGGCTCGACTGGCGTGAAATCGCCTAGCCCAACACCTCAAGCAAGCGGAGCCCAATCATGGAAAAACGCGACGAACTCTACCGCGGCAAGGCCAAATCGGTTTACAAGACCGACGACGCCGACCGCTTGATCCTGCTGTTCCGTAACGACACTTCGGCGTTCGACGGCAAGCGCATCGAACAGCTCGACCGCAAAGGCATGGTGAACAACAAGTTCAACGCCTTCATCATGCAGAAACTGGAAGAAGCCGGTGTGCCGACCCAGTTCGACAAGCTGCTGGGCGACAACGAGTGCCTGGTGAAGAAGCTGGACATGATCCCGGTCGAGTGCGTGGTGCGCAACTACGCCGCCGGCAGCCTGGTCAAGCGCCTGGGCGTGGAGGAGGGCATCAAGCTGGAGCCGTCCACCTTCGAGCTGTTCCTGAAGAACGACGAGAAGGGCGACCCCTTCATCAACGAATCCCACGTTGTCGCGTTCGGCTGGGGCACTGCCGAGCAGCTGGCCGAAATGAAAAAGCTGTCGTTGAAAGTCAACGAAGTGCTGAGCAAGCTGTTCGATGACGCCGGCCTGCTGCTGGTCGACTTCAAGCTGGAATTCGGCGTATTCCATGGCCAGATCGTGCTGGGCGACGAGTTCAGCCCGGACGGCTGCCGCCTGTGGGACAAAGAGACCCGCAAGAAGATGGACAAGGACCGCTTCCGTCAGGGGCTGGGCGACGTTATCGAAGCCTACGAAGAAGTTGCCAAGCGCCTGGGCGTGCCGCTGTAAGCGGTGCGTTCACGCAAGCGCCTGATACCACGCGATTTTTTTTAAAAAAAGGTTTGCGTTTTAAAAGAACGCTGGTATGATGCGCGGCATTGGAGAGATGCCGGAGTGGTCGAACGGGACGGATTCGAAATCCGTTGTACTGGCAACAGTACCTAGGGTTCAAATCCCTATCTCTCCGCCATACGCGAAGTAAGCGAAGCCCCCGAAAACGTTAAAGTTTTCGGGGGCTTCGTCGTTTCTGGCCATTGGGTTAGGGCAAATTCAGGCCAGAAATTGAACATGCGAGGCCGTGTCCGGCACAGCTTTCGGCAAAGAGCACCGGCGTTGCTCGAACGTGCGGCTTGGTTACTCGATGGCAAACACCATACCGGCCAGAGGCGCGTTTAAGGCCGCCGCAATGCCCACTGCGCCCCCGGCAAGTATCGAACCCCACTTGCGTGATAGAAGTGGGTCACCAGTCAGGTTTTCTAGGTCATCGAACTTGCTTTGGTCATGGCAGATGCTTTACGGATGCTGTATGCACCCCAGGCCAGGCCAAGCAATGCTGCAATCACCGATGCCGAAAGCACGCCAAGTTTCGCCGCCCCCAGCGCGCCAGGATCGACGAAGGCGAGATTGGCAATGAAGATCGACATGGTGAAACCGATGCCGGCCAGCAGCCCGACCAAGGTGATGCTGCGCCAGCTCACCTCGGCGGGAAGCGCGCACCAGCCCAAGCGGACCATCAGCCAACTGACGCTGACGATGCCCAAGGGTTTGCCAACTACCAGAGCGACAGCGACGGCGATCATCACCCACTGCGGGGCCTCGGCTGACAAATCGACACCCGAAAGATTTACCCCGGCATTGGCCAAGGCAAACACCGGCATGATGCCGAAGGCTACCCAAGGGTGCAGGGTGCCTTGCATGCGCACCACTGGTGGCACCAGTTCGCGCTGGGCCAGGCGCAGGCGCTTCAACGGGTCCATGAGGTCGCTGGCATCGCGCTCGGGCGCCCTGGCGCGCCCCAGCAGCTCTCCGGTGAATCGGCTGATTGCATCCAGTGGTCGCTCGCGCATCGGCATTGCGACCACTGGCGTCATCAGGCCCAGCACAACGCCTGCAAGGGTGGGGTGGGCTCCGGTCAACAAGATGCCCAGCCAGGTGACAAAGCCGGGAATGATATACGCGTAGGCCGAACCCACTCCGATCTTCTGCAGCCCGATCACCATCAGCAGGCCGATCAGCGCAACCCCGAAACCGCTGTAATCGAGGCCGCCCGAATAGAAGAACGCGATGATCAGCACCGCGATGATGTCATCGATGATGGCCAGGGCCAGCAGAAACACGCGGACGTTGGACGGGATCGACTTGCCGAGCAGCGCCAGGACACCTACCGCAAAGGCGATATCCGTAGCCGTCGGTACGGCCCAGCCTTGTTGTTCCGCCGCAGCGTGACCAAAACCCAAATAGAAGAGCGCGGGTACGGCTACACCGCCAATGGCGGCCGCCATGGGCAGCATGGCCTGCCGAAGGCTGGACAGTGCGCCCTCGTGGATCTCGCGACGGATCTCCATGCCCACGACAAGGAAGAAGATGGTCATCAAGCCATCATTGATCCAGAAATGCAGCGACTGTGAATAGATCAGCGAACCCACGCCGATCGTCAACGGTGTGTGCCAAAGGGCGTCGTAGCTTTCGGCAGCCGGGGAGTTGGCCCAGATCAGCGCAGCAATAGCTGCAACCAGTAGAACGATGCCGCTAACCGCTTCAATGTGCAGAAAGCGTTCAAGGTTGGCGAAGGCACGCTCGGCCAATTCCTGGGCGCGAGACAATTCCTTTTTTTGCATAGGCGCAAGTACTCCCGCATGGCGGCCCGACCTGCGCTGTTCTTTAACCTGCCCCACTGCACCGTGCAGCTGGCACCCGTGCAGTAGTCTACCGAACAACCGCTACTCACGGCTATGACGTGACCGTGAATGAGCGTGAAGATGGGCGGGTAACCTCTGGCCTAGAATCGCCAGAAAGCTGGAGAGACGAGTACCAGTACGGTCAGGATTTCGAGCCGTCCAAGCAGCATGCCGACAGTCAGCAGCCATTTGGCAGCGTCCGATAACGAGGCGAAATTACCTGCAGGACCGATAAGCGTTCCCAGCCCCGGGCCGACGTTGCACACGGCGGTAGCGGCCCCGCTCAATGCCGTTGTCCAGTCGAGCCCTAGCAGCGAGAGGCCAAGGGCGATGACCGCGATGGTGACTGAGAAGAAGAACGAAAACGTCAGCAGTGAGCGCACGATCTCTTCATCGATCGGGTGCCCATTGTATTTCTTCGAGATCGTTGCCCTTGGATGGATCAACTGTTTCAGGCTGCTGACAAGCAAGGCCGCGGCCACCTGGAAACGGAATATCTTCAGGCCTCCAGCGGTAGACCCCGAGCAGCCACCGACGAACGTCAGGTAAAAGAACAGCATGATGGCGAAGCTGCCCCAGAGCGTGTAATCGCCCACGGCAATACCCGTGGTGGTCACCACGGAGGTGACGTTGACCGCCACGATACGGAACGCATCCCACCATGACAGATCGCTGTGCAAGCAGAGCCAGGTTCCGACCGTGAGCCAGATGAAGACGAGAAAGCCAATGAAACCGCGGACTTGATGGTCATCGAACAGGATGCGCCGATGGCCACGCAGCGTGGCCACATACAGGGTGAAGGGGAGGCTGCCGAGGATCATGATGACAACGGCTACCCAATGCACCGCAGGCTGCCCCCAGTGGCCCAGCGAGGCATCGGAGGTAGAGAAACCACCGGTTGAAATCAGTGCCATCGAATGATTGATGGCTTCGAACGGGGTCATGCCGGCAGCCCACAACGCCCATGTTCCCAAGACTGTCAGGCCCACATAGATGATCAGGATCATCTTGGCCGCAACATGCGAGCGGGGTGTCACTTTGTCTGACCAATCCGAAGATTCGGTCTGGAACAGACGCATGCCACCTACGCGCAGCAGGGGCAGGATCGCGACAGCCATGCCGATAAAGCCGATGCCTCCCAGCCAGTGCAGCAAAGACCGCCAGATAAGCAACCCGGGCGATGCATTGTCCAGCCCGGTCAGTACCGTCGAGCCGGTGGTGGTGATCCCTGACATGGTTTCGAAGAACGCGTCCGTGTAACTGATGTGCCGGATGAACACCATCGGCAAGGCCGCAAATGCGCAAACGATGACCCAGCTTGCCGTTGTGAGCAGGTACATGTCCCTGGCGCGCAGTTGCGGTGCGCCGGGAGCGCCTCGGGCCACCATGACCAGGCCTGCGCAGAGGACGATAAGGCTTGACCAGACGAAAGCGCCGAGATCATCGCTGCGGTCGTACAGCAGCAGTGTCAGCATCGGGATTACCATGCTGACGGCCAAGGTGATCAGGAATACACCAATAATGAAGGCTATGAAGCGCAACGCTGGAAGCGGCATTAGTTGAGCTCGTGCGGACAATGCCGGCAGTATTGCCTGCCGTACAGCAATGTCGAGTAAAAAAGCCGTAATGTCTTAGGACAGTTCATACAGAGCCACTCGATTGTTGCACAGGTGCAACTAGCCAGTGCACCTTGCGGCTTGGATCCGATGCCTGGGTTCTGTATCATCCCGGCGCCATCAGACGATGGCCGAAGATGATTCATTTAAAGGACTTAGTATGAAAAAGCTGTTCAAGGCTACTGTAGCCGTTGCTGTCGTTTCGGGTGTTGCCCTGCTGTCGGGTTGCACTGGTCAGGTTTACAACCAGCCAAAAAACTGCACCTACGACTACCTGTTCCACCCTTCGGTTTCCATCTCCAAGATCATCGGTGGCTGCGGCCCGATCGATAAACTGCCTCAGCAGCAGTAATCTTGGCGGTACCCTGATCGCGACGCTTGCGGCGTGATCCAAGGCCCCCGGTCATGTACATGGTCGGGGGTTTTTGTTTGTGGGCTCTTCAGATGAAGGTCTTGCCAGAAGGCCCGGCTCGCGGATACCAGTGCATTGAACGCTGCCTGGGCTCAGGCCCAGATATCACCGATGGTAAAGCCTTCGGGGAACGGGTCGTCGTGGTCGAGCACGAAGGTGTTCAGGCCGTAGATCCAGCTTTTGCCGGTGATGGTTGGTACCACGGCCTCGTTGCCGCCGATGCTGGTTTCATTGATCAGGCGGCCGGTGTAGATGTTGCCGAGCAGGCCCTGATGGCGGAAGTCCTGGTGCAATGGCAGCTCGCCCTTGGCGTGCAGGGTGGCCATCTTCGCCGAGGTGCCGGTACCGCACGGGGAGCGGTCCAGCGCCCCGGTCCAGGTGGCCGGGTCGTCCCACGAGAACTCGCCGCAGGTCATGGTCACCGCGTTCTTCCAGTCGGCGTTGGGGTCTTCGCTGGGGCCGGATAGCTGCGAGATGGTAATGCCGATGCCCGGGTAGTCGGGGTGTGCCACCGGCAGTTGCTCGATAGCCGCCTGGCGGATCATCGACGATACCCGGGCGATTTCGGCGCCGTGCTGCGGGATCAGTTGCAGGCCTTTGAACTGGCGCACATCGGCGATCACATAGAACATGCCGCCCCAGCCCACGTCCACGCGCACCTTGCCCAGGTGCGGTACGTCGATTTCGGTATCCAAGTGTGCGGCGAACGCCGGTACGTTCTGGAAGGTGACGGCCTTGACCTTGCCGCCCTCGCATCGGGCCTTGATGCGGATCAGCCCGGCCGGGGCCTCCAGCACCAGCTCGGTGAGCGGCTCCTGCATCGGCAGCATGCCCATCTCCAAAAGCACGGTGGCCACCGAGATGGTATTGCTGCCGGACATCACCGGGTACTCGATCTGCTCCATGATGATGTAGCCGGCGTCGGCCTTGGGGTGGCTTGGCGGGACGATGATGTTGCAGCAGTGCGCCGGATAGCCGCGCGGTTCACGCAGCATCAGCTTGCGCAACTGATCGTCGTTGGTTTCGAGCCATTTCATCTTGGCGTGTACGCTGTCACCGGGGATGTGCGGTACACCGCCTGTGATGACGCGCATGGGGATGCCGGCGTGGGTGTCGACGGCGTGGATGGTTCGTTTGAATGACATATGGGCGGCCCTGTTCTGATCGGATTGAGGCGGGGTCTGGAGCGCAGGATAAAAGCGGTAGGGCGGGGCTGTAAGTCGAATAATTCCGATCGGGTGACCGGTTTTTTGAATGGCATTTGCGCAGGCCTGTGCCGGCCCTTTCGCGGGCAAGCCCGCTCCCACACGGGCGCACAGGCCTGAGACAACCCGCCACCTTGACTCCCGGGCCGGCAATTTGTTTGTGCTGGCATTTAAGTTACAATCGGAAAAACGATTCAGCCTTGTCGGTCAATTCGACAAAAGGCCGAGTCGTTTTCTGGTTCTCTGGCTGCTGAACAATGATCAACAACAAGCCTGCGCTGCAGAACATGCTTTACCTGGGCCAGCCACAGGCCCGCCCTCTGTTCTCCTGACTGGAATCGATCAATGTTCAAGAAAGCTGGCAAGACCTTGCTGGGTCTGGCTGTCGCTGCAAGCGTCATGCAAGCGCACGCCGCAGAAACCAAGAAAGTAGATGTGCTGCTGGTCGGCGGCGGCATCATGAGCTCGACCCTGGCCGTGTGGCTGCACGAGCTGGAGCCAAGCTGGTCGATGGAAATGGTCGAACGCCTGGATGGCGTGGCCGAAGAAAGCTCCAACGGCTGGAACAACGCCGGTACCGGCCACTCCGCGCTGGCCGAGCTGAACTACACCCCGGAAGACAAGGACGGCAACGTCAACATCGCCAAGGCCATCGAAATCAACGAGGCCTTCCAGATCTCCCGCCAGTTCTGGTCGTGGCAGGTCCGCCAGGGCGTGCTGAAGAACCCGCACTCGTTCATCAACACCACGCCGCACATGAGCTTCGTGTGGGGCGATGACAACATCAAGTTCCTGAAGAAGCGTTACGACGCGCTGCAGGCCAGCCCGCTGTTCCGCCCGATGCAGTACTCCGAGGACCACGCGCAGATCGCCAAGTGGGTCCCGCTGATGATGGAAGGCCGCGACCCGAACCAGAAGCTGGCCGTGACCTGGACGCCAATCGGCACCGACGTCAACTTCGGCGAGATCACCCGCCAGTTCGTCGGCCACCTGAAAACCCAGGAAAACTTCGACCTGAAGCTGTCCAGCGAAGTGCAGGACATCACCCGCAACAAGGACGGCTCGTGGCACGTTGAGTACAAGAACCTGAAGGACGGTAGCGAATCGGCTACCGACGCCAAGTTCCTGTTCATCGGTGCTGGTGGCGGCGCGCTGAAGCTGCTGCAGAAGTCGGGCATTCCTGAAGCCAAGGAGTACGCAGGCTTCCCGGTAGGCGGCTCGTTCCTGGTGACCGAGAACCCGACCGTGGCCATGCAGCACATGGCCAAGGCCTACGGCATCGCCTCCACCGGTGCGCCACCCATGTCGGTTCCGCACCTGGACACCCGCGTGCTGGATGGCAAGCGCGTGATCCTGTTCGGCCCATTCGCCACCTTCTCGACCAAGTTCCTGAAGAACGGCTCGTACCTGGACCTGCTGAGCAGCACCACCACCCACAACGTGTGGCCGATGACCAAGGTCGGCATCGAGCAGTACCCGCTGGTGGAATACCTCGCTGGCCAGCTGATGCTGTCTGACGACGACCGCTTCGAAGCCCTGCGTACCTACTTCCCGAACGCCAAGAAGGAAGACTGGCGCCTGTGGCAGGCCGGCCAGCGCGTGCAGATCATCAAGCGTGATGCCGAGAAGGGCGGCGTGCTGAAGCTGGGCACCGAAGTGGTCGCTTCCGAAGACCGCACCATCGCCGGCCTGCTGGGTGCATCGCCAGGTGCTTCGACTGCGGCCCCGATCATGCTAAACGTGCTGGAAACCGTGTTCAAGGAGAAGGTCGCTACCCCAGAGTGGCAGGCCAAGATCAAGCAGATCGTGCCAAGCTACGGCACCAAGCTGAACGACTCGGCGGCAGCCACCCAGAAAGAGTGGAACTACACCGCTGAAGTGCTGCAGCTGGAGAAACCACCGGTAATCGACGAGAGCGTCGGCACTACGGTTGCACCTAGCCAGCCGGTTGAAAGCAAGCCTGAGAATGACATGGCACTGTAAACGGCCATTGTTGTGACAGAAGCCACGGGGGAGACCTCGTGGCTTTTTTGTTGCCTGTTCCGGCCCTTTCGCGGGTAAACCCGCTCCCACAGGGACCGCGCTGGCCACAGGCTTGGCGCTAGCCTTGTGGGAGCGGGTTTACCCGCGAAGAGGCCAGCTCAGGAAACCACTGATCGGAAATTCAGCTCAGCCCCAATAAAAACATATTTTGATGCTTAAATTAATCTTGTCAGTCGATCCCCCTCCCGGAGGGTGCCGTCATGAACATCAAGATTGCCGCCTTACTGCTGCTCGCCCTGTGCGCCCAGCCGGCATGGAGCCAAAGCTACTCCTACTCCAGCGAAACCCCCGCCGCCAAACCCGCCGAATCTGCTGCAATGACCACGCGCATGGCCCTGCGCGACCTTTGGGTCGAGCACATCTTCTGGGTGCGCAACTATGCCGTGGCCAATCAAGCCGGCAATGCCAAAGAGGCCGAAGTCGCTGCCAAGGAAGTGGTCACCGACGCTACCAGGATCGCCAACAGCATTGCCCCGCTGTACGGCCAGCTCGCCGCCGATCAGTTGCTGAAGCTGCTGGCCGGCCACTGGGGCGCCATAAAGCACTACAGCGACGCCACCGTGGCCAAGGACAAAAAAGGCCAGCAAGCCGCGGTCAACGAGCTGACCAGCAATGCCAAGGCCATCGCCGCGTTTCTGGCCAAGGCCAACCCGAACCTGCCCGAGCCGACCCTGCTGACGCTGCTCAGCGCCCACGGCGGGCACCACGTGGCCCAGATCGACCAGTTGGCGGCCGCTGACTACGTAGGCGAGGCGCGCACCTGGGCGATGATGCGCGAGCATATCCTGACCCTGTCCGACGCCCTGGCTGCGGCGTTGGTCAAACAGTTCCCGGACAAATTCTGATGCTCGAAGGCCTGGGCCGTACCCAACAGGACCTGCTCCATGCGTTGCTGCTCCAGCCGGCCGGCATGAGCATCGACGACCTGGCGCAGGCCCTGGCAATCACCCGCACGGCGGTGCGCCAGCACCTGGCAGCGCTGGAGCGCGACGGCCTGGTCAAGCGTGGCGCTACCCGGCCCACCGGGCGCCGCCCGGAGCAGTTGCACGAGCTGACCGAACAGGCCCGCGAATTGTTCCCGCGGCAGTACCCGTTGCTGGCCAACCTGCTGATTGCGGAAGTGGCCGGCTTGCTGGGGCAGGAGGCGTTGCTGGCGCTGATGCGCCAGCTGGGGCGCAAGCTGGCGGCGGACCTGGAGCATCAAGTCGTGGATGAAGCACGCATCGTCGAGCACATGAACAATGCCGGGTACGAGGCGCAGGTGTTCTTCCGCTCGGGGGGCGAGCCGCAGATCGTTGCGCACAATTGCGTGTTCCATCACCTGGCCAAGGCGCACCCGGTGGTGTGCGAGCTGGACCTGGCGCTGATCGGGGCCTTGGGTGGGGCCGAGGTGAGCCATGAGGAGTGCATGCTCAGGGGAGGGCAGGTATGCCGGTTTGCCCTGGGCAAGAAAGAAGATTGATTTTGCCTGTTCTGGCCCTTTCGCGGGTAAACCCGCTCCCACAGAGATCGCACAGGTCTTGAAGACAGTGATTACCCTGTAGGAGCGGGTTTACCCGCGAAGAGGCCGGCACAGGAAAATCACTGCTGCCGCAGAATGCAGTCCAGCAGCCCGGGAAACCGCTCCCCCAGCATCTCGCTACGCAACGAATTCATATGGGTAGTCCCCACATTGCGGGTATGCACCAACCCCGCATCACGCAGCACGCGAAAATGGTGGGACATGCTCGACTTCGGCCGGCCACCGTCCAGCTCGCCGCAGCTGGCTTCGGCCACGCCCGCCAGGTGGCGCACGATACCCAGGCGCACCGGGTCGCTCAGGGCATAGAGCAGGCGTTCCAGGGTGAGGTCTTCAGAATTGGGATGTTGATAGGCTCGCATGGTCGTCATGATAACGGGGCTATCATTAATTGCCATAGTTCGATTATGATCGAACTATCGTAATCAGATAGCCCGGGAGCTTGCCCATGTCCGCTTTGTTCGAACCGTATACCCTCAAGGACGTCACCCTGCGCAACCGCATTGCCATTCCACCGATGTGCCAATACATGGCCGAGGACGGCATGATCAACGACTGGCACCACGTGCACCTGGCCGGCCTGGCCCGTGGCGGTGCGGGCTTGCTGGTGGTCGAGGCCACTGCCGTGGCACCGGAAGGGCGCATCACCCCCGGTTGCGCCGGCATCTGGAGCGATGCCCACGCCCAGGCTTTCGTGCCGGTGGTGCAGGCAATCAAGGCCGCCGGTTCCGTGCCAGGTATCCAGATTGCCCACGCCGGGCGCAAGGCCAGCGCCAACCGCCCGTGGGAAGGTGACGACCACATTGCCGCCGACGACGCCCGCGGCTGGGAAACCATTGCCCCGTCCGCCATCGCCTTCAGCGCGCACCTGCCACGAGTGCCGCGCGAGATGACCCTGGACGACATTGCCCGGGTCAAACAGGACTTCGTCGATGCCGCCCGCCGTGCGCGCGATGCCGGTTTCGAGTGGATCGAACTGCACTTTGCCCATGGTTACCTGGGCCAGAGTTTCTTCTCCGAGCACTCCAACAAGCGTACCGACGCCTACGGTGGCAGCTTCGACAACCGCAGCCGCTTCCTGCTGGAAACTTTGGCAGCGGTGCGTGAGGTATGGCCAGAGAACCTGCCCCTGACCGCGCGTTTTGGTGTGCTGGAGTACGACGGCCGGGATGAGCAGACGCTGGAAGAGTCGATCGAACTGGCGCGCCGTTTCAAGGCTGGCGGCCTCGACCTGCTGAGCGTGAGTGTCGGCTTCACCATTCCCGACACCAATATCCCGTGGGGCCCGGCGTTCATGGGGCCGATTGCCGAGCGCGTGCGTCGTGAGGCGAAGCTGCCGGTAACCTCGGCGTGGGGTTTTGGTACGCCGAAACTGGCGGAAGCAGCGCTGCAAGCCAATCAGCTGGACCTGGTATCGGTAGGGCGTGCGCACCTGGCAGACCCGCACTGGGCTTACTTTGCGGCCAAGGAGTTGGGGGTGGAAAAAGCCTCCTGGACCTTGCCTGCACCGTATGCGCACTGGCTCGAGCGTTATCGCTGAGGCATAAAGGGGGCTGCTTTGCAGCCCATTCGCGGGTAAACCCGCTCCCACAGGATCTCCACTGCCCTCAAGGCCTGCGCGATCCCTGTGGGAGCGGGTTCACCCGCGAAGAGGCCAGCACAGGCTAAAACCGGTCCAACCGGTAAGCCGCCATATCAGCCCCACTCTCCCTGTCAGCCAACCGCCCCACCCATTCCGCTGTCACCGCCGCCTGGGTCAAACCCAGGTGCTGATGCCCGAACGCCAACAAAACCCGCCCATCACATACCCGGTCGATCACCGGTAACGAATCTGGCAATGAAGGCCGGAAGCCCATCCAGGGCGTCGCTCCCTCAACACTCAGGTCCCTCCTGAACAACCCTTTGCTCAACCGGTGCAACTGCCAAGCCCGCTGCATGCTCGGCGGCGCGTCCAGCCCGGCGAACTCCACCGTGCCGGCCAGGCGCAGGCCTTCGGCCATGGGCGTCATGATGAACTTGCGCTCCAGCGATGTGACTGCAAACGGCAAACGCTGATGCTCGCCAGGCAACATCAGGTGGTAGCCGCGCTCGGTGTCCAGCGGCACCTGCTTGCCGGTCAGTGTGGCGGTCAACCGCGTGGAATGCGCACCACAACTGATCAGCACCTGGCGGGCATCGAGCGTGCCCTGATCGCTGGCCAGCCTGACCCCGCCGCTGTGCAGCCGCCCGCCATCGACCTGCGCCTGGACAAAGCGCACGCCACTGGCCTTGGCCGCTTCGAACAATTCGCACACCACCCGGTAGGGGTCGATGAAGTGCCCGGTACGTGGGAAGAACAGCCCACCCTGCAACGACGGGCTCAGTTGCGGCGCCGCCTCGCGCACGGTGTCGGCCGACCAGAAGTCCACCGCCACCGCCTGCTGTTGCATGCGTGCGCGCAAGGCCTCCAGGGCCTGGCGCGACTCCGGCCGCTCGAACACCAGCAGCGAGCCATCTTCCTGAAACAGTTCGCCGCGCCCGATCGAGCCCAGCAGCCGCTGCCAGGCACCCAGGCTGCCTTCGTTCAACGAGCGGATGCCGGCCACGCTGCGCTGGAACGGGCCAGGGCGCAGGTTGAGCAGCAGGCGGGTGAACCACGGCATGGCCTTGGGCAGGTACTTCCAGTCCAGGCGCAACGGGCCCATCGGGTCCAGCAACATGCGCGGCAGGCGTTTGAGAATCGACAGGTCGGCAATCGGGAATACCTGCTCGGTGGCCAGGTGCCCGGCGTTGCCGTAGGACGCGCCTCGACCGGGTGCCTGGCGGTCGACCAGGGTTACCCGGCGGCCTTGGCGGGCCAGTTGCAGGGCACAGGCGACGCCGACAATGCCGGCGCCGACCACGGCGATATCGGTTTCAGCGGTTTCGACCATGCTCAGCCTTCCCGTTTACCGTCGAGCAGGCGCCGAAGCTGCAGCGGGTTGCCGTGTTTCAGTGCCTGCGGCAGCAGGGCATCGGGGAAGTCCTGGTAGCACACCGGGCGCAGGAAGCGCAGGATCGCCGCCGTGCCCACCGAAGTGGTGCGGGCATCGGAGGTGGCCGGGAACGGCCCGCCGTGGACCATCGCGTCGCATACCTCTACACCGGTCGGCCAGCCATTGACCAGGATGCGGCCAGCCTTGCGCTCAAGGGTCGGCAGCAGAATGCGGGCGTTGTCGATGTCGGCATCGTCCAGTTGCAGGGTGGCGGTCAGTTGGCCTTCCAGATGCTCGGCCACCTGGCGCACTTGCTCATCGTTGGCGCAGGCCACCACCAGCGACGCCGCGCCGAAGACTTCGGCCTGCAACGCCGGGTCGGCGAGGAACGCTTCGGCCTGGGTCACGAACAGCTGCGCCTGGCACTGGTTGGGGCCTTGCCCGGCCTGGCCACTGGCGGCGGCCTGGGCATTGGCGTTTGCGGCCAGGGCGCCGACACCGGCCTGGTAGGCACTGAAAATGCCTGGGGTAAGCATGGTCTGCGCCGCAGCCTGGCGCACGTGTTCGCTGGCGGCGTCGATGAAACGCTGCAACGCCGGCCCTTGACGGGCAATCACCAGGCCGGGGTTGGTGCAGAACTGGCCGGCACCCTGGGTCAGCGAGGCGACGAAGCCTTGTGCCAGTGCCTCGGCGCGGGTCTGCAGGGCGGTGTCGAACAGGAACACCGGGTTGATCGAGCTCATTTCGGCGTACACCGGGATCGGCTCGGGGCGGGCCTGGGCCGCCTGGCACAGCGCAATGCCACCGCTGCGCGAGCCGGTAAAGCCAACGGCCTTGATGCGCGGGTCGCTGACCAGCGCAATGCCCACTTCACGACCGGAGCCGTACAACAGAGAAAACACACCGGCCGGCAAGCCGCATTGCTTCACGGCCTTTGCCACTGCCTGGCCGACCAGCTCGCTGGTGCCCGGGTGGGCGCCGTGGGCCTTGACCACCACCGGGCAACCGGCGGCCAGGGCCGAGGCGGTGTCGCCACCGGCCACCGAGAAGGCCAATGGGAAATTGCTGGCGCCGAATACCGCCACTGGCCCCAGGGCCACCTGGCGCTGGCGCAGGTCGGCACGCGGCAGGGGCTGGCGCTCAGGCAGAGCATTGTCGACCCGCACGTCCAGCCATTCGCCAGCCCGCACCACACGTGCGAAGGTGCGCAACTGGGTGCAGGTGCGGCCACGTTCGCCCTGGATGCGCGCCTTTGGCAGGCCGCTTTCGGCCACGGCGCGATCGATCAGGGCATCACCCAGCGCTTCGATCTGCGTGGCGATGGTTTCGAGGAATTGTGCCCGTTGCTCGAGCGAGGTTTCGCGGTAGGCATCGAACGCCGCCCAGGCCAGGGCGCAGGCCTGGGCCACGTGTTCGCCGGTGCCGCCGAGGTAGGCCGGTTCCAGTGTCTGGCCGGTGGCCGGGTCGATGCCACGGATGGCTTCGCGGCTGCCGGTTACCGGCGTCTGGCCGATCAGCAGGTTGCCTGTGAGGGTCATGGAGCCTCCTTTGGAATCAATATCAAGAGAGAGCGCGGCCTTTGTAGGAGCGGGTTTACCCGCGAAGCAGGCGACTCGGTGCCTGGCACCGGCTTCGCCGGTGTTCGCGGGTGAACCCGCTCCCACAGGGGCTGCGGCTCGGCCTGGAATCAGGTGATCAGGCCAGGTTCTGCTCAGCCGACCAGCTGGCGTACCAGCTGCGGAACAGCGCGTACTGCTGCTCGGCATAGTTGCGCTGGGCGTCGGTCAGCACGTCGGTCTCGTTGAAGTGCAGGCTGTATTCGCTGTCACCGTTCAGCACCATCAGGTGCTTGTAGTAGAGCACCAGGTCGCAGCCTTCATCGAACGACGACAGCACCGCCAGCGCCGCCTCCAGTTCACGCGCCAGGCGGCGGGCCTTGGCATCACCTTTGGCCGCCTGCTTGCTCAGGCTCACCAGGTGCAGCACCTCACGCGGCAGGGCGTTGCCGATGCCGGTGATGGCACCGGTGGCGTTGCAGTTGACGAAACCATGTACCACCTGGGTGTCGACGCCGACCATCAGGGTCACGTCGTCATCCTTGGAGGTGATGTGCTCGGCGGCGTAGCGCAGGTCGGCGCCACCGCCGAACTCCTTGAAGCCGATCAGGTTGGGGAACTCGCTGCGCAGTTCGAAGAACAGGTCGGCGCGGGTGGCGAAGCCATAGTAGGGGCTGTTGTAGATCACCGCCGGCAGCTTCGGTGCGGCTGCCAGGATGGCCGAGAAGTGGTGCTTCTGGGCAATCAGCGAGGCACCGCGGCTGAGCACGCGAGGGATGACCATGAGGCCGGCGGCACCAACCTTGGCCGCGTGGGCGGCGTGAGATACTGCTTCACGGGTGTTCACCGCGCCGGTACCGACGATGGTCGGGATGCCGGCGGCCACCAGGCGCGCCACGCCTTCCTGGCGCTCTGCTTCGGTCAGCAGCGGCCAGTCGCCCATCGAGCCGCAGTACACCACGGCGCTCATACCGGCCTCGATCAGTTCGCGGCCCTTGCGTACCAAGGCGTCGAAGTCCGGCTTGCGCTCGGCGGTGCAGGGGGTCATCAGGGCGGGCATGGTGCCGGTGAAGATGTTGTTGGTCATTGTTGTCACTCCTCGCGATATTCGTTTTTTTGGAAATAGCCGGGGTCAGATGCCCCAGGCGAACGGGTCCTGTTCGTCGATCAGCAGGGTGCTGTCGGCGGTCATGTAGGCGCGGCCGGTGATGAACGGGCGAATGCGTTCGCCGTCGCGCTCGTAGCGGCCCTGGAACTGGCTGCCGGTGATACTGGCCTGTACCCAGGTCTGGC
The DNA here is from genome assembly GCF_018223845.1 of Pseudomonas sp. JS425. Taxonomy (NCBI): domain Bacteria; kingdom Pseudomonadati; phylum Pseudomonadota; class Gammaproteobacteria; order Pseudomonadales; family Pseudomonadaceae; genus Pseudomonas; species Pseudomonas sp. JS425. The sequence goes on along the minus strand of NZ_CP073661.1, from coordinate 4,751,469 downwards.
CTTCGTCGAGCTTGCCGTCGGCTGCCAGGCAGGCCAGCTTGGCGCTGGTGCCCGTGCCGCAGGGCGAGCGGTCGTAGGCCTTGCCGGGGCACATCACGAAGTTGCGGCTGTCGGCGTTGGCGTCGTCGGCGAACAGTTCGACGTGGTCGATGGGGGCACCGTTTTCACCGGTGATGCCCTGGGCTTCGAGGGCCTTGAGCATCGCCCAGGTGTATTCGGTCAGCGCCTCGCGGTTGCCCAGCTCGATGCGCTGGCCGTGTTCGGAGACGAGGAAAAACCAGTTGCCACCCCAGGCGATGTCGCCGCGCGCCGGACCATGGCCGGGCACGTCCACCAGCACTTGCTGGCGGTAGCGGTAGGACGGCACGTTGCCGACGGTTATGGCGCCGTCTTCATGCAGGGTGGCGCTGACCTGGCCGACCGGGGTATCGATCTTGTGCACGCCCGGTGCGATCAGGCCCAGGTGCTGCAGCGAGGCGACCAGGCCGATGGTGCCGTGCCCGCACATGTTCAGGTAGCCAGCGTTGTTGAAGAAGATCACCCCGCACGTGGCGTCGGCCGATACCGGTGGGCAGTACAGCGCACCGACCAGCACATCGTTGCCACGTGGTTCCAGCAGGCAGGCGCGGCGCCACTGGTCGTGCAGCTCTCGCAGTTCATCGCGCTGCTCGGCCATGCTGCGGCCATGCAGTTGCGGGAAGCCTTTCATCACCAGGCGGGTTGGTTCCCCGCCGGTGTGCGAGTCGATGACGTGAACGTGTTTCATGGGCATATCCATTCGAGAGTGGGTCAGGAGGCGACGGCGGCAGGGCGCTGGCCTGGGTAGCTTTCGGAGGAGGCTTCGCTTTCATCCTCGCCCTCAAGGCGCACCAGGTGGGCAGGCACGCCGGTGGCCGCGCCCCAGTAGTAGATGCCCAGCGCACAAGCGGCCACGACCACGGTGTCGAACGGGTGGCCGAGTACTCCCAGGCCGCCGAAGCTGCCCAGCCACGACAGCAGGATGGTCACCGCGTAGAAGCCGATCAGCCACGCCGACGAGCGCACTTGCTGGGCCAGCGACAGGTGCTGGGTCGGCACGAAGCGGCCGCACAGCAGGTACAGCACGAACATCACGATCTGCAGGGCCAGCAGCCACGACACGGTCTTCCAGCCCGACCAGTACACGATCAGCGCGGCGATGATGAATGACAGCGGGCCGAGCACGCCCATGCCCTTGACCCGGAACGGGCGCGGCATGTCAGGGGCGTTGCGGCGCAGGGCGGCGACGGTGAGCGGGGCCACGGCGTAGCTCAGTACCAGGGCGGCGGAAACCACGTTGATCAGCGCTTCCCAGGACGGGAACGGCAGGGTCCAGAACACCGACAGGCCAAAGGTCAGCCACAGCGCCGGGCGCGGGATGCCGGACTCGGCGTCGATACGGGTGAAGTACTTGAAGAAGGTGCCGGTCTGCGCCCAGCCATAGACCACGCGCGGGGTGGCGTTCATGTAGATGTTGCCGCAGCCGCTGGGCGAGATCACCGCGTCGGCCACCACCAGATAGGCCAGCCAGCCCACACCCAAAGCCAGGGCAATGTCGCGGTAGGGCAGGGCCAGTTCCTTGGTCACTGCGGCCCAGCCGTTGCTCAGCATTTCGGTCGGCACGCTGCCGAGGAAGGCCAGTTGCAGCAGGGCGTAGATCGCGGTGGACAGCAGTACCGAGAGGATCAGCGCGATGGGGATGGTGCGTTGCGGGTTCTTCACCTCGCTGGCCACCGAAATGATCGGCGTCAGGCCCAGGTAGGCGAAGATGATGCCACCGGCCGATACCGCCATTTCAACGCCGGACAGACCGAACGGGGCAAAGCCTTGAACCTCGAAGTTTTCCGGTTTGAAGAAGGTGAACAGCACGCCGATCACCAGCAGCGGCACGATGAACTTGAACACACTGACCAGGTTGTTGGCCTTGGCGAAGGTTTTCACGCTGCGGTAGTTGAGGAAGAAGAACAGCCCCAGCAGGGCGAACTGTACCAGCCAGCCGAGCACGGTCGGGTCGCTGGAGCCGGCCTTGGTCAGCCCGGGGAACCAGGCGGCGGCGTATTGACGCGAAGCGACCACTTCGATGGCGATCAGGCTGGAAAAGGCGATCAGGGTGATAAAGCCCATCAAGTAGCCCAGCAGCGGGCCGTGGGAGTACACCGGGTAGCGCACCACGCCCCCGGCACGCGGCAGGGCAGCGCCCAGTTCGCAATAGACGATGCCCAGCAACAGTACGGCGAAGCCGCCAAGGAACCAGGACAGGATGCCGGCCGGGCCGGCGATGGCCGAGACGTGGCTGGCGGCGAACAGCCAGCCGGAGCCGAAGATGGCACCTAGGCCGATGAAGGTGAGGTCCAGCAATGACAACTGTTTTTTGAATTTGCCTGACATGGGTTCGCCTTTTTGTTGGTTATTGGATAGGCAGGTCTGATGTCACGAGATGCGGCTTTTTGGGCCGCGCTCTTGTAGGACTTGGGGCGGCTTGCGTGGGGCATAGAGTGGACCGATCGGGGCGGCGGTTCTTGATGGTTTTCTGCAGGGGGGATGACGAAATCAGCACAGTTGCGAAAAAGCAGTGGTAGGAGGGAAGGGTGGGGGATAGGCTGTAAGCCTTAACGCATAAGGGTTGTAGACATTTACTTGCTGTGCCGGCCCTCTTCGCGGATAAACCCGCTCCTACAGGTATCTCCGCAGCTTCGAGGGCTGCGCAGTACCTGTAGGAGCGGGTTTACCCGCGAAGAGGCCGGCACAGCAAACCGAGAGAGAGCAGATGACCGACACTTCCCTGGCAACCCTGTACCAGTCCCTCGACCAGCACCGCCCCACCAACCTCGAGGCCCTGCTCGCCGGTGTGTCCCTGCTGCTGCCGATCCTCGACGCCATCCCCAACGCCGCGATCTTCATCAAGGACCCGGCCGCCCGCTATGTGCTGGCCAACAACACCCTGGTCCAGCGCTGTGGCCTCAAGCGCCTGCAACCGCTGCTTGGCAAGACCAGCGCCGAAGTGTTCCCGGCACAGCTGGGCCCCGGCTACACCGAGCAGGACCGTCGCGTTCTCAAGGAGGGTTTGGTGCTGGAAGACCAACTGGAGCTGCATCTTTACGGCAGCCGCGAGCCTGGCTGGTGCCTGACCCACAAGCGCCCGCTGTACAACCGTGCCGGCGAGATCATTGGCCTGGTCGGCATCTCGGTCGACTTGCAATCAGCCGCCGACAGCCATCCCGCCTACCAGCGCCTGGCAGCGGTGGACGAGCATATCCGGCGGCATTTCCACCAGCCGATCAGCATGGGCGAGCTGACCCGTATCGCCGGCATTTCCGTGGCCCAGCTGGAGCGCTACTGCAAGCGGGTGTTCCACCTCACGCCACGGCAGATGATCCACAAGGCACGCCTGGAGCACGCCCACCGTTTGCTGCATTCGGAACTGCCGATCACTGAAGTGGCGATGTGCTGCGGCTATACCGACCACAGCGCCTTCAGCCGCCAGTTCAAGCAACTGACCGGCTTCACCCCGCGCCAGTACCGTCAGGCAACAAGCGCTCAGTTGGCCTGAAACAGCACCCGCGCCTCATCGAAGCACTGCTCGGCAATTGCCGAACGCGGTTCGCTGCGGCGCAGCAGCAGGCCGACCGGGCTGTGGATGGCGGCGTCGGCCACCGGCAGGATGCGCAGGTGCTCGCTCAGGTCTTCCAGCCCGCAGTTCAGAGGCATGACCGCGCAGCACATGCCGGTGTTGATGGCCTGGATCAGCTGGAAGCTCGAGTCGCTTTCCAGTACCGCATTCGGCTCCAGTCCACGGCTGCGGAAGCTCAGGTCCAGCGACTGGCGGTAGTGCATGCCCTTGCTCAGCAGGCCCAGCGGAATGTCGCCCAGCTCGTCCCAGCGCAGGGTGTCGCTGGTGAACTGGAAGTGCCGGGTATCGTGCAGCAGGCCCATGGTGGTGGTGCCAAGTTCGATCACTTCAAAGAAGCTGGTGTTGACCTGGTCCAGGTAGCAGATGCCCAGGTCGAGCTGGTTGCGGCTGAGTCCGTCGATCACCTGTTCCGAGCTGAGCGAGCTGATCTGGAAGTGCAGTTCGGGGTATTTTTCACGCAGCGGCAGCAGCAGGTGCATGGGGTTGAAGCTGGCCAGCGGCACCGTGCCCAGGCGCAGGCTGCCGACCACCTGGCCGCGGCAACTGGCGGCTTCGGCCTGCAAGCCATCGTGCGCGGCGAGCAGGGTACGGGCCCAGGCCAGGATTCGCTCGCCCGCTTCGGTGAAACCTTCGAAGCGCTGGCCGCGCTTGACCAGTACCAGGTCCAGCTCGTCCTCCAGGTTGCGCAGGCGCATGGACAGCGTCGGCTGGGTGATATGGCACAGCGCCGCCGCCTGGCCGAAGTGGCGGGTCTGGTCGAGGGCGATGAGGAATTTGAGCTGCTTGATGTCCATGGAGGTGCCTGGTATCGGGTTATGCAGACCTTAACCCACGTCTGCGATAGATGTCATTGATGAGTCGGTACGCCATATCGATTGGACGCCCCTGGGCCATGCCTCTAGCGTGGCGGCAATGCCACTCGAGGAGCCCCACCGTGCGCGTCCAACCCGATGCGGTCTTCGTACCGCTCAACATCGCCGTGCTGACAGTCAGCGATACCCGTACCTACGACAACGACACTTCCGGTGAGCTGCTGGCCAGCCGCTCGGTGGAGATCGGCCACCGCCTGGTGGCGCGGGCGTTGCTCAAGGACGACCTTTACAAGATCCGCGCCCAGGTCGCCACCTGGATTGCCGACGAACAGGTGCAGGTGGTGCTGATCACCGGCGGTACCGGTTTTACCGGGCGTGACAGCACGCCGGAAGCGGTCGAGTGCCTGCTGGACAAGCGCATCGATGGCTTTGGCGAACTGTTCCGGGCCCTGTCGATTCTCGATATCGGCACCTCGACCGTGCAGAGCCGGGCGCTGGCCGGGCTGTCCAACCGCACGTTGGTGTGCTGCCTGCCGGGCTCCACCGGGGCCTGCCGTACGGCGTGGGAGGGCATCCTGGCGGAGCAGCTGGATGCGCGGCACCGGCCGTGCAACTTCGTCAAGCACCTGAAACCGATCGAGGCCTGTGCAAGCCGGGGCTGAGTTTTTTCCTGTACCGGCCTCTTCGCGGGTAAACCCGCTCCCACAGGTATCGCGCAGGGTTCGAAACCTGTGGGGCCCTGTAGGAGCGGGTTTACCCGCGAAAGGGCCGGCACAGGCCACTGCATTCAATCAGCTCAATACATGGTCCACCGGCAACAACGCCGGCGGTAGCTGTTGTTCCCCCAACCCCGCCAGCACATCGCGCTCCACGGTCCGCACCATGGCATCGGTCGGCAGATCGTTCTCATCGCGCCCGAACGGGTCTTCCAGTTCGTTGCCAATCGCATCCAGCCCGAAGAACGTGTACCCCACGATGGTGGTGAACAGCGGCGCCAGCCAGCCCAGCGGCTCGGCCAGGGCAAACGGTAGCAACAGGCAGAAGATGTAGATGGTGCGGTGCAGCAGCAGCGTGTAGGGGAACGGCAACGGCGTGCCCTTGATCCGCTCGCAGGTAGCCTGCACTTCGGTCAGCCCCACCAGCCGCTGCTCCAGCAGGCTGTAGCGCCAGTCACTGATCTGCTGCTGTGTTGCCAGCCGCGAGCAGTGCCCGCCGATTTCGCGCAGGATGGCGTCGCACACGTTGTGCGGGCTGATTGCATCGGGCCGGGCCAGCCAGGGCCGGGCGGCGGCCAGTTCGTCCTCGCTGCGCAGCCGAGCATTCAGCGCATGGGCAAAGCCGCACAGGCTGCGCAACAGTTCGGCACGCAGGGTTTCGTCGGTAATCACCAGGCTTTCGCGCACGAACGAACGGGTTTCGATGATCAGCTTGCCCCAGGCCTTGCGCCCCTCCCACCAGCGGTCATAGCAGGCGTTGTTGCGAAAACTCATGAAAATCGACAGTGACAGGCCCAGCAAGGTGAACGGGGTGGCGCTGACCGGGTAGAAAAACGCCGGGAAATGCCGCTCGACCAACACGATCAGCGCGGCCAGCAGGGTGATCGTCAGGCAACGCAGGGCGATGCGCTTGACGATCGAACCCTTGAGGGTGAACAGCACACGCAGCACATCGGGGGTGGGGTGGACGATCATGGAAATCCAGAGACGGCTGCCTAGCCGCCGGTCATGTTCATGAAACGCAGGATCTGCACGTCGCCACCGACTTCGAAATGATGGCGGTAGGGCTTGAGGTGCAAGGAATCACGAATGGCCTTTTCCAGGCGTTCGGGGTTGCCGGGGTGGGCGCGCAGAACCTGCTTCAAGTCCACCGAGTGTTCATTGCCCAGGCACAGCAGCAGGCGGCCTTCGACGGTGAGTCGCACGCGGTTGCAGGTGGCGCAGAAGTTGTGGCTGTGTGGCGAAATGAAGCCGACCCGAGTATTGGCGGCTTCGGCCAGGCGCCAGTAGCGGGCGGGGCCCTGGGACGACTCGGTCGATTCGACCAATGTGAACTGCTCGGCCAGCAGCGCACGTACTTCGTCACTGGAGCAGAACGACTCGCCGCGTTCATGTTCGCTGATCACGCCCAAGGGCATTTCTTCGATGAAGGTGATGTCCAGTTCGCGGTCGATGGCAAAGCGCACCAGGTCGACCAGTTCGTGGTCGTTGCGGCCTTTGAGGACTACGCAGTTGAGCTTGGTGCGCTTGAAACCGGCCTGGCGGGCGGCGTCGATGCCGGCGATCACCTGGTGCAGGTCGCCGGTGCGGGTCAGTTGCTTGAAGCGCTCGGCGTCCAGGCTGTCGAGGCTGATGTTCAGGCGCGTGACACCTGCGTCGAGCAGCGGCTGGGCCAGGCGCCCGAGTTGCGAGCCGTTGCTGGTCAGGCACAACTCGCGCAGGCCGGGCAGGGCGGCGATGCGCCCGCACAGGTCGACGATGCCCTGGCGCACCAGCGGCTCGCCGCCGGTCAGGCGGATCTTGCGGGTGCCAAGGGCGACGAAGCGCTCGGCCACCTGGAGCAGTTCCTCAAGGCTGAGGATTTGCTGGCGCGGCAGGAACTGCATGTCTTCGGCCATGCAGTACACGCAACGGAAGTCGCAGCGGTCGGTGACCGACATCCGCAGGTAGTCGATTTTCCGGTTGAAGCCGTCGATCAGGGCCCGGCTGTTCTGTTCCACGTTCGCGCTCGAATGGGTAGGGACTCAATCCAAGCTATAACTTGGGCGCAGGGCCGTCAAATTGCTTTGTCCGACCGATTGATCGATGGTCTCTATCATGGCTGCAGGTCACGTATTTCAAAGTGTTGACCGCGTCGCCCAATTCGCGGGTAAACCCGCTCCCACAGGTAAAGCGCAGGGCTCGAAACCTGTGGGGGCCCTGTGGGAGCGGGTTCACCCGCGAAGGCCGTGGCGCGGTTCCAGCCCATGATCGAAACCGCCTATCACCCCGTAAGATCTTTCGATTGGACGGCTCTACCCCACGCTCCATAGGCTGAAAAAAAGCATCGAAGCGTGAGGATTCACCGCATGAGCCAGGACCAACATATCAGGGACTACAAAGGCGCCGCCGCCGGCTGGGGGGCGCTCAAGAGCGTGACCAAGAGCTGGCTGGGCAGCGACAATGCCTTCAAGAACCTGCGGGCCATGCTCAAGACCAACCAGAACGGCGGCTTCGACTGCCCCGGCTGCGCCTGGGGCGAGTCGCCGGAAAACGACATGGTCAAGTTCTGCGAGAACGGCGCCAAGGCGGTCAACTGGGAAGCCACCGGCCGCTCGGTGGACCCGGCATTCTTCGCCAGGTACAGCGTCAGTGCGCTGGCCGAGCAGACCGACTACTGGCTGGAGTACCAGGGCCGCCTGACCCACCCGATGCGCTACGACGCGGCCACCGACCACTATGTCGAAACCAGCTGGGAAGAAGCCTTTGCGCTGGTTGCGCAACACTTGCGCGCACTCGAATCGCCCGACCAGGCCGAGTTCTACACCTCGGGCCGGGCCAGCAACGAGGCGGCGTTCCTCTACCAGCTGTTCGTCCGCGCCTACGGCACCAACAACTTCCCCGACTGCTCGAACATGTGCCATGAAGCCAGCGGCGTGGGCATGTCGGAAACCCTCGGCGTGGGCAAGGGCACCGTGGTGTTCCACGACCTGGAACTGGCCGATGCCATCTTCGTCATCGGCCAGAACCCCGGCACCAACCACCCGCGCATGCTCGAACCGCTGCGTGAAGCGGTGAAGCGTGGTGCCCAGGTGGTCTGCTTCAACCCGCTCAAGGAGCGCGGCCTGGAGCGCTTCCAGCACCCCCAGCACCCGTTCGAGATGCTCAGCAATGGCTCCGAACCAACCAATACGGCCTACTTCCGCCCGGCCTTGGGCGGTGACATGGCAGTGATGCGTGGCATTGCCAAGTACCTGCTGCAGTGGGAACGCGAAGCCCAGGCCAATGGCGAACCGGCGGTGTTCGACCATGCCTTCATCGCCGAGCACACCAGTGGCATCGACGCATACCTGGAAACCGTGGATGCCACGCCCTGGGCGCACATCGTCGAGCAATCGGGCCTGACCCAGGCCGAGATCGAACTGGCCGCGCGCATGTACCGCAAGGCCGAACGGGTAATCATGTGCTGGGCCATGGGCGTCACCCAGCATCGCCACTCGGTGCCGACCGTTCAGGAAATCGTCAACCTGCAGCTGCTGCGCGGCAACGTCGGCAAGCCCGGTGCCGGCCTGTCACCGGTGCGCGGTCACAGCAACGTGCAGGGCGACCGCACCATGGGCATCGACGAGAAGCCCGGGGCGGCCCTGCTCGATGCCATCGAAAAACGCTTCCGGTTCCGCGTGCCGCGTGCCCACGGGCATAACGCCGTGCTGGCTATCAAGGCCATGGAAGAGGGACGGGCCAAGGTGTTCATCGGCCTGGGTGGCAACTTTGCCCAAGCCACGCCGGATACGCCGCGCACTCATGCGGCCATGCGCAATTGCGCGCTGACCGTGCAGATTTCCACCAAGCTCAACCGCTCGCACCTGGTCACCGGCCGCGATGCGTTGATCCTGCCGTGCCTGGGCCGTACCGAAATCGACATGCAGGCCAGCGGGCCGCAAGGCGTGACCGTGGAGGACACCTTCAGCATGGTACACATCTCCCACGGCCAGCTGCGCCCGCGCTCGCCGCACCTGCGCTCGGAGCCGTGGATCATCGCCGGCATGGCCCAGGCGACCCTGGGCAAGCAGCCGATCGACTGGGAATACGCAGTTGCCGACTATGGCCGTATCCGCAGCATGATTGCCGATGTGATCCCCGGCTTTGCCGATTTCAACGAGCGCCTGCAGCACCCGGGCGGCTTCCACCTGGGCAACAATGCCGCCGACCGTACCTGGCGCACGGCCACAGGCAAGGCGCGCTTCAGCCCGCACCAGCTGCCGGAGCAACTGGTGAATGCCAAGGTGCTGGCGCGCGGTGACAAGCCCGACCTGATCCTGCAGACCCTGCGCTCGCACGACCAGTACAACACCACCCTGTATGGCCTGGACGACCGTTATCGCGGGGTGTTTGGCCTGCGTGAAGTGGTGTTCGTCAACGAGGTGGACATCCGCCGGATGGGCTTCGAGCCGGGCGAGCATGTGGACCTGGTGTCGCTGTGGGAGGATGGCGTGGAGCGGCGGGTCTCGGGCTTTCGCCTGGTGGCTTATGACGTGCCCGAGGGGCAGGCGGCGGCCTATTACCCGGAGACCAACCCGCTGGTGCCGCTGGAAAGCTATGGCGAGGGGACCTATACCCCGACCTCGAAGTTCGTGGCGATCAAGGTCGAGAAAGCCAAGGCGGGGAACCGGATTGCGGCGGTGCTTGCCGCGGATTGATCGGTTGCCTGTGCTGGCCTCTTCGCGGGCTTGCCCGCTCCCACAGGGACCCCACAGTTTTCAGCACCTGTGGTACTCCTGTGGGAGCGGGCAAGCCCGCGAAGAATCCAGCACCGATCAGGAACGATGCACCGGGTAGGCCGTGGTGTACTTCATCTGCTCCATGGCAAAACTGGAAGTGATGTTCGACAGCCCATCAGTACTGGTGATCAGCTTTTTATAAAACCGGTCATACGCCGCAATATCCCCCACCACCACCCGCAGCATGTAATCCCAGTCCCCCGACATGCGGTAGAACTCCATCACTTCCTCGAACCCGGTCACGGTCGCGGCAAACTGCTCCAGCCAGGCGCTGTCGTGGCGCTGGGTCTTGAGCTGGACGAACACCGTCAGCCCCAGCCCCAGCCGTTCCGGGTCGAGCAGGGCGACACGGCCGACAATGTAGCCGTCTTCTTCCAGGCGCCTGACCCGCTTCCAGCACGGCGTGGTGGAGAGGTTGACGGCCTCGGCCAGGTCCTTGAGCGAGATCGAGGCGTCGCGCTGAAGCAGGGTGAGAATGTGCTGGTCGAAGCTGTCCATATCGCGCGTGGGCCGTGGAGAAAAATATTTCACAGATTACCCCAAGGCTAGAAGATTTGGGTTGTGCGATAGTTGCAGCTTTCACTCTGCCAATGGGCCTGACCATGTCCGACAAGCCGCGCAATTTCGCCACCCGTACCATTCACGCCGGTGAGCAGTTCAGCGTCGCCGATAACGCTATTTTCCCGGCGATCGTCACCGCCAGCTCGTTCACCAAGCGCAGCCTGGACGACAAGCCGGAATACTCCTACAGCCGCGTCGGCAACCCCACCCGGCATGCCTATGAAACCTGTGTCGCCGCCCTGGAAGAGGGCGTTGGCGCGGTCGCCTGCGCCTCGGGTGTGAACGCCACCGCCACCGTGCTGGAGTTGCTGCCCAAGGATGCCCACGTGGTGGTGATGAACGGCGTGTACGGCGGCACCTTCCGCATCATGGAAGACTACCGCAGCCGCACCTCGGGCCTGACCACCACCTACGTCGACCTCAACGACCTCGAGGCGGTGGCCGCCGCCATCAAGCCGGAAACCCAGCTGATCTGGATCGAATCGCCGACCAACCCGTTGCTGCACCTGGTCGACATCAAGGCGGTGTGCGACCTGGCCAAGGCACGGGGCATCCTCACTTGCATCGACAACACCTTCTGCTCGCCGTGGAACCAGCGCCCGATCACCCTGGGCGTGGACCTGGTGATGCACTCGGCCAGCAAGTACATCGGCGGCCACTCCGACCTCACCGGTGGCGTGGTGGTAGCTGCCAACGATGCGCTGTTGGCGCGCCTGCGCCGCATCAGCATGGCGATTGGCGCGGTGCAGGGGCCGTTCGACTGCTACCTGGCCCTGCGCGGTCTGAAGACCCTGGATGTGCGCATGGAGCGCCAGTGTGCCAATGCCCTGCAGGTGGCACGCTTCCTCGAAAGCCACGCGCAGATCGATCAGGTGTATTACCCGGGGCTGGAAAGCCACCCGCAACATGAGTTGTGCAAACGGCAGATGCGCAGTGGCGGGGCGGTAGTGGCGATGAAGGTCAGGGGCGACCGGGCTGCGCTAAACCGCCTGGTGGAGGCGCTGCAGATCTTCGTGCTGGCCGACTCGCTGGGCGGGGTGGAAAGCATGATCAACCACTCCTGGAGCATGTCGCACTGCTCGCTGAGCCCGGAGCAGAAGGGCGTGATGGGCATCAGCGAAAACCTGCTGCGGTTGTCGGTGGGGATCGAGGATTACCGGGACCTGGTCGAGGACCTGGATGGGGCATTGAAGGCTGCGGCTGCTATGTGAGGGCTGCTGGCCTCTTCGCGGGTGAACCCGCTCCCACAGGTATTGCGCTGCCTTCAGGTTTGGCGCTGTACTTGTAGGAGCGGGCAAGCCCGCGAAGAGGCCGGTGGATTCAATGAATTCCTGTCAGGATTTGGGCGGATGAATGATCCGTTCGATCTTGTCCTTGATCAGCAAGCGCTCCTTGCGCAGGCGGTTGACGGTTTCGTCGTTAGTGCCGTTGCCTTCGGCAGCGACCACCTCTTTGTCTTTTGCGTTGTATTCCTTGTGCAGTGAGTGCAGCGTCTGGTCCTTGTCCATGAGCGCCTGGAATGCATCAGCGGTAACGTGCAGGTCAGCGAGCAGATCATGCGGAACTGGCATTTCTTCACCTCTGTCGGGGGTTGGCGGATGGTTCTGACCTTTGAGGATAGTCGTCTTTGCGCAGGTAGGGGACTGGGGTAGGCTGTCGCATCTCCCCGTGACCCGGAACCTGCGCCATGCCTCACCTGAACCTCGAATACAGCGACAACCTGAGTGAGCTGAATGTCGACGTCCTGCTGCTGCGCCTGAACCATGCCCTGGTCGGCAGTGGCCAGTTCGCCGACGAGGCCGATATCAAAAGCCGCGCCGAAGCCTTCAAGCACTATCGGGTGGGCACCGCGCCCGGCGAGCGTGCCTTTGCCCATGTGCGCCTGGCCATCCTCAGCGGGCGCTCGCCCGAGGTGAAGACGCAACTGTCCACCAGCCTGCTCGACGTGTTGCGTGACGCCATCCCCGGGCAACCCGGGCTTGATATCCAGCTGTGCGTGGAAGTGCTGGACATCGAGCGCGAGCCGTATGCCAAGGCACGCCTGCGAGGCTGAACAAGCGCTGAATGAACTTCTTTTAATGTAGAAAAGGCGCCTGCTCACGAATTTGTTGGCGTCTTTTTCACAAAATATTGATGGCACGCTTTCTAGAGTTCAGCCAAGTTTCCCCGGTGCCGCGCAGGCCCTCGGGCTGATAATCACTCTTGATTGCGAACACTGATGCTCAACTTCAAATCCCTGCGGACTGAATGGGTCACGCTGCTGGCCAGCCTTTACCTGCTGATAGGCTTCAATGTCTTCCTCTGGCAGCATCTCGAACAGGTCGTGCCGCCCGGTTTGCCGGGGCTTTGGCTGAGCCTGGCGTTTGCCGTGCTGATGCTGTTCGCGTTCAACCTGATCCTTACGTTGTTCGCCTTCCGTTATGTATTGAAGCCAATACTTATCGTGTTGTTCATGAGTGGCGCGGGTGTGGCTTACTTCATGAACCAGTACGGCGTACTCATTGACGCGGGCATGTTCCGCAATATTGCGGAAACCAACGTGGCGGAAGTGCGTGACCTGCTTTCGTTGAAGTTTGCCTTGTATATCCTGGGCCTCGGTGTAGTGCCTTCGCTGCTGTTGTGGAAGGCGCCGATCGCCTATCGCGCCTGGCACCGTGAACTGCTCGGCAAGCTGGTGGTTGGCGGCGCCTGCGTGGTGGCCCTGGGCTCGGTGGCACTGGTCAACTACCAGGGCCTTTCGTCGCTGTTTCGCAACCACCACGAACTGCGCCTGATGCTCACCCCCAGCAATATCGTGGGTGCCTCCATCGGTTATGTCAGCGAGCGCGTCGGTACCGCATCACGGCCCTTCCAGCATTACGGCGAAGATGCCAAGCGTGACGCTGCCTGGCAAAAGCATGAACGCAAGTCGCTGACTGTGCTGGTGGTGGGTGAAAGTGCGCGGGCAGATCACTTCGGCGTGCTCGGCTACAACCGCGATACCACACCGAACCTTGCCAGGGAGCAGGGCCTGCTGGCGTTCTCCGATGTTCACTCCTGCGGCACGGAAACCGCCGTTTCGGTACCGTGCATGTTCTCTGGCATGAAGCGCAAGGACTACGATGCCCGCGTGGCGAAGAACCGCGAAGGGTTGCTGGACATCCTCCAGCGGACCGGCCTGGCGGTGCAGTGGCGTGACAATCAATCGGGCTGCAAGGGTACCTGCGACCGCGTGCAGTTCATCGATGTCAGCAAACTCCAGGACCCGCAGTTGTGCGCTGATGGTGAATGCCATGACCAGATCCTGCTGCAGGGCCTGGGTGAGCTGATCGACAACCTCGACAAGGACACCGTGCTGGTGCTGCACCAGATGGGCAGCCACGGGCCTGAATACTTCAAGCGCTACCCCGGCGCCGACCAGCGCTTTGCCCCGGTGTGCCAGAGCAACGCGCTGGACCAGTGCAGCGAACAGGAAATCGTCAACGGCTACGACAACACCCTGGCCTATACCGACAAGGTGCTGGCCTCGCTGATCGATACCCTGCGCAGCAAGCAGGACAAGGTCGACACGGCGATGATCTACCTGTCCGACCATGGCGAGTCGCTGGGTGAGTACAACCTGTTCCTGCACGGCACGCCTTACGCCATCGCCCCCGAGCAGCAGAAGCATGTGCCGTTGCTGACCTGGTTCTCCGACAGCTACAAGGAGGACTTCGGCGTCGACACCGATTGCCTGGCCAAGCTCAGCGATGCGCCGCTGTCGCAGGACAACCTGTTCCACTCGATGCTCGGCCTGTTGCAGGTGCGTACCGAGGTCTACCAGCAATCGCTGGACATGTTCGCCAGCTGCCGGCCGTGGCTGGCGGCCAAGCGCTGAGTCTGACTGCACCGTTTATCCATTCCAGGGATGGCGCAGGTTTCACCAGCAGTGCCCGCGCCGTATATACTGCGCGCCAATGTTAGTGGGAGAGCCTCGTGGCCATCGAAATACACTGGATCCGTGACGACCAGAGCCTGGCCGAACACTGCCGCGACTGGCATCAGCTGCCCTTTGTCGCCGTCGACACCGAATTCATGCGGGTCGACACCTTCTACCCGAAAGCCGGGCTTATCCAGATCGGCGATGGCCAGCGTGCCTTCCTGATCGACCCGTTGCTGATCGGCAACTGGCAACCCCTGGCCGAACTGCTGGATGACAGCGGTGTGGTCAAGGTGCTGCACGCCTGCAGCGAAGACCTCGAAGTGCTGCTGCGCCTGACCGGCAAGCTGCCACAGCCGCTGTTCGACACCCAACTGGCGGCCGGTTATCTGAACCTGGGGTTCTCCATGGGTTATTCGCGCCTGGTGCAGGATGTGCTGGGTATTGACCTGCCCAAGGGCGAAACCCGCTCCGACTGGCTGCAGCGCCCGCTCTCGGAAACCCAGGTCAGCTATGCCGCCGAGGATGCCGTGCACTTGGCCGAGCTGTTCACCGTGTTGCGCCCGCGCCTGAGTGACGACAAGTACGCCTGGGTGCTGGAGGACGGCGCCGAGCTGGTGGCTGCATTGCGCCGCGAAGTCGAGCCCGAAAGCCTGTACCGCGACGTCAAGCTGGCCTGGAAGCTGGCCCCCCAGCAACTGGCAGTGCTGCGTGAGCTGTGTGCCTGGCGCGAGCGTGAAGCGCGCAACCGCGACGTACCGCGCAATCGCATCCTCAAGGAGCACTCGCTGTGGCCGATGGCCAAGAGCCAGCCGAGCAACCTGTCGGCGCTGGCCAAGATCGACGAGATGCATCCGCGCACCATTCGTCAGGACGGTGAGTTCCTCATCCAGCTGATCAAGCGTGCCGCCAGCCTGCCAGCCGAGCAATGGCCACAGGCCTTGCCCGAGCCTTTGCCGATCGAGGCCGCAGGTATCCTCAAGCAGCTGCGTGCCATCGGCCAGGCCGAAGGTGAGCGCCTGGGCATTGCCCCCGAGCTGATGCTGCGCAAAAAAGCCCTGGAAGCGCTGCTCAAGAGCGGCTACCCCAATGGCCCCTATCAATTGCCCGATTCGCTGCGCGGCTGGCGCCGTGAGCGCATGGGCCAGGCCCTGCTGGACAGCCTCGCAGGCGCCGGAGAGACCCGATGAAACGCATTTGCTCTATCTACAAGAGCCCCCGCAAGAACGAAATGTACCTGTACGTGCTCAAGGCCGACGGCCTGGAGCGCGTGCCCGAAGGCCTGCTGCCGTTCTTCGGCACCCCCGTGCACGCCTTCGACCTGGTGCTTACCCCCGAGCGCAAGCTGGCCCGCGAGGATATCGCCAAGGTGCTGGAAAACCTCGACAACCAGGGTTACCACCTGCAGATGCCGCCGCCGGAAGACGACTACATCGAGCACCTGCCCGAAGAGTTGCTGCGCCGTAACGACCCTGCCTGATCATGCGAGTACTGATTGCTGAGCATGATCATGCTCGATACGCCGAGATCTTGCGCGCAGCCGCGCCTGAGCTGGAAGTCCTGACCAGCGGCGACTCCGCCGAACTGGCACGCCAGGCGCCACAGTGCCCGGTGTGGCTGGGCCAGCCGGACCTGCTGGCAAGCCTGTTGCGCCAGGGCCACAAGCCGGGCTGGATGCAGTCCACCTGGGCCGGTATCACCCCGCTGCTGGCCGAGGGCCTGCCGCGCGACTATCGCCTGACCCGCGCCGTGGGCATCTTTGGCCAGGTGATGGCCGAGTACATGCTCACCTACATGCTCGGCCATGAGCGCGAGGTGCTGTCGCGGCTGGTCAGCCAGGTCGAGCGTCGTTGGGACGACCGCCCGGGGCGGACCCTGGAAGGGCGCAAGGTGCTGATCGTCGGCACTGGCGACATTGGCCAGCGGGTGGCCGAGTTCCTGCAGGCGTTTGGCGTGGTGCTGTATGGCGTTGCCAGCAGCGCCCGCGAGCAGGCGCCGTTCGTCGAGGTAGCGGCGCTGGCCGACCTGCCGCGCCTGGTGAGTCAGGTCGATTACGTACTCAACCTGCTGCCGGATACCCCGGCAACCCACGACCTGTATGACGCGGCACTGTTCAAGCGCTTCCAGCCCACGGCGCTGTTCATCAATGCAGGGCGCGGCGCTGCGGTGGTCGACGCTGACCTGGTCGAGGCACTGAAGGAAGGGCACCTGGCGGGGGCGGTGATCGATGTCTGCCGGCAGGAGCCGTTGCCCAGGCAACACCCGTTCTGGACGGCGTGGGGCTTGCTGCTGACCGGGCACAGCTCGGCACCCACCTCGCCGGCGGCGATGGTGCGGTTGTTTGTCGAGAATGTGCGGGCGTATGCGGCGGGGCAGGGGTTGCGAGGTGAAGTGGACTTCGCCCGAGGCTATTGATTTCTGTTGCCTGTACTGGCCTCTTCGCGGGTAAACCCGCTCCCACAGGATCCCCACTACCCTCAGGTCCTGTGGGAGGCTGGTGTTGGCTGTGCTGGCACAGGATCAACACAGGCCCCATGGGGCAGTGGAGATCCTGTGGGAGCGGGTTTACCCGCGAAGAGGACGGTACAGCCAATAAAGGCTTACAAGCTGAAATCACCCTCGGCAGCCAGCTCGCTCAGTGGCTTGCGCGGGCTCGGGACTTCACGCGCCTGCAGCGCTTCGTTCAGGCTGGCCTTATCGCCCAGCTTGCCGATTGCCACCATGGCATGCAGCACGTAGCCTTCAGGAACCTTCAACTCCTGACGCGCCAGCTCCTGGTCGAAACCGGCCATGCCATGGGTATGCCAGCCGCTGATGCTGGCTTGCAGGGCCAGGTGCCCCCAGGCGGAGCCGGTGTCGAAGGTGTGCCACAGCGCCGGCTTTTCTTCCGTGGCGCCCGGGGCGGCGTAGGTGGTCTTGGAAATCACCAGCACCAACGCCGATGCCTGTTGCGTCCAGCTGCGGTTGGCCGGCACCAGCAGGTTCAGGTAACGCTCCCAGTTCGGCGTGTCACGGCGGGCATAGAGGAAGCGCCAAGGTTGCGAGTTGTTCGCCGAGGGCGCCCAGCGTGCAGCTTCGAGGAAGCTCAGCAAGGTTTCCTCGCTGATCGGCTCGGCGGTGAAGGCACGTGGCGACCAGCGGTTGATGAACTGCTCGTTGATGGCGTAATCGGCAATGCGGGGGTTGGCGCTCATGGCGGCTCCTGCAAAAGGGCGGTAAACGCGCACGCTACTGCGTCGCGTCGCGACTGACAAGCGGTCTGGCTTTGCCGAAGGCCAGGCTCTAGACTGGCGCCGCCGCGCGCCGTGGCTCCAAGATGAATGCAGGAAACCCGTGTCATGATCGCTGAAAACGCGCCGTTCTGGCAGCGCAAGACCCTCGAACAACTCAGCCCGCAAGAGTGGGAGTCGCTGTGTGACGGTTGCGGCCTGTGCTGCCTGCAAAAGCTCGAGGACGAGGACGACAACAGCGTCTATTACACGCGCATCGCCTGCAAACTGCTGGATCTGCACACCTGTCAGTGCAGCGATTACCCCAACCGCTTCGCCCAGGTACCTGACTGCATACAGCTCACCCCGGGCAAGGCCGACCAGTTCAAGTGGCTGCCGAGTACCTGCGGCTACCGCCTGGTCAGTGAGGGCAAGGACCTGCCGGCCTGGCACCACCTGGTCTGCGGCGATCGCCAGCAGGTCCATGAACAGCGCATTTCCCAGTCGGGGCGCATGCTCAGTGAACACGATGTGCACGAAGACGACTGGGAAGACCATCTGATCTTCCGCGCCAGCTGACCGGCGCGGCCCGCTGCCACGGGGAAACAAGGAGTTTCTGTATGCGTTGCCAGCTGTTGTTGCTGTTTGGCCTGATGGCCAGTTCGCCGGCCTGGGCGAAAAAGGTCGACCTCGACTATCAGGTGCGCCTGTTGCCAGCCAGCGGCCAGGCGGAGGTCCGCCTCACCTTGGCCGAAGGCAGTGCCGTGCGCAGCCTGGATTTCGACCTGGGCAAGGCTGGGGCCTACAGTGGCTTCCAGGCTGATGGCCAATGGCAACTGCAGGGCCAGCGCGGCGTGTGGCAACCGGCGGCCGGCAAGACCAGCCTCAGCTACCGCGTGCAGCTGGACCAGAAACGCGGCAGCGGCGCCTATTCATCGCGCATCACCCCGCATTGGGCGCTGTTCCTGGGCGACCAGCTGGTGCCGCCTGCGCGCCTCGACCAGCAGGATGGCACCGAACTGGTGGCGCGGCTGGCGTTCGACCTGCCGGAGGGCTGGAAGAGCATTGAGACCTCCTGGCCGCGTATCGGCAAGGACAAGTTCCGCATCGACAACGTTTCGCGCCTGTTCGACCGCCCCACAGGCTGGATGCTCGCCGGCGACCTGGGCAGCCGCCGCGCCCGCCTGGGCGAAACCGAGGTCACCGTGGCCGCACCGGTGGGGCAGGGTATGCGGCGCATGGACAACCTGACCATGCTGACCTTTGTCTGGCCGCAATTGCAGGCGGTTTTCCCGCGCAACCCGCCGAAGCTGCTGTTGGTCGGCGCTCGCGACGGCATGTGGCGTGGGGCGACCGCCGCGCAGGGCTCGTTGTACCTGCACAGTGCCCGGCCGATGGTCAGCGAGAATGGCAGCAGCCCGTTGCTGCGCGAAGTGGTGCAACTGTTTGCGCAGATCCATGGGCGTGATGGCAGTGACTGGCTGGTGGAAAGCCTGAACGACTATTATGCCAGCGAGTTGCTGCGCCGCTCGGGCGGGGTGAGTGACGACCGTTACGAGGCTTGGCAGGCGCGCCTGAGCAAGCAGGGCGCCAAGGTCACCCGGCTCAAGGGCGAGCATGCCACCCCGGCGCAGGTGGCGCGCGGAGTGATGCTGTTGCAAGCGCTGGACAAGGAAATCCGCATCCACACTCAGGCCAAACGCTCGCTGGACGATGTGGCACGCGGGTTGATGCGCCTGCCCAGCGTCAGCACCGAAGACTTCGTGCAGATCAGCGAGAACGTGCTGGGGCGGCGCTCAGAGGTGTTGCAGAGCAAGGCGTTGCGCTAGCCGTTTCTGCACCTGTGCCGGCCTCTTCGCGGGTAAACCCGCTCCCACAGTATGGACTGCCCCCGAAAAGTTGGACAGTTTTAGCCAGTGGCCTGAGTCCTGTAGCTGACAGGGCTCAGGCCATTGAGTTTCAGCCTGATGCGGTCATGGTTGTAGTAATGGATGTACTCCTCCAGGCCCGCCTTCAGCTGTTCGACGCTTTCAAAGCGCTTCAGGTAGAAGAACTCTGACTTCAGTGTGCCGAAGAAGCTTTCCATCGCTGCATTATCCAGACAATTGCCCTTGCGAGACATGCTCTGCTTCACACCGCGCGCTGCGAGCTTATGGCGGTATTGGGGCTGCTGGTAATGCCATCCTTGGTCTGAGTGGATCACTAGCTTGGGCTTTTCACCCAACCCATCGAGCGCCTTTTCCAGCATGTTCCCGACCAAGCCATAAGTAGGCCGGCAAGCTGTTTCATAGGCGATGATCTCACCGTTGTACAAGTCCATCACGGGCGACAGGTAGAGCTTTTGTTGGGCCACTTTGAACTCAGTGACATCGGTCGCCCACTTCTGGTTGGGGCGTTGCGCGACGAAATTACGCTCCAGCAAATTCATTGCCACCTTGCCGACAATGCCGCGATAGGATCGATACTTCTTCGGGCGTACAACGGACTGCAAACCAAGCTCAGCCATCAACCGTTCAATGACCTTCTTGTTGACCAAGGTCCCCTGATTCCTGATGGCAAGGGCAATGCGGCGGTAGCCATACAGCCCTTTCTCCTCGTGATAGACACGCTGCACCAACTCCTTGAGCGAGGCGTGCCTGTCCGGCTTTTGCTGGCACTTGATCTGGTAATAAAAGGTACTGCGTGCCAACCCCACCATCTGCAAGAGGTCAGGCAGCGGATATTTATGTCTGAATTTACAGACGATCAGGGCTTTTTCGTCCGTGTTCGCTCCTTCTCCTCTCGCAGAGCCTTTAACTCCTTTAGGACATCATTCTCCATGCGCAGATACTCGAGCTCGCTCAACAACTGCTCACGAGATTTCTCTGCGTCATTGGTATCTGTCGGCTTGATGGGCTTAATTTTCTTCGGCACGGCTGATTTTCTTTGTTTGGCGAGAGTGGCTTCAGGACTGCCACTGTAGTGCTGCCGCAGCCAAATGCCTATCTGTGAGGACTGTCCAAGGTCAAAGTGCGCCGCTGTTTGGCGCAGGGACAGGCGATGCTCAAGCATGTACTTGAGCACCCGCCGCTTGAATTCCTCGGTGTAGCGGCGACCATGCGAGCGAGGGCCGAGGCTGGCATCGACTTGGTAGCCAGCAACCCAGCGCCGAAGCAGGCTGAAATCGATGCCAAAGTGTTGTGCCACCTTGCGAAAGCCCCGGCTGCCCTCTAGGTAAGCGGTGATAGCCGTGAGCTTGAACTGCTCTGTGTATTTACCCATAGATCCCCCAAGGGTTGGATTGGTGTCCAACTTCTTGGGGGCAGTCCAGTACGGCGAAGAGGCCGAAGCCTCGGTGATCCTGTGGGAGCGGGTTTACCCGCGAAAGGGCCGGCACAGGCGGTGCAAAATCAACTGGCCAACGGATCCTTCCCGGTTACCGTCACCCCCCGCGTCGCCGCCTCGGCACTGGCCTTCAACGCCTCCAGTTCCGCAGCACTGCGCTCGATGTCCGAACGCAAGCGGTGATACTCCTGCCGGTGCCGCTGCCACCAGGCCTTGGTCGCACAATGCCCGCTGAAGCCCCGAGCCAGTGCCAAGCCGCCAACTGCGATCTGCAACAACCCGACCAGGCCGCCGTGGCGCAGCCCCTTGCTGACCATCAACGCGCCGCCAGCCAGCGAACTGGCGCGCTCCAGGCCGTGAACGTTCTTGTCTTGCGATGTCGCTGCCGAATGGATATCAAGCATGGCAAGGTCTCCGTCTGAAGTGTATGCAGGTGACCTGTCGGCCGCCGCCATCGTTCAGTCGGCTATTTGAACCTGGGCCCCGAACGGGTATACAGCCCCTTGGCCATGCGGTCATACAGCACCACATTCACCGTCGCTGCGAGGTTCATGCAGCCCTCGGTCGGAATGTAGATGGTCTCTTCGCACCATGCCCGCACATCGGCACTGAGGCTGCCGTCTTCCGGCCCGAAGATGTAGATGGCCCGATCCGGGTGGGTGTATTCCGGCAATGGCCGCGCGCCTTCCACCAACTCCACGGCCACCGGCGTGCAGCCCAGCGGGATGATGCGCTGCAGGTCATCGATGCTGATCAGTGGGATGTCGTAGTGCACGCGCTTGGTGTCGGTGACGAAGTCACGCGCACGCTCGTAGCGTTTGCCGGTGTAGAACACCGAATTGACGCCATAGCAGCCCGCGGCGCGCATCACCGAGCCGACGTTTTCTGCCGACTTGGGGTTGAACAGGCCAATGCAGCTGTATCGTTTGTTTGCCACGTACCGGGGCCCTTCGCGAAAAAAAGCGCGATTATACGGGCTGCCCGGTAGCAGCGGGGCGGTGAATCGATGGTCAGTCTTTCTTCAGCATGCCCGCCAGCCCGGCGAACGGGTTGTGGGTGGCCTTGGCGATGCTCGGGGTGCTGGTGGAGCCTTCGCTGAAGTACTGCTGGTCGGTATAGCGCGAGTGCTCGTTGTCGTGGCAGTACAGGCACAGCAGCTCCCAGTTGGAGCCGTCCTGCGGGTTGTTGTCGTGGTTGTGGTCGCGGTGGTGCACGGTCAGCTCGCTCAGGCGCTTGCCGGAGAACTCGCGGGCGCAGCGGCCGCAGACGTGCGGGTACATTTTCAGGGCCTTGTCGCGGTAGCCCATTTCCTTGTCGCGCTTGGCATCGGCCAGGATGCGGTCCAGGCGCGCGGTGGCGGCGGCGGAAGAGGTGGAGCTCATGGTGTTTCCTTTGTTCTGATCAGGCAAATGACGGTTATGCGCTGAGTCTAGCGCGCTTGCGGGGCAGGCGGACAGGCGAAAGCTTTGATTTAGGCGTAGCCTGTAGGAAGGTTCCCGACAGGAGGTTGCTGATGTTTCGCGCGATCCTCGTTGTGCTGTTGTTGGCCGGCCTGCCCATGGCCGAAGCTGCCAGCACGCCACCCCGGTTGAGCACGCCGGTGCCCGGTGCACCGGGTACGCCTACGCCTACGCCATATCCGCAGATTACCCCGAGTACGCCGCCCAAGGCCTATGACAGCCAGCCGGGGGCGCCACTGTTACCGCCGATGCCCGTGCCCGGGCCGCCGAAAGACCAGCCATTGCCGGGGTTGCGCCAGGACCCGCCGAAGCAGCCGGTGCAGGATGATTGAATTCAGCCGGCTGCCCCGGTTTTCTGTGGGAGCGGGTTTACCCGCGAAGCAGGCGCCGCGGTGGATGGCACGGGCTTCGCCCGTGTTCGCGGGTAAACCCGCTCCTACAGGGATCGCGCAGGATCCAGGGCATGCACGGTACCTGTGGGAGCGGCCTTGTGTCGCGAAAGGGGCGCAAAGCGCCCCCAGCTTTCTCAAACGATACCTAGCTCGCCGAACACGAACGCGTACTCAAGGGCCACATCCTTGAGCCCCTGATACCGCCCGCTCATCCCGCCATGCCCAGCCCCCATCTCGGTCTTGAGCAGCAGCAGGTTATCGTCGGTTTTTCGCGTGCGCAGCCGCGCCACCCACTTGGCCGCTTCCCAGTACTGCACGCGGCTGTCGTTGTAGCCCGCCACCACCAGCATCGCCGGGTAGGCCTGTTCCTTCACGTTCTCGTACGGTGCATAGGCCTTGATCCGCTCATACACCTCCGGCTCCTCAGGGTTACCCCATTCGTCGTACTCGGTCACGGTCAGCGGCAGCTCGGGGTCGAGCATGGTGTTGAGCACGTCGACGAACGGCACTTCGGCAATCGCACAGCGGAACAGCTCGGGGCGCAGGTTGAGCACAGCGCCCATCAGCAGGCCACCAGCGCTGCCGCCACTGATGGCCAGGCGGTCGGCAGCCGTGACACCCTCGGCGATCAGGTGCTCGGCACAGGCGATGAAGTCGCTGAAGGTGTTGTGCTTGTGCTCCTGCTTGCCGGCGCGGTACCAGGCTTCGCCCAGTTCGCCACCACCACGCACATGAGCGATGGCAAAGGCCACGCCGCGCTCCAGCAGGCTCAGGCGCGCGTGCGAGAACCACGGGTCGAGGCTTTCGCCATAGGCGCCGTAGCCATAAAGGTACAGCGGCACGGTCTGGCCCAGGTCCTGGCGGCGGCGCACCAGGCTGATCGGCACCCGGGTGCCGTCCGCTGCGGTAGCCCACAGGCGCTCGCTGACATAGTCGTCGGCATCGAACGGCCCCAGCACCGGGGTTTGCTTGAGCACCGCCTGGGCACCGCTGGCCAGCTCCAGCTGGCGTACCTGGGCTGGGCGGTTGAGTGCTTCGTAGCGCAGGCGCAGGCGTGGGCTGGCGAATTCCAGACTGTCCTGCACGTACAGGCTGTAGGCCGCGTCGGGCAGTTCGACGCGGTAGGGTGCCAGGCCCTGCGGGCGTACCTCGATGATCGGCAGGCCGCCTTCGCGCAGGCTCAGGGTCAGCGCGCCGGCATTCAGGCTGAGGCCTTCGAGCATGATCGCGTCGCGGTGCGCTACCAGCACCTGCCATTGCTCACGGCTGGGCACTGGTGCGACCGGGGCGTGGTACAGGGCGAAGTTGATGCCGTCCTGGTTGGTGCGGATGAACCAGCGCCACTGGCCGTCGAGCTGGCCGTGGTCGGGGAAGTACTCATGGCCTTCGACCCGTGGCGCCAGGCAGGTGAACGGTGCCTGCGGAGTTTCCGCGTCCAGTACCCAGGCTTCGCTGGTGGTCTTGCTGTTGAGCAGCAGCACCAGCTGGCGTTCGGAGCTGGTGCGGTAGCAGTGCAGGAAGAAGCGCCCATCGGGCTCCTCGAACACGGTCTGCGCGCCGTCGTTGCCCAGGGTGTGGCGACGCAGGCGCCACGGGCGGTGGGTCTCGTCCAGTTCGGCGAAGAACAGCGTCTGGCTGTCGTTGGCCCAGGTCAGGCTGCCGTCGCAGTCGTCGAAGGGCAGGGAGGTGACGCTGCCACTGGCCAGGTCCTTCACGTACAGGGTGAAGATTTCGTCGCCACTGGTGTCCAGGCTGTAGGCCAGCAGGCGGTGGTCAGGGCTGACGTTGAACGCGCCGAGGGACAGGAAACCGCCATTGGCCAGGGCGTTGGGGTCGAGCAGCAGTTGCTCCTGGCTTTCATCTACCGTGTTGGAGTCGTCGGCCGGGCGCGGGCAGCGGTAGTGACGCGGGTACTCGTCGCCTGCGGTGGTACGGGTGTAGTACAGGTAGGGGCCCCAGGGCGCCGGCAGCGACAGGTCGGTTTCCAGGATGCGGCCCTTGATCTCTTCGAACAGTTGTTCGCGCAGCGGCGCCTGGTCGGCCAGGCAGGCTTCCTGGTAGGCGTTTTCGGCCTGCAGGTAGGCAAGCACCTCAGGGGTGTCACGCTGTTGCAGCCAGGCGTACGGGTCGGTGGCCTGGGCCTGGTGGGCAATCGGGGGTTGGGGCTTGGTTGGCATTGAGGATCTCTTGATTGGGGTTGCCTGTGCCGGCCTCTTCGCGGGCTTGCCCGCTCCCACAGGTTCACCACAGTTGTTGAAAGCTGTGCGGTCCCTGTGGGAGCGGGCAAGCCCGCGAAGAGGCCGGTACAGGCAAACACTGTCTGCGCCCGGAAAAGTGTTTATCATAGGCATCTCTTTGCCTGGCTTGCACGAACACCATGACCGAGAACGACTACACCCTCGCCTGGGGCCTTTACGCCGTTGCCGCCCTGGGCTGCCTGATGGTGGGCTTCAAGCTCACCGGCTGGATGTGGCGCTGGCTGCGCGAACCGCTGCGGGTGGTGCTGGCGGTGCTGCTGCTGACCCCGACCATCGTCGACCCGGTCAAGGACAGCTTCGCCCCGGCGATTGCCATCACCGCCCTGGATGTCGCCTTCAAGGTCGGCAACAACGCCTGGCGCGCGGTTTCCGACTTCGCCATGTACGGCATGGGCGCGTTTTCCCTGTATTTCCTCTTCGTGCTGCTGCGCTTTCCGCTGGAGAAACGCGCCCGCGAGCGCCGCGCGCAGGTCGAGGCCGCTGCCCAGCGCCAGGCTGCCGAAGATGACCAGCTTGGCGCCCAGGCCCCGCTGGCCGCAGAGCGCCGCGACCGTTACCGTGATGCGCCACCCCCTGTCGCCCCAGCCGTCTCCCGCGGCAGCGGCCGGGTCGAGCCCCGTCTGTAAGCGGAGACACGCCTATGTGCGAACTGCTGGGCATGAGTGCCAACGTCCCAACCGATATCGTCTTCAGCTTCACCGGCCTGATGCAGCGCGGCGGTCGTACCGGCCCGCACCGTGACGGCTGGGGCATCGGCTTCTACGAAGGCCGTGGCCTGCGCCTTTTCCAGGACCCGGCTGCCAGCAGCGAGTCGGAAGTGGCCAACCTGGTGCAGCGTTACCCGATCAAGAGCGAAGTGGTCATTGGCCATATCCGCCAGGCCAACGTCGGCAAGGTATGCCTGTCCAACACCCACCCGTTCGTGCGAGAGATGTGGGGCCGCAACTGGTGCTTCGCGCACAATGGCCAGCTGGGCGACTTCAAGGGCCAGGCCAGTTTCTACCGGCCGGTGGGCGATACCGACAGCGAGGCGGCCTTCTGCGACCTGCTCAACCGCATCCGCAGCGCCTTCCCCGAGCCCGTGCCGGTGGAACAGCTGCTGCCGGTGCTGGTCGAAGCCTGTGCCGGCTACCGCGGCCAGGGCGTGTTCAACTGCATGCTCAGCGACGGCGACTGGCTGTTCTGTTTCTGTTCGACCAAGCTGGTGCACATTACCCGCCGGGCACCTTTTGGTGCGGCGCGGTTGAAGGACGTCGACCTGATCGTCGATTTTCACACCGAAACCACCCCTAACGACGTGGTCACGGTGATCGCCACCGAGGCCCTGACCGAGAACGAGACCTGGCAGCGTTACGAGCCGGGTCAGTGGGCCCTGTGGCGGCACGGCGAGTGCGTGGCGCACGGCCAGAGCTAAGGACGCGGCATGTTCAGAAGTTACCTGCGGTTGCTGTTGTTCACCTTCGGCCTGCTGGCCGGTATCCAGGTCCCGGGGCTGGTGAAGGACTACAGCCAGCGGGTCGAGGCGCACCTGTTCGAATCCCGCGAGGCGCTCGACGGCTTCCGGCAGACCGCCGAACGTTTCTTCAATGGCGACCTGCAGGCGCTGCTGCGGCATTACCGCAGCAGCGACGACCCAGTGTTCAACAGTGATGCCAACAGCATTGAAAGCCTGATGATCCGCAACGAACTGCTGGAAAACGAATGGCAGGCGCTGCAAGCGCCATGGGCGCAGCGTACCTGGCACGTACTGGTACAGGCCGACCCGCAGTTGCGCGAAGAAACCCTCAATGGCTACAGCTACCAGATCCTGCTGGTGCCCGAGGCGGTTGGCTGGGGGCTTGGTGCAGGGTTTGTGCTGGCATTCGTGATCGAGAGCCTGTTGCTGGCAATTGGCTGGGTGATCCTGGGCGGGCGGCGTGGGGCGGTGAAAGAGAGCTGGCGCTGATTTTTGCTGCGCCTGTGCCGGCCCTTTCGCGGGTGAACCCGCTCCCACAGGTACTGCGCAGCCCTCAAGACCTGTGGTGACTCTGTGGGAGCGGGTTTACCCGCGAAGAGGCCAGCACAAGCACTGCAAATCTGTCAGACCAACACAATCCGCTGCCCACCCACATCCCGCGCATACCGCTCCAGCACCTGCCGGCAAACCCCGACCACTTCATCCACCAACGCCACCCCGGTCTGCCAGGCCACCACCAGCTCCAGGCTCGGCGGCGGTTGCAGCCCCTGCAGCAATACCAGCTCACCCCGGCTCAACTCGGCATCCACCAGCGCCGGCGGCAACGCACCAATGCCAAAACCGTCACGCAACAGCCGGGTAATCGCCGCCACCGAGTTCACGCAGTTCAGCCGCGGCGTTTCGGCCCCCGCGCCCTGCAGCAGGCTCAGCACTTCCTGGTGCGGCCGCGAGTTCTTCGAGAAGGTGATGATGCGTTCCCGCCCAAGCTCGGCCAGCGAGGCATAGTCGCGGTGCTGGTGCGAGCCGGAGGCCACCACCCAACCCATGGGGTAGCGCGCCAGGTCCAGGCTGCGGATCGATTGCTCGCGCAGCAGGTCGGTCTGCAGGATCACGTCGAGAAAGCCCTTCTGCAATTGCTCGCGAAGGTTCAGCGCAGTGTCGGCCACCAGTTCGATCTCCACCTGCGGGTAACGCTCGGTCAGCTCCGCCACCAGTGCGCTCATCCAGGTGTGGATCACCGTGTCCATCACCCCGATACGGATGCGCCCGACCTTGGCCCGGTCGCTGTCCAGCGACTGCTTCATGGCCTTGGCGGTTTCCAGCATGCGCTCGGCATATTCCAGCACCTTGCCGCCTTCCGGGGTCAGGCTGACGCCACGTGAGTCGCGCAGCAGCAGCTTCACGCCCAGGTCGGCCTCCAACGCGGCGATGCGGCTGGAAACCGAGGCCTGGGTAGTGAACAGCTTTTCCGCGGTCAGGCGGAAGCTCTTGAGCCGGGCGACCCAGACGAAGGTTTCGAGGAAGCGAAGGTTCATGATCAGTTTTTCTTGTTCCAGACCGGCGGTTTTTCTCGTTGGACGCAAATGGCGCGGCGTCTGAACAATGGCAGCCAGGCCGCGACTCATTGTCGCCCATAAAACAATACCAACAAGCCGAGGCAAGCATGAACCCCACCGGCGTGCAGCAGCAGGTCAGCTCCCCATCTTCGTCCGGGCCCTTCGCCTGGTATCGCGACATCGACTCACAGCAGCGCCGCACCTTCTGGAGCTGCAAGATCGGCTACGGCCTGGACGGCATGGACACACAGATGCTCAGCTTCGTCATTCCCACGCTGATCATGCTGTGGGGCATCACCACCACCGAAGCCGGGTTGATCCACACCAGCACCTTGATCGCCTCGGCCGTGGGTGGCTGGGTGGCCGGCATTCTCTCCGACCGCATTGGCCGCGTGCGCACCCTGCAACTGACGGTGCTGTGGTTTGCCTTCTTCACCTTCCTCTGCGGCTTCGCCCAGAACTACGAACAACTGCTGATCGCCCGTACCCTGATGGGCTTCGGCTTTGGCGGTGAGTGGACCGCCGGCGCGGTGCTGATCGGCGAGGTGATCCGCGCCCAGGACCGTGGCAAGGCAGTGGGCATGGTGCAGTCCGGTTGGGCGCTTGGCTGGGGCCTCACCGCCATCCTCTACGCGCTGCTGTTCTCCTGGCTGCCGGCAGAGCAGGCCTGGCGCGCGCTGTTCCTGCTGGGCCTGGTACCGGCGATCTTCGTGATCTTCGTCCGCCGCCTGGTCAAGGACCCCGAGGTATATCGCGAGGCCAAGGCGGTGGAAAACGCCGAGGCACCTGCACAGTTCTACGAAATCTTTGCCCCAGGCATGCTCTGGACCACCGTGCGGGCTTCCCTGCTGACCACCGGCGCGCTGGGCGGCTACTACGCCATTACCTCGTGGCTGCCGACCTTCCTCAAGAACGAGCGCGGCCTGAGCGTGCTGGGTACCGGTGGCTATCTGGCCATGGTGATCGTCGGCTCCTATGTCGGCTATGTGGTCAGTGCGTACCTGTCCGACCTGCTGGGGCGCAAGAAAAACTTCATCCTGTTCGCCGTGGGCTCGTTCGTCATCGTGCTGCTGTACACGCAAATGCAGGTCAGCGACGGCGTGATGCTGTGGCTGGGCTTCCCGCTGGGCTTCTTCGCCTCGGGTATCTTCAGCGGCATGGGCGCGTTCCTCACCGAACTGTTCCCCACGCGTATCCGTGGTTCGGGGCAGGGCTTCTGCTACAACATCGGCAAGGTCATCGCAGCACTGTTCCCGCTGCTGATCGGCGTGCTCGGCCAGAAGGTACCGCTGGGTCTGGGTATCGGCGTGTTCTCCGCCGTGTCCTACGGGGTGGTGATCGTGGCGGCGTTGAGCCTGCCGGAAACCCGCGGCAAACAGCTGCAGGCGCGTTAAGGTAGGCATATGAACAACGACAACGGAGGCCGTGCAGTGGAACGCCTGCTACTCAATTGCGACATGGGCGAGAGCTTTGGCAGCTGGCGCATGGGCCTGGATGCCGAGGTCATGCCCTACATCGATTGCGCCAACATCGCCTGCGGTTACCACGCCGGTGACCCCGGCATCATGCGCCGGACCGTGGCCCTGGCGCTGGAGCACGGGGTGACCATCGGCGCGCACCCGGCCTACCCGGACCTGGTCGGCTTCGGCCGCCGCTCCATGGCCTGCAGCCCGGAGGAAATCCGCGACCTGCTGCATTACCAGATCGGTGCGCTGGACGGTATCTGCAAAGTGTTGGGCGGCCACGTGGCCTACGTGAAACCCCATGGTGCGCTGTACAACGACATGATGGCCGACCCGCTCAAGCTGCGCACCGTACTGGAGGCTGTGGCGGCCTATGGCGCAGAACTGCCGCTGATGCTGATGGCCACCGCCGACAACCGCGCCGCCCAGGCCCTGGGTGATGAGATTGGCGTGCCGCTGTGGTTCGAAGCATTCGCCGATCGCGCCTACACCGCCAGCGGCCATCTGGTGTCGCGTCGCCTGCCCGGCGCGGTGCACCACGACCCGGCACTGGTGGTGGAGCAGGCCGTGCGCCTGGCCCGCGGCGATACGCTCGTCGCGGACGATGGCAGTGCACTGAGGCTTGCGGCCAGTACCCTGTGCGTACACGGTGACAACGACAGTTCGGTGGCGGCTGTGCGGCAGATTCGCCAGGCTCTCGATGCCCTGGAGTCGCGATGAAACACTGTATTGAAGTCGTGGCCATCGACAGCCTGATGGTGCGCCTGTTCGACTCCATCAATGAGGGCAACATGCCGTGGATGCTTGCCGCCAGCCAGCGCTTGCACGCGACGTTCGGCAAGCACTTGCTGGACCTGGTGCCGTCCTACACCACGCTGATGGTGCAGTTCGACCTGCCGCCGGGGGAGGCGAGGGCGCTGATCATCCGAGCGCTGGAAGGCTTGCAGCCAGACACGGGCAGCGGTGGCCGCCGCCATGAGATCCCGGTGTGGTACGACGCCAGCGTCGGCCCGGAGCTGCCGGTGTTGGCGGCCCGCAGTGGCTTGAGTGAAGCAGAGGTGGTCCGCTTGCACAGCGAGCGCGAGTACCCCGTGTTCGCCCTGGGTTTCGCCCCCGGTTTCGGTTTCATGGGTCTGGTGGACGAACGCCTGGCCAGCCCGCGCCTTAGCACCCCGCGCAAGCGCGTGGGGGCCGGCAGCGTCGGCATTGCCGAGCGCCAGACGGCGGCCTATCCAGCGGTATCGCCGGGTGGCTGGAACCTGATCGGGCGTACCCCGGTGCGCCTGTTCGACCGTGAACGCGAGGGCTACAGCCTGTTGCAACCCGGTGACCGGGTGCGCTTCGTGCCGGTTTCGCGCAACGAGTTCGTGGCGTTGGGCGGTGATGTGGAGGCACAAGCATGAAGCAGTTGAAGATCGAGGCCAGTACTCCGCTGTGCCAATTGCAGGATGCCGGGCGCTTTGGCGTACGCCATTTGGGCGTGACCCAGGGCGGGGCGCTGGACTGGGTGGCGATGCACTGGGCCAACTGGCTGCTGGGCAACCCGTTGGCGGCGCCGGTGGTCGAGGTGGCGCTAGGTGGTTTCTGTTTAGTCGCCGAGCAGGATTGTGTGCTGGCCCTGGCCGGTGCCGACCTGGATGCCCGTGTCGATGATCAGCCGCTGGCGCCCTGGCGCAGCTTTGCGTTGGTCAAGGGCCAGCGGTTGACCCTGAAGCAGCCGAAGCAGGGCGTACGAGCGTATCTGGCGGCGCCTGGCGGGTTCCTCGGCGAGGATGTGCTGGGCAGTTGTGCCACCGATGTGCGGGAAGAACTTGGCGGTATCGATGGTCAGGGTTCTGCGCTTGGCAAAGGCCACGTTCTGGCATTCTCAGGCACTTCGCCGACCCTGCGTGAGGTACCCGAAGCGCTGCGGCCAGAGTACCCACAAAAGCCAGTGCTTGACCTGGTGATCGGCGCACAGATCGGTGACTTCAGCGGTACCAGCCTGTTCGAGGCGTTCAACCGCGAGTGGACGCTGGACAGCCGTGCCGACCGCATGGGCATCCGCCTGCTGGGGCCGCAGCTGGTCTACCAGGGCGCGCCGATGATTTCCGAGGGGATTCCGCTGGGGGCGGTGCAGGTGCCGCCGGATGGGCAACCGATCGTGTTGCTCAATGACCGGCAGACCATTGGCGGTTATCCGCGGCTGGGGGCATTGACGCCGCTGGCGCTGGCGCAACTGGCGCAGTGCATGCCGGGGGCGGTGGTGCGGTTCAGGGCGGTGGTGCAGGATGAGGCGTGGCGGGAGCAGCAGGTATACCTGGACCGTTGGCGCTAAGGCTGCCGGCCTCTTCGCGGGTGAACCCGCTCCCACAGGTACCCCACAGGCCTCAAGGCTTGCGTAATACCTGTGGGAGCGGGTTTACCCGCGAAGAGGCCGGTACCGGCAACATCACTTGGACAGGTAACGCATCCCTTCCTCCAACCCCTGCAAGGTCAGCGGGTACATCTTGTCTTCGATCAAGTCCCGCACCAGGTGGGTCGATGCGGTGTAGTCCCAGGCCTGTTTCGGGTACGGGTTGATCCAGATGATCTTCCTGAATTTCTCCATGAAACGCTGCATCCACACATAACCGGCTTCTTCGTTCCAGTGCTCCACGCTGCCACCCGGCTGGGTAATCTCGTAGGGCGCCATGGCCGCGTCGCCGACGAACACAACCTTGTAGTCATCGCCGTACTTGTGCAGCAGGTCGAAGGTGGAATAGCGCTCCGAGGTGCGGCGCAGGTTGTTTTTCCACACCGACTCGTACACGAAGTTGTGGAAGTAGTAGTACTCCAGGTGTTTGAACTCGGTCTTGCACGCCGAGAACAGTTCTTCGCAGACCTTGACGTGGGCGTCCATCGAGCCACCGATGTCGAACAGCAACAGCAGCTTCACCGTGTTGCGCCGCTCGGGGCGCATCTGGATGTTCAGCAGCCCGGCATCCCGCGCGGTGTGGTCGATGGTGCCGTCGATGTCCAGCTCTTCGGCGGCGCCTTCACGGGCGAACTTGCGCAGCCGGCGCAAGGCCAGCTTGATGTTGCGCGTGCCCAGCTCCACCTGGTCGTCCAGGTTCTTGTATTCGCGCTGGTCCCACACCTTCACCGCCTTGCCCTGGCGCTTGCCGGCCTCGCCCACGCGGATGCCCTCGGGATTGAAGCCGCCCGAGCCGAACGGGCTGGTGCCGCCGGTGCCGATCCACTTGTTGCCGCCGGCGTGACGCTCCTTCTGCTCCTCGAGGCGCTTCTTGAACTCCTCGATCAGCTTGTCCAGGCCACCCAGCGACTGGATCTGCGCGCGTTCCTCGTCGGTCAGCGAACGCTCGAACTCCTTGCGCAGCCAGTCTTCGGGGATCAACGCCTCAATGTGCCGGTCCAGGTTCTCCAGGCCCTTGAAGTAGGCGGCGAAGGCACGGTCGAACTTGTCGAAGTGGCGCTCATCCTTCACCAGGATGGCGCGGGCGAGGTAGTAGAACTCGTCCATGTCGGCGAACACCACGCGCTTTTGCAGGGCCTGGTGCAGGTCGAGCAGTTCGCGTACCGACACCGGCACCTTGGCCGCGCGCATTTCATTGAACAGGTTGAGCAGCATGGCCCGGCTCCTGTCAGCGGTTGCCGCGCCGGCTCATGAAGGCCAGGCGCTCGAGCAGTTGTACGTCCTGCTCGTTCTTCACCAGCGCGCCGGCCAGCGGTGGAATGGCCTTGGTCGGGTCGCGTTCGCGCAGCACCGCTTCACCGATGTTGTCGGCCATCAGCAGCTTGAGCCAATCGACCAGTTCGGAGGTGGACGGCTTTTTCTTCAGGCCTGGTACCTTGCGCACGTCGAAGAACACGTCAAGCGCCTCGCTGACCAGCGACTGGCTGATGTTCGGGTAGTGCACGTCGACAATCTGCTGCAGGGTGGTGCGGTCGGGGAAAGCGATGTAGTGGAAGAAGCAGCGGCGCAGGAAGGCGTCCGGCAGCTCCTTTTCGTTGTTGGAGGTGATGATGATGATCGGGCGCTGCCTGGCCTTGATGGTCTCGTCGATTTCGTAGACGTAGAACTCCATCTTGTCGAGCTCTTGCAGCAGGTCGTTGGGGAACTCGATGTCAGCCTTGTCGATTTCGTCGATCAGCAGGATGACCCGTTCCTCGGCCTCGAAGGCCTCCCACAACTTGCCCTTTTTCAGGTAATTGCGCACATCGTGGACCTTGTCCACGCCCAACTGTGAGTCCCGCAGGCGGCTGACCGCGTCGTACTCGTAGAGGCCCTGGTGGGCCTTGGTGGTGGACTTGATGTGCCAGGTGATCAGGCGCGCACCGAACGAGGCCGCCAACTGCTCGGCAAGCATGGTCTTGCCGGTGCCGGGTTCGCCCTTTACCAGCAAGGGGCGTTCGAGGGTGATGGCCGCGTTTACCGCCAGTTTCAGGTCGTCTGTGGCGACGTAGTCGCGGGTGCCTTCGAACTTCATGGGTCTGTCCTCTGCTGGAAGCCTGCACCGGCCCTTTCGCGGGTAAACCCGCTCCCACAGTTACCCCACCTTTTCTGAGGTTTGTGGAATACCTGTGGGAGCGGGTTTACCCGCGAAGAGGCCAGCACAGGCAGCACATATTTTCGATTTGTCACCGACTATAACGCGGGGTTCGCCGACTGGAAACGCAGACCAGGTATTCAGTCCCTGAATGCCCCGTCACTCGATCCTAGTCGGAATCCGGCGCATCACGCTCATACCGCGCATTGAACGCCTCGATGAACCCGTTGCGCAGTATCTGCAGAAACGCCTCGAAGGCGCTGATATCCTGTTTGTGCACGCTGCCGCTGAGCTCTACCCGGGTCGCGAACTGGTTCTTCGGCTGGTTCTTCAATACCGTCTCGGTTGCACCTACCAGCGCTTCCCAGACCGAGCGGAAGAAGCCTTTGTCCTTCTCCTGCACATCCTGCTGCCAGTCGAACACATCCACATCCCGCAATAGTGGCTTGATGTACCCGTTCAATCGCCCGTTGGTCGCCTCGGCCTCTATCACCACATCGCCGTGCCCGGCATTGAAATCGAACTTGCCGTAGGCGCTGGCGAAGTCATTGAGCTTGCGCAGCTCGATACCCGTGGCGCGCAGGCGGAACTCGAAGTCGTCGAAATCGCTGAACGGGTCGAAGGTGGCGCGACTTTCCACCTTGGCATCGCCTACGATCAGCGCCGTGCCATCGAAGCTGGCATCACGTCGGCCCTTTTCGTCACGAATGTTGGTGAGGTTGCGAATACTGGCATCGAGCTGAGTGGCCTTGAGGTTGACTGGTGGTTTGGAGTTGAAGTTGCGGAAAGTCAGCACGCCGTTGTCGATGCGAACCTCGTTCAGGGTGATCGGCAGCAGTTTTTCCAGTTGCTGGCGCCAGTCGGTGCCCTGACCGGTCTGCGAGTTCTGTTTGTTGCCGCCATCGACGAAGTTGAGTTCCGGCCGGTCGAATATTACTTCGGCAACCACTGCGCGGTCGTACCAAAGGGCGTGCCAGCTCACCGACAGGTCGATCAGCGGTGCATCGAGAAACGGTACCGGCACCTTGCCGGTGGTCTTGACGATCTTCAGCCCGTTGATCTGGTATGCACCGCGCCACCAGGCCAGGTCCACATCGGCCACCTGGCCACGGTAGTCGCCCATGTCGGCCAGTTTGTCATTGAGGTAGTCGCGCACCAGATAGGGCAGGGCCAGGTGCAGCGCCAGCAACAGCACGATCAGGCTGGCCAGGCCGATCAACGGCCAGCGATAACGGGCTCTCATCGAAGTGTCTCCAACGCAGGATGTGCGGTTGACCGCAACGAGTCCGCGTGAGTTCGAACAGGCTTTACGGGCCACCGGTGCGGGCTTACCCTTGAGGTCTTTCCCTGCTTTTTTTCATGCCAAGGACCCCTGCCATGAGCCGTATCTTTGCAGACAACGCCCATTCCATCGGTAACACGCCGCTGGTGCAGATCAACCGCATTGCCCCGCGCGGCGTGACCATCCTGGCCAAGATCGAAGGGCGTAACCCGGGCTATTCGGTCAAATGCCGCATCGGCGCGAACATGGTCTGGGACGCCGAAAGCAGCGGCAAGCTCAAGCCGGGCATGACCATCGTCGAACCGACCTCGGGCAACACCGGCATCGGCCTGGCCTTCGTCGCCGCAGCCCGTGGCTACAAACTGATGCTGACCATGCCCGCGTCCATGAGCCTGGAGCGCCGCAAGGTGCTGAAGGCTCTGGGCGCCGAGCTGGTGCTGACCGACCCGGCCAAGGGCATGAAGGGCGCCATCGAGAAGGCCAACGAAATCGTCGCCTCCGACCCGGCCCAGTACTTCCTGCCGGGCCAGTTCGAAAACCCGGCCAACCCGGCGATCCACGAAAAAACCACCGGCCCGGAAATCTGGAACGACACCGACGGCGCGGTCGACGTGCTGGTGGCAGGGGTCGGCACCGGCGGCACCATCACCGGTGTTTCGCGCTACATCAAGCATACGCAGGGCAAGGCGATCCTGTCGGTGGCAGTGGAGCCAGTGGCCTCGCCGCTTATCAGCCAGACCCTGGCCGGCGAAGAGCTCAAGCCCAGCCCGCACAAGATCCAGGGCATCGGCGCCGGCTTCGTGCCGAAGAACCTCGACCTGTCGATCGTCGACCAGGTGGAAACGGTGACCGACGAAGAGTCCAAGGCCATGGCCATCCGCCTGATGCAGGAAGAGGGCATCCTCTGTGGCATTTCCTGTGGTGCGGCGATGGCAGCGGCCGTGCGCCTGGCCGAAAAGCCGGAAATGCAGGGTAAGACCATCGTCGTGATTCTGCCGGACTCCGGCGAGCGCTACCTGTCGAGCATGCTGTTCAGCGACATGTTCAGCGAGCAGGAAAACCAGCAGTAATGGCCTTGCCGCTGATCCGGCGCAACGTTTGGCGGCTTGGTTTATTGCAAAATCTTCATGATTGAGTTGCCGCCCAGGCTGTTTTTACCCCGGCGGGATCAGTTTATGATGGCAGGATGATTTATCGGAGAGCAGGGCGAATGGCCCTGTTTCTTCCTCAAGGAGTGAAAGCATGACCTTTTCCTTTGCAGCCAAGGCGGGTGTCTTGCTGGTGTTTTTTGGCAGCGTGCTGTTCGTGCACCTGCGCGGCAAGGCTCGCTTGCCGGTGTTGCGCCAGTTCGTCAACCATTCGGCGCTGTTCGCCCCTTATAACAGCCTGATGTACCTGTTTTCCGGCGTACCGTCCAAACCCTACCTGGACCGTCAGCGCTTCCCCGAGCTGGACGTGCTGAAGGACAACTGGCAGGAAATCCGCGAAGAGGCCATGCGCCTGTTCGACGAGGGTTACATCCGCGCCGCCGAGAAGGATAACGACGCCGGCTTCGGTTCGTTCTTCAAGAAAGGCTGGAAGCGCTTTTACCTGAAGTGGTACGACAAACCGTTGCCTTCTGCCGAAACCCTGTGCCCGCGCACCGTCGAGCTGGTCAGCAGCATCCCAAACGTCAAGGGTGCGATGTTCGCCCTGCTGCCCGGCGGCAGCCACCTGAACCCGCACCGCGACCCGTTCGCCGGCTCCCTGCGCTACCACCTGGGCCTGTCCACCCCCAACTCCGATGCTTGCCGCATCTACGTCGATGGCGAGGAATATGCCTGGCGTGACGGCGAGGACGTGATGTTCGATGAAACCTACGTGCACTGGGTAAAGAACGAGACCGACGTTACCCGGGTTATCCTGTTCTGCGACATCGAACGCCCGCTGAGCAGCCCGCTGATGACTCGCATCAACCGCAAGGTCAGCGCCTTCCTCGGCCGTGCCACCGCGCCGCAGAACACTGATGACGAGCGCGTTGGCGGGATCAACCAGGCCTACGCCTGGAGCAAGCGCTTCAGCAACCGGATCAGTAGCCAGGTCAAGCAGTTCAAGCGCGCCAACCCCAAGGCCTACCGCGTGCTGCGGCCGGTGCTGGCGGCGGTGGTGGTGTACCTGTTGTATCACTGGCTGTTCTGATTTCTGCCTGTTGGGGCTGCCTTGCAGCCCATCGCGACACAAGGCCGCTCCTACAGCTACCGCGCCACTCCCTGGAATTGCGCAGAACCTGTGGGAGCGGCCTTGTGTCGCGATAGGGGCGCAAAGCGCCCGCCGGCGTCCTCTCAGGAAACCACTCTGGTTCGGTGTTTATAGGGAATTATAGACAGACTATAGAGCGATTATAGATTGTGGTTGATGAGGGGCGCGCAGCCCCCTTTGCTGCCTCAAGCCGGCTCCAACGCCTCCACCACTTTCCCCCGGCTAAGGTGCACCACCTTGTCCGCCGTATCGAAATACCGGTCATCATGCGAAATCACGATGATGGTCTTGCCCAAACGCTTCAGGTCCGGCAGCAGCTCGGTGTAGAACACCCGGCGGAAGGTCGGGTCCTGGTCCGCCGCCCATTCGTCGAACACCAGCACCGGCCGCCCGTCCAGCCAGGCATTGACCAGTGCCAGGCGCTTGCGCTGGCCGGTCGACAGGTCGGTGGTGGTAAAGGCACCATCGCGCACGCTCACCTTGTGGGCGATCTCCAGCCGCTCCAGGTAGCGCGTGGCATCGCTGGGCAGGCTGTGTTCATGCTCGGGCAGGTCGTCGAACAGGTAGTAGTCGGCGAACACCGTGGTGAACAGCTGGCGATAGTCATCCAGCCCCTCCGGGCCGACGGCCTTGCCGTTCAGGCGCACTTCGCCGCGTTGCGGGGTGTACAGGCCCAGCAGCAGCTTGATCAGCGAAGTCTTGCCGCAGCCGTTCTCACCGACGATGAACAGGATCTCGCCCGGTTCGATGCTCAGGTTCACCGGCCCGACGCGGAACGGCTCGTTGCCGTCCACCGGCGGGTAGGCGTACTCGACGTTGTGCAGTTCCAGATGCGCGCTGGCCGGGGCGGCGCGCTTGACCGGCGGCTCCAGCAGCAGGTGCGGCTCGGGCGAGGAGAAGCGCTCGGACAGGTCGGCAATGCGCCGGAACGCCACCTGGGCGCGGCCGAGGATAGGCAGGTTGCCGATCAAGGTTTCCAGCGGGCCTTTCATGTACAGCAGCACCAGCACGAAGCCGCTCATCACCGCCGGGTCGTTGCTCGGCCATAGCGATTGCAGGGCCAGGGTCAGGCCGATGACCACGAAGAACAGCATCGACCCCAGGCTCTTGGCCGCGACGAAGATGTTGATGGCGCGGATATGGGTGTTGGCGATGAAGTCGGCGGTGCCCTGGATGTTGCGGGTCAGCATGGCATGGCGGCGGCGGCGGTCGATGCGCAGCTCCTTGGCGCCCTCGGCGATGGCCGAGTAGTGCTTCTGCAGGTTGTCTTCGGCATCGCGGGCGGCGTTGAAGCCGGCCACCCCTTTTTGCCTGGCCACGTACTGAATGCCACTGCCGATGCCGATGGCTGCCAGGGTGATGAGGAATATCGGCCACGACAGCCAGGCCAGGTAGGCCATGCAGCCAGTCACGGTGGTGAGCGAGATGGCCAGCGGGGCGAAGGCGAAGGCAAAGTCGCTGATGGTGTCGACGTCCCGGGTCAGCACCGGGATCAGGCGATGGGTGCGGTAGCGCTCGATCTGCTCGATCGGCGCCGACAGCACCTTGGCGCCGAGGTCCTTGCGCAGCCTGGCGATGACTTTCTGCCCAACGTAGTTGGTGCCGCTGTCGGCCGCCACGCTGCTGACCAGGGCCAGCACGCACAGGCCGGCGAAGGCCAGGATCACGCCCTGGCTCATGCCGCCAGCGGCATGCAGGCCCTGGTTGACGGTGGCCAGCAGGGCGGTCACGGCCAGGCCGCCGAGCATGCCCAGCAGCACCGAGACGATTACCGCCGGGCGGTAGGGTTTCAGTAGGCCCAGCAATTCGCGGATGGCCCCGGGGGAGGAGGTTTTCATGAAGCATGATCTCGCTGGTGAGGTGGGGGCGGGTCAGCTGCCGAGGGTCAGGGAGCCTTTCATCAAGGTGCTGTGGAACGGGAACGAGCAGTAGAAGCTGTACGCGGTACCTGCCTTCAGCGATCGGGTGTCGAGGCTGACGCTGTCTGTTTCACCGCCGCCGATCAGGCGGGTGTGGGCGAGCACCCGGGTGTCGCCGGGCTTCAGGTAGTCCAGGGCCTCGCCGGCTTTCTGGCCGTCGTCGAGCACGCCTTGCATGTCGGCCTGGGTACTCAGCACCCAGTTGTGGCCCATCACGTTCTTCGGCATGTCGCCAGGGTGGGTGAGCGTGACGGTGAACACGGCGCAGGCCTTGGGCACGATGATGGCGGCCTTGTCGAAGGTCATCTGGTCGGTGCCATGGATTTCCACGGCGCATTGCTGCGCCGACCAGGCGGCAGGGGCCACGGCAAGCAGGGCGAGGAGCAGTAGCTGGCGAGTCATGTACGGTTCCTGGGCGATAGAAGGGTGCACATCGTTCAGACGAACCGGCGCGCGCCGGCTTTACCTGTGAGTGCGGCCCAGCTGAATTTCCCCATCGCCCGCTCGTTCATTCAGTCAGGCGCCGACATGGCGCACATCCCGATTTCGCCGCCTATGCGGCCCTGGCCTGAGGTGACCGGACATGAGTGAACTGCTGAGCTTTGCGATCGAACCCCTGGACGCTGCACGCGGCAACCTGCCACTGCTGGTGCGCGCGCCGGAGCCGGGCATCGACCTGCTGGAAGCCTTTGCCGAGTTGCAGCCGCTGGTGGACCGGCACCTGCTGCAGGCTGGCGGCATCCTGTTTCGCGGCTTCGAGGTGGGTGGTGCCGAAGCTTTCCGCCAGTTCGCTGCTTCTTTCGGTCACCCGCTGCTCAACTACGAGTTTGGCTCCACCCCGCGCAGCAACGTGACCAAGGGCGTGTACACCTCCACCGAGTACCCGGCGCACCAGAGTATCCCCCTGCACAACGAGCAGGCCTATACCCTGGAATGGCCGATGAAGATCTGGTTCTACAGCGTGATCCCCGCCGAGACCGGTGGCGAGACGCCGATTGCCGACAGCCGCGAGGTGTACCGACGCATGCCGGCGCGCATTCGTGAGCGGCTGGTGGAGAAGGGGCTGATGTACGTGCGCAACTACGGCAACGGCCTTGATGTGGAATGGTCGCAGGTGTTCAACACTGAAGACCCGCGCCAGGTCGAGGCCTATTGCCGGGCGCATGCCATCGAGTGCATCTGGAAGGATGACGGCGAATTGCGCACCCGCCAGCGCTGCCAGGTGGTGGCGCGCCACCCGGTGACCGGGGAGGATGTGTGGTTCAACCAGGCGCACCTGTTCCATGTGTCGAACCTGCAGCCAGAAGTGCGCGAGTCGTTGATGGACATCGTCGAGGAAGAGGACTTGCCGCGTAACGTGTACTACGGCGACGGTACGACCATCGAAGATTCGCTGCTCGATGAAGTGCGCGGGGTGCTGGATGAATGCACCATCAGCTTTCCTTGGCTGGAGAACGATGTGCTGATGCTGGATAACATGCTCGCGGCGCATGCGCGGTCGCCGTTTACCGGCAAGCGCAAGGTGGTGGTGGCGATGGCGCAGGGGCATTCCGAGTTTTTGCGCTGATTAGGGAGTGAGGGCTGCCATGTGCCTGCCTTGAGAGGTGTGGTGTCTGTGAGATCGAGCGCCGCCCGCGCGGCGCTTCGCGGGACAAGCCCGCTCCCACATTTGTTGCAACGTGGCCATGCCTGTGGGAGAGGCGTTGTCAGCCTGGGTGCATGGCTTGAGACAGGTGATGCGGCAGCAATGCCAACTCAGAAATCCAGTCAACCCACCAAGGCTGGCAACCATGGCCTGACAGGTTCGGCACGTTGCAACAAATGTGGGAGCGGGCTTGTCCCGCGAAGCGCCGCGCGGGCGGCGCTCGATCTCATAGGCACCGAAAGGGTTGTGGCGAACACCTGTCAGCCCAGATGCATTCCCCAGACATGCCTCCTGCAGCCTTCAAAAATCCCAGACTCTTCCTACGCCTCGGGACTGGCAACTCCACCCCTGCGAAATATCCTACAACCTCTGTCGACATGCGTCTGATTGTTCCTGCAAATCCCGCACTCTAGGCTTTGCCCGTCGCTGACGGTTCAGCGATCGGGTGTGGAAACCTGTAGTAAGCATTTCAGGGTTTGTCGTTACATTCAGGAGAACCCATGACCGACGATACCAAAACCACCCCCGGCGTTACCTACTTCTACCAAGGCGAAGGCCAAACCCATCCGCTGTTCCGTATCGCTGAGGGCATCCCCTGCCGCAGCGCCCGGGAGCAAGCCTCGGAACTGATGGGCTATGCACGCGACTTGTCACTGACCGGTTTGATGGATGGCGATCAGCAGATGCTCTGGGCTTCGCATTACTTCGCAGCCATGGCCAAGGCGCTGCTGGATGATGCCGAGTTGGGTTTGCTGCGCTGATCCTTGTATTGGCTGGGCTGGCCCTTTCGCGGCTAAAGCCGCTCCTACAGGGATTGTGCATGCCTCAGGGTGTGCACAACTCCTGTGGGAATGGGTTCATCTGGGTCAGGTTCCAGCAGGCAAGGTTTGGCTGATCGAGTTATTTCGTGAATGGTGCGTAACCTGACAAGAATCCAAAGAGCGCGGCCATAGGCATCCATCAAGCAAATAACCACATAACATTTGCCCAAGTTATTTGTGAATTTTGCAGCCCGCAAGCATCACCTTCGCAGACATTGACTACCTACTGTTTGGCGAACTCTCAGATGGTGTGTTGCGTTGTCTCTGTTGTGGCTAAATAATGAAATAGTTTATGACTAGCCAAGTGAATCCGGTTGTGCTTAACCATGATGCGATAACTATTTTGGTTTTCAATGGCTTGGGGAATTGCTCATAATCTTCTTTGTCAAGTAGGCCTCTGCGAATACTTGAAATTGGGAAAGTGATGGCGCCTGCTACCATGAAAATCACCAGCATTCTTGAACGTATGCCTTTCTCTCCCCAAAGGGTTATGGCGTATGAAAGACATGGGCTTCGGTGAAGTGCTGTGACCATTTGTTTATATTGCTGAGAAATTGCAATGTGAAAGTCCATTGCAAGTGCGGTCAAGCCGAGGCAGAAAGGGGAGGCTACTATAAATAGCCTTAATTTTATGTCCAGATGATCAATCATCTTGAAAGGCCTCGAAGATTACTTCACCTAATTCTTCGCCGCCGCCCATGCCTGCAATGCCCTCGACGATGGTGCCCGCTTGTCCACATAGCGGGCAGGGTGTAGTCGGCTCGCCTTGAAGCAGCCAGTTGCGGCCATGCACACGGCCCCTGGCTTGGCTGGCAATGCAGATGGCGCCTGTGGTGGTTTCGTCACCGTCCAGGCCTTGGTATCGGCCGAAGAAGTTCATGCGCATGCTCATGGCTCGCCTCTTTTTAAGGTGGAAGCCAGGAACCTAGGGATTCTCCGATCAAGTCAGCACAGGCCATCTGACCTGTGCTGAAATAGCCCTCCGTCCAACTGCCTTCTACAAGTCCGCCATCCCATGAGTCAGATGAGCTTTTCCGATTTCGAGTACGCCGGCAAGCGCAAGCAAACCCGTCGCGAGCGTTTCCTGGCCGAGATGGAACAGGTGGTACCGTGGAGTGGACTGGTGGCGTTGATCGAGCCTCACTACCCAAAGGCTGGCGGTGGCCGCAAGCCTTATCCTCTGGAAACCATGCTGCGCATTCACCTGCTGCAGAATTGGTTCTCTTTGAGCGATCCCGCCATGGAAGAGGCGCTGTACGAGATCACTTCGATGCGCCAGTTCGCTCGTCTGACGCTCAGCGCTCCGATCCCCGAAGACACGACGATCATGAACTTCCGGCACCTGCTGGAGAAGCATCAGTTGGCAGCCGGCATTCTGGAAACCATCAAC
This sequence comes from Pseudomonas sp. JS425, assembly GCF_018223845.1. Taxonomy (NCBI): domain Bacteria; kingdom Pseudomonadati; phylum Pseudomonadota; class Gammaproteobacteria; order Pseudomonadales; family Pseudomonadaceae; genus Pseudomonas; species Pseudomonas sp. JS425. Next base: position 4,708,131 of record NZ_CP073661.1, on the reverse strand, counting down.
AATTACCTGCAAGACAAGGGCCTGTCGTTGCGCCAGGGCACCATTGTCGACGCGACCATCATCCACGCGCCCAGTTCGACCAAGAACAAGGAAGGCAAGCGCGATCCTGAAATGCATCAAACGAAGAAGGGCAACCAGTACTATTTCGGCATGAAGGCCCACATCGGCGCGGATGCTGAATCGGGTCTGGTGCATCACGTTCATGGCACCGCCGCGAACGTAGCTGACGTGACGGAGGTCGCTCAGCTATTGCATGGCGAAGAGAATGTCGTGTGTGCGGATGCGGGTTACACAGGCGTGGAAAAGCGGCCAGAACACGAGGGACGGCAGGTGATATGGCAGGTCGCTGCCCGCCGCAGCACCTACAAACACTTGAGCAAACGCAGCGTGCTCTACCAAGCCAAGCGCAAGATCGAAAAGGCCAAGGCGCAAGTGCGTGCGAAGGTGGAGCACCCGTTCCGGGTGATCAAACGCCAGTTCGGCTATGTAAAGACTCGTTTTCGCGGCTTGGCCAAGAACACGGCGCAACTGACCACGCTGTTTGCCCTGTCGAATCTGTGGATGGTGCGCCGGCAATTATTGCCTGCTGCGGGAGAGGTGCGCCCGTGAGTCCGGATAACCAAGGCTTTGCCTTGGTTATCCAATAATCAGCGACTGAAAAGCGGGCTTTTCGGCATCCCTAAGCCGCCCATTTCCGACTGATGAGCAACTTGTTCGGAGTTTCCCTAGCAGGCTGTTGGCGGGTATTTTCGGGGTGGAAGGGATTTAGGAAGGGGCCTACAAGGAATAGGGATTTGGACTACATGTTTTGTTGTGGCAATGCCCCTATGACTGCACCAGTCCGTTCCTCGGCTGTGCTTGCTTTGCCTTACCTTCGTCTCAAGACTTTTTACACAGAGCCTTGGTGCTGCAAGGGAACATACAGCTGTCTATCGCTGCTGTATGTTCCCTTGCAGCACTCGGCCTCTCCCATGGGCTATGCTTCGGTCGAGTTAACTCCAGAATTGCATGCGCTTCAGTTTGATCAGTACGGCGGCTAACACTGCCCAGGCAAATGCTGCTAGCAATAAACAGAATGCAATACGCATTTTGGTTTTTAAGTTGGTTGGAAAACTAGAGGCATCATTTTGATCGAGAAGTCCTCTTTTTAAGAAGAATTCGGGGTCTAGCGCGATTCCGCTCAGTGTGGCTACGACTGATACCCTTGAATAAAAACTACGTTTTCCCCACCAGTGCGTAGCTCGTTTCAAACATTCACTTCTACTCAAAGCGTGTTGGATATTCCGGTAGTTAGGCAGGTAAGCGAGTTGCGCTGTCATTGACAGTCCTGCTAAAGAGAGTGCGAAAGGCATGGCCAGAAATCCCAAACCCCAGAGAGACTCCAGAAATTCATTCATGTTCGGTTAATTCATAGAGCTCTTCCCCTATGTACTCGCCCATGCTCATGCCAGCTACGCTCCCGGCGTACGAACTAGCGCCTACGACTGCAATGGCACATGCTGCTCCACTTATGGGCCCAAGGCTCACGCAGGCAAAGCCTGCTATCGCTTTTCCAGCTACTCCCGCAGCGGCACCTACTGCTAGTCCTCCTGAAAAGTTGCCTACCTCAGTGAATCTTATTTTTCTGCATGATTGAGAATTGCCTGATCTACATACCTCTTGAGTTTTCAGCCAAGACGATCCACCACCGATCGCCAGCCCTACATATCCACCTTTTTTTAGGTAGTTAGATAAACGTGTCAACTTGTCCAGATGCGTTGAATATCCAGGGATGCCCCCGGGTGCTCCAGCCTTGCTCCAGTGATGTACTAGGCTTTTTGAGGAAATGCCTAAGTCGCCCCGTAATCTGTCATGGCTTCCGAGGTTCATGTGCTTGTTAAGAAAGCCCATCTTCAGTTGCGCATCCAATTGTCCGAGTAGCTTTCTACGTTCAGCAAAAAATTCCGGACTACGTAGATGTCCATGCTTGGAAAACTGATGCTGATGCAGCTCTTCGATCTTGCGCAACGTCGCGCTAAGATCATCTAGCGCCTGAGCCATCATGGCGCCGCTCACTCCCATTGCCAAGCTGGTACTGCTCAACAAACCTGCTATTTCAGGCAAGTGACGCATCATGAAGTCAGCTTCTTCCGGCGTGAGATCTGCCAAGTCCTCTCGCGCCTGTTTGGCCGCACTCATCACATATTGCTCTTCACGGGTGCAGGTCGGGCGACTGTAACCATCGCCAATGACAAAGATCTCGCCCGCCTTGAACCCCTGCTGATAGGTCGGGTTCAGCCGCTCCAGAATTGACCGAGGCAGGTTGGCCTGCGGCGCGCCCAGCTCTGCCAGGACTTCCTGGTATGACATGCAGCGCGGAACGATGTAGAAGCCGGGCTCCATGCCTTGAGGAGTGGGCGAGGGCTGAACCACCTCAGGCTGATAGGTACTTCTTATCGGGTTACCCGTCTGGGCCTGTGCTGGTGCCTCACGAACAGGCTCAGATGCGGGTGCCCCGCGCGAAGCCGGAGGTGCGTACCCACTTGCAACCAGGCGATTGCTGCCCTGTGGGCACCCACATTGCACCAGTGCTCCGTCCAGAGCCGTGGGAATACCATCCTGTCGCCAGCGGACTTCGCCCTCGACGATGGTGCCCGCTTGTCCACATAGCGGGCAGGGTGTGGTCGGGTCGCCTTGAAGTAGCCAGTCGCGGCCATGCACACGGCCCCTGGCTTGGCTGGCAATGCAGATGGCGCCTGTGGTGGTTTCGTCGCCGTCCAGGCCTTGGTATCGGCCGAAGATGTTCATGCGCATGCTCATGGCTCGCCTCTTTTTCAGGTGGAAGCCAGGAACCTAGCAGGCGGTTGGCGGGTATTTTCGGGGTGGTGGGGGTTTAGGAAGGGTCCTACAAGGAATAGAGATTTGGACTACGTCATTTTATTGATGGCAATGCCGGCCTCTTCGCGGGCATGCCCGCTCTCATAGAACAACACATAAATCATTGATTTAGCAGGGCTCTGTGGGAGCGGGCGTGTCGAGGCGTCGAACCGCCGCGAACACCGGTGGAGCCGGTGCTATACACCGCGTTGGCAGCTTCGCGGTACTGACAAAGCCTGTCTGTTGCTTGTACCGGCCTCTTCGCAGCACAAGGCTGCTCCTACAACGGACGCGTCAGGCGAGCGATATTTGTTCTCTGCGCGACAGCACAGCCCAAAAGGGCTGGGCAATCTCCCACGGGGGTAGCGTCCCGTCCTGGCTGGCGCCATTCCTGTAGCGGTTATGGCCTTGCTCAGAGACCTTGAAACCTGCGCGGTCGGTGTGGGAGCGGGTTTACCCGCGAACACCGGCGCAGCCGGTGCCAGCCACCGCGTCGCCTGATTCGCGGGCACGCCCGCTCCCACAGGGATGGTGCTGGGCCTAAGGTTGGCGCCACTAAATCACCCCCCCACACCTTCGTCTGACAGTTACCGCTCGACTGCCAGGACACCGCTCGACATGAATGCCGACCAAACGCTCAAGCTCGCCCGCCGCTTCATCGAACTCAGCCCCGACAAGCGCCGCCTGTTCCTCAAGGCGCTGCAGGGCGAGGGCATGGATTTTTCCGTGCTGCCGATTGCGCCCGGGGTGGAGGTGGCCGAGCGTGACCAGCTGTCGTACGCCCAGCGGCGCATGTGGTTCCTCTGGCAGCTCGACCCGCAAGGTGCGGCATACAACCTGCCCATGGCCGTGCGCTTGACTGGCCCGCTGGACCTGGCCGCCCTGCAGCACGCCTTCGATGCCCTTGTGGCCCGCCACGAAACCCTGCGCACCCGCTTCGTCGCCGACGGCGATGACGTGCGCCAGCAGGTCGAGGCCAGCGCCGCCCCGTTGCAGCTGCACCAGGATGCCTTGGCCGGCCTGGACGAGGGCGCCCGTCAGGCCGCCATCGAAACCATCGCCGAAGCCGAAGCCCTGGCCCCCTTCGACCTGGCCAGCGGCCCGCTGCTGCGGGTGCGCCTGCTGCAACTGGCGGCACAGGAGCACATCCTGCTGCTCACCGTGCACCACATCGTCGCCGACGGCTGGTCGATGAACGTGCTGATCGACGAATTCCTGCACCTGTACGACGCCGCCGTGGCCGGCAGCGAAGCCCGCCTGGAACCGCTGCCGATCCAGTACCGCGACTACGCCCTGTGGCAGCGAAGTTGGCTCCAGGCCGGTGAGCAGGAGCGCCAGCTGGCCTACTGGCAGGCCCGCCTGGGCGACGACCATTCGCCGCTGGAATTGCCACTGGACCGAAGCCGCCAGGGCCGCCCCAGCTATCGCGGCGCGCGTCACGAGTTCCCCATCGCAGCAGATGTCGCCGAACGGCTGCGCGGCCTGGCGCGCAAGCATAACGTCACCCTGTTCATGGTCCTGCTGGCCGCCTTCAAGCTGCTACTGCAGCGCTACAGCGGCCAGTCGGCGATCCGTGTCGGCGTGCCCATCGCCAACCGCAACCGCGCCGAAAGCCAAGGGCTGATCGGCTGCTTCATCAATACCCAGGTATTGCACACCGAAATCGACCCGCTGCTGGACATCACCGGCCTGCTCCAGCGCGTGCGCGAAACCGCCGTAGGCGCGCAAAGCCACCAGGACCTGCCGTTCGAGCAACTGGTCGAAGCCCTGGACCTGCCGCGCAGCAGCGAGAGCCCGCTGTTCCGCGTGTTGTTCAACCACCAGGCGCAGGTGGCGGATGTACAGGCCATCGAGACCCGCTCCGGCCTGAGCCTGGCGCCTGTCGTGCTGGCAAAGCACAGCGCCCGCTTCGACCTCGCGCTGGACACCCATGAGCGAGCGGGGCAGCTGCACGCAGCGTTCACCTATGCGACCGACGTGTTCGATACGGCCACCGTCGAAGCCCTTGGCGAGCAGTGGCTGGCCCTGGTGCAGGCATTGGCCGACGAAGTAAGTGGCGCAGTCGGCGAGTTGCCATTGCCAGGCCTGGCCCCTGCCATTGGCGCGCCTGCGAAGGCTGACGCAACGCTGCTGGTCCACCAGCGCTTTGCCGCCGCCGCCAGCCGCCACCCCGAACGCACGGCGGTGATGGCTGCGGGCGAGCAGGCCAGCTTCGCCGAACTCGATGCCCGCGCCGAGGCCATTGCAGGCCGGCTGGTGGAAGCCGGAGCAGGGCCGGACACACTGGTCGGCGTGCTGGCCGACCGCAGTGTTGGCATGCTTGCCGGTATCCTCGGCGTGCTCAAGGCCGGTGGCGCCTACCTGCCACTGGAGCCCGAGCAGCCGGCCGAGCGCTTGGCCTACATGCTTGCCGACAGCGGCACGCGCCTGGTACTGGCGCCCGGCAACTGGCAAGCCGAACTGCCCGAAGGCGTGCAGCGCCTGGACTGGGCGCAAACTGGCAACGGCAGCGCCGCCCGTATCGAACCGGCGCCGGCCAACCTGGCCTACGTGATCTACACCTCCGGCACCACCGGCCAGCCCAAGGGTGTGGCGGTCAGCCACGGCGCCCTGGCCAACTACGTCGAAGGTATCGCCGCGCGCCTGCCGGTCGAGTGTATCCGCAGCATGGCCCAGGTCTCGACCCCGGCAGCCGACCTCGGCCACACCATGCTGTTCGGTGCATTGTGCGGCGGCCATACCCTGCATTTGCTGCTACGCGAGCAGGTGCTGGATGCCGAAGGCTTTGCGGCCTACCTGGCCGAGCACCAGGTAGACGCGCTGAAGATCGTACCGTCGCACCTGGAGGCCATGTTGGTGGCTGGCCGCTCGGCGCTGCCGGCACAGTGCCTGGTGCTCGGCGGCGAGGCCATCAGCCCGTGCCTGCTGGGCAAGGTCCGCAACCTGGCCCCGGCGCTCAAGGTGTTCAACCACTACGGCCCGACCGAGACCACCGTCGGTGTGCTGGTCGCCGAACTGAACGGGCAAGCCAGCCTCGGCCAGCCACTGGCCAATACTTGCGTCGCGGTGCTCGACCGCTGCCTGCAACCCCTGCCGGCCAAAGCCAAGGGCGAGCTATACATCGGTGGCGCCGGCCTGGCCCGCGGCTACCTGAACCGCCCGGCACTCACCGCCGAGCGCTTCGTTCCCGACCCGAGCGGCCACGGCCAGCGCCTGTACCGCAGCGGTGACTGGGTTCGCCAAGGCAGCGACCTGCAGTTCGCCGGGCGCATGGATGGCCAGGTCAAGGTCCGTGGCTATCGCGTGGAACTGGCCGAAATCGAAAACCAGCTGCGTGCCCTGGGCGGTGTCGCCAATGCCCTGGTGCGCGTGCATGGCCAGGGGCCGCAACTGCAACTGGCTGCCTGGCTGGTGCCCAGCCAGATGCCGGCCGATAGCCTGGCCTGGCAGGAATCGATCCGCGCCAGCCTCAAGCGCCTGCTGCCCGAACACATGGTGCCGACACACCTGATGGTGCTGGAGCACCTGCCGGTCACGGTCAACGGCAAGGTCGACGTCAAGGCGCTGCCGGAACCTGCCGCCACCCAGGTGGCCTATCAGGCGCCGCAGACCCCGCTGCAAACGCAATTGGCACAGATCTGGGCGCAAGTCCTGCAAGTACCGCAGGTAGGCCTGGGCGACAACTTCTTTGCCCTTGGCGGCCATTCACTGCTGGCCACCCAGGCGGTATCGCGGATACGCAAGCAATTGGGCGTGGATATTCCGCTGCGCAGCCTGTTCGACACCGTCGACCTGCAGGCCTTCGCCCAGGCCGTGGCCGAAGGCGAGCAGGGCGCAGGCCTGGACATCGAAATCCTCGATCGCCAGCAACCGCTGCCAGTGTCCCCCTCGCAGAACCGCCAGTGGCTGTTCTGGAAGCTCAACCCCGAAAGCCTGGCCTACAACACGCCGATGGCCGTGCGCATGCAGGGTCACCTCGACCACTGCGCCGTGCAGGCTGCGCTGGATGCCTTGGTAACCCGCCACGAATCGTTGCGCACTGTTTTCGTCGAGGCCGACGGCCTGCCTTGGCAGCGCATCCTGCCGGCTGCCACGGTATCGATCGGTTTCGAAGACCTCAGCGGCCAGGACCACGCCGCGCAGATGCGCAAGCTGGAAGCCGAAGCCTTCGTCCCGTTCGACCTGGAGCACGGCCCGCTGCTGCGCGCACGGCTGTTCAAGGTGCATGCGCAGGAGCACCTGCTGTCATTGACCTTGCACCATATCGTCTCCGATGGCTGGTCGATGAGCCTGCTGGTGCGCGAGTTCGCCGCCGCCTACAACGCCGCCGCCACGGGCCAGGCGCAAACCATCGAGCCGCTGCCGGTGCAGTACGCCGACTTCGCCGCCTGGCAGCGCAAGTGGCTGGCCGAGGGGCAGATGCAGGCGCAGATCGACTACTGGAAGGCCCGCCTGGAAGACGACTTCGAAGTGCTGGAAATGCCTGCCGACCGCATTCGCCCGCAGGTAAAAAGCTACCAGGGCAGCCGCTTCGACGTGCGCCTGCCACAGGCCCTCACCGAGCGCCTGCGGGCACTGGCGGTGGCATCCAACGCCACATTGTTCCATGTGTTCCTGGCGGCCTATGCCATCGTGCTGTCGCGCTACAGCCGCAAGGGCACGCTCAACATCGGTGTGCCGGTCACCAACCGCAACCGCCTGGAGCTTGAAGGGCTGATCGGCTTCTTCATCAACGTGGTCGTGGCTCGTATCCGTGTCGATGGCAGCCAGCCGTTCTCGCACCTGCTGGCGGCGATCAAGGAGACCACCCTGCAGGCCCAGGCCAACAAGGATGTGCCGTTCCTCGAAGTAGCCGAGGCGCTGTATCCGGAGCGTGACCAGGGTGTGAACCCGTTCTTCCAGGTGCTGTTCAACCACCTGCGCGACCTCGGCGAGCAGGTGTCCAGCGATGCCCTGCACGGCCTGCAGGTCAAGGAAGTGGACCTGCTGGAGCCGGGCGCGCAGTACGACATATCGCTCAACACCCTGGAGCGCTCCGATGGCGTGACGGCCTCGTTCAACTATTGCACCGACCTGTTCGATGCCGCACGTATCGAGCGCATGGCCGGGCATTGGCAAGCACTGCTGGAAGCCATCTGCGCCGAACCACAATGCTGCATTGCCGAGCTGGACTTCCTTAGCAGTAGCGAACGCCAGCAGCTGACCCACGGCTGGAACCCGGCGCCCCAGGCTGGCAGCGGCTTGTGTGCGCACCAGCTGCTGGCGCGACAGGCCCACGAGCGGCCGGATGCGCTGGCGCTGATCTTCGACGACCAGCAGATGACCTACGCCGAACTGGACCGCAGCAGCAACCAGCTGGCTCACCGCCTTCGGGCGCTGGGCGTGGGGCCGGACTGCCTGGTTGGCGTGGCTGTCGAGCGCGGCCTGGGCATGGCCCTGGCGCTGATCGCCATTCACAAGGCGGGTGGCGCCTATGTGCCGCTGGACCCGGACTACCCGCAAGAACGCCTGGCCTACATGGTCGAGGACAGCAATATCGGCCTGCTGCTGGCCGATGCGCCCTCGCGTGAGCGCCTGCAATTGGGCAAGCAACTGCCCTGCGTGGTACTGGAGCCGGGCACCGAGTGGCTGCAAGCCTGGCCCGCCGAACCGCTGGCCAACCTGGCGGCACCGCACAACCTCGCCTATGTCATCTACACCTCCGGCTCCACCGGCATGCCCAAGGGCGTGGCCATCGACCACCATGCCCTGTCGCTGTTCTGCCAAGTGGCCGGAGACTATTCGCGCCTCACCCCGAGCGATCGCGTGCTGCAGTTCGCCACCATCAGCTTCGATGGCTTCATCGAGCAGTTCTTCCCGCCGCTGGCCCAAGGCGCCTGTGTGGTGCTGCGCGACCTGCGGCTGTGGGACACCGCCACCCTGCTGGACGAGATCAACCGCCACGGCGTGACCGTGGCCGACCTGCCGGCGGCCTACTGGCGCCTGCTGGCCCTGGAGCGCCGCGCCCCCGAGGCCTATGGCCGGCTGAAGCAGATTCACGTGGGGGGAGAGGCGGTGCCGGAAGATGCCCTGCGCGCCTGGCTGGCCGATGGCCCGCCAGCGGTGCGCCTGCTGAACACCTACGGCCCGACCGAAGCCACCGTGGTCGCCACCACCTACGATTGTTCGCAGATGACCGTGGAGCAGATCAGCCTGGGCGGCGTACCGATCGGCCGTGCCTTGCCGGGGCGTACCCTGCATGCTCTGGACGATGGCCTGGCGCCGACGCCGGTGGGCGTGCCCGGCGAGCTGTTCATCGGCGGTGCAGGTTGCCTGGCGCGCGGTTATCACCAGCGGCCGTCACTCACCGCCGAGCGTTTCATCCCCGACCCGTTCGACCCGGTTGGCGGTGGCCGCCTGTACCGCACCGGCGACCTCGGTTGCTACGACGAAAACGGCCAGCTGGCCTATCGCGGCCGGGTCGACCACCAGGTGAAGGTGCGCGGCTTCCGTATCGAGCTGGGCGAGATCGAGCAGTACCTGCGGGCGCACCCGGACGTTCGCGAAGCCACCGTGCTGGCCATCGACCTGCCCGGTGGCAAGCAGCTGTGCGCCTATGCGGTGCCGGCCGAAGGCTACCGCGGCGATCTGCGCCAGGCCCTGAAGCAGTACCTCAAGGCCAGCCTGCCGGACTACATGATCCCGGCCTACCTGGTGACCCTGCCGAGCATGCCGCTGACCCCCAGCGGCAAACTCGACCGCAAGGCGCTGCCGCTGCCCGACCCGAACCAGCCACAGCATGACTACCAGGCGCCGCAGACCGAGCGGCAGCAGCAGCTCGCGAACATCTGGGCGCAGTTGCTTAACGTTGCCCGGGTCGGCCTGAGCGACAACTTCTTCGAACTGGGAGGCCACTCCTTGCTGGCGGCCCAGGCAGTGTCGCGGATCAACGTCGAGCTGGGGCTGGACATACCCCTGCGGCTGATCTTCAGCCACCCCGAACTACGCGCGTTCGCCCAGGCCCTGGACGAGCAGGGCCTGTCGCTCTCCGACGATGGCCTGAGCGATATCGAACACATGATGAATGCATTCACAGAGGCCTGACATGGAACTCACTGCCGCACAACGTATCGCCCAACGTTTCGTTGGCCTCCCTGTGGAGCAACGCCAGCAGATCCTGGAAAAGATGCAGGCCACCGGCCAGAGCTTCCGCCTGCTGCCCATCGTGCCCGCGCGCCAGGGGCTGGCGCGTATTCCGCTGTCGTACGCCCAGCAGCGCCTGCTGTTTCTCTGGCAGCTGGAGCCTGACAGCCCGGCCTACAACGTGCCGATGGCAGTACGCCTGAAGGGCGCGCTGGACCAGGCAGTGCTGCAGCAGGCGCTGGATGCGCTGGTGCAACGCCACGAATCGCTGCGCACGCGCTTTGCCGCGGAGGAGGGCGAGTTCTACCAGGAAATCCTCGAGCACTGCCCGCTGGCGCTGGAATTGCTGATGCTCGACGGTGCCGCCGATGAGACAGCGCTGAGCGTGGCCGTGGACGCCGCCCTCAAGCAGCCCTTCGACCTGCTGAGCGGCCCGCCGCTGCGGGTGACCTTGCTGCGCGTGGCCGCCGATCACCACGTGCTGGCAGTGAGCATGCACCACATCATATCGGATGGCTGGTCCAGCGATGTGCTGGTGCAGGAATTCATCCAGCTGTACAGCGCCCTGGCCGAAGGCCGGCAGGCCGAGTTGCCGGTGTTGCCGATCCAGTACGCCGACTACGCCATCTGGCAGCGCGCCTGGCTCGAGGCCGGTGAAGCGCAGCGCCAACTGGCCTACTGGCAGGCCCAGTTGGGCAGCGAGCAGCCGGTGCTGAGCCTGCCGCTGGACTTCGAGCGCCCGGCCACGCCCAGCCAGCGTGGCGCGGTGGTGCGCGTGGACATCGGCGCCGAACAGGCCGAGGCCCTGCGCAGCCAGGCGCGCAAGGGTGGCCACACGTTGTTCGTGCTGGTACTGGCAGCCATGGCGGTGGTGTTGTCGCGCTACAGCGGCCAGGCCGACATCCGCATCGGCGCCCCGAACGCCGGGCGCAACCGCAAGGAGCTGGAAGGCCTGATCGGCTTCTTCATCAACACCCAGGTGCTGCGCGTGCAGGTGGACGAGCGCGCCACCTTCGCCGCACTGCTGGAGCAGGTAAAAGACGTGATCGGCGGCGCCCAGTCGCACCAGGAGCTGCCGTTCGAGCACCTGGTCGATGCCTTGCTGCCCGAGCGCAACCTGGCCCACAACCCGCTGTTCCAGTTCAAGATCAACCAGCACGTGGCCGCCAGCGATGCAGGGCGCAAGCGCCTGGGCGCGCTGGAGGTGGAAGCCTTTGCCCGTGACGGCGGCGATGCCCGCTTCGACCTGGCGTTCGACTTCTCCGACAAGGCCGACGGCATCGAAGGCTATTTCACCTACGCCACCGACCTGTTCGAGCAGGCCACTATCGAACGCATGGCCGCTTCGCTGCGCCAGGTGCTGGATGCGCTGATCCGTGACCCGCAGCAGGCGATCGTCGACAGCCCGCAAGTGGCGACGCTGCTGCCGGTGGCCACGCAGGCCTACCCGCACGGCGACTTCCTCGCTTTGTGGCGCCAGGCAATGGCGCAAGGCCAGGCCCACGGCGGTGTGCGTGCCGGTGACCGATTCATGACCCAGGCCGGGCTGGAGGCGGCGTCCAACCGCCTGGCCGACTACCTGCGCCAGCACGGCGTCGGTGCCGGCAGCATCGTCGCCCTGTGCCTGCCGCGCTCCATCGAGTGGGTCGGCGCCTTGCTCGCGGTGCTCAAGACCGGCGCCGCCTACCTGCCGCTGGACACCCAGCAACCGCAGGAGCGCCTGCAACAACTGATTGCCGACAGTGGCGCCGCCATACTGCTGCATGAGCCGGGCGACCAGCGCTTCGCCGGCCTGGACGGCGTGCAGCTGATTGCCTGCGATCACACCGCCTGGGCAACCTGCAGCGACAGCCCGGTCGAGGTGGCCATCGCCGCCGAACAACCGGCCTATCTGATCTACACCTCGGGCTCGACCGGCCAGCCGAAAGGCGTGGTGGTCAGCCACGGGGCGCTGGCCAGCTACACCCAGGCGGTGCTGGAGCGCCTGCAACTGCCGGCCGCGGCGAGCATGGCGATGGTGTCCACCACCGCGGCCGACCTGGGCCACACCGTGCTGTTCGGTGCCTTGGCTTCGGGCCGCCTGCTGCACCTGCTGCCACAGGAACTGGCGTTCGACCCGGATGGCTTCGCCAGCTACATGGCGCAGCACCAGGTCGGCGTGCTCAAGCTGGTGCCGAGCCACCTGCAAGGCTTGCTGCAAGCGGCCCGCGCCGCCGATGTGCTGCCCGCCGAGGCACTGATCCTGGGGGGGGAGGCATGCAGCTGGGGCCTGTTGAAAAAAATCCGCGAACTGCGCCCGGCCTGCCGGGTCATCAACCACTACGGCCCGACCGAAACCACTGTCGGCGTGCTCACCTTCGAGCCGGGGCAGCCGCTGCCAGGTTGCCGCACGGTGCCGGTCGGGCGCCCGCTGGGCAACGCCTGCGCCCAGGTGCTGGATGGCTACCTCAACCCGTTGGCGGCGCAGGTGCCCGGTGAGCTTTACCTGGGCGGGCAAGGCGTCGCCCAGGGCTACCTGGGCCAGCCCGCATTGACCGCCGAACGCTTCGTGCCGACCGAGGGTGGTGCCCGCCTGTACCGCACCGGCGACCGCGCGCGGCTGACTGCCGATGGCCTGGTCGAGTTCATCGGCCGTGCCGACGACCAGGTGAAGATCCGCGGCTATCGCGTGGAGCCAGGTGAAGTCGGCCGGGTGCTGGCCGGCCTGCCCGGTGTCAACGAGGCCGTGGTACTGGCCTTGCCATTGGAGGGCGATGCCGAGCGCTTGCAGCTGGTGGCCTACGGGGTGGCCGACGCAGGCGTGACCGTGCAGCAACTGCAGGCGCAATTGCAGGCACGCCTGCCGGACTACATGGTGCCGGCGCAGATACTGCTGCTGGAGCGCCTGCCACTGACCGCCAATGGCAAGCTCGACAAGCGCGCCTTGCCGGCACCGGGCGCGGTCAGCCGTGGCTATGTGGCGCCACAAGGCGATATCGAGGAGAAACTGGCCGCAGTGTGGGCCGATGTGCTCAAGCTGGAGCAGGTCGGCAGCACCGACAACTTCTTCGAACTGGGCGGCGACTCGATCCTCAGCCTGCAGATCATCGCCCGGGCCAAACGCCAGGGCATCCGGATCACCCCCAAGCAGCTGTTCGAACAACAAACCATCGCCCAGCTGGCCCAGGTAGCCAAGCGCATCGAGGCCAAGCAAGCGGTTGCGGCCGCAGCCGTGGACACTGCCACCAGCGGCGAGGTGGCATTGCTGCCGGCCCAGGCGCGTTTCTTCGAGATGGAGGTCGCGCAGCCGGCGCATTGGAACCAGTCGGTGCTGCTCAAGCCGGCCGGCCCGGTGCAGGTGCAACACCTGGAGGCAGCCCTGCGCGCCGTGGTCGAGCAGCACGATGCCCTGCGCCTGCGCTTCAGCCGTGGCGAAAGCCAGTGGCAGGCGGGTTTCCAGCCGCTGGACAATGCACCACTGCTGCGCCAGCGCAACCTGGCAGTACTGAGTGAACTGGACGCCGCCGGCAACCAGGTGCAGGCCAGCCTGAACCTGCAGCACGGGCCACTGCTGCGTGCCGAACTGTTCGACTTCGCCGATGGGCAGCAGCGCCTGCTGCTGGTGGTCCATCACCTGGTGGTCGACGGTGTGTCGTGGCGGGTGTTGCTGGAAGACCTGCAAGCGGCCTACCGGCAATTGCTGAACGGCCAGGCCGTGAGCCCGCCCGCCAAGACCACCTCGGTGAAGGCCTGGGCCGAGCGCCTGGCCAGCCATGCCGGCAGCCCCGCATTGCAAGCACAGCGCGACTACTGGCTGCAGGCGCTGGCCGGCGACCACGCCGAACTGCCGCGTGACAACCCGCAGGGCAGCCTGGCCAACACCCATGCCCGTATCGCCGCCACACGGCTGGATGCCGAGCGCACCGCCAAGCTGCTGAAACAGGCCCCGGCGGCCTACCGCACGCAGATCAACGACCTGCTGCTGACCGCGCTGGCGCGCACCTTGTGCCAGTGGAGCGCACAGGACAACGTGCAGGTACTGCTGGAGGGCCATGGCCGCGAAGACCTGTTCGACGACCTCGACCTCAGCCGCACCGTGGGCTGGTTCACCAGCCTGTTCCCGGTGCGCCTCACACCCGGCCAGGACCTTGGCCAGTCGATCAAGGCAATCAAGGAGCAACTGCGCGGCGTGCCGGACAAAGGCCTCGGCTACGGCCTGCTGCGTTACTTCGGCGATGCTGAAGTGCGTGACCAGCTCGAGCGTGCCGCCCAGGCCCGTGTCACCTTCAACTACCTGGGCCAGTTCGATGCCAGCTTCGATGCCGAGGCCGGCGCCCTGTTCACCCCGAGCGGGGAAAGCGCAGGCCGTACCCAATGTGCCGGTGCTCAACTGGGCAACTGGCTGAGCATCACCGGCCAGGTGTACGGCGGCGAGCTGTTCCTGGAGTGGACCTACAGCGCCGACGTTCATCACCCGGCCACCATCGAGAAGCTGGCCCAGGCCTACGGGCAGGCCTTGGCAGAGCTGGTCGAGCACTGCTGCGATGCGCGGCACCAGGGCGTGACGCCGTCGGACTTCCCGCTGGCCGCGCTGACCCAGGCGCAACTGGACAGCCTGCCGCTGGAGGCCGGGCAGATCGCCGATGTGTACCCGCTGTCACCCATGCAGCAGGGCATGTTGTTCCACACCCTTTACGACCAGCAGGCCGGCAACTACATCAACCAGCTGCGCGTGGATGTGGAGGGGCTGGATGTGCAGCGTTTCCGGCGGGCGTGGCAGGCCACGCTCGATGCCCACGACATCCTGCGCAGCGGTTTCGTCTTGCAAGGCGAACTGGAGCAGGCCGTGCAGGTGGTACGCAAGGCCGTCGAATTGCCGTGCAGCGAGCATGACTGGCGTGGCCAGCCGGCGCTGGAGCAGGCATTGCAGGCCCTGGCCGAGGGTGAACGCCAGCGCGGTTTCGACCTTGCTGCCGCGCCGCTGCTGCGCCTGGTACTGGTACGCACGGGCGATACCCGCCACCACCTGATCTACACCAACCACCACATCCTGATGGACGGCTGGAGCACCTCGCGCCTGTTGGGCGAAGTGCTCCAGCGCTATGCCGGCCTGGCTCCGCAGGCCCAGGCCACGCACTACCGCGACTACATCGCCTGGCTGCAGGGCCAGGACGCGGCCGTTGCCGAAGCCTTCTGGAAAGCCCAGCTTGCCGCCCTGGACGAGCCAACCCGCCTGGCCCAGGCTATCGCCGGCAGTGCTGGCGCAAGCGGTAGCGGCCATGGCGACCACCGCCTGGCCTTCGACCCAGAGCACACCGCGCGCATCGAAGCCTTCGCCCGGGCCAACCGGGTCACGGTCAACACCCTGGTGCAATCGGCCTGGCTGCTGCTGTTGCAGCGCTGCACCGGCCAGGCCAGCGTGTGCTTCGGCGCCACTGTCGCCGGCCGCCCGGCGGACCTGCCGGGGGTGGAGGAACAGATCGGCCTGTTCATCAACACCTTGCCGGTGATCGGCGCCCCGCGTGCCGAGCAGACCGTGGCCGAGTGGATCGGCCAGGTGCAGGCCGGCAACCTGGCCGTGCGCGAGTTCGAGCACACCCCGCTGTACGACGTGCAGCGCTGGGCGGGGCAGGGCGGTGACGCCTTGTTCGACAGCATCCTGGTGTTCGAGAACTACCCGGTGGCCGAGGCGCTGCAACAGGGCGCGCCCGGTGGCCTGCGCTTCGGCGACGTGGCCGTGCACGAGCAGACCAACTACCCGCTGACCCTGGTGGTGGAACTGGGCACCACGCTGTCGATGCAGTACAGCCACGACCGTGCGCTGTGGAGCGACGAGAGCATTGGCCGCCTGGCTGGTTACTTTGCCAACCTGCTGCAGGCGCTGACGGAGAATGCTGACGCGGTGGTTGGCGAGTTGCCAATGCTGGGCCTGCCAGAACAGCGACAGATGGTCGAAGGCTGGAACGAAACCCAGGCGACGTACCCGGACGAGCGCAGCATTCACCAGCTGATCGAAGCCCAGGTGTTCGCCACCCCGGATGCCCCGGCGCTGGTCTTTGGCGAGCAGACCCTCAGCTATGCCGAGCTCAACCGCCGTAGCAACCAGCTGGCGCACAAGCTGCGCGAGCAGGGCGTGGGCCCGGATGTGCTGGTGGGCATCGCCATGGAGCGCAGCCTGGAGATGGTCGTCGGCCTGCTGGGCATCGTGAAGGCCGGTGGCGCTTATGTGCCGCTGGACCCGGAATACCCCCAGGACCGCCTGAGCTACATGTTCGAGGACAGCGGCATCGCCTTGCTGCTGACCCAGTCGCACCTGCACGAAGCCCTGCCGATCCCGGCCGGCCTGCGCAGCCTGGACCTGGACACCGAGAACTTCGACGGCTACAGCGATGCCAACCCGAATGTCGACGTGGCCCCGCTGAACCTCGCCTACGTGATCTACACCTCCGGCTCCACCGGCCGCCCGAAAGGTGCTGGCAACAGCCATCAGGCGCTGGTCAACCGCCTGTGGTGGATGCAGAAGGCCTACGGCCTGGACGCCAGCGACAGCGTGCTGCAGAAAACCCCGTTCAGCTTCGACGTGTCGGTGTGGGAATTCTTCTGGCCGCTGATGACCGGCGCGCGCCTGGTCATGGCCCAGCCCGGCGCGCACCGCGACCCGCAGTTGCTGGTCGAAACCATCAACCACCACGGCATCAGCACGCTGCACTTCGTGCCGTCGATGCTGCAGGCGTTCATGACCCACGAAGCGGTCGAGAGCTGCGTCAGCCTCAAGCGCGTGGTGTGCAGCGGTGAAGCGTTGCCGGCCGAACTGGCCCGCCAAACCCTGCAACGCCTGCCGGCGGCAGGCCTGTACAACCTGTACGGCCCGACCGAAGCGGCGATCGACGTGACCCACTGGACCTGCCAGCCGGACGAAAGCATCAGCGTGCCGATCGGCCAGCCGATCGACAACCTCAAGACCCATATCCTCGAAGGCAGCCTGCAACCGGCGGTGCGCGGCAGTGCCGGCGAGCTGTACCTCGGCGGGGTAGGCCTGGCCCGTGGTTATCACCAACGCCCGGCGCTGACCGCCGAACGCTTCGTGCCGGACCCGTTCAGCGACAACGGCGGGCGCCTGTACCGCACCGGCGACCTGGCGCGCTACCGCGCCGATGGCGTGATCGACTACGCCGGGCGCATCGACCACCAGGTGAAGATCCGCGGCCTGCGCATCGAACTGGGCGAGATCGAGGCGCGACTATTGGAGCTGCCGAGTGTGCAGGAAGCCGTGGTGCTGGCCCAGGACGGGCCAAGCGGCAAGCAGCTGGTGGGCTATGTGGTGCCTGCCGACAGCACGCAGGACGAAGGCGCGTTGCGCGACAACCTGCGCAAGGCGCTGAAGGCCGGCCTGCCGGACTACATGGTGCCGGCGCACCTGCTGCTGCTCGGCAAGCTGCCGGTGACGCCGAACGGCAAGCTGGACCGCAAGGCCCTGCCGCTGGCGGATGCCAGCCAGTTGCAGGGCGAGTACGTTGCGCCGCGGAGCGATCTGGAACAGCGGATCGCGGCGATCTGGGCGGATGTGCTGAAGCTGGAGAAGGTCGGCCTGACCGATAACTTCTTCGAACTGGGCGGCGATTCGATCATCTCGTTGCAGGTGGTCAGCCGTGCGCGCCAGGTGGATATCCAGTTCACGCCCAAGGACCTGTTCGAGGCCCAGACGGTGCAGGCACTGGCCCGGCTCGCCAACCGCGGCAGCAGTGTATCGATCGATCAGGGTGCGGTAACGGGCGTGACGCCGCTCACGCCGATCCAGCACTGGTTCTTCGAACAGCCCGTTGTCGTGCGCCATCACTGGAACCAGTCGGTGCTGCTCACGCCCGGCGAAACGCTGGCCCCGGCGACGCTCGATGCGGCATTGCAGGCATTGCTCGAACATCACGACGCCCTGCGTTTGCGCGTGTTCGGCCATGGGGTGGGCTGGCAGGCTGAATTTGCCGATGCGGGCTACTCCCAGTTGCTGTGGCATCGCGATTTCGCCAGCGTCGAGCAGTTGCAGCAAGCCGCCACTGAAGCCCAGCGCAGCCTTGACCTCGAGCACGGGCCGTTGATGCGTGCCATGCTCGCTGCGCTGCCTGACGGTAGCCAGCGACTGCTTTTGGTCATCCATCACCTGGCGGTAGACGGTGTGTCGTGGCGTGTGCTGCTGGAAGACCTGCAGCAGGCCTACCAGACCCTGGCTGCCGGGCAGCCACTGCAGCTTCCGGCCAAGACCACTTCGTACAAAGCCTGGGCCGAGCGTTTGCAAACCTATGCCGCCGCGCCCGCATTGCAACAGCAACTGGGCTACTGGCAGGGGCAGTTGCAAGGGGCCAGCGAAATGCTGCCCTGCGACAACCCGCAAGGCAGCCGGCAACTGAAGCATGCGGCTTCGGTCAGCACGCGCCTCGACGTGGCAAGCACCCGACGGCTGTTGCAGGATTGCTCGGTGGCTTATCGCACGCAGATCATGGACCTGCTGCTGACGGCCCTGGCGCAAGCAATTGGCCGCTGGAGCGGCCAGCCCGAAGTGCTGGTGCGCCTGGAAGGGCATGGCCGTGAAGACCTGTTCGCGGGTATCGACCTGACGCGTACGGTGGGCTGGTTCACCAGCCTGTACCCGGTAAAGCTGAGCCCGCAAGCAGACCTGGCAAGTTCGATCAAGACCATCAAGGAACAGCTGCGCGCCGTGCCTGACAAAGGCCTGGGCTATGGCGTGCTGCGCTACCTCGGTGATGCCGCGAGCCGCGAGGCCCTTGCAGCATTGCCTGAAGGCCAGATCGTCTTCAACTACCTCGGGCAGTTCGACGGCAGCTTCGATGGCGAAGCAGGCCTGTTCACCCCCGCCAAGGAGAACGATGGCGCCAGGCAGGATGCCGAAGCACCGTTGGCCAGCCTGTTGACCGTCAACGGTCAGGTATATGGCGGCGAGCTACGCCTGGAGTGGACCTTCAGCCAGGACATTCATTGCCGCGAAACCATCGAGCTGCTGGCGCAGGCTTACCAGCAGGCCTTGGCTGAAATAATCGAGCATTGCTGTGAGGGTGGACATCGCGGCCTGACCCCGTCCGACTTCCCGTTGGCCGACCTGACCCAGGCGCAGCTCGACCAGCTACCGGTTGCCGTGGCGCAGATCGCCGACGTCTACCCGCTGTCGCCGATGCAGCAGGGCATGCTGTTCCACAGCATCTACGAGCAAGGCAGCGGCAACTACATCAACCAGATGCGCGTGGATGTGGATGGCCTGGATGTACAAGCCTTCCGGCAGGCCTGGGATGCTGCCTTGCAGGCCCACGACATCCTGCGCAGCAGCTTCATCTGGCAGGGGGACCTGGGCCAGGCGGTGCAGGTCGTGCGCAAGCAGGTGACACTGCCGTTCAGCGAATATGACTGGCGTACCGAGGATGAGCTGGCGCGGGCGCTGGACAGCCTGGCGGATGCCGACCGGCAGCGTGGCTTCGACCTGGTCGAGGCACCCTTGTTGCGCCTGGTGCTGGTGCGTACGGCGCAGGCACGTCACCACCTGATCTTCACCTGCCATCACATCCTGATGGATGGCTGGAGCACCTCGCAGTTGCTGGGTGAGGTGTTGCAGCGTAATGCCGGTAAACCTGTGGTGGCAGCGGCGGGCAGCTACCGTGACTACATCGCCTGGTTGCAGCGCCAGGATGGGGCGGCGGCAGAGCGGTTCTGGCAGGGCCAGATGGCCAGCTTCAACGAGCCGACGCGCCTGGCCCAGGCCGTGCGCAATGGTGAGCCTGATGGTCATGGCCATCACGTTCATCACCAGGCATTCGATGCAGGGCGTACCGAGCGGGTTGAAGCCTTTGCCCGTGCCCAGCGTGTCACCGTCAACACCTTGGTACAGGCTACCTGGCTGTTGCTGTTGCAGCGCTATACCGGGCAGTCGTCGGTCTGCTTCGGGGCCACGGTCGCCGGCCGGCCAGCGGAGCTGGCGGGCGTGGAGGCGCAGATTGGCTTGTTCATCAACACCCTGCCGGTGGTTGGTACACCGCAAGGCGAACAGAGCGTCGCGCAATGGATCGGACAGGTGCAGGCCAGCAACCTGGCCATGCGTGAATACGAACATACGCCGCTGTACGATGTGCAGCGCTGGGCCGGGCTTGGTGGTGAAGCCCTGTTCGACAGCCTGGTGGTGTTCGAAAGTTACCCGGTGTCCGAGGCCCTTCGGCAGGGTGCACCGAGTGGCTTGCAGTTTGGCCCAGTGCAGGTGCGCGAGCAGACCAACTATCCGCTGACCGTGCTGGTGAGCCTTGGCGACAGCCTGGCTATCCAGTACCGGCATGACCGTGCGCACTGGAGCAGCGAGGCGATCGAGCAGTTGGCCCATCACTTCGGTACGCTGCTTGACGCCCTAGTGAGTGACCCGTGTGCTGCACTCGGCGACCTGCCGCTGCTCGATACCGCGCAGCATCAGCGTATCGTGCAGGACTGGAACCGCACGGCGGCCAGTTACCCGGCCGACCGCTGTATCCATCAGCTGTTCGAGGCGCAGGTGGTTGCTGCGCCAGGTGCAGTGGCACTTATCCACGGCGAGCAGACGCTCACGTATGCCGCGCTCAATGTACGGGCCAACCAGCTGGCCCACAAACTGCGCGAGGCTGGCGTGGGCCCGGAGGTGCTGGTAGGTGTCGCCATGGAGCGTGGCCTGGACATGGTGGTCGCGCTGATGGCCATTCTCAAGGCGGGCGGCGCCTACGTGCCGCTCGACCCTGGCTACCCGCAGGACCGCCTGGTGTACATGCTCGAAGACAGCCAGTCGATCCTGCTGCTGTCGCAGTCGGACCTGCTGGAGCGTGTGCCGACCAGCTTCCAGGCGCGCACGCTGCTGGTGGACCAATTGCTGCTCGACGGCTACGAAGCGGCCGACCCGGTGTGCGTGAGCACGCCGGACAACCTGGCGTACTGCATCTACACCTCAGGCTCCACTGGCAAACCCAAGGGCGTCCAGATCGAGCATCGCAATGCCGTGGCAATGATCGGCTGGGCGCAGTCGGTGTACAGCCAGCAGGACCTGTGCGGCGTGTTGGCGTCCACATCGATCTGTTTCGACCTGTCGGTCTGGGAGCTGTTCGTGACCCTGGGCTCGGGTGGCTATGCGGTACTGGCGGCCAATGCCCTGGAGCTGCCGCACCTGCCGGCCAAAGACCAGGTACGCCTGGTCAACACGGTGCCATCGGCCATCAAGGTGCTGCATGAAACCGGCCAGCTGCCGTCCGGTGTGCGCATCATCAACCTGGCGGGGGAGGCCCTCAAGCAGGGGCTGGTCGACGCGCTGTACGGCACTGGCCATGTGCTCAAGGTGTACGACCTGTACGGGCCTTCGGAGGACACCACCTACTCGACCTTCACCCTGCGCACCCAAGGTGGCCAGGCCAATATCGGCCGGCCGCTTTCCAACAGTGCCGTGTACCTGTTGAGCGAGGCCGGAACGCCGCTGCCGGTAGGGGTGGTGGGGGAGCTGTACATGGCGGGTGCGGGCCTGGCGCGTGGTTATCTGGCGCGCCCTGGGCTTACCGCCGAACGCTTCATCCCCGACCCGTTCGGTGGGCAGGGTGGCCGGCTGTATCGCACCGGCGACCTGGCGCGCTATGACGCCGACGGGGTCATCGAATATGCCGGGCGTATCGACCATCAGGTGAAGATTCGCGGCTTCCGTATCGAACTCGGTGAGATCGAGGCGCGCCTGCAACAACAGGACGCAGTCCGCGAAGCCGTGGTACTGGCACTGGATGCGCCGGGCGGCAAGCAACTGCTGGGCTACGTGGTGCCAGCCGATGCAGCGTCGGTTGCCAGCGAGGAAGCCCGGGCGGCGTTGCTTGACACCCTGCGCGCCAGACTGAAAGCCAGCCTGCCGGACTACATGGTGCCCGCGCACCTGTTGCTGTTGGAACGCCTGCCACTGACACCGAACGGCAAGCTGGACCGCAAGGCCTTGCCACAGCCTGACGGCAACCCGCGCCGGGCGGCCCATGTGGCGCCGGAAACGGAGCTGGAGCGGCGGATCGCAGCGGTATGGGCTGAAGTTCTTGGCCTGGAAAACGTATCTCTTACCGACAACTTCTTCGAGCTGGGGGGCCACTCCTTGCTGGCAACCCAGGCGGTAGCACGACTGCAGATCGAACTGGGTACGAACCTGCCACTCGCGTTGTTGTTCCAGACAGAGAACCTGCAGGCCTTTGCACAAGAGGTCGGCAGTCTCGGTACCCGAAACGACGGAGACCTGGATGAGCTCCAGGACTTCATGGCAGAGCTCGAGGCGGTTTGAGATGCACACGGACAACAGAAACGCAGACCTGGTTTATCGCTTTATCCGTCTGCCCCTGGCGCAGCAGAAGCTGTTTCTCGAAAAACTGGCGTCCAAGGGCGTCACGCTCGCGCAACTGCCCATCCCGGTGGCCAGGCACGATGTCGAACGCCCTGTGCTGTCCTATGCCCAGCAACGCCAGTGGTTTCTCTGGCAGCTGGAGCCCACCGGCTCGGCCTACAACATTCCGACCGCGCTCAGGTTCAGGGGGCAGCTCGACCTGGCAGCCCTGCAGCGCAGCTTCGCGACGCTGATCCAGCGTCATGAAGCCCTGCGCACGACCATTGCCGAGGAAGATGGCCAGCTGATGCAGGTCATCCACCCGAACCAGCCTTTCCAGCTGGCCCGCCAGGCCTTGGGGGCCGTGGAGGAGCAGGTTTTGCAGGCGCAGGTCGCGCTTGAGGTCCAGCAGCCGTTCGATCTGGTCCATGGGCCGCTGCTGCGGGTAAAACTGCTGGAACTGACGCAGGACGAGCACGTGCTGGTGCTCACCTTGCACCATATCGTCGCCGATGGCTGGTCGATGCCCTTGCTCATCGAT
This sequence comes from Pseudomonas sp. JS425, assembly GCF_018223845.1. Classification (NCBI taxonomy): domain Bacteria; kingdom Pseudomonadati; phylum Pseudomonadota; class Gammaproteobacteria; order Pseudomonadales; family Pseudomonadaceae; genus Pseudomonas; species Pseudomonas sp. JS425. The sequence goes on along the minus strand of NZ_CP073661.1, from coordinate 4,685,284 downwards.
GAGTTGGTGCAGCTTTATGAGGGCTATAGCCAAGGTCGGGAGGTGGCGCTGGGCGAACTGCCGATCCAGTACGCCGATTATGCGATCTGGCAGCGTGCCTGGATGGACGCCGGCGAGCGTGAGCGTCAGCTGGCGTACTGGATGGCGCAGCTGGGCGACGACCACCCGGTGCTGGAACTGACCACCGACAGGCCACGCCCGGCGCTGCAAAGCTACCGCGGTGAGCGGATCGACGTTGACCTGGGCGAAGCGTTGAGCCAGTCACTCAAACAGCTGGCGCAGCACCAGGGGGCGACACCCTTCATGCTGCTGCTGGCGAGTTTCCAGGTATTGTTGCACCGCTACTCCGGGCAGGCCGATGTGCGCGTGGGCGTGCCCATCGCCAACCGTAACCGCGTAGAGACCGAGCGGCTGATCGGCTTTTTCGTCAATACCCAGGTGATGCGTGCCGAGTTCGATACGCAGCTGACCTTCACCGAGCTGTTGGCGCAAGTGCGGCAACGAGCCTTGGGCGCGCAGGTGCATCAGGACCTGCCATTCGAACAGCTGGTCGATGCCTTGCAGCCTGAACGCAGCCTGAGCCACAGCCCGTTGTTCCAGGTGATGTACAACCACCAGACCCGGGGCAAGGGCGAGCGCCGCAGCTTGCCCGGCCTGGAGGTGGAGAGCCTGCAATGGAACGTGCACGCGGCGCAGTTCGACCTCACGCTGGACAGCTTCGAACATGAGCTGGGCATCAGCGCCACGCTGACCTTTGCAACCGACCTGTTCGATGCCTCGACCATACAGCAGATGGCGCGGCACTGGCTGAACCTGCTACAGGGCATCGTCGGCAACCCAGGCCAGCGAGTGGCTGAGCTGCCATTGCTGGATGACGGGGAGCGGCAGCAGATCGTGCATGGCTGGAATGCCACGCAAACCGATTACCCAGGCGAAGCCAGCATCCACCAGCTGGTCGAAGCCCAGGTACTCGCCACCCCGGATGCCCCGGCGCTGGCCTTTGGCGAGCAGACCCTGAGCTATGCCGAGCTCAACCGCCGTAGCAACCAGCTGGCGCACAAGCTGCGCGAGCTGGGCGTGGGGCCGGATGTGCTGGTGGGCATCGCCATGGAGCGCAGCCTGGAGATGGTCGTCGGCCTGCTGGGCATCGTGAAGGCCGGTGGCGCTTATGTGCCGCTGGACCCGGAATACCCCCAGGACCGCCTGAGCTACATGTTCGAGGACAGCGGCATCGCCTTGCTGCTGACCCAGTCGCACCTGCACGAAGCCCTGCCGATCCCGGCCGGCCTGCGCAGCCTGGACCTGGATGCCGAGAACTTCGACGGCTACAGCGATGCCAATCCGAATGTCGACGTGGCCCCGTTGAACCTCGCCTACGTGATCTACACCTCCGGCTCCACCGGTCGCCCGAAAGGTGCTGGCAACAGCCATCAGGCGCTGGTCAACCGCCTGTGCTGGATGCAGAAGGCCTACGGGCTGGACGCCAGCGACAGCGTGCTGCAGAAAACCCCGTTCAGCTTCGACGTGTCGGTGTGGGAATTCTTCTGGCCGCTGATGACCGGCGCGCGCCTGGTCATGGCCCAGCCCGGCGCGCACCGCGACCCGCAGTTGCTGGTCGAAACCATCAACCACCACGGCATCAGCACGCTGCACTTCGTGCCGTCGATGCTGCAGGCGTTCATGACCCACGAAGCGGTCGAAAGCTGCGTCAGCCTCAAGCGCGTGGTGTGCAGCGGTGAAGCGTTGCCGGCCGAACTGGCCCGCCAGGCCCTGCAACGCCTGCCGACGGCGGGCCTGTACAACCTGTACGGCCCGACCGAAGCGGCGATCGACGTGACCCACTGGACCTGCCAGCCGGACGAAAGCATCAGCGTGCCGATCGGCCAGCCGATCGACAACCTCAAGACCCATATCCTCGAAGGCAGCCTGCAACCGGCGGTACGCGGCAGTGCCGGCGAGCTGTACCTTGGTGGAGTCGGCCTGGCCCGTGGTTACCACCAACGCCCGGCGCTGACCGCCGAACGCTTCGTGCCGGACCCGTTCAGCGACAACGGCGGGCGCCTGTACCGCACCGGCGACCTGGCGCGCTACCGCGCCGATGGCGTGATCGACTACGCCGGGCGCATCGACCACCAGGTGAAGATCCGCGGCCTGCGCATCGAGCTGGGCGAGATCGAGGCGCGTCTATTGGAGCTGCCGAGTGTGCAGGAAGCCGTGGTGCTGGCCCAGGACGGGCCAAGCGGCAAGCAGCTGGTGGGCTATGTGGTGCCTGCCGACAGCACGCAAGACGAAGGCGCATTGCGCGACAGCCTGCGCGAGGCGCTCAAGGCCGGTTTGCCGGACTACATGGTGCCCGCGCACCTGCTGCTGCTCGGCAAGCTGCCGGTGACGCCGAACGGCAAGCTGGACCGCAAGGCCCTGCCGCAGCCGGATGCCAGCCAGTCGCAGGGCGAGTACATCGCGCCGCAGAGTGATCTGGAGCAGCAGATCGCGGCGATCTGGGCGGATGTGCTGAAGCTGGAGAAGGTCGGCCTGACCGATAACTTCTTCGAACTGGGCGGCGATTCGATCATCTCGTTGCAGGTGGTCAGCCGTGCGCGCCAGGTGGATATCCAGTTCACGCCCAAGGAGTTGCTGCAGCATCAGACCGTGCAGGGGCTGGCCTCGGTTGCCCGGCGCAGCGAAGCACAAGCGCTGGAGCAGGGCGTGGTCACCGGGCCTCTGCCACTTGTTCCGGTGCAGCACTGGTTCTTCGAGCAAGCACTTGTAGCACGTGACCACTGGAACCAGTCGGTGTTGCTCGAGCCCGGTGAGGCACTGGATGCGCAGCTGTTGAGCATGGCGCTGGGCAACCTGCATGCCCATCACGACCTGCTGCGGCTCAATGCCTGGCAGAGTGCCGGGCGCTGGCAGGCCACGATCGGCGCGCCGGTATCGACCGAGCTGCTGTGGGTACGCGAATGCGTTGATGCCGAGGCGCTGGAACGCTTGGCCGATAAGGCCCAGCGCAGCCTGAACCTGGCTCAGGGGCCGCTGTTGCGCGCCGTGCTGGCAACGCTGGCAGACGGCAGCCAGCGGCTGCTGCTGGTCATTCATCATCTGGTGGTCGATGGCGTGTCATGGCGGATCCTGCTGGAAGACCTGCAACAGGCCTACCAGGCGCTTGCCCTCGGCCAGCCGTTGAAGTTGCCGGCCAAGACCAGCGCGTTCAAGGTCTGGGCCGAACAGCTGCAGGCCTATGCCAGCAGCCAGGCACTGCAACATGAACTGCACTACTGGCGTGATCAACTGCAAGGCGCCAGCGATGCTTTGCCTTGCGATCATCCCCAGGGTGAAAACCTGCAGAAGCATGCAACGTCGGTCAGCACTCGCCTGGACCCGCTCTGGACCCGCAAGCTGTTGCAGCAGGCACCGGCAGCCTATCGCACGCAGATCAACGACCTGTTGTTGACGGCATTGGCCCGTGTGGTCAGCCGTTGGACCGCGCAGCCGCAGGTACTGGTGCGCCTGGAAGGCCATGGCCGCGAGGAACTGTTCGACGGTATCGACCTGAGCCGCACGGTGGGTTGGTTCACCAGCATGTACCCGGTCAACCTCAGCCCTCAGCCCGAGCTGGCCAGTTCGATCAAGACCATCAAGGAGCAACTGCGCGCGGTGCCCCACAAGGGTCTTGGCTATGGTGTGCTGCGTTACCTGGGGGCTGGTGAAGCTCGGCAGACGTTGGCGGCGCTGGCCCAGGGGGCGATCATCTTCAACTACCTGGGGCAGTTCGATGGCAGCTTCGACCAGCAGGCGAGCCTGTTCAGACCGGCCAGCGAGAATGCCGGGCTGAACCAGGATGAGGATGCGCCATTGAGCAGCCTGCTGGCGCTCAATGGCCAGGTGTACGGCGGCGAGCTGACACTGGGCTGGACGTTCAGCCGTGAAGTCTTCGATACCTCGACCATCCAGCAACTGGCCGATGCCTATGCAGAAGAACTCAAGGCCTTGATCAACCATTGCTGCCAGGATGACACCCAAGGCCTCACGCCATCGGACTTCCCCTTGGCCCGTCTGAACCAGGCGCAACTGGACGACCTGCCGGTACCTGCTGCTCAGATTGCCGATATCTACCCGCTGTCGCCGATGCAACAGGGCATGCTGTTCCATACCCTGCAGGAGAGCGACGCCGCGCTGTACATCAACCAGACTGCGGTCGATGTGCACGGCCTGGACGTAGACCGCTTCGTCGCGGCCTGGAACCAGGTGATCGCCAGCCACGACATCCTGCGCACGGTCTTCCTGTCATCGGCCCGGTGGGCGGAGCCCTTGCAGGTGGTTCAGCGTCAGGCCAGCCTGCCGCTGCGCGTGCTCGACTGGCGTGGGCGTGAGGTGACCAGCGACGCCTTGCAGGCGCTGGCCGCCGAAGAGGCCGCCGAAGGCTTCGACCTGGCGTGTGCCCCCCTGATGCGCCTGACACTGGTTCGAGTGGATGAGCAACGCCTGCACCTGATCTGGTCGCGCCACCACATCCTCATGGATGGCTGGAGCAATTCACGGTTGCTGGGCGAGGTGTTGCAGGTTTATCACGGCCGGCCCGCCAGCCATGCGGGGGGGCGCTTCGGTGACTACATCCGTTGGCTCGCCGAGCAGCCGATGGGCAAGCTGGAGCAGTTCTGGAGCGAGAAGCTGCGTGCCCTGGAGGGGCCGACGCTGTTGGCCGACAGTGTTGCACCGCAGGCGGACGGCAAGCTTGTCGGGCACCATGCGCTGTACCTGCATTGGGATGCGCAGCGCACGCAACACCTGCGTGACCAGGCCCGGCGCCTGAGGGTTACGGCCAATACCCTGGTCCAGGCCACCTGGCTGTTGCTGCTGCAACGCTACACCGGCCAGGCCAGCGTGTGCTTCGGCGCCACAGTGGCCGGGCGCCCCAGCAGCCTGGCCGGTGCAGGCGAGATGCTGGGGCTGTTCATCAACACGCTACCGGTGGTGCAGGCGCCGCAACCCCAGCACATTGTCAGCGACTGGCTGCACCAGCTGCAGCACTACAACCTGGAACTGCGCGACCACGAGCATGCAGCGCTGGCCGATGTGCAACGCTGGGCCGGGCGGCCAGGGCAGGCGCTGTTCGACAGCATTGTGGTGTTCGAGAACTACCCGGTTGACGACCGCCTGCGCGAGGGCGGCGGCGGAACGTTGCGCTTTGGCGAAGTACGTAACCGCGACGTCACCAACTATGCCATGGACCTGGCCGTGCAATTGGGCGAAACCTTTTCGGTAGAGTTCCTGTACCTGCGCAACCGCTTTACCGAAGCCGCTGTCGAGTGCCTGCGCGGCAGTTTCGAAAGCCTGCTGAGCGCCATGCTGGACAATCCCCAGGCCACGCTGGGCAGCCTGGGCATGCTGACGCCGGCGCAGGCAAGGCACGCCGACCTGCGCAACCAGCTTGCGGCACCTGGGCGCGAGCAGCCGCTGCTCGCCGAGCTTATCGCCGGGCATGCCCGTGAGCGTGGCGAGGCCATGGCGGTAGTCTGCGGCGGCCAACAGTTGACCTATGCCCAGCTGGATGCGCGCGCCAACCGCCTTGCCCACCACCTGATCGCGCAGGGCGTGCGCCCGGAAAGCTGCGTGGGTATTGCCCTGGAGCGGTCGGTGGAGGTGATCGTGGCCTTCCTGGCGGTGATGAAGACCGGCGCAGCTTATGTGCCACTGGATATCGATTACCCACAAGAGCGCCTGCAGTGGATCGTCGAGGACTCGGCAATGCACCTGCTGGTCACCAGCAGTGGCTTGCGCCAGCGCTTTACCCAGGTAGCGCGGTGCATCGAGCTCGACCAGCAAGCGCTGGACCATCTGCCTGCTACTGCACCTGAACAGCGCGCGTGCGCGGATAACCTGGCTTATCTGATCTACACGTCTGGTTCTACCGGCAAGCCCAAAGGTGTGGCGGTGAGCCACGGCCAGATTCGCATGCACTGCCAGGCCATCGCCGGGCTGTACGAGATGGACCTGCAGACCCGCGAGCTGCTGTTCATGTCGTTCGCCTTCGACGGGGCCCAGGAGCGCTGGCTGTCGACGTTGTCCTCGGGTGGTTGCCTGGTGGTGCGTGACAACCGGCTATGGACGGCAGAAGAAACCTGGCAGACCTTGCATGCCCAGCGTATCGACATCGCCTGCTTCCCGCCGGCCTACCTGCAACAGTTGGCCGAATTCGCCGATAGCCAGCAGCAGCCCGCGCCAGCAGTGCGGGTGTACTGCTTTGGCGGCGATGCGGTACCGGACGCCCTGTTCGAGCACGTCAAGCGCACGCTGCGTCCGCGCTGGTTGACCAACGGCTATGGGCCGACGGAAACCGTGGTTACGCCTTTGCTGTGGAAAGTGCCGGTGCAACGAACCTGTGAGGCTGTGTACGCGCCGATTGGCGACCGCGTGGGCGAGCGCACGCTGCACGTACTGGACCCGCACCTCAACCCGCTGCCCGATGGTGTGGCCGGTGAGCTTTACATCGGCGGAGAGGGCGTGGCGCGTGGCTATCACCAGCGGGCCGCACTCACGGCCGAGCGCTTCGTGGCCGACCCGTTTGCCCCGGGTGGCCGCCTGTACCGCACCGGTGACCGGGTGCGTCGCCGCGCCGATGGCGTCATCGACTTCCTCGGGCGCCTGGACAACCAGCTGAAGATTCGAGGGTTCCGCATCGAGCCGGGAGAAATCGAGGCACGCCTGCGCAACCTGGCTGGCGTGCGCGATGCCGTGGTGGTGGCGCGTGACATCAGCACGGGCAAGCAACTGATCGGCTACGTGGTAACGGACAATGCCGATACCCGCGCCGAGCAATTACGTGATGCCCTGCGCGCCGACCTGCCGGATCACATGGTGCCGGCACAGCTTGTACTGATGCCGGCGCTGCCGCTCACACCCAATGGCAAGATCGACCGCAATGGCCTGCCGGCACCCGAGTTTGCAGGCCGGGCATGGGTTGCCCCGCGTAATGCAATCGAGCAGGCGCTGGCAGCGATCTGGCAGGAAGTGCTGCAAGTCGAGCAGGTCGGTGTTGATGACAACTTCTTCGAACTGGGTGGTGACTCGCTGCGCGTGCTGAAGATGCTGTCCAAGGTCCGTGCCCGTGAGGATTTGCCGATCGAACTGAAACTGCGTGATGTGATTGCCCGGCCGACCATCGCCGAGTTGTCGGGTTATGCCCCCGACGATGCAAGCCTGGACCCGCTGTTGTTGCTGAACAGCCGAGTGAGCGCGAGTACACCGCTGTTCTGCCTGCATGCCGGGTTTGGCACGGTGTTCGATTACGAGCCATTGGCGCGCCGGCTGGAAGGCCGTTGCACGGTTTATGGCCTGCAATGCCGGATGCTGCTGGATCACGCCTGGGTGGATGATTCGCTGGAAACGATGGCTATCGATTACGCACAGTACATTCGCCAGAAACAACCCGAAGGCCCTTATCAGCTGGCAGGTTGGTCGCTGGGCGGCACCCTGGCGGTGTTGGTGGCCAAAGAGTTGGAAAGCCAGGGGCAGCGGGTTGCGGTGCTGGCCTTGGTGGACAGCTTCGTGCCCTCGGCCAGGCAAGCCGTGCAGGAAAGTGACTGGAGCGCCGACCTGCGTGGCTTCCTGGCGGTGATTCTCGGGGTTTCGGCCGATGCACTGGTGCTGCCGGTCGTGCCGGTCGGCAGTACTCAGGATGCCCTGGAGCGCGTGATCGAAACGGCACGGGCCGCACAGGCTGCACAGTCGGCCTATGCCGAAATCGGCAACGCTGATCTGGCGCAGACCTTTGTCGTGGCCATGAAACTCAAGGCGCTTTCGCGTCAGTTGCGCCAGCTACCGTCTACCGAGGCAGCGGCAAGTTGCTGGTGGGCGGGGGAGGGCGCGCACGTGGGTGGCATCTCGGGTAGCTGCCAGGACATTGCTGTTGACGCCGGGCACTATGACATCCTTGAGCAGGTGGATGTCCTTGAGGGGGTGATTGCCAGGCTGTTGCTGGCAGATACGATCAGCCAGTAAACCTGCTCACTCTTTGCAGGAGCGGCCTTGTGTCGCGAAAGGGCCGCAACGCGGCCCCAGGGGCTCAGCAGTGATGCAGGAATTGCCGGGGCTGCCTTGCAGCCCTTTCGCGACACAAGGCAGCTCCTACAACGGACCGCCTACCGAAGCGAACACCATGCAGGCATGAAAAAGGCGACCTCCAGGGTTAATGCCAGTCAGTTAAGCTGACTGGCATTTTCATTTTCGGGTCGGATATTTTGCAGGGCGCTGCTTCACCACTCTGGGGAACCATCGATCGGGTCGCCGATGGGGTAGGACATACTGAGCCGCTGACGCCTGCAGATCTGCCAAAAAACCTGGCAAGTTGCCGGGATGGTTTAATGACGTGCCATGCAGCAAGCCCAGAATCGCCCAGCTACAAGCGGTAAAGCTCATCTCGCATGGGTACACGCCTGGGCACTGTCTCGACATCTGCACCATCTGATAACGCAATAGGTTGTAGCCCAACAGCACGCCCCACAGCTCTTGCGCAATCATCTCCGGCGTCTTGCTTCTCAGGGTGTATTCGCCCCCCAGAAGTCCTTGTTTGATCTCCCGATAACCCAGCTCGATTTCCCAGCGCTGACTGTAAAGATCAACGATCTCATCGCCAGGGAAGCGCTGCGCATCGGTCATTGAGGTCAAGACACTCACAACCTTTCCTTTGATTGTTTTGCTCAGCAGTCGTGCCCGCATTTCCAGCGGCAAGCCTGGCCATTGCTTGCGGGCCTGGGGCGATGTGCGCAGGACGACCACGGCATCGTTGCGTCCTAGCGTGTGTTCCACCTCGTACTGAGTGCCCTTTTTCACAGGGATCAGCCAGTGTCGATGCTCACCTTGTGACTGCCAGTGGTGCAGCAAGCCCAACGAATAGAAACCTTTATCGAACAGGGTCAGCGAGTGGTTCGGCGTGGTCGCGATCAGCTGCTCTGCCAGCTTCATTTCACTACTGTGGTAGCTCTCGAAAGTGCTGTTTATCAGTAAGTGGCTGGTCAGCTCCATCTGGCAGACCATCCTAACCTGAGGAAAACCGCCATCCCCATGCTGATTGGTAGCGCCCCCGTAAAACGCACGGTTTTCAGCTGTGTCAGGCGTACTCCAGACAACACCGTCCACACCAAGCAGCGTCAAGCCCAACCAGTGCGGGTGCTTGGTTTCTTCGTGCCACCGCTGCTGAGTGAGCGTGAAAACTTCACGTACAGCTTCACTGCCCAGTCGCTGCCGCCCTTGTACAACAGCACTGGGGGCCACCAGAGGCCTCTTGCCCGGCAGCATGATGTCCATGTGGTTTACGACATCCCAAGCCGACATACGGCGGAACAGCGCCATGCCGATGATGCACCACACCAGGCTCTCAAGCGGGAGGCGTCGCTTGCGAATGGTCGCGACACCTGCCGTCTCAAAAGCTTGTTGCACAAGATCAGGATCGAGCAACGCCCCCAGCCCCTCGAGGGCATGTGGCCGCGATGCCATTTCGTGAGTGAGGGAGAGGGCTTGTGACAGGCGCATAAAAAATCCGATGCTCGTTTCCAAGCATCGGATTTTGCGGCCTACGGGCTAAAGCTCAAAGCGTCAGTCTTAACTGACTGGCATTAACCTCCAGGGTCGCCTTTTTTCGTTCTGCTGCTCAGAAATCGTAGCGCAGGTTCAGCGTCGCGTTCCTCGGCGCGCCATAGTGGCCATAGTTGCCGGCCAGGCCTGCGTAGTACTTCTTGTCGAACAGGTTGTCCACGTTCAGCGTGGCGGCCAGGTGCTCGCTGATCTTGTAGCGGGCCATCAGGCTGGCCACGGCGTAGTCTTCCTGGGTGATGCGCGTGTTGTAGCGGGTGGCCAGGGATTGCTGGGAGTTCCAGTTGACCCCACCACCAACAGTCAGGTGCTCCCATTCGCCGGGCAGGCGGTAGGTAGTCCACAGGCGGAATGTATCCAGCGGCAGTTGAGACGTCAGCCGAGCGCCATTGGCATCTTCCGTGCGGGAGTGGCTGTAACCGGTATGAACCTCAAGCCCGCGAGCCACTTCGCCGGACAGTTCAAGATCAATGCCCTTGGTTTCGGCGCCGCTGACCGCGCGGTAAGCGGTGGAGTTAGGCACGCCCGGTACGCTGAAACCGGTGTCTTCCTCTGCAAGGTTGTCGCGCTTGATGAGGTAGATCGCCGCGTTGGCGTTCAGGCGACCATCGTAGAACTCACCTTTCCAGCCCATTTCATAGTTCTGCCCGATCACAGGGTCCAGCACCTTGCCGGTACGGTCGCGGCTGGTCTGGGGCTTGAAGATATCGGTGTAGCTGGCGTACACCGATTGCTCATCGGTCAGGTCATAGATCAGGCCGGCGTACGGTGTTACCTCTCCGTGCTCCTTAAGTTGCGTGGGGTTGCCAGTGCCAGTGGTCAATACCACCTGGTTCGAGTCCGAACGGTAGTTGGTTGTACGGGCACCGAGAATCATGTGCAGGTCGTCGGTGAAGTTGAGCCGGGTGGCAATGAAGTAACCGGTCTGGCGGATGGTCAGGTCGTAGTCCAGCAGTGGCGAATAGTTGCCAGGTTGCGGTATGCGGTTGCCCCAGGTGTAGAAGTTGAATGTGGCTTCCCCAGCTCTGCCGGTGAAGTGGTTGTTCTCGTAATCCATGTAGTCGAAGCCGGTAACCAGTTCGTGGGTCTGGCCAAACAGCTCGAAAGGCCCCTGCAGCGTGATGTTCATGCCCCGCTGAACCTGGTGGGCATCGACTTGCAGCAGGTCGGACTTGGCGTTGCCGGTGGCTTGATCGAGGGTAGAGACCCCGGCACCGGTGCGATAGAACGCCGACAGCGAGTCGCGATCGACATCCATGTAGTTGCCGGCCATTTTCAACTGCCAACCATTGCCAAGCTCCTGATCCAGGCCGAAGGAGTAGTTCTTGGTGGTGTAGTCTTCATACATCCAGCGCGGCCCGGAACTGGTCGAGCGGGAGAAGTTGGTGGGCTGGCCATTGCTGAAGAACAGCGGCACACCTGGCGCGCCATTGGCGTCGTAGGTCTGGTAGTCCATGCCGAAGCGCACGGTGGTGGTATCGGTCAGGTCTGCTTCGAGCACGCCGTAGACCAGGTCACGGTCCTGGCTGTACCAGTCCATGTAGCTCTGGTTGCTCTGTTTGGCGGCCACCAGGCGGCCACGCAGCTTGCCGCTTTCGATCAGCGGGCCGGACACGTCGGCCTCGGTGCGATAGTAGTCCCACGAGCCCACACCGGCCTGCACATACGACTGGAATTCTCGCGTGGGGCGCTTGCGTACCATGTTGACCACACCGTTGGGCTCGCCCGCACCGGTCATCAGGCCAGTGGCACCGCGGACGATCTCGATGCGGTCGAACATGGCCATGTCCATCAGGGTGTTGGGCATGTTGCGCGTCAGGTAGTCTTGCGTGGTGTTCACGCCATCGAGCTGGTAGGTACTGATTTCCGAGCCGCGCGAATAGATGTGAAAGCGCTCGCCACCGTCCTGGGACATGGTGATGCCCGGGTTCTGCTTCAGTACGTCAGTAATGGTCGCCAGGTGCTGGTCGTCCATTTGCTGGCGGGTGATGACGCTGATGCTTTGCGGTGTTTCGCGTATCGACAGGTTCATGCGGGTGGCCGTGCTGGTCACGCCGGTGGTGTAGGAACCCGTGCCTTCGGTAGTGGCCCCCAGGCCCACGCTATTGACGTTGGTCGCCGAAAGCTCGACCTGGCCGTCCTTTGCGGCTGAACCCGCTGTTACCGTCACGGTGTTGCCGTCGATTTGATAACGCAGCCCGCTGCCGCCCAGCAGGATGCGCAGGGACGAAGCGAGATCGTGGCGCCCTTTGAGTGCGGAGGAGCGCAGGCCACCGATATCTTCCGGGCTGTACAGCAACTGGGTATCGGTCTGCCTGGCCAGTGCCTGCAACGCCGAGTTCATCGACTGCGCGGGAATATCCAGTGTCCACTCCTGCGCCTGCACCTGGGCAACCATCGCAGCGGATATCGCCAGGCCCAGGCCGATGCGTGTGAACGCGCGCTGGGGACGAAGGGAATGACGGATCAGTAGTGCTTTGGCAAGCGGGTTGAGCGAGCCGGGGAGGGACTTGGACATCTATTGCGGTCTCGTTGGCAGAGGGATTTTTCTTTGTCAGCTATAGGACGCAGCACCTGCGAAAAACCGGAACGATTCTTATTGGCGATTTTTTTGGCCGATGCTGCGTTAACCGCGTCACAACTTCACAGTTCGCGTGCTACGCGAAAGCCGAGGAAGTCACCGCGGGTGGTCTTGAGGCGGTCGTTGCGGTTGGCCGAGCGGGAGAAGATCGGCGGCTCGCCCCAGTCGTTGCCGCGCATGTGCGCGCGGATGCACTTGGGGTCCTGGATCCAGGCACTGCCGTCGGTGGGGGCGCCTTCGTAGCTGTCGTGGTAGCAGTCGGCGACCCATTCGTAGACGTTGCCGTGCATGTCGTACATGCCGAAGGCATTGGGCGGGTAGCTGCCCACCGGGGCGGTGAAGGTATGCCCGTCCTTGGGGCCATAGGTGTTGGCGTGCTTGCTGATCTCGTACTTGCCAGGTTCGTCGAAGGGGAAGGGGAACGGGCCGCTGGAGCCGCCACGGGCGGCATATTCGCGTTCGGCTTCGCTGACCATGCGGTATGGCTTGCCGGTGGTTTCAGCCAGCCATCGGGTGTAGGCCTGTACTTCGTCGTAGTCGATGCATACCGCCGGCTGGCGGGGACCTTGCTTGTAGCTGGGCTTGCTGGCTTCGCACCAGCGGCCGGGGCGGTCGTCGCCGCTCTTGATGACGGTGCCGGTGGCCTTGATATAGGCGTCCAGTTCGTCGGCGGTGACCTGATAGCGGCTCATCGCGAAGGGCTTGGCGAAGGTCACGGTGTGCAGCGGGCCCTCGTCGGGCTGGCGGCCGACTTCGTCGTCAGGGGCCCCCATCACGTAGCTGCCGGCGGGCAGCACGACCATTTCGGGGCAGTTCTTGCAATCCTTGAACACGTCGCCGGGCTTGGCGGCATGGGCGTAGGCGCTGACCAGCAGCAGGCAGGTGATCTGGGCTGGCCGGTAGAGCCAGGCGGATACGTTCATCGGTGGTCCTCGAAACGGGTGAATGCGGGCTGCGTTTCGCATTCAGACGAATCGGGGTGGTGAGAAATTAACCAACATCCAAGGTAGCGCGGTCTTCTTGTAGGAGCGGCCTTGTGTCGCGATTGGGGCGCGCAGCGGCCCCACACTCTCAGCTTCGCCGCAGATATTGCTGGGGCCGCTCTGCGGCCCTTTCGCGACACAAGGCCGCTCCCACAAAAGCTGTTCCCGCGAGTACCGTAGGCACTGGTTGCAAGGCATGGGGCACCGGGCTATAGTCCAGCCCACTGCATTCTTCCCGAAGACCTGTTCATGCCAGCCAGCCCATCCACCACAAGCTTTGCCATCGCGCCAGTCGTGGGCATGGTCGTGCGTGGCTGCCAGCAGCCGGCGATGATCAGTCACTATCCACCACCACCTGTCAGTGGCGTCGTAGGCGGCGTAGCTCCGCCTCCTTGCGTGGTCGTGCTGGGCTGATCGGCTTCTGGCCGCATCCCTTCGCACACGCAACCTACTGAACACGGTCGGCGACTTCCCACGCTGAAGCGCACGCCGTCCGTCTGGCTTATTCGCCTTGAATCAGGTGGCAATACATGTCTGTCTTTAGCAAAGCATCCGTGGCCTCGGCGGCCACTACAAGCCTGTTCGTCCTGCTGTGGAGCAGCGGGGCGATCGTCTCCAAGCTCGGCCTGGCGCATGCCAGCCCGTTTGCCTTCCTGCTGTTGCGTTCGGCGCTGGCACTGGCCGGGCTGCTATTGATCGGCCCATTGCTGGGGCTGCGCTGGCCGCGCAGTCGCGGGGCCATCCTGCGGGCCCTGGGCACTGGCTGTGTGCTGCTCGGCGCTTACCAGATCTTCTACCTGCTGGCGCTCGATACCCATGTCACCCCCGGCATCATGGCCACGGTGATGGGGGTACAACCGATCCTGACCGTGGTGCTGATGGAGCGCCAGCGCTCCTGGAGCCGCTTGTTCGGCCTCGGGTTGGGGCTTGGCGGGTTGATCATGGTGGTCTACCAGGGCATCAACCTGGGCGGGGTATCGCTGGCGGGGATGTTGTTCGCCTTGCTGGCGCTGGGCAGCATGACCTTCGGCTCGATCCTGCAGAAGCGCATCACCGACAACCCCATGGGCACGCTGCCGCTGCAGTACCTGGCCGGCTTTGCCATGTGCGCGCTGTTCGCGCCGCTGCAGCCGCTGCATGTGGAGTGGACTGGCGGTTTCGTCGGCGCGCTGCTGTGGATGGGGCTGGTGGTCTCGCTGCTGGCGACCCTGCTGCTTTACCGGCTGATCGCCAAGGGTAACCTGGTCAATGTCACCAGCCTGTTCTACCTGGTGCCGGCAGTGACCGCGGTGATGGACCTGCTGATCTTCGGTAACCGCCTGGCGCCGCTCAGCCTGCTGGGCATGGGGCTGATCGTGGTGGGCCTGCTGTTCGTGTTCCGCAAGCCCGCCGCGCGCCTGGCCGAGGCATAGGCCCTAGCGGAACTCTTCGGGGATGGCGTGGCGCAGTACGCCTTCCTCGAAGTCCAGCAGGCCGGCTTCGCGCTGGGTGAGCAGGTAGTAGAGCAAGGTGTCGAGCGAGCGCTGCGGCGGGACCTCGACCGCCAGCATCTTCACCGCCTGCTCGGTTTCGCAGTTGCAGCCGAAGTCGTGCAAGGCCGCGCGTACCTGGTCCAGGGTTTCCGGGGGCTTGACGATCACCCGGAACACCGAGCTGCCGCTGCTGCGGCGTAGTTCGGCGAACCAGGTTTCGCCGGCTTCCTCACGGGTGCCGATCACGTCGCCCGGGGCGATGCCGTAGACATGGAAGGGAATGTTGTCGACGGCATGGCCGCCTTCCACGGCCTTGGCCCACAGGCCCTCGACCGAGGCGGGCGGGTAGCCGTTTTCGTCCTGCTCCAGGCGGAACAGGACCTTCTTGTACGCGTCGTTCATCGTGTACCCCGCTTCAGCTGCGGGCCGGACGCAGCACCAGCCACAATGCCACGCCAATCAGCAGACCGCCGTACAGGTGCGCCATCGACAGCGGCTCGTCCAGCAGCCATGCCCCCCACAATACGCCGAATACCGGGATCAGGAAGGTCACGGTACTGGCCTTGACCGGGCCGATCTCCTCCAGCAGGCGGAAGTACAGGATGTAGGCGAACGCTGTGCACAACAGGCCCAGGCCCAGCAGCGACAGCCACACCTGCCAGCCGCCCCAGCTGGCGGGTGGCTGGCTCAGCGCGCTCCAGGCGAACAGCGGGCTCAGCATCAGGGTGGCGCCGAGCATGCTGCCCAGTGCCGACAGGCGGCTGTCCAGCCCGCTGACCCAGCGGCGGGCGAGGAAGCCGGCAAAGCCGTAGCAGGTGGTGGCCGCCAGGCAGGCGAGGGCGCCTTGCAGCAGGGCCAGGTCCAGGGCCACCGGGCCGGCACCGCTGAGGATGACGACGCCGAACAGGCCCAGGAAGATGCCGCAGAGCTTGGCCGGGGTCATCGGTTCGCGGAAGAACAGCACGCCGACCAGCACACCCATCAGCGGTGTGGTGGCGTTGAAGATTGCCGAGTAGCCGGCGGGCAGCACCTGGGCGGCCACGGAGTAGAACGTGGCGGGGATACCGGAATTGATCATGCCCAGCACCAGGCAGGCCCCGAGCTTGCCCTGGAAGTCCCAGCGCACGCGGGCGGCAGCGAGCAGTGCAACCAGGCCCAGGCAGGCGATGGACACTCGGAAGAACGCCGTCGGCACCGTGCCCAGTTCGGGGGCGATGATGCGCATGAACAGGAAGCTCGCCCCCCAGACGGCGGCAAGGGTCAGCAGGCGGGCTAGGGCGATGGGGCTCACAACGGTCTCCGGAGGCAGGGCAGGGGCGCGAGTGTACGCCAGGGGGGCTGGGGATTCTTGTGCTTTCTTGCGGTGTAAACCTGTGCCGGCCTCTTCGCGGGTAAACCCGCTCCCACAGGATTTCCACAGGGCCGAGCACTGCACAGAACCTGTGGGAGCGGGTTTACCCGCGAAGAGGCCGGTACAGGCGCCGTATTCCGGACAGGCAGACTAAGCTCTGTATCTCACCCCTGCACCGAGGTCTTCGCATGCCCCAGCCCTGGCCCGCTGTCGAAATCGCCCGGACGATCCTTGCCGGCTTCGACGACTACCGCGACCACTTCCAGCGCATCACCCTCGGTGCCCGCCAGCGCTTCGAGCAGGCGCGCTGGCAGGATATCCAGCGTGCCGCCGCCGCCCGTATCAATCTCTATGAAGAGAAGGTCGCCGAGGTCAACGGCTGGCTGCGCCAGAGCTTTGCCGAGGACGTGCTGCTGGATGTGGAGCAATGGCCGTTGGTGAAGAACGCCTATATCCACCTGATCGACCCAAGGCTGGACGACGAGCTGTCCGAGACCTGGTACAACTCGCTGTTCTGCAGCCTGTTCAGCCACGACCTGATCAGCGACGGCTGCATGTTCATCCACACCACCCGACCGTCCATGCGCAGCCGTGAGCGCGCCGCGCAAACCCGTACCTATCGGCCTGACGGTGGGCTCAAGGGCCTGCTGCGAGCGGTGTTCAGCGATTACCCGTTCGATGTGCCGTACGGCGACCTGGAGGGCGACCTGGTGCGCCTGGAGGATCAACTGCGCGACTGCCTGCCGGACTGGGTATGCAAGGACCCGACCTTGGCGTTGGAGCTGTTTGTGCCGGTGCTTTACCGCAACAAGGGTGCCTACCTGGTCGGCCGTCTGTTCAACAGCGATGAGCAATGGCCGCTGGTAATCCCGCTGCTGCACCGCGAAGGGCACGGTATCGAGGCCGATGCGCTGATCACCGACGAGGCCGAGGTGTCGATCATCTTTTCCTTCACCCGCTCGTACTTCATGGTCGATGTGCCGGTGCCGGCGGAGTTCGTCAACTTCCTCAAACGCATCTTGCCGGGCAAGCACATTGCCGAGCTGTATACCTCCATCGGTTTCTACAAGCATGGCAAGTCGGAGTTCTACCGGGCGCTGATCAACCACCTGGCCAGCAGCGACGACCGCTTCGTCATGGCGCCCGGGGTGCGCGGCATGGTCATGAGCGTGTTCACCCTGCCGGGCTTCAACACCGTGTTCAAGATCATCAAGGACCGTTTTTCACCGTCGAAGACGGTCGACCGTGCCACGGTGATAGACAAGTACCGGCTGGTGAAAAGCGTCGACCGCGTCGGGCGCATGGCCGATACCCAGGAGTTCGCCGATTTTCGATTCCCGCGCAGCAAGTTCGAGCCGGAATGCCTGGCCGAACTGCTGGAGGTGGCGCCATCGACCGTGGCGCTCGAGGGTGACACGGTGCTGATCCGCCACTGCTGGACCGAGCGGCGCATGACGCCGCTGAACCTGTACCTGGAACACGCCAGCGAGGGCCAGGTGCTGGAGGCCCTGGAGGATTACGGCCTGGCCATCAAGCAGTTGGCGGCGGCGAATATCTTCCCTGGCGACATGCTGCTGAAGAACTTTGGCGTAACCCGCCATGGCCGGGTGGTGTTCTATGACTATGACGAGATCAGCTTCCTGACCGAGGTGAACTTCCGCCATATCCCGCCGCCGCGTTACCCGGAGGACGAGATGTCGGGCGAGCCGTGGTACTCGATCGGGCCGCATGACGTGTTCCCCGAGGAGTTTCCGCCGTTCCTGTTTGCCGATATCGGCCAGCGGCGCTTGTTCAGCCGCCTGCATGGGGAGTTGTACGACGCGGATTACTGGAAGGGGCTGCAGGCGGCGATTCGTGACGGGAAGGTGATCGATGTGTTTCCGTATCGGCGCAAGGGGCGGTGACTGTGCTTTAACAGGCCTGGCCCCTTCGCGGGTAAACCCGCTCCCACAGGTACGGCACAGGATTCGAAACCAGTGAGGTCCCTGTGGGAGCGGGTTTACCCGCGAAGAGGCCAGGCCTGCTTTTCACCGTCACCCTTTCAAACACTTCAATTCACTGAAATCGGTACGCACCTTGCCCAACCGTTCCTGCAGGTACCGCCGCTGCTGCGGGGTACTCTGGTGCACCAGGTCCACCAGCAAGCTGCGCGCCTGCTGCTCGGTATTCTGATACGCCGCCCGGTATTCCGGTGTCCACAAACTCTCCTTGCGCTGTAACAACGTTGCCAGGCGCGGCTCGAAGCTGGCGTCGTTGCGCTGGTTCATCGCCAGCAGCAATTGCTGCTGCCAGTGCGCGCGGTTGGCGATCCATTCGCGGTTCTGGTCGCCCAGCGCCCGGGACCAGGCCTGCACGCGCTGCTTCTGTACCGCGGTCAGCTCGCCAAACCACGGCGTCAGGCGTTTCTCCATGCGTTCGGTACGGCGGGCTATCTGCTTGTCCAACGGCGTATCCACATACTTCTTCTGCCGTTCGCTGATGTCTTCGCGGAACGCCTCGCGCATCTCCGCCACCTGGGCATCGCTCATGCCGCGCAGCAGCTCGGTGGCCGAAGGGGTGATTTCCTCGGCTACCCGGCCAATCGCCTCGCGGGCTTCGCGGGTACGCTGCTGCAGGGATTGGTCGGTCACCTGGTCGTCGGCGACCATGCCGCGTACCCGGTCCAGCCAGTCGAGGTAACCAGGCAGTTGGGTCTTGCAATGCCAGGCCAGGTGCTCCCGCAGGCGGTCGTCAAGCATGGCCTTCTGCTCGCTGTTCATGGCCAGGTAGTCGCCTAGCGACCACGGCACCAGGCGGTCGAGGTTGCGGTAGGCCAGGTCGATACGGCTGCAGGCGGCCAAGGCCAGTGCGCAGCCGATGGCGACGAGCAGGGCTTTGGACAGGCGTAGCGGCATGGGCTGCTCCTTGCGGGTGCTTGCCCGTCGGTAGACGCAAGAGGGACGCTGACGGTTCCACTGCATCAGCGGTCGGGCGGCGCGCTGGCTTCAGGTGTAGAATAGCCGCCTTGTCTTGAGGAACATCGGAAATGGCTCTGCTTGGGCGTTACAACAGTTTGCAAATCGTGAAACACGTGGACTTCGGCCTGTACCTGGACGGCGGCGCCGACGGCGAGATCCTGCTGCCCGGGCGCTACATCCCGAAAAACGCCGAAACCGAAGTGGATGACTGGCTGAACGTGTTCATCTACCTGGACAGCGAAGACCAGTTGATCGCCACCACCGAGAAGCCCAAGGTGCAGGTTGGCGAGTTCGCCAGCCTCAAGGTCAAGGATATCAACGGTGCCGGCATCTTCCTCGACTGGGGCCTGTCCAAGGACCTGCTGATGCCGTACTCGGAAGAGGCGCGGCCGCTGAAGATCGGCGACTACTGCGTGGTGCACGTGTACCTCGACAAGCGCACCCGCCGCATCACCGCCACCTCACGCCTGGACCGTTACCTGGACCGCACCCCGGCGGACTACCAGGTAGGCCAGCCGGTCGAGCTTCTGGTGGCCGGCGAGACACCGATGGGCTTCAAGGCGATCATCAACAACCGCCACTGGGGCCTGATCCACAAGAACGAGGTGTTCAAGTTCCTGCGCTCGGGCATGCACGAGAAGGGCTTCATCAAGGAAGTGCGCGCGGACGGCAAGATCGCCTTGAGCCTGCAACCGGTGGGTGCTGCCCTGGCCGACAGCCTGCAGGAGCAGATCATGGCGCGCCTGGAGGCCGAAGGCGGGGTGCTGGGGGTGTGCGACAAGAGCGACCCGGCGCTGATCAGCAAGTTGTTCAACGTCAGCAAGGGCAACTTCAAGAAGGCCATTGGCGGGTTGTTCAAGCAGGGCCGCATCGTCATCCATGACGATCGCATCGAAAAGGCCTGATCAGGCCTGCACGAAGGTACGGAAGTCCAGCTGCTCGCCACCCGGTCGGGTGTCGCGCAGCAGCGAGTCGCGGTCGGCGCTGAGGGCCAGGCTGATGGTCGAGCGGCGCTTGCCGGGGTTGCGCACTTCCATCTGTTCCTGGTGAGCGCGCAGGAAGTTGGTCGGCACCTTCAGGTGCTGCAGCTCGTCGCTTTCCGGGGTGTGCAGCAGCAGGTTGACCCAGTCGGGCTGGCCCTTGCGCAGCAGCGCCACCGGCACCTCGAACCACCACAGGTTGCGCTTGCGGTCGAGGATGGCGAACAGGGTGTTGCTGCTGGTCAGCACCGGGCGGGCCAGTGCTTCGTTACGCCGGGCGATGGCGGCGGGTTTGTCGAGTTTCATGCAGGTTCCTGCGGGTTGACGCTATGAAGGCCTGCATTGTGAGGGGTGGCGGGTAGCGGGGCAAGGTTTGCCAACCGCCTTGCCGCTCGGCTCGAAGGCGAAAAACTGTTGGAACGCTTGGCGAAGGCGTCGGGTCCACCGACTGTCGGCACGGTCCACGTGCTCCCAATTGCAGGAGTTTTGCCATGAGCGGTACCAAAGACAAAGCGAAAGGCCTGGCCAATGAAGCGATCGGCAACGTCAAGCAGGGTGTCGGCAAAGTGACCGACAATGAGCGGCTGCGGGCCGAGGGTGAAGCGCAGGAGCTCAAGGGCGAGGGGCAACAGATCAAGGGCAACGTGAAGGACGCGGTGAAAAAGCCTTGATGTGAGTGGCCTGTCCCGGCCTTTTCGCGGGCATGCCCGCTCCCACAGGTACTGAACAGATTTCAAGCACTGTGCGGTACCTGTGGGAGCGGGCGTGCCCGCGAATAGGCCGCTACTGGCGTAAGCAAATTCTTGCAGTATGGCCGGGATCAGCACAGCAGCGGCATGGTCTATTAGACTTACCCGTGGTACTCACGAATCAAGCGGCGAAAGGAGACGCTATGATTTTCCCCGACCTGCGCGGCCTGCCCCTGCACCGCGTGCTGGTACGCACCGTCAAGGAATTCCTCGACGACGAGATGTCGACCTACGCTTCCGCACTGGCCTACCAGATGCTGTTCTCGTTGTTCCCGTTCCTGCTGTTCCTGATCGCCCTGATCGGTTTCCTGCACCTGCCGGACTTCTTCTCCTGGCTGCGCCTGCAATCGGAACTGGTGCTGCCACCCCAGGCGCTGGAGCAGGTCAACCCGGTGATCGACCAGTTGCAGCAGTCCAAGGGCGGGCTGCTGTCAGTAGGTATCGTGATTGCCTTGTGGACCGCATCGGCCGGTGTGCGCCTGATGATGAGCGCGATGAACGCCGCCTACGATGTGCCCGAGGGCCGCCCGGTGTGGAAGCGCATTCCGTTGTCGATCATCTATACCGTGGGCATTGCCGGCATGTTGCTGGTGGCAGCGGCGCTGATGGTGCTGGGGCCGCAGGTGATGGAGTGGATTGCCGCCCAGGTCGGCATGCAGGAGGTGATCGTCACGGTGTGGACCATCCTGCGCTGGCCGGCGATCATCATCCTGATGATGGTAGCGGTGGCGCTGATCTACTACGTGATGCCCGATGTCAAGCAGCAGTTCCGCTTCATCACCCCGGGTTCGGTGCTGGCGGTGGTGGTGTGGATCTTGGCGTCGCTGGGCTTTGCCTACTACGTGAAGACCTTTGCCGACTACAACGCCATGTACGGCAGTATCGGTGCAATCATCGTGCTATTGCTGTATTTCTATATCTCCGCCGCCGTTTTGCTGCTGGGCGCGGAGATGAACGCAGTGATCGAGCACATGTCGAGCGAGGGCAAGAACCCTGGCGAAAAGGACGTCGATGAGCACAAACCCCGCGAAACCATTACCGTGCTGGGCCATGAGCACCCCGTTCCGAGCGAGCACCAATCTTCAGAGCCGAACCCCCGATGATCCGTGACATTCTCAAGATGGGCGACGAACGCCTGCTGCGCATCGCCCCGCCAGTGCCCGAGCACATGCTCGGCAGCGCCGAACTGCAGCAACTGATCGACGACATGTTCGAAACCATGCGCCATGTGGGCGGTGTGGGCCTGGCCGCGCCACAGATCGGTATCGACCTGCAGCTGGTGATCTTCGGCTTCGAGCGCAGCGAGCGTTACCCGGATGCCGAACCGGTGCCGCAGACTATCCTGCTCAACCCGGTCATCACGCCCACATCCAGCGAGATCGAGGACGGTTGGGAAGGCTGCCTGTCGGTGCCCGGCCTGCGCGGCGTGGTGCCGCGTTTCAAGCACATCTGCTATGAAGGCATCGACCCCCAGGGCAACCCGATCAACCGTTTTGCCGACGGCTTCCATGCGCGGGTGGTGCAGCATGAATGCGACCACTTGATCGGCCGGCTTTACCCGTCACGCATCCAGGACTTTTCCCGGTTCGGCTACACCGAGGTGCTGTTCCCCGGGCTCGACGCCAGCGACGACTGACCCCGTTGCAGTGCCACCAGGCGTTTGCTGCGCTGGTAGCGCTGCAGGCGGCCAGCCAGGGTTTCCGGCAGTTGCAGAGCCATGTCGAAGCCCAGGCGCTGGTAGAAGGGCGCAAGGTCCGGGTGGCAGAACAGCCAAGTGGGCCCGCCAGCCTGCGCCAGCGCCGCCTCGACCAACCGCCCGGCCACGCCCTGGCTGCGCCGCTGCGGGTCGACGAACAACCCGGTCAGCCACAAGCCATCGCCCACCGGGCTCAGGCTCAGGCCCGCGATGATGCCGGGACCCCGCGCCACCCATAGCTCAGCGTCGCCCGCAGCACGCATGCGTGAGCCGTGCTGGCGGTAAAAGTGGTCCAGCAGCCGGCGTTCCGGGGCCGAAAGTTTCGAACAGTACAAATTTTCAGAAATTGCGCGCCCTGCCCTGAAAGGTGGCCAGAGGCTCTGGCCCGATGTTTTGCGGTGAACTTGTCGCAGATTGTTGCATATCTGGCAAGGGTGAATGTCCGAGTTCGGGGTTCAACTATTCCAGGCCGGGAGTAGACTTTTAGCCATCCCCACTGGCAGTACGAAGCGGGATCGGTACTTCGTGCCATCTTCACCGTAGATGGCAACTTCTCCGCGCCGGGCACGGCAATAGAAGTCAATCGATCAGCTTGAATGCTCAAAAGGCAAACTCACATGAAACCATTACTGATTCTTGCATTGGTCGGTATGTCCTCGTTCGCCCTCGCCGATGAGGCCAGACCCGTCTCCAGCGAGCCCGTCGCCCAGCAGTACGACTACTCCATGAACCTGGACATCAAGCGGGTGATCAACCTGTCGACCATCCCCAACGTCTGCGAAGTGGTACCTGCGACCATGACTTACGAAGACCACCAGGGCCAGGTGCACACCATCCAGTACCGGGCCATGGGTGAGGGGTGCCAGCAGGGTTGAGCCCGCCAAGGGCCTGCCACAGCATTTTCAGCGCCTGTGAGACCGAGCGCCGCCCGCGCGGCGCGCGGTCTCACAGGCGCCACATCACCCAAGGCATGCACCTTGTCGCCCCGACGCAATCCCCCCATATGCATTTCAAACCACAACCAACCCAGAATAATTTCCTCGACCTGTCGATTCCTCCGTCCCTCGTTCGACCATAGGTGAGAGCACGTTGCACCCCGTGCCCAATCACCCATGACCTGTCGGAGGAACCCCCGATGAGCACCGCAGCCGAAACCGAGATCCGCCAATTGATCGAGCGCTGGATGCAGGCCGTGCGCGATCGCGACATCCCCAACATCATCGCTCCCTATGCCGACGACATCGTCGCCTTCGATGCCATCCAGGCCCTGCAGTTCAAGGGCAAGGCAACCTACCAGGCGCACTGGGAAATGTGCATGGGCATGTGCCCCGGCCCCATGGTTTTCGAATACGCCGAACTCACCGTGCATGCCGCTGGCGACCTGGCCCTGGCCCACTGGCTTAACCGCTGTGGCCCCGCGGACAACGAAAGCCAGTGCGGCTTCATGCGCGCCACCGTCGGCTATCGTCGTCAAGGTGGTCAGTGGCAGGTAATCCACGAGCACTGGTCGGCGCCGTTCGACATGCAAACCCAGAAGGCCCTGTTCGATCTCAAACCCTGAACCGTTATCGCCAATCGCACTTTGCCAATGCCCTGGAGGCGACCATGAAATACCTGTGCCTGGTCTATTGTGACGAGGGGCTGTTGCACAGCCTGCCCGACAGCCCGGAAGACGCCGAATGCATGGCGTATGCCGAATCCATCCAAGGCTCTGGGCGAATGCTGGCGGCCGAGGCGCTGAAGCCGGTGCAGACCGCCACCACAGTGCGCATGCGCAACGGGCACATGAGCCTGACCGACGGCCCGTTCGCCGAGACCAAGGAGCAGTTGGCGGGCTTCTACCTGGTGGAAGCCCGCGACCTGAACGAGGCGCTGAACATCGCCAAGGGCATCCCCGCCGCGCGGGTCGGCAGTGTCGAGGTGCGACCGGTGCGCGAACTGCAACCCTGACAGCAATGGAGACTTCCCAGCATGAGCCTGGCACACCCCGCGCAAGTGCAACACGAGTTGTCCATCAGTCGCCTGATCGACGCACCGCCGTCCAAGGTGTTCCGCGCCTGGACCGACCCTCAGTGGCTGATGCAATGGTGGGGGCCGCACGGCATGACCACCCCGGAATGTGAGATGCAGTTGTGGATCGGTGGCCTGTTCCGCACCGTGATGCGGGCGCCGGATGGCAGCGATTACCCGAACCAGGGCGTATTCCTGGAGATTGCTGCGCCGCGACGGCTGGTGTTCACCGATGCCTTCGGCCCAGGCTGGGTGCCTTCGGACAAGGCGTTCATGACTGCCGTGATCAGTTTTGACGAGGAACAAGGCAAAACCCGCTACACCGCCCGCGCCTGGCACTGGAATGCCGCCGACTGCCGCGCCCATGAGGAAATGGGCTTCCACCAGGGTTGGGGAGAGAGCCTGGACCGCCTGGTGGAGGTGGTGACCCAGCGGATGCCCGACTGATGACGGCACTGGCGCAGGTGCGCGCCGAGGTCGAGGCGGTCTACCGGAGCGAGTCACGGCGCATCCTGGCGACGCTGATCCGCCTGCTGGGTGATTTCGACCTGGCCGAGGAGGCCATGCACGATGCCTTCTTCATCGCCGTCGAGCGCTGGCAGCGCGACGGTATCCCCGATAACCCGCGGGCGTGGCTGGTGTCCACCGGCCGCTTCAAGGCCATCGATGCACTGCGCCGGCGCGCCCGGTTCGACCGTTCCCAGGCGGACCTGAGCATGCTGCTCGACGGCCAGGCGCAGGACCCCAGCGAAGAAGAGCTGCTGGCCGACGACCGCTTGCGGCTGATCTTCACCTGCTGCCACCCGGCCTTGTCCGCCGATGCCCAGGTGCCGCTGACCCTGCGTGAAGTCTGCGACCTGACCACCGAGCAGATCGCCCGTGCTTTCCTGCAGAGTCCGGCCACCATCGCCCAGCGTATCGTGCGTGCCAAGGCCAAGATCCGCGATGCCGGCATCCCTTATCAGGTGCCGGAGCTGAACGAACTGCCCGAGCGCCTGGAGAGTGTGCTGCGGGTGATCTACCTGGTGTTCAACGAGGGCTATTCGGCGTCGTCGGGCGAGGCGCTGTTGCAGCAGGAGCTGAGCGATGAAGCCATTCGCCTGGCGCGCCTGCTGGTGCAGTTGCTGCCCGACCCGGAGGCGGTCGGCCTGCTGGCCTTG
The DNA here is from genome assembly GCF_018223845.1 of Pseudomonas sp. JS425. Classification (NCBI taxonomy): domain Bacteria; kingdom Pseudomonadati; phylum Pseudomonadota; class Gammaproteobacteria; order Pseudomonadales; family Pseudomonadaceae; genus Pseudomonas; species Pseudomonas sp. JS425. The sequence continues at coordinate 4,659,757 of NZ_CP073661.1, read as the reverse complement.
ATGTTGCTGCAGGCATCCCGGCAGCGGGCGCGTACCGATGGCCGGGGTAACCTGGTATTGCTCGAGCAGCAGGATCGTAGCCTGTGGGACCGGCAACGCATTGCCGAAGGTTGCGAACTGGTGCGCCAGGCCCTGCAAAGCCGGGCGTTCGGTGCCTATACCGTGCAGGCGGCGATTGCGGCGGTGCATGCCGAAGCGGCGACAGCCGAAGCGACCGACTGGGCGGAGATCGTCGGGCTGTATGACGTGCTGCAGCGGCATTGGCCGTCAGCTGTGGTTGAACTGAACAGGGCCGTGGCGCTGGCGAAGCGGGATGGGCCGGAGGTTGGCCTGCGGGAGGTCGAAGGGATTCTGGCGCGGGGAGAGTTGCTGGACTATCACCTGGCGCATGCGACGCGGGGTGAGCTGCATTACCAGCTGGGGCATATGGAAGAGGCCCGGGCGGCCTGGCGGCAGGCGCTGGCGTTGACCCGGCAGGAACCGGAGCGCAGGCATATCGAGCGGCGGTTGCAGGCTATCGAATGATGTTGGCTGCGCCGGCCTCTTCGCGGGTAAACCCGCTCCCACAGGATTGCGTCACGGCTTGATGCTGTGAGGTCCATGTGGGAGCGGGTTTACCCGCGAAAGGGCCGGTACTGCCTGCATCAATCTTCAGCTAGCCACAAAATTCGGCGGCGACACCAGCTCGACGGTCTGCTGCTTGCGCGGTGCCAGGATCTCGGCCTCACCCTGGACCACCAGCTCATCGTTCTGGTTGTACACATTGGTGGCGATGCGCACCTTGAACTTGGGCAGCTTCTCCAGGATTTCCAGGCGCACGGTCAGGGTATCGCCAATTTTCACCGGCTTCTGGAAGCTCATTTGCTGGCCCAGGTAGATGGTGCCAGGGCCAGGCAGGGTGCAGGCCACTGCAGCACTGATCAGCGCGCCGCTGAACATGCCGTGGGCGATGCGCTCGCGGAACATGCTCTTGGCAGCGAACTCGGCGTCCAGGTGTACCGGGTTGTGGTCACCGGACATCGCGGCGAACAACTGGATGTCGCGTTCTTCGACGGACTTCTTGTACTCGGCCTTCTGGCCGACTTCGAGGGCTTCGTAAGGCGTGTTGGTGACCTGGGACATCGGGGCTTCCTTAAGCGGTAGGCGAGGGCGGCTATCATTCACTGCGCACAGGGCGGCCAAGAGCCAGCGCCTGTTCAAGCCAGCCGAGAATATCGGCGGTGACCTCGTTACGGTTGGTTTCGTTGAGTACTTCGTGCCGCGCCTCAGGATAGACGCGCAGCTGTACATGTCGATTGCCGGTCGCGCGCAAAGCGTCGGCCAGGTGGGTGAGACGCTTGCCGGCGCTGACCGGATCACATTCACCACCTATCACCAGCAGCGGCAGGTTAGGATCGATCTGCGCGAGATTACTCGGCTGGCTGATCTGCGCCAAGCCTTGCAGCAGGTCAAGCCACAACTGGTTGCTGCAGCGAAAGCCGCAGAGCGGGTCGTTGACGTACAGGTCGACCTGCGCCGGGTCGCGGCTGAGCCAGTCGAACGCCGTGCGGTTGGGCTTGAAGGCCTTGTTGAACGAGCCGAACGACAACCACTCTATGAGCGCGCTCTTTCCCAGCGGCCCTTGGCGCCAGGCCTCCAGCCGGGCAATCAGGCGCGCCACACAGTAGAGCGCTGCCGGCTGGTAGTTGGAACCACTAAGGATCGCCCCGTGCAGGCTGCCACTGTGGTGCAGCAGGTAGGCCTGGGCGATGTAGCTGCCCATGCTGTGGCCGAACAGGAACAGCGGCGTGCACGGGTATTGCTGGCCGATGTGCTGGGCCAGCAGCCCGATGTCGTTGACCACGGCATTCCAGCCATGATGGCGGGCGAACAGGCCGAGGCTGCCCAGCTCGGCCGTGCGTCCATGGCCGCGCTGGTCGGGGGCGAACAGGGCGAAGCCGGCCTCGCTCAAGGCATGGCCCAGGTGCTGGTAGCGCCCGGCGTGCTCGGCCATGCCATGGGCCAGCAGCACCACGGCTTTTACCGGTGTGGCCGGCAACCATTGGTGCACATACAGGCTGCAGTGCTCGCTGGCGGGTAGCCAGAAGGCGTCGTGAGGCATGGCGGGTCCTTGTGCGCACAGGTACCCGAACAGTGTATGCACAACCGACCGGATTGCAGGAAGGGCACAAATAAGATTCACAATGTTAATGGCGGCACTTGGCGTATATGCCACCTTGGTCTTACCTGCTAACGTCGGATCAACGCCTTTTCGCTTTCGGGCGGGCAGGTGAAAGGATTACAGGACTCACAGCAGGTCCAGGCAGAGGAACAATAATAAATGCAAGCCGACTTCTGGAATGACAAGCGCCCGGCGGGCGTGCCTTCCACCATCGACATCAATGCCTACACCTCGGTCGTCGAGGTGTTCGAGCGCTCCTGCAAACGCTTCGCCGACCGCCCGGCCTTCAGCAATTTGGGCGTGACCCTGACCTACGCGGACCTGGAACGCCATTCGGCGGCCTTCGCCGCCTGGCTGCAGCAGCACACCGACCTCAAGCCGGGCGACCGCATCGCGGTGCAGATGCCCAATGTGCTGCAATACCCCATCGCTGTGTTCGGTGCCCTGCGCGCTGGCCTGATCGTGGTCAACACCAACCCGCTGTATACCGAGCGCGAGATGCGCCACCAGTTCAAGGACAGCGGCGCGCGTGCGCTGGTGTACCTGAACATGTTCGGCAAGCGCGTGCAGGAGGTGTTGCCCGATACCGGCATCGAGTACCTGATCGAGGCGAGGATGGGCGACCTGCTACCCACCGCCAAGGGCTGGCTGGTCAACACCGTGGTCGACAAGGTCAAGAAGATGGTGCCGGCCTACCAGCTGCCCCAGGCTGTGTCGTTCAAGCAGGTGCTGCGCCAGGGCCGCGAGCTGTCGCACAAGCCGGTGCCGCTCAGCCTGGACGACACTGCCGTGCTGCAATACACCGGTGGCACCACCGGCCTGGCCAAGGGCGCCATGCTCACCCACGGCAACCTGGTGGCCAACATGCTGCAGGTGCTGGCCTGCTTCTCGCAGCACGGGCCGGACGGGCAGAAGCTGATCAAGGACGGCCAGGAGGTGATGATCGCGCCGTTGCCGCTTTACCACATCTATGCGTTTACCGCGAATTGCATGTGCATGATGGTCACCGGCAACCACAACGTGCTGATCACCAACCCGCGTGATATTTCCGGCTTCATCAAGGAGCTGGGCAAATGGCGTTTCTCCGCCTTGCTGGGCCTGAACACGCTGTTCGTCGCACTGATGGACCACCCGGGCTTCCGCCAGCTCGACTTTTCGGCGCTGAAGGTCACCAACTCCGGCGGCACCGCACTGGTCAAGGCCACCGCCGAACGCTGGGAGGCGCTTACCGGTTGCCGCATCGTCGAAGGCTACGGCCTGACCGAAACCTCGCCGGTGGCCAGCACCAACCCCTATGGCCAGCTGGCGCGTCTGGGTACGGTGGGCATCCCGGTGGCGGGCACCGCCTTCAAGGTGATCGACGATGGCGGCAACGAGCTGCCGCTGGGCGAGCGGGGCGAGCTGTGCATCAAGGGCCCGCAGGTGATGAAAGGCTACTGGCAGCAGCCCGAGGCCACGGCCCAGGCCCTGGATGCGGAGGGCTGGTTCAAGACCGGCGACATCGCGGTGATCGACCCGGACGGCTTCACCCGCATTGTCGACCGCAAGAAGGACATGATCATCGTCTCGGGTTTCAACGTGTACCCCAACGAGATCGAGGATGTGGTGATGGGCCATCCCAAGGTCGCCAACTGCGCGGCCATCGGCGTACCGGACGAGCGCTCCGGCGAGGCGGTGAAGCTGTTCGTTGTGCCGCGCGAGGGCGGGCTGAGCGTGGATGAGCTGAAGGCCTACTGCAAGGCCAACTTCACCGGCTACAAGGTGCCCAAGCACATCGTGCTGCGCGAGTCGTTGCCGATGACGCCGGTGGGCAAGATCCTGCGGCGGGAGCTGCGCGACATAGCTTGATACCGGGTTGGCTTCTTCGCGGGTTCACCCGCGAATGCCTTAAAGCCGCTCTAACAGGCTGATCACAGCCCGATCTGCGACATTTTGGATAATTACTCTAAAAATGACCTGTATTGTTCATTGAGTCATTTTTATGACCGTGAGGCCTATTTTGGCCTCTAGGCGACCCCAGGCAAAGCTGTTACTCTCGGCCCGCTTTCAGATGATCCGGTTTGCAACGAGCCGTCATCCCATATCAATAATAAGCGCATCGACGCGTGAATCGAACTTCGCTGTTGCTGAAGGAGTGGGCTTCCATGATCGAAAATTTTTGGAAGGATAAGTACCCAGCCGGGATTACGGCGGAAATCAATCCTGACGAATTCCCCAATATCCAGGCGGTACTCAAGCAATCCTGCCAACGCTTTGCCGACAAACCGGCCTTTAGCAACCTGGGCAAGACTATCACTTATGGCGAGCTGTATGCGCTGTCGGGAGCGTTTGCCGCCTGGTTGCAGCAGCATACCGACCTCAAGCCGGGTGACCGCATTGCCGTGCAGCTGCCTAACGTACTGCAATACCCGGTAGCGGTATTCGGTGCCATGCGTGCCGGGCTGATCGTGGTCAACACCAACCCGCTGTACACCGCACGGGAAATGGAACACCAGTTCAACGACTCCGGCGCCAAGGCCTTGGTGTGCCTGGCCAACATGGCCCACCTGGCCGAGAAGGTAGTGCCCAAGACCCAGGTCAGGCACGTCATCGTCACCGAAGTGGCCGACCTGCTGCCGCCGCTCAAGCGCCTGCTGATCAACAGCGTGATCAAGTACGTGAAGAAGATGGTGCCGGCCTACAACCTGCCGCGTGCCGTACGCTTCAACGACGCTCTGGCGCAGGGCAAGGGCCAGCCGGTGACCGAGGCCAACCCGCAGGCCAACGACGTGGCGGTGCTGCAGTACACCGGTGGCACCACCGGCGTGGCCAAGGGCGCGATGCTTACCCACCGCAACCTTGTGGCCAACATGCTGCAGTGCCGGGCGCTGATGGGCTCCAACCTGCATGAAGGCTGCGAAATCCTCATCACCCCGCTGCCGCTGTACCACATCTACGCCTTTACCTTCCATTGCATGGCAATGATGCTGATCGGCAACCACAACGTGCTGATCAGCAACCCGCGTGACCTGCCAGCCATGGTCAAGGAACTGGGCAAGTGGAAGTTCAGCGGCTTCGTCGGCCTCAACACCCTGTTCGTTGCCTTGTGCAACAACGAGGCGTTCCGTGCCCTGGACTTTTCGGCGCTGAAGATCACCCTTTCTGGCGGCATGGCCCTGCAACTGAGCGTGGCCGAGCGCTGGAAGGCCGTGACCGGCTGCGCCATCTGCGAAGGCTATGGCATGACCGAGACCAGCCCGGTGGCTGCGGTGAACCCGGCTGAGGCCAACCAGGTCGGCACCATCGGTATTCCGGTGCCGTCCACCCTGTGCAAGGTCATCGACGACAACGGCAACGAGCTGCCGCTGGGCGAGGTGGGCGAGTTGTGCGTCAAGGGCCCGCAGGTGATGAAGGGCTACTGGCAGCGTGAGGAGGCCACTGCCGAGATCCTCGACAGCGATGGCTGGCTGAAGACCGGCGACATCGCCGTGATCCAGCCGGATGGTTACATGCGCATCGTCGACCGCAAGAAGGACATGATCCTGGTCTCGGGCTTCAACGTTTACCCCAACGAGCTGGAGGATGTGCTGGCGGCCCTGCCGGGCGTGCTTCAGTGCGCGGCCATCGGCGTGCCGGACGAGAAGTCCGGTGAAGTGATCAAGGTGTTCATCGTGGTCAAGCCGGGCATGACCCTGACCAAGGAACAGGTAATGGAGCACATGCGCGCCAACGTTACCGGCTACAAGGTACCGCGCCAGATCGAGTTCCGCGACGCGCTGCCGACCACCAACGTGGGCAAGATCCTGCGCCGTGAGCTGCGTGATGAAGAGCTGAAGAAGCAGGGCCTGAAGAAGATCGCCTGATCTTCTGAATCTCTGCTGGCTTTACCGACCTCTTCGCGGGTAAACCCGCTCCCACAGGTTCTGTGCAACTCTCAAGGGTTGTGCAATACCTGTGGGAGCGGGTTTACCCGCGAAGAGGCCGGTAAAATCAGCGCAATTTCTCCAGCATCTGGTAATACCACATCCCTGCCGCCAACAGCGGGTTCCCCAGCAGTTCCCCCATTGGCACCCGCACATGCTTGCACTGGGCAAAGGTGTCGAACTTCTCCAGCGTCCCGGTCAACGCCTCGGCCATGATCTCGCCCATGATGTGGCTGGTGGCAATGCCGTGCCCCGAATAACCCTGGCAATACCAAACGTTGTCCGACAGCTTGCCCAGCTGCGGGATGCGGTTGACCACGATGCCCATGGCGCAGCTCCACTGGAACTCGATCGGCACGCCTTTCAACGCCGGGAAGGTGCGCTCGATGCACGGGCGCAGTTCGCCTTCGATATCCCGTGAATCACGGCCGGAATAGTTGGCGCCACCGCCAAACAGCAGACGCTTGTCGGCGGTCAGCCGGTAGTAGTCGAGGACGAAGCGGCAGTCGTACACCGCCAGGTCCTGCGGGTTGATCTGTTCGGCCAGTTCCCCCAGCGGTGCGGTAGTGACGATGCCGCCCATGGCCGGGAAGATCTTGCCCTTGAGCTGGCGCTTTTCCAGTTTGTGGTACACATCGCCGGCCAGCATCACCTGGCGCGCCTCGACCCGCCCGTGGGCAGTGACTACCGCCGGGCGCGGGCCGTGGACGATGTCCAGCACTTCGGAGTTTTCGAAAATCAGCGCCCCCAGGCCATGGGCGGCACGGGCCTCGCCCAGGCACAGGTTGAGCGGGTGCAGGTGCAGGTTGCGCAGGTTTTTCAGCGCGCCCAGGTACAGCGGGCTTTGCAGGTGCTCGGCCACGCCATCGCGGTCCAGCAGTTGCACCTGCTCGCCCATGCCGCGCCGCCGGGCCTCGGCTTCGAATGCGCGCAGCTCGTCCATGTGCGAGGGCTTCATGGCCGCGTGCAGGTGGCCGCGCTTGAGGTCGCAGTCGATGTTGTAGCGTGCCACGCGCTGCTCGATCACCTGGTGCCCGCGCCAGCGCAAGTGCCAGATGAAGTCATCGACCTCGGCACCCTGGCGGTTGCGCATCTGCGTGCGCATGGCTTCGTCGCCCGACAGGCTGCCGGTGACCTGGCCGCCGTTGCGCCCGCTGGCACCCCAGCCGATGCGGTTGGTTTCGACGATGGCCACCTTCAGGCCACGCTCGGCCAGCTCCACCGCCGTGGCCACGCCGGTGAAACCGCCGCCGATGATCGCCACATCCACTTGTACCGTGCCCTTGAGCTGCGGGTACTCGGTGTGGTCGTTGAGGGTGGCGCTGTAGTAGGACGGCGCGCGTTGCGCCGGCCCTTTGTTCAATGCTGCATTCATGGGTGTTCCTTGTTATCCGGGGATCAGGCCTGGTGCAGGTACCAGCGCCAGTCCTGCTCACTGACTTCGGCCATGAACTGGCGGTACTCGGCGCGCTTGACCTTCAGGTATACGCCAAGGAAGTCCTCGCCCAGTGCTTCGCGAGCCCAGCTCGAATGCTGCAGGGCGTCGAGGGCAGTCAGCCAGTCGGTGGGCAGGTGTTCGGTGGCCTGGGCATAGCCATTGCCTTCCACCGGTGCCCCCGGGTCCAGCTGTTGGCGAATGCCCCAGTGGCTGGCGGCAAGGATCGCCGCAGCGGCCAGGTAGGGGTTGGCATCGGCGCCGCAGATGCGGTGCTCCACGTGCCGGCTGTTGGCCGGACCGCCCGGTATGCGCAGGCTCACGGTGCGGTTGTCGACGCCCCAGGTTGGCGCCAGCGGGGCATAGCTGTTGGCCTGGAAGCGGCGGAACGAGTTGGCGTTGGGGCAGAACAGCAGCAGCGAGTCGCGCAGGTGTCGCAGCATGCCTGCCACGGCCTGGCGCAGCAGCGGGGTACCGGCTTTGTCTTCACTGGCGAACAGGTTGTTGCCGGCGCTGTCGGCCAGGCTCAGGTGCATGTGCATGCCGGTGCCGGCCAGTTGCGCGAACGGCTTGGCCATGAAGCAGGCCTGCATGCCATGGGCATGGGCAATGCCTTTGACCAGGCGCTTGTAGCGCACGGCCTGGTCCATCGCCTGCAGAGCGTCGCCGTGCTCGAGGGTGATTTCCACCTGGCCGGGGGCGTATTCCGAAATCGCCGTGCGCGCCGGGATGCCCTGGGCCTTGCAGGCGGCGTAGAGGTCGGCAAGGAACGGCTCGATCTGCTCCAGTTCGCGCAGGCCATACACCTGGGTGGTGCGTGGGCGGCCGCCGTCATTGTCCAGTGCCGGTTGCGGGCGGCCCTGGGCATCAGGTTGCTGGTCCAGCAGGTAGAACTCCAGCTCGCAGGCCATCACCGGATGGTAGCCGTCGGCCTTCAACGCCTCGATGGTACGCAGCAGCACATGGCGCGGGTCGGCGATGCTGGCTGGCAGGCCCTCGTTCGGGTGCATGCTCACCTGCACCGCGGCGGTCGGCACCCGGCGCCAGGGCAGGCGCACCAGGCTGCCTTCAAGCGGGTAGGCGCGGCAGTCGATATCGCCCACGTCCCACACCAGGCCGGAGTTTTCCACGTCGTCGCCGTTCAGGGTCAGGCCGAGAATGGTGCTGGGCAGCGGCCGGCCGGTCTGGTACACGGCCAACAGTTCGTCGCGGTGCAGCAGCTTGCCGCGCGGCACGCCATTGGCGTCGAGGATGAACAGTTCGAACAGTTCGATATCGGGGTTGTCGGCCAGAAAACGGCTGGCCTGCTCTACAGGTGCAAAGTGCATGATGGATTCGCTCACGGGCGCACGGGCCACCGCGCATGCTGGCGGCCCGGCTGAGTCAAACGGCCGGAAGACGGCCGGGTCTGGTCACAACGGCGTGAGCGAGAAATCCGGTGGGCGTGCGTGACGGCAGTGCCACAGGGCCCAGAAGGCGAGGATGATGTGGACCAGCGGATTCTCACCGGCACGGCGCCGGGCCTTCGCTTGCGAAGGGCGGGACGACGGTGGGGCGATGGGCTGGACGGGAGTCATGCCTTTGATACTCACATGCGGCGTAAGGTTGATTAAAGCAGTGAATGGCAACCTTTACATCGCACCTGGCTAAACATTTGTGCCGTTGCACCTGGCCTCTTCGCGGGTAAACCCGCTCCTACAGGATTGCATCAAGGCTGGGTGTTGTGCGGTCCCTGTAGGAGCGGGTTTACCCGCGAAGAGGCCGTCACAGGCAGCAGAGAACCGGCAAATCTGCGACAATCGCCCAACTTTCCGAATGCCGATCATGAAAAAGCAGGCCCACCTGCATCACTAAAAAGCCCCATGACTGACCACGCCATCGACAAACTGCTGCAAAACCTCGACCACGCCATGATCGCCGACCGCCATCGCCTGCGCCGGCAATTGCACGAACTGCGCAAGCGCCCCGACGAGGCGAAGCTGGCGCAGTGGGTGGAAAAGGTCCAGGCGTCCTGCGCCCAGGTCACCGCGCGCCAGCAGAGCGTGCCGACCGTGCGCTACGACGACAGCCTGCCAATCGCTGCCAAGCGTGACGAAATCAAGAAGGCCCTGGCCGAGCACCAGGTGCTGGTTATCGCCGGCGAAACCGGCTCGGGCAAGACCACCCAGTTGCCGAAGATCTGTCTCGAACTGGGCCGTGGCAGCCATGGCCTGATCGCCCACACCCAGCCACGCCGGATCGCCGCCCGCAGCGTTGCCGCGCGGGTCGCCGAAGAACTGGGCACGCCGCTGGGCGGGCTGGTCGGCTACCAGGTGCGTTTCGAAGACCAGAGCGACGCCAACACCCTGGTCAAGCTGATGACCGACGGCATCCTGCTGGCCGAAACCCAACACGACCGTTTCCTCGAGCGCTACGACACGATCATCGTCGACGAGGCCCACGAGCGCAGCCTCAACATCGACTTCCTGCTCGGCTACCTGAAGACCCTGCTGCACCGGCGCCCGGACCTGAAGCTGATCATCACCTCGGCGACCATCGACCTGGAGCGCTTCTCCAAACACTTCGACGGCGCGCCGATCATCGAGGTGTCCGGGCGTACTTTCCCGGTGGAAACCTGGTACCGCCCGCTAACCAGCGAGCAGGACGAGGAGGGCAACCAGATCGAGGACGACCTCACCGTCGACCAGGCCATCCTCGCCACGCTGGACGAGTTGGCGCACCACGAGCGGAGTGAGGGCAAGGGCCCCGGCGATGTGCTGATCTTCCTGCCGGGCGAGCGCGAGATCCGTGATGCCGCCGAGATCTTGCGCAAGGCGCAACTGCGCCACACCGAGATCCTGCCGTTGTACGCGCGCCTGTCGCCGGCCGAGCAGCAGCGCATCTTCCAGCCACACACCGGGCGCCGTGTGGTGCTGGCCACCAACGTTGCGGAAACCTCGCTGACCGTGCCGGGCATCCGCTACGTGATCGATACCGGTACCGCACGCATCAGCCGCTACAGCTACCGCGCCAAGGTGCAGCGCCTGCCCATCGAGGCCGTGTCGCAGGCCAGTGCCAACCAGCGCAAGGGCCGCTGCGGCCGGGTCGAGCCGGGTATCTGCGTGCGCCTGTACAGCGAAGAGGATTTCAACAGCCGGCCGGCGTTCACCGACCCGGAGATCCTGCGCACCAACCTGGCGGCAGTGATCCTGCAGATGCTGCACCTGCGCCTGGGCGCAATCGACGCCTTCCCGTTCATCGAGCCGCCGGATGGCAAGGCCATCAGCGATGGTTTCAACCTGCTGCAGGAGCTGTCGGCGGTCAATCGCGAAAACCAGCTGACGCCGATCGGTCGCCAACTGGCGCGCCTGCCGATCGACCCGCGGCTGGGCCGCATGCTGCTCGAAGGCGCCCGCCTGGGCAGCCTGCAGGAAGTGCTGATCGTCACCAGTGCGCTGTCGGTGCAAGACCCGCGCGAACGCCCGCCGGAGCGCCAGCAGGCCGCCGACCAGGCGCACGCGCAATGGAAGGACGTGGATTCCGACTTCGCCGCGCTGGTCAACCTGTGGCGTGGCTTCGAGGAACAGCGCCAGGCGTTGACCGCCAACCCGCTGCGCAACTGGTGCCGCAAGAACTTCCTGAACTACCTGCGCCTGCGCGAATGGCGCGATGCCCATCGCCAGCTGGCACTGATCTGCCGTGACCTGCAGCTGACAGTGAACAAGGACCCGTCCGACTACCCGAAAATGCACAAGGCCATTCTCAGTGGCCTGCTCAGCCAGATCGGCCAGAAGACCGAAGAGGGCGACTACCAGGGCGCCCGCCAGCGGCGCTTCTGGGTGCACCCGTCGTCGGGCCTGGGGCGCAAGCGCCCACAGTGGGTGATGGCGGCCGAACTGGTCGAAACCACCAAGCTGTACGCCCGCATGGTGGCCAGGATCGAGCCGGACTGGATCGAGCCGCTGGCCGGCCACCTGGTCAAGAAGAACCACTTCGAACCGCATTGGGAGAAGAAGCGCGGGCAGGTCGTGGCCTACGAGCAGATCACTCTGTACGGGCTGATCCTGGTCGGCCGTCGGCCGGTGCATTTCGGCCCGATCGACCCGGTCACCTCGCGCGAGCTGTTCATCCGCGAAGGCCTGGTGGGTGGCGAAATCCAGTCGCGGGCCAAGTGCCTGGCGGCCAATAAGCGCTTGCTGGAAGAGCTCGACGAGCTGGAGGCCAAGGCCCGTCGCCGTGACATCCTGGCCGACGAAGAGACGCTATATGCCTTCTACGAAGCGCGTCTGCCGGCGGAAATCCACCAGACGGCGACCTTCGACAGCTGGTACCGCATGGGCAGCCAGAAGGACGCCAACCTGCTGATCATGCGCGAGGAAGACGTGCTGGCCCGTGAGGCCAGCGAGGTCACCGCCGCGCAGTACCCCGACAGCCTGCAGGTGGGCGAACTGCGCCTGCCGCTGAGTTACCACTTCGAGCCCGGGCACCCCCGCGATGGCGTGACCGTGCGGGTACCGGCGCCGCTGCTGCCGAGCTTGCCGGGTGAGCGCCTGGAATGGCTTGTGCCCGGCCTGCTGGAAGCCAAGTGCGTGGCGCTGGTGCGCAACCTGCCCAAGGCGCTGCGCAAGAACTTTGTGCCGGTGCCGGACTTCGTCAAGGCCTCGCTGGCGCGCATGACCTTCGGCCAGGGCGCATTGCCGCAGGCCCTGGGCCAGGAACTGCTGCGCATGACCGGCGCCCGTGTGCCCGACGAGGCATGGGACGAGTCGGTCAACCTGGTCGAAGGCCACCTGCGCATGAACATCGAAGTGGTCGATGGCCAGGGCAAGTTTCTGGGTGAAGGTCGCGACCTGGCCGAGCTGACCGCGCGCTTTGCAGCAGCCAGCCAGGCAGCGTTGGCCGTGCCGCGTGACGCCAAGAGCGAGCAGCCGGTGCAGGCCAAGGCTTTCAGCGAGGTGAAGCAGACCGCGCAGCAGAAGATCGCCGGCCTGTCGATGACTGTGTACCCGGCACTGGTGGAAGAGGGCGGCACCGTGCGCGAAGGGCGCTTCTCGACCCAGGCCGAGGCCGAATTCCAGCACCGCCGCGCCTTGCAGCGCCTGTTGCTGCAGCAGCTGGCCGAGCCGGCCAAGTACCTGCGCGGCAAGCTGCCGGGGCTGACCGAGCTGGGCCTGCTGTACCGTGAAATGGGCCGGGTCGAGGCGCTGGTCGAGGACATTTTGCTGGCCAGCCTGGACAGCTGCATCCTTGAAGGCGAACAGCCGCTGCCACGCGATGGGGCGGCCCTGGCTGGCCTGGCCGAGCGCAAGCGCGGCAGCTGGGCCGAGCATGCCGAGCGCCTGGCACGGCAGACCCTGGAAGTGCTGAAGCTGTGGCATGGGCTGCAGAAGCGCTTCAAGGGCAAGATCGACCTGAGCCAGGCAGTGGCGCTTAACGATATCAAGCAACAGCTCGGCAACCTGGTGTACTCAGGCTTCGTGCGTGAAACCCCCGGGGCCTGGTTCAAGGAGCTGCCGCGTTACCTCAAGGCGGTGGAACTGCGCCTGGAGAAGCTGGGTTCGCAGGTGCAGAAGGACCGGGTGTGGAGCGGTGAGCTGGCCAACCTGTGGGCGCAGTACAAGGCACGTGCCGACAAGCATGCCCAGGAAGGCAAGCGTGATGAGCAACTGACGGTGTACCGCTGGTGGCTGGAGGAATATCGGGTTTCGCTGTTTGCCCAGCAATTGGGGACCAAGGTGCCGATTTCCGACAAGCGATTGAGCAAGCAATGGAGCCAGGTGGAGGGCTAAACTTCCGCAGTTGTGGCAATATTGATGCAATTTGGGGCCACCTGGCGGCCCCTTCGCGGGTAAACCCGCTCCCACAGGTACAGCAGTGTCCTCGGGAGCGGCGCAACCCCTGTGGGAGCGGGCGTGCCCGCGAACGAGGGCGCAGCCCTCGCCTATAAATTGGTACTAAAGTGCCATTAACCTGTCATGTTTCCAGCCAGCGCCCCGTGGCGATGGCCTTTGACCAGAGGAACGACCGTGCATAACGTCGTGATCAGCGGCACCGGCCTGTACACCCCGGCCCAGAGCATTTCCAACGAAGAACTGGTGGCGTCCTTCAACACCTGGTCGCAGCAGTTCAACCAGGACAACGCCGCCGCCATCGAGCGCGGTGAAGTCGAGGCGGCGCCGCTGTCCGATGCGGCGTTCATCGAAAAGGCCTCGGGCATCAAGAGCCGCTTCGTCATGGACAAGGCCGGCATTCTCGACCCGCAGCGCATGAAACCGCGTCTGCCCGAGCGCTCCAACGACGAACCGTCGGTGCTCTGCGAAATGGCCGTGGCCGCCGCCCGCCAGGCCCTGGAGCGCGCCGGTCGCACGGCGGCCGATGTCGACGGGGTGATCGTCGCCTGCTCCAACCTGCAGCGCCCGTACCCGGCCATCGCCATCGAAGTGCAGCAGGCGCTGGGCATCCAGGGCTTTGCCTTCGACATGAACGTGGCCTGCTCGTCGGCCACTTTCGGCATCCAGACCGCCGCCAACAGCGTGGCCCTGGGCCAGGCGCGCGCGGTGCTGATGGTCAACCCGGAGGTGTGCACCGGCCACCTGAACTTCCGTGACCGCGACAGCCACTTCATCTTTGGTGATGCTGCCACTGCGGTGTTGCTCGAACGTGCCGACAAGGCCACCTCGGCGCACCAGTTCGACATCGTCAGCAGCAAGCTGTGGACCGAGTTTTCCAACAACATCCGTAACAACTTCGGCTTCCTCAACCGCGCGGCGGAAGAGGGCGAGGGCGCGGCGGACAAGTTGTTCATCCAGGAAGGCCGCAAGGTGTTCCGCGAGGTGTGCCCGAAGGTGGCCGAGCTGATCGGTGAGCACCTGCAGGAAAACGGGCTGCAACCCAGCGATGTGAAACGCTTCTGGCTGCACCAGGCCAACCTCAGCATGAACCACCTGATCGTCAAGAAGCTGCTGGGGCGTGAAGTGGCCGAAGAAGATGCACCGGTGATTCTCGACCGTTATGCCAACACCAGTTCGGCGGGGTCGGTGATTGCCTTCCACCTTTACCAGGACGACCTGGCCAAGGGCTCGCTGGGCGTGTTGAGCTCGTTTGGTGCGGGGTATTCGATAGGTAGCGTGGTTCTGCGCAAGCGCTGATTGAGCGCAAGCCAGTATCGGCCTCTTCGCGGGTGAACCCGCTCCCACAGGTACTCCACAGGCCCTGAGATCTGTGGGGGCCCTGTGGGGTTTACCCGCGAAGAGGCCGGTGCATTTTTCACAGGCAAAAAAAGCGGGAAATGCCGGATGGGGTCGGCATTTCCCGCTTCAGGTGAAGCAGTGCAGGGTTTTGCTTAGAACTTGGCTTCCAAGTCTACCTGCAGGGTATCTACATCGGCATCGCTGTTGGGCAACTGCGACAGGTCGGTCTTGGCCATCAGGTAGGCAGCGCCCAGGGAGAAGTTCTTGTCGATTTCATATCCGACCTTGAACTTGTGCCCGCGCGAACCGGTAAAGCCGTTGCCGAAGTCAGAGTCGGTGAACAGGCTGACCACGGCGTTACGCTGCACGTCGCGGTAGTTGTAGTCCAGGCTCCAGGCGCCGACCTTGGTTTTCAGGCCTGCCAACCAGGCCTGGTCTTCGCCATCGGTGCTCTCGGTGTTTTTCACATACTGACCGTAAGCAGAGAGCGGGATGGCAAAGCCGGTGAAGTCCAGCTGGCCGAAGCCTTCCACGAGGTTGAACTCGTTGGTGGTGTTGCCGAACGACTGCAGGATGGTGGCTTCCTTGTCGTTGTCGTAGCCATAGATACTGGCACCTACGGTCAGCTTGAGCACGTCTGCCGGGGCGAATTTGGCGCCCAACTGGCCGTGATAGACCTGTGCGTCATGCTTGTATTGCACGCCGTCGCCATCGACGTTGTCCTTGAGGGTGTACTGACCGGCGCTGGCGAACACTTCGGCCCCGCCCAGGTCGGTCTTGTAGGTGGCTGCCACGCCTTCCGGGTTGATGTCGCTGTCCCAGATGATGTCGCCCATGCTCACCCATGGCTGCGCCATCTTGCCGCCAATCAGGTGCAGGTTGGGAACTGCAGTCGGGTGCCAGTCGAGGTAGGCCTGGTCGACCCACAGCGACTTCTTGTCGAAGTAGTTGTCGAAGCTCTGGTTGGTCGAACGGCGGTCGGCACTGCTGCCGGTGGCGATACGGATGCCCGCGTCGACCTGCGGGTTGATTTCGCTGTAGAAGCCGACACGGGCACGCACGCGCTGGCGGTCCTGGTTGCCGCTGCTGCTGTTCGGGTCGTCGACGTTGACGTCTTCGTAACGCAGGCGCAAATCACCCTTGACCTGGGTCTTGGCGGCCCATGCCACTTTCTGTTCAAAGGAGCTCATCCGTTCGGACTGAGCTTTCTGAGCGGCCTTTTCCTTGGTTTCTTGAGCCAGGTCCGCCTGCAGTTCGTTGTACTGCGCCTGGTTGATCGAGCCATTGGCGCGGAGCATTTCGAGCAGCTTGGCGTCGACAGCTGCACTGGCCGGAGTACTCAGAGCCAGCATCATGCCGGTGAGGCTCACTCCGGTAAGTGTAGAAACAAGACGCATAAGGTTCTCCCTGTTGAATAAGATGGGGAGGCTCAAGCGCCCGCCCCTGTGTTGGCATGTCTTCGGAAAGGGCCTGAATAGACAGGTTCTGGGGTTCCGGAAAACAGGCGCAAGTATTGCGGGGGCGAATGACAGATTAATGTCGAATTGGTGGCACTGCGGTTAAGTAATTGAGAATAAAAGGATCTGTCCCGGCTATCGTGATTTGAGTGGTGGGCCTTCCTTGGGGATACTGGGTACCTTGAAACAGCGAGCCGAAACCGTGACCAGCCTGTACAGCCTTGCTCATTTGCGTGATCTTCCGGCGGCCACCTGGGATGCCCTGGTGCCCGCTGGCCAACCGTTTCTACGCCATGCGTTTCTAAGCGCCATGGAGGACAGCGGCAGCGTCGCGCGCAACACCGGCTGGGCCGCCGAACACCTGGTGCTGGAACGTGACGGGCGGGTACGGGCGCTGCTGCCGGCGTACCGCAAATGGCACTCGTTTGGCGAGTACGTGTTCGACCATGGCTGGGCCGATGCCTGTGAGCGGGCCGGCATTGCCTACTACCCCAAGCTGCTCGGTGCCGTGCCGTTCAGCCCGGTCAGCGGCCCACGCCTGCTCGCCGCCGACCCAGCCGATGGCCTGCTGGTGCTGCAGGCGTTGCCGGAGTACCTGGCCAAGGGCGGGCTGTCTGGCGCGCACATCAATTTCACCGAGCCGGCGCTGGACGAACAGCTGGCCGGCCAGCCGGGCTGGATGGAGCGCCTGGGCTGCCAGTTTCATTGGCGCAACCACGGCTACCGTGACTTCCAGGATTTTCTCGACAGTCTGAGTTCGCGCAAGCGCAAGCAGATGCGCAAGGAGCGTGAACAGGTGGCCGGGCACGGTATTGAATTCCGCTGGTACCGTGGGGCTGAACTGGATGAGGCGCAGTGGGATTTCGTCTACCGCTGCTACGCCAATACCTACGCGGTGCGCCGCCGTGCGCCTTACCTGACACGCGAGTTCTTCAGCCTGCTTGCCGAGCGCATGCCCGAAGCGTTGCGCGTGGTGATGGCGCGGCAGGGTGGCCGTGATGTGGCCATGGCCCTGAGCCTGGTGGGGGGCGACAGCCTGTTTGGCCGTTATTGGGGGTGCCTGGACGAATTCGACCGGCTGCATTTCGAAACCTGTTTCTACCAGGGCATGGACTTTGCCATTGCCGAAGGGCTGCAGCGTTTCGATGCCGGGGCACAGGGGGAGCACAAGCTGATTCGCGGCTTCGAGCCGGTGCTGACGCGGTCGTGGCACTACCTGCTGCACCCGGGGCTGCGGCGGGCGGTAGAGGATTTTCTGGCGCAGGAGCGGGAAGGGGTGCGGGCGTATGCCGAGGAGGCCAGGGGAATGTTGCCCTATCGCCGGGACTGATCCATTCATATTGCCTGTGCCGGCCCTTTCGCGGGTGAACCCGCTCCCACAGGTACTGCACAGACCGTGAAATTTGTGCGGTCCCTGTGGGAGCGGGTTCACCCGCGAAGAGGCCAGTACAGGAATCAGTCGACCCCGACAAACCCCCCGGTCTGGTGATGCCACAACCGGGCATACAAGCCTTGCTGCTCCAGCAGTTCACTGTGGCTGCCACTCTCGACAATCCGCCCCTTGTCCAGCACTACCAGCCGGTCCATCCGGGCGATGGTGGAAAGCCGGTGGGCAATGGCGATCACCGTCTTGCCCTGCATCAGCGTCTCCAGGCTTTCCTGGATTGCTGCCTCTACCTCCGAGTCCAGCGCCGAAGTGGCCTCGTCCATGATCAGGATCGGTGCATTCTTCAGCAGCACCCGGGCAATGGCGATGCGCTGGCGCTGGCCACCCGACAGCTTGACCCCGCGCTCGCCCACATGGGCATCGAAACCGGTGCGCCCCTGAGCGTCCGACAGCTGCGGGATGAACTCGTCGGCGCGGGCCCGGCGCACCGCTTCATGAAGCGCGGCCTCGCTGGCATCGGGGCGGCCATACAGCAGGTTGTCACGGATCGAGCGGTGCAGCAGCGAGGTGTCCTGGGTGATCATGCCGATCTGCGCGCGCAGGCTGGCCTGGCTTACCTCGGCAATGTCCTGGCCGTCGATGAGAATGCGCCCGCCCTGCACGTCATACAGCCGCAGCAGCAGGTTGACCAGGGTCGACTTGCCTGCCCCCGAGGGGCCGATCAGGCCGATCTTCTCGCCCGGGCGTATGTCCAGGCTGAGCCCTTCGATCACGTTGGCGGCCTTGCCGTAATGGAAGTCCACATCATCGAAACGCACCGCACCGCGGCTGACCTTGAGCGCCGGTGCGTTGGGCCGGTCGGTGACGGTGACCGGCTGGGCGATGGTCTGCAGGCCGTCCTGGACCATGCCGATGTTCTCGAAGATGCCGTTGACCACCCACATGATCCAGCCCGACATGTTGACGATGCGGATCACCAGGCCGGTGGCCAGGGCGATGGCGCCGACGGTGATCAGCGACTGGCTCCACAGCCACAGCGCCAGGCCTGTGGTGGCGACCACCAGCAAGCCATTGAGGGTGGTGATGACCACGTCCATGCTGGTGACCACGCGTGCGGCCAGCTGGGTTTTCTCTGTCTGTTCGCGGATCGCTTCGCGCGCGTACTGCTGTTCGAAGTCGGTGTGGGCGAACAGCTTGAGGGTGGCGATGTTGGTGTAGCCGTCGACTATGCGGCCCATCAGCTTGGAGCGGGCGTCGGAGGAAATCACCGAACGCTCCTTCACCCGGGGGACGAAGTAGAACAGCGCGGCGATGTAGCCTGCGATCCATAGCAGCAGCGGCAGCATCAGGCGCCAGTCGGCCTCGGCGAACAGCACCAGCGAGGTAATGGCGTAGATCAGCACGTGCCATAGCGCATCCACCGCCTGCACCGCAGAGTCTCGCAGTGAGTTGCCGGTCTGCATGATGCGCTGGGCGATGCGCCCGGCGAAGTCGCTCTGGAAGAAGTTCAGGCTCTGCTTGAGTACATAGGTGTGGTTTTGCCAGCGGATCAGGCTGGTCATGCCGGGGTTGATGGTCTGGTGCACCAGCAGGTCGTGCAGGCCGAAGAATATCGGGCGCAACAGCAGGATCACCACCAGCATCCAGATCAGTTCGCCGCTGTGTTCGCTGAAGAAACTGGCATTGGGCGTGCCCTGTGCCAGGTCGATGATGCGGCTGAGGTAGCTGAACATCGCCACCTCGATCAGCGAGGCGAACAGGCCCACCACCAGCAGGGCGAGAAAGCTCGGCCACACCTGGCGCAGGTAGTACAGGTAGAACGGCCACACCTGGCCAGGTGGCGACTCGCTGGGCGCGTCGCGGAAGATGTCGATCAGTTGCTCGAAACGGCGGTACAGCATGGGTGACAAGACTCCTGTGCTACCCGACCCCGGAAGGTTTTCACGTCCCTGTGAAACCTGCGGTCAGTCGATGCGTTTGGCGGACTTGATGTAGACCGGATCGGCTGGCACATCGCGCATGCCTTTCTTGACGGTGGTCGGTGAATTGACGATCTGGTCTACCACCTCCATGCCCTTGGTCACTTTGCCGAATACGGCGTAACCGGCGTCGCGGCCCGGATTGAGAAAATCGTTGTCGGCGACGTTGATGAAGAACTGGCTGGTGGCCGAGTTCGGGTTGGATGTGCGCGCCATCGACAGCGTGCCACGGGTGTTCTGCAGGCCGTTGCCGGCCTCGTTCTTGATCGGGTCCTGGGTTTCTTTCTGCACCATCTGCTCGGTGAAACCGCCACCCTGGACCATGAAGCCCGGGATCACGCGGTGGAAGATGGTGTTGTTGTAAAAGCCGCTGTCGACGTACTGCAGGAAGTTCTTGGTACTGATCGGTGCCTTCTCGGCGTTGAGCTCGATCTCGACCTGGCCGAAGCTGGTGTCCAGCAGTACGTGCGGGGTCTTGTCGGAGGCCATGACGCTGGTGGCGAAGGCGACCGAGCAGGCGGTGAGCAGGAGTTTTTTCAGCATGGGCTCAAAGATCCTTGAGAGGTGGAAGCGGCTGCAAGGAACTGCAGCAGGGTCTGGTTGAAGACCTCGGGTTGGTCGAGGGGTGTAGCGTGCCGGGAATCGTCGATGACCACCAGCCTGGCGTGAGGCATCAGGGCAACGTAGCGTTCTTTCAGTTGTATCGGGGTGTAATCCTGGTCGGCTGCGATCACCAGGGTAGGACAGTGAACCTGGCCGATGCGTTCCTGCACACCCCAGTCGACGATGGCGTCGAAACTCTTGAGGTAGGCGCGCTTGTCGTTGCGTGCCCAGCGCTGGGCCATCTTGTGCCGCAGTTCGGCCTGCTGCGGTTTGGGGAACAGCCGCTCGGCCAGGCCCTTGCCGACGGTTTCGACACTGAGCAGGCGCGCCAGGCCCCAGCGCTTGAGCCACCACACCCAGTCACTGCGGGTGCGACGCTTGACCTCGGGGGCGCTGTTGACGATGCACAGGCTGCGCAGCCACTGCGGGTGGTCGACAGCGAACTGGAAGGCGACCATGCCACCCATGGACAGGCCGACGATGTGCACGGGGCCGGTGTGCAGGTGTTCGAGCAGGGCCAGCAGGTCGGCACTGAAGGTGGCGATCTGGTAACCGTCGCGTGGCTTGTCGGAGCGGCCGTGGCCGCGGATGTCCATGAGGATTACCCGGTAATGGCGGCTGAGCACCGGCACCTGCAGCTCCCAGTCCTGGCAGCTGGAGCCCAGGCCATGCAGCAATACCAGGGGTTCGCCCTGGCCGTATTCCTCGTAATGCAGTGTGCATCCTTCGTGTTCGAAATAGGCCATGGGCGCGGTCCTCTCAGGCTTGCGGGGGGGCTGCGAAGGGCACGTCCAATGGCGCGGTGTCGAAATTGCGCAGCAGGTCGATGAGAATCTGCGTAGCCGGGCCCAAGGTCTTCTCTTTGCTCGAATAAAGGTAGAACAGTGGGTGGCGGCTGCCACCCTGATCCAGCGGCAACGGCTTGAGCACGCCTTCGCGTAGCTCGCGCTCGATCATGTGGCGGGGCAGCCAGGCAAAGCCCAGGCCACTGCTGACAAAGGTAGCGGCGGTGCCCAGGCTGCCGACGGTCCAGCGTTGCTCGGCACCCAGCCAGCCGACATCGCGCGGCTGGGCGCGGCCCGAGTCGCGGATTACCACCTGCAACTGGCTCTCCAGGTCCTGGAAGGTCAGTTCGCGGCCCAGGCGGTGCAGGCTGTGTTCGGGGTGGGCGACGGCGACGAACTCCACCGCGCTCAGTTCGGCGCCCAGGTAGCCGCCGATGCTGTAGCTGCTGATGGCCAGGTCGGCGATGCCTTCGTGCATCACTTCCTCGACGCCAGACAGCACTTCTTCACGCAGGCGCACCCGGCAGCCACGGCTCTGCGGCATGAACGCGGCCAGGGCGCGGACCAGGCGGGCACTGGGGTAGGCGGCATCCACCACCAGGCGTACCTCGGCCTCCCAGCCCTGTTCCATGTGGTGGGCAAGGTCTTCGAGCTGGCTGGCCTGCTTGACCAGGTGGCGCGAACGGCGCAGCAGCACACTGCCGGCCTCGGTGAGCACCGCCTTGCGGCCGTCGATGCGCAGCAGCGGCACGCCCAGTTGCTCCTGCATGCGGGCCACGGTGTAGCTGACCGATGACTGCGAGCGGTGCAGTGCCTCGGCGGCCTGGGCAAACCCACCGTGATCGACCACTGCCTGCAGGGTTCGCCACTGGTCAAGGGTTACGCGCGGCGCTTTCATCTTTCGCTCCTGTTGTCCTAAGCTGCGCTCTTTCAAGGAGAGCGGCCAATGAAGAAATGTTGTGCGGCAATACTGATGTGCCTGCCCCTCGGGGCCATGGCTTATCCCATCGACGTTGAGAAGGAACTGACCGGGGTAAAGCTCGACTACACCGCCTATGACACGGCCTATGACATTGGCGCCATCACCCTCAACAACTATGGGCAGGTACCGGCCGCGTGCAAGGTGACCTTCCGCAATGGCCCCGAGGCACCAAGGGTGCGCCGGGTGAACGTACCGGCCGGTAAAAGCGTCGATGTCACTGCCAAGTTCAACCGGCAGATCATCAAACTACGGATCGCCTTGAACTGCAGTGCAGAATAAACTGATAAATCGATAGATTGAACCCATTTTTTACGCTTTTTTATCGATAGGTCAACCCGTAATCTCACCTCCATCGAATCGCAACCCTTTTTGCCGATGGAGGCACCCCAATGTCCCGCGTACTGATCATCGAAAGCAGCGCCCGCCAGCAGGATTCCGTTTCCCGTCAGCTGACCCGTGATTTCATCCAGCAGTGGCAGGCCGCCCACCCGGCCGATCAGATCAGTGTGCGCGACCTGGCCGTGAACCCGGTGCCGCACCTGGACGCCAACCTGCTGGGTGGCTGGATGAAGCCCGAAGAACAGCGCAGTGCGGCGGAACTGGACGCCTTGGCCCGCTCCAACGAACTGACCGATGAACTGCTCGCCGCCGACGTGCTGGTGATGGCTGCGCCGATGTACAACTTCACCATCCCCAGCACCCTGAAGGCCTGGCTGGACCATGTGCTGCGTGCCGGCATCACCTTCAAGTACACCCCCACCGGCCCGCAGGGTTTGCTGACCGGCAAGCGCGCCATCGTCCTGACTGCCCGTGGCGGCATCCACGCCGGCGCCACCAGCGACCACCAGGAACCGTACCTGCGCCAGGTAATGGCCTTCATCGGCATTCACGATGTCGACTTCATCCATGCCGAAGGCCTGAACATGAGCGCTGACTTCCACGAGAAGGGCGTCAACCAGGCCAAGGCCAAGCTGGCGGCGGTGGCCTGAGGCTTAGCGAATTCCCAACCCTGACACCTGTTGTTGCTCCTTTGGGTGTACCTGCCCGGCCTGCATGGCCGGGCTTTTTTTTTATGCCTGGAATCTCATGGGTGCCTGTGCCGGCCTCTTCGCGGGTAAACCCGCTCCCACAGGGATATCACGGCACCTGAGGCCTGTGGTGTCCCTGTGGGAGCGGGTTTACCCGCGAAGAGGCCGGCACAGCCCTTACATTCCTCATGGTTGAACTCATTTGCCGCAACCCGCTAAGGTCGCGGCCTTGATCCACGAGAGGCAACCATGGGCTACCTGATAATCGTCGCGCTGATCCAGGCGTTTTCCTTCAGCCTGATCGGCGAGTACCTGGCCGGGCACGTCGACAGCTACTTTGCCGTGCTCGCGCGCGTGGTGCTGGCTGGCCTGGTGTTCCTGCCGCTGACCCGCTGGCGCCAGGTCGAGCCGCGCTTCATGCGCTCTATGCTGCTGATCGGCGCGTTGCAGTACGGCATCACCTACGTCTGCCTGTACCTGAGCTTTCGCGTGCTCACCGTGCCGGAGGTGCTGCTGTTCACCATTCTCACGCCGTTGCACGTGACGCTGATCGAAGACGCCATGAACCGGCGCTTCAACCCGTGGGCGCTGCTGGCAGCGCTGGTGGCGGTGGCCGGCGCGGCGGTGATCCGCTTCGACACCATCAGCGGCGAGTTCTTCATCGGCTTCCTGCTGCTGCAACTGGCCAACTTCACCTACGCCGCCGGCCAGGTGCTGTACCGCCATCTGGTTGCACGCCACCCCAGCGACCTGCCGCACTACAAGCGCTTCGGCTATTTCTACCTGGGGGCTTTGCTCGTGGTGTTGCCGGCCTTCCTGCTGTTCGGCAACGCCCAGCACCTGCCGACCACCGATGTGCAGTGGCTGGTGCTGCTGTTCCTGGGCCTGTGCCCGACGGCGCTGGGGCTGTACTGGTGGAACAAGGGCGCCTGCATGGTTTCGGGCGGGACGCTGGCGGTGATGAACAACCTGCATGTGCCGGTAGGGTTGCTGCTCAATCTACTGATCTGGAACCAGGACGAGCCATTGGGCAGGCTGTTCATCGGCGGGGCAGTGATCCTGGCGTCGGTGTGGATGAGCCGCCTGGGTACCCTGACGTTATCAAGCAAGCCATGGCGCAGTCAGCTATGACGCGTTCGTTACTGAACCCAAATTCCGCCGGTCCCTACCCGATAATCCGGAAAACAAAATCGGGAGACCGGCGTGAAGCTAGAAACGCGAAGTATCGAATTTGTCCCACACGCAGAGCGTTATGGCACGCCTAAACGATTGTTCACCATCTGGTTCAGCTCCAATTTCCAGATAACCGCGCTGATGGTCGGCACCCTGGGCATTGCATCGGGGCTAAGCCTTGGCTGGACCTTGTTGGGCCTGTTGGTCGGTAACCTCATCGGCACCGTGTTCATGGCCGCGCATTCTGCCCAAGGGCCTCACCTGGGCGTGCCACAGATGATCCAGAGCCGGGCCCAGTTCGGTGTCCATGGTGCCGCGCTCCCTCTGCTGGTGATGGTCACGGCCGCAGTCCTGTTCCTCGCCGCCAGCGGCGTGCTGATGCGCAGTGCCTTGCAGGCGCTGGTGCCCATGAGCGATGACCAGGCGATCGTGGTGGTCGGCTTGCTGACCTTTGTTATCGGCTTTGTCGGCTACGAGCTGATCCACCGCCTGGGCGCGTGGATGAGCCTGTTGTCCACGCTGGTTTTTGCGGGCGCCCTGGTGCTGATCCTGCTGCACCCCGGCGACATGGCAACCACGACGGCAGTGAGTACCGGCTTCTCGTTCACCGCCTTCAACCTGATCGTGGCCCAGTCGGCCTCCTGGACGCTGGGGTATGGCCCCTATGTAGCCGATTACTCGCGCTACCTGCCGGCCAACGTCAACCCACGCGCCACGTTCTGGGCCACCTACTGCGGTTGTGCGCTGGGCTCCTTCGCCATGATGGCACTCGGCGCGCTGGTGGCAGTGGCATTGCCGTCGGCACTGGGGCATGACCCGGCCACAGCCATTGCCGCGTTGTTCGGCCCGTGGGCGCCGTTGGCGCTGGCAGTGATAGCGCTGGGGGTGATCCAGTACAACGTGCTGTGCCTGTACAGCGCCTACATGTCGTCGGTCACGATCTTTGGTGCCTTCAAGGCCATCCGGCGTGTGACAGCGACGGCCAAGGCCTTGGTAATGGCTGGCCTGACCGCAGCGGCAACGCTGATCGCCATCGCCACCCAATACAATTTCGATACGTTCTTTGCCGACATCCTGATCGGCCAGCTGTACCTGTTGATCCCATGGAGCGCCATCAACCTGGTGGATTACTACTGGGTATGCAGGGGCCGCTATGATGTGGGGGCGCTGTATGACTCCAAGGGGCGTTATGGATGCTTCAATCGTCGAAGCCTGGCGGTGTACGCCGTGTCGATCATCGGTACCATCCCGTTCATGAAGCTGTCGTTCTACACGGGGTTCGTGGCTGAGTGGCTGGGGGCGGATATCAGTTGGGCGATGGGGTTGATCCTGGCCGGTGCGCTGTACTGCATGGTCCATGGGCGCGGGAGCAACCGGCTTTCGACAACCATGAATGCGCACACCTGACTCGGCCCTGGCACGAAAAGGGCTGCTTAAACACCACCCTCGTAATGCCTGTCAGTCAAACAATTTGGGGCCGCTTTGCGGCCCATCGCCGGCAAGCCAGCTCTCATCGAACTGCACATAACTCATTGAATTAGCAGGGGCCCTGTGGGAGCGGCTTTAGCCGCGAACACCGGCGCAGCCGGTGCCATGCACCGCGTTGGATTCTTCGCGGCTAAAGCCGCTCCCACAGGTACAACGAAGATCTCACGATCTGCGTGACCTCTGTGGGAGCTGGCTTGCAGGCGATGGGCTGCGAAGCAGCCCCGGCAATATCAAGCCTCGCTCATGTCTTCCAGCCGACGCGGCACAGGCTCTTGCGATACACGCCCGCTCAACCCCGCCCGCATGTCGTTGCCACTCGGCTGCTGATACAGGCTCAAGCCAAACTCCGGCAACACCGCCAGCAGGTAGTCGAAGATATCCCCCTGAATCCGCTCGTAATCCGCCCACACCGTGGTGGTGGTAAAGCAGTAGATCTCCAGCGGCACGCCCTCGGCGGTGGTCTGCATCTGCCGCACTATGCAGGTCATGTTCGGGTGCACGTTGGGATGATTCTTCAGATAGGCCAGGGCAAACGCTCGGAAGGTGCCGATGTTGGTGAGCTTGCGGCGATTGGCCGACAGCTCGGCCACCGGCCCCATGGCCTCGTTCCAGCGCTGCAGCTCCTGGCGCTTGCCGGCCAGGTAGTCGGCCAGCAAGTGCACCTGGCTCAGCCGCTGTTCTTCCTCGCGAGTCAGGAACCGCACGCCGGCCGCG
Organism: Pseudomonas sp. JS425; assembly: GCF_018223845.1. NCBI lineage: Bacteria > Pseudomonadati > Pseudomonadota > Gammaproteobacteria > Pseudomonadales > Pseudomonadaceae > Pseudomonas > Pseudomonas sp. JS425. The sequence goes on along the minus strand of NZ_CP073661.1, from coordinate 4,633,494 downwards.
TCGATGAACAGGCTGCGCTTGATGCGTCGGCCACCGGACTGCTGCATGCCGCGGTAGTTGCGGAACGACTCGCTCATCAGGCGCCAGGTGGGGATGGAGACAATGGTCTTGTCGAAGTTTTGCACTTTCACGGTGTGCAGGGTGATGTCCACCACATCGCCATCGGCGCCCACCTGGGGCATTTCGATCCAGTCGCCCACGTGCAGCATGTCGTTGCTGGTCAGCTGCACACTGGCGACGAACGACAGCAGGGTGTCCTTGTACACCAACAGCAGCACCGCCGACATGGCACCCAGACCCGACAGCAGCAACAGTGGCGAGCGGTCGATCAGGGTGGCGACGATGACGATGGAGGCGAAGATCCACAGCATCATCTTGGCCAGTTGCACGTAACCCTTGATCGAGCGGGTGCGGGCGTGTTCGGTGCGGGCGTAGATGTCGAGCAGGGCATCCAGCAGGCACGACAACGCCATGGTCATGAACAGCAGGGTAAAGGCCAGGGCGACATTGCCGAGGAAGTGCTGGGCGGTGTCGGACAGCTCGGGCACCAGTTTCAGGCCGAACTGCAGCACCAGTGACGGCGTGGTCTGTGCCAGGCGGTGGAAAACCTTGTTGTTGCGCAGGTCGTCCAGCCACTTCAGCGCTGGCTGGCGGGCGAGCAGGCGGGCGCCGTGCAACACCAGGAAGCGTGCCAGGCGGCCGATGACCAGGGAAACCAGCAGCAGCACCGCCAGGCCGATGGCCGCGTGCAGCATCGGATGTTGGTCAAGGGTGCCCCACAGGTCGAGGGAGTCACGCCAGATTCGTTGGATATCCATGGGCTTGCGTACAGTCTTTGTTGCCAAACGAAGCGCCATTAGAGCGCGGATGGCGACAAAGTTGCCAAAAGAAATTCGGCTAAGGCGGCAGAAAACGTTACCCTATGCAACTGAATTTTCCGCACTTGCCTGAGGTTACCTCCGTGTTCTCCCAATTCGCCCTGCATGAACGCCTGCTTAAAGCCGTGGCCGAGCTTAACTTTGTCGAGCCAACCCCGGTGCAGGCCGCGGCCATCCCCCTGGCCCTGCAAGGGCGTGACCTGCGCGTGACCGCGCAGACCGGCAGCGGCAAGACCGCGGCCTTCGTGCTGCCGCTGCTCAACCGCCTGGTCGACCTGCGCGAACGCCGCGTCGAGATCCGCGCGCTGATCCTGCTGCCGACCCGTGAGCTGGCCCAGCAGACCCTCAAGCAGGTACAGCTGTTCTCGCAGTTCACCTACATCAAGTCGGGCCTGGTTACCGGCGGTGAAGACTTCAAGGAACAGGCCGCCATGCTGCGCAAGGTGCCGGACGTGCTGATCGGCACCCCGGGCCGCCTGCTCGAGCAGCTCAATGCCGGCAACCTCGACCTGTCCCACGTGCAGGTGCTGATCCTCGACGAAGCCGACCGCATGCTCGACATGGGCTTTGCCGAGGACATGGAGCGCCTGTGCAAGGAGTGCGAGAACCGCCAGCAGACCCTGCTGTTCTCCGCCACCACCGGTGGTGCGGCCCTGCGCGACATCATCGGCAAGGTGCTGAAAGACCCAGAGCACCTGATGCTCAACAGCGTCTCGCAGTTGGCCGAAGGCACCCGCCAGCAGATCATCACCGCCGACCACGACCAGCACAAAGAGCAGATCGTGCAGTGGCTGCTGGCCAACGAAACCTTCGACAAGGCGATCATCTTCACCAACACCCGCGCGCTGGCCGACCGCATCTACGGCCACCTGGTGGCCAAGGACGTGAAGGCCTTCGTGCTGCACGGCGAGAAGGACCAGAAGGACCGCAAGCTGGCCCTGGACCGCTTCAAGCAGGGCAGCTCCAAGGTGCTGGTGGCTACCGACGTTGCGGCCCGTGGCCTGGACATCGACGGCCTGGACCTGGTGATCAACTTCGACATGCCGCGCAGCGGTGACGAGTACGTGCACCGCGTGGGCCGTACCGGCCGTGCCGGTGGCGAAGGCCTGGCGATCTCGCTGATCACCCACAACGACTGGAACCTGATGTCGAGCATCGAGCGCTACCTCAAGCAGCAGTTCGAGCGCCGGGTGATCAAGGAAGTGAAGGGCACCTACAACGGGCCTAAGAAGGTCAAGGCCTCGGGCAAGGCGGCTGGCAGCAAGAAGAAAAAGGTCGAGAAGAAGACCGGTGACAAGAAGGCGGCCGCCAAGCGCAAGCCAACCGCCAAGCCGAAGGCCAATGCACCGCTGGCCAGCGCTGACGGCCTGGCGCCGCTGAAGAAGCGCAGGCCTGCGGCTGAGTAACGCTCGGTAACGGTGTTAGCTTCTTCGCGGGTGAACCCGCTCCCACAGCGACCCCACAGGCTTCCAGGCCTGTGCGATCCCTGTGGGAGCGGGTTTACCCGCGAAGAGGCCAGCACAGGCGACCACTATTCAGCCTTTTTCTCCGCCTCTTTCAACTCCTTGATCCGCTTGTCGATCAGCTGACACTTGTCGGGCAAATCCTTGCTCGCCGTCCCCAGCTCCATCCCTTGAAGTTCGTCATTGATCTCCTTGGCCTTCTGCGGGTTCTGCTCGGTCAACTGGGTGACCAACCCGGCCAGCTCTTCGCGTTTCTGCGTTGCTTCTTCCGGTGTGCAGGCCCAGGCGGGCAGGGCGCAGGACAGGGCAGTGGCACAGGCAATGGGCAGCAGCAGTTTCATCCTTCCTACCTCCGGCGGTGGTGATGCCCGGTGGAGGCATGTGCCTGGCCGTTAGTTCAGCGCCTTCGACCGGTGGCACTTCATGGTCAGCCTGTCCCCAGCTGGGCATCTGACCTAGCCTTGTGAGCCATTTGGCCAGGCCACTTCCCTCCAGGTTGTAATCCCTTTCCCAAAACCTCCTGAAGCTATTGAAGAGTGTGCGATCGCTCCCTAGCTTTGGCCTGGATCAGGAGGTGTCGTATGTACAGGTGTAAATACGGACCAAATGGGAGGCCAGACATTATGACCAAAGCATCGAAAACTGACTGGAGTCGCCTGGCTCGACAGGACGACCAGGCTATTGATACCTCGGATATTCCTGAGCTGGATGAAAATTTCTTCCGCGAGGCTGAGCTGCGTGTTCCAGCCAAGCAGACGGTGACCATTCGCCTCGATTCCGATGTCCTCGCCTGGTTCAAAGAGCAGGGTAGCGGCTACCAGACCCGGATCAACCAGTTGCTGCGCCAGTACATGCAAGCGCAAAAACGCCAGCGCTGAGATATTTCGGAACGCCGGGCAACCTCGGCAGGTCCCAACCTGTGTACCCCTTCCGTCCACAGCAGGAGCCCGTAGCCATGAGCATCGCCTACGACTGGGACCTGATCGAGCGTTTGCTGCACGAGGTGCAGAACGGCGCCGGTCACAGCTTCACGCCACGCCCCTATGCCGAGCAGCACGCTGCGGCACTGGCTGCCAAGGGGGAGCCGGTGGGCGACCTGGACCACCTGAAAACCCGTGCCTGCGAGTACGAGAGGCTGTTGTTCGAGCGTGGTTTCATCGAAACCCGACCCGAAGAAGATGGTGGTAATGGCGAGAATTTCGTGCTGACCGAACGAGGCTCGCGGTTGATGAGCCTGATCGACAGCACCATCCCCGGCTTCGAGCACCCGCGCCAGGTGCTGGACGAGCAGGAGGATGCGCTGGATGAAACCACCTTCGAGCAGGTGTCGGCGAAGGCACAGATCGCCTGAGGTCGTTTTGAGGCTGGCAAGGGTGGCCATGGAAACCCGATAATCGGTAGTTCCTGAATAACTGCCGAGCCCTCGCCCATGCCAATGACCATCGCAGAGGCCCGCTCATGAGCGCGGCCCGCAAGAACCCTGACGCCTTTGCCTTCCAGGTGATGCTGGGGCTGTGCCTGATCTGGGGCTGCCAGCAGGTCCTGATCAAGACTGCTGCCATCGATATCGCGCCGGTGATGCAGGCGGCCCTGCGCAACGGCATCGCCGCCGTGCTGGTGGGCCTGATGCTGTGCTGGCGCGGGGGCTGGGAGCAGGTCGGCAGCACCTGGCGTGCCGGGGTGGTGGCGGGCGGATTGTTCGGCCTGGAGTTCCTGTTCATTGCCGAGGGGCTGAAGCTGACGTCGGCGGCGCACATGTCGGTGTTTCTCTATACAGCGCCGGTGTTTACCGCGTTGGGCCTGCATTTCAGGCTGCCCAGCGAACGCCTGCGGCTGCTGCAATGGCTTGGGATCCTGCTGGCGTTCGGCGGCATTGCCATGGCGTTTGCCGGCGGTATGTCGTTCGAGCACATGGATGGCCGCACTCTGCTGGGGGATGCCTTTGGCGTGATCGCCGGGCTGGCCTGGGGGGCGACTACGGTGGTGGTGCGCTGCTCGCGGCTGTCGGAAGCACCGGCGACCCTGACCCTGTTCTATCAGCTGGCGGTGGGCTTTGCCGGCTTGCTGCTGATTGCCTTGCTCAGCGGCCAGATCGGCGCGGTGACGCTGACGCCGCTGGCGATGGGCAGCGTGCTGTTCCAGGGGATTGTGGTGTCGTTCATCAGCTACCTGACCTGGTTCTGGTTGCTGCGCAAATACCTGGCGTCGAACCTGGCAGTGTTCTCGTTCATCACCCCGCTGTTCGGGGTGACCTTTGGCGTGTTGTTGCTGGATGAGCCGCTTAGCCTGAACTTTGTGGTTGGCGCGTTGATGGTGCTGCTGGGGGTGGTGCTGGTGAGTGCCGAGCCTTGGGTGAAGCAGCAGTTGCGTAAGTTTGTGGGGTGAGTTCTAGCCTGTTACGGCCTCTTCGCGGGTAAACCCGCTCCCACAGGGGCCGCACAATCTTCAAGGCCTGTGCAGTACCTGTGGGAGCGGGTTTACCCGCGAAGAGGCCGGCACAGGCAGCTACGATTCAGGATGCAGCCTTGGCCTGACAGGCGTTGGCCTGCTGTGCAGCGCTGCCAAACAGCACCAGCCCCCCAGCCACCACCAACCCACCCGCGGCCACCATCAGCGCCGGCTGCAGCCCGCCGCTGTAATGGCTGCTGACCGCTGCCAGCAGCGGCCCGCTCAACTGCCCCAGGGCAAAGCAGGCTGTCAGCAGCCCGGCATTGCGCTGCGTGGCATGCGGCGCCAGCTCCCGCGAACGTTGCATCACCAGCTGCATGCAGGCCAGGAACGGCCCGCCACACAGCATCACGCCCAACGCCAGCCCGACACCTCCGCCCATCAGGCAGGCCAGCACACCCAGCCCCTGCAGCCACAGGGTGGCGGTGAGCCAGGTCGCGGTTCGGCCGCCACGCCGCAGGCTCACGAGCAGAACCCCCAGCGCCGCCGCCAGGCCGAATGCCGGCCAGAACAGGTCTGCGAGCCACTGCCCGTGGAACTGCTGGTTGGCCATCTGCGACAGGAAGGTGGCCGGCAGGATGTAACCTACGCCATACAGCGCATATACCAGCCCCAGGCGACCGATGCCGACACTGCGGGTCGGGCCCAGGTGTGTAGCGGGCGATACCGGCGCGGCTTGCAGCGCCCTGGGCAGCCAAGGCCGCACCGCCAGCAGCATCACCAGCGCGGCCACGGCATAGATCAGCCACAGTGCTGCCGAGCCGAGCCCCCACAAATGCGCCACCAGCGCCAACAAACCAGTCAGCGCAATGCCCAGGCCGGGCCCCGCGAACACCAGGGCGCCCAGGCGCTGGCGGTTGTCGGCATTGGCCACCTGTTGGCTGAGGCTGGTTATCATCACCAGCACCCAGGCGCTGGCCACGCCGGTGCCGAAGCGCAGCAGCAGGTGGCTCCAGAACCCGTCTGCGGCCCATGAGGCCAGGGTCAGCAGTACGCACAGCCACAGCCCACCGTGCAGGCGCAGGCGCACCTGGCCCGGCGAGCGGGCGAACATGGCATCGACCGCGCCGATGAAGTAACCCAGGTAGTTGGCCGCGGCCACCAGCCCGGCGACCGTCAGGTCGAACTGGCCTTCGGCGATCAGTTGCGGCAGCTGCGGGGTCAGGGCGAAACGGCCGATGCCCATGGCCATCATCAGCGCCACGGCGCTGGCCAGCAGTTGAATGAGTGGCGACATGACAAGTCTCCTGCGCGGATGTAAGCGATGGCTGGCAGGTTAGGTCGGTTTCTTTTTCAATAGAATTGAATAATGATGATCAAGTTGTTCTGTTTTGGAGAATGCCGTGGAATTCAGCCAACTGCGTATCTTCCAGGCCGTGGCCGAGGAAGGTTCGGTCACCCGCGCCGCAGAGCGCCTGCATCGGGTGCCGTCGAACCTGTCGACGCGCTTGCGCCAGCTCGAAGAGCAACTGGGTGTCGAGCTGTTCCTGCGCGAGCGCCAGCGCCTGCAGCTGTCGCCCGCGGGCAAGGTGCTGCTGGATTACGCCAACCGCCTGTCAGCCTTGCGCGACGAGGCGCTGGCCGCCGTGCGGGGCGGCCAACCGGCCGGGGACTTCGTGCTGGGGACCATGTACAGCACGGCGGCGACCCATTTGCCGGGGTTGCTGGCGCGTTATCATCAGGCCTACCCGGCGGTTAACTTGCAGGTGCGTGCGGCGCCCAGTGGTGAGTTGCTGGAAGGCCTGCTCAACCACACCTTGGACGCGGCCCTGGTGGATGGGCCACCGAGCCTGGCCGGGCTGGATGGCGTGCCGCTTTGCGATGAGCAGTTGGTGCTGATCACCAGCCCCGAGCACCCGGCGGTACACACTGCCAAGGATGTGGCCGGCAAGGCGGTGTTCACCTTCCGCCAGGGCTGCTCGTACCGCATGCGCCTGGAGGCCTGGTATGCCCATGCCCATACGCCCATGGGCCGGGTGATGGAGATCGAGTCGTACCAGAGCATGCTGGCCTGCGTGATCGCCGGCGCGGGTGTGGCGATGATGGCCAGGTCGATGCTCGACAGTCTGCTCGGGCGCGACCGGGTGCGGGTGCACCACCTGCAGGCACCGTTCGATCAGGCGGTCACCTGGTTGATGTGGCCCCAGGGCATGCGCGGGGCAAATTTGCAGGCCTGGATCGACCTGCAACAAAGCGAAACGATTAACCAGTCGTCGGAATGCGCCGTTACGGCTTGATCCGTATCAAAATGGCCCGTATCTGTAGCTTTAGAGGCATGCGTAATACAGGACATAGGGCTATGATCTGTATGAAACATCGCAGGATTGAATTGCCGTGAGGCTGACCCGTCAAGGGGGCATTATGAATAAACCACTGTCCAACTGGCTCCATGACCTGGCTGTCGCCTTGGGGCTGATTCCACCACCCTTGCAGCCGGTGCCGATCCCGACTGATGAAGAGCAGCGCAAACGCCAACCGCGTCGTCGCTGATACAGACAAAGGCCGCTGCACCTGGGTGGGTGCAGCGGCCTTTTTGTGTCTGCCAGTTGTGTGTTGCCTGTACCGCCTCTTCGCGGGCTTGCCCGCTCCCACAGGTAACCCACAGCACTCGAGGCCTGTGATATTCCTGTAGGAGCGGGTTTACCCGCGAAAGGGCCAGTACAGGCAACCGGGACCTATCAGGCCAGCTTAACCGCCGCTACCGATTTACGCGACATCAGGCTGACCACCACAAAGCTGACCAGACCAACTGCCAGGCTGTAGTAGATCGGCGTATTGGCCTCCAGCCCATCCTTGAACATGAACAGCAGCGCGGTGGCAAAGCCCAGCGACATGCTGGCGATAGCCCCGGCGGTGGTAGCGCGCTTCCAGAAGATCGCCCCGATCAGCGGGATCAGCATACCGCCGACCAGCAGGTTGTAGGCCAGGGTCAGGGCGTTGATCACATCGTTCACCACCAGCGCAATGCCCAGCACCACCAGGCCGGTGAGCAGGGTGAACAGGCGGCTGACGCCCAGGCTCGACGCCTTGCCGCCACGCAGCTTGGGCAGCAGGTCTTCGGTCAGGGTGGTGGACGCAGCCAGCAGGCCGGCGCTGGCGGTGGACATCATGGCGGCCAGCGCCGCTGCCATCAGCAGGCCACGGATGCCATCCGGCAGCGTGGTCTTGATCATCTCGGCAAAGGCATTATTCGGGTTGGCCAGGTCGGGCATCAGCACATGCGCAGCCATGCCGATCGCGGCGCAGGCCAGGCCGTACAGTATGCAGTACACACCGGCGGTGGTGCCGGCACGCTGGCAGACCTTCTCATCACGGGCAGTGAACACCCGCTGCCAGATGTCCTGGCCGATGAGGATGCCGAAGAAGTAGATCAGGAAGTAGGTGATGATGGTGTCCCAGCCAATGGTGGTCAGCTGGAAGCTGGCCGCCGGCAGCTTGGCCACCAAGGTGTCCCAGCCACCGGCCTTGTACAGGCACACCGGCAGCAGGATGAACATCAGGCCGACTGTCTTGATCACGAACTGGACGATGTCGGTCAGCGTCAGCGACCACATGCCACCAATGGTCGAGTACAGCACCACCACACCACCGCCCAGCAGCAGCGAGGCCCAGAACGGCAGGTCGAGCAGCACCTGCAATACGGTGGCCATGGCCAGGGTCGAGGTGACGCCGATCATCAGTGCGTAGGCCAGCATGATCACGGCGCTGGCCTGGCGTGCGGCCGGGTTGTAGCGCTGTTCCAGCACCTGGGTCACGGTGAAGATGCGCAGGCGCAGCAAGGGTTTGGCCAGCAACAGGTTGAGGGCGATGATGCCCAGGCCCAGGGCTGCGCACAGCCAGAAGCCGGAGATGCCGTGGACGTAGCCCAGGCGTACGGTGCCGACGGTGGAAGCGCCACCGAGTACGGTGGTGGCCATGGTGCCCATGTACAGGACCGGGCCGAGGTTGCGCCCGGCCACCAGGTAGTCCTCATGGGTTTTCGCGCGCCGCATGCCGTACCAGCCAAGCCCGAGCATGCCGGCGGTATAGATCATTACAACAATGATGTCCAAGGCCATTGGGGGTCTCCCGATTATCTTTATTATGGCGAGATCGACCACGCGGGCGGGTTCACGGCGCCCGGCGGTCTTGTCGTGTTGTTGGCGGGCCTCTGTGGCCCTCCCTCATGGCTCCTGCCGGGGTATAGCGGTATTAACGACGCACTACGCCCGGTAGCACGCAGAGCATCTCGAACAGCAGGTTGGCACCGAGCAGCGAGGTGTTGCCGGTGGTGTCGTAAGGCGGGGAGACTTCGACGAGGTCACAGCCGATCAGGTCCAGGCCGTGGCAGCCGCGAATGATCTCCATCGCCTGGATGGTGGTCAAGCCGCCGATTTCCGGGGTGCCGGTACCGGGAGCCCAGGCCGGGTCGATGCCATCGATGTCGAACGACAGGTACACCGGACCACCGCCGACCTTTTCGCGCACTTCGGCCATCAGCGGTTCCAGCGACTTGTGCCAGCACTCTTCGGCCTGGACCACACGGAAGCCCTGGCGGCGGCTCCAGTTGAAGTCATCGGCGGTGTAGCCCTGGGCGCGCAGGCCGATCTGCACCACGCGCTCGCAATCGAGCAGGCCTTCTTCCACGGCACGACGGAAGGTGGTGCCATGGGCGATCTTCTCGCCGAACATGTGATCGTTGACGTCGGCGTGGGCATCGATGTGCACCAGGCCGATCTTGCCGTGCTTCTTGTGCAGCGCGCGCAGGATCGGCAGGGTGATGGTGTGGTCGCCACCCAGGGTCAGCGGGATGATGTTGTGCTCGAGGATCTCGTCATACGCTTCTTCGATGATGCGCACGGCGTCCAGCAGGTTGAAGGTGTTGATCGCCACGTCACCGATGTCGGCCACCGACAGCGAGTCGAACGGTGCAGCTCCCGTGGCCATGTTGTACGGGCGGATCATCACCGATTCGGCGCGGATCTGACGCGGGCCGAAACGGGTGCCGGAGCGCAGCGAAGTACCGATGTCCAGTGGCACGCCGATGAAGGCGGCGTCCAGGCCTTGGGCACTTTGCAGGTGGGGGAGACGGAGCATGGTGGCGATGCCGCCGAAACGCGGCATTTCGTTGCCGCCCAGTGGTTGGTGGAGGATCTTGTCCACGGTGGGCCTCATCAGTCGGTCGATTGTTCTGTTTGTTCGAACCTGTGCCGCCGCGCGCCTTCCAGGTGTGGTCTTGCCGGCGGGCAGGGACATTTCGGCCAAGTCTGCTGAAGGTAGTGCCGGGGAAAAATCGCTACCGGCAAATACTTAGTTCAGGAATTTCTGAACTAAAGGCGGCAGAGCGGTTAGACTGCGCGCTAATACCCCCTGCGGAACCGTTGCACCATGGCCTCGACCTTGCCCGACCTGAAACTGCTGCGCATCTTCGTCAGCGTGGTGCGCCACCAGGGCTTTGCCAATGCCCAGCGCGAGCTGAACCTGTCGACCTCGGCCATCAGCACCTACATGAGCCAGCTGGAAGGTGCCCTGGGGATCGTGCTGTGCCATCGTGGCCGTGGTGGCTTCAGCCTGACCAGCAAGGGCGAGCTGTTCCATCAGGAAACCCTGCGCCTGCTGGCCGAGCTGGACGGCTTCGAACAGTACGCCGCCGCCCTCAAGGGCGAGTTGCGTGGCACCCTCAACCTGGGGGTGATCGACTCCACGGTCGGTGACAGGGCCTTGCCGCTGGCCGAAGCCATCGGCGCCTACAGCCAGGAACACCCGGCGGTACACCTTCACTTGTCGGTATCCAGCCCTTACGAGCTGCAACTGGGCGTGCAGGACAACCGTCTGGACCTGGCGATCGGGGCGTTCTCCTCGCGCATGAGCGGGCTGCTCTACCAGCCGCTGTACCGTGAGCAGCACTGGCTGTACTGCAGCAGCCGCCACCCGTTGTATGCCGAACGGCGCATCCCCGAGCAGGTGGTGACCCAGCAGCGCATGGTCGGGCGTGGCTACTGGAGCCAGGCCGAACTGGCCCGGCATGGCTTCAAGCACAGCGCGGCGACGGTGGAGAGCATGGAGGCGCAGTTGATCCTGATTCTGTCCGGGGCCTACATCGGCTACCTGCCCGAGCACTATGCCCAGGCCTGGGTCGACAAGGGCGACTTGCGCGTGCTGTCGCCGTCGACCTTCGGCTACCAGGCACCGTTCTCGCTGATCATTCGCCGCGGGCGCAGCCGCGAGCCATTGATCCAGACCTTCCGCGACCTCCTCAAAAGCCAGCTCAACGTGGGCTGAAGCCCGGCATATGCTGTATTTCGTCGGCACCCGTTAAATTGTTGGTGCTGTCGACCGACAACATAATGGCGTCCTGCTATATATCAAATTTGCGTGTGCTGCTGTCTACCTCCCTTTCATCCTGCAAGGATTGCCCAAGATGCGCATGAATTTGCCCGTCACTGAGCACGAAAGAACCTTTCCCAACGATCAACGCCTGATTTCCACCACTGACCTCAACAGCCGCATCACCTACTGCAACGACGCTTTCGTGGCGATCAGCGGGTTCACCTACGACGAGCTGGTCGGCCAACCCCACAACCTGGTGCGCCACCCGGACATGCCGCCGGCAGTGTTCGGCCACATGTGGGAAACCATCAAGCAAGGCAAACCGTGGATGGGGGTCGTCAAGAACCGGGCAAAGAACGGTGATTACTACTGGGTCAGCGCCTACGTCACGGCCATCTATGAGCAGGGCCGCATCAGTGGTTACGAGTCGGTGCGCTCGGTGCCCACTCGCGAGCAGATCCGTCGCGCCGAGGCGTTGTATGCGCGCCTGCGGGCCGGCCGCACACCGGTGCCGTGGGCGGCCCGCCTGCTGCATGGCCTGGGCCACGGTTGGCCATTGATAAGTGCGGGCCTGCTGTCGGCGGCGGGCTACCTGTGGCTACCGCCCTACGCGGCGCTCGGGGTGCTGATGGCCAGCCTGCTGCTGGCCTGGTATCTGGTCGAGCACCGGCAGAACCAGGCGGTCCGCCGCACGCTGGCCGAGCATCCCAAGGCCTTCACCAGCCCGCTGGTGGCACTGACCTACAGTGATAACCCAGGCCTGCAAGGCCAGCTGGATCTTGCCATCATCAGTGAAGAAGCACGCCTGCAAACGGCCTTGACCCGCCTGGTGGATGCCGGGGTCGGGGTGAAGTCGCGGGCAGCGCAGTCGTCCGACTTGTCCGATGCCCAGGCACAGATGCTCGACCGCCAGCGCAACGAGACCGACCAGTCCGCCGCCGCCATCGCGCAGATGGCGGCGACCATCCAGCAGGTTACCCACAACGTGCAGAGCACGGCGCACGCAGCGGGCGATGCCGACCAGCTGGCGCAACAGGGCAGCGAGCTGGCGATGCAGAGCCTGCAAGCCATGGGCAGCATGAGCAATGCGGTCAACGACATCGGCCAGGCGGTCAATGCCCTGGCCGAGCAGACCCAGTCGATCGGCAGCGTGGTCGATGTGATTACCTCGATCGCCGAGCAGACCAACCTGCTGGCTCTCAACGCAGCCATCGAGGCGGCGCGTGCCGGCGAACAGGGGCGCGGGTTTGCCGTGGTGGCCGACGAGGTGCGTTCGCTGGCCCAGCGCACCCGTGCCTCGACCGAGGAGATCCACCAGATCATCGCCTCGTTGCGCGCCGGGGCAGAGCGCGCGGTCAGCACCGCCAGCCGCGGCGAACAGATCTCGCGGGACAGCGTGCACAGTGTAGAGGCGGTGCAGGCAGCGTTGAGCGGGATTGCCCAGGCGGTCAGCCGCATCACCGGCATGAGCCAGCAGATGGCGACGGCGTCGGAGCAGCAGAGCCATGTGGCCGAGGACATCAACCAGCAGATCGTGCGCATAGCTCACCTGTGCGACCAGAGTGCCGGGCAGGCCAGGCAGGGCGCGGAAATCAGCCAGGACCTGGAACGCATGGCGGAATACCTGCATAGCCTGGCAGAGCGGTTCAACCGTTGAGATCGCCGGGGCCGCTTTGCGGCCCTTTCGCCGGCAAGCCAGCTCCCACAGGTATTGCACAAGGCCCAGGTCTGTGGTGATCCTGTGGGAGCTGGCTTGCCGGCGAATGGCCCGCAAAGCGGGCCCCGGTTCTGTGGCAAACTGTTCCCGCCAAGGAGAACCCCATGCCCAGACCCCGCTGCGAGCGCTGCCAGCGCCCGCTCGACCATTGCCTCTGTTCACTGATCCCTGCGCTCGACAGCCGTACCCGCGTCATCCTGCTGCAGCACCCCAGTGAAACCGCCCATGCCCTGAATACCGCCCGCTTGGCCGCCCTTGGCCTGAACAACGCCGAGTTGCGGGTAGGCGAGGTGTTCGAGGACTTGAACGAATTGCTGGCGACTTCCGGTTACCGGCCGGCCCTGCTGTTCCCGGGCGGCGACGCCCAGGAGTTGGTTGCCTATGGCGAGACGGACGACAAACCCTTGCTGTTGATCGTGCCCGACGGCACCTGGCGCAAGGCGCGCAAGCTGCTCTACCTGAACCCGTTGCTGGAGGCGTTGCCGCGAGTCACCCTGGGGGCTGTCGCGCCTTCACGCTACCGCTTGCGCAAGGCGCCGGAGGCGGGGGCGTTATCGACTATCGAGGCGGTGGTGGGAGCGCTGAACGCGTTGGAGCAGCCTGCCTGTTTCGATGCGCTGCTGGCACCGTTCGAGGCGTTGATCGAGGGGCAGATCAGGGCCATGGGTTTGGAGACGTTCCAGCGTAACCATGGTAGTGAGTGAGGGCAGGGGGCCGCAAAGCGGCCCCGGCTATCTCGAACCCGATCAACGCATATCAGGCAAACGCGCCTCGGTGCGTACTTCGGTGGTAGCCAGCGCTTCCGGCGGCAGCGAAATACGTTGCTTGGTCAACAGCTCGCCCATGGTCGCCAGCACGCGGTAGCGCGAGAACTCCTCGGTATAACGCACCTCGGTGTAGCGACGATCGGCGTTGTACAGCTCGTTTTCACTGTCCAGCACGTCAAGCAGGGTGCGCTGACCCAGGCCGAACTGGTCCTGATAGGCGGCACGCACGCGCTTGGTGGTCTCGGCGTATTCACGCGCAGTCGGCAGCTGCTTGCTGGCGTTGTTCATGGCGTTCCACGCCAGGCTCAGGTTTTCGGTCAGCTCACGCAGGGCGTTGTTGCGGATGTCCAGGGCCTGGTTGATCTTGTGCGCGTCGGACTGCAGGCGAGCCTTGTCGCTGCCACCGCGGAACAGGTTGTAGTTCATCTCCACGCCGGCTTGCCAGTCGTTATTGTTGTGGCCTTTCTCGCCACCGGTGTTGTTGTTGGCACCGGTAGCCAGAATGGCGTCGAAGCGTGGGTAGAAGGTCGACTTGGCCACTTCGTATTGCTGCTCGGCAGCATTGACGTCAGCCTGCGCAGACTTGATGTACGGGTTGTTCTGACGCATGCCGTCGCGGGCTTCATCGAGGGTGCCAGGCACCTCGCCCTTGATGGACTGCGGGCTTTCCAGCTCGTCCGGCATGCGGCCGACGACGCTGAAGAAGTTGGCCTCGGCATCGGCCAGGTCGACTTCGGCGGTGTCCAGGTTGTTTTCCGCCAGGGCGCGACGTGCGCGGGACTGGTCAAGGTCGGCGGTGCTGCCGACGCCGCGCTCGCTGCGCAAGCCGATCTGGTCGTTGACGCGCAGGTGGGCTTGCAGGTTGTTCTTGGCCAGAGTCACCAGTTCACGGCGCTTGAGCACTTCCAGGTACACCTCGACTGCGCGCAGAGCGACATCCTGGGCAACGGCCTGGGTGTAGTAGGCGCGGGAGGTGGAGACCGCTTCGGTGCGGCCCACTTCATTCGAGGTGTTGAAGCCGTCGAAGATCATCTGCCGCAGGCGCAGCTCGGACTGGGTGTAGTTGAGGGTTTCCTTGTTGTGGTTGCCCTCGGCACGAGTCGTGGTGTTGTCAGAACGCTGGCGGCCATAGCCGGCAACCAGATCCACGGAAGGGTAGTAGCCACCACGCGCAAACTTCACATCTTCATCGGCAGACAGCTTGCTGTTGCGGTTGGAGCTGACCTGCGGGTGGTAGTCCACGGCGCTCTGGACAGCCTCTGTGATCGACATCGCCTGTACGTTGGCACTCGCCAGGGCCAACAATAATGCACTGGTGATGGGGTTCAAAACGCGCATGGTACATCTCCCTGATCTTGGAATTGATCCTGCTAATCGCCAAAAAAATGACGATAAAGTTATTTCATATAGTGTTGCAGGTTTTTAATAACACAGCTAAGTACATTCAACGCGATAGACAAGAAGATTTATTCATAAAAAATTGCCATAACATAAATAAATCATCTAACAGGCTCGCAGATGAACACTGGAAATGGCGGCGAAAAACTCCATTAAGGCCAATGAATACAGGGCTTTAACCGAGTTCCAGAATCATTTCGGCTAAGGGAAGCACGAATTAGGCGAAAGTGATATTTGGCGACAAAATATTGTCACTTTGGCTTGTGCAGGGTTTTCTGTCTGAGGATATACAGGCTTACCAGGACGGCACTGGACAACATGAAGATACGTGCCCAGAACAGGGGCACCAGATAGCACGACAGACCGATGCTGGCCCACATCAGGCCGATGGCGTAGACCTTGCCCTTGAGGGGGATGCCTTCACCACTGAGGTAGTCACGGATCCATGGCCCGAGCTTGGGGTGATGGACCAGCCAGTGGTGAAAGCGCGGCGAGCTGCGGGCAAAGCAGGCAGCCGCCAATAGCAGGAACGGGGTGGTGGGCAATACCGGCAGGAATATCCCCAACACCCCCAACGCGACGCTGAGCCAGCCGGTGGCCAGCAGCAGGTAGCGCACAGGCGACTTAGTGGTGACGTGGCTTGAGCAGTGCCGGCTTTTCGTCAGGGGCATGCAGCAGCAGGAACAGCGCTGTCAGTGCTTCGGGGATCTGTACGATCATGTCGTCCTGCAGGTTAGCGTTGCTGGCGATGTCGGCGAACTCCGGCTGTTCGTCGAACAGGCCCGAGCCGACCATGATTGGCAGCAGCATCTCGCTGACTTCTTCCTCGGCGTTCTCGAACCAGGCCTCTTCACGCAGGAATACGCCTTCCATGAAGCCGATGCACCAGCCGCGCAGGTCGGAATCGTCTGGCTCTTCGGTCAGGTCGAGGTCGCACGGCAGCTCGAATTCGTCGTCGCTGGCCAGCTGGCGGGCGATGTGCGCTTTCAGCGCCACCAGGGTGGCCTCGATCTCGGTGCGCTGAGCGTCGCTGGCGTAGTGCGGCTCTTCGGCGAACAGGGCGTCGATCCATTCGCGCTCGGGCACTTCCTCGGCATTGATCGACAGGGCGGTGAGGTAGCCGTGGGCGGCGACATAGTCCAGCGCTTCTTCGTGCAGCTCGTCGGCGTCGAGGAAGGCTTGCAGGCGGGTCAGTTGCTCGGCGAAGGACATTACAGGGCTACCTTGGGGAATAAACGATAACGAATTCTAGCACCTTGCGACGGCAGCGGGGTAAAGGGAACGTCTATCGCCGTGGTGCCCTGCGCGGGGCGGTGCTGCGGTATACTCCGCGATTTTTCATCCAGGGGCAGGATTTGCCGGCCGCCTGGCAAAAACCGCTTACGCATTTGGCGTGTGCGGGGCGGGTTTTTCGTCCAGCCTGTATCCGGGATGGTACGGCGATTTGTGGAGTTGCACATGCTCGAACAGGCTCAGCGCGTTCTCAAGGACGTCTTTGGCTACGACAGTTTCCGCGGGCGCCAGGCAGCGATCATCGACTGCGTGGCCAATGGCGGTGATGCCCTGGTGCTGATGCCCACCGGCGGCGGCAAGTCGTTGTGTTTCCAGGTACCGGGGCTGCTGCGTCCGGGCCTGACAGTGGTGGTCTCGCCGCTGATCGCGCTGATGGATGACCAGGTCGCCACGCTCGACGAACTGGGTGTGCCGGCCGCCGCGCTGAACTCCACGCTGACCCCGGAGCAGCAGCGTGACCTGGCCGGGCGCCTGCGCCGTGGCGAAGTGAAGATGCTGTACCTGGCGCCGGAACGCCTGGTGCAGCCGCGCATGCTCGACTTCCTGCGCGACCTGGATATCTCGCTGTTCGCCATCGACGAGGCCCACTGCGTGTCGCAATGGGGCCACGATTTCCGCCCCGAATACCTGCAACTGGGCCAGTTGGCCGAGCTGTTCCCGCATGTGCCGCGCATAGCGCTGACCGCCACCGCCGACATGCGCACCCGTGAAGAGATCGTCCAGCGCCTGCACCTGCAAGGCGCCGAACGCTTCCTGTCGAGTTTCGACCGGCCCAACATCTTCTACCGCATCGTGCCCAAGGAGGCGCCGCGCAAGCAGCTGATGGCTTTCCTCGGCGAGCGCCGCGGCAACGCCGGTATCGTTTATTGCCTGTCACGCAAGAAGGTCGACGAAACCGCTGCCTTCCTCTGTGACCAGGGCTTCCCGGCGCTGCCGTATCATGCCGGCCTGGCAGCCGAGACGCGCGCGGCCAACCAGCACCGTTTCCTCAACGAGGAAGGGCTGATCATGGTCGCCACCATTGCCTTCGGCATGGGCATCGACAAGCCGAACGTGCGTTTTGTTGCCCACCTTGACCTGCCCAAGTCGCTCGAGGCGTACTACCAGGAGACCGGCCGTGCCGGCCGTGACGGGCTGCCGTCCGATGCCTGGATGGCCTACGGGCTGCAGGACATGGTCATGCTCAAGCAGATGCTGCAGAACTCCGAAGGTGACGAGCGCCACAAGCGCATCGAGCAGCACAAGCTCGACGCCATGCTGGCCCTGTGCGAAGAAACCCGCTGCCGCCGCCAGTCACTGCTGGCCTATTTCGACGAAACCCTCGAGCAACCGTGCGGGCACTGTGACAACTGTGTCGACCAGGTGCAGACCTGGGATGCCACCGAGCCTGCCCGTCAGGCGCTGTCGGCGGTGTTCCGCACCGGCCAGCGCTACGGCGTCGGGCACCTGGTCGACGTGCTGCTGGGCAAGGACACCGAAAAGGTGCGCAATTTCGGCCACGAAAAACTCTCGGTTTTTGGCGTCGGCAAGGGGCTGGCCGAGGTCGAGTGGCGTTCGCTGTTCCGTCAGCTGGTGGCGCGCGGCCTGGTCGATATCGACCTGGAAGGCTACGGTGGCCTGCGCCTGTCCGACAGCTGCCGGCCGCTGCTGCGGGGCGAGGTGACCTTGCAGCTGCGCCGTGACCTCAAGCCGCAGACCACCGCCAGGACCTCGTCGTCCAGTGGCGGCAGCCCGGCCAGCCAGCTGGTGCGTGCCGAAGAGCGCGAGCTGTGGGAAGCACTGCGTACCCTGCGGCGCAAGCTGGCCGAGGAGCACAGCGTGCCGCCCTATGTCATCTTCCCCGACTCGACGCTGCTGGAGATGCTGCGTAGCCAGCCGGTCAGCCTCAGCGACATGGCCCAGGTCAGCGGCGTGGGCGCGCGCAAGCTGGAGCGTTATGGCCAGGCCTTCCTCGAGGTGCTGAACAATAGCGGTGGCACTGACGAAGCACCGAAAGTAGTGCTCGACCTGCGCCACGAACTGGTCAGCCTGGCACGCGCCGGCATGACCCCGGCGCAGATCGCCGGCCAGCTCAACTGCAGCGAGAAGAACGTCTACAGCCTGCTGGCCGAGGCGCTGGGGCGCCAGGAACTGAGCCTGGAACAGGCCCTGGACCTCCCGCAAGACCTGTTGATGGAAGTGCAGGATGCCTTCCTCGATGGCGAGGGCGAGCTGCCACCGGTGTCTGCGATTGCGCCGCTGTTCGGGGGACGGGTGCCGGAGGGCGTGCTGTACTGCGTGCGGGCTGCGCTGGCGGCCGAGTTCGAGCTGTAAGTGGTGACAGGATCGGAGGCAGAACTGCCATCTGCTGACCTTTGTCATGTTTTTTGACGATTATCGAACATTCCAGAGTGCCCGAGCCTTGCCTCGTGGGACGGGCCATGGTTAGCTGCCTAATAATTAGATCTATTCAATGAGTTGCTTATGCCCCTGACCGACAACCAACACCGCTTCGGCATGCAGCTGGCCCAGATGTCCCGGGGTTGGCGTGCCGAGCTGGACCGCCGCCTGGCCGGGCTCAACCTTTCACAGGCGCGCTGGCTGGTGTTGCTGCACCTGGCCCGTTTCGAAGAGGCCCCGACCCAGCGTGAGCTGGCCCAGAGCGTGGGCGTCGAAGGTCCAACCCTGGCAGGCCTGCTCGATAGCCTGGAAGCGCAGGGGCTGGTACGCCGGCAGGCGGTGCTGGAGGACCGGCGGGCGAAGAAGATAGTGCTGTGCCCGCCGGCCAAGCCGCTGATCGACCAGATCGAGACCATTGCCAATCAACTGCGGGTAGAGCTGTTCACCGGGGTGGATGAGGCGGAGCTGCAGGTGTGCATGCGGGTGCATGCCAAGATTCTGGCCAACCTGGAGAAATCCTGAGGGGGGCTGGGGCCGCTTTGCGGCTTGTGGGAGCGGGTTTACCCGCGAAGAATGCAACGCGGTGTATGGCACCGGCTTTGCCGGTGTTCGCGGCTAAAGCCGCTCCCACAATGTGTCCGGCACCTAGAAGGTATGCCCAAGGTTCAGGTACACCGCCTGCTCATGCGCACTGTTGGCACCATAAGTGAAGTTCAAGGGCCCCAGCGGCGTCTCCAGTCCCAGGAAGATGCTCGCTGCATTGATGTACCCACTGTCGAACTCGTTGTCGTTGTTCCACGCCCGCCCTCGCTCCAGCGACCCGCCGATGTACAGCGGGAAGTCCAGCGGTACGTAGGCCCGTGGCGTCAGGCGGCGGTAGTAGACCATGCGCATCAGGCTCACGTTCTGCCCTGACACCGAGTCCTGGCGGAAGCCTGACAGCTCCCGCGCGCCACCCAGCACGAAGCTCGACGTCACCACCTCGGTATCATCCAGCGTGCGCCCGTAGCGCCCGCCCAGCACGAAGGTGTTCGGCCCGCTGCTGATGGCCTTGTCCAGGTTGAACATCCACTGCCGGTAATCCTGGTCGGAATCCAGCGACTGGTCATACTTGCGCAAGGTCAGGCCGATGTCCTCGCCGCTGTGCGGGAAGTACACGTTGTCCAGGGTGTCGAACGAGTACTTCAGCTCGTAGAAACCTTCGTTGAAACTGACCTTGGGCAGGTCCTGGTCGCCGATGCGCACCTCGGCCTCTCCCCAGGCCTTGCCCACGCCCAGGCGCACTTCACCGTTGGTACCGATCTGCCGCCCCACGTTAAGGCCAAAGCCGTAACGCTCCAGGCGGTACTCGGCCACCGGGTCGTTGTCCAGGGTGGCTTCGATGTTCTGCGAGATGAAGTCCAGGTACGGTGCGATGAAGTAGCGCGAGCCCACGTCCAGCGGCTGGTAGAACTCGCTGTACAACTCCTGCTGGTCGCCGATCTGGCCACGGGTCAGCCATTCGGCGCCGAGGCTGTTGATGCCGTTTACCCGGTAGCTGGCGCCCAGATTGAAGGCGCTGTCGCCGCGCAGGTCGTCCGACAGGTTCAGGCCCAGGCGCAGCTAGTCGGTGCCACCGCGTCGGCCCCGAGCGTTGATCACCAAGGTGTTGTCGTCGCCCTTGTGTACCACGCGGTACTGCACCCGGTCGAAGTAGTCCAGGCCGTACAGCGTGCCCATGTCAGTCTGCAGGCGACCTAGCTCCAGCGGCGCACCGATCGGCTGGCGGATGTACGAGCGGATGACCTCGACGCTGACCTTGGAGTCGTTCTCGATCCTGATCGCGGTGATCGTCGGCGTGCGTTGGCGCGGCGAGCGGGCCACGGCCAGGCTGCTGTCACCTTCGGGCTGGCGCAGGGCGACAAGGCGCGGGTCGAGCAGGCGGGTGGCGCGGTAGCCGGCCTCGATCATTTCCCTGGCGCGGCCAAAGTCGGTGACGCCAAAGGCGGTCAGCGGTGGCTGGATGAGAATGTCGTCACGGTGCAGGCTGGCCAGTTGTTCTTCCGAGTTGCGCCGGGTCATCAGGGTGATCGACTGGTTGAGCACGTCGACTACCGTGGCCAGCTGCTTGCGGTCACGCAGCGGCGTGCCGATGTCGACCACGATGGCCAGGTCCACACCCATTTCGCGGGCGACGTCGACCGGGATGTTGTCGACCATGCCGCCGTCCACCAGCAGCCGGCCGTCCAGCTCGACCGGGGCGAACACCGCCGGGATCGACATGCTGGCGCGGATCACCTGGGGCAGGTGGCCACGGCGAAACACCACCTTTTCGCCACTGGCAATGTCGGTGGCCACTGCGCGGAAGGGGATTGGCAGCTTGTCGAAGTCACGGGTGTCGGCGGTGTGCGCCAGCTTGCTTTCCAGCAGCAGTGCCAGGTTCTGGCCCTGGATCACCCCCAGCGGCAGGCCCAGGCTGCCGTCGTCGCGAAAGCTGAGCTTCTGTTTGACCAGAAAGTCGCGGTCATCCTGCTTGCGCCGGAACGGCACGTCCTTGCGCGGCGGGGCATCGGACAACGCCTGTTGCCAGTCGAGGGTGGTGGCAAGCTTTTCCAGCTCTTCGACGCTGTAGCCAGAGGCATACAGGCCGCCTATCACCGCCCCCATGCTGGTGCCTGCGATAGCGTCGATGCGTACCCCCTGTTCCTCCAGGGCCTTGAGCACACCGATATGGGCCAGGCCGCGGGCCGCGCCCCCCGACAGCACCAGTCCAACCTTGGGCCTGGCCGGTTCGGCGGCGAATGCTGTGAAGGAGGAGAGGGTGAGCAGGAAACAGAACAGCAAACGGCGCATCGTGAGTCTCAAACCGTGGGCTAAAGACCGCTAGTATAAGCGGCCCCTCATCTGGAGATGCCTCACCATGGCCGACAGCAAACCGGAAATTGTCATCACGTATTGCACCCAGTGCCAATGGCTGCTGAGGGCCGCCTGGCTGGCCCAGGAACTGCTCAGCACCTTTGCCGACGACCTCGGCCGAGTGGCCCTGGAGCCTGGCACCGGCGGTATCTTCCGCATTACCTGCAATGGCGTGCAGATCTGGGAGCGCAAAGCCGACGGTGGCTTCCCCGAAGCCAAGGTGCTGAAGCAGCGGGTGCGCGACCAGATCGACCCGCAGCGTGACCTGGGTCACAACGACCGCTGAGTCAGGCGCTTTCGGCCAGTGGCCGCTGCCTGGGCGGTTGTTCGGCGGCCAGGCGGCTGGAAAGCACGATGGCGAAGATGATCAGTGCACCGCCCAGCAGCATGCGCAGGGTGGGGGTTTCGGCGAACACCACCCAGGCCACGGCGATGCCGTAGACCGGTTCCATGCCGAACACCACGGCGGCGGTGCGCGCCTTGATCACCGACAGGCTGGCGACGAACAGGCTGTGCGCCACGCCGGTGCAGAAGATGCCGAGCAGGGCGATCCACAGCCAGTCCATGGTGGCTACGCCGGCCAGGTCCGGCACCGCGAACGGCAGCAGGCACAGGCCCACCACCAGGTTCTGCCACAGCGCCGCCTGCACTGCAGGCAGGCGGCCGGAGCCGGCGCGGTTGGTGAGTGACAGCAGGGAGAACAGCAGCCCCGACAGCAATGACCAGAGCAGGCCACCGGTGGCTTCACTCGCCAGGTCGAATGCCGGCGTGACCAGTACCAGGCCGATGCTGACCAGCAGTACCAGCAAAGCCTCATTGCGGCGGATGCGTTCGCGGAACAGCAGGCCCTCGAGGATCACGGTAAAGGCCGGGAAGCTGGCGAAGCCGAGGGTGGCGATGGCCACACCGGCAACCTTTACCGCGATGAAGAAGCTGACCCAGTGGCCGGCCAGCAGCACGCCACCGAGCAGCAGGCGGCGGGCGTCCTGGCCGCTCAGGCGTTGCCAGCCCGGGCCGGCCAGGCTGGCGAACAGGGCCAGGGCGAGCACGGCGAAGGCGGCGCGGCCGAAGACGATGATCACCGGGCTGGCGCTGGCGGCCAGTTTGCCGAAGACGCCGGTGAGGCCGAAGAACAGCGCGCCGATGTGCAGGGCGCCGAGGGCGGTGCGGTGGTTCATGGGTGGTCCTTGCTCAAGATCTCTACTGGCTGTGTCGGCCTCTTCGCGGGTAAACCCGCTCCCACAGCTACTGCACCGCTTTCGAAGCCTGCGCAGTACCTGTGGGAGCGGGTTTACCCGCGAAAGGGCCGGCACAGGCCAAGTGTATAGGCTCAGGAGAATGCATTCTGTCGCAAGGCTAGTGTGGTTTGTCGCCAGACTCTCGCCGCAAAGCCAACGGCGTACACCCGAACGCCCGCAACATCGCCGCCGAAAACGCACTCTGCGAGCTGTACCCCACCTGCGCCGCAATCTCTCCCATCGGTAGCAAGGTCTGCATCACCAGCCGTCGCGCCTTGAGCAAGCGCCGCTGGCGAATGTAGTCCATCGGCGTCATCCCGCATTCCGCAGTAAAGCGCGCATGCAGGCGGGCACTGGACAACCCGGCGATGCGCGCCAGGTCAGCCACTTGCAGCGGGTAGGCGGCATGCCGCTCGATATGTGCATCGAAGGCGGCATAGGGCAGGCGCTGGCTGGTTGTGACGCTGGCGGCCGCCGTGGGGTTGAGGCTGGCCAGCAGCAGCGCTGCCCCTTGTCGGGCAATCAGCGGGTCGTGCATGGGGCTGGTCGCCAGCCAGTCCACCAACTGTTGCTGGCGCTCATCCAGGCCCAGTGCGGCGGGGCGGTCGAGCAGGCGGCGGCTGGCATCTGCATGTTCGCCCAGTTGCTCGCGCAACCAATGGTCCCCTGGTACATCCAGCACCAGGCAATCGCTGCCGCCATCGCTGGCGCAGGTGTGATGGGCGCCCGCCGGTACCACGATCAACCCCTGTCGATCGATCCCTGCGCCATGCCCCTGCACCTCGAAGTCCAGGCGACCGCGCAGGCCGAACACCAGTTGTGGGTGTTCGTGGCTGTGGGCGATCAGGCTGTCGCGGTAATGGCGCAGCGAGAGGATCGGGCCGGCGGTCATGGGGAGAGGCGTCCTCGCAGAGCAGAGGCGCATTGTGCCTCATTCCCCGCGGTCCATCACTCGTAACGGTTTTGCCACCGATCTGTCATCCGCGCCTGCCAGTCTCCAGCAAACTGCGCCGGAGCCTGCCCATGACCCATGCCGAACTGTCACGTCCCTCGCGCAAGCAACGCGTGCGTACTCTGTGGATTTCCGATGTGCATCTGGGCACCCGCGACTGCCAGGCCGAACACCTGTCGCAGTTCCTCAAGGGCTACCAGGCCGACCGTATCTACCTGGTGGGCGATATCATCGATGGCTGGAAGCTGCGCGGTGGTATCTACTGGCCTCAAGCCCACACCAACGTGATTCGCCGCCTGCTGACCATGAGCAAGCGTGGCACCGAAGTGATCTACGTCACCGGCAACCATGACGAATTCCTGCGCCGTTACTCCAGGCTGATCCTCGGCAACATCCAGCTGGTGGACGAGGCCGAGCACCTGACCGCCGATGGCCGCCGCCTGCTGGTGATCCATGGCGACCAGTTCGACGTGATTACCCGCTACCACCGCTGGCTGGCGTTCCTCGGTGACCGTGCCTACGAGTTCACCCTGGTGCTCAACCGCTGGCTCAACCACTGGCGTGCCCGCTATGGATACGGCTATTGGTCGCTGTCGGCGTACCTGAAGCACAAGGTCAAAGGCGCGGTGAACTTCATCAGCGACTTCGAAGATGCCATTGCCCACGAGTGCACCCGCCGCGGTTTTCATGGGGTGGTGTGCGGGCATATCCACCATGCCGAGATTCGCCAGGTGGGGGAGGTGGAGTACCTCAATTGCGGGGATTGGGTGGAGTCGTGCACGGCGCTGATCGAGCATTGGGATGGCACGATCGAGCTTTATCGGCTGGCGGAAGCACAGGCGCGAGAGGTGAAGGCAGCAGCGGCGTTGCGCGAACCGGCGTAGGGCTTGATAGCCCAGGGGCTGCAAAGCAGCCCCAAAAGATCTACAGGCTGATCTTGCCCAGAAGGATATCCCTGAACATCACGAAATCCCCGATCAGGCTGTACAGCGGATGGGTAAAGGTCGCAGGTCGGTTCCTTTCGAAAAAGAAATGCCCGACCCAGGCAAAGCCGTAGCCGAATACCGGCAAGGCCAGCAGCAGCAACCATTTGCCACTGCCGATGGTGTAGGCCAGCAGGGCAATCACCAGGCTGGTGCCGACGAAGTGCAGGCGGCGGCAGGTGGGGTTGCTGTGTTCCCCCAGGTAGTAAGGATAGAACTCGGCAAAACTGCGAAACTGCGCTGTGCGGTTCATGGCTGTGCTCCGGGATTAACACTTCTGGACAAGATGCACGGCGTGGAGCCTGATTCGAGTCTAGAGTGACTGGCGAAGCCTATCAGTGACAATAGGCGCCAATTGAATATCCTTGGGGTTCACCGCAGGAGCGGTCAGCATAAGAAGCCTGTCATGAGCGAAAGAACCACGTCAGCCAGCTGGGCATCAGGGATCGTGAAGGCACTCGAACTGGAAGGGCTGGACTGCCGGGCCATGTTCAAGCAGCTGGGGCTGGATTTCGCTGCCCTCGACGACCCCGACGCGCGCTTCCCCCAGGACTCCATGACCCGGCTGTGGCAACTGGCGGTAGAGCTGTCGGGCAACGAGGCCATAGGCCTGAACATGGCGCGGGTGGTGCGCCCGGCATCGTTCCATGTGGTGGGTTATGCGTTGATGTCCAGCCGCACCCTGGCCGAAGGCTTCGAGCGCCTGGTGCGTTACCAGCGCATCATTGCCGAAAGCTCCGACCTCAGCTTCGTCCTCGGCCCCGAGGGCTATTCGCTGATCCTGACCGTACACGGCGACCACCTGCCACCGACCCGGCACAGCGCCGAAGCATCGCTGGCCTGTGCGCTGGCGCTGTGCAGCTGGCTCAGCGGTCGGCCGGTGCAACCGCGCCGGGTGCTGGTACAGGGGCCGCAGCCAAAGAATATCGAACCCTACAAGGTGGCGTTCCATTCGCCGCTGGTGTTCGGTGCGCCGCACGATGCGTTGGTGTTCGAGCGCGCCGACATGGAGGCACCGCTGCCCACCGCCAATGAAGCCATGGCGATACTGCATGACCGTTTTGCCGGCGAATACCTGGCGCGTTTCTCGGAAAGCCGGGTCACCCACCGGGTGCGCCAGGTATTGTGCCGCATCCTGCCGCAGGGCGAGCCCAAGCGCGAAACCCTGGCCCAGGCCCTGCACCTGTCGCAGCGCACCTTGCAGCGGCGGCTGCAGGAGGAGGGCACCAGCTTCCAGACCTTGCTTGACGACACCCGCCGCGAACTGGCCGAACAGTACCTGGCGCAGCCGGGCATGACCCTGCTGGAAACCGCCTACCTGCTGGGTTTTGCCGACCCCAGCAATTTCTACCGTGCGTTTCGCCGCTGGTTCCATGTCACGCCCAGCGAGTACCGCGCCCGCCTGGGCGCCGAGCCCGAGGTGGTCAGTGGCGCCAGAACGCCGGCATGCACAACACTAGCACGGTGATGATTTCCAATCGGCCGAGCAACATGCCGCTGGCGAGAATCCACTTGGCAGCATCCGGCAGCGTGGCGTAGTTGCCCGATGGGCCGATCACTTCACCCAGGCCCGGCCCCACACCCGAAACCGTACCCGCAGCGCCGGTCAGGGCGGTCATCCAGTCCACACCAAGCAAAGACAGCAGCAGCGCCATGACGCAGATGGTGATGGCGAAGAAGAACGAGAAGGTCAGGATCGAGCGCACGATTTCTTCGTCGAGGCGGTGGCCGTTGTACTTCTGCTTGATCACCGCGCGTGGGTGGATCAGCTGATTGAGGCTGGCCTTGAGCAGGATGTAGGCGACCTGGAAGCGGAAGATCTTGATACCACCAGCCGTCGAGCCGGAGCAGCCGCCGACGAAGCCCAGGTAAAAGAACAGCATCAGCGAGAAGTTGCCCCACAGGCTGTAGTCACCCAGGGCGAAGCCGGTGGTGGTGACCACCGAGGTCACGTTCAGCGCCACGTGGCGCAGGGCGTCGAGCCAGTGCAGGTTGGTGGTGGCCCAGTACCAGGTGCCGAGCACCAGCCAGGTAACCACCAGCATGCCCAGCAAACCCTGCACCTGCTGGTCGCGGATCAGTGCCTTGCGGTTGCCGCGCAGGGTCGCCACGTAAAGGGTGAAGGGCAGGCTGCCGAGGATCATTACCACCACCGCGACCCAGTGCACGGCCGGGATATCCCACTTGGCAAGCGACTGGTCGGAGGTGGAAAACCCGCCAGTGGAAATCGCCGACATGGCGTGGTTGATCGCATCGAACGGGCTCATGCCGGCCCACCAGAAGCCCAGCGCGCCCAGGATCGAGAAGCCGACGTATACCCCCACGATCGACTTGGCGACCATGTGCGAGCGCGGCATTACCTTCTCCGAACGGTCGGACGATTCGGTCTGGAACAGGCGCATGCCACCGATGCGCAGCAGCGGCAGGATCGCTACCGCCATGCCGATGAAGCCGATGCCGCCGAGCCAGTGCAGCATCGACCGCCACATCAGGATGCCCGGTGACATGTTGTCCAGCCCGCTGAGCACCGTGGCGCCGGTGGCGGTGATGCCCGACATGCTTTCGAAAAGAAGGCGTCGGTGTAGCTGATGTGCTGGGTCAGCAGGAAAGGCAGGGCGGCGAACACGCACACCACCAGCCAGCTGCTGACGGTCAGCAGGTACATGTCGCGCGGGCGCAGGTGCACATGCTCGGGGCGACCCTGAAGCACCAGGGCCAGGCCGGCAATGAAGGTGATCAGGCTCGACCAGAGGAACGACGGCATGTCACGGGTGCGTTCGAAGATCACCAGGGTCGCCATGGGCACGGCCATGCTGACGGCGAGGGTAATCAGGAAGATGCCGATGATGAAACCAATGATCCTTAAGGTCGGCAACGCCATGTGATCTGCTCTGACTCTAAACGGAAGGGCGCCATTCTACCTATGGGTCTGGTGATGTAAACGCTAGAATGGCCGCACATTTACCTGCCAGGAGGGTAGCCGATGGAGGCTCTCGACGCATTGCTCAACCGTGTTTCCGTGCCACGCCTGACCGACCCGGCGCCCAATGCCGCCCAGCGCGAGGCGCTGTTCCAGGCCGCCCTGCGCGCCCCGGACCACGGCCAGCTGCGGCCGTGGCGCTTTCTCACCATCGAAGGCCAGGGCCGCGAGAAGCTGGGTGAGCTGTTCGCCGAAGCGCTGCAGCACAAGGGGGATGCCACCCAGGCAGCCCTGGACAAGGCCCGCGCCATGCCCCTGCGGGCGCCGTTGCTGATCGTGGTGATTGCCAAGCTGCAGGACCACTTCAAGGTGCCCAAGTCCGAACAGCGGCTGGCGGCGGGCTGTGCCGCGCACGGCATCCTGATTGCGGCGCATGCGCAAGGTATCGGTGCGGTATGGCGCACCGGGGACATGGCTTTCGATGCCCATGTGCACAAGGGCCTGGGGCTGGCCGCGAACGAGGAGCTGATCGGTTACCTGTATGTGGGTACGCCGCTGACCGAGCCGCGCACCGCGCCGATTCTGGAAACTGCTGATTTCGTCAGTGCCTGGGGCGAGTAACGCAGCCTTGAGCTGATTGCAGTATCAAGGCATCCGGCCCTTTCGCGGGTAAACCCGCTCCCACAGGTGTGGCGCAAGTTTCAGGCCTTGCACGGTTACCTGTGGGAGCGGGTTTACCCGCGAAGAGGCCGGATGCATTTACATCAAATCAACTGCCTGTCGCTTCAGTCACAGGCAACTCCAGCCGCGCCACGAAGCCCCCCTGTGGATGGTTCTCCAGTACCAGGCTGCCACCATGGCGCTCCGCCGCCTTGCGTGCAATCGCCAACCCCAGCCCATGCCCCGGCGCTTCCTGCCCCGGCGCACGGAAGAACGGTTCCCCCAACTGTGCAAGGTGCTCCGACGCCGCCCCCGGCCCATGGTCACGCACGCTGATCAGGATACGGTCCTGCTCGCGCACGGCGCTGACTTCGATCGGCTGGCCCTGCGGGTTGAAGCGCAGGGCGTTGCGCAGCAGGTTGTCCACGGCACGCTCGATCAGCGTTGGCCAACCTTGCAAGGTCAACCCCGGCTGAGCCTCCAGGCGCACATCCTGCTCCGGTGCGCTGAGCTGGGCATCCTTGCGCACGCTGCCGAGCAGGGCGTTAAGGTCCACCGGCTCGGCATGGGCCTGTTCGGCATCGACCCGTGCCAGGGCGAGAATTTCGCTGATCAGGTCTTCCAGGCGGTCGCATTCGCGGGTCAGGCGTGGCCACAGCGCTTCACGTTGCTCAGGCTCGGCGCGCTCGGCCAAGGCCAGGGCGATACGCAGCCTGGCCAGCGGTGAACGCAATTCATGGGACACATCGCGCAGCAACTGGCGCTGGCTGCCGATGGTGCTTTGCAGGCGCGCGCCCATCTTGTTGAAGTCCTTGGCCAGTACGCCGAATTCGTCACGTCGCGCCGCCAGCTGCGCCAGGCTGTTCTGCTGGTAAGTGGTCTGGCCCAGGTCGTGCACGGCGCTGCGCAGACGGCTGAGCGGGCGGGTAATGGACAGGGTCACCAGCAGGCTGAACAGGGTCAGCACCACCAGGGCAATGCCCAGCGCACTGAGCGGCCACAGCAGGCTTTCGCGGTGCCAGGCATCCAGCGCCGGGTGGGGGATGCGGTAGATCAGCAGGTACGTCTGGCCGGTGTCGGGGCTGGTGTATTCCTCGGTCAACCGGCGCCACGGCAGGTGCCGCTGGTCATTGTGCTGGCGTGCCTCGAAGGCCGCCGCACGGCGCGGGAAGGTGCCGGGCACCACGGCTTCGCCACTGTCGTCGAGCACCTGCACGTCGATCTTGTAGCGGTCCTTGCGCCGTTCCAAAAAATGCTGTGCCGAAGCCAGGCCTTCCTGTTCGTAATGCTTGGCCCACTTGCTGGCCAGGGTATTCAGGCCCGGGTGGCGGCTGAGGATCCAGGCGTCCTGGTTGAGCATGTGGCCCAGCAGGATTGACAGGCCCGCAACCAGGGTGATGGCCAGCCAGAAACTGGCCAGGATGCGCCAGAACAGTGAACGCAAGTGCACCTCCTGCTAACAAGAAAAGCCCGGCTCGCACTGAGGCGGGCCGGGCATCGGGCGGACAGCTTACTGGGCCTTGTTGCCTTTTTCAGCTTTCCAGGCCTGGAACTCCTGCCACTCGGCTTTCTGTGCGGCGCGTTCCTTCTGCAGTTCGTCGAACTTCTTCTGCTGCTCGGGCTTGAGCAGGGCGCGGACCGCGCTGTCGGTCTTGTCGCGGTTGGCCTGCAGTTCGTCCTTCATCGCCTTCTGGTCGGCGGCCGGCAGTTTGGACAGGTAGCGCTCGGTAATGTCGCGGCGCTGTTTCATCTGCTCGCCCATCAGCTTGCCGATCTGCTGGCGCTGGTCACGGCTCAGGTCCAGCTGGTGGAAAGGCGCATCACCGCGATGATGTGGGCCATCGTGGCGCATGCCGCCTTCAGGCATGGCCATGGCCACGGTCGGCAGGGCGGCGGCGAACATCAGGGCGATAAGGGTCTTGCGCATGGTGTCTCTCCTTTCATGGGCCGGTGGTTACCGGATGAGCACAGTCTAGGGAGATCACCGTCAAGCGCGGTCAGCGGATGGTAAAGGCTCGGTAAAGATGTTCAGAGGCAGTAGTAATAGCCACGGCTGCGCAGGGCGACGATGCGTGGCCGGCCATCGGCGTGGGGGCCGATCTTCTTGCGCAGGTTGCTGACGTGCATGTCCAGGCTGCGGTCGTACAGGGTCAGCTTGCGGCCCAGGCTGATCTGCGCCAGTTCCTGCTTGTCCAGCGGCTCGCCGGGTTGGCGCAGCAGCGCTTCGAGAATGCGGCTTTCGGACAGGGTCAGGGTCATTTCACGGCCATCGATGCTGGCCACGCCACGGGCAGGGCTATAGACCAGGTCGCCCAGCTCCACCTGGCTGGTGGTGGCGGTGGGGTGGCTGCGGCGCAGCACGGCACGCAGGCGAGCGGTGAGTTCACGCGGGTCGCAAGGTTTGGCCAGGTAGTCGTCGGCGCCCAGTTCCAAGCCAAGGATACGGTCCAGCGGCTCGCCGCGGGCCGAGAGCATCAGTACCGGCAGTTCGGCATGCTCGCTGCGTAACTGCTTGAGCAGTTCCAGGCCACTGCCGTCGGGCAGCATCACGTCCAGCACCACGGCCGCCGGGGCATGTGTGGCCAAGGCCTGGCGTGCGCTCTGGCCATCGTGGCAGGCGCGCACGGTAAACCCTTCCTGGGTCAGCCAGCTGCCGAGCAGCTCGCACAGCTCCTGGTCATCATCTATCAGTAACAGCTCGCTCATGACTCACTCAATTCAACCATTGACGGCGACTATTCGGCCCGCCAGTGGCAAAGATACCGCAGACTGATGGCAACAGTATAACTGCCGGTACCGCGTGGCCTTCTTCGCGGGTAAACCCGCTCCCACAGGGACGGCGCAGGCTTCAAGCTTGCACTGCGCCTGTAGGAGCGGGTTTACCCGCGAAGAAGCCCATGCGGTCTCAGATCAAGGCAGCACTTGCTTGAACGGCTTGACCGCCACCTTTTCGTACACGCCCGCGGCAATGTAAGGGTCGGCATCGGCCCAGGCTTGCGCCGCGGCGAGGGAGTCGAACTCGGCAACGATCAGGCTACCGCTGAAACCCGCTTCGCCCGGGTCGTTGCTGTCGATGGCCGGGTGCGGGCCGGCCAGTACCACGCGGCCCTCGGCCTTCAGTTGCTGCAGGCGTTCGATGTGCGCCGGGCGGGCAGCCAGGCGCTTTTCCAGGGAGTTTGCGACGTCGCTGGCGATGATGGCGTAGAGCATGTCAATCCTTGGGTTTGGAGGTAGAAGGGTCGTCGTGCAGGTGGCGCGACAGGTACACGCCCTGCGCTACCAGGAACATCACGGTCATGCCCAGGCTGCCGAACACCTTGAAGTCGACCCAGAAGTCCTGGAAGGTGAAGGCGACGAACAGGTTGGCCGCGCCACAGAACAGGAAGAAGCCGATCCAGGCCAGGTTCAGGCGGGTCCAGATGGCATCGGGCAGGCTCAGGGCGTGGCCCATGATGCGCTTGATCAGCACCCGGTCGCCGATGAAGTGGCTACCGGCGAAGCCCAGGGCGAACAGCCAGTTCACCACCGGTGCCTTCCACTTGAGGAAGGTTTCGCTGTGGAAGGTCAGGGTCAGGCCGCCGAACACCAGGCAGGCCACCAGGGTGAGCCACTGGCCCTTTTCCAGCTTGCGCTGGCGCAGGAACAGCGCGCCGTAGACCACCAGCGAGCTGATGATCAGCATGGCCGTGGCACTGTAGATGCCGCCGAATTCGAAGCTGTGGCCGGCGACTTCCATGGGGCGCGGGTCGAGCTTGTAGACGATGAAGAACAGCAGCAGCGGGATGAAATCGATGAATTGTTTCACAATGGCAGCCAGAATCGGGATGTGACGGCATAATAACAAACATCGATTCCAGCGAAAGCGCTCCTCCATGAATGTTGATCTGCACTGTCACAGCACGGCCTCCGACGGCGCCCTGTCGCCCTCGATACTGGTCGCCCGGGCCCATGAGCATGGGGTGCAAACGCTGGCACTGACCGACCATGACACCATCGAAGGCCTGCCCGAGGCGCGCCAGGCGTGCCGCGACAAGGGCATGCACTGGGTCAGCGGGGTGGAGCTGTCGTGCACCTGGGGTGGCGCGACCATCCATGTGCTGGGCTATGACTTCCCGCTCGACGCACCGCCCCTGCTGGCGGCGATCGAAGCGCTGCACCGTGGCCGCTGGCTGCGCGCCGAAGAAATCGACAAACGGCTGGCGGCCAAGGGCATGCCCGGTACCCTCGACGGCGCTCGCGCCGTGCAGCACGAACTGGGCGATAGCGGCAACGCCCCGGCGCGCCCGCATTTTGCCGAGTACCTGGTGCGTGCCGGGCACGTCAAGGATCGCGGCGAGGCGTTTCGCAAATGGCTTGGCGCCGGCAAGCTGGGGGACGTCAAGCAGCACTGGCCGACCCTCGATGAAACCGTCGCCACTTTGCGCCAGTCCAATGCATGGGTGAGCCTGGCGCATCCCATGCACTACGATCTGACCCGCAGCAAGCGCAGAAGGCTGATTGCCGACTATATTCAGGCAGGCGGGCAGGCGCTTGAAGTGGTCAACGGGATGATGCCTGCCGAGCAGGTGGGCACCATGTCCATCCTTACCCGTGAGTTCGGCCTGCTGGCAAGCGCTGGCAGTGACTTCCACGGCCCCGGCACCTGGGGCGAGATCGGTGCCTACCGGCCTTTGCCCGAGGACCTGCCACCTCTGTGGCGCCGATTCAGCCATGAACAGCCTTTGGCGGTATGAACAGGACGACTACGTGAGCCAATTTTTCCAGATTCATCCGGAGAACCCGCAGCAGCGCCTGATCAAGCAGGCTGTCGAGATTATCCGCAAGGGCGGTGTGGTGGTGTACCCGACGGATTCGGCCTATGCACTGGGTTGCCAGATGGGTGACAAGGCGGCCATCGAACGGGTGCGGCGCCTGCGCGGGCTGGACAAGACCCACAACTTCACCCTGATGTGCTGCGACATGTCGCAGCTGGGGTTGTACGCCAAGGTCGACACCGGCACCTTCCGGCTGCTCAAGGCACATGTGCCGGGGCCTTACACGTTCATCCTCAACGGCACGCGCGAAGTGCCGCGCCTGCTGTTGCACGATAAGCGGCGCACCATCGGGCTACGGGTGCCGGCCCATGCCATTACCCTGGCCTTGCTGGCCGAACTGGGCGAGCCGTTGATGAGTGTGAGCCTGATCCTGCCAGGCGACACCGAGCCGATGACCGACCCTTACGAGATCCGCGAGCGCCTGGAGCACCATGTCGACCTTGTGATCGACGGCGGTTTCGGTGACCTCAAGGCATCGACCATCATCGACCTGTCCGGCGATGAACCGGAACTGGTCCGTGAAGGCTGCGGCGACCCCACGCCGTTCCTGGTCAACGCGTGAGCCAGGTGGAAACGCCCGAGGCACCGGCCGAACAGGCCGAAACGCCTCGGCAGCTGCAGCTGGCCCTGGTCTATGGGGAAGCACTGACCGAGCTGCCACTGGACCTGTATATCCCGCCGGACGCCCTGGAAATCATCCTCGAAGCCTTCGAAGGCCCGCTGGACCTGTTGCTGTACCTGATCCGCAAGCAGAACATCGACATCCTCGACATCCCGGTGGCGGAAATCACCCGCCAGTACATGGGCTACGTGGAGCTGATGAAGAGCGTGCGCCTGGAACTGGCCGCCGAATACCTGGTGATGGCTGCCATGCTCGCCGAAATCAAGTCGCGCATGTTGCTGCCGCGCTCGGCCGAGGTCGAGGAGGAGGAGGGTGACCCGCGCGCCGAACTGATTCGCCGGCTGCAGGAGTACGAGCGCTTCAAGGCTGCCGCCGAAGGTATCGATGAATTGCCACGGGTCGGCCGCGAGGTGGTGGTGCCGCGCCTGGAGGCGCCACAGGCCAAGGTGCGCAAGCTGTTGCCCCAGGTCAGCCTGGAAGAGCTGCTGGTGTCGATGGCCGAGGTGATGCGCCGCAACGACCTGTTCGAAAGCCATCAGATCACCCGCGAGACCTTGTCCACCCGCGAGCGCATGAGCCAGGTGCTGGAACGCCTGAAGGGTGGCGGTTTCGTGCCGTTCGTCGAGCTGTTCGCCGCCGAGGAGGGCAAGCTGGGCGTGGTGGTGACCTTCATGGCGATTCTCGAGCTGGTGAAGGAATCGCTGATCGAACTGGTGCAGAATGAACCCTTCGCCGCCATCCACGTGCGGCTTCGCCCGGCGCTTGTTGAAGACCCTGATGAACCTGAATGAACCCCGCGACCTGGCGTCGCTGATCGAAGCTTTCCTGCTGGCTTCGGGCAAGCCGCAATCCCTGGAGCGCCTGTACGAACTGTTCGAGGAAGCCGAGCGACCAGAGCCCAAGGTCTTCAGGCAGGCGCTGGAGCTGCTGGGCAAGTCGTGCAACGGCCGCGCCTTCGAGCTCAAGGAGGTGGCCAGCGGTTACCGCCTGCAGATTCGCGAGGACTTTGCGCCGTGGGTCGGGCGCCTGTGGGAAGAGCGCCCGCAGCGCTACTCGCGCGCGCTGCTGGAAACCCTGGCCCTGATCGCCTACCGCCAGCCTATCACCCGTGGCGAAATCGAAGATGTGCGCGGCGTGGCGGTGAACAGCAACATCATCAAGACCCTGATGGAGCGCGAGTGGATCCGCGTGGTCGGCTACCGCGAAGTGCCCGGGCGGCCGGCGATGTTCGCCACTACCAAGGGGTTTCTCGACCATTTCAACCTCAAGAGCCTGGACGAACTGCCAGCCTTGGCCGAGCTGCGGGAGATGGAGCCGGAGCCGCTGCTCGACCCGGATGATGCGCCAGTGCCGGCGCACCTGCAGGCATTGGCGGATGCCAGCCTTGGGGAAGAGGAAGAGGTTGCCGAGCCGAAGGAGGAGACCAGCTTCCGTAGCCTGCTGGTGGAGCTGGATGCCATGGAAGAGGGGCTGAAGACCGATTTCGATGATTTGCGCGAGGAAGAGCCTGAGGCTGCTGTTGAAGAAGAGGGCAAGGTGCAGCCTTGAATCTTCTGTTGTCTGTGCTGGCCCTTTCGCGGGTAAACCCGCTCCCACAGGGATATCACAGGCCCTGAGAGTGATGCGGTACCTGTGGGAGCGGGTTTACCCGCGAAGAGGCCGGTACTGCCAATACATAACCATTAGGCAGAAACCCCTCGCAAAGCCCACAAAACCCTCTACCCTCCAGTGCGTTCCCCCGCCGAACCGCGTATGATGCGCGGCCTTTTGGCGCGTTCGTCGCCAGAACCCTTATTTCATTCCTACACCGGGAGGTGCCCAGATGAGTGAGCAAGACCTGCAAGATACCGAGATCACCCCTCCATCCGGCGAAAAGCTGCAGAAAGTGCTGGCGCGCATTGGCGTTGGCTCGCGCCGTGACGTCGAGGCCTGGATCAGCCAGGGCCGCATCAAGGTCAACGGCGTCGAGGCCACCCTCGGCCAGCGCGTCGACCTGCACGACGCCATTGCCGTGGATGGCAAACTGATCAAGCGCGAAGAGGCCGCCGAGGCCACCCGCCGGGTGATCATGTACAACAAGCCCGATGGCGAGATCTGCACCCGTGACGACCCGGAAGGCCGCCCGACAGTGTTCGACCGCCTGCCACGGCCGAAAGAAGGCCGCTGGATCAACATCGGCCGCCTCGACATCAACACCACCGGCCTGCTGCTGTTCACCACCGACGGTGAACTGGCCAACCGCCTGATGCACCCGTCCTACGAGATGGACCGTGAGTACGCGGTACGTGTGCGTGGTGAGGTCGACGACGAGATGATCGAGCGCCTGAAGGCCGGCGTGATGCTGGAAGATGGCCCTGCCAAGTTCACCGACATCCAGAAGGCACCCGGTGGCGAAGGCTTCAACCACTGGTACCACTGCGTGGTGATGGAAGGCCGTAACCGTGAAGTGCGTCGCCTGTGGGAGTCCCAGGGCATGGTGGTCAGCCGCCTGAAGCGCGTGCGTTTCGGCCCGGTGTTCCTCAACTCCGACCTGCCGATGGGCCGCTGGCGTGAAATGACCCAGGGCGAAATCGACATCCTCGCCGCAGAGGTAGGCCTGCAGCCGGTGGCGCTGCCAGCCATGAAGCTCAAGGCCAAGGACAAGATGGAGCGCCTGCAGCGCAAATCGACCCGCCCGCTGGGCCGTGGCGAGCGCGTGCGCAGCCTGCGCCCGGCCCACGAAGGTGCTGCTGCCGGGGAACGCCCGGCGCGCCAGGCGCGTGAAGAGGCCCCGCGCAAGACCGGCCGTGGCAGCACCGTGGCCGAACGCCCGAGCGAGATGCGCAAGCGTCCGGCCAAGCCTGAAGGTGACAAGCCGGCAGGCCGTGGCCGCGGCAAACCGCGTGGCTGATTGGCCTTTGCGTTGAAACAGAACCAGCCTTCGGGCTGGTTTTTTATGGCTGTGAGAATTTGGGGCTTCTGCGCAGCCCATCGCGACACAAGGCCGCTCCCACAGAAAACGCGTCACCTGTGGGAGCGGCCTTGTGTCGCGAAAGGGCCGCAAAGCGGACCCAAGATACTGAACAAAAAGAATTTTTCGGACGACTGGCAAGTTCCTGAACCACCTTGTAAAGAAAATTGT
This sequence comes from Pseudomonas sp. JS425, assembly GCF_018223845.1. Lineage (NCBI taxonomy): Bacteria > Pseudomonadati > Pseudomonadota > Gammaproteobacteria > Pseudomonadales > Pseudomonadaceae > Pseudomonas > Pseudomonas sp. JS425. Next base: position 4,596,637 of record NZ_CP073661.1, on the reverse strand, counting down.
ACGAATGTGGTCGGTTTCAGCCCGGATTTCAGATTAGGTCGAATCGTGTAAACAAACCTTGCCGCCGGCTCACCGTCAAAACAGCCGACAAAGCCCCGCCCACCCTTGCCCAAAGCCCCGCCCCACGGTGTTATAGCCGCCATTGCCGTGTGCAAAAGCCTGTCCACAGAGCCGGGCTGACAAAACAACAAATGGAGGCGCCATGTACGCCGATCACTTCGCCTTTCAAGGCCCACACCACAGGATCGCTGCGTTTTTTCCCGAGGAAAGGATGCAACGCGTTGACGCCTGCGCGTTTGCAGGGGTATACAGTGCGCCGCGTTTTACCTGTGACTCCTTTGCGTACCGCGCACTCTTGATCACGCCTGGTTGACCCGCTCCGGCGGCACCTGAGGTCAGGAAACCCAAGGTAACCACCTTGCCCATTCCGCTGCGCCACGAGCGCGGTGGGTCCGATTCCGTCACAGATAAAAACAATGCAGGTGACTTCGTTCATGAGTGGACAAAACATGCATTCAGGCGAGCTCAAGCGGGGCCTGAAGAACCGCCATATCCAGTTGATCGCCCTCGGTGGTGCGATTGGTACCGGCCTGTTCCTCGGCTCGGCAGGCGTGATGAAATCCGCTGGCCCGTCGATGATCCTTGGCTACGCCATCTGCGGCTTCATCGCCTTCATGATCATGCGCCAGCTCGGCGAAATGATCGTCGAAGAGCCGGTGGCCGGCTCGTTCAGCCATTTCGCCCACACCTACTGGGGTGGTTTCGCCGGCTTCCTGTCGGGCTGGAACTGCTGGGTGCTGTACATCCTGGTGGGCATGTCGGAGCTTTCGGCGGTCGGCAAGTATGTCCACTACTGGTGGCCGGAGATCCCCACCTGGGTTACGGCGGCAGCGTTCTTCGTGCTGATCAACGCCATCAACCTGATGAACGTGAAGTTCTTCGGTGAGGCCGAATTCTGGTTTGCCATCATCAAGGTGGTGGCCATCGTCAGCATGATCGGCCTGGGTGCCTACCTGCTGACCAGCGGCAGCGGCGGCCCCGAGGCAACCGTGGCCAACCTGTGGTCGCACGGTGGCTTCTTCCCGAACGGTGTCAGCGGGCTGGTGATGGCCCTGGCGTTCATCATGTTCTCCTTCGGTGGCCTGGAAATGCTTGGCTTCACCGCTGCCGAGGCCGACAAGCCGAAGACCGTGATCCCCAAGGCAATCAACCAGGTCATCTACCGTGTCCTGATCTTCTATGTTGGTGCCCTGGTGGTGCTGCTGTCGCTGACCCCATGGGACAACCTGGTAGCCAGTATCGATGCCTCCGGTGGCAGCTATGGCAGCAGCCCGTTCGTGCAGGTGTTCTCGCTGCTGGGCAGTGACGTGGCCGCGCACCTGCTGAACTTCGTGGTCCTGACTGCAGCGCTGTCGGTGTACAACAGTGGCACCTACTGCAACGCCCGCATGCTGCTGGGCATGGCCGAACAAGGTGACGCTCCGGCGTCGCTGGCCAAGGTCGACAGCCGCGGTGTGCCGGTGCGCTCGATCCTGGCGTCGGCAGGCGTGACGCTGATCGCGGTGCTGCTCAACTACCTGATGCCGCAAAACGCCCTGGAACTGCTGATGTCGCTGGTGGTGGCTACCCTGGTGATCAACTGGGCGATGATCAGTTACTCGCACCTGAAGTTCCGCCAGCACCTGGACCGCACTGGCCAGAAGCCGCTGTTCAAGGCGCTGTGGTACCCCTATGGCAACTACATCTGCCTGGCGTTCGTGGTGCTGATCCTGGGCATCATGGCGATGATCCCGGGTATCCAGGTTTCCGTGTATGCGATCCCGGTGTGGCTGTTTGCCATGTTCGTGGTCTACATGGTCAAGCCGCGTCGCAAGGCGCAGGCCCTTGGGGCTGCTGGTAGCGTGGCCAGGTAAGGCGCTGCAGGTAGCGTGCAAATAACCCGAAGTCAGGAACTGGCTTCGGGTTTTTTATTGCCTGTACCGGCCCCTTCGCGGGTAAACCCGCTCCCACAGGGACATCACCTGATCTGAAAGCAGCGCTATACCTGTGGGAGCGGGTTTACCCGCGAAGAGGCCGGCACAGGCAAAAATCAGATCTGCTCCAGCAACCAACTGCGAAACGCCCGCAGCGACGGCAATGCCTCATTGCGCGGGGGGTAGATCAGGTAATAACTGCGCTGGCTGGCAAATGCCACCCCTGGGCTGTAGAGCTCACCCTTGGCCAGTTCTTCCTCCACCAGTATGCGCGGCACCAGCCCGATGCCGATCCCGGCCCGTACCGCCTGGATCAGGTGCGAGGTCAGCTCGAAGCTCGGCCCCAGGCGCATCGCCCGGTGCGCCAGGCCATGGTGCGAGAACCACTCGCCCCAGGCATGCGGGTTGTTGGCCACATTCAGCAGCACCTCTTCACTGATGCGTGCAGGGCTCCAGCCTTGGCTGTCCGCACCAGCCTCAGGCGGCAATATCACCACCAGTTCCTCGGCATGCAGGCGATGGCAGATCAACCCCGGCAGGTCGTGGCTGGCCACGCCGATGGCGGCATCGATCTCGCTGGTGTCGAAGTTGATGGCTTCGATGCGTGAATGTATGTGCACCAGCATGCCCGGGTGTGCGCTGTAGAAGGCATGCAACCGCGGCAGCAGCCATTTCGAACCGAAGGTGGGCAGGGTGGCCAGGCGCAAGGTGCCTACCCCCGACTGGTAGGCCAACGCCTGCAAGGTGGCGCTGCGGATGCGCCCCAGTGCCTCGCTGAGCTCGCGCTGGTACAGGCGGCCGACATCGGTCAGCTGCACCTGGCGCCCCTCGCGGCGGAACAGGGTCAGGCCCAGTTGCTGCTCCAGCGCCTGCACCTGGCGGCTGACCGCGCTCTGGGTGAGCGACAGCTCGGCGGCGGCTCGGGTGTAGCTTTCATGCCGGGCGGCAGCCTCGAAAGCCAGTAGCAGCGACATGGACGGGGTGAGATGGCGGTAATTCATTCATAAAAGTCATTAATAGCGGCAGGATTATCCGTTTGCCCCTGAAGCGAAACTACAGGAACATTGGCCTGCACGTCACCTCCGCATGTCATCACCCATGCCGGAACGACAGGAATCCCGTGAATTAGCCAATATCAAGAGGCCATCCTTCGATGATCGCCCAGCTGCCGACCGTTGCCCCGAGCGCCAACTACCCCGAATTCCTCGAAGCCCTGCGCAACAGCGGCTTCCGTGGCCAGATCAGTGCCGACTACGGCACCCGCACGGTGCTGGCCACCGACAACTCGATCTACCAGCGCTTGCCACAGGCGGCGGTGTTCCCGCTGGACGCCGATGATGTGGCGCGGGTCGCCACGCTGATGGCCGAGGGGCGCTTCCAGCAGGTCAAGCTGACCCCGCGCGGTGGTGGTACCGGCACCAACGGGCAGTCGCTGACCGACGGTATCGTCGTCGACCTGTCGCGGCACATGAACAAAATCCTCGAAATCAACGTCGAGGAACGCTGGGTGCGGGTGCAGGCCGGTACTGTCAAGGACCAGCTCAACGCTGCGCTCAAGCCGCACGGGCTGTTCTTCGCCCCCGAGCTGTCCACCTCCAACCGTGCCACTGTCGGCGGCATGATCAACACCGACGCCAGCGGCCAGGGCAGCTGCACCTATGGCAAGACCCGCGACCACGTACTGGAGCTGCACAGCGTGCTGCTCGGCGGCGAGCGCCTGCACAGCCTGCCGATCGACGATGCCGCGCTGGAGCAGGCCTGTGCTGCGCCCGGCCGGGTCGGCGAGGTGTACCGCATGGCGAGGGAGATCCAGGAAACCCAGGCCGATCTCATCGAAGCCACCTTCCCCAAGCTCAACCGTTGCCTGACCGGTTATGATCTGGCCCACCTGCGCGACGAGCAGGGCCGCTTCAACCTCAACAGCGTGCTGTGCGGTGCCGAGGGCTCGCTGGGCTATGTGGTCGAAGCCAAGCTCAATGTGCTGCCGATCCCCAAGTACGCCGTGCTGGTCAACGTGCGCTACACCAGCTTCATGGATGCCCTGCGTGACGCCAACGCGTTGATGGCGCACAAGCCGCTGTCGATCGAGACTGTCGACTCCAAGGTGCTGATGCTGGCGATGAAGGATATCGTCTGGCACAGCGTCGCCGAATACTTCCCGGCCGACCCCGAGCGCCCGACCCTGGGCATCAACCTGGTGGAGTTCTGCGGCGACGAGCCGGCCGAGGTCAATGCCAAGGTGCAAGCGTTCATCCAGCACCTGCAGAACGACACCAGCGTCGAGCGCCTGGGCCACACCCTGGCCGAGGGCGCCGAGGCGGTGACCCGCGTCTATACCATGCGTAAACGTTCGGTGGGCCTGCTGGGCAACGTCGAGGGCGAAGTACGCCCGCAACCGTTCGTGGAAGACACCGCGGTACCGCCGGAGCAACTGGCCGACTACATCGCCGACTTCCGTGCACTGCTCGATGGCTACGGCCTGGCCTATGGCATGTTCGGCCACGTCGATGCCGGCGTGCTGCACGTGCGCCCGGCGCTGGACATGAAGGACCCGGCCCAGGCCGCACTGGTCAAGCCGATTTCCGACGCCGTGGCGGCGCTGACCAAAAGCTATGGCGGCTTGCTGTGGGGCGAGCACGGCAAGGGCCTGCGTTCTGAATACGTGCCGGAGTACTTCGGCGAGCTGTACCCGGCGCTGCAGCGCCTTAAAGGCGCCTTCGACCCACACAACCAGCTCAACCCGGGCAAGATCTGCACCCCGTTGGGCAGTGCCGAAGGCCTGACCCCGGTCGATGGCGTAACCCTGCGCGGCGATCTCGACCGCACCATCGACGAACGCGTGTGGCAGGACTTCCCCAGCGCCGTGCACTGCAACGGCAACGGCGCCTGCTACAACTACGACCCCAACGACGCCATGTGCCCGTCGTGGAAGGCCACCCGCGAGCGCCAGCACTCGCCCAAGGGCCGTGCCTCGCTGATGCGCGAATGGCTGCGCCTGCAGGGCGAAGCCGATATCGACGTGCTGGCGGCGGCACGCAACAAGGTGTCGTGGCTCAAGGGCCTGCCGGCACGCCTGCGCAACAACCGTGCGCGCAGCCAGGGCCAGGAAGACTTCTCCCATGAGGTGTACGACGCCATGGCCGGCTGCCTGGCGTGCAAGTCGTGCGCCGGGCAGTGCCCGATCAAGGTCAACGTGCCGGACTTCCGCTCGCGCTTCCTCGAGCTGTACCACGGCCGCTACCAGCGCCCGCTGCGTGACTACCTGATCGGTTCGCTGGAGTTCACCATCCCGTACCTGGCCCACGCGCCCGGGCTGTACAACGCGGTGATGGGCTCGAAGTGGGTGAGCAAGCTGCTGGCCGACAAGGTCGGCATGGTCGACAGCCCGCTGATCAGTCGCTTCAACTTCCAGGCCACCCTGACCCGCTGCCGCGTCGGCGTGGCCAGCGTGCCGGCCCTGCGTGAACTGACCCCGGCCCAGCGCGAGCGCAGCATCGTGCTGGTGCAGGATGCCTTTACCCGTTACTTCGAGACGCCGCTGCTGTCGGCCTTCATCGACCTGGCGCACCGTCTGGGCCACCGGGTGTTCCTGGCGCCGTACAGTGCCAACGGCAAGCCACTGCACGTTCAGGGCTTCCTCGGTGCGTTCGCCAAGGCGGCGATCCGCAATGCCACCCAGCTCAAGGCCCTGGCTGACTGCGGCGTGCCGCTGGTGGGCCTGGATCCGGCGATGACCCTGGTGTATCGCCAGGAGTACCAGAAAGTGCCGGGCCTGGATGGCTGCCCGCAGGTGCTGTTGCCACAGGAGTGGTTGATGGACGTGCTGCCGGAGCAGGCACCGACCGCGCCGGGCACTTTCCGCCTGATGGCGCACTGCACCGAGAAGACCAACGTGCCGGCCAGCACCAAGCAGTGGGAGCAGGTGTTTGCCCGCCTTGGCCTGAAGCTGGTGACCGAGGCGACTGGCTGCTGCGGTATGTCCGGTACCTATGGGCACGAGGCGCGCAACCAGGACACCTCGCGGACCATCTTCGAGCAGTCGTGGGCGACCAAGCTGGACAAAGAAGGCGAGCCGCTGGCGACCGGTTACTCGTGCCGCAGCCAGGTCAAGCGCATGACCGAGCGGCAGATGCGCCACCCGCTGGAAGTGGTGCTGCAGTACGCTCAGCGCTGACCTTCACGGCCCCGGGGGCTGCCTTGCAGCCCATCGCCGGCAAGCCAGCTTGTATGGTTAGACTTGAAGGGAGGAGGAGGGACAAAGCCAGCTTCTGACTGTTAGCGCAGTACAGACCGTGGGAGATCTCGCCCCTCCTCCCTTTTCACCCAAGCGCCGATAAAGAATGCTTCCGGGCTCAGACCGACGAAAGACACAAGCCAGCGCCTCTGGGTGACCCTTCAAGTGCTTCAACACTATCGAGGAGAGTTGCTCATGGCAATGGTGGTTGCTGATTCAAAGCGGCTGATTGGCGTGGATGTGGCCAAAGCGGAACTGGTCATCTGGGACGATGAATCAGCAGAGCTCATAGCAATCCCCAATACCAAAGCAGCTATTAAGAAATGGCTCAAAGGCCTCTCGGGTGCGATGTCCGTGGCCATCGAGGCGACCAACATCTATCACGTTCTGTTTACGGATCTGGCCTTTGAGTTTGGGCATACGATCTACGTGGTAGATGGTTACGCCCTGAGCCATTACCGCAAAGGCGTCAACGTACGCGCTAAGACAGATGCAATTGATGCCCAGCTGTTGGCCCGCTATCTGAAGAACGAAGGACAGGACCTTACGCCTTGGGCGCCGCCACCGGCTATCTATCGACAACTTCTGAGCCTGTTTCGGCGACGTGCGGGACTGGTCCAGGCACGAACCAGCCTGTCTCAGGGATGGGCTAATGAACCGCTACTTAGAGCCGCCTTCAAGACACATCTGCGTGCGATGCAGCGGCTTGAGCTGCTGGTGGAGAAGATGATCAAGGGTCTGCTGGAAAAGGCCGGACTGATGCCTCAGGTAAAGCGCTGCATGAAGGTCGAGGGGATTGGTTTTCTAACGGCTGCACGCCTGACTGCGACGTTTCAGCGTGGCAACTTCAGCGGGGGTGATGCGTTTATCGCCTTTTTGGGTATGGATCTGAGGATTGCGCAGTCGGGGCAGAAAAAAGGGCAATCCAAGCTCACGAAGCGAGGAGACCCCGAAGCTCGACGCCTCCTTCACAACGCAGCCATGTCGGCATGCCGCACGGCAGTATGGAAATCGTACTACGAAGAGCGCCTGGCACGTGGTTTTAGCACGACAGCATCGCTTGTCATGCTCGCACGCAAATTGGCGCGAGTAGTATTTGCCCTACTGAAAAGCGGAGATGAGTATCGGTCAAAAGCCGCTTAAAAAACTTCCCTAAAACCATAGAATCTCCCACAGGTGTAGCGTCAGCCTTGGTTCATGCGGTCCTGTGGGAGCTGGCTTGCCGGCGATAGGGCCAGTGCAGGCAGTACATAAATCAGGTTTCCTGTGCGCGATCCCGCCTTCGCTGCGCCTGCCGATACAGATACAGGCTCAACACCAGCCCGCAAGCCGCCGCCGCTGCCGCAAACAGAAACATCGAAGCAAACCCGAACCCCGCTGCCACCGCGCCTACCAGTGGCCCGGTCACCCCCAGCGACAAATCGATGAACAGCGAATAAGCCCCCACCGCCGCCCCGCGGTTGGCCGCTGACACCTGGTTCACCGCCTCCACCCCCAGTGCCGGGAACACCAGCGAGAAGCCGAACCCGCTCAGTGCGGCCCCCGCCAACGCCAGTTCGGCGCTAGGCGCCAGCCACAGCATCAGCAGCCCGAGTGTTTCCACCGACAGGCAGGCGATCGCCACCCGGAACCCGCCAAGCCGGTTGATCAGGTTGCCGAACAGTAGTCGCGCACTGATGAAACTGGCGCCGAACAGGCTCAGGGTCAGTGCCGCATTGGCCCAGCCACGGCTGGCGTAATACAAGGTGATGAAGGTGGCGATGGTGCCAAAGCCGATCGAGCCCAGGGCAAGCCCCGAGCCGTGCGGGAACACCTTGCCCAGCACCCGCAGGAACGGCAGGCGCACGCCACTGACGATCGGTGCGGCCTGTTTGGGCCAGGCCAGCAGCAACCCGAGCGCACACAGCAGGATGATGCTCACGCCCATGCTCCACAGGCCCAGGCTCTTGACCATCAGCACGCCCAACGGAGCGCCGATGGCCAGCGCGCCATAGCTGGCGATGCCGTTCCAGGAAATGACCTTGGCCGTGTTTTCAGCACCTACGCGGCCAATGCCCCAGCCAATGGAACCGGAGCCCACCAGGCTTTCCGCACTGCCGAGTACCAGGCGGCCGACCAGCAGGCAGGCCAGGCTAAGCCAGGGCAGGTGGGTGAGGAAGGCGCAGGCCAGCATGAACACCCCGCAGAGCCCGCAGCCGGCCAAGCCATACATGACCGCCTTCTTGCTGCCGTAGTTGTCGATGATGCGGCTGGCGGTGGGGCGGCTGAGCAGGGTGGCCAGGTACTGCACGCTGATCACCAGGCCCGCGACCACGGCACTGAAGCCCAGGTCGTTGTGCACATAGCCGGGCAATACGGCCAGCGGGATGCCGATGTTCAGGTAGCCGATGAAGGTGAAGAGGACGATGGAGACGACTTGCAGGGTGACCGCAAGGGGGCGCGGTGAGTGGGGCATGAGGGCCTACGTGGGTTCTGGACGGTGTGAAAACGTGATGACGGGGGGTGGCCCGCAGGTCAGCCGTTTTCACACAGTCGGGGGATGCGCGGTTATTCCTGGTCAGCGCTGGATTGATCGTCACCATCCTGCTCGACGGCAGCTGCCGGTTCGGCGTGAACGGTAACGGTTGGCTCTTCTGGGTTCAGGCTTGGGAAGGGAAGATTCGGGATTTCATGCATCTCGTCGTTCCTCGCAAGTGTGAGTGAAAAGTCTGCGCCAGGCGCGTTTGAAGCTTTGCAAAGCTGGGGCAGGATACACAAGTCTGGATGACAGTTTGGGTTTTTTTGGCGGTCGCTTGTCGGTTTTGCGGGCGAACAGCGAACATTTTTCCTGCAAAAAACTGGGGCCCCTGTGGGAGCGGGTTTACCCGCGAACACCGGCGAAGCCGGTGCCATGCACCGCGGTGTCTGCTTCGCGGGTGAACCCGCTCCCACAGGCTCCAGTTTCTCAGTGCTTACTTGCGGCCTTCAGCCGTCTCCGCCACCTTGTCGGTGCGTGCGCACATGATGAAGTCATTGCGGTGCAGGCCTTTGATCGAGTGGCTCCACCAAGTCACGGTGACCTTGCCCCACTCGGTCAGCAGGCCCGGGTGGTGGCCTTCGGCCTCGGCGATCTCGCCCACGGCATTGGTGAACGCCAGGGCGTGCTTGAAGTTCTTGAACAGGAACACGCGTTCCAGCTCCATGTGGCCGTCACGTACTTCGATGTTCCAGTCCGGGATTTCGCGAATTAGCTCGGCCAGCTCTTCGTCGGTGACCTTTGGTGCGTCGGCGCGGCAGGCTTCGCAATGGGCTTGGTTCAAGGCATTCATGTGGTGTTTTCCGGTTCGAGTTGTTATCGGCAAGGTCGCTCAGGCAGCGACCTTGGGTGGAAACTTCGGTGCGTGCAGGCCCAGCTGCATGGCTTTGTGAACCATGCCCATGATGTCTTCGTGGGCCAGGTCGAACAGACGCTTCATGTTCGGTAGCACGAAATACAACGGCTGCAGGATGTCGATGCGATACGGTGTGCGCATGGCCTCGATCGGGTCGAAGGCCTGGTGCTCGGGCTCGCCAGACAGACTGTAGACGGTCTCCTTTGGCGACGAGAGGATGCCGCCGCCATAGATCTTGCGGCCCTGCGCGGTTTCCATCAGGCCGAACTCGATGGTCATCCAGTACAGGCGCGCCAGGTAAACGCGTTGTTCCTTGGTCGCGGCCAGGCCGAGCTTGCCGTAGGTATGGGTGAATTCGGCGAACCAGGGGTTGGTCAGCAGCGGGCAGTGGCCGAAGATCTCGTGGAAGATATCGGGCTCTTGCAGGTAGTCCAGCTCTTCCGGGGTACGGATGAAGGTGGCTACCGGGAAGCGCTTGCTGGCCAGCAGTTCGAAGAAGGTCTGGAAGGGGATCAGCGCCGGGACCCGGGCAACCTGCCAACCGGTGGTCGCGCCCAGCACCTTGTTGATCTCGCCCAGTTGCGGAATACGGTCATGGGGCAGCTTGAGCTGGTCGATGCCGTCCAGGTATTCCTGGCACGCGCGGCCTTCGATCACTTTCAGCTGACGGGTGATCAGGGTGTTCCATACCGCATGCTCTTGCTGCGGGTAATCGATAAAACCATGCGCATCGGGCTCGCGTGCCACGTATTGCGTCTGTTTCATGTGGCTCTCCTGGTGAGGGCTTTTCTTGTTATGTGCAGGACATGCCTAAGGAATATCCCTTCGCTGGCCGCTTTGCACGGGGTGGGGCGCGGGGGCGGCTGGCTCGCGACGATGAATTCGTAACGATAATTTTACAAAAAGACGCAGGTGTCGGAAAATCCGAGGCGTCTGGCTGAAGCTTCGGCTGTTTTTGTCAGCTTATCTTTACGACTTTTCTGCGCGGTGTTGAAAAACATCGGCGCTTCGAGAGCCCTCATGCGTATCAAAGTGCATTGCCAGAACCGTATTGGCATCCTGCGCGACATCCTCAACCTGCTGGTGGAGTACGGCATCAACGTGCTGCGCGGCGAGGTGGGCGGTGACCATGGCAACGCCATCTACCTGCATTGCCCGAACCTGATCAATCTGCAGTTCCAGGCGCTGCGGCCGAAGTTCGAGGCGATTGCCGGGGTATTCGGTGTCAAGCGCGTGGGGCTGATGCCCAGCGAGCGCCGGCACATGGAGCTGAATGCGTTGCTGGGTGCGCTGGACTTTCCGGTACTGTCGATCGACATGGGCGGCAGCATCGTCGCCGCCAACCGTGCCGCTGCGCAGCTGCTGGGGGTGCGGGTGGACGAGGTGCCGGGCATGCCGCTGGCCCGCTATGTGGAGGACTTCGACCTGCCGGAGCTGGTGCGCGCCAACAAGTCGCGCATCAACGGCCTGCGCATCAAGGTCAAGGGCGATGTGTTCCTGGCCGATATCGCGCCGCTGCAGTCCGAGCACGACGACAGCGAGGCGCTGGCCGGCGCGGTGCTGACCCTGCACCGCGCCGACCGAATCGGTGAGCGCATCTATAACGTGCGCAAGCAGGAGCTGCGCGGTTTCGACAGTATTTTCCAGAGCTCGCGGGTGATGGCTGCGGTGGTGCGCGAGGCGCGGCGCATGGCGCCGCTGGACGCGCCTTTGCTGATCGAGGGCGAGACCGGCACCGGCAAGGAGTTGCTGGCGCGTGCCTGCCACCTGGCAAGCCCGCGCGGCCAGTCGCCGTTGATGGCGCTCAACTGCGCCGGGTTGCCCGAGTCGATGGCCGAGACCGAGCTGTTCGGCTACGGCCCCGGGGCATTCGAAGGGGCGCGGGCCGAGGGCAAGCTGGGGCTGCTGGAGCTGACCGCCGGTGGCACGTTGTTTCTCGACGGGGTAGGGGAGATGAGCCCGCGCCTGCAGGTGAAGCTGCTGCGTTTTCTGCAGGATGGCTGCTTCCGTCGTGTCGGCAGCGATGAAGAGGTGTACCTGGATGTGCGAGTGATCTGCGCGACCCAGGTGGATTTGTCCGAATTGTGTGCCCGGGGCGAGTTTCGTCAGGACCTGTATCACCGGCTCAATGTGTTGTCGCTGCACATTCCACCATTGCGCGAATGCATGGATGGCCTGGAAGGGCTGGTGCAGCACTTTCTCGACCAGGCCAGCCGGCAGATCGGCTGCGCCATGCCGCGCCTGGCGCCGGCGGCGATGGACAAACTCGGCCAGTATCATTGGCCGGGTAATGTAAGGCAGTTGGAAAACGTGTTGTTCCAGGCGGTTTCGTTATGCGAAGGCGGCGTGGTCAAAAGTGAACATATACGTTTGCCGGATTACGGCGTGCGCCAACCGCTGGGTGAGTTTTCGCTGGACGGGGATCTTTCGCAGATTGTCGGGCGCTTTGAAAAAGCGGTGCTGGAAAGTTTGATGGGGGAATTCCCGAGTAGTCGGGCTTTAGGTAAAAGACTGGGTGTTTCGCATACGACTATTGCCAACAAGTTGAGGGATTATTCGTTGGGCAAGTCGGTAGATTAATAAGCGGTTGGTCAATAACCTGTTAATCAGGTGCAATATTCTTCGCGGGCTTGCCCGCTCCCACAGGTACCGCGCCAAATTCAGGGCAGGCGCTGTACCTGTGGGAGCGGGCAAGCCCGCGAATGGGGCCCGCAGGGCCCCCAATTCACAAGGTATCAGCCGTTCGAGCAGCCGTTCCCCATCACGCGGTATTCGAGAATGTGCTTCTGGCCCTTGGAGTCCTCGTAGGTCATGCGGGCTGGCACGACTTCGCACACATTGGGCACTTCGCTCATGGAAATGACGCGGGCAATGTCCAGGTGCTGCGAGTAACTGTACTGTTCAACCGGAATCTGCTCGGCATCTTTGGCTTCGCCGGCCATCGCCGCGCCGCAAAGACTGCCAAGTACCAATACCAGTAAAGCTTTCATTTTCAATTTACCTGTCTAAGGTCGTGAGGGGGGCACGCGGCGCTTATGGCGCCGCGAGTATTGCTAGTTTTAACTATCAGGTTTGGAGGGGGATTAACGCTTGCCTTCGTGGGGGCTGTTACCAGTTGTTAATCGCCTTGCCGTTGCTGGCGAGGTGAATTTTATGGCTGGGGCCAAGGCCGAAACAGTGGGTCTTTTGATAAAGTGTTTTGACAGAATCTGTAACAATCCTCTGGTAAACCGCGCCCGTAATTTCTCGCCTGGGCTGTAAGGTGCGTGCCAGAGCGCTTTGTCGGGACGGGCGTACCAAATTACTACCAACGTCGAATGGCTTTTGTCGCTCTGGTACAGTTACAAACGGTTCCATACAAAAACAACTATTACACCGAGGTAACACAGATGAGTGCGGCTCCACTGTATCCCGTTCGTCCCGAGGTTGCGGCCACCACCCTGACCGACGAGGCCACCTACAAGGCCATGTACCAGCAATCGGTGATCAACCCGGACGGCTTCTGGCGCGAGCAGGCCCAGCGCATCGACTGGATCAAGCCGTTCACCAAGGTCAAGCAGACCTCCTTCGACGACCATCACGTCGATATCAAATGGTTCGCCGACGGCACTCTGAACGTTTCCTCCAACTGCCTGGACCGCCACCTCGAAGAGCGCGGTGACCAGTTGGCCATCATCTGGGAAGGCGACGACCCTTCCGAACACCGCAACATCACCTACCGCGAACTGCACGAGCAGGTCTGCAAGTTCGCCAACGCCTTGCGTGGCCAGGATGTGCACCGGGGTGACGTGGTCACCATCTACATGCCGATGATCCCCGAAGCCGTGGTCGCCATGCTGGCCTGTGCCCGTATCGGTGCGATTCACTCGGTGGTGTTCGGCGGCTTCTCGCCCGAAGCGCTGGCCGGCCGTATCATCGACTGCAAGTCCAAGGTCGTGATCACCGCAGACGAAGGCGTACGCGGTGGCCGCCGTACCCCGCTCAAGGCCAACGTCGACCTGGCGCTGACCAACCCTGAAACCAACAGCGTGCAGAAGATCATCGTGTGCAAGCGCACCGGTGGCGACATTGCCTGGCACCAGCACCGCGACATCTGGTACGAAGACCTGATGAAAGTCGCCTCCAGCCACTGCGCGCCGAAAGAGATGGGTGCCGAGGAAGCGCTGTTCATCCTTTATACCTCCGGCTCCACCGGCAAGCCGAAGGGCGTGCTGCACACCACCGGTGGCTACCTGGTATATGCAGCGCTGACCCATGAGCGCGTGTTCGACTATCGCCCGGGCGAGGTGTACTGGTGCACCGCCGACGTGGGTTGGGTCACTGGCCACAGCTACATCGTCTATGGCCCGCTGGCCAACGGCGCCACCACCCTGCTGTTCGAGGGCGTGCCGAACTACCCGGACATCACTCGTGTGTCGAAGATCATCGACAAGCACAAGGTCAACATCCTGTACACCGCGCCAACCGCTATCCGCGCGATGATGGCCGAAGGGCAGGCTGCAGTCGAAGGTGCCGATGGCTCCAGCCTGCGCCTGCTGGGCTCGGTGGGTGAGCCGATCAACCCCGAAGCCTGGAACTGGTACTACAAGGCCGTGGGCAAGGAGCGTTGCCCGATCGTCGACACCTGGTGGCAGACCGAGACCGGCGGCATCCTGATCAGCCCGCTGCCTGGCGCCACCGGCCTCAAGCCAGGCTCGGCAACGCGTCCGTTCTTCGGCGTGGTGCCGGCGCTGGTGGATAACCTGGGCAACCTGATCGAGGGCGCTGCCGAGGGCAACCTGGTGATCCTCGATTCCTGGCCGGGCCAGTCGCGTTCGCTGTACGGCGACCACGACCGTTTCGTCGATACCTACTTCAAGACCTTCCGTGGCATGTACTTCACCGGCGACGGTGCGCGCCGCGACGAGGATGGCTACTACTGGATCACCGGTCGCGTGGATGACGTGCTGAACGTGTCCGGTCACCGCATGGGTACTGCCGAAATCGAAAGCGCCATGGTGGCGCATGCGAAAGTGGCCGAAGCTGCGGTGGTGGGTGTGCCGCACGACATCAAGGGGCAGGGCATCTATGTGTATGTCACCCTCAATGCCGGTATCGAGGCCAGCGAGCAGCTGCGCCTGGAGCTGAAGAACTGGGTGCGCAAGGAAATCGGCCCGATCGCCTCGCCGGATGTGATCCAGTGGGCGCCGGGGCTGCCGAAGACCCGGTCGGGCAAGATCATGCGCCGCATCCTGCGCAAGATTGCCACCGGTGAGTACGATGCCCTGGGTGATATCTCGACCCTGGCCGACCCGGGTGTGGTGCAACACCTGATCGATACCCACAAGGCCATGAGCCTGGCTTCGGCCTGATAGCGAAGCTCGCAAACGCTGGATGCGTTGCGCTATCTCAGTGGGAGCGGCTTTAGCCGCGAAGAACCCAGCGCGGTGGATGGCACCGGCGTTGCCGGTGTTCGCGGCTGAAGCCGCTCCCACAGGGTGAGGTATATGCCTGAGGGCTGTGTTGTATCAGTGAGGCCAGCCAACAAGAACCCCGCCCGGGCAACCGGCGGGGTTTTTGCTTTACTGTTACCCGACATTCATCGGTAACTGTTCTGTCACCGGCGTCGCACAATATCGGGGCGCCAGGAAACAAATCCGGCCTGTTTCGGTGCGTTTTCGCAGCCTTTTTTGCGACACGGCACGCTGCACTTGCCGTATTACAAGGCTTTGCCAATAATAGGCCCGGGAATTGCTAGTACTATAGGTTCTATTTCTTGCGCTCTTGCATATTTTGCAATGGCTGTCAACATCGCCCGTTGCCGTTTCAAGCGCTTCTGTAAGTAGTTGTCGCTTTGAAGAAATATCGACTACCGGGCTGTCGTTAAAATGCCACTCACTCGCTCGTGGTCTGCGGCCTTGGTCGAACCCTGCGCGGCTCGCGTTGTACCCATTCGCATATCGGGCAGCCGTTACCTGCCTTGTATTGCCCCGTACCGATGGAGTTACCTGATGAAGAAGCTCGCACTGCTTGGCGCCCTGGCGCTGTCCGTGTTTTCCCTGGTGTCGCAGGCCGATGAAAAACCGCTGAAAATCGGCATCGAAGCCGCCTACCCACCCTTCGCCTTCAAGCAGCCAGACGGCAGCATTGCCGGTTTTGACTACGACATCGGCAACGCCCTGTGCGAAGAGATGAAGACCAAGTGCACCTGGGTCGAGCAGGAGTTCGACGGCCTGATCCCGGCGCTGAAAGTGCGCAAGATCGACGCCATCCTGTCGTCCATGTCGATTACCGAAGACCGCAAGAAATCGGTCGACTTCACCAAGCGCTACTACCTGACCCCGGCGCGCCTGGTGATGAAGGAAGGTACCGCCGTCAGCGACAGCCTGGATGAGCTCAAGGGCAAGAAGATTGGTGTGCAGCGCGGCTCGATCCACGACCGCTTCGCCAAGGAAGTACTGGGCGCCAAAGGTGCCACCGTGGTTCCTTACGGCACCCAGAACGAAATCTACCTGGACGTGGCAGCTGGCCGCCTCGATGGCACCGTGGCTGACGCCACCCTGCTGGAAGACGGCTTCCTCAAGACCGACGCCGGCAAGGGCTTCGCCTTCGTAGGCCCGGCCTTCACCGACGCCAAGTACTTCGGCGACGGCATCGGCATTGCCGTGCGCAAGGGTGACAAGGCCAACGTCGACCGCATCAACGCGGCCATCGACGCCATTCGTGCCAACGGCAAGTACAAAGAAATCGAGAAGAAGTACTTCAACTTCGATATCTACGGTCCAGACTCGAACTAAGACGTCGGGTTTCACCTGTGCAATGGTGCAAACAGCAGAGGCTCTGAGGTTTGCACCATTTTTCATTCTCTAGGTCGAGGACCTCATCATGTTGAAAGGCTACGGGGCAGTCATCCTCGACGGGGCGTGGCTGACGCTTCAGCTCGCCCTGTCGTCGATGGCCCTGGCCATCGTGCTCGGCCTGATCGGTGTGGCGCTGCGCTTGTCGCCGGTGCGCTGGCTGGCCTGGCTGGGCGATCTGTATTCCACGGTGATTCGTGGTATTCCGGACCTGGTCCTGATCCTGCTGATCTTCTACGGCGGGCAGGACATTATCAACCGGGTTGCGCCGCTGCTCGGTTATGAAGACTACATCGACCTGAATCCGCTGATCGCGGGTATCGGTACCCTGGGCTTCATCTTCGGTGCCTACCTGTCGGAAACCTTCCGCGGTGCGTTCCTCGGTATTCCCAAAGGCCAGGCCGAAGCGGGCGTGGCGTATGGCATGAGCAACCGCCAGGTGTTCTTCCGCATCCAGGTGCCGCAAATGATTCGCCTGGCGATCCCGGGCTTCACCAACAACTGGCTGGTGCTGACCAAGGCCACCGCGCTGATTTCGGTAGTGGGCCTGCAGGACATGATGTTCAAGGCCAAGCAGGCGGCCGATGCCACCCGTGAGCCTTTCACCTTCTTCCTGGCGGTGGCGGCCCTGTACCTGGTGCTGACCAGCATCTCGCTGCTGGCCCTGAAGTATCTCGAGCGCCGCTACTCGGTTGGCGTCAAGGTGGCTGAACTATGATCTTCGACTACAACGTCGTCTGGGAGGCACTGCCGATGTACTTCGGCGGCCTGCTGACCACCCTCAAGCTGCTGGCGATTTCGCTGTTCTTCGGGCTGCTGGCGGCCATTCCGCTGGGCCTGATGCGAGTGTCCAAGCAGCCAGCGGTCAATCTCGTGGCGTGGCTTTACACCTACGTGATCCGCGGCACGCCGATGCTGGTGCAGCTGTTCCTGATCTACTATGGCCTGGCACAGTTCGAGGCGGTGCGCGAAAGCTTCCTGTGGCCGCTGCTGTCCAGTGCTACCTTCTGCGCCTGCCTGGCATTCGGCATCAACACCAGTGCCTACACCGCCGAAATCATCGCCGGCAGCCTCAAGGCCACGCCGCATGGCGAAATCGAGGCGGCCAAGGCCATGGGCATGTCGCGCATGAAGATGTACCGGCGCATCCTGCTGCCGTCGGCCCTGCGCCGGGCGCTGCCGCAGTACAGCAACGAAGTGATCATGATGCTGCAGACCACCAGCCTGGCGTCGATCGTTACCCTGATCGACATCACTGGCGCTGCGCGCACGGTCAATGCCCAGTACTACCTGCCTTTCGAGGCCTATATCACGGCGGGCGTGTTCTACCTGTGCCTGACCTTCATCCTGGTGCGCCTGTTCAAGATGGCCGAACGCCGCTGGCTCGGCTACCTGGCGCCGCGCAAGCACTGACCGCTTTGTGAGAATCGACAGCATGTACAAACTCGAAGTCCAAGACCTGCACAAGCGCTACGGCAGCCATGAAGTGCTCAAGGGCGTGTCCCTGTCGGCCAAGGCAGGCGATGTCATCAGCATCATCGGCTCCAGCGGTTCGGGCAAGTCGACCTTCCTGCGCTGCATCAACCTGCTGGAGCAACCGCACGCCGGGAAGATCCTGCTCAACAACGAAGAGTTGAAGCTGGTACCGGGCAAGGACGGCGCGCTCAAGGCCGCCGACCCGCGTCAGTTGCAGCGCATGCGCTCGCGCCTGTCGATGGTTTTCCAGCACTTCAACCTGTGGTCGCACATGACCGCGCTGGAAAACATCATCGAAGCGCCGGTGCATGTGCTGGGTGTGAATCGCAAGGAGGCCCTGGAAAAGGCCGAGCATTACCTGGCCAAGGTCGGAGTCGCCCACCGCAAGGATGCCTTCCCGGGGCACATGTCCGGTGGCGAGCAGCAACGCGTGGCAATTGCCCGGGCGCTGGCCATGGAACCGGAGGTCATGCTGTTCGACGAGCCGACCTCGGCGCTGGACCCGGAACTGGTGGGCGATGTGCTCAAGGTGATGCAGTCGCTGGCCCAGGAAGGCCGCACCATGGTGGTGGTGACCCACGAAATGGGCTTTGCCCGTGAGGTTTCCAACCAGCTGGTGTTCCTGCACAAGGGCCTGGTGGAAGAAACCGGCTGCCCACGCGAAGTGCTGGCCAACCCGCAGTCGGAGCGCCTGAAGCAGTTCCTCTCCGGCAGCCTGAAGTAAAAGCTGCATTTTTGCACCAGAATAGGGCATGCTGCGCGGCGAGCGCAGCCTGACCCGGCGCACAGACTCGAACGACCTCAGGTTTCGGACCGCACCTATGACCACCCAGCGAATCGGTTTTCTCATCTGGCCAAGCACCAAGCCCTTGACTCTGGCGCTGGCCGAGGAAGTGTTGCAGGTGGCGCAGCGGGTGCACCCGGAGGTGGTCTACGATCTGGTCTTCCTGCAGGCGGAGCCGGCGCAAGAGGGTAGCTGGCGCTTGCCGGGCGAGCCGTGGAACGGTCGCCTGGAGGGATGTCACAAGCTGTTCCTGTTGGCTGACGAGCAGCCGCTGACGGTGGGGGCTGCGTTGTCGACGGCGCTCAAGCAGTTGGCGCGCAGTGGCTGCATGATTGGCGGCCTGTCGGCCGGGGTCTACCCTCTGGCGATGCTGGGCCTGCTCGACGGTTACCGGGCTGCGGTGCACTGGCGCTGGCAGGATGATTTTGCCGAGCGCTTCCCCAAGGTCATCGCCACCAGTCACCTGTTCGACTGGGACCGCGATCGCCTGACAGCTTGTGGCGGCATGGCCGTGACCGACCTGCTGCTGGCAGTGTTGGCCCGTGATCACGGGGCGGAGCTGGCCGGGGCGGTGTCCGAGGAACTGGTGGTCGAGCGCATTCGCGAGGGTGGCGAGCGCCAGCGTATTCCGCTGCAGAACCGCCTGGGCTCCAGCCACCCCAAGCTGACCCAGGCGGTACTGCTGATGGAAGCCAACATCGAAGAGCCGCTGACCACCGACGAAATTGCCCAGCACGTGTGCGTGTCGCGCCGGCAGCTGGAGCGTATCTTCAAGCAGTACCTGAACCGCGTGCCGAGCCAGTATTACCTGGAGCTGCGGCTGAACAAGGCGCGGCAGATGCTGATGCAGACCAGCAAGTCGATCATCCAGATCGGGCTGTCCTGCGGCTTCTCCTCGGGGCCGCATTTTTCCAGTGCCTACCGCAACTTCTTTGGTGCTACGCCGCGGGAGGACCGCAACCAGCGTCGTAGCAGCAGCCCGTTCGAACTGAGCTCGGCGCCTGCCGAAAAAGGCTGATATTTCCTTACCCTGTGCCGGCCCTTTCGCGGCTGAAGCCGCTCCCACAGGGGCCGCACAACGTTCGAATCTTGCACAGGTCCTATGGGAGATTCTATGGTTTTCAGCAAGCCAGTTTCGCGCCTTTAGTGACGTATTCGTCCTGATTTTTCATCAGGGCGAATGCCACCCGCGCGAGCTTTCTTGCCAGGATTACCAAAGCTTGGGTTGTTGCTTTACCACTGCTCCGATGCTGTTCGTAAAGCCCTTTCCAGGCTGCCGATCTGCTGGCCGCCATCGCAGCGTTGTGCAATAAGCGACGAATTTCTGAACAACCTCGCTTGGTGAGGCGACGTCGCCCATTCTTCTGCCCGGAATCACTGACTCGTAAATCCATTCCTAGGAATGCAATGTACGAGTCACTGCTTTTGAACTCGCCCCTTGTAAAAGCCATCACCAATGCTGCGGCGGTGAGAAAACCAATGCCCTCTACTGCCTGGCAGCGAGCGACTTGTTCCTGTAGCCCAGCGTCTCGCAGTACTTCTTTAATCTTCTTTTGAATCAACTGATCCAGCCGATCTATCGACTTCACAAAAGTTTCGAAGGCGGCTTTCAAAAGGCTTTCGTTAGCCCAGCTCTGAGTCATTGCAGTACGAGCAGTCACCAAGGCGGCTCTGCGTCGCAAGAGGCTCTGAAGCTTGCCGTAGACAGCGGGAGGCGGGCTCCAAGGGCGAAGGTCCTCGCCTTCATTTTTTAAAAAACGGGACAACAACCGAGCATCGGAGGGGTCGGTTTTAACCCGTCCCCCAACACTTTTCCGGTAGTTGCTCAATTGAAAACCATCGATGACACAGACCTCGAAGCCTAGGCTGTGGGCCAATTCAACCAGGTCCAAGTGGTAGACATTGGTCGCCTCAACAGCGATAGCGGTGTTGAGGGTTTGTTGCTTGAGCCACCTTCTGATCTCGAGTTTGGAGTTTTTCAGCCTGATGATCTCGTCGCGATCATCGTGGTGGATAACCAGCTCAGCCTTCGCGACATCCGCACCCACGATCAACTTACCTACCTGCATTGCCATGGGCGGCTCCTCACGTTATGGTTTTTCGGCTTGAAGGGGTTTCACCAAGAGGCGCTGGCTTGCTTCTATCGTCGCTTGCAAACGATGCATTCTTTATCGGCGCTTTGGTGGAAGGGGTGGGGCGATGTCTCCCACGGTCTGTACTGCTGTGAACAGTCAGAATCGGGCATTTAGTCCCACCACCCCTTCAAGTCTAACCATACAAGCGGGTTCACCCGCGAAGAGGCCGGTGCAGGCAGCGCCCTTTCTCCCGCAGGTCTGTGCGATGTTTGAAGCCTGTGCGGTCCAGGTGGGAGCGGGCGTGCCCGCGAATCGGCCGGTACAGGCAACCACGCTTCTATATGTGTACACCCGTTCACCCAGCCCCCTCTCTCCCGTACACTGCGCGATTGCGACAGTGTTTGTCGCATTGCCGAAAGCCTTGTCAAAACTGGGTTTTGCGCTGTAACAAGTTGTCGCTTGGCCGCAAGGACAGGCGCGGATCAGTCCTTACAATCCCCCCATCGCTCGCCACTTCCAGGCCAGCGTTCCTCTTCAGGAGACTCAGATGTCCGTTGAGCAAGCCCCGGTGCAACGTGCCGATTTCGACCAGGTCATGGTCCCCAACTATTCTCCGGCGGCCTTCATTCCTGTGCGAGGCGAGGGCTCCCGTGTCTGGGACCAGTCGGGTCGCGAATTGATCGATTTTGCCGGTGGCATCGCGGTCAACGCCCTGGGCCACTGCCACCCGGCACTGGTCAAGGCCCTGACCGAGCAGGTCAACACCCTCTGGCACGTATCCAACGTGTTCACCAACGAGCCGGCCCTGCGCCTGGCCCACAAGCTGGTGGACGCCACCTTTGCCGACCGTGCGTTCTTCTGCAACTCCGGCGCTGAGTCCAACGAGGCCGCCTTCAAGCTGGCCCGTCGTGTTGCCCACGACCGCTTCGGCCCGGAAAAGCACGAAATCATCGCCACCGTGAACAGCTTCCACGGCCGTACCCTGTTCACCGTAAGCGTCGGTGGCCAGCCGAAGTACTCCGATGGTTTCGGCCCGAAGATCACCGGCATCAGCCATGTGCCGTACAACGACCTGGAAGCGCTGAAGGCACAGATTTCCGACAAGACCTGCGCCGTGGTGATCGAGCCGATCCAGGGCGAGAGCGGCGTGGTGCCGGCCGACAAGGCCTACCTGGAAGGCGCGCGCAAACTGTGTGACGAACACAACGCCCTGCTGATCTTCGACGAAGTGCAGACCGGCGTTGGCCGTACCGGTTCGCTGTATGCCTACCAGCACTACGGCGTTACCCCGGACATCCTGACCAGCGCCAAGAGCCTGGGCGGCGGTTTCCCGATCGGTGCCATGCTGACCACCACCGAGCTGGCCAAGCACTTGGCTGTCGGCACCCACGGCACCACCTACGGCGGCAACCCGCTGGGCTGCGCCGTCGCCTGCGCGGTGCTGGACGTGGTCAACACCCCGGAAACCCTGGCCGGTATCAAGGCCAAGCATGAGCGCTTCAAGGTCCGCCTGGAGCAGATCGGCCAGGAGTACAACCTGTTCAGCCAGGTGCGTGGCGTTGGCCTGCTGCTGGGCTGCGTGCTGACCGAGGCCTGGAAAGGCAAGGCCAAGGACGTGCTCAACGCCGCCGAGAAAGAAGGCGTGATGGTGCTGCAGGCCGGCCCGGACGTGGTCCGCTTCGCGCCAAGCCTGGTAGTTGAAGACGCCGACATCGACGAAGGCCTGGACCGCTTCGAGCGCGCCGTGGCCACCCTGACCAAGGGCTGATCCGCCCGCGGTCTCTTTGCCGGCCACGGTGCAGGCTCAGCCCGAGTCTGTACCGGGCCGGTGATACCCGATTCCAGTGCAGGTGCCAGTGCATCTGCCGTTTTTCCGTGCCGCCGTGAGCGGCCCGATTCCAAAGGAGTGACACCATGCTGGTGATGCGCCCCGCGCAAATGGCTGATCTGAACGAAGTGCAGCGCATGGCTGCAGACAGCCCCATTGGTGTCACCTCGCTGCCGGACGACACCGCTCGCCTGGGCGACAAGATCGCCGCATCCGAGACTTCCTTCGCCGCCGAGGTCAGCTTCAACGGTGAAGAAAGCTACTTCTTCGTGCTCGAGGACAGCGAAACCGGCAAGCTGGCCGGTTGCTCGGCCATCGTCGCTTCGGCCGGCTACTCCGAGCCGTTCTACAGCTTTCGTAACGAGACCTTCGTGCACGCCTCGCGCGAGCTGAAGATCCACAACAAGATCCATGTGCTCTCGCTGTGCCATGACCTGACCGGCAACAGCTTGCTGACCAGCTTCTATGTGCTGCCGGAACTGGTGAACAGTGGCTGGGCCGAGCTCAATTCGCGTGGCCGCCTGCTGTTCATGGCCGCTCACCCGGAGCGTTTCGCCGACTCGGTGGTGACCGAGATCGTCGGCTACAGCGACGAGCAGGGCGAATCGCCGTTCTGGGATGCCATCGGCCGCAACTTCTTCGACCTCAACTACGCCGACGCCGAGCGCCTGTGCGGCCTGAAGAGCCGCACCTTCCTCGCCGAACTGATGCCGCACTACCCGATCTACGTGCCGCTGCTGCCTGACCTGGCTCAGGAAGCCATGGGCCAGGTGCACCCGCGGGCGCAGATTACCTTCGACATCCTCATGCGCGAAGGCTTCGAGACCGAGCACTACATCGACATCTTCGACGGTGGCCCGACCCTGCATGCGCGCACCTCGGGTATCCGCTCGATCGCCCAGAGCCGGGTTGTGCCGGTGAGGCTCGAGGAAGCCCCGGTCAAGGGCGGGCGCCCGTACCTGGTGTGCAACGGCCAGTTGCAGGACTACCGCGCGGTGCTGCTGGACCTGGACTGGGTGCCCGGCAAGCCGGTCAGCCTGAGCCCGGCAGCCGCCGAGGCGCTGGGGGTGGGCGAGGGTGCCAGCGTGCGCCTGGTTGCGGTCTGAGGTCTGGCAACAGACGTTTCGGGATTGATGCGTTAGAAGAGTTTCGCGCCGGCCGCCGCCGCCGCAAAAGGAGATAGCATGATCGTTCGTCCTGTACGCAGCAGCGATTTGCCTGCGTTGATCGAATTGGCACGCAGCACCGGTACCACCGGGCTGACCACGCTGCCGGCCAACGAAGAGCGCCTGGGGCATCGCGTTGGCTGGGCGGAGAAGAGCTTCCGCGGCGAAGCCGAGCGTGGCGACACCGACTACCTGTTCGTGCTGGAAAACGACGAAGGCATGGTGGTGGGCATCAGTGCCATCGCCGGTGCCGTCGGCCTGCGCGAGCCCTGGTACAACTATCGGGTCGGGCTGACCGTCAGCGCCTCGCAGGAGCTGAAGATCTACCGCGAAATCCCCACCCTGTTCCTGGCCAACGACCTGACCGGCAACTCCGAGCTGTGCTCGCTGTTCCTGCGCAGCGACTACCGCTCCGGCCTCAACGGCCGCCTGCTGTCGCGTGCGCGCATGCTGTTCATTGCCGAGTTCCCCGAGCTGTTCGGCAAGAAGATCATCGCCGAAATGCGCGGCATGTCCGACGAGCAGGGCCGCTCGCCGTTCTGGGAAAGCCTGGGCCGGCACTTCTTCAAGATGGAGTTTAGCCAGGCCGACTACCTCACCGGCGTGGGCAACAAGTCGTTCATTGCCGAACTCATGCCGAAGTTCCCGCTGTACACCTGCTTCCTGTCCGAGGCGGCGCGCAACGTGATCGGCCGCGTGCACAAGGACACCGAGCCGGCGCTGGCCATGCTCAAGCAGGAAGGCTTCAACTACCAGGGCTACGTCGACATCTTCGACGCCGGCCCCGCCATCGAGTGCGACACCTCCAGGATTCGCGCCGTGCGCGAGAGCCAGACCCTGGTGCTGGCGGTGGGCACGCCGGGCGATGACGCGACGCCTTACATCATCCACAACCGCAAGCGCGACGATTGCCGCATCACGGCCGCACCTGCGCGGCTGGCTGCCGGTACCCTGGTGGTCGACCCCCTGACCGCCAAGCGCCTGCGCATGGGCGCCGGCGACAACGTGCGCGCCGTGCCGCTGTCGGCAAGCCGGGAGGCC
Source organism: Pseudomonas sp. JS425 (assembly GCF_018223845.1). Classification (NCBI taxonomy): domain Bacteria; kingdom Pseudomonadati; phylum Pseudomonadota; class Gammaproteobacteria; order Pseudomonadales; family Pseudomonadaceae; genus Pseudomonas; species Pseudomonas sp. JS425. Next base: position 4,571,853 of record NZ_CP073661.1, on the reverse strand, counting down.
CAGTAAATGACCACGCATTACATCGCAGGCAATTGGCAGGTTGGCCAGGGCGAAACCCTGCAGTCGCTCAACCCGGTGACGCAAGCCGTCGTCTGGCAGGGGCAGGGTGCTGACGCCAGCCAGGTGGATGCCGCCGTGCAGGCTGCGCGTCAGGCCTTCCCGGCTTGGGCGCAATTGAGCCTGGAGGCGCGTATCGATGTGCTGGAGAAGTTCGCCGCGCAACTGAAAGCGCATGCCGAAGCCATGGCCCAGTGCATCGGCGAGGAAACCGGCAAGCCCCTGTGGGAGTCGGCGACCGAAGTCACCAGCATGATCAACAAGGTCGCGATCTCGGTGCAGAGCTACCGCGAGCGCACCGGCGAAAAGAGCGGCCCGCTGGCCGATGCCACGGCCGTGCTGCGGCACAAGCCCCATGGCGTGGTGGCGGTGTTCGGCCCGTACAACTTCCCTGGTCACCTGCCAAACGGCCATATCGTGCCAGCGCTGCTGGCTGGTAACTGCGTGGTGTTCAAGCCCAGTGAGCTGACGCCCAAGGTGGCCGAACTGACCGTCAATTGCTGGATTGCCGCCGGGTTGCCGGCGGGTGTGCTCAACCTGGTGCAGGGCGCGCGCGAAACGGGTGTGGCACTGGCCGCCAACCCAGGTATCGATGGCTTGTTCTTCACTGGCTCCAGCCGCACCGGCAACCTGCTGCATCAGCAGTTCGCCGGCCGCCCGGACAAGATCCTGGCCCTGGAAATGGGCGGTAACAACCCGCTGGTGGTGGACGAGGTCAAGGACCTCGATGCGGCGGTGTACACCATTATCCAGTCGGCGTTCATTTCCGCCGGCCAGCGCTGCACCTGCGCCCGTCGTCTGCTGGTGCCGCAAGGCGCCTGGGGTGATGCGCTGATCGCGCGCCTGGTCGAGGTGAGCAGATCCATCACGGTCGGGGCGTTCGACCAGCAGCCGGCGCCGTTCATGGGTTCGGTGATCTCGCTGCAGGCGGCGCGGGCGCTGATTGCGGCCCAGGCCGAACTGGTCGCCAAGGGTGCCGTGAAGCTGCTGGAAATGACCCAGCCGCAGGCCGACGCCGCACTGCTGACCCCAGGCATTGTCGATGTCACCGCTGTGGCCGAGCGCCCGGACGAAGAGTTCTTCGGCCCGCTGCTACAGGTGATCCGCTATGCCGACTTCAATGCCGCCATCGATGAGGCCAACAACACCCAGTACGGCCTGGCCGCCGGCTTGCTGTCCGACTCCCACGCCCGTTACCAGTACTTCTGGCTGCGCAGCCGCGCCGGCATCGTCAACTGGAACAAGCAACTGACCGGTGCCGCCAGCAGTGCGCCGTTCGGCGGCGTGGGCGCCAGTGGCAACCACCGCGCCAGCGCCTATTACGCAGCGGATTACTGCGCTTACCCCGTGGCTTCGCTGGAGACCGCCAGCCTTGCCTTGCCGGCAACCTTGACGCCGGGCGTCACCCTATAACAACAGGTCACGGAGCCTAGCCGATGAAATCCTACGAAGTGAATTTTGATGGTCTGGTGGGGCCTACCCACAACTATGGCGGCCTGTCCTACGGCAACGTGGCTTCGCAGAGCAACAGCCAGCAGGGTTCCAACCCGCGCGAAGCCGCGCGCCAGGGCCTGGCGAAGATGAAAGCGCTGGCCGACATGGGCTTCAAGCAGGGCGTGCTGGCACCGCAGGAGCGCCCGGACGTGGCTGCACTGCGCCGCCTGGGCTTCAGCGGCAGCGATGCCGAAGTGATCCAGCGTGCCGCCAAGGAAGCCATGCCATTGCTGGTGGCCAGTTGCTCGGCTTCGAGCATGTGGGTGGCCAACGCCGCCACGGTCAGCCCCAGTGCCGACACTGCCGATGGCCGCGTGCATTTCACTGCTGCCAACCTCAACTGCAAGTACCACCGCAGCATCGAGCACCCGACCACCAGTCGCGTGCTGGGGGCCATGTTCAGCAACGACAAGCACTTTGCCCACCACGCGGCACTGCCTGCCGTGGCACAGTTCGGTGACGAGGGGGCGGCCAACCACACGCGCTTCTGCCGTACGTATGGCGAGGCCGGCGTGGAGTTCTTCGTCTACGGCCGCAGCGCCTTCGACAGCCGCTACCCGGCGCCGCAGAAGTACCCGGCCCGGCAGACCCTGGAAGCCTCCCAGGCCGTGGCCCGGCTGCATGGCCTGAGCGATGACGGCGTGGTCTACGCTCAACAGAACCCGGCGGTAATCGACCAGGGCGTGTTCCACAACGATGTGATTGCTGTGGGCAACGGCGAGGTGCTGTTCTACCACGAGGACGCTTTCCTCGAGACGGATGCGGTACTTGGCCAACTGCGAGCTAAACTGGCCAGCAAGGGTGGCAACTTCCAGGCCATCTGCGTGCCGCGGGCAGCGGTGACGGTGGAGGACGCGGTGCGTTCATACCTGTTCAACAGCCAGCTGCTCAGCCGCGACGACGGCTCCATGCTGCTGGTGGTGCCGGAAGAGTGCCGCAACAACGAGCGGGTCTGGGCCTATCTGGGCCAGTTGACCAGCCAGGGCGGCCCGGTGCGGGAGGTGAAAGTGTTCGACCTCAAGCAGAGCATGCAGAACGGCGGTGGGCCGGCTTGCCTGCGTTTGCGCGTGGCGTTGAAGGAAACGGAACTGGCAGCGGTCAACCAAGGCGTTATCATGACCGCCTCGCTGTACGACACCCTGGTGCAGTGGGTCGACAAGCATTACCGCGATCGCCTTGGCGAGGCGGACCTGGCCGACCCGCAATTGCTGGTGGAATGCCGTACGGCACTGGACGAATTGACCCAGATCCTGAAGTTGGGCTCGGTGTATCCGTTCCAACGCCAACCTTGAAGAGAGACTTTGCAATGACCGACGCCCTGCGCCTTATCCTGGAAGATGAAGACGGCACCCAGCTGGAAACTTCCTGCACCCGCTTTGCCGTCGTCTGGCAAGGCAAGGAAGTGTGGATTCAGCAGGATGGTCGTGGCCAGCTGCTGATCGGCGTGGATGTCGAGGAAGACGACACCGAGTACGCCAACCTGCTGCTGCGCCCGATGGCCACCAACCTGGTCAGCCTGCAGCTGGAAATGGAACCGGCGGAGGTCGGCGAAGACGACGATCACGTCCATGGCCCCGATTGCGGCCACCACCACTAAGGAAGTACCTATGCTCGCCCTTGGCAAATTGCTTGAGCTGACCCTCACCGATCACGAACCGGCCGAGAAGACCCAAGTGACACCCAAGGGCGCGCGTTTGCGCTGGCTGGGGGAGGGCGCGCTCGAAGTGCGCCCGGCCGAAAACGAGGATTGCGGGCTGGACCTGCTGCTGTCCGCCGGCATCCACGGCAACGAAACGGCGCCGATCGAGTTGCTCGAGCGGCTGCTGCATGGCGTGGCCAACGGCAAGATCAAACCCAAGGCCCGGGTGCTGTTCCTGTTCGGCAACCCGGCAGCCATCCGCAAGGGCGAGCGCTTTATCGAGCAGGACATCAACCGCCTGTTCAACGGCCGCCACGAGCTGTCCAGTGGCTTCGAGGCATTGCGTGCCGCCGAGCTGGAACAGTTCGCCCGGGTATTCTTCAGCAAGCCGGGGCGCAACCGCCTGCACTACGACTTGCATACCGCCATCCGCGGCTCGAAGATCGAGCAGTTCGCCTTGTACCCTTATAAAGAGGGGCGCAAGCATTCCCGTCGCGAGCTGGCACGCCTGGCGGCGGCGGGCATGGAGGCGGTGTTGTTGCAGAGCAAGTCTTCCATCACTTTCAGCGCCTTCACCTACGAGCAGTTGGAGGCCGAAGCCTTCACCCTGGAGTTGGGAAAGGCCCGCCCGTTCGGCCAGAACGAGGAGGTCAACCTCGACAAGCTGGAGGAGCGGCTGATCAGCATCATCGAAAACACCGAGCCCGAAGGCGAAGGCTCGCTGGATGGCCTGCAGCTGTTCAGCGTTTCCCGCGAGATCATCAAGCACAGCGACAGCTTCCACCTGCACTTGCCGGCGGACATCGAGAATTTCTCCGAGCTGAGCAAGGGCTACTTGCTGGCCGAGGACCTGGCCGAGACGCGTTGGGTGGTCGAGGAGGAGGGCGCGCGCATCATCTTCCCCAACCCCAAGGTCAAGAATGGCCTCAGGGCGGGGATTCTGATCGTTCCCGACTCCGGCCAGCGATTAGGCTGAGCTGGCCCCGATAGCCTGGGTTCACGGCTGTGTGCGCAGCTCCAGTTGCAACGCCTGACGCAGCCCGTTTTCAGTGAAGGCGGGTGGGTTGGTGTTCAGGGCGGTGCTGCCGCCGAATGTGAACCTGCAATCGGTGGGCAAGCCGATGCTCTGTAGCAGCAGGTTGTCCACCGGATAGGCGCCGTTTTTGCCTTGAACCTCGGTCTGGCCCGGAAACACGGTGCCTGACATCGAGTTCCAACCTTGGCACAGGCAGCGGTACAGGTCGAGTAGTGGCAGTTGCGCAGCGGTCGACCAGCCTGGGTTGTATGCCAGTGTGCCGCCGCTGTAGCCCCAGCTACTCTGGTTTTCGTCGATGATGAAGTGGCCTTCGTCTTCATCTTCTTCGTGGTCGCTGGGTGTATAGGTCGTGAATTGGTGTCTGGCTGCTTCGATCACGCTGATCGGGGCTCCGGACTGCCCGGCCTTTTTATCCAGGGCCGCCAGTAGCGCCTGGCCGCAGGGTAGTTTGCGCAGCAGTTCCAGCGCATCCTCTGCCGCTTGCCTGAATTGGTCGCTACCCGTCACTTGCACGCCGATATTGCCCAGAGCCTGATGTTCGGCCATCACGGGTCGGGCCAGTCGTGCATCGTTTTCGGCATTGCGGTAGAGCTCGACCCTGGATGACTCGCGGCCAAGCAGGCGGTGCCCCGTGACGTTGACAACCGCGTCGCCCTTGTCGATGAGTACCGGGCCGCTACCGACCACAATCTGGTGCGTGCCGGTATGGGCGTCGATGTGGACGATACCTGCGCCGGTCTCGATCCTGTTGCCGGTCCCTATCATGTCGATCAGCACCGTCTTCTTCACCTCCGGGGCTATGACCACGTGGTGATTGCCATCGGTGAGGCGAATGGCAATGGCTTGGGCGGTATGCGCGGGGACCATGAATACCGCATCGTTGATGGTAACTTCCAGCAGGCATTCGCGCGGGGCGATACGTACGCGCTTTTGCTGTTCATTCGCGCGCAGCGCACGCGGGGCCACGTTGAAGACCAGCAACTCGCTGTTCGGGGTGCTGCGGCGATAGCGCCGGCCCAATGGATAGGCGCGTTCGAGGGTGATTCGCACATTTTCGTCGGCCTGGATGTACTTGACCTCGGTCTGCTGCCGAGGGTTGTCTTCGTTATTGTCGAAGGCGGTTTGCGAGTGGCCGGGTTCCCGGGCGTCGATGTAGTAGATCGGTCTCGGGTTGGCCTGCATGATGCCGTGGGGTAGCGGATGCGGGTCCGAGTGGAGTTTGGATATGTTCAGCTCAGGCATGGAGTGCTCCGGCAGCGAGGGTGGGCCGGCAGGATCCCGTTCCACTGCCCGGGTCAGGTGTTGCTTATGTACCGCATGGGTGGGCCCGCAGGTCTGCTTTTCCGCCCTGGCCGTGCTAATGAACGGCTTTTCATCCGCCGATTGCTGTTCTGGTGTACAAACACACTGTATCTCCCGTTCAGGCTGGATATAATGGCGCCCTTTGCCGTCGTTTCGTCGATTCGACGTATTAGCCCAAACGGCCGCCGTTTCCGTGGAAGAACCTATGAAAAGCGCAGAAATCCGTGAAGCCTTCCTTCGCTTCTTCGAAGAGCAGGGACATACCCGAGTCGCCTCCAGTTCGCTGATCCCGAACAACGACCCGACCCTGCTGTTCACCAATGCCGGCATGAACCAGTTCAAGGACTGCTTCCTCGGTGCGGAGAAGCGTGCCTACACGCGTGCCGTCAGCAGCCAGAAGTGCGTGCGCGCAGGCGGCAAGCACAACGACCTGGAAAACGTCGGTTACACCGCGCGTCACCACACCTTCTTCGAAATGCTGGGCAACTTCAGCTTCGGTGACTACTTCAAGCGCGACGCGATCACTTTCGCCTGGACCTTCCTGACTTCGGAAAAATGGCTGAACCTGCCCAAGGAAAAGCTCTGGGTCACCGTCTACGCCACTGACGACGAAGCCTACGATATCTGGACCAAGGAAGTCGGCGTGCCGGCCGAGCGCATGGTGCGCATCGGCGACAACAAGGGCGCCCCGTACGCTTCCGACAACTTCTGGACCATGGGCGACACCGGCCCATGCGGCCCGTGCACCGAGATCTTCTACGACCACGGCCCGGACATCTGGGGCGGCCCGCCCGGCTCGCCGGAAGAAGACGGCGATCGCTACATCGAGATCTGGAACAACGTCTTCATGCAGTTCAACCGCACCGCCGACGGCGTGCTGCACCCGCTGCCAGCGCCGTCTGTGGACACCGGCATGGGCCTGGAGCGCGTCAGCGCCGTGCTGCAGCACGTGCACTCGAACTACGAGATCGACCTGTTCCAGAACCTGCTGTCGGCCGCGGCCAAGGCCATCGGTTGCAGCAATGAGGGCCAAGCCTCGCTGAAAGTGGTCGCCGACCACATCCGTTCGTGCGGCTTCCTGATCGCCGACGGCGTGCTGCCGTCCAACGAAGGCCGTGGCTACGTGCTGCGCCGCATCATTCGCCGCGCCTGCCGCCACGGTAACAAGCTGGGCGCCAAAGGCAGCTTCTTCTACCAGATCGTTGCCGCGCTGGTCGCTGAAATGGGCGAGGCCTTCCCGGAACTGAACAGCCAGCAGGCGCACATCGAGCGCGTGCTCAAGGCTGAAGAAGAACAGTTCGCCAAGACCCTGGAGCAGGGCCTGCGCATCCTCGAGCAGGACCTGGCCCAGCTCGAGGGTGATGTGGTGCCGGGCGACGTGGTGTTCAAGCTGTACGACACCTACGGCTTCCCGATGGACCTGACCGCCGACATCGCCCGTGAGCGCGAGCTGACCATCGACGAAGCCGGTTTCGAGCGCGAGATGGACGCCCAGCGTGAACGTGCCCGTTCCGCCAGCGCCTTCGGCATGGACTACAACAGCCTGGTCAAGGTCGACAGCGCCACCGAGTTCCTCGGCTACGAGGCCACCGAAGGCCAGGGCAAGATCATCGCCCTGTACAAGGACGGCCAGGCCGTCGACCAGCTGGGTGAAGGCGAGCAGGGCGTGGTCGTGCTCGACCGCACGCCGTTCTACGCCGAATCCGGTGGCCAGGTGGGTGACACCGGTTACCTGCAGGCTGGCGCTGCGCGCTTCGATGTGCGCGACACCACCAAGACCGGTGGTGCCTTCCTGCACCACGGCGTGGTTGCCAGCGGTGCGCTGGTGATCGGCTCCCCGGTCGAGGCCAAGGTCGATGCCGACGTGCAGCACGCCACCTCGCTGAACCACTCCGCCACCCACCTGCTGCACGAAGCGCTGCGCCAGGTACTGGGCGAACACGTACAGCAGAAAGGCTCGCTGGTCGACAGCCAGCGCCTGCGTTTCGACTTCAGCCACTTCGAGGCGGTGAAACCGGAGCAGATCAAGGCCCTGGAAGACATCGTCAACCGTGAAGTGCGCAAGAACACTGCGGTGGAAACCGAACTGACCGACATCGAAACCGCCAAGGCCAAGGGTGCCATGGCGTTGTTCGGCGAGAAGTACGGCGACACCGTGCGTGTGCTGAGCATGGGCGGCGATTTCTCGGTGGAGCTGTGCGGCGGTATCCACGCCAAGCGCACCGGTGACATCAGCCTGTTCAAGATCATCAGCGAAGGCGGCGTGGCCTCTGGCGTGCGCCGTATCGAAGCGGTCACCGGGGCTGCTGCGCTGGCCTACCTGAACGCTGCCGAAGAGCAGGTCAAGGAAGCCGCGCAGCTGGTGAAGGGTAACCGCGACAACCTGATCGACAAGCTGTCGGCTGTGCTCGAGCGCAACCGCCAGCTGGAGAAGCAGCTGGAACAGCTGCAGGCCAAGGCCGCCAGCGCCGCCGGGGATGATCTCTCCAACGCGGCCGTTGAGGTCAAGGGCGCCAAGGTGCTCGCCGCCCGCCTGGATGGACAGGACGGCAAGGCACTGCTGGCGCTGGTCGATCAGCTGAAGAACAAGCTCGGCCACGCAGTGATCCTGCTGGGCAGCGAGCATGAGGGCAAGGTTGTGCTGGTGGCCGGCGTGACCAAGGACCTCTCCAGCCAACTCAAGGCTGGCGATCTGATGAAACAAGCCGCTGCGGCGGTGGGTGGCAAGGGCGGTGGTCGTCCGGACATGGCTCAGGGTGGCGGCGTCGACGTCGCCGCACTGGACCAGGCCCTGGCGCTGGCCGTGCCATTCGCAGAGCAGGGACTTTGAGATGAGGGGGCCGGCGGTCTAGTGGCCTGTACGGCTAATTCTTGCGCTCAAATTCGAGTGCCAGGGTTTGCCGCGCAAGGCGCCGCGACGAGTCGTAGCCGGGCTACGGCGAGGAGTGGCAACGCAGCGAGGCGAATCCTGGTGCCGAATTTGGGTGCAAGAATTAGCCACACAGGCCACTCCCATCCGGCCTCTTCATGTTGGATTGTTTTTTGGGGCCCTGTATGGGCTGAGGCACCATTGAAATGGCGTTGATCGTACAGAAATTTGGCGGCACCTCTGTCGGTTCCATCGAGCGGATCGAGCAGGTAGCCGATAAGGTCAAGAAACACCGTGAAGCGGGTGACGACCTGGTGGTTGTGCTGTCGGCAATGAGCGGTGAAACCAATCGCCTGATCGACCTGGCCAAGCAGATCACCGATCAGCCGGTTCCGCGTGAACTGGACGTGATCGTGTCGACCGGTGAGCAGGTCACCATTGCCTTGCTGACCATGGCCTTGATCAAGCGCGGTGTGCCAGCGGTGTCCTACACCGGCAACCAGGTGCGCATTCTCACCGACAGCGCACACAACAAGGCGCGCATCCTGCAGATCGACGACCAGAAGATTCGTGCCGACCTCAAGGAAGGCCGCGTGGTCGTGGTAGCAGGCTTCCAGGGCGTCGACGAGCATGGCAGCATCACCACGCTTGGCCGTGGCGGCTCCGACACCACGGGTGTGGCCCTGGCGGCTGCGCTGAAGGCTGACGAGTGCCAGATCTACACCGACGTCGATGGCGTCTACACCACCGACCCGCGTGTTGTGCCGCAGGCCCAGCGCCTGGAGAAGATCACCTTCGAAGAGATGCTGGAAATGGCCAGCCTCGGTTCCAAGGTGCTGCAGATCCGTTCGGTGGAATTCGCCGGCAAGTACAACGTTCCGCTGCGCGTGCTGCACAGCTTCAAGGAGGGTCCGGGTACCCTCATTACCATTGATGAAGAGGAATCCATGGAACAGCCGATCATTTCCGGTATCGCCTTCAACCGTGATGAAGCCAAGCTGACCATTCGCGGCGTGCCGGACACCCCGGGCGTGGCCTTCAAGATCCTCGGCCCGATCAGTGCCTCGAACATCGAGGTCGACATGATCGTGCAGAACGTTGCCCACGATAACACCACCGACTTCACCTTCACCGTGCACCGCAACGAGTACGAGAAGGCGCAGAGCGTGCTGGAAAACACTGCCCGCGAAATCGGTGCCCGTGAAGTGATCGGCGACACCAAGATCGCCAAGGTCTCGATCGTCGGCGTCGGCATGCGTTCGCACGCTGGTGTTGCCAGCCGCATGTTCGAAGCCCTGGCCAAGGAGAGCATCAACATCCAGATGATCTCCACCTCCGAGATCAAGGTTTCGGTCGTGATCGAAGAGAAGTACCTGGAGCTGGCCGTACGCGCGCTGCACACCGCGTTCGAGCTTGACGCCCCGGCACGACAGAGCGAGTAATACGCTGCCTGGAAGGGCGCGGCTTGCCGCGCCCTTCGCGTTTCTGCTCGCCACGCAGGCCCGTCCTGCCCTGTGTGGCGATCAACCAGGCCCCGGTCGTCGTCCACGACCAGGCCGCGACACCCAAGACTGTTACCCCTGAATGTTTTGCGTAAGGAGAAAGCTATGTTGATTCTGACTCGTCGGTGCGCCGAGAGCCTGATCATTGGAGACGGCGAGATCACCGTGACGGTGCTCGGCGTAAAAGGCAACCAGGTGCGTATTGGCGTCAGCGCCCCGAAAGAAGTGGCTGTGCACCGCGAGGAAATCTACCTGCGGATCAAGAAAGAGAAGGACGAGGAGCCAAGCCTTTAATTTTTTTGAAGTTTTTTCAAAAAAAGGGTTGCAAACGAGGAAGAGCCTGTTTAATATTCGCCTCGTGTTGCGGTGAGGTGGCCGAGTGGCCGAAGGCGCTCCCCTGCTAAGGGAGTATACCTCATAAGGGTATCGGGGGTTCGAATCCCCCCTTCACCGCCATTATTCGCTTAGGGCGCTGTAAACGGTAAGAACGCTAAGTAGTTGATTTTAAACGAAAAAGTTCTTGCAAAAATGTTTCAGCGACCTATAATGCGCGGCAAGACACGGACTCATAGCTCAGCTGGATAGAGTACTCGGCTACGAACCGAGCGGTCGGAGGTTCGAATCCTCCTGAGTCCGCCACTTTTGAAGTGGCTTTGCTTGCAAGGCTGCTTCAATCAACCAGTGGTAATCTGGTCTAAAACTACCATCGCGGACTCATAGCTCAGCTGGATAGAGTACTCGGCTACGAACCGAGCGGTCGCAGGTTCGAATCCTGCTGAGTCCGCCACTTTTTGAAGTGGCTCTGCTTGCAAAGGCACTTCAACCAACCAGTGGTAATCTGGTCTAAAAATACCACCACGGACTCATAGCTCAGCTGGATAGAGTACTCGGCTACGAACCGAGCGGTCGGAGGTTCGAATCCTCCTGAGTCCGCCACACCAAATCAAGAAGCCCGCTCAATTGAGCGGGCTTTTTGTTTTTCTGCGCCAATGAATTGTTGCTGATGTCGATCTAAGCTCTTCTGTAATGATTGTGGTGCAGGTGCCGCGCTCTTCTGTGGGAGCGGCCTTGTGTCGCGATGGGGCGCGCAGCGGCCCCTAAATCGACCAGGCGCCACACTTCTGAAATGAATGTGCTTTCCCACCCATGACAACCGTCGCACTGATAGCTTCGAGCGTTGTCCCAGCTTTATCACGCAAACGATTGTTCTGGCCAAAAATTTTAAGCGATCTGACAGCTTTAGCAGTGTATGATTGCGCCCGTCAGCCCCGCCGGGGCTTGTGGAAAACCACCATGGACTTACCCAGTAGTTACTCGCTAACAAGATTCATACAGAAAGATCTGACCGATTGATTCTCCCGGCGTGCTCCGCTGCTGGGAGTGGAGTTCGCCTATGACTGAAGTAGAAGTAAAAAAAGCGCAGGAAAGCCTGCAGGACCGCCTGGCCCAGGTGGTCGAACTGCTGCAGCGCCAGCGCGTGGTAGAAGACCTGACCCATCGTCAGGAAGGCGCCCACCACGACCTGGTGGAAAACCTGGTCCACCGCCAGAACCTCGTCGAGCTGCAGCGCAAACTCGACGACCTGCACCCCGCCGACATCGCCTACATCCTCGAAGCCTTGCCCCTGGAAGACCGCCTGACGGTCTGGCAGCTGGTGCGCTCGGATCGCGATGGCGACATCCTGCTGGAAGTGTCCGACGCCGTGCGGCAATCGCTGATCGCCGACATGGACGATCACGAGCTGCTCGCCGCCGCCAAGGAAATGGACGCCGACGAGCTGGCGGACCTGGCTCCAGAGCTGCCGCGTGACGTTGTTCACGAGCTGATGGAAACCCTCGATGCCCAGCAACGCGAGCGCGTGCGTTCGGCGCTTAGCTACGACGAGGAGCAGGTTGGTGCGCTGATGGACTTCGAGATGGTCACCATCCGCGAAGACGTCAGCCTGGAAGTGGTGTTGCGCTACCTTCGCCGCCTGAAAGAGCTGCCGAACCACACCGATAAACTCTTCGTGGTCGACTATGACGGCATTCTCAAGGGCGTATTGCCGATCAAGCGCCTGCTGGTCAACGACCCGGAGAAGAAGGTGGCGGAGGTCATGGCGACCGATCCGGTCTCCTTCCACCCCGAGGAGGATGCCTATGATGCGGCGCAGGCCTTCGAGCGTTATGACCTGGTATCTGCGCCAGTTGTGGACAAGAACGAACGCCTGATCGGCCGCTTGACCATCGACGAAATGGTCGACCTGATTCGTGAAGAAAGCGAAAGCGAAGTGCTGAACATGGCCGGTTTGCGCGAGGAAGAAGACATCTTCGCCTCGGTCTGGCGTTCGCTGCGCAACCGCTGGGCCTGGTTGGCCATCAACCTGATTACCGCTTTCGTTGCCTCGCGAGTGATCGGCCTGTTCGAAGGTTCGATCGAGAAACTGGTGGCCCTGGCTGCGCTGATGCCGATCGTGGCGGGTATTGGTGGCAACTCCGGTAACCAGACCATCACCATGATCGTGCGCGCCATGGCGCTGGACCAGGTGTCGCCGGGCAACACCAGCCGCCTGATGCGCAAGGAGCTGGCGGTATCGCTGCTCAACGGCCTGATCTGGGGCGGGGTGATCGGTGCGGTGGCGTTCTGGCTGTATGGCAGCTGGTCGTTGGGCCTGGTGATGACTGCGGCGATGACCTTGAACCTGCTGTTGGCGGCCTTGATGGGGGTGTTGATCCCGATGACCCTGACACGCCTGGGGCGCGACCCGGCGATGGGCTCCAGCGTGATGATTACCGCGGTGACCGATAGTGGTGGGTTCTTCATCTTCCTCGGGCTGGCCACAGTGTTTCTGCTGTAACCCGCGGATCGCGTCTCTTGCAGAGACACCACCTACAAAAAAGCCAGCTTACGCTGGCTTTTTCATGTTCGGCTGCAAACCTCAGGAGGCGTCGGCAGCCATTTCCACATCGTGAGCGATGAGGGCCACCAGCGCGTTCTGCTGGCGATGCGACAGTTGGCGGAAGCGTTGCAGCAATTCGCGTTCATGCAGGGACAGTTCGGGGCTGTCCAGGCGCATGCTCAAATCGTCACCCAGCGCACCTTCCTGGATAAGGCTCTGTTCCAGGCGCGCGATGATTTCGGAGTTCATGCTGCGGTGATGGTTGCGCGCTACCTCGGCAATGCGCTCACGCATCCCGTCGGGCAGGCGGACGACGAACTTGTCAGCGGTGCGGCTCGAATAAATAGCCTGTTTCATTGGGCGCATATAAATTGACCAGATTTTGGTTCAGGGGAAGCGGTTCTCAAATTGGCCGCACGGGGTGGTAGTACGACCGTGGCGACGACTAAATGTTCAACCGTCTGTGAAAAATGGATGCTCATCTTGCCTCATGGTCGCCGTTTCCTTGGCGTCAATTCTGTGACAAATAGTGAGCCGGATAAAGGCTTTGTGCCAGTACCAATTATCAGAAATGAGTACTGGTTTGAAAAGTTTTACATGCACCGGCTTGCCCAATCGTCAGACTTTTGCCGTCAAAAACTGGTAAAACGCAGCAAAAGCCCGGGAAAGTCCATAGAATGTGCCGGTTCCCTCCATAGAGCATAGTGGCTATGCAACATGACGCAAGCGACCGCAAATCAGGCACAGGCCGGTTGATATATCTGGTAGGACCGTCGGGTTCCGGGAAAGATTCCCTGATTGACGCTTCCCGTGAGCGGCTGGCAGCCGCCGGGGTGGAAATTGCTCGTCGCGTCATTACCCGTTCGGCTGAAGCCAAGGGCGAAGCCGCCCATGGCGTAACGGCCGAACAGTTCGAAGCATTGCGAGCTCAGGGCGCGTTCGCCATGCATTGGCGCGCCAATGGGTTGGATTACGGCATTCCATTGCAGGTGGATCAGTGGCTGGCGGCGGGCAGGTCGGTGCTGGTGAATGGTTCGCGGGCTTATCTCGCCGAGGCGCGCCGGCGCTACCCGAACCTGTTGGCAGTGCTGGTCGAGGTCAGGCACGAGGTGCTGCGCGAGCGCCTGTTGGCGCGCGGCCGGGAAAGCGCAGAAGAAATCGAGCAGCGCCTGGCACGTAATGCACGCTTGCAGGCGCTGGCAGATCCGTCGCTGCATGTGCTGGACAACTCCACCACCCTGGAAACCGCGGTCACGGCATTGTTCACGCTGCTGCATGATGAAGGTGTGCTGCCGCAGGTGTAGCATTGGCAGAAAAGGATTACGCGAAAAAGCCCGCTTGAGGCATGACAAACGCCAGCATGCTGGTTAACATGCTGGCCGTCCTGCTGTGCAGCGTTCGCTGCCGGCACTTGCGTCTCAGTAGCTCAATTGGATAGAGCATCCCCCTCCTAAGGGCATGCGCAAGCTATTTATTTTGGACTGGCATTGGATGGCGACGATCGGTAGTATCTGCGTCGCTCAGAGGGGGTGAACCCCGATGAAGTCTGGGCTGAAGCACAACGTCCCTGTAGTTTAATGGATAGAACGGGGCCCTCCTAAGGCCTTGATGTGGGTTCGACTCCCGCCGGGGACGCCATCACCTAGTTACTACTACGGTAACTACTTCTTATCTGGTTAAAAAACGACCAGGCCAGCTAGGCGCCTCAGGCGTCTCCTATACACTCATCAGCGTAAATACTCCTCGCTTGTGAGGAAGCTCTCTCAGCGCAATGCGTCAGAACTCTGTGGCCGCAAGATGGTCCAGGAGAACGGATTGCGCCAAGGCCGCTCTCAGCGAGACGACAGCAAGCTGAGCCATTAAGATTACGCGATTCGCCGAGACAGGAGCTTCGCGTGACGATCCTTTACAAGTACTACAGCTGCGCTGGTGGTAAGGCTGCCCTCAGGAGCCAGAATCTAGGCTTCCGCAAGCCCGAGTTTTTCAATGATCCGTTCGAGCTAACAGCCCTGTCGAACAGCGTTGGCCCGGAAGGCAAGCAGGAAACGCTCAAGGCAAGAATTGATCAGCTCAAGGATCAGGTCGCCATTCTCTGCATGACACGCAGCGCGTTGAATCCCCTCATGTGGGCTCACTATGCAGACCAGCACCAGGGCTTGGTGATTGGATACGATGTGTCCGGGCCATTTCTTAATTCGCCCGACTACAACTTGATCACCGTTGACTCTGGAGACGTCTTGTACACCAGTACAAAGACGCCATTTGCTTTGAGCCCTGAGAGTATGGAGGCGCTGAACGCGGTGTACCAGCACGCTATGGGGTTCGAGTCAGTTGCCGCTGATCGTGCATTAGCCAGGCGCTTGTTCCTGACCAAGCACGCGAGCTGGGTGTACGAAGAGGAGGTCCGCATTGTCAAAAAGGTGATTGATTGGACGCGTACGGTTGAGGAGGACCAAGAGGATCCGCTTCGGTCCAATTACACGCTTACGCGACCTCTTGAGTCGCATGAAATGGGGGAGGCCAACGCCGAGCCTGGCTATCATGTCGCCACACTGAATGCGAATGCTGAAGGGTTGTATCTTTACCACCACAAGATGCCAATTCGTGAGGTCTACCTTGGGGCCCGGAGCACATTTATGGACGAGCCCGATTTTGCTGAGATTTTCCAACCCGATCGTCAGATATTCAAACTGGGTGTGAATCAGGCATCTTGGAGCTTCGAGCAGGAGCTACTAGCCCCGTTGTGATGTGCGGGCGATGTACGAACTGCTCTCCCTAATGCACTCTGCGATTTTCAGTGTGCGAGCAGATTACGGAGCCGGCGCTGCCGGAATGTTCCCAGTGCTGGTTGATGTTTGAGCTATGCCCTTTTTGAGTGGGGTCAGGAGGGTGTAGCCATGCAGAGCGCTATAGACAGGATTCTGGTGGCTGCGGAGTGAGCAGGATGCGAGAGGCTCTACAGCTTCGTTTAGCCGCGAGATTTAGCTTTGGTAACGTTATTTTTTTAGGTAACACGCGACTCGTTACCCAAAGAGAATGCGTTACACAGGGGGCGTCTCCAGATTGCAGATGGTGGGGCGGATGCACGCGACTACCATTTTTTGTCTTTGAATGCTGCTCGCTGCGGTTATTGCGACAGCCTGGAGGAAATCGGCATCGGTGGGACAGTGATCAAAGATGGCCGCTGTAGAGCCAGTGCTTCGGGGATTGAGGGCAGGCGCCGCCTGCATGGGCATGAACCAAATCGTGACCTAGTCAGGCGGCCTCAGCCCCGCGGTCTATGCTGGACTAAGGAAATAGAGGCAGGGGAGGGATCCCATGGCACAGTTTCATACGCAAATCTTCATTCCACAGCTCGCGAATATCGAGGCAGCGTTTCAGAGCTATCTCCGTGTGCTATCGGAGGTCAAAGCTGCTTTCGAGGGCGAAGTTAAGCCTGAAGACGTAGACCGCCTTCGTTTGAAAGCGGCAGAAGCAAGGGAGGCCTACCTCAACCAGCACCTGTGCCTTAGCATGCTGGTGCTAGCTCTGGTTCAACAGAGCGAATGAATCCTCTGCCTTCAGCAAAGTACCGGGCTCTAGAGATCTGCATCCAATAGGATGTCTGAGGTCCTACAGCCCAGGGCTGCTGCGATCCTGACGATATTCAGGAAGGTGACATTTCGTTCACCTCGCTCAATTTTTCCCATATGCGCCCTGTCAATCTGAGCCGAGTCCGCGAGAGCCTCTTGAGAGAGCTTCTGAAGCTTTCTTCGGGCCCTGATTGACGCGCCTAGCTGCTCTAGAGCCCCTGTGTTGTCTGATTTTGCTGAGATTCTTGCCATGCCGGAAAGGTGCCGGCTATGATGGCATTATGACCACGGCATTTACGACCCATTTCGTGGTGTGTCCATGTCGACAAGTGGTCATGGTGGAGGGGAGGCCATTGCGTCACCTCCGGAATTTTGCGTCTCGGCGGAGCAGAGTGGCTAAGAGACCTCCTAGATAGATAGCTCCCTAAGAAATGTCGCACTCGCACTTATTGGTATTAGGACACTCGCGTTAATGATTAATGAAAGTGTAGGCAGAATGGGCGCGATCACTCGGTTGATCAGTGTAGGGATACTCAGTACTTTTGTTGTCACTGGATGCGCTAGCACATCCATATCTCCACGCGGTTGCGAATCGAATTTCTCAACGCAGGGAAGTTTTCTCAGCGGGAAACGATTTTCCACCTCTGAAGTGATTAATGGTATTTCTGAGAAAGATGCATATGCCAGTCTTTATAAGATCTTGGCCGGCGATGGCTATTATATCCAAAGCTCTAGTGAACGACTCGGTGTAATTTCTGCGTTTCAGAATGTCAATTTAAGCGATAAAAAAGCACCCCTCAATGCTCTTGTTAAAGGGGCAGGTCAAGATGTAGAGGTGTCTTTGACCTTTGTGGCTTCCGGTGGGGTTTATACCCCAGAGGTCGGTGCTCGAAATGAGTTTTGTCAAATCATTAGTAGGGTGAAGAATTAACTGTTTCCGCGTCTGAATAGGCGGGGTTAATAAATTCACAGGGTCAACTAGGTGGGTTATGCGCTTTAAAGCAGCAGTGTTTGAAGTTCTTAGTAATGATGAGATGAGCAGCGTGCATGGGGATTTTGATGAGATACAAACTACTCATCAAAAAAATGTATGGTTAAAGGATCTCAGTTCAGGCCAGGTGTCGAATGTATTCCTTGAGAACTCCTTCGTGCCGACTCGGCCAGGAGCAAAAATTGGCTTGGCGTTCTTCAATGGAGAAATCATAGCTTTCAAGCGGAGGCCTGAGATTCCTGTAGAAGATCCGCTGGATATGAAGTTTATGCACAATTCCTTCAAGGGGTTTTTGATGGCTGTGTTCATAGCAGCCTGCTGTTCGATACCTTGGCTGGGGTACCTCTTAGGAATTGTCTTGGGAGGGTATTCTCTGATTACAGGCTATCCTCTAGTCGGGCGTTACAGGCATTTCAGAGGTAGTAGAATCTTCGCACTGTTTGTGCTGATCATGAGCATTGTTGTGTGGTTCCCAGTCCAGTACGTTCATGGGAATCTGAGTGCACTATTTGATGTGTACTTGAAAATGGCGATGTTGCTCGCAGCTGGTTTTGTAGGCTTTCAATTCTACAAGTCCGGTGTCGAAAAACGTTACTGGAAGCGCGCGGTTTCTGAATTAAATGCGGCGTGGAAAAATGTCTAAGGATGGCCTTATGGAACGCAATTATGTTTTCAGTAATTGGGGTGCTGTGGTAGCGCTCATTATGAGCGGGGTTTTATTGAGTGCTTGCGGAAGTGGCGAGTCTAGTAACCATGACGAAAACCATCCTGTACAGGCCTCTCACTCCAAGTCGTCTGAGCCTAACAGCGCTAAAGCTAAAGAGGATGACGATTTCGAGAATCGTAACAAGCCGTTGAGAACGGAGATGGAGGCACCAACGCTTGCTAATGATTCAGAATATACTGATATTCTTACCATGCTCAATCCAATCAGATTTTATAGCGCGTTGCGTAGCTGGGAAGAAAGCGATGAAGAAATCGCAAAATCGACCAGCGGTTCGATTCTGATTCAGCGAGATGCGCCGCAATTGTTTTCTTATGAAAGCCAGCTTAAAGATACGAATGATGCATTCCAGAAGCGCGAGATTGCCCAAAAAATGGCAGATTTCGTAAGGGAGGAATCAAAGAAAGTCGCTGGGAACTATCGTGTTCGGATGATTGTTGATGCTGATTTCAAAGTAAGGGATCCATGAACACCACATTCAAAGCCGACAGTTGATCCCTGAAGCTGTGCTCCCGATTTCTCTCTGGAGCCAGCACGTCATGATGCGACCCGACACCAAAGTCGAAAAGGTATACCTTTACCCCAAACCGGTGGACTTCCGAAAATCCATCGACGGTCTGGCCGCCCTGGTCGAACTAGATATCAAGGTGGCCGTGTTCGACCCTGTGCTGTTCGTTTTTCTTAATCGGCCCCGTAATCGAGTGAAAATCCTTTATTGGGAGCGCAACGGCTTCTGCCTTTGGCTCAAGCGCCTCGAATCCGAACGTTTTAAAACATCTCCCGATATCACCGACGACGCCATCGTGCTGACGGTTCAGGAGCTGAACTGGCTACTCGACGGCTTTGATCTGTGGCGCAACCGTCCACATCAGGTTTTGACCCCGCGATTCGTGGCTTGATTGGGTATAATCCGCGGCATGATTTCCATGCCCGACACCCTTCCCGATGACCCGGCTGTGCTCAAGCAATTAATTGCTCAGATGCAGTCCAAGGTCGTTCATCTTGAAGAGCAGAATGCGCTGCTGCGCCAGCGCTTGTTTGGTCGCAAGTCAGAACAAACGACTGATCCGGCAACACCGCAATTAGTATTGTTCAACGAAGCCGAAAGCGTCGCTGAACCTGTTGCCGAAGACGTTGATGAAGAAGCCGTCGCGCCGACTAAGCGCCGTGGTAAACGCAAGCCGCTGCCTGCGGATTTGCCACGCATCGAAGTTATCCACGAACTCCCCGAGCACGAACTGACCTGCACCTGTGGCTGCCGCAAACACACCATCGGTGAAGAAGTCAGCGAGCAGCTCGAAATCGTGCCGATGCAGATCCGCGTGATCAAACACATTCGCAAGGTTTACGGTTGCCGCGGTTGTGAAACCGCCCCGGTCACCGCCGACAAGCCGGCGCAGCTGATCGAAAAGAGTATGGCCAGCCCCAGTGTTTTAGCGATGCTGCTGACCACCAAATACGTTGATGGCCTGCCACTGCACCGCTTCGAAAAAGTGCTGAGCCGTCATGGTATCGACATCTCGCGTCAAACCCTGGCCCGCTGGGTGATCCAGTGCGGCGAACATCTGCAACCGCTGCTCAATCTGATGCGTGATCGGCTACTGGAAAGTCGCGTGATCCACTGCGACGAAACCCGCGTGCAGGTGCTGAAAGAACCGGATCGAGAGGCGACCAGCCAATCCTGGATGTGGGTGCAAACCGGCGGCCCACCCGGCAAACCAGTGATCCTGTTCGACTACTCGACCAGCCGTGCGCAGGAAGTGCCTTCGCGTCTGCTGGAAAGTTATTGCGGCTATTTGATGACCGACGATTACGCCGGTTACAACGCCGTGGCCGTACAACCAGGTATCGAGCGTATGGGCTGCTGGGCGCATGCTCGACGCAAGTTTGTTGAAGCGCAGAAAGTGCAACCGAAAGGCAAGACTGGGCGGGCCGATATCGCGCTGAACTTGATCAACAAGTTGTACGGAATCGAGCGTGACCTGAAAGACGCCAGCGACGAGCAGCGCCACCAAGGTCGTCAGCAAGACAGCCTGCCGATCCTTGCGCAACTGCACGGCTGGCTGGAGAAAACCCAGCCGCAAGTGACCGCGCAAAACGCACTGGGCAAAGCCGTCGGTTATCTGGCCAGCAACTGGAACAAACTCAAACGTTATGTCGAGGCGGGTCACCTGCCGATCGACAACAATCCGGCAGAAAGAGCGATAAGGCCTTTTGTCATTGGGCGCAAGGCCTGGCTGTTTAGCGACACGCCCAAGGGCGCCGTTGCCAGCGCTCAAATCTATAGCCTAGTCGAGACCGCCAAAGCCAACAGTCAGGAGCCCTATGCGTGGCTGCGCCACGTGCTGGAGCGACTGCCGCATGCGCAGTCGGTGGCGGACTATGAAGCGCTGCTGCCGTGGAACTGCTCGCGAGAGTTACCACGTCAAGCCTGAACCTATCCCAGGGTGGGTCATGCCGAGGCTCTCTTGGGATGTCCTTTGTTGTACCGCCAAATACGCCAAACACGTAATAGACTCGGGACATTTTTTGGGGCTGCCTCCCCTGGAAAACTAGAAAGTCCTGAGCCCGATACAAAAAAAGTCCTACCCCCGGTACAGGACCAAAGGGGCTCAAATGAGGACAGAAAGAACAGAATCCTGCATTTCCGTGGCATTAAATGGCAATTCTGTGGCACAGAAATGGTGCTAAATAGTCCGATTCCATTCAGTCGGTATAAGAATGCCAAGGCCAGGCCATTTCAGTGGCACAGAATCGCCAGGTAATGGCTATTCAATGGTGCAAAATTTGGGTTCCGCGCCTAGCAGCCTCTGGCCCCTGGTGAGTTACGGGTAGAAAACCTTGGCATGGAGGATCGACTGACAGTAATGCTGCGCAGGTTTCATCCTCAGTTGGGGAAGGTTATCGACGAAAAGCACGGGTCAAATACCGCGAGATTGATGTCCGACTTGACCAGAGCAGGTAGGCCGTCGATGGATTTTCAGAAGTCGACGGTTTGGGCTAGAGATTTTTGACTTTTGCATCGAGGTCGCATCATGGCGGATGGGCGCCAGCAAGAAATCGGGAGCACAGCATCCGGGATTAGCTAAACGATTTGAATGTTGGGTTAATGGAGCAGTTACATTTCAAACCCTATGACTTTGAGGGTCATAAGTTTGTTTCGGAAAACTGTCTGTTCTCTGAAAAGTTGGGATACACACCTGAGGAGATGCGAAATTCGAATTCATTTTCAAGGGCGCAGAAGCCTAGGTGTTATCTCCAACCTAGCACAACAAACTTTTTGATCGGCGTGGTGAATGGCTCCAAGATGAATCTCGAAATTTCTGATGAGTCTATTGCCAGGTTGATCGAGTCAAACCGAGCCAGTCTGAAGTATGAGATTTACGGATACGTACGCTACGTAGAGCGAGATCGGCTTGGCGGTAAACCAGTCGAATTGCGTCATGTTCTTGTTGAGCCTCAGCGGATCAACCTAATCGCTAAAGGTAATTCCAAGCCGATCGTTTCAAAAACATTCTGATTCGGAGCTTTAACTCCAGATAGATAAAGTGCTTGGAAATTTGTCGTATCTATTACAGCGATGTTCCGCGTCTCAGGATGCGGAGCATTCTCCAGCGCGCTTGGGTTGATTTCCGGGTTGATTCAATTGAGCGTAATTTTTGTGTCCTCTCATTCTGGAAAGCCGGTTCTCGCTCCACATTCGCTAGTCACCGGCTTAATGAATGCTGGTTACCTTCCGGCGAAGCCTGCTAGATAACTTGGTGGTCCATCAAAGATCCTAGAGCAATGTCCATGTGGATGTGTGCCATTCTTTCTAATTTAATACAGCAGCTTTTGTATTTGTTCCCGCTCCCGCAATAGCAAATAGAGTTCCGGGGTGCGCGCTTTTGGTCAGGGTCTGGGCGATGTGACTCAATCAATTTAACTCGGGCAATGCTTAGCGGCGAGCATTTTTTTGAGTTGAATTCAGATATCAGCTTTCGGAATAAATCAAATTGCTGGTGGTTGTCATCCGGTATGAGCACTAGTCGCTTGTTCTTAGGTTTTGTTACGATCGCCAAGTGATCAATGTTTTTGATTTGCCGTGCGATGGCTCTCGCCATGACGCCAGAATATAGCTCTCCTTTAATATGCGGGCACTCGTCACCATCCAAGTTTTTTGAGCAAATACTGCACTCAAATTTTTCAATTATGAACCCGCAGCTTGAGAAGTGCTTGTAGGGATAGGCTTTCTCTATAGAAAGAAGCTGGCGAGTCAGAAATGTTAGGATGATGCTGTCTTCTTTGTAAAAGCGCTTTAGCTGCCTAAGGCAATCCAGGGCGTCCTGTAGATTGCACCATGAGTCATGATATTTTTCGGCCTCTATACATTTCCAGTAGGAAGCTAAGCTGGATAGCAACTCAAAGAAGACGGAATAGATGAAGCAATTATTTTTTACGAAATCTTCGGCTGCACCAGCTTTGATATCGTTGATAGTGGTATGTGTATTCTTGGCAAGCGTTAACGCATCGTCGTAGCTTCTGGCGGATATGAGCTTTAAGATCTGCTGGGTGAGGGTCTGTGATTCTGGAAATTCATTTTCGAGAAGTCTTAGTCCATACATTAAGGTGCTTCCATGAATTTGTTTAGGTCGAATTTTTTCATACTGCTTTTAAGGGCGTCTGTGCTGCCCTTAAATTTGAATTCCTTGGTGATACTTCCATCTTGATAGAAGGCGCTTATCTGTACTTCGTCAGTGTCGCCCTCTAGGCGGCTGCTTGTGTAGGTTTCTAGGTATTGAATGACAAGAGATAGGTGGTTTTGAAGAGTCATGTCATTGGCCAAGTTTACCAAAGGCATGATGTAAGAGTAGTCGTGAAGATCAAAGATTGTTGCGTTCTGTGGAGATACGACTTCCACTTCTGGATGATTGATCTTGAGCCATTTTTTAAAAGGGCCTGCCTCAACTGAGACAGATCCTTCAAAACCACGATCAGTCAGAAATTCAATTTTCATGTGTTGGCTTCGCCTTTGCTTTTGGTCGCAGGCACTCGGCTCCCTGCGTGCACGATGACTGCAAAATGCTACTACGAACCTCTGTTTTGAGGAATCTCGGGCGAGGCGGCGGATGGCGAGACCTAGGCCGCTGTGGCCTACCCTCAGTCGGGTCGTCACCGGAGCTTGGGAAATCGCCTTAAGCTACGTCACTCACCCACAGGTGACGAGGTGGTTATGCAAAGCTCATTGTTCGATCCTGAGCAGAACCCGTTCGACGGTAAGAAACTGCCTGATCAATCAAGAATGCCGCTCAATCTAGGTGAGCGCACCGTTCATTCAGTGGTAGACCGAGACCTCTGTAACGAATGGGGATCGTTGATTGTGACCGGCTACAGCGGTCTAGAGCAGCTTATTCAGCTCATCACTGGACGTGGGGTAGGGAGGACGCCAATGCGCATCATCCTTGGCTCAGACCCCGTCACCGTTGAAAACCCCAAGATCAATCTCAAGCGCTACGACTTTTCAGAGGAAATGCGAGAGTACTGGCTCAAGCGCGGAATCTCGCTCTCGCTGTGCGGCCAGGTATTGCACTGCATCGAGCTGATTCGGGCTGGTCACGTGAGAATCCGTTATCCCACAGGGTACAGACGGCTGCATGCCAAAATGTATTGCTCTGCTGGAGCAGTGACGGTCGGTTCCAGCAACTACACCGGACCGGGACTACATACCCAGCATGAAGCGAACGTGCGCTTCACTTCTGGGGAGAGAGCGCGCTTTGTTGAGACCAACCTCCTAGCTGAGTGCTTTTGGAGCTTGGGGAAAAACGCCGAAGACGCCTTCATTGACCTGCTGGAGCAGCTTCTCAAGTTCGTTACCTGGCAAGAGGCTCTGGCGAGGGCTTGTGGTGAGCTGCTCGAAAGCGATTGGGCCAAGTCCTGCGGATTCCACGCTGACTCGGACACCCATTCCACGCACATCCGGACAGTGATTCCACGCTGATCCGGACACTCATTCCACGAGCATCCGGACACCGATTCCACGGCCATCCGGACACTTTCCAGGCAGGCAGCTACGCAGGATTTATTCACTACCATCGACCTCTTTTTCGAAGCAGAGAGGTCGTCGTGGAGCGTTTGTCCATGCGTAAAATCCGTGAGGTGTTGCGCCTCAAGTTCGATTGCGGGCTGTCTGTCCGTAAGATCTCCCGCAGTCTGGGCATAGGCCACAGCAGTGCCGGTGATTACCTCTGTCGCTTTGCCGCCAGCGGTCTAGCCTGGCCCTGCTCGTTGTCCGATTCCGAACTGGAACAGCAACTGTTCCCACTGGCCCCTGCGGTGCCCAGTGAGCAGCGGCCACTGCCTGATTGGTCTTGGGTGCACGCCGAGCTGCGTCGCCCCGGCGTGACCCTGGCGCTGCTCTGGCAGGAGTATCGCCTGAGCCAGCCGCAGGGTTTTCAGTACAGCTGGTTCTGCGAGCACTACCGGGCCTGGCAGGGCAAGCTGGACGTGGTGATGCGCCAGGAACATCGCGTCGGCGAGAAGTTGTTCGTCGACTACGCCGGGCAGACGGTGCCGGTGATCGACCGGCACAGCGGCGAGATCCGCCAGGCGCAGGTGTTCGTCGCGGTGCTCGGCGCCTCCAGCTACACCTTCGCCGAAGCCACCTGGTCGCAGCAGCTGCCGGACTGGCTGGGCTCGCATACCCGCTGCTTCGCCTTCCTCGGGGGCGTGCCGGAGATCGTGGTGCCGGACAACCTGCGCAGCGCGGTGAGTAAGAGCCATCGCTACGAGCCGGACATCAACCCGAGCTACCGCGATCTGGCCGAGCACTATGGCGTGGCGGTGGTGCCGGCGCGGGCGCGTAAGCCGCGCGACAAGGCTAAGGCCGAGGTCGGCGTGCAGGTGGTCGAGCGCTGGATCCTCGCCGCGCTGAGGAACCGCCAGTTCTTCTCCTTGAACGAACTCAACAGCGCCATCGCCTTATTGCTGGAGCGCCTCAACCGACGACCGTTTCGCAAGCTGCCGGGCTCCCGGCACTCGGCCTTCGAAGCCCTGGATCGTCCGGTGCTGCGGCCGCTGCCGGAGCAACCCTACGTGTATGCCGAGTGGAAGAAGGCGCGTGTGCACATCGACTACCACGTCGAGGTTGATGGGCACTACTACTCGGTGCCGTACCAACTGGTGAAGAAACAACTGGAAGTACGCCTGACAGCGCGCACGGTGGAGTGCTTCCACGCCAATCAGCGGGTGGCCAGCCATCTTCGCTCACCGCACAAGGGCCGGCACAGCACACAGGCCGAGCACATGCCCAAGAGCCATCGCGAGCACGCCGAGTGGACGCCACAACGGCTGATCCGCTGGGCTGAGCAGACCGGGCCGAACACGGCCGGCGTGATCAGCCACATCCTCGAACGGCGCATCCACCCAACCCAAGGCTACCGGGCCTGCCTGGGCATCCTGCGCCTGGGCAAGACCCATGGCGAAGTGCGCTTGGAGTTGGCCTGCCGTCGCGCCCTCAGCCTCGGTGCGTGCAGCTACAAGAGCCTCGAATCGATCCTGCGCCAGGGTTTGGAAAGCCTGCCGTTGGCTCAAGCCAACCTGCCCCTGCTGCCGGACGACCACGCCAATCTGCGCGGCCCCGGCTACTACCACTGAACACAAGGAATCCCACCATGCTGCCCCATCCGACCCTGGACAAGCTCCAGACCCTGCGCCTGACCGGCATGCTCAAGGCACTCGCCGAGCAACTGAAAACCCCCGACATCGACAGCCTGAGCTTCGTGGAACGCCTCGGCCTGCTGGTCGACCGCGAACTGACCGAACGCGACGACAAGCGCCTCAGCAGCCGCCTGCGTCAGGCCCGGCTCAAGCACAACGCCTGCCTCGAAGACATCGACTACCGCAGCCCGCGCGGACTCGACAAGGCGCTGATCCTCCAGCTGAGCAGCGGTCAGTGGTTACGCGACGGACTCAACCTGATCATCAACGGGCCCACCGGCGTGGGTAAAACCTGGCTGGCCTGCGCCCTGGCACACCAGGCCTGCCGAGAGGGTTACAGCGTGCGTTACCTGCGCTTGCCGCGCCTGTTGGAAGAGTTGGGCCTAGCCCATGGCGACGGGCGCTTCGCCAAGCTGATGAGCGGCTATGCCAAGACCGACCTGCTGATCCTTGATGACTGGGGCCTGGCCCCGTTCACCGCCGAACAGCGCCGCGACATGCTGGAGCTACTGGACGACCGCTACGGCCAGCGCTCGACCCTCGTGACCAGCCAAATGCCCGTGGACAACTGGCACGAACTGATCGGCGATCCAACCCTGGCCGATGCCATCCTCGACCGCCTGGTGCACAACGCCTACCGGATCAACCTCAAGGGCGAGTCGATGAGAAAGCGGGTGAAGAAATTGACGGCGCCGGGCGCCTCAGACTAACAATGCAACCCCTGCGTCGCTGCGCTCCGACTGCCTGTCCGAATGATCGTGGAACAGGTGTCCGGATCAGCGTGGGCTGAGTGTCCGAATGGCGTGGAATCCGCAAAGTCCTATCTGGATTCGTTATTCGACGCCGATCCGATAAATCTTTGGCCATCGCAACGCCAAGGCATTGCGCAGGCGCTCTACCTACTGGACACAGTGGGCGCAGTTCTGGTGGCCGACGCGACTGGGTCTGGGAAGACAAGGATGGGCTCGCACCTGATCCGCACGATACATGATCGAAACTGGTCACTAGCTAGGGCGCGCAAAGGCTCGATGCTGCTCATTTGCCCACCGCTCGTGAGGAAGAATTGGGAATGGGAGACCGCGAAATGCGGGTACAACATTGCCATTACGTCCCATGGACTATTGAGCAGATTGAATCCTGAGGACGAGTCCAGCTTGGCAATTCACCTGTCCTCCGCACAAATCTTGGCTGTTGACGAGGCGCACAATTTCCTGAATCAGGGGTCCCGGCGAACCAAAACTTTGAAGTTCAATCTGGCTGACCAGGTGGTGCTCTTTACTGCTACGCCGATCAATCGCTCTATAGCGGATCTGCTTCGGCTCATTGATATTCTTGGCGCTGATAATTTTGACGATGACGTGCTTGCTGTCTTCGAGCGTTTAACAAGCTTTGGGCATGGTGGTGCCGAAACTCGCGACGATGACATACCACAGCTTCAAGCTGGAATTGGCAGTTTCGTCGTTCGCCGGACGAAGGTGCAGTTTAATGCGATGGTCGATGCGGATCCCGAAGCCTATCGGCTTCCAGGCGGGCGGGTATGCCGATACCCGAACCAGCTTTCGGAATGTTATTCCCTCGACGAGCCTAATCAGGACAAGAGGCTAGCAAGGGAAATTCGGGCGTTGGCGCTACAGTTCAAAGGGATGTCGCGCTTCCAGACTGCTTTGGCACTACCAGATTTTTTCAAAGAGAATGGAGTTACACCAGAACGCTACCTAAGGTTTCGTTTGAAAGCAGCACGCTCACTAGCCTTGTACCAGGTGATGTCCAGTCTTCGGTCCTCTCGGCTGGCCTTGTACCGGCACATAGAAGGCGAGGGCGCCGCTTGGAGTCGAATGGGATTAAACAGTGAGGAAATGAAGGGGGACCACCAAACTGGCAACATGCTGGAGCGGACAGCGATGCTGGCGGGCAAGATCCCCGAAAACCATTTAGGAGTCGAGCTACCCCGCTGGCTTTCAGACCCAGCCGAGCATCGCCGCGCTTGCGAGGAAGAGTGTCTGATCTACACCGCCATTCTTGAGCGCTTAGAGCGCATGAGCGGTAATCGGGAGAAACGGAAGGTACAGTTTCTGATTGAGCTTTTGGAGCGCCATGATCACATTCTTGCCTTTGATCACTATCCGATAACACTGCGCTATTTCCAGCATCTCTTAAACCAAAAGCAGTCAGATCGCCGGGCGTTCAGCGTGCTGCTAGGTATCGGAGGTAATCGCCGCAGTCATGAGCATATCCAATCTTTGCTGAATCCCAACGCCAAGTCGGAAGGCAAGCTGATCGTTTTGTGCAGCGAGGCGCTGTCAGAATCGGTCAACCTTCAGCGAGCTTCCACACTTGTTCACTTGGACATGCCGAGCGTGGTGCGTATCGCCGAGCAAAGGGTAGGCCGTATTGATCGCATGGACTCCTGCCATGCTGAGATTGAATGCTGGTGGCCCAAGGACAGCCGAGAGTTCGCATTGAGATCAGACGAAACGTTTGTTCACCGCATCTTCCAGGTGGAAAGCTTAATTGGTGGAAATTTACAGCTTCCAGATGACATCTGCGGGAACCATGAAGCACAGATCGTGACCTGGGAGCATTTTGATAAGCTGATGCGGGAACGTGCTGCTCGTAACTGGGATGGAATTGAAGATGCATTCGCGCCGATCCGAGGCTTGGCCTCAGGTCCCGAAGCGCTGATCAACCCTGATGTGTATGAGCTTTATCGGAACGAAACAAACAAGGTTCTGTCGCGTGTAAGCGTTGTCCCTTCGAGCGAACCTTGGGTGTTTCTCTGCTTGGCCGGTGAGAATGCGCGGGCACCAAGGTGGGTTTTCCTATCCGGCTCTGATGATCAGCCCGTCATAAATCTCCGCGAGATTGCAACGGAGCTAAGGGCGCGTTTGTCAGACGATTTGCAGAACCTCGGCCCGACAAGGGCTGCGATGGGCATGCTGCAATCCTTTCTGGCCAGGCTGGGCGAGATGGAGAAAATGCTACTGCCGAGGCGGAAGCAGCGGGCGATTGCCCAGTTCGAATGGGCGATAACGCTGTGGTCGCGCAGTCCTGGCTGGATTGGCTCAGAAGAACAGGCCGAACAGGTTAAGCAGCTGCTGGACCTTTTTAGTAGAGAAGGAGAAGAATTAACCCCTGACTGGGGTCAATTGGCCGGTCTCTGGTTGGAACTGGTGAAACCTCGAAGCGCGGAGCTATTACAAAAAAAAGGGAAGCGGGCATCGATGACTCGACTACGTGACTTGGAACCATCGCTCAGATCTACTCCGATCGATCTTGACGTGATCTTGAAGAAACTCCAAGGCGTTGACCTTCGTCGGCGTTGGGAAGAGCGGATCGTTGCTTGCATCCTTGGGTACGGGCAAAACGCCACGGGGTGATAGATCAGTATCCAGACCTTTACGCTACTTGGCCTATGAATAGCGTCCGGCCGCCATTTTTTGTCGATCCGGTTTCAGTGCTTTATAGGCAAGCAGTTTTTCTGGCAGTTCACGTTGTCTGTAGAGGCGCTGCGCCGGCTTATAGAACTGATGGATGGCGCGCACGTGATCGCTGACACTTTTCGGGCATGTGCCTTGGAAGCGAACCCGCTCCAGCGAGGTGTGGATCCAGATCCGCTGCCCAGAACACCTGAGTTCTGACGCTATCCCTAATGCCAGCTATTGGTAGGTCGATGTTCCCGCCTAATCACCAGGCTGAAAGGACTGGATTCTTTCTGCGAGCGGAGCGAGCAGCTCCCTGTCCCTGAGTCGGCCTAACTCAACGGCCCGACTTTCGCGAAGGTATGTCACCAGAAGCGGACTGCTCCCCCTAGCAATGTGCAGAATTTGCACATTGCTAGGGGTCGTCTTCATAGGGCCGTCAACAAGACTTCGCACTGCTGGCGGCATGTGATCGGGTTCATCCAGGTTTGACCGCGGTCTTCGCCGCGAAGGGCCCAGTGGGTTCGTTGGGAATCGCTGCCCTCCAACCTTCCCCATCTCACGCTTTCTACGATCGGTTTTAAGGCGCCAAAAAACCGGCAAATAACTGATGAAATCGCTTATGTTGTGTCCTGCTTGAAAGCGAAACGCAAGATGTAGTATGTTGCTTCAGCGGTGAAATACTGGCCTGGTGCCACTCGAATGTCCATCCATCCTAAGGGAAATAGTATGCATATCGTTCGGTTTTTCCCCATCGGCAACGCTGATACCTGCCTGATCGAGCTAGCCAACGGGCGTCGAATCCTCTTCGACTTCGCCGACATGCATAACCCTAACGATGACAAGGACAAGCGCTGCGACTTGGAGAAGGAGCTGCGGGACATCCTGGGTGATGACAAGGTCATCGACGTCGTAGCCTTCACCCACCTGGATCGGGATCACTGCCACCGGGCCAAGGAAATTTTTTGGCTTGAACACGCTGAGAAATACCAGGGCGACGACCGCATCAAGATCAAAACCCTGTGGATCCCAGCACATGCGGTGCTTGAGAAAGGGGTGACAGGGCAGGCGCGTACACTTCGTGCGGAAGCACGCCACCGGTTCCTGAAAGGTGAAGGGGTGCGTGTCTTCTCGCGACCTGAGGAGCTGGACGATTTCCTCACTGAACGCGACATCGAGCCCGCGAAACGCCGCAACCTCATCAGCGACGCCGGCACCTTGTGCCCGGAGTTCAACCGTGAGCACGATGGTGTGGAATTCTTCGTACATTCGCCTTTTGGTAAGCGGGACGAAGAAAACGTAGTGCGGGTACGCAATAACGACGCCTTGTTCATGCAGGCGACGTTCGAGGTGGGTGGTCAGCAGACCAAGATGGTGTTGTCGGCTGACGTGACCCACGAAGTGATCGACGACATCGTGGAGGTCACTCGGTACCACGGTCATGAGTCTCGGCTTGAATGGGACATCAACAACATCCCTCACCATTGCAGCTATACCGCGCTTTCTGGCGAGAAGGGCGACGATAAGACTGAGCCGACTGAAACGTCGAAATGGCTGTACGAAGAGGCAGGGCAGCCTGGTGGGTTGCTGGTCAGCACGTCTAAGCCCATTCCTAGCGACGACGAGGACGTCCAGCCCCCTCATCGCCAAGCGGCTGCCTACTACAAAAGCGTGGCTCGCAAGCTCGATGGCGAGTGGGTCGTCTCGATGGAACATCCTACTAAGACCAAGCCGGAGCCGCTGGTCATCGAGATCAAGAGCACTGGCTACACGATCCGCAAAAAAGCACAGAACATCGTGATCGCTACTCCTGCTCCACGCGCGGGCCGAGCCTGATGATGCCTGGGCAACATGAAACGCTTCGCACTCGGCTGGCTCGCTCTGTCGTGCAGTACCTGCAAGAGTCCAAAGTCTATCCCTATGCCAAGCTGACAAGCATCAAATGTGACGACACCCGTGACATTTTGGATATCGAACTGGAGTTGGAGCTTCCTCAGCGCCGGAAGGTGCCGATCCGCTCCAAGGAGCCGATCCAGATCATCTTCGTGGTCAACGATGACTCTTGGCCACCGCGCGTGCTATCGCGTCGCGAAGATTTCCCGGTGGGCATGGTGCATACCAACCTCGATCGTGACGTCGATGGTGGGCTGTGCCTGTGCATTTGGGAGGAGGGATGGTCTGATCTTGCAACCAACCTGACGGGGCAGGCGCTCATTGAGCGCATTCGTGCCTGGTTCGCGTCGATGGCCGCCGGTACAATTCATGATGATGAGCAGTTCCTGGAACCACTGATTCGTACAAGTTCCAATACGCTCGTCATTCCCTCGGGCGATCTGCATGGTCCCTGGCACATTGGCGTTGCGTACAAGCACGAAGGGCGCACAACGCTGAGCATGTCTAGAGAGAAGCCCACTGAGCCGGCTCGGGCGGAGGAGAAAAGTTTCGCGATTTACGCTCCTCGTTTGCCTGGCCAGGTTCATCGTGGCCTGGGTGAAACCCCCTATGACCTAGCGGCTTTACAGCATCTTTGCCTCGGAATGGATTTCAACTTAGTGGAGGGGCTTGCGAAATGGCTGCTTGAAGCCCCTCAGCTAGAGCAAGCGCGGAGCCGCCTACCTCTGCTGATTCTCACCGTGCCGAAGCGTCGAGTGGCCGATGGGAAAGACGAAGAGCTGGAGGTGTGGTGCTACACCCTCGCAGGCACAGTTGCGGAGCTGGGGGAGCGCCTCGACGTCACAATTACCGATACTGGTACTGGCTTCACCACCGCGAAGATCTTAGGAGCACCAGATAAGGCCAACTTGGTGGAAATTCGCTTGGATCCTTGGCGGGTTGTCCAAAGGTTGAAACGATCCACTGCACGGCTCTTCTCCGGGACTTCCCGCACCGCAGATACGCCACTCCTGGCCATCGGCGCGGGAGCAATCGGCTCCAATGTTTCCATGATCGCTACACGCTCTGGCCTGGGGCCCTGGATCGTCGTGGACGGCGACCTCACCATGCCACATAACACAGTTCGCCAAGTTCAGCGAAACAACGCTGTGGGCTTCCCCAAAGCAGTGGTTCATCAGATCGATTTGGACGCTGTTTTCGATGAGGGAGGCAATACCTCGATCTCGGTCGATGTCTTCAATCCTGGTGATGACGCCGCCAGGCTGGAGTCTGCTCTCCAGAGTTCGGAAGTGTCGGTCGACTTTAGCGCCTCACCAGCGGTATTGGGCTGGTTGTCGGATCAACCGGTGAAAAGGGCCATTAGTGCCTTTTTTGGTCCCGACGGCTCCGATCTCATCGTCCTGGCAGAGGGAGCTTCCAGGGCGATCAGGCTTGATGAGGTCGAGGCTCAGTACTTTTGGGCGATCGCGACTGATGCAGCCCTAGAAGGGCATTTAGCTGCCGCACGAATGGACCGGATCCGCTATGCCAACGCATGCCAGGACCTATCTCGGCCGCTGCCTCCTTGGCAATTGCACACGCTCTGCGGACTAGCTGCTGGGCACTTGGCGCGAGTTCTGGATGAAGAGCATGCCAGTATTCGCGCCTGGAGGTTAAGCCCGGACTCTGGAGCGGTGGATTCGGTCGTTTTACCTGTGCACCCAGTTTCTCGTTTCGAATCGGAAGGGGTGCAAGTGACAATCTCAGGCGACGCTGTACGGACGATGCGAGGCCTCCGAGAGAAGGCAGGGACGAACGAAACCGGCGGAGTTTTGCTGGGCACCTTTGATCTTGTACGCAATGTGGCGCATGTCGTGGCGGCCCTCCCTGCACCACCTGACAGCAAGCAGACGCCGACGTATTTCATCCGCGGAATCAAAGACCTGAAACCTCGGATTGAGCGGTTGGCGGATGCTTCGGCTGGGCGATTGCAGTATATCGGCGAGTGGCACAGCCACACAGGTCGTGTACCTGCACGACCGAGTGATGATGACGAGGTGGTGTTTGCTCATCTCAGGGAGCATATCGGCCCTGCTGGTGCGCCGTACGTTATGGCGATTTGTGGTGAGCGCGATAGCTGGATCCGCACGGGATGGCAGGAGCGAGGAATTGTGGAAGGAGTGATTGCCCATGGGCATGAGTGAAAACCTGCTGATTACTGAGGGGAGTGGCTCTGACAGCATCGCACTTGCGCTGTCTGGCGGCGGGGCGCGGGCAATGGCATTCCACTTGGGCTGCCTGCGGGCCCTGCACGATTTGGGGATACTGCAAAAGGTATCAACAATCACCGCAGTTTCCGGCGGGAGTGTCTTGGCAGGCCTTTATTGCAGCCATCCTGGTGATTTCGAGTCCTTCGAGGCGAGAGTTCGTGAAATTTTGAGAACTGGCTTCATGAAGCCGGCTCTCATAAGGGCGGTGACTTCAACCGATGGAGTGAAGGCGGTGGGCGTCGCGACAGCGCTCCTGGCGGAGAGATCTGTCGCATTCGTCGCTCGGAAGGTTTTGGGCTGGGTCGGAAAATCTAGGCCTGGCGAGCAATGGCCCAATACAGCCCCTTTCCTGCGTAAAGCCAGTCGAACTACGATTCTGCGGAATACCCTTAGCAAGACGTTCAATGGCTGCTTACTCAAGGATCTCCGGGTCGACCGTCCTAGACTGATTGTTATTGCGTGCGAGCTTCGGTCTAAAGCAGCGTTCTACTACACACGTGAAAGTCTGCACTGTTGGCGTTACGGCTCAGCAAGTACAGATGGTGTCGAGCTGGCCGACGCCGTGGTGGCCTCGGCAGCCTACCCGCTGTTTTTGCCTGCCCTCGATCAACGAATGACTTTTAGCAAGAATGGCTGTGAATCCACCCACCGCATAACGCTTAGTGATGGTGGGGTGTACGACAACCTCGGGCTGAACCCATTGTGGCCGGAACGTGATTTTTCCGAGAGCCTACCTGTCAAACGGCATGACTGGATCATTGCATGCAGGGCTGGGTATGCATTGGAGGTGACAGAGCCGGCGTCTGCGTTACTTTCTCGAATGATGGCCTCGTTCGAGAGTGTTTTTGCCAGATCTCAGAACCTGGCTATGACGCGGCTCTTTGACCTAAAGTCTGCGGGTAAGCTGAAGGGTTTTCTTTTGCCATACCTGGGCCAGAAGGACAGCACCTTGCAATACAAGAACCCCGATATGGTTAGGGCAGATGTAACGGCAGGATACCCTACGAATTTCAATGCCATGGACAAGGACTGGATTGAGCGGCTAGTGCGTCGTGGCGAGCAAATTGTCCATGCCCAAGTGAAGCAACACTGGCCTTCAGCGTTGCTTCATGAGGCGAAAGAGGTCGAAAGAGTCCAATGATCTGTAAACCCTCAGCTGCACGGGGCTTGTCCTGCGCAACTGAGGGGGCATAGGTGCCGTTAAACCACCAGCGTGCCAATGTAGTAGTCTAGATCCCGTACGCCAAATTCCTCGTTTGGCTTGCCTTCGTCCTTCAGCCAATCACGTTTTCCATAGCTTTCCCAGGACGAGTAACAATGAATTTTTCCATTCTCGGGGATGAACGTGATGTCACCGGCATTGTTTTGGGTGATGGTGTTATAGCCGGTGTAATAGTTAAGGTGTCGGCTAGGAGCCTCACCGATCACGATGATTTTTGGTTTCAGCTTGTCGAGCCATTTATTGGGCAACTTACCTGAGTCTCTGCCATGATGAGGTGCGAAGACGACAGTTGTTTCTTTCAGCTCGATATGATCGAAAATCTTCTCCATGAACGGTTTTTCTAGATCGCCTAACCAAAGAAAGCTGACGCCGCCGCTCAACGAGTAGCGCGCAACCAGCGACGTGTTGTTAAACTCAAGGCCGTCAGTGGATGCACGCAGAGCTTCCTTGAAGTCTTCGTTCTCAAGATCTGGCCAGAGAATGTTGATGCCAGCTGACTTTCTTTCATCGTCGCCTTGATTCATCCAGCGCCTGTTGCAGCCTTTGTGAACGTAGAAGGCTTTGTCGCCGTCTCGAAGCTTTTTATAATGCTTAAATGACTCGCTCTCGTTTGATTTGTTTGCGTCATTCTTTACAACATAAAAATTCTGAATCGGCATCCGTTCGTCAAGGTACTCGATACCCTCAAGATGATCTTCGTCAGGGTGGGTTGAGATAAAGCGTACGATTCCTTTCCCCTTGGATTCCTGGATCAGCTCATCAACCAGCCATTCCTTATGATCACCGAATAGCTGGCAGTCGATTATGGTGAAGTTGTCGCTGTCGTGCTTAATGTAAAACATATCACCGTTACCAACGGTGAATGATCTTATCATCGCCATCGTTCATCCTTTATTGATCGGGTTGGGTTTATTTCGCGTTGCGTATCAATGACTCGCAGCTGAGGATTAATTGGCGGCCATAGGCGCGAGATGCCTCGCGCACAACGGATTTGTGCACGGCTACGATCATATATGCCGAATGTAAAATCACAGCAGCGAAGGCCATCATGATTTTTTCATCAATATTCGGGAGTGATGTGAAGTAGGCAGGGCGGAAGTAGAAAATTCCCGAGCAAACTGCCAGTACGATGATATTGCAGACAAGTGCGGTTGGCTTGAGGCCAAGGAGGTTTCGGCGAAATCCATATGTAATGTTCTCGCCAAACAACAGGTGATAGGTACTATGGTCTCGCGTTTGCTCTCTAAGCCAAGCGTTTGCGCTTCGATAGAAGTCCTTCGCCAAAGCGGGGCGAAGCGTCTCGTCTTCGACCGTGGGAGCAACTTGGTTCAGTTGGTCAGCAACGAAATCCCGGTAGCGATCCTTTGAGCCTTCCGGTACGTCTGGATTACCGCGAAGCCACTGCTCCGGCGTTTCCCCCGTGCCTAACCTCTCTTGAACCTTCCTCCCGCGGTGCCTGGCCATGTCGGCAAAAGCGAACAGAAGGACACCACCCATTGCAACGGCAATTAGGTGGGAGAGGTCCAGATGGTCCCAAGGCACTATCAGGAACAATAGAGTCAATGTCGGCAGGCCCGCTATCAACGCAGGGAATACGCGCGCTTTGAGGCTATAGGCGTCAAACTGATTGAAGACTTCCACATACCCACCCGTGATGATCCATACCACGAACTGCACACCAGCCACTTTGACATGACGCCGGCACGAACCAAGTGCGGATCCGTCGCAAGTGGGGCAAAGTACAGGGTGATGATCGCATGAATGCCTTTGTGGTGGCCAGTGTGCGGATTCCACGCTGACTCGGACACCCATTCCACGCACATCCGGACAGTGATTCCACGCTGATCCGGACACTCATTCCACGAGCATCCGGACACCGATTCCACGGCCATCCGGACACTTTCCAGGCAGGCAGCTACGCAGGATTTATTCACTACCATCGACCTCTTTTTCGAAGCAGAGAGGTCGTCGTGGAGCGTTTGTCCATGCGTAAAATCCGTGAGGTGTTGCGCCTCAAGTTCGATTGCGGGCTGTCTGTCCGTAAGATCTCCCGCAGTCTGGGCATAGGCCACAGCAGTGCCGGTGATTACCTCTGTCGCTTTGCCGCCAGCGGTCTAGCCTGGCCCTGCTCGTTGTCCGATTCCGAACTGGAACAGCAACTGTTCCCACTGGCCCCTGCGGTGCCCAGTGAGCAGCGGCCACTGCCTGATTGGTCTTGGGTGCACGCCGAGCTGCGTCGCCCCGGCGTGACCCTGGCGCTGCTCTGGCAGGAGTATCGCCTGAGCCAGCCGCAGGGTTTTCAGTACAGCTGGTTCTGCGAGCACTACCGGGCCTGGCAGGGCAAGCTGGACGTGGTGATGCGCCAGGAACATCGCGTCGGCGAGAAGTTGTTCGTCGACTACGCCGGGCAGACGGTGCCGGTGATCGACCGGCACAGCGGCGAGATCCGCCAGGCGCAGGTGTTCGTCGCGGTGCTCGGCGCCTCC
This sequence comes from Pseudomonas sp. JS425, assembly GCF_018223845.1. Taxonomy (NCBI): domain Bacteria; kingdom Pseudomonadati; phylum Pseudomonadota; class Gammaproteobacteria; order Pseudomonadales; family Pseudomonadaceae; genus Pseudomonas; species Pseudomonas sp. JS425. The sequence goes on along the minus strand of NZ_CP073661.1, from coordinate 4,534,825 downwards.
AGCTACACCTTCGCCGAAGCCACCTGGTCGCAGCAGCTGCCGGACTGGCTGGGCTCGCATACCCGCTGCTTCGCCTTCCTCGGGGGCGTGCCGGAGATCGTGGTGCCGGACAACCTGCGCAGCGCGGTGAGTAAGAGCCATCGCTACGAGCCGGACATCAACCCGAGCTACCGCGATCTGGCCGAGCACTATGGCGTGGCGGTGGTGCCGGCGCGGGCGCGTAAGCCGCGCGACAAGGCTAAGGCCGAGGTCGGCGTGCAGGTGGTCGAGCGCTGGATCCTCGCCGCGCTGAGGAACCGCCAGTTCTTCTCCTTGAACGAACTCAACAGCGCCATCGCCTTATTGCTGGAGCGCCTCAACCGACGACCGTTTCGCAAGCTGCCGGGCTCCCGGCACTCGGCCTTCGAAGCCCTGGATCGTCCGGTGCTGCGGCCGCTGCCGGAGCAACCCTACGTGTATGCCGAGTGGAAGAAGGCGCGTGTGCACATCGACTACCACGTCGAGGTTGATGGGCACTACTACTCGGTGCCGTACCAACTGGTGAAGAAACAACTGGAAGTACGCCTGACAGCGCGCACGGTGGAGTGCTTCCACGCCAATCAGCGGGTGGCCAGCCATCTTCGCTCACCGCACAAGGGCCGGCACAGCACACAGGCCGAGCACATGCCCAAGAGCCATCGCGAGCACGCCGAGTGGACGCCACAACGGCTGATCCGCTGGGCTGAGCAGACCGGGCCGAACACGGCCGGCGTGATCAGCCACATCCTCGAACGGCGCATCCACCCAACCCAAGGCTACCGGGCCTGCCTGGGCATCCTGCGCCTGGGCAAGACCCATGGCGAAGTGCGCTTGGAGTTGGCCTGCCGTCGCGCCCTCAGCCTCGGTGCGTGCAGCTACAAGAGCCTCGAATCGATCCTGCGCCAGGGTTTGGAAAGCCTGCCGTTGGCTCAAGCCAACCTGCCCCTGCTGCCGGACGACCACGCCAATCTGCGCGGCCCCGGCTACTACCACTGAACACAAGGAATCCCACCATGCTGCCCCATCCGACCCTGGACAAGCTCCAGACCCTGCGCCTGACCGGCATGCTCAAGGCACTCGCCGAGCAACTGAAAACCCCCGACATCGACAGCCTGAGCTTCGTGGAACGCCTCGGCCTGCTGGTCGACCGCGAACTGACCGAACGCGACGACAAGCGCCTCAGCAGCCGCCTGCGTCAGGCCCGGCTCAAGCACAACGCCTGCCTCGAAGACATCGACTACCGCAGCCCGCGCGGACTCGACAAGGCGCTGATCCTCCAGCTGAGCAGCGGTCAGTGGTTACGCGACGGACTCAACCTGATCATCAACGGGCCCACCGGCGTGGGTAAAACCTGGCTGGCCTGCGCCCTGGCACACCAGGCCTGCCGAGAGGGTTACAGCGTGCGTTACCTGCGCTTGCCGCGCCTGTTGGAAGAGTTGGGCCTAGCCCATGGCGACGGGCGCTTCGCCAAGCTGATGAGCGGCTATGCCAAGACCGACCTGCTGATCCTTGATGACTGGGGCCTGGCCCCGTTCACCGCCGAACAGCGCCGCGACATGCTGGAGCTACTGGACGACCGCTACGGCCAGCGCTCGACCCTCGTGACCAGCCAAATGCCCGTGGACAACTGGCACGAACTGATCGGCGATCCAACCCTGGCCGATGCCATCCTCGACCGCCTGGTGCACAACGCCTACCGGATCAACCTCAAGGGCGAGTCGATGAGAAAGCGGGTGAAGAAATTGACGGCGCCGGGCGCCTCAGACTAACAATGCAACCCCTGCGTCGCTGCGCTCCGACTGCCTGTCCGAATGATCGTGGAACAGGTGTCCGGATCAGCGTGGGCTGAGTGTCCGAATGGCGTGGAATCCGCAGCCAGTGGCCAGGAATCCGTTGGTCAAAATACCAGAGGGGGGCTTTTGCCGCCGAAGCAGCAGACGAACATCGTTTTGCCAGCTTTCTTCTCGGCATCGCTCAGGATCGAGTCGCGGTGATCATCGCTCGGGATCCTTCAGCTATCGCGGTCATCCTCTGCATAGGGCTCGCGTTCGGTGGTATGTTTGCCTTCATCACTGCCTCTCCTTATGTCTAAATCGAGTACTTTGGGGCGAGCACGCATCTCTATGGGTGACTGTTCTCGTTAAATATTGACGTACTCCTCGTCCGATGTGGTAGGTGATCGCGGCCGCAGGCACTGGTTCTGTAGCATGCTACTTCTGACTGCGGCTTTTTAATGCGGCACGATTCGCAACGGCATAAATTCGTAATACGATCGGGGGCCTTGCGAGGCGGAGCCACAAGTCGTGCTGATCGAAACGAAACTGGTCGCTAACAACGGCCTGCGCCAAGAATCCATATCCTTGAATCTGCCAGATGCAGATTGGGCGTTATTGGCTCAGTTCAAGCAGAATGCTGACGTGCTCCGGTCCACCAGATTTGTACGTGAGGAGCGGGGTGGGTCCATCAGCCTGAGATGGACACGTGATGGTGGGGGGCAGGTTGGCGGCAAGTGCATTGATGAGGAGCCTGTCTGGGCCATGTTGCTCAAGCTTCGACCATTCGTTTTGCAGAATGAACGGTGCTACCTGCCTTCTGTCCTGAAAATGTTGAAAAGGCATCTGAGGCATAGTGCCTTCCACCGTCACCTGGATGAGCTTCGTGACGGCTTCTTGTTGAAGCGAATGAACAACCTCATACGCTTACGGGGGCCTGGACGGTCACCACTGTCCCAAGAGGTCGTGATGGATTGGCTCAACTCATACCACTACCACCATGACGAGAAGAAAGGCGAGGCCGTGCGTAGAGATCTTGGGCCGTTCGCTAACGAGCAGGATGGCATGAACATCGCTATTTTTGCGCTGGTAGACATGGTTCAAGCTGTTTTGGACACTGGGGCGTTCGCAGAGACATTACAGCTCTGTTCGGAAGGCGCGATTGCTGAGATTTCCTGTCCCATTGAATACTTCGGTGAGGGCTGATTCGGACCCTGTATTGTCAGCGGGAGTCCGTCGGGCTAGACCGGATCTCAATTTTGCTACGTGTTTTTGGCAGTGTTGCGCATGCAGGTTTCTCCATATACCCGCTCTGCGGAAGGTGCCCAGCGGTGTGGTGACTCGTCAGTGAGATCGTAGCCTTACTCAGTGATTCTGTTCGGCAAAAAGAAAAAACGCGCTCGAAAAAAACCTGCGATTGCGCCTGCCTTCAGTTCTCAGCGCGATTCTGCGCTGCTCCAGCTCTCTCCTGAGGGCTCACTTGCTTCCCTTCACCGCCCTTCGCCTCGACACCCCAGCAGGGATCATTCGCCTTAGGTGATCTCTCAAATGGCAGTGCATACCACTATTTCCAAATGCTACAGTAATGCGAATGCGATCTGGGGCGCAAATCAACTGATGTGAGTTTTGAGCCATGAACACCAACTCAAGTGAAGAAGAAATGCGCGCCGCGCTTTTTGGAGTGGGAAATGGTAACCCGCAAAAACATACTCAGCGCTCACCTCGTAGTCCTGCTAATGCGGAATCAAAATACTTGGGGGCCAAAATTAGAGTTGCTCTGCACGTACGCAACGAGTACGAGGGAGCCTTCGAAGTGGTCAGCTATGAGAGTAGTAGTTTAAGTTGGCTAGTCGTTGAAATGGATGCTAGGAAAAAATATAAGAAGAAATATAAGTATACTGAGGTGGTTTCGGTGGAGCGAATTTAACTAATCTTGTTGAGCGGTCCGGCATGGTCGCAAGGGTTGGTGGTGCGTGGTTTTAATTGGTGTTTTAGTTGGTGTGTGATTTGGTTTCGATTGATTATGATTATGTTTTGTAAAGGGATGGGTCGTTTTTTGTCGGAGCTGGTTAAGACTTTTCTCTATAAGCACCGCTTCTGGGTGATGATTCTTGTGGCGCTGGGGCTGATATCCTTTGTGGTTTTTGCCTATTATCCGAGAATGAGCGTGGTTTCTGCTTGGGCTTGCGCCGGAAACCAGTGTGATCAAAAGGTCTTACTTCTTCATGGCGAAGTAAAGGGGATTTCGTCGGATTGGGTTCGTTACAGGATAGGGGCGGAATTAAGAAAGCACCCTGATATCAAAATAGTGTGCATTTCTTCTCAAGGAGGGAGTAGTGCTCAGGCTATGGAAATTGCTGACATTATCTACGGACATGCCTTTAATACCTGCTTGGCATCTAAGTATAAGCCGGATGACGGTGCTGAGGATATTCCTGGGCTGTGCCAGTCGGCATGCATTTGGATGATATTGGCTGGTCGAGAGCGGATTTTGTACGATAAATATTTGGTGATGGGTTTTCATGCTGCTCGTAACCAAACGGGTGGGCGTGCTGATAAAGATCTCGATATGTACAATGAGAGGGTAGCTATCTACACTCAACTTCGACCAAAGGCTGAATCTGAAGCCTGGAAATTGGCTGGTCTCACTTGGTGGGCTTTCCATCAAGGTGCTACATCTGAAACCAAAGACTGCACTGCCAACGAAGTTAACAGAAAGTATCCTTATTTCACTGATGACCGATCCCTGCCTGCTCCTCCTGACAGATCATGCGGGATGCAAGGACCCTATGAGGTCAAAAGATCGTTTAAATGAGGCCGTTGTCTTGGGGGCTGGCTTGTGGGGTAAGGGGCCAAGCAGCAGCTATGACCCCGTTACGGCTCTTTACCAAGCCCCGACCACTGATGCCTCTTTAAGCATCACCTTGCTGCCTTTGCCTTTGGGATCTCCCATGACCACCCATGCGGGAATGGGTTTTGGCGGACGTACGTACCAGGCCACGCATGCGTTGATTACGTCCTTCTGAAAAAGGCTCTGTGCGACCTTCAGCTCCAGGTGGTCAGTGAGCTGCATGTTGGGGTCGAAGAAGAAATCACCGTCCTTCTTGAGGTCCGCTGGGCTTGAGGTCATCGAGTCAATGCGTCTCTGGAAGGATCTGGCTGGCGTGATGAAGTCGTGCTTGGCGGACTTCGAGGTCTCTGGAAAGATTGGGCTCATGAAATCCACTACATGCTCTTCGCAGGCAATCATTGCGTGAAATCCGATCTCGGAGCTTTGCACCTCATCGTTCTCGATGGTAGCAAAGCAAAGGACGTTGGATTTTTTCTCGTCAGCCATGAGGCACAGCGCGCCTGCAATTGGATGAGCTTCTTTATGGTAATGATGACGGAGGATTGCAGCGCCGGCCATGCTGAAGAGCCAGCAGGCGTGGGCCGTGTCCGCTCCAGCGGAGTCCAGGGTGCTTCGTATGACCCGGTGGATGCGCAAGTAATCGAGGAGAGGGATTAGTTCTTGGAGTTTCTTGCTCATACGGTCCCTGTGGTAGCTATGCAGGCTCAAGAGGTGATGCCGATAATAGCTCATGGCGGCGCTCTTACTGCTAATGTTAACCACACGGCTGTCTAGGCACGCCTGTGATCGGACGTCTAGGTACTGATTTCGGGGCCGGCTGTTTCCGTACATAAAGCCCCTGAGCGTATTGGCCTTGAAACGCTAAGGGGCGCTTATGTCAGAAACACGGCAAAATTGTGACTGATGATAAGCGGCAGGCTTTGCGTGAGCCCTGACTACAAAATCTGGGGACAGGGCTCGCCCAAAAGCAGAACAACGGCAGCGATTACTCTGAATCGCCTTCCTCAAATTTCTTCTTGATGAGATCCTTCGCCACAGGACCGAGTGCGTCGGTGATGACCTTGATTTCGGCCTTCGCCTTCGCATTTTTGCCGGATAACGTGCCTGTCTCCGCCACTGCAAATTTCACATATAGCGGAGTGATTTCGCGGATCCATCTTTCGGGGGGCGCAGGACTCGTTCCTGGGACACCTGAGAATGAACTCACTGACGTCCGTGGAGGCGAGTTACCTGTGGTGACACCGAGTTTATGTCGCCAAGCTCCTTCACCATGTAAACCGCAGACGTCGGGCAGAGGCTGTTGAACTCCTCCGAACTGGAAATTGCTTTTGGGGCTTGGGATCGGTCTCTCTGCTCATATCCCCGAGCCGCGAAGAAGTCGGGTGCTGTGGTGGTCAGCAGATGAAGGCTTTGCGCTCCGTCAGCTTCCGCTATTCGCTCAAGTGCTCTGAGCAGCAGGTTACCGATCCCTGAATTTCGCTGGGCCGGTACGACAACCAGTGAGCGAATCAGACGAGTCCGACCGCTTCCTTCAATGCCCCCGTATCCCAGCTCCGTTTCTCCCCGGTGAAAGGAATAGAACATTCGACCGGGCTGCAAAAGGTCTTGGGTCGGCAAGCCCGCAGCAGTCAGATGCGCAGCTAGGCCTAGGATTTGATCGGTACCAAGCAATCGGACAGAGATATCAGACTGGTTCATTGGCGACTCTGGGGGTGGTATCGACGCCCAGTATAGGACCCAGAGCGCGGGCTTTTTCCAGTTTTATGACGTCCCGTAACGCGAGGCGATTGTAAATATCTGCTTTACCGCATATTCGAATAGTCATATATTCGGATTTCCAGATATTGGCCGTACACGCATTCCCCAGGAGGTCCCATGCGGGAAACACTAACTCCCCCCATCGTTTTCAAATGCCTGGCTGATGACACCCGGGCCCGTATGACCCTGCTGATCGCCCGTGAAGGCGAACTCTGTGTCTGCGAACTTACCCACGCGCTGGAGTTGAGCCAGCCGAAGATCTCCCGGCATCTGGCCCAGTTGCGCGAGGCTGGAATCCTGATGGATCGCCGCAAGGGTCAGTGGGTGTACTACCGACTGCACCCCGAACTGCCGCAGTGGGTTGACGCGATGCTGAAGGGAGTGGTCGATGCCAACCAGGAATGGTTGAGCCCCGATGCATTGCGCCTTGCCGAAATCGGCGAGCGGCCGCAGAGCCCTGTTGCTTGTGCTTGAGACTTCCCTTCGCTGATTGAGTTGTAGTCATGCTGATCGCATTTTTGATTTTCCTGGTGACGATCGTTCTCGTCATCTGGCAGCCCAAAGGGCTGGGAGTGGGCTGGAGTGCCGCACTGGGGGCCGTCTTGGCGCTGCTGGCGGGCGTCGTGAGCCTTTCCGATATCCCCGTGGTCTGGCAGATCGTCTGGAACGCTACCGCCACTTTCATCGCCGTCATCATCATCAGCCTGCTGCTGGATGAGGCGGGGTTCTTCGAGTGGGCGGCATTGCACGTGGCCCGCTGGGGCAATGGCAGCAGCCGCAAGCTGTTCGCCTTCATCATCCTGCTGGGCGCCGCCGTCTCGGCGCTGTTCGCTAACGACGGTGCGGCACTGATCCTGACCCCGATCGTCATCGCCATGCTGCTGGCCCTGCGCTTCTCCCCGGCGGCGACGCTGGCATTCGTCATGGCGGCGGGCTTCATCGCCGATACCGCGAGCTTGCCGCTGGTGGTATCCAACCTGGTGAACATCGTCTCCGCCGACTACTTTGGCATTGGTTTCAGCGAGTACGCCTCGGTCATGGTGCCGGTGAACCTGGTCAGCATCGCCGCCACCCTGGGAATGCTGCTGTGGTTCTTCCGCAAGGACCTGCCGCGTACCTATGAACTCGACCAACTGAAGGCTCCCGAGGCCGCTATCCGCGACAAGGCGACGTTCGTTGCCGGCTGGTGGGTGCTTGCGCTGTTGCTTGTCGGCTTCTTCGCCATCGAGCCGCTGGGCGTTCCGATCAGCGCCATCGCTGCTGTCTGTGCGCTGATCCTCTACCTGATCGCCGCGCGCGGGCACGTGATTTCTACCCGCAAGGTGCTCAAGGACGCGCCTTGGCAGGTCGTGGTGTTCTCTCTTGGCATGTACCTTGTGGTCTATGGCCTGCGTAACGCCGGCCTCACCGACTACCTGACGCAGATCCTCAATGTCTTCGCCGGCTACGGGATCTGGGGCGCATCCCTCGGAACGGGGCTGCTCGCCGCTGGCCTGTCGTCGGTCATGAACAACATGCCCACTGTGCTGGTAGGGGCCTTGTCGATCCATTCCGCCGAGGCCACCGGCATCGTGCGCGAGGCCATGGTCTACGCCAACGTCATCGGTTGTGACCTCGGTCCGAAAATCACCCCCATCGGCAGCCTGGCCACCTTGCTGTGGCTGCACGTGCTGGCCCGCAAGAACATCGTCATCACCTGGGGTTACTACTTCCGCACCGGCATCGTCCTGACGCTGCCGATCCTGCTTGCCACCTTGGCCGCATTGGCCATCCGCTTGAGCTTTTGAACCGGAGATACCTGATGAAAGTCTTGTTCATGTGCACCCACAACAGCTGCCGCAGCATCCTGTCCGAGGCGCTGTTCAATCACCTGGCCCCCGAGGGTATGGAAGCTGTGAGTTCTGGCAGCTTCCCAAGCGGCAAGGTCAATGAGCGGGCACTGAAAACCTTGGAAGCCGCCGGTATCCCCACCGCTGGTCTTTCAAGCAAGGCCTCGGATGCCTTCGAGAGTTCTCCTCCCGACATCGTTGTCACCGTGTGCGACCGCGCTGCCGGCGAAGCCTGCCCGATCTTCTTCGGTCCATCGCTCAAAGCCCACTGGGGCCTGGCCGATCCTTCAGCGGTCACCGGGAGTGAGACAGAAATCGAAGAAGCCTTCCAGACCACACTTGCGAAGATCGATGAGCGCGTGCGCGCCTTCATTGCGCTGCCTTTCTCGCAACTGAGCCAGGACGAACTGAAAGCCGAACTTGCCCGAATCGGCGCGCTGTAGGCCCTGGATCAATGGAGACAGAAATGAACGACCACCTGCCAAATGTCCAACCAGAACTGATTGATCTGCCGTCGCTGGAGCGGCTGGCGCCGAAGGATCCTTCCACACACAAACCGCGCATCCTGTTGCTGTACGGATCGACCCGCGAGCGCTCATTCAGCCGCTTGATGGTCCAGGAAGCTGCGCGCCTGCTGGAAGAGTTCGGCGCTGAAACCCGTATCTTCGACCCTTCCGGCCTGCCGCTGCCGGATGACGCTCCGGACTCCCACGAGAAGGTGCTGGAACTCCGCGAGCTGATGCAATGGTCCGAGGGCCAAGTGTGGTGCTCCCCCGAGCGTCACGGCTCAATGAGTGCTGTCTTCAAAGCGCAGATCGATTGGGTACCGCTGGCCATAGGCGCCGTTCGCCCAACCCAGGGCAAGACCCTCGCGGTGATGCAGGTGTGTGGAGGCTCGCAGTCTTTTAACGTGGTGAACCAACTGCGCGTGCTTGGCCGCTGGATGCGTATGTTTACCATCCCGAACCAGTCGTCGGTGCCAAAAGCCTTCCTGGAGTTCGATGAAGCCGGACGCATGAAACCGTCGTCTTTCTACGATCGGCTGGTCGACGTGATGGAGGAACTGACCAAGTTCACGCTGCTGCTGCGTGATCGCCAGGATTACTTGGTAGACCGCTACTCCGAACGCAAAGAGTCGGCGGAAGAACTATCCAAGAGAGTCAATATTCGGTCTATTTGAGGTCATGAGCATGTCGCATCCTTACTCATTGAAATCCTTGCCCCATGCTCCGGGTGTACTGATTTTTACGCCTTGTCCGGGCACCCAGACCAGCGCTCTCGCTGAAAGCCTGGATACGCTCAAGCAGGCCGGTGCCGTAGCGCTTGTTACGCTGATGTCGGACGCAGAGCTTCAGGAAAACGGAGTTGCCCAGCTTGGCATCGCGGCCAAGCAGCATGGGTTGGAGTGGTTCCAGCTGCCGATCGAGGATGATCAGGCTCCTGATCAAAACTTCGAGGCTCGGCTGGGAGAGATTCGCCACCAGTTGGACGCTTTGCTCGCTTCCAACAAGGCCCTGGCAATCCACTGCAAGGGCGGCTCCGGCCGCACCGGGCTGTTCGCTGCCCGTCTGCTGATCGAATCCGGAATGCCGCGCCGCGAGGCGATCGCCTGGGTGCAGGAGCTTCGCCCTCGGGCTATTCAGAAGCCTGCGCACATCAACTACATCAACCAGTTCAGCGAAGACTGAGCGCTCCAGCCAGACAGGAAAAACCATGGCCACCGAAGGCGAACTACTCGATGTCATCGTGATTGGCGGCGGGCAGTCCGCGCTGACGGTGGCTTATTTTCTCAAGCGAGCCAAGCTGTCGTTCCTGTTGCTCGATGCCGAAGAGGCTGCGGGCGGGGCTTGGCGCCATGGCTGGGACTCGCTGACGTTGTTCTCGCCCTCCGCATGGAGCACGATCGCGGGCTGGCCGATGCCGCCAGTCACCGAAGGTAATCCCGATAGGGATCACGTGGTCAGCTATCTGGAGCAGTACGAGGCACGCTACGGGTTTTCTATCGCTCGTCCCGTCAGCGTCACGTCTGTGGAGCGGACCGGGCGTGGTCTTCGTGTACGCTCGAAGGACCGCGACTGGGAGGCTCGTGTCGTCATCAGCGCAACGGGGACCTGGAGCAACCCCTATGTTCCGGCTTATCCGGGGATAGAGCTGTTCCAGGGACAGCAGATTCACTCCGCCCATTATCAATCACCCGAGGCTTTCCAAGGAAAGCGCGTGCTGGTCGTTGGTGGTGGCAACTCGGGGGCGCAAATCTATGCGGAGCTGTCCGAGGTCGCCGACGCAACGTGGGTAACCACGGAGGAACCGGCGTTTCTGCCTGATGACGTTGATGGCCGGGTGCTGTTCGAGCGGGCTACCGAGCGCCTCAAGGCTCAACAGGAGGGCCGTGTTATCGACGCACCGGTCGGTGGGCTTGGCGATATCGTCATGGTGCCCTCAGTGGTCCGCGCTCGCGAGCGCGGGGCCCTTCGTGCTGTAAGGCCTTTTACCTCATTCACGCCGGACGGGGTCGCTTGGCTCAACGGTGAGAAAACCCAGGTCGATGCTGTGGTCTGGTGTACTGGGTTCCGGCCGGCGCTGGATCATCTGAAGGCACTGGACGTGCTGGATGACAACGGTAGGGTCGAGGTTGATGGGGGGCACTCTATTCGCGAGCCGCGCCTCTGGCTGGTCGGATATGGCGACTGGACCGGCCTGGCCTCGGCGACGTTGATCGGCGTCACCCGTACCGCGCGCAGCACGGTCAACGAAGTAGTTGAACACCTGAACACCTTGGAGCAGCCGGATGCATAGCGGAATCGATATTCGTGTCGCCAGACCAGAGGATGCAGAAGAGATCCAGATCATCTACGCGCCCATCGTGCTCAACACGGCTATCTCATTCGAAGAGGCAGTGCCGAGCGTGGAGCAAATGCGTGAGCGGATCTCCACGACGCTGCAAACCTACCCGTATCTGGTGGCTGTGCGAGAAGGACGAGTAGTCGGCTATGCCTACGCCAGTCAGCACCGCGCGCGTGCGGCGTACCGGTGGGTGGTGGATGTGACGGTGTATGTCGCTGAAGGGCAACGCCGCAGCGGGATTGCTCGCCAACTCTATGACGTGCTGCTGCCGGTTCTGAAGCGTCTGGGATATCGCTCGGCGTATGCCGGCATTGCCTTGCCGAATGAAGGCAGTGTCGGGCTGCACGAGCGACTCGGCTTCCAGCACATCGGTACGTTTCCGCAGGTCGGATTCAAGCTCGGTGCTTGGCATGATGTGGGGTATTGGCGGTTTGATTTCAGTGATGAAGGCCTTCACCCCGAGGCTCCATTAAGCTTCCTATCCCAAATCCCAATGCCACGTTAGAGGGTCCCAGTGAGTTTAGCTGTCTTCCGCGAAAGGCAGCTATGGGTCGAAAGCTGTCGCTCGGGAATAATCGCTATTGAACGACATCGATCCATCGGGGATAGTCAATAGAAGTAATGAGACGGTTCACCATTCCGGCACCTGGATGACTGTCTTATCAAAGCAGCACCATCAGTAAATCTAACTACTACCTATCTTTGGGATCTATCCATGCTCCAGTCGCCAATATAGTGCCGGTGACGAAGAGTAGTGGAATAGCCAAAATTGAAAATCCGCTTATAATCCCAGTAACCACTAGGTAGCCCAAGATTTCTCGTACGCCGTATGTACCAATCATTTTCAAAGCAAACATAACTAAGCTGATTGTCGAGTCGGCATATGAGATTGCCCCTGCCAGCATCGCTACCCCAGTGACGCTCACTGCGAAATATGCCTTATTACTCATCGTTCTGGTCTCACTGAGAGTCATGCCACATAGCACCTACAGAGGAAATCACAGCAGGGCAGTTCGCTGCGAGCCAATTGCGTGCACATGCTGCCGTGTTAGGTGCAGTGAGCCTGGAAGGAGACCACTGCCTCCAGCCCGATGCCCTGTGCCCACCCTGGAGCAGCAATTGACCTGGCGGGAATTTCTGAATGGCTCCAAATCAGCGTTGGAGATCATCAATTGCAAAAGCCTAGTCATTCTCAAGCAGATGCTGATCAAAGGCTGGTGTCATTCCGCGAAGCGAGTCTGGCAACACAGAGCTGTAGCTTACATCTCAACGTTGATCGCGGTGAGGGAAGGGGGACTGGGTCAATAACGGCCAGAGGCCGGGTACTGGCATAGCATAGAATGCCAGACTGTTGGCCTCCATCGACTTGGTTGCTAGGCTCTGTACGTAAACCCAAGAAATACGATTTTCTGTAAAATACACCGCCATTAAAGCCAGGAGGCCAAGATGGCAAAGCGGTATGAACTTCCCGACGCAGCCTGGGATCTGGTTGCAGATATCTTCACCAAAAATCAGCGCACCGGGCGCCCTCGGGCCGATGATCGCCTGATGCTAAACGGTATTCTCTGGGTGCTTTGCTCTGGCGCAGCCTGGCGAGACATGCCCGAACGATTCGGCCCTTGGTCAACGATCTATCAACGGTTCCGGGGATGGCGTGATTGCGGAGCTTTTGATCAGATGCTCAAGCGTCTTCATATCCGATTGAATGAGCAGGGTTTGATTGACTTGGAAACATGGATGATCGACTCCACTGCCGTACGAGCAACCCGGGCCTCATCAGGTGCCGGGAAAAAAGGGGATTTGAAGAACCGCAAGACCACGCGCTCGGGCGCAGCCGGGGTGGCCTGACGACCAAGATTCACATGCTGTGCGACGCCAATGGTGTGCCTCTGCGTTTCCTGTTGTCAGGCGGACAAGCCAGCGATATAGCCTATGCCCAACCGCTACTCGATCAGGCTTGCATACCCAGCCTGCGCGGTCGCCCACGCAAGCGTTGCCGCTGGTTGCTGGCTGACAAGGGTTACGACGCTGAAGCGCTGCGCCAGTATTGTGATCGTTATCGCATGCAGCCAGTCATTCCGTTGCGAAGCATGAAGCGCAAAACCAAGCCAGGATTGCCTCGACTTTTTGATCGCCCCAAATATCGGCAGCGCAACATCATCGAACGCATGTTTGGCTGGCTGAAGGAGAACCGTCGCATCGTGACGCGCTTCGACAAGCTCGCAACAAGTTTTGCGGCGATGGTCTCATTGGCCTGCGCTATGCGGTGCTTGCGACAATACTTTACGTACAGAGCCTAGCAGCTCAATGAGCGACTTAGAATTTGATACCGTCCTCGCGAATCGGGATGAATATGAGCAGTCCTCACGACCCACGTGATGAGCTAGCTGAAAAGCTGGCTGATCGCATCCTGCTGGATGCTATCGGCAGCGCTGCGTCCTCTGGACTTGTTTTGACTAGGCCCGCTGACGCTGAAGGGGCTTTGTTCGTTTCAGACAATCTCCAAGCTGCACTGAAGGGAAGGGGGGCGCTAGTGATTTTTGCCTCTTTAGACGGTGCCAGCTCCGCAGATTCGATCATTTCAAGCTTAGTCTGTGAGGCCATTCAGCGAATGGATAGGGGAGTGGTCGTTGGTGCGGATGAGGCCGTCAACGCAGCCGCCGCTCTCCCTGAAAACCAGGTGGGCATAGGTAGAGCTGTCACCTTGTGCAGCGCCTTGGTGATGCTATCTGAGCTGTCGCAGAAGGTAATCGTGCTTATCATCGATGAGGTCCAGCGGGCTCAAGATACACCTGAGGGGAAAGCAATTCTGTACGCGCTTAAAGCCGCGCGGGACGAGCTTAACAGCTCAAGGCATCGAGGGCTTCGGGTAGTGCTGGTGGGTGCTGACGAAGACCACCTAAGGATGCTGTGTACTGCGAGCGACCAAGCCTTCTTCGCCACCCCCATGGTTCATCTGACGCTGTAGGTAGTTTCTGGGGGAGGGGCGCGAGCAGCTGCCCTGGTCAATGCGCAGGCCTCCCGTTCCGCTCCGAGATTGGGCAGGGTCACCTAGTGGTGGGTTGTCCTTCAAGGACGCGAATAAAAGGGGGGTTGGGCACCGAACCCCTTTGGAAAGGTTCAGCAGTTACGCTGATTTTGAACTCATGCGTCCGTCTAACTTCGTCAATGTCATTTACACTTTCCGAAATATGTAAATGATATTGACGAAGTGGAAGATTAATTTCTTTGAAGTCATTGACTTGTCTGTTTTTCTATGGGTAGATGATGTGACTTTGATTGATATCGCATCATATCATTCCAACATTGACATCAATGGGGTAGGAGTGCGATGCGGGCGGCTAGCGCCCTTTTATTTCCCAATTGGGGTATGCGCAGAGTCAATCCTTAACCACTCCGCTTGGATCAGTTCGAGGTGGCCTGAGCTTGGATACCTATGTGGCGTATCCTGCACTAAATAAAAGATTTTTCGTTAGGTATAAAAGCCTGTCAATAGCATTGACATTTGAAGGTGATTCCGGGTTTTTTTCAGTTTTTCCTTGACTTGATTATTTGGCATATGAGTAAATAGACCCAGTTAAACAGTCTACCGCTAAACTCATACACCGCTTAGGTGTGGCAATACCGCAGTAGCTCAAACACCGCTTAGGTGTGGCAATACCGTAGTAGTTCAGACACCGCTTAGGTGTAGCGGTACTAATGCTACTCTAGGGAAGGTCTGAAAAAGACTTCCCGAATCTGGTGAAATACGCCGATCCCGCCAGCCGAGTTTTTCCATGAAGCAGATGACCTTCGCCGACGCCGAGTACGCCGGCAAGCGCAAGCAGACCCGTAAGGAATTGTTCCTGATCGAGATGGATCAGGTGGTGCCGTGGAAGGGATTGATTGCCCTGATCGAGCCACACTACCCAAAGGGTGAAGGTGGTCGTCCAGCCTATCCGCTGATGGCCATGTTACGTATCCATCTGATGCAGAACTGGTTCGGCTACAGCGACCCGGCCATGGAAGAAGCGCTCTACGAGACGACCATCCTGCGTCAGTTCGCCGGGCTGAGCCTGGAGCGCATTCCCGACGAAACCACCATCCTCAACTTCCGTCGTTTGCTGGAGAAACATGAGCTGGCAGCCGGCATCCTCGGCGTAATCAATGGCTACCTGGGGGATCGCGGCCTGTCGCTGCGCCAGGGCACTATCGTCGATGCCACACTGATCCACGCACCCAGCTCGACCAAGAACCAGGACGGCAAGCGCGACCCGGAAATGCACCAGAGCAAGAAAGGGAACCAGTATTACTTTGGCATGAAGGCGCACATCGGCGTGGATGATGAGTCGGGGCTGGTACACAGCGTGGTAGGCACGGCAGCCAACGTGGCGGATATCACCCAGGTCGACAAACTGCTGCACGGTAACGAGAACGTCGTCTGCGCCGATGCCGGCTACACCGGCGTCGAAAAGCGCCCCGAACATGCGGGCCGCGAAGTGATCTGGCAGGTCGCAGCACGCCGCAGCACCTACAAGAAGCTCGATAAACGCAGCGCCCTGTACAAAGCCAAGCGCAAGATCGAGAAGGCCAAGGCACAAGTGCGAGCGAAGGTCGAGCACCCGTTTCGAGTGATCAAGCGCCAGTTCGGTTACGTGAAGGTGCGCTTCCGTGGCCTGGCCAAGAACACCGCTCAGCTGGTGACGCTGTTCGCGCTGTCGAACCTATGGATGGCGCGCCGACATTTGCTGACTACCGCAGGACAGGTGCACCTGTAATGCGGAAAATGGCTGCTGCGAGGTGCTCGCGGCGGCCAAAAACGGAGAACTGAGCGGGTTACCTGGTCGATTTTGATCGACGGCCCGCTTTCAAAAGCAGCAAGGGCTGAAGTCGACCGGAAATACAGGGTTACTTCAGACCTTCCCTAGGGAAACTCCGAACAAGTTGCTCATCAGTCGGAAATGGGCGGCTTAGGGATGCCGAAAAGCCCGCTTTTCAGTCGCTGATTATTGGATAACCAAGGCAAAGCCTTGGTTATCCGGACTCACGGGCGCACCTCTCCCGCAGCAGGCAATAATTGCCGGCGCACCATCCACAGATTCGACAGGGCAAACAGCGTGGTCAGTTGCGCCGTGTTCTTGGCCAAGCCGCGAAAACGAGTCTTTACATAGCCGAACTGGCGTTTGATCACCCGGAACGGGTGCTCCACCTTCGCACGCACTTGCGCCTTGGCCTTTTCGATCTTGCGCTTGGCTTGGTAGAGCACGCTGCGTTTGCTCAAGTGTTTGTAGGTGCTGCGGCGGGCAGCGACCTGCCATATCACCTGCCGTCCCTCGTGTTCTGGCCGCTTTTCCACGCCTGTGTAACCCGCATCCGCACACACGACATTCTCTTCGCCATGCAATAGCTGAGCGACCTCCGTCACGTCAGCTACGTTCGCGGCGGTGCCATGAACGTGATGCACCAGACCCGATTCAGCATCCGCGCCGATGTGGGCCTTCATGCCGAAATAGTACTGGTTGCCCTTCTTCGTTTGATGCATTTCAGGATCGCGCTTGCCTTCCTTGTTCTTGGTCGAACTGGGCGCGTGGATGATGGTCGCGTCGACAATGGTGCCCTGGCGCAACGACAGGCCCTTGTCTTGCAGGTAATTGTTGATGGTTTCCAGAATGCCGGCTGCCAACTGATGCTTCTCCAGCAGGTGCCGGAAGTTCATGATCGTCGTGTCTTCGGGGATCGGAGCGCTGAGCGTCAGACGAGCGAACTGGCGCATCGAAGTGATCTCGTACAGCGCCTCTTCCATGGCGGGATCGCTCAAAGAGAACCAATTCTGCAGCAGGTGAATGCGCAGCATGGTTTCCAGAGGATAAGGCTTGCGGCCACCGCCAGCCTTTGGGTAGTGAGGCTCGATCAACGCCACCAGTCCACTCCACGGTACCACCTGTTCCATCTCGGCCAGGAAACGCTCGCGACGGGTTTGCTTGCGCTTGCCGGCGTACTCGAAATCGGAAAAGCTCATCTGACTCATGGGATGGCGGACTTGTAGAAGGCAGTTGGACGGAGGGCTATTTCAGCACAGGTCAGATGGCCTGTGCTGACTTGATCGGAGAATCCCTAGGTGTCGCAATACTGCGATCTTGCAAAAAGGGGTTCTGATCGATCGTGTCCTGGTTTAGGGGATTCTATTGGTCGGAACCTTTTCTTTTTCGCAGCGCTAGGGATGGATCTCGGGCGTGACCGGTTGCCTGAGTGTTTAGGTGGCGTGTTGGGCGGACCAGGCCACCTGGGCGCCTCCTGCCCCGAGGCAGGGTCTGCTCAATTGCGTGAGGCTCGCATGCCTCTCGTCGGAGGCAAAAACTTTCTTAGGCACTTCAATTGATCTGGTCGGCAACCAAACGATAGTTTGCCGTCTCGACTCTTCTGGCTTAATAAAAAAGGCACCATAGAGGCGCCTTTTTTAAGAGTGGTTGATCATGAGTTCCTCTGAGTTGATTTAAAGCGTATTCATGAACTCCTGAAATCTGCTTGATCTCCATCCCACGGTTTTATGGCTCAACTTGGTTTTTTTAGGTATGTCACCCCTTTTCTCCATTCGCTCGACAGTTTTTTTGGAAACTCCAAGAATCTCGGCAACGTCCGAAATACTCAAAAAGCGATCAATAATTACATGACTCATCTTGCCCCCTATGGCTGGTTGAATATTTATAGTAAAGGGGAAGATGATGAAGGTCAATGTTTTTTTGAGATGTCAATAGTATTGACGATTAATTTGCTCGGCTGTCTACTTTGCGTAGATCTGCAAGTGTGTAAATTTTGATATCGCTCCGGATTTTTCCTTCCAGCAGCCCATCTAAGTAGTCGCTCCATATCGTAAGTGCTTCGGTCTTCTCTCGGTAATAAGTATTCCTATCATAATGCTTCGATTGGATTCCATTTTGTTCCCGGCCGTGAGAGAGAATATGTGCTCGAATTTCAGCTTTGACTCCCAGTCCTGCCATCAAGGTTTCAGCGGAAACACGAATATTTTTCCAGCTAAAGTAGCGAGTTTTCTTTTCTTTACTAAGGGCTGTGCCGGCCTTTGCGTAGACTTTGATCAGATAGCCCTGTCCTGCGAGGTTTTCCGTGACTGCAAACGGGCCTTTGGGGCTCAACCGAAGATCGAAAAGTGGACTCATAATGGTACGAATGCGCGGCGTCAACGGTACGTAGTGAGGGCGGGGTGGCGCATTGCCCTTGATATCAAGCATCATGATTCCATCTTCATCTATATCTGACCAAAGAGTAGGAGCCAGCATTTTCAGCCGCTGCCCACCTAGGTAGATCGGCGCGAGCGCCATTGCACGCTGTCTTTCCGGAAGCGTGTGCAGATACTTGAGAAGCTCTGAAAGCTCTTTCTGCTCCAGCGACTCCGTAGTGCCCATGTACACGTTTACAAGAGCCTTAACTCCTTTGGCAGGATTTGTCTTAACTTCAAAATCCTTGCGATCAGTGATACTGCTTTCTAAGTCGATAACAGTGCTTTGCGCTTTCTTGAACGCTGCGCACAAGTAGGTGTGTACGGTGTCGGCTGTGGACTTCATTGATGTTACAGGCGCTGGTGTCGTGTTGTTCTTGCCTCGGCGCCTAGGTTTTGAAGCCAGAATGTTTGTCATGATCCTAGCTATATCGTGTTCAGTAATGTCCTTCGCAGGCTTGCATGCCAGGTCTGGAAACGGTTCCAGAATATGGTTTCGGAAATCGCTGGCGACGTTACTAGCTTTCACTTTGCCCCGATCTCTCAGATCTGCCACGTAGTAATCGAGCAAGTCTTTGAACGTCCCACGCCTGGCGTCAGCCTCTGCTGCCTCCTTTTCCGCTTCTCGCTGATATTCGGCCAGTCGAGCTTGGCTGGCGTAGTACACCTTTGGATTTCCGTAAGCTTTGAGGACCTTAACGTGGTCGCCTGCCCGGTCACGTATTTCTTGCAGATTGAGTCCTGGCGACCGCTTGGTTAGAGCATACGCCCCGATCTTGAGCTGGCCCGGTTTTTTGTCGATGGTCCATCGGTAGTAAGCAGTCACGACCGCTCCTACCTTTTTGAAGAGGATTGATCCGTTACCCCTGCCGAGGATGCTCTCTGTTAGGATCTCACCGTCACCCAAGCCGCGCAGTCGTTGATCGTTTACCGTTTTGTCGCTTGTGTTTCCTGCCATCTTGGCGTTCCCTTTAGGTCAATTTTGGTCACTACTTTGGACACTACTTCTCGTGACGCTCAACGTCTGAGACTGTCTCTCATCGTCCGTCAAGCGAGCGCGTGTGCCGTTTCGCTACTAACACTTATGGAAGCAAATCCAGGATTTCCAAGGGCTTAGAGCGATTTTTTTAGGGCACTGATATTTTGTGTCCTTAAGTGACCTTCAAAGCCTAGCCCCTCCTAAGGGGAAGGTTGCAGGTTCAATTCCTGCCTGGGACGCCATTCCTTTCGTTCCCTTACCGCGTTCACCCGGTGTTGGTGACGCGAAATCGGGAAGCCTTGAAGCTGCGTATTCCTACATCCCCAGATGCTTCAAGGCCCACAGTACTCCCATGCCCACAATCAGCGTCAGCATCGTGCTGCGCGTACGCCACGCCACCAGCGCGGCCAGTATCGCCGCTGGTATCTGCGGGTTCATCCAGTCGAACCCTGCCTGCCGGTCGGGGAATACCACGGCCGGCAGTACCAATGCGGCCAACACACTGGCTGGCACATACGCCAGGGCGCGGCGAAACAGTGGGGGGATGCGCAATGCCGTGTGCAACTCGATGAACGACAGGCGGATGGCGAAGGTGCCCAGGCCGATCAGAATGAAGGTCATCCACTGGGTCGTTTCGCTCATGATGCTTCCTGCTCGGTATTGGCTTCTGCCGCGGTTTGCTGTTTTTGCCAGTTCTCGATGGCTAGCCCAGCGACGATGCCGCCCAGCGCGCCAACCAGCAGGCCGAGGTTGTAGGGCAGGTCGACGGCCAGTACGGCGAGCACACCGCCGGTCAGCGCTGCGCCAAGCGTGGCTGCATTGCGAATGCCGGGTATCAACAGGGCCAGGAACGACAAGGGAATGGCAAAGCCGAGCGACCAGTCTTCAGGAATGCTCGCTCCCAGATACATGCCCGCTAGCACCGAGAGGTTCCAGCCGAAGAACATGGTGATTGCCGTACCGGCATAGTAGGGGTAGGCATACTGTCCCAGCCCGCCCGTGCCCATCTTCAGCATGCACAGGGCGAAGGACTGGTCCGACAGCATGTACGCCATCGGCCACTTGCGGCGGCGGGGCAACTGGCCCAGGTGCGGGGCCAGGCTGGCGCTGTACATCAGGAAGCGCAGGTTGATCACCAGCGCGGTGACTACCATGGTCACCGGCAGGGCGGCGCTTTGCATCAACTGCATCACCACCATCTGCGCCGAACCGGAGTAGAACAGCAAGGTCATGCCGATGGCATCGGTTGGCGACAGGCCCATGCCGATCGCCGTGACCCCGGTGATCAGGCCGAAGGGCACTATGCCGGAGGTCAATGGCAGGGCGCTGCGGGCACCTTGCCTGAACGCTTGGAGCGCGCTTGGATACGGCATTTGAAATCCTTGAAAGTGTGCAGGCGGTACAAGGGCGGCACGTCCACGTTAATGCGCGCGACAGTTGGCCACAACGCCAGATTTCTGGAATAGTAGGCCTAAAAAAAATAGGCCTGAAACCGTGTACCTCGATACTTCTACCCGGCACTCGCTGCAGCTCAATGCCTTGCGTGCCTTCGAAGCGTCAGCCCGCCTGGGCGGTTTCGCCCGTGCTGCACTCGAACTGAAGGTGACACCGGGGGCCATCGCCGCCCTGGTCAAGACCCTGGAGAACGAATACGGCGCGGCCTTGTTCGAGCGCCATGCCAAAGGCGTACGGCTGACGCCCTTGGGCGAAAGCGTGAAAGGCCAGTTCACCGAGGCATTCGACGCCGTGGAAGCCGCTGCGCGCGCACTGCGCCGCCTGGCGGCACCGCAGCGGGTGCATATCGTCACATCGCCTGCTCTGGCGCAGTTGTGGATCGGGCCACGCCTGCCGGAACTGACCCGCTTGCTGGCACCCATCGAGATCTCGGTGACTGCGGTGGATGAGCCGCCCAACCTGAAGCGCAGCCCGTTCGATCTGTGCCTGTTCTACACCGAAAAGCCCGAGCGCTGGCAACGCAGGATAGCCACGGAAGAAATCCTGCCCGTGTGCGTGCCGGCCCTGGCCAACAGCATCACCAAGCCCGAGGATCTTGCCGACGCCCGTTGCATCGCCGACGTGGGCTGGAACGACTGGGCGGTGTGGACGGGGGCTGTGATGCCTGGGCACAAGTTCGTTGCCCGTGGACCGGGTTTTTCCCTGTACTCGATCGCCCTGCAGCAAGCCTTGCTGGCTGCAGGGGTGCTTATAGGGCGCAGAAGCCTGGTGCAGCGCTACCTGGACAGCGGTGAACTGGTCGCCCCCATTGATCGCGCTGTGCCACTGGGTGTGACCATCGCCGCATGGCGGCTGCCGGGTGCCAAGGGCAACCAGGTGGTTGCCGCGGTGGAGGAGGCGCTGTTGCATCTGGCTTGAGCGTCGTCGATCCATGCCTGCTCGCACAGCGCCGCAAAAACAGGGCGTCGGGGCTATTCTGTTCGGGTGCGCCAGCCGTCAGGGAGAGCGTCAATGAGTCAGGAAACCCGGCCGGTACCTGCCGGCTTCAGTGAGCAGCAGTTGCGTACGTTGTTCGATCTTATCAGCGATGGTATCTGGGACTGGAATGCCAATACCGGCTACGTCTATCGCAACCCGGGTTGGTACGCCATGCTCGGCTACCCCAGCCACTCCATGGCCAACTCGGTGCTCACCTGGGAAAGCGTGATCCACCCGGAGGACTACCCACGGGTGATGGCGCATTTCGAGGCGTACATCAACCAGCGTAACGAGCACTATCTGGTCGAATACCGCTGCCGTTGCCAGGATGGCAGCTATCTGTGGATAGAAGACAGCGGCTACATCATTGCCCATAACGAGGACGGCTCGGTAGCGCGCATGCTTGGTGCCCACCGCAACATTGACGCCAACAAGCGCCTTGTGGCGCAACTGCAGCAGAGGAACCAGTCGCTGGAAAGCCAGGTGGCCGAACGCACTCGCGAGCTGTCCTGGGTGAACCAGCAGTTGCAGCGGCAGTTGGACGAAAACCGCGAGCTGGCCGAGCGTGATGCGTTGACCCGCATTGCCAATCGCTATCGGCTGGAGAAGGCGCTACAACTGGAGTGCGAGCGTGCCCAGCGATTTCGCCAGCCGTTGTCGCTGATAGCCATGGACCTGGATGACTTCAAGCCGATCAATGACCGCTATGGCCATGCCCATGGCGATGCGGCGCTGTTGCGGGTGGTCGACGTCCTGCGTGCCTGCCTGCGGGAGCAGGACCTGCTGGCGCGGTGGGGTGGGGACGAGTTCGTCATCGTATTGCCGCAGGCCTCGCTGGGCGAGGCGCTGGAAGTGGCTGCACGCTTGCGCCAGGCGATGGCGCAGATAGAGCCGGTGGGCGATTTCCGGCTAACCATGAGCTACGGTGTGGTGCAATGGGAGGAAGGAGAGGACCAGCATGCACTGCTGGCGCGTGCCGACAAGGCGCTGTACCGGGCCAAGGGGAGTGGCAAGAACGCCATAGCCGAGTAGCCTGTGCCGGCCTCTTCGCGGGTAAACCCGCTCCCACAGGTGCGCCACTGCTCTCACGGGCAGTGATGTCCCTGTGGGAGCGGGTTTACCCGCGAAGAGGCCGGCACTGACTCGCCCATGAAAAAAGACCCGCAACGCCAGGGGCGCTGCGGGCCAAATCGGCCTCGGCCGCTTCAGTGTCAGATATGCAGGGCGTGGCCCAGCGCGCGCAGCGCCGCTTCCTGTACCGCCTCACCCAGTGTCGGGTGGGCATGGATGGTGCCGGCCACATCCTCCAGGCACGCGCCCATTTCCAGCGACTGGGCAAACGCCGTCGACAACTCGGAAACCGCCACGCCAACCGCCTGCCAACCCAGGATCAGGTGGTTGTCACGGCGCGCCACCACCCGCACGAAACCGCTTTTCGATTCCAGGCTCATGGCCCGGCCATTGGCGGCGAACGGGAACTGCGCGACGATGCAGTCCAGCCCTTGCTGGCTGGCTTGCTCCGGGGTCTTGCCGACCACCACCACTTCCGGGTCGGTGAAACACACCGCGGCGATCGCGCTGGGTTCGAAACGGCGCGCCTTGCCGGCGATGATCTCGGCGACCATCTCGCCCTGGGCCATGGCCCGGTGCGCCAGCATCGGTTCGCCGGCCACGTCGCCGATGGCCCAGACGTTGCGCATGCTGGTCTGGCAGCGCTCGTCGATGGCGACGGCGGCGCCGTTCATCTTCAGGTCCAGGCACTCAAGGTTGAAACCTTGCGTGCGTGGCCGGCGGCCCACGGCCACCAGCACCTGGTCGGCTTCCAGGCGCAGTTGGCCGCCCTGGCCATCACGGGCCAGCAGGCAGCCGCCTTCGTAACCTTCGACGCTATGGCCCAGGTGCAGGGTGATGCCCAGCTTCTTCAGCGATTCGGCCACCGGGGCGGTCAGCTCGCTGTCGTAGGTTGGCAGGATGCGCTCGCGCGCCTCCACCACGCTGACCCGGGCGCCCAGCTTGCGGTAGGCGATGCCCAGCTCGAGGCCGATGTAGCCGCCGCCCACCACTACCAGGTGCTGCGGCAGGGTTTTCGGCGCCAGGGCTTCGGTCGAGGAAATGATCGGCCCACCCAGCGGCAGCATTGGCAGTTCGACGCTGCTGGAGCCAGTGGCCAGCAGCAGGTGCTCGCACTGGATACGCTGGCCATCGACCTCGACCTGCTTGCCGTCGAGCACCTTCGCCCAGCCATGGATCACCTTGACCCCGTGCTTTTTCAGCAGCGCGGCGACGCCGGTGGTCAGGCGGTCGACGATGCCGTCCTTCCAGGCCACGCTCTGGCCGATGTCCAGGCGCGGCGAGGCGACGCTGATGCCCAGCTCCGACGGGCCGGCAAAGCGCGAGGTCTGGTGGAACTGCTCGGCCACGTGGATCAGCGCCTTGGACGGGATGCAGCCGATGTTCAGGCAGGTACCGCCCAGTGCCTGGCCTTCCACCAGCACGGTGGGGATGCCCAGTTGCCCGGCGCGGATGGCAGCCACGTAGCCGCCAGGGCCGCCGCCGATGATCAACAGGGTAGTCTGGATAGTCTGTTGCATGCTCACTCCACGAACAGGCAGGCGGGTTGTTCGAGCAGGCCGCGCACGGCCTGGATGAACAGCGCGGCGTCCATGCCATCGACCAC
Source organism: Pseudomonas sp. JS425 (assembly GCF_018223845.1). Lineage (NCBI taxonomy): Bacteria > Pseudomonadati > Pseudomonadota > Gammaproteobacteria > Pseudomonadales > Pseudomonadaceae > Pseudomonas > Pseudomonas sp. JS425. Next base: position 4,510,451 of record NZ_CP073661.1, on the reverse strand, counting down.
GCGGTGGTCGAACGAGCTGGACAGGTTCATCATCTTGCGCACGACGATCTGGCCGTCGATCACCACAGGCCGCTCGACCATGCGGTTGACGCCGACGATCGCCACTTCCGGGGTGTTGACCACCGGCGTGCTGACTATACCGCCCAGTGCGCCCAGGCTGGTCAGGGTGATGGTCGAACCGGACAGCTCATCGCGGCTGGCCTTGTTTTTGCGAGCAGCGTTGGCCAGGCGCGAGATCTCGCCGGCATTGCTCCACAGGCTGCCAGCTTCGGCATGGCGCAGCACCGGCACCATCAGGCCGTTGTCACCCTGGGTGGCGATGCCCACATGCACCGCGCCATGGCGGGTGATGACCTGGGCTTCGTCGTCATAGGTGGCGTTGATCTGCGGGAAGTCGCGCAGTGCCACGACCAGGGCGCGAACCAGGAACGGCAGCAGGGTCAGCTTGCCGCGGCTGTCGCCGTGCTTGCTGTTGAGTTGCTGGCGCAGAGCTTCCAGGGCGGTGACGTCGATCTCTTCCACATAACTGAAGTGCGCGACCCGGCGCTTGGCGTCCTGCATGCGCTGGGCGATCTTGCGGCGCAGGCCGATCACCGGTACCTGCTCGCTGTCGGTGCGCTTGGCATAGCCGCTCGGCGCTTGCCCGCCAGCGCTGTGCGGCTTGCTCATGAAGGCGTCGAGGTCTTCGTGCAGGATACGCCCGGCCGGGCCGCTGCCATGCACGTAACGCAGTTCGATACCGGCATCCAGGGCACGCTTGCGCACCGCCGGCGAGGCCAGTGGCTTGTCGCCTGGCTGGCGCGGCACGATCGGGGCTGCCTCGTGGTTGACGGCGGCCTGGCACGCGGCCGGTCTTGCTTCCTTCTGCGGCTCTGGCCTGGCTGCCACAGGGGCTGCGGGGGCTTGGACCTGTTCGGGCTTTGGCGCATCCTTGGTGGGAGCATCCACATGGTTGCCGCTGCCTTCCACTTCGATGCGGATCAGCTCGCTGCCGACCGCCATCACTTCACCGGGCTGCCCACCCAGGGCCAGCACCTTGCCGCTGACCGGCGAAGGGATTTCCACGGTGGCCTTGTCGGTCATGACGTCGGCCACTACCTGGTCTTCGGCGATCATGTCGCCGACCTTGACGAACCACTCGACCAACTCGACCTGCGCGATGCCTTCGCCAATGTCCGGCATCTTGATGACGTGCGTGCCCATTCAGACCTCCATGACCTTTTTCAATGCCGCACCTACCCGCGAAGGCCCTGGGAAGTAAGCCCATTCCTGTGCGTGGGGGTAGGGGGTGTCCCAGCCGGTGACGCGCTCGATCGGCGCCTCCAGGTGGTGGAAGCAATGTTCCTGTACCAGCGATACCAGTTCGGCGCCAAAGCCGCAGGTGCGGGTAGCTTCGTGTACCACCACGCAGCGGCCGGTCTTTTTAACCGACTCGACGATGGTCTCCAGGTCCAGCGGCCAAAGGCTGCGCAGGTCGATCACCTCGGCGTCGACGCCGGTTTCTTCGGCGGCCACCTGGGCCACGTACACCGTGGTGCCGTAGGTCAGCACGGTCACGTCATTGCCGGGGCGGGTAATGGCTGCCTTGTCCAGCGGCACGCTGTAGTAGCCATCGGGTACGGCGCTTTGCGGGTGCTTCGACCATGGGGTGACAGGGCGGTCGTGGTGGCCGTCGAACGGGCCGTTGTACAGGCGCTTGGGTTCCAGGAAGATCACCGGGTCATCGCATTCGATCGAGGCGATCAGCAGGCCCTTGGCGTCATACGGGTTGGACGGCATGACAGTGCGCAGGCCACACACCTGGGTGAACATCGCTTCCGGGCTCTGGCTGTGGGTCTGGCCGCCATAGATCCCGCCACCGCAGGGCATGCGCAGGGTCAACGGGGCGATGAACTCGCCGGCCGAGCGGTAACGCAGGCGCGCCATCTCGGAAACGATCTGGTCGGAGGCCGGGTAGAAGTAGTCGGCGAACTGGATTTCCACTACCGGGCGCAAACCATAGGCACCCATGCCCACGGCGGTGCCGACGATGCCGCTCTCCGAGATCGGCGCGTCGAACACGCGGGACTTGCCGTACTTGTTCTGCAGGCCTTCGGTGCAGCGGAACACGCCGCCGAAGTAACCGACGTCCTGGCCGTAGATCACCACATTGTCGTCGCGCTCGAGCATGACATCCATGGCCGAGCGCAGGGCCTGGATCATGGTCATGGTAGTGGTGGCCATGGCGGTTTCCGGGTTGATGCTGTTGTTGTGGTCGTTCATCTCAAACCCCCAGTTCCTGGCGTTGACGGCGCAGGTGGTCGGGCATTTCCTTGTACACGTCCTCGAACATCGAGGCAGCACTCGGGATGTGACCGTTGGCCAGCGTGCCGTACTGCTCGGCTTCCTTCTGCGCGGCTATCACCGCGGCTTCCAGCTCGGCAGTGGTGGCCTGGTGTTCTTCCTCGGACCAGTGGCCGATCTTGATCAGGTGCTGCTTCAGGCGGGCGATCGGGTCGCCGAGCGGGAAGTGGCTCCAGTCATCGGCCGGGCGGTACTTGGACGGGTCGTCCGAGGTCGAGTGCGGGCCTGCACGGTAGGTGACCCACTCGATCAGGCTCGGGCCCAGGCCACGGCGGGCGCGTTCGGCGGCCCAGCGCGAGGCAGCGTACACGGCGACGAAGTCGTTGCCGTCGACTCGCAGCGAGGCAATGCCGCAACCCACGCCACGGCCGGCGAAGGTGGTCGACTCGCCACCGGCGATGGCCTGGAAGGTGGAGATCGCCCACTGGTTGTTGACCACGTTGAGTATCACCGGGGCGCGGTACACGTGGGCAAAGGTGAGGGCGGTGTGGAAGTCCGACTCGGCGGTTGCGCCGTCGCCGATCCACGCCGAGGCGATCTTGGTATCGCCCTTGATCGCCGAGGCCATGGCCCAGCCGACCGCCTGCACGAACTGGGTCGCCAGGTTGCCGCTGATGGTGAAGAAACCGGCCTCGCGCACCGAATACATGATCGGCAGTTGGCGGCCCTTGAGCGGGTCGCGCTCGTTGGACAGCAACTGGCAGATCATCTCGACCAGCGACACGTCGCGGGCCATCAGGATGCTTTGCTGGCGGTAGGTGGGGAAGCACATGTCGGTGCGGTTCAGCGCCAAGGCCTGGCCGCTGCCGATGGCTTCTTCACCCAGGCTCTGCATGTAGAAGGACATCTTCTTCTGGCGCTGGGCGACCACCATGCGGCTATCGAAAATCCGCGTCTTGAGCATGGCGCGCATGCCCTGGCGGAGAACTTGCGGGTCGATGTCTTCGGCCCACGGGCCTTGCGCGTCGCCTTGCTCGTCGAGCACGCGGATCAGGCTGTAGGACAAATCCGCGGTGTCGGCAGCGTCGACATCGACTGGGGGTTTACGGGCTTGACCTGCATCGTTCAGGCGCAGGTAGGAGAAATCGGTCTGGCAGCCTGGCCGGCCGGTAGGCTCGGGCACATGCAAACGCAGGGGGGCGTACTCGTTCATGCTTTTTACGCTCGCTCGGGTATTTGTTTTTGTGAGCTCTGAAGCGGCCGCCGCTGAGTACCGGCTTGTGACTGGTAGGTCAGCGTCCCCTACATCTTAGTGGTCCGGCAGGAGAATTTTTCTCTCAAGTTGGTTGCCTTTGCCGAGCAGGGCAGATAAACATTCCGCATAAACACAAAAAACCGGTGATTTTGTCTCATGCGCAAACTCGATCGTACCGATATCGGCATTCTCAACAGCCTGCAGGAAAATGCCCGCATCACCAACGCCGAACTGGCCCGCTCGGTGAACCTGTCTCCCACGCCGTGCTTCAACCGGGTTCGGGCCATGGAGGAGCTGGGGGTGATCCGCCAACAGGTGACCTTGCTGTCGCCCGAGGCGTTGGGGCTGGACGTGAACGTGTTCATCCATGTGAGCCTGGAAAAACAGGTCGAGCAGTCGTTGCACCGTTTCGAGGAAGAAATTGCCGAACGGCCCGAAGTGATGGAGTGCTACCTGATGACGGGCGATCCGGACTACCTGTTGCGGGTACTGCTGCCCAGCATCCAGGCACTGGAACGGTTTCTGGATTACCTGACGCGGTTGCCAGGGGTGGCCAACATCCGTTCCAGTTTCGCCCTGAAGCAGGTGCGCTACAAGACGGCCCTGCCGCTGCCTGCCAATGGCATGACCTTGCGGGAATAGGTGTAGCCTGACTGAGGGTTGGCGGTGGCAACGCCTCTTTGGTTCCGGGAGGCAGGGCACCTTCTGGCAGACTTCGCAGGTGTGATGCTGGGTGTCAGGCTAGCCGGATATTCTTCAAGTAGAACGTGAGTATTTCTCCCGGCGCTGCGCTTGCATTCAGAAATTTGTCAAAGGTGAGGCACAGGTCTGTGGATGCGTCTTCAGGCCTTGTCGATGCAACACGATGGCCGTGCTTGTCGCGCAGGTAGAACGGAACTCTTTCGGCGCTGTTCAGGTCGCCGTTCCAATAATCGTGTGTATCGATTTTCCAGTAGTCGCCAAGGCCTGCCAGTTGCGGCTTGAAGTTCGCCACGGCATCCGTGACTCTGCCTATCACGCCTGTCCCATACAAGCCGAGCCAGCCTCTCGGATTTTGCTCAAGCCTCGCGCCTGCGAATTTCCAGTGGTTGTTGCATGAGATGTAGTAGAGGTCCCGTCCCTTCTCCGATGTGATGTACTTGAAATCGAACGCGATACGTACGATCTCGTCCCGCGCATGCGCCTTTCGGTGATTATCGATGCACAACCAGCCATCCTCATCCAGCCATGTGAAAGGGTGTTGTCCGACGGATGATTCTGCAACTACAACTCGACCTGCATGGGTATGCAGTTCGGCGGTGAAATCAGCTTTGATCATGTAACCTCCAGTCTCAGTTGATCCCGGGATGGGAAGAGGCAAGCTAAGCCTTTGCCCGGCGAACAATGAGATGGAAACGCTTGGAGCGCAGTCCGGTCTCATGATGCAAGTGCATGATCACGACATGACCGATACTGGACGCGCCCTTGATTCAAGATTTGTCAGGCAGGGGACTGCGCCGCAGCAATTTTGCTTTTATGCTTGGCTGCAACCCATCGCCACCTGACCCGGGAGCCGCAAGGGACCTATGCGAAATATATGGAAGCCGTTTCAGTCGTTGTATTTCGCCGCGCTGATGATGTTGATCGGCTCGGGCCTGCTCAGTACCTACCTGGCCCTGCGCCTGGCAGCCGATCATGTCGACAGCCTGTGGGTGGGTGCCTTGATGGCGGCCAACTACTTTGGCCTGGCGGTCGGCGGCAAGGTCGGCCACCGGTTGATTGGCCGGGTAGGGCACATTCGCGCCTACGCCACTTGCGCTGGCATCGTCGGTGCGGCGGTGCTCGGCCATGGTTTGACCAGCTGGTTGCCGGCCTGGGTCGGGCTGCGGATGATCGTCGGCTTGGGGATGATGTGCCAGTACATGGTCATCGAGAGCTGGCTGAACGAGCAGGCCGACGTCAAGCACCGCGGCGCGGTGTTCAGTGGCTACATGATCGCCTCTTACCTGGGCCTGGTGCTCGGCCAGCTGATTTTGGTGGTGCACCCACAGCTTGGCCTGGAGCTGCTGATGCTGGTGGCCATGTGTTTCACCCTGTGCCTGGTACCGGTCGCCATGACCCGGCGCATACACCCGGCGCCGTTGCGCCCGGCACCGATGGAGCCGAAGTTCTTCATCAAGCGGGTGCCGCAGTCGCTCAGCACGGTGCTGGGCTCGGGGCTGATCGTCGGCTCGTTCTATGGCCTGGCGCCTTTGTATGCCTCCAGTCAGGGCATGACTACCGAGCAGGTCGGTCTGTTCATGGGTAGCTGCATTTTTGCCGGCCTGCTGGTGCAGTGGCCGCTGGGCTGGTTGTCTGACCGCTACGATCGGGCGGTGCTGATCCGCAGCGTGGCCGTGGGGTTGGCGCTGGCCTCGGCGCCACTTGCAATGCTGCCCAGTGTGCCGCTGGAGTTGCTGTTCGGCATAGGCTTCGTGATTTCGTTGCTGCAGTTCTGCCTCTACCCGCTGGCGGTGGCGTTTTCCAACGACCATGTGGAAAGCGAGCGGCGGGTGTCGCTGACCGCGATGCTGCTGGTGACCTACGGTGTGGGCGCGTGTATCGGGCCGCTGGCGGCAGGCGTGCTGATGAAGGTGCTGGGCCCGCAGATGCTGTATGCCTTCTTCGTGTTCTTTGCCCTGGTGCTGGTGTGGCGCATTCGTCCGAAGGCGGTCACCGGGCTGCACCAGGTGCAGGATGCGCCTTTGGGCCACGTTGCGATGCCGGCTGCCGGTTCGCCACTGTCGGCGGCGCTGGACCCACGGGTGGATGAGCAGACGGTGCAGGAGGTAATGCAGGCGCCGGTGGCGGCTGAGGATACCGAGGCGGAGGAGAAGGGGGCTGACAAGGAGCCTGAGCCGGAAGGTGAGGTCAGCAAGTCGGTGTAGGCCTGTGCCGGCCTCTTCGCGGGCGCGCCCGCTCCCACATGAAGTTGCGCCGGGCTCAAGGCTTGCGCTGTACCTGTGGGAGATCTGTCGCGTAGAGAACTGAATCCGCAAGCAGTACGCGTACCCTGTGGGAGCGGCTTTAGCCGCGAAGAATCCAACGCGGTGCATGGCACCGGCTGCGCCGGTGTTCGCGGCTAAAGCTGCTCCCACAGAATCCCCGCTAATTCAATGAGTTATGTGCAGCTCTATGAGAGCGGGCGTGCCCGCGAAGAGGCCGGCACAGGAGAATCACAAATGAAAACGCCACCTTGATAGGTGGCGTTTTTTTCATTCAGCCGACGATCAATAGTCGTCCTTGTCGAACCGCCGCGCTTCACGCTGCAACTGGTACACGAAGCTCTCGACCTTGCGCTGCGCTTGCCCGGTAAGGTTATGGAAGCGCACGCCGGCAAAGGTGGTATTGATCCGCTCTTCATAGTGCAGGTGGCGCAGCTCGACCATGGTATCGACCAGGCTCAGTGGGGTGCCTGCCTTGAAGCGTTCATATACCTGGCCCAGTTGCAGGCGATCCTCGACATTGCCTTCGAAGCGCAGTTTGCAGCCGGTGGCGGAGATATCCAGCAGCTTCCCACGCAGGGCGCCGTTGCCCTTGAGGTGGGTACCATCGAGGATGATATCGACCAGCTGCGATAGCTTCAGCGCGGCGCGGAAGGCATTGCGGCGCTGGTGGTAGGTCATCTCCTGAGGCATGGCGCCGCGGTAGCAGCGGTGGCCGTCGACTTCGCTGATCCTCAACGCCTGGTTGCAGTCCCAGGCGATACGCACGCCATCATGGAAGCCTTCGACGCGGAAGTGTTCGCCGTTCTCGATGAATTTCTCACCATCGCGCGGAATCATCTCGTCCAGCGCCAGGGTGTTGCTTTCACGGTCCACGTGCACCACGTAGCTCTGGAAGCGCTGGCTGCGGTCGTGGAAGGTGATGATCAGGGGGTCGTGGCTTTCCTGCAGCTGCCGCAAATTGGCCGCAATCTCCAAAGGGGTGTTCAGCACCTTTGGCGGCTGCGGGGCATCGGATTCATTGAACACGGCTTATCGTTCTCCAGGCAAAAGCGACACACGCAATTAACGGCATTTTGCCAGTATGTTCCGTGCCTTGATAGAAAAATCACACTTGGCTGAGCGCCCGTGGCTTGGCCAGCGGCGAGGTGCTGCCGCGGCTGTCGTAGAGCGACGGAGAGTCTCCGCCCATGAGGATGCGGATCTGGTTGTTGGTGACGTGCTGCTGCACCTGGATGATCCGGCCATTGGTCTGGTTGACCTGCTGACAGCTGTCCATCAGCTGCGAAAGCATGTCGAGCCGCTGCAGCATCGTATCGCCATGGGCCGATTGCGCAGCCAGCGCCTGCACACCTGCCCGATCTGCACTCAGGCCCAGGCTGCCGAGCAACTGGCTCCGGCGCTGGCCGTGCTGCTCGAGCAAGATGATCAACGACTGCTTGCGCGCCAGGATCTGTTCCAGCAGCGGCATGTCGCGGCCATGCAGGGCGATCGCTTCCTTTTGCAGAAGGTCAAGCAGTTCCTGCAGCGGGGCAATGTCATCTTCGATCAGTTGCAGCAAGGTGGTGTCGTGCATGGCTAACTCTTGGCTTTTCTAGCGTCCGTGAAGTCAGCGCGCCGAACGGTCAGCGCTGGGCTTCGAAATCGAGCAGTTTGCTGGCGACCCGGCCGGCATCGACCTGGTAGCTGCCGTCGGCGATCGCCTGTTTCAACTGGGCCACACGGGCACTGTTGACCACCGGCTCGTCGCGCAGCTTGTCGCTGATCTTCTGCAACTGCTGGGCCTCTTGGCTGAGGTGTACCGCTTCTCCGCTGGCGCTGGTGCCGGTTGCCGCTTCCTGGCTGGCTGCCGGTTTTTCGGCGCTGCCGGACGCGGTGTTGCCGCGCACGCCGCCCGTGACGGACGGAGAATTATTCAAACGACTGAAGTCGATGACCATGATCAGAAACCTCTGGGTATTTGGACGCTTGCCTTGTTTTCGGCCAACCCGAAAGAAACTTTAGGCACAAATGCATAGCCGCCTGTCAGCAAGCTCGCGAACCCGTTTTCTGACACAGTTTAGGAAAAGCGGTTCCTCACCGCCAGCGCAAATCAATGGCTGGCTACATACTCACCTCGACCTGTCCAGGGCCGGTCACCCTGGCCTTGATCACCCGTTTGGAATTGAGGTTGCGCACCCGGATCTGTTCGCTCAGGCCACCCTTGCTCAGGGCCTCCCCGGGCATGCGTACACTCAGGCTGCCGCTGCGGGCGACGATCACCACGTGGTCGCCCTTGCGTACCACTTCGGCCTGTTCCAGGTGTTGCGGGGTGAGTACCTGGTCGATCACCGTGGGCCGCAGCATCTTCATGCCCACCGCCTGCTCCAGTTCGGTCAGGAAGCCTTGGCCCAGGGTTCCGACATCCCGCTCGCGCAGGGCCACGTCGCCTTCGCCCACCACGTTGTCGCGCTTGAGTGGTCGGGTCACCACCACCACGTTGCGGAACAGCCGCACAGTGGCTGGCACGAACACGGTCCAGGGCGCCGAGCCTTCGCAGCGCACCTTCACCGTGACGCGGCCCAACGGCTGGGCCGGGCTTTCAAGCGAGGCGTCCAGCTGCTGGCTGCACAGCGGCATGCGCAGGCGCGGGTCCAGCGGGTTGACCTGGATCTCGTAACGGCCGGCGGTCTGGGTGGTGGCCAGATAATCTTCGACGCTGAATTCAAGAAACCCTTGAGTGACACCGATAAGTTGTTCAGGCAAGGTAAACGCGTCCGCTACCGTGCGAGCGCCGGGCACCAGCAGGCACAGCATGGCCAGCGAGCCAGTCAGCAGGCGCGTCAGTCGTCGGAAAAATGTCGTTTTCGTGTACATGGCGCTCAAAAAAGCAAAGCCCGTGCCGACTCGCTACCTGAGTTGCAACGAAAGGCTGAAACATAAAGGAGTCTGGCATGGCAGGTGTTATGGATTCGGTCAACCAGCGCACGCAGCTGGTGGGGCAGAATCGCCTGGAATTGCTGCTGTTCCGCCTCAATGGCGAACAGCTTTACGGCATCAACGTATTCAAGGTCAGGGAAGTGCTGCAATGCCCTGCGCTGACCCTGCTGCCCAAGGCGCACCCGGTGGTGCGTGGGGTTGCCAATATTCGCGGGGCGACCATCCCGATCCTCGACCTGTCGATGGCCACCGGATTGCGGCCGCTGCAGGAAGACACGCGCAACAGTTTCGTGATCATCACCGAGTACAACACCAAGACCCAAGGCTTCCTGGTGCATTCGGTGGAGCGCATCGTCAACATGAACTGGGAAGAGATCCATCCGCCACCCAAGGGCACTGGCCGCGACCACTACCTGACCGCGGTCACCCGGGTGGACAACCGCATGGTCGAGATCATCGATGTGGAGAAGGTGCTGGCCGAAGTGGCGCAGTCCTCTGAGTCGGTGTCGGCTGGTGTGATCGATGCCGAGGTGCAGGACAAGGCCGTGCTGCTGCGGGTGCTCACCGTCGACGATTCGTCGGTGGCGCGCAAACAGGTCAGCCGCTGCCTGCAGACCGTGGGGGTCGAGGTGGTGGCGCTCAATGACGGCCGTCAGGCCCTGAACTACCTGCGCCAGCTGGTGGATGAGGGCAAGAAGCCGGAAGAAGAGTTCCTGATGATGATCTCGGACATTGAAATGCCGGAAATGGACGGCTATACGCTAACGGCAGAGATCCGCAGTGACCCACGCATGCAAAAATTGCACATCTGCCTGCATACTTCGCTTTCCGGGGTGTTCAACCAGGCGATGGTCAAGAAGGTCGGTGCCGATGACTTCCTGGCCAAGTTCAAGCCGGACGACCTGGCCCAGCGGGTGGTCGACCGGATCAAGGCGGCGCATTGAAGCAGCCGGGGGCAGGCCCCCGGCACCAGTGATTGAAAAGAGGCGGCAGTAGTGTCTACGGGTAATTTGGATTTCGAACAGTTCCGGGTCTTCCTGGAGAAAGCCTGTGGCATCCTGCTGGGCGAGAATAAGCAGTATCTGGTTTCCAGCCGTCTCAACAAGCTGATGGAGCAACAGGGCATCAAGAGCCTGGGCGAACTGGTGCAGCGCATCCAGGCCCAACCGCGCGGCGGCTTGCGCGAGCAGGTGGTCGATGCCATGACCACCAACGAGACCCTGTGGTTTCGCGATACTTACCCGTTCGAGGTGCTGAAGAACAAGGTCATCCCCGAGTTCATCCGCAACAACCCTGGCCAGCGCCTGCGCATGTGGTCGGCGGCCTGTTCGTCGGGGCAGGAGCCGTATTCCATCTCGATGGCTATCGACGAGTTCGAGCGCAGCAACCTCGGCCAGTTGAAGATGGGCGCGCAGATCGTGGCCACCGACCTGTCCGGCACCATGCTGACCAACTGCAAGACCGGCGAGTACGACAGCCTGGCGATTGCCCGTGGCTTGTCCCAGGAGCGCCTGCAGCGCTACTTCGACACCAAGGGGCCGGGGCGCTGGGCAGTCAAGCCGGCGATTCGCAGCCGCGTCGAGTTCCGCTCGTTCAACCTGCTCGACAGCTATGCCAGCCTGGGCAAGTTCGATGTGGTGTTCTGCCGTAACGTGCTCATCTACTTCTCGGCGCAGGTGAAGAAGGACATCCTGTTACGTATCCACAGCACCTTGAAGCCGGGCGGCTATCTGTTCCTCGGGGCTTCCGAGGCGCTGAACGGGCTGCCGGACCATTACCAGATGGTGCAGTGCAGTCCGGGGATCATCTACCAGGCCAAGTAACCAAGAGGGCCGGCAGCGAAAGTTGCCGGCCTTTTTGTTTGCCTGTGCCGGCCTCTTCGCGGGTAAACCCGCTCCTACAGGGGCGGCGCGGTACCTGTGGGAGCGGGTGCACCCGCGAAGAGGCCGGCGCAGGAGAAATGCTGACGTCAATTTTTTGTTTTGCCGCTTTTGCCGCCCGGCAATTGCCGCTTTCGCGGCCGAAGGCGGAAGGCCTTTGCCGCTTTTCTGGCATCACTCTGACAGCACCTCGCTCTCCAAGCCCGTATTTCCGGGCTTTCGGTTGTTTGGCACAGCCCTTGCTAAACCTTGGCCAACGATATTCCGGTCAACCTCCGAAGGTTTCCCCGACATGAGCATCAGCTTCGACAAGGCGCTTGGTATTCACGAAAAGGCTCTGGGCTTCCGCGCCCAGCGTGCCGAAGTGCTGGCCAACAACATCGCCAACGCCGACACGCCCAATTACAAGGCGCGAGACATGGACTTCGCTTCGGTGCTCGCTGCCGAGAGCGACAAGCAGCAGAGCGGCGGCCGTTTCAGCCTGGATCGTACCAACAGCCGCCATATCGAGGCCGAGGGCCTGGCCATGGTTGACGATACCCTCAAGTACCGCACGCCAACGCAGCCGTCGATCGACCAGAACACCGTGGACGCGCAGATCGAGCAATCGAACTACACCGAAAACGCCATCGGCTTCCAGGCCAGCTTCACCTTGCTCAACAGTAAATTCAAAGGGCTGGTTTCGGCCCTGCGGGGAGAATGACCATGTCCCTTTCCAGTGTCTTCAACATTGCCGGTAGCGGCATGAGTGCGCAGAACACGCGCCTTAACACCGTTGCTTCCAACATCGCCAACGCCGAGACGGTGTCCTCGAGCATCGACCAGACCTACCGCGCTCGCCACCCGGTGTTCGCAACCACCTTCCAGGACGCGCAGGCCGGCGGTAGCCAGTCGCTGTTCGAAGACCAGGGCGAGGCAGGGCAGGGCGTGCAGGTAAAAGGCATCGTCGAGGATCAAAGCAACCTGGAGGCCCGTTACGAGCCCAACCACCCAGCGGCGAACAAGGACGGTTACGTCTACTACCCGAACGTCAACGTGGTCGAAGAGATGGCTGACATGATCTCCGCCAGCCGCGCGTTCCAGACCAACGCCGAGCTGATGAATACGGCCAAGAGCATGATGCAGAAAGTCCTGACCCTGGGGCAGTGATAGGAAGCCGACATGACCACCACCAATTCCACCACCGAGGCCGGTAGCGCGTACCTGACCTCGCTGCAGAAACAGACGTCGAAGACCGACAGCAGCACCGGTAGTGCCGGCAGCGCCCTGGGCAAGGATGCATTCCTGCAGTTGCTGGTTACCCAGATGAAGAACCAGAACCCGCTCGATCCGCAGGAGAACGGCGAGTTCGTGGCACAGTTGGCGCAGTTCAGCAGCCTCGAAAGCATGCAGTCGCTGAATGATTCGGTGACCTATATCGCGGCGGGCCTGCAGTCATCCCAGGCCTTGCAGGCATCGTCACTGGTCGGGCGCAACGTAATTGTCGAGACCAACAAGGCTGTGGTCGACACCAGCAAGGAAATGAAAGGCACGGTCAATCTGACGTCGTCCAGTACCGCCACCTCGGTGGGCATTTACGACAAGGACGACAAGCTGGTGCGCACCATCGACCTGGGTACGCAGAAAGCCGGCAAGATCGACTTTACCTGGAATGGCCTGAACGACGACGGCGAAGCCGTGGCAGCAGGTACCTACACCTTCAAGGCCACCGCCTCGATCGATGGCAAGGCCACCACCATGACCACCAACCTGCCGGCCTCGGTCACCAGTGTGACCATGGGCACCAACGGTTCGGAGATGACGCTCAACCTGGCTGGGCTGGGCAGTGTTGCGCTTTCCAAAATCCAAAGCATCGGCATCTAGGGCCTGAGCAAAACGACAGGAGTTACACATGTCTTTCAATACCGGCCTTAGCGGCCTCTATGCAGCGAACAAGGCCCTGAACGTTACCGGCAACAACATTGCCAACGTTGCCACCACCGGCTTCAAATCGTCGCGTGCCGAATTCGCCGACCAGTATTCCAACTCCATTCGCGGCACCAGCGCCGGCAAGACCGTGGTGGGCACTGGTGTGAAGACTGCTGCGGTGTCGCAGATGTTCTCCCCGGGCAATATCAACGGCACCGGCCAGGCCTTGGACATGGCCATCGATGGCAACGGCTTCTTCGTGATGAGCGACGGCGGTTCGAAGATCTACACCCGTGCCGGTGCGTTCTACAGCGACAAGGATGGTTACGTGGTCAACTCGTCGGGCGCCAACCTGCAAGGTTATGCAGTGGATGCCAATGGCAAGATCATGCAGGGCGTGCTGACCAACCTGCAGATCGATACCTCGAACCTGACGCCCAATCCGACCGGAAAAATCTCCGAGAACGTCAACCTGAACTCCAGTGCCACCGCGCCGGCCGTGACGCCGTTCGATCCCACCAATACCGGCAGCTACAACTACACATTCAACACCGACGTTTACGACAGTCAGGGTAACGCGCACCAGTTGAACCAGTACTTCGTCAAGGATGCCAGCAGCAACTCCTGGACCATGTACACCACCATCGATGGGCGTAACCCGGCCGACCCGACCTTGACCACGCCACTGACCAACAAGCTGCCGTTCAAGTCTGATGGCACCCTGGACACCGCGGCCATGACCGCAGGCCCGGTAGCTGGTGGCATGACCATCGCTGCCGACAAGACCTTCACCCTGGGCAACTGGATCCCGGCGCAGAAGAACGCTGCCGGCGTATGGAGCCCGAACGGCGCCACTGCCAACCTGGCCGGGGTGAACCTGGACATGCTGGGCACCACTCAGTACAACGCAGCGAGCGCTACCACGGCCAAAAGCCAGGACGGCTTTGCCACTGGTGAGCTGTCGGGGCTGACCATCGACCAGAGTGGCTTGATGTTCGCCAATTTCACCAATGGCCAGGACAAGGTGATTGGCCAAGTGGCCATCGCCAACTTCGCCAACCTGCAGGGCCTGACCCCGGTGGGTGGTACCTCCTGGAAAGAATCCTACGCCTCGGGCGTACCGGTGATCGGTGCTCCGGATACCGGCACCCTGGGCCAGATCAGCGGCGGGGCGCTGGAGGATTCCAACGTCGACCTGACCGGCGAGCTGGTCAACCTGATCAAGGCGCAGAGCAACTACCAGGCCAACGCCAAGACCATCTCTACCGAAAGCACCATCATGCAGACCATCATCCAGATGACCTGATGGTTATTGGGGCTGCTGTGCAGCCCGTCGCGACACAATGCCGCTCCTACATGCTCACGCGGTCTCTGTAGGAGCGGCCTTGTGTCGCGATGGGCCGCAAAGCGGCCCCAAATTCTCGAGGTCTCAACGCATGAAACGGCTAATGCTCACAGCCCTGTTGGCCATGGCCCTGCCGCTCGCGGCCGCTCCCGCCCCGTTTTACCAGTGGCAAAGCTTGGCCACCGGTCGCTACATGTGTTCGGCCAGCAACCCTGGTGAGGGCTGGGTGCGCCATTCCGGCCCCTACAACAACGCCGCTTGCCGCACCTTCTGAGCAAACCCTTGCCGCAAGTGGCAAACATCCGCCGACAAACTGACGTTTATTGCCCATCGCCACGCTGAAGCCCCCGTAATCAAGGGCTTTCAGACTTGGTTCGATTATTGCTTTGAACCAGCGCAGTGACAGCGCGGCCGCTACGCGCAGAGGAGATACTGTGGACAAGTTGCTTTATGTGGCCATGACCGGCGCCAGCCAGAACGCGCTGGCGCAGAAGGCCCACGCCAACAACCTGGCGAACATTTCCACCAACGGTTTCCAGCGTGACCTGGAGCAGGCACGTTCGATGCCGGTGTTCGGCGACAGCTTTCCGTCGCGCGCCTTTGCCATGACCGAACGCCCGGCCACCGACTTCAGTGAAGGGCCGATGGTCGAGACCGGTCGTGACCTGGATGTGGCGGTGACCGGCAAAGGCTTCATTGCCGTGCAGGCGCCCGATGGCAGCGAAGCCTACGTGCGTACCGGCAGCCTGAACATCGACGCTCTTGGCGTCCTGCGTGCCGGCAACGGCATGCCGGTAATCGGCAACGGCGGCCCGATCGCCATTCCGCCGGAGCAGAAGGTGGAAGTGGGCGCCGACGGCACCATCAGCATTCGCTCCATGGGTGAAGACCCGCGGGTGATGGCCGAGGTCGACCGCATCAAGCTGGTCAATCCGGACACCCAAGGCCTGACCAAGGGCCTGGATGGCCTGATCCATACCCGCGACGGCCAGCCGGCCGCCGCCGACGTCAATGTGCGGGTGGTGTCGGGTTTCCTGGAGGGCAGTAACGTCAATGCCGTGGAAGAAATGACCTCGGTGCTGGCGCTGTCCCGCCAGTTCGAGCTGCACGTCAAGATGATGAACGCGGCCAAGGAAGGCGACGAAGCCATGGCTCGGGTTTTGCAAATCGGCTAATCACTTTTGAACGGGTGCCGTAAAACAGGCGCACGAGGAGAATCAACATGCTTCCGGCTCTTTGGGTCGCTAAAACCGGCCTGTCCGCCCAGGACACCAACCTGACGGTCATTTCCAACAACCTGGCCAACGTTTCGACCACCGGCTTCAAGCGTGATCGCGCCGAATTCGCGGACCTGCTCTACCAGATCAAGCGTCAGCCTGGCGCTCAGTCGACCCAGGACAGCGAACTGCCTTCGGGCCTGCAGGTCGGTACCGGTGTGCGTATTGTCGGCACCCAGAAAAGCTTCGTCGCCGGCAGCCTGCAAACCACCGAGAACCCGCTGGACATGGCGGTCAACGGCCGTGGTTTCTTCCAGATCCTGCAGCCGGACGGTACCGTTTCGTACACCCGTGACGGCACCTTCCACCTGAACTCCGACGGCCAGATCGTCACCGCCAATGGCTATGCCCTGGAGCCTGCCATCGTCGTGCCGAACGACGCGCAGACCTTCACCGTCGGCCAGGACGGCACCGTGTCGATCACCACCGCCGGCAACCCGGCTGCGCAGGTGATCGGCAACATCCAGACCGCCGACTTCATCAACCCGGCCGGCCTGCAGGCGATCGGTGACAACCTGTTCCTCGAGACCGCTGCCAGTGGTGCGCCGCAAGTCGGCACCCCGGGCCTGAACGGTTTCGGCACCACCCTGCAGCAGACCCTGGAAAACTCCAACGTCAGCACCGTGGAAGAGTTGGTGAACATGATCACCACCCAACGTGCCTACGAGATGAACTCCAAGGTCATTTCCACCGCTGACCAGATGCTGTCGTTCGTTACTCAGCAGCTCTGAAGCAGGTAGCTCCAACCCCGTCACTCTGTTGCACCCGTGAGGTAAGCGTCATGAATCGTCTGTTGTCCGTTTTCGCCCTGGGGGGGGCGGTGTTGCTGGCAGGTTGCGTCGCGCCGACGCCCAAGCCCAACGACCCGTACTACGCGCCGGTACTGCCGCGCACCCCGTTGCCGGCAGCGGCCAACAACGGTTCGATCTACCAGGCCGGTTTCGAGCAGAACCTGTACAGCGACCGCAAGGCGTTCCGGGTGGGTGACATCATCACCATCACCCTCAACGAGCGCACCTCGGCCAGCAAGAACGCCGGCTCGCAGATCCAGAAGAACAGCAACGCCAATATCGGCCTGACCTCGTTGTTCGGCAGCACGCCGAGCACCAACAACCCGTTCGGCGGCGGTGACCTGTCGCTGGAGGCCGGCTACAGCGGCGAGCGTGCCACCAAGGGCGACAGCAAGGCCACCCAGGGCAACACCCTGACCGGCTCCATCACCGTGACCGTCGCCGAAGTGCTGCCCAACGGCATCATCGCCGTGCGCGGCGAGAAGTGGCTGACCCTGAACACTGGCGAAGAGCTGGTGCGCATTGCCGGCATGATCCGCGCCGACGACATCGCCACCGACAACACCGTGCCGTCCACCCGTGTGGCCGACGCGCGCATCACCTATTCCGGTACCGGCTCGTTCGCCGATGCCAGCCAGCCCGGGTGGCTGGACCGCTTCTTCATCAGCCCGCTTTGGCCTTTCTGAGTACGGATGACCATGTTCAACGTGAGGCAGCTGATTGCCGCAACCCTGCTCCTGTCCTGTGCCTTCGGCGCCCAGGCCGAGCGCCTGAAGGACATTGCCAGCATTTCTGGCGTGCGCTCCAACCAGCTGATCGGTTACGGCTTGGTGGTGGGGCTCAATGGTACCGGTGACCAGACCACCCAGACGCCGTTTACCCTGCAAACCTTCAACAACATGCTGTCGCAGTTCGGCATCAAGGTGCCGGCCGGCTCCGGCAACGTGCAGCTGAAAAACGTCGCGGCCGTGTCGGTGCATGCCGACCTGCCGGCGTTCGCCAAGCCAGGCCAGGTGGTGGACATTACCGTGTCCTCGATCGGTAACTCCAAGAGCCTGCGCGGCGGCAGCCTGCTGATGACCCCGCTCAAAGGTATCGACGGCAACGTCTATGCCGTGGCCCAGGGCAACCTGGTGGTGGGCGGCTTCGATGCCGAGGGCCGTGATGGTTCGAAGATCACCGTCAACGTTCCGTCTGCCGGACGTATCCCTGGTGGTGCAACCGTCGAACGTGCAGTACCAAGCGGCTTCAACCAGGGCAACAGCCTGACCCTGAACCTGAACCGCCCCGACTTCACCACCGCCAAGCGCATCGTCGACAAGGTCAACGACCTGCTCGGCCCGGGCGTGGCCCAGGCCGTGGACGGCGGTTCGGTGCGGGTTACTGCGCCGATGGACCCGAGCCAGCGCGTGGACTACCTGTCGATCCTCGAGAACCTCGAGATTGACCCGGGCCAGGCGGTGGCCAAGGTCATCATCAACTCGCGTACCGGCACCATCGTCATCGGCCAGAACGTCAAGGTGTCGCCGGCCGCTGTGACCCACGGCAGCCTGACCGTGACCATTACCGAAGACCCGATCGTCAGCCAGCCGGGGCCGTTCTCCAACGGCCAGACCGCCGTGGTGCCGCGCTCGCGGGTCAATGCCGAGCAGGAAGCCAAGCCGATGTTCAAGTTCGGCCCGGGCACCACGCTGGATGAAATCGTCCGCGCGGTGAACCAGGTGGGCGCAGCGCCCAGCGACCTGATGGCCATCCTCGAAGCCCTGAAACAGGCCGGCGCGTTGCAGGCCGACCTGATCGTGATCTGAGGACGGTGCGGATGAACAGCAAAAGCCTGGTTTCCGGCAGCGTCGACAGCGGTGCTTACACCGACCTCAACCGCCTCAGCTCGCTGAAGGTGGGTGACCGCGACAGCGAAGCCAACGTGCGCAAGGTGGCCCAGGAGTTCGAATCGCTGTTCATCAGCGAAATGCTCAAGGCCTCGCGCAAGGCCAGTGACGTGCTGGCCGACGACAACCCGATGAACACCGAAACGGTGAAGCAGTACCGCGACATGTACGACCAGCAGCTGGCCGTGAGCATGTCCCGCGAAGGTGGAGGTATTGGCCTGCAGGATGTGCTGGTACGCCAGTTGACCAAAGGCCGTAGTGCGTCCATCAACACCAGCCCGTTCCCACGGGCCGATGCCAGTGGCCCGGCATTGTGGGGCAGCAAGGTGGCGGAGCCGGCGCATGCCGCTGATTCGGCGTCTGGCCGCAACGATGTTGCCGCGCTCAATGCGCGGCGACTGGCGTTGCCGAGCAAACTCACCGACCGCCTGCTGGCCGGCATCGTGCCGTCGGCGGCCACCGCTAACAGCGCTGCCGTGCCGGCCCGTGACGGTCAGCAGGTAGCCCAGGCCTTCGCCGTGCCGGACAACGGCCTGCGCATACTTGGCCGCGCCGTGGCCCAACCGCCACTGGCCCCGAACAAGGCCTTTGCCGACAGTGACGAGTTCGTCGCCACCATGCTGCCGATGGCCGAGCAGGCTGCCAAACGCATTGGTATCGACCCGCGCTACCTGGTGGCCCAGGCCGCTCTGGAAACCGGCTGGGGCAAATCGGTAATGCGCAATACCGATGGCAGCAGCAGCCACAACCTGTTCGGCATCAAGGCCACCGGCAACTGGCAGGGCGAGCAGGCGCGGGCGATCACCAGCGAGTTCCGTGACGGCCAGTTCGTCAAGGAAACGGCTGCATTCCGCAGCTACGACTCGTACCAGGACAGCTTCCACGACCTGGTAAGCCTGTTGCAGAGCAATTCCCGCTATCAAGATGCCCTGAATTCGGCCGATAACCCTGAGCAGTTTGCAAGAGAGCTGCAAAAGGCAGGTTATGCGACCGACCCGGGCTATGCGAAGAAAATCATCAGCATCGCCCGGCAAATGCAAGCAACCCCGCAATACGCCATGGCTGGCAGAACCACGAATCTATAAAAGGACTAAATCATGTCGAGCCTGATTTCCATCGGCCTGAGTGGCCTGAGTGCCAGCCAGGCGGCATTGTCGGTCACCAGTAACAACATCGCCAACGCTGCGACCAGTGGCTATTCGCGGCAGCAGGCGATCCAGGCGGCGGGGCCTTCGCACAACATCGGCGCAGGGTTCCTCGGTACTGGGACCACCCTGGCGGATGTGCGCCGTATCTACAGCTCGTACCTGG
Source organism: Pseudomonas sp. JS425 (assembly GCF_018223845.1). Lineage (NCBI taxonomy): Bacteria > Pseudomonadati > Pseudomonadota > Gammaproteobacteria > Pseudomonadales > Pseudomonadaceae > Pseudomonas > Pseudomonas sp. JS425. Next base: position 4,490,630 of record NZ_CP073661.1, on the reverse strand, counting down.
ACAACCAGCTGCAGACTGCTACCTCGTTGCAGGCAGACGCAGTTGCCTTTCAGGACCAGATCACCAGCGTCGACAAGCTGCTGGCCGACCGTGACACCGGCATCAGCTCGGTTCTAACCGCATTCTTCTCGGCGCTGCAGACCGCAGCGGCCAAGCCTGGTGACGTCGCCTCGCGCCAGCTGCTGCTGACTCAGGCGCAAACCCTGAGCAACCGTTTCAACGCGGTAAGCAGCCAGCTGACCCAGCAGAACGCCACGATCAACACCCAGCTCGACACCATGGCCGGCCAGGTCAACAAGCTGACCGCCAGCATTGCCGAGTACAACAAGCAGATCGCTGCCGCCAGCGGCACGGGCAGCACTCCCAACAGCCTGCTGGATGCACGCAGCGAAGCAGTGCGCCAGCTCAACGACCTGGTCGGCGTGACCGTGCAGGAGCGTGACGGCAACTATGACGTGTACCTGGGCAGTGGCCAGTCGCTTGTCACCGGTAACAAGGCCAACACGCTGTCGGTCGAGCCTGGTGTTGCCGACAAGAGCCAAGCCAGCCTGCGCATCAACTACGATTCTTTCAGCTCGGACGTGACCTCGGTGGTGAGCGGTGGCGCGATCGGCGGCCTGTTGCGCTATCGCCAGGACGTCCTGATGCCGTCGATGAACGAGTTGGGCCGCGTTGCCCTGGTGGTCGCCGACAGCATCAACAGCCAGCTGGGCCAGGGCCTGGATGCCAATGGTCAGTTCGGCAGCTCTCTTTTCTCCAGCATCAACAGCGCTACCGCCATTGCCCAGCGCAGCCTGGCCTCGTCGAACAACAGCTCCGGCTCTGGCAACCTCAACGTGACCATTGCCGACAGTGGCAAGTTGACCACCTACGACTACGAGGTGAAGTTCACCAGCGCCAACCAGTACAGCGTGCGCCGCTCCGACGGTACCGACATGGGCACCTTCGACCTCAGCGCCGACCCGGCACCGGTGATCGATGGCTTCAGCCTGTCGCTGAATGGCGGCGGCCTGGCGGCAGGGGACAGCTTCAAGGTGATCCCCACCCGTTCGGCAGCTGGCAGCATCACCACCACCCTCACCGATGCCAACAAGCTGGCCTTCGCCGGGCCGATCAGTGCCGCGGCGGGCAGCGGCAACAGCGGCACCGGTACCATCACCCAGCCAACGCTGGGCGAATCGCTGGACATCTATGGCGGTGCCGATACCGCGCTGGTGCAGCAGGCGATACGGGATTCGATGCCGGTGCGCGTGGTGTTCGACGCCGCCAGCGGGGGCTCCCAGGGTTACAAGCTGTACGACGCCAAGGGCACCCAGATTGGTACCGGCAGCGTGGTGCCAGGGCAGGACAACAAGCTGTCGATCGCCGTGCCGATGCGTGATGCGTCCGGTAACCCGATTCTCGATAGCAGCGGCAATCCGCGTACCTTTGCCGTCGAAACCACCATTGGCGGCAGCCCGGCTACCAACGACAGCTTCACTCTGTCGTTCAATGCCGACGGCAAGGCCGACAACCGCAACGCCAACGCGCTGCTGGACCTGCAGACCAAGTCGACCGTGGGCACCAACTCCGGCACCGGCACCAGCTTCACCTCGGCCTACGCCTCGCTGGTCGAGCGGGTAGGGGCCAAGGCTAGCCAGGCCGCCATCGATACCACGGCGACCCAAGCGGTGTTCAAGTCCGCCGCCGAAAGCCGAAGTGCGGTGTCGGGCGTCAACCTCGATGACGAGGCGGCCAGCCTGGTGAAGTTCCAGCACTACTACACGGCGTCGTCGCAGATCATCAAGGCGGCGCAAGAAACCTTCAGCACCCTGATCAATGCCTTGTAAGGAGTAGACTACCGTGCGCATTTCCACTGCTCAGTTCTACGAGACCAGCGCCACCAGCTACTCGCAGAACTACTCCAACCTGGCCAAGATCACCGAACAGGTTACCTCCAAGTCTCGCATCCAGTCGGCCGGGGACGACCCGGTCGGCGCTGCGCGCCTGCTGGTGTTGCAGCAACAGAGCGCCTTGCTGGACCAGTACAGCGGCAACATGACCACGGTCAAAAACGCCCTGTTGCAGGAAGAGAGCGTGCTGTCGACCATCAACGATGCCCTGCAGCGCGCCAGCGAGCTGGCGCTTCAGGCCGGCAACGGTGGCCTGAGCGATGCCGACCGTACCTCGATTGCCAGTGAGATCAAGGAAATCGAAGCCAACGTCTTCGGTCTGCTGAACTCGCGCGACGCCAACGGCGACTACATGTTCGGCGGCTCCAAGTCGTCGACCCCACCCTATGTGCGCAACGCCGACGGCACCTACAGCTACCAGGGCGACCAGACCCAGCTGAGCCTGCAGGTGTCCGACACCCTGCGCCTGGCGACCAACGACACCGGCTACAGCATTTTCGACCAGGCCACCAACAACAGCCGCACCCAGTCGAACCTGGTGGCACCGTCGCCGGATGATGGCAAGGTGCTGCTCTCTGGCGGCCTGCTGACGTCGGCCACCACCTACAGCAACCAGTTTGCTGCTGGCCAGCCTTATACCGTCACATTCACCAGTGCCACCGAGTACAACGTGAAGGACGCAGCCGGCAACGACATCACCACCGAAACGGCGGGCAAGGGCAAGTTCGACGTCAACGCCGAAGGCGGCAAGATGATTTCGCTGCGGGGTGTCGACTTCGAAATCAACCTGAAGCTGGCAGAGGGCGATGATGCCGACGCCGTGGTGGCTGGCCACGTTTTCACCCTCGAAGCCAAGCCAGACACCTTGACTGCCACCCGCAGCGCTGGCAACCCATCGACTGCGCAGGTGACCGGCACCAGCATCACCGACCCTGATGGCTACCGCAGCACCTTCCCCAGCAACGGTGCGGTGATCCGCTTCACCAGTGATACGGAATATTCGCTGTATGCGCAGCCGTACACTGCCGATAGCAAGCCGATTGCTACCGGTACGGTAGGGGCGGGCAATGCGGTTACGGTGGCCGGCGTTACCTACCAGTTCGACAGTGCACCGGCACAGGGTGACCAGTTCTCGGTCAATGCCAATACCCACCGTTCGCAAAACGTGCTGGACACCCTGGGCCAGCTGCGTAGTGCCCTGGAAAAGCCCGTGGACTCGCCGGAGGCGCAGGCTGCGCTGAAAACTGCCACCGACTCGGCGATCTCCAACCTGGCCAGTGCCCGCGATCGCATTGACATTACCCGTGGCTCCATCGGTGCGCGGGCCAACTCGCTGGAAATTCAGGCGCAGGAGAACGAAAGCCTGGGCTTGGCCAACAAAAGCACCCAAAGCGCTATCGGCGATACCGACATGGCTTCGGCGACCATCCAGCTGACCTTGCAGCAGGCCATGCTCGAAGCCTCGCAGCTGGCGTTCGCGCGCATTTCGCAGTTGAGCCTGTTCGACAAGATCTGATCAAGGCGCCGTTCTAGCAGGCAGGCGAGAACCCTGTAGGAGCGGCCTTGTGTCGCGAAAGAGCCGCAAAGCGGCCCCAGCGATGTTCGCCGGAATGCTGAAGCCCCGGGGCCGCGCTGCGGCCCTTTCGCGACACAAGGCCGCTCCTACACGGGTTTGTGGCTGCCTGGTCATTCCCCGAATCCCCCGGTCCCCATACCTCGCCCAAGGCTTTCGTAGCATTTCAATGTGACCAATGAGTCAAAACGGTCATCTTCCCTGTATTCTATGCAGCAGCTGTTGCAGCATTTTGTTACCGGTGTGCAGGCGAGCACTGCCTTGAACCCCCAGCGGTGACGCTCCGGTATTTGGCGCCCTCAATTCATCGAGTGGTGGTCTTTGGCTGTTTTCATTGGGAAGCCAGAATGATTGGCATCAAAAGCATCGCGAGTTACGTGCCCACCGCTGGCCTGGACAACTACGTCCAGGGTGCGAAGTTCGGCAAGGACGAAGAGTTCATGTTCGGCAAGATCGGCGCGTCGTTCCTGCCGCGCAAGGCCGAGGAGCAAGAAACCTCCGACCTGTGCGTAGAAGCCGCCCAGGCGCTGTTCGCCAGCAACCCCGACCTCGACCCGCAGTCGATCGATGCGCTGATCGTGGTCACCCAGAACGGCGACGAAGAAGGCCTGCCGCATACCGCCGCCATCGTCCAGAGCAAACTCGGCCTGTCCACCCGTGTGGCGGCGTTCGACGTGTCGCTGGGTTGCTCCGGCTATGTGTACGGCCTGTACGCGATCAAGGGCTTCATGGAAGCGGCAGGGCTGAAGAACGGCCTGTTGATCACCGCCGACCCGTATTCGAAGATCGTCGACCCGGAAGACCGCAACACCACCATGCTGTTCGGCGACGCCGCCACGGCCACCTGGATGGGTGAGGATGCGGTGTGGCAGTTGGGCGAGGCGCGTTTCGGCACCGACGGTTCCGGTGCCGAGCACCTGAAGGTCAGCGATGGCAAGTTCTTCATGAACGGCCGCCAGGTGTTCAACTTCGCTTTGGTGAAGGTGCCAGCGCACCTGCATGAGCTGCTTGCTGCCAGTGGCTTGAAGTCGTCGGATATCGATGCGTTCTGTATCCATCAGGGCAGTGCGGCGATTGTCGATGCCGTGGCCCGGCGCTTCGAGGAAAATAACCCCGAGAAGTTCGTCAAGGACATGCTGGAGACCGGCAACACAGTGTCCTCCAGCGTGCCGCTGCTGCTGCAGAAGCACATGCTCGATGGTAGCTGGAAGCGCGTGGCGATCAGCGGCTTTGGTGTGGGGCTGTCGTGGGGTTCGGCTATTTTGTATCGCGACTGATCCTTCCGCAGGTCCCAAAAAAGCGCCCGGCGGCCAACGCCCGGCGCTTTTTTCATGGTGCGCCAGGCATGGCGCGTTGCGCGTAAGCGCAACCTGCTTGGCTGTGGTGGCCGAGTGGGTGACTTGGAGGTGAAAGTCCTCTACACACCCGGCAAGGGGAAGTGTTAGCCAGAAGCAAGGGTGTCGCGGGCGACTGCGAATCTGAAGGAAGCCCGAGGCAAAATGCTGGCCTGACGAACAGGAAGCGGATATGAGGCGGGACGGCGTGGGTAAGGTGGCCATGATCATCAAAGCCCAATACTTGCACAGAGCGCCGTGACGTAGATCCGACAGGCATAAGCAGGAAGGTCACGCGAATTACCCTGGGAGATCTGCACGCTTGCCTTTGTGCTACCGAGCGTCGAGAGGCGACGGGATGAGCCTGCAGAAGTCAGCCGAAGCCGTAGTAAGTGGCGATTAACCGCGCCACCAAGGGCCGAACAGGTTATGCCGCCAGTAGGCGTCAGAGTCTCGTCGAATGCCGAAAAGCAGGAATTTCTCCGAGGGAGAACTGTGACCCCAAGTTCCGGACAGAATCCGAGGGCGACGGCTGGCAGCGCGCAGGCATCGACGGCGTCTGTGACGTGGACGAACGCGGAGTCGGACACGCTGATGGAGCGGGTGCTTGCACCGGCCAACCTCAAGCGTGCGTATCAACGTGTGGTCAGCAACAAGGGAGCGCCGGGTGCCGATGGCATGACGGTCGCGGACTTGGCTGGCTACGTGAAACAGTACTGGCCAATCCTCAAACACAGGTTGCTAGCCGGCGAATACCATCCCCAGGCAGTGCGAGCGGTTGAAATTTCCAAGCCGCAGGGCGGCACACGGCAATTGGGTATCCCCGGCGTCGTGGATCGTCTGATCCAGCAAGCATTGCACCAACAGCTCACGCCAATCTTCGATCCGCTGTTTTCGGACTATAGCTACGGCTTTCGCCCGGGCAAAAGCGCCCATCAAGCCGTTGAGATGGCCCGAGCCCATGTGGCTTCGGGGTATCGCTGGTGTGTGGAACTCGATTTGGAGAAGTTCTTCGACCGAATTAACCACGACATCCTCATGGCTTGTATCGAGCGTCGGGTCGAAGACAAATGCATGCTCAGGCTTATCCGCCGCTACCTTGAAGCTGGGGTCATGTCGGGCGGTGTCGTCAGTCCCCGGCAGGAAGGGACGCCGCAAGGCGGCCCGCTCTCGCCGTTGCTGTCGAACATCCTGCTCGACGAATTTGATCGGGAGCTGGAACGGCGGGGTCATCGCTTCGTGCGCTATGCCGATGATGCGAACATCTATGTGCGCAGCCAGAGGGCGGGCGAACGTGTACTGGCGAGTATCGAACGTTTCCTGAAGCGCCGTCTGAAACTGACGGTAAATCGGAACAAGAGCCAAGTGGCGAGGGCTTGGAGTTGCGACTATCTAGGGTATGGGATGAGCCGCCACCGGCAGCCAAGATTGAGAGTGGCAGTGATGAGTCTCAAGCGCCTGCGTGACCGGCTCCGAGAGCTACTGCGTGGGGCGAGAGGTTGCAAGATGGGCAACATTATCGAGCGGCTGAACCCAGTGCTACGCGGCTGGGCTGGCTACTTCAAGCTCAGTAAGAGCAAGCGCCCACTTGAGGAGTTGGACGGGTGGATCAGGCACAAACTTCGGTGTGTCATCTGGCGCCAATGGAAACAGCCCTCAACGAGGGCTCGTAACCTGATGCGTCTAGGGCTCAGCGAAGAACGTGCCTGTAGATCGGCCTCAAATGGCCGAGGCCCATGGTGGAACTCGGGGGCACCTCATGTGAATCAGGCGCTGCCAAAGAAGCTATGGGACCGACTCGGACTTGTCTCGATACTGGATACGATCAACCGGTTTAGCCGCATAACCTGAACCGCCGTGTACGGAACCGTACGCACGGTGGTGTGAGAGGACGGCGGGCTAGAGCCCGCCTCCTACTCGATCCCGGAAAAATTCTATGGCCTGGCATGGCCCCTGTAGGAGCGGGTTCACCCGCGAAGGGCTGCGAAGCAGCCCCAGGATTTTACTGGCAATACATACCTGATAGGCTGCCACCGTTCTCTGCACGACAGCGCAGCCCTCGGGCTGGGTGATCTCTCATAGAACACCCTATAACTCACTGATTCAGCAGGCCCCCTGTAATCGATGGACTCGCCCCCGCCGAGGCATCACAGTGCCACGGTGGCGTTCTAAGAAGCCAACGGCAGCGAGGGCGAGACCATGAAAAAGCATAGTTCCAAGCAAGGTTCCCCGTCGTCCACTGATGTGGAGCTTTGCACAACCATCTGTGTAGACCTGGCCAAGCAGGTCTTTCAGTTAGCAGGCGAGGATGCTACCGGTCGGGTGATCTACGAAGATCGCATCAAATCCCGTCAGGCCTTTCATGATTTCCTGCTCAGGTTGCCAGCGACAGTGACCGTCTTGAGGGAGTGCGGTCCAGGTGCGCAAGCCTGGGCAAGGCTGCTGCAGGCTAAAGGTAATGCGGTTCGCATCCTGCCTGCGCAACGAGTCGCCGAACACCGCAGCGGCGCGAAAAATGACCGTAACGACACCCATGCCATTTTGCGTGCCGGTCGCGATACCAGTATTGCCTCGATATCGATCAAGAGCACCACAGCACTGGCTATTCAAGCACTGCACCGTATCCGCCGCGGCAATATCAAGCGGCATACCGCGCTGGGTAATCAGATACGTGGTTTGCTGCTTGAGCATGGCGTATCCATGCCACAGGGCGACGCTGCGATTAGTAAGCATGTGCCGCGGTCTCTTGAGGATGCCTCTTTACCTTTGCCCGACCTGTTGCGTGAGTTGCTCGATGAGCTGTTGACGGACTGGTTGTCTTTGGGGGAACGCATTGCGGGGCTCAGCAGACGGCTCGAAACGACAGCCCAGCAGGATAAAGTTGCACAGCGACTGATCACCATTCGTGGCGTAGGCCCTATCATCGCCACGGCGATCGTGGCGAAACAGACCGAGCCCAGCCGCTTCGCCAGTGGCCGAATGTATTCCGCCTTCTTCGGTATCGTGCCCGATCAGCACAGCAGTGGAAACAAAGTCAGATTGGGCAGGATGAGCAAGCGAGGTGACGGCTACATACGTAGCCTGATGATCCAGGGCGCACATGCTGTCTTGAGTCAGCTAAGGCCTGATTCCGATCAGCCAGACGATCGCCGCCTCTTGCGCTGGCTATCCCGCCTTGGGCGCAAGGAAGCGGCGATTAGACTGGCTAATCGAAATCTGCGCATTATCTGGGCCCTGTTACAAAACGATCAGGTCTATCAACACAAACCGAACAGCAACTCGGAGGCTGCCATGAGCCTCTGACCAACCGAGTAATGCCACAGGGGCGCTAAGCGCTCCAACCCCTGCTAGTGAACATTGACCCCTGGTAAGACCGTCGCAGACTGATGCCTCCGCTCCTACAGGCCCGATGCAGTGGCCTCAATGTAAACGGCACGCTGCGAGCTCACCACGATGTTGGCCAGAAGCAAAAAGCTTCCTCGAACAGGCCTGATACATAGATGCAACCGGGTTCCTATGTTCAAAAGTAGCTAGACAGTGTGGGCGAGTCCATACATAGGAGCGGCTTTAGCCGCGAACACCGGCGAAGCCGGTGCCATGCATCGCGTCGCATGCTTCGCGGGCACGCCCGCTCCCACAAGGTAACGCGGCGCTTGCTGAGGTTCTGTTCACTGCGCGACAGCGCAGCCCCCGGGCTGGGCGATCTCTCATAGAACACCCCATAACTCACTGATTCAGCAGGCCCCCTGTAGGAACGGCTTTAGCCGCGAACACCGGCGCAGCCGGTGCCATGCACCGCGTCGCATGCTTCGCGGGTAAACCCGCTCCTACAGGGTAACGCGGCGCTTGCTAAGGCTCTGTTCTCTGCGCGACAGCGCAGCCCAAAGGGCTGTGTGATCTTCACGGGAAAGGCGGTGTCAGTGCTGTATGGTTATCTGGCCTGCTTTAGAGCGGATTTTGACGCCAATAAACCGCCCTTAACCCCTTGATTTCTCAGGGCTGGCCCCATGCCAGTATTTTTTTTTCGAAATACCCCTCAAGCAACCCGCGTACCCGACGATAACCATTACGAAGGTTCTCTAGGCCACACCCGGCTGTCGCCAGGGCCGGAAGCCGCAGTATCCATACAACGAGGAATTCGTCATGGCTTTGACCGTTAACACCAACATCACCTCTATGAGTGTTCAGAAGAACCTGAACAAGTCGTCCGACGCCTTGGGCACCACCATGGGTCGTCTGTCCTCTGGCCTGAAAATCAACAGTGCCAAAGACGACGCCGCAGGCCTGCAGATCTCCAACCGTCTGACCACTCAAATCAAAGGTCTGAGCGTTGCGGTCAAGAACGCCAACGATGGCATCTCCATCGCACAAACTGCTGAAGGCGCCATGGCGACTTCTGGCAACATCATGCAGCGTATGCGTGAACTGGCCCTGCAATCGGCTAACGGTTCGAACAGCGATGACGACCGTGCCTCGATGCAGCAGGAGTTTACCGCGCTGTCGGGTGAACTGACCCGTATTGCTAACACCACCACCTTCGGTGGCCGTAACCTGCTCGATGGCACCTTCTCCGGTAGCAGCTTCCAGGTCGGGGCGAACTCCAACGAAAGCATTTCGTTCGGCATGAAAGATGTCAGCGCTACCGCCATGAAGGGCAACTACAACGAAGCCAGCGTTGCCGGCGGCGTTGCTACCCTTCAAGCTAGCGTTACTGGCGCAGCTGGCAAGTTTGGTACTGACGCTACTGGCGCCAACTTCGCCACTGCAACCGGCAAAACCAGCGCAACCGTGTTTGCCGATCCAGCTGTCGGCACCTCTGGTGATCTGGTCCTTAACGTCGGTACTACCAAAACCACTATCACTCTCGCCACCACAGATACCCTTAATGGCTTTGGCGCGACTCAAGCCGCTAAAGATGCTTCGAGTATCCTTGCGAAAATCAATGCCCAGACCGCGAATACAGGTATTACCGCCAGTATTGACAGCGCAACTGGAGGTCTGAAGCTTACTGGTACGCAGGCATTCACAGTTGATGCTACAGATACTACTGCAGGTGTTGCTACTGGTTTGGGCCTTGCCACAGGCGGCGGCAATCAGCTAACCAAAACCGGAACTGAGAACCTCCGTGATGGTAAGTTGGCTGCAGACGGTACCCTGATTCTGGGTGATACCACCATCAACCTGACCACGGCGGATACGCTTTCGAGCGTGGTAAACAAGGTCAATGGACAATCTGGCGCTACCGGTGTTAGTGCATCTGTTGATAGCGCTACTGGCCAGCTAAAATTGAGTTCAGCTGCGGGCTTTAAGCTCTCAGGTACTGCCATCGCTAACCTCGGGCTGACCGATGCAGTAACCGCCGCTGCTACTAACGGTGGGATTGTCGCAGTTGCTCCTCAATCCACAGGTCTGAGCGCTGACACAGACATCTCCATCAACGGTAAGGGGTTTAGCTTTAAAGCTGGCGATGACTTGGATTCGATCGTTGCCAACATCAACAACAACGGCGCAGGCGCTGTCGGTTCGGGTACTGCCCTGACTGGCGTCACTGCCAAGAATGATAACGGACGTCTGGTGCTGACTTCGGCCAATGGTCAGGACATCAAACTGGACAATGGCTCTGGCGTAGCTGGTCAAGGGGCACTGGCTGCCGTAGGTCTGAACTCGGGCACTACCAAGGCTGGCTTGGTTGCTGATACCTCGATCTCTCTGAACGGCGTAGAAGTCAAGTTCAAGAAAGGCGATGACATGGATACCATCGCGGCGTCCATCAACGCCGCTAGCACTGGTGTCAACGCCAGCGTTGTGGTTAAAGACGGCAGCAGCACGCTGTCGCTATTCGCTGATCAGGACATCAACGTTGCTGATGGCAGCAATGGTACCGGTCTGGCCGCGTTGGGTCTGACTGCTGTTGCAGGCAAGACCTCTGCCGTAGAGATGGAGTCTACCGTTTCCAATCTGAACATCCTCGACGCGCAAAGCGCCCAGCAGGCTATCCAAGTCTTGGACGGTGCCATGCAGTCGTTGGACTCCCAGCGTTCCCAGTTGGGTGCTGTGCAGAACCGTTTCGACAGCACTGTTGCCAATCTGCAGTCGATCTCGGAGAACTCCACCGCTGCCCGTAGCCGTATCCAAGATGCCGACTTCGCTGCCGAAACCGCTGAGCTGAGCAAACAGCAAACCCTGCAGCAAGCTTCCACCGCTATCCTGTCGCAGGCGAACCAGCTGCCGTCGTCCGTACTGAAGCTGCTCGGCTAATTCAAGTCAGTGATGAATCGCGAAAGGGTGCGGCAACGTGCCCTTTCGTTTTTTGATTCTATGAGGGAAGCATCATGGATATGAGTGTCAAGCTGAGCTCTGTTCTCCCTGCGCCTGCCGCTCAGGAAGCTAAGATTCAGGAAGCCAAGAGCGCGCACTCCTCGAGCAAGTTGACCGTCGGCTTGCCCGACGCGCCGACCAAGGAAATCCAGCGACCGGAGCTCGAGAAAGCAGTAAGCGACATACAAGAATACGTAAAAGCTTCGCAGCGTCAGTTGGCGTTTTCTGTGGACGATTCCACGGGCACGCTGGTGGTCAAGGTGATCGCGACCGGCAGCGGCGAAGTCATTCGACAGCTTCCAAGTGAAGCGGCCCTGAGCCTGGCCCGGAGTCTGGCGGAGGGTAACGGTTTTTTACTGGATGACAATGTGTGATGTTGGCATGAGTCTTGACTCGGTATGTGTCTGGCTCATTTATCGTCAAGCAATTGGCATTCGCTGATCAGGGATATAAAGCAATGACAAGTACAACAGTCAGTGGTATCGGCTCCGGTGTCGATACCCAGTCGATTGTCAAAGCTCTGGCCGATGCCGAAAAGGCGCCCAAGCAACAGCAGATCACGGCTCAGCAAAAGACCACGACTACACAAGTGTCTGCCGTGGGCATGATTAAGAATGCATTGGATACTTTCCGCTCTGCGATTGCCAAGCTCAATACGTCCACGTCTTTCACGGGGCTTGCGGGCACGTCTTCCGATGAAAAAGTCGCCAAGGCAACCGTGACCGCATCCGCGTCTGCGGGTAATTACGCCTTGGAGGTCACTCAGCTCGCCACGTCTTCGAAGATCATCACAGATGTCTTCGCGGGTGGGGCTTCTTCCGTCGTGAACAACAGCGGTGATCCGCAGGCCTTAACCATTTCGCAATCCGGTGCGGATTATGATGTCACGATTCCGGATGGGGCGACGTTGCAGCAGGTTCGCGACCTGATCAATAAGCAGCTAGGCTCACAAGGCATCAACGCCAACATCCTGACGGATGCCAACGGCTCGCGGTTGGTAATGAGTTCTTCGACGACCGGAGAAGGTTCCGATATCACCTTGAGCGGTGATTCCACTCTGGTCCAGAATGCCACGCCCGGCGAGCCCGCTCAAAATGCGAAGTACAAGATCGACGGTCTGGAGCTTGAATCCAAGAGCAATACCGTCACTGGTGCCATCAGTGGTGTCAACTTCGAACTGTTGGCGGAGGGCAAGTCAAGACTGAGCGTTGCGACCAATACCAGTACGCTGAAAACCTCAGTACAGTCTTTTGTCAGTGCGTATAACGCGCTGATCACGGCGATCAACACGCAGACCAAAGTCACGGCGACTGGCGATGCTAGTACTACCACCGCCGGAGCGTTGACCGGGGATGCGACGATGCGCGCTCTGGTCTCGACAGTGCGTAACGAGCTGGTGAAGAGCACCGGGTCGGGAAGCATCTCCATGCTCTCGCAGATGGGAATCAATACCGATCAGCAGACGGGCCTGCTGGTGCTGGACGACACCAAGTGGGACAAGGCAGTTGCCAAGGGTGCCGCCGATATCGCGGCGGTGTTCACCGGTGACAAGGGTCTGATCAAACGCCTGACTGTGGCCACGGATGCGTACACTGGCACGACCGGAATCCTGGCGACGCGGACAAAGACCCTCAACGACAACCTAACTGAGCTCACCAAGCAGCAAGAGGCACTCGATCGTCGTATTGAGACGTTGAGGGCCACGCTGACAGCCAAATACAACGCGATGGATACCCTCGTTGCCAAGCTAAATGCCACGAGTTCTAGCGTGATGACGACCCTGAACGCGATGAACAAGGCCAATAACGACGACTGATGGTCGTATTAAAGATCTTTGGGGCTAAGCCGATCACTTAGGCATGTAGTCCCTGTATAGCCCCGTTCAAAGAGGATCCCCCATGCACCCGATGAGAGCCCTTCGCCAGTACCAGAAGGTCAATTCCCACGCCCAGATTTCCGAAGCTACTCCGCACCGCCTAGTGCAGTTGCTGATGGAAGGCTCGCTTGACCGTATGGCCCAGGCCAAGGGTGCGATCGCGCGTGGCGACGTGGCTCAGAAGGGCGTGATGCTGGGCAAGGCCATCGATATCATCGGCGGCCTGCGCGAAGGGCTGGACAAGGAAAAGACCGACAACCCGGACGAGCTGGACCGCCTCGACAGCCTGTACGACTACATGGCCCGTCGCCTGACCCAGGCCAACCTGCACAGCGACCCGGCCATGATCGACGAAGTCGCCCAGCTGATGATCACCGTGAAAAGCGGCTGGGACGCCATCGCTTCGGCCGAGCAATAGACCCCAAGGAGTTACCCCATGAGCGCATTGCAGCGAATCGAAGATACCCGCCTGGCCCTGAGCGAGGCCCTGCAGGCGCGCGACTGGGGGGCTATCGGGGCGCTGGACCTCGCGTGCAGAGAGCAGATGGAAGATTTGCTGCAGAGCGAGCTGGAGGACGAAGCCGCTGTGCGGTCAAACCTCGAGGCCTTGATGGCGGTCTATCGTCAGCTAATCGACGTTGCAAGTGACGAGCGTCAATCGTTGGTCGCTCAAATGACCAATATCAACCAAGCCAAACAGGCCACAAAGGTATACCATTTGTTCAGCTGACGCTGAGCGAAATAGCAAAGCGCGGCGCCATAAATTTGACTGACTTGAAGTTTTTGACTTTACTAGCAGCTGTTTTCGAATTTTTGACGTCCGAACACTGACCACTTCAGTCGGAATGATGTCGAGCACGCCCACGAGGCGCCGATATGACTAGGGAAGTTGCTATTGCATGTGGCGTGAAACCAAGATTCTGCTGATCGATGACGACAGCGCGCGCCGCCGCGACTTGGCGGTGGTGCTGAACTTTCTCGGCGAAGAAAACCTCGCTTGCTCCAGCCAGGAATGGCAGCAAATGGTCGAGCCGTTGTCTTCGAGTCGCGAAGTGCTGTGCGTGCTCATCGGCACCGTGAACGCTCCGGGCAACCTCCTTGGGCTCGTTAAGACAGTGGCTGGGTGGGATGAGTTCCTTCCGATGCTGCTTTTAGGTGAAATTTCTTCTGCGGAGTTCCCGGAAGACCTTCGCCGCCGCGTGCTTTCCAACCTGGAAGTGCCGCCAAGCTACAGCCAGCTGCTGGATTCGCTGCACCGTGCCCAGGTCTATCGCGAGATGTACGACCAGGCGCGAGAGCGCGGGCGCCAGCGCGAGCCCAACCTGTTCCGCAGCCTGGTCGGCACCAGCCGTGCCATCCAGCACGTGCGGCAGATGATGCAGCAGGTGGCCGACACCGACGCTAGCGTGCTGATCCTGGGTGAGTCCGGCACCGGCAAGGAAGTGGTGGCGCGCAACCTGCACTACCATTCCAAGCGCCGCGAAGCGCCGTTCGTGCCGGTCAACTGCGGCGCGATCCCGGCCGAGCTTCTGGAAAGCGAACTGTTCGGCCACGAGAAGGGCGCCTTCACTGGGGCGATCACCAGCCGTGCCGGGCGTTTCGAGCTGGCCAACGGCGGTACCCTGTTCCTCGACGAAATCGGCGACATGCCGCTGCCGATGCAGGTCAAACTGCTGCGCGTGTTGCAGGAGCGTACCTTCGAGCGCGTGGGTAGCAACAAGACCCAGAGCATCGATGTGCGCATCATCGCCGCGACCCACAAGAACCTCGAGACCATGATCGAGGAGGGCACGTTCCGCGAAGACCTGTACTACCGCCTGAACGTGTTCCCCATCGAAATGGCGCCGCTGCGTGAGCGGGTGGAAGACATCCCGCTGCTGATGAACGAGCTGATCTCGCGCATGGAGCACGAGAAGCGTGGTTCCATCCGTTTCAACTCTGCCTCCATCATGTCGCTGTGCCGCCACGGCTGGCCGGGCAACGTGCGCGAGCTGGCCAACCTGGTCGAGCGCATGGCGATCATGCACCCGTATGGGGTGATTGGCGTGTCCGAGTTGCCGAAGAAATTCCGCTACGTCGATGACGAAGACGAGCAGATGGTCGACAGCCTGCGCAGCGACCTGGAAGAGCGCGTGGCGATCAACGGCCATGCGCCGAATTTCGGCAACCACGCCATGCTGCCGCCTGAAGGCCTGGACCTGAAGGATTACCTCGGTAGCCTGGAGCAGGGCCTGATCCAGCAGGCGCTGGACGATGCCAACGGTATCGTTGCGCGTGCGGCTGAACGTTTGCGTATTCGCCGTACCACCCTGGTCGAGAAGATGCGCAAGTACGGCATGAGCCGCCAGGGTGGCGAGGAACAGGCGGAGGATTGACGCCTGGCGGTCGCCTGTACCGGCCCTTCGCGGGTAAACCCGCTCCCACAGGTGCGGCGCATGGTTCGAGCCTGCGCAGTGCCTATGGATGAGGGTTGCCTGTGCTGGCCTCTTCGCGGGTAAACCCGCTCCTATGTATGGACTCGCCCACACTGTCTAGCTACTTTTGAACATAGGAACCCGGTTGCATCTATGTATCAGGCCTGTTCGAGGAAGCTTTTTGCTTCTGGCCAACATCGTGGTGAGCTCGCAGCGTGCCGTTTACATTGAGGCCACTGCATCGGGCCTGTAGGAGCGGAGGCATCAGTCTGCGACGGTCTTACCAGGGGTCAATGTTCACTAGCAGGGGTTGGAGCGCTTAGCGCCCCTGTGGCATTACTCGGTTGGTCAGAGGCTCATGGCAGCCTCCGAGTTGCTGTTCGGTTTGTGTTGATAGACCTGATCGTTTTGTAACAGGGCCCAGATAATGCGCAGATTTCGATTAGCCAGTCTAATCGCCGCTTCCTTGCGCCCAAGGCGGGATAGCCAGCGCAAGAGGCGGCGATCGTCTGGCTGATCGGAATCAGGCCTTAGCTGACTCAAGACAGCATGTGCGCCCTGGATCATCAGGCTACGTATGTAGCCGTCACCTCGCTTGCTCATCCTGCCCAATCTGACTTTGTTTCCACTGCTGTGCTGATCGGGCACGATACCGAAGAAGGCGGAATACATTCGGCCACTGGCGAAGCGGCTGGGCTCGGTCTGTTTCGCCACGATCGCCGTGGCGATGATAGGGCCTACGCCACGAATGGTGATCAGTCGCTGTGCAACTTTATCCTGCTGGGCTGTCGTTTCGAGCCGTCTGCTGAGCCCCGCAATGCGTTCCCCCAAAGACAACCAGTCCGTCAACAGCTCATCGAGCAACTCACGCAACAGGTCGGGCAAAGGTAAAGAGGCATCCTCAAGAGACCGCGGCACATGCTTACTAATCGCAGCGTCGCCCTGTGGCATGGATACGCCATGCTCAAGCAGCAAACCACGTATCTGATTACCCAGCGCGGTATGCCGCTTGATATTGCCGCGGCGGATACGGTGCAGTGCTTGAATAGCCAGTGCTGTGGTGCTCTTGATCGATATCGAGGCAATACTGGTATCGCGACCGGCACGCAAAATGGCATGGGTGTCGTTACGGTCATTTTTCGCGCCGCTGCGGTGTTCGGCGACTCGTTGCGCAGGCAGGATGCGAACCGCATTACCTTTAGCCTGCAGCAGCCTTGCCCAGGCTTGCGCACCTGGACCGCACTCCCTCAAGACGGTCACTGTCGCTGGCAACCTGAGCAGGAAATCATGAAAGGCCTGACGGGATTTGATGCGATCTTCGTAGATCACCCGACCGGTAGCATCCTCGCCTGCTAACTGAAAGACCTGCTTGGCCAGGTCTACACAGATGGTTGTGCAAAGCTCCACATCAGTGGACGACGGGGAACCTTGCTTGGAACTATGCTTTTTCATGGTCTCGCCCTCGCTGCCGTTGGCTTCTTAGAACGCCACCGTGGCACTGTGATGCCTCGGCGGGGGCGAGTCCATCGATTACAGTTGCCGCGCAGGGCTTGAATTCTGCACTGTACTTGTAGGAGCGGGCATGCCCGCGAAGAGGCCGGTGCAGGCAACACAAAACCCCATCTCCGGCACGCCTATTGCTACACCGCTGGCACCACACCGTTTTTATGACGGTCAGCCACGCGAGAGAGCAAGATGCCCCAGGCCGCCCACGTATCCCGAGCCCCCAATCCGCAGGGGCATGCCCCGGTCGAGCAGGAAAGCCGTCAGGGCATCGACCAGGCCTTCGCCTTGTTCAATCAGGTGTCCAGCCAGCTGAGCCAGTCCTACAGCCTGCTCGAAGCCCGGGTCAGCGAGCTCAAGGGCGAACTGGCCGTGGTCAGTGCCCAGCGCATCGACGAACTCAGCGAAAAGGAACGCCTGGCCAATCGCCTGCAGAACCTGTTGGCCCTGCTGCCCGGCGGGGTGATCGTGATCGATGGCCAAGGCTTGGTGCGTGAAGCCAACCCGGCCGCCTGCGAACTGCTCGGCGAACCGCTGATCGGCCAGTTGTGGCGCCAAGTGATTGCCCGCAGCTTCGCCCCGCGCAAGGATGACGGCCACGAAGTCTCGCTGCGCGACGGCCGCCGCCTATCCATCGCCACCCGCTCGCTGGATGCCGAGCCCGGCCAGCTGGTGCTGCTCAACGACCTGACCGAAACCCGGCGCTTGCAAGACCAGTTGGCCCGGCACGAGCGGCTGTCGTCGCTGGGGCGCATGGTCGCCTCGCTGGCGCACCAGATCCGCACGCCACTGTCGGCGGCCATGCTCTACGCCAGTCACCTGGCCGACCCCGAACAAGACCTGAGCACGGAAACCCGTCAGCGCTTCGCTGGCACCCTCAAGGAGCGCCTGCACGAGTTGGAGCACCAAGTACGCGACATGCTGGTGTTCGCCCGTGGCGAGCTGCCGTTGGGTGATCGCCTCACGCCGAAGGCCTTGTTCCAGGCACTGCAGCAAGCGGCCCAGGCTCATGTGCAGGGGCACACCGTGCGCTGGCAGTGCGATAGCCACCTCGGTGAGCTGCTATGCAACCGCGACACCCTGGTCGGTGCCTTGCTCAACCTGATCGAAAATGCCCTGCAGGCCAGCGATGGCCCGGCGCGGCTGAAGGTGCATCTGTTCCGTCGCGGGCGCACCTTGCACCTGTGCGTTAGCGATGCCGGTAGTGGCATCGACGCCGATTTGCTCGGCCGCTTGGGCGAGCCGTTTCTGACCACCAAGGCCGCCGGCACCGGCCTGGGCCTGGCCGTGGTCAAGGCCGTGGTGCGTGCGCACCAGGGAGCGCTCTGCCTGCGCTCGAAGGTCGGCCGTGGCACCTGCGTGCGGGTAGAGCTGCCGTTGATCGACGGGCAGTTGGCGGAGGTTGTGTAATGGCGATCAAGGTGCTGCTGGTCGAGGATGACCGCGTATTGCGCCAGGCGCTGGGCGATACCCTGGAAATCGGCGGTTTCGCCTACCAGGCGGTGGGCAGTGCCGAAGAAGCGCTGGAGGCCGTGCTGGATGATGCCTTTAGCCTGGTGGTCAGTGACGTGAACATGCCTGGCATGGACGGGCACCAGTTGCTAGGTCAGTTGCGTCGCCAGCAGCCACAGCTGCCGGTGCTGTTGATGACGGCGCATGCCGCCGTCGAGCGTGCGGTCGAGGCCATGCGCCAGGGCGCCGCCGACTATTTGGTCAAGCCGTTCGAGCCCAAGGCGCTGCTCAGCCTCGTGGAGCGGCATGCCACCGGGCGTGTGACCGGCGAAGAGGGGCCGGTGGCCTGCGAGCCGGCCAGTCGCCAGTTGCTGGAGCTGGCCGCCCGCGTGGCGCGCAGCGATTCGACCGTGCTGATTTCCGGCGAATCCGGTACCGGCAAGGAAGTGTTGGCGCGCTACATTCACCAGCAGTCGCCAAGGGCGGCGCAGCCGTTCGTGGCGATCAACTGCGCGGCCATCCCCGACAACATGCTCGAGGCGACCCTGTTCGGCCACGAGAAGGGCGCCTTCACCGGCGCCATCGCCGCCCAGGCCGGCAAGTTCGAGCAGGCCGAAGGCGGCACCTTGCTGCTCGACGAAATCTCGGAGATGCCGCTGGCCTTGCAGGCCAAGTTGCTGCGCGTGCTGCAAGAGCGTGAGGTGGAGCGGGTAGGTGGGCGCAAGCCGATCAGCCTGGACATCCGCGTGCTGGCCACCACCAACCGTGACCTGGCTGGCGAGGTGGCGGCCGGGCGCTTCCGTGAAGACCTGTATTACCGCCTGTCGGTGTTCCCCCTGGCCTGTCGGCCGCTGCGCGAACGGCCAGGTGACATTCTGCAACTGGCCGAGCGCCTGCTGGCCCGCAACGCGGTGAAGATGAAACACGCCCCGGTGCGCCTGTCGCCGCAGGCCCTGGCCTGCCTGCAGGCCTATGCCTGGCCGGGTAACGTGCGTGAACTGGACAACGCGCTTCAGCGGGCGCTGATCCTGCAGCAGGGTGGGGTGATCGAGGCGGCGGATTTCTGTCTGGCAGGCGCCATTCCATTGTCAGCTGGCATAGAGCCATCATCTGAGGTGGTGGCCGAGCCCGGCGGGCTGGGCGATGACATGCGTCGCCATGAGTACCAGATGATCATCGACACCCTGCGCGCCGAGCGCGGCCGCCGCAAAGAGGCCGCCAAACGCCTGGGGATAAGCCCGCGTACCCTGCGCTACAAGCTGGCGCAGATGCGCGATGCCGGGTTTGACGTCGAGGCCAGCCTGTTCGGCTGATTGACACCGAATCCTGCTGCGCGTGCGCCCCTTGTGGGAGCGGGTTTACCCGCGAACACCGGCGAAGCCGGTGCCATACACCGTGTCGCATTCTTCGCGGGTGAACCCGCTCCCACAGGGCTATGTTGCCTGAACCCTGTAGGCTGGCACCTTTGTTGCTTTAGGTTGGCTATCCGCCGCATCACTGTCAAAAAAATGCGGCCGCAGGAGAGAGAAGGGTCATGAGCCAAGGTGTTGAATTCAATCGTCTGATGCTGGACATGCGGGCCATGCAGGCCGACGCCATGTCGCTGCCAAAGGTGGCCGCCGCTCCCGAGTTGGCACCGGGGCAAAGTACCTTTGCCGACATGCTCGGCCAGGCCATCGGCAAGGTGCATGAGACGCAGCAAGCTTCGACCCAGTTGGCCAACGCCTTCGAGATCGGCAAGAGTGGCGTCGACCTGACCGACGTGATGATCGCTTCGCAAAAGGCCAGCGTGTCGATGCAGGCCCTGACCCAGGTACGCAACAAGCTGGTCCAGGCGTACCAGGACATCATGCAGATGCCGGTTTGAGGACGGACGTAAACCATGGCTGAAGCAGTCGTCGATAACGCCCCTGCCAAAAGCGGCCCGCCAGCGGCCAAGCCGCCGCTGTTCGGCATGGCGTTTCTGGAAAACATCGCGCAGATGCCCATGCTGCGTCAGATCGGCCTCATGGTCGGCCTGGCGGCCAGCGTGGCAATCGGCTTTGCCGTGGTGCTGTGGTCGCAACAACCCGATTACCGTCCGCTGTACGGCAGCCTGTCGGGCATGGACACCAAGCAGGTCATGGACACCCTGGGTGCTGCTGATATCCCCTATAACGTTGAGCCCAACTCCGGTGCTCTGCTGGTCAAGGCCGACGACCTCTCCCGTGCGCGCCTGAAACTGGCGGCCGCCGGCGTGGCGCCCAGCGATGGCAATGTCGGTTTCGAACTGCTCGACAAGGAGCAGGGGCTGGGCACCAGCCAGTTCATGGAAGCCACTCGCTACCGCCGCAGCCTGGAAGGCGAGCTGGCGCGTACCGTGTCCAGCCTGAACAACGTCAAGGGCGCGCGCGTGCACCTGGCCATTCCGAAAAGCTCGGTGTTCGTGCGTGACGAACGCAAGCCCAGCGCCTCGGTACTGGTCGAACTGTACCCGGGCCGTGCCCTGGAAGCAGGGCAGGTGATGGCCATCGTCAACCTGGTCGCCACCAGCGTGCCGGAACTGGACAAGTCCCAGGTCACAGTAGTCGACCAGAAGGGCAACCTGCTGTCCGAGCAGATCCAGGACACCGCCCTGACCCAGGCAGGCAAGCAGTTCGACTACAGCCGCCGGGTAGAAAGCATGCTCACCCAGCGGGTACACAACATCCTGCAGCCGGTGCTGGGCAATGACCGCTACAAGGCCGAAGTGTCTGCCGACCTGGACTTCAGCGCGGTCGAGTCCACCTCGGAGCAGTTCAACCCCGACCAGCCGGCGCTGCGCAGCGAGCAATCGGTCGACGAACAACGTGCCAGCAGCCAAGGCCCACAAGGTGTGCCTGGCGCGCTGAGCAACCAGCCGCCAGGCGCTGCATCGGCACCGCAGACAACCGGTGGCGCCGCCACGCCGGCTGCTGCCATCCAGCCAGGCCAGCCGCTGGTGGATGCCAATGGTCAGCAGATCATGGACCCGGCCACCGGCCAGCCTATGCTTGCGCCGTATCCGTCGGATAAACGTCAGCAGAGTACCAAGAACTTCGAGCTCGACCGCTCCATCAGCCATACCCGCCAGCAGCAGGGGCGCATGACCCGCCTGTCGGTGGCGGTAGTGGTGGACGATCAGGTCAAGATCGACCCGGCCACCGGCGACACCACCCGTGCGCCTTGGGGCGCCGAGGACCTGGCACGCTTCACGCGCCTGGTACAGGACGCGGTCGGCTTCGATGCCAGCCGTGGCGACAGCGTGACGGTGATCAACGTGCCGTTCGCCGCCGACCGTGGCGAAGAGATCGCCGATATCGCCTTCTACCAGCAGCCGTGGTTCTGGGACATCGTCAAGCAGGTGCTGGGCGTGGTGTTCATCCTGGTACTGGTATTCGGTGTGTTGCGGCCGGTACTGAACAATATTACAGGGGGCGGCAAGCAGGCTGCCCCGGACAGCGACATGGAGCTGGGCGGCATGATGGGTCTGGATGGCGAACTGGCCAACGACCGCGTCACTCTGGGTGGCCCGACAAGCATTCTGCTGCCTAGCCCCAGCGAGGGTTACGAGGCACAGCTCAACGCAATCAAAGGCCTGGTGGCCGAAGACCCGGGCCGCGTTGCCCAGGTCGTGAAAGAGTGGATCAACGCCGATGAGTGACAACCGAGCCGTTACCGCCAAGCTGAGCCGCGTCGACAAGGCGGCAATCCTCCTGCTTTCTTTGGGCGAGACCGACGCGGCCCAGGTGCTGCGGCACATGGGGCCAAAGGAAGTACAGCGGGTGGGTGTGGCCATGGCCCAGATGGGCAATGTGCACCGTGACCAGGTCGAGCAGGTGATGAGCGAGTTCGTCGAAATCGTCGGCGACCAGACCAGCCTGGGCGTGGGCTCCGATGCCTACATCCGCAAGATGCTCAACCAGGCACTGGGCGAGGACAAGGCCAACGGCCTGGTCGACCGCATCCTGCTCGGTGGCAACACCAGTGGCCTGGACAGCCTCAAGTGGATGGAGCCGCGCGCCGTTGCCGATGTGATCCGCTACGAGCACCCGCAGATCCAGGCCATCGTGGTCGCCTACCTCGACCCCGACCAGGCCGGCGAAGTGCTGAGCAACTTCGACCACAAGGTGCGCCTGGACATCGTCCTGCGCGTGTCGTCGCTGAACACTGTGCAACCGGCGGCGTTGAAGGAGCTGAACCAGATCCTCGAGAAGCAGTTCTCGGGCAATTCCAATGCGGCACGTACCACCTTGGGTGGCATCAAGCGCGCCGCCGACATCATGAACTTCCTCGACAGCTCGGTGGAAGGTGCGCTGATGGACGCGATCCGCGAGATCGACAGCGACCTGTCGGAGCAGATCGAAGACCTGATGTTCGTCTTCAACAACCTGGCCGATGTCGACGACCGTGGCATCCAGGCGCTGCTGCGCGAAGTCTCGTCCGACGTGCTGGTGGTATCGCTCAAGGGCGCCGACGAGCGGGTCAAGGACAAGATCTTCAAGAACATGTCCAAACGTGCCTCGGAGCTGTTGCGCGACGACCTGGAGGCCAAGGGGCCGGTGCGGGTCAGCGACGTGGAAACGGCGCAGAAGGAAATCCTCACCATCGCCCGCCGCATGGCCGAGGCCGGCGAGATCGTGCTCGGCGGCAAGGGTGCCGAGGAAATGATCTAAGGTCTTCGCGATCTGAAGGCCGACGCCGCCCCTTGTGGGAGCGGGTTTACCCGCGAAGGCGTCGGACCTGGCGATAGAGGTTGTCGCTGCCGACGCATTCGCGGGTGAACCCGCTCCCACAGGGACCGTGTCGGCTGAACATGGTTTGAGAACATGACAGCATGCCCACCAAAGAACATCACCCCAGCGACCTGATCCGCGCCCGCGACCTCGAAGGCGTGGACGTATGGGCGCTGCCCAGCTTCGACCCGGAACCCGAGCCTGAGCCCGAACCGGAGCCGGAGCCCGAGGTAGTCGAGGAAGAAGTCGAGGAAGTGCCGCTGGAAGAAGTCCAGCCACTGACCCTGGAAGAACTCGAGGCCATCCGCCAGGAAGCCTACAACGAAGGCTTTGCCACCGGTGAGCGCGAGGGCTTCCATAGCACGCAGCTCAAGGTCCGCCAGGAAGCCGAAGAGGCCCTGAAGACCAAGCTGGAAAGCCTCGACCGGCTGATGACCAACCTGATGGAGCCGATCGCCGAGCAAGACACGCAGATCGAGAAGGCCCTGGTCCACCTGGTTGCTCACATGACCCGTCAGGTAATCGGTCGCGAACTGCGGAGTGATTCCAGCCAGATCACCCAGGTACTGCGCGAAGCGCTCAAGCTGCTGCCCATGGGCGCGGACAATATCCGCATCCATCTCAACCCGCAGGATTTCGAGCTGGCCAAGGCCCTGCGCGAGCGCCATGAGGAAAGCTGGCGGCTGCTCGAGGACAGCGCGCTGCTACCAGGCGGCTGCCGTATCGAGACCGCGCACAGCCGCATCGACGCGACCATGGAAACCCGCATCGAGAAAGCCGTGGCGCAACTGTTCGATCAGTTGCACGACCATTCGCTGCATCCGGCGGCAGCGGATATGTCCATTGATCTGGACAGCCTGGTGGATACCCCGGATGCACCTTGAACGCACCAGCTTCGGCAAACGCCTGGGCAGTTATGCCGAGGCCATCGAACTGCCGGCCCAGCCCATCGTCGAAGGCCGCCTGCTGCGCATGGTTGGCCTCACCCTGGAAGCCGAAGGCCTGCGCGCTGCAGTCGGCAGCCGCTGCCTGGTAATCAACGACGACAGTTATCACCCGGTGCAGGTGGAAGCCGAAGTCATGGGTTTTGCCGGGCCCAAGGTATTCCTCATGCCGGTCGGCAGCATCGTCGGCATCGCTCCCGGCGCCCGGGTGGTGCCGCTGGATGACGGCGGCCGCCTGCCCATGGGCATGAGCATGCTCGGCCGGGTGCTCGACGGCGCCGGCCGTGCGCTGGATGGCAAGGGCGGGATGAAGGCCGAGGACTGGGTGCCGATGGACGGCCCGGTGATCAACCCGTTGAACCGCGACCCCATCAGCAAACCGCTGGATGTGGGTATCCGCAGCATCAATGGTCTGCTCACCGTCGGTCGCGGCCAGCGCCTGGGCTTGTTCGCCGGTACCGGCGTGGGCAAGTCGGTGTTGCTGGGCATGATGACCCGCTTCACCGAAGCCGAAATCATCGTCGTCGGCCTGATCGGTGAGCGGGGCCGCGAGGTCAAGGAATTCATCGAGCATATCCTTGGTGAGGAAGGCCTCAAGCGCTCGGTTGTGGTCGCTTCGCCAGCCGACGATGCGCCGCTGATGCGCCTGCGCGCTGCCATGTACTGCACACGTATCGCCGAGTACTTCCGCGACAAGGGCAAGAACGTGCTGTTGCTGATGGACTCGCTGACTCGTTTCGCCCAGGCCCAGCGTGAAATTGCCCTCGCCATCGGCGAACCGCCGGCCACCCGGGGTTACCCGCCGTCGGTGTTCGCCAAGCTGCCCAAGCTGGTGGAGCGGGCCGGCAACGGCGAGCCAGGCGGTGGTTCGATCACCGCGTTCTACACTGTGTTGTCCGAGGGTGACGACCAGCAGGACCCGATTGCCGACTCGGCGCGTGGTGTGCTCGATGGCCACTTCGTGCTGTCGCGGCGGTTGGCCGAGGAAGGCCATTACCCGGCTATCGACATCGAAGCCTCGATCAGTCGGGTCATGCCTCAGGTGGTCGATGCAGACCATTTGCGCCAGGCGCAAAAGTTCAAGCAGCTGTGGTCGCGCCTGTCGCAAAGCCGTGACCTGATCAGTGTGGGTGCCTACGTGGCGGGTGGCGACCCGGAAACCGATCTGGCCATTGCCCTGCAGTCGAAGCTGGTGGAGTTTCTGCGCCAGGGCCTGCGCGAGAACGTGGGCATGGCGCAAAGCCGCGACCAGCTGGGGGCGATCTTCACGCCCCCGGCAGGCTGATAAGCCATGGCGCTGCCTGGACGTGCCGCGCGCCTGGCGCCGGTGGTGGACATGGCCGAAGAGGCCGAGCGCAAGGCGGCGCAGCGCCTTGGGCAGTTCCAGCAGCAGGTGGCCACTGCCCAGGCCAAGCTGGCCGAGCTCGAGCGGTTTCGCGAGGATTACCAGCTGCAGTGGATCAACCGCGGCGGGCGGGGGGTAAACGGTAGCTGGCTGGTCAATTACCAGCGCTTCCTCGGGCAGCTGGAAACGGCCATGACTCAGCAGCGCCAGAGCCTGGTCTGGCACCAGAACAACCTCAACAACGCCCGCGGCACCTGGCAGCAGGCCTATGCCCGGGTGGAAGGCCTGCGCAAGCTGGTACAGCGCTATCTGGAGGAAGCCCGGCGGGCCGAAGACAAGCGCGAGCAGCGCCTGCTCGACGAGCTGTCACAACGCCTGCCGCGGCAGAGTCACCTATAGCCTGTACTGGCCTCTTCGCGGGTAAACCCGCTCCCACAGGCACGGCGCAGGATTCGAATTTGTGAAGGTCCTGTGGGAGCGGGTTTACCCGCGAAGAGGCCGGGACAGGCAGCCCACATGCTTGCCACCCCCGCCATCGCCTGCTAAACCTTTATGGAGTTGCATCCGCCATCATCGAAGGAATCGCTAGCATGGCAGTCGAGACTGATTTTTCGCAGGACGGGAAAAAGCTGACGATAAAGATCAAGGGGCGCTTCGATTTCGGCAAGCACCAGGAATTTCGCGACGCCTACGAACGCCAGTCCAGCCGGCCAGATTCGGTGGTCGTCGACCTGAAGGACACCACCTACCTCGACAGTTCCGCGCTCGGCATGCTGCTGTTGCTGCGTGACCATGCAGGCGGCGATGAGTCGGATGTGCGAGTGGTGCATGCCAGCTCCGACGTGCGCAAGATACTCGCCATCTCCAATTTCGAAAAACTCTTCGATATCAGTTGAGCGCCGACATGCCGGCCGAACAGGCGTTGACCGTGCTGGTGGCCGAAGACGGTGCCGCCGACCGCCTGCTGCTGGCGCAGATCGTGCGCCGTCAGGGTCATCAGGTATTTACCGCGGAAAACGGCGAGCAGGCGGTGGCGTTGTTCGTCGAGCGGCGCCCGCAACTGGTGCTGCTGGATGCGCTGATGCCGGTGATGGATGGCTTCGAGGCGGCGCGACAGATCAAGGCCCTGGCCGGCGAAGCGCTGGTGCCGATCATTTTCCTGACTTCATTGAACGAGGAGGAAGGCCTGGTGCGCTGCCTGGAGGCAGGGGGCGACGACTTCATGGCCAAGCCCTACAGTGCGGTGATCCTTGGTGCCAAGATCCGCGCCATGGACCGACTGCGCCGGCTGCAGGCCACCGTGCTGGAGCAGCGTGACCAGATTGCCCGGCACCACCACCACCTGCTCAACGAGCAGCGGGTGGCCAAGGCGGTGTTCGACAAGGTGGCCCACTCCGGCTGCCTTGCCGCGCCTAACATCCGCTACCTGCAATCGCCCTATGCGCTGTTCAATGGCGACCTGATGCTGGCCGCGTTCACCCCGTCCGGCGACATGCGTGTGCTGCTCGGCGACTTTACCGGCCACGGCCTGCCGGCGGCGGTAGGGGCGATGCCGCTGGCCGAAGTGTTCTACGGCATGACTGCCAAGGGCTACGGCATGGCGCAGGTCCTGCGCGAGATGAACGCCAAGCTCAAGCGCATCTTGCCGGTGGACATGTTCTGTTGTGCGCTGCTGCTCAACCTAAGCATGCAGCGCGGTTCGGTGGAGGTATGGAACGGCGGTATGCCTGATGGCTATCGCCTGGCAGTGGATGGCCAGGTGCTGTCGGCGCTGGGTTCGCGACACCTGCCGCTGGGCATCCTGGACGCCGAGCGTTTCGATGACAGTACCGAAGTGCTGCCGCTGGCGCCGGGTGAGCGCCTGCTGCTGCTTTCGGACGGCGTGCTCGACACGGCCGACGACCAGGAGCGCCTGTTCGGCGTGCAGCGCCTGCGCAGGGTGCTGGCCGACAATCGTGACCCGGCGCGGCTGTTCGACGAGGTGATGCAGGCCCTGGAGCGCTTTGGCGGGCGCCCGCGCGATGACATCAGCTTGTGCGACATTCGTATGTTCTGTGCCGAGGAGCGGGTGCCGGCGCCGATGATCTACTCTGATAGCGGCCGCTCCAGCCCGCTGGACTGGTCGCTGGGGTTCGAGGTGCGTGGCGAGAGCCTCAAACGCTTCAACCCGGTGCCGTACCTGGTGCAGTTGTTGCAGGAGATTCACGGCCTGCGTGCGCGCACCGGCAACCTGCACAGTGTGCTCAGCGAGCTTTATTCAAACGCGCTGGAGCATGGCGTGCTGGGCCTGGATTCGCAGCTCAAGCGCGATGGCCAAGGCTTTGCAGACTATTATCAAGAGCGCGCCCGGCGCCTCGGGGTGTTGACCGACGGTTACGTGCGCATCGATTTCAAGGTTGAACCGCATGCCGACGGCGGGCGTCTGATGATCGAGGTCCGTGACAGTGGTGCCGGGTTCGATGTGCAGGGCGTGCTGTCGCGGCCCACGCTGGAGCAGGGGCTGAGCGGGCGTGGCCTGAATCTGGTTCGGCGGCTGGCCAGCAGCGCGTGCTGGAGTGAAGGCGGGCGTTGCGCGCATGTGGAGTTCGTCTGGTGAGCCACGGGTTGGCTCGGGCATAATCTGGCTTGATCAAGGAGTGAACAAGTGACTGACATGCATATTGACCACAAGGTACTCAGCGACCTGCGTGAGGTCATGGAAGATGGCTACCTGCAGTTGGTGCAAACCTTTCTTGACGACTCCGAGCGGCGCCTGGGCCAGTTGCATGCGGCCAAAAATGCTGAAGAGCTCGGTTCTGCGGCCCATAGTTTCAAGGGCAGTAGCAGCAATATGGGCGCGGTTGCACTGGCCAGCCTGTGCCAGCAACTGGAGGAGCGCGCGCGGCGGCCTCCGCTGTATGGCATCGAGGACCTGATCAACCGCATCGACCTGGAGTTCCTCGAGGTACAGCGCTTCTACCGAGGTGAGCAACAACGCATTTCGGCGGGTTGATACACGACTTGGCGCGAGTCTTGCCTGTCACTGGCTGGATGATTTTTTTGTTTCTGGCGCGGAGACCGCTCGATGCCTGTCGCACCCAACCCATTGCTGCAAGGTAACGCCGTTGCCAATACCTCGCGTTCGGCCTCCGCACAGGCCGACAAGCCGCTGCAGGCGCCGGGCGACAAGGGCGACGGCTTCGGCCAGGTGATGGCCAGGCAGGGCCGCGACAAGGCCGCAGGGCAGGACGACAAGGTCGCCCAGGCCAAGCCAGAGGCGGCGCAGGGCGGCAAGAAAGCCGCTGCCGACAAACCCGCAGTTGCCGATGACGGCAAACAATTGCCAGCCGACGACCAGGCCAAGGCTGACACCGGCTTGCGCGATGCCAGCCTGGTGGCCGGCCAGGTAACCGACGCCCAGCCTGGCGCTCAACTGATCCAGGCGCAGGCCGAGGCGGTGGCGCCGGTGTTGCAGGCCGCCACCGCGCAGGTCACGGCCGTGCTGCCCGAGGAGTCTGCCGCCGAGGAAACCTTCGATCCTGACGCCGACCCTCTGGCCAACCTGCCGACCTTGCGTCTGGCGCTGGAGCAAAGCGCCCAGGCCAAAGGGGCGACTTCGACACATGCCCTGGACGCTTCGCAGGCTCAGGGCGAGGAGGGGCAGATGGCCGTCAATACCTTGGCGAATCTGGTCGAGAATGCCGAAGGTGAAGCGGGCGAGCCCGGCGACAAGGCCTTTGCTGCCTTGCTCGAAGATGGCCTGAAGGACACCAAGGGCGCTGGCAGCGATACGCGCATCGACGATTTCGCCAACCGCCTGGCCAACCTGACCCAGGCCGCCACGGCCAAGACCGCCAATGCCGTGCCTGCCAACGCCAGCCCGTTGCACCAACCGCTGCCGATGAACCAGAACGCCTGGGCCGAGGGCCTGGTCAACCGGGTCATGTACCTGTCCAGCCAGAACCTGAAGTCGGCGGATATCCAGCTGGAGCCGG
Organism: Pseudomonas sp. JS425; assembly: GCF_018223845.1. Classification (NCBI taxonomy): domain Bacteria; kingdom Pseudomonadati; phylum Pseudomonadota; class Gammaproteobacteria; order Pseudomonadales; family Pseudomonadaceae; genus Pseudomonas; species Pseudomonas sp. JS425. Next base: position 4,461,272 of record NZ_CP073661.1, on the reverse strand, counting down.
CTGAACTGGGCCGCCTGGACATTCGCGTCAATGTTGCGACGGACCAGTCTACCCAGGTCACCTTCATCAGCGGCCACGCCGGGGTGCGTGACGCCCTCGACAGCCAGGTACACCGCCTGCGCGAGCTGTTCGCCCAGCAGGGGCTGGCACAGCCGGATGTCAACGTGGCCGACCAGTCGCGCGGGCAGCAGCAACAGCAGCAGGGTCAGGCGCAGGGCAGCAACCTGTCCGGGGTGGCGGCGCGCCGGGCCGAGCAGGGCGGGGCAGAGGCAGTCGATAGCGCCCGGCCTGTGGAGCAGCAGGTGGTTGTTGGCGACAGTGCGGTCGATTATTACGCGTAGATCCCGATTGCCTGTACTGGCCTCTTCGCGGGTAAACCCGCTCCCACAAGTACAGCGCAGGGTTCGAAGCCTGTGGAGGTCCTGTGGGAGCGGGTTCACCCGCGAAGAAGCCAGCCCGGTTGTCCCTGCTGAAATCTCCCTTCTGCAAAATCTGGCATAACACTTGCTCAAGCCAAGCCATCCTCCCTTGAACCCCCGATGGACGACGGATTATTGGCATGGCGAAGAGCGAAGCAGTCAAAGACCCCGCCACTAAAGGCAAACTCAAGCTGATCCTGCTGGCAGTAGTGGGCCTGTTGCTGGCGATCGGCCTGTCGGTGGGCGCTACCTGGTTCATCATGCACAAGAGCGAGCCGGCCCCGGCCGCCGATCCTGCAGCCAGCAACGTCAAGCCAGCGGCTATCTACGAAGCACTGACCCCGGCCTTCGTGGTCAACTTCAACCAGAACGGTCGCCAGCGCTACATGCAGGTGAGCATCACCCTGCAAGCGCGCAACCAGGCCGACCTGGATGCGCTCAAGGTGCACATGCCGGTGATCCGCAACAACCTGGTGATGATGTTCTCCGGGCAAGGCTTCGACACCCTGGCCGGCAGCCCGGTGGGGCAGGAAATGCTGCGTCAGAAGGCCACCGCAGTGGTCCAGGAAGTGGCGCAGAAGGAAGTCGGCAAGCCGGTCGTCGACCAGTTGCTGTTCACCAATTTCGTATTGCAGTAGGAGTCCGCAATGGCCGTACAGGACCTGCTGTCCCAGGATGAAATCGATGCCCTGTTGCATGGCGTCGACGACGGGCTGGTGCAGACCGAGAGCGCATCCGAGCCTGGCAGCATCAAAAGCTACGACCTGACCAGTCAGGACCGTATCGTGCGGGGTCGCATGCCGACCCTGGAAATGATCAACGAGCGCTTCGCCCGCTACACCCGTATCAGCATGTTCAACCTGCTGCGCCGCTCCGCCGACGTGGCGGTGGGTGGCGTGCAGGTGATGAAGTTTGGCGAATACGTGCACTCGCTGTACGTGCCGACCAGCCTCAACCTGGTCAAGATCAAGCCGCTGCGCGGCACTTCGCTGTTCATCCTCGATGCCAAGCTGGTGTTCAAGCTGGTGGACAACTTCTTCGGCGGCGATGGCCGCCATGCCAAGATCGAAGGCCGCGAGTTCACCCCCACCGAGTTGCGCGTGGTGCGCATGGTGCTGGACCAGTGCTTCGTCGACCTCAAGGAAGCCTGGCAGGCAATCATGCCGGTCACCTTCGAGTACATGAACTCCGAGGTCAACCCGGCCATGGCCAACATTGTCGGCCCCAGCGAGGCGGTGGTGGTGTCCACTTTCCACATCGAACTGGACGGCGGTGGCGGCGACCTGCACGTGACCATGCCGTACTCGATGATCGAGCCGGTGCGGGAAATGCTCGACGCCGGTTTCCAGTCCGACCTGGACGACCAGGACGAGCGCTGGGTCAAGGCCCTGCGCGAGGACGTGCTGGATGTTGCCGTGCCGCTGACCGCCACCGTAGCCCGTCGCCAGTTGAAGCTGCGCGACATCCTGCACATGCAGCCTGGCGACGTGATCCCGGTGGAGCTGCCCGAGCACCTTGTGCTGCGTGCCAACGGCGTGCCGTCGTTCAAGGCGCGCCTGGGTTCGCACAAGGGCAACCTGGCGCTGCAGATCATCGACCCGATCGAACGCCGCTGACGGCGTGCCGATCGCACATAACGAATTGAATGCCTGTCGAGGAAACCATGGCTAACGAAAACGAGATTACCTCCGCAGAGGACCAGGCACTGGCCGATGAGTGGGCTGCGGCACTGGAAGAAACCGGTGCAGCCGGCCAGGCCGACATTGATGCACTGCTGGGTGGTGACACCGGCAGCAGCACCAGCGGGCCGGGACGCCTGCCGATGGAGGAGTTCGCCAGCTCGCCGAAGCCGAACGAAAACGTCAGCCTCGAAGGCCCGAACCTGGACGTGATCCTGGATATCCCGGTGAACATTTCCATGGAAGTGGGCAGCACCGAGATCAACATCCGCAACCTGCTGCAGCTCAACCAGGGCTCGGTGATCGAGCTCGACCGCCTGGCCGGCGAACCGCTCGACGTGCTGGTCAACGGCACGCTGATCGCCCATGGCGAGGTAGTGGTGGTCAACGAGAAGTTCGGCATCCGCCTGACCGACGTGATCAGCCCCAGCGAACGTATCAAGAAGCTGCGCTGAGTGAAGGGCACGATGCGCGCCATCGCGGCGGCTGCCGCGCTGCTCGCCAGCCAGGCTTGCCTGGCCGCGGCCACACCTGCGGCCACACCGGCAACCGCACCTGGCAGCCTCGGTGGGCAGCTGGCGCAGATGGTTTTCGGCCTGCTGCTGGTGGTCGGCCTGATCTTCTTCCTGGCCTGGTTGCTGCGGCGTCTGCAAAGCACGGCGGTGAAGGGCGGGCAGGTGATCGAGATCGTCGGCAGCCGGGCCATCGGCCCGCGTGACCGCCTGCTGCTGGTGCAGGTGGGCAAGGAGCAGATCCTGATCGGCCATACCCCTGGCAGCATCGAGGCCCTGCATGTGCTGGCCGATCCCGTGGAAGTGCCGGAAAACGCCCGCCAGGCGACGCCGGAGTTTGCCCAGCGGCTGATGGAGCTGATGGGCAAGGACCCTAAGGACAAGAAGTGATGAGTGGCGCGCTGCGTGTGTTGTTGACTCTGGCGCTGCTGCTGGCTGCGCCGCTGGCCCTGGGTGCCGACCCGCTGTCGATCCCGGCCATTACCCTGTCCAATACCCCGGACGGGCAGCAGGAATATTCGGTCAGCCTGCAGATCCTGCTGATCATGACTGCGCTCAGCTTCATCCCGGCGTTCGTCATCCTGATGACCAGCTTCACCCGCATCATCATCGTGTTCTCGATCCTGCGTCAGGCCTTGGGCCTGCAGCAGACGCCGTCGAACCAGTTGCTGACCGGCATGGCGCTGTTCCTGACCATGTTCATCATGGCGCCGGTGTTCGACCGGGTGAACCAGGACGCCCTGCAGCCGTACCTGAAGGAGCAGATGACCGCCCAGCAGGCCATCGACAAGGCCCAGGGGCCGCTCAAGGACTTCATGCTGGCACAAACCCGGCAAAGCGACCTCGACCTGTTCATGCGCCTGTCCAAGCGTACAGACATCGCCGGCCCGGACCAGGTGCCGCTGACGATCCTGGTGCCGGCGTTCGTCACCTCCGAGCTGAAGACCGCGTTCCAGATCGGTTTCATGATTTTCATCCCGTTCCTGATCATCGACATGGTGGTGGCCAGCGTGCTGATGGCCATGGGTATGATGATGCTGTCGCCGCTGATCATCTCGCTGCCGTTCAAGATCATGCTGTTCGTGCTGGTCGATGGCTGGGCGCTGATCATGGGTACCCTGGCCAGTAGTTTCGGCGGCGTCTGACGCCGTCAAGGAGAGCCGCCGATGACACCTGAAGTCGCTGTCGACCTGTTCCGTGATGCGTTATGGCTTACCACGCTGATGGTTGCCGTGCTGGTGGTGCCGAGCCTGCTGGTGGGCCTGGTGGTGGCGATGTTCCAGGCCGCCACGCAGATCAACGAACAGACCCTGAGTTTCCTGCCGCGCCTGTTGGTGATGCTGGTGACGTTGATCATCGCCGGGCCGTGGCTGGTGCAGAAGTTCATGGAGTACATCACCAGTCTCTACACCAACATCCCGCAGCTGATCGGTTGACGCGCCGATGCTGGAGCTGACCGACACGCAAATCGGCACCTGGGTCGCGACCTTCATCCTGCCGTTGTTCCGGGTGACGGCGGTGCTGATGACCATGCCCATCCTCGGCACTCGCATGCTGCCGGCGCGGGTGCGCCTGTACGTGGCGGTGGCTATTACCGTGGTAATCGTCCCGGCACTGCCCCCCCTGCCTGAGTTCGACCCGCTGAGCCTGCGCGGTTTGCTGCTGTGTGCCGAGCAGATCATTGTCGGCGCGCTGTTCGGCCTGGCTTTGCAGTTGCTGTTCCAGGTGTTCGTGATTGCCGGGCAGATCGTCGCGGTGCAGATGGGTATGGCCTTCGCTTCGATGGTCGACCCAGCCAACGGGGTCAACGTCACGGTGATCAGCCAGTTCATGACCATGCTGGTAAGTGTGTTGTTCCTGCTGATGAATGGCCACCTGGTGGTGTTCGAGGTGCTGACCGAAAGCTTCACCACCTTGCCGGTGGGCAACGCACTGGTAGTCAACCATTTCTGGGAGCTGGCCGGGCGCCTGGGCTGGGTATTTGCCGCAGGCCTGCTGCTGATTCTGCCGGTGATCGCCGCGCTGTTGGTCGTGAACATTGCCTTTGGTGTGATGACCCGCGCCGCGCCGCAACTGAACATTTTCTCCATCGGTTTCCCGCTGACCCTGGTCATGGGCATGTTCATTTTCTGGGTCGGCCTGGCCGATGTGCTGTCCCACTACCAGGCATTGGCCAGCGAAGCGCTGCAATGGCTGCGTGAACTGGCGAGGGCGCGCTGAGCATGGCGGAAAGCGAGAGCGGTCAGGACAAGACAGAAGACCCCACCGAAAAGCGCAAGCGCGATGCTCGCGAGAAAGGCGAGATCGCGCGCTCCAAGGAGCTGAACACGGTGGCGGTGACCCTGGCCGGCGCCGGTGGCCTGCTGGCCTTCGGCGGCCACCTGGCCGAGACGCTGCTGGAGATGATGCGCATGAACTTCAGCCTGACCCGCGACATCATCGTCGACGAGCGGGCTATGAGCGCCTTCCTGTTGGCCTCGGGCAAGATGGCGATTTGGGCGACGCAGCCGGTGCTGATCCTGCTCTTCGTGATCTCCTTCGTGGCACCCATCGCACTGAGCGGTTTCCTGTTCTCCAGCAGCCTGCTGCAGCCCAAGTTCAGCCGCATGAACCCGCTGTCGGGTATCAAACGCATGTTCTCGATGCACGCCCTGACCGAGCTGCTCAAGGCGCTGGCCAAGTTCTTCGTGATCCTGGTGGTGGCGGTGGTGGTGCTGGTCAGCGATCGCCAGGCCTTGCTGTCGATCGCCAACGAGCCGCTGGAGCAGGCGATCATCCACAGCTTGCAGGTAGTGGGCTGGAGTGCGTTGTGGATGTCGGCCGGGCTGCTGCTGATCGCGGCGGCGGACGTGCCGTTCCAGCTGTGGCAGACCCACAAGAAAATGAAGATGACCAAGCAGGAAGTGCGCGACGAGTACAAGGACAGCGAAGGCAAGCCTGAGGTCAAGCAGCGTATTCGCCAGCTGCAGCGCGAGGTATCGCAGCGGCGCATGATGGCGGCTGTGCCGCAGGCCGACGTGATCATCACCAACCCGACGCATTATGCGGTGGCCTTGCAGTACGACCCGGAAAAAGGTGGGGCAGCGCCGTTGCTGCTTGCCAAGGGGACGGATTTCATTGCCTTGAAGATTCGCGAGATCGGTGTGGAGCACAAGGTCCAGATCCTCGAATCACCGGCATTGGCGCGGGCGATCTACTACTCCACCGAGCTCGAACAGGAAATCCCTGCCGGGCTTTACCTGGCGGTGGCGCAGGTGCTGGCCTACGTGTTCCAGATCCGCCAGTACCGGGCTGGCAAGGGCAAGCGGCCAGAGCCGCTTAAGGACGACCTGCCGATTCCGCCGGACCTGCGCCGCGACAGTTGACCTTGTGTCAGGGCTTCTGGCCCTTTCGCGGGTGAACCCGCTCCCACAGGTCCTCTGCTGCGGTCCCTGTGGGAGCGGGTTCACCCGCGAAGAGGCCGGAACAGGCAACATAAATCCCCCATCGAGCAAAGTTGGAAAGCTTCTTGCAAAGCCAGCGCCAGGCGCCCCCTGTGCGTCAAAGTTTTGCATCAAGAGGACTCGCGGTGGATCGCACTCAGTTAATCAGCAACGCCCGTAACAACCTGGCCGGGCTCGGTCGGGGCAACCTGGGTGTACCGCTGTTGCTGCTGGTGATGTTGGCAATGATGATGTTGCCGATACCGCCGTTCCTGCTCGATGTGTTCTTCACTTTCAACATCGCCCTGTCGATCGTGGTCCTGCTGGTCTGCGTCTACGCCCTGCGCCCGCTCGACTTCGCTGCGTTCCCTACCATCCTGCTGGTGGCCACGCTGTTGCGCCTGGCCCTGAACGTGGCTTCCACCCGGGTGGTGATGCTGCATGGCCAGGAGGGCCATGGCGCCGCCGGCAAGGTGATCCAGGCCTTCGGCGAGGTGGTGATCGGCGGTAACTACGTGGTCGGTGCCGTGGTGTTCGCCATCCTCATGATCATCAACTTCGTGGTGGTGACCAAGGGTGCCGGGCGTATCTCGGAGGTGAGCGCGCGTTTCACCCTCGACGCCATGCCCGGCAAGCAGATGGCCATCGACGCCGATCTCAACGCCGGCCTGATCGACCAGGCCCAGGCCAAGCACCGTCGTGCCGAAGTGGCGCAGGAGGCCGAGTTCTACGGTTCGATGGACGGTGCCAGCAAGTTCGTTCGCGGTGACGCCATCGCCGGTTTGCTGATCCTGTTCATCAACCTGATCGGCGGCATGCTGATCGGCATGCTGCAGCACGGCATGAGCTTTGGCGATGCCGGCAAGGTGTACGCCTTGCTGACCATCGGTGACGGTTTGGTGGCGCAATTGCCATCACTGCTGCTGTCGACCGCTGCCGCGATCATGGTTACCCGCGCCTCGGGCTCCGAGGACATGGGCAAGCTGATCAACCGGCAGATGTTCGATTCGCCCAAGGCTCTGGCGGTGTCCGGCGCGCTGATGATCGTCATGGGCCTGGTGCCGGGCATGCCGCACGTGGCCTTCCTCAGCCTTGGCCTGCTGGCCGGTGGTGGCGCGTACCTGGTGTGGAAGAAGCAGCAGAAGGCCAAGGCGCAGGCGCTGCAGGAAGCGCAGCGCCAGCAGGACCTGCTGCCATCGCCACAACGCGCGCTGGAAACCAAGGAGCTGGGCTGGGATGACGTCACGCCGATCGACATGATTGGCCTGGAGGTCGGCTACCGGCTGATCCCGCTGGTCGATCGCAACCAGGGTGGCCAATTGCTGGCGCGAATCAAGGGCGTGCGCAAGAAGCTGTCGCAGGACCTGGGCTTCCTCATGCCCACCGTGCACATCCGCGACAACCTTGACCTGCAGCCCAGCGCCTATCGCCTGACCCTGATGGGGGTGATCCTGGCCGAAGCCGAGATCTACCCGGATCGCGAACTGGCAATCAACCCGGGGCAGGTGTTCGGTACTCTCAACGGCATTGCCGCACGCGATCCGGCGTTCGGCCTGGAGGCCGTGTGGATTGATGTCGGCCAGCGTTCCCAGGCGCAGTCGCTGGGCTACACCGTGGTCGATGCCAGTACCGTGGTGGCTACGCACCTGAACCAGATTCTGCAGAAGCACTGCCACGAACTGATCGGCCATGAAGAGGTCCAGCAACTGCTGCAGGTGTTGGCCAAGGCATCGCCTAAACTTGCAGAAGAGCTGGTGCCGGGTGTCATTTCGTTGTCGGGCCTGCTCAAGGTGCTGCAGGCGCTGTTGTCGGAACAGGTGCCCGTACGCGATATCCGCAGTATCGCCGAGGCGATCGCTAACAACGCCGGCAAGAGTCAAGATACCGCCGCGCTGGTGGCGGCGGTGCGCGTCGGATTGTGTCGCGCCATCGTGCAAAGCATTGTCGGCGTTGAGTCGGAGCTGCCAGTGATTACCCTGGAGCCAAGGTTGGAACAGATTTTGCTCAATAGTCTGCAAAGGGCCGGGCAAGGTCAGGAAGACGGTGTTCTTCTGGAACCGAGCATGGCCGAGAAGCTGCAGCGTTCGTTGATCGAGGCGGCCCAGCGCCAGGAAATGCAGGGCCAACCGGCCATCCTCCTGGTCGCCGGCCCGATCCGCGCCATGCTGTCGCGTTTCGGTCGTCTGGCTGTACCGAATTTGCATGTTCTGGCGTATCAGGAAATACCGGACAACAAGCAAGTCACCATCGTTGCCACCGTGGGCCCTAACGGCTGAGGTAGGGGATAATGCAAGTTAAGCGATTTTTCGCCGCCGATATGCGTCAGGCCATGAAGCTGGTCCGTGATGAGCTGGGCGCCGATGCCGCCATCATCGGCAACCGTCGCATCGCCGGCGGTGTCGAACTGACGGCCGCGCTGGACTACAAGCTGTCTGCCCTGGCCCCGCGTGTGCCCAACGCCGAACTGGAAGAAGAGCTGCGCAAGACCCATACGCGCATCGCCACTGCCCAGGCCGAACTGGATCATCGTCAGGACAGCAGCGACAACAACCGCCAATTGTTCGCCGGGCAGTCGCTGACCGCCGCCGAGCCGTTGGTCGAACCGCACATCGATGCGCCCGAGGCCGCTGCGCCAGCCCCTGCGTCGGCGCCGGTCGATCCGCGCCTGTTCGATGCCATGCGCTCCGAGCTTTCGGGCCTGCGCGAGCTGCTGGAAGTGCAGCTCGGCTCGCTGGCCTGGAACCAGCTGCAAGGCAGCAAGCCGCAGCAGGCCACCGTCTGGCGCCGGCTGCAGCGCATCGGTCTGTCCGGGCCGATCGCCCGTGAGCTGCTGGACCTGACCGCCGAGATCGACGAGCCACGTCAGGCCTGGCGCATGTTGCTGGCGCATCTGGCGCGGATGATCGAAATCCCCGAGGTCGAGCCGATCGAAGAGGGTGGGGTGATCGCCATGGTCGGCCCGGCCGGCATGGGCAAGACCACCACCCTGGCCAAGCTGGCCGCCCGCTACGTGCTCAAGTACGGCGCGCAGAACCTGGCGCTGGTGAGCATGGACAGCTTCCGCATCGGCGCCCAGGAGCAGCTCAAGACCCTGGGCCGCATCCTTAACGTGCCTGTGACCTACGTCGACCCGGGCCAGTCGCTGGCCGCGGCGCTGGAGCCGCTGCTGCGCAAGCGCGTGGTGCTGATCGATACCGCTGGCCTGCAGGCCAGTGACCCGGCCCTGCGCATGCAACTTGAAACCCTGGCCGGGCGTGGCATTGCCGCGAAGAACTACCTGGTGCTGGCCACCACCAGCCAGAAGCAGGTGCTGACTGCTGCCTACCACAGCTACAAGCGCTGCGGCCTGGCTGGTTGCATCCTGACCAAACTCGATGAAACGGCGAGCCTTGGCGATGTGCTGAGCCTTGCCATCAGTCATGAACTGCCAGTGGCCTACCTGACCGATGGGCCGCGCATTCCTGACGACCTGCACCTGCCTCGGGGGCACCAGTTGGTCACCCGCGCGGTCAATGTGCAGCAGCAGGACGAGCCCAGCGAAGAGGCCATGGCCGACATGTTCGCTGATCTCTATCACAACCCACGGCGAGCGGGTTGATGATGAAGTGTGTGCAAGGTAGCTATGCCAAAGGGTACGCAGAATTGCCCTACGTGTGGCCTGAGTCCCAGCGAGACAAGGTAAAGAACAGACATGGGTAGCATGCATCCCGTACAGGTGATCGCCGTGACCGGTGGCAAAGGTGGCGTCGGCAAGACTAACGTTTCAGTGAACCTGTCCCTGGCGCTGGCCGAGCTTGGCCGCAGGGTCATGCTGCTCGACGCCGACCTGGGCCTGGCCAATGTCGACGTGCTGCTGGGCCTTACCCCCAAGCGGACCCTGGCCGATGTCATCGAAGGGCGCTGCGAATTGCGCGACGTGATGTTGCAGGGCCCCGGTGGTGTGCGCATCGTACCGGCTGCCTCGGGCACGCAGAGCATGGTGCACCTGGCCCCGGCCCAGCATGCCGGGCTGATCCAGGCGTTCAGCGAAATTGGCGACAACCTCGACGTGCTGGTGATCGACACCGCGGCGGGTATCGGTGATTCGGTGGTCAGCTTCGTCCGCGCGGCACAGGAGGTGCTGCTGGTGGTATGCGACGAACCCACCTCGATCACCGACGCCTACGCCCTGATCAAGCTGCTCAACCGCGACTACGGCATGAACCGTTTCCGCGTGCTGGCCAACATGGCGCAGAGCCCGCAGGAAGGCCGTAACCTGTTCGCCAAGCTGACCAAGGTCACCGACCGTTTCCTCGACGTTGCCCTGCAGTATGTGGGTGCTGTGCCGTATGACGAGTGCGTGCGCAAGGCGGTGCAGAAGCAGCGTGCCGTGTACGAAGCTTTCCCACGGTCCAAGTGCGCGCTGGCCTTCAAGGCGATAGCCCAGAAGGTCGACAGCTGGCCGCTGCCGGCCAACCCGCGTGGCAATCTGGAGTTCTTTGTCGAGCGTCTGGTGCAACCCACCAGCGCGGGTCCAGTGCTATGAACGCCAGCGGTTTCAAGATGTACAGCCGAGCGTCGAAAGACGCCCAGTACGAGCTGATCGAACGCTACGCCCCGCTGGTCAAGCGCATTGCCTACCACCTGCTGGCGCGGTTGCCGGCCAACGTGCAGGTCGAGGACCTGATCCAGGCCGGCATGATCGGCCTGCTGGAAGTAGCCAACAAATACGACGCCAGCAAGGGCGCCAGCTTTGAAACCTACGCCGGCATCCGCATTCGCGGGGCCATGCTCGATGAAGTGCGCAAGGGCGACTGGGCACCGCGTTCGGTGCACCGCAACACCCGCATGGTCAGCGACGCGATGCGTGCGGTTGAAGCCAGAACCGGACGTGACGCTAAAGATCATGAAGTTGCTGCCGAACTCCAATTGAGTCTCGATGATTACTACGGGATCTTGAACGATACCTTGGGCAGCCGCCTGTTCAGCTTCGACGACCTGTTGCAGGACGGCGAGCACGAAGGGCTGCATGAGGATGGTGCCAGTGGCCAGGTAGAACCTGCGCGTGGCCTGGAGGACGAGCGCTTCCAGGTCGCCCTGACCGAGGCCATCGCCAACCTGCCGGAGCGTGAGCGCCTGGTGCTGGCGCTGTACTACGACGAAGAGCTGAACCTCAAGGAAATCGGTGAGGTGCTGGGGGTCAGCGAGTCGCGGGTCAGCCAGTTGCACAGCCAGTGTGCCGCGCGCCTGCGCAGCCGCCTGGGGGAATGGCGGGCGCGTTGAGCCCGCTGTCGTTGCAGTCGTTTTCTACGTTGTACCGAATTGTGAATGCGCGCTCGGGGCCGAGCGCGTTTGAGACTGCTTGGAGGTCTACTTGAACAAAGACATGAAAATCCTCATCGTTGACGACTTTTCGACGATGCGGCGGATCATCAAGAACCTGTTGCGTGACCTGGGCTTCACCAACACCGAAGAAGCCGATGACGGCACCACGGCGCTGCCGATGCTGGAGAACGGCCACTACGACTTCCTGGTGACCGACTGGAACATGCCTGGCATGTCCGGCATCGACCTGCTGCGTAAAGTGCGTGCCAGCGACAAGCTGAAGAGCATGCCGGTACTGATGGTGACCGCCGAAGCCAAGCGCGACCAGATCATCGAAGCGGCCCAGGCCGGCGTCAATGGTTACGTGGTCAAGCCGTTCACCGCCCAGGTGCTCAAAGAAAAGATCGAGAAGATCTTCGAACGCGTCAACGGCTGAGTCACGTCAGGGGGCGCGCCATGGATTCATCACAAACGTCTTTGGGCGAGTTCGAATCGACCCTGAAGAAGCATGCCCAGGAGCTGGTCGAAAGCCTGGAGCGGGGCCGTTTCGGCGAGGCGGTGCAGCTGATTCATGAGCTGAACCAGACCCGCGACCGCGGCCTGTACCAGGAAGTCGGCAAGCTGACCCGCGAGCTGCACAGTGCCATCGTCAGTTTCCAGATCGACCCGACCATGCCGCAGGCCGAGGAGGTGTCGCAGATTACCGACGCCACCGAGCGCCTGTCTTACGTGGTCAGGCTTACCGAGGGCGCGGCCAACCGCACCATGGACCTGGTCGAGGAAAGCACCCCGGTGCTCAACGATTTGGCCAGCGAGGCACATGCACTGAGCGCCGACTGGCAGCGTTTCATGCGCCGTGAAGTGGCTGCGCCGGAGTTCCGTGACCTGGTCAAACGCATCGACAGTTTCCTGACGCACAGCGCCGAGGGCAACCGCAAGGTCGCCGGGCACCTCAACGACATTCTGCTGGCCCAGGACTATCAGGACCTGACCGGCCAGGTGATCAAGCGCGTCACCACCCTGGTCACCGAGGTGGAAAGCAACCTGCTCAAACTGGTGCTGATGGCCAGCCAGGTCGACCGCTTCGCGGGCATCCAGCATGACCACGATCAGCTGCGCGCAGAAAAAGATCGAGAAAAACATCCGACTCGGGGTGAAGGTCCGCAGATTCATGCCGATAAGCGTGAAGACGTTGTGTCCGGTCAGGACGATGTCGATGATCTGCTGTCCAGCCTGGGTTTTTAAGGAGCACGTTTGATGAGCTTCGGCGCCGATGAAGAAATCCTCCAGGATTTCCTGGTAGAAGCCGGCGAAATTCTTGAGCAACTGTCCGAGCAACTGGTCGAGCTGGAAAGCCGGCCCGACGATGCCGACCTGCTCAATGCGATCTTTCGCGGTTTCCACACTGTAAAAGGGGGCGCCGGCTTCCTTCAGCTGAACGAGCTGGTGGAGTGCTGCCATATCGCCGAGAACGTGTTCGATGTCCTGCGCAAAGGTGAGCGCCGGGTCGACGCGGAACTGATGGATGTGGTGCTCGAGGCACTGGATACGGTCAACAGCATGTTTGGCCAGGTGCGCGAGCGCACCGAAGTGACCCCGGCTACCCCCGAGCTTTTGGCGGCGCTGTCGCGCCTGGCCGAGCCGGGGGGCGCCGTGGCCGTTGAAGCGCCTGCCGCCGCAGCACCGGCACCGGTTGCCGAAGCGCCTGCCGAGGAGCAGGACATCACCGACAGCGAGTTCGAACAGCTGCTCGATTCGCTCGATGCGGTCAAGGCGCAAGCTGCGGCCGACGAGCAGATGCAGGGCGAGACCGTGAGCGGTGAAGGTGACGAAATCACCGACGCCGAGTTCGAGTCGCTGCTCGACCAGTTGCACGGCAAAGGCCAGTTCAGCGCCGAGGTTGCCGCGCAGCCGGTTGCCAGCGCGCCGGAAGTGGCCAGCGACGAAATTACCGACGCCGAATTCGAATCACTGCTGGACCAGTTGCATGGCAAGGGTACCTTCCAGGCCGATGCCTTGCCCGCTGCCAAGGCGCCGGCGCCTGCTGCAACTGACACCAGTGCAGCCAGCGATGAAATCAGCGAGCACGAGTTCGAGGCGCTGCTGGACCAGTTGCACGGCAAAGGCAAGTTTGGCGGCGATGTGGCCGCCGTCGAAGCCCCGGCTGCAACCAAGGTGCAAGCGCCGGCTGCGGCCAAGGCCGACAGCCCGCCCGTGGCCAAGCCAGCAGCTGCTGCTCCGGCACCGGCGCCGGCGCCTGCCAGCAAACCTGCCGCAGCACCCCGCGCCCCGGCCCCGGCCGCCGACAAGCATGGCGCCAGCGAAGCGGAAACCACTGTGCGGGTTGATACCGCGCGCCTGGACGAGATCATGAACATGGTCGGCGAGCTGGTGCTGGTGCGTAACCGTCTGGTGCGCCTGGGCCTTAACAGCGGTGACGAGGCCATGTCCAAGGCCGTGTCCAACCTCGATGTGGTCACTGCCGACCTGCAGACTGCGGTGATGAAAACCCGCATGCAGCCGATCAAGAAAGTCTTCGGCCGCTTCCCGCGCCTGGTGCGCGACCTGGCCCGCCAGCTCAAGAAAGAAATCAACCTGGAGCTGGTCGGCGAAGAGACCGACCTCGACAAGAACCTGGTCGAGGCGCTGGCCGACCCGTTGGTGCACCTGGTGCGCAACGCCGTCGACCATGGCGTGGAGATGCCCGAGGAGCGTGAAGCCTCCGGCAAGGCGCGTACCGGCCGCGTGGTGCTGTCGGCCGAGCAGGAAGGCGACCACATCCTGTTGTCGATCTCTGACGACGGCAAGGGCATGGACCCCAACATCCTGCGCGCCAAGGCCGTGGAAAAGGGCTTGATGGACAAGGATGCCGCCGAGCGCCTGAGCGAGTCGGACTGCTACAACCTGATCTTCGCCCCGGGCTTCTCGACCAAGACCGAGATTTCCGACGTGTCCGGTCGTGGTGTGGGCATGGACGTGGTGAAGACCAAGATCTCCCAGCTCAACGGCTCGATCAACATCTTCTCGGCCAAGGGCCAAGGCTCGAAGATCGTCATCAAAGTGCCGCTGACCCTGGCGATCATGCCCACCCTGATGGTGATGCTGGGCAACCAGGCGTTTGCCTTCCCGCTGGTCAACGTCAACGAGATCTTCCACCTCGACCTGTCGCGCACCAACGTGGTCGACGGCCAGGAAGTGGTGATCGTACGCGACAAGGCGCTGCCGCTGTTCTACCTCAAGCGCTGGCTGGTCCAGGGCCAGGTGCACGAAGAGCAGCACGAGGGCCACGTGGTGATCCTGTCGGTCGGCACCCAGCGCATCGGCTTTGTCGTCGATCAACTGGTTGGCCAGGAAGAAGTGGTAATCAAGCCGCTGGGCAAGATGCTGCAGGGCACCCCGGGCATGTCCGGGGCCACCATCACCGGCGACGGTCGCATCGCGTTGATTCTCGACGTCCCGAGCATGCTCAAGCGTTACGCCGCGCGGCGTATTTGATTTCGGTGGCGCACCCTGGCGGGTTGCGCCGCCTAATGGAGTGTTTATGGCAGTCAAGGTCCTGGTGGTGGATGATTCCGGTTTCTTCCGCCGCCGCGTCTCGGAAATCCTCTCGGCGGATCCGACGATCCAGGTAGTGGGTACCGCGACCAACGGCAAGGAAGCAATCGACCAGGCGCTGGCGCTGAAGCCCGATGTCATCACCATGGACTACGAAATGCCCATGATGGACGGCATCACCGCGGTGCGGCACATCATGCAGCGCTGCCCGACGCCGGTGTTGATGTTCTCGTCGCTGACCCATGAAGGCGCCCGTGTCACCCTCGATGCGCTGGATGCCGGTGCGGTGGATTACCTGCCGAAGAACTTCGAGGACATCTCGCGCAACCCCGACAAGGTCAAGCAACTGCTGTGCGAGAAGGTGCATACCATTTCCCGCAGCAACCGCCGTTTTGGCAGCTACGCCAGCCATGCGCCGGTTGCCGCACCCGTACCCGCGCCAGCAGGCAGCGGTCACGCAGCTGCCAGCAGTTTCGCCAGCCCGGCAGCGGCGCGCACGCCTGCGCCTGCCCGTGCAGCGGCCCCGGCAGCGGCGCCAGCGCATTCGCCGGCACCCAAGCGCAAGCCATACAAACTGGTGGCCATCGGTACCTCCACGGGCGGCCCGGTCGCCCTGCAGCGGGTGCTGACCCAGCTGCCGGCCAACTTCCCGGCGCCGATCGTACTGATCCAGCACATGCCGGCGGCGTTCACCAAGGCCTTTGCCGAGCGCCTGGACAAGCTGTGCCGCATCAGCGTCAAGGAAGCCGAGGACGGCGACATGCTGCGCCCGGGCCTGGCCCTGCTGGCCCCAGGTGGCAAGCAGATGATGATCGACGGCCGTGGCGCGGTGAAAATCCTGCCCGGTGACGAGCGTCTGAACTACAAACCGTGCGTGGACATCACCTTCGGCTCGGCGGCCAAGTCGTATGGCGACAAGGTGCTGTCGGTGGTGCTTACCGGCATGGGTGCCGATGGTCGTGAAGGGGCGCGCCTGCTCAAGCAGGGCGGCAGCACGGTCTGGGCCCAGGATGAAGCCAGCTGCGTGATCTATGGCATGCCCATGGCCATCGTCAAGGCCAACCTGGCCGACGCGGTGTACAGCCTGGACGAAATCGGCAAGCACCTGGTGGAGGCGTGCGTCTGATGGACGTGCTCAGCCTGATCGGCCTGATCCTCGCGTTTGTCGCCATCGTCGGTGGCAACTTCCTCGAAGGCGGCCATGTCGGCGCCCTGATCAATGGCCCGGCGGCACTGATCGTGCTGGGCGGCACCCTGGCGGCGGCCTTGCTGCAGTCGCCGCTGTCGTCGTTCAAGCGTGCCTTGCAGATTCTGCGCTGGATCCTGTTTCCGCCACGGGTCGACCTGGCGGGCGGGATCGACCGCGTCGTCAACTGGAGCCTGACCGCGCGCAAGGAAGGCCTGCTGGGCCTGGAAGGGGTGGCTGACAGCGAGCCTGACCCTTATGCGCGCAAGGGCCTGCAGCTGCTGGTGGATGGTGCCGAGCCGGAGGCCATCCGCAGCATCCTCGAAGTCGACTTCCTGACCCAGGAAAGCCGTGATATCCAGGCCGCGAAGGTGTTCGAGAGCATGGGCGGCTACGCGCCGACAATCGGCATCATCGGTGCGGTGATGGGCCTGATTCACGTGATGGGCAACCTGGCCGACCCGTCGCAGTTGGGCAACGGCATTGCCGTGGCCTTTGTCGCGACCATCTACGGCGTGGCCAGCGCCAACCTGGTGCTGCTGCCGATCGCCAGCAAGCTCAAGGCCATCGTCATGCGCCAGTCGCGCTACCGCGAGATGCTGCTCGAGGGCCTGCTGTCGATTGCCGAGGGTGAGAACCCGCGCTCGATCGAGCTGAAGCTGCAAGGCTTCATGGAGTAACCCATGCGTCGCCGTCGTCATACCGAGGAGCACGAAAACCACGAACGCTGGCTGGTGTCGTACGCTGACTTCATTACTCTGCTGTTCGCCTTTTTCGTGGTGATGTACTCGATTTCCTCGATCAACGAGGGCAAGTACAAGGTCATTTCCCAGGCCTTGCTCGGGGTGTTCAACGACCCCGAGCGCAGCATGAAGCCGATCCCCATCGGTGAAGAGCGGCCGCTGAGCGTGCGCCCGGCCGAGCCGTTGGTGAAGGACAGCGAGCAGACCGATGCCGGCCTTGGGGCGACCAGTATCGACCCACTGAAAACCATCAGCGATGACGTGCGCGATGCCTTTGGCGACCTGATCAAAAGCGACCAGATGACTGTGCGTGGCAATGAGCTGTGGATCGAGATCGAGCTCAATTCCTCGTTGCTGTTCGGCAGTGGCGATGCCATGCCCAGCGACAAGGCATTTGCGATCATCGAGAAGGTGGCCGGCATTCTCAAACCGTTCGCCAACCCGGTGCACGTCGAAGGCTTTACCGACAACCTGCCAATCCGCACTGCGCAGTACCCGACCAACTGGGAGCTGTCTTCGGCTCGGGCGGCAAGCATCGTGCGCCTGCTGGCCATGGAAGGGGTCAACCCGGCACGCATGGCCTCGGTCGGCTATGGCGAGTACCAGCCGGTTGCCAGCAACGACACTGCCGAAGGCCGTGCGCGCAATCGACGCGTGGTGCTGGTGATTTCGCGCAACCTCGAAGTGCGCCGCAGCCTGACTGGCTCGGGCAGTGCCAATGCCACGCCGGATGCTGCATTGCGCCGGGCTGGCACACAAAGTGCACCGGCAACGCCAGCAACGGTGGCGGGGCAGTGATTCGTCAATTCCCCGACGCTGCCAAGTAGTTGAATGTAGCGCGGTCCTCTGTGGGAGCGGGTTCACCCGCGAAGAAGGTGACACGGTGCATGGCACCGGCTGCGCCTGTGTTCGCGGGTAAACCCGCTCCCACAGGGATCGCGCCAGCTTTCCGATGTTGAGCAAGACAGTTGCCCCAGCAGTGTCCCTGCCAAATCAATAGATAGAGTTTGCTTGATGAGAGTCTGGGCAGTAGCCAATCAAAAAGGTGGCGTCGGCAAGACCACCACTACCATCGCCCTGGCCGGCCTGCTGGCCGAGGCCGGCAAGCGCGTGGTCGTCGTCGACCTCGACCCGCACGGCTCGATGACCAGCTATTTCGGGCACAACCCCGATGCCCTGGAGCACAGCTGCTACGACCTGTTCCTGCACAAGGGCGCGGTGCCCGAGGGCCTACCGGGGCAACTGCTGCTGCCCACCAGTGACGAACGCATCTCGCTGTTGCCGTCGAGTACCGCGCTGGCAGTGCTGGAGCGCCAGTCACCGGGGCAGAACGGCCTGGGCCTGGTAATCGCCAAGAGTCTGGCGCAGCTGTGGCAGGATTTCGACTATGCCCTGATCGACAGCCCACCCTTGCTCGGTGTGCTGATGGTCAATGCCCTGGCAGCCAGCCAGCAGCTGGTGATTCCGGTGCAAACCGAATTTCTCGCGGTCAAGGGCCTGGAGCGCATGGTCGGGACCCTGGCCATGGTCAACCGCTCGCGCAAGCAGGCGCTGCCGTACCAGATAGTGCCGACCTTGTTCGACCGCCGCACCCAGGCCTCGCTGGCCACGCTCAAGCTGCTGCGTGACACCTACGGCCAGCATGTGTGGCAGGGCTACATCCCGGTGGATACGCGCCTGCGCGATGCCAGCCGCAAGGGCGTCACGCCCTCGCAATTCGACAGCAAGAGCCGCGGGCTGGTTGCCTACAGGGCGCTGCTCAAGCACCTGC
The DNA here is from genome assembly GCF_018223845.1 of Pseudomonas sp. JS425. Lineage (NCBI taxonomy): Bacteria > Pseudomonadati > Pseudomonadota > Gammaproteobacteria > Pseudomonadales > Pseudomonadaceae > Pseudomonas > Pseudomonas sp. JS425. Next base: position 4,442,681 of record NZ_CP073661.1, on the reverse strand, counting down.
TGACCTACAAGACTGCAGCGCAGGTGGCCTGATGACCCAGACCCGGCAAACCAGTACGCGGCCACAGATGGCCCTACAGTCGTACCTCGACGGCCTGCTGCAGGAAGCCACCGAAGCCGAAGACCTGTTCGAGGCGCCAGCGGCGGCGGACGAGTTCGCCGAAGCGGTGCGCGAAGAGCAGGTGCGTGATGCCTTGCAGCAAGCCAGGCCGGCGTCAGCCGAAGCAACCGTCAGCCCCGCACCACGGCCGTTCGCCGAGCCCAGGCTGGCGGTGCTGCCACAGGTGATGCCGGTGGAGGCACCGGTAGTGACGGTGGTCGAGCGCGAGGTGGTGGCCGAGGCCAGCATCCCGGTGCTGGTCGAGGAGCAGACCGTGGAGGCGGCCGTGCCGCTGGTGGACGTACACCTGCCGGCGCCGCAGGTACCCGTGCCCCCGGCCACGGTCGATGGCCGCCCGGTCTGGGCCGCCGAGCCGTTCGAATGCCTGCTGTTCGACGTGGCGGGCCTGACCCTGGCGGTGCCGCTGGTGTGCCTGGGCTCGATCTACACCCTGGCCGGCCAGGAACTGACACCACTATTCGGCCAGCCGGATTGGTTTCTCGGCATCCTGACCTGCCAGGCCGGCAACCTGAAGGTGCTGGACACCGCGCGCTGGGTGATGCCCGATCGCTACCGCGATGATTTTCGCCAGGGCCTGCAGTACGTGATTTCCGTGCAGGGCTACGAATGGGGGCTGGCCGTACACCAGGTCAGCCGCTCGCTGCGCCTGGACCCGTCCGAGATCAAGTGGCGCAGCCAGCGTGGCCAGCGCCCGTGGCTGGCCGGCACGGTTATTGAACACATGTGTGCGCTGCTCGACGTCGCTGCACTGGCCGAGCTGATCGCCAGTGGTGCGGTCAAGCAGATGCACGCCAAACAGAAATGAAACCGAACACACCGCCTATGGCGGATTTTGAGGGTAGGGGAATGAAAAAGTCGTCTGCACAAGGTTCCGAAGATCCGATCCTGCAATGGGTTACCTTCCGTCTGGACAATGAGTCCTACGGCATCAACGTGATGCAGGTGCAGGAAGTGTTGCGCTACACCGAGATCGCCCCGGTGCCGGGTGCACCAAGCTACGTGCTGGGCATCATCAACCTGCGCGGCAACGTGGTGACCGTGATCGACACCCGCCAGCGCTTTGGCCTTATGCCGACTGAAGTCACCGACAACACCCGTATCGTCATCATCGAGGCCGACAAGCAAGTGGTCGGTATCCTGGTCGACAGCGTGGCCGAGGTGGTCTACCTGCGCCAGTCCGAGATCGAGACCGCGCCGAACGTGGGTAACGAAGAGTCGGCCAAGTTCATCCAGGGCGTGTGCAACAAGAACGGCGAACTGCTGATCCTGGTCGAGCTGGACAAGATGATGACCGAGGAAGAGTGGTCCGAGCTGGAGAACATCTGAGTTGATCCTCGAGGTTGCTGTCATCTTCCTGGCGCTGGTCTGGGCGCTGAGCCTGTGGTTTTTCCTCAACTACAGCAAGCGCCAGCGCGAGCTGGCTGCGCAGCAGGCAGCGGGTGACGCGCTGCGTGACCAGCGCATCAAGGACCTGGCCAAGCGCCTGGATGATTACCAGAACGGTACCGTGCGCATGGGCGAGGCGCTGCATGACTTGCGCGTGGCGGTTGCGCCGCTGCCCGACAAGATCCAGCAACTGGAACAGCGCGACCCGCACAACGTCACCTTCACCCAGGCGGCCAAGCTGGTGGGCATGGGCGCCAGCGTGGCCGAGCTGACCGAAAGCTGCGGCCTGACCCAAGCCGAGGCAGAGCTGATGAGCAAGCTGCATCGCGGCAACTGATTGCCATGAGTCTTGTGCGGCCCCAGGCACAGCGGCCGCGCAAGCCCGTCCGGCCGTCAGTAACCCTGAGCGTTTCCGGCCATTGCGACCTCTTCCAGGGGTAGCAACCGCAGCTCTGCACGCCGTTGTGCTGCTTCATCCAGCAGCGCGTCGTAGTTCAGGGTGTGCATGTTTGCCAGGTCCGCCACCTGCCTGAAGGTGTAGAGCTCAGGTAGACGTTGGTCGATCACATGGTTGAGCACCGCGGGCCCGGTTAGTCTGTTGAGTCTTTCGGTATAGGCCTGGAATGCCGCCGCATGCTGTCGCGGAGGTTTGGGGACTTTGTAGAACGCCTGGCCCTCCGGGGTGAGGTAGCGCGCCAGGATCTCGTCGGAAATGGCGTTCAGCACCGGATTACCAGCGCGGCTACCAATCATGCTGGTGTTGTAGCTTGTATACATGCCCAATTGCGCATTGCACACCGGGCTCCTCAACAGCAGCCCGTCGAGGGGCGTGGTGAGCGGTACGCTGTCGATCTTTGCCCGCAGCTGCCCGGTTGCGTCCGGCTCGACCAGCAGATGGTCGTCAATATCCAGGTAGATGCCGCCTTCGCTGTGCAGGACGCGGTAGCGCAAGATGTCCGAGGCCGAGGAGAAGTTGCTCGCCACACCGCCATTCCCTTCCAGCGCAGCCTGGTACTGGTCGAAGTATTCACTTGCCGCGAATTGATGATAGAAAGTCTGCTGCTCCAGTACTGCAACCTTCAATCCCCTGTCGATGCGGGGCTGCAGCAGGGTCATGTTACGTTCGAATGCCTGAGGGTTGGCGTTGGACAGGTAGAGTTTGAGCGTGAAATCGCTGTTGCGCAGTGCCTGCACGTTGTTGTCGAGCGCAGCCAGGTAATCACCGGCGATCATCCTGTCACCCAGCCAGATGTGTAATACCTGTCTGGGGACGGGTATGCCTGGTGCAGTCCCCAGTGCATCGAGGTCGACGGGCAGCTGCAGATCGATACCCAGTGCCCGCAGCGTGCGCGAGCGCGATGTCGGGCTGATTTCCCGCAACGGGTCCGTATCGGGCAGCAGTCGGCTGATCGAGGACTGCAGCGGATCGGCGCTGGCCACATAGTGCTGGGCGCCGCGTGTGCCGTTGGGGTACTTGAGCACGAAACTGTCCTGTCGGGCGTCGTAGTACAGCGGGTGTGGGCCATTCCCCGCATCGCCGATCAGTTCGTCACCTGTGCCGAATGCCTTGCGCCGCGTTACGCAGCGGGCAACGTGTGAGTCCGCGCCGGGCAAGGTGGTGGCCACTTGGTCACCCGCTACTGCCAAGTCCTGGAAATAGGGTGTCATCGCAGGCCCAGGCCAGCGCGGCGGCGAAACCGGGCTCAGCGGGTAGCCTGTGCGGCCGTTGAGCCTCACCGGTTTGATGAAGCCAATAGGGCGTCGGCCGAACAGCGCCTTGGTCGCCTTGACCCCGCGCGCCAGCCCCGGGGCTGCGTTCAGCAGACCGAACACGGCTTGCTCGGCGCCTTCGAGCTGTTGGTCCGGATCCTTGGCGTGCAGCGCCTGGTCCAAGCCCACTGTAAATTGGGCGACCCCCGCCACAGCAGCCAGCGGTAGCAGTCCGGGGACCACCAGCAGAAACGGTGCGGCGAGGTTCATGGTCAGGTAGAAATAGCGGCGCCATGCGGCCTTGGTCACTTCACTGTCCCGCGTGATCAGGAAGTCGGCGTCAGCCTGGCTGCGTTGACGTTGTGCCACCGTAAATGCCTCGAACAGGTTGTATTCGATGCGCGGGCTGAAGGTGTCCGCCTTGTAGTTGATCAGGGTATGCGGGTTCCATACCCTGGCCAGGCGATACACGCTGGTTGCAGGCAGGATGATCTGGCGGGGTGGGAAATCGCCCATGCCCTGAAGTACCCGACGCAACCCCGACCGGCCAATCCTGTCCGGAATATCGCAGGCCCGGAAGTGGGCAAGCAGGGCCGCCCGTTTGTCGGCGTCGCGGCACTGCCTGGCAAGCCACGCACGCATCGCGCCCGGGTTGGCGAACTCATGCAACGGCGCCGCATTGCCCGGTAGGTACAGCAAGGTCAGGCGGCTGCGCATATCGCTCAGGCAAAGGATGTCGCTTGATGGGTAGCCATTGATGTTCAGCAGCCTGGCGTCTACCCCGTTGGCACTGAGGCTGGCGCCGTGGTGCCAGCGTTCCACGCCTGCCGCCCGCCACGCCAGGCTGCGCCCCTGTTCACTGAGGTTGCCCCGCAATGCCTGCCGGTTGCAGGCAGCGAGGAATGCGATGCACGCGCTGACGCTGTACTGGCTGGCGGCATGGGCCCAGAAGTCATCGAGCTGGCGTTTGAATACACCCTGGAAGTCGAGTTGCCAGATGAAGGACTGGAAGGTCGCGGCGTCGAACTGCACATAAGTGCTGGCGTCGTAGCGCATGGGTGCGGTCTGGCGGAAAAGGCCATGGAATTCGGTGTGCACATCGATGTCGTGGTCCAGGCCACTTCCTGGCAATTCATCGACGATCGTCACCTGACCATTGCTGAAGGCCTGGGCCCAGGGCGCTCGACCGTGTGGCAGGGAAAGCTCTGGCAGTACACCAAGCAGGTCGACGGTGGCCGTCCCGCCTCTTAGCAGCAACTGCGCGGTTTGCTCGGCAACCTTGGAGTAGCCGCTTTGCTGCCAGTTGCCAAGTAGCGCTTCGGTCAGGCTCATTTGTTGGACGATCTTGGCCAGCCAGCCCCGCTTGGGAACGAATTTGCAATGCAAGGTCACTGCAAGCGTGTTGTCGGGTTCCACGTCCAGCCGCTGCTGGCTGGCCCATTCGCGGATGGCTGCACTGGCACTGCGGTCAGGGCGAGGCACGGAACCCAGCATTGCCTTGACGTAGTCTTGGCCGGCTGCGCCGACCACAGGTTGGCGCGGGTTCATGTTCGGCTCCAGGAATGGTTGCCACCGACAGTGGCGAAGCGGTTCAGGGGCAGGAGCGTACGCACGGAATCGCGCATGCGTGGCAGATCGACGAACCGGTAGGCATTGATGCGCGGCATCCCATAGAGATTGGTGAGCTGTCGCAGGATGCGCAGGCTCGGCAGTTGCCGATCGACCACGTCGCTGAGCAGGGCAGGGCCGGTGAGGTAGCTCAGGCGCCTGGCATACTCATAGAAATTCCCCGGGTCTTCAGCCAGGCTGGGCTTGCTGTCGTAGAAGTCGCGATTGAGCTGGTAGCGTGCGCACATCTCTTCGGAAATGGCCTCCAGCGTGGGGTTGCCGGGGTGGCTGCCGATAAGGCTGGAATTGTAGAGGCTGTTCATGCTCATCTTTTCATTGGACATGGGCGGTACCAGCAGCAGCCCTGTGGCGTCCGTGCTCAGTTCGACCTGATCGATGGGTTCACCGGCGGGACCTACCGGTTGCCCGTCGATGATCAATGAGTACTCGCCTGGCGCGAGCAAGGTGTCATCGACATCCATGTACAAGCCACCTTCGTGGTGCAGCATCGGGTAGCGCAGCACATCGCATGCCGATGCATAGTTGCTGGCAACGCCGCCGTTGCCATCCAGGGCAGCGTCGTACTGCGCGTAGTATCTGCTTTGTCGAAAAGCCCTGAAGAAGGCCTGCTCCTCCAGCGGCAGAACTTGCAAGCCCGGAGCATGACTGGCCAGCAGCTCCAGGTTTTCGGCATAGGCGTGCCGGGCAGTGCTGGAAAGGAACAACCGTATGCTGTATTCGCTGTCTTGCAACTGCGCTGCGTTCTGGCCCAGATTGGCCAGCAGCTCCGGGCCGATGACCCGGTCACCGACCCAGATGCAGGAGATGCGTTTGGGTATTGGCCAACTGCCCGGCGCTCTGGCAGGTACCTGTAGCGGCAATGGCAGGTCCACGCCCAGCGCCCGCAGGGTGCGGTTGCGCATTGCATGGGTAACCACGCGCCCTTGCGGCGCGGGGCTCAGGTTCCGGCTGTCGGGTACCGCCACGAAGCCTACAGGGTCGACCTGGTTCAGGTCTTCGGCCCGAATGAAAACATCCCGCTCCATGTCGTAGATCATTCTGGCGTTGTAGCCCTTGATGTTCGCTGCCAGGGTGTCTGGCTCACCATCGTACTGGGGCGTACGAATGACTGCGTCGGCAACCGCCTGGTCACAGTCAGGCAGTGGCTCTATCGGGTCGGTGATATGGAAGTAGCTTGCGCCCTCGGGCTCGGGAAAGCGCGGTGGCGAGAGTGGGCTCAGAGGGTAGCCGATCTGTTCATTCAGCCGCGTCGGCGGCGCGAAACCCTCGACCTTGAATTCGAACAGTGCCTTGCCCCTTGCGGCAGCGCCTGCTGCCAGGGGCAAGGCGTTGAACAGGCCCCAGGTGATGTTGCCGATACCTTCTTGCTGTTGCTGCAGTGACTTGCCGTTGATTGCCTGGTCGAGCCCCAGGCCAAGCTGGGCGATGCCACCGATGGCCAGCAGCGGCCCCAGGCCGGGTACCACCAGGCACAGTGGCGCCAGCAGGTTGAGCGTAGTGGCCAGGTAGCCACGCCACCTGGCCTTGATGACTTCGCTGTCAGCCGTGATCAGAAACGCGGCGTCGTCGTAGCTGCGCTGACGCTGGCGCTCGGCCAATGCCTGGAAAAGGTCGCCCTTGATCCTTGGGTTGTACCTGGTAGGTCGATAGTTGACATAGGTCTGCGGCGGCCAGGTGCCGTCGTCGTTGAAATAGCCGTGTTCGGGAGGCAGCAGGTGCCGTTCAGGGTAGGCGCCCAGCCCCTCCATGGCAGTGTCCAGGCCGCTGAAGTCGAGGCCTTGCGGGCAATCTGCCAGGCGAAAATGCTGTTTCAGGGCCTGGCGTTTGTTCGGGTCTTTGCATTGTTCGCCAACCCAGGCCTTCAATTCTCGTTCGCTGCTGAACGTCAGCAACGGTGAGCTGTTGCCAGGTACGTACAGCACCGTCAGGTCGGTGGCGGGGTCGTTCAGGTACAGCAGGTCGGTCGCTGCATAGCCGTAGATGCTCAAGGTACTGCATCGCAGCCTGTTACGCCGTGGCATCAGCCCGGCCGCTTGCCAGACCAGTTGCCGTGCAGGCTCGCTGAGGCTGCCCTCGCTGACCTGTCTGTTGCAGGCTGCGATGAAGTTGAGCTTAAGCGCCAGCCTGTGACTGTGCAGATGGTCACGCCAGTACACATCCAGCGCCGCCTTGAAAGGCTGCTGGAAGTCCAGGTTGCTGATGAACTGCTGGAAGGCTTCGGCGCTTACCGGCAAATGGGTGGAAGCGTCGTAGCGTTGCGGGGTAGTGCGCCGAAATAGGCCGTTGAATACTTCGAAGGGCGCCCCGTAGTGATTGAAGACGGGTTGCGGGAGGGTTCCCACCAATCGTATCGGGCCTGCGGGTAACGCACCGGCCCACGGTGCTTGCAGCAGCTTGCCGAACATGTCACTGGCAGACTCACCCTGCCAGTTGCCCAGCAGTGCCTGAGTCAGGCTGGTGCGCTGGCTGATTGCGGCCAGATGGCCACCTGCGCCGTCCGGGCAATAGTGAAGGGTAACGACGTCGAGCTGGTCCGGGTCCAGGTCATGGCCTTGCTTTGCGAGCCATTGGCGGATGGCGCGGTTGGCTTCACGATCGGGGCGAGGCACATGGCCGAGGTGGTCTATAACGTAATGCGTGCCCATCACGTTGATGCGAGTCGAATGCATGGGGGTACCTTGCGCTGAGATGAAGCCGGCAAGGTTGAAGCAGGGGCACGAAAAGACGGTGGTAGATATGTCGGTACGGCGCCTGGCCGATCTCGTCACCCCCTGGCCCTCGGGTGCTGATGGCATTTTGGTCGTGGATGTCACTATCCTTCCGCTTCCTGTCCGGTTCCCTTCTTACCCGGCATCGCACTTAAACGTTTAAATCCCAGCTTGTACGCACAAGGGATTTACGCAATGAACACCCTCTCTTCAAAGCAGGTGGCCCCTGGCGAGCCACAGTTGCAGTGGTTGCGTCAGGCCGACAGCGATACCGCGCCGGCCATCATGCAACTGATCAACAGCACGGTTGGCGATGGCGGTGTTCTGGGTTACGAGCATGAGATGTCTGCCGGGCAGAGCGTCGAATTCACGGCCTCGTTGCAAGAGCGCATCCATGGCGGCAATACCCATGTCCTGCTCGGCCAGGCAATGGCGGGGCCGGCCTGCCTGGTCATTGTTTCGCGCAGCAGCATGCCGAACTGCCGGCATATTGCCGACCTGAGCAAGGGCGTGGTGCACCCGGCCTATCGCGGGACCGGCCTGGTGGCACGGGCTTTCAGCGAAGTCGTGCGCCTGTGCCAGGCCCAAGGTATCGAGCTGTTGACCCTGGATGTACGCGAGGGCACCCGTGCACACCGGTTATGGCAAACCTTCGGCTTCCAGACCTACGGCGTGCTGGACGACTACGCACGTGTCGATGGCGTGAAGCATCGCGGCCATTACATGGCCCAGCCCGTGGAAAGCCTTGCGCTGCGACTCAACCTGGACTGAGTTGCCCTTCGTCGACTCTGCCTGTGGCCATCGCGGTCAACGGCACCTGTCTCTCTCACCCAAGGAACACCCTGAATGGCCTTATCTACTGCAGCCTTTCGCGATCAGCTGGAGCAGAAACTGCACCACCATCTGACCCTGTCCCACCCGATATTCAAGGAACTGCTTGCGCCTGAGGGCAACAGGCCGCTGCTGCGCAAGGTCGCGTTGCAAGGCTATCAGCTCACCAAGTACTTCCTGACCTATGTCGAGCACTTGTTCTTTCATTGCCCGTTGCCTGCCCACAAGCGGGCACTGATCACCAATTGTTTCGAAGAAGAAACCGGCCGGCTTTCCCGCACCGACAACCATGTCGTGCTCATGCAGAATTTCCTGAGGGCGCTCGGCATCAGCGATGCCGAGCGTGATGCCGAGCAGCCGCTGCCAGCCACCTGGGAACTGATCGATTTCCGCCTGCAGGCGGTACGTGACCCGGCGCGTTATCACATTGGTGCGGCAGCAGTGATGATCGCCAGCGAAGGGCAAAACCTCGAGACCGTCGCTGGAGATGCACGGCATGTGTTGCTGGGGCGTGCCTATGGCCTGGCCGAACAAGACTTGCTGTTCTTCTCGGTGCACCAGAAGGAAGACGTGGGCCACGTCAATGAAGGCTTGGACCTTGTCTCGCAGTTGTGCAGCACGGCGCAGATGCAAGAAGAGGCGTTGCAGGCTGTAGACCACACCTGCCAGCTGTTCTACGCGATGTACGAAAACATGTACCAGGCGTATTGCCGAGCTCCGCAAGCCGAGGCGGTGTAATGCCCACACGATAAGGATTGGCCATGAAACAGAAATTCAGCTCTACCTTGATCGTCTCGGTGCTGGTCGTCGGCTTCGTGGTGATGTTTCTGTCCAGCGCCTTGAAGGGGTTGTACCAAGTCTACTTCGTCGACCTGGCCTCCCACTTTGGCGAGGGGCGCGCAGCCTTGGCTACCGCAGGATCGCTGTTCGTCCTGACCATTGGCCTGGTATCGCCCGTGGTGGGGTGGCTGAGCGACAGGGTTGGGCCCTTGAGCACGGTGGCCCTGGGCAGTGTCAGCGGCGGGGTGGTGCTGCTGGGCGTGACATTCGCAGGCACGCACCTGCTGGTGTTCACCCTGTTGTACGGCCTGCTCGGCGCCTTTGCCCTCGCTGCGATGACCTATGTACCCATGGGTATTCTGGTCGATCGCCTGGTCGCTGAACGGTTCAAGGCCTTCGCTTTCGCATTCGTCACCAACGGCACCTCCATTGGCTTCATCGTGCTGTCGCCGTTGTGGATCATGCTGCAGCAGAGCGTGCCCTGGCAGTCGGTGTTCTCCTGGGTTGGCCTGATCTTTCTGGTGCCTTTGAGCCTGGCGCTGTATTGGGTATCCCGCACCGTGCCGTTGAAGCCCGACCCGCAGGCGGCAAAGGTCAGGCATCCGGTGATGTTTCTGCTGCGTGACCCGCGCTTCTTCGTGCTGGCCCTCAGTTTCGCCAGTTGTGGTGCCACCATGGCGTTCATCGATGTTCATCTGGTGTCGTTCTGGCAGGGTGAGGCGCTGCCCAGTTCGGTGCAGGCCAGCGGCCTGAGCCTGTTAGGTGTGCTGGAGCTGGTCAGCGGCCTGCTCGCGGGTTGGTTGGCTACCCGCTACAACAAGGGCCTGCTGCTGATGATGTTTTACCTGCTGCGAACCGCTGCGGTCATCGTGCTGCTGACCACGCCCGGGCCCCTCGGAACGTACGTGTTCGCTGTGCTGTTTGGCGCCAGTTACCTTGGAACGGTGGTGCTCACATCTGCCTTCTGCTTCGCGCTGTATGGCGCCGAAATCAAAGGCAAGGTGTTCGGGATGCTGTTCCTGGTACATCAACTTGGCGCGTTGGTGGCCACGCAGCTGGGCGCACTGGATTTCGACCGGCATCAAAGCTATCAGCTGACCTTGGCCGGCCTGGCCACGGCCACGGCGGTGGCTGCCCTGGCATCGTTGTGGCTGATAGCGGTTCGCCCATCAAGCGAAACCCTGGCTGCTCAACTCGCTGAACCTGAATAGTCCACCAATCAATTGCGCATTGTTCAATGCAAACAAGGAGGCGCAAAACCATGCAATCGACCGTGATTGGCCTGGATGATTTCAACGCAACTGATTTCAATGCAACTGGGGCACTGCATGCTAACCGGGTCAGCGACCTGACCGATGTGTTCTGCGAGCCGTTGGCCATGACGTCCGCCTACACCTTCGCTTCAGCGAAAGAGGCTTGCGAGCGCTTCAGCGGGCAACAGCAGGGCAATGTATACAGCCGCTTCACCAACCCGACCGTTCAAGCGTTTGAAAGCCGTGTGGCAGCGTTGGAAAACGCTGAAAGCGCAGTGGCGTTCGCTTCCGGCATGGGCGCTTTCACCGCGCTTTGTCACGCCTTTCTCCAGCAAGGCGACAACATCGTCTGCAGCCGTGACGTGTTCGGCACTACCGTCAATGCCTTCAGCTACTACATGGCCCGTTTCGGGATCGAGGCCCGGTTCGTCGATTTGACAGACCTGGCGCAGTGGAAGTCGGCAATCGACGGCAGGACCCGTCTGGTGGTGTTGGAGTCGCCCTCCAATCCGCTGCTGAAAATCGGTGATATCCGCGCGGTAAGCTCGCTGGCACATGAAAAAGGGGCGTTGCTGGTGGTGGACAACACCTTGCTGACCCCGGTTTTTCAGCGGCCACACACACTGGGAGCGGATTTGGTCATCCACTCCGCTGGCAAGTACATGGATGGCCAAGGGCGTGCATTGGCGGGCGTCGTGACGGGGTCGCAAAGCCTGATGCAGGTGTTGCGGGGTGTTCTGCGTACCTTGGGCATTTCTTGCAGCCCGTTCAACGCCTGGCTGCTGCTCAAAAGCCTGGAAACCCTCGAAGTCAGGATGATGCGGGCACAGCAGAGCGCCTTCGAGCTGGCCCGCTGGCTTAGCCATCAGGAGCTGGTGACCGCGGTGCATTACACCGGCCTGGAGCACCACCCCCAGCATGCATTGGCATGCCGCCAGCAGGACGGCCATGGCGGACTGTTGGCTTTCGAGATCGTCGGGGGCCAGGCCGCAGCTTGGCAATGGATTGACCAACTGCGTTGCGTGGCGCGCTGTACCAACATTGGCGACACCCGCAGCATGGTCACGCATCCAGCTACAACTACACACGGGCGGCTGGACGCACAGGCGCGGCATCAGGCGGGTATCTCGGATGGTTTGATCAGGTTGTGCGTCGGACTGGAGCGTGTGGACGATATCAAGGCCGACCTGCAACAGGCTTTCCAGGCCGTGTCCTTGCAAACATCCATGGCAGCGCCGATCGGCCATAACCGGAACGCGGTATTCAATGGCTGAACTGCTCGCTTCAGGATTCGGCATTGGCGTGTTCGCCGTGGGCGTGCAGATCCTTGCATTGATCGCGGTGTATGGCACGGCCTGCGCGAAGGAAGTGCGTTTCTATGCCGTGGCTTTCGCGCTGGCGAGTTGCGTGATGGCGGGCATGGCGATGCTCGACCCGTTGGCATTCCCCCAATGGCATGTCGACGGCCTGGCAGTAATGGCGATGTGTGGCTGATGCCGGGCGCCGCCAATTTTCTATATCGGGTGCCGGTTCAACACCCGCTCATGACGTTCAGGGGTAACCAGATGTTCAAAGTAATGACCATCAGCTTGGTGCTGGGCTGTGCCCTTCAGTTCGCAACGGCCCGGGCTGAGGTCGCTGCCACCAATAGCGGCACCGTTGCCACGGTCAGCAAACGGCTCGTCTCTTTCTATAGTCAGCCACTGCCATCCGCCGGCAAGGCGATACCGATTCGGGTTCCGGCGGTGTTGTCGTTGCCGGCCAAGGCCGCGGGCCCGGTACCGGCTGTGATCATCCTGCATGGCTCGGCGGGTATGGATTCGCGTGGTCCCTTGCATGGCGGTGACCTCAATGCCCGCGGCATCGCAACGCTGGAGTTGGACATGTGGGGCGCGCGCAGGCTCACTGGCGGTGCACAAGGGCGGCCGCCACGCGTGCACGATACCCTGCCGGACCTGGCAGGCGCCCTGGCTTACCTGGCCAAGCAGCCTGGCGTCGACGGCCAGCGCGTGGGAGTGCTCGGGTTTTCCTGGGGGGGCGTACAGGCCATGCTCGCCGCCTCTGCGCCCATCAACGACGAGCTGGAGCAAGCCTCAGGTATTCGCCCCATCTCGATGGCAGCGTTTTACCCCGTGTGCTGGGGTTACAACCATGTGCCAGGTTATACCTTCAAGCATCTGGCCCGGGCTCGCTTGCTGGTGCTGGTAGGCGAAAACGACCAGTATGACGATGACCCGCGTGCCTGCCCGGCGCTGATTTCAAACCTGCCCAGCGAAGATCAGGCGCGTGCGCAGGTGCTGGTTTACCCCGGCGCAGAGCACGGTTTCAACGGGCTGGAGGCCGCCCAGGAGTATCAGGACCCGTTCCTGCACCGTGGTCAGGGCGGCGTGGGGCGTTCGGCACCTGACCCGGCGGCGCGCGACGCTTCGCGCCAGGCCGTGGTGAAGTTTTTCACCGAAAGCTTCGCCCCGACTGCGATAAGCGAGCGGTAGCAGTCGAAATCTAGGCGCGCTCGTGGGCGAGAGCGTGGCGAAACTGCAGGGGCGGTTGCGGCATTTCCTGGCGCCATGCCAAGCGAAAGGCATGGCTGCTGCCGTAGCCGCAACGTTCGGCAATCTGTTCCACGTTGAGGTGGCTGCTGCGCAAAAGCTCACGGGCCAGGTCGATGCGTTGGGTGCGCAGGTAGCTCTGCAGCGTTTGACCGGTATTGTCGCGGAACAGTCGCGCCAGGTGCCGGTAGCTGACATTGAACTGGCTGGCCAGTTGTTCGAAGCTGAAGTGGGTGCCCAGGTGTGCATCGATGTAGTCCTGGGCCGCATGCACCAACGGGTGGATGTGATTGCGCGCCAGGTCTGCCGCGCGCAGCTGCACATCTTCGCCAGCGCGGCGCCGGTAGATGACCAGCTCCTGCGCCACCTGGTTGGCCACGACCTTGCCAAATTCCAGGCTGACGATGTGCAGTGCCAGGTCAGTTCCGCTGGACACGCCTGCCGAGGTGAACACGCCATCGTCCTCGACGAACAGGCGGTTCTCCAGCACCTTGGCTGCTGGGTAGCGCATTCGAAGCAAATCGACGTAACGATGGTGCGTGGTGCACTGTCGGCCATCCAGCAAGCCAGCTTCGCCCAGCAGGAACGCACCGGTGCATATGGAGCACAGCTTTATATCCGGCGTTTGCCTGACCACCTTCGCCAGCCACAGGGCGGTGGCGGTCAATATCGCTGTTTCGGCGGGTGTCGCAGAGAGCTTGTTGCCCACCACGAACAGCAAGTCCTGCGGTGCGAGCCGCTCAGGCAACTGGTGCAGGCCACTCAGTGTCACGCCCTGAAAACTGCTGACCTGTTGTCTGGCGGCTATGCAACGTACGTTGACCGGTGCCAGCTGGAGTTCTTCGAGGCTCGCCATGATTTGTAGCGGGCCGCCTAGATCAAGGATGTGGGTGCCCGGGAGCAGCAAGAACCAGATGGTACGCATTACAGTATTCCTTACATCGCCAAGCGCCTGACCTTGAACGGCACGTTACCAACATGGCGCAAAAAGGCAATTTGCATGGATACCATGGCGGTCAGGCGCCTTCGCCTCCGGGCAGCCTTCCGAGCAGCGGTGGGGTAGGCCCTGGGGCGGCAGGTTCGTCATCGAAGCCCGCAGGCACTTTGCCCCGCAGGTGCCAGGCAAAGGCGATGATTTCGGCAATGGTCAGGTACAGCGCCTCCGGTATCTGGTCCCCCAGCTCCAGGCGCGCCAGCAGGCGCACCAGCTCGGCATTTTCGTAGATCGGCACCTCGTGCTCGCGGGCCAATGCCAGGATGACCTCGGCCAGCGCATCGTCGCCCTTGGCGGTGAGGGTAGGGGCTTGCTGCCCGTCGTAGAACAGGGCAATCGCCTGCCGTGCAGGTTGGTGCGTCATGCGTTCTCATCCACCCAGCGTTGTTCAACCCGCGTACGCGGGCCTTGTGGCGGGATACCAGGATGGCATTCCAGATCACCCACATCCAGGCCCCGCGCCAACAGGCGTTCGCGCAAGCTGCCGAGCTGGCTGTCGATCAGCCGGGCTGTCGCCTCGCGTTCCGCCCAAAGCTGGCCACCCAGGCGGCCTTGGCTCAGTTGTGCCTGGACCTGCACCGGGCCAAGGGGCGAGAGGTCGAAAGCCAGCTCGATACGCCACAGGGCTTGCAGCGGGTCGGCTGATTCCTGCTGGCGGTCGGCTTGCTGTTGTGGCGTTTCCTCGCGTTGCAGCTTGACCTGCAACGGGATGAACTCCTGGCCGTGACGGATCGGCACTTCGGTTTGCCAGGTGGTCTGCAGGTTGCCGTTTTCCAGGGTACCGGTTTGTTGCAGGCTGCTCATGGCGTGGCTTTGCAGGCGCGACACGGCAGCGGCGGCCAGGCGCAGCAGTTGTTGCAGGTCGCCTTCGTCTTCCATGGCCTTGAGCAGGCGCGACGGCAGCGGGAATGCGCCCGGCTGCGGCTTGGGGCTGACCCGTTCGAGCATGCCCAGCGCGCTGCGGGCCAGGGCCGGCATGGTTACGGCCAGGCTGGCGGGCGCCAGGTTGGGCGCCCCGGGTATGCTGGCCGGCGCGACGGTGATCAGCCGCAGCAAGTGCGCCTTGAGGTCGGTGGCGACGCTGGCCGGGAGACCGCCCAGCAGTTTGGCTTCGAGAAAGGTACCGCTGTTGTTCAGGGCTTGGGCCACTGCCTTGGCATCACCCAGTTGCCGGGCTTCTGGCAGGCCCGCCAGCAGGCGTTCGGCGCTGGCTCGCAGTTCGCCATCGGCGCCCGGGTCGTGGGCCACCTGTTGCAAGGCATTGAGCAGGCCGGGCAGCGAAGCCTGGCGGTTTTGCTGGGTCAGCAGCTGTTGGGCAATGCTGAGCTGGTCCTGGCGGCCGCTGAGCGGTACGAAACGCAGCGACTGGTCGCCCTGCACCAGCGCGCTGAGCAGGCTACCGACGGCCAGCGGTCGCGGGCTTTCCACGCTCAGGGTTGCGCCGGCCTGGGCACTGTTCAGCAGGCTGACCAGCGCCCGGTAGACGGCGGGCTGGCCGGGCGCCTGGGCCAGCGCCTGGTTGGTCAGGACCTTGCCCTGCAGCAGGGTGCCGACCGGCACCTTGCTGGTGTCCAGCTGAGTGAGGGTGGCGACCTGGCTGGCGCTGGCCTGCTGCAGCATGATCGCCAGGCGGTTGCTTTCGGTCTGGCTGACCGTAACCTGGCTACCCTGGGGCAGGGGCTGGCTGGCGCTGGCTTGCAGCTGGGTCTGGGTGCCGTTGGCCTGCATCAGCCGCAGCACCAGCTGAAAGTCCTGGCCCACCTGGCGCAACGACATGACCTCGGCCTGCGCGGTCTCGCCGGGGGCCATCAAGCCGGGCTGCGGTTGCGTCAGGCGCAGCAGTTCGCCGGTCATGCCCGCCTTGATGGCCTGGGGGCTGATCGCGGTTTGTGCGCCGAGACTGTTGATTTCACTCATGTAGGGTCTACAACCTTTCGAGCTCGCCTGGTTCGCAGCGTGGCGCTGCGTGTCGTCATGCAGTCCGCCCGTTGTTGCCAGTATAACGGCAGCGCTGACAGCGACTTGAGGCGGGAGCCCGGAAAGCGTGCCGGCCTGGAGCTATGAGCCCCAGGCCGGCACACGTCCAGCGTTGTCTCAGTGATTCAGGTTCCTCCAGGCGAACCCGTTGTTCACTCGCACAACTCGGTTCACGCGGAACAGTGACTGGAGGCTGGCTTGCAGCTCTTCATCAGACACTGGCCTCAGGTCCGCGCCCAGCAGCGTAGGTGTCTCCAGCAGCGGGCAGCTGAGCAGCTTGTATATCTGTTTCATTTGCCGATAAGCAGGCAAGGCCCGGTCAACGACGTGATTGAACATTTCAATACCGGTCAAGTTACTCAGCGCCTTGGCATAGGTGGCGTACTTGGCGCCCCGGGCTCCTTGGGCCGGCCAGTTCTGTTTCTGGCTGAAGAATCCTGGGCGGGTGTCCAGCCGACGTTCCATTTCGTCTATGACCCTGCGCAAGGACGGGTTGCGGGGATGGCTGCCAATTACGCTGGTATTGTATTGCTGATGCGCGCCTCTGAATGGGTTGGAGCTCGGCTGCTCGAGCAATAGGCCCTCGGGCGATGCCTCCAACGGCACATTGCCGATCCAGTCGCTGGGTGCGTGGGCATTGACGATACCTGCCGCCGCAGGATGATCAGACGGTGCCAGCATGTCATTGTTGATATCCATGTACAAGCCGCCTTCGTGATAGAGCGCATGGTATTTCAATATGTCATTGGCTGCGGTTATGTGTGAGGACCCGCGCTCCGGTCCCTCCATGGCGGCATCGTAATAGCGCTTGGAGTACCCCATTTCGCGGTAGAAACCTTGGTGTTCGAGGGGCAATACCTGCAGGTCGGGAGCGACGCGGGCCAAGGCGCGGCTATTCATGACGAAGGCGTCATAGTTTGCGTTGGACAGGTAAAGAACATGAGCAAAGCCGCTCTCGTTGAGCAGCCTGGAATTGCGGCTGACATGCGCGAGCGACGCCGGCGAGATGGGATCACCGCTGGGCCATAGATGGATCACTCTCTTGGGGATAGGCAGCTGATTTACGTGGGTGACCCTCGGCACTTCGACGGGGAGCGGGAGTTCTATACCGAGACTGCGCAGCGTGCTTTCGCGCATGGCGTTGCTAACGTCGCGAGGGCCGTTGAATGCCGGTTGGTATGTGCGCAACCTAGCGTTCTCGGCGATGAAGCGGGTGGGTGCAGCTTCACCCACATCGCTTGACCTGACAAACGCGTCGGCATTCAGGTCGTAGACAAAGTCCGTTTCCGGATTATGCACATCTATCAGCGTGTCCATGCCCGCATGGGTGGTTTGCCGGCGGATTACTGTTTCGCCTGCATGAGGGGGGAGCGGTTCGACCGGCACCGGCTGCTCGAAGTACGCCTGAAAGTTTCTACCACCCCAGCGGGGTCTTGGTGGCCGGGTTGGGCTGAGCGGGTAGCCGATCTGGCCATTTATCCTGCGAGGGGCAACAAAACCGTCGTATTGTGCCCGGAACAGTTGTTGGCTGCCGGCTCTCAGCTCTCCGAGCAGCGGCGCGGCACACAGTGCACCGAATGCAATGTTGGTGACGCCATCCAGTTTCTCTTGCAGGTTCCTGCCATTGATCACTTCATCAAGCCCAACGCCGAACTGCGCGATGCCACCAACAGCAACCAGCCATCCCAGCCCGGGCACCAGAAGCGACAGGGGCGCGAGCAGAGTCAGCGTAAGGTTGAGATAACCTCGCCATTTGGCCTTGATGAGGTCGCTATTGCTGGTGATCAAAAACTGTGCATCTTCGTAGCTGCGCTGTTTGTGCCGCAAGGCGATATGGTCGAACAGGCTGCCCGCTATCACCGGGCTGTAGGTCTCGACCTTGTAGTTGATGTACTGGGGGGACCAGCCGCGCGCTGGCACGATCAGATTGTCAATGTACAGGTAGCGCGTGCCCTGGTAATTGCCCAACCCTTCGAGCGTGGCTTGCAACCCTGAGTAGCTAAGCCCGCTTTGCAGGTCTTCGAGACGGAAATGCGCCATCAACGCCTTGCACTTTTCGGCATCCTTGCACTGCTCTACCAACCAGATTTTCATTGCGCCCTGGTTGGCAAACTCATGCACTGGCGAAGAGTTGCCAGGTATATAGAGCAGGGTCAGGCCTGAGGCCCGATCAGTGAGGCAAGGAATATCCGTAGCGACATAGCCATAGAAGTTGAGCATGCGTGCCTCAACCTGGCCGTCATGCGCGGTTTGCGAGTCATCGTCGTTGGCGATACCGGCCGAGCGCCAGGCCAGCTCGCACCCCGCTTGGCTCAGGCTACCTTCCTCGACCTGCTTGTTGCAGGCGGCGATGAAGTTTACGCGTGCCAGCATGGCGAAATCGTCAAATTGGTGCAGCCAATAGTCGTTCAATTGGGTGATGAACTCGTCATGAAAGCTCAAATTCCAGATGAATTGTTGAAACGCTTGCGTGTCGGTGATGATCTGCGTCTGGCGGTTGTATTGCATGGGCTCGGTCTTCCGGAAGAGCCCTTGATACACCAAATGGTCTTCGATCTCGCCAAAGAGGCCGCCTGGGGGGAGTCGATCGACGATATGCACGTGACCATCGGAAAAGGCCTGAGACCAGCTTTCCTGCGTAAGGCTCCATTCCTTGAAAAGGCCTATGAGGTCAAGGGCGACTAGGGCCGTGGGGCGGAGAAGGGGGGCAAGTGAAATGTTCTCCACGCTATTGGATTGATCTTGCCATTTGGACAACAGGGCCTGACTGAGCGGAATTTGCTCAACCACTTGGGCTAGCCAGCCCCCCTCGGGGTTGGGCTTGTAGTGCAAGGTAACTGCCAATGTGGTGTCGGGATCGAGATCGGTTTCCTGAGTCTTGTACCACTGCCTTATTTTTTCGGCGGCGACTCGATCTGGACGAGGAATCAGGGTGAGGTATTTGCGCGTGTGTTGGGCCGCTGATGGGTGCAAATGAGTTGTCATGTCTTGGACCTGCCATGTGAAGGAGTTGGCATGGTCGAGCCCGGGGCGACAGATCTGGAGGTATGTATTTATTGGCCGGGAGACAGTACACCGGGCATGCTCGCCGCGAGGGATTGTGCGGCGAGACTATTGATTTCAGTCATGATTGTATACAACCTGTCGAACCCGCCCTCTTGGCAGCGCGGCGGCGCGTGTAATAATGCCGGCCGTCCGTCGTTGCCAGTATAACGGCAGCGAGGGGGCGACTTGAGATACAGGGCTAGAGGTTGGCGTCGCCTGCTTCGCGGGTGAACCCGCTCCTACAAGGGTTTGCGCAGCTTTCAAACCCTGCGTTGAACCTGTGGGAGCGGGTTTACCCGCGAAGCAGGCGACGCCGACCTCTAGCCCTACAAAGATAAGGCGAAACCGTGACCCTTCACCTCCAAGCCGCGGGCCTGGCCTGCGAGCGCGACTGGCGCCTGCTGTTCGAGCACCTCGCTTTCGAGCTGCGGCCCGGCGACATGCTGCAGATCAGCGGCCCCAACGGCAGCGGCAAGACCAGCCTGCTGCGCTTGCTGGCCGGCCTGATGCAGCCGACGGCCGGGCAGATCCTGCTGGGCGGCAAGCCACTGGCCGAACAGCGCCACGCCCTGGCCAGCATCCTGTTGTGGATCGGCCATGCAGCGGGCATCAAGGACCTGCTCACCGCCGAGGAGAACCTCACCTGGCTGTGCGCCCTGCACCAGCCGGCCAGCCGCGAGGCGATCTGGGCGGCACTGGCGGCCGTCGGCCTGCGTGGTTTCGAAGACGTGCCCTGCCACACCCTGTCTGCCGGCCAGCAGCGCCGCGTGGCCCTGGCCCGGCTGTACCTGGCCAGCCCGCCGCTGTGGATCCTCGACGAACCCTTCACCGCCCTCGACAAGCAGGGCGTGGCGCAGCTCGAGGCGCACCTGGCGGCCCACTGCGAGCAGGGCGGCACGGTAGTGCTGACCACCCACCACACGCTGGAACGCAAGCCCTCCGGTTACCGTGAACTGAACCTGGGGCAATGGGCGGCATGAGCGTATTCATCCTGTTGTTGCGCCGCGAAGCGCGCCTGCTGTTCCGCCGCCCGGCCGAGCTGGCCAACCCGTTGGTGTTCTTCGCCATAGTGGTTGCACTGTTCCCGCTGGCAGTCGGCCCGGAAAGCCAATTGTTGCAAACCTTGTCGCCAGGCCTGGTCTGGGTGGCGGCACTGCTGGCGGTGCTGTTGTCGCTGGACGGCCTGTTCCGCAGCGATTTCGAGGACGGCTCGCTGGAACAGTGGGTGCTGTCGCCGCACCCGTTGGCGCTGCTGGTGCTGGCCAAGGTGCTGGCGCACTGGATCTTTTCCGGGCTGGCGCTGGTATTGTTGGCGCCGCTGCTGGCACTGATGCTGGGGCTGCCGAGCCATTGCCTGCCGGTGCTGCTCGGTTCCCTGCTGCTGGGCACGCCGGTGCTGAGCCTGCTGGGGGCGGTGGGCGCGGCGCTGACAGTCGGTCTGAAACGCGGCGGTTTGCTGCTGGCATTGCTGATTCTGCCGTTGTATATCCCTGTATTGATCCTGGGCAGTGGTGCGTTGCAAGCGGCGTTGCAGAATATGCCGGCAACCGGCCACCTGCTCTGGCTCGCCAGCCTGACGGCCCTGGCCGTGACCCTGGCACCCTTTGCGATAGCGGCCGGCCTGAAGATCAGCGTCGGCGAATAACGAGTCCCGGGCTTTCAAGCCCGGCCAATACCCTGGATGTACCCTGATGAAAATAAGCTGGACGTGGTTCCACAAGCTGGGCTCCCCCAAATGGTTCTATGCCATCAGCGGCCGCATGCTGCCGTGGCTTGCCGGCGCTGCCGTGCTCCTGCTGCTGGTCGGCATCACCTGGGGCCTGGCCTTCGCCCCCCAGGACTACCAGCAAGGCAACAGCTTCCGCATCATCTACATCCACGTGCCGGCGGCGATGCTGGCGCAGTCCTGCTACGTGCTGCTGGCAGTGGCCGGGGTGGTGGGGCTGGTATGGAAGATGAAACTGGCCGACGTCGCCTTGCAATGCGCCGCCCCCATCGGCGCCTGGATGACCGCGGTGGCGCTGGTCACCGGGGCCATCTGGGGCAAGCCCACCTGGGGAAGCTGGTGGGTCTGGGATGCCCGACTGACGTCCATGCTCATCCTGTTGTTCCTGTACTTCGGCATTATTGCGCTGGGCCAGGCAATCAGTAATCGTGACAGTGCAGCCAAGGCCTGTGCGGTACTGGCGATCGTCGGCGTGGTGAACATCCCGATCATCAAGTACTCGGTGGAGTGGTGGAACACCCTGCACCAGGGCGCCACTTTCACCCTCACCGAAAAGCCGGCGATGCCCGCAGAAATGTGGTTGCCGCTGCTGTGCACGGCGCTGGGCTTCTACTGCTTCTTTGGCGCGGTGCTGTTGCTGCGCATGCGCCTTGAAGTGCTCAAGCGCGAAGCGCGCGCCAGTTGGGTCAAGGACGAAGTATTGAACAGCCTGGGGCGGAGGGCCGCACAATGAGTTTCGCCACTTTCGGTGACTTTCTCGCCATGGGCCACCATGGCCTGTACGTGTGGACGGCCTATGGCATCTGCCTGGCAGTGCTGGCGCTGAATGTCGCCGCGCCCGTGCTGGCCCGCCGTCGCTACCTGCAAGATGAGGCGCGCCGTTTGCGCCGGGAGAACAACCAGTGAATCCGCAGCGCAAGAAACGCCTGTTGCTCATCGTCGGCCTGCTGGTCGGCGTCGGGGTTGCCGTCGGCTTTGCCTTGAGCGCATTGCAGCAGAACATCAACCTGTTCTACACCCCGACCCAGATCGCCAACGGCGAAGCGCCGCTGGACACCCGCATCCGCGCCGGCGGCATGGTCGAGAAAGGTTCGGTGCAGCGTTCGTCCGATTCGCTGGACGTGCGCTTCGTGGTCACCGACTTCAACAAGTCGGTGCCGATCACCTACCGTGGCATCCTCCCCGACCTGTTCCGCGAAGGGCAGGGCATCGTCGCCCTCGGCAAGCTCAACGCCGATGGCGTGGTGGTGGCCGATGAAGTACTGGCCAAGCACGACGAGAAGTACATGCCGCCCGAGGTTACCAAGGCCCTGAAGGAAAGCGGCCAGGCCGCCAGCGGCGGGGAGGCCAGGCCATGAACGCGGCGCTGGTGATCCCCGAACTCGGCCAGCTGGCGATGATCCTGGCCATCTGCTTTGCTGCCGTGCAGGCTAGCGTGCCGCTGCTCGGCGCCTGGCGTGGCGACAGCCTGTGGATGAGCCTGGCGCGGCCGGCGGCCTGGGGGCAGTTCGCCTTCCTGGCCTTTGCCTTCGCCTGCCTGACCCATGCCTTCATGACCGACAACTTCTCGGTCGCCTATGTGGCCAGCAACTCCAACAGCGCCTTGCCCTGGTACTACAAGTTCAGTGCCGTGTGGGGGGCGCACGAAGGTTCGCTGTTGCTGTGGGCGCTGATCCTCGGCGGCTGGACCTTCGCCGTATCGGTGTTCTCGCGGCAGTTGCCGCAGGTGATGCTGGCCCGCGTGCTGGCGGTAATGGGCATGATCAGCGTGGGCTTCCTGAGCTTCCTGATCATCACCTCCAACCCGTTCCAGCGCCTGCTGCCGCAGGTGCCGACCGATGGCCGCGACCTCAACCCGCTGTTGCAGGACTTTGGCCTGATCGTCCACCCGCCGATGCTGTACATGGGCTACGTCGGGTTCTCGGTGGCCTTCGCCTTCGCCATCGCCGCCTTGCTCGGTGGCCGCCTGGACGCCGCCTGGGCGCGCTGGTCGCGGCCCTGGACCATCGTTGCCTGGGCCTTCCTCGGTGTCGGCATTACCCTGGGTTCGTGGTGGGCCTACTATGAACTGGGCTGGGGTGGCTGGTGGTTCTGGGACCCTGTGGAAAACGCCTCGTTCATGCCTTGGCTGGTGGGTACGGCGCTGATCCACTCGCTGGCGGTGACCGAGAAGCGCGGGGTATTCAAGAGCTGGACCGTGCTGCTGGCGATTGCCGCGTTCTCGCTGAGCCTGCTGGGTACCTTCCTGGTGCGCTCCGGTGTCCTGACCTCGGTGCATGCGTTTGCCGCCGACCCGTCGCGGGGCATTTTCATCCTGATCTTCCTGCTGTTCGTGGTCGGTGGTTCGCTCACTCTGTTCGCCTTGCGCGCACCGGTGGTCAAGAGCCAGGTCGGCTTTGCCCTGTGGTCGCGCGAGACGCTGCTGCTGGCCAACAACCTGGTGCTGGTAGTGGCGGCCTCGATGATTCTGCTCGGCACCCTCTACCCGCTGGTGCTCGATGCGTTGACCGGTGCCAAGCTGTCGGTCGGCCCACCGTATTTCGACGCCTTGTTCCTGCCGCTGATGGCACTGCTGATGGTGGTGCTGGGCGTGGGCGTGGTGGTGCGCTGGAAAGACACCCCCGGCAAATGGCTGGCCAGCATGATGACCCCGGTGCTGCTCGGCAGCGCCATCCTCGCGCCGGTGGCAGGCTTTATCGTCGACGACTTCGACTGGCCGACCCTGACCGCCTTCGCCCTGGCCGCCTGGGTGGTGCTTGGCGGGCTGCGCGACATTCTCGACAAGACCCGTCACAAAGGCCTGCTCAAGGGCCTGCCTGGCCTGGGTCGCAGCTACTGGGGCATGCAGCTGGCGCACCTGGGCCTGGCGGTGTGCGCGCTGGGCGTGGTGCTGTCGAGCAACAACAGCGCCGAACGCGACCTGCGCATGGCACCGGGCGAGAGCGTGGAGCTGGGCGGTTACCACTTCCTGTTCCAGGGGGCCCGGCACTTCGAAGGGCCGAACTTCATCTCCGACAAGGGCACCGTGGTGGTCAGCCGCGATGGCCGTGAAGTGACCACCCTGCACCCGGAGAAGCGCCTGTACACCGTGCAGCAGTCGATGATGACCGAAGCCGGCATCGACGCCGGCTTTACCCGCGACCTGTACGTCGCCCTCGGCGAGCCGCTGGAGAACGGCGCCTGGGCAGTACGTGTGCATATCAAGCCTTACGTCCGCTGGATCTGGCTGGGCGGTCTGCTGACCGGCCTGGGCGGGTTGCTGGCGGCCCTCGACCGGCGCTATCGCGTCAAGGTCAAGACCCGGGTGCGTGATGCCCTGGGCGTGTCTGGAGCAGCTGCATGAAGCGTTGGATCATGGTAGTCCCCCTAGCGGTATTCCTGCTGGTGGCGGTGTTCCTCTACAAAGGGCTGTTCCTCAAGCCCGACGAGCTGCCCTCGGCAATGATCGGCAAGCCGTTCCCGGCGTTTTCCCTGGCCTCGACCCAGGGCGACCGTACCCTGACCGAGGGCGACTTGCGTGGCCGCCCGGCACTGGTCAACGTGTGGGCCACCTGGTGCCCGTCGTGCAAGGTAGAGCACCCGTACCTGAACCAGCTGGCCCAGCAGGGCGTGGTGATCCACGGCGTCAACTACAAGGACGACAATGCGGCGGCCCTGAAGTGGCTGGCCGAGTTCCACAACCCGTACCAGCTGGACATTCGTGACGAGCAGGGCAGCCTGGGCCTGGACCTGGGCGTGTATGGCGCGCCGGAAACCTTCCTGATCGATGCCAAGGGCATCATCCGCTACAAGCACGTGGGCGTGGTCGATGCCACGGTCTGGCGTGAGCAGCTGGCGCCGCTGTACCAGGGCCTGGTCGACGAGGCCAGGCCATGAAGCGGGGGCTGGCAGCTGCCGTGCTGGGGCTCTTCATGGGATTGAGCCTGGCAGGCGTGGCCAAGGCGGCCATCGACACCTACCAGTTCCGCGACGATGCCGAGCGTGAGCGCTACCAGCAGCTGACCAAAGAGCTGCGCTGCCCCAAGTGCCAGAACCAGGACATCGCCGACTCCAACGCGCCGATTGCCGCCGACCTGCGTCGGGAAATCTTCCGCATGCTCGGCGAGGGCAAGAGCAACCAGCAGATCGTCGACTTCATGGTCGACCGCTATGGCGACTTCGTGCGCTACAAGCCGGCGCTCAGCGGGCGTACCTGGCTGCTGTGGTTCGGCCCGGGGATTTTGCTGGCCGGTGGTTTCGTGGTGCTGGCGCTGATCGTGCGCCGGCGCCGCAGTGCGGCCGTGCAGGGCGCCAATGAGTTGTCCGCCGAAGAACGCGAGCGTCTCGCCAAATTGCTGGAAAAAGAACAGACCCATGATTGAATTCTGGCTTAGCGCGGGCCTGCTGCTGCTCGCTGCCCTCAGCTTCCTGCTGATCCCGATCCTGCGTGGCCGTGGCCGCCAGCAGGAAGAAGACCGCACCGCCCTGAACGTGGCACTGTACCAGGAGCGCGTCGCCGAACTGGTTGCCCAGCAGGCCGCTGGCGTGCTCGACGAGCCGCAGATGGCCAAGGGCCGTGACGAGGCCGCCCGTGAGCTGCTGGCGGATACCGAAGGTGCCGAGGCCCCGCGCCAGGGGCACCTGGGCAAGGCCCTGCCGTTGCTGGCGGCGCTGCTGGTGCCGCTGCTGGCATTGGGGCTGTACCTGCATTTCGGCGCGGCCGACAAGGTTGAGCTGACCCAGGAGTTTGCCGAAGCGCCCAAATCGATGGAAGAAATGACTGCCCGCCTGGAGCGGGTGGTGCAGGCCCAGCCGGATTCGGCCGAGGCCGTGTACTTCCTGGGCCGAGCCTACATGGCCGAGCAGCGCCCCGCCGATGCCGCGCGTACCTTCGAGCGCGCCGTGGCCCTGGCCGGTCGCCAGCCCGAATTGCTCGGGCAATGGGCACAGGCGCTGTACTTCGCCGCCGACAAGAAATGGAGCCCGCAGCTGCAGGCGCTGACTGACGAGGCGCTGAAAGCCGACCCCAACGAAGTGACCAGCCTGGGGCTGCGTGGTATCGCTGCCTTCGAGGGCGAGCGTTACCAGGAAGCCATCGATTACTGGAAGCGCCTGCTGGCGCAGCTGCCGGAAGGTGATACCTCGCGTGCGGCGCTGCAGGGCGGCATCGACCGCGCCGCCGAGCGCCTGGGTGGTTCGCCGGGGCAGTCTGCGGCGCCCGTGGCGGCTCGCTTGAAGGTGCGCGTGGAACTGGCGGCGGCGTTGAAGGACAAGGTCAAGGCGGACGACACGGTATTCATCTTCGCCCGCGCCAGCAATGGCCCACCCATGCCGCTGGCGGCCAAGCGGGTGACCGTGGCGCAGTTGCCGATCGAGGTGGAATTGTCCGATGCTGACGCCATGATGCCGCAGATGAAACTGTCGGACTTTGCCGAAGTCCAACTCGTTGCACGTGTATCACGCGCTGGCCAGCCAACCCATGGCGAGTGGATTGGCCAGGGCACGCCATTGCCCAGCGCCACCCAGGCCATCCAGCACCTGACCATCGACAGCCCCGACCCGTAAGAGAGCAATGCCATGCACAGCATCGTCCGCCTGACCCTGATCACCCTGGCCCTGGGTTTGTCTGCGTGTACGGTGCATGAGCCGTACGAGCAGCCCGAACCACCGATCGAGCGCCTGCCGCCGCCGGGGCCGGCGGTCAAGCCCTTGCCGGACAGGCAGCCGGCCCCCGCGCCGAGCAAGCCTGCGGCCACGCCCAAGCCGATGCCTCGCACCTCGGCCAGCTTCGCGCCGCCGCCTGGCGGGGCAAGCCATTGGGACCCTAAGCTGGGTGTGTATGTGCTGGAGAAGAAGCCCAATACCTTCTACCGCCAGCGGACCTACTACCGCTTCAACAACGGCTGGAGCTGGTCGCTGAGCCCGGATGGACCGTGGCAGGAGACTGACAGCAGCGGTGTGCCGGGTGGTCTGGGGCGTGCGTTCGCCCAATAATTGCAACGTTGCCGTTGCCGTTGCTTTTAAGCGCGCGGTAGTCCAGGCGCCGCCGATTGCGACTTCAGGAGGCCGAGCGAAGGGACTGCGGAGGGAGGTGACGGGCATGGATGCCCGTCAAGCGCTGAGGCCCCATGGATGGGGCCTGCAGCGCGTACTCCCGGGAGCAGGCCCGTAGCGAGGGGACCCCGGAGCGCAGCGTAGGGGCCGGATGATAGGAGCCAGCGTTTTTTGGTTACTTTTTGTCGCGTTTGACAAAAAGTGACCCGCCGTAAGGGCGGAAAGGTGAATAAGCGCCACCTTCGAAAATGAATGTTGACCTTGTTGTTGATGCCCACGCTTGAAAGCGAAGAGCGAAGAGCGAAGAGCGAAGAGCGAAGAGCGGAAAAGTACTGGTCTTGATATCGCGCATAGTCCATTTACGATGGCGACGCTTACTCACCTTTTCGCCCTTACGGCGAGTCACTTTTTGCCAAACGCGGCAAAAAGTAACCAAAAAACGCTGCGCTCCCATCATCCGGCCCCTGCGCTGCGCTCCGGGGTTCCCTCGCGCCGGTCTTGCTCCCGGGAGTACGCGCTGCAGGCCCCATCCATGGGGCCTCAGCGCTTGACGGGCATCCATGCCCGTCACCTCCCTCCACAAGACCTCTGCTCGGCCTCCTGAAGTCGCGAAGATCAAGATCAAGATCAAGAGCAGAACAGTGCAGAACAGTGCAGAGCAGAACAGAACAGTGCAGTTTCACTTCTTTATTTCGGTTGACTGTACTGGCCGGTGACTCCGCATAATGTCGCCTCGAACTGACCCGGAGGTGGCATGCACAAGACAGTCCTGGTGCTGGTGGAAACCGTCGATGATTACCTGCCCATGCTGGAGCAGGCCGGCTACCGTTTGATCCGCGCCCCTTCGCCGCAACTGCGGGCCCAGGCCATCCAGCGCCATGGCCATGAAATCGATGCCGTGCTCACCCGCGGCCCGCTGGGCCTGACTGCCAGCGAAATCCACACGCTGTCCAAACTGCAGATCATCTGCGTGATCGGTGCCGGCTACGAGCAGGTCGACCTGGCCGCCGCCGCTGCGCGCGGCATCACGGTTACCAACGGCGCTGGGGCCAATGCCGAGGCAGTCGCCGACCACACCCTCGCCCTGCTGCTGGCGCTGTTGCGCGACATTCCCCGCGCCGATGCCAGTATCCGCCGGGGCGAATGGAACCGGGTGATCAGCCCCTCGGTGAGTGGCAAGCGCCTGGGCATTCTCGGCCTTGGTGCGGTGGGCCTGGCCATCGCCAGGCGCGCCCATCTGGGCTTCGCCATGCCCGTCAGCTACCACAGCCGCACGCGGCGCCAGGATGTGCCGTACACCTGGTACGACAGCCCGCAGCACCTGGCCGATGCCGTCGACATCCTGGTTGTGGCCACCCCCGGCGGTGCCAATACTCGCCATCTGGTCGATGCGCAGGTGCTCGAGGCCCTGGGGGCCGAGAGCTACCTGGTGAACATCGCCCGTGCCAGCGTGGTCGACACCCAGGCCCTGGTGGCCGCGCTGCAGCATGGCCAACTGGCTGGTGCGGCACTGGATGTGTTCGACGACGAGCCGGCTGTACCCGATGCCCTCAAGGCCCTTGGCAACACCGTGCTCACCCCCCACGTGGCCGGCCAGTCGCCGGAGGCGGCGCGCGACACGGTGACCCTGGTGCTGCGCAACCTGCAGGCGTTCTTTGCCGGCGAAGCCGTGTTGACCCCGGTACGCCAGTAACCATTTTCATACATCTGCCTGGCAGCGATCGGGCAACAAGGAGTGTGTGCATGCAACTTGAAATCTTCCAGGTCGATGCGTTTTCCGCCGAACCGTTCGGGGGCAACCCGGCGGCAGTGATCCCGCTGCAAAGCTGGCTGCCGGACGACGTGCTGCAGCGCATTGCCGAAGAGAACAACCTGTCGGAAACCGCCTACTTCGTGCGCAACGGCGAAACCTTCGACCTGCGCTGGTTCACCCCGACCGTGGAAGTCGACCTGTGCGGCCATGCCACCCTGGCCTCGGCCTATGTGCTGTTCGAACAGCTGGGCGAGCAGGTGCAGGTGCTGCGTTTCAACACCCGCAGTGGCGAGCTGCGGGTCAGCCGTAACGCCGACGGGCTGCTGGCCATGGACTTCCCGGCCAAGCAGCCGGTCGCCGTGGACATGCTGCCGGGCCTGTTGCAGGCGCTGGGCCTTGGCCAGGCACAGGCGCTGTACCGCAGTGACGACTATGTGGTGGTGATCGATGACGCCCTGTTGCTCGACACCCTGAAGCCGGATTTCGTTGCCCTGTCGGCTTTCGATGTGCGCGGTATCGCCGTTACCGCAGCAGGCCGTGGCTTTGATTTCGTCACCCGCTGGTTCGGCCCACGGGTCGGCGTGAACGAAGACCCGGTGACTGGCTCGGCGCACACCTCGCTGGCGCCGATATGGGCAGAGCGGCTGGGTAGGAGCGTGCTGAGCTGCGAGCAGGGTGGGGGGCGCAAAGGGCAGCTGCAGTGCGAAGTGCCGGGTAATGGCCGGGTGATCATCAGCGGGCGGGCGGCGTTGTACCTGCGCGGTACGGTGTACATCTGACCTCGGGCAACTGTCTTGTGCTGCCTGTGCCGGCGATGAGGCCGGTACAGGCATCTATACTTGCTGGCCCATCTTCCGCTGAAGGAGCCAGCCATGACCCTGGAAAAACACGGCACCTGCCTGTGCGGCGCCACCCGGCTCAAGGTCACCGTCGACAATACCGATATCAGCGCCTGCCACTGCAGCATGTGCCGCAAATGGACCGGCGGCCCATTGCTGGTGGTGCATTGTAGCCAGCCACCGGTGATCGAAGGGCGCGCACCCAGCGTCTATGAGTCTTCCGATTGGGCCCAGCGCGGCTTCTGCGGCCAGTGCGGCACGCACCTGTACTACCGGCTCAAGGCCAATGACTTCCACGCCGTGCCGGTCGGCCTGCTCGACGGCGACCAGGAATGGCATTTCGACTTGCAGATCTTCGTCGAACAGAAACCCGCCTGGTATTGCTTCGCCAACCAGACCAAGGAACTGACTGGCCAGGAAGCCTTCGAGCAGCTCGGCTGATTCAGGCGGCGTGCTGTGATCGATGCGCCAGCACGAAACGCCACGCGAACTTGCCAAACCGGTGCATTCCTGAGAAAAGGGCGGCTTTGTTTCCAGCGTTGGAGTATGCCCCGTGAGCCAAGAACTGCAGATCATCGACCTTGTGGAGGGGGATGGCAAAGCCGCCGTCAAAGGCGCCCTGATCACCACCCAGTACACCGGCTGGCTGGCCGACGGCAGCGAGTTCGACTCGTCCTGGTCGCGCGGCAAGCCGTTCCAGTGCGTGATCGGCACTGGTCGGGTAATCAAGGGGTGGGATCAAGGCCTGATGGGTATGCGCGTTGGCGGCAAGCGCAAGTTGCTGGTACCGGCGCACCTGGGCTATGGCGAACGCAGCGTGGGGGCGATTCCGCCGAATTCGGATTTGACCTTCGAGATCGAATTGCTGGAAGTGCTGACACGGGAGGATTGAGGAAAAGGACTACACGCGCTGTCGGCCAGTGTCTGATTGAGGTGCCGCCCGGGTATGGCTAACCTTGCAGACTCACTGAGTGAAGAGGGTAGCCTATCCATGAAATCGCATTTTTCCTCACGGGTGGTACGCAAAGCGAACGCGCTGTTGGTGGCATCAGGCGCGCGAATGGAAATCTCGTTACCACGCGAACTGGCGAGTGTGGTTACCAACTCCCGAAAGACCCGTTCGGAACTGAAGGCAGCATTCGAGGCTGCGTATTCCCGCCTGCGCAAAGGGTAAGAGCCATATGGCCGATGGCTGTTACAACCACATATACTCGGTGCTTGTGGAGAATGAGCAAGATACACTCGGTATCATTGCCTATTCGTTGTACAAGAGGCAGAAAATCGAGTTTATCCAGGCTTTCAAGATAAAGCATGACCGGGAGCCGAAGGATGAAGACTTGGCCCCTTTCCATGATGTCAGCAACAGCCCCTCGCAGATCGAGAGCTACCGCAATCAGGCCAGCCAGCTTGCTCAGGGCTTTCTTGATGCCTCGATCGCGGCGCAAGCAGTGGAGCTTGAACAGTACTATTTCGATAAAGCAAGCAGCGAAGTCAGGCAGGCCAAGCCAGGATTTTGGTTGGGTTTGGCACAAAGTCTCGTGGGCTCGATTCTCTTCGTGTTTTTGCTGGGCTTTCTGGTGTTCTTCACCTGGAGTCTGAATCAAGGCCCAAAGCAGGTTATCGAGCAGGTATTTGATGTAACCATTCTCGACTCTGTCTCTATGGAACAAGCAGCCGGGCCACCGTAACGGTAATCAGCGAGAGCAACGAGTAACGAACGGACACATTTCAGCAACACCCATCCTCTAATCTAAGCCTTGCCTAGGGAACGGCATCCACCTCCAGGGAGGAACCAAACGGGTTCAGGGCACTCTCACCCTGACTCGTTGCCAAGGACGGCATTCACTACAAGGATGCCCCGCGGTGCTGTTGGCGGGGTGATGTGGCGGGTCTACCCGATTCTTTCTGCCACATGGGCCTGTTTTGATGAAGTTGCCAACATTCTTCCGTCGTCGTCACTGGTTGCTGAGCCTGACGCTTGCAACCATAGCCGTACCGCTGGCGCTGGAAGTTGTCGAAAGCCGGGCGCAACCGGTGGATGGCACCCAGACCCTTGTGTTCCTGCGCCACGCCGAGAAGCCGGGCGAGGGGCTGGGCCAGTTGAACTGCCAGGGCCTCAACCGTGCGTTGGACCTGGCTACCGTGCTGCCCGAGCGCTTTGGCAAGGCCGACTACGTGTTCGCTGCCAACCCCTCGCGGCATGTCGAGGAAGGCAGCAAGGACCAAAGCTACAGCTACATTCGCCCGCTGATGACCATCACACCCAGCGCCATTCGCCTGGGCCTGCCGGTAAACATCGACTATGGCGCCAACGACACCGACGCGCTGGCCGAAGAGCTGCTGCGCGACAAGTACCGTAACGCGACCGTGTACACCGCCTGGTCGCATGGCTACCTCCCTGACCTGATCAATGCCGTGGCTGGCAAGGCCCTCGGTGAAAAGCGGGTGATCACCGAGGACTGGAGCGGCGACGACTTCGACACCCTCTACGTCCTGACCCTGACCTGGCACGACGGCAAGGCCAGCCTGCTCAGCCGCAATGTGCGTCAGGGCCTGAATGATGGTGCGCATAGCTGCCCGACCTGATCCGCTGGTACTGTTCTGCCGGGAAGCCTGTACAGAGTGACGATGAAGTTGTGTACACAGCGGTTGACCAGAATGATGCTTCGACAGGACCGGCCTCTTCGCGGGTAAACCCGCTCCCACAAGTACTGCGCAGGCCTTGAGAGCAATGCGGTCCCTGTGGGAGCGGGTTTACCCGCGAAGAGGCCAGGACAGGCGAAAGACTCCTAACGCCCGAACCGCATCGGCCAACCCACCACTTTCTTCACCCGTGGCGTGGCATAGGTACGGACCTTGGAGGTACTCAAGCCCATGCGCACCAGCGATTCGGCCATGGTTACCGCCGCGCTCACGCCGTCGACCACCGGCACGCCGGTGCGCTGGCGGATCTGCTCGTCCAGCCCGGCCATGCCGCCGCAACCCAGGCAGATCACCTCGGCCTTGTCGTCAGCCACCGCGCGTTCCGCCTGCTCGACAATCGCCTCCACGGCGCGCTGTGGGTCGGCTTCAAGCTCCAGCACCGCCAGCCCGCTGGCCCGCACCGATGCGCAGCGGTCATACAGGCCGGAGAGCTTCAGGCGGTCTTCGATCAGCGGCACGGTGCGGTCCAGGGTGGTCACCACCGAGTAGGCATGGCCCAGGTACATCGCCGTGCTGGCGGCTGCATCGGTGATGTCCACCACCGGCACGTTCAGCAGTTCCTGCAAGCCTTCGCGGCCATGTTCGCCGTAACCCGCCTGTATCACGGCATCATAAGGGCCTTCGTAGGCCAGCACCCGGTCCATCACCGCGATGGCGGCCAGGTAGCTTTCGAAGTTGCCTTCCACCGACTCGGCACCGAACCATGGGGTGAGGCCGATGATTTCCGTGCCGGGCGCTGCCACCGCACGGGCCTGTTCGGCAATGGCTTCGGTGATGGCTTCTGTGGTGTTGACGTTGGCGATCAGAATGCGCATGGGTAGTCCTCCCTGGTCAATGGCTGCTGTGGTCAACGGCGATGCATTCGCCGCTGACGTCGTGGTATTGGCGTTTGCGTGGGGCGATCAGCAGGTACAGGGCGGCGGCGATGCCGGCACCGATCAGCCAGGAGAACGGCGCCACGCCATGGAAGTTGGGCACCAGGGCCAGGACGATGGCCAGCAGTGCGGCCGGCACGAAGGCGGCCACCGCGCGCAGGTTGATGCCCTTGGTGTAGTGGTAGGCGCCGGCCGGGTCTTCGCTGTAAAGCTGCGGCACGTTGATGCAGCCTTTGCGCAGCAACCAGTAGTCGGACATGATCACCCCGTACAGCGGGCCGAGCAGGGCACCCAGGCCGGACAGGAAATACACGATCACCAGCGGGCTGTTGTACAGGTTCCACGGCAGGATCAGCACTGCCAGGGTGGCGCTGATCAGCCCGGCGCGGCGGAAGTTCAGGTGACGCGGTGCCAGGTTGCTGAGGACGAAGGCCGGGGCGACGAAGTTGGCCATGATGTTCACCGCCACGGTGACGATCAGGAAGGCCAGGCAGCCCAGTACCAGGTACGCTGTGCTGGGGATGGCGGCGACGATCTGGGTAGGGCTGTCGATGATCTGGCCGTTGATCTGGAACTGCGCGCCGCACAGCACCACGGTGATCACGGCGAATACCAGGATGTTCACCGGCAGGCCCCAGAAGTTGCCGACGCGGATGGTCTTGCGGCATGGCGAGGAGCGGGCGAAGTCACAGAAGTTCAGCACCAGGGTGCCGTAGATCGCCAGCCACAGCGCGCCGCCGGCAAATATGTTGCGCCACATCTCGTAGCCGGTCAGCGGTTCGGCAACCGACCAGGCGATGCGGGCGTCGGCCTTGAAGTACATGAACACCGCCAGGGCGGCGACGGTCAGCAGGATCACCGGGCCGGCAAAGGCCTCGTAGCGGCGCACCATCTCCATGCCATAGGCCAGGATCACCAGCTGTACCAGCCAGATCGACACGAAGCACACCCAGCCCAGGCTCGACAGGCCGAGGATGCTGTCGTGGTCGTAGGCTGCCATTTGCGGCCATACAGCGGTGAGCAGCACGCGCAGCACCACCGAAGCCAGGTAGGTCTGGATGCCGAACCAGGCGATGGCGATGACCGCACGAATCAGCGCCGGAATCTGCGCACCATGGATGCCGAAGGCGATGCGGCTGATGACTGGGAACGGTACGCCGGTCTTCTGCCCCATATAGCCGGACAGGTTCATGAAGAAGTACACCAGCGCCGCGCCGATGGCCAGCGACAGCAGGATCTGCCAGCCACCCAGGCCGAGGGCGAACAAACCCATGGCGAACGAGTAGTTGGCGATGTTGTGCACATCGTTGGTCCACAGCGCAAAGATGCTGTAGCCGCCCCAGCGGCGGCCTTCGATGCGCGTCGGAGCGAGGTCGCGGTTATGCAGGCGCGGGCTCAGGGCAAGTTCCGGCTGGCTGCCGGCGAGAGTGGACGCGGGGTGGGTGCTGGCGACGGATAGTTCAGGGGCAAGGTCGAAGCTGGTACTCATTCCGGCGGGCTCCTGATGCACGTGGACTGCGATGAGCGGGCATGCGCACGGGCTCGCCATCTCGTCGGTGCAGCGTTGGCATCTCAGGGTTTGGGGCGCGGCGGCCGATGTTGGGTCGGCGTCGCGGGTTCTTGTGTATTTATGTTTTGCTTAGTTTGTATACAAAACACGAACACACAAAAGCGAGTTCCATGCCAAGGAAAAAGCAAACTTTAGTTGGCCATCATTTTGAACTTATATTTTTGAGTTGTAACTTCATGAAATGAAGAGAGTATAAGTTGACCAAATGAACAGATTTAAATTTCGCGAAGGTAACTTAGTTGATCGTTTGGTCAGAATAATTTGTGGGAAGTGTGTAACCTATTGGGGCGCAATCTTGGAAAGTGCACACAAAAATGGCACTTAAGGTGACATTCTTGTGTACAAAAATTAGTCAGCTTTTTTCTGTGCTGGCCTCTTCGCGGGTGAACCCGCTCCTACAAGTACCCCGTAGCATTCAGGTCGGTCGAAATCCTGTGGAAGCGGGTTTACCCGCGAAGAGGCCCGCACAGGCAGATTCAATCCATCGGCGGCAACCGCCGCTTGACCGGTGTCTTCTTGATGATCGCCGTATTGGTTTCGGCCACCGTATAGAGGCGGTCGAGCAGGGTGTCCAGTTGCTCCATCGAGCGAACATGCAGGCGGGCAATGAAGCAGTCTTCGCCGATTACCTTGTCGCACTCGGTGAATTCGGGAATGGCGATGATCTGCCGTTCCACCTCCTGCAGCTTCCCGGGTAGCGGGCGGATGCGCACGATGGCCTGCAGCTGGTAGCCAAAGGCACGCGGGTCGACCTCTACGGTGTAGCCGCGCAACACGCCGCGTTCCTCCAGCCGGCGAAGGCGTTCGCTGACGCTGGGTGAAGACAGCCCGCTGATTTGCGCCAGGGCCTTGAGCGAGCGGCGCGAGTCTTCCATCAGCGCGTTGATCAGCAGTTGGTCGATGGCATCGGTCATGGTCACCTCAATCAGGTTATTCGCGTGATTTGCCTTGATAGTAAAGGCAAACTGGCCAATCTTCCTTCGTTATGCGCTGGAAGGCCGGGCAGCAACCTTTGCATACTGTTGCCATCGTCAACAGGAGGTTTGAGATGGACAGTTCATTGCGTCGTGGCTCGCTGGAAATGGTTGCCGCCATGCTGATTTCCGGGACCATCGGCTGGTTCGTGCTGGTGTCAGGCCAGCCGGTGCTCGAAGTGGTGTTCTGGCGCTGCGTGTTCGGTGCCGTGACCTTGCTGGCGATCTGCGCGGGGTTCGGCTTCCTGCGGCCGGGCGTGATCAGCCGCACGGCGTTCCTGCTGGCGATTGCCAGCGGTGTGGCCATTGTCGGCAACTGGGTGCTGCTGTTCGCCTCCTACTCGCGGGCGTCGATTGCCATCGGCACGGCGGTGTACAACGTACAGCCGTTCATGTTGGTGGGGCTGGCGGCGGTGTTCCTGGGCGAGAAGATCACCCTGGCCAAAGTTACCTGGCTGAGCGTGGCGTTCCTCGGCATGCTGGCCATTGTCAGTGCCCATGGCGCGGGGCAGGGTGGCGGTGAGGACTATTTGCTGGGCATTGCGCTGGCGCTGGGGGCGGCCTTCCTGTATGCCATCGCGGCGTTGATCATCAAGCGCCTGAGTGGCACGCCACCGCACCTGATCGCGCTGATCCAGGTGGCCACGGGTGTGCTGTTGCTGGCGCCGTGGGTCAAGCTTGGCGGGTTGCCGGGTGAAGTGCCGGCGCTGGCCAGCCTGGTGACCTTGGGCATGGTGCACACCGGGTTGATGTATGTGTTGCTGTACAGCGCCATCCAGCGCTTGCCCACGGCGCTGACCGGGGCACTGTCGTTCATCTACCCGATTGCGGCGATTCTGGTGGACTGGGTGGCGTTCGGGCACCGACTGGCACCCTTGCAGTGGCTGGGGGTGGCGTTGATCCTGCTGGCGGCGGCGGGGATGCAGCAGGGGTGGTGGTTCCGGCCAGCGCGGGTTGTGGCAGAGGAATGAGGTGGTCTTGCGGGCCCTTTCGCGGGTAAACCCGCTCCCACAGGTGCTGCACACGGTTCGGGCCTGTGGTGATCCTGTGGGAGCGGGTTTACCCGCGAAAGGGCCCGCAAGGTAGAATGCCGCTTTTACCAGCTTGCGACCCATGATGACTTCGCCGATCCAGACTCTGGAGCAACACCTGCTCGCCGCCCTCGACCCTGCCCCGCAGGAAACCCGCCGCCTGTTCCACGGCCGCGGCCGCTGCTGGGCGGGCCTGGAGCAGGTCACCGTGGACTGGCTGCAAGGCGTGCTGTCGGTCGCCCTGTTTCGCGAGCCGGCGCAAGGCCAGCTGGCCGAACTGGAGGCCATGCTGCGTACTCTCGCCGAGCGTCCACAGTGGACTGGTCAAGCCATCCTTCTCCAGCATCGCTACCTGCCCGACAGCCCGGGCCAGTGGCTGCTGGGCGAACCGTGCCAGCAGCGCGAGGTGGTCGAGGATGGGCTGACCTACCTGCTGGACCTGGGCGTGCGGCAGAACAATGGCCTTTTCCTCGACATGCGCTATGGTCGGCGCTGGGTGCGCGAGCAGGCGGCGGGCAAGCGCGTGCTGAACCTGTTCGCCTACACCTGCGGTTTCTCGGTGGCGGCGATTGCCGGTGGCGCCGAGCAGGTGGTGAACCTGGACATGGCCAAGTCGGCGTTGTCCCGGGGCCGCGACAACCACCGCCTCAATGGCCACGATGCGTCGCGGGTGGCGTACCTGGGGCACGAGCTGTTCAAGTCGTGGGGCAAGGTGCGCAAGTACGGGCCTTATGACCTGATCATCATCGACCCGCCGACCTTCCAGCGCGGCAGCTTTGTGCTGACCCAGGATTACGCGAAGATCCTGCGGCGCTTGCCGGAGTTGTTGAGTGAGGGCGGGACGGTGCTGGCATGCGTGAACGACCCGGGCATCGGGCCAGAGTTTCTGATCGAGGGGATGGCGGAGCAGGCGCCGTCGCTGAAATTCGTCGAGCGGCTGGAGAACCCACCGGAGTTTCCTGACGTGGACCCGGCGGGGGGCTTGAAGGCCCTGGTATTCCGTCAGGCCTGATGTTGCCCTTGCTGGCCTCTTCGCGGGTAAACCCGCTCCCACAAGTACAGCGCAAAACCTGAGGGCTGTGGGGTTCCTGTGGGAGCGGCTTTAGCCGCGAAGAGGCAGGTAAGGCTTACATCAATTACTGATTGTTGGTGTAGATCTGGTCAAACACCCCACCATCATTGAAGTGGGTCTTCTGCACGGTGCGCCAGTCACCGAAGGTCTTCTCCACCGACAGGAAGTCCACTTTCGGGAAGCGGTCGGTGTACTTGGCCAGTACCGTCGCATCGCGCGGGCGCAGGTAGTTCTGTGCGGCGATTTCCTGGGCGGCTGGCGACCACAGGTACTTCAGGTATTCCTCGGCCGCGGCCTGGGTGCCTTTCTTCGCCACTACCTTGTCGACCACGGTGACCGGTGGCTCGGCTTCGGCCGACACGCTCGGGTAGACCACTTCGAACTGGTCGCGGCCGAACTCGCGGGCGATCATTTCGGCTTCGTTCTCGAAGGTCACCAGCACGTCGCCGATCTGGTTGGTCATGAAGGTGGTGGTGGCGGCGCGGCCACCGGTGTCCAGCACCGGCGCCTGCTTGAACAGCTTGCCGACAAAGTCCTTGGCCTTGTTTTCATCACCGCCTTGCTTGAGCACATAGCCCCAGGCCGACAGGTAGGTGTAGCGGCCGTTACCCGAGGTCTTTGGGTTGGGCACGATTACCTGCACGCCATCCTTGAGCAGGTCGGGCCAGTCTTTCAACGCCTTGGGGTTACCCTTGCGCACGATGAACACAGTGGCCGAGGTGAACGGCGCGCTGTTGTTCGGCAGGCGGGTTACCCAGTTGTCCGGCACCAGCTTGCCGTTGTCGGCCAGGGCGTTGATGTCGGTGGCCATGTTCATGGTGATGACATCGGCCGGCAGGCCATCGATCACCGCTCGCGCCTGCTTGCTCGAGCCGCCGAAGGACATCTGCACGTTGACCTTCTCGTTGTGCTCTGCTTCCCAGTGCTTCTGGAAGGCCGGGTTGTAATCCTTGTAGAAGTCGCGCATCACGTCGTAGGAAACGTTGAGCAGGGTGGGGGCAGCCTGGGCGAAATTGCCCAAGGTAAGGCCTGCGGCGAGCAGCGAGGCGGTGAAGAGTTTTTTCACGTTGCTTCCTTGTTCTTGAAGGTTATTGGGGCAGATTGCCAGCGACTATAGCGGGTGGGTTTGCGCGGGTTAAAGAACAAAAACGACTTTGTTTATGCTCCTGCCTGTGCTGGCCTCTTCGCGGGCAAGCCCGCTCCTACAGGGACCGCGCAGGGTTTGGGCCTGTGGTGATCCTGTGGGGGCGGGCTTGTCGGCGATAGGGCCGGAACAGGCGGAATCATTGTTTGGGAAACAGCACATTCCCGCACCGCGAACAGAACGCCGCGCCATGCTCATGGCTTTTCTTGCTGCAAGTCGGGCAATCATGCTGCAGCTGCTCCCCGCGCATGGCATTGGCCAGCTCGGCGGTAAAGATCCCGGTCGGTACGGCGATGATCGAATAACCGGTAATCATCACCAGCGACGACAGCACCTGCCCCAGCGGGGTCTTCGGCACGATGTCGCCAAAGCCTACCGTAGTCAGGGTAACGATGGCCCAGTAGATGCCCTTGGGAATGCTGGTGAAGCCATGCTCCGGCCCTTCGATCACATACATCAAGGTGCCGAACACCGTCACCAGGGTCGATACCGTCACCAGGAACACGATGATCTTCTGCTTGCTGCCGCGCAGCGCCTCCATCAGGTAATGGGCCTGCTTGAGGTAGGGGCTGAGCTTGAGCACACGGAAGATCCGCAGCATCCGTATCACGCGGATGATCAGCAGGTACTGGGCGTCGCTGTAGTACAGCGCGATGATCCCCGGCACGATCGCCAGCAGATCGACCAGGCCATAAAAGCTGAATGCGTAGCGCAAAGGCTTGGGCGAGCAGTACAGGCGGGTGAGGTACTCGGCCAGGAAGATCGCGGTAAAGCCCCACTCGATGCCGGCCAGCAGGCCGGCGTAGCCCTGGTGCACTTCGTCGATGCTGTCGAGTATCACCGTCACCAGGCTGGCCAGGATGATCAGCAGGAGGATCTTGTCGAAGCGTCTTCCAGCCACGGTATCGGTCTGGAAGACGATGATGTAGAGCTGCTCGCGCAGGCTCGCAGGGTTGTTCATTGGCTCGTTCCACAAAAGCGATGGGCTGAGCCTAGGGGCTGCACTTCAGCTGTGCAAGCGGCTGGCGTCACGCTGCCCGGGCTGGGCCAGGTGGTTGCCCAGGTGCATCAGCCAGCAGGCGGCGACGAAGGGCGCGGTCAGGCCGGGCACCGGTAGCAGCTTGAACAGTGGTTGCAGTAGCAGGGCCAGGGTGATGGCCAGCACTGTCAGCCACGGCTTTTCACCTTGTCTACTGAACGCGAGTGCCGCCAGCGCAGCGTTGAAACCGTAAAGGCCCATCCACGCTGCCTGTGCCTGGTCCGCGAGCAGCGCTACGCCGCCCCCGATGGCCGAGCCGATCACCGCCCACATTGCGGCATAAGGGTTTGCGATGAACATGCCGATGACGATCAGCAGGCCGGCCAGGGGCTGGTCGAGCAGGAAGATCTGGCCCACGCCGCGCGCCAACGCGTACAGCGGCTGGGCTTCGACGAAGCCGCTGGGCGAGGGGCTGGCGATCAGCAATACGGCCCAGCCAAGCAGGACGAAGGGTGCGGTGTAGGCGATCAGCAGCTTGCCGCCGCGCTTGCGCCACTGGTGGGTGATGATGCTGGACAGGCCGCCAGCGGCGATGATCAGTGGCGGCAGGATGACCGACCAGGGCAGCACGGCGCTGATCAGGATGCCGATCAGCACGCCGTTGTAGCTGTACAGGCCGGCTTGGCGGTCGGCACGGTCGTAGCCGCGAGCCTGGGCGGTGAGCAGGCCGGCCAGGGCGCCGAGCAGGGCGCCACCGACCAGGCCGGGGGCGGTCAGCAGGATGGCCAGCAGGCAGCACAGGCCGCACAGGGGGTTGCGCAGCAGCAGCACCTGGCTGAAGCCGTTGAGTAACGCCGTGGCCCAGTCGGGGCACGGGTTGACGAAATTTTTGGTGTACATCGGGGCAGTCAGTGAGGTTGATGGGGCGCGGTGGGCCTCTTTGGGCCTCGGGTTTTCCGCAGTTGTGTGTGACACCACCGACCCTGTGGGAGCGGGCGTGCCCGCGAATGCGTCAGCTCAGGCAACGTCGTTGTCCCTGCTGGCCTCTTCGCGGGCACGCCCGCTCCCACAGGAGAGATGCGGTGGTTTAGATCAAGGTCTCGATCCGCAGCGTGTTAGTCGACCCTGGTTTGCCGAAAGGCACACCGGCGGTGATCAGCAGCGTGTCGCCACGGCTGGCCATGCCTTGTGCCTGGGCAATTTCCAGTGCGGTGGATACAACTTCGTCCACCTGGCGCAGGCGGTCGTTGACCACCGAGTGCACGCCCCACGCCACGCTCAGGCGACGCGCGGTGGCCAGGTTCGGGGTGAGGTTGAGGATCGGTGCCCGTGGCCGCTCGCGTGCCGCGCGCAGGGTCGAGGCGCCCGACTCGCTGTAGTTGACCAGCACCGCCACCGGCAGAATGCCGCTGATACGGCGGATGGCGCAGCTGATGGCGTCCGATACGGTGGCCTCGGCCTTCGGCCGGCCAACGTCGAGCTGGGCCTGGTAGTCCGGGCCGTTCTCCACCTGGCGGATGATCTTGCTCATCATCTGCACGGCTTCCAGCGGGTACTCACCCGAGGCAGTCTCGGCCGACAGCATCACCGCATCGGCACCTTCGGCCACGGCGTTGGCCACGTCGGTGACTTCGGCGCGGGTCGGCGCTGGCGAGAAACGCATGGATTCGAGCATCTGCGTGGCCACCACCACCGGTTTGCCCAGTTGGCGGCAGGTGCCGATGATGCGTTTCTGGATTTGCGGCACGCTTTCGGCCGGCACTTCCACGCCCAGGTCGCCACGGGCCACCATGATTGCATCCGCAAGTTCCGCGATGGCTTGCAACTGTTCGACCGCCGATGGCTTTTCGATCTTCGCCATCAGATAGGCACGGTCACCGATCAGCTGGCGTGCTTCGGTGATGTCTTCGGGGCGCTGCACGAACGACAGGGCCACCCAGTCCACGCCCAGTTCCAGGCCGAAGGCCAGGTCGCGGCGGTCTTTCTCGGTGAGCGGGGAGAGGTCGAGCACCGCTTGCGGCACGTTGACACCCTTGCGATCGGACAGCTCGCCACCGGCCAGCACTTCGGTGTCGATGGCGTCGCTGTGCTTGGCGGTGACGCGCAGGCGCAGCTTGCCGTCGTCCAGCAGCAGGTCCATGCCCGGCTCGAGGGCGGCGATGATCTCGGGGTGCGGCAGGTTGACCCGGCGGCTGTCGCCCGGGGTGTTGTCCAGGTCCAGGCGCAGGGCCTGGCCGCGTTGCAGCTGCACCTTGCCGTCGGCAAAGCGGCCGACGCGCAGCTTCGGCCCCTGCAGGTCCATGAGGATACCCAGCGGGTAGTTCAGTTGCTGCTCGACTTCGCGGATCCACTGGTAGCGCAGGGCGTGGTCGGCGTGCTCGCCGTGGCTGAAGTTGAGGCGGAAGATGTTCACGCCGGCTTCTACCAGTTGGCGGATGTCGTCGATGCCTTTGATCGCAGGGCCGAGGGTGGCGAGGATCTTTACTTTTTTATCAGGCGTCATGATTGGGCAGTCTCGAGGATCAGGATGGCGCGGAAGTCGTTGACGTTGGTGCGGGTCGGCTCGGTGACGATCAGCGCATCCAGGGCGGCGAAATAGCCGTAGCCGTTGTTGTTGTCCAGTTCGTCGCTGGCCGACAGGCCCAAGGCTTCGGCGCGGGCGTAGCTGGCGGGGGTCATGAAGGCGCCGGCGTTCTCTTCCGAGCCATCGATACCGTCGGTGTCACCGGCCAGGGCGTACACGCCCGGCAGGCCTTTCAGGCTTTCGGTGAGGCTGAGCAGGAATTCGGCGTTGCGCCCGCCACGGCCATTGCCGCGCACGGTCACGGTGGTTTCGCCGCCGGACAGGATCACGCAGGGCGCTTTCAGCGGCTGGCCGTGCTGGACGATCTGCCGGGCGATACCGGCGTGCACCTTGGCCACTTCGCGTGATTCGCCTTCCAGGTCGCCGAGGATCAGCGGGCTGAACCCGGCCTGGCGGGCTTTGACCGCGGCGGCTTCGAGCGACTGCTGGGGCTTGGCGATCAGCTGGAAGTGGCTGCGGGCCAGGGCTGGGTCATCGGCCTTGACGGTTTCCGAGGCGGGGTTGTTGAGCCAGTCGATAACCGCCTTGGGCGCTTCGATGTTGTAGCGCTTGAGGATGGCCAGGGCATCGGCCGAGGTGCTCGGGTCGGCCACGGTAGGGCCGGAGGCGATCACCGTGGCGAGGTCGCCCGGGACATCGGAAATGGCATAGGTGTACACCGTGGCCGGCCAGCAGGCCTTGGCCAGGCGGCCGCCCTTGATCGCCGAGAGGTGCTTGCGCACGCAGTTCATCTCGCCGATGGTGGCGCCGGATTTCAGCAGCGCCTTGTTGATCTGCTGCTTGTCGGCCAGGGTCAGGCCTTCGGCGGGCAGGGCCAGCAGCGCTGAGCCACCGCCGGACAGCAAGAAGATGACGCGGTCGTCTTCACTGAGGTTGCTGACCAGTTCCAACACGCGTTTTGCCACGGCCAGGCCGGCGGCATCGGGGACCGGGTGGGCGGCTTCGACCACCTCGATCTTCTGGCAGTTGGCACCGTGACCGTACCGTGTGACAACAAGCCCGGAGACTTCGCCCTGCCAGCACTTCTCGACCACTTCGGCCATGGCGGCTGCGGCCTTGCCGGCACCGATGACGATGACCCGGCCGCTGCGGTCGGCGGGCAGGTAGGGTTCGAGGACTTGACGGGGGTGGGCGGCGGCGATGGCTGTGTCGAACAGCTCGCGGAGAAGTTTTTGCGGATCGACCGACATGGCAGGCTCCCAATTATTGTTGTTCTGCAGAATCAAAAACGCCCCTGGAACTGCCTCCGTGCAGGCCGAACCAGGGGCGGGTGTTGCTCGGTGCCACCTTTGAAGCTGTGGTCGCAGGTTCAACGGTGTTGGCTTCTTCGCGGGTAAACCCGCTCCCACAGGGACTTCACAGAGGCTGAAGACGGCGTAAATCCTGTGGGAGCGGGTTCACCCGCGAAGAGGCCGGTGAAGGCTAAAAATTACTTACTTGTCGTCGCGGATCGAGAAGTTGGCCATGTGCTCCAGGCCTTTGATCAGCGCCGAGTGGTCCCAGTTGCCGCCGCCCAGGGCCTGGCAGGTGTTGAACACTTGCTGGGCATTGGAGGTGTTGGGCAGGTTGATGCCCAGTTCCTTGGCACCCTGCAGGGCCAGGTTCAGGTCCTTCTGGTGCAGGTTGATGCGGAAGCCTGGGTCGAAGGTGCCC
Organism: Pseudomonas sp. JS425; assembly: GCF_018223845.1. Taxonomy (NCBI): domain Bacteria; kingdom Pseudomonadati; phylum Pseudomonadota; class Gammaproteobacteria; order Pseudomonadales; family Pseudomonadaceae; genus Pseudomonas; species Pseudomonas sp. JS425. The sequence continues at coordinate 4,398,763 of NZ_CP073661.1, read as the reverse complement.
TTGATCATGCGCTCGGCGTGCACTTCGAGGATCTTCGACGAGGCGAAGCCGCCCATCAGGGCTTCACGTACCTTGGCGGGGTCGGCGCCGTTCTTGGCGGCGAACAGCAGGGCTTCGGCAACGGCCTGGATGTTCAGGGCAACGATGATCTGGTTGGCCACCTTGGCGGTCTGGCCGTCGCCATTGCCACCGACGCGGGTGATGTTCTTGCCCATGGCTTCGAACAGCGGCAGGGTGCGCTCGAAGGCTTTCGGGCAGCCACCGACCATGATGCTCAGGGTCGCGGCCTTGGCACCGACTTCGCCGCCGGACACCGGGGCGTCCAGGTAGGCGGCGCCGGTAGCCTTGATCTTCTCTGCGAAGGCTTTGGTAGCGGTAGGGGAGATCGAGCTCATGTCGATCACGACCTTGTTCGGGCCCACGCCTTCGGCCACGCCGTTGTCACCGAACAGGACGCTCTCGACCTGCGGGGTGTCGGGGACCATGACGATGATGAACTCGGCTTCCTGGGCAACTTCCTTCGGGTTGGCCAGGGCCACGGCACCGGCGGCGATCAGGTCGGCCGGAGCAGCGTCGTGGTGGGTGGAAATGAAGATGCTGTGACCTGCTTTCTGCAGGTTCTGAGCCATGGGCTTGCCCATGATGCCGGTGCCGATGAAACCGATTTTAGCCATGAGAGATTACCTCGTTGTATTTGTTGAATCTCGATGGAGCAGGCTGCACAGGCCCCATTGTTGGACACAAAACTCTGTGGGAGCGGGTTTACCCGCGAAAGCGGCAGTGAAGCCAACATCGCATTCGCGGGTGAACCCGCTCCCACAGGGTCAGGCATGTGTCACGGGACCCGATCAGCCTTAGATTGCGTTATGGGTCTTCAGCCAGCCCAGGCCCGCTTCGGTGGTGGTCAGCGGCTTGTACTCCGCGCCCACCCAGCCCTGGTAGCCGATGCGGTCCAGGTGTTCGAACAGGAAGCGGTAGTTGATCTCGCCGGTGCCTGGCTCGTTGCGGCCGGGGTTGTCGGCCAGCTGGATGTGGTTGATCAGTTTCAGGTTGGCTTCCATGGTGCGAGCCAGGTCACCTTCCATGATCTGCATGTGGTAGATGTCGTACTGCAGGAACAGGTTGTCGCTGCCAACCTCGGCCTGGATTTCCAGGGCCTGTTTGGTGGTGTTCAGGTAGAAGCCTGGGATGTCGCGGGTGTTGATCATTTCCATGACCAGGCGGATCCCGGCGGCTTTCAGCTTGTCGGCGGCGTAGCGCAGGTTTTCCACGAAGGTCTTGCGCACGGTGGCGCAGTCCGGGCCTTGTGGGCGAATGCCGGCCAGGGCGTTGACCTGGGTGTTGCCCAGCACCTTGGCGTATTCGATGGCCTTGTCGACACCAGCGCGGAATTCCTCGACGCGGTCAGGGTGGCAGGTGATACCGCGCTCACCCTTGGCCCAATCGCCCGCCGGCAGGTTGAACAGCACCTGGGTCAGGCCGTTGGCGTCCAGCTGCTGCTTGATCTCGGCAGCGCTGAAATCGTACGGGAAGAGGTACTCTACGCCGCTGAAACCAGCATCGGCGGCAGCCTTGAAGCGGGCCAGGAAGTCCTGTTCGGTAAACAGCATGGACAGGTTGGCAGCGAAGCGAGGCATGTTGTGTCTCCTAGCGATGAAGGCCCCCGGCGCCCTGAGGTAGGGGTCGGCACGGGGGCGTCAGGCGATCAGTCCAGCAGCGAGATGGCGGTTGGCGCGTCGTTGCCGACCAGGGCCAGGTCTTCGAACTCGTTGACCGCGTTGATCTCGGTGCCCATGGAAATGTTGGTCACACGTTCGAGAATCACTTCGACCACCACCGGTACGCGGAACTCTTCGGCCATCTTCTGTGCCTTGAGCAGGGCAGGGGCGATCTCGGCCGGCTCGAATACACGGATGGCCTTGCAGCCCAGGCCTTCGACCACGGCGACATGGTCGACACCGTAGGTGGCGGCGTCGGTCGAGTTGATGTTCTCGAACGCCAGTTGTACACAGTAATCCATGTCGAAGCCACGCTGTGCCTGACGGATCAGGCCCAGGTAGGCGTTGTTCACCAGCACGTGCACGTACGGCAGGTTGAACTGTGCGCCCACCGCCAGCTCTTCGATCATGAACTGGAAGTCGTAGTCACCCGACAGCGCGACCACCTTGCGCTTCGGATCGGCCTTGACCACACCGAGGGCGGCAGGGATGGTCCAGCCCAGCGGGCCGGCCTGGCCGCAGTTGATCCAGTGGCGTGGCTTGTACACGTGCAGGAACTGCGCGCCGGCGATCTGCGACAGGCCGATGGTGCTGACGTAGCAGGTGTCCTTGCCGAATACCTGGTTCATTTCTTCGTAGACGCGCTGCGGCTTGACCGGCACGTTGTCGAAGTGGGTCTTGCGCTGCAGGGTTGCCTTGCGCTCCTGGCAGTCTTCCAGCCAGGCCTTGCGGCACTTCAGCTTGCCAGCGGCTTTCCATTCGCGGGCCACTTCGAGGAACACGTCCAGTGCCTTGCCAGCGTCGGAAACGATACCCAGGTCCGGGGTGAACACGCGGCCGATCTGGGTCGGCTCGATGTCCACGTGCACGAACTTGCGGCCTTCGGTGTAGACGTCGACGGAACCGGTGTGGCGGTTGGCCCAACGGTTACCGATACCGAACACCAGGTCAGATTTCAGCAGGGTGGCGTTGCCATAACGGTGCGAAGTCTGCAGGCCGACCATGCCGACCATCTGTGCGTGGTCGTCCGGGATGGTGCCCCAGCCCATCAGGGTTGGAATCACTGGTACACCGGTCAGTTCGGCGAACTCGACCAGCTTGTCGCTGGCGTCGGCGTTGATGATGCCGCCACCGGCTACCAGCAGCGGGCGTTCGGCGTCATTGAGCAGGGCCAGGGCTTTTTCGGCCTGTACGCGGGTAGCGGACGGCTTGTGCACTGGCAGCGGTTCGTAGGCGTCGATGTCGAATTCGATTTCGGCCATCTGCACGTCGAACGGCAGGTCGATCAGTACCGGGCCTGGGCGGCCGGTGCGCATTTCATAGAAGGCCTTCTGGAAGGCGTAAGGCACCTGGCCTGGCTCCAGAACGGTGGTGGCCCACTTGGTGACCGGCTTGACGATGTTGGTGATGTCGACGGCCTGGAAGTCTTCCTTGTGCAGGCGGGCACGTGGGGCCTGGCCGGTGATGCAGAGGATCGGGATGGAGTCGGCGGAGGCACTGTACAGGCCGGTGACCATGTCGGTGCCGGCTGGGCCGGAGGTGCCGATGCACACGCCGATGTTGCCTGGGTTGGCACGGGTGTAACCCTCGGCCATGTGCGAGGCGCCTTCGACGTGACGAGCGAGGACGTGATCGATGCCACCGACTTTCTTCAGGGCCGAGTACAACGGGTTGATGGCAGCCCCCGGGATGCCGAACGCGGTATCTACACCTTCACGGCGCATGACCAGAACGGCTGCATCGATTGCTCTCATTTTGCTCATGGTTTGTGCCTCATCGATTTTGTAATTGTATACAACTTGCTTTGTGCCAGAGTGTATTCACGGCTGGCCGCTCAGGTCAACGGGTTTTCGTCGGACGAGGTCGCTTTCGTTCAAGCGCCCGTGAAAACGAGCGTTTGCAATCTCGCATACGATCGTTTCAATTTATTGTATACAAAAAAAGATTCAGCTGTGTTCTATTGGCCTATCGGTTTTTCACCTGCCCTCAGGGCTTCTCACAACAAGAAGAGGACCTTTCCATGAACGCTTTGAGCCTGAAAGTCGCGGTCAGCCTGGTGAATGCCGCGCTGGCGGCGGGCCGCAAGATCAACGCCGCGCCACTGACCGTGGCGGTGCTGGATGCCGGCGGCCACTTGCTGGCGCTGCAGCGCGAGGATGGCGCCAGCCTGATCCGGCCGGAGGTGGCTACCGGCAAGGCCTGGGGGGCGATTGCCCTGGGCAAGGGGTCGCGCCTGCTGGCGCTGGACGCGCAGCAGCGGCCGGCATTTTTTGCCGCGCTGAACGGGTTGGGCGAGCGACCGGTGGTGCCGGCGCCGGGTGGTGTGCTGGTGCGTGATCAGGACGGCAAGGTGCTGGGTGCGGTAGGGATCAGCGGGGATACGTCGGATATCGACGAGCAGTGCGCGATCAGTGCGATCGAGGAGGTGGGGTTGAAGGCGGATGCGGGTGTAGCAGCCTAATTCTCTGTTGTCTGTTCCGGCCAATTCGCGGGTGAACCCGCTCCCACAGGATCATCACAGGCTTGAAGCTCGTGGTGTCCCTGTGGGAGCGGGTTCACCCGCGAAGAAGCCAGCGCCGGGGGTCAGGCTACCTCGGGCTCGCAGCCCTTGAGCACCATGCGGATGATGGTCTCCGCCGCCGCGTCATAATCGCTGTCGGCCAGCTTGGCCTTGCCGGTCACGGCAGAGATCTGCCAGTCGAAATCGGCATAAGTCTGGGTCGCTGCCCAGATGCTGAACATCAGGTGATGCGCATCCACATGGGCGATTTGCCCGCGGTCGATCCAGCGCTGGATGCACTCGATGTTATGTCGCGCCTGCTCGTTCAACTGCGCTACCTGGTTCGGCGACAGGTGCGGGGCACCGTGCATGATCTCGCTGGCGAACACCTTGGACGCATGCGGCAGGTCGCGCGAAATGCGGATCTTCGAGCGGATGTACGCACTCAGCACTTCCTTCGGGTCACCGTCGGCATTGAACGGGGTAGACGCCTGCATGATCGGCGCGATGATACTTTCCAGGACCTCGCGGTAGAGGTTGTCCTTGGATTTGAAGTAGTAATACACGTTCGGCTTGGGCAGGCCGGCCTTGGCCGCGATATCGCTGGTCTTGGTGGCGGCGAAGCCCTTGTCGGCGAATTCCTCGCTGGCCGCGCGCAGGATCAGTTCCTTGTTGCGCTCGCGAATGGTGCTCATGGTCAGGGATCTTCCTCGTGTCTGGCCACCTCTAAGAGGGATCGGGCATGGTAGCACCGGGCTCGACGGGCGCTCAAGGCAGCGGCTTTGGGCTAGAATCCTGGACACTTACTCTTCTGGATGCAGGCAAACATGGCAGGAAGCAGTCTACTGGTACTGATCGACGACATCGCCACTGTGCTCGATGACGTCTCGGTGATGACCAAGGTGGCGGCGAAAAAGACCGCAGGCGTGCTGGGCGATGACCTGGCGCTGAATGCCCAGCAGGTCACCGGGGTACGTGCCGAGCGCGAGATCCCTGTGGTGTGGGCAGTAGCCAAGGGCTCGATGGTGAACAAGGCCATCCTGGTGCCGGCAGCGCTGCTGATCAGTGCGTTCATTCCCTGGGCGGTGACGCCGTTGCTGATGCTGGGCGGTGCCTACCTTTGCTTCGAGGGCTTCGAGAAGCTGGCGCACAAGTTCCTGCACAGCAAGGCCGAAACTGACGCCGAGCACGAAGCGCTCAAGGAGGCGGTGGCCGATGCCAATGTTGACCTGGTGGCGTTCGAGAAAGCCAAGATCAAGGGCGCGGTACGTACCGACTTCATCCTGTCGGCAGAGATCATCGCCATCACCCTGGGCATCGTTGCCGACTCGCCGTTGACCCAGCAGATCGTCGTGCTGTCGGGTATTGCGGTGGTCATGACCATCGGCGTCTACGGGCTGGTGGGCGGTATCGTCAAGCTCGATGACCTGGGGCTGTGGATGACCCGCAAGGCATCACGCCTGGCCAGGGCGGTGGGTAACGGCATTCTGCGTGCCGCGCCATACATGATGAAGAGCCTGTCGGTGATCGGCACGGCAGCCATGTTCCTGGTTGGTGGCGGGATCCTGGTGCATGGCATCGCACCTCTGCATCATGCGATCGAGGCATTCAGCGAAGGGCGTGGCGGGGCGTTGACCGTGGCACTGCTGAACGGCGGTGTGGGAGTTGTGGCCGGTGCTGTGGTGCTGGCCGTGGTGGGCATTGCGGGGAAACTGTGGCGAGCGGTTCGGCCGGCCAGTTGATGCTGCCTGGCCGGGGCTTCGCCCCGGTTCGCGGGTGAACCCGCTCCCACATGTATAGCGTCTGCCATGAATCCGGTGCGGACCCTGTAGGAGCGGGTTTACCCGCGAATGGGCCGCAAGGCGGCCCCTGTACTCAGATCAGAAGTGAACCTTGAGCAGGAAGCTCATGGTGTTCTGGTCCGTGGTGAAGGCATCGGAATCCTTGATGCCGTACTTGTTCTTCCAGTAGTCGTACTCCACACCCACATACAGCTGCTTCTCGCCCAGGTGCAAGGCCTTGCCCAGGTCATACTTGATCTGCGGGTTGAAGTGCAGGTTGGCCTGATAGGTGCCGCGGCGGTTCTCGTCGTTGTCCACCACCCAGTCCATGAAGCCGTCGATCAGTACATCGGACGAACCGACCGGAATGGTGTACGACCACACCGGGGTGATCTGCCACACGTTGTCGCCGGCGCGGCTGCCGTCGGTGGTGCGGTTGTAGAAGTTCAGCTGGAAGTAGTCGAAGCCCGGGATGTCCAGGTCGAAGCCAGGGCCGATCAGGTACGACTCGGTATCACCTTCACCGAACTCGTAGGTCATCGCCAGCAGTACGTCCTTGACCGGGCCAAACCCGATCTTCTGGTCGAAGATCTTGCCGAACGACAGGCGCGGGCTGATTTCGCCGTAGTAGGTGTTCGGGCCGTTGCCCTCATCTTTCTGGCCCTGGTAGAAGATCTTGTCGACAAAGATGAAGTTATCGCCGTACTTCCAGCCATCAGCGTGCTCGAAGGTCACGGTTTGCTGGATCGACGGGTTGACCTTGAAGTTCTTGCCCCACAGGTAGGTCAGGCTGTTGTTCTGCCATTGCAGCAGGTCGCCGCCGAAGGTGGTGCCACAGGCCAGCAGGCCGCCGGCGAGGATCAGGCTGTTGATGGTACGCATTGCGAATGTCGCTCCCTTGATTGATCTGTTGTCAGCGCTCGTTATTGGCGCTTTTTGTCTTTTGAGTCAGCTTTTTTCGATAGGCCACAGCTGTCTGGCAAGGGTTGAGCCAACTTTCCTGGGCTGGCAAAACCTTCCTGCTCGACTTCGTTCTGAACGGATGAAAAGGGTCTTTCAGGCTGGCAACACGTTGGCCAACCGCCCGAATTCATTGACTGAGCGGTCAGTAAACGCAGGCAGAATCCGTTCTGCCCTGATCGAGGGGGCGCGCAGATTACTGGCTTGCGCGCCTTGCCTCAAGTGCTCCGTCCTGGAGCAGAGTGGAACAAACTTGTGCGTTTGGTCAGCTTTCTAGAAGTGCACCTTGATCAGGGCACTGGTGACGCTCTGGTTACTGTCGATATTGCCTTGGCTGTCGATGCCGTACTTGTCCTTCCAGTAGCTGTACTCGATGCCCACGTACAGCTGCTTGGCGCCCAGGTTCAGGGCTTTGCCCAGGTCGTACTTGACCTGTGGGTTGAACTGCAGGTTGGCGTGGTAGGTGCCACGGCGGGTCTGGTCGTTGTCGACCACCCAGTCCATGTAACCGTCGATCAAAATGTCGGATTTGCCCACCGGAATGGTGTACGAGAAGGCCGGGGTGATCTGCCAGACGTTGTCACCGGGGCGGCTGCCTTCGGTGTTGCGCAGGTAGAAGTTGAGGGTGAAGTAGTTGAAGCCGGGAATGTTCAGGTCGAAGCCGGGCCCGATCAGGTAGGCCTCGTTGTCGCCCTCGCCACGCTCGTAGGTCATGGCCAGCAGCACATCCTTGATCGGGCCGAACGCCAGCTTCTGGTCGAAGATCTTGCCGAACGACAGGCGCGGGCTGAATTCACCGTAGTAGGAGGTGACGCCTTTGCCCGGGTCGGGCTTGCCGTTGTAGAAGACCTTGTCGACGAACATGAAGGTATCGCCGTACTTCCATTTGTTGGCGTGCTCGAAGGTCACCGTCTGCTGGATGCGTGGGTTGACCTTGAAATCCTTGCCGTACAGGTAGGTCAGGCTTTCGCCATGCCACTGCAGCCATTCACCAGCGTGGGCGGGGAGGGTGGCCAGCAGGCTGCTGCCCAGCAAGAGGGACGAGGTGATGCGTTTCATGTTGTGGTTCCCGGACTTATTGTTTTTGTTTGGTTTTTTTGGCGCGCAGGCGCCCCGGACGGCCCATTCCGGCGGGCCGACGGTGTAGCGTTTACGGCGAATTCGAGGCGGGGCGGCAGCGCGCCGCCCCCCTTTGCTCAATGTTGGTGACAGGCTTCGTTGTGCACCGCGCGGTCGGCACCACCAAGGATGTTGAACAGCACGTTCAACACCAGGGCACTGACCGTGGCCATGGCGATGCCACTGTGGGTGATGGGCTCCATCCACTGGGGCATCTGGGCGAAGAACTCCGGACGTACCACGGGGATCAACCCGAAGCCGACGCTCACTGCAACCAGCAGCTGGTTGCGACGGTCGCCGATGTCCGCCTCCTGGAGAATCTTGATCCCGGTGGCGGTGACCATGCCGAACATGGCGATGGACGCGCCGCCCAGTACCGCTGGCGGGATCGAGGCAATCAGGAAGGCCGCCTTGGGCAGCAGGCTGAGCAGGATCAGCAGTGCACCGGCCACGATGGTGACATAGCGGCAGCGCACCCCGGTCATCTGCACCAGGCCGATGTTCTGGGCGAACGAGGAGTGAGTGAAGGTGTTGAAGAAGCCGGCAATGAACGACGCACCGGCATCGCACAGCAGGCCGCGACGCAGCATCCCTGGGGTAACTTCACGATCGGTCACCTTGCCCAGGGCCAGGAACATGCCGGTGGACTCGACGAAGATGATCACCACCACCAGGCACATGGACAGGATCGGCGCCAGGCTGAAGGTCGGCATGCCGAAGTGCAGTGGGGTGACCACTTGCAGCCACGGTGCGTCGTTCAGGCCCGACAGGTCGACCATGCCGATGGAGCCGGCCAGGATGTAGCCCAGGCCCATGCCCACCAGCACCGACACGTTGACCCAGAAACCGCGCATGAAACGGTTGATCAGCAGGATTACCGCCAGTACCAGGCCGGCCACCAGCAGGTAGATCGGCGAGCCGAAGGTATCTGCCTGTTGGCCACCACCGGCCCAGTTGACTGCCACCGGGAACAGCGACAGGCCAATCGAGGTGATCACCGTACCGGTAACCAGAGGCGGGAAGAAGCGGACGACCTTGGACATGAACGGCGCGATCAGCATGCCGAAGAACCCGGCGGCAATGGTCGCGCCGAAGATCCCCTGCAGGCCCACGCCGGGCATGCCGGCCATGGCCACCATGCTGCCGACGGCAGCGAAACTGGCACCCATCATCACCGGCATGCGGATGCCCACCGGGCCGATACCGAAGGACTGGATGATGGTGGCGACGCCAGCGACCAGCAGGTCGGCGTTGATCAGGAAAGCGACTTCTTCACGGGACAACCCGGCGGCCTGGCCGATGATCAACGGCACGGCGATCGCGCCGCCGTACATCAGCAGAACGTGTTGCAGGCCAACCAGGATCAGTTGGAACAGGGGCAAGGGCTCGCGCGGCGGCGCAACAGGGATGTACGCCTTGCGTGACTCGGACATGCAGCACCTCGAGTTTTGTTTTTATTCTCGGATCCAAGCGCCGGCCTCAGGCGGCAGGCTCGCTATGAAGAGAGCCTGGGGTTCCCGCCTGACGCTGAACGCTCGATGCTTGCTTGTTGCATATGTCTTGAAACAGAGGCCGGGAGTGCCGGCCTCTTCGCGGGTGAACCCGCTCCCACAGGGGGCGGTGTTATCCCGACAATTGTGTTTCAGTTGACCGGGGCGCCTTTGGCGATCCAGTCACCGACGAGCTTGCGCTCTTCGGTGGTCATCTGGGTAATGTTGCCCAGCGGCATGATCTGGCTGGCGACCGCTTGCGCCTGGATGCGCGCGGCCTGGGCCTGGATCTGCTGCGGGGTGTCGAACATCACGCCGGCAGGGGCGGCGCTGAACAGTGGGCTGGTCGGCTTGGACGAGTGGCACACGGTGCAGCGTTCCTGGATGACATTGTGGATCTTGTCGAAGCTCTCGCCGCCAGCCTGGGCGGTGGCCTGGGCAGGGGCTTCGGCCGGCGCGGCAGGCGCTGCGGCAGCCTTGGCGGCGTCTTCGGCGCGTTGCTCGGCGGCGGTCTTGCCACCTACAGCGGTCGCGGGCAGTGGCTGGTACTCGACCTTCGCCGCAGCTTGCTCCGGGCTGACGGCCATCGGTTTCGGACCGGTGACATAGGCCAGGCAGATCATCGCCAGGGCGCCGACCGGCAGGGTCCAGGCGTACTTGTTGCTGTCGTGGCGGGTGTTGAAGTAGTGGCGGATCAGGACCGCGGCTACTGCGATACCGGCCAGGATCAGCCAGTTGTACTGGCTACCGTAGGTGCTCGGGAAGTGGTTGCTGATCATGATGAACAGCACCGGCAGGGTGAAGTAGTTGTTGTGGCGCGAGCGCAGCAGGCCCTTGGCCGGCAGTACCGGGTCTGGGGTCTGGTTGTTCTCGATCGCCGCAACCAGCTGGCGCTGGGCCGGCATGATGATGCGGAACACGTTGCCGACCATGATGGTGCCGATGATCGCGCCGGTGTGCAGGTACGCACCACGGCCGCTGAACACCAGGCTGAAGCCCCAGCATGCGGCGATGATCAGCACGAACAGTACTGCACCGAGCAGCGCTGGCTTCTTGCCCAGAGGCGAGTCGCACAGGAAGTCGTAGATGAACCAGCCGGCGATCAGCGAGCCGATACCGATGGCCACGCCTTCGGCACCGCTCAAGGTGCTGCCAGGGGCCAGCAGGTACAGGGTCGGGTTCCAGTAGAACACCACGCACAGCAGGGCAATACCGGACATCCAGGTGAAGTAGGCCTCCCATTTGAACCAGTGCAGGTTCTCGGGCATTTTCGGGGGGGCGAGCTTGTATTTCTCTAGGTGGTAGATACCACCGCCGTGAATTGCCCAGAGATCACCCGACAACCCATCGCGCGGGTTGCTTCGGTTCAGGTGGTTCTCCAGCCAGACGAAGTAGAACGATGCACCGATCCAGGCGACACCGGTGATCATGTGAACCCAGCGAATGCTCAGGTTCAGCCATTCGTGAAGGTGTGCTTCCACAGTATGTACCTCTTGCCGGTCACCCGCTCGGGCAATGCCCTTGAATGACCGACCTTTTCTTATTGGTGGGGATTGAGGACCAGCATCTGTTCCTCGGTGAAGTAATGCTCGTCGCAGTTGTTGCCGGAACCACTGCGATCAACCACCAGGAAGTCATCCCGCTTTTCGATCGTCAGCACCGGGTGGTGCCAGACGCCGCGATGGTAATTAACGCCCTGCCTGCCATTACTGCGGAAGGCTCGGACCAAACCTGATACAGGTGCATCGCCAACTGGCGCGACCACGATCAGAAAGGGGTTGCCGAGCAGCGGGATGAAAGCCTGGCTGCCCAGCGGATGGCGTTCCAGCATGCGCACGGTCAGCGGCATGTCCAGCGCGTCGGCGCGGAAGATGCTGATGATCGCCTTGTCTTCAGGCTCGGCGGTTTCGACCGTGGCGAGCTTGTGGAAGCGCATGGTCGAGCCGTTGTTGATCATGAAGTGGTCGCTGCCGTCGGTTTCGATAACGTCTCCGAAGGGGGCGAAGGCTTCTTTGGTCAGGGGCTCGATCATCAGGGTGCGCATGCGGATATCTCTTCTATGTTCGTTGTTCTGGATAAGGCTCAAGCGTTGCGGCGGCTTTACAGCTGCAGCAGGCGGAACAGGGCGATCAGGTTGATCTGCGCCAGGGCTTCCTTGAATTCGGCATCGGCATCGTTGTGGATGCGTTTTTCGAAGGAGGCGAGGATCTGGTGCCGGTTGCTGCCTTTTACCGCCATGATGAACGGGAACTGGAACTTGGCCTTGTAGGCGTCGTTCAGTTCGGTGAAACGGGCGAACTCTTCGGCGGTGCACTGGTGAATACCGGCGCCGGCCTGCTCGTTGGTGCTCGATTCGGTCAGCTCGCCCTGGATGGCGGCCTTGCCGGCCAGGTCCGGGTGAGCGTTGATCAGCGCCAACTGGTCGGCGTGGTTGGCGCTGAGCAGGATGTCGCTCATGCGCTGGTGCAGCGCCTCGATCTCGTCCAGTTCGCCCAGTTGGCCCAGGTCATAGGCTTTTTCGGCTACCCACGGCGAATGCTCGTAGATGTCGGCGAAGGCCTTCACGAAGGCGTCGCGGTCCAGGGCGGATGGCTTGAGGGTCTTGAAGGCGGTCATCAGGCGTTCTCTTTCTTGTACGGGTGGGTGGCGTGCCAGTGGCGGGCGATGTCCACGCGACGGGCGAACCAGACCTGGTCATGGCTTTTTGCGTAATCGACGAAACGCTTCAGTGCGGCCAGGCGCGCCGGGCGGCCGACCAGGCGGCAGTGCAGGCCGATGGACAGCATTTTCGGTGCTTCGGCGCCCTCGGCGTACAGCACATCGAAGGCGTCCTTCAGGTACTGGAAGAACTGCTCGCCGCAGTTGAAGCCCTGTACCTGGGTGAAGCGCATGTCGTTGGTGTCGAGGGTGTAGGGGATCACTAGGTGCGGCTTGCCGGTAGGGTTGTTCGGCTCCCAGTAGGGCAGGTCGTCGTCGTAGGTGTCGCTGTCATACAGGAAGCCGCCTTCCTCCATCACCAGGCGACGGGTGTTCGGGCCGGTGCGGCCGGTGTACCAGCCCAGCGGGCGCTCGCCGGTGATTTCGGTGAGGATGCGGATGGCTTCGAGCATGTGCTCGCGCTCCTGGGCCTCGTCCATGTACTGGTAGTCGATCCAGCGGTAACCGTGGCTGCAGATTTCATGACCGGCCTCGGCCATGGCACGGATCACGTCGGGGTGGCGCTGGGCGGCCATGGCCACGGCGAAGATGGTCAACGGCACGCCGCTGTCCTTGAACAGCTTCAGCAGGCGCCACACGCCGGCACGGCTACCGTACTCGTACAGCGATTCCATGCTCATGTTGCGCACGCCCTGCAGTGGCTGGGCGGCGACCATTTCCGAGAGGAACGCTTCGGACTCCTTGTCACCGTGCAGGATGTTGCGTTCGCCACCTTCCTCGTAGTTGAGGACGAAAGACAGCGCGATGCGAGCGTTGCCCGGCCATTGCGGGTGAGGAGGGTTGTTGCCGTAACCGATCAGGTCGCGAGGGTAGTCAGCGCTCACTGCAGTCTTCCTTCTTGTGCGTTTGTGCGGGGGTGGGCGGACCGCGTCGGGATGTCGCACCACCGGATGGGCTGATTGTATACAACTTCTGAAATCTTTTGTAAGCCTGTTTTTCCGCATTTCTTCCCTTTTGTCGCCTCGTAGCGACCTGGAAAAACAGTGCAAGAAACCTGCCTGATTGGTCAGCTAATGATGTTGGTGTCGTTACCAGGCCTGTCTTTGCGATCGGTGGGTCGCTCAGTGGCAAGATTTGCTGCGGGCGACAGATGGGTTGAAAAAATTGTGTACAATCTTGGCTCGGAATGTCTTAATGACGTCATTCCCGCCTGCCGCAGGCGCTATGCTGGTGCGACGGCTGAGTATTTTTTGCCCACAGATTGAACAAGAGGCGACAAGCAATGGGACGTTTGACCACACACGTACTGGATGCCGCGCATGGCTGCCCGGGCAGCTCGATCAAGGTCGAGCTGTACCGTGTCGAAGGCCAGCAGTTGGAGCTGGTGAACACCGCCCTGACCAACAGCGATGGCCGCGTCGATGCGCCGCTGCTGCAGGGTGACGACTACCGTACCGGCGTCTACCAGCTGCAGTTCAGCGCTGGTGACTACTACCGCGCTCGCGGTGTACAGCTGCCGGCCCAGGCGTTTCTGGATGTTGTCGTGCTGCGCTTTGGCATCGACGAGCAGCAGGAGCACTACCACGTGCCGCTGCTGATCTCGCCGTACAGCTATTCGACCTATCGTGGAAGCTAGTTGGTCGCTAGAAGAATCTTCGTAGGTCCTTTGGCCCGCTCTCACACTGGCGGGCTTTTTTTCGTCTGCGTTTTTTATATCAGTTCAAATCACTCACATTTCTGCCAGTACTCTCTTTTTGGTTCATCTGGGATGATCAGCTACCAAGTTGAGGAGCCGGCCTGATGGACACAAAAAATGCGTATGCGCCCTATGGCTACCATCTGCCTGATCAGGGTGTACTCGGCTTCAACGGTGAACAACTGGACCCAGTCACCGAGCATTACCACTTGGGTAATGGTTATCGAGCATTCAATCCCTCTTTGATGCGGTTCAACAGCCCGGACAGCTTGAGTCCGTTCGATCAAGGTGGCTTGAACGCGTATGCCTACTGCCAGGGGGACCCAGTGAATTACCAGGATCCAAGCGGTCATAGCCTTTGGAAAATGCTGATGGGGGTTGCAAAGCCGCCCAAGCGAGTAGAGGTTCTGGCTGCAGTTGCTAACAAGGGGGGATTTACAAAACTGGTTGGCTGGCACGGGACGAGCCGAAAAAATATTCCTTCATTGGCTAAGGAAGGTCTGAAGTAACCCTGTATTTCCGGTCGACTTCAGCCCTTGCTGCTTTTGAAAGCGGGCCGTCGATCAAAATCGACCAGGTAACCCGCTCAGTTCTCCGTTTTTGGCCGCCGCGAGCACCTCGCAGCAGCCATTTTCCGCATTACAGGTGCACCTGTCCTGCGGTAGTCAGCAAATGTCGGCGCGCCATCCATAGGTTCGACAGCGCGAACAGCGTCACCAGCTGAGCGGTGTTCTTGGCCAGGCCACGGAAGCGCACCTTCACGTAACCGAACTGGCGCTTGATCACTCGAAACGGGTGCTCGACCTTCGCTCGCACTTGTGCCTTGGCCTTCTCGATCTTGCGCTTGGCTTTGTACAGGGCGCTGCGTTTATCGAGCTTCTTGTAGGTGCTGCGGCGTGCTGCGACCTGCCAGATCACTTCGCGGCCCGCATGTTCGGGGCGCTTTTCGACGCCGGTGTAGCCGGCATCGGCGCAGACGACGTTCTCGTTACCGTGCAGCAGTTTGTCGACCTGGGTGATATCCGCCACGTTGGCTGCCGTGCCTACCACGCTGTGTACCAGCCCCGACTCATCATCCACGCCGATGTGCGCCTTCATGCCAAAGTAATACTGGTTCCCTTTCTTGCTCTGGTGCATTTCCGGGTCGCGCTTGCCGTCCTGGTTCTTGGTCGAGCTGGGTGCGTGGATCAGTGTGGCATCGACGATAGTGCCCTGGCGCAGCGACAGGCCGCGATCCCCCAGGTAGCCATTGATTACGCCGAGGATGCCGGCTGCCAGCTCATGTTTCTCCAGCAAACGACGGAAGTTGAGGATGGTGGTTTCGTCGGGAATGCGCTCCAGGCTCAGCCCGGCGAACTGACGCAGGATGGTCGTCTCGTAGAGCGCTTCTTCCATGGCCGGGTCGCTGTAGCCGAACCAGTTCTGCATCAGATGGATACGTAACATGGCCATCAGCGGATAGGCTGGACGACCACCTTCACCCTTTGGGTAGTGTGGCTCGATCAGGGCAATCAATCCCTTCCACGGCACCACCTGATCCATCTCGATCAGGAACAATTCCTTACGGGTCTGCTTGCGCTTGCCGGCGTACTCGGCGTCGGCGAAGGTCATCTGCTTCATGGAAAAACTCGGCTGGCGGGATCGGCGTATTTCACCAGATTCGGGAAGTCTTTTTCAGACCTTCCCTAAGGGGCTATCGCCAGTGTATTCAGAGCCTCATAGGCGAGCCCAAGGGCAAGGCTTCTATGTCGCGCCAACCCCTGAACACGCCAAAACATACGCTAATGCCTACGACGATGGTGTTGTCCTGCCGGTACTCGTGCGCAAGGATCTTAATCTGGTCCCCGGTGTAGGTTATAAAAAGGATGTATTTTATGTAGTAGCGATCTTGCCGGCGGCATTTGAGGTTGTAAGCGTGCGGGAAACCGTTCCTTCAGGCGTGACGCCAGCTGAACTCCCTCGAACGGGCATCTTCGCGAAAAAACCAGCACCGGCTAAATAAAAGAGAAGGGCGCCGGAGCGCCCTTTTTGGATGTGGAGGGTTCAGAGGAACACGAACTTGGCAATGAAGATTGCGCACAGCACCCACAGGCTGGCGGAGATTTCCTTGTACTTGCCGGTACCTGCCTTCAATGCCACATAGCTGATGAAGCCCAGGGCAATACCGTCGGCCACCGAGAAAGTCAGCGGCATCATGATCACCGTGACGATCGCCGGAATGCTGTCGGTAGCTTCGTCCCAGTGGATATGCGCCATGCTGCCCATCATCAGCATTGCCACGTAGATCAGTGCGCCCGCGGTGGCATAGGCCGGAATCATTCCGGCCAATGGCGCGAAGAACATGGCGGCAATGAACAGCAGGCCGACCACCACCGCCGTCAGGCCGGTACGGCCACCAGCGGCCACACCGGCAGCACTTTCCACATAACTGGTCACCGGCGGCACACCGACCACGGCACCGAACACACTCGAAGCGCTGTCAGCCTTCAGCGCCTTCGACAAGTTCTCGATACGCCCGTCCGGTGCCACCAGGTTGGCTCGCTGCGCCACGCCCATTAGCGTGCCGGCGGTGTCGAACATGTGCACGAACAGGAAGGCCAGCACCACGCTGATCATGCTGACGTTGAATACGCCAGCCACATCCATGGCCATCCAGGTCGGTGCCAGGCTCGGCGGCATCGACATCACCCCGCCGAATTTCACCAGGCCCAGGCCCCAGCCGGCCAGGGTGACGCCGATGATGCTGATCAGGATCGCGCCGAATACCCGCTTGTAGCTGAGGATGGCAATCAACAGGAAGCACACCGCCGCCAGCAGTGGCCCCGGCTCATGCAGCGAGCCCAGCTTGATCAGGGTGGCCGGGCTGTCGACGATGATGCCGGCGGTCTTCAGGCCGATCAGCCCGAGAAACAATCCGACGCCGGCCCCCATGGCATGGCGCAGGCTGACCGGGATGCTGTTGAGCAACCATTCGCGCACTTTCGACAAGGTCAGGAACATGAACAGCACACCCGAGACAAAGACTGCCCCCAGCGCCGTTTCCCAGTTGTAGCCCATGGTGCCAACCACGGTGTAGGTAAAGAAGGCATTCAACCCCATGCCCGGCGCCAGGCCCACCGGCCAGTTGGCGTACAGGCCCATCAACAGGCAGCCCAGCGCGGCGGCGATGCAGGTGGCGACAAAGGCGGCACCGTGGTCGATGCCTGCGTCGGCCATGATGTTGGGGTTGACGAAGATGATGTAGGCCATGGTGATGAAGGTGGTCACGCCGGCGATCATTTCGGTTCTGACGGTGCTGCCGTGCTGCTTGAGTTTGAAAATCCGCTCCAGCCAGCTCGTTTCGAGCGGTGGAGCAAGATCCAGCGTAGGGGCTTCGGATTTGCGGCTTTCCACAGCGAGTACTCCTCAAGTCTTTCTTGTTGTTCTGGAACCATGGGCCTGCGCAATGCACTTGGCGGCTCCGCGAGGGAAGGCAGACGTCTGACCGGTTTGTTGACTTATGGGTCAAGAAGTTGCTCGGTGGATTATGCTTTTGTGTACAAATAAAGCAAATAATGTTTTATCTTTTGTGTGCGCAATACGTCGTACAACGGCTATATAGGTAAAAGGCCACCTGCAGAAACGGCTCAGCCTGTGTACAATGGCGCCATACTTTCCTTCGTGCCTCGAGAGCCCATGAACGAACAGCTGCAACCTCTGAAGAAACCTGCGCGTACCGGCAAGGCTGGCCGCAGTGGTACCCAGGACGACATCGTCTACGCGCATATTTTCGAGGCAATCCTCGAGCAGCGTCTGGCACCGGGTACCAAGTTGAGCGAGGAAGCGCTGGGCGAGATCTTCGGCGTCAGCCGCACCATCATTCGCCGCGCGTTGTCGCGGCTGGCCCATGAAAGCGTGGTGCTATTGCGGCCGAACCGCGGCGCAGTGGTGGCCAGCCCTACGGTGGAAGAAGCCCGTCAGGTGTTCTTCTCCAGGCGCATGGTCGAACGGGCCATTACCGAACTGGCCGTGCAGCACGCTACCCTCGAGCAGCTCAACGAGCTGCGGCAGATGGTGCGGGAGGAGCGCGACAGCTTCTCGCGTGGTGACCGTGGTGCCGGCATTCGTCTTTCCGGCGAATTCCACCTCAAGCTGGCCGAGGCTGCGGGCAATGCGCCGCTGGTCAGCTTCCAGCGCAGCCTGGTGTCGCAGACCTCGCTGATCATTGCCCAGTACGAAAGCGGCAACCGCTCGCATTGCTCGTATGACGAACACATGCAGCTGATCGATGCCATCGAGGCACGCGATGCCGAGCAGGCGGTGAGCCTGATGATGCACCACATGGACCACATCGACAGCAAGCTGAACCTGGACGAGGAGAGTGCCTCGGACGATCTGCATGCGGTGTTCTCGCACTTGCTGAAAAAGCCCAAGGTATCGGTCAAGGGTTGATCGTTTGCTCAAGTGAGCGTAGTGCGCCGTTGTGGGAGCGGGTTCACCCGCGAACACCGGCGCAGCCGGTGCCATTCACCGTGTCGCCTTCTTCGCGGGTAAACCCGCTCCCACAAGAAGCACGGCCATTTCTGGTCATTGATCAAAGGTCTGCTAAATTCTTGTGAGCAAACCTTCATCAAGCAGTTGGGCTTGCGCATTCGTTGCGTTCAACTTCTTGAGGAATGGACTCATGAGCATGTCCCTCGGTAAACGCATGGGGGCCGAGCTGGTCGGCACCTTCTGGCTGGTGCTTGGCGGCTGCGGCAGTGCGGTACTCGCCGCCAGCTCGCCCATCGGCATCGGTGTACTTGGCGTCGCCTTCGCCTTCGGCCTGACCGTGCTGACCATGGCCTTCGCCATCGGCCATATCTCCGGCTGTCACCTCAACCCCGCCGTGTCGTTCGGGCTGGTGGTGGGCGGGCGCTTTCCGGCCAAAGAGCTGCTGCCCTACGTGATCGCCCAGGTGATCGGCGCCATTCTGGCGGCAGGTGTGATCTACCTCATCGCCAGCGGCAAGTCAGGTTTCGAGCTGTCTGCGGGATTGGCTTCGAACGGCTACGCCGACCACTCGCCTGGCGGCTACACGCTCGGGGCGGGCTTTGTCAGTGAAGTGGTGATGACGGCGATGTTCCTGGTGGTGATCATGGGCGCTACCGACGCCCGGGCGCCAGCGGGTTTTGCGCCGATCGCCATCGGTTTGGCTTTGACCCTGATCCACCTGATCTCTATCCCGGTGACCAATACTTCGGTCAACCCCGCGCGTAGCACGGGGCCGGCCTTGTTCGTCGGTGGCTGGGCCCTGCAACAGCTGTGGCTGTTCTGGGTGGCGCCGCTGATTGGTGCTGCGATCGGCGGCGCACTGTACCGGGGCCTGGCAAAAGAACCTTAGCGCTGGTGCACGCAACGCCCAGCGGCGTAGGTTTCACGCACGGTGCGGTCGTCGCCTAGGGTGGTCAGCACGAACAGGGTTTCCTCGATGCTGTTGGACTGCTGGATGCGGTAGTCCAGCAGTGGCGTGGCCTTGTAGTCCAGCACCACGAAGTCGGCATCGTTACCCGGGCGTAGGCTGCCGATGCGGTCGTCCAGGCGCAGCGCGCGGGCGCCGCCGAGCGTGGCCAGGTACAGTGACTTGTACGGGTGCAGGCGTGCGCCCTGCAGTTGCATCACCTTGTACGCTTCGTTCAGGGTGTTGAGCAGCGAGAAGCTGGTGCCGGCGCCAACGTCAGTGCCCAGGCCCACATTGACCTTGAAGCGCTCGGCCTGGGGCAGGTTGAACAGGCCGCTGCCGAGGAACAGGTTGGAGGTGGGGCAGAAGGCCACCGCCGAGCCGGTTTCGGCCAGGCGCTGGCATTCGTCATCGCACAGGTGCACGCCATGGGCGAATACCGAGCGTTCGACCAGCAGCTCGAAGTGGTCGTAGACGTCGAGGTAACCCTTCTGCTCGGGGAACAGCGACTTGACCCACTCGATTTCCTTGAGGTTCTCCGACAGGTGCGTGTGCATGTACACGCCCGGGTGCTCCTTGAGCAGTTGGCCCGCCAGCGCCAGCTGTTCAGGCGTACTGGTCGGGGCGAAGCGCGGGGTGACTGCATAATGCAGGCGGCCTTTGCCGTGCCAGCGCTCGATCAGCGCCTTGCTTTCGGCATAGCCGGACTCTGCGGTGTCGGTCAGGTAATCCGGGGCGTTGCGGTCCATCATCACCTTGCCGGCGATCAGGCGCAGGTCCAGGCGTTCGGCTTCTTCGAACAGGGCATTGACCGATTCCGGGTGCACGCTGCCGAACACCAGGGCGGTGGTGGTGCCGTTGCGCAGCAGTTCCTTGAGGAAGATTTTCGCCACTTGGTCGGCGTGTTCCTTGTCGGCGAACTGTTTTTCGCAGGGGAAGGTGTAGGTATTCAGCCAGTCCAGCAACTGTTCGCCGTAGGAGCCGATCATGCCGGTCTGCGGGAAATGGATATGGGTGTCGATGAAGCCTGGGGTGATCAGTGCGTCCTGGTAGTGCTCGACCGGGATATCGGCATCCAGGGTCGGCAACAGTTCGGCGGCGTGGCCTACGGCGCTGATGCGGCCATTGTCGACCACCAGCAGGCCGTCCTCGAAGTATTCATGGGAAGCCTCCAGGCCCACCTCGGCCGGGTCGGCGATGCTGTGCAGGATGGCGGCACGGTAGGCTTTGCGGGTAACGGTCATAACACACTCGTCAAATGGCTTGGCTGCGCCGGGAGGGCGGCAGCAACTGGGCAATGGGGCCGGCATTGGCGGCAGCGTCGTGCTGGCCGAAGCAGGCGTTGTAGGTGGCAATGATTTCACCGGCGATGGACACGGCGATCTCGATGGGCAGCTTGCCCTTGACCTCGGCCAGGCCCATCGGGCAGCGCATGCGCGACATCACGGCCTCGTCATAGCCGCGCTCGCGCAGGCGGTGTTCGAACTTGACCCGTTTGGTCTTCGAGCCGATCAGGCCGAACCAGGTGAAGTCGTTGCGCTTGAGAATGGCGGCGGTCAATTCCAGGTCGAGCTGGTGGTTGTGGGTCATGACGATGCAGTAGCAGCCTGGCGGCAGGTCTGCCACTTCGTCGACCGGCTCCTCGCTGACCACCTTGGTCACCCCGTCGGGGATCAGGGCAGGGAATTCCTGCTCGCGCGAATCGATCCAGCGCACCCGGCAGGGCAGCGCGGCGAGCAAGGGTACCAGAGCCCGGCCGACATGGCCCGCGCCGAACACCGCGATCTGCGCCTGCACCGCGGCCATGGGTTCGAACAGCAGCACAGTGACGCCGCCGCAGCACTGGCCAAGGCTGGCACCGAGGCTGAAGCGCTCCAGATGCGGGGTGGTGCGGTGCTCTTCGAGCATTTGCCGGGCGATGTGCAGGGCCTTGTATTCCAAGTGGCCGCCGCCGATGGTGTCGAACAGGCCGCTGGCGCTGACGACCATTTTCGAGCCGGCATTGCGCGGGGTCGAGCCGCGCTCCTCGATGATGGTAACCAGCACGCAGGCTTCGCCACGGGACTGATGGTCGGCGAGGGTGTTGATCCATTGGTGCATGATGCAACCTCTCTATAGTCGCGTCGCGATCCCTGTGGGAGCGGGTTCACCCGCGAATGCGGCGGTGAAACCACTATCGCATTCGCGGGTAAACCCGCTCCCACAGGGCCCTGCATTGTCAGTGAGACACGGTTTCCAGCTCCGGCTCGGCAGGTTGCGCTGCAGCCACTGCCTTGCGCATCTGCTCGCAACCCCACAACACCCGCTCCGGCGTCGCCGGCGCATCCACCTGTGGCTGCACGCGGTAGTCGGCGATGCTGGCCACGGCGTCCTTGATCGCGCACCAGGCGGCGATGCCGAGCATGAACGGTGGTTCGCCCACAGCCTTGGAATGGAACACCGTGTCCTCCGGGTTCTTGCGGTTTTCCACCAGCTTTACCCGCAAATCCAGCGGCATGTCCGCCACTGCCGGGATCTTGTAGCTGGCCGGGCCGTTGGTCATCAGCTTGCCCTTGGCGTTCCACACCAGTTCTTCGGTGGTCAGCCAGCCCATGCCCTGGATGAAGCCGCCTTCCACCTGGCCGATGTCGATGGCCGGGTTCAACGAATCACCCACATCGTGCAGGATGTCGGCGCGCAGCATCTTGTATTCGCCGGTCAGGGTGTCGACGACCACCTCCACGCAGGCGGCGCCGAAGGCGAAGTAGTAGAACGGCCGGCCACGTGCCTGGCTGCGGTCGTAGTAGATCTTTGGCGTGCGGTAGAAACCGGTGCTGGACAGCGACACTTGGGCAAAATAGGCCTGCTGCACCAGCTGCTCGAAGCTGACGATCTGGTCGCGCACGCGCACATGGCCGTTGCGGAACTCGACGTCTTCCTCGGTCACCTGGTAGTGCCGTGCGGCGAACTCGGTCAGGCGTTTCTTGAGGATCTCCGCAGCGTTCTGCGCTGCCTTGCCGTTCAGGTCGGCACCACTGGAGGCAGCGGTCGGTGAGGTGTTGGGCACCTTGTCAGTATTGGTGGCGGTGATCTGGATACGGCTGAAATCGACCTGGAAGATCTGCGCCACCACCTGTGCCACCTTGGTGTTCAGGCCCTGGCCCATCTCGGTGCCGCCATGGTTCAGGTGGATACTGCCGTCGGTGTAGATATGGATCAGCGCACCGGCCTGGTTGAGGAAGGTGGCGGTGAACGAAATACCGAACTTGACCGGTGTCAGT
The DNA here is from genome assembly GCF_018223845.1 of Pseudomonas sp. JS425. Lineage (NCBI taxonomy): Bacteria > Pseudomonadati > Pseudomonadota > Gammaproteobacteria > Pseudomonadales > Pseudomonadaceae > Pseudomonas > Pseudomonas sp. JS425. The sequence goes on along the minus strand of NZ_CP073661.1, from coordinate 4,376,162 downwards.
GCCAGGCCCTTCTTCAGGACCGGGCTGTTGGCGTTGAAGCGGCGTATCGACTCGCGGCGCTCGGCATAGTCACTGCTGGCTTCCAGTTCGGCGGTCATCTCTTCGAGCATGTTGTGCTCGACGGTCTGGTAGTAGTGGGTGACGTTGCGCTCGGTCTTGCCGTAGTAGTTGGCCTTGCGCACCGCCAGCGGGTCGCGGCCCAGGTGGCGAGCGATGTGGTCCATCACCTGCTCGATGGCGACCATCCCCTGCGGGCCGCCAAAGCCGCGATAGGCAGTGTTGGAGGCTGTGTTGGTCTTGCAGCGGTGGCCGTGCACGGTGGCATCGCCCAGGTAGTAGGCATTGTCGGAGTGGAACATGGCGCGGTCGACGATCGAACCGGACAGGTCGGGCGAGTAGCCGCAGTTGCCGGCCAGGTCGAAGTTGATGCCGTGCAGGCGCCCGTCGTCGTCGAAGCCCACGTCGTACTCGACGTAGAACGGGTGGCGTTTGCCGGTCATGGTCATGTCTTCGACCCGTGGCAGGCGCATCTTGGTCGGCTGGCCGGTCAGGCGCGCCACCACTGCGCACAGGCACGCCGGGCTGGCGGCCTGGGTTTCCTTGCCACCAAAACCGCCACCCATGCGGCGCATGTCCAGCACCACCTTGTTCATTGGCACGTCGAGTACTTCGGCGACCAGTTTCTGCACTTCGGTGGGGTTTTGCGTGGAGCAGTAGACGATCATGCCGCCGTCTTCGGTGGGCATCACCGAGGAAATCTGCGTTTCCAGGTAGAAGTGCTCCTGGCCACCGATGTGCAGGGTGCCCTGGATGCGGTGCGGTGCACTGGCCAGGGCAGCGACGGAATCGCCACGCTGGTGGGTGTGGCTGTCGAGCACGAAGTGCTTCTTGCGCAGTGCTTCGACCACATCCAGCACCGGCTCCAGGTCTTCATACTCGACGATGGCGGCCATGGCCGCACGGCGCGCGGTATCGAGGTCACGGGCGGCCACGGCGAGCACCGGCTGGCCGAAGAACTCGACCTTGTCGATGGCCAGCAGCGGGTCGCCGGCTACCACCGGGCCGATGTCCTTTAGGCCAGGGATGTCTTCGTGGGTGATGGCGATGCGCACGCCCTCGAAGGCATAGCACGGCGTGGTGTCGATGCGCAGGATGCGCGCGTGGGCGCAGTCGGCGGTGCGCGCATAGACGTGCAGCTGGTTGGGGAATTCCAGGCGGTCGTCGATGTACACCGCCTCGCCGGACACATGCTTGTCGGCGCTGTCATGCTTGACGCTGCGGCCGACCCCGGTGGTCAGGTCCTGGCTGAACAGTTCGGCCATCTCGGCCTGGCTCTTGGCTACGTGATGGTTAGACATAAGCGGTCACCCGGGTTTCGATGTACGGCGTTTGCTGTTCGATGAAGTACTTGCGCAGCAGGTTCTGGGCGGTCAGCAGGCGGTATTCCTTGCTGGCGCGGAAGTCGCTGAGCGGGGTGAAGTCTTCGGCCAGGGCCTGGCAGGCGCGCTCGATGGCAGCCTGGTTCCACGGCTTGCCGCGCAGCGCCGCTTCGCAGGCACGGGCCCGTTTGGGGACTGCCGCCATGCCGCCGAAGGCGATGCGCACACCGCTGACCACGCCGTCTTCGATGCTCAGGTTGAAGGCGCCGCATACGGCAGAAATGTCATCGTCCAGGCGCTTGGACACTTTATAGGCGCGGAACGCCCAATCGCTGGTGGCGCGCGGCACGATGATCTTCTCGATGAACTCGCTGTCCTGGCGGGCGGTGATGCGGTAGTCGATGAAGTAGTCTTCCAGTGGCATCACCCGCTGGCGATCGCCCTGGCGCAGGACGATCTGCGCATCCAGGGCAATCAGCAGGGGTGGCGAGTCACCGATTGGCGAAGCGTTGCCGATATTGCCGCCCAGGGTGCCCTGGTTGCGGATCTGCAGCGAGGCGAAGCGGTGCAGCAGGGCACCGAAGTCCGGGTATTCCTCGTTCAGCGCACCGTAGCAGTCGGTGAGCGGTGTGGCGGCGCCAATTTCCAGATGGCTGGCGGTTTTCTCGATGCGCTTGAGCTCGGCCACATGGCCGACGTAGATCATCACCGGCAAGGTCTTGTGGAACTGGGTGACTTCCAGTGCCAGGTCGGTACCGCCGGCCAGCAGCCGCGCTTCGGGGTGCGAGCTGTACAGGTCGGCCAGGTCGGCCACGGTCAGTGGTACCAGGCAGCGCTTGTCGCCACTGTTCAGTTCGCCGGTCTGGGTTGGGGCAATGGCCTTGAGGCGGCTGATGGTCTGTGCCTGCTGGGCATCGAACTGGTCGCGGCAGGGCTGGCGGCAGCTCTGCTCGGCGGCGTCGAGGATCGGCCGGTAGCCGGTGCAGCGGCACAGGTTGCCGGCCAGGGCTTCCTGGGCCTGGTGCAGGTCGGGGCCGCTGCTGTTCTTCTGCAGGGCGAACAGCGACATGACGAAGCCGGGTGTACAGAAGCCGCACTGCGAGCCATGGCAATCGGCCATGGCCTGTTGCACGCTGTGCAGCTGGCCCTGGTGCTTGAGACCCTCGACGCTGATCAGTTGCTTGCCGTGCAGCGACGAGACGAAGGTCAGGCACGAGTTGAGGCTACGGTAGCGGATGCTGTCGTTGCCTTGGTCGTCCTGGGTCAGTTCGCCGACCACCACGGTGCAGGCACCGCAGTCACCACTGGCGCAGCCCTCCTTGGTGCCAGGTTTGCCCAGGTGCTCGCGCAGGTACTGCAGCACCGTCATGTTCGGGTCCAGGGCATGCTCACTACGCAGCTCCTGGTTTACGAGAAACTGGATCACGGGGATGGCCTCGCAATGGTTTTATTGTTGTTGGGCGGACTCTAAGCAAGAGCTGTCCAGCTGGTCAATATTTTTCTGACTCAAAGGTCAAGAAATTGCTCATGTCCAAGCCCGGCCGCACACATTGCCCATATTCCAAGCATAGATCGCGCCGGGCGTGTGGTTGCCTTGCAGGTCAAATAAACCGCCAGGCCCCTCTGCGCGATCAGCGGCCAAGTACGCTACAATCCGCTCCTTGTGCCCAGTTCAATGATTTTGAAGGAAAACCATGACGTTCAAGGCCCCGGACAGCCTCTCCGAGCAGATTGCCGATTACCTGGCCGAACGCATCATCCGTGGCGAGCTGGCGCCAGGCGAGCGTATCCAGGAGCAGAAGGTCACCCAGGCACTCAACGTCAGCCGCGGCTCGGTGCGCGAGGCGCTGCTGATCCTCGAACGCCGCCACCTGGTGGCGATCCTGCCGCGCCGGGGTGCCCATGTGACCGAGCTCGACGAGCGCAGTGTGCGCAGCCTGTGTGCACTGATGGGCGAGTTCTACATCCTGCTGGGTAACGCGGTTGCGCAAAAATGGCGCACCGATGCCGACCTGCGCCCGTTCCTGGAGATCCAGCAGCGCCTGCAGCGAGCCCATGACCAGCTGGACATCAAGGCCTTCGTCGCCGACAGCTTCGCAGTCATGCGGGCGGCCTACCCGTTCGCCGACAACCCGTTCCTGCAGGAAACCGTGGAAAACCTGCAGCCGGCGATGAGCCGTGCCTACTACCTGTCGCTGGACCAGCGCCAGGCCAGCATGATCGACTATCTGGACCTGTTCGCCCGCCTGCTCGACGCCGTGATCGCCCGTGACCTGCCGCGCATTCGCGAGGTGCTCACCGCCTATGGCCAGCGCAGCTGCGAACTGGTGCTGGCGGCGTTGGCCCGAGGCTGACCGATGCGCCTGAAGTGCATTCGCCTGGCCGGGTTCAAGTCGTTCGTCGACCCCACCACGGTCAACTTCCCCAGCAACATGGCGGCCGTGGTCGGCCCCAACGGCTGTGGCAAGTCCAACATCATCGATGCCGTGCGCTGGGTGATGGGCGAGAGTTCGGCGAAGAACCTGCGCGGCGAGTCGATGACCGATGTCATCTTCAACGGCTCCAGTGGCCGCAAGCCGGTCAGCCAGGCCAGCATCGAGCTGGTGTTCGACAACAGCGAAACCACCCTGGTCGGCGAATACGCCGCCTACGCCGAGATCTCGATCCGCCGCAAGGTCACCCGCGACGGGCAGAACAGCTATTACCTCAACGGTACCAAGTGCCGCCGGCGCGATATCACCGACATCTTCCTTGGCACCGGCCTGGGGCCGCGCAGCTACTCGATCATCGAGCAAGGCATGATCTCCAAGCTGATCGAGGCCAAGCCCGAGGAGCTGCGCAACTTCATCGAGGAAGCCGCCGGTATTTCCAAGTACAAGGAACGCCGCCGGGAAACCGAGAGCCGCATCCGCCGCACCCAGGAAAACCTTGCGCGCCTGACCGACCTGCGCGAAGAGCTGGAACGCCAGCTGGAGCGCCTGCACCGCCAGGCCCAGGCAGCCGAGAAGTACCGGGAATACAAAGCCCAGGAACGCCAGTTGAAGGCGCGCCTGTCGGCCTTGCGCTGGCGTGATCTGGACGAACGGGTGCGCCAGCGCGAGGCGGTGATCGGCGACCAGGATGTGTCCCATGAGGCGCTGGTGGCCGAGCAGCGCAATGCCGATGCCAGCATCGAGCGCCTGCGCGATGGCCATCACGAATTGTCCGAGCGCTTCAACCAGGTGCAGGGCCGCTTCTACTCGGTGGCCGGTGACATCGCCCGGGTCGAGCAGAGCATCCAGCACGGCCAGCAGCGCCTGCGCCAGTTGCAGGATGACTTCAAGGAAGCCGAGCGCACGCGCCTGGAAACCGAGTCGCACCTCGGGCACGACCGCACCCTGCTGGCTACCTTGGGCGAAGAGCTGGCAATGCTCGAACCCGAGCAGGAAATGACCCTGGCCGCTGCCGAAGAAGCCGCCGCTGCCCTTGAAGAGGCCGAGCTGGGCATGCACGGCTGGCAGGAACAGTGGGACAGCTTCAACAGCCGTTCTGCCGAGCCGCGCCGCCAGGCCGAAGTGCAGCAGGCGCGTCTGCAGCAGCTGGAAGCCAGCCTGGAACGCCAGGCCGAGCGCCAACGCAAGCTGGGCGAGGAGCGCGAGCTGCTGGGCAGCGACCCGCAGGATGCGGCCATGCTCGAACTGGCCGAGCAGCTGGCCAGTAGCGAAATGTTGCTGGAAGAGTTGCAGTTGTCCGAAGAGCAGGTGGTCGAGCGCCTGGAAGGCGCGCGTGAGCAACTGCAGCAGGCCACCCAGGCCCAACAGCAGGCGCAGGGCGACCTGCAACGCCTGGGCGGGCGCCTTGCCTCGCTCGAAGCCTTGCAGCAGGCTGCCCTGGAGCCCGGTGCAGGTGCTGCGGACTGGCTGCAGGACCAAGGCCTGGAGCAACGGCCGCGGCTGGCTGAAGGGTTGCGGGTTGAGCCGGGCTGGGAGCTTGCGGTAGAAACCGTGCTTGGCGCCGACCTGCAGGCTGTACTGGTGGACGACTTCAGTAATCTGGATTTTGCCGGCCTGGAGCAGGGCGAGTTGCGCTTGCTGCTGGCGAGCGGTACCGGCTCGTCGCTGCCCGGCAGCCTGCTGGAAAAGGTCGAAGGCCGTGTCGACCTGTCGCCCTGGTTGGGCCAGGTCAAACCCGTGGAAGACCTTGCTCAGGCGCTGGCACAGCGCGCGTCGCTCGGCGAAGGCCAGAGCCTGGTCAGCCGCGATGGCTACTGGGTTGGCCGACACTTCCTGCGGGTGCGCCGTGGCGGCGAAGCCGAAGGCGGCCTGCTGGCACGCGGCCAGGAGATCGAGCGCCTCGGCCAGGAGCAATTGGAGCAGGAAGCGGCGCTGGAGCAGTTGGAACAGCAACTGCAGGCCCTGCGCGAGCAGCAGCTGGACCTTGAAGAGCAGCGGGAACAACTGCGCCGTCGCACCCAGGAAGAAAGCCGCCTGCATGGCGAGCTGAAGGCCAACCTGTCGGCTGGCCGCGCACGTGCCGAGCAGGTCGAGCTGCGTCGCCGGCGCCTGCAGGAAGAGCTGGCCGAACTGGAAGAACAGCGCGCTCTGGAACATGAGCAGCTGGGCGAAGCCCGCCTGCTGCTGCAGGAGGCCCTGGAGCTGATGGCCCAGGACACCGAGCAGCGCGAGCAGTTGATGGCCCGCCGCGACACTTTGCGCGAAAGCCTCGATCGCGTGCGCCAGGAGGCCCGCCAGCACAAAGATCACGCCCACCAGCTGGCTGTCCGCCTGGGCTCGCTGCGTGCCCAGCACGACTCCACCCGGCAGGCACTGGAGCGCCTGGAGCAGCAGGCCGCGCGCCTGACCGAGCGCCAGGAGCAACTGAGCCTGAACCTGGAAGAGGGCGAGGCCCCGCAGCAAGAACTGCGCCTGAAGCTGGAAGAACTGCTGGAGCGGCGCATGAGCGTCGACGAGGAAATGCGCCAGGCCCGCCTGCACATGGACGAAGCCGACCGCGAACTGCGTGACGCCGAAAAGCGTCGTACCCAGGCCGAGCAGCAGGCCCAATTGCTGCGTGGCCAGCTGGAGCAGCTGCGCCTGGAGTGCCAGGGCCTGGATGTGCGGCGCAAGACCTTGCAGGAGCAGTTGCTGGCCGACGGCTACGACCTGCAAGGTGTGCTCGCCACTCTCGAGGCCGAGGCCAGCGAGCAGGGTACCGAACAGGAGCTGGAGCAGCTCGAGGCGCGTATCCAGCGCCTGGGGGCGATCAACCTGGCGGCCATCGAAGAGTACGAGCAGCAGTCCGAGCGCAAGCGCTACCTGGACGCCCAGGACGCCGACCTGGTCGAAGCCCTGGAGACCTTGGAAAACGTCATTCGCAAGATCGACAAGGAAACCCGCAACCGCTTCAAGGATACCTTTGATCAGATAAATGCCGGATTACAGGCACTTTTCCCAAAAGTTTTCGGTGGTGGCAGCGCTTGTCTGGAACTGACGGGCGAAGATCTACTCGATACAGGGGTAACGATCATGGCGCGGCCACCGGGCAAGAAGAACAGCACCATCCATCTGCTGTCCGGCGGCGAGAAGGCACTGACCGCATTGGCGCTGGTGTTTGCCATCTTCAAGTTGAACCCCGCACCGTTCTGCATGCTCGACGAAGTCGACGCGCCGCTGGACGATGCCAACGTCGGGCGCTACGCCCGCCTGGTCAAGGAAATGAGTGAAAGCGTGCAGTTCATCTACATCACCCATAACAAGATTGCCATGGAGATGGCGGATCAATTGATGGGGGTGACCATGCATGAACCGGGCTGTTCACGTCTGGTTGCCGTCGATGTGGAGGAGGCCATGGCCATGGTCGATGCCTGATGCTCGACGATAAGGGCATATTCCGTAGCGAAATGCCCCCGCCATGTGCGACAGACGGTGTAAAGTTGTCTTTGGTCGTGCTAGCTTAATGTCACTCGTTTTTTGCGTGGGTAAAACGCCTGTCAGAACATAGAGTTGGCGCCACGTGTTAAAGGGCTTTGAACCCTTTGTTTTCAAGCATATTTTTATAGAGGCACGGGATTACATGGAAATCGGTCTGCGCGAGTGGCTGATCGTCATCGGCATCATTGTCATTGCCGGGATTCTTTTCGACGGCTGGCGCCGCATGCGCGGCGGGAAAGGCAAGTTGAAATTCCGTCTGGATCGCAGTTATTCCAACCTGCCGGACGAAGAGGGCAATGCCGAAGTGCTTGGCCCGTCGCGGGTGCTGGATACCCACAAGGAGCCTGAGCTGGACGAAAGCGACCTGCCGTCGCTCAGTGCTTCTGCGCGTGATCGCGAGCGCGAGCCCAAGCCGGCCAAGGCTGCCAAGCGCGGCAAGCGCGCCACCGCTGCTGCGGATGCACAGCAGGGCGACCTGAACCTCAGCGCCGAGCCACGCGAGCCCGACCTGTTTGCCGACAGCGATGATGACTTTGCCGCGGAAAATACCCGCAGCAACGGTGCGGCGCCTGCCAGCAGCAGCGTCAAGGAGCTGCCGCCGGCCGAGGAAGTGCTGGTGATCAGCGTCATCTCCCGCGACGAGGGTGGCTTCAAGGGCCCGGCGCTGCTGCAGAACATTCTGGAAAGCGGCCTGCGTTTCGGCGAAATGGACATCTTCCACCGTCACGAGAGCATGGCCGGTCACGGCGAGGTGCTGTTCTCCATGGCCAACGCCGTCAAGCCCGGCGTGTTCGACCTGGACGACATCGACCACTTCAGCACCCGCGCGGTGAGCTTCTTCCTCGGCCTGCCGGGCCCGCGTCATCCGAAGCAGGCCTTCGACGTGATGGTGGCTGCGGCGCGCAAGCTGGCGCACGAACTGAACGGTGAGCTCAAGGACGACCAGCGCAGCGTGCTGACCGCCCAGACCATCGAGCACTATCGCCAGCGCATCGTCGAGTTCGAGCGCCGTGCGCTGACCCAGAAGCGCTGACAGATCCAGACGAAAGAGCAGCCTCAGGGCGTGCTGGTCGGTTCGGGTGTTGTTATCGCCTGTTCCGGCCCCTTCGCGGGTAAACCCGCTCCTACAGGGACACCACAGCCCTTGAGGTTTGTGGTGTCCCTGTAGGAGCGGGTTTACCCGCGAAGAGGTCGGCACAGGCAATAAATACCTCAAACCCCCGGCACCACCCCCAGGCTGCTCTTTTGCTTTGCAAGAGAAGACAAATCCCATGACCGCCGAAACCCGTATCCACGAACTGCGTGCCGAGCTCGACCAGCACAACTATCGCTACTACGTGCTCGATGAGCCAAGCGTGCCCGATGCCGAATACGACCGCCTGTTCAACGAGCTCAAGGCGCTTGAAGCCGAATACCCGCACCTGGTAACCCCCGACTCGCCCACCCAGCGCGTCGGGGGCGCAGCCCTGGCCGCGTTCAGCCAGGTCCGCCACGAAGTGCCCATGCTCAGCCTGGGCAACGCTTTCGAAGAAGCCGACCTGCGTGAGTTCGGCCGCCGCGTGGTAGGCGGCCTCGACCAGCCCGGTGCGGTCGACTACAGCTGCGAGCCCAAGCTCGACGGCCTGGCCGTGAGCTTGCTGTACCGCGACGGTCTGCTCGTACAGGGCGCCACCCGTGGCGACGGCACCACCGGCGAAGACATCAGTGCCAACGTACGCACCGTGCGCAACATCCCGCTCAGGCTGCAAGGCGAGGGATGGCCTGCGGTGCTGGAGGTGCGCGGCGAGGTTTACATGAGCAAGGCCGGTTTCGACCGGCTCAACGCCGCCCAGGCCGAAGCCGGTGGCAAGACCTTCGCCAACCCGCGCAACGCCGCAGCCGGCAGCCTGCGTCAGCTGGACTCGAAAATCACCGCCAGCCGCCCGCTGGAATTCTGCTGCTATGGCGTCGGCCAGGTGTCCGCGAGCATCGGCGACAGCCACATCGGCATCCTCGAACAGCTCAAGGCGTGGGGGTTGCCGATCAGCCGCGAACTCAAGCATGCCGCCGGTATCGAAGAATGCCTGGCCTACTATCGCGACATCGGCGAGCGACGCAACAGCTTGCCCTACGAAATCGACGGCGTGGTGTTCAAGGTCAACAGCCTGGCCGCCCAGCGCGAACTGGGCTTCCGTGCCCGTGAGCCCCGCTGGGCGATTGCCCACAAGTTCCCGGCCATGGAAGAGCTGACCGAGGTGCTGGATGTCGAGTTCCAGGTCGGCCGCACCGGCGCCGTAACGCCCGTGGCACGCCTGAAGCCGGTCAAGGTGGCCGGTGTGACCGTGTCCAACGCTACCCTGCACAACATGGACGAAATCGCCCGCCTGGGCCTGCGCGTTGGCGACACGGTTATCATCCGCCGCGCCGGTGACGTGATTCCGCAGGTGATGCAGGTGGTGCTGGAGCGCCGCCCAGAGGATGCGCGCCCGGTGCAGGTGCCGAGTGAGTGCCCGGTATGCGGCTCGCAGGTCGAGCGTACCCAGTTGGTCAAGCGTAGCAAGGGCAAGGAAACAACCAGCGAGGGGGCGGTGTACCGCTGCGTCGGTCGCCTGGCCTGTGGCGCCCAACTCAAGCAGGCGATCATCCACTACGTGTCACGCCGCGCCATGGACATCGATGGCCTGGGCGAGAAGAGCGTCGAGCAACTGGTGGACGAAGGCCTGATCGGTTCGCCGGCCGACCTGTACAAGCTGGAATTCGACCAGATCGTCGGCCTGGAAGGCTTTGCCGAAGTGTCCAGCAAGAAGCTGCTGGATGCCATCGAAGCCAGCAAGCGCCCGGGCCTGGCGCGCTTCATCTACGCCCTGGGTATCCCGGACGTAGGCGAGGAGACCGCCAAGGTGCTGGCCCGCTCGCTGGGCAGCCTGGCGCGGGTGCAGCAGGCGCTGCCGCAGGTGCTCACCTACCTGCCGGACATCGGCCTGGAGGTGGCGTACGAGATCCACAACTTCTTCGAGGACGAGCACAACCGCAAAGTCATCAAGCAGTTGCTCGACAGCGGCATGCAACTGCAGGACGAAGGCGAGCTGGCTGCCGAGTTCGCCGCCAGCACCACCCTGGCCGGCATGATCGCCAAGCTCGACATCGCCTCGGTTGGCCCGACCGGTGCCGAGAAGCTGGTGGCCAAGCTAGACAGCCTGGACAAGATCATCGCCGCCGATGGTATCGACCTGCGCCAGGCCCTGGCGGCCAAGCAGGCCGAAGCCGTGCGCGAGTTCTTCAAGGATGAAGCCAACCAGAAGCTGGCCCGGGACATCGAGGCACAGTTGCTGGCGTTCGGCATGCACTGGAGCAGCGAGAAGAAAGTGGCCGAAGGCTTGCCGCTGGCCGGCCAGACCTGGGTGCTGACCGGCACCCTGGAGCGCATGAGCCGCGACATCGCCAAGGAAAAGCTGGAAAGCCTGGGGGCCAAGGTGGCGGGTTCGGTATCCGGCAAGACCCACTGCGTGGTGGCGGGGCCGGGGGCGGGGTCCAAGCTGGCCAAGGCCAGTGAGTTGGGTGTGAAGGTGCTTGATGAAGATGCCTTCGTCACCTTCCTGGGCGAACAGGGCATCGCTGTCTGACGCCCTGCGCAATCCCCTGTGGCTTGCGCGGTCCTTGTGGGAGCGGGCATGCCCGCGAACACGGGCGAAGCCCGTGCCATCCATCGCGGCGCCTGCTTCGCGGCGGTTCGACGCCTCGACACGCCCGCTCCCACAAGTCCTGCGCTGGTCTTGCTGTCAGCGCTAACCCTGTAGGAGCGGGTTCACCCGCGAATTGCCAGCTCCAGGCCACCCCGACCTGGACAAGTCATTGAGAAATGATGACTTTTTCTCCTTCAGAGGTTGTATCTGCCCCCAAGACCGGTACAATGGCGCCACTCGCTGTTCAGCGAGCCTTGTAGTGGTGGCCCCATCGGTCCCCCCGCATTGATTACCCGTTAACCTGGTCAGGCCCGGAAGGGAGCAGCCATAGCGGGAACATCGAGTGCCGGGGTGTGGCTGGTGGGGCCGCCTCCATTTCAGGTCCTTGAATTATCAAGGATTTCTCGCTCGAAAATCTCGAAGTGTGACAGCGTTTAGGTACACCTGAGTGGTGCACCGTAAACGGCATGTTAGCTCGTCTCAACGAAAAACTGATGACTCAGGCCTCAAGCCATAAGAACCCAATCATGGTGGCAGGGTAGCAATAGGTGATCTGAGAACACTTACACTGGAAGCGACGACACCGATGCCTGACAGCAAAGGCATCGGTGTCTCTTGCCTGCTCTGGCAGTCCGCCGGGGTCAACTCATCTCTGGAACGAGGTGACTCATGAACGTCAGGTTTTCAATAGCGTACATATACTCAGAGAATCTCGGATCTCCATCGTTGAACGCCTTTGCCACTTTTTGTGCGTTCTCAAGACTATCCCACATTGCTAAATCCGCGAAGATTCGTTCGTCGCTCATAGGGCAGTAGGCGCGGTATTCAATCAAGCCAGGAAAGGTCTTTAATGTTTCACGAAGTCCTGCGCGGAGCACCGGCACTTGCGCAACACATTCCTGTTTGACCTTGAAAATGGCTAATTCGAGTACATGAGATGAGTGCTGCATAGGGATGACCTTCTGTGTATTAGGGAGTCCCAATGATCAGTGGTTCATACTGACAGCGTAGTGTCAGTAGTGGTGATCGCTTTCCACTGGCTTGCCTGGTGCTTCATATACGCTTGGAGATCAAGGGCAGGATTGTCGGGTGATGGTTGTTGAGCAATAGCGATGGAGGCTATGCGATCGACCCGAAAATCGCGGTAAGCTGCCCTGGTACTACACCAGCTTCCAACCGTCCACTTTCCTCCCCAGTAGAAAAGGCCAAGGGGGGAAATGAGGCGTTGCGAAACTGCACCATCCAAGCTGGTATAAGTTATCGTCAGCGCCTGAGCGTTTTCGATGGCATTTCGAAGGGTTGCCAGATGGCCACGCGTCGAGGAAGGAGTGGTTCCAAGTGCCCTGATTTTTGCCGTGCTGGGGTCAACCTGATGATGGACTATGGACGCTGAGATTTTGCTCAACAACATCCTTGCAGCAGCACTTAGATCGTTATCGGCGGAAGCTGAAAGCATTTCCATCCCGAGCATCAGTGCATCCAGTTCGAGCCTGTTCAACGTTAATGGCGGCATCTCAAAATCGGCATCCAAGGCATACCCCACGCCAGCGGTACCATAGACTGGGATTCCACTGAAGGAAAGGTCGTCGATGTATCGATAGATTGAGCGAACGGAAACGCCAATTCGGCTAGCCAGTCGTTCAGCAGAGATTGGCTGATGGACACGAATCAGATTTACCAACTGAAATAAACGATCAGCTTTACGCACTTGGTGTGCTCAACTGAGAGTCCTTTGCAAGCTCAATGGCTGCGTCAATGGCGGCCCGAGCTTGGGGGCTATTCTTCCAGCAAGTCGATCCCACTGCTGCCGACGCCTGAGCCAGGATGTCACCAGCATTCGCTCTGCTGAGCACAGCTAGCGAGTCAATGCCCATCTGCTCAAGGCGAGCAATGACGGCCGGCCCTACGCCCTTTAGGGCCAACAAAGCATTATGTTCCTTCAGTGGAAATGGCATCCGTAAACTCCTGTTATCGGCCAATGAAGCAACCGGAGTTTGCCCGACGGCAGATGGCATCTCAATATATGGTTCCATCGCCCTATGCGTAGGCATCAGGAAGGTGGGTTCGGCAAACGCTTACAAACCTGATTGCAGAGGGTTGGCATTGGCCTGACTGCTGCAACTGGCTGATGCGCGTGTCCTGGCGTCCTGCGTTTGCCCGACTCGACAATTTCAACTTGGTGAGAGCTCCCCTCACCTCAGGCACATTGGGAAGCTAGGCGAACGAGGTCTTCTGAAAAGAGCCCCCGCTGATAAATGTAGACTTTCCCGCCCGTGTCCCCTTTGAACGTCTCGATCACGTTATCCGCCGCAACAGGGCTGCTCAGAACCACGCGATAGCTTTGGCTCGTATGGGTGACGTTCGGTGATTGCTGATTCTCTTGCAGCTTCTGCATGACGCAGGTGGAAAAAGCTTCAGGAGATTTCGCGGTCACCAGTTCCTTTGTCGGCTGGTTAGGCGCGGATGCGCACCCCGCCAGCAGAGTGATAGTGAAGGAGGCAGCAGCGAGAGGCAGAAAGCGCATCAGACAGTTCCAGGCTTGAGTTCAGCCGCTATTCTCCATTTCATTTAGCTGATAGAAAATAGGTGAATATCGATGTTACCTATCATTGATCTTGATGATTAACAGGCGCCTCGCGGGGCTTCAGAATCAGGGGCGTTGCAGGTGTGGTCTCAGGTGCCAAGGATAGCCCAGCGTCTATTCAATCTGTTTAAGCGATGGTTTAGACCAGTTTCTGATGTTTTTCTTCGATCATACTCTTCTCTAAGCTGCGCTCTCTTTGAAGCAATGCATTTCGGTGTGAGCATGAAAGAGATCCGCAAGGCAGGTGATCGGGGTGCCACCCGTTTGCCGTGGCTGAAATCCCGGCATTCCTTCTCGTTTGGAAGCTGTAGAAACCCGCAAGAGAACGGTTTCTCCGATCTGCGCGTCATAAATCGCAAGGTGAGTCGCATACTCTGGCCCTCGCAGGGCGACGACAGGCCTATGTCCATGTTGTCGCTGGCAAGCTCCGGGTGAACGGAGAAAGTGTTGTGGAAGGCGACGGATTGAAGCTGACGGAAACCCAGGCGGTCACGTTCAGCCACGCTACGGATGCGCAGGTGCTTGTATTCGATCTTCGGGCAAAGGAGTCGGCACCTTCCAGAAAGCAATCTTCCGGGGGCTGCAAGACGCAGGCATGTGCCCGGCGCCGCTAGGTGCCATCTGCCTTCCATTCCTGCCGCGACCGTGCCGATGCGGTCGGGTGATGATTCAATCTGGGCGCTTCAAGACAACTGTTGAACTGCCTTGTTTCTTTCCATGCCCCGCCGCCGACAGCTTCATCAGCCGCTGGAATTTCGGGCATTCCAGATGATCTTCCTCAGGGCACTGCGCCGCATGCCGCAGGCCCTTGCTCATCGCCTGCAAGCGCCTGATTCGTGCGTCCAGTTCGTCGGCCTTGGAGATCAGCATCTGCCGGTCGACCTGCAGGTCCACCAGCATCGCCCCCACTTCATCCAGCGAAAACCCCGCAGCCTGGCCGAGGGCGATCAGCGCCAGCCGGTCTGCAACATCGGCTGCGAACTGCCGCCGCTGGCCAGGCCCGGCGAGTGACTTGAGCAGGCCTTTCTTCTCGTAGTAGCGCAGCGTCGAGGCGGGTACGCCTGTGCGCTTGGCGACGTCGGCAATGTCCATTTCGGGCCCTTGACTTGAAGTTGACTTCAACTTCTATGCTGCGCGGCATGGTGATGACCGTCAATCTTGGAGGGCTTGTTCAATGACCCTTACTGCGATGTTTTCCGCTGCCTTGCCGATTGGTATCGGTGCCACGATGGTGATGGACTTGTGGGGGCTGCTGCTTAGGCGGATGGGTGTTGCCACGCTGAACTTCGCCATGGTCGGGCGTTGGGCGGGGCATTTGCTGCACGGGCGTGTGCGGCACCAGGCGATTGCCAAGGCGGAACCGGTGCGGCATGAGCTGGCGTTGGGGTGGGGGATTCATTACGCCATCGGCGTGCTGTTCGCGATGCTGCTGGTCGTGATCGTGGGGGAGGGCTGGTTGCTGGCACCTACATTGTTGCCCGCGCTGGTTGTTGGTGTGGTGACGGTCGTGGCGCCTTTGTGCTTCATGCAGCCGGCGATGGGCGCGGGGTTCTTTGCGTCGAGGACGCCGACGCCTGTGCGCAATTGCCTGAAGAGCCTGGCCACGCATTTTGTGTTTGGCGTGGGGATGTTCTTGAGTGCGGGTTTGGTTGCGGCTGTGTGAGAGCGACATTCCTCAAGACGAGCAATCGGTAGCAGGAATGCGATCTGCTTTCAGGATGCTTCCTACAACGGTCAGGGCAATTTCCCGCTTTTTCTGTAGGAGGTGTCGAAATATCCTACGCACTCCGTCGACTCCCGTCTGATTGTCCCGGGAATCACCGCCCACTAGGCTTTTGCGGTCGCTGTCGGTTCAGCGATCGGGTGTGGAAGCCTGGGCAGTACACGGGACGGTTGTCATTTATGGCGGCTGTGCGCGGGAGGTATTCGTACCTGCCGGGTCTACCGTGTACCTGGTCTTCCACCCCGCGTACAGTTGCCACCCTAATGCGTGGAAGCGGAAGGGGACAACACAGCCAACACGGAGCTGTCATGAAAAAACTGGTCCCCGATCCACCCCACGTTTTCGAGCTTCCCCAAGGTAAATCCCTTTCCCGCGCGATCAGCGAAGGCATCGTGCCGATGGAGTTCGCGTTGATGAATGTCACCCACTATCTGATGTTTGCCTATAGCGACAGCCGGCGGGCGCTGGAGCGTATCCAGGACGAGGAGACGCGGCAGTTGCTGGAGCACGGGTTGCGGGCCATGCAGATTGCCTGGGGGCAGGCGGATGCTGTGGCACTGGCAGTTGAGCGTAGAAGCCAGTGAAGTCGGCCTTGGAGTAAGTAGAGATAGCAGGGATATCAATTAACCCTGTGGGAGCGGGTTTACCCGCGAAGAACGCGACACGATGGATGGCACCGGCTTTGCCGGTGTTCGCGGGTGAACCCGCTCCCACAGCGGGCGTGCAATTTTCGGGCGGGTTTGTCTTTCATCAGGTATGCGTGGCTCAGGGGCGAGCCACAGACATGGGTTCTTGGTTGCCCGTCCCCCCATACCGCTGCACAATCCGCTCGATCTCCCCCGACTGCTTCATTCGCACCAGCGCCCGCAGCAGCCCTTGGGTCGGTATCGACGGGTCATTGCGTACCATGCATCCCAGGTCCTGTTCTTCCAGTACTGCCAGCGCCTGCAATTGCTGTTCGGTGGGCAGGCCCTGGTTGAACCACTGCAACGACAGCTGGTTGCTTACCGCATGCCGATAGCGCCCGGCTTGCAGCTTCTGCAGTACCAGCAACTGGCTGCGGCTGTCCTCGCGGTGCAGGCGACCCTGGGCGAGCAGCGGTTGCAAGGTCGAATAGGTGTAGCCAAGCACCGTACCAATGACCTGGGCAGTCAATTGCTCCGGGGGCAGCGGAGTACTATTGCCAGCGCGTCCTACCAGCAGGTCTCGCTGGTGCAGCAGTGGAATGCTCCAGACAAAATCCCCTGGCCGGTCATTGAACCACTGGGTGCTGACATAGCAGCGCACATCGATATCACCGCTGTTCATCGCCTCCTGCAGACGCAGGCGGGCCATGACGTGGTATTCAGGGCGGATGCCCACTTCCTTGGCCAAGGCCTGCATCAGGTCGTACAGCATGCCTTCCACCGGCTGGTCGCCTTCGATGCGTACCAGCGGCATGCTCCAGCTCTCGGCGACAGAAAAACGCACCAGGGGCTGTTCAGCCTGGTTGTAGGTGCTCCACAGCAGCAACAGGGCCAGCAGTCTTCGCAAAGGCGATCCTCCCTGGATGGCGCGCCAGTTTCAAAGCTTAGACGACTTGCGCAGGGTGCAATTTTGCCCCCGCTCCGCTAGCATTAGCGATCTTCCGCTCGATCAGGCTGCGATGGTTTTTCGATGAGTTATCAGGTTCTTGCACGTAAATGGCGTCCGCGCTCGTTCCGCGAAATGGTCGGCCAGACCCATGTGCTCAAGGCCTTGATCAATGCCTTGGACAACCAGCGCCTGCACCATGCCTATCTGTTCACTGGTACCCGGGGTGTGGGCAAGACGACCATTGCCCGTATCATCGCCAAGTGCCTGAACTGCGAAACCGGCATCACCTCAACGCCCTGCGGTACCTGTTCGGTGTGCCGGGAGATTGACGAAGGCCGTTTCGTCGACCTGATCGAGATCGACGCCGCCAGCCGCACCAAGGTCGAGGACACGCGCGAACTGCTCGATAACGTGCAGTACGCCCCGAGTCGTGGGCGCTTCAAGGTCTACCTGATCGACGAAGTGCACATGCTCTCGACTCACTCGTTCAACGCCTTGCTCAAGACGCTGGAAGAGCCACCGCCCTACGTCAAGTTCATCCTCGCCACCACTGACCCGCAGAAACTGCCGGCCACCATCCTGTCGCGCTGTCTGCAGTTCTCGCTGAAGAACATGAGCCCGGAGCGGGTGGTCGAGCACCTCAGCCATGTTCTGGCCGCCGAGAACGTGCCGTTCGAGCCGGATGCCCTGTGGCTGCTGGGGCGCGCGGCCGATGGCTCGATGCGCGACGCCATGAGCCTGACCGACCAGGCCATCGCCTTTGGCGAAGGCAAGGTACTGGCCGCCGATGTGCGGGCCATGCTCGGCAGCCTTGATCATGGCCAAGTCTACGGGGTGCTGCAGGCGTTGCTCGAAGGCGATGCCCGGGCCTTGCTCGAGGCCGTGCGCAACCTGGCCGAGCAGGGCCCGGACTGGGCTGGCGTGCTGGCCGAGATGCTCAATGTGCTGCACCGCGTGGCCATTGCCCAGGCGCTGCCGGAAGCGGTGGACAACGGCCAGGGCGACCGTGAGCGGGTGCTGGCGCTGGCCTCGGCATTGCCAGCCGAGGACGTGCAGTTCTATTACCAGATGGGCCTGATAGGCCGCCGTGACCTGCCACTTGCGCCGGACCCGCGCGGCGGCTTCGAAATGGTCCTGCTGCGCATGCTCGCGTTCCGCCCCGCCGACACCGACGACGCGCCGAAGCCGGTACTAAAGCCAGTGGGGATCAGCCAGGCCACAGCTGATCCTGCAACACCGGTGGCAGCGCCGGCGGTTGCCGTGGCGCCGCCGGCCGCTGCTGTCGTGGCGCCGGTTGCACCGGTTGCCGAGCAACAAGTGCAGGCGCCCGCACCGGTCGAACCAGCGCCACAGCCGGTTGTCGAGCCTGTGGTGGCAGCTGAGCCTGCCCCGGTCAGTGAACCTGAGCCAGCACCAGAACCCGTGGCAGAGGTGGTTGACCTGCCATGGGAAGAGCCCGCGCCAACGCCCGCACCGGTAGTGGCCGAGCCTGCGCCGGCTCCTGCACCGGCCGCTGTGCCCACGCCGGCACCTGCCGCCCCGGCACACGACGACGAGCCACCCTTCGACCCGTCCGCCTATGCCGCCGTGGGCATGGACCGCGACGATGAACCGCCACTGGACGAAGACTATTACGGCGGCGAAAGCGACCCGGTCGGCTTCAGCTACCTGGACGAACTGGCCGAACACGTCCAGGAAGAAGCACCCAAGCCGGCAGCCGTACCGCTGCCCGCAGCCAAGCCGGCTACCGGCCTGGCCCTGCAATGGCTGGAATTATTCCCACAGTTGCCTGTATCCGGGATGACAGGCAACATCGCGGCAAACTGTACGTTGATTGCCGTCGATGGCGACGACTGGCTGCTGCACCTGGACCCTGGCCAGGGTGCGCTGTTCAACGCGACCCAGCAACGGCGCCTTAACGAAGCGCTCAACCAGCACCTGGGGCGCACGCTGAACCTGCGCATCGAGCTGATCCTGCCCGAGCAGGAAACCCCGGCCCAGGCAGCGGCGCGCAAACGCGCCGAGCGCCAGCAGGACGCGGTCACCTCGATCGAGCAGGATCCGTTGATCCAGCAGATGATCAAGTTGTTCGGCGCCAAGGTGCGGCAGGATACTATTGAGCCTGTAGAAGCCCTGGTTAATCAGGGCCAGTAACGGATAACCATGCGGCCGGCCCGGTGCCGGGCCGCATCACATGACCCAATCGAGGTATACCCCCATGATGAAAGGTGGCATGGCCGGCCTGATGAAGCAGGCCCAGCAGATGCAGGAAAAGATGCAGAAGATGCAGGAAGAGCTGGCCAACGCCGAAGTCACCGGCCAGTCCGGTGGTGGCCTGGTGAGCGTGGTGATGACCGGTCGTCACGACGTCAAGCGTGTCAGCATCGACCAGAGCCTGATGTCGACTGATGAAGACGACAAGGAAGTGCTGGAAGACCTGATTGCCGCGGCACTGAACGACGCTGTGCGCAAGGTCGAGCAGAACAGCCAGGACAAGATGGGCAGCATGACCGCCGGCATGCAGCTGCCGCCGGGCTTCAAGATGCCGTTCTAAGGGCATTTGCGTTACCGAAAACCGCCGCTGATACCAGCGGCGGTTTTTTTTACAGAGATTTCAACCCAGGCGCGGTCTGTTTTTTTGTGGGAGCGGCCTTGTGTCGCGAAAGGGCTGCGCAGCAGCCCCGGCAATTCACGCTGCGAAGCTGAAATCGCGCGGCCGCTTCGCGCCCCTTTCGCGACACAAGGCCGCTCCCACAGAAAACAGACCGCGCAGGTCGCATGGCTGATTTGACGCCACTGCCCCTGCTGGGTATAAACCGCCTCTTATTGATTTGTCAGGCCTTTCCCATGAGCTTCAGCCCACTCATCCGCCAACTGATCGATGCCCTGCGTATTCTCCCGGGTGTCGGCCAGAAAACCGCCCAGCGCATGGCCCTGCAACTGCTCGAGCGTGACCGTAGCGGTGGCCTGCGCCTGGCACAGGCCTTGACCCAGGCCATGGAAGGGGTTGGGCATTGCCGTCAGTGCCGTACCCTGACCGAGCAGGAGCTGTGCCCGCAATGCGGCGACACGCGCCGTGACGATACCCAGTTGTGTGTGGTCGAAGGGCCGACCGATGTGTATGCAGTGGAGCAGACCGGCTACCGTGGCCGCTACTTCGTGCTCAAGGGCCACTTGTCGCCGCTGGACGGGCTGGGGCCCGAGGCGATCGGGGTTCCGCAGCTGATGGCGCGGATCGAGGAGCAGGGCACCTTCACCGAGGTGATCCTGGCGACCAACCCGACGGTGGAAGGGGAGGCGACGGCGCATTACATTGCCCAGTTGCTGAGCGAGAAGGGCCTGGTGGCGTCGCGGATTGCCCATGGTGTACCGCTGGGCGGCGAGCTTGAGCTGGTGGATGGTGGGACCTTGGCCCATGCTTTTGCGGGGCGTCGGCCGATTTCGCTCTGATTCAGAATTGTTGGGGCCGCTTTGCAGCCCCAAAACCCAACTCAGTACTCGCTAAGAGAAAACTCGGTCAGGCAGAAAGTCGGTACCCCGGCCGCCTGCAGCCGGCGCGACCCGTCCAGCTCCGGCAGATCGATGATCGCTGCCGCCTCGAACACCTGCGCACCGGTCCGGCGCACCAGGTTGGCCGCTGCCAGCAGCGTACCGCCCGTAGCAATCAAGTCATCGAAGATCAACACCGAATCCCCTTCGCACAGGCTGTCGGCGTGCACTTCCAGGAAGGCTTCGCCGTACTCGGTCTGGTAACCCTCGCTCAGCACATCAGCCGGCAGCTTGCCCTGCTTGCGGAACAGGATCAGCGGCTTGTTCAGTTGGTGTGCGATGATCGAGCCGATCAGGAAGCCCCGGGCATCCATGGCACCGATGTGGCTGAACTCGGCTTCGACATAGCGTTCGATGAACTGGTCGGCCACATAGCGCAGCCCGCGCGGCGACTGGAACAGCGGGGTGATATCGCGGAAGATCACACCCGGTTTGGGGAAGTCCACTACCGGGCGGATCAGGGCTTTGAGGTCGAAGGCGTCGCTGTGCATTGTTGCGGGTATCCTGGGAAACGAATGCCCAAGTATACCCGCTAAACGCCGGCCTCAGGCCTCCATTGCTCCGCCGGCCAGCGCGCACAGCTGGATCGGGTCGAGAATGTGCACTTCCTTGCCTTCGGCGCGGATCAGGCCATTCTGCTGGAAGCGGGTGAACACCCGCGACACGGTTTCCACCGCCAGGCCCAAGTAGTTGCCGATTTCGTTGCGCGACATGCTCAGGCGGAACTGGTTGGCCGAATAGCCGCGGGCGCGGAAGCGTGCCGACAGGTTGACCAGGAAGGTGGCAATACGCTCGTCAGCGGTCTTTTTCGACAGCAGCAGCATCATCTGCTGGTCGTCGCGGATTTCCCGGCTCATTACCCGCATCAGTTGGCGGCGTAGCTGCGGTAGCTGCACCGACAGCTCGTCGAGACGTTCGAACGGGATTTCGCACACCGAGGTAGTTTCCTGGGCCTGGGCCGACACCGGGTAGGCTTCGGTGTCCATGCCCGACAGGCCGACCAGCTCGCTGGGCAGGTGGAAGCCGGTGATCTGCTCTTCGCCGCTGTCGCTGAGGCTGAAGGTTTTCAGCGCGCCGGAACGTACCGCGTAGACCGAGCCGAAATTGTCGCCCTGGCGGAACAGGAACTCGCCTTTTTTCAACGGCCGCCCACGTTTGACGATTTCATCCAGTGCATCCATGTCTTCCAGGTTGAGCGACAGAGGCAGGCACAGGGGGGCCAGGCTGCAGTCCTTGCAATGGGCCTGGTTGTGTGGGCGCAGTTTGACTGGCTCGGACATTTTCATTCGATCCTTGTGGGAAAGCACACATAAGACGTAAGGGTAACTCACGGCATAGGTTGTAGGCCAGCGTGCGCTGTTGTGGTGCGAGCTGGCCCGGCCCCGGCGGGTGTGCGCCGGGGCCTTCGCTGTGCCCATGGTGTGCCTGGCAAGGAACTTTGTCCATGCGGTTGAACGACTCGGTTCAGATCACCCGCGAGAAGCGCTGGCGGTTGTGCATCGCCAGGTAAGCGTCGAACACCATGCATACCGAGCGCGCCAGCAGGCGGCCGGCCGGCAGGATGCGGATGCCTTTGTCGTCCAGGCGGATCAGGCCGTCGCGCTGCAAGGTCAGCAGTTCTGGCCAGAGGTCGTTGAAGTAGCCGCGAAAATCAATGGTGAATGCCTGTTCGATCGGCTCGAAATCGAGCTCGAAATGGCAGATCAGTTGCTGGATCACTGCACGGCGGATACGGTCGTCGTGGTTGCACAGCAGGCCGCGCTGGGTGGCCAGTTGGACGTTGGACAGGCTGTCCTGGTAGGTGTTGAGGTCGCTGCTGTTCTGGCAGTACAGGTCGCCGATCTGGCTGATGGCCGACACGCCCAGGCCGATCAGGTCGCAGTGCCCATGGGTGGTGTAGCCCTGGAAGTTGCGCTGCAGGGTGCCTTCCTCCTGGGCGATGGCGAGCTCGTCGTCGGGCAGGGCGAAGTGGTCCATGCCGATGTAGCGGTAGCCGGCTGCGGTCAGCTGGTCGATGGTGGCGTGCAGCATCTCCAGCTTAGCGGCCGCGCTGGGCAGGTCATTGCTGTCGATGCGCCGTTGCGGCATGAAGCGCTCGGGCAGGTGGGCGTAGTTGAACACCGACAGGCGGTCGGGTTGCAGGCGGATCACTTCTTCGACAGTGCGGGCAAAGCCTTCCGGGGTTTGCTTGGGCAGGCCGTAGATCAGGTCGAGGTTGATCGAGCGGAACTGCAGGGTGCGCGCGGCTTCGATCAGGGTGCGGGTCTGCTCCAGGCTCTGCAGGCGGTTGACCGCGCGCTGCACGGCTGGGTCGAGGTCCTGCACGCCCAGGCTGACGCGGTTGAAGCCCAGTTCGCGGAGCAGGCCCATGGTCGACCAGTCGGCTTCGCGCGGGTCGATCTCGATGCCGTAGTCGCCGGAGTCGTCGTCCAGCAGGTGGAAGTGCTGGCGCAGGGTGGCCATCAGCTGGCGCAGTTCCACATGGCTGAGGAAGGTTGGCGTGCCGCCGCCGAAGTGCAACTGCTCGACACGCTGCTTGGGATCGAGGTGGCAGGCGATCAGCTGGATTTCCTGCTCCAGGCGCTGCAGGTAGGGCGCAGCGCGGGCGCGGTCTTTGGTGATGACCTTGTTGCAGGCGCAGTAGTAGCAGATGTTGGCGCAGAACGGCACGTGCACGTACAGCGACAGCGGGCGCACGGCCCGACGGCTCTCGCGCAGGGCGTGGAGCAGGTCGAACGAGCCCACTTCGCTGTGCAGTTGCACGGCGGTCGGGTAGGAGGTGTAGCGTGGCCCGGCCAGGTCGTAGCGGCGGATCAGGTCGGTATCCCAACGTAGGTCGTCGAGCATGAGGGTGGTCCCCGGAAAGAGCAGCAGTGCCCCGGAGTCTATGGCTGTCTGCAGGAACCGGTGTTGATTTGTATCAAGGGCATAGGGGCTGCTATCAGCCGTTCGCAGGGCCCTGTGGGAGCGGGCATGCCCGAAAAGGGCCGCACGGCGGCCCCCATCAATGCCCCATCAACCAATGCTGATGCGGCCCGGGCAGGGTCCATACCCCAAACAGCATCACCAGCACCCCGCCAGCCACCCGCACACTGCGCCGTTTCAACAACCGGTTTACTCGCTCAGCCGCCAGTCCCGTGGCCAGTAGCACCGGCCAGGTTCCCACGCCGAACGCCAGCATCAGCGCCGCGCTGTACCCGGCATTGCCCTGGCTGGCCGCCCACAGCAAGGTGCTGTACACCAACCCGCATGGCAACCATCCCCACAAGGCCCCCAGCAGCAACGCCCGGGGCATGCTGGATACCGGTAGCAAGCGCGACGCCACTGGCTGAATATGCCGCCACAGTCCCCGGCCCAGCGCCTCGATGCGGGTCAGCCCGCTCCACCAGCCGGCCAGGTACAGCCCCATGGCGATCAACAGCAGCGCCGCCACCACCCGCAGTGCCAGCGCCGCCGGGCTGCTGGCCACGGCCCAGCCGGCCAGGCCCAGCAGCAGGCCGGCACAGGCATAACTGAGAATGCGGCCAAGGTTGTACGCGAGCAGCAGGCGCATGCGCCGACCACGTTGTTCAGGCGGGATGGCAAGGGTCAGCGCGCCCATCAGGCCGCCGCACATGCCCAGGCAGTGGCCGCCGCCGAGCAAACCGAGGATCAACGCCGAGCCCAGCAGGGGCAGCAGGTCAGGCACGGGGCGGGTTTTCCTTGTCGGTGTCGGCCTTGCTGTCGTCAGGCTTCACCGCCGCCTGATGGCGCGGGTCCTGGTCGTCGAACAGGATGCTGTGGGCAGGGCTTTCCAGGTCGTCGTACTGGCCGCTGTCCACCGCCCAGAAGAAGATGTACACGGCCACGCCGACCAGCAGCAGGGCCGCGGGAATCATGACATAGAGGGCGGGCATGGCGTCTTCCTCCCAGGCAGGGGCGCTTCGGTCGATGGCAAACCCGATGCCGGGGGCTGGCGGGTCAGGCGCAGGGCATTGAGCACCACGATCAGCGAACTGACCGACATGCCGATGGCTGCCCATACCGGGGTGATCCAGCCGAGCGCGGCGAACGGCAACATCAGGCCATTATACAGGGTCGCCCACAGCAGGTTCTCGAGGATGTTGCGGCGGGTGCGGCGGGCCAGCTCGAAGGCCTGTACCAGCGCCTGCAGGCGGTTGGACAGCAGCACGGCGTCGGCGCTGGTCTTGGCCAGGTCGGTGGCGCTGCCCATGGCGATGCTGATGTCCGCGGCGGCCAGTACCGGCACGTCGTTGACCCCGTCACCCAGCATCAGCACCTTGCGCCCGGCCGCCTGCAGCGCCTTCAGCCGGTCCAGTTTGTCGTCCGGGCGCAGGCCGCCGATGGCCTGGTCGATGCCCAGCTGCGCGGCCACTTCGGCGACCATCGGCGAGCTGTCGCCCGACAGCAGCAGCGTGCGCCAGCCACGGGCCTTGCAGGCTGCCAGCAGGGCAGGGGCATCGTCGCGCAGGCGGTCGTCCAGGCCGAACCAGGCCAGTGGGCCCTGGCGGTCGCCCAGTAGCAGCCACTGGCCGCGCGGCTCTGGCACGCCAGGGATTTCCGCTCCGCTCAGGGCGCAGACGAAGGTGGCCTGGCCAATGCGCAGGCGCTGGCCGTCGACCAGCCCTTCCAGGCCCAGGCCCGGCACGGTCTGCACGTCGTCAGCAGGCGTGGCGGTGCGGCCGAAGGCACGGGCGATGGGGTGTTCGGAGCGGTTCTCCAGCGCTGCGGCCAGGGCCAGGCAGCGGTCGGCGGGCAGGCTGCCGAGCGGTCGAATGCTGCGCAAGGTCAGGCGGCCTTCGGTCAGCGTTCCGGTCTTGTCGAAAATCACCGTGTCGATCTGGTTCAGGCCTTCCAGCACATGGCCACGGGTCACCAGCAGGCCGAGCTTGTGCAACGTACCAGTGGCTGCGGTAAGCGCCGTTGGCGTGGCCAGGGACAGCGCGCAGGGGCAGGTCGCTACCAACATGGCCAGCACGATCCAGAACGCCCGCGTCGGGTCCAGGTGCCACCACCACAGGCCGATGGCCGCGGCGGCCAGCAGCGAGAACAGCAGGAACCACTGCGAGGCCCGGTCGGCGATTTCGGCCAGGCGGGGTTTTTCGGTCTGGGCGCGTTCCAGCAGGCGGACGATGGCCGACAACCGCGAGTCGTGGCCGAGGGCTTCGACTTCCACGTTCAGGGTGCTTTCGACGTTCAGGGTACCGCCCGTGACCCGCTCGCCGACCCGCCGTGGTTGCGGCAGGTATTCACCGGTCAGCAACGATTCATCGACGCTGGAGCGGCCTTCGACGATGCGCCCGTCGGCGGGGATTACCGCGCCTGGCAGCACCTGCACCGTGTCACCGCGCTGCAGTTCGCTGAGCAGGATGCGTTCGCTGCGGCCGACGGCGTCCAGGCGCAGGCACGAGGCCGGCAGCAGGTTGACCAGCTGCGCAGTGGCCGCGGCGGTGCGTTCGCGGGCGCGGCGCTCCAGGTAACGGCCAGTGAGCAGGAACAGCGCGAACATGCCCACGGTGTCGAAATACAGCTCGCCGCTGCCGGTGATGGCGGTCCAGATGCCGGCGCCAAAGGCCAGGCCAATGGCCAGCGACACCGAAACGTCCATGGTCAGGTGGCGGGTACGCAGGTCGCGTGCCGCGCCCTTGAAGAACGGTGCGCAGCTGTAGAACACGATGGGGATGGTGAGAAACAGCGCCACCCAGCGCAGGATGGTGTGCAGTTCGGGCGACAGGTCGATGTTGAATTCCGGCCAGGTGGCCATGGTTGCCATCATCGCCTGGAACCACAGCAGCCCGGCCACGCCAAGGCGGCGCAGGGCGCTGCGGTTCTCGCGGGCCAGTTGCTCGGCGGCCTGGTCGGGCTGATAGGGGTGGGCGGCGTAGCCGATCTGGCGCAGCTCGGCGAGCAGGCGCGAGAGCGGCAGTTGCTTGTCATCCCAGTTCAGCAGCAGGCGGTGGTTGGACAGGTTCAGACGCGCCTCGGCGACGCCGGGCAGGTTGCGCAGGTGCTTTTCGATCAGCCAGCCGCAGGCGGCGCAGCTGATGCCTTCGACCAGCAGGGTGGTCTCGGCCAGGTCGCCAGCATGGCGAACGAAGGTTTGCTGTAAGTCGCTGCGGTCATAGAGGGCGAGCTCGTCCTGCAGTTGTTTGGGCAGGGCCTCGGGGTTGGCACTGTTGTCGCTACGATGCTGGTAATAGTGCTCCAGGCCACCGGCGACGATCGACTCGGCCACCGCCTGGCAGCCGGGGCAGCAGAACTGCCGGGACTCACCGAGGACCACGGCGTTGAAGCGGCTGCCGGCAGGGACGGGCATTGCGCAGTGGTAGCAAGGGGTGGGCTGGGTCATCACATCATTGCCTTACACAAATCGGCTGGTTGGGCACAGCACCTGTGGGAGCGGGTTCACCCGCGAATGCGTCAGATCAGGCAATGATGTTTTCAGGTTAGACGCATTCGCGGGTAAACCCGCTCCTACAAGGAGCGGCGGAGGTGCGATTATTGGTGCTCGGCACCTTGCAGTGCTTCATCACCCAGCTGCAAGGTCACACCATGCTCGACCTTTTCCTCCTCGAACAAGCGCCACACCTGGCCACCTTCGCTACCCAGCAGCTCAACGAAGCGCCGCCCGTCAACCTTGTCCTCCAGCTGCCCTACATAGCGCCCAGCCTCGACCCGGCTCAACAGCACCTTGCGGTCTTTCTCCGGCTGGGTTGGCGAGATCAGGTTCAGCTCCAGGCTCTGCGGGTCGCTGTTGCCGGTCAGGCGCACGTCCACTTCGCCGGTCAGCTCGTCCAGGTGCACGCCGGCCTTCAGGCCCAGCGTCTGCGCCAGCAGTTCTCGGTCCAGCGAGCGGTTGATGCCCTTGCCAGCCTCGTAGTAGTTGTCGTTCACCAAGTTGTCCGGGTTGTGCACGGCGATGCTGACCATGGTCAGGCTCAGGCACACCGAGGTGGCGAGAATGCCGATGATGATCCAGGGCCAGAGGTGCTTGTACCAGGGGCTGGCGGCGGTGGCAGGCATTGTGGGTTATCTCTCTCAGCGGATCTGTGGGCCGATGAAGCGGCTCTTGGCTTCAACCTGGGCGTCGCTGTCATCGGCGCTCTTGAGGATGAAGGTGATTTCGTTGGTGGTCGATGGCAGTTTCTCGGGCGCGATCGACAGCTGCACCGGCAGGCTGACGATATCACCAGCGTCCACGCGGATCTCGCGCTGGCCTTCAAGCTTCAGGTCCGGCAGGCCGGTGGCGTCCAGCACGTAGACGTGGTCACGCTGGTCTTTGTTCATCACCTTCAGGCTATACACGTTCTCGATCCGGCCCTGGGCGTTCTCGCGGTACAGCACGCGGTCCTTGCTGACGTCGAAACCGACCAGCGAACGGGTGGCGAAGGCGGTGGCCAGGCCGACCATCATCACCAGCAGTACCACGGCATAGCCGATCAGGCGCGGGCGCAGCATGTGGGTCTTCTGCCCGGACAGGTTGTGCTCGGTGGTGTAGCTGATCAGCCCCCTTGGGTAATTCATCTTGTCCATGATGTTGTCACAGGCATCGATGCACGCGGCGCAGCCGATGCACTCGATCTGCAGGCCGTCACGGATATCGATGCCGGTGGGGCAGACCTGCACGCACATGGTGCAGTCGATGCAGTCGCCCAGGCCCGCGGCCTTGTAGTCCAGGTCCTTTTTGCGCGGGCCGCGGGTTTCGCCACGACGCGGGTCGTAGGAAACGATCAGCGTGTCTTTGTCGAACATCACGCTCTGGAAGCGCGCGTAGGGGCACATGTACACACACACCTGCTCGCGCAGCCAGCCGGCGTTGCCGTAGGTGGCGAGGGTGAAGAAGCCGACCCAGAAGTAGGCCCAGCCGTCGGCCTGGCCGGTAAAGAATTCGATGGCCAGTTCACGGATCGGCGAGAAATAGCCGACGAAGGTCATGCCGGTGACGAAACCGATCAGCAGCCACAGGCTGTGCTTGGCGAACTTGCGCAGGAACTTGTTGCCGCTCATGGGGGCTTTGTCGAGCTTCATGCGCTGGTTGCGGTCGCCCTCGGTGACCTTCTCGCACCACATGAAAATCCATGTCCACACGCTTTGCGGGCAGGTGTAGCCGCACCATACCCGGCCGGCGAACACGGTGATGAAGAACAGGCCGAAGGCGGCCACGATGAGAATGCCCGAGAGCAATATGAAGTCTTGCGGCCAGATGGTGGCGCCGAAGATGTAGAACTTGCGTTCGGGCAGGTTCCACCACACGGCCTGGTGGCCGCCCCAGTTCAACCACACCGTGCCGAAGTACAGCAGGAACAGCACAGCCCCGCCGACCATGCGCAGGCGTCGGAACAGGCCGGTGAAAGCGCGGGTGTAGATCTTTTCCCGGGAGGCGTAGAGGTCGACGGAATCCTTCCCTTTGTTGGCAGGCGGGGTGACGTCATGTACCGGAATTTGCTTGCTCATCATCAAGTCCCACGGCAGTGGAGAAGTGCCGCAGCCAGTGCATGCCGGCCGCAGTCTCGCGCAATCTGCTAGCGCTCTGCGGCCCATGATACGCCGCTGATGGCAGTATGGGGCTGCACTGCGACCTTTAGTCGCGTTGGGTTCGTGGTATGAATCGTGTTATGGCAGGTGTCAATTGATCCAGGTCATGGGGCCTGCAACAAATGTGTTTTCAGTACCGGCCTCTTCGCGGGTGAACCCGCTCCCACAGGGATCGCACAGATCCTGACGCGAGCGCAGTACCTGTGGGAGCGGGTTTACCCGCGAAGAGGCCTGGCCTGCTTACTCGGCTTTGGCCGGTGCCTGGTCCTGGTGCGACAGGCTGTACACATAAGCCGCCAGCAAGTGCACCTTGTCATTCCCTTGCAGCTGCTCCTGGGCCGGCATCTGCCCCTGGCGACCGTAGCGGATGGTCTGTTGCAACTGGGCAAAGCTCGAGCCGTAGATGAACGCCTGCGGATGGGTCAGGTTCGGCGCGCCCATGGCTGGCGTGCCCTTGCCCTCGGGCCCGTGGCAGGCCACGCAGTTGGCGGCGAAGATCTTCTGACCGTTTTCGGCATCGGCTTTCACGCCCTCTGGCAGCGTGCGGCCATCGAGCTTGCTGACCACGAACGCAGCCACGTCGGCCACGCCCTGCTCGCCGATCACTTCGGCCCAGGCCGGCATCACGCCGTGGCGGCCGCCCATGATGGTTGCCTTGATGGTGTCCGGCTCGCCGCCCCAGCGCCAGTCGTTGTCGGTAAGATTGGGGAAACCATAGGCACCCTTGGCGTCGGAGCCGTGGCATACCGAGCAGTTGGAGGCGAACAGCCGTGCGCCCATCTTCAGGGCCTGCGGGTCCTTGGCCACCTCGGTGATGGGCATGGCGGCGAACTTGGCGAAGATCGGCCCGAAGCGGGCGTCGGCCTTGGCCATTTCCTTTTCCCACTCGTGCACGCCGGTCCAGCCCGGCTGGCCGTTGGAAAACTCGGTCTGCTTGTCGTTATCCAGGTATGAGTAGCCTGGCAGGACGCCTTTCCAGTTGCCCAGGCCCGGGTACAGCACCAGGTAGCCGAGGGCGAAGATGATGGTACCGACGAACAGCCAGAACCACCATTTCGGCAGTGGGTTGTCGTACTCCTCGATGCCATCGAAGGCATGCCCGACAGTTTCGTCGGTGACCTCTTCGCGCTGGCCCTTGCGGGTCGACAGCAGCAGCCAGGTCAACGAGAAGATGGTGCCCAGGGTCAGGACGGTAACGTACAGACTCCAGAAGGTTGTCATTGTTTTTTGCTCCCAGAAGCTTTTGCGTGCTCTTGCTCGACGTGGCGGCAGGCCTCGGGGTCATCCGCGAAGGGCAGTTGGGTCGCTTCGTCGAAGTCCTTCTTGCGCCGTGGGTTGAACACCCACAGCGCCAGGCCCACGAAGGCCACCATCACCACGACGGTGCCCAGGCCGCGAATCATCCCGATATCCATCAGCGTCACCGTTTGCTCTTGATGATGGTGCCAAGACCCTGCAGGTACGCGACGATGGCGTCCATTTCGGTCTTGCCCTTGACCGCGTCGCGGGCCCCGGCGATGTCGGCGTCGGTGTACGGCACGCCGAGGGTGCGCAGCACTTCCATCTTCTTCGCGGTGTCCTTGCCGTCGAGCTTGTGCTCGACCAGCCACGGGTACGACGGCATCTTCGATTCCGGTACCACGTTGCGCGGGTTGTACAGGTGCGCACGGTGCCAGTCATCGGAGTAGCGGCCACCGACCCGCGCCAGGTCCGGCCCGGTACGCTTGGAGCCCCACAGGAACGGGTGGTCCCACACGCTCTCGCCGGCCACCGAGTAGTGGCCGTAGCGCTCGGTTTCGGCACGGAACGGGCGGATCATCTGCGAGTGGCAGCCCACGCAGCCTTCGCGGATGTAGATATCGCGGCCTTCAAGCTCCAGCGCGGTGCGCGGCTTCATGCCTTCCACGGGTTTGTTGGTGACGTCCTGGAAAAACAGCGGGACGATCTGGGTCAGGCCACCGACGCTCACGGCGATGACCATGAAGAAGGCCAGCAGGCCTATGTTCTTCTCGACGGCTTCATGCTTCATCAGTGCGCTCCCACGACGACGATCTTGGCGGCTTCCTCAGCCTGTGCCGGGTTGGCGGCACGTACGGTACGGAACACGTTGTAGGCCATCAGCAGCATGCCGGTGGCGAAGAACGCACCGCCCAGGGCGCGGACGATATAGCCAGGGTGGCTGGCCTGCAGGGCTTCGACGAAGGAGTAGGTGAGGGTGCCGTCGTCGTTGATGGCGCGCCACATCAGGCCCTGGGTGATGCCGTTTACCCACATCGAGGCGATGTACAGCACGGTACCGATGGTGGCCAGCCAGAAGTGCGCGTTGATCAGGCCGACGCTGTGCATCTGCTCGCGGCCATACAGGCGCGGGATCATGTGGTACACGGCGCCGATCGAGATCATCGCCACCCAGCCGAGGGCGCCGGCGTGCACGTGGCCGATGGTCCAGTCGGTGTAGTGCGACAGCGAGTTCACGGTCTTGATGGCCATCATCGGGCCTTCGAAGGTGGACATGCCGTAGAACGCCAGCGACACCACCAGGAAGCGAAGGATCGGGTCGGTGCGCAGTTTGTGCCAGGCACCGGACAGGGTCATCATGCCGTTGATCATGCCGCCCCAGCTTGGCGCCAGCAGGATGATCGACATGACCATGCCCAGCGACTGTGCCCAGTCTGGCAGGGCGGTGTAGTGCAGGTGGTGCGGGCCAGCCCAGATGTACAGGGTGATCAGTGCCCAGAAGTGCACGATAGACAGGCGATACGAGTAGATCGGGCGTTCGGCCTGCTTGGGTACGAAGTAGTACATCATCCCCAGGAAGCCGGTGGTGAGGAAAAAGCCCACGGCGTTGTGGCCGTACCACCACTGGATCATCGCGTCGGTGGCGCCGGAGTAGGCCGAGTACGACTTGAACAGGCTTACCGGCAGCGAGATGTGGTTGACGATGTGCAGCATCGCGGTAACCACGATGAAGGCGCCGTAGAACCAGTTGCCGACATAGATATGCTTGGTCTTGCGCTTGACGATGGTGCCGAAGAACACCAACCCGTAGGTGACCCAGACGATGGCCAGCAGGATCGCCAGCGGCCACTCGAGCTCGGCGTACTCCTTGGTGGTGGTGTAGCCCATCGGCAGGGTGATCAGCGCCCCGACGATCACCGCCTGCCAACCCCAGAAGGTGAAGGCGGCCATGCTGTCGGAGATCAGCCGGGTCTGGCAGGTGCGCTGCACCACGTAGTAGCTGGTGCCGAACAGCGCACAGCCCCCGAAGGCGAAGATCACCAGGTTGGTGTGCAGCGGGCGCAGGCGGCCGAAGCTGGTCCAGGGCAGGTCCAGGTTCAGTTGCGGCCATACCAGCTGCGAGGCGATGAAGACGCCGAGGCCCATGCCAAGGATCCCCCAGACCACCGTCATGATGGCGAACTGGCGGACGACCTTATAGTTATAAGCAGTCGGACTGATTGCTGTGCTCATTGCTAAGGTTCCACGGTTTTGATGTTCTTGTTGGTCGAAAAATCGGCGCCAGTATTGATAACCACCGGGGTTACCGCAACGCAACTTTGGTACGCCGACCCGTGCCCGAGCCCGTTCACTGATGTCCCGCAGCGATCGGGTCTGGACGATTGTACACAAATAAATATTTGTAATGTGTACCGTTTTTCGCCTTTTTCTGATCGATCGGTCAAGCTTTTTATCGGGACGGCGACAGGCTACGCGCCGCGTCTGCTTCGGTCCTTTCGGAGCGAGGCCCACTGAGGCAACAAGCTTAGTTGTGTTCGGAGGGGGTGCAAGGGAGGGTAGAGCGGGGGCAAGGTGGGAATGGGGCTGCTTTGCAGCCCTATCGCGACACAAGGCCGCTCCTACAGGAAGTACGCAATCCCTTGTAGGAGCGGCCTTGTGTCGCGATAGGGCCGCAAAGCGGCCCCTGGGCGGTATTACTTGGCAGTCACGGTTTCAGCAGCACCATCCTGCGACAGGCTATACACATACGCCGCCAGCAGGTGCACCTTGTCGTTGCCCTGGATCTCCGCCTGCGCCGGCATCTGACCCTGGCGACCATAGCGAATGGTCTGCTGCAGCTGGGCAAAGCTCGAACCGTAGATGAACGCCTGCGGGTGAGTCAGGTCTGGTGCGCCCATGGCCGGGGTGCCTTTGCCTTCAGGTCCGTGGCAGGCCACGCAGTTGCCGGCAAAGATCTCCTTGCCCTTGGCGGCGTCAGCCTTGACCCCTTCCGGCAGGCTGCGGCCATCGAGGTTGGTGAGCACGAACGCGGCCACATCCGCCACGCCCTGCTCGCCGATCACTTCGGCCCAGGCCGGCATCACGCCGTGACGACCGTTCATGATCGACGCCTTGATGGTTTCCGCTTCGCCGCCCCAGCGCCAGTCTTTGTCGGTGAGGTTGGGGAAACCATAGGCACCCTTGGCATCCGAGCCATGGCAAACCGAGCAGTTGGAGGCGAACAGGCGGCTGCCCATCTTCAGTGCCTGCGGGTCCTTGGCCACTTCTTCCACGGGCATGGCGGCGTACTTGGCAAAGATCGGGCCGAATCTTGCGTCAGCCTTCTCCATCTCCTTCTGCCATTCGTTGGCGCCAGTCCAGCCATTTTCATAGCCCGGCAGGATGCCCTTCCAGTTGCCCAGGCCCGGATAGAGGATCAGGTAGCCGACCGAGAACACCAGGGTGCCGACGAACAGCCAGAACCACCACTTGGGCAGCGGGTTGTCGTATTCCTCGATGCCGTCGAAGCTGTGGCCCATGGTCTGGTCGGTGGTGTTGTTGCTCTGGCCCTTGCGGGTGGCGAGCAGCAGCCAGGTCAGGCCAATCAGGCTACCGATGGTCAGTACGCAGATGTACGTACTCCAGAAGGTGGTCATTGCCCGTTACTCCTTTTTGCAGCAGGTTCCTGTCCGGCAGAGGGCAGGCGGTCGTCGACGAAGGGCAGCAGGCGCGCTTCGGCGAAATCACGGTCGCGGCGGCGGTTGAATACCCACAGGGTGAGGCCGATGAAGGCGATCATCACCACCAGTGTGCCCAGGCCGCGGATCATGCCGATGTCCATTCCCATCGCATTCACCTCTTGTTCTTGATCGCGGTGCCTAGCACCTGCAGGTAGGCGACCAGGGCATCCATTTCGGTCTTGCCCTTGACCGCGTCGCGGGCCCCGGCGATGTCATCGTCGGTGTACGGCACGCCCAGGGTGCGCAGGGTGCGCATCTTGGTGTCGGTATGGCTGTTGTCGACCTGCTGGGCGACCAGCCATGGGTACGACGGCATCTTCGACTCCGGTACCACGTTGCGCGGGTTGTACAGGTGCGCACGGTGCCAGTCGTCCGAGTAGCGGCCACCGACCCGGGCCAGGTCCGGCCCGGTACGCTTGGAGCCCCACAGGAACGGATGGTCCCACACGCTTTCACCAGCCACCGAATAGTGGCCATAGCGCTCGGTTTCGGCGCGGAACGGGCGGATCATCTGCGAATGGCAGCCCACGCAGCCTTCGCGGATGTAGATATCGCGGCCTTCCAGCTGCAGCGCGGTGTAGGGCTTCATGCCTTCCACCGGCTTGTTGGTGACGTCCTGGAAGAACAACGGGACGATCTGGGTCAGGCCGCCGATGCTGACGGCGAACACCATCAGCAGGGCCAGCAGGCCGACGTTTTTCTCGATGACTTCATGTTTCATCAGGCAGGTCTCCTCAAGCCAGCTGGGCGTTCGCAGGGGCGACATCGAGCGCCGGCGAACGCACGGTGCGCCAGGTGTTCCAGGCCATCAGGAACATGCCGCTGAGGAAGATCGCACCGCCGACGAAGCGCACGATGAAGCCTGGGTGGCTGGCCACCAGGGTTTCCACGAACGAGTAGGTGAGCGTGCCGTCGCTGTTGACCGCGCGCCACATCAGGCCCTGGGCGATGCCGTTGACCCACATCGAGGCGATGTACAGCACGGTGCCGATGGTGGCCAGCCAGAAGTGCGCGTTGATCAGGCCGATGCTGTACATGCGCTCCTTGCCGAATACTTTCGGGATGGTGTGGTACAGCGCGCCGATCGAGATCATCGCCACCCAGCCGAGGGCGCCGGCGTGCACGTGGCCGATGGTCCAGTCGGTGTAGTGGGACAGGGCGTTGACCGTCTTGATGGCCATCATCGGGCCTTCGAAGGTGGACATGCCGTAGAACGCCAGCGACACCACCAGGAAACGCAGGATCGGGTCGCTGCGCAGTTTGTGCCAGGCGCCGGACAGGGTCATCATGCCGTTGATCATGCCGCCCCAGCTTGGTGCCAGCAGGATCAGCGACATCACCATGCCCAGCGACTGCGCCCAGTCGGGCAGGGCGGTGTAGTGCAGGTGGTGCGGGCCGGCCCAGATGTACAGGGTGATCAGCGCCCAGAAGTGCACGATCGACAGGCGATAGGAATACACCGGGCGTTCGGCCTGCTTGGGCACGTAGTAGTACATCATCCCCAGGAAGCCTGCGGTCAGGAAGAAGCCCACGGCGTTGTGGCCATACCACCACTGCACCATGGCATCGGTGGCACCGGCATAGACCGAGTAGGACTTGGTCAGGCTGACCGGCAGTTCCAGGTTGTTGACGACGTGCAGCATCGCCACGGTGAGGATGAAGCCGCCGAAGAACCAGTTACCGACGTAGATGTGCTTGGTGTTGCGCTTCATCAGCGTGCCGAAGAACACGATGGCGTAGCTCACCCAGACGATGGTGATCAGGATGTCGATCGGCCATTCCAGTTCGGCGTATTCCTTGGAGCTGGTGTAGCCCAGCGGCAGGCTGATGGCCGCCAGCAGGATCACCAGTTGCCAGCCCCAGAAGGTGAACGCGGCCAGGCCCGGTGCGAACAGGGTGGTCTGGCAGGTGCGTTGCACCGAATAATAGGAGGTGGCGAACAGCGCGCAGCCGCCGAAGGCGAAGATCACCGCATTGGTATGCAGGGGGCGCAGGCGGCCGAAGCTGGTCCAGGGGAGGTCGAAGTTGAGGGAGGGCCAGGCGAGCTGGGCGGCGATGAAGACGCCGAGCCCCATCCCGACGATTCCCCACACCACCGTCATGATGGCGAATTGGCGGACCACCTTGTAGTTATAGGCGGTACTGCTGGTTGTGTTCATGTATGGGTTCCCATCCACGGTTATTTGGCAGGCTTTACAGCGAGGCAAGCATGATTAATGGGCAAAGTGCCGGTATTGACGGGGATCAATGGGCGAAGGTCGGAAATGTCCCAGGCTTGCGCTGCGATCCCCCGCATGCTCGGGGCAAGGACGGCTACAAGGGCTGCCTGATCCTGGCCCATGGCGCAGGTGCGCCGATGGACAGCGGGTTCATGGACGAAATGGCGCAAAGGCTTGCGGCGCTTGGGGTAGCGGTAGTGCGCTTCGAGTTCCCGTACATGGCCGAGCGCAGGGTTGCCGGCGGCAAGCGGCCGCCGAACCCGCAGAAGGTGTTGCTGGAATGCTGGCGCGAGGTGTACAGGCAGGTGCGACCTTTGGTCGCGGGCAAGTTGGCGGTGGGTGGCAAGTCCATGGGCGGGCGCATGGCCAGCCTGCTGGCCGATGAACTGGAAGCGGATGCACTGGTGTGCCTGGGCTATCCGTTCTATGCAGTGGGCAAACCGGAAAAGCCACGGGTCGAACACCTGGCCGAATTGAAGACGCCGACGTTGATCGTGCAGGGCGAGCGGGATGCACTGGGTAACCGCGAGGCGGTGGCAGGGTATGCGTTATCGCCGGCGATCGAGGTGAGCTGGCTGGTGGCGGGGGACCATGACCTGAAGCCGCTGAAGGTCTCGGGGTTCAGCCATGAGCAGCACTTGCAGGCGGCGGCTGAGAAGGTTGCGGCATTCCTGTCGCAATAGTGCTGGATTCTTCGCGGGCTTGCCCGTTCCCACAGGTTCACTACAGGTCTGAAACTTGTGCAGCACCTGTGGGAGCGGGTTTACCCGCGAAGAGGCCGGACCAGACTGACGCTTAGTCGCGGTACTCGCACAGGTAGGCGGTATCCACCTTCACCTGCAGCTGGAACTTGCTGTCAGCCGGCACGTTGAACTTGTCGCCCGCATTGAAGGTTTCCCAGTTGTCGCTACCTGGCAGCTTCACGGTCAGCGCACCCGAAACCACGTGCATGATTTCGCGCTTGGCAGTGTCGAATTCGTATTCGCCCGGTGCCATCACACCGACAGTGGCCGGGCCTTCTTCGCCAGCGAATGCGATCGACTTGACGGTGCCGTTGAAGTACTCGTTGACCTGGAACATGGGCGACTCCTGAAAAGGGGGGATGAAAAAGGGCTGGCCAGTATGCCCAAGCCCACGGGCCCCGTCATCTGCTTTCAGGTAGCGTCTGCCGGCAGGCTCAACGGCAGCAGTCGCGCGGTATTGCGCGCATCTTCCAGGGCCCGGTGCTGCTGCCCGCAAAAGTGCATGCCGGCCAGCTGCAGTGCACCGTTCAGCCCAGCGGGGCGCTGCAGGTGGCGGGCCTTGGCGAAGCGTTGCTTGAGGTTGATGTGCGGCAGGGTCCGCAGCAGGCTGTCCAGCCCATGCTGCTGCCACTCCTGGTGCAACTGCTGGCGGTCGTAGTCGCCCCAGCTGACCCAGGCCTGAAGCTGCCCGCGGTGGTGCCCGAGCCAGCGCTCGAAGCTTGCCCATACCTCGCGGAACGACGCGGCACTGTCCACGCTGGCCTGGCTGATGTGGGTCAGCTCACGGCAGAACGGGGTCAGCTGCGGCCGTCGCCGAGGCTTCACGAAGCGCTGGAAGTGGTCGACCTCGCGGCCATCGCGGGTAACCAGGCTTGCGCCGATTTCAATGACTTCCATCTCTGTGACCGGCCACCCACCATCGTCGGTGGTGGCTTCCAGGTCGATCACCAACCAGTGGCCCATACCAGGCTCCCTTGCAGATCCTGCTAGAGCGTAGCGAAACTCCGGGCATCCGGCATCCCCTGGCAGTTTGCCCGCAGCTTTGGCGCAAAGTGCCACTAACCGGCAGTTGTGTCCGGCCCGGAAAACGCCTAGCTTAGGCGGACCCCGGCATGAACCGTGATGAGTGTCCGTCTTGACTCCAGCGACCGGCCTGAAGGCCCTGTCTTCCCTGATGCTGCTAGCCGTGTTCTGGCTGGCGGCGCCGGCATGGGCTGCCGATGCCGTCGAGGTAAAGATTGGCGCTGCGCATTTCCCTCCGTACACGGTACGCCCGGAGCAGGGCGCCGACAGCGGCCTGCTGCGGCAGTTGGTCGACGCGCTCAATCGCGCGCAGCAGCGCTACCACTTCGTCGTGGTGCCCACCTCCATCCAGCGGCGTTTTGGTGACCTCCAGCAAGGCCGCACCGACATGGCCATTTTCGAGAACCCGGCATGGGGCTGGCAGCAGATTGCCCACCAGAGCGTGGACATGGGCCTGGAAGATGCCGAGGTGTTCGTCGCCCGCAAGGCCAATGGCCGTGACCCGCATTACTTCGACGACCTGCGCGGCAAGCGCCTGGCGCTGTTCAACGGCTACCACTATGCGTTCGCCGGCTTCAACTCCGACCCCGACTACCTGCGCAACGCCTACAACGCGACTCTGACGTATTCCCATGACAGCAACCTGTTAATGGTGCAGGCCGGCCGCGCCGACATCGCCTTGGTCACGCGTTCCTACCTCAGCGATTTCCTGGCGCGCAACCCGGCCAGTCGGGAGCAGTTGATGCCCTCGCAGCGCATTGACCAGGTCTATCATCACTACGCCTTGCTACGCCCGGGGGCACCCATCGGTGAACAATCGTTCGCGGCGCTGCTGCGTGCCCTGCGCGACAGTGGTGAGCTGGCGCGTATCTTCGAGCCATACCGCATCACGGTGGCGGCCCCGCGCGACTAAATTCCCGTGATGCGGCAACGTTCTCAGCAGTGAGCCTTTTCTTCATTGCCGCGAGTCAAGCCCATGCCGTTCGATGCCGCATCACAGCCCCAGTCAGCGCCACGCTGGCGCAGCCTCAGTGCCGAGGAGGGTGACAGCTGGCTGAGCCTCTCCCTCGAAGGCCGCGCGTTGATCCAGTTGCGCCTGGAGATGGGTGCTTCTCTGCATGTCCACCTCGAGCGGCTGTGCCCCGAGCGCCCCTATGTGGCCTTGTGGGCCGCCTGTTATTGGCTGCTGGCCCGCGATGCGGCCTGCCAGCGTCTTGCCTGGCACCTGCCCGAGCCGTTGCCTCAGGCATTGACCAGTGGCCTGCTGCTGGCCGGCGAGCAGCCTGGCCAATACCTGTGCGAGCGGGCGCTGTTCTGGCAGCTGCCACAGCCGTGGCTGGGCGAGTCGACCAGCGTCGCCTACCCACAGCAGATGCAGATCAGCAACGGCAAGCGCCACCCACGCCGCGCGCCCAAGCCTCGTGGCGAGGTGTACCGGCGCTTCGATACGCGCCTGGGCAGTTGGGTATCGCTGCGTACCTTGGAGATCGAGCATGACCTGGAGCGCTTCAACCGCTGGCAGAACAACCCGCGGGTGGAGACGTTCTGGCAGGAGGGTGGCACCCTTGCGCAGCATCGCGAATACCTGGGCAAGCTCGAGGCCGACCCGCATGCCCTGACGCTGATCGGTTGCTTCGATGACCAGCCGTTTGCCTACTTCGAGGCGTACTGGGCCAAGGAGGACCGCATTGCGCCGTTCTACCCGGCCGATGACTACGACCGTGGCATCCACATGCTGGTGGGGGAGGAGAGCCACCGCGGGCCGCACAAGGTGGCCAGCTGGCTATCGGCGCTGGTGCACTACCTGTTCCTGGATGACCCACGCACCCAGCGGGTGGTGGCCGAGCCGCGTGCCGACAACGGCAAGATGATCGGCTACATGCACGACCAGTGCTTCCATTGCGACAAGGAGTTCGACTTCCCGCACAAGCGTGCGGCGTTGATGATTCTGGGGCGGGAACGGTTTTTCGATAAGTGTAAATTGGCTTGAGTGCCAGGGGGCCGCTGTGCGGCCCTGTGGGAGCGGGTTTACCCGCGAAGAATGCGACATGGTGCATGGCACCGGCTATGCCGGTGTTCGCGGGTAAACCCGCTTGTATGGTTAGACTTGAAGGGGTGGTGGGACTAAATGCCCGATTCTGACTGTTCACAGCAGTACAGACCGTGGGAGACATCGCCCCACCCCTTCCACCAAAGCGCCGATAAAGAATGCATCGTTTGCAAGCGACGATAGAAGCAAGCCAGCGCCTCTTGGTGAAACCCCTTCAAGCCGAAAAACCATAACGTGAGGAGCCGCCCATGGCAATGCAGGTAGGTAAGTTGATCGTGGGTGCGGATGTCGCGAAGGCTGAGCTGGTTATCCACCACGATGATCGCGACGAGATCATCAGGCTGAAAAACTCCAAACTCGAGATCAGAAGGTGGCTCAAGCAACAAACCCTCAACACCGCTATCGCTGTTGAGGCGACCAATGTCTACCACTTGGACCTGGTTGAATTGGCCCACAGCCTAGGCTTCGAGGTCTATGTCATCGATGGTTTTCAATTGAGCAACTACCGGAAAAGTGTTGGGGGACGGGTTAAAACCGACCCCTCCGATGCTCGGTTGTTGTCCCGTTTTTTAAAAAATGAAGGCGAGGACCTTCGCCCTTGGAGCCCGCCTCCCGCTGTCTACGGCAAGCTTCAGAGCCTCTTGCGACGCAGAGCCGCCTTGGTGACTGCTCGTACTGCAATGACTCAGAGCTGGGCTAACGAAAGCCTTTTGAAAGCCGCCTTCGAAACTTTTGTGAAGTCGATAGATCGGCTGGATCAGTTGATTCAAAAGAAGATTAAAGAAGTACTGCGAGACGCTGGGCTACAGGAACAAGTCGCTCGCTGCCAGGCAGTAGAGGGCATTGGTTTTCTCACCGCCGCAGCATTGGTGATGGCTTTTACAAGGGGCGAGTTCAAAAGCAGTGACTCGTACATTGCATTCCTAGGAATGGATTTACGAGTCAGTGATTCCGGGCAGAAGAATGGGCGACGTTGCCTCACCAAGCGAGGTTGTTCAGAAATTCGTCGCTTATTGCACAACGCTGCGATGGCGGCCAGCAGATCGGCAGCCTGGAAAGGGCTTTACGAACAGCATCGGAGCAGTGGTAAAGCAACAACCCAAGCTTTGGTAATCCTGGCAAGAAAGCTCGCGCGGGTGGCATTCGCCCTGATGAAAAATCAGGACGAATACGTCACTAAAGGCGCGAAACTGGCTTGCTGAAAACCATAGAATCTCCCACACGTGCCCTCAGCAACCTTGAAGGTTCAGGCCTGCCGACTGGCCGTCTTGCGGCAATGCACCAGCGCATCGCGGATCATGAAGTTGACCAGCGTCGGCGACACTCCCAGCTCCTTGGCAATGTCCTTCTGCGGCACGCCATGCAGGCGGTACATCTCGAAGGCATAGCGGGTGCGCTGGGGCAGTTCGTTCAGCGCCTCGGCAATGTCATCCAGCGCGGCAAGGTTGATGTGGGTGGCTTCGGGGGAGGCGTTTTGCACGACCACGTTCAGGCCTTCCTCCTCGCTGCCGGAGTATTTCAGCTCCATGGCCTGCTTGCGGTAGTGGTCGATGGCCAGGTTGCGCACGATCTGGAACAGGTAGCTCAGCTGCGCCTTGAACGACGATGTGATCTGCGGGGCCGCGCTGAGCCGGAAAAAGGCGTCCTGCACCACATCTTCGGCGCGCGATCGGCAGCCGGTGATGCGGGCAGCGATCTTGACCAGAATGCTGCGGTTGTCGACGAAGGCCTGCAGTAATGGTGAATCGCACTTACTTGTGGATAGTTGTTCCGCCATGGAAATCACCTTGTCACAGAGGGGAAAGGACGCACCCAAATTTGGGAAGCTTCCTACGACGGGCGACAAGCTATTCAGAATGATAATGATTGTCAAATGCGAAATGTAATTGGTTTCATGTGATTTCAGTTCTAAAGCGCAGAGATGGCTGGGTGCATGTCAGGCGCAACATTTCTCAAGGCAAACACCTGGCAACCCTCACGTGCCCCCAAAGCCTCACCACCGCTAATTTCTCCCCCCGCCCATCCGTCCCCTGTGTACACCTCAGGCCGCCACATGCCGCTGCGCCCACGTTCGCGCAGCAGCCGGCCCGACCCAACCAGACACTGGCAGGAACACCCCATGACGGACGCCTTCGAACTCCCGCTCTCGCTGGTCCAGGCCCTGGCGCAGCGCGCCGTGCAGACCCCGGACAAAGTCGCCTTGCGCTTTCTGGCCGACGCTCCCGGCGAGCAGGCCGTGCTCAGCTACCGGGACCTCGACCAGCGCGCACGCACCATCGCTGCTGCCTTGCAAAGCCGGGCCGGTTTCGGCGACCGCGCAGTGCTGTTGTTCCCCAGCGGGCCAGACTATGTGGCGGCATTCTTCGGCTGCCTGTATGCCGGTGTGATTGCGGTGCCGGCCTACCCGCCGGAGTCCGCGCGCCAGCACCACCAGCAGCGCTTACTGTCGATCATCGACGACGCCGAGCCGCGCCTGCTGCTGACTGTCGCGGCCCTGCACGACAGCCTGCAGGGCCTGGAAGCCCTGACAGCGGCCAACGCCCCCGAACTGCTGGCGGTGGATGGCCTGGACCCGGCACTGGCTGCAAACTGGCGCGAACCCGCGCTCAAGGGTGATGACATCGCCTTCCTGCAATACACCTCCGGCTCCACAGCACTGCCCAAGGGCGTGCAGGTCAGCCATGGCAACCTGGTGGCCAACGAACAACTGATCCGCCAAGGCTTTGGCATCGACCTCAACCCCGACGACGTGATCGTCAGCTGGCTGCCGCTGTACCACGACATGGGCCTGATCGGCGGCCTGCTGCAGCCGATCTTCAGCGGCGTGCCCTGTGTGCTGATGTCGCCGGGCTACTTCCTGGCCCGGCCGCTGCGCTGGTTGCAGGCCATCAGCGAGTACGGCGGCACCATCAGCGGCGGCCCCGACTTCGCCTACCGGTTGTGCAGCGAGCGGGTCAGCGAGGCCTCCCTGGCCGGGCTCGACCTCAGCCGCTGGCGGGTGGCCTATTCTGGCTCCGAGCCGATCCGCCAGGACAGCCTGGCGGCCTTTGCCGACAAGTTCCAGGCCTGCGGCTTCGACCCGCAGAGCTTCTTCGCCAGCTACGGCCTGGCCGAGGCGACCCTGTTCGTCAGCGGCAGCCGCCGTGGCCAGGGCATCGCCGCGCTGGAGCTGGACGCCGAAGCCTTCGCCGCCAACCGTGCGGAGCCAGGCAAGGGCAGTGTGCTGATGAGCTGTGGCTACCCGCAGCCCGGGCATGCCGTGCGCATTGTCGAACCACAACGCCTGCAAGTACTAGGCGACAACCAGGTGGGCGAGATCTGGGCCGCCGGCCCGAGCATCGCCCTGGGCTACTGGCGCAACCCCGAGGCCAGCGCCCGCACCTTCGTCGAGATGGGCGGCCAGACCTGGCTGCGTACCGGCGACCTGGGCTTCATGCGCGAAGGGGAAGTGTTCGTCACCGGTCGCCTGA
Organism: Pseudomonas sp. JS425; assembly: GCF_018223845.1. NCBI lineage: Bacteria > Pseudomonadati > Pseudomonadota > Gammaproteobacteria > Pseudomonadales > Pseudomonadaceae > Pseudomonas > Pseudomonas sp. JS425. Next base: position 4,332,783 of record NZ_CP073661.1, on the reverse strand, counting down.
AGGACATGCTGATCGTGCGCGGGCAGAACCTGTACCCGCAGGACCTGGAAAAGACCCTCGAGCGCGAAGTGGAGGTGCTGCGCAAAGGCCGGGTGGCAGTGTTCGCCGTCGAGCAGCAAGGCGAGGAGGGTATTGGCGTGGCGGTGGAAATCAGCCGCAACGTGCAGAAGGCGATCAAGCCCCAGGAGCTGATCAAGACCCTGCGCCAGGTGGTTGCCGACGCCTGCCGCCAGGCCCCGGCCGTGGTCCTGCTGCTGAACCCGGGGGCGCTACCCAAGACCTCCAGCGGCAAGCTGCAGCGTTCGGCCTGCCGCCTGCGCATGGACGATGGCAGCCTGGACTGCTATGCCCGCTTCCCTGAGGTGGGCGAGCCCGTTGCTTCAGTGGGCGAAGGCGATGAACTGCAGGCACGCATCGCCGGTGTGTGGCGCGACATCCTCAAGGTCGAGGCGGTGGCGGCGGACGACCACTTCCTGCTGCTGGGCGGCAACTCCATCGCCGCCACCCACGCCACCGCACGCCTGGCCGATGAACTGGGCATCGAGCTGGGCCTGCGCACCCTGTTCGAAGCGCCGATACTGGCTGACTACGCCAAGGCCGTGGCCGCGATCATCGCCGAAGGCGGTGACCGGGTCGGTGCCATCGCTACACTGGAACGCACCCAGGCGCTGCCCCAGTCGCTGGCGCAAAACCGCCTGTGGTTGCTGTGGCAGTTGGACCCGCAGTCGGCGGCCTACAACATTCCGGCCGGCCTGCAGTTGCGCGGTGAGCTGGACGAAAACGCCCTGGAAACAGCCTTCCAGGCGCTGGTGGCGCGCCATGAATCGCTGCGCACCCTGTTTGCCGAAGAGAACGGCCAGGCCCTGCAGCGCATCCAGGCGCAGCAGCCGTTCGACCTTCGCCGCCTGGACCTCGAAGGCCAGGCCGCCGAACAGGTCGCCGCCCAACGTCAAACCGAAGCTCGCCAGCCGTTTGACCTGACCCGGGGGCCGTTGCTGCGGGTGACCCTGGCGCGCCTGGACGATGAACACCATCAACTGTGGGTGACCCTGCACCATATCGTCGCCGACGGCTGGTCGCTGAACATCCTGCTCGACGAATTCGCCAAACTGTACGCCGCCCATTGTCAGGGCCTTGAGGCCAACCTGGCACCGCTGACCCTGGGTTATGCCGACTACGGCACCTGGCAGCGACAGTGGCTGGCCGCAGGCGAAGCCGAGCGTCAGCTGCAGTACTGGCAGGCGCGTCTGGGGGATGATCTGCCGGTGCTCGACCTGTGCACCGACCACCCGCGCACCAGCCAGCGCGGCCACCGCGCCGCCCGCTTCAACCTCAAGGTACCGGCCAGGCTCACCGAAGCGCTCAAGGGCCTGGCCCGCGAACAGCAGGCCAGCCTGTTCATGGTACTGCTGGCCGGCTGGCAGGCGCTGTTGCACCGCTACAGTGGCCAGGCCGATATTCGTGTCGGCGTGCCCAACGCCAACCGCCCGCGCCTGGAAAACCAAGGCATGGTCGGCTTCTTCATCAACACCCAGGTGCTGCGTGCGCAGCTCGACGGCCGCCTGCCGTTCGAACAGTTGCTGGCCCAGGTGCGCCAGACCACCCTGGATGCCCAGGCCAACCAGGACCTGCCGTTCGAGCAACTGCTCGAAGCCCTGCCCGAGGCTCGCGAGCAAGGCCTGTTCCAGGTCATGTTCAACCACCAGCAACGTGACCTGTCTGCGCTGCGCCGCCTGCCGGGCCTGCTGGCTGAAGAGCTGCCGTGGCACAGTCGCGAAGCCAAGTTCGACTTGCAGCTGCACAGTGAAGAAGACCATCAGGGCCGCCTGAGCCTGGCCTTCGACTATGCCGCCGAATTGTTCGATGCCAGTACCGTCAAGCGTCTGGCCCAGCACCTGTTGGCCCTGCTCGAGCAGGTGTGTGCCGGGCCGCAGCGGGCGCTGGGCGAGGTGCAACTGCTCGACGAGCCTGGCCGCGCGCAACTGCTGAGCTGGGGCGAGGCACCCGCTGCGGCGCCGCAGCGCCTGCTGGTCGAGCAGCTCAATGAACAGGCACGCCTGACCCCTCAGCGCACCGCCCTGATGTGGGACGGTGGCAGCCTGGATTACGCCGAGTTGCACCAGCAAGCCAACCGTCTGGCCCACTACCTGCGTGACAAAGGCGTGGGCCCAGACACTTGCGTGGCCATCGCCATCGAGCGTTCGCCGCAGCTGCTGGTGGGCCTGCTGGCCATTCTCAAGGCCGGTGGTGCCTATGTGCCGCTGGACGTCGATTACCCGGCCGAGCGCCTGGCCTACATGCTCGCCGACTGCAACGCTGGCCTGTTGCTGAGCCACAGCAGCCTGCTGGGCAAGCTGCCACAGGTTGATGGCGTCAGCGCCATCGCACTCGACCAGCTGCACCTGGACAGCTGGCCAAGCCATGCCCCCGGGTTGCATCTGCATGGCGACAACCTGGCCTATGTGATCTACACCTCCGGCTCTACCGGCCAGCCCAAGGGCGTGGGCAATACCCACGCGGCACTGGCCGAGCGCCTGCAATGGATGCAGGCCAGCTATGTGCTGGACGACAGCGACGTGCTGATGCAGAAGGCGCCGATCAGCTTCGACGTTTCGGTGTGGGAATGCTTCTGGCCACTGGTGACCGGTTGCAAGCTGGTGCTCGCCGGCCCTGGCGAGCACCGCGACCCGCAGCGCATCGCCGCGTTGGTGCAGGCCCATGGCGTGACCACGCTGCACTTCGTGCCGCCGCTGTTGCAGGTGTTCGTCCAGGAGCCGCAGGCGGGTGCCTGCGGCAGCCTGCGCCGGCTGTTCTCCGGTGGCGAAGCGCTGTCCGCGGCACTGCGTGACCGCGTGCTGCAGGTGCTGCCACAGGTGCAGTTGCACAACCGCTATGGCCCGACCGAAACCGCCATCAACGTCACCCACTGGCACTGCCAGGCCACCGATGGCGAACGCTCGCCGATCGGCCGCCCGCTGGGCAATGTGCTGTGCCGTGTGCTGGATGACGAGCTGGAACTGACCGCCCCCGGTGTGCCGGGCGAGCTGTACCTCGGCGGTGCAGGCCTGGCCCGTGGCTACCTGGGCCGCCCGGGCCTCACCGCCGAGCGCTTCGTGCCCCAGGCTGACGGCAATGGCGAGCGCCTGTACCGCAGTGGCGACCGCGCCCGCTGGCAGGTGCAGACCGAGGCGCTGGAATACCTTGGCCGCCTAGACCAGCAGGTCAAGGTGCGTGGCTTCCGTGTCGAACCCGAGGAAGTCCAGGCCTGCCTGCTGGCGCAGCCGGGGGTCGAACAGGCGCTGGTGCTGATTCACAAGGATGCCGTAGGTGCGCAACTGGTCGGCTACTACAGTGGCAGCGCTCAGCCTGATGCATTGCTGACGGTGCTGGCTGAACAACTACCGGCCTACATGGTGCCGGCACAACTCATCCCGCTGGCGCAGATGCCACTGGGCCCCAGCGGCAAGGTCGACCGCAAGGCATTGCCCGCCCCGGTGTGGCAGCAGCGGCAACACGTCGAGCCGCAAACCGAGTTGCAGCAGCAGGTCGCCGCCATCTGGCGCGAAGTGCTGAACCTGCCGCGCATCGGCTTGCAGGATGACTTCTTCGCCCTCGGCGGCCATTCGCTGCTGGCCACTCAAATTGTCTCGCGCACGCGTCAGGCTTGCGATGTCGAGCTGCCGCTCAAGGCCCTGTTCGACGCCAGCGAGCTGGGCGCCTTCTGTGCCGAGATCACGCGTATTCGTGCTGCCGGTGAGCGCAACCTGCAAGGCGTAATCACCCGCGTCGACCGCCGCCAGGCGGTGCCGCTGTCGTACTCGCAGCAGCGCATGTGGTTCCTCTGGCAAATGGAGCCGGGCAGCCCGGCGTACAACGTCGGCGGCATGGCGCGCTTGCGCGGCACCCTGCATGTGGATGCCTTCGAGCGTGCGCTGCAGGCGCTGGTGGTGCGCCACGAAACCCTGCGCACCACCTTCCCCAGCATCGATGGCGTGCCGTATCAGTGCGTGGCCGAAGACAGCAGCCTGCACCTCGACTGGCAAGACTTCAGCGCCTTGCCCGCAGATGCCCGCCAACAACGCCTGCAGCAACTGGCCGACGACCAGGCGCACCAGCCGTTCGACCTGGAGCGCGGCCCGCTGCTGCGTGCCTGCCTGGTCAAAGCCGAAGAGCGCGAGCATTTCTTCGTGCTGACCCTGCACCATATCGTCACCGAGGGCTGGGCCATGGACATCTTCGCCCGCGAACTGGGCGAGCTGTACGAGGCCTTCGTCGATGACCGCGAATCGCCGCTGGCGCCGCTGCCGGTGCAGTACCTGGACTACAGCGTGTGGCAACGGCAATGGCTGGAAAGCGGCGAGGGCGCCCGCCAGCTGGCCTACTGGCAGGCCCGCCTGGGCGATGAGCACCCGGTGCTGGCGTTGCCTGCCGACCGCCCGCGCCCGGCAGTGCAGAGCCACCGTGGCGAGCTGTACCGCTTTGAGCTCGACCCGGCGCTGGTTGCCCGCGTGCATGCCTTCAACAGCCAGCGCGGCCTGACCCTGTTCATGACCATGACTGCCACCCTGGCCGCCTTGCTGCACCGCTACAGCGGCCAGCGTGACCTGCGCATTGGCGCGCCGGTGGCCAACCGCATCCGCCCGGAAAGCGAAGGGCTGATTGGCGCGTTCCTCAACACCCAGGTGCTGCGTTGCGAGCTGGACGGCCAGATGAGCGCCGCACAGTTGCTGGAGCAGGTACGCCAGGTTGCCATCGAAGGCCAGTCGCACCAGGACCTGCCGTTCGACCAGCTGGTGGAAGCCCTGCAGCCACCGCGCAGCAGCGCCTACAACCCGCTGTTCCAGGTGATGTGCAACGTTCAGCGCTGGGCCTTCCAGCAAAGCCGCCAGCTTGCCGGCATGCAGGTGGATTACCTGGTCAACGACGCCAGCGCCACCAAGTTCGACCTGTACCTGGAGGTGACCGACCTCGACGGCCGCCTGGGTTGCTGCCTGACCTATAGCCGTGATCTGTTCGACGAACCACGCATCGCACGCATGGCCGAGCACTGGCAGCAATTGCTGGTGGGCCTGCTCGACAACCCGCAACAGCGCCTGTGCGAGCTGCCGATGCTGAGCAGCGCCGAGCAGCAGGTGCTGGCGGGCCAGTTGCAGGGCGAGCAGGATCTCGCACTCGACCAGACCGTGCACGGCCTGTTCGCCGCCCAGGCTGCGCGCACGCCACACGCTGGCGCGTTGACGTTTGCCGGCCGGCACATGACCTATGCCGAACTCGACCAGCAGGCCAACCGCCTGGCCCGCGCCCTGCGCGAGCGTGGCGTCGGCCCGCAGGTGCGTGTGGGCCTGGCGCTGGAGCGTTCGCTGGAAATGGTCGTCGGCCTGCTGGCCATCCTCAAGGCCGGTGGCGCCTACGTGCCGCTCGACCCCGAATACCCGCTCGACCGCCTGCGCTACATGATCGAGGACAGCCGCATTGGCGTGCTGCTCAGCCAGCGCGCGTTGCTGCAAACCCTGGGCGAGCTGCCCGACGGTGTGGCGCGCTGGAGCCTGGAGGACGACAGCGCGAGCCTGTCGGCCTACAGTGATGCGCCGCTGGACAACCTCAACCTGCCGCAGCACCAGGCCTACCTGATCTACACCTCCGGTTCCACCGGCAAGCCCAAGGGCGTGGTAGTCAGCCACGGCGAGTTCGCCATGCATTGCCAGGCGGTGATCGAGGCGTTCGGCATGCGCAGCGATGACTGCGAGCTGCACTTCTATTCGATCAATTTCGACGCCGCCAGCGAACGCCTGTGGGTGCCGCTGCTGTGTGGCGCCCGCGTGGTGCTGCGCGCCCAGGGGCAGTGGGGTGCCGAAGACATCTGCCAGCTGGTGCGCGAGGAGCAGGTGAGCATCCTCGGCTTCACGCCAAGCTACGGCAGCCAGTTGGCGCAGTACCTGGCCGGGCAGGGCGAGCAGTTGCCAGTGCGCCTGGTCATTACCGGTGGTGAGGCGCTGACCGGCGAACACTTGCAGCGCATCCGCCAAGCCTTTGCGCCGCAGCAGTTCTTCAACGCCTACGGGCCGACCGAAACCGTGGTCATGCCGCTGGCCTGCCTGGCACCACAGACACTGCCGGCGGAGCTGGGCAGCGTACCGATCGGCCGCGTCATCGGTAGCCGCACGGCCTACATCCTCGACGAAGACCTTGCCCTGTTGCCGCAAGGCGGTATTGGCGAGCTGTATGTCGGCGGTGCCGGCCTGGCCCAGGGTTACCACGACCGCCCGGGCCTAAGCGCCGAGCGCTTCGTCGCCGACCCGTTCGGCAGCGAAGGCGGGCGCCTGTATCGCACCGGTGACCTGGTGCGCCTGGGCAGCGATGGCCTGGTCGAGTACGTCGGCCGCGCCGACCAGCAGGTGAAGATTCGCGGTTTCCGTATCGAGCTGGGCGAAATCGAAAGCCGCCTGCAGGCGCATGCCGATGTCGACGAAGCTGTGGTGCTGGCCCTCGACCTGCCGGGCGGCAAGCAACTGGTAGGTTACCTGGTGTGCAGGCAGGCCGCTGCCGACAGCGAGGCCCAGGGCCTGCTGCGCGACGCGGTGAAAGCCGATGCCCGCAAGCACTTGCCGGACTACATGGTGCCGGCGCACCTGGTGCTGCTCGACAGCCTGCCGCTGATGGGCAACGGCAAGCTCGACCGCCGTGCGCTGCCGCTGCCGGACCTGGAACAGGCACGCCAGCAGTACCAGGCGCCTGGCAACGAGGTGGAAGCGCAACTGGCGCAGATCTGGCGCGACGTGCTCAACGTTGCCCGGGTCGGCGTGCAGGACAACTTCTTCGAACTGGGCGGCGACTCGATCCTGTCGATCCAGGTGGTCAGCCGTGCTCGTCAGGCCGGCTTGCAGTTCACCCCGCGCGACCTGTTCCAGCATCAGACCATCCAGACCCTGGCCGCCATTGTTCAGCGCAGCGAAGCCGCCAGCAGCATCGAACAGGGCCTGCGCCAGGGCCAGGCCGGCCTCACGCCGATCCAGCACTGGTTCTTCGACAGTGAAGTGCCACAGCCGCAGCACTGGAACCAGGCTGTTCTGCTGGAGGCACGCAAGCCGCTGGATGAGGGGGTACTGAAGCGAGCCTTGGCCGACCTGATGCAGCACCACGACAGCCTGCGCCTGCGCTTTGGCCAGGCCCAGGGCCGTTGGCAGGCCGAATATGCTTCGCCTGCCAGCGGGCAGTTACTGTGGACAGCCACGATCGCCGACTTCGCCGATTGCCAACCGCTGTACACCGACCTGCAACGCAGCCTCGACCTGGAACAGGGCCCACTGTTGCGCGTCTTGCTGGTAAATGACGGCCAGGGCGGCCAGCGCCTGTTGCTGGCTATCCATCACCTGGTGGTTGATGGCGTGTCGTGGCGCGTGCTGCTGGAAGACCTGCAAGCGCTATACCGCGGCCAGCCGCTGCCGGCCAAGACCCACGCCATGGGCGACTGGGCCGCACGCCTGGCCAGCTATGCCGGCAGCGATTCGCTGCGCGACGAGCTGGGCTGGTGGCAAGGCCAGTTGGGCGGCGTGCGCCGCGAACTGCCATGCGATCACCCGCAGGGCGGCAACCTGCACTGCCATGCCCGTACCCTGGCCATCGGCCTGGATGTGGAGCAGACCCGGCAGTTGCTGCAGCAGGCCCCGGCGGCCTATCACACCCAGGTCAACGACCTGCTGCTGACCGCGCTGGCGCGTGCCCTGTGCCGCTGGAGCGGCGACGAAGAAGTGCTGGTACAGCTTGAAGGCCATGGCCGTGACGGGCTGTTCGAAGACATGGACTTGACCCGCAGCGTCGGCTGGTTCACCAACGCCTACCCGCTGAGCCTGCGCCCGCTGCCAGGCGAGGACGATGCAGCGCGGGCAGGCTCGATCAAGCGCATCAAGGAGCAACTGCGCCAGGTGCCGCACAAAGGGCTGGGTTATGGCGTGTTGCGCTACTTGGCCGATACGGCAGTGCGTGAGCAGATGGCGGCCCTGCCGCAGGCACGCATCACCTTCAACTACCTGGGCCAGTTCGACCAGCAGTTCGACAGCACAGCCCTGTTCCGGCCGCTGGACGCCCCGGCCGGCCTGGCCCACGACCTCGATGCACCGCTGCCCAACTGGCTGAGTGTCGATGGCCAGGTGTATGGCGGTGCCCTGCAACTGCGCTGGACCTTCAGTGCCGAACGCTACGACGAGCGGACCATCGCCTGCCTGGCCGAGGCCTATCGTCAGGAGCTGCTGGCGCTGGTCGAGCATTGCCTGGCTGATGGCAACGGCAGTTTCACGCCATCGGACTTCCCGCTGGCGCACCTGACCCAGGCGCAGATCGACGCGCTGCCGGTACCGGCCGCGCAGATCGAGGACGTCTACCCGCTGACGCCGATGCAGGAGGGCATGCTGTTGCACACCCTGCTGGAGCCGGGCACCGGCCTTTACTACATGCAGGACCGCTACCGCATCAACAGCGCGCTCGACCCCGAACGCTTCGCCCAGGCGTGGCAGGCGGTGGTGGCACGCCACGAGGCGCTACGCGCATCGTTCAGCTGGAACACCGGCGAGGCGATGTTGCAGATCATTCACAAGCCGGGCAACACGCCGGTGGACTACCAGGACTGGCGTGGCCTCGACGACGACGCCCAGGAGCAGCGCCTGCAGGCCCTGCACAAGCAGGAACGCGAGGCTGGTTTCGCCCTGCTCAGCGAGGCGCCGTTCCACCTGCGCCTGGTGCGTGTGGCCGACGAGCGCTATTGGTTCATGATGAGCAACCACCACATCCTCATCGATGCCTGGTGCCGTTCGCTGCTGATGAACGATTTCTTCGAGATCTACCAGGCCCTCGGCGAGGGGCGCCAGGCCCGCTTGCCGGTGCCACCGCGCTACCGCGACTACATCGGCTGGCTGCAACGCCAGGGCCTGGACGACGCGCGAGCCTGGTGGCAGGCCAACCTGGCCGGCTTCGAACGTGCCACCCCCATCCCCAGCGACCGCCCGCTGCGCCACGACCATGCCGGTAGCGGCATGATCGTCGGCGACTGTTACACCCGCCTGGCGGTGAGCGACGGCGTGCGCCTGCGCGAACTGGCCCAGGCCCACCAGCTCACCGTCAACACCTTCGCCCAGGCGGCCTGGGCACTGGTGCTGGCGCGCTACAGTGGCGACCGCGACGTGGCCTTTGGCGTGACCGTGGCCGGGCGCCCGGTGAGCATGCCGCAGATGCAGCGTACCGTTGGCCTGTTCATCAACAGCGTCGCCCTGCGCGTGCAATTGCCGGTGGCGGGTGAGCGCTGCAGTGTGCGGCAGTGGTTGCAAGGCCTGTTGGAGCGCAACATGGAGCTGCGCGAGTATGAATACCTGCCGCTGGTGGCGATCCAGGAATGCAGCGAACTGCCCAAGGGCCAGCCGCTGTTCGACAGCCTGTTCGTGTTCGAGAACGCGCCGGTGGAAACTGCCGTGCTCGACCACGCCCAGCACCTGAATGCCAGCTCCGACTCGGGCCGTACCCACACCAACTTCCCACTGACAGCGGTGTGCTACCCGGGCGATGACCTTGGCCTGCACCTGTCGTTCGACCAGCGCTATTTCGACTACCCGACCGTCGAGCGCCTGCTGGCCGAGTTCAAGCGCCTGCTGCTGGCGCTGGTGCAAGGCTTTGAAGGGGAGATGAGCGCACTGCCGTTGCTGGGTGCGGAAGAGCAGCGCTTCCTGCTGGAAGACTGCAACCGCACCGCGCGCGCCTATCCGTTGGAACAGAGTTACATCGCGCAGTTCGAGGCGCAGGTGGCCGCGCATCCGCAACGTACCGTGGCCCGCTGCCTGGACGCGTCCTACGACTACGCCGGCTTGAACCTGGCGGCCAACCGTCTGGGCCATGCCTTGATCGCGGCGGGTGTGAACGTGGACCAGCCGGTGGCACTGCTGGCCGAGCGTGGGCTACCGCTGCTGGGCATGATCGTCGGCAGCTTCAAGGCCGGCGCCGGCTACCTGCCACTGGACCCGGGCCTGCCGGCGGCGCGCCTGCAAAGCATCATCCAGCTCAGCCGTACACCCGTGCTGGTGTGCAGCGCGGCCTGTGCCGGGCAAGGGCGGCAGTTGCTGGACCAGCTTGCGTTGGCGGCACGGCCGCAGCTGCTGGTCTGGGAAGACATCCAGGCCAGCCCGGTGGTCAGCCACAACCCCGGCATTCACAGCGGGCCGGATAACCTCGCCTATGTGATCTACACCTCAGGCTCCACCGGCCTGCCGAAGGGGGTGATGGTCGAGCAGCGCGGCATGCTCAACAACCAGCTGAGCAAGGTGCCTTACCTGGCGCTCGGCGAGCACGACGTGATCGCCCAGACGGCCTCGCAGAGCTTCGACATTTCGGTGTGGCAGTTCCTTGCCGCACCGCTGTTCGGCGCCAGGGTGGAGATCGTGCCGAACGCCATCGCCCATGACCCGCAGGGCCTGTTGGCGCATGTGCAGGCCACCGGCATCAGCGTGCTGGAGAGCGTGCCGTCGCTGATCCAGGGCATGCTGGCCAACGGCCATCAGGCCCTCGAAGGCCTGCGCTGGATGCTGCCGACCGGCGAAGCCATGCCACCGGAGCTGGCGGCGCAGTGGTTGCAGCGCTACCCGCAGATCGGCCTGGTCAACGCCTACGGCCCGGCGGAGTGCTCCGATGACGTGGCGTTCTTCCGCGTCGATGCAGCCTCGACCCGTGGCAGCTACCTGCCGATCGGCACGCCGACCGACAATAACCGCCTGTATCTGTACGGCGAGGACCAGACGCTGGTACCACTGGGTGCGACAGGTGAGTTGTGCGTGGCCGGCACCGGCGTGGGCCGTGGCTATGTCGGCGACCCGGTGCGCACGGCGCTGGCGTTCATTCCCCATCCTCATGGTGCGCCGGGCGAACGCCTGTATCGCACTGGCGACCTGGCGCGGCAGCGCCCGGACGGGGTGCTGGAGTATGTCGGGCGCATCGACCATCAGGTGAAGATTCGCGGCTACCGCATCGAACTGGGCGAAATCGAAGCCCGCCTGCACGAACAGCCGGAGATCCGCGACGCTGCCGTTGGCGTGCAGGAGGGCGTCAATGGCAAGCACCTGGTGGGTTACCTGGTGGCGCATCAGGGCGTTGCAGCCGACGCTGTGTTGCTGGAACAGCTCAAGCTGCGCCTGCGTGCCGAGTTGCCGGAGTACATGGTGCCACTGCACTGGGGCTGGTTCGACAGCCTGCCGCACAACGCCAACGGCAAGCTCGACCGCAAGGCCTTGCCGGCCATCGACATCGGTGGCCAGCACAGCCAGGCCTACCAGGCGCCGCGCAATGAGCTGGAAGAGGTACTGGCCGGTATCTGGGCGGATGTGCTCAAGGCCGACCGGGTCGGGGTGCACGACAACTTCTTCGAGCTGGGCGGGCATTCGCTGCTGGCCACGCAGATCGCCTCGCGGGTGCAGAAGCAGCTGCAACTGAACGTGCCGCTGCGGGCGATGTTCGAGTGCAGCACGGTGGAGGAGCTGGCGGTGTATGTGCAGGGGCTGCAGGGCAGTGTGCTGGATGACGACAAGGTCGACCGGCTCAGTGACCTGATGGCCGAGCTGGAGGGGTTGTGACCTGAGCAGGTGAGGCCTGCACCGCCCCTGGATTGGTGCACAAAAGTTGAAATTGCTGGGGCCGCTATGCGGCCCTTTCGCGACACAAGGCCGCTCCTACAGATACGGCGTTGTTCTCGAGGTTTGGCGCTGCACCTGTGGGAGCGGGCATGCCCGCGAACACCGGCGCAGCCGGTGCCATAGCTGCAAGCCCATCTTTCCCACGGTTCTTCGCCGTCATGATGCAGCTCCGATTTCTTCCTGCGACATCGACGCATTGATGAATGCTTCATCATAAGAGTTCGCATGGTAGCGAGCGAGAAACTCATGAGCATTCTCAAATGGCTCGAGGTGTTGATGAGCGAGCATGTAGAAATGATGGCAGTTTGTGGCAATTTCCTCGGTATAGTGAGATGAAATCAAAACACCAGCCCCGTTTTTGCACGCGTTCTTTATACCTAGCCATATGTGGTGTCTGAATTCTGGGTCTACCCCCGCAGTAGGCTCGTCGAGGATGATCAGGTCGCTGCCCATTAGCAGTAGCGTCAGTGTGACAAAACTCCGGACTTCGCCATAGCTGCAAGTAGATGCCTTTTTCATGTAGATTTCAGCATACCGCTTCGACAGGGAAGGTGACCATTCAGAGAGGCGTGAAAGCACCTCGCAGTGATCCGGTGCTGATCTGGAGTTTAAATGTGTAATCAGTTGGTAAACTTCGCTCATCCTGAGCAAGGGCGGTGGTGTCAGTACTTGAGTCAGATAAGCCTGCTGTCTGGATGAGTTTATGATTGTGCCGTTGCTTGGTTTTCTGATGTTGCAGATCAGGTCGAAAAGCGTGGTCTTTCCTGCTCCGTTACTGCCCAGTACGCCAACGGCTTCTCCTTTTTTCAACTGTAGCGTGATGTTCTGTAGGAGAGGGCTGCTGTTGTATGAAAAGTCCAGGTTTTTGATGGTGAGAAGGTGCATTTTAATAGCGGCTCCATATGGGGTGGATTCTGAATAGCTTTCCTGTTGCATAGAGCCCCGCTGTTGAAATGGCAAAAGCTGTCAGAAAACTAATGGTGAGTGGTATCTCCCCGGTAATTATTCTTGTGCTCAGGTGCAAGGGGTTGATCAACGTTGACCAGTGGGTCAGTTCGTCTTGTGTGGTACCCAAATAGCCGGAAAGTAACATCAGGAATGAAAGAAGCGAAAATAGCGTGCCGGCTGTGCTGAATTTGATGGGCATCGCTGCGATCGCCAAGCCGATGCAGGAGAATATCAGGTAACTCGTATAGAACGCGGCTGTAAGGTACAGGAGTTCTGATAGCGAGTAGGAACCGTATAGAGGCCTGGAGATGAAGTAGAAAAAGCTGGAGTACACGACACTGACCAATGTGTAGCTGACGGCGTGCGATGTGAGGAAAAGTGCAATTGCCTCGCGTTGGTAAATGAATGACCGGACGAAGCCACTTTCTCGTCGCCCGATTAGATAAAAGCCGAGGCCGAAGAAGGCAACGTTTGCAGCGATGTAGGCGTAGAACCACGCGGCAGAGGATATATAGAGAGAGTCAGGTGGCGCTGCAAGGGAACGGCTTTGCCTCAGTAGTATGAACATCAAGCAAGGCGCCGCCGCTGTCCACAGCAACGCAGTGGGTTCTCGCAGGTGTTCCAGGATCAACACCTTGGTGATCATGAGGATCTGTTTTGTTCGCGTTATGGGGCATGGCTTTTTGTTCATTTTTCTCGCCTTTAGTGTCTTCGCGAATGCAGGGGGTAAGGTTTTATATTCACGCTGCATGTACGTCAAGTTTGATGGAGGCGATGTATTGGCGGGGTGTAATCTAGTTGTTTGAATTGCAGTTGGTATTGTGGGATCTATCTGAGGGGTATGTCTGATCGCGATCTGTTCACTGATCATGGGAGTGAAAAAGACTTCTGTTTTTTGTAGGGCGGATCTGAAGTTGTTGTGGGATTGTTATATGTTTTATTGCCGGGCGTTGTTTCCCGATGATCGGTTCGGAAAAGTGTTTGTCGCCTTAGGTGGTATAACTTAGTGTTGCCAAATGTAAACTTGGCCATTGGCTGGCATCTGGGCCGATGTGCTCAAGGACGAGCTGGAGGGGTTGTGACATGAGCGGGTGAGGCCTGCACGCCCCTTGTAGGAGCGGCCTTGTGTCGCGAAAGGGCTGCACAGCAGCCCCAGCAATTTCAGCTTTTATGCAGCAATTCTGGGGCCGCTATGCGGCCCGTTCGCGACACAAGGCCGCTCCTACAGATATGGCGTTGTTCTCGAGGTTTGGCGCAGTACCTGTGGGAGCGGGCATGCCCGCGAACACCGGCGCAGCCGGTGCCATAACACCGCGTCGACTTCTTCGCGGGCTTGCCCGCTCCCGCAGGGCCGCCACAGCCTTGTGCTACGAATGGGCTGCAAGGCAACCCCGGCGATTTCACATCAGCGCTTGCCGAGAATCTTTCCAAGCAACTCCGGCCGCGGTGCGCCTTGCTGGCTTTGCAGGTTGCCCTGGTCATCCTGATAGAAGATCGCCGGGGTCGCCTGCAAGCCCATTTCTTCCATCAGCGCCATGTTCGCCGCCAGCTTTTTCTGCACCGCCTCCGGCACCTGCTCCAGTGCCTTCAACTTGCTGGCCTTGCCGACCTTTTCATGTTCCTGCAGTGCCTTGGCCGGGTCTTTCGCCGCCAGCAGCGCCGCCGATTTGCCCGGGCTGTCCTCGCGGATGATGCCGACCATGATATGGCGCAACTGCACCTTGCCCGACTCCACCCACGGCCGTGCCTGTTCCCAGAACATGTTGCAGTACGGGCAGTTGGGGTCGCTGAACAGGTATACCTTGCGCGGTGCATCGTCCTTGCCGTCGGCGATCCAGGAGGTTTTCTCCATCTTCGCCCAGATTTCCTTGCTCATCGGCGCATACACCAGCTTTCTCAGCGGCTCGGCACTGAGGTCGTTGCCCTGTTCGTCGAACAGGCTGCCGACCAGTACATGCTTGCCGTCAGGGGTGAGGTACAGCGCCAGGCCGTTGTTCTGGTACTCGGCGGCATACCCGCGCAGGCCGTTGGGGGCGTCGAAGCTGCCTTTGATCACGGCGCCCTTGGCTTGCAGTTGCGCAATCGCCTTGGGCAGCTCTTCGGCCTGCAGGGGAGGGGCAGCTAGCAGAGCCAGGGACAGGGGCAGCAGTGCAGTCAGTCGCATGTCAGTTTCCTTGTGCGGCAGGGGCGGGCGAGGTGGCCCGGTCGAAAGGCTCCAGGGCGTGGCGCAGGCTGGCCCGGGACAGCTCGCCCAGATGGCTGCCGACCAGGCGCCCGTCGGCGTCGTAGAACAGGGTGGTGGGCAGGGCCATGGAACCGACGCGCTGGGCCAGCAGGCCGGTGCCGTCGAACAGCACGTGGGTCAGGCTCAGGCCGGTGGTGGCGAGGAAGGTGCTGACGTTTTCCGGGGTCTCGCCCTGGTTGACGAACAGGAAGGTCACGTGCGGGTAAGTGCTCTGCGCCTGTTGCAGCACCGGCATTTCGCGTCGGCAGGGTGGGCACCAGGTGGCCCAGATGTTGATGACCAGCGGTTTGCCGCGGTAGCTGTGCAACGCCACGGATTGGCCGTTGGCCTTGCGCAGGCTCAAATCGGGCAGTTCGGTGCCCTTGCTGTACAGGTGGCCCCCGAGGCTGGCCAGGCCCCAGAACAGCGCGCCGCTGAACAGCGCCCAGCCCAGCGGGCGGCGCAGGCCCGGATGGCGCCAGCCCTGCCACAGGGCGCCGAGCACGATGCCGGCAAGGCCCGACCAGAACAGGAAGCCGCCATCACGGATATCGATGATCTGCAGCGGGTCGTCCTGGTACATCGGCCAGTAGGCCAGCACGAAGCCGGCGCGTGCGCACAGCAGGCCGATCAGGAACAGGTTGAACAGTGCCGATTCCGGGCTCTCGCCGCCACGCCGGGCAACCCACCAGCCGACCATGCTGGCGATCACCAGGGCGGTGAGCATCAGCAGATGGTTGAGGGCCATGGTCAATGGCCCGAGGGTTACGGTCAGCATCAGCCTTGGCTCCTGGTCTGGGTCCAGTGTTGCAGGAAGGCGGCCGCATCCACTTCACCGGTGATGCGCCGCGCGCGGCGTTCGTCGCCTTCCGGGCCGACCCAGATGATGCTGGGCGGGCCGGGTACCTGGTAGCGCTGCAGCAAGGCCTGGCTGGCTGGGGTGTCGGCGGTCACGTCCAGGCGCAGCAGGTGCACACCGGCCAGGCCGGCCTGCACGTCGCTGCGGGCGAACACCTGTTTTTCCATGACCTTGCACGACACGCACCAATCGGCATAGTAGTCGAGCATCACCCACTGGCCACGGGCCTTGGCCGCATCCAGTTCGCGTTGCAGGTCTTCGGGGCGGCTGACGGTGACGAAGGCGTCCTCGGTGTGCTGGTCGGTGGCCGGCGCAGCGCCGCTACCGGCGAACGGGCGCAGCGGCTGCCAGAGGTCGTCGCCACCGGCTGCCGCCCCCACCAGCAGCAGGCCGCCCCACAGGGCACCCAGCAGTGGCAAGGCGCGCAATGCCGGCAACCGCTGCAGGGCCGGCCAGGCAGCCCAGGCCAGGGCAATCAGCAAGGCGCCGCTCAGGGCCAGCAGCAATGCTGCGGGCAGCAGGCTGCGCAAGGTGTATAGCGCCATGCCCAGGAACACGAAGCCGAACACGCCCTTGACCCGGTTCATCCAGGCGCCCGGGCGGGGCAGGTAGCGGTTGCCCAGGGTTACCAGCAACAGCAGCGGCACGCCCATGCCCAGGCCGAGGCTGAACAGCACCAGCGCCCCCTGCAGCACGTCGCCGCTCTGGGCGATGTACAGCAGCGCGCCGGCCAACGGCGCGGTCATGCACGGGCCCATCAGCAGGCCGGACAGCGCGCCGAGCAGCGCCGCGCCATACAGGTTGCCGCCACGGGTGCCTTGCCCGGCGCGGTCGAGGCGGTCACGCACGGCGGCGGGCAGTTGCAGTTCGAAGGCGCCGAACATCGGCAGGGCCAGCAGCACGAACAGCCCCGCCAGGCTGCCCAGCAGCCAGGGTTGCTGCAGCCAGGCCTGCAGGCTGGCACCCAGCAGCGCGGCGACCACGCCCAGGGCGGCATACACCAGGGCCATGCTCAGTACATAGACCCCGGCCAGTATCCAGCCGCGCCGGGCACTGGCGCCATTGCCCAGCACCAGCCCGGCGAGGATCGGCAGCATCGGCAGCGAGCAGGGGGTAAAGGCCAGCAACAGGCCCAGGCCGAAGAACGCGAGCAGGCTCCAGGCCAGGTGGCCTTTTTGCAGGTCGCTGGCCAGGGCCTGGTCACTGGCTTGTTCGGCCGCTGGCGCCACACTGCCACCCAGATCGACCAACGTGGTTTGCGGCGGGTAGCACAGGCCGGCGTCGGCACAACCCTGCCAACCCAGTCGCAGTTGACCCTGAGCATCGGCCGGAAGCAGCAGTTCGAGCTGGTCGCGGTACACCGCACTGTCGCCGAAGAACTCGTCGTGGTGGTTGAGAGCGGCCGGCAGTTGTGGGTGCTGTTCGGCAGGCAGGCCGTCGAATTTCAGGCGCTTCTGATACAGGTAGTAGCCAGGCTGGATCTGGAAGAACAGGCGCATTTGGCCGTCGGCCTGGCGGTCGTGGGTAAGCACGAAGGCCTGGTTGACCGGCAGGAAGTCCGGTTTGACATCGAACGGGTTGGCCTGCAACGGGCCGGCCAGCAGCAGTGTCAGGAAAAGCAGGAGGACGCGCATGTCTTCGCCTTGGCAGTACGTTGAAAGGGGTCATGCTGGCTTGGGTCGATTAACCCAAGGTTAACTCTGGTTTTTGGTGAGGGGCGTGCATCAGGGCTTGCAGGTGTTTGCCGTGGCATTGTCTGGGCCTGGGAGATCCTAAGACAAACACCTACCAGCCCCAGAGCAAATTCCGCCCCAGACCTCAGGCATGTCGCGACATATTGTCGACTTGACTTTGCCTGCGCCAACACAATTGCTGTAAAATTGACGTACAGGTCAGCTTTTCAGGCTAGTACCAGAATCAAAAAAAGGGCAGACCCCCTGCTGCCCAGAGGATCAAGCATGTCCAACCGTGATATTTCCCGGCGCGCCTTCCTGCAAGGCGGCCTGATCGCTGGTGTCGGCGTGACCATGGCGCCGCTCGGCAGCCAGGCATTCGCCGCGCTGATGGAGGAACGCGTCACCACCTCGCCGCAGAAGTGGATGAACCATGATGGCAAGGCACGTTTCCGTAACGATGCCTTGTCCAAGGTGTGCGGCGACAAGGTGTTCGCCCGCGACATCCGTGCCAAGGACATGCCCGGCTGGCCAGCACAGCAGGGCCATGCGCTGCTGCTCAAGGCGACCAAGGCCGACCGGATCTATGCCGGCCATGACCTCAGCCTGCTTGGCGCCGACCTGCAGCCGGACCGCATCGTCACCGCTGCCGACCTGGAAAAGGACGGTATCGCCTGGCCAGAGGCCCACTCGCCCGACCCGCTGCTGCCGCCCGGCAAGGTGCCGATGTTCATCGGTCACCCGGTGGCGATCCTGATCTGGCACGACTTCGAGCGCTTCCGCCAGGCCAAGCGTAAGCTGCAGTTCAATGACCAGGCGATCCGCTATGGCGCCCAGGCGCCGCTGTACCAGCGCGACCCCTACGGCAGCTTCCGCTTCGTGCGCGTGGGCGGTGCCACACCGTTCGACGACGATGAATTCTCCAGCCTGAAGAATTCCATGCTGTTCCCCACCATCCTCAACCGCAAGCCGGTGTGGTCGAAGCAGCCCAACCAGCATGGCGACCTGACCGAGCAGGGCCTGTTCCATGCCAAGCGCATGGCCGAGCAGCTGGACAACCCGCCCGAGGACTGGCTGGTGTTCGACGAGCGCTACAAGACGCCGTCCATCGAGCCGGCCGCCCTGGAGCCGGACAACGGCAACGGCTGGTACGACCCGGCCAGCGGCACGCTGCACTTCGTGGTGGCGACCCAGTGCCCGTTCGAAGTGGCGCAGGAATGCGTGCACATGATCAAACCGTCGCGCTTCGCCCTGAACACGCTGAACATGCACCCGGGCTATACCGTGGGCTACGGCTCGAAAGACAACAACATCTTCGTCTTCTACGCCGCCGTGGCCGCGCTGTATGGCGCCGGTGTGCCGATCCGCCTGGCCAACGACCGCTACGAGCAGTTCCAGAGCGGCATCAAGCGCCATGCCTTCGATATCCGCTACCAGTTGGCGGTGGACAAGAAGGACAACAGTTTCAAGATCTTCCGCGCCGACATGACTTGCGACGGCGGCGGGCGTATCAACTACAGCCCCTCGGTGGCGGCGGTCGGCGCCACGGCGGCGCAGTCGATCTACTACATGCCGCAGAACGACCTGTCGGTCACTGCCTATCACTCCCGTGGCGTCGAGGCCGGCTCCATGCGCGGCTACGGCACCCTGCAGACCATGGCCGCCACCGAAATGATGGTGGATGAGGTCGCCGGGCGCCTGGGCGTCGATGCCATCGACCTGCGCCGCGCTAACGCGCTGAAGTCGGGCATGAAGAACACCCAGGGCGCGGTCCCGGCCGGCGCCCTGCGCCTGTACGAGATTCTCGACAAGGCCGCCGTGCACGACTGGTGGCGCAACCGCGACGCGCGCAAGCAGCAGATGGACGCCAAGGACCCGGACCACTGGTATGGCGTGGGCTTTGCCATCTGCCAGAAAGACTTCGGCACCGGCTCCGAAGCCCCCATGGCCAGCATCGAGTTCAGCCGCGATGGGCGCATCAGCCTGCGCCACATCGGCACCGAGCTGGGTACCGGCATGTCCACCTCCCAGGCCCTGGTTGTCAGCGATTTCCTCGGCCGCTCGGCCGACGAGGTGAAGACTGCGGTCACCGAATGGCCGGAGCTGCAACTGACCACCAGCGGCAACCCGTACCTGATCAGCCAGCCCGAGCAGGACGCAGCGCTGCGCAACCCGCGCTGGGTCGGCAAGCTTGCTTCGCCGTCGTCGGCGACCAACTCGGCCTTCTACTTCAGCCATGCCACCCGCGAAGCGGCACGCGTGCTGTTCAACCACGGTCTGTGGCCGGCGGCCATGGCCATCTGGCGCCAGGGCCCGTACGGCGGCCAGGCCAACCCGCTGGTGGTGCGCCGCGAGAATGCGGTATGGGTCAACGGCGAGCTGACCGGCAACGGCCTGTCACCGATCCCGTTCGCCCAGCTGGCCCAAAAGGCCCATGAAATGGGCCTGGTCACCGGCGTCAGCGTGCACGGCTTCAACCGCTGGAGCTGGGCCGAGGCCGACTTCGTCATCGATGGCGTGCGCGAACGCTTCCCGCTCGATGCGGTGGCAGTCAAATACGGCGATGGCGCGGTGAGCGCCAAGAAGGCGCAGATGAGCAGCCACGGCTACCACCTGCTCGACCGGCAGAACGCCGCCTACCCCGACACCCAGCTGAACAACGCCATGGTCACCTACTACAGCCCGGTGGCGACCATTGTCGAAGTCAAGGTGAACAAAGGCACTCACGAAGTGCAGGTGCTCAACCACCACAGCTGGGTCGAGTGCGGCCGGGTGCTGGTGCCGGAACTGGTCAAGGGCCAGCTCGAGGGCGGTATCGCCATGGGCATCGGCCATGCCTTGACCGAAGAAATGCCGTTGTACGAGGGCGGGCCCGGGGAGGGCGACTGGAACTTCAACCGCTACCGCCTGCCGCATGCGCGCGACGTGGCGGTGTGGCAGCAGACCAGCGAAATCCTCCCGCCGCTGTCACCGACCGACCCGTCCAAGGGCATCGCCGAGGTGGTGATGATCCCGGTCGTCGGTGCCATCGGCAATGCCGTCGCGCATGCCATCGGCAAGCGCGTTCGCGATCTCCCCATCACCCCAGCCCGTATCAAGGAGGCCCTCAATGGCTAACCGTCCACTGCAACTGACCCTCAACGGTCAACCGGTCGGCCCGGTCGAGGTCCCCGACGACCTGGCGATGATCGACTACCTGCACGAACACCAGAACCTCACCGGCTCGCGCCTGGGCTGCGGCCAGGGCATCTGCCACGCCTGCGTGGTGATCGTCGACAACCCCGACGGCACCAGCGAGGAGGTGCGCACCTGCATTACCGGCGCGCATTACTTCGAGGGCAAGAAGGTCCGCACCATCGAGGGCCATGCCAAACAGGACGAGGCCGGCAACCTCACGCTGAACCCGATCCAGCAGAAGTTCGTCGACCTGTTCGCCTTCCAGTGCAGCTACTGCGCGCCGGGCTTCGTCAATGCCGCCACGGTGCTGGTGGAAACCGCCCAGCGCCAACCGCTGAAGAAGAGCGAGGTGGAAGACCGCATCGAGGCGAGCCTGGGCCACCACATCTGCCGCTGCACCGGCTACGTGCGTTACTACGACGCCACCCGCACGGTGCTCAACGACCTCGGCCTGGTCAAGGAGGGTTGAGCATGGGTCTTGTTCGTAGCGCACTGGCGCTGGCTCTCGGCCTTGCCTTTACCTCGCTTGCCCAGGCAGCCGACCAGGCGCAGGTCAAGCGCGGTGAATACCTGGCCCGCGCGGCTGACTGCATGGCCTGCCACACCGCCGAAGGCGGCGCGCCGTACGCCGGCGGCCTGCCGATCCATTCGCCGTTCGGCACCATTTACGGCAGCAACATCACCCCGGACAAGCAGTACGGCATCGGCAACTATAGCGCCGACGAATTCTTCGCCGCGGTAACCGAGGGCAAGCGCAAGGACGGCGCCAACCTCTACCCGGCGATGCCGTACACCTCGTACCACCTGATCAAGCGCGAAGATTCGGACGCGATCCTCGCCTACCTGATGACCGTGCCGCCAATCAACCGCCCGGCACCGCAGACTGCGTTGCGCTTTCCGTTCAACGTTCGCCAGGGGCTGAGCGGCTGGAACATGCTGTACGGTAAAAGCGTGCAGTTGCAGCCGACCGAGGGCAAAAGCCCGGCCTGGCAGCGTGGGCAGTACATGGTCGAAGTCATGGGCCATTGCGGCGAGTGCCATACCCCGCGCAACCCGATCGGTGCGTTGCAGCAAGACCAGCGCCTGAGCGGCGGCCTGCTGGGTGGCTACCTGGCCCCGAGCCTGCTGGCCCAGGATCTGGCCGAGCGCGGCTGGACCCAGCCGGACCTGACCACCTTCCTCAAGCACGGCATCAGTGCCCAGGGCAGCATGTTCAACGAAATGTTCCCGGTGGTGCACCACAGCACCCAGCACCTGGAGGATGCCGACCTGGCGGCCATGGCCACCTACCTGCTGGGCGACCAGCCACCGCCGGCCAAGGCCATCCAGGCGGTGGCGCTGGAGCAGATGAGCGAAAGCGCCAAGCGCGGCCGCCAGCAATACCTGAATGTCTGCGCCGGCTGCCATGGGGTGGACGGCGAGGGCAAGCCGCACATCGCCGTGGCCATGCGCGGCAACACGGTGCTACGCCAGGCCGACTCGCGCAACCTGGTCAAGGTGGTCCTCGAAGGCATTCGTGAACAGCAGTTCACCGGCTTCGAGCGCATGCAGCCGATGCCGGGCTTTGCCGACAAGCTCGATGACCAGCAGGTGGCGGATATGGTCAACTACCTGCGCCAGGCCTGGGGTGGATTGCCCGGTGACCTGAGCGTACAGCAGCTCGCCGAGCTGAAGGCGGAGTAAAGGGTGCAGCATCTCGATCTACAGGTGGTCCGCCAGGCGTTGCAGTGGTCGTGCGGCGGCCAGCGGGTGTGGTTGTGCACGGTACTCGCCACCTATGGCTCGGCGCCCCGTGCGCCGGGCTCGCTGCTGGCGGTGAACGCCAGCGGGCAGTGGCTCGGTTCGCTGTCCGGTGGCTGCGTCGAAGACGACTTCCTCGAACGCGTGGGGCGGGGGGAGTTTCCCGAGCCGGTGGCTATCGTGCGTTATGGCGATGGCAGCGACTCGCGTTCGAGCATCCGCCTGCCGTGTGGCGGCGTGCTGGAAGTGCTGGTGGAGAACCTGCCGGCCGAATGTGACGTGCAGGCGCACCTGCGTGAGCTGGAAAGCGCATTGCAGGGCCGGCGCCGTGTGTTGCGTGAAGTGAGCCTGCCCGAGGGCATGCGCCTGCTTGCCGATGACCACCGCCAGGGGCCGCGTGTGCAGTGTGAAAGTGCCTGTGTACGCTTGCGTGTGGGGGCCGCCCAGCGCCTGCTGCTGGCCGGGTACTCCAGCGTCGCGCATTTCTGTGCCGAGTTCGGCAAGGGCATGGGCTTCGAAGTCATCCTCTGCGAGCCGCGTGACGAAGTG
The DNA here is from genome assembly GCF_018223845.1 of Pseudomonas sp. JS425. NCBI lineage: Bacteria > Pseudomonadati > Pseudomonadota > Gammaproteobacteria > Pseudomonadales > Pseudomonadaceae > Pseudomonas > Pseudomonas sp. JS425. Next base: position 4,309,950 of record NZ_CP073661.1, on the reverse strand, counting down.
CTCGACGGCGTGCGGCTGGATGGCATCGAGGTGCGTCGTGAGCTGCCATCGGAGTTCATCGCCCATGGCGGTTGCCATGCCGACACCGCGGTGGTGGCGCTGACCCACGACCCGAAGATCGATGACCTGGCCATGCTCGAAGCGGTGCGCACCGAGGCGTTCTATATCGGTGTGATGGGCTCCCGGGCCACCTCCGACAAGCGCCGCGAACGCCTGCGGCGGATCGGTGGCCTGGCCGAGGTCGAACTGGGCCGCATCCACGCCCCGATCGGCCTCAACCTGGGCAGCAAGACCCCGGCCGAGATCGCTTTGGCGGTGCTGGCCGATATCCTTCGCGTGCGCAATGGTATCGAGCGGGAGGCGCTGTGAGCGTGGTTGCACTGATATTGGCTGCTGGCAGCAGCGTGCGTTTCGGGGCTGACAAGCGTCGGGCGCTGTTGGTTGATGGTCGCAGCTTGCTGGTGCACAGCGTGGAGCGGGCCTGTGCAGTGTTCGACGATGTGCGGGTGGTGTTGCGCGAGGGGGAGCGGGGCGTGGATCTGGGGCTGCCTGCGGGGTGCCGGGTCGTCTCCAGCCCGGACTTTGCGTTGGGCATGGGCCATAGCCTGGCGGCCGGCGCCGCCTCGCTGGCCGACAGTGAGGCGCAGGCAGTAGCGATTCTGTTGGGTGACATGCCCTGGCTGGAGCAGGCAACCCTTGCCCGGCTGGCTTCCAGGGCCAGCGCGTCGACCATCGTGTTGCCTTGCCATGAAGGGCAGCAAGGTCATCCTGTGCTGTTCGGGCGCGATTTCTGGCCGGCGCTTGCGCGCCTGACCGGCGATGAAGGGGCGCGTTCGGTGGTCAAGGCCAACCCGGCGAGTTGTGTCAGGGTAGAAGTGCCGGATACCGGTGTGCTGCTGGATGTCGACAAGCCTGATGCGGTTCACCGGTGAACGCACTTGTCAGGGCCTATTCATCTTCTTCGTCAGCCAGCTCATAGGGTTGAAGCTCGCTCAGTTGGGCGAGCAGTACCAGATGCTCTACCGCCTTGAGCTTTTCAAGCCGCTCGAGGCTGTCTGACCCTCCCAGCATCAAGGCAGGAACAAAGCCATACATTTCGACTGCAGCCAGCGTGCCGAGCCGTTCCCTGGCGGGTTCGAACAGGTCGTCGAAATAGATGCATTCGGTCATCAGCCACATGAGCAGGCCGTGGATCTTGTTGTCTCGCTCTTCATCGCCTGAGCTTTGGGCGCCATCGAGGTAACGGGAATGGTACGCCGCAATGGTCAGCACCGAGCCGGTGTTCTCACCCCACAGGTACAGGTCGCCAAAAGCGCTACGGGCGATGAGGTGATAAGTGTCGCGTGCTTCGAAGTGCGTGCCTGACAGCCAATACGCTACTACGTCTTCGTAATCCTGAGGGTTTACCAGCCAGAACAGGCCACCGCCGTAGCCGCACCAGCCGTGCTCTTGCCAGTATCCCAGGAGACGGTTGGGGAGTTTGCCTTGGTAATGATCGAGGGCAGAGGGCGGTACTGGTTGGTGGCCGACGGGGTCGCCGAAGGTTTCGAGGAAGATGCTGAATATGACGTCCATTTGATTAAGTCCTTTTTTAAGTGTTTAGAAGTCGGAAAAGCTATAGGGCTCGATGCTGCAAAGCTGAGAAAGCAGTACAAGATGTTCAATTGCTTTCAGCTTCTCAAGATTTTCGAAACGAATTGGGCCGCCAAACACCAATGCTGGAACAAAACCGTACATCTCATCCGGCCCTAGTATGCCGAGGTTCTTCTTGGCAGGCTCAAACATTTCATCAAAATCATTCGAATCCAAATCTCTGCAGGCGAAAAAATTTTGCACTTGCCTGTCCATGTCAATTGCTGTCAATTCATGTGTTCTCCCAACATAACGGCCAATATGCGTTGCAATTTTTAGTGAGAATCCCGTTTCTTCGCCAAACAAATAAAGATCACCAAAGGCTCCGCGGGCTATGAGGTGAAATCTGTCGTACTTCTCTAGGTTTGCACTCTCAAGTACAGATGCAACCACGCCATCATACTCTTGTGGGTTTACGGTCCAAAACATGCCGTCACCGTACCCACACCATCCATGCTCAATCCAGTACTGTAGAAGTTTATCCGGTAGCTTTCCTCGATAACGGTCAATGGTCGATGCAGGCACCTCCTGTCTATGCATAGGTTCACCGACTTCCTCAATAAATACGGAAAATGCTTCGTCCATATGATAACCTCCAGATATTTCAGCACTTGTGCAGTTTCACATTTAAAAGGCCGGAGCCACCACCTGTACCAGCCATCTCTTCGGCGGCCCGCCTGAGTCCGCCTATCCTGTTTTTCCACTGAGGGCCAATGCTCGAGTTGACCTGTCTATCTCCAAAATCAGCGATAGCGTCCCGTCCACCAGCACTGAGGTCCGGGTTATGCAAGGCTGCAAGCGTTGACATTGTCTCTTTGGCTTGCATTTCTGAAAGTTTTCTTGCTTCACGCGGACCCATCGTTTTGGATAGATCCTCGTGAATCCTATCTCTTATGTTTGTGTACAAGTCTTTTCGTGCCTTTTTGGCAAGCTTGGGATCGCGTTTGACGGGGTTGGCCACATTTTCCAAAAACTCCTCAACCGTCAGCCGATTCAACCCATCCTGCTGCCCCTTCAACTGCCGTTCAAACTCGCCATGCTTGGCGGGTGGCAATTTGTCGGCCTTGAAGCACGCCACGGTATGCAACGGCATGCTACCGGGCTTCCCTGTCGAGGGCTCCTTGTCTTTCTCAGCCGGCCGATCAGGCTGCATCGGTTGCGGCTCACCCACCGCCCCCTTGCGTCGCTCCGGCACCTGCAGGTCTGGCCGTTTCTTCAAGCCCTCTTCATGCTTGAGCATCCATTGCCCCAGCCGCGCACCTTTGCGGCTGGCCGCCATTTCCTGGGCCAGCACCCGGGCATCGCCGCGGTCGCGGGTGAGGTACGACACGATCGCTCCCAACAACAGCAGCACGACTTCCACATGGCCTTGGGCAATCTGATGCGTGGCCCGGGATATCGCATAGGGGTCGTCCCGGCAGAACGGGCCCGTGCCTTCATTGCCGCAGGTGCCTTCCCAGGCGAAGCGAATGCCATCGACGTAGTACTCGCCGATACGCGGCAAGCCCTCGATGAAGAACTCGGCGATGGAGGCCAGCCCCAGCGCGCCGAGGATCCAGCCACTGACCTTGAGGCCCATAGCCGCGCCCGCGCCGGCGAACGGAATGGTTCCGGCGCCGCCGGCGAATGTGCCAACCCCCGCGCCAAGCAGGCCACCGGTAATGGTGCTGCCGGCGACGATCATCGCCATCTGCCGTACGACCATCAGCAGTTCGTCGACGATGCTGTTGATGTCGAGGTCGGCGAAGCGCTGGCGCAGCATGTGCGCCGCCTGCCATTCGGCGTGGTAGAAGGCTGTGCGGACGGCTTCGATCCGGCGCAGGTTGAGGCCTAGCGAGGCGACTTCTTCATTGAGGCTGGTGCGGAACTGGCCACCGCTTTGGTAGCCCACCATGGCGATGACACGTGACTCGATCTCGTGCCAGGAGGGCACGAGGTAATCCAGGTACATGAGGTGTCTCCCTGACAGCGTGTGCAGGGGGAAATCCCATCATGGATTCGGATCGGAAGTTTCTGAGTCAGTTGTAGGAAAATGCGACTTCGTTTCCGGCAGGTTCGGCGAAGCTCAGGTGAACATGGCGGCGAAGAGGTGGGTCAGCGTCAATGGGGTAGGGTGATGACTGAATAGTCGCAACATGGACTCGCCTCGGTGCTTGCCGCCGAAAGCAACAAGCCACAGAGCGGCCACTTAAGCCTTGACCGTGCCCATCATGTATAGGTGCCAAGCGCCTGGCGGCGCTTGGTCCGTGATGGCGCTACTTCATTGTTCGTTGAGAAAGGATAAGTGAATGGCTGCAGCATCAATCTGGTTGCTTGGAGAAGGGGTAAGATTGCAGGTCTGTCAGTTGCGCGAGAAAGACCAAGTGCTCAATGGCGCTGACCTTTTGAAGGTGCTGCAGGGAGTCAGAGCCACCCAGCAAGAGTGCGGGGAAAAAGCCGTACATCTCGTCATGTTTAAGTCTGCCAAGCTTTTCTCTGGCGGGATTGAAAAGGTCGTTGAAATCATTTGAGTCGACTTTTCTTGATAGGATGAAGCCTTGGAGTTCAGTGTTGAGCTGTTCTGTTGTAAAGTCGGTCTTATGAAAGACGTATCGAGAACTAATGCTCGTGATTTTTAATGAAAAGCCAGATTTTTCGCCCCATAGGTACAGGTCGCCGAACGCGCTCCGTGCAATCAAGTGATAGTTGTCGTGCGAGCCAAGTGTCGTGCCTGCAATCCAGTAGGAAACCACAGCGTCATATTCTTGTGGGTTGACCAGCCAGAATATACCTTCGCCATAACCCGACCATCCATGTTCGGACCAGTATTCCAGAAGCTTGGGAGGAAGCTTGTCTCTATATCGATCGATTGTTGATGGAGGTACTTCCCGGCGGTCGATTGGTGGGCCGAAATTTTCAATGAATCTGGCAAAAATTTTATCCACTTGAATTTCCTTGTCTTAGCATTTGTGTAATTTTACATTCATGCGTGTTGAGTTTCTAAGGTTCGGTGGCACTGTTTCGGCGGCCTTTTTTAAATTCGGTATCTTTGTTTTCCATTGTGGGCCAATTATTGAGTTGACTTGGCGATCTCCAAAGTCTGATATCGCGTCTCTGCCTCCTGCTACAAGGTCTGGGTTGTGCAGTGCGGCTGTTACCAGCATGTGATTTTTGGTTTTTTCTATGGCTACTTTTTGTGCTTCGACTGGATGACACGTGACTCGATCTCGTGCCAGGAGGGCACGAGGTAATCCAGGTACATGAGGTGTCTCCCTGACAGCGTGTGCAGGGGGAAATCCCATCATGGATTCGGATCGGAGTTTTCTGAGCCAGTTGTAGGAAAATGCGACTTCGTTTCCGGCGTGTTCGGCGGAGTTAGGCTGTCGGGGTGGGCCTTGGGTGGGGCTTCAAATGTTTGTCGCTCCCGGGAGCGTGTGGCAGTTGCGCGGTGCTCGTTGCCGCAGGCGCCACACATCCCCAATCCCCCACAAAAGGTCCATAATCCCCCCTTAATCCGCCCAAGGTGCAATGCCAGCTACACCATTCCGGGAGCCCCACCATGCACGTTCTGCTCTGCGAGGACGACGACCTGATCGCCGCCGGCATCTGCGCCGGCCTTACCGCCCAGGGCCTGACCGTGGACCGTGTGGGCAACGCCGCCGATGCACGGGCGATGCTGCAGGCCGCGCAGTTCGACGTGATGATCCTCGACCTTGGCCTGCCCGACGAAGACGGCCTGAAGCTGTTGCGCCGCCTGCGCGAGAAAGGCGAGACGCTGCCAGTGCTGGTGCTCACTGCCCGTGATGCGGTTACCGACCGGGTCGATGGCCTGCAGGCCGGCGCCGACGACTACCTGCTCAAACCGTTCGACCTGCGCGAGCTGGCTGCTCGCCTGCACACCCTGCTGCGGCGCGTAGCCGGGCGGGCGGTGAATGTGATCGAACACGGCCCGCTGCGCTACGACCCGAGCAGCTGCGAGGCAACCCTGGCCGGCCAGCCGGTCGACCTGTCCCGGCGTGAACAGGCATTGCTCCAGGCGCTGCTGCAGAACCCCGGGCGGGTGCTGTCCAGCGAGCAGCTCAAAGACTGCGTGTACGGCTTCAGCGACGAAGTCGAGAGCAATGCCCTGAACGTGCATATCCATCATCTGCGGCGCAAGCTGGGCAACGGCATCGTCGAGACCGTGCGCGGCCTGGGCTACCGGCTGGGCCCGGCGCAAGCACCGGAGGAGGCGGCATCATGAGCCTGCGGGTACGCCTGAGCCTGATCCTGGGCAGCGCCTTCGTGATCATCTGGGCGCTGGCCGCCGCGTGGATGCTGCGCGACCTGCGCCAGCAGATGATGTTCTCCCTCGACCAGCGCCTGGTGGCTTCGGCGCGCATGGTTGCCGGGCTGATAGACCAGCTGCCGCAGCCGCTGACTGCCAAGGGTGGGGAGGCGCACTTTTCCGCCGACCAGTTCAGCGTGCCGGACGGCATGGCTTGCCAGGTCAGCTCACTGCGTGGCGAGATTCTCGCCAGCAACCACAAGCACGATGGCGTCATGGACGATGAACGCAGTGGTTTCCGAGACCAGACCATCGACGATGCCCTGTGGCGCACCTTTACCTATAACCATGGCGATGTGCGCATTACTACCGCCGACCGGCACATGGAGCGAGAGGCACTGAACCAGTCGATCCTGCTGGCGGCCTCGGCGCCGGTGCTGATGGCCCTGCTTGGCAGCCTGGGGTTGTTGTGGATCGGCCTGGGCAAGGGCCTGGAGCCGCTCAACCGCATGCGCGATGCCCTGCGCCGCCGGCGCGCGGACAGCGTCGAGCCGCTGCAGGTGGCGGGCATGCCCGGCGAACTGCAACCGTTGCTGGAAACTCAGAACCAGCTGTTCCTGCGCATTGCCCAGACCATCGAGCGTGAGCGGCGCCTGACCGACGATGCCGCGCATGAACTGCGCAGCCCGCTGACGGCGATCAAGACCCACCTGCAGGTAGCACGGATGACCGATGGCGCCGTGCGCGAGCAGGCGCTGGAGCATGCCGAGCAGGGCGCCGACCGCATGCACCGCACGCTGGAGCAGTTGCTGATGCTAGCGCGGGTAGAGGGCAGCCTGTCGTTCGAGGATGGCATACAGTGCAGCGCCGAGCAGGTGGCCCGGCAGGCGGTGCAGGATGCCGGCGGCGGTGACAACCGGCGCATCGTGCTGCGCTTGCCTGAAGCCGCTACGCAGATCTACCTGGGTATGCCTGCGCCGTTGGCGGTGGCGGCGCTGCGCAACCTGCTGGACAACGCCTTGCGCCATGGCGGCGACGAGGCGGTGGAGCTTGAGGTGCAGATGGCTGACGGCCAGGTGGGCTTCATGGTGCGGGACCATGGGCCGGGGATTGCCGAGGCGGACCTTGAGCACCTGACCGAGCGCTTCTGGCGTAACGGGCAGAGTGGTGGATGCGGGCTGGGGCTGGCGATCGTGCAGGCGATCGTGCAGCGTTGTGCCGGTAGCCTGAAGTTCGACAGCCGCAGTGATGGGTTGCGGGTGTTGTTGCAAGTGCCGGCGCGCTCGGGGCATTGATTTTTATTGCCTGTGCCGGCCTCTTCGCGGGTAAACCCGCTCCCACAGGTACTGCATCAACCCTGAGATCTGTGCCAATCCTGGACTGCCCCCGAAAAGTTGGACAGTTTTAGCCAGTGGCCTGAGTCCTGTAGCTGACAGGGCTCAGGCCATTGAGTTTCAGCCTGATGCGGTCATGGTTGTAGTAATGGATGTACTCCTCCAGGCCCGCCTTCAGCTGTTCGACGCTTTCAAAGCGCTTCAGGTAGAAGAACTCTGACTTCAGTGTGCCGAAGAAGCTTTCCATCGCTGCATTATCCAGACAATTGCCCTTGCGAGACATGCTCTGCTTCACACCGCGCGCTGCGAGCTTATGGCGGTATTGGGGCTGCTGGTAATGCCATCCTTGGTCTGAGTGGATCACTAGCTTGGGCTTTTCACCCAACCCATCGAGCGCCTTTTCCAGCATGTTCCCGACCAAGCCATAAGTAGGCCGGCAAGCTGTTTCATAGGCGATGATCTCACCGTTGTACAAGTCCATCACGGGCGACAGGTAGAGCTTTTGTTGGGCCACTTTGAACTCAGTGACATCGGTCACCCACTTCTGGTTGGGGCGTTGCGCGACGAAATTACGCTCCAGCAAATTCATTGCCACCTTGCCGACAATGCCGCGATAGGATCGATACTTCTTCGGGCGTACAACGGACTGCAAACCAAGCTCAGCCATCAACCGTTCAATGACCTTCTTGTTGACCAAGGTCCCCTGATTCCTGATGGCAAGGGCAATGCGGCGGTAGCCATACAGCCCTTTCTCCTCGTGATAGACACGCTGCACCAACTCCTTGAGCGAGGCGTGCCTGTCCGGCTTTTGCTGGCACTTGATCTGGTAATAAAAGGTACTGCGTGCCAACCCCACCATCTGCAAGAGATCAGGCAGCGGATATTTATGTCTGAATTTACAGACGATCAGGGCTTTTTCGTCCGTGTTCGCTCCTTCTCCTCTCGCAGAGCCTTTAACTCCTTTAGGACATCATTCTCCATGCGCAGATACTCGAGCTCGCTCAACAACTGCTCACGAGATTTCTCTGCGTCATTGGTATCTGTCGGCTTGATGGGCTTAATTTTCTTCGGCACGGCTGATTTTCTTTGTTTGGCGAGAGTGGCTTCAGGACTGCCACTGTAGTGCTGCCGCAGCCAAATGCCTATCTGTGAGGACTGTCCAAGGTCAAAGTGCGCCGCTGTTTGGCGCAGGGACAGGCGATGCTCAAGCATGTACTTGAGCACCCGCCGCTTGAATTCCTCGGTGTAGCGGCGACCATGCGAGCGAGGGCCGAGGCTGGCATCGACTTGGTAGCCAGCAACCCAGCGCCGAAGCAGGCTGAAATCGATGCCAAAGTGTTGTGCCACCTTGCGAAAGCCCCGGCTGCCCTCTAGGTAAGCGGTGATAGCCGTGAGCTTGAACTGCTCTGTGTATTTACCCATAGATCCCCCAAGGGTTGGATTGGTGTCCAACTTCTTGGGGGCAGTCCATCCTGTGGGAGCGGGTTTGTTCTGGTCAAGTATTTCCGGACACCGGTTACGGTGATCAAGCCGCCTGCTGCTCCATAGCTATTGGTGACAGGTAGTCGTTGTAGCTGTGGAGCCTGATTCGGTTGTATCGCATGAAGAAGCTGGTCATGTCCTGCTTGGCTTCTTCAATTTCCTTGTAGCCCTTGGGCGGCACCCATTCTGACTTGAGCGTTCCAAAGAAACGCTCTGTTGGTGCGTTGTCCCAGCATTGTCCCCTGCGACTCATGCTCTGCGTTATGCCATGCTCAAGCAGCTCGGACTGGAAGCGCTGGCTGGTGTATTGGCAGCCTTGATCCGAGTGAAACATCAAGCCTGTATGCTTGCCCCTAACCCCTACTGCCATCCTCAGTGCCTTGCTAACCAAGTTGGCGTCGTTGATCAGGGAAAACGCCCAGCCAACGATCCGACGCGCAAACAAGTCAATCACTACTGCCAGGTGATACCAGCGCTTCCCAACCATCAAACTGGTCACGTCACCGCACCAGACCTGGTTAATTGCTGTTGGCTCAAAGTTGCGTTCGAGCAGGTTCTTGGCCACAAACGCTTCAACACCTTTGGAGCGATTCCGATGAGGACGACGCTGCTTGCTTTCCAGATTTGCCTCCTCCATGAGTTTTCCGGCCAGATACCGTCCCACCTTGAGCTGCTGGGCCTTCAGGTACTCAGAGATCATTCTCGCGCCCGCGCTTCCCCTGCTTTCGACGTGCAGCTGAACTACTTTCTCTCTGAGTTCGTCACGCTTGGTATTCGGTGTTGAACGACGGCGAAGCCAGTCATAAAACGCGCTACGGGATACGCTCAGCGCACTGCAAAGAAGGCTGGTCGGATACGAGCCTGACTCTCTCAGTTCCTCAATCAGGAAAAACGATCGGGATCCGACATCAAGAGAGCCGTAGCCTTTTTTAAGATTTCAGCCTCGGTCTCCAGGCGCTTGATCTTGGCTCGCAGCTGCTGGAGCTCGCGCTGTTCGTCGCTGATCGCTTTGGTACCGGCTACTGGCTGGCCCTTGTGTCGCTCTTTACGCACCTGATCAACCCAGCGGCGCAGGGCTGTAGGGCCGACGTCCATTGAGGCGCAGACGTCGGGAATCGAGCAGTGGTCATCAAGGACCATGCTGGCAGCACGTTGCTTGAACTCGCGGGTGTAGGTCTTTCGTTCTTGCATGGAACCTCCTGATTGGGCGAATCATATCGCCCTTAAGAGGTGTCCGGGATCATTAGGCCAGTTCAGTTTACCCGCGAAGAGGCCGGGCCTGCTTTCAAAAATCCCACAGCAACCGCTAAATCCTCCCCGCACTCAAGCGTTTTTCAAGCGACGAACACCCGCACTTTCGCTTGCTTGCGAGGATTCACCCATGTCCACCGCTTCCTGCCTTGCCCAGGTCCCGTCGGCCAGCGCGCCGCGTGGCTTGTACGAGTTCACCGATTCGCCTTTGCTGCAACGTCAGCAACAACAGGAGTCCAACGCCCGCAGCTACCCGCGGCGCATCCCGCTGGCACTCAAGCGCGCCCGTGGCATCCATGTGGAGGATGTCGAAGGCCGCCAGTTCATCGACTGCCTGGCCGGCGCCGGCACGCTGGCGCTGGGCCACAACCACCCGGTGGTGGTCGAGGCGATCCAGCGGGTACTGGCCGATGAACTGCCACTGCACACCTTGGACCTGACCACGCCGGTCAAGGACCGCTTCGTCCAGGACCTGTTCGGTGTGCTGCCCGAGGCGTTACGCCGTGAAGCCAAGGTCCAGTTCTGCGGCCCGACCGGTACCGATGCGGTGGAAGCAGCGCTGAAGCTGGTGCGCACTGCCACCGGCCGCAGCACCGTGCTGGCCTTCCAGGGCGCCTACCATGGCATGAGCCAGGGGGCGCTGAGCCTGATGGGCAGCCATGGGCCGAAGCAGCCGTTGGGGGCCTTGCTGGGCAACGGTGTGCAGTTCATGCCGTACCCCTACGACTACCGTTGCCCGTTCGGCTTGGGCGGCGAAGCCGGGGTCAGGGCCAACCTGCATTACCTGGAAACCCTGCTGCTCGACCCGGAAAGCGGCGTGCCGCTGCCAGCGGCGGTGATCCTCGAGGTGGTGCAGGGCGAGGGAGGGGTGATCCCGGCCGAAATCGAGTGGCTCCAGGGGGTACGCCGTATCACCGAGCAGGCCGGCGTGGCGTTGATCGTCGATGAGATCCAGAGCGGTTTCGCCCGTACCGGGCGCATGTTCGCCTTCGAGCATGCCGGCATCATCCCGGATGTGGTCACCTTGTCCAAGGCCATTGGCGGCAGCCTGCCGCTGGCGGTGGTGGTGTATCGCGACTGGCTGGACACCTGGAAGCCGGGCGCCCACGCCGGCACTTTCCGTGGTAACCAGATGGCCATGGCGGCGGGTTCGGCGGTGATCGATTACCTGGTCGAGCATCGCCTGGCAGAGCATGCCGAGGCCATGGGCCAGCGCCTGCGCCAGCACCTGCAGCAGTTGCAGCGAGATTATCCGCAGTTGGGTGATATTCGCGGGCGTGGCCTGATGCTTGGGGTGGAACTGGTGGATCCGCAAGGCCACAGGGATGCGCTTGGGCATCCGGCGGCCAACCGTGAGTTGGCGGCGAAGGTGCAGCGCGAGTGCCTCAAGCGCGGGCTGATCCTGGAACTCGGTGGGCGGCATGGGGCAGTGGTGCGCTTCCTGCCGCCGTTGATCATCAGTGGCGAGCAGATCGACGAGGTCGCGCAGCGCTTTGCCGAGGCGTTGATCGCGGCGGTCTGATCGATTGCCGGGGCCGCGCAGCGGCCCCTGGCAATCCCGGCTACCAGCCGCGCCCGGAATTCACCCAGAAGTTCACCGACAGCGAGGTGGTCATAGACTCCACCTGGTGGAACCACCCTTCGGGCAGGAACAACAGGTCACCGGCCTGCAGCACCACGCGCAGGAACGGCACCTCGCGCGCCGCCGGGAAGCGCTGGTAGTCCGGGGCGTCGGGGTTGAAGTCGCAGCCGTCCAGGCCGCCCTTGGGGCTGGTCGACCAGGTACCCAGGGCCGGGCGATGGTGCGGCGCGGCAAGGATGAACGACTTTTGCCCCCATACCTGTGCGAACAGGTTGTCGGTGTCGTCGCGGTGCAATGGCGTCAGTGTGCCCTTGGGACCGATCCAGATGCGCGGCGCAATGAACTTCTCGCGGGCGAAGTAATGCGGGTAGCGAATCAGCCTCAGCAGCTTTTCCGGCACGATGTTGTTGCCCATGTAGGCCGGGGTTTCGCCGGGTTTGGCAGGGGTGTCCAGCGAGGCGATGAAGTCGGTCATGGAAGTGGAACGGAAGTCGCGGTCGGTGGAGAAGGTCTTCTTCACGTAGTCGCCGTGCCGGGTGATGCCCTGCAGTTCGGCAAAATGCTCCAGCGAAGCTTCGCGGCCCATGGTGAACAGCGGCCAGTCCTGCAGGGCATCGCTGATGACCACCGGCGTGCCGTGCGCCAGGTATTCGCCCTGGAAGCGCGCCAGCGGCATGTCGGCGCGGGCAACGCGTGCCACCTCGCGCTGCACCGGTTGCGCGGCCGACACCCGTTCGCTGAGGCGTGCCGGTGTCGGGTAGCGTTGGTTCATCGATACCTTGGTCGCCGGCGCGCCGCGCCGGGCGTTGCTGATGATCTGCGGCAGCAGGGTGGCCAAACCCATGTTGCCGCTGATCTTCAGGCGGGCGCTGGCGAACAGTTCTTCGACGTTGGCGGTGCCGCCCATGATGCCGAGGAAGTCACGCTCGGCCACCTCGATGGTGACGTCCGGGGCGCTGTGCCGGCCGGCACCGGTGCGGCTGCTGTCACGCACCTCCGACCAGAAGGCCCGGTCCTGGCCGAAGACGAACTGGAAAACGCCTTCGATGCCCACGGCATGGGCGTTGGCGAACAGTTTGCTGAGGATGCTCTGAAGGTCCACGGTATGCCTCTGGCGGTCTTTCGTTGTGCAGGGATAACGAGTGCCTGCACCAACGATTTAGCCGTGTGGGCGGGTAATTTTTCGGCGTGCTGCTACGTCCCGTAGGGAGGCTCGAGTCACATTGTTCACCCAAGGAACCCACATGGCACTGCACCCTGATCTGGCGGCATTTCTGGAACTGGTCGAATTTGGCCGGCTGACGGGCAGGAGCCTGCCCATGCACGCGATGGACGTGACCCAGGCCCGTGCCGAGTTCGAAGGCAGCTCGCAGGTACTCGACCCGAGCCCGCCCGGCAACGTCACGGCCAGCGAGTTGCAGATTACCGCGCGCGACGGTGCCCGTCTGGCTGCTCGTCTGTACCGCCAGGGCAATGCTGGAGCTGCTTTGCAGCCAGTGATCCTGTACCTGCATGGCGGCGGCTATGTGGTCGGCAGCCTCGATTCGCATGACTCGGTGTGCCGTCGCCTGGCGGCCCTGGGCGAGTTCGCGGTGCTGGCGGCGGACTACCGGCTGGCGCCGGAGCAGCAGTTCCCGAAGGCCCTGCACGATGTACTGGACGCCGCCAACTGGCTGGCTGAGCAGGCGGCCTCGCTGGGCCTGGACAACCGCCGGGTGGTGCTGGCAGGGGACAGCGTGGGCGCCAGCCTGGCGGCGGTGCTGGCCATTACGGCAGTGGAGCAGCCCGAGGCGCTGGCGTTCAAGCCGCTGGCACAGTTGCTGTTCTACCCGGTGACCGATATCTCCTGCTGGCGTGAGTCCCATCGCGAGCATGCCGAGGGTTACCTGCTGGAGACGCCTACCCTGGAGTGGTTCTACCAGCACTATGCGCCGCAGCGCGAGCAGCGCCTTGACTGGCGGGTATCGCCGTTGCTGTCGACGCTGCGCCAGCCGTTGGCACCAGCTTACCTGTTCGTGGCCGAATATGACCCGTTGCATGATGAGGGCATGGCTTATCGTGACTGGCTGGTGGCGGGTGGGACGGCGGTGACCTTTGCCCGGGTGGAGGGGTTGACCCATGACTTCTTGCGCATGTCGGGGATCGTGGGGCAGGTGGAGGGGATTTACCGGGATGTCGGGGCGTGGTTGAAGCGGGTCGGTGGCCAGTCCTGACTTGAGCTCGCCGGGGGCGCGTTGCGCCCCTTTCGCGACACAAGGCCGCTCCCACCAAAGCACAGCGCCCACCGAACCATGTGGGAGCGGCCTTGTGTCGCGATGGGCCGCAAAGCGGCCCCCCGGCCTCACCCGCGAAGGTGCTTCTTCAACACCTCGACCAATCGCTCGATCTCCGCCTCGGTATTCAACAGCCCAGGCGCCGTCCGCACCACCGGCCCGACATCCCGAGACACCGCATCGACCACGATGCGCTGGCTGTTGAGATACCGGGCCACCTCGTCAGCATCCTGCCCCGTGACCCGGAAGAAGGTGAACCCCGCCGAATACTGCGTGCTGCGCGGTGTCACCAGTTCGACCCCCGGCAGCGCCTCTAGCCGCTGCCTGAGATAGTCATTGAGCCCATGAATCCGTGCCTGCACCGCCGCCTTGCCCAGCTGCAGGTGCAACTCGAACGCCTTGCCCAATGCCCAGCGGTGCTCGAACGCGTGGTAACCCCCGGGCGTCATCACCGTGGCAAAGTCCTCGTTCTCGGAAAACGTGGCAATGGTCGGGTTCAGCTGCTTCAGTTCGGTGGACGCCGCGCAGATGATCCCGGTACCCCGCGGCCCGAACATCCACTTGTGCGTGCCGGCGATGAAGTAGTCGCAGTTGAGATCGGCAAAGCGCATGTCTTCGACGCCGAAGCCGTGCACACCGTCGATCACGTAGATGATCTGGTGCTGCTCGTCACGCTGGCGATTGACCTCGCGCACCAGTGCGCCGATCTCGCCGACGGGCAGTTTCACGCCACTGCCCGAGTGCACCCAGGTCATGCCCAGTACCCGGGTTTTCGGCCCAATGGCCGCGGCGATGGTGGTCAGTACCTGATCACTGTTGATCTTGGCGGGGTCGTCGAACAGGCGCAACCGGTGCACCGGTGTGCCATCGCGCGTGGTGCGAAAGCCCATGGTATGGCGGGCGGCCGAATGCTCGTGCACGGTGGTGAGAATTTCCTGCCCCGGGGCAATCTTCAGCCCGCCATAGATCAGCCCCAGGCCTTCGGTGGTGCTGCCGGTCAGGGCAATTTGCCGGGGCGTCACTTCGAGGTAGCGGGCTGCCCATTCACGCACGGCGGCCTCGTGCTTCCACTCCGATTGGCTGTCCCAGTCGACCATGCGGGCCGGGTGGCGGTCGAAGCGGGCGCGCAGCGCCTCGATGGCTTCGCGCACGGGCCTTGGGTGCGAGGTGATCAGGAAGTTGGCAAAGTGCGCGTACGCCGGGTCCAGCTCGAACAGGTTGCGAAACCCGGCCCAGTCGCTGGCGGTTGCAGGCTGCGCAGCCGCCGCTTGGGCGGCAGGCAGCAGTGGGCCTGTGAGGGGCAGGGCGGCCGCAAGCAGGCCGGCCTGCTTGAGAAAGGTGCGACGATCGTTCATCAAATGGCTCGCAAGGGTCAGGGGGATGAGGTGGCGACAGGTTGAGCGGCGCGCTGCACCTGCTCCCACACCCGCAGGAAGTTGCCGCCCCAGAGCTTGGCGATATCCGCTTCGGAGTAGCCGCGGCTGATCAGTTCGGCGGTGACGTTGCGTGCTTCACTGGCGTTCTGCCAACCGTCGATGCCACCGCCTTCGTTGAAGTCCGAGCTCAGGCCGACATGATCGATGCCGATCTTGCGCACGGTGTAATCGATGGCGTCGCCATAGTCCTTGAGCGTGGCCGGCGGTTCCTCCTCTAGAATGCCGTACAGCGCGTTGGCATATTGGCCGACCTTCTGCTCGGGCCAGCCGGCAATCACCGGGTCACCTGGCATCAGTGCGTAGTCGAGGTTGGCCAGTGGTGGCAGGTCGTAGTGGGCGCGCAGGGCGTTGAGTTTGTCCTGGGTCTTGCTGCTCAAGGGCTTGAGGTAGGTGGAGAAAGCCACCAGCTGGACCACGCCGCCGCTGTCCTTGATCAGCTGCAGCTCCTTGTCGGAGAGGTTGCGCCTGATGTCGACCATCGCCCGTGGCACCGAGTGCGAGGCCACCACCGGCGCGCGGCTGAGGGCAACGGCCTGGGCCAGCGCCTTGCTGGACATTTGCGACACATCGATGATCACACCCAGGTCGTTCAGCCGCTGCACGGCGCGCTTGCCGACCGGCGACAGGCCGTCCAGGGCATCGGCGGTGTCATTGAAGAACGGCAGCGGACGCGAGGAGTCGGCCCAGCTGTTGTTGCCCACATAGCTGAAGCCGAACATGCGCACGCCGCGCGCGGCCCAGCGGTCGAGCTGGTCGATGTCATCGCCCAGCGCATAGGCGTTGAGCATGCTGAGGAACACCGCGAACTTGCCTTCGCCGTGCAGGCGCCGCATGTCTTGCGGGGTATAGGCAATACCCACCTGCTGCGGGAAGTCGCGGACCATGGCGGTGATGGCGTTGTAGCGCACCTCCTGGGTGTGGCGGGCGGCTTCGACGAAACCTGGGGTCGGGCGGTGCGGGCCGCCGTCTCCGGTCCAGGACTCTGGCCAGGCGAAGATGGTCAGGGCCGCGCCGGACAAACGCCCGCGTGCGGCCTTTGCCAGGTCGAAGCGGCCATCGCCATCCTTGTCGGCCTCACTGCCTTCGGTGCCGAAGGTCAGCGGCAGGGTGACGTGGCTGTCGAACGAGATGATGCGTTCCTGCAGGTCGTTGGCCTGGCGGGTCACCTCCCTGGAATAGCCAGCGGGTGTGGCGAAGTAGTGCCAGGCGGCAAACCCGGCACCAGCGGCAACCGCCGCGGACAGGCTGATAAACAGGGCTTTCTTCCAGCGTGGAGTCGTCATCTTGGTCTCAGTAGGTTCACCGTCGAGGGATGGGCACAGAGGTCGCCGCTACCTGCAGTGAACGAGCTCGCACCCGGGAAATTTAGCCGCTATTAGGTCGCTGGCGCAGGGCCCTGTAGGAGCGGCCTTGTGTCGCGACAGGGGTGCGCAGCGCCCCAGGATCTTCGCACCTCTGCAAAATTGCCGGGGCCGCCTTGCGGCCCTTTCGCGACACAAGGCCGCTCCTACATTGACCGAGTTGCCCTCAGGGCGGGGGTGGCAAGCCGCTAAATTTCGCCTGCCGTGCAACGTTCTAGCCTTGGACGGGCCGTGCTCCATGGCCGCAATGAATGCACAGGTATGCAATGACGATTTCCCGACGCGGTTTCATCGCCGGTGTGGCACTGACGGGTGTGGTGGTGCCCGGTGCGCTGGGGGCGCTGTATGTGCAGCGCCAGCGTGCCGCCGAGGAATTCCCGGAAACCCCTGGCGAGGCCGTAGTCGAGTTGGCCGATACCCGCCTGCAGCAGTTGGGCGATACTCTGCGCGGGATCTGGCGTTGGACCCTGCAAGGCAAGGATGCGGGGTTGGACGGCCTGCCCACAGGTGAACTGGAACTGTTCCTGGATGTGGCAACCAGCGGGCGCTCCCTGCGCGGCTACCTGGATACCCCCGAGCGCCTGCGGGGGCAGGAAGAGCCGCGCTACCGCGTGGTAGGCGACCTGTTGGCAGACAAACCGGGCACCCTGCGCTGGCGTCTGTTTTCGGCCCGTGCCCGCTATGAATGCCATATCGTGCTCGACGAGGTCTGGGGCCGGTTCGGCAACGCCGGGCCGGCGACCCTCAACGGGCGCATTGCACGCCTGGACCGCGCTCTGACATTGCCCGTGGAGGACAACCAGTTCCTGGCCTTGAAGCGAACCTTCCCCGAGGCGCGCGAGCGTACCCCGCTGAACCCGCAACTGCTGGCCTGGCTGACCGCCCCGGAGCATCGCCTGTTCCACCAGCTGTGGCATTCGTCGCGGGACAAATGGCACAAACTGGGCAAGGACAAGCAGGGCGCCCTGCGTGGCCTGGGCTGGCAGCCCGGGCCTCGTGATCGCGAGCGTGACGCGCGGGGCCGGCACAAGGACCGCAACGGCTCGGGCGAAGACTTTTTCTTCATGCACCGGCACATGCTTGGCAGGGCCCGTGCCTTGCAGGACTTGCCGTCATGGACGCGCTTCCCGTTGCCGCAGCCGGAACTGGAGCGCGACCGGGCCGGATTCGCCCGCTACTTCGACAACCATGACGGCAATGCCCTGCCGCCCACCTGGCTGGCCAGCGGTGATGCGGAATACACCCAGTGGGTGCGCGACATCAAGACGCCGGATACCTTCCATGGCAACTTTCAGGTCTGGGAGTCACGCTACACCGACCCGGAGTACCTGAGCACCTTGACCCTGGGCCAGTTCGGTTCGGAAGTGGAGCTGGGCCTGCACGACTGGCTGCACATGCGCTGGGCATCGGTGCCGCGCGACCCCTCCAACGGCATGCCGGTGCCGACGGCGCGCACGCCGGATGATTTTGCCGAACGCTGGTTCGCAGAACAGAACGATTTTCTCGGTGACCCGTTTTCATCCCATGTGAACCCGGTGTTCTGGCACTTTCATGGCTGGATCGACGACCGCATCGAGGACTGGTTCCACGCTCATGAGCGGCTGCACCCGGGCGAGGTGCGGCGCCTGGAAGTCAATGGTGTGCCATGGTTTGCCCCAGGGCGCTGGGTGGAGGTGGCCGACCCGTGGCTAGGGCCGGATACCCATGGTTGCTCGACGGTGCCGGGTTTGCGGCCCGGGCGCAGTGTAGAGATGGACCCCGAGACCATGAAGCTGGCGTTGCGCATCATCTACAGCGATGACGACCTGCTCGACAAGCTGCGGCCCAAGGTACCGCAGCGGCCGTGGTATGCGCGCAACCTGAAGGTGCGGAACTAGCTGCTGCCTGTAGCGGCCCTATCGCCGGCAAGCCGGCTCCCACAGGTACAGCGCATGTCTTGACCCGGTGCAGATCCTGTGGGAGCTGGCTTGCCGGCGATAGGCCGGTACAGGTGACCCTACTGGCTGACCACCCAACCACCCCCCAATGCCTTGTACAACGCCACGCTACCCTGCAACCGGGCCAGGCGCAGTTGGGCCTGCTGGTCCTGCGCCGCATACAAGGTGCGCTGGGTCTCCAGCACGCTCAACAGCGTCTCCGCTCCCGCGCCATAACGCTGCTGCGCCAGGTCGAATGCCAGGCGCGCCTGCGCCACTTCTTCATCCTGCCACTGCCGCTGGCGGTCCACGCCCTGGATCGCATTGAGCGCCTTCTCGACATCGGCAAAACCGGCCAGGATGCTGCTGCGGTAGTTCTCCAGCAACTCTGCCTGTTCAGCCTCGGCCAGTTCATGCGCGGCGCGCAGGCGGCCGTTGTTGAAGATCGGTGCGACCAGGCCGCTGGTGAGGGTGTAGTAGGAGCTGTCGAACAAATGGGCAAAGGTATTGGCGCCAGCCCCCAGGTTGGCCCCGAGGGTGAGCTTGGGCAGCATGGCGGCGCGGGCGACCTGCACATTGGCGCTGGCGGCGGCGAGCCGAGCTTCTGCTGCGGCAATGTCGGGGCGGCGGGTGAGCAGCTCGCTGGGCACGCCGCTGCCAATGGCGGGCCATTGCAGGGTGTTGATCGCGTCCTGGCTGGTGGGCAGCGACTGCACCGGGTCGCCGAGCAGGGTCGCCAGGGTGACCCGGCTGTCTTGCCACTTCTGCTCCAGTAACGGCAGCTGGCGTTGCTGCGCGGCCACCAGGCTGCGCTGCTGGGCCAGTTCCAGGCGCGTGGCGGAACCGCTGCGCTGGCGTGCCTCGACCAGGCCCAGCACGTCCTGGGCATTGCGCAGGTTGAGGCGGGCAATGCGCAACTGTTCCTGCAAAGCCAGGCCCTGCAGGTAACTGTCGGCCACCGCGCTGACCAAGGTCAGCTCCACGGTCTGGCGGTCGAAGCGGCTGGCATCCAGGCTGCGCAGGGCGCTGTCACGGGTCGCTCGCAGGCCACCCCAGAAGTCGATTTCGTAGCTGGCGCTGAGCTGCATGTCGAACGAGGTGCTGGTGGGTTCGCTGCGGCTGACATCCAGCTGGTCGTAGCCGTCACCGTGCAGCAGGCGTTGGCGGCTACCATCCAGGCCCAGCTTCAGCTCCGGTAGCAGCGGCGCGCCGGCGATGACTGCGCGGGCCTGGGCCTGGCGTACCCGTGCCGTGGCAGCAGCCAGGTCGTGGGCATTGTGCAGGGCGTGCTGCACCAGGCGGTCGAGTTCGCGGCTGGCGAAGGCTTGCCACCACTGCGTCGTTGGCAGTTGGGCCGAGGGTGATGCGGCCTCGCCTTGCCAGGCAGATGGCGCGGCAATACCGCTGGCGGGTGTTTGCGGCGTGCTGCAGGCGGCGAGGCATACGCACAGGGGCAACAGGCTGATGCGGCTAGGCAGAGTCATGGGTTATTCGCTGGTAAGGGCTTTGACCGGGTCGAGGCGGGCGGCCTTGCGCGCTGGCATGAAGCCGAACACGATGCCGGTGACGACAGCACAGGCGAAGGCGCCGAGCATGGCGGGCAGGGCAAAGGCCACCGCCACTTCGGCCAGCATCAGGCCGCCACCGATGGCCAGGGCCAGGACGATGCCGGCCAGGCCGCCGACCATCGACAGCATCACCGCCTCGCTGAGGAATTGCCGCAGGATGTCGCGCTGGCGCGCGCCGGTGGCCATGCGGATACCGATTTCACGGGTGCGCTCGCGCACGGTCATCAACATGATGTTCATCACGCCGATGCCACCCACCAGCAGCGAGATCGCGGCGATCGCCCCCAGCATCAGCGACAGGCTGTTCTGCGTGCGCGCTTCGGCCTGGATCAGCGCCGCGTCATTGGTCAGCTCGAAGTCCTGGCGGCCGTTGTGGCGCTGGCGCAGCAGCTTGTCGATGGCCGCTTCGGCTTCGTTGACCCGCGTGGAGTCCAGGGCGGCAACGGCGATGTAGTCCGGGTCGCGCTGGCCGAACAGGCGGATGGCTGCGGCGGAGTAGGGCACCACGATGCGCCCGTCGCTGTCCTGGTCGCCAGAGCTGGCGCCCTTGCCGGCCAGGATACCGACCACCTGGAACGGCACATTGCCGATCAACAGGTACTGCCCCAAAGGGTCGCGCCCAGGGTCGAGCATCTTCTCCCGCACTTTTTGGCCGATCACCGCCACCGCGGCAGCGTTGGCTTCATCGGCATCGCTGTAGAAGCTGCCTTGCACCGCCGGCCAGTTGAAAATCTCGGTGAACCCGGTGTTGTTGCCACCCACATAGAACCGCTGGCTGTTGTTGCCGTGGCGCACCATCATCTTTTCGCCGATCACCGGCATCACGTGCTTGACCTGCGGCAGTTGGCCGATGGCAGCGACATCGTCGAGGGTGATGGTGCCGGCCTGCTCGCCCAGGCTCGCCGGCTTGCCGTTCAGGTAGAGGATGTTCGAGCCGAAGGCTGCCATCTGCGCCATGACCTGGCGCTTGCTGCCTTCGCCCACTGCCAGCATCACCACCACCGAGGCCACGCCGATGACGATCCCCAGCAGGGTCAGGGCGGTGCGGAAGCGGTTGACCCACATCACCCGCCAGGCCGCCTGCAGGGCTTCGAACAATTCACCTTTCCATGCCCCGTGCAAGGTTGCGCCATGGTCCAGGCGCTGGCGCAGCTGGTCGGCCTGTAGCCCGCGACTGTTTTCGACCATGGGCTTTTCGGCGGCCGAATCGCTGATGATCAGGCCGTCGCGAATTTCGATCACGCGCTGCGCCCGCGCCGCGACATTGCGGTCATGGGTGATCAGGATGATCACGTGGCCCTGGCTGGCCAGCTCGTCGAGCAACGCCATCACTTCGGTGCCGCTGTGGCTGTCGAGGGCGCCAGTGGGTTCATCGGCGAGGATGATATGGCCACCGTTCATCAACGCCCGGGCAATCGACACCCGTTGTTGCTGGCCGCCAGACAACTGGTGCGGGCGGTTGCCAGTGCGGTTGGTCAGGCCCAGGCGGCCGAGCAGGGCGCTGGCACGGGCGTGGCGTTCGTTGGCGGCGATGCCGGCATAGATGGCCGGCATTTCGACGTTTTCCTGGGCCGAGCCCGAGGGGATCAGGTGGTAGCCCTGGAACACGAAGCCGAATGCCTCGCGGCGCAGCCAGGCCAGTTCGTCGCGGCCCAGCTCGGCCACATCCTTGCCGGCGAAGCGGTAGCTGCCGGAAGTGGGGCGGTCGAGGCAGCCGAGGATATTCATCAAGGTCGATTTGCCGGAGCCAGAGGCGCCGACGATGGCGACGAACTCGCCGGGATGGATGCGCAAGCTGATGCCATGAAGGATATCGACCTTGGGCGTTTCGATGCCGCCGTAGGATTTACGGATGTCGACCAGCTCGATCAGGGGTGTGCTCATTCAACCTCCGCTGACGCCAGGGGCGCCTATCACCAGGCGTTCGCCTTCGTTCAGGCCGTCCAGCACCTGCACCCGCAGGCGGTCGCTCAGGCCGGTGCGCACCTGGCGCTGTTCCACCTTGCCGTCGCGGGTCAGCACATGCGCCAGGCGCAGGCCATCGCCTTCGTCCAGCGCGGCCAGTGGTACGGTCAGCACCTGGCTGGCTTTGCCGGCGACAAAGAACACCTGCGTGGTCATCTCGGCCATCAGGGCGCCGTCCGGGTTGTCGACATCCAGCAGCACGCTGTACTGCACCACCTGGCTTCCGGCACTGCCATTGCTGACGCTGGCCGGGCTGCCGCCGCCCTGGCTGGCCTGCTCCAGTGGCTTGGGCGGGATCGGCAGCACTTGCCGCACGGTGCTGGTCCAGCGGCGCTTGCCGCCGGCCAGGGTGGTGAAGTAGGCGGTCATGCCCGGGGTGACCTTGCCGATGTCGGCCTCCGACACCTGGGCCCACACGGTCATCGGCGAGAGCTTGGCGATGCGCAGGATCAACGGGGTTTGCTGTTGGGCATTGAGGGTTTGCCCCTCACGGGCATCCACCGCCACTACCGTGCCGTCCATCGGCGCGTAGATGCGCGTGTAGCCCAGCTCGGCCTCGTCGCTGCGCAGGCTGGCCTGGGCCTGGCGGATCTGCGCCTGGAACATGTCGATGCGTGCCTGGGTGACTTTCAGCTGTGCGGCGGCCGTTTGCACGTCCTCGTCACGGGTGGCGCCGGCGGCGGCCAGCTCCCGTTGGCGTTTGAGCTGCTGCCGGGCCAGTTGGAACTGAGCGCGTTGTTCGGCCAGCTGGGCCTTGAGGTTGTCGATCGAGTAGCGGCCGGCATCCAGCCGGGCCTGCTGGGTAGAAGGGTCAATCTCGACCAGCAGCTGGCCTTTGCGCACCATGTCGCCGACCTCCACATGCAGGGTGTGGATCTGCCCCGATGCCTGGGCACCGACGTCCACGTAGCGCCTTGGTTGCAGGGTGCCCAGTGCGGTAACGCTGCTTTCGATGTCGGCGCGGGTCACGGCAACCGTGCTGAGCGGCTGTGCGCCGTAGGGCAGGGCCTTCCAGGCCAGCAGGCTGCCCAGGCCGAGCAGGCCCAGGCCGCTGAGCAGGAGCCGGCGACGGGTGTTGGTTAAAGGTCTCATGCAGACATCCAGCCGAGTGGGTGCCAGATAGACGAAAGCGGCAGGAGGGGATTTAGCGAGTATTGAGCAGGGGCTGACAGGTGTATGGCGACAGGCGCTAGATAGCCCATGACATACCCTTGTTGCTGAGAATAATTATAATTTGTAAGATCGCACGTTGACATCACTCGGTCCCGCGTTGCTGCCTGAAAGGGCTTTCTGGCATAGGCTGGCAGGACGATCTCAGGTAACGTCGTGGAACATTACTATCGCGAACTGGTGGGTTTTCTTTCTTCGCGCCTGGGCAGTCGTCAGGCCGCCGAAGACGTGGCGCATGATGCCTACCTGCGAGTGCTGGAGCGCACCGACGCCGAGCGCATCGAGCACCCGCGTGCTTTCCTCTACCGCACCGCGCTCAACCTGGTTGTCGACCGCCACCGCCGGCACCAGGTGCGCCAGGCCGAGCCACTGGAGGTGCTGGACAACGACGAGCGCTGGCACACCCCGGCGCCAACCCATGACATGCAGCTCGACCAGCGCCTGGCGCTGATGCAGCGTGCCCTGGATGAGCTGAGCAAGATCTGCCGCGACTGCTTCCTGCTGCGCAAGCTCGAAGGCTTGTCACACCAGCAGATTGCCGAGCACCTGGGTATTTCCCGCAGCCTGGTGGAAAAGCACATCGTCAACGCCATGAAGCACTGTCGTGTGCGCATGCGCGAGTGGGAATCGTGATCGCCGGGTTGAAGGCAGATGAAAATTCCGTCAGTCGATCACTTGATTTCCACGGCTTTCCCGACTTCTATCAAAGAAGACCCCTGCCAGGCGTAGCCTAGGCAGCAGCCGTTACTGGCGCAGTATGGTCATGGAGCCTAACCGTTACCCAACTGCCCAGGTCCCACCATGGCCAACAAGACCCTGCGCATCCTCATCGCCGATGCACACCCCTGCCAGCGCTTGCAACTGGAGCGGCTGCTCAACGGCCTGGGCTACTACCGGATAGCGCCAGTGGAAAGCTTCGAGGAGCTGCAGCGCCTGGTGCTGAGTGCCTTGCAGCCTTTCCACCTGCTTTTGGGCAATATCGAGCTGGCCAGCCATGTCGGGGTCGATCTGGCGCGCTTCTGTCGCGTCAGCACGCAGATCCAGCATGCCCTGCTTTATCACTCCAACCAGTTGCAAGTGCCGTTGGTGCCGCAGGCCGAGCGCCAGGCCGTCAGCATGAGCTTGCCCCAGGTGCCCGACAACGAGGCACTGGAGGCATTCATGGCGATCATCGATTCGCCGCTGCAGGTCGGCAGGCTACCGCTGCCGGGCGCCATGCCGGTTGCCACGGCGCGGCCACTGCCGAAGGCCAATTTCGTCAACACCCTGTTCAACCGCTAAAGCCGCAGCGGGCGGGGCAAGGGGGCAGCTATTTGCTATCCTCTTGCCCTTTGCCGATTTGCGGACCCTGCCATGACTGCCATCGATACCGCTCGCCCGCCACGGTTCAGCCGCGGCGACCACCGGACCCTGGGCCTGGCGGCGTTGGGCGGCGCGCTGGAGATCTACGATTTCATCATCTTCGTATTCTTTGCGCTGACCCTAAGCCAGTTGTTCTTCCCGCCCGAGATGCCCGAGTGGCTGCGCCTGCTGCAAAGCTTCGGAATCTTCGTCACCGGCTACCTGGCGCGGCCGCTGGGCGGCATCCTTATGGCGCACTTCGCCGACCACCTGGGACGCAAGCGGGTCTTCAGCCTGAGCATCCTGATGATGGCCCTGCCGTGCCTGTTGATCGGGGTGATGCCGACCTACGCCGACATCGGCTACGCTGCACCGCTGATCCTGCTGGCACTGCGTATCTTGCAGGGCGCGGCGGTGGGCGGCGAGGTGCCGAGTGCCTGGACCTTCGTCGCCGAGCACGCGCCAGCCGGGCGGCGCGGTTATGCCCTGGGCTTCCTGCAGGCCGGCTTGACCTTTGGTTATCTGCTGGGGGCACTGACCGCGACCTTGCTGGCGCAAGTGTTCACCCCGCAGGAAATCCTCGACTACGCCTGGCGCTACCCGTTCCTGCTCGGCGGGGTATTCGGCGTGATCGGCGTGTGGTTGCGTCGTTGGCTCAGCGAAACACCGGTGTTCCTCGCCCTGCGCGCGCGCCAGGAGCAGCCGGTGAGCTTCCCGCTGCGGCGGGTGCTGGGCGAACACCGCCGGGCGTTGATCCCGGCGGCGCTGCTGACCTGCGTGCTGACTTCCGCCGTGGTGGTGCTGGTGGTGATTACTCCGACAGTGATGCAGCAGCGCTTCGGCATGAGTGCCGGGCACACTTTTGCCCTTAGCAGCGTGGGCATCGTCTTCCTCAACATCGGCTGCGTGCTGGCCGGGCTGCTGGTCGACCGTGCAGGCGCCTGGCGCGCACTGATGATCTACAGCCTGTTGCTGCCGGTGGGCATCGGCGCGTTGTATGCCAGCCTGGTGGGGCAGTGGGGCGTGACCTGGCTGGCCTATGCGCTGGCGGGCCTGTCCTGCGGCGTGGTGGGCGTGGTGCCGTCAGTGATGGTCGGGTTGTTCCCGGCCGAGATCCGCGTGTCGGGCATCTCCTTCACCTATAACGTGGCCTACGCTCTTTGGGCCAGCACCACGCCGCTGGCGCTGATTGCGCTGATGCCATGGAGCCCGTGGGTGTGTGTCGGCTTTTGTCTTGTCATGGGCACGGTGGGGTTGCTGACGGCCTTGTACTTCGGGCGTCGGGAGCCATTGGCGTTCGCGGCAGAGCCGATGCCGGTAATGTGTGGTGAAAAATAGTTTTCTGTTGTTTGTTCTGGCCTCATCGCTGGCTTGCCGGCGATGAGGCCGGTACAGGTAAAACAAAAAGCCCCCGGCTCGTGAGAACCGGGGGCTTTTTGTCAGTGCAGGGCAGGGGCCTTACATGTTCGGGTAGTTCGGCCCGCCAGCGCCTTCAGGGGTGACCCAGGTGATGTTCTGGGCCGGGTCCTTGATGTCGCAGGTCTTGCAATGCACGCAGTTCTGCGCGTTGATCTGGAAGCGCTTGCTGCCGTCTTCCTGGGTGACAACCTCGTACACGCCTGCCGGGCAGTAGCGCTGGGCCGGCTCGTCGTACAGCGGCAGGTTGCTGGCGATCGGCACGTTCGGGTCGGTCAGCTTCAGGTGGCAGGGCTGTTCCTCTTCGTGGTTGGTGCTGGAGAGGAATACCGAGCTGAGCTTGTCGAAGCTGAGCTTGCCGTCCGGTTTCGGGTAATCGATCTTCTGCGACTCGGCCGCCAGCTTCAGGCAGGCGTAGTCCGGCTTGGTGTCGTGCAGGGTGAACGGCAGCTTGCCGCCGAACCAGTTCTGGTCCACATAGTTGAATGCCGCGCCCAGCAGCGGGCCGAACTTGTGCATGGCCGGGCCGAAGTTGCGGCTGGCGAACAGCTCCTCGTACAGCCAGCTGGCCTTGAAGGCGCTGACGTAGCCGTTGAGCTGGTCACCGCCTTCGCTGCCGGCGATCAGTGCATCAGCCACGGCTTCGGCGGCGAGCATGCCGGACTTCATTGCGGTGTGGCTGCCCTTGATCTTGGCGAAGTTCAGGGTACCCAGGTCGCAGCCGATCAGCGCGCCGCCGTTGAAGACCATTTTCGGCAGCGAGTTGAAGCCGCCCTTGCAGATGGCACGGGCACCGTAGCTGATGCGCTTGCCGCCTTCGAGGTATTGCGCCATCACCGGGTGGTGCTTGAGACGCTGGAACTCGTCGAACGGCGACAGGTAGGGGTTGGCGTAGGACAGGTCGACGATCAGGCCGACGACTACCTGGTTGTTTTCCAGGTGATAAAGGAACGAACCACCGGTGTTGTCCTTGGCCATGACGTCCAGCGGCCAGCCAGCGGTGTGCACCACCAGGCCCTGCTCATGCTTGGCCGGGTCGATTTCCCAGATTTCCTTCAGGCCGATGCCGTAGTGCTGGACGTCGGCTTCGCTGTCGAGGTTGAAGCGCTTGATCAACTGCTTGCCGATATGGCCGCGGCAGCCCTCGGCGAACAGGGTGTACTTGGCACGCAGTTCCATGCCAGGGGTGTACATGCCGTCCTTCGGGTTGCCTTCGCGGTCGACGCCCATGTCGCCGGTGACGATGCCACGGACCACGCCGTTGTCGTCGAACAGTGCTTCCTGGGCGGCGAAGCCCGGGTAGATTTCCACGCCCAGGTTCTCGGCCTGCTGGGCCAGCCAGCGGCACAGGTTGCCCAGGGAGATGATGTAGTTACCCTGGTTATGCATGGTCTTGGGCACGAACAGGTCAGGCACCTTGGTCGAACTACCTGCATCCTTGAGCACGTAGATGTCGTCACGCTTCACTTCGGTGTTCAGCGGCGCGCCGAGCTCTTTCCAGTCGGGGAACAGCTCGTTCAGGGCGCGGGGTTCGAACACCGCGCCGGATAGGATGTGGGCGCCGACTTCAGAGCCTTTTTCCACCACGCAGACGCTGATTTCGTTACCGGCTTCGGCGGCCTTCTGCTTCAGGCGGCAGGCGGCGGACAGGCCCGCCGGGCCGGCGCCGACGATGACCACGTCGAATTCCATGTATTCGCGTTCCACTGGTTCTCTCCTACTCATCAAGGCTCGTGCTGTTGCTTTGTCTTATTGGGTGCGCGGGGCATTCGCAGCGGTTCTACGCAACGGCGGAACTGTAGCTGGGCAAATGACGGACTACACCGTTTTGTCTTGGCCGCGCATTATATCTACACCACTTGGCGGGTCCAATACAAACGTTTGTTTGAATTTGCCGCAGGCCAGTAAAATCACAGGAACGCGGCTGGAGGGTGACCGATTTGCCGTATTGACCGGATTGGGTGTTACGGTCAAGATACGAGCGGTTTTACGTTCGCCGTAGGCTTGCAGCCGGGCGCAGGTACACCTCTAAAGACCAGGTGTGGAGCAGGGTTTTGCGGCCTTTGGCCGGTTTGTAGTGGAGTTTACACGCCACGACAGAAAATGACCCGTGAGTATTTGTCGCAAGAGTCCGGACAAGACTGTTCGGTCACTGTGAAGTTACCGCCTCCCGGTACGTTTTTAGAGGTGCCCTTGTACCCACGCGCATCGCAGGGCTCTGCCCCTGGCGACTATCTATTCACCGGAGAGTAACGAGGAATCCATGAAGGTTCTTGTAGCTGTCAAACGAGTGGTCGACTACAACGTCAAGGTTCGCGTCAAGGCGGACAACTCCGGCGTCGACCTTGCTAACGTCAAGATGTCCATGAACCCCTTCTGCGAAATCGCCGTGGAAGAAGCCGTACGCCTGAAGGAAAAGGGCGTCGCGTCCGAGATCGTCGTCGTTTCCGTCGGCCCGACCACTGCCCAGGAGCAACTGCGTACTGCCCTGGCACTGGGTGCCGACCGTGCCATCCTGGTCGAAGCCGCTGACGAACTGAATTCCCTGGCCGTGGCCAAGGCGCTGAAAGCCGTTGTCGACAAAGAGCAGCCGCAGCTGGTCATCCTCGGCAAGCAGGCCATCGACAGTGACAACAACCAGACCGGCCAGATGCTGGCTGCGCTGACCGGCTTCGCCCAGGGCACCTTCGCCTCCAAGGTCGAAGTGGCTGGCGACAAGCTGAACGTCACCCGTGAAATCGACGGCGGCCTGCAGACCGTTGCACTGAACCTGCCAGCCATCGTCACTACCGACCTGCGCCTGAACGAACCGCGCTACGCGTCGCTGCCGAACATCATGAAGGCCAAGAAGAAGCCGCTGGAGACTCTTACTCCAGATGCGCTGGGCGTTTCCCTCGCCTCCACCAACAAGACCCTGAAGGTTGAAGCCCCGGCTGCCCGCAGCGCTGGCATCAAGGTCAAATCGGTGGCCGAACTGGTCGAGAAGCTGAAGAACGAAGCGAAGGTAATCTAAATGACTATCCTGGTTGTCGCTGAATACGAGAACGGTGCCGTAGCCCCGGCCACCCTGAACACTGTTGCTGCTGCCGCCAAGATCGGTGGTGATGTGCACGTGCTGGTCGCTGGCCAGAACGTGGGCGGCGTTGCCGAGTCCGCAGCCAAGATCGCTGGCGTGGCCAAGGTGCTGGTTGCAGATAACGCTGCCTACGCCCACGTCCTGCCAGAAAACGTTGCGCCGCTGATCGTCGAGCTGGCCAAGGGTTACAGCCACGTGCTGGCGCCGGCCACCACCAACGGCAAGAACATCCTGCCGCGCGTTGCCGCGCTGCTGGACGTGGACCAGATCTCCGAGATCATCTCGGTCGAGTCCGCCGACACCTTCAAGCGCCCGATCTATGCTGGTAACGCCATTGCCACCGTGCAATCGAGCGCCGCCATCAAGGTCATCACCGTGCGTACCACCGGCTTCGACGCCGTGGCCGCCGAAGGTGGTTCGGCTGCCATCGAAGCCGTTGGCGCTGCGCACAACGCCGGCATCTCGGCCTTCGTTGGCGAAGAGCTGGCCAAGTCCGACCGCCCAGAGCTGACCGCTGCCAAGATCGTCGTTTCCGGCGGCCGTGGCATGGGCAACGGTGACAACTTCAAGCACCTGTACAGCCTGGCCGACAAGCTCGGCGCTGCCGTCGGTGCTTCGCGCGCCGCGGTCGACGCCGGCTTCGTGCCGAACGACATGCAGGTCGGTCAGACCGGCAAGATCGTCGCGCCACAGCTGTACATCGCCGTCGGTATCTCCGGCGCGATCCAGCACCTGGCCGGCATGAAGGACTCCAAGGTGATCGTGGCGATCAACAAGGACGAAGAAGCGCCGATCTTCCAGGTAGCCGACTACGGCCTGGTCGCTGACCTGTTCGAAGCGGTCCCGGAGCTGGAAAAGCTGGTCTGATCCGCCTGCTTCACTTATAAAGAACCCGGCCCTTGTACAGGGGCCGGGTTTTTTTTGGTCTGTACAAGGAGTGAGCAATGGTGCTGCGTAAAGCAGGCGGGGTGCTGGCATGCATGGCGGTGCTGGTTTCGCCGCTGGCCATGGCGGCGGGCAAGTGTGAACGCCTGGTGGCAACCGGCAGCCCTGATTCTCCGCCCTATTCATGGCAGGACCCCAACGACCCGAAACACCTGATCGGCGCCAACGTCGACCTGCTGCGCCAGGTGGCTGGCGAGCTGGGTGTGAAAGTTGAGGTGCTGAGCGCCGGCCGTCGTGACCAGGCGCTGGAAGAAGTGCGTAGCGGGCGGATGGACCTGCTGCTCGACACCCCCATGCAGGTGGAGCAACTGACCGCGCTGGACTACATCCATCCACCCCTGCAGCTCAACGAATACCTGGTGTGGACGCGCCACGACGCCACACTGGCCTTCGAGGGCCCGGCTGACCTGGCCCAGTACCAAGGCAGTTTGTCCGAGCGCGCGCGGCTGACCCCGGCCTTTACCGCTTTCGCCAAGGCCCAGCTGAAGCTGGAGCCGGCACAGAACCTGACCCAGGCATTCCAGAAGCTGGTGCTCGGCCAGGTGGATTATGTGCTCGCTGGCCGCTATTCGGGCATCGCCATGGCTCAGAGCCTGGGCATGAGCAATGACCTGATCGCCCGCGGCCTGCCGGTGGATCGGCCGGGCCTGTACCTGGCGCTGTCGCACAATTCGGCCTGCAATGACAGCTGGCTGCGTGGGCAATTGGCGAAAAAACTGACAGAATTGCCGATCTCCGGAGCATCCGAGGCCGTGCTGCAACGTAATGTCGAGCGCTGGAAAGCGCAGCTGCAGGTGCCGTCGGACGCCCCCAAACACTAGGAAGATTGCGTGAGAACCCAACCACTAATCCTTGCCCTGGCCGTGCTCGGCCTGGCTGGCTGCGCCAACGATCCGGCCCCTAACGAGCAGATGCGCATCTCCGAACAGGCACTGGAGCAGGCCAGGGCCGTCGGTGCCACCGAGCAGGTCGATGCGCTCAAGCTGGCTGAAGACAAGCTGGCCCGGGCCAAGACCAACATGCTCACCGAAGACTACCGCGATGCGCGCATGCGTGCCGAGCAGGCCGAGCTGGATGCGCGCCTGGCCGAGGCCCAGGTACTGAACCAGAAGAGCGAAGAGCAGCTGCAGCTGCTGCAGTCGCGGGTCCAGCGCCTGCGCAAACAGTTGGAGGTGCAGCCATGATCCGTCGTATGCCATTGGCCGCGCTGGCAGTGCTGGCGCTGGCGGCAGGTTTGCAAGGTTGCGCCAGCCAGCGCAGCAGCGCAGCGCTGGATGATGCCACTGCAGCTTTCCAAAAGGTCAAGGATGATTCCAATGTGCTGCGCAGCGCGCCGCGCGACGTGATTCGCGCAGGCGAGTCGCTGGCCCGTGCCGAGCGCCTGTCCAGCTACATCGGCACCGGTGCCGACGTGCGCCATTACGCCTACCTGAGCCAGCGCTACAGCGAAATTGCCAGCGAGCATGCCAAGCTGGCGTTGAACCAGGAGCGCCAGGCCAAGCTCGACCTGGAGCGCCAGCGCCTGCAGTTGGCCCTGCGCGAGGCCAAGCTGGCCAGTGTTCAGCAGCAGGGCAAGTGGGTCGAGTCGCAGATCGCCGCGCTGGCCTCGGAGCAGGCCGACCGTGGTCTGGTGATGACCCTGGGGGACGTGCTCTTCGACACCGGCCGGGCCGACCTGAAGAACTCGGCCAGCCGTACCGTGCTCAAGCTGGTGCAGTTCCTCCAGCTCAACCCGCGCCGGGTGGTTCGGATCGAGGGCTATACCGACAGCACCGGCCCGGCCGAGGACAACCTGAAGCTGTCGCGTGACCGGGCGCAGGCCGTGGCCGACATGCTGGTAGACCTGGGCATCGACGAGAAGCGCCTGCAGGTCGAGGGGTATGGCGACCAGTACCCGATCGAGGCCAATGCCTCGGAGCGGGGCAGGGCGCAGAACCGTCGGGTGGAGATCGTGTTCTCCGATGACAAGGGCAGGCTTGCGCCAGCACGCTAAGTCTTTGAAATGCCGGGGACCGCTCTGCGGTCCTTTCGCGACACAAGGCCGCTCCTACAGGCGTTGTGCATGCCTTGAGTTTGGCACTGCTCTTGTAGGAGCGGCTTTAGCCGCGAACACCGGCAAAGCCGGTGCCATCCACCGCGTCACCTGCTTCGCGGGTGAACCCGCTCCCACAGGGGCGGCGCACTCCCGGCAGTTTGTCGGCTTAATCGTTTCGATAGCTGTCACGCTATTGTATTGTCGACTATGTTGCATTCTGTTCCAGTACACTCTGCAACTGTTACGGTATCCTCTACCGTCACTGAGCCGTACAAGAATAACGAGTCTGCCGCCATGACCAACCTGCTGTTGTACCAGCGTATCGCCCAGCAACTGGCCGATGACATCCGTCGTGGTGTCTACCAGCCAGGCGAGCGGGTGCCCTCCGTGCGCAAGATGAGCGCCCAGCTCAATGTCAGCCATGCCACGGTGCTGCAGGCCTATGCCAATCTCGAGGACCAGGGGCTGATTCGTGCGCGGCCGCAGTCCGGCTACTACGTGCACCAGACCCCGGCCCTGACCGCGCAGACCCCGGACATCGCCCGCGTGGAGCGCCCCGGCCTGGTCACCCGCGCCAGTATCATCCAGCAGGTGCTGACCGAGGCTCGCCGTGATGGCGTGTTCCCGTTCGGCGCCGCTGTGCCGCATGTCGACTACCTGCCGGTCCGTGCTTTACACCAGCAGATTGCCAAGGTGACGCGCTTCCACAGTCCGCGTGCCTTCAGCTACATGTTCAGCCCCGGCTTCGAGCCGCTGCGCCGGCAGATCGCCATTCGCATGCGTGATGCCGGCGTACTGGTCGACCCGCGTGAAGTGATCGTGACCCATGGCTGTGTCGATGCGCTGCAGATGTCGCTGCGCGTGCTGACTCGTCCAGGCGACCTGATCGCGGCCGAATCGCCCACCTATTACGGTCTGCTGCAACTGGCCGACCTGCTGGGCCTTAAGGTGATCGAGATCCCCAGTGACCCGTCCACCGGCATCAGCCTCGAGGCGCTGCAACTGGCCGCCAACCAGTGGTCGATCAAGGCCCTGGTTCTGACCGCGCGCCTTAGCAACCCGCTGGGTGGCACTGTCCCGGAAGAGCGGCAGAAGCAGTTGCTGCGCCTGGCGTCGGACTTCGATATCCAGATCGTCGAGGATGACATCTATGGCGAGCTGATGTTCGAGCAAGGCAAGACCAAGGCGCTCAAGGCATTCGACCGCCTGGACCGAGTAATCTATTGCTCTAGTTTTTCCAAGACGCTGTCCCCTGGTGTTCGAGTTGGCTGGATGATTGCCGGGCGCTATCAGGACGAGATCCAGCGCCTGCAAACCTTCACCACTCACTCGGCCTGTAGCGTGACGCAGATGGGTGTGGCGGCCTACCTGGAGAATGGCGGCTACGACCGGCACCTGCGTTACATTCGCCAGGAGTACCGCAAGAACCTCAGTGCTTACCAGCTGGCGGTGCAGCAACACTTCCCCGAGGGTACCCAGATGACCCGGCCGACGGGCGGTTTCATCCTGTGGGTGAGCCTGCCGGGGCGGGTCAACACTCAGGAGCTGCATGTGCGTGCGCTGGAGCAGGGCATCAGTATTGCGCCGGGGCTGATCTTCAGTAACACCGAGCAATTCAACCACTGCATCCGCCTTAATTGCGGCATACCCTGGAACAAGGAAGCCGAGCGCGCGGTGATCACCCTCGGTTTGCTGGCCCAGCAATTGTGCCGGGAGCCAGCGGCAGCTTTTTTATAGGCTTGCCACGCGCCTGTGGAACAGGGAGCATACGCACTTTTCCTGCCAGTCTGTCCATTTGCCATGAATGCTCTGCGCCGTTTTGCCCTGATCTTGTGCCTTGTACCGCTCTGCAGCCTGGCTGGTGTTGCCCAGGCTGCACAGCCGACAAGCCAGGCGCAGGCGGCCAAGCCGGTGCAGAAGGCCGCAGCCAGGCCAGCGCACAAACAATCAGCAAAAAAAGCCGGTAACAGCAAGGCCAGGCCGGCGCGCAAGCAGGTGAGCAAGGAGGTTGCCAAGCCGCTACCCAAGGCAAAGCTCGACCTCAGCCTGCCGGCCGAGATGGTCGATAACCTTGAGCCAGATGTGGGCAGCCTGTCGCCGATACAGCGTCGCAAACCTCTTCTGCCCCCCATGTTCACTGAAAAGCCAGAGACCAGCGACAGCCCGTTCCAGCTCAATGGCCGGTTGATCAGCAATGAAATGCAGCTGCAGCTACGCAATGACAGCCGTCGGGAAGTGGAAGGGGCGGCCATCGATTTCGAGTACCGCCAGTAGCTGGCGAACTGACTGCCGGGTCATGGCAGATTTCATCGTGCCAGCAATTTCAAACGCCTGTTTGAGCGGTTACTATCCAGGGACGCTCGTCCCGTTTTGTTCCAGGGAGTCGTTATTTTGGTGAAGAGCCATGAACTGTCGTGAGGGCTGTGGTGCCTGCTGCATCGCCCCGTCCATCACCTCTGCGATGCCGCGCATGCCCAATGGCAAGCCGGCTGGCGAGCGCTGCCTGCACCTGACTGTCGACAACCTCTGCGACTTGTTCGGCAAGCCCGAAAGGCCTGCGGTGTGTGGTGGTTTCAAGGCGGATGTCGAGGTGTGTGGCAGTGATCGTGATGAGGCTATAAGGATTCTCGGCTGGTGGGAACAGATAACGGCGGCGTGACAGGCTGGATCTTCGAAAACAAGGATAAACATGATGAGATCGTTCAAGCGTATTGCTCTGCTGTGTGGCATGGGTGTTCTGCTGGCGCCTGCGGCCTGGGCCGAAAACTGGCAGGTGGCCAAGGACGAGGAGGGGATCAAGGTTTCCCTTAGCGAAGTGGCCGGTTCCAAGTACAAGGCCTATCAAGGTGTCACTGTGATCAAGGCGCCGCTGGCCAAGGTGCAGGCGTTGCAGGAGGACGTGGTCGGGGCTTGTGCATGGATTCACGAATGCAAGTCGCAGAAGCTGCTCAAGCACGAAGGTGACCAAAGCTGGACCTATACCCAGTTCAATACGCCATGGCCGGTGACGCCGCGGGACTCGGTGTTGCATGTGACTACTGTGAAGGAGGCTGATGGCAGCCTGGTGCGCAACCTGAAGGAAGAGCCGACCTATATCCCGGAAGAGAAGGGCTTTGTGCGGGTGGCGAAGGTCGAAGGCTTCTGGAAGCTGGTGCCCAAGGGCGACAGCACGGAAGTGACCTATCAGGTGCACACCGAACCGGGTGGTAGCGTGCCGGCGATGGTGGCCAACAAGTTCGTGGTGGATGCGCCGTTCAATACCCTGAAAGGGTTGCGGGAGCGGGCTGAGAAAAACTGAGGCATTGTGTCACCTGTGCTGGCCTCTTCGCGGGTAAACCCGCTCCTACAGGTATCCCGCAAACTTTCGGGCCTGTGGGGTCCCTGTGGGAGCGGGTTTACCCGCGAAGAGACCAGCACAGGACGAATAAAAAAGGCTGCCCGAGGGCTAATGCCAGTCAGTTAAGCTGACTGGCATTTTCATTTTCGGGTCGGATATTTTGCAGGGCGCTGCTTCACCACTCTGGGGAACCATCGATCGGGTCGCCGATGGGGTAGGACATACTGAGCCGCTGACGCCTGCAGATCTGCCAAAAAACCTGGCAAGTTGCCGGGATGGTTTAATGACGTGCCATGCAGCAAGCCCAGAATCGCCCAGCTACAAGCGGTAAAGCTCATCTCGCATGGGTACACGCCTGGGCACTGTCTCGACATCTGCACCATCTGATAACGCAATAGGTTGTAGCCCAACAGCACGCCCCACAGCTCTTGCGCAATCATCTCCGGCGTCTTGCTTCTCAGGGTGTATTCGCCCCCCAGAAGTCCTTGTTTGATCTCCCGATAACCCAGCTCGATTTCCCAGCGCTGACTGTAAAGATCAACGATCTCATCGCCAGGGAAGCGCTGCGCATCGGTCATTGAGGTCAAGACACTCACAACCTTTCCTTTGATTGTTTTGCTCAGCAGTCGTGCCCGCATTTCCAGCGGCAAGCCTGGCCATTGCTTGCGGGCCTGGGGCGATGTGCGCAGGACGACCACGGCATCGTTGCGTCCTAGCGTGTGTTCCACCTCGTACTGAGTGCCCTTTTTCACAGGGATCAGCCAGTGTCGATGCTCACCTTGTGACTGCCAGTGGTGCAGCAAGCCCAACGAATAGAACCCTTTATCGAACAGGGTCAGCGAGTGGTTCGGCGTGGTCGCGATCAGCTGCTCTGCCAGCTTCATTTCACTACTGTGGTAGCTCTCGAAAGTGCTGTTTATCAGTAAGTGGCTGGTCAGCTCCATCTGGCAGACCATCCTAACCTGAGGAAAACCGCCATCCCCATGCTGATTGGTAGCGCCCCCGTAAAACGCACGGTTTTCAGCTGTGTCAGGCGTACTCCAGACAACACCGTCCACACCAAGCAGCGTCAAACCCAACCAGTGCGGGTGCTTGGTTTCTTCGTGCCACCGCTGCTGAGTGAGCGTGAAAACTTCACGTACAGCTTCACTGCCCAGTCGCTGCCGCCCTTGTACAACAGCACTGGGGGCCACCAGAGGCCTCTTGCCCGGCAGCATGATGTCCATGTGGTTTACGACATCCCAAGCCGACATACGGCGGAACAGCGCCATGCCGATGATGCACCACACCAGGCTCTCAAGCGGGAGGCGTCGCTTGCGAATGGTCGCGACACCTGCCGTCTCAAAAGCTTGTTGCACAAGATCAGGATCGAGCAACGCCCCCAGCCCCTCGAGGGCATGTGGCCGCGATGCCATTTCGTGAGTGAGGGAGAGGGCTTGTGACAGGCGCATAAAAAATCCGATGCTCGTTTCCAAGCATCGGATTTTGCGGCCTACGGGCTAAAGCTCAAAGCGTCAGTCTTAACTGACTGGCATTAGCCCGAGGGCAGCCTTTTTGCGTTCGGCTATGGAAGCTTACTTGCGGTCCTGCAGCGCAACGATGTCGCGCTTCTGCTCGCCGGTGTACAGCTGGCGCGGGCGGCCGATCTTGTACGGGCTGGAGAGCATTTCTTTCCAGTGCGAGATCCAGCCCACGGTACGTGCCAGGGCGAAGATCACGGTGAACATGCTGGTCGGAATGCCGATTGCCTTGAGGATGATCCCCGAGTAGAAGTCGACGTTCGGGTACAGCGAGCGCTCGATGAAGTACGGATCGGTCAGGGCGATCTCTTCCAGGCGCATGGCCAGTTCCAGCTGCGGGTCGTTCTTGATGCCCAGCTCGCGCAGGACTTCGTCGCAGGTCTGCTTCATCACGGTGGCGCGCGGGTCGCGGTTCTTGTACACGCGGTGACCGAAGCCCATGAGCTTGAACGGGTCGTTCTTGTCCTTGGCCTTGGCGATGAACTTGTCGATGTTCGAGACATCGCCGATTTCATCGAGCATGGTCAGTACCGCTTCGTTCGCACCGCCGTGGGCCGGGCCCCACAGTGCGGCGATACCGGCGGCGATGCAGGCGAACGGGTTGGCACCCGACGAACCGGCCAGACGAACGGTGGAGGTGGAGGCGTTCTGCTCGTGGTCGGCGTGGAGGATGAAGATCCGGTCCATCGCCTTGGCCAGCACCGGGCTGATCGGTTTGATCTCGCACGGGGTGTTGAACATCATGTGCAGGAAGTTTTCCGCGTACGACAGGTCGTTGCGCGGGTACATCATCGGCTGGCCCATGGAGTACTTGTAAACCATCGCGGCCAGGGTCGGCATCTTGGCGACCAGGCGCACCGCGGAAATTTCGCGGTGTTGCGGGTTATTGATGTCCAGGGAGTCGTGATAGAACGCCGACAGGGCGCCAACCACGCCGCACATCACTGCCATCGGGTGGGCGTCGCGGCGGAAGCCGTTGAAGAAGGACTTCAACTGCTCGTGAACCATGGTGTGGTTCTTCACGGTGCTGACGAACTGGGCCTTCTGCTCGGCATTCGGCAGTTCGCCGTTGAGCAGCAGGTAGCAGGTTTCGAGGTAGTCGGATTTTTCAGCGAGCTGTTCGATCGGGTAGCCGCGGTGCAGCAGGATACCTTTGTCGCCGTCAATGTAGGTGATCTTCGACTCGCACGAGGCAGTCGCCATGAAACCAGGGTCGAAGGTGAAGTGACCAGTGGCCCCCAACCCGCGGACGTCGATTACATCAGGACCAACGGTGCCGGTTAAAATGGGCAGCTCGACGGGGGCAGCGCCCTCGATGACCAACTGCGCTTTTTTGTCAGCCATGTGGCCTCCTATTAATGCTTGAAATCATCAGACAGACCCCCCACGCAGGGCCCGCACCACTATAGAGGGATAAATTCAGATGTCAATTTGCCTAAAGGCTTGTTGAAACAGGCATTGAGGCCTGATTTTTCGCGAAATTCTCGCCCATTTACGCCTTTTGTGCGCTAAAGGCAATGCGCTATTTGGGCTACCCCGTCACGTTGTCATAAGCAGCCTAACTGTCTATACTCGCAACCCGACCGCCAGGGGCTTGCAAGCCCGAACTGCTGGGGGTCGCCGTTCCCTGGGTGGTGGGTACCTGACCAGTACACTTACCAACAACTTTGCCCTGATTCGCTAGGGGCTCTTCAGTGTGAAAAAAGCCGTGAAAAGCCAACGACCTGTAAACCTAGACCTAAGGACCATCAAGCTCCCCGTCACTGCGTACACGTCCATCCTGCATCGTATCTCCGGCGTCATCCTGTTCCTCGGCCTTGCCATCATGCTTTATGCACTGGGCAAGTCGCTGGGTTCCGAGGAAGGCTTTGGTGAGGTGAAGGCGTGTCTGACCAGCCCGCTGGCCAAATTCGTGACCTGGGGCCTGCTGTCCGCCCTGCTTTATCACCTCGTGGCAGGTGTTCGTCACCTGATCATGGACATGGGCATCGGTGAGACGCTGGAAGGCGGCAAGCTGGGCTCGAAAATCGTGATCGTCATCTCCGTGGTGCTGATCGTTCTGGTGGGAGTTTGGGTATGGTAACCAATGTCACGAACCTGTCGCGTTCGGGCCTCTATGACTGGATGGCGCAGCGCGTTTCTGCGGTCGTTCTCGCGGCTTACTTCCTCTTCCTGATCGGCTACGTGGTCGCCCACCCAGGCATCGACTACACCCAGTGGCATGGTCTGTTCTCCAACAACGCGATGCGGATCTTCAGTCTGCTGGCCCTCGTTGCCCTGGGCGCTCACGCCTGGGTCGGCATGTGGACCATTGCGACCGACTACCTGACGCCTATGTCGTTCGGCAAGTCGGCAACTGCGATTCGTTTCCTGTTCCAGGCGGTATGCGGCGTTGCGATGTTCGCTTACTTCGTCTGGGGTGTGCAGATTCTCTGGGGTATCTGATCCATGGCTAGCATTCCAACCATTTCCTTCGACGCCATCATCATCGGTGGCGGCGGCGCCGGCATGCGCGCTGCGCTGCAGCTGGCTCAAGGCGGCCACAAGACTGCCGTAGTCACCAAGGTCTTCCCGACCCGTTCGCACACTGTATCCGCCCAGGGCGGCATCACCTGCGCCATCGCTTCGGCCGACCCGAACGACGACTGGCGCTGGCACATGTACGATACCGTCAAGGGCTCCGACTACATCGGTGACCAGGACGCTATCGAATATATGTGTCAGGAAGGCCCGGCTGCGGTCTTCGAGCTGGACCACATGGGCCTGCCGTTCTCGCGTACCGAAACCGGTCGCATCTACCAGCGTCCGTTCGGTGGCCAGTCCAAGGACTTCGGTAAAGGTGGCCAGGCTGCCCGTACCTGCGCCGCTTCCGACCGTACCGGTCACGCGCTGCTGCACACCCTGTACCAGGGCAACCTGAAAGCCGGCACCACCTTCCTCAACGAGTACTACGCAGTTGACCTGGTGAAGAACCAGGACGGCGCATTCGTTGGCGTGATCGCGATCTGCATCGAAACCGGCGAGACCCTGTACATCAAGTCCAAGGCCACCGTGCTGGCAACTGGCGGTGCCGGCCGTATCTACGCCTCCACCACCAACGCCCTGATCAACACCGGTGACGGCGTGGGCATGGCCCTGCGTGCCGGCGTGCCGGTGCAGGACATCGAAATGTGGCAGTTCCACCCGACCGGCATCGCCGGCGCCGGTGTACTGGTCACCGAAGGTTGCCGCGGTGAGGGTGGCTACCTGATCAACGCCCACGGCGAGCGCTTCATGGAGCGTTACGCGCCGAACGCGAAAGACCTGGCCGGCCGCGACGTGGTCGCCCGTTCCATGGTCAAGGAAATCATCGCCGGCAACGGCGTGGGCCCGAACAAGGACCACGTACTGCTGAAGCTGGACCACCTGGGCGAGGAAGTGCTGCACAGCCGTCTGCCAGGTATCTGCGAGCTGTCCAAGACCTTCGCCCACGTCGACCCTGTGGTCGCGCCGGTACCGGTCATCCCGACCTGCCACTACATGATGGGCGGCGTTGCCACCAACATTCATGGCCAGGCCATTACCATGGACGCCGAAGGCAACGACCACATCATCCCGGGCCTGTTCGCCGTAGGTGAAGTGGCGTGCGTATCTGTTCACGGTGCCAACCGCCTGGGCGGCAACTCGCTGCTCGACCTGGTGGTGTTCGGCCGTGCTGCCGGCCTGCACCTGGAGAAGGCGCTGACCGAAGGCGTGGAATACCGCGACGCCAGCGACACCGACGTCGATGTTGCCCTGAACCGCCTGAACAAGCTGAACGAGCGCACCACCGGTGAAGACGTTGCCAGCCTGAAGCGCGAGCTGCAGAGCTGCATGCAGAACTACTTCGGTGTATTCCGTACTGGCGAATACATGCAGAAGGGTATCGAGCAGCTGGCCGGTCTGCGTGACCGTATCGCCAACGTCAAGATCAACGACAAGTCCCAGGCCTTCAACACCGCGCGTATCGAAGCGCTGGAGCTGCAGAACCTGCTGGAAGTCGCCGAAGCTACCGCCATCGCGGCAGAAGCCCGTAAAGAGTCCCGCGGCGCTCACGCCCGTGAAGACTACGAAGACCGTGACGACGAAAACTGGCTGTGCCACACCCTGTACTACCCGGGTGAGAAGCGCGTCGCCAAGCGTGGCGTCAACTTTGCGCCGAAGACTGTTCCAGCCTTCGAACCAAAAGTCCGGACTTACTAAGGGTGGCCGCTATGTTGCAAGTCGAAGTTTATCGTTACAACCCGGACACCGATTCGGCGCCGAAAATGCAGACCTTCCAGGTCGATACCGGCGGCAAGGATCTGATGGTTCTGGACGTGCTGGCACTGATCAAGGAACAGGACGAAGGTTTCTCCTATCGTCGCTCGTGCCGTGAAGGCGTTTGCGGTTCCGATGGCATGAACATCAACGGCAAGAACGGCCTGGCCTGCATCACCCCGTTGTCGGCGGTGGTGAAGGGCAACAAGCTGATTCTGCGTCCGCTGCCGGGCCTGCCGGTCATTCGTGACCTGGTCGTCGATATGAGCATCTTCTACAAGCAGTACGAGAAGGTGAAGCCGTTCCTGCAGAACGACACCCCGGCACCGGCCATCGAGCGCCTGCAGTCGCCGGAAGACCGCGACAAGCTGGACGGCCTGTACGAGTGCATCCTGTGCGCTTGCTGCTCGACCTCCTGCCCGTCGTTCTGGTGGAACCCGGACAAGTTCCTGGGCCCCGCCGCACTGCTGCAGGCCTATCGCTTCCTGGCCGACAGCCGTGACACCAAGACCCAGGAGCGCCTGGCGTCCCTGGATGACCCGTTCAGCGTATTCCGCTGCCGCGGGATCATGAACTGCGTCAACGTTTGCCCGAAAGGTCTGAACCCGACCAAGGCAATCGGCCACGTACGTAACATGCTGCTGCAAAGCGGCACCTGATACAAAGAGTTGTACCTGCAGTAAGCCGAGGTGCGGGTGGTGAGCCCGCACTGAGGTAAAACCCGAACAAGGGCCCACAAAGCCTGCGTTCATTACCTATGAAGATATGAGACCAGCAGGGGCTTCCGGGCTGGTACCCGGAAAATCAGCAGGATCCAAGTGGCGTGGTTCAGTCGCTGTATTCGGACTTTTCCAGGTTTGCTGTGGCTCTCGCCGATCAGTCCCCTAACCGAGGGTGACCAAGCATGCAAGAAAGCGTGATGCAGCGCATGTGGGAAAGCGCCCACCTTTCAGGTGGTAACGCTGCATATGTGGAAGAGCTTTATGAGCTCTACCTGCACGACCCTAACGCTGTGCCAGAAGAGTGGCGCACCTACTTCCAGAAGTTGCCCGCCGACGGCAGCACCGCTACCGATGTATCGCACTCGACAATCCGCGACCATTTCGTACTGCTGGCAAAGAACCAGCGCCGCGCCCAACCGGTATCCGCCGGGAGCGTGAGCAGTGAACACGAGAAGAAGCAGGTTGAAGTTCTGCGACTGATCCAGGCCTATCGTATGCGCGGCCATCAGGCTGCCAAGCTCGACCCGTTGGGGTTGTGGCAGCGTCCTGCGCCCGTAGACCTGTCGATCAATCACTACGGCTTGACCAATGCCGATCTTGATACGACCTTCCGTGCCGGCGACCTGTTCATCGGCAAAGAGGAGGCGAGCCTACGCGAGATCTTCGAGGCGCTCCAGAAGACATATTGTCGCACCATTGGCGCCGAGTTCACCCATATCGTCGATTCCGAGCAGCGCAGCTGGTTCCAGCAGCGTCTGGAAAGCGTGCGCGGCCGTCCGGAGTTTTCCGCTGACGTGCAGGCCCACCTGCTCGAGCGCGTGACCGCCGGTGAAGGCCTTGAGAAATATCTGGGCACCAAGTACCCGGGCACCAAGCGTTTCGGCCTCGAGGGCGGCGAAAGCCTGATCCCGATGCTGGACGAGATGATCCAGCGCTCCGGTTCCTACGGCACCAAGGAAGTCGTGATCGGCATGGCCCACCGTGGCCGCCTGAACGTTCTGGTCAACACCTTCGGCAAGAACCCGCGCGAGCTGTTCGACGAGTTCGAAGGCAAGAAGATGAACGAGCTGGGCTCCGGTGACGTCAAGTACCACCAGGGCTTCTCCTCGAACGTGATGACCCCGGGCGGCGAAGTGCACCTGGCCATGGCGTTCAACCCGTCCCACCTGGAAATCGTCTCGCCAGTGGTCGAGGGTTCGGTGCGCGCCCGTCAGGACCGCCGCAACGACACCGTTGGCGACAAGGTACTGCCGATCTCGATCCACGGCGACGCAGCATTCGCCGGCCAGGGCGTGGTCATGGAAACCTTCCAGATGTCGCAGACCCGCGGTTTCAAGACCGGCGGTACCGTGCACATCGTGATCAACAACCAGGTTGGTTTCACCATCAGCAACCCGCTGGACGCGCGCTCCACCGAGTACGCCACCGACGTTGCCAAGATGATCCAGGCGCCGATCCTGCACGTGAACGGCGACGACCCGGAAGCCGTGCTGTTCGTGACCCAGCTGGCCATCGACTACCGCATGCAGTTCAAGCGTGACGTGGTCATCGACCTGGTCTGCTACCGCCGCCGCGGCCACAACGAGGCCGACGAGCCGAACGGCACCCAGCCTTTGATGTACCAGCAGATCAGCAAGCAGCGCACCACGCGTGAACTGTACGCTGAGGCACTGATCCAGGCCGGCCGCATCGATGCCGAACGCGCCCAGGCCAAGATCGACGAGTACCGCAACGCGCTGGACAACGGCCTGCACGTTGTGAAGAGCCTGGTCAAGGAGCCGAACCGCGAGCTGTTCGTCGACTGGCGTCCGTACCTGGGCCATGCCTGGACCGCGCGTCACGATACCCGCTTCGACCTCAAGACCCTGCAGGAACTGTCGGCCAAGCTGCTGGAGATCCCGGAAGGTTTCGTCGTCCAGCGCCAGGTCGCCAAGATCTACGAAGACCGCCAGAAGATGCAGGCCGGTGGCTTGCCGATCAACTGGGGTTATGCAGAGACCATGGCCTACGCCACCCTGCAGTTCGAAGGTCACCCGATCCGCATGACCGGCCAGGACATCGGCCGTGGCACCTTCTCGCACCGTCACGCGGTGCTGCACAACCAGAAGGACGCCAGCACCTACGTACCGCTGAAGAACCTGTTCCCGGGCCAGCCTCAGTTCGAACTGTACGACTCCTTCCTGTCGGAAGAAGCGGTACTGGCCTTCGAATACGGCTACTCGACCACCACGCCGAACGCGCTGGTGATCTGGGAAGCCCAGTTCGGTGACTTCGCCAACGGTGCGCAAGTGGTGATCGACCAGTTCATCACCAGCGGCGAGCACAAGTGGGGCCGTCTGTGCGGTCTGACCATGCTGCTGCCACACGGTTATGAAGGGCAGGGCCCGGAGCACTCCTCCGCGCGCCTGGAGCGTTACCTGCAGCTGTGCGCCGAGCACAACATCCAGGTCTGCGTACCGACCACCCCGGCCCAGATCTACCACCTGCTGCGTCGCCAGGTCATCCGTCCGCTGCGCAAGCCGCTGATCGTGCTGACGCCGAAGTCGCTGCTGCGCCACAAGCTGGCCATCTCGACCCTGGAAGACCTGGCAGAAGGCTCGTTCCAGACCGTGATCCCGGAAATCGACAGCCTCGATCCGGCCAAGGTCGAACGCCTGGTCCTGTGCGGCGGCAAGGTTTACTACGACCTGCTGGAAAAACGCCGTGCCGAAGGCCGCGAAGACATCGCCATCGTGCGTATCGAGCAGCTGTATCCGTTCCCTGAGGACGACCTGGTCGAAATCCTGGCGCCTTACACCAACCTCAAGCATGCGGTCTGGTGTCAGGAAGAGCCGATGAACCAGGGCGCCTGGTACAGCAGCCAGCACCACATGCGCCGTATCCTGGGCCGCCACAACAAGGCACTGGTCCTGGAATACGCCGGCCGCGACGCTTCCGCCGCGCCAGCCTGTGGTTACGCATCGAAGCACGCCGAACAGCAGGAAAAACTGCTGCAAGACGCCTTCACTGTTTAATGCCTTCGCGCACCTGAAACCGAATTTAAGGAAACACAGATAATGGCTATCGAGATCAAAGCCCCAACCTTCCCGGAATCGGTTGCCGATGGCAC
Organism: Pseudomonas sp. JS425; assembly: GCF_018223845.1. NCBI lineage: Bacteria > Pseudomonadati > Pseudomonadota > Gammaproteobacteria > Pseudomonadales > Pseudomonadaceae > Pseudomonas > Pseudomonas sp. JS425. The sequence continues at coordinate 4,264,955 of NZ_CP073661.1, read as the reverse complement.
CGTTGCCACCTGGCACAAGCAGCCGGGCGATGCCGTCAAGCGTGACGAGCTGATCGTCGACATCGAGACCGACAAGGTCGTCCTGGAAGTACTGGCCACCGCCGACGGCGTGCTGGGCGCCATCGTCAAGGGCGAGGGCGACACCGTCCTGTCCGACGAAGTACTGGGTTCGATCGTTGAAGGCGGTGCTGCCGCTGCTGCACCAGCTGCCGCCCCGGCCGCTGCTGCCCCGGCTGCCGCTGCTGCCGACGCTGGCGAAGAAGACCCGGTTGCCGCCCCGGCCGCGCGCAAGCTGGCTGAAGAGAACGGCATCGACCTGGCTGCCGTTGCCGGCACCGGCAAAGGTGGTCGCATCACCAAGGAAGACGTCGTCGCTGCCGTCGCCAACAAGAAGTCGGCGCCTGCTGCAGCTGCCAAGCCTGCCGCCGCTGCCGCTGCTGCCCCGGTTGTCGTTGCCGCTGGCGACCGCACCGAGAAGCGCGTGCCGATGACCCGCCTGCGCGCCAAGATCGCCGAGCGTCTGGTCGAAGCCCAGTCGAGCATGGCCATGCTGACCACCTTCAACGAAGTCGACATGACCGAAGTCATGGCCCTGCGTTCGAAGTACAAGGACCTGTTCGAGAAGACCCACAACGGCGTGCGCCTGGGCTTCATGTCGTTCTTCGTCAAGGCTGCCACCGAAGCCCTGAAGCGCTTCCCGGCTGTCAACGCCTCGATCGATGGCAACGATATCGTCTACCACGGCTACGCCGACGTCGGCGTTGCCGTGTCCAGCGACCGTGGCCTGGTGGTACCGGTACTGCGTAACGCCGAGTCGATGAGCCTGGCGGAAATCGAGAACGGCATCGCCACCTTCGGCAAGAAGGCTCGTGATGGCAAGCTGGCCATCGAAGAGATGACTGGCGGCACCTTCACCATCACCAACGGTGGTACCTTCGGTTCGATGATGTCGACCCCGATCGTCAACCCGCCGCAGGCCGCCATTCTCGGCATGCACAACATCATCCAGCGCCCGATGGCCATCAATGGTCAGGTTGTGATTCGCCCGATGATGTACCTGGCGCTGTCGTACGATCACCGCCTGATCGACGGCAAGGAAGCGGTAACCTTCCTGGTCACCATCAAGAACCTGCTGGAAGATCCGTCTCGCCTGCTGCTGGACATCTAACCCTCTGGCTGCGTACCGTGCCGGCCCTGGCTTCGCAGGAAGCCATGCCGCGCGGTCCGCGGCTTGTAGCTTGTAGCTGATAAGGAATCTTTTATGACCCAGAAATTCGACGTAGTGGTGATTGGTGCAGGTCCTGGCGGCTATGTTGCTGCCATCAAGGCCGCACAACTTGGTCTGAAGACTGCCTGTATCGAGAAGTACACCGACGCCGAGGGCAAGCTGGCCCTGGGCGGCACCTGCCTGAACGTAGGTTGCATTCCTTCCAAGGCGCTGCTGGACAGCTCCTGGAAGTACAAGGAAGCCAAAGAGAGCTTCAACGTCCACGGTATCTCCACTGGTGAAGTGAAGATGGACGTCGCCGCGATGGTTGGCCGCAAGGCTGGCATCGTCAAGAACCTGACCGGTGGCGTTGCCACCCTGTTCAAGGCCAACGGCGTTACTTCGATCCAGGGCCACGGCAAGCTGCTGGCCGGCAAGAAAGTCGAAGTCACCAAGGCTGACGGCACCACCGAAGTCATCGAAGCCGAGAACGTGATCCTGGCTTCCGGCTCGCGCCCGATCGACATTCCACCGGCTCCGGTCGACCAGAACGTCATCGTCGACTCCACCGGCGCCCTGGAATTCCAGGCCGTGCCGAAGCGCCTGGGCGTTATCGGTGCTGGCGTGATCGGCCTGGAGCTGGGCTCGGTATGGGCTCGCCTGGGTGCTGAAGTCACCGTCCTGGAAGCCCTGGACACCTTCCTGATGGCTGCCGACACCGCCGTGTCGAAAGAAGCCCAGAAGACCCTGACCAAGCAAGGCCTGGACATCAAGCTGGGTGCGCGCGTCACCGGTTCGAAAGTCAACGGCAACGAAGTCGAAGTGACCTACACCGACGCCAACGGCGAGCAGAAGATCACCTTCGACAAGCTGATCGTCGCGGTCGGCCGTCGCCCGGTGACCACCGACCTGCTGGCTGCCGACAGCGGTGTGACCATCGATGAGCGTGGCTACATCTTCGTCGACGACTACTGCGCTACCAGCGTACCGGGCGTGTATGCCATCGGTGACGTGGTGCGCGGTATGATGCTGGCCCACAAGGCCTCGGAAGAGGGCATCATGGTGGTCGAGCGCATCAAGGGCCACAAGGCCCAGATGAACTACGACCTGATTCCGTCGGTCATCTACACCCACCCGGAAATCGCGTGGGTCGGCAAGACCGAACAGGCCTTGAAGGCCGAAGGCGTTGAGGTTAACGTGGGCACCTTCCCGTTCGCGGCCAGCGGCCGTGCGATGGCTGCCAACGACACCGGTGGTTTCGTCAAGGTCATCGCCGATGCCAAGACCGACCGCGTCCTGGGTGTACACGTGATTGGCCCATCGGCTGCCGAACTGGTGCAGCAGGGCGCAATCGCAATGGAATTCGGCACCAGTGCCGAGGATCTGGGCATGATGGTCTTCAGCCATCCGACCCTGTCCGAAGCGTTGCATGAAGCAGCGCTGGCAGTGAATGGCGGCGCCATTCACGTGGCCAACCGTAAGAAGCGTTAATTATAAGAAACCACGGCGGGCTGCCCGTCGTGAGTCTTGCGTGCATGACTCACCGCGGAAAGTCCGCCGGACCGGATCACACGGGAAAACCCGGGGTCAACGGTCACAGGTGGTGCGGCGCCAGTGATGGCGCAGCGCCGAAGCGCAGTACCTAACGAAGACGGTAAAAAGCATGAATCTTCACGAGTATCAGGGTAAGCAGCTGTTCGCTGAGTACGGCCTGCCAGTTTCCAAGGGTTTCGCTGTCGATACCCCTGAGCAAGCTGCAGAAGCCTGCGACAAGATCGGCGGGAACGAGTGGGTGGTAAAAGCCCAGGTTCACGCGGGTGGTCGCGGTAAGGCGGGCGGCGTCAAGCTGGTTCGCAGCAAAGAAGACGCCAAGGCGTTCGCTGCACAGTGGTTGGGCAAGAATCTGGTTACCTACCAGACCGATGCCAACGGTCAACCCGTCTCCAAGATTCTGGTCGAATCCTGCACTGACATCGCCAAAGAGCTGTATCTGGGCGCTGTAGTCGATCGTTCGAGCCGCCGTATCGTGTTCATGGCTTCCACCGAAGGTGGCGTGGACATCGAGAAAGTCGCTCACGAAACGCCTGAGAAGATCCTCAAGGCCACCATCGACCCGCTGGTCGGCGCTCAGCCGTTCCAGGGTCGCGAGCTGGCGTTCCAGCTGGGCCTGGAAGGCAAGCAAGTTCAACAGTTCGCCAAGATCTTCGTTGGTCTGGCCAAGCTGTTCAAGGATCACGACCTGGCCCTGCTGGAAGTGAACCCGCTGGTGATCAAGGCCGACGGCGACCTGCACTGCCTCGATGCCAAGATCAACATCGACGCCAACGCCATGTACCGTCAGCCTAAGCTGAAAACCTTCCACGACCCGTCGCAGGACGACGCCCGTGAAGCCCACGCTGCCAAGTTCGAACTGAACTACGTTGCCCTCGAAGGCAACATCGGCTGCATGGTCAACGGTGCCGGCCTGGCCATGGGTACCATGGACATCGTCAACCTGCACGGCGGCAAACCGGCCAACTTCCTCGACGTTGGTGGTGGTGCTACCAAAGAGCGCGTTACCGAAGCGTTCAAGATCATTCTGTCCGACAGCAATGTCGCGGCCGTTCTGGTCAACATCTTCGGCGGCATCGTTCGCTGCGACATGATTGCCGAAGGCATCATCGGTGCAGTGAAAGAAGTCGGCGTGAAAGTTCCGGTTGTCGTTCGCCTTGAAGGCAACAACGCCGAACTGGGCGCTAAAGTACTGGCAGAAAGCGGTTTGAACATCATTGCGGCAACCAGCCTGACCGACGCTGCTCAACAAGTTGTCAAAGCTGCGGAGGGCAAGTAATGAGCGTCCTGATCAATAAAGACACCAAAGTCATCTGCCAGGGCTTCACCGGCTCGCAGGGTACTTTCCACTCCGAACAGGCCATCGCCTACGGCACCAAGATGGTCGGCGGCGTAACCCCAGGCAAGGGTGGCACCACCCACCTGGGCCTCCCAGTGTTCAACACTGTGAAAGAAGCTGTGGAAGCTACCGGCGCTGATGCTTCGGTGATCTACGTTCCGGCTCCTTTCTGCAAGGACTCGATCCTGGAAGCTGCCTTCGGCGGCATCAAGCTGATCGTGTGCATCACCGAAGGCATTCCTACCCTGGACATGCTGGATGCCAAGGTCAAGTGCGACGAGCTGGGCGTGACCCTGATCGGCCCTAACTGCCCAGGTGTCATCACCCCGGGCGAGTGCAAGATCGGCATCATGCCAGGCCACATCCACCTGCCAGGCAAGGTCGGTATCGTTTCGCGTTCCGGCACCCTGACCTACGAAGCTGTGAAGCAGACCACCGACGCCGGCTTCGGCCAGTCGACCTGCGTCGGCATCGGCGGTGACCCGATCCCGGGCTCCAACTTCATCGACATCCTGAAGCTGTTCCAGGAAGACCCGAAGACCGAAGCGATCGTCATGATCGGCGAGATCGGCGGTTCGGCTGAAGAAGAAGCTGCGGCCTACATCAAGGCCAACGTCACCAAGTCTGTCGTTTCCTACATCGCTGGTGTTACCGCACCTGCGGGCAAGCGCATGGGTCACGCTGGCGCCATCATCTCCGGCGGCAAGGGCACTGCGGACGAGAAGTTCGCCGCTCTGCAGGACGCTGGTGTGAAGACCGTGCGTTCCCTGGCTGACATCGGCAAGGCCCTGGCCGAGCTGACTGGCTGGGAAGTCAAGAAGTAATACTGCTATACCCCCCACGCGCACAGAGGCCACCTTCGGGTGGCCTTTGTCGTTTCTGGGGGGAATTCCTGTGCCGGCCTCTTCGCGGGCTTGCCCGCCCCCACATGAGATCTCCACTTTCCGGGGCTGTGGTGATCCCCTGTGGGAGCGGGCAAGCCCGCGAAGAGGCCGGTACAGGCAACATGGATTTTTCGATGGCTTTGATAGGAATTTTCACGCAGACGAATGTTTCAATTCGAGGATAATTCTCGCTGTCCTCGGTCGCACAGACGACAAACATGTACGCACATCGGACAAGCAGTACTGTGCCAGTGCGTTTGACTGACAAAACAGTTACATTACGCGCTCACTCTGTGCCCGTACCCCAAAAGGGAACGACACGCTAAACGGGTCTGGCCTATCAAGCCGGGCAGCATTTCCCCTCATCCAAAGGGAAATCCCCTCTCGAATCCCGATTTCAGCAGTGTGGTACTACCTTAAATGAAAGTTCTCAAAGGCCAGGATATCCTGGCGCTTGGCTTTATGACGTTTGCGCTTTTCGTGGGCGCTGGCAACATCATCTTCCCGCCTATCGTCGGTCTGCAGTCTGGCCCGCACGTATGGATGGCGGCCCTTGGCTTCCTGGTTACCGCCGTAGGCCTGCCGGTCATCACCGTGGTCGCCCTGGCCAAGGTCGGCGGCGGCATGGATGCCCTGAGCAGCCCGATCGGCAAGTTCTTCGGTGGCCTGCTGGCGGCCGTGTGCTACCTGTCGGTCGGCCCGCTGTTCGCCACCCCGCGCACCGCGACCGTATCGTTCGAAGTGGGTGTTGCGCCGCTGACCGGTGAAAGCCCCCTGGCGTTGTTCATCTACAGCCTGGTGTATTTTCTCGTGGTACTGGCCGTGTCCATGTACCCGGGCAAGCTGCTCGACACCGTGGGCCGCTTCCTGGCACCGTTGAAGATCATCGCCCTGGCGGTGCTGGGCATCGCCGCCTTCGCGCTGCCTGCCGGTACCATTGGTGAAGCGCAGCCGGCCTATGCCGCCGCAGCGTTCTCCAAGGGCTTCTCCGATGGTTACCTGACCATGGACACCCTGGGTGCCCTGGTGTTCGGTATCGTCATCGTCAACGCCATCCGCTCGCGCGGTGTCGAGTCGCCGAAACTGATTACCCGCTATGCCATCATCGCCGGCCTGATCGCCGGTGTCGGTCTGGCCCTGGTGTACATCAGCCTGTTCCGACTGGGTGCAACCAGCCACGAGATCGCGGCTGACGCTACCAACGGTGCGGCGGTACTGCATGCCTATGTGCAGCACACCTTCGGTTCCCTGGGGAGCGGTTTCCTCGCCGTGCTGATCGCGCTGGCCTGCCTGGTGACCGCCGTTGGCCTGACCTGTGCCTGCGCCGAGTACTTCAGCCAGATCCTGCCGCTGTCGTACCGTGCACTGGTGGTGATCCTGGCGGGCTCCTCGCTGTTGATCTCCAATCTCGGCCTGACCAAGCTGATCATGTTTTCGATCCCGGTGCTTACGGCGATCTACCCGCCGTGCATCGTGGTGGTCGGGCTGAGCTTCGTGAAGGACCTGTGGAATTCGCCAACCCGCATCCTGGCGCCAGTGATGCTGGTATCGCTGCTGTTCGGCATGGTCGACGCGATCAAGGGCAGCAGCATTGCCCACGTGCTGCCGGACTTCATGGCCCACCTGCCGCTGAGCGACCAGGGCCTGGCCTGGCTGGTGCCTTCGGTGGTGACCCTGGTTGGCGCCGTGGCCTGCGACCGCATGCTCGGCAAGCCGCGCGAAGCGCTGGCCTGATAGTCGAAGCCTGAGGGCGGCACCGGCCACAAGCCGAAGGGTGCTCGCCAAGGGTGGAAACTCAAGAGCCCCGTATCTGAAAGGATGCGGGGCTTTTTGTTTGCTTGTACCGGCCTCTTCGCGGGCACGCCCGCTCCCACAGGTCAAGCGCAATCCTCAGAATTGGCGCTGTACCTGTGGGAGCGGACGTGCCCGCGAAGAGCCCGGGATGAGCAGTGCAAATATCAGGATGGATGTGTGCCTTTTGCCGCTTGCCAGCGTCGAAATCCGGTCCCTATCCTTCAGGTATCTGGCCCTCCCGGGAACCGTGCATGAACTTCATCCAAAGCAACTTCAACAACCTTTTGGCCATCATCTGGTTCGCCCTGTGCTGGGGCGGTTACACCCGCTATGCCATCTGGAAGGGCCGCGACACCGCGTGCCTGGCCAGCGTGCTGCACCTGTATCGCGAAGACTGGATGCGCCGCATGCTGCTGCGCGACAACCGCATTGCCGATGCCAGCGTGATCGGCAACCTCGAGCGCAACGCCTCGTTCTTCGCCTCCAGCACCCTGATCATCCTCGCCGGTATCCTCACCGTGCTCGGGGCTTCCGACCGGGCGCTGTCGCTGCTGGCCGACCTGCCGCTGGTGCAGCAGACCTCCCAGGGCATGTCGGAGATCAAGCTGCTGTGCCTGGCCATGGTTTTTGTCTATGCCTTTTTCACCTTCAGCTGGTGCATGCGCCAATACAACTTCGCGGCAGTACTGGTGGGTTCGGCGCCGATGATCGGTGAACGGCTGGTCAATGAACTTGAACGCAAGGCATTCGCCTCGCGGGCGGCGCGGGTGCTGTCGCTTGCCGCCAACCAGTTCAACCTGGGCCTGCGTTCCTATTACTTCGGCATGGCCATGTTGAGCTGGTTCATCAGCCCATGGTTGTTCATGGTCATGAGTGTCGGGGTAGTGCTGATTCTGTACCGCCGCGAGTTCCATTCGGATGTATTGGATGTGATGGTGTTCACACCTACCGAAAGTATTTCGATCGAAACTGCCAGGGAAAACACCGCACCAGGAACCTGAAACGTTTAACCCTTAAGTTTCAGGCACCAAAAAACCCGACAATGTCGGGTTTTTTTGTTTTAGCCGATTACTGCTTGGCAGGTTCGGCTGGAGCAGCAGGAGCGGCTTCCGGAGCCGGAGTAGCCGGAGCGGCTTCTTCGGCGGCCTTCTGCTCGGCTTCGGCCTGATCTTTGGCGGCTTCGGCGTTTTCCTTGGCAGCCTCGTTCATCTTATCCTGAGCTTCGCCCGCTTTTTCCTGGGCTTGCTCGGCGTGTTGCTGTGCGTCCTGGGCTTTGTCTTCGCTCGCTTTATCGCAAGCAGCCAGGCCCATGGCAGCAGCCAGCATCAGAGCAAAAGCAAAAGGTTTACGCATGGGGGTGTTTCTCCTTGGTGAAATAAGTGACTTGTTCCTTCGAGTGCAACTATGCGGAATAAGTTCCGCGAAGATTACACATATATAACGCCCCGTTCTATATAGACTTTTTAACGATTTTATGCCGATGCGGCAATGCGCAGGGAAACAGCCAATGAGCGATTCAACCTTGATGGCCATGGCCGAGCGCTTTCTCTCGGCCCTGAAACATTGTCAGTTGTTGCAAATGCGTGTGGCGCAAACCAATGCCGATGGCATGACCTTGGTGCTGCCATGGTCTGCGGCCATCGTCGGCAACCCGCAGACCGGCGCCGTGCATGGCGGCGCGCTGACCACGCTGATGGACACCACCTGCGGCATGGCCACGCTCTGCGTGCTGCCGCGCTTCGAGGTGTGCCCGACACTGGACCTGCGCATCGACTACATGCACCCGGCCGAGGCCGGCAAGGACATCTACGGCCATGCCCAATGCTACCGAGTCACCCGCGATGTGATCTTCACCCGTGGCACGGCCTATCAGGATGACCCCGCCCAGCCTATCTGCCAGGTGGTGGGCACGTTCATGCGCCTGGGCCAGGAAATCAAGGGTGGCCTCCGCTTCGGCAACAGCCTGAAGGAGGGCGGGGCATGATTCCGTACGAGGTTCGCCAACAGCTCAACGCTGCCCACGCGGCGGGAGACTATCGGCCCTTGCTGGCGCTGATCCCCTATGCCGGCCTGATCGGCATTGAATGCGAGCGTGAGGGCGATGACCTGCTGTTCCGCCTGCCGGCCAACCAGGACAACATCGGCAACCCGCTGCTGCCGGCCATCCATGGTGGGGTGATCGCGGGCTTCATGGAACTGTCGGCAGCGCTGTACCTGCTGATCTTCAGCGAGAGCGCAAGCATTCCGAAGATCATCGACTTTTCCATCGATTACCTGCGCGCCGGGCACTTTCGCGATACCTACGCCCAATGCCAGCTTTGGCGCCAGGGCCGGCGGGTGACCAATGTGGCCATCACCGCCTGGCAGGGGGACAGGCAGTCGCCGATCGCCACGGCTCGGGCCCATTTCAAGATCGAACCGGAAAAGCCCTTGAAATCATCCGGGCAGCCCCCATCTGCATGACATCCGCCGCTAAACGCTGGCCAACCTGGCCGCCAGGCGTCAACTGCCATCAGATCGGAGTTTTGAAGACCATGAGTGTGGAGACTCAAAAAGAAACGCTGGGCTTCCAGACCGAGGTAAAGCAGCTGCTGCACCTCATGATCCATTCCCTGTATTCGAACAAGGAGATCTTCCTGCGTGAATTGATCTCCAACGCCTCCGACGCCGCCGACAAGCTGCGTTTCGAGGCCCTGGCCAAGCCAGAGCTGTTCGAAGGCGACGCCGACCTGAAGATTCGCCTGAGCTTCGACAAGGACGCCGGTACCGTGACCCTCGAGGACAACGGCATCGGCATGAGCCGCGAAGACGTCATCGCCCACCTGGGTACCATCGCCAAGTCCGGCACTGCCGACTTCATGAAGAACCTCACCGGTGACCAGAAGAAGGACTCGCACCTGATCGGTCAGTTCGGTGTGGGCTTCTACTCCGCGTTCATCGTTGCCGACAAGGTCGACGTGTACAGCCGCCGTGCCGGCCAGCCGGCCGCTGAAGGCGTGCACTGGTCGTCGAAGGGCGAAGGTGAGTTCGAAGTCGCCACCATCGACAAGCCACAGCGCGGCACCCGCATCGTCCTGCACCTGAAGAAGGGCGAGCAGGAGTTCGCCGATGGCTGGCGCCTGCGCAACGTGGTCAAGAAGTACTCCGACCACATCGCCATGCCGATCCAGCTGCTGAAAGAGCAAGCTACCGCCGAAGGCGAAGAGCAGCCGGCCGAAGAGTGGGAAACCGTCAACCGTGCCAGCGCCCTGTGGACCCGTCCGCGTACCGAAATCAAGGACGAGGAATACCAGGAGTTCTACAAGCACATCGGCCATGACTTCGAAAACCCGCTGGCCTGGAGCCACAACAAGGTAGAAGGCAAGCTCGAATACAACTCGCTGCTGTACGTGCCGGCCCGCGCGCCGTTCGACCTGTACCAGCGCGAAGCGCCACGCGGCCTGAAGCTGTACGTGCAGCGCGTGTTCATCATGGACCAGGCCGAATCGTTCCTGCCGCTGTACCTGCGCTTCATCAAGGGTGTGGTCGACTCCAACGACCTGTCGCTGAACGTGTCGCGTGAAATCCTGCAGAAAGACCCGATCATCGACTCGATGAAGACCGCGCTGACCAAGCGCGTGCTGGACATGCTGGAGAAGCTGGCGAAGAACGAGCCCGAGCAGTACAAGGGCTTCTGGAAGAACTTCGGTCAGGTGCTGAAGGAAGGCCCGGCCGAAGACTTCGCCAACAAGGAAAAGATCGCCGGCCTGCTGCGCTTCGCTTCCACCCAGGACGACAGCGGCGAGCAGAGCGTCGCCCTGGCGGACTACCTGGCTCGCGTCAAGGAAGGCCAGGACAAGATCTACTACCTCACCGGCGAGTCGTACGCGCAGGTCAAGAACAGCCCGCACCTGGAAGTCTTCCGCAAGAAAGGCATCGAAGTGCTGCTGCTGACCGACCGTATCGACGAGTGGCTGATGAGCTACCTGAACGAGTTCGACGGCAAGGCCTTTGTCGACGTCGCCCGTGGCGACCTGGACCTGGGCAAGCTGGACTCGGAAGAAGACAAGAAGGCCCAGGAAGAAGTCGCCAAGGACAAGGAAGGCCTGGTCGAGCGCCTGAAGGGCGCGCTGGGTGACAGCGTGGCCGAAGTGCGCGTGTCGCACCGCCTGACCGACTCGCCGGCGATCCTTGCCATCGGTGAACAGGACCTGGGTCTGCAGATGCGCCAGATCCTCGAAGCCAGCGGGCAGAAGGTGCCGGAGTCCAAGCCGATCTTCGAGTTCAACCCGACCCACCCGCTGATCGAGAAGCTGGACAACGAGCAGAGCGAAGACCGCTTCGCCGAGCTGTCGCACATCCTGTTCGATCAGGCGGCCCTGGCGGCCGGTGACAGCTTGAAGGACCCGGCGGCTTACGTTCGTCGCCTGAACAAGCTGCTGGTCGAACTGTCTGCTTGAGTTGATGCATAGGAAAGCCCGCTTCGGCGGGCTTTTTTCATGGCGAGCATATTGATGACGAGTGCCAAAGGAGTGCTTGATGAGCAAAGTAATCGTCGAATCGCTGGTCTATCACCTGTCCGGCAAGGCGTATGAAAGCCGCCTGGTATACGAGCCGGGCGCGCTGGGGCGGCCAGGTCTGGTGATGGCGCCGAACTGGATGGGTATCGGCGAAGGTGCCGAGCGCATCGCCAAGGAAGTGGCCGAGAAAGGTTATGTGGTGCTGATTGCCGACCTGTACGGACAATCGGTGCGTCCGTCCAACGCGGACGAGGCCGGCGCGGCGATGATGCCGTTGAAGAACGATCGTGGCGAGCTGCGCAAGCGCATGCAGGAAGCCCTGGCGCAACTGTTGGGGCAGTCGAAGGTGCTTCTGGAGCCGGGCAAGGTCGGCACGTTTGGTTTCTGCTTTGGTGGCTGCTGTGCACTGGAGCTGGCCCGTACCGGCGCCGATTTGCGTGCAGCGGTGTCGTTCCATGGCACGCTGGACACGCCGAATCCGGAAGATGCCAAGCGCATCAAGGGCTCGGTGCTGGTGCTGCACGGCGCTTCCGATCCACTGGTGCCGAAGGAGCAGTTGCCGGCGTTCGAGGAGGAGATGAACGCGGCCAAGGTTGACTGGCAATTGCTGAGCTATGGCGGCGCGGTGCACTCGTTTACCGACCCGAGCGCCAACGTGCCGGGCAAGATGCAGTATGACCGGCGTACCTCGGAGCGGGCGTTCCGGGCGATGCATAACCTGCTGACCGAAGTTTTCCAGCGCTGAGATTGCACGGGGCTGCTTTGCAGCCCATTCGCGGGTAAACCGCTCCCACAGGTACTGCGCTGTCTGTGGGAGCGGGTTTACCCGCGAATGGGTCGCAAAAACGCCCCCCTTTCACCTAGGCAACTCGATTCGCGAGGTTTCCCCTGGCACCACCGGCCAATCCCCCGCAGCCCACTTGGCCCGGGCCTGTTCGATCAGCTCCACATCACTGGCGACAAAGTTCCAGTTCATCCGCCGCGGCCCATCCAGTGGTGCGCCACCAATCAGCACCAGCTGGCACTCACCCTCCGCATACAGCGTCACCTCTTCACCCTCGGGCAGGACCACCAGGCTGCAGGGTTCCACATCCTCATCGTTCATCACCAGCTCACCATCAAGCAGGTACAGCGCCCGCTGCGCATGCTCGTTCGGCACCAGTAGCGTGGTTGCCGGTTGCATCTGTACATGCGCGTACAGGGTAGGGGAGAGCACTGGCACCGGCGATTCCAGGCAGAACCCGCTGCCAGCGATCATGCAGATGCGTACCCCCAGGCTGTCGCTGACCGGCAGGCTCGCCGCCGGGTGGTGGCTGTAGCTTGCCGGGCCTTGTTCATGCTCGCGTGGCGACGCCAGCCATACCTGCAGCCCGTGCAGGCGTGAGCCATGGGCCAGGGCATCTTCAGGCGTGCGCTCGACATGGGCCACGCCGCTGCCTGCGGTCATCCAGCTGACGTCGCCCGGCAGCACCCGCTGCGCCGAGCCGAGGCTGTCCTTGTGCAGGATTGCCCCTTCGAACAGGTAGGTAAGGGTCGACAGGCCGATATGCGGGTGCTGGCGGATGTCCATGCCATGCCCCGGGGCATAGTCGGTTTCGAGCATGTGGTCGAAAAACACGAACGGGCCGACGCTGCGACACTGGGCTGATGGCAGCGGGCGCAGGATCGGCTGGCCCTCGACCGATTCGGCACGTGGGCGGATGACCAGGGGGCTGCTCATGGGAAGGCTCCAGGCAAGGTGGAAATGCCCCAAGCATAGCGGTTTGCCCGCCCCGGCTGAACCGTCTCGCAGGCCGGCCGGTCTAGAGATCTGATACCCGGAAAAGGAAGCTTCATCATGATCGTGAGAGCGTTGGCCTGCGTGCTGTTATCCACCTGGCTGTGCCAAGCGGCGCAGGCACGCGACTACCGCTACAGTGATGCTCACCTGCACTACGTCGACTTCTTCCAGGAAAGCGAAGGCATGCCTGCGCTGATCAAGGCCATGGATGCCGCCGGTATCGAGCAGTCGATGATTTCCGGCGTGCCGGTGGCCAAGAAGTGGCATGAAGACGAGCCCAAGCGCCCACGCTATTACGCTGGGGATGACGCCGAAGCCTACTGGTACAGCGCCACCGATACCTACGTGGCTGCGGCGCTACAGCAACTGCCCGACGAGCAGCGCAAGCGCTTTCATCCGTTCCTGGCCGGCTTCAATCCGGTGGACAAGAACGCCGCCAGCCATATCGAGCGCATGCTCGATCTGCATCCGGGGCTGTGGCAGGGCATTGGCGAGGTGTTCACCCGCCACGATGACCTGACTGCTCTGACCAGCGGTGACACGCCGCGCGCCAACAACGAAGCCATGGCGCGTATCTACCACCTGGCGGCCGAGCGCGACCTGCCGGTGCTGCTGCATTCCAACATCACCTCCAAGCGCGAGCGTAACCCGCTGTACCTGGCGGAGATCGAACAGCCGCTGCGCAATCACCCGCACACGCGGTTCATCTGGGCGCACGCCGGCAGCAGCATGGAGATTCACCGGCACCAGACGCAAATGGACTTTCTGCTGCCGGTGCTGACGCGGTTGCTGGAGGATTACCCGAACCTGTATGTCGATTTGTCGTGGAGCGTGCTGAAACCCTATCTGCTGGATGGCCAGGGGGTACCGCGCAAGGAGTGGCTGGCACTGGTCGAGAGGTTCCCGGAACGGTTCATGCTGGGTTCGGATGTGGTGGGGCGGTTTGGTAGCCTTGGGGAGCAGATGCACGGGTTCAGGCCGTTTCTGGATGCATTGCCGGAACAAGTTGCCAACAAGGTGGCCAGGGAGAATTTTCTGGATGTGTTGCCCAAGCAATAGTATTTCGCCTGTGCCGGCCCTTTCGCGGGTAAACCCGCTCCCACAGGGGCCGCGCTGCTGTTGAAACCGGTGCTGTACCTGTGGGAGCGGGCGCGCCGTAAGCGTCCGGCGAACTCACCTTCCGAACTCCAGCATTAAGGGCGATGGTGTCCGCGTATTTTTAAGCGGACGCGATCACCCTTATCGCCAGGATTTCCATGCGCCAACGAAGCTCTTATCCCAAGCCATTCAAAGCCCAGGTCGTTCAGGAATGCCTGCAACCTGGCGCAACCGTGTCCAGTGTCGCCATCAGCCACGGCATCAATGCCAACGTCATCCGCAAATGGCTGCCGCTCTATCGAGATCAGCCCGCAGCGGCTTCACTACCGGCTTTCGTCCCGCTAAAAGCCGCACCTAAACGGCCAGTCGAGGCGTCAGTGATCATCGAATTGCCCGTGGCCGGGCAAGTGATCACGGTGAAATGGCCAGCCTCAGATCCCGAGGGCTGCGCACAATTTGTTCGGGCTGTCGCTCAATGATCCGCATCGATGACATCTGGCTGGCCACCGAGCCGATGGACATGCGCGCCGGCACCGAGACGGCACTGGCTCGGGTGATTGCGGTGTTCGGTGCGGCGAAGCCGCACTGCGCTTATCTGTTCGCCAATCGCCGGGCCAACCGGATGAAAGTGCTGGTGCACGACGGCGTGGGCATCTGGCTTGCGGCGCGGCGACTGAACCAAGGCAAGTTCCACTGGCCCGGCATTCGTCATGGCAGTGAGGTCGAACTCGACAGCGAACAACTCCAGGCGTTGGTACTGGGCCTGCCGTGGCAGCGCGTTGGTGCAGGCGGTGTGATTACCGTGCTGTAACCGCCGGCCATTTGGCCGGTCTACTTGTCGTCGTCCCGCGCCTGCTCTGGCACAATCGGCGGTATGACTTTCTCGCCCAACCTCGACCAGATGACCCCGGAACAGCTTCGTGCCTTGGCGGCACAGGCGTTGCAATTGCAGTCCCAGGTCGAGGCGATGAGCAGAAAGATCCAGAACGATGAAATCCTCATCGAACAGTTCAAGTTCGAAATCGCCCTGCTCAAACGCCACAAGTTTGCCAAGCGCAGCGAGCAAATCAGCCCGGCGCAAAGCAGCTTGCTGGATGACCTGCTCGACACCGACCTTGAGGCTATCGAGGCCGAGCTGAAACAGCTTCTCCCAGCTGCGCCACAGGCCGAACCACGGCAGTCCCCGAAACGAGCGCCCTTGCCGCCGCAGTTTCCACGCACAGTAATTCGTCACGAACCTGAAAACACCCAGTGCGCCTGCGGCTGCCAACTTCAACGCATCGGCGAAGACGTCAGCGAGAAGCTGGATTACACGCCGGGCGTATTTACCGTCGAGCAACATGTGCGTGGTAAATGGGCCTGCCGTCAGTGCGAAACCCTGATTCAGGCGCCGGTGCCGGCGCAGGTTATCGACAAAGGTATCCCGACCGCAGGTTTGTTGGCCCACGTGATGGTGGCCAAGTTTGCCGATCACTTGCCGCTGTACCGGCAGGAGAAAATCTTTGGTCGCGCCGGACTGGCAATTGCTCGTTCGACCTTGGCGCAATGGGTCGGACAAACTGGCGTGAGACTTCAGCCGCTAGTTGATGCTCTGCGTGAAGCGGTGCTGAACCAGGGTGTGATTCACGCCGATGAAACACCGGTGCAAATGCTTGCGCCAGGCGAGAAGAAAACCCACCGGGCCTATGTCTGGGCGTACAGCACGACGCCGTTTTCGGCGCTCAACGCGGTGGTTTACGACTTCAGCCCAAGCCGTGCCGGACAACATGCACGCAACTTCCTGGGCGACTGGAACGGTAAGCTGGTTTGCGATGACTTCGCTGGCTACAAGGCCGGATTTGAGCAAGGCATCACTGAAATCGGCTGCATGGCTCACGCCCGTCGCAAGTTCTTTGATCTGCACGTAGCGAACAAAAGTCAGCTGGCCGAACAGGCACTGCACTCGATCAGCGGCTTGTACGAGGTCGAACGTCAGGCGCGGGACATGAGTGATGAAGAGCGCTGGCGAATACGACAAGAATTGGCGGTGCCGATCCTCAAAACACTGCATGACTGGATGTTGGCCCAGCGCGACTTGGTGCCCAACGGATCAGCCACAGCCAAAGCCCTCGATTACAGCCTGAAACGCTGGGTAGCGCTGACGCGCTACTTGGACGATGGGGCTGTGCCCATCGACAACAACCAGGTCGAGAACCAGATACGGCCATGGGCACTCGGGCGCTCGAACTGGTTGTTTGCCGGGTCGCTGCGCAGCGGCAAGCGCGCGGCGGCGATCATGAGTTTGATCCAGTCGGCACGCATGAATGGGCATGATCCGTATGCCTATCTCAAGGATGTACTGACGCGGCTGCCGACCCAACGGGCCAGTGAGATCGGACAGTTGCTGCCGCATCAGTGGGTGCCGGCCTGACTTACGCAAGGTGAGTTCGCCGGACGCTTACGGCGCGCCCGCGAAGAGGCCGGTACAGGCAACACAAATGAAAACGCCCCGAACCAGTCGGGGCGTTTTCGTTTACCGCAGCAGCGTCTTACTTGCCTTCCCAGCGCTTGAGCACCAGGGTGGCGTTGGTGCCGCCGAAGCCGAAGCTGTTGCTCATGACCGTGTCGATCTTGGCGTTTTCTTCGGTCTTGCGCAGGATCGGCAGGTCGGCGACCTCCGGGTCCAGCTCGTCGATGTTGGCGGAGCCGGCGATGAAGTTGTTTTCCATCATCAGCAGGCAGTAGATCGCCTCGTGTACGCCGGCAGCGCCCAGCGAGTGGCCCGAAAGGCTCTTGGTTGAGCTGATTTTCGGTGCCTTGTCGCCGAACACGGCGCGAACGCCCTTGATCTCGGCAACGTCACCGACCGGGGTCGAGGTGCCGTGGGTGTTCAGGTAATCGATCGGAGTGTCGACGGTCGACAGCGCCTGCTGCATGCAGCGGATAGCACCTTCGCCGCTCGGGGCAACCATGTCGTAGCCGTCGGAAGTGGCGCCGTAGCCGACGATTTCCGCGTAGATCTTGGCGCCACGGGCCAGGGCGTGTTCCAGCTCCTCGACCACCACCATGCCGCCACCGCCAGCGATGACGAAGCCATCACGGTCGGCGTCGTAGGCGCGCGAGGCCTGTTCCGGGGTTTCGTTGCGCTTGGTCGACAGGGCGCCCATTGCATCGAACAGGAACGACTGGCTCCAGTGCTCTTCTTCACCGCCACCGGCGAAGACGATGTCCTGCTTGCCCCACTGGATCTGCTCCAGCGCGGTGCCGATGCAGTGTGCCGAAGTGGCGCAGGCCGAGGAGATCGAGTAGTTGATACCCTTGATCTTGAACGGGGTAGCCAGGCACGCCGAAACGGTGCTGCCCATGGTGCGGGTAACGCGGTATGGGCCGACGCGCTTGACGCCTTTCTCACGCAGGGTGTCCAGCGCTTCCATCTGGTTCAGGGTCGAGGCGCCGCCGGAGCCCGCCACCAGGCCGGTACGCGGGTTGGAAACCTGCTCTTCGGTCAGGCCGGCGTCCTTGATCGCATCCTGCATCGCCAGGTAGGCGTAGGCAGCAGCGTGGCCGACGAAGCGGTAGACCTTGCGGTCGATCAGTTCTTCGAGGTTGAGGTCGATGGACCCGGAAACCTGGCTACGCAGCCCCATTTCCTTGTATTCCGGGTTGTAACGGATACCCGGACGGCTGTTGCGCAGGTTTTCGGTGACGGTAGCTTTGTCATTGCCCAGGCACGATACGATGCCCAGACCAGTGATAACGACGCGGCGCATGCGAATAACCCTTAGAAATTGTCAGTGGAGGTGAACACGCCGACCCGCAGGCCTTCGGCAGTGTAGATCTCGCGGCCGTCGACGCTGACCGAGCCATCGGCGATGGCCATGTTCAGCTTGCCCTTCAGGACGCGCTTGATATGAATGTTGTAAGTGACTTTCTTGGCTTCCGGCAGTACCTGGCCGAAGAACTTCACCTCGCCCGAACCCAGGGCGCGCCCGCGGCCTGGCAGGCCCTGCCAGCCGAGGAAGAAACCTACCAGCTGCCACATGGCATCGAGGCCCAGGCAGCCCGGCATTACCGGGTCGCCTTCGAAGTGGCAGGCGAAGAACCACAGGTCCGGATTGATATCCAGCTCGGCGACCAATTCACCTTTGCCGTACTTGCCGCCTTCTTCGCTGATATGGGTGATGCGATCGACCATCAGCATGTTCGGCGCGGGCAGTTGCGCATTACCTGGGCCGAACAGCTCACCGCGACTGCAGCGCAGCAGGTCTTCCCGAGTAAAGGCGTGTTGTTTGGTCATGCGAGCTCCTCAATAACCCCCTGCGGCAGGGGATGAATCTTCCCGGCCGGCCCGATACGCATCGCGTTCGGGGCGGCAGCCTACAGGTAGACTATTGCGTTGTGGTGAAAGTCACAGTGCACCCGGTGAAAGAAGTACAGGTGTGCACTGAAACGTCTATTTTCAGGTCCGATGAAGGTCCTGTCCAGTGTTTAAGACTGCCGCACTTTAGCATTTATCGCCAGTCGCGGTTGTCTGACCGGGTAGCCAGCGCTGCAGCACACGCTGCAGTTCGGTGCGGCGCAAGGGTTTGCTCAGGTAGTCGTCCATGCCGGCCGCCATGCAACGCTCGCGGTCGCCCTGCAAGGCGTTGGCGGTCAGGGCGATGATCGGTAGCCTGGTGCCGTTGGGCAGCTGGCGGATACGCCGGGTGGCTTCATAGCCGTCCAGGTGCGGCAGGCGGCAGTCCATCAGCACGGCGGCAAAACGCTGCCGGCTGACCCGTTCGACCGCCTCCAGGCCGTCCTCGGCCGTGCATACCGCCAGCCCCAGGCTACGCAGCATGGCTTCGATGACACTTTGGTTGACCGGATTGTCCTCTACCAGCAGCACCTGATCATTGTCGGCCACCGCCGGTGGCGCAGCGCTTGGCTGCGTCAGCGAGAGCGGGGCAGGGCTGGCCAGCGCTAGAGGCATCTCCAAGGTGAAGGTCGAGCCCAGGCCCTTACGGCTTTCGCCACGCAGCTTGCCGCCCATGCGTTCGGCCAGGGTGCGGGCGATCGACAGCCCCAGCCCGGTGCCGCCATAGCGGCGGGAAATCGAGCTGTCGGCCTGCTGGAAGGCGACAAACATCATTTCCAGGCGTTCGTTGTCGATGCCGATACCGGTGTCGCGCACACTGCAGGTCAGCCAGATCAGTTGGCGGTCCAGCACCTGCCAGCGCGCCTCGACCTGAACCTGGCCGCGTTCGGTGAATTTCAGCGCGTTGCCGACCAGGTTAAGCAGGATCTGGCGGATGCGCGTGGGATCGCCGTTCACCTGCAGCTGCTCGATACCCGCCGGCATTTGCAGGTGCAGGGCAAGGCCGCGCTGTCGGGCGCTGTGCTGGAACGACTGGACGCTGCTGGTGATCAGTTCGCCAAGGTTGAAGTCGATGTGTTCCAGTTGCAGCGCGGCGCGTTCGATGCGCGAGAAGTCGAGGATGTCGTTGATGACCTTGAGCAGGTGCCCGGTGGATTCGCTGGCCACCGCGGTGTACTCGGCCTGCTCGCTGTTCAACTGCGTGGTTTCCAGCAACTGCAGCATGCCCAGCACGCCATTCATCGGCGTGCGCAGCTCGTGGCTCATCATCGCGAGGAAATCCGATTTGGCGCGGTTGGCCTGTTCGGCCTCCTCGCGGGCCTGGATAAGCTCGGCGATCGCCTGCTTCTGTTCATTGCTGGCCTGCGCCAGGGCATGGGCCAGGTTATTGATGTGGCGTGCCAGATGGCCCAGTTCGCTGTCATCGACCACCGGCAACAGGGTGTGGTACTCGCCCTGCTGGATGGCCTTGACCGCATGGCCCATGTCGCTGATCGGCTTGGCCAGGCTCAGGGCCAGGCGGCGCGCCAGCAGGAAGGTGAACAGCAGGGCGAACAGCGCGAGGATGCCGGCCTTGATCACGATTTCCTGCTGGCGCTGGCTGAAGGCGTCATCGGACATGCCGACGATGACCCGGCCCAGGTAATCGTCGCCGATGGCCGGGGTGGTGGCTTTGCCCTGTTGCAGGAAGTCGCTGTCCAGGCGGATCTGCTGCAGGCGGATGGGCGCCTGGAACACTTCGACGCGCTGCGCGCGGTTGGCACTTTCGTCGGACTGCTCCACATAGACCAGTATGTGGTTGCGGCTGTCCTGCACCTCGAGGAAGCGCACGTGGGGGATGCTGAGCGTGGCGCGCATCAGGCCCTCGAGCACTTCGTTGTTGCCCGAGATCACCCCGTATTCCGAGGCTGGCGCCAGCTGGTTGGCGATCAGTTGCCCAGTGTGGTTCAGTTCCTGGCGCAGGTCCTGGATACGCACGAAGGTGAAGAAGCTGATCAGCAGCAAGGTCAACAGCAGGGCAGGGCCGAGGCTGATGATCTGGGTGCGGGTGTGGATGTCCCAGCTCAGGCGCTTGCTCATGGGGTGGGTTCTCCTTCGGCCAGGGCCTTGGCGGCGGCGTTCGGATCGATCGGTTCAAGGCCCAGGGCGCGCGCCACCTGCTGGTTGCCGCTGACGCCGAAGCGTACCGGGTACAGGCTGCGTGGCCAGCGTGCCGGTGGCTGGTCGAGCAACTGGTCGAGCACCGCCAGCCAATCGTCCTGGTCGCTGAAAGTGCTGGCCAGGGCGCCGGCGCGGACGAACCCGGCGTTCGGGCCGATCAGCGCCATCTGCCGGCCATAGCTGCTCAACAGCAGGTTTTTCGCAGTCTTGGAGTTGTACAGGTCGGCATCGTCCAGGCCCAGCAGCACGTCACTGTTGGCCAACAAGTGTTGCAAAGGGCGGCTGTCGCGCGGGTCGGGCCAGTCCTGGGCAATGATCTCCAGGTCCAGCGCGCGGGCGGCGTGGCGCAGCTCTTCGAGCAGAAAGCTGCTGTGCTCACCGTACAGCACACCAATGCGCTGGGCCTGCGGCAGCAGGTAGCGCGCCAGGCGCAACTGCCGGCCCAGCGGCGGATCGCTCCACAGCAGCGTGAGGAACGCGGGCCGCGACTTTCCCAGGCGCTGTTCAGCCTGTACCCGGCTGACCCTCATGGCCAGGGCCGGCGGGCCGGCAGTTTCCGCGAGGCGCCATTCCAGTGCGGCGTTGTCCAGCAGGATCAGGCGCTGGTCAGCCTTGAGCTTGCCCGGACGTGGCAGGTCGTCGGTGGTCTGGAAATGTACATGGTCGTGCGGCCGGCGGCTTTCCAGCGCGGCGACGAAACTGCGAATGCCAGGCTGGTCTTCCGCGCCTACCAACAGGATTTCGCTGGCGAACAGCGGCCCCATCGGCCACAGGCACAACAGCAACAGGCGCAGCAGCAGGGCCATCAGAACTCCAGCTCCGCGCTGACGCTCAGGCGGTGGCGGCTGTCGTAGCGGTTCTGGATTGCGGTGGTCGGCTCATCGTCCAGGCGCTGTTGCCACAGCGCCGCCAGCTCCAGGTTGCTGCCATGCACCCGGAAACGCTTGGCCAGGCGCAGGTCCAGGCGCTCGTAGCGGTACTGGTTGAGCGCATCGTCGCCGTAATAGAACAGCGCGCTCGACCAACCGGCACCCCACTCGCGCATCCATCCGGCCGAGCCGCTGTTGCGCGCGCTGAGGCGGCGGTCGGCGGGGTTGCTGGCCCATGCATCCACGTAGGCGTAGGTCACCCGCAGGCGGTCGCGCAGGGTCGGGCGCCAGTCCAGTTGCGCCTCGCTGCCGCTGAAACGGGCCTTGTTGGCATTGCTGGCGATGTATTGGTTGTTCTTCAGGGGCTCGCTGATCATGCCGGTGATCTCGTCATAGAACAGCTTCACATCCATGTTCAGGTCGATGTCGCTGAAGTAGCCGTTGTAGCCGAGTTCGCGCGAGCGCATGCGTTCCTGGTCGAGGTCGCCCGGGCCGCGGGTCTTGACGAAGTATTCGCCGTTTTGCAGGCCAAAGGCGTTGGGGGTCAGGTTCTTGACCGTGTAGCTCCAGTTGACGTTGTTCTCGAACATGTCTGGCGAGCGCACTGCCTCGGAATACACTGCACGCAGGCCATGGCGCGGGGTGATCAGGTAGTTGACCGCCACGCGTGGGGTCAGCGAGCTGCCGGACAGGCGCGAGTCCTCGAACATGGCACCACCCTGCAGGATCCAGTGTTCGTCGGCGCGCCACTCCAGTTGGCCGAACAGGCGCCAGGTCTGGTCGTCGATGCTGCCATTGAAGTAGGTCTGCGAGTCGGCACGATCATAGCGGTAGTTCATGCCGCTGAGCAGGCGCAGGCTGTCGGTCAGGCTCAGGGTGTCCTGGATTTCCAGGTCATAGCGGGTTTCGCGGGTGCTCTGGTCGACGTCGCCGCAAACCTGCTGCTTGCCACCGTTCGCCCATTGCTGCTGGACCTTCTCCAGAAGCCCTCTCATGACGGGATCGTTGGTCGAAAGTGGTGCGCCGGTAGCAATGCCGCGCGCCACTTTTTCGGCGAAATCGGGGTTCATTTGCCAGAGCTGGGTCAATTCCGGGCTGAACGACTGCAAAGCGTCACAGGCACGCCACACCTGCTGACGGTCGAAATGTTGGGCAGAGCCTTGGATATACAGGCTGTGCTCAGAACTGAAGTCCTTTGTCCAGCGCAATGAGCCGGCGTAGTCCTTGGCACTGACGTCAGCGTTGTTACCGGCTTCGTATTTGGCGAACACCGGCTGGTAGGTATAAGGCCGCTGGTTGCTGCCTTCCTTCGCAGCAAGTTGCCATTCCAGGGTCTGGTCGTGTGCCAGGCTGTGGCTGGCGTTGATATTGAAGCGGGTCAATCGGCGGCTGTCGCGGTAATCCTGGCCGAACTGGTTCTCGTCGAAGCCATCGTCCTGCTGGCCTGACAGCGACAGGCGCATGTCGCCGCCATCCCAGCCGAAGCCGTGGCTGGCGTAGAAATCGTTGATACCATCCTGGCCGCGAGTCATTTTCATCCGCGTGCCATGGCTGTCGGCCGGGTTGCGGGTAAGGATGTTGACCACTGCCATCAGCGCGTTGGCGCCATAACTGACCGTGTTGGGGCCGCGGAACACCTCGATGCGCTCGATATCCTCCATGGCCAGGGGGATGTCGCTCCAGTCCACCGTGGCCAGGCCGGCGCGGTACACCGAACGGCCATCGATCAGCACCTGCATGCGCCGGGCATCGTTGACGTTGCTGCCGTGGTAGTTGACCGTGGGTTGGTTGCCGGCGTTGTAGCCCACCATCATGCCCGGCACCAGGCGTAGCAGCTCGGGGATGTCGCGGGCACCGCTGGCGCGAATCAGCTCGCTGTCGAGCACGGTCATGCTGCCCGGGACTGCGGCGGGGGATTGTTTCAGGCGCGTTGCAGTCAGAACCTGCGGCAGGTCCGTGTTGTCGATGAACAGGTCATCGGCCACGGCCGGGCCGCCGAGCAGGGCAGTCAGTATGAGCAGGCGCGGGTACGAGGGCGTGCCAGGGAACAC
This sequence comes from Pseudomonas sp. JS425, assembly GCF_018223845.1. Taxonomy (NCBI): domain Bacteria; kingdom Pseudomonadati; phylum Pseudomonadota; class Gammaproteobacteria; order Pseudomonadales; family Pseudomonadaceae; genus Pseudomonas; species Pseudomonas sp. JS425. The sequence goes on along the minus strand of NZ_CP073661.1, from coordinate 4,241,387 downwards.
AAAGCGGCCTTGTATCAGGATTGAAACAGGCATGGTAACTGACCGTGGCGTATTTGCCAGTGATCTGCATTACCCGTGATGGCCCTTTCGCGGGTAAACCCGCTCCCACACGGAACGCACCGCTGCTGAAGGCTTCGTTGTACCTGTGGGAGCGGGTTTACCCGCGAAGAGGCCAGTACTGACACTGGTTCTGTAGCAGGCGAGCCGTATAATGGCTGGGTCGCCACTTAACTTTTGGCTTTAACGGATTGGATATGACTGAACAGCAACCTGTTGCAGTTCTGGGAGGCGGCAGCTTCGGCACCGCCGTGGCGAACCTGCTGGCAGAAAACGGTGTGCCGGTGCGCCAATGGATGCGCGACCCGGAACAGGCTGAGGCCATGCGCGTCAATCGCGAGAATCCGCGCTACCTCAAGGGCATCCGCCTGCACGACGGCGTCGAGCCGGTCAGCGACCTGCTCGCCACACTGCAGGCCAGCGAGCTGATTTTCGTCGCCCTGCCATCGAGCGCCTTGCGTAGCGTGCTGGCTCCGCATGCCGAGTTGCTGCGCGGCAAGGGCCTGGTCAGCCTGACCAAGGGCATCGAAGCGCAAAGCTTCAAGCTGATGAGCCAGATCCTCGAGGAAATCGCCCCCGAGGCGCGTATCGGCGTGCTGTCCGGCCCCAACCTGGCCCGTGAAATCGCCGAACATGCGCTGACCGCCACGGTGGTCGCCAGCGAGGACGAAAAACTGTGCCAGCAGGTGCAGGCCGTGCTGCACGGGCGTACCTTCCGCGTCTACGCCAGTGCCGACCGCTTTGGTGTCGAGCTGGGCGGGGCGCTGAAGAACGTCTACGCCATCATCGCTGGCATGGCGGTGGCCCTGGGCATGGGCGAGAACACCAAGAGCATGCTGATTACCCGCGCCCTGGCCGAGATGACCCGGTTCGCCGTCAGCCAGGGTGCCAACCCCATGACTTTCCTCGGCCTGGCCGGTGTCGGTGACCTGATCGTCACCTGCTCCTCGCCAAAGAGCCGCAACTATCAGGTCGGCCACGCGCTGGGCCAGGGCCTGAGCCTGGAGCAGGCGGTCAGCCGCCTGGGCGAAGTGGCCGAAGGCGTCAACACCCTCAAGGTGCTCAAGGCCAAGGCGCAGGAAGTGCAGGTGTACATGCCGCTGGTGGCTGGCCTGCATGCCATCCTGTTCGAAGGCCGCACGCTGAACCAGGTGATCGAGCACCTGATGCGTGCCGAGCCGAAGACCGATGTCGATTTCATTTCCATCAGCGGTTTCAACTGAGCCTCGAGCGGCTCTGACAACAGCAAGGAGCAACACATGAACGATACGCCCGAACGCGCCCAGCGCGAGTCGATCATCCTGCGGGCCCTGTGGATGCTGGTGTTCCTGGTGGTCTGGCAGCTGGCCGAGCTGTTGCTCGGTGGCCTGGTGCTGGTACAACTGATCTACCGCCTGGTGTACGGCGCCCCCAGCGCCAGCCTGATGAACTTCGGCGACAGCCTGAGCCAGTACCTGGCGCAGATCGGCCGCTTCGGCAGCTTCCACAGCGACCAGAAGCCCTGGCCGTTCGCCGACTGGCCGGCACCGCGTGCCCCGGAAGGCGAGGCGCCGCATGCGGTGGCCCCGGCCCCGCACCCGGTGCGTGACGAGGAGCCCAAGCTGTGAAGCTGTGGGTTCTGCGCCACGGCGAAGCGGAGCCGCGGGCCAACAGCGATGCCGAGCGCCGGCTGACCGCCCATGGTCGCGAACAGGTGCTGCATAGCGCCGCCCGCCTGCTGGGCCAGCCGCTGCAGGCGATCATCGCCAGCCCTTACGTACGCGCCCAGCAAACGGCTGCCCTGGTGCATGACACCCTGGGCTTCGCCGAACCGGTGCGCACCGTGCCCTGGCTGACGCCTGACAGTGATGTGCAGCAGGTTATCGGCGAAATCGAGCGCCTGGGCCTGGAGCATGTGCTGCTGGTCAGCCACCAGCCGCTGGTGGGTACCTTGGTAGGGGCGTTGCAGCATGGCCACCAGCAGCAACCGGCTGGCATGAGCACTGCAAGCCTGGCGGAGCTGGAAGGGGACTGGCCGCTGGCTGGGTTGATGACCCTTCGGGGGATCAACTCGCCGGCCTGAAATCCCGGGGCCGCTGCGCGGACAGGTACCGCCCCCGCCTTGATCTGTGGGAGCGGCTTCAGCCGCGAACACCGGCGCAGCCGGTGCCATGCACCGTGTTGGATTCTTCGCGGCTAAAGCCGCTCCCACAGTGTTTGCGGAGTGCTTGCGAACTCAGTTATACCCGACAGCGCAGCCCAAAGGGCTGGGCGATCTCCCGCAAGCCTGACCTGATAGCCCTCGCCGATGACCTTTCCGGACGTTGCCGAACTGCCCCGCGATACCGACAATGGGCCATCATCTCGCATCCGGACCCGGCGTTATGTCGCAGCAGATCTTCTTCGCCCATGCCAACGGTTTCCCGTCGGCCACCTACGGCAAGCTGTTCGCCGCCCTGGCACCGGACTACCAGGTGCAGCACCTGGCCCAGCACGGCCACGATCCGCGCTTTCCGGTGGACGACAACTGGCAGAGCCTGGTCGATGAACTGCTGCACCACCTGGCCCGGCAGGGCCAGCCGGTATGGGGCGTCGGCCATTCGCTGGGCGGGGTGTTGCACCTGCACGCAGCCTTGCGCTGCCCCGAGTATTACCGCGGCGTGGTCATGCTCGACTCTCCGGTGCTCACCCGCGCCGACCAGTGGCTGCTGCGCACCGCCAAGCGCTTCGGCTTCATTGACCGTATCACCCCGGCTGGCCGCACCCTGGGGCGCCGCGAAACCTTCAATGACCGCGACAGTGCCCGGGACTATTTCGCCGGCAAGTCACTGTTCCGCCATTTCGACCCCGACTGCCTCGATGCCTACATAGAGCACGGCCTGCAGGCGATGGAGCAGGGGCTGCAGTTGCGCTTCGACCCGGCCACGGAAATCAGCATCTACCGCAGCATCCCGCATACCAGCCCTGCGCCCGCGCGGCAATTGCAGGTGCCGCTGGCCATGGTCCGCGGCGAGCGCAGCAACGTCATTCGCCGCCACCACACGCTTGCCGTGCGTGGCATGCCCAGGGGCGAATACCACAGCGTGCCGGGTGGGCACATGTTCCCGCTTGAGCGACCAACCGACACCGCCAGCCTGATCAAGGGCTTGTTCGACCGCTGGAGCCAGGCATGAGCGCGCAGGTTGAGGAGATCCGCCTGAGCCTGGGCCATATCGAACTGGCGGCGCACCTGTTCGGCCCCGAGGATGGGCTGCCGGTAATCGCCCTGCATGGCTGGCTGGACAACGCCAACAGCTTCGCCCGCCTGGCGCCGCAGCTGAAAGGCCTGCGCATCGTCGCCCTGGACCTGGCCGGGCATGGTTACTCCGAGCACCGGCCGCTCGGCGCCGGCTATGCCCTGGCCGATTACGCCCATGACGTGCTGCGGGTGGCCGAGCAGCTGGGTTGGCAACGTTTCGCCCTGCTGGGCCATTCGCTGGGGGCAATCATTTCGGTGCAGCTGGCTGGCGCGTTGCCGGAGCGGGTAAGCCATCTGGCCCTGATCGACGGGGTCATTCCGCCGACCGGCGCCGAGCAGGACGCCGGGGAGCGGCTGGGCATGGCACTGCTGGCCCAGTTGCGCCTGGATGGCAAGCGCAAGTCGGTATACACCACACTGGAGCAGGGCGTGCAGGCACGCATGAAAGGCATGGTCGCGGTCAGCCGTGAGGCGGCCGAGCTGCTGGCCCAGCGCGGCCTGATGCCGGTGCCCGGCGGTTACAGCTGGCGCAGCGACAGCCGCCTGACCCTGCCTTCGCCAGTGCGCCTGAGCGAGGCCCAGGCCATGGCCTATGTGCACCGGGTGAGTTGCCCGACGCGCCTGGTCGTGGCCGCCGACGGCATGCTGGCGCGCCACACCGGATTGCTGGAGCAGCTACCCTTTGAGCAGGTGACGCTGCCCGGTGGCCATCACCTGCACCTGAACGATGAGCAGGGCGCGGCCCTTGTCGCAGACTGTTTCAATCGCTTCTTTGGCTTTGCTTGACTTGCATCGGACAAGTGTCGAGGCTTGGCGGGTTGAACAGGGAGACAACCATGCAACTGCCAGACATCCTGGAGCTTCATCTCGGCGCTGAGCGCCGTCTGGTTCGCCAATGAGCGCGCCTGTTGCCATCCGTAATGCCTTCGCTGCCTGCCTGGTGTTCGCCAGCCCCGTTTTGTGGGCCGGCAGCCTGCCGGTACCGGTGGACGCCAAGGTGGTCGACCAGCGCCCTGCCGTGGAGCAGGAGCGCGTCTACCCCATGGGCCCGCTGCGCAAGATCAGCGGCCGCCTGCGGGTCGAGGACAAGGTCGAAAGCCGTGGCCAGGTCAGCTCGGTAACCTACGAACTGCCGGTCGAGCGTACTGCTCGCGAAGCCTTCACCAGCGCTCGCGAAGCACTGCAGCGCGACGGCGGCTACCCGCTGTTCTGGTGCCAGGGCCGCGATTGTGGCGAGGCCAGCCTGTGGGCCAATGATGTGTTCGGCAATGCCCGCCTCAACGGCGGCGACGAGCAGCAGGCGTTCATCCTGCTGCGCCGCTCGGCGGAGCAGGCCGACACCCTGGTCGCGCTGTACAGTGTCACCCGCGGCAACCGCCGCGCCTACCTGCACGTGGAAGAGTTCGTCGCCGGCAGCCCGCTGGGCGAACTGCTGCCGACCGCCGCCACGGTGCTGCGCGAAATGCGCGACACCGGCAAGCTCGACTACCCTGACCTGGCCGCGCCGCAAGACGCCTGGGCGAACCTGCTGGCCCGTAGCCTGAACCTCGACAGCACCCTGCGTGCCAGCCTCAGTGGGGCCCAGGCTGAAGCCTGGCGCGAGGCGCTGGTCAAGGCGGGGGTGCGCAATGGCCGCCTCGAAGTCGGTAGCGCGCCTACCGACGGCCTGCACCTTGAACTGATCCGTTGAACGGGCACCACCATGGCTAACAATGACCGCTTGCTGGTCCAGATTCTGCTGCTGGCGCTGCTGGGTGCCGGCCTGTGGGTAATGGCACCTTTCATTTCAGCGCTGTTGTGGGGGGCCATCCTGGCCTTTGCCAGCTGGCCGTTGATGCGCCTGCTGACGCGTGCGCTGGGCGGGCGCGAAACCCTGGCGGCCAGCCTGCTGACCACTGCCTGGATCCTGATCGTGGCGCTGCCGCTGGTGTGGCTGGGGTTCAACCTGGCCGACCACATTCGCGATGCGACGGCGTTCGTGCGTGACGTGCAGGTGGACGGCCTGCCCGATGCTCCGGCGTGGCTGGGTGGCATCCCGTTGGTTGGCGAGCGCCTGGTCAGCTGGTGGCAATCGCTGGACCAGCAGGGCGCGGCCTTGCTGGCCTCGGTCAAGCCGCACCTGGGGCAGGTGGGCAACTGGTTGCTGGCGCGCAGCGCGCAGATCGGCAGCGGCGTGCTGGAGCTGACCCTCAGCCTGGTATTCGTGTTCTTCTTCTACCGCGATGGCCCGCGCTTGTCGGCGTTCGTCCTGCGCTTGCTGCACCGCCTGATGGGCGACCGTGCCGAGTACTACCTGGAGCTGGTCGCCGGTACGGTGCAGCGGGTGGTCAACGGGGTGATCGGTACAGCCGCCGCGCAGGGCGTGCTTGCATTGATCGGCTTCCTGATTGCCGGTGTGCCCGGGGCCATTGTGCTGGGCCTGGTGACCTTCATGCTCAGCCTGATTCCCATGGGCCCGCCACTAGCATGGATTCCGGCCACCGGCTGGCTGGTATGGAAAGGCGAATACGGCATGGCGGTGTTCCTGGGAGCCTGGGGCACCTTCATCATCAGTGGCGTGGACAACGTACTCAAACCGTACCTGATCAGCCGTGGCGGCAACCTGCCGTTGGTGATCGTGCTTCTGGGCGTGTTCGGCGGCCTGATCGCCTTTGGCTTCATTGGCCTGTTCATCGGGCCGACCTTGCTGGCGGTCGGCTACAGCCTGCTGCTGGACTGGAGCCGCAACGCCGTCCCGCAGCCGCCTCAGCAGTAAACCTGTACTGGCCTCTTCGCGGGTGAACCCGCTCCCACAAGGATCTCCACAGCCCGGGAGAGCGGTGCGGTCCCTGTAGGAGCGGGTTTACCCGCGAAGAGGCCGGTTCAGGCAACCTCAACTCCCGATCTTTACGCCTTCTTTATCGCCATCCCCACCTCCCAGTCTCGCCCCTTTACGCCCCTCGCTCGGACAATTTCCCCAAAGCGGCCCAAGCCGCACTACGGGGAGAACCACACATGAACATGCTCGACGGGCTGTCACTGCTGCTGGCAGTGGCATTGGCGTTTTATCTGCTGGTGGCGCTGCTGCGCGCCGATCGCAGCTAGGGAGTGGCCATGCACAGTTACGACTTCGCCTTGCTGTTGGCATTTTTCGCCATCGTGCTGCTACCGGCACCCTGGCTCGGGCGGTTCTACTTCAAGGTCATGGAAGGCCAGCGCACCTGGCTGTCGCCCGTGCTGGGCCCGGTCGAGCAAGCCTGCTACCGGCTGGCGGGCGTGCGCGCCAGCCAGGAACAGAACTGGCAGCAGTACACCTTGGCTCTGCTGGCCTTCAACCTGGCCGGGTTCCTGCTGCTGTTCGCCGTGCTGCTGTTGCAGGGCTACCTGCCATTCAACCCGCAGCATCTGCCCGGCCAGGAATGGTCGCTGGCGTTCAATACCGCGGTCAGCTTCGTCACCAACACCAACTGGCAGGCCTACAGCGGTGAGGCGTCGGTCAGCTACCTGAGCCAGATGCTCGGCCTGACCGTGCAGAACTTCGTCAGCGCCGCCACCGGCCTGGCCGTGCTGGTCGCCCTGTGCCGCGGCATCGCACGGCGCAGCGCCACGACGCTGGGCAACTTCTGGGTCGACATGACCCGCGCCACCCTCTACGGCCTGCTGCCGCTGTGCCTGCTGCTGGCGTTGCTGCTGGTATGGCAGGGCGTACCGCAAACCTTGGCCGACTACGCCCACGCGGTCACCCTGCAAGGCACCGAGCAGACCATCCCGCTGGGCCCGGCCGCCAGCCAGATCGCCATCAAGCAACTGGGTACCAACGGCGGTGGCTTCTTCGGGGTCAACTCGGCGCACCCGTTCGAAAACCCCACGGCCTGGAGCAACCTGTTCGAGGTGGCCTCGATCATCCTCATTCCGGTGGCGCTGGTGTTCACCTTTGGCCACTACGTGAAGGACCTGCGCCAGAGCCGCGCAATCCTCGCCTGCATGCTGGCCCTGTTCCTGATCGGCGGCAGTACGGCATTGTGGTCCGAGTACCAGCCCAACCCGGCCCTCGAGAGCGCGCAGGTACAGCACAGCGCCCCGATGGAGGGCAAGGAAAGCCGCTTCGGCACCACCGGTTCGGTGCTGTGGACAGTGACTACCACCTCTGCCTCCAACGGTTCGGTCAATGCCATGCACGACAGCCTCAACCCGCTGACCGGCATGGTGGCGATGGTCAACATGATGGTCGGTGAGGTGATCTTTGGCGGCGTCGGTGCAGGGCTGTACGGCATGCTGCTGTTCGTGCTGATCGCTGTGTTCCTGGCCGGACTGATGATCGGCCGCACCCCGGAATACCTGGGCAAGAAACTGCAGGCCCGCGAGGTGCAGTTGCTGGTGGCGACCCTGCTGGTGATGCCGGTCGGCGTGTTGGTGCTCGGCGCCATTGCCGCCAGCCTGCCAGGCCCGGCAGGTGCGGTCAGCAACCCGGGTGCGCATGGTTTCAGCCAGCTGCTGTATGCCTACACCTCGGGCACGGCCAACAACGGCTCGGCCTTTGCCGGCTTTGGTGCCAACACGGTGTACCACAACCTGATGATCGGCCTGGCCATGCTCATCGGCCGCTTCGGCTACATCCTGCCGGTACTGGCGCTGGCCGGCAGCCTGGCTGCGAAGAAAAGCGCGCCCCAGGGGCTTAACAGCTTCCCCACCCATGGCCCGCTGTTCACCAGCCTGCTGCTGGTCACCATCCTGCTGGTCGGTGGCCTGACCTTCCTGCCGACCCTGGCCCTTGGGCCGATCGCCGAACATTTGAGTCTGGGTTTTTGAGGACCGACCATGAACATGCCCATTGCTGAAGTAAAAGCCCGGCAAAGTGCCAAGGATCAGACCCGTTTCGCCGCATTGTGGCGCCCGGCGCTGGTGCAGGCATTCGTCAAGCTCGACCCGCGCCAACTCAAGCGCTCGCCGGTGATGCTGGTGGTCGCCCTGACTGCGGTACTGACCACCGTCCTGTGTTTCGCTCCCGGCAGCGGTGTGAGCACCGGTGTGGCCGTGCAGATCGCCCTGTGGCTGTGGTTCACCGTGCTGTTCGCCAACTTTGCCGAGGCCCTGGCCGAAGGCCGTGGCAAGGCCCGCGCCGACAGCCTCAAGGCTGGCAGCCAAGGGCTTACCGCCCAGCGTCGCAAGCGTGATGGCAGCTACGAAACCGTAGCGGCCAGCGCGCTGCGCAAGGACGATGTGGTGCGTGTGGTAGCTGGTGAAATGATTCCCGGTGACGGCGAGGTGCTTGAAGGTATCGCTGCGGTCAACGAGGCCGCCATTACCGGCGAGTCCGCGCCGGTGATCCGCGAGTCTGGCGGCGATCGCTCAGCGGTGACCGGCAATACCCGGCTGGTCTCAGACTGGTTGTTGATCCGCATCACCAGCAACCCGGGCGAATCGACCCTCGACCGCATGATTGCCCTGGTCGAGGGCGCCAAGCGGCAGAAGACGCCCAACGAGATCGCCCTCGACATCCTGCTGATCGGCCTGACCCTTATCTTCCTGATCGTGGTGGTGACCCTGCAGCCGTTCGCCCACTTTGTCGGTGGCAGCCTGCCGCTGATCTTTCTCGCCGCATTACTGGTAACGCTGATCCCCACCACCATCGGCGGCCTGCTGTCGGCCATCGGCATTGCCGGCATGGACCGGCTGGTGCGGCTGAACGTCATCGCCCGCTCGGGCCGGGCGGTGGAGGCGGCCGGTGACGTGCACACGCTGATGCTCGACAAGACTGGCACCATTACCTTCGGCAACCGTCGTTGCAGTGCGCTGCACGCGGCACCGGGCATCACCGCCCGCGAGCTGGGGGAGGGCGCCTTGCTGGCCTCGCTGGCGGACGACACCGCCGAGGGCAAGTCGATCGTCGAGTATCTGCGCCAGCTGCATGATTTTGTCGAACCGTCCGCCGGCCAGTTCGAGGCCGTGGCTTTCAGCGCCGAGACGCGCCTGTCGGGGATCGACTTCCAGCAACACCGCTACCGCAAGGGCGCTGTCGATGCCGTACTGGCGTTCGTCGGCATGCAACGCCTGGAAATGCCACCTGCACTGGCCCGTGAAGTGGAGCGTATTGCCCAGAGCGGCGGTACACCGCTGCTGGTGTGCCTGGACAAGCGCCTGCTTGGCGTGATCCACCTCAAGGATGTGGTCAAACCCGGCATTCGCGAGCGCTTTGCCGAGCTGCGCAAGCTGGGCATTCGCACGGTGATGGTGACCGGAGACAACCCGCTGACCGCCGCCGCCATCGCTGCCGAGGCCGGCGTGGATGACGTGCTGGCCGAGGCCACGCCAGAGAAGAAGCTGGCGCGCATCCGCCAGGAGCAGAACGACGGCCGCCTGGTGGCCATGTGCGGCGACGGTGCCAACGACGCCCCGGCACTGGCCCAGGCTGACGTGGGCATGGCCATGAACGACGGTACCCAGGCGGCGCGCGAGGCAGCCAATATGGTCGACCTCGACAGTGATCCGACCAAGCTGCTGGATGTGGTGCAGGTCGGCAAGGAGTTGTTGGTGACCCGCGGCGCGCTGACCACCTTCTCCATCGCCAATGATGTGGCCAAGTATTTCGCCATCCTCCCGGCACTGTTCGCCGCCATCTACCCGCAGTTGGGCGTGCTCAACCTGATGCACCTGGCCAGCCCGCAGAGTGCGATTCTGTCGGCCATCGTGTTCAACGCGCTGATCATCATCGTGCTGATCCCGCTGGCGCTGCGCGGCGTGCGGGTGCAGGCGGCCAGTGCGGCGCACCTGCTGCGGCGCAACCTGCTGATCTACGGGCTGGGCGGCATTGTCGTGCCGTTTGCCGGGATCAAACTGATCGATCTGCTGCTCAATGCCCTGCACCTGGTCTGAGGAGGCCACCATGAATGCTTATGTACGCCCGGCATTGAGCCTGGCCCTGTTGATGACCCTGGTGACCGGCGCGCTGTATCCGCTGGTGGTGACCGGTATTGCCCAGGTGGCTTTCCCAACCCAGGCCAATGGCAGCCTGGTGCGCGATGACCAGGGCCAGGTGCGCGGTTCGGCGCTGATTGCCCAGGATTTCCAGGGCGATGGCTGGTTCCACGCGCGGCCATCGGCAGGCGCCTACGCCACCGTGGCCAGCAGCGCCAGCAACCTGTCGCCGAGCAACCCGGCGCTGGCCGAGCGGGTCAAGGGCGATGCGGCTGCGTTGTACCAGGCGCAGCAGGGGCCGGTGCCCCAGGCGCTGCTCACCACCTCGGGCAGCGGCCTCGACCCGCACCTGCCGCCGGAGGCCGTGGCCTACCAGATCCCTCGGGTGGCGGCGGCACGGCAGTTGCCGGTGGAGCGCTTGCAAGGCTTGCTGGAAGAGGCCACCCTCCACCCATTGATCGGCCCGCCGGTGGTCAATGTGCTGGCCTTGAACCAGGCCTTGGAAAACCTCAGCCATTGATAGATGACTTGAGGGGCTAGCAGGGACCCTGTGGGAGCGGGTTTACCCGCGAATGCGTCGGTGGCGCTATTACTGCATTCGCGGGTGAACCCGCTCCCACAGGTACGGTGTTTGTCCCTGGATTTGCTGCTTGCTGGAAATAGCAAAGGATGAAAGATGAGTGACTCCGCCCGCGCAGACGCGCTGTTGGCTACCCTCCCGCGAAGCGGCCGGGGGCGGTTGAAGGTGTTTCTTGGCGCCGCCCCCGGCGTCGGCAAGACCTTCGCCATGCTCCAGGCCGCCCACGCCCAGCAACGCCAGGGCGTGCAGGTGCTGGCCGGGGTGGTCGAAACCCATGGCCGTGCCGAAACCGAGGTATTGCTCGCTGGCCTTCAGCAGCAGCCCCTGCTGCGCAGCCAGTACCGCGGCGTCACGCTCGAGGAAATGGACCTCGACGGCCTTCTCAAGGCCGCGCCGGCCCTGGTGCTGGTCGACGAACTGGCCCACACCAATGCGCCCGGCAGCCGCCACGCCAAACGCTGGCAGGACGTACAGGAACTGCTGGCCGCCGCCATCGATGTGTACACCACGGTCAACGTCCAGCACCTGGAAAGCCTCAACGACAAGGTCCGCGACATTACTGGCGTGCAAGTGCGCGAAACCCTTCCGGACTGGGTGCTGCAGGAAGCCTTCGAGCTGGTGCTGATCGACCTGCCACCCCGCGAGCTGCTCGAACGTCTGCGCGAAGGCAAGGTGTACGTGCCCGAGCAGGCGCGGGCCGCCATCGATGCGTTCTTCTCGCAAACCAACCTTACCGCCCTGCGCGAGCTGGCCATGCAGACCGCCGCTGCCCAGGTGGATGCCGACCTGGCCCACGGCTATCGCCAGCGCGGCCAGGAAGCCCCGGCCCTGCGTGGGCGCTTGCTGGTGGGCGTGGATGGCGACGACCAGGCGGAACGTTTGGTGCGCCATGCCAGCCGCGTGGCGCAACGCCGCCACCTGCCCTGGAGCCTGGTGCACGTGGACAACGGCCGCCTGCGCGACGAAACCGCACGCCAGCGCCTGCAAGCTGCCCAGCAACTGGCCGAACGCCTGGGCGGGGAGGTGGTACTGCTGCGTGCCGGTGAAGTGGTGCGCACGTTGATCCAGCATGCCGCCGAACGACGGGCCAGCCTGGTGCTGGTCGGGCAGTCCCGCGACCGCCTGCGCCGGCGCCTGTTCGGTGCCGGTGTGGCCGCGCGGCTGCTGCGCGAAAGCCACGGCCTGGAAATCAACGTGCTGGACCGCGACGCGCAGCCGCAAGCGCCGCGTTCGGCGGTACGGCGGGTGTGGGTCTGGCGCCATTACCTGCTGGCGCTGCTGGCCACGGTCATGGCCGCAGGCCTGGCCTGGGCGGTGTCGAGTGTGCTGGCGCTGCCCAACATATCGCTGGTGTTCCTGGCCGCGGTGTTGCTGGTGGCAGTGCGCAGCAGCCTGGGGCCTGCGCTGGCCTGCGCGGTGCTGTCGTTCCTGACCTACGACTTCCTGTTCATCCCGCCCAACCTGTCGTTCAGGATCCAGCGCGAAGAAGACGTGCTGACCCTGGTGTTCTTCCTGTTGATGGCCGCGCTCACCGGCAACCTGGCCGCCCGCCAGCGCCGCCAGTTGCAGGCGCTGCGCGAGACCCAGGCGCAGACCAGCCAGTTGCTCGACCTGTCGCGCCGGCTGACCGTGGCCACCGACCGCCAGGCGGTGTTCAACGCCGCCGGCCAGCACCTGAACGGTTGGCAGGACATGCAGGTGTGCCTGCTGGAGCGCAATGTCGAAGGCCAGTTGCAGGTGGCCAGCGGCGAAGCCCATGCCTTCAGCGATAACGAACGCGCCGCCGCAGAGTGGGCCTGGCAGCACGGCCAGGCCGCCGGTCATGGCAGCGACACCCTGCCCAATGGCCGCTGGTGGTGGTGGCCGCTGGCGGTGGATGAGCAGCCCCTGGCATTGCTTGGTGTGCGCCCACACTCCGGCCAGCCGCTCAGCGACCCGCGCCGGCGCCTGCTCACTGCCCTTGGTCAGCCACTGGCCCAGGCCCTGGCCCGCGCGCGCCTGGCCGAACAGCTGGAGGCCGCGCGGCTGCATGGCGAAACCGAGCAGCTGCGCAGCGCCTTGCTCGCGTCCGTTTCCCATGATTTGCGCACCCCGCTGACCGCCATGCGCGGCAGCATCGACAGCCTGCTGGCGCTGGGCGAGGCGATCCCCACCGCCGACCGCCGCGAACTGCTGGAGGGCACCCGCAACGAGGCCGAACGCCTCGACCGCTACATCCAGAACCTGCTCGACATGACCCGCCTGGGCCACGGCGGCCTCAAGCTGGCCCGCGACTGGGTGGCCCCGGCCGACATCGTCGGCAGCGCGCTCAACCGCCTGCGCGCGGTGCTGGCGCCGCTACGGGTACACACCGACGTGCCGACCGAGCTGCCGTTGCTGTTCGTGCATGCGGCATTGATCGAACAGGCGTTGGTCAACGTGCTGGAAAATGCCGCGCGCTTCTCGCCAGCCAATGGCCGGCTGGAGCTGCAGGTGTCGGTGCAGGACGCCCGGTTGTGCTTTGCCGTCAGCGACCAAGGCCCCGGCATTCCCGTGGAAGACCGCGAGAAGATCTTCGACATGTTCTACACCGCCGCTCGCGGTGACCGCGGCGGGCAGGGCACCGGCCTGGGCCTTGCGATCTGCCAAGGCATGATCGGCGCCCATGGCGGGCAGATCCTGGTGGGCGAAGGCATCGATGGCCAGGGCACCAGCATCACTTTATGCTTGCCGCTGCCCCCTCAACCTGAAACCGAAAGCGAAACCCCATGAGTCAGTCCGCCACTCTCCTGGTCATCGACGATGAACCGCAGATCCGCAAGTTCCTGCGCATAAGCCTGGCCTCGCAAGGCTACAAGGTGCTCGAGGCCGCCACCGGCGCGGAAGGGTTGGCCCAGGCGGCGCTGGGCAAGCCGGACCTGGTGGTACTCGACCTGGGCCTGCCGGACATGGACGGCCAGCAGGTACTGCGTGATCTGCGCGAATGGAGCGCGGTGCCGGTGCTGGTGTTGTCGGTGCGCGCCAGTGAAGTGCAGAAGGTCGATGCGCTGGATGGTGGAGCCAACGACTATGTGACCAAGCCGTTCGGCATCCAGGAGTTCCTGGCGCGGGTGCGCGCCTTGCTGCGCCAGGTGCCGCAGGCCGGTGGCTCGGAAGTGGCGGCCAGCTTTGGGCCGCTGATGGTGGACTTTGCCTTTCGCCGGGTGACCCTGGATGGCGCGGAAGTGGCGCTGACCCGCAAGGAGTATGCGCTGCTGGCGCAACTAGCCGGGCACCCGGGGCGGGTGATTACCCAGCAGCAACTGCTCAAGGATATCTGGGGGCCTACCCATGTGGATGACACCCATTACCTGCGGATAGTGGTCGGGCATCTGCGGCAGAAGCTGGGCGATGACCCCACGGCGCCGCGGTTCATCATCACCGAGCCAGGTGTGGGATACAGGTTGGTGGCCCCCACCATGTAGCCCCTGTGGGCATGCCCGCGAAGAATCCAGCGCGGTGCATGGCACCGGCTGCGCCTGTGTTCGCGGGCATGCCCGCTCCCACAGGGTCCCTGCTAATCCAATGAGTCATGTGCGACCTAGGAGAGAGATTGCCCAGCCCTTTGGGCTGCGCTGTCGCGTAGAAAACTGAATTCGCAAGCGGCCCGCGTACCCTGTGGGAGCGGCTTTAGCCGCGAAGAATCCAGCGCGGTGCATGGCACCGGCTGCGCCGGTGTTCGCGGCTAAAGCCGCTCCCACAGAATCCCCGCTAATTCGATGAGTCATGTGCAGTTCTGCGAGAGCTGGCATGCCGGCGATAGGGCGAGAGCAAGCAGTGCAAGACAGTAATCTCACGGGGCGGTCCTCGACTCCAGATCCATTTCCGCTGGCCACTCTACTCGGGGTGCCAAGCGCAGGGCGAACTCACACCAGAGCACATCGTTGTGATCCTTGGGGGGGCGGGTGGTGGCAGGGCTGAGGGGCCTTCCTGCATGTAGGTGCAGATGTAGGCCCAGGCATGCTGGTCGGCCCCCATCGTAACCAAAGGAAAACGGTCGATGACATTGTTTGTGCCTGGTGCAACGATGGAGAGTGTGACACCCCATTTGAAAATTAACCCACCGTTTGGCAGTGCGCCGGTCTGGGACCAGCGCTCGGCGCGGACTTGGGACCAGTCGTAGCAAACTGTTTCTACTTTCCAGTTCGTGAAGGGGTTCCACCAGCAGTACTTGAAATTGTATGCATACAATTTTTTACGTACTCGGTTGAGGCGAAGGGGTTCATCTCGGGGTGGGGATATGCTTACTCGAAGGCAAAATACGGATGCCCATACTCCGCATGCAAGTATTAATATATCAACTAGCACGGATTCGAAGTCTCTCTGCTCTAAGTTGGAGTTTATGAAGCTGAGCAGAGGGGTGGTGATGGCGATAGTTGGAAGCGAAAGGAAAGCCATTACTTCTCTTGCCCAACCGAGGGGTCTGGGTACTTCAAGGTAGATAAGATCCTGATGGTTAGGGGATTGATTGCCCAGGCTGGCTTCGATCGCAATGGGAGTGTCAGGATGGGGTAGGTCCTCTATCCATCCTGTACATGGCGGGTTAAGGTGCGGGCGGGCCATTAGAATAGACTCCTTAGCGAGGATAGATTGTTTTCTCTCATTGTCACTTTTGCATAACCTGACATGTCATGCTTGTTGGGCCAATAAGTGAGCGTTAGCTCAATAGCTTTTGTGCAATGGTTATCCAGTAGTGGAATTGAAGTGCTGATGTGCAGGGTCTTATCGGTAGTTTTAAAAATTATTCGTTCGCTGACGCTTTCAGGTCTAGCAAAGGTTTTTTTGGTTTCTTCGGGCACATATTCGACTACTTTTGGATGTGAACTATTACCAGAGAGATGAAAAGGCAGTCGATTTTGCCCTGCTGGGTACACAGTCAGTTGCCATTTGTACTGTGCGTTTTCAGTACTGAAATTTGGCAAACTTATGTACAAGTCGAGATAAAAACCTGCCGCGACAGCAGCGTCATCGCTGATGAACGCTTTTGTTTGGTCTAGCGTGTGCGTACTGTGAGTTGGTTGAAATCTTGTCTCAATTGAAGCCTGCGCTTGAACTCCCAAGGCTGCCGCGTTCAGTGAGCCAATTGCGATATCCAGATCTTGTGGATTCATCCAGCGACGATGTTCCTCTGGTGTTCCCCATCTACTGTGTCGGGACCAAAGCTCTAATAGTGAAGATTCTTGATTTTTGGCATCCATCGCCAGCGTATAGGCTGCCAGACCAAGGATGATCGTAAAGCCTAAGGGACCGAGTAGCGAACTTGCGAATAATGCCGAGTAAATACCAGAGACAGTGGAAACTGTAGCAAGCACGGCCGCGCGAGCGTACTGGTTTGCAGAGGTGCTGTCCCCTTGGTTATTAGTTCTGGCGAGCGCATTCACGTATTGCACTGCATCCATGGCATTGGCGAGTGCAGCGATGGCGCCGCCATACTTGGCTAGGTTCTTTCCTAGTAAGGCTGTGGTTACCGTTCCGGGCCACGGTATCTTCGGTCGTACAAGTGTGACAGCAAGCCCTGCCGCTTCGACACTCACTCCCAACAACCCAAGCGATGAAGACCAGATCGCCGCAAGCGCCTCCGGGTTGTCCTGATGCGTCTCTTGCAACGCCCGATAGTTCTTGCCCAGGCTATCCTGCTGGAACCATATGCCCCCCAAGGCAAGCAGCAGCTTCACGCTTCCGCTACTCGCTGCAGCATCCCGTAGGCTGCGCATCGCATCGCTTGCCACGCTTTGCGCGGCCGTAGAACTGATCTTCAAACCACCCGTAACCTGCGCACGCAGCGTACCCGCACCAATCGCAATATTGCGTACCAGCGCCCCGACGCCACCGGCTGCACCTTCGCGCAACTGCACCAGCCGCGCCTGTAAACTTTCAGCACTTTCCAACGTCCAGAGCATCACCTCGATCATCTGCCTACGGTTACCCACTGCCGCAATATTGATCGCGCCACTCAGCACCATGGCCCGCACCTTGCGGCCCAGGGGATCACGGAACTGCTTGTCTATCTGCTGCAGAAACGCATCGGTCCGCGCCTCCAGGGCTTCATTGAGCAGGCTCATGTATTCGCCCACTGTCAGCGACACCCGCAGCGGCGTTACCTGCTGCCCGGCGAACAGGGCAAACGCCGAGCGATGCACATGGCCGATCAGGGTCTTGGTCCGTTCACTGATGTGCTGGCTGAGCGTATTCCCTGCGCTGTTGGCCGCGGCCAGCAACTGGCCAACGGCATCCTGTATCGGCTTGATCATCAGCAGTTGGCCATCGGCGGTGCCGGCGATGCCCTTGATGATGTCGTACACCTTGCCGAAGTCGTCCCCGGACAGCGCGCTGGCCACCTGCTGCATCAGCTTCTGATTCTTGGCCAGCAGTGCCTGGTAAAGCAGGCTGCGGTCGTCTTCCAGCAGCTGCTGCCAGATATGCTGGGTGATCCCGAGCGGCTGACCCTCCTGCGGCAAGGTTTCAGTGGGCCCGCCGGCCAGGCAGGCGGCCATCATCTGGATGAAGTACTCCACCGAAACGGGGGAGGTCGCGTCATAGTCGTAGTAGCCGATCTGTTGAAACGCCCGCTTGGCATAGTGCCGCGCATACAGATCGCCAACCTGGTCGATCATCGACTGCCAGTTTTTCAGTTCGCGGTCGTAATCGGCCTGGAACGCTGCGCGGGCACCTTCGTCGTAACGCTCTTCCAGCCGCTCGCGGGCGTCCTGCTGCTTGCGCGCGGTGTTGCGTTCGGCCTGCGCGTCGATGTCCACCGGCGGCAGATACGCCTTGGCCGCGATCGGGCTGTCGTTCCATTGCTCGACCTGCTGGGCTTCCCGCTGCGCGTCCTCGGCACCCTGCACGGCCGCCATGGCAGCGTGCAATTCGCGGATGCCCAGCAGTGCTTGCGAGGTGAAGTATTCGAAGTGCCGCTGCGGCTGGGCCCGCCATTCCTGCAGGGCTTGCACCCAGCCAGCGCGTTGCGCGTTGAGCTCCATGACCATGCCGACCGGGTCGGGTAGCGTCAGCGCCAGCAGGCCATTGGGCAGTTGTTCCTGCTGGATGACATTGCGCACATGCGTGCGGGTTTCATGCCAGCGGCCCAGGCGGCTGTAAAAGCCATGAGCGCTGGTAAACCTGGCAGAGGAAAAGGTGGAAAACTCCAGCACCTGTTCCAGGCCGAAGCGGAAGCTGTCGGTCATGGCGATGCCGAGACTGGCAGGGTCGTTGCGTGCGGTGTTCAGGTCCACTTCGACGAAGCGGGCGAGGGTGCCCGGGTCACTGTCGACGATGCCTTGCCGATAGCGGTCGAGTACCGCACGGGGCCAGGGGTCGTTGGCGAAGGCGATCCAGGCCTTGCGGTAGAGCAGGGTATCGATGTTGATGAACGAGGCGATCACATCGTGGCCTTCGGTGGCGCATACCTTGGGTAACGACCTGGGTGGCCCCAAGGGCATCTGCGACACCGGAAAGCGCTGCAAGGTACCTTCCGCCGCCACCTCGTAGGCCTGCCAGATTTCCTGGTCGAGCAGTACGTAGACATAACCCTGGCGCAAAAGGCGCAGCTGGTCGGTGTGCATCGGGTGGAAGACGATTTCGCTATCGTCTGCCAGGCGATAGGGGCGCCCTGTGTCCGGGCGTGGGGCGTAGGCCTCGCGCAGCAGCAGAATCGGCAGGCCGGAGCGTTCGCAGGCATTGCAGGTGCCGTAGGTGTTGGGGATCTCTTCCTGCATGGCGATGTGGATGGTTTTGCTGATGCTCATGGGTAACTCCTTGCCTTCGGCAGGCCGGCGACGATGTGCGACCAGGTGCATTCGTCGTAGCTGGCGAAGCGGTCCGCCAGGCGCTGCTCGCCGGCAGCTGCCTTTTCCACGTCGTGCTGGATGGTCGGGTGCTGAAGGAGCAGTGGGTGGATCATGAGCATGTGCAGGCACATGCACTGGATATCGGCACGGTCGCGCAGGCCTTGCCTGAAGGCCTTGAGGATCAGGTTCATGGCATGGGTGGGGGCGTTTTCCGGCAGGCCTGATGAACCTGCGAAGTGCCAGGGTGCATGGGGATGCTGCACGGCACTCAGGCGATGCCAGGCACCGAGCAGTTGAATGATCTGCGGTGCGACGTGCTGGGTTGCCCTCACGGCCTCGGGGACGGCCAGTTCGCCAGCCATGGGTTCTCGCTCGAATACCTCGCAACTGCCACAACCATCGGGATGTAGCCAGCTGCGAACAGGCCCGAGGACTTCGCCTGCGTTTTTCAGGGTCGCGCGTAGCAGCGCCAGCCGCACGGGTTCAAACCAGGCGGTGATACCGTGCGGTTCTGGTTGGTGCAGCACCTGACACTGGTGGCTGATGTGCTGGGCGATGAGGTCGGCGGGTTGATCGCTGATCAGCCAGCCACACACGTAGTGCCAGGTAGCTGCCGATTCACGAGCGGCGCAGGTCGCGCTTAATGGGGCAAGGGCTGTGGGCGCATCGACGGGTTCGGCGAGCTGGACCAGAGCTGGCCAGCACTCAGGATCCTGCACCAGGCGGCTGCAGTCGACGCGCGTTACGGCATCACTACCCAGCGCTTCGCTGAGGGCAGCGATGGCCAGCGGGTGCTCAGGTGGGCAGCCGGCGAATGGGTCCAGTAAAAGGTAGAGGGCTTCTTCTGGTTGGCGCTGCTGGTTGGCGAAGTGATCGACCGACTGCACGTAGCCCTGCGTGGACTGGCTCGACATGAGAAGTTCCTTTTCTTCTTGATGGCGAGCAGAAACCTAACGGGGAATCAATGCTGCAGGTAGTTATCGGCTTCCTAACCAGCTGTAGGATTTTTCGCTGTCGGACGAGGCAGTCGTATCGCTCAGGACCTCGGGGATTCTGTTTCAAAGCATTGGCGCATCACGTCAAGGTAACGCCGCGCGCCCAGGCCCAACGGGCGCGACTTGACCCAGATGATGTCCACCCACAAGCGCAACCGGCTGGCCATGTTGTCGAAACGCACCTCCGCCAGCGCGCCCGAAGCAATCAACGGCTCGACCAAAGGCTGCGGCAGGTAGGCCCAACCAAGGCCCGATTGCACCAGGTCCAGCGTGGCCAGGTAGCTGTCGGTCAGCCAGATGCGCCGCGACAGCACCATGCGTGGGTCCGACCCGGTGGCCTTGCCCGACGCCACGATGATCTGCCGCTGTTCGGCGAAAGTCTCTTCCGGCAACGGCGTGCCGCTGTTCTGCCCGGCCGGATGGCGGGGGGAGGCGACGGCCACCAGCAACTGGCTGCCGGCCTCCAGGAATGACTCGCGTTCGTCGATGCCAGGCCTTTCGAAGACCAGTGCCAGTTGCACGCTGCCGTCATGCAGCAGGCGGATGGCTTCGGCCTGGGTGGCCGAGCGTACTTCGATTTCCAGGCTGGGAAATTCCTGGGCGAGGGTTTCCAGCGGCAGGCTCCAGCGGCCGGTCTGCAGCTCGGGGGCCATGGCGATAGTCAGGCGCTTTTCCAGCCCCTTGTGCAGTTGCAGGGCCTGGGCGTCGAGCAGGTTGAGCTGGCAGATCACCTGCCTGGCCTGGGGCTCCAGGGCCAGTGCGGCACTGGTGGGCAAGGCTTTGCGCGTGGCCCGGTCGAACAGCACCAGGTCCAGCTCTGCCTCCAGCTGGGCGATGGCCATGCTCACGGCCGAAGGCACACGCCCCAGCTTGCGCGCGGCGGCAGAGAACGAGCCTGCCTCCAGCACCGCGAGGAAGATTGCCAGGGAGTCGCTGGTAAAGGCCATTGTCAGTAAACCTGATGACGAGGAAGCGTTGTGGCCGAAAAGTATGAACACTCCTCGGCCAGCTTCGCAATTCTTTACAGGTCTTCGCAGAGCACCCGATCAATGCTGTCGACAAAGTAGTCCACGCTCGCCCGGGTGGTGCACATCGGCGGCTTGATCTTGAGGATGTTCAGGTAATCACCGGTCGGCTGCATGAAGATGCCCAGGTCACGCAGGCGGTTGCACAGGGCCATGGTTTCCTCGGTGGCCGGTTCCAGCGTTGCGCGGTCGCGCACCAGTTCCAGCCCCAGGTAGAAGCCCGAACCATGCGCCGCGCCGGCCAGTGGGTGCTTGTCGACCAGTGCCTGCAGGCGCGCCTTGAAATAGCGCCCGGTGTCGCGGGCGTTGTCCCACAGGCCTTCCTCCTGCATCACATCCAGCACCGCCATGCCGATGCGGCAACTGACCGGGCTGCCGCCGGCCGAGGAGAAGAAGTAGCCCTCGGCCTCCAGCGCTTCGGCGATCTCGCGGCGGGTGATGACTACGCCCAGTGGCTGGCCGTTGCCCATGCCCTTGGCCATTGTGATGATGTCGGGCACCACGCCCTGTTCCTCGAAGCCCCAGAAGTACTCGCCCAGGCGGCCATAGCCGACCTGTACCTCGTCGGCGATGCACACGCCGCCCCGGACACGAACTTTGGCATAGGCCTCGCGCAGGTAACCGGCCGGCAACGAAATACCACCGGCATTGCCGTACACCGGCTCGCAGATGATGCCCGCCAACTGGCGGCCACGGGCGTCGAGGTCGGCCAGTTTGGCGTCGACGTCGCGCAGGTAGTGGGTGGCGCTGTCGGCGCCGCGGAAGCGGCCGCGGAAGGTGTTCGGCGCCTCGACCGGGTGCACCCAGTCCGGGCGGGTTTCCAGGGCCTGCGGGTTGTCGGCGATGGAAGTGGAAATGGCATCGGTGGCCACCGACCAGCCGTGGTAGGCCTCCAGCACGCTGAGCAGGTCGCGCCCGCCGCTGTAGGCCCAGGCCAGGCGAATCGCCAGGTCGTTGGCTTCGGTACCACTGTTGACCATGAACACCCGGTCGAAGCCTTCGGGTGCCAACTCCAGCAGGCGTTCGGAGAATTCGGTGATGGCCGCGTAGTGGAAGCGCGAGTTGGTGTTCAGCAGCGACCACTGCCGTGCCGACTCGGCGACCATGCGCGGGTGGCCGTGGCCCAGCACCGCGACGTTGTTGAGCATGTCGAGGTACGAGCGGCCCTGCATGTCGATCAGGTAGTTGCGCCAGCCGCGTTCGATGTGAGGCGGTTGCGCGTAGTAATGCTTCTGCGAGCGGGCGAAGCTGGCGTCGCGGCGAGCCAGCAGGGCCTGTGGGTCGGGCAGCGGCTCGGCATTGCAGTCGAAGCCCAGCAACGCAGCTGGCGACGGGCACAGGGCCAGCCAGGCGGTTGCCTGGGATGGGGTGGCGAAGAACGGCGGCTGGATGCCGCTATCCAGGCACAGTTGCACGCTGAGGAAACCACAACTGCTGCCCAGCGACTGGCCTTTTTCCACGGCCTGGCCATCTGCAGGCGCGTCTTCCAGGCCTTGCAGCCACAACGCCCAGTGCGCGCTGCGCAGGCAGCCACGGCCGTCGCCATGGCGCTGCCAGGTGCCGGCATCTGGCGCTTGCACCAGGCTGCCGTTGGGTACATGCAGCTCGACGCCCAGGGCACAGGTGGCAGGCTCTTCGGGGCGGTCGATATGGGTTTGCGACAGGCGATACTGCCCGTGCAGGCTGCAAGCCGGTGCTGGTTGCGTGGTCAGCAGGTGCTGGTCGAAGCCCGGTTGCTCCCAGTTGCCCGCCTCGCAATGCACGCTGAGCACGCCCAGATCGACGCGCGTCACTGCCTGCCGATCCAGTTCAGGGAGCAGAAGGGCGCAGCCGCTCAGGTCCGGCGTGGCGGGCTGCAGGCCCGCAGCTTGCAGGATGGCCGCTTCCATCAACGCGAAAGGTACGGCGGTGGCAGTGTCGAAGATTTCCCATTCATGGGCGATGTTGTCGCGGGTGTACTGGTTGCCGGGGTCGACGGTGAGTTGCTGTTCGCTGCTCAGCACCAGCACGGCGGCGCGGTTGAGCACCAGTGGCCACAGCGCCCGCAGTTCGGCTTCGCTCAGCGGGTTGAGCGCCTGGTAGGCACGCACTGCCGGCAGGATGCGCAGCGGGTCGCCCTCGGCGTGGTGCAACAATGCGGCGCAGGTCACCGACAGGTCGGCGATGCGCCATGTGCGCAACAGGTCGCCGAAATCGATCACCCCTTGCAACTGCCACTGGCGCTCGCCATCGCGGGCCCAGACGGCGTTGTCGTCGGTGATGTCCAGGTGCACGGCCTGGCTTGGCAGCTGGTCGACCAGCGGCGCCAGGTGCTCGGCGGCCAGCTGGGTGGCCCGTTCGATGCGGGCGCGTTGCTCGGCGTTGCCCAGCACGGGCAGCAGGTGCTGGATCAGTGCCTGGGCATGTTGCGGGTCCCATTGCAGGGTGCGCGTCAGGCCCGGGTGGTCGAAAGTGGCCAGGGCCTTGTCCAGCCGCGCGCAGAGCCCGCCGAGTTCGGCCATCAGGCGTGGCTCCATGTGCTTGAGGCGGGTCAGTGGCTGGCCTTCGATGTAGTCGAGCAGGCGCATGCGCAGCGGTTGCCCGTCTATTTCCAACGCCAGCAGCATCTGGCCATCGCTGGCCGGGCGCACGGCGGGCACAGGCAAGCCCTGTTCGCGCAGGTAGGCCAGGGCCGCGTGCTGGGCCTCGAGCTCCACCTGGGCGTAGCTGCCGTGGCAGGCCTTGAGCACGAAACGGCCTTGTGGTGCGTCTACACGGAAGTTCAGGTCCTGTTGGCTGCCCAATGCCGAGAGGTTGCCGGCAATGCCGTAGTGCGTTTGCAGCACGGCATGTGCCTGGGCTTCGCCTAGCGCAGGGCTGGGCAGGCCGGAGCGCTGGATCAGCGTGGTCAGGGCAGGGGAGGCGGGCTGGTGGTGTGGGCTGGACATGGGGCTCTACCGTTGCTGCTGGGGTTGACGGTGGAGAATTTATGCCCGATCTGGCTGATGATGGAAGATGATTGTTGTCAGAAAATTTGATGACGGCTTTCGAGCCGACCTGCCTGTACGCCTTTACATTAAATTATTCTCTGCCAATAATTATTGTTATTCAATAATTTCGGATAAAGCCATGATCGACATCTTCCCGCGCCGTGAACTGGCTGCCGACATGGCCAGGCAGCTGTTGAAACCGTCTGCCCTGGATATCGGCTTGAGATCAGGGCTATTTTTCTCCGGGCTGCGCAGGACTGGCAAAACCACCTTTTTAAAGAACGACTTGATCCCTGCCCTGGAGGAAATGGGTGCATTGGTGATCTATGTCGACCTCTGGAGTGATACCCAGACCAGCCCGGTCGTGCTGGTCCTCGCCGCAGTGCGTAAAGCCCTTGCTGATCTTCAGAAACCTACCTCGGCTTTCTTGCAGAAACTCAAGGCCCTGCGTGGCGCGGAGGTCGAAGTGGCTGGGCTGAAGTTTGGCTTCAACCTGGAAACCTTGGGCACAGAGGGCGGTGTCACACTTGCGGAAGCGCTGACCGAGGTTGTGGACCAGGCCAGGACTGACGTCGTGCTGGTCGTCGACGAGGTGCAGCAGGCAATCACAACCGAGGACGGCCAACAGATGATGCTGGCGCTCAAGGCTGCGCGCGATGCCATCAATCCGCGCCCGAACACGCCAGGGCACTTCCTGTTCATCGGTACTGGCTCTCACCGGGCGATGGTCAACGAGTTGACCGCGCGGCGTAACCAGGCTTTTGCCGGTGCCACAAACGTGCCGTATCCGGTGCTGGACAGGGACTATGTCGAATTCTGGCTCAAGCGGCTCGCAAAAGATGGCCTGGGCAACTTGCCGTCGCTGGATGTCGCGGCACAGGCATTCAAAACGCTGGGCAGCAGGCCCGAGGAGTTCATTCGTGCACTTCGGCAGTTGGTTCACTCACCTGCGTCCGGGATGGGGCCGGATGAGGTGCTGCCGGTAATCGCATCAACGCTGCGGTCGGCTGCTGCTGACCTGGAGCTGATGAAAGTAGAGGAGCTGGGCGTCCTGGCTGAAGCGATTTTTGCCCGGATCGCATCGGTCGAGGGCGATGCGCGTGGGGTGTTCTCCAACGAAGCGGCGGCGGAGTATTCGAAGTCTGTGGGGCGTGAAGTGCGTGTCGAAGAGATACAGCCGGTTGCAAACGAACTGCTGGCCGCTAACCTGATCATGCGTCGGGGGCATGGGCTCTATGGGGTGACCGACCCCTTTGTACAGGAGATCTGGCGCGAGCGGCAGGAGTTGTTGGGCCGGCTCTGAGCTGCATCTACGTAGGCCAGCTGGCGCCGGCCTCCCGGGGTGTGCAATCTCTCGCGGGGACGGCCTTGTGTCGCGAAACGGCCGCAGGGCGGCCCCCAGATTTCTGCATGAAAGCATAAATCGCCGGGGCTGCTTTGCAGCCCTTTGGCGACACGAGACCGCTCCCATATGTGCGTTATGGCCTGTGATGCCAATCAGCGCATCATGCCCAGCTCGGCATCATCCATCAGCGCCTTGGCCATCGCACTCAGGTAGTGGGCAGCCCAGATCATCATCGGCTTTTCATCCATCAGGCCGGTGATGGTCAGTTCGCGTACATAGCCCATCAGCTCCGAAGATTGCTCGCGGGCATCGCGGCAGGGAATGCCGGGCTCGATGCGGAACAGTGGGTGGGTGCCGTGTTCGCCTTGGTAGAACGTGGTTTTACCGACAGTGAATTGGGTGTCTTCTGTGGTCATTTTTGAATCCCCTGAAAATTCTCGACTGCCTGGACGTGCCCTTTCGCGGGTGAACCCGCTCCCACAGGTACTGCATCTACCTCAAGGCCTGTGGAGATACTGTGGGAGCGGGTTTACCCGCGAAGAGGCCAGCCCAGACAACGTAACACTAAAGCCTCAGTGCAAAGTCCGAGGCTCAGCGGGCATTTGCACCTGAACCAGTGCCGACTCAAGCAAAGTCCGAAGCGCCTCCAGCTCATGCATCGAGGTCATCATCAGGATCGAAGCCGGCGATTTGGGCTGCAGTAGCAAGGCCTGATGCACCACGGTGGCCGCGCATAGCGCGTAGTCGGTGGCCTGGATCAGGGTGTCTTCGAGGGAATGGGTATCGTGGGGTGGATCGGGGACCATCTTCAACATCGCATAGTACCTTTGGTGGGGCTTCCACCTGGCTGCTGTCAAACAGTTGGGTGGCAGCTGTACATGGGTTGACAGACCGGCGGACTATGCAAGTTCCGGCGCACGCGAACGTGCCCCATGTACAGCCGCCAAAACAGGCGAGCCGTGTGCATATACCGTTACGGCCTGTCAAAGCCGTGTCGTTGATGAGCAACGACGTGCTGAGACAGAGTGCTGCCAGAGCAGCCGCAACGGAAAACACGCGGCAGGAGTATGTTTGGGAAATGGCCTACAAGGAAGCGGATAAGTCTGTTTTTTACCTCGCCGAAAGCGGGCCGCTTTGCGGCCCATCGCCGGCAAGCCAGCTCCCACAGGGATAGCGCATGGCTTGAAGCCGGCGCGGTCAAAAGCTAACTAGCCGCATCCACTTCCAAGAACGCCGCCTCCAGCAACTGCCGGGTATACGGATGCTGCGGCGCATGGAAGATCGCCTGCGCATCCCCTTGTTCCACCACATGCCCATGCTTGATCACCATCAACTGGTGGCTCAACGCCTTGACCACCGCCAGGTCATGGCTGATGAACAGGTAGGTCAGGTTGTATTTCTGCTGCAGATTGCGCAGCAATTCCACTACCTGCCGCTGCACCGTGCGGTCCAGCGCCGACGTAGGTTCATCCAGCAGGATCAGCGCCGGCTTCAATACCAACGCCCGGGCAATGGCAATGCGCTGGCGCTGCCCACCGGAAAACTCGTGCGGATAGCGATGCCGCGTGCGTGGGTCCAGCCCCACTTCCTCCAAGGCCGCAATAATTGCCGCTTCCTGTTCCTGCGCCGTACCGATGCGGTGGATGCGCAACCCTTCGCCGACAATGTCCTCCACGCACATGCGCGGGCTCAGGCTGCCGAACGGGTCCTGAAACACCACCTGCATTTCACGGCGCAACGGGCGCACGGCCTTCTGGTTCAGCCCTTCCAGATCCTGCCCATGAAAGCGAATGCCGCCCTGGCTGGAGATCAGCCGCAAGATCGCCAAACCCAAAGTCGACTTGCCCGACCCGGACTCGCCGACAATCCCCAGCGTCTGCCCTTGCGGCAAGCTGAAGTTGATCCCGTCCACCGCCTTCACATGGTCGACCGTGCGCCGTAGCAGGCCCTTCTTGATCGGGAACCACACCTTGAGGTCATCCACCTCCAGCAATGGCGCGCCCACCGGGTTGTGCGCCGGCAGCCCGCTGGGTTCGGCATTGATCAGCATCTGCGTGTAGTGGTGCTGCGGTGCGCTGAACAACCTGGCGCATTCGGCCTGCTCGACAATCTGCCCGTGCTGCATCACGCACACACGGTGGGCGATGCGTCGCACCAGGTTCAGGTCATGGCTGATCAGCAGCAGGGCCATGCCCAGACGCGCCTGCAGTTCCTTGAGCAGTTCGAGAATCTTCAACTGCACAGTTACGTCCAGCGCCGTGGTCGGCTCATCCGCAATCAGCAGTTCGGGCTCGTTGGCCAGGGCCATGGCGATCATCACCCGCTGGCGCTGCCCGCCCGACAGCTCATGGGGCAAAGCCTTCAGACGCTTGCGTGGCTCGGGAATGCCGACCATCTCCAGCAGCTCCAGGGTGCGCGCCGTGGCCTCCTTGCCGGTCAGGCCCTTGTGCAGCAGGAGGATTTCGTTGATCTGCTTCTCGATGCAGTGCAGCGGGTTAAGCGAGGTCATCGGCTCCTGGAAGATCATTGCAATGCGGTTGCCGCGAATGCGCTGCATGGTCTTCTCGTTCTGCTGCAGCAGGTCCTTGCCCTCGTAGCGGATGCTGCCGCTGGGGTGGCGGGCCAGGGGGTAGGGCAGCAGGCGCAGGAGCGAATGCGCGGTGACCGATTTGCCCGAGCCACTCTCGCCCACCAGTGCCAGCGTCTCACCCTTGCGGATGTCGAAGCTGATGCCGTTCACAACGCGGTGGGCCTGGTCCCCGGTGACGAACTCCACCGCCAGGTCGCGCACTTCGATCAGGTTCTGTTCACTCATGTCACTTCCTCGGGTCGAAGGCATCGCGGGCGGATTCGCCGATGAACACCAGCAGGCTCAGCATCAGCGCCAGCACGGCGAAGGCGCTGATGCCCAGCCATGGGGCCTGCAGGTTGGACTTGCCCTGGGCCACCAGCTCGCCCAGCGACGGTGCGCCCGGCGGCAGGCCGAAACCAAGGAAGTCCAGGGCGGTGAGGGTGCCGATGGCGCCGGTGAGAATGAATGGCATGAAGGTCATGGTCGAGATCATGGCGTTGGGCAGGATATGCCGGTACATGATCGCGCCATTGCGCATGCCCAGGGCGCGGGCGGCACGTACGTATTCCAGGTTGCGCCCGCGCAGGAACTCGGCGCGCACCACGTCCACCAGGCTCATCCACGAGAACAGCAGCATGATGCCCAGCAACCACCAGAAGTTGGGTTGCACGAAACTGGCGAGGATGATCAGCAGGTACAGCACCGGCAGGCCCGACCAGACTTCCAGGAAACGTTGCCCGGCCAGGTCGACCCAGCCGCCATAGAAGCCCTGCAAGGCGCCGGCGATCACGCCGACGATGGAGCTGAGCAGGGTCAGCGTCAGGGCGAACAGCACGGAAATGCGGAAGCCGTAGATCACCCGTGCCAGCACGTCGCGGCCCTGGTCGTCGGTGCCCAGCCAGTTGTCCGCCGATGGCGGGGCCGGGGCGGGTACGCGTAGGTCGTAGTTGATGCTCTGGTAGCTGAACGGGATCGGTGCCCACAGCACGAAGCTGTCTTTCTTCTCCAGCAGTTCGCGGATGTACGGGCTCTTGTAGTTGGCTTCCAGCGGGAATTCGCCGCCGAAGGTGGTTTCCGGGTAGCGCTTGAACGCCGGGAAGTACCATTCGCCGTCGTAGCGCACGGCAATCGGCTTGTCGTTGGCGATCAGCTCGGCGCCCAGGCTCAGGCCGAACAGGATAAGGAACAGCCACAGCGACCACCAGCCACGGCGGTTGGCCTTGAAGCGCTCGAAGCGCCGGCGGTTGAGGGGGGACAAGGCCATGTCAGTGCTCCCGGCTGGCGAAGTCGATGCGTGGATCGACCAGGGTGTAGGTCAGGTCGCCGATCAGTTTCACCACCAGCCCCAGCAGGGTGAAGATGAACAGGGTGCCGAAGACCACCGGGTAGTCACGGTTGATGGCCGCCTCGAAACTCATCAGGCCGAGGCCGTCGAGGCTGAAGATCACTTCGATCAGCAAGGAACCGGTGAAGAAGATGCCGATGAACGCCGAAGGGAAACCGGCAATCACCAGAAGCATGGCGTTACGGAATACATGGCCGTAGAGCACCCGTGGTCGGCTCAGGCCCTTGGCCTTGGCGGTGACCACGTATTGCTTGTTGATCTCGTCGAGGAAGCTGTTCTTGGTCAGCAAGGTCATGGTGGCGAAGTTGCCGATGACCAGCGCGGTGATCGGCAGCACCAGGTGCCAGAAGTAGTCCAGCACCTTACCGGTGGTGCTCAGTTCGTCGAAGTTGTTGGAGGTGAGGCCGCGCAGCGGGAACCAGTCGAAGTAGCTGCCGCCGGCGAACAGCACGATCAGCAGGATGGCGAACAGGAACGCCGGGATGGCGTAGCCGACGATGATCGCCGAACTGGTCCACACGTCGAAATGGCTGCCGTGGCGCACGGCCTTGGCGATGCCCAGCGGGATCGACACCAGGTACATGATCAGCGTGCTCCACAGCCCCAGCGAAATCGACACAGGCATCTTCTCGATGATCAGGTCGATAACCTTGGCATCGCGGAAGAAGCTGTCGCCGAAGTCCAGCCGGGCGTAGTTCTTGATCATGATCCACAGGCGCTCGGGCGGCGACTTGTCGAAGCCGTACATGCGTTCGATCTCGGCGATCAGTGCCGGGTCCAGGCCCTGGGCGCCACGGTAGTTGGAGCCGGCCACGGACACTTCGGCACCGCCACCGGCAATGCGGCTGGTGGCGCCTTCGAAACCTTCGAGCTTGGCGATCATCTGCTCGACCGGGCCGCCGGGGGCGGCCTGGACGATGATGAAGTTGATGATCAGGATGCCGAACAGGGTCGGGATGATCAGCAGCAGGCGGCGCAGGATGTAGGCCAGCATGTTATTCGGCCTCGTCCGCAGTGGTTTCGCTGACGGCCGGGGTTACGCCGGGCTTGATCCACCAGGTGTCGATGCCGATGTCGTACTTGGGCGAGACGTCCGGGTGGCCGATGTGGTTCCAGTAGGCCACGCGCCAGGTCTTGATGTGCCAGTTGGGGATCACGTAGTAGCCCCACAGCAGCACGCGGTCGAGGGCCCGGCAGTGGTCGATCAGGCTCTGCCGCGAATCGGCATTGATCAGCTGTTCCACCAGCTGGTCGATGGCCGGGTCGCGCAGGCCGATGAAGTTGCGGCTGCCGGGGTTGTCGGCGGCGGCACTGGACCAGAACTCGCGCTGCTCGTTACCCGGCGAGTTGGACTGCGGGTAGCCACCGACGATCATGTCGTAGTCGCGCGAGCGCAGGCGGGTGATGTACTGGGACACGTCGACCCGGCGGATGTTCAGGTCGATGCCAAGGTCGGCGAGGTTGCGTTTGAACGGCAGCAGGATGCGTTCGAACTCGGTCTGTGCCAGCAGGAACTCGATGCTCACCGGCTTGCCCTGGGCGTCGACCATCTTGTCATCGACGATTTTCCAGCCGGCTTCCTGCAGCAGCTTGTAGGCCTGGCGCTGCTGTTCGCGGATCATGCCGCTGCCGTCGCTGACCGGGTTGCGGAAGGCTTCGCTGAATACCTGCTCGGGGACCTTGCCACGTAGCGGTTCGAGGATTTTCAGTTCGCTGGGGCTGGGCAGGCCGCGGGCGGCCATTTCCGAGTTTTCGAAGTAGCTGCCGGTGCGGGTGTAGGCACCGTTGAACAGCTGCTTGTTGGTCCACTCGTAGTCCAGCAGCAGGCTCAGCGCCTGGCGCACGCGCACGTCCTGGAACACCGGTCGGCGGATGTTGAAGATGAAGCCCTGCATGCCCGTGGGGTTGCCGTTGGGCAACTCTTCCTTGATCAGGCGGCCATCGCGCACGGCGGGTACGTTGTAGGCGGTGGCCCAGTTCTTCGCGCTGACTTCCAGCGCATAGTCGAACGCCCCGGCCTTGAGTGCTTCCAGGGCGACGGTGGTGTCGCGGTAGGAGTCGAAGGTCATGACGTCGAAGTTGTAGAAGCCGCGGTTGAGCGGCAGGTCCTTGGCCCAGTAGTCCTTGACCCGCTCGTAGCGCACCGAGCGCCCGGCCTTGACCTCGGCAACCTTGTAAGGGCCGCTGCCCAGCGGGATTTCCAGGTTGCCGCGGTTGAACTCGCGGCTTTCGTACCAGTGCTTGGGCAGTACCGGCAGCTGGCCGAGAATCAGCGGCAGCTCGCGGTTGTTCTTGTGCTTGAAGGTGAACAGCACCGTCAGCGGGTCTTCGGCGACCACTTCAGCGACGTCGGCATAGTACTGGCGGTACAGCGGCGCGCCGTCCTTGATCAGGGCATTGAAGGTGAACACCACGTCGTCGGCGCGCATCGGGTGGCCGTCGTGGAAGCGTGCCTCGGGGCGCAGGTAGAAGCGCACCCAGCTGTTGTCCGGGGCTTTTTCGATCTTGCCGGCCACCAGGCCGTACTCGGTGAACGGCTCGTCCTGGCTCTGGCGCATCAGGGTGTCGTAGATGCTGCCGATGTTCTCGGCCGGCACACCCTTGTTGATGAACGGGTTGAGGCTGTCGAAGCCGCCGAAGCTGGACTGGCGGAAGGTGCCACCCTTGGGTGCGTCAGGGTTGACGTAGGCAAAGTGCTTGAAGTCGGCGGGGTATTTTGGGGGCTCGTCGTACAGGGTGAGCGCGTGTTGCGGTGCGGCCAGGGCGGGAAGGCTCAGGCAGGCAAGCAACAGGCTGCCGGCCAACCGGCGCAGTCGGTGCGTTGGCGTCATTGGGCTTTCTCCGAAGTCTTGATCCACCAGCTGTTCAGCCCAAGGGTGTAGGGCGGCGTGGTGACGAAGGCGAACCGGTTGCGGTAGGCCAGGCGATGATTGTCGAGGTACCAGTTGGGGATCATGTAGTACTGCCATGAGAGCACGCGGTCCAGGGCGCGGGCGGCGGCGACCTGGTCATCTCGGGTGCGGGCGGCCAGCAGGGTGTCGAGCAGATGGTCGACCACCGGGTCCTTGACCCCAGCATAGTTCTTGCTGCCCTTGGTGGTTGCCTGGCTAGAGTGGAAGTACAGCCACTGTTCGAGGCCCGGGCTCAGGGTCTGGTTCAGGGTCATCAGAATCATGTCGAAATCGAACTGGTCCAGGCGTTGTTTGTACTGGGCGCGGTCCACGGTACGCAAGCGCGCATCGATGCCGATGCTGGCCAGGTTTTCGACATAAGGTTGCAGGATGCGTTCAAGGTTGGGGTTTACCAGCAGCAGTTCCATGCGCAGCTGCTGGCCCTTGCTGTCGACCAGACGTTGGCCGTTCAGCTTCCAGCCGGCCTCGGCGAGCAGGCCGAGGGCCTGACGCAGGGTCTGGCGGTTGATGCCACGGCCATCGGTATGGCTGACCTTGTAGGGTTCGCTGAACAGGCTGGCCGGCAACTGGTCACGAAACGGTGCCAGCAACAGCCATTCCTTGCCGGTGGGCAGGCCGGTGGCGGCGAATTCGCTGTTGGGGTAGTAGCTGGTCGAGCGGCGGTAGGCACCGCTGAACAGCGCGCGGTTGGTCCACTCGAAGTCGAGCATCAGCCCCAGTGCCTGGCGTACCCGTGGGTCGCTGAAGGTGGCCCGGCGGCTGTTCATGAACAGGCCTTGGGTTTGCGTGGGGATGCGGTGCGGGATCTGCGCCTTGATCACCTCGCCCCGGCGCACGGCCGGGAAGTTGTAGCCGTTGGCCCAGTTCTTCGCCTGGTGCTCGATATAGATGTCGAACTCGCCAGCCTTGAACGCTTCGAAGGCGACCGTGGCGTCGCGGTAGAACTCGTATTCCACGCGGTTGAAGTTGTATTTGCCACGGTTCACCGCCAGGTCCTTGCCCCAGTAGTTCTTCACCCGTTCGAACACCAGCCGGCGCCCAGGCTGGACCTGGGTGATGCGGTAAGGGCCGCTGCCCAGTGGAGGCTCGAAGGTGGTGGCCTTGAAGTCACGCTTTTGCCAGTAGTGCTTGGGCAGCACCGGCATTTCGCCCAGGCGCAGGAGCAGCAGCGGGTTGCCGGCGCGCTTGAATACGAAGCGGATGCGCAGCGGGCCAAGGATGTCCACCCGCTGCACTTCCTGCAGGTTGGTGCGGTAGATCGGGTGGCCATCCTTGAGCAGCGTGCGGTAGGAGAAGGCCACGTCTGCCGAGGTGATCGGCTTGCCGTCATGCCAGCGGGCCTCCGGGCGCAGGTTGAACACCACCCAGCTGCGGTCCTCGCTGTACTCCACCGAGCGGGCGATCAGGCCGTAGCTGGAGGTCGGTTCGTCGCCGGACGGGTCGTACTGGCCGGTGCCGACCATCAGCGGCTCGTTCAGCTCGCTGATGCCGTACTGCTGGAAATTGGGCGTGGTAATCGGGCTCGACCCCTTGAAGGTGTAGGGGTTGAGGGTGTCGAAGGTTCCGAAAGCCATCGCCCGCAAGGTGCCGCCCTTGGGCGCTTGCGGGTTGACCCAGTCGAAATGGGTGAATGTGGCTGGGTACTTGAGCGTGCCGAACTGCGCGTATCCGTGGCTTTCGCTCACCATCGCGGCTGCGGGAAAGCTCAAGGCCAGGCTGAGAGACAGCAGGAGGGGACGTATCAAGTCGGCATCCGATCCAGAGGCGTTGGGCTTTGATCGGGGTACAGTAACAGCTTGGTGGGGTTGGAAAAAGAGAGGTTTTGAAGGTGGGGCAAGTGGTTCAGCCAGTTGCCGGTCGCTGCGGGTGACGCGGTACCTGTGGGAGCGGCCTTGCGTCGCGAAAGGGCTGCATGGCAGCCCCGGCAGTTTACGCGGCGAAGCTGAAATCCTGGGGCCGCTTCGCGCCCCTTTCGCGACACAAGGCCGCTCCCACAGGGCCGCGCAAAGACCCCGGGCTTCGTATCAATGCGAGAGGTAGACGGTCAGGGTCTGGCCTGGCTTCAGGGCATGGCCGCTGCGCGGGTTCCAGCGCTTGAGGTGTTTCATTTCCACGTTGAAGCGCTTGGCCACCAGGTACAGCGAATCGCCTTTGCGTACCTTGTACTGCGTGGAGCGCTGCCCGGAGGCGGCTACCCGATTGCCAGCAGCGCTCGGCGCGCTGCCGCCGCGCAGGGCCAGAACCTGGCCAGCGCGCACGTTGTTGCCGGAGAGACGGTTCCAGCGCTTGATGTCCTTGACCGAAACGCGGTTGGCCTTGGCGATGGCGCCCAGGTTGTCGCCGCGCTTGACCCGGTAGCTGCGCGCCGCCACAGGGGCCTTGGCTTCGGCCACGGCGCGGGCGAATACGGCCTTGTTCGGCTGCAGGCTGACCAGCTGCTCGGGTTTGAGGTTGGACAGGCTGTCGCTCAGCAGCTGCGCCTTGGCAGTGGGTACCAGCAGCTGCTGCGGGCCGTCCACGGTCATGCGCTTCTTGAATGCCGGGTTGAGCTGGATCAGCTCGTCCTCGTCGATGTTGGCGAAGGCCGCTACCCGCGACAGGTCCAGGCGGTCGTTGATGGCCACCGCCTCGAAGTAGGGTTCGTTGGCGATCGGGTTCAGGTTCACGCCATAGGCTTGCGGCGTGAGTACCACCTGCGACAGGGCCAGCAGCTTGGGCACGTAGTCGCGGGTTTCCTGCGGCAGCGGCAGGTTCCAGTAGTCGGTGGGCAGGCCGAGCCGCTCGTTGCGCTCTATGGCTCGGCTGACCGTGCCTTCGCCGGCGTTGTAGGCAGCCAGGGCCAGCAACCAGTCGCCGTTGAACATGTCGTGCAGGCGGCTGAGGTAGTCCAGTGCGGCGTTGGTCGAGGCGGTCACGTCGCGACGGCCATCGTAGAAGTTGGTCTGGCGCAGGTTGAAGTGACGACCGGTGGACGGAATGAACTGCCACATGCCCGCGGCATGGGCGCGCGAGTAGGCCATCGGGTTGTAGGCGCTTTCGATGGCTGGCAGCAGGGCCAGCTCCAGCGGCATGTCGCGTTCTTCGAGGCGCTCGACGATGTAGTGCAGGTAGAGGCTGCCACGCTCGCCGGCGCTTTCGATGAAGCTTGGATTGCTGGCGAACCACAGGCGCTGCTGTTCGATGCGCGGGTTGACGTCGATGTTGTCCTGCAGGGCGAAGCCCTGGCGCATGCGTTCCCACACGTCCTGCGGTGCCTGTTCGGCCGGCTTTACCAGCAGCGGTGAAGGCTTGTGCTTGATCCGCGCCTGGTAGTTGTGCGCGCGAACGCTATCGGATTCGTCGAGCTGACGGGTGCTCTGGCAGCCCACCAAAGTGGCGGCCAGGGCCAGCGCACTGATTTGGGCCAGGCGCGTCAGGGCGACGGAATGAGAGGTTCTGCGGCTACGTGAAGACATCGGCTGACACAGGTTTCCGGGCGAAAAATTTCGGCGATTCTAGAAACCGCTCCGGGCCTGGTCAACCTTTGACCATCGCTTGCGATATATCTTGAGGTTATCAGAAGGTGTCCTTCCAAGACCTCAAGGCAGCAAAAACAGCGACATGCGAGGGGTTTGAATGTCCCTTCCATTCGTCTGCTTTTTGTTTAACTAATGTTTCAGAGGTGCGCAGGAAGGGGTTGGTCAGACGCTCCAGACCGATCGTTGATGGCAATGTGATGCGATTGTCGGCACGCAAACGGGTAACGTCCTCGAACCGCTGCTGAACGTGCGGGTTCTCGGGCTCCACCGCCTTGGCGAAACGCAGGTTGCTAAGGGTGTATTCGTGGGCGCAGTACACCTCGGTCTGCTCTGGCAGGGCTGCCAGGCGGGCGAGGGCTGGCTGCATCTGTTCGGGGGTGCCTTCGAACATGCGCCCGCAACCGGCGGCGAACAGCGTGTCGCCACTGAACAGCACCGGCGTTGCCGGCTGGTCGCTGAACAAGGCGATGTGCCCCAGGGTATGGCCGGGCACGGCCAGCACTTGGAAGGTCACGCCCAGCACGGTCACCTGGTCACCTTCGTCCAGCGCCAGGTCACGGCAGGGAATGCGCTCGTGGGCCGGGCCGCAGACCCGCGCGCCGGTCAGTTGCTTGAGCCGTTCCACGCCGCCGAC
Source organism: Pseudomonas sp. JS425 (assembly GCF_018223845.1). Lineage (NCBI taxonomy): Bacteria > Pseudomonadati > Pseudomonadota > Gammaproteobacteria > Pseudomonadales > Pseudomonadaceae > Pseudomonas > Pseudomonas sp. JS425. Next base: position 4,205,519 of record NZ_CP073661.1, on the reverse strand, counting down.
GTGGTCGTTGTGGTGGTGGGTGACCAGGATGTCGCTCAGTTCCCAGCCGGGGTTGGCCGACAGCCAGCGTTCCACTGGGCCGGCGTCACCCGGATCGACCACCGCGCAGCGGCGTTTGGCAGTATCCTGTAACAACCAGATGTAGTTGTCGGAGAAAGCGGGGAGAGCATCGATCTGTATCATGGTGCGGATCCGATTCGCCTAGCGTGGCACATGAAGGCATCTTATCCGCGATGGCGCGGTGCGAGAACCTTCGAGGGAGAGCGCAATGACCGACCAAGCCTTTGCCCAGGCCGACCCGGACTGGGTCAAGCTGATCAGCCTGGCCCGTGAGTGGTTCAACGGCCCACTCGGCCAACTGATGCTCAGGGAGGAGGAAAAACTGCTGGAAGAAGAGCTCGGGCGCTTCTTCGGGGGTTACCTTGTGCACTACGGGCCCTGCGCCGAGCCACCGCCCAGCGCGCCCCAGGTGCAGCGCAACGTGCGCCTCGGTGCGCCGCTGCCGGGGGTGGAGATTGTCTGCGAGGAGCAGGCCTGGCCGCTGAGCGAGCACGCCGCCGACGTGGTGGTGCTGCAGCATGGCCTGGATTTCTGCCTTTCGCCCCACGGCCTGCTGCGCGAGGCGGCCAGCGCCGTGCGCCCTGGCGGGCACCTGCTGATCGTCGGGATCAACCCCTGGAGCAGCTGGGGCATGCGCCATTTCTTCAGCCATGGGGCCTTGCGCAAGGCCCGTTGCATCTCGCCGTCACGGGTGGGCGACTGGCTCAACCTGCTGGGCTTCGCGCTGGAGAAACGCCGCTTCGGGTGCTATCGTCCGCCGCTTGCCTCACCGGCCTGGCAGCAGCGCCTGGCGGGCTGGGAACGGGTGGCTGGCGGCTGGCAGAGTTCCGGTGGCGGTGTGTACCTGCTGGTAGCACGCAAGATGGTGGTGGGCCTGCGGCCGTTGCGCCAGGAGCGTCGCGAGCCGATGGGCAAGCTGCTGCCGCTGCCCCTGGCCAAGGTCAACCGCACGGCGGCCAACCCGGATACTGAAAAGCACTGAACATGAGTGGTACATGAGCGAAAGCGTCGAGATGTTTACCGATGGTGCCTGCAAGGGCAACCCTGGCCCTGGCGGCTGGGGCGTCCTTATGATCTACAAGGGCGTCGAGAAGGAACTGTGGGGCGGCGAACGCGAAACCACCAACAACCGCATGGAACTGATGGCCGCGATCCAGGGCTTGATGGCGCTGAAGCGCGAATGCGAAGTGGTGCTGACCACCGACTCGCAGTACGTGATGAAGGGCATCAACGAATGGATGACCAACTGGAAGAAGCGCGGCTGGAAAACCGCGGCCAAGGAGCCGGTGAAGAACGCCGACCTGTGGCAGCAGCTGGATGAGCAGGTCAACCGCCACAAGGTGACCTGGAAGTGGGTGCGCGGGCATATCGGCCACCCCGGCAACGAACGCGCCGACCAGCTGGCCAACCGTGGGGTCGATGAAGTGCGCGCCAAGCGTTGAGCTGGGGTACAATTCCGGCCTTTGTAACTGATGCAAGTTGGAGCGCCCCGCGTGGAGCAGCAGCAAGATAAACGGTTCGTCATTCTCGATACCGAAACCACGGGTATGCCGGTCAGCGAAGGCCACCGGATCATCGAGATCGGCTGTGTCGAGGTCATCGGCCGGCGCCTGACCGGGCGGCACTTCCACGTCTACCTGCAGCCAGACCGCGAGAGTGACGAGGGCGCCATCAACGTCCACGGCATCACCGATGCCTTCCTGGTCGGCAAGCCACGCTTTGGCGATGTCGCAGAGGAGTTCTTCGAGTTCATCCAGGGCGCTACGCTGGTCATCCACAACGCGGCGTTCGACGTTGGCTTCATCAACAACGAATTTGCCTTGCTGGGCCAGCAGGACCGCGCGGACATTTCGCAGCACTGCACCATCCTCGACACCCTGCTGCTGGCGCGCGCGCGCCACCCGGGGCAGCGCAACAGCCTGGATGCGCTGTGCAAACGCTACGATATCGACAACTCGGGCCGTGAGCTGCATGGCGCATTGCTCGACTCGGAATTGCTGGCTGACGTCTACCTGGCAATGACCGGTGGCCAGACCAGCCTGTCGCTGGCCGCGCATGGGGCAGAAGCCGGGGATGAAGGGACGGGTGCTGGTGGCAGCGAGATTCGCCGTATTACCGGGCGTGTGCCCGGGCGGGTGATCATGGCCAGTGCCGAGGAGCTGGAGGCGCATGCCGAGCGCCTGGCGGCCATTGCCAAGTCGGCGGGTGGGCCATCCATGTGGCAGGCTCTGACCGAGACACCTGTTGGTTGATCTTTCGCCTGCTCCGGCCCTTTCGCGGGTGAACCCGCTCCTACAGATCCTGCGCATGTCTTGAAGGCGATGCCGGCCCTGACCACACAGGTTCTACTACCCTGAAATGGACGCCATGTCCTTCGGAGGTAGCCACCTGATGTACAAGGACCTCAAGTTCCCCATCCTCATCGTGCACCGCGCCATCAAGGTTGACAGCGTCGCTGGCGAGCGTGTGCGGGGCATCGCCGAGGAACTGCGCCAGGACGGCTTTGCCATCCTCGCCGCCGCCGACCATGCCGAGGCCTGCCTTGTCGCTGCCACCCACCATGGCCTGGCCTGCATGCTGATTGCCGCCGAGGGCGTCGGCGAGAATACCCACCTGCTGCAGAACATGGCCGAGCTGATCCGCCTGGCCCGCCTGCGCGCCCCCAACCTGCCGATTTTCGCCTTGGGCGAACAGGTGACCCTGGAAAACGCCCCCGCCGAAGCCATGAGCGAGCTCAACCAGTTGCGGGGCATCCTCTACCTGTTCGAAGACACCGTGCCGTTTCTTGCGCGCCAGGTGGCGCGTGCCGCACATATCTACCTGGACGGCCTGCTGCCGCCGTTCTTCAAGGCCCTGGTGCAGCACACCGCGCAGTCCAATTATTCCTGGCACACCCCGGGGCACGGCGGCGGCGTGGCCTATCGCAAAAGCCCAGTGGGCCAGGCCTTTCACCAGTTCTTCGGGGAAAACACCCTACGCTCGGACCTGTCCGTTTCCGTGCCCGAGCTGGGCTCGCTGCTCGATCACACCGGCCCCTTGGCCGAAGCCGAAGCCAGGGCTGCGCGCAACTTTGGCGCCGACCACACCTTTTTCGTCATCAACGGCACCTCCACGGCCAACAAGATCGTCTGGCACGCCATGGTCGGCCGCGACGACCTGGTGCTGGTGGACCGCAACTGCCACAAGTCGGTGGTGCATGCGATCATCATGACCGGTGCCATTCCCCTCTATTTGTGCCCCGAGCGCAACGAACTCGGGATCATCGGCCCGATCCCGCTCAGCGAGTTCAGCCCCGAGGCGATCCAGGCGAAGATCCAGGCCAACCCTCTTGCCCGCGATCGCGGGCAGCGCATCAAGCTGGCGGTGGTGACCAACTCCACCTACGACGGCCTGTGCTACCACGCCGGGCTGATCAAGCAGACCCTGGGCGCCAGTGTCGAGGTGCTGCACTTCGACGAAGCCTGGTTCGCCTATGCGGCATTCCACGAGTTCTTTACCGGGCGCTATGCCATGGGCACGGCCTGCGCGGCAGACAGCCCGCTGGTGATCAGCACCCATTCCACCCACAAGCTGCTGGCCGCGTTCAGCCAGGCCTCGATGATTCATGTGCAGGACGGGGCCAGGCGCCAGCTGGACCGTGACCGCTTCAACGAAGCGTTCATGATGCACATCTCGACCTCGCCGCAGTACAGCATCCTCGCTTCGCTGGACGTGGCCTCGACCATGATGGAAGGCCCGGCCGGGCGTTCGCTGCTGCAAGAAATGTTCGACGAGGCGCTGAGCTTTCGCCGTGCCCTGGCCAACCTGCGCGAGCACATCGCCGCCGACGACTGGTGGTTCAGCATCTGGCAGCCGCCGAGCGCCGAAGGCATCCACCGCCTGGCGGCGCAGGACTGGCTGCTGCAGCCGGGGGCGGAGTGGCACGGCTTTGGCGAAGTGGCGGACGACTATGTGCTGCTCGACCCGCTGAAGGTGACCCTGGTGATGCCGGGCCTGAGCGCGGGCGGTGCACTGGGCGAGCATGGCATCCCGGCGGCAGTGGTCAGCAAGTTTCTCTGGGAGCGGGGGCTGGTGGTGGAGAAAACCGGCCTGTACAGCTTTCTGGTGCTGTTCTCCATGGGCATCACCAAGGGCAAGTGGAGCACCTTGCTCACCGAGTTGCTGGAGTTCAAGCGCCACTATGATGGCAATACCGCCCTGAGCAACTGCCTGCCGAGCGTGGTGGCTGCCGATGCCTCACGCTATCAGGGCATGGGCCTGCGCGACCTGTGCGACCAGTTGCATGGCTGCTACCGCGCCAATGCCACGGCCAAGCAACTGAAACGGTTGTTCACGCGCTTGCCGGAGGTAGCCGTGAGCCCGGCCCGGGCCTATGACCAGATGGTGCGCGGTGAGGTGGAGGCGGTGCCGATCGAGGCGCTGCTGGGGCGGGTGGCAGCGGTGATGCTGGTGCCGTACCCGCCTGGTATTCCATTGATCATGCCGGGGGAGCGGTTTACCGAGGCGACCCGCTCGATAGTCGATTACCTGGCCTTCGCCCGGGCGTTCAACCAGGGCTTCCCAGGTTTCGTCGCCGACGTGCACGGCCTGCAGAATGAAAGCGGCCGCTACACGGTGGACTGCATCAAGGAATGCGAATGATCTCGACGCCGCTGCGCGCCAGTTCGAAGCGGTTTTCACCCAGATGGTTGACCTTGTCGCCGATTGCCAGGCGATAGGTGGTGATGGGCGCGCCCAGCGTGCTGCCGTCGGTTTGCAGGGTCGACTCCTGGAACTCGTGCACGGGGTAGATGCGGCCTTCGGCGTCACGGGCGTGGAATTGGCCGACCATTACTGCTGCCATTTGGGTGGAAACCTCTGAATTGCGTGGGAAATGTCTGCAGGCATAGACCGTGTAACAGCGTCGGAAGTTTTCGCCCCGTGGAAAAAAAACCAAGGCGCCGAGGAACGGTCATCTATAACTACAACGTCCCTTTACTCAGCAAAGGTTGGAATTGCCATGAGCCAGGTGTATTCGGTAGCGGTTGTCGTCGGTAGCTTGCGCAAGGACTCCTACAACCGCAAGATCGCCCGCGCACTCTCGGAGCTGGCGCCGTCCAGCCTTGCCCTGAAGATCGTCGAGATTGGCGATTTGCCGCTGTACAACGAGGATGTCGAGGCCGAAGCAGCGCCGGAAGCGTGGAAGCGTTTTCGCGACGAGATCCGCCGCAGTGATGCGGTGCTGTTCGTCACCCCGGAGTACAACCGCTCGGTACCTGGCGGCCTGAAGAATGCCATCGACGTGGGCTCGCGGCCCTATGGGCAAAGCGCCTGGAGTGGCAAGCCGGCGGCGGTGGTCAGTGTGTCGCCTGGGGCCATTGGTGGCTTTGGCGCCAACCATGCCGTGCGCCAGTCGCTGGTGTTTCTGGACATGCCATGCATGCAGATGCCCGAGGCCTACATCGGTGGTGCGGCTAGCCTGTTCGAGGATTCGGGCAAGCTCAATGACAAGACCCGGCCGTTCTTGCAGGCGTTTATCGACAAGTTTGCTTCCTGGGTGAAGTTGAACAAGGCGGTTTGACCTGCCTTGAGCAATTATCGCTGAGCGCACGAACCCTGTAGGAGCGCCTTGTGTCGCGAAAGGGCTGCGCAGCAGCCCCAGGATTTCAGCTTCGCAACATAAATTGCCGGGGCTGCTGCGCAGCCCTTTCGCGACACAAGGCCGCTCCTACAAAAAGCTGTGCACAGCGGCCTAGCGGAAGCTGTAGGAAACCCCGGCATACACGGCAAAGCCTTCGCCCGGTGTCGAACGGGCTTTATCCAGGCCTGCATCGTCGTAGGTGGGGGGCACCGTCGCCGCATAGCGCTTGTTGGTCAGGTTGCGCAGGTCCAGCCAGGTCTGCCAGTCCTGCTTCGGTGAATCCCAGCCCAGGCGTGCGCCGAGCAAGGCATATTCATCGGCGTGGTAGCTGTTGGCGTAGTCAACCTGCACCTTCGACGCCATCTGCGTATTCACCCCGGCATAGAAGCCGCTCGGCCAGTCATAGCGCAACTCGGCCTGGTAGTAGTGCATCGGGATGCCCGGCAGGCGGTTGTCACCGAACTTGTCGTCATCGAGGTAGTGGAAATCACTGAAGGTATAGGCCTGTCGCAGGCTCAGCTTGCCAGTACCAGCGCGCTCCCAAAGGGTGCTGTCGAGGCCGGCTTCCACGCCCTGGTGCACGGTGGGGCTGGCGTTGAATTCCGAAGTGAAGTTGGGCACCACTTCCACGGCCAGCAGTTCATGGCGCACCTGCGAGTAGTACCAGGCCAGGTCCCAGCGGCCAACCGCCGAGTCGCCACGCGCGCCCAGCTCCAGGGTTGTGGCGGTCTGGTTCTGCATCTCGATCGGCTGGATTTGCTTGCCGCCTACGCTGGGCGAGCTCCAGATCAGCGACCACGGGTGTGGCGGCTCTACCGAGCGGCTCAGGTTGCCGTACACCTGCAGGTCCGGGCTGATGTCATAGCGCAGCCCCAGGCGTGGCGCGTAGTCCCAGTCATGCATGCTCACCTTGCCGCCCTCGGCGGGGTAAGTGACATCACTTTCACGGCGGGTATAGATCATCGCCAGGCCAGTGGTCAGCCACAGGTTCGGTACCAGCTCCAGGTCATTGCCCACATGCAGCACGGTGTCCGAACCCTGGTAGCTGAAGTCACGGGTGCGCTCTCCGAACACGTCGCCATTGCGGGTGAACTGCGAAGCACCGCTGTTGGGCAGGTGTTTGGTGGTGCGCCAGCCGACGGTGGTCTTGCTCTCGTGGCCGAACAGGGTGTCGCGACGGAAGTAGTTCAAGGTGCCGCTCACATCGGTATAGGCCACCTTCAGGCGCATCGGGCCTTCGCGCAGGTCCATCGGGTAGTCGTGGTAGACCAGGCCGGCCTCCAGGCGCGCATCGTCATCGAGGTAGAAGGTGGTCTTGTTGCCCACCCAGGTGCTCCCCGGCTGCGGGCGGCTGTCGTCGCGGGCCAGGTAGGCCGGGTTGGCCGCGCGTGGGTGATGCTTGATCTGCTCCTTGGTCAGGCGCCCGGCCAACTCGTTCTCGGTTTCCCGGTAGCGCAGGTAGAAGCGGGTTTCCAGGTTCGGGTTGAAGCGGTAGCCGACATTGGCCGCCACACCCTTGGCACTGCCGCTGCTGTGCGCCTGGTAGCCGTCATATTCCGAATCGGTCAGGGCCACGTAGTAGTCGAGGTTGCCCAGTACCTGCCCCGAGCTGATGTGCCGATGCTGGTAGCCGCGGCTGCCGACTTCGTAGCGCACCTGCAGCGGCGCGGCGTCGTAGCCGGTGTGGGTGACGTAGTTGATTGCACCGCCCAGGGCGAGGGAGCCCTGGTCGAAGCCGTTGGCGCCGCGCAGCACTTCGGCACGGCTCAGCCACAGCGGCTCGAACAGCTCGTAGGGCGTACCGCCCGGGCCGGTCAGGGGCAGGCCGTCGAACATCGTGTACACCCCGGAGCCATGGGCCCCCGGTGCGCGGTTGATGCCCGAACCGCGGATCGACAGTTTGATGCCATCGTTGCCCGCCGATTGCGCGAACACCCCGGGCTGGTAGGCCAGTACATCCTGGTTGCTGGCAACCCGGCCTTGCCCTACACGCTGCATGTCCACCAGGTTGCTTGCCCCCGGCACTTCGTGCAGGCGTTCGCTGGCTGCGGTCAGGTCGTTCTGCTCCTCATCGGTGATCAGCACCTGGCCCAACTCGACCGAAGGTGCCGCCAGGGCGGGCTGGGAGGCAGCGAAAGCAGCCAGCAGGCCGAGGCAGGATGGTGGGGGCAAAACGCAACGCATTGTACGACTCCAGGCGAAAGGCGAATGGACAACGGCGTTGAGACGAGCGAAATGCCGCTTGGAGCACGAGGAAAGTCGACAAATATCGCGCAACCTTCGTCAGACGGTTTTGTACGAAAGTTCTTTACAAGCCGCAGCGATGGAGCTGGGCGACCCGCGCTTCGTAAGGTGATTGCAGACCGGCAGCGATGCCTCGCTCAATCACCCGTGGAGTTCAAACATGACTGACAACGCACGACATTCGCAGCAACCCCTGGCGGACGCCCCGGTTCGCCTGACGCCACGTGAACGGCAAGTGCTGTTGTGGTGTGCCTACGGAAAGAGCTCGTGGGAGATTGGCCAGATCCTGGAATGCAAGGAATCGACGGTGAACTTCCATGTGTCGAACATCCTGCGCAAATTCGATGTGCCCACACGGGTGGCTGCAGTGATCAAGGCCATCCGTTACGGCATGCTGGCCGAGCAGTGAGGGGATGAAGCATGGGCAACGATCCTCGGTTACGGCGTTATGCCGATTGCCATGACCCCTTCTGGCCACGGGTAGACCTGGACAGGCTGCGTGAGCGCCTGAACCTGAAGCGGCCTGTCAGTGAGGCTGTGCTGGAAGTGGCCGCACGCTGCGCTGCCATCGACGCGGCACGCGAATTCGCGCGCTGGCGCGCGGTGTTGCGAGAGCGGGGCTACAAGCGCCTCGAGGATGTGGCCGGGCATGACCACGGGCGTGCATTGCAGGTGTGCTACATCCGCTTTGTCGAAGCCGCGGTCATGCGTAACCTGGGCTCGACCGCCTACCTGCCCGCCGCACACCGAGGGGCTGCCCATGAGTGAAAAATCTGTTGTCGACAGCCTGGCCCCGGCGCTGGTGGAGTTGCTGGGCGTGGATGGCAATGTCCTGTTCGCCGCGCTGCTGGGGGCTTTGTTGGTGAGCGCGGCGCGTGACCGGTTGATCACCAACAAGGCCAGGCGCCTGACGCTGGGCAAGAAACTCTTGCTGGTGTTCGTGACCGTGGGGGTTGGTCACCTGTTCGAGCCGCTGGTTTCGTCACTGGTGCCCTTGCTGAGCCGTGGCATGGCGGGGTTCGTGGCTGCCGTGGTGGTGATCCCCATCAGCCTCAAGGTGATGGTCTGGCTGGATACGCTGGACCCGCGTGAACTCATCCAGCGCTGGCGCCGCCGGGGCTAGCCGCTGGCGGCATTGGGCGAGCGACTGGTCAGCGCGCTCAATTGCCGCTCCAGCTGCTGGATGCGTTGCTTGTCCTGAACCAGCAGGAGAACGGCTTGGCGATCGGCAAGCGACAGGGTGCGCAGGCGCGCGAGCATGTCCTGTTCCCAGCCTTCGTCGTCCAGGCCTGCGCGATGTCGTTCGGGTTCACCCAGCAGAAGCCAGTCCAGTGAGCATGCATACTGCCTGGCGATGTCTATGCAAAGTGAATAAGGAATGCTGTCGCGCACCTTCCAGCTGCTCAATGTCTGCGGGCTGATCGAGAGCGCTCTGGACAGCTCAGCGTCAGATTCCGTAGCGGTCAGAAGCTTCAGCCTCGTCAGCACCGAAGCAAGTACGTGGGTACTCATAACTAATATCCATGACTGGTTTAATGATATTCCATGGGCTTAAACTACTCGTTATGAATACAGCCCTGCGTTTTAAGGAGCATTCCTGCAATGAGAAGCATCAAACTGAAGAATACACCTATATATGCAGCCAATACTGACAAAACCGGACGACTATTCTCACAGAAGGTAAGCCCGAACAATGCTTGCAGGTACTTGCCGTGAGTACATACAAGCTGGTTTGCCCGCATTGCCACAGCCGGATGCGTATACGCACCAGTGAAGGGCGTCATATTTTCCTGCGGATCGCCTATTTGCAATGCACCAACGAGGCCTGTGGCTGGTCGGTGCGTGCCGAGTTCGAGATGACCCATGAGCTCTCGCCCAGCGGCATGCCCAACCCGGAAGTGTACCTGCCTTCGGCCAACGGTGATTTACGCAAGGCAGCGCTGCCGGGGGCCGTCCAGGACAATCCTGGTGAATAAGCCTTCATGCTCACGGATAAAAGCGTGCAGATAAAAAAACACCCCGCATAAGCGGGGTGTCTTGTTTTGCCGGGGCGATCAGCCGATCAGTTGCAGGCCGGCTTGCTGGACCATTTCCAGCAGCGGTTGCGGGTACACACCCAGCACGAAGGCGAGAATGGCGATGGCCAGCAGCATGACGCCGCCGGTGCGCTGTTCCCATTTCAGCGGGGCGTCGTGGCGACGCAGGTTCGGCTCGACCAGGTACAGGGTGACCATGACGCGCAGGTAGTAGTAGACGCCGATGGCGCTACCGATCACCAGGGCACCGACCAGCCACCACAGGTGCGACTCGACGCCAGTGGCAATGATGTAGAACTTGCCGATGAAGCCGGCGGTCAGCGGGATACCCGCCAGCGACAGCATCATCACGGTCAGTACCGCAGTCAGGTACGGACGGCGCCAGAACAGGCCGCGGTACTCGTACAGTGCATCGGCGTCACGGCCGCCGTAAGGCGAGGACATCAGGGTGATGACACCGAAGGCGCCCAGGCTGGTGATCACGTAGGTGACCAGGTACACGCCCATGGCTTCCAGGGCCAGGCCCTTGCTGGCGACCAGGGCGATGACCAGGTAACCGAAGTGGGCGATGGACGAGTAACCGAGCAGGCGCTTGAGGTTGCTCTGGGTCAGTGCCAGCAGGTTGCCGATCAGGATCGAGGCCACGGCAATCACCGCCAGTACGGTGCTCAGCGCGCCGCTGCTGGCAGCAGGGGAGAGCATGAACAGACGCACGACAACGGCGAACACCGCAACCTTGCTGGCGGTTGCCAGGAAGGCGGCGACCGGTGCCGGGGCGCCTTCGTACACGTCCGGGGTCCACAGGTGGAACGGTACCAGCGACAGTTTGAAGGCCAGGCCGACCAGCATCATGCCCAGGCCCAGCTGGGCCACCAGGCTTGGCATGCTGGTGGCGGCCAGGGCCTTGCCGATCTGGTCGAAGCTCAGGCTGCCGGCGTCGGCGTACAGCAAGGCCATGCCGAACAGCAGGAAGGCCGAGCCTGCGGCCGACAGCACCATGTACTTGATGCCGGCTTCCAGCGAGCGCTTGTTGAAGAAGGCATACGCCACCAAGCCATAGACCGGTACCGACAGCAGCTCCAGGCCGATGAACAGGCCGGCCAGGTGGTTGGCGCTGACCAGCACCAGGCCACCGAGGGCCGACATCAGCAGCAGCAGGTACAGTTCTTCACGGTTGCCCGGGAAACCCTTGGAGCCTTCGCCGAGGTAGGCGTGGGCAAGGGTGACGCAGGCCAGCGTCGCCACCAGGATGATCGCCATGTACAGGCAGGCGAACTTGTCGATGGTGATCAGCGGGGTGACCGCCAGCGGCGCAACCTTCAGCGCCGGCAGGATCGACAGCAGGGCCAGGTTGAGGCCCACGGTGGACAGCAGGAAGGTCTGCGAGTGGTTGCGCTTCCAGGCGATCGCCAGCATCACCACCACCGTGGTGATGGTGGTGATCAGCATCGGCGCCAATGCGATGAAGTGTTGAGTGGTGAATTCCATAGCGCTCTTACCGGGCCGAAGCGAGTTGAGTGAAAGCGGAACCGAGCCACTGCTGCACACCACTCATGGTGGCGGCAGAGGTGTCGAGGAACGGCTGCGGATACACGCCCAGCAGGATCAGCAGTACCGCCAGACCCAGGACCATGATCAGTTCGCGTCCGTCCATGCCGGCCAGCACGGTGTCGGTCTTGGCCGGGCCGAAGTAGGCGCGGTGGATCATGATCAGCGAGTACACCGAACCGAACACCAGGCCAGTGGTGGCGATCACGGTGATCCAAGGCACGCTGGCGAAGCTGCCGATCAGGATCAGGAACTCGCCGACGAAGTTGCCGGTACCGGGCAGGCCCAGGGACGCGGCGGCGAAGAACAGGCTGATGGCCGGCAGGTAGGCGATGCGGTGCCACAGGCCACCCATCTGGCGCATGTCACGGGTGTGCAGGCGCTCGTACAGCTGGCCGGCCAGGATGAACAGCGCGGCAGCGGACAGGCCGTGGGCCAGCATCTGGATCACTGCGCCTTGCAGGGCCTGCTGGCTGCCGGAATAGATACCGATCAGCACGAAGCCCATGTGCGAGACGCTGGAGAAGGCGACCAGGCGCTTGATGTCGGTTTGCGCAAAGGCCAGGAAGGCACCGTAGAAGATACCGATCAGGCCCAGGGTCATGGCGATTGGCGCAAACTCGGCCGAAGCGTTCGGGAACAGCGGCAGGGCGAAGCGCAGCAGGCCGTAGGCCGCAGTCTTCAGCAAGATACCGGCCAGGTCCACGGAACCTGCGGTCGGTGCCTGGGCGTGAGCGTCAGGCAGCCAGGAGTGGAACGGCACCACCGGCAGCTTCACCGCGAAGGCGATGAAGAAGCCCAGCATCAGCAGGTATTCGGTACCGGCTGGCAGTTCGGCCTTGAGCAGGTCGCTGTAGTTGAAGGTGATCACGCCGGTGTTGGTGTAGTTGACCAGCACCAGGCCGAGGATCGCCACCAGCATGATCAGGCCGCTGGCCTGGGTGAAGATGAAGAACTTGGTCGCCGCGTAGATCCGGGTCTTCTTGCCGTCCGACGAGCTGTGACCCCAGAGCGCGATGAGGAAGTACATCGGCACCAGCATCATTTCCCAGAAGAAGAAGAACAGGAACAGGTCCAGGGCCAGGAACACACCGACCACGCCGCCAAGGATCCACATCAGGTTGAGGTGGAAGAAGCCGACGTGACGCTGGATCTCTTTCCAGGAACACAGTACCGACAGCACACCGAGCAGGCCGGTGAGCAGGATCATCAGCAGCGACAGGCCGTCGAGGGCCAGGTGGATGCTGATGCCGAAACGCTGGATCCACTGGACTTTGTATTCCAGGGCCCAGGCAGGCTCGGCGCCCGGAGCGGGTGCCAGGGTGTAGTCGCCGTTACCCCACAGCCACAGGCCGATGCCGAGCAGAAGGGACATGGTCAGCAGCGCGATCCAGCGCGGCAGGGTGGCGCCGAAGCGCTCACCCAGCCAGCACAGGAAGCCGCCGATGAAGGGGATCAGGATCAGCCAAGGCAAAATCATGACGGGTTCGTTTCCTTTTGCAGGGTCGCAAGGTTCGCAAGGTTCATGGTCATACCGCGGCCACTACCACAGCGCCGAGTACCAGCACTGCGCCAACGGCGATCGAAGCGGTGTACCAGCGCAGCTGGCCGGTCTCGGTCTTGCTCATGGCGACGTGGCCGCCGCGAGCCAGGCGAGGAATCAGGCCGATGCTGCGGTCAACCGGATCCTTGCGCAGGATGTGGCTGATCAGCAGGTAAGGTTTGACGAACAGCTTGTCGTAGATCCAGTCGAAGCCCCAGGCGGCGAACCACCAGGCCGACAGGACACGACCGATACCGCTGTTGGCGACGGCGCTGACGAAGCGGCGCTTGCCCAGGAACAGCAGGGCCGACAGCAGGATACCGGCGATGGCGATGGCGCCCGAAGTGATCTCCAGCGCGTGCTTGGCTTCGCCACCGGCGTGGCCGGCGCTTTCAGGCAGCACACCTGCCAGCGGCGGGGTGATCCAGGCGCCGACGAAGGTCGACAGCACGATCAGCACGCCCAGCGGCAGCCAGTGGCTGATGCCGTGGCCAGCGTGGGCTTCGGTCTTGGCTTCGCCGTGGAAGGCGATGAAGATCAGGCGGAAGGTGTACAGCGAGGTCATGAACGCACCGACCAGGCCGGCGTACAGCAGGCCGGTGTTGCCGCTGGCGAAGGCTTCCCAGAGGATCTCGTCCTTGGAGTAGAAGCCCACGGTCACGATCGGCAGGGCAGCCAGGGCAGCGCCACCGACCACGAAGCTGGCGTAGGCTAGCGGCAGTTTCTTCCACAGGCCGCCCATCTTGAAGATGTCCTGCTCGTGGTGGCAGGCAACGATCACCGCACCGGAGGCAAGGAACAGCAGGGCCTTGAAGAAGGCGTGGGTCATCAGGTGGAAGATCGCCGCGTCCCAGGCGCCAACGCCCAGGGCCAGGAACATGTAGCCGATCTGGCTCATGGTCGAGTAGGCGAGGATACGCTTGATGTCGGTCTGCACCAGCGCGGCGAAGCCGGCCAGTACCAGGGTCACGCCACCGACCACGCCTACCAGGTGCAGGATGTCCGGCGCCAGCAGGAACAGGCCGTTGGTACGGGCGATCAGGTACACGCCCGCGGTCACCATGGTTGCCGCGTGGATCAGCGCGGAGACCGGAGTAGGGCCGGCCATCGCGTCGGCCAGCCAGGTCTGCAGTGGCAGCTGGGCCGATTTACCGACCGCACCACCCAGCAGCATCAGGGTTGCCAGTACCATCCAGGTGTCGCCAGCCTGGAACTTCTGCGGTGCCAGCACCAGCAGTTCCTGCACGTTCAGGGTACCCAGCTGGACGAACAGGATGAACAGGCCGATGGCCATGAACACGTCGCCGATACGGGTGACGATGAATGCCTTGAGTGCCGCGTTACCGTTGTTGCGGTTGCTGTAGTAGAAACCGATCAACAGGTACGAGCACAGGCCCACGCCTTCCCAGCCGAAGTAGATGAACAGCAGGTTGTCGCCCAGCACCAGGAACAGCATGCTGGCGATGAACAGATTGGTGTACGCGAAGAAGCGCGAGTAACCGGCTTCGCCACGCATGTACCAGGAAGCGAACAGGTGGATCAGGAAGCCGACACCGGTGACCACGCCGAGCATGGTGACCGACAGTCCGTCCAGGTACAGGGTGAAGTTCGGCGCGAAGCCGTCCACCGACATCCACTGCCACAGCAGCTGGCTGTACGCGCCGCCCTCAGGCGGGGCGACGTTGAATTGCCAGATGACGTAGGCGGCGGTGGCGGCCGAAAGGCCTACCGAGCCGACGCCGATCAGGGCGGACAGGTTCTCCGAGAACCGCCCGCGCGAGAACGACAGCAGCAGGAAGCCGACGAGGGGGAAGACGAAAGTCAGGAAGAGAAGGTTCATCCGCGCATCTCACTGGCAGCATCGATGTCGAGAGTGTGGAAGCGGCGATACAGCTGCAGCAGGATGGCCAGGCCAATACTGGCCTCGGCGGCTGCCAGGCTGATCACCAGAATGAACATCACCTGGCCGTCGGGCTGGACCCAACGGGCACCGGCGACGACGAACGCCAGGGCAGAGGCGTTCATCATGACTTCCAGGCTCATGAGCACGAAGAGGATGTTGCGGCGGACCATCAGGCCAACCAGACCTAAGCAGAACAGGATGCCGGCGACTGCCAGACCATGCTCGAGAGGGATAGCACCCATGATTTACTCCTTCGCCTCGTTGCGGCCCAGGTGGAAGGCGGTGACGGCCGCGGCCAGCAGCAGCATCGAAGCCAGTTCGACCACCAGCAGGTAAGGGCCGAACAGGCTGATGCCGACTTCTTTCGGGCCCACGGTGGTACCGCTGATGCCGGCGCCGCTCGGGGTGACGAACAGCACGTACAGCAGCTCCAGCAGCAGCAGGGCGGCGAGGATCACCGGCCCGGCCCAGATACCGGGCTTGAGCCAGCCCCGTTCCTGGGCGACCGAAGCCGGCCCGAGGTTGAGCATCATCACCACGAACACGAACAGCACCATGATGGCGCCGGCGTAGGCGATCACTTCCAGGGCGCCGGCGAACGGCGCACCCAGGGCGAAGAAGATCATGGCCACGGAAATCAGCGAAATGATCAGGTAAAGCAAGGCGTGCACGGGGTTGGTGCCGGTCACCACCCGAAGGGTGGAGACCACGGCGATCCCGGATGCGAAGTAGAAAGCGAATTCCATCTTTCTGTCCTTATGGGAGCAAGCTCTTCACGTTGATCGGCTCGGCTTCGTTCTGTGCAGAGCCCTTCGGCTTGCCAGCGATTGCCATGCCGGCAACACGGTAGAAGTTGTAGTCAGGGTTCTTGCCGGGGCCGGAGATCAGCAGATCTTCTTTCTCGTACACCAGGTCCTGACGCTTGAACTCGGCCATTTCGAAATCCGGAGTCAGCTGGATCGCGGTGGTCGGGCACGCTTCTTCACACAGGCCGCAGAAGATGCAGCGCGAGAAGTTGATGCGGAAGAACTCCGGGTACCAGCGGCCGTCCTCGGTCTCGGCCTTCTGCAGCGAGATGCAGCCGACCGGGCAGGCCACCGCGCAGAGGTTGCACGCTACGCAGCGCTCCTCGCCATCGGGGTCGCGGGTGAGGACGATGCGGCCGCGGTAGCGCGGCGGCAGGTACACGGGTTCTTCGGGGTACTGCAGGGTGTCGCGCTTGCGGAACCCGTGGGAGAACACCATTGCCAGGCTGCGCAGCTGGGTGCCGGTGCCCTTAACGATGTCGCCGATATACTTGAACATGGGTCAAATCCTCACTGGGCCGCGACGGCTGGCGTGTTGTAGAGCACGATCGCAGCGGTCACCAGCAAATTGATCAGGGTCAGCGGCAGGCAGAACTTCCAGCTGAAGTCCATCACCTGGTCATAGCGTGGGCGCGGGATCGAGGCGCGCAGCAGGATGAACAGCATGATGAAGAACGCGGTCTTCAGCGCGAACCACAGGAACGACAGTTGCGGCAGGATGCCGAACGGGCCGTGCCAGCCGCCGAAGAACAGGGTTACCAGCAGCGCCGAGATAAGGATGATGCCGATGTACTCACCGACGAAGAACATGCCCCATTTCATGCCGGCATACTCGATGTGGTAGCCGTCGGCCAGTTCCTGTTCCGCTTCGGGCTGGTCGAACGGGTGACGGTGAGTCACGGCGACGCCAGCGATGAAGAAGGTGCAGAAGCCGAAGAACTGCGGAATGATGAACCACAGGTTCTGGGCCTGGTATTCAACGATGTCGCGCATGTTGAACGAACCCACCTGCACCACCACGCCCATCAGCGCCAGGCCCAGGAACACTTCGTACGACACGGTCTGTGCCGAGGCACGCAAGCTGCCCAGCAGGGCGTACTTGTTGTTCGACGACCAGCCGGCGAACAGCACCGCGTAGACCGACAGGCCGGCCATGGCGAAGAAGAACAGCAGGCCGATGTTCAGGTCGGCGACGCCCCAGGTCGGGGTGATCGGGATGACCACGAAGGCGATCAGCAGGGCGCTCATGGCCACTACCGGTGCCAGGGTGAAGATCACGCGGTCGACGAAGGGCGGGTTCCAGTCTTCCTTGAAGAACATCTTCAGCATGTCTGCAGCGATCTGGAACATGCCGAACGGGCCGACGCGGTTCGGACCGTAACGGTCCTGCCACCAGCCCAGCAGGCGGCGCTCGACGAAGCTGAGCAGCGCGCCGCAGACCACCACCGCCAGCAGGACCACGATGGCCCGCAGCACGGTCAGGATCACATCGATCACTTCGGGGGTGAACCAGCTCATTGTGCTGCCTCCTGCAGACCTTCGACGGATGCACCGAAGATGGCAGGCGGAATGCCGGCCAGGCCTTTCGGCAACGCGACCAGGCCAGCGCCCAGCTCTTCATTGATACGCAGCGGCAGGCGCAGGGCCACACCAGCCACGTTCAGGCTCAGCAGGGCACCGTCGTTGACGCCCAGGCGGTCGGCTTCGGACTTGGCCAGGGCCACGTAGGCTGCCGGGATGCGCTCTTGTACCGGTGCGGCGCGCGAGGAGCTTTCTTCGCTGCCGAACAGGTGGAAGAACGGCACGGCAGTCCAGGTGCCACGGGCCGGGTTGAAGGCGCCCGGAATGGTATTGAACCAGCTCAGGCGGTCACCTTGAGGTTCGATCAGGCGAACGCCCGGGTCACCGGCACGCAGGTGGCCACCGACCTCGTCCTGGAACTTGTTCCAGGCTTGCGGCGAGTTCCAGCCCGGCGACCAGGCGAACGGCACCTGCTGGCGCGGTTCGGCCGAACCCGAGTAGCCTTCCATGGAGAAGGCGAACGCGGTGTCCTTGTCTTGCGGGGTACGCGGTTCGTGCACGCTGATGTTGGCGCGCATGGCGGTACGGCCGGAGTAGCGCAGCGGCTCACGGGCCAGTTTCATGCCCTTGATGCGGAACGCGGCGCTTGGCGCGGCGTTGACGATGCCGGCCAGTTGCGGGGCGGCTTCGGCGCAGGCGCTGGTGACGTGGTCCAGCTGGGTCCAGTCGACCGGTTTGTTCAGCAGGGTGGCACGCAGGGCGTGCATCCAGCGCCAGCCTTCGTGGATCTGGATGCTGCTGTCCAGGTATTGCGGGTCGAAGACCTGGAAGAAGCGCTGGGCACGGCCTTCCTGGCTGACCAGGGTACCGTCGCCTTCGGCGAACGAGGCGGCCGGCAGCACCAGGTGGGCGCGGTCGACAGTCGGGGTTTTCGAGTGGTCGGCAACGATCACTACCTTGGCTGCGGCCAGGGCTGCATCGACCTTGGCGGCCGGTACGCGGGCGTACAGGTCGTTTTCCAGCACGACGATGGCGTCGGCTTTGCCGCTGATGACCGCGTCCAGCGCGGCATCGACCGACTCGCCACCGAGCATGGCCAGGCCGAGGCTGTTGGCTTCAGGCACCACCAGGCTCAGCGAGCCGTTCTTCTCGCGCAGTTTCAGCGCCTTGGCGATGTTGGCGGCGGCTTCGATCAGCGCCGGGTCGGCCAGCGAAGTACCGGCTACGACCAGTGGGCGCTTGGCCGCGACCAGGGCGTCGGCGATGCGCTGGGCCAGGGCTTTCGCTTCGGCGTCCAGGCCTTCGACGGCAGGGGCGCTCGGGTCGATGGCGTGGGCCACGGCAAAACCGATGCGGGCCAGGTCGGCCGGGGCGGCGTGCACGCATTCTTCGGCGACGTCGTCCAGCTTGGTTTCAGCCAGCGAAGCGATGAACAGCGGGTACAGCGCGTGCTGGCCGATGTTCTTCACGGCGGCGTCGAGCCACGGCTGCACCTTCATCGCTTCGGCCATGGCCTCGGCCTTGCCCTTGGTGGCCTGGCGCACGGCCAGGGCGACGCGGGCAGCGGTCTGGGTCAGGTCTTCACCGAGCACGAACACGGCGTCGTGGTCTTCGATGTCGCGCAGGGTCGGGACCGGCAGCGGGCTGTTGTTCAGCACGTTTAGAGCTAGGCGTACGCGGGCCAGTTCGCCGGCTTCCATACCCGAGTAGAAGTACTCGGCACCGACCAGCTCACGCAGGCCGTAGTTGCTTTCCAGGCTGGCGCGTGGCGAGCCGATACCGACGATGGTACGGCCGCGCAGCAGGTCGGCGGCCTTGTCCAGGGCGGCGTCCAGGCCCAGCTTGGTGCCGTCGGCCAGGTGTGGCTGGCGTGGGCGATCCTTGCGGTTGACGTAGCCATAGCCGAAGCGGCCCCGGTCGCACAGGAAGTACTGGTTTACCGAGCCGTTGAAGCGGTTTTCCACCCGACGCAGTTCGCCGTAGCGCTCGCCCGGGCTGATGTTGCAGCCGCTGGAGCAGCCGTGGCAGATGCTCGGGGCAAACTGCATGTCCCACTTGCGGTTGTAGCGCTCGGAGTGGGTCTTGTCGGTGAACACGCCGGTCGGGCAGACCTCGGTCAGGTTGCCGGAGAATTCGCTTTCCAGCACGCCGTCTTCGACGCGGCCGAAGTACACGTTGTCGTGGGCGCCGTAAACGCCCAGGTCGGTACCACCGGCATAGTCCTTGTAGTAGCGCACGCAGCGGTAGCAGGCGATGCAGCGGTTCATCTCATGGGCGATGAACGGGCCGAGGTCCTGGTTCTGGTGGGTACGCTTGGTGAAACGGTAGCGGCGCTCGTTGTGGCCGGTCATTACCGTCATGTCCTGCAGGTGGCAGTGGCCGCCTTCCTCGCACACCGGGCAGTCGTGCGGGTGGTTGGTCATCAGCCATTCGACGACGCTGGCGCGGAACGCCTTGGACTCTTCATCGTCGATGGAGATCCAGGTGCCGTCGGAGGCAGGGGTCATGCAGGACATGACGATACGACCGCGGGTGTCGTTCTCGTCGGTGTACTGCTTGACCGCGCACTGTCGGCAGGCGCCAACGCTACCAAGCGCCGGGTGCCAGCAGAAATAAGGGATGTCGAGGCCGAGCGACAGACAGGCCTGTAACAGGTTGTCTGCACCGTTGACTTCGAGCGCTTTGCCGTCTACGTGGATAGTGGCCATTGTTCAAAGTTCTTCGTTGGCCCGCGTGAGCGGGCGTGGCTAATGGAAATCGGTGAGCTTGCGACACGCCACGATTTCTCGGGCCTGCCGGCAAGCTGGCGAGTGGCACGGACCACCCGCCTTAATCATCTTGTTATGCGCCGACCACGATCGGCTTCGCCAGGTTCGGACGCAGCGCATCGCCAGCACCAGCTGGAGCGACACCTGCCTCGAATTCCGAGCGGAAGTATTTGATGGCACTGCCCAGCGGCTCGACGGCACCTGGTGCGTGAGCACAGAAGGTACGACCAGGGCCGAGGAAGTTGACCAAGCCCAGCAGCGTCTCGATGTCTTCGGCGCGGCCCTGGCCTTTTTCCAGTGCGCGCAGCATCTTCACGCTCCACGGCAGGCCGTCACGGCATGGGGTGCACCAGCCGCACGACTCGCGGGCGAAGAACTCTTCCATGTTGCGTAGCAGCGAAACCATGTTGATGCTGTCGTCCACCGCCATGGCCAGACCGGTACCCATACGGGTGCCGACCTTGGCGATGCCGCCGGCGTACATCTGCGCGTCGAGGTGCTCGGGCAGCAGGAAGCCGGTACCGGCGCCACCTGGCTGCCAGCACTTGAGCTTGAAGCCGTCGCGCATGCCGCCGGCGTAGTCTTCGAACAGTTCGCGGGCGGTGACGCCGAAAGGCAGTTCCCACAGGCCCGGGTTCTTCACCTTGCCGGAGAAGCCCATCAGCTTGGTGCCATGGTCTTCGCTGCCTTCACGGGCCAGCGACTTGTACCAGTCGTTGCCGTTGGCGACGATGGCCGGGACGTTGCACAGGGTTTCGACGTTGTTCACGCAAGTCGGCTTGCCCCACACGCCCACGGCGGCAGGGAAGGGCGGCTTGGAGCGCGGGTTGGCGCGGCGGCCTTCCAGCGAGTTGATCAGTGCGGTTTCTTCACCGCAGATGTAGCGGCCGGCACCGGTGTGCACGAACAGCTCGAAATCGAAACCGCTGCCGAGGATGTTCTTGCCCAGCAGGCCGGCGGCCTTGGCTTCCTCGATCGCGCGGTTCAGGTTCTTCGCTGCGGTGGTGTATTCGCCACGCAGGAAGATGTAGCCACGGTAGGCCTTAAGGGCGCGGGCGCTGATCAGCATGCCCTCGACCAGCAGATGGGGCTGTTGCTCCATCAGCATGCGGTCTTTCCAGGTATTCGGCTCCATTTCGTCCGCGTTGCACAGCAGGTAGCGGATGTTCATGGATTCGTCTTTGGGCATCAGGCCCCACTTCACGCCAGTGGGGAAGCCTGCACCACCGCGGCCCTTGAGGCCGGAGTCCTTGACGCTTTGCACGATGTCGTCGGCCGACATCTGCGCCAGCGCCTTGCGGGCGGCAGCGTAGCCGTTCTTCGATTCGTACTCGGCAAGCCAGACCGGCTCGCCGTCGTCACGCAGGCGCCAGGTCAGCGGGTGGGTTTCGGCCGTGCGCGCGATGCGGTTGGCCGGGCCGAAGGAAGTAATGGTCATACGTAACCCTCCAGCAATTTGGAAACGCCAGCCGGCTGCACGTCACCGAAGGTGTCGTCGTCGATCATCAGCGCCGGGGCCTTGTCGCAGTTGCCCAGGCAGCATACCGGCAGCAGGGTGAAGCGGCCGTCGGCGGTGGTCTGGCCGAGGCCGATGCCCAGTTCGCTTTGAATCTGGCTGACCACGGATTCATGGCCGCCGATGTAGCAGACCATGCTGTCGCACACGCGGATGATGTGGCGGCCGACCGGCTGACGGAAGATCTGGCTGTAGAAGGTGGCGACACCTTCGACGTCGCTGGCCGGGATGCCCAGTACGTCGCCGATGGCGTGGATGGCGCCGTCCGGCACCCAGCCACGTTCCTTCTGGACGATCTTCAGGGCTTCGATGGACGCCGCGCGCGGGTCCT
The DNA here is from genome assembly GCF_018223845.1 of Pseudomonas sp. JS425. Classification (NCBI taxonomy): domain Bacteria; kingdom Pseudomonadati; phylum Pseudomonadota; class Gammaproteobacteria; order Pseudomonadales; family Pseudomonadaceae; genus Pseudomonas; species Pseudomonas sp. JS425. The sequence goes on along the minus strand of NZ_CP073661.1, from coordinate 4,183,623 downwards.
CGTAGTGATGCATTTCGTGCTCGATGGCCGAGCGCTCGGTTTCGCTCAGGGCGAAACGGTCTGTCTGGATAAGCGTGCTGTTCATGCTTAGCGGTCCACGTCAGCCATAACGAAGTCGATACTGCCCAGGTACGCAATGAGGTCGGCGACCATGCTGCCTTTGATCACCGAAGGGATCTGCTGCAGGTGCGGGTAGCTCGGGGTACGGATCCGGGTGCGGTAGCTCATGGTGCCGCCATCGCTCGTCAGGTAGTAACTGTTGATGCCCTTGGTCGCCTCGATCATCTGGAACGACTCGTTGGCCGGCATGACCGGGCCCCACGAGACTTGCAGGAAGTGCGTGATCAGGGTTTCGATGTGCTGCAGGGTGCGCTCTTTCGGCGGCGGCGTGGTCAGCGGGTGATCCGCCTTGTACGGGCCTTCCGGCATGTTGCGCAGGCACTGGTCGATGATGCGGATACTCTGGCGCATCTCCTCGACACGGACCATGCAGCGATCGTAGGCATCGCCGTTGTGGGCCAGCGGTACTTCGAACTCGAAGTTCTCGTAGCCGGAGTAGGGGCGGGCTTTACGCAGGTCGAAGTCGCAACCGGTGGCACGCAGGCCGGCACCGGTGGTACCCCAGGCCAGGGCTTCCTTGGTGTTGTACGCGGCAACGCCGATGGTACGGCCCTTGAGGATGCTGTTCTGCAGCGCGGCCTTTTCGTACTCGTCGAGGCGCTTGGGCAGCCATTCGACGAAGTCCTTGACCAGCTTGTCCCAGCCGCGCGGCAGGTCGTGGGCAACGCCACCGATGCGGTACCAGGCCGGGTGCAGGCGGAAACCGGTGATCGCTTCGATCACGGTGTAGGCGCGCTGGCGGTCGGTGAAGGTGAAGAACACCGGGGTCATGGCGCCGACGTCCTGGATGTAGGTACCCAGGAACAGCAGGTGGCTGGTGATACGGAAGAACTCGGCCAGCATCACGCGGATGGTGTCGACCTTCTGTGGCACCTTGATGCCGGCCAGCTTCTCGACCGCGAGCACGTACGGCAGGTTGTTCATTACCCCGCCGAGGTAGTCGATACGGTCGGTGTAGGGGATGAAGCTGTGCCAGGACTGGCGTTCGGCCATTTTCTCGGCGCCACGGTGGTGGTAGCCGATGTCCGGTACGCAGTCGACGATCTCTTCACCGTCCAGCTGCAGGACGATACGGAAGGCACCGTGCGCGGAAGGGTGGTTGGGGCCGAGGTTGAGGAACATGTAGTCCTCGTTGGCGCCCTGGCGCTTCATGCCCCAGGCTTCAGGGTTGAAGCGTGCCGATTCCTCTTCAAGCTGCTGCTTGGCCAGGGTCAGGCTGTAGGGATCGAACTCGGTGGCGCGGGCCGGGTAGTCTTTGCGCAGCGGGTGGCCTTCCCAGGTGGGCGGCATCATGATGCGGCTGAGGTGCGGGTGGCCGGCAAAGTCGATGCCGAACATGTCCCAGACTTCGCGCTCGTACCAGTTGGCGTTCGGCCAGATACCGGTCACGGTCGGCAGGTTCAGGTCACCTTCGCTGAGCGACACCTTGATCATCACATCGCTGTTACGCTCGATCGACAGCAGGTGGTAGAACACGCTGAAGTCGGCGGCTGGCAGGCCGCGGCGCTGGGTGCGCAGGCGCTCGTCGACGCCGTGCAGGTCGTACAGCATGCTGTAGGGCTTGGCTACGCCGCGCAGGAAGCTGAGCACTTCCTTGAGCTGCTCGCGCTTGACCCACAGCACGGGCATGCCGGTGCGGGTTTCCTGGGCGACGAATGCTTCGGCGCCAAAACGATTGTGCAGTTCGACGACCACATCCTGGTCGTCAGCCTTGTAGGGCGGAATGAAAATAGCGTTGTCCGCTGTCATGGTCTCGGTCGCTTTGGGTCAACGTTAAGAATGAAGCCAGGCCGCCGGCTCCAGGGGAGCGGGCGGCAGGTCGCTGGATCAGACTTCGTCGGGGCTGCGCAGGTTGGTTACTGCAATGCGCTGCTCACGACGCAGGTCTTTCTGGGCTGGCATCTCGGCACGGTAAATACCTTGATCACCAACAACCCAGGAAAGCGGGCGTCGTTCTTGGCCGATCGACTCCTGCAGCAGCATCAAGCCTTGCAGGAAAGCCTCAGGGCGTGGCGGGCAGCCGGGCACATAGACGTCCACGGGGAGGAACTTGTCGACCCCCTGAACGACCGAGTAGATGTCGTACATGCCGCCGGAGTTGGCGCACGAACCCATGGAGATTACCCATTTCGGCTCGAGCATCTGCTCGTACAGGCGCTGGATGATCGGCGCCATTTTGACGAAGCAGGTACCGGCGATGACCATGAAGTCGGCCTGACGCGGCGATGCCCGGATGACTTCGGCGCCGAAGCGGGCGATGTCGTGGGGTGCCGTGAAGGCCGTGGTCATTTCCACGTAGCAGCAGGACAGGCCGAAGTTGTACGGCCAGAGGGAGTTCTTGCGACCCCAGTTGACCGCGCCACGCAGCACATCTTCAAGCTTGCCCATGAAGATGTTCTTGTGGACCTGGTCCTCCAGCAGTTGATCGGTGACGGTTTCCCGTTCACCGACCGGGTACTGCTCGTTGGGCGCATCCGGATCGATTCTGGTGAGATTGTATTGCATGCCAAAGCCTCATTGTTTCAGCTTCGCTTGCCGCTTGCGGCGACCTTCGGGAGCCCAATCAAGTGCCCCGACGCGCCATAGGTAGACAAGACCAGCCAACAGAATTGCTATGAAAACGAGTGCTTCGACGAATCCGGTCCAGCCGCTTTCGCGGACGGACACAGACCATGCAAAGAGAAAGAGGGCTTCGATATCGAAGATCACGAACAGCATCGCGACCAGATAGAATTTGGCGGACAGGCGCAGGCGGGCGCTGCCGACGGGCAGCATGCCGGATTCGAAGGGTTCGTTCTTGGCGCGGCCCCAGGCCTTGCTACCGAGCAGGCTGGACAGGCCGAGCATGAAGGCGCACAGGCCGACGACACCCAGGAGGAAGATGGCAAAGCCCCAGTTGTGGGCGATGAGTCCTGCCGAATCGGACATGCTAGAGATCCTTATACAGAGACCCAGCTCTGCAGTCTGAAATAAGTGTAGAGCGGCGACCTGGTGTCGCACATGCAGTGACCAAATGTCGCAGCTGAATCAATCGCGCTGATTTTATGGGTAAACCCCGTGCAAGTAAAATTTCTGTAGCAAATTTATTCGTAGGATTAAGTACAAAAGCCGCTTGTAACTGGCTGAAAGCCTTGAGATTCGGGCATTGCGTGCGGTTTTGTTAATTATGTTTCCTGCGAATGGTAACGAATTGCAAGTTTCGAAATGATAATTAATATCATTTGGTCTGATGTCTGATATTTCCGTTGTTCTGTGTCTTGTAAAGTTCATCTGGCGATTCCCCCTACTTGCAAATGCGAAAAACGCCTGTTCTAGCAGCTTCTGACGCCGCTTGCCCCGCCCTGGGTCAATACTTTACCGATTGTGCGATGACTGGCTGATGAAGCGATCGCCCACTGGCCGAGCCAGTAGGTGAGGATGATCAGGTACGGCGCGGCGGCGAACGGGCTGACGAAGCGGTCGATACCGATCAGGCTGTCGGAGAGCACGAACAGGCAGGCGCCGAGCGCGGCGAGCCCGCCACAGGCCAGGGCGCGCCAGAGCATGGCGCTGATGGCCAAGGCATAGAGCACAACCGGGATCAGCAGCGGGCCGAGGCCGTGGCTGGCCAGCACGCCGAGCAGAATGATGCCGGTGATGCCGCTCAGCAGCAGTGCGGGCAGGGCTGGGCGCAGGGTCTGGCTGCAATAGGCGCGCAGGTAGGCCAGGTGGGCGCAGAGGAAGGCAGCCAGGCCGAACACGAACAGGTCGGCGGGTATGGCCAGCAGGATGTCGCCGAGTACCGAGAAGGCCAGGCCGAGGGTGATCCAGCGGCGATAAGGTGTGGCAGGGGTGCTGCGCAGCCAGGCGATCAGGGTCAGTACCGGGATCGGTTTGGCCAGGAGGGCGAGCAGGGTGCTGTCGCTGGCCAGTGCATATATATAGAGGGCGGCGGCGGTCAGGGCGAGAATCATCAGGTGGCTTGGACGAAGCATGGGCAGTCCTTGCGGCTGTGCTGCCTCAAGCATAGACCTGATCCAGGGTTTTGCTTCCTTCTGTACCGGCCCTTTCGCGGGTAAACCCGCTCCTATAACGATAGGTGGTCCATGTAGGAGTGGGTTTACCCGCGAATAGGCCGGTGCAGGCGCTGCCGAAGTGCGGCATAAAACAGATTTGTCCCCTTCCATGTATGCGGATTCCACGCTGACTCGGACACCCATTCCACGCACATCCGGACAGTGATTCCACGCTGATCCGGACACTCATTCCACGAGCATCCGGACACCGATTCCACGGCCATCCGGACACTTTCCAGGCAGGCAGCTACGCAGGATTTATTCACTACCATCGACCTCTTTTTCGAAGCAGAGAGGTCGTCGTGGAGCGTTTGTCCATGCGTAAAATCCGTGAGGTGTTGCGCCTCAAGTTCGATTGCGGGCTGTCTGTCCGTAAGATCTCCCGCAGTCTGGGCATAGGCCACAGCAGTGCCGGTGATTACCTCTGTCGCTTTGCCGCCAGCGGTCTAGCCTGGCCCTGCTCGTTGTCCGATTCCGAACTGGAACAGCAACTGTTCCCACTGGCCCCTGCGGTGCCCAGTGAGCAGCGGCCACTGCCTGATTGGTCTTGGGTGCACGCCGAGCTGCGTCGCCCCGGCGTGACCCTGGCGCTGCTCTGGCAGGAGTATCGCCTGAGCCAGCCGCAGGGTTTTCAGTACAGCTGGTTCTGCGAGCACTACCGGGCCTGGCAGGGCAAGCTGGACGTGGTGATGCGCCAGGAACATCGCGTCGGCGAGAAGTTGTTCGTCGACTACGCCGGGCAGACGGTGCCGGTGATCGACCGGCACAGCGGCGAGATCCGCCAGGCGCAGGTGTTCGTCGCGGTGCTCGGCGCCTCCAGCTACACCTTCGCCGAAGCCACCTGGTCGCAGCAGCTGCCGGACTGGCTGGGCTCGCATACCCGCTGCTTCGCCTTCCTCGGGGGCGTGCCGGAGATCGTGGTGCCGGACAACCTGCGCAGCGCGGTGAGTAAGAGCCATCGCTACGAGCCGGACATCAACCCGAGCTACCGCGATCTGGCCGAGCACTATGGCGTGGCGGTGGTGCCGGCGCGGGCGCGTAAGCCGCGCGACAAGGCTAAGGCCGAGGTCGGCGTGCAGGTGGTCGAGCGCTGGATCCTCGCCGCGCTGAGGAACCGCCAGTTCTTCTCCTTGAACGAACTCAACAGCGCCATCGCCTTATTGCTGGAGCGCCTCAACCGACGACCGTTTCGCAAGCTGCCGGGCTCCCGGCACTCGGCCTTCGAAGCCCTGGATCGTCCGGTGCTGCGGCCGCTGCCGGAGCAACCCTACGTGTATGCCGAGTGGAAGAAGGCGCGTGTGCACATCGACTACCACGTCGAGGTTGATGGGCACTACTACTCGGTGCCGTACCAACTGGTGAAGAAACAACTGGAAGTACGCCTGACAGCGCGCACGGTGGAGTGCTTCCACGCCAATCAGCGGGTGGCCAGCCATCTTCGCTCACCGCACAAGGGCCGGCACAGCACACAGGCCGAGCACATGCCCAAGAGCCATCGCGAGCACGCCGAGTGGACGCCACAACGGCTGATCCGCTGGGCTGAGCAGACCGGGCCGAACACGGCCGGCGTGATCAGCCACATCCTCGAACGGCGCATCCACCCAACCCAAGGCTACCGGGCCTGCCTGGGCATCCTGCGCCTGGGCAAGACCCATGGCGAAGTGCGCTTGGAGTTGGCCTGCCGTCGCGCCCTCAGCCTCGGTGCGTGCAGCTACAAGAGCCTCGAATCGATCCTGCGCCAGGGTTTGGAAAGCCTGCCGTTGGCTCAAGCCAACCTGCCCCTGCTGCCGGACGACCACGCCAATCTGCGCGGCCCCGGCTACTACCACTGAACACAAGGAATCCCACCATGCTGCCCCATCCGACCCTGGACAAGCTCCAGACCCTGCGCCTGACCGGCATGCTCAAGGCACTCGCCGAGCAACTGAAAACCCCCGACATCGACAGCCTGAGCTTCGTGGAACGCCTCGGCCTGCTGGTCGACCGCGAACTGACCGAACGCGACGACAAGCGCCTCAGCAGCCGCCTGCGTCAGGCCCGGCTCAAGCACAACGCCTGCCTCGAAGACATCGACTACCGCAGCCCGCGCGGACTCGACAAGGCGCTGATCCTCCAGCTGAGCAGCGGTCAGTGGTTACGCGACGGACTCAACCTGATCATCAACGGGCCCACCGGCGTGGGTAAAACCTGGCTGGCCTGCGCCCTGGCACACCAGGCCTGCCGAGAGGGTTACAGCGTGCGTTACCTGCGCTTGCCGCGCCTGTTGGAAGAGTTGGGCCTAGCCCATGGCGACGGGCGCTTCGCCAAGCTGATGAGCGGCTATGCCAAGACCGACCTGCTGATCCTTGATGACTGGGGCCTGGCCCCGTTCACCGCCGAACAGCGCCGCGACATGCTGGAGCTACTGGACGACCGCTACGGCCAGCGCTCGACCCTCGTGACCAGCCAAATGCCCGTGGACAACTGGCACGAACTGATCGGCGATCCAACCCTGGCCGATGCCATCCTCGACCGCCTGGTGCACAACGCCTACCGGATCAACCTCAAGGGCGAGTCGATGAGAAAGCGGGTGAAGAAATTGACGGCGCCGGGCGCCTCAGACTAACAATGCAACCCCTGCGTCGCTGCGCTCCGACTGCCTGTCCGAATGATCGTGGAACAGGTGTCCGGATCAGCGTGGGCTGAGTGTCCGAATGGCGTGGAATCCGCATCCATGTAGGCCATTTCCCAAACATACTCCTGCCGCGCATTTTCCGTTGCCGCTGCTCAGGCAGCGCTCTAGTCTCGGCATGTCGTTGCTCATCAACGATACAGCTTTGACAGGCTGTGACGGTAAATAGTGTGCGGCTCGCCCTTATGGTGGCTGTGCGTGCGGGCACGCTTGCGTGCGCCGGAACTTAGCTATTTCCGCCGGTCTGTCAACCCACGTACAGCTGCCACCCTTCTGTTTGACAGCAGGCGGGTGCCCGGCCATAGAAGGTAAATAGCTATGCTGAAAGTTGTCCCCGATCCACCCCGCAACCCCCATTCCCTCGAAGACACCCTGATCCAGGCCACCGACTACGCACTGTGCGCGGCGCCGTGGTGCATCAGGCCTTGCTGCTGCAGCCCAGATCACCGGCGTCGATCCTGATGATGACCTCGATGCATGAGCTTGAGGCGCTGCGGGCTTTGCTTGAGTCGGCATTGATTCAGGTGCAGATGCCTGCTGAGCCTCGGACTTTGCACTGAGGCTTGAGTGATGTGTTGTCTGGGCGGGCCTCTTTGCGGGTGAACCCGCTCTCATCAAACAAAATGCAACCCGCTGTTTTTTAAGCACCTTAGGCTGCCACCAATTGATATCCCAGCTTTCGGGCTTTGCGAAGCAAAGCCCGAAGCTGTCGGTCTTGGCTTTTGGCTTCGAATGCTTCGAGCCCCTGTTCAACATAAGTCTGTTTTTTTGTCAGCAGTGTGTAGACCAGTCGAGCCAGTTGGTGTGCAGTGGCTTTGATGGCGCAACTGGTGTCCATGCGAGTCAATCTGGCTCGATGCGATGCCCCGATGAAACCCTTGTCGTTGCGTGCATTTGAAGCGGCCTGCTTGAGCGCCTGTGCCGCTCGGTTAATGACCTTAGGACCGCCCCCTGATAGCTGGCGGCCGCCTGAGATACGAGTCGGCGGGGCCAACCCTAGCCAGGAGCAAAAGTGCTGGGATGATGGAAATCGTGAGAGATCAGAGCCGATCTCTCCCGCCAGCACCAGGGCGGTGTCCACGCCAATTGTTGGAATAGCGGTCAAATCGACCCCTAGCACCTGCCAGAGGGCTTGGTGTAGCGCTGCCTGTTGAGCGCTCGTCCGGTGTGGGCTTCGCAGCGCTTTCCTGGGTGGTTGTGGTTCATGCTCTAGTACGGGTAGTTGTTCCAATGCCTTTCCGATGACGGCATCGCATTCAGCGATCTGTTGCTCAAGAAAGTCATAGGCTGCGAGCTCCTGCGCCAATGCATGCAGGTGCTCTCGTCGCCAATTGCCATGCAGGCTACGCGCAATGGTGTCTTTACCTGCCTTGATGCGGCCATCGGTCAGCTCAGCCAATCGAACAGGATCTCGCTCACCCGCGATGATTGCTCGCAAAATTCTCATGCCCGTCACGCCTGAAATATCACTGATGACATTGGCCAACTGGATGTTCATTTGGCTCAGTGCCTTCTGTATCCGGTTCAAGGTTTGAGCCTGGTCTTTCACTTTGAAAGCCCGTTGCCTGACCAGTGAGCGAACGCAGCATGTTGGGTCGCTTGGGCGAAAAGCGCCTCGCAAGAGACCATGAGTCATCAGTTGCCAGATCCATTGGCAATCCAGCACGTCAGACTTGCGTCCAGTTATTTGCCGGGTAGCTCGGGCATTAACAAGATAGACCTCGAATCCCCGTTCGCTGAGGATTTCGTAAATCGGAATCCAGTAAACGCCTGTGGACTCCATGGCTACGACCTTGATGGCCAAGCTATCGAGCCAATCGGCCAGCTTGTACAAGTCGTCGGTAAAGGACGTGAATGACTGAACGGCGTTCTCGTACTGGGGATCAACCGCGACAAAGTGTTCTCGACTACCTACATCAATCGCAGCGCAGTCGGGATGAACGATGGTGAAGCGTTGCTTGGAAGGCTTGCGCGCCATGGTGAATACTCGCAGGATAAAGGGCGCGCGGGGCACACGGTGGCGAAAGGGTTCACTCTCTCATACGTGGTCACAGCTGATTCAGCTGATGCCTACAGGGACTTCACGCCGATACCGTGCGGATCACTCTCCCACGCGGGTGTGCTGACACACACCAGTGCTGGCTACGATCTCTGTCCCGCGCGCTCAAACCCTAACAAAGCGAAAGGCGGCTGGCCCTAATAGGCCAGCCGCCTTTTCTTTTTCAAAATGTCAGCGCTGCCACAGATCTGAAGTCATGCGCCTCATGTTTGCTGCGCGACAGCGCAGCCCGGAAGGGCTGGGTGATCTCCCACAGGATCACCACAGTCTTCAGGGCTTGCACAGTCCCTGTGGGAGCGGGTTTACCCGCGAAAGGGCCCGTCCAGGCAGTCGAGAATTTTCAGGGGATTCAAAAATGACCACAGAAGACACCCAATTCACTGTCGGCAAGACCACCTTCTACCAAGGCGAACACGGCACCCACCCATTGTTCCGCATCGAGCCCGGCATTCCTTGTCGGGATGCCCGCGAGCAGTCCTCGGAGCTGATGGGCTATGTGCGCGAACTGACCATCACCGGCCTGATGGATGAGAAGCCGATGATGATCTGGGCCGCCCACTATCTGAGCGCGATGGCCAAGGCGCTGATGGATGATGCCGAGCTGGGCATGAAACACTGAGGTGCTACCGACAGGCGCGATTTCTCCTGTGGGAGCGGCCTTGCGTCGCGATTGGGGTGCGAAGCGCCCCCGGGATTTGTGCATCATCGCAAGATTGCCGGGGCCGCTTTGCGGCCCTTTCGCGACGCAAGGCCGCTCCCGCATGTTCGGCGCTAACCTGTTGTCCTTGAAGGGTGTGGTACAGACCAAAAAGAAAGGCCCGGGGCATTAACAAGCCTCGGGCCTTTCTTCAACAGCAACCCACTATCAGTGGAACTGCTCTTCCTCGGTCGAACCGGTCAGTGCAGTCACCGACGATGCGCCACCCTGAATTACGGTGGTCATGTCGTCGAAGTAGCCAGTGCCCACTTCTTGCTGGTGCGCCACGAAGGTGTAGCCTTTGTTGGCGTCAGCGAATTCCTGCTCCTGCAGCTTCACGTAGGCGGTCATGTCGTTGCGGGCGTAGTCGTGCGCCAGGTTGAACATGCCGTGCCACATGTTGTGGATGCCGGCCAGGGTGATGAACTGGTGCTTGTAGCCCATTGCCGACAGCTCGCGCTGGAACTTGGCGATGGTCGCGTCGTCCAGGTTCTTCTTCCAGTTGAAGGAAGGCGAGCAGTTGTACGACAGGATCTGGTCCGGATACTCCTTCTTGATCGCTTCGGCGAAGCGGCGGGCTTCGTCCAGGTCCGGCTTGGCGGTTTCGCACCAGATCAGGTCGGCGTACGGCGCGTAGGCCAGGCCGCGGGCGATGGCCTGGTCGAGGCCGGCGCGTACCTTGTAGAAGCCTTCACGGGTGCGCTCGCCAATCACGAACGGCTGGTCGTACGGGTCGCAGTCGCTGGTCAGCAGGTCGGCGGCGTTGGCGTCGGTACGGGCCAGGATGATGGTCGGCACGCCCGATACGTCAGCTGCCAGGCGCGCGGCCACCAGCTTTTGCACGGCTTCCTGGGTCGGTACCAGTACCTTGCCACCCATGTGGCCGCATTTTTTCACCGAGGCCAGCTGGTCTTCGAAGTGCACACCTGCGGCGCCTGCTTCGATCATGTTCTTCATCAGCTCGTAGGCGTTCAGTACGCCACCGAAACCGGCTTCGGCGTCGGCCACGATCGGTGCGAAGTAGTCGATGTAGCCATCGTCGCCCGGGTTCTTGCCGGCTTTCCACTGGATCTGGTCGGCGCGGCGGAAGGCGTTGTTGATGCGCTTGACCACGGTCGGTACCGAGTCGACCGGGTACAGCGACTGGTCAGGGTACATGGACTCGGCCGAGTTGTTGTCGGCGGCAACCTGCCAGCCGGACAGGTAGATGGCCTGGATGCCGGCCTTGACCTGCTGCACTGCCTGGCCGCCGGTCAGGGCGCCCATGCAGTTGACGAAATCTTTTTCTGGGCGGAAGGACGGGTGGGCACCTTCGGTGACCAGCTTCCACAGTTTTTCTGCACCCAGGCGGGCCAGGGTGTGCTCCGGCTGCAGGGAGCCACGCAGGCGAACGACATCAGCGGCGGTGTAGGTACGGGTCACGCCTTTCCAGCGCGGGTTCTCGGCCCAGTCTTTCTCGAGGGCTGCAATTTGCTGTTCGCGTGTCAGTGCCATGGAAATAAACCTCGTCGCATCGATCTTGGGGTAATTGTGCTGATGCTCGGAGCAGATCAGGAGCTGGCGGCTGTCCTGTTCGCAGGAGTGCGGCGGCGAACGCGAAGGCTCGAAGGGGAAGGGTGTGCAGGCCAGGCGAAAGGGTGCTCCGGCAGGTCGGCTCGTGGTTGCCTTGCTGCGGTGCTACGCGATTGCCAGTACTGCGGTGATGCGCTTCCGTCCCTCGGGACAACTTCTTCGTTGCAGTCGCAATCCCGTCGAACCGCCTTGTGGGCCGTATAGACACGAGACGCCTCCAGGGGTGGGAGGAACGCGCCTCGAAGGCCCTTGCCAGGGCCCCTGATTAGCGGGAGCGAGGCCATCATGCCCTTGGGAAAAAGACCCTGTCAAATGTTTTGTAGTGGTTTTTTTCACTTACTACATCTTTGGTCTAATGCGACTTGGCAGTCAGTTTCAAGGCCTTTGGTCGAGGCCTTGAATTGCCTGGGATTAGTCGAGAAGGTCGACTTTGTCGCGCAAAGTCATGTTTTCACCCCGTTGGGTGCTGTAACTGTGGCTTGAGGCGCTACGGTCGGCTTGGCTCTGCTGGTTGTAGCCGGCCAGGGTGATCCATTCTCCGAGCTTTCCGGTAATTGTCGTGTCGGTGCTTTGCACTTTCACTACATCAGCACGTTCCTGGCTGATACGGTCATTATTCGTGCTTATTTGCAGACGAACCGTATCGCCACTCAAGCTGGGGGTGACGTAGAAACCCTGGGTCACGTTGCGGTATTCGGTATTGCTCTGGATGCGCCCGTAGCCGTCGGTGCTGGTGCTGGTGATCGGGATGCTCTGGCCAATCTGGATCAGCGCCGGCTGGCCTTCGCTGGCCTGAATCTGCTGCATGCCGCCGTCACGGTTGCTGGTGCCATAGTGGATGACGCGCGCGTTGCCACGGTTGTCCTGGAAGTTGCTGTCGTTGTTGTCGACGCTGATCAGCAGGCGCTTGGGTGCGGTATCCAGTTGTTGCAGCAGGGTGCGCAGGTCGTCGATGCGTTCGGGGCTGGCGTTGACGATCAGCTTGTTCTCGAAGGCGCTGACCGTGCCGTCCTTGCCGATGAATGCCTGGGCGGCGGGCAGCAGTTCGGCGCTGCTGCGGTGTTGTAGCGGCAATACCTCGGTGGCGGCCTGGGCGGTGAGGCTGGCGGCCAGCAGCAAGGCGGCGAATAGGGGGCGTAGCGGCATGTCCATGATCTCCGCAGGGGGAATGTTCATGATGGCAAATTTGCCCAGCTTCTGCTGGTTTCACGTTACAGAACCCCTTGAGCGGTGGCCGCTGTCAGACAAATTCCGTAACATCGCGCCCCTTGTTTTTGTACCGTCCGCCCGGATTGCCTCACAGGATGCCCATGAAACCCGCCCGACTTCGCGCCGACGTGCTCGCCGGCCTGACCACCTCGTTCGCCTTGGTGCCCGAGTGCATCGCCTTTGCCCTGGTGGCTCACCTGAACCCGCTGATGGGCCTGTATGGCGCCTTCATCATCTGCACCCTGACGGCGCTTTTCGGTGGTCGACCGGGGATGATTTCCGGTGCCGCCGGCTCGATGGCGGTGGTGATCGTTGCGCTGGTGGTGCAGCACGGTGCGCAGTACCTGCTGGCCACGGTTTTGCTGGGCGGCGTAGTGATGATCCTGTTCGGCTTGCTGCGCCTGGGCAAGCTGGTGCGGTTGGTGCCTTACCCGGTGATGCTCGGCTTCGTCAACGGCCTGGCCATCGTTATCGCCTTGGCCCAACTGGAACACTTCAAGGAGGGCGGGCACTGGCTCAGCGGTACGCCGCTGTACCTGATGATTGGACTGGTGGCGCTGACCATGGCGGTGGTCTACGTGCTGCCGAAGTTGACCCGTACGGTGCCGCCAGCGCTGGTGGCGATCCTTGGCGTTGGTTTGCTGGTGTACCTGCTTGGCCTGCCCACACGCACCCTGGGCGATATGGCGCGCATCGCCGGTGGCCTGCCGCAGCTGGCCCTGCCGGACGTGCCGTGGAACCTCGAGACCCTCAAGATCATCGCCCCCTATGCGGTGCTGATGGCCATGGTCGGCCTGCTTGAGACCCTGCTTACGCTCAACCTGACCGATGAAATCACCGAGAGCCGTGGCTACCCGGACCGCGAGTGCGTGGCGCTGGGCGCGGCCAACATGGTTTCCGGCCTGTGCGGTGGCATGGGTGGTTGCGCGATGATCGGCCAGACCATGATCAACCTCAGCTCCAATGGCCGTGGTCGGCTATCGGGGGTGGTGGCCGGGGTTATGGTCTTGCTGTTCGTGTTGTTCCTGTCGCCGTTGATCGAGCGTATTCCGCTGGCGGCGCTGGTCGGGGTGATGTTCGTGGTGGCGCAGCAGACCTTTGCCTGGGCGTCTTTGCGGGTGCTGCACAAGGTGCCGCTGAGCGATGTGCTGGCGATCATCGCGGTGACCGTGGTCACCGTGTTCACCGATCTGGCCGTGGCGGTGCTGTTCGGCATCGTCATCGCGGCGGTGAACTTTGCCTGGCAGCATGCGCGGGAGCTGTATGCCGACAGCCATGAGGATGCAGAGGAGGGCAAGCATTACCAGGTGCATGGCACGCTGTTCTTTGCCTCGACTACGGTGTTCCTGAACCAGTTCGACCCGGCTAACGACCCGGACAAGGTGACCCTGGATTGCCAGCATTTGAGCTTTGTCGATTATTCGGCGATTGCGGCGTTGAAGACCTTGCGGGAGCGGTATGCGAGGGCGGGCAAGCAGTTGCGGGTGGTGCATTTGTCCGAGCGCTGCAAGAAGCTGCTGAAGCGGGCTGGGGAGCAGCACTGAGAAGGGTTGTTGCCTGTGCTGGCCTCTTCGCGGCTAAAGCCGCTCCCACAGGGAACGCATATCCCCTGTAGGAGCGGCTTTAGCCGCGAAGAGGCCAGCACAGGCGAACGAATCACTCCCCGCGGTTCTTCTTGACGATGGCATCGGCAATGCTCGCCGGTGCCTCGGCATAACGGGTGAACTCCATCGAGAAGCTGGCCCGGCCCTGGGTCATGGAGCGCATCGAGGTGGCGTAGCCGAACATCTCGCCCAGCGGCACCTCGGCACGGATCACCTTGCCGGCCGGCGTTTCGTCACCGTCCTGGATCATCCCGCGGCGCCGGCTCAGGTCGCCGAGGATGTCACCCTGGTACTCCTCCGGGGTCACCACTTCCACCTTCATCACCGGCTCCAGCAACACCGCCCCACCTTTCTGCGACAGCTGCTTGGTGGCCATCGAGGCGGCGATCTTGTAGGCCATTTCGTTCGAGTCGACATCGTGGTACGAGCCGTCGAACACCGCCGCCTTCAGGTTGATCAGCGGGTAGCCGGCCAGCACGCCGTTCTTCATCTGCTCCTCGATGCCTTTCTGGATAGCCGGGATGTATTCGCGTGGGACCACGCCGCCAACGATCTCGTTGATGAACTCCAGGCCTTCCTTGCCCTCGTCGCCGGGGGCGAAGCGGATCCAGCAGTGGCCGTACTGGCCCCGGCCGCCGGACTGGCGGACGAAGCGGCCCTCGATCTCGCAGGTGTTGCGGATTTTCTCTCGGTAGGCCACCTGTGGCTTGCCAATGTTGGCCTCGACGTTGAACTCGCGGCGCATGCGGTCGACGATGATGTCCAGGTGCAACTCGCCCATGCCCGAGATAATGGTCTGGCCGGTCTCCTCGTCGGTGCGCACGCGGAATGACGGGTCTTCCTGGGCCAGCTTGCCCAGGGCGATGCCCATTTTTTCCTGGTCGGCCTTGGTCTTCGGCTCCACCGCCACGGAAATTACCGGGTCGGGGAAGTCCATGCGTTCGAGGATGATCGGCTTGTCCATGTCGCACAGGGTGTCGCCGGTGGTCACGTCCTTCATGCCGATCAGCGCGGCGATGTCGCCGGCGCACACATCCTTGATTTCGGCGCGCTGGTTGGCATGCATCTGCACCATGCGGCCGATGCGTTCCTTCTTGCCCTTTACCGAGTTGAGCACCGCGTTGCCGGAGCTGAGCACGCCGGAGTACACCCGGGCGAAGGTCAGGGTGCCGACGAACGGGTCGGTGGCGATCTTGAATGCCAGGGCCGAGAACGGCTCGCTGTCGTCGGCGTGTCGCTCCAGGTGCTTTTCTTCGTCATCCGGGTCGGTGCCCTTGATGGCCGGAATCTCCGACGGGGCGGGCAGGTAGTCGATGACCGCATCGAGCATCAGTGGCACGCCCTTGTTCTTGAACGACGAGCCGAGGATGGTCGGCACGATTTCGTTGGCGATGGTGCGTTGGCGCAGTGCGGCCTTGATTTCGTCGACGCTCAGTTCCTGACCTTCGAGAAACTTCATGGTGAGCTCGTCATTGGCCTCGGCCGCTGCCTCGACCATGTGCGCGCGCCACTCGTCGGCCAGTGCCTGCAGCTCGGCAGGGATGTCTTCTTCGCGGTAGCTGGTGCCCTGGTCGGCATCGTTCCAGTAGATGGCCTTCATCTTCACCAGGTCGATCTGGCCGATGAAGTTCTCTTCACTGCCGATGGCCAGCTGGATCGGCACCGGGTGGTGGCCCAGGCGCTGGTCGATCTGCTTGACCACGCGCAGGAAGTCGGCGCCCTGGCGGTCCATCTTGTTGATGTAGGCCAGGCGCGGCACGTGGTACTTGTTGGCCTGGCGCCATACGGTCTCGGACTGCGGTTCGACCCCGTCCGCGCCGCTGAACACTACTACCGCGCCATCGAGCACGCGCAGCGAGCGCTCCACCTCGATGGTGAAGTCGACGTGGCCCGGGGTGTCAATGATGTTGAAGCGATACTTGTGGGCGAACTGCTTGGTCGAGCCCTGCCAGAAGGCAGTGGTCGCCGCCGAGGTGATGGTGATGCCGCGCTCCTGCTCCTGGGCCATCCAGTCCATGGTCGCGGCACCATCGTGCACTTCGCCCATCTTGTGGTTGACCCCGGTGTAGAACAGGATCCGCTCGGTGGTCGTGGTCTTGCCGGCGTCCACGTGGGCGACGATACCGATATTGCGATACAGCTCGATGGGCGTTGTACGGGCCATGGCGGACTACCTGCGGATGAGCGGATTCTCCCACGGTAGCAGAACGGGAGAATCCTGCTTTACCGCCGGGCCGTCAGTCGGCCAGGGCTTGCAGCAGCCACTGGCCATCCACTTCGCGGGCCAGGCCGCTGGCAGGCAGCAGGGCCAGCAGGCGCGTGTGCAGGGCCGCTTCGGTGAAGGTCTTGAGGGTGGCCAGGTCCAGTGCGCCGACCAGGTTGAGATCGGCCTTGGTGTACGACAGCCAGGCCTTTTTCAGGGCTTGGGCGACGTCGCTGCCGGAGGTGCTGGCAAAGCGGCGGTGCCATTGGCGGCCGTCGAAGGTGAAGGTGTGGGCGTGGCTGTAGGTGCCTTGGTCGCCCCCTTCGGTGCAGCGATGGCAACGGCACGGGCCTTCGCCGAAGGCGTTGCGCAGGTAGCTGTTGAAGTCCACCACGGGCTTGAGGGACAGGCGTTTGTCGACTTCGAACAGGTCGGCGATCAGGGGTTCTTCGGCGCTCACTAGGGATCCTCGTGTGGTGTGGCGTGCATCGGCGGGCACCCTAACAGATCGGGCCTCTCAGATCACCTTTCGCAGGCCCGGCCTCTTCGCGGATACTGCGCAGGCCTTGGGCAATGTGCGGTCACTGTAGGAGCGGGTTTACCCGCGAAGAGGCCAGTAGAGACAATAGAGATCACCTGCCGTACTCTACGCGCCCATACGCCTATACACCCACAGAGGTAACCCGCTTGAGCACCAAGTACCCGTACATCGCCACCATCACCGTCAGCGCCGAAGACCGTGGCGGCGACGCCGAGGCCTCGGAAAACCCCAATATGCGCGTTGGTCTGGAAGCGGTGACCGAAACGCTGAAGAAGGTGCATTTCGTCGGTACGCTCGCAGCCCCCGAAAAGAACGCCACGCACATCTGCGTGACCCTGGAGAACGGCCTGACCTACTACGGCCCGATCGTCAACGGGCACGCCGAACTCGAAGGCGGCTGGATTGCCTTCGAGTCCGACATGCTCACCCCGCAGGAACTGGGTCTTTAAGCCCCCGTTCCTCTCAGGAGCCCAGCTCCGCCAGGCACTGCTCGAGGATATCCAGGCCCTCCTCGAGCACTTCGGCCTCGATGGTCAGCGGTGCCAGCAGGCGGATGATCTGCCGCGCCTTGCCGCTGGGCATCAGCAACAGGCCCTTGGCCCGCGCCGCTTCCATCACCTTGGCCAGTTGCGCCGGTGCCGGGCTGCCGTCGGCATTGACGAACTCGATCCCGCGCATCGCGCCGACGCCGGTGAGGCGGCCGATGAACGGGCTCAGTCCCGAGGCCTTCCAACGCTCGAAGCGGCGCACGATTGCCTGCTCCTGGCGCTCACCCCAGGTAGCGACGTTCTCGTCGGTCATCTGCGCCAGACTGGCCAGGGCCGCTGCGCAGGCGATCGGGTTGCCTGAGTAGGTGCCACCCAGGCCGCCCTTGGGCAGCGCTGCCATCAACTCCTTGCGCCCGACCACCGCACCCAGCGGCATGCCGCCGGCAATGCTCTTGGCCAACAGCAGCAGGTCGGGCTCGATGCCCAGACGCGGGAAGGCGAAGCGCTGGCCGGTGCGGCCGAAGCCCGACTGGATCTCGTCGATGATGATCAGGATGCCGTGCTCGTCGCAGAAGCGGCGCAGGGCCTGGGCGAAGGCTGGGTCAAGGGCGAGGAAGCCGCCTTCGCCCTGCACCGGCTCGAAGATGAACGCCGCCACGTCCTCCACTGCCAGCTCGACGCTGAACAGGCGGTCCATGGCCTTGAGGGCCTGTTCGCAGGTAACCCCGGTGTCGGCGCTGGGGTAGGGCAGGTGGTACACCGGCCCCGGCAGTTCACCGACCCGCTGCTTGTATGGGGCGACCTTGCCGTTGAGGTTCAGGGTGGCCAGGGTGCGACCGTGGAAGCCGCCGTCGAAGGCGATGATGGCGCGTTTGCCGGTGGCACCACGGGCCACTTTCAGGGCGTTTTCCGCAGCTTCCGCGCCGCTGTTGGTGAGCATGCCGGCCAATGGGTAGCTGACCGGTACGAATTGGCTCAGTTGTTCCATCAGCGCCAGGTATGGGCCGTGGGGGGCTGCGTTGAAGGCGTAGTGGGTCAGGCGAGCGGCCTGGGCCTGGATCGCTTCGACCACGGCCGGGTTGCAGTGGCCCAGGTTGAGTACACCGATACCGCCGACGAAGTCGATGTAGCGTTTGCCGTCGGTGTCCCAGACTTCGGCATCACGGCCATGGGAAAGTGTGATCGGGTGAACGATGGCAATGGATTGGCTGATACTTTCCTGGTTCATGGGCACGCGGACCTTTGTTCGAATTTCTTATTATCCAAGCGTGTTGGCAGGTTATTCCGCAAACGAATTATTCGATTGCGGTCATTCCCTGGATTCTTGATCTTGGCTGATTTTGTATTACTAGCACTGGCCTCTTCGCGGGTAAACCCGCTCCCACAGGTACGGCGCCACGCTTGAAATGTGTGCGATCCCTGTGGGAGCGGGTTTACCCGCGAAGAGGCCCGCCCATGTGATATCAGTCCCCCTCGGCCACCCGCTCCCGAATCCACTGCACGAAGGCCCTGACCTTGGGCACTTCGGCCGCATGCTCGGCATGGGCGATGAAGTGCCGGCCATTGCTCGCCACCGGGTGGTCCCAGGCCACCACCAGCTTGCCCTCGCTCAACTCTTCGGCCACCAGGTAGCGC
The DNA here is from genome assembly GCF_018223845.1 of Pseudomonas sp. JS425. NCBI lineage: Bacteria > Pseudomonadati > Pseudomonadota > Gammaproteobacteria > Pseudomonadales > Pseudomonadaceae > Pseudomonas > Pseudomonas sp. JS425. The sequence continues at coordinate 4,164,769 of NZ_CP073661.1, read as the reverse complement.
GGAATCAGGGCGATGCCGCAGCCGGCAATGGCCGCGCGGATGCACAGGTAGAACGTGTCGAAGCGGGGCCCGTGGTAGCTGTTCTGGCTATGCAGCCCCAGCCCCAGGAACCATTCGTGCCAGGCCTCCGGGCGCGACACGCACTGCAACAGGCGGTGTTCGGTCAGCGCCTGGGCGCTGTTGAACCGGTGGTTGGCCAGCAGCTGCGGGCTGCACACCGGCACCACTTCCTCGCTGAACAGCTCGATGCAGGTTGCCCCGGGCCAGGTGCCCTGGCCGAAGAAAAACGCAATGTCGGCCTTGGCCTGGACCAGGTCGAACGGCTCCAGCTCATTGCGGATATCCAGGTGAATGCGCGGGTAGCGGTCGCCAAAACCCTTCAGCCGAGGTACCAGCCAGCGCGCGCCGAAGGTGGGCTGGGTGGCGATGCGCAGCACTTCGGTCTCGTCGCCGTAGCTGAGGATGTAGCGGCTGGAAATGTCGATCTGGGTGAGGATCTTGTTCACTTCGGTGAGGTACAGCGCGCCAGCCGGGGTCAGGTGCAGGCGCCGGCGAATGCGCTGGAACAGCGAGTGCGACAGCATGTCCTCGAGCTGCGCCACCTGCTTGCTGACGGCGCTCTGGGTGAGGTGCAGTTCCTGGGCCGCGCGGGTGAAGCTGAGGTGGCGGGCGGCCGCTTCGAAGCACTGAAGGGCGGTGGTCGAAGGCATCAGGCGTTTGGACATGACGGGCAAATACCGAGCAAAAAAGGAAGGAGTTCATTCCATAACGGAATCATGTGTTTCGAAAAGGTCGTTTGTTGACCTCGGCCTATAGATTAATACTGACCTGGATCAACGATTACAACCGGTCGTGCGAAGAGGAGGTCAGTACCCGCTTCCGGCATCTGCAAAACAACAAAAACGAACATCAGAAATTTATAAGAATTCTGCTCCAGTCTTCAGCCGCCCCGCTGCGGCCGACCCATTCGAGGGTTCTTCATGGCTTCGCCAAACAACAAACAGCGCTCCCTGCAGCACGGCCTGACGTCCCGTCAGGTATCCATGATCTCCATCGCCGGCATCATCGGCGCCGGCCTGTTCATCGGTTCTTCCAACGCCATCGCCACCGCCGGCCCGGCCATCCTCATCTCCTACGCCATGACTGGCCTGCTGGTCTTGCTGGTGATGCGCATGCTGGGTGAAATGGCCATCGCCAACCCCAACAGCGGCTCGTTTTCCACCTATGCCTCCGAGGCCATCGGCCCTTGGGCGGGCTTTACCATCGGCTGGCTGTACTGGTGGTTCTGGGTACTGATCATTCCGGTCGAGGCCATTGCCGGCGCCGACATCCTGCATGCCTACTTCCCTGGCGTGCCGTCGTGGCTGTTCGCCTTCCTGATCATGCTGGTGCTGTCGGGTACCAACCTGATCAGCGTGAAGAACTTCGGTGCCTTCGAGTACTGGTTCGCGCTGGTCAAGGTGGTGGCGATCATCGCCTTCATCGTGGTCAGCAGCCTGGCGGTGTTCGGCGTCTGGCCGCTGGCCGAGGTGTCCGGGGTCAGCCGGTTGTGGGACAACGGCGGCTTCATGCCCAACGGTTTCGGCACCGTGCTCGGCGGCGTGCTGATCACCATCTTCTCGTTCTTCGGCGCCGAAATCGTCACCATTGCCGCTGACGAAACCGCCAACCCGAAAGACAAGATCCGCCGCGCTACCAACCTTGTTGTATACCGCATCGCCATCTTCTACCTGGCGTCGATCTTCCTTGTGGTGTCGCTTGTGGCGTGGAACGACCCGGGCCTCAAAGCGGTAGGTTCGTTCCAGCGCGTGCTGGAAGTGCTGAACGTGCCGGGCGCCAAGCTGCTGGTGGATATCGTGGTGCTGGTTGCCGTGACCAGTTGCATGAACTCGGGCCTGTACACTGCGTCGCGCATGCTCTATTCGCTGGGCGCCCGTGGCCAGGCGCTGAGCGTTACCAAGCGTATCTCCGGCTCGGGCGTACCGACTGTGGCGGTCATCTTCTCGACCCTGGCCGGCTTTGCCGGGTGCTTCGTCAACTATGTGTTCCCGGGCAAGGTATTCGGCTTCCTGCTGTCCACCACCGGCGCCATCGCCTTGCTGGTGTACCTGGTGATTGCCGTTTCGCAGCTGCGCATGCGGGCCCGTGCCGAGCGCGAAGGACGGCCGCTGGAGCTGAAGATGTGGCTGTTCCCATGGCTGACCTGGCTGGTGATCGGCACCATCGTCATGGTGCTGGGCTACATGCTGTTCAGCGATGCCTACCGCTACGAGACGCTGATGACCGCCGGGGTGACCGCGTTCATCCTGCTGGTTTCGCTGACCCAGCGGCGCGCCAGGGTGGTTGCCCAGACGGCCTGATGTTTCTGCTTTAATGTGGGGGCGTTGCGCGCCCCCCATATCAACAAGCACAGGAAGCGTATGAACGACCACACCCTTTCCCTCCAGGCCCTTGCCGCACCCGACGGCACTTGCTACGGCTGCGGTTGCTCCCACCCCAGCGGCCTGCACCTGCAAAGCCACTGGGACGCTGACGGCATCCACCTGGTGTGCCGGCACGCGCCCGACAGCACCTTCATCGGCTGGCCCGGCCTGGTCTACGGCGGGCTGCTGGCGATGCTGGTCGACTGCCACTCCAACTGGACGGCAATGGCTTACCACTACCGCAACGAAGGTCGCGAAGCGGGCAGCCTGCCGCGCATCGACTGTGTCACTGGCAGCCTTGGCCTGAACTACCTCAAGCCCACGCCAATGGGTGTCGAATTGTTGCTCAAGGCGCGTGTGGAAGGTGAGGTGGGGCGCAAGACCCGGGTGCTCTGCGAAGTCTGGGCCGATGATGTGCTGACAGTGACTGCCGACTCGGTGTTCGTTCGCGTCGATACCGAAAAGCTCAAGCTCAAGGCCCACGGCCAGGCCTGAGCCGCCGGTGCTGATGAGTGGTCGGTGATGGTCAGCGGCCGGGGATGTCTCTAGAGTGAGAGGTTCATTCCCCAGGCAAGGTTGATCATGACCGATCTCAGTGCTTTCCCCATTACCCGCAAGTGGCCCGCCAGACACCCCGAGCGCCTGCAGCTGTATTCGCTGCCGACGCCCAACGGCGTCAAGGTGTCGATCATGCTCGAAGAGATCGGCCTGGCCTATGAGTCGCACAAGGTCAGCTTCGACAACGATGACCAGCTGAGCCCCGAGTTCATCTCGCTCAGCGCCAACAACAAGATCCCCGCCATCCTCGACCCCAATGGCCCTGGCGGCCGGCCGCTGCCGCTGTTCGAGTCGGGGGCGATCCTGCAGTACCTGGCAGAGAAGAGCGGCCAGTTGCTCAGCCAGGACCCGGCCCAGCGTTACCAGACCTTGCAGTGGCTGATGTTCCAGATGGGTGGCATCGGGCCGATGTTCGGCCAGGTCGGATTCTTCCATTTCTTTGCTGGCAAGGAATACGAGGACAAGCGCCCGCGGGACCGTTATGTCAATGAGTCCAAGCGCCTGCTTGGTGTTCTGGAGCGGCATCTGAAGGGCCGGGAATGGATGGTCGACGAGTACAGCATTGCCGATATCGCGATCTTCCCGTGGGTGCGTAACCTGGTTGAGCGTTACAACGCCCGAGACCTGGTTGGCTTCGATCAGTTCAAGGAAGTGCAGCGAGTGCTGGCGGCGTTCCTCGAGCGGCCGGCCGTGCAACGCGGGCTGAAAATTCCAGGGTGAGGTTGGCTGTAAGGGCCCTATCGCCGGCAAGCCGGCTCCTACAGATAATGCACAGGGCTTGAGCTCTGTGGTGTTCCTTTGGGAGCTGGCTTGCCGGCGATAGGGCCAGTGAAGGCGAAACTGTTTCCAGCCTCAGAAGATGTGGTGCAGAAGCCAGTACAGGCTGCCGGCCAACAGCATCGCTGCCGGCAAGGTCAGCACCCACGCCATCAGCAGGTTGACCAGCGTGCGCTTCTGTATCCCCGACCCGTTGGCCACCATGGTCCCGGCCACCCCGGAACTCAGCACGTGGGTGGTCGACACCGGCAACCCGAACATGTCCGCCGCACCAATGGTGCACATTGCCACCACTTCGGCCGAAGCCCCTTGGGCATAGCTGAGGTGGGTCTTGCCGATCTTCTCGCCTACCGTCACCACGATGCGCCGCCAGCCGACCATGGTGCCCAGCCCCAGTGCGATGGCCACGGCCACTTTCACCCACAGCGGGATGTAGCGGGTGGCATCATCCAGCTGGGTCTTGAACAGCAGCACCTGGCTGCGTGTACCTGCATCGAATACCACCAGCTGGTTCTTCTCGATCAGGCGGATGGCTTCGCTGGTCAGGTACATGTCGTTGCGTACGTTGGCCATGGCTTCGGCCGGTACCCGCTTGAGCGAGCCATAACCTTTGACCTCTTCGCCGATCATGCCGGTCAGTGCCGCCAGCGCTGGTATCAGTTGCGGGTTGGCCCTGGGCTCGGCAATGAACGTGGTCAGCACCTGGCGTGGGTCGGCCGGTGCTGCTTGCGGGGCGCCGCGCACCAGTGCCTGGCGGGTAACCTCGGCGACCGCGGAAAATTGCAGGGCCTGTTCATTGGGCATGGTCTTGTTCAATGCGTAAGCCATCGGCAGGGTGCCAACCAGAATCAGCATGATCAGGCCCATGCCTTTCTGGCCGTCGTTGGAGCCGTGGGCAAAGGACACCCCGGTGCAGGTCAGGATCAGTACACCGCGAATCCACAACGGTGGTGGTGTCTGGCCTTCCGGCGCCTGGTACAGCGCCTTGCGCTTGACCAGCGCGCGCAGGGCCAGCAGCAACAGGGCGGCACAGGCAAAGCCGATCAGTGGCGAGAACAGAAGGGCATAACCGACCTTGCTGGCCTGGGCCCAGTCCACGCCACTGGTGCCGTCGCGCCCGTGCATCAGGGCATTGGCCACGCCCACGCCGATGATCGAACCGATCAGGGTGTGCGAGGATGAGGCCGGCAGGCCCAGCCACCAGGTGCCGAGGTTCCAGATGATCGCTGCCAGCAGCAGGGCGAAGACCATGGCGAAACCGGCCGAGGAGCCGACCTGCAGAATCAGCTCCACCGGCAGCAGGGCGATGATGCCGAACGCCACCGCGCCACTGGAAAGCAGCACGCCGAGGAAGTTGCACAGCCCGGACCAGACCACGGCGACGGGGGCAGGCAACGAGTGGGTGTAGACGACGGTGGCCACTGCGTTGGCGGTGTCATGGAAGCCATTGACGAACTCGAAGCCCAGTGCAATCAGCAATGCCAGGCCCAGCAGCAGGAATGGCGTGACCGTGGTGATTACCGTGCCGCTGGCCGTCACATCCTGCTTCAGGCTCCAGGCGGTGTAGGCGATACCGGCCAGCAGCAGGCCGAAGAACAACACCAGGGTGGCTCGCCCGGGCTTGTGGGCAAGTTGCGGGCGGGCATCGCGTTGGGCCAGTTGCGGCAGGCTGGCCAGTGAAGGGGTTGCCATGGTGGCTCCGGTCGGGGTGGGGCAAGGGTGCCGAAGGCCTTGAGCATAGAAACAATTCGTAACCCGGCCGTGACCTCGATCAATGATTTATCTAGGCTCAAGACGGACGGTAGTGGCAGGAGAAACCCATGATTCGCTGCAAGCGTGTCTACGATGCGGTTGAGCAAGACGACGGTCAGCGCGTGCTGGTCGATCGCCTTTGGCCGCGCAACAAGCGCAAGGAAGACCTGCACGGGCAGTGGTTGCGCGAAGTTGCACCCTCGGATGAGTTGCGCAAGGCGTTTCACCAGGGTGAAGTGGATTTCGCCGGCTTCATCCAGCGTTACCAGCAAGAGCTGGCGGCCCACCCCGAGCACTGGTACCCGCTGCTGGATCTGGCCGGAAAGGGCACGCTGACATTGCTTTATGCGGGCAAGGATACCGAGCACAACAATGCCCGGGTGCTGGCTGAATGGCTGGAGGACGAACTGGACCGGCGTGGGCCCGGCAGTTCGCCCGTGTGCTACGCCCCATGATTGATATTCGTTGTGCTGGCGATAGGGCCGGACCTGGCAAACCGAAGAGTATGAAATGTGATGTCCCTGAAACTGACCCCCGCCAACGACACCCACCGCACCTTCGCCCGAGACCTCACGCGCCGCGCGATGCTGCCGTACTACCGCGAATACGACCTGCTGTGGCTAGAGGAAGCCTTCGACGAAGCCTGGGACTGGCGCGAGCAGTGGCTGGTGACCGATGGCGACGCGGTACTCGGCTTCTGCAGCCTCAGCCAGGACCGCCAGGCGCTGTTCATTCGCGAGTTGCACCTGCTACCCGAACACCGTGGGTGCGGGGTCGGCAGCTGGGTGCTGGAGCAGTTGGCACTGTGGGCCCGCCAGCGGCACCTGCCGCTGCTGCGGCTGATGGTGTTTCGCAGCAACCCGGCGCGCGTGCTCTACCAGCGCCACGGCTTCGTTGAAATGGGTGAGGACGAATGCTTCGTGCGCATGCAACGCACGATCGACCAATAGCTCAATGATGGCTTGTCGCCACTGGAGAGCATCGGCATAGTGAACCCAAGCGTTCACGGCTACCTGCAGCGGGTAGGCCGTACATGAGTATGATCAGGGATAAGGAGAACCCCCATGAATGGAATCGGTCCGCGGCTGCGGGAAGAGCGTGAGCGTCTGGGGATGACCCAGCGCGTGTTTGGCGATATCGGCGGCGTCGAACCCAATGCCCAGGGCAAATACGAGAGTGGTGAACGCTCGCCGCGGCTCGATTACCTGGCGGCATTGGCAACCCGAGGCGTGGATGCACTATATGTGCTCAGCGGTATCCGCACCCCGGCACCGCTCGAGGGGCTGAGCGCCGATGAGTCCGGTTTGCTGGGGGCTTTCCGGCAGTTGTCGTGCGACGATCAGGCCGCACTCTGGCACTTGTTGCGGCGTTTGACCAACAACGACAAATCCCGGCAGACAGTGAGGCCGCTCACGGTTGAACGTCAGGCGTTTCTTACGGAAGGAATGCGTTAGGTCCGCCGTGAAAAATTTTGTTAAGGTGGCGGGATCCAATCGCCCTGCTGACGAGGTGTGTGCTTGATTAGGGTCTTAGTGGTCGACGATCACGATCTGGTACGAACCGGTATTACACGCATGCTGGCCGACATCGATGGCCTGCAGGTGGTGGGTGAGGGCGATTCGGGCGAGTCGGCGCTCAGGCTGGCCCGTGAACTGAAGCCGGATGTGGTGCTGATGGACGTGAAAATGCCCGGCATCGGCGGCCTTGAGGCCACCCGCAAGCTGCTGCGCAGCCACCCGGACATCAAGGTGGTTGCCGTGACCGTGTGCGAGGAAGACCCGTTCCCCACGCGCCTGCTGCAGGCCGGCGCTGCTGGCTACCTGACCAAGGGCGCCGGCCTCGACGAAATGGTCCAGGCCATCCGCCTGGCCTTCGCCGGCCAGCGCTACATCAGCCCCCAGATTGCCCAGCAGATGGCGCTGAAGCCATTCCAGCCACAGGGCTCACCGTTCGATGCCTTGTCGGAACGGGAAATCCAGATTGCCCTGATGATCGTCGGCTGCCAGAAAGTGCAGATCATCTCCGACAAGTTGTGCCTCTCGCCCAAGACCGTCAATACTTACCGTTATCGGATCTTTGAAAAACTCTCGGTCACCAGCGACGTCGAACTGACCTTGCTGGCCGTTCGCCACGGCATGGTCGACGCAAGCCTGTAAAACCTCATGTCCCAAGTTTTCGATGCCAGCGCATTCCTGGCTACCTGCAGTGGTCGCCCGGGCGTCTACCGGATGTTCGACGGCGAAGCCCGGCTGCTTTACGTGGGCAAGGCCAAGAACCTCAAAAAGCGCCTGGCCAGCTATTTCCGCAAGACCGGCCTGGCGCCCAAGACCGCCGCGCTGGTGGCCCGCATCGCCCAGGTCGAAACCACCATCACCGCCAACGAAACCGAGGCGCTGCTGCTGGAGCAGAACCTGATCAAGGAGTGGCGGCCGCCCTACAACATCCTGCTGCGCGATGACAAATCCTACCCCTACGTGTTCCTTTCCGACGGCGAGTTTCCGCGGCTGGGCATTCACCGTGGGGCGAAGAAGGCCAAGGGCCGCTACTTTGGCCCGTACCCCAGCGCCGGCGCCATTCGCGAAAGCCTCAGCCTGCTGCAAAAGGCCTTTTCGGTGCGCCAGTGCGAAGACAGCTACTACGCCAACCGCACCCGGCCATGCCTGCAGTACCAGATCAAACGCTGCAAAGGGCCCTGCACGGGCCTGGTGACCGCCGAGGAATATGCCGAGGACGTGCGCCACTCGGTGATGTTCCTCGAAGGGCGTAGCCAGCAACTGGGCAACGAGCTCAATGCCGAGATGGAGAAGGCCGCCATGGCCCTCAATTTCGAGAAGGCCGCCGAGTTGCGCGACCAGATCGCCTTGCTGCGCCGCGTCCAGGACCAGCAGTACATCGAAGGCGGCAGCGGCGATGTCGACGTTATCGCCGCCTTCGTCAACCCCGGTGGCGCCTGCGTGCACCTGATCAGCGTGCGCGGCGGGCGGGTGCTGGGCAGCAAGAATTTCTTCCCGCAGGTAGGCATCGAGGAGGAGGTAGCCGAAGTGATGGCCGCGTTCCTTTCCCAGTACTACCTGGGCAATGCCGAGCGCGAATTGCCGGGTGAACTGATCGTCAACGTGGTGCACGAAGACTTCGCCGCCATCAGCGAAGCCCTGCAGACCCTGCGTGGCCGCGAGCTGACCATCAGCCACCGGGTACGCGGTACCCGCGCCCGCTGGCAGCAGCTGGCGGTGACCAACGCCGAGCAGGCGCTCAATGCGCGCCTGGCCAACCGCCAGCACATGGCCGCACGTTTCGAGGCCCTGGCCGAGGTGCTGGGCCTGGACGAGGTGCCGCAGCGCCTGGAGTGCTACGACATCAGCCATTCCAGCGGCGAAGCCACCGTGGCCAGCTGCGTGGTGTTCGGCCCCGAAGGCCCGCTCAAGTCCGACTACCGCCGCTTCAACATCGAAGGCGTCACCGCTGGTGACGACTACGCCGCCATGCACCAGGCCCTGACCCGCCGCTACGGGCGCATCAAGGATGGCGAGGGCAAGCTGCACGACGTGCTACTGGTGGACGGCGGCAAAGGCCAGTTGAACATGGCCCGTGACGTGATGCAGGAGCTGGGCTTCAGCGACCTGACCCTGCTTGGCGTGGCCAAGGGCGTGACGCGCAAGGCCGGTTTCGAAACCCTGTACCTGAACGACGTGCACCATGAGTTCACCCTCAAGGGCGACTCACCAGCCTTGCACCTGATCCAGCAGATCCGCGACGAGGCCCACCGTTTCGCCATCACCGGCCACCGCGCCCGCCGCGGCAAGGCCCGCCGGGTGTCCAGCCTGGAGGATGTGGCCGGGGTAGGGCCCAAGCGCCGGCGCGACCTGCTGAAACATTTCGGCGGCCTGCAGGAGCTCAACCGCGCCAGTGTCGATGAAATTGCCAAAGCACCCGGCATCAGTAAAAAGCTTGCCGAGTCGATTTATGCCAGCCTGCATAGCGAGTAGAATGCGGGCTCAACTTGCGGCCAGTCGTACCGATGAATATTCCAAACCTGCTCACCGTTCTACGCGTCCTGCTCATCCCGATCTTCATCCTGCTGTTCTATGTGCCCTATCACTGGAGCTACATGGCCGCCAGCAGCGTGTTCGCCGTTGCCGCCGCCACCGACTGGCTGGATGGCTACCTGGCGCGCCGCCTGCAGCAGAGCACGCCGTTCGGTGCCTTCCTCGACCCTGTGGCCGACAAGCTGATGGTGGCGGTGGCCCTGGTGCTGCTGGTGCAGACCCACGCCAACTTCTGGCTGACCCTGCCGGCCGCGGTGATCATCGGCCGCGAGATCGTGGTTTCGGCGCTGCGCGAGTGGATGGCCGAGCTGGGCGCGCGGGCGCATGTGGCGGTGTCCAACCTCGGCAAGTGGAAAACCGCGGCGCAGATGCTGGCGCTGGTGATCCTGTTGGCCAACCCGCCGGCGGTGACCTTCTGGGTAATTCTCGGTTACGCGCTGCTGCTGGTGGCGGCGGGGCTGACCCTGTGGTCGATGGTGCACTACCTGCTGGCCGCCTGGCCGCACCTGCGCGAAGGCTCGGAGCAGAAATAAAAGTTTTTTTGAATCAAGGGGTTGACGCTGTTTTAGAAATCGCTAGAATGGCACCCATCACGACGCGGGAATAGCTCAGTTGGTAGAGCACGACCTTGCCAAGGTCGGGGTCGCGAGTTCGAGTCTCGTTTCCCGCTCCAAATATAGATTTACAGGGTTCCATGGAAGTCTGTAAATCATTGAAAAAAGACGCTTCGGCGTCTTTTTTCGTTTCAGTCAAAGCCACTATTGCATCCAGGTGTTGAGCGGTAGATGTTTGCCATCACTGCTGTGCACCGCTCGCTAATTTCATGGCTCCGCCTTTATGGCGCTCGTGCTGGCCTCGAAGCGGCGTGGCCTTCCCAGCCTCAAGTTGATTGAGGTGTTTGCTCACACTGTGGCGGTAGCGGACCGTCGGTAGGCCTACTGCAGGCCGATGATAGCGTCCGATGGCTGGCTCCAGGTTACTCGTTACAATGCGCACGAAGGTTCATAAGGCTCGTGAGCGTAGCTGAGTGCTGCTCCCCTTTGGTCTTCGTGGCCTTCCTGGTAAATGTTGCCGACGGAGTCAGCGGTGAAGGCACCCTTAGTGATGTTGCCTTGGGTCTTCCCTTCGATCGTGATGTAAGCGGGTGTTGGCATGGCAGTTTCTCCTGCGTCCATGTGGATAAAGCACGCGCACCCAGGGTGGCGTGGCCATCGGGAACGATGGGCTTGTCAACGAAGCAAACGCTTCGCTAATTCCTTGAAATCAGTTGAGCCGTGTGTGGGCTCACCGCACAGGAAATTGCCCGGTTGCTTACCCCCATCGACGCGCAGAACCCTGCCGGCCTGTTCGATGTGGAGAACGAAACCTACCAGGCCATTGACCAGGAAATGGTCAAGCTGGGTGGGCTGCAGGAGCCTTCCATCGACTGGGCCTATATCGAAGAAGCGTCCCGCCAGTACCTGGGCCAGGAGTGCAAGCACCTGCGCATCGTCGCGCACCTGGGTGTCGCTTGGCTGCGCAGCCAATGCTGGGAGCGCTGGGGTTTTACCGTCGCACTGCTGGCCGGCATGGTCGAAGCCTATTGGGAAAGCGCATACCCGAAACCGGGCCCCAAAGGGTTCCTCGGCAAGCGCAAGCTGGTTGGCCTGATGCTCAACCGTTTGCTCGTGGCGTTGCCGCGCCTGGACCGCTTCACGTTCAGCCCCGCGCACGCCGCGGCGGCTCAGGGCGCGCTGCAACGCCTGCAACAGCAGCGGGAAGCAGCGCAGCTCGATGAAGCGGCCCTTGGCGAACTGGAGCGCCTGCTACGCAAGCACACGGAGCTTTCGAACGGCCTTGCCGAGCCCACCACGGACAAGCCCCCTGCAAAGGCCATCAAGTCTGCGCCATTGGCCGAGGTCATTGCCACGCCGATGCCCCGTGTGTCGTTGGGCAACGAGCGGGAATCACGAAGGGCCATGCTGACCATGGCCGAGCTGATCAATCAACAGGACCCGTACGATCCTGCTGGCTACCAGTTGCGTCGGTTCGGCTTGTGGGCGCACATCCAGACGCCGCCTCAAACCAGGCAGGGCAACCGCACGGAGCTGATGGCGGTGCCGCAGGACATTGCCGGGGACTATGAGGATGCCATTGCCGCTACTGCAATCGACGCGGCCCTGCTGCAGCGGATCGAAAAGAGCGTGACGGCTTGCCCCTACTGGATTCGCGGCAGCTTTCTGGCAGCGAGCGCTGCCACGCGGCTGGCGATGGGCGAGGTGGCTGAGGCCATTCGCGCTGCGACCGCGCGGTTCGTGCAGCGCATGCCCGCGCTGCAGCAGTTGTGCTTCAGCGACGGCAAGGTATTTGTCGACGACCAATGTCTGGCGTGGCTCAGGGGGGCACAAGGGCAATCCGATTCGGACGCAGCCTCTCAGGAATTCGCCACGTTGCGGGAGGAGCTGGCCTGCCAACTGGAAACCAGCGGCGTGGAAGCGGTGTTGCTCAGGCTGCAGGGCATGCAGGCGGACTTCCGCAGCCTGCGTGAGCGCTGCCATACCACGGTGATCGCGGCTGATCTGCTGGCTGCTCGGGGCGTGTCCTGGCTGGCCCAGGACTTGTGCGCAGGCGTTGCCCGAACGATGCAGGAAACCACCGCCAGCGCCTGGGAGCCTGAAGTGTTTCAACGTCTTCAGCAGTACGCGTGCACGGTCCATCACGGGCTGATTGGAACAAGGAACGGGAGTCAGGATGAATCAACTGTGGAAGCATCTTAAACGTTGGGGCTTGCCCCTGGTGGCCCGTATCGGCCTGGCCATGCCGCTGCTGCTCGGGCTGGGTGCCGCATTGATGCTGGTTGCAATCTGGTGGCTCGGCCCGCAATGGGTCTGGCGCGAGCAGCAGCCGCTGGCTAGCGTGGCGCATCGCGGTTTGGCCAGCCTGGCGCTGGTGTTGGTGCCGCTACTCTGCTGGCTTGTGGTGCTGCGCAGGCGTTTTCGCCGTTTGCAGGCCGAACGCAAGCAGGCGGTGGACGCTGAACTGGACAACGTGTTGCCTTTCGTCCGGGCACAGGAGAAAGCCTTGGACCAAGGGCTGGCACGCTATCTGGACAATGCGGGTGGCAGGCGTGCCTTGTACCGACTGCCGTGGTATCTGGTGGTGGGCGACCAACAGGCCGGCAAGACCAGCTTCATCGACCGTACCGAACAGAGTTTTTCCCTGACCCGCATCGACAAGGCACAAGCGCAAGGCAGGCAAGCGCAGGTGCTGGCTTATCCGATAGGCTGGTGGGTCAGTAACGATGCTGTGATCATCGACCCGCCGGGCGCTTTCGTCCGTCAGGAATCGTTGGCAGGTTCATCAGCCGAGGAGTCGGACACGTCAAAAGCACCACCCGCCACCTCGGCCAGGTTGTGGGAACACATGCTGGGCTGGCTGGTACGTAACCGAAGCCAGAGAGCACTAAATGGCTTGCTGTTGGTCGTTGACCTGCCTGCGCTACTGCATGGCACGCCTGAGCAACGTGTCGCCTTGGCGCATGTGCTACGCACGCGGCTGTATGAAGTGAGCAGTCAGTCGGGCTCGCGCCTGCCGCTGTATATGGTATTGGCCAAATTCGATCTGCTGGACGGTTTCGACCAGCTGTACGCGGGGCTTCCCGCCGCCATGCGGGAAAACATGCTGGGCTTCACGTTCAAACTGGATGCGGTCGGCACGTTCGATGCCTGGCTGGATGAATATGGCGATCATTACGATCGGTTGATAAGGCAATTGTTTGAACAGGTAGTGGACCGGCTCGATGTATTGGACGGTGCGCCGTCGCGAGTTCGCTTGTTCTCGTTGCATGCCCAGTTGATCGGGCTGCGTCCGATACTGTTGGCATTCCTGAAAGAAACCCTCGCAAGTGACCGCTTCACCACGCCTGCCTTGGTACGTGGCGTGTACTGGTCTTCGGTCTTGCAGCAGGGCGACATGCTCAATGCGTTCGTGCGTGAGGCGGCACAGCCGTACAAGACCGAGTTTCCGCTGCGTGAAGGCAAGGCGCAGGGGCAGGCGCTGGTTTACTTCATTCAGCACGCCTTCCGGCGAGTCATCTACCAGGAGGCCGGCCTTGCCGGGGACAACATCAAGGTAGCGCGTAGCAAACGTCGGTTGCTCTGGGTGGGGTCTGCAGTAGGCGTGCTGGCCTTCAGTGTCGCCATCGCCAGTTGGCAACGCTACTTTGACATCAATGGCGCCAAGGCCGCCAACGTGCTCGCCAAGAGCAGAGAGTACAGTCATCACGAAGTGGACCAGCGCCTGGACCCCACCGGGCGCAACCTGCTGGAACCGCTGGACCAGATACGCGATGCCGTGTCGGTGTTTGGCGACTATCGTGCCGCGTGGCCGGGTGTTTCCGACCTAGGCTTGTATCAGGGGCGCGCCATTGGCCCTCGCGTCGACGAGGCCTACCTGAGCTTGCTCTCCAGGCGCTTCCTGCCAGCCTTGGCCAGCGGTGTGATCGATGCCATGGACGCTGCGCCGCCGGGCAGCGAACAGCAGATGGCTGCGCTTCGGGTTTATCGAATGCTGGAGGACCGCCAGAGCCGCCGCCCCGAATGGGTAGAGGACTGGATGGCCCGCCAGTGGCAACAGAAGTTCCCCGGGCAGGGGCAATTGCAAGGCGACCTCATGCGGCACCTGAAGTATGCCTTGGCCTATGCCGATACCGATCTGCCGCAGTATCGCCAGCGTATTGCAGAGGTGCAGCAGGTCCTGCGCAAGGTACCTTTGCCAGAGCGGGTGTACGCGAGCCTGAAACAGCAGGCTGGAGAGCAGTTGAATGCCGGCCTGGACCTGCGTCATCAGGTGGGGCCAGCGTTCGATGTGGTGTATCAGTCGTCTCCTGGCTTCAGGCAGGGCGATGGTGTCCTGATAGCGCCGATGCTCACCGCCAAGGGCTTCAAAGAGTACTTCGAGCCACGTAGTCAAAGGTTTGCAGATATGGCCATGATCGACCAGTGGGCACTTGGAGAACGTGGCCAGCTCGATTACTCGGATGCCGACCGGGAGGCACTGGGCGAGCGGCTACGTAACCTGTACAGCGCCGATTTCATTGACAGTTGGCGTCGTGCCTTGAATGCCTTTTCGGTGGCTGACTTCCACGACCTGGATCATGGCGTAGCGATCCTGCAGCAGTTGACCGGGCCAGCAGCGCCCCTGCATCGGTTGTTGGACACAGTGAGGGACAACACTTCGCTTTCATCAGCCGTTGTCGCTGAGGCAGCCGGGGAGGTCGAAGCGTTGCAGCCGACAAGTGGCAGGCCTGATCAACAACAGGCCTGGGCCATTCAGCGGGCCTTTGCCGGGCTGAGTGCCATGCTGCAGGCAACCGGTGAGAAACCCAGCTACTACGATGAAACTCTTGGTGCCATCGCGGCCGTGCACGACTACGCCAAGGCGGTGCAGGACAGCCCCGACCGAGGCAAGGCTGCCCTGCAGGCCGTGCATCAGCGATTCTCGATGACAGGGCAAGACCCCATCGGCACCCTGCAGCGGGTGGCCACCGGCTTACCGGAACCGATCAACCAACAGGTCAGAAAGATGGCCGATCAAACAGCACAGGTGCTGAATGTCGAAGCCCTGCGCGAATTGGAGCGACGCTGGGACGCCGAGGTATACAGCTTCTTCCAGCAGCGCCTGGCAGGGCGCTACCCCTTCGTCGTGAAGGCTCCCGACGCCTCGCTGGACGACTTTGAGGCCTTCTTCGGGCCGAAGGGGCGGCTGCAGCAGTTCCATGATCAATACCTGAAGGTCTTCCTGAGGGATAACCTCGAAGCCCTGCAGGCCGGCCAGCAGGGGCAGTCGCTGATCCGCAGTGATGTGCTCGAACAGCTGGAGCGGGCAGATCGTATCCGCGAGACCTTCTTTGATCAGCGCGGCAACCTGAGTGTGCAGTTCAGCATCGAGCCGTTGGGCCTGAGTGCCAACCAGCGTACAAGCTTGCTGGACCTGGACGGCCAATTGATTCCCTACACCCATGGCCCGAGCCAGATCACCGGTATCGTCTGGCCCAATACCTTGGGGCAGCAGGTGCGCAGTAACCTGACCTTGCTCCGGCAGAACGGGAACAGCAGCAGCCTTGAGTACCGTGGCCCCTGGTCGATGTTCCGCTTGCTCAGCCGTGGTTCGCTCAATGGGCGCACGGCGACCAGCGTGGACCTGAGCTTCAGGACCGGCGATGGCGTGATGCGCTACAGGCTTAACGCGCAGAAAGCCTTCAACCCTATTACGCAAGAGCCTTTCAAAGGTTTCAAGTTGCCACGAGGGTTGTTGCAGAAGTCGCCCAAGCTGGGGCCGACCACCCAGGCCGGCTTGTGAGGGTTGGCTTGGGAGTACGGTGCGAACCGGTCACCCATTGCGCTGGCGCCCCCAAAGTTGCGCCGACAGCAGTTGAAGGCGCTCGGCCAGCTTGGCGACATGGGCGGCAGTGGTTCGACTCTGGTTGCTGGCGAGCACGCTTTTCTGGGTGGTTTGACTGATATCGGCCAGGTTGCACTGGATGCTGTCACCCACCGCGCTCTGCTCCTCTACGGCGGCAGCGATCTGCACGCTCATGCCGCTTATTTCATCTACGCGCTGGGTGATCCCGTCCAGCGCCCGGGCAGCCAGCAGTGCCTGTTCGACACTGACACCGGCCTTGCTGTGACTGCGCTGCATCGCAAGCACGGCATCCCCCGTGGAACGACGCAGGGTGTCGATGGTGCCCTGGATGTGAGCAGTGGATTGCTGAGTCCGCGAAGCCAACCCGCGCACCTCGTCGGCGACCACCGCGAAACCCCGGCCCGCCTCTCCAGCGCGGGCAGCCTCGATGGCGGCGTTGAGGGCAAGCAGGTTGGTCTGTTCGGCGATGCTTTGAATCACCTCGAGTACGCGGTCAATTTCATTGCCATGCTGTTCCAGTTGATGAATCACCAAGCTGGTCTGTTGCACCTCGCTGGCGAGGCTATCAATGTGCTGGCGGGTCTGCTCAACCAGTTGGTGGCCGCGGTCGGATTCCTGGTTGGCCAGGTTCGCGGCGCTGGCGGTGAGCTGAGCGTTGCGCGCCACTTCCTGCACACTGGTCGCCATCTGGGTTATTGCGCTGGCAACCTGGGCAGTTTCCCCCTGCTGGCGGAGGGTCGCGCAATTGTTGTTGTCCACTGCAGACAGAAGCTCTTCGGCTTCCTTGCTCAACTGGCGGGACGAATCGGCAATGCGTCCGACTATTGCCCGGGTCTCGGCTTCGAGCATTTGCAGGGTGAAATCGATCTGGCCAAACTGGTCGCGGCGGCCGCTGTAGAGAATCTGGCTCAGCGGATTGTCGGCGATATTCCTGGCTTTTCGGGCAAGGGCGTCGAGGGGGCGCAGGCTGAAGCGCAACACGCCGCCAAGCAGCAAGCTCGATAGCGTCATGGAGAAAGCGCATTGCTCCAGGACAACGCACCCAACAAGCCCAAGGCAGCAAAGCACAGCAGGTTCACGCCAGTGCTGGCAAGTGCCAGACGCATGCCGACGGACAGCCGTGACATACGCAGGCAGTTGGTCTTTTTACCACTACGCAACTGTGCATAGAGATGTTCAGCAGCTTCCACCAGCGCTTTGGCCGGTAGCGTGCGAACCGATTGGTATTCCACTGTTTCGCCATTGCGCTGCATCGGCGTGACGTAGGCGCTGACCCAGTAGTGGTCACCATTCTTGCAGTGATTTTTTACCAGCCCCATCCACGAGCGCCCATCCTTGAGTGTCTGCCACATATGCGCAAAAGCTTCTGGCGGCATGTCCGGGTGGCGCACGATGTTGTGATTGACGCCGAGCAATTCGGCTTCACTGAATCCGCTGATGTTGATGAAGTCGGGATTGACGTAAGTGATGGCGCCCTTTGGGTTGGTTGTTGAAAGAATGTTCGCGTTTGCGCTGAATTCGACGGCACGACCACTGACCGGAAGATTGTTTTTCATTGTTTTTCTCCTGAACTGACAGGTACGCGCCGCGTAACTGCGCTTCCTTCGAAACGGTCTTCTGTGCTGAGCAGGTGTTGTATCTGAGCGGCGGGTTGTGGCCGGCTGAACCAGTAGCCTTGGGCGTAGTGGCAGCCTTCACCGACCACGAATTCGAGTTGCGCCGAACTCTCGATGCCTTCGGCCACCACTTCCAGGCCGAGGCTACGGCCGAGAACGATGATTGCCTGACTGATCGCGCTCTGTTTGTTCTCGTAAGGAACGCCGGTGATGAAGCTCTTGTCGAGCTTGAGGATGTGCAGCGGAAAGCGCGTGAGGTAGCCGAGCGAGGAGTAACCCGTGCCAAAATCGTCCAGCGCCAGCAGAACACCAAGGCTGGTCAGCTCATGCAGACAGGCCAGCGTGTCCATGTCGTCATGCATCAGTTGGCTTTCGGTGATCTCCAGGATCAGGCTGGCGGGAGGCAGGCCGCTTTCTTGCAGGATATCGATCAGCCGGAGGGTGAAGTCGGCTTGTTGCAATTGCGTGCTGGAAATGTTCACCGAGCAGCGCAGGCGCTCATGCCCGGCCAGTTGCCAGGCCCGGGCCTGCTGACAGGCCTGGCGCAGTACCCATTCGCCGACGCGGATGATCTCTCCCGATTCCTCCAGCGCAGGGATGAACTCCAGTGGCGAGATCAGACGTTCGCCATGGCGCCACCGCAACAGCGCCTCGACCCCGGTCACCAGAGGTGTCCCTTGGTCCAGGTGATAGATCGGTTGGTAGTACAGTTCGAATTCATTCTGTTGCAGTGCCTGGCCTAGCGCGGATTCCAGTTCCAGATGCTGCTGCGCGGTATCTTGCAATGTTTCGTCGTAGTGGGCGTACCGCGCCTTGCCGGCAGACTTGGCTCGGTAGAGGGCAAGGTCGGCAGCCTGCAGCACATCCAGGGCTTTGCCATTGTCGTGCAACGGAGCGATGCCGATGCTGGCGCTGACCACCAGGGTTCGACCGTCCATGTGCAGCGGTTGGTGCAGGTTGTCGAGGATGCGTTGGGATATCTGCTCGGCGTCGCGGTCGCAGGTGAGGTCGTGAAGCAAAACGATGAATTCGTCTCCGCCGAAGCGGAACAGTTGGTCAGTGGGGCGCAGCGACTCTTTCAAGCGCCTTGCCACTTCCACCAGCACGCGATCACCGACGTTGTGGCCGAGGCTATCGTTGATCAACTTGAAACGGTCCAGATCGATGAACAGCAGCGCTTCGTAGTCACCGCCCTTGCGCTGCTTCCTGAAGGTCTTCTGCATTTGCTCGTCAAGCCGGATGCGGTTGGCCAGGCCGGTCAACGGGTCATGCTGGGCGGTATGTTGGAGGCGCTGCTCGGCATCCTTGCGTGCACTGATATCAGACTGCGAGCCAGCCATGCGTAGCTCGCCAGGGTTGGTCATTTCGGCGACCCCTCGCACGAGGACCCAGATGTAGTCGCCGTTGTGCTTGCGGATACGGTACTCGTGGTGAACGGATGATGTCTGCCCTTGAAGATGGGCATCGATGGCATGGCGAAAATCGGGCAGGTCGTCCGGGTGCACGCGACCGAACCAACTGGAACTGCTCTCGCCGATGCTGTCGCGGCTGAGGCCAAGCATGCTGGCCCAACGCTCTGAAACGTAAAGCCGGTCCTGATCGACATGCCAGTCCCACAGCCCGTCGTTGGCACCGCGCAGCGCGCGGGCGAAGCGAGCCTCACTATCTTCCAGCGCCTTGTGCTGGGCCGCACTGTAGGTATCGATGGCCAGCGTCATGTCGAAGAACACTGCCTTCAACAGGCTGGAATACAGCGTGGCATCCGGGCTGTCGCCGAACACGCTTTCAAGCATGTCGTCGAGGTAAAGCCGATAGCTGCCGAGATACCACTTCAGCTCCAGGCCGATCTGCTGATGGATCACACCGATGCGCAGGCGGCCGTTGACGTAGGTTTCATCGTAGGGGCCGCTCCACAAGCGCTGGTAATACTCAGCCTGGCTCTGCTTCAAACGGGCGGTGACTTCCGGCGTGCGAAGCAACGCGGACGGCGTGGAAAATTCCGCCAGGTGACGGTACAGATGGTCGACGAAAGCTTGCTGGGACGGGGCCATGTACTGAGCTGCTACGCCTAGTCGTCTGGCATCTTCGGCGCTCCAGTCGAGAAAGCGAAAACGTTCGACAATCTCCGCATGGTCGAGACGGATACGCTTGATTAATTCCTCGAGGTCTTTTGTCACCTTCATTCACATCCCCCGGTGTTGGAGAAGATTCCTTTTTGCTGAACAAAAAAAAGCGCCGTGACAACAAGTTCTGCTCAAGAACTTGTTGTCACGGCGCTTCGTCTTTCAGGCCTATTATCCTGCTCGGCAAAGCCGGTTCCCGCAGGGCGGAACCTGGTGATGGCACATTCACATCACTGGGGATCTTCCGACAATTTATCCAGCAATGCAACCAGGCGTCGCCGCAGCAGCCCCAGTTCGCGGGATTTGAAGGCGTGTCGGGTCTGTTCGAGAACCTCGGTGGCATCCAGCAAGGCAGCCTGTATCTGCCCAGCCGAGCCCAACTGGGTTTCACCGAGCCAGCGGCAAAGCGGGGCCACGCTGCAATTGCCAGGCGTACTCAGCACCTCGCAATCGGGTGCTACAGGCGCCAACAACTGGCGCAATTGATCGGCCAGTTCAAGATTGTTGCAGATAATTCTGGTTGCCAGGTTGGACTCGCTCATCAAACTGCATTCCCATATGTTTGGTGTGCTGTTTACAACACCGCCCATGGCGTTTGACTGATTCAGGTCAATGCTGAAGCCTTTCCACTTACCCTGTGAGGGTGATGTTGCCGTGTGTTGTCATGCACGGGGTCGCTGGCCTGGTATTCCGGTGTTTGGCTGACCAGTCAACATGGGAACACCACGTTCGTGCGCGATGCCGCGTTGCGGATATGCTCCTGCATTGCACGCTGTGCCCCGGCCTGGTTGCCACGGGCAAGCTGGCGCAGGATCTTGCGGTGTTCCTGCCAGGTCTCCATGGCGCGTTCAGGGCGAATGAACGGCAACTTCTGGCTCTCCAGGAAAATGTCCTGGCTGGTGGTGATCACCTGCAGCATGGCGTGGTTGCCACTCGCTTCCAGCAGGCGGCGGTGAAAGGCGAAGTCCAGGCGCGCTGCGGCCTCGAAATTGCCGGCGCGCAGCTCCTGGCGCATCGACTCGACATTGGCTTCGAGCGCATCGATGTCCGCTGCCGTCAGGTACAGCGCCGCCAAGCCGGCGGCAAACCCTTCGAGTGCATAGCGCAGTTGGAAGGTATCGACGGCGGATACCTGTTCGGCATAGGGCCAGGAGAAGCCGGTGGCGGATGGCGGCGCCTGGACGAATACCCCTTTGCCCGGTTGTACGCTCACCAGCCCCAAGGCGCTCAAGGAGGACAGCGCCTCGCGCAGGGAGGCGCGGCTTACACCCAACTGCTCTGCCAGGTCACGTTGGGAGGGCAGGGCATCACCGGGCTGGTAGTCGCCTTCCTGGATCAGTTTGCGGATAGCCTGCAAGGCGATTTCCGGAACTGCGCGGGGGAGTGTGTCGAGCATCTGTTCAGACCAGCTGGCAAGGGGTCTGCGCTTTTTAAAGGCTTTACCGGTTGCCTGGCAAGTATCGCCCCATGCTGACGCAGCGGGGCAGGTGGCTGCACGAAAGGGGGGCGATGGCAGAGGGTAGGCGCTAGCTGTTCAGACCAGTAAGACCGCGTGATGCCAAGGGGCGAAAGCGTATTCCGGGGCTGCCGGGCAACACTGGCACGGCCTGTGCTTTTCGGGCTAGGCAACTTCTTCGCATGCACCCGAGGCATTTTCCATGAAAAAAATCCGTTCCTTGCTTCTGGCCGCCCTGGTTTGTGGCGGCGTCATGAGCGTTTCCCACGCCCAGGCCGATGCGCTGGCCGACATCACTGCCCGGGGCGTGCTCAAGGTAGCCGTACCCCAGGACTTCCCTCCTTTCGGCTCGGTGGGGCCGGACCTCAAACCTCGCGGCCTGGACATCGACACCGCGCAGCTACTGGCTGACAGGCTCGGCGTCAAGCTGGCGCTGACCCCGGTCAACAGCACCAACCGCATTCCGTTCCTCACTACCGGAAAGGTCGACCTGGTGATTTCCAGCCTGGGCAAGAACCCGGAGCGGGAAGCGGTGATCGATTTTTCCCGCCCCTACGCACCGTTCTACCTGGCAGTATTCGGGCCGGCCGAGACGTCGATCGACAATATCGGTGCCGTTGCCGGCAAGACCATCAGTGTCACGCGTGGCTCGATCGAGGACATGGAGTTATCCGCGGTCGCCCCTCAGGGTGCGGTCATCAAGCGCTTCGAGGACAACAACTCGACCATCGCCGCCTACCTGTCGGGCCAGGTCGAGCTGATCGCCAGCGGCAGCGTGGTAATGGCTGTCATTGCCGAGAAGAACCCGAACAAGGTGCCGGTCATGAAGGTCAAGCTAAAGGACTCGCCAGTGTACGTGGGGCTGGCCAAGCAGGAGCCGGCCTTGCTCGAGAAGGTCAACGCCACTCTGAATGCGGCCAAGGCCGACGGCAGCCTCGACCGCAATGCCGAAAAGTGGCTGAAGCAGCCATTGCCGGCCGACCTTTGAACGGCCCTGGAGTCGCCGACCCATGGCCTATCAATTTGACTTTTCCCCTGTGCTGGCCCAAGGCGGCCTGCTGCTCGAAGGGGCTATGTTCACGCTAGAGCTGACGTTGATCGGCACCCTGTTCGGTGTGGCCATCGGTGTGCTGGGTGCGGTGGTGCGTGCCTGGCGACTACGGCCGTTCGATGCGCTGTTCGGCCTTTACGTGGAGCTGATCCGCAACACGCCCTTCATCGTCCAGTTGTTCTTCATCTTCTTCGGCCTGCCCTCGCTTGGCGTTCGGTTGACGGAATGGCAGGCGGCGGTACTGGCCATGGTGATCAACCTTGGGGCCTATTCCACCGAAATCATTCGGGCGGGTATCCAGGCCATTCCCAGAGGGCAACTGGAGGCTGCGGCGGCATTAGCCATGAGTCGTTTCGAGGCTTTTCGCCATGTGGTGCTGCAACCTGCACTGGCGAAGGTCTGGCCGGCCCTGTCGAGCCAGATCGTGATCGTAATGCTCGGGTCGGCGGTGTGCTCGCAGATCGCCACAGAAGAACTGTCGTTCGCTGCCAACTTCATCCAGTCGCGCAACTTCCGGGCTTTCGAGACATACCTGCTGACCACGGCTCTGTACCTGGTCATGGCCATCCTGGTGCGCCAACTGCTGGCATGGATAGGCCGGCGCGCTTTGACGGGGAGACGCTGAATGGATTTCACCTTGTGGGACATCGTGCGCAACCTGCTCGCAGGTTTGCAATGGACCTTGCTGCTGTCGCTGGTGGCATTCGTCTGCGGTGGTATTGCCGGGCTGTTGCTGCTGTTGGCGCGAATCTCCGATAGCCGGATGCTGCGTGGCGCGGCCAGGAGCTACATCGAGCTGTTCCAGGGGACGCCGCTGCTGATGCAGCTGTTCATGGTGTTTTTCGGCATCGCCCTGTTCGGCATCGATGTTTCGGCCTGGATGGCGGCGGCCATCGCCTTGACGTTGTTCACCAGTGCCTTTCTCGCCGAGATCTGGCGAGGCTGCGTCGAGTCCATACCACATGGCCAGTGGGAGGCCTCCGGCAGCCTGGCCATGAGCCGTCTGGAGCAGTTGCGCCACGTGATCCTGCCCCAGGCCCTGCGCATTGCCGTCGCGCCGACCGTCGGGTTCTCGGTGCAGGTGGTCAAGGGCACGGCGGTGACCTCGATCATCGGTTTCACCGAGCTGACCAAGACCGGCGGCATGTTGGCCAACGCCACTTTCGAACCGTTCCTGATCTACGGTCTGGTGGCCGTGGGTTACTTCGTCCTTTGCTACCCGCTCTCGCTGAGCGCCCGTTACCTGGAGAGGAGGCTGCATGCCCCTGCTTAGAGCGTCCGCATTGCACAAGTACTACGGCGACAATCATGTGCTCAAGGGTGTCGACCTGGCGATCGAGGAGGGCGAGGTGGTCGCCATCATCGGCCGTAGCGGTTCCGGCAAGAGTACCTTCCTGCGTACCCTCAACGGCCTGGAGTCGATCAGCGATGGGGTGATCGAGGTGGACGGCGAATACCTGGATGCCGGCCGCGCCGACTTGCGCTCGCTGCGGCAGAAGGTTGGCATGGTGTTCCAGCAGTTCAACCTCTTCCCTCATCTGACAGTGGGCCAGAACGTGATGCTTGCGCCCCAGGTGGTGAAGAAGGTCGGCAAGGCCGAGGCCCGCCAGTTGGCCGAGCAGATGCTCGCCAGGGTTGGACTGGGCGACAAGTTCGACGCCTACCCGGACCGCCTTTCCGGCGGCCAGCAGCAGCGGGTGGCGATTGCCCGGGCGCTTGCCATGTCGCCAAAGGTGTTGCTGTGCGACGAGATCACCTCGGCGCTCGACCCCGAGTTGGTCAACGAAGTGCTCGGTGTGGTGCGCCAACTGGCCAGTGAAGGCATGACCCTGATCATGGTCACCCACGAAATGCGTTTTGCCCGGGAAGTCGGTGACAAGCTGGTCTTCATGCATCAAGGCAAGGTCCACGAGACTGGCAATCCACGCGAGGTTTTTGCGGCGCCCCGAACAGCTGAGCTGGCGA
This sequence comes from Pseudomonas sp. JS425, assembly GCF_018223845.1. Taxonomy (NCBI): domain Bacteria; kingdom Pseudomonadati; phylum Pseudomonadota; class Gammaproteobacteria; order Pseudomonadales; family Pseudomonadaceae; genus Pseudomonas; species Pseudomonas sp. JS425. Next base: position 4,140,600 of record NZ_CP073661.1, on the reverse strand, counting down.
ATTTCATCGGTAGCGTGGCAGGAGGTTAGGTGGCGTCTGCAGGTTTCGTCGCCCCAAAAAATGCTCCGTATCGAATGTTACGGAGCATTTTTCATCATTGCCTGGATCCCAGGGGCTGCGGTGTGCCTTTGTCATGGGCCAGGTATCCATCACGCTTGCATCCGCCGCGCTTCAGGTTTGACCCACGGCTACGGTCAAAGCCATGCCTTGATCTGCCTCGACACAGCGTCAGTGGAGATCCCGTATCGGTCATGCAAAGTCGGCAGTGCCCCTGCATCGAGAAACGCATCCGGTAGCGCGATCTGGCGGAAGGTTGGTGTGACCCCGTTGCGCAGCAGTACGCCGGCCACAGCTTCCCCCAGGCCCCCTATGATCGAGTGGTTTTCCGCAGTGACCACCAGGCGACCAGGCTTGCGTGCCTCGGCGAGGATGGTCTGTTCATCGAGCGGTTTGATGGTAGGCACGTGCAGTACCGACACGTCCACTCCGTCCTTTTGCAACTGCTCGGCAGCCTCCAGCGCGCGCATGGTCATGAGGCCGCTGGCTATCAACAGCACGTCCCGGCCACCGCGCAGCACCTGTGCCTTGCCCAGCTGGAACTGGTAATCGTAGCGATCAAGCACCAAGGGTACGTTGCCGCGCAGCAGCCTCATGTAGACCGGCCCCTGATGGGCGGCGATCGCTGGCACAGCCTGCTCGATCTCCAGCGCATCACAGGGGTCGACGATCATCAGGTTGGGCATCGCCCGGAAGATGGCCAGGTCATCCGTGGCCTGGTGGCTAGGACCATAACCGGTGGTCAGGCCAGGCAGCCCACAGACGATCTTGACGTTGAGGTTCTCTTCTGCAATCGCCATGCAGATGAAGTCGTAGGCCCGACGGGAGGCGAACACCGCATAGGTGGTGGCAAAGGGGGTCATGCCTTCCCGTGCCATGCCGGCAGCGGCGCTCATCAGCAATTGTTCGGCCATGCCCATTTGATAGAAGCGCTCGGGGTGGGCTTTGGCGAAGATGTGCAGGTCGGTGTACTTGGACAGATCGGCACTTAGGCCAACTATATCCCGACGTTGCTCGGCAAGGCTTGCCAGGGCATGGCCGAACGGGGCAGGGCGGGTCGGCTGGCCGTCGGCGGCAATCGAAGCGATCATGGCCGAGGTGGTCAGGCGTTTCTTGGGTGAGTTCACAATGCTCATGCTTGGCTCCCGGCGTCCAGCGCTTTCAGGGCGAGGTCCCATTCGTTTTCATCGACGCGAATGAAGTGCGTCTTGTCGCGGTTTTCCAGGAAAGGCACGCCTTTGCCCATGCGGGTATCGCAGATGATCACGCGCGGTTGCGCCCCGGCGTGGGCACGGGCCTGGTCGAAGGCGCCGACCAGCGCATCCAGGTCATTGCCGTCCACGCGTTGAACGAACCAGCCAAAGGCTTGCCAGCGGTCGACGATTGGCTCGAAGGCCAGTACCTCGCTGGAATGGCCATCCGCCTGCTGGTTGTTCACATCGATGATGGCGATCAGGTTGTCCAGGCGCCAATGGCTGGCCGACATGGCGGCCTCCCAGGTCGAGCCCTCGTTGAGCTCGCCATCGGACAGCAGGTTGTACACCCAGCTGTCCGACCCCTTGCGTTTGAGCCCGAGGCAGGCGCCGACGGCGATGCCCAAGCCGTGGCCGAGCGAGCCACCGGTGATCTCCATGCCGGGGGTATAGGCAGCCATACCAGACATGGGCAAGCGGCTATCGTCGCTACCGTAGGTTTCAAGCTCATCCTCTGGGATTACGCCGGCCTCGATCAGTGCGGCATAGAGGGCAATCGCGTAGTGTCCGATGGACAGGTAGAAACGGTCGCGCTGCTCCCATTCGGGGTTGCCGGGGTCGAGGCGCAGCGCATGGAAATACGCGACCGCCAGCAGGTCGGCGGCGCCCAGCGCCTGGCCGACATAGCCCTGGCCCTGGACTTGCCCCATGCGCAATGCGTGGCGGCGGATATTGCGAGCGCGCACAGCCAGCGGCAGCGCCTCGGTGTAGGTAGGCACAGCAGTCATTGAAGTGACTCCTTTTTATCGAATCAACGATTGACCAGATGAGCCGGTACTCGCGACACCAGGAAGGCGCCAAACATGAGTACGGCCGTGATGAGATACATGCCGATGGCATTGCTGCCCAAGGTGGTAGTGACCCAGCCGATCAGGTAGGGCGAGCAGAAGCCGGCGAGGTTGGCGAAACTGTTCACCGCCGCGATGCCTGCCGCCGCCGATACACCTCCCAACAGCGTGGTGGGCAGCATCCAGAACAGTGAAGAGGCGGATAGCACTCCAGCCGCAGCGAGGCACAGGCTGAGGATCGACAGCGTCAGGCTGCTGCCCAGTGCTGCGGCGAGGCTCAGGCCCAGAGCGCCGATCAGCATGGGGATCGCCAGATGCCAGCGGCGTTCACGGTGACGGTCGCCGCTGCGCCCGGCCCACAGCATCGCGACGATGGCACACAGGTACGGCAGGCTGGTCAGCAGGCCGATGTGCAAAGGTTCGCTGACGCCGGCATTGCGTACCAGTGTGGGTAGCCAGAACGTGATTGCGTACTGGCCCATCACTACGCAGAAGTAGATGCCCGCCAGCAACCAGAGCCGACGGTCGCGGATGAAGTCGGCCACCGAGCCGTGGTTTACCTTGTGTTGTTCGTCTTCAGCCAGCTCCTTGCGCACCAGGGCTTTTTCTTCGTCGCTCAACCAGTGAGCCTGATCGACGCCATCCTTCAGGTAGCTCAGCACCAGGACGCCCACCAGTACCGTGGGGATGGCTTCGAGCAGGAACATCCACTGCCAGCCCGCCCAGCCGTGAACGCCGGCAAAGCGCTCCATGATCCAACCCGACAAGGGGCCGCCGATCATGCCCGACAGCGGAATCGCGATGAACCACAGCGCGGTCATCTTCGCCCGGCGGTAAGACGGGAACCAATAGGTCAGGTACAGCAGAAGCCCTGGTGCCAGGCCTGCTTCGGCGATCCCCAGCAAAAAACGCAGGGTATAGAATTGCCAGGCTGTCTCCACCAGGGCGAACATCGCCGAGATGATGCCCCAGGTGATCATGATGCGAGCGATCCAGCGTCGAGCGCCCACTTTGTGCAGAATGATGTTGCTGGGCACCTCGCAGAGAAAGTAGCCAATGAAGAACATGCCAGCGCCCAGTCCGTAGACCGCTTCGGAAAGGGCCAGGTCGTCCATCATCTGCAGCTTCGCAAAGCCGACATTGACCCTGTCCAGATAGGCGCACAGGTAGCAGAGCATGAGAAAAGGCATCAGTCGCCAGGCCGTTTTACGGTAGGCACTGCTGCGTGCGGCGGATACCGCATCGAGCGCTAATGTGGTCATTCGTTCTGATCTCTTGTTGTTATCGAACGCGTGGCCTGCGCCGGGCTCGGGTGCAGGTCACGATGCACCGGGTGCTCAGTGGATCAGCATCCCGCCGTTGACATCCAGGGTAATGCCCGTCAGGTAGCTGGACAGGTCACTGGCCAGGAACAAAGCTGCATTGGCGACATCGCGCGCCTCGCCCAGACGGCCCAAGGGGATGCCTTCGATGATGGCGTGACGGCGCTCATCCTGCATGAGGCCACCGGTGATGTCAGTGTGAATCAGGCCTGGCGTGATCGAGTTGACGCGAATATTGTCCGGCCCCAGCTCGCGGGCCATCGCCTTGCCCAATCCAAGCACGCCAGCCTTCGCCGCGCTGTAGTGAGGGCCACCGAAGATGCCGCCACCACGCTGGGCAGACACAGATGACATGCAGATGATGCTGCCGGCGCGTTGCGCCCGCATGGTTGGGATCACCGCCTGGGACATCAGCAAGGTGCCACGCAGGTTCACGTTGAGAATCCGGTCATAGTCAGCCCCTGTGATTTCCAGGGTTTTCACCGGTTGAGTGATACCGGCGTTGTTTACCAGCACGTCGATCCGACCGAATTGCGCGAGCACTTGAGCGATGGCATCACGCACTTGTGCTTCATCGGCAACGTTGGCAGCCACGCCGAGGTGGCCTTCGCCCAGTGAAGCGGCAGCCTCGGTCGCGGCGGAGGCGTCCAGGTCCAGGATCGCGACTTTGGCGCCCTGAGCGGCAAACGCCTGGGCTGTTGCGCGGCCGATGCCGCGGGCAGAGGCCGCGCCAGTGATCACGGCAAATTTTCCTGTTAACAGCATCGAAGGTGCTCCAGATGGTTGTTGTTGTGAGCAGTGGTTCAGGCAGAACCGATAGGCACAGCTTCGTCCCGGACAGCACCCCGAGCAACGCTGCCTCCTTCACCCGGTGCTGAAAAAAATTCAGCCCTCGACTTGTGCCTTGGGCTTACAGGAAGGTAAAAGCCTTGGTATCGCTTCGAATCCTTCAGGAAATGGTCATGAGCCTGGACATCCTCAGAAAATCGCCTCAGATCCCTTCCCTGAAAGCAATTCAGGCCTTCGAGCAAGTTGCTCGCTTCGCCAACGTTGCACGGGCCGCAGAGCAGTTGAACCTCACACCCTCTGCGGTGAGCCACCAGCTCGCCAATCTGGAAGCCTTGATCGGTCGTCCGTTGTTCATTCGCGAGGCGCGCGGTGTTGCATTGACCCCGGCCGGAGAGCAGTACCTGCGCGAGGTGTCAGGCATATTGCAAAGCCTGGCTACGGCCACCGAGCGCGCCGGCAACTCGGTGGGCTTCGATTGCTTGCGGCTTCATTCCGCGCCCAGCTTCGGCCTGCTCTGGTTGCTGCCGCGCCTGGACCATTTTCGTAACAGTCATCCGCAGATCCAGATCAACCTGTCGTGCTCCTACGAGTCTCTGCACTTCGGCCGCCATCAGATCGATCTGGATATCCGTCATGGCTACCCCAACTGGCCCAGCCTGGAAGTGCGTACCATCCGGCATGAACGTGCAACTGTGCTGGCCTCGCCACAGCTTCTCGAGCGTACGCCTATCAAGCAGCCGGGCGATCTGCTGGGGCAGAACCTGATCCTGTCGGAAGCCGCATTGGTGCAGTGGCCCCAATGGTTCGCCCAGCAAGGCGTGACGTTGCCTCAAACCCCCTACGCCTTGAGCTTCGATCGCTCCTACATGAGCCTGGAGGCCGCCAGCCACGGGTATGGGGTGGCCTTGGAGAGTTCCCTGCTGGCGCAGGACTATATCGCCCGGGGCGAGTTGGTACCGGTATTTGCGGAAGACTTGGCGACGCCCGTCAGTGCCCACCACCTGGTATTTCCTCGAGGCCATGCTGAAACCCCCAGGGTTCGACAGTTCCTTGAATGGATGCAGGGCCAGCTCGGTCATGACTTCAATTACTGAGAGCAGTTTGCACAACAGATGAACTGCGCTAGGGGTCGGCTATCAAGTCAGCAGAAGGCTGGATAGCACCAGAACTCAACGGTAATAAGCAACAAGGGAAAAGCCCTACAACTCTATCGGAAGTTTCGCTGCCCGGTTCGGGTTGTACATCTTCAGGGTGTCGCTACCATCAGGGCTCGGCGCTTCCATGGAGATTCCAGTGACTACTTCCGGCAATACAAGAAGGCGGGGTTGGTAGCGTGAATCAGCCCTTGGGTTCGTTCACTAGCTTTCCGCGCTCGGCCTTGCTGATTCTGTTGTGTCTATTGGGCGTATTCCCTCTGGATGTGATCCTGCCATCATTCCCGGCGCTCGCAGACGAGTTTCACGTCGAGCCAAAGCAGATAGCCTACTCGGTGAGTTTCTTTGCGTTTGGTGTCGCCTTGGCGCAAATCGTGATCGGGCCATTGTCGGATGGCATGGGGCGCAAGCGGTTGTTGCTCGCTGGGTTGGGAGTGTCCATTGCAGGGGCAGTGGGTTGTGTACTTTCAACCCGCTATGAGACGTTCATGGCGTTCCGTTTGCTGCAGGCCCTGGGTTGCGGGAGTTTCGTGCTGGGCCAGGCGCTCGTGCAGGATCTGTACAGCGGTAGACAACGCAATGCCATGCGTATCCTGCTGACCAGCGCAAGTGGGCTGTTCATTTCGTTGTCACCGGTCGCAGGCGCTTTTCTCCAACAATCCTTTGGCTGGAAGGGCAGTTTTACGGTATTCGCTTTCATAGCCGTGATCGTTTCATGCCTGTCATATGCATTGCTGCAGGACACGCCTGCATCGCGAGGCCGTACTTCGGGCATGCGCAGCTATTGGGTCATGCTGCGTGATACGACCTATCTTGCGCACTCCCTGCTGGCTAGCCTGGCGTTTGCCTGCCATTTTTCCTTCATCGTTGTCGCGCCATTGGCGTTGATGGACAGCCTGGGGCTGACGCCATATCAATTCTCGGTGGTATTTATCGCCTATGGGCTTGCGTATATCGCTGGCGGAGTAGCCGCGACCTATTTGAACAACCGCGTAAGCCCGCAGGTTCAGATCAAGACAGGATTCCTGCTCATAGCTGCCGGGGGCATCACACTGTTGATCTGGGAGCAGTTTGCAGGGTTGACGGTGGCGAGTCTTATGCTGCCGATGATCATCTGCACGACGGGGACAACGCTGGTGCGTCCTGCTGCGACGACCCAAGCCTTGGCGCGTTACCCGCAGCAAGCCGGTGCGGCAGCGTCGCTCAATACGACATTGTTGTTCGCAGGTGGTGGTTTAGCCGGCAGTCTTGTTGCTGGCGTCGAAAGCGAGCTGCCGATGAGCCTGGGGCTTCTGTTCCTGGGTGTCAGTTTGTGCGGATGGCTACTGCTTGCATGCCTGACGGAAACGCTGACCAGCACTCGAACTTGATAACGACCGAGCCATCCGCGGTGAAAACGATAACGGTGTAGCGAAGGTGTTGATCAGGCCCAGAAACCAAACAGCACCAACGCCGCCACGCCAAGCCCGACCGCAACCGAACAGCCGCCCAACGACAGTGCCGCCCGACCTTGCCGGTACCAACCATCCTGGCCCAGTTGCCGTGCCGGTGCCAACAGGCTGCGCCAGTGCATTTCCGTGTCATGAAACGCCTGCAAGTTCGCCATGTCCGCATCCAGCCAACGGCGAAAATCGATCCGCTCGCACGCCGTCACCTGTGGGCTCTGCAAGCGCACATACCATTGCCCGGCAACACTCGCCAGCACATCCCGGCGCGAACGACCAGCCTGCAGTGCCTGGTCCATGTGCCGCTCGATGCTCGCCAATGGCAGGTCGAGGCGGGCGGCGATGCTGGAGAAGTCCAGTTGGTCGAGGCGGTTGAGCAGGAATACTTGTTGGACACGCCGTGGCAGGTGTTTCAGGGCGTGCAGCAGGGCGTCGTCGGCATGATGTTCGGCAGCGGGGTTTGAGTGCTCAAGGGGCAGCAGCAGACGGGTCATGGACAGCTCCTTGCTCTGTGGAGGGGAGGGATGGGGGCATCTTCCGTGATGCGTGATCAGCGTATTTGAAACGAGATTGATTCTCAAGTGCTGATTCCGCAAAGTTTTGTAATGAGCGTTCACGCCCTGAAACACCTTTGCTATCATGCGCGCCATCACGATCTTCATTAGCCTGAAGAGCCAAAAAAAAGACCCAGCAAAAAGCTGGGTCAAAAACCGTGATTAGCCTGATGAGGAGATAATCTGAGAGCGACCTAAGCTCCAGGTTATCCAGCAGATCTCGCGATCAGCTGAGCGCAATAATAATAGTTATCATTTGCAAGTCAAATGAATTTTCGCTAATCCGGTAAAAAAATTTTACCGGTGCGCTCCTTGTCCCGGCAATCGGGGCCTTCGCCGTTACCCGGCCATCACGTTCTCTCCCTTCTTTCTTGCTTACAAACCCGATTCCACGGTGCGTTTGTGCTCGAGCAGTGCGCGCGCCATGTCCATCATGTGCATCAGGGCAAAGGTCAGTTCGCGCTGGCTGCCGTGCTGGTGAGTAGCAGTTTCCTGCGCGGTGGCGGCGGCGCAGCGCAGCAGGGCGATGGCGTGTTCCTGGGCCTGGTCGCCGGTTACACCCTCGTGCAGGGTCCAGATCCTGTTGTCCAGGGTGGGGCGCGGCGGGTTGGGGTTGAGGTAGTAGTCGAGGGCGCGGCGGGCGGCTTCGCTGTCGAGATCTGTTTCGTCGTTTTTCGGGGGTTTCATCCTGATACCTGCTAACACCAGTGGGGAAAGGGCTCAGGTCGATACTAATACCTAAAGTATTTTTGTGCTTTCCGATAAATAATACTGAATGTTTATTGAGCGCTAGAAGGCAGTCCGTATCGTGCCAGCGATGAATATGGATAAATGGATTGCCCTCGTCCGTGACCGGATGGAGGAGCTAGGGCTCACTCAAGAACAGCTTGCCGAGCGCGTTGGCGTGTCTCAAGGCAGCGTGGGGCATTGGGTGAACAAGCGGCGTCAGCCGAAGATCGAGTCGATGAATCGCACATTCGTTGAGATTGGCATGCCCCATTACAACGTCAGCCTGCAGTTGCGCATTGTTGGTCAGGTTGGCGAGGAGCGTGGCATTTACGAGGTCGATGACTCCGATGATGACCTGGACCTCATGCAATACATCGTGTGCTTCCGCTACCCGGTGCTGGGCTGGGATGAGCTAGGTATCGCAGAGGGGGCGGAGCCAGGTGTGTTCGAGCAGACGGACTACCTGGCCCAAGGCAAGGCGTTCTGGCTGACTGTCGAGAATGATGCGATGAGTGCCGCCAGTGGCCGCAGTGTGCCGCAGGGCATGCGGATGTTGGTGGATCCTGGGGTAGATGCCGAGCCAGGGCGTCTGGTTATCGCTCGTCAGCCGGGCAAACCGGCGATCTTCCGTGAGTTGGCGGAGGAAGGTGGGCAACGGTACCTGAAGGCACTCAACAGCAACTACCCGGCGCTGTTGTGTGAGGAAGGCTGCGAGTTTCTGGGTGTGGTCGTGCGGGTGCATGGCTCCTTCTAGATTGCCGGGGCTGCTGCGCAGCCCTTTCGCGACACAAGGCCGCTCCTACAGGGATGGCGCAAGTCTTGGAGCTGCAGTATCCGCTCATGGAAAACTGGATCGCGTTTCTCAAGCGCTACAAGCGTGAACACAACCTCAGCCAGCTCAAGCTGGCCGAACGCCTGGGCATGACACAGGGCGGCGTAGGGCATTGGTTGCGCGGTTCACGACGGCCGACACTGCAGACCATCAACGAAAAGCTCGAGAAGCTTGGGTTGGTGTCTCTTGAGGCCCAAGTCATGGTGGTCGAGCGTGGCCTTGCGTCTGAAGCCTCAGGGTGTAGTGCGAGCTATCGTTTCCCCGTGCTGAGCTGGGCCGATTTGCAGGGGCCTTTGCCTGAGGCGAGCAAATCCCATGAACAGACGGACTATATGCCCGCCGGCAATGCCTTCTGGCTGGTGGTGGAAAACGACTCGATGAATGCCGCCAGTGGCAGGAGCGTGCCTGAGGGTATGCGTGTGCTGGTGGATACCGGCCTGCCGGCGGAGCCAGGCCGGTTGGTGATTGCGCAGCAGCCCGGGCGGCCGGCAGTGTTGCGGCAGTTGGTCGAGGAGGGCGGAGACAGGATGCTCAAACCGCTGAATACGCGCTATCCGACAGTTCTGTGTGAAGGCGGCTGCGAATTTCTGGGTGTGGTCGTGCGGGGGCACGGGGTCTTCTAGATTGCCGGGGCTGCTGCGCAGCCCTTTCGCGACACAAGGCCGCTCCTACAAGTACCGCACCAACCTCAGGGTATGCACCGTACCTGTAGGAGCGGCCTTGTGTCGCGAAAGGGCCGCAAGGCGGCCCCCAGGACTCTTACTCCGCCAGTTCGACCAGCACCGTCCCTTCGCTGACCATATCCCCTTCCTGGCAGAACAACGCCTTCACCGTGCCGCCATGCGGCGCGCGAATGCTGTGCTCCATCTTCATGGCCTCCAGCACTACCAGCGCCGTACCTGCTTCCACCACCTGCCCAGGCTCCACCAGCACCCGCACGATGCTGCCGTTCATGGGCGCGCCCAGGCCGCCCTGGTGGCTGTGGCTGGCCTCGGCCTCGGCAATCGGGTCGAAAGCTTCGATGGCATGCATCTCGCCGTCCCAGTGCAAGTACAGCGTGCCACCGCGGCGGATCGCCAGATGCTGGCGACGCACACCAGCCTGGTCATGCACCAACTGCTCGCCCAGCAACTGCCAGGTAGACGCAGCGCTGCGCTCCAGGGCGACTGCCTGGTCCTGCCCGCCACTGACCAGGTGCAGGCTGCTGCGCGCCGGCAGGCCCAGGCGCAGGCCGTTGCGCTCGGCCCACGGCGAACTGCGGTCGTCCTCCCGCTGGTGTGCGGCCTGGCCCTGCAACCAGGCCTCGGCCGCGGCTTCCCAGAAGCCTGCCGGCAGCGCTTGCGGCGCGGGCAGCAAAACCTCCTGGTGACGCGGAATGAAGCCAGTATCCAACTCCGCTGCAGCAAACGCCGGGTGGGCGAGAATGCGCCGCAGGAAGGCGATGTTGGTCTTCAACCCGCCAATGGCAAATTCGTCGAGCATGGCCAGCAAGCGCAGGCGCGCCTGCTCGCGGTCTTCGCCCCAGGCGATCAGCTTGCCCAGCATCGGGTCGTAGAACGGCGACACCACATCACCCTCGCTGACCCCGCTGTCCACCCGTCGCCCTTCGCCGGCTGCCGACTCGCGGTACAGCGCCAGCTTGCCGGTCGCGGGCAGGAATTCGTTGGCCGGGTCCTCGGCATACAGGCGCACTTCGATGGCATGGCCTATCAGCGGCACCTGTTCCTGGGTGATCGGCAGGGCCTCGCCGCAGGCCACGCGAATCTGCCAGGCCACCAGATCAAGCCCGGTAATGGCCTCGGTGACCGGGTGCTCCACCTGCAGGCGGGTGTTCATCTCCATGAAGAAGAACTCGCCACGGGCATCGAGCAGGAACTCCACGGTGCCGGCGCCCACGTAGCCGATGGCCTGGGCCGCGCGTACCGCCGCCTCACCCATGGCCCGGCGCAATTCGGCTGACAGACCTGGCGCAGGGGCTTCTTCCACCACTTTCTGGTGGCGGCGCTGTATCGAGCAGTCACGCTCGTTGAGGTACAGGCAGTTGCCGTGCTGGTCGGCGAATACCTGGATTTCCACATGGCGCGGCTTGAGCACGTACTTTTCCACCAGCATGCGCGCATCGCCGAACGACGACTGCGCCTCACGCTGGGCCGAGGCCAGGGCGTCGGCCAGCTGGCTTTCTTCTTCGACCACTTTCATGCCCTTGCCACCGCCGCCGGCGCTGGCCTTGAGCAGCACCGGGTAGCCGATGCGTTCGGCGGCGGCGCGGAAGGTGTCCAGGTCCTGGGCTTCGCCATGGTAGCCCGGCACCAGTGGCACGCCAGCGGCTTCCATCAGTGCCTTGGCCGCCGACTTGCTGCCCATGGCGTCGATGGCGCTGGCCGGTGGGCCGAGGAAGATCAACCCGGCCTCTTCGATGGCACGGGCGAAGCCTGCGTTCTCGGACAGGAAGCCATAGCCCGGGTGGATGGCCTGGGCGCCGCTGGCCTTGGCTGCGGCCAGCAGCTTGTCGACCAGCAGGTAGCTTTCGGCAGCCTTGGTGCCGCCGAGGTCGACGCGGATATCGGCTTCGCGGCTGTGCCGGGCATCACGGTCGGTGGCACTGTGCACGGCCACGGTGGTCAGGCCCATGGCCTTGGCGGTGCGCATCACCCGGCAGGCGATTTCGCCGCGGTTGGCGACCAGCAGGGTGGTCAAAGCGGGGCGGCTCATGGGCGCGGCTCCTTCTTGTCGTCGGTTTGCCAGGCGGGGCGGCGTTTTTCCAGGAAGGCGCGCAGGCCCTCCTGGCCTTCGGCGCTGACGCGGATGCGGGCGATGGTGTTTTCGCAGTAGCGGCGCAGGGCCGGGCTGAGTTCACCGTCGTCCACTTCACGCAGCAGGTCCTTGGTGGCGCGTAGCGCTTGCGGGCTGTTCTGCAGCAGGTTGCTCACCCAGGCTTCGACCTGGGCGTCCAGTTCGCTGGCCGGGTAGACCTCGGCCAGCAGGCCCAGCTCGCGGGCCCGCACGCCGCTGAAACGCTCGGCGGTGAGGGCATAGCGGCGCGCGGCACGCTCGCCGATGGCCTTGACCACGAACGGGCTGATCACTGCCGGGGCCAGGCCGATGCGCACTTCCGACAGGCACAGCTGGGCGTCTTCGGCACCGATGGCCATGTCACAGCAACTGATCAGGCCCAGCGCGCCGCCAAAGGCCGCGCCTTGCACCACGGCCAGGGTCGGCACCTTGAGGCGGTGCAGGGCATACATCAGCTCGCCCAGCTCGCGGGCATCATCCAGGTTGGTGTTGAAGTCCAGCTGCGCCGACTGCTGCATCCAGGCCAGATCGGCGCCGGCGCTGAAGTGCCGGCCGCGGCCGCGCAGCAGCACGAAGCGTAGGCTGGCGTCCTCGGCCAACTGGTCGAGGGCGACGATCAGCTCGCGGATCATCAAGGCGTTGAAGGCGTTGTTCTTGTCCTCGCGGCTCAGCCACAGGGTGGCGAAGCCGCGCGGGTCGCGGATCACTTCGAGAGTGCTGAAATCGCTCATGGGTCACATCCGGAAAATGCCGAAGCGGCTCTGTTCGATCGGTGCGTTCAGCGCAGCGGACAACGCCAGGCCGAGCACGTCGCGGGTCTGTGCCGGGTCGATGACACCGTCGTCCCACAGGCGGGCGCTGGAGTAGTAGGGGTGGCCCTGGTGCTCGTACTGGTCAAGGATCGGCTGTTTGAGCCGGGCTTCGTCTTCGGCGCTGAACGGGTGGCCACTGCGCTCGCTCTGTTCGCGCTTGACCTGAGCCAGCACGCCGGCGGCCTGTTCGGCCCCCATCACGCCGATCCGCGCATTGGGCCACATCCACAGGAAGCGCGGGTCGTAGGCACGGCCGCACATGCCGTAGTTGCCGGCGCCAAAGCTGCCGCCAATGATCACCGTGAACTTCGGCACCTGGGCGCAGGCCACGGCAGTGACCAGCTTGGCGCCGTGCTTGGCGATGCCGCCTTCTTCGTACTTCTTGCCGACCATGAAGCCGGTGATGTTCTGCAGGAACAGCAGCGGGATGCCGCGCTGGCAGGCCAGTTCGATGAAGTGCGCGCCTTTTTGCGCCGCTTCGGCGAACAGGATGCCGTTGTTGGCGAGGATCGCCACCGGGTAGCCGTGCAGGTGGGCGAAGCCGCACACCAGGGTGGTACCGAACAGCGCCTTGAACTCGTCGAACACCGAGCCGTCGACCAGACGCGCGATAACCTCGCGCACGTCGAACGGTTGCTTGGCATCGGCCGGCACCACGCCATACAGCTCATCGGCGGCGTACAGCGGTGCCACCGGGGCCAGGCGCTGCAGCTTGCCCAGCTTGTGCCAGTTGAGGTTGGCCACGCTGCGTCGGGCCAGGGCCAGGGCGTGTTCGTCGTTGTCGGCATAGTGGTCGGCCACGCCGCTGGTGCGGCAGTGCACATCGGCACCGCCAAGGTCTTCGGCGCTAACCACCTCGCCGGTGGCCGCCTTCACCAGTGGCGGGCCGGCGAGGAAGATGGTCGCCTGCTGGCGCACCATGATCGCTTCGTCGGCCATCGCGGGCACGTAGGCACCGCCGGCAGTGCACGAGCCCATCACCACGGCAATCTGCGGAATGCCCAGCGCGCTCATGTTGGCCTGGTTGAAGAAGATCCGCCCGAAGTGCTCGCGGTCGGGGAACACTTCGTCCTGGCGTGGCAGGTTGGCGCCGCCGGAGTCCACCAGGTAGATGCACGGCAGGCGGTTCTGCAGGGCGATGGTCTGCGCACGCAGGTGCTTCTTCACCGTCAGCGGGTAGTAAGACCCGCCTTTGACCGTGGCGTCGTTGGCCACGATCATGCATTCCACGCCTTCGACGCGGCCGATGCCGGCGATCACGCCCGCAGCGGGCACGTCTTCGCCATACACCTCATGGGCAGCCAGTTGGCCGATTTCGAGGAACGGCGAGCCCGGGTCCAGCAGGCGGTCGATACGCTCGCGCGGCAGCAGCTTGCCACGCGAAGTGTGCCGCTCCTGAGCCTTGGGCCCACCGCCCTGGGCCACTTGGGCGAGCAGGCCGCGCAGGGCCTGGACCTGTTCGAGCATGGCCGCGCTGTTGCCGGCGAACTCCGCCGAACGCGGGTTGATCTGGGTGTGCAAGGTAGCCATGTGCGCCCGTCCCTTGTGCTCAGCGGGTTTCGTTGAACAGTTCGCGGCCGATCAGCATCCGGCGGATTTCGCTGGTGCCGGCACCGATCTCGTACAGCTTGGCGTCGCGCAGCAGGCGGCCTGCCGGGAATTCGTTGATATAGCCGTTGCCGCCGAGAATCTGGATCGCCTCCAGGGCCATTTGCGTGGCGCGCTCAGCGGTGTACAGGATCACCCCGGCGGCGTCCTTGCGGGTGGTCTCGCCACGGTCGCAGGCCTGGGCCACGGCATACAGGTAGGCACGGCTGGCGTTGAGCTGGGTGTACATGTCGGCGATCTTGCCCTGGATCAGCTGAAACTCGCCGATGCTCTGGCCGAACTGCTTGCGGTCGTGAATGTAGGGCACTACCAGGTCCATGCAGCTCTGCATGATGCCGGTCGGGCCGCCGGACAGCACCACGCGCTCGTAGTCCAGGCCGCTCATCAGCACGCGCACGCCACCGTTGAGCTGGCCGAGGATGTTTTCTTCCGGCACTTCGACGCCGTCGAAGAACAGCTCGCAGGTGTTGGAGCCACGCATGCCCAGCTTGTCGAACTTGTTGCTGCGGCTGAAGCCTTTCCAGTCACGCTCGACGATGAACGCGGTGATGCCGTGCGCGCCCTTTTCCAGGTCGGTCTTGGCATAGATCACGTAGGTGTTGGCGTCCGGGCCGTTGGTGATCCAGGTCTTGCTGCCGTTGAGCACGTAGTGGTCGCCGCGCTTTTCCGCGCGCAGCTTCATCGAAACCACGTCGGAACCGGCGTTGGGCTCGCTCATGGCCAGGGCGCCGATGTGCTCGCCGCTGATCAGCTTGGGCAGGTACTTGAGCTTCTGCTCGTGGCTGCCGTTGCGGTTGATCTGGTTGACGCAGAGGTTGGAGTGGGCACCGTAGGACAGGGCCACCGAGGCCGAGCCACGGCTGATTTCTTCCATCGAAACCACGTGGGCCAGGTAGCCCAGGCCGGCACCGCCGTATTCTTCCGGCACGGTGATGCCCAGCAGGCCCATGTCTCCGAACTTGCGCCACATGTCGGCAGGGAACAGGTTGTCGTGGTCGATTTGCGCGGCGCGCGGAGCCAGTTCGGCGGCGACGAAGGTGCGCACCTGGTCGCGGAGCATGTCGATGGTTTCGCCCAGGGCGAAGTTCAGGGTGGGGTAATGCATGCTGGGGGCACCTTCTTGTTCTTGAAATTGGGTAACACCGTAGCTCAAGGGCTATCCACCGGCCCTGTGGGAGCGGGTTTACCCGCGAATGCGTCAGCAGGGCCACCGTCATTGCCTGGATGATCGCATTCGCGGGCAAACCCGCTCCCACAAGGTCGGTGGTGCGCCGACAAACCCGATGTCGTTTTCACCTTTACGTTAACGTAAACCTGCATGCGCTCACTGTCAATCGACTCATCACCTTTACGTAAACGTAAATCTGCGCCAGAGTATTCCCGCTTGCTTCAGTCGTGCCCAGAACAACCACAAGAAGGGACACCCATGAGTCAACCAAGCTATACCCGCGGTCGCCAGGACCAAGCCTTGCTGACCCAGACCATCGGCCAGGCCTTCGACGCCACCGTGGCCCGTTGTGCCGACGGCGAGGCCCTGGTGTCGCGCCATCAGGGCCTGCGCTACAGCTGGCGGCAGTTGGCCGAGCAGGTCGAGGTGCATGCTCGTGCCCTGATGGCCCTGGGCGTGAACACCGGCGATCGGGTCGGTATCTGGTCGCCCAACTGCGCCCAGTGGTGCATCCTGCAGCTGGCCAGCGCCAAGGTCGGTGCGATTCTGGTCAACATCAACCCGGCCTACCGCGTGGGCGAGCTGGAATACGTGCTGCGTCAGTCCGGTTGCCGCTGGCTGGTGTGTGCCGATGCCTTCAAGACGTCCGACTACCACGCCATGGTCCAGGAACTGGCGCCGGAGCTGGCCAGCGCCGCCCCCGGTGAAATGGCCAGTGAACGCCTGCCCGACCTGCGCGGTGTGGTCAGCCTGGCCGCCAACCCGCCGGCAGGCTTCCTGCCTTGGCAAGCGCTGGCCGAGCGGGCAGGGCAGACCTCGACCGAGGCCTATGCGGCGCGCCAGCAAAGCCTGCAGTTCGACCAGCCGGTGAACATCCAGTACACCTCCGGCACCACAGGCGCTCCCAAGGGCGCCACGCTCAGCCACTACAACATTCTCAACAACGGCTTCATGGTCGGCGAAAGCCTGGGCCTGACCGCATGCGACCGCATGGTGATCCCGGTACCGCTGTACCACTGCTTCGGCATGGTCATGGCCAACCTCGGCTGCATCACCCATGGCAGCACCATGATCTATCCCAACGACGCCTTCGACGCTGAGCTCACCCTGCGCGCCGTGGCCGAAGAGCGCGCCAGCATCCTCTATGGCGTGCCGACCATGTTCATCGCCATGCTCGACCACCCCGCGCGCGGGCAAATGGACCTGTCGACCCTGCGCAGCGGCATCATGGCCGGCGCCACCTGCCCGATCGAGGTGATGCGCCGGGTCATCGACCAGATGCACATGGCCGAAGTGCAGATCGCCTACGGCATGACCGAAACCAGCCCGGTGTCACTACAGACCGGCCCGGACGACGACCTTGAGCTGCGCGTGACCACCGTCGGCCGCACCCAGCCGCAGCTGGAGAACAAGCTGGTGGACGCCGACGGCTGCATCGTCCCGCGCGGCGAGATCGGCGAGCTGTGCACCCGCGGCTACAGCGTGATGCTCGGCTACTGGGACAACCCCCAGGCCACGGCAGATGCCATCGACCCGGCCGGCTGGATGCATTCTGGCGACCTGGCGGTGATGGACGAGCACGGCTACGTGCGCATTGTCGGGCGCAACAAGGACATGATCATTCGCGGCGGCGAGAACATTTATCCGCGTGAGCTGGAAGAGTTTTTCTACACCCACCCGGCGGTGGCCGATGCGCAGGTGATCGGCATCCCGTGCAGCCGGTATGGCGAGGAGATCGTCGCCTGGATCAAGCTGCACCCGGGGCACAGTGCCACGGTCGAGGAACTGCAGGGCTGGTGCAAGGCGCGCATTGCACACTTCAAGGTGCCGCGGCATATCCGCTTTGTCGACGAGTACCCGATGACGGTGACCGGCAAGGTGCAGAAGTTCCGCATGCGGGAGATCAGTGTGGCGGAGATCTCGGCTTTAACTGCTGGTTGATGTATTGATGCTGCCGGCCCTTTCGCGGGTAAACCCGCTCCTACAGGTACAGCGCCGAGTTCGAAATCGGCGCGGTCCCTGTGGGAGCGGGTTCACCCGCGAAAGGGCCGGTCCTGCCTGCGTCGATCCTGGTCTACCCTTAAGCCTTCACCGGTGGTTCCTGGCTCGGCGGGTCGCCTACCGTCGGCGGCACGGTCGGCTTGATCGGCAGCTCGTCCGGGTCTTCCTCCGGCACGGGCGGCGGCAGGCTCGGGTCGTCGATGTTGGGATCGGGAGTCTCCGGTGGAATGGGAATGTTCATGGCCTGACCTCGCTTGGGTAATTGAAGAGGTGCTGCAGGCTTCGACCCCTCGCAGCTGCCGTTCGCTCAATTTTTTTGAACCCCACGCCTGTGCCCGGCTCTGAACCCTTACCGCCACCAGCCTGAGGGAGCAAGGTCCGATGTCACGAAACGAGCCCTTCGAAAGCGTGCCCATGGCCAACGATCACCCGGACCAGGCCATCAGCCTGTCCCAGGCGCTGCTGGCGCCGCGCATCGTGATCGAAGACACCCAACCCGTGCTCGAGGCCGGCACCTTCGCCGCCAAGGCCATCAGTGGCCAGCCGGTGGCGGTCAGCAGCAAGGTCTACAGCGACGGCCACGACCGCCTGGCCGTGATGCTCAACTGGCGCCAGGCCCACAGCCGGCGCTGGCATTGCGTGCCCATGCACTCGCCGGGCAACGACCTGTGGCTGGCCGAATTCACCCCCACTGAACTGGGCCCGCACCTGTTCAGCATCGAGGCCTGGATCGACCCGTTCGCTACCTACTGCCACGACCTGGAGAAGAAGTACCACGCCGGTGTCGAGGTCCGCTTGGAGCTGGAGGAAGGCCGATTGATGCTGGGCAAGGGCATCGAGCTGTGCAACGGTGCCCTGCGCGAGGAGCTCCAGGCGTTGCAGCAGCGCCTGCCCACGCTTAATGCCGACGACCAGGTGGCACTGTTTCTCGACCCCGCTACCGCCCGCCTGATGAGCGACGCCGAGCACCGCAGCTACCTGGCCCGCAGCCGCGAATTCCCCGTCGATGTCGACCGCCCGGCCGCGCAGTTCGCCAGCTGGTACGAGCTGTTCCCGCGTTCGGTCACCGACAGCCCCGAGCGCCACGGCACGTTCAACGATGTGCACGAGCGCCTGCCGATGATCCGCGACATGGGCTTCGACGTACTGTATTTTCCGCCGATCCATCCCATCGGCATGCAGCACCGCAAGGGCCGCAACAACGCCCTCACGGCGGAGCCCGGCGACCCGGGCAGCCCGTATGCCATCGGCAGCGCGGAAGGTGGTCACGAGGCGATTCACCCACAACTGGGCAGCCGCGACGACTTCCGTCGCCTGGTAGCCGCAGCGGCCGAGCATGGCCTGGAAATCGCCCTCGACTTCGCGATCCAGTGCTCCCAGGATCACCCCTGGCTCAAGGAGCACCCCGGCTGGTTCAGCTGGCGACCGGACGGCACCATCCGCTATGCCGAGAACCCGCCGAAGAAATACCAGGACATCGTCAACGTCGATTTCTACGCGCCCGAGGCCGTGCCCTCGCTGTGGCTGGCTTTGCGTGACGTAGTGGTCGGCTGGGTCGAGGAGGGTGTGAAGACCTTCCGCGTCGACAACCCGCACACTAAACCACTGCCATTCTGGCAATGGCTGATCGCCAATGTGCGCAGCCGGCACCCGGAGGTCATCTTCCTCGCCGAAGCCTTCACCAAACCGGCGATGATGGCCCGCCTTGGCAAGGTCGGGTACGCGCAGAGCTATACCTACTTCACCTGGCGCAATCACAAACAGGAACTGCGCGAATACTTCGAGCAGCTCAACCAGCCGCCATGGAGCCAGTGCTACCGGCCCAACTTCTTCGTCAACACGCCCGACATCAACCCGTACTTCCTGCATACCTCCGGCCGTGCCGGCTTCCTCATACGCGCTGCACTGGCCACCATGGGGTCGGGGCTGTGGGGCATGTATTCGGGCTTCGAACTGTGCGAAGGCACACCGCTGCCGGGCAAGGAGGAGTACCTGGATTCGGAGAAGTACGAAATCCGCCCACGCGATTTCAGCCAACCCGGCAACATCATTGCCGAGATCGCCCAGCTCAACCGCATCCGCCGGCAGAACCGCGCCTTGCAGACCCACCTGGGCGTGGCGTTCTTCAACTGCTGGAACGACAACATCCTGTACTTCGCCAAGCGCACGCCCGAGCGCGACAACTACATTCTGGTGGCAATCAGCCTCGACCCGCACAACGCCCAGGAGGCGCATTTCGAGCTGCCGCTGTGGGAGCTGGGGCTGGATGACAACGCCGAAACCCATGGTGAGGACTTGATGAACGGACATCGCTGGTCGTGGTACGGCAAGACCCAATGGATGCGCATCGAACCCTGGCATCTGCCGTTCGGTATCTGGCGCATCGAAAAGGCCCGCTAACGGTGGTTCGCGATCCACTGTAGGAGCGGGCTTGCCCGCGAACACCGGCACAGCAGGTGCCATACACCGCGGTGTCTGTTTCGCGGGCAAGCCCGCTCCTACAGGGGCCAGAGCAACCAGAAATTGAAAGGAGTCGCACATGGCCAAGCGTTCCCGCCCTGCAGCCTTCATCGACGACCCGCTGTGGTACAAGGACGCCGTCATCTACCAGCTGCACATCAAGTCGTTCTTCGATTCGAACAACGACGGCATCGGCGACTTCGCCGGCCTGATCAGCAAGCTCGACTACATCGCCGAGCTGGGCGTCAACACCCTGTGGCTGCTACCGTTCTATCCCTCGCCACGCCGCGACGATGGCTACGACATCGCCGAATACAAGGCCGTGCACCCCGACTACGGCAACCTGGCCGATGCCCGCCGCTTTATCGCCGAGGCGCACAAACGCGGCCTGCGGGTAATCACCGAGCTAGTCATCAACCACACCAGCGACCAGCACCCCTGGTTCCAGCGCGCCCGCCATGCCAAGCGCGGCAGCAAGGCACGGGACTTCTATGTGTGGTCGGATGATGACCAGAAGTACGACGGCACGCGCATCATCTTCCTCGACACCGAGAAGTCCAACTGGACCTGGGACCCGGTCGCCGGCCAGTACTTCTGGCACCGCTTCTACTCGCACCAGCCCGACCTCAACTTCGACAACCCGCAAGTGCTCAAGGCCGTGATCGGGGTAATGCGCTTCTGGCTGGACCTGGGTGTCGATGGCCTGCGCCTGGACGCCATCCCTTACCTGATCGAGCGCGACGGCACCAACAACGAGAACCTTGCCGAAACCCACGATGTGCTCAAGGCGATCCGCGCCGAAATCGACGCCAACTACCCCGACCGCATGCTGCTGGCCGAGGCCAACCAATGGCCCGAGGACACACGCCCGTACTTCGGCGAGGGCGAGGGCGACGAATGCCACATGGCCTTCCACTTCCCGTTGATGCCGCGCATGTACATGGCCCTGGCCATGGAAGACCGCTTCCCGATCACCGACATCCTGCGCCAGACCCCGGAAATCCCCGCCAACTGCCAATGGGCGATCTTCCTGCGCAACCACGATGAGCTGACCCTGGAAATGGTCACCGACCGCGAGCGCGACTACTTGTGGAACTACTACGCCGAAGACCGCCGCGCCCGCATCAACCTGGGCATCCGCCGCCGCCTCGCGCCGCTGCTGCAGCGCGACCGCCGGCGCATCGAACTGCTCACCAGCCTGCTGCTGTCGATGCCCGGCACGCCCACCCTGTATTACGGCGACGAACTGGGCATGGGCGACAACATCTACCTGGGCGACCGCGACGGCGTGCGCACGCCCATGCAGTGGTCGCCGGACCGCAACGGCGGTTTCTCCCGCGCCGACCCGCAGCGCCTGGTGCTGCCGCCGATCATGGACCCGCTGTACGGTTACCAGACCGTCAACGTCGAAGCCCAGGCCAACGACCCGCATTCGCTGCTGAACTGGACCCGGCGCATGCTGGCGGTGCGCAAGCAGCAGAAGGCCTTCGGCCGCGGCAGCCTGCGCACCCTCACGCCGAACAACCGGCGCATCCTCGCCTACTTGCGCGAGTACACCGACGCCGATGGCAACACTGAAGTCATCCTGTGCGTGGCCAACGTTTCCCGCGCCGCCCAGGCAGCTGAACTGGAATTGTCACAATACGCCGACAAAGTACCGGTGGAGATGCTCGGCGGCAGCGCCTTCCCGCCAATCGGGCAACTGCCGTTCCTGCTGACATTGCCACCCTACGCCTTCTACTGGTTCCTGCTGGCCAGCCACGACCGCATGCCCAGCTGGCACATCCAGGCCACCGAGGGGTTACCCGAATTGACCACACTGGTATTGCGCAAGCGCATGGAAGAACTGCTGGAGGCCCCCTCCAGCGATACCCTGCAAAGCGCCATCCTGCCGCAGTACCTGCCCAAGCGGCGCTGGTTCGCCGGCAAGGAAGGGCCGATCGACCAGGTGCGCCTTTGCTACGGCGTGCGTTTCGGCACCACCACCACGCCGGTGCTGCTCGGTGAAATCGAAGTGCTCAGCGAGGGTGTGGCTACCCGCTATCAGCTGCCGTTCGGCCTGCTGCCCGAAGAGCAGATCAGTACCGCGTTGCCGCAGCAGCTGGCCCTGGCGCGGGTGCGCCGTGCCCATCAGGTTGGCCTGATCACCGATGCCTTCGTCCTCGAGCCATTCATCCGCGCGGTGCTGCGTGCCTGTGAGGGCGGCATGCATCTGCCTTGTGGCAACGGCGAGGGCGAGCTGCGCTTCGAAAGCACGCAGCAGTTGGCGAGCCTGGCGTTGAACGACGAAAGCAGCGTGCGCTACCTCAGCGCCGAGCAGTCCAACAGCTCGGTGGTGATTGGCGACCAGGTGGTGCTCAAGCTGATTCGCCGGGTCAACCCGGGCGTGCACCCCGAGCTGGAAATGAGTGCCTACCTGACCGCCGCAGGCTTTGCCAACATTTCGCCGCTGCTGGCCTGGGTCAGCCGGGTGGACGAGCAGGGCGCGCCACACCTGCTGATGATCGCCCAGGGCTACCTGAGCAACCAGGGTGACGCCTGGGCCTGGACCCAGAACACCCTGGAACGGGCCATCCGCGACCAGATGGAGCCCTCCAGCCTCGACGCCGATGCGCACACCGATGCACTGGCCGAACTCACCGGCTTTGCCGCCTTGCTCGGCCAGCGCCTGGGCGAGATGCACCTGCTGCTGGCCGCACCGACCAACGACGAGGCCTTCCAGCCGCGCCCGAGCGATGCCGACGACAGCGAACGCTGGAGTGCGCAGATCAGTGCCGAACTCACCCATGCCCTCGACCTGCTGGCCCAGCACCGCGACAGCCTCGACAGCGAAAGCCAGGCGCTGGTCGACGACTTGCAGCAACAGCGCGACGGCCTGGCCCAGCACATCGCCAACCTGACCCGCCAGGCCCAGGGCGGCTTGCTGATGCGCGTGCACGGCGACCTGCACCTGGGCCAGGTGCTGGTGGTGCAGGGCGACGCCTACCTCATCGATTTCGAAGGTGAACCGGCCCGGCCGCTGCAAGAGCGTCGGGCAAAACACAGCCCGTACAAGGATGTCAGCGGCGTGCTGCGATCCTTCGACTATGCTGCTGCCATGATCTTGCGCAGCGCGTCTGCGGTCGACCTTTCCGACCCGGCGCGCCAAGCCCGGCAACGGGTTGCCAGGCAGTACCTGCACCAGTCGCGGCATGCCTTTGTCGAAGCCTATGGCCTGGCCACCGCGGCCATGCCGCACGCCTGGCAACAGGCCGAGGGCGAGCGTGCTGCACTGGAGCTGTTCTGCCTGGAAAAAGCTGCCTACGAAATCACATACGAAGCCGAGAACCGTCCGAGCTGGCTGGCCGTGCCTTTGCATGGCCTGCATGGACTGATCAGTACCTGGGGAGAGTCATAGATGAATGCAACCACGCGTGAAAACGGCGGCCTTCGGCAACGGGACCTCGACGCCCTGGCCCGCGCCGAGCACGCCGATCCATTTGCGGTACTCGGCCCCCATGGCGACGGCGCCGGCGGGCAGGTGGTCCGCGCCTTCCTGCCCAACGCCCTGAATGTGCGCATCCTGGCCCGGCATGACGGGCGCATCCTCGCCGAAATGGAGCAGGGCAGCCTGCCAGGGTTGTTCACCGCGCACCTCGATGAGGCACACCCGTACCTGCTGCAGATCGGTTGGGCCGGTGGCGAGCAGATTACCGAAGACCCCTACAGCTTCGGCCCGCAACTGGGCGACATGGACCTGTACCTGTTCGCCGAAGGCAACCACCGCGACCTGTCCGGGCGCTTCGGCGCCCAACCCATCCAGGTCGATGGCGTCGATGGCGTGTGTTTCTCGGTGTGGGCACCGAACGCCCGGCGGGTGTCGGTGGTGGGTGACTTCAACAACTGGGATGGCCGCCGCCACCCCATGCGCCTGCGCCACAGCGCCGGGGTGTGGGAGCTGTTCGTGCCGCGCCTGGGCGTGGGCGAAACCTACAAGTTCGAGGTGCTGGGCAAGGACGGCATACTGCCCCTGAAAGCCGACCCGCTGGCGCGCGCCACCGAACTGCCGCCGAGCACCGCATCCAAGGTGGCAGGGGCGCTCAGCCACGACTGGCAAGACCACGACTGGATGGCGCAACGCGCGCAACGCCATGCCTACAGTGCGCCGCTGTCGATCTACGAACTGCACCCGGGGTCGTGGCGCTGCGAGCTGGATGAGGCGGGCGAGGTCGGGCGCTATTACAACTGGCGCGAGCTGGCCGAGCGCCTGGTGCCGTACGTTCAGGAACTGGGCTTTACCCACATCGAACTGCTGCCGATCATGGAGCACCCGTTCGGCGGCTCCTGGGGCTACCAGCCGCTGTCGCTGTTCGCGCCCACCTCGCGCTACGGCAGCGCCGAGGACTTCGCCGCGTTCATCGACGCCTGCCACCAAGGGGGCATTGGTGTACTGCTGGACTGGGTACCGGCGCATTTCCCCACCGACGAACACGGCCTGGCGCGTTTCGACGGCACCGCCCTGTACGAATACGACAACCCGCTGGAGGGCTACCACCAGGACTGGAACACGCTGATCTACAACCTTGGCCGCAACGAAGTGCGCGGCTTCATGATGGCCTCGGCGCTGCACTGGCTGAAGCACTTCCACATCGATGGCCTGCGTGTCGATGCAGTGGCCTCGATGCTGTACCGCGACTATTCGCGCAAGGCCGGCGAATGGGTGCCCAACCGCCACGGCGGGCGCGAGAACCTGGAAGCCATCGACTTCATCCGCCACCTAAACGGCGTGGCGGCCCATGAGGCCCCGGGCGCGCTGATCATCGCCGAGGAGTCCACCGCCTGGCCCGGCGTCAGCCAGCCGACCCAGCAGGGGGGCCTGGGCTTTGCCTACAAGTGGAACATGGGCTGGATGCACGACACCTTGCATTACATCCAGAACGACCCGGTGCACCGCACTTACCATCACAACGAGATGAGCTTCGGGCTGATCTATGCCTATTCCGAGCACTTCATCCTGCCCATCTCCCACGACGAAGTGGTGCACGGCAAGCATTCGCTGATCGACAAGATGCCCGGCGACCGCTGGCAGAAGTTCGCCAACCTGCGTGCCTACCTCACCTTCATGTGGGCGCATCCGGGCAAGAAGCTGCTATTCATGGGTTGCGAGTTCGGGCAGTGGCGTGAGTGGGACCACGATGGCGAGCTGGACTGGTACCTGCTGCAGTACCCTGAGCACCAGGGGGTACAGCGCCTGGTAGGCGACCTCAACCGCCTGTACCGCGAGGTGCCGGCGTTGCATGAGCAGGATTGCCAGCCGCAGGGGTTCCAGTGGCTGATTGGTGACGATGCCCAGAACAGCGTGTATGCCTGGCTGCGCTGGAGCAGCAGTGGCGAGCCGGTGCTGGTGGTGGCCAACTTCACCCCGGTGCCGCGCGAGGGGTATCGCATTGGCGTGCCGTTTGGCGAGCGCTGGCAGGAGCTGTTGAACAGTGATGCAGAGCTGTATGCCGGGTCCAATGTCGGCAACCTGGGGGTCGTGCAAAGTGACGAGATAGCCAGCCATGGGCAGCCGCAGTCGCTGGCCCTGAACCTGCCGCCGCTGGGTGTTCTGATAATGAAACCAGCCTGATGTGTTCCCAGTACTGGCCTATTCGCGGGTAAACCCGCTCCCACAGGTATTGCACAAGCTTCAGACCCTGTGCGGTCCTTGTGGGAGCGGGTTCACCCGCGAAAGGGCCGACCCTGCCTACCACCGCATCCGCACCCCAAGGCTGCCAATCAACCCGTTCAGATCATTGTCGTCGACGTCACTGCTGTAATCGGCACTGACAAACAGCGCCACCGTGGGTGTCACCCGCGCCACCAGCCCCAACCCCAGTTCCACCGTGGTCGAGTAGCGCGAGCTGGAGATCTTGTCGACCTGGTCCAGCTTCACCTCATCGGCATTGCTGAAGTCATACCACACGTTGGTCCGCACATAGGGTTCGATCGGCATGCCGCGTACTTCATAACGCCCGGACAGCCTGGCGCCGACCCGACCGCTCCAGCTCGGCTGGCTGTCGAAGGCCTGCAAGGTCTCTTCCTGCGCCCGGCTGCCGGGGAAGAACTGCTGGTTGATCAACTGTGCCTGTGGCTCAATCACCCAGCCGCCACCCAGGCCGATGGGGATGCCGCCTTCCAGCGAGAAGGTCATCGCGTGGCCGCTGTCGTCCAGTCGCTGGCCGTTTTCGCCTCGACCGTTGACGTCGATGCGTGAACCCATGGCCACGGCATCCAGGTGCCAGCCCTGTTCATGGGTCATGCTCCAGTACACCCCCAGGCTTTCGCCGCTGAGGTTCACGGCGTTGCGTTGCTTGTCGCCCAACAGCTGGCGCATGCCGTTGAAGTTGGTCTGCAGGTTGTTTTGCCCCACGAAGATCCCCGCGCGGTGCACATTGCCCGCTGCAGTTTCACGCACGAACAGGTCCGGGCCGATCATCAGTTGCTGGCTGGGGGCCTCCAGCTGGTCCGGAGGCTGCGCGCCACTGCGCGCGGTGGTGGGGAAGAACTGCGCCCACTGGCTGGCGACCAGGTCCGGTGCAGGCTGCCCATGGCGTTCGCTCATCTTTTGCGAGAACGCGCTCAAGGTACCGATACTCAAGCCACTGGCGCTGACCGGGTCGAGCGTAAGCTGTGGTACTGCCGGTTGGTGCAGGAAGCCGGGCGAGGTCGGGTCGTCCTGCAGTTCATACGCGATAGTTTCCACCGGGGTTGCCAGAAGCAGCGACGTGGAAACCGCGTAGAAAATGCTTTCGAAGCGCAAGGGGTTCGAGGTGCTTTTCATGGCGGATCTCCTTTGTTTTGGTGTTACAGCCCTAGGACCTGGCCTGTTGTCACGAGCTGTACGGCAAAAACAGTGGGCGACCCAAACCAGCACGCCTGGCTTTCTGCAGCGCGCACGAAGGCGCGAGCTAGAGGCCCTGCGCGAGATCATTACTGCTAGATATGTTCAGCTAAGGAGAGGGCGCCGCTTGCGTCAAGAAAGCGTGAAGGATGTGTTCAGGTTCCGTGGCTTTGTTCAACTTGTTGAATCACAAGATAATTCGGCTAGGTATAGCCAGGTTCGCTATTTGCCGTGCTGCGGCTATGAAGAATGATTGCTAAGCCTGACTTCGACCGACAACGGCAGGTGGTCCGACAGGTGCGACCAAGGTTTGTGCCCCAGAATCCGCGGCCCATGGCTTTCGGCGTTGCGCAGGTAGACACGGTCCAGGCGCAACAGCGGCAGCCGCGCAGGATAGGTGCGGGCCAGGTGGCCATGGTGGCGTTCGAAGGCCTCGTGCAGGTCACGCTGCAGGCCCAAGGTGCGGTTGCCGTGGGATTTCCAGTCGTTGAAGTCGCCAGCGATGATCACCGGGGCGTCGGTGGGCAAGGATTCGAGCAGCTTGCGCAGCAGTTGCAGCTGCTTCTGGCGGTGGCTTTCCAGTAACGACAGGTGCACGCAGATGGCATGCACCTGATGCTGGCCAGGCACGTCGAGGACGCAGTGCAGCAGGCCACGTCGTTCGGGGCCGGTGATCGACACGTCGAGGTTGCGATGTTCGATGATCGGGTATTTGGACAGCAGCGCGTTGCCGTGGTGGCCGTCGGGGTAGACCGCGTTGCGCCCGTAGGCGAAGTCGCTCCACATGCTGTCGGCGAGGAACTCGTACTGCGAGGTCTGCGGCCAGCCGGGGTAACGCGCGGCGTGGCGGTCGTGGCTGCCGAGCACCTCCTGGAGAAAGACGATGTCGGCCTGGGTGCTGCGCACCGCCTCGCGCAGTTCCGGCAGGATGAAGCGCCGGTTGAAGGCGGTGAAGCCCTTGTGGGTATTCACCGTCAGCACCCGCAGCCGCTTCACGGCCGGGGCCTGGTTGACACTGGCGAAACCTTTACTGCCGGCTTCGGGGTTCACGGTTACTCCTCGGTCAACGGGTTTGCGCGGATCCTTGTAGGAGCAGCCTTGTGCTGCGAAAGGGCCGATAAGGCAAACCACTTGCTGTGCCGGTAAAGGCCTCTTCGCAGCACAAGGCTGCTCCTACAAGGGACAGGTACCAAACTGTCAGGTTCACTCCTCATCACGCTGCAACACCATCAGCAGCAACGACCGCCCCTTCACCTCGAAGGTGCTGTCGAACTGCAGATGCTGCCCCTTGCGCAGCTCTGGCCGGTCGGTATCGACCAGGCAACTCCAGTAATCCCCCTCGGGCACGGTTGGCAGCTGGAACGGCACGATGTCATGGTGGGCATTGACGATCAGCAGCACGGTGGCCTCGGCGCCTGGCCTGGCAATGCCGCTGACCTGGGCACGGCCATCGATCAACATGCCCAGGCAACGCCCGTGCGGGTCTTCCCATTGTTCCACGCTCATCTCGTTGCCATCCGGTGCCAGCCAGGTCACATCCTTGACGCCGATCGCCTCATTGTAGTCGCCAACCAGGAAGCGCGAGCGACGCAGTACCGGGTAGGCCAGGCGCAGGCGGGTGAGGCGCTTGACGAAAGCCAGCAGCTCTTTGCCCTCCTGGTCCAGGTCCCAGTTCACCCAGCCGATCTCGCTGTCCTGGCAATAGGCATTGTTGTTGCCGTGCTGGGTACGGCTGAACTCATCGCCGGCGACGATCATCGGCGTGCCCTGGGCCAGCAGCAGGGTAGCGAAGTAGTTGCGCATCTGGCGCATGCGCAGGGCATTCACGGCCGGGTCGTCGGTTGGCCCCTCGACACCGCAGTTCCATGACAGGTTGTTATCGGTGCCGTCCTGGTTGTTCTCGTCGTTGTCCTCGTTGTGCTTGTGGTTGTACGACACCAGGTCGCGCAAGGTGAAACCGTCGTGGGCGGTGACGAAGTTGACCGAGGCATAGGGACGCCGGCCACGGTTGTTGAACATGTCCCCCGAGGCGGTCATGCGCGAGGCAAAGTCGGCCAGTTGGCCTTCGTCGCCTTTCCAGAAGGCGCGCACGGTGTCGCGGAAGCGGTCGTTCCACTCTGCCCAGCCCGGGGCAAAGTTGCCCACCTGGTAGCCGCCCGGGCCGCAGTCCCATGGTTCGGCAATCAGCTTCACCTGGCTCAGCATCGGGTCCTGGCGGCAGGCGACGAGGAAGCCGTGGCGTTCGCTGTAGCCGTCGTGGTAGCGGCCAAGGATGGTCGCCAGGTCGAAGCGGAAGCCGTCCACGTGCATTTCGCCGGCCCAGTAGCGCAGCGAGTCGGTGACCAGCTGCAGCACGCAGGGGTGGCTCAGGTCCAGGGTGTTGCCGGTGCCGGAATCGTTGATGTAATAGCGCTTGTCGTCCGGCATCAGGCGGTAGTACGAGGCGTTGTCGATACCGCGCATCGACAGCGTGGGGCCGCGCTCGTTGCCTTCGGCGGTGTGGTTGTAGACCACATCCAGGATCACCTCCAGCCCGGCGTCGTGCAGGTGTGCGACCATTTCCTTGAACTCGGCGATCTTGCCGCTGGCCAGGTAACGCGGGTGGGGCGCAAAGAAGGCGATGCTGTTGTAGCCCCAGTAGTTGTTCAGGCCCTTGTCCAGCAGGTGCTGGTCGTTGACGAAGGCGTGAATCGGCAGCAGCTCGATGCTGGAAACGCCCAGCTCCTTGATGTGCTTGAGCAACTCGTCATTGGCCAGGCCGGCGAAGGTGCCGCGCAGTTCTTCCGGCACCGCTGGGTGGCGCATGCTGATGCCACGGGTGTGGGCCTCATAAATGATCGTACGCTCCCAGGGGATCTGCACGCGCTGGTCGCGGCCCCAGGTGAATGCAGGGTCGATCACCTTGCACTTGGGCACGAAGGGCGCGCTGTCGCGCTCGTCGAACGACAGATCGCCGTCGGGGTGGCCGATGGTGTAGCCGAACAGTGCTTCGGACCATTGCAGGCTGCCGACCAGTTGCTTGGCATACGGGTCGATCAGCAGTTTGTTGGGGTTGAAGCGGTGGCCGTTCTCCGGCTCGTACGGGCCGTGCACGCGGTAGCCGTAGACCAGCCCTGGGTGAGCGTCAGGCAGGTAGCCGTGGTAGATCTCGTCGGTGTATTCGGGGAGCTCGATGCGTTCGATTTCGTGCTCGCCGGTGGAGTCGAACAGGCACAGCTCGACCTTGGTGGCATTGGCCGAGAACAGGGCAAAGTTGACCCCAAGGCCATCCCAGGTGGCGCCGAGGGGGAAGGGCAGGCCTTCGCGGATACGCGACGGGGCGACCGAGCGGGTTTTCTTCGGGGTGCGGGGGCTCATGGCGGTCCTCTGTGGCCGTGGTGGTGGAGGGAGCTGCGTAGGCCTGTACCGGCCTCTTCGCGGGTGAACCCGCCCCTACAGGGATAGCGCCAGGCTTGAGGATGACGGTGTACCTGTGGGAGCGGGTTTACCCGCGAAGAGGCCGGTGCAGGCTCAACCGGCAGCCGGCTTTTTCACCGCCCGGGGTTTCTTCACAGCCACGGCCTTCTCAACCGGTTCAGCCGCTACCTTGGGCTTGGCCGGGGCCCGTTTGCGCGGCGCCGCCTTGGGTGCCAGTGCCTCGGCTTCGGCCAGCTTGCGAGCCATGTCCCAATGGCGGTCTTCCTGGCCGACGGGCTTACCCTCGGACTCCCAGATCTGGTAGGCAAATTCGCGGATACGTTTTTCATCAACACTCATCATGACGCTCCTGATGTTCAAGATTGTTGTATCAGCAGGTTGACCGGAAACTCCGCCAGCACGGCGCTCAACATCAGCTCCTTGGAAGAGCTGACCGCAGCACTGGGGAAAAGTCCCGTCGAGTTGGCAGGCGACAAGGCAAACGGCAGGTTTACCCGGGTGTCGTCCCAGTTCTGTGCCGGGATCAGGGGTGTCGGTGCACCTGCCAGCAGGGTACTGGCCAGGCGTGGCGCGATGATGACGGCCCGTTCGCCCTCGCCAAGGCGAGCGAACGCGATCACCTTGTCGGCATGCCGACCCTGCACGGTCAGGGGCAGGTAGGCGCCACGACGGAACAGCTCGGCATGGGCCTGGCGGCAGTCCAGCACCCGGGCGATCAGCGCCTGCTTGAGGCGGCCATCGCGCCAGTGCTCCAGCAGCTCGGCAACCGGCGTTGCATCGTCCAGGGTGCGACGCCGGCACGCGTAGTCCACGGCGCGCCGGTTATCCGGGTCGACCAGGCTGAAATCCCAGTATTCGTTGCCCTGGTACAGGTCCGGTACGCCCGGCGTGGTCATGCGCAGCAGGGCCTGGACAAGGCCGTTGAGGGCACCGGGGCAGGCCAGCAGGTGCGCGGCGTCGGCCAGCGACTTGCGCAGCTGCTGGTTCTCGCCGTCCAGCAGCAGGCCATCGATGTAGCGGGCACAGGCGCTTTCGTAGGCTTCGTTCGGCGCGCTCCAGCTGCTGCGCAGCTTGGCCTCGCGCAGGGCTTTCTGCTGCCACTGGCGAATGCGTTCGGCGTACTGGCCAAGGGCGTTGACATCGTGCAGGTCGAGGTCCAGCGGCCAGCTGCCCAGCAAGGTCTGCAACAGCATCAGCTCGTCGCCGGGGCTGGGCGCCAGGCCGTCATCCAGTTGCGTGCGCAACGGCGTGGCCAGTTCGCGCCAGTGTTCCATTCGGCTGGCCAGCCACGGGCCGCGCTCGCTGAGCACGGCCAGGCGCGCACGGGTGTCTTCGCCGCGCTTGTGGTCATGGGTGGCGCTGGCCAGCAGGTTGTCGGGGAAGTCGCGCAGGCGCCGCTGGGCCTCGTTGTGGAAGTGCTCGAGCGGGGCGCTGAAACGCTCGGCGTCGAAGCCCACATCGTTGCGCGACAGCAGCCGCGCGCTGCGGTAGAAGGCGGTGTCTTCCACGGCCTTGGCGGCGCTGGGCGCGGTCAGCTGCTGGAAGCGCACGCAGGCGTGGCGTAGCTGCTTGCGCGCCCGGCCTGCTGGCAGGCGGCGCCAGGCTTGCCCGCCCAGCCATTGTTGCAGGTGCTCGAGCAGTGGCCAGTCGGCTTCGCCGAGGTCGAGGCGGGCATTGGCCAGGGCCTGCTGGAAAAACCCTTCGTCTTCTGCCGGGCGCCCGCAGGCATTGAAGTAGGTGCGATACACCGGGTAATGCGCCACCAGCGCCTGCAAGGCACGGCGAATCGCGCCCAGGGTCAGGTCGCGGGTCATCAGGTCGTTGCGCGCCACCTGCAACAGCGCCTGGGCCACCGACTCGCAGTCGCCGGCCAGGCTGGCATTGAGCACCAGGTGGCGGGCCTGACGTACTTCTTCGGGGAAGTCGGGGCGTTCGCTCACATTGGCCCACAGCTCGGTCAGCGCTGCTTCGCCTGCCGGGTCGTGCTGCAACAGCGAGACCTGGTTCATGAACTCATAGCCGGTAGTGCCATCGGTAAGCCAGTCGCGGTGCAGGTGCTCGTTGGCGCCGAGGATCTTCTCCACGTAGATCGGGAAATGCTCCAGGGCGGCATTCAACGGCCGCCGTGCCAGCAGGCCATCGACCCGTCGGCGCAGCTTGCGGCAGTAACCGCGCGGGTCGGCCAGGCCGTCGATATGGTCGATGCGCAGGCCGTCCACCAGGCCACGCTCGATCAGTTCGAACAGCTTGGCGTGGGTGGCCTCGAACACCACCGCGCGTTCCACCCGCAGGCCGCCCAGCTCGTTGATGTCGAAGAAGCGCCGCCAGTTGATGTCGTCGGCGGCGGTACGCCAGCTGGCCAGGCGATAGGTCTGGCGTTCCAGCAGCAGGTGCAGGCGCTTGAAGCCATTCTCGCTGCGGCTGTCGAACGCCACCAGAGCCGATTCGAGGTCAGCGCCTTCGCCCGCCAGGCGCGCCAGTTCAGCTTGCAGGGGCAGGGCGTCGGCCAGCGGCGTGGCCGATGCGCTCAACGCGGTGAAGCGTTCGGCCAGGGCCTTGAGCGCCGGCTCCGGGCTGAGGGCGAGAATCCAGCCATAATCGACCGGGCAGATCGGGAAGCGGTGTTGGTAATGGGCGACCTGCAGCAGCCCATGGTGCTTGTCGAACTCGAGCGGTATCTCGCCATTTTTCAGCGCCACGCCATAGTCGCTGGCGAGGAACGGCAACAGCAACTGGCCGGCCAGCAGTGGGTCGCTGGAGTGCCACTGGATGTCGAAGAACTCTGCATACGGGCTGCGCCGACCCCAGGCCAGCAGGCTCTGCCACCAGGGGTTGTCGGCACCGCCCACGGCCATGTGGTTGGACACCGTGTCGAGGATCAGCCCCATGCCGTGCTGACGCAGGGCGGCGACCAGCCGTTGCAGCGCCGCTTCGCCGCCCAGCTCGGGGTTGACGCAGGTCGGGTCGACCACGTCGTAGCCATGGCGGGAGCCGGCGCGGGCCTTGAGGATGGGCGAGGCATACAGGTGGCTGATGCCCAACTGGGCGAAGTACGGCACCAGCGGCACGGCGTGATCGAGGGTGAAGTCACTGTGAAACTGCAGGCGCAGGGTCGCGGTCAGCGCTTTCATCGGTCACGCTCCCAAGCCTGTTCGCGGGCCTGGGCCAGCAGTTCCAGGCGCCGCGCAGCGTCTTCGTCGTCGAGCAGTTCACGTACCGGCCGGGCAAAGCGTCGGCGCCAGTTGGGGTGGCCGGAGGTGGTGCCCGGCAGGTTGGGTTGCTCGTCACAACCCAGCAGGTCTTCCAATGGCACCAGCACCAGCGGTGCGCGGGTGTGGCCAACGTAACGGATGGCAGCGTCGATCAGCGCGTCGTTGTTCGGCAGCGTGCCGTAGTTGGCCTCCAGGGTGCGGCGCAAACCATCGTGCTCCTTCTGCCGCTCGTGGCGCCAGTGCAGTTCGGTGGCAGCATCGATCAGTTGCAGGCGGTGGCTCCAGTCGATGTCGCGGTTTTCCAGCCAGCCGGCCAGCGGCGCCAGGTCGTGGGTGCCGGTGGTGGCCAGGGCGTTGTCCGGCCAGTCGAGAATCGGCTTGAAATGGCCGGGCTGGGTCTGCTCGAAGGGCAGCACGCGCATGCCCAGCACGGCCTTGGCTGCCAGTTGCTCGCGCAGGCCGTCCGGCACGGTGCCCAGGTCTTCGCCGAGGATGATTGCCTGGTGGCGCACCGACTCCAGGGCCAGCAGGCGTAACAGATCTTCCAGCGGGTAGTTGAGGTAGGCGCCTTCGCTGGGCTTGGCCCCCTGCGGGATCAGCCACAGCCGGCGCAGGCCCATGACATGGTCGATGCGCAGGCCGCCGGCGTGGGCGAGGTTGGCCCGGAGCATTTCGATGAAGGCGCGGTAGCCGTTGCGCTTGAGGCCTTCGGGCGAGAAGGCGCAGATGCCCCAGTCCTGGCCGGCACGGTTGAGGATGTCGGGCGGTGCGCCTACCTTCAGGCCTGCCAGCAGCTCGTCCTGGCGGCTCCAGGCCTGGCTGCCGGCACCGTCGGCGCCCACCGCCAGGTCAGCGATCAGGCCGACCGCCATGCCGTTGCCGCGCGCTGCTTCCTGGGCGCGTTGCAGGCCCCGTTCGGTCAGCCATTGGCAGAAGGCATGGAACTCGATCTTGGCCGGGTAGGCGTTGGCGAAGGCCTCCACTTCCGGGTGGTATGGGTCGTGCCAGGCCTTGGGCCAGTGGCGCCAGTCGGCGCCCAGGCCATGCTCCACGGCCTGGGCCTGCAGCACCTCGAAGCGGCAATGGTGCTCCAGCGCCTGGCCACCGGCTTTGCGGAAACTGTCGAAGTCCTTGCGTAGCGGGTGGTCGCCCTGGCTGAAGCCCTGGTACAGGGCTTCGAGCAGGCGCTGTCGGGCGCTGGCGGCACGCGGCCAGTCTACCAGCGGGCCTTGCTCAAGGTCTTCGAGCTGTTGCTCCAGGCCGCAGGCTTCGATGGCCACGCGCACCTCCCGCTCGCCGAGCAGCGCGGCTGGGCTGGCGTACAGGGTATTGAGCAGCAGGCGGCTGGAGGGCGAGTAGGGGCTGTAGTGCGTCTGGTCGATGGCCGACAGGGCGTGGATCGGGCTGATGGCCAAGGCATCGGCGCCGCGTTCGGCAGCCGCGCGGGCCAGTTGTTCCAGGGCCAGGCAGTCGCCATAGCCGCCATCGCCGGGGCGGCGCAAGCTGTACAGCTGCACAGCCAGGCCCCAGCAGCGCGGTGGCGGCTGTTGCACCCGGTCTTCAAGGCTGTGGCAGCGCAGCGGGGCCACGGCCACGGTGAAGCGGCGGCTGTCGATTTCCACCTGGTGGTAGCCGATGGGCAGCGCGCCGGGCAGGCGGGCCTGGTCGTCGAGGCTGAGGGTGAGGGCGCTGTGGTCCTCCAGGGTGCAGTGCGCGACGCTGGCGGCGCTGAAGTAACGCGCCAGTGCCAATGGCTGGCCTAGGTCGGCGGTCAGCAGCGGCGGCAGGTGCTCACTGTCTTCGGCAGCGTCCACGGCGCGCAGGCTGGCGGCGATGGCGGCGTCATCGTTGGCAGGGTGGCCAAGGCCTTCAAGTATGTTGCGCAGTACCTCGTCGCTGACACGCTGGGGCCGGGCATTGGCGTCGATCCAGTCGCGGCTCAGCCCGACGCGGCTCGCCAGACGGTGCAGGGCGGTTTCGCTCATGGGCGCTCCTGGGCAGGGGGAAGCAGGCTGACCACGCAGCTGTATGCGGCCAGATGGGTATCGGGGTGCCGGGTGTCGCTGCTGTCGAACAGGCGGTTGGCCGGCGCGGGCAACTCGACCACCTGCGGGGTGGCGGCCAGGTTCAGGTCGATGCGCAGGGTGGTGCCATTGCCCAGGCACCAGCGTGCGGTCAGGGCCTTGTCGCCGTGTACTTCGGCGCCCAGCGCGCGGCTACCCGGCAGGTGCGGGATCACATGGCGGCGGCGCAGTTCGAGCAGGTGCTGGTACAGGCCGTGCCAGCCGGCGATCACTTCCTTGCCTTGCGGGCGGGAGGCCTCGAAGGTCTGTTCGGCGTTGGGGTCGGGGATGCGTTGGCGCTGCTCGGGGTCGGCGAAGGCGGCGAAATGGGCGAACTCGCCGCGCCGGCCTTCGCGCACGGCGTCGGCCAGCTGGTCATGGAAGTCGGTGAAGAACAGGAACGGCCGGCAGCTGCCATCGTCGTCGCCCATGAACAGCAGCGGAATCATTGGCGCCAGCAGCAACAGCCCGGTGGCCGCCCGCAGCGCCTGCGGTGGGCACAGGCGGGTCAGGCGCTCGCCCAGGGCGCGGTTGCCGACCTGGTCATGGTTCTGCAGGAACAGCACGAACGCGCTGGGTGGCAGGTGCGCGCTGGGTTCGCCGCGGGGCGTGCCATGGCGGTTGGCCTGGCCCTGGAACACGAAACCTTCGGCAAGGCAGCGGGCCAGCTGGTCGATGGGGCGCTGCTGGTAGTCGGCGTAGTAGCCTTCGGTTTCGCCGGTCAGCAGCACATGCAGGGCATTGTGGCCGTCGTCGTTCCACTGGGCATCGAAGCCTTGCTCCAGCAGGAAGGCCTGGTTGTGTTCGTTCTCCAGTACCAGCCATACGTGGCGGCCCGGTTCCACCGCAGCGCGTACCCTTTGCGCCAGCTCGACCAGAAAGTCGGGCTGGTCGATGGCGTGCACGGCATCCAGGCGCAGGCCGTCAAAGCGGTAGTCGCACAGCCACATCAGGGCGTTCTGGATGAAGAACTCGCGCACCTGCGGGCGACGGAAGTCGATGGCTGCGCCCCAGGGGGTCTGCCGGTCTTCGCGGAAGAACGGGCTGGCGTACTGGTGCAGGTAATTGCCGTCAGGGCCGAAGTGGTTGTACACCACATCGACCAGCACCATCAGCCCGTGGCCATGTGCCTGGTCGACCAGCGCACACAGCTGCTCGGGGCTGCCATAGGTGTTTTGCGGCGCATAGGGCAACACGCCGTCGTAACCCCAGTTGCGCTCGCCGGGGAACTGCCCCAGCGGCATCAGTTCGACGGCACTGATGCCCAGTTCGGCCAGCCGCGGCAGTTGCCGGGCGACCCCGGCGTAGCCATCGAGCAGGCCGACATGCAGCTCCTGTATGACCGCCTCGTGCCAGGGCCGGCCTTGCCAGGGGTGTCGCCAGGCATAGCTGGCCACATTCACCACCTGGCTCGGCCCCTGCACGCCATCGGGCTGATAGCGCGAGGCCGGGTCGGCCACCTTCAGTGCACCGTCGATACGGTAGTGGTAACGGTCACCGGCCTGGCACGGGGCCACGCCGGTGAACCAGCCATCATCGTCGGGCAACAGCTCGATGGCCGGCTGCTGCTCCAGTTCCACGCTCACGCTGCGCGCATCCGGGGCCCAGAGGGCGAAGCGCGCCGACGTGGCGTCCAGCAGGTGTGCGCCATGCCTGTGCATCTTCAACTCCCCGCTCAGTAGTGGCTGTGCTGCGCCTGCTTGACCAGGTCCTCGTACAGACGTGCATAGGGCTCCACGGCCTGGCACCAGTTGAACGGTTGGGTCATCGACAGGCAGCGCATGGCATTCAGGAGGTCCTTCTTGCCATATACATAGAAGGCGCGGCTGAGTGCCTCGCGATAGCTCTCGACAGTGGACTCGTTGAACAGGAAGCCGGTAACGCCGCACTCGATGGTGTCGGCCAGGCCGCCGGTCTTGCGCGCTACCGGCAGCGAGCCGAAGCGCTGTGCGTACATCTGGCTGAGGCCGCATGGCTCGTAGCGAGACGGCATCAGCAGGAAGTCGCTGCCGGCGAACATGCGCCGGGCATCGGTTTCGTTGAAGCCGATGCGCACGCCGATACGGCCCGGGTGGCGTAGCGCCAGTTCGCGCATGGCCTGCTCTTCTTCCGGCTCGCCGCGGCCGATGATCGCGATCTGCCCGCCTTGCTCGACGATGTAGTCGGCCACACCCAGGGTCAGGTCCAGGCCTTTCTGGTAGACCAGGCGCGAAACCACTGCGAACAAGGGCCCTTCGGAGGGCTGCAGTTCGAACAGCGCGCGTACTTCCTGGGCATTGCGCGCCTTGCCTTCCCAGTCGTTGATGCTGAAGTTGTGCTGCAGGTGCTTGTCGGTGGCCGAGTCCCAGCTTTCGTCGATGCCGTTGGGAATGCCGCCGAGCAGGCCTTGCTGGGCCTTGCTGGCGAGGAAACCGTCCAGGCCGCAGCCAAATTCCGGGGTAGTGATTTCCCGGGCATAGGTGGCGCTGACCGTGGTGATGTGGCTGGCGTAGGCCAGGCCGGCCTTGAGGAACGACAGCTTGCCGTAGAACTCCATGCCTTCCTGCTGCATGGCGTGTTCGGGGATTGCCAGTTCCGGGCTGCAGCCGCGGCTGTACACGCCCTGGTAGGCCAGGTTGTGGATGGTGAACAGGGTTGGCGTGCTCAGCCCGCGCCAGTGCATGTAGGCCGGTGCCAGGCCGGCGGGCCAGTCGTGGGCGTGCACCACTTCGGGCTTCCAGTGGATCCTGCCTTCGCCGGCAGCGATTTCGGCGGCGGCCAGGCCCAGGCGGGCGAAGCGGATGTGGTTGTCGGGCCAGTCGCGGCCGTTGTTGGCACCATAGGGAGTGCCGTCACGCTGGTACAGCTCGGGGCAGATCAGCACATAGATGACCAGGCCGTCGGCCATGTCCATGCGCCCGATCTTGCACGGCGGCAGTGCGGCGTGGCCACCCAGTTCACCGACGATGTGGATGGGGTTGTCGCTTTCCATCACCTGCCGGTAGCCGGGGATCAGCACCCGCACATCGTGCAGGTGCGCCAGGGCGCGGGGCAGGGCGGCGGACACGTCTCCCAGGCCACCGGTTTTCACCAGGTCGGCGATTTCCGAGGTCACGAACAAAATCTTGCGCTTGTTGCGGTTGTGCTGGCGCTGGGCGCCGGGTGCCTTGCCTGTCGTGGCGAAGTCCGGGGTGAGCGGTTCGCGGTTGTCCGGGTTGAATGAATCTACGTGAGGCTCGACAGCGGCACTGATCATACTTCTCTCCGTCCCTATGCTTGGCCGGGTGCTGGCACCCGTGGCGATGTTTCGTGTTGGTTCTCTCTGATTCTGGATTCTGCGTAGTGCGTTCCATGCCCCAGGGTCGTGCGCGCAGGCACGGCGCGATCGGCATTCCGGCCGAAGGCGATTGGGCTGGTGGGGTATGTGGGCCGATGCTGGGAAGTCCCTTTGCGTTTGGCCTACTTAGTTCCTGACCTGCCCGCGTTCCGGAAAGTTCGACTTTTTTTCGTCACTCTTCCGTTGAGCAAATGGCGGGCC
This sequence comes from Pseudomonas sp. JS425, assembly GCF_018223845.1. Taxonomy (NCBI): domain Bacteria; kingdom Pseudomonadati; phylum Pseudomonadota; class Gammaproteobacteria; order Pseudomonadales; family Pseudomonadaceae; genus Pseudomonas; species Pseudomonas sp. JS425. The sequence goes on along the minus strand of NZ_CP073661.1, from coordinate 4,101,764 downwards.
GAAACCCGAGTGTAGGAGAGAAATAGATGAAAAGGTGACCCGCTGGTCACTATTGTCATGCTGCGGAGTAGACGCAAACGTTGGCGGTTGTGACCGGATGTAAATGCAGGGGTTGGAGCGGTGGATGAGGGCCAGACGGCATGCCCCAATCCCAGCCAGTCATGCACCTTTTTGGTGCGTTTGAGGGGTGCCAAGGTCATCGCCCTCGAACAGAATGGTGCACGTGATTTCAGGAGGAATGAAAGGGGCTGTTTCGCGAACTTATCAGTATCTGTATTTATTATTTTCCTGGCTTGAATTTCTTGTGTTTCAGTGAGCAGACTCGCACGCGCAAAAGTTTGTAAGTTGATGCTTTAGGAAATTTCCTACGAAATCGTCAATGCATGAAACCCATCGTTCCTGTCATGGCGGGGCGGTACGGTTTAAGTTGCTCTTCAGTCACTGCCTCATCCTCACTGTCGTCATCGGTCAAGTCCGCCAATGCCACGGATCTAGCCGGCTTGAACGTTGGCGACGGGCAATTTCATTCGATGTGCTCATCTTGAAGAAAGCCAGGATGTGGTTGTTTTTTTCGCCGGTAAACATGATGGCGGTAGAGCAACTCATGAAACAGTCGGACTTTCGTTTCGGATTTCAGGCGCTCGCCGGGCGCACGGAGTTCGAAGTGGTTTCATTCAAGCTGGAAGAAACCATAAGCCAGCCATTTGTACTGAGCCTTGAACTTGTCAGTTACGACAGTGATGTCGACTTCGCCCAGGTGCTCGACAAGCCTGCGCTATTCACCCTTTATTGCGCAGACCGGCCACTGCGTCATGTGCATGGCTTGGTCAGTGCCTTCAGCCAAGGTGAAACCGGCTTCTGTCGCACGCGCTACCACGCTGTGGTCGAGCCGCAACTGGCCCGTGCCCGCTTGCGTTCGAACTGGCGCATCTTCCAGCAGAAAACCGTGCCGCAGATTCTTGAACTGATGTTCAAGCGTCAGGGCATTGCCCGGTTTGAGCTCAATACCAGCGCCGATCACCAGGTGCGTGAGTTTTGTGTCCAGGCGGGGGAAACCGACCTCGACTTTATCCATCGCCTTGCCGCTGAAGAGGGCTTCGTCTACCGCTTTGCACACTGCGCCAGGCACCACACGCTGATCGTTACCGATCGCCTGCTATCGCTTGGGTTGCTCAGCCGGGGCACGCTAAAGCCCGTAGATGATGAAGCGCTTTGGCTGGATGAAGATGATCTCGGCCCCGACAAGGTGCTGTACCACGCCAGTAGCGGTGGCGACCAGGCCCGTGCTTGCCTGCGGCGTTTGCGCTACTGCGAGCAGGTGCGTACTGCGCAGCAGGTGCAGCGCGACTACACCTTCACCAACCCGGCCTATCGCCAGGAGCACAAGGCCCAGGCCAGCGGAATCACGCACCAGTCGCTGGACTATGAGTTTTTTGATTACCCGGGGCGCTACAAGCGCGATGCGGTCGGCAAGCCCTTCACTGAAACGCGGCTGACGGCGCTGCGCCATGACGCCCGCCTGGCCGAAGTACAGGGCGATGACGTGCGCCTGCAGCCAGGCCTGAGCTTCACCCTAGTCGGCCACCCGCGTGAAGACCTTAATGTGCACTGGCGCGTAATCAGCCTGTGCCACGAAGGTACGCAGTTCACCAGCCTGCAGGAAGAAGCCGCCGGCGCCGAACAAGGTACCCGCTATGTGAACGATGCGCTGCTGGTGCAAGGCATGGCCGAATGGCGCCCGGCACCCTTGGCCAAGCCGCGCATCGATGGCCCGCACATGGCCACCGTGGTCGGCCCGCCGGGCGAAGAGATTTTTTGCGACCAGTGGGGGCGGGTCAAGGTCAGCTTCCCCTGGGACCGTGAAAGTAGCAACAACGAATTCAGTTCCTGCTGGGTGCGGGTGTCGCAAGGCTGGGCCGGTGGCAGTTGGGGTTCGATGGCCATTCCGCGTATTGGCCAGGATGTGATTGTCCAGTACGTCAATGGCGACCCTGACCAGCCGATGATCACCGGGCGCACCTACTGCGGTGACCAGCTGCCGCCTTACGACCTGCCCGAACACAAGACCCGCATGACCATCAAGAGCCAGACCCATAAAGGCGATGGCTTCAACGAGTTGCGCTTCGAGGACGAACTGGGGCGGCAGGAAGTATTCATTCATGCCGAGCGCGACCAGAACAACGTCGTGAAGCACAACGAAACCACGCTCATCGGCAATGATCGTAGCGAGCGCGTCGAGCATGACGAAGTGGTGCACATAGGTGGCAACCGCAGTGTCAAGGTCGGCGCCAGCAAGAGCGAAACGGTCGCCCTTGGCAAAGTCGAAAGCATAGGCCTGGGCAAGTCGTTGGCCGTTGGCGGGGCGTTGAGCGTGATGGTTGGCCTCGAGGCCAGCGAGCAGGTCGCGCAGGACAAGCGTGTGCAGGTCGGCGGGCAACTGCGGGTCGATGCCAATGACGATGTGTCGATCACCAGCCATCACGGCCATGTGCACATCGATAGCCGAACGTCGCTGACCCTGAGTTGCGGCGGGGCGTTTATCAAGCTGGGTGATGGCCGCATCGAAATCGGTTGCCCCGAGCCACTGCTGTTGCATGCCATCGCCCAGGTAAAGGCGCCTGCACGTTACGGTGAGCCGCCTGCACCGTCGCAGGAGGAAATCGAGTTTCGCCTGGTGCATGCCGACGGTACGCCAATTGCGGGCACGGCCTACGTGGCGACGTTGTCCGATGGCACCCAGCGCCAGGGTATGGTCGACCAGAACGGCTATGCCCGCCTGGCTGGCGTTACCCCCGGTTGCAGCGCCCAGGTGCGCTACGAGGTTGGCCAAGGCTCGCTGCAGCTGACGACCGCAATCGAGCCGGATGCTGCCTTGCAGGCATTGCTTGCCGGCTGCACCTCGGCAGGTGGCCAGCCATGAACTCCGCTGCTGACTGGCTGGATGAAGCGGTGGAAAGGGTGGCAGGCGGCTTTGGCTGGCTGCGTGACTTGGTGCTGGGGGAGTTTGCCGAGGAACGGCCACTGAGCGTGGTCATTGCCGACATGCTGCTGTCGTTGGTGCCTGGGGTGGTGATCGTGCTCAGCGCCCGTGACCTGGCCGCAGTGTGTCTGCGCTTGGGCAAGCGCTACACGGCGGATGACAGCCAGGCAACGGCGCAGCCGCCACAGTGGCAGGAGTGGGTGCTGCTGATTGCCTGCCTGATTACCTTGATCGCGCCGATCATCGGTGCCGTGGTGGGGGCGGTGGGTACCCCCGTGGGCTCGGTGGCAGGTGCATTGGTCGGCCAGGAAGCGGCAGCGTTTCTGCGAGGTTTGTGCCTGCTGCTTATCCGTGAAAGCCAGATCATCTTGCGGACCGTGGTTGCGTTTCTTGGCAAGTTCACCCGCGGCAGCGTGGAGTTCTGGCTGCGCCAGGTCAGGTTCACGAGCTATGAAAAGGATTTGCTGGCCTATCTGAACCAGTTCTTGACCAAGGTCATCGCGGCAACGGCAAAGCTTCGCAGCTACCTGGGCAACTGGCCCTTCAACCAGGCGGCCGCGCACCTGTTGGTGCGGCTACCTGAAGCAGTGGTATCGCGGCATGCGCAACTGTTATTGGCATGACCGGCACAAGGCACGAAGCGATGCGGGTTTCTTTGGCTATTGGGCCTTTGAGGCAGGATTGGTCACTGTGTTGTGGGGCGTCGACGATACGCCTTATAGAGATCTTCCTTTCTACCCGAAGGATTTGGTAGACGATGCTCGCAAGCGTCAAGTTATCAAAAGCTTCCCTGAACAACTGCAAAGCGCGCCGTATTCGGATGCGCTTGCCAGGTCGGGCGAAATTTGCCCGCGCACCGGCGTGTGGGTATGTGATGAATGGGCGGTGGGGCCCCAGACATTCATGCAAGGCGTAGAGATGCCGAGCGAAAATGGGCGCTCTCTGGTTTGGCGCTTGGTGAAAGGCTTATAGCGTGCGGGAGGGCCGATGGGCCAGTTCGACAGCATCAAACGCGACCCGTGGATGGTCGAGCAGCATTACCTGGCTTCGACGCGTGAAAAAGAGCAGGAATTCGCCGACCCTGACGCCCAAGCATTGCTGATCGGGCCAGCCGAGCACAGGCATCACTACCGTGGCCTTAGCCGCGACTGGGCACACATGGCACTGGAGCTGGCAGTGCAGCGGTATTCCGGTGGCGAGCCGATGGAGCTGGTGGAGGCCTATGCAGACTATGCGTTTGCCCAGTTCGCCCGGCATTTTTCGGCGTACCCGGCAACCAGCGAGCAGTTGCGCCCGTGGGTGTCGGATGAATACCGGCTTGCCTTGTGGCTGCTGTCGCTGGCGGTGCTGTGCGGTTACCCCGAGCGTGTCGACCAGGTATTGGGCTGGCTGAACCAGGACGACGAGCGCAGCCCCGACCTGCTGCTGCATCGCCTGTTCCAGCGGCTGGGCAAAGCCTACCCAGGCACCTCATTGCTTCACCCCGAACCTTACGGCGCCTTGTTGGAGAGCCTCGACCTGAAAGGCCCCGCGCAGCATGACGCGCTCATGCACTATCTCGGGCAGTGGTACGCCAATGCGCACGGTTGCTACTGGCACGAGCGCCACACCCGGGCACGGAGTGACCACTTGGGTTATTGGGCCTTCGAGGCGGCACTGGTGGCGTTTTTATGGTCTGTGCAGGGTGATGCCCTGGAAAGCGCTCCCCACTTTTACCCGCAGGCGCTCGTCGAAAGGGCGCATTACCGACGCCTGGGCAAGCAGTTCCGCGATCCGGAAACCGCCAGGCGCGAGGATGCCCCAGGCTGGCCTTCCGGCACGCCTTGCCCATGGCCCGGGTACTACGTCTGCGTCGAGCGCATGGTGGGCGAGCAGGTGTTCATGCACCAGGTACCTTTCCCTGAGATCGATGGCCAGGTCGTGCACTGGCGGCTGTCGAGAACGTTCTGATTGGCGCTGCCGGCATGCGTGCCTGGCGCCTCACATGATTCGGGAGTGGCAACAATGCCTGCCATCGTTCTGCTGGGTCACACTCACCACTGCCCATTGTGCGGCCCGACCAGCATCAGCAGCGGCTCCAGCCTGTTCTTCGTCAACGGCAGGGCAGCCGCCAGGGTTGGCGACAGGCTCGGGTGTGGGGCGGTGATTACCAGCGGCTCGGCACTGATGATGGATGATGGGCAGCCGCTTGCCAGGGTCGGCGATACCACCAGTCATGGCGGTACCCTGGAAAATGGCGATAATAGCTGGCTGCTCGATTAAGCGATGTGGGAGCAGTTCGGCTCCCACAGGGGAGGGGCAAACTCAGAGGGTAACGGCCTTGCCGTCTGTGCGCGCCTGCGCCAGCAGCAGGTTCAGTTGGGCGACCTGCTGGCGCAGCTGGTCACGTTCGTCCTTCAGTTTACGCAGCTCATCACGGCGCACGGAGACATAGAGGGTCTGGGTTGGGGTTGCAGGCATCAAAGTACCCATGGACACACCTCGCGGTTTTGGCTGGTGACAAGTTAAAGCGTAGACGCTTCACGCGGGCGCATTCTGAATTCTTTCGCAGGTCTTGGGAACTTTTTTGTTTATCGTGGTCCCGCCGTTCGTCGCTGAACCCTCGAGCGGTACGCTGGACTAATCTGAAAAGCTGGATTGTGTTGTCATTTATTTCGAAAGGGGAGCATCGGCTCATGCAACTGGGAATCATCGGGCTGGGCCGCATGGGCGGCAATATCGCAAGGCGCCTGATGCGCGCCGGCCACCGTACTGTGGTGCATGACCGCAACCGTGAGGCCATCACCGGTCTGGAGGGCGAGGGCGCCCAGGGTGCGCACGATCTCGGTGCGCTGGTACAGAAGCTGAAAGCGCCGCGCGCGGTGTGGGTCATGTTGCCCGCCGGCGAGCCCACCGAGCAGACCATCGCCCAACTGGCCGAACTGCTGGAGCCGGGCGATGCGATCATCGACGGCGGCAACACCTTCTACAAGGACGACATGCGCCGCGCCGCCGAGCTGGCCAAGCGCGGGCTGCATTACCTGGACGTCGGCACCTCGGGCGGTGTGTGGGGCCTGGACCGTGGCTACTGCATGATGATCGGTGGCGAAAAGGACGTGTTCGAGCGCCTGGAGCCGCTGTTCAAGGCGCTGGCCCCGGGCGTGGGTGACATCCCGCGTACCCATGGCCGCAGCGGCGAGCACCAGCGTGCCGAGCACGGCTACATCCATGCCGGCCCACCCGGTGCCGGGCACTACGTGAAAATGGTGCACAACGGCATCGAATACGGCCTGATGCAGGCATACGCCGAAGGCTTCGACCTGCTGCGCAGCAAGGGCGGCAACGAACTGCCGGAAGACCAGCGTTTCGACCTGAACGTGGCCGAAATCGCCGAAGTGTGGCGGCGTGGCAGCGTGGTTACCTCGTGGCTGCTCGACCTCACTGCCGATGCGCTGGTGGCCGACCCGCAACTGTCGCAGTTCAGTGGCTCGGTGTCCGACAGTGGTGAAGGCCGCTGGACCATCGACGCCGCCGTCGAGCAGGCGGTGCCGGTGCCGGTGCTGTCCAGCGCGCTGTTCGCCCGCTTCCGCTCGCGCCAGCAGCAAGGTACCTATGGTGACAAGATTCTCTCGGCCATGCGCCTGGGCTTCGGTGGCCACGTCGAGAAAAAAGCCGAATGACCAAACAGAGCATTCCGGCTGCTCCGCCATGCACCCTGTTCCTGTTCGGCGCCAATGGCGACCTGGTAAAGCGCCTGCTGATGCCGGCGCTTTACAACCTCAGCCGTGACGGTCTGCTGGACCGCAACCTGCGCATTGTTGGCGTCGACCACAACCCGGCCACTGCTGAGGAATTCGCCGAACGCCTGCACGCGTTCATGGTCGAGCGTGACAAAGGCGGCGAGGGCACGGCCAAGTGCCTGGATGAGAAGCTGTGGGCACGCCTGGCCAAGCGCCTGGATTACCAGACCGGCGATTTCCTCGATCCGGCCACCTACCAGGCCCTCGCCAAGCGCATCGACACAACCCGCCACGGCAACGCCATCTTCTATCTGGCGACCTCGCCGCGCTTCTTCCCCGAAGTGGCGCAGCGCCTGGGGCAGGCCGGGCTGCTCGACGAATCGGCCGGCGGCTTTCGCCGCGTCGTGGTGGAAAAGCCCTTCGGCACCGACCTGGCCAGCGCCGAGGCGCTCAACGCCTGCCTGCTGAAGGTGATGGGCGAGCGGCAGATCTACCGCATCGACCATTACCTGGGCAAAGAGACGGTGCAGAACATCCTGGTCAGCCGGTTCTCCAACGGCTTGTTCGAATCGTTCTGGAACAACCACTACATCGACCATGTGCAGATCACCGCCGCGGAAACCGTCGGCGTCGAGACCCGTGGTGCGTTCTACGACAGCACCGGGGCGTTGCGCGACATGGTGCCCAACCACCTGTTCCAGTTGCTGGCGATGGTGGCCATGGAACCCCCGGCCGCGTTCGCCGCCGATGCCGTGCGCAGCGAAAAGGCCAAGGTGGTCGGCGCCATCCGCCCATGGTCGGTGAAGATGGCCCTGAAAAACTCCGTGCGTGGCCAGTACAGTGCCGGCAAGCAGGGGCGCAAGCAGTTGCCCGGCTACCGCCACGAGCCCAACGTCGCGTCGGATAGCCAGACCGAGACCTATGTGGCGCTGAAGGTGATGATCGACAACTGGCGCTGGGCCGGCGTGCCGTTCTACCTGCGTACTGGCAAGCGCATGAGCGTGCGTGATACCGAAATCGCCATCTGCTTCAAGCCTGCGCCCTATGCGCAGTTCCGCGAGTCGGAGCTGGAGCGGCCCAAGCCCAATTACCTGAAGATCCAGATCCAGCCCAACGAAGGCATGTGGTTCGACCTGCAGGCCAAGCGCCCCGGGCCGGAGCTGGTAATGGAGAATGTCGAGCTGGGCTTTGCCTACAAGGACTTCTTCAAGATGACCCCGGCGACCGGCTACGAGACGCTGATCTACGACTGCCTGACCGGTGACCAGACCTTGTTCCAGCGGGCTGACAACATCGAAAACGGCTGGCGCGCGGTGCAGCCGTTCCTCGATGCCTGGGCCCAGGGCGGCGAGGTGCACGAGTACCCGGCCGGTGAAGACGGGCCCGAGGCCGGCAATGAATTGCTGGCGCGGGACAAGCGCGAGTGGCATCGGTTGGGGTGAGGTTTCTGTAAGGCCTGTGCCGGCCCTTTCGCGGGTAAACCGGCTCCCACAGGGATATCGATGGTTTCAAGGCCTGTGATGTACCTGTGGGAGCGGGTTTACCCGCGAAGAGGCCGTCACAGACAACCACACAAAGGAGCCCCAATGCCTGCCCACATCGAAGACTATGCCCTGCTGGGCAACTGCCGCAGCGCCGCCCTGGTCAGCCGCGATGGCTCGCTCGACTGGCTGTGCCTGCCACGCTTCGACGCCCCCGCGGTATTCGCCGCCCTGCTGGGCAACGAAGAAAACGGCCGCTGGCGCCTGGCCCCCTGCGACCCGGTCGAATACAGTAGCCGCCAATACCTGGACGACACCCTGGTGCTGGAAACCACCTGGGTGACCGCCACCGGCCGCGCCCGTGTGCTCGACTTCATGCCGCTGGGCGAGGTTAACGCGCTGGTGCGCATCGTCGAGGGCCTCGCTGGCGAAACCAACTTCGAAATGGACCTGGTGATGCGCTTCGACTATGGCCGCAGCGTGCCCTGGGTGGAACGGCTCGACCCGCGGACCCTCAGCGCCGTCGCCGGCCCCGACCGGCTGATCCTGTGCAGCACCGTCCCCCCGCATGCCCGTGACCAGCACACGGTCGCCCGCTTTCGCGTTGGCGCGGGCGAACGCCAGGTGTTCAGCCTGCGCCACCAGCCCTCGCACCTGCCGGTGCAGCCCGGCTGTGATATCGACGAAGCGCTGGCGCAGACCATCGACCAATGGCAGGCCTTCGCCGCCCGCTGCCCACAGGTGGGCCCATATTCCGCCCTGGTGCGCCGTTCGCTGCTGACCCTCAAGGCCATGACCTACGCGCCCACCGGCGGCATCGTTGCCGCCGTCACCACATCGCTGCCCGAGCGCATCGGCCACGAGCGCAACTGGGACTACCGCTTCTGTTGGCTGCGCGACGCGACCATGACCCTGCTGGCCTTCATGAACCTCGGCTACTTCGACGAAGCCCAGGCCTGGCGGGAATGGCTGTTACGCTCGGTGGCCGGCAACCCCGAGCAGATGCAGATCATGTACGGCCTGGCCGGTGAGCGCGACCTGCAGGAATACACCTTGCCGTGGCTGGCCGGCTACGAGCACTCGCAACCGGTGCGGGTGGGCAATGCAGCGTCGGCGCAGATGCAGCTGGACATCTACGGCGAACTCGCCGATGCCATGACCCAGGCAATCAAGGGCGGCTTGCCCCGCCATCCACGTAGCGCCGCCATCTCACGACTGATCCTGCCTTACGTCGAGCGCATCTGGCGCCAGCCGGACGAAGGCATCTGGGAAGTGCGCGGCGGCCGGCAGCAGTTCGTGCACTCCAAGGTCATGGCCTGGGTTGCCTTCGACCGTGCCGCAGGGCTGGCTGACACCACCGAGGAAGGCCGCGAGCGTGGTCAGCATTACCGCCAGGTGGCTGACGAGATTCGTCGTGAAGTATGCGCGCGGGGCCTGGACCCCAGCGGCCGTTTTTTCGTCCAGGCCTATGGCTCGACCGAGATGGACGCCAGTTTGTTGCACATCGCCCTTACCGGCTTCCTGCCGGCGGATGACCCACGCTTCTTGCGCACGCTCGAACAGGTCGAACAGCGCCTGATGAAAAACGGTCTTCTGCTGCGCTATGACAGTGACCGCTGCAGCGACGGCCTGACGCCCGGGGAGGGCACCTTCCTGGTGTGTTCGTTCTGGTTGGCCGACGTGTATGTATTGCTGGGCCGCCAGGCACAAGCGCAGGCACTGTACGAACGCCTGACCGGCCTGTGCAACGACCTTGGCCTGCTGGCCGAACAGTACGACCCGGCGGGCCAGCGAATGCTCGGCAACTTCCCCCAGGCGTTCAGCCATATCGGCATCATCAACACCGCACTGAACCTGCACCGCGCACAGTGCCCGGTGCGTGATCGGGCGAGCTGCAGCTAAGTCAGGTGGCGGTCTCCCCCTGTAGGAGCGGCCTTGTGTCGCGATCGGGCTGCAAAGCAGCCCCGGCAATTCATGCAGTGAGGCTGAAATCCCCGGGGCGCTACGCACCCCTTTCGCGACACAAGGCCGCTCCTACAGGGATTGCGCTGGCTTGGAGTAAGCGGAGTAGACTAGGGCAAACCCCTTCGGCACGGAGCACACATGGGCATTCGCGGTACTGACCGGCAGATCGACAACATCGAGTTCAATGTCAGCGACATCGCACGGAGCAAGGCCTTCTATGGCGGTGTGTTCGGTTGGGCGTTCACCGACTACGGGCCCTCCTACACCGAGTTCAGTGATGGCCGGCTGATCGGTGGCTTCACCACGGGTGAGCCGGTGCGCCCGGGCGGGCCGCTGGTCATCTTGTATGCCGAGGACCTGGAAGCCACGCAGCAGAGGATCGAAGCCGCCGGGGCGAAAATCAGCCGGGCCACCTTTGCTTTTCCCGGTGGGCGGCGCTTCCACTTCATTGACCCGGACGGTTATGAGCTGGCGGTGTGGACGGCCCAAGCCTGATGGCCAACCACAAGATCGAAATCCGCCGGCGCAATATCGAGAAGATCCTGCAGGCGGCGGAAAAGGTGTTCGCCGAGAAGGGCTATGGCGCTACCTCGATGGGCGATATCGCCGAGCAGGCCGAGCTGCCGCGTTCCAACCTGCATTATTACTTCAGCACCAAGGACGACCTGTTCCGCGCGGTGCTGCAGGACCTGCTGGATGTGTGGAAGCAGGACGCGCTGTGCTTCGAGAACTTCGACGACCCGCGCGTGGTGCTGACCAGTTACATCCGGGCGAAGATGGGCCACTCGCGCTCGCGGCCGCTGGGCTCGAAGATCTGGGCCGAAGAGATGCTGCATGGGGCGCCGGTGCTGGGGGTGAACCTGGATGAAAGCTTGGTGCCCTGGGCCAAGCTGAAGGAAGCCAAGATCCGCCGCTGGGTGGAGGAGGGGCGCATCCTGCCGGTGGAGCCGTCGGCACTTTTGTACATGATCTGGGCCTCGACCCAGCACTATGCCGACTTTGGTTACCAGGTGACGTTGCTCAATGGCGGGGAGGCGTTGTCGGACATGGCCTTTGAAAATGCCGTGCAGACGGTGACCAGCGTGATCTTGCGGGGGATCGGGCTGGAGCCTTGAACCGAAGTTGCATGCTGCCGCGGTCCTATTGTGGGAGCGGCCTTGCGTCGCGAAAGGGCTGCGCAGCAGCCCCGGCAATTCACGCTGCGAAGCTGAAATCCCGGGGCCGCTTCGCGCCCCTTTCGCGACACAAGGCCGCTCCCACAAAAAGGACCGCGTCAGTCGGTGGGGTAGAAGACTGCCTCAACTGGCCTCGCGGTAGGGGTTACGCGGGTCCTGCGTCCAGTTCAGGTACGGCTTGCCGGTATCCTGAGCCACCATCTCGATGCAGTTCTCCACCGGGCAGGTGATCTGGCACAGGTTGCAGCCCACGCATTCCTCCTCGATCACGCTGTAGGCATGAGTGCCATCGGCCTTCAGCGTACTGGCAATCGCCTGGTGCGAAGTGTCCTCACAGGCAATGTGGCAGCGCCCACAGCCAATGCATGCTTGCTGGTCGATGTGCGCCACCGACTTGTAGTTCATGTCCAGGTACTTCCAGTCGGTGGTATGCCCCACCGCCTGGCCGCGGAACGCCTCGATGTTGCGGTGCCCATGCTGGTCCATCCAGCGCGCCAGGCCGTCCTTCATGTCCTCGACGATGCGGAAGCCGTGCAGCATCGCTGCCGTGCACACCTGTACAGCGCCACTGCCCAGGGCCATGAACTCGGCTGCGTCACGCCAACTGCCGATGCCGCCAATACCACAGATCGGCAAGCCGAGCGTCTGCGGGTCGCGGGCGATTTCCGCGACCATGTTCAGGGCAATCGGCTTCACCGCCGAACCGCAATAACCACCATGGGTGCTCTGGTCGCCAACGATGGGGTGGGCGACCATGCGATCGAGGTCGACGCTGGTTATCGAGTTGATGGTATTGATCAACGATACCGCATCCGCCCCGCCACGGTGCGCGGCGCGGGCCGACTGGCGGATATCGGTGATGTTCGGCGTGAGTTTGACGATCACCGGCAGCGAGCAGTACGTCTTGCACCAGCGGGTGACCATCTCCACGTACTCCGGCACCTGGCCGACCGCCGCGCCCATGCCGCGCTCCGGCATGCCGTGCGGGCAGCCGAAATTCAGTTCGATGCCATCGGCCCCGGTGGCTTCCACCAGCGGCAGTATGAACTTCCACGAGTCTTCCACGCAGGGCACCATCAGCGACACGATCAGTGCGCGGTCGGGCCAGTCCTTCTTCACCTGGGTGATTTCGCGCAGGTTGATGTCCAGTGAACGGTCGGTGATGAGCTCGATGTTGTTGATGCCCTGCACCTGGCGGTTGGGGCCGTAATGCGCCGAGTAGCGCGACGACACGTTGACTGCCGCCGGGTCTTCACCGAGTGTTTTCCACACTACGCCACCCCAGCCGGCCTCGAAGGCGCGGACCACGTTGTAGGCCTTGTCGGTTGGCGGAGCGGAGGCCAGCCAGAAGGGGTTGGGTGCCTTGATGCCGGCAAATTCGATGGACAGGTCGGCCATTTATGCAGCCTCCACGTTGAGCATGAGTTGGGCATGGATGGCTTCGGCGGCCAGCTTGCCGTGTTGCACGGCCTGGACGGTAAGGTCCTGGCCCAGGGCGGTGCAGTCGCCGCCGGCATAGACGCCCGGCAGGCTGGTCTGCATCGTTTCGTCGACGCGGATGCGCTCGCCGTCGCGCGCCAGTTGTGCGGCCACCGGGTCGACGAGGCTGGCGTCGTCGAAGCGTTGGCCGATGGCCTTGAAGATGGCATCGGCAGCCAGTTCGAAGGTTTCGCCGGTGTCGCGCAGGCGGCCGTCTGCCAGCTCGGTGCGGGTAAAGCGCATACCGCGCACCTTGCCGCTGTCGTCCAGCAACACGGCATCGGGGCGGGCCCAGGTATGCAGGCGCACCTGGTTGGCCTTGGCGATGTCCTGCTCGTGGCCGGTGGCGCCCATGTCGGCATGGCCACGGCGGTACACCAGGTTGACGTCACGGGCACCCAGGCGGCTCATCTGCACGGCCATGTCGATGGCGGTGTTGCCGGCGCCGATCACCAGGCAGCGGTCGGCCAGGGGCAACTGGCTCAGGTCGTCGGCCTGGCGCAGTTCGCGTATGTATGCGGTGGCGGCGAGCAGGCCGGGGGCTTCTTCATCAGGCAGGCCGAGCTGGCGCACGGCATTCAGGCCCAGGCCGAGGAACACTGCGTCGAACTGGTCGCGCAGCTCGCCCAGGCCAAAGTTGCTGCCCAGGCGCTGGCCATGGCGGATCTCGATGCCGCCGATGCCGAGCAGGAATTCCACTTCACGCTGGGCGTAGTCGTCCACCAGCTTGTAGCGGGCGATGCCGTACTCGTTGAGGCCACCGGCCTTGTCGCTGGCCTCGAACACCACCACATCATGCCCGTGCATGGCCAGGCGGTGGGCACACGACAGCCCGGCAGGGCCGGCACCGACCACGGCGATGCGTTTGCCGGTGGCCGGCGAGCGCTGGAATGGGTGCTCGGTGAAGTGGGCATTGTCCAGAGCATAGCGCTGCAGCTGGCCGATCAGCACCGGTGCGCATTCCTGCGCGTTGTTGCGCACGCAGGCTTGCTGGCAAAGGATTTCGGTGGGGCAGACGCGGGCGCAACTGCCGCCGAGGATGTTGGCCGAGAGGATGCGCTCGGCGGCGCCTTGCAGGTTTTCGTCGCTGATGCGGTGGATGAACGACGGGATGTCGATGTCACTGGGGCAAGCGTTGACGCAGGGGGCGTCATAGCAATACAGGCAGCGTGCGCTTTCGACGGCGGCCTGGCGGGCGGTGAGGGGTGGGGCCAGGTCGCTGAAGCGCTCGGCCAGCTGGTCGGCGCCGGCCCGTGGGCGCGGCAAGTGGTTCAGGGCGTCGATCACGGTTGTAGCCTCTCTATTTTTTATGGATGCAGGCGACAAGCATTGCGGTGGTTTCTGGGGCCGCTGCGCGCCCCATCGCGACACAAGGCCGCTCCTACAAGGAACCGCGCACTCCTGTAGGAGCGGCCTTGTGTCGCGATGGGCTGCGCAGCAGCCCCAATGGCCTTAACGCTGCACGGGCGTCGGCCGCTGCACTTCGGCCCTGCGCCCCAGCACCTCGTACACCGACGGATACGCCGGCCGTTCCACATACCGGCCCGCGCCTTTTTCCGCACGCAGGTCGCCATCGGCCCAGAGCACCTTGCCCTGGCTGATGGTATGGCTGGGGATGCCGCGCACGGTACGGCCTTCGAAGATGTTGAAGTCCACCTGCTGGTGGTGGGTCTTGGCCGAGATGGTGCGCGTGCCTTGCGGGTCCCACAGCACCAGGTCGGCGTCGGCACCAACACGAATGGCACCCTTGCGAGGGAAGAGGTTGAAGATTTTCGCGGTGTTGGTGGAGGTCAGCGCAACGAACTCATGCATCGACAGGCGCCCGCTGTTGACCCCTGCATCCCACAGCACCGCCATGCGGTCCTCGATGCCGGCAGTGCCGTTGGGGATACGGCTGAAATCGTCGCGCCCCATGGCTTTCTGCTCGGCGCAGAAGCAGCAGTGGTCGGTGGCGGTGGTGTGCAGGTTGCCCGATTGCAGCCCGCGCCACAGCGCCTCCTGGTGTTCACGCGGACGGAACGGGGGACTCATCACGTAGCCTGCGGCAGTGGCCCAGTCAGGGTCACGGTAGACGCTGTCATCCAGCAGCAGATGGCCGGGCAGGACTTCGCCGTAGACCGGCTGGCCCTTGCCTCTGGCATAGGCGATTTCATCCAGCGCTTCGCGGCTGGAAACGTGCACCAGATACAGTGGTGTGCCCAGCGTCTCGGCAATGCGGATGGCTCGGCTGGCCGCTTCACCCTCGACCTGGGATGGGCGTGACAGCGGGTGGGCTTCCGGCCCGGTCAGGCCCTGGGCCAGCAGTTTTTTTTGCAGGTGGTACACCAGCTCGCCGTTCTCGGCATGCACGGTGGGTACTGCACCCAGTTGCAGGCAGCGCTCGAAGCTGGCCACCAGGGTGTCGTCGGCGGCCATGATCGCATTCTTGTAGGCCATGAAGTGCTTGAAGCTGTTCACCCCATGGTTGGCCACCAGTTCGCCCATCTCTTCGGCTACCTGCTCGCTCCACCAGGTGATGGCGACATGGAAGCCATAGTCGCTGGCGCTTTTCTGCGCCCAGCCGCGCCAGGTGTGGAAGGCCTCAAGCAACGACTGCTGCGGGTTGGGGATGACGAAGTCGATGATCGAGGTGGTGCCACCGGCCAGGCCCGCGGCGGTGCCGCTGAAGAAATCCTCGCTGGCCACCGTGCCCATGAACGGCAGCTGCATGTGGGTGTGCGGGTCGATGCCGCCGGGCATCAGGTACTGGCCACTGCCGTCGAGGATCTGGCAGTCGGTGGGCGGTTCGAGGTTTTGCCCAATGGCACGGATCAGGCCATCGGCACACAGGACATCAGCGGGGTAACTCTCTTCGTGGGTGACCACGGTGGCGCCACGGATCAACAGGGACATGCCGTTTTCCTCGCAGGCTGACCGGTCTGGGCCGGTTCTTGGAGTTTTCTTCATGCAGGGCGGGCAGGGCGGTTAATCCTGTCAGGCCTGACAAGATTCGAGGCTAGATGCTGATCCGCGATTCGGCAAGAAAATTTTCCCATTAATTTTGTGGTTTTTAACTAATTGAAATTAAAGGGTTAATTTAATTATTGGCGCTGGCTGCGTAGCTTTCTGATGCTTTGACTTACTTGACAAGATGAAAATCTGGTCGAGATTTTCAAGCACATGAACCGTGAGTACTCCGGCCATCGCATCAGCCCGATGGGCAACAACTAGAAGAAAATCTCGAGAGAGCCCCCATGCAGCAGAGCAGATCGGAAGTGGTCGAGCGCGATGGCCTGTTCGAGCTGTCCGAAGGTAGCGATGTCCTCGACAGCCCGCGCTACAACCACGACATCGCCCCGACCAAGGTGCACCAGCGCACCTGGAACAAATGGCACATCACCGCCCTGTGGGTGGGCATGTCCATCTGCGTGCCCACCTACACCCTCGGTGGCGTGCTGACCGCCTACTTCGGCCTCAGCGTGGGCGAGGCCTTGCTGGCTATTCTGCTGGCCAACCTGATCGTGCTGATCCCGCTCACCCTCAACGCCTTCCCTGGCACCAAGTATGGCATTCCGTTCCCGGTGCTGCTGCGTTCGTCGTTCGGCATACTCGGCTCAAACGTGCCATGCCTGATCCGGGCGGTGGTCGCCTGTGGCTGGTTCGGCATCCAGACCATGTTCGGTGGCCTGGCCATCCACCTGTTCCTTGGCTCGGTGTTCGACGGCTGGAAGGCCCTGGGCGGCACCGGCGAGGTGATCGGCTTCATGATCTTCTGGTGCCTGAACCTGTGGGTGGTGCTGCGTGGCGCCGAGTCGATCAAGTGGCTCGAAACGCTGTCGGCACCGCTGCTGGTGGCGGTCGGCGTCGGCCTGCTGTTCTGGGCCTTGCCGCACATGTCGATGACCGAACTGCTGGCCCAGCCGCCCAAGCGCCCGGAAGGGGCGAACATGCTCGGCTACTTCTGCGCCGGGCTTACCGCCATGGTCGGCTTCTGGGCCACGCTATCGCTGAACATCCCCGACTTCAGCCGCTACGCCCGCAGCCAGAAGGACCAGATTCTCGGGCAGATCTTCGGCTTGCCGCTGACCATGTTCCTGTTCGCCTCGCTGGGCGTGGTGCTGACTGCTGCCTCGGCATCCCTGGTTGGCGAGACCGTGTCCGACCCGGTCAGCCTGATCGGCAAGATCCACAGCCCGTTCTGGGTGGCCCTGGCCATGGCGCTGATCGTGATCGCCACGCTGTCGACCAATACTGCAGCGAACATCGTGTCGCCGACCAACGACTTCCAGAACATCGCCCCACGCCTGATCGGGCGCAGCCGCGCGGTGTGGTTGACCGGTTTCATCGGCCTGGCGCTGATGGGCCATGAGTTGCTGAAGAAGCTGGGCTGGATCGTCTCCGACCTGAGCCTGGAGAGCGTGTACTCCAACTGGCTGCTGGGCTATTCGAGCCTGCTGGGGCCGATCGCCGGGATCATGGTGGTGGACTACTTCCTGATCCGCCGCCAGGAGCTGGACCTGGCCGGGCTGTACCGTGACGACGTGTACCCGGCATGGAACTGGGCCGGTTTTGCCGCCTTTGCGTTGCCGGTGGCGCTGACCGTCATGGCGATTGGCAACAGCAGTTTCAGCTGGTTCTACGACTACGGTTGGTTCACCGGTTCGCTGCTGGGTGGGGCGCTGTATTACCTCTTGGCCCGTGTGGTCGCGCGCAGCCCGGCGCGGGTGGTCAAGCCTTTGCCGTGAGACCGCGCCGGCTTCTTCGCGGGTAAACCCGCTCCCACAGGTACAGCGCAGGTCCTGAGGCCAACGCTGTACCTGTGGGAGCGGGTTTACCCGCGAAGAGGCCGGCACAGACAACAAAAATGCCTGAGGAAAATCCCATGACCCCAGCCCAACAAGTACTGCAATCCACCCAGCACCACATCGACAGCACCCGCCTGTGGCAGTCCCTGATGGACCTGGCCCGCCTCGGTGCTACCGCCAAGGGTGGCGTGTGCCGCCTGGCCTTGACCGACCTCGACCGCCAGGCCCGCGACCTGTTCGTGCAGTGGTGCGAGGCCGCCGATTGCACGGTCACCATCGACGCCGTCGGCAACATCTTCGCCCGTCGCCCTGGGCGTAATCCCAAGCTGCCCCCGGTGATGACCGGCAGCCATATCGACACCCAGCCCACCGGTGGAAAGTTCGACGGTTGCTTCGGGGTGATGGCCGGGCTGGAGGTAATTCGTACCCTCAACGATCTCGGCGTGGAAACCGAAGCACCGCTGGAAGTGGTGGTGTGGACCAACGAGGAAGGCTCGCGCTTTGCGCCGTGCATGATGGGCTCCGGGGTGTTCGCCGGCAAGTTCACCCTGGAGGAAACCCTGGCCAAGCGCGACGCCCAGGGTGTCAGCGTTGGTGAGGCGTTGAACGCCATCGGCTACGCCGGCCCGCGTGCTGTATCAGGCCACCCGGTGGGGGCCTATTTCGAAGCGCATATCGAGCAAGGCCCGATCCTCGAAGATCAGGGCAAGACCATCGGCGTGGTGCTGGGCGCGCTGGGCCAGAAGTGGTTCGACCTGACCCTGCGCGGTGTCGAGGCCCACGCCGGCCCTACGCCCATGCACCTGCGCAAGGACGCCCTGGTCGGCGCGGCGGCAGTGGTGGAGGCAGTCAACCGCACCGCCCTCGGCCACCAGCCCCATGCCTGTGGGACGGTGGGGTGCCTGCAGGCCTACCCGGGCTCGCGCAACGTGATCCCCGGCGAAGTGCGCATGACCCTGGATTTCCGCCACCTGGAGGGTGAGCAGCTGAATGCGATGATTGCCGATGTGCGTGCGGTGATCGAGGCGACCTGTGCCAGGCATGGCCTCAGCCACGAACTGGTACCCACAGCCGATTTCCCGGCGTTGTACTTCGACCAAGGGTGTGTCGATGCCGTGCGCGAATCGGCGCAGGCGCTGGGCCTGCCGCACATGGACATCGTCAGCGGCGCGGGGCACGACGCGATCTTCCTGGCCGAACTGGGGCCGGCGGGGATGATTTTCGTTCCGTGCGAGAACGGTATCAGCCATAACGAGATCGAGAACGCCACGGCCGAGGACCTGGCTGCGGGCTGCGCGGTGTTGCTGCGCGCGATGCTGGCGGCGTCGGAGGCGATTGCCCGTGGGCGGTTGGCGGCATAGTGGAGCGGCGGGTTGTGGCGAGCACCTGCGAATCTCCACAATTCATCCCGCGGGCTCAAGACAGCCATCGCGCCCGATGTGATAGCGCTGCAGGTCCTGCGCCAGGGTCAGCTGCCCGCTGTAGTGGGCGAGGGCTTCGTCGCGCACGTTGTCGATGCTCGGGCTGCGCCGTGGGTCGTGCTGGTAGCGGGCGCTGAAATGCGTCAGCACCAAATTGCGCACGCCCGCAGTTTCGGCAAAGCGCGCCACCGCAGCTGCGGTGCTGTGGCCGAAGGTGACCCCCGTGCGCTCGACCACCGCCTGGGTGAACGTGGCTTCGTGCACCAGCACGTCCGCGCCCCTGGCGACGTCGGCCAACAGCTCGGGGTTGTCGTTGTCGCCGCACACGATCACCCGCCGCGGCGGGCGCGAAGGGCGCAGGTAATCCTTGCCGTGCAGCCGCCGCCCGCCATGCTGCACCGTCAAACCCTTGGCCAGCTCGCCCCACAGCGGGCCGCGGGGGATACCTTCGGCTTCCAGGCGCGGGATGTTCAGTCGCGGTTCGGGGTTGGGCTCGGTGAACACGAAGCCGACGCTCGGCACCCGGTGCGACAACTGCACGCTGGTCACTTCCAGGGCATCACTGCGCCATTCCACCAGCTCTTCCACGGCCAGCAGGCGCAGTTCGAACGGCAGGAAGGTATCGCTGGCCACCAGCCCCTGGCGCACCCAGTCGTGCAGGGCGGCGGGCAGGACAAGGTCCAGCGGCTGGGTGCGCCCGCTCATGCCGGCGCTGGCCAGCAGGCCCGGTAGGCCGAAGCAATGGTCGCCGTGCACGTGGGTGATGAAGATGGCGCGCAAGTCGCGGATCGACAGCGGCGTGTGCAGCAACCGGTGCTGGGTGCCTTCGCCACAGTCGACCAGGTACCAGTGGCTGCCACTGGCCTCGATCACTGCGGTACCGCTCACATTGCGTGCCTTGGTCGGCACGCCGGCGGAGGTGCCCAGGAACAGCAAATCCATGGTCTGGCTCCTTGTTTCAGCCCAGCAGTAACGTCTCCACCAGCGGGCCGATGGGTGTCGGGCGGATGCAAGGTGCTGGTGGCGGCGTGGTACTCAACGGGCTCGTTCCTTCGAGGTAGTAAGGGCGCACACCTTAGCCGGATTGCCGCATGTCGTCGATGGCCTGCCAGGCCTTGCCTACTCGGCCTGCCGCCAGATGAGCTTGCTGGTGTCATAGCCTTGCTCCCGGGCGATCGTCAGCAGTTGCTCGCGCATCTGGTCCGTGACTGCAGGCGTGCGTGAAAGCAGCCACAGGTATTCGCGGTTCGGGTGGCCGACCAAGGCTACGCGGTAGTCCTGGTCGTGGTACAGCACCCAGTACTCGCCCTTGGTAAGGCCGGGCGCGAGGCGGCTGAACCAGTTGTCGAAGCGCACCCAGAGCTTGTCGGTGCTGCCCGGTTGCTGGGCTTCGGCGATGCCCTTGGCCTGGTTCCACTGGCCGTCCTTTTCCTGGCAGCGGTTGGTCACGTCGAGGCGACCATCCTCTCGCAGGCCATACTGCGCCTCGGACTGCACGCAGTTGCGCTGGAAGAACATCGGCAGCCGGGCGAGTTCGTACCAGGTGCCCTGGTAACGTTGCAGGTCGACCTGCTGGGTACGCGGCGGTGCCGGGTGATCGTTGCCGGCGCAGCCGAGCAGGGCCAAGGTCATGCAGGAAAGCAGCAACGTGGTGCGTAGCGCCATGGTGAACCTCCTTGATACGGACGGGGCTTACTTGGGTTTCGATGCGAGCGAGAGGCAAAAGTTGTACAGGATTATGCCTTTCAGAACGAACCGGTCTGCACTTCGCCTGCACGCACGTAACGGGCGATGAGCACGCCCGTGGGCGAAACCTGCGAATGCTGCAGTGTGAAGGCCGCCGCTGCCGCATCGTCGCCGAAAAGGCGCTTGCCGTGGCCGAGCAGCAACGGGTGGATCAGCAGTTGCAGTTCATCGACCAGGCCCGCCGCCAGCAGTTGCTGCACCAGATCGCTGCTGCCCTGGGTCAGCAGGTTGGCGCCGTCCTTCTGTTTCAGCGCGTGGACCGCTGCGGTGATGTCTGCGCCCAGTGCATGGCTGTTGTGCCAGTCGAGGGTTGCGGGGGTGTGGGTGGCCACGTGCTTGGGCACGCTGTTGAACAGGTTGGCGATGGAGAAGTCTTCCGAGCTGCCTTTTACCTTTGGCCAGTAGCCGGCGAAGATGTCGTAGGTGCGCCGGCCCAACAGCAGTTCGAAGGGCTGGCTGAACAGGGCTTGCATGGCTTGGCCGAAGATTTCCTCGGCGTAGGGTACGATCCAGCCGCCGTAGGTGAAGCCGCCGCTGGTGTCTTCCTGCGGACCACCGGGGGCCTGCATGACACCGTCGAGGCTGATGAAGGCGGCTACGATGAGTTTGCGCATGGGGACTCTCCTGTGTGCAGCCGGGGTGGCTGGGGGCATGGGATAGTCGAATGGCAGGCAGCAGAATCGACAGGGCTGTTTGAGTGGTCTGCACTGGTCCTTTCGCGGGTAAACCCGCTCCCACATGATCACCACAGTTTCGAAGGCTGTGCAGTACCTGTGGGAGCGGGTTCACCCGCGAAGAGGCCGGCGCAGGCTACCTCAAAGCCAGTAGGTCACCGCCCACCACCCCAGCCCACCCATCACTACGGTATAGGGCAAGGCCATCCACACCATTCGCCCATACGACAGCCGGATCAGCGGCGCAATCGCCGAAGTCAGCAGGAACAGGAACGCCGCCTGCCCATTCGGCGTTGCCACGCTCGGCAGGTTGGTGCCGGTGTTGATCGCCACCGCCAGCGTCTCGAAATGCTCGCGGCTCATGCTGCCATTGAGGAACGCCTGCTTCACCTCGGTGATGTAGATGGTGGCAACGAACACGTTGTCGCTGATCGCCGACAGCAGGCCGTTGGCCAGGTACAGCATGCCCGGTTGCTGCTCGGCCGGAAGCGCCAGCACCCAGGCAATCAACGGGCTGAACAGTTGCTGCTGATGAATCACTGCCACCACGGCGAAGAACACCACCAGCAAAGCGGTGAACGGCATGGCGTCCTGGAAGGCACGGCCCAGGCGATGTTCGTCGGTAATGCCTGTGAATGCCGTGATCAGCACGATCACCATCAGGCCGATCAGGCCGACCTCGGCAACGTGCAGCCCCAGGCAGAAGATCAGGATCAATGCAGCGAACCCTTGCACCCACAGCGCGATGCGCTGGGCAGTCGTGCGTGCAGCATCGTCCTCGGCGGCATAGGCGGCCAACACCTGGCGCACTGGCTCGGGCATCAGCGTGCCATAGCCGAACAGGCGCAGCTTCTCCAGCAGCACGCAGGTCAGCAGGCCGGCGCCCAGCACCGGGAGCGACACCGGTGCCACCTTCAGGAAGAAATCGGCAAAGTGCCAGCCCATTTCGTGGCCGATCAGCAGGTTCTGCGGTTCGCCCACCAGCGTGCACACGCCGCCCAGGGCGGTGCCCACCGCACCATGCATCAGCAGGCTGCGCAGGAATGCGCGGAACTGGTCGAGGTCTTCACGGTGCAACTGTGCGACCTGCTGGTCGCTGTCCAGCGCACTGTCTTCGCGCGGATTGGCCCCGGAGGCGACGCGGTGGTACACCGCATAGAAACCGACCGCGGCGCTGATGATCACGGCGGTCACGGTCAGTGCATCGAGAAACGCCGAGAGGAATGCCGACAGCACGCAGAACAGCAACGCCAGGGTCGCCTTCGAACGCACCCCCAGCAGGATGCGCGAGAACAGGAACAGCAGCAGTTCCTTCATGAAGTGGATGCCCGCGACCATGAACATCAGCAGCAGGATCACCGGGAAGTTGTGCTGCAACTCTTCGTACAGGGCTTGCGGGGTAGTCATCTGCAACAGCAGGGCTTCGACCAGCAGCAGGCCGCCAGGCATCAGCGGGTAGCACTTCAGGGCCATGCCCAGGGTGAAGATGAATTCGAGCACCAGTGCCCAGCCGGCAGCGACCGGGCCGACGGTCACCAGCAGCAGCGGGTTGAGCACCAGGAACAGGCAGATGACTGCCTTGTACCAAAGCGGCGACTGGCCCAGAAAGCTGTGGGCGAGGGCGCCGGTCAGGGAGCGCGACATGAATTTGTATCCTTATGATTCGGCGATGGCGCACGGTGCCGGATCAGCGCGTCTTAGGCAAGGCGTAAAGTCCCGTTTTTGGCACAAGTGCGGTCATCGGGCTGGGTTAACATCCGGGCCATGAACCCTTTATCCGCAGGAGTGCCGCCCGTGACCGAGTACAGCGCATTCAAGGTCGAACTGACCAACAGCATCGCCCACGTTCAGATCAACCGCCCGGACAAGCGCAATGCGATGAACGCGGCCTTCTGGGAGGAGATCATCGACATCTTCCAGTGGGTCGACGACACCGACGCGGTGCGGGCGGTTGTGATCAGCGGTGCCGGCAAGCATTTTTCCGCCGGTATCGACCTGATGATGCTGGCTTCGCTGGCCGGGCAGATGGGCAAGGACGTGGGGCGTAACGCGCGCTTCCTGCGCAGCACCATCTTGCGCCTGCAGGCGTCGTTCAATGCCGTGGACAAATGCCGCAAGCCGGTACTGGCCGCGGTGCAGGGTTACTGCATTGGCGGCGCCATCGACCTCATCTCGGCTTGCGACATGCGCTACTGCAGCAGCGACGCGCAGTTCTCGATCAAGGAAATCGACATGGGCATGGCCGCCGATGTCGGCACACTGCAACGTTTGCCTCGTATCATCGGTGACGGCATGATGCGTGAGCTGGCTTTCACCGGGCGCAATGTCGAGGCAGAAGAGGCGCTGCGCATCGGCCTGGTCAACCGGGTTTATGATGATCAGGCCGCGCTGATGGACGGGGTCTTTGCCATCGCTGGCGAGATTGCCGCAAAATCGCCGATCGCCGTGGCCGGCACCAAGGAAATGCTCAGCTACATGCGTGACCATCGCATCGATGATGGCCTGGAGTACATCGCCACCTGGAACGCCGCGATGCTGCAGTCCGAAGACCTGCGCGTGGCGGTGGCGGCGCACATGAGCAAACAGAAACCGACGTTCGCCGACTGATCAGGCCGGGGGACGCGAAGTAAGGGAACCCCCGACATGTCAGCACGCTGGACTACCGCAGTACTCGACCCGCAGATCACCGGGGGGCTGGCCGTGGCCCGCAGCCCGGAAGGGTTCCTGGTGGACGACAACGGCGCGCTGTTCCCTCGCGACTGGCTCAAGCGCCAGGACCTCGACGTACTGTGCGAGCACGGCATCGGCCACTTCGACGGCCAGCCGGTGTTCCTGCTGGAGCTGCGCAGCGCCACCGATGTGCCCGGCTGCTCCTGGCGCGGCCTTCGCGCGTTCATGCTCGAAGGTGACTCCGACACATACAAGGTGCTGGGCTATGCCGCGCAGATCGGCACCTGGGCCCGCGAGCACCGATTCTGCGGCAGCTGTGGCCAGGCGATGACGCAAATTCGCTGGGAACGGGCAATGTACTGCCAGCCGTGCGATCTGCGCAGCTACCCGCGCATTTCGCCAAGCATGATCGTGCTGGTGACCCGTGGCGACGAAATCCTGCTGGCGCGTTCGCCACGCTTCGTCACCGGGGTGTACAGCACACTGGCAGGCTTTGCCGAGCCGGGCGAGTCGGCCGAGGACTGCCTGGTGCGCGAAGTGCGTGAAGAAGTGGCGGTGGAGGTGCAGAACATCCAGTACATCGGCAGCCAGTGCTGGCCGTTCCCCCACTCGATGATGCTGGGCTTTCACGCCGAATACGCTGGCGGCGAGATCGTCATGCAGCCGGACGAGATCGAGGACGCCAAGTGGTTCAGCGTTCACGACCTGCCGCCGCTGCCGGCCGGGCGGTCCATCGCCCGGTATCTGATCGACCTGTATGTTGCACGGCGGCTGGGCTGTGATATCCCTGCTTTCCCGTCCTAGCTGCAGTGAGAAATGTTCTCCGACTAGGCGCAGGGCGCAGGCAATGGTCATTCCATTGCCAAGTCCTGCAACGACGGCGGAGGACATTTCTCGCGCAGATAGGGCGGGAAAGCAGGGGTATCACAGCCTATCAGGCTTGGCCGAACCAGTGCTGCCACGCTAGGCGCACGGTCAATGCCAGCACCACGGTGATGAACACCGGGCGGATGAACTTGCTGCCGCCACTGATCGCCGTGCGTGCGCCGAAGAAGGCGCCAACCATCACCGACAGGCCCATGCACAGGCCGACGATGTAGTCCACCTGCCCGGAAATGATGAACACCGTCAGCGCTGCGATGTTGCTGACGAAGTTCATGCTGCGCGCCACGCCGCTGGCACGGACCAGGTCGATGGGGTAGAGCAGCAGGGTGCTAACCGTCCAGAACGCCCCGGTACCCGGGCCGGCCACGCCGTCATAGAAGCCCAGGGTAAAGCCTTGCGGTACTTGCCACTTTTTCCTGATCGGCGCATCGGCATCCAGCGGCGCCTTGGGCGTGCCGCCGAACAGCAGGTAGACGCCACAGGCGAAGACGATCACCGGCAACATCTTGTTCAGCCATTCGGCCGGCATGTAGTGGGCGATCACTGCACCCAGCAAAGCACCGACCAAAGTGGCGAACAATGCCGGGCGCCATTGCGCCGGGTGGAACAGCTTGCGCCTGTAGTAGGTGAAGCCGGCGGTGGCCGAGCCGAAGGTAGAGCTGAGCTTGTTGGTGCCCAGTACCAGGTGCGGCGGCATGCCCGCGGTGAGTAGCGCCGGGGTGGTGAGCAGGCCGCCACCGCCGGCGATGGCATCGATGAAACCGGCGACGAAGGCGACCAGGGCCAGGATCAGCAGGGTGAGGGGTTCTACGGTGAGTTCGAAGGGCATGGGGTTTTGGCAGGCAGGGAGGCAGGGGGCGGCAAAGGGCCGCACTAGAAGGGTGACATGGTAATCCTGGGGGGAGGTGTGTTGCCAGTGCCGGCCCTTTCGCGGTCATGCCTGCTCCCAAGGTTACCTGCACATTTCAAGACTTGTGCAGTACCTGCGGGAGCGGGCGCGCCCGCGAAAGGGCCGGTACAGGCCATCACATCAGCTACGGATAAACGCCAGCAAATCCGCATTGATCACATCGGCATGGGTAGTCGGCATGCCGTGCGGGTAGCCCTTGTAGGTCTTCAGTGTGCCGTTGGGCAGCAACTTCGCCGACAGTACCCCGGAATTTTCATACGGTACGATCTGGTCATCGTCGCCGTGCATCACCAGCACCGGCTGGGTGATGCCCTTCAGGTCTTCGGTGAAGTCAGTCTGGGAAAACGCCACGATGCCATCGTAATGGGCCTTGGCGCTGCCAATCATGCCTTGGCGCCACCAGTTGCCGATGACGCCTTCGCTGCCTTCTGCACCGGGGCGGTTGTAGCCGTAGAACGGTCCGGCCGGCACATCGCGGTAGAACTGCGCACGGTTGCTGGCGACCTGGGCCTGAAAACCGTCGAACACCGATTTGGGCAGGCCACCAGGATTGCCGGGCGTCTGCACCATCAATGGCGGTACGGCGGCGATCAGCACGGCCTTGACCACCTTGTCTTCAGGGTGCCGGGCCATGTAGCGCACCACTTCACCGCCACCGGTCGAGTGGCCGACATGCACGGCGCCCTGGATGCCCAGGTGAGCGACGACCGCCGCCACATCGTCGGCGTAATGGTCCATGTCGTGGCCGTCCCATACCTGGCTGGAGCGGCCATGGCCGCGGCGGTCGTGGGCAACCACGCGGTAACCATGGGCGAGGAAGAACAGCAACTGGGCATCCCAGTCGTCGGCGCTGAGAGGCCAGCCGTGATGGAAGTGGATAACCGGTGCATCGCGCGGGCCCCAGTCCTTGTAGAAGATCTGTACGCCGTCCTTTGTAGTTACATAGCTCATGGTCGGGTCTCCTGTGTACAGGAAGCGAAGGGAGCTATTGAGAATAGGAGGGATTTGGCTTGGCACTGGAGATTATGGGTGCGGATTTGCACGGTCCCCTGTGGGAGCGGGCGAGCCCGCGAACACCGGCGAAGCCGGTGCCATCCATCGCGACGCCTGTTTCGCGGGCATGCCCGCTCCCACAGGGGAGTTGTGTCAACTAATCAGACGCGGTCGCGCATCCGGTACCAGGCCTTGGCCGCAGCCTCCAGCGGCGCCGCCAGCAGGTCGCCGCCGGGGAAGCGGCCGTTGTCGATGCCTTGGTACAGCGCCAGCAGGTCGTCGTCGCCAAGAATGGCATCGCTTACCGCCCGCGCCGCCGCCAGTGTAGGTAGCACGCCATGGCCCGAGAACCCCTGCAGCCAGTAGCGCTGGCCCTCGCGACCGACATCCGGGGTGCGCTGGATGCTGCAGTCGATATGGCCGCCCCAGGCATAGTCGATGGCCACCCCGGCCAGCTGCGGAAATACCCGCTCCAGGTAGGGGCGGGTAGCGCTGGCGACATCTTTGGGAATACCGCCCAGATAGGTGCAGCCGCCGCCGAACAGCAGGCGATGGTCCGGGGTGAGGCGGAAATAGTCGGGCACGAACTGGTTGTCGATCACGCAACTGTTGCGTGGCAGCAGCGAGCGGGCAAAGTCGGCGTCCAGTGGCGCGGTGGCCACCTGGTAGGAACCGACGGGCAACAGGCGGCGGGACAGGCCGCGGTCGAGGCGGTCGATGTAGGCGTTGCAGGCCAGTACCAGCACGTCGCTGCGCACTTCGCCACGCTCGGTGCGGGCGGTGTAGCCGCTGCCGGTCCGTTGATAGTCGAGCACCTGGCTTTGTTCGAAGATGAGCCCACCGGCAGCTTCGATGGTGCTGGCCAGCCCCTGAGCCAGCTTGAGCGGGTTGAGGTGGGCGCCTTTGGCGTCGTATAGCGCGGCCTGGTAGCGCGGGCTGTCGATCCATTGCGGCAGCTCGTCGCGGCCGATCAGGCGCAGGGCGTCGTAGCCCCATTTGTGTTCGGCCTCATGCAGGGCCTCTTCCAGCATCTTTACCCGGCGCGGCAGTACGGCGGTCCACAGGCTGCCCAGCCGGTAGTCGATGCCGAAGCCGTGGCGCTCGGGCAGTTCGCGCATTTCATTGGCGGCCCAGCACATGCTGGCCCACAGGCGTTGGGTGCATTCGGTGCCCAAGGCCTTTTCCAGCGGCGGCATGTCGCACGACCAGCCGAGCAGTGCCTGGCCGCCATTGCGGCCGGACGCGGCCCAGGCCACGCGGCTGGCTTCCAGCAGCGTTACACGCTTGCCGGCCTGGGTCAGGCGCAAGGCGGTGTGCAGACCGCTGAAGCCGGCGCCGATGATCAGGACCTCGGTGTCGTGGCTGCCTTGCAGGGTAGGGTGCAGGGGAATGCTGGCGGGGTAGGTCTGGGCGTAGTAGCTGGCGACGTGCTGGGCGGATTGTTTGAACATGCAGGGGTCTCATGAAAATTCTTGTGTTTATTTTCATGAAAACTTAGCAGGTAAATTTCATGGCGCCAATGCATTGGCCGGGTTTGTGGCTTACCTCGGGTTGTTGTTTTCCTGTCCAGGCCCTTTCGCGGGTAAACCCGCTCCCACAGAGTCATCAACGGTCTCGAGGTCGGCGCTGTAACTGTGGGAGCGGGTCTACCCGCGAAGGGGCCTGACCTGAGAGTGCAAAATTTTCAGGTTGTCGCCTTTTTTCGAGGCTGTCTTGGCTTGCCTGCGGCCGCTTTGCCTTTCCCGCCACCCCTCCGCTTTTTCTTCCACGGCGGCGCAGCCCCGGCTGCCGGCCCGCTGATGGTCATGCGCATGCCGCTGCACCGTTCGACCAGCTTGCCCATCCATGCCGACTGCCGGGCGACGAACTCTTCCAGCGTCATCTCGCCACTCTGCACCATGTCCAGCGCCTGCTCCCAGATAGCTGTGGTACCAGGGTCGGCAATGGCGCGAGGTACGGCGTCGATCAGGCTGAAGGCCGCAGGGGTGGCGGATAGCGCCTTGCCGTTCTTCACCAGGTAGCCGCGGTCAAGCAGGCCCTGGATGATGCTGGCGCGGGTGGCTTCGGTGCCGATACCGGTGGTTTCCTTGAGCTTCTGCTTCAGCCGCGGGTCGTCCACCAGCTTGGCCACGTTCTTCATTGCCTTGATCAGGTCGCCTTCGGTAAACGGCTTGGGCGGCTGGGTCCACAGGTCTTTCAATTGCAGGCCCTGCACCGTGCAGTCCTGGCCTTCGCGCAGCGCCGGCAGCACCTGGGCCGGTGGTGCCTCGCGGCCCTTGGCCGGGGTCAGCGCCTCGGGCAGAGCACGGCGCCAGCCTGGTTCGACGATCTGCTTGCCTACGGCACGCAGGGCATGGCCGGCGCAGTCGAAGTCGGCCTGGGTGCGGTCGTACTCATGGTTGGGCAGGAACTGCGCCAGGTAGCGGGCGCGGATCAGGGTGTACACCGCCTTGTGCTTGGCTGGCAGGCGCGACGGGTCGCTGGCAGCGGCGGTGGGGATGATGCCGTGGTGGGCGCTGACCTTGGCGTCGTTCCACGCCCGTGAGCGGCGTTGCGGCTCCAGATAGGGCTGCAGCGGCGCCAGGCTGGCATCGGAACGTTGCAGGGCGGCGAGGATGGCTGGCGCTTCGGCGTGCTGGCTTTGCGGCAGGTAGCCGCAGTCGCTGCGCGGGTAGGTGATCAGCTTGTGGGTTTCGTACAGGGCCTGGGCGATGTCGAGGGTTTCCTGGGCGCCGAGGCCGAACTTTTTCGAGCACAGCTCCTGCAGGGTGCCAAGGTCGAAGGGCAGGGGTGCCGCTTCACGCACGCGTTCGGTGGTCACCTTCACGGCCCGGGCAGTACCCGCATTGCCGATGTCGGCGGCAGCCTGCTGCGCCAGGGCCTGGTTCAGGCAGCGGCCCTGGTCGTCGCAGGCGTCATCGGGGGCGCGCCACTGGGCGTTGAAGCCAAAGCCTGCGTGTTCGAGCTGCACGTCGATGGCCCAGAACGGTACCGGCACAAAGTCGGCGATGCCGCGGTCTCGGTCGACCACCAGGCGCAAGGTGGGCGTTTGCACCCGGCCCACCGGCAGCACGCCCTGATACCCCGACTGGCGGCCCAGCAGGGTGAACAGCCGGCTCATGTTCATGCCGATCAGCCAGTCTGCGCGCGAACGGCCCAGCGCCGAGTGGTACAGGTTGAAGGTTTCGTGGCCCGGCAGCAGCCGCGCCAGGGCCTTGCGAATGGAGGCGTCGTCCAGTGCCGACAGCCACAGGCGCTGCACCGGGCCGCGGTAGCGGCAATGCTCGACCAGTTCGCGGGCGATCATTTCGCCTTCGCGGTCGGCGTCGGTGGCGATCACCAGTTCGCGTGCTTCGCCGAGCAGGCGCTTGACTGCCTTGAACTGGCTGGCGGTCTTGGGCTTGACCAGCATTTTCCACTTTTCCGGGATGATCGGCAGGTCGGCCAGGTTCCAGCGCTTGTAGCGTTCGTCGTAGCTGTCGGGCGGGGCGGTTTCCAGCAGGTGGCCGATGCACCAGGTCACGCAGACGTCGGTGCCTTGCCAGCAGCCATCGCCCTTGCGGTTGGCGCCGAGCACTTTGGCGATGTCTTTTGCCTGGGAGGGTTTTTCGCAGAGGAACAGGCGCATGGCCGGGGACGCTTCATCGGGGGTGATGGGCGATAGGATGCGCAAGCGAGGGCGCGGAGGCAAGTTTTATCTGGATGGATGTACAGGTTTTTGTCAGGGAAGATGTATTTTGCTGTGCCGGCCTCTTCGCGGGCTTGCCCGCTCCCACAGGTACTGCACAGCATTCAGTATCTGTGGGGTCCTTGTGGGAGCGGGCAAGCCCGCGAAGAGGCCGGTACAGGGATCAGGCGCGCGAGTCGCGCACCATGTCCACGTGCGGGATGCCGGCTTCGAGGAACTCTTCGCTGACTACGCGAAAGCCCAGCCGCTCGTAGAACGGCGTGGCGTGCACCTGGGCGCTGAGCATCTGCTGTTTAAGGTCGCGGTTCTGTGCTTCGACAATCACCGCGTTCATCAGCGCGTCACCCACCTTCAGCCCGCGCCAGTCCTTCAGCACCGAGACCCGGCCAATGGTGCCGTCAGGCAGCAGGCGCGCGGTGCCGATCGGGTAGTCGCCTTCCAGGGCCAGGAAGTGCGCGGCGGTCGGGTCATCCGAATCCCACTCCAGTTCTGGTGGAACGTGCTGTTCGGCAATGAACACCGCTTCGCGGATGCGGCGGATGTCGGCGTTGTCCTTGTGCCAGTCGGCGAGGCGCACACGAATCTTATTCATTGGCGAATCCCAGGCTTCCTTGTTTGACCAGCTGCTGTACCAGCATAAGGCCATCTTCATCCTGCAGCCATTCGCCCAGGTTGTCGATGTGCAGGGCGTCGGCCGCGCAAACCAGCTTCAGCAGCTCGCGCAGTTTGCCCGGCAGCGGGCAGCTGCGGCCGCTGGCGAACAGCAGCAGGTCTTCTTCGAACTCCGACCAGGCCAGGCGCGCGCTCGGGTTGCGGATCAGGATGGCGCCTTGTTCCAGGGCATCGATCAGTTCTTCCTCGGACAGCTCTTCACCGACGATCTGCTCGGGGTAGCGTGGCTCGGTCATGAACTGGCCGAACCAGGTCAGCAGCAGGTCCTTGTCGCCCATGTGCTTGTCGAGCAGCGCCTTGAGGCGGTCGAGGGCATCGTGCTGGATCTGGTGCGGGTCACTAACCGGCTGGGCGTCGGCGTCGCTGTAGCGTTCTTCATCGGGCAGGAACTGGCCGAGGAAATCGGTGAAGTGGGTCAGCACTTCGGCGGCGCTTGGCGCGCGGAAGCCTACCGAGTAGGTCAGGCAGTCGTCCACGGCCACGCCGTAGTGGGCCAGGCGTGGTGGCAGGTAGAGCATGTCGCCCGGCTCCAGGGTCCACTCATCGCTCTGCTCGAAGTCGGCGAGGATGCGCAGGTCGGCGTGCTCCAGCAGCGAGCTGTCGCTGCTGCACATCTGGCCGATTTTCCAGTTGCGCTGGCCGTGGCCCTGCAGCAGGAACACGTCGTAGTTGTCGAAGTGCGGGCCGACGCTGCCACCAGGGGCGGCGAAGCTGATCATCACGTCATCGATGCGCCAGCTGGGCAGGAAGCGGAAGTTTTGCAGCAGTTCGGCTACTTCCGGGACGAACTGGTCCACGGCCTGCACCAGCAGGGTCCAGTCCTTTTCCGGCAGCTCGGCGAAGGTATCTTCGGTGAACGGGCCGCGGCGCAGCTCCCACGGGTGCGCGCCGTGCTCGAGCACGATACGCGACTCTACTTCCTCTTCCAGGGCCAGGCCGGCCAGCTCGTCGGGGTCGATCGGGCTGATGAAGTCCGGGAATGCCTGGCGCACCAGCAGCGGCTTCTTCTGCCAGTAGTCGCGCATGAATTCGCGGGCCGAGATGCCGCCGAGCAGCTGCAGTGGAGTATCAGGATTCATGTTCAACCTATTGAAAAAATGTAATTTTCGTCCGGGAATAAAAACGCCCGGCCAGGCCGGGCGTTGAACGCGACGGTCAGCTTAGATGCGTTTGGCCTGTGCTGCCGCGTTGCCGATGTAGGTAGCAGGGGTCAGCTGCTTGAGCTCGGCCTTGGCTTCGGCTGGCATGTCCAGGCCGTCGATGAAGGTCAGCAGCGCTTCTGGGGTGATGCCCTTGCCACGGGTCAGCTCTTTGAGCTTCTCGTAGGGGTTTTCGATGTTGAAGCGGCGCATCACGGTCTGGATCGGCTCGGCCAGCACTTCCCAGCAGGCGTCCAGGTCGGCGGCAATGCGGGCTTCGTTGACTTCCAGCTTGCCGATGCCTTTCAGGCTGGCTTCGTAGGCGATGACGCTGTGGGCAAAGCCCACGCCCAGGTTGCGCAGCACGGTGGAGTCGGTCAGGTCACGCTGCCAGCGCGAGATCGGCAGCTTGCTGGCCAGGTGCTGGAACAGCGCGTTGGCGATACCCAGGTTGCCTTCGGAGTTTTCGAAGTCGATCGGGTTGACCTTGTGCGGCATGGTCGACGAGCCGATTTCGCCGGCAACGGTCTTCTGCTTGAAGTAGCCCAGCGAGATGTAGCCCCACACATCGCGGTCGAAGTCGATCAGGATGGTGTTGAAGCGGGCGATGGCGTCGAACAGCTCGGCAATGTAGTCGTGCGGCTCGATCTGGGTGGTGTACGGGTTGAACTGCAGGCCCAGCTCGTCTTCGATGAAGGCGCGGGCGTTCTGCTCCCAGTCGATCTGCGAGTAGGCCGACAGGTGGGCGTTGTAGTTGCCCACGGCGCCGTTGATCTTGCCCAGCAGCGGTACGGCGGCAACCTGGGCGATCTGGCGCTCCAGGCGGTACACGACGTTGGCCAGTTCTTTACCCAGGGTGGTCGGCGAAGCCGGCTGGCCGTGGGTGCGCGACAGCATGGGCACGTCGGCGTGGGCGTGAGCCAGGGCGCGGATGGCGTCGGCGATCTGGCGCATCAGCGGCAGCAGCACTTCGTCACGGCCGGCGCGTAGCATCAGGGCGTGGGACAGGTTGTTGATGTCCTCGCTGGTGCAGGCGAAGTGGATGAACTCGCTGACCTTGGCCAGCTCAGGCAGCTTGGCGGCCTGCTCCTTGAGGAGGTATTCGATCGCCTTGACGTCGTGGTTGGTGGTGCGCTCGATTTCCTTGACGCGTTCGGCGTGCTCGAGCTTGAAGTCGGTGGCCAGGCTGTCCAGCAGGGCGTTGGCTTCGGCGGAGAACGCCGGCACTTCGCCGATCTGCGGGTGGGCGGCCAGGCGCTGCAGCCAGCGCACTTCGACCAGGGCGCGGAAACGGATCAGGCCGAATTCGCTGAAAATGGGGCGCAAGGCCTGGGTTTTGCCGGCATAACGGCCGTCTACAGGGGAAACCGCAGTGAGCGAAGAGAGCTGCATGGGGTGTTCTCGGACAGTCAGGCTTTTGGAAGGGCGCATATCATACATGAATTTCGCGCCCGAGTCGGGTGGCTGACCAAAGGTCGGGCCATAAATCAGCTGTGGCATTGTGCATTGCCTGTTCTGGCCCTATCACCAGCAAGCCAGCTCCCGCTGGTAATGCACCGGTCTTGAGCACAGTGCATATCCTGCGGGAGCTGGCTTGCCGGCGATGAGGCCGGAACTGTCAAACCCCTGTCAGGAGGGGCTGCGCATCATGTCGTACAGTTCGTTCAACAGCTTGCGCCGGCTGAATACCAGCTGCCAGCGGTGCCCGCCCAGCTGGCGCCACAGGCGTGCGGCGCGGATGCCGGCCAGCAGCAGGGCGCGGATCTTCGAGGCGTTGCTGGCCTGCTGCAGGAAGCGCATGTCGCCATGCACCTGGATGCGCTGGCGCAAGGTGCTCAGGGTGTCCTGGTACAAGGCTCCGCTGGAAGCGATGACGTTTTCATGAACCAGGCCAAAATGCTCGGCCTGGGACTGGATTTGCGGCAGGCGGTTGCCGATGGTGTCGAGCAGGTCGCCGCGCTTGTTCAACTGGCGTTCAAGGCCCAGCATCGACAGGGCGTAGCGCAGTGGCTCGCGCTGCAGGCTGCTGGGGTCGCGCTCCAGCGCACCGACCAGCGCGCGATAGCCGTCGCGCAGGTTCAGGTCGTCACCGCCGAAAACTTCCAGGGTGTCCTTGGGGTCACGGACCAGCAGGCTGCCCAGCATGCAGCCGATGTTGGCCTCGCTGGCCTGGCCGGTGCGGGCGATGCGGTCGACCAGTACGGCGGCCTGGAACACACCGCCCAACGCAATCAGCTGCTCCTGCAGGTTGCTCATGCACGCGGGCTCCACGGCTCGGCAGCTTCGATCACGCCGCCGCCCAGGCACACTTCGCCGTCGTAGAACACCACCGACTGGCCCGGGGTGACGGCGCGTTGCGGTTCGTCGAACACTGCGCGGTAGCCGCTTTCGGTCAGCTCCAGGGTGCACTGCTGGTCGCTTTGGCGGTAACGCACCTTGGCGGTGAGCTGGCGTGGGTTGCTGAGGTCGACCGGGTTGACCCAGAAAATTTCCGAAGCGAGCAGGGCGCGGGAGAACAGCCACGGGTGTTCATTACCCTGGCCGACCACCAGCACGTTGCGGGTCAGGTCCTTGTGCAGCACGTACCACGGCTCGTCACCGGCGTCCTTCAGGCCGCCAATGCCCAGGCCCTGGCGCTGGCCGATGGTGTGGTACATCAGGCCGTGGTGGCGGCCGATCACTTCACCGTCGGTGGTCTCGATGTTGCCCGGCTGGGCCGGCAGGTATTGCTTGAGGAAGTCGCTGAAGCGACGCTCGCCGATGAAGCAGATGCCGGTGGAATCCTTTTTCTTGGCGGTGGCCAGGCCGTGCTTTTCGGCAATGGCGCGTACTTCGGGCTTTTCCAGCTCGCCAACCGGGAACAGGGTACGTGCGATTTCCTTGCCGCCGACGGCGTGCAGGAAGTAGCTCTGGTCCTTGTTCGGGTCCAGGCCCTTGAGCAGTTCGGTGAGCCCGCCGGTGTCGCGGCGGCGCACGTAGTGGCCGGTGGCGATCAGGTCGGCACCCAGCGACAGGGCGTAGTCGAGGAACGCCTTGAACTTGATTTCGCGGTTGCAGAGGATGTCCGGGTTGGGCGTGCGGCCGGCCTTGTACTCTTCGAGGAAGTGCTCGAACACGTTGTCCCAGTATTCGGCGGCGAAGTTGGCGGTGTGCAGCTTGATGCCGATGCGGTCGCACACGGCCTGGGCGTCGGCCAGGTCTTCACGGGCGGTGCAGTATTCGGTGCCGTCGTCTTCTTCCCAGTTCTTCATGAACAGCCCTTCCACCTGGTAGCCCTGCTCCATGAGCAGAAGGGCGGAGACGGAAGAGTCCACGCCGCCGGACATGCCGACGATGACGCGGGTCTTGGCGGGGTCTTTGAGTGCTGGGCTGGTCATGGGTACCGGTGTGTATCAAAGGGGGAAAAACGCCAATTCTATCAAACCTGCGGCGGCGCGTCAGTCGCGCAGCAGGTCGAGGCTGTGCAAGGGGCCTTTGAGGTAATCGTCGAGACAGCGTGGCACCAGTTCGCTGCGCCAGCGGGCAGGGTCGGCCAGCAGTTCGTCGCGGGTCAGCCACACGGCGCGGACGATGTCGCTGTCCAGTGCCAGGTCGGCGTGATGGCGCACGGGGCGGGCGGCGAAGCAGACGCGCTGGTAGGTCACGCCGTTGCTTGGGGCGGTGTACAGGTAGATGCCGACCACGCCGGTGAGCTCGACTTCCCAGGCGGTTTCTTCGAGGGTTTCGCGCAGGGCGGCCTGGGGCAGGGTCTCGTTGGGTTCGAGGTGGCCGGCGGGCTGGTTGAAGACGTGCTGGTTGGCTTTGAACTCTTCGACGAAAAGGAACTTGCCTTCGTGTTCGACGATGGTGGCGACGGTGATGTGGGGTTGCCAGGTCATGAACAGCTCCTTAGAGGCCTGCACAGCCCTTGTGGGAGCGGGTTTACCCGCGAATGCGTCAGTGGATTCGCCATCGCATTCGCGGGTAAACCCGCTCCTAAAGAGTCCGCGCTGGCGGCCAGAAATCGTTTATCCAGAAAGCACAAACCCCGGTGCGTGGCCGGGGTTTGTGCTGTTACTTCAAGCGAACCTTACAGGGCGGCAATGGCGCTGTTCAGGGTCTGGCTTGGGCGCATCACCTTGGCGGTCAGCTCGGCATCCGGAGCGTAGTAGCCACCGATGTCGGCCGGCTTGCCCTGGACGGCGTTGAGCTCGGCGACGATGGTCTCCTCGTTCTCGGTCAGGGTCTTGGCCAGTGGTGCGAAGCGTGCCTGCAGGGCAGCGTCGTCGTTCTGCGCAGCCAGGGCCTGGGCCCAGTACAGGGTCAGGTAGAAGTGGCTGCCGCGGTTGTCGATACCGCCAACTTTGCGCGAAGGCGACTTGTTGGTGTCGAGGAACTTGCCGGTGGCCTGGTCCAGGGTATTGGCCAGCACTTTGGCGCGCGGGTTGTCGTAGGTGTTGCCCAGGTGCTCCAGGGAAGCGGCCAGGGCCAGGAATTCACCCAGCGAGTCCCAACGCAGGAAGTTCTCTTCCACCAGCTGCTGCACGTGCTTCGGTGCCGAACCGCCGGCGCCGGTTTCGAACAGGCCACCGCCGTTCATCAGCGGCACGATCGACAGCATCTTGGCGCTGGTGCCCAGTTCCATGATCGGGAACAGGTCGGTCAGGTAGTCGCGCAGCACGTTGCCGGTCACCGAGATGGTGTCCTTGCCTTCGCGGATGCGGGCCAGGGAGAACTTGATGGCGTCGACCGGTGCCAGGATGCGGATGTCCAGGCCGGTGGTGTCGTGATCCTTCAGGTACTTCTGCACCTTCTCGATCATCACGCCGTCGTGGGCGCGGGCCGGGTCCAGCCAGAACACTGCAGGGGTGTTGCTCAGGCGGGCACGGTTGACGGCCAGCTTGACCCAGTCCTGGATCGGCGCGTCCTTGACCTGGCACATGCGGAAGATGTCGCCGGCTTCGACGTTCTGCTCGAGAACGACCTGGCCTTTGCTGTCGACCACGCGCACGACACCGTCGGCCTTGATCTGGAAGGTCTTGTCGTGGGAGCCGTATTCTTCGGCCTTCTGTGCCATCAGGCCGACGTTCGGTACGCTGCCCATGGTGGTCGGGTCGAAGGCGCCGTTGGCTTTGCAGTCTTCGATGGTGGCCTGGTAGATGCCGGCGTAGCAGCGGTCCGGGATGATCGCCTTGGCATCCTGCAGTTCGCCAGCGGCGTTCCACATCTTGCCCGAGTCACGGATCATGGCCGGCATCGAGGCGTCGACGATG
This sequence comes from Pseudomonas sp. JS425, assembly GCF_018223845.1. Taxonomy (NCBI): domain Bacteria; kingdom Pseudomonadati; phylum Pseudomonadota; class Gammaproteobacteria; order Pseudomonadales; family Pseudomonadaceae; genus Pseudomonas; species Pseudomonas sp. JS425. The sequence continues at coordinate 4,064,131 of NZ_CP073661.1, read as the reverse complement.
ACGTCGCTCGGCACGTGCAGGTTGGTGATGCCTTTGTCGGAGTTGACCATGGCCAGGGCCGGACGCTGGGCGTACAGGGCCTGGATGTCGGCTTCGATCTCGGCCTGCTTCTCGGCTGGCAGGTCCTTGATGCGGGCATACAGGTCGCCGATGCCGTTGTTGGCGTTGAAGCCAACTTCAGCCAGGGCGGCGGCATGCTTGGCCAGCACGTCGTTGTAGAACTCTTCGACGATGACGCCGAACATGATCGGGTCGGAGACCTTCATCATGGTGGCTTTCAGGTGTACCGACAGCAGCACGCCGGAGGCCTTGGCATCGGCGATCTGCTCGGCAATGAAGGCTTTCAGGGCCTTGCGGCTCATGGTGGCGCAGTCGATGACTTCGGCAGCTTTTACCGCAGTCTTTTCTTTCAGTACGGTGGTGTTGCCGTCTTTGCCGACCAGCTCGATGCGCAGGCTGTCGTCAGCTTCGATCAGTGCGGCTTTCTCGCTGCCGTAGAAGTCGCCCTGGGTCATGTGGGCAACGTGCGACTTGGAGTCGGCAGCCCAGGCGCCCATCTTGTGCGGGTGCTTGCGGGCGTAGTTCTTGACCGACAGCGGCGCGCGGCGGTCGGAGTTGCCTTCGCGCAGGACCGGGTTCACGGCGGAACCTTTGATGCGGTCGTAGCGGGCGCGGGATTCTTTCTCTTCCGCGGTGGCCGGCTCGTCGGCGTAGTCAGGGATGTTGAAGCCCTTGCCTTGCAGTTCCTTGATCGCGGCTTTCAGCTGCGGTACCGAGGCGCTGATGTTCGGCAGCTTGATGATGTTGGCTTCCGGGGTGGTAGCCAGCTGGCCCAGTTCCGCCAGGTGATCGCCTACTTGCTTCTCTGCGCCCAGTTGCTCCGGGAAGGCGGCGAGGATGCGGCCAGCCAGGGAGATGTCGCGGGTTTCGACGGCGATGTCAGCCGAAGCGGTGAAAGCTTCGATGATTGGCAGCAGCGAGTAAGTGGCGAGGGCGGGGGCTTCGTCGGTGAAGGTATAGATGATCTTGGAACGGGTGGGCATGCGGGTTAACTCTCTGTGTGCTGAGCGTGCTCGAGTCTCGTGGTGCGCAGGGTAGGCGCATCGCCCTGGCAGCGCCATGAGCGGAAAGTCGAGAGGCTGCGAGCGGTGATGGTGGATGCATCAGTCGAGCGTCAAGTGCTGAGCTGCGGTAACAACCCAGGCTTTATGGCCAGGCTTTGTGTCCATTCATGGCCAAGGGCGGTCCGCATTTTTCCAAGGGATCGCCCCGATGACCCTTCGGTCGCGGCGGAGTATACCAAACCATTCGGGCTAATCAGCAAGGCCAAGTGATATCGGCCCATTTATAAGACCAAAGACTAAGCGGCAATGTGGCGGGTTGTCGCATGCCTTGCAGGTCGGCAGATGTGGTTTAGGCTCAGTGGATCGCATGATGTCCAATCACACCCGACAGCGGAGTAGTGCAAGCATGGGATACCAGAAAATCAAGGTTCCGACCGACGGCACCAAGATCACCGTCAATGCCGACCATTCGCTCAACGTTCCTGACAACCCGATCATTCCCTATATCGAGGGCGACGGGATTGGCGTCGATGTCTCGCCGGTAATGATCAAGGTGGTCGACGCCGCCGTGCAGAAGGCCTACGGCGGCAAACGCAAGATCGCCTGGATGGAGGTGTACGCTGGCGAAAAAGCCACCCAGGTGTACGACCAGGACACCTGGTTGCCGCAGGAAACCCTCGATGCCGTGCGTGATTACGTGGTGTCGATCAAGGGGCCGCTGACCACGCCGGTGGGCGGGGGTATCCGGTCGCTCAACGTGGCCTTGCGCCAGCAACTGGACCTGTACGTGTGCCTGCGCCCGGTGCTGTGGTTCCAGGGCGTGCCCAGCCCGGTGAAGAAGCCAGGTGATGTGGACATGGTGATCTTCCGCGAGAACTCCGAGGATATCTATGCCGGCATCGAGTGGAAGGCCGGCTCGCCAGAGGCGAACAAGGTGATCAAGTTCCTCAAGGAGGAAATGGGCGTTACCAAGATCCGCTTCGACCAGGACTGCGGCATTGGCGTCAAGCCGGTGTCTCGCGAGGGCACCAAGCGCTTGGTGCGCAAGGCCCTGCAGTACGTGGTGGATAACGACCGCGAGTCGCTGACCCTGGTGCACAAGGGCAACATCATGAAGTTCACCGAGGGTGCCTTCAAGGACTGGGGTTATGAAGTGGCGCGCGACGAGTTCGGGGCCGAGTTGCTCGATGGTGGCCCGTGGATGAAGTTCAAGAACCCCAAGAGTGGGCGCGAGGTCATCGTCAAGGACGCCATCGCCGACGCCATGCTGCAGCAGATCCTGCTGCGCCCGGCCGAGTACGACGTGATCGCCACCCTCAACCTCAACGGTGACTACCTGTCCGACGCCCTGGCGGCGGAAGTGGGTGGTATCGGCATTGCGCCGGGTGCCAACCTGTCCGACACCGTGGCCATGTTCGAGGCCACCCACGGCACCGCGCCCAAGTATGCCGGGCAGGACAAGGTCAACCCGGGTTCGGTGATCCTGTCGGCGGAGATGATGCTGCGGCACATGGGCTGGACCGAGGCGGCAGACCTGATCATCAAGGGTACCAACGGCGCGATTGCCGCCAAGACCGTGACGTATGACTTCGAGCGCCTGATGGACGGCGCCACACTGGTGAGCAGTTCAGGCTTTGGCGATGAAATGATCAAGCATATGTAGGGCAATGGAAAACCGGCCGCTTCCATTAAAGAAGCGGCCGGCTTGTTCGTATACCGGCAGGCGGCTCAGCAGATCAGGCGTCGGCAGTGCTGCCGGCTGGCCGTGCGCTGGTCGGCGCAGGCGCGGCAGTGGAAGCGCTGCAGATCTTGACTGCGTGCAGGCCTTTGGGGCCTTGGATAATCTCGAAACTCACGGCCTGGCCGGCCTTGAGCGTCTTGTATCCGTCCATCTGGATGGCTGAGTAATGAGCGAACAAGTCTTCATCCTTGCCCTCTTCATTGATGAATCCGTAGCCCTTGGCATTGTTGAACCACTTGACTTTACCGCTTGCCATCCCTATGTCCCTCTGCAAAGGACTCCATCACTGGAGTATCATCCACTCATCCGCATACGAACCATGCGAAAAATCTGGTTGACTGCGCGGATCTTTATCGACCACGGTGGGTTCTTATTGGTTGTAACACCGTTTTGCCGATAGTCAAGGTCGCCCGGCGCCTGCGCTGGCCGTGCCCTTCGCAGTCAACCCACAACCTTAACCTGTCGCTCATGATGAAATTCTTTCCATGCATGCACCTAGTGAGATTCGACTAACATTCAATCAGGATCGCCCGCAATCGAATGAGGACGACGGCTCAGGTCTTGCAGTTCAGGAAGCCAAGCCGATCCTGCAGGCGCCACCTATGTACAAGGTGGTTTTGTTCAACGATGACTACACGCCGATGGATTTCGTCGTCGAAGTGCTCGAGACGTTCTTCAATCTGAACCGCGAGCTGGCGACCAAGATCATGCTGACCGTCCATACCGAAGGGCGGGCAGTGTGCGGATTGTTTACCCGTGACATCGCCGAAACAAAGGCTATGCAGGTCAACCAATACGCCAGGGAAAGCCAGCATCCGCTACTCTGTGAAATCGAGAAGGACGGTTAATCGCCGACCACTTGGGTATGAGGTGAAGCTATGTTAAACCGCGAGCTCGAAGTCACCCTCAATCTTGCCTTCAAGGAGGCTCGTTCGAAGCGTCATGAGTTCATGACCGTCGAACATCTGCTGCTGGCACTCCTTGACAATGAGGCTGCCGCGACCGTTCTGCGCGCCTGTGGCGCCAATCTCGACAAACTCAAGCACGACCTGCAAGAGTTCATCGATTCCACCACACCCCTGATTCCGGTCAACGACGAAGATCGTGAAACCCAGCCGACCCTGGGCTTCCAGCGTGTACTGCAGCGTGCCGTGTTCCACGTGCAAAGCTCCGGCAAGCGTGAAGTCACTGGCGCCAACGTGCTGGTTGCGATCTTCAGCGAACAGGAAAGCCAGGCCGTGTTCCTGCTCAAGCAGCAGAGCGTGGCCCGTATTGACGTGGTCAACTACATCGCCCATGGCATCTCCAAGGTGCCGGGCCATGGTTCGCATTCCGAAAGCGACCAGGAAATGCAGGACGAAGAGGGCGGCGATACCGCCTCTTCGAGCAACCCGCTGGATGCCTATGCCAGCAACCTGAACGAGCTGGCCCGTGCCGGCCGTATCGACCCGCTGGTTGGCCGCGAGCAGGAAGTGGAGCGCGTGGCGCAAATCCTTGCCCGTCGGCGCAAGAACAACCCGCTGCTGGTGGGTGAGGCAGGCGTGGGCAAGACCGCCATTGCCGAAGGCCTGGCCAAGCGCATCGTCGATGGCCAGGTGCCCGACCTGCTGGCGCAGAGCGTGGTGTATTCCCTCGACCTCGGCGCACTGCTGGCGGGTACCAAATACCGTGGCGATTTCGAGAAGCGCTTCAAGGCGCTGCTCGGCGAGCTGCGCAAGCGCCCGCAGGCGATCCTGTTCATCGATGAAATCCACACCATCATTGGTGCCGGTGCGGCGTCGGGCGGGGTGATGGATGCGTCCAACCTGCTCAAGCCGCTGCTGTCGTCCGGTGAGATCCGTTGCATCGGTTCGACCACCTTCCAGGAATTCCGCGGCATTTTCGAGAAGGACCGTGCCCTGGCACGGCGCTTCCAGAAGGTTGATGTCAGCGAGCCGTCGGTCGAAGACACCGTGGGCATCCTGCGTGGCCTGAAAGGGCGCTTCGAAAGCCACCACAACATCGAGTACAGCGACGAAGCCTTGCGCGCCGCCGCTGAACTGGCCTCGCGCTACATCAATGACCGGCACATGCCGGACAAGGCCATCGACGTGATCGATGAAGCCGGTGCCTACCAGCGCCTGCAGCCGGAGGCCAACCGCGTCAAGCGCATCGACGTGCCGCAGGTCGAAGACATCGTCGCCAAGATTGCGCGCATTCCGCCGAAGCACGTCACCAGTTCCGACAAGGAACTGCTGCGCAACCTCGAGCGTGACTTGAAATTGACCGTATTTGGTCAGGACCAGGCGATCGATTCGCTGGCCACCGCTATCAAGCTGTCCCGCGCCGGCCTCAAGTCGCCGGACAAGCCTGTCGGTTCGTTCCTGTTCGCCGGCCCGACCGGCGTCGGCAAGACCGAAGCTGCACGGCAGCTGGCCAAGGCGCTGGGGGTTGAGCTGGTGCGCTTCGACATGTCCGAGTACATGGAGCGCCACACCGTGTCGCGCCTGATCGGTGCGCCTCCTGGCTATGTTGGCTTCGATCAGGGTGGTTTGCTGACCGAGGCGATCACCAAGCAACCGCACTGCGTATTGCTGCTCGACGAAATCGAGAAGGCCCACCCGGAAGTCTTCAACCTGCTGCTGCAGGTGATGGACCACGGCACCCTGACCGACAACAACGGGCGCAAGGCCGACTTCCGCAACGTGATCCTGATCATGACCACCAACGCTGGCGCTGAAACCGCCGCGCGGGCCTCGATCGGCTTTACCCATCAGGACCATGCGTCCGATGCCATGGAAGTCATCCGCAAGAGCTTCACGCCGGAGTTCCGCAACCGCCTGGACACCATCATCCAGTTCGGCCGCCTGAGCCACGAGACGATCAAGAGCATCGTCGACAAGTTCCTTATCGAACTGCAGGCGCAGCTGGAAGACAAGCGTGTGCTGCTGGAGGTCAGCGATGATGCGCGCGGTTGGCTGGCGGCCTCGGGCTACGACGTGCAGATGGGTGCGCGGCCGATGGCGCGGCTGATCCAGGACAAGATCAAGCGGCCGCTGGCCGAGGAGATCCTGTTTGGCGAACTGGCCGAGCATGGTGGCGTGGTGCACGTCGACCTGCGCGATGGCGAGCTGGTGTTCGACTTCGAGACCACGGCTGAGGTTGCGTGATAGATGGGGCTGCAAAGCAGCCCCCTACAATCCTGAAGGCACAAAAAAGCCCGGCACATGGCCGGGCTTTTTCATGGCTTGAGCTTAGCGCGCACGGTAAGTGATGCGGCCCTTGCTCAGGTCGTAGGGCGTCAGTTCGACGCGGACCTTGTCGCCAGTGAGAATACGGATGTAGTTCTTGCGCATCTTTCCGGAGATGTGCGCGGTTACGACGTGCCCGTTTTCCAACTCCACGCGGAACATGGTGTTGGGCAGGGTGTCGACGACAGTACCTTCCATTTCGAAGCTGTCTTCTTTCGACATGCAGTAGAGCCCTCGGATCCAGTGTTGGCCCGACGCATAACCGCACCGGGCAAAAAAGTGGCGTGGATTATGCCCGAAAACTGTGTGTCAAGCCAATGCCTTTCAGTTGAGGGTGACCCAGCGCTGGTTTATCAGCAATTCGATAGGTCGATACTGTGTCTTGTAGTTCATTTTCTTGCAGTTCTTGATCCAGTAACCCAGGTAAACCGCTTCCAGGTCCTGGCGCAGGGCTTCGGTAATCTGCCAGAGAATGGCAAAGCGGCCCAGGCTCCGGCGTTCTTCGTCCGGTTCGTAGAAGGTGTACACAGCCGACAGGCCGTTGGGCAGCAGGTCGCACACCGCCACCGCCATCAAGCGGCCTTCCAGGCGGAACTCATAGAACCAGCAGAACGGCAGGTCGCGCACCAGGAAGGTGGAGAACTGATCGCGGCTGGGTGGGTACATGTCACCGTCGGCATGGCGCGTTTCGATATAGCGCCGGTACAGTTCGAAGTACTCTTCCTTGAACGCTGGACGTGCAGCGGTCACGGTCAGGTCGGCGTTGCGCTTGAGGATGCGCCGTTGCTGGCGGTTTGGGATGAAGCGCGCCGCCGGGATGCGTGCCGGCACGCAGGCATTGCAGTTCTGGCAGTGCGGGCGGTACAGGTGGTCTCCACTGCGGCGGAAGCCCATTTCCGACAAATCGGCGTACACGTGCACGTCCATCGGCTGGCTGGGGTCGAGGAACAGCGTGGTTGCCTGTTCGTCGGGCAGGTAGCTGCAGGAGTGGGGTTGAGTGGCATAGAACTTCAACCGCGCCAACTCTGTCATGATCAACCCCCTCGGTGAGACTTTGTTTAAGTGTAAGCCAGCTACGGGAACTCGCCTAGGAAAGCCATGTGGCGCTGTTGGGCTGGTCGAGGTGGCGTGCCAGGTAGTCGGCAAACTCGGCGCGGCTGATGGCGTGGGCTCCCAGGCTGTGCAAATGGTTGGTTGGCATCTGGCAGTCGATGAGGACGAAACCGGCTTGGCGCAGGTGGTTGACCAAAGTCACGAAGCCGACCTTGGAAGCGTTGTCGGCGCGGCTGAACATCGATTCACCGAAGAACAACTGGCCCATGGCCAAGCCATACAGACCACCGACCAGCTCGCCGTCCTGGCGCACCTCCACCGAATGGGCGATGCCGCGTCGGTGCAGCTCGCAGTAGGCGGCACGCATGGTGTCGGTGATCCAGGTGCCGTCGGCGTAGTCACGTGGCGCGGCGCAGGCGGCGATCACCGCCGGGAAGTCTGTGTCGAAGCTGACCTGGTAGCGGCCCTGGCGCATCAGCTTGGCCAGCGAGCGCGACACGTGCAGCTGGTCCGGGAGCAGCACCGTGCGCGGGTCGGGTGACCACCAGAGGATCGGCTGGCCGTCCTGATACCACGGGAAGCAGCCATGGCGATAGGCCTGCACCAGGCGCTCGGGGCTCAGGTCGCCGCCGGCAGCGAGCAGGCCGTTGGGGTCATGCAGGGCCTTTTCCAGAGGCGGGAAGGTCAGCGAGTCGCGGGTCAGCCAGGTGAGCATGGTCTATCGTGCGGTGGGGGAGGGGAGAGGGCAGCATGGCGCGGGTGAAAAGCAGGGTCAATCTCTTTGGCTTATTCGCGGGCGCGCCCGCTCCCACAGGCCATGTGCAGGCTCTGAAGCCTGCGGGGTACCTGTGGGAGCGGGCAAGCCCGCGAAGAGGCCGGCACAGGTGATGAAAATAGGCAATTTCCTACACATTCATGAAACCGCAGGCACCATCCGCTACATTTGCTGTCACACCTGTGCAAAAACACAGCATAAGCCTTTGTCACAAAAGAAAATGCATGCTCAAATTGCAGCTATATGAAAGTCGCCCCCGGCCAAATCCCCATCTGGCGTGCCGCCATGGCGGCTGGCGGGCAGTAATGTTAAAAGTAGTGGTTCATTGGCCGCACCGTCGGCCGATCACTATTGGACGCGCAGCACGCGCAGGAATAGACGCGTTTTGAAGAAATCCACCGCAACTCCAGCTCCCTTGCCCGTCCCTCTGTGGCGGCAGCAGCTGCATTATCGCCTCAAGGAAGGTGCGTTGATCGCTGTCGGCGCCCTGTGCCTGTACCTGTGGATGGCGCTGCTGACCTACGATACGTCGGACCCGGGCTTCAGCCACACCAGCAACGTCGACCAGGTGCAGAACGCCGCCGGGCGTGCCGGTGCCTACTTCGCCGACATCCTGTTCATGGTGCTGGGGTACTTCGCCTACATCTTCCCGCTGCTGCTGGCGATAAAGACCTGGCAGATCTTCCGCGAACGCCACCAGCCCTGGGACTGGAGCGGCTGGCTGTTCTCCTGGCGGCTGATCGGCCTGGTGTTTCTGGTGCTGTCTGGTGCGGCGCTGGCCCATATCCATTTCCACCCGCCTGCGAGCATGCCGTTCTCCGCCGGTGGTGCATTGGGCGAGAGCCTCGGCGACCTGGCGCGCAACCTGCTGAACGTGCAGGGCAGCACGCTGATGTTCATTGCCCTGTTCCTGTTCGGCCTGACCGTGTTCACCGACCTGTCGTGGTTCAAGGTGATGGACCTGACCGGCAAGATCACCCTCGACCTGTTCGAGCTGGTGCAGGGCGCCGCCAACCGTTGGTGGGAAGCGCGCAACGAGCGCAAGCGCCTGGAGGCGCAGCTGCGTGAGGATGAACCGGTGGTCAAGGCCGCGCCAATGACCGCCGACAAGCGCGAACCGGCCAAGCCGGCGCTGCGCGAGCGCATTTTCAAGCGTGAAGAAGCACCTGCCCAGCCGGTCGAACCACGTGAGCCAACCCTGTCGCGCGAGCCTGTGGTGCCACGCGAGTCGCCGGCACCTCGTGAGCCGGTAATCTCTCGCGAACCACCTGCCGCGGCCCCGATGATCGTGCCGCCGACACCCGCCAGGGCGCCGGAGCCGAGCAAGCGGGTGATGAAGGAGAAGCAGGCGCCGCTGTTCGTCGACAGCGCGGTGGAAGGCACCTTGCCGTCGATCTCCATCCTCGACCCGGCCGAACAGAAGAAGATCGAGTACTCGCCGGAATCCCTGGCCGGTGTCGGCCAGCTGCTGGAAATCAAACTCAAGGAATTCGGCGTGGAAGTGGCGGTGGACTCGATCCACCCGGGCCCGGTGATTACCCGTTACGAAATCCAGCCGGCCGCCGGTGTGAAGGTCAGCCGTATCGCCAACCTGGCCAAGGACCTGGCGCGTTCGCTGGCAGTGACCAGTGTGCGTGTGGTCGAGGTCATCCCCGGCAAGACCACCGTGGGTATCGAGATCCCCAACGAGAACCGGCAGATGGTGCGTTTCTCCGAAGTGCTGGCCACGCCGCAGTACGACGAGCAGAAATCGCCGGTCACCCTGGCCCTGGGCCACGACATCGGCGGCAAGCCGGTGATCACCGACCTGGCCAAGATGCCGCACCTGTTGGTGGCCGGTACTACCGGTTCCGGTAAGTCGGTGGGTGTGAACGCGATGATCCTGTCGATCCTGTTCAAGTCCAGCCCGGAAGACGCGCGGCTGATCATGATCGACCCGAAAATGCTCGAACTGTCGATCTACGAGGGCATCCCGCACCTGCTGTGCCCGGTGGTCACCGACATGAAGGACGCCGCCAACGCCTTGCGCTGGAGCGTGGCCGAGATGGAGCGGCGCTACAAGCTGATGGCGGCCATGGGCGTGCGTAACCTGGCCGGCTTCAACCGCAAGATCAAGGACGCCCAGGAAGCCGGCGAGATCATCCATGACCCGCTGTACCGCCGCGAGAGCATGGACGACGAGCCGCCTGCGCTGAAAACCCTGCCGACCATCGTGGTGGTGGTCGACGAATTCGCCGACATGATGATGATCGTCGGCAAGAAGGTCGAAGAGCTGATCGCCCGTATTGCCCAGAAGGCGCGGGCCGCCGGTATCCATCTGATCCTCGCTACCCAGCGCCCGTCGGTGGACGTGATTACCGGCCTGATCAAGGCCAACATCCCGACCCGCATGGCATTCCAGGTATCGAGCAAGATCGACTCGCGGACCATCATCGACCAGGGTGGTGCCGAGCAGTTGCTGGGCCACGGTGACATGCTGTACATGCCGCCGGGCACTAGCCTGCCGATTCGTGTGCACGGCGCGTTCGTCTCCGACGACGAGGTGCACCGCGTCGTCGAAGCGTGGAAGCTGCGCGGCGCTCCGGACTACAACGACGACATCCTCAACGGTGTCGAGGAGGCCGGCAGCGGCTTCGAAGGCGGCGGCGGTGGTGGCGATGGCGAAGATTCGGAAAGCGACGCCCTGTATGATGAGGCCGTGCAGTTCGTGCTGGAAAGCCGCCGCGCGTCCATCTCGGCCGTGCAGCGCAAACTGAAGATCGGCTACAACCGCGCCGCCCGCATGATCGAAGCCATGGAAATGGCCGGCGTGGTCACCCCCATGAACAGCAACGGCTCGCGGGAAGTGATCGCCCCGGGCGGCCCGCGCGACTGACGAACACCTTGCCGGGCGCCAACGGTGGCGCCCGGCCTTTTCAATGCTCGATGAGGACTCCCATGCGCGCGATTCGCATGCTGTTGGTTTCTGCCCTGGCCGCGGCTTCTGTGTCGGCCACCGTATCGGCTTTTGCCGGTGAGCAAGACGTACAACGCCTGACCCAATTGCTGGAAAAGTCGCAGACCATCGAGGCCAACTTTTCCCAGCTGACCCTGGACGCCGGCGGCACCAGCCTGCAGGAAACCTCCGGCAAGATGACCGTCAAGCGCCCGGGCCTGTTCTACTGGCACACCGATGCGCCGCAGGAGCAGGTGGTGGTATCCGACGGCAAGAACGTCACCCTGTGGGACCCGGACCTGGAACAGGCGACCATCAAGAAGCTCGACCAGCGCTTGAACCAGACCCCGGCGCTGCTGCTGTCCGGTGACGTGTCGAAGATCAGCCAGAGCTTCGACATCAGCTCGAAGGAGCAGGGCGAAGTGATGGACTTCACCCTCAAGCCGAAGACCAAGGACACCCTGTTCGACTCGCTGCGCGTGTCGTTCCGCAAGGGCCTGATCAACGACATGCAACTGATCGACAGCGTCGGCCAGCGCACCAACATCCTGTTCAATGGCGTGAAAGCCAACCAGGCGGTGCCGGACAGCAAGTTCAAGTTCGACATCCCCAAAGGCGCGGACGTCATCAAGGAGTAACCAGAGCTCGCCATGGACCTGTTTCGAAGCGAACCCGTCGCCCAGCCCCTGGCCGCTCGTCTGCGCCCGTCCAACCTGGACGAGTACGTCGGCCAGGAGCACCTGCTGGCGCGCGGCAAACCGCTGCGCGAAGCGCTGGAGCAGGGTGCGCTGCACTCGATGATCTTCTGGGGGCCGCCGGGGGTGGGCAAGACCACCCTCGCGCGGCTGCTGGCGCAGTTCTGCGATGCGCACTTCGAAACGGTGTCGGCGGTATTGGCCGGGGTGAAGGAGATTCGCCAGGCGGTCGAGGTGGCCAAGCAGCAGGCTGGCCAGTACGGCCGCCGAACCATTCTGTTCGTCGACGAAGTGCACCGCTTCAACAAGTCGCAGCAGGATGCCTTCCTGCCCTATGTGGAAGACGGCACCCTGCTGTTCATTGGCGCCACCACCGAAAACCCGTCGTTCGAGCTGAACAACGCACTGCTGTCGCGGGCGCGGGTGTATGTGCTCAAGAGCCTGGACGAGGCGGCGCTGCGCAAGCTGGTCAACCGCGCGTTGACGGAAGAGCGCGGCCTGGGCAAGCGCAACCTGCGGGTTGGCGATGACGCCTTCAAGATGCTGATGGCCGCCGCCGACGGCGATGGCCGGCGCATGCTCAACTTCCTGGAAAACGCCTCGGACCTGGCTGAAGACGGCAGCGAGATCGATGTCGAGATGTTGGAGAGCCTGCTCGGCGACAGCCGCCGCCGCTTCGACAAGGGTGGCGAGGCGTTCTACGACCAGATTTCCGCGCTGCACAAGTCAGTGCGTGGCTCCAACCCCGATGGCGCCCTGTACTGGTTCGCGCGCATGCTCGATGGCGGCTGCGATCCGCTGTACATTGCCCGCCGCGTGGTGCGCATGGCCAGCGAAGACATCGGCAACGCCGACCCGCGCGCGCTCAGCCTGTGCCTGGCGGCCTGGGATGTGCAAGAGCGCCTGGGCAGCCCCGAGGGCGAACTGGCGGTGGCCCAGGCCATCACCTACCTTGCCTGTGCGCCGAAGAGCAACGCGGTGTACATGGGCTTCAAGACCGCCCTGCGCGAGGCTGCCGAGCATGGCTCGCTGGAAGTGCCGTTGCACCTGCGCAACGCCCCGACCAAGCTGATGAAGCAACTGGGCTACGGCGACGAGTACCGCTATGCCCACGATGAACCCGACGCCTATGCCGCCGGCGAAGACTACTTCCCCGAGGAACTCGAGCCGCGCCAGTACTACCAGCCGGTGCCCCGTGGCCTGGAACTGAAGATTGGCGAGAAGCTGCGCCACCTTGCCGACCTTGACCGCAACAGCCCCCGCCAACGGAGAAAGCCGTGATTGCACTGATTGCCGCCGTCAGCGCTGGCGGTATTGCCGGTACCTTGTTGCGCTTTGCCACCACCAACTGGGTGTCTGCCCACTGGCCACGGCACTTCTATCTCGGTACGCTGGCGGTCAACCTGGTTGGCTGCCTGCTGATCGGCCTGCTTTATGGTCTGTTCTTGCACAAGCCGATCGCGCCGGTCGAGCTGCGCGCCGGGCTGATCGTCGGCTTCCTCGGCGGCCTGACGACTTTTTCCTCCTTTTCGCTGGATACCGTACGCCTGCTGGAAAGCGGGCAAGTGCCCCTGGCTTTGGGCTATACCGGTATCAGCGTGGTGGGCGGGCTGCTCGCGACCTGGGCCGGCCTGTCCCTGACCCGATTCTGAACCAACACCTACACATAACGAGAGAACGATATGCTCGATTCCAAACTGTTACGCGGCCAACTTCAGGAAGTGGCGGATCGCCTGGCCTCCCGTGGCTTCAGCCTGGATGTCGCGCGCATCGAATCACTGGAAGAGCGCCGCAAGGCGGTGCAGACCCGCACCGAGCAGCTGCAGGCCGAGCGTAACGCCCGTTCCAAGTCCATCGGCCAGGCCAAGGCCAAGGGCGAAGATATTGCGCCGCTGATGGCTGACGTCGAGCGCATGGCCAACGAACTGGCTGCCGGCAAGACCGAACTGGACGGCATCCAGGCCGAACTGGATGGCATCCTGCTGACCATCCCCAACCTGCCGGACGCCAGCGTACCGGTTGGTGCCAGCGAAGACGACAACGTCGAAGTGCGCCGTTGGGGTACGCCGAAGGCTTTCGACTTCGAAATCAAGGACCATGTCGCCCTCGGCGAAGTCAGCGGTGGCCTGGACTTCGAAGCTGCCGCCAAGCTGTCTGGCGCGCGTTTTGCCGTGCTGCGTGGTCCAGTTGCCCGCCTGCACCGCGCCCTGGCGCAGTTCATGATCAACCTGCACACCGGCGAGCACGGTTACGAGGAGCACTACACCCCGTACCTGGTCCAGGCCCCGGCCCTGCAGGGTACCGGCCAGCTGCCGAAGTTCGAGGAAGACCTGTTCAAGATCAGCCGCGAAGGCGAGGCCGACTTCTACCTGATCCCGACTGCCGAAGTGTCGCTGACCAACCTGGTGGCCGGTGAAATCCTCGATGCCAAGCAGCTGCCACTGAAGCTGGTTGCCCACACCCCGTGCTTCCGCAGCGAAGCCGGTGCTTCCGGCCGTGACACCCGCGGCATGATCCGCCAGCACCAGTTCGACAAGGTCGAGATGGTACAGGTGGTCGAGCCGTCCAAGTCGATGGAAGCCCTGGAAGGCCTGACTGCCAACGCCGAGCGCGTGCTGCAGCTGCTGGAGCTGCCGTACCGCGTGCTGGCCCTGTGCACCGGCGACATGGGCTTTGGCGCGGTGAAGACCTACGACCTGGAAGTGTGGGTACCAAGCCAGGACAAGTACCGCGAAATCAGCTCGTGCTCCAACTGCGGCGATTTCCAGGCGCGCCGCATGCAGGCCCGCTGGCGCAACCCGGAAACCGGCAAGCCAGAGCTGGTGCATACCCTCAACGGCTCCGGCCTGGCCGTAGGCCGTACCTTGGTTGCCGTACTGGAAAACTACCAGCAGGCCGATGGTTCCATCCGTGTGCCAGAAGTGCTGAAGCCTTACATGGGCGGCGTCGAGGTCATCCGCTAAATGGATTACCTGCCGCTGTTCCACAAGCTGCAGGGCGGCCGCGTGCTGGTCGTTGGCGGCGGTGAGATCGCTTTGCGCAAAGCGCGCCTGCTGGCCGACGCCGGCGCCGCGCTGCGCGTGGTTGCACCGGATGTCGACGGCCAGTTGGCCGCGCTGGCCCGGGAAGGTGGCGGCGAGGTGCTGGTGCGCGGCTATCAGGCAGCCGACCTGGTCGGTTGCCGGCTGGTGATTGCGGCCACCGACGACCCTGGGCTCAATGCCCAGGTGTCGGCGGATGCGCAGGCCCTCAGCCTGCCGGTCAACGTGGTGGATGCGCCGGCCCTGTGCACGGTGATCTTCCCGGCGATCGTCGACCGTTCGCCGTTGGTGGTTGCGGTGTCCAGTGGCGGTGATGCTCCGGTGCTGGCGCGTTTGATTCGCGCCAAGCTGGAGGCCTGGATCCCGTCCGCCTACGGCGAACTGGCCGGCCTGGCCGCACGCTTCCGCGACAAGGTCAAGGCCTTGTACCCGGACGTTAACCAGCGCCGAGGCTTCTGGGAAACCGTGTTCCAAGGGCCGATTGCCGAGCGTCAGCTGGCCGGGCAGGGCGCCGAGGCCGAGCGCCTGCTGCAGGCGATGGTCGACGGTGCACCGGTGCAGCAGGGCGGTGAGGTGTACCTGGTGGGGGCTGGCCCGGGCGATCCGGACTTGCTGACCTTCCGCGCCTTGCGCCTGATGCAGCAGGCCGACGTGGTGCTGTACGACCGCCTGGTGGCACCGGCGATTATCGAGATGTGCCGACGTGATGCCGAGCGTATCTACGTGGGCAAGCGTCGCGCCGACCATGCCGTGCCGCAGGACCAGATCAACCGCCTGCTGGTCGACCTGGCCCGGCAGGGCAAGCGTGTGCTGCGCCTGAAGGGCGGCGACCCGTTCATCTTCGGCCGGGGCGGCGAAGAGATCGAAGAGCTGGCCGAGCACGGCATCCCGTTCCAGGTGGTGCCGGGCATTACCGCAGCCAGCGGTTGTTCCGCCTATGGCGGGATTCCGCTGACTCACCGCGACTATGCCCAATCGGTGCGTTTCGTGACCGGGCACCTGAAGGATGGCACCAGCAATCTGCCGTGGCATGACCTGGTAGCGCCGGCGCAGACCCTGGTGTTCTACATGGGCTTGGTGGGGTTGCCGACCATCTGTGCCGAGCTGATTCGCCATGGCCGCGCGGCCAGTACCCCTGCGGCGCTGGTGCAGCAGGGGACTACGCGTAATCAGCGGGTGTTCACCGGCACCCTGGCGGACTTGCCGGACCTGGTGGCGCAGCATGAAGTGCATGCGCCGACCCTGGTGATTGTCGGGGAAGTGGTGCAGTTGCGTGACAAGCTGGCCTGGTTCGAAGGCTCGCAGAACAGCTGAAATCGTTGGGGCCGCTTTACGGCCCATCGCGACACAAGGCCGCTCTTACAGGAGACAGCGATACCCTGTAGGAGCGGCCTTGTGTCGCGATGGGCTGCAAAGCAGCCCCTGCAATCTCAAGCCTGCCAAATCCCCTTGCCTGCCAACCGCTCCCGATCATGCGGCAGATTGAAGTCCTGCAGTGGCCCCTTGGGCACGATCCCGTTCGGGTTGATGGTCTTGTGGCTCATGTAGTAGTGCTTCTGGATATGCTCCATGTCCACTGTGCCCGCCACCCCCGGCCACTGGTACAGCTCACGCAGCCAGTTCGACAGGTTGTGATAGTCGCTCAGGCGGCGCAGGTTGCACTTGAAGTGCCCGTGGTACACCGCATCGAAGCGCACCAGGGTGGTGAACAGGCGCACATCGGCCTCGGTCAGGTATTCCCCGGCCAGGTAGCGGTTGCGGCTCAGCAAGTCTTCCAGGTAGTCCAGTTCGTTGAACACTTCGTCAAACGCAGCCTCGTAGGCTTCCTGCGTAGTGGCAAAGCCTGCGCGATAAACGCCGTTGTTCACCGCCGGGTAGATGCGCTCGTTCAGCGCCTCGATGGTCGGGCGCAGTGGCTCTGGGTACAGGTCCAGTGTATTGCCGGTCAGTTCATTGAACGCGCTGTTGAAGATGCGGATGATCTCCGACGACTCGTTGTTGACGATGCGTTTCTCTTTCTTGTCCCACAGCACCGGTACAGTCACGCGGCCAGTGTAGTGCGGGTCATCCTGGGTGTAGCGCTGGTGGAGGTACTGCAGCGCGTCGAGGTGGTCGCCGCTGGAACCTTGCTGCTGGTCGAAAGTCCAGCCATGGTCCTGCATCAGCCAGCTGACCACCGACACGTCGATCAGTGGCTCCAGGCCCTTGAGGGCACGGAAGATCAGGGTGCGGTGCGCCCATGGGCAGGCCAGCGAGACGTACAGGTGATAACGGCCAGCTTCGGGAGCGGGCAGCTGATTGCGGCGTTGGGCGTTTTCGCGTTTGAACGTGCCGTCCTTGCCGTTTTCATACCACTGGTCATGCCAGCGGCCGTCGATCAAAAGGCCCATGGTGAGCTCCTCGGAACAAAGTTGTTTGTCGTTGGAGCCCAGTCTAGGGAAAAACGTTCGAATAACTAGCGCAAAGACTGCACTCTTACTATCTAGTTATTAGATTGGTTGCGTGCGCCCCAGTAACCGCGTGCCGTGGCGAAAGCCTGCTCACGGTCTTGGCCCAGGCCGCGCAGGGCAAGGGCGATGGTCGCGACCACTGCCATTTCACCGTAGCTGTCCTCGGCCTCGCCGCGCCAGACCGCCAGCAATTGCTCCGGCTGCAGGCTTGCCGGCTTCACGTGGCGGCGTTCGCTCAGCGCTGGCCATTCCTCGTCCCAGGCTTCGCCGGCGGTGGTGCCGTATAGATGGCTGATGACATCGGGGTTGACCTCGATCTCGCCGCCATCACCCTTGATTACCACGACATGGTCGCCCAGCAGGCGGCTGGCCTCGCGGTGTACTGCCTGGTAGCCGGGGTGGAAGATGCTCTGCAGGCCACAACGCGCAGCCAGCGGGTTGAGCACCCGGGCCAGCGAATGGATGGGCGAACGCAGGCCTAGGGTGTTGCGCAGGTCGATCATGCGCTGCAACTGCGGCGCCCAGTCCTGCAGCGGGAAGAAGGCCAGGCGTTGCTGGTCCAGGGCCCGGCTGACCGCAGCCCAGTCACGGCACAACGGAATTTCCAGCAAGGACAGCAACTGCTCGGTGTACATGCGCCCGGCGGTATGTGCACCGCCACCGTGCATGACGATGCGCACGCCATTGTTGGCCAGGCATTTGGCAGCCAGCAGGTACCAGGGTAGGTGGCGCTTCTTGCCGGCGTAGGTGGGCCAGTCCAGGTCCACGGCGATGCGCGGCGACTGCAAGTGGGCGCGCAGGGCCTCGGTGAAGCCGGCCAGTTCTTCGGCGCTTTCTTCCTTGTGCCGCAGCAGCATGAGGAAGGCACCGAGCTGGGCATCTTCGACCTTGCCTTCCAGCAGCAGGGTCATGGCCGTGCGGGCTTCTTCACGGGTCAGGCCACGCGCGCCGCGCTTGCCTTTGCCAAGAATGCGCACGAACTCGGCGAACGGGTGTTCGGCAGGGGTTTCCAGGGTAAGCGGGCGAGGTTCTGTCATATGCAGTTGGTCGGCTTGGGCAGGCCCGCCAGCTTGGCGGCCAGTTTGGCGGGAGTGCCGTTGAACAGGCGGTTGAGGTGCGAGCTGTTGCCCTTGTCCGGGCCCAGTTTGAGGGCCGTGTACTTGATCAGCGGGCGCGTGGCCGGGGACAGCTGGAATTCCTGGTAGAACTGGCGCAGCAGTTCGAGGATTTCCCAGTGGTCCGCCGTCAAAGGGATGCCCTCGCGCGCGGCCAAAGCCTCGGCGGCGGCATGCGACCAGTCTTGCAGGTCGACCAGGAAGCCGTCCTTGTCCAGGGCGATCGCCTGATCGCCAACGTTGAGGGTATTCATAGCCAGCTGTTGACCTTGTCGTAA
Source organism: Pseudomonas sp. JS425 (assembly GCF_018223845.1). Taxonomy (NCBI): domain Bacteria; kingdom Pseudomonadati; phylum Pseudomonadota; class Gammaproteobacteria; order Pseudomonadales; family Pseudomonadaceae; genus Pseudomonas; species Pseudomonas sp. JS425. Next base: position 4,045,754 of record NZ_CP073661.1, on the reverse strand, counting down.
TGCAGCGACAGTTCGACGAACCCGGGGTAGTCCAGGGCCTTGGCCAGCTCGTTGCCGACCGCGCGGGCCTGCACGTCTTCTTCCAGGACGAACAGGCGCTGGGTCAGGCCGGCGGCTTGCAGCTGGCGGTGCGGTTCGCTGCCGGTGCGCAGGGCATATACAGCATCGCCGCACAGCAGCAGGGCGTCGTCGGTGCCGAGCAGGCGCAGGCAGGTGGCCAGGCGCTCGTCGCCAAACGGGGAGTGGGCAATTACATGCAGGGTCGTCATCAGAGCGTTACCACCTGGTCGAAACGGGCGATCAGTGCGGTCAGGGCCGCGTCGTCCAGCACTTGCACTGGCAGCGCCAGATTGTCGGCTTCCAGGCCGCGGCGAGTGAGGCTGTGGCTGCAGGCGAACAGGTCCTCGACGCCGAACATTGGCAGCGCCTGCAAGTTGGCGGCCAGGTTCTTCTGTTGCACGACGGTGGGCTGCTGGTCTGCGGCGAGCTGGAACACGCCGTCATCGAGGAACAGCATGCCCAGCGGCAGATCGAACGCGCCGCCAGCCAGGGCGATGTCCAGTGCTTCACGGGCCGATGGGCCGTTCCAGGGCGCCTGGCGGCTGATGATCAACAAGGATTTGGCCATTTCAGTCGCCTCCGAAGCAGACAAGGCGATCGGCAACTTGCGCCGCCTCATGAAGCTGGCCAAGCCCCGACAGCTCCCAAGGCTTGGGCAGGTTCACGGCCGGGCGCTGGTAGCGGTTGGCCTCGGCCTCGTCGAGCACGCCACGGCGCAAGGCAGCGGCGATGCACACCACTGCGTCCAGCTGGTTGGCTGCAATGAAGGCGCGCCATTGGCCGGCAACATCCAGCTCGTCCTGGGGGGCGACCACGTTGGCCGAGGCACTGTGTACCCCGTCCTGGTAGAAGAACAGCCGGGCAATCTCATGCCCGCCGGCCAGCACCGCTTCGGCGTAGCGCAGGGCACGCCGCGAGGAGGGCGCATGGGCCGGGGAGAACACCGCGATAGCGAATTTCATGGATAACTCATGCAAAAGGAATGGTGCCATGATAAAGCAAAAAAGCCCGCGCCCGCTTGTACATGGCGGGGCGGGCTTTCTGTCTTGCACCAATCTTCAGGTCTACGCGGCCTCGTGTAGGAGCGGCCTTGCGTCGCGATGGGCTGCATAGCAGCCCCATGGCCCTGACAGAAGGGCTCCAGGCTCAAGCCTGTTCCTTGCTCTCCGGCAAGAACCAGTTCAACACCAGGGCACAGATACCCCCGGTAGCCACGCCCGACTCCAGCACATTGCGAATCGCCGCCGGCATGTGCGCCAGGAACTCCGGTACCTGCGCCACACCCAGGCCCAGGGCCAGCGATACAGCAATGATCAGCAGGGCACGACGGTCCAGGCGAGTGCTGGCCAGGATATTGATCCCCGAAGCCGCAACCGCCCCGAACATGACCATGGCCGCACCACCCAGCACCGGCTCCGGCACCGCCTGGATTACCCCGGCAACGCTCGGGAACAGCCCCAGCAGCACCAGCATCACGGCAATCCACATACCGATATGACGGCTGGCGATCCCGGTCAGCTGAATCACGCCATTGTTCTGGGCAAAGATCGAGCTCGGGAAGGTGTTGAACAAACCGGCCAGCAGCGAGTTGGCCCCGTTCACCAGCACACCGCCCTTGATCCGCTGCATCCACACCGGCCCTTCGACCGGCTGGCGCGACACCTTGCTGGTGGCGGTGACGTCACCGATGGCTTCCAGCGAAGTTACCAGGTAGATCACCAGCATCGGGATGAACAGTGCCCAGGAGAAACCCAGGCCGAAGTGCAGTGGCGTCGGCACCTGGAACAGCGCGGCTTCGTGCATGCCGGTGAAATCCAGGCGGCCCAGGTAGCCCGCCAGCGCATAGCCGACCGCCAGGGCGATAACGATGGCGCAGCTGCGCATCCACACCACCGGGATGCGGTTGAGGATGACGATGATCGCCAGCACCACGCCCGACAGCAGCAGGTTCTCGCCATTGGCGAAGGTGCCATTGGCCATGGCGCCGAAGCCACCACCCATGCTGATCAGGCCGACCTTGATCAGGGTCAGGCCGATCATCAGCACCACGATGCCGGTTACCAGCGGGGTAATCAGGCGTTTGACGAAGGGCAGGATGCGCGACACGCCCATCTCGACGAACGAGCCGGCGATTACCACGCCAAAGATGGCCGCCATCACACCTTCTACCGGCGTACCTTGCTTGACCATCAGCGCCCCGCCGGCAATCAGCGGGCCGACGAAGTTGAAGCTGGTGCCCTGGACGATCAGCAGCCCGGCACCGAACGGCCCGAAGCGTTTGCACTGGACGAAGGTGGCGATACCCGAGATGACCAGCGACATGGAGACGATCAGGTTGGTATCACGTGCCGAAACACCCAGTGCCTGGCAAATCAGCAGGCCAGGGGTGACGATCGGCACGATGATCGCCAATAGGTGCTGCAGTGCTGCCAGCAGGCCGATCAACAGCCGTGGCTTGTCCTCCAGACCAAGCACCAGTTCATTGGCAGGCGCCGCCGCGCCTGGGCTGTGTTCGTGTGAGCTCATTGCGAGAAGCTGCCCCGGAAGAAAAAGGAGCGCATTCTACGGGGTTGAACGCGAATTGGGGTAGAGAAAAGCATGATGGCGGCATGCAAGCCTGAATCCTGCGGGGACCCTGTGGGAACGGGTTCACCCGCGAAGAAACCAACGTGGAGCTTGGCACCGGCTGCGCCGGTGTTCGCGGGTGAACCCTCCCCAAAAAAAAGCCCGCCGAAGCGGGCTTTCTCTTGCAGCAATCAATCAGTCATCACGACCCATGATGCCAAACAGCTGCAGCAGGCTGACAAACAGGTTGTAGATCGACACATACAGGCTGATGGTCGCCATGATGTAGTTACGCTCGCCACCGTGAATGATCGCGCTGGTCTGGAACAGGATGCAGACCGACGAGAACAGCACGAAGCCAGCGCTGATCGCCAGTTGCAGGCCGCTGATCTGGAAGAAGAAGCTGGCCACGACAGCACCCAGCAGGACAAAGAAGCCCGCAGTGATGAAGCCGCTGAGGAAGCTCATGTCCTTGCGGGTAATCAGCACATAAGCCGACAGGCCGCCGAACACCAGGGCAGTCATGGCAAATGCCGAGCTGACCACCTCGGCGCCACCGGCCATGCCCAGGTAGCGGTTGAGGATAGGGCCGAGGATAAAACCCATGAAGCCGGTGAGCGCGAAGGTGGATACCAGGCCCCAGGCCGAATCACGCAGTTTGTTGGTAAGGAAGAACAGCCCGTAGAAGCCGATCAGTACCACGAACACGTTCGGGTAGCCGACGCGCATCTGCTGGGCCACGAAGGCCATGACACCGCTGAAGGCGAGCGTGAGCGCCAGCAGGCTGTACGTGTTGCGCAGGACCTTGCTGATCTCCTGCTGCTCGACCTGCTGGCCGTGGTGTACGGCGTAATCCTGTTCGCGCATGGCGACACTCCTTGGTAAACCTGTGGTTTTCAAACGTTCAGATGCTAGGAGTCTATCAGAGCTCCCGCAACCCGCGACACAGAGAGTTTGACAGCTTGTTTCATTACGGTATTATGGCGGCCGCAAAACGAGCTGGAAGCGTGGCCGAGTGGTTTAAGGCAACGGTCTTGAAAACCGTCGATGGGCAACTATCCTAGAGTTCGAATCTCTACGCTTCCGCCACATTCAAAGCCCTGATTATTCAGGGCTTTTTGCGTTTTTGGGGTATAGAAAAACTACCCATGGGAACACCCTTTGGAATGGTTTGATTTGTCAGCGCTGACAATACTTTGCTACTTGGTGGGTTTCGCCAAGGCTCCAACTCGACGATAAACCCGCTCGGTAATGTCGCCCTTCGTGTGCCCCAGCAACAGGCTGGCGTGGTCGACATCGGTGATTTCCGAGGCCGCTTTAGGGCGGATATCTCGGAACTGGAACTGGCTGATACGGCCGGCCAGGACCTGGTCACCGGCGGCAACTGCTTCCTTCACTGCGTCCTCCCTGGCATCGTCCCAGCGATGGCGAAGCATCGCAGCCGTGACCCGTTTGCCTGCATCGGTCAGGATGAGGTACGGGGAACTGTGACTAGAGTTGCGCTCCAGAATTTTCCTGATCAGCTTGCCCAGCCCGCTCTCCACACCATCCACTTCAAGCATGATGCGAAGCTTCTTGTGGGTCTTCTTTTGTTTCACGCCGAGGGTTTGAAAGCTCAGGTTCGAGCGTGGGGCGTTGACGTTGAAACCGAGAAAGACCGAGAGGGTGCGTGCGGTTTCTGTCATTGGCTGTGGACGCCCAGACACGAACCGCTGGCAAAAAACTAAGCCATACGTTCGGTTTTCGGGCTCGCCACCTTGCTGTCTGCAAAACCTAAGCTGAAGCTTAGTCTTCATAGGTATGTCCCCATCTCACATTGTTAGTTGGGGAGGCTGTGTTCGGAATACTCCGGTTGAGTTAGCTGGGGCAATTAGCACAAGCTAGAGAGCGGGCAGTGTCAGACAACAGCAAGTATGTGTTTTTGCTCGAAATTTTTAGCATGCAGTAGGATGCATTCTTAGGCGCTAGATCGTCAGGGTTGCGAGGCCCCGGTATTGCTGGGCTGGGTGGGTTAATGTAGGATTCTGGCTAGGTAAGCGTTGCCCGGATTGTAGGGGGTACTTAGGATAAGGGTTCGAATCTCTACGCTTCCGCCATATTCAAAGCCCTGATTATTCAGGGCTTTTTGCGTTTTTGGGGCATAGGAAACCATCCGTGGGACCATCCGTGGGTATCGTTTGTTTCGGCGCTTCCGATACTTCTTGCTTGGTCGGTTTCGCCAAGGCTCCAACTTACCTGGCTTCATCCCATTCTTACAGGCACGAAAAAGCCCGCCGAGGCGGGCTCCTCGCTTGCTACTGAGCGCTAGCCGCAGCCTCTCAAGCCAAATTGCATTACTGACAACTGCGCGGAAATCGGATCCGTAGGCTGGAAAGCTTGAGGTCTGCACTGTATCTGTGGAAGCGGCATCAGCCGCGAACACCGGCGCAGCCGGAGCCATACACGGCTTTGCATTCTTCGCGGGCATGCCCGCTCCCGCAGGTTTTTATTGCAGGGTCACTGGCTTCATGGCATCCGGTAATTGACGAATAGCTGCCTCTATCCGCTCGATCGGTGCCGCGAGTTCGTCCGCCTCCTTGTCCTTGCCCTCCCTTCTCAGGCGGTCACGCTCAAGGCGCAGGTTAAGCAAATTCTTCTGTAGTTTCAGGGCCGAGGTATTGAACGGATCCATGCTTTTCTCATGCTGTAGGCTTCCGTGCCGCTGTAGGAAAACTGGACCGTAGCAGTTCGAATTTGCTGGAGAAACTGATGTTTCATACAGGCAAATCCCACTACATAGATTCTTCCTACATTGCGCGGCAAAAGATCCTAAAGTCAGCGTTTCAAATCATGTCTTTCAAACCCTCCTGAGCCCGCATGGTAGGTGGCGATGATAGGTGTTTGGCAATGCAGGCCCTCAAGGCGGATTGATCCAGAGGCTGCAGTGCTTTTCGAAACCTTATGTAGCAATTGCCGCCCCGCGCGCTACAGGTGGTCCGCATCCACCACCGCCTAGGTGAACGTCTGAGGCGCTTCCTGCGGCAAGTTGTTAAGCGGGTCGAAGTCATCCGCCGCTGTAGCGGCTGGCTGGGGCTGCTGTGCTGCAGCCGTGGTGATGTCCGCCGTCAGCAGGCCAGGTGGCAGCAGGGTACAGGCGAGCAGTGTACGGCTGAAACGGTGTGGCAGGGTGGTGGTTGAGTGGCGGGTAGACATCGGGCATCTGCGCCCATCCGCTTCGCCAAGAGCAGGTGCAGATGGTGCGCCCGCTCAATGGCTGGGTCTGGTGTCGCCGCCATGGCAATGACGAGTTGGCTGGTTGCCTGCGCAGAAGCTTCAGCGGTTGACCTGAAGCGAGTCACCGATCAGAACCTGCTCCGTGCGCAGGATGCGCGCGTAATCCAGAGCCAGGTTGCTCAACGACAGCGCATGTACATCCTCCGCCGGCCAAAGCCGGCCTTGCAGGTCGTGCTGGTCAAAGGTGAAGCAGGCATCTTCCACCACCACCACATCGAAACCGAGATTGCCCGCCGAGCGTGCGGTGGATTCCACGGAGTTGTTGGTAATTACCCCGGCGATGACCAGTGCGTTGATGCTGCGCGCATGCAGCCAGCGCTCCAGGCCGGAGTTGGCGAAGGCATCGGGCACATGTTTGTCGAACACGGTTTCGCTGGCCAGTGGGGTAAATGCGGGCTGGAATTCGCAACCGGACTGGCCCGGCCAGAACACCGAGTCTACCGAGCGGGACAGGTGGCGCACATGGATCACCGGGCGTCCTGTCCGACGCCACGAAGCCAGCAGATCGCCTATACGCAGTTCGGCCTCAGGGTTGTTGCGCCGGCCCAGGCGCGGGTGGTGGATACCAATCTGAAGGTCGATCAACAACAAGGCAGCGTTGGTCGCGAAAGCGGTCATGAAGGGATGGCACTCCTGGCAGGTTCGAGCGCTTGACCCTAGCACAGCGTGGATGACTGCAAAAATTGCTGTCACGCGTAAGGGCCAGATGCGCCGCTCTTGTGGGAGAGGGCCCAGCCCTTTGGGCTGCGCTGTCGCGTAGATAACTGAAATTGCAAGCAATCCGCGTACCGGTGGGAGCGGCTTTAGCCGCGAAGAATCCAACGCGGTGCATGGCACCGGCTGCGCCGGTGTTCGCGGCTGAAGCCGCTCCCACAGGGCCCCTGCTAATTCAATGAGTTATGTGCAGTTCTACGGGAGCGGCGCCTTGTGTCGCGAAAGGGGCGCGCAGCGGCCCCAGGTTTTCGATGCATCCCTCAAGATTGCCGGGGCCGCCCTGCGGCCCTTTCGCGAAGCAAGGCCGCTCACACAAAAGAACCGGGTGCCTCACATCTGATCCGCTTTTTTTCCATAAAGCTGAATCTGTAACGGTATCAGCCCAAGCCCGACAATATGCCCATTCCCGCATCACACTTGTAGAGGTTCCAATGGGCAAGCTCGCGCTATTCCTGGGTGGTTTTCTGCTGCTGACCATTCTGATCGGTATCCTTGGCACCATTCCGCCAAGCTGACGTTCACCACACCTATCCCTCGCGGCCTGCCTGTCCTTCGGGCGGGCCCATTCCTCTTCATTGTTGGCCGATTCACCCTACCGATTTGTACGATAAGTCATTCTTTGCACTGGGAAAACTGTCCACAAAAAACGTGGGTAGGTCTGTGGATAAAGTTCTGCAAGCCAAGCCCGCGGCGGGCTCTGTTAAATTGAGCAGAAATTGAACAGCCGTTTCAGGGCGTTGTTTCAGTAGGCTAGGCCGGTGCGGCGCAGGGCTGCCAGCAGGTCGCGTACCCGCGCCGGCAGCTCGCCGGCGGGGTACACGGCATGCATCTGCGGGTCCTGGCCGTTGCTGGAGGTCAGGCGGTACTGCGGGCATACCCGCACCAACCGCCCGGCCTTGACCTGTGCTTCGCCGACCCAGGCGGCCAGGCGGGCGATACCGGCGCCGGCCAAGGTGCTGTGGTACACCGCGTCACCTGAGTCCAGGCGCAGCCTGGGCCTGGGGCGCAGGCTGGTGATCTGGCCGTCGCGGCAGAAGTGCCAGGCCTTTAGGATGCGCGGGGCGGTGTGCAGGATCAGCGCGTGGCCTTCGAGGTCCTCGGGTTGTTGTGGCGTGCCGGCCAGGGCCAGGTATTCAGGGCTTGCATACAGGTGACGCTGGTAATCCCACAGTGGGTAGCCGATCAGCTCGCTCGACTGTGGGAAGGCGCCGCGCACCACGAAATCGAACTTGCCTTGCAGCGGGTCCAGGGCCCCGTCGCTGTACTGCACGTCCAGGGTTACCTGGGGGTGGCAGCGGGAAAACTCGGCAAGCACTTGGGGCAGTACATGTTCACCCAGTACCTGCGGCACGGCGAAGCGGATCCAGCCTTGTGCACTGCCGCTGAGCGCGGCCAGTTCGTCGGCGGCATCACGTTGCACATCCAGCAAGCGTTCGGCGTGTGGCAGCAGGCGCTCGCCGGCTTCGGTCAGGGTCACGGCATTGGCGTTGCGGTTGAGCAGTTTGCTCCCGGCGTTGTCTTCCAGGGTTTGCACCGCGCGGGTAACCGCGCTGGGTGAGCGCCCCAGGGAGCGGGCCGCGGCGACGAAGCTGCGCTTGTGCGCCACGCTGACGAACGCCTGAATTTCCCGCAGCATGTCCAACGCCATTGCCTGCTCCTCGTTGCAGTTTTCGCAATATGGCATTTCAACACAAGCACGGCACTTTGATTAGCCTTGAAAGCGTCTTCACTGCCTGGAACCGCGTCATGATGGATATCGCTGTGCTTTCCGTGTTTGCCTTCGCCGCTGGCCTGATCGACGCCGCCGTGGGTGGCGGTGGGCTGATCCAGATCCCGGCCTTGTTCAATGTGCTGCCCACCGCGCAACCGGCGGCACTGCTCGGTAGCAACAAGCTGGCGTCGGTGTGTGGCACGGCCTTCGCTGCGCGTTCGTTCATCCGCAGGGTGACGCTGGACTGGGGGTTGATCGTGCCGGCAGCGCTCAGTGCCTTCGTCATGTCGTTCGCCGGTGCCGCCACGGTGTCGCTGGTGCCGCCCAGCGTGATGCGCCCGGCGGTGCTGGTGCTGATCGTGCTGATGGCCATCTACACCTTCTGCAAGAAGGACTTCGGCACGCTGCACAAACCCACAAGGATCGGCCGCAAGGAGCAGTGCCTGGCGGTACTGATCGGTGGTGCGATCGGCTTTTACGATGGCCTGTTCGGGCCGGGTACCGGCAGCTTCCTGATCTTCCTGTTCATCCGCTTCTTCGCTTTGGACTTTCTGCACGCCTCGGCATCGGCCAAGGTGGTGAACATCGCCACCAACCTGGCGGCTCTGGTGTTCTTCGTGCCATCAGGCAATGTGCTGTACGCCATCGCCTTGCCCATGGCGGTGTGCAACATCCTCGGCGCGCTGACCGGTACCTGGCTGGCGGTGCGCAAGGGCGCGGGCTTTGTGCGTGGGTTGTTCCTGGTGCTCTTGTGCGTGCTGATCGCCAAGTTGACGTGGGACCTGCTGGGTGGCTAGCTCACATCGCCTGGCGTTGTGGCTCGGCCTGTTCGACGCGATTGCGGCCATGGGCCTTGGCCCGGTACAGCGCCTGGTCGGCGCGTGCCAGCAGTTCATCGAGGGTGGGGACCGGCATGTCGGCGGCACAACCGGCCAGGCCGATACTGACGGTAACCTGCAGGGACTGGCCGGCCTGCATCACATGCAGCTCCTGCACCGCACGGCGCAGGCGCTCGGCAGTGAACTTGGCCCGATCTGGCGCCAGGCCCGGTAGGACCACGACAAATTCCTCGCCGCCCAGGCGAGCGAACAGTTCACCATCGTGCAACTGGTCCTGCAGGGTGCTGGCGAACTGGCGCAGCACCTGGTCACCGACCGCATGGCCATGGACATCATTGATCGACTTGAAGTGGTCGATGTCCAGCATCATCAGGGTCAGCGGCAGCGCCTGGGCGTGTTGCTGGCGGCTTTCCAGCAGCGCGTTGGCGCGGCGGGTGAAAGCGCTGCGGGTGAGCACACCGGTGAGGTGGTCGATGCTGGCCTGATGCGCCAGGCGGGCCATCAGGCTGCGGTTGGCCTGGCTGACGCAGGCCACCACCAGCGGCCCGAGCACCAGCATGGCGATGCCCAGGCGCGCCGACATCAGTGTGGTCACTCCGGGCTCGCTTTGCGGCACGCTGAAATGCATGAGGTTTTGCGCCACCGCCACGATCAGCGTGCTGCCAGCGGTGAGTGTCAGCAGAGAAACCAGGAACGGTGAGTAAGTCCAGGCACACCACAGCAGCGCGGCAATCGGGAAGGCAATGGCCCCGGGACCGCCGAAGGCAATGCTGAACGCCAGTGAGGCCAGCAGCACCAGCAACGGCGCCAGGCGGATGGCCTGGGCGCCACCGCGCACCAGTGCTCTTGCCGAAGGGGTCGTCAGCAGCACTGGCAGCACCAGCACGCTGGTCGAGAACTGTTCACTGAACCAGGCCAGCCAGGTGGCGCGCAACGACTGTTCGAACCACGGCGCGGCCACTGCCGCCGCCATGCTGGCAGCCACTATTGCCCCGGCGGCACTGGCGCCGAACACGCTGAGGACGCCGTGGGGAGTACGCATTCGTCGGTGCAGGCGCGGCAAGCGCGAGAGCATCAGCCAGAGGGTGACCACCACGCCCAGGTTGCACAGGTTGAACCACAGGGCAGGCGCCCAGGCGCTGCCGCACAGCAGGTCGGCGCCGACCATGGCCAGCCAGACCAGGGTAAAGCCCGTCAGCGTGGCTTGGCGGGGGTAGCGCAGTAGCACCCCAGCCAGGACCGCATTGACCGGCCAGAACAGCGACAGGGATTCGATCGGGCGGGCCAGGATGCCGCCCAGGGTCAGGGCGAAGGTCAGGCCGAGTAGAACGACGTAGTGCAACAAGCGCGATTGGGCTGGAAAAACCATGGGCTCGACCGGCAAGGCGGAAACGAAATCCAGGACAACGGCTTGAAGCACCTGGGGCAATTGCGCATAAGTGTGTTTCGTCAGGGGACTTGATGTCAATCTGCCGCGATCGGTCGAGATAATGCCAAATCGCCTTCATTCGTAGCCAAACCCTACAGCCCGAAGAACCACGGCACCATCAACACGGTCACCAGCATCACCAATACTGTGAACGGCACGCCAACTTTGACGAAGTCGGCGAAGCGGTATTGCCCCGGGCCAAGTACCAGGGTGTTCACCGGCGATGACACCGGCGTCATGAAGGCCGCCGAGGCAGCCAGCGCCACGGTCATGGCAAACGGGTAGGGCGACATGCCCAGCTGCGTGGCGGTGCTGACAGCCACGGGTGCCATCAGTACCGCAGTGGCCGTGTTGGAGATGAACAGGCCGATCACCGCCGTGACCGCGAACAGGCAGGCAAGGATGGCACTGGGGCCGGCACCGCCCAGCACGCTGACCAGGCCGCCCACTGCCAGGTCGATGCCGCCGGTTTTCTGCAGTGCCTGGGCAAAGGGCAGCATACCGACGATCAGCACCAGGCTTTGCCAGTGGATGGCCCGGTAGGCGCTGTTCATGTCGATGCAGCGGCCTGCGCCCATCAGCAGGCAGCCGATCAGCGCGGCAATGACATTGGGGACCGCGCCGCTGACCATCAGCCCGACCATCACCGCCAGGCTCAGCAACGCCTGTGGTGCGCGGGTGCGGGCGGGCGCGACCAGGTCGATTTCTGCGGGCAGGCTCAGTACCAGGAAGTCCTTGGGCTTGCTTTGCAACTGGCGCACGGCTTTCCACGGGCCGACTACCAGCAGGGTGTCGCCCAGGCGCAGCTTTTCTTCCACCAGCTGTTCTTCGATCGCCACCTGCTCGCGGCGCAAGCCGACAACGTTGAGGTCGAAGCGCGTGCGGAAGGCCAGTTCGAGGACGCTCTTGCCGAGCAGTTTCGAACCCGGTGGCAGCAATACCTCGGCCATGCCCAGCTCCTGGGACTGGTCGATGAAGTAGGCCGCCTTGAAGTGCAGCGGCTCCAGCTGCATGGTCTGGCACAGGCTGCGCAGGTCGTCGCGGTTGGCGAACAGGTCGAGCAGCAGCACATCGCCCTGGTGCAGCACGGTGCTGGAGTCGGCGGCGATCACCCGCGTGGTGAACTTGTGCTGGCGCTCGATACCGATCACGTTGGCGCCATGCCGGGTGCGCAGCTCCAGCTCGCCCAGGGTATGACCGATCAGCGGCGAGTGGGGGCGGATGCGCAGGCGCCGTTCACGGCCATTGAGCTTGTAGTCCAGCACCAGGTCCAGCAGGGTGCGGCGGCTTTCCACGCGGCCGTCCTTGCGCACTTCGCCATTCAGCCAGTGCCGGGTCAGCAGCATGTAGCCGATGCCCAGCACCAGCACCACCAGGCCGAACGGGGTGAAGCTGAAGAAGCTGAAGCCCGCTTCGCCATGGCGTACCAGCTCGCTGTGTACCACCACGTTGGGCGGTGTGGCCACCAGGCTGAGCATGCCGCTGATCAGGCCGGCGAAAGCCAGCGGCATCATCAGGCGGGCGGGCGAAAGCTGCAGGCGTGCAGCGATGCTCAGCACCACCGGAATGAAAATGGCCACCACGCCGGTGGAGCTCATCATCGAACCCAGCCCCGCCACGGCTACCATCAGCAACACCAGCAGGCGCGCCTCGCTGTTGCCGGCCCGCTCGCTCATCCATTCGCCGATACGGTAGGCAATGCCGGTGCGCACCAGGCCTTCACCGATCACGAACAAGGCGGCGATCAACACCACGTTGGGGTCACTGAAACCGGCCAGCGCCTGCTCCACGGTGAGGATGCCCGACAGCGGCAGGGCGAGGATCACCAGTAGCGCGACCACGTCCATGCGTGGGCGGTTGATGACGAACAGGGTGATGACGATGGCCAGCAGGCCGAGGACCCATAGCAGCTCTTGGTTCATGGGGAGGCGGTGTTCCTTCACACGGGGGCACGATAGACAGTAGCAGCCAGTGTGCCGGATTGTGCTGAAGGGGGTGTTGATGTACTGCAGGGTTTGCAAAACAAAAGGGGCCGCATTGCGGCCCCTTTGTCACTGGAATCAGTGACGGTGACGGTGGTGCTTGCCGTTGTTGTCGCCCAGGTGGTTGCCGATGGCACCACCGGCCGCACCACCCAGGCCGGCACCCACGGTGGAGCCGGTCTTGCCGCCCACCGCGCCGCCCAGCAGCGAACCGCCCGCCGAGCCCAGGCCACCGCCAATCGCGGCTTCGGTACGGTTGCCCTTGCGTGCACCTACCGCACTGCCGGCTGCGCCGCCGAGGCCGGCGCCGATGGCCGCCCCCGTTTTGCCGCCGATCTGTTGACCGACAACGTTACCCAGAACACCACCCAGGCCACCGCCAATGGCGGCGGTACCGTCACCGGCGAAAGCGCCCTGGCACAGCAGCAGGCCAAGGGCAAGGGAAGGCAGAGTCAGACGCATGATACGAACCTCAAAGGAATCATCAGGTTAAGGTGCCGCGCAATGGGCGGCGGACCAGGGTTGAAAAAGACGTTTCAGCGGTAGTAGCGGTCACCACGATATCGACGATAGTCGTCATCATCGTCGTCGCGGTCATGCCGATGGTGGTGGCGATGGTCACGGTCACGGTCACGCCAGCCATCGTCGTCGTCATGGTAGCGATGACTATGGCACCCGGCAGTCAGCAGGACAACAGCAATCAGCGAAAGGCTTGCAAGACGGGTCATCACGATATAGGTCCTTGATCCGCAAAGGTTTACGGCACACCTCCTGAGACTGGAAAGGATCCATTTGGTTTCGCTGGCAGGCAAAAAATTGTCGTGCCAGCGAGAGCGGCGGGAGTGAAGAGTGTTGAATCAGCGGGCTGACTGGATCGCCAGCACCACACCGTTGGTGATCTGCACCAGCACGTAGCGCCCACCCATGTCTACCCAGTGGCTTTCCTTTTCCGGTGCTGGCAGGCCCTTGTCTTTCCAGTCCTTGATAGCCTGGTCATCGCGTTTGTACTGGTCGGGTGCCTTGTCGCCGACCTTGAGCTCGCGGTTGTGGGTTTCTGGTGCGGTGACGCTTTCTTCGCTGGAGGGGGCTGCGGTGGCAGCCAGGGGCAGGCTGGCAAGGACGGCGAACAGCAGGTGGTGCAGTTTCATGGTTATCTCCTTGTGAAGGAATGCCTTATCTGCGACAGCCACCTGAGCGCGACAATTCACTCGCGATGCTTGCCAGTGCTAGAGTCGCCTTCTTTTTTATCCTGAGGATGGAACATGCGTGCGATTCTGCCGATGGCCGCGGCGTTGATGCTGGTCGGTTGTGCTTCTGCGACCATGGAAACGGCCCGCGGCGGCAAGCCGACCGCGCAACTCGACTCGCACAAGGCGCCGGAACTGGTGGCCCAGTGCATCCAGTTCAGCTGGCAGGAAGAGAAGGTATTCGGCGACGACGCCAGTGGTTATCTGGAACCACGCAAGCAAGGTGGCTTCACCGTGTATACCCGTGAGGCCGAGGCGTTCGTGGACGTGTACCCGCAGGCGGGCGGGGCGCGGGTGGATTACTACGCGCAGAAGAACGACGGTGTGGCCCTGCAGCGCCGGGCGGCGGCGGCGACCTGCCTGTAACGGCTGGCGACTGCACATGGCTGGCTGACTTGGCAGGGGCTCTGTGTGGTCTGGTGGGAGCGGGCGCGCCCGCGAACACCGGCGTAGCCGGTGCCAGCCACCGCGTTGTTTCTTCGCGGGCACGCCCGCTCCCACAGTGACCGCACCAGCTTTACAATTTTTAGCAAGGCTGTCCTGTCGCAGGGAGCTTGGTGGGGGCTAGCATGAGCCCCCACGAATCAAGGAAGACACCATGGACCGCTCACTGCAACTCAACCGCGCCAGCTGGGATGAACGTGCCCCGCTGCACGCTGCTTCCAACGACTACGAAGTCGAACGGCTCGTCCAGCATCCCGAACACCTTTCCGAAACCGTACGCTTCGACCTGCCATTGCTTGGCAATATCGACGGGCTCAACGCCGTGCACCTGCAGTGCCACATCGGTACCGATACCCTCTCGCTGGCGCGCCTTGGTGCCAAGGTCTGTGGCCTGGACTATTCCGTGGCTTCGCTGGCCGAGGCGCGTGCGTTGGCCCAGCGCTGTGCGGCACCCATCGCGTATGTCGAGTCTGACGTCTACGCCGCCGACAAGGTGTTGCCGGCCGGCACGTTCGACCTGGTCTACACCGGCATCGGCGCGCTCTGCTGGCTGCCTCGCATCGAGCCGTGGGCGCGTACTGTCGCGGCCCTGCTGAAGCCGGGTGGGCGGTTGTTCCTGCGCGACGGGCACCCGATGCTGATGGCAGTCAACGAAGACCACCAGGACCGCCTGCAACTCGAATACCCGTACTTCGAACACGAAGAGCCGACGGTGTGGCACAACGACCAAACCTACGTCGAAACCGAGCAGCGCCTTTCCCACACCGAAACCCACGAGTGGAACCACGGCTTGGGCGAGGTGATCAGCGCCTTGCTGGCCCACGGCCTGCAACTGACCGCCCTGGTCGAGCACCAGAGCATCCCCTGGGAGGCGCTGCCGGGGCAGATGGTCAAGGGCGACGACGGTGAATATCGCCTGCGCGAGCAGCCCGCACGCCTGCCCCTGAGCTACACCCTGGTTGCAGTAAAAGCCTGATCAGGACAGGTAGCCACCGTCGACATTGAGTGCGGTACCGGTGGTGTAGCTGGAGGCATCGCTGGCCAGGTACAACACTGCGCCGGCCATTTCCTTGGGGTCGGCCACGCGCTTGAGCGGGATCTGCTGCAGCGCGGCATTGAGGATGGCGTCGTTCTTCACCAGTGCCGAGGCGAACTTGGTGTCGGTCAGGCCCGGTAGCAGGGCGTTGCAGCGGATCCCGAACTGCGCGCACTCCTTGGCGAAGACCTTGGTCATGTTGATGACTGCCGCCTTGGTCACCGAATAGATGCCCTGGAACAGGCCGGGTGAAACCCCGTTGATAGACGCCACGTTGATGATGCTGCCGCCACCATGCTCGCGCATCAGCTTGCCGGCCTCGACCGACATGAAGAAGTAGCCACGGATGTTCACGTCCACGGTCTTCTGGAAAGCCCCTGGGTCGGTATCCAGTACGTTGCAGAACTGCGGGTTGGTAGCGGCGTTGTTGACCAGGATGTCCAGCCGCCCGAATTGTTCGCGGATGCCGGCAAACACCTGCTGGATCTGCTCCAGTTCACCGATGTGGCAGGCCACCGCCGTTGCCTTGCCGCCGGCGGCGATGATGGCGTCAGCCACCTGCTGACAACCGTCGAGCTTGCGGCTGGACACGATTACATGGGCACCTTGCTGGGCCAACAGGTGGGCGATGGCCTCGCCGATGCCACGGCTGGCGCCGGAAACGAAGGCAATCTTGCCGTCGAGGTCGAACAGGTGGGTCTTGGACATGCTGTTTTCCTTGTTATCCGTCGTCTAGGTCGGGGCTCAGAGGCTGGACTTGGCGATGACCTGCAAGGTCATCTGCTCCAGCAAGCGGTTCATGTGGATGAACTGGGCAAAGCGCTTGTCCTGGGTCTGGCCGTGGTAATAGCGGTAGTAAATCTGCTGGACGATGCCGGCCAGGCGGAACAGGCCATAGCAATAGTAGTAATCGAAGTTGTCCAGGCGGATGCCGGCGCGCTCGGCGTAGTAATCGACGAACTGGCGGCGGGTGAGCATGCCCGGCGCGTTGCTCGGCTGGCGACGCATCAGCTGCACTGGCGCCGGGTCGTCGGCCTCGATCCAGTAGGCCAGGCTGTTGCCCAGGTCCATCAGCGGGTCGCCCAGGGTGGCCATTTCCCAGTCCAGCACACCGATGATGCGCATGGGGTTGTCGGCATCGAGGATCACGTTGTCGAAACGGTAGTCGTTGTGCACGATGCCGGGCCGCGGGTGGTCGGCGGGCATTTTCTCGTGCAGCCAGGCAGTCACCTGTTCCCAGCGAGGGGCGTCGGGCGTCAGGGCCTTTTCATAGCGGCTGGTCCAGCCCTCGATCTGGCGCTGTACATAGCCCTCCGGTTTGCCCAGGTCGGCCAGGCCGCAGGCGTTGTAGTCCACCTGGTGCAGTTCCACCAGGCGGTCGATGAAGCTCTTGCACAGGGCCTCGGTGCGGTTGGCGTCGAGGCCCAGCTCGGCCGGGATGTCCGAGCGCAGGATAACGCCCTTGACCCGCTCCATCACATAGAACTCTCCGCCGATCAGGCTGCTGTCGGTGCAGTGCACATAGGCCTTGGGGCAGTAGGGGAAGCCGCTGTTCAGCTGGTTGAGAATGCGAAACTCGCGGCCCATGTCGTGGGCCGACTTGGCCTTCTGCCCGAACGGTGGACGGCGCAGCACGAAGTCGCGGCCCGGGTAGCTGACCAGGTAGGTAAGGTTGGAGGCGCCGCCAGGGAACTGGCTGATGCTCGGCAGGCCATCCAGGCCGCGGATGTTGGCTTTGAGGTAAGGGTCGATGACAGCCGCGTCGAGTTCTTCGCCGGGGCGTACCTGGGTGGACTGGTCGGTGAGCGTCATGCGTTTTCCTTATTCTCGATCGCAAGGACTATTGGTTAATCTAATGGTCTGCCTAGGATGGAACAAGCGTGCCAGATGCCATATAGGTGAGGGTGTTGCTGTCTGATCAACTGCCTTGATGAAGCGACAGGGCCCGAACAGGCGGGCAAAAAAAAACCGAAGCCGGTCAGGCTTCGGTTTTTCGATCATCCGCTATTTCCAGCCCTCAGGACGGGAACAGCTCGCTGAGCTTCATCGACAGCATCATGTCGCCTTCAACGCGCAGCTTGCCGCCCATGAATGCCTGCATGCCGTCGGTTTCGCCGCTGACGATACCCTTCAGGGTTTCGCTGTCCATCACCAGGGTGCAGTTGGCATCCGGGTTTTCGCCTTCCTGCAGGTCGCAGGTGCCGTCCTTGACGATCAGCGCGTAGTGCTTGTCTTCGTCGGTGATGTTGAAGCCGAACACCAGGTCCAGGCCGGCGGCAGCGGATGGGTTGAACTTCTCTTGCATCTTTTTAACGGCATCAGCTACGGAGGTCATGGCGCATTCCTTATAGAGTGATTTACACGTCCCCGCAGGGACACAACAAGCCGGGCTCATCGATAGGTGACAAGCTCCGGCGCCCTCAACAGCTGCACATGGGCCTGGCTGTTGAAGGAAGCCAGTGCCACGTCGCGGCCGCGGAACTTCAGCTGGCTGAGCGACGTGTTGATGATCTGCCAGTTCAGCGCGAACGCCTGTCCGGGGGTAATACGGGTGACCAGGTGAAGCAGGGCGGCAATGGTACCGCCCGAGGTGAAGATGGCGATATTGTCGCCGCTACCGGCGGCATCCAGTACGCGCTGCAGGCCGCCTTGCACGCGGGCGGTGAACGCCTGCCAGGTCTCCAGGCCATCGTCGGCATGTTCGCCATCGTGCCAGCGCTGCACCATCAGTGCGAACAGGCGCTGGAACTCGCTGCGGTGCTGCGCGCCATTGCGCAGGATGTGCAGGGCGTCGGGCTCCTGCGGCAGCAGCCCGGGCAACAAGGCGCGGATCACACCATCGGCATCGAACTCATTGAATGCTGTATCGGTCTCAACAGCCGGCACCGGGCAGCCATTGGCGTGCAATGCATCCAGGGCTAGGCGCGCGGTATCCTGCTGGCGGCGCAGGTCGCCTGCCACGCAGCGGTCCAGCCTTACACCGAGCTGGGCCAGGTGCTCACCCAGGGCCTGGCTCTGGCGCACGCCCACGGGCGAGAGGACATCGTAGTCATCGGCGCCGAAGGAGGCTTGGCCATGTCGGATCAGGTAGAGGTTGCCCACGAAAGGTTCCGGCCTGTTGGAGGTTGCTGCGAGGTTAGGATGCGGCACACGGGCTGTCAACGAAAAAACATACAAGCGTTTGAAAAGGTTGTTTGAAAGATGTTGCCAGCGTTTGCCACGGCTGGCAGCACCTCAGGCGCAACGGTATGCTTGCTACAGTTACGCGCCGTTGTGGCGCAAGTCTTGAAGGAGTCAACGTGGAGTTTCTTGCTGAATACGCAAGCTTTCTCGCCAAAACCGCCACCCTGGTCATCGCCATCCTGATAGTGCTGTCGGCCATCGCCGGGCTGCGCGGCAAGGGGCGGCGCAAATCGGGTGGGCAATTGCAGGTCACCCGCCTGAACGAGTTCTACAAGGACCTGCGCGAGCGCCTGGAATCCGGCCTGCTCGACAAGGCCCAGCTCAAGGCCTTGCGCAAGCAGCAGGCCAAGGCGGAAAAGCGGCAGAAAAAAAGCAAGGCCGAGGAAAAGGGCCGGGTCTTCGTGCTGGATTTCGATGGCGACATCAAAGCTTCTGCCACCGAAAGCCTGCGCAACGAAATCACCGCGCTGCTCACCCTCGCCACCCCGCGCGACGAGGTGGTGCTACGCCTTGAAAGCGGTGGTGGCCTGGTGCACAGCTATGGCCTGGCCGCATCGCAGCTAGCGCGCATTCGCCAGGCCGGCATCCCGTTGACCGTGTGCATCGACAAGGTAGCCGCCAGTGGCGGGTACATGATGGCCTGCATTGGCGAGAAGATCGTCAGCGCACCGTTCGCCGTATTGGGTTCCATTGGCGTGGTGGCGCAGCTGCCCAACGTCAACCGCCTGCTGAAGAAGCACGATATCGATTTCGAAGTGCTGACCGCCGGTGAATACAAGCGCACCCTGACCGTGTTCGGCGAGAATACCGAGAAAGGCCGGGAGAAGTTCCAGGAAGACCTGGACATCACCCACCAGTTGTTCAAGGACTTCGTTGCCCGCTATCGCCCGCAGCTGCACATCGACGAAGTGGCCACCGGCGAAGTCTGGTTGGGCGTCGCGGCACTCAACCGCAAGCTGGTGGACGAGCTGCAGACCAGCGACGAGTACCTCAGCGAACGCGCGCGCAACGCCAACCTGTTCCACCTGCATTACGCCGAACGCAAGAGCCTGCAGGAGCGAATCGGCATGGCTGCCAGTGGCACCGTGGAGAACACAGTGGTGGGCTTGTGGAGTAAACTCGGCCGTCTGCGCTAACACCTTGAACCCGTTGAAATTTTTTTTCGTTCAGGGGGTTGCAAGGTTAAAGGAATGAAGACATAATGGCGCCCATCGAAACGCAGCAAACTTTGAAAAAGGTTCAGCGTTTCAAGGAGATAGCGAAGCGCAAGCTGCTAGATCCGACCTTTGAGGCCGAGTAGCAAAGTGGTTATGCTCCGGATTGCAAATCCGTCTACGCCGGTTCGATTCCGACCTCGGCCTCCACCATTCGAAAGCCCCGCAGATTAACGTCTGCGGGGTTTTTCTTTGTGGTCTAGAAACGCCGATCATTTCCGCATTATCGGGCATCGTTTCCGCATCTGCCCACTATTTGGTCGGGCTGACCACCTCACCGACGCGGCGATAAACGCGTTTTGTAATCTCCTCCTTGGAATGTCCGAGCAGCCGGCTGGCGTGGCTAATGTCCTCAATCTCCGATGCCGCCTTCGGTCGGATATCGCGGAACTGGAACTGCCGAACTTTGGTGGCCAGGTCTGTGTTGCCATCGGCGATCAGCTTGCGTGCCGCCTTGTCACGCGCCTCACTGAAGCGATTCCTCAGCATTTCCCAGCTCATGCGCAGGCCGGAGTCGTTGGTGATGAGGCGTGAGTTGCGCACGCCTTGCAGCTTGCGTCTCTCCAGGAGCGCTTCGATGAACAGGCCCAGGCCGGTCGACTCGCCATTGATGTGCCGGCGGATGCGAAGCTTCTTGTCAGTCTTGTTCTGGCCGACCCACAGGTAGTCCTCGTCGAGGTCGACGGTGCTGAACTTCAACGTGTCGGCTGGGCGCTGGCCGGCCAAGTAGGCGAGGTCCATGGCATCCTTCAGGCCTTGGTCGGCCTCCGAGTACACTGCGTCCCAGACATCGTCGGCAGCGTAGAAGTCGCGTACCTTTTCCTTGTTGCGACGAACCGCCAGGCACGGATTTCGATCTGCGAATCCCCACTCCATGGCAACGGTAAATACGTGTGAAAGCAGCGCGATTTCCCGGTTTGCCCTGGTTTTCGCGGTGCGGGCATCCCGATACTGTGCGACGATCGGCGGCGTGATGGCCTCGATGGGAGCGTCGGCAAACGCCGTGCGCAGACGCTCAAGCTCGTATTTGTTGTCTTTCTGGGTGCGTGGCGCCTTTGCCGGAATGATGTCACGCTCGTACCGGTCGAATAGCTCACCCATCGTTGCCATCACCTTCGGAGCTGCCTTGTGCTCCAGGCGTGCCCACTCGAGCTTGGCCTCGGCGAGGTCGGTCCCCAGTGGAATTTCCTGCCGATTTCCGTCTGCATCCCGCCCGTTGTAGTAGTACCCGACCCACAATTTGCCGCTCTTCAGCTTGCGAACTCGCCGCAGCATCCGAGGCGGCAGGTCCTTGTTCGATGCCTTCCTGTGGGAAGTCGAGAGGCACCTCACTGACACTTTTCGTCGGGTGTTCACCGAAGCCTCCAACATGAACAGCTCCGACCTTGAACAGGCCATTGGCCAGAAACAATCCACTAAACAGAGCTGAGCCTATGTCCACCGGATACGCAGACGGTGCAGAGGTGTACCGCGAAGCGTTTTGCCGGGGGCTGACGCCCGACCCTGATCTATGGGTCGACGAGTGGGCAGATGAGTACATGCGAATCCCGCGTGGTACCGGTGCCGCTGAGCCTGGCAAATACCGCACCGCGCGTACGCCGTATGCCCGAGAACCTATGCGTTGCCTGTCACCCGCTCACCCGTGCAAGCGGGTGGTGACCAAAATCGCCTCGCAGCTGATGAAAACGCAGATCGCCCTGAACTGGATCGGGGCGCTGATCCACATGGCGCCGGCCAACATCTTGACGCTACTGCCCACCGGGGGCTTGGCGAAGCGGGTGTCTTCACGGATTGGCAAGACCATTGATTCAGTACCAGAACTGAAAGCGCGTGTGGCGTCGGTTCGTTCCAGAGACTCCCGTAATACCTTGGACACCAAGGAATTCGATGGTGGTGCATTGTTTGCCACTACAGCCGGTTCGGCAGCCAACCTATCTGAGCTTTCGGCTCGGTATGTGTATGGCGATGAGGTTGATCGCTGGGAGGTGGACGTTAACCAGGAAGGTGATCCGATTAAGCTGGCCGAGGCCCGGGGCAGTACGTTTGGCCGCAACGCCAAGTTCTACTTTTCCAGCTCTCCGCTCATCAAGGGTATGTCGCGAATCGATGACCTTTACATGATGGGGGATCAGCGGCACTACTACGTGCCTTGCCCAACCTGTGGGCACATGCAGGTGCTGACGTGGGATCGGCTGTTGTACTCGGCCGATTTCAGCACCGCGCACTACCAATGCGCTGGGCCTGACTGTGATGTGCTCATCGAGGAGCACCACAAAGCCGAAATGCTGGCTCAAGGCGAATGGCGCGCTCATGCGCAGGGTGATGGCGAGACGGTGAGTTTTCACCTCAATGCGCTCTATGCCCCGCTGAGCGTGAGGAAGCTGCAGCTGCAGCCCTGGAGCAGTTGGCTGAACAGAAAAGTCAGCGCAAAGACCTGGAGGAACGCCTGCAGGAGCAGGGCAAAACACATTGGAAGGAGATGAACGATGCACAACAGATTCAAGCTCGCCTGCGTGACAGGCTGGCTACTGCTGATTTGCGGCTGTCAGTCCTTGTCGACGCCGGAACCTTTGCCGCCCCGGGTAGTGACCGTGGGGTGCGAGAAGCCGCCGGCACCGGAGGCGTGGTTCATGGAGCCGTTCGCGCCCAACTTGACCCAGCGCATGCTCAACGAATTGTCGGCATCACCGACGACGGTGACCGAGGACTGATCGCACTGAAGGCCTGCCAGGCCTACGTCCGCACAGTCACAAAATGAAAAGAGGCGAGCCGGGTGAATGCGCCAACATCCAGCCCGGCCCGCCGAACCCGCAGACCCTTCCTGCAAGTCCAGCCGCAGCCTCTGCCTTGTGCACAAAGCGCGGCGAGCCTAACACCTGATTATCCATACAGTAAAGACTTGCATACCTATGACCTCTCCTATCATTCCCTGGATGGGTGGCAAACGCCGCCTGGCCGACCGCTTGATCCCTCTCTTTCCCCCGCATGAATGCTATGTCGAAGTCTTCGCCGGCGGTGCCGCGTTGTTCTTCATGCGTCCCCAGCCCGCGCCGGTGGAGGTCCTGAACGATCTCAACGGTGACCTGGTCACCCTCTACCGCGTTGTGCAGAACCACTTGGAGGAGTTCGTTCGCCAGTTCAAGTGGGCGCTCAGCTCACGCCAGATCTTCGAGTGGCAGAAGATGACGCGCCCCGAGACCCTCACCGACATCCAGCGCGCCGCTCGGTTCTTCTACCTGCAGCAGCACGCCTTCGGTGGCAAGGTCACCGGACAGACATTCGGTACCGCCACCACTGGGCCGGCCATCAACCTGCTGCGCATCGAAGAGAATTTGTCGGCTGCGTGGCAGCGCCTCGCCGGCACCTACGTCGAGAACTTGTCCTGGCTCGCTTGCGCCGAACGCTATGATCGAGCGCACACGTTCTTCTACATGGACCCGCCTTACTGGCAGACCGCCGGCTACGGCGTGGATTTCCCCTTCGAGGAGTACGAGCGTATGGCCGACTTCATGCGCCACTGCAAGGGCAGGGTGATGGTCAGCATCAATGACCACCCGGATATCCGACGCGTCTTCGACGGATTCCACTTTGAGTGCTTGGACATCCGCTACTGCACCACCAATCAGCGGCAGTGCAAGGCCGAGGTGACCGGCGAATTGGTAATCATGAACTGGCAGCCTTCCTCGCTTGGCGGTTTGTTCTAAATGAACAGGCCAGTTCTGAGCCGAATCATTCTACCATCGAGGCCGACTCGACTCTTTTTAGGAAATGATTACACTGGGCCATCACCCCGCCCTGCAAGGAGCAAGACCCGTGAGCCAATACGATCCTCAAGCCCATTACGATTTTCTCGACCCGGAGGGCATCAAGCTGGGCGAGCTGCGCAAGGGCCGCTATTTCGAAGGTACTTGGGAAGTCGGGTCCATCGAAGGCGACGTGTTCCATTACAACGGTGAAGTGGCCGGCAAGCTGGAAGGCCTGACCATTACCCGTAATGACCCGCCCGGCGAACTGACCCAGTGCACGTTGGTGCTGCAGGAGCCGGCCGCGTAGAGGCCAAGTGTCCGTAACGGATTTTCCGTTCAATCGAGGCCTCCATACCGAACGGTGCGGGGGCTTTTTTTGCTCCGCGTCACCCTAAAACAACGATTTGGGCGACCAAAACCACTACAGTAATTTCGGCATACCCCACCCCCTCATATCAGGAACACCCCATGAGCAAAGAAACTGTCGACCTCCTCGCCCGCCTGGAACGGCGCAACGCCGGCGGCCTGGCCTTGCTGCCCGATGACCTGCAGGTCGCCCTGCAGAACACTACCGACGATTTCCGCCAGATCCTGGGCGCGGCACTGCTCGAACTGCATGGGGGCGCTGAGTCCAGCGAATACGTGCGCGGCATCAATTACGGCTTTGCCATGGGTATCCTTACCGCCGGGGGCGTCCTGGGCCTGATCAGCCATAAGCAGCACGAGGCACTAATGACGGCTTTGGCTCAGGTCCAACCCGAATGACGACCGGCGCGCTGTCCTGCCGGGGCCGGGCCGACCTGACCCTGACCTACGGCGCGGCGCCCGGGCGTTGAGGTGGTGGTGAGCCGGCCCAGCGTTGGCGGGCCGGTGTCGGTACTGGTCGACCGTCAATTGGGGGTGGCCCTGCTACTGGCCCCGGGCGTCGGCCTGGCCACCCTGGTGCTCCCCGACGGCACCGTACTGGCCGGAGCGGTGCAGGCGGTTGCCGAGAGCGGCGACTATTTCGAGATTGCCGCCGTGTCGCATGCGATACAGGGGAACTGTTATGCGTAACGCCGGTGAGTTCAGGCTCGGGCTGGTCTTGCCGCCGGCCTACCACAGGGTGTTGCGCAAGCGCCTGACGGAAATCGATATGACCGACTGCCTGATCGCTCAGGCGCGCGCCGAGGGCATGGCGGAAGCCCTGGAGTTTACTCAGCGCGCTGGAGGTCGATCAGATCGAGCGCCTGTACCTGTTGATCGAGCGTTTCGCCACGGCGCGCCTGCAGGAACTGGGGCGCGCCCAGTAGGCCCGGCGGTGGATGTGAACACACTGCGGGTGCTGGCCAGCACCCGCCAGGTGCGCGACGCGGTGGCCGGCCGCTGGGAAGACGACCGCAGCCAGTGGACGTTGAGCATCCGTGTCGGCGGCCCCACGGCGCGGCTGAGTTTATTGGCTCTTCGCATTTAAGGGTGTAGCTGATTTCTAAACCCTCCTGACTTCAGCAAGCACCTGGCTATGTAATTGGTTAAATTTCTAAAGCCCAAGGCGGTACCTCGTAAGTGCTCAAGTCGCCCGTTGATAGCTTCTGTTGGACCGTTGCTGGTTCCTGGCCGGTCGAAGTAGGCAAGGATGCTCTCAGCGTATTTTTTCAGCGTTTCCCCCAAGCCTTTCACCTCGATGAGCGCTTTGGGCAAGTCGCTGGCTGTAATGATATTTATGACCTCTTCCATGAGTTTTTTACCACGTTTTCGATCCGGCTCGTTGTAGGCGCTGACCACCCGTTGGTACATGCTCCAGGTGCAATCCACTTCGAGGTGGTGCTCATCTGCAAACAGCTGGAACAGTTGCTTTTTGTTGGCGTCAGACAGGTAGCTGATCCGAGTCAGTAGCGTTCGACGGCTTTTGTAGAGCGGGTCATTTTTACGCCCTCTGCGGCCCAGGATGTCGTGTTGCACACGCCGGCGGCATTCATCCAGCATGTTGCTTGCCCAGCGCACGACATGGAAAGGATCCAGCACGGTTTGGGCTTGAGGCAGGGCTTCTTGCGCTGCAGATTTAAACCCCGTAAAACCGTCCATGGCAATGCTTTCGATCTGGTCACGCCACGATTTGGGGCGACTCTGTAGCCATTGCTTAAAGGCTTGTTTGGAGCGGCCTTCCAGCACATCGAGCAAGCGGGCCGGCCCGTTTTTGTTACGCACGGGCGTAAGGTCAACCACGATGGTGACGTACTTGTCACCACAGCGTGTATGTCGCCAAACATGCTCATCCACGCCCAGCACGGTCACACCGTCAAAACGTGTCGAGTCATTAAAAAGCAGGCGCCGTCCTTCGTTGATAATGGCATTATTAGCGGTGTGCCATGCAACATCAAGCTGGCTCGCAACACGAGATACCGACAGATGATCCAGCACGATGGCAGCTAATGCCCAGCGTATCGCCCCATATGAAAGCTTTGAACGTGGAGGTGCTGCACTGTTTGTATCTTCATGCCAGAAACAGCCGCAAGCACAACGCCAGCGACGGATACGCAGCAGCAATCTGGTTGGTCGTTGTCCGTAAGGTGTGTGAGCAAGATGCCTATCGACAGTACCGCGTGAAACACCAGCAGCCCCGCACTTGGGGCATGGCTCGGGTGCTTTGGTTAAACGACATTCGATGACGGCGCGCTCTGCACAAAGATGTTGTCCAGTGGCAGTCAGGCCGAGGTTATTCAGTTGGCAAAAGCTGGAAAGATCAGGGCTAGAAAAGGTAAGATTGTTCACGTCGGGGGCTTAGTTTTTGTTGGTGTGAGAGCTTACATTTTCTAAGATCCTCGACTCCTTTTCCAGCCGGTCAGATTTTTTCTACACCCTTAAATGCGAAGAGCCAGTTTATTCAGAGTTTAGAATGAATTTCAATCTGCCTTTAAGCAGATGTATGACGTCATCCAGATTTTCATCGTCTCGTTTGTACCTAATCATGTAACTGCGTACGGTGTCGCCTGATCGCTTTTCGATAACTATGTCGTCGTTTCTAACCCGAACTTTGACATCTAGGGACGAGAGATGAGGGTCGGATGATATAAAGTCATTTAGCGAGACTTCTATTAATTTCTTCTGTGATTCTGCTCGCCTCATGTACTCGGCAAAAGTGATGCTTTCGCCACCTTCGATGGGGTCTTCGGGTAGGGCGGCGGCCTCAATATAGGGCTCGTTGAAATGAGTGACTAGCTGTAAGGCTCTTCCGTTCCGGCTGTCGATAATCGCACTAATAATCGCGGTTTTGGCATCGTCACCTAGTTCTTTAAAATCATTCCATTCCTCTGCGAATCTATAAAGTCGGAATAGTGGGATGCGTGCACCATAATATGTTCCGTCGGTATGTAGTAGGATTGCACTATTCGAGTGGCGATCCCTGCTGCGGTCCGGCTCAATAAGTTTGCTGATTCCGAGTTCGGTTAGTATTTCCTGCCAGGATTTATCTGCTGTAATTATTTCATCATACTTTTCTGGTGCTATTGCATTTACAAGGCTGTATGTGAAGTCGATTAAAGAGCGGAAGCGGATCGCACCTTTAGCGTAACCGATCCATAAACCCCACCTACCACAAGGTGGAAGCCAAGGTTACCGTGGCATCTCTGGCGAACAGTTCCATGGCAGCAGCGCTTCGTAGGCTGCTACCGATGAGGCGTGCGGCAGTCGCTCCAGGACGTGGCGCAGCCACGTATAGGGCTCTTGGCCGTTGACCTTGGCGGTTTCGACCAAGCTGTAGATCTGCGCGCTAGCCGTGGCTCCCTTGGGCGTGTCACTGAACAGCCAAGCTTTGCGCCCGATCACAAACGGCTTTATGGCCCGCTCTGCCAGGTTGTTGTCGATCGGCAGGTGGCCCGCCTCGACATACCGCTCCAAGCGGTTCCAGTTGTTTGCCAGGTAAAGCACCGCCTTGCCCAGTACGCTTTGCGGTGTCACCTGTGAGTGCGTCTTGTCGAGCCAACTTTTCAACTGCTCAAGGATCGGCAGGCTTCGTTCCTGACGACCGATGAATCGCTGTTCATCGCTGGCATCCTTGAGGTCGCGTTCGATGCCATACAGTTTGTTGATCATCGTCAGCGCAACATCGGCGCGACCGGTCTTGCCCTTAGGCTGCACCTTCTGCGCTTCGACGAATTTACGCCGGACATGCGCCATGCACGCCAGTCGTTCAACGCCCGGCTGTAGCGCCAACGCGTTGTAACCGGCGTAATCATCGGTCATCACGTAACCGCGATAGCCCTCCAGCAGGCGCAGCGGCACCTCCTGCGCGCGGCTGGTGGTGTAATCGAACAGCACGACTTGTCGATCAGGCGGGCCACTGGCCTGCACCCACATCCAGGATTGACTGGTCGGATCACGATCCGGCTCTTTGAGCACCTGCACGCGAGTTTCATCGCAATGGATCACCGGGCTTTCCAGCAGGCGGTCACGCATCAGGTTCAGCAGTGGCTGAAAGTGTTCGCTGCACTGGATGACCCAGCGGGCCAGGGTTTGCCGGGGGATCTCGATACCATGTCGGTTCAGCACCGTTTCGAAGCGGTGCAGCGGCAGGCCATCGACGTACTTGGTGGTTAGCAACATCGCCAGCACGCTGGGACTGGCCATGCTCTTTTCAATCAATTGGGCCGGCTTGTCAGCGGTGACCGGCGCGGTTTCGCAGCCACGGCAGCCATAGATTTTGCGTACGTGTTTAAGCACACGGATCTGCATCGGCACGATGTCGAGTTGTTCGCTGGTTTGCTCGCCAACCACGTGTTTGCGGCAACCACAGGCGCAAGTCAGTTCGTGCTCGGGCAAGTCATGAATGACTTCAATGCGTGGCAGGTCAGCCGACAGTGGCTTGCGTTTGCCGCGCTGCTTGCTTGGCGCAACAACTTCTTCGTCGGCATCATCAGCGGTAGGTACCCACTGACTTTCGGGTTCATTGAACAACGCCAGTTGGGGCGTGTTGGACTCGACGGTTTGCTCGGACTTGCGATTGAATAATCGGTCACGCAGCAGCTTGACCTGTTCTTTAAGGTCGACGATCTGACCTTTGTCGACCGTGCGCTCGGCCAACAACTGCGCAAGCAGTAGTTTGAGCGCGGCAGGGTCGTCAGGAAGGTTATCGGGCACTGAAATCATGGCCCGGATTATACCCGGTCAGGCGACGAAACGAGGAGTCAAAACCTGATGCGGACGGTTGCGCCAGAGATCGAAACCGTCGAGTAGCCAATTCAGTTCCTGGACGGTCAGTACGATAGCTTCGTCGGTCGCGTCGGGTGAAGTTTTGAAACGCTCGGCTTCGAGGCGCTTGAGCCAAAGGCAGAAGCCGTTGCGCTCCCAATACAACACCTTGATGCGGTTACGGGCTTTATTGAGGAAGACGAAAAGTACCGGGTCGAACACGGCGACCTTGATGTCCAGTTCGACCAGGGCAGTGAGGCCGTCGATGGACTTTCGAAAGTCCACGGGCTTGGGGTAGAGGTAGACTTTTTCGACTTTGCTGTCGGGGCGCATCATGGCGGGCTGGCTCCAGAAAGAAATCGGGAGCACAGCATCGGGAATCAGGTGGACGGTTGGAATGTGGGGATGATGGATCCCTTACTTTGTTCTTGCGTACACCCAGGCAAGGGTTACCGGTCGGCGTTCTTGCGCAGCGCCTCGTTCTCAGCCAGCAGCGATTCGACGCCTGTAGCCAGGGCTCGTGCTGTACGTCGATGACGTTCTCTTGGGGCTGTGGTGCTGCGCTGGCGCCGGTGGCCAGCAGCAGGAGGCAGAGGGCGAGGCGGGTCATGCCGCCACCTTGTGGCGGATCCACACGCAAACAGGGCCGTCTTCGGTGTCGTGGATCGAGAAGGTGAACCAGCCATCACCGACCGGCTTGCTTGGCTGCCAGGGCGTGCAGTCATAGTCGCCGCCGGCGTCGAGCCATTCCGCATTCAGTTCTTCCGGGCCGTCGTTTTCCATCTCGATCACGCAGTACTCCAGGCCTTGGTCACCGAACCAGCTGAACGGAAGTGCGCATTCGTCGCCGTCGTCTGGCCAAGCCGGGTGGGTCCAGAAGCCGTATTCATCGCGCTCCACCTGTAGCGGCTGGATCAGTTGCTTTTCTTCAGGCATGACATACTCCTGCCGATTTATCGGAATTATTTGAAAGTGATGGGATTTAACTGGGGAACCGGCAGTCCACCGTATGAGCCGTTGAAGCTGATAGCTCTGTCATCCATCCGTGAGGTGAGCTATATGCCCAACGCAAAGGAAAGCCATTACCAGGCTTATCTGCTTCTCAGAGAGCTCGATGCTCAAATTGCTGCCACGATGAACCAGATCGCCTATGGGCGAATGAATGGGATCGAATGGGAAAAGACCTGCAAAGCCCACCGAATCGCCTTCGATGAGTGGATCAAATTCGCCGATATACGGGCCGCTGAAGGAAAAGATTCAGTTTCAGAAAGCCATAACGACGACTGACTGGCCGATGGCTATCGACAATTCTCCTCGCCGCGATATCGCGGCAGTGAATAGAGGGGAGAGGGGTTGCAGCGGAGTGGAGTACAAATGTGCTCCTGTCATCGCTTACGGTACGTCTGGGTCAATGCGCTGTTGACCACATGCCCGCGCCGCAGCACAAGATTGGCCAGTGCTGCACGATCCTTCAGGCTATGGCTGGCCTGACCAAGCAGGCCGAAGTAGCTGTTGGCCGTCTCGAGCAGGTTCTCTGCTGGCACTGCAGCCGTTCGCTTCGTGGCCTGCGCCACTGACTTCTTGCGAGTGGTGCGCCGCCATGGATTGATCACATGGCCGACGAAGTCCACGCCACGGTCAATTGGCTGCAGGATGGTCTTCGAGGGGTTTAACCTGACGCCCAGGCTGGGCAGGAAGTCCTCGATCTGTCGGAGCCAGTCATTCAGCTGCTGCGGCGACTCATGCAGCAGCACGAAGTCGTCGACATAGCGAATGTAGTGCTTGGCCTTGAGCATGCACGCAAGAAACTGGAAGAGGTCACCAGCCGCGCTACTGCTGCTGAGTCTGCTGCTGGCGGGCTGTACGATGAGATCGCCCGACTGCGCGCCGGCCGCCGAGCCACCTGCGATACCATCGCTGCCCAGCAGCGCCAGGCAGGAACCTCTGCCGTCGTGGTGCTCGGGGGATTGCTTGAAGAGTCTGACCGAATGGCGGGCAGCTGCGCAGCAGCGCTTGAGAGAAGCCGAATAGCCGGCCTGGCTTGTGAGGCGGTGATCGACGGTTTTGGAAAGTTCTCTCCATAGCAAGGAAGCAGGGAGGCAGAAAAGCGCCCTAGCCACCTATTGGAACCCAGAAATTACAGCGGATTGGACCCATGAGCCGAGCCGCGTACGCAATAAAATGCGTCTGTGTTTACGAAAGCGCTTATGGAGTATGTATGACTCGTATGAATTGGTTTGAAAAGTCTCCCGGTGCAGCAAAAGCGCTGACCGGTTTACACCACTATGTAACCACCGGAACGAATCTACCTCCGGAGTTGATACATCTGGTCTTCCTTCGGGTATCACAGATCAATGGTTGCGCGTTCTGCATCGATCTTCACTCTCGTGACTTGATCAAAGGCCGCATGCCAGTTGACAAGGTGCTGCTAGTCGCGGTTTGGCATGAGGCGGAACACTTATTCTCTGATCTAGAGCGCGCTGCATTGAAGTGGGCAGAAGAGGTGACCAATGTGGGAGAAACCCATGTTTCGGACGAGGCCTACGCTGCCGCCTCCGCGGTCTTCAACGAGCGAGACTTGGTGGATTTGACTGCCACGATTGCTGCAATGAACGCTTTCAACAGGATGGGGGTTACGTTCAGACTCAAGCCTGCCGCGAAGGGGTAGCTGTCAACCGCCTAACCCTGCGAAGGAAGTCGCCAAGGTGGAGCTCGGTTTTCCGCCTTATCGGGGTGTGAAGTCAGGGTCAATTGTAGCCGCATCGCCTCGATCCACTGAATAGCGGGCACTGGGGCGAAGCAGTGCTGCGGCCACGGACGATCAAATGCTGCGTGTTACGCCGCCATCGACCCTGATGTTCTGCCCAGTGATGTAGGCCGCGCCTTCGCTAGCAAGGAACGCAATGGTCGCAGCGATTTCTTCGCTGGTGCCGTAGCGCTTGAGCGGCACGCTGTCGCGGCGTTGCTCGGTGCTCGGCAAGCTGTCGATCCAGCCAGGGAGGACGTTGTTGATGCGCACGTTATCGCCGGCGAAATTGTCGGCGAAGATCTTGGTGAACGCGGCAAGGCCCGAGCGGAATACCGCAGAAGTCGGAAACAGTTCGCTGGGTTCGAACGCCCAGGCAGTGGAGATGTTGATGATCACTCCGCTCTTCTGACGCTGCATGTAAGGCGTCACCAGCCGAGTCGGGCGAATGACATTGAGCAGGTAAGTATCCATGCCCTTGTGCCAATCCTCGTCGCTGATTTCCAGGATTGGCGCGCGTGGACCATGGCCGGCGCTATTGACCAGCACATCGATACGGCCCCACTTCTCCACGACAGCGTCGACCAGGCGTTGCAGGTCTTCAACCGACTGGTTGCTACCGGTTACACCAATACCGCCGAGTTCGGCAGCCAACGCCTCGCCCTTGCCCGAAGAGGAGAGAATCCCAACCTTGAAGCCTTCGGCGGCCAGGCGTCGTGCTGCCGCAGCGCCCATGCCGCTGCCACCTGCCGTGATAATCGCAACTTTTTCTACTGGCATGCTGCCTCCAATCTCTCAATGCTGATTTTTCAGGTGCATTCACCTTAGCAGCAGCCCCATTGGTGAGGGAGACAGCTAAACTTCACTATTACGATAGATTAACTATCGGCAGCTTGTTGCTTGAGCCAGCGTTGGACCACGCTCAACGAGTCCGGCTGTTTCATCTTGCGTGGCCAGACCAGATAAAACGACTTGTCGATCCTGAGTTGCTGGGGAAAAACCTGCATCAGCCGGCCTGCGGCAATGTCATCACCGATGAACGCAGGGCTGGCCAGGGCAATGCCCTGGCCGCTGATTGCCGCTTCAATGGCTAATGAGGTCTGATTGAAACGCAGGTTTCTGGCCGTGGGCTGCATGTGTTGTGGGAACAGCTCTGCAAGGAACTGAGGCCAGAAATTATGGGCGTCGTGCAACATGACGAAATCCTGCAATTGCGCAAAGCTTGCAGGTATTTCGCTGCCTTCGAACAGCTTTGGGCTGGCCACCGCAACGATTAGCTGCTCCATCAGCAGTTCGCTATTCAAGCCCGCTCCGAACTCGGGCTTGCCATAACGGACAGCGATATCAACACCATCGGTGCTGAAGTGCGACAGCCGATCGGTTGCCAGCACACGCAAATCGATGTCTGGATGACTCTGCGCAAAATTGCCGAGCCTGGGAATCAGCCATTTTGAGGCGAAGGTAGGTGTAACGCTGACTGTCAGGTGAGAAGTCTGTGGCCGAAGCAGGCGTGTTGCCTCGTCGATCATGGCCAGCGCACTTCGAATGCTCCCGCTATAGCCCAGGCCTGCATCAGTCAACGCCAAACCGCGGGGTAGGCGTTCAAACAAACGCAGATCCAGGCTCGCTTCCAGCCCGCGT
Source organism: Pseudomonas sp. JS425 (assembly GCF_018223845.1). Taxonomy (NCBI): domain Bacteria; kingdom Pseudomonadati; phylum Pseudomonadota; class Gammaproteobacteria; order Pseudomonadales; family Pseudomonadaceae; genus Pseudomonas; species Pseudomonas sp. JS425. Next base: position 4,012,758 of record NZ_CP073661.1, on the reverse strand, counting down.
ATCTGCTGGGCAACTGCCGCCTGGGTCACACCCAGTTCCTCGGCAGCCACACGGAAGTTCAAGCGGCGAGCCACCACTTCAAAAACACGCAACGCGTTCAGCGAGGGCAAATCAGGGAAACCGTCTGGCATGGCAATGAAAATTCTATCGAGTTGTGCAGTTTTTCTGTTTCTCTGATGCCTTCACAAGGTTGATAACCTGATCGGGCTCGAAAGATTCACTGTGCCGAGGCTACTCCCCGAAAATAGCTAAAGAAACCCATGCCAATCGAAAGCATCGCTTGGCTAGCTTGCTGAAACGTTTCTTCGTGTCTATAAAGGGGAACAACTCCAAGAAAGGCAACCTGTTATGCCCCTCCTCAAATTCTTCGTTGCACTTGGCGCCCTGACTGCGGCTTCCAACACCATGGCCTGGGATTACGTTCTGCTCGACACCGACAAAGCCGCCCAGAACTGGCAGATCACCAGCCAGCAACTTGGTGTAAAAACCGAAAAGCCCTTCAGCGTTACCTTGCGCACCTTGCACGGCGGTCGGCAAGAGGGTGTCAGCATCGTCGACATCGATAACGGTACGATGAAACTTTCGGTCGTGCCGACCCGTGGAATGAACGTCTTGCAGGCGTCGGTCGGCAATGTGCGCATGGGCTGGGATTCGCCGGTCAAGGAAGTGGTCAACCCGTCCTTCATCGACCTCAACGGGCGCAATGGCCTGGGCTGGCTGGAAGGTTTCAATGAACTGGTCACCCGCTGCGGTTACGAATGGGTCGGCCACCCTGGCGTCGACAACGGCGAACTGCTGACCCTGCACGGTCGGGCTGCCAACACTCCTGCGAACCAAGTCACCCTGCACATTGATGAGAAGCCCCCTTACGCCATTACCTTGCGTGGTGTACTGAAAGAGCAGGCATTCAAGAAAGTCGACTTCTCCGTCGTGACCGAACTGGTCACCGAACCCGGCAGCGTGAAGTTCGCCCTCAACGACACCTTGACCAACAACGGTGACTATCCGAAGGAATACCAGGCGCTTTATCACAGTAACTTCAGCACCCCGTTTCTGGAGCAGGGCGCTCGTTTTGCCGCGCCAGTGAAGCAAGTGTCGCCATTCAACGACAAGGCAAGGGCAGATCTGCCCGACTGGCAAACCTACCGAGCGCCGACCAAGGACTATGACGAAACGGTTTACAACGTGGTGCCGTATGCCGATGACCAGGGCAATACATTGACCGTGTTGCATGACAAGGCTGGCAATCTGGGCGTTTCGGTCGGCTTCAATACTCGGACATTGCCTGTATTTTCCCTGTGGAAAAATACCGATACACAAGGCCAGGGTTATGTGACCGGGCTCGAGCCGGGGACGAGTTTTTCCTACAACCGCCGTTACCAGCGGCCACTGAACCTAGTGCCGACAATCGGGCCGAAGGAACACAGGCAGTTCCACATCAGCTACAGCTTGTTGGCGGACAAGGTGGCAGTGGACAAGGCCTTGAAACAGGTTGGCGAGATACAAGGTGGGCGCGAAACCGAGGTGCGGCAGACGCCATTGGTTGATCTGACCAAGGGGTAACGCCGACCAGGGCATGTCGGCCCTGTCGACTAGTCAGATCTATCAAGTTGTTGGGTTCATACCTATGCTGAAAGGCTGCTTTCGACCCACGGCGGACACTGATCCAAAGCTCTGTAGTCAGTACCGGCCTCATCGCCGGCAAGCCGGCTCCCACAGGAATATCACCAGCCTTCAGGCATGCGCTGTACCTGTGGGAGCCGCGCTTGCCGGCGATGGGCCGCGAAGCGGCCCTGGTTACAGATTTCCGCTATGGGTCGATAGCTGTCTGTCGCCTACGGCCCTAGGATCCATCGCCCGCCGCTCCGCCCATTCAAACGCTAGCCTTCAGGCGGGGATATCCCACAAACGAATTCATCCGATCCCAGGCGGTGCGAGCCGAACTCCACAACATAGCCTGCCCCGCGGCGCACCGCCTCGGCCCTGGCGGTCCTCTGGTCGGCAAACACATCGACGAAATGCCAGGGATGCCGGTCTCTCAGTACGCCCCATCCAAGTACCCAGCCGTCGTTGTCCGGGTCGGGTGGCAGGTTTTTCGCCAAGCTGCGGATGCCCATACGTTCACTCCGATGTGCTAGCCAGTCTTCTGCTTGCGAACCGACTACAAACCACGACTTGGATAAAATCGTGTATCAAGCATAGCGCTTACCTGAAACCAGGACCTAAGGCGCGCCCATTTCAGGGTAGTGTGCGCTGCACCAATAGCCAGCGCACATGGGTCATCACCCCTCGAACTGAATCACCATCCGCCCTTTGATCTTGCCCTCCAGCATCTCATCGAAGATCTGGTTGATATCCTCGATCGGTCGCAGAGTCACCTTCGGCACCACTTTCCCTTCCGCCGCAAACTGGAAAGCTTCCTGCAGGTCCTGGCGGGTACCGACCAGCGAGCCGATCACTTCGATACCGTCCAGCACCAGGCGAGGGATGTTCAGGTTCATGGCTTCCGACGGCAGGCCGACCGCAACCAGGCGGCCACCCGCACGCAGGGCGTCAACGGCCGAGTTGAAGGCAGCCTTGGCAACGGCGGTAACCACGGCGGCATGGGCGCCACCGGTCTTGGCCTGGATGACCTTGGCGGCATCCTCGGTGCGTGAGTTTATGACCAGGTCAGCGCCCATCTCGCTGGCGAAGCGCAGTTGCTCTTCGTTGACGTCGATGGCGATCACTTTGGCGTTGAAGACGTTCTTGGCATATTGCAGGGCAAGGTTGCCCAGGCCGCCGAGGCCGTAGATGGCGATCCATTGGCCGGGGCGGATGTTGGAGATCTTCACCGCCTTGTAGGTGGTGACGCCGGCGCAGGTAATACTGCTGGCGGCAGCGGAGTCGAGCCCGTCGGGCACTTTGACCGAGTAGTCGGCCTTGACGATGCAGGCTTCGGCCATGCCGCCGTCCACGGTGTAGCCGGAGTTCTTCACTTCGCGGCACAGGGTTTCGTTGCCGCTGTTGCAATACTCGCAATGCCCGCAGCCCTGGTAGAACCAGGCCACGCTGGCGCGGTCGCCCGGTTTGAGCGAGGTGACGCCTGGCCCTACTGCCTGGACCACGCCGATGCCTTCGTGACCTAGCACCACACCGGTCTTGTCACCGAAGTCGCCATTTTTCACATGCAGGTCGGTGTGGCACACACCGCAGCATTGCATCTTCAGCAGCGCTTCACCGTGCTCGAGGGGGCGCAGGGTTTTCTCCACCACTTCCACGCGACGGCCTGGTGCAACAACAGCAGCTTTCATACGAGCCTCCGTATCCTGTTCCGAATGGGCTTGCTTATCGCCGGCTAAGCATAGCCCTGGGCCGATACGGTAAAACTGCCTCAGGTCATGGTCAGAGGCACTGTGCATGCCACAAAAAGAAAAGCCCGCGGCAACGATGCGGCGGGCTGTAGGAACATAGGGAGCAGGTTCAGTGTGCCCAGCGGGATGTCAGCATTTTGTGAAGCTCAGGTGATGGACTTGTCATGCATGGCTCAGCTCGAGGGTGGCCAGCATGGGCCGGGTTCCATGTGATTTCACTGCACTGGACGGAGGGGGAGTGGCAGCAATAAAAAAGCCCGCCGGGTATGGCGGGCAAGCAACGTTTGAAGGGAGAGCCTGCAGCTTGGGTCTGGCCGGTTAACCCAGCATTAAGCGGTAATGCATTGACCTGTGCAGCCGATCCGCCTATACAGGCCTGCCACCAGCCCAGGAGTCAGCATGCGCGACGAAGATGACCTGCACGAACCCGAACATGATCACCTGCTTGATCACGAATTCCTCTACGACGACACTGAAGCAGAAGCCGATGCCCGAGGCGTCGAGGATGACATCGAGGAGGACGAAGAAACGCTGGATGACCTTGATGAAGAAGAGCGTGATCACCCAGCCTGGTTCGACGACCGCGAAGACGACTGACTCAGCGCCCGTCCACCGAAAAACGCCCGGGGCCGCTTACCGCCAGTAACAACATGCCGCCCATGATGCTGAGGTTTTTCAGGAACTGGGTCATGTTGGCGCTGCGCTCAGGGTCGACCATGTTCCAGAACGGGTGGCCCAGCAGCGCCGTGCCCAGCACGAACAACGCAAACAGGAAGGCCAGAGGCCGGGTGTAGAAACCGAGGATCAGCAGTATGCCGACGGCGAATTCCATGAGCACGGCTACTGCCGCTGCCAACATGGGGGCAGGAGCGCCCAGTGAAGTCATGTAGCCGACCGTGCCTTCGAACCCGGTCAGCTTGCCCCAGCCAGACAAGACGAACAGGATCATCAGCAGCACACGGGCAATCAGGATAATGATGTCGCGTTGACCATCGAACAGGGAGTAGCGCATGGCGGCGTTCCAGTGGACGGGTTCAAGCTCCACTCTAGCAGCTGCGCAACACCTTGCAGGCGGGCAGCAAAAAGGCGCCGCGAGGGCGCCTTTTGCGAAGAAATTTGGTGCGAGTGGCGGGACTCGAACCCGCAAGGCTCACGCCGACAGATTTTAAGTCTGCTGTGTATACCAATTCCACCACACTCGCACGCTTGAAGGGGCCGTAACGACCAGCTCGCTTCTAAGCAGAAGGGCTTCGCAATCAAGCGCGCTTTATAACCCATTGTTATAGTTGAGTCAACCACAGCGCCTATGATCAACAGAATGAAGGGTCGATCGAATGGGCAATTGACACCTTGCTGTCATTACGCCACTGTTGCCCTTTTATTGGATCCAAAGAGTGTGCGGTGATGACTCTGTCCGATACTTCCGAGCGTATCGTGCACCCACGGCTGTTGTGGCGACTTTTGTTCGTGCTGGTCGTCGTGCTGGCGGCATTTCTCTACCTGAGCCTGATCAGCCTGGGTGGTTATCTGTTGATGCTGGGGTTCGATGCCGAACACTCTCAACCGCAGCGGCTAATGGCCCTGGCCGGTGGCGGGCTTATCCTGCTGGTCGGCTTGTGGCTGCTGAAAGTGGCGATGCCTCGGCGCATCAGCCCTGTGCTGGTTGAGCCTGGGCGTTGAACCTCGCAATGTTTTCCCTCCTGCTGTGCCGGTGGAGTTCGCATGGTCTCAGCTGACTGTCTCGATCACCCTGTCATGCCTGCCCACCGCTATGAACAGCTGGTTCAGTCGGTGGTGGATTACGCCATTTACATGCTCGATCCTTCCGGCAATGTGGTGTCGTGGAACGCAGGCGCGCAACGTATCAAGGGGTACCGTGCCGATGAAGTGATCGGCCAGCATTTCTCGTTGTTCTTCACTCCGCAGGATTGCACCGAGGGCCGCCCGGAGCGCTTGCTGCGCCAGGCGCTGGAGCAGGGCGTGGCGCAGGATGAGGGCTGGCGCGTACGCAAAGATGGCACGCAGTTCTGGGCGCTGGCCGCCCTGGATGTGATTCGCGATGACCAGGGCCAGATTGTCGGCCTGGCCAAAGTGACCCGGGACATCACCGACCGCCGCGAGTCGGCGCTGCAACTGGACGCGGTGCGCGCCCAGCTGTTCCAGGCACAGAAGCTGGAGGCCCTGGGCCAGTTGACCGGTGGCCTGGCGCACGACTTCAACAACATGTTGACCATCATCATCAGCTCGGCGCGCCTGGCGCTGGCCACCCAGGACCCGGCACGCGCCCAGCGCATGCTGCAGCATATTCTCGATGCCGGGCAGCGGGGCACCGAACTGACCCAGCAGCTGCTCAGCTTTGCCCGCCATCGCAAGCTTGATGTGACTTGCGTCGCCCCGGCGGACCTTGTTGCTGCCACCCGTGGTCTTCTGGAGCATGCGCTGCCTGGTTCGATCGACCTGAAGGTGCTGTTGCAACCGGACCTGCCCCTGATCGAGGTGGATGCCGGGCAATTGCAGATGGTGCTGCTCAACCTGTTGTTCAATGCCCGCGATGCCATCACGGGGCAGGGCCGGATCGGCTTGACCGTCGATGTGGTCGAACTGACTGGCGAGGTGGAGGGCCTGCGCGGCGGGTTTGTGCGTTTCGAGGTCGAAGACACCGGCGAGGGCATCGCGCCAGCGGTACTGCCGCGGATCTTCGAACCATTTTTCACTACCAAGCCCTTTGGCAAGGGGACTGGCCTGGGCCTCAGCCAGGTGTATGGTTTTGCCAGGCAGAGCGGTGGTGCCATTTGCGTCGACAGTGAGCCCGGCCGGGGAACTTGCATGCAGCTTTACTTGCCAATCTATCAGGGCCAGACGGACAGCCAACTCGACAGGTAGAACACCATGGCACAGGCACTCAGGCGGCTGGTGACGGGGATCGATGGGCTCGATGCGTTGCTCCAGGGTGGCTTGGTCGCTGGCGCGTCCTACATCATTCAGGGCCCGCCGGGGGCTGGCAAGACCATCCTCGCCAATCAGCTGGCCTGCGGGCATGTGCGCGGTGGTGGCCGGGTGCTGGTGGCCACGTTGCTCAGCGAGTCGCACGAGCGGCTGTTCCAGTACCTGGCGACCCTGGAGTTCTTCGACCCGGCGCTGGTCGGTGATCCGATCCAGTTCGTCAGTGCCTTCGATACCCTGGAGCAGGAAGGCCTGGACGCCGTGGTACGGCTGCTGCGTCAGGAAATCGCCCGCCAACAGGCCAGCCTGCTGATCGTCGATGGCGTGCTAAATGCCCGGGTGCGTGCGGAAACCGCGCTGGATACCAAGAAATTCGTCTCTGAACTACAGGGCCATGCGGCCTTTGCGGGCTGCACCGTGCTGCTGCTGACCAGCGCCCGGCTGGAAGAGGGTAGCCCGGAGCACACGATGGTCGACGGGGTGATCGAACTGGGCGAGCAACTGTTTGGCAGCCGCGCCGTGCGTCATATCCAGCTGCGCAAGACGCGGGGCAGTGCGGCGTTGTCGGGGCGCCATGAATGCCTCATCGATGAAACCGGCATGCATGTGTACCCGCGCCTGGAGTCACTGTTCAGCCACCCCAGCCAGGCGGGCAGCGCCACCTTGGAGCGCATCGGCAGCGGGGTGGCGACCCTGGATGAAATGCTCGGTGGCGGCCTGGCCACGGGCTCGGTCAGCCTGCTGATCGGGCCCTCGGGTATTGGCAAGACGTCATTGGGCCTGGCATTTCTCGGTGCCAGCAGCCTGCAGGCGCCGGGGCTGCATTTCGGCTTTTACGAAACGCCGGAGCGCCTGCGTATCAAGGCCGCTTCGCTGGGTTACGATTTTGCAGCCATGGAGCAGGCTGGCATCCTGCAGCTTTGCTGGCAACCGACTACCGAGGGCCTGCTGGACCAGGTCGGTGCGCGCCTGCTCGAGCGGGTCGAAGCGCAAGGCAGCAAGCGCGTGCTGATCGACAGCCTGGGGGCGTTCAGCCGCCTGGCCATCGACCCGGCGCGGCTCAATGCGTTTTTCCGCGCCTTGGTCGGCGAACTGCGCGCGCGCGATGTCAGCGTGATGCTGACCTGGGAAATGCGCGACATTTTCGGCGCGGAAATCAGCGCCCCAGCCCCGGACCTGTCGAGCATCGTCGACAACTTGATGCTGATGCGCTTCGTCGAGCTGGATTCGCAGCTGCGGCGCATGCTGTCGATCCTCAAGGTGCGTGACAGCCACCATGACCCTGCCTTGCACGAGCTGCTGATCGGGCCGCAGGGCATTACCCTGCGCAAGGCGTTCGAAGGTGCTTGCGGTGTGCTTTCGGGAACGCCGGTGCCGCAGGGAAGCGGGTGACGGGGCGGGCGATGAACACCATCCTGATCGTCGATGACGAGTACCTGATTGCCGACATTCTCGGTTTTGCCCTGGAGGACGAGGGTTTTCTGGTGGAAAAGGCGAGCAACGGCTGCAAGGCGCTGGAGGCCCTGAAGGAAAAGCGCGTTCAGCTGGTCATCACCGACTACATGATGCCACTGCTCAACGGCGAGGAGCTTGTGCGCTCGATGCGTGAAGACCCGGCTTTGAGCGAGTTGCCGGTCATCCTCATGAGTGGCGCGCAGGCCAATCAGGGATGCCCGGAACTGTTCGCCGCGGTGTTCGACAAACCGTTCGACATGGACTGTATGATCGCCAAGGTGCACGAACTGCTAGGCACCTGAAGCGCGGGGCGATCAGGCGCGTCCGTGCGGCTTGAGGCAGGTCGCTCAGTGCGAGTCGTCGTGCTTTTCCGGGGCCGGGCTGCCGGCCTGGATACGCTTGAAAATCTCTTCTCGATGGACCTGGACGTCTTTCGGTGCATCGATACCGATCCTCACCTGCATCCCTTTGACGCCCAGAATGGTGACTTTGATGTCATCGTTGATGACGATGCTTTCGCCAACCTTGCGGGTGAGTATCAGCATGTAGTTCTCCTTGGTGATGTAAAAGTCCGTCGGGCTAGTTGCCACGGCGGCGGGAGCTTGTCCCTCTTCCTTCTCATTAAAGACGCTTTCGGCGGATAGTAATTCCCCGACAGACAAATTCTGTTGCGTGTCTTCAGTCGCAGGTGCCGAAGCAAACCGCCAGCGGTTTGTCGGCCAAGGTGCTCGGTGGCAAGAATAGGGGGCTTGGCGGCCAATGGGAAATTTCTTCGCATCATGGTCTGAATAGACCGGGTTAATGGTCATCCTGTTCCTCGAGTGCCTGAAGAAATAACAGCAAGGCTACTTCTTCACGGTCCAGGCCTTTGCGCACACGGTTCTTCGGCAAGTTGGCCAGGCGCCCCAGGGCATAGTGTTCAAGTACAGCCGGGTGAATGTAGCAGCGCCTGCACACTGCCGGTGTATTGCCCAGGCGTGATGCTACCTGGCGGACGATGGCGGCGACCTGGCGCTTGGCTTCGCTCTCGGGCTCCCAGGCCAAGGGCCTCAGCAGGTCCAGGGCGAGGCTGCTACCGGCCCAGGTGCGGTAGTCCTTGGCGGTGAAGTCGGCACCGGTCAGCTGCTGCAGAAACTGGTTGACCTCGCTGGAGCCGACGCTATGGCGCTGGCCGTCGTCGTCCAGGTACTGGAACAACGCTTGGCCGGGCAGCTCCATGCAGCGCTTGAGCAAGTTGGCCAGGCGCCGATCGTTGAGGCTGACGTTGTGCTCGACGCCGCGCTTGCCGCGGAACTGGAAGCGGATGCTGCTGCCCTTCACCTCGACATGGCGGTTGCGCAGGGTGGTCAGTCCATAGGACTGGTTGTCACGCAGGTAGCGCTGGTTGCCGATGCGGATCAGGGTGTGGTCCAGCAGGCTGATCACCAGCGCCATCACCTTTTCCCGGTCCAGGCCTGGCCGGGCAAGGTGGTCGTGCAGCTGTGCGCGCAATTTCGGCAGGGCCTGGGCAAACGCCAGCATGCGCCCGTACTTGTGCTGGTCGCGTATTTCGCGCCACTGCGCGTGGTAGCGGTATTGCTTGCGGCCACGGGCATCGCGACCTGTGGCTTGCAGGTGGCCTTGCGGGTCGGCGCAGATCCACACCTCGGTATAGGCCGGGGGGATTGCCAGTGCAGCGATGCGGGCAAGGGTATCGCTGTCGCGCACTCGTTGGCCGTCGGCATCCAGGTAGATGAAGCGCCCTCTCCAGCGCCTCCGGGTAAGGCCCGGCTGGCTGTCGTCGACGTAGTGCAGGGTGCGCGGCAGGGGGCAGTCAAGCATGGTTGGCAGGCCTCGATCAGGTCACTGATCAATGGACACCAGCGACGTGGCCGATGCTCAGCCCAGCAGTGCCACCGACTTGATCTGGGCAAACAGCACCTGGCCCGGGTGCAGGCCGAGCTGGTCTGCCGAGAAGCGGGTGATGCGCGCGAGCAAGGCGTTGCCGCCAGCATCCAGGCTGACCAGTACATGGGCCGGGTTGGCGGCCGGGCGGCTTTCGCGCACGCGCACCGGCAAGCGGTTGAGAATGCTCGAAGTGCTGTCGGCTACCAGGGCCAGGCTGACGTCACGCGCCTGCACCTTGACCCGCAAGGTGCTGCCCATCACCTGGGCAGGGTGGGTGATACGCAACAGCGGCCCGTCGTTTCCGGGCAGGCGCAGGTCGAGCAGGTCGTAGTGCGCGTCGTGTGCCACCACCAGGCCTTCGAACACCACCCCGGCATCCTCGCCCTCGGCCAGCGACAGGTCGAGACGGGCCAGGGTGTCGCCGATCGGGCCGCTGGCCACTGCCTGGCCTTGCTCCAGCAACACCAGGTGGTCGGCCAGCCGAGCCACTTCCTCCTGGGCATGGCTGACATATACCAGCGGGATGTCCAGTTCGCCATGCAGACGCTCCAGGTAGGGCAGGATCTCGCGCTTGCGCGGCCCGTCCAGTGCAGCCAGCGGCTCGTCCATCAACAGCAGGCGCGGGCTGCTGAGCAGGGCGCGGGCAATGCCTACCCGCTGCGCCTCGCCACCAGACAGGGTCGTCGACCGGCGTGCCAGCAAGTGGCCGATGCCCAGCAGTTGGCAGGCCTGGTCTAGGCTGACCTTGCGCTGGGCAGCGGCCACCCGGCGCCAACCGAACTCCAGGTTGCCGCGTACCGACAGGTGCGGGAACAGGCTGGCCTCCTGGAACACGTAGCCTACCGGGCGCAGGTGTGGTGCCAGGAAGAAGCCGCGGGCGCTGTCTTCCCAGATTTCGCCGTTGACTTCGATGTAGGCGCTGCCGGCCCGCTCCAGCCCGGCCAGGCAACGCAGGCAGCTGGTCTTGCCAGAGCCGGAGTGGCCGAACAACGCACTGATGCCGCGGCCGGGCAGGTGCAGGTCTACGTCCAGGGTGAAGTCGTCGCGCGCCAGTTTCAGGCGCGCCACAATCGATGTGCTCATTTCAGCTCCAGCCAGCCTTGCCGCGGCGTCCTGCGTACAGCAGGAGCAGTACCAGGAACGAGAACACCAGCATGGCACCTGCCAGCCAGTGTGCTTGCGAATAGGCCATGGCCTCGACATGATCGAAGATCTGCACCGAGACCACGCGTGTCTTGTCGGGGATGTTGCCGCCAATCATCAACACCACGCCGAACTCGCCCACCGTGTGGGCGAAACCGAGGATGCTGGCGGTGATGAAGCCTGGGCGGGCCAGCGGCAGCACTACGTGGATGAAGGTGTCCCAGGGGCTGGCGCGCAGCGTTGCGGCCACTTCCAGCGGGCGCTGGCCAATGGCGCCGAAGGCATTCTGCAGCGGCTGGACCACGAACGGCATGGAGTAGATCACCGAGCCGATCACCAGGCCGGTAAAACTGAACACCACGCTGCCCAAACCCAGCGCCTGGGTCGCCTGGCCCAGCCAGCCATGCGGGCCGAGGGCGATCAGCAGGTAGAAACCGATCACTGTGGGTGGCAGTACCAGCGGCAAGGCCACCACCGCGCCCACCGGCCCGCGCAGCCACGAGCGCGTGCGCGCCAGCCACCAGGCGATGGGCGTGCCGACGATCAGCAGGATGAGGGTGGTCATGCTGGCCAGTTTCACGGTCAGCCAGATGGCACCCAGGTCACTGGCATCCAGTGGCATCAGATTTCATAACCGTAGGATTTGATCACTGCCGCGGCTTTCGGGCCTTTCAGGTAGTCGACCAGGGCCTTGGCGGCGGGGTTGTCCTTGCCTTTTTCAAGGATTACCGCGTCCTGGCGGATGGGTTCGTGCAGGGACGAGGGAACGATCCAGGCCGAACCGCTTTCGACCTTGCCGTCCTTGTAGATTTGCGAAAGGGCGACAAAGCCCAGTTCGGCGTTGCCGGTGGATACGAACTGGAACGCCTGGGTAATGTTCTGCCCTTCGACCAGCTTGGGCCGGGTGGCTTCGGTCAGCTTCAGCTTGTCCAGCACCTGGGTGGCGGCCAGGCCGTAGGGCGCGGTTTTCGGGTTGGCAATGGACAGGTGCTTGAACTGGTTGTTCTTCAGCACTTCGCCGTTGGCGTCGACATAGCCGGGCTTGGCCGACCACAGCGCCAGGGTGCCGATGGCGTAGGTGAAGCGTGAGCCTGGGGCAATTGCGTTTTCCTGCTCGAGCTTGGCTGGGGTGCTGTCGTCGGCAGCGAGAAATACCTCGAACGGCGCGCCATTCTTGATTTGTGCATAGAACTGGCCGGTGGCGCCATAGGCAGCGACCAGCTTGTGGCCAGTGTCTTTCTCGAAGTCCTTGGCAATGGCCTGGATAGGGGCTGTGAAGTTCGCTGCGACCGCGACCTGGACTTCATCGGCCCAGGCAGTGTTGAAGGCAAGCAGGCTGGCCAGGGCGGTGGCAGCCAAGTGGGGCGGGCGGATACGCATGAAGACAGCTCCTTGGGGCTTATCGTTATATCCTTAACTATATAGCGATAGGCCGTGGGCCGGGAAGGGGGCAGGATGATGCATGGCCAGGTCCGGCCCCTTCGCGGGCTTGCCCGCACACAGTACTGCGCAGCATTCAAAATCAGTGGTGAACCTGTGGGAGCGGGCAAGCCCGCGAAGAGGCCGAACCTGCTTATGCAGACGCCTGGCGGCCGATCACTGCCAGCGCCTTTTCGGCAATCTCCCGGGTCAACTCACCCGCCGCCATATGCCTGCCCAGCCGCAACGCCTGCCCCGACCACAGGTTGCTGAAATCGCTATTGCCCTGCGGATCTGTAATCGCCCGCAAAGGCATCAAGGCCCCGCCGGCCAGCGGGAAGTGCGGGGCCAAATCGCTCATCGGCCCCAGCTCGCGCATGATGCGGTTGTTGATGCCACGCGCCGGTCGGCCGGTGAACAGGTTGGTCAGCGCCGTGTCGCTGGCAGGTGCGCTGTCCAGGGCCTGGCGATGCGCCGGCGACACCTTGGCCTCGGGGCAGAACAGGTACGCCGTTCCGATCTGCACTGCCGAAGCACCCAAGGCCAATGCCGCCAACAGGCCGCGGTGGTCAGCAATGCCGCCAGCGGCAATCACCGGCACGCTGACCGCATCGGCCACCTGCGGCACCAGCGCGAAGGTGCCGATCTGGCTGGTGATATCGTCGCTGAGGAACATGCCGCGATGGCCGCCCGCCTCATAGCCCATGGCAATGATCGCATCACAGCCGTGATGCTCCAGCCACACGGCTTCCTCTACTGTAGTGGCGCTGGACAGCACCTTGGTACCACTGGCCTTTACCCGTTGCAGCAGGTCGGCATGGGGCAGGCCGAAGTGGAAGCTCACCACCTCCGGGCGCAGTTGCTCGACCAGCTGGCAGCTCTGTTCGTCGAAAGGCGCCCGGTTGGACACCGGCGTGGGCGCCGTGAAGTCAGCACCCACTTCGCTGTAATAGGGTTCGAGTGCCCGCTTCCAGCGTGCATCGCGCTCGGCATCGGGCGCTGGCGGCTGGTGGCAGAAGAAGTTCAGGTTCAACGGGCGGCCCGGGCAGCCGGCGCGGAAGGCGGCGATCTCGGCGCGCACCTGGTCGCCCGTGAGCATGGCGCAGGGCAGGGCGCCCAAACCGCCCGCCAGGCCCACGGCAGTGGCCATGCCCGAGCCCGTCGCACCGGCCATGGGGGCCTGCAGAATGGGCAACTCGATACCCAGCAGGTCGAGGATGCGGCGGTCGGGCCAGTGGCTCATGCGATTCTCCTTGCGCGGGCGGGCAGTACGGTGGTGCGGGTGTTTACAAGGCTTTGCTGACCTGGATGTCGCTGATCTTCTCGGCGTCTTCGCCGTGAATCTTGCGCAGGGCTTCCAGGGCTTGTTCGAGGGAGGCGTCGGGCATCAATGCGAAGTCCCAGCGGCGCTGGCCGTCGAGCTTGTACTTGATGACGTACTTGGTGGTCTGGGTCATGGTGGCCTTATCTTAGTTTCGACGATGAACGACGGACAATCTTGATCTTGTGGGTCAAGGTTGGCTTGCGGGTGACCGAGATCGGGCGGGTGGTCACGGTATCGATAGTTATGTTCCAGAATCCGGTGCTTGGCACGGTGATCTTCGCCGGGAACTTGTCGAAATGGCCACCGTGGTAGGTATGACGACCGCCGTTCTTGAAGCTGCGGAAGTTGGCGTCGTTCATCAGGCGGATATTGCAGCGCTGGGAGCACTCGATGACGACGATATCGTCCTCGTTCAGGTGCTCGCGCTGGTGTACGAATTTCATGTGATGCTCCGCAAGGATTGGTTCTGCAAAGGCGAAAGATACCACGATGTCGGGTTACACTGCCGCGCTGTTCCGCCAGGCGTAGATAAATCTGCCAAAGCAGGGAGCAAATCGGCCTGGCTGTGGTCGAAGCGGATTCTTGAAGGCAGAGGTGCTGCAAATGAAGTGGATGGTGGCGGCGTTGGCGATGACGCTGGGTGGCTGTGTGAGTGTTACGGAACTGGAACAGTCGCGCGAAACGCTGGATGTAATCTCGGGCAAGTCCCCACGCGCGTATGCCGATTGCGTCAAGCAGAAGCTGGCCGATACCCGCGAGCCGCTGGTGGAAGAGCAGCGTGGCGATGGCCTGCGGCTGATCGTGCCGCAGAAGATCAGCTCGGGTGTGGGTCCGGCGGCGCTGGTGGATATCGACAAGCGTGGCAGCGGCAGCAGCATCAAGCTGCACGAGCGGCTGAACAATTTCCCGCTGCGCCTGGGCGACGTGCGCACCGCAGCCACCCAATGCATTTCCGGTAGTTGATCCAGGGCAACTGATCACGCTCCTTTTGCTTATATGTTTTAAGCCTAAGCTTATAACAATAGAAAAGGAGATTCGTGATGACACCGTTGAATCGCGCCTTGGTCGGCAGCCTGCTGATCCTGGCCTGGCCCACGGCGCATGCCGCCGATGGCCAGAAAGTCTTCACCCAGGGTGGGGCCAACCCTGCCGCCATGGCTTGCCTGGGTTGCCATGGCCCGGACGGCAAGGGCATTGTCGCTGCCGGCTTCCCGCGCCTTGCCGGGCTACCTGCCGCCTACCTTAGCAAGCAACTGCATGACTGGCGCGACGGCAGCCGCAAGCAGCCAGTGATGGAACCGCTTGCCAAGGCCCTGACCGAGGAGGAGATCAAGGCGGTCAGCACCTATTTGGCCAGCCTGCCGGCAGACCCTGCAGGCGACCTGCGCCGCCAGCAGATCGCCGATGATCCCACCACCCGCATGGCCCTGTACGGCGACTGGAGCCGGCAGATTCCTGGCTGCGTGCAATGCCATGGCCCGGGCGGTGGCGGGGTTGGCGAGCATTTCCCGCCCTTGGCCGGTCAGCCCGCGAGTTACCTGGTGGCGCAGCTCAACGCCTGGCGTGACGGCACCCGCAGCAATGACCCCAACCAGCTGATGGTCGGTGTGGCCAAGGCCATGACCGATGACGAGATCAAGGCCGTTGCCGAGTTCTTCGCCCGCCCCGCCAGCCAGGAGGTCACGCCATGAAACCGATGATTCCAGCCCTGCTGCTGCTGGCCATGGGCACCGCACACGCCGCCCAGATAGCCATGGAAGACCAGTCGCAGTTGAAAGTGCCTGGCGTGCAGGCCGCGCCGCAGTTCGTGCCACCAGCGGAAAGCGAGTTGCCTGACAATGCCTTTGGCAAGATGGTACGCGAGGGGCATGCCTTGTTCGTCGACACCCGCAGGTTGATGCCCGAGGCTGTGGGCAACGGCATGAACTGCAGCAACTGCCACCTTGACCAGGGGCGGCTGGCGCATTCCGCGCCGATGTGGGGGGCGTACCCGATGTACCCCGCCTACCGCAAGAAAAATGACAAGGTCAACACCTATGCCGAGCGCATCCAGGGCTGCTTCCAGTTCAGCATGAACGGCAAGCCGCCTGCGGCCGATAGCCCGCAGATGACGGCGCTGGCGGTGTATTCGTACTGGCTGTCGACCAAGGCGCCGACCGGCGTCGAGATTGCCGGGCGCGGGTACCCGGAGGTGCCGCAACCAAAGGGCGGATACGACTTCAAGCGCGGTCAGCAGGTTTATCGCGAGCAGTGTGCGATTTGTCACGGCGACAATGGCGAAGGGCAGAAGGTGGCGGGCGAGTACGTGATGCCGCCGTTGTGGGGCAAGGACTCCTACAACTGGGGCGCCGGCATGCACCGGATCAATACCGCGGCGTCGTTCATCAAGTACAACATGCCGCTGGGCAAGCCGGGCAGCCTTAGCGATCAGCAGGCCTGGGATGTGGCGGCCTGGGTCAATCGCCATGAACGGCCGCAGGACCCGCGGCTGGTGGAAGGCTCCATCGAGAAGACACGGGTGAAGTTCCATGCCAATGACGGGGTGAACCTGTATGGGCAGAAGGTCGATGGTGTGTTGATCGGGCAGGGCACCGGTAGCTGATGTATTGCCTGTACTGGCCTCTTCGCGGGCAAGCCCGCTCCCACAAGGATCACCACAGACTCTGAATGCTGTGCAGTACCTGTGGGAGCGGGCTTGCCCGCGAAGAGGCCAGTACAGGAAACCCCGATTTCCTGTCATCCAACGGTCAAGGATGACAGCAATATTTACGATCCCCCGGAACTATCTACACTAGGTTATCTCTATCTTCCCATCGATCGGCCACAGGTAGGGCATTGTAAGGTGACTGCCGCCTGATTAGACTGCGCCGAATTCCACTGGCCTAGCCTTTTGTAAGGACGTATATGATCAAAAAATGCTTGTTCCCGGCAGCCGGTTACGGCACCCGCTTCCTGCCCGCTACCAAAGCCATGCCCAAGGAAATGCTGCCGGTGGTCAACAAGCCACTGATCCAGTATGGCGTTGAAGAGGCACTGGATGCCGGTCTGAACGAGATCTCCATCGTCACCGGGCGCGGCAAGCGTGCTTTGGAAGACCACTTCGACATCAGCTACGAGCTGGAAAACCAGATCAAGGGCACCGACAAGGAAAAATACCTGGTTGGTATCCGTCGCCTGCTCGACGAGTGCTCGTTCTCCTACACCCGCCAGACCGAAATGAAAGGCCTGGGCCACGCCATCCTGACCGGCCGCCCGCTGATTGGCGACGAGCCGTTCGCCGTGGTGCTGGCGGACGACCTGTGCGTGAACCCGGAGGGTGACGGCGTACTGACCCAGATGGTCAAGCTGTACAACCAGTTCCGTTGCTCGATCGTTGCCATCCAGGAAGTCGATCCGCAGGAAACCAACAAGTACGGCGTGATCGCCGGCGACATGATCCGTGACGACATTTTCCGCGTCACCAACATGGTCGAGAAGCCAAAGCCGGAAGATGCCCCGTCGAACCTGGCGATCATCGGTCGCTACATCCTGACCCCGGACATCTTCGACATCATCGCCAACACCGAGCCGGGCAAAGGTGGCGAGATCCAGATCACCGACGCCCTGATGCAACAGGCGCAGAACGGCTGTGTGATCGCCTACAAGTTCAAAGGCAAGCGTTTCGACTGCGGTGGCGCCGAGGGCTACATCGACGCGACCAACTTCTGCTTCGAGAACTACTACAAGACTGGCAAGGCTTACTGATAAGCCGCTACTTGTATCAAAGCTGATAACTGGGGCTGCTTTGCAGCCCTTCGCGGGCACGCCCGCTCCTACAGGTATTGTGCAGGCCTTCAAGGCTGCGCCGGTACTGTGGGAGCGGGCGGGCCCGCGAAGGGTCGCAAAGCGGCCCCAGTGCGTTATGCTGGGCGCCTGCCTAGGAGAGTGAATACATGGCCTACGATTTTGATCTGTTCGTGATTGGTGCCGGGTCCGGCGGTGTGCGCGCGGCGCGGTTTGCCGCCGGCTTCGGGGCAAAGGTGGCAGTGGCCGAGAGCCGCTACCTGGGCGGCACCTGCGTCAACGTCGGCTGCGTGCCGAAAAAGCTGCTGGTGTACGGCGCACACGTCGCCGACGAACTGGAACAGGCCGCAGGCTTCGGCTGGACCCTGGAAGAAGGGCACTTCGACTGGGGCACCCTGATTGCCAACAAGAACCGGGAAATCGAGCGCCTCAACGGCATCTACCGCAACCTGCTGGTCAACAGCGGGGTTACCTTGCTGCAGGGGCATGCGCGTCTGACCGGTGCCAATGAAGTGGAAGTGGAAGGCCAGCGCTACACCGCCGAGCACATCCTCATCGCCACCGGTGGCTGGCCACAGGTGCCAGACATTCCGGGCAAGGAACTGGCCATCACCTCCAACGAAGCATTCTACCTCAAGGACCTGCCACGCCGGGTGCTGGTGGTGGGCGGTGGCTACATTGCCGTCGAGTTTGCCGGCATCTTCCAGGGCCTGGGGTCGGCTACCACACTGCTGTACCGTGGCGACCTGTTCCTGCGTGGCTTCGACGGTTCGGTGCGCACGCACCTGAAGGAAGAACTGGAAAAGCGCGGCCTTGACCTGCAGTTCAATGCCGACATCCAGCGCATCGACAAGCTCGAGGACGGCAGCCTCAAGGCCACCCTGAAGGATGGCCGCGAGCTGGTCACCGATAGCGTGTTCTATGCCACCGGCCGGCGCCCGATGCTGGACAACCTTGGCCTGGAGAACACCGGCGTCGAGCTGGATGAACGCGGTTATATCCGGGTAGACCCGCAATACCAGACCACCGCGCCGTCGATTCTGGCGATTGGCGATGTGATTGGCCGCGTGCAACTGACCCCGGTGGCACTCGCCGAGGGCATGGCCGTGGCCCGGCGCCTGTTCAAGCCTGAGCAATACCGCCCTGTGGACTACCAGAACATACCCACCGCGGTATTCAGCCAGCCGCCCATCGGCACCGTGGGCCTGACCGAGGAGCAGGCGCTGGAGGCCGGGCACAAGGTGCAGGTATTCGAGAGTCGCTTCCGTGCGATGAAACTGACCCTGACCGACATCCAGGAAAAGACCCTGATGAAGCTGGTGGTCGATGCCGAGACCGACAAGGTGCTGGGCTGCCACATGGTTGGCCCCGACGCCGGCGAGATCATCCAGGGCCTGGGCATTGCCCTGAAGGCCGGTGCGACCAAGCAACAGTTCGACGAAACCATCGGCGTGCACCCGACGGCGGCCGAAGAGTTCGTGACCATGCGCACGGTCACTCGCTGATGCCACTGGCCCCATCGCCGGCAAGCTGTTCTGGTCAAGTATTTCCGGACACCGGTTACGGTGATCAAGCCGCCTGCTGCTCCATAGCTATTGGTGACAGGTAGTCGTTGTAGCTGTGGAGCCTGATTCGGTTGTATCGCATGAAGAAGCTGGTCATGTCCTGCTTGGCTTCTTCAATTTCCTTGTAGCCCTTGGGCGGCACCCATTCTGACTTGAGCGTTCCAAAGAAACGCTCTGTTGGTGCGTTGTCCCAGCATTGTCCCCTGCGACTCATGCTCTGCGTTATGCCATGCTCAAGCAGCTCGGACTGGAAGCGCTGGCTGGTGTATTGGCAGCCTTGATCCGAGTGAAACATCAAGCCTGTATGCTTGCCCCTAACCCCTACTGCCATCCTCAGTGCCTTGCTAACCAAGTTGGCGTCGTTGATCAGGGAAAACGCCCAGCCAACGATCCGACGCGCAAACAAGTCAATCACTACTGCCAGGTGATACCAGCGCTTCCCGACCATCAAACTGGTCACGTCACCGCACCAGACCTGGTTAATTGCTGTTGGCTCAAAGTTGCGTTCGAGCAGGTTCTTGGCCACAAACGCTTCAACACCTTTGGAGCGATTCCGATGAGGACGACGCTGCTTGCTTTCCAGATTTGCCTCCTCCATGAGTTTTCCGGCCAGATACTGTCCCACCTTGAGCTGCTGGGCCTTCAGGTACTCAGAGATCATTCTCGCGCCCGCGCTTCCCCTGCTTTCGACGTGCAGCTGAACTACTTTCTCTCTGAGTTCGTCACGCTTGGTATTCGGTGTTGAACGACGGCGAAGCCAGTCATAAAACGCGCTACGGGATACGCTCAGCGCACTGCAAAGAAGGCTGGTCGGATACGAGCCTGACTCTCTCAGTTCCTCAATCAGGAAAAACGATCGGGATCCGACATCAAGAGAGCCGTAGCCTTTTTTAAGATTTCAGCCTCGGTCTCCAGGCGCTTGATCTTGGCTCGCAGCTGCTGGAGCTCGCGCTGTTCGTCGCTGATCGCTTTGGTACCGGCTACTGGCTGGCCCTTGTGTCGCTCTTTACGCACCTGATCAACCCAGCGGCGCAGGGCTGTAGGGCCGACGTCCATTGAGGCGCAGACGTCGGGAATCGAGCAGTGGTCATCAAGGACCATGCTGGCAGCACGTTGCTTGAACTCGCGGGTGTAGGTCTTTCGTTCTTGCATGGAACCTCCTGATTGGGCGAATCATATCGCCCTTAAGAGGTGTCCGGGATCATTAGGCCAGTTCAAGCCAGCTTGTATGGTTAGACTTGAAGGGAGGAGGAGGGACAAAGCCAGCTTCTGACTGTTAGCGCAGTACAGACCGTGGGAGATCTCGCCCCTCCTCCCTTTTCACCCAAGCGCCGATAAAGAATGCTTCCGGGCTCAGACCGACGAAAGACACAAGCCAGCGCCTCTGGGTGACCCTTCAAGTGCTTCAACACTATCGAGGAGAGTTGCTCATGGCAATGGTGGTTGCTGATTCAAAGCGGCTGATTGGCGTGGATGTGGCCAAAGCGGAACTGGTCATCTGGGACGATGAATCAGCAGAGCTCATAGCAATCCCCAATACCAAAGCAGCTATTAAGAAATGGCTCAAAGGCCTCTCGGGTGCGATGTCCGTGGCCATCGAGGCGACCAACATTTATCACGTTCTGTTTACGGATCTGGCCTTTGAGTTTGGGCATACGATCTACGTGGTAGATGGTTACGCCCTGAGCCATTACCGCAAAGGCGTCAACGTACGCGCTAAGACAGATGCAATTGATGCCCAGCTGTTGGCCCGCTATCTGAAGAACGAAGGACAGGACCTTACGCCTTGGGCGCCGCCACCGGCTATCTATCGACAACTTCTGAGCCTGTTTCGGCGACGTGCGGGACTGGTCCAGGCACGAACCAGCCTGTCTCAGGGATGGGCTAATGAACCGCTACTTAGAGCCGCCTTCAAGACACATCTGCGTGCGATGCAGCGGCTTGAGCTGCTGGTGGAGAAGATGATCAAGGGTCTGCTGGAAAAGGCCGGACTGATGCCTCAGGTAAAGCGCTGCATGAAGGTCGAGGGGATTGGTTTTCTAACGGCTGCACGCCTGACTGCGACGTTTCAGCGTGGCAACTTCAGCGGGGGTGATGCGTTTATCGCCTTTTTGGGTATGGATCTGAGGATTGCGCAGTCGGGGCAGAAAAAAGGGCAATCCAAGCTCACGAAGCGAGGAGACCCCGAAGCTCGACGCCTCCTTCACAACGCAGCCATGTCGGCATGCCGCACGGCAGTATGGAAATCGTACTACGAAGAGCGCCTGGCACGTGGTTTTAGCACGACAGCATCGCTTGTCATGCTCGCACGCAAATTGGCGCGAGTAGTATTTGCCCTACTGAAAAGCGGAGATGAGTATCGGTCAAAAGCCGCTTAAAAAACTTCCCTAAAACCATAGAATCTCCCACAGGGATTGCACAAGTGCAGAGACCTGCGCGGTACCTGTGGGAGCTGGCTTGCCGGCGATGGAGCCCTTGAATGCCCCGCAATCCTTTGCTCAGCCCATTCCCTTCTATCAATTATCCTCGGTTATAGCCAAAACCAATCAAAAGCATGAGCTTTGCCAATGAGCCTTTATCGGGACCAGCGGTTAGGATTCTCTCCATCAACTGATTCCAACCCCATGAAGGAGCGTCTCTCATGCCAATCATCAACAGCCAGGTCAAACCGTTCAACGCCACCGCCTACCACAAAGGCGAGTTCGTCCAGGTCAGCGAAGCCGACCTGAAAGGCAAGTGGTCTGTCGTGTTCTTCTACCCGGCCGACTTCACCTTCGTCTGCCCTACCGAGCTGGGTGACCTTGCTGACAACTACGCCGAGTTCCAGAAGCTGGGCGTGGAAATCTACGGCGTGTCCACCGACACCCACTTCACCCACAAAGCCTGGCACGACACTTCGGACACCATCGGCAAGATCCAGTACCCGCTGATCGGTGACCCGACCCACGTTATCTCGCGCAACTTCGACGTGCTGATCGAAGAAGCCGGCCTGGCCGATCGCGGTACCTTCGTGATCAACCCGGAAGGTCAGATCAAGATCGTCGAACTGAACGACGGTGGTGTAGGTCGCGATGCTGCCGAACTGCTGCGCAAGGTGAAGGCTGCCCAGTACGTCGCCGCTCACCCAGGCGAAGTTTGCCCGGCCAAGTGGAAAGAAGGCGAAGCCACCCTGGCTCCATCGCTGGACCTGGTCGGCAAGATCTAAGCCGATGCGCATGTCGCGGGCGGTAGCCAGCCGCCAAAGCTGAAGTACCTACCGCCCCGTAAAGCGCCCGGGCGAGTTCGCCTGGGCGTTTTTGTATCCGAGTTTTGAAAAAGGAATCGCCCGTATGTTGGACGCCACGCTTAAATCGCAACTGAAAACCTACCTGGAGCGGGTCACCCAGCCGATCGAGATCGTTGCCTCCCTCGACGACGGCGCGAAATCCCGCGAATTGCACGACCTGCTGGTGGAAATTGCCAGCCTGTCGAACCTTATTACCTTCAGCGCGGACGGCAACGATGCCCGTCGTCCATCGTTCTCGCTGAACCGCCCGGGAGCCGACATAAACCTGCGCTTCGCCGGCATCCCCATGGGCCACGAATTTACCTCGCTGGTGCTGGCACTCCTGCAGGTCGGGGGCCACCCGTCCAAGGCCAGTGCCGAAGTGATCGAACAGATCCAGGCGCTGGAAGGCGAGTTCACCTTCGAGACCTACTTCTCGCTGTCGTGCCAGAACTGCCCGGACGTGGTCCAGGCGCTGAACCTGATGGCGGTCCTCAACCCCAACGTGCGCCACGTGGCCATCGATGGCGCGCTGTTCCAGGCGGAAGTGGAATCGCGCAAGATCATGGCGGTGCCGAGCATTTACCTGAACGGCGAAGTGTTTGGCCAGGGCCGCATGGGCCTGGAAGAAATCCTCGGCAAGATCGACACCAACGCTGGCAGCCGCCAGGCCGAAAAGATCAACGCCAAGGACGCCTTCGACGTGCTGGTGGTCGGTGGTGGCCCCGCCGGCGCCTCGGCAGCTATCTATGCCGCGCGTAAAGGCATCCGCACCGGTATTGCGGCCGAGCGTTTCGGCGGCCAGGTGCTCGACACCCTGGCCATCGAGAACTTCATCTCGGTACAGGAAACCGAAGGGCCGAAGCTGGCCACGGCGCTGGAAGAGCACGTCAAGCAGTACGACGTGGACATCATGAACCTGCAGCGCGGTGAAGCGCTGATCCCGGCCACCGATGGCGGCCTGCACGAAGTACGCCTGGCCGGCGGTGCCTCGCTCAAGGCCAAGACCGTTATCCTGGCTACCGGTGCCCGCTGGCGTGAGATGAACGTGCCGGGCGAACAGGAATACCGCGCCCGTGGCGTGGCCTACTGCCCGCACTGTGACGGCCCGCTGTTCAAGGGCAAGCGCGTGGCGGTGATCGGTGGAGGCAACTCGGGTGTGGAAGCGGCCATCGACCTGGCGGGTATCGTCGCCCAGGTAACGCTGATCGAGTTCGACAGCCAGCTGCGTGCCGATGCGGTACTGCAGCGCAAGTTGCACAGCCTGCCGAACGTGAAGGTGATCACCAGTGCGCTGACCACCGAAGTGCTGGGCAATGGCGAAAAGGTGACCGGCCTGCGTTACAAGGACCGCACCACCGACCAACAGCATGAAGTGTCGCTGGAAGGCATCTTCGTGCAGATCGGCCTGCTGCCGAACACCGACTGGCTGAAAGGCACCGTCGAGCTGTCGCCGCGTGGCGAGATCATCGTCGATGCCAAGGGCCAGACCAGCATCCCGGGTGTGTTTGCGGCGGGTGACGTGACGACTGTGCCGTACAAGCAGATCGTGATTGCGGTGGGTGAGGGGGCCAAGGCATCGCTGGCGGCCTTTGACCACCTGATCCGCACTTCGGCACCGGCGTAAGCCTGTACCGGCCTCTTCGCGGCTAAAGCCGCTCCCACAGGTACTGCGCAGATTTTGCAAACTGTGCAGATCCCTGTAGGAGCGGCTTTAGCCGCGAAAGGGCCGGTACAAGCAAAGCAATAACCGAGGATGTCTATGATTACTGCAGACACCCTCAGGAATCACACCCATGACCCTGATCAGCCGCGAACCCTGGTGGCTAGTCCCCCCAAAGCCCGGGCAGCAAGAGCAGGACCTGCACTGGGGCTACCTGGAAATCTACGCCGACGGCCGCACCGTGTTCGTCGACCAGCGCCCCAGTGACCTGGAGCTGGCCGAGCGCAAGAGCTGCCGCAACTTCCCCGACCCCGAGCCGTGACGGCTCAGCCTTCCAGTTCGGCCAGGCGTGCTTCCAGCGCCGCGATGCGCGCTTCGAGGGCTTCGATGCGTTCTTCCGACACATTGCCGCCGCTGCTGCGTGCCCCACCTTCTTGTTGCCGGGCAGCCAGGATTGCCTCGATTTCGGCCGGGTCGCCCAAAGCATGGGTGTAACGGTCTTCGCGCTGGCCGGCCTGACGCGGCAGGTGCAAGGCCAGGCCGCGCGAGATCAGGCGCTCCAGCTGGTGCTGGATCTGCTCGGTGTCGTCGAAGTCGTGCAGGCGGTTGCTGCGGGTCAGCAGTTCGTTGAGGGTTTGCGGCCCGCGCAGGAACATCAGGCCCATCAGCACCAGTTGCGCCGGCACCAGCTCAAGCGCCTTGTCCACCCGTTGTTCCCAACGGTCGGCGCGGCTGCCCATCTGCAGGCGGGTCATGTCCTGCCCTTCGAGGGCGCGCAGGGCTTGGCCGACCTGGCCTTGGGTGAGGTTCATGACCGGCTCGCGACTGGTCTTCTGGTTGCAGGCCAGGACCAGGGCGTTGAGGGTCAGCGGGTAGCTTTCCGGGCTGGTGGCCTGCTTCTCGATCAGCGAGCCGAGAATACGGATCTCGATGCTGTTGAAGCGGCCTTCGCCGGCGGTTTCGTGTTCTGACATGGCCCTGTCTCATTGCTGGGGAAAGGCCACTAGCCTAGGTAAAGCGCCAGGCTTAAGCAATCACTGGGATCATCGCCGGCAAGCCAGCTCCCACAGGTACAGCACAAGCCGTAAGGCCGGCACTATCCCTGTGGGAGCTGGCTTGCCTGCGAAAGGGCCGCACAGCGGCCCCGGCAATCTCAAGCGTTGCGCCGCTCTTCAGCCTGGCACGCCGCCGCGGTAAACAGCACATCGGTCGAAGAATTCAGCGCCGTCTCGGCCGAATCCTGCAGCACGCCGATGATGAAGCCAACCGCCACCACCTGCATGGCAATTTCGCTCGGGATGCCAAACAGGCTGCACGCCAGTGGAATCAGCAGCAGCGAGCCACCGGCCACGCCCGAAGCGCCGCAGGCACAAACCGCCGCCACCACGCTGAGCAGCACGGCGGTCGGCAGGTCCACCATGATACCCAGAGTATGCACCGCCGCCAGGGTCAGCACGGTAATGGTGATGGCGGCGCCGGCCATGTTGATGGTTGCACCCAGCGGGATCGACACCGAATAGGTGTCCTCATGCAGGCCAAGGCGCTCCGACAGGGCCAGGTTGACCGGGATGTTGGCTGCCGAGCTGCGAGTGAAGAACGCAGTGATACCGCTTTCGCGCAGGCAGAGCAGGGTCAGCGGGTAGGGGTTGCGGCGGATTTTCCAATATACGATCAGCGGGTTCATCACCAGCGCCACGAACAGCATGCAGCCGATCAGCACCACCAGCAGGTGCAGGTAGCCGAGCAGGGCGTCCAGGCCCGATTGGGCCAGCGTGGCGCTGACCAGGCCAAAGATGCCCACCGGGGCGAAGCGGATGACCACGCGTACGATCAGGGTCACGCCATTGGACAGGTCCTCTACCACGGTGCGGGTGGTTTCGCCGGCATGGCGCAGGGCTACGCCCAGGCCGATGGCCCAGGTCAGTACGCCGATGAAGTTGGCGTTGAGCAGGGCGTTGATCGGGTTGTCGACCGCACTCAGCAGCAGGTTCTGCAGCACCTCGGTAATGCCCCCCGGCGCGCTCAGCGCAGCGTCGCTGGTAGTCAGCACCAGGTTGGACGGGAACAGCATGCTGGCGACCACGGCGACTACCGCTGCGCTGAAGGTGCCCAGCAGGTACAGCCAGAGGATCGGGCGGATATGGGTTTCCTGGCCGTGGCGGTGGTTGGCGATCGAGGCCATGACCAGGATGAACACCAGCACGGGCGCCACCGCCTTGAGGGCGCTGACGAAGACTTTCCCGAGGAAGGCCATGTCGCGGGCGATGGCGGGCGCAAGCAGGGCCAGGGCGATGCCGGCGATCAGGCCGATGACGATCTGCGTCACCAGGCTGGTGCGGTTGAGGAAGCGGAGGACGGGGGTCATGTGCAACGATATCCCAGCATGTTCAAAAAGGGCGCGACTTTACCATAGACCTTCGTCGAGCAGGGCGGCCTGAAGAAGTCAGCGCCCGCGCCGCCGCGACACCCGCGCCTCGATGTTCTTGCGCCCGATCAGCAGTGGCGGCTTCTCCACTACCGGCTCGTCCGCCAGCCACTTGTACATCACCAGGCAGTCCACCAGCCCCAGGCGGGCATGGCGATAGGCCTTGGGCAAGCGGCCAACGGTTTCGAAGCCCAGCTTGTGCCACAGCGCCACCGCTACCTCGTTGGTGGCCACCACCGAGTTGAACTGCAGGGCCAGAAAGCCCTCCTGGCGTGCCTGTTTCTGGGAGTGCTCGCACATCAACCGCGCGACGCCGCGGCCGCGTGCCGTTTCACAGACCATGTAGCCGCAATTGCCCACGTGCCCACCGGGCCCGGCGGCATTGGCCTTGAGGTAATACGACCCCAGCATCGCGCCGTCATCCTCGGCCACGAATGTGCGCATGGGCAGTTCCAGCCACAGCTGGCGGGCCTGTTCGAAGCTGAGGGCCGGGTCGAATGCGTAGGTCTCACGGGCCTGTACGACGGCCTGGAAGGTGGGCCAGAAGTGTTCGAAGTCTTCCGGTGTCATGGGGCGGATGTGGATCATGCGGGTTCCTGCAAGGGCTGGGCCGCCCAGTCTGGGTGGCGCGGCGCCGTCGCGCAAGGGCGGCGACGCCATTTGCGTTCAGCCGTTGGCCTTGCCCACCGCATCCATGGCACGTGCCGAGTACACCAGCGCGGCACCAGCGTTCATCGCCACGGCCACGCCGAGGGCCTCGGCGATTTCCTCGCGGCTGGCACCGTGCTTGACGGCCTGCTGCGAATGCACCGCGATGCAGCCATCGCAGCGTGTGGTCACGGCCACGGCGAGGGAGATCAGCTCGCGGGTCTTGGCGTCCAGGTGGTTGGTCTTGGCCCCTGCGCCGCTGGCGGTCATGTAGCCGGCCACGGTGTCAGGGGAAAGCTGCTTGAGATCGCCGATGCCGGCCATCAACTGCTTACGGTAGGCGTCCCAGTCCATCATGCTCATCGTCTTCACCTTGGGGAGGTTGCGAGTGGAGCTTTCAGGCTAGTCGAAGAGTGGAAAGTGTGAGGCTTGTACTTTGGTTGGTTGCGCGCAGGCCTTTGGACTGCGCGCTCCCACATCGATCAGATATAGATGAACACCAGCACCAACGCCGCGACGAACGCCCACTTCTCCAGGTAGTAGCGCGTGCGGTTGCGCTTCTTCAGCGCCTTGCCACGTTCGCGGATCTTGTAGATGCGGGTGAACAGACGGTTGATGCCACCGGTCTTGTCGCCGGCATCGTTGGGGGCGGCGGCAGCGGCCATGACGTTGCGGCTGAACCAGCGGTTGAACGCGGTCGCCCAGCGGTACTTGAGCGGGCGTTCCACGTCGCAGAACAGGATGATGCGGTTGTGCTCAGTGGTATTGGCCGCGTAGTGGATGTAGGTCTCGTCGAAGACCACGCCCTCGCCATCGCGCCAGGAATACTTCTCACCGTCCACATCGATGTAGCAACCATCGTCGTTAGGCGTGTCCAGGCCCAGGTGGTAGCGGTACGAGCCGGCATACGGGTCGCGGTGGCGCACCAGCTTGGCGCCCGGTGGCAGGGTGGCGAACATGGCGGCCTTGACCGTGCCGATGCCTTTGAGCAACTCGGTGGTGCGTGGGCACAGGGTCATCGCCGACGGGTGGCTTTCGCCGTACCACTTCAGGTAGAAGCGCTTCCAGCCGGTCTTGAAGAATGAGTTGAAACCGACATCATCGTAATTGTCGGACTTCTTGATTTCGCCCACATGCAGCAGCTGTTGGGCTTCCTCGCGGATTTCCTGCCAATGGTCCTGCAGCGTCTGCAGTTCGGGGAAGGCCTCCACCGGCAGGTAAGGCTTGGCCGGGTGCCGGGAAAACAGGTACAGGAAGCTGTTGACCGGGGCCAGGAAACTGGAGTGGTCGCCCAGCTGACGGGTCAGCTTGTGGCGAACGCGACCGCGCAGGTGAACATAGGCGATCGAGAGGACGAAGATGAGGACTAAGGCGATTTTCATGGGCGGATACGTCAAGTAATGGCCATGCGTGATGGCTAAGCCCGCCAGCATAAACAATCGAGTCGATGCTTTATAGAAGAATGTGACGCAACAGTGGCAGACCTTGGTACAAGCGTCACCGCTGTGCCAAGGTCTGCAGGCGATGCATCAGGCCAGAGTAGCCTCGATGCGGCCATCCGTGATGCGATGGTCCTTGCCTTGGTAGCTGACCACATAATCAGTGAATTCGGCGGTCAGGGTCCTGTTCTCCACGTTCCACTCATGCTGCAGACGGCCCCCGGTCAGGGGATAGTACAAACTGCCAATCAAGAAGAACAGGCGTGCGTGGTGTTCACTGAACAGCATCATGATGCCTTGGGTAGCGTTGTCCACTTGCTGTTTTGCGGTGAGTTGGATACGCCCGTCTTCCAGCTCCCTGGATTTGATGGTTTGAGCGTCGAGGTTGCCCAGCGAGGGGAAAATGGCAGGGTCGATGTTGGCCTTGACCTGGCCGGTGCTGGAGATGCATTGCGTCGCATGGTCGGCCAGCGACAAGGACAGCTTGCCATCCACGATGTCAACCTGGCCCATGGTGTCTACAATGGTGAACTTGAACTCTGCCTCCAATGCCTTGGAAGCCTGATCCATCTGGACAATTCGTATTTCCCCTTCGGTCGCCCAACCTGAGCGGCCAATCGAACTCGAGCCGAAATAGGCGTTGATCTCGGCTTTCTGACCTGGGCCGATCTTGTGGGATTCGCCTGTGACCAAGCAGCTTTCAGGGATATCCATGTGGATGAAGCTATGAACGTCATCCGATCCCTCCTTGTAATGAGCGGCAAAAAATGTGCGGTTGCCCTCACTGACATCTGTTTCTACTTCAGAAGCCTTGAACGCGTACTCACGCTGGCCCCACTTCAGTACTGCTTGCATGGGAGGTTGGGTATTACGGGTGTGCTGACGCTGTTTCATAACCGTATCTATATGATTGAATGGAGACCTCAGCGTATGGTTTGGGTCCCTGCCCGCGAAACTGGCAGCCCTGCGAGTTTCCCAGCGCATCAGTACGTGCTTTGCGCATCTTCAGGAGCGGCACGATGACACCGGTCAGCGGACGTATCGAAAAACCATTCAAGCGCCTGTTCTTCGCCTTGCCGGTGAGCGATGCCCAGCGCCGCGCCCTGGCCCAGTGGCGACGTGGCCTGAGCCTGCGCAGCGGAAGACCGGTGCCGGCCGCCAACTTCCATGTGACACTGCTGTTTCTCGGCGATGTGGATACCGCCCATATGCCTGCTATTTGCGCGGCGGTCGACCAGCTGGAGCTTCCAGCCACGGCACCACGGCTGTTGCTGGACCGCCTGCAGGTGTGGCAGCGGGCCAGCGCCTTGGTGCTGGAGGCGCAGAAGACCCCACCGGCCCTGTTGCAACTGGTGTACAGCTTGCAGCAGGCGCTGCTGCCGTTGGGGGTGGACGCGGCCGACCGTGAGTATCGCCCGCACCTGACGCTGGCCAGGGATTACCGCGGCCAGCCGCCAGAGGCCAGCAGCGCGCCGGATTTCTACCTCGCCGCCCGCCATTTCACACTGTACGAGTCGCGCAAGGGCGCCTACTGGCCATTGGCGCAATGGCCGCTTTCAAGCTGATTCAGGCCATGCAATACAGTTGCAGCTATCTCGACCGCATTGACCTCAAGGGCTTTGCTATCCCGGTGGGAGCCAGCTTGCCGGAGATGGGGCCAGGGCAGGCGATTACACTGGCAGGCTCTGGTACGGCAATTCATCCCCCGGGCTGCGGTCGAACTGGCGCTTGTACTCGCGGCTGAACTGCGAGGTGCTCTGGTACCCCACCCGGTGCGCGGTCTGCGCCACCCCCAGGCCTTCGCCGATCAGCATCTGCTGCGCCTTCAGCAGCCGCAGGCGCTTGAGGTACTGCATCGGCGCCATGTCGGTGCAGCGCTTGAAGTGCTCGTGGAAGGTCGAAACGCTCATGTTGGCGCGTGCGGCCAGCGCTTCAACGCTCAGCGGCTCGGTGTAGTGTTCGCGCAGGTGGGCAAGGGCGGCGCCGATGCGGGCGAAGTGCCCTTGTTGCTCCACCAGCGCCCGCAACACGCCCGCCTGTGGGCCGCGCAAGGCGGTGTACAGCACCTCGCGTACCCGCGCCGGGCCCAGCACCTTGGCGTCCACCGGGTCCTGCAGGCAGCGCAGCAGCCGTTCCACGCATTCGCGCATCGGCGCATCGAGTGCAGCCGAGGTCATTGAATGCGGGGTTTGCGCCTGCACCGCGGCATCCGGCGCCAGGGCCATGCTTTGCACCAGTTCACCCAGCACGCCGCGGTCGATGTCCACCGCCACGCCCAGCAACGGTGCTTCGGGGGTGGCAAAGGTTTCGCACATGAACGGCACCGACAGTGCCTGCACCAGGTAATGCCCGGCGCCATATTCCAGGGTACGCGGCCCCAGGCGCGCCAGCTTGCTGCCTTGGGCCAGGATCATCAAGCTGGGTTCGTAGATCTGCGGGCTGCTGGCCACATAGTGGTCCCAGCTCAGCACCTGCACCTGGGGCAGGTGCGTGGGCACGAAGCCTGGGCGCGTGGCAAGGCTGCGGATCAGTGTGCAAAGCGGCGCATTGGCGTCGACGTGGCGGGTCAGTTGCATGATGGACCTGGGCAGAGGATCAGACAGTTTGATCATCGCAGAATGAACGCTCGGCGCCAGATGCTGCATGGCATCTTCGGAGAATCAGGCATCGATACCGGAGAATCAGTCGTGGGCGAAGCGACGCATGGCGCGCAGAATGCGCAGCCTGAATCGTTTCACTTCATAGCGAGGCCCTGCATGTATACCGCCATCGGTTACGCCGCCCAGACCCCCACCAGCCCTCTGGCTCCCATGACCTTCGAGCGTCGCAGCCCGCGCCCTGACGACGTCGCCATCGACATCCTTTACTGCGGCGTATGCCACTCCGACATCCACCAGGCGCGCAACGAATGGGGCATTGCCGTGTACCCGCTGATGCCTGGCCACGAGATCATCGGCCGCGTCACCGCTGTGGGCGACAAAGTGACCACACACAAGGTCGGCGACCTGGTCGGCGTTGGCTGCATGGTCGACTCGTGCCGCCACTGCGAAGCCTGTGCCAAGGACCTGGAGCAATACTGCCTGGAAGGGCCGACCATGACCTACGCCACCCCGGACCGGGTCGACGGTAGCAACACCATGGGCGGTTACTCCAGCAGCATCGTGGTCAGCGAGCACTTCGTGGTGCGCATCCCGGCCGGCATGGACCTGCCCAGTGCCGCGCCAATCCTCTGTGCTGGCATCACCACCTATTCGCCGCTCAAGCACCACGGTGTCGGCCCTGGTCACAAGATCGGCATCCTCGGCATGGGCGGCCTGGGCCATATGGCCATCAAGCTGGCCAAGGCCCTGGGCGCCGAAGTGACCCTGTTCACCCGTTCCCAGGCCAAGGCCGAGGAAGCCCGTCGCCAGGGTGCCGACCATGTGATCGTGTCCACCGATGCCGAGCAGATGCGCGCCGCGGCGGGCCGTTTCGACTTCCTGCTCGATACCATCCCGGTGCAGCACGACCTGAATCCGTACCTGGAAACCCTTAAATTCGATGGCGTGCACATCCTGGTCGGCCTGATCGAGCCGATCGACCCGGCAGTGCATGCGGCCAATCTGGTGATGAAGCGCCGGGTGCTGGCAGGGTCGTTGATCGGTGGTATTGCCGAGACCCAGGAAGTGCTGGATTTCTGCGCCGAGCATGCGATTCGTTGTGATATCGAGTTGCTGGATATCCGCAATATCAACCAGGCGTATGAGCGGATGATTGCCGGGGACGTGAAGTACCGGTTCGTGATCGATATGGCCACTTTGCAGGGCTGATTGGTTGCCTGCCCCGGCCTCTTCGCGGGTGAACCCGCTCCCACAGGTATTGTGCAGGTTTCAGGTTCTGTATTGAACCTTCCCACAGAGACTGCACAGACCTTGGCGCCTGTGATGTCCCTGTGTGAGCGGGTTTACCCGTGAAGAGGTCGGTACAGGCAATGAAGATGCGGGATCTGTCACCAGGCCAATGCCCTGTCCCAGCCTTTCCAGAACAACCACCGCCGTACCTCGCCATGCGCCCCGGTACCGATTTGCCAGGCTGGCCGCCCGTTGTCCAGGGCAATCACCGAAACGAACCCGGCATGGCTCGCCGCTACCAGCGTACGCCCGTCGGCACTGATATCCAGCGCACTGATGGTCGACCCCAGGTAATGCTGCCAATGCTCCGTGCCATCTTCGCCAAATGCCCGCAGGTAACCATAGGCATCCCCCACGATATATTCGCCCTCGCGCGCCACGCCGGCATACACCCGTGCGCCATCCTGTACCAGCGGGGTACGCGGGTCCTGGCTGTAGTAGTCGGTATCCAGCCCCGGCAAGTCGGCCACCCTGACGGCCAGCGTGGCACCGCTATAGAAATGGCAGGCATTGACTATCAACTGGTCACCTGCACGATTGAACAGCGCAAAGTGCGGATACTCGCTGGCCGGGCCGATGGCCGCCACGGGCCTGAGCTGGTCGTCCAGCACCAGGTGACGGCTGCCTTGCTCGCCAACCACGATCAACCGACCATCCGCCGATACCGCACCGTGCTCCATGCTCAGCCCCAGGCTGATGTCGTCCGGGTCGGTGCCTTCGTCCAGTTCGTCGAGCACCCGCGCCTGGTGCGGCAGCAGGCGGGTCGCGCCGTGGCGGGTCAGCAGGAAGATACCCTCGGCGCTCACCAGCAGCACCCGCTGGCCATCCGGGAAGGGGATCAGCGCGGTCGGCGTCGGCGGCAGGTCGAAGGGCTCGAACGGGTAACCCGGCGGCAACCCCTCCAGCCCCGTGGGCCAGGCCAGGCGCAGCACCTGCGGGCCGCCCCAGCCATCGGTCACGCGTATGCCCTCGGCATTGGCCAGGGCGAAATAGCGGCGGGCCGGGCAGCGGCCGAAGTGATCGACGCCGATTACCGGGGTCACCCCGAGAGGGTCAATGCGCACCACCTGGCCTTTGTCATGCGGCATGCCGATACGTGCCAGCAGGCTGCCATCCTCCAGCAGCAGGACGTTGCCGATGCCTTGCCCGTGCTCCTTGATCAGCGGCAGCAAAGGGTGGTGGGCGGGCGGCCAGGCTTCGCGGAAGGCTTGCTGCTCAAAGGCTTCGACGCCGGGCCGGTTGGCTGCTTGCAGGGCCTGCAGCCAGGCATCGATCAAATGCTCGGTGGCCTGCGGCAGGGGCTCTTCGAGGTCATCCCAGCCTTGCGCGCGGCCCTGCGCGACATAGTCGTTGACGGCCTGGGCATAGGCGGTGACCGCCTGCTGCCACTGTTGCTGCTGGGAGTGCTGCTGGTCCATGAGCGGATCGGGCTCCTTGTTGCATACGCGTTCGCACAAAGCGCGCATGTTACTCCTTCTGCCCGCCTCGCGGTTGTGAGCCCCCGGCTTGACGCGTACCATGCCGGGCATTCCTTCCAATAACAAAGCGTGCGTCGACACCCCGGCAAGTGGGTGGCCGACGTGCGTCCTGTTGCCTTGCCTGCGGAGAAGCGGTTTGTACCCATGAATGGACCCATACCCACCAACATGCCACCCACGGCGGGTAGCGGCAGCTGGCTGAGCGTCATTGCCCTGGCCCTGGCGGCCTTCATCTTCAACACTACCGAGTTCGTCCCGGTGGCGCTTCTCAGCGACATTGGCCGCAGCTTCGACATGAGCACCGCACAAGTCGGCCTGATGCTGACCATCTACGCCTGGGTGGTGGCGCTGGCCTCGCTGCCGATGATGCTGCTGACGCGCAACATCGAGCGGCGGCGGCTGTTGCTGTTCGTGTTCCTGGTGTTCATCGTCAGCCACTTGCTGTCGTGGATGTCACAGAGCTTTGCCATGTTGCTGGTCAGCCGTATCGGTATTGCCTTGGCGCATGCGGTGTTCTGGGCCATCACGGCTTCCCTGGCGGTGCGCGTGGCGCCGCCCGGGCAGCAGGCCAAGGCGCTGGGCCTTTTGGCCACTGGCACCACCCTGGCCATGGTCCTGGGCATCCCGCTGGGCCGCGTGGTGGGCGAAGCGCTGGGCTGGCGCATCACCTTCCTGAGCATTGCCGGGGTGGCGCTGGCGACCATGCTGTGCCTGATGAAGTCGCTGCCGCTGCTGCCCAGCCAGAACTCGGGCTCGCTGCGCAGCCTGCCGATCCTGTTCAAGCGCCCTGCGCTGGTGATCACCTATGTGCTGGTGACGCTGGTGATTACCGCGCAGTTCACCGCCTACAGCTATATCGAGCCGTTCGCCCTGCACGTGGCGCAAATAGGCGGAGAGCGCACCACGTTATTGCTGCTGCTGTTCGGCGGCGCCGGGGTGTTCGGCTCGGTGCTGTTCAGCCGTTACAGCGACCGCTTCCCGCATGGCTTCCTGGTAGGTTCGATCGGCCTGCTGGCGGCGTGCCTGTTGCTGCTGTTGCCGCTGTCGGGCAACTTCTATGTTTTCGCCGCGTTGAGCATGTTCTGGGGTGTGGCGATCCTCAGCTTCAGCCTGTCGCTGCAGTCCAAGACCCTGAAACTGGCGTCCGATGCCACCGATGTGGCCATGGCGCTGTTCTCGGGTATCTACAACATCGGTATTGGCGGTGGCGCGTTGCTGGGCAGTATCGTCAGCAGCCAGCTGGATGTGGCGGATATCGGCCTGGTGGGCGGTAGCGTGGCAGTGGCCGGGTTGCTGCTGGCTGTGGCCAGCACCCGGCAATTCCGCGAGGCGCTGGGCGGGGGGGCAGGGCATTCCTGAATGACCGTGCTGTTTTTTTCGCGGGCACGCCCGCTCCCACAGGTACTGCATCAACTTCAGGCGCGATGCAGTACCTGTGGGAGCGGGCGTGCCCGCGAAGAGGCCGGTACTGGCAATAACGGGCTCAAGCCAGTACGGCAGCCCATGCAGAAATCAACAGCACCCCCGCCAATACCTGGTTGAACACCCGCAACCGCCGCGGTGCCTGCAACCATCGCGCGCTGCCCACCCCCAGCAGCGCCCACGCCGCCATGCATGGCAGGGCAATCAGCCAGAACACCAGCGCCAGCTGCCATACCGGCAACGACGGCGAGGCAAACACCCCGACCACCGCCACGGCCATCAACCACACCTTGGGGTTCACCACCTGCAACGAGGCTGCGCTGAGTGCGCTGAAGCCTTGCGCCGTGGCCGCCTGCAGCGGGGCGGCGGCACTGCGCAGCATCTGCCACGCCAGCCAGCTCAACCACAAAACCCCGGCCCAGCTCATCAACTGCTGGGCCAGCGGGTGGCGCAGCAGCAGTTCACCCAGCCCCAGGCCCACCATCAGCACGATCGCCGCTGCGGCACCGCAGGCCGCAACGACCGGCGCCAGGCTCGCGCACAGGCCAAAGCGGGCCCCATGGGCAAGAATCAACAGGTTGGTCGGCCCGGGGCTGATGCTGGATACCAACGCAAACAGGATGAAGGGCAACAACGACTGCGACATGATCAAGGGCTCCGGATAAACGAAGCACCATGCTCGCTGCCCGCTGCCTTTCAGTCTGGAAGGTTTGAGCAGCGCCTGCGGTAGTCGGCCGGGGTCAGCTGGTAGGCACGGCGGAACCAGCGCCCTAGGTGGCTCTGGTCGGCAAAGCCCAGGGCCATGGCCACTTCGGTGGGAGTCTGGCCCTGGGCGAGCAGGCGCCGCGCCCGGGCCAGGCGCAGCTGGATCAGATAGGCATGCGGCGCCAGGCCGAATGCGGCCTTGAATGCGCGGGTGAGGCGGAAGCGGTCGATGCCACAGGCCTGGGCCAGGTCTTCCAGGCCGATGTCGCGCTCCAGGTTGGCGTGCAGGTAATCCCGCGCGCGCTGCGCGGTCAGCGGCAGGCGCGGGTCCGGGTTCAGGCGCCGGCGCCAGTGCAGGTGGCGGGTCAGGCAGGCCAGCAGGTCGTCCATGGCCGTCTGCCGGACAATGCGCAAGTCCTGGGTATGCACGGCCTGGAAGGCGAGGGCAGTGGCACGCGCCAGGCGCTCATCGTGGCACAAGGTATCGGCGAAGCTGGGCAGGCTGTCGCCCGGCGCGTGTTCGAAAAGTGCCCGCAGTTGGCTGTCCACCCAGGTGGGTTCCAGGTACAGGGTCGAATAGGTGAAGCCGTCCTCGGTGGGCGCATGGCCGTTATGGATTTCACTGGGCTCCAGCAGGAATACGTTCCCCGGCGTGCTGCGATGGCGCACTCGCCGGCAATCGAATTGCTGCACGCCCTGCTCGGTAACGCCAACCAGGAAGCTGTCGTGCCAGTGCGGGTCGTAGGCATGCCCGACGAAATGCGCGCGGACCGACTCGATGCCGGTGTCGGCGTCCTGCTTGAGGTCGATCCAGTTGCTCATGGGGGCGTGTCGTGGCAGAAATCGCTACCTTAGCGCAACGGCCAGGCTCAGTCTGGAACGATTGTGCAGCCGTTGGCCAGCGCCCGGTTACGCAAGGCCTCGAAGCGTTCGCGCAGCCACAGATGCAGTTGTGCCACTGCGGGCGTGAGCTGCTTGCGGTGCGGGCACACCAGGGTGACCGGGGCGGGTTCACCAACGTGCTCGGGCAGGATGATTTCCAGTTCGCCGGCCGCGATGTTGGCGCTTACATCCAGCCACGACTTGTAGACGATGCCTTCGCCCTGCAAGGCCAGGCGGCGGATCACGTCGGCATCGTCGCTGACCAGCGGCCCACTCACCTGCACGGTGCGGTTGCCCACCCGCCACTTGTCGTAGACCCGGTTGTGCTGCATGTACAGCAGGCAGGCATGCTGCTGCAGGGCGTCGGGCGTGAGGGGGCGGCCGTGACGGGCCAGGTAGTCGGGCGCCGCCACCAGCACCCGGCGGTTCCAGTCTGCCAGCGGCAGGGCAATGTAGTTGGCGTCCTGGTTGAGGCCGTAGCGGATCGCCACATCTACCGGGTCGCGGTTGAGGTCGGCAATCTGGTCAGACAGGAAGAAGCGAAGGTGCAGGGCCGGGTGCTCGCGGCGGAAGGCGCTCAGCCACGGCAGCAACATGTTGCGGCCCAGGTCTGACGGTGCCGAAACCTGCAGGGTACCGCGCAGGGTGTTGGCGTTGCCATGCAGGTCTTCACGCCCCTGGCGCAGGCTCTCCAGCACATTCAGGGCAGTCGGCAGGTACAACTCGCCTTCGGCGGTCAGGCGGAGGCTGCGGGTAGTGCGGGCGAACAGGCGCACATCCAGGTCGCGCTCCAGGCGCTTGATCGCGGCGGCCACCTGCCCCGGCAGCAGTTCGGCCTCATGGGCGGCGGCGGTGAAGCTGCCCAGCACGCTGCTGCGGACGAACAGTTCGAGGTCGGCGATGCGCAGCATTTTCACTCCAGAGATGAAAGTGTTGCTGCATTGTGCCGGTTTTTCTTTTCTGCAGGAAAGATAAGATGCCCGGCAAATCCTCTGTTCATTCCCGGAGTTGTTGCATGGATACCGTCTCTCTGGCCAAGCGCCGCTACACCACCAAAGCCTACGATGCCTCGCGCCGCATTCCCCAGGCGACTGTCGATGCCCTGCTCGAGCAACTGCGCCATAGCCCTTCCTCGGTCAACTCGCAGCCGTGGCATTTCATCGTTGCCGACAGCGCCGAAGGCAAGGCTCGCCTGGCCAAAAGCACCGCAGAGCGCTATGCCTACAATTCGCCGAAGATCCTCGATGCCTCGCATGTGATCGTGTTCTGCACCCGAACCGAGATGACCGAAGCGCACCTGGATGCCGTGCTCCATCAGGAAGCCGCCGATGGCCGCTTCCGCGATGAGCAGGCGCGTGCCGGGCAGAACCAGAGCCGTCGGCATTACGTCGACCTGCACCGTTTCGACCAGAAAGACCTGCAGCACTGGATGGAAAAGCAGACCTACCTGGCGTTGGGTACTGCCTTGCTGGGGGCTGCGGCACATGGGCTGGATGCCACCCCGATCGAAGGCTTCGACAGCAAGATTCTCGATGCCGAGCTGGGCTTGCGTGAGCGTGGATACAGCAGTGTGGTCATTCTCAGCTTGGGCTATCGCAG
Organism: Pseudomonas sp. JS425; assembly: GCF_018223845.1. Lineage (NCBI taxonomy): Bacteria > Pseudomonadati > Pseudomonadota > Gammaproteobacteria > Pseudomonadales > Pseudomonadaceae > Pseudomonas > Pseudomonas sp. JS425. The sequence continues at coordinate 3,974,470 of NZ_CP073661.1, read as the reverse complement.
CGAGGCGGATTTCAATGCCGGGCTGAACAAGTCGCGGTTGCCGGCTTCGCAGGTGTTCACCTTCCTGTGAGGTTGCCGGGGCCGCTCTGCGGCCCCGTCTTTCCGGTCGGCTTGCAAAATCCGGCATATGCCGCATACTTGTCGGCAAACGCCGGAAAGGAGAGAGCCATGCTTGCCGAAGTGCTTCGCGACAACGGTTACCACGAGTACCGGGCGCGCCTGCATGCACTGCTGGAAATCCCCGAACTCGCCAGTGACTTCGAAATCCACACCCGCATCACCCATGGCTTCGCTGCCACCTGGCTGGTGAAACTGACCGAACTCGGCGTGTTCACCCCTGTGGAGCGTGACCAGATCATTCCCCTGCGCACGCTGAAAACCCGCATCGAACGTGACCAGCCGCTGACCGTGGAAGAAAGCGACCGGCTGTTCCGTTCGGCCCATATCACCGCCATGGCCGAAGCCGTGTTCGGCGAGGCAGGCAAGGCAAAACGCTGGCTGTCCAAGCCCAAGGAGCGCTTCTCGGGGCTGACGCCGATGCAGATGCTAACCACCCAGCAGGGCACCACCCAGGTCGAAGAGATGTTGCTGCAGATCGCCGAGGGCTTCGGCCTGTGATTCTGTGGCGTATCAGCGCCTATGCAGACTTGAGCGGAACGGGCGGCTTGCGTGTCAGCGGCCGCTGGCACCAGGCGGGCCGGCCAGTGGTGTATGCCGCCACCAGCCCGGCCGGGGCGATGCTGGAGGTGCTGGTGCACCTGGAGATCGACCCTGAGGATTTCCCCACCACCATGCGGCTGCTGCGTATCGAGTTGCCTGACACCGTTTCGCAAGCGCAGTTGCCCGCCTTGCAGCCTGGCTGGTCGAGCCAGACCGAACTGACCCGGGGCCTGGGCAACCGCTTTCTGGATGAGTGTTCGGCGTTGCTGCTGCCGGTGCCGAGCGCGATCATGCCCAGCACCACCAATTACCTTTTCAACCCGCGCCATCCGCAGGCAAACAGTGCCAGGCTCGAGGTCGAGGACTTCACCCCGGACAGCCGGCTGTTTTAGGGAAGTTTCACCAAAGTGCCGCTGACGCCGCTGTCAGCACCCGGCCAAACACTTCGAGGGCCTTGTCCACTTCGGCCTCGTTGCTGAAACGCCCGATGCTCAGGCGCACGCTGTTACGTGCCTGGCGTTCATCCAGCCCCAACGCGAGCAGCACATGCGAGGCTGCATCGCTCGCCGAATTGCAGGCCGAGGTGGTCGACAACGCCAGCTCGCTGGCCAGCGCCGCGCTGTTGAAGCCCTTGCTGTCGATACACAGGTTCAGCGTATGGGGAATGCGTTGTTTGGCGCAGCCGTTGAGGGTGACGCCGGGCAGGGCCAGCAGGCCTTCACGCAGGCGCCTGGCCAGTTGTCCGAGGCGCAGGTGTTCGCTGTCGCCGGGCTGGCCGGCCAGGGCAAAGGCACTGCCCATGCCGGCAATCTGGTGGGTCGCCAGGGTGCCGGAGCGCAGGCCTTGCTCATGGCCGCCCCCGTGCATCTGCGCACGCATCAGCGTGCGGGCGCGTGGCCCCACGTAGAGCGCACCGATGCCCTTGGGCCCATACACCTTGTGCGCCGAGAACGACATCAGGTCCACGGCCATGGCGTTCAGGTCGATGGCCAGTTTGCCCACCGCCTGCGCCGCATCCACGTGCAGCAGGGCACCGTGGGCACGTACCTGTTCGCCAATCGCGGCAAAGTCTGTGATCGTGCCCAGTTCATTGTTCACCGCCATCAGCGATACCAGGCGGGTGTCGGCGCGCAACGCTGCCTGCACCGCCGCAGGCTGAATCAGGCCGGCGGCATCCGGTGCCAGGCGGGTAACGGCCCAACCCTGGCGCTCCAGTTCGGCCACCGTGTCGAGCACGGCCTTGTGTTCCAGTTGGCTGGTGATCAGGTGCCCGGGCTGGCCGAGGCCCTGGGCAATGCCCTTGAGCGCCAGGTTGTTGGACTCGGTCGCACCTGAGGTCCAGACCAGTGCATCGGCCTGCGCGCCGACGCGTTCGGCCACTTGCAGACGGGCCTGCTCCACGGCGTGGCGGGCTGCCTGGCCGAAGGCATGGCCACTGGACGCCGGGTTGCCGAAGTTGCCCTGGCTGCCAAGGCAGGCGAGCATGGTTTCGATGACCCGGTCGTCGACCGGAGTGGTGGCGGCGTAATCGAAATAGAGCGGGGCGCTGGGCATGAGGGCGGGTCCGTGTCTGTCGCCGTGAAATCGGCAATCGTTGGAGCAAGCGTACCCGCTACTTCGGAGATATTTTTCACTTCCAGCGGCTCTATTCTGGAAATGATCAAGAAAAATTTCTCTCTATCGAGTTTTTCTTGGGATTTTTTTCTCCGCATCCCGCCATTCTGTTCAGGCTGGTTCCAAGGCCCTTTCTTCCTCGGCCACCACACGTTCGCACAACTCGGTGATCTGCTCGCGCATCCAGCGGTTGGCCGGGTCCTGATCGGTGCTTTCATGCCAGTACAGGTGCGTTTCCAGCGCAGGCACCTCCACCGGCAGTGGCTGGTAACGCAACTGATGGCGGCGGGCGAAGCGCTCGGGGACGGTCATCGCCATGTCGGTCTGCTGCAACACCTGCGAGGCCATCAGGTAATGCTGCGAGCGCAAGGCAACCTTGCGCTGCACGCCCATCTTGCCCAGGGCCAGGTCGACATAGCCCAGGCCGTTGCGGCGGCTGGAAATATGGATGTGGGTCATGCCGAGGTAGTTGTCGAGGGTCAGCTTGCTGTCGGCCAGCGGGTGGCCCTGGCGCAGGGCGCAGACATAGCGGTCTTGCATCAGTTTTACGTGGCGTACTTGCGGGTCGGTGTTCAACGGTGCGTCGATGGCGAAGTCCAGGCGGCCGGCGGCAAGTTCCTTGGTGGTCTCGCGGCGCTTGCACAAAAAGCTTTCGATCAGCACCGCCGGCGCCAGGCGGCGCAAGCGCTGGAACAGCGGCGGCAGGATGACCGCTTCGGTCAGGTCGGTCATGCTGATGCGGAAAGTCTTGTTGGCCTGTTGCGGGTTGAAAATGCGGCTTTCCTGCACCGAGGTGCGCAACAGTGCCAAGGCATTGCGCACCGGGCCGATGATGTTCTGCGCCATGGGCGTTGGCACCATGCCTTGCGCGGTGCGCACGAACAGCGGGTCATTGAAGGTTTCGCGCAGCCGTGAAAGGGCGTTGGACACTGCCGGCTGGGTGATGCCCACGATCTGCCCGGCGCGGGTCAGGTTGGCTTCGGTGTAGATCGCATCGAACACGATGAACAGGTTGAGGTCGACCTTGCTGAGGTTCATGGGCGCCGCTCTTTGTTGGAATTATTGGCCGATCATATATCGGTTATGAATGTTTATACACGCGGAAAATAGGCTAGGTGGATGAGGCCATGCTGCTCTAGGCTCTGGCCCATGTACTCCGAACCGTGAAGGTAGCCCCGATGGATTTCGCCTATTCGCCCAAGGTCCAGGCACTGCGTGAGCGCGTCAGCGCGTTCATGGACGCCTATGTCTACCCCGCCGAGGCGGTGTTCGAGCGCCAGGTCGCCGAGGGTGACCGCTGGCAGCCCACCGCGATCATGGAAGAACTCAAGGCCAAGGCCCGCGCTGAAGGGCTGTGGAACCTGTTCCTGCCCGAATCGGAATACGGTGCCGGCCTGAGCAACCTGGAATACGCCCCGCTGGCTGAAATCATGGGCCGTTCGTTGCTCGGCCCGGAGCCGTTCAACTGCTCGGCGCCGGACACCGGCAACATGGAAGTGCTGGTGCGCTATGGCAGTGAAGCGCAGAAGCGCCAGTGGCTGGAGCCGCTGCTGCGTGGCGAGATCCGTTCGGCGTTCGCCATGACCGAACCGGACGTGGCCTCCTCGGATGCCACCAACATGGCCGCCACCGCCGTGCGTGACGGTGACCAATGGGTAATCAACGGCCGCAAGTGGTGGACCTCTGGCGCTTGCGACCCGCGCTGCAAGGTAATGATCTTCATGGGCCTGTCCGACCCTGAAGGGCCACGCCACCAGCAGCACTCGATGGTGCTGGTGCCCACCGATGCGCCTGGGGTCAAGATCGTCCGCCCTCTGCCGGTGTTCGGTTATGACGATGCTCCCCATGGCCACGCCGAGGTGCTCTTCGAGAACGTGCGGGTACCGTATGAGAACGTGATCCTGGGTGAAGGCCGTGGCTTCGAAATTGCCCAGGGGCGCCTTGGCCCTGGCCGTATCCACCACTGCATGCGCTCGATCGGCATGGCCGAGCGAGCGCTGGAACTGATGTGCAAGCGCTCGGTGGAGCGTACCGCCTTCGGCCGGCCACTGGCGCGTCTGGGCGGCAACGTCGACAAGATTGCCGACTCGCGCATGGAGATCGACATGGCCAGGCTGCTGACGTTGAAAGCGGCCTACATGATGGACACGGTCGGCAACAAGGTGGCCCGCAGCGAGATTGCGCAAATCAAGGTAGTGGCGCCGAACGTGGCACTGAAGGTGATCGACCGGGCGATCCAGATTCATGGCGGGGCAGGGGTGAGTGGCGATTTCCCGCTGGCTTACATGTACGCCATGCAACGCACCTTGCGCCTGGCCGACGGGCCAGATGAAGTGCACCGGGCGGCGATCGGCAAGTATGAGATCGGCAAGTACGTGCCGGCGGAGATGATGCGTAGCGGACGATGATTTACCGGCTTGTTCCGGCCTCTTCGCGGGCTTGCCCGCTCTCATAGAACTGCACATAACTCATTGAATTAGCAGGGACCCTGTGGGAGCGGCTTTAGCCGCGAACACCGGCGCAGCCGGTGCCATGCACCGCGTTGGATTCTTCGCGGCTAAAGCCGCTCCCACAGGGTACGAGGATCGCTTGCGAGTTCAGTTCTCTGTGCGACAGCGCACAGGTACTGTGCTGCCTCCAAGCTGTGCACAATATCTGTAGGAGCGGGCTTGTTCTGGTCAAGTATTTCCGGACACCGGTTACGGTGATCAAGCCGCCTGCTGCTCCATAGCTATTGGTGACAGGTAGTCGTTGTAGCTGTGGAGCCTGATTCGGTTGTATCGCATGAAGAAGCTGGTCATGTCCTGCTTGGCTTCTTCAATTTCCTTGTAGCCCTTGGGCGGCACCCATTCTGACTTGAGCGTTCCAAAGAAACGCTCTGTTGGTGCGTTGTCCCAGCATTGTCCCCTGCGACTCATGCTCTGCGTTATGCCATGCTCAAGCAGCTCGGACTGGAAGCGCTGGCTGGTGTATTGGCAGCCTTGATCCGAGTGAAACATCAAGCCTGTATGCTTGCCCCTAACCCCTACTGCCATCCTCAGTGCCTTGCTAACCAAGTTGGCGTCGTTGATCAGGGAAAACGCCCAGCCAACGATCCGACGCGCAAACAAGTCAATCACTACTGCCAGGTGATACCAGCGCTTCCCGACCATCAAACTGGTCACGTCACCGCACCAGACCTGGTTAATTGCTGTTGGCTCAAAGTTGCGTTCGAGCAGGTTCTTGGCCACAAACGCTTCAACACCTTTGGAGCGATTCCGATGAGGACGACGCTGCTTGCTTTCCAGATTTGCCTCCTCCATGAGTTTTCCGGCCAGATACCGTCCCACCTTGAGCTGCTGGGCCTTCAGGTACTCAGAGATCATTCTCGCGCCCGCGCTTCCCCTGCTTTCGACGTGCAGCTGAACTACTTTCTCTCTGAGTTCGTCACGCTTGGTATTCGGTGTTGAACGACGGCGAAGCCAGTCATAAAACGCGCTACGGGATACGCTCAGCGCACTGCAAAGAAGGCTGGTCGGATACGAGCCTGACTCTCTCAGTTCCTCAATCAGGAAAAACGATCGGGATCCGACATCAAGAGAGCCGTAGCCTTTTTTAAGATTTCAGCCTCGGTCTCCAGGCGCTTGATCTTGGCTCGCAGCTGCTGGAGCTCGCGCTGTTCGTCGCTGATCGCTTTGGTACCGGCTACTGGCTGGCCCTTGTGTCGCTCTTTACGCACCTGATCAACCCAGCGGCGCAGGGCTGTAGGGCCGACGTCCATTGAGGCGCAGACGTCGGGAATCGAGCAGTGGTCATCAAGGACCATGCTGGCAGCACGTTGCTTGAACTCGCGGGTGTAGGTCTTTCGTTCTTGCATGGAACCTCCTGATTGGGCGAATCATATCGCCCTTAAGAGGTGTCCGGGATCATTAGGCCAGTTCAGCTTGCCCGCGAAGAGGCCCTTGAAGGCTCACTGGTTCTCTGGATGGTCAGACCCGCATCTGCGGGTCTTCCTCCTTCTCGCTGAGTGTGCGATCGGCATTTGAAGGCTGTCTGGATTGAGCACCCTTGATTTCCGGCTTTTCCCCCCGCGTCTTGACCAACGAAACCACCACCCCACCCAGCAACAACCCGAACGTCACCCCCAGCGACAGCAATGCCGGCACCTTGCCCACCATGCCGTGGTAGAAGATCTTGCAGCCAATGAAGATCAGCACCAGCGCGAGCGCGTACCTGAGGTAAACGAACCGGTGCATCAGCGCCGCCAGCGCAAAATACAACGAGCGCAAGCCGAGGATGGCGAAGATGTTCGAGGTGTAGACGATGAACGGGTCCTGGGTGATGGCGAAGATTGCCGGGACACTGTCGACGGCGAACACCAGGTCGGCCAGTTCGATCAGCACCAGCGCCATGAACAGCGGGGTGGCATGGCGTAGCGCCTTGTGCTGCCCGGGCGGGGTCTGCTGCACGAAGAAGTGCGAGCCGTGGATCTGCTCGGTGACCCGCATGTGCCGGCGCACGAACTTGAGGATTGGGTTGTTGGCCAGGTCGGGGCGGCTATCTTCCTTAGACAGCGCCATCTTCACCCCGGTAAACAGCAGGAAGGCACCGAAGATATACAGTACCCAGGCGAAGTTCTGCACCAGCGCCGCGCCCACGCCGATCATGATCGCCCGCAGGAACACCACCCCGAGGATGCCCCAGAACAGCACGCGGTGCTGGTAGCGGCGGGGGATGGCGAAATAGCTGAAGATCATCGCCATGACGAACACGTTGTCCATCGACAGCGACTGTTCGACCAGGAACCCGGTGTAGAACTCCAGCGCCGACTGCGCGCCCAACTGGTACCAGACACCGACGCCGAACAGCACGCCGACGCTGAAATAGCCCGAATACAGCAGCAGGCTCTCGCGCATTTCGATTTCCCGGTCGTGGCGGTGCAGCACGCCCAGGTCGAGTACCAGCAAACCGATGACGATGGCCATGAACACCAGCCACAACCAGGTGCTGGTACCGAGGAACGGGGTGGTGAGGAATGTGTGTAGAGCTGTCATGAGCCCCTCCTTGAATGTCGACGTTGCATGGCAACAGTGATCCGACATGGCGGCCTGGCAGCCGTCAGAGGGGCCCGGTATCACATGGGCTTGAGCCTAGACCCGTTTGCCGGTGATGCCGAATGGGGAGCTGTTACATTTCTTTGCCAGGCCGCTCCTACACCAGTCAGGCCAGAGCAGGCCAATCGTTCAATAAACCCACACTTCCACCCGGCGATTACGCAGTCGCCCTTGCTCCAGTTCGTTCCCTGCCACTGGCAGTTCATCCCCCATCCCCGTCACCTCCAGCACCTCCACGCCATCGCGCGCCAGCTCGCGGCGCACCGCCTGGGCCCTTAGGCGGGACAGCAGGGCGGCGCGACCGGGTGTCTCCTTGGGGTCGCCAAAGCCCACCAGCACCGCCTTGCGCTGCAATTTGCCCGCTTGGCGCAGGTAGTCGGCAACGCGCTGGACATCGCGCAGGGCCTTGTTGTCGAGGCTGGCGCTGCCTTCCTGGAAGCGGAAATTCACGCTCAACCGTTGCGCCTGTAGGGCGAGGGTGCGATAGCGCGGCGGCATGTCCGCCTGAAGGGGCACAGGTTGGGCCTTGATCTGCTGCGAAACGAAACCCTGCTGGGCGACGATCGCCTGGCCCGCGGGACTCTGAGTGAAATCGGCCAGCGCCTTGGCCTGGGGCTTGGGGTTGGCCGGCAGGTAGAAGTACAGGCGCCGCGATAGCGGGTAGTCCTCGCTGGCCACCAGTGCACGCTCCGGCAGCATGGCCGGCGCGTCACCCTCGGCAACCGCCAGCACCTTGGCCCCATGCACCGCCGCCAGGCTGCTGAAGCCGATGGCCTGGCGGTCGGCGCCCACTCGCGCGGCCAGCTCCTCGCTGGACTCGAAGCGTTGGGCCTTGGGCGAAAGCTCGCTTTGCTGGGGTTCCAGCACCAGGGCCTTGAAGGTCTCGAAGGTACCGGAGCGGTCGTCACGGGCGTACAGGTGGATGGCCCCGCCGGCAACACCCAATTGCTCCCAGCGCTGGATCTGCCCGGCAAAGATCTGTGCCAGTTGCCCCGTGGTGAGCTGTGGCAGCGGGTTGTCGGGGTGAACGATGACCGCGACGCCATCCAGGCCGATGACTTGTTCGGCGGCAGCGGCGCGCAGGTCGCCCAAAGCCTGCAGTTGGCTTGCTTCGTTGTCGTTGATAGGCCGCGACGCGGCGGCCAGGTCGGCCTCGCCATGGCCCAGGGCGACGAAGCCGGTGCTGGAACCGTGTGCGGCGATGTCGATGCGCAAAGGCTGGCCATGCTTATCGCGAGCGGTGATGACAGTCTCGTTGGCCAGCTTGCCTGGGTATTGTTCGATGGCGGTAGCTTGCTGTGCGCGCAATTGCCCTTGCACCAGCGCTGGCAGCAAGGCCGCGCCGATGGTGTTGGAGCCTTGCACGCGCAGGTGAGCGGGCTCGGCCAGGGTCGCCAGCGGCAGCAGGGTGAGCAGCAAGACAAGCAGGCGGGGCATGCCGGAAGGCCTATGGCATAGAGATGGCCGGCAGATTACGACAGTGGCGTGATGATAATGTGACAGTCCATGGGGCAGTGAAAGGCCGCCCCTGTAGGAGCGGCCTTGTGTCGCGAAAGGGCCGCAAAGCGGCCCCAGCGGTTTCAATGCGCCCCGGCAGACTTGCTCAGGTCACTTTCCGCCCACTCGGTATAGATGCACGCATCCGCCACCGCCCAGCGCACCTTCACGGTATCCCCTGGCTGCATCGGCATGCCCGCCGCCGACAAAGCCTTGACCGTCAGCTCGGTTCCGCCCGCGGTCACTACGTGGCAGGTCTGGCTCTCGCCCAGGAACAGCACTTCACCAACCTTGGCACTGACCTCGTTCCACCCCGCCGGCAGCGGCTCGCGTGCGGCCTGTTCGGCGGTCAGGGCCAGGGCCTTTTCCGGGCGTACCATGATCAGTGCATCCTGCGAGGCGGCCAGGCCCGGGGTCAGGCGGATGGCTACCGGCTGGCCCTCGAAGCTGCCCGCGCCATTGCTGCTGGCCTTGATCCGCAGGAAGTTGGAGTTGCCCAGGAACGAGGCGACGAAGGCATTCGGCGGGTTTTGGTACAGGTCGTAACCGGTGCCCAGGCCGACGATCTTGCCATGGCTGAAGATGGCGATGCGCTGGGACAGGCGCATGGCTTCTTCCTGGTCGTGGGTGACGTAGACGATGGTGATGCCCAGGCGCCGGTGCAACTGGCGCAGTTCATCCTGCAGGTCTTCGCGCAGCTTCTTGTCCAGCGCGCCGAGCGGTTCGTCCATCAGCAGGATGCGCGGTTCGTACACCAGCGCCCGGGCGATAGCCACGCGCTGCTGCTGGCCACCGGACATCTGCGACGGCTTGCGGTGGGCGAACTTTTCCAGCTGCACCAGCTTGAGCATGGCATCGACGCGCTTGCTGGTTTCGCTGGCACTGAGCTTGCGAATGGCCAGCGGAAAGCCGATGTTGTCGCGCACGTTCAGGTGCGGGAACAGCGAATAGCGCTGGAACACCATGCCGATGTCACGCTTGTGCGGCGGCACGTTGACCAGTGACTGGCCATCGACCAGGATCTCGCCGCTGCTCGGCGTTTCGAAACCGGCCAGCATCGACAGGGTGGTGGACTTGCCCGAGCCGCTGGAGCCGAGGAAGGTCAGGAACTCGCCGTCCTGGATTTCCAGGTCGAGGTTGTCCACGGCGGTGAAGTCGCCGTAGTGCTTGTTCAGGCCGCGCAGGCTGACCAGGGTCTTGCCGTGCGCGTTGTCTTTGATCACTGCACTCATTGTTGTTTTCTCCGCGCGCTCAGGCGTTGGCTTCGGTGCGCCGGCGCAAGGCGGCGGCAATGAACATGACAAGCAGCGACAGGCCGATCAGCAGGGTCGAGGCCACGGCGATGACCGGGCTGAGGTCCTGACGCAGGGTGGTCCACATCTTCACCGGCAGGGTCTGCAGGTCGGGGCTGGCCATCATCACGCTCAGCACCACTTCATCCCACGACACCAGGAAGGCGAACAGGCCGCCGGCGATCATCCCCGGGCGAATCGCCGGGAAGGTTACCTTGAAGATCGCCTGCAGGCGCGAGGCGCCGCAGATCACCGCGGCATCCTCGATGGATTGGTCGAACAGCTTCAGCGAATTGATGATCGAGATGATGGTGAAGGGCAGGGCGACGATCACGTGGCTGACCACGAAGGCGAACAGCGTGCCGGTGTAGCCGAGCTTGAGGAACAGCGCGTACACCGCCACGGCAATGATCACCAGCGGCACGATCATCGGCATGGTGAACAGCCCGTACAGCAGCTCGCGGCCCGGGAAGCGGCCACGCACCAGGGCAAACGCGGTGGGCAGGCCGAGCAGCACGGCGGCGATGGTGGTCAGCACGGCCACCTTCAGGCTGGCCAGCGCGGCGTCCATCCACTCCGGGTTGGAGAAGAACTGGCCGTACCACTTGAAGGTCCAGCCCGGCGGCGGGAACACCAGCCACTGCGACGAGCCGAACGACAGCAACACGATGAACACCACCGGCAACAGCAGGAAGGCCGCGATGACCCCGGTGGTCAGGTACAGGCCCGTACGCAGCGGGCGGCCCATGGCATTGGGAGACAGGAGCATGGCGGTTTACCTCGCGTTGCCAACCGGGGATTCCGGCTGCAGCTTCAGGTACAGGTAGAAGAGCACCAGGGTGATCACCACCAGCAGTGCGGCGGCGGCGCTGGCCAGGCCCCAGTTGAGGAACGACTGCACCTGCTGGATGATGAATTCGGGCAGCATCATGTTCTGCGCACCGCCCAGCAGGGCCGGGGTGACGTAGTAACCGAGCGACATCACGAACACCATCAGTGCCCCGGAGAACAGCCCCGAGCGGCACAGCGGCAGGAACACTTTCCAGAAATTGGTCCACGGGCTGGCGCCACAGATCGAGCCGGCCTGCAGCACCATCGGGTCGATGGCGTGCATGGTCGCCTGCAGCGGCAGCACGATGAACGGGATCATGATGTAGCTCATGCCGATCACCACGCCGGTCAGGTTGTGCACCATTTCCAGCGGGGCATCGATGATACCCATGGCCATCAACGCCTTGTTGATCACCCCCGAGCTCTGCAGCAGCACCAGCCACGAGTAGGTGCGCGCCAGCAGGCTGGTCCACATCGACAGCAGCACGATGTTCAGCAACCAGCGGCCCCAGCCCTTGGGCACCAGGGTAATTGCCCAGGCCAGCGGGAAGCCCAGCAGCACGCTGATCAGGGTGACCACGCCGGCCACCGAGAAGGTGTTGAACAGCACCCGCGCATAGGCCGAGTTGGCGAACAGCTGCTCGTAGTTGCCCAGGCCCGGCGTTGGCTCCAGCACCCCGCGCAGCAACAGGCCGGCCAGCGGAGCGAAGAAGAACAGGCCAAGGAACAGCAGGGCCGGCAGCAGATTGCGGCTGCCTTTCCAGCGCTGGCTCAGGCTGACGCGGCGGGGGGCCGTTCCCGGGGCGCCGGTGCCCGTGGGGGCACCTTGCGCGTTATGCAGGGCGTTGATGGCGACTTTCATTTGACCAACCACTCATTCCAGCGGGCTGCGATGGCCTGGCCGTTCTTGGCCCAGTAGGCGAAGTCGAGGGTGACCTGGTCCTGGGCGTAGGCGGTCGGCAGGTTCTGCGCGAGGTCTTTGTCCAGCTTGGCCACGCTGTCGACGTTCACCGGCGCGTAGGCGGTCTTGTTGGCGAACTCGGCCTGGCCTTCGGCGCTGCTGGCGTTGGCCAGGAACTTCATGGCCGCGTCCTTGTTCTTGGCACCTTTGGGGATGACCAGGAAGTCGGCCATGACCAGGTTCTGCTTCCAGCTCACGCCCACCGGTGCACCGTCTTGCTGCAGGGCATAGACGCGCCCGTTCCAGAACTGGCCGAGCGAGGCTTCACCGGAGGCCAGCAGTTGCTGCGACTGGGCGCCGCCGCCCCACCAGACGATGTCTTTCTTGATGGTGTCGAGCTTCTTGAAGGCGCGGTCCAGGTCCAGCGGGTACAGCTTGTCGGGGGCTACGCCGTCGGCCAGCAGGGCCAGTTCCAGTACGCCTGGGCTGGGCCATTTGTACAGGGCGCGCTTGCCGGGGTAGGTCTTGGTATCGAACAGTGCGGTCCAGTCCACCGGTTTGTTGGCACCGAGCTTGCCTTCGTTGTAGCCGAGCACGAAGGAGAAGAAGAACGAGCCGACGCCATGGTCGGAGACGAAGCGCGGGTCGATCTTGTCGCGCTTGATCTGGGTGAAATCGAGGGGTTCGAGCAGGCCTTCGCTGGCGGCACGCAGGGCGAAGTCGGCTTCGACGTCGACCACGTCCCACTGCACGTTGCCGCTCTCGACCATGGCCTTGAGCTTGCCATAGTCGGTGGGGCCGTCCTGGACGACTTTGATGTCGGTGGCTTTGGTGAAAGGTACGGCCCATGCTTCTTTCTGGGCGTCCTGGGTGGTACCGCCCCAGCTGACGAAGTTCAGGCTGTCGGCGGCCTGGGCGGCCTGACATGCCAGGGTCAGCAGGCTGGCGGACAGCACTGCGGTTACACGTTTGCTCAACAGCATGGTTACGCCCTCGTTGCTTTTGTTATTCGAGGCGGGGCTTGTGGTGCGCCCGCCAACAGTGTTCGGGGAGCAGCTAAAACAAAGTGTTTTTTGGCCGTTTTTGATTGTAGGTGCCGGCCTGCAGATTCAAGGTCTACGGGATATCATATTATGGTATTCCAAACTTTTGGCAAGAGGTATGAGGCTACCGGCCATCACTCCGTCCCTTTCAGAAACAGCGCGGGCCCTGTAGGAGCGGGTTCACCCGCGAATGCGTTGGTGGCTTCACCATCGCATTCGCGGGTGAATCCGCTCCTACAGGGCCCTGCCAAGTCAGTTGCTTCGGTGTTTTAGCCGACCATGTCCGGCTCGAAGGGGATGCTCTGCACCACCTCCAGCTCATACCCCGCCAGCCCCGCGTATTTCAGCGGCGGGCCCAGGTGGCGCAGCTTGCCCACGCCCAGGTCCTGCAGAATCTGCGCGCCTGTACCCACCTCCGAGTACACCTTCGATTGCCCACGCTGGTAAGGCCGCACCGGCTGGGTCAGCTGCGGCACGCGCTCCAGCAGCGCCTGTGAGGACTCATGGTTGGCCAGGATCACCACCACGCCGGCGCCTTCCTCGGCCACCTTCTGCAGCGCCGCCCAAAGCGTCCAGTTGGCGGGGCCGGCGTATTCGGCGCCGACCAGGTCGCGCAGCGGGTCGATCACGTGCACTCGCACCAGGGTCGGCTGCTCGCGGCGGATATCGCCCATGACCATGGCCATGTGTACGCCACCTTCGATGCGGTCTTCGTAGGTGACCAAGCGGAAGGTGCCATGCACGGTCGGCAGTTCGCGTTCGCCGATGCGCTTGATGGTCTGCTCGGTGCTCAGGCGGTAGTGGATGAGGTCGGCGATGGTGCCTATCTTGATGCCGTGCCGGGCAGCGAACACCTCCAGGTCCGGGCGGCGGGCCATGGTGCCGTCATCGTTGAGTACTTCGACGATAACCGACGCCGGGGTGAACCCGGCCAGGCGCGCCAGGTCGCAGCCGGCTTCGGTGTGGCCGGCGCGCGTCAGTACACCGCCTTCGCGGGCGCGCAGGGGGAAGATGTGACCGGGTTGCACCAGGTCTTCCGGGCGGGCGTTGGGGGCCATCGCCGCTGCCACCGTACGTGCCCGATCAGCAGCGGAAATACCGGTGGTAACGCCCGTGGCAGCCTCGATCGACACGGTGAAGGCGGTGCTGAAAACGCTGCCGTTGGCCGGCACCATCTGCTCCAGGCCCAGACGTTGGCAGTGATCGTCGGTCAGCGTCAGGCAGATCAGCCCGCGCGCTTCACGGGCCATGAAGTTGACGGCCTGGGCGTCGCATCGCTCGGCGGCGATCAGCAGATCGCCTTCGTTTTCCCGGTCCTCGTCATCCACCAGCAGGACCATCTTGCCTTGCCGGTAGTCCTCGAGAAGTTCTTCGATGGTGTTGAAAGCCATGTTGCACGCTCACTGTGGTGGGATGATTATTATGGTATACCATCATACACAAATATCGCCGTAACAGGAGAGCAGCGCATGAAGGCCTATTGGATCGCCCATGTGGACGTGACCGACCCCGAGCAATACCAGCAGTACACCCAGCGCGCCCCGGCTGCCTTCAAGGCATTCGGCGGCCGTTTCCTGGCCCGTGGCGGGCGTAGTGAGGCGATGGAAGGGCGGCCTACCCCTCAGCGTAGCGTGGTGATCGAGTTCGATTCGTACGAGCAGGCGCTGGCGTGTTACCGGTCCGAGCTGTACCAGGAGGCTTGCAGCCATCGTCAGGGGGTGGCGAAGGCTGAGGTGATCATCGTCGAAGGGGTCGAGCCCTGAGTTGGATTTGCGGCCTCTTCGCGGGTAAACCCGCTCCCACAGGTACGCCACAGATTTCGAAGTCTGTGGCGTACCTGTGGGAGCGGGTTTACCCGCGAAAGGGCCGGACCTGCCTCAAGGCATACCAGGCAACTCATGCGGCCGCAGGTCGAATACCAGCACCTCGGCATCCACCCCATTGCCCAGTTCCAGCACCTGTTCCTGCCTCACTCGCACCCCATCCCCTTCATTCAGCACTTGCCCATTGAGCTCGATGCTGCCCCGGGCCACATGCACATAGGCATGGCGGTTTTCCGGCAAGGTCAGGATGGCACGCTCGTCACCGTCGAACAGGCCGGCATACACCCGCGCATTCTGCCGTACCTGCAATGACCCCTCGGCGCCATCCGGCGAGATGATCAGGCGCAGCTTGCCGCGCTTTTCCTCGGCACTGAAATGCTGTTGCTGGTAACGCGGCGTTGCCCCCTGCACGTTCGGTACGATCCAGATCTGCAGGAAGTGCACCGGCTGCACCTGGCTGTGGTTGAACTCGCTGTGGGCCACGCCGTGGCCAGCGCTCATCAGCTGCACATCGCCCGGGCGGATCACCGAGCCGGTGCCCAGCGTGTCCTTGTGCTCCAGCGCGCCTTCCAGCACGTAGGAGAAAATCTCCATGTCGCGGTGCGGGTGCTGGCCAAAGCCCTTGCCGGGGATGACGCGGTCGTCGTTGATCACCAGCAGGTCCGAGAACCCTTGCTCGTCCGGGTTGCGGTAGTGGCCGAAGGAGAAGGTGTGGAACGATTTCAGCCAGCCATGAAAGGCCAGGCCGCGGTCTTTGGCGTTGCGTACGGTGAGCATGACGGGTCTCCTGAACCGGCAGGGCACCAGGCCCTGCCGCATGCATGGATGAGGTTACTGCAGGTGCACTTTCAGCTCGCCGGCGGCCTGGCGCATGGCCGCTTGCACGGCCGGCACCTGATGCAGCGGGTTGAGCAGCCCGTAGTCATGGATCATGCCGTTGTAGCGCACCGAGGTAACGGTCACCCCGGCAGCATTCAGCTTACGAGCATAAGCCTCACCTTCATCGCGCAGCACGTCGAACTCGGCCGTTTGCACCAGGGCCGGCGGCAGGCCCTTGAGCTGTTCACTGCTGGCCCGCAGCGGCGAGGCGTAGATCTGTTCCCGTGCCTTGGCATCGGTGGTGTAGTTGTCCCAGAACCACTTCATCATCCCGGTGGTCAGGAAGTGCCCCTCGGCAAACTGCTTGTACGACGCAGTTTCGAAGCTGGCATCGGTCACCGGCCACAGCAGCAGCTGGAAACGCAGGGCCGGGGTGCCGGCCTCTTTGGCTTTCAAGGCCACTACTGCCGCCATGTTGCCGCCGACGCTGTTGCCGGCCACGGCCAGGCGCTTGCCGTCCACGCCAATTTCCTTGCCATGCTCGGCCACCCAGCGGGTGGCGGCGTAGGCCTGGTTGATCGCGGTCGGGTAGTGCGCTTCCGGCGATGGGGTGTAGTCGACGTAGACCGCCACTGCGCCAGAGCCAACCACCAGGTCGCGGATCAGCCGCTGGTGGGTCGGGAAATCGCCGAGCACCCAGCCGCCACCGTGGAAGAACATGAACACCGGCAGGTCACCCTTCACGTTGGCCGGGCGCACCACTTGCAGTTTGATCGACTCGCCGTTGGCCTGGATGGTGCGTTCCTTCACCTCGATACCCGAGAGATCGACCTTTACCGAGGCCTGGGCACCGGTCAGCACCGCGCGGGCGTCTTTCGGGCTGAGCTGCTCCAGTGGCTTGCCGCCGCCTTGTTCCAGGGCTTCGAGGAAGGCCTGGGTGTGCTGTTCGATACCCGGGCTGCCAGCGGCGAAGGCGCTGGAAACGGACAGGGCCAGAAGGGAAGCGGTAAGGGTTTTGTGGACAATGTTCATGAGCGAATCCTTTTCTGTTGAATGTTGGTAGTGGGCGTCTTGCCTGGCCTTCAGGGCCATCGCTGCGACTTGTGCGTAGATTAGGGAGATGCGTTGATGGGAAAAAGCCGCTATAAAGCGTTTGACTGTCACCAAGAGCGAGACAATGAACCCTTACGAAGACATGCGGATCTTTGCCCAGGTCATGGAAGCTGGCAGTTTCACTGCGGCTGCCGACCGCCTGGGGATGTCCAAGCAATCGGTCAGCCGGCGCCTGATGCAGCTTGAGGAGCGCCTGGGCGTGCGCCTGCTCAACCGCTCCACCCGGCGCCTGGATGCCACGCCGCTGGGCCAGCACTACTACCAGTCGGCGTTGCGCCTGCTCGGCGAAGTGCAGCAGGTGGAGCACGACATCAGCGGCCAGGCCCAGGCCTTGCGTGGCACCTTGCGTCTGAGTGCGCCGCTGTCGTTCGCCATGGCGCACCTGGGGTGCCTGCTGACCGAGTTCCTGCAGTTGCACCCGCAGGTGGATGTGGAGGTGGATTTGAGCGACCGCGCAGTGGACCTGATCGGCGAGGGCTATGACCTGGCGCTACGGATTGGTGCGCTGGAGGATTCCAGCCTGATTGCGCGGCGTATTGCCAGTGTCGAGCGGGTGTATTGTGCGAGCCCGGCGTACCTGAAGGCTCGGGGCGTGCCGGCCAGGCCGGAGCAACTGGCTGGGCATGATTGCCTGCCGTATGGTCATTCGCGGCAGGTGCAGTGGCAGTTCCGCCAGGGCGGCAAGGTACAGGCGATCCAGGTAGTCGGGCGGATGCGGGCTAACAATGGCGAGCTGCTCAGGGATGCGGCGATTGCCGGGATGGGGGTGACCTATCTGCCAACCTTCATCGTGGGACAGGCGCTGGCGGATGGGCGACTGGTGACAGTGCTGGATGAGTGGCGGCCGCCAGCACTGCAGTTGTCGGCGGTGTACCCCCAGCACCGGCAGGTGGCGCGGCCGGTTCAGGGGTTTGTGAACTTCCTGCGTGAGCGCTTGGTGCACCTCTGACCTTCGGTACCGAGTGAGCTTCTTCGCGGGCGTGCCCGCGAACACCGGCGCAGCCGGTGCCAGCCACCGCGTTGGCTTCTTCGCGGGCCTGCCCGCTCCCACAGGTACTCCACAGCCCCAAGCCCAGTGATTACCCTGTGGGAGCGGGTTTACCCGCGAAGAGGCCGGTGCAGGTCAACGCATCAATTCATCTACCCCGACCCACCCACCATCGAACTCATCCATGGCATCCAGCACCGCTTCACGGAAATACGCCAGCGACGCCCGATCAAACAGCAACTGCAAGGCCGGCCTCTCATCGCTCCCCACATTCAGCACGATCACGTTGATCCGCGCCGCCGAGGTCTGCGCCACCGCCCCAACGGTAAACGCCCGGGCGCGCAAGTCCACCCCGCACAACTTGGCCATCACCGCGCTGCAATGCACCCCCGAGAGCTGCAGCCAGGCATGGCTATCCTGGCGCGGCAGCAGGTAGTTGCGCCGGGTATCCTGCACCCACCCGGCCTCTTCGGCAGCCACCCGTGCACCGCCGTCGGCCAGGCTGCCCAGCAACAGGTACTCGGTCTGTGACAAGCGCGCTATCCAGCCACCGTCTTCCTGGCGCACGGCCTGGTTGGGTAGCGACGGCAAGCGGTAGCCACGCGCCTGCAGGCAAGCGGCACTGTCGCCCCCGCGAAACCCGACCCGTGCCAGATCGGTCAGGTCAGTCAACGCGCAGGTATGCAGCAGTTCGGCCCGCGGGCCGAGTGAAATAAAAGCTTTGGCTTGCAAACTGGTCATGGCTCAGAGCTCCTGGCGCAGGTTGTCGGGATCGTGGAACGGCAGTGGCACCACCTTGGCATTGACCATCACGCCGCCCTCAACGCGGATCGGGATGTGCGTGCCAGGCGTGGCCTGATGGGCACCGGCGTAAGCCAGGCCGATGATCTGCCCCAGGGTTTGCGAGTATTCGCAGGATGTGACGTTGCCGCTGATGTCCGCCCCGTCCAGCACCAGATGCCCCTCCAGCGGTTGCGGGCTGCCCTTGGGCAGGGTGAAGCCGACCAGTTTGCGCTTGAGCGGCTGCGCTTCGAGGATCTCGATCGAGCGTTTGCCGACGAAGAATGGCTTCTTGCGGCCGATGGCCCATTGCATGTCGATCTCCGCCGGGTGGGTCATGCCGTCGGTGTCCTGGCTGATGATCACGTGGCCCTTTTCCAGGCGCAGCAGGCGTTGGGTCTCGACGCCGAACGGGCGAATGCCCAACCCCGCGCCAGCCTGCATTAAGGTATCCCACAGGTGCTCGGCGTGGCGCGCCGGCACGTGCACTTCGTAGCCCAGTTCACCCACAAAGCCCACCCGCAGGATGCGCGCGGCAATGCCGGCCACTGTGCCCTGGCGTACACCGAGGTAAGGGAAGGCATCGGCCGACAGGTCCACATCGTCACACACCTTGGCCAGCACCTGGCGTGACAGCGGCCCGGCCAGGTTGACCGCGGCCAGCGCGGCGGTGACGTTGGTGATGTCCACATCCAGGCGCCATTGCGCGTTCCACTTCAGCATCTGCTGGTAGATGCGGTCGACGCCGCTGGTGGTGGCGGTGACGTAGTAATGCTGCTCGCCCAGCCGGGCGCACACGCCATCATCGATCACCACGCCATGCTCGTTGGTCATCAGCGCGTAGCGGGTGCGGCCGATGGCCAGCTTGGCGAAGCCGAAGGTGTAAAGGCGCTCCAGCAGTTCGGCGGCGTCGGGGCCGCGCACATCCAGGCCACCGAGGGTGGAAACGTCGATCAGGCCGACCTTCTCGCGCACATGGCGGGCTTCCTCCTGCATGCAGCGTTCGCGGTCCTCGGGCTTGCCATAATAGGCCGGGCGCTGCCAGATGCCGGCCGGCATCATCTTCGCCCCGGCTTCCAGGTGGCGGCGGTGCATGGGCGTTTGCCGGTACGGGTCGAAGGCGCGGCCGGCGACGTGGGCCAGTTTTTCCGCCTGGAACGGTGGCCGGGCGGTGGTCACCCCGGTTTCGCTGATGCTGCGCCCGGTGGCGTGGGCCACCAGGCGAGCGGTCGGCAGCGCCGAGTGGCGGCCCTGGGACGGGCCCATGCCGACCGTGGAGAAGCGCTTGACCAGTTGCACATCGCGGTAGCCGCTGCGCGTGGCGTTGACGATGTCGCGCACTTGCAGGTCTTCGTCGAAGTCGACGAAATCCTTGCCCTTGGGGTGGGGGAAGATCGGCCAGGTGAAGTTGACCTTGGCTTCGGCGCTGAACACTGGCTGCACCGGCGCTTCCAGGCCCAGCGCTGCCAGCGCATCGGCAGCCCCGCGAGTGGCGTCGGCCAGCACATTGCCCAGTGCGTGACGGCCGTTCACCGAACCGGCGATATCCAGCCCGGCCGGCAGGTTGCTGATGACGAATTCGTCGCGGTTCACATCGTAGGCCAGCTTGCCGCCAGCCTGGCACGGCAACTGGTACACCGGCATGTAGCCTGCCGACATGCACAGCAGGTCGCAGGCCAGGCGCAGGCCATGCGGGCCGACCTTGCCCTGGCCGGTGATCGGGCGAATATCCACGCCACTCACGTGGCGCATGCCCGCTTCGTGCAGGGCTTCGTACACGGTGCTGCCCAGGTGCACGGGTATATCGCGGCGCTTCAGTTCGGCGGCCACTGCGGCATCGGCTGGCGCAGCGCGCATGTCGACCACCGCGGCCACGGCCACGCCTTGCTCCTGCAGGTCGAGGGCGGCGAGGTAGCCGTCATCGTGGCCGGTGAGGACTACCGCGCGCTGGCCGGGTTTTACCGCGTACAGCTTCATCAGCCGCTGCACGGCGCTGGTCAGCATGACCCCCGGCAGGTCGTTGTTGCGGAACACAACTGGCTGGTCGAACGAACCGGCCGCCACCAGGCAGCGGCTGGCGCGCACCTTGTACAGGCGCTTGTGCTGGATCACCGGCAGGTAGTTGTCGGTGAACCAGCCGTTGCAGGTGGCGTCCAGCAGCACCTGGATGTTCGGGTGGCCCTCGACGGCAGCCAGCAGTTCCTGGCGCAGGCTGGTGGCGCGGGTGCCGGCAATGTCGAAGCGGGCGTAGGTGAGCGAGCCGCCAAGCACCGGCTGTTGCTCGACAAGCAACACCTTGGCCCCGGCATTGGCCGCGTCCAGTGCCGCACGCAGGCCAGCCGGGCCAGCGCCGATCACGGCCAGATCGACGAACAGATAGGCCTTGTCGTAATACTGCGGCCTGAAGCCTAGGTCGAGCACGCCCAGGCCGGCCTTCTTGCGGATCAGCGGCTCCCACACCTTCCACATGCCCTTGGGCTTGTAGAACGAGCGGTAATAGAAGCCCACCGGCATGAAGCGCGAAAACTTGCCCAGGTAGGCGTCGCGATCGTGCGCCAGGCTACCGTTGAAGTTTTGCCCTTCGACTACCTGGCCATCGCGGGCGGCTTCCAGGTCGGCCAGCACATTGGGCTCGTCCGGCAGCTGCACCAGGGTGTTGGCATCCTGCCCGGCCATGCTCAGCGGGCCGCGCGGGCGGTGGTACTTGAACGAGCGCGACAGCAGCCAGCGGCCACTGCCGAGCAGGGCGCTGGCGATGCTGTCACCGGCAAAGCCCTGGCAGGCCTGGCCGTCGAACTGGAAGTGCAGGGGCCGCTCGCGGTCGATCAGCAGGCCCATGGGCGCGGGGAGGCGAGTGTGGCTGTTCATCCGGCAATCTCCGGGGTGGCGGCGGGGGTGAAGTCGACGCGGCGGTCGAACAGTTCTTTCGGGTCGAAGGTGCGCAGCACCTGGTCGCTCACCGTGTGGCGTTCGGCCAGGAACCAGTAGCTGGAGGCGTTGTGCAGCCACCACTCGGTCACCACCCCGGCCAGGTTGTCGCTGTTGAACACATAGTCGGCCCATTGCGCATCGCTGCAGCTGGCCGGGTCGGGCATGTGCCTGAATTCGCCGCCGTAGGTGAACTCGCTGATATTGCGCGGGCCGTTCAAGGGGCAGGTCAGGATCTTCATCGTCGTCGCTCCTTAGTGGCTGGCTGCGGTGGCGCCCATTTCGTTGACTTGCTGGAAGCGGCTGAAGCGCTCCAGGGCAAAGGGTGCGATCAGTTCCGGCACCTTGCCGCCACTGGCGACCAGCTCGGCCATGGTCTTGCCGCAGATCGGCGTGGCCTTGAAACCCCAGGTGCCCCAGCCGGCGTCCAGGTAATAGTTGTGCACCGGCGACAGGCCCATGATCGGGCTGTAGTCCGGGGTCATGTCGGTGATCCCGGCCCACTGGCGCATCAGCTTGGCGTTGGCCATGAACGGGAACATCTCGATGGCGTGTGCCAGCAGGCTCTCCTTGAGGTCGAGGGTGGAGCGGGTGTTGTACAGCGGGTAGGGGTCGGAGCCGCCGCCAAAGACGATCTCGCCGCGGCTGGTCTGCTGCACGTAGCAGTGCAGCGCCGAGGAGCTCACCAGTGGGTCGAGAAACGGCTTGAACGGCTGGGTGACCATGGCCTGCAGCGGGTAGGTGTGGATCGGCGCACGAATGCCGGCCTTGGCCATCAGCAGCGAACTGGCCCCGGCCACGGCCTGTACCACGCAACCGCACTGCACGGTGCCACGGTTGGTCTTCACCGCCTCGATGCGGCCATTTCGGATCAGCAGGTCCTGCACTTCGGTCAGCTGGTGGATCTCGACGCCGCGCTTGGCAGCCTGCTTGGCGTAGCCCCAGGCCACCGCGTCGTGGCGGGCGGTGGCACCATCGATGTGCCAAAGGCCGGCGAGTACCGGCAGGTGACCGGGGTCGAGGTTCAGGCTCGGCACCAGCTCGCGGATCTGCTGGCGGTCGATCATTTCAGTGCGCCCGCCAAAGTGCTTGTTGACCTCGGCGCGCTGGCGAAAGGCGCGCACGGTGGCGTCGGTGTGCGCGAGGGTGAGCTGACCGCGCTCGGAATACATGATGTTGAAGTCGAACTCGTTCGACAGATTCTGGAACATGCGCACCGATTCTGCGTAGAAGCGCACACCCTCACTGGTGAGGTAGTTGGAGCGGATCACCGCTGTGTTGCGCGCAGTATTGCCGCCGCCCAGGTAGGCCTTCTCCAGCACGGCGACATTGGTGATGCCATGGTACTTGGCCAGGTAGTAGGCGATGGCCACGCCGTGGCCGCCGCCGCCGATGATCACCACGTCATAGCGTGGCTTGAGTTCGCACGGCGGTGGCAGGTCGACCTCTACCGGGTAGTCGGCGCTCAGGCCGTATTTCAGCAGGGCGAAAGGCATGGGGTGCGCTCCTGGTGGGCGGCCTGTTGTTGCAGGTCGAGGGCGAGCAGGGTGTTTTTCATCAGGTAGGCGATGGTCATAGGGCCGACCCCGCCGGGCACCGGGGTGATGCCGGCCACCTGGGGCAGGGCGGCGGCGAAGTCGACATCGCCGACCAGGCGGCTGTGGCCGCCTTCGTCGATGCGGTTGATACCGACATCGATCACAACCGCGCCAGGCTTGAGCCAGTCGGCACCGATCAGCCGTGGCTTGCCCACTGCGGCCACCAGGATGTCTGCCTGGCGACACAAGGCCTGCAGGTCGCGGCTGCGCGAGTGCACCACGGTCACCGTGCAGTCGGCCTGCAGCAGCAGGGCGGCCATGGGCTTGCCGACGATGTTCGAGCGGCCGACCACCACCGCATGCTTGCCATGCAGTTCGCCACAGGCATCGCGCAGCAGGCGCATGCAGCCGCTGGGCGTGCACGGGGTGAGCACATCGCGGCCCTGGGCCAGGCCGCCGACGTTCTCGCTGTGGAAGCCGTCCACATCCTTCAGTGGGCTGATCGCCTGAAGAATGCGGTGTTCGTCGATATGGGCCGGCAACGGCAGTTGCACGAGGATGCCGTTGACCTCGGTGTCGCGGTTGAGGCGGTCGATCAGGGCCAGCAGCTCGGCCTGGCTGGTGTCTGCGGGCAGGCGATGCTCCAGCGAGCGGATGCCCACCTCTTCGGCACGCAGCATCTTGTTGCGCACGTACACCTGGCTGGCAGCGTCGGCGCCGACCAGCACCACCGCCAGGCTCGGTTGCACGCCGCCCTGGCGCAGCTCCTGCACCTGCTCGCGTACCTCGGCCAGCACCCGCGTCGCGGTGGCCTTGCCGTCGATCAGCTTGATACTGGGAGTGGCGTTCATTTGAAGATCACCGTGCGGTCGTGGTTCAGGAACACCCGATGCTCCAGGTGGTATTTCACGGCGCGGGACAGGGCGATGGTCTCGGTGTCGCGGCCGATGGCCACCAGGTCATGCGGTGCGTAGGCATGGTCCACGCGCTGTACTTCCTGCTCGATGATCGGGCCTTCGTCGAGGTCGCTGGTGACATAGTGGGCGGTGGCACCGATCAGCTTCACCCCGCGCTGGTAGGCCTGGTGATAAGGCTTGGCGCCTTTGAAACCGGGCAGGAACGAATGGTGGATGTTGATCGCCCGGCCTGACAGCTGGCGGCACAGGTCGTCGGAGAGGATCTGCATGTAGCGCGCCAGCACCACCAGTTCAGTGCCGGTGTCCTCGACGATGCGCAGCAGCGCGGCTTCCTGTTCGGCCTTGGTGTCCTTGCTGACCGGCAGGTAGACGAAACGGATGCCCTGGCGCTCGGCCATCGGGCGCAGGTCCAGGTGGTTGGAGACCACGGCGGTGATCTGCATGTCCAGCTCGCCCTTGGCATGGCGGTACAACAGGTCGGACAGACAGTGGTCGAACTTGCTCACCATCAGCAGCACGCGCATCGGCCGGGCACTGCTGTGCAGGCTCCACTGCATGTCGAAACGCTGGGCGACATCGGCAAAGCCGGCTTCCAGCTGCGGTGTGTCACCCGTGACACCGGTGTTGTAGCGGAACACCGCGCGCATGAAGAAGCGCCCGTTGTCCTCGTCGTCGAACTGCGCCATCTCGCTGATGTAGCAACCGTGCTCGGCCAGGTAGGTGGTCACCGCGGCGACGATGCCGGACACGGCCGGGCAACTGACGCGCAGGATGAAGTGATCGGGAGCGGGATGCATGTCGGATAGGCCTCGTGATGGAGTGGGGCAGGTCGGGCACAAGGGCAAAAGAGGCTTCGCGTGGAGGCGAAGAAATATTTCTTGGTAGGAATATAAATTTCCTTTAGGCGATTTATAGGCGAAGAGGCGGGTGACGGTCTAGAGGTTTGTGAATTTTTTTTGCCTGGCAGGAAAGTTTTACCGGGGACCTGTAGGAGCGGGTTCACCCGCGAATAGGCCGGTACAGGCTATGATTGCTCCATGAGCACTACACCGCCTCTGCGCCAACCTTGCCCCCCTGGCGCCTGCGACTGCGGCCGCGAACACTTGGTCGATCACCCGCAGGCCGCTCAGCGCATCCTCCTGCTGACCCGCCAGGAAGAGAAACGCCTGCTCGACCGCCTGGAAAACCTCAAGGACCTGGAAGACCTGCAACGCCTGCAGCAGCGGATGTATGAAAACCTCGGCATTCGCGTGCACATTGCCCCCGGTTTCAACGAAGTGCGCACCATGCGCGGCATCGTCATCGAGCTGGATGATCAGCTCGGCCTATGCCGCAAGACCCGGCAGTCGATCCCGGCGGCGATCCGCCGTGGGCTGGAGCGCAATCCGCAGGTGGCCTTCCGCTTGCTCGATACCCACGACCTGTTGCGGGATACCTGAAGACCGCGTCAGCCCCACTAATTTTTTCGCCGCACGCCACGTCTACTTGAAAGCCCCCCTGCGCCAGGCGCGCAGCGGCATCCATCACTCAAGGAGACAGGCAATGACTTCCGTTTTCGACCGCGACGATATCCAGTTCCAGGTAGTGGTCAACCACGAAGAGCAATACTCGATCTGGCCCGACTACAAAGCCATCCCCAACGGCTGGCGTGCCGTAGGCAAGAGCGGCCTGAAGAAGGACTGCCTGGCCTACATCGATGAAGTCTGGACCGACATGCGCCCGCTGAGCCTGCGCCAGAAAATGGCCGAAGCCGCCGCCCAGTGACTGCATTGAACCTGCTGTGCCTGCCGTATTCCGGGGCCAGCGCCATGGTCTACAGCCGCTGGCGGCGCAAGCTGCCGACGTGGTTGCAGGTGCGCCCGGTGGAACTGCCCGGGCGTGGCGCGCGCATTGCCGAGCCACTGCACACCGACATGCAGGCCCTGGCCCGGCAACTGGCTGCCGAACAGCGCCTGGCGGCCAGCACCCCCTACGCGCTGCTCGGCCATAGCCTGGGCGCCTTGCTGGCCTTCGAGCTGGCCCATGAGCTGCAAGCGCTGGGCTGCCCGGCGCCACTGGCCCTGTTTGCCTGCGGTACTGCAGCGCCGACCCGCCGCGAGGATTACGACGGCAAGAACTGGCGCGAGCCCAAGAGCGATGCCGAGTTGATCGGCGAGTTGCGCGAGCTTCAGGGCACGCCCGAGGAAGTGCTGGCCAACGCCGAGCTGATGAGCCTGACCTTGCCCACCCTGCGCGCCGACTTCCTGCTGTGTGGTACCTACGCCTACCGCCAGCGGCCAGCGTTGCAGTGCCCGCTGCACGTGTTGGGCGGCATGCAGGACCGCGCCAGTGACGAGCAATTGCAGGCCTGGCGCAAGGAAACCCTCGGGGCGTTCTCGCTGCAGATGTTCCCAGGCGGCCACTTCTTCATCCATGAGCATGAGGACCGGGTGCTCGCTGCACTCACCGCGTCGCTGCAACCGCTTCGGCTGTCCGCCTGATTGACGTCACCGCTTGCCTGGGGGAGGCTAGGCCTTTTCCCAGGCAAGAGGCAGACAATGCTGATCGATCCCCACAAGGCCACGCTGCTGGTCGTCGACATCCAGGAAAAACTCATCGGCGCCATGAGCGACCCTGAAGGCACCCGCGCGCGGGCCCGATGGCTGCTGGCAGCGACGAACGAGCTGGAACTGCCGACGGTGATTTCCGAGCAGTACCCCAAAGGCCTGGGCCATACCCTGGCCGAACTGCTGGCCGCAGCGCCGGCCGCCGAGGTGGTGGAGAAAAGCCATTTTTCCTGCGTGGCCGCCGAGTGCCTGCCAGCAAGTTTGATGGCGCGTGAGCAAGTGATTGTCTGTGGCATGGAAACCCACGTGTGTGTGCTGCAGACCGTGCTTGGCCTGCTGGCACTGGGCAAGCAGGTGTTCGTGGTCGAGGATGCCTGTGATAGCCGTACGCCGGCGAGCAAGGCCGCAGGGCTGGCACGCATGCGGGCCGCGGGAGCGCAGGTGGTGACCCGCGAAATGGTTCTGTTCGAGCTCATGGGTAGTGCCAGCCACCCGCTGTTCCGGCACATCAGCAAGACCTACCTGGTCGGTGAACAGCCCTGAACGGCCGGTTACTGGCTGCCGGGTTGATGGCCCTGGCGCTGCTGCAAGGCTGCGCCGGGCGTCGTGAGGAAGCGCCCGAGACGGACCCGGCCAAGGTCCGCGCCCAACTGCTGCGGCTGTTACCCGCCCAGGCCAAGGACCGCGAGGGTTGGGCCCGGGACATTCAGGTGGCGTTCGAGGCCCAGCGAATTGCCCCCAGCAAGAGCAACCTGTGCGCGGTGCTGGCGGTGACCGAGCAGGAATCGACCTTCAATGCCGACCCGCAAGTGCCCAACCTGGGGCGTATCGCCCGAGAGGAAATCGACCGCCGCGCTGCGCGCCTGCACATCCCCAAGCTGCTGGTCGACGGTGCACTGAAGGCGCCGTCGGGTAATGGCAAGAGCTACCAGCAACGTTTGCAGGCGGTGCGCAGCGAGAAGCAGCTGAGCGAACTGTACGACGAAGTCATCGCTCGCGTACCGCTGGGCAAGACCTTGCTGGGCGGGCTGAACCCGGTGCATACCGGTGGGCCGATGCAGGTCAGCATCGACTTTGCCGAAAAGCATGCGCGGGATTACCCCTATAGCCACGACGGCAGCATTCGCCAGGAAGTGTTCACCCGGCGCGGCGGCATGTATTTCGGTATCGCCCACTTGCTAGGCTATTCGGCCAACTATGATCGCCAGCTGTATCGCTTTGCCGATTTCAACGCGGGCTGGTATGCAAGCCGCAATGCGGCATTTCAGGCGGCACTGAGCAAGGTGACGGGGGTAACGCTGGCGCTGGATGGCGACCTGGTGGCGCCGGGCTCGATCATGCCCGGGACCACTGAAAAGGCGGCACGCAAACTGGGAGGAAAGCTGGGCCTGCGCAACCCGCAGATTCGCAGCCAGCTGGAGCAGGGCGATAGTCTGGCCTTCGAGGACAGCAAGCTGTACAGCGGGGTGTTCGCCCTGGCCGATGCAGCGGCCGGCAAGCCGGTGCCACGGGCGGTGCTGCCGGGGATCCAGCTGCAAAGCCCGAAGATCACCCGCAAGCTGACCACGGCGTGGTTTGCCGGGCGGGTGGATGAGCGTTATCAGCGGTGCATGAAGCGCTAGCGCTGCATTCAACGCGATCAACTGTGGGAGCGGCCTTGCGTCGCGAAAGGGCTGCGCAGCAGCCCCAGAAATTTGTGCATCTGTGCTGAAATCCTGGGGCCGCGATGCGGCCCTTTCGCGACGCAAGGCCGCTCCCACATTGACCGTGCCAGCCTGCCTGATCAGCTTTCGCCCAGGGCGGCAACTACCTGATCCACACTGGCCTTCAATCCCGCAAACGCATCCTCAGGGTCACTCTCCACCACCACCAGCTTCGCCCCGGACGCCTTGATCACCTCGGCCACAGCCGCTTCCGGCCGCCGATGGTCCAGCACCAGCGCCACATCCTGCGCCTTCAGGTTGTCCCCCAGCGCCTTCAGCGCAGTCGCATCCCACTCGGCTGGCAGCGGCTGCTCGACCACGTCCAGGTTCAACCCGCTGGCCAGATAACCCAGCCGTTCCGACAGGCTCACCACCGTCAAGTTGTCGACCTTGGCCAAGCGTGTCTGGCTGCTGGCCGAAAGCTCCAGCAACTGGCGTTTGAGCCCGGCCAGGTTGCCCTGGATCTGCGCCTTGTCGCCCGGCGCCAACCGCTCCAGGTCATTGGCTACCACATCGGCCATGCGCCCGAAGTTGGTCGGGTTGAGCCAGGGATAGGCGCCATAGGCCTCGTCGCCGCTCACCGCTATGCCCGGCAGCGCGCCATCCACTGGCCGTGCTGCGTCGATTTCGACGATCCGGATATTGCTACGCCGGGCCATCGGGTACAGCGGGTCGTCACGCCAGATCGAGCGCACGCCGATCACCGCGTCGGCCTGCTGCGCGGCCTTGTGCAGGCTGGCGCCACCGCGACCGCTGAAATAGGAAGGCTGGCGGCTGGCAGGCAGGTTGGCGGGTGCTGCACGCTTGAGCTGCACCTTGGTGCCCTCGAGCAAGGCGCTGGCCAGGCTGTGGGTGACGGGCAGGGTGGTCAGCACTTGCGTGGCGAAAGACAGCGACGGCAGGCCGGCCAGGGCCAGCGCCAGGGTCAGGCGTTTCAGGTTCATGCCGGGTTTCCTTGCAGGCGGGGGACGAGGGCGCGGGCCAGCGCCGCCAGGGCGAAGCAGATGCCCGCGACCAGGATGATCGCGGCGCCGGACGGCACCGGCAGGTCGAAAACGATCGGCAGCAGGATGCCCAGCAGCGTGCTCAGCGTGGCAATCAGCACCGACAGGAAGAAAAAGCCCTTCAGCGACTGGCTGACCAGGCGTGCGGCGGCAGCGGGGATCACCAGCAGCGCCCCGACCAGGATCGCCCCGATCACCTTCACCGAGGCCACGGTGACCAGGGTCACCAGCACCACGAACAGGTAGTCCAGGGTTTTCACCGCCACCCCGCGCACGGCTGCCAGCTGTGGGTTGAAACTGGCCAGCATGATGCGGTTGTACAGCGGCACGGCCAATGCCAGCACCAGCACCGCGACGATGCCCAGTACCACCAGGTCCTGGCCGCTGACGGTCAGCACCGAGCCGAACAGCACGTTCTCGAGGATGTGCACGTTGATCTTGCCCGCCAGCATCAGCAGCAGGCTGGCGCCCAGCGCCAGCGACACCGACAGGAATACGCCGATCAGCGTGTCCGGCGACAGCCCGGTGCGGTTGCGCAGGAAGTTGAGCAAGATGCCGAACAGCAGGCAGTAGCCGAACAGGCTGCCGTAGGGGCCGGTGTAGGGCTCGCCCAGCAGGATGCCGATGGCCACGCCGGTCAGCGCGGCATGGCCGACCGCCTCGGAGAAGAAGGCAAAGCGCTTGACCACCACCAGGGTGCCCAGGCCGCCCAGCACCGGGCCGATCATCAAACCGGCCAGCAAAGCGTTGACCACGAAGCCGTAGGCCAGCGCCTCCGGCAGGTACCCGGCAGTGGCCCAGTCCTGGACCGTTTGCCGAAAGATTTCAAAACTCATCAGGCAAGGCTCTCGCTACGCGGGTGAACGGAGAACAGGCCGAGCAGGCGCTCCGGGGTCAGGGCCTGGGCGGGCGGGGCGTCGAACAGTACCTGGCGGCTCAGGCCGGTAACTCGGTCGGCCAGACGCATCACGGCTTCCAGGTCATGTTCGATCCACAGCACGGTGGTGCCGGCCTGGCGCCAACCCTGCAGCAGTTGTTCGAACACCTGGATGCCGGCTTCATCCAGGGCCGACATCGGTTCGTCCAGCACCAGCAGTTGCGGCTCGGGGATCAGGCCCTGGGCCAGCAGCACGCGTTGGCGTTCGCCACCGGAAAGCGCGCCCATGCGCCGTTTGCGCTTGTCGAGCATGCCGACCTGCGCCAGGGCTGTGTCGATGGCCGGCTGCACGCGACGCGACAAGCCGAGGAAGGCAGGGCGGCGCTGGCACATGGCAGCCATGAAATCGTCCACGGTCATCGGCAGGCCACGGTCGAATTCCAGCGCCTGCGGCACATAGCCGATCACGTCGCGTTCGCCGGGCCAGTGCAGGGTCAGCTGGCCCTGGTGCGGCATCTGCCCTAGCAGGGTCTTGATCAGCGAACTCTTGCCGCCGCCGTTGGGGCCGACGATGGCATGCACGCTGCCGGCGGCGACGTTGAAGCTGACCTGTTCGAGGATGCGGGTGCGGCCCAGGGTGAGGTCGATGCCGGCGAACTCGATGCGCGGCCCGCAGGCTGTCATCAGGTTGGCGGCGGCGGTCATGCACGGTTCTCCTGGATGGCGCGGACCACGGTGTCGAGGTTGCGCTTCATCTCCACTTCGTACTTGTCCTTGGTGTATTCGCCGTAGGAGATGTGTGTAAGCGGGTACAGGCGCACGCCGGATTCACGCTGGATGGTTTCGACATAGGCCGACGGGAAGTCCATTTCCGAGAAGATCACCCGCACGTCCAGCGCCTTGAGCTGATCGATGGTCTTCTTCAGCTGGGCCGGGCTGGGTTCGATGCCATGGGCTGGCTCGACCACCGCAGTCACTTCCAGGCCGAAGTCACGTACCAGGTAGTCGTAGGCGGCATGGATGGTGGCGACCCGGAAGGTGGCGCTGGGCGCCTCGGTGACCTTGGCCAGTGCTTCGGCACGCAGTGCGCGCAGGCGCTTGGCATAGGCGCGGGCGTTTTGCGTATACAGCTTGGCGTTGTCCGGGTCGAGCTTGCCCAGTTCGCGGGCGATGTTGTTGACCTGGGCGATGGTGGTGCTGATCGACAGGAAGGTGTGCGGGTTGACCACCTTGCCGGCGCCGCGGGCGGCAATACCGGTGGCCGCCAGCAAGGGTACGTTCTGGTTGGCCTCGATGGTGTTTATGTCGGGCTTCTCGCTGGCGGCGATCATACGGTCGGCGAAATCGTCATGGCCGACGCCGTTCAGTACCACCACGTCCAGGGTACCGATGCGCTTGATGTCCTCGGCCCGTGGCTCGTAGGCATGGGGGTTGAACCCTGCCGGAATCAGCGGCACCACTTCGGCCTTGTCGCCGACGATGTTGCTCACATAGCTGTAGTAGGGGTGCAGGGTAATGCCGATACGCAGGGGCTTGCCGTTATCGGCCAGGGCCTGTGCCGGCAGGGCAATGGCCAGGAGCAGGGCGAGGGCGGAGCGGAGCATGGTGAAGTCCTTGGGTTCAATGACGGTGTTCGCGGGTGACCCCGGCGTCGTAATGGCTGACCACCTGCTGCCAGCCGGCGGCGATCAGGGCGGCCTGGCCAAGGTCGTCCGGGGTCACGGCGGCGCTGTCGCGGCGCAGCCAGACATCGGCCTGGCCGGTGCTGTCGGCCGGCAGGATCAGCAGCAAGCTGCCGGCCACTTCCGGGGCCTGGCTGCGGCCAAGGTAGGCCCCGGTCTCCAGCCACGACCATTGGTGGCTGCCGCGGCCCTGGCTGCCGGCATCGACCACGAACGGCGGCAGGCCTTCCTCGGCAAGTGCCTGTACGCTGGGCGCAGCGGTGTTCTCTTCACGCAGCAGCTGGATTTCGTCGAAGGCCACCCGCAAGTCGGTGTACAGGCCTTGCTCGGCGGCGGTCAGGTCGCGACGGGCGTCTATCTGGTGGCTGGCGATGGCCTGTTCATCCTCGCGTTCGCCGCGCAGCAGCACCACGCCGGTGGCGAGTACCACGATCAGCAGGCTGACCAGCAGCACGTACAGGGTTTCGTGCCCGGCGCCGGCCGGGCGAATCACTTGGGCGCGGCTCATGGCTGGGCTATATCGGCGTAGTCGACTTCCACCACGTGCCCGGGGCCGGCATCGAACAGCACGTAGAACTCGCCGTCCGGGCGCTTGAAGGTCAGGGTCGAGTCATCACCGAGCTTGCCGCCGACCAGCACCTGTTCGTCGTAGCCGATCACATCCAGGGTAACTCCGGGGGCGCCGCTGCCGTCTGAGAAGCCGCCGGTGCACTTGACCTGGCCGCCGGCCAGCTCTTCACACTCGCACATCGGGTTGTGCGCCAGGGCCGGGCAGGCGGCCAGCACCAGCAAGGGCAGGGCGAGGGTGCGTATCAGGTGTTTCATTTCTTGCCTCCTTGTTTCTCGAGCCAGGCCACGGTGGCTGGCGATGCCTTGGCCAGGGGGACCGACGCCTGGTGCATGCTGCCGTCCCAGCCTTCCAGGGTGATCCAGATCTGCGCGTCGGTCTTGGTGCGTGGCGGGATCGGCAACGAGGTGCCCATGTTGTACGGCGCACCGAAGAAAATCGTGCCGGCGGCGCGCAGGCTGCGCGGTTTGCCGATGCGCAGGTAGGCCGCCTTGACGCCGTTGACGCAGGCCTTGCACAGCGATGCATTGAAGACCTTGAAGTGGCCGGCCGGGCCATCGGCGCGGGGCGCCTCGTCACGCATCTCGGCCAGGTCCAGGGTATAGGGGCCGACCTGGATGTCGTGGATCACATTGGCGCCGAGCCCCGCTTCGCCGCGAAACAGCTTGGCCTCGGCGAAGTACTTGGGCATGAAGCCCAGCGGGATGAGAATCAGCAGGATGTTCAAGTGAAAACGCCACTTCAGCCACAGTTGCTTCAGCGGGCTGACGGTCACGGCTTGGGCCTGGCTCATGGGCGGATCTCCACGGTGGGTTCATGGCGCGCCATGCGCGGTGCGCGCTCGCTGCGCTTGAGGGCGGCGGCGGTGGCCTGGGCGGTGCGTTTGGTCCAGATCAGCAAACCGCTGAACACCATCAGGGTGAGGACCAGGCCGAAGAAGAACCACACCAGCTTGATCGGCAGGCCGCCGAAATCGCCGGTGTGCAGCGGGCGCATCGACTCGGTGACGAACTCCAGGGCGGAGCGGTCGCTGATCAGGAACTGACTGTCGACATTACGCGTGTACGGGTTCACCGAGGCGCTCTGGAACATCAGCGGGTACCAGCCTGGTCCGGCCAGGGTGATGTGGCTGTAGGCGGTAGCCGGCAGCGAGATGAAGCTGATCTCCAGCCCCGGGACCGCCAGGCCGGCGATGCGTGCCGCTTCATCCAGGTCGATGCGCGCTGCCGGGCTGCCATTCGGGGTTTGCGGCACGTCCTCACGGGCGATCACCGGCACGATGGGCCGGCTGGAAATGGTGATGTGGTTGTCGGCCAGGATTGCCTGGATCAGGAACCAGGTGCCGGTGATGGAAATGACCGCAATGAACCAGATCGACCAGACCCCGGCCAGGCGGTGCAGGTCGCCCCAGAAAATTCGCGAACCATGGCCGGTGCGCACCGGCTTGAAGAAGCCCTTCCAGAACTTCTTGTACACCACCAGGCCGGTGACCAGTGAAGCCAGCATGGGCAGGCCGAGCAGCGACACCAGGTACCAGCCCCAGCTGAAACCGCTGGTGAACGGCACCAGCCACCAGCCGTGCAAGGCGCGGGTAAAGGCTTCGAAGTTGAAGTCCGGGGTCTTGCCCTGGATGGCACCGGTGTAGGGGTTTACATACAGTGTCGGGCTGGTGCCGTCAGGCAGAGTGACATTGGCTTTGACCGCGAAGTGCGAACCGTCGGGCTGGATCAGCCGCTCCACCACCATGTCCGGCTCGGCCTTGTGCATGGCGTCCAGTACCTGCTGGAAGCTCAGGCGCTCGGCGTCGGCGTCGGGCTTGTTGGCGCGCACGGCGGGGTCGGCCAGCCAGACGATTTCCTGGCTGACCACCGCGAGCATGCCGGTGAAGCAGACGATCAGGACAAAGAACCAGATCGGCAAGGCGAGCCAGCTGTGGACCAGGAACCACAGCCTGGATTTGGATTTTTTCGGTGATTTGGCCATCTGACGGTCTTCTGCAATGGGGAGTCGAGCGTGTGCCCAGCCAAAGAGGGGCTGTATTGATAAGGACGAATGAGAATCGAAAACCTGCCGTTTTAAATGCAAGCAAATGTTTCAGGCAAAGAAGCCTGAAAGCTGGCGCGACCCTGTAGGAGCGGCCTTGTGTCGCGAAAGGGCTGCGCAGCAGCCCCAGGGTTTCAGCGCAGACGCACAAATTGCCGGGGCTGCTTTGCAGCCCTTTCGCGACACAAGGCCGCTCCTACAGGACCTGTGCATGCCTTGAGGGCAGGGGATCAGGCGCGGGTCAGGGCCACGGCCGGTTGCGGCTTGCCGTGCAGCTGCGCCAGGTCCTGGTACAGCGCGCGGCCAATTTCCGCAGCGCGCGCCGGCAGCACCGAGAGCAGGGTGTCACTCAGGCCGTGGCTGTTTTCGCAGAAGCCCTGCAGGTACACCGAGGCCTGCAGGTCGGGGCTGGCCAGCACGCGGTAGTTGCGGTCGACGCTGAAATCTTCCAGGTAGCCGGCCAGGGGCGCCAGCAGGTCACGGTGCGAGCGGCGCTCGTAACCGGTGGCGAGTATCACCGCGTCGTAGCGGTGGGTCTGCTGCTGGCCGGTGGCGAGGTCGCGCAGTGTCAGCTCCAGGCCTTCGCGGGTGGCCACCACGGCTTCGACCTGGCGCCGGCACAGCACGTTGTGGCGGTACTGGTGGGCGACCTTCTGCCGGTAAAGGATGCCGTAGATGCGTTCGATCAGGTTGAGGTCGACCACCGAATAGTTGGTATTGTGGTATTCGCCCAGCAGCTTGCTGCGCTGGTCGGCCGGTTCGTTGTAGACCAGGTCGGTGTAGTCCGGCGAGAAGATCTCGTTGACGAACGGGCTGTCATCGGCAGGCTTGAGCGCCGAACCGCGCAGGATCATGTCGACCTTGACCGACGGATAGCTGTCGTTGAGGTCGATGAACGCCTCGGCGGCGCTCTGGCCCGAGCCGATCACGGCAATGCGCATCGGCTTGCCGGCGGTGCATGGCAGCTTGTTCAGGCTGCTCAGGTACTGGGAGTGGTGGAATACCCGCGGGTCGTCCTTGAAGGCACCGAACTTTTCCGGGATTTTCGGCGTACCGCCGCTGCCGACCACCACCGAACGGGTGCGGCGGCTGTATTCGCGGCCTTGGGCGTCGCGCGAGACCAGGCGCAGGTGCTCGACCCGGCCCGCCTGCACGTCCGGCTCGATGCGCAGCACTTCCTCCCCATAAACCGCCTGGGTGGCGAAGTGCTCGGCGGCCCAGCGCAGGTAGTCGTTGTACTCGAGGCGGCACGGGTAGAAGGTGCCGAGGTTGATGAAGTCGGCCAGGCGCTGCTTCTGGTGCAGGTAGTTGACGAAGCTGTAGGGGCTGGTGGGGTTGCGCAGCGACACCAAGTCCTTGAGGAACGAGATCTGCAGCTCGCTCTGAGTGGCCAGGGTTTCGCCGTGCCAGCGATAGTCCTGCTGCTTGTCGATGAACAGCGCGTCGAGGGCATGGCCTTGGGACTCGGCGAGTTCCTCCAGGGCGATGGCCAGGGCCAGGTTGGAAGGGCCGAAGCCCACGCCGATCAGATCTTTGATGGTTTCCTGCTGTGAGGGCTGGCTCATGGCTGCGATTCCCTGAATGGTCGAATTTGGACGCCCGCCGGGGCTCCGGCTCCTGCGCAAGTACATGTGTTGGAACGAGCCAGTCGGGGGGGAATTTAAGCGGACTAAAGAACTGTGAGGGGTGGCCGATAGGGGATACGACAAGGAGCCAACTCGAGGCAAGGAACCGAGATGAGCGGGATAACAGCAAGCAATTTGATAATCAACGGCGTTTCGGCCCAGACGCTGAGTGCGAACGCAACTGCCGATCGCGAGCAGGCGAAACAGGCTGGTGAGGCACTGGGGCCCTTGAGCATCAGTAGCGACAGCATGAAGGTTGGCGGGGCTGGCCAGGCGCAATCCACGGACAGTGAAGGCAGTGGGGAGTCACAGGCCGTGTCCGAGCTGCGTCAGTTGATCAAGGATTTGCAGAAGCAGCTGGCCGAGGAGCAGAAGCAGCTTGCTGCATTGATGGACAGCAAAATGGACGAGGCTGCCAAGGCGGCTGCGGTGGGAGCCAAGCAGGCGAGCATTGCCACTATCAACGGGCAGATCATGGCGGCCACGGCGCAGTTACTGGAGTTGTTGCAGCAAGAGGGTGGCAGCAGCGCGGGCGGAATGGTCAGCGCCACGGCCTGACGAACTTGGGGCTGCTGTGCAGCCCTATCGCGGCAAGCCGGCTCCCACATGGACCGCGCAGGGCAGTTGCTCTCGCAGGCCTGGTGCTGTCACTGTGGGAGCTGGCTGCCGGCGATAGGGCCGGTGCAGGCCCCATCATTCCGGCTCCGGTCATTCGGCCGCCAGGCGCCCCTTGTTCTGCCGCTCTGCCTTGTACTGCATGGCCACCGCCGGCGCCGGCTTGGCAGCACCGGTTTCCAGCCACTGACGCATGCGGCTGGCATCGGCGAAGTGGGTGTACTTGCCAAAGGCGTCGAGGATCACCATGGCCACCGGGCGGTTGTCCATGCGGGTCAGCAGCACCAGGCAGTGCCCGGCTTCATTGGTGAAGCCGGTCTTGGTCAGCTTGATGTCCCAGTTGCTCTTGTTCACCAGGTGGTCGGTGTTGCGGAAGCCCAGGGTGTAGTTGGGCTTGCGGAAGGCCACGGTCTTCTCGCGGGTGGTCGACAGCTCGCTCAGCATCGGGTACTTGCGCGACGCCATCAGCAGCTTGGCCAGGTCACGGGCCGTGGACACGTTCTGCGTCGACAGGCCCGTTGGCTCGACGTAGCGGGTGTGCGCCATGCCCAGGCTGCGGGCCTTGGCGTTCATCGCCTTGATGAACGCCGGGTAGCCGCCAGGGTAATGGTTGGCCAGGGTGTTGGCCGCACGGTTTTCCGATGACATCAGGGTGATCAGCAAGGTTTCGCGGCGGTCGAGCTGGCTGCCTAGGCGCACACGCGAATACACGCCTTTCATTTCCGGGTTGTTGGCAATGGTCATGGTGAGCATCTCATCCATGGGCTGCTTGGCATCCAGCACTACCATCGCCGTCATCAGTTTGGTCACCGAGGCAATCGGCACCACGCGGTCGGCGTGGCTCGAATACAGCTCCTGGTTGGTGTTCAGGTCGATCAGCAGGGCGCTGCCCGAGGCGAGATGCAGCTTGGATGGGTCACGTTGAACCTGGGCCGGGGGTTGTGCAGCAGCGGTCGACGGAAGGGTCGCAGTACCTGTGAGCAACAGCAGCAGGCTGAGGATGGACAGGGATGTTTTCACGTTGAGGCTCACTAAAAGTTGGTATGTCGTTGGCTGTGCAAGGGTTTTCCCCCAAAAAACCGCTGCATTCTGGAGTATGGCTGATTTGCTGTCGAATGCCTTATGACTAAAGGGCGCAACGTGAACGAAATTTAATCCTGTACCAATTCTGTACCCATCATCACTCTGCCGAAGACAGCAGAACAACCTCGAAGGTCGTCCCGTCCTCCTCAGTCGACTCCACCTCAATTCTGCCACCGTGGTTCGCCACGATCTCCGATGCGATGAACAGGCCAAGGCCGAGCCCCGCTGCTGAGCCACGCTCTCCGGATGAGTAGCTCGAGTATCTCCCTTCCGGCTTGAAGATCTAGGGCATCACCTCGGGTGGAATAGGTTCTCCGGAATTCTGGACGCTGACCCGTGGAACACCATCCACCTTGGCCAGCGTGACCTTGATCGGGGCCGTTGCATCGCCATGGCGCAGGGCATTGCCTATCAGGTTGGAGAAAACCTGAGAGATGCGGTCAGGGTCGAATTGGCCCGTGATGTGCGCCTGCTCATCCAGGATGATGCGCGCGTGCGGGAACGCCGTGCGCAGTTCGTCAATGACAGCCTTGCAGATTGGATTCAAATCCATTTTCCGCAAATCCACTGGAATGCCAGTCCCCAGATTGCAGCGGGCCAGATCCAGCAGATCGTTGATCATGACATTTGCCCGATGTGCACTGGCACAAACCTGGGTCGCAAGTAACTTTCCCTTTTCATCCAGACCGGCCTGCCGCTGGATCAGCCCGCCAGCCATGAGTATCGCGCCCAAGGGCGAACGCAAATCATGACCGAGCACGGCTAGCACCATTTTCCGGGTCGCCTCGACTGCCGTTCCGTAGGCAGCGATCGACTCTGCGAGCGCCTGGTCAATCGCTTCATTGAACCGGATCATGTCCTGAACATGATGCGCGTCTGCGAACGACTCCTGGCTAAGCCAGAGTGACAGAACGCTTGCGCGCAATGCCCGGTATTCGGACACCATCTGGTCCATCGAGAACCCAGCTATCAAGCGAGCAACAGCGTGGGTCTGCGCTGCGGTTTCGCTTGAACTCCTGGGGCCTCTGCCTTGTGCCTTCTCGGACTGTTGTTGCCTGCTCTGAGGCGTTCTCATGTCTTTGGCCACGGTGCGGAGCATCTTTTCGGCATGATCGCGCAAGCCGGAGGAGTCCTGCTTCGGCAGCTCTGTTTCAACCGAGCGGGCGTAGTTTTCCCAAGCCTGGAGAATGGGTTCCATACTGCTATCAATGAAATCGAACAGTCTCATGGGGCCTAACCCTGTCTGGAAAAAAGAGACCCGAACAGCTTAGTTCATCCGGGAATCAGGAAGTTTGGGCGACAGCCATTCGAGCTGATCGCTAAATGCAGGGCGATCCCGATGCAACCTGTGCCGGGATGCAGGGGCATCGGGATGTCTCGCCGGGTGCCTGGGTTCAGGCATGGATCAGCGAGAGGTCGCTGATGATGCAGATCGAGCCGTCATCGGCGGGCGTCGTGTCGGAGTAGTCCACCTGGTTGTACACCCCGCCGTGGAACTCGAACAGCCGCGAAGCCCAGGTACTGTCGAACTGGAGATCGCCGGACGAACCCGTCACCCCGTTGTACTTGGCGGTAACGGTGACCACGCCTGCCGACGTGGCGTGGATGCTCACCTCGAACTTCGACCCCAGCGGTACCCCCTTGAGCACCGTCGAATTCACAGGATCCGCCTGGTTGTAGGTCCGTCGAAACCCCAGGGTGATGTTGCCCTTTTTCCAGAACACCTTCACGGGCGGGCTGTCGTCCCCGTAGACGTGCATCTGCGCGATAACCACCTTCTGCGCCCAGTTGACCTTGGTCAGTGTCATTTCCTGGCGATTCCAGTGATCCAAGGCGCCGCCCAGGCTCCAGTATTCCGGCTCCGACCACTCGCAGCGGGTCCTGCGGGTGCTTTTGCTCGAAGCGCCTTTGGTGGGGGCAGACAACTGGACCGAACCATCGCTGAGCACTGTCACGTAGTTCGGGTACAGGGCAATCGCTTCGCTGCCGGTGAGTTCGACCGCTACGGTGCTGATCGACGATTCGGCTACCGGAACGGCGATGGTGAGGTTGCTGATATCTACGCTCATGGGGGGAACTCCTGAATGGAAATGTCGGTTGGTGCCGCAGCAGCACGGTGGCGGCTGCTGGAGTGGAATTTAGCTCTGCGCTAAATCATCGTCAATAGCTTATGGCTAAAATTATTTCGCCGGGCGACAAATTACCTGTTGGCGAAAATTTTCCGCAGCGGGGCTTTACGCTTGATTTGGCGGTGAGATAAGCTTTCCTTGAATACTGTACGAATATACAGCCGTCAGGATATGAGTATGTCTAAGCACATGAAGTCGACGCCCCATCAGCGCCAGGAAATAACCGGAATGGAGCGTCTGAGCTTGCGGGTATCAGCGATGATCAACCACCCGCTCGCGCAGACGCAGCGCTGGGTGACGGTGCATCGCCTGGATACCGACGGTGATGCCGAGTGGGAGGAGGTGATGGGCCTGCTGGCCGAGACGCCCGAGTTGGAACTGACCTTCAACGACGACGAGAGCGTGACGGTGCGCTGGGAGCGCAGCAGCGTGGAGGAGCGCGACGACTTTATCGTCGAGCAGGACAGCGAGCAGCAGGCCGAGGAGGCGGCACCTTTCTGAAGGTCAGAAAGAGCCTGCGGGGTAGCGTAATGCTGTTCACTCAAGTCTGATGTGGCATCGATGGGGCTGCCTTGCAGCCCTTCGCGGGCAAGCCCGCTCCCATAGAACCGCGCATAACTCATTAAATTAGCAGGGGCTCTGTGGGAGCGGCTTTAGCCGCGAACACCGGCGAAGCCGGTGCCATGCACCGCGTTGGATTCTTCGCGGCTAAAGCCGCTCCCACAGGGTACGCGTACCGCTTGGCTGTGGGAGCGGGCTTGCCCGCGAAGGGACAGCATTACGCCGGGGTGGTGGGCTTCGCCTTACACAAGGTGTGCATTCCACACCAGCAGCACCCTGGCCTGGATGTAGGTCTCTTCCCGGCGAATCATGCGGTCCTTGTGCCGCGAGTTGTCGGAAATCATCTCGAAATGGTCTTCGTCGGCAATCTGCAATCGCTTGATATAGATGTGGTCGCCCCAGGAGAAGAAGTAGATTCCGTCACCGACGAACTCGCGAATACTGACGTCCACGATCAGCGGGTCGCGGTGCTTGATGGTCGGCTCCATCGACTGGCCCCAACCGGTCACCATCTTCAGGTGGTGGTGCTCGCTGAACTCCACGCCCAGCTCGCGCAGGTGGCTTGGGCTGACGCGAACATCCTTGAACATCTCGGGGTAGTCGTGGGGGATCTGCCCGCCACCCATGGCTGCGCGGACGTCGTAGTGGGCAATCCACACTTCGTCGCCCACCAGGCCTGGCCGAGCAGGTTCAGCGGCCACCAGTGTCGAATCTGCCGGCTCCTCGGCGGCGGCCAGCAGCCTTTGCCGGGTTTCTTCAGGGATGCCTCTGCCGCTTCTGGCAAGCATCTGCTTGACCAGGTCGGCCGCGGAAAGCTTGCTGTCGCCAGCCTCGGCCGGCGACTGCGCCTGGTCGCCCGCTGCCATCGCGTCGAACCACCCCCGCGGCAAGCCTTCGATGCCCTCGATTCGGCGGGCCACATCATCGCCCAGGTTCTTCGCTGTCTTGTCCGAAAGGATCTGGCTCAGGTGCGCAGGCGCCATCCCCCAGCGCTCTGCGCAGGATCCCTTTCTCTGGTTGCCGATCAGCTTGACCAGGTTGTGCTTGCGAATTTCGTAGATGTCCATGGAGCGAAGCATGCCAGTGTTTAGCTTGCTGCTAAATATGCTAACAGCTAAATTTTCCTTGTCATGAAATTAGCTGTAGGCTAAATTAATCATGCAAGCAAGGAAAGCCACCGAGAAGCTGTTCTCCAGGGCTTACGACATCACCATTGGTAATGAGGTTTTCATGGATCCGACTGACCTCGGCCCAGGCACCATCACCTGGCTGGGCGGAACAGGCACCGTGTTGCTGGGCGCATTCCTCTGGCTGCGCAAGTGGCTGTCCAGGGATGCGGCTGACCGTGCCATGGACAACGCTGATATTGGCGTGGTCCGGCGCCTGAACGAGTTGCTCGATATCGAGCGTGACGCCCGAAGAGAAGCACAGGCCAGGGCCGATCAGTTTGCAAAGGAACGCAATGAACTGGTGATCACTGTAGGGCGCCTGGAAGGCAAGATCGAAGCGCTGACCAGTCGAGGTGGCCATCCACCCCGGCAGGTCACCGTCCAGGGCGAGGGCGTCGCCCGCCTGCGCGGGAAGCAGGGTGAGTGAGGCGGCCCGCAAGACAAATTCTGTTCACGCCCATGCGTATGGGCTTCTTCTGCATGGAGACAACATGGCTCGATTGGATTCTGCCGCTGTCGGCGGGGCGAACGTGCTCGCGTTCCTGGACATGCTGGCCTGGTCCGAGGGTACCTCGACCATCGCTGCCAGCGACGATGGCTACAACGTCCTGGTCGGCGGCCAACTGTTCAATGACTACAGCGGGCACCCGAAGCAGAGGGTGTGGTTGCCCAGCTACGGCATCCACAGTTCTGCGGCTGGGCGGTACCAGATTCTGGCCGGTACCTGGGATGCCATCGTGAGTACCTATGGCTTCAATGGCCGCTTTACCCCTGAGGCCCAGGACCTGGCGGCAATCAAGTTGCTGAGCGAACGCGGTGCCTTGGCACTGATAAAGGCTGGCCGCATTGCCCAGGCGATCGCCAAGGCCGCGCCTATCTGGGCCAGCTTGCCTGGCGCGGGCTACGGTCAGCGTGAGCACCAGTTGGCCGCGTTGTTGGCAATGTTCGTTGCCTGCGGCGGGGAGGTGCAGGCGTAACGCCCAGGCAAAAAAAGACCCGCCAGGTAGGCGGGCCAGAAGGGCGTAGGGAGCAACGCACAACAAATACGGGTCAGGCGACCATGGTGCCTGGTTGCAACTGTTCGACCAGGGCCTGGGCCGAGGCGCGGGTCGGCATCGGGCCGCTTACGGCTTCGCCGTTGCGCACCAGGTACCAGCATGCGAGCAGGCCCTGCTCACGCAGCGAAGCGGGGACGGCACTGCCAACAACGGACATGATCTGGATAGTGGCCATGTGGACCTCCTGTAAAACATGGCCCTACCTTACGCAGCAGCCGGGGCGGTTTGAAATTAACTTCCTCGATAGTGGTCATTGGTTCTATCAACATTTACCAGCGCGGCGGGCCGTAATACACCGGTGGCGGACCGTAGTAGGTGCGGTAGCCCGGAGGCGGTGGTGCTGGCACGTAGTACGGCTGGTAGTACACCGGCGGTGGCGGTGGTTGCATGTACACCGGGGGCGGCCCGTAGTAGACCGGTTGGCGCTCGACGTACACGGTACGGTCACGCCCGCCATAAACCGTCGCCCCGACCACGGCGCCAACCACGGCCGCACCCAGCAGCGGGCCGGGGCCGTACCAACCGCCATGGCCATGGCCGCCGTGGGCGACAGCGGGTGCGCTGATGGCCAGGGCACCGACCAGCAGGGCGATTCCGGGAATGTGACGGTTCATGAAGAAACCCTCGCAAGGACACCCCAAGTGTGGGGTCCTATTACTATGACTCCACTCTTCGTCAGCTGAGCACGGGGGAACGGTAAAGGTTGTGTAAGGGACGACCAGCGGTTACCTCTGTTACGCTGAACAAACGTTTCAGTTATGACAAAGGAGCAGGTTATGTCGGCAACTCCAAGCAGAGACACCGTGCTGTGCATTTCCCTGGCCGGTCGCCCCGGCACCTTCGGTGTACGGTTCCACAACCACCTTTACCAGCAGCTCGGCCTGGACTTCTACTACAAGGCCATGCGCACCGATGACCTGCCGGCGGCGGTGGCGGGCATTCGCGCTTTGGGTATCCGCGGTTGCGGGGTATCGATGCCGTACAAGGAGGCCTGCATGGCCCTGGTCGACGAGATCGACCCATCGGCTGCGGCCATCGAGTCGGTCAATACCCTGGTCAATACCAATGGCCACCTGAAGGCCTACAACACCGATTACCTGGCCGTGCGTCAGTTGCTGGCGCAGCACCAGGTCGACCCGTCCACGGCGTTTGCCCTGCGCGGCAGTGGCGGCATGGCCAAGGCGGTAGCCAGTGCCTTGCGCGATGCCGGGTTCGCCGAAGGCATCATCGTTGCGCGCAACGAGCAGGCGGGGCGGCAGCTGGCGGATGTGTGTGGTTATCGCTGGGTGGCGGAGCTGGGCGACCTGTGCCCACCCATGCTGGTGAACGTGACGCCGATCGGCATGGCGGGCGGGCCCGAGGCCGAGGAGCTGGCGTTTTCCGAGAACGCCATCGCCGCGGCGGCGCGGGTGTTCGATGTTGTGGCGATGCCGGAGAGCACTCCGTTGATCCGCCGAGCGCGGGCGTTGGATAAGCCAGTGATCACCGGGCTGGAGGTGATTGCGCTGCAGGCGCTGGAGCAGTTCGTGCTTTACACCGGGGTGCGACCCACCCTGGCGCAGGTGGAGGCGGCGGTGGCGTACGCCCGGGATATCTGATTATTCCTGTGCCGGCCCTTTCGCGGGTAAACCCGCTCCCACAGGGATAGCGCACGCATGTAGCAACGGCGCTACCCCTGTGGGAGCGGGTTTACCCGCGAAGAGGCCGGCACAAGCATTGACAAGGTCAGAACACCTTGTGCCCTTCATCCAGCTGCTGGTCGACCAGCGCCCGGCCATGGGCCAGCGACACATGCTGTGCGTTCTCGAGGTCGGAGAAGAACTTCATCGGCATCGACATGCGCCTGCTGGTGTGCCCTTCGGGGTCGGTAATCAGGCACCCGGCGGCATAGGGCAGGGGGGAATCGGGGTGGGGCATCACGCTGGCGGTGATGGTGTGCTTGCGATATTCACAGTGAAGAGATTGCATCGTCCTTACCTCGCTGTGGCATGTGAAGCAGTTACCTTCATATACCACAGCAAAGGGCCGGGAGTTCCCGGCCCGACGAGCGAGCAGCGATGAGTGCTCAGCCTTTGAGCTCGGTCGGCTGGATGACTTCGACCCAGTAACCGTCCGGGTCCT
Source organism: Pseudomonas sp. JS425 (assembly GCF_018223845.1). Taxonomy (NCBI): domain Bacteria; kingdom Pseudomonadati; phylum Pseudomonadota; class Gammaproteobacteria; order Pseudomonadales; family Pseudomonadaceae; genus Pseudomonas; species Pseudomonas sp. JS425. The sequence continues at coordinate 3,929,849 of NZ_CP073661.1, read as the reverse complement.
TGACGAAGGCCAGGTGGTTCATGCGCCCGTCCTGCAGGCGTTTCTGGAACGGTACACCCAGTGCCTCGAAGCGTGCGCAGGCTTCGCGTACGTCCGGTACCGAGACGCAGATGTGGCCAAAGCCGCGCGGGTCGGTGTTGCCGTTGTGGTAGGCGAACTCGGCATCGTTTTCGGTGCCGTGGTTGTGGGTCAGTTCCAGCACGCCCGGAATAGACTTCATCCACTGGTGGCGTTCGTTGTCATCGGCCGGGATCTGCGCCGGGTCGACCAAGGCCAGGAAGTACAGGCTGAAGGCAGCTTCGGGGAAGTCGCGCTTGTCTACCAGGCGGAAACCCAGCACGCGGGTGTAGAAGTCCAGGGACTTTTCGATGTCCTTTACCCGCAGCATGGTGTGGTTGAAGACGAACTGGGCGGTGGCGGCGTCCGGTTGGGCGGTGACGCCAGGCAGGGTTTGCAGATCGTGCAGGCTCATGGGAACTCCTGAGACGGGGCCGGGCGCAGGGCACCGGCAAAACAGACAGGCTGGCCATGATACGGCAGTGTGCCGATTGCGCAAATGAAAGCGCCCTGCACAAGGCAGGGCGCTGGAATTAGAGGCCCGCATGTGCGGGCGCGTGATGGGGTCGCTAGTCCTTTAGCTGTCTCGATACTGAGCCAGCCCTTGTGAAAAAAGTGTGAAGTGCGTGTGGACGTTTCATCAGCGTACCCAGCTTTCTACCGTGGCGGCGCCGTATTGTTCTTTCCAGGCCTTGAGCCCACGGTGGTTGCCGCCTTTGGTCTCGATTCGCTCGCCGGTATGCGGGTTGGTGTAAACCTTTACCACGCGCGCGCGGCGCTGTTGCTTGGGTGCTGCACTGGAAACCCGGGCCACTGCCTTCGGGTCGAGGATGGCGATGATATCGCGCAGGCTCTTGTCGTAGCTTTTCATCAGGCCGACTAGTTTCTGCTCGAATTCGATTTCGCGTTTGAGGCCGGCATCCTTTTTCAACGCTTCCAGTTGCGCCATCTGTTCCTGGAGCGCTTTTTCGGCAGCACGAAACTCTGCAAGTCTGGACACTGTAATCACTCCTGTACGTCGGTCGTGGCAGGGCGTGACGAACATTGAAGAAGAATAAAAACGCCGGCCACGCGGGTGGGTTCCGCTGTTCGCTGATATCGAGTGTAGTCATTCATGGGTACTGGGTAAACTGCAAACTTTTTGTAAGTAAGCAGGGAACTTTCCTAGTTTTGCGTGCGGTATTGTCCGGTTTTTCCGCGGTTGTCTTGTGGCGCGCTTAGACCATGGTCCAATGGCCGTGCCAGAGGCTTCGCGCGATCATTTCAGATGATGGCCGGCTATTGTTCGGCCCCCTCGCAGTACCGTGGCCAACACGTGCCACAGGTTGTTTACTCGCCTTGATTCCGGATGTTTTCTCCCATGTTTGCCCCTTTCCCCCTCGCCCCCGGGCGTCGTGTTGCCGGCTTGTTCCTGTTGTGTGCCGGCGTCAATGCCCAGGCCGCCGGTTTTCTTGAAGACAGCAGTGCAAAGGTCGAAGCACGCAATGTCTATTTCAACCGGGATTTTCGTGACGGCCACAGCAGTTCCAGCCAGGGTGCGTCCAAACGCGAAGAATGGGCACAAGGTTTCATCCTCAATGTGCAGTCGGGTTACACGCAGGGGCCGGTAGGTTTTGGCGTGGATGCGCTGGGCATGTTCGGCTTCAAACTTGACTCCAGCCCGGCGGACAGTAACAGCGGCCTGTTGCCGTCTTCCGGTCACGACCCGCGCCACTCGGCCGACCAGTACGCGAAGATGGGCCTGGCGGCCAAGGTCAAGGTTTCCAGTACCGTGCTCAAGTACGGTTCGATGATGCCGGATGTACCGTTGCTCAAGTACAACGATGGCCGCCTGCTGCCGACCATGTTCCATGGCGCCATGCTCACTTCCGAAGAAGTGCGCGACCTGAAGTTCACCCTGGCCCGCCTGGACAAGTACACCGCACGGGATTCCACCGACCGCCAGGACATTCGCGTGCATTGCAAGAACAAGCGCTATGCCTGCGGTATCGAGGCTGATCACTTCGACCTGGCTGGTGTCGATTACCGTTTCAACGAACGCTTCAGCGCCCAGTACCAGGTGGCCAAGCTGGAGAACATCTACCGCCAGCACTTCCTCGGCCTGGTGGCCAGCCAGCCATTGGCGGTGGGCAGCCTGTCGGCAGACCTGCGCTTGATCAAGAGTGATGACATCGGCAATGCCCGCGCCGGCGAAATCGACCATCGCGCGTTCAGCGGCATGCTCGGCTACAGCCTGGGTGGCCACAAGCTCAGTGCCGGTTGGCAGCGCATGTATGGCGACAGTGCCATGCCATACCTGGATGGCACCAACCCTTACCTGGTCAACTATGCCCAGGTCAACGACTTCGCCGCGGCCCAGGAGCGTTCCTGGCAGGTGCGTTATGACTATGACTTCAAGGCCCTGGGCGTGCCTGGCCTGACCTTCTTCACCCGTTACATCAACGGTGACAATATCAAGGTGCCGGGCAGTACGGCCGAAGGCAAAGAGTGGGAACGCGACACCGAGTTCAAGTACCAGGTGCAAGGTGGCACGTTCAAGGACGTAAGCGTGCGTCTGCGTAATTCAACTTACCGCAGCAATTATGAAAAATGGGCGCGTGACATGGACGAGACACGGGTCATCGTCAGCTACAACTTCTCCATCTTCTGACGGGGCGCTTTGCCAAATACCGGCAGCCACCTGACAATGGCTGCTGGTTTCCGCAAAGGGCAGGGCAATGAAAGACCTGTTGTTGATCGGCATCGGCCCCGGTGACCCGCGCCAGGTCACCTACGAGGCGGTCGATGCACTGCGCCAGGCCAGTGTGTTCTTCGTGCTCGACAAAGGCGGCGACAAGGACGAACTGCTGCGCCTGCGCAAGGCCATCCTCCAACGCTACCGGCCCGAGGGCGGCTACCGCCTGGTGCAGGTGGCCGACCCTGCACGCGATGGCCAGGCCGATGACTACCTGGGCGCGGTGCAGGACTGGCACCGGCAGCGTGCGGCGCTGTATGCCCAATTGATCGAACAGGAGATAGGCATTGGGGAAACCGGCGCCTTCCTGCTGTGGGGCGAGCCGACGCTGTACGACAGCACCCTGCGCATCCTTGGCCTGGTCCGCGAGCGTGGTGTGGCGCTGCGCCTGCAGGTCATTCCGGGCATCAGCAGCGTGCAGGCGTTGGCAGCGCGCCATCAGGTGCCGCTCAACCGCATCGGTGAGCCGTTGACCGTATTGCCAGGGCGGCGCCTGGCCGGGCAGGGGCAGATCGACAATGTGCTGGTGATGCTCGACGGGCAGTGCGCGTTTGCCCGGCTCGATGATCCGGCGTTGATGATTTACTGGGGCGCGTACCTGGGGACTGCGGATGAGGTGCTGATTGCCGGGCCGTTGCAAACGGTGAAGGCACAGATACTGGAGGTGCGTGAGCGGGAGCGGGCGCGCAAGGGGTGGATCATGGATAGCTACCTGTTGCGCAGGGAACTGTAGTCAGCTACAGCCTGTGCCGGCCTCTTCGCGGGCTAGCCCGCTGCCACAGGTATTCCACTGCACTCAAACTTGTGCTGACCCTGTGGGAGCGGGCAAGCCCGCGAACCAGGCGGCACCGATTTCAAGGGTTACCCAGAATGGCCTGCACCTTGTCGCGCAACTGGTCGATGCTGAACGGCTTGCCGATCAGGTGCATGCCCTCCGGTACATTGACGTTCTCGGCATAGCCACTGGCGAACAGCACCGGCAACAGCGGCCGCAACTCGCGCGCCTTGCCGGCCAGCTCTTCGCCACCCATGTCTGGCAACCCCACGTCGGTCAGCATCAGCGCCAACTCCTGGCCCGGGTCCTCGATAATGCGCAGCGCCGCGCCGGCATTGTCCGCCTCGATGACCCTGTAGCCCAGTTCGTCGAGCACTTCGACCATCAGCATGCGTACGATGTCGTCGTCTTCGACTACCAGAAGGTGCATGGTTCGGATCCTGTGCTAATGAATGTCTTTAATCTGTGCTCCAGATGGCAGCAGAAGTTCCCGAGGATACCGGGCACTGCAATCAGATGGAACGTTTGGCGCACGCTGCCTTCAAATACTGGCTAAATGCCCTGCCAGACCCGGCAAAGCTGGTTAGACTCGCTTAACAGGACGGCGCAGTGGCAGATAATGACAAAGACAGATCCGCCACACTTTTCAATGGACTTTTAGCTCGGGCGTTTTCACATGATTCAAGCAGCCTCGATGGACCAGCGAAGCTTCCGCAAGCTGTTGAGCCGCAACGTCGGCCTACCCCTGGGGGTTGGCCTGCTGGGGGCCGTGGCCTTCGTTGCGGTGATCAACTACCTGCTTTCGGCCTTGCAGTGGGTCGAGCACACCGACCGGGTGATCGGCAATGCCAACGAAGCGGTCAAACTGTCGATCGACATGGAAACCGGCATGCGTGGCTTCCTGATCACCGGCGATGAGCGTTTCCTCGACCCCTACGAGGTGGCCAAGCCGCGCATTTTCGGCAGCCTGCAGAGCCTGCGCGGCATGGTCGAGGACAACCCGCAACAGGTCGAACGCATCGACCGGCTGATCGCCCTGCAGCAAGCGTGGAACACCTTCGGCAGCGAGATGATCAACTTGCGCCGCAGCCAGGGTGATTACCGCGCCTTGATCGGCAACGGCCGCGGCAAGCGCCTGACCGATGAGATCCGCAAGGAGTTCGACAACCTCATCGGCAGCGAACAACAATTGCGCATGGCGCGCAACGAGCGGGTCAACAGTGTGACCGTCACGGTCATGTCGTCCTTCGTGCTGTTCATCGTCGGCCTCAGCGCCTTGCTGGCCTACCTCGGGCGGCGCGACCTGCTGGCGCTGTCCGCTACCTATGACGAAAACTTCCAGGCCCAGCAGCGCGCCGCCGAGCGCCTGGAGCATCAGGCCTGGCTGCGCAACGGGCAGACGCAACTGTCCGAACAGGTGCTCGGCCAGCTGACCCTGCCCATGCTCGGTGACAACATCCTGCGTTTCTTCGCCAGCTACCTGGGCAGCGTGGTAGGCGCGTTGTACGTGCGTGACGAACATGGCCGCCTGGTGCGTGTTGCCAGCTATGGCCTGGATGCCGAGGAGCAGGCGCGCGAGCAGGTACTGGGTGACCACGAGGGGCTGCTGGCCCAGGCCGTGCGCGAAGCGAGGCTGCTGCGCCTGGACGACTTGCCTGAAGACTATTTCCAACTCAGCTCCGGCCTTGGCAGGGGCCTGCCGCGCAGTGCCATGCTGATGCCCTCCAGCGACGACGGGCAGATCAACGGCGTGCTGGAGCTGGGCTTCCTGCGGCCGTTGCAGGAGCGTGACGAAGAGATGCTGCAGCGGGTCCGTGGCAACGTCGGTATTTCCATCGAAAGCGCCCGTTACCGGCAGCGCCTGCAGGAGGTGCTGGCCGAAACCCAGCAACTGAACGAAGAGCTGCAAGTGCAGCAGGAAGAACTTAAAACCGCCAACGAAGAGCTCGAAGAGCAATCCCGCGTGCTCAAGGAGTCCCAGGCCCACCTGGAAACCCAGCAGGCGGAGCTTGAGCAGACCAACGAGCAGCTGTCGGAGCGCACCGAGGCGCTGGACCGCAAGAACGACGAACTGCTCCAGGCCCAGGACGAGCTGCAGGCGCGTGCCGAGGAACTGCAGCGTTCGAGCAAGTACAAGTCCGAATTCCTCGCCAACATGTCCCACGAGTTGCGCACGCCGCTGAACAGCTCGCTGATCCTGGCCAAGCTGCTGGCGGAAAACGGCGAGGGCAACCTCAGCGACGAGCAGGTCAAGTTCGCCGAATCCATCTATTCGGCCGGCAACGACCTGCTCAACCTGATCAATGACATTCTCGACATCGCCAAGGTGGAAGCCGGCAAGCTGGAAGTGCGCCCTGAAACCACTCAGGTGGAGCGCCTGGTCGAAGGCCTGCGCAGCATGTTCGAGCCGTTGGCCGGGCACAAGGGCCTCGCCTTCGAGGTGACCACCGAGGCGCAGGTGCCGGCCACGCTGTTCACCGACCGCCAGCGCCTGGAGCAGATTCTCAAGAACCTGCTGTCCAACGCCATCAAGTTCACCGAGCGCGGCCAGGTCAGCCTGAACATCGGTTACCAGCCTGGCACCGGCATCGTCTTTGCCGTGCGCGATACCGGCATCGGCATCGCCGCCGACCAGCAGCAGGCGATCTTCGGCGCATTCCACCAGGTGGATGGCACCAGCAACCGCCGTTATGGCGGCACCGGCCTGGGCCTGTCGATTTCCCGCGACCTGGCGCACCTGCTGGGTGGGCAGATCAGCGTCGACAGCAGCCCCGGCCAGGGCAGTGTATTCAGCCTGATCCTGCCGGAGCGCTATGAGCGCGTGGCGCAGGATATCGAGCCGCTCAGCCTGCGCCCTGCGGTCGATAGCCTGCCACCCGCGCCGCAGGCACCAGTGGTGGCGGCACCGAAACGCCCGACACCAGTGTTTGCCGATGACCGTGAGCGCGCGCCGTTCGGCAACCGCTGCATCCTGGTGATCGAAGACGAACCGAACTTCGCCCGCATCCTCTTCGACCTGGCCCACGAGCTGGGTTACAGCTGCCTGGTGGCGCAGGGCGCCGACGAGGGCTTCGAACTGGCCGTGCAGTACATCCCCGATGCCATCCTGCTGGACATGCGCCTGCCCGACCATTCCGGCCTGACCGTGCTGCAACGCCTGAAGGAGCAAGCGAGCACCCGGCACATCCCGGTGCATATTATTTCCGTTGAGGACCGCGTCGAGGCCGCCATGCACATGGGTGCCGTCGGCTACGCGGTCAAGCCCACCAGCCGTGAACAACTCAAGGAAGTTTTCGCCCGGCTGGAGGCCAAGCTGACCCAGAAGCTCAAGCACATCCTGCTGGTGGAAGACGACGACCTGCAGCGCGAGAGCATTGCCCGTCTGATCGGCGACGACGATGTCGAGATCACCGCCGTGGCCATGGCCCAGGATGCCCTGGCGTTGCTGCGCGAGAATATCTACGACTGCATGATCATTGACCTCAAGCTGCCAGACATGCTCGGCAACGAGTTGCTCAAGCGCATGACCGCCGAAGACATCCGTGCCTTCCCGCCGGTGATCGTGTATACCGGGCGCAATCTTACCCGCGAAGAAGAAGCCGACCTGCTCAAGTATTCGCGCTCGATCATCATCAAGGGCGCACGCTCGCCGGAGCGCCTGCTCGACGAAGTGACGCTGTTCCTGCACAAGGTCGAGTCGCAGCTGTCCAACGAACGCCAGCGCATGCTCAAGACCGCGCGCAGCCGCGACAAGGTTTTCGAAGGCCGCAAGGTGCTGCTGGTGGACGACGACGTGCGCAACATCTTTGCCCTGACCAGCGCGCTGGAGCACAAGGGCGCGATCGTCGAAATCGGCCGCAACGGCCGCGAGGCCATCGAGCGCCTGGAGCAGCATGACGACATCGACCTGGTGTTGATGGATGTGATGATGCCGGAAATGGACGGCTTCGAGGCCACCCGGCTGATCCGCCAGCAACCACGCTGGCGCAAGCTGCCGATCATTGCCGTGACCGCCAAGGCGATGAAGGATGACCAGCAGCGTTGCCTGCAGGCCGGCGCCAACGACTACCTGGCCAAACCGATCGACCTGGACCGCTTGTTCTCGCTGATCCGTGTGTGGCTGCCGCAACTGGAGCGAATTTGACTAGCGAACGTAACACCGATATCGAAATCCGCTTGCTGATCGAGGCCATCTACCTCAAGTACAGCTACGATTTCCGCAACTATTCCGGCGCGTCGATCAAGCGCCGGATCCTGCATGCGCTGCGCCAGTTCGACTGCCTGACGGTGTCGGCGCTGCAGGAGCGCGTGCTGCACGACCCAGGCATGTTCATGCAGTTGCTGCAGTACCTGACGATCCCGGTCAGCGAGATGTTCCGCGACCCGGGGCACTACCTGGCGCTGCGCAACGAAGTGGTGCCGCTGCTGCGCACCTGGCCGTCGATCAAGGTGTGGATTGCCGGCTGCAGCACGGGCGAGGAGGTGTATTCGATGGCCATCCTGCTACGCGAGGAGGGCCTGCTGGAGCGCACCATCATCTATGCCACCGACATCAACCCGCATTCGCTGGACAAGGCCAAGCAGGGTATCTACTCGATGCAGAGCATGCGCGAGTACGCCGAAAACTATCGCATCGCCGGTGGCCGACGGGACTTTGCCGAGTACTACACGGCCGCCTACGGCAACGCCATCATGGACAGCACCCTGCGGGACAACGTGACTTTCGCCGACCACAGCCTGGCCACCGACAGCGTGTTTTCCGAAACCCAGCTGGTGTCGTGCCGCAACGTGCTCATCTACTTCAACAAGGAACTGCAGGACCGCGCCCTGGGCCTGTTCCACGAGTCCCTGTGCCACCGCGGCTTCCTGGTGCTGGGCAGCAAGGAATCGGTGGATTTCTCCGCCTACAGCGAGCGCTTCGAGCCGCTGGTCAAGCCCGAACGGATCTACCGCAAGTCATGAAAGGCGTACGCGCGATGGTGATCGGCGCCTCGGCCGGCGGCGTTACAGCGCTATTCAGTGTGCTGGGCGCGTTGCCGGCCGGCTTCGCCATTCCGGTAATTTGCGTGCTGCACCTGCCGGATGACCGCCACAGCCAGCTGGCCGAGGTGCTGCAACGTCGCCTGCGGCGGCCAGTGTGCGAGGCCTGTGACAAACAGCCGCTGCGCCCCGGGCAGATCTACGTGGCCGGGCCGGGTTATCACCTGTCGGTGGAGCGTGACCTGACCCTGTCGCTGAGCCAGGAGCCGCCGGTGCATTTTTCCCGGCCGGCGATCGACTACCTGTTCATGTCGGCGGCCGATGCCTATGGTGCCGGCCTGCTGGGCATGTTGCTCACCGGGGCCAACGAGGATGGCGCAGAAGGCCTTGCCTATATCAAGCGCAATGGGGGCCGGACCGTGGTCCAGGACCCTTGCGACGCACAGGTGGCGCTGATGCCGGAGGCCGCACTGGCCCTGCACCAGCCCGACCATATTCTTTCTCTGAGTGGCATCGAGCGATTGCTCGCCGCCCTGGAACCCAGCGCATGCTAAGCCACACCATCGCCAAACTGCTGATCGTCGACGACCTGCCAGAAAACCTGCTGGCCCTCGACGCCCTGCTCCAGGGCCAAGACCGCGAGGTGCACCAGGCCCAGTCGGCCGAGGCAGCGTTGTCACTGTTGCTCGAGCACGAGTTCGCCCTGGCCATTCTCGACGTGCAGATGCCGGGCATGAACGGTTTCGAGCTGGCCGAGCTGATGCGCGGCACGGAAAAGACCCGCAACATCCCCATCGTGTTCGTCACTGCCGCCGGGCGCGAGATGAACTACGCGTTCAAGGGCTATGAAAGCGGCGCGGTGGACTTTCTGCACAAGCCGCTCGACACCCTGGCGGTGAAGAGCAAGGTGTCGGTGTTCGTCGACCTGTACCGCCAGCGCAAGGTGCTCGACCGCCAATTGCAGGCCCTGGAACGCAGCCGCCAGGAGCAGGAGCTGCTGCTGGCCCAGCTGCAGACAGCGCGGGGTGAACTGGAGCATGCCGTGCGCATGCGCGATGACTTCATGTCGATCGTGTCCCACGAGGTGCGCACCCCGCTCAATGGCCTGATCCTGGAAACCCAGCTGCGCAAGCTGCACCTGGCACGCGGCAACCTTGCCGCCTTCAGCGTCGACAAGCTGCAGGCCATGGTCGAGCGCGACGAGCGGCAGATCAACAGCCTGATCCGCCTGGTCGAAGATATGCTTGATGTATCGCGCATCCGCACCGGCAAACTGTCGCTGCGGCCCAAGGCGTTCGACCTGGGCCAACTGGTGCGCGGCCTGGTGGAGAACTTTGCTGCTCAGGCCAGCGCACTGGACACCCATATCGAGTTGCAACGCTGCGAGCCGCTGCTGGGCGAGTGGGACGAGTTTCGCATCGAGCAGGTGCTGGCCAACCTGTTGTCCAATGCCTTGCGTTATGGTGAGCGCAAACCGGTGCAGGTGCGGGTATTCGAGCAGGACGGCCTGGCCTGCGTGCAGGTGCAGGACCATGGCATCGGCATCTGCGTTGCCAACCAGCAGCGCATCTTCCAGCAGTTCGAGCGGGTCGCCACCCAGCAGGCCAGTGGTGGGTTGGGCCTGGGGCTGTACATATCGGAGCAGATCGTCCAGGCCCATGGCGGGCGCATATTGGTGGAGAGTGAAGAGGGCAAAGGCGCCACCTTCACCTTGCAATTGCCACTGGCAACCTGCGAACAACAAAACGACCAGGCAAGGGCAACCTCTGCGTGAGCCTGGGGTCTGATGGCCAGCTGTAAGTATTTCAAGGCGTTGACATGAGTGAAGATGCACAAGATGTAGTACTGGTGGTCGAGGACGAACCGGCGATTCGCATGATCCTGCGTGATTACCTGGCAGGCGAGGGCTACCACGTGCTGGTGGCCGAGGATGGCGAGCAGGCGTTCGCGATCCTGGCGAGCAAGCCGCACCTCGACCTGATGGTGACGGACTTCCGCTTGCCGGGCGGGATTTCCGGGGTGGACATTGCCGAGCCGGCAGTGAAGTTGCGGCCGGACCTGAAGGTGATCTTCATCAGCGGCTACCCGGCGGAGATTCTCGAGTCCGGCAGCCCGATCACCCGCAAGGCACCGATCCTGGCCAAGCCGTTCGACCTGGATACCTTGCACGAGCAGATCCAGTCGCTCCTGCGCTAGCCTGCACTGGCCCTTTCGCGGGTAAACCCGCTCCCACAGGAACCGTGCAAACCTTGAGACTTGCACAGTTCCTGTGGGAGCGGGTTTACCCGCGAAAGGGCCGGAGCAGGCTAGCGCAGGGTCCGCTCCAGCCCACCCACCAGCATGCTTTCCATCAACCCCAGCCCCTGTTCTTCGGGCAAGGCCTTCAACAGCCCCGGCAACTGGTTCAGCAGCGTCGCCACCACATGCGCCGTGGCCACCAGGGCCTGTCCCTGCAACTTCGCCTGCGGTGCGATCAACCTCAGCAACCCCGCCTCATAGCGCTTGCGCAACAAGGCCAGGCGCGCCTGCTGGTCGTCGCTCAGGCAACAGAAGTCGCGCTCCGCCAGGCGAAACTGCATGGGCCGCTCGGCATGCAGCTGCCAGTGCGCGGCAATCAGGCAGCTCAGCGCCGACGCCCCGCGCGCCATGGCCCGGCGCCCCTGGTCCAGGGTGGCCTGCAATTCCTCGTACAACTCCTCGATCAGGTCGTACAGCAGGTCCTGCTTGCTGGGGAAGTGGTGATACAGCGAGCCTGCGGTAAGCCCCACATGGGCCGCCAGCTCGCGCATGCTGACCTGGCCGAAGCCCTTTTCGGCAAACAGCGCCATGGCCCGGTCACGTCGCTCTTCAAAGTTGGCACAGCGCATCGCGGCATTGACCGGGGGCATGGCGTTCGCTCCTCAGTAGGTGAAGAAACCGCGGCCGCTCTTGCGCCCCAGCCAACCGGCCGCGACCATTTCCTTGAGCAGCGGGGCAGGGCGGTACTTGCTGTCGTTGAAGCCTTCATGGAAGGCCTCCATGATCGCCAGCAGGGTGTCCAGGCCGATCAGGTCGGCCAGGGCCAGCGGGCCGATCGGCTGGTTGCAGCCCAGGCGCATGCCGGTGTCGATGTCCTCGGCACTGGCCAGGCCTTCCTGGCGCACGAAGATCGCTTCGTTGATCATCGGCACCAGGATGCGGTTGACCACGAACCCAGGGCGGTTGCCGGCGGTGATCGGGGTCTTGCCGACCTTTTCGGTCACCACCAGCGCTTGGGCGTAGGTGCTGTCGCTGGTCTGCAGGCCGCGAATGATCTCGACCAGCGCCATCATCGGCACCGGGTTGAAGAAATGCACGCCGATGAAGCGTTCGGGGTGCTCGATGCTGGCCGCCAGCTGGGTGACCGACAGCGACGAGGTGTTGGTGGCGATCAGGCAGTCGGCGGCGACGTTGGCGGCCACCTGCTGCAGGATGCGCTGCTTGAGCTGCAGGTTCTCGGTGGCGGCTTCGATCACCATTTGCGCGCTGCTGAGCTGGGTGTAGTCGGTGCTGGTGCGAATGCGGGTGCGGGCAGCTGCCGCCTTGTCGGCGTCGAGGGTACCCTTGGCGACCTGGCGCTCGAGGTTCTTGCTCAAGGTGGCCACGCCGCGCTCCAGCGCAGCGTCGGACACGTCCACCAGCAGCACCTGGTAGCCGGCTACCGCGCACACCTGGGCAATGCCGTTGCCCATGGTGCCTGCGCCGATCACGGCAATCTGTTCAATGCTCATGTGTCAGGCTCCGTCAGACGCGCTCGAAGACCAAGGCGATGCCTTGGCCACCACCGATGCACATGGTGGCCAGGGCATAGCGGCCCTGGATGCGCTGCAGCTCATGGATGGCCTTGGTGGCGATGATCGCGCCGGTGGCGCCCACCGGGTGACCCAGGGAAATGCCCGAACCGTTGGGGTTGACCTTTTCCGGGTCGAAGCCAAGCTCGCGAGCTACGGCGCAGGCCTGGGCAGCGAAGGCTTCGTTGGACTCGATCACGTCCAGGTCCTGCACACTCAGGCCGGTCTTCTCCAGCACCTTGCGGGTGGCCGGGATCGGGCCAAGGCCCATCAGTTCAGGCTCGACGCCGGCATGGGCATAGCCCACCAGGCGGGCCAGGGGCTTCAGGCCCAGGCGGCGCACCGCATCACCAGTGGCCAGTACCAGGCCGCCAGCGCCGTCGTTGATGCCACTGGCGTTGCCGGCGGTAACGGTACCGTCTTTCTTGAACACCGCCTTCATCCCTGCCAGTTGCTCGGCGGTCACCTCGCCACGCACATGCTCGTCAGTGCTGAACTGCACGCTGCCCTTGCGGGTTTTCAGTTCCAGCGGAACGATCTGGCTGGCGAAGCGGCCTTCGGCAATGGCGCGAGCGGCGCGGCGCTGGCTGGTCAGGGCCAGTTCATCCTGCATTTCGCGGGTAATGCCGTGCTTGGCCGCAACGTTCTCGGCGGTGATGCCCATATGGAAGTGTTCGAACGGGTCCTGCAGCACACCGACGGTATAGTCGATGCCTTGCAGATCACCCATGCGAGCGCCCCAGCGTGCCTGCGGCAGCAGGTACGGGCCACGGCTCATGGATTCGGCACCGGCCGCCACGGCCACGTCGGTGTCGCCGAGCAGCAGGCATTGGGCTGCCGAGACGATGGCCTGCAGGCCCGAGCCGCACAGGCGGTTGACGTTGAATGCCGGGGTTTCCTTGGGGATGCCGGCGTTCATTGCCGCTACGCGGGCCAGGTAGGCGTCACGCGGTTCGGTGGGGATCACCGTGCCCATCACCAGGTGGCCGACTTGCTCGGCGGCCACGCCCGAGCGCTCGATGGCGGCGCGGGTGATGGCGCTGGCCAGGTCGGCTAGCGGCAGGTCCTTGAGGGAACCGCCAAAACCACCAATGGCTGAACGGACGGCACTGACGACGTAGATTTCTGCGCTGCTCATAGGGGCTCCGATTGCGAAGGCATGGCGGGACCGGGCCAGGCTCTGCGAGAATGGCCGACGATCCCGGAGTGGGACCGAGTCTAGGCAAAGGCTCTGTTGCAGCCTATGCCGGAACTGTTCAGACAACCTGGCACTTTTTGCCACTCAGCATAGACAGCGAAAACCGCCATGCGCGATAGCGATTCGGTCGCCGTGTACTTCCTCAATGCCATGCTCCATGCCCTGCGCGACTGCCCCGCCGAACGCGATGCGCAGCTGCGTGCGGTGGGCATCGACCCACAACTGCTCGAGCAGCCCCAGGCGCGTGTACCGGCCAAGGCCTTCGCCCAGCTGTGGCTGGCGCTGATCCAGCGCCTGGACGATGAGTTCTTCCGCCTCGACAGCCACGGCATGCCGCCGGGCAGTTTCGCCCTGATCTGCCGGGGCCTGATCCTGGAGCCGAACCTGGAGAAGGCCTTGCGCCAGTGCATGGGCGGTTTTGGCCTGTTCCTGCGCGATCTGCGCGGCAGCCTGACGGTGCGTGGCGGGCGGGCGCTGATCAGCGTGCAGTCGAGCATCGCCGACCCGCTGACCCGGGTGTATGCCGAGGAAACCTACCTGGTGCTGATGATCGGCATGCTGTGCTGGCTGGCCGGGCGGCGGATCGCCATCGACCGCACCGAGCTGGCGGTGTCGCGCCCGGCCCAGGAAGACGACCTGCTGCTGTGGGGGCCGGACCTGCGCCTGGGCAGCGGGCGCACCGAGGTGGAGTTCGACAGCGCCTACCTGCGCCTGCCGGTGGTGCAGGACCTGGCGGCCCTGAAAACCTTCCTGCGCAGTGCGCCACAGGGGCTGGTGATTCGCTTTCGCAACCAGAACGGGCTGGTGGCCGAAGTGTACCGGCACCTGCGGGCGCGGCGTTATGGGCAGTGGCCGACGCTGGCGGCGCTGGCGCAGCAGCAGGGGGTCAGTGCCAGTACTTTCCGTCGGCAGCTGGAGCGGGAAGGGCGTTCGTACCAGCAGATCAAGGATGAGGTGCGCCGGGCAATGGCCTTCGAGCGGTTGCGCGAAGGGGAGTTGAGCATTGCCGAGATTGCCGAGCAGACCGGGTTCCAGGAGCCCAGTGCGTTTCACCGGGCGTTCAAGAAGTGGACCGGGCAGAGCCCTGGCAGCTACCGGGCGCGGTTGGCCGGGCGTTGAGATGTTGCCTGTGCCGGCCTCTTCGCGGGTGAACCCGCTCCCACAGGGGACTCACAGAATCTGAAAAATGTGCTGTACCTGTGGGAGCGGGTTCACCCGCGAAGAGGCCGGCACAGGAAGTCAAGAGTGATCAGGCCGGCACCATGGCAAACCCGACCCCGAATCGGTTCCAGGCATTGATGGCGGCAATTGCCAGGGTCAGGTTGGCCACCTCCGCCGGCTCGAAGTGTTCCTGCAAGGCTTCATATTCGCCCTGCGGCGCGCCGTGCTCGGGCAGCCTGGTCAGGCTCTCCACCCAGGCCAGCGCAGCACGTTCGCGCGGGGTGAAGTAGGCGGTTTCCTGCCAGACGCACAAGGTCTGCAGGCGTGCCTCGGTCTCACCGGCCTTGCGCGCATCGTTGGCGTGCAGGTTGACGCAGTAGGCGCAGCCGTTGATCTGCGAAGCCCGCAGGCGCACCAGTTCCAGCAGGGAATTCTCCAGGCCACTCTTGGCCAAGGCCTGCTCCAGGCCGACCATGGCTTTGTAGGCCTCGGGGGCGTGCTTGGCCCATTCGATACGGTTGTGCATGGCTGTCTCCAAAGGTGTGGGGTGGGGATGGCGCTACTGTAGCGCCGCACGTTGGCCTCCCCGATAGCCAATCACGCGCATAAGCGGGAGGCCAATCGGCCATTTGGGAGGCCACTGACAGGCATCCAATCTCTTCATTTCTGCCAGGCCGCCGAAGCCCGGATAATGATCAGGTCTTGCAACAGGGGAACCGATTCATGTCCGAAGAACGCTACATGCGCGAAGCGCTCGACCTGGCCCGCGCCAACATTCAGGCTGGTGGCCGGCCCTTCGGCGCCGTGCTGGTGTACCAGGGGCAGGTGCTGGCGCGTGCGATCAACGAGATCCACAGCACCCAGGACCCGACCGCCCACGCCGAGATGCAGGCCATCCGCAAGGCCAGCCACGCCCTGGGCCAGGCACGCCTGGACGGCGCCGAAATCTACGCCAGCGGCCACCCGTACCCGATGTGCCTGGCGGCCATGCACCTGTGCGGTATCGAGCGGGCCTGGTTTGCCTACGACAACGCCGAGGGCGAACCCTACGGCTTGTCCACCGCGGCGGTATACGCGCAGATGGCTCGCCCGCCCCAGCAACAGAGCCTGCCGCTGCGCGCCCTGAAGCCCAGCGGCGAAGCCGGTCTTTACCTTGAGTGGAAACAGGCCAACGCACAATGAGAGCGGCATTGAACCTGCTGCTGGTCATCCTGCTGGCACTGAACCTGCGGCCGATCCTGACCAGCATCGGCCCGTTGCTCGAACCCATGCGCGCAAGTACTGGCCTGGGTTACCAGCAGGCGGCCTTGCTGACGGCGTTGCCGGTGCTGTGCATGGGCCTGGTGCCCTTGCTGCAACCCTGGTTGCGGCGCTGGATCAGCGAACATGGCGGCATGCTTGCTGGCCTGTCTGCCATCGCCCTGGCCTGCCTGTGGCGCCTGCAACTGGGCAGCGCCTGGGCGCTGATTGCCAGTGCGGTGGTCGCCGGCCTGGGGGTGGCGGTAGTGCAGGGCATGATGCCGGGGCTGGTCAACCGCTGGTTTCCCGGCCGCCTGGCAGGGGCGATGGGCCTGTATTCGGCTGCGCTGATGAGCGGCGGCGGCCTGGCCGCCGTGCTCGGGCCACACATCAGTGGCTACTTCGGCCACTGGCAGGTCGGCCTGGGCGTGTGGGCGATCCCGGCCGTGCTGGCGGTGCTGGCCTGGGCCGTGCTGCGGCCGCGCCAGGAGGCGGCGAAACTGGCCGGTGCCGCCGGCGGTCATTGGTTCGGTACGCGTCGGGCCTGGTTGCTGGCGCTGTACTTTGGCTTGATCAACGGTGGCTACACCAGCATGGTGGCCTGGTTGCCGGCCTATCACATCGAGCATGGTGGCAGCGCCCAGGGCGGTGCCGACCTGGTTGGCCTGATGACCATCTTCCAGGTGGCCGGCGCACTGGGCCTGCCGCTGTTGCTGCGGCGCTGGGCAGACCGGCGCCCGGGCCTGTGGCTAGCCTTGGCGATCCAGCTGGTGGGTTTCCTCGGCCTGCTGCTGGCACCCACGCTGGCCTCGGGGCTGTGGGTGGCGATGATCGGTTTCGGCCTGGGCGCCTGCTTCAGCCAGAGCCTGACGCTTACTCTGGAGCACCTGAAGACGCCTGCCGAGGCTGGCAGCCTGGCGGCGTTCGTGCAGGGCATCGGCTTCATCATCACCGGCATGGTGCCTTACGTCACCGGCTGGTTGCGCGACATGAGCGGTGATTTCCAGGCCTCCTGGACGCTACTGACCGTGACCGTGGTAGCGATGCTGCTGGTTACCACGTGGTTCAACCCTCGCGGTTATGCCGCGGCGATTGCTCGCCCGTTAGTGGCGGGCAAGGCCGCGCCGGTCAACTGAGGCGCTGCAGGGTGTCGCGCACCCGGTCCAGCGCCGGGTCGATGTCCAGCAGCTCGATGGCGCCGAAGCCCAGCAACAGCCCCGGGCGCACTGGCGCTTCGCTGAAGAACGGCGCGAGCGAATACAGGCCGACCTCCACCTTGCGTGTGAGGTTGGCCAGCAGCTCGACATCGACCCCAGGTTTGGCCAGGGCGCTGAGGTGGAACCCGGCGCTGGCGGGGATGGCGCTGAACCACGGTGCCAGGTCGCCGCCCAGCCGTGCGAGGATGCGTTCGCGACGGGCGCTGTAGACCTCGTGGCAACGGCGGATGTGCTTGTTCAGGTGGCCTTCGCCGAGAAAGCGCGCCAGTGCCCACTGCAACAGGGTCGGGCTGTGCCAGTCGCTGAGGTGCTTGGCCACGCAGGCGGCCTTCAGCACGTCGGGCGGCAGTACGGCGTAGCCCAGGCGCAACTCGGGCAGCAAGGTCTTGGAAAAGGTCCCCACATAGGCCACCAGGCCATGGCGGTCGAGGCGCTGCAGAGCGTCGGCGGCTGGGCCGTGGTAGCGGAACTCGCAGTCGTAGTCGTCTTCGATGATCAACGCACCCAGCTCGGCGGCCCGTGCCAGCAGGGCGTGCCGGCGTGGCTCGCTCATCGGCATGCCCAGCGGGAACTGGTGCGAGGGCGTCACGTAGATCAGCCGGGTGCCGTCGGCGATCTGCTCCACGCACAGGCCTTCATCGTCCACCGGTACCGATTGCAGGCGCGCGCCGAGGGCCAGGAACAGTTGCCGCGCTGGCGGGTAGCCCGGGTCTTCCATGGCTACCTGGCAACCCGGCTCGACCAGTACCCGTGCGATCAGGTCCAGTGCCTGCTGGGCGCCGTTGCACACCAGCAGGTCAGCGGCGCTGCAGTGCACGCCGCGGGCATAGGCGACATGATGGGCAATGGCCTCGCGCAGCTCCGGCAGGCCCTGGGCAGGGAACTGCCGCTCGGGATGGCGCTGGCTGCGGCGCAGGGCATAGTTCAGGCAACTGCGCCACTGGTCGAACGGGAACTGCGCCTTGCTCGAGGCCCCGCCGATGAAGTCGTAACGCGACGGAGCCTCCAGCTGGCGTCGGCTCAGCACGGTGGCGCGCTGCTGCCAGCGCTCGAGCGACGCGGCACCAGCCAGGGGAATCGCGGTCGATTCGCTGCTGCGCAGCGGCTGGCGCGGGGTGACGAAGGTGCCCCGGCCGACCACGCCGCTCAGCAGGTTGTCGTAGGTCAGCCGGGAATAGGCCTCGGCCACGGTCTTGCGCGACACGCCCAGCTGCTCTGCCAGCAGGCGGCTTGGCGGCAGTTGGGTGCCGGCGGCCAGGTGGCCGCTGTCGATGCCGGCGCGCAGTTGCTGGTAAAGCTGGTCGGCCAGGCCTTTGCGGCCTTCCAGGCGAATGTGCAGTTCCATGGAGCGGTCCGGAGCGGGGAAGTGCTCAGGATAGCGGATTGGTCGGGGAAGGGCATGGGGCCGCTTTGCGGCCCATCGCGACACAAGGCCGCTCCCACAGGTACAGCGCTGCAATCAAAGTCTGTGATGTCCTGTGGGAGCGGCCTTGTGTCGCGATGGGGTGCAAAGCACCCCCAGAAAGCCAACGCAAACTCAGATCCGGGCAGTACTCACCGTGATGTAGCCCTTGTCCGCCAGCGCGATACGTATCACCGTCTCGTCCGCCGGCGCCTTGCGGTTGCGCTTGATGCGAACGCCTTCCACCGCTGCCGCTTTCATATGCTCGGTGATGGCCCGCCCGTTCGGGTCGAAGAACAACTCGCTGGCCAGCAACTCGATACGCTCGATCAGTTGGCGGGAGCGTTCATCGGTGGCGCAGAAGAACATCACCCCCGACAGGTGGGGGTCTTCGTCCGGGTTGTTCATGTCATGGGCCAGCAGTTCGCGCAGGGTGCTGCGCAATTCGGCAGTGGGGCGGGCGTACAGGTGCATGCGGAACCTCCTCTGGATCGCGACCTTGCGTCATCCAGTGCCGATCATGTTTTCAGAGGGCGGAGGCAACAAGTAGGACGCTTCCGAGCGCCGAATAGGAAATTTCTGAAGGTGCCGGGATACCACCTGTTTTCATGCAGTGGGGCCGCATAGCGGCCCCTGTCAGCATCAGCGCCCAACCTCCTGCTTGAAACGCAAGCGCCAGCCATGCAGTAACGGTTCGGTATAGCCACTGGGCTGCTGCCGCCCCTTGAACACCAGCTCCCGCGCAGCGCGGAAGGCATGCGATGCCTCGAAACCGGCGGCCATCGGCCGGTACGCCGGGTCCCCGGCATTCTGCTGGTCGACCACGCCGGCCATGCGTTGCAAGGTCGCCTCGACCTGCTCGGCATCGACCACCCCGTGGTGCAGCCAGTTGGCAATGTGCTGCGCGGAAATCCGCAGGGTCGCGCGGTCTTCCATCAGGCCCACATCATGGATATCCGGCACCTTGGAACAGCCGACCCCTTGCTCGACCCAGCGCACCACGTAACCGAGGATACCCTGGCAGTTGTTGTCCAGCTCGGCCTGGATTTCGGCTGCGCTCCAGGGCCGCTCGGGGCTGACCGGGACACTGAGCAGGTCATGCAGCAACTCGGCGCGCTGGGCATTCAGGTCAACCTGTTCCAGCGTTTGCTGCACGGCCGCCACATCCACCTGGTGGTAGTGCAGCGCATGCAGTGTCGCGGCTGTGGGCGAGGGCACCCAGGCCGTGTTGGCGCCGGCCCTGGGCTGGGCGACTTTCTGTTCCAGCATGGCCGCCATCAGGTCGGGCATGGCCCACATGCCCTTGCCGATCTGCGCCTTGCCGCGCAGGCCACAGGCCAGCCCCACCAGTACGTTGCTGCGCTCATAGGCCTGGATCCAGGCACTGCCTTTCATGTCGCCCTTGCGCAGCATGGCGCCGGCTTCCATGGCCGTGTGCATCTCGTCACCGGTGCGGTCGAGGAAGCCGGTGTTGATGAACACCACCCGTGACGCGGCGCTGGCGATGCAGGCTTTGAGGTTGACGCTGGTACGCCGCTCCTCGTCCATGATGCCCATCTTCAGCGTGTGTGCGGGCAGGCCCAACAGGGCTTCGACGCGGCCGAACAGCTGGTCGGCAAAGGCCACCTCGGCCGGCCCGTGCATCTTCGGCTTGACGATGTACAGGCTGCCCTCGCGGGAATTGCCACGGCGCTTGAGGTCATGCAGGCCGATCAGGCTGGTGACCACGGCATCGAGGATGCCTTCCGGGATTTCCCGGCCATCACGGTCGTGGATAGCCGGGTTGGTCATCAGGTGGCCGACGTTGCGGATGAACAGCAGCGAGCGGCCCGGCAGGGTCAGGGGCTGGCCGTCTGCGCCGTGGTAGTGGCGGTCTTCGGCCAAGGTGCGTTCGAAGGTCTTGCCGCCCTTGCTGACCTGTTCGCTGAGGTCGCCCTTCATCAGGCCGAGCCAGTTGCGGTAGACGTTGACCTTGTCGTCGGCGTCCACGGCGGCTACCGAGTCTTCGCAGTCGATGATGGTGGTGAGCGCGGCCTCCAGCAGGATGTCCTTGACCCCGGCCGGGTCCTGCCGGCCGATGGCGTTGGCTGGGTCGACCTGGATTTCGAAATGCAATTGGTGATGCTGCAACAGGATCGCTGTTGGCGTGTTCGGCTCACCTTGGTAACCACGCAGTTGCGCGGGGTGCCTGAGGCCGACCTGGCGGCCATCGGCCAGGGTTACCTGCAGCGTGCCCTGGCTGATCGCGTAGGCCTTGGCGTCGCTGTGCGACGCACCGTCGAGAGGGGCCGCGGTGTCGAGGAACTGCCGGCCATAGGCGATCACCTTGGCGCCGCGTTGCGGGTTGTAGCCCTGGCCACGCTCGGCGCCCTCGGTTTCGGCGATGGCATCGGTGCCATACAGGGCATCGTACAGCGAGCCCCAGCGGGCGTTGGCGGCGTTGAGAGCGTAGCGGGCGTTGCTCAGTGGCACCACCAGTTGCGGGCCGGCCTGCACGGCGATCTCGCGGTCAACGTTGCGGGTGCTGACCTGCACGCTTGCCGGGGGCTCTACAAGGTAGCCGATGCCTTGCAGGAAATGCTGGTAGGCGGCCATGTCACGGATCGGGCCGGGGTGCCGGCGGTGCCAGTTGTCGAGTTCTGTCTGCAGGCGCTCGCGTTCGGCGAGCAGGGCGCGGTTTTGTGGTGCGAGGTCGTGGATCAGGGTGCTGAAGCCTTGCCAGAAGGTGCGGGCTTCGATGCCGGTGCCGGGGAGGACCTCATCTTCGATGAAGCGCTGCAGGGTGGGGGCGATCTGGAGTGGATGGTTTGGCATTGTCTGTTCGCTCGAGGTTCAGTCTTCTGGGTAAATGTTGCTTTTGCCGGCCCTTTCGCGGGTGAACCCGCTCCCACAGGGCTTTCACAAGGCCTGAGGCCTGTGCAGCACCTGTGGGAGCGGGTTTACCCGCGAAGAGGCCGGCACAGGATTCAGAGGGCAGCCGCCCCGGCCTTGGCCACCTGGGCATCCTGCTCGGCCTTGACCCCGGACACGCCGATCGCCCCCACCACCTGGCCATCCACCCGCAGCGGTACGCCACCTTCCAGGCTGGTCAGCAGCGGCGCGGTAACGAAAGCAGTACGGCCACCATTGACCATTTCCTCGTAATCTCGCGTCTCCTTGCGCCCCAGTGCGGCAGTGCGGGCCTTTTCCATCGCGATGTAGGCGCTGGCCGGCGCGCAGCCGTCCAGGCGCTCCAGGGCCAGCGGGTGGCCGCCGTCGTCGACCACGGCAATGGTCACGTTCCATTGTTGTGCCTGGGCTTCCTGGCGGGCGGCGGTCAGCACTTTGGCGACTTCGGCCTGGCCGATCACGAACTTGCTATGCATGGTGGTTCTCCGGGTTCAAGGCTGCTTCGACGATTTCGATCCAGTGCCGCACCGGTGTGCGTCCGGCCCCGTCGAGGTGGGCTTGGCAGCCGATGTTGGCGGTGGCGATGACTTGCGGCTTGCCGCTTTCCAGGGCGTTGAGGCGGTTGTCGCGCAGCTGTAGCGACAGCTCGGGCTGGGTCAGCGAATAGGTGCCGGCCGAGCCGCAGCACAGGTGGCCGTCCGGTACCGGGGTCAAGGTGAAGCCCAGGCGTGTCAGCAACGCCTCCACCGCACCCCCCAGCTTCAGCGCGTGCTGCAGGGTGCATGGGCAATGGAAGGCCAGGCGCTGTTCGGCGCACAGGCCCAGTTGCTCGACCGGCTCGTCGCGCAGCACCTCCACCAGGTCGCGGGACAGGGCGCTGACCCGTGCGGCCTTGGCGGCGTAGCGCGGGTCCTTTTCCAGCAGGTGGCCGTAGTCACGCACGAACGCGCCGCAGCCGCTGGCGGTTTGCACGATGGCCTCGGCGCCGGCTTCGATGGCAGGCCACCAGGCATCGATATTGCGCCGCGCCCGTTGCAGGCCTTGTTCCTGGGCATTGAGGTGATAGTCCACCGCGCCACAGCAGCCGGCCTGCCGGATTGGCACCACGCTGATGCCCAGGCGGTCCAGCAGGCGTGCGGCGGCTGCGTTGGTGTTGGGCGACAGGGCCGGTTGCACGCAGCCTTCCAGCATCAGCACCCGCCGCGCATGGCGCGGTGCGGGGCGTTGGCCGGGGGTGGTGACCCGCGCCGGCAGCTTGCGCTTGAGCGTTGCCGGTAGCAGTGGGCGCAGGGCCTGGCCACTGCGGGTCAGGGCCTTGAACAGCGCCGGGCGTGGCACCACTGCGCGCAGGCCCTGGCGCAGCAGGCGCTGGCCGAGCGGGCGTGGCACCTGCTGTTCGACCACGGCGCGGCCAATGTCCAGCAGGTCGTGGTACTTCACCCCGGAAGGGCAGGTGGTTTCACAGTTGCGGCAGGTCAGGCAGCGATCCAGGTGCAACTGGGTGCTGGCGGTGATCGGCGCGCCTTCGAGCATCTGCTTGATCAGGTAGATGCGCCCGCGTGGGCCGTCCAGTTCATCGCCCAGCAGCTGGTAGGTGGGGCACGTGGCGGTACAGAAGCCACAGTGCACGCAGGAGCGCAGGATGCTTTCGGCCTCGTCGGCGCGGGCCAGGCGTCGGGCGGTTTCGCTCAGGTTGGTTTGCATGGTCTGGCCTCACAGGTCCGGGTACAGGCGGCCAGGGTTGAACACACCCTGGGGGTCAAGTTGCTGCTTGAGCGCTCGGTGGTAGCGCATCAGCGCGGCGGGCAGCGGTGGGCTGCTGGCAGCGCCAGGGACATGGCAGGTGGCGTGGCCACCGACCTTGGCGACCTGCTCGCGGATGTGCTGCGCCGGTGCCGTGGACTTGAGCCAGCGCTGCGCGCCACCCCAGTCGATCAGCTGCTGGCCGGGCAGGTCCAGCTCGCCGGTGGTGTTGGGCACGGACAAGCGCCACAGCGGCGCGGGGCCAGTAAAGAACGCCAGGCGCTGCTCGCGCAGGTCGCTCCAGAAGCTGCTGTCCAGTGCCTCGCCGCCCAGGCGCTGGCGTGCCGACTGCACCGAGCCTTCGCCGCCTTCCAGGCGTAGGTACAGCGCGTCGCCGTCATGGCAGGCCGCGCTGATCGGCAGCGGCTGCTGGCCCCATTCGGCCAGCTCCGCCAGCGCCTGGTGGCGGCCCATCGGCAGGCGCAGGCTGAGGCACTGGCGCGGGCGGGGCAGCACTTTCAGCGACACCTCGGTCAGCAGCCCGAGGCAGCCGAAGCTGCCCGCCATCAGCCGCGACACGTCGTAGCCGGCAACGTTCTTCATCACTTCGCCACCAAAGCGCAACAGCTTGCCGTGGCCGGTGATTACCCGCGTGCCCAGCACATAGTCACGCACCGACCCGGCCCACGGCCGCCTGGGGCCCGACAGCCCGGCCGCGACCATGCCACCCAGGGTGGCGTCGGGGCCCAGGTGCGGTGGTTCGCAGGGCAGCATCTGGCCAGCCTCGTGCAGCGCTGCCTCGATCTCGCGCAGCGGCGTGCCGGCGCGGGCGGTGAGCACCAGCTCGGTCGGGTCGTAGCTGACGATGCCGCGGTGGCTGCGGGTGTCGAGTACCTCGCCGGCCACCGGGCAGCCGAGCATGGCCTTGCTGTTGCCACCCTGGATACGCAGCGGTGTGGCCTGGTTCAGCGCCTGGTTGACCTGCTCCAGCAGGGCCTGGCTGATGTCGCGGTCCATGCTCATCAGAAACGCTCCAGATCGGGAAAGGGCAGTTGCCCATGGTGCACGTGCATGGCGCCGAATTCGGCGCAGCGGTGCAGGGTGGGGATGTTCTTGCCGGGGTTGAGCAGGCCCTGTGGGTCGAAGGCGGCCTTGACCGCATGGAACAGGGTGATTTCGTCGCTGTTGAACTGTGCGCACATCTGGTTGATCTTCTCGCGCCCCACACCGTGCTCGCCGGTGATGCTGCCGCCTACGGCCACGCACAGTTCGAGGATTTTGCCGCCGATGGCTTCGGCACGTTCCAGCTCGCCTGGCAGGTTGGCATCGAACAGGATCAGCGGGTGCATGTTGCCGTCGCCGGCATGGAACACGTTGGCCACGCGCAGGCCGTATTCGGCGGACAGGTCGCTGATGCCCTTGAGCACCCGTGGCAGTTCGCGGCGCGGGATGGTGCCGTCCATGCAGTAGTAGTCCGGGGAGATACGCCCCACCGCCGGGAAGGCGTTCTTGCGCCCGGCCCAGAAGCGCACGCGCTCGGCCTCGTCGCAGGCCAGCCGCACATCACGCGCACCGGCCTGGGCCAGCACGGCGGCGACCCGTTCGCAGTCATCGTGCACATCGGCTTCGACGCCATCCAGTTCGCACAGCAGGATGGCCGCAGCGTCAACCGGGTAGCCGGCGTGGATGAAGTCCTCCGCTGCGCGGATCGCGAGGTTGTCCATCATCTCCAGGCCGCCGGGGATGATCCCGGCAGCGATGATCTCGGCCACTGCCCGGCCGGCGTCCTCGACGCTGTCGAAGCTGGCCAGCAGCACTCGCGCCACCTGGGGCTTGGGCAGCAGCTTGACGGTAACTTCGGTGACGATGCCGAGCATGCCTTCAGAGCCGGTGAACAGTGCCAGCAGGTCGAAACCGGGGCTGTCCAGGGCATCGCTGCCGAGGGTCAGGCGTTCGCCCTCGACCGTGAGGATTTCCACCTTGAGCAGGTTGTGCACGGTCAGGCCGTACTTCAGGCAGTGCACGCCACCGGCGTTCTCCGCGACATTGCCGCCGATGGAGCAGGCTATCTGCGAGGATGGGTCCGGCGCATAGTACAGGCCGTGGGGCGCGGCAGCCTGGGAGATGGCCAGGTTGCGCACGCCGGGCTGCACACGGGCGAAGCGGCCGTGCGGGTTGACCTCGAGAATGCGGTTGAAACGCGCCATCACCAGCAGGATGCCTTTTGCCAGCGGCAGGGCGCCACCCGACAGGCCGGTACCGGCGCCGCGTGCCACCACCGGCACACCACGCTGGTGGCAGAGCCTGAGCAGGGCCTGCACCTGCTCCAGGCGCTCGGGCAGCACCACCAGCAGCGGCACCGTGCGATAGGCCGAGAGGCCGTCGCATTCATAGGGCTTGAGGTCTTCCTCGCGGTGCAGGATCTCGAGGTCCGGCAGGGCAGCGCACAGCGCTTGCAGCAGCGCCGCCCGGTCCACGTCGGGCAGCGCGCCATCGACGCGTTCGTCGTACAGGATATTCATCGGCTCACTCGGCAACGGTTTTTGTTGTTGTTGGCAAAGCGCTCACCCTTGCAGCCTGCGCGTGGTAGCCGTCGGGGTCGAGTACAGGGTGAGCTGGTCCTACCAGTTTTTGCGGCGGGTACTGGTTATTGACGGCTTTGCCCGGCTAAATTGAGGCAAGTGGTCGAAGTGGTCATACCAGCAGGAGGGGCGCAGTGGGTAGTGAAGGCAAGGCCAAGGTCGCCGACCAGGTGGCCGAACGGGTCGAGCGGTTGATCGTCGACGGCGTGCTCAAGGTGGGCCAGGCCCTGCCGTCGGAGCGGCGCCTGGTGGACAAGCTGGGCTGCTCGCGCTCGGCGCTGCGTGAGGGCCTGCGCATCCTGCGCGGGCGCGGCATCATCGACACCGAGCAGGGGCGCGGCTCGTTCGTCGCCGACCTGACGGGCCATGCGGGGGCCACGCCGTTGATGCACCTGTTCGGCTCGCAGCCGCGTACGCTGTTCGACCTGCTGGAAGTGCGGGCGTTGCTGGAAGCCGAATCGGCGCGCCTGGCGGCACTGCGCGCCACCGAGGTCGACCGTTTGCTGATCCGCCGGCGCTATGAAGAGATGCTGGCTGCGCACGAAGCCTCCGAAGCGATCGATGCCCGTGAACATGCCCGCCGCGACCATGCCTTTCACCGGGCGATCAGCGAGGCTTCGCACAACCCGGTGCTGGTGCATACCTTGCAATCGCTCAGTGACCTGACCTTGAGCACGGTGTTCGCCTCGGTCAACAACCTGTATTGCCGGCCGGCGCAGAAGCGCCAGATCGACCGCCAGCATGCGCGGTTGTATCACGCGGTGATGGAGCAGTTGCCCGAGCAGGCGCAGCGCGCGGCGCGCGAGCATATCAACGGGATCCGCGACAGTTTGCGGGAGATCGAGCAGGAAGAGCAGCGGCTGGTAAGGGCTACCATGCGCATGGATGGCTGGGGTTGAGGTGTTGCCTGTGCCGGCCCTTTCGCGGGTAAACCCGCTCCTACAGGGGGGCTGCACTGGGTTTGAAGTCTGTGCGGTGCCTGTAGGAGCGGGTTTACCCGCGAAGAGGCCGGTGCAGAATTAGCCCAATCAATGATCGGCTATGCGGTCCTCCTGCGAGAGGAGGGCCCGGGCCAGCTCTTCATCATTGGCCTGCAGCCCTGGGTTGTCCTTGCGGGCCTGTTCCAGCGCCGACTCCACATAGGCGCCACGGATTGCACCACCGCTGGCAACGTAGGCCGAAAGCTCGTCACGCGCCGGGATGATCCGTTTGTCGTCCTTGAAGGTCGAGTAAAGCGAAGCGGAAACACCGGCCGAGGTTGCGACGTCGCCTGCGTCGACGTCAGCCAGGGCAGCACCGGCAGGCAGCAGGAGCAGCAGCGCAGGGGCGAGGAGTAGGTGGCGCATGGTGTGTTCTCCAGTAGCGTGAAGCCCAAGTAATTGAACCACTCAGTGATTAAGAAAGCGCAGGTGGGGAGGTAGTTCCCTTCGTATCGGAAACAGGCATTGACCCTGTCGAGCCAGGCGTGATCTGCTCGGGCTGCTGGCCCAATAATTCAATGGATGAAGGTTCTCCCCATGCCCGACTACAAGCTGCATTGCTTCGCCGAATCCGGTAACGCCTACAAGGCCGCCCTGATGCTTGAACTTACAGGCCAGGACTGGCAGCCGGTGTTTGTCGATTTCTTCAATGGCCAGACTCGCGAACAAGCCTGGCGTGACGACGTGAACGAACAGGGCGAGGTGCCGGTGCTGGAACACGCCGGCAAATCCTTTACCCAGTCTGCGCTGATCCTTGACTACCTCGCGGAGAAAACCGGGCAGTTCGGCCCCCGCGACGAAGACGAAAAGCGCGAGATCTGGCGCTGGATGCTGTTCGATAACCATAAGTTCACCAGTTACTACGCGGCGCTGCGTTTTCTTTTCTGCCTGAAGAAAACCGGTGAAACGGATGTGACCCGGTTCCTGCGCGAACGTGCCATGGCGGCCTACCGTATCGTCGACGTGCACCTGGCGAAGACACCGTTCATGGTCGGTGGCCGGCTGACGATCGCTGACCTGTCGCTGGCCGGGTATGTGTTCATGCCGGAGGACACTGGCATTGCGTTGGCGCAGTTCACCCACATCGAGGCATGGAAAGCACGAATCCAGGCGTTGCCAGGGTGGAAGCACCCGTATGAACTGATGCCCCGCGCGGCATCCTGAGCAATCCGGCTCGCCAGGCCATGGTGCAGTGGGCCTTTGGCGAGCCAGCCATTCTGATGGCCGGTCGGTGACAAGCGCAGCGGCGTGGCTACGCTCAAAAATCAAGAAACATCCCGAAATATTTGGCCGGCAGGCCCTGAAGGATCTCGTTCAACCACTGCAGATGGAAGGCCGCGCTGGTTAGCAAGTCGCCCCATGGGGGGCCGGAAATCACAGGGTGCGTCGTGCAACCCGGTTCTACTCCAAGCGGAGGCATCATGATGCTCAGGAAATGCTTGTTGGCTCTGGCTATCGGTACAGTGTTGTCGGCTTCGGCCGTGTTGGTGCCAGACTCCATTGACGGTACCTCCAGCGCGTATGCGAAGGATGGTGGTGGTGGCGGCGGTGGCGGTCACGGTGGTGGTGGCGGAGGCAGCGGCGGTGGTGGTGGCCATGGCGGCGGAGGTGGTGGTAGCGGTGGCGGCGGTGGCCATGGCGGTGGAGGTGGCGGTAGCGGCGGTGGTGGCTCGGGTGGTGGCCACGGCGGCAGTGGCAGCGGGCACAGTGGCGATGGTGGTGGGCATGATGGCCGCGGGCGCAATGGTGCAGATGATGGTGCCGACCACGAGGCCAACCACGAAGCCAATCATGAGGCGAATCACGATGTGGGCGAGCCCCACGGTGTAGGGCATGGCGCCGACGATGGGGCTGACCATGACGTTGGGGATGATCGCGGAGGCGATCGGAGCTAGCAGTTTGGGTGTCTGTGTCGACCTCTTCGCGGGCACGCCCGCTCCCACAGGTATCGCGCCGCTTTCAAGGTTGGCGCAGCACCTGTGGGAGCGGGCGTGCCCGCGAAGAGGCCCGAACAGGCCATAGAGCGGCTTCCAGCGGTCTCAAGCATGCGGCACGCTGCGAGGCGCTACCCCACCTGCATACTGCGGCTTCAGATGTCCCTGCTCATCCAGCAGATAGGCATCCATCACCTCCCGCACAACCGGCCCTGCCACCCGCCCGCCGGCTTCGCCGTTCTCGATCATAACCGCCACCACCACACTCGGGTGATCAGCCGGGGCAAAGCCTACGAACAGGGCGTTGTCGCGGTGCCGCTCCAGGGTCTTGTTGCGGTTGTAGCGTTCGCCCTGCTTGATCGCTACCACCTGCGCGGTGCCGCTCTTGCCGGCAATCCGGTACTGCGCACCGGCTGCGGCAGCGCGGGCGATGCCGCGCGGGTCGTGCATGACCATCTGCATGCCCTGGCTGACCTGGTCCCAGGCATGCCTGTCGTGCAGCACGATATTGGGCATCGGGTTGGGATCTACCGGCGCATCGCCTCCTACGGTCATGGCCAGGTGCGGGCGGTGCCACACGCCCTTGCTCGCCAGCAGGCTGGTGGCCTGGGCCAGCTGCAGCGGGGTGACCTGCATGTAGCCTTGGCCGATGCCCAGGATCAGCGTCTCGCCCGGGAACCAGGCCTGGCGCCGGGTGGCGCGCTTCCACTCGGCCGACGGCATCAGCCCGGACGCCTCCTCGAACATGTCCAGCGACACCTTCTGGCCCAGGCCGAACTCGGCCATGTAGTCGTGCAGGCGGTCGATGCCCAGCTTGTGCGCCAGGTCGTAGAAGTAGGTGTCGTTGGAACGCATGATGGCGGTGTACATATCCACCCAGCCATCGCCGCTGCGGTTCCAGTTGCGGTACTTGTGGTCGTAGTTGGGCAGCTCGTAGTAGCCGGGGTCGAACACCCGGCTGCCCGGGGTGATCACGCCGCTGTCGAGGCCGGCGATGGCCACTTCCGGCTTCACCGTCGAACCGGGGGCATACAAGCCGCGCAGCACGCGGTTGAACAGCGGGCGGTCGATGGAATCGCGCAGGGCGGCGTACTGTTTGAAGCTGATGCCCTTGACGAACAGGTTGGGGTCGAAGCTGGGGTTGCTGACCATCGCCAGCACGTCGCCATTGGCCGGGTCGAGCACCACCACCGAGCCGCGGCGGTCGCCCAGGGCCTTTTCCGCGGCCAGTTGCAGGTGGGCGTCCAGGGTCAGGACGATGTCCTGGCCCGGGGTCGGGGCCTTGTGGTTGAGCACACGCATCACCCGGCCCTGGGCGTTGGTCTCGACCTCCTCGTAGCCCACGTGGCCATGCAGCTGGCTTTCGTAGAAGTGCTCGATGCCGGTCTTGCCGATCGACTGGGTGCCCCGGTATTCGGTGCTGTCGAGGGTCTTGGCCTCTTTCTCGTTGATGCGCCCCACATAGCCTACCGAGTGGGCGAAATGCTCGGCCAGCGGGTACTCGCGGATGAACTGTGGTTCCACCTCCAGGCCTGGCAGGCGGAACTGGTTCACCGCCACCAGGGCGATCTGCTCTTCGCTCAGACCGACCATCAGGGTCACCGGCTCGAACGGCTTGCGGCCACGGCGCAGGTCCTTGTCGAACTGCTTGCGGTCGTCGTCGGTCAGGCTCAGCACCTGGGCCAGGGTATCGAGGACCTTGGCCGTGTCACCGCCGGCCCGCTCGCGGGTCATGGTCAGGTCGAAGCTGGGCTTGTTGTCGGCCAGCACCACGCCGTTGCGGTCGTAGATCAGCCCGCGCTCGGGGGCGATGGGCAGCACGTGCACGCGGTTGTTTTCCGATACGGCGGTCTGCTGGTTGTGCTGCAGCACCTGCAGCACATAGAGCCTGCCCACCAGGACGGCGACCAGGCTGAAGACCAGGGCGGCGCAGGCCAGAAGCCGGCGGTTGACCAGGTGCTTTTCCTTTTCGTGGTCCTTGAGGGGTATGGGTTGCGGCATCGGGGTTCTGTCTGCTGATGGTGTGGCTGGGTGAGGTGTGAGCGCTGTGGGCACGCGCCTGTGGGAGCGGGCGTGCCCGCGAATGGGCCGCGCAGCGGCCCCGGGGGGCGGTGATGCTACGCAAGGTAGTGAGCCCCCTCAAGGTGAAGGCCTGCGGCTGCAGAAGCGAAGAGGGCTGCCACGCCCGCAATCAGGGCGCTCGCCAGCAAAATGAAGATTTGTTCATGGCGGCAGTGCGTTGGTGCGGTTGACGGAGCTGGGCGGTGAGTTGGGTACGCGCTTGCCGCTGTACGTGGTGATGAGCAAGTTCGACTTGCTGGACGGTTTCGAGGAACTGTTCGCCGCGCTCCCGGCCCGTGAGCGGGAAGAGGTGCAGGGCTTTACCTTCACGTTGGGTTCGGTAAAGGACTTCGATGCCTGGCTGCAGGAGCTGGAGGGAGCCTATCAGGGCTTCCTGGGGCGCCTCGGCAGGCAACTGATGAGCGCTACCGTGGGCGCACCTGGCACCACGGGCAAGAGCGCCTGCTCGCTGCTTCGGGAACTGAGCGGGGCGCAGGAGATGTTGCTGAATTTCCTCGCTGATGTACTGGTCAGTGACCGCTACAGCACCCCACCCCTGGTGCGTGGCCTGTACTTCTCCTCGGTCTACCAGCGAGGCGAAGTGCGCAACCTGCTCGCGGATGCTTCTGCCCGCGCCTTTGCCTTCGCTACCCCGGCGTTGTCGACCAAGCCGCAAGGTACCTCCGTGGTGTATTTCGCGCAGCGGCTGTTGCAACGCGTGGTCTACCCCGAGGCCGGCCTGGCGGGCGACAACCGCAAGGTCGCCCGGCGCAAGGGCCGCCTGTTGAAGGGCGGCGCCGTGGCGGCGAGTATGTGCGGGTTGGCCATGGCCGGTGGTTGGGCGTACTTCTACAGCGTCAACCGTGACAAGGCGGAGCAGGTGCTGGAGAAAAGCATTGCGTTCAGCAACACCAGCACGGACGCCAAGGATGATTTGACCGGGCGCAGCCTGCTGCTGCCGTTGAATGAGATCCGTGATGCGGTGAGCCTGTACGGCGATTATCGCTCTGGTTGGAGCGTGTTCACGGATATGGGGCTGTACCAGGGCAAAGCCATTGGCCCGCAAGTGGACCAGGCGTACCTGAATGCCCTGGCCCAGCGCTTTCTACCGATGATTGCGGGCGGCGTGGCAGCGTCTGTCAAGCAAGCTGCCCCTGGTAGCGACGAGCAATTGGCGGCATTGCGCGTGTATCGCATGATCGAGGATCGCGGTAATCGTCGGGCAGAGATGGTCGAGCAATGGATGGCTCGCGAGTGGCAAAGGGCGTATCCGGGCCAGGGCCAGCTGCAGGCCGCGCTGATGCGCCACCTCAGGTACGCTTTGGCCTACGCAGATGTCGAGCTGCCGGAGTATCGGAAAGTCGTTGCCCAAGCGCAGCAGCAGTTGCGCAAACTGCCGCTGGCCGAGCGTGTCTACATCGGCTTGAGGCAGCAGGCTCGGGAGCAATTGCACGGTGAGCTGGATTTGCGCAACGAGATCGGCCCAGCGTTCGATATCGTCTACAGGCCACTGGCCGAGCGCGATCACCAGGCGGCCGTCGACGCCAATTTGTCCCTGCCACCTTTACTGACGGCGACGGGCTTTCGCGACTATTTCGACCAGCATAGCCAGAACGTGGCCGACCTCGCCCTGGTCGACCAGTGGGTGCTAGGGGAGCGGCGTAGCCTCGACTACTCCGACATGGACCGCCAGGCCCTGGCGGAGCGTCTGCGAGCCCTGTACAGCGCCGACTACATCGACAGTTGGCGGCGTGTGCTGAACCAGTTTTCGGT
The DNA here is from genome assembly GCF_018223845.1 of Pseudomonas sp. JS425. Taxonomy (NCBI): domain Bacteria; kingdom Pseudomonadati; phylum Pseudomonadota; class Gammaproteobacteria; order Pseudomonadales; family Pseudomonadaceae; genus Pseudomonas; species Pseudomonas sp. JS425. The sequence goes on along the minus strand of NZ_CP073661.1, from coordinate 3,897,315 downwards.
TGCCGAATTCAGCGATCTTGCGCATGCCTTGGGTGTTCTGGAACAAGTCAGCGGCCCGGCAGCGCCGATACGCCGGCTGCTGGAAACCGTGCGCAGCAATACGCTGATCTATCCGCAGGCCGCGGACAGCGAGAAGGAATCGAAAGCCGATCCGCAGGTTCGCATGCAGGCCATGGGTATCTATCGGTCTTTCGCGGGGCTTTCGGGGATGCTCGACGGGCGGGGTGACAAACCGTCCTACCATGACGAAACACTCCAGGCGATCAGCGCTGTACACGACTACGTGAAGGCGGTGCAGGACAGCCCTGACCGGGGCAAGGCCGCCCTGGCGCTAGTGTTGAGCCGTTTTTCGGAAACGGCGCCCGACCCCATTCGCAACCTTCAGCGCATTGCCACGGGCCTGCCGGAACCCCTCAATCGGCATGTTCGCCAGCTGGCGGAGCAGACTTCGCAGGTGCTGATGGTCATGGCGTTACGGGAGCTGGAGCAGCGTTGGGATGCCGAGGTTTACAGCGTCTACCAGGAACGACTGGCCTCACGCTATCCCATCGACCCGGCCGGGCCGGATGTGTCACTCAAGGATTTTGAAGCCTTCTTTGGCCCGCAAGGCCAGCTCAAGCGCTTCCAGGACCAGTACCTTGCGGTGTTTCTCGAAGACAACCTCGATGCCCTTTACTCCCGTGCGGATGAAGGTTACCTGGTCCGCCCCGAAGTCATGGTGCAGCTGAAGCAGGCTGAAGCCATACGCAATGCGTTTTTCGACAATCGCGGGGAGCTGAACGTGAGTTTTGGCCTCGAGCCCCTGGCGATCAGCGGTGGCTTGCGCGGCAGTGTCTTTGACCTGGATGGGCAGCTGCATGCGTTTGCGGACCGGGGCAAGGAGCCGATCGGCATGACCTGGCCGGGCCCTGCCGGGGAGAGTGGGCATAGCCGTGTCACCCTGGTGCAGGTTGCGGGTACCACTGTCAGCCTGGGCTATCACGGCCCCTGGTCGCTCTACCGCCTGCTCAGCCGCGGTGGGCTGAATGCCCGTACATCCACCAGTATCGATCTCGGTTTCATGATTGCCGGCGATACGGCGCGCTACAAGGTTCACACCACGGGCGCAAACAACCCCTTTACCCGCCAGCTCTTTGCAGGGTTCGCCCTGCCGCAGCGGTTGTTGCGTGACGGCACGGCCAGCGAAGTGGCCGGGCGATAGGGCACGGCGCAGGCCACCCAAGAACCCCGATACCAGTGGCCTGGGTCGGGATTCGTTGTCTGTTTGTTCCGGTGCCTGGTCCGGCCTTCACAGGATGCTCATTTCTTATTTGGACGGATCATTTGTCACGACGGTATTCACTGTCTTGCCTGAGTTCAACGGTGTTGTTCTCGAAGTGAACGTGTACGGTATGGTTGTAACCGCGTGACTGGATGCGTACTGCATCTTTCCAGCGGCCCTTGGAGTTATCGCCCAGGCGAGCAACGACGGCGATGTAGCGGGTGCGCTCGTTGATTTCTTCGTGTTCGATGAACTTGAACTGGCCAGGGGTCAGACGGTAGTCATCGATGCTGATCAGCGTGGTACCCAGCGCTTTATCCAGGTCTTCTTCGACTTGCTCATAAGTGGCATCCAGCAACAACGAATCGTCACGGAGCTGAAGTACCTTGAAAACGATGGATGACGGGGCCTGGTGTTGTGATTGCAGGTCGAGTTCCTCAGGCAAACCGGTTTGGGGCGTTGCGTAACTGGCCAATGCCGCAGGCGCCTTCGGCCCGACGATGGCTTGCTTGCCCTCGACAGAAGCGGGGTAGTTGCGGTGCAGCTGCTCCGCCAGTGAGCTCAGCTTGTCAGTCAACTCGACAGGACTTGTGCCGCTGAGGTTGGCCACCAGCTGTTCCGGGTGGCCATGCAGCGGTATTTGTTCGCCTGAATCTGTCGGTTCGAGGCTGACAGGCGCAGGCGCGTCTGCGGCGTAGAGGCTCAGCGCCAGGTGGCTGATTTCATTGTTGGCGCCACCGACTGGCAAAGACGGATCCATCGCCACCTGGTAGATCTTGCTGATCGAAGTACAGCCACTGATCGCCAGGCAGGCCAGTAGCAAACCTACAGGCTTGTTCATTGCACCTCCTTGCCGAATATTTCGACTATGGCCGGGTCAACTCGGGCTTGTGCGGCCCTGTCCAGATAGGCCAACGGATCAAGCTCATCCACAGGCCCAGGCATTGAGGTTTGGAAAAATCCGGCGATATCCGTAATCGGTACGCCAAGTATCTGCAGCGGGCACATCTGCTGATTAACCCCCAGCTCGCAGAGTGGGTCTCTGCCGGTATGCGGCTCCGGCTCTACCTCGTCCTCGCCCAGGTGTATGGCAATCTGATAGTCACCCATCTGCAGTCTGTCGTTGTGCCTGAGGCGGATAGGCGTACCCGAAAGCAACTGGGAGTCACTGCCATTCATGAAACTTTTGCCGCTGTGGTCAATGATGCAGAAATGGCCTTCATGCCAGCCGATTTCGCAGTGCACCGGCAGGATGCGAACGCCCCGATCATGCAGGCGCCAAGCACCTTGACTGCCGATGGAGCCGCCAGCCCGATCGAAGCGATGCCGCGGTTCGCTGCCTTGCAAGAGTTTTTCCGGGTTGAGGACGGTGAGCGTGATGCTGGAGGGGAGAACATTTGTACTCATGTGCGTACCGTGATGCGAACAGGGGGAGGCGTGGGGTCATTGCGGTTGGCGATGAAGCTTGTCCAACCGAGGTGGGTGCCATGCGCGGCCCGTAGGCTGAAGGGTGGGGCTTGCTCGGCGCACATGCGTAACTCCAGGTCATAGGCCCCGACATCACGGAGCAGGAACTCCACCAGCCGCGCCAGCCTCTGGTAGTTGTCACCGCTGGGCAGGAATTCGCGGAACTGCTGCTGATCCAGGCCTGCGATCACAATGGTGAACTTGCTGCTGCGTGACTCGATGCTGTCGCCAACCAGGAAGTTGTTGCCGAGTTGGTAGTTTCTGGCCCCCAGGCAGTTGCGTTGGGAAGTGGGAATGGACACGGTGCGCTTTTCGAATTCGCGGATGGCAACCTGCTGGAGGTCGAAGCAATGCGCGATCATGCCGGCTACCATGCCGGGGGAGCGGCTGCGGCTGGCGATCATTCCCACGAAACTGAGCAAGCGGCTCCAGGGTAGCGGCGTAGCGCCGCGGAGTGCTGAGTCGTCAAGGCCGATCAGGGCGAAGACATAGCGGGAGAAACCGTCCTTCGCGCCCGGTTGGAAGCGTACGTAGTAGCGGTACTTGCGCCATCCTTGATGGAGCAGGGTATGAAGGCGATGGTTGAAGAAATTGAGGAAAGCCGGGCGTAAACCGATGCCGTGAGCGTTCTCGTAGGCGATCTCGTCAAGGTAGTAAGTGGGCAATGGCGAGTCTGTGCCATGCAGGCCCAGAAAACTTGCCTGGATGCGGTAGCGGTCGTCCTTCAAGCGATTGGCGCGCAACACATCGGCAACAGGGAAAGACAGACTGGGGGACACTTCCAGCCGTAATCGGCGTCTCGTCTCTCGAGCAAGTGGGCGTTGTTCCAGATCGTCGTCGTGTACGTGATACAGCAATTCCAGTAGCTGGAAATAGGCGTACTGGTGGGCGCTTTCCAAAGCGATATCGACCTGGCCAGCGGCGTGCGGAACTACTGGTTTTTCCATGGTTGAGTCTCTTGCCGTAACTAACGGGTGCGAAGTGAATGCTGGTCGTAGTCGATAGTTTCTGATTCAGGTCATTGTTTTTTCGTTTGAAAGTGGATATCGACCAATAAAAAGAACTTTCTGTAGGAAGTGTCTTTTTTTATTGGCGCGGGGCTGTTTATATTGACTTTTCGGTAAGGCTTTCAGGGTCGTGGAATTAATAAGTTCATCGAGAGTTGAAGCTGGATACCGCTTTTCGAATAGAGTCGGAAATTGCTTTATCGAGGAAAACGACGAGTGTTCGTTCACACCGCCATGAACCTGCTATTCCTAAGAAGACCCCTGAACCCACCAAGGCCCGTCGATGCTGGTCATCGAAAACCTCCACAAATCATTCCCCACCCCCCAAGGCCCGCTTCCGGTACTGCAGGGCGTCGACCTGCGCCTGGCGCGCGGCAGCAGCCTGGCGCTGATGGGCGAGTCGGGTAGCGGAAAGAGTACCTTGCTGCACCTGGTGGCCGGCCTGGACCGTGCCGACAGTGGCCGCATCCTGATCGACGACACCCCGCTCGACAGCCGTTCCGAGGCGTCGCTGGCGTTGTGGCGGCGGGAGGGCATCGGCCTGGTGTTCCAGCAATACAACCTGATCAGCAGCCTGGACGTGGGGGCCAATCTTGCGTTCCAGGCCCGGCTGGCCGGTCGGCATGATCCCGATTGGCTGGCCTACCTGGCGCAGCGCCTGGGTTTGGCGGATTTGCTGGCGCGTTACCCGGAGCAATTGTCTGGCGGCCAGCAACAGCGGGTCGCCATCGGCCGCGCCCTGGCCGGGCGCCCGGCCTGGTTGCTGGCCGACGAACCCACCGGCAGCCTCGATGAAACCAGCAGCGATGAGGTGTTGAGCCTGCTGTTGCAGCTGGTCGCCGAGGCTGGCAGTGGGGTGCTGATGGTGACCCACAGCCCGCGGCTGGCAGCGCGCCTTCAGCAGCGTTGTTACCTGCAGGCCGGCCGCGTGCGGCCCGAGCAGGGCGGATGAGGCTGCTATCGCTGGCCCTGCTCGCGCTGCTCAGCCACTGGCGGCGCCATCGCGTGCAGTTTTTCAGCATCTTCACCGGCCTGTGGCTGGCCACGGCGCTGTGGACCGGCGTGCAGGCGCTGAACAGCCAGGCACGCAGCGACTATGCCCGGGCCAGTGCGGTGCTGGCCGGGCCGTTGCAGGCGCAACTGGTGCCGCGCCGTGGCGAGCGCTTCGACCAGGCACTGTACGTGCAGTTGCGCAGGCTGGGCTGGGCGGTGACGCCGGTACTGGAAGGGCGCTTGCGCTTTGCTGGTGAGCCGGCGCGCAGCGTGCGGTTGATCGGCATCGAGCCGTTGAGCCTGCCGCCGGCCAGCAGCATCGCCGGTGTGCAGCCCGGAACGTTCGATCTGCAGGCCTTTGTCGGCATGCCCGGGCAAGCCTGGGTCGGGTCAGACACCTTGCGCCAGCTGAATGCAGGCCCCGGGGCGTCAGTACGCGACAGCGAAGGGCAACTGCTGCCGCCGTTGGTTCTGCAGCCAGCGCTGGCCCCGGGGTTGATCGTGGTGGATATCGGCCATGCCCAGGCGTTGCTGCATGCACCCGGGCAGTTGTCGCGCCTGCTGGTGGCCGGCACGCCGAGGCCGTTGCCGGCGGATATCGCGCCTTACCTTGAGCTGCAACCCCGGCAGGACGATGGCGGCTTGCAGCGGCTGACCGACAGTTTCCACCTAAACCTGACCGCCCTTGGCCTGCTGGCGTTTGTCGTCGGCCTGTTCATTGCTCATGCCGCAATCGGTTTGGCACTGGAACAGCGGCGCGGCCTGATTCGCAACCTGCGCGCCTGTGGCATCAGCCTGCAAACCCTGCTGTGCGCCTTGGTGCTGGAGCTGGGGCTGTTCGCGGTGCTGGGCGGCCTGGCCGGCGTGGCCAGTGGTTACGGGCTGGCCGCGTGGTTGCTGCCCGATGTGGCCGCCAGCTTGCGCGGCCTGTATGGCGCCCAGGTCGCCGGGGCGCTGAGCCTGCCCGCAGGGTGGTGGCTGATGGGCGTGCTGGTGAGCGTGCTGGGGGCGCTGCTGGCGGGTTTGGGTAGTGTACTGCGTGCGGCGCGGTTGCCGTTGCTGGCGCTGGCACAACCTCAGGCATGGCGGTTGGCCCAGGGGCCCTGGCTGCGGCGCCAGGCCCTGGTGGCCGGCCTGTTGCTTTTGCTGGCCCTGGGCTGTGGCGTGCTGGGCGACAGCCTGCCCAGCGCGTTCGGCCTGCTGGCAGGCTTGCTGCTGGCGGCGGCGCTGCTGCTGCCGGCCTTGCTCGACCGGGTGCTGGCCTGGCTGGCGCGCCATTGCCGGCGGCCTTTGTCGCAATGGTTCGTCGCCGACAGCCGCCAGCAACTGCCGGCCCTGAGCCTGGCGTTGATGGCACTGTTGCTGGCGCTGGCGGCCAGCGTCGGCGTGGGCAGCATGACCGAGGGCTTTCGCAAGACCTTTGTCGGCTGGCTTGACCTGCGCCTGTCCGCCGACCTGTATGTCACCCCAAGGGACTCCGCCCAGGGCTTGCAGATAGCCGAGTGGCTTGGGCAGCAACCTTCGGTGAGTGTGGTGTTGCCCGGCTGGCGTGTGGAAACACAGCTGCAGGGCTGGCCGGTGCAGCTCCAGGGCATCGTCGATCATCCCGTCTATCGCACTCGCTGGCCATTGCTGGCGCAGCAAAAGCAGGCCTGGCAACAACTGGCCGCCGGGCAGGCCGTGATGCTCAGTGAACAGTTGGCCAGGCGACTGAAGCTGCAGCTGGGCGATCGCCTGAGGCTGCCCGCAGACACTTCGCCAGCCCTGAGTGTTGTGGGCATCTATGCCGATTACGGCAACCCCAAAGGGCACATGCTGGTCAATGCCGGCTGGCTGCGCGGGCATTGGCCACAGGCAACCCTGACCGGGTTGAGTGTCGATCTGGTGGGCGATCAGGCGTCGGCGCTCGAGGCTGCATTGCAACAGCGCTTCGCCCTGGACGACAGCCGTGTGGTCGAGCAGGCGCGTCTCAAACGCTGGTCGACCGACGTGTTCAACCGCACCTTCGCCGCCACCGCCGCGCTCAACAGCCTTACCCTTGGCGTGGCAGGCGTGGCGCTGTTCATCAACCTGCTGACCCTGGGCCAGACCCGCCTGGGCCAGCTGGCGCCGCTGTGGGCACTGGGTGTGTGGCGCACGCACCTGGTGTGGCTGAGCCTCGGGCAGACACTGCTGCTGAGCAGCCTTACCGTGCTGCTGGCGATACCGCTGGGCATCCTGCTGGCCTGGTGCCTGGTCGCGGTGGTGAACGTGCAGGCATTCGGCTGGCGTTTGCCGCTCTACGTGTTCCCTGCGCAACTGCTGCACCTGGCGGTGCTGGGCATGCTTACCAGCCTGTTGGCCAGCGCGTGGCCCTTGTGGCAGCTGGCGCGTCGCCAGCCGCGCGAACTGTTGAGGCCGTTTGCCGATGAAGCGTAGCGCCTGGCTGTTGCTGTGTGGGTTGCTGGGCGGCTGTGATCAGCCCGCCGAGCAAAGCTATGCCGGGCTCGGGCAGCAGGCGGGTGAATTCAGCCAGGTACGGCGCGGCCATCGCCTGGAATTTCCGCGTGACCATGGGGCCCACGATGGCTTTCGCATCGAATGGTGGTATGTCACCGCCAACCTCCAGGACTTCCAGGGGCAGGACTGGGGCGTGCAGTGGACGCTGTTTCGCTCGGCCCTGCGCCCAGGCCCCGAGACTGCCGGCTGGAACAGCCCGAACCTGTGGATGGGGCATGCGGCGCTGACCGGCCCCGGGGGGCATCGGTCTGGCGAGACCTTGGCGCGCGGGGGTATCGGCCAGGCTGGCGTGCAAGCCCAGCCGTTTCGGGCGTGGATCAATGACTGGTCGTTGCAGGGCAGCAGTGGCATCGAGCATCTGCAAATGGTCGCCGGTGGTGACGGCTTTCGCTATGACCTGCAACTGCACAGCGATCGGCCCTTGGTGCTGCACGGGGACCAGGGCTACAGCGAGAAGTCCGGCAAGGGGCAGGCTTCGTACTATTACAGTCAGCCGTTCTATCGGGTGAGTGGGGAAGTGCAGCGTGGCGGCCAGTGCATTGCCGTCACCGGCCGGGCCTGGCTGGATCGGGAATGGAGCAGCCAGCCGCTGGCTGCCGGGCAGACGGGTTGGGACTGGTTTTCCCTGCACCTGGACAGTGGCGCCAGGCTGATGCTGTTCCAGGTGCGCGAAGTGCAGGGGGAGGCGTATCGCGCCGGGACCTGGGTTGGCCCGCAGGGTGAAGTGGTGGTGCTGCAGGGGGCGCAGATCCAGCTACAGGCGCTGGCCTGGGCTCGGCAGAAGAACGGCAAGCAGGTGCCGACGCGATGGCGGGTGCAGGTGCCGGGGCATGGCGTGGATGTGCAGGTCGAGGCTGTGGAATCGCAGGCCTGGATGGATACACGGTTCCCGTATTGGGAGGGGCCAGTGCGCTTGACCGGGAGTGCGGGTGGCCGTGGGTATCTGGAGATGACCGGCTATTAGCAATCCTGGGGGGCTGAGCTTTCCTGGGGCTGTGTTGCAGCCCATCGCCGGCAAGCCCGCGGGTGCAGCGTTGATCTCGAGGTTGTCGCTGTACCTGTGGGAGCGGCCTTGTGTCGCGAATGGGCCGCAACGCGGCCCCAGGTTTTCAATCTTTGATCAACCCTCGCAATACCGCTCGCGCTTCTTCAGTGCGCAAGCACTCGATGAACAACCGGGCCTCCCGCGCCACTGTCGCCTCGAGCTCGGCCCGCTGGCCGTCCTTGAGCAGCCGCTTGCTGATGCGCAGCGCCGCCTGCGGGTAGCCTTGCAGCTGCCGCGCCAGGCGCCGGGCAGCTGCCAGGCACTGTTCACCGTCGTCATGCAGTTCATTGGCCAGCCCCCAGGCCACCATCCGTTCACCGTCGAGCAACTCGTTTGCCAGCAGCAGGCGAGCCGCCCGGGCAGGGCCAAGCAAACGCGGCAGCAGCAGGCTGGAACCAAACTCTGGGCACACGCCCAACGGCGCGAAAGGGATGCGCAGCTTGGTCGTTCGGCTGACCAGCACCTGGTCGCAATGCAACAGCAAGGTGGCACCGATGCCGATCGCCGCGCCACTGACCGCGGCAATCAGCGGTTTGTCCAGGCCCATCACCACCCGCATCAGGCGGAACACCGGGCTGTCCAGGTCGGCAGGCGGGTTGTCGAGGAAGTCGCGCAAGTCATTGCCGGCGGTAAAGCACTGCGGCCCACCGGTGATGATGATGGCTTCGACATCAGGGTCTTCACCTGCTGCCAGCAGCAGGTCGCCCAGCTGTTGGTACATGGCGGTGTTCACGGCATTGAGCTTGTCGGGGCGGTTGAAGGACAGGGTCAGCAGGCCCTGGTCCAGGTCACGTGTGATCAGGTCGTTCATGGCAGCCGTTTTTGTTGTTGTGGGCAAGGTTGGCAAGGGTTTATCACGCAGTCCGGCTTGTTGTACAGTCGTTCAGTCCAGCCCCTAGCCCGAGAGCCGCCGATGAACCAGGAAGCCCGCTACCACCGCATGCTGCCGGAATTGCGCAAAGCCAACCTGGTCGAGGCGACCCTGGTTTGCCTCAAGCGCCATGGCTTTCAGGGTGCGTCGATCCGCAAGATTTCGGCAGAAGCCGGGGTTTCGGTCGGGTTGATCAGCCATCACTACGCCGGCAAGGATGAGCTGGTGGCCGAAGCCTACATGGCGGTCACCGGTCGGGTGATGGGCCTGCTGCGCGAGGCCATGGCCCAGGCCGCGCCCAATGCCCGCGAGCGGCTGTCGGCGTTCTTCCGTGCCTCGTTCTGCGCCGAGCTGCTCGACCCGCAGTTGCTCGACGCCTGGCTGGCGTTCTGGGGCGCGGTGAAGACCGCCGATGCGATCAATCAGGTGCATGACCATTCCTATGGTGAGTACCGCAATGAGCTGAGCGGGCTGCTGGCCACGCTGGCCGGGGAGGAGGGCTGGCAGGGCTTCGATGCCGACCTCGCGGCCATCAGCCTGAGCGCCTTGCTCGATGGCCTGTGGCTGGAGTCGGGGCTCAACCCCGGTACCTTCACCCCCGACCAGGGCGTGCTGATCTGCGAGGCCTGGGTCGATGGCCTGCAGGCCGGTGGCCGGCGTCGCTTCAGCCTGCCGGAGGGCTGTTGATCGCCTGTTCAGTAACGAGTAGGCTGCTGTCGCGAGTGTGTAGAACAAACCAATAAAAAAAAGAGACGACACGCAATGACGCCTCGGGTATTGATCGTCGATGACGATCCGCTTATTCGTGACTTGCTGCAGGCCTATCTGTCCCAGGAAGGCTATGACGTGCACTGCGCCGACACCGCGGAAAAGGCCGAAGCACTGCTCGGCAGCCAGGATGTCGACCTGGTGCTGCTGGACATCCGCCTGCCCGGCAAGGACGGCCTCACCCTGACCCGTGAGCTGCGGGTACGTTCGGAGGTCGGCATCATCCTCATCACCGGCCGCAACGACGACATCGACCGTATCGTCGGCCTGGAATGCGGCGCCGACGACTACGTGATCAAACCGCTCAACCCCCGCGAACTGGTATCCCGCGCCAAGAACCTGGTCCGCCGTGTGCGCCATGCCCGCGAGGTGCACCCGACGCCGGCCTGCGCGCAATCGCTGAAGCAGTTCGCCGACTGGGCGCTGGACACCGACCGCCGGCGCCTGATCGACGCCCGTGGCGGGCAAACCCTGCTGACCCATGGCGAGTTCCAGTTGCTCAGCGTGTTCCTGCGCAACAGCGGCCACACCCTCAGCCGCGACCAGTTGATGGACCAGATCCGCAACCGCGAGTGGGTGCCCAACGACCGCTCCATCGACGTGCTGGTCGGCCGCCTGCGGCGCAAGCTGCACGACGACCCGGCCGAGCCCCAACTGATCATCACCATCCACGGCACCGGCTACCTGTTCACCGCCAGCGTGGCGGCATGACCCGCAGCGCCTGGGTGCTGGCCTTGGCATTGTTCGCTGTGCAGGCCAGTGCAAAGCAGCCGGTGCGCTATTGCGATTACCCGGTGTACCCGCCGATTTCCTGGAGTGACGGCCACCAGGTGCGCGGCCTGGCCCCCACCGTGGTGCGAGAGCTGTTCGCGCGCATGGGCTACGAAGTGCAGACCGTGGTGCTGGGCAACTGGAAGCGCTGCCTGATGGACGCCGCCGCCGGGCGGGTGGACGTGGTGCTGGCCTACAACAGCGACCAGCGTGACCAACGCATGCGCTTTTCCACGGTGCCGGTGGTGCGCGAGGAAGTGGCGGTGTTCTACAACCGCCTGCGGCCGGTGCAGTTCCAGCGCCTGGAAGACCTGGCCAGTTACCGCGGCGGCCTGCTGTACGGCGAAAGCTACGGCGCCGACTTCGACCGCTTCGTCGCCCGCCACCAGAACATCGAACGGGTTTCGTCCAGCCAGCAGAACTTCGGCAAGCTGATCCGTGGGCGCATCGACTACGTGATCCAGGAGCGGCGCACCGGCCAGCTGTTCATCGAAAAGCTGCCCGGGGCGCAGGACATCCGCGTATTGCCCACGGCCCTGAGCGTGGACTACCTGCGCGTCGCGATATCACGGCAATCGCCCTTGAGCCAGCATATGGACGAAATAGACGCGCAGTTGCTGCGCATGAACCAGGCCGGCGAGATCGAGCGCTGGCTGGAGCAGAGCGAAGTGACCTACCGCGACATGGTCAACCTGCCGGCGGACTCCCGATGATCCGCCTGCGCACCGATGGCTTGCTGCGCCGCCTGCTGCTGTTCATCCTGCTGTTCAGCCTGTGCTTTACCGTGCTGGCCAGCTCGGTGCAGCTGTACTTCGAATACCGCCGCGAAATGCGCGATATCGAGGCGCGTATGGCGCTGATCCGCGCCGGTTACCTGGCCAGCCTGGAGCGCAGCCTGTGGGACCTGGATGAGGCACAGCTGGATACACAATTGCGCGGCCTGGTGGACTTTTCCGATGTCGCCCGGGTGCGTCTGGTCAGTGACGATTTCCAGATGCTGCGCGGCCTCGCCGAGCCCAAGGGGCCGCTGCGTATCGAACGTTTCCCCCTTGATTACCAGCCGCCCTCGGGGCCGGCCAGGCACCTGGGCGAGCTGGAAGTGAGCATCGACCTGGGCGCGGTGCACCGGCGGCTGTATGCCACTGGCCTTGCCAGCCTGCTTTGGATGGGCGTGTTCCTGTGTGGCCTGGCGGTGGCGCTGTCGGGGCTGTTCTACCGCCTGGTCACCCGCCACCTGCAAGTGATGGCCGAGTTCGCCCGGCGTATTGGCGCCGGCCAATGGCAGGAACCGTTGCGCCTGGGGCGCCGCCCGTCAACGCGCCCGGACGAGATCGACACCGTGGCCAATGCCCTGGATGACATGCGCCGCGCCATCCTCAGTGACATCGAACGCCGCGAGCGCGACCGCCTGGCGCTGCAGGACAAGCGCGACGAACTGCAGGCCATGGTCGAGCGGCGTACCGCCAGCCTGGCCCGGGCCAAGGACGAGGCCGAAGCCGCCAACCTGGCCAAGTCACGCTTCCTGGCGACCATGAGCCATGAGCTGCGTACCCCGCTCAACGGCATTCTCGGCATGGCCGAGCTGCTGCGCGGCGGCCGGCTGGAGGCGGCCGACCGCCAGCGCGTCGAGGCCTTGTACAAGGCCGGCGAGGGGTTGCTGGCGATTCTCAACGAGGTGCTGTATTTCGCCCGGCTCGAGGAGGGCGAGAGCCGCGCGGAGCTGGTCGGTTTTTCGCTACGCCAGTTGTGCCAGGAAGTGCTGGCGCTGCTTGAACCCATGGCCCGGGACAATGGCGACACCCTGCAGCTGGATATCGACGAGCAATTGGCCGATTACCAGCACGGTGCCGAACAGTACCTGCGCCAGGTGCTCAGCAACCTGCTGGCCAATGCCATCAAGTTCACCGAACAGGGGCAAGTGCGGCTTGCGGTGCAGGTACTGGCCAGTGACCAGGGCTCGCAGCGCGTGCAGGTGTCGGTCAGCGACAATGGCATCGGCATCGAGCCGGCTGTGCAGGCCAGGGTCTTCGACCGCTTCGTCCAGGCCAGCGAGGCGGTGGCCCGGCGCTACGGCGGCACCGGCCTGGGCCTGGCGATCTGCAAGCACCTGGTGGAAAAACTGGGGGGCTGCATTGGCCTGGACAGCGTGCAAGGGCAGGGCAGTCGCTTCTGGTTCGAGCTCGACTTGGCCCGCGGGCAGCCAGTGCTGGCCAGTTCACCAGCCCCGTCGCCCATGGCCAGCCTGGACATCTTGGTGGTCGAAGACGTGGCACTGAACCGCGAGGTGGCCGGCGGTTTGCTGCTGCGCGATGGCCACCGGGTGAGCTTTGCAGAAGACGCCGTGCAAGCCTTGCAGGCCTGCGCACAGCGGCGCTTCGACCTGATCCTGCTCGACGTGCATCTGCCCGGCATGAGCGGGGTGGAGCTGTGCCGGCAACTGCGTGCCACGCCCGGGCCGAACCGCCATAGCCGGGTCCTGGCACTGACGGCTGGCGTGCAGCCGGGGCAAGTCCCAGGCTACCTGGATGCCGGCATGCAGGGAGTGCTGGCCAAGCCCCTGCGGCTGGACAACCTGCGCCAGGCGCTGGCCGAAGCGGCGCCTGCTGAAGTGGTTGGCGTCGACGCGACAATGGACTGGTCGTTGCTGGACACCCATCGCTCGCTGCTGGGTGAACAGAAGCTGCAAGGCCTGTTGAAGGTGCTGCGCCAGTCGCTGGAACATCACGCCACGGCGTTGGCCGAGGCGCTGCCGGCCCAGGACTTTACCGAAGTGCTGCACCTGGCCCACCGCCTGGCCGGCAGTTGCGATTCCCTGGGCTTTTGTGGGCTGGCTGCGTTGTTGCGTCGCCTTGAGGACGCTGCCCGGCAGCATGACGAACAGGCATTGAAAGCGCTCGCCGCGCCGCTGGCCACCGAGCTTGCCCAGGCCCGCGCCACTCTGGAACAGTTGATCCAGAGCTGACGTACAAAAACCTTACGACTTTTTACATCTTCGATCCGTTCGTTCAACGGCACCTTACATCCGTTTCCAATAATCCAAGGCAACCGTGTTGCACGCGGTCCATGAGGCTTATTGGAGACAAGAATAATGACATGCCGTAGCGCTCAGCCCCTCCTTCCCAACACACCGTGCGGCACCCCCGCGTGGTATGGCACCGGCCGCAAAGGCGAGGTGCGCCATGACTGACAACCGCGAAAAGATCCAGCTCACCCGCGCGCTGAAAAGCCGGCACATCTTCATGCTGTCGCTGGGCGGGGTGATCGGCACCGGGCTGTTCATGGGCTCGGGTGTGACCATCAACCAGGGTGGCCCGATAGGCGCGATCCTGGCCTACCTGGTCGCGGGTTTGCTGATGTACCTAGTGATGGTCTGCCTGGGCGAGCTGTCGGTGCAGATGCCGGTGTCCGGTTCGTTCCAGGCCCACGCCACCAAGTTCATCGGCCCGGCCACCGGCTTCATGATCGGCTGGGTGTACTGGATGAGCTGGGCCACCACCGTGGGCCTGGAGTTCACCGCCGCCGGCATGCTGATGACCCGCTGGTTCCCGGAGGTGCCGATCTGGTATTGGTCGGCGCTGTTCGTGGTCGTGCTGTTCGGCCTCAACGCCCTGGCCACCCGTGCCTTCGGCGAGGCGGAGTACTGGTTCTCGGGGATCAAGGTGGCGACCATCCTCGGCTTCATCATCATCGGCCTGTTGGTGATCTTCGGCGCCATCCCGCTGAGCAGCGGGGCGCCAGCACCGATGCTGGACAACCTGGTGGGCGAGTCGCTGTTCCCCCATGGCCTGTCGGCGGTGTTCGCGGTGATGATGACCGTGGTCTATGCCTTCCAGGGCTGTGAAATCATGGGGGTGGCGGCCGGCGAGACCGAGCACCCGGAAAAGAGCATCCCGCGGGCCGTGCGCAACGTGGTGTTCCGCGTGCTGATCTTCTACGTACTGGCGATTGCCGTGCTCTCGGCCATCGTGCCGTTCGAGCAGGCCGGGCTGATGGAAAGCCCGTTCGTGCAGGTGTTCGACATGGTGGGTATTCCCTTTGCCGCCGACCTGATGAACTTCGTCATCCTCACCGCCATCCTTTCGGTGGGCAACTCCGGGCTGTATGCCTCCACGCGCATCCTCTGGGCCATGTCGAAGAGCGGCATGGCGCCGAAAAGCCTGTCGCCGCTGAGCAAGCGTGGCGTGCCGTTGCGTGCGCTGAGCATCACCCTGTGCTTCGCGCTGATCTCGCTGATGACCAGTTTCATTGCCGCCGACACTCTGTTCATGGTGTTGATGGCGGTGAGTGGCATGTCCGGCACCGTGACCTGGATCGTCATCGCCCTGGCGCAATACCGCTTCCGCAAGGCCTACCTGCGAGATGGTGGGCAACTGCAGGACCTGAAGTACAAGGCGCCGCTGTACCCGCTGGTGCCGCTGCTGTGCATCACCCTGTGCAGCTCGCTGTTCGTGTTCCTGGCGCTGGATGAAACCCAGCGGCCGTCGTTGTACTGGGGCTTTGGCTTCATTGCCCTGTGCTACGCGGCGTACTTCTTCGTCAACCGCCGTCGGCAGGGGGCCTTCGAGCCGAGCGTGCCAGGGGTCTGAGGTTTCAATCTCGGGGGCTGCTACGCAGCCCATCGCGACGCAAGGCCGCTCCCACAGGTACCGCGCAGACCTGAAGTCTGCGAATGACTTGTGGGAGCGGCCTTGTGTCGCGAAAGGGGCGCAAAGCGCCCCCAGCAATCCGTCAGTTGTACAAAGTTGTAACAACCACCTCCTATCTCAACCTTGATACAACAAATAAAGCTAATAAAAACAACGATATATATCGTTTTCAAGCGTTGTTACAGCCCCATCCCCGCCCAATTGCCGCCTTGTTGAACACTCGTTTAGTATCTCCCTCATCAAGCCCTCTCAAACCATCACAACAACACCGAGGCCCCCCATGACCACCCCGTCGTCGTCACTGTTGAGCAAGGTCGAAGCCGGCGTTGCCTGGATCACCCTCAACCGCCCCGAGCAGCGCAATGCGCTGGACATCCCCACCCTCAAGCAACTGCACGCCCTGCTGGAAACCTGCAACAGCGACCCGACCGTGCGCGTGGTGGTGCTGACCGGCAGCGGCCGCAGCTTCTGCGCCGGTGCCGACCTGGCCGAATGGGCCGCGGCCGAGGCCCAGGGCACCCTGGAAAGCTACGGCTGGACCGAAACCGCCCACGCCCTGATGTTGCGCCTGCACAGCCTCGACAAGCCCACCATCGCTGCCATCAACGGCACCGCCGTGGGCGGTGGCATGGACCTCAGCCTGTGCTGCGACCTGCGCATCGCCGCGGCCTCGGCGCGCTTCAAGGCCGGCTACACCAGCATGGGCTACAGCCCCGATGCCGGTGCCAGCTGGCACCTGCCACGGCTGATCGGCAGCGAGCAGGCCAAGCGCCTGTTGTTCCTCGATGAACTGTGGGGTGCCGAACGTGCCCTGGCGGCCGGGCTGGTCAGCGAAGTCTGTGCCGACGAGCAACTGCCCGCCGTGGCCGCCGAGCTGGCCGGGCGCCTGGCCAACGGCCCCACCTTCGCCTACGCGCAGACCAAGCGGCTGATCCGCGATGGCGCGCGGCGCACCCTGGCCGAGCAGCTGGAGGCCGAGCGCCAGGCCGGCCTGCTGTGCGGCCGCAGCCAGGACGGTGCCGAGGCACTGCAAGCCTCGGTGGAGCGACGCGCACCCCGTTTTACCGGCCAGTAACCCGATAACCGACCCTCACCAGGACCTTCGCAGATGAATTTCCAACTGACCCAAGAACAAGAAATGTTGGTGGAAGCGGTACGCAGTTTTGTCGCCAAGGAGCTGCTGCCCCATGAGGAGGCGGTGGACCGCGCCGATGCCGTATCGCCCGAGCTGGCTGCGCAGATCCGTGGCAAGGCCATCGCCGCCGGGTTCTATGCCTTCAACATGCCCGAGGAGGTCGGCGGCGGTGGCCTGGACTATCTGTCCCAGGCGCTTATCGAGCGCGAACTGTCCAAGGTGTCCTGGGCCTTGCACGTGTTCGTCGCGCGGCCATCGAAAATCCTCATGGCCTGCAAGGACGAGCAGATCAACGACTACCTGTTGCCCTGCGTGCAGGGCGAGAAGATCGACTGCTTCGCCCTCACCGAGCCGGGCGCCGGCTCCGATGCCAACGCCATCAAGACCCGTGCCGTGCGCCAGGGTGACGACTTCGTCATCAACGGCAGCAAGCACTTCATCAGCCATGCCGGCCACGCCGATTTCGCCATCGTCTTCGCCGTCACCGACACCTACGAGCACAACGGGCGCAAGCGCAACGCGGTAACGGCCTTCCTGGTCGACCGTGGCACGCCGGGCATGACCATCCGCCGTGGCCCCAAGTGCGTGAGCAACCGTGGCTACCACACCTACGAGCTGTTCTTCGACGACTGCCAGGTGCCGGCCAGCAAGGTGCTGGGCGAGGTCGGCAAGGGCTGGGAGGTGGCCAACGCCTGGCTCACCGCCGGCCGGGTGATGGTCGCCGCCAACTGCGTGGGCCAGGCCCAGCGTGCCCTCGACCTGTCGCTGCAATGGGCCGCCGACCGCAAGCAGTTCGGCCAGGCCATCGGCAGCTACCAGGGCGTGTCGTTCAAGCTGGCCGACATGGCCACGCAGATTCGCGCTGCGGAAATGCTCACCCTGCACACCGCCTGGAAGATGGACCAGGGCAGCATGACCGACGGTGAGGCCGGCATGGCCAAGCTGTTCGCCAGCGAGGTGCTGGGCAAGGTTGCCGACGAAGCCGTGCAGATCTTTGGCGGCATGGGCCTGATGGATGAAGGGCCGGTCGAGCGCATCTGGCGCAACGCACGCATCGAGCGCATCTGGGAAGGCACCTCGGAAATCCAGCGGCACATCATCGCCCGCGAACTGCTGCGCCCGCTGCTGCGCTGAACGCCAGGAGAACACCCATGTCGCATTCGATTCGTGACAACCTCAAGCGCCTGCTGGCCCCCCGGCACCTGGCCTTCGTCGGCGGGCGCAGCATGGCGCGGGCGCTGAAGCGCTGCGCCGAAGGTGGCTTTGGTGGCGAGCTGTGGCTGGTCAACCCGCAGCATGACAGCCTCGAAGGCATTCCCTGTGTAGCACGTGTGGCCGACTTGCCCCATGCCCCGGACGCGGTGTTCATCGCCACCAACCGCGAACTGACCCTGCAGTGTGTTGCCGAGCTGGCCGCACGCGGCGCCGGTGGCGCCATCTGCTATGCCTCGGGCTTTGCCGAAAGCGGCGAAGAGGGCCGCCAGCTGCAGCAGCGCCTGCTCACCGCCGCCGGCAACATGGCCTTG
The DNA here is from genome assembly GCF_018223845.1 of Pseudomonas sp. JS425. Taxonomy (NCBI): domain Bacteria; kingdom Pseudomonadati; phylum Pseudomonadota; class Gammaproteobacteria; order Pseudomonadales; family Pseudomonadaceae; genus Pseudomonas; species Pseudomonas sp. JS425. The sequence continues at coordinate 3,879,326 of NZ_CP073661.1, read as the reverse complement.
CTCGGCCCCAACTGCTACGGCCTGCTCGACTACCTGCACGGCGCTGCCCTGTGGCCGGTGGCCCATGGTGGCCAGCAGGTGGAGAAGGGCGTGGCGATCCTCACCCAGAGCGGCAACTTCGCCTACAACCTGTCGATGAGCGACCGATCGCTGCCGGTGGCCTACATGGCCTCGGTCGGCAACCAGGCACAACTGGGCGTGGCCGAGCTGATGGACGTGCTGCTCGACGACCCACGGGTAACCGCCATCGGCCTGCACCTGGAAGGCCTGAAGAACGTGCCGGGCTTCGCCCGTGCTGCCTGCAAGGCATTGCAGCAGGGCACGCCGATCATTGCGCTGAAGACCGGCGTTTCGCAGATTGGCGCCGAACTGGCGCTCAGCCACACCAGCTCGCTGTCCGGCTCCGATGCCTTGTACGACAGCCTGTTCCAGCGCCTGGGCGTGATCCGCGTCAGTGGCCCGGTGAGCTTCGTTGAAACCCTCAAGGCCGCCGCCTGTGGGCGCCTTCCGGTGAATGGCGAGCTGATCGCCCTGGCCTGCTCGGGTGGCGATGCCGGCTTGATCGCCGACTATGCCGAGCGCAACCAGCTGGTCCTGCCGAAGCTCGAACAAGGGCAGGTGGCGCAGTTGGCCGAGGTGCTGCCGGCCTATGCCAACCTGGTCAACCCGCTGGACTTCACCACGGCCATCTGGGGTGATGCAGCGGCCTTGCAACGCATGCTCGACAGCACCCTGAGCGGCGCAGCCGACGCGGCCATGCTGGTGCTGGACTACCCGGCGGCGTTCACCGGCGAACGCAAGGAATGCGACCTGCTGCTGGCGCTGTACTGCGATGTACTGGAGCGCCACGGCAAGATCGGCTTCGTCACCTCGGCATTCCCGGAGCTGTTGCCCGCCTGCGCGCGCGAGCGTTTGCACGCGCGTGGCATCGCCGCCCTGCAGGGCGTGGAGGATGGCCTGGCAGCCTGGGGCCGCATCGTCACCTACCAGCGCAACCGCCAGCGGCTACTGGAACAGGGTGAGGCCGCGCGGGTGCCGCTGTGCCCGAAGGCCATCGCGGGCGAGGGCCAGCTGCTGGACGAATGGCAATCCAAGCAAGCCCTGCGTGCCTTCGGCCTGCCGGTACCGGCAGGGGTGCTGAGCACACCCGAGCGCGCCGTGGCAGATGCCGCCCGCGTCGGCTACCCGCTGGTACTGAAGGCGGTCAGCGCGCAACTGCCGCACAAGACCGAAGCCGGTGCGGTGGCGCTGAACCTGCGCGATGCCGCCGCCCTCGAGGGTGCGCTGGTGCAGATGCGCCAGCGCATCGCCGCCTACGCCCCGCAGGTAGCGTTCGACCAGGTGCTGCTCGAACCGATGGCCGAGCCGCCGCTGGCCGAACTGATCGTCGGCATCAAGCGCGAGCACGACTTCGCCCTGGCCCTGGTGATCGGTGCCGGTGGCGTGCTGGTCGAGCTGCTCAAGGACAGCGTCAGCCTGTTGCTGCCGACCACCGACGATGCCATCCGCAGCGCGCTGCTCGGCCTACGCAGTGCCAGCCTGCTGCAAGGCTTCCGTGGCCGCCCGGCCGCCGACCTCGACGCACTGGTTGCGGCTATCCGCGCGGTGGCCGACTACGCCTGCGAGAACGCCGGGCAACTGCTGGAGCTGGATGTGAACCCATTGATGGTCGGTGCCCACGGCACCACCGCGGTCGACGCGCTGATCCGCCTCGGCCAGGCGCAAGGAGAACGAAATGAATAAGCACACCCCGACCGCCGGCCAGGCGTTGGTGCGCCTGCTGGCCAACTACGGCGTGGAGACGGTTTTCGGCATCCCCGGCGTGCACACCCTGGAGCTGTACCGCGGCCTGCCGGGCAGCGGCATCCGCCATGTGCTGACCCGCCACGAGCAGGGCGCCGGCTTCATGGCCGACGGCTATGCACGGGTAAGCGGCAAACCGGGGGTGTGCTTCGTCATCACCGGCCCGGGCGTGACCAATGCCGCCACCGCCATCGGCCAGGCCTACGCCGACTCCATCCCGATGCTGGTGATTTCCAGCGTCAACCACACTGCCAGCCTGGGCAAGGGCTGGGGCTGCCTGCACGAAACCCAGGACCAGCGCGCCATGACCGCGCCGATTACCGCGTTCTCCGCCGTGGCCCTGCGCGGCGACGACCTGCCCGAACTGATCGCCCGCGCATGGGCTGTGTTCGACAGCGAACGGCCGCGCCCGGTGCACATCTCGGTGCCGCTGGACGTACTGGCCGCACCGGTCAGCCGTGACTGGAGCAATGAGGTAGTGCGCCGTCCCGGGCGCGGCCAGCCTTGCCGCGACATCCTCGACCAGGCCGCCATGAAACTGGCCGCCGCCAAGCGCCCGATGATCATTGCCGGCGGAGGGGCATTGCACGCGGCCGAGCAGCTGCAGCAGCTTAGCACTCGGCTGGCAGCGCCATTGTTCACCAGCGTGGCCGGCAAGGGCCTGCTGCCAGCGGACGCGCCACTGAATGCCGGCGCCAGCCTGTGCGTCGAGCCCGGCTGGCAGCTGATCAGCCAGGCCGACGTGGTGCTGGCAGTAGGTACCGAAATGGCCGACACCGACTTCTGGCGCGAGCGCCTGCCGATCAGCGGCGAGCTGCTACGCGTGGACATCGACCCGCGCAAGTTCAACGACTTCTACCCCTGTGCCATAGCGCTGCACGGGGATGCCCGGCAAACCCTGGCCGGCCTGCTCGAGCACCTGCCAGCGCTGGATCGTGACCCGGCCCAGGCCAGCGAAGCCGTGGCCAACCTGCGCCAGGCCATTCGCGGCGGGCATGCGCCACTGCAGGCCGTGCACCAGGCGATTCTCGACCGCATTGCCGCCGTGCTGCCCGACGATGCCTTCGTCAGCAGCGACATGACCCAGTTGGCCTACACCGGCAACTACGCCTTCGCCAGCCGGGCGCCGCGCAGCTGGCTGCACCCCACCGGCTACGGCACCCTTGGCTATGGCCTGCCGGCCGGCATCGGCGGCATGTTCGCCAGCGACCATCGCCCAGGCCTGGTGCTGGTGGGCGACGGCGGCTTCCTCTACACCGCCCAGGAGCTGGCCACGGCAGTCGAAGAACTGGACCGGCCACTGGTCGTGCTGTTATGGAACAATGACGCCCTTGGCCAGATCCGCGACGACATGCTCGGGCTGGACATCGAGCCGGTCGGCGTACTGCCACGCAACCCGGACTTCATCGGCCTGGCCCGCGCCTTTGGTTGCACGGTGCGCCAGCCGCGTGACCTGGACGCGCTGCAGGCCGATCTGGCCAGCGGTTTCGCCACCCCCGGCGTCACCTTCATCGAACTCAAACACACCTGCGTCTGCTAAGCGGCAGACACCACGAACAACAAGAGAAATCACCATGCAATTTAGCCGTACCCTCCTGGCTGCATCCCTCGCTCTGCTGATCACTGGCCAGGCCCCGCTGTACGCCGCACCGCCCCTGTCGATGGACAACGGCACCACCGCCCTGACCGCGCAGAACAGCAACGCCTGGGTCGAAATCAGTGCCGGCGCACTGCAACACAACATCCGTACCTTGCAGGCCGAGCTGGGCGGCAAGTCCAAGCTGTGCGCCGTGCTCAAGGCCGACGCCTATGGCCACGGTATCGGCCTGGTCATGCCGTCGATCATCGCCCAGGGCGTGCCCTGCGTGGCGGTGGCCAGCAACGAGGAGGCACGCGTGGTCCGCGCCAGCGGCTTCACCGGGCAACTGGTGCGGGTACGCCTGGCCAGCCTCGGCGAAGTGGAAGATGCCTTGCAGTACGACATGGAAGAGCTGGTTGGCAGCGCCGAGTTCGCCCGCCAGCTCGATGCCATCGCCGAACGCCACGGCAAGACCCTGCGCATTCACATGGCGCTCAATTCCAGCGGCATGAGCCGCAACGGCGTGGAAATGACCACCTGGTCCGGCCGGGGTGAAGCGCTGCAGATCACTGACCAGAAGCACCTCCAGCTGGTCGCGCTGATGACTCACTTCGCCGTGGAAGACAAGGACGATGTGCGCAAAGGCCTGGCAGCGTTCAACGAACAGACCGACTGGCTGATCAAGCACGCGAAGCTTGATCGCAGCAAGCTCACCCTGCATGCCGCCAACTCCTTCGCTACGCTGGAAGTGCCGGAAGCGCACCTGGACATGGTGCGTACCGGTGGCGCGCTGTTCGGCGACACCGTGCCGACGCGCACCGAATACCAACGTGTCATGCAGTTCAAGTCGCACGTGGCGGCGGTGCACAGCTACCCGGCAGGCAACACCGTCGGCTACGACCGCACCTTCACCCTGGCGCGTGATTCGCGCCTGGCCAACATCACCGTGGGTTACTCCGATGGCTACCGCCGGGTGTTCACCAACAAGGGCCATGTGCTGATCAACGGCCACCGAGTGCCAGTGGTGGGCAAGGTGTCGATGAATACCTTGATGGTCGATGTCACCGACTTCCCCGATGTGAAAGGGGGCAACGAAGTGGTGCTGTTCGGCAAACAGGCCGGGGGGGAGATCACCCAGGCCGAGATAGAAGAAATCAACGGCGCGTTGCTCGCCGACCTCTACACCGTATGGGGCAGTTCCAACCCGAAGATTCTCGTCGACTGAACTGCCAATGAAGGGAGATTGCCATGCGCTACGCCAAGCTCACTCAACACATCGCCGGCGACGGGGCTGCGGCCTGGGACATCCACTATCGCGCCCTGGCGCTGCAGGCCGAGGGTAGGGATATCCTGCTGCTTTCGGTGGGTGACCCGGACTTCGACACCCCCGCGCCGATCGTCGAGGCGGCCATCGACAGCCTGCGTTCGGGCCACACCCATTACGCCGATGTGCGCGGCAAGCTGGCGCTGCGCCAGGCCATCGCCAACCGCCACCGCCAGCGCAGCGGCCAGGCCGTCGATGCCGACCAGGTGACGGTGCTGGCGGGGGCCCAGTGCGCGCTGTACTGCGTGGCCCAGTGCGTGCTCGACCCGGGTGACGAGGTAATTGTCGCCGAGCCCATGTACGTTACCTACGAGGCGGTGTTCGGGGCTTGTGGCGCCAAGGTGGTACCGGTGCCGGTCAAGCCGGAGAACGGCTTTCGCGTGTGCCCGCGTGACGTGGCCGCGCGCATCACCCCGCGCACCCGCGCCCTGGCCCTGAACAGCCCGCACAACCCCTCGGGGGCGAGCCTGCCGCGCGCCACCTGGGAGGCGCTGGCCGAGCTGTGCATCGCCCACGATCTGTGGTTGATCTCTGACGAGGTGTATAGCGAGCTATTGTACGACGGCGAGCATGTCAGCCCTGGCAGCCTGCCGGGCATGGCCGAGCGCACCGCCACCCTCAACAGCCTGTCGAAGTCGCATGCCATGACCGGTTGGCGGGTGGGCTGGGTGGTCGGTTCGACCGAACTTGCCACCCATCTGGAAAACCTCGCCCTGTGCATGCTGTACGGTTCGCCGGACTTCATCCAGGACGCCGCCGTGGTGGCACTGGAGCAGCAGCTGCCGGAACTGGATGTTATGCGCGAAGCCTATCGCCAGCGTCGCGACCTGGTGTGCGAGCAGTTGGCCGACTGCCCGGGCATCAAGGTGCTCAAGCCCGATGGCGGCATGTTCGTGATGGTCGATATCCGCGAGACCGGCGTATCTGCCCAGACCTTTGCCGACTACCTGTTGGACAGCCAGGGCGTGTCGGTGCTTGCCGGCGAAGCGTTCGGTCCCAGCGCTGCCGGGCATATCCGCCTGGGCCTGGTGCTGGGCAATGCGGCGCTGATCGATGCCTGCCGACGCATCGCCTACTGTGCCGACGAACTGAAACGGGACTACGGCCATGCGTGAGTATGCGCGGCTGTACATCGACGGCGCCTGGCAGGTACCGAGCGGGCAGGGCATGGCCGAGGTGATCGACCCGGCCACCGAACAGGCCATCGGCCGGGTGCCGCTGGGCGCCGAGGCCGATGTCGAACGGGCGGTCATGGCCGCGCGGCGGGCCTTCGATGGCTGGTCGCGCACGCCGTCCAGCGTACGTGCCGGCTATATAACGGCGCTGGCTGCACAGCTGAAAAGCCGCGCGGCGGAAATGGCCTCGGTCATCACCGACGAGTTGGGCATGCCGGTGCAGTGGTGCCAGGCGGTACAGGTGGAGGGCCCGATTGCCGGGCTGGAGCAGTACGCCGAACTGGCCGGGCTGATGGATGAGGTGCGCGAAGTCGGCAACTCGCTGGTGTACCGCGAAGCCGTTGGCGTGTGCGCGTTCATCAACCCGTGGAACTACCCGCTGCACCAGATGGTCGGCAAGCTGGCGCCGGCTCTGGCCGCCGGCTGCACGGTGGTGGTCAAGCCCAGCCAGGAAACACCGCTGCATGCGTTCCTGCTGGCCGAGATGATCGAGGCCATCGGCCTGCCGGCCGGGGTGTTCAACCTGGTCAGCGGGCCGGGGGCCAAGGTTGGCGAGGCCCTGGCCCGGCACCCGCAGGTGGACATGGTGTCGTTCACCGGCTCCACCGGCGCCGGGGTGCGCGTGGCACAGGCGGCCGCGCCGACGGTGAAGCGGGTGTGCCTGGAGCTGGGCGGCAAGTCGCCGCTGCTGATCACCGCCGACGCCGACCTGCACGCGGCGGTGCGCCATGGCGTGCAGGACGTGATGATCAACTCGGGGCAGACCTGCACGGCCCTGACCCGCATGTTGCTGCCGGCCAGCCGCTACGCCGAGGCGCTGGAGATTGCCGAGGCCGAGACCCGTGCGCTGGTCATGGGCGACCCGCGTGACCCGGCCAGCTTCCTCGGGCCGATGTGTTCGGCAGGCCAGCGGCGCACCGTGCTCGACTACATTCGCCTGGGCCAGGAAGAGGGCGCGCGCCTGCTGTGCGGCGGTGATACGCCAGCCGGCTTCGAGCGCGGCTTCTACGTGGCGCCGACCTTGTTCGCCGATGTCGACAACCGCATGCGCATCGCCCAGGAGGAAATCTTCGGCCCGGTGCTGTGCCTGATCCCCTATGCCGACGAGGCCCAGGCGCTGGCCCAGGCCAACGATTCGCCGTTCGGCCTGTCCAGTGCGGTGTGGGCCGGTAGCCGTGAGCACGGCCTGGCCCTGGCGCGGCAGATACGCGCCGGGCAGTGCTTCATCAACGGTGGCGGGTTCAACTACCAGGCACCGTTTGGTGGCTACAAGCAGTCGGGCAACGGGCGCGAGTGGGGCGAGGAGGGCCTGGCCGAGTTCGTCGAGGTGAAAGCGGTGCAGTGCTGAGCACAGCTGGAAGACAACCTGTTTTGTGTGAGGAGAATGTTTGTGAATGTACTGATCGTCCACGCTCACCCCGAGCCGCAATCGTTCACTGCTGCCCTGCGTGACCAGGCCGTGGAAACCTTCCGCGCCCAGGGCCACCAGGTGCAGGTCAGCGACCTGTACGCCATGGGCTGGAACCCGGTGGCCAGCGCCGATGACTTCAGCCAGCGCGAGAACTCCGAGTACCTGGTGTATGCCCTGGAGCAGCGCCAAGGGGTCAAGCGTGGCGCCATTGCCGCGGATATCCGGCAGGAGCTGGACAAGCTGCTGTGGGCCGACTTGCTGGTGCTGAACTTCCCGATCTTCTGGTTCTCGGCGCCGGCCATGCTCAAGGGCTGGATCGACCGTGTGCTGGTGTCGGGGGTGTGCTATGGCGGCAAGCGCTTCTACGACCAGGGCGGTTTGGCGGGCAAGAAAGCGCTGGTGACCGTGACCCTGGGCGGGCGCGAGCACATGTTTGGCGACGGGGCGATTCATGGGCCGCTGGAGGACATGCTGCGGCCGATCTTGCGCGGCACGCTGGCCTATGTGGGGTTCGAGGTGCTGCCGCCGTTCGTGGCCTGGCATGTGCCGTACATCAGTGACGAGGCGCGGCAGGTGTTCTTGCAGCAGTACCGGCAGCGCCTGGAGCAGCTCCCGGACGACCAGCCACTGGTGTTCCCGCGCCTGGAGCAGTTTGATGAGGCGCTTTACCCACTAACCTGACTTTTCTCCTGTACCAGCCACTGGGGCCGCGTTGCGGCCCTTTCGCGACACAAGGCCGCTCCCACAAGGACTGCGCAGCCTTCGAAGCCGGCAGTGAACCTGTGGGAGCGGCCTTGTGTCGCGAAAGGGCTGCAAAGCAGCCCCAGAATTCTGTCGGCGTACGACATTCCGCCAAAAAGCGACCACCCACACATTCGGGGTATGTCCCCCTTCGGCAAATCCCTCGATAGTGCCCCCATCGGCTCGATCCCGAGCATTCACACGATGGAGTTGCCATGCGCAAGGTACTGAAGGTGATTGGCGGTCTGCTGCTGGCGTCTGGCGCCAGCCTGGCCCAGGCGGCAGAGGTGGACAGCGGTAACACGTTGCGGTTGTACAACTGGACCGACTATATCGGCGAAACCACCCTGGCCGACTTCGAGAAGGCCACCGGCATCAAGGTCATCTACGACACCTTCGACGGCTACGAAACGGTGCAGACCAAACTGCTCACCGGCCGCTCCGGCTACGACCTGGTCATGCTCAACGCTTCTCTGGTCCCCCCGCTGATCAGCGCCGGGGTATTCCAGGCGCTGGACAAGCAGCAACTGCCAAGCTGGCACAACCTCGACCAGCAGGTGGTGAACAACCTGCAAGGCTACGACCCCGGCCTGAAATATTCGGCGCCCTATACCTGGGGCAGCTCGGGGGTAACCTACAACGTCGACAAGATCACCGCGCGCATGCCCGATGCCCCCATCGGCTCGCTGGCCATGCTGTTCGACCCCAGGATCGTCTCGCGCTTCGCCGACTGTGGCGTCACCCTGATGGACGCGCCGACCGAAGTCATCCCGCTGGCCCTGCAGTACCTGGGCAAGGACCCACGCAGCGCATCACCGGCCGACCTCAAGGCGGCCGAACAACTGCTGTTGGGCATTCGCCCGTACATTCGCAAGTTCGATTCGGTCAACTACCTCACCAGCCTGCCCAACGGCGATGTCTGCCTGGCCCTGACCTGGTCCGGCGACTACGCCACCGCCCAGGCCCGCGCGGTGGAAGCGAAGAAGGACATCAAGCTGTCGTTCTTCATCCCCCAGGAAGGCTCGCTGATCTGGTTCGACAACCTGTACATCCCCAAGGATGCGCCGCACGCGGCCAACGCCCACCGCTTCATCGAGTTCCTGCTGCAGCCGCAGACCATGGCCAAGGTCACCGACTACATCCACTACGCCAACAGCAACGCCGCCGCCACGGCGCTGGTGCGCGACGAGATCCGCCAGGACCCGGCCATCTACCCCGACGCGCAAACCCGCGAGCGCCTGTTCGCGCAGAAAACCCAGAGCCCGAAGGACATGCGCGCCATCACCCGGGTCTGGAGCACGGTCAAGACCGGTTTCTGAACACTGCCCAACGATCACTGCCAAGGAGCTGCCCATGGCCACCCCAAGCAAAGCATTCGCCATTGCCCACGACCCGCTGGTGGAAGCCGACAAGGCCCACTACATGCACGGCTACCACGTGTTCGACGAGCACCGCGAGCAAGGCGCGCTGAACATCGTTGCCGGTGAGGGCGCCTACATCCGCGATACCCACGGCAACCGCTTCCTCGATGCCGTCGGCGGCATGTGGTGCACCAACATTGGCCTGGGCCGCGAGGAAATGGCCCTGGCCATCGCCGACCAGGTACGCCAGCTGGCCTATTCCAACCCGTTCTCCGACATGGCCAACGACGTGGCCATCGAGCTGTGCCAGAAGCTTGCGCAGCTGGCGCCGGGCGATCTGAACCATGTGTTCCTCACCACCGGCGGCTCGACCGCGGTCGACACTGCCTACCGGCTGATCCAGTACTACCAGAACTGCCGTGGCAAGCCGCACAAGAAGCACATCATCGCCCGCTACAACGCCTACCACGGCTCCACCACGCTGACCATGTCGATCGGCAACAAGGCCGCTGACCGGGTGCCGGAGTTCGATTATCACCACGACCTGATCCACCATGTGTCCAACCCCAACCCGTATCGCGCCCCGCACGACATGGACGAGGCCGAGTTCCTCGACTTCCTGGTGGCCGAGTTCGAGGACAAGATCCTTTCGCTGGGGGCCGACAACGTGGCGGCGTTCTTCGCCGAGCCGATCATGGGCTCGGGCGGGGTGATCATTCCGCCCAAGGGTTACTTCCAGCGCATGTGGCAGCTGTGCCAGACCTACGACATCCTGTTCGTCGCCGACGAAGTGGTGACCTCGTTCGGGCGCCTGGGCACCTTCTTCGCCAGCGAGGAACTGTTCGGCGTAACCCCCGACATCATCACTACCGCCAAGGGCCTGACCTCGGCCTACCTGCCGCTGGGGGCGTGCATCTTCTCCGAGCGCATCTGGCAGGTGATCGCCGAGCCGGGCAAGGGCCGCTGCTTCACCCACGGCTTCACCTACAGTGGCCACCCGGTGTGCTGCACCGCGGCGCTGAAGAACATCGAGATCATCGAACGCGAGCATTTGCTGGAGCACGTCAAGGACGTTGGCGGCTACCTGGAACAGCGCCTGCAAAGCCTGCGCGAGCTGCCGCTGGTGGGGGATGTGCGCTGCATGAAGCTGATGGCCTGTGTCGAGTTCGTTGCCGACAAGGCCAGCAAGGCGCTGTTTGCGGACGAGGTGAACATTGGCGAACGCATCCACAGCAAGGCCCAGGCCAAAGGGCTGCTGGTGCGGCCGATCATGCACCTGAACGTGATGTCGCCGCCGTTGATCATTACCCATGCGCAAGTGGACGAGATCGTCGAAACCCTGCGCCAGTGCATCATCGAAACCGCGCGCGAACTCACGGCGCTTGGCCTGTACCAGGGCCGATGAACCTGGCGCAAAGGGCTGTGCGCGGGCGTGCCTGGCAGGCTAGACTGCCGGGCATGACCCAGGCCTCTCCCGACACCCCGCTTACCCTTTCACTGGGCGCGCTGCAGCAATGGCATGCGGCGCTGCAGCGCGCACTGGCCCACAGCGAAACGCCCGAGGCGCTGGCGCATGTGGCAGCCGCCATCGGCCAGCTGGTGCGGGTGGAATCGATGATGATCAGCCTCGAGTGCCAGGGGCGGGCACCGCAACTGTTGTACCAGCAAGGCATCCCCGACCTGCACCGCGCCGCCGTGCTGGAGCGCTACTTCACTGCCGGCTACCTGCTCGACCCGTTCTGCCTGGCCGTGCAGAGCGGCCTGGCCGAGGGCTTCTACCACCTGCAGGAAATCGCCCCGGACAACTTCTTCGACAGCGACTACTACAAGGCCTACTACCTGGGTACCGGTTGCAGTGAAGACAGCTACTACATCGTCGACCTCAGCGCTGGCCGCAAGTTGTCGCTTAGCCTGTTCCAGGGCTGCAGCGGCACGCGCCTGAGTACGGGGCAGATCGACCTGCTGCGTGCGCTGGAGCCGATGGTACGCGAGCTGCTGGGGCGCTACGCCCGGCACCATCTGGAGCCCGGCCCCGCTTCGGCGGAGCGTGGCAGCCTGCAGGCGGCGTTCGACAGTTTCGGCTGCCAGGTGCTGACCGACCGTGAGCGGGAGGTGGCGCACATGATCTTGCGTGGGCATTCGGTGAAGTCCACCGCGCTGGAGCTGGGCATCTCGCCGGAAACCGTACGCATGCACCGCAAGAACCTGTACCTGAAGCTGGAGATCAACTCGCAGTCGGAGTTGTTTGCGCGGTTTATCGACTGGCTGCGCGGTGATCGCCTGGCGGTCTAGCAGCAAAGGAGCAACTGCCTTGCTCACTATTTGAAAGCTGGCGCGATCCCTGTGGGAGCGGGTTCACCCGCGAAGCAGACACCGCGGTGGATGGCACGGGCTTCGCCCGTGTTCGCGGGTGAACCCGCTCCCACAGGTATAGCGCTGCCCCCCAATAACTCTCAGCCCCTGCCTTTAGCCAGATAGGCCGCAAACTCCGCGTCCGGCACCATGCTGCCACCGGTCCCCCACACCAGATGCGTAGCCCGGCCCATGCGCCCGGCCGACAGGCCCATGCGCGCCAGGTACTCAGGCGCTTCAAGCACCCTGACCATGCCCGGCATCCCCGCCAGCGCCGAAGGCTCCAGCCGCGCATTCTCCTGGTCATGGGCCAATACCAACAGCCGGTACAGCGCCTCGTCGCTGACCGTGTAATAACCATCGAGCAAACGCTGCATCGCCTTGCCGACAAAGCCGGAAGGGCGGCCCACCGCCAGGCCGTCGGCGGCGGTCAGGTTGTCGATGCCGAAATCCTGCACGCTGGTGGCGTCATGCAAACCGCTATACACCCCCAGGAACATGCACGGTGAGTGGGTGGGCTCGGCGAAGATGCAGTGCACATGGTCGCCCCAGATCAGCTTCAGGCCGAACGCCACGCCACCGGGGCCACCGCCGACCCCACAGGGCAGGTAGACGAACAAGGGGTGCTCGGCATCTACCTTGATGCCCGCGGCTTCGAACTGGGCGGCCAGCCGCTCGGCCGCCACGGCATAGCCGAGGAACAGGTGTGGCGAGTTCTCGTCGTCGACGAAGTAGCAGCCCGGGTCCGCCGCCGCCTGCTGGCGCCCTTGCTCCACCGCCACGCTGTAGTCGCTTTCGTACTCGACCACGTTCACGCCATGGGCGCGCAGTTTGTCCTTCTTCCACTGGCGGGCATCGGCCGACATGTGCACGGTCGCCTGAAAGCCCAGTCTGGCGCTCATGATGCCGATCGACAGGCCGAGGTTGCCGGTCGAGCCGACCGCAACCTTGTACTGGCTGAAGAATTGCCGGGCCTGGTCGCTGGCCAGTTCCCGGTAATCGCTGTCGAGGCTGATCAGGCCGGCTGCCAGGGCAAGGTCTTCGGCATGCTTGAGCACTTCATGAATACCGCCGCGGGCCTTGATCGAGCCAGAGATCGGCAGCTCGCTGTCGGCCTTGAGCCAAAGTGAACCGCTGGCAGGCAGGCCCGCTGCCTGCAGCAAGGTGGCATGCAGTTTGGGCAGCGGGCGCAGTGGTGACTCGATGATGCCGCCGGTGGCGGCGGTATCCGGGAACACGCTGGCCAGGTAGGGGGCAAAGCGTGCCAGGCGGGCACTGGCAGCACTGACATCGGCGGCGCTTAAACCGACGTCGGCCAGGGCTTGGGCGGCCGGGGCAATGTGCGGGTTGAACCAACGGGTTTCGCGCAGGGCCACCAGGTCGTCGATCAGGGGGTGGGAGCTGCACCATGCTTGCAGTGTCTTGCCGTGAATCATGCTGGGTATTCCTGTTGGTTGATGATGGCCGGGGTGTGACACAAAAGTGCGCCTACAGACAGACGCGGACCCTGTGGGAGCGGGTTTACCCGCGAAGAATTCAACTCGGTGCATGGCACGGGCTTCGCCCGTGTTCGCGGGTGAACCCGCTCCCACAGGGGGCAGGTGTTTAGCCAGACCGTTGAGGTCAGGGAGCGCGTGCTCATTCGGCCTGTTGTGCAATCAATGTCAGGCAGCGCTGCACGATCGGGCTCACATCGCCCTTGCGCCGGCTGAGGATGATCGGGCTGACGGCGCCGCTGTCGAGCAGGCTTACATATTCGATATCGGTGCGGTGCTGCTGTTGCACCGACGCCGGCACCAGGGTCACGCCCACGCCGACGGCCACCAGGCCGATGGCGGTCTGCAGTTCGTTGGCCCATTGGCTGACGTGGATGCTCATGCCGTGGTGGGCGAACAGTGCCAGCACATGGTCGGCATAGCTGGGCCGCGGGTTGGCCGGGTAGAGGATGAACGCCTCGCCAGCCAGCTGGGCAAGTGTAAGCGGGCTGCTCGCCAGCGGGTGATCCTTGGGCAATACCGCCACCAGCGGGTCCTCGCACAGCACTTGTTGGTGAATCGCCGGGTCATCGATGCGAATGCGCCCGAAGGCGATGTCGATGCGCCCGCTTTTCAGCGCCTCCACCTGCTGCAGCGTGGTCATCTCGTTGAGGCCCAGTTCCAGCTCGCTGTCCTGGCGCAGCTCGCGGATCAGCTCCGGCAGCACCTTGTACAGGGTCGACGGGGCGAAGCCGATCCCCAGCCACTGGCGCTGGCCCTGGCCAATGCGACGGGTGTTGTCGCTGATGTTCTGCAGCTGCTGCAGCACGGTGCAGCTCTGTTCGTAGAAGAAGCGACCCGCCTCTGTCAGCCGCAGCGGGCGCTCGCGCACTACCAGCAAGGTACCGAGCTGGTCCTCGAGTTGGCTGATCTGCCGGCTCAGCGGCGGCTGGGCAATGTGCAGCAGCTCGGCGGCGCGAGTGAAGTTCAGGGTTTCGGCCAGGACCTTGAAGTAACGCAAGTGGCGCAGCTCCATCAGACCTCCAGGGTATGGTGGGAGATTCATTCGATATTGGACGGCTATCAGGGTCTCGCGCAATCCTTGAACAAGCAAGTAAATGCACCACTCGGGCCTGCGGCTGGCAGCCCGAAACAACGGGACCTGGCAACAATGACAAGTGTGCTGATTGAACGTATCGAGGCAATTATCGTAGACCTGCCGACCATTCGCCCGCACAAGCTGGCGATGCACACCATGCAGCAGCAGACCCTTGTGGTATTGCGTGTTCGCTGCAGTGATGGCGTGGAAGGCATCGGCGAGGCCACCACCATCGGCGGCCTGGCCTATGGCTACGAAAGCCCGGAGGGCATCAAGGCCAACATCGATGCGCACCTGGCGCCGGCGCTGGTTGGCTTGCCGGCTGACAACATCAACGCCGCCATGCTCAAGCTGGACAAGCTGGCCAAGGGCAATACCTTTGCCAAGTCGGGTATCGAAAGCGCCTTGCTCGATGCCCAGGGCAAACGCCTGGGCCTGCCGGTCAGCGAACTGCTGGGTGGCCGCGTGCGCGACAGCCTGGAAGTGGCCTGGACCTTGGCCAGCGGCGATACCGCCCGGGACATCGCCGAAGCCCAGCACATGCTGGAGATTCGTCGGCATCGGGTGTTCAAGCTGAAGATTGGCGCCAACCCGTTGGCCCAGGACCTAAAGCACGTGGTGGCGATCAAGCGCGAGCTGGGCGACAGCGCCAGCGTGCGGGTCGACGTCAACCAGTACTGGGACGAATCCCAGGCCATCCGTGCCTGCCAGGTGCTTGGCGAAAACGGCATCGACCTGATCGAGCAACCGATTTCGCGTATCAACCGCAGCGGCCAGGTACGCCTGAACCAGCGCAGCCCGGCACCGATCATGGCCGACGAGTCGATCGAAAGCGTCGAGGACGCCTTCAGCCTGGCTGCCGACGGCGCGGCCAGCATCTTCGCCCTGAAAATAGCCAAGAACGGCGGCCCGCGGGCCGTACTGCGTACCGCGCAAATCGCCGAGGCTGCCGGCATCGCCTTGTATGGCGGGACCATGCTCGAAGGCTCGATCGGCACCCTGGCTTCGGCTCATGCCTTCCTGACCCTGCGCCAGCTCACCTGGGGCACCGAGCTGTTCGGGCCGCTGCTGCTGACCGAAGAAATCGTCAACGAGCCGCCGCAATACCGCGACTTCCAGCTGCACATTCCACGTACCCCAGGCCTGGGCCTGACCCTGGACGAACAGCGCCTGGCGCGCTTCGCCCGCCGCTGAACGAACACACACAGAACCCTGTGGGAGCGGCTTTAGCCGCGAAGCAGGCGACGCGGTGGATGGCACGGGCTTCGCCCGTGTTCGCGGGTAAACCCGCTCCCACAGTGTTTGCGCCAAATCAGAGAAAGGAGATACCAGCATGCTGTTCCACGTGAAGATGACCGTGAAACTGCCGGTCGACATGGACCCGGCCAAGGCCGCCCGGCTCAAGGCCGACGAAAAGGAACTGGCCCAGCGCCTGCAGCGCGAAGGCACCTGGCGCCACCTGTGGCGCATTGCCGGGCACTACGCCAACTACAGCGTGTTCGATGTACCCAGCGTCGAGGCGCTGCACGACACCCTGATGCAGCTGCCGCTGTTCCCGTACATGGATATCGAGGTAGACGGTCTGTGCCGGCACCCCTCGTCGATTCACAGCGACGACCGCTGAGTCGCACCTGTCTACCTGACAAGAACAAGATGAGGCAAGCACGATGACCGTTAAAATTTCCCACACTGCCGATGTTCAGGCGTTCTTCAAGGAAGTGGCCGGCCTGGGCCATGCTGAAGGCAACCCACGCTTCAAGCAGATCATCCTGCGTGTGCTGCAGGACACTGCACGCCTGGTCGAGGACCTGGAAATCACCGAAGACGAGTTCTGGCATGCCGTCGACTACCTCAACCGCCTGGGTGGCCGTAACGAAGCCGGCCTGCTGGCGGCGGGCCTGGGCATCGAGCACTTCCTCGACCTGTTGCAGGACGCCAAGGACGCCGAGGCCGGCCTGACTGGCGGCACCCCGCGCACCATCGAAGGCCCGCTGTATGTGGCAGGCGCGCCGCTGGCGCACGGTGAAACGCGCATGGATGACGGCAGCGACCCGGGCGTGGTGATGTTCCTCCAGGGCCAGGTGTTCGATGCCGAAGGCAAGCCGTTGGCCGGCGCCACCGTCGACCTGTGGCATGCCAACACCCAGGGTACCTATTCGTACTTCGACACTACCCAGTCCGAGTACAACCTGCGCCGGCGCATCATCACCGATGCCGAAGGGCGCTACCGCGCGCGCTCCATCGTACCGTCGGGGTACGGTTGCGACCCGCAGGGACCAACCCAGGAATGCCTGGACCTGCTCGGCCGTCACGGCCAGCGCCCGGCGCATGTGCACTTCTTCATCTCTGCGCCCGGGCACCGGCACCTGACCACGCAGATAAACCTGGCCGGCGACAAGTACTTGTGGGATGACTTTGCCTATGCCACCCGTGACGGGCTGGTCGGCGAGCTGCGCTTTGTCGAGGATGCTGCGGCAGCGCGTGCTCGCGGCGTAGAGGGTGAGCGCTTTGCCGAGCTGGCGTTCGACTTCCATCTGCAGGCGGCCAAGGCGCCAGACGCCGAGGCGCGCAGCCACCGCCCGCGCGCGTTGCAGGGGGCCTGAGTGATGTTATCGCTCCGGTTGTAGAGGTCGTTGTGGGAGCGGGTTTACCCGCGAAGAATGCGACTCGATGTATGGCACCGGCTGTGCCGGTGTTCGCGGGTGAACCCGCTCCCACAGGGGCCTGCTAAATCAATGAGTGATGTATTTGTGTTGGTTTTGCCTGGGCCTTTCCGTGCGGGGAGGGCCTGGGCTTTTTGCTGCCAGGGGCGGTTGATCTAGAATCCGCCTTTTTACCCGAGCCCCTCACCATGCTGCCCATCGAACTGTTGGCAACCACTGCCGACCAGGCCCCGCTGATTCGCAACCTCTATCAGTTCTACGCCTACGAGTCCTCGGACTGGGAGCAGGAAGACGTCGAAGTGGACGGCCGCTTCTATATCCATGACGAGCACCTGCAACGTTACTGGGGGGCCGATGGCTGGGGCGCGTACCTGGTGCTGGCAGACGGTTTCATCGCCGGTTTCGTGCTGGTCGAACGCAGCGAGCTGCCGGGCATCGACGCGTTCGAACTGGCTGACCTGTTCATCCTGAAAAAGTACCGCCGACAGGGCATCGGCCGGGCGGTGGCATTGCAACTACTGGGCGGCGAGGGCGACTGGTTGATGCGCTGTTACGCACAGGACATGCCAGCCGTGGCCTTCTGCAATGCCGTGCTGGCCGAGCTGTCGCGCCCGGCGCAGCCCATAGCCCTGGATGACGAACCGGGCTTGCTCAATTTCCTGGTCGCGGGCGCCCGCCATTGAGGGGGTTGCAAGCCTTCGTTCGCTAATTGAAGGGATCGTGGCTTTTTGTGAGCTACTTCACAAAGTCGTCATCGAAGGCATAATGCCACCAATCCTTTTCATGCCTTTCGAAGGCCCAGGTAAAAGTCATGTCGCTAGTCGCAAGCCCCGACATCATGTACCGGCTGTTGATCCAGAGTGTGGTGGACTATGCCTTCTACCTGCTCACCCCCGAAGGTATCGTCGCCAACTGGAACCCCGGCGCCCAGCGCGCCAAGGGCTACCTGGCCGAGGAAATCGTCGGCAAGCACTACTCGTTGTTCTACACCGATGCCGAGCGCGCCGCCGGGCTGCCGGCGCTGAACCTTGAGCAGGCCCGCAGCACCGGGCGCTTCGAAGAGATCGGTTCGCGCCTGCGCAAGGACGGCACGGTCTTCCATGCCCATGTGGTGATCGACGCGGTGTACGACGATGCCGGGCAACTGGTGGGTTTTGCCAAGGTCACCCGCGACATTTCCGAGCGTCACCGGCAAGAGCTGGAACTGCTGCAGGCCAAGGAGCTGGCCGAGCAGTACAGCCAGGAAATGGCCAAGCTGTCGCAGTTCCTTGATTCGGTGATTGCCAACATCCCCGCCAGCGTCATTGTCCAGGACCTGGAGAGCCAGCGCATCCTGCTGGCCAACCAGCAGGCCGAACGCCTGTTCGGCGGGCCGCAGCGCAGCATGATCGGGCAGTTGCCCGGCGAGTGCCTGGCACCGGGCGTTGCCGTTTACCTGGAACAGCAACTGGCCCGTGGCGCCCGCAGCACCAAGGGGCATGCTGCCGAAACCCGGGTCGACACGGCCTGTGGCCCACGCACCCTGCGCAGCCGCACCTTGCTTAGCCAGAACCGTGAAGGCCAGGCCGACTATGTGTTGTTCGTTGCCGAAGATGCCACCGAAGAGCTGGCCGCCCACGCGCAGATCCACCACATGGCGCACCACGATGCGTTGACCGGGCTGCCCAACCGCACCCTTTTCAACGAACGCCTGCGCCAGGCCCTGTTGCGTGACAGCGAGCACGCCAAGCTGACCGCCGCACTGTGCCTGGACCTGGACAACTTCAAGAACATCAACGATTCGCTGGGCCACGCCTTTGGCGACAAGCTGCTGCGCGCGCTGGGCAAGCGTCTGCGCCGCGAGCTGCGCGAGCACGACACCCTGGCCCGCCTGGGCGGCGACGAGTTTGCGGTGGTGCTGACTGGCCTGGAAGGCCGGGAGGCCGCATGCAACACTGCGCAGCGCCTGATCAACGCGATCTGCCCACCGTTTCAGATCGAGGGGCACCAGTTTACGGTGGGGGTGAGCATCGGCATTGCCATTGCGCCGGATGACAGCGACCAGGCCGAGCAACTGCTGGGCTACGCCGACATGGCGCTGTACGAGGCCAAGCGCAACGGTCGCAACCGCTACGAGCGCTTCAGCGTCGAACTGGACGTCGCCGCCCGCCAGCGCCGCCTGGTGGAAACCGACCTGCGCACTGCGCTGCACCTGGGCCAGTTGCAGCTGCACTACCAGCCGGTGGTCGACCAGCAGACCAGCAGCGTTACCGGCTATGAGGCGTTGCTGCGCTGGGAGCACCCGACCCGTGGCATGGTCATGCCCATGGACTTCATCCCCATCGCCGAGGAAACCGGGCTGATCCACGAACTGGGCACCCGGGCGCTGAACCTGGCCTGCCAGGAGGCGGCCAGCTGGGACAGCGAGCAGACGGTGTCGGTCAACCTGTCGGCGGTGCAGTTCAAGAATGCCAACCTGGTGCACACCGTGGCCCTGGCGCTGGCCGACTCCGGCCTGCCGCCACAGCGGTTGGAACTGGAGGTCACCGAGTCGGTGCTGCTGGGCAACAGCGAGGAAAACGTGCGTACCCTGCGTGCACTGAAGGACCTGGGCGTGTCCATTTCGCTGGACGATTTCGGTACCGGGTATTCCTCGCTGGGCTACCTGCGTTCGTTCCCGTTCGACCGGATCAAGATCGACAAGTCGTTTGTGCATGACATGTGCGACAGCCGCGAGGCGATGTCGATCATTCGCGCCATTACCGACCTGTCCAACAGCCTGATGATCAAGACCACGGCTGAGGGGGTGGAGTCGGAGGAGCAGATGCGCCGGTTGGTGGCGGAGGGTTGCTCGCACTTCCAGGGTTACCTGTACGGGCGGCCGGCACCGGCGAGCGAGCGGTTGAGGCAGGTCGTGACGCCGGCATAGTGCCCTTGCGCGGGCCTGCAGAATCACCGCAGCCGATCGGCCCGGCGCAGTACGTGTGGGAGCGGGTTCACCCGCGAAGCAGGCGACACGGTGGCTGGCACCGGCTGCGCCGGTGTTCGCGGGTGAACCCGCTCCCACATGGGCCGTGCAAGCTTTCAAGGCTTGATCAAGGCTTAGCTGTCCCAGTCCGGCGCAAACGCCGGGCTCACCACCCGCTGGTCCTTCGGCAACCCGGCGATCGCCGCGCGGTCCTCGTCATCCAGTTGCACGTTCGACGCCGCCAGGTTGGCCAGCTGGTTCTCGCGGCTGCCGGCCTTAGGGATCACCGCCACGCCGTCCTGGTCCAGCAACCACTTCAGCGCCACCTGGCTGGGCAGTACGCCATGCTTGCGGGCGATCGCCTGGATCACCGGCTGCGCCGCCGCCTGCCCACGGGCCAGCGGGGTGTAGGCGGTGAGCAGCAGGTCGTGGCGGCGGGCATAGTCCAGCAGCGGTTGCTGGCCGAGCAGCACGTGGTATTCCACCTGGATCGCCGACAATGGCGCGCCCAGGGTTTCCACCACCTGGCGCAGCAGCCCCAGCGGGAAGTTGGCCACGCCGATGCTGCGCGCCTTGCCCTCGTCACGCAGGGCCACCAGGGTTTCGATGCTGCGGGCCAGGTCCCAGTCCTGGCTGGGCCAGTGGATGTGGAACAGGTCGACCTGCTCGGTACCCAGGGCGCGCAGGCTGTCCTCCAGCGACTGGCGCATGGCCTTGGGCGCCAGGCGATCCCACCATACCTTGGTGGTCAGGTGAATCTGCTCGCGCGGTACATCGCTGTCGCGCAGTGCCTGGCCGACGGCGGCTTCGTTGTCATAGGCAGTGGCAGTGTCTATGTGCCGGTAACCCAATTCAAGCGCCTGGCGCACGGCCTGGGTGCACTCGCTGCCGGTCATTGGCCAGGTGCCCAGGCCGATCGCGGGCAGGGCCAGGCCGTTACGGGTGGTGAGCCTTTGCATGTAAATTCCTTGTAGGGTGTGCAGGGTTCGCATTCGATGGTCGGCGATCAGCACGGCACGGGCCATGCGCGTGGGGCGGAAAGTGGTCGATCAGCGAACAGAAATTGCAGTCGGCCTTGGCTGGCGGCGATTGAACTTCCTTATTCTTCGGCATCTCTTCTAAGGAAGGTCTGAAGTAACCCTGTATTTCCGGTCGACTTCAGCCCTTGCTGCTTTTGAAAGCGGGCCGTCGATCAAAATCGACCAGGTAACCCGCTCAGTTCTCCGTTTTTGGCCGCCGCGAGCACCTCGCAGCAGCCATTTTCCGCATTACAGGTGCACCTGTCCTGCGGTAGTCAGCAAATGTCGGCGCGCCATCCATAGGTTCGACAGCGCGAACAGCGTCACCAGCTGAGCGGTGTTCTTGGCCAGGCCACGGAAGCGCACCTTCACGTAACCGAACTGGCGCTTGATCACTCGAAACGGGTGCTCGACCTTCGCTCGCACTTGTGCCTTGGCCTTCTCGATCTTGCGCTTGGCTTTGTACAGGGCGCTGCGTTTATCGAGCTTCTTGTAGGTGCTGCGGCGTGCTGCGACCTGCCAGATCACTTCGCGGCCCGCATGTTCGGGGCGCTTTTCGACGCCGGTGTAGCCGGCATCGGCGCAGACGACGTTCTCGTTACCGTGCAGCAGTTTGTCGACCTGGGTGATATCCGCCACGTTGGCTGCCGTGCCTACCACGCTGTGTACCAGCCCCGACTCATCATCCACGCCGATGTGCGCCTTCATGCCAAAGTAATACTGGTTCCCTTTCTTGCTCTGGTGCATTTCCGGGTCGCGCTTGCCGTCCTGGTTCTTGGTCGAGCTGGGTGCGTGGATCAGTGTGGCATCGACGATAGTGCCCTGGCGCAGCGACAGGCCGCGATCCCCCAGGTAGCCATTGATTACGCCGAGGATGCCGGCTGCCAGCTCATGTTTCTCCAGCAAACGACGGAAGTTGAGGATGGTGGTTTCGTCGGGAATGCGCTCCAGGCTCAGCCCGGCGAACTGACGCAGGATGGTCGTCTCGTAGAGCGCTTCTTCCATGGCCGGGTCGCTGTAGCCGAACCAGTTCTGCATCAGATGGATACGTAACATGGCCATCAGCGGATAGGCTGGACGACCACCTTCACCCTTTGGGTAGTGTGGCTCGATCAGGGCAATCAATCCCTTCCACGGCACCACCTGATCCATCTCGATCAGGAACAATTCCTTACGGGTCTGCTTGCGCTTGCCGGCGTACTCGGCGTCGGCGAAGGTCATCTGCTTCATGGAAAAACTCGGCTGGCGGGATCGGCGTATTTCACCAGATTCGGGAAGTCTTTTTCAGACCTTCCCTAAAATTCGAGCTGTTGCATCCGCCAGGCTATGCCTGCGCGGCCTTCCCTGGGCGCCGCATCCAGCCGCGCCGTCATCGAGAGTGCCATGAGTTCCAGCACACCGCTGTCCGGAGTCAACCAACCCCTGCGCGGCATCGCCCTGGTGGTGGTGGCGACGTTCCTGTTCGCCAGTCACGATGCCCTGTCCAAGTTCCTCGGCGGCCTGTACCCGATCATCATGGTGGTATGGGCGCGGTATGTGGTGCACACGCTGCTGATGGCCGGCATCTTCCTGCCCAAGGCCGGCCTCAACGTGCTGCGCACTCGCCGCCCTCTGTTGCAGACGTTACGCGCCCTGAGCCTGCTGAGTACCAGCCTGCTGTTCACCACAGGCCTGCAGTACCTGCCACTGGCCGAGGCCACGGCGGTCAACTTCCTTGCCCCGGTGCTGGTCACTGCGCTGTCGGCGCCACTGCTGAAGGAGCGGGTGACGGTGGGGCAGTGGGTGGCGGTGGTGATGGGCTTCATCGGCGTGCTGGTGGTGGTGCACCCGGGCGGGGCGATGTTCACCCCGGCCATCCTGTATCCGTTTGGTTCGGCGCTGGGCTTCTGCTTCTATCAGTTGCTGACGCGCATCCTGGCCGCGCATGACAGCCCGACCACCAGCAACTTCTATGCGGGGTTGTGCAACACGCTGGCGATGAGTGCGCTGGTGCCGTTCTTCTGGGAGATGCCGCGTTGGGACCATGCGCTGCTGATGCTGGCGCTGGGGGGCTTTGGCATGACAGCGCACCTGCTGCTGACCCAGGCCTTCCGCCATGCGGCACCTGCGTTGCTGGCGCCATTCAGCTATTGCCAGATCGTGTTCGCCGGGTTGCTTGGGTTGGTTGTCTACAGCCAGGTGCCGGACACCCTGAGCCTGGTGGGCATCTCGGTGATCTGCCTCAGCGGGCTGGGGGCGGCGTGGATGCAGCGGGGTAAGTGACAACCTGTAGTGGCCTCTTCGCGGGTAAACCCGCTCCCACAGGTACAGCGCAGTCCGCGGACAGGGCGCTGTACCTGTGGGAGCGGGTTCACCCGCGAAGGGGCCCTCAAACGCGACCCTTCAACAACGCCTGCAATGAGTCGTCAAAGTCGCGCAAGGCATCCGCCTGCACCGCCCGCTCATCCTCGACCACCCTCGCCACATCGCCCAGGCTTTTGCGGGCCCGCCCCTCAGCGCGGCCGATATAGGTCAGCTGGTCATCGAAAAAGCGCGCTACTACCCGGCTTTCGATCTCCGCACTGGCCAAACGGCTTTCGGTGTCCAGCAGCACGATCACGTCCGGGTGGTCGCCCAGCAGTGTGTCCAGGTCGTCATAGAAAGTCACTTCGGCAAACTGCTGCGCCAGTGACCGCGCCAGCCAGTCATACGCCTGGCTTTCGCTGCCCAGGGTCGCAACAGGGGCACGCTGGCCCTGGGCCGGTGCGCCTGCCTGGGTGCGATGGCTGCTGAGGTATTCGAGGGTTGCTTCGGCATCACGCCCCAGCAGTACCGCCACCCGTTGGCCAGGGGCCAGGGCGACACTGGAAATGGCCGTGGCCGAATAGAAGTGCCCGTAAGGCTGCGTGTCGGTAGCTGCCGGGCTGGCACAACCGCCAAGGGCGGCCAGCAAGGCGAGCAGGGCAGCGATCATGCCGGTTTTCATGGGAGGCCTCATCAATCGGTGAATGCTGCCATCTTCCGCCCGGGCTGGCCGCAGCGGAACTTGATGGCATTCATGGTGGCTATCGATGAGGTCGATGCATCACTGCGTGGCCATGAACTGCAGGATGCGCTCGCGCAGCCAGCGCTCGGCCGGGTCATTGTCCTGGGCACCGCTCCAGACCATCGACAGTTCGGCCTCGGTGATGTCGAACGGCGCCGGGTCGGCGCGCAGGCTGCCGTCGTCGGCCAGAGCGCAGGCGGCATAGTCCGGCACCGTGGCGATCAGCTCGGTGTTGCGCAGCAGGGCGCGCAGGCTGCCGAACTGCGGCACCGCCAGCACCACCTTGCGGCAGCGGCCGATGCGTGCCAGGTCAAGGTCGATATTGCCGCTCATGTCACCGGAGAACGACACCATCACATGCGGGCGGGCGCAGTATTCGTCGAGGGTCAGCGGGCCCGGGCGATCATCGGCGCGCAGCACCCGCACGCCGATGTTGCGCAGCTTGCGGCGCTTGGCGGTGGCCGGCAGGTCCGTGGTGTAGCTTACGCCCACCGAAATTTCGCCGCTGGCCAGCAGCCCCGGCATCAGCAGGAAGTTGGCCCGGCGCACCACCACACTGATATTCGGGGCCTCTTCGCGCAGCGCCTGCAGCAGGGCCGGGAACAGGCCGAATTCGGCATCGTCCGACAGGCCCAGGCGGAACACGTTGCAGCTGTTGACCGGGTCGAACTCGCGGGCGCGGCTGATGGCGGCGGAAATCACATCCATGGCCGGCCCCAGCTCGGCGAAGATCTGCATGGCCCGTGGCGTGGGCTCCATGGCCCGGCCGTTGCGGATCAGCAGCGGGTCGTCGAACAGCTCACGCAGGCGGGCGAGGGCGGCGCTGACGGTGGACTGGGTGATGAACAGCTTTTCGCCGACCCGGGTCAGGTTGCGTTCGATCATCAGGGCTTCGAACAGTACCAGCAGGTTCATGTCGACGCGGCGCAGGTCGTTGCGATTCATGAGGGTACGGGTTCCGGGTTGGAAGGGTTGGCGTTGTATTGGAGCATGCGGGCAGCTTGGTTGCCTTGTATGGATGTGCCGGCCTGTTCGCGGGCACGAACCTGACAGAGCCAAGCTATCGCCCCTCAATAGGCACTCTATTAGAACTCTGCCCAAGCTCGGCTAGTCTTTCCCCTGGCCCCGCGAATTCTGCCAGCGGGCGGCATGTCAGCACCTGTGTGCAAGACCACGCCAACCCCGTCATGACAGCTTCGCAAGCCCCGTGTAGACCTGATGAGGGGTAGCACGAGCCCACGCGCTCGGCTGAAAGAACACCTGGCATAGACCGGAAATCTGGATAACCGACCCAAAGGTACCCGCAGATGTCGAACGAATCGAAATGCCCGTTCCATCAAACCGCAGGTGGCGGCACCACCAACCGTGACTGGTGGCCTGACCAGCTCAACCTGAGAATTCTTCATCAACATTCCTCCAAATCCGACCCGATGGACCCGGATTTCGATTATGCCAAGGCGTTCAAGAGCCTCGACTTCCAGGCGCTGAAGAAAGACCTGACCGCCTTGATGACCGACTCCCAGGACTGGTGGCCCGCCGACTTCGGCCACTACGGCCCGCTGTTCATTCGCATGGCCTGGCACAGCGCCGGTACCTACCGTATTGGCGATGGCCGGGGTGGTGCAGGCTCTGGCCAGCAGCGCTTCGCCCCGCTCAACAGTTGGCCGGACAACGTCAGCCTGGACAAGGCCCGGCGGCTACTGTGGCCGATCAAGCAGAAGTACGGCAACAAGATTTCCTGGGCCGACCTGATCGTGCTCACCGGCAACGTCGCCCTCGAATCCATGGGTTTCAAGACCTTCGGCTTCTCCGGCGGGCGTGCCGATGTGTGGGAGCCGGACGAAGATGTGTACTGGGGCTCGGAAAAGGTCTGGCTGGGCGGTGACACCCGCTACGGCAAGGCCCAGCCGCCCGGCAAGGGCGACCTGGTGGCGGAACCGGCCAAGCGCCCCGAAGAGCAGGGCCGTACCCTGGAGGTCGAGCGCAACCTGGAAAACCCGCTGGCCGCCGTGCAGATGGGCTTGATCTACGTGAACCCGGAAGGCCCGGAGGGCAACCCCGACCCGGTAGCCTCGGGCAAGGACATCCGTGACACCTTCGGCCGCATGGCCATGAACGACGAAGAAACCGTGGCGCTGATCGCCGGTGGCCACGCCTTTGGCAAGACCCACGGTGCCGGCCCTGCCGACAACGTCGGCCCCGAGCCGGAAGCAGCAGGCCTGGAGCTGCAGGGGTTGGGCTGGGCCAACAAGTTCGGCAGCGGCAAGGGTGGCGATACCATCACCAGCGGCCTGGAAGTGACCTGGACTTCCACCCCCACCCGATGGAGCAACGAATACCTCAACAACCTGTTCAACTTCGACTGGGAACTGACCAAGAGCCCGGCTGGTGCCCACCAGTGGCGGCCGAAGGAGGGCAAGGGGGCAGGCACCGTGCCGGATGCCCATGACCCGGCCAAGCGCCACGCGCCTTCCATGCTCACCTCCGACCTGGCGCTGCGTTTCGACCCGATCTACGAGCCGATCGCCCGCCGCTTCAAGGATAACCCTGACCAGCTGGCGGACGCCTTCGCCCGCGCCTGGTACAAGCTGATCCACCGCGACATGGGCCCATTGGCGCGCTATCTGGGCCCGGAAATGCCCAACGAAGAGCTGCTGTGGCAAGACCCGCTGCCAAAAGTGGATCACCCGCTGGTAGGCGAGCAGGACATTGCCGCGCTCAAGGCCAAGGTGCTGGCGGCGGGCCTGAGCGTTGGCGAGTTGGTGGCCACTGCCTGGGCAGCGGCGTCGACCTTCCGCGGTTCGGACAAGCGTGGCGGGGCCAATGGTGGCCGCCTGCGCCTGGCGCCGCAGAAGGATTGGGCGGCGAACCAGGGCACAGGCAAGGTGCTGGCGGCGCTGGAGAAAATCCAGGCCGAGTTCAATGCCGGTGGCAAGAAAATCTCCCTGGCCGACCTGATCGTTCTGGCCGGTGGCGCCGCAGTGGAAAAGGCTGCCAAGGACGCCGGGCACAACGTCAGCGTGGCGTTCCGCCCTGGGCGTGTCGATGCCTCCCAGGCGCAGACCGACGTCGAGTCGTTCGCCGTGCTGGAACCGCTGGCTGATGGCTTCCGCAACTTCACCAAGGCCCGCTACAGCGTCAAGGCCGAGAAACTGCTGCTGGACAAGGCCCAATTGCTGACCCTGACCGCGCCGGAACTGACCGTGCTGATCGGCGGCCTGCGCGTGCTCGGCGCCAACCATGGCGGCAGCCAACAGGGCGTGTTCACCGACAAGGTCGGTACCCTGAGCAACGACTTCTTCCGCAACTTGCTGG
The DNA here is from genome assembly GCF_018223845.1 of Pseudomonas sp. JS425. Lineage (NCBI taxonomy): Bacteria > Pseudomonadati > Pseudomonadota > Gammaproteobacteria > Pseudomonadales > Pseudomonadaceae > Pseudomonas > Pseudomonas sp. JS425. The sequence goes on along the minus strand of NZ_CP073661.1, from coordinate 3,852,037 downwards.
ACATGGGCGTTGAGTGGAAGCCGACCTCGGCGGATAACGAAACCTTCGAAGGGCGTGATCGCAAGACCGGCCAGGTGAAGTGGACCGGTAGTCGGGTTGACCTGGTGTTCGGCTCCCATGCCCAGTTGCGGGCGTTGAGCGAGGTGTATGGCAGCGATGATGGTGGTGACAAGTTCGTGCGGGATTTCGTGGCCGCCTGGGAGAAGGTGATGGAGCTGGATCGTTTTGACCTGAAATAGCTTCGTCAGAAATGGGGGCGCTTTGCGCCCCTATCGCGACACAAGGCCGCTCCCAAAGGTTCGGCGCCGCATGTGGATTCGGCGCTGGCTTGTAGGAGCGGCCTTGTGTCGTGACAGGGCTGCAAAGCAGCCCCATGCTATCCGGGGGCTGGACCATTTCAAACTTCCTGTGCAAGCTGATGGACGACAGTGATTGCACACAGAAGGTGATCGTTCTTGAACCCCGAATCCATGCTGGCGGCATTGCCAGGCTACGCCATGTCGGCCGAGTCGATCCAGGTGCTGCCCGATGCCAAGGCCTACCGCGCCTGCCTGCTCGAGCGCATCCGCGCCGCAACCCGGCGTATCGTCATCGTTGCGCTGTACCTGCAGGAAGATGAGGCTGGCCAGGAAGTGCTGGATGCCTTGTACCAGGCCAAGGCCGCGCGGCCCGGGCTGGAAATCACCATCGTGGTCGACTGGTTCCGTGCTCGCCGCGGTCTATTGGGCGCCGGGCGCCAGCCGGGTAACGCCGCCTGGTACCAGGCCCAGCGCCAGCACCATGGGCTGGATATCGTCATCCATGGCGTACCTGTGCAGACCCGCGAGCTGTTTGGCGTGTTGCACCTGAAGGGCAGCATCATCGACGACTGCGTGATCTACACCGGCGCCAGCCTTAACAACGTGTACCTGCACCGTTTCGACCGTTACCGCCTGGACCGCTACCACCTGTTCCAGTCACCAGCGCTGGCCGACGCCATGGTCGGGTTGGTGCGTCGCCTGCTGCACCACACCGCCACACCGCGCCTCGACCTGCCGGCGCCACCCTCCACCCGCAGCCTGCGCGGCGACATCCGGCGCTTGCGCGCGCGGCTGCGACGCATGGCCTATGAGGCACCGGCCAGCGGGGCGGGGCAGGGCCTGCGGGTTATCCCGCTGTTGGGCGTGGGCCGTGGCAACCCGCTGAACCGTGCAGTGTGCGCCTTGCTGGCGGCGGCACGCACGCAGGTCATCATCAGCACGCCGTATTTCAACCCACCCCGGGTGCTGATGCGCGAACTCGACCATGCCCTGGCGCGTGGCGTGCGGGTGGAACTGATCGTTGGTGATCGCACGGCCAACGACTTCTATATCGCCCCCGGCGAGCCGTTCAGCGCCAGCGGCGCGTTGCCCTACCTGTACGAAGACAACCTGCGCGCCTTCACTCGACGTCGCCACGCTGCGATTGCCAGCGGCCAGCTGCAGGTGCGGATCTGGAACGACCCCGGGCATACCTTTCATGCCAAGGGCGTGTGGGTCGACCAACGCTATTCGTTGCTGACCGGTAACAACCTGAATCCGCGCGGCTTCAATCTGGACCTGGAGAACGGCCTGCTGATCGATGACCCGCAAGGGCAATGGCTGGGGCCTCGGGAAGCAGAGCTGGCCGAGCTGCGCCGGCATGCGCCGAAGATCGGCTCGGCAGAGGAGTTGGGGGCCAAGGCCGAGCACCCCAAGGATGTGCGCAGGTTCCTGCGGCGGCTGCGCTACAGCCGGCTGGAGCCGCTCATCAAGCGGGTGCTCTGAGGGAGTTCAAGCGTTTTTGTGGGAGCGGCCTTGTGTCGCGAAAGGGCCGCAAAGCGGCCCCAGACGTTGGTGTCACTACCAAAATTGCCGGGGCTGCTCTGCAGCCCTTTCGCGACGCAAGGCCGCTCTCATAGAACTGCACATAACTTATTGAATTAGCAGGGACCCTGTGGGAGCGGCTTTAGCCGCGAACACCGGCGCAGCCGGTGCCATGCACCGCGTTGGATTCTTCGCGGCTAAAGCCGCTCCCACAGGGTACGAGGATCGCTTGCGAATTCAGTTATCTGTGCGACAGCGCAGCCCAAAGGGCTGGGCAATCTCCCACAGTGACCGCAGTCAGGCTGCTGCACCTCTGGCCTCAGCCACCTTTGTTTCCTGTTTGCCCCGCGGCTTGAGCCGCGACACCGCAAACAGCACTACCGCCAACCCGACGACCTGATACAGCGAAATCTCCTCGCTCAGGATCGCCCACGATGCCATCACCGTCAGCACCGGCCCCAGGTTGCCCACCGCGGCAGTATGGGTCGGCCCCAGGCGCTGTATCGCCAGCGCCACCCAGTAGATCGGCAACACCGTGGAAAACACCGCCATCAACCCGGCATTGGCCCACACTGCGCCTGGCAACTGCCACAACTGCCCGATCGGCGCCACCACCAGGTAATGCGCCAGCACCATCAGCGACGACGCAGTACCGCACAACCCGGCCAGGCGCATCGAGCCCATGCGCTTGAGCATCATTCCGGTGCCGGAGTAATACAGCGCGTAGGTCACCGCACTGGCGAACACCCACAGCGAGCCCAGCACTACCTGCTGGCCAGCCCCGGCCACACTGACGTCGTGGACAAAGGCAATGCCCAGCCCCAGGTAGCACAGGCCCATGGCCGACAAGGTGCGCAGGCTTGGCCGCTCACGCAGGGCGATGGCCTGGAACACCAGCACCAGGGTCGGGTAGGTGAACAGGATCAGCCGCTCCAGCCCGGCGCTGATGTACTGCAGGCCATAGAAGTCGAACAGGCTGGCCAGGTAGTAGCCCAGCAGCCCGAGCAACGCGACACGCAGCCCATCGCCCAGGTTGAGCGGTGCGCTGCCCTGACCACGGCTGGCCCATACCAGCCAGGCGAACATCGGCAGCGACAGCCCCATGCGCAATGCCAGCAGGCTGATGGCGTCCACCGCCCCTGCGGCATAGGCGAGCTTGACGAAGATGGCCTTGAAGCTGAAACCCAGGGCCGCCAGTACGGCGTACAGCGCGCCACTTTGCAGTTGGCGCTGGATCAGGCTGCGTAACGCGTTCATGGGGTACCCGCGGCAGAAGAAAGACAGGGTTATTCTGAACTGAAGGCAGCCCTACTAGCAGCGCTTTATCGAGGAATTGGCGATGAACCTGGCCATGCTGCCCGAACAGCCGCCGTGCGCGCCGAGCAGGAGCTGCCGGTGCGTCGGGTGGCCCTGTTGGAAAGCTGGGCCACCCTGGAGCTACGTTTGTGTTTCCGCGACTGGGAGCGCCTGAGCTCACATGGGCGGCAACTGGTAAGCTTTTTGTCCGGGCAACGGCTTACTGCGCAGGGGCCAGGCGAATACCACTCACCTGCACCTGGTCACCGGGCTTGAAGCGGGCATTGGGCGAGCGATAGCGCTGGGTACTGCCGTCGTCATGGCGTACCACGTAGGCTGCATCGCTGTGCCCGCTGCCTTGTTGCACGGCGGCGCCGCCAAATGCACCCAGGGCTGCACCGGCGATGGCGCCGAACGGGCCACCGAGCGCGGCGCCGACCATCAGGCCGGTGACGCCCCCGGCGCCATAGCCCACCGTGTTGTCGGGGCTTTCCGAGAGCACCTCGTCGGCGCAGGCGGGCAGGGCGATGGACAGGGACATTGCCAGAGGGAGGAGGATATTTTTCATGATGGTTATTTCCGCAAGGCAGGTAGTGGCGAAAGAGAATGGTTCAGCTTTCGTGCCAGCAGGGCAGCCCCTGCAGATGGGCGTGTTGCGCTGGTTCGTTGTCATAACGACAGCGGTTTTTGTGGTGCAAATGACACGCTGATGTCAATATGACATTTCACCCGCATGGGTATTGGCCAGGGCTGGGCTATCATTTGCAGGCTGGTGGTGCAAGGCTCCTCTGAAAAGTCATCACGAGCGCATACAATCGGGCCTTTTCCTCGTTAACCAGATAGGCCAATCCGTTTATGGCGCTTGATCCACCCACGATGCTGACTATCTCGATCGCCCTGGCTGCCGCGGCTGCGTTGTACCTGGCGATCGAGTGGCGCAGCGTTCGCGAGCCGTCGCTGCTGTTCTGGAGCGCAGGCTTTGCCACCATCACGATTGGTTCCACCCTGGCCTTGCTGCGCGGTATTGGTTTGTTGCTGATCGGCATCTGGTTCGCCAACGGCTTGCTGGTGGTGGCGCACTGGTTCTTCCTGATGGGCGTGTTGCGCTTCACCCAGGTGCGGCTGTCGCGTATCTGGTTATTGGTGGTGCTGGTGTGGTTCGCCTTGCTGCTGTTGCCTGTGGGGCCGCAGTGGTCGAAGGTGATGCTGATGGTCAACTCGTTGCTGGTGGCGCTGTTGACGCTCAAGGCCAGCTGGCTGTTGCGGCCGCATGGCAAGTCGCTGAGTGTCGGCGCGGTGCAGTTGCGCTATGTGTTGCTGGTTCATGGGTTGTTCTATGTGGCCAAGGCGATCATTGCGATTACACCGGGTACGCTGATTGACCTGGCCACCTTCGGTGGGTTGATCATTCAGGTTTCGTTGGTCGAAGGTGCGATGGCGATCATGCTGATTGCCTTGTCGATGACCGGCACCGTGCGCTACCGCCGAGAGGAGCGGATTGCCCGTCTGGCGGCCCGTGACCCGTTGACGGCGCTGTACAACCGGCGCGCACTGGAGGTTCGGGCGGGGCCTTTCTTCAAGGCAGTGGATTCAACGCAGCCCGGGGCCTTGCTACTGATCGACATCGACAACTTCAAGCTGGTGAACGACCTGCACGGGCATGTTGCAGGGGACCGCTTGCTGATTGCCCTGAGCGAGATGATTCGCACGGTGCTGCCCGAGCGCTCGCTGGCGGCGCGGCTGGGCGGTGATGAGTTCGTCATTCTGCTGTGTGGTGCGAGCAGCGAACGGGTCATGGAGCTGGGTGGACTGCTGCGCGAGCAGTTTCAGCAGTATGCAAGCAAGACGGTGCCTACGCCGCAGCCGGTCACCTTGAGCATCGGCGCCAACCTGTTCGACCAACCGCCGACGAGCCTGGCAGCCTTGATCGAGCAAGGGGATGTCGCCTTGTACCAGTCCAAGCGCGGTGGGCGCGACAGCATCCGCTTCGTCGAACGGCCGATGGCCGACCTCAGCCAGTAGCAGTTTTGCCTTTGCTTCTGCCTTTGCCTTTGCTTTTTGCTTTTGCTTCTAAGCGCGATAGTTCAGGCGCCGCCGATTGCGACTTCAGGAGGCCGAGCGAAGGGACTGCGGAGGGAGGTGACGGGCATGGATGCCCGTCAAGCGCTGAGGCCCCATGGATGGGGCCTGCAGCGCGTACTCCCGGGAGCAGGCCCGTAGCGAGGGGACCCCGGAGCGAAGCGTAGGGGCCGGATGATGGGAGCCGACGGTTTTGGGTTCCTTTTTGCCACGACAAAAAGGGACCCGCCGTAAGGGCGGAAAGGTGATTAAGCGCCACCATCGCGAATGAATGTCTACTAGATGTAAAGGCCCACATCCAAAAAGCCAAATAGCTGCAGGCCCCGGCCATGGGGCCTAAGCAAGAATGGCGAATCAGGTCACCACCTGGTAGCACGGTACATACGCCGCGCCGCCCGGCAGCTTCATCCGGTGCTGGTCGACGAACGCCTGCAACAGCCGTCCCAGTGGGTCCAGCACGGCGCTGTCGCCACGGATCTGATACGGCCCGTGTTCCTCGATCAGGCGGATGCCCTTGTCCTTCACGTTGCCGGCGACGATGCCGGAAAACGCCCGGCGCAAGTTGGCAGCCAGTTCGTGGGCCGGCAGCTCGCGGCGCAGGTCGAGGTCGGCCATGGCCTGGTGGGTCGGGTCGAACGGGCGCTGGAAGCTCTCCTCGATCTTCAGCAGCCAGTTGAAGTGGAAGGCATCGTTGCGCTCGCGGCGGAACTGCTTGACCGCCTTGAGCCCTTCGACCATGTGCCGGGCAACTTCCGCCGGGTCATCGATGATGATCTTGTACAAGCGATGCGCCGCTTCACCCAGGGTGGCGCCGACGAACGCGTGCAACTGTTGCAGGTACGGCTCGGCGCTGCGCGGCCCGGTGAGTACCACCGGGAACGGCAGCTCCTGGTTGTCCGGGTGCATGAGGATGCCCAGCAGGTAGAGGAACTCCTCGGCCGTGCCGGCACCGCCCGGGAAGATGATGATGCCGTGGCCGACACGGACAAAGGCTTCCAGGCGCTTCTCGATGTCCGGCAGGATCACCAGTTCGTTGACGATCGGGTTGGGCGCTTCGGCGGCGATGATGCCGGGCTCGGTCAGGCCCAGGTAGCGGCTGCCGTGCATGCGTTGCTTGGCGTGGGCAATGGTGGCGCCCTTCATCGGGCCCTTCATCACACCCGGGCCGCAGCCAGTGCACACGTCCAGCTTGCGCAGGCCCAGCTCGTGGCCGACCTTCTTGGTGTACTGGTACTCCTCGCTGCTGATCGAATGGCCACCCCAGCACACCACCATCTTCGGCTCCACGCCCGGCCGCAGGGTGCGAGCGTTGCGCAGCAGGTGGAACACGTAATCAGTGATGCCCTGGGAGCTTTCCAGGTCGATGCGCTGGCTGGCCAGCTCGCTTTCGGTGTAGACGATGTCGCGCAGGGCGCTGAACAGCATTTCACGGGTGCTGGCTATCATTTCGCCATCGACGAAAGCGTCGGCCGGGGCATTCAGCAGCTCCAGGCGCACGCCGCGGTCCTGTTGATGAATACGCACCTCGAAGTCCTGATAGGCCTCGAGGATGGTCTTGGCATTGTCGACATGGGCGCCGGTGTTGAGGATGGCCAGGGCGCACTGGCGGAACAGGGTGTAAAGGCTACCGGTACCGACTTCACTCAGTTGCTGCACTTCACGTTGTGACAGCGTCTCCAGGCTGCCTTTGGGGCTGACGGATGCATTGATGACATGGCGTTGAGGCATCTAAGTCTTTCCTGTGCGGGTAAAACATCCTTCTTTGACAACACCATACCGAGAAATTTGGACGGCAACGAGGGGGAGCAACAAAAACCTCATCAGACCGAGCCGCCTGCTTCGCGGGTAAACCCGCTCCTACAGGTATCGCGTTGCTTTCAGAACCTGCGCCGTACCTGTGGGAGCGGGTTTACCCGCGAAGCAGGCGACTCGCTCTCAAATCATCCCAACAGCCTCTGCACGGCCAGGGTAATCGCCACGCCACCAAACACCAGCCAGAGGTTGAGAATCGCCCCGGTGGCCAGGGCCCGCGGCCCAGCCTGACGAATCTGGCTGAAGCGTGTCTCCATCCCCAGCGCGGTCATGGCCATGGTCAGGGCAAAGGTATCCAGGCTGTTGACCGCCTGCGTCACGCTGCCCGGCAACACCTGCAGCGAGTTCACCAGTACCAGCGCGAGGAAGCCGAAGGCGAACCAGGGCATGGCGATGCGCCCGTTGCCCTGTGCCTGGCCCGGCTGGCGCGCGCGGCTGATCCAGAGGCCCACCACCAGCAGCACCGGTACCAGCAGCATCACCCGGGTCATCTTGACGATGGTGGCGATATGCGTGGCCTCGGGGCTGACGTTGCTGGCCGCACCGACCACCTGGGCCACCTCGTGAATGGTGCCACCCAGGAACAGCCCGGCGCCCATGGTATCCAGGTGCAGCCAGCCGGCATTGATCGCCAATGGGTAGAGGAACATCGACAGGGTGCCGAACAGCACCACGCTACCAACCGCCATGGCGCTTTTATGCGGTGCGCTGCGCAGGGCCGACTCGAAGGCCAGAACCGCAGCGGCGCCGCAGATGGCGCTGCCTGCGGCGGTCAGCAAGGCGGTATCGCGGTCCAGCTTGAACAGCTTCATGCCACACCACAGGCCGATCAGCAGGGTGCTGGACACCACCAGCAACGACACGATGAGCCCGGACCAGCCGACTTCGGCTATTTCCTGCAGGCTTACCCGCAGGCCGAAGAAGGCCACGGCAATGCGCAGCAGGCCGCGGGCGGAAAAGTTGATACCCGCCGCCCAGCTGGCGGGAACGCCGTCACGCAGTGCATTGCCGTAAAGCGCACCGGCGACAATACCGACGATCAGCGGGCTGATACCCAGGTTGGCGATGGCGGGCAGGGCGGCCAATTGGGTGACCGCAAGCGCGAACAGCGCGACGAACAGGATGCCATTGAGCCGCCCTCGGGTAGAGAGGGTAGGTGCAAAGGCGGGGTTGGACGGAGCCGTGGCCATGTGAGTCCTCCGGAAAGGTGTTTCGACATGGCTTACGTTAATCTGGTTATAAGCTTATAAAAAATCGTAATTTGGGATGGCAAATATCCGTTTAGCTGATATTTTTCATTCATGACCCCAGAACAACTGATAACTTTCGCCACCGTCGCCGAGCACGGCAACATCAGCCATGCGGCCCAAGCCCTGCACTTGTCGCAGCCGGCGGTGTCTGGCCAGCTCAAACTGCTGCAGGAGGCCTTTGGCGAGCCGCTGTATCAGCGCGCCGGCCGTGGTGTGCGGCTTACAGCAGCTGGCGAGCAATTGCTGGCCCATGCCGAGCGCCTGCGCGAAACCTTCCGTCAGGCCCAGGCATTGCGCGAGGCCATGCGCGGGCTGGAGCGCGGTACCTTGCGCATCGGCGCCAGTACCACGCCGGCCAGCTATCTGCTGCCTTACCTGATTGCCGATTTCCATGCCCGCTACCCGGAGGTGCTGGTGAGCACTTCCAACGGCAATACGGCAGAAATCGTCGCTGCGCTGGACAGCGTCGATATCGCCCTGATCGAAGGGCCGCCTGGGCAGGAGCTGCCATTGGGGACGTCGGTGACGGCGTGGCGGGAAGACGAGATCGTGGCCATCGTGCCGCGTGGTCATCCTCTGGCTGGCAGTGACCGACACACGCTGGCGTCGCTGGGGGCTTACCCGTTGGTGCTGCGCGAGAGCGGCTCGGGTGTGCGGCAGATCGTCGAGCGGGCATTTGCCCGCAGCGGCGTGGCGATGCGCGTGGCGCTGGAAATTGCTGGCGTGGAAGGGGTGAAGGAGGCAGTGCGAGCCGGGATGGGGATTGGCTTTGTGTCGGCGATGTCGATCCGACATGAGGACGGGGCGTTGCAGCGGTTGCAGGTTATGCCGCAGGCGTTGGTGCGCCGGTTTTCCATTCTGGTGCCGCATGCAGCCACCCCGTCGCGGGCTGCGGCGCGGTTTCTGGAGTTGTGTGTTGGCCTGCAAGAGGTGGGGTGACTGTGCTGGCTTCTTCGCGGGCTTGCCCGCTCCCACAGGTTTCTCACGGTTCTTGAATGCGGTGCGGTACCCCGCCGCTCAGCTCTCAAAGCGTGTTTATCCGTAACGGAAATCCGTACGATTCGAAAAGATCCCATACGTCCTCGCGATCGAAGAGCCGCCACCCCAATGCCGTGAACCGCGTCAGGTCATCCTCGCTGGGAAAGGAGTAGTAGGCCCCGGCAGATCGATCTTGAGACGTTCCCGTCATAGGCTCATCGCGCTCCAGTCGCCTGATTGCGTTCAGGATGAGACGCGCGCCTGGTTGATAAAGTGAAAGGATGTGCCACAGCAAGGAGCGCTCCTTTTCGACTGCCACCCTGGCAGTCTCAATGATGCGACCAACGTCAATGCCGGGACTGTCGATCCAATGGAGCGTACAGCCGATCTCCGGGTCCCCGTTCAGCAGCGCCCGGAAGGTCGCCAGAACACCTCGATACTGAGGCAAGAGGCCAGAGTGAAGATTGAGGACGCCACGTGACGGAATTGCCAGCGCTTCATTCTTCAGGATTTGACCAAAGCGGATTGAGATGAACAGATCTGCTCCCGCGTCCTGCAGCATTTGCAGGCCCGCAGGATCACTCAAGCTGGGCAATACCCGTACAGGAACCCCAAAGCGTTGCTGCAGTTCTGCAAAACCGAATCGATGCCCGCTGCTGACCTGGTCGCTCGATCCGATTAATCCAGGGGCCAAGGCATTGAAGAAGTCCTGCTCGATCAATGCCAGTTGTCCGAGCATGCGTGACACGTTCCTGGCCGATCCCACTCTCTCCGAGAGGAATATTCCCACTGTGCTCTCGTGAATCTCGGGCAACAGTAAATTGAGAGTGAGGTTGCTCTCTACGTCCCGGTTCACCAGAAAAGCGATTCGCAACTTTAGACCTCCGGCAGACCTGCCTTTCAATCAGTTTCGGTATTCAGACCGAGCATAGTTGCATTTTCGTCATTCAAGTTGACTCTGCCGTTTGCTCCCGGGCTCATGCCCGGGAGCGGCTATCAGGCGTCTGCTCAGTGGTGAGCGGCCAGCGCTTCCAATTCACGGATGACATCCCAGGGTTTGAGCACCAGCACATCACTTTCCATGGCATCAAGTACTAATTCGGCGGTGTTACCTAGCAGTACGCCACTCAGGCCTCTGCGCGCCACGCTGCCGAGAACCGTGAGGGCGGCGCCTAGCTGATGGGCGACATGCGGAATCAGCTGGTCGGCAGGGCCTTCCGCAAGGTGCAGGTGTTGGTCGTCGATATCGAACTCGTCCTGATAGCCCTGGCACTGCTCATGGTAGAAGGTCAGGATGCTTTCCTTGAGCTGGAATATGGGGTCGGCTGCCGACAGCATCGGGTAAGGGTAGGCGCTCATCATGTGCAGGCTGGCATGACTGAGGTGGGCGATGTCGTGGCCGTGGCTGAGGATGCCAACCTGCAGCACACGATGCTTGAGGTCGTCGCTGCCGGCGTCAATGGCTGTAAGGATGGGGCGCTCTGTCCAAGGATTGGCATGCTTGACCATCAGCACCGGGCTCGGGCACCGGCGCAGCAAGTGCCAAAATGGTCAGGGCCAGGTCATCGTGCTGGTGTTGGGCCAACACCACCAGGGCGTTACGGGTGGTATGCATGGCGCCTCCCTGTACATTGAGTACGTTTTGGGGATGGCGCGGACGCTTCTCTAGTTGTCCCTGCGATAGGCATACGCGTCGATTATCGCGACTACATTCGGTTCACCGGATTCGGGAGCCGAATCTGCCTCTGCCAAGCATTGTCTCGCGTCGTGGTCGGGCATAACGCTAGTGCGCTGAACACGCCACGACTGGCAAGGTCATGAATGGACGGTATGTCCGGTAGTAGCGCCCGGTACTTTAGAGCCGCCTCCTTGCTCGGCCCGCCAATGGGGGGATCGCTGACCGGCCATATGACCAGTGAGTTTGGCGCGTACAGGACGATTGGGCAATGCAATCCGTCGCCCGCGTTATTCCAAATGGAAGTAGTGCCATATACGGTAGATATCGAGCCAAGTACAGTAAGCCCTGAGCTTTTGTGATGTGCAACCAGCTCTGATTTATCGCAGTACAAAGGGCGAGGAGTGGAAACGTTTAATTACAACATGCGTGTGCGCTTCCACTCGAAGAAGGGTGCCACCCTTCAGCAATTGAAAACATGTTTGAGGTACGCCACGAAGTTTTCATCCCGGCACTGTGTCTTGCCCGGGCTGTCGGAAATCTTGGCCACTGGTGCCCCATTGCAGGCCGTCATCTTGATCACGATATTCATCGGCTCCACGCCCGGGATATCGCAGGTCAGCCTGGTACCAATGCCAAAGCTCACATTGATCCGCTCATGCAGCGCCCGGTACAACCCCAGCGCCTTGGCAAGGTCCAGCCCGTCGGAAAAGATCAGGGTCTTGCTCTTGGGGTCGATCCCCAGCCGCTCATAGTGGGCAATGGCCTTTTCCGCCCAGGCCAGCGGATCACCCGAATCGTGCCGCAGGCCATCGAACAGCTTGGCGAAGTACAAGTCGAAGTCGCCCAGGAACGCGTCCATGGTAATGCAGTCGGTCAGGGCGATGCCCAGCAGCCCCCGGTACTCCCGCACCCAGCATTCCAGCGCGGCAGCCTGGCTGTCGACCAGGCGCGGGCCGAGTTGCTGGTGAGCCATGAACCACTCGTGCGCCATGGTGCCGATCGGCTTGAGCTGGTATTCGCGGGCCAGGTGCACGTTGCTGGTACCGACAAAGCGGCCCGGGAAGTCACGCTTCAGAATGTGCACCACCTCTTCTTGCACCCGGTAGGAGAAGCGCCGCCGGGTGCCGAAGTCGGCCAGTTGGAAACCGGCCAGTTCTTCGGCGCTGGCCTCGGCCTTCAGCCAGTCGAGGTTCTGATACAGGCGCTCGCGGACCTGCTCGATCACCACCTCGCGATAACGGTAGCGGTTGCGCACCTCGCTGATGATCGCCAGCAGCGGGATCTCGTAGAGAATCACGTGCAACCACGGCCCGCGCACGCGAATCGCCAGTTGCCCGGCATCATCCAGCCCCACCTGCACATAGCGCAGGTTGAAGCGGAACAGGCTGAGAAAACGGATGAAATCCGGTTTGATGAACGGGATCTTCTCCAGATAGGCGAGCTGGTCATGCGTGACGCTGACATCGGCCAGTTGCTCGACCTGATACCGGATTTCCGCCAGGTAAGGTGCGAGGTTCTCGCCGTTACGGCAGCGAAACTCCCATTCCACCTCGGCATTGGGGTAGTTGTGCAGCACCGCCTGCATCATGGTGATCTTGTAGAAATCGGTGTCCAGCAGGTTCTGGATGATGCGTGGGCCGAAAACGCTGTCGCTCATGGGCGGTCTTCCTTGATCAGAGAGAGCTGGTAGTCGAGCGCGGCTTCGTCGCCGCAGAGGATCACGCCCTCGGCGGCCAGGGCGCCACATGCTTCGATGGCGCCTGCCTGGGTGAGGGCGCGGCAGGCCGGCAGGTACAACAGCACCTGGAAGCCGGCCTGGCGCAATTGGCGCGCAGTGGTCCTGACGCAATAGTCCAGGGCCAGGCCACCGACGATCACCGCGCCCACCTGCTGCACCTTGAGGTACTCGATCACCCCGGTGGAGCGGCGTTCGGCCAGGTCGTGGTAGCAGGCGCCGTAGGGGTGCAGGTCGGGCTCGACGCCTTTCCATACGAAATAGTCATAGTCGATGGGGGCCGGCAGGCCGGGCAGCAACTCGAAGCCGGGTGTGCCGGGCACGCAGTGGCTGACCCAGGTCAGGTCGGCGTTGGCCAGCTGCAGGGGCTGCAGCATGTGCGCGGGGTCGGCGACTACCCAGGCGGCGTTGGCCGGGTGGGCGTCCTTGCTGCCCAGGCGCAGGTCGGCGCGTAACGCCATGGTATTAAGATCTACCGCGATTTCATCGCCTTCAGGAACCGGCAGTTCTTGTGGCACGTTGTTGGTGAAGCCGTTCTGGGCGTCGACATCGAAACTGGCGATCTTCATGGCGGTTCTCCTTGCTGACATGGCTATATAGTTCACCTGGTGTATTAAGTATGTCAAGTGCCATCTTGTTCGGGATTTGTTGTTGCCTTACTTATACACCCTGGTGGATTATGAAGGCCTTGAACAAGGAGTCCCCCGGTGAATGCAGTCGAAGTCCTGGCCAGCGTCGATATCGTCGCCCTGCGCATGGCCCCCGAAGCTCAGCATCTGCAGGTGCTGTTGCACCGTCGTGAGCGTGAACCGCATGCCGGCCAATGGGCCTTGCCCGGGGTGATCGTCAATGGCCGCACCCCCGACACCAGCCTGGAAGCTGCGGCCGAGCGTGCACTGCGCGAGAAAACCCAGGTTGTACCGTGCTACATGGAACAGGTAGGTACCGAGGGCAATGCCTTTCGCGACCCGCGTGGATGGTCACTCAGCACCTACTACCTGGCTTTGCTCGAGCCCGGGCAGGCCGTCGAGGGCGAGCAACTGGCGTTTTTCGACTTGGACAGCGTATTGGCGCGCAAGGTGCTGTTGCCCTTTGATCACAACCTGTTGGTGGAGCGCGCCCGTGAGCGGCTGGCGGCGAAGACGGTGTACAGCAGCCTGCCGCTGTACCTGCTGGCGGAGAAGTTCACTGTGCTGGATGCGCTAGGCGCGATGCAGGCTTGCCTGGGGCAGGCGGTGAACAACACCTCGCTGCGCAAACGCCTGGAGCGCTTGCGCGAGCTGGGGTGGGTGAGGGACACCGGGGAGAAGAACCAGCCCAGGCTGGGCCGGCCGCAGCAGTTATATCAGTACACGCCACAGGGGGAGCGGGCGTTCATGTTCGATCGCAGTCTGCTGCCTGAGGGCGCTTAGTCGCTTGCATCAGTGTGCGCAGCGGTTGGCATCCTGTTCTCCGCGGGTGCCTGGCGCGCCGCGTCACTCGTCGCTGTAGTTCATGATCGACAACAGGCGGATGGGTACTTGCACCAACTGCTCGGGGCCGTGCGGGGTCTCGCCGTCGAAGGTCAGGCTGTCACCGGCCTGCATGTGATAGAGCTGGTTGCCGTGCCGGTACACCAGTTCACCCTCCAGCAAGTGGAGGAACTCGGTGCCGGGGTGGGCGAAGGTCGGGAACTCTTCGCTGGCGTCGTCCATGCTCACCATGTACGCCTCGAAGTTCTTCTTCGGCCCCCTGGCGTGATTGAGCAAATGGTAGGTGTGGCCTTTCTCGGTACCGCGGCGCACCACCTCCAGCCCTTCACCGGCTTTCACCAACAAGGCATTGCCGTCGGGCTGGTCATATTGGCTGAACAGCTTGGCCATCGGCATGCCCAGCACATCGCACAGGCGGCTGAGGGTGTCGAGGCTGGTTGATACCTGGGCGTTCTCGATCTTGCTGAGCATGCCTTGGCTGATGCCGGCGATGCGCGCCACGTCGGCGAGCTTGAGGGACTGGGCCTGGCGCTGGCGCTTGATCTGCAGGCCCAGGTACTGCTCCAGGCGAAGGCGCGGTTCGGTTTCGGTTTCGGTTGGCATCGAATGTCCTGCACGGTTTCAGTTCAAGAATAAAGTTTTCGCACTGGGAAAGTGCGAAATGCAGCTACGGTGGCTGCATCTTTCCTCGGGTGAAAACAAGTTTCCCATAAATGGAGCATGGAAATCTGCTTGGGTTTTGGGTTGCCGGTGCGGACCTCTTCGCGGGTGAACCCGCTCCCACAGGCGCGCGAAGAGACCCGAACAGGCACAAGGTTGCACCCTGAACAAAGTTGGCAAGCGCATTGCATTCCTGCTAGGAAAGTAAGTTTCTCATGCGGAATCATTGCCCCTTGCCCAGGAGTGTTCAACCCATGTTGCCAGCAGAAACCCAGCGCACCCTCGATCAGCACGGCATCAAGTACGTGCTGGCACAGTTCGTCGATATCCATGGCTCGGCGAAGACCAAATCGGTGCCGGTCTCGGGCCTGAAGATGGTGGCCGAGGAGGGCGCCGGCTTTGCCGGGTTCGCCATCTGCGGCATGGGCATGGAGCCGCACGGCCCCGACTTCATGGCCCGCGGCGACCTTTCCACCTTGATCCCGGTACCGTGGCAGCCCGGCTACGGCCGGGTGGTGTGCGTAGGCCACGTGAACGGCCAACCCTGGCCCTACGACAGCCGTCATGTGTTGCAGCAGCAGGTGCAGCGCCTGGCCGACAAGGGCTGGACCCTGAACACCGGCCTGGAACCCGAATTCAGCCTGTTCCGCCGCGACGAGGATGGCAAGCTGCAACTGGTGGATGCCTCCGACAACCTCGACAAGCCGTGCTACGACTACAAGGGCCTGTCGCGTTCGCGGCTGTTCCTCGAGCGCCTGACCGAGGCGTTGCAGCCGGTGGGCTTCGACATCTACCAGATCGACCACGAGGACGCCAACGGCCAGTTCGAGATCAACTACACCTACAGCGACGCCATGGAGTCGGCCGATCGCTTCACCTTCTTCCGCATGGCCGCCGGCGAGATCGCCAACGACCTGGGCATGATCTGTTCGTTCATGCCCAAGCCCGACCCCAAGCGCGCCGGCAATGGCATGCACTTCCACCTGTCGCTGGCCAGCAGCACCAACAAGAACCTGTTCCATGACCCGTCCGACAGCAGCGGCATGGGCCTGTCGAAGCTGGCCTACCACTTTGCCGCAGGCCTGCTGGCCCATGGCCCGGCGCTGTGCGCCTTCGCCGCACCCACGGTCAACTCGTACAAGCGCCTGGTGGTCGGCCGCTCGCTTTCCGGCGCCACCTGGGCCCCGGCGTTTGTCGCCTACGGCGCCAACAACCGCTCGGCGATGGTGCGCATCCCTTATGGCCGCCTGGAGTTCCGCCTGCCGGACGCTGGCTGCAACCCCTACCTGGTCACCGCCGCGATCATTGCCGCCGGCCTCGATGGCATCGACCGCCAACTGGAGCCGGGCGAGATGTGCAACGAGAACCTCTACAACCTGAGCCTGGAAGAGATTGCCGCACGTGGCATCAAGACCTTGCCGCAGTCGTTGAAGGAAGCCGCCGACGCCCTGGAGGCCGACCCGCTGTTCCGCGAAGTGCTGGGCGCCGAGATCGTCGATGAGTTCATCAAGCTCAAGCGCATGGAGTGGGTGGAGTACTGCCGCCACGTCTCCGACTGGGAAATCCAGCGTTACACCGAATTCTTCTGAGCGCCCCCAATCCCTTGGGCAGCCAGCACGAAAGCGGTCGCCCACTGCCTAGTAAGGAGCATCATCATGTGTGGAATCGTAGGTCTGTACCTGAAAAAAACCGAGCTGGAAGCCCAGCTCGGCAAGCTCTTCGAACCCATGCTCGAAGCCATGACCGACCGTGGCCCGGACAGCGCCGGCTTTGCCATCTACGGCGACGAAGTGGCCGATGGCTGGGTCAAGCTGACCCTGCAGGCCACTGACGTCAACTACCCCTGGGCGGCCCTGATGGGCCAGCTGGAAGGGCGCCTGGGCTGCTCGCTGGACTGGTTCCAGAACGCCAGCGCTGCAGTGCTCAAGGTACACACCCGCGAGGCGTCGGCCCGCCAGGCCCTGAGCGAACTGGCCCCTGACGTGCGCATCATGAGCGCCGGGCAGAGCATCGAGATCCTCAAGGGCATGGGCCTGCCGGCGGAAATCTCCAGCCGCTTCGGCCTGGTCGGCATGAAAGGCAGCCACATCATCGGCCATACCCGCATGGCCACCGAAAGCGCCGTGACCATGGAGGGCAGCCACCCGTTCTCCACCGGCGCCGACCTGTGCCTGGTGCACAACGGCTCGCTATCCAACCACTTCCGCCTGCGCCAGAAGCTCAAGCGCGAAGGCATCAGCTTCGAGACCGACAACGACACCGAAGTGGCCGCCGGCTACCTGACCTGGCGCCTGCAGCAGGGCGACAGCCTGGCCCAGGCCCTGGATGGCGCCCTGGAAGACCTGGACGGCTTCTTCACCTTTGCCATCGGCACCCGCAATGGCTTTGCCGTGATCCGCGACCCGATCGCCTGCAAACCCGCCGTGCTGGCCGAGACCGACGACTACGTGGCCATGGCCTCGGAGTACCAGGCACTGGCCAGCCTGCCGGGCATCGAGCACGCCAAGGTCTGGGAACCGGCCCCGGCCACCCTGTACGTCTGGGAACGCGAAAGCGCCTGACCTGCCACCGAACCACTGGAGAACCACATGAATACGATCGACCTTTCCAGCACCTCGGTGCGTGTCCTCAACCAGTCCCTGCACGGTGAGGTGCAGGACCACGAATGGCGGGTGACCCACCCCGACGGCAAGCACAACCTGGCCGTGGGCATCAACGCCGCCGTGGCCGTGGATATCGAAGGCCACGCCGGCTACTACTGCGCCGGCATGAACCAGCAGGCCAGCGTCACCGTGCATGGCAACGTCGGTGTCGGCGTGGCCGAGAACATGATGTCCGGCACGGTACGGGTCAAGGGCAGCGCCTCCCAGGCCGCCGGCGCCACAGCCCATGGCGGGTTGCTGGTGATCGAGGGTGATGCCGGCGCGCGCTGCGGTATTTCCATGAAGGGCGTGGATATTGTCGTCGGCGGCAGCATCGGCCACATGAGCTGCTTCATGGGCCAGGCCGGGCGTTTGGTGGTGTGTGGCGATGCCGGCGATGCGCTGGGCGATTCGCTGTACGAGGTGCGCATCTACGTCAAGGGCTCGGTGCAGTCACTGGGTTCGGACTGCATCGAGAAAGAGATGCGCGCCGAGCATCTGCAAGAGCTGCAGGAACTGCTGAACAAGGCCGGCCTGGACCACAAGGCTGCCGATTTCAAACGCTACGGCTCGGCTCGCCAGCTGTACAACTTCAAAGTCGACAACGCCAGCGCGTACTGATCCAGGAGCATTCCCATGAGCGAGCAATTCCCCCCGGTACTGCGTGAGTCGGCCACCTTCGACCGCCTGACCATCCAGGAAATCCAGCGTGCCGCCGAAACCGGCATCTACGACATCCGCGGCGGCGGCACCAAGCGCCGCGTGCCGCACTTCGACGACCTGCTGCTGCTCGGTGCCAGCGTGTCGCGCTACCCGCTGGAAGGCTACCGCGAGAAGTGCGGCACCGATGTGCTGCTGGGCACCCGCTTCGCCAAGAAGCCGATCCACCTGAAAATTCCGGTGACCATCGCCGGCATGAGCTTTGGCGCGCTGTCGGCCAACGCCAAAGAGGCCTTGGGCCGTGGTGCGACCATCGCCGGCACCAGCACCACCACTGGCGACGGCGGCATGACCCCGGAGGAACGCGGCCAGTCGCAGCACCTGGTGTACCAGTACCTGCCGTCGCGCTATGGCATGAACCCCGACGACCTGCGCAAGGCCGATGCCATCGAGATCGTCCTCGGCCAGGGTGCCAAGCCGGGCGGTGGCGGCATGCTGCTCGGCATGAAGGTGACCGAGCGGGTGGCGGGCATGCGCACCTTGCCGATCGGCGTCGACCAGCGTAGCGCCTGTCGCCACCCGGACTGGACCGGGCCGGATGACCTGGCGATCAAGATTGCCGAGATCCGCGAGATCACCGACTGGGAAAAACCCATCTACGTGAAGATCGGCGCCAGCCGCCCGTACTACGACGTGAAGCTGGCGGTGAAGGCCGGTGCCGATGTGATCGTGCTCGACGGCATGCAGGGCGGTACCGCCGCGACTCAGGAAGTGTTCATCGAGCACGTCGGCATCCCGATCCTGCCGGCCATTCCGCAGGCAGTGCAGGCGCTGCAGGAAATGGGCATGCACCGCAAGGTGCAGCTGATCGTTTCCGGGGGTATTCGCAATGGCGCCGACGTGGCCAAGGCCATGGCCCTCGGGGCTGATGCGGTGGCCATTGGTACTGCGGCGTTGATCGCGCTGGGTGACAACCACCCGCGGCTGGATGCCGAACTGAAGAAGATCGGTTCTGCGGCCGGTTTCTATGACGACTGGCAGAACGGCCGCGACCCGGCCGGCATTACCACCCAGGACCCGGAGCTGGCCAGGCGCCTGAACCCGGAGGAGGCCGGGCGCCGGCTGGCCAACTACTTGCGGGTGCTTGTGCTGGAGGCGCAGACCATGGCGCGGGCGTGTGGCAAGTCGCACTTGCACAACCTCGACCCGGAGGACCTGGTGGCGTTGACCGTGGAGGCTGCGGCGATGGCACGGGTGCCGTTGGCGGGGACCGCCTGGGTGCCGGGGCAGGCGCAGTATTGAGTTGACCGTCGGGGGCCGCTTTGCGGCCCTTTCGCGACCCAAGGCCGCTCCTACAGGGGACCGCGTATCGCCCCCCTGCAGGAGCGGCCTTGGGTCGCGATGGGCTGCAAGGCAGCCCCAGAGCACCTCCACCATTCACACAGGAGTGACTCCATGAAGCACCTCACCCTCGCTGTAATGTTGTTAGCCCTGACCACCCGGGCCCACGCCGCCGACCCCACCCTGGACACCGGCAACACCGCCTGGATGATCTGCGCCGCGATGTTCGTGCTGATGATGTGCATCCCGGGCCTGGCACTGTTCTACGGTGGCATGGTGCGGGCCAAGAACTTCCTCTCGGTATTCACCCAGTTGTTCGCGGTGGCCGGGGTGATCGGCATTCTCTGGGTGCTGTTCGGCTACAGCCTGGTGGTAGACACCACCGGCATGGTCGAGGGCCAGCTGACCCTCAACAGCTTCATTGGCGGGCTGGGCAAGGCGCTGATGCTGGACATCGGCCATGACAGCCTGGTCGGCACCATCCCCGAAGGCGTGTTCGCAGTGTTCCAGCTGACCTTCGCCATCATTACCCCGGCGCTGATTGCCGGTGGTTTTGCCGAACGCATGAAGTTCAGTGCTTCGTTGCTGTTCATGGCCGCCTGGTTCGTGCTGGTGTACGCGCCGATCGCGCACATGGTCTGGGGCGGGCCGGGGGCGTTGATGGTCAACTGGGGTGTGCTGGACTTTGCCGGCGGTACCGCCGTGCATATCAACTCCGGCGTGGCAGCGCTGGCTGCGGCGTTGATGCTGGGCAAGCGCAAGGGCTACCCGCAGGTGGCCATGCCGCCGCACAACCTCGGTTTCACCCTGGTGGGCGCCGGGTTGCTGTGGGTGGGCTGGTTCGGCTTCAACGTCGGCTCGGGGCTCGCGGCCAACCAGGCGGCAGGGGTGGTGATGCTGGCGACCATGGTGGCGGCCTGTGCGGGGATTGTCGGCTGGTTGCTGACCGAGAAGGTGGCGCATGGTCGGCCGACGGCCTTGGGTGCGGCTTCAGGGGCTTTGGCAGGGTTGGTCGGCATTACCCCGGCCTGTGCATTCGTCGGGCCGTTGGGCGCGCTGGTGATCGGGTTGTTGACCGGGGCCATCTGCTTCTTTGCCGTGACCCGGTTGAAACAGGCGCTGGGTTATGACGACAGCCTGGATGTGTTCGGCCTGCATGGCGTGGGCGGAATGGTCGGCGCGATCCTTACCGGGGTCTTTGCCGCGCCTGCGTTGGGCGGCTATGTGGAGGGTGCATCACCGGTCGGGCAGGCATTGGTGCAGTTGAAGGGGGTGGCGTTCACCTTCGTGTATTGCTTTGTGGTGAGTTGGGCGATTCTGGGGGCGATCAAGCTGACCATCGGCCTTCGGGCCAGCCGGGAAGAGGAAGAACAGGGGCTGGACCTGGCGGAGCACAATGAGCGGGCCTACAACCTCTGATTGATGTGTTGCCTGTACCGGCCTATTCGCGGGTAAACCCGCTCCCACAGGGAAAGCACAGATCCTGAGACGTGCGCTATCCCTGTAGGAGCGGGTTCACCCGCGAAGAGGCCGGGACAGTTTGAATCAGTGCCCCATGGCCACCTTGGCACTCATCTGCCGGCGACGGTAGGCGCTATCACGGCTGGCCAGCCACCAGTAAAGCGGCGAAGTAACCGCCAGCCCCACCAGCCACGACAGGTCCGCTCCGTTGATATGCTCGGAAATCGGCCCGACATACAGCGGCGTGTTCATGAACGGGATCTGCACCACGATGCCCACGGCATAGGCGATCAGCGCCTGCGGGTTGTAGCGCCCGTAGATACCGCCATCGACCTGGAAGATCGACTGGATATCGTAGTCACCCTTGTGGATGGCATAGAAGTCGATCAGGTTGATTGCTGTCCACGGCACCAGCACCACCAGCAGCACCAGCACCATGTCGACGAAGTGGCCGATGAAGTCCGCCGAGGCGAACACCGCCACCACGCAGCAGGCCGTCAGTACTACCAGCGACAGCACGGCGCGGCTCTTGGCGGTGGGGATCCAGCGGTGGGCGAAGGTTTGCACCAGGGTGATGATCGACAGCACTGCGCCATACAGGTTGAGTGCGTTGTGGCTGATCACGCTGAGCAGGAACAGCACCAGCATGATCGGGCCGAGGGTACCGGTGGCCAGCTTGACTGCATCCATGGTGTCCATGCCGGCCGGGATCGCCAGCACCGCCACGGCGCCGAAGATGAACGACAGGCTCGAACCCAGGGCCGAGCCCAGGTAGGTAGTCCAGAACGTCGAGCTGACCTTCACGTCCGCCGGCAGGTAGCGCGAGTAGTCCGACACGTAGGGTGCAAAGGCGATCTGCCACAGCGCCGCCAGTGACACGGTGGCCAGCCAGCCGGCCAGGTTGAAGCCGCCGCGGGTGAGGAAGTCGTCGCTTTGCACGTGGCTGAAGATGTAGCCGAAGCCGACCACGATGCCGATACCCAGCACCCAGGTGCCGATGCGGTTGAGCACGTGGATGAAGCGGTAGCCGATGATGCCGATGATGCCCGAGCCCAGCGCACCGATGACGATGCCCACCGGTACCGGCACGGCATCGACCACGCCGTGCAGCGACTTGCCGGCGAGGACGATGTTGGAGGCGAAGAAGCCGATGTACATGACCCCGGCGATCACCACCACCAGCAGCGCGCCGAGCGAGCCGAACTGGGCGCGGCTCTGGATCATCTGCGGGATGCCCATCTGCGGGCCCTGGGCCGAGTGCAGCGCCATCAGTACGCCACCGACCAGGTGGCCGACCAGGATCGCGACGATGCCCCACACCAGGTTCAGGTGGAACAGTTGCACACCCAGCGCGCCTGTGACGATGGGTAGCGGCGCTATGTTGCCACCGAACCACAGTGTGAACAGATCCCTTACCTTTCCATGGCGGTCTTGCGGGGGCACGTAGCCGATCGTGTGTTTTTCTATGAGGGGTGCCGAATTGGCTGCACTGGTCATGACTGACTCCAAGGCAAGGTAGGGCATCGGGAGCTGCCCGGGGGCGTGCCGGCGAAGGGCGACGCGTTCTTGTTGGAGCGATGATGCGGGGCGCGGGGATAACGAGAAATTAGTAAATATGTGCCCATAAACCTTAAAAAACCTAAGGCTGACAAAAGGTTAAGCGGGGGACGGTAGCAAGGAGGGTGCCAGGGTGCGGGAGGGCTTGGGCTAGAGGGGTTTGGGCAATAAGGAGGTAAGAAGCGGTGTGCTTTTCTGGGGCGCCGTGCGCGTTTGCAGGGCAGATAAAAATGTCGCCCGTGTCGGCCCTTTCGCGGGTAAACCCGCTCCCACCTTGACCGCATTGATTTCAAGTCATGCGCATTACCTGTGGGAGCGGGTTCACCCGCGAAAGGGCCGGCTCAGGCAACAACGCTACATCGGCAACAACCGATCCTGAATCACCTCTTTCATCACCAGCGTCGAACTCAACCGTTTCACATTGGGAATGCTGGTCAGCTGCTCGTCATACAGCTTCTGGAACGCCGGCAAATCCTTGGCCACCACATGCAGCAGGTAATCCGGGTCGCCAAACAGCCGCTGCGCCTCGACGATCTGCGGGATTTCGGCCAGCGCCGCTTCAAAGTCCGCTACCGGCTGGCGAGTGACTTCGCGCAGGGTCACGAACACCAGCGCGGCAAAGTTCAACCCCAGGGCGCTCGGCGCCAAGCGGGCGTGATAGCCAAGAATCGCCCCGGACTCCTCCAGCGCCTTCAAGCGCCGGTGGCAGGGCGACAGGCTGAGCCCCACACGGTCGGCCAGTTCGGTCACCGATAGCCGACCATCTTTTTGCAGCTCGGCAAGAATTTTTCGATCGGTCCTGTCCATTGAGAAGGAACTTCCAGTAATTGAGGGCTGTTGGGGAATATACGAAAGAAAATCCCTCGGCGGAATCCGTAATCTTTCGTCATCCCAAAGCAGTGGAAAAAGGAAGATTCAAGTGGCTCTCAGTGTTCTGACGGCGTTCTGGGCCGTGTCGATGCTGTTCGTGATTACGCCGGGCGCGGACTGGGCCTATGCCATTTCGGCCGGCATGCGGGGGCGCTGGGTGATGCCTGCGGTGGCGGGGATGTTGTCGGGGCACTTCCTTGCGACTCTGGTGGTGGCGGCAGGGGTCGGCAGCCTGCTGGCCGGCCACCCGCTGGCGCTGACCTTGCTGACCCTGGCGGGGTGTAGCTACCTGCTGTGGCTGGGTGGCAACCTGCTGCTGAGCCCGGCCTTGCCGGCGGCCGGGCAGGATGGTGCGGGGGAGTCGGGGTCTCGCTGGGCATTGAAAGGGTTTTGCGTCAGTGGCCTGAACCCGAAAGTGTTTTTGCTGTTCCTGGCGTTGTTGCCGCAGTTCACCGACCCGCAGTCGAGCTGGCCGGTGCCGTTGCAGATCTTGCTGCTGGGCCTGGTGCACCTGTGCAGCTCGTTGGTGATCTACTCGCTGGTCGGTTATGGCGCCAAAGCCGTGTTGAGCACCCGGCCGGGGGCGGCGAAGCTGGTCGGGCGGGTGTCGGGGGTGGCGATGATCACGGTGGCCCTGGGCTTGATAGCCGGCCAGATCAGCTGACTCACTGGCGTGCGTTGGCCGCTCCTACAGGTTGCCGCGTTAACCTGGCAGGCGAGAGCCAAGGGTAAAGACGACATGCATGGCCTCGGATAAACTCGCAGCACTTCAACGCACAACCAGGATGTGCCCCATGCCCGAAACCACGCAACTGCTCACCTTCGCCCTGATCTGCCTCGGCATGGTCCTGACCCCAGGGCCGAACATGATCTACCTGATCTCCCGATCGATCTGCCAGGGCCGCAAGGCCGGTCTGATTTCGTTGGGTGGTGTGGCCCTTGGCTTCGTCATCTACATGTTCTGCGCCGCGCTGGGTATCACCGCCCTGGTGATGGCCGTGCCTTTTGCCTACGACGCGCTGCGCATCGGTGGCGCGCTGTACCTGTTGTACCTGGCCTGGCAGGCGCTGCGCCCTGGTGGCCGGTCGCCGTTCCAGGTTCGCGACCTGCCTGCCGACAGCCCGCGGCGGCTGTTCACCATGGGCTTTGCCACCAGCCTGCTAAACCCCAAGATCGCCGTCATGTACCTGTCGTTGATGCCGCAGTTCATCGAGCCGGGGCATGGCAGCGTGCTGCTGCAGTCGCTGGTGCTGGGGTCGACGCAGATCGCCATCAGCGTTTCGGTCAATGCACTGATCGCGATCATGGCCGGGTCGATCGCCGTATTCCTCGCCGGTCGCCCGCTGTGGCAGCAGGTTCAGCGCTGGCTGATGGGTACGGTGCTGGCGGGCCTGGCCGTGCGCATGCTGGCCGAAGGGCGGCGTTGACCGCTAGACCTCAGGCGGCGGCTCCTGGGGCAGGTACAAGGTAAAGGTGGTGCCCTGGCCCGGCACACTCTTCACCTGCACATCGCCCCCGGACTGCCTGGCAAAACCGAACACCTGCGACAGCCCGAGCCCGGTGCCTTCACCCGGTGCCTTGGTAGTGAAGAACGGGTCGAAGATACGCTCCAGCAGTTCGGTGGCAATGCCGACACCGCTGTCGCTCACCGAAATCGCCGCGAACGGGCCCGGCTGTGGCGCCTGGCCGCGCAGGGCGGGCAGTGACTGGTCAGCCTGCAGGCGCAGCTGCAAGGTGCCTTCGCCGGCCATGGCGTCGCGGCCGTTGAGCATCAGGTTGATTACCGCGGTTTCCAGTTGATTGAGGTCGGCGCGGATATGGCAAGGCGCCTGTGGCAACTGCAGCTCGACCTGGATCCGCGCACCGGTGGCAGTGTCGAGCATGTCGGCCATGGCCTCCAGCCGTGGCCCTGCCTCGAACACTTGCGGGCTCAAGGCCTGGCGGCGGGCGAAGGCCAGTAATTGGCCGGTCAGCTTGGAACCGCGGTCGACAGTGTCGGACATGGTCTTGAGATAGCGTTCGCGACGCTGTGCATCGAGGTTGGGGCGCTGCAGAAAATGCAGCGACGAGCGAATGATGGTCAGCAGGTTGTTGAAGTCATGAGCCACGCCACCGGTAAGTTGGCCAATGGCTTCGAGCTTCTGGGTCTGGCGCAGCACGGCTTCTGTGTGCAGCAACTGGCTGGTGCGTTCATCCACGCGCTGTTCGAGGGTGGCATTCAGCGCCTCCAGTGCCGCCATGGCTTCGCGGACCTCGGCGTGGGCCTGTACCCGCTGGATATGCGCCCAGCAGCGCTCGGTGACTTCACTGATCAGCGTCTGTTCATAGTGGGTCCACTCCCGTGGCACCTTGTCGTGTATGGCCATCAGCGCGGTCAGTCGGCCGCCTTTGATCAGGGGCATGCAAATGGTCGCGGTAATGCCGATGGCCTGGAAGGTGGCAGCTTCCTCCGGGGACAGCTCGCTAAGGTTGTCCTGGATGACCAACGGCAGGCCATTGCGCAGGCGGCCGAGCGCCAGCTTGCCAAAATCCTGCAATCGATAGCGGCCCAACAGATGCGGCGAGCCCGGCGCCACGGCGTCACCGCAGATGGTGAAACCGTCTTCGTCGGGCTCCATCACCGCATAGGCGCAACTCGACAGTTGCAGGTGCTCGACCAGCATGCGCGTGGTAGTGGCAAGGATCTGGTCCGGGTCGGTGGCGCCTGCCACGGCGCGGCCCAGGTCGTCGAGGAAGTTCAGGCGCTGGTTGGCGAGCACGCTGGCGGTGGTTTCGGTGACTGTATCGAGCATGCCCAGCACCTTGCCGTCGTGGTCGCGTATGGGGCTGTAGCAGAAGGTGAAATAGGCCCGTTCGGGGCCGCCGTTGCGGTCGATGACGAGCGGGAAGTCTTCGATGTACACCGCCTCGCCGGCCAGGGCGCGGTTGGCCATGTGGCCGATGTCGGCCCAGGCCTCCTGCCACACGGCGCGGAAGGGGATGCCCAATGCCGAGGGCTTTTGCCCGAGTATCTGCGAGAAGGCGTCGTTGTGCAGTGTGAGCAGGTCAGGGCCCCAGAGCACGGCTTGCGGAAAGCGCGAGGCCAGGCACAGGGCCAGGCTGGTTTTCAGCGGGTCGGGCCAGTGCTCCAGCGGGCCCAGCGGGGTGGCGGCCCAATCGTGGTTGCGGATGCGCTCGGCCATCAGACCGCCGCCGTCTAGCCATTTTGCCATGTGCTCTGCTGGTCCTTTTTGCGTAAGGCCTTAAGGGGGCATCCAGAATAGACGTTTGGCGAGAATTTTTGGGGCTGTACCGGCCTCTTCGCGGGTAAACCCGCTCCCACAGGGATAGCACCTTGCTCAAGGTATGCACCGTACCTGTGGGAGACGTTTGGCGAGAATTTTTGGTGGCTGTACCGGCCTCTTCGCGGGTAAACTGTTCTGGTCAAGTATTTCCGGACACCGGTTACGGTGATCAAGCCGCCTGCTGCTCCATAGCTATTGGTGACAGGTAGTCGTTGTAGCTGTGGAGCCTGATTCGGTTGTATCGCATGAAGAAGCTGGTCATGTCCTGCTTGGCTTCTTCAATTTCCTTGTAGCCCTTGGGCGGCACCCATTCTGACTTGAGCGTTCCAAAGAAACGCTCTGTTGGTGCGTTGTCCCAGCATTGTCCCCTGCGACTCATGCTCTGCGTTATGCCATGCTCAAGCAGCTCGGACTGGAAGCGCTGGCTGGTGTATTGGCAGCCTTGATCCGAGTGAAACATCAAGCCTGTATGCTTGCCCCTAACCCCTACTGCCATCCTCAGTGCCTTGCTAACCAAGTTGGCGTCGTTGATCAGGGAAAACGCCCAGCCAACGATCCGACGCGCAAACAAGTCAATCACTACTGCCAGGTGATACCAGCGCTTCCCGACCATCAAACTGGTCACGTCACCGCACCAGACCTGGTTAATTGCTGTTGGCTCAAAGTTGCGTTCGAGCAGGTTCTTGGCCACAAACGCTTCAACACCTTTGGAGCGATTCCGATGAGGACGACGCTGCTTGCTTTCCAGATTTGCCTCCTCCATGAGTTTTCCGGCCAGATACCGTCCCACCTTGAGCTGCTGGGCCTTCAGGTACTCAGAGATCATTCTCGCGCCCGCGCTTCCCCTGCTTTCGACGTGCAGCTGAACTACTTTCTCTCTGAGTTCGTCACGCTTGGTATTCGGTGTTGAACGACGGCGAAGCCAGTCATAAAACGCGCTACGGGATACGCTCAGCGCACTGCAAAGAAGGCTGGTCGGATACGAGCCTGACTCTCTCAGTTCCTCAATCAGGAAAAACGATCGGGATCCGACATCAAGAGAGCCGTAGCCTTTTTTAAGATTTCAGCCTCGGTCTCCAGGCGCTTGATCTTGGCTCGCAGCTGCTGGAGCTCGCGCTGTTCGTCGCTGATCGCTTTGGTACCGGCTACTGGCTGGCCCTTGTGTCGCTCTTTACGCACCTGATCAACCCAGCGGCGCAGGGCTGTAGGGCCGACGTCCATTGAGGCGCAGACGTCGGGAATCGAGCAGTGGTCATCAAGGACCATGCTGGCAGCACGTTGCTTGAACTCGCGGGTGTAGGTCTTTCGTTCTTGCATGGAACCTCCTGATTGGGCGAATCATATCGCCCTTAAGAGGTGTCCGGGATCATTAGGCCAGTTCAGATCATTAGGCCAGTTCAGTTTACCCGCGAAGAGGCCGGTACAAGCTAGCGAATGAAGTGCACCTTGCCAGTGTCGTCATTGCCCATGTAGATGCCATAAACCCCAGCCTGCCGCTCGAGGATATAGCGCTCGAGAATCTGCCGGATTGCCGGATAGTAGATTTCATCCCACGGGATCTCGTCCGGCTCGAAGAACCTGTAGGCCAGCGTTTCCGCCCCGTACTGCCCGGTTTCCTCGGTGGCGATGGCGCGGAAGATGATGTAGACCTCGCTTATCTTCGGGACGCTGAAGATCGAGTACGGCGAGACGATTTCGGCACGTACGCCGCTTTCTTCCCAGACCTCGCGCAGGGCTGCCTGCTCGGTGGTTTCGCCGGCCTCCATGAACCCGGCCGGCAAGGTCCAGGTGCCGGGGCGCGGCGGGATGGCGCGCTGGCACAGCAGGTACTTGCCATCACGCTCGATGATGCAGCCGGCGATGATCTTCGGGTTGATGTAGTGGATGTAGCCGCAGCCGGTGCAGTGCAGGCGTTCGTGGGTGTCGCCTGTGGGAACGCCCCGGGCCAGTTCCGTGGTGCAGTGCGGGCAGTAGCGCGGGGCGTTGGGCATGATCGGTGGCCTGTGGGTTGCTTATATGCGGGGATCCTTCAAGGCCAGGGGCTCGACCATCTCGCGCACCTTGACGTTGTCATCCTGCTTCTGGCGCAGGTAGTCCAGGGCCACCTTGGCGGCGGCGCGGACGTGGTCGACCGAGGCCTGGTGGGCAACCAGCGGGTCGCCGCTCTTGATCGCCTCGACGATCTTTTCCATTTCGCGGTTGCTGGCGCCGCGGCGGTTCTCCTGCGACACCGAGGTGGCGCGCAGGTAGCTGATGCGCGCCTGCAACTGGCGCAGCTGCTGGGCTGCCACCTGGTTGCCGGAGCCTTCCAGCAGCACATCGTAGAAGCCTTGTACCGAGTCCAGCACCTGTTGCAGCTCGCCTTCCTCGAGGGCTTCGCGGTTGACCTCCAGCGCGCGTTCCAGGGCGCGGATGTCCTTGGCCTTTGCGTTCAGGGTGAACAGCTGCACGATCAGGCCTTCGAGCACGCAGCGCAGCTCGTAGATGTCGCGGGCGTCCTCCAGGGTGATGATGGCCACGCGCGGGCCCTTGGCGTCGGCGAATTCCACCAGGCCTTCGGATTCCAGGTGGCGCAGGGCTTCACGCACCGAGGTGCGGCTGACGCCGAGGCGGTCGCAGAGGTCGCGCTCGACCAGGCGATCGCCTGGCAGCAGGTGGAAGTTCATGATCGCGGCGCGCAGCTTGTCGAGCACGATTTCGCGCAGGGTAACGGGGTTGCGATTGACCTTGAAGCTGTCGTCGAGTGGCTGGCGTTTCATCAAGTGCGCTCTTAAAGAGGCTGCCCGGCCGCAACCGCAACAGCACCACGAACCTTGGGTGCTCCTTGCGTGGGTTCGAACAGCCCGATGTTAACGGGTTGACTCCGCATCGGCTTCAGCGAACGCTTCGCGGGCCAGGCGGAAACTGTCCACCGCCGCGGGCATGCCGCAATAAATGCCGACCTGGAGCAGGATCTCGCGAATCTGTTCACGGCTCAGGCCATTACGCAAGGCGCCGCGAATGTGCAGCTTGAGCTCGTGGGGCCGGTTGAGCGCGGAAATCATGGCCAAGTTTATCATGCTGCGCTCTTTGAGCGACAAGCCTTCGCGGCCCCAGACGTGGCCCCAGCAGTATTCGGTGACCAGCTCCTGCAACGGCTTGGTGAAGTCGTCGGCGTTCTGGATCGAGCGGTTGACGTAGTCCTCGCCCAGTACCTGGGTGCGGATCTGCAGGCCTTTTTCGTACTTTTCATTGCTCATGTGCAGTACTCCGGATTTAAACAGGGTCATTTGCGTTGGCTTCTTCGCGGGTGAACCCGCTCCCACAGGTACTGCACAGGTTTCAGCATCTGTGCGATCCCTGTGGGAGCGGGTTTACCCGCGAAGAAGCCAACGCCGAGCTCAAGGTCCATCAGCCCAGGGGCGGCAGGGCGCCCAGCTTGCCCTTGTGGTAGACCATCGGGGTCACCGGCTCGGCCGGCAGCACCAGGTTCTTCACCGCGCCGACGATGATCGCGTGGTCACCGCCGTCGTACTCGCGCCACAGCTCGCATTCGATGATCGCCGTGGCCTTGGCCAGCAGCGGGTTGCCCAGCTCGCTCAGGTGCCAGTCGATGCCTTTGGCCTTGTCCTTGCCCTTGCCGGCGAAGGCATAGGCCTCGGCGGTCTGGTCGGCGGACAGCAGGTGAATCGCGAACTGCTTGCTGTCACGCAGGATGGGGTAGGTGTCGGAGGCGTAGTTGGGGCAGAACAGCACCAGCGCCGGGTCGATCGACAGCGCGCTGAACGCGCTGGCGGTGATGCCGACGATGCCACCGTCGGCGTCCAGGGTGGTGACCACGGTGACGCCGGACGGGAACGAGCCCATCACGTCTTTGTAGATGCCTGGTTCGATCATCTCGTGCTACCTCTTAGCGCATCACAAACGGGTCGGGCATCGGCGCCGTGGACAGGTTGATCCACACCGTCTTCAGCTCGGTATAGGCCAGCACCGAATCGATGCCGCTCTCACGGCCGTAGCCGCTGTTCTTGAACCCGCCGATCGGCGCCATGGCCGACACGGCACGGTAGGTGTTGACCCAGATGATCCCCGAACGCACGTCGCGGGCCAGGCGGTGGGCACGGCCCAGGTCGCGGGTCCAGATGCCGGCGGCCAGGCCGAACTGCGAGTCGTTGGCGATGGCCAGGGCCTCTTCCTCGGTCTTGAAGCGGATTACCGCGGCAACCGGGCCGAACACCTCTTCCTGCATGATGGTCATCGAGTTGCTGTCGCACTCGAACAGGGTCGGCTCGTAGAACCAGCCATCACCCTCGACCTCGGCACGCTTGCCGCCCATGTGCAGCTTGGCGCCTTCGGCCTTGGCAGCGGCCACCAGGCCTTCGACCACGGCCAGCTGTTGCGCGGTGGCCATGGGGCCCATTTCGCTGGCATCGTCCTGCGGGTTGCCGATGCGGATGCGCCTGGCGCGGGCGATCAGGCGTTCGACGAACTCGTCGAAGATCTCGTCCTGCACCAGCAGGCGCGAGCCGGCCACGCAGCTTTGCCCGGAGGCAGCATAAATGCCTGCCACGGCGCCGTTGATGGCGCTGTCCAGGTCGGCATCGGCGAAGATGATGTTCGGCGACTTGCCGCCCAGCTCCAGCGACAGCTTGGCGAAGTTCTCGGCGCTGCTGCGCACCACGTGGCGGGCGGTGGCGGCGCCGCCGGTGAAGGCGATCTTGCGCACCAGCGGGTGGCGGGTCAGCGCCGCGCCGGTGCTGGGGCCGTAGCCGGTGACCACGTTGACCACACCAGCCGGGAAGCCGGCCTCGAGGGCCAGGCGGGCCAGCTCGAGGATGGTCGCCGAGGCGTGTTCGGACGGCTTGAGCACGATGGTGTTGCCGGCGGCCAGGGCCGGGGCCAGCTTGATGGCGGTGAGGTACAGCGGGCTGTTCCACGGGATGATCCCGGCCACCACGCCGATCGGCTCGTGCACGGTGTAGGCGAACAGGTCGGGCTTGTCCAGCGGCAGGGTGCCGCCTTCAAGCTTGTCGGCTAGGCCTGCGGTGTAGTGGAAGAACTCTGGCAGGTAGCCGACCTGGCCGCGGGTTTCGCGGATCAGCTTGCCGTTGTCACGGCTTTCCAGCTGGGCCAGGTGTTCCTTGTTTTCGGCAATCAGGTCACCCAGGCGACGCAGCAGCTTGCCGCGCGCGGTGGCGGTGATGCTGCGCCACTCCTTGCTGTCGAAGGCGCGCTGGGCGGCCTGCACGGCCAGCTCGACATCGGCCTCGTCGGCGTCGGGCAGTTGCGCCCAGGCCTGGGCGGTGGCCGGGTTGAGGCTGTCGAAGGTCTTGCCGCTCTGGGCATCGCGCCATTGGCCGTCGATGCACATCTGGAAACGAACGAGGGTCATGCAACAATCCCCTTGGCGGATTCGGTGAGGGTGCGGGCTTGCGCGAGGAAGTCCAGCAGCATCTTGTTGACTTCACGCGGTGCTTCCACCGGCATCATATGCCGTTGCTCGGCGAGGACCACGCTGTGTGCGCCAGGAATGCTGGCGGCGAGCTGGCGGGTCATGGCCGGGGTGGAGCCCGAGTCGAGTTCGCCGGTGGCGATCAGCGTCGGCACCTGGATGCTGGCCAGGTCGGCGGCGCGGTACATGTCCTGGGTGGCGAACAGCGAATAAGTGGTGTGGTAGCCCTGCGGGTCGTTGCTCGCCAGCACCTGGCGAATGGCGGCGACCTGCGCCGGGTTGGCAGCCTTGTATTCACGGCTGAACCAGCGGTCGAGCGCGGCGTCGACGTTGGCGTCGGGGCCAAGCTGCGCAGCCTGGGCGGCGCGGGCGATAACGCCGGCACTCTGCTCGGGGGTGCGGTTGAACACGCTGTTGAGCACTACCAGTGCAGCCAGGCGCTGTGGGTATTCGAGGGCGAACGCCCGGGCGACCAGGCCGCCCATGGAAAAGCCGATCACGGTGGCTTGCGCGATCTGCAGGTGGTCGAGCAGTTCGGCGAGTTGCGCGGCATAACCTTCCAGGCCGATGTCGGCGGCTGGCAGCGCGCTCTGGCCGTGGCCGAGCATGTCGTAGGCGATGACGCGGTAGTCGTTGGCCAGGCCAACGAACTGACCGCCCCACATTTCCTTGTTCAGGCCCACGCCGTGGATCAGTACCACAGGTTGGCCCTGGCCGACGGACAGGTAGCTGGTGCCGGCGGGTGTGCGTTCAGCGACAGGCTGAATCATGGAGGGCGCTCCTTGAAGGTCGGGCGCGGCGGGTAAGCACGCCACGCCCCGGCCCGTCTTGGTTGTTGTTATTGAGCGTTGGCTTTTTCGGCAGCCAGTTCTTCCAGGTCGATGTAGCGGTTGCCGATGCGCGGGTGCAGGCGGCCACCGTCGGAGGCGCCCAGGACCACGACGATCTCATCGGCACGCGGGGCATCTTCGATCTGCATTTCCAGGGTGATGTAGTGCGAACGCAGGCCTTCGTCGTCCTTCTGCATCATCGGGATCTGGATCGAGGTGCCCGGGCCGCCGCGCTTGTTGGTGAAGCTCAGGTAGCTCTTGGCCTGTACCGCTTCACGGTAGTGGTTGCCGAAGCGCAGGGTGTGGATCACCGCCGAGGCGTGTTCGATTTCGCCGTCGGCACCGACGACTGCGGCCTTGCCGTAGGCTTCGATCTTGTCGGCGCCGCCGATGGCTGCAGTCAGGCGCTCGACCATCAGGGCACCCAAGTCCGAGCAGTTGGCACGGATTTCCGGCTTCAGATCTTCAACGAAACCGCGACCGGCCCATGGGTTCTTGATCACGACGGCCAGGCCGACCATGGTCACCGGCTTGTCGGTGGCCTTGCCGCCTTCGATGCGGGTCTCTTCGGAGTAGGTGACGATCTTGCGGATTTCGAAACTCATGGGTGGCTCCTGGTGAGGGTTATCAGCTCTTGTTGTCTGATGGTATACCATAATATTTGTTGTGCAAGAGGTGGCTGGAAATTTCTCTTGCGAGGGGACGAAAGGCGCTGTGTATCGGGGTTTTTGTGGCGTTCTGTACCGGCCTCTTCGCGGTGAACCCGCTCCCACAGGTACCCCACAGGGTTCATGGTCTGCGCCATACCTGTGGGAGCGGGTTTACCCGCGAAGAGGCCGGTACAGGCAACGGATCAATCCCCCAAAAAAAGCCCGCTCCCGCGGGCCACAGGGCCCACGGGAGCGGGCGCGTCCCGCAATGTTTCAGGTAATGGGAAATCAGGCGAACGCCGGCACCACTTCCTTGATGAACAGCTCCAGCGATTTCTTCTTCTCGGCGTGGGGCAGGCTGTTGTCGCACCAGAAGCTGAACTCGTCGACGCCGAGTTCCCGGTAGTACTTGATACGCGCGATGATCTCTTCCGGCGTGCCGATCATGGTGTTCTTGCGGATGTTCTCCAGCTCGAACGCCGGCACTTCTGCGAACTTCGATTCCGGGCTCGGCTCGAGGAAGCCGTTGACCGGGGTGGTCTTGTTGCCGAACCAGGCATCGAAGGTGCGGTAGAAGCGCGAGATGGCCTGGGCGCCGACTTTCCAGCCTTCCGGCTCGGCCGGGCTGTGCACGTGGGTGTGGCGCAGCACCATCAGTTGCGGGCGTGGCACGCCCGGGTTGTTGTCCAGGGCGGCCTGGAACTTGTTCTTCAGGTCCAGCACTTCCTCGTCACCCTTCATCAGTGGGGTGACCATGACGTTGCAACCATTGGCCACGGCGAAGTTGTGCGAGTCCGGGTCGCGGGCGGCGATCCACATCGGCGGTACGGCGTTGTAGGGCTTCGGCACGCTGGTGGAGGTGGGGAACTTGTACACTTCGCCGTCATGGGCGTAGTCGCCTTCCCACAGCTTGCGCACCACCGGCACCATTTCACGCAGGGCCTTGCCGCCGTCGGTGGCCGGCATGCCACCTGCCATGCGGTCGAATTCGAACTGGTAGGCGCCACGGGCCAGGCCCACTTCCATGCGGCCCTTGCTGATCACGTCGAGCAGGGCGCATTCGCCCGCCACGCGGATCGGGTTCCAGAACGGCGCGATGATGGTGCCGGCGCCCAGGCGGATCTTGTCGGTGCGCGCAGCCAGGTAGGCCAGCAGCGGCATCGGGCTTGGCGAAATGGTGTATTCCATGGCGTGGTGTTCGCCGATCCACACGGTGCTGAAACCGCCGTTCTCGGCCATCAGGGTCAGTTCGGTCAGGTCTTCGAACAGCTGGCGGTGGCTGACCTGTTCATCCCAACGTTCCATGTGCACGAACAACGAAAATTTCATGGGGCTTTCCTCAACGCTTGAAAGGGGCTGGCGCCTGGCAGGGTTGGCACCAGCGGTCTCGATTCAGAATAGGCTTCAGGCAAAGGCCGGCAGGCTGGCCATCTTGCCGCGGCAGTACACCATCGGCCGTGGCGCCTCTTCAGGGACGATCAGGTTGTGCACCTTGCCGACCATGATGGCGTGGTCGCCACCTTCGTATTCGCGCCACAGTTCGCATTCGATGACTGCGGTGGCACCGGCCAGGATCGGGTTGCCCAGTTCGCTCAGGGACCACTCGATGCCACTGGCCTTGTCCTTGCCCTTCTTGGCGAACGCATAGGCTTCGGCCTGCTGTTCACCGGACAACAGATGAATGGCGAAGCGCTTCTGCCTGATCAGCACGGGGTAGGAGTCGGAGGTGT
This sequence comes from Pseudomonas sp. JS425, assembly GCF_018223845.1. Classification (NCBI taxonomy): domain Bacteria; kingdom Pseudomonadati; phylum Pseudomonadota; class Gammaproteobacteria; order Pseudomonadales; family Pseudomonadaceae; genus Pseudomonas; species Pseudomonas sp. JS425. Next base: position 3,816,798 of record NZ_CP073661.1, on the reverse strand, counting down.
AGTTGGGGCAGAACAGCACCAGCGGCGGGTCCATCGACAGGGAGGAAAAGGCGCTGGCGGTCAGACCGACGACCGAGCCATCGTCGTCCAGGGTGGTGATGACGGTAACGCCGGACGGGAAGGAGCCCAGGACATGCTTGTAGACGGTTGCGTCGATCATCTGGTGTACCTCTATAGGGCTGCGGTGGTCCGCGGTTTTTATCATTGATGTGTCTGATGGTATACCGTAATACCTATTTTGCAAGCGGAATTTTCAAGCGAGGGTGTTGCGCGATGAACGGCTCAAGCCCGCGTATACCGTGGGCTTGAGCGGTGAGGCGGTTTGCCGCAGGGGTTGCGCGAGCGGATCAGTGGGCGTTTTTTCCTACGGATCAGTGTTGTCAAAAGTTTGGAATACCATAATATGGTCCGCAGCTGAGAGGCCGCCTAGAAGCGGTTTCCTTACAAAGATAAAAACGACCTTTCGAGCTGAATCCTATGTCCCAACCGTCGTCGCAACACCAGTTTGTCGAGAATCACACGGTCGATTACGTTCCACCTGCCGAGCGCCACGGGAAGGCGCGCGACCTGTTCACCCTCTGGTTCAGTACCAACATCGCGCCACTGCCCATCGTCACCGGCGCCATGGTGGTCCAGGTGTTCCATCTGAACCTGTTATGGGGGCTGGTCGCCATCGTGCTGGGCCATCTGGTCGGGGGCGTGGTCATTGCCCTTGCCTCTGCGCAGGGACCGCAGCTGGGCATTCCGCAGATGGTGCAGAGCCGTGGCCAGTTCGGCCGCTACGGCGCCTTGCTGATCGTGTTCTTCACCGCGCTGATCTATGTCGGCTTCTTCATTTCCAACATCGTCCTGGCGGGCAAGACCATCCACGGCATCACCCCGAGCGTGCCGATGCCCGGCGCGATCGTGATCGGTGCGCTGAGTGCCACCGCCATTGGCGTGATCGGCTACCGTTTCATTCACATCCTCAACCGCATCGGTACCTGGGTGATGGGTTCGGCGCTGCTGGCCGGCTTCATCATGATGTTCGCCCAGGAACTGCCGGCCGACTTCTTCAGCCGTGGCGCGTTCAACCTGTCGGGCTTCATCGCCACCGTGTCGCTGGGCACCATCTGGCAGATCAGCTTCTCGCCGTATACCTCCGACTATTCGCGCTACCTGCCGCGTGAAGTGGGCATTGCCAAGCCGTTCTGGGCCACCTACTTCGGCGCTACCCTGGGCACCATCCTGTGCTTCAGCTTTGGTGCGGTGGCGGTGCTTTGCGTGCCGGAAGGCACCGATGCAATGGATGCGGTCAAGCAGGCCACCGGCTGGCTGGGCCCGATCCTGATGGTGCTGTTCCTGCTCAACATCATCAGCCACAACGCCCTCAACCTGTATGGCGCGGTGCTGTCGATCGTCACCGCGATCCAGACCTTCGTCGCCGAGTGGACGCCGAGCATCAAGGTGCGGGTGGTGCTGGCTTCGGTGATTCTGGTGGTTTGCGGCCTGGTAGCGCTGAATGCCTCGGCGGACTTCATCGGCCAGTTCATCGGCCTGATCCTGGCACTGCTGCTGGTGCTGGTGCCGTGGGCGTCGATCAACCTGATCGACTTCTACCTGATCAAGAGGGGCCAGTACGACATCGCCTCGATCTTCAGTGCTGACGGCGGCATCTATGGCCGCTTCAACCACCACGCGATCATTGCCTATGCGTGCGGCATCCTGGTGCAGTTGCCGTTTGCCAACACGTCGCTGTATGTGGGGCCGTATTCCAATATCGTCGAAGGGGCTGATCTGTCGTGGCTGTTCGGCTTGCTGGTGACGGTGCCGCTGTATTACTGCCTGGCGACCCGGGGCAAGGCTGCCGAGAAGGCGGGGCGGGTTGTGAGTGTGAATGACTGATAGATTGGCGTTGCTGTAACAGGGGCTGCGTTGCAGCCCATTCGCAGCGCAAGGCTGCTCCTACAAAGGAATCGCGTTGCATGTAGGAGCAGCCTTGCGCTGCGAATGGGCCGCAACGCGGCCCCGGTTGTTTCAGCTCGCACCTCGCTGCGGTCAGACGATCGCGATCAGCGGGTCGGCAGCGGCCAGTGCCAGGGCGCGATCAGCCGCTGGCGGGTAGATCCACACCGAGTTGATCTGGCGCTTGAGGTCTTTGCCTTCCTGGCCGTGCAGCTTCAGTTCGCGCTCCCAACCCTCGCTGAACGTCGCGCCCCATTCGCCCAGGTCCAGGCAGGTGACGTACTTGGGCTGGCGGTACACCACCGGCTGCAGGCCGAGCAGGTCGGCCGCGGCGTTGTTGCCGGAGTGGCGGCCCATGGGGATGGCGTGCTGGCAGGTCATCAGGGCGTGGTTGCCCAGCTCGTCCACAGCGGCCCAGGCGGTGTCGCCCGTGGCGTACACATGGTCCTGGCCGAGCACCTTCAGGTGGCCGTCCACTTTCAGCCGGCCGAAGTGGTCACGCTCGCCGGCAACCTGTGCGGTCAACGGGCTGGCCTTCACGCCAACGGTCCAGATCACGGTGTTGCTGGCGATATGGTCGCCGTTGTCCAGGGTAACGCCACCGGCATCGACAGCCACTACCGAGGCCCCGGCCTTCCACTCGACCCCGGCCTGTTCGCAGGCTGCGATGATCGACGGCGTGATACCGGCGCCCAGCGCCGCACCAACTTGCGCACCGCGGTCGACCACCACCACCCGCACCGCTGCACTGGCACCGAGGATGGCACGCAGGCGGGCAGGCATTTCCGTGGCGGTTTCAATACCTGTGAAGCCACCGCCACAGACCACCACAGTGTTGCGTGCAGGCGAAGCGGGCTGGGCGGCCAGACCGACCAGGTGCTGTTCCAGGCGCATGGCCGATTCCATCTGGTCGACATCGAATGCATGTTCGGCCAGGCCAGGCACTGCCGGGCGTGCGACCTGGCTGCCGGCGGCGAGGATCAGGCGGTCGTAGGCGATCTGTTGCCGGTGCCCCTGGGCGTTGGTGTAGCTGACGCTGCGCCCTTCGGTATCGATGCTGTCGGCATTGCCCGGGATGAAGTGAATGCCCACCGCTTGGAACAGCTCGCCCAGCGGGGCCTTCATGCCGTGCACGTCGGCCTCGTAGAAGCGCGGGCGGATGCGCAGTTCAGGCTGTGGAGCGAGGACGCTGACGTTGATGTCGGCGCGCTGGGCCTGATCGAGCAGGCGCGCAGCGCTCAGGGCGCTCCATACACCGGCAAAGCCGGCACCGATGATGAGGATGTTCGATTTCATGAAGGTGCTCCGCAAGGTTCGAAAGGGGCTTCGAGGGCGGGTTGTGTGCCTCTCGAATAACTACGACTGTATTGATCGTAGTTAGTGCGTGCAAGTCTTTTTTCTCACAGGCCGACACTCCGCATGACCATTTCACGGCTCGAATAGCTGTATTTACTGGGCTTAAGGGATAAACAAGGCCGACAGACGGCAGCTTTGCGCTTTGCGGTGCGGATGCTATAGGCGTATTATTTGCGACAAGATTGGTCGGAGATAGATATGTCGCTCTACAGTGCTGGCGTCGAATACGGTATCCATTGCCTGCTGTTCCTGGTGGACGAGCGGGGCGATTCGCGCGAGTCCAGCGTGCGCGACCTGGCGGAGTTGCAGGGTGTACCCCAGGAGTACCTGGCCAAGGTATTCACCAAGCTGGCCCGTGCCGGTCTGGTGGCCGCCACCGAGGGCGTGCGTGGCGGCTTCCGGCTGGCGCGGCCGTCGGATGAAATCACCGTGCTGGATATCGTCAATGCCATCGACGGGCCGAAGAAGATCTTCGACTGCCGCGAAGTTCGCGAGCGTTGCAGCCTGTTCGAGGGATCGCCGCCGGGTTGGGCGACCGAGGGCACCTGCGCGATCCACGCGGTGATGCTGGGTGCGCAGAAGCGCATGGAAGAGGCCCTGGCGCAGCAGACCATCCTTGATCTGGCGCGGCGGTTCGGGCGCAAGGCGCCGGCCGAGTTCGGGCAGAAGGTCAATGCCTGGATGGGTGAGCGGCGGGAGGGCAAAGGGGCAGGGGATATTCCGGTCAGTCAGGTCTGAATCTGCTGCCTGCACCGGCCTCTTCGCGGGTAAACCCGCTCCCACAGGTTCCAGAGATTGTGATATCCCTGTGGGAGCGGGTTCACCCGCGAAGAGGCCAGTGCAGGCTAACGCCCCTCATGCTGCCGCCGATACGCCCCCGGCTGCAGCCCCACCGCCTTGGCAAACGCCCGGGTAAACGCCGCCACTGACTGATACCCCACCTGTGCCCCCACCTGCTCCACGGTATGCCCCGCCCGCAGCAACTGGCTTGCAAGGCGCATGCGCAGCGCCAGCAGTACTTGCCCCGGCGACTGTCCGGCCAGTTCATTGAAACGCTTGAAAAACGCCGACCGCGACAACCCGGTACAGGCGGCCATGCTTTCCAGCGTCCACGCTTGCCCCGGTTGCTCGATCAACTGCTCCAGCAAACCGGCAAACGCCGGTTGCCGGGCGAGGGCGACCAGCCCGCCCAGCGATTGCCCGGCATGCACCTGCTGGCGTAGCACATACAGGAACAGCAAGTGCGTCAGCCGCTCCAGCAACGTCTGGGAAGGCCCGGCGGCGCGCCGGCACTCCTCCAGGATCAGCTCGAACAACGCCCGCGCCGCATGCCCGGCCGGTTCATCGGCGCGCAGCAATATCCAGTCGGCCAGGCTGTCGACGATCAGCGCCGACAACCCCGGCCTGAAGTGGAAGAAACCACATACCAGGCCCACGCCATCGACCGCATCAACGTCCATGGCCTGCATCTGCTGGCGTGGCTGGGCGCAGGCACTTGCAGGGTCCTGGTCGCTGGCCAGGCGATAGCCGAGGTCGCGCAGCAGGAACACCGCATCGCCCGCCTCCAGGCGCAGTGCCTCGGGCTGGCCATCGATGTGCAGCCAGCAATGCCCTTGCACCACCAAGTGGAAGCTGGCCCGGCCCATGCCTTCGGTGCTGGCGTGCCAGCCGCGGCAGTAGCGGCCCACATGGAACAGGCTGGCATCGAGCTCCAGGCCCTCTAATAACCAATCGACAAGGTGGCTGGACGAAATCATCTAATGCAAAGACTCAAGAGCAAGGAAAGGCGACTGATGAATATGGAGGGTAGTTCTTATAACCAACAGACTGTAGTGACACTCATCAAAGGAGACCACTCCATGTCCTCGCGCATTACTTTACACACGCTGCAGAGCGCCCCGGAAGCGGCCCGTCCGTTCCTCGAGAACGCCCAGAAGAATTCCGGCTTCATCCCCAACCTGCTGGGCGTACTGGCCAATGCCCCGGCTGCGCTGGAAACCTACGTGACCGTTTCGGCACTCAACGGCAAAGCCGAACTGAGCCTGGCCGAGCGTGAAGTGGTGCAGCTGATTGCCGCCACCCAGCATGGCTGCGACTTCTGCGTGGCTGGCCACACGGCCGTGGCCCTGAACAAGGCCAAGCTGCCGCAGGAAGTGGTCGATGCCCTGCGTGCCCGTGGCGAGCTGCCCGATGCCCGGTATGAAACCCTGGCCGCGTTCGCCCGCGAAGTGATCGCCACCCGCGGCAATGTCAGCGAGGCCACTTACCAGGCCTTCCGCGCAGCCGGTTTCAGCGAAGGCAACGCCCTGGAGGTGATTCTGGGCGTGAGCCTCGCAACCCTGTGCAACTTTGCTAATGTGTTCGCCCAGACGCCGCTCAATGACGAGCTCGGCAAGTACCGCTGGCAACCTTCTGCATGATCCGCGCGTGACACCGGTCGTACCGCGATCGTTGCAGGAGCGGCCTTGTGCCGCGAATGGGCCGCCAGGCGGCCCCGGCGTTTTCAAAGGAGCAAGACCATGCAAGATTGTGCATTTCGACGCTGGCTGGATGCCAATGCCGAGGCCATTGACCGGGGCCAGTGCGAGCCGCAGCTGGTGCTGGCGCAAATCGCCGAGTCGCAGCTGCTGCGCGTCGGTGTCGACCCCGCCCAGGGCGGCACGGGCGGGCAGGTGACCGACGCGGTCGAGGCCATCGCCGCGATCGCCAGCCGCTCGCTGGCAGCGGCGTTCGTCTGCTGGGGCCAGCGCGCCTTCATCGAATACCTGTTGCACAGCCCCAACCAGCCCCTGCGCGAGCACCTGTTGCCGCGCCTGCTGACTGGCGAATTGGCCGGCGCCACCGGGCTGTCCAACGCCATGAAGTTCCTGTCCGGCATCGAAGCGCTGCAGGTGCGTGGGAGCCCGCAAGCCGATGGCTGGCAGCTGGAAGGGCGCCTGCACTGGGTGACCAACTTGCGCAAAAGCGGCTTCGTGGTGGCTGCGGCTATCGAAGACGAAGCCGGTGGTGCACCGTTCGTGCTGGCCATCCCGTCCGACGCACAGGGCCTGGAGCGTTCCGACGACCTGCAACTGATGGGCCTGCAGTCGAGCAACACCGCGGCACTGGCCTTCCACCAGGTGCAATTGCAGCGTGGCTGGTTGCTGCACGAAAATGCCCGTGAGTTCCTGCCCCGGGTACGCCCGGCGTTCCTGGCGCTGCAGTGCGGCATGGCCATTGGCCTGGCGCGGCGGGCGCTGGCGGAAGTGCAGGCACACCTGCATGGCCGTGCCTCATTCCTCGACGAAGCACGTCAGGTGCTCAGCGAACGCCTGGAAAACACCGTGAACGAGCTCAAGCAGGGCCTGCTCGATGGCCGCTTCCAGCAGCAGCCGGCGGCCTTGTTCAAGCTGCGCATCACCTTGGCCGAAAGCGCTGCCGACGCCGTACAGCTGGAGTTGCAGGCCAGTGGTGGAAAGGCCTACCTCAGCGAGTACGGTGAAGGCTTTGCCCGCCGCTGGCGCGAGTCGGCCTTCGTGCCGATCGTCACGCCCAGCCTGGTGCAACTGCGCGCCGAACTGCAACGCCAGGCGGGCGCGGCATGAGCCAAATGTTGCTCGAAGCCCGTGACATCAGCCTGGGCTACCCGCGCGAGGGTGGCTGGCAAGCGGTGCTGGCGCAGTTCGACCTGCAGCTGGCCCCCGGCGAAGTGGTGACCATCCTCGGCCCCAGCGGGGTCGGCAAGTCCAGCTTGCTGCGGGTACTGGCCGGCCTGCAGCAGCCCCGCGGTGGCAGCGTGACCCTGCACGGCCAGCCGCTGCAGGGCCCGCACCCACGCCTGGCGGTGGCCTTCCAGGACCCGAGCCTGTTGCCCTGGTTGAACCTGGAGAAGAACGTCGCCTTCGGCCTGGACTTCGCCCGCCAGCCAAAACTTGCCGCCGCCGAACGGCGCGCACGCATCGACCATGCGATTGCCGCCGTGGGCCTGGCCCATGCCCGTGGCCAGTACCCGGCGCAGTTGTCCGGCGGCATGGCCCAGCGCACCGCGCTGGCCCGCTGCCTGGCCCGCCAGCCCGAAGTACTGTTGCTCGACGAGCCGTTCGGCGCGCTGGATGAAGTGACCCGGGCCGACATGCAGCAACTGCTGCTGCAACTGATCGCCACCCACAATACGGCGGCGGTGCTGATCACCCACGATATCGACGAAGCCCTGCTGCTGTCCGACCGGGTCCTGCTACTGGGCAACCACCCAGCGCACACCCTCGGCCAGTGGCACATCGACCTGCCGCAACCACGGACGCAGCGGGTCGAGGAACTGGGCGCCTTGCGCATCGAAATCCTCAAAACCCTTCGGCGGGCAAGCCGCACAGTCGAACCTACCCCAACCCCATTGCCCTCGGAGGCTGTCCATGTGCATGGATGACTGCTGTTCCTCTTCTTCGCGTCGCGATTTCCTCAAGCTCGGCGCCATGCTCACGGCCGCCGGAGCACTGCCGTTGCTGTCGAGCCTGCAGGCCCGGGCCGCCGCCGAGCCGGACGCGCCGGTGCGTATTGGCTACCTGCCGATCACCGACGCCACGCCACTGCTGGTGGCGCACAACAACGGCCTGTTCGAGGCCGAAGGCATCAAGGCCGAGCGCCCGGTGCTGCTGCGCAGCTGGGCGCAGGTGATCGAGGCGTTCATCTCCGGCCAGGTCAACGTCATCCACCTGCTGTCGCCGATGACCGTGTGGGCCCGCTACGCCAGCAAGGTGCCGGCCAAGGTGGTGGCCTGGAACCACGTGGGCGGTTCAGGCCTGACCGTGGCCCCGGACATCAGCGACATGAAACAGCTGGGCGGCAAGACCGTGGCCATCCCGTTCTGGTACTCGATCCACAACGTGGTGCTGCAACAGATGCTCGACGACAACGGCCTGACCCCGGTGTCGAAGCCGGCCAATGCGCCACTGGCCGGCAACGAAGTCAACCTGCTGGTATTGCCGCCGTCCGACATGCCGCCGGCGCTGGCCAGCAAACGCATCGCTGGCTATATCGTCGCCGAGCCCTTCAACGCCCTGGCCGAGAACCTCAAGGTTGGCCGCGTGCAGCGCTTTACCGGCGATGTGTGGCGCAACCACGCCTGCTGCGTGGTGTTCATGCACGAGCACGACCTGAACAACCGCCCGGAGTGGTCGCAGAAGGTGGTCAACGCCATCGTCAAGGCCCAGCACTGGACCCGTGACCACCGCGCCGAGGCCGCCGCACTGTTGTCCAAGGCCGGCCCCAACAAGTACACGCCGCATGAACCTGCGGTGCTCGGCAAAGTGCTGGCCCCGGCCGCCGAGGACCGTGCCGGTTACATTGCCAGTGGCGCCATTCGCCACCAGCAGTGGGACGAAAAGCGCATCGATTTCCAGCCTTACCCGTTCCCCAGCTACACCGAAGAACTGGTCAAGCGCCTGAAAACCACCCTGATCGAGGGCGACAGCGCGTTCCTGGCCGGCCTTGACCCGGCACAGACCGCCCGCGACCTGGTCGACGACCGCTTCGTGCGCAACGCCATTGCTACCGTTGGCGGGCCGTCGGTGTTCGGCATCGCCGATAACTTCGAGCGTAGCGAGGAGTTCGCGGTCTGATGCGCACGCATGTCGTTCATGCCGGCCTGGGGCTGGCCGGGTTGCTGGGTTTGTTGCTGTTGTGGTGGGCCGGTGTCGCGCTGTTCGGCCAGGCCGATGGCCTGTCGGCGCGCTTTTCGCCGGCAGCGACCCTGGCCAGCCTGGTCGAGTTGCTGGGGCAGGGCGAGGTGTACGGGCATATCTGGGTCAGCCTCAAACGTATCCTGATCGGGCTGCTGCTGGCGCTGCTGATCGGCGTGCCGCTGGGCTTGCTGGTGGGCAGCTACCGGCACCTGGAGGCGGCGACCACGCCGGCGTTCCAGTTTCTGCGCATGATCTCGCCGCTGTCGTGGATGCCGGTGGTGGTAATGCTGATGGGCGTGGGGGACCAGCCTGTCTACTTTCTGCTGGCGTTTGCCGCGTTGTGGCCGATCTTGTTGAACACGTCGGCCGGGGTAAGGCAGCTGGACCCGCGCTGGTTGCAGTTGAGCCGTAGTTTGAGTGCCACGCGCCGGGAAACCTTGTGCAAGGTGATCGTGCCGGGGGTGATCGGCCATGTGCTGACCGGCGTGCGCCTGGCTATCGGCATCCTGTGGATCGTGCTGGTGCCGTGCGAAATGCTCGGGGTCAGTGCGGGGCTGGGGTACTTCATTCTCGATACCCGCGACCGGCTGGCGTATTCCGAGCTGATGGCGATGGTACTGCTGATCGGGGTGCTGGGGTTTGTGCTGGATGCCCTGGCGCGTGGGCTGCATCGGCGCTGGGTGCATGGCTGACAGGCCAGTGTGGCTTCTTCGCGGGTAAACCCGCTCTCATAGAACTGCACATAACTCATTGAATTAGCAGGGACCCTGTGGGAGCGGCTTTAGCCGCGAACACCGGCGCAGCCGGTGCCATGCACCGCGTTGGATTCTTCGCGGCTAAAGCCGCTCCCACAGGGTACGAGGATCGCTTGCGAATTCAGTTATCTGTGCGACAGCGCAGCCCAAAGGGCTGGGCAATCTCCCACAGGCCCTTGGATCAATGCACGGTCTTGCGCTGCCGTACACACTCCTGGGCCTCTCATAGAACTGCACATAACTCATTGAATTAGCAGGGACCCTGTGGGAGCGGCTTTAGCCGCGAACACCGGCGCAGCCGGTGCCATGCACCGCGTTGGATTCTTCGCGGCTAAAGCCGCTCCCACAGGGTACGAGGATCGCTTGCGAATTCAGTTATCTGTGCGACAGCGCAGCCCAAAGGGCTGGGCAATCTCCCACAGGTCCTTGGGTCAATGCACGGTCTTGCGCTGCCGTACACACTCCCGGGCCTCTCATAGAACTGCACATAACTCATTGAATTAGCAGGGACCCTGTGGGAGCGGCTTTAGCCGCGAACACCGGCGCAGCCGGTGCCATGCACCGCGTTGGATTCTTCGCGGCTAAAGCCGCTCCCACAGGGTACGAGGATCGCTTGCGAATTCAGTTATCTGTGCGACAGCGCAGCCCAAAGGGCTGGGCAATCTCCCACAGGTCCTTGGATCAATGCACGGTCTTGCGCTGCCGTACACACTCCTGGGCCTGAGCGGTCAGTTCGTCCAGCCGCTCATCCCGCATCTGTTCCGCTTCGATCATCGCATCCTCACCCTGCTGGTTGAGCAGGTAGGTATGGATCTGCATCACTTCCGCCGTCTGGTAGATCGGCGCAATATCCAGTCGCCCGATCAGCGCGCCGCTAGCCCGCCCGGTACTGCTCATCAGTACCTGCGGCCCATTGGCGGCCACCACCTGCATGCCCATCGCCTCGAACCACGGTACCTGGCTGGCAAAGGCATTCAGCTCGACGCAGGCATGGCGTGCCTGCAGGTCGCCCAGCAGGGCGCGGGCGATGCCTTGGCGTCGATGGCTGGCGCGCACGGCCAGGAACGCCAGGGCGCACGCCTGTTCATCGTCCTCGGCCGGCAGCGACAGGGCAAACCCCAGCAATTGGTCTGGCTCTTCGGCATCCAGCGCCAGGGTCAGCGCCACGGCCAGGCCGCGGGTACCGTCCAGTGCTTGCAGGTACTGGTGCACCTCCATGCCAACGCCGTACTGGTACAGCGGGTACAGCGGGTTGTCGGCGCTGATGGCGACACTGCTCAGTTCGCCGACGTGGTGGATCACCAGTTCGCGGATCTGGTTCTGGAAGGATTCAGGCGGCACGCTGTCGAGGCGGCTCAGGATGAACATCGGGGGGCGGGCTCCGGCGGGTAGATGGACGGCCCGCGCCATGCGGGCGCGGGCTGTACAGTCTAACCGTTTTTGCCGATCAGCCTTGTACCTGCAATGCACCGAGCATCAGGTCGAGGTTTTGCACCGCCGCACCGGAGGCACCTTTGCCGAGGTTGTCGAACACTGCGGTCAGCAGCACCTGGCCATGCTCAGGGTTGGCGTAAAGCGCCAGGCGCAGGTCGTTGCTGTCGTTCAACGCCTCGGGGTCGAGGTTCGGCGCTGCGCCGTGCTGGTGCAGGGGCATTAGCTGGACGTGGCGGGCACCCTGGTAGTGCTGCTGCAGGCAGGCCTGCAGCTGTTCGGCACTGACCTGGCCGGGCAGCAGGCGCAACTGCAGCGGGATGCTCAGCACGATGCCCTGGCGGTAGGCACCGTAACCGGGCATGAACATCGGCCGCGCCGACAGCCCGGCGTGCTGCTGGATTTCCGGCACATGCTTGTGCGCCAGTTCCAGGCCGTACAGTTGCAGGGCCGGGGTTTTGCCGGCGGCGGGCTGTTCATGCCGTTCGACTGCGGCGCGGCCACCACCGGAATAGCCGGAGATGGCGTGGATGTTCAGCGGGTAGTCCGTTGGCAGCAGGCCGGCCCTGACCAGTGGGCGCAACAGGGCGATGGCGCCGGTGGGGTAGCAGCCGGGGTTGCTGACGCGCTTGCTGTGCGCGATGCGCTCGGCTTGCTGCTCGTCGAGCTCCGGCAGGCCATAGACCCAGCCTGGGCTGGTGCGGTGCGCGGAGCTTGCGTCGATCACCCGCACTTGCGGGTTGTGGATCGCCGCCACGGCCTCGCGGGCGGCATCGTCGGGCAGGCACAGCAGGGCGATGTCGGCGCTGTTGATCGCTTCGCGGCGGCGTTGCGGGTCTTTGCGTTCGGCTTCGGGCAGGGTCAGCAGGCGCAGATCGCTGCGGCCTTGCAGCCGGGCATGGATCTGCAGGCCGGTGGTGCCTTGGTCACCGTCGATGAAGACAACAGGTGTGTGCATGGTCAAAGTCCGGTCGGGTAGGGATGGCCTATGCTCGCTTGTGGCTCTGGTAAAGAAAATTTGAATATGATGATCGATATATTCATCTTTTCTGAACGAGATTGGCCCATGCGCGAAATCAGCCTCGATCGCCTCCGCACCTTGGTGGTCATCTCCGACCTGGGCTCGTTTGCCGAAGCCGCCCGCCAGCTCAACCTGGCACCGCCCACCATCAGCCTGCACGTGGCCGAGCTGGAAGCGCGCATTGGCGCACCGTTGCTCACCCGCACCCGCGGCCAGGTGCGGCCCACGGTCATCGGCGAAACCCTGCTGGCCCGTGCCCGCCGCCTGCTGGCCGACGCCGACCTGGCGCTGGATGAAGTGCGCCGGCAGGTCGAGGGCCTGACCGGCCGGGTGCGCCTGGGCGCCTCCACCGGTGCCATCGCCCACTTGCTGCCGCAGGCGCTGGAGCACCTGCGTACGGTGCACCCAGGGATCGATGTGCAGGTCCAGGTGCTGACCTCCCAGGCCTCGTTGGCGCGCCTGCGCGAAGGCACGCTGGATATCGGCCTGGTGGCCTTGCCACAGGTGGCCGGTAAGGGGCTTGCGGTTACGCCCTGGCGGCGCGACCCGATCCTGGCCTACGTGCCGGCCGACTGGCAGCCACCGGCCAAGGTTACGCCGGCCTGGCTGGCGCAGCGGGCGTTGATTCTCAACGACAGCAGCACCCAGCTTTCGCGGGTGACCGGCGAGTGGTTCGCGGCAGCGGGGTTGTACCCTGAGCCGCGAATCGAGCTGAACTACAACGATGCGATCAAGAGCCTGGTCGGGGCCGGGTATGGGGCGACATTGCTGCCGCAGGAGGGGGAGTCGGCCGAGCTGGACCGGCGCATTGCCCGCCGGCCGCTGCGGCCGGGGTTGTGGCGGCAACTGGGCATTGCCTGCCGGGAAGGGCAGGTGGAGCGGGCCACGGGGTATGTGTTGCAGGCGTTGGAGCGGTTGCGCCAGTAGGGGCCGCAAGGCGGCCCTTGGGGTCACCCTCGCTCTCGGGCCCGCACCGCAGTCACTGTCTCCCCGCCAACCCCCCAGTTATCGGTCGGCACCTCCTCGATCACCACAAAGGTACTGGCCGGCGGCTTGCCCAGCACCTGCTCCAGCATGCGGGTCGTCTGTTCGATCAGTTGGCGCTTGTGCTCAGCACTGACGCCTTCATTGGTCACGCGAATATGGACATAAGGCATGGTTGCTCGCTCCTCTGTTAATGCCAGGTGCCAGCGGTGCTACCGCCATCCACCGGCAGGATAACGCCGCTGACGAAGCGTGAGTCGGCCAGGTATAACACTGCATCCACGACATCCTGTGGCAAGCCGGTGCGGCCACTGGGTGACAGCGCGCCCATGCCTTGTGTGTTGCCGCCATGCAGCGGTGTATCGATGATCCCCGGTGCCAACGCATTCACCTGCACGCCGCTGGCTGCCAGTTCAAGTGCCAGGCCTTTCACCGCCTGGTTCAGGCCACCCTTGACCAGTACCGGCAGCAGGGCCGGCACGCGGGTGTCCGGTTGCAAGGCAATGGAGGCGGTGATGGCGATGATCTGCCCATGCCCTTGCCTGGTCATGATCCGCGCCGCTTCCTGGGCCGGGTAGAAGAAGCCCTTGAGGTTGGTGCCGACCAGGGCGGCGACATCCGCTTCGCTGTACTCGGCAAACGGCTTGGCAATGAAGATGCCGGCGTTGTTGATCAGCAGGTCGACCCCGCCAAAGGCTTGCTCGGCGCTGGCGAACAGGCGCTGGGCCGTGCCCTGCTCGGCGATGTCGCCAGCCACGCCGATGAAGCGCGATGGGTTGCCGAGGCGGGCGGCGGCTTGCTCAAGGCGGGCCTGGCTGCGGGCGTTGCCGACCACGTTGTCGCCGCGTTCGAGGAAGGCCTCGGCCAGGGCGAAACCCAGGCCGCTCGAGGCCCCGGTAATAATGACGGTGCGTGGCGTGTTCATGTGCATGATCTCCAGTGAAGTGAGCCATGGGCTCGGTGTGAAGCCACTGTAGGTTGCAATCAGAACTTGAAAAATGAGGCGCTTGGCATTTCAATCGATACACCATGTAATCAATCGAGCCGACATGACCCGCCATTTCGATGACCTGCAACTGGGCAGCCTGGAACTGTTCTGCCTGGCAGCCGACAGCGGCAGCTTCACCGCTGCGGCCACGGAAGCCGGCGTTACCCCGGCGGCGGTCAGCCGCAGCGTGGCGCGCCTGGAAGAGCGCCTGGGTGTGCGCCTGTTCGTTCGCACCACCCGGCAGATGCGCCTGTCCTCAGCCGGCCAGGCCTATTACCAGCAATGCCGGCAGGCACTGGGGCAGTTGGTGGAGGCCGAGCGCCAGGTCACGGGCGGGCAGGTCGAGCCGAGCGGTCGGCTGCGTATCAGTGCACCCACGCCCTATGCTCATCACCGGCTGTTGCCGCTGCTGCCGCGGTTTCGCCAGCGCTACCCCAAGGTGCAGGTGGATGTGCATGTCAGCAACCGCAACGTCGACTTTGCCGAGGAACCGTTCGACCTGGCCATTCGTGGCCGCGAGCCGGCCGATTCGCGGCTGGTGGCGCGTCGCCTGGAAGATGCCGAACTGGTGGTGGTGGCCACGCCGGGCTACCTGGCCCGTGCCGGCACGCCACGAACACCGCACGACTTGCTGCAACATGAGTGCATCCAGTTCGAACTGCCCAGCAGTGGCCGCCGCCCGCCGTGGAGCTTCCTTCAGGATGGCCAGCAGGTGGAGATCGAAACCCAGGGTGGGTTCACCTGCCTGGGCGACTTCCTCGCCACCGCCACGCTGGTGCGCCACGGCGGCGGGCTGATGCAGGCTTACCGCTTTACCGTGCAGGACGCACTGGCCAGTGGCGAACTGGTGGAAGTGCTCGCCGAGTTTGGCGGCACTTCGCGGCCGTTCATGCTGATCTACCCCCAGGCCCGGCACATGCCGCTGCGGGTGCGGGTGTTCATCGATTTCCTGTTTGCCGAGGGGGCATAGCCCCCGGGCTGAGCCGAGGCGCCGGGGCGTATGGCCGACTATGCTGTTTGCTGCGTCGAGCCAGTGTCATCTCGACGACCCTTCAGGTTTTCCAGGAGAACGCTCCATGAAATCCACTAAATGCATACCTTTGCTGGTGATTGCCTCGGTCCTCAGTTTTGCCGCACACGCAGACCCGGCGAGCAACTGTGCGGCCAAGATCAAGGAGCTTGAGGATTTCGAAAAGGCCAGTGGCCAGGCAATGCATGGCGGCATGGCCCATGACTTCAAAGTCCACTTGCAAAATGCCAAGGATGCTCAGAGCAAGGGCGATATGACTCAGTGTCAGGCCTCGGCGGACCAAGCCAAGACTATCTACAACAAGGCACGTAGCAAGTAAGCCCTTGCTGGCCTCTTCGCGGGTAAACCCGCTCCTACAGTATCTCCAACAGGCTCAAGGCCAGCGTGGTTACTGTGGGAGCGGGTTTACCCGCGAAGAGGCCAGCGCAGGCTGGCGCCGTCTTCAGAACCAGCGATCGTTCTTCCTGCGCCCACGGGTCAGCGACGGCAGGATCAGCCCCGCCAGCAAGCCCGCGCCGGCAATGCTGCCGCCATACACCATGTAGCGCATCATCACCTGCTTGTTCTCGTCTCCCAGGCGGGCCTGGGTATCGCGCAGCTGCGACTGGCTCTGGTCGAGCTGTTCATTCAGCGCCTGGTTGCGCGCTTCCAGTTCGTCGATCAGCTTCTTGCGTGAATCGAGGGTTTCCTGCATGCCTTGCACGCGGTTCTTCCAGCTGTCGTCGATGTTCTTCAACTGCCCGGTCAGGTCCGCGACCTGGGCATCGAGCTGCGGCAGGCGCTCGCCCTGGCCTGGCACCGACTGCAGGTCGTTGCTGAGAATCCACACCACATCGCCGTTCTGCCCGCGCACCTGGCTGTAGTTGCCCTGGCTGCCGATCAGGGTCAGCTTCTGCCCGGACTTGAGCGTACCGACAATGCGGTGGCCATCGGTGGGGCCGCTGCGCACATAGGTGCTCAGGCTGTCGCTGACCCAGCGTGCATCGCTGGCAGGCTCTTCGGCGTGCACCGGTGCGGCAAGGGCCACCAGGGTGGCGATCAGGCCGCCGCGCAGGGCAGTGAGGGCGGAAGCAGTTGGGCGGGAATCGGGCATGTTGGGTCTTCGCTGAAACAGGACAAAAAGTAGGCCCGGTGACTGGGCCGATGAACCGGTCGGTGGGTTGACCGTCAGCGAAAGACCGTTTTTTTGTCAGCAGGTTCACTACCTGATGTCGGAAATGTCTGCAGGATGTTGCAGGACTTCAACCGGCGACTGTGAGACTAGACTCAAAGGCTCACACCCTTTCTTGGAACAAGACCATGACAGCCAAGAACACAATTTGCCTCTGGTACGACAACGACGCCGAGGAGGCCGCGAACTTTTACGCCAGCGTCTTCCCTGACACGGCAGTGATAGCGGTGCATCAGGCACCTGCTGATTATCCATCCGGGAAACAGGGTGACGTGATTACCGTGGAGTTCAGCGTCATGGGTATTCCCTGCGTGGGGCTCAACGGAGGCAAGGCCTTCACGCATTGCGAGGCGTTTTCATTCCAGGTCAGCACCGAGGACCAGGCCGAGACCGACCGCTTGTGGGATGCCATTGTCGGCAACGGCGGGGAGGCCAGTGTCTGCGGCTGGTGCAAGGATAAATGGGGGATTTCGTGGCAGATCACCCCGCGCATCCTCATCGAAGCCATCGGCCACCCCGACCGGGCGGCGGCCAAGCGGGCGTTTGATGCCATGATGCAGATGGGCAAGATCGATGTGGCCAGGATAGAGGCGGCGTTGAAGGGCTGATCACGGCAGTGAAGGCATCTTGATCGGGGGCTGCGCAGCAGCCCCGATTCCACAAAGTTGCCAGGTCAGTTGCCGGTCACTTCGGCCTCTGCCGACGCCGGCTTGGTCGAAGCCTTCTTCTCCTGCACCACGATGTAGAACTCTTCGCCATGCTTCACCGCGCCATACAGCACTGCCTTCTCGATCAGTTCGTTGCCGCGCAGGTGGCGCAGCATCATCGGGTCCTTGCGCAGGTCGCGGTACAGCGCCAGGCACAGCAGCACCATCACCACCACGAACGGCAGGGCCACGACGATGGTCAGGTTCTGCAGGCCGGTCAGTGCCTCGCCGGGGTCGCGCGGGTCGCCGATTGCCAGCATGATCGCCGCCACCGTACCGGTCAGCGCGCCCCAGAAGATCACCGTACGGCGCGATGGCGTGGTGGTGCCGTGTTCCGACAGCGTGCCCATCACCAGCGAGGCTGCGTCGGCACCGGAGACGAAGAAGATACCCACCAGAACCATCACCAGCACTGATGTCGCCGAGGCCAGCGGGTAGCTGTCCAGCAACTGGTACAGCGCGTGGTTGCTGTTGACTGCACCATTGGCCAGCTGGAAGGCGCCTTCACGCAGGGCGTCGATACCCGCGCCGCCAAAGATGGTGAACCACACCAGGCTGACCAGGCTCGGTACCAGCAGCACCCCGGTAACGAACTGGCGGATGGTGCGGCCGCGGCTGATGCGGGCGATGAACATGCCCACGAACGGCGTCCAGGAAATCCACCAGGCCCAGTAGAACACGGTCCAGCCGGCCAGCCAGTTGTTCATCTGTTCACCGCCGCTGGCGTTGGTACGGGCCATCATTTCCGGCAGCATCTTGACGTAGATGCCGATCGAGGTTGGCAGCAGGTTGAGCATCAGCAGGGTCGGGCCAACCATGAACACGAACACCGCCAGCACCAGCGCCAGCACCATGTTGGTGTTGGACAGCCACTGGATGCCCTTGCCGATGCCCGACACCGCCGAGGTAACGAAGGCAATGGTCAGCAGGGTGATGATCGAGATGTAGAACAGCTTGCCGGGGCTTTCGATCCAGCCGTTGTATTCCAGGCCACCGGCAATCTGCAGCGCGCCCAGGCCCAGCGAGGCCGCCGAGCCGAACAGCGTGGCGAAGATCGCCATCATGTCGATCAGGCGGCCGAGCGGGCCGTTGGCATGCTTGCCGATCAACGGCCGGAAGGCGGCGGAAATCAGCTGCGAGCGGCCGCGGCGGAAGGTGCCATAGGCAATCACCAGGCCGACGATGGCGTACATGGCCCAGGGGTGCAAGGTCCAGTGGAACAACGTCGTGGCCATGGCCACCTGCATCGCTTCGCTGGACTGCCCGGTGGCCGTCCCTGGTGGTGGCGATACATAGTGCGACAGCGGTTCGGCAACGCCGAAGAACATCAGGCCAATGCCCATGCCGGCGCTGAACATCATCGCCACCCACGACACCGTACGGAATTCCGGCTGTTCGCCATCACGGCCCAGCGGGACCCGGCCGTAACGGCTGGCCGCCAACCACAGCACGAACACCACGAACAGCGTGGAGGTAAGCACGAAGAACCAGCCGAAGTTGAGAATGACCCAGGATTGCGCGCTGGAGGCGCTGCTGGCGAGGCTTGCCTGGTTGAGGAAGCCCCAGAGGACGAAAGCGATGGCCAGGAAGCTGGTGAAACCAAAGACGATCCAGTCGAGCTTGCCCTCGAAACGCCGGTCCTGGCGTGCTTCCGCGGTTTTCGAGGGATCCGTCACGCCAAGGTCGAGCGTTTCGGTGATGTGTTCCTTTGCCATGAATGATGAGGCCCCTTTCTGGCTTACCGGCTGGTGCAGGCTTGTAGTTTTGTGTGGGCTACCGAGTTCGATGACTGCCTCGGCGGGGAGATTGCTGGCGGGATTATCCTGCGCACTAAACGGCGGCTCCTGTCCCGATAACGCCCCGGGGCGTCCATTACGCGACCTGCCAAATACTTTTAGTTCTGGGGGCGATGGCCCTTTCTGCCTCGGGTTCTGGTACCCTGTGGGCATTACCCAGGCCTGCACATCCGGGCATCGTAGAAGCGCTGCCGCTTGTGGGCCTGGCCGTACCAGGAAACGGAGATTCGTCCAGATGGCCACTGACCGTGTGAGCCTGATTCATTTCGATAAATTGAGCATGAGCCCTGCCGCTGCCGATCGGTTCCAGAAAGCCCTCGACGCGCTGGAAGCGCTCAAGCTGCAGGACCGTTACGTGTATCTCATCGCTCCTTATCTGGGTGATATCGCTGACGCCTCCGACCGCGAGCAACTGGCCACCGCCCTGGAACAGGGCTTGCGCGTGGTCGACGAGCTGCTGGCTGCCAGGTCGGTCACCAAGGTCAAGGCCGAAGAAGTACGCCAGGTGTTCCACGCTGCCGCCGAGCGCGCGCAGGCTGAAATGCCCGGCTGAGTGGCGGCATGGCCAAAGACATCGACAACCCCTGCGTCTCGCTGTGCCAGCTCAATAGCGAGCTGTGCGTGAGCTGCGGGCGCAGCCGTGACGAAATTCGCAAATGGCGGAGCATGAAGCGCCCCGAGAAGATGGCCACCGTGCAGCGGGCGGCAACGCGGATGAAGGCTATCGCCAAGAAGGCGGCCAAGCGGCAGAATGGCGACTGAACCTGCGCACCCTGTGCGCAATTTTCCTGATTGTCTGACGAGCCTGAAAATGGATTCTCACTCGCTGTTTGCCTTTACCCTGGTCGCTGCCATCGCGATCGCCAGCCCCGGCCCTGCCACCCTGATGGCCATCAACAACAGCCTTGCCCATGGCCAGCGCAGCGCGATCTGGTCGTCGCTGGGCAATGGCTCGGGCCTGTTCTGCCTGTCGGCAGCCGCCATGCTGGGGCTGGGCGCGCTGCTGGCCAGTTCCGAAATGCTGTTCAACGCCGTGAAGATCCTGGGGGCGGGCTACCTGTTCTATTTGGGCGCGCGGCAATTGCTGAAAAAGAGCCCGATGCTGGCGCAGGGCGACGCAGAGGGTGTGGCCAAGGTTCGGCCCACGCCGCTGAAGCTATACAAGTCGGCCTTCCTCACGGCAGTGACCAACCCCAAGGCGACCATGTTCTTCACCGCGCTGTTCCCGCAGTTCATCGACCAGGGGGCGGCGCTGTTGCCGCAGTTCCTGATCCTGACCGGGATATTCGTAGCGTTGTCGCTGGTTTCGCTGAGCCTGTATGCCGCACTGGCGGCGCGGGCCAAGGGCGTGCTGACCCGGCCGTCCCTGTCGCGCTGGGTGAGCCGGGTGGTGGGCACTACCTTTATCGGTTTTGGCGCGGCAATTCTGGCGATGCGCCGGCAGGGGGCCTGAAGTACGAGGGGCGCTCCATCTGGCCGATAAAAGGCCAACCTGATGGCCATACATGGTCCAGACTGTCTGCAGCACGCACAGATGGGTGCTGCAGTCGACCACAGGACGTGGCAACCATTGGCCACCGCTCCGGGTCTGCGGATGTCACATGTGCCGAGGGTTGTCGATGATCGAGCGCTGCTTTCGCCACGCCTTGTTGCTGTTGCCGTGCCTGCTGCTGCCGCTGGCGGCGGTAGCGCATGAGGAATGCCGGCGGCTGACTGCCACCGGCAACCCGGAATACCCCCCCTACCTGTGGCGCGACCCGCAAAACCCCCAGCAACTGATCGGTGCCAATGCCGACCTGCTCAAGTACCTGGGCAAACAACTGGGGCTGGAAATCGAGGTGGTCTACGGCGGGCCGTGGTCGCGCGCCCAGGAAGAAGTGCGCACGGGCCGGATCGACCTGATGGCCGGGTACTTCCTGACCAAGACCCGTCAGCAGCAGATGGACTTCATTACCCCGGCATTCCTGTATACCCCAAGTGTTATCTGGGTGCGCCAGGACAATACCTTTGCCTACCAGCAATGGGCCGACCTGAAGGGCCGCAAAGGCGGCACGCTGGTCAACAACAGCCACGGCCAGCAGTTCGACGACTACGCCAGAACCAACCTCACCCTCGAAGCGGTACCCGGTGCCAGGCAGGCATTCGAGAAGTTGATGCACAAGCGCAGCGATTATGTGGTGTACGAGCAGTATCCCGGCTTGGCGCTGGCACGCACCTTGGGGATTGCCGACAATTTACAGGTGCTGGAACCACCGGTATCCAGCGAAGGGCTGTACCTGGCGCTTTCGCATGACTCGCCCTGCAATCAGCCGAAGCTGCGTGAGGCACTGACAAGGGAGATGGAAAAGATCGTTGCCGGGGCGTTGCCGGAGCAACTGGTGCAGCAAAACCTGGAGCGTTGGCAATAAATAGCAGCCTGGCATGCGCTCCTACAGGGCTCGGGCCAACTGCTCGGCTTCCTTGGCCCGGATCACGCTGACTGCGCTGGGCAGGGTGACATCGTTCTTCGCCGCTAGGATCTCGGCCATGACGCTGACGGCAATCTCGGCTGGGGTCTTGCTACCGATATAAATGCCGATAGGGCCGTGCAGGCGCTGCAACGACGCTTCGCTTTCGCCAAAGTGTTCGATCAGCCGCTCGCGGCGCAGCTGGCTGTTGCGCCGTGAGCCGATGGCACCGATATAAAACGCCGGGCTGTGCAACGCTTCGAGCAGGGCCAGGTCGTCCAGCTTGGGGTCGTGGCTGACAGCGACGATGGCGCTGCGCAGGTCCGGGGCGAAGGCGCGGACGACGTCGTCCGGCATGCCGGCAAGGTGGTTGACGCCGGCAACGTTCCAGCCTGCTGTGTACTCGGGGCGCGGGTCGCACAGTGAAACGCTGAAGCCATTGAACAGGGCCATGGTCGCCAGGTATTCGGCCAGCGCGCCGGCACCGATCAGCAGCAGGCGGTAGCCGGGGCCCAGAGTGCTGAGCATGTGCCGGCCATCGAAGCTGAACAGTTCGGGCGTGGTGGTGGCGCTGAGGCTGGCTTTGCCGCTGTGCAGGTCGAGCCCACGCCGTACCAGGTTGCCGCCGTCGAGGCCGGCGAGCAATTGTTCGAGGTGTGGCAGCGACGGGGAGAATTCCAGCACCAGTTCGAGGGTGCCGCCACAGGGCAGGCCGAAGCGGTGGGCCTCGTCGGCGCTGACGCCATAGCGCACCACCTGGGGCAGGCCGCCGGGCATGCCGGGGCCGCCGTAGGCGCTGGTGTAGCGGTGAATGAGGTCGTCCTCGATGCAGCCGCCAGAGACACTGCCAACCACACGGCCGTCGCTGCGCAGGGCCATCATCGAGCCGACCGGGCGGGGGGAGGAGCCCCAGGTGCGGGCGACCGTGGCGAGCAGGGTGCGATGGCCGGCGGCGAGCCAGTCTCGGGTGGTGCGCAGGACCAGCAGGTCGATGCTTTCCATGGGTACTCCGGTAAAGCCTGGTGTTCAAGGGTGGCTGTACCGGCCTCTTCGCGGGTGAACCCGCTCCCACAGGTACTGCACAGGTCTTAGGGGTGGTGCAAATCCTGTGGGAGCGGGTTCACCCGCGAAGAGGCCGGTACAGCCACCAAATTCATCGCATATGCAAAATGATCGGGCTACTGCTGGCCGCGTCGGTATGCCCACGCAACTTGCCTACCGCCTGCGCATTCACTGGCCCGCCATTGTTCCCCCAGGCACTGCGCACGAAACCCAGCACATCAGCAATTTCCTGGTCACTCAGTTGCTCACGGAAGGCCGGCATGCGATAGGCATCGGGCAACCCGGCCGTCACCACCCGCTGCGAACCATTGAGGGTGATGTTGATCGCCGAGGCGTCTTCCTTGGCCAGTGCTGAAGTAGCGCCGGCCAAAGGCGGCATCCATTCGGGCTGGCCCTTGCCGTCCAGGCCGTGGCACGACGCACAGCGGGTTACATAGGTATGCGCCCCAGGGCTGTCGAGCCGCGCCGCCGTCGTTTCGGCCTGGTATTGCCACGGCGCACCGTCGCGTTGCGGGTCGCCGGGCAGCGACTTCAGGTAGCGGGCGATGGCGGCCAGGTCGTCGTCACTCATGAACTGCGTGGAGTTGTTGAAGGCCTCGGTCATCGAGCCGAATACCACCGCATGCCGGTTGCGCCCGGTCTTGAGGAACTGCGCGATCTCGGCTTCGCTCCAGCGCCCCAGTCCGGTGTTGGGGTCGGCACGCAGGCTCGGTGCATACCAGCCATCGAGCAGGGCACCAGCGAGGAACGGCTTGCCGCTGTCATCCAGGGCCTTTTCGTTGAAGGCCAGGCCACGCGGCGTATGGCAGCTGCCACAGTGGCCTGGGCCCTGGACGATGTAGGCGCCGCGGTTCCACTGGGCGTCCTGCCCGGCCTGGTTGGTGTAGGGCGTGGTGGCGGCGAACAGGCCGTTCCACAAGGCGATGGGCCAACGCAGGTTCAGCGGCCAGGGAATGTCGCTGGCCAGGTTGGCCTGTTGCACCGGTTGCACGCCGTGCATGAAGAAGGCGTACAGCGCCTTTACATCGTCATCGCTGAGCTTGGCGTAGGACGGGTAGGGCATGGCCGGGTACAGCCGCCGGCCACCGGGTGCGACGCCCTGGCGCACGGCACGGTCGAAGTCGGCCAGGCTGTAGCCACCGATGCCGGTGTCGCGGTCGGGGGTGATGTTGGTGGCGTGGATCGCCCCCAGCGGGGTGGCCATTTCCAGCCCGCCGGCGAACGGTTTGCCGTCCGGCAGGCTGTGGCAGGCCACGCAGTCGCTGAGGCGGGCCACGTACTCGCCACGGCTGACCAGCGCCGGGTCGGCAGTGGTGGCCTGCGCATCGGCGAATGGCGAGGCGGGCTCGCGGGTGACGTACCAGGCCAGCAGGCCTGCCGCGACCAGGCACGGCAGCGCCAGCCAGCCAGCGGTTCTTGCGAAACGATGGGTCATGGGGCGTCCTTGTGTGCTCAGCTGAAGGTATGGCGGCTCAATGGCAGGCTGCGCACGCGCTGGCCGGTCAGCTGCGCGACTGCGTTGGCTACCGCCGGTGCCACCGCGGGCAACGGTGGCTCGCCGATGCCGCCCATCTTCGCCCCGCTTTCGACAATGCGCACATGCACCCTGGCCATGCGCGACGGCGGCAGGATCGGGTACAGGTCGTAGTTGCGCGCGCGCGGCTTGCCATCCACGTACACCGCTTCTTCCAGCAGTGTCTGCGACAGGCCCAGGGCGACGGCGCCGTTGACCTGATGCTCGATGATCGCCGGGTTGACGATGCTGCCCGGGTCGATGGCCTGCCAGATGTCGTGCACTTTGACCTGGCCGTTCTCGATCGATACCTCGGCAATGACCGCTGCCTCCGAGCCGAACGGCGAGGCCATGGCCACGCCACGCGCCCGCTTGCTGCCGTCCTCGGCGGTGAACGGCCCGCGCTTCCAGCCGCCGGAAAGCTCGGCGACGGCCTGCAGCAGGTTGGTCAGGCGCGGGTTGTCGCGCAGCAGGTGCAGGCGCAGTTCGAACGGGTCCTTGCCGCCTTTGTCGGCCAGTTCGTCGAGGAACGACTCATAGAAGAAGTCATTCAGCGAGTTGCCCACCGAGCGCCAGTAGCCGAGCATGGCCGGGCCTTTCACGTAGATCTGCGCGATACGCTTGTTGGCGATGGCGTAGGACTTGCCCGACAGGCCTTCGAGCGCGGTCGGGTCGAGCTTTTCGCCTTGCTTGCCTGCGAGGGCCTCGGTCGGGCCTTCGGTGGCGCTCACGGCTTCGAGGGCCACCGGCAGGCCGTCGGCATCCAGCCCGGCACGGAATTTCACCACGGCGACCGGGCGCAGCACATCGCGGAGGAATTCTTCCTCGCGGCTCCAAATGAGTTTCACCGGCCGGCCGACCGCCTTGGCCAAGGCAATGGCCTGTGGGTAGGGGTTGGCCGAGTCGTACAGGAAGTGGCGGCCAAAGAAACCGCCCAGCAACGGCGAATGCAGGGTGATCTGTGCCGGGGCCAGGCCGGTGCGCTTGGCAATGTCGTCACGGAACATGTCCGGCGCCTGGTTGGGCAGCCATACCTCCAGGGTGCCGTCCGGGTTGAAGCGCGCCAGTGCCGACGGCGGCTCCAGCTGGGCGTGGTTGAGGTACTGGTTATGGTAGGTTGCCTCGACCCGGGTCTTGGCACTGGCCAGCATGCCGGCCACGTCGCCCTGGTTTTCGTCGTCGCGCGCCGGGCCCGTGACCGTGGCCAGGTGCTCGCGCCAGCCATCGCTGGAGAAGTCGGCCGGCATCGGCCGTACCGGGCTGTCAGCCGCAGGCTCCTTCCAGTCAACCTGGATGGCCTCGACCGCGCGCTTGGCATGCCACCAGCGTTCGGCTACCACGGCCACGGCGCCCGGCAGCTGATGCACCGAATGCACGCCCTTCATGGCCTTGACCTGGTCTTCGTTGCGCAGGCTGCCGACGGTCATGCCCAGGCGTGGCGCGTGCTGCACGGCAGCGTGGAGCATGCCGTCGACCTTGATGTCGATGCTGTACACCGCCTTGCCGGTGGACTTGTCGTAGGCATCCAGGCGACGTACCGGCTTGCCGATCCAGCGAAACTGGCTGGGGTCGCGCAGCTTGACGCTGGCCGGGTCCGGCACCGGCAGGTCCATGGCCCGCCCGGCCAGTTCTCCGTAGGGGATGGAGCGGCCAGTCGTGGTATGTACCACGTGACCCGGCGTGGTGGAGAGTTCTTCGACCGGCACGCCCAGCTGCTCGGCACCCGCCTGCAGCAGCATGGCCCGGGCGAGGGCGCCCAGGCGGCGCATGGTCGGGTAGCTCATGCGCACCGACATGCTGCCGCCGGTGATGCGCATACCGTTTTCCATCACTACATAGGCTTCGCCGGGCGGCGCGCTGTCGACCACGAAATTGGCCGGGTCGACGTCCAGCTCTTCACCAACGATCTGCGCCATGGCGGTGAAGGGGCCTTGGCCACCTTCCATGAACGGGCTGAGCAGGCGCACTTTGCCGTCCGGGCGGATCTCCAGAAACGCCGGCACCTGGGTGCCGCGCTCCGGGGTTGCTGCGGCAGCTGCCTGCACGCGGGCCGAGCCCATGGGCAGGCCGAAACCCAGCACCAGGGCACCGACAGCCGTGCCGGCAAGAAAGCGCCGACGCGACAGGTTGACGGTTTCGCCCAGTTGCAGCTTGAGCAGTTCGGCGGGGGAATCGACTGGTGTGTTCATCAGGCCTTCTCCCCTTGGGCCAGCTCATGCACGGCAGCATGGATGGCGTTGTAGGTGCCGCAGCGGCACAGGTTGACCATGGCTGCCTCGATCTGTGCGTCACTGGGCTTGGGCGTGTGCTTGAGCAGAGCCGTGGCGGCCATTACCTGGCCGGACTGGCAGTAGCCGCACTGGGCCACCTGGTGCTCGACCCAGGCCGCGACCACCCGTTTGCCGACGGCATCGGCCTCGATCGCCTCGATGGTGGTCACCTCGCGCCCGACCACACCGGCCACCGGGGTGACGCAGGCGCGCACCACGTTGCCGTCCACCAGCACCGAACAGGCGCCGCACTGGGCCAGGCCGCAGCCATACTTGGTGCCGGTCAGCCCCAGGTCATCGCGGATCACCCATAGCAGGGGCGTGTCGGCGTCTGCCTCGACCTGGTAGGTCTTCTGGTTGATGCGTAGTTCCATGGTTCACCTGCCCGTCAACGGTTGCTGTCGCTTGGTTTCTTGTGATCGGGGAATACGGTGCTCCCCAGTGCAGAAACGCTAGCACAGCGGGGTGACCGCCGGTCTGCTGACGGGGGCAGGTTCAGAGGATCAGGCAAGCAATTCGGTGAAATGCGCAAGCGGCGATGTGCGCTATCGCCTGTAGGAGCGGCCTTGTGTCGCGATGGGGCGCGCAGCGGCCCCAGGATCTTGGCAGCATGCAGTATTGTAAGGGGCCGCTTTGCGGCCCATCGCGACACAAGGCCGCTCCTACAAGAAAGCGCATTTGGAGGTGAGGAGGACTTCCGCAACGAAAACCCGGATAATGCCGGCCAATTTCGTTTTGCACGTTTAAATCACGGTAATCCCGCATGGAAATCAAGGTCAATTTTCTCGACAATCTCCGTCTCGAAGCCAAGTTCGACGACTTCACGGTGATCGCCGACCAACCGATCCGCTACAAGGGTGATGGCTCGGCCCCGGGGCCGTTCGACTACTTCTTGGCGTCTTCGGCCTTGTGCGCGGCTTACTTCGTCAAGCTGTACTGCCAGACCCGCGACATTCCCACCGAAAACATTCGCCTGTCGCAGAACAACATCGTCGACCCGGAAAACCGCTACAACCAGGTCTTCAAGATCCAGGTCGAGCTGCCCGAGGACATTTCCGAGAAGGACCGCCAGGGCATCCTGCGCTCCATCGACCGCTGCACCGTGAAGAAGGTGGTTCAGACCGGCCCCGAGTTCGTGATCGAAGTGGTCGACAACCTCGATGCCGATGCCCAGGGCCTGCTGATGCCGGTGGCGGACACCAGCACCTACATCCCCGGCAAGGACCTGCCGCTGGAACAGACCATCGCCAACATGTCGGGCATCCTCGCCGGGCTGGGGATGAAGATCGAGATCGCCTCGTGGCGCAACATCGTGCCTAACGTGTGGTCGCTGCATGTGCGCGACGCCCAGTCGCCGATGTGCTTCACCAATGGCAAGGGCGCGACCAAGGAGGCCGCGCTGGCCTCGGCGCTGGGTGAGTTCATCGAGCGGCTGAACTGCAACTTCTTCTATAACGACCAGTTCTGGGGCGAGGACCTGGCCAACGCGCCGTTCGTGCACTACCCGAACGAGCAGTGGTTCAAACCCGGCCCGCGCGATGCGCTGCCGGCCGAGATCCTCGACGAGCACTGCCTGGCAATCTACAACCCGGACGGCGAGCTGCGTGGCTCGCACCTGTACGACACCAACTCGGGCAACACCGCGCGCGGCATCTGCTCGTTGCCGTTCGTGCGCCAGTCCGACCAGCAGGTGGTGTACTTCCCGTCCAACCTGATCGAGAACCTGTTCCTCAGCAACGGCATGAGCGCCGGCAACACCCTGGCCGAGGCGCAGGTGCAGTGCCTGTCGGAAATCTTCGAGCGCGCCGTGAAGCGCGAAATCCTCGAAGGCGAGCTGTGCCTGCCGGATGTGCCGCAGGAGGTACTGGCCAAGTACCCGGCCATCGTCGCCGGCATCCAGGGCCTGGAAGAGCAGGGCTTCCCGGTGCTGGTCAAGGATGCGTCGCTGGGCGGTGAGTTCCCGGTGATGTGCGTGACCTTGATGAACCCGCGCACCGGCGGCGTATTCGCTTCGTTCGGCGCCCACCCGAGCCTGGAAGTGGCGCTGGAGCGCAGCCTCACCGAACTGCTGCAGGGCCGCAGCTTCGAAGGCTTGAATGACCTGCCGCAACCGACCTTCGAAAGCCACGCGCTGACCGAGCCGAACAACTTCGTCGAGCACTTCATCGACTCCAGCGGTGTGGTGTCGTGGCGCTTCTTCAGTGCCAAGGCCGACTTCGAGTTCGTCGAGTGGGACTTCTCCGGCCACGGCGAGGATTCCAACGTGCAGGAGGCCGCGACCCTGTTCGGTATCCTCGAGGACCTGGGTAAGGAAGTGTACATGGCGGTGTACGACAACCTTGGCGCCACCGCCTGCCGCATCCTGGTGCCGGGTTACTCGGAGATCTACCCGGTCGAGGACCTGATCTGGGACAACACCAACCGCGCCTTGTCGTTCCGCGCCGACATCCTCAACCTGCACAGCCTGGACAACCGTTCCCTCAAGCTGCTGCTCAAGCGCCTGGACAACTGCGATGTGGATGACTACACCACCATCACCACGCTGATCGGCGTGGAGTTCGACGAGAACACGGTGTGGGGCCAGCTGACCATTCTCGAGTTGAAGCTGCTGATCTGCCTGGCGGTACAGCGCTTCGAGGATGCCAAGGAATTGGTGGAGGCGTTCCTGCAGTTCAATGACAACACCGTCGAGCGCGGCCTGTTCTACCAGGCGCTGAACGTGGTGCTGGAAGTGCTGCTGGACGACGAACTGGAAATGGACGATTACGAAGCCAACTTCCGCCGCATGTTCGGTAACCCGCGCATGGACGCGGTGCTGGGTTCGGTGGACGGCAGCGTGCGCTTCCATGGCCTGACCCCGACCAGCATGAAGCTCGAAGGCCTCGATCGCCACCTGCGCCTGATCGAAAGCTACAAGAAGCTGCACGCGGCCCGGGCCAAGTTCGCCTGACTCCTGTAGGAGCGGCCTTGAACTGGCCTAATGATCCCGGACACCTCTTAAGGGCGATATGATTCGCCCAATCAGGAGGTTCCATGCAAGAACGAAAGACCTACACCCGCGAGTTCAAGCAACGTGCTGCCAGCATGGTCCTTGATGACCACTGCTCGATTCCCGACGTCTGCGCCTCAATGGACGTCGGCCCTACAGCCCTGCGCCGCTGGGTTGATCAGGTGCGTAAAGAGCGACACAAGGGCCAGCCAGTAGCCGGTACCAAAGCGATCAGCGACGAACAGCGCGAGCTCCAGCAGCTGCGAGCCAAGATCAAGCGCCTGGAGACCGAGGCTGAAATCTTAAAAAAGGCTACGGCTCTCTTGATGTCGGATCCCGATCGTTTTTCCTGATTGAGGAACTGAGAGAGTCAGGCTCGTATCCGACCAGCCTTCTTTGCAGTGCGCTGAGCGTATCCCGTAGCGCGTTTTATGACTGGCTTCGCCGTCGTTCAACACCGAATACCAAGCGTGACGAACTCAGAGAGAAAGTAGTTCAGCTGCACGTCGAAAGCAGGGGAAGCGCGGGCGCGAGAATGATCTCTGAGTACCTGAAGGCCCAGCAGCTCAAGGTGGGACGGTATCTGGCCGGAAAACTCATGGAGGAGGCAAATCTGGAAAGCAAGCAGCGTCGTCCTCATCGGAATCGCTCCAAAGGTGTTGAAGCGTTTGTGGCCAAGAACCTGCTCGAACGCAACTTTGAGCCAACAGCAATTAACCAGGTCTGGTGCGGTGACGTGACCAGTTTGATGGTCGGGAAGCGCTGGTATCACCTGGCAGTAGTGATTGACTTGTTTGCGCGTCGGATCGTTGGCTGGGCGTTTTCCCTGATCAACGACGCCAACTTGGTTAGCAAGGCACTGAGGATGGCAGTAGGGGTTAGGGGCAAGCATACAGGCTTGATGTTTCACTCGGATCAAGGCTGCCAATACACCAGCCAGCGCTTCCAGTCCGAGCTGCTTGAGCATGGCATAACGCAGAGCATGAGTCGCAGGGGACAATGCTGGGACAACGCACCAACAGAGCGTTTCTTTGGAACGCTCAAGTCAGAATGGGTGCCGCCCAAGGGCTACAAGGAAATTGAAGAAGCCAAGCAGGACATGACCAGCTTCTTCATGCGATACAACCGAATCAGGCTCCACAGCTACAACGACTACCTGTCACCAATAGCTATGGAGCAGCAGGCGGCTTGATCACCGTAACCGGTGTCCGGAAATACTTGACCAGAACACCTTGCGGCCCATCGCGACACAAGGCCGCTCCTACAGCGACGTCGATCGCCTTCATATATCGGTTTCAAATAAACGCTATCCCCAACCTGTCTTGCCGCTTCGCCTGCCAGGCGCGTAGCGTTTTGCTCCCATCCCCTCGATCCATGGCGCGTTGACCGCCAGAAGGACCTCGGCCGCGCACAACAAGAAGGCGCAGACCATGAGCACCCCTTTGGATACCAATGCCCTCAAAGCCCGTCAGCAAGCCGCGTGGGCAAGTGGCGACTACGCGGTAATCGGCACCACCCTGCAACTGGTTGGCGAGCGCCTGGCCGAAGCCTGTGACCTGCGCTGGGACGAACAGGTGCTGGATGTCGCCGCCGGCAACGGCAATGCCACCCTGGCTGCTGCCCGGCTCGGCTGCCGTGTCACCTCCACCGACTATGTGCCCGAGCTGCTCAAGCGCGGTGAAGAACGCGCGCGGGCCGAGCACCTCAATGTGGTGTTCCAGGTCGCCGATGCCGAAGCGCTGCCGTTTGCCGATGGCACCTTCGATGTCGTGCTGTCCACTTTCGGCGTGATGTTCGCCCCCGACCAGGCTCAGGCCGCACGCGAACTGAGCCGGGTGTGCCGGCCCGGTGGCCGGATCGGTCTGGCCAACTGGACCCCGCAAGGGTTCGTCGGGCAAATGTTCAAGACCCTCGGGCGGCATGTACCGCCACCAGCCGGGGCTCTGCCGCCTTCACGCTGGGGTGATGAAGAACAGTTGCGCGTGATGTTCGAGGGGGCGCTGGGCGAATTGAAGGTCAGCCGCCAGCACTTCAACTTCCGCTATCGCTCGGCGGCGCATTTCATCGAGGTGTTTCGCACCTGGTACGGGCCGGTGCACAAAGCGTTTGCCTCGCTGGAGCCGGAAGCGGCCGGGGCGCTGGAGCGGGATCTGACCCAGTTGCTGAATGAAAGCAATGTGGGCGGCGCGTCGTCGTTGGTGGTGCCGAGTGAGTACCTTGAAGTGGTGATCATTCGAGGTTGAGCCCACGGGCCAAGCGCTCAGTTCTTGCACTTGGCCATCACCACCTGGCAAGTCTTCGGTGTGCCTCCTGACCGGCTTGCATAACGCACGCAGTTGTTCAGCGATTTCTGCCGGGCAATGCTCAGCGTATTGCCCCACGCGAGACCGCCTTCGCCGGTGGTGGGCACGGCCTTGGCGAAGCAGTTGGAGCCCGTTGCCGGTGTCGCGTACCTGGCCTTGCTGGCTTTGCTGGAGCAACCGGCGGTGAGTGCCAGGCTGAAGGCGAGCAGGGTGGTCAGCGCCCAGGAGGTGGAGGGGCGAATCGGTTTACTGCTCATATGCTCTCCTTACCGAGGCGCAGGACTCTGCGATCGCAAGCAAGGTGCTGCCCCTGTGGGAGTGGGTTTACCGAGGCGTCGAAGCGCCGCGAACACTGGCAAGGCCGGTGCCATACACTGCACAGGATATTGCATTCAAGCGAAGCGGTGAACGCTTGCGTTGTATCAGAAGCAGCGCAAGGCCTCGAACCATGGCAAGGCCTTGCGCCTGGGGCAACGATCAGAACCGGTAGTTGAAGCTGGCTTCCAGCGTGCGCGGTGCACCCGGGGTGATCAGGTCAACCGAACCGTGCGCGGAGGCATAGTAGTCGCGGTCGAACACGTTCTTGAGGCGCAGCGCGGCATCCCACTGCGGCACGCTGTACAGCAGCGCGGCGTCGAAGGTGGTGTAGCCCGGCATCACCACCACGTTGTCGAGTGCGGTGTAGCGCTCGTCGACGTAGTTGGCGCCGGCGGCCACGCGCCATTCCGGGGTCAGCGTGCGCACCAGCCAGACGTTGGCGCTGTTACGCGGCGTCAGGGTAGGAGTCTGGCCTTCGTTGGCCACGCCATTGGTCTTGCTGTTGGACTTGGTGATCTCGGCATCCAGGTAGGCGTAGCCGGCGTAGATCTGCCACTTGTCCGTGAGCTGCCCGCTGACGGTGGCTTCGAAACCGTCGGTGCGCTGTTCGCCGGCCAGCACAGTCAGGTTGGGGTTGGCCGGGTCGGCGGTCTTCATGTTGGTGCGCTCGAGGCGGAATACCGCTGCGGTCACCGACAGGCGGCTGTCGAGCAGGTCCCACTTGGCGCCGATTTCGTAGTTGGTGGTTTCTTCCGGCTCCAGATGCTGGTTGGTCGGGCTGACCGCGAACACTTCGCCCGAAGGCTGGTAACTGCGGCTGACCGACACATAGTAGGACTGGATGTTATCCGGCTGGTACACCAGGCCGGCACGTGGGCTCCAGGTCTTGTCGGTACGGTCGAGGTCGACGTTCTGCGCGCGGTCGTCGTCGTACTCCTGGCCGAAGATGTCATAACGCACACCGACCAGGGCCTTCCAGTGCTCGTTCAGCTCGATCATGTCCTGCACATACAGGCCGGCGGTCTGCTGGAAGTTGGTGCCCTTGGACGACAGGTTGGCGGCGTGCTCCGGCACCGGCACCAGGGCGTCGCGGTACACCGGCACCTGGGCCACGTTGTTCTGGCTCAGCACCCGCTGGTGCTTGTCCTGGAAGCCCACTTCCACGCCATACAGCAGGTTGTGCTGCATGCCGGCAAGCTGCGCCTGTTGCTTGAGTTCGGTCTGGTTGAACATGCCGTACTCGTCGCGGGCGACGTTGCCACGGTTGAGCTTGACCAGCAGTTCGCCGTCAGGCGCGGTGACGAAGCGCGTCGGGCTGCTGTCGGCCAAGGTGTTGTTGCGGTCCAGGTCGTAGCGGTAGTACCGGCTGGTGTTGGTCAGGGTGAAGTCGTCGTTGATGCGGTAGTCCAGGCTGGCAGTCAGCGAGAACACTTCGCTGCGGGCGTAGTCCTGGTCGGCATCGCCGGAGCCGAAGCGCTTGTCGCGGTCCACATCTACCGGGCGGTTGCCCAGCGCCGGGATGCCGAAGTCGATCAGGCGCTTGTCGTACAGGTAGGTGGCGCCCAGGTTCAGTTCCAGGTCGTCGGAGAGGCGGAAGTAGGCCGATGGCGCGATGGCCTTGCGGTCGATATAGCCATCGTCGCGGAAGGTGTCGCTGTCTTCGAAGGCGCCGGTCACGCGGTAGGCCTGGTTGCTTTGCGGGTCGGCCCAGCCGGTGTCGAACTGGGTGCGGCGCTTGCCTTCGCTGTCGAAGCTCATGCCGACTTCGCGCTTGGGCGTGAAGCTCGGCTTCTTGCTGATGCTGTTGATCAGGCCGCCCGAAGAGCCGCGGCCATACAGCACGGCGGCAGGGCCCTTGATCACCTCGACCCGCTCGATGTTGGACAGGTCGCGGAAGTACAGCGCGTCGTCGCGCACGCCGTCGATGTACATGTCGCCAATGGCGCTGAAGCCGCGAATGGTCACCTGGTCACGCTGGCCGTCGCCGTTGGACAGGCCGACGCCGGGCACGTTCTTCAGCACGTCTTCCATAGACTGCGCACCCTGGTCCTTGATCACGCTTTCGGGCACGACGTTGACGGTTTGCGGGATGTCGCGCAGCGGGGCGTCGATCTTCATGGCGCTGCGGCTTTCGCTGGCCTTGT
This sequence comes from Pseudomonas sp. JS425, assembly GCF_018223845.1. Taxonomy (NCBI): domain Bacteria; kingdom Pseudomonadati; phylum Pseudomonadota; class Gammaproteobacteria; order Pseudomonadales; family Pseudomonadaceae; genus Pseudomonas; species Pseudomonas sp. JS425. The sequence continues at coordinate 3,782,912 of NZ_CP073661.1, read as the reverse complement.
AGCTTTGCTGCTCGTAGGCGCTGGTGACCGCAGTGGCGGGCAAGGCGAGGGAACCCTGCGATTCAGATTGGACCGCGTGAACAGCAGGTACAACCAGAATGCCCAGCACGGAAATGGATGCTGGGACAACAGACTTTTTTGCCATTACAGGTGACTCTTTGTTGTATTTGAAGGTCACGAATAGTAATGATTTGCAAATGTAAAGCAAGTGTAAAGAGTTCGTATTTGCTATTGCAAGAATGCAGCTGGCAGAAAAAGCGACAAAACGCGTCGTGAGGGGGAAGGGCCGGCAATGTGTCAGGCAAGGGCTATGCTTGTTGGCGCGTGAACATTTCACGTCCCTACCCGGTCTCGATTACATGGAAGCAGGCCTATGAATCCAATTCGCTCTCTCGCTCGTGCCATTGCCGTTGCCACCCTGGCGTCTGCCTTCAGCTTCACGGTGCAGGCTGCCGGTATTCCCATTGGTAGCGAGGCGCTGGAAAGCCACGTCACCACGCAGGTCACGGCCATCGACCTGGCTAACCGACAGGTCACGGTGAAAGGCCCTGACGCCAAGAAGGATGTGACCTTCCAGCTCACTGAAAAGGCCAAGGCGCTGCCCAACCTCAAGGTGGGTGACCAAGTCGACATCTACGTGACCCGTGCAGTGGCCTATGTGCTGAATCCCGAGGTGGGCGGTGCACCGAAGGCGACTGAAGAGTCCGGTACCATTCGCGCCACCGCAGACAACCCCAACCCGGGCGGCGAGGCGTTCCGCCAGGTCAGGGTGACCTCGCAGATCAAGAAGATCGACCTCAAGACGCATGAAGTGAGCCTGTTGCCGCCGGAGGGCAAGCTGCAGGTGGTCAAGGTCGAGAACCCTGACCTGCAGGCACGCATGAAGAACCTCAAGGTCGGCCAGACGGTCGACGCGATCTACACCGAAGTGCTGCGCGTCGAAACCTCGCGCTGACCATTCATTGGGGCAGGCTGTGGGTTGCCCGCCTATGGGATCGCCTTGCATTGATGCCCTTTCAGCTAATCGATTGGGGCCGCTGTGCGGCCCATCGCCGGCAAGCCAGCTCCCATAGAACTGCACATAACTCATTGAATTAGCAGGGACTTTGTGGGAGCGGCTTTAGCCGCGAACACCGGCGCAGCCGGTGCCATGCACCGCGTTGGATTCTCGCGGCTAAAGCCGCTCCCACAGAGATCGCGCCAACTTTTAGAATTTGAGCAAGACAGTTGCTCTCATAGGTACGGCTCAGGCTTCAGGACTGCGCGGTACCTATGGGCGCTGGCTTGCCGGTAATGGGCTGCGTGATCGTGTATCCATGTGGTGAATAAAGTACGTGCACACTTTCGATTTCCATGGATGAAGGGAATTTCCCGATCATCGCCTGAACATCTGTCACGAATGAGGACTGCCATGTTCAGCAAGACCTTGTGCCTTCTGGTGCTTCCCTTTGCCCTGGCGTTGCTTGCCGGTGCCGTGCTGCCGTTCCAGGCTGCGGGTAATGCCGCCGTCGGCCGGGCTCTGGGGCATTGGTTATGGGGCGCGTTCACGTCATTGACGGTAAGTTCGCTGGTAGTGATTTTCGCGCTGCTGATCCTCAGGGTACCGGCGCCGGACATGAGCAAGGCCTTGCAGGGGCCCTGGTGGCTGTGGGTTGGTGGTGTGCTGGGGGCGCTGTACGTGGCCGGTGCTGCTGCGCTCACCCCCCGGCTTGGGGCGGCGGGGTTCCTGGTGCTGGTGGTGGCGGGGCAGATCATCACGGCGGTGGTCGCAGACCACTTCGGGGTGATGGGGTTGGGGGGCAAGCCGCTCAACCTGGCCAGGTTGGCAGGTGTGGTGCTGATCCTCTGCGGCGTGCTGCTGGTGCAGGGCACCTGGGCAGCAGGCACGCCGGCCAGTGCCACTGCCGTGGAGAAACAGTCGGAAGGCTGATCAGCGCCCCGGCTGGCTGCACGCCCACACGGTTTCCCGCAGCCAGCGATGCCCGGGGTCGTCGTCCTTGCGGCTATGCCAGGCTTGCTGGTAATCGAACGAAGGAATCGCCAGTGGCGGCTCGAACTGGCGCAATGTCTTGTGCTGGTGCAGCGAGCCCACCGCGCGGCTGGCCACGGTGAGGATCAGGTCGGTGCCGGCCAGCACCTCGACCGCCGCACTCCAATGCGGCAAGGCCAGGGCAATCCGCCGACGCAGGCCTTGCGCGGCCAGGGCGCGTTCGATTTCATCGAAGGCATCCGGGTGCATGGCCATCAGCACATGCGGGCGGGCCAGCCAGTCGTCCAGGGCCAGGCCGCCGCTGGCCGGTAGCACCTGGCGGTCGGCAACGCTGATGAAGCTGTCGGTGAACAGCGGCTGCGCCGTGATGGCCTGGGGCAGGTCCGGGAAGATGCCCAAGGCCAGGTCCAGTTCACCATCGAGCAACTGGGCCAGCATGGTTTCGCGGCTGGCCTGGCTGATGGCCAGGTCCACCCCGGGCGCGACCTGGCGCAGGTGGCGCAGCAGGGGTGGCAGGATGATCCGCGAGGAATAGTCGGACAGCGAGAGCCTGAAGCGACGCTGGGCCTTGGCCGGTTCGAACTGTGGGGCGGCCAGCAGGCCGTTGAGGTTGCCCAGGGCGTCGTGCAGCGGTTTGGCCAGCGATTGGGCGCGGGCGGTCAAGGTCATGCTGCCGTTCTGGCGCACCAGCAAGGGGTCGTCGAAGTGCTTGCGCAACTGCGCCAGGGCGTGGCTTACCGCCGGTTGGCTGCGGTGCAGGCGCAGGGCGGCGCGGGTGACGTGCTTTTCGCTCAGCAGTGCGTGCAGGGCGAGCAGCAGGTTGAGGTCGATCTTGCGTAGTTCATCCATGGTGCGCATGGTCTTGGTTGTGTCTGGCAGTTTTGATCAGCTTAACAAATGCCCAAGGCTGTCGAGGCCCCAGGATTTCGGCATCATGGCTGACATTGTCGGGGCCGCGGTGCGGCCCATCGCGACACAAGGCCGCTCCTACAGGGACCGTGTCAGTCGTTGGGGTTATATTCCCCACCCGTTTCACTGTTATCCGAGTATTCCGATGGGGCTTTCCGCAACCGCAACACCCGAGCCGCGTCGCCTGGGCGCCCCTATGGCTGCAACCTGATCGGCGTGCGCCTGCGTCCGCTGTACTTTGCCGGCGAGCGTCGGCCTGTAGCGTTGACCGGGTGCTCAGGCACTGAGTGAACTGCTGCAAGGGGTGCAGAAATCATCTGCATCCTGCCTGATTGTTCAACTTTCCTCGCCTGATTAGCCTGCCTCGAACCCCCATCCAACAGGATTCGATCATGGCTACCCGCATCGTTCTCAACAGCACCGGCGCTGCCGATGTCTTGCAGCTTGAACACTTGCAAGCACAAGCCCCAGGGCCCGGCCAGGTCTGGCTGGAACAGACGGCCATGGGTGTCAACCCGCTCGACCTGTTGCAGCGCAAGGGCGGTGCCCCACTGGACTTGCCTTCCGGGCTGGGGCTGGAAGGGGCTGGGCGGGTCGCTGCCGTCGGCGAAGGGGTACATGACGTGCAGGTGGGCGACCGGGTCGCCTATGCCATGGGCCCGGTTGGCGGTTACGCCAGCGGCCGCCTGTACCCGGCCGAGCGCCTGGTCAAGCTGCCGCCGCAGCTGGATGACCAGGCCGCTGCCGCCGTGCTGTTCAAGGGCATCACGGCGCAGTACCTGCTGAAGACCACCTATGCCGTGGGCCCGGGTAGCCAAGTGTTGTTGTACGGTGCCGCCGGTGCCTTGGGCCAGCTGATGGCGCCTTGGGCGCGGCACCTGGGGGCGACGGTGATCGGCGTGGTATCACGCCCGCAGAGTGTGGCAAGGGCGCAGGCAGCAGGTTGCCACCATGTGCTGGTGTTCGACGCGGCAACCTTGGCCGGCCAGGTCCGCGAGCTGACCCAGGGCCAGGGCGTGGACGTGGCCTATGACTGTGTCGGCAAGGTGTCGCTGCAAGCCTCGCTGGACAGCCTGCGGGTGCGTGGCTTGCTGGTGTCGTTCGGCGGCACCTCCGGCGCGCCGGCGGCCATCGAGGTTGCCATGCTCAACGCCAAGGGCTCGCTGTACCTGACCCGGCCCTCGCTGGCAGCACACACCCGCACGGTCGACGAGTACCAGCAGCGCGCCGCCGATGTGCTGGCGGCGGTCGCCGAGGGTATCATCCAGCCTCGGGTCTGGCGTGCCTACCCGCTGGCCGACGCGGCCAGGGCCCACGGGGACCTGGAGCAAGGGCAGTCGGAGGGCGCGCTGGTCCTTACTGCCTGATACCCGACTTCCACCTCTACTGCCTTGTGCCGAGCCTTGCCATGGATGCCTTCGACAGCCGCCGCGCCGATGAACTTGCCACCTTGCTGGCGCTGCACGAGCAGGGCTCGTTTGCCGCTGCCGGGCGGCAGCTGGAGCGCCACCCCACGGTGCTGTCGAAGCGCCTGGGCATTCGCCTGGTGGAGCGCAGCACGCGGCAACTGCGCTTTACCGATGAAGGCGAGCGGCTGGTGGCCAAGGTGCGCGAGGCCAACCGGCTGATCGCCGAGGCCGAACAGGAAGCGGCCGAGGGGGCGGCGACGGTACGTGGGCGCCTGCGCCTGGCATTGCCGGCAGCCATGGGCCGGCGCTGGTTGAGCGGGATGCTGGCCGATTTCGTGCTGGCCTACCCGCAGGTGATGGTGGAGGCCGAGTATGCCGATCGTTTCGTCGACCTGATCGGCGAGGGTTTCGACGCTGCCATCCGCATTGGCGAGCTGGCTGACAACCGCCTGGTGGCCAGGAAGCTGTGCGATCACCTGCGCATCCTGTGTGCGTCGCCCGAGTACCTGGCCCGGCATGGCGCACCCGTGCAGCCGGAGGATCTTGCCGGGCATGACTGCTTGGGTTTCAGTGGTTTGCGAAGCTTCCCCGAATGGCGACTGATGAGTGGCGGGCAGCAGGTGAGTGTCAAGGTTGCCGGCAGCCTGCGCAGCAATGACAACGAAGCCCTGCTGGAGGCGGCGCGGCGTGGCGTTGGCATCCTGGCGGGAGGGGACTGGCTGATGGGCGAGGACCTCGCTGCCGGGCGCTTGGTGCGGGTGCTGCCGCAATGGCAGCTGGATGTGGCGGCAGGCATTTACCTGGTACGGCCGACCGCGCGCCTCAACACTGCCGCCCTGGTGGCTTTCAAGGCGTGGCTGGAAGCACGCTTCGAGGCCGGCGCACCGTGGCGGCTATAGAATTGCACATAATCAATTGAATTAGCAGGGACCCTGTGGGAGCGGCTTTAGCCGCGAACACCGGCATAGCCGGTGCCATGCACCGCGATGGATTCTTCGCGGCTAAAGCCGCTCCCACAGGGTACGCGGGCAATCGTTATCGCCTTGCTACCGCATGTTGCACGCACTGCTCGTAATAGGTCTGCTTGATCGCTGCAGGCTTTAGCCGCGAGCGGCTGTTGTAGGTCTGTTCGGTAATGCCGAAGGCGGTCATGCGCATCCACGGTTTGGGGAATTTGCGCGCCTGCAGCTTCTTGCGCGTGGCATACAGGGTTACCCCGGAAAGCTTGGCCTGCTGCGCCTCGGCGGCTATCTGCGCGCCCCAACCGCAAGTGTGGCGATCGTTCTGGCTCAGCGCCCGTGCCTGGGCGCCGAAAGCGAGCGTGGCTAGCAGGCAGCCGGCCATCGTTGCTAGAAGTACTCGCATGTTGCTGTCCTAAGCATCTGAAGGAAAACGAAGTTTGCCTTCACAAGCAGTTACCGGGGGCCAGCAAATTGCCGTCAGGTTGTTGCCATCCGCAACGGGCTGGCGCGGTGTGTGCGCAGGCTGGTCCAGGCCAGGCTGGCGACCCAGATCACCGATACGCCGTAGTTCAGGCGCTGGTACAGGCCGAACCATTGGCCGCTTTGCGCTGCCTTGCCCATGAGTACGACGGTCACGATCGCCAGCACCACGCAAGCCAGGGAAAACAGCCCCAGTGCCCTGGAGCCGGCAATGCGATTGCCCAACCAGGCCCACAGTGCGCTTGCAAGGGTCAGCGAAAGGAACATCAGCAAGCCGGACAGGTTGTGTAGCTGCTGTGAAGGGGAAGGCTGCGCCGGAGCGCAACCTTGGTCGCAAGGAAACCAGCCGGTACCCAGGCTGCCCAGACCATGAAACAGCACCAGCGCCGCACTCAGCAATGCCAGCTTCGAACCACGCCAGCGCCGCGCCAGGCCCCAGGCAAACAGGGTGAACAGCATGGCAAGGGGGAAGTTGTTGACCAACGGCGACCAGTTCTGGGTCGGCGAACCGACGGCGCCGAGCTGGCTCATGGCCTGTTGCAGGTGGTCGTAGCCGGGGTAGGCCAGGGCGGTGAACCATACGCCTGCCAGCAGCCAGAAGGGGATCAACAGGCCACTGGCTAGCAACAAGCGGTCGAGGGGTTTCATGCGGTGTTTTCCTTCCATGGATGAGCGTAAAACCGCACAGTACAGCGTTGCAACTGCGAGGCGCCAGCATTCCAGTGTTTCGTTCAGGGCTGCGTGTCGCCTGCGGACGCCGAGAAATACCGCACTGCGTGTATGTGATCGTACAACTGCTTGCGCTATGATGAGCGCTGTCTTTCAAGGTGAAATACAGGGCAATGACAGAGCAGCAGGTACAGGCAAAGACCCGGCGCAAGCCGCGCAGTCTGGCCCAGGAACTGGTCACGGTGCTGACCGAGCGCATTCGCAGCGGCCAGCTCAAGCGCGGCGACAAGCTGCCGACCGAATCGCAGATCATGGCCGAAGAGGGTGTCAGCCGCACGGTGGTGCGTGAAGCGATCTCGCGGCTGCAGGCTGCCGGGCAGGTCGAGACCCGCCACGGCATCGGTACCTTCGTGCTGGACGCGCCAGCCACGGGTGGTTTCCGTATCGACCCGGCGACCGTGGTCACCCTGCGCGAAGTGTTGGCGGTGCTGGAGTTGCGCATTGCCCTGGAGATCGAATCGGCGGGCTTGGCGGCGCAGCGGCGCAGCGATGAAGAGCTGACCGGCATGCGTGCGGCGCTGGACGAACTCAACGAAGGGGCTGCCCACGCCACGGATGCGGTGTCGGCGGATTTCCAGTTCCACCTGCGCATTGCCCAGGCCAGCGGCAACCACTACTTCGCCGACATCATCAACCACCTGGGCACCAGCATCATCCCGCGTACCCGGTTGAACTCGGCGCGGCTGGCCCATGATGACCAGGCGCACTACATGAGCCGGCTGATGCATGAGCACGAGGCGATCTACGAAGCCATCGCCCGGCGTGATAGCGAAGGGGCGAAGATGGCCATGCGCATGCACCTGAGCAACAGCCGCGAGCGCTTGCGCCAGGCGCATGCAGAGGCCGAGGCGCAGGGGGCCTGAGGCTTCTCTGTTGCCTGACCTGGCCTCTTCGCGGGTAAACCCGCTCCCACAAGGTTATCCATTACCTGTAAGTACGGCGCGGTCCCTGTAGGAGCGGGTTTACCCGCGAAGAGGCCGGTACAGCCAAAAGAAAAGCCCCGCCATCCGCGGGGCTTTCTGGTTTCAAGGGGCGATCAGATCGCGCCCTCACTCCACTGGCCATTCACCAGCCGGCGCAGCCCAAGCGGGTTGCCGTCGCGCAGTGCCTCAGGCAACAGCGCCTGCGGGTAGTTCTGGTAGCACACCGGGCGCAGGAAGCGGTCGATGGCCAGGGTGCCGACCGATGTGCCGCGCGCATCCGACGTGGCCGGGTAAGGCCCGCCGTGCACCATCGCATCACACACCTCGACACCGGTCGGGTAGCCGTTGACCAGGATCCGCCCGACCTTCTCTTCCAGCAGGGGGACCAGCCAGGCGAAGGCCTGCAGGTCTTCCGGCTCGCCAATCAGGGTCGCGGTCAGCTGGCCGCGCAGGCCGAGCAGGGCGGCGCGCAACTGATCGTTGTCCTGCACTTCCACGGCAACAGTGGTCGGGCCGAACACTTCTTCCTGCAGTAGCGGGTCAGACGCCACCAGCAGGCGGGCATCGGCCTTGAACAGTTGGGCGCGCGCCTGGCTGCCTGCCTGCGCCTGGCCGGCCAGGTGCTCGATACCGGCATGGGCGTGCAGGTGCTCCAGGCCACCGACGTAGCTGCGCAGGCCACCTGCGTTGAGCATGGTCTGGCCGGCTTGCTGGCTCAGGTGCTGGCCAAGCTCGGCCAGCAGTTGGCTGTACTGCGGCGACTGCAGGCCGATCACCAGGCCCGGGTTGGTGCAGAACTGGCCTGCGCCCAGGCTCACCGAACCGGCCAGTTCTCGGGCGATGGCTTCGCCACGCTTGGCCAGGGCGCCCGGCAGGATGATGACCGGGTTGATACTGGACATCTCGGCGAACACCGGGATCGGCTGCGGGCGCTCGGCGGCCATGCGGCACAGGGCGTCACCGCCTTTCAGCGAGCCGGTAAAGCCGACCGCCTGGATGGCCGGGTGCTTGACCAGCCACTCGCCGACGCCGCCACCGAACACCATGTTGAACACGCCCTTGGGCATGCCGGTGCGCTCGGCGGCGCGCTGGATGGCACAGCCAACCAGGTCGGCGGTGGCCATGTGGCCGCTGTGGGCCTTGAACACCACCGGGCAACCGGCGGCCAGGGCCGCAGCGGTATCGCCACCGGCGGTGGAGAAGGCCAGCGGGAAGTTGCTGGCGCCGAACACGGCGACCGGGCCGACGCCGATGCGCATCTGGCGCAGGTCCACGCGTGGCAGGGGCTGGCGCTCGGGCAGGGCCAGGTCGATGCGCGCACCGAGGAAGTCACCACGGCGCAGCACCTGGGCGAACAGGCGCATCTGGCCGCTGGTGCGGCCGCGCTCGCCCTGGATACGGGCGGGGGGCAGGGCGGTTTCACGGCAGACGATGGCGACGAAGGCGTCGTCCAGTTCGTCCAGCTCGGCGGCGATGGCGTCGAGGAATTCGGCGCGCCGCGCCGGGGCCAGCTGGCGGAATTCGGCGAAAGCGGCGGCCGCGGCCTTGGCGGCCTGGTCCACTTCGCTTTCGGTGGCTTGGGCGAAGCTGTAGGGCAGGGCCTCGCCGGTGCTGGCGTCCAGGCTCTGCAGGCGCTGCGGGCCAGCGGCGCTGCGCTGGCCGGCGATGAAGTTGTGGCCGAGGATTTCAGGCATGGGGTGCTCCTGTAGAGAGTAGTGAATGAAGAGAACGTGCTTGAGGCGTTTGCTCGGACCCTGTGGGAGCGGGTTCACCCGCGAAGCAGGCAACTCGGTGTATGGCACCGGCATTGCCGGTGTTCGCGGGTGAACCCGCTCCCACAGGGACCGCGTTGCAATATTGAGTCGGGCAAGCCCTTGGCATCAGGTAATCGGTGCCGGGTTGAAGAGGGTGATGTCGTTGTGCAGGCGATGCTGTTCGGCCCAGGTCTGCTTGCGGCCGCTGGCCACGTCCAGGTAGTAGTGGAACAGCTCCCAGCCCAGCTCCTCGATGGTCGAGCGGCCGCTGGCGATGCGCCCGGCGTCGATGTCGATCAGGTCGGGCCAGCGTTGGGCCAGCTCGCTGCGGGTGCATACCTTGACCACCGGCGCCATGGCCAGGCCGTACGGGGTGCCGCGGCCAGTGGTGAACACATGCAGGTTCATCCCGGCAGCCAGTTGCAGGGTGCCGCAGACAAAGTCGCTGGCCGGGGTGGCGCAGAAGATCAGGCCTTTGCGGTTGACCCGCTCGCCCGGGCCGAGCACGCCCTGGATGGCGCCGCTACCGGACTTGACGATCGACCCCAGCGACTTCTCGACGATATTCGACAGGCCGCCTTTCTTGTTGCCCGGCGTGGTGTTGGCGCTGCGGTCGGCGGCGCCTTGCTGCAGGTAGCGGTCGTACCAGTCCATTTCGCGCACCAGGGCGTCTGCGACCTCCTGGTTTTCCGCCCGCGAGGTGAGCATGTAGATGGCGTCACGCACTTCGGTCACCTCCGAGAACAGCACGGTGGCGCCGGCGCGTACCAGCAGGTCGGCGGCGTAGCCCAGCGCCGGGTTGGCGGTGATGCCCGAAAAGGCATCGCTGCCTCCGCACTGCATACCCAGGATCAGTTCGCTGGCCGGCACGCTTTCGCGGCGGCGCTGGTCGAGTTTCTTCAGGCGGGTCTCGGCCAGTTGCATGATCTGTTCGATCATTTCCACAAAGCCCAGGCTGGCGTCCTGCAGGCGGTACAGCCACGGGTCGCTGAGGTCCACCGACGGGTCGTTGTCGTGCATCACCTGGCCGGCCTGCAGCTTTTCGCAGCCCAGGCTGATGACCAGGGCCTCACCGCCCAGGTTGGGGTTGCGCGCCAGGTTGCGCACCGTGCGGATCGGGATGTAGGCATCGCGCGCGTTGATCGCCACCCCGCAGCCGTAGCTGTGGGTGATCGCCACCACGTCATCGACATTGGGGTACTTGGGCAGCAACTCGCTGCGAATGCGCTTTACCGCATGCTCCAGCACGCCGGCCACGCACTGCACGGTGGTGGTGATGCCGAGGATGTTGCGGGTGCCGACGGTGCCGTCGGCGTTGCGGTAGCCTTCGAAGGTGAAGCCTTCGAGCGGCGGCAGCGGCTGCGGGACGGCGTCGCAGCGTGGCAGGCTGTCCAGCTCCGGCGCGGCCGGCATGGCCAGTTGGCTTTCCTGCACCCAGCTGCCCTGGCGCAGGTCTTCCAGCGCGTAGCCGATGATCTGCCCGTAGCGGCGCACCGGTTCGCCCTTGGCGATGGCTACGGTGGCTACCTTGTGGCTCTGTGGCACGCCCTCGACCAGGGTCAGGCCGTCGGCGAAGCGGGCGCCTTCGCCCAGGCCGCCATCATTGACCACCACCACGACATTGTCATCGTCGTGCAGGCGGACGTAGCGGGGCGAGTCGGAATGTTCGATCAACTGCATGTTCGGGCCCTACTTGTCAGGTTCTCAGGCTTTTGTACATCCGCCCGCGGCGGGGTGGCCGCCGCGGGCGTGTTCACTCAGTGGCGCGAGCCGGCCAGTTCGCTGCCGGCCGCTGGCTCGGCGTCAGGCTTTGGGCTTTCACGCAGCTCGATGCGCTTGATCGGGCCGACGATCACCAGGTAGCTGAACACCGCCACCAGGGCGTTGGCGCCGACGTACACCAAGGCCCACTTGAACGAACCCGTGGCGCTGATGATGTAGCCGATCACGATTGGCGTGGTGATCGAGGCGATGTTGCCGAAGGTGTTGAACAGCCCGCCCGACAGCCCGGCGATCTGTTTCGGCGAGGTGTCGGCGACCACCGCCCAGCCCAGCGCGCCGATGCCTTTGCCGAAGAACGCCAGGGTCATGAAGCCGACCACCATCCACTCGGCGTCGACGTAGTTGCAGAACACCATGGTGGTCGACAGCAGCAGGCCGCAGACGATCGGCAGCTTGCGCGAGAAGGTCAGCGAGTTGCCGCGGCGCAGCAGCCAGTCGGAGATCACCCCGCCCAGCACACCACCGATGAAGCCGCAGACCGCCGGCAGCGAGGCGATGAAGCCGGCCTTGAGGATGGTCATGCCGCGCTCCTGTACCAGGTACACCGGGAACCAGGTGAGGAAGAAGTAGGTGATGGCGTTGATGCAGTACTGGCCCAGGTACACGCCCAGCAGCATGCGGCTGGTCAGCAGTTGCTTGATGTAGCCCCATTTCGGGCCGTCGTTGCCGCGCTTCTGGTCCATGTCCACCAGGCCGCCGTTCTGCTCGATGTGCTCGAGTTCACCCGGGCTGATACGTGGGTGTTGGCGCGGGTTGTAGATGGTCTTCAGCCACACCATGGAGAACACGATGCCCAGTGCGCCCATGACCACGAACACGTGCTCCCAGCCGAAGCTGAACACGATCCAGCCCATGATCGGTGCGAACAATGCGGTGGCGAAGTACTGCGCCGAGTTGAAGATGGCCGAGGCGGTGCCGCGTTCCTGGGTCGGGAACCAGGCCGCGACGATGCGCGCATTGCCGGGGAACGACGGGGCTTCGGCAAAACCGACCAAAAAGCGCAGGGTGAACAGGGTCACCACCGCCCAGGCCACCGGCAGGCCACCGACAAAGCCCTGCAACAAGGTGAACAGCGACCAGGTGAAGATGCTGAAGGCGTAGACGTTCTTGGAACCGAAGCGGTCGAGCAGCCAGCCACCAGGAATCTGGCCAGCCACGTATGCCCATCCGAAGGCGGAGAAGATGTAGCCGAGGGTCACGGCATCGATGCCGAGGTCTTTCTGCAGGCTGGAACCCGCGATTGCAATGGTGGCGCGGTCAGCGTAGTTGATCGTGGTCACCAGGAACAGCATGAACAGGATCAGGTAGCGCACATGCGTCTTCTTCGTCGCTTGCATGCTGGTAGTACTCCCACTAGTTATTTTTGTGCGGGCTCACGAATTGTAACCGGAGCGGGGCTGGCCCACTCCGGGTGCGGCATCTGGCAGGCCGCGGGCGGCGCTTACTGCGGGCCCATCTTGTCCATCAGCGCGGCGAGTTTTTCGTACTCGTCGGCGGTGAGGTCGGTAAGCGGAGTACGCACCGGGCCGGCGTCGTAACCGGCGATTTTGGCGCCGGCCTTGACGATGCTCACGGCGTAACCGGCCTTGCGGTTGCGGATGTCCAGGTACGGCAGGAAGAAGTCGTCGATCAGCTTGGCCACGGTGGCGTGGTCGTCACGGGCGATGGCGTTGTAGAAGTCCATGGCGGTCTTCGGCACGAAGTTGAACACGGCGGAGGAGTACACCGGCACGCCCAGGGCCTTGTAGGCGGCCGCATACACCTCGGCGGTCGGCAGGCCACCCAGGTAGCTGAAGCGGTCGCCCAGGCGGCGACGGATCGACACCATCAACTCGATGTCACCCAGGCCGTCCTTGTAGCCGATCAGGTTCGGGCAGCGCTCGGCCAGTTTTTCCAGCAGGTCGGCGTTCAGGCGGCAGACGTTGCGGTTGTAGACGACTACGCCGATGTTTACCGATTTGCACACGGCTTCGACGTGGGCGGCGACACCTTCCTGGCTGGCTTCGGTCAGGTAGTGCGGCAGCAGCAGCAGGCCCTTGGCACCCAGGCGCTCGGCTTCTTGCGCGTATTCGATGGCCTGGCGGGTGGAGCCACCGACGCCGGCAAGGATAGGGACCGACTTGGCGCAGGTGTCGATGGCGGTCTTGATCACCTGGCTGTATTCGCTGGCAGCCAGGGAGAAGAACTCACCGGTGCCACCGGCGGCGAACAGAGCGCTGGCGCCGTACGGGGCCAGCCATTCCAGGCGCTTGACGTAGCCAGCCGGGTTGAAGTCGCCCTGGGCGTTGAAGTCGGTGACCGGGAAAGACAGCAGGCCGTGGGAGAGGATGGATTTGAGTTCTTGTGGAGTCATTGTTGTTGGCATCCTGTGGCGCTTGGGTGAAGGGTGTTGTTTTGCGTTTGAGGTAAGTTATCGTACAACTTGTACGATGACTAGTCCCTTTGGGAGATTTTTTTGTGGAGGGGCGGAAGGAGTGTTATTGCCTGTGCTGGCCTCATCGCGGGTAAACCCGCTCCCACACGGACCGCGTCGCGCTTGAAATTTGCGGAGATCCCTGTAGGAGCGGGTTTACCCGCGAAGAGGCCAGAACAGGCGACAACAAGAGATGCACGAGACGCAGATGGCAGATCCATCGCGATCAGTCATCGTATCTCTTTATGGGGCAGGAAAAAAAGATCGCGGAGACAGGCACAAGCCCGCCGCCCGTTTCCACGGGAAGTGTTCTGGGACCAGCAGAGGGTGACCGGGGAAAACGAGGGCGGCCTTGCGCCGCCCCGCGATCAAAGCAGAGGAAACTGGGGTCAGGCAGCGTGCTGGCGCTTGATCTGCGCCTTGCGTACCTGGGCCCGGCAAGCGTCGCCGAAAGCCTGGAAAATCTTGATCGAATCCGGGTTCTTCGCCGCTTGCCACTCCGGGTGCCACTGCACGGCGAACAGGAATGGCGAGATGCTCGGGGCATGGATCGCCTCGACCAGGCCGTCTTCGGCGTGGGCGATGGCCTCGATGCCGGTGCCGAGCTTGTGCAGGCCTTGGCCATGCAGCGAGTTGACGCGAATCTCGTCGGTACCCAGGGTGTCACGCAGCCAGCTGTCCGGCTTGATCTTCACGCCGTGCACCTGGGCGTATTGCACCTCGACCGGGTCTTCCGGGTTTTCCCGGTGGTCGTTGAAGCCTGGCTCGGCGTACACCTTCTGGTAGATGTCGCCACCCAGGGCCACGTTGATTTCCTGCATGCCACGGCAGATGCCGAAGATCGGCAGGCCACGCTTGATCGCGGCCTTGACCAGCGGGATGTCGAACAGGTCGCGGTTCTGGTCCTGGCCTTTGCCGGGGGTCTCGTTTTCCTGGCCGTACAGGGCCGGGTCGATGTTGCTGCCGGCGCCGGTCAGGTACACGCCGTCGGCCATGTCCAGATAGGTCTCGAGGTCTTCGATGCCGCAGCAGGTGGGCACCAGCACCGGGACGCAATCGGAAAACTCGACCAGCGGGGTGATGTATTTGTGGGTCATGACCTGATAGTCATGGCCTTTGCGCTCTTGGCTGCCCATGGTCATCAGGACGACGGGTTTGCGCAGGGAGGGTTGCTTGTTGCCAATGTTGCTGTTGGACATATGTCACCTTGGGACAGGTTCGGCCTGTCGTTGTTGTGCAGGTGCACGGCGCGGGGCCATGGGTGCAACCTGTAGCCCCGAGCACTGCCGGCTCGTCGGAGGCGACGATTCCGGTCGGGGCTTGTAGATAGCTTGCCAGAGCCGTTCGATATGTCAAACGACGGAGCAGGGCTTGATGGCAGGGAATGCGCCGGTTTTGGGGGGCTGAAACCGTTGCGGGCCTGTGGTGGCGTGGGTTTGGCGGGGGGTAAGGTCAATAATATTTAACGATGCAGTTGGGTCTTTGCAGCGGTGCAATGAAGGTGTCGCCTGTTCCGGCCTCTTCGCGGGCATGCCCGCTCCCACAGTTTGATCACCGGTCTCGAAGGCCGAGGTGATCCTGTGGGAGCGGGCGAGCCCGCGAAGAGGCCGGAACAGGTGTCAGTGCAGTATCTGCGCCAGGAACCCCTTGGCCCGCTCGGTACGCGGCTGGTTGAAGAACACCTGCGGCGGGCTGTCTTCGATGATCTGCCCGCCCTCGAGGAACAGCACCCGCTCGGCCACCTGGCGGGCAAAGCCCATTTCATGGGTGACGCAAAGCATGGTCATGCCAGTGCCGGCCAGCTGCACCAGCACATCCAGCACCTCGGCGACCATCTCTGGGTCAAGCGCCGAGGTGGGCTCGTCGAACAGCATGATCCGCGGCTTCATGCACAGCGCCCGGGCAATCGCCACGCGCTGCTGCTGGCC
Source organism: Pseudomonas sp. JS425 (assembly GCF_018223845.1). NCBI lineage: Bacteria > Pseudomonadati > Pseudomonadota > Gammaproteobacteria > Pseudomonadales > Pseudomonadaceae > Pseudomonas > Pseudomonas sp. JS425. The sequence continues at coordinate 3,767,633 of NZ_CP073661.1, read as the reverse complement.
GCCGGACAGCTGGCTGGGGTACTTGTGCGCCTGGCTTTCGATGCCGACCTTGCTCAGGTACATGCGCGCCCGCTCCTCGGCGTCCTTGCGCGACAGGCCGCGCACGCTGGTGGGGGCCAGCAGGCAGTTGTCGAGCACGCTCATGTGCGGGAACAGGTTGAAGTGCTGGAACACCATGCCGATGTCGCTGCGCACCTGCGCCGCTTCGCGGGTGGTGGCCGCCAGGTCGATGCCATCCACCTTGATGCTGCCCTGCTGGGCCACTTCCAGGCGGTTGATGCAGCGGATCAGGGTCGACTTGCCCGAGCCGGACGGCCCGCACAGCACGATGCGTTCGCCTTCGCGCACCTGCAGGTCGATGTCGCGCAGTACGTGGAACGCGCCATAGTGCTTGTTCAGGCCTTCGATGCGGATCAGCACCGGGCGTGGGTCGGGTTCGGGGGCAAGGGTGGCAAGGCTCAGTGGTGCGGTCATCTTGTTGTTCTCCCGCAGGGGTTCAGTCGAAACGGGTCGCGCTGTAGGGCGCGGGGTCGGTGAAGGGGCGTTCGCCGGTGACCAGTTCGGCCACCAGTCGGCCGCTGACCGGGCCCAGGGTGAGGCCGTGGTGGGCGTGGCCGAAGTTGAACCACAGCCCCGGGTGGCGCGGTGCCGGGCCGATCACCGGGCGCATGTCGGGCAGGCACGGGCGGCGGCCCAGCCAGGGGGTGTCGTCCAGGCGCTCACCCAGGGCCGGGAAAAGCTTGCGCGCCAGGGCTTCGCAACGGCCCAGCTGGATCTGGTTGCCCGGCGCGCTGCTGGCGTCGAACTCGATGCCGGTGGTCAGGCGCACACCGCGGGCCATCGGCGCCAGCACGTAGCCGCCCTGGGTGTCGCAGATGGAATGCTCCAGTTGCGCGCCGTCACGGGTGCTGTAGTGCATGTGGTAGCCACGCTTGATCGCCAGCGGTATCTGGTAGCCCAGGCCACTGAACAGGTCGGCTGACTGCGGGCCGAGGCAGGCCACCACCTCGTTGGCGGTGATCGGGCCGCGGCGGCTGTCTACCTGCCATTGGCCGTCGACCTGGCGCAGGCTGCGCGCATCGCCATGCAGGAACTGCCCGCCGCGCTGCGTGAACAGGGTGGCGTAGCCGCGGGTGAGGGCGCCGGGGTTGTTCACGGTCTTGGGGTCGAGCCAGTGAATGCCGCCGACCACGCTGGCGTCCAGCTGGTGCTCGCGGGCCTGCAACTGCCCGCATTCGAGGATTTCGAACTGCAGGCCATATCGGCTCAGGCCCTTGGCGTCGGCCTTGGCCTGCTCGAACAGCGCCGGGTCACGGAACACTTCGATCCAGCCTTTGGCCTGCACCAGCCCTTCCAGGCCGGCGGCAGCAATGAATGCGTCGTGCTCTTCGACGCAGCGTTGCACCAGCGGCAGCATATCGGCAGCGGCCCCGGCCAGGCGCCCGGGGGCCGATTGGCGCCAGTAGCGCCACAGCCATGGAGCGGCCTTGGGCAGGTGCAGCAGGCTGTAGCGCACATCGGGCTGGCGGTTCAAGCCGTAGCGCAGCAGTGCGCCCAGTTGCCGCGGGAAGGCATAGGGGATCACGCTGGAGCGCTCGATCAGCCCGGCGTTGCCGTGGCTGGTGCCGCTGCCCGGTTCGTCGCGGTCGATCAGGATCACCTGGCGCCCGCGGGCCTGCAGGTGCAGCGCGGTGCTGACGCCGACGATGCCGGCGCCGAGGACAAGGGTCTGGCAATGCATGGAACGTATCCTTCGGTCAGTTCAGGTGGCGGCCCAAGCGGGCTTCCAGGTGTTTCAGCAGGCGCCGCACCAGTTCGACGATCAGCAGGTAGAGCACGGCGGCCCACAGGTAGATCTGGAAGTCGAAACTGCGCGAGAAGGCCAGTTTGGTCACGCCCATCAGGTCGTAGATGGTCACCAGCGAGGCGATCGCGCTGGCCTTGATCATCAGGATCAGTTCGTTGCCCAGCGGGCCGATGGCCACCAGCAGCGACTGCGGCAGGATCACCTTGAAAAAGGTGGTCGAGCGCTTCAGGTTCAGCGCCCGCGCCGCCTCATACTGGCCGGGGGCGACGGCCATCAGGCTGCCGCGGAAGATCTCGGCCTGGTAGGCGGCGGTATTCAGGGTGAACGCCAGCAGGGTGCAGAACCACGCCTCGCGGAAGAACCACCACAGGCCGACGTCCTGCCAGAAGCCTTTGAGCGAACCCAGGCCGTAATACAGAAGGAACAGCTGGGCCAGCAGCGGCGAGCCGCGGAAGAAGTACACATAGCCGGCGGCCATGCGCTGCAGCAACAGGCTGCGCGACATGCGCGCCAGGGCCAGCAACAGGCCGAGCACGGCACCCAGGCTGAAGGAAATCGCCACCAGCTTGGCCGTTACCAGCAGGCCATCGAGGAAGCGCGGGCCGTAGCGGTCCAGCAGGTCGGGGTCGAGTATCAGCGCCAGCAGTTGTTCGAAGCTCATGCGCGTGCTCCTTGCAGGTGGCGGTTGCTGCGCCGTTCGATGAAGGCGAACACGCGCCCGGAAATGGCGGCGAACAGCAGGTAGCCCAGGCAGGCCACGCCATAGAAGAACATCGGCTCCTTGGTCACGCTGACGGCCAGGTTGGTCTGGCGCATCAGGTCGACCAGCGAGATGGTGGATACCAGCGAGGTGTCCTTGAGCAGCGACAGCCAGTTGTTGGACAAGCCGGGCAGGGCGATGCGGGTCAGTTGCGGCAGCAGCACCTTGAAGAAGCCGGTGCGCTTGCTCAGTCCCAGCGCCGAGCAGGCTTCCAGTTGGCCCTTGGGCAGGGTCTTGAAGGCTGCCAGCCAGATCTCGCTGGAGAACGCGGCGAACACCAGGCTGAAGGCGATCATCGCGGCGAGGAAGGTATTGATCAGGAACTCACCCTGGTAGCCCATGGCTGCGAGAATTTTCTGTGCGGCGATCTGGCAGCCGTAATAGATGATCAGCAGCGTCAGCAGTTCGGGCAGGCCACGGAAGACGGTGGAGAAGGTGGTGGCCCAGGCGCGCGGCAAGCGCTTGCGCGAGCGTGCTGCAAGGGCGACCACCAGGCCCAGCGGCAGGCCGATGGGCAGGCAGGCCAGGGCCAGGGAAACGGTGACCAGCGCGCCGGCCAGCAGCGCCTGGCCCCAGCCTCCACTGGCGAAGGACAGCAAGGACAATTGATCGAGCATGACAAACCCCTTGGGCGGGTAGGTGCGATCTCTGTGGGAGCGGCCTTGCGTCGCGAAAGGGCTGCGTAGCGGCCCCAGGATTCATGCAACTGCACAGATTGCCGGGGCCGCTGCGCGCCCCTTTCGCGACGCAAGGCCGCTCCCACAGGGGGTGCGCAAAACTTCCTGAAGATCAGTTGTAGATATCGAAAGCGAAGTATTTGCTGGCGATCTTCTGGTAGGTGCCGTTGGCGACGATCTGCTGCAGCGCGGTGTTCAGGCGCTGGCGCAGGGCTTCGTCGTCCTTGCGCACGGCAATGGCGGCATCGGCCTTGGTGTCGGCCACGTCACCGAGGATCTTGCAGCAGTCCCCGCCGTTCTTGGTCATCCACTCATGCAGCGGGAATTTGTCGGCAATCACCCCATCCAGGCGGCCCGCGGCCAGGTCGGCGTTGGCTTCGTCCATGGTCGGGTACAGTTTCACATCGGCACCGGCCTTGGCGTAGACGTCTTCGGCGTAGATGGCCTGGGTGGAGGACGACTGGGCGCCAACGGTGTAGCCGTCGAAGGTGGTCTGGGCGTCGTTGATCTTGCTGTCCTTGGCCACGGCAACGGTCAGCGGGGTGCGGTAATAGTGGTCGGTGAAGGCGATTTTCTTGCGCCGTTCTTCGGTATTGATCATCGACGCGACCACCGCGTCGTACTTGCGTGCCATCAGCGCCGGGATGATGCCTTCCCAGTCCTGGGCCACCAGCGTGCACTCGACTTTCATCTGCTCGCACAGGGCATGGGTGATGTCGACGTCGAAGCCGTGCAACTGGTTATTGGCGTCGACATAGTTGAAGGGCGGGTAGGCGCCCTCGGTGGCGAAGCGCAGGGTTTCGGCACTGGCGGCACCCGACAGCAGCAGGGCGCACGCACCCACCAAGGCCATGGTCTTTTTCATCTCGCACCTCATTGCACTCTTGCTATTGTTGTTTTCCCGTCGACCACGAGGTGTAGCCGACGAATTCGTTATGTAGAGCGGCAGTTGCTTCCAAGCGCTTTTCAACATCCGGCCCGAGCTTCTTGCAGACCTCGTTGACCATCAGGTGCACCCACGACAGCATGGTCGAGGTGGACTCCCAGAACAGGTTGAACTCGGTGGGGATGCGGAACACCTCGTCGGCGTTGGCATCGGCCCAGTCACAGAAGGTGTCGGTCACCAGGGTGACCGCTATGCCAGCCTCGCGCGCCTTCTGGCACAACAGCAGGGCATGGCGGGAATAACGGCGGGCTTCGAACACCACCAGGGCGCTGTCTTCGGCGCGGCCCAGCAATACTTCGCCGAAGTGCCCGGCACTCATATCCACCAGCTGCACGCCATCGCGCAGGTACTGCAGCAGGTGGCTCATGCACATGGCGATGCCGCGCTCGGTCTGGAAGCCGGCAATGAACACCCGCTGCTTGCTTGCCAGGCGCTGCGCGACGCTGTGCCAGGCGCTGCTCTGGCGATACTCGTGCACGCGCACCAGCGCGGCGATTTCCAGCTCCAGGCTGCCGGCGTTGTCGCTGGCGTTCTGGTTCTGGCGGTAATCTTGCAGGCGGTCGCCCACCAGCCACGGGCCATCGCCCAGGTCGTTCTGCAGGTCTTGCTTCAACGCCTTGAGATGGGCATAACCCAATGAACGGCAGAAACGGCCGACGCTGGATTCGCTGACGCCCAGCTTGACGGCAATGCTGGCCGAGGTCTGGAACGGCAGTTCATGCAGGTTGGCGAGCATGTAGGTGGCGATCTTGCGGCCCGAAGCAGCGGCCCCTTCGAGGCTGTTTTCCAGGCGTTGCTTGATCGGTTGGCTCATGCTGCGGCTCCAGGGGTAAGGCTTGCGAAAGAAAATGGCTGTTTTCTGTCATCAAGTCAACATTTGACAGATAGCTGTCACATGCAGGAAAGTTTTTGTCGTTGCAACGCTGTAGCCATTCCAATTCCAACAAGGAGCTTCAGATGTCCGCACCTTCCACCAGCACTGTCGTGCGTGTGCCTTTTACCGAGCTGCAGGGCCTGTTGCAGAGCATTTTCCAGCGCCATGGCTGCAGCGAAAGCGTGGCCCGGGTGCTGGCCCACAACTGCGCCAGCGCCCAGCGCGATGGTGCCCATAGCCATGGGGTGTTCCGCATGCCCGGCTATGTTTCGACATTGGCCAGCGGCTGGGTCGATGGCCAGGCCACGCCGAAGGTCAGCGACGTGGCGCCCGGTTATGTTCGTGTCGATGCCGCAGGCGGCTTCGCCCAGCCGGCGCTGGCGGCGGCCCGTGAACTTCTGGTGGCGAAGGCGCGCAACGCTGGCATCGCCGTGCTGGCGATCCACAACTCGCACCACTTCGCCGCGCTGTGGCCGGATGTGGAGCCTTTCGCCGACGAAGGCCTGGTAGCCCTGAGCGTGGTCAACAGCATGACCTGTGTGGTGCCGCACGGCGCCCGCAAGCCGCTGTTCGGCACCAACCCCATCGCCTTTGCCGCACCTTGCGCCGAACATGACCCGATCGTCTTCGACATGGCCACCAGCGCCATGGCCCATGGCGACGTGCAGATTGCCGCGCGTGCTGGCCAGCAATTGCCGCAGGGCATGGGGGTGGATGCCAATGGTGAGCCGACAACCGACCCCAAGGCGATTCTGGAAGGCGGCGCGTTGCTGCCATTTGGCGGGCACAAGGGCTCGGCCTTGTCGATGATGGTCGAGTTGCTGGCGGCGGCGCTGACCGGCGGGAATTTTTCCTGGGAGTTCGACTGGTCGGGGCACCCGGGGGCGAAGACGCCGTGGACCGGGCAGTTGATCATCGTCATCGACCCGAACAAGGCCGAGGGCGAACGTTTTGCCCAGCGCAGCCGCGAGCTGGTCGAGCAGATGCAGGCGGTAGGGCTGACGCGCATGCCGGGCGAGCGGCGTTACCGCGAGCGCGAGGTGGCCGAGGAGGAGGGGGTGGCGGTGACCGAGCAGGAATTGCAAGGCCTGAAAGAATTGCTTGGCTGACCCGGCCTCTTCGCGGGTAAACCCGCTCCCACAGGGTTATCACAGGCTTCGAAAATTGTGCATGACCTGTGGGAGCGGGTTTACCCGCGAAGAATCCAGCACCAATCCTCAGCCATGCAATGTTGCATAGACAACCTTGCACAATAGTTGATGTTCCTGAGCCCGCACTCCGGGTATGCTCAGGGCTGCCTTTTCGAACTGTCCTGATCCAAGGAGCTGCACGCTGTGTTCAAACATGTCGATGCCTATGCCGGCGACCCGATCCTCTCGTTGATGGAAACCTTCAAGGCCGACCCGCGCGCCGACAAGGTCAACCTGAGTATCGGCCTGTACTACGATGAGGCCGGCGTGGTGCCGCAGCTGGCGGCTGTGGATGCGGTGGAGAAACGCATCGCCGGCCAGGACCACGAAGCCTCTTTGTACCTGCCGATGGAAGGCCTGGCCAGCTACCGCCAGGCGATCCAGGCGCTGCTGTTCGGTGCCGATCACCCGGCTGTTACCGGCGGGCGTGTGGCCACCGTGCAGACCGTAGGCGGTTCCGGCGCCCTCAAAGTCGGCGCCGACTTCCTCAAGCGCTACTTCCCGCAGTCCGAAGTCTGGGTCAGCAACCCGACCTGGGACAACCACCGCGCCATCTTCGAAGGCGCCGGCTTCAAGGTGCACACCTACCCGTACTTCGACCAGGCCACCCGTGGCGTGGACTTCGAAGGCATGCTGGCTACCCTGCAGACCCTGCCGGCCAACAGCGTGGTGCTGCTGCACCCGTGCTGCCACAACCCCACCGGTGCCGACCTGGAACAGCACCAGTGGCAACAGGTGGTTGAAGTGGTCAAGGCACGCCAACTGATCCCGTTCCTCGACATCGCCTACCAGGGCTTCGCCGAAGGCCTGGTGGAAGACGCCTACGCCATCCGCGAAATGGCCCGCGCCGGCGTGCCGTGCCTGGTCAGCAACTCGTTCTCGAAGATCTTCTCGCTGTACGGCGAGCGTGTCGGCGGCCTGTCGGTGGTCTGCGACGATGAAGCCACTGCCCAGAGCGTGCTCGGCCAGCTGAAGGCTACCGTGCGCCGCAACTACTCCAGCCCGCCCAACTTCGGCGCCCAGCTGGTCGCTGGCGTGCTCAACGATGCGGCCCTCAATGCCCAGTGGGCCGAGGAAGTCGAAGTGATGCGCAAACGTATCCTCGACATGCGCCAGGCGCTGGTCGATGCCCTGGCCGTGCTGCTGCCAGGCCAGGACTTCCAGTTCTTCCTGCGCCAGCGCGGCATGTTCAGCTACACCGGCTTCAGCGTCGAGCAGGTGCGCCGCCTGCGTGACGAGTTCGGCGTGTACCTGATCGACAGCGGCCGCGTATGCATGTCCGGCCTGCGCCCGGCCAACCTGCAACGGGTTGCCGAAGCCTTCGCCGCCGTCCAGAAGTAACACCGCACGGGGCCGCTTTGCGGCCCTTTCGCCGGCAAGCCGGCTCCCACAGAGATAGCGCAAGGCTCAAGCACTGCGCGGTCGGTGTGGGAGCCGGCTTGCCGGCGATCAGGCTGCATGCAGCCTCTGGTTGCAATCCGCTTGTAAAGACAAGTGCAACCGCTCCTCGGAAAAGGGCTTCGCAAGTGCAACCTTTCCGTGCACAATCGCGCTCCCTTTTTCGGTTGAGTTGGGCGAAACGTCTATTTCGCCATTCTCAGCCTGTTGCAGTCTTGCGAGTGGAGCTTCACCCGGAATGAATGAGCAGGCCCCAAGCGTTGAACAACGCTTTGCAGAATCGACCCCCGCCACCCTCGGCAGCTGGTCGCGTCACGACACCACCTGGATGCTGGGCCTGTTCGGCACAGCGATCGGCGCCGGAACCCTGTTCCTGCCGATCAACGCCGGCCTTGGCGGCTTCTGGCCGTTGCTGATCCTGGCCATGCTGGCCTTCCCGATGACCTATTTCGCTCACCGCGGGCTGACCCGTTTCGTCCTTTCCGGGCGCAATGACGGCGATATCACCGAAGTGGTCAAGGAGCACTTCGGCATTACCGCCGGCGCCTCGATCACCGTGCTGTACTTCTTCGCGATCTTCCCGATCCTGCTTATCTATAGCGTGGCGCTGACCAACACCGTGTCCAGCTTCATGGAGCACCAGTTGCACATGCAGCCGCCGCCACGGGCCATCCTGTCGTTCGTGCTGATTCTCGGCCTGCTGGCCATCGTGCGCTGCGGGGAGCAGGCCACGGTCAAGGTCATGAGCCTGCTGGTCTACCCGTTCATCGTCGCCCTGGCATTGCTGGGCCTGTACCTGGTGCCGCACTGGACCGGTGGCATTCTCGACAGCGCCACCCAGGTACCACCAGCTTCGGCCTTCCTGCACACCCTGTGGCTGGCGATTCCGGTGATGGTGTTCTCGTTCAACCACTCGCCGATCATCTCCGCCTTTGCCGTCGACCAGAAGCGCCGCTACGGCGAGCATGCCGATGAGCGTAGCGGCCAGATCCTGCGCCGTGCCCACCTGCTGATGGTGGTGATGGTGCTGTTCTTCGTGTTCAGCTGCGTGCTCACCCTGAGCAGCGCCCAGCTGGCCGAGGCCAAGGCGCAGAACCTGTCGATCCTGTCGTACCTGGCCAACCACTTCAGCAACCCGACCATCGCGTTCGCTGCACCGCTGATCGCCTTCGTGGCCATTGCCAAGTCGTTCCTCGGCCACTACATCGGCGCCAGCGAAGGCCTGAAGGGCATCATCACCAAGGCCGGTGCACGCCCGGCGGCCAAGACCCTGGACCGGGTGGTTGCCGCGCTGATGCTGGTGGTGTGCTGGATTGTCGCCACCCTCAACCCGAGCATCCTCGGCATGATCGAGTCGCTCGGTGGCCCCATCCTCGCGGTGTTGCTGTTCCTGATGCCGATGTACGCCATTCGCCGCGTGCCATCCATGCGCAAGTACAGCGGTGCTGCCTCCAACGTGTTCGTGGTAGTCGTCGGCCTGGTTGCGCTGACCTCGGTGGTATACGGCCTGCTGGGCTGATACGCCATCCGCAAAAGTAATGCCCGGGGCGCTTGTAGCCACCCGGGCATTTTTTTGTCCACAAGAATTGTCCGGTAATAGAACAATTTCACTGCCCCCATAGGCGCCCGGCCGCCTTCATGCTTAACTCAGTGTCCTTTTCAAACCCGCATAAGGATTTCGTCATGGCTCAAGTGACTCTCAAAGGCAACCCGGTTCAGGTCAACGGCGAGCTGCCGAAAGCCGGCGCCCAGGCTCCGGCTTTCTCCCTGGTCGGTGAAGGTCTGGCTGACAAGTCGCTGAAAGACTTCGCCGGCAAGCGCAAGGTGCTGAACATCTTCCCGAGCGTCGACACCCCGACCTGCGCTACCTCCGTGCGCAAGTTCAATGCCCAGGCCAACGATGTGGCCAACACCGTGGTGCTGTGCATCTCCGCCGACCTGCCGTTCGCTCAGGCACGCTTCTGCGGCGCCGAAGGCCTGGACAACGTGAAGAACCTGTCGACCCTGCGTGGCCGCGAGTTCCTCGAAAACTACGGCGTGGCCATCGCCGATGGCCCGCTGGCCGGCCTGGCTGCCCGTGCCGTGGTGGTGCTGGACGAAAACGACAAGGTGCTGCACAGCGAGCTGGTTGGCGAAATCGCTGATGAGCCGAACTACGACGCAGCTCTGGCTGTGCTGAAGTAAGGGTTGTGGGGTAGGTCGGCTGAGTCCTGTACCGGCCTCTTCGCTGGTAAACCCGCTCCTACAGGTACGGCACAGGTTTCAAAAGCTGTGATATCCCTGTGGGAGCGGGTTTACCCGCGAAGGGGCCGGCACAGGCAACCGAAACCTTTCAGCCCGCCACCGCTCAAGCAACACCCTGTAAACGGCCCGGAACGCTTTCCGGGCCGTTTTCATTTAAAGTTCAACCCCTTGGCAACGTCAGGCAAAGGTAAACCTCTGGTAAAGGCGCTTTGCTAAAACGATGCCAGTGCTTATCGTTCATTCTCCCCAAGCCGTCATTCCGAACAAGGTTCGTTCAACCCATGCAAGTGTCCAATTCCCGCTCCCCTCGTCGCTGGCTCGTCGGCCTGCTGATCCTGCTGCTGGTGGCTGCACTGGCCTGGTGGCTGTGGCCCGCAGCGACGCCTGCGCATAAAGAAGCCGGTGGCGGGCGCGGTGGCAAGGGCATGGGCATGATGGGCGGTCGCCCGGGCTTCGGCGGCTCCAGCGACCCGGTGCCGGTGCGCGTCGAGCCGGTGCGGGTGGGGGACTTCCCGCTGTACTACAAGGCCCTGGGCACAGTCACCGCGACCAACACCGTCAACGTGCGCAGCCGCGTGGCTGGCGAGCTGGTCAAGATCCACTTCAAGGAAGGCCAGCAGGTCAAGGCCGGCGACCTGCTCGCCGAAATCGACCCGCGCCCGTACCGCATTGCCCTGCAGCAGGCCGAGGGCACCCTGGCGCAGAACCAGGCGCAACTGAAGAACGCCCAGGTCGACCTGGCCCGCTATAAAGGCCTGTACGCCGAAGACAGCATCGCCAAGCAAACCCTCGACACCGCCGAAGCGCAGGTGGCACAGTTCCAGGGGCTGGTGAAGACCAACCAGGCGCAGGTCAACGACGCCCGCCTGAACCTCGATTTCACTCAGATCCGCGCGCCGATCAACGGCCGCGTGGGCCTGCGCCAGCTCGACCTGGGCAACCTGGTGGCGGCCAACGACACCACCGCGCTGGTGGTGATCACCCAGACCGAGCCGATCAGCGTTGCCTTCACCCTGCCGGAAACCGAGTTGAGCACCGTGCTGGAACGCTACCGCAGCGGCGCCAGCCTGCCGGTCGAGGCCTGGGACCGCAGTGACAGCAAGCTGCAGTCCACCGGCGTGCTGGGCAGCATCGACAACCAGATCGACACCACCACCGGCACCCTCAAGTTCAAGGGGCGCTTCGAGAACAAGGACCTGGCCCTGTTCCCCAACCAGTTCGTCAACGTGCGCCTGCTGGCCGACACCCTCAAGCAGGTGACCATGGCCCCGGCGGCGGCCATCCAGTTCGGCAATGACGGCTCCTTCGCCTACGTGGTCAATGACCAGAACACGGTCAATATCCGCAAGCTCAAGGTTGGCGCCAGCGACGGCGAGAACAGCGTCATTCTCGAGGGCCTCAAGGCCGGCGAACGCCTGGTGCTGGAAGGCACCGACCGCCTGCGCGAAGGCACCAAGGTGGAAGTTGTCGAAGACAGCTCGCAAGTGCCGACCACCCCGGGCCAGCACCTGCAAGGCCAGGAAGCCAAGGGTTCGGCAAGCACTGGCGATGTGCAGCCCGGTGAAGCACAGCCTGGTAGCGCAGCAGGCAAGGCGGGCGCATGAACCTCTCGCGTCTGTTCATCCTGCGGCCGGTTGCCACCACGCTGAGCATGCTGGCCATCGTCCTGGCCGGCCTGATCGCCTACAAGCTGCTGCCGGTTTCCGCATTGCCGCAGGTGGATTACCCGACCATCCGGGTCATGACCCTGTACCCAGGCGCCAGCCCGCAGGTCATGACCAGCGCGGTTACCGCGCCGCTCGAACGTCAGTTCGGCCAGATGCCAGGCCTGGAGCAGATGGCCTCGACCAGCTCCGGCGGCGCCTCGGTGCTGACCTTGCGCTTCAACCTCGACATGAACATGGACGTTGCCGAGCAACAGGTGCAGGCCGCGATCAACGCCGCCAGCAACCTGCTGCCCAGCGACCTTCCGGCGCCGCCGGTGTACAACAAGGTCAACCCGGCCGACACCCCGGTGCTGACCCTGGCCATCTCCAGCAAGACCATGCCGCTGCCCAAGCTCAACGACCTGGTCGATACCCGTGTGGCACAGAAGCTCGCACAGATCAGCGGTGTGGGCATGGTCAGCATCGCTGGTGGCCAGCGCCAGGCGGTGCGGATCAAGGTCAACGTCGATGCCCTGGCCGCCAACGGCCTGAACCTGGAGGACGTACGCACCCTGATCGGCGCTTCCAACGTCAATCAGCCCAAGGGCAACTTCGACGGCCCGACCCGGGTGTCGATGCTCGACGCCAACGACCAGCTGCGTTCCCCTGAGGAATATGCCAACCTGATCCTGGCCTACAACAATGGCGCGCCTCTGCGTCTGAAGGATGTTGCAGAAATCGTCGACGGCGCCGAAAACGAGCGCCTGGCTGCCTGGGCCAACGAAAACCACGCCGTGCTGCTGAACATCCAGCGCCAGCCGGGCGCCAACGTCATCGAAGTGGTCGACCGCATCAAGGCCTTGCTGCCGTCGATCACCGACAACCTGCCGGCCGGCCTCGATGTGTCGGTGCTCACCGACCGCACCCAGACCATCCGCGCCGCGGTCAAGGACGTGCAGCACGAACTGCTGATCGCCATCGCCTTGGTGGTAATGGTCACGTTCGTCTTCCTGCGCCGTTTCAGCGCCACGCTCATCCCGTCGATCGCCGTGCCGTTGTCGCTGATCGGTACCTTCGGCGTGATGTACCTGGCCGGTTTCTCGGTCAACAACCTGACCCTGATGGCCCTGACCATCGCCACCGGTTTCGTGGTCGACGACGCCATCGTCATGCTGGAGAACATCTCCCGGCACATCGAGGAGGGCGAGACGCCCATGCAGGCGGCGCTCAAGGGCGCCCGGCAAATCGGCTTCACCCTGATCTCGCTGACCTTCTCGCTGATTGCGGTACTGATCCCGCTGCTGTTCATGGCCGATGTGGTCGGCCGCCTGTTCCGCGAGTTTGCCATCACCCTGGCGGTGGCCATCCTGATTTCCCTGGTGGTATCGCTGACCCTCACGCCGATGATGTGCGCGCGCCTGCTCAAGCGCGAGCCCAGGGAAGAGGAACAGGGCCGGTTCTACCGCGCCAGTGGCGCCTGGATCGACTGGCTGATCAGGCACTACGGTAGCGCCCTGCAGTGGGTCCTCAAGCGCCAGCCGCTGACGCTGCTGGTGGCCGTGGCCAGCCTGGCGCTCACCGTATTCCTGTACATGGTGGTGCCCAAGGGCTTCTTCCCGGTACAGGACACCGGGGTGATTCAGGGCATTTCCGAAGCGCCGCAGTCCACCTCGTTCGCCGCCATGAGCGAACGCCAGCAGGCGCTGAGCAAGGTGATCCTGCAGGACCCGGCGGTGCAGAGCCTGTCGTCCTACATTGGTGTCGATGGCGACAACGCCACGCTCAACAGCGGCCGCCTGCTGATCAACCTCAAACCCCATGGCGAGCGTGATGTCACTGCCAGCGAGGTGATCAACCGCCTGCAGCCACAAGTCGATCGGTTGGTGGGCATCCGCCTGTTCATGCAGCCGGTGCAGGACCTGAGCATCGAGGACCGGGTCAGCCGGACCCAGTACCAGTTCAGCCTCTCGTCGCCCGACGCCGACCTGCTGGCGCAGTGGAGCGGCAAGCTGGTGCAGGCGTTGCAGCAACGCCCGGAACTGGCCGACGTGGCCAGCGACCTGCAGGACAAGGGCCTGCAGGTTTACCTGGTGATCGACCGCGACATGGCCGGCCGCCTGGGCATCAGCGTGTCGCAAATCACCAACGCCCTGTATGACGCCTTCGGCCAGCGTCAGATCTCGACCATCTACACCCAGGCCAGCCAGTACCGCGTGGTGCTGCAGTCGCAGGATGCGGCGGTGATCGGCCCGCAGGCGCTGGAGTCGATCCACGTCAAGGCCACCGATGGCGGCCAGGTGCGCCTGTCGGCGCTGGCGCGCATCGAGCAGCGCCAGGCCCAGCTGGCCATTTCCCACATCGGTCAGTTCCCGGCGGTGACCTTGTCGTTCAACCTGGCCCACGGCGCTTCGCTGGGCAAGGCGGTGCAGGTGATCGAGCAGGTGCAGAAGGACATCGGCATGCCGCTGGGCGTGCAGACCCGCTTCCAGGGCGCGGCGGAGGCCTTCCAGGCATCGCTGTCGAGCACCTTGCTGTTGATCCTGGCGGCGGTGGTGACCATGTACATCGTGCTGGGCGTGCTGTACGAGAGCTACATCCACCCGGTGACCATTCTTTCGACCCTGCCGTCGGCAGCGGTCGGCGCCTTGCTGGCCTTGCTCATCAGCGGCAACGACCTGGGCATGATCGCCATCATCGGCATCATCCTGCTGATCGGCATCGTCAAGAAGAACGCGATCATGATGATCGACTTCGCCCTCGAGGCCGAGCGCCAGCAGGGCATGAGCCCGCGCGATGCCATCTACCAGGCGGCGCTGCTGCGCTTCCGGCCGATCCTGATGACTACCCTGGCCGCGCTGTTCGGCGCCGTGCCGCTGATGCTCGCCACCGGTTCCGGCGCCGAGCTGCGCCAGCCGCTGGGCCTGGTGATGGTCGGCGGGTTGCTGGTCAGCCAGGTGCTGACGCTGTTCACCACCCCGGTCATCTACCTGTACTTCGACCGCCTGGCCCGCCGCTGGCGCCCGGCCACTGACGTGAAGCAGGCCGAGGCATGAACCTGTCCGGTCCTTTCATCCGTCGCCCCGTTGCGACGATGCTGTTGAGCCTGGCGATCATGCTGCTGGGCGGGGTCAGCTTCGGCCTGTTGCCGGTGGCACCGCTGCCACAGATGGACTTCCCGGTAATCGTGGTGTCGGCCAACCTGTCAGGCGCCAGCCCGGAAGTGATGGCGTCCACCGTGGCCACGCCGCTGGAGCGCAAGCTGGGCAGCATTGCCGGCGTGACCACCCTGACCAGCAGCTCCAACCAAGGCTCCACACGGGTGATCATCGGCTTCGAGATGGGCCGCGACATCGACGGAGCGGCGCGCGAGGTGCAGGCGGCGATCAACGCCACCCGCAACCTGCTGCCCAGCGGTATGCGCAGCATGCCCACCTACAAGAAGATCAACCCGTCGCAGGCACCGATCATGGTGCTGTCGCTGACTTCGGACGTGCTGCAGAAGGGCCAGTTGTACGACCTGGCCGACACCATCCTGTCGCAGAGCCTGGCCCAGGTGCCCGGGGTAGGGGAGGTGCAGATCGGCGGCAGTTCGCTGCCGGCGGTGCGCATTGCCGTCGAGCCGCAATTGCTCAACCAGTACGGCCTGTCGCTGGATGAAGTACGTACTGCCGTGTCCAACGCCAACCAGCGCCGGCCGATGGGCTTTGTCGAAGACGCCGAGCGCAACTGGCAGGTGCGCGCCAATGACCAGCTGGAAAGCGCCAAGGACTACGAGCCTGTGGTGATCCGCCAGCAGAACGGCACCATCCTGCGCCTTTCCGATGTGGCGACCATCACCGACGGCGTCGAGAACCGCTACAACAGCGGCTTCTTCAATGACCAGAGCGCGGTGCTGCTGGTGGTCAACCGCCAGACAGGCGCCAACATCATTGAAACGGTCGACCAGATCAAGGCGCAGTTGCCGGCCCTGCAGTCGTTGCTGCCGGCCAGCGTGCAACTGAACGTGGCCATGGACCGTTCGCCAGTGATCAAGGCCACCCTCAAGGAAGCCGAGCACACCCTGCTGATCGCCGTGGTGCTGGTGATCCTGGTGGTCTACCTGTTCCTCGGCAGCCTGCGGGCGTCGCTGATCCCCAGCCTGGCGGTGCCGGTGTCACTGGTGGGCACTTTCGCGGTCATGTACCTGTGCGGCTTCTCGCTCAACAACCTGTCGCTGATGGCGCTGATTCTCGCCACCGGTCTGGTGGTGGACGATGCCATCGTGGTGCTGGAGAACATATCCCGGCACATCGAGGACGGCCAACCACCTTTGAAAGCGGCCTTCCTGGGCGCCAAGGAAGTGGGTTTCACCTTGCTGTCGATGAACGTGTCGCTGGTGGCGGTATTCGTCTCCATCCTGTTCATGGGTGGCATCGTGCGCAACCTGTTCCAGGAGTTCTCCATCACCCTGGCGGCGGCGATCATCGTGTCGCTGGTGGTGTCGCTGACCCTCACGCCGATGCTGTGCGCCCGCTGGCTCAAACCGCACCAGGCCGAGCCGACACGTCTGCAGCGCTGGAGCGAACAGTTGCACCAGCGCATGGTCGATGCCTATGACCGCAGCCTGGGCTGGGCCTTGCGCCACAAACGCCTGACGTTGATCAGCCTGCTGGCCACCATCGGCATCAACATCGCTCTGTACGTGGTGGTGCCGAAAACGCTGATGCCGCAGCAGGATACCGGCCAGCTGATAGGCTTCATCCGTGGCGACGATGGCCTGTCGTTCAGCGTCATGCAGCCGAAAATGGAAATCTACCGCCGCGCCTTGCTGGCCGACCCGGCAGTGCAGAGCGTTGCCGGCTTCATCGGTGGCAACAGCGGGACCAACAATGCCTTTGTGCTGGTGCGCCTGAAGCCGATCAGCGAGCGCAAGCTCGACGCCCAGAAGGTGATCGAACGCCTGCGCAAGGAAATGCCCAAGGTACCCGGCGGGCGCCTGTTCCTGATGGCCGACCAGGACCTGCAACTGGGCGGCGGGGGCCGTGACCAGACCTCTTCGCAGTACCTGTACTCCCTGCAGAGCGGAGACCTGGCGGCCCTGCGCGAATGGTTCCCGAAAGTGGTGGCGGCGCTGCGTGCACTGCCGCAACTGACTGCCATCGACGCCCGCGACGGTGCCGGCACCCAGCAGGTGACCCTGGTGGTCGACCGTGACCAGGCCAAGCGCCTGGGCATCGACATGGACATGGTCACCTCGGTGCTGAACAACGCCTATAGCCAGCGGCAGATCTCCACCATCTACGACAGCCTCAACCAGTACCAGGTAGTGCTCGAGATCAACCCGAAGTACGCCTGGGACCCAAGCACCCTCGAGCAGGTGCAGGTGATTACCGCCGACGGTGCCCGCGTACCGCTGTCGACCATCGCCCACTACGAGAACAGCCTGGCCAACGACCGGGTCAGCCACGAAGGCCAGTTCGCCGCCGAAAGCATCGCCTTCGACGTCGCCGAAGGCTACAGCCCCGACCAGGCCATGGCGGCGCTGGAGCGTGCGGTGGCCAAGCTGGGCTTGCCCGAGGAGGTGATCGCCAAGCTCGGCGGTACCGCCGATGCCTTTGCCAAGACCCAGGAAGGCCAGCCGCTGATGATCCTTGGCGCGCTGGTGCTGGTCTACCTGGTGCTGGGCATTCTCTACGAAAGCTACATTCACCCGCTGACCATCCTCTCGACACTGCCCTCGGCCGGCGTCGGTGCCTTGCTGGCGCTGTACGTCACCGGCGGCGAGTTCAGCCTGATCTCGCTGCTGGGGCTGTTCCTGCTGATCGGCGTGGTGAAGAAGAACGCCATCCTGATGATCGACCTGGCCTTGCAGCTGGAGCGCCACCAGGGCCTGACACCGGAAGAGTCGATCCGCCGGGCTTGCCTGCTGCGCCTGCGGCCGATCCTGATGACTACCCTGGCGGCCATCCTCGGTGCCTTGCCGCTGCTGCTGAGCCGCGCCGAAGGCGCGGAAATGCGCCAGCCTCTGGGCCTGACCATCATTGGCGGCCTGGTGTTCAGCCAGGTCCTCACTCTTTACACGACACCGGTGGTCTACCTGTACCTGGACCGCCTGCGTCACCGTTTCAACCGTTGGCGTGGCGTGCGCACCGACGCCGCCCTGGAAACCCCGCTATGACTTTTGCCCAGACCCCACTTCACCGTGCCCTGCAGACGCTGACCCGTGGGCGTGGCTCGCGCCTGCTCGGCGCCGGGTTGTGCGTCGCCTTGCTCAGCGCCTGCACCCTGAGCCCGGACTACCACCGCCCGGAGCTGAGCAGCACGGCGCAGTTCAAGCACGCCGAAGGCTGGACCCAGGCCACGCCGTCCGATGCCATCGCCCGCGGCGCCTGGTGGGAAATCTACGGCGATGCCGGGCTCAATGCACTGGTCGAAGAGCTCAACCGCAGCAACCAGACCGTGGCCCAATCGGAGGCCCAGTATCGCCAGGCCCAGGCGCTGGTGCGCAGCAGCCGGGCGGCGCTGTTCCCCAGCCTGGACCTGAGCGTCGGCAAGAACCGCTCGGCCCAGGGCACCGGTAGCTCCAGCTCGAGCCTGTCCAACAACAGCAGCGGCATTCGCAACACCTACAACGCCCAGCTCGGCGTCAGCTGGGAAATCGACCTGTGGGGCAAGCTGCGCGAGACCCTGAACGCCAACGAAGCCAGTGCCGAAGCCAGCCTGGCCGACCTGGCCTCGATCCGCCTCAGCCAGCAGTCGGAACTGGTGCAGAACTACCTGCAGTTGCGGGTGATCGACGAGCAGAAACGCCTGTTGGAAGCCACCGTGGCAGCTTATGAACGTTCCCTGCGGATGAACGAAAACCAGTATCGCGCCGGCGTCGCCGGCCCGGATGCAGTGGCCCAGGCGCGTACCCAGCTCAAGAGCACCCAGGCCGACCTGATCGACCTGATCTGGCAGCGCGCGCAGTTCGAGAACGCCATTGCCGTGTTGCTGGGCAAGGCCCCGGCGGACTTCGCCCTGGCCGACAGCAAATCCATTCCAGCGCTGCCGCAAATTCCGGTGGCCTTGCCTTCGCAGTTGCTGGAGCGACGCCCGGACATCGCTGCGGCCGAGCGCAACGTGATGGCTGCCAACGCCAACATCGGCGTGTCGCGGGCGGCGTATTTCCCGGACCTGAGCCTGAGCATGAGTGGCGGTTACTCCAGCAGCAGCTTCAGCAACTGGATCGAACTGCCCAACCGCTACTGGTCGGTGGGCCCACAGCTGGCGCTGACCTTGTTCGACGCCGGCAAGCGCAGTGCCGAGGTGGACCGCACGGTGGCGGTGTATGACCAGACCGTGGCGCAGTACCGCCAGACCGTGCTCGACGGCTTCAAGGAAGTGGAAAACCTGCTGGTGCAGTTGAAGGTGTATGGCGATGAGGCGGTGGTGCGCCAGGAGGCACTGGATGCCGCTCGCGAGTCGCTGCGCCTGACCGAGAACCAGTACCGCGCCGGGCTGATCGGCTATCTGGATGTGGTCAACGTGCAGACCACGGCGCTGAGCAACGAGCGCAGTGTGTTGAACCTGCTGCAAGGGCGCCTGGTGGCCAGCGTGCAGCTGGTTGCCGCGCTGGGTGGTGGTTGGGATGCGGAACAGGCGTTTGCCGAGCAGGACTGAAATATTGGCAGTGCTTTGTGGGAGCGGCCTTGTGTCGCGAAAGGGCCGCAAAGCGGCCCCAGGTTCTCGGCACAATGGCTGATATTGCTGGGGCTGCTTCGCAGCCCTTTCGCGACACAAGGCCGCTCCCACAAAAGAGAGTGCATTTCTGCGAGGCCGTATAGCGTCTTCCCTTTGGATCCATTCCCATTCGCAAAAACCCCGTGCGTTTCGCCTGACCTTGAGTACAATCGTCAGCTTTTTCCGGGCCTCCCGCCCCGCTGGAACTCTCGATGCTGACCGGTAGCTACTCCTCTTCGCTGGTGTTGATTTCGCTGTGCGTGGCGATCCTGGCGTCCTATACAGCCCTTGACCTGACCGGCCGCATCGCCACGGCCAAAGGCCGGGCTGCCTGCCTGTGGATGGGGGGTGGCGCGTTGGCCATGGGCATCGGCGTGTGGTCGATGCACTTCATCGGCATGCTCGCCTTCAGCCTGCCCATCGACCTGGGCTACGACCTTGCCCTGACCGCGTTCTCGCTGCTGATTGCCGTGTTGTCCTCGGGCTTTGCCTTGTGGCTGGTCAGCCAGCCGAGCCTGCCGTGGCAGCAATTGGCATTTGGCGCACTGATCATGGGCACCGGCATTGCCTGCATGCACTACACCGGTATGGCCGCGCTGCGCATGCTGCCGGGCATCGCCTATGACCCGACGCTGTTCGGGGCCTCGCTGCTGATTGCCGTGGCCGCCTCGGCAGCGGCGTTGTGGATCGCCTTCCGGCTGCGTGCGCATACTCCTTATGTGAGGCAGATTCGCGGCCTGGCGGCGGTGGTGATGGGCTTTGCCATCGTTGGCATGCACTACACCGGCATGGCCGCGGCGAATTTCCCCGAAGGCAGCTTCTGCGGTGCGCTGGCAGCGGGAGGCCTGCAAGGCGACGGCCTGGTCTACCTGGTGCTGATCACCACGCTGGCGGTACTGGCGGTGGCCTTGCTCACCTCGGTACTGGATGCCCGCCTGGAAGCGCGCACCGCCGAGCTGGCCCGCTCGCTGACCCTGGCAAATCAGGAACTGACCCAGCTGGCCCTGCACGACACGCTCACCGACCTGCCCAACCGTACGTTGCTGGCCGACCGCATCGAGCAGGCCATTGCCAAGGTAGCGGAGCAGGGCGGCTGCTTTGCCCTGATGTTCATCGACCTGGACGGCTTCAAGCCAGTCAACGATGCCTTCGGCCACCACATCGGCGACTTGCTGCTCAAGGCCGTGGCGGCGCGCCTGCGCGGGCACCTGCACAGCCAGGACACGCTGGCGCGCATCGGCGGCGACGAATTCGTGCTGCTGGTGGAGCTGCGCGAGCCGAACGATGCCATGGATGTGGCGGTCAAGCAGGTCAACCTGGTGTCACGGCCATTCCGCGTGGCCGAGCATGACCTGCAGCTGACAGCGAGCCTGGGCATCGTCCTGTACCCGGGCAATGGCCTGGACCAGCATGAGCTGCTGCGCAATGCCGACGCTGCCATGTATCACGCCAAGAGCGCCGGCAAGAATGGCTACAGCTTCTTCGACGCGTCGATGAACAGCAACGCCCGCCAGCAATTGCAGCTACTGCAGGACCTGCGCCAGGCCCTGGAGCAGCGCCAGTTCCGCCTGCACTACCAGCCCAAGTTCGACGCCCAGAATTGCCAGCCGATCGGTGCCGAGGCCTTGCTGCGCTGGGAGCACCCGCAGCAGGGCCTGTTGCTGCCCGACCGTTTCATCGGCCTGGCAGAAAAGACCGGCCTGATCATTCCCATTGGCGAATGGGTGCTCATCGAGGCTTGCCGGCAGATGCGTCAGTGGCTGGACCAGGGGCACCACGGCTGGCGCATGGCGGTGAACCTGTCGGCCATCCAGTTCTGCCATGCCGGGCTGGTCGACAGCGTGGCCCGAGCCCTGCAACAGAACAGCCTGCCGGCCAACTGCCTGACCCTGGAAATTACCGAAACAACCGCCATGCACGACGCCGATGCCAGCCTTACGGTGCTGCAGCGGCTGTCCGACATGGGCGTGGACCTGTCTATCGATGACTTCGGCACCGGCTATTCCAGCCTGATGTACCTCAAGCGCCTGCCGGCCAACGAGCTGAAGATCGACCGCGGTTTTGTGCGCGACCTGGAGCAGGACAGCGACGATGCGGCGATCGTTTCGGCAATCGTGGCGCTGGGCCAGGCGCTGGGGCTGCGCATCGTTGCCGAAGGGGTGGAGACTGACAGGCAGCAGGACTTCCTGACCCGCCTGGGCTGCGATTCGCTGCAAGGCTACCTACTGGGCCAGCCGGTGCCGGCCGAGCAGTTCATGGGCAAGTTGCAGGCCATGCGCCAGGAAAGCACGGCAGTGGGCTAGACTGCGTCGCGCAGGGTGAAGGCGGGCATGAAAGTATCCATCTCCGCCTCGACGGCCTCGATGATGCGCTCTACGTCGGTGGCGGCCATGATTGCCGAGCAGGGGATGCCGGCAATCGCCAGCAGGGTTTCGCCGGTGGCGCGGTCGAACAGCCGCGCGACCATGCTGCGTGGCGCATCCATGCTGGCTTCGAAGCCCAGCGGGTGGAAATGCCAGCGCATCACCTGGCAGGCGTTGGGGAACGTCATCTTGTTCATGCCAGCCTCCTTGTTCGTACCTGGACGTGGTGAGCGGGTGGCCACATCGATGCGGCCGCCGGGAAAGTAACCATAGCACCTGTCACGGAGTATTCTCGGCTGCAAATACGACAAATGTGCTAATGCATGACAGCGGTCACATCCTTGTGAGGGACGGCAACTTGGAGACCGGCGCTCTGGCAAACGTTTTCCGCGTGCGATGGCGGCAGATATTCCGATGAACTCTGCAGGGGCAATTGATACTGTGACATGGTACTTTCGGACGAGCGGCATTGCTCCTCAGCCCACGGGAGGACGTTGAAGTGAATAACCGGGCGAGTAGTTTGCCATCGCAGAGGTAGTATCCATGGGATTCCTGATGGTTCCCGTCGTCATCCATGTAACGACCGTCTCCAGGATTGAAGCTCCTGACATGGCGAGCGCCATGCCCCCGAGAGTTAGCTCAGCAGGGTGGATTTGTTGGGCCTGATCCATCATTTGCATCAGTTGTGCAAGGTTCATTTCCGGAGCTTGGTGCGGCTGCGGGGCCTGGTGATTATCTTGTGGCTCTCTTTGCGGCCGGTCCTGCGGGCGTTGTGCTCGTTGCTGCTGTCGTTGCTCGGCCCTTTGTTGAACTCTGCGAGGGCGTTGGGTAGTAAAACGTTGGGATGCGCGGAAGCTATTTTTCGGGACGCCATTTGTTCTGGCCTGTGCCATTGGTCGACGCGGCATTTTGAAACGGCCCGTTGGATCGGTGAAATTTATAGGGTCATCTTGGCAGTAGACATAACAGTTCAGACCGCCGTAATGGAAAGGCGAAAAGCTGTCTGGTTGGTAAAAGCGCATTAGTAAAGGGCTATAGACTCTATGGCCATTTCCAAGCGAATAGGTTCTGAAAGCAGCGTCATAGAGAGCTCCAGTAAAACCTAACAAGCTTTCAACGGAATTCGGCTTACTAACCCCATAAGGTGAATACACCTGTTGCGATGGCGTTGCAGCCGTGCCCATGATCGTACTTGCGGTGTCGGCTTGAATCAGCAAACTTTTCGAACCAGCCGTTTTCATGGCTTAACCCTTTTACACTTCGGCCATCAAGAGTCTCTTGGTGGGCCGAACGGTTGCAACTAGCAGAATTGATGGGAAGCTCAGCCCAGCAGGCCAGCAGCGATGTTGATGGTGAATCCCAAAATCGCCGTATTGAACACGAACCCCACCAGCGAATGCGCCAGCACCACCCGCCGTAGGCCCCGCCCAGCGACGCCCACGTCTGAGGTTTGTACCGCCACGCTGATGGTGAACGAGAAGTAGTGGAAGTCCCAGTAATCGGGGTTGCGTTCGCCATCGGCGAAGCGCAGCGGCGGTTCGTGGTTTTGTCCGGTATAGAACAGCCGCGCGTAGTGCAGGCTGAAAATGCAGCCGATCAACAGCCAGGAGCCGGCCACGGTCAGGCCGGTGTAGAGGTAGTGCACGACCAGCGCCGTGCCTTGCAGGCCACGGCTGGACACCAGTTGCAGGGTGACGGCGGCGAGGCTGGCGATGGCGGCGATGCACACGGTGAGCAGGACCAGGCCGGCGTTTTCGTCTTCGACGCGGGCGACCTTGCGTACCTTTTCCGCATTGGCGCTCAAGGTCAGGTAGAGCACCAGCAGCAGGTACAGCCATACGCCAAGATTCCAGCCGGCGAGGATGTGCTGCACGCTGTCGCTGGCGGGGATCAGCCAGGCGCCGAGCAGGCCGACCACAGTGGCGATGCTCAGGCGCGGGTGGGTGTGGGTCAGGCGGTGGAAAGCCATGGGGCCTCGTTTTCGAGAGTATGGGTACCACTCTAGCCGGACATTTCAGAGATGAGGGACATGCGCGGGTCCATTGTGGGAGCGGGCGAGCCCGCGAAGCAGCCACCGCGGTGGCTGGCAAGTACCCTGTGGGAGCGGCTTTAGCCGCGAACACCGGCGCAGCCGGTGCCATGCACCGCGTTGGATTCTTCGCGGCTAAAGCCGCTCCCACAGGGTATGCGGTGTGCTCACTGATTCTTTGCTGCCGCCCATCGCGCGGCATTGCAACTCTCAGTACACTGCACGCTCCAACACCAACATCCGTTGAACTCGAGGTTACTGCATGACGCTCAGTCCTTTGGCAGGCAAGCCGGCTCCGGCCAGCGTGCTGGTCGATATTCCCCGACTGCTCACCGCCTACTACACCGGCCGCCCCGACGCTGCCGTGGCGGCCCAGCGGGTGGCCTTCGGCACCTCGGGGCACCGTGGCACTTCGCTTGAATTGAGCTTCAACGAGTACCACGTCCTGGCCATTACCCAGGCCATCTGCCTGTATCGCCAGGAGAAGGGCATCGATGGCCCGCTGTTCATCGGCGCCGACACCCACGCACTGTCGGCACCGGCTACCGCCAGCGCCCTGGAAGTGCTGGCTGCCAATGGCGTGAAGGTAATGCTGTCCAAGGACGACGAATACACGCCAACACCAGCGGTATCCCATGCCATCCTCTGCCATAACCGTGGCCGCGAGCAGGGCCTGGCCGACGGCATCGTCATCACCCCGTCGCACAACCCGCCGCAAAGCGGTGGCTTCAAGTACAACCCGCCCAATGGCGGCCCGGCCGACAGCGATGTGACCAAGTGGATCGAGGCCAAGGCCAACGAACTGCTGGCCGCTGACCTGGCGGGCGTCAAGCGCATGGACCACGCCCAGGCGCTGCAGGCATCCACCACCCAGCGTCACGACTACGTGAGCAACTACGTGGCCGACCTGGAAAACGTCATCGACTTCGACGTCATCCGCGGCGCCAAGCTGCGCCTGGGCGTCGACCCGCTGGGCGGGGCAGGGGTGCGCTACTGGTCGGCGATTGCCGAGCATTACCAGCTGGACCTGGAAGTGGTGAACACCGAGGTCGACCCGACCTTCCGCTTCATGACCGTCGACTGGGACGGCCAGATCCGCATGGACCCGTCTTCGCCCTATGCCATGCAGGGCCTGATCGGCCTGCGCGAACGCTTCGACGTGGCCTTCGCCTGCGACCCGGACCACGATCGCCATGGCATCGTCACCCCCGATGGCCTGCTGCAGCCGAACAACTACCTGGCCGTGGCCATCGACTACCTGTACCGCCACCGCCCGCAATGGCGCAGCGATGCCGCCGTCGGCAAGACCGTGGTGTCCAGTGGCCTGATCGACCGCGTCACCCAGCGCCTGGGCCGTGAGCTGTACGAAGTGCCGGTGGGCTTCAAGTTCTTCGCCCAGGGCCTGTTCGACGGCACGCTGGGCTTTGGTGGCGAGGAAAGTGCGGGGGCTTCCTTCCTGCGCCGCGATGGCTCGGTCTGGGCCACCGACAAGGACGGGCTGATCCCGGCCTTGCTGGCTGCCGAGATGACCGCCCGCACCGGGCGCAACCCGAGCCAGGCCTACGCCGACCTGACCGAGGCGCTGGGCAAGCCGTTCGCCACCCGTGTCGAAGCCAAGGCCGATGCCCGGCAGAAGGCTTTGCTGAGCAAGCTGGCGCCGGAGCAGGTGAAGTCGACCGAGCTGGCGGGTGAGCCGATCGTGCAGATCCTCAGCCATGCACCGGGCAACGGCCAGGCGATCGGCGGGCTGAAGGTGATGACCGCCAATGGCTGGTTCGCCGCGCGCCCTTCGGGCACCGAGGATATCTACAAGATCTACGCTGAAAGCTTCATCGACGAGGCGCACCTGCAGCGCCTGGTGCAGGAAGCGCAAGTGCTGGTGGATGCGGCGATTGCCTGACTGGTAACAAACCGCTTGGTTCTGTGGTGCGCTGTAAATTAGAATTAATCTTATTTACGCCACCGCAGGGCCTTCCCCATGATCGACGCCGCGCCGCCACCGGAGCATAGCCTGCCTGCCCTGTACCGGGAACACCGCGGCTGGCTGGAAACCTGGCTGCGGCGGCGCATGGGCAATGCCTGGGATGCCGCCGACCTCAGCCAGGATACCTTCCTGCGTATCCTGGCCAGCGCCCAGCCGCTGGCAGACATTCGCGAACCGCGTGCCTACCTGCTGACCGTGGGCAAGCGCCTGCTGAGCAACTTCCACCAGCGGCGCAGCCTGGAACAAGCCTACCTCGATGCACTGGCGCAGTTGCCCGAGCAGCATGTGCCCTCGCCAGAGCAGCGTTGGGTACTGCTGGAAACCCTGCAAGCCCTCGACGAGTTGCTCGACGGCCTCAAGGCGCCGGTACGCAAGGCTTTTCTCTGGAGCCAGCTGGAGGGCCTGGGCTATGCCGAGATCGGCAAGCGCCTGGGTGTTTGCGAGCGCTCGGTCAAACGCTACATGGCGCAGGCCTACGAGCATTGCCTGCTGGCTGAACTGTAATGACCAGCCATTCCCCCGAAACCCGCGAGGCACTGCAGGCCGCCGCGCGCTGGCTGGCGCTGGTGGACTCTGGCGCTGCCAGCGAGGGTGACCTGCAGCGCCTGGAACAATGGCGCACCAGCAGCACCTTGCACGAACACGCCTGGCAAAAGGCACTGCTGTTGCGCCAGCGCTTTTCCGCGCTACCCGGCGCATTGGCCATGGCCACCCTGGACCGCCCGGATAGCGGCCGCCGGGCGCTGCTCAAGCAGGCCCTGGGCGTGGCTGCATTGTTGCCGGCGGCCTGGCTGGCAAGCCGCGAACTGCCGCTGGAGGCCTGGGCCGCCGACATGCGCACCGCGGTCGGGGAGCGCCGGCAGGTGCTGCTGAGCGATGGCACATTCGTGCAGTTGAACACCGACAGTGCGGTGGATATCGACCTGGGCGCGCGTCGCCTGACATTGCTGCGTGGCGAAGTGGCAGTCAGGTTGCCCGGCAACCTGAGCCTGACGTTGCAGGTGCCCTATGGCCAGGTCGCGCTGGATGCTGGCGAGGTGTGCTTGCGCCTGGTCGATCAGGCTTGCCGGGTATCGGTGCTCAAGGGCACGGCCAACCTGCAGCCGCGGCAAGGCCCGGCGCTGCTGCTGCAGGCCGGGCAGCAGGCCAGCCTGCAAGTGGTCGGGGTTGGCCCTGTCACCGGCCTGGACGCATGGCTGCTGGGCTGGCGCGAAGGGGGACTGCGGCTGGAGGATCGCCCCTTGGGCGAGCTGCTGCACGAGCTGCGCAGGTACCGCCCCGGCGTGCTGCGCTGGGCGCCCGAACTGGAGGCCCTGCGCGTGACCGGTACGTTCCGCCTCGACGACACCGACCGAGTGCTGGCCTTGCTCGCCGCCAGCCTGCCGTTGCAGGTGCACACGCGCACGCGTTACTGGGTGAGCCTGGCCGCGCGAGAAAATCGCGCATGATGCTGTCCCCTTTTTTTCGCTCACCGGTCATTACCGGTAGGAGCAAATAAAGGGGAGCCTTGTTCAATGCCTGTTGTCATGTCCAGCCGCCTGCGCCCACTGGCGCGTGCGGCACATCCGTTGTTCGCCATGAGCCTGTTGTTGTGTGCACCGGCCTGGGCCGAAGAACCCGCCCGGCGCAGCTATCAGGTGCCGCCTGCAAACCTTGGTGCGGCACTTACCCAGTTTGCTGACCAGGCCGGGGTCAGCCTGTCGCTGGACCCGGCGCTGGTCAACGGTCGGCAGAGCAATGGCCTGTCCGGCAGCTACAGCGTCGACGAAGGCTTCACCCAGCTGTTGCGCGGCAGCGGCCTGCAGCTGCTGCCGGTGGGCGAGGGCGCTTTCACATTGATGCCGGCACCCCAGGCGGGTGGTGCGCTTGAAATCGCCCCGACCAGCATCGTCGGTGGCCTGGCCGCAGGCAACGAAACGCAACCCTATGCCGGTGGCCAAGTGGCCCGTCAGGGTTCACAGGGCCTGCTCGGCACGCGCGACTTCATGGAAACCCCGTTCAGCATCACCAGCTACACCAGCGAACTGGTGAAGAACCAGCAGGCGCGAACCTTGGGCGAGCTGATCGCCAGCGACCCATCGGTACGCGCCACCAACCCGGCGGGTGGGCGCTTCGAGCAGTTCACCATTCGCGGCTTCAGCCTGTTCAACAGTGATGTGGCCTACAACGGCCTGTACGGCATCCTGCCGACCTACTCGATCGACATGGAAATGGCCGACCGGGTCGACATCATCAAAGGCCCCAGCCAGCTGATCAACGGCATTTCGCCGCGAGGCAGTGTCGGCGGCGGCATCAATGTGCAGCCCAAGCGAGCCGGCGACCAGCCGCTCACCGAGTTTACCGGCAGCTATGCCTCGGCCGGCCAGGCAGGCGGTGCGGTGGACGTTGGCCGGCGCTTTGGCGAAGGCCAGCAGTTCGGCGTGCGCTTCAATGGCGTGAAACAGGCGGGCGATACCGAATGGGACCACCAGCGAGTCGAACGTGAAATGGCGGTGTTGGGCCTGGACTTTCGTGGCGAGCGCCTGCGGCTTTCGGCGGACCTTGGCCATACCGAGCGCGATACCGATGCACCGCAGGAGCGGGTGCTGGTCGGTGCCAATGCCAAGGTGCCGGATGCCAACGACGTACGCCACAACTACGCCCAGGCCTGGAGCAAGGCGCGCACCAACGACACCTTCGGTGCGCTGCATGCCGAGTACGATATCAGCGAGTCGCTGCTGGCCTATGGCGCGGTCGGCGCGCGCAAGAGCAACCATGACTTCCTGCGCCACAACGTGTCCATCAGCAACGATGCCGGCGACTTCACCGTGCAGCCGCGCGACTTCACCCGGGATGAAAGCGTGCGTACCGCCATGGCCGGCGTGCGCAACTGGTTCCATACCGGGCCGGTCAGCCACGAGCTGAACCTGGCCGCCACCTACTTCTACATGGACTTCACCAACGGCGGCGCCCGCTATGCCTCGGCGCCCAGCAACCTCTACCACCCGGTGGCCACGCCGACACCGGGCACGCCAACCCGCATCGACCCCGAGGTGTACACGGAAAACCGCTTTTCCGGCGTGGCCCTGGCCGACACCCTGGGCTTCTTCGACGACCGCCTGCTGCTGACCCTGGGCGCGCGTTGGCAGCGGGTGCAGGTGGATGACTGGAGCGACGGCATCAAGGGGGATACCGCCTACGATGAAGAGAAGATGTCGCCCTCGGGCGGCGTGCTGCTCAAGGTTACCGACCAGCTGTCGTTGTATGCCAACTACATGGAGGGCCTGAGCCAGGGCAAGATTGCGCCGTCGACATCGGTCAACGAAGACCAGATCTTCCCGCCGTTCACCAGCCGCCAGGTCGAGGTGGGGGCCAAGTACGACCTGGGCCAGGTCGCCTTTACCGCCAGTGCCTTCCGCATCCGCCAGCCCGCCTATGAAACCAACCCCACATCGCGGGTGTTCGGCCCCAATGGCAAGCGCGACAACCGCGGTATCGAACTGAGCGTGTTTGGCGAGCCCGTGCAAGGCGTGCGTGTGCTGGGCGGGGTGATGTATATCGACAGCGAACTGACCGACACCATCGGTGGCGCCTACGATGGCAACCGCGCGCCGGCCACGCCCGAGTACAACGTCAACCTGGGCGCAGAATGGGATGTGCCTGGGGTGAACGGCCTGACCCTGACGGCGCGGGGCATCCACTCGAGCTCGCAGTACCTGGACCAGAACAACAGCAAGCAGATCGACGGTTGGGAGCGTTACGACGTGGGTGCGCGTTATGCGTTCAAGGTGGATGCCACTCAGGTGACCTTGCGTGCCAGTGTCGAGAATGTGCTGGACGACCGCTACTGGAGCTCGGCCGGAGCTTCGGATGACAGCGAGCCGGGGCTGACGCTGTCTACGCCGCGTACCTACCTGCTGTCGGCGACAGTGGGTTTCTAGCCCATTTCAAAAGTGGGCGCGTTCCCTGTAGGAGCGGCCTTGTGTCGCGAAAGGGCTGCAAAGCAGCCCCAGCAATTTCAAGTGTTGCGCATCAATCCTGGGGCCGCGTTGCGGCCCTTTCGCGACACAAGGCCGCTCCTACAGGTTGAACCGATCGATCAGACCGAATCTGGCACCACGGCGATCACATCGATCTCCATCAGCCACTCGGCCTGGGCCAACCCGGCCACCACCAGACCGGTGGAAATCGGGAACACACCCTTGAGCCACTTGCCTACCTCCTTGTACACCGGCTCGCGGAAGCGCGGGTCGGTGATGTAGGTGGTGGTCTTGACGATGTGCGACAGGTCCGAGCCGGCTTCTTCGAGCAGTTGCTTGACGTTCTTCATTGCCTGCTCGGCCTGCGCCCGTGGGTCACCCAGGCCCACCAGGTTGCCTTCGAAGTCGGTGCCGACCTGGCCGCGCACGTAGATGGTGTTGCCGGCGCGCACCGCCTGGCACAGGTCGTTGTCCAGGGTCTGGTTGGGGTAGGTGGCCTTGGTGTTGAACATGCGGATGCGGGTATGAGTAGGCATCAGTGGGCTCCGAGGGTGCTGACGTTGCTGATCTTGGGTTGCTGCTGCTCATCCGCTGCGCGTTGCTCGCGGTCGCGGTAGGCGGCATAGGTGCGTTGCGTGGCGATGTGGCCGGCGACGTGCTTGGCGTCGTGCCACACGCCCCAGATGAACGACGAGCCACGACGCGACAGCCACGGCAGGCCAAGGAAGTACACGCCCGGCTCGCGGGCCACGCCGCGTTGGTGCTGGGGCTTGCCGTTGGCGTCGAAGGTGTCTACCTGCAGCCAGCTGAAGTCGACACCGTAACCGGTGGCCCAGATGATGCTGGTGACACCGGCCTTGGCCAGGTCCAGTTGCTGCAGCGGGTTGCGCATGCACTCAGGGTCGGCCAGGCGTTTGCGGGCTTCGGGCTCTTCCGGCAGGTCCAGGCCGTTGCGTTCGATATAGGCATCGGCGGCATCCAGCAGGGCCAGGTAGTTTTCGTCGCCGCGGTTGATGTTCTCGACCAGGTTGTCCTGGAAGCGCGCCACGCCGTTCTCGAACGACTGGGTCAGGCCGACCAGGGTCATGCCCTGGTGGGCGAGGGCGCGGAAGTCCACGGTGTGGCCGCCACGGGCGCCACTGACGGCAATGGTCACGTGCTCGCGGCCAGGCTTGGCGATTTCCGCATCCCACTCACCCAGCACGCCCAGCCACCAGCAGAAGTCGCGGTTGCGGTAAGCGCGTGGCGGGCGATCGTGGGCGCCGACCGAGAGGTACACATGGCGCCCGGCACGCATCAGTTCTTCGGCGATCTGCACGCCCGAGGAGCCGGCGCCGACCACCAGCACAGCGCCTTCTGGCAACTGCTCGGGGTTGTAATAGGCAGCGGAGTGGATCTGGTGCAGGTTGCTGTCTTTCGGCGCGATGGCCGGGATCACCGGCTTCTGGAACGGGCCGGTGGCGGCGACCACGCGGTTGGCGCGAATCACGCCTTCATTGGTTTCGATGGTAAAACCGGGGCGGTCGCTGTTGCGCAGCACTTTCTTCACTTCGATGCCGGTGCGTACGGGCAGGTTGTACTTGCGTACGTACTGCTCGAAGTAGTCGGCCACCTGGTCCTTGCCGGCGAAGGCGTCGGCGTCGAGGTTGAATTCCAGCCCCGGGAAGCGGTCGTGCCAGACCGGGCCGTTGGCCACCAGCGAGTCCCAGCGGCCGGTGCGCCAGGCCTCGGCGATACGCTTGCGCTCCAGCACCAGGTGCGGCACGCCAAGCTTGCTCAGGTGTTCGCTCATGGCCACGCCGGCCTGGCCGGCGCCGACGACGAGGGTGTCGATTTCGAGGTTGTTCAGTGTCATGTCCGAGCCCTTGTTCAGGCGGTTT
The DNA here is from genome assembly GCF_018223845.1 of Pseudomonas sp. JS425. Lineage (NCBI taxonomy): Bacteria > Pseudomonadati > Pseudomonadota > Gammaproteobacteria > Pseudomonadales > Pseudomonadaceae > Pseudomonas > Pseudomonas sp. JS425. The sequence continues at coordinate 3,736,175 of NZ_CP073661.1, read as the reverse complement.
TTGTCAGGTCGGTTTGGAGGACCGCCGTTGCCTGGGGCCAGACTAGGGATGCCGTGGAAATGGCGAAAATAGTATTTAGCTGGGGCTTGCCGATAAAACGGCGAAGGCCTTGATTCCTGCAGCCTGCAGCGGTTCCAGCAGCAGCTGTGCCAGGGTTTTGTCCGAACGTTTCGTGGTCATAGTTTTTTCCTCTGCAAACCCTCGGAAAAAGGTCGTTTCGCCGGCCGAAAGGTTCAACCCAGAATGCCGTGTATCGCACAGCACAACAGGAACCATGACATGACTTTTTCCATCATCGGTCGTTGCCAGGAAACCGGCCAGGTCGGTATCGCCATCAGCTCTTCGAGCATCGCCGTGGGCGCCCGCTGCCCGTGGGTGCGTGCCGGTGTGGGTGCGGTCGCCACCCAGAACATCACCTTGCCGGCGCTGGGCCCGCAGATTCTCGATGCCCTGGAACAGGGCCAGTTGCCGCCTGCCGCTGCGCTGGACCGGGTGCTGAGCGCCAACGGCTGGAGCGAGTATCGCCAGCTCACGGTGATCGACAGCCATGGCCAGGTGGCGCTGTTCACTGGCAAGGAAGCCCTGGGCACCCACCACGCCGTGGCCGGTGAGCAATGTGCGGCGGCAGGCAACCTGTTGGCCTCGACCCAGGTGATCGAGGCGATGGTGCAGGCCTTTGAACAAGCCGGCGGGCATCTGGCCGACCGCCTGCTGGCGGCCATGCACGCGGCGATGGCCGCAGGTGGCGAGGCGGGGCCTGTGCACTCGGCGGCGTTGAAGATTGCCGGCGAGCTGACCTGGCCGCTGGTGGACCTGCGTGTGGACTGGGCCGAAGCAGACCCGATCGGTGTGCTCGATGGCCTGTGGCAGGCGTATCGGCCGCAGATGCAGGACTACGTCACCCGCGCCCTCAACCCGACTGCCGCGCCAAGCTACGGGGTGCCGGGCGATGAGTGAATTTGCCAGTCGCGCGCTGCTGGCCAGGCTGATCGGCTTTGCCACGGTCAGCCGGGATTCCAACCTCGAACTGATCAGCTTCATCCGCGACTACCTGGCCGAGCTGGGGGTGGAAAGCGAACTGTTCCATAACCCGGAAGGCACCAAGGCCAACCTGTTCGCCACCATCGGCCCCCGGGACGTTGGCGGCGTGGTGCTGTCCGGGCATACCGATGTGGTGCCGGTGGACGGCCAGGCCTGGACAGTCGAGCCGTTTGCCCTGAGTGAGCGCGACGGGCGCCTGTATGGCCGCGGCACGGCCGACATGAAGGGCTTCATCGCTTCGGTACTGGCGGCTGTACCGGCGTTTCTCGCACAGCCGTTGCGCATGCCGGTGCACCTGGCGTTCTCCTACGACGAGGAAGTCGGCTGCCTGGGGGTGCGCTCGATGCTGGCCGCGCTGGAGCAGCGCCCGCACAAGCCACGGTTGTGCCTGATTGGCGAACCCACCGAACTCAAGCCGGTGCTGGGGCACAAGGGCAAGCTGGCGATGCGTTGCCAGGTGCATGGCGCGGCCTGCCACTCGGCGTACGCGCCGTATGGGGTGAATGCCATCGAGTATGCGGCGAAGCTGATCGGCAAGCTGGGTGATATCGGTGATGCCCTGGCGTTGCCGGAGCATCACGACGAGCGCTTCGACCCACCGTTCTCCACTGTGCAGACCGGTGTGATCAAAGGGGGCAGGGCGCTGAACATCGTGCCTGCGGAATGCGAATTCGATTTCGAAGTACGGGCTTTGCCGGGGTTCGAGGCGCAGGCAGTGGCCGACCAGCTGCAAACCTATGCCGAGGCCGAACTGCTGCCGCGCATGCGCAAGGTCAATGCCGCCAGCGCCATTCGCCTGCAGCCGTTGAGTGCGTATCCGGGGCTGGCCACGCCAGCGGATAGCGAGGCGGCTGGCCTGGTGGCGTTGCTCAGTAGTTCGGATGAGTTCGGTACGGTGGCGTTTGGTACCGAAGGTGGACTGTTCGACCAGGTGGGCATCCCGACTGTGGTGTGTGGGCCCGGGAGCATGGACCAGGGGCACAAGCCGGATGAGTTCGTCAGCGTCGAGCAGTTGCGGGGGTGTGATGCCATGTTGCTGAGGTTGGTGGATTACCTCAGGCAGGGTTGATTGCGCTGGCCTCTTCGCGGGCACGCCCGCTCCCACAGGTACAGCACCGCCAGGACAGCCGGTGATACACCTGTGGGAGCGGGCGTGCCCGCGAAGGGCTGCAGAGCAGCCCCAATCAAGGTTTCAGAAGGTAGCCTTGACCTGCAGGCCAACCACCAGCGCGTTGTCGATGTCCTTCCCGGAGAACGCGCCCGGCTCGATGATGTACTGCACATCCGGGCGCAGGTTCAGCCACGGTGTGGCCTGGTAGCCATAGCTCAGCTCGACCAGCTGCTCGCCGCTGTCGATATCGGGGAACTGCTGCCCGGCATCGAACGCGGCATCTTCCAGCACGTCGCGGCTACGCGGGTTGGGTACGGCACGGCCATAGCCCAGGGCCACAGTATCCTTCGGGCGGCCTGCGAACGGCTTGTACAGCACCACGCCGGCGCCATACCACTTGGTGAATGGCGATGCGGCCTTGCTCGACGCCGAGTACTGGCCGAAGGCATGCAGGCTGCGGCCCGGCAAGCCCTGGTCGTTCCACACCGCCTGGTCGACCAGCAAGTAGTGGCCGCCACGGCCGGACACTTCCTCGTCGCTGCCGATGCGCTTCACGTCGGAGCTGTCGTAGTAGTAGCCCAGTTTGTACTCGCCAGGCAGCTCGCCCTGCAGCTTGTAGACCAGCTCTACCGGTACCACGGTGCCAGTGGTGTGCTTGGGGCCCAGGTGCCAGGCGCGGCTGGAGTTGCCATTGCTTTCCGGGTCGACGTTGAACGCCGCCACACGCAGTTGCCAGGATGGCGACAGGTCGTACTTCACCCGTACGCCTAGGTGGGCATTGGGGTAATTGGTCCAGCCACTGCCGCCAGACATGTTCAGCGGGTGGCCGCAGAAGCCGGCGTTCATGAAGTTGCACAGGATGCCACTGTCCAGGCCGCCGAGGTCGTTGCCCATGGCCATGTAGCCGAGCTTGACGTTGAGCGCCGGGGTGAACAGGGTACGCTCGTAGCTCAGCTCGGTCAGGCGGGTGTACAGACCACCGAAGTTTTCCTGGATCGGCAGGCGGTTGCCCACCAGGTCTTCCGAGGCGCTGTTGCCGCGGCGGTCGTTGATGGTCAGCTGGACCTTGCCGCCGTTGTCCAGGCCATACAGTTTCGACAGGTCGAACTGCACGCCCAGTTTCAGGTTTTGCGAGTAGCGCGCCGAGCGGTGCAGGCCACCGTGGGCGTTGTAGGCGGTTTCGCCGCTGTAGTCGCCGGTGAACCTGACGCCGTCTTCTTCCAGCTGGTGACGCAGGCCGCCCCAGTCACCGGTCAGGGTGCTGCGGGTCATCAGGTCGCCGTCGGCCAGGGCGGTGCTGCTGGCGAGGGCCAGCAACAGGGTGGGGGTGATGCGAATTGCGGATGGCATTGCTGAATCTCGTATTCTTTTCTGGGGCCTGTTCGCGGGCAAGCCCGCTCCCACAGGATGATCACTGCCCAAGCGGACGGTGCAGTCCCTGTGGGAGCGGGCGTGCCCGCGAAGAAGGCGACGCGGTCTTACGGCAGAGCGTAAGAAATCACGTAATCGCCACGGTCAGTCGACTGGCGCGCGCCGCCAGCCGTGACCACCACGTACTGCTTGCCGGTTTTCGGCGAAACGTAGGTCATCGGGCCGCCCTGGCTGCCCACTGGCAGGCGAGCCTTCCAGATTTCGTTGCCGTTGCTGCTGTCGTAGGCGCGCAGGTAGAAGTCCTGGGTGCCGGCGATGAACACCAGGCCGCCCTGGGTGGACAGGGTGCCGCCGAGGGTCGGCAGGCCGATCTTGATCGGCAAGTGCATGCGGATGCCGAGCGGGCCGGTGTCCTCGACGGTACCCACAGGTACCTGCCACGCCACCTGGCGGGTCTTCATGTCGATGGCGGTCAGGGTGCCGAATGGCGGCGCCTGGCACGGAATGCCGGCCACCGACAGGAAGCGGTTCTTGTTCACTGCATACGGGGTGCCTTTGAGCGGTACTGCACCCATGCCGGTGTTCAGCGCTTCGCCACCGGAAGCGGCACCGCCCTTGTTCTGCGACGGGATCATCTGGATCCACAGGCCCAGGCGCATGTCGTTGACGAAGATGAAACCATGTACCGGGTCGGTGGAAATGCTGCCCCAGTTCATGCCGCCCAGCGAACCCGGGAAGCTCAACGACAGGTCGGTGCCCGGCGCGGTGTACAGGCCGTCGTAGCGCATTTTCTTGAAGTCGATGCGGCACAGCAGCTGGTCGTACGGGGTTGCGCCCCACATGTCCGATTCGGTCAGGGTCTGCGCGCCGATCTGCGGCATGCCCACCGACTTCGGCTGGGTTGGCGAGTACGGCTCGTTGGGGATGTTGCTTGGCTTGACCGGTACTTCGTCGACCTGGGCCAGCGGCTTGCCGGTGGCGCGGTCGAGCACGTAGATCTGCCCGGCCTTGGTGCCGATTACCACTGCAGGTACCGACTGGCCGTCGTCCTTGGTGAAATCGATCAGGCTCGGCTGCATCGGCAGGTCGAAGTCCCACAGGTCGTTGTGCACGGTCTGGAACACCCACTTCTGGTTGCCGGTGGTGGCGTCCAGCGCCAGTACCGAAGCGCCATAGGTGTGGTCCAGCTTGCTGCGTTCGACACCGTAGATGTCGGTGGACGACGAGCCCATCGGCAGGAACACGGTATTCATCGCCGGGTCGTAGGACATCGGGGCCCAGCTGTTGGGGGTGCTGCGCACATAGGTGCTGTCGCCCTGCGGCGCCTGGCGATCTTCCGGGTTGCCGGGGTCGAAGGCCCAGCGCATTTCACCCGTGATCACGTCGAAACCACGGATCACGCCGCCTGGCATGTCGGTCTGGACGTTGTCGGCGACGCGGCCGCCGACCACCACGGTGGTGCCGGCCATCAGTGGGGCCGAGGACAGCTGGTAGTAGGAGTCCGGCACATCGCCCAGGCCGGCCTTGAGGTCGACCTGGCCGTTGTTGCCGAAGCCCGGGCAGAACTCGCCGGTGTCGGCGTCGACGGCAATCAGGCGGCCATCGATGGTGTTGGTCAGCAGGCGACGCTGGCAGTTGGCACCGGCCGGTACGCTGGCCGCGGTGATTGGCGAGCTGTTCGGCTGGGTCGGCTGGGCGATGGCGGCAGTGGCGTCGAAGTAGGCCATGCCACGGCAACGCTGCCAGACCTTGGACTGGGCGTTGATCGCGTTCTTCCACAGCTCTTTGCCGGTGTCGGCATCAAGGGCGATCAGGTTGTTGTGCGGGGTGCAGATGAACACCTTGTTGCCGACCTGCAGCGGGGTCAGCTGGTCTTCGGCGCCGTTGCCGTCGCTGAGCGCCACGTCACCAGTGCGGTAGGTCCAGGCCACTTTCAGCTTGTTGACGTTGTCGCGGTTGATCTGGTCCAGCGCGGCGAAGCGGCTGCCACCTTCGGTGTTGCCGTAGTGAGCCCAGTCCTTCTGCGCCTTGCCGGCCTCGACCGGTGTCATGGCCGGGCCTTTGCCGGTGGGGGCGACGCTTGGGTGGGCGACGAACATGTTGCCGGCGGCGATCACCAGCAGCACGGCCATAACCCCGGCAACGCCATAGGCACCGCGGCCGGCGCTGGTGCCATTGGCACGGGCCAGCAGCGGGTAGACCAGTGCCACCACCATGCCGATTGCGCCGAACATGAACAGGCGCGAGAACAGCGGCCAGAACACCAGGCCAGCGTCGATCAGCGCCCAGATGGCAGTGCCGACCAGGAACGCCGCGTACAGCCAGGCGCCAGCCGGCTTGCGGCGAGCGATGAGAACGCCGGCGATGGCCATGGCCAGGCCGCCGATCAGGAAGTACCAGGAACCTCCCAGGCCGGCCAGCTTGACGCCACCCGCAGCCAGGAGGAGGCCGAGCAGGGCGATGATCACGCCCAGGCCGACCAGGATGATGTTTGTGGCGCCAGAGGCGCGCGGTGTTTCTTTCATGCCAGGGATCTCAGCAGGTGGAATGCGCGCAGTGTAATCTCTTAGCTTGCTAATTAACAAGTTGGTACATAATTTTGTGGGGCGGATTGTCGCAGGGTTGAACTCTGCAAGGTGTGGCTAAAAGTCTAGATCATGCGCTTAAAATTGCAGTAAACAGGGTGTTCATGTCGGCTGGTTAACCCGCGTTCGATTTTCGATTACCGGATTCACGCCGGCCACGGCGTGCCGCTGCTGTAGAACACCGCGAGCCAGATGGTGGCGGTGCCGGGGGCGGTCCATTCCACGCGGTGGCGGTAATGCGGCGGGATGTCCAGGCAATCGCCCGGCGCCAGCAGGCGGGTGTGGCTCTCGTGCTCGAAGCGCAGGCCGGCGGCGCCACTGAGCAGCACGATCCATTCGCCTTCGGCCTGGTCGTACCAGAAACCGGGCGGGCTGGCCTGGCCGCTGGAAACGATACGCTCAACACGCACACCCGGGCGGCTGAGCAGTTGGTCGACCCGTTCGGAGCTGGTGGGGTCGCAAGGGGGCAGGGCAGTCAGCAGGTTGGTCGGGATCATGGAAAACCTCGCTTGGAAGGGGGTAGTTCCACTATGGACGCAATTGCCGTGCGCCGCGCTTCTTGACCGGCCCGGCTGTTTGTAAGAACTTTCCGGGATTTGGAAGACGGGCAACAAATGGACAAACTCCTGGCGATGAAAATGTTCGTGGCCACCGTCGATGCCCAGGGCTTTTCTGCCGCCGCCCGCCAGCTTGGGCTGGCGACATCGTCGGTGACGCGCCTGGTCGATGCCCTGGAAGCGGCGTTGGGCGCCACCTTGCTCAACCGCTCCACGCGCCAGGTCAGCCTGACCGAGGCCGGCGCCCGTTATTACGAGCGCGCGCGGGGTATTTTCGAGGCTCTGGACGAGGCCGATGCCAGTGTCGCCGACCGGGGCGAGGAGCCTGTCGGTGTGCTGCGCCTGTGCTTGCCGGTGGAGTTCGGCAGGCGGGTCATCGCCCCGCACCTGGGGCCGTTTTTGGCGATACATCCGGCTCTGGAGCTGGACATCGACCTCAGCGACCGCCTGGATGACCTGCTTGACGGGCGCTATGACCTGTCGATCCGCCTGGGCGACCCCTCGCCCAATGACGAGCTGGTATGCCGCCAGCTGGGTCGCTTCCAGCGTTGGCTGGTGGCCAGCCCGGGCTACCTGGCCGGGCGTGACGCGCTGGAGCATCCGCGGCAGCTGCTCGAGCACGCCTGCCTGCGCTTTCGCTACGGGCAGAAAAGCCGCCCCTGGCGCCTGGCCCGTGGGCAGGACAGTCTGGAACTGGACGTGAGCGGGCCGTTGCGCAGTGCCAATGCCGACATGCTGCGCGAAACCGCACTGGCGGGCAGCGGCATCGCGCTGCTGGCCGACTGGCTGGTGCGTGAGGATGTGGCGGCCGGGCGCCTGCAGCGGCTGTTCCCCGATTGGCAGGCCAGCCCCGGCGCTGCCAATGACAGCATCAACGCCTTGTATCTGCCCAATCATCGTGGTTCACGGCGGGTGAATGCCTTTATCGACTTTTGCGAAAACCTGTTGCAGCGCAGCACCTAGTGTTGCGCAGTGCGCAAAGCCCTGTTGCGCCAGCGCTGGATTCTCGCCAGGAGTGCGTCTGGGTAAGGTGGCCGGCATATTCCAGCCATCGCCGAGGACACTCGCATGAATCCCTCCCTTGCCGCCGCGCAGCCTGCCGCCACCGGCCTCAGCCGGGCCCTGGTCGCCCTGCTGGCGTTCTGCTGCGGCGCGATCGTCGCCAATATCTACTATGCCCAGCCCATCGTCGGCCTGATCGCCCCGGACCTGGGGCTGTCCACCGAGCATGCCAGCCTCATCGTTTCGCTCACGCAGCTTGGCTATGCCTTGGGCCTGCTGTTGCTGGTACCGCTGGCCGACCTGTTGGAAAACCGCCGCTTGATGGTGGCTACCGCCGTGCTGGCCTGCGTCAGCCTGCTGCTGGCGGGCACCAGCAGCAGCGGCCAGGGCCAGCTGTTCCTCGGCTATGCACTGCTGATCGGTTTCAGTTCCGTGGCGGTGCAGATGCTCATCCCGCTGGCGGCGCACCTGGCGCCGGAGCAGCAGCGTGGGCGGGTGGTCGGCAACATCATGGGCGGCCTGCTGCTGGGTATCCTGCTGGCGCGGCCGTTGTCCAGCCTGGTGGCCGACTACTTCGGCTGGCGGGCGGTGTTCATTGGCGCTGCCGCGGTGATGCTGGCGATCATCCTGCTGCTGGCCCTGACCTTGCCGCGGCGGGTGCCCGAGCACAAGGCCAGCTATGCCGGGCTGATGCTGTCGCTGCTCACGCTGCTGCGCCGTTATCCCTTGCTGCGCCAGCGCTCGCTGTACCAGGCGTTGATGTTCGCGGCGTTCAGCCTGTACTGGACGGCGGTGCCGATGGCCCTGGCAACCGAGCATGGCCTGTCGCAGAGCCAGATCGCAGTATTCGCCCTGGTGGGCGCGGTAGGCGCCGTCGCCGCACCCATGGCCGGCCGCCTGGCCGATGCCGGGCATGCCCGGGCCGGTTCGCTGTTGGCGTTGTTACTGGCACCGGCGGCACTGTTGCTGGGGCTGACCGTGCCGGGCTACAGCGTGATCGGCCTGGGCCTGACTGGCGTGCTGCTGGATTTTGCGGTGCAGATGAACATGGTCATCGGCCAGCGTGAAGTGTACGCGCTGGACCCGGCCAGCCGCGGGCGGCTGAACGCGGTGTACATGACCAGCATCTTCCTGGGTGGGGCGCTGGGTTCGGCGGTGGCCAGTGCGGTGTTCAGCCAGTTCGGCTGGCAAGGTGTGGCGCTGGTGGGGGCGGGGTTGCCGGGCGTGGCCTTGATCATCTTCCTGACCAAAGCGCGCCGGGGTTGAATGGTAGCGCGGTCACCTGTGGGAGCGGCCTTGTGTCGCGAAAGGGCCGCAAAGCGGCCCCGGCAATTCTGAAGTGATGCGTAGATCGTGGGGGCGCTTCGCACCCCTTTCGCGACGCAAGGCCGCTCCCACAAAAAAAACGGCACACGCCTGTATCAGACGCTACCGCCCAAGCGGCAACGCCACACCAATCAAGGCAAACAGGCTGCCGCAGCAGCGGTTGAAGCCCTTGCCGCCCTTGGCCAGCCATGGCCGGATGCGAAACGCCAGGCGTGCCAACAGGTATTCGACCAGGAACTCGACACTGGCAAAGGTCGCCGCCATCACCACGAACTGCAGCAGCAACCCACGCTGCGGGTCGATGAACTGCGGTAGGAAAGCGCCGTAGAACAGCAGCACCTTGGGGTTGGCCATGGCCGACAGCAGGCCCTGGCGGAACAGGCCGGCATTGCCCAGCCGCGCACTTTGCGCGGTCAGTTCCAGGTGCAGGCCCGGGCTGCGCCACAGCTGGATACCCAGCCAGACCAGATAAGCGCCACCCACCCACTTGAGCACGCTCAGCACCGAGGCCGAGGCCTGCAGCAATGCGCTGAGGCCGAACATGGCCAAGGCAATAAGGGCGCTGAAGCCAAACACCCCGCCGATGATGGTGAACAACGTCCGGCGTGCGCCATACAGGGCACCGTGGGTCAGGGCCAGCAGGCTGTTGGGGCCTGGGGTCAGCGACAGGCCGATGCTCGCCAGCAGGTAGATGAGCCAGGTGTCGAGTGCCATGGTGGGGAATGCCTTGTTGATGGAGAGGGCGCCAGTCTATGGCGCCGATCTTGTCGGGCAAGGGTATGATCCGGACATTGAATGGTCGTTTCTGGACGCGAAGCCAATGCAGCCCGATATCCGCTTGCTGATCTTGCCGTTACCGGATTTTGCCCTGCTGCCGTTCGGTGCCTTTCTCGACAAGTTGCGTTTCAGCGCCGACGACGAGGACTACAGCCAGCAGCGCTACTGCAGCTGGACCGTTGCAGGGCTGACACTCGACCCGGTGCCTTCGAGCAGTGGCGCGGTGGTGCAGGTCGAGGCCGTCGCTGGCCAGCTCGAGCTGGCCAGTTTCGACTACCTGGTGGTGTTCGGCGGGCGCAACGCGCTGGCCACTGCCGCGCTGGCGCCTCGCTACCGGGCCTTGCTGAGGCAGGCTGGCAAGGCTGGCGTCAAGCTGGTGGCGGTCGACAACGGTGCTTTCCTGTTGGCCGCCTGCGGGTTGCTGCAGGGCCACAAGGTAGTGGTGCACTGGCGCCACGAAGCCGAATTCCGTGCAGCCTTCCCGCATTTGCAGGTACTGAGTGAGCAGCTGTATTGCATCGACGGTAGCCGCATCACCTGCGCCGGCGGCACCGCGGCCATCGACCTGGCCGTCGCGCTGTTGTCACGCGCCTGCGGGAGGGCCAGGGCGCTGAAGGGCCTGGCTGACATGCTGGTGGATGAAACCCGTGATAGCCGCCATGCCTTGCGCTCGTTGGAGCTGGGGGCCGGGCAGGGGCGGCAGGTGCAGCGCGCGCAGGCATTGATGCGTCATCACCTGGGTACGCCGTTGACCGCGGAGCAGTTGGCGGCTGAGCTGGGCATCAGCCGGCGCCAGCTGGACCGGCAGTTTCACGCCAGCCATGGCATGAGCGCCAAGGCCTGGTGGCTGGAGATGCGCCTGCAACAGGCGCGTTGGCGCCTGCTCAATTCCAGCCACAGCCTGGCGCAGATTGCCGATGAAGTGGGCCTGGGCGATGCCAGTTACCTGGGCAAGTGCGTGCGGCGACGGTTTGGATGCACGGCCCTTGAGCTGCGCTGTCACGTAGAGAACTGAATTCACAAGCGGTCCACGTACCCTGTGGGAGCGGGTTTACCCGCGAAGAAGCCACCGCGGTGCATGGCACCGGCTGCGCCGGTGTTCGCGGCTAAAGCCGCTCCCACAGGGTCCCTGCTATTTGAATGAGTCCTGTGGGAGCCGGCCTACTGCGGCGTCCCGAACAACCCTGTCCAGTAGATCCCCGCATCACTCTTCGGGTCCACTGCATACGCAGCGCCCAGCTCACGGAAGTCCGGGTTCATCAGCGTCGCGCAATGCCCCGGGCTATCCAGCCAGCCATCGACCACCTTGCGCGCGGTGTCACGCCCGGCGGCGATGTTTTCGCCGATCTGCTGGTACAGGTAGCCGGCCAGCTCTGCCCGGTCACCGGGGGTGCGGCCATCCTTGTCGATGTGGTCGAAGAAGTTCTGGTTGGCCATGGCCCGGGTGTGGCTGGCGGCAACCCCGGCCAGCACCGTGCTCCAGCTCAGTGCGGGGGCGGCGGCGAAGGGCTGGCCACCGCATTGGCGCGGCACCTTGCGCGCGGCGTTGATCTCCTGCAGCACCTTCTGCCCCTCGGCCTGCCAGTCGCCCAGGCGGCCACTGAGCAGCGGCCGGGCAAGCACGATGCGCCAGTCGCGGCCTTCCTGGCTGACGCCGATATCGACGAACTGCGGGTCCAGCACCACCTGGCAGAAGCTCTCTTCGATGGCATGCATGGCAGCGCGCGCATCACGTGGCCCCGACAGGCTGATGGCCTGCACGTTGACCATCGGGTAGGCGGCGCGGGTCATGGCCTGCTGCAGGTCGCGGGTACCCTCTGGCGACAGCGCCAGGCGGGTATCGCTGTTGAGCGGCGGCAGTTCCAACGACGCTTCGCCACCGCAGGGCTGGGCCTTGCTGCGGTAGACATTGATCGAATCGATCAGTTGCGCTTCTTCGCCGGTGGCAGCCATGGCCCCGACCGAGACGACCAGGCCCAGCGACAAGGCGGCTACGGATGACAGGACGCGCATGTGGATCTCCCTATGACTGGCAGCGTCGGGGTTCGCGCTGCTCATCCTACACAAGCCCGGGGCTTTTGGCCCGGGCTCGTGCAAAGCAATGAGAACGCCAACATTCGTTGCTGGCGGCAAAAGAGGGAGTAGACCACTGTTCATCTGAAAAGTGCGAATAGTTGGTAATCATTCCTATCGAACCACGCCTGTCTGCCGGTTTGCTGGCGCCCGGCGTCTATCAGCGCGCCACCGCCTGGTTCGGTTTATAGAACAGAAAATGCCTGGTCTGCGCCGTTCGGCGGTAGGCTTTGGCCCAGTCCGGGTGCACATTGCGGTCATGGAAGTACAAGGCACCCCCGGTGCGGTCTCTCAATTGCTGGTTGAGCGCCTTGCGCGCGATTTCCTTGGCAATGTCGTAGCGTTGCGCTTCTTCGACCTGGTCCGGGCGCCCGTCGCACCACCAGGAGAACTGGCAGGCCTTGCTTTCCACCCCCTGCTTGACCACGCCGCAGATGGTATCCGGGAAGCCATCGTGGCCCAGGCGGTTGAGCACGACGTTGGCCACGGCGGCCATGTCTTCGGCGTCGGCACCCTTGGCCTCCCAGTAAATGGTGCGGGCCAGGCAGGTGATGCTGTCATCCAGCGGCGCCTGGCCGGCCGGGTCCACTGCCTGTGCTTCGCCCGGTGTGAGGGTCTCGGCCTTTTTCGGGGGTGGCGTGTCATTCACCACTTTTTCCTCGAGCACCTCTGCCTTGTCCTCGGCAACGGCAGCCTTGGCCGGGTCGGCCGCGTGCAAGGGGCCTGCGAGCAGGGCCGAAACCAGGCCGATCACCATCCACGAAAGGCGCATGATGCAAGCTCCCGAACTGTGGGCTGGTTCACAGTCTAGCCAAGCGCAAGCATCAGCACCAAAGGCAGGGTGGCGGCGGCCAACACAGTCTGCAGGGCGATGATGGTGGCCATCAGCGGTGCGTTACCGCCCATTTGCCGGGCCATCACATAGGAAGATGACGCGGTCGGCAGTGCCTGGAACAGCACCGCCACCACCGCTGCCTGGCCACCCAGGCCAAGCAGGCGGCACAAGCCCCAGGTGGTCAGCGGCATGACCAGGAACTTGAATGCCGACGCCGCCATCAGCGGGCGCACCTGCTGGCCCAGGCGGGCACCACCCAGGGCTGCGCCGACGCACAGCAGGCCCAGCGGCAGGGCGGCCTGGCCCAGGGCCTTGACCGTGGGTTCGATACCCGCTGGCAAGCTCAGCCCGCTGGCGCGCAGCAGCAAGCCGCCGGCGCAACCGACGATCAAGGGGTTGGCGAAGATGGCCCGCAGCACCGTGGCCGGTGAGCTATGGCGGGCGCTGAAGCGGGCGAACACCAACACGCAAAGCAGGTTGACCAGTGGCACGATGGCGGCGTTGGCCACCGCTGCCAGGGCAATGCCGGCGCTGCCGTAGATACCCGCTGCAAGGGTGGCGCCGATGTAGTTGTTGAAGCGGATGCCGCCCTGGAACACCGAGGTGAAGTCGGCACCGTCGTGGTTCATGGCGCCCTGGTACAGCACCAGCAGCACGGCCCCGGCCAGGGTCGAGAGCATCAGCACGCCAACCATGCCCAGCACCGGTACGCCATCGAGGTTGGCGGTGGCCAGGCCATGGAGGAACAGCGACGGCAGCAGTACGTAATAGCTCAGGCGCTCGGCGCCGGGCCAGAAGTTATCGGCGAGAAAGCCGCGCAGGCGCAGGAAAGTGCCCAGGGCAATCAGCAGGATGATCGGCAGCAGGGTAGTCAGCAGCAGGTGGAGCATGATCGACGTTCCGTGGTCGGGTACGGGGCACAGACTACTGGTGCGGATCGATCTGTAAAAACGTTGTTTTCTGCACTGACCATTGAGGAAAAATGCATGGTTGCTCTGGGGGCGCTGTGCGCCCCTTTCGCGACGCAAGGCCGCTCCCACAGGTTTGCCACTGCCTTCAAATGCAACGCGTTCGCTGTGGGAGCGGCCTTGTGTCGCGAAAGGGCCGCGCAGCGGCCCCGGCAATCTCAAGCCTCCAGCGCAGTCTTCAGCACCGCGCTCAAATGCCGCCGCTGGCTCTTCTCATGCTCCAGCAACACCACGCGCCGGGTCAGCTGCGGTTCGCCAAATGGCAGGCAGGTAGCCGGTGGCAAGCGTTGCAGGTCGTCATCGGCCATGGGGATGATTGCCACGCCCAGGCCCATCACCGCCATGCGCGCCAGCGCTTCCTGGCTGTCCAGTTCCATCTGCTCGCTCACCTGCAGATGCTGGCGGCGCAGCTCCTGCTCGATCTGCCGCCCGGCCCAGGCACGCTTGTCGAAGCGCAGGAACGGCTGGCTGGCCAGTAACTGCGGCACGCTTAGCCCGGCCAGGTCGGGACTGGCGATGGCCCAGAAGCGGTCTTCGAACAACGGCGTGAAGTCCAGGCTTTGCGGGTAGGGGCTGACCGGCTCGGTGGTGATCGCCGCATCGAGCTCGCCGTCTTCCACCCGCCGTGCCAGTTCCGCCGACATGCCGGAGGCCACGCTGACATGCAACTGCGGATGGTGCGCCTTGATCCACACCAGCGCTTTGGGCAGGCGCCGCGCCAGCACGGTGTGGATCGCCCCCAGGCGCAGGCGGCCGCGCAGGCTCGGGCCGCTGGCCAGAGCGTCGGCCAGTTCGTCATAGCTAGCCAGGATGGTCTCGGCGCGGGCCACCGCCAATTGGCCGGCTTCGGTCAGCGACACCTGCCTGCGGCTGCGGTCGAACAAGGTCACCTGCAGTTCGTCTTCGAGGGTCTTGATGTGCAGGCTTACCGCCGAAGGGGTGAGGCTGAGCAGGTCGGCGGCACGGGCGAATGTGCCGTGGCGGGCGATGGTCACCAGGGTGCGCAGGGCTTTGAGGGACATGCGGGTGTGGTCCGGTTTCAAGCTGACAGAGATGCATTGTCAGGCCCGGCCCTTTCGCAGCACAAGGCTGCTCCTACAGCGAGTCGAGGCTGGTAGAGGCAGTATTTCTCAGCGCCCACCACGCCCATAGGCCTGGCTGATCCGATCGATCACCATGGCCAGGGCGACGATCGCCAGCCCGGCCTCGACGCCTTGGCCGACATTCAGCGTCTGGATCCCTGACAGCACATCCTCGCCCAGCCCGCGGGCACCAATCATCGAAGCCACCACCACCATCGACAGGGCCATCATCACCGACTGGTTGAGCCCGGCCATGATGCTCGGCAGCGCCAGCGGCAGGGCGATGCGCCGCAACCGCTGCCAGCGGCTGGCCCCCAGGCCATGGGCGGCTTGCAGCAGCGAAGGGTCGATCTGGCTCAGGCCCAGTTCGGTCAGCCGCACCAGCGGTGGCAGGGCATAGATCAGTGTGGCGAACACGGCGGGCACCTTGCCCAGGCCGAACAGCATCAGCACCGGGATCAGGTAAACGAAGGCCGGCAAGGTCTGCATCACATCCAGTACCGGCAACAGCAAGCGCTTCGCCAGTGGCCGGGCAGCCAGCAGGATGCCCAGCGGCACGCCCACCAGCACGCAGAGGCCGGTACTGACCAGCACCAACGCCATGGTCTGCAGCAGTTTGTCCCACAACCCGAGCATGCCGATCAGGGCCAGCAGCGCCACCAGTACCGCGCTGCGCAGCACGCTGCGGCTGGCGTGCCAGGCCAGCAGGCCGATCAGCAACAGCAGCAGCCACCACGGCATCAGGCGCAGCAGGGTTTCCAGGCCGACCAGCAGTTGCAGCAACTGGTCCGAGACGCTGCGCAGGTGATCGCCGTAATGCAGTACCAGCCAGTCGACCAGGCGGTTGACGCTGTCGGCAAAGGAGAATTGCAGGGCCTCGGGGAAGCCGCCGCTCACAGGCTGGCCTCGACCTTGGTGGCAATGTCCGCAGGCAACCAGGCTTTCCACACCTCGCGGTTATTGCGCAGGAAGGTGAGGGCAGCGTCGCGGGGCGGCGTTCGCTTTTCGCTCATGTCGGCCAGTGCCTTGTTCAGTCGGTCGATGGGCAGGTCGACCCGCTCGAACATGCTCACCAGTTCCGGGTAGCCTTCGCGAAAGGCCTTGGACACGCCAATCGACAATTTGGCCGGCAGCGAGCTGCTGCCCTTGGGCTCGGGGTTGCCGACATCGGTGAGGGTGGCCCAGGCCTGGGCATCGAACGGCGGCTCTTGCAGGCGTATGAGCTTGTAACGCCCCATCAAAGGGGTCGGGTTCCAGTAGTAGAACAGCACCGGTTGGCCACGGCGGATGGCCGAGCCGATTTCGGCATCCATTGCAGCCCCGGAGCCACTGCGGAAGTTGGTATAGAGATCATTCAGCCCGTAGGCCTTGAGTTTCTGGCTGTTGACGGTTTCGGATGTCCACCCGCTGGGGCTATTCAGAAAGCGCCCTTTACCGGGTGACTCGGGGTCGCGGAACACCTGCGGGTAACGCTTGAGGTCCTCGACGCTGCGCAATTGCGGCGCTACGGGTTTCAGTTTGCGCGCGTCATCGCCCTCGATCACGTAGGCCGGCACCCACCAGCCTTCTTCGGCGTTCTTGACCGTGTCGCCCAAGGCAAACACCTGGCCGGCCTGTTCTGCCTTGACCCAGGCTGGGCTGCGCCCGGCCCATTCCTCGGCGATTACTTGCAGGTCGTTGCGCGCCAGGGCCACTTCCATGCTGACGGTGCTGCCGGGCAGGGTGTCGGTGGTGTAGCCGTAGCCACGCTCCACGATCAGCCGCAGGATCTCGGTGGTGAGGGCACCGCTTTCCCAGCCGATGGCGCCAAAGTGGATGGGCGCGGTGCGTTCTGCCGAGGCGGCGCTGTCGGTGCTGGCCAGGCCGACGGCGAGCAGCAGGCCGGCCAGCAACGTTGGAATCTTTTTCATGGGGCCTCTTGGAGTGGCGCTACTGAGTTGCCGCAAGTGTAGACGACCGGCTCCAGGCCCGGCAGGAAGGCCGCTGCACGCGATTGGCAGCGGCCTGCAAGTGACTTAGACGCGGAACTGGTCCATCAGCGCCTGTTGCTGGTTGGCCAGGCTGTTCAGCGACTGGCTTACCCGCGCCGACTCGTTGGCCTGCCCCGACAGCGATTCGGTGACATCACGGATGGTTGCCACGTTGCTGTTGATTTCCTCCGCCACTGCGCTTTGCTCCTCGGCGGCCGAGGCGATCTGCAGGTTCATGTCGGTGATCACCGTCACTGCCTGGCCGATGCGCTGCAGCGCGGTGACTGCCTGGCCAACCTGCTGCACGCCGCTCTGGGCCTGGCGGTGGCTGTTGTCCATGGCCCCGACCACCTCGCGAGTGCCGTTCTGCAAGGCCTCGATCACCTGGCGCGTTTCTTCCACCGATTCCTGGGTACGCTGGGCCAGGTTGCGTACCTCGTCCGCGACCACGGCAAAGCCACGGCCGGCTTCACCGGCGCGGGCCGCCTCGATGGCGGCGTTGAGCGCCAGCAAGTTGGTCTGTTCGGCGATCGAGCGGATCACCTCCAGCACCGAACCGATCTTCTCGCTGTTCTGCGCCAGGCCCTCCACTTCGCTCATGGCGTTGCTCATGTCGGCAGCCAGGGCATCGATGCTGTGGGTGGTGCGGTCGATCACCGCCAGGCCTTCGCGGGTGGCCTGGTCGGCATCGCGGGCGGCCTGCGCGGCCTGGGCGGCGCTGCGGGCGACGTCCTGGGCGGTGGCACTCATCTCGTGCGAGGCAGTGGCCACCTGGTCGACCTGGCGGTACTGCTGCTCCATGCCGGCGCTGGTCTGGGTGGCAATTGCCGAAGACTGGTCGGCGGTGCCCCGGGCGGCCTGTACCGAGCGTTTTACCTCGGCGATGGTCGGCTGCAGCTTGTCGAGGAAGCGGTTGAACCAGCCGGCCAGTTCGCCCAGTTCGTCCTGCTTCTGGTAGGTCAGGCGGCGGGTCAGGTCACCTTCGCCGCTGGCAATGTCCTTGAGCATGCTTGCCACGCCGAGGATCGGCCGGGTAACGCCGCGGGCCATCAGCCACACCATCAGCAGGCCGGCAATCGCCGCCGCCAGGCCCAGGCCAAGTTCCAGCAGGGTGCCGCTGGTGTTCAGCGCGTCCAGTTCCTGTTTCAGCGCTTCGGCCGGCCCGGTCAGGGCGTTTTCCGGCACATCCAGCAGCACGCCCCAAGGCTGGGCATCCGGAATCGGCTGGAAGGCGGCCAGCACCTTCAGGCGCTGCTGGTCGTGCACGATGGTCATCTTGCCGTCGGCCAGCTTGCGCACCAGTTCAGCACCCTTGGCGGTGTCGACCTGGTCGAAGCGCTGGGCCAGCTTGCTGGCGTCGGCGCTGTAGCCGGCCAGCAGGCCGACCGGGCTGAGGATGCCGACCGTGGTGCGGCCTTCGTACAGGCTGCGGCTGGCCTCCTGGCTCAGGGCCTGCAGGCTGTTGAGGTTGATGTCGATGGACAGGGTGGCGATCACCTTGCCGTCGACTGCCAGCGGGAAGACGATGCTGGTCATCAGCACCTGCTGGCCATCGATGTCGTAGAAGTAGGGCTCCACCACGCACACCTTGCCGGATGTGCGCGGGCACACCCACCAGGTATTGGCTGGCTGGCCGCTGGGGCCGATCTCGGTGTTGGCCATGTCATGTTCGGGCAGGGCCATGGCCGTCAGCTGGCCGACACGCGGCTGCGACCAGTACAGGGCGAAGCGCCCGGTTTCGTTGCTGCCCAGTTCTGCCTTGCCGGCGAACAGGCTGTCCTTGTTGTCCAGGGCGTTGGGCTCGAATACCAGCGACAGGCCGAGCAGCTCAGGGTTGGCCTGCAGGGCGGCGCGCACCTGGCGGGTCATGTCCTCGCGCAGGTCGAAGGCATCGAGAAAGCGCTTTTCCGCCTGCTCGCGCAGGAACAGCACCTGGCGGGCGAAACCGGCGCCGTATTGGTAGGCGTCCATGAACTGGCGGCGGATGTTCAGCGCCTGCACCTCGCCCTGCGACTCGATGCGCGACTGCGCCGACTCGGTCAGCATCTGCATGCTGCTGGCCTTGACCAGGTCCGAGCTGTGGTCCATGCGATACAGCGACAGGCCGACGAGCAGGGTGACGATGCCGGCCAGGCAGAGACCGGCGAGCAGGGTGATCTTCCACTGGATGGAAAGTTGTCGCAAAGGCATGGGGTGGGTCCCTTGTAATAAGAGTGTGGCTGACGAATGTGTCGGCTGGCGCGGGCTTTTCTTTATTCAAACGTTCAATTTAATCCGCAGGCCGCGCGGGGCGTTGGTAATCCGCCGCAACATGGCGCTTTTGACATCTGCTGCCCACTGCTTCAGAGTGCGCGCTTTTTTTCTGTCGCAATGAGGTAAGCCAACCATGAATGCAGTGATCGCCGCGGTCGGCATCATGCTGATACTCAGCCTGTCCCGCGTGCACGTGGTCATCGCCCTGATCGTCGGGGCCCTGGCCGGTGGGCTGGTGGGGGGCCTGGGCATCGAAGGTACGCTCAAGGCCTTCAACGGCGGCCTCGGCGGCGGGGCCACGGTAGCCCTGTCCTATGCACTGCTGGGCGCCTTTGCCGTGGCCATCGCCAAGTCCGGCCTGGCCCATGCCCTGGCCGACCGCGCCCTGGCCATGATCGACCGCCAGGGCCATGCCAGTGGCGGCAAGGTCAAATGGTTGCTGGTGGGCCTGATGCTGGTGGTGGCAGTGTCGTCGCAGAACATCCTGCCTATCCACATCGCCTTCATCCCCTTGCTGGTGCCACCGCTGCTGTACGTGCTGACCCGCCTGCGCATCGACCGTCGGCTGATCGCCTGCGTGATCACCTTTGGCCTGATCACCCCGTACATGTTCCTGCCGGTGGGCTTTGGCAACATCTTCCTCAACGAAATCCTGCTGGCCAACGTCGCCCGCGCGGGTGTCGACGTGAGTGGCGTGAATGTCACCCACGCCATGGCCATCCCGGCCGCTGGCATGCTGGCTGGCCTGTTGCTGGCGGTATTCGTCAGCTACCGCAAGAAGCGTGACTACGACCTGGCGCGCATCGAGCAGGTGGAGCAGGTGAGCGTGCAGTACAACCCGCTGACCCTGCTGGTGGCCGGGCTGGCGATTGCCTCGGCGTTCATCGTCCAGTTGTGGCTGGACTCGATGATCATCGGCGCCATGGTCGGCTTCCTGATCTTCTCGCTGTCGGGCATCGTGCGCTGGAAGGACACTGACGACCTGTTCACCGAAGGCATGAAGATGATGGCCATGATCGGCTTCATCATGATTGCCGCCTCAGGCTTTGCCGACGTGATGAAGGCCACCGGTGAGGTGAACAGCCTGGTGGAAACCTCGGCGCAGTGGATCGACCACAGCAAGGGCGTCGGTGCCTTGCTGATGCTGCTGGTGGGCCTGCTGGTGACCATGGGCATCGGCTCGTCGTTCTCCACCGTGCCGATCCTGGCCGCGATCTTCGTGCCGCTGTGCGTGCAGCTGGGCTTCGACCCGCTGGCCACCGTGTGCATCGTTGGTACCGCCGGTGCCCTGGGCGACGCGGGCTCGCCTGCCTCGGACTCGACCCTGGGCCCGACCTCGGGGTTGAACGTGGATGGCCAGCACCACCATATCTGGGACACCGTGGTGCCTACCTTCATCCACTACAACCTGCCACTGCTGGCGTTCGGCTGGTTGGCGGCGATGACGCTGTAAGACGGGGAGGGCGTCAGCCCTTGTCGGGCGGTGGCGAGATGCGGTTGAGCACGGTGCTGCCGTCCTTGCTGCGGGTCAGGTAGACCGGCAGCACCTTGGGCAGGTTGTTGACCAGGCGCCCCACCTCACGGGTGTTGTAGATACCGCTGATGCGGATGCGGCCGGTGCTGGCGTCGGCCAGCAGCAGCGGTGCGTCGAGGTAGCGGTTGATTATCGGCAGGGCCTGTTCCAGGCTCAGGTTGTCGAGCACCAGCTTGCCGTCGCGCCAGGCCAGGCTGTTGCCGTAGTCCTCGCTCTGCTCCAGTTGCGGCTCGAAGTCGCCCTTGTGATAGCTGGCCTGCATACCAGGGCCCAGGCGGTAGCCACCGGTGCTGCCGTCGCTGGATACCAGTACCGAACCTTCCACCAGGGTGACCTTGACCTGGTCCTGGTACTTCCACACGTTGAACTGGGTGCCGGTGACGCGGGTCTGGCCACGACCGGCATGCACGATGAACGGGTGGCTGCTGTCGTGCTGCACCTTGAAGAACGCCTCGCCACGCTTGAGCGTGACCTGGCGCTGGTCCTTGTAGTTGAGGTAGGTGAGCTCGGTGTTGAGGTTGAGCTGCACCGTGCTGCCGTCGCTTAGCTGCACGGTCTGCATGTGCGCGCCGGCTTCGAAGTGCTGGTAGCGATTGGGCAGCCAGCCTTGTTCCCAGCCCACCCAGCCGGCCAGCGGCAGCACTGCCAGGGCGATCGCGGCGGCGGATGCCAGCGGCCGCCAGTTGCGCTGGCGCGCAGCCTTTTGCAGCGGCGGGTTGAAGTCGATGACGGTGGCATTGCGCGGCAGCAGGTCGGCGGTTTGCCAGATTTCCAGCATCGCCTGGTATTCCTCGGCATGCCGCGGGTCGGCCGCCAGCCAGCGGGCGAACGCCTCGCGCTCGGCCACCGAGCAATCTTCGGCGTGCAGGCGCATGCACCAGTGCGCGGCGGCGTCGGTGATGGCATCGTCTGGGCTGGAATTGAGGCGGTCGTGGTTCATTGCGGCTCCGGGTTTTGCGCATTCTACCCTTGTGGGAGGGCTCCCGAGAACCGAGGTAATGGCGAATGACTATCAGTTGTGCCGGTTTTCGTCGGATTGGTGATGGTTTTTCAGCGTTTGAGAACCCTTCGCGCAGGTAAATTCAGGCTGAAATCGTTGGGGCTGCTGCGCAGCCCTTTCGCGACACAAGGCCGCTCCCACAGGTGCAGCGCTGCCCGATGGGTTGGTGGGATGCCTGTGGGAGCGGCCTTGTGTCGCGAAAGGGGCGCACAGCGCCCCCAGCGGCTCATCAGAACTGCTCCGCCTCCAAACCATAAAGGCTGCCACTACCCGCCCGGATACTGGCCTCCAGCCCCAACCCGCGCGGCAAGACCCGCTGGAAGAAGAACTCCGCACACGCAAGCTTGGCCCCATGAAACGCGGCATCCTCGTCACGCCTGGCCAACGCCACCGCCGCCATCCGCGCCCACATGTAGGCGTACGCAGTCAGCCCGAACAGCTGCAGGTATTCCACCGCCACCGCGCTGACCAGGTTTGCATCCTCGCCGGCCCGCGCCCGCAGCCAGGCGCTGGTCGCTTCCAGCCGCGCCAGGCTCGCTTGCAGGGCTTCACGGTGCAGCGGCGCATCAACGCTGAAGGCCCGCACCTCGGCGGCAAAGCCGGCCAGCGCCTGGCCACCGTCGGCCAGCACCTTGCGCCCGAGCAGGTCGAGGGCCTGGATGCCGTTGGTGCCTTCATAGATCTGCGCGATGCGCACATCGCGCACCCGCTGCTCCTGGCCCCATTCGCGAATGTAGCCATGGCCGCCATACACCTGCTGGCCGAGCACACAGCTTTCCAGGCCGTTGTCGGTGAAGAACGCCTTGGCCACCGGCGTCAGCAGCGCCACCAGGCGTTGCGCATGTTCGCGCTCGCCGGCGTCTTCGGCGTAGCGTGCCAGGTCCAGCTGCTGGCCGACGTAGGCGGCAAACGCCCGGCCACCTTCGGTGAGGGTGCGCATGGTCAGCAACATGCGCCGCACATCGCCATGGTGAATGATCGGGTCGGCAACCTTGTCCTGTGCCTGCGGGCCGCTGGCGGCGCGGCTTTGCAGGCGCTCGTTGGCGTAGCGGGCGGCGCTCTGGTAGGACGCCTCGGCACAACCGATGCCCTGGATGCCGATGGACAGGCGCTCGTAGTTCATCATGGTGAACATCGCCGCCAGGCCCTTGTTCGGCTCGCCGACCAGGTAGCCGACGGCACCATCGAAGTTCATCACACAGGTGGCCGAGGCCTTGATGCCCATCTTGTGTTCGATCGAGCCGCAATGGGCGGCGTTGCGCGCCCCCAGGCGGCCATCGGCCTCGACCAGGTACTTGGGCACCAGGAACAGCGAGATGCCCTTGGCGCCGGTGGGCGCATCCGGCAGCTTGGCCAGCACCAGGTGGACGATGTTCTCGGTCAGGTCCTGTTCGCCGCCGGTGATGAAGATCTTGCTGCCGCTGATGCGATAGCTGCCATCGGCCTGGGGCTCGGCGCGGCTGCGGATCAGCCCAAGGTCGGTGCCGGCATGGGGTTCGGTGAGGCACATGGTGCCAGCCCAGCGGCCTTCGTACAGGGGCGGCAGGTAGGTGGCCTTGAGTGTTTCGCTGGCGTGGGCATCGATCGCCAGGCAGCTGCCGGCGCTCAATGCCGAATACAGGCTGAAGCTGCAGTCGGCGGCGTAGAGCATTTCTTCGAACAGCACACCGAGCATTTTCGGCATGCCCATGCCGCCATGTTCAGGATTGCCGCCGAGGCCGACCCAACCGCCTTCACGGTAGGTGTGCCAGGCCTCGCGGAAGCCGTCGGGTGTAGTGACTTCACCAGCGGCGAAGCGCACGCCTTGCTCGTCACCGTTGCGGCTGAGCGGGGCAATCAGCTGGCCGGTGACTTTGGCTGCTTCCTCGAGGATGGCATCGGCGGTATCGGCGTCGATGCGCTCGGCCAGGGCGGGCAGGCGGGCCCACAGGGCCGGGGCGTTGAACACGTCATGCAGGACGAAGCGCATGTCGCGCAGGGGGGCGGAGTAGGTAGTCATCGGTAGCTCTTGAGAAGTGGGAAATCTGGGCTGGCCTCTTCGCGGGTAAACCCGCTCCCACAGGGATCGCGCCAAACCTGAGCACATTGCTGTACCTGTGGGAGCGGGTTTACCCGCGAAGAGGCCGCTACGGGTTCAGAGGGCTTTGGCCCGGTCGCGCAGCACGTACTTCTGGATCTTGCCGGTGGAGGTCTTGGGCAGTTCGCCGAACACCACGGTCTTCGGCACCTTGAACCCGGCCAGGTGCTCGCGGCACCAGCTGGTGATGTCGGCTTCGCGGGTGTCTTCGCGGCCCGGCTTGAGCGCAACGAAGGCGCACGGGGTTTCTCCCCACTTTTCATCCGGGCGTGCCACCACCGCGGCCTCCAGCACCGCCGGGTGCTTGTACAGGGCGTCTTCGACCTCGATGGTGGAAATGTTCTCGCCACCGGAAATGATGATGTCCTTGAGCCGGTCCTTGATCTCGACATAGCCGTCGGTATGCCACACAGCCAGGTCACCGGTATGGAACCAGCCGCCACGGAAGGCTTCGGCGGTAGCCTCGGGGTTCTTCAGGTAGCCCTTCATCACCGTGTTGCCACGCATGAAGATCTCGCCCAGGGTGTTGCCGTCGCGCGGTACCGGCTCGAGGGTTTGCGGGTCGGCGACCATCAGGCCGTCGAGGGTCGGGTAGCGCACGCCCTGGCGGGACTTGATCCGTGCCCGCTCTTCCAGCGACAGGTCATCCCATTCGTCATGCCAGGCACACACGGTCACCGGGCCGTAGACTTCGGTCAGGCCGTAGGTGTGGGTGACCTGGATGCCCATCTCTTCCACGGCGCCGATGACCTTGGCGGGTGGCGCGGCGCCGGCGACCATGGCCTGCACCGGGTGCTCGATGGCCGCCTTGGCCGCCTCGGGCATGTTGACCAGGGCGTTGAGCACGATCGGCGCGCCGCACAGGTGGCTGACCCGGTGCTCGCGGATCAGGGTCAGGATCTTCTGCGGGTCGACCCGGCGCAGGAACACATGGGTGCCGGCCAGCGCGGTGATGGTCCATGGGTAGCACCAGCCATTGCAGTGGAACATCGGCAGGGTCCACAGGTACACCGGGCGATGGCCCATGCCCCAGACCATCTGGTTGCCCAGGGCGTTCAGGTAAGCGCCACGGTGGTGGTAGACCACGCCCTTGGGGTTGCCGGTGGTGCCGGAGGTGTAGTTGAGCGAGATCGCCTGCCACTCGTCATCGGGCCATTCCCAGGCAAAGTCCGGGTCGCCTTCGGCTAGGAACGCTTCATAATCCAGTTCGCTGACCGCACGGCCTTCGCCGTACTCCGGGTCATCCACATCCACCACCAATGGCGGGTGCTCGACCAAGGCCAGGGCCGCCTCGATGACGGTGTGGAACTCGCGGTCGGTGATCAGCACCTTGGCCTCGCCATGCTGCAGCATGAAGGCGATGGCCTCGGCGTCCAGGCGTACGTTCAGGGTATTGAGCACGGCACCGGTCATGGGCACGCCAAAATGGGCTTCGAGCATGGCCGGAATGTTGGGCAACATCACCGCCACGGTGTCGCCACGGCCGATGCCCCGGCCCACCAACGCGCTGGCCAGGCGCCGACAGCGTTGGTAGGTCTGCTGCCAGTTACGGCGGATGGCACCGTGGATCACCGCCGGATAATCGCCATATACGGCAGCGGTGCGTTCGATGAAACTCAGCGGGGTGAGGGCGACATGGTTGACGGCAGCGGGCATCAGGCCCTGGGCATAGATCGACATGCGGTAATCCTGTAGAGGAGGCAGGCACAACCTGTGCGCTTGACCCCCGGTGGCTGATTGTTAGCTCTGTTCAGGGTGCAGGGAGGCGGACGGTGGGCCGCTCCCCTTGTCGCAGTTTTACGCGAGTCGCTATGGTATTAGGAATATCGACTATAGCAATATAGTAAAACTACTATAACAACGAGCCGCCTACCGTGGACAACACTGCCTATCCCTTGCTCGCCAAGGACCCGCAACCCAGCCTGATGCTGGCCGGCGACGCCAGGCCGCTGGCACTCAACCCGGCGCTGCAGGCCTGGGTCGATGAAGGCCCGGCACTGGCCAGCTGGCTGCCGGGCAACTGCGCCGCCCTGGTGCGCGCCTGCCTGCGCCAGCGCCGGGCGATCGCCGATGTCGAGGTGCAGGTTGGTGAACGCATCGTGCTGTGGAGCTTCATCCCTGACGACCAGGGCCAGCAGGTGCTGGCGCGTGGCCGCGACGCCAGCGACGAGCGCCATGGCGCCCGCGAGGCCAGCCGCGCCCGGCGCCTGTACCGGCTGATCATCGAGAACACCACCGACCTGATCTCTCGGCACAGCCCCGACGGCCGTTTCCTCGATGCCTCGCCGGCGGCATTCCGCCTGCTAGGCCTGTGGCCCGAGCAGCTGCGCGGCATGGCCGTGCATACCCTGCTGCACCCGCGCGAGCGCCGCCAGGTGCTGCGCCAGGCCGCCGCCGCCCTGGACCAGGACGGCTACCACACCATGACCTGCCGGGTGCGCCAGGCCGCAGGCGGCTACCGCTGGTTCGAAATCGCCAGCCGGGCCATCCGTGAAACCTACACCGGCGCGGTGGTGGAGGTGGTCAGCGTGTCCCGCGACATCACCCTGCGCATCGAGGCCCAGGAAAGCCTGGCGCACAGTGCCCGGCTGGCCACCTTGGGCGAGCTGGCTTCGGGCATTGCCCACGAGATCAACCAGCCTTTGGCCGCGGTGGTCAACTATGCCAACGCCAGCCAGCGTTACCTGCAGGGCCTGGAGCGCGACCCGCAGGCCCGCGAGCGGGTGGGGCAGGGCCTGCTGCGCATCAGCGAACAGGCCACCCATGCCGCCGAAGTGATCCGCCGCCTGCGCGCCTTCCTGCGCAAGGGGCCGCGCCGCCTGCAGGCGCTGGACGTGGCCGAGGTGGCTGGCGAAGCCATGCGCCTGTGCGCCTGGGAAGCTGCGCGTGACCAGGTGGTGGTCGAGTTGCGCATGAGCGCGCAGCTGCCCTTGGTGTATGCCGACCGGGTACTGCTGGAGCAGGTGCTGTTGAACCTGTTGCGCAACGCCATCGATGCCAACCGCGAGCAGCATGGCGAGCGGCCGTCACGTATCCTGCTGGGCGCTGCGCGCGATGGTGATGGCGTGCTGGTCGAGGTGGCCGACCAGGGCCCGGGCGTGGCGCCCGAGCGCCTGGATGAAATCTTCACGCCGTTCACCACCAGCAAGGCCGACGGCCTGGGCCTGGGCCTGAGCATGAGCCGCAGCCTGATCGAAGGTTTTGGCGGTAGCCTGTGGGCGCGAGCCGGTGACAATGGCGGACTGGTACTGTGCTGCCGCCTGGCGGTCAGCAGGGGGTAAGGGGAGATGGCGGTGCAAGCGAAAGTGTATGTGGTCGATGACGACCAAGGTATGCGGGATTCGACGGTTTGGCTGTTGCAGTCGGTGGGTTTGCAGGCCTTGCCGTTCGCCGGCGGGCAGGCGTTTCTCGACGCCTGCGTCGACGATGGGCCGGCCTGTGTGCTGCTGGATGTGCGCATGCCGGGGCTGGGCGGGTTGGCGGTGCAGCAGGCGATGCGCGAGCGTGGCCTGGGTTTGCCGGTGATCTTCGTCAGCGGCCATGCCGATGTGCCGATCGTGGTGCGGGCATTCAAGGCCGGCGCCTGCGACTTCATCGAGAAACCCTACAACGACCAGTTGCTGCTCGACAGCGTGCAGGCCGCGTTGGAAAGCGCCGGGCGGGCACGCCAGGACGACCAGGCGCTGGCCCGGGTGCAGGCGCGCATCGATGGCCTGACCCCACGCGAGCGCGACGTGTTCGTGCCGTTGGCCCAAGGGTTGAGCAACCGCGAGATTGCCGAACGGCTGGGCGTCAGCGTGAAGACGGTGGACCTGTACCGGGGGCGGGTGATGAAGCGGTTGCAGGCCGATAGCCTGGCGGAGTTGGTGGGCATGGCCATTGCCTGCGGGGCGGTGGAGGCACTGGGCCTGCGATTGCGGCAGTGACAGCAGTCACAGTTCCCTGTGGGAGATGACCCAGCCCTTTGGGCTGCGTTGTCGCGTAGATAACTGAAATCGCAAGCAGTCCGCGTACCCTGTGGGAGCGGCTTCAGCCGCGAAGAATCCAATGCGGTGCATGGCACCGGCTGCGCCGGTGTTCGCGGCTAAAGCCGCTCCCACAAGAGCCTCCCTCGGCAGGCGAGAGAAGGGGAACATCATGAAATTTTCCATAGCAACCTAATCAAAGCTTTGACATTCACTGCCTAGGCAGTAATATTTCTACACAATTACCCGAGCAGCCTCCAATGGCCCATTTCTCCCCTGAAAACTTCCAGACCTGCGCCATCGGCATGCTGCTTGGCCGGGCGGCGATCCTGAAGGACCGCACTCTCGACTGGCACCTCGAATCCGAAGGCGTCACCGCCGCGCAGTTCAAGGTGCTGATCATCGTCACCCAGTACCAGGTGGACACCCCGGCCGAGCTGTGCCGGTACCTGGGCCTGGACAGCGGATCGATGACCCGCATGCTCGACCGCCTCGAGCAGAAGGAACTGATCGTGCGCAACCGTTGCGCCGACGACCGTCGCCAGGTGCGCCTGGCGCTTACCGCCGATGGCCAGCGCCTGGCTGACCGCCTGCCGGAAATCGGCGCGGCGGCCATGAACGAGCTGTGCGGCGTGCTGGCACCCGAAGAGCTCGCGACCCTGGAAGGCCTGCTGGCCAAGGTCCTGCTCGCTGCCGGCGACCCGTTGACGATCCGCCGCTTCGGCGATCGTTGATCCCTGTCACGAATTATCCAAGGTATTGCCATGGCCACTCCCGCAGACACCCCGACTCCCTCCGCCGCGCCCGAACCGTCGCGCAAGCGCAAGGCCTGGCTGCTTGGCCTGGTGTTGCTGCTGATCCTTGCCGGCGTCGGTGCCTGGGCCTGGTACAGCCTGGTCGGGCGCTGGCACGAAAGCACCGACGATGCCTACGTCAACGGCAACGTGGTAGAGATCACCCCGCTGGTCACCGGCACTGTCACCAGCATCGGTGCCGATGACGGCGACCTGGTCCACGCCGGCCAGGTATTGCTGCAATTCGACCCGGCCGACAGCCAGGTGGCCTTGCAGGCCGCCGAAGCCAGGCTGGCGCGCAGCGTGCGCCAGGTGCGCGGGTTGTACAGCAACGTCGACGCGCTCAAGGCCCAGCTGGAAACCCGCCAGGCCGAGCTGCGCAAGGCCCGCCAGGACTTCAACCGGCGCAAGGTACTGGCCGACAGCGGCGCGATAGCTGCGGAAGAATTGTCTCATGCCCGCGACGACCTGAGCGTGGCCGAGGCCGCCGTCAACCGTGCACGCCAGCAGCTCAGCACCAGCAGCGCACTGGTCGACGACACCGTGGTGTCCTCGCACCCCGAGGTGATGGCCGCCGCCGCCGACCTGCGCCAGGCCTACCTCGACCATGCCCGCACCACCCTGGTGGCACCGGTCACCGGCTACGTTGCCAAGCGTACCGTGCAGCTGGGCCAGCGCCTGCAACCGGGTACCGCGACCATGGCGGTGATCCCGCTGGACCAGGTGTGGATCGATGCCAACTTCAAGGAAACCCAGCTGCGCGACATGCGTATCGGCCAGCCGGTGCAGATCAGCGCCGACCTGTACGGCAGCGAGGTCAGGTACAGCGGCACGGTCGACAGCCTTGGCGCTGGTACCGGCAGCGCCTTCGCCCTGTTGCCGGCGCAGAATGCCACCGGTAACTGGATCAAGATCGTCCAGCGCGTGCCGGTACGCATCCACCTCAGCCCCGACCAGCTCAAGGACCACCCGCTGCGTATCGGGCTGTCCACCGTGGTCGAGGTCGACCTGCACGACCAGAGCGGCCCGACCTTGGCCCAACAGCCACCGCAGCAGGCCAGCTATATCACCCAGGTGTATGACCGCCAGCTGGTCGAAGCCGACAACCTGATCGCCCGGCTGATCCACGAAAACAGCGCAACCGGCAAGACGGCCCAGCGATGAGCAACAACGCTGCTGCCCAGTTCACGCCGCCGAGCCTGCTGCTGACCACCATCGGCCTGTCGCTGGCGACGTTCATGCAGGTGCTCGACACCACCATCGCCAACGTGGCCTTGCCGACCATTTCCGGCAACCTGGGGGTGAGCTACGAACAGGGCACCTGGGTCATCACCTCGTTCGCGGTGAGCAACGCCATCGCCTTGCCGCTCACCGGTTGGCTCAGCCGACGGTTTGGCGAGGTGAAGCTGTTCATCTGGGCCACGCTGCTGTTCGTGCTGGCCTCGTTCCTGTGCGGTATTGCCCAGTCGATGCCGGAGCTGGTCGGTTTTCGCGTGTTGCAGGGTGTGGTGGCCGGGCCGTTGTACCCGATGACCCAGACTTTGCTGATCGCCGTCTATCCCCCGGCCAAGCGCGGCATGGCCCTGGCGCTGCTGGCGATGGTC
Organism: Pseudomonas sp. JS425; assembly: GCF_018223845.1. Classification (NCBI taxonomy): domain Bacteria; kingdom Pseudomonadati; phylum Pseudomonadota; class Gammaproteobacteria; order Pseudomonadales; family Pseudomonadaceae; genus Pseudomonas; species Pseudomonas sp. JS425. The sequence continues at coordinate 3,706,250 of NZ_CP073661.1, read as the reverse complement.
ACGGTGGTGGCGCCGATTGCCGGGCCGATTCTCGGCGGCTGGATAACCGACAGCTACAGCTGGCCTTGGATCTTCTTCATCAACGTGCCCATCGGCCTGTTCGCCGCCGCCGTGGTCCGCCAGCAGATGCGCACCCGGCCGGTGGTCACCAGCCGCCAGCCGATGGACTACATCGGCCTGCTGACGCTGATCATCGGCGTTGGCGCCTTGCAGGTGGTGCTGGACAAAGGCAACGACCTGGACTGGTTCGAATCGTCGTTCATCATTGCCGGAAGCCTAGTCTCGCTGGTGTTCCTGGCGGTGTTCGTGATCTGGGAACTGACCGACCGTCACCCGGTGGTCAACCTGCGCCTGTTCGCGCACCGCAACTTCCGCGTGGGCACCATCGTGCTGGTAGGGGGCTATGCCGGGTTCTTCGGCATCAACCTGATCCTGCCTCAGTGGCTGCAGACGCAGATGGGCTATACCGCTACCTGGGCCGGCCTGGCGGTGGCGCCGATCGGCCTGTTGCCGGTGCTGATGTCGCCGTTCGTGGGCAAGTACGCCCACCGCTTCGACCTGCGTGTGCTGGCCGGGCTGGCGTTCCTGGCGATCGGCAGCAGCTGCTACATGCGTGCCGGGTTCACCAGCGAGGTGGACTTCCAGCATGTGGCGCTGGTGCAGTTGTTCATGGGTATTGGCGTTGCGCTGTTCTTCATGCCGACCTTGAGCATCCTGCTGTCCGACCTGCCACCGCAGCAGATCGCCGATGGCTCGGGCCTGGCGACCTTCCTGCGTACCTTGGGCGGCAGTTTCGCGGCGTCGCTGACCACCTGGATCTGGATTCGCCGGGCGGACCAGCACCATGCCTACCTGAGCGAGCACATCAGCCAGTTCGACCCGGCCACGCGACATACCCTGGAGCAGCTGGGCGGGGCCAGCCCGCAGAGCTATGCGCAGCTGGAGCAGATACTCAACGGGCAGGCGTACATGATGTCGACGGTGGACTACTTCACCCTGATGACCTGGGTGTTTGCCGGGTTGATCCTGCTGGTGTGGTTCGCCAAACCGCCCTTTACCGCCAAGGCGGGGCCGGCGTCGGCAGGGCACTGAGCCGGGCCAGAACAAGGCCCAGGCTCATTGCCAAATGCCATGTCAGGCACTCGCTGCTGCGTACCAGGGCCGCTGCATGCGCAGCACCAACCGGTCGATTTGCGGCACCAGCAGGTTGCCGGCCAGCACGGCGAAGCAGAGGCCATCGGCGTAAAGCCCGAACTCGCGAATCAGCTCGGTCAGCGTGCCGACGGTCACGCCGAAGAGGATGCGACCGGCGCGGGTATCGGGGCTGGTGACCGGATCGGTGGCGATGAAGAAGGCGGTGAAGAGATAGCCGCCGAGGCTGAGGTTGTAAACGGCTTCCTGCAGGCTGTGGCCGGCAGCCATGCACAGCAATACTGTGCTCGCGATCATCGCCAGCGGAATCTCGATGCGGATCACCCGCAGCGAAGCCAGCAGCAAACCGCCGGCAACGTAGCCGAACCCCGACAGATTGTGGGTGACATGGGTGAACTCGTTCTGCGCCAGTTGAGTGGCGCCGGCGAACGCATCGAGCTCCAGGCGTGGCACCAACTGTAGTTGTTGGAGCAGAACCGCCTTGGCGTCCAGGGTTGCGGTCCAGGGGGCATGGTTCGATGGCGCGGGGTACAGCTGCTGATAGAAGCAGATGGCAACGACCCCCAGGCCAACCATGGCAGGGTTGAGACGGTTGCGACCAAGGCCTCCACTGGCGTGCTTGCATAGTGCCAGAGCAGCAAAACTGGCCAGGGCGATCATCCACAACGGCACCATCAGCGGCAATGCCCGAGCCAGTATCAGGCCCAGCACCAGCCAGCTGAAGTCGCTCAAACCCTTGCGTACGTCATGCCCGCGCAGGCGCAGCAGGGCGGCTTCGAAGCCCAGGGCGAACAGCACGCACCAGAACACTTGCAACCAGACCACGACGCCGAATTGCCAGGCATACAGGACGGTGCCCGGCAGCAGGCACAGGACGACCAGCAGCATCACCGTGCGCAGCCGTTGCGGGATGGGGTGGCGTATCAGGCTCATGCGCGGACCTCCGTCTTGCTTTGGCGGAAGCGTTCGCGCAGCGGGATATTGCTTGGGCAGATGCTGCTGCAGCTGCCGCATTCGATGCAGGCATCCAGGCGCAGTTCCTGCAGGCTGGTCTTGTCCAGGCGCTCGGCGGCAGCGTAGAGGTCCAGCGGCCGCAGCGACATCGGGCAGACATCCACGCAGCGCGTGCAGCGAATGCAACTGCTGGCGGGGCGAGCAGCCGGCAGGTAGCGCTCGGCGCCGAAAATCAGGCAACTGCTGGTCTTGCTGACGAAGGCGTTGGCGTCCGGTAGCGGCTGCCCCATCATCGGGCCACCGACTTGGGTCAACTGCCCTGTGGGGGACGCGCCAGCAATCGCGCGCAGTTCGCTGACCGGGTAACCCACCGGCACCCGCACATTGCCGGGGCGCTCGCAGTCACCTGTCAGCGTCAGCACGCGGCTGGTCAGTGGTTCGTCCTGGAAGACTGCCCGGCCCAGCGCGTAGAGCGTTGCGACATTCAGGGCGAGGACGCCGATATCGGCGGGGCGGCTCCCCGGGGCCAGGTTGCGGCCACTGAGGCTCTTGATCATCAACGGCTGCCCACCTGCTGGGTAACGCTCCGGAAGTGGACAAATCTCGACCCGGGTGCGCGCCTGGCGTGCGGCGGCACGTAACGTGGCCATCGCCTCCGGTTTGTTGGTTTCGATGCCGAAACGGGTTGCCGTTATTCCCAGCAGCGCGGCGACATAGTCGGCGGCCTCGATCAACGCTTCGGCATTTTCACGCATGAGGCGGTCATCGCAGGTAAGGAAGGGCTCGCATTCGGCACCGTTGATCAGCAGCAGGTCGGGCTGCTGTGCGTCGGCCAGCTTGAGGGCCGTGGGGAAACCCGCACCACCAAGGCCGACTATGCCCATCTGCAATGCGCGCTCGACCAGCGCCTCTGGCGTTTGCGGCAGGCCCGGTGCCGGGCGTTCGAGCCACTCGTCCAGGCCATCTGCGTTCAGGATGACGGCCATGACTGGCTCGGCCGAGTCGGCCGCGAAGACGTGATCGATCCGGTCCACGATGCCGGAGGTACTGGCATGCACCCAAGCGGTGGTGTTGTCGCCAATACCGATCACTTCGCCCTTGCGCACATGCTGCCCCGGCTGCACGCAAGGCTGGACAAACCGCCGACCCCGCCCGAGCGGAATCGCCAGCTGGATTTTACCGACCACGACCGGGGCAACCGGCGTAGCGTTGGATAGTTCCTTGTATCCCCTGAGCTCGATCCCTCCGTGCCAACTACGCTGAGAGGATGAGGCGATGGCCAGCAGACGGCGCCAGAAAGGTTTCTGTTGCGGCTGACGCTGGGCGCGGATGCGGCTCTGCAGGCGTTCGACGCTCTGCAACGAATGGCTAGACATGTAATGTCCTCCAATTTTTGGGCAAAGAACGCCCCTGTGCGCTTATGCACATGGTTGTTTTATTGCTTCCGGGACGTTAAGCGGAAAGGGAGGGGGATGAATGATCACCCGCGCAGATCAGAGTGTTCGATGAGGAGTTTGTTCGGTTTTTGACCAGGTTTGCTGATGAACGGTAGGCCAATTGCCATCTCGCAACTCTGGTGAAATAGCCTGCGCCGCGAACGGGCGGCCAGAGTCTGCGAGGTGTCCAATGATGCGCGCAAGCCTGCTGGTGATGCTGGTGACGTTGCTGTATGGCTGCGGCGACAGGATTGAACGCTTTGGCGGGCCGACCATGGGGAGTACGTATTCGATCCAGTACGTACCCACTGCACAGACGCCCGATTCACGGCAAGTAAAGGCCGAAGTCGAGCTTGTTCTCCAGGCCCTCGACAAGCAGTTCTCCAACTGGCGCGGCGATTCCGTGGTTTCCCGCTTCAACAACCTGCCGGCCGGCGCCTGTCAGGCAGTGCCGCAAGAGATGCAGCAATTGCTGGTGTACGGTGTTTCTCTGTTCCGCCAGAGTGGCGGGGCTTTCGACCTGACGGTCTTGCCCTTGATGAACCTCTGGGGCTTCGGCCCACAGTCACGCGGCAGGCAGGTGCCGGATGCCAGCACGCTGGCGCGGGAGCAGGCACGGGTAGGCCTGCAGCACTTGCACCTGGATGGAGAAACGCTGTGCAAGGATGTGGCGGCGCAGCTGGATTTCGACAGCATGCTCGCCGGTTATGCAGTGGATCGGGTGGGTGACAGGCTTGCGGCCCTGGGTATCCAGGCCTATCTGGTCGAGATCACCGGCGAACTGAAGGGGGTTGGCCGCAAACCGGATGGCTCGCCCTGGCGCATCGCCCTCGAGGTACCTAGTGGTGGGGGCGAACAGCAAGTGGAGCGCGCCATCGCCCTGGATGGCTACGGCGTTGCCACCGCCGGCGATTACCGCAACTATTTCGAGGAAGGTGGCCAGCGTTATTCGCACACCTTCGATCCCCGTGTCGGCAGGCCGGTCAAGCACGCGCTGGCGGCAGTGTCGGTGGTCGACCCTTCGGTGTTGCGTGCCGATGCCCTGGACACACTGTTGATGGTGCTGGGCCCGGAGGAAGGCTATGCCTTCGCCGAGCGGAATGAAATCGCTGCCTACTTCATCATGCACCAGGGGCTGGGTTTCGTTGCGCGGGCGACGCCGCGGTTCGAGACGTTGTTTCCCGGGCAAGGCAAACCCACGCAGTAGCAGAAGGAAAGGTCATTCCCACGCGCTGCCTTTTCCCCTATTGTCGATGCTCCCTTTCCAAACGATTGGCAGACCCATGGAGCAAGTCATAGTCATCACCGGTGCCAGCCGCGGCATCGGCGCCGCCACGGCGCTGCTGGCCGCCCGTCAGGGCTACCGCATCTGCATCAACTACCACGCCGACGACCAGGCCGCCGAGGACATCCTCGGCCAGGTCCGAGCCCTGGGCGCCAAGGCCATCACCGTGCGCGCCGACGCCAGTGTCGAGGATGAGGTCATCCAGCTGTTCCAGCGCGTTGACGAAGAACTCGGCCCGGTCACCGCGCTGGTCAACAACGCAGGCACCATCGGCCAGCAAAGCCGGGTCGAGGACATGTCCGAATTCCGCCTGCTCAAGGTCATGAAGACCAACGTCGTCGGCCCCATGCTCTGCGCCAAGCACGCACTGAAGCGCATGGCACGCCGGTACGGCGGGCCGGGCGGGGCCATCGTCAACGTGTCGTCGGTGGCCGCCCGCCTGGGCTCGCCCAACGAATACGTGGACTATGCCGCTTCCAAGGGCGCCCTCGACACCTTCACCATTGGCCTGGCAAAGGAAGTGGCAGGCGAGGGCGTGCGGGTAAATGGTGTGCGGCCAGGCTATATCCATACCGGGTTCCACGCGCTGTCGGGCGACTCCGACCGGGTCAGCAAGCTCGAGCCCGGCTTGCCCATGGGCCGCGGCGGGCGCCCCGAGGAAGTGGCCGAGGCCATCCTCTGGCTGCTCTCGGACAAAGCCTCGTACTCCACCGGCAGCTTCATCGACCTGGGCGGCGGGCGCTGAGCGCGCCGGTCAATCCTCCAGCAGCGTGCGTACCCGTTCGGCCAGCACTGCCAGCTCGAACGGCTTGGTCAGCACCTGAGTGCCTTGCAGCAACTGGCCGTCACTGAGCGCCGCGCTTTCGTCGTAGCCGGTGATGAACAGTACCTTGAGGTCGGGGTGGCGCTCGCGGCAACGTTCAGCCAACTGGCGGCCATTCAGGCCGCCGGGCAGGCCGATATCGCTCAACAGCAGGTCTGGCCGCTCGCCAGCTTGCAGATGGGCGAGGGCAGCCGGGCCGTTCTCGAATGCATCGACCCGATAACCCAGTTCTTCCAGCACCTCGCAGACGACCACGCGCAAGGCGGCCTGGTCTTCGACCAGCAGGATACGCTGCGTGGCGCCGCTGCTTTTTTCCAGCAGTGTGTGCAGTGGCCTGGGTGCCGGGGCTTCGGGGTGCTGGTGGTGGCGGGGAAGCAGCAGCTCGATGCGGGTGCCTTCGCCAGGTGTCGACAACACCCGTAGCTGCCCGCCCGACTGGCGCACGAAACCATAAGTCATCGACAAGCCCAGCCCAGTGCCCTGGCCCATGGGCTTGGTGGTGAAGAACGGGTCGACGGCGCGCTCGGCCACCTCCGCCGACATGCCCTTGCCGTTGTCGCTGATGCTCAGCCGTACGTATTCGCCAGCTGGCAGTTCCAGTGCACGGGCTTGCTGGTCGTCGAGCAGCAGGTTGTCACCGAGGATATCGATCACGCCGCCGGCAGGCATGGCATCGCGGGCATTGATGCACACGTTGAGCAGGGCGCTTTCCAGTTGCGGCGGGTCGATGAAGGTCGGCCATAGCTGGCAGGGGAATTGGCTGGTCAGGGTGATGGAGGGGCCGATGGTGCGGCGCAGCAGCTCCTCCATGCCGCCCACCAGCGTGGCCACCTGCGTGGAGCAGGGCTGCAGGGTCTGCTGACGGGAAAATGCCAGCAGCCGGTGTACCAGCGAAGAGGCCCGCTGCGCCGAGCCGCTGGACAGCTTCAGCAATGGCTCCAGGGCGTCGAAACGGGATTGCTCCAGGCGTTGGCGCATCAGCTCCTGGGCACTGAGGATGCCGCCCAGCAGGTTGTTGAAGTCGTGGGCGATGCCGCCACTGAGCTGGCCGACCGCTTCCATCTTCTGTGCCTGGCGCAGGGCTTCCTCGGCCTTGGCCTGTTCTGCCAGTGCCGCATTCACCCGTTGTTCCAGTTCCTCGTTCAGGCGCTGCAGGGCCTGCTCTGCCCGTCGGCGTGCAGTGACGTCCTTGAACAGTACCGCCACCTGGCGCTTTTCGGCAGGCTCTACGCGGAAGGTGGTCACCGACAACACATGGCCGGTGGCGACCAGTTCCTGCTCGAAATGCAGCGGCTCGCCCGTGCGCAGCACCGCGCCATAACGGGCGACCCAATCGTCGGCCTCATCGGGCACCATCTCGCGCAGTTTCTGCCCGACCACGTTGGGGATGCCGGCATGCTTGGCATAGGCCGCATTGGCCAGCACATGCACATAGTCGCTCAGTGGGCCGTGCGGGCCGTCGAAGAACTCGATGATGCAGAAGCCTTCGTCCATGGTGTCGAAGAGCGAGCGGTAGAAGTCCTGATCGTGTTGCTGATGGCTTGCCAGGCGGGCTTCCAGCAGCGCGTTCTGTTGCTGCAGGGCTTCGACTTGTTGGCGCAGTGAAAGCAGGTCGCGGGAGGGCATGCCGACGTCCGACAGTGGATGAAGCCCAGACTTTAGCGTGTTCGGCAACAGGCGAATAGCCAGTCAACGCGGGTGTGACGCAATGCCCAACAGGCGCTCGATCCGTTCGCCGAGGGTGTTCAGGTCGAGGGGTTTGTGCAGCAGTTCGGTGCGCCTGCCGGGCCGGGCACAGTGCACCGTTTCGGCAGTCTCGTAGCCGGTAATCAGCAATACCGGGGCATCCGCCACAAGGTCCTGGCAGGCCTCTGCAAGCTGGTAACCGTCGAGTCGCCCAGGCAGGCCGACATCGGTGATCAGCAGGTCCGGTGGCGGCCCTTTCTGCAACGATTCCAGAGCCCGGTGGCCACTCTCGAAAGCCTGCACCTGATAGCCCAGTTCCGTCAGCACTTCGACCAGTACCAGGCGCAGGGCCGGTTGGTCCGCCACCAGCATGATCCGGTGCATCCGCGGCTGCAACGTCGCGGTGGCGGATGTGGCTGGCTCGCCGTGGCCGGTTGCGCAAGCGCTCTGGTCACGGGGCAGGTACAGGTGAACGCAAGTGCCTTGCCCGGTGACGCTGTCGATCAGCAACTGCCCCCCGGACTGGCGAACAAAACCATAGGCCATGGACAATCCCAAGCCAGTGCCCTGGCCCAGCGGCTTGGTGGTGAAGAAGGGCTCGAAAGCGTGTTGCAGCACCTCACTGGGCATGCCCACGCCGGTGTCCTCGACACGAATGTGCAGATAGTGCCCCGTCGGCAGGTCCAGGCGCTTGGCCTCGGCCGCTGCGAGATCGGCGTTTTCACAACCGATGCGCAAGGTGCCGCCCAGCGGCATGGCGTCACGGGCATTGATGCACAGGTTGAGCAGAGCGTTCTCCAGCTGCTGCGGATCGATGCGGATCGACCATTGCGCGGCCAGCGTGCGGTCCTGGAAGTCAATGTGCGGGCCGGTCGAGCTGCGGATCAGGTCATGCATGTCGGCGACCAGGCGGTGCACATCCACCGCTTGTGGCATCAGCGTCTGTTGGCGCGAAAAGGCCAGCAACCGCTGCACCAGGGCTGCGGCGCGCATTGCGTTGCTGCGGCCGAGCCCGAGCATGCGGGCGGTGTCGGCAAGGCGTTGCTCGCCCAGGCGCTGCTCTGCAAGCTCCAGCGCGCCAAGCAGGCTACCCAGCAAGTTGTTGAAGTCGTGGGCGATGCCGCCGGTCAACTGGCCGACCGCCTCCATTTTCTGCGACTGGCGCAGGGCCTCTTCGGCCTGGCGCAGGCGTTCCTGCTCGGCCATGCGCTCGGTGATGTCATAGGCGAACAGGTACCCGCCCTGGACTTGCTGTTGTGCATCGAGCAATGGGTGATAGCGGATTTCGTAATGGCGGGGGGCATCGGAGGGGCCGAGTGAGATAGTGTCGATGAAGGCTTCGCCGGCCAGCACGCGTGGCCACACCGGTGCCAGGCGGCCCATGATGTCAGGGTGGTTGAGCAGAATTTGTGGCACGTAATCGCCGATCTGCGGCACGAAGCCCCGGTAATGCTCGAAGGTTTCCCGGGCCGTGCGGTTGATCGCGACCAGGCGCTTCTCGCTGTCGGCGGCAAACACGTTGGCCCGGCTGTTGTCGAGCAGTTCGCCCAGTAGCTGGATGTGGGCCTGTGCAGTGTCGTCGCGCTCTGCCAGGCGAGCTTCCAGTTCTGCGACACGCGCTTGCAGTTGTGCCAATGACGGGAGCGAGTCTGCTTGCATGGCGAGGGCCCGGTGAGCGGATCGGGCAACTATAGCCGCCCACCGGGGCGCCAGTCATCAGAACGAGCGGATGATCCGCCCCAGGGTTTCCATGGCCCGTTCGGCATCCTCATGCCAGGGGCTGCCGTAGTTCAGGCGGATGCAGTTGCCGAAGCGCCGGGTGGGCGAGAAGATCGGCCCGGGGGCGATGCTGATGCCTTGGGCCAAGGCCATGTGGAACAGCTTGAGGGCGTCCATCTGTTCGGGCAGCTCCAGCCACAGGAAGTAGCCGCCGGACGGTTGGCTGACCCGCGTCTGCGCCGGAAAGTGCCGGGCGATGGCCGCCAGCATGTTGGCCTGCTGGCCTTCCAGGGCATAGCGCAGCTTGCGCAGGTGGCGGTCGTAGCCGCCGTGCTGCAGGTAGTCGGCGATGGCCGCCTGCGCCGGCATCGAGGCGCACAGCGAGGTCATCAGCTTGAGCCGCTCGATCTTCTGTGCAAAGCGCCCGGCTGCCACCCAGCCGATGCGGTAGCCAGGTGCCAGGCTCTTGGCGAACGAGCCGCAGTGCATCACCAGCCCCTGGGTGTCGAAGGCCTTGGCCGGTTTGGGTGCCTGTTGCGCGTAGTACAGTTCGGCGTACACGTCGTCTTCGATCAATGGCACCTGATGACGCGCCAGCAGCTCCACCAGTGCCTGCTTTTTCGCCTCCGGCATGCTGGCGCCCACCGGGTTCTGGAAGTTGGTCATGCACCACACGGCCTTGACCGGGTGTTTCTCCAGCGTTTGCGCCAGCACGCCCAGATCCATGCCTTCGCGCGGGTGCACAGGAATTTCCACGGCCTTTAGCTTGAGACGCTCCAGTACCTGCAGGCAGGCATAGAAGGCGGGGGCTTCGATGGCCACCAGGTCACCGGGCTGGGTGACGGCCTGCAGGCACAGGTTCAGGGCTTCCAGCGCGCCGTTGGTGATCAGCAACTCCTCCATTGGCAGCATCAGCCCGCCAACCATGTAGCGCAGGGCAATCTGCCGGCGCAGCTGCGGGTTGCCGGGTGACAGGTCGGTCACCACCATGCGCGGGTCCATGCTGCGGCTGGCGCTGGCCAGCGAGCGCGACAGGCGTTGCAGCGGAAACAGCTCGGGGCTGGGAAAGGCCGAGCCGAACGGCACGGTGTTGGGGTCCTTGATCGAGTCGAGGATCGAGAACACCAGCGCGCTGACGTCGACATCGGTGGACTCGCTGACCGGCTGCAATGCCTGCGGCTCGCTGAACTGGCGCGGGGCGTGGGCATTGACGAAATAGCCCGAGCGCGGCCGGGCGCGGATCAGCCCGCGCCGCTCCAGCAGGTAGTAGGCCTGGAACACGGTGGACGGGCTGACCCCGTGGGTCTGGCTGGCATAGCGCACCGAGGGCACGCGCTGGCCGGGGCCCAGCACCCCGGAGCGGATCAGTTCGGCGATGTCGTCGGCAAAGCGTTCGTAGCGTTTCATTCTGGCCTTCTGTCGAAGCCTGGCAGGCAAGGTGGAATCAGTGTAAGGGATCAACGGTTCATCGGCGCGACGAAGCGGCTGTGGGCCACGCTGCGGATGGCGGGGTCGTCGCGCTCGCTGATTTCGAAGCTCAGCGTCTGCGAGCTGCTGGCCGGGCGCTCGGCGAGCATCGCCACCGACACCGGCAGTTCACTCATTTCACCGGCCGGGATCACGAAGGAGGTCTTGCCCTGCAGGCTGAAGCCGTCGGCGTCCAGCAGGCGCAGCTCATAGTGCCGGGTGCTTTCGGTCTTGTTGATGACCTTGAGCAGGTAGATGTTCTCGATCTGGCCCTGGGCATTCTCGCGGAACAGGCCGCGGTCCTTGATCACGTCCAGCGACACCATCGGGCGCAGCTGCAAGGCCACCACCAGTGCCGCGATCATCACCCAAAGCGCGGCGGCGTAGCCCAGCAGGCGCGGGCGAAGCCAATGGGTGGTGCCACCTTGCAGGCTGCGTTCGGACTTGTAGCCGATCAGGCCACGGGCGTAGCCCATCTTGTCCATTACCCCGTCACAGGCATCGATGCACGCCGCACAACCGATGCACGCCATTTGCAGGCCGTCGCGGATATCGATGCCGGTGGGGCACACCTGCACGCACAAGGTGCAGTCGATGCAGTCGCCCAGGCCCTGGGCGCGGAGGTCACTGCCTTTCTTGCGCGGGCCACGGGCTTCGCCGCGACGCGGGTCATAGGCGACCGCCAGGGTGTCCTTGTCGAACATCACGCTCTGGAAGCGTGCATAAGGGCACATGTGCAGGCACACCGCTTCGCGCAGCAGGCCGGCATTGATGTAGGTGGCGGCGGTAAAGAACAGCACCCAGAACAGCGCCACGCCGTCCAGTTGCAAGGTGAACAGTTCCGCGGCCAGTGGGCGGATCGGGGTGAAGTAGCCGACGAAGGTCAGCCCGGTGAGCACGCCAATGGCCAGCCACAGGCTGTGCTTCAGCGTGCGACGGGCCAGTTTGCTCAGGCTCCAGGGCGCGGCGGCCAGCTTGATGCGCTGGTTGCGGTCGCCTTCGGTGACCTTCTCGCACCACATGAACAGCCAGGTCCAGGTGCTCTGCGGGCAGCTGTAGCCGCACCACACGCGGCCGGCATATACGGTGATGGCGAACAGGCCGAAGGCGCAGATGATCAGCAGCGCCGACAGCAGGATGAAGTCCTGCGGCCAGAAGGTGGCGCCGAAGATGTGGAATTTGCTGTTGCCCAGGTCCCACAGCACGGCCTGGCGGCCGTTCCAGTTCAGCCAGGCGGTGCCGAAGAACAGCACGAACAGGGCGCCGGCGAAGCCGATGCGCAGGTTGCGGTACAGCCCGGTGAAGCTGCGGGTATGGATGCCATTGTCGGCGCGGCGTGGCTGGGGGCTGGCTGGGGCGGTGGCGATCTCTGTAAAAGGGATTCTATCGTTCATGGCTCGGTGCTCATCAGGCCTCGATCAGGCATGAGCACTATGGCCCTGAGGCTGTTATCAGCACAGGCTCAGATTTTGCGATAAAAACCGTATCAGATTTCCCGGCGGGCCCCGCCAGGCCTCAGATTACCGAGCCTGGCGTGCTGGCCTTCAGATGCCTGCGGCTATCCACCGCACCCGCCACGGTCAGTGCATCGGCCTCGGCTTCGGTGATGGGCACACGCTGGCCGGCGAGCAGGGCCACGGACATGCGCAGCTGTTCGTCGGTGACGATTTCGATGGACGGGCCATCACCCTCGATGCGCAGGTCTTCGGCGATCAGGGTGCAGCGGCGGGTGGTTTCGTCGATTTCAATGGGCATGGGGTGGTCCTCCTGGGGGTTACAGGGGTGGACCACAGGGCGGGGCGGGTTGCTGCATCCGGAAGCTGAGCGGCACTTTGTCATTTACCCGGAGGTCAACCCTTGCAGATGGCAGGCCCGGCCTCTTCGCGGGTAAACCCGCTCCCACAGGGTTTGCACAGGTTTCAATGCAGTGCAGTACCCGCGAAGAGGCCGAACCTGACAACACAATGCTCCACATGGGAAGAAAGCAATGGACCTCATCTGGCAAGCAATCCAGGCCGAATTCGCCGATATCACCGACGAGCGCGAGGTCACGCAAATCCTCGTACGCCTGCTGATGGCAGCCCTGCTTGGCGCTGTGCTGGGCTTCGAGCGCGAGCACAAGGGCAAGGCCGCCGGGGTGCGTACGCATATGCTGGTTTCGCTGGGCGCCGCGCTGTTCGTGCTGGCACCGAGCATGGCCGGGGCCGACGAGCAAGCGCTGAGCCGGGTGATCCAGGGCATTGTCGCCGGTATCGGTTTTCTGGGTGCGGGCACCATTCTCAAGGGTAACGGCCAGGACGCCAGCCATGTGAAGGGCCTGACCACTGCCGCCGGGTTGTGGATGACCGCCGCCATCGGTACGGCAGCCGGCATGGGCCGCGAAGCCACGGCGTTGATCAGCACGATACTGGCCCTGCTGGTGCTGGGCACGATGCCGTTGCTGGTGGACAAGCTCGAAGGGCATGATGAGGGAAAGCAGGAGGAGGAAGAGGGCAGGAAGCACTGAGGGGAGCCGAAGCTCCCCTCAAAGCGTTGTTGCCTGCTCTTTTTTTATTATTGGGACCGGCCTGTTTTTGTTTTTGTCAGCCTGTCCTGGTGTTGCGGGCGACCCCCATGCGGGGTCAAGAGCAAACGTATTTTTTTGAGCGCTGACCTGCTTTCATCATTGCTGATCCGAACTGGCTGCCGCTACCTGGAGGTAGTTTTATTGTTCTGTGCCAGACCGCGGGGCGTACCCCTGAAAAGCGTGTCGACTCCAAAAAAATCTGCTTGCTACGCCTCTGCCGTGTTGTTCTTGTTATGTCAGAGCCGTTACCTGTTGTTTTTATTGGGTGTCACATTTTTTTTGTTGTTGTACCAGAGATATAGCAGGGTGCGTGCCAACTTTTGAAAACCCTTTAAAATCAAGCACTTGGTGATTTCGGTCGAAATCGACCGGCCTGAAATTCTGCCGATTTGTTTCCCTGTTACCCGATTTTTTGCTGCAAAACGTGGGGGCGGTAACACTCCACCCACACCAATGTGACACCTGTATGACCTATTGCGCGCTGCGCGCCCGTGCTACCCGCGACCCATTGTCGCGGCCCAGCACGCTGCTGATGCGGCGGCCGGCGGCGATCAGTCGGTCCAGGTCGATGCCGGTTTCAATGCCCAGCCCCTGCAGCAGGTACACCACGTCTTCACTGGCGATATTGCCGGTAGCGCCTTTGGCATAGGGGCAGCCGCCCAGCCCGGCCACCGAGCTGTCGAACACGCTGATGCCTTCGAGCAGGCTGGCATACACGTTGGCCAGGGCCTGGCCATAGGTATCGTGGAAGTGCCCGGCCAGTTGCTCGCGCGGTACCTGTGCCGCGACCACCTCGAACAGGCGCCGGGTCTCGCCGGCGGTACCGGTGCCGATGGTGTCACCCAGCGATACCTCGTAGCAGCCCATGTCGTGCAGGGCACGGGCCACCGGGGCGACCTGCTCGGCGCTGACCTTGCCTTCATAGGGGCAGCCGAGCACGCACGACACATAGCCGCGCACGCGCACACCGTGGTTGCGCGCGGCTTCCATGATCGGCTCGAAGCGCTTGAGGCTGTCGCTGATCGAGCAATTGATGTTGCGTTGCGAGAAGGCTTCGGAGGCGGCGGCGAACACCGCCACTTCCTTCACGCCGGCGGCCAGTGCGTCCTCGAAACCGCGCAGGTTGGGGGCAAGCGCCGCATAGGTGACACCCGGGCGCTGGTGGATGCCGGCGAATACTTCGGCGGAGCCGGCCATCTGCGGTACCCACTTGGGCGAGACGAAACTGCCCACTTCGATATAGGCCAGGCCCGCTTCGGTGAGGTCGTCCACCAGGCGCACCTTGTCGGCGACGCTGATGGGCTGGGCTTCGTTCTGCAGGCCGTCGCGGGGGCCTACTTCGACCAGGCGGACGTGTTTGGGCAAGGACATGGCGGGTTTCCTGTGGCGTTCAGCGGTTGTCTTTGTTGTTCAGGGTGGCGGCCAGGGCTTGTTCGCAGCGCTCCTGGGCGGTGTCCAGCTCCAGCTGCATCTGGTGGATGTCGAGCATCTGCTGTTCCAGCTGGGCGCGGCGCTCGGCGATTTTCGCCAGCATGCTGTTGAGCTGCTTGAGGTTGCCGCTGGAGGGGTCGTACAGCTCGATCAGCTCGCGGCATTCGGCCAGCGAAAAGCCGATGCGCTTGCCGCGCAGGATGAGTTTCAAACTGACTTTGTCACGCGCCGAATAGATACGCTCCAGGCCACGGCGCTCGGGGCTCAGCAGGCCCTGTTCCTCATAGAAGCGGATGGCGCGGGTGGTGATGTCCAGTTCGCGGGACAGGTCGGAAATGCTGTAGGTCTGGGTGCTCATGCTGGGGCTCGGCGTGGGGTATGCGGGTATCCTGAGGGCAGGTTGACGTATACGTCAAGCAGGGGCGCGGGATGTGTGTTGCCTGTGCAGGCCTCTTCGCGGGTAAACCCGCTCCCACAGGAACTGCACAGGCCTTGAGGGCACCGCCGTCCCTGTGGGAGCGGGTTCACCCGCGAAGAGGCCAGAACAGGCGAAAAATTTACTCAGACAACCCCGACCTGCGATACCCATTCGGCGTCTGCCCAGTCAACCGCTTGAACCACCGGGCAAAATACGTCGGGTCGGTAAACCCCAGGCTATCCGACAACTGCCCGATGCTCATCCGCGTATAGATCAGGTTGCGCCGAGCCTCCAGCAGCAACCGCTGGTGCACCACCTGCAGCGCGGTCTGCCCACTCAGTGCCCGGCACAGCTGGTTCAACTGCAGACTCGGAATATTCAACCGCGCGGCAAAATCCTCCACCGACAGGTGCTCACGGTAATGCGCCTCGACCAGGCGCAGGTACTGCCCCAGCAAGTGGCGGTCACGTTCATCGCGGTTGCGCGGTGCCTGCACCAGCTGCTGGCGGCGGCTGATCCACACCATCAGCGCCGTCACCAGTGCTTCGAGCAAGGCCGCCCGCGCCGGGGCGTTGCCCTGGTACTCCTGCTGCAAGGTGTCGATCAGGCTGCGCAGATGCACCCGGTCCCGGCCCAGCGGGTAACACGCCGCCTTCGCCAATACCACCAGCGGCGCGCCCAGGCGCTGCTCCAGGTTTGCCACCAGTGCCGTGCCAAAGGTCAGCACATGCCCCTGGATATCGGCGCTGAAGCGAAAGCCGTGCACGGTCATCGGCGGTACCACCTGGATTGCCGCTTCGCTGATGGCGCTGCGCACCCCCTCGATCTCCACTTCGGCCCGGCCGCGTTGCACATACAGCAACTGGAACAGCTCGGCGTGCTGGTGCGGCTTGATTTCCCAGTGATGCAAACGGCTACGCGCCGGGATCGACTCGCAGTGCAGCAGGTCGGTGCCGGGCCAGGCCTGGTTTTCGCCGTACAGCTTGAACAAGGGGACGCCGGGGAGGGTGGATTTCATGCTGGCAGGCCTGTCCGTTAATCGAACGCTTTTTGTAAAAGTGCAGGTTATGCATGGAATAGCACACTTCAATGGCTGTTTTTGCCAGTAAAAATGCAAAGGCAAACCCTAACAGCAGATGCCGCACCACTGCCAGTCCAGGGCCGGCATCGTCCGCACAGAGACAACAACAATGAAAACTCAGGTCGCAATTATTGGTGCAGGTCCGTCTGGCCTGCTGCTGGGCCAACTGCTGCACAAGGCCGGTATCGATACCGTCATCGTCGAACGCCAGAAGCCCGAATACGTGCTTGGCCGCATCCGTGCCGGGGTGCTGGAGCAAGGCACGGTCGACCTGCTGCGTGAAGCCGGTGTGGCCGAGCGCATGGACCGTGAAGGCCTGGTACATGAGGGTGTCGAACTGCTGGTCGGCGGGCGCCGCCAACGCCTGGACCTCAAGGCCCTGACCGGTGGCAAGACGGTGATGGTATACGGCCAGACCGAAGTCACCCGTGACCTGATGCAGGCACGTGAAGCCAGCGGTGCGCCGATCATCTATTCGGCAGGCAATGTCCAGCCGCACGAACTCAAGGGCGAACGGCCCTACCTGACCTACGAAAAAGACGGCCAGGTGCACCGCGTGGACTGCGACTACATTGCCGGTTGTGACGGCTTCCACGGTGTCTCGCGGCAAAGCATCCCCGAGGGCATCCTCAAGCAGTACGAGCGGGTCTACCCGTTTGGCTGGCTGGGCATGCTGTCAGACACGCCACCGGTCAACCACGAACTTATCTACGCCCACCACGAACGCGGTTTCGTGCTGTGCAGCCAGCGTTCGCACACCCGTAGCCGCTACTACCTGCAGGTGCCGCTGGACGAGCAGGTGGAGGCGTGGCCCGACGAGCGCTTCTGGGCGGAGCTGAAGGCACGCTTGCCCGAAGACGTGGCTGCGCGCCTGGTCACCGGCCCGGCCCTGGAGAAGAGCATCGCGCCGCTGCGCAGCCTGGTGGTCGAGCCGATGCAGTATGGCCACCTGTTCCTGGTCGGTGACGCCGCACATATCGTCCCGCCGACCGGCGCCAAGGGCCTGAACTTGGCGGCATCGGATGTCAACTACCTGTACCGGATCCTGGTCAAGGTGTATCGCGAAGGGCGCACCGACCTGTTGCAGCAGTATTCGCCGCTGGCCCTGCGCCGAGTGTGGAAAGGCGAGCGCTTCAGCTGGTTCATGACCCAGCTGCTGCATGACTTCGGCAGCCACAAGGACGCCTGGGACCAGAAGATGCAGGAAGCCGACCGCGAGTACTTCCTGACCTCGCCGGCGGGGCTGGTGAACATTGCCGAGAACTATGTAGGGCTGCCGTTCGAAGAAGTGGCCTGACCTGTAGGAGCGGCCTTGTGTCGCGAAAGGGGTGCGAAGCGCCCCCAGGGTCTTCGCATTCCTGCAAAATTGCTGGGGCCGCTTTGCGGCCCTTTCGCGACACAAGGCCGCTCCCACAGGTACAGCAGCGCCTGTGAGGCAAGCGATTACATGTGGGAGCGGCCTTGCGTCGCGATTGGGCTGCAAAGCAGCCCCGGCATTCGAAAGCCAGCATTGGCTAGCGAGCCAGTAACGCCTCCATCTCCCGATACCCCCGCTGCCGCGCATGCTCCAGCGCGGTCACCCCGTCCTTGTCGGCAATCTGCCGATCCGCCCCGGCCGCCAGTAGCCGGCGCACGATCTCAACATGCCGCGGCCCGCCGTCACCGAGGATCACCGCCTCCAGCAGCGCAGTCCAGTGCAGGCGGTTGAGATGGTTCACGTCCACCCCGGCATCGATCAGCAATTGCACGGTCTCGACATGCCCGCGTTCGGCGGCGGGTATCAGCGCAGTGCCTCCATACCGGTTGGTGCTCTTGAGGTCGGCACCGTGGCTCAAGGTCAGCCGCAGGATGTCGTTCAGGCCACGCGCCCCGGCATACAGGTACGGGCTGTCGTCGATGTTGTCCTTGGCATTCACATCGGCACCGGCTTCGATCAGCGCTTTCGCGGCCGCAACCTGGTTGCCATGGGTAGCCACCAGCAGGGCAGTGCGCCCTTGATCGTCACGGCTCTCCAGCTGCGCACCTTGTGCCAGAAGTTGTTGCAGGGTGCGCACATCATCGTGACGGGCAGCGTTGTGCAGGCGGTTGTCCATGGCAGTGCTCTCGGCGTGGGCGGCAAGGCTGGTGCACAGGGCGAACAGCATCGCAGCAAGTAGTGAACGCATGGGGGCAGGCTCCTCGATGACCTGCCCGCATCCTAGAAAAAACACGCCAGGGCTTGAAGTTAAGTTTGCGCATGACAGACAGTGCCTTGCTGAATAGGTAATGGCAGGAAGCACAACGATGACATTCTCCACCCCCCTGATGGGCGCCTTGTGCCTGGTAGCTGCCAGTGGCTGGGCCTGTGCCGACCAGGTGCTGCCCGCGCCACCGGAACTGGCCTCCGGCTACCGCACTGGCCTGCAGCCGGTGCATGCCAGCCGGCACATGGCCGCCGCCGCCAACCCGCTGGCCAGCGAGGCGGGGCGGGCGATGCTGCGTGCCGGTGGTAGCGCCATCGACGCGGCTGTCGCCATGCAGATGGTGCTGACCCTGGTCGAACCGCAATCCAGCGGCATTGGCGGCGGGGCGTTCATCCTCTACTGGGACGGCCAGCGCGTGCAGGCCTTCGATGGCCGCGAGGCAGCCCCGGCGACGGTAACGGAAAACCTGTTCCTGCAAGCCGATGGTTCACCGATGCCGTTCAGGACGGCGCAGATCGGCGGGCGTTCGGTGGGCGTACCAGGGGTTCTGCGTGCCCTGAAGCTGGCCCATGAGCAGCACGGCAAGCTGCCCTGGCGCGACCTGTTCGCCCCGGCCATTGCGCTGGCGCGCAACGGTTTCGCGGTTTCCGAACGCCTTCACACCCTGGTGGCGGGCGACCCGTTCATTGCCCGCTCACCCGCCATGGCCCGCTACTTCCTGGATGAACAGGGCAAGCCACTGGCGGTGGGGACTACCTTGCGCAACCCCGAGCTTGCGCAAACCTTCGAGCAGATTGCCGAGCAGGGCCCCGAGGTGTTCTACAGCGGCGAGATCGCCGAAGCCATCGTCGCCAAGGTGCGCAGCCATGCCAATGCCGGCTACCTGTCGCTGCAGGATATGCAGCAGTACCGAGCCAAAGTGCGCGAGCCGCTGTGTGGTCCCTACAAGGCCTGGCGCATCTGTGGCATGCCACCGCCATCGTCGGGCGGGGTGACGGTGCTGCAGACCCTGGGCATCCTGGAGGCACTGCAGCGGGCTTCGCCACAGCGCGACCTTGCCGCCATGCGGCCGCTGCGCACTTCGTCGGTTGCCGGGCTGGAAGCGCCGCCGCTGGCCGTGCACCTGGTTGCCGAGGCCGAGCGCCTGGCCTATGCCGACCGCGCCCAGTACCTGGCCGACAGCGATTACGTGCCGGTGCCGCTCAAGGCCCTGACCGACTCCACATACCTGGCCAGCCGCGCCGCGCAGGTCGGCGAGTACAGCATGAAACGCGCCCGCCCGGGCCAGCCACAGGGGGCCGACCTGGCCCTGGCGCCTGACCGCTCGCCGTTGCGCATTTCCACCTCGCACCTCAGCGCGGTGGATGACCGCGGCCAGGCCCTGGCCATGACCACTTCGGTGGAAGCAGCGTTCGGCTCGCACCTGATGGTCAAGGGCTTCTTGCTCAACAACCACCTGACCGACTTCTCGTTCATCCCCCGGGAACAAGGCAAGCCCGTGGCCAACCGGGTGCAACCGGGCAAGCGGCCGCTGTCGGCCATGGCGCCGACCCTGGTGTTCTCGCAAGCTTCCGGAGAGCTGGTGGCCAGCCTGGGCTCGCCCGGCGGCTCGCAGATCATCGGCTACGTGAACAAGGCGCTGATCGGCCTGCTGGATTGGCAGCTCGACCCGCAGCAGGCCGCCGGCCTGCCCAACTTCGGCAGCCGCAATGCCGGCACCGAAGTAGAGGCGGGTTTGGCCAGCCCGGCACTGATCCGGCAGTTGGCAGCCTGGGGGCATGAGGTGACGCCGATGATCATGACCAGTGGCATGCAGATCATCCAGCGCAGCGGCGAGGGTTGGTCGGGTGGTGCCGACCCTCGGCGCGAAGGCGTGGCAGTCGGCGACTAGCGGTGTGCGTTGCGGTGCAGCAGGTGGCGTGATAGAAGTCAGTCTTGCCATTCAAAAGTTGAATACCAAGATGTCCATCAGCGTGAAATCGAATAGGGCCCTGTTCGACCTCGACCTGCTGCGTGCCATTGTCGTGGTGGCCGATTGCGGCAGCTTCACCACGGCTGCTGCGCGCCTGCACTCCACCCAATCGACCATCAGCCAGAAGGTGCGCCGCCTGGAGGATATGGTTGGCCACCGTCTGCTGGTGCGTGGCAATCGCGACGTGCTGCCGACCGACGCCGGGCAGACCCTGCTCGGCTATGCCCGGCACATGCTGGCCCTCAACGACCAGATGCTCGAAGCCTTGGCCGGGGCGATGGTTGGCATGACCGTGCGCCTTGGCGTGCCCGAGGACTTCGTGGGCGGGCGTACCACCAATGCGCTGTCGGCGTTCAGCCGGCTGCACCCGCAGGTGAAGCTGGAAGTGACCAGCGGCCTGTGCCGCGACCTCAGCCAGGCCTACGACAACGGTGAGCTCGACCTGGTGTTGCTCAAGCAGCGGCGCAACAGCCGCGAAGGCGTGGCCTGCTGGCCCGAGCGCCTGCAGTGGATCGACAGCGCGCGCACGCCCGCCTTCGAACTGGACCCGATCCCGCTGGTGACTTTCCCGCCCCGAGGCCTGTACCGCGACGACATGATTACCGCCATCGAAGGCATGGGCCGGCGTTGGCGCATCAGCTTCACCAGTTCCAGCCTCAGCGGCATCCAGGCAGCGGTCGCCGATGGTATGGGCATCAGCCTGCTGCCGCCACGGGCGGCGACCGGCGAACATCGGGTGCTCGGTGCGGAGCAGGGGCTACCTGAGGTCGACAGCTATGAAATCGTCATCGTCCACCGGCCGACGGCGGATGTGATGGTCAAGGCGCTGGCCGAGGTGATGACGCAATTGCTTGCGGGTGGCGGGATCTGACAGGGTTGGGGCCGGTGCAGGTTTTCAATGCCCTCTAGGCTGGCGCTCGGCCACCGCTCGCAGGGTCCGCAACGTCACCACTGGCGCATCCACCACAAACCGGTTGGCCAGCCACCCCGGCACATCCCCGGCAGGGTCGGCTTGCAGCTGGTAAGTCACCTCGGTCCTGCGCTCACCCAGCGGTTTCATCCGCCACTCGCCGTTGAGCTGCTGCACACGGATCAGCCCATCTACCTTGGGGATCCTGTCTGGCTCGGCGCTCAGGTGGCGCAGCAGCGTGCCGTCGTCCAGGCGTTCGGTGGTGACCTTCAGCACGATGTCCCGCGGCATCGTCGGCCACGGCAGGTTGGTGGTCAGGTACACCCAGGTGTTTTCGCCCTGCACATCCAGCAAGCGCATCTCGGCGCAGGCGTACAGCCACTTGCAGGCCACCCGCAGGTTCTCCTGCAGGTCGGTGAGCGTGCGAACGCTGGCTTTCATGGTGCTGACACCACGGAATTGCTGGTAGGGCGAGTCGGGGGCGGCGCTCAGGTAAACGCGGATGCCTTCGCGGTCGTAGGCCAGGTTCCAGTCATCGGCGGCTGGGGCGGGGGTGCAGAACAGCAGGGCGGTGAGCAGCAGGCAGCGGTTCATGGCTGGTACCGCACGGGGGCAGGATTTTCAGTATGCGGCTACTGGGGCTGCCTTGCAGCCCTTTCGCGACACAAGGCCGCTGCCACTGGGTTCGGGGTACACCGTACTTTTGTGGGAGCGGCCTTGTGTCGCGAAAGGGGCGCAGAGCGCCCCCAATGCATCAACGCTTAGGGTTGAGCGTCAGGTGCACATGACGGTTCACGTCCTTGTACAGCAGGTAGCTGAACTTGCCTGGGCCGCCGGCGTAGCAGGCTTGCGGGCAGAAGGCGCGCAGCCACATGAAGTCGCCGGCTTCCACTTCGACCCAGTCCTGGTTCAGGCGGTACACCGCCTTGCCTTCCAGCACGTACAGGCCGTGTTCCATCACGTGGGTCTCGGCGAACGGGATCACGCCGCCCGGCTGGAAGGTGACGATGTTCACGTGCATGTCGTGGCGCATGTCGGCCATGTCGACGAAGCGGGTGGTGACCCAGCGGCCTTCGGTGCCCGGCATCTCGATGACGGTGGCGTTGTCACGGTGGGTGACGAACGACTCGGGAACGTCCAGGCCTTCGACCTTCTGGTAGTGCTTGCGCAGCCAGTGGAAGGTGACGTTGGACTTGCTGTTGTTGCGCAGGCTCCACTCGGCGCCCGGGGCCAGGAAGGCGTAGCCGCCCGGTACCAGGGTGTGGTGCTTGCCTTCGACGGTGATGTCCAGTTCGCCTTCGACGATGAACACCACGGCTTCGGCGTTCGGGTCCAGCTCAGGGCGTTCGCTGCCGCCTTCCGGGGCCACTTCGACGATGTACTGGGAGAAGGTTTCGGCAAAACCGGTCAGCGGGCGGGCGATGACCCACATGCGCATCTTGTCCCAGAACGGCAGGTGGCTGGTGACGATGTCACGCATCACGCCCTTGGGGATGACGGCATAGGCTTCGGTGAACATGGCACGGTCAGTCAGCAGCTCGGTCTGAGCCGGGTGCCCACCGTGGGGGGCGAAGTACGAATGGTTCGACATGGACGATCTCGACTTGTTGTTCTCTCCCCATGCCGTGAACCGCACCGGCCGGTGCGGCGCAGGGGATGTGGCGACAGAATAGGGTCGAGTGCGTGCCATCCACAAATTAAATGTTGGAATACCCGGTATTTGCCGACTGAATGCGAACCTGCCGGCCAGCGTGCCCTTCCGGCAAGCGGTCGCCCTGGCCGAACAGCTTGTGGCGCAAGGTGCCTTCGGCATAACTCAGCGGGTAGCGGCCACGGCGTTGCAACTCCGGCACCAGCAGCTCGACCACATTTGCCAGGTCGTCTGGTTGCACTGCGTAGGTCAGGTTGAAGCCATCGATGCCGGTCTGGTCCAGCCAGCTTTCCAGCTGGTCGGCCACCTCGCTGGCAGCCCCCACCAGCACCGGGCCACGGCCGCCCAGGCCGACGAACTCGGTAGCCTCGCGCACGGTCCAGCGGCGGTTCGGGTCGGCGGCGGTGAAGGCGGCCAGGGCTGCGCGGCCGGCATCGTTCTCGACGTATTCGATGGGCGCATCGGGGTCGAGGCCGGCAAAGTCGATGCCGGTCCAGCCTGACAGCAGTGCCAGGGCGGCGTCCAGGTCGACATAACGGCGGTATTCGGCGAAGCGCGCTTCGGCCTCCTCCCGGGTGGGGGCGACGATCAACAGCGCCTGGGCGTAGATCAGCACCTCGTCCCGGCCACGCCCGGCCACCTCGCTGGCCTGGCGGATGCCGTCGGCGTAGCGGCGCAGTACCGTGGGCGTCGGCCCGCTGATGAACACGCATTCGGCGTGCCGCGCCGCGAACTGCTGGCCGCGTGCCGAAGCACCGGCCTGGAACAGCACAGGCGTGCGTTGCGGCGAAGGTTGGCACAGGTGCATGCCCGGCACCTGGAAGTGCTCGCCCACATGGTTGATGGGGTGCACCCGGGCGGGTTCGATATAGCGCCCGCTGTCACGCTCCAGCAGCACCGCATCGTCGTCCCAGCTTTTCTCCCAGAGCTTGTACAGCACCTGCAGGTATTCCTCGGCCAGGTCATAGCGCTGGTCGTGGCCCAACTGGCGCGCCAGGCCCAGGTTACGCGCGGCGCTGTCGAGGTAGCCGGTGACGATGTTCCAGCCGACCCGGCCACTGCTCAGGTGGTCGAGCGTCGACATGCGCCGGGCGAACGGGTAGGGGTGTTCGTAGGTGAGCGAGAAGGTGACGCCGAAGCCCAGGTGCTCGGTAACCCCGGCCATGGCCGGCACCAGCAGCAGCGGGTCGTTGACCGGCACCTGCACGCCACCGCGCAGGGCGGCTTCGGGGCCGCCCTGGTAGACGTCGTAGATGCCCAGCACATCGGCGATGAACAGGGCATCGAACAAGCCGCGTTCGAGCAGGCGGGCCAGGTCGGTCCAGTAGCCCAGGCGGTTGAAGGCCACGCTGGTGTTGCGCGGGTGGCGCCACAGGCCGGGGGACTGGTGGCTGGCGGCATTCATGCTGAAGGCGTTGAAGCGAATCGGGCGGGGCATGGTGGGCGCGCTCCGCTCAAGGCAATACGGAAGCCGGGTAGACCGCGTCGGCCACCTGCAGCTTGCGTGGAATCAGGCCCAGGCCCTGGAAGGTGTCGGCCAGCTTTTGTTGCTCGGCAACGATCTCTGGGGTGATGGCCACGGCATTGTAGTTGCGCCGCTCGCTGGCCGCTTGCAGCACGTTGGCGTTGATCCCGAGTTGCGGGGCCAGCAGTGCGGCGACTTCCTCAGGCTTGGCGTTGGCCCATTGGCTGACCTTGCCCAGCTCGGCGAAAAAGGTCTTCAGCAAGGCGCGATGCTTGTCGGCGAAGCTGGCGGTGGACAGGTAGAAGGTGCGGTTGTTGGACAGGCCGCTGCCGTCGCGCAGGTTCTTCAGGCCCGGCTGGCTTTCTGCCGCGGCGAGGAACGGGTCCCACAGGGTCACGGCCTGTACGCTGCCCGATTGCAGGGCAGCCACGGCATCGGCGGCGTTGTTGACGTAGGCCGGGGTGATGTCCTGGTAACTGAGGCCGGCCTGTTCCAGGGCAACGGCCAGCAGGTACTGGGCGTTCCAGCCTCGGCCGGTGGCCACGCGCTTGCCCTTGAGGTCTTGCACGCTGGCCAGGTGGTCCTGCTCACGTACCACCAGGCCGATGCCACGTGGGTAGGGCTGCTCGGCGGCCAGGTACACCACCGGCTTGCCTGCGGCCTGGGCGAACACCGAGGGTGCGTCGGCGGCATGGCCGAGGTCGATGGCGCCGGTGCTCAAGGCTTCGAGCAACTGCGGGCCGGCGGCGAACTCGTGCCAGCTGACTTTCACGCCTTGCGGCGCCAGGGCCTTCTCCAGGGCACCGCTGCCCTTGAGGATGTTGATGCTGTTGAACTTCTGGTAACCGATGCGCAGGGTCCTGGCCTCGTCGGCAAGGGCTTGGGACCAGGGCAACAGGGTACTGGCGACACTGGCCAGCAAGCCGCCGATCAACAGGCGGCGCAGGGGGGAAAAAGCACGGGCGGGCATGGGCATTGCTCCTTGAACGGGGAGGGAAGCGATGCGCCCAGACTAGGGAGGTGGCGTTTGGCATTCAATTTTTATATCTCTTTTTGTTAGATTGTTTTGTTATTTTTATATCCTTTTGTTTTGTTACGTCTGGTCAATTTCACATTCACTTGCCAGGCTCCCGGCAGGCCATTCGATGACGAGAGCGTGCAGGGCCTTCGCACTCCGAGGTGCCTGTTCTGCGACCAGCGTGGCCCTTGGCCAGGGCAGGCAGCGTTTGCGGGTAGGCAGCAGCCGTGGGGTGGTGGCTACCCGACCAACAGCGCGCTTCCCTGCATGGCCGCGCTCGCGGATAATCCCCCTCATTCCAATAAACAGCCTGTGAGTGGGTATGAGTGATTCCGTAGTCAGCCTCGGCCAGCCTGAAACCGAAGGGGGGCGCAAGACGCGCAAGAACAACCCCGAGAAAACCCGCGAGGACATCCTTCAGGCCGCAATCAACGAGTTTGTCCAGCAAGGGCTGGCTGGTGCCCGCGTCGACGCCATCGCCGAGCGCACCGCCACCTCCAAGCGCATGATCTACTACTACTTCGGCAGCAAGGAGCAGCTGTACTGCGAGTGCCTGATCAAGCTGTACGGCGACATCCGCAAGACCGAACAAAGCCTGGACCTTGAGTCGCTGCCGGCCGAGCAGGCGATCCGCCGGCTGGTGGAGTTCACCTTCGATCACCACGACCGCAACGTCGATTTCGTGCGGATCATCTGCACCGAAAACATCCACTATGGCGAGTACGTCAAGCAGTCGCCGGCGATTCGCGAAATGAGCAGCCTGGTGCTCGAGGCTCTGGGCAATACCTTGCGCCGTGGGGTGCAGGAAGGTGTGTTCCGCACCGGCATCGAGGTCATCGACCTGCACATGCTGATGAGCTCGTTCTGCTTCTACCGGGTTTCGAACCGCCACACCTTTGGCGAGATCTTCCAGATCGACCTGTCCGATGAGCAGGTCAAGCTGCGTCACAAGGCCATGATCTGTGATGCTGTGTTGCGGTATATCCAGACCGAGCACCGCCCCTGAAAATTCTCCAGTGGCTGGGCCGGCTCCTTTGCCGGCAAGCCAGCCCACGGGTGCAAGAACTGGCTTGCCGGCGATGGGCCGCGTAGCAGCCCCCGGCGATCAGCTCAATTCCAGCCAGATCGGCGCATGGTCCGACGGCTTTTCCATCCCGCGCAGTTCGTAGTCCACACCTGCATCCTTGATCCGCGGCACCAGGTGCTGGGAGGCCATGATCAGGTCGATGCGCAGGCCGCGCTTGGGCTCGTCCTCGAAACCGCGGCTGCGGTAGTCGAACCAGCTGAAGCGGTCGGCCACTTCCGGGTAAAGGTGGCGGAAACTGTCCACCAGGCCCCAGCCCTTCAAGCGTTCCATCCACTCGCGCTCTTCCGGCAGGAAACTGCACTTGCCAGTCTTGAGCCAGCGCTTGGCATTGTCCGGGCCGATGCCGATGTCGCAGTCCTGCGGCGAGATATTCATGTCGCCCATCACCAGCAGTGGCTGGTCGTTGCGGAACTGGCCCTCCAGCAGCGCCTGCAGGTCGCTGTAGAAGCGCTGCTTGGCCGGGAACTTGGTGGGGTGGTCGCGGCTTTCACCCTGAGGGAAATAGCCGTTCATGATGGTGATCGGGTTGCCATCGGCATCGGCGAAGGTGCCCCAGATGAAGCGGCGCTGAGCGTCTTCCTCATCGCTGGCAAAACCCTTGTGCAGGCTCAGCGGTGCCTGGCGGGACAGCAGGGCCACGCCATAGTGGCCTTTCTGGCCGTGGTAATGCACGTGGTAGCCCAGCGCCTGCACGTCGGCCAGCGGGAACTGATCGTCGCTGACCTTGGTTTCCTGCAGGCCGATCACGTCCGGCTGGTGCTTTTCGATCAGCGCCGCCAGCTGGTGCGGGCGGGCCCGCAGGCCGTTGATGTTGAAACAGACGATCTTCATGGAAACATGATCCCGGTAAAAGGCGCGATGCTAGCCGACATCGCTTGCCATCACCAGCATGGCGGCTTCGGCAGCCTGCTGCTAACGTCCTTTCCAAGGCACCCATGAGCCCATTCCAGGAGGACTGCCCGCAATGCCCGAAACCACTGCCGCTCCGGCCCGTGTCTGCCTGCTCGATGACGGCTACAGCCGTGAGGCGCGTTCGCTTCTGTACAACGCCTACCGTCACGAACCTACCTTCGCCTATATCTTCGAGGCCCAGCGCCCAGGCTACGAGCGGCGTCTGCGGGTGATGGTGCGCGAGTGGGTACGCCAGCATTTCTACCTGCAACTGCCCGCCATCGGCCTGCTGGTGGAAGACCGCCTGATCGCCATGGCCCTGATCGTGCCGCCGATGCGCCGGCTGGGCGTGGCCGACAGCTGGGCCTGGCGCCTGCGCATGATAATGGGCACCGGCCTGCGCTGTACGCGCCGCTACATGGACTACCAGGCCGCCCTGGCCACCTGCCTGCCCACCGACGAGGTGCATGTGCTGCCGCTGCTGGGCGTGCACCCGCAGTTCCAGGGCAAGCACTACGGCGAGCAATTGTTACAAGCTGTGCATGACTGGTGTGCAGACGACCCTGGTACGCAGGGAGTGGTGCTGGACACCGGCAACGAGCACTACCTGGCCTTTTACCAGCGCCAGGGCTATGAGGAAATTGGCGAGGTGGCTGTAGGACCAATCCGTGAGAGGGTGTTCTTCCATCCCAACCCGGTCTCTTCCAATTCTGCTTTTGCCTGAGCGGACCGCGCGACGGCTCCCTTGAGCGCCCGGCTCTGGTAGCATGCCCCGCATGACG
This sequence comes from Pseudomonas sp. JS425, assembly GCF_018223845.1. Classification (NCBI taxonomy): domain Bacteria; kingdom Pseudomonadati; phylum Pseudomonadota; class Gammaproteobacteria; order Pseudomonadales; family Pseudomonadaceae; genus Pseudomonas; species Pseudomonas sp. JS425. The sequence continues at coordinate 3,678,273 of NZ_CP073661.1, read as the reverse complement.
TATTCAGGAAGATTGACCTGGGGCCTGGTTATCTGGGTCGCCAGTTTCGCAGCATGGGGCCAGAGTGAGTTGCTGGTGAAGGTCAAACCGGCCAACAAGGCGCTCAAGGCCAATGTCGAAGGCTATATCGGTACCCTTGGCGACCGCGATGAAGAAGCGCTGCTGCGCTTCAGTCGCGGCGCCCAGGAGCAGGCGCGCAAAGCCGCGCAGGCACTTGGCTACTACCAGGCGCAGATCGACACAGAGGTCAAGCCCGCCAGCGAGGCTGACCGTTCCCCGCAACTGATCATCACCATCGACCCTGGCGAGCCGATTCGCCTGCGCAACGTGACCATACGCATCGAAGGCCCCGCCAGTGAGATGAAGGCTTTCCGCGTGCCCGACAGCAAGGTCCTGCGCGCGGGTGAACAACTCAACCACGGCCATTACGAAGATGCCAAGCGGCTGATCCAGAACCAGGCGTCGCGCTACGGCTTCTTCAGTGGGCGCTTCAGTCGCCAGCGCCTGGCGGTAGACCCCCAGGCCGGTGTGGCCGATATCGAACTGGTCTACCAGAGCGGCCCGCGCTATCACCTGGGCGCGGTCACCTTCGGTGGCGACACACCGCTGGACGACGACCTGCTGCAGCGTATGGTCTCGTTCAAGCCGGGTACACCTTACGACTCGGAACTGATCGCCGAGCTGAACAATGACCTGCAATCGAGCGGCTACTTCGAAGGCGTGCGCGTGGATGCGGCGCCCACCGCCGCCGTGGGCGAAGAAATCCCCGTGGATGTCCGCCTGCAAACCCGCAAACCGCGCACCATGGGCCTGGGCCTGGGCTTCTCGACCGACGTCGGGCCCCGCGGCAAGGCCAACTGGACCCGCCACTGGGTCAACCCGCAAGGCCATAGCTACGGCTGGGAAACCGAACTGTCGGCACCCCGGCAGAACGTCGGCCTTTGGTACGACATCCCCCTCGACCCGCCGCTGACCGACAAGTTGCGCTTTGCCGGCGGCTACCAGAACGAAGAGATTGCCGGCACCGACACCCTCAGCAAACTGCTGACGGTGGGCCCCGAGTGGCACAGCAAGCTGCCAAGCGGCTGGCAGCGGGTGATTTCCCTCAAGTACCAGCGCGAGGAGTACCGTCTGGGTGATGACTCCGGGCTGAGCAACCTGTTGATGCCGGGGGTGAGTTACTCCTTCCTGCGCAGTGACAACCGCATCGACCCGCACAACGGCTACCGCCTGCAGTTCGATGTACAGGTAGCCAAGGAAGGGCTGGTCTCGGACACCAACCTGCTGCATGGCAACGTGCTGCTCAAGGGCCTGACCACGCTTGGCCATGACCATCGCTTGCTCGGCCGGGTGCAGTTCGGTGGCAGCGCGACCAATGGCTTCAAGAACAACATCCCGCCGTCGCTGCGCTTCTTCGCCGGTGGCGACCAGAGCGTGCGTGGCTATGACTACCAGACCTTGTCGCCGAAGAACAGCGACGGCGACCGCATTGGCGGGCGCTACCTGGTCGCCGGCAGCGTCGAGTACCAGTATTCACTGACCGAGAAGTGGCGGCTGGCAACCTTCGTCGACCAGGGCAACTCGTTCAACGACCTGGAACTGCCAAGCCTCAAGACCGGTGTCGGTTTTGGCGTGCGCTGGGTGTCGCCGGTCGGGCCGCTGCGCCTGGACCTGGCCAAGGCGCTGGATGATGAAGGGGGAATTCGCCTGCACTTTTCCATGGGGCCTGAGCTGTGAAACGCGTGATCAAGTACACTCTGGCGGGCCTGCTGGGGGTAACCGCAAGCCTGGGCCTGGTACTCGGCCTGTTGCTGGGGACCGAAGCCGGCAGCCGCTGGGTGCTGGGCAAGGTGCCCGGGCTTGAGGTGGCTGACTTCCAGGGCCGCCTGGCCGGTAGCTGGCAAGCCAGCCGGCTTATCTGGGCCGATGCCGGCAGCTCGGTAGATTTGCAGGCACCGCTGCTGGCCTGGTCGCCGGCATGCCTGCTGCGCTCTACCTTGTGCATTGACCAGTTGCAGGCGCAGCGTATCGACATGGCCTTTGCGCCCAGCGCCGAATCGGCCGACAGTGGCCCGCTGCAGTTGCCGGCCTTGCGCTTGCCGCTGGCCATCGAACTGGGTGAGGTCAAGGTTGGCCAGTTGCGCCTGGATGGCAATGATCTGCTTGGCGACTTGCAACTGGCGGCGCACTGGACCAATGCCGGGCTGCGCATCGACAGCCTGCAGCTGAAGCGTGACGACCTGCAATTGAGCCTGCAGGGCGACCTGCAGCCCGAAGCTGACTGGCCGGTAGAACTCCAGGCGCAGCTGCAACTGCCAACGGTAGGTGGCAAACCCTGGCAGCTGGCATTGACCGCCACCGGCGAGTTGCAGAAAACCCTGAAACTAGCCGGCACCAGCAGCGGTTACCTCGACGCCACGCTGAACGGGCAATTGCAGGCGTTGGCCGAGCACCTGCCGGCGACCTTGCAGATCCGCTCCGAGGCATTCAAGCCGGCCGCCTCGTTGCCCGACACCGTGCAGTTCAACCAGCTCAAGCTCGACGCCCGGGGCGACCTGCTCAAGGGCTATCAACTGTCGGGGTCGGCCAGCCTGCCGGCCGAGCAGTCGCCGATCGCCTTGCTGTTGTCAGGGCTGGTCGACAGCAAAGGCGCCAGGCTTGATGCCCTGGACCTGAGCGCCAGCGATACCCAGCGGGTCAAGATGCAAGCCACGGCTGACTGGCAGCAAGGCCTGGTCGCCGACGCCCAGTTGGACTGGCAGGACTTTCCGTGGCTGCGCCTGTACCCGCTGGAGACGCCCCCTGAGGTCACCCTCAAGCGGCTCATGGCCCAGGTACATTATCGCGATGGCAACTACCAGGGCACTTTCAATGGCGACCTGGATGGCCCGGCTGGCGCGTTCAGCCTGGCCAGCCCCTTCGAAGGCGACCTGAGCCAGGTGAAGCTGCCGCAGTTGGCGCTGACCGCTGGGCAAGGCAAGGCTGCCGGCAGTGTCGCCGTGCGCTTTGCCGACACCTTGGCATGGGATGTCGACCTGCAGTTGTCGGCGCTCGACCCAGCTTATTGGCTGGCCGAGCTGCCGGGTAACCTGGCGGGTCCGCTGCGCAGCAAAGGGGAGATGAAAGGCGACGCCTTGAGCCTCGATGCCCAGCTTGACCTGAAAGGCCGCCTGCGCGGCCAACCGGCAGTGCTCAAGGTCGAGGCCCAGGGGGCAGGGCAGAGCTGGACCTTGGGTACCCTGGCAGTCCAGCTGGGGGATAACCGCATCAATGGCAGTGGCAGCCTGCAGCAACGCCTGGCCGGGCGGCTCGACCTCGACCTGCCGCGCCTGGGTCAGTTGTGGCCAAGGTTGCAGGGCCAGGTCAAGGGCCGGCTTGACGTCGCCGGTACCTTGCAGGCCCCGCAAGGTACGCTGGCCCTGCAGGGCCAGCGGCTGGCCCAGGCGGAAAACCGCGTGCAGCAGCTGGACCTGGACGCCCGCCTGGACAACGCCCAGCGTGGCGTGATCGAACTGAAGGCCAGCGGCATTCACCTGGGTGACACGGCGTTGGGCACCTTGCAGGCCAACGGCAAGGGCGACATTCGCCAGCAAGCTTTGACCTTGGCGCTGGACGGCCCGCAGCTCAAACTCGACCTCGGCCTGGATGGCCAGTTGAACAAGGGTGACTGGCGCGGGCGCCTGGCCAGTGGGCGGATCCAGGCCGGCGGCCAGGACTGGCAGTTGCAGGCACCGGCGCGCCTGCAGCGGCTGGCCAGCGGCCAGCTGGACTTTGCGGCGCACTGCTGGCGCTCCGGCCAGGCCAGCTTGTGCGGCGACGACCAGCGTCTGGCCCCCGAGCCACGCTTGCGCTACCACCTCAAGCAGTTCCCGCTGGACAGCCTGGCCCAGTGGCTGCCGAAGGACTTCGCCTGGCAGGGTCTGCTCAATGCCGACATCAATCTGGACATGCCGGCCAGCGGCCCCAAGGGCAACATCGTCGTCGACGCCAGTGGCGGTACCCTGCGCGTGCGCGACAAGGACCGCTGGGTCGACTTCCCGTACCAGGCCCTGCGCCTGGACAGCACGCTGGCGCCAAGGCGCATCGATACCCGCCTGGCGTTCCGCGGCGAGCGCCTGGGCGAGCTGAACGTCAACACTCGCCTGGATCCACTGGGCAACAACAAACCGCTGTCGGGTGATTTTCGCCTGGCCGGCCTCGACCTGTCGGTGGCGCGCCCGTTCGTGCCTATGGTCGAGCGCCTGGCCGGGCAGCTCAATGGCAGTGGCCGGCTGTCGGGCACCTTGTTGGCGCCGCAGGTCAACGGCAACCTGATGCTCAGTGGCGGCGAAGTCAGTGGTGCCGAGCTGCCGGTCAGTCTCGAGGACCTGTCATTGCAGGCGTTGATTGCCGGGGAGCAGGTACAGCTCAACGGCGGCTGGCGCAGTGGCGAGGCGGGGCGTGGCCAGCTCAATGGCAACCTGACCTGGGGCCAGGCACTGGGCATGGACCTGCGTCTGCAGGGCCAGCAACTGCCCGTCACGGTCGAGCCCTATGCGACGCTGGAGGTCGCCCCGGACCTGACCTTGCGCCTGATCGACGACAAGCTGGCGGTGACCGGCAAGGTACAGGTGCCCAAGGGTGCGATCACTGTGCGCGAGCTGCCACCGTCCACCGTCAAGGTCTCGGATGACACGGTGATCGTCGGCCACCAGACCGAAGAGGGCAAACCGCCCATGGCGATGGCCATGGACATCGATGTCGAAGTGGGCCGCGACAAGCTTTCGTTCAGCGGCTTTGGTCTCACGGCCAACCTGCTCGGCCATGTGCACATCGGCGACAACCTCGACACCCGTGGCGAGCTGAACCTGGCCGATGGACGCTACCGCGCCTACGGCCAGCGCCTGACCATCCGCCGTGCGCGGTTGTTGTTCGCAGGCCCGATCGACCAGCCGTACCTGGACATTGAAGCGATCCGCAAGGTCGACGATGTGATTGCCGGTATCCGCCTGAGCGGCAGTGCCGAGCAGCCCACAAGCAAAGTGTTCTCGGAACCGGCCATGAGCCAGGAGCAGGCGCTGTCGTACCTGGTACTGGGGCGGCCGCTGGGCACGTCCGGCGAAGACAACAACATGCTCGCCGAGGCGGCCTTGGGCCTGGGCCTGGCAGGTAGCGCCGGCATCACCGGCAGCCTGGCCTCGAGCCTGGGCATCGACGACTTCCAGCTGGACACCGAAGGTTCGGGCAATACCACCAGCGTGGTCGCCAGCGGCAACCTTACCGAGAAACTGAGCCTGCGCTACGGGGTGGGGGTGTTCGAGCCCGCCAACACCATTGCATTGCGCTACAAGCTGAGCAAGAAGGTGTACCTCGAAGCTGCCAGCGGGCTGGCCAGTTCACTGGACATCTTCTACAAGCGCGACTTCTGAGCTGGCGCGGGGCGGCCGTCAACGGACAGTGGCCGCTTCGATGAACTCATTGGTATCGGGCGATGGCGGCGGGCTGGGGGCGCGTACCGGGATGATCAGGCTGGTGTATTCCTCGATCAACCGGTTGAGGGCTTCCGGCGGTTCGCTGGCCTGGAACTGCATGCGGATCTGCACTTCATCAGGGTCACGGCTGTCGCCCTGACGGCTTTGGCCGCCGATGGTGACCTTGAAGCTGGCCGCCTTTGTTTCGCCTGCAGTCAGCAGTGCCTGCTGTGCTTCGGTGCCTTTGACCCTTACCGAAAGGTCGACCTGCATGCGCTCGAGGGCCAGGCCTTTTGGCGACACCAGCGCGAACAGCGGTACGCGCATGATGTGCTGGCCGTCCATGGCCACTTCGACCATTTTGGCTTTCATGGGCGCGCCCAACGCTTCGGTGTCGCATTCGAAGAACTGGTCGAACAGGTTGATGTACTGCTGCGCGATCAGGCTGTTGGTAGCACTGGCGGCTTCCTGCAGGCCACGGGTGATTTCGCGCAGGTCGATGGAAGTCATGGGGGCGGGGGATTTATCCAATGCTTCGACTCCTCAGGCCAGGTGGTGCCCCCCTGTAGCTGGTCAGGGGGGCTGTTCGGGGCAGGGAGGTGCGTCTCAAGAGGTGGCGGCGGCGAGGGCCGAAGCGCCGTCGGCGGCAGGGTTCTTCAAGGTATCGGCCTGGGAAATCAAGTCCTGGCTTTCCAGTGTGGCGGTTTTGACCACGGTCGGCTTTGTCGCGGCGTCGGTCAGGAAGTCGATCACCCGCATCATCGCTTCAGGCGGGTCCTGGCGCTTCAAGGTGGTGTTGAAGGCGTAGCGGGCGCGGGTGTCAGTCTTGCGGGTTTGCGTGGACTTGTGGCTGACGCTGCCTTTCACGTTGAGCCTGAACGGCCCCCAGCCCAGCGAGCCGCTTGCCTCGGCGCTCATGTCCTTGCTGGAAACGTCTTCCGACATCTGGTTGATGACCAGCTCGAACTCGACGTTACCTTCTTCGATGGAGATGTTCGGGTGGGTGATGGCTGCCACCAGCGGCACTTTCATGGTCTTGCTGACCACGCCCTTGTACTCGCCTTGTTCGTCGACGATGGTTTCGTCGTAGTCGAACTGGATAGCCACGGCCTTGCCGTCCTGGACGCACACCTGCATCAGGAAGTCGGCGTAGGATTTGCTGGCGGTGACCTGGGCCTGGACCATGGCCTGCAGGGGGCCTGCGATCATGCGGTCCATCGGCAAGGCATTGATTACGGAACCGATGAGGCTGTTATCTATCGACATTGCTGGGTTCTCTTCTGGTTGGGTTCAAAACGTGGCCGTCAGTGGTGGTGACGATGCCGGGGCTTCAGCGCGCGCAAGGTTCCTGCCGGCGGATGTTGCCGATCTGGCGCAGGCTCAGGCCGTACTTGTCAGCGAGCAGGCTGCGCGACAGGCCGCTGGCGCTTTCCTTCTGGATCTGCAGGTTGCGCAACTGGCGCATGAAATGGTCAGCCTTGGGGATTTCCAGGGCGACACCGGCAAAGCGCTTGATCAGCGCGTCGAGCGCTTCGGCCGGCAGCACGTCGGCAAGCTTGGTGCGCTCGCGGTGCTTGGGGATGTACTTGGGCCTGCCGCCGTAGGCGCAGGTCAGCTGGTAGGCGTTGTCGATGCCGATGCAGTCGATCAGGGCCTGCAGCGAGTGGGGCAGTTGACTGATATCGATGTGGCTCAAGTCTGGCATTTGCATATGGCGCTCCTTCGGGACGGATGGGCTGTGCTACCCGATCACCAGCGGCGTTATGTCGAAGGTGTGACTGGATTTTCTGTGACAGCCGAGGCATGTCGCTAGGCGGCATATGGGTTGGGGGTTGTAGCTTCCGTGAACAGGTTTTGCAGGCAGCGATATCCGGCGTTGTAGGACATGGCTTCAACACCTGGCTGTAGCGGGTGATTTCCCATCAGCTCACTCCTTGTGTTGCGCGCTGGGTGTGATAACCATCAATCACACGGATAGCTGCTCAACAGGCTGGCGCTGCGCAGGTAGGCCTGAGGGGAGTCGCGCATGCCTTGCGGCAGCGTGCGCCAATCGACCAGCAGGCACAGGGCATGCAGCGGCTGCCCGTCACGCTGGCCGATGACCTGGTCGGCAAAGCTGCGGCGATACAGTGCCTGGGTCTGCTGTTGCGCTTGTACCCGGTCGGCCTGGGCCAGGGTTTGCCGGGCCAGCTCTGGCAGTTGCGCCTGGGGGGCAGTGAAATGCACCGACGCACCTTTTGCCTGCAAGTAACCGGCCTGGCGCACGCGCTGCCACAGTTGCTGCCATTGGCTGGCGCCGGCGTGGGCAGCCAGTTCGCGGCCCAGTTCGAGCAGTTGCTCGGTCGAGGCCTGGCGGGTGTCCAGCGCATGAAGGGAAAAGGGGGTCAGCAATAGCGACGCGAACAGAAGGGGTTTGTACATGGTGCCTCCGGCATGGGTGCTTGGGAGCACCATGCTTTCAGGCAGGCGCCGCCCCACCCAGCAGGAAATGCAGCGCCGGGGCCGGTGGCCGTTGTATCATTGCCGCGGCTCGTTGCGAGCCATTTGCCCCTGATGTTGCAAGGAACCTTCGATGACACACGTGCAGCGCCTCAAATACTCCCTTCTGATCATCCTGGTGGTACTGGGCCTGATGCTGGGCCTGTCCCACCTGCAGAAGCAGGGTACGATCAGTGAGCAGACCTTCCAGATGCTGGCCATCGCCATCGCCGTGGTGGTCGTGGTGATCAACGGCATCCTGCGGCGCAAGGTCAAACCCTGACTTTGGCGGGCCGGCCAGGTATGGCCGGCCATGCGCTCAGCGCAAAGGCGTTCGTTCCAGCACGGCGCGCGCCTGGGGGGCGAGGCTGTAGCATTTGTCGCTGCCCAGCTGGATGACGCCCTCGCTGCACAGCCGCTTGAGAACTTCGCGCACGCTGAGGAACGACAGCGGGATATCCAGCTGTTCCAGCTGCGCGTGCACGCCGCGCACGCCAATGCTGCGGCCATTGCGGTCGGCGGCGTGCAAGGCATCGATGACCTTGAGGCGGATCAGGCTGGTACGCAGGCCGAAACTGCGCAAAAGCTCGCGGATCTGTTCGTTGCCGATGCGTTCGTCAGCAAAAACGTCCTGTTCCCTGGGCGCTTTGCCTGGGACGCGCCCAGCCTGGATCGAGGGTTGCGGGTTGTACATGTGAATGCTCCTTTTCGTGGACGAACCCGAAATTTGGGTGCCTCACTTACTAGGACGAATGAGAACGGAAAAACTGCAGCCCACTCGCAAAAAAAATCTGGTTCTGTTCAAGACGTTCCATTGCCTTGTAATACGTAAAATTTTCATTTGGCCATTCGTCTGATCGGGATGATCCCCGAAGCCGAGGAGTGCCTGTGTTTCCACTTTCCCGTCCCATGACTTGCGCTGGCCTGGCCGCCGCCCTGGTAGCCTTCAGCGTTGGCGCAGTGCCGGTGCAGTCCGCCGCAGCCGATGCCAGTGCGCAGATTCGCCGAACCACTTACGGTGTGCCGCACATCGTGGCCAAGGACGAGCGCGGCCTGGGTTATGGCATCGGCTACGCCTACGCCCAGGACAACTTGTGCCTGCTGGCCAATGAAGTGCTGACCGTGAGTGGCGAGCGCTCACGCTACTTCGGTGCCAAGGGCAAGACCCTTGAGCAGCGTGACAATCTGGCCAGCGACGTATTCTTCACCTGGCTCAACACTCCGGCGGCAGTCGATGCGTTCTTGCAGGCGCAGCCGGCACCGGTACGGGCGCTGCTGGCAGGTTATGCCAGCGGGTTCAACCGGGCGCTGGCCGAGCGCCGCAGCCAAGGGTTGCCCGCCGAATGTGGCACCGGCGAGTGGCTGCGGCCGATAAGCAGCGAGGACCTGGTCAGGCTGACCCGTCGGCTGCTCGCCGAAGGCGGTGTCGGGCAGTTCGTCGAAGCGCTGGCCGGGGCGCAACCGCCAATGCAGGCCAGCCAGCCGGCGCCGGCAGGGTTTGCCGCGGCGCTGGCCAGGCAACAGCGTTTTGCCACGGAGCGCGGTAGCAATGCGGTGGCTGTCGGGGCCCGGCGTTCGGCCAATGGCCGTGGTCTGTTGCTGGCCAACCCGCACTTCCCGTGGATGGGGGGCATGCGTTTCTATCAGATGCAACTGACCATTCCCGGCCAGCTCGATGTGATGGGGGCGGCATTGCCGGGCCTGCCGGTGGTCAACATCGGCTTCAACCAGCATCTGGCCTGGACGCACACCGTCGATACGTCGAATCACTTCACCCTGTACCGCCTGCAACTCGACCCCAAGGACCCGACCCGCTACCTGCTCGATGGCAAGTCGCTGCCGTTGGCCCGGCAAACCGTCAGTGTTGCGGTAAAGGCCGAGGATGGCAGCCTGAGCCAGGTGCAGCGCCAGGTCTACAGCTCGCAATTCGGCCCGGTGGTGCAATGGCCGGGGCGCCTGGACTGGGATGCACATGCTGCCTACAGCCTGCGCGACGCCAACCTCGAGAACACCCGGGTGTTGCAGCAGTGGTACCAGATCAACCATGCAGACAGCCTGGTGGCGTTGAAACGCTCGATCGAACAGCTGCAGGGCATCCCCTGGGTCAACACACTGTCGGTGGACCAGGCTGGCAAGGCCCTGTACCTGAACCAGTCAGTGGTGCCTTATGTGGATCAGCAACTGCTGAGCACGTGCAGCAACCCGCAGGCACAAGGGCGCCTGGTAGTACTGGATGGCTCCCGCAGCGCGTGCCAGTGGAAGGTCGATGCGCAGGCCGCACAGCCGGGGATTTTCCCTGCGCGGCTTCTGCCGAGCCTGGAACGCGAAGATTTCGTGCAGAACTCCAACGACCCGGCCTGGATGGCCAACCCGGCGCAGCCGCTGACCGGTTATTCGCCGCTGGTCAGCCGCAGTGACCAGCCGCTGGGCATGCGTGGCCGCTTTGCCCTGCAACGCCTGCAGGGTACGGCCCGCCTGGGCGCTGACGACCTGCAGCGCATGGTGACCGATGACGAGGTCTACCTGGCCAGCCTGCTACTGCCTGACCTGCTGCAGTGGTGCAAGGGCGCCGACGCGGATGTGCGGGCCGTATGCAGCAGCCTGGCGGCCTGGAATGGCAAGGCTGACCTGGACAGTGGCATTGGGCTGATACATTTCCAGAACCTGTACGATGCCCTGGCCGAGCACCCGCAAAGCTGGCGGGTGGCCTTTGACCCTGCCGATCCGCAGCATACCCCGCGCGGGTTGGCGGTCGAGCAGGCGGCCGTGCGCAAGCTGTTGCATCAGGCCGCATTGGCGTCGCTCGAGCAGGTGCGTGACAGCGGTATGGCAGGGGAGGTGCGTTGGGGGCAGGTGCAACAGGCGGGCGATGGTACGCCGGTGCCGGGTGGCCCGCAGGCGTTGGGCGTGTACAACGCGATCTACAGCGTGCCGCATGGGCAGGGCAAGCGGTTGGTGGTCAGTGGTACCAGCTACCTGCAACTGGTCAGTTTTACCGACCAGGGGCCAGAGGCCCGTGGGCTGCTGGCGTTTTCCCAGTCCAGTGAAGCGGCTTCGGTGCATGCCGGTGATCAGACCAAGGCGTTTGCAGCCGGGCAACTGGCGGTGATTCCGTTTACCGAGGCGCAGATCAAGGCTGACCCGGAGTACCGGGAACTGGTGATCAGTGAGGGGGACAAGGGGGCGGTGGTCAGCCGGCCTTGAGGTATAAGCCTGTGCCGGCCTCTTCGCGGGTAAACCCGCTCCCACAGGTGCTGCACCAGGGCTGCAAGCAGCACGATACCTGTGGGAGCGGGTTTACCCGCGAAGAAGGCGACTCGGTTGGTCAGGAAAACTCGAACGGCGCCAGCTGAAAGCCTTGCTCGTCAACCTGCAAGGCCCAGCCACGGCGGTCCCAGTCGCCCAGCACGATACGCCGTGCCGGTTGCCCATCGACCACCAGCTTGTGTATCGCCGGCCGATGGGTATGCCCATGCACCAAGGTACGTACACCATGCGCTGCCATTACCTTCGGCACTTCCTCTGGCGTGACATCGACGATCTCGGTGGACTTCATCCGCGTTTGCGAGCGGCTTTCGCTGCGTAGCTTGCGTGCCAGCTTGTAGCGGGCCGACAGCGGCAGGTGCCGCAACACCCACAGGCTCAGCGGGTTGCGCAGCAAGCGGCGCATTTTCATGTAGGCCAGGTCGCGGGTGCACAAGGTATCGCCATGCATCAGCAGCACCTGCTCGCCACCCAGCTCGATCACGCTGGGGTCGTGCAGCAACGTGCAGCCCGCAGCGTCGCAGAAGGCTTGGCCGATCAGGAAATCACGGTTGCCATGCATCAGATAGATGGCCGTGCCGCTGTCGCTCAGCCGACGCATGGCCTGGCAGACCGACTGCTGGAAGGGCGTCATGGCATCGTCGCCGATCCAGGCTTCGAAAAAGTCGCCAAGGATGTACAACGCCTTGGCGTGGCGGGCACGGCCATCGAGCAGATCAAGAAACGCCCGGGTAATGTCCGGGCGTTCTTCTTGCAGGTGCAGATCGGAGATCAGCAGGATCACTCAACGATCTCGGCTTTCTCGATGATCACGTCGTCCTTCGGCACGTCCTGGTGGCCAGCCTTGGAACCGGTGGCGACCTTTTCGATGGCGTCGACGATTTCACGGCCTTCGATCACTTCGCCGAATACCGCGTAGCCCCAGCCCTGAACGTTCTTGCCGCTGTGGTTGAGGAAGTCGTTGTCGGACGAGTTGATGAAGAACTGCGCCGAGGCGGAGTGCGGCTCCATGGTACGGGCCATGGCGATGCTGTACTTCTTGTTCTTCAGGCCGTTGTCGGCTTCGTTCTGGATGCTGGCGCGGGTCTTCTTCTGGCTCATGCCAGGCTCGAAGCCGCCGCCCTGGATCATGAAGCCCTTGATCACGCGGTGGAACACGGTGCCATTGTAGTGGCCGTCCTTGACGTACTGAACGAAGTTTTCGGTAGTCAGCGGCGCTTTCTCGGCGTCCAGTTGCAGGACGATGTCGCCGTGGTTGGTGCTCAGTTTGACTTTGGACATGCTGAAACTCGCTCTTTCAAGGCAATCGGAATTAGGGTGCGCAGGGCGCGGGTCATCACCTGACGCAGGATCAGGCGATCGCGACACATGGCGCGCACTGGCCATTTTGCCAGGCTGCGGCAAAAAGCCGTGATAAATCACGCCAGTTTGTCCGGGCCCGACTGTCAGCAGCTTGACTGCTTCGGCTATGATAGGCCCTTTGATTCAATCGGCCTACCCAGGCCGGACACGTGCATTCAAGGATCCTATGAGCAAGCCCACTGCCGACAACGCGCCCAACGCCGCTGCCAAAGGCGCCCCCGCTGTCCCTGCGAATTTCCTGCGGCCGATCATCCAGGCCGACCTGGACTCGGGCAAGCACAGCAGCATCGTCACCCGTTTCCCGCCGGAGCCCAATGGCTACCTGCACATCGGTCACGCCAAGTCGATCTGCGTCAACTTCGGCCTGGCCAAGGAATTCGGGGGCGTCTGCCACCTGCGTTTCGACGATACCAACCCGGCCAAGGAAGACCAGGAGTACATCGACGCCATCCAGAGCGATGTCAAGTGGCTGGGCTTCGACTGGGCCGGCGATGTGCGCTACGCCTCCGACTACTTCGACCAGTTGCACGACTGGGCGGTCGAGCTGATCAAGCGTGGCAAGGCCTACGTCTGCGACCTTACCCCCGAGCAGGCCAAGGAATACCGTGGCAACCTCAAGGAGCCGGGCAAGAACAGCCCGTTCCGCGAGCGCAGCGTTGACGAGAACCTCGACCTGTTCGCCCGCATGAAGGCCGGCGAGTTCAAGGATGGCGAGCGCGTGCTGCGGGCCAAGATCGACATGGCCTCGCCGAACATGAACCTGCGCGACCCGATCCTGTACCGTATCCGCCATGCCCACCACCACCAGACCGGTGACAAGTGGTGCATCTACCCGAACTACGACTTCACCCACGGCCAGTCGGACGCCATCGAGGGCATCACCCATTCGATCTGCACCCTGGAGTTCGAAGGCCATCGTCCGCTGTACGACTGGTTCCTCGACAACCTGCCGGTGCCGGCGCACCCGCGCCAGTACGAGTTCAGCCGCCTGAACCTGAACTACACCATCACGTCCAAGCGCAAGCTCAAGCAGCTGGTAGACGAAAAGCACGTCGAAGGCTGGGACGACCCACGCATGTCGACCCTGTCCGGCTTCCGTCGCCGTGGCTACACCCCGGCTTCGATCCGCAACTTCTGCGAAATGATCGGCACCAACCGTTCCGACGGCGTGGTCGACATGTCGATGCTCGAGTTCAGCATCCGTGACGACCTGGACCGCACCGCACCGCGCGCCATGTGCGTGCTGCGCCCGCTGAAAGTGGTCATCACCAACTACCCGGAAGGCCAGGTCGAGCAGCTCGAATTGCCGCGCCATCCGAAGGAAGACATGGGTGTGCGCGTGCTGCCGTTCTCCCGTGAACTGTACATCGACCGCGACGACTTCATGGAAGAGCCGCCGAAGGGCTACAAGCGCCTGGAACCGGCCGGTGAAGTGCGCCTGCGCGGCAGCTACGTGATTCGCGCCGACGAGGCGATCAAGGATGCCGACGGCAACATCGTCGAGCTGCGCTGCTCGTACGACCCGGACACCCTGGGCAAGAACCCGGAAGGCCGCAAGGTCAAGGGCGTGATCCACTGGGTGCCGGCCGAGGGCAGCGTTGAGTGCGAAGTGCGCCTGTACGACCGCCTGTTCCGCTCGCCGAACCCGGAAAAGACCGAGGAGGGCGGCAGCTTCCTGGACAACATCAACCCAGGCTCGCTGCAAGTGCTCAGCGGCTGCCGCGCTGAGCCGTCGCTGGCCCAGGCGCAGCCCGAGGACCGTTTCCAGTTCGAACGCGAAGGCTACTTCTGCGCCGACCTGAAGGACAGCCAGCCGGGCCGCCCGGTGTTCAACCGCACTGTCACCCTGCGTGACTCCTGGGGCAGCTGAGGAACCGCCGTGCTTACCATCTACAACACGCTGAGCAAAACGAAGGAAACCTTCAAGCCGCTGGATGGCAACAAGGTGCGCATGTACGTGTGCGGCATGACCGTGTACGACTACTGCCACCTGGGCCATGGCCGCAGCATGGTGGCCTTCGACCTGGTCACCCGCTGGCTGCGCAAAAGCGGCTACGAGCTGACCTACGTGCGCAACATCACCGACATCGATGACAAGATCATCAACCGGGCCAACGAGAACGGCGAAAGCTTCGACGCCCTGACCGCCCGCATGATCGACGCGATGCACGAAGACGAGCGCCGCCTGAACATCCTGCCGCCGGACCAGGAGCCGCGTGCCACCGACCATATCGCCGGCATGCACGCGATGATCCAGACCCTGATCGACAAGGGTTATGCCTATGCCCCGGGCAATGGTGACGTGTACTACCGCGTCGGCAAGTTCGTCGGCTACGGCAAGCTGTCGCGCAAGAAGATCGAAGACCTGCGCATCGGTGCCCGTATCGAGGTCGACGAAGCCAAGCAGGACCCGCTGGACTTCGTGCTGTGGAAGGGCGTCAAGCCGGGCGAGCCGAGCTGGGAGTCGCCATGGGGCCCGGGGCGTCCGGGCTGGCACATCGAGTGCTCGGTGATGTCCACCTGCTGCCTGGGTGAAAGCTTCGACATCCACGGCGGCGGTAGCGACCTGGAGTTCCCGCACCACGAGAACGAGATTGCCCAGAGCGAGGCGGCCACCGGCAAGCAGTACGCCAACGCCTGGATGCACTGCGGCATGATTCGTATCAATGGCGAGAAGATGTCCAAGTCGTTGAACAACTTCTTCACCATTCGCGACGTGCTCGAGAAGTATCACCCGGAAGTGGTGCGCTACCTGCTGGTGGCCAGCCACTACCGCAGCGCGATCAACTACTCGGAAGACAGCCTGCGCGATGCCAAGGGCGCGCTGGAGCGCTTCTACCACGCCCTGCGTGGCTTGCCACGGGTAGCGGCCAAGGGTGGTGAAGAGTTTGTCGAGCGCTTCAGCGTGGCCATGAACGACGACTTCGGTACCCCCGAAGCCTGCGCCGTGCTGTTCGACCTGGTGCGCGAGATCAACCGCCTGCGCGAAAGCGACGTCGAGGCTGCTGCCGGCCTGGCCGGTCGCCTGCGCGAGCTGGGTGATGTGCTGGGTGTGCTGCAGCTGGAAGCCGATGACTTCCTGCGTGCCGGTGCCGAAGGCAAGGTGGATGCCGCTGAGGTCGAGGGCTTGATCCAGGCTCGCCTGCAGGCGCGTGCGGACAAGAACTGGGCCGAGTCCGACCGCATTCGCGACCAGCTGACCGCCATGGGTGTGGTGCTGGAAGACGGCAAGGGTGGGACTACCTGGCGTCTGGCCGACTGATCGGTTTAAAGGGGGCTGCGCTGCAGCCCATCGCGACACAAGGCCGCTCCTACAGGAATAGCGCCGCATTCAATGCTTGCGTAATCCCTGTAGGAGCGGCCTTGTGTCGCGATGGGCCGCAAAGCGGCCCCGTTTCTATTTGGCCAGGCCCACAAGCGGGCAGTGCAACACCAACCTGGCCCCACCCAGCTCGCTTTCCCCCACCTCCAGTCCGAACCCATGCAGGTCGACGATCGCCGCAACGATCGACAAACCCAGCCCGAACCCCGCATGGCGGTGGCCTTCATCGCTACGGTAGAAGCGCTTCAGCACTGCCGCCCGTTCCTCTTCCGGAATACCCGGCCCGCTGTCCTCGATGGCCAGGTGCAGGCCCTTGTCGTCCTGCGTCGCCGTTATCCGCACCAGCCCACCCTCGGGCGTGAACTTGATGCCGTTGCCCACCAGGTTGGCCAGTGCCTCGAACAGCAGTTCGCGGTCACCATGCAATGCCGACAGTTCGGCCGGCTGCTGCAGTTCCAGGCGGATGCCACCATCTTCTGCCAACGGCAGGTAGAAGTCGTGCAGCTCGACCAGCAACTCGTGCGGGTCAAGCTGGACGAAACCGGCCCGCCGCTGGCGGTCTTCCAGTTCGCTGATGCGCAACAACCCGCGAAAACGCGCCATCAGGGTGTCGGTTTCGCTAATGGCCTGGTCCAGTGCCTCGGCCTGGGTGGAGTCAGCGTCACTTTGCTGGCGAATGCGGTACAGCTGGGCGCGCAGGCGCGTGAGCGGGGTGCGCAGGTCGTGGGCGATGTTGTCACACACGCCCTTGACCTCATGCATCAGCCGCTCGATGCGGTCGAGCATGGCGTTGACGATGGCCGCCAGCATGTCCAGCTCGTCGCGCCGGGCCGACAGCGGCAGGCGGTGGGTAAGGTCACCGGCGACGATCAGTTCGGCCTGGGCCTGGATCGCGCGGATGCGCTTGAGTGGGCGGCGCCTCAGCAGGTACCAGCCGGCAAAGCCCGGGATCAGGGTCAGCGAGATCCCCCAAAGCAGGGCATGCAGGATGATCCGGGTGACCACGAACAGCGAGCCGTTGTCGCGCACCAGCACCAGCCAGCGGCCATCCTGCACCTTGATCGCCACCGCGTCGCAGCTGTCACGCGGCATGTGCGGGTCGTCGGCGTCCAGGCAGCGCTTGAGTTCGTGAACCTTGCCGTCCAGCCCCAGCTCTGGCGGGATGGCGCGAATGCGCCCGCCGATCGGGTTGAGCTGGTTGTCGAACAGGCCGTAGGCGTCGAAGCTGCGTTCCTCGAAGGCCTGGCTGGCGACCAGGGCGTCGTCCAGCTGTTTGCCGCTCATGTGCGCGAACAGGTGCTGGCGCTGCAGCATCGAATGGCGGGTGAGTTTGTTCAGGTAGCTGGACACCTCGAAGTACAGCACCCCCATGAGGATGCTGCTCCAGGCCACGAACAGAAAGCTGTACAGCGCCAGCAGGCGGCTGGTCGAGGAGCTCCAGCCCTTAGACGGGTTCAGCAATGGCATAGCCGGAGCCCCGTACCGTACGGATCAGCGGCGACTGGCCGGGCGAGTCGATTTTCTTGCGCAGGCGACCGATGTGTACGTCGATCAGGTTGGTGCCCGGGTCGAAGTGGTAGCCCCAGACTTCCTCGAAAATCATCATCCGCGTGATCACCTGGCCGCTATGGCGCATCAGGTACTCCAGCAGCTTGTATTCGGTGGGCAGCAGGTTGAGGGTCTGTTCGCCACGGCGGGCTTCGTGGCTAATCAGGTCCAGTTGCAGGTCGGCGACCTGCAGGCGGGTCTGGGTCATGGGCACGCTGTTGCGGCGCAGCAGCACTTCGACCCGCGCGGCCATCTCGTCGGAGGCGAACGGTTTGGTCAGGTAGTCGTCACCCCCGGCACGCAGGCCGCGCACCCGCTCGTCGACGTCGGAGAGGGCGCTGATCATCAGGATCGGCGTGGCAATCTTGAGGTTGCGCAGCGTGGTGACGATGGTCAGGCCATCGACCTCGGGCAGCATGCGGTCCAGAGTGATCAGGTCGTAGCCGCCGGCAATGGCCTTGGCCAGGCCTTCACGGCCATTGTCGGCCCAATCCACCTCAAGGCCGTGGCTGGTAAGTTCGGCGACGATTTCCTGGCCGGTGACGGCGTCGTCTTCGATGGTCAGTACGCGAGGCATGCTGGTTCCCGGGCATCTAATGGAGACTTGATTGTGCCAAAGAATAGCCAAACGGCGATTTAAGAAAAATTCATCTGGCGTGTTTTGCCTGCACTGGCCTCTTCGCGGGTAAACCCGCTTGTATGGTTAGACTTGAAGGGGTGGTGGGACTAAATGCCCGATTCTGACTGTTCACAGCAGTACAGACCGTGGGAGACATCGCCCCACCCCTTCCACCAAAGCGCCGATAAAGAATGCATCGTTTGCAAGCGACGATAGAAACAAGCCAGCGCCTCTTGGTGAAACCCCTTCAAGCCGAAAAACCATAACGTGAGGAGCGGCCCATGGCAATGCAGGTAGGTAAGTTGATCGTGGGTGCGGATGTCGCGAAAGCTGAGCTGGTTATCCACCACGATGATCGCGACGAGATCATCAGGCTCAAAAACTCCAAACTCGAGATCAGAAGGTGGCTCAAGCAACAACCCCTCAACACCGCTATCGCTGTTGAGGCGACCAACGTCTATCACTTGGACCTGGTTGAATTGGCCCACAGCCTAGGCTTCGAGGTCTATGTCATCGATGGTTTTCAATTGAGCAACTACCGGAAGAGTGTTGGGGGACGGGTTAAAACCGACCCCTCCGATGCTCGGTTGCTGTCCCGTTTTTTAAAAAATGAAGGCGAGGACCTTCGCCCTTGGAGCCCGCCTCCCGCTGTCTACGGCAAGCTTCAGAGCCTCTTGCGACGCAGAGCCGCCTTGGTGACTGCTCGTACTGCAATGACTCAGAGCTGGGCTAACGAAAGCCTTTTGAAAGCCGCCTTCGAAACTTTTGTGAAGTCGATAGATCGGCTGGATCAGTTGATTCAAAAGAAGATTAAAGAAGTACTGCGAGACGCTGGGCTGCAGGAACAAGTCGCTCGCTGCCAGGCAGTAGAGGGCATTGGTTTTCTCACCGCCGCAGCATTGGTGATGGCTTTTACAAGGGGCGAGTTCAAAAGCAGTGACTCGTACATTGCATTCCTAGGAATGGATTTACGAGTCAGTGATTCCGGACAGAAGAATGGGCGACGTCGCCTCACCAAGCGAGGTTGTTCAGAAATTCGTCGCTTATTGCACAACGCTGCGATGGCGGCCAGCAGATCGGCAGCCTGGAAAGGGCTTTACGAACAGCATCGGAGCAGTGGTAAAGCAACAACCCAAGCGTTGGTAATCCTGGCAAGAAAGCTCGCGCGGGTGGCATTCGCCCTGATGAAAAATCAGGACGAATACGTCACTAAAGGCGCGAAACTGGCTTGCTGAAAACCATAGAATCTCCCACAGGTGCAGCGTCACCCCCAAGGGCGGTGACATCCCTGTGGGAGCGGGTTTACCCGCGAAGCAGGCGCCGCGGTCTTTCAACGTGCGCCGATACCCTCGGCATGCATGATCTGCGCAATGATCGGCACCGGAGTCATCAGGTGCGAGCGCATCATGGCGCTGGCGCGCTTGGCGTCCCGGGCCAGAATCACTTCCACCAGGGCCGCATGCTCCTGGCGCTTGAGTTCCAGGGCCTGTTCGGAAAACACCGTCTGGGTCAGCCACAGGTGCCGGTAGCGCTCGGCCTGGTCGAACAGGTAAGTGCGCGCCTGCAGCAGGTGCTTGGAGCCGCAGCCCGAGGCAATGGCCGTGTGGAATGCCTTGTGCCGTTCGTCCCACACATCCAGGCGCTGTTCGCGGGTCTTCACTTCCACCACCTTGGCCAGGGTATGCGAGTGGGCCAGTACCGACGCCTCCCAGGCGTCGTCGCCACGCTCGATGGCCAGGGTGATGATCATCGCCTCCAGGTTGGCGCGGGCATCGTAGATGTCGTTCATCTCGTCCAGCGACATGGGCGCCACACGGTAGCCCTTCTGGCTGATCGCGTTGACCAGGTGCTCGGCCACCAACTGCGACAGTGCTTCGCGCAGCGGGCCCACGCCCAGGTCGTAGCGCTCCTTCAGGGTGCTCATCAGCAGCTTTTCGCCGGGTTTGAACACGCCGCGGATGATGTCCTTCTTGAGCCTCTCATACCCGCTGAATGCTGAGTTTTGTCGGGGGGCGAGCGCTTCCAAGGTCCTGTTCCTCAAACGGTTTTGTCGATCATACCGAAAGCGTTCGCCGGCGAAAAACAATGGACAAAAACACATTCTGTCTTTGAAAAATAAAAATGTAGACATTTTGCGTTTATGGCGATAATTTTAGCTCGCCCGCACTGATCCAGGTCATGCCCGGACGGCGCTACTCATTTTTTCTGCCAGGACACTGCCATGAACGCTTTTACGCAGATCGACGAACTTGTGATGCCACTGCCGCTCGAGCCGCGTGGTTACACCATCGCCCCTTCGAAACAGTCGCCGCGCCTGCTTGAGCTCACCTTTGCCCGCGAAACGGTCGAAGCGTTCGTCCAGGCTGTTGCCCAGTGGCCGGTGCAGGCGCTGGAGTACAAGTCGTTCCTGCGCTTCCGGGTTGGCGAGATCCTCGACGAGCTGTGCCAGGGCACCCTGCGGCCGGTGCTGCTCAATACCATCCTCAACCGCGCCAGCGGCGGCATGCTGATCACCCCGGTCGGCCTGGATGACGTGAGCCAGGCCGAGGACATGGTCAAGTTCACCACCGCCTGCGCACACCTGATCGGCCGCTCCAACTACGACGCCATGAGCGGCCAGTTCTATGCCCGCTTCGTGGTGGTCAACACCGACAACTCCGACAGCTACCTGCGCCAGCCGCACCGGGTCATGGAGCTGCACAACGACGGCACCTTCGTCAACCAGATCACCGACTACGTGCTGATGCTGAAGATCGACGAAAAGAACATGGAAGGCGGCAACTCGCTGCTGCTGCACCTGGACGACTGGGAGCAGTGCGACGAATTCTTCCGCCACCCGCTGGCCCGTCGCGAAATGCGCTGGACCGCACCGCCGAGCAAGAAGGTGTCCGAAGATGTGTTCCACTCGGTATTCGACACCGATGCCGAAGGCCGCCCGACCATGCGCTACATCGACCAGTTCGTGCAGCCGGAAAACTACGAGGAGGGCATCTGGCTGAACGCCTTGTCCGAATCGCTGGAAGGCAGCGAGAAGAAGCTTTCGGTACCGGTCGGTGTGGGTAGCTTCCTGCTGATCAACAACCTGTTCTGGCTGCATGGCCGCGACCGCTTCACGCCGCACGAAGGCCTGCGCCGCGAGCTGATGCGCCAGCGCGGTTACGTGGCCTTCCCCAAACCGCTGTACCAGCGCGGGCAATAATGACAGGGCGCGGGGCGGGCGCCCGCCCACGCGTCTTTGCACAAAACGATGCCACCAGGGCCCGCGCGGGCCTTGGTGAGCCAGTCAGGCAATGCCTGCGTGTGAGGTAAGGCTGTGTACGATTTCATCATCATTGGCGGTGGCATTGTGGGCATGTCCACGGCCATGCACCTGATCAAGGTCTACCCGGATGCGAAGATTCTCCTGCTGGAGAAAGAGTCCGGCCCGGCCCGCCACCAGACCGGCCACAACAGCGGCGTGATCCACGCCGGCGTGTATTACACCCCCGGCAGCCTCAAGGCGCGCTTCTGCCTGGAAGGCAACAAGGCCACCAAGGCTTTCTGCACCCAGCACGGTATCCGCTTCGATGAATGCGGCAAGCTGCTGGTGGCTACCAACGACCTGGAAATGCAGCGCATGAAGGCGCTGTGGGAGCGCACCGCGGCCAATGGCCTGGAGCGCTACTGGCTGTCGGCGGCCGAACTGCGCGAGCGCGAGCCCAATATCGTTGGCATGGGCGGCATCTTCGTGCCCTCCAGCGGTATCGTCAATTACGCCGAAGTGACTGCGGCCATGGGCGCCGAGTTCCAGCGCGCCGGCGGTGAGATCCGCTATGGCGCCGAGGTGGTCGGCCTGCAGGAGTTGGCCAGCGAAGTGGTCGTGCGCACGCGTGGCGACCATCATGACGATGAGTTGCGCAGCCGTTTCCTGGTGACCTGCTCGGGCCTGATGGCCGACCGCGTGGTGAGCATGCTGGGCCTGCGGACCGAGTTCGTCATCTGCCCGTTCCGTGGCGAGTACTACCTGCTGCCCAAGCAGCACAACCAGATCGTCAACCACCTGATCTACCCGATTCCCGACCCGTCCATGCCGTTCCTGGGGGTGCACCTGACTCGCATGATCGACGGCACCGTGACCGTTGGCCCCAACGCCGTGCTGGCAATGAAGCGCGAGGGTTACCGCAAGCGCGATGTCAGCCCAGCCGACCTGTTCCAGACCCTGACCACCCCCGGCATCCTCAAGGTGCTGGCGAAGAACTTCCGCCCAGGCCTGATCGAGATGAAGAACTCGCTGTTCAAGGGTGGTTACCTCAAGCAGGTCCAGAAATACTGCCCGAGCATCACCAAGGCCGACCTCACGCCTTATCCGGCCGGCGTGCGTGCCCAGGCCGTATCGCGTGACGGCAAGCTGATCGACGACTTCCTGTTCGTCAACACCGCTCGCAGCGTCAACGTGTGCAACGCACCGTCGCCGGCCGCCACCTCCGCCATCCCGATCGGCGCGTACATCGTCGACAAGGTATGCGAGCAGGTCGGTCGCCAGGGCGGCAGTTTCCCCAAGGCCGACCTGGCGCCTCGTCAGCGGGCTGCCGGCTGACCTACCCGTAATACGCCCTGCGGTTTCGTTTTCCTCAACCCGTACTGCCCTACTCACCATCTGGGGCAGGGCGGGCTTTTTCGCGCCTGCGTCGGTGACGTGCAAGCCGGCGGCCCCAGCGTGGGCATGACAAAAACAACAAGGTAGCGCCATGCAAACCCACAAGAACAATTTGAGTCATGGATTGAAATCCCGGCATGTCACCATGCTGTCCATTGCCGGCGTGATCGGTGCCGGCCTGTTCGTCGGCTCCGGCCGTGCGATTGCCGAGGCAGGGCCCGCCACCATCCTGGCCTATATCCTGGCCGGCGCGCTGGTGGTGCTGGTGATGCGCATGCTGGCCGAAATGGCCGTTGCTTCACCGGACACCGGTTCGTTCTCTACCTATGCCGACCTCGCCATCGGCAAATGGGCCGGCTACACCATCGGCTGGCTGTATTGGTGGTTCTGGGTACTGATCATCCCCATCGAGGCCAATATCGCCGCCACCATCATCAACTCCTGGGTCCCGCAGCTGGAGATCTGGGTCTTGTCGTTGGTGATTACCCTGTTGCTGACCGCCACCAACCTGTTCAGCGTGAAGAACTACGGTGAGTTCGAGTTCTGGCTGGCGTTGGTCAAGGTGGTGGCCATTGTCGGCTTCATCGCGCTAGGGGTATGCGCCATCTTCGGCCTGCTGCCAGGCTCCGGTGTCAGCGGCGTGTCCCGCCTGTGGGACAGTGGCGGCTTCATGCCCAACGGTTTTGGTGCGGTGCTGAGCGCCATGCTGATTACCATGTTCTCGTTCCTCGGCGCCGAAGTGGTGACCATTGCCGCAGCCGAATCGGATGAAGCGGGCAAGCATATTTCCAAGGCCACCAACTCGGTGATCTGGCGGATCACGCTGTTCTATATCCTGTCGATCTTCATCGTCATCGCGCTGGTGCCGTGGACTGACCCGCGCCTGGCCACCGAAGGGTCCTATGTCACGGTGCTGGACACCCTGGGCGTGCCGAATGCCAAGGCCATCATCGACTTCGTGGTGCTGACGTCGGTGACCAGTTGCCTCAACTCGTCGCTGTATACCGCTTCGCGCATGGTCTACTCGCTGAGCCGCCGCGGTGATGCGCCGGCCTGTGCCCAGGTGACCAGCCGCAGCGGCACCCCTGTGGTGGCTGTGCTGCTGTCCACAGGCGCAGCTTTCCTGGCGGTGATTGCCAATTACCTGGTCCCGGCCAAGGTGTTCGGCTTCCTCATGGCAAGCTCCGGCGCCATTGCCCTGCTGGTGTATCTGGTGATCGCCGTTTCCCAGCTGCGCCTGCGTCAGCGCCTGACTGCACAGGGCAAGACGTTGGGCTACCGCATGTGGCTGTTCCCATGGCTGACCTGGGGCGTGATCCTGTTCATCAGCGGCGTGCTGGTACTGATGCTGTTCCGCCCGGATCACCGTCTGGAAGTAGTATCGACCATGGTGCTGGCGGTACTGGTGGTGTGTTCGGGCCTTCTGGTCACACGGCGCCGGGCGCGCGAGGCGGTGGTTGGCAGCGTAGGGCAGGGCGCTTGAGTCGCTCGGCCTGAAGACAGACGAGCAAGTCGCATCAGGCTGTGAGAGGATGTCCGCCATCACAGCCAGGACCCCGAACGCAGCCTGATGAAGACACCCAAAAGAATCGAACCCCTGATCGAAGACGGCCTGGTCGACGAAGTACTGCGGCCGTTGATGAGTGGCAAGGAAGCCGCCGTGTATGTGGTGCGCTGTGGCAGCCAGGTGCGCTGCGCCAAGGTTTATAAAGAAGCCAACAAGCGCAGTTTCCGCCAGGCTGCCGAGTACCAGGAGGGCCGCAAGGTTCGCAACAGCCGTCAGGCCCGGGCCATGGCCAAGGGCAGCAAGTACGGCCGCAAGGAAGCCGAAGACGCCTGGCAGAACGCCGAAGTGGCGGCGCTGTTCCGCCTGGCCGGCGCTGGCGTGAGGGTTCCCAGGCCCTACGATTTTCAGGACGGCGTGCTGTTGATGGAGCTGGTGACCGATGCCGACGGTGACGCGGCCCCGCGCCTGAACGACGTACACCTCGAAGCCGAGGAAGCCCGGGCGTACCATGCCTTCGTCATTCGCCAGATCGTGCTGATGCTGTGTGCCGGGCTGGTGCACGGCGACCTGTCGGAGTTCAACGTGCTGCTTGGCCCGGACGGGCCGGTGATCATCGACTTGCCGCAAGCGGTGGATGCAGCGGCCAACAACCATGCCTTCAGCATGCTGCAGCGCGATGTGGCCAACATGGCCCATTATTTCGGGCGCTTTGCGCCGGAGCTGAAAAGTACCCGGTATGCGCAGGAAATGTGGGCCTTGTACGAGGCGGGCGAACTGCGCCCGGACAGCCCACTGACGGGGTTGTTCGAGGATGACGAGCATGCGGCTGACGTGGCCGGGGTGATGCGCGAGATCGATGCGGCCCGGCTGGATGATGCGCGCCGGCGAGCCGCGCGGGCCGAGGCTGAGGCCGGTGTGGCCAGGGCAGAGGAGCCTGCGCCGCCCTGGCTGCAGTAATAGGTTGCCTGCACTGGCCTCTTCGCGGGTAAACCCGCTCCCACAAGTACAGCGCGAATCCCGTGGGAGCGGGTTTACCCGCGAAGAGGCCGGCACAGGAAAAATGCAGCCATTGCCTTTGACGCAAGACAATATCTCGTCATCCGGCCTTTTCACTGGCGCGCGACAGGCATAAGGTATACGCCGTTCAAATTCCCTGGAGCTGTCATGTCCAACCAATTCCCGTCCGTTCGTCCACGCCGCCTGCGCCAGAACGAGTCCCTGCGCACGATCTTCCAGGAAACCGAGTTCCGCCTTGAAGACCTGATCCTGCCGATCTTCGTCGAAGAGGGTATCGATGACTTCGTGCCGATCACCAGCATGCCGGGCGTCAACCGCATCCCCGAGAAGCTGCTGGCCCAGGAAATCGAGCGCTATGCCCGCGCTGGTATCAAGTCGGTGATGACCTTTGGCGTTTCGCACAACCTGGACGCCGTCGGCAGCGACACCTGGAACGAAAACGGCCTGGTCGCGCGCATGTCACGCATCTGCAAGGACACCGTGCCGGAAATGGTGGTGATGTCCGACACCTGCTTCTGCGAATACACCAGCCACGGCCACTGCGGCGTACTGCACGACCACGGTGTGGACAACGACGCCACCCTGGCCAACCTGGGCAAGCAGGCGGTCATCGCCGCTGCTGCAGGTGCCGATTTCATTGCCCCGTCGGCGGCGATGGACGGCCAGGTCCAGGCCATCCGCAGCGCGCTGGATGGTGCCGGCTTCCACGACACCGCGATCATGGCCTATTCCACCAAGTTCGCCTCGTCGCTGTATGGCCCGTTTCGTGAAGCCGGTGGTACCGCGCTGAAGGGCGATCGCAAGAGCTACCAGATGAACCCGATGAACCGCCGCGAAGCCGTGCGCGAGTCGCTGCTCGACGAGCAGGAAGGCGCCGATGTACTGATGGTCAAGCCGGCCGGTGCCTACCTCGACGTGATCGCCGATATCCGTGCCGCCTCGCGCCTGCCGCTGGCGGCGTACCAGGTGAGCGGCGAGTACGCGATGATCAAGTTCGGTGGCCTGGCTGGCGCCATCGATGAAGGCCGGGTGGTGCGTGAAAGCATTGGCGCGATCAAGCGTGCCGGTGCCGACCTGATCCTCACCTACTTCGCCATGGACCTGGCCCGCGAAGGCATCTGACCGCGAGCCGTTGCCCATGCAAGCCGCTGCCATCGCAGCGGCTTTTCTTTGCCTGTGCAGCAACCGAAGAGGAGAAACACAAAAAACCCGTAAGCGCTGAATTATTTAGTGTCCCGTCGTATCTCATCCCTTAGAGCATTCATCGACAGGGATACGGACATGAAACCTCGCAAGAAAAGCATCCAGCCAATCGGCCTGAAGGACATCACCATCGTCGACGACGGCAAGATGCGCAAGGCAATCACCGCGGCGGCACTGGGCAATGCCATGGAGTGGTTCGACTTCGGCGTCTACGGCTTCGTCGCCTACGCCCTGGGCAAGGTTTTCTTCCCCAATGCCGACCCCAGCGTGCAGATGATCGCGGCGTTGGCCACGTTCTCGGTGCCGTTTCTGATCAGGCCTCTGGGCGGGCTGTTCTTCGGCGCCTTGGGCGACCGGTTCGGGCGGCAGAAAATCCTCGCTGCGACCATCGTGATCATGTCGCTCAGCACCTTTGCCATCGGCCTGATACCGTCCTATGCCAGCATCGGTATCTGGGCGCCGATCCTGTTGCTGCTGGCCAAGATGGCCCAGGGCTTCTCGGTGGGGGGCGAGTACACCGGCGCGTCGATCTTCGTCGCCGAATATGCCCCGGACCGAAAACGGGGTTTTCTCGGCAGTTGGCTGGACTTCGGCTCGATTGCCGGGTTCGTGCTGGGTGCCGGTGTGGTGGTGTTGATCTCTACGGTGCTGGGTGAGGAAAAGTTCCTCGAATGGGGTTGGCGCCTGCCGTTCTTCCTCGCCTTGCCGCTGGGCATCATCGGCCTGTACCTGCGCCATGCTCTGGAGGAAACGCCGGCTTTCCAGCAGCATGTCGACAAACTGGAGCAGGGCGACCGCGAAGGCCTGGCGTCCGGGCCCAAGGTGTCCTTCAAGGAGGTCGCCACCCAACACTGGCGCAGCCTGGTGACCTGTATCGGTGTAGTGATCGCCACCAACGTCACCTACTACATGCTGCTCACGTACATGCCCAGCTACCTGTCGCACAACCTGCACTACAGCGAAGACCATGGCGTGCTGATCATCATCGCGATCATGGTCGGCATGCTGTTCGTGCAACCGATGATCGGGCTGCTCAGCGACAAGTTCGGCCGCCGACCGTTCATCATCGTCGGCAGCGTCGGCCTGTTTGCGCTGGCCATTCCGGCATTCATGCTCATCAACAGCGGCGTACTGGGGGTGATCTTTGCCGGGCTGCTGATCATTGCCGTGCTGCTGAACTTCTTCATCGGCGTGATGGCCTCGACGCTACCGGCAATGTTCCCCACGCATATCCGCTACAGCGCCCTCGCCAGCGCCTTCAACATCTCGGTGCTGATCGCCGGCCTCACCCCGACCATCGCCGCCTGGCTGGTGGAAAGTACTGGCAACCTGTACATGCCGGCCTATTACCTGATGGTGATCGCCGCCGTGGGGCTGGTCACCGGCCTGACCATGAAGGAAACCGCCAACAAGCCGCTGCGCGGCGCGGCACCGGCAGCATCGGATATCGAGGAAGCGCGTGAGCTGCTGCAGGAGCACCACGACAACATCGAGCAAAGGATAGAGGACATCGATGCGCAGATTGCCGAACTGGAGGCCAAGCGCAAGTTGCTGGTGCAGCAGCACCCGCGCATCGAGTGATCAGTGTGGCATGTAGCCACGCTGCCACGTCCGTGGAATGAACCGCGACACCAGGGCCAGCACGCAGGCCAGCGAGCAGCTGCCGGCTAGCGCCTGCAGGCCCAGGTGGTGCTGCAGCCAGGCCCCCAGCGCGGCGCCCAGCAGCATGCCGGCCCAAGGCACCAGTTGCACCCGCCAGCCATTGCGCCGCTCGCCCAGCAGCCAGCGCCCCAGCCCACGACCGAAGCGTGACAGGGCACCGGTGACGTAGGTCAGGCCGATGGGCAGGCCGTTCACCTGTTCGACCACGGCGTTGATCATGCCCATGGCCAGTGTGGCGGCGAGCAGCGCGGGCAAGGTCGCTGCCAAGGGCCATGCGGCTGCAAAGCCCAGCAGGGCGGCGACCACCAGCAGCACCGGCCAGGCCCGACGGCGGAACGCGCGCGCCAGCAGCACGCCCAGGGCGTTGCCGATGACGAAGCTCAGCACTGCAGCACTCAGGCGCAGCACCAGGGCCAGGTCCGCATCGCTGATGGCGACGGCCAGACGCGTGGTGTTGCCACTCATGAATGACACGAAGTCGCCCAGCGCCAGCAGGCCGATGGCATCGGTCATGCCGGCCAGTACGGACAGGCCGGCGACCAGGCCGAGGCCGACACGACCACGCAGAATCTGCAGGCGCAGCCGCTTGGCAGTGCGCGCGGGGAGGGTGTTGGGCAGCATCCTCGGGAACTCAGCGAGGCATTTCGCGGGCCAGGGTGCTCTTGATCGTGCGCTCCACTACATCGACCAGCACCATTGTCTGGTGGTCCACTTCGATGTTGAGCAGTTCGCCGGCCTTGTAGCTGGCAAAGGTGGTCTGGCGCAGGGTTTCCGGGATCAGGTTGATGGTGATCACGTTGTTCTCGACATCGGCTACGGTCAGGCTGCAGCCGTTGACCCCGATAAAACCGCGCGGGAATACGTACTTGCCCCATTCCGCTGGCATGCGGAACTTGATGAAGGCGCCGGTTTCCTTGATCGACAGCTCGACGATTTCGGCGGTGGTGGCGATGTGGCCGGCCATCAGGTGGCCGCCGACTTCGGCGTTCATCTTCGCCGAGCGTTCGATGTTGACGCCCTGGCCGGCCTTGAAGTTGCGCAGGTTGGTGCGCTCGAGGGTGGCGGTCATGGCGTCGAACCTGACCTGGGTGCCGTTGATCTCGGTGACCGACAGACAGGTGCCTTCGACACTGACGCTGGCGCCGATCTTCAGCTCGTCGAGCAGTTCGGGGGTGAGGTCGATGGTGAACTGGTTGTGGCCCGGGTAGGTGGTCACATCAAGCAGAGGGCGGACGGCCTGGACGATGCCGGTGTACATGGAGTTGCTCCTGGGCACGGAAAAGAAAACCTCCGAACGCTATGCCCGTGGAGCGGTAAAAGCAAGCCAGCCATTGGTCTGGACACTGGAAACCCACAGGCACGGCGCACTTTGTCACCTGGAAGTGACCCTGTGGGAGTGGGTTCACCCGCGAAGCAGGCGACGCGGTGGATGGCACCGGCTGCGCCGGTGTTCGCGGGTAAACCCGCTCCTACAGGTATGGCGCATTCCTTCAGGTGGTGGGGCCCCTGTGGGAGCGGGCATGCCCGCGAAGCAGGCGATGCGGTGGATGGCACCGGCTGCGCCGGTGTTCGCGGGTGAACCCGCTCCCACAGGTATGGTGCATTCCTTCAGCTGGTGGGGTCCCTGTGGGAGCGGGTTCACCCGCGAAGCAGGCGACGCGGTGGATGGCACCGGCTGCGCCGGTGTTCGCGGGTAAACCCGCTCCCACAGGTATGGCGCATTCCTTCAGGTGGTGGGGCCCCTGTGGGAGCGGGTTCACCCGCGAAGCAGGCGACGCGGTGGATGGCACCGGCTGCGCCGGTGTTCGCGGGTAAACCCGCTCCCACAGGTATGGCGCATTCCTTCAGGTGGTGGGGCCCCTGTGGGAGCGGGCATGCCCGCGAAGCAGGCGACGCGGTGGATGGCACCGGCTGGGCCGGTGTTCGCGGGCGCGCCCGCTTCCACAGGTATGGCGCATTCCTTCAGCTGGTGGGGTCCCTGTGGGAGCGGGTTCACCCGCGAAGCAGGCGATGCGGTGGATGGCACCGGCTGGGCCGGTGTTCGCGGGCGCGCCCGCTCCCACAGGTATGGCGCATTCCTTCAGCTGGTGGGGCCCCTGTGGGAGCGGGTTCACCCGCGAAGCAGGCGATGCGGTGGATGGCACCGGCTGGGCCGGTGTTCGCGGGCGCGCCCGCTCCCACAGGTATGGCGCATTCCTTCAGCTGGTGGGGTCCCTGTGGGAGCGGGTTCACCCGCGAAGCAGGCGATGCGGTGGATGGCACCGGCTGCGCCGGTGTTCGCGGGTGAACCCGCTCCCACAGGTATGGTGCATTCCTTCAGGTGGTGGGGCCCCTGTGGGAGCGGGCGCGCCCGCGAAGCAGGCGACGCGGTGGATGGCACCGGCTGCGCCGGTGTTCGCGGGTGAACCCGCTCCCACAGGAATCGCGTGGCTGCCGTTCAGAGCTTCACCGGCGAAGGCAATGGGGCAAATACAATTCAGACATGGCCGCTGCTGTTGACGATCCGCAGGCACAGCGCCTCATACGGGTCCAGGTTCACCATCAGCCGCCCATCCTCGGTCAAATCCCCTTCGACCGTTTCATTGATCATGTCCACCACCGGCCCCGGCGTGAACCCGGTCAGTTGCAGCTCCTCGGCAATCACTTCCTGGCCGAAGTTCAGCGCACTGATCTGGATGCCACGCCCGGCCGGCAGCTCATGCACCATCACCAGCAAGCCGGGGCTGCTGACTTCGGGCACCAGCAGCTGGCGGCTGGTGGCAATGCCATAGGCCTGGCGCACCGCCAGCAGCTTCTTCACCTTGCAGGCAAACGAATCGCCGTTCTCCAGCTGGCTGTCCAGGCTGCCATACAGCGCCCGGGCTCGGGGCATGCCACGCACAGACGTCTGGGCCTGTGGCTCCAGCCCGGCCAGGTCGTAGCCGCCGCGGTGAATCCAGCGGGTATCGCCATCCAGCATCCGCTGGGCGACTGCTTCGGCGGGCAAGGGCAGGGCGCCTACCAGGTCCCAGCCGGACAGCGCCACCACCCCCGGCTGCATGGCGTTGTACATGACCAGCAGCAGGTGCACCTTCTGGATCAGCTCGATTTCTGCCACCCCGATCTGCCCAAGGTCGCGGATACCCAGCGCGGCAGCGATCAGGCTGGCCGTGGTGCAGGCTATGCCATTGGTGACGAAGCGCAGGTTGTACGGCGCATGCTCGCCCGACAGCCGTTCGTAGATCTCTTCGCGGATGTGCTCGCGCAGGATGCCGCCGGGCAAGGTCTGGCCTTTGTACAGGTACATGTCGTGGGCATGCAGGGTCCAGAAATGCACCAGCTCCACGGTCAGCTCGTCATGATTCTGCAGGGCATGGATCAGCGAGGCCGGGTCGATGCCGAAAGCATGCATCTCCTTGAGCATCAGGCGCAGGAACTCGGTGTCGCCAGTCAGCAGTGCATGCTGGTAGGCCGGCCGGGTAATGAAATCGTAGGACAGGTCGGCACCACCCCTGGACATCTGCGCGATGTCGTCGAGGGTCAGGTTCAGTTCCTGGAAGCTGAAACCGCCGGCCTTGCGGATCATGCCGCCGATCAGCTGGTTGCCGACGATCGACAGCGGGTGGCTTTCCGACCAGGCAGTGCCGCTGGCGCGGGTCTCCACACCGAGAAAACCGTTGGCATCCAGGCGCAGGCCACGTGCACCCAGGCAGTCCAGGGCGTGCAGGGCATCGCCAATGATCATCTGCTGGGCGCCGAAGGTCGGGTCCAGCCAGTTCAGCGATGGCTGGCCTTCCTTGAAGTAGTGCAGGTACACCCAGCGCCGTGTCTTGCCATCCACACCGGTCACCGGCGGCGTGGCGCTCCAGTCGGTTTCCTTCACACCTGGTTCGAAGAAGATAACCCGTTGCAGCTGGCCGACGATGTAATGGCGGGCCTTGAGCTCGTCGCACTGGGCCGGCAGCAGGTTGACCGCGTCGCGCCCGTCAGGCACTTCGGGCAGCAGCGGCCAGTCTTCCTCGCGGATTTCGACCATGTGGTACAGCCCCGGATAGGGACCGTAGGCCAGCTCGGCCAGGCGAAAGTCGGCGCCCTTGCCCGTGTGCGAGGGGATCAGGTCGTCGATGGTCACGGCGTTGTGCGCGGCGGCCATGCGGCTCATCTGGATCAGCTCCTGCTCGCTGCCGTACAGCGGGTCGATGTCGAAACTGATGCGGTCGAAGTTGCCGTCCACGCTGGGGGTGAGTTCACGGCCACGAATGCCGCCGGACAACTTGATCGGGCCGGTGTGCAGGCCCTGAATGCCGATCTCCGACAAACGCTTCCACAGCGCCTCGTGGCCCAAGGCGCCAAGCACCGAACAACCTTCGGGGGCGATGATGGCATCGGGGTAGACGGTCAGCCAGACCGAAGCGATTTCAGTGGCGCGGCGGGGCTGCGCTTCGGCGTAGGGCTGTTGCCACAGGCGCGACTGGCCCGAGTACAGGTGGGTGCGTTGCTGGGAGGCCTTGAGCATGGCGCGGTCTTCGAGCCATTTGACGTATGACGGGTCGGGTTGGGTCATTTCGCGTCCTCTTTGCGTGTCGGCAGCGGCTCAGGTTATGACGGCTGTGGCGGCTGATCGTTCGGCTTGAGATTGCTTTTGGCTGTTTCGCGGGCGCGCCCGCTCCCACCGGATCTCTACACACTTCGAGAACTGTGCAATACCTGCGGGGGCGGGCATGCCCGCGAAGAAATTCCCACTGATCAAGGTATTGCGAATACGCAACTACCGTATGGGCTTGCTGATTTGTTTGCCAGCCTGAGAGGCGACCTCCAGTGCTTGGCCGTCCCGTTGCTTGCCTTGCCGAGCCAGGCCTTCGAGCTGCGGAATCAGCATGCCCTCCGGCAAATGACGCCAGAACCGCCCGGGCATGTGCAAGCGCAAGGCGTCGGGGTTGAGGCGGGCGGGGTTGAAGGTATGACGATAGTAGGTGCGCCATAATTCGGCACCAGGGTCTTCGGCGTTGCGGGCCCATTGGCGCCAGGGTTCGGGGCACTGTCGCTGGTAGTCGAATGCCTGGCCATCGAAGCGTATGCCGTCGTGGGCCGTGGCAATCATCCAGCGCAAACGCCCCAGGCGGTCGGCGAAATGCCCACTGGCGCTTTCCAGAATGTCATGCGCCGGCTCGTGGTAGGCCACCAGGTCGAGTTGCAGCTGTTCAGCCAATACTTCGGGTAGTGGCACGAAGCGTACAAACGCATGCAGGTGGTGTGCTTCGCGATTGACCTGCTTGATCCGTCTATGCAGCTCACTGCCCAATCGGTCACCCGGCAGCATTGCAGTGCGGTCGCCATGGGCCACCCGCCAAAGTACCTCGTAAAGCAGGTTCCAGCGGTGCTCGCCACGGTAGCGGGCCGCCTGTTCCAGCTGGCCGAGCAGCGCCGCAGGCACTTTGGCGCGAAAGGGACCGGAGCCTTCCGGCAGCGCTGTCGGTACGGCCAGCAAATCAGCCACCGGCCCTTGCGCCCAGGTGACCTCCGACGGGTCGATGCCATGCCCCAACAACACCCGGGCCTGGTCACGCCAGGTGGCGAACAGGCCGTCGCAATCGAGCGCGATCATCCCCATAAGCCCATCTGCACCGGGGCCTGCGGCTCACGCAAGCGCGCCCTCAGCAGGCCGCTGCGCAGTTCGGCCTGGGGCGGGCGGTAGTCGCTGGTGACAATGAATGGCCGCGCCTTGTCCAGCACGCAGCGCAACTGGATCAGGTCATCGTAGCGAATGCGCCGTTCGCGTCGCAGGGCTACCAGGCGCTGCACGCTGCGCAGGCCGATGCCGGGGATGCGCGCCAGTAGCGCCGGCTCGGCACGGTTCACATCCAGCGGGAACACGTCGCGGTTGGCCAGCGCCCAGGCCAGCTTGGGGTCGATGTCCAGTGCCAGATTGCCGCTCTGGCCCAGCAGCTCGCCGGCCTTGTAGCCATAGCCACGCAACAGGAAGTCAGCCTGGTACAGACGGTGCTCGCGCAGCAGCGGTGGTGCGGCCAGGGGGACGCTGCCGGGGCTGTCAGGGATGGGGCTGAAGGCGGAGTAGTACACACGCTTGAGGCCGTAGCCTTGGTACAGCGATTCGGCATTGCGCAGCAGTGTGCTGTCGTCGGTGCTGTCGGCCCCGACGATCACCTGGGTGCTTTGCCCGGCCGGGGTAAAGCGCGGCGCCTTGGGTTCGTGGGCCACAGCTTGCTGGCCCTGGTGGATCACGCCCATGGCCTGGCGAATGGTGTGCGCCTGTTTTTCCGGTGCCAGGCGTTTCAGGCTGGCGTCGGTCGGCAGCTCGATGTTGACGCTGAGCCGGTCTGCCAGGCGCCCGGCCTCCTCGATCAGCAACGGGTCGGCATCGGGGATGGTCTTGAGGTGGATGTAGCCACGGAAGTCGTGCTCTTCGCGCAACAGCCGCGCCACACGGACCAGCTGCTCCATGGTGTAGTCCGCCGAACGGATGATGCCGGAGCTGAGGAACAGGCCGCTTATGCAGTTGCGCCGGTAGAAGTCCAGGGTCAGCCGGACCACTTCCTCGGGGCTGAAGCGTGCGCGTGGCACGTTGCTGGATCGGCGGTTGACGCAGTACTGGCAGTCGTAGAGGCAAAAGTTGGTCAGCAGCACCTTGAGCAGCGATACGCAGCGCCCATCAGGGGTGTAGCTGTGACAGATGCCCATGCCATTGGTAGCACCCAGCCCATCAGCCCCGCGCGAGTTGCGTTTGGGCGCGCCGCTGCTGGCGCAGGATGCGTCGTACTTGGCAGCATCGGCAAGGATGCCGAGTTTGGCGATGAGTTGCATGGGGCTGACCTGTGATACTGAATATTCATACAGTATTTTGAGGCGTGACGGATTGCAAGTGATTGTGCACCAGCCACGCCCGACCAAATCCGTCATCTAAGCTTGTGGCTGACTTACGGATAGCAACGAGGCAAGGGGGAGGTTATGAGGATCACCATCAAGCCGGTACTGGCGCTGACCGGGCTGGCCTTGGCATTCGGCATGCTCGATGCCCAGGCCGCGGAAACCAGAAGAGTCGATGTCATGCTGGTGGGCGGCGGCATCATGAGTTCAACCCTGGCCGTCTGGCTCAATGAGCTGGAGCCGGGTTGGTCGATGGAAATGGTCGAGCGCCTGGACAAGGTCGCCGAAGAAAGCTCCAACGGCTGGAACAACGCTGGTACCGGCCACTCGGCCCTGGCCGAACTGAACTACACCCCGGAGAAGGACGGCAAGGTCGATATAAGCAAGGCGGTGGAGATCAACGAGTCGTTCCAGGTCACCCGTCAGTTCCTCGCCTGGCAGGTCAAACAGGGCGTGCTGAAGAACCCGCATTCATTCATCAACACTACTCCGCACATGAGCTTCGTCTGGGGCGACGACAACATTCGCTTCCTGAAGAAGCGCTACGAGGCGCTGCAGGCCAGCCCGTTGTTCAAGCCCATGCAGTACTCCGAGGACCACGAGCAGATTCGCAAGTGGGTACCGTTGATGATGGAGGGCCGCGACCCCAACCAGAAACTGGCCGTGACCTGGACGCCGATCGGCACCGACGTCAACTTTGGCGAGATCACCCGGCAATACGTGGGCTATCTGCAGACCCGGCCGAACTTCGACCTCAAGCTGTCGACCGAAGTGCAGGCGATCACCCGCAACGACGACGGCTCCTGGCATGTCGAATACAAAAACCTCAAAGACGGCAGCAACGCGGCCACCGACGCCAGGTTCCTGTTCATCGGCGCAGGTGGTGCAGCGCTGCCACTGCTGCAGAAGTCGGGTATCGAGGAGGCCAAGGACTATGCCGGTTTCCCGGTCGGTGGTTCGTTCCTGGTCACCGACAACCCGGCCATCGCCCTGCGTCACATGGCCAAGGCCTACGGTATCGCCGCCACGGGCGCACCACCGATGTCGGTGCCGCACCTGGACACCCGTGTGCTCGATGGCAAGCGCATGATCCTGTTCGGGCCGTTCGCCACCTTCTCGACCAAGTTCCTCAAGCAGGGCTCGCTGCTTGACCTGTTCGCCAGCGCCAGTGTGCACAATGCCTGGCCGATGGTAAGAGTCGGGGTGCGCGAGTTCGACCTGGTGCAGTACCTGATCGGCCAGGTGCTGCAATCTGACGATGACCGTTTCGAAGCGTTGCGCACCTACTTCCCCGAGGCGAAGAAAGAGGACTGGCGGCTGTGGCAGGCGGGCCAGCGGGTGCAGATCATCAAGAAGGACGAAGCATTGGGTGGTGTGCTCAAGCTCGGCACTGAAGTGGTGACGTCCAAGGATGGCAGCATTGCAGGATTGCTGGGTGCCTCGCCTGGCGCCTCGACCGCGCCGCCGATCATGCTCGATGTGCTGAGCAAGGTGTTCAAGGACAAGATGGCATCGCCGCAGTGGCAGGCGAAGATCAGGCAGATCATCCCGTCCTACGGCATCCGCCTTAACGACCACCCGGACCAGGTGCAGAAGGAGTGGGCATACACCAACGAGGTGTTGCAACTGAATCCTCCCGAGGGCGCCGTTACGCCGTAGCAAAGTACCATGCGGCGACCACCTCGATGCCTGCTTCGCACAGGCACCGTGCAATGTGGTCGCCGGTGAAGCCGGCCACGCCGGTAATCAGTTCGGGCATGCTGGCTGCACCTGGCCGCGGCCGATGCCGTAGTAGGTCAGGCCGGCGGCGGCCATGTGCTCGGGTTCGAACAGGTTGCGCCCGTCGAACACCACCCGGTCGGCCAGTTGTTGCGGCACCTTGTCCAGGTTGAGCACGCGGTATTCCTGCCATTCGGTGACGATCACCAGGGCATCGGCGCCGCGCAGCGCGTCGTCCTTGCACGGTACCAGTTGCAGGTCGGCGCGGGCGCCATAGTGCCGCTGGATTTCCTCCATGGCCTGCGGGTCATGGGCCTGCACCCGTGCGCCGGCGGCCCACAGCGCTTCCAGCAGGACTCGGCTGGAGGCCTCGCGAATGTCGTTGGTATTGGGCTTGAACGACAATCCCCACACGGCGAAGACCTTGCCTCGCAGGCCGCGTGGGTAGTGGCGTTGGATCTTGCCGAACAGCCGGTTCTTTTGCTGCTCGTTGACCGATTCCACCGCACGCAGCAACTGTGGTTCGAAGCCCTCGGCCTCGGCGCTGCGGCGCAGGGCTTGCAGGTCCTTGGGGAAGCATGAGCCGCCAAAGCCGCAGCCGGCATAGATGAAGTCGTAGCCGATGCGCGGGTCCGAGCCGATGCCGCGGCGCACCAGTTCGATGTCGGCGCCCAGATGCTCGGCCAGGTTGGCGATTTCGTTGATGAACGAGATCTTGGTCGCCAGCATGCAGTTGGCCGCGTACTTGGTCAGCTCGGCGCTGCGCGCGTCCATCACCATCAGTTTTTCGCGGTTGCGGCTGAACGGCAGGTACAGCTCGCGCAGCAGCTCTACTTCGGCGGGCTCCGCGCCACCGATGATGATGCGCTCCGGGCGCATGCAGTCATCCACCGCCGAGCCCTCCTTGAGGAACTCGGGGTTGCTGACGACGCGCAAGCGGCTGGTATCGGCCACGGCCTGGGCGATGCGCGCCTTGATGCGGTGCACCGTACCAACCGGCGCGGTGGATTTGTTGACGATCAGCTTGGGGCCATCGGCATGTTCGAGGATGCTGTCGACCACGGCGAACACGTGCTTCAGGTCGGCGCTGCCATCGGCCTGAGGCGGGGTGCCGACGGCAATGAACTGCACCTTTGCGTAGTTGGCCGCTTCGCTGGCGTCGGTGGTGAAGCGAAGGCGACCGCAGGCCAGGTTCTTCTCCAGCATCGGCGCAAGGCCGGGCTCGAAGATCGGGCAATGGCCTGCATTGAGGCTGGCGACCCGCTCGGCGTCGACATCCATGCACAACACCGAATGGCCCACCTGGGCCAGGCACACTGCCTGGGTGAGGCCGACATAGCCGGTACCGAAAACCGTGACCTTCATCTGACAGCTCCTTGGCGAGAAAGCTGAAAAAAAATGTCACATCGTTGTTTAGAAATTGTTACTCGCGCAGGCGGCTGCCTCTTGGGCGACGTTCCACAGCTGTTGGCGAAACCAGCGGCGCAAGGGGTCGGCGTGGGTGCGTTCGTGCCAGATCTGCATCACCTCGATCGCTGGCAATGTCAGCGGCAGCGGGTACATGAGCAGGTCGTCGTCACGTTCGACGGCTTCGGTGGCCAGCGAGCGCAGGCAGGTGAGCAGCAGATCGGTGCCGCGCAGCAGGCGCATGGGGGCCAGGAAACTCGACAGGCCAGCCACGACCCGCCGTTGCATGCCCTGGCTGCGCAAGGCGCGGTCGACCAGGCCATCGAGGTCGCCGGTGAGGGTGGTAAGCAGGTGGTCGCTGGCAAGGAAGGTATCGAGGTCCAGGCCGTTTTCCAGGCCTGGATGGCTGCGCGAGGCCAGCACTACCAAGTGTTCACTGAGCAGGCGCTGTTGGTGGAAGGTTTCCGGCAGGTCGGTGTAGAACCCGGCAACGGCCAGGTCACAGGTGCCTTTCTCCAATTCTTCGCGAGGCAGCAGACCGCGGGTGTTGCAGGTGACCAGCGTCAGGTTCGGTGCCTGGCTACGCAGGATCGGCAGCAGCCTGGGCAACAGGGTCTGCTCCGCATAATCGGTGCTGTACAGGTGCAGTCGGGCAGGGCGGGCGAGGAAGTCCTGCCCTTCGCAGCGCTCATAAAAACCTTCCAGGCCCACTACCAGGCGTTCTACCTCAGGCGCCAGTTCGTGGGCGCGTGGCGTCGGGGTCAGGCCCCTGGGCGCGCGCACGAACAGCGGGTCGCCAAACTGATGGCGCAGCTTGTTGAGCTTGTGGCTGAGCGCGGGCTGGCTCAGCGCCATGCGCTGGGCGGCGAGGGTGGCGTTGCGTTCCTGGTACAGCACATGGAACAGGTACAGCAGGTTGAAGTCCTTGCTGGATATATTCATTTTCTGGATCACAGGCATGAGAGCTTTCGAATTATCGAATCATAGCCTCGCCGTTAGCATGAACGCATCCCCGCCAACATGAGCGGACAGCTCTATTTGCCTGATCAGGAGATTGTTGCATGACCAAGATGTCCCGGCTTGCCCTGGCTGTTGCCAGCACCCTGCTTGCCACCGGCGCCCACGCTGCGCCCAAGGGAGAGGTGCTGGTGCTGTTGTCCAGCGAGCACCAGCTGCCCCTGCAGGACGGCAAGCGCTACGCCACCGGCTACTACCTGAACGAATTCGGCGTGCCTGCCGACCAGTTGCTCAAGGCTGGCTACAAGCTGGTGCTGGTTACCCCCAAGGGTAATGCCCCGAGTGTCGACCAGCGTTCGATCGACCCGAGCTACTTTGCCGGCGATGCGGTGGAGATGCGCCGGATCGAGAAGGTCGTGCAAGGCCTGCCGGGCATTGACGATACCCTGTCGGTGAAAGAAGTACTGGCAGGTGACCTAGGGCGCTATGCCGGGCTGTTCATCCCCGGCGGCCATGCGCCGTTGATCGACCTGGCCAACAACCCGGACGTGGGCGCCTTGCTGCGGCATTTCCATCAAGCCGGCAAGCCTACAGCCGCGATCTGCCACGGCCCCATCGCCTTGCTCTCGGCCCAGCAGGACCCGGCCAGCTACCAGTCGGCGCTGGCGCGTGGTGAAAAGCCGGCAGCCACCGACTGGTTGTACAAGGGTTACAAGATGACCATTTTCTCCGACCCGGAGGAGCAGGTATTCGAAGGTTCGCTCAAGGACCAGCGGCTGCTGTTCTACCCGGCCAACGCCATGGCGATGGCAGGGGGCGACATGGGCTACGCCAAGGCCTGGCAACCCAATGTGGTGGTGGACCGCGAACTCATCACCGGGCAGAACCCGTTCTCGGACAAGGCGCTGGCCAAGGTATTGCTGGAAAAGCTGGCTGAGCAGGCAAAGCCCTCTGGCCAGGGCATCTAGGCTTACACGTGGCCTGCAAAAGCAGAGGGGGCGCCTTGATGGCGCCCCCTCTGCTTTGCTGCTTAGGCTTCAGCGTCCCAAGGACGATCGCCTTTTTCATCCTTGACGCGGGTCGGCAGGCCCATGACGTCCAGTGCCTTGAGGAACGGCTCGGCTGGCAGCTCCTCGACGTTGACCATGCGCTTGGCATCCCACTCGCCACGGGCGACCAGCAGGGCGGCAGCCACTGGCGGTACACCGGCGGTGTAGGAAATACCCTGGCTGTCGGTCTCGGCGTAGGCTTCTTCGTGGTCGGCCACGTTGTAGATGAACACTTCGCGCGGCTGGCCATCCTTGGTGCCCTTGACCAGGTCACCGATGCAGGTCTTGCCGGTGTAGCCCGGGGCCAGAGAGGCTGGGTCCGGCAGCACGGCCTTGACTACTTTCAGCGGTACCACTTCCAGGCCTTCGGCGGTTTTCACCGGTTGCTCGGAGAGCAGGCCCAGGTTCTTCAGCACGGTGAACACGTTGATGTAGTGCTCGCCGAAGCTCATCCAGAAACGCACGTTCGGCACGTTGAGGTTCTTCGAAATCGAGTGAACCTCATCGTGGCCGGTCAGGTACAGGTTCTGCGAACCCACCACCGGCAGGTCGTCCGTACGCTTGACCTCGAACATGGTGTTGCTGGTCCACTGGCTGTTCTGCCAGCTCCACACTTGCCCGGTGAACTCACGGAAGTTGATTTCCGGGTCGAAGTTGGTGGCGAAGTATTTGCCATGCGAACCGGCATTGACGTCGAGGATGTCGATCGAGTCAATGCTGTCGAAATACTGTTGCTGCGCCAGCTTGGCGTAGCTGTTCACCACACCCGGGTCGAAGCCGACGCCGAGAATGGCGGTAATGTTCTTTGCCTGGCACTCTTCGAGGTGTTTCCACTCGTAGTTGCCGTACCACGGCGGGGTCTCGCAGATCTTGCCCGGCTCTTCGTGGATGGCGGTGTCCAGGTAGGCGACACCGGTATCGATGCAGGCACGCAGCACCGACATGTTGAGGAAGGCGGAACCAACGTTGATCACGATCTGCGATTCGGTCTCGCGGATCAGCGCCTTGGTAGCCTCGACATCGAGGGCATTGAGCGAGAAGGCCTGGATGTCGGCGGGTACCTTGAGGCTACCCTTGGCCTTGACGCTGTCGATGATGGCCTGGCATTTGGAGATGTTCCGTGACGCGATAGCGATACGACCCAGTTCGTCGTTATGCTGCGCGCACTTGTGGGCCACCACCTTGGCGACACCTCCTGCACCAATGATAAGAACGTTCTTCTTCAATTTATCCCTTGCTCCTTACTGAAAGCCGGTCTTACGACAGGCTGGAAACGTAGTCTTCGAAACCGAACTCGCGCACCACTTCGACGCTGCCGTCGAGTTGCTTGACCACGATGGATGGCATTTTCAGACCGTTGAACCAGTTTTTCTTGACCATGGTGTAACCCGCCGCGTCGACGAACGACAGGCGATCACCGATGGCCAGCGGACGATCGAATTGGTATTCGCCGAAGATGTCACCGGCCAGGCACGACTTGCCGCAGACCATGTAGGTGTGCGCGCCGTCGTTGGGGGCCATCTTGGCGTTGAGGCGGTAGATCAGCAGGTCGAGCATGTGCGCTTCGATCGAGCTGTCGACCACGGCCAGGTGCTTGCCGTTGTACAGGGTGTCGAGCACGGTCACTTCCAGCGAGGCGCTGTTGGTGATGGCCGCTTCGCCCGGCTCCAGGTACACCTGCACGCCGTACTTTTCCGAGAAGGCTTTCAGGCGCGCGCAGAAGGCGTCCAGCGCGTAGTCTTCACCGGTGAAGTGGATGCCGCCACCGAGGCTGACCCACTCGACCTTGTGCAGCAGGTGGCCGAAGCGCTCTTCGATGTGCGTGAGCATCTTGTCGAACAGGCCGAAGTCGCCGTTCTCGCAGTTGTTGTGGAACATGAAGCCGGAGATCTGCTCGATCACCTGTTCGACCTTGGCCGGGTCCCATTCGCCCAGGCGGCTGAACGGGCGGGCAGGGTCTGCCAGCAGGTAGTCGGAGCTGCTGACCTGCGGGTTGACGCGCAGGCCACGGACCTTGCCTTCGGACTGTTCGGCGAAGCGCTGCAGCTGGCCGATCGAGTTGAAGATGATCTTGTCGCAGTTCTCGAGCATTTCCTCGACCTCGTCGTCGGCCCAGGCCACGCTGTAGGCGTGGGTTTCGCCGGCGAACTTCTGGCGGCCGAGCTTGAGCTCGTACAGCGACGAAGAGGTGGTGCCGTCCATGTACTGTTGCATCAGGTCGAAGACTGACCAGGTGGCAAAGCACTTGAGGGCGAGCAGTGCCTTGGCGCCGGAGTGTTCGCGCACGTAGGCGATCTTCTCCATGTTGCCCAGCAGCTTGGTTTTATCGATGAGGTAGTACGGCGTCTTGATCATTTAAAGGCCCCCGGCCAGGCCGGCCAAAAAAAGGACACGCATTGTGCCTTCACTTGCCGCAGACCGAAAGGGTGGGCTACGCATTTCGTCGTGGTTGACGCTGTTGCGACGGGAATTTTCCGGTTGCGGTGGGCTTAGTAGAACAGCGGCATGTGACTATCGTAATCAGCAACCGGGTGCCGCAAGGAGAATCCGATGAGTGTCGTATTGGATGGCACCGGCTTCGCCGGTGTTCGCGGGTGAACCCGCTCCCACAGGAAATGCGCTTGCTTCAGACCTTGCGCAGTCCAATCTGTGGGAGCGGGCAAGCCCGCGAAGAGGCCGGTACAGGTAACCTCAATCCACCTGCTGCAACCACGCCTGGATCTGCTCCAGCGTGGCGGTAGCCCCGCCACAAACCACCACCAGCACATTCTGGTACTGCGCCAGGGCGCCCGGTGCATAGGCCAACGCCAAGGCTGCTCCACAAGCTGGCTCCACCAGCACGCGATGGTCCAGCAGGAACCGCTCGCAGGCTTCCAGCGCAGCGCGGTCACTGACCAGGTGGCTGTGCACCGGATGCTGCTGCACGCACACCAGCGCCTGGTCAGCCACACGCTTGGCCCCCAGCGACGTCGCCACCGAGGCAATACGTTCCAGCTCCACCGAATGCCCCGCCCGCATGGCCGCATGCAGCGATGCCGCGCCTTCGGTTTCCACCGCCAGAATTGGTACATCGCCCCAGCCGTTGCGCT
This sequence comes from Pseudomonas sp. JS425, assembly GCF_018223845.1. NCBI lineage: Bacteria > Pseudomonadati > Pseudomonadota > Gammaproteobacteria > Pseudomonadales > Pseudomonadaceae > Pseudomonas > Pseudomonas sp. JS425. The sequence goes on along the minus strand of NZ_CP073661.1, from coordinate 3,635,120 downwards.
GTAGCCCCTCGACCACGCCACTGAGCAAACCGCCACCGCCCACCGACAACACCACGGCGTCCGGCCTCACGCCGGCCTCGGCGACTTCATCCACCAGGCTGGCATGCCCGGCCCACAGCAACGGGTCATCGAATGGGTGGATGAAGGCGTCATCCGGGCCGACCAAGGTCTGCGCCAGGGCGTTGGCCTCCTGCCAGGAGCTGCCATGCACCACCACCTCGGCGCCCTCCAGGCGCAGCAGGTCCTTGGCCCGCTCGGTGGTGGTCTCGGGTACCACCACGGTCACTGGCACGCCCAGTTTGCGCCCGGCATAAGCTACAGCCAGGCCGGCGTTGCCGCCCGAGGAAGACACGAAATGCCGAGCGCCACGGGCATGGTGCACCTCGCAGGCATGGCCCACGCCGCGCAGCTTGAACGAGCCGCAGGGCTGCAGGGCTTCGAGCTTGAGCCAGACGTTGCTGTCCGCGGCCAGCGACAGCGGGCGGGACTCGATCAGGGGGGTATGGATATGCAAGGTCATTGGCTGGCTCCGCGCAGTTGCTCGAGGTAGTTGTAAACGGTGTAGCGGGTCACACCAAGGGCGCTGGCGGCCTTTTCCACGCCGCCCTTGACGATGAACAGGCCGCGCTCCTGCATCACTCTTACGGCTTCTACCTTGGCCTGCTTGTTCATTCGCCCCTGGCCGCTGCGCTGCAGGGATGCCTGGATTATCTCGCTCATCAGCAGTTCCATGTCGGCGGGTTCACTGACGGCAGGTGCGGCCCCTGTTGGTTGGAACTGCCGGAGAAAATTCATGGCTGCATCCAGGCCGGTGACGTCGGTGTTGACGCAGAGGCTGGCGAAGGGGTGGCCGCTGCTGTCACGGAAGATGGCCGTGGCGCTGCGCAGTGTGCGGCCCTTCAGCGTGGTGGGGTAGTCGGGCAGCACCACCGGCTCGCAGCCGTGCTGATCGGCCGAGGCCTGCATCAGTGCCTTGAAACCCTGGTCCTGTTCCGGGGCGGCGAGGATTGGGCTACCGACGCTGCGCCCGGAAAGATGGCCGTTGACGATCGCCACCACGGAGTGTTCCGGGTGGTCGAGGTCGTGCAGGAGGATTTCCATGTTGCGCGCGGCAACGCTGCCCAGGGCCTGGATGGCGGCCTTGAGGACGGTGAGGGTGAGCTGGCGTTCTTCGCTTGGGGTGATAGGCATGGCAGATCGCAAAATCAACGTTTTGTGTATTTTTACACATAAAGTTGAATTAGGCGATTTGCTTTTCCAGGCCCATTCGCGGGTAAACCCGCTCCCACAGGGACCCCACGGTATTCAATACCTGTGGGGTCCCTGTGGGAGCGGGTTTACCCGCGAATGGGCCGCAAAGCGGCCCCTTTAACCCTCAGCCCAGGGGCGGGGTACGCGGCGGGATCATTCGACGCGACCCGGTCGCCTCGAAGGCTGCACCAAAGCTGAGCAGCGCATTGTCGCTGTAAGCCCGGCCAGCAAAGGTCAGCCCCACCGGCATGCCGATATCGGCCATCACGCCCATCGGCACGGTCACGGTAGGCACGCCCAGGTGACGGATTGCCAGGTTGCCGTTGGCCACCCAGATGCCGTTGCTCCAGGCAATGTCCGCCGACGCCGGGTTGATGTCGGCATCGGCCGGGCCCACGTCGGCCACGGTGGGGAACAGCACCGCGTCCAGGCCCAGCTTGTCCATCCAGTCTTCCAGGTCGATCTTGCGGGTCTGCTCCAGGCCGCGCAGGCCGTCGGGCAGGGTCTCGATCTGGTCCCAGGTCTTCAGGCCACGCTTGGCCATGTTGACGTACTCGTCCATGCCAGCGGCCAGGTCGTCCTCACGGTTGGGCAGGGTGCCCGGGTCGTGGGGGAAGATCTGCGGCCCGTCGACATCGGCCAGGCGGTTGAGCCTGGGGTCATCGTTGGCGCGCAGGAAGTCGTCGAAGGCCCAGCCCGACAGCTCCCACAGTTCGTCATGCAGGAATTCCTTGCTGACGATGCCGCGGTTGTACACGGTCGGTGCGCCAGGGCGATCGCCTTCGCAGTTGGATACCAGCGGGAAGTCCACTTCCAGTACTTTGGCACCAGCCGCCTCCAGTGCCTGGCGGGCCTGCTGCCACAGGTCGATCACCGTGGCACGGGTGTGGATGCGCTGGCCAGTCGGGCCGCCGATGCCTGGCTTTTCGGAGGTGCCGGCTTCGGCATCGGCATTGATGTACATGCGTGGCACGCCAAAGCGCTTGCCCTTGAGCGCGCTGGCATCCACGGCCAGGTCCAGGTACGAAGCCGGGCGCACCGTCGAAGCCGCCGGGATTGGCACCCAGGGTTGCAGGCGCCACAGGTCGCCGCGCTTGTCGGCGTCGTCGGCTACGACCACGTCGAGGATTTCCAGCAGGTCGGCCATGGTACGGGCATAGGGAACCACCACGTCCATGGTCGGTGTGAGCGGCCAGTTGCCACGCACCGAAATCACCCCACGCGACGGGGTATAGGCGCACAGGCCATTGTTGGATGCCGGGCCACGGCCGCTGGACCAGGTTTCTTCGGCCAGGCCGAAGGCACTGAAACTGGCGGCAGTGGCGGTGCCGGCACCGTTGGACGAGCCCGAGGCGAACGGTGCAGTCAGGTAGTTGGCGTTGTACGGGCTTTCGGCGCGGCCATACACGCCGCGCTGCATGCCGCCGTTGGCCATGGGCGGCATGTTGGTCTTGCCCAGGCACACGGCGCCGGCGGCGCGCAGGCGTTCGATGGTGAAGGCGTCGCGCTGGGCCACCAGGTCCTTGAAGGCAGGGCTGCCGGAGGCAGCGGTCAGGCCTTTGACCAGGTAGCTGTCCTTGGCGGTGTAGGGGATGCCGTCCAGCGGGCTCAGGACCTGGCCTTTGGCGCGACGGGCGTCGGAGGCTGCGGCCTCATTCAGCGCCTCGGGGTTGCGTACCACAACGGCGTTCAGGGCGGTGGCGGTGTCGGCGCCATCGTAGGCGTCGATGCGCGCCAGGTAGGCCTGGACCAGCTCGACCGCCGTCGTGCGGCCCGACTCGAGCGCATCGCGCAGCTCGGCAATGGAAACCTCGGTTACCTCGATCATGCGTTCACCAAAAAATGTGCAGGTGGGGGCTAATGCGAGGAGTGTACAAGAAGGGCTTGGCGGGCGCAGGTTTGCGCGGGGGCAAACGGTTTTTTGCAGGCGAGCATTGTCGGGTCTTCCCGAGTCGTCCCACCATCCCTTCGAGTATCACCATGCAGGCGGCTTCAGCCGCAAAAGGGCCCTTGCAGGCCACCGATCAATGCGGCCCGCGCGGAATGGTCTTCAGCAGGTCTTCCGGGCTGATGTGCCCAACCACCTGGGCCACCGCGCTGCCCGGGGTCGGCAGGTCGATGATGTGGCTTTTCATCTTGCCGATCACGTGCATTTCGCACGGCTTGCAGTCGAACTTCAGGGTCAGCACCTCATCACCCTGGATCAGCTGCATCGGCGCCACCTTGGTGCGCACGCCGGTCACGCCCTTGGCCTGCTTGGGGCACAGGTTGAAGGAGAAGCGCAGGCAGTGCTTGGTGATCATCACCGGCACTTCGCCGTGCTCTTCATGGGCCTCGTAGGCCGCGTCGATCAGCTGCACGCCGTGGCGGTGGTAGAAGTCGCGGGCCTTCTGGTTGTACACGTTGGCCAGGAACGACAGGTGCGACTCCGGGTAAACCGGCGGTGGCGTGGTCTCGGCCTTGCGCCCGCCACGCGGGTGCGCCTGCACCCGTGCTGCCGTCAGCGCCTCGATGGCTTCGCGGCGCAGGGCCTTGAGCTGCGAGTTGGGAATGAAGTAAGCCTGTGGGGCGTCCAGCTCGATGCTGTCGGCGTGGTACATGGTGGTGCCCAGCTGGCCGAGCAGGTCGTGCAGCTGGTCCAGCGCCTGCTGCGGCTTGTTGGCCGGGCCGAACGGGCCTTCCAGTGCCACTTGCGTGCCCACGCCTTCCTCGCTGGTGACGGTCAGCACCAGGCGTTGCTCGCGCAGTACCGCGTGCCATTGCACGCCGACGCGGCGCTCGGCCGAGGTGCGTTGCAGGGCCTGCTGCCAATTGTGGTCGAGGTTGCGCGACAGCGGGTGGTTGGGCCGCAGCTTGTGCAGGCCTTCAGGCATTTCGTTGGGCTCGACGCGGTAGCGGTAGCGCTTCTCGCCGTCTTCCTCGAATTCGCCACGCGGTTCGGCGATGTTGGCACGGAAGCCCACCACCTCACGCTTCACCAGCACATTGAGGCCGTCGCCGTTGGTCAGCGGCACCTCGGTGACCACCTGCATGTCACGCTTGCCGACCTTTTCCACCACGCCCACCGGCAGGCCGGTGAAGGTTGGCGAGTCGAAGGCGCCGATGTCGACCTTGCGGTCGGTGACGAAGTAGTCGGTGCTGCCGCGGTGGAAGGTCTTGTCCGGGTCGGGCACGAAGAAGTGCTGGGTGCGGCCGCTGGAGGCACGGGCCAGCTCCGGGCGGCCTTCGAGGATGGCGTCGAGTTCCTTGCGGTAGTGGGCGGTGATGTTCTTCACATAGGCCACGTCCTTGTAGCGGCCTTCGATCTTGAACGAGCGCACGCCGGCGTCGACCAGGTCAGCCAGGTTGGCGGTCTGGTTGTTGTCCTTCATCGACAGCAGGTGCTTCTCGAACGCGACCACGCGGCCCTGGTCATCCTTCAGGGTGTAGGGCAGGCGGCAGGCTTGCGAGCAGTCGCCGCGGTTGGCGCTGCGGCCGGTCTGCGCATGGGAGATGTTGCACTGGCCGGAGAAGGCCACGCACAGCGCACCGTGGATGAAGAATTCGATGGCGGCGTCGGTTTCGGCGGCGATGGCGCGGATCTGCTGCAGGTTCAGCTCACGCGCCAGCACCAGCTGGGAGAAGCCGGCCTGGTCGAGGAACCTGGCCCGTTCCAGGGTGCGGATGTCGGTCTGGGTGCTGGCGTGCAGCTCGATCGGCGGGATGTCCAGCTCCATCACCCCCAGGTCCTGCACGATCAGTGCGTCGACACCAGCGTCGTACAGCTGGTGGATCAGCTTGCGCGCGGGCTCCAGCTCGTTGTCGTGGAGGATGGTGTTGATGGTGGTGAACACGCGTGCATGGTAGCGATGGGCGAACTCGACCAGTTCGGCGATATCGCTGACTTCGTTGCAGGCGTTATGGCGCGCGCCGAAGCTTGGGCCACCGATGTAGATGGCATCTGCGCCGTGCAGGATCGCTTCGCGGGCGATGGCCACGTCACGGGCAGGGCTGAGCAGTTCCAGGTGATTCTTTGGAAGGGACATGTCGTTATAGGTTCGGGCTGTCACGGTTTAGGCGGGCATTGTAGCGGCGAAACGGGCTGGCGGCATCATCGGGGTGCCGAGAGGTGCAGGATGCAGGAATATTGTGGGGCTCGGGCAACTGTGGGAGCGGCCTTGCGTCGCGAAAGGGGTGCGTAGCGCCCCCAGAGGCTTGGATCCACTGCAAGATCACTGGGGCCGCTTTGCGGCCCTTTCGCGACACAAGGCCGCTCCCACAGGCCGTTCCTGACTGGATGAATCAGCGCTTGGCAGCCATTGCGGTCACTTCCACGCGCATGCCTTCGAACGCCAGTGCAGCCACACCCACGGCGGCGCGTACCGGCCAGGGCTTGCTGAAGAAGCGCTGGTACACCTCGTTGAATGCCGCGCGGTCGGCCATGTCGGTGAGGTAGATGGTCAGGTGCAGCACGCGGTCCATGCCGCTGCCGGCCTTCTCCAGCGCCACCTTCAGCGCCTGCAGGGTGCACTCGCTCTGCTCGACGATGCCGCCCAGCTCCAGGCTGCCATCAGCGTGGGTCGGGATCTGCGTGGTGACCAGCACGCCGTTGTATTCGGCAACGTCGGAAGAAATCGACTCGGCGTCCGGGTCCGGGGTGTAGATGATGTCTGCTTGTGCCATGGTGTGTTTTGCCTTGCTACGGAAGGAAAGCGGCAAGCCTACGCGAGCGCGCCGGCCCGGTCGAGGGCGCCCCGGTGTTTGAAATGCGTGGCGTTCGCCGTCAGAATCGCGGCCGATTGCAAAGCAGGGGTTTAGTTTGAACGAACAGACATTGTCCAGGCGCCTGGAGCGCGTGGCTGCACAAGTACCGCAAGGCGCGCGCCTGGCCGACATCGGCTCGGACCATGGCTACCTGCCGGTGGCCTTGATGCTGCGCGGCATACTGGACGCGGCGGTAGCGGGCGAGGTGGCGCAGACGCCGTTCGCCTCGGCCCAGCGCAACGTGCGCAGGAACGGCCTGGAAGGGCGGGTCTGCGTGCGCCTGGCCGATGGCCTGGCAGCGGTCGAGCCGGAAGATCGCATCTCGGTGATCAGCATCTGCGGCATGGGTGGCGACACCATGTGCGAGATCCTCGAGGCCGGCAAGCAGCGCCTGGCTGGCGTCACGCGCCTGGTGCTGCAGCCCAATGGCGCCGAGCGCGAACTGCGCCAGTGGCTGATGGGCAATGGTTACCGGATCGTCAGCGAAGAACTGCTGCGGGAGAACCGCTTCGACTACGAGATCATCGTCGCCGAGCCGGGCGGGGCGGCGTACACCGCTGAACAGCTGTACTTCGGCCCGGTGTTGCTGCAGGAGAAAAGCGAGGCGTTTCTGGTCAAGTGGCGGCGCATGCTGCGGCAGAAGCAGCAGACCCTGACCAACTTCGAGCGGGCCCGCGGTGCGGTGCCTCAGGCGAAAATCGACGACTTCAGGCAACAGGTCGGCTGGATCACCGAGGTGCTGGCCTGACTCACTGCTGCGAGCAGTTGCCCATTTCCCGGTAATCGATTTCGCGCTTCTGGCCCTGGTGGTCGACATACACCATGTGCGCGGTACCAACCTGGCAGTCGGCGGCGTTGCTGGGCGGGGTGATGGAGATGACCTTGGCCACGTCCAGCGGCATGCCGTATTCGTAGTTGCTGCTGCTGACCGGCTGGTTGCTGCCGGTGTCGGCAAGGGCACCGAACGAGGCGAGGGCAGCGGTAACAGCAAGGACAGCGATCGAACGTTTCATGGCAGGCTCCTTTTTTCAATGTATGACTAATGATCCATTCATTGGTCATCCACAATAAATGGGCTAACCCGTGATAGATTCCTGCCTGTAACGCAAGAATAAGACCGAACAAGGAGCACCTTCATGGACATGCTGCATGCCATGCGTACCTTCGCCCGTGTGGTGGAATGCGGCAGCTTCGCTGCGGCCGCCAATGCCCTGGATATTTCCGCGGCGCAGGTTTCGCGTATCGTTGCCGAGCTGGAAAACCAGCTGCAGACCCGCCTGCTGCACCGCACCACGCGGCGTTTGCGCATGAGCGAGGCGGGCGAGCGGTTTCTTGAGCGCGCGCGGCAGATCATGTTGCTGACCGAAGAGGCGGTGGGTGAAGCCCGTGGCGCGCACCTCACGCCCCGCGGCCGCCTGCGCTTGCATTGCCCGCACGGGATGGGCCTGTTGCTGATGCCGCTGGTGGCCGGCTACAACGCATTGTGCCCGGAGGTGGTGATCGAACTGACCCTGTCCCAGCGCAACCCCGACCCGCTGGCCGAAGGGCATGACGTGGTGATTACCGTGGACGGTGCGTTGCCGGATTCGCAGCTGATCGCTGTGCCGCTGGGCAACATTTTCAGCATCCCCTGCGCGGCGCCGAGCTACCTGTTGGCCCACGGCGTGCCAGAGCGCCCGGAAGACCTGCACCAGCACCGTTGCCTGCGCATGGCTTATCCGATGTACGAAGGTGACTGGGTGTTCCCGCAAGGGGTGGACCAGTGCGTGATCGCACCGAACGACAGTTTTTCCACCAACGTCGCCGACGCCATGCTGGTGGCCAGCGAGCTGGGCATGGGCATTGGCCTGCTGCCGTTTTACACCGCCAGCCAGGCGATCGAGCAGGGGCGGTTGTGCCGCTTGCTGGCGCCGTATCGCCTGCGCGAGAGCGCGCTGTATGCGATCTACCCGTCACGGCATTATCTGGATGCCAAGGTGCGCACCTGGATCGACTACCTCAAGGAGCAGTTGCCGGCGCTGTTCGAGGGGCATGCCAGGGTGGTGGATGATTCGCGGTATTGGCGATAGCCGAGTGCGGGGCGGTTAACGCTGGCCCTTGTAGGAGCGGCCTTGTGTCGCGATAGGGCCGCAAAGCGGCCCCAGGATGTCAGCTTCGATGCACAAATTGCTGGGGCCGCCATGCGGCCCTATCGCGACACAAGGCCGCTCCTACAGGGATCGCGCAAGGTTTTAAAGCGGGTAGTGCTTCAACTCCCGGGCAATCAGCATCCGCTGGATCTCGCTAGACCCTTCATAGATCTGCGTGATCCGCGCATCGCGGTAGTAGCGCTCGACCGGGTAATCCTCCAGGTAGCCATACCCGCCATGCACCTGGATCGCCATCGAACACACCCGCTCGGCCATCTCCGAGGCGAACAGCTTGGCCTGCGAAGCTTCCGACAGGCACGGCTTGCCGGCGCTGCGCAGGCGCGCGGCATGCAGGATCAGCAAGCGCGCGGCATTCACCTGCACCTGCATGTCGGCCAGCAGGTTGGCGATGCTCTGGTGTTCGTTGATCGGCTTGCCGAACTGCACCCGATCACGCGAGTAGGCCAACGCCGCCTCGAACGCGGCGCGGGCAATGCCCAGTGCCTGGGCAGCAATGCCGATACGGCCACCCTCGAGGTTGGACAGGGCGATGGCCAGGCCCTTGCCACGCTCACCGAGGATGTTGGCGGCAGGGATGCGGCAGTTGTCGAAGGTGACCGCGCAGGTGTCGGAAGCGCGGATGCCCATCTTGTGCTCGCTGCGATCGACCTTGAAGCCCGGGTTGTCGGTGGGCACCAGGAACGCCGACAGGCCCTTTTTGCCCAGCTCCGGGTCGGTCACCGCGAAGACGATGGCCAGGCCGGCGCGGCGAGCGTTGCTGACGAACTGCTTGGCACCGTTGATCACCCACTGGCCATCCACCAGTTCGGCGCGGGTGCGCAGGTTGTGCGCCTCGGAACCGGCCTGTGGCTCGGTCAGGCAGAAGCAGCCGATCACCTCGCCGGTGGCCAGGCGTGGCAGCCACTGCTGTTGCTGTTCGGCCGTGCCGTAGGCCAGCAGCGGGCCGCAGCCCACCGAGTTGTGGATGCTCATCATCGCTCCGGTGGCGCCGCAGCCGGCGGCGATCTCCTCCACCGCCAGGGCGTAGGCGACATAGTCGGTGTAGCTGCCGCCGAAGTCTTCCGGCACCACCATGCCCAGCAGGCCCAGTTCGCCCATCTTGCGTACCACGCCATCGTCGATCCAGCCGGCCTTTTCCCAGGCCTGGGCATGCGGGGCGATCTCGCCACGGGCAAAGTCCCGGGCCATGTCGCGGATCATGATCTGTTCTTCGCTCAGTTCCAGGTCTTGCATCTGTGTACTCCCGGGCTCACAGGCCTTCGAAGAATTGGTCGACCTGCTGGCGGTGCAGTGCGGCCAGGGTCGGAGGGTTCCAGCGTGGCTGCTTGTCCTTGTCGATGATCAGCGCGCGCACGCCTTCGATGATGTCGCCGTGCTGGAACCACTGGCGGTCCAGGTGCAGCTCCATGGCAAAGCAGTCGTCAAGGCTCAGGTGGCGACCCCGGCGCAGCATCTCCAGAGTAACCGCCATGGCCAGCGGCGAGCGGCTTTCCAGCTGGTCGGCGGTGGCTACCGCCCAGGCGTGGCTGTCGCCAATGCTCACCGCACGCAGTTGCTCGACGATGGCGGGCACGTCGGGCAGGGCGAAGAAGTGGTCGATGACCGGGCGCAGTTTTTCCAGCGGCGCATCGTCGAGCACCTGGGTGCCGAGCTTGGCCAGCAGGTTCTGCAGGTCCTTGAGTGGCTGGTCGCCGAAGTGCAGCTGGTCCAGGCCCTGGTCGAGGGCTGCCAGCTGGTCGCTGGCCAGGTACCAGTCGGCCAGGCCGCAGTACAGTGCATCGGCTGCCTGGATCTGGCTGCCGCTGACCCCCAGGTAGGTGCCCAGCTCGCCAGGGATGCGCGACAGGAAGTAGCTGCCACCCACATCCGGGAAGTAGCCGATTGCCACTTCGGGCATGCCCAGGCGGCTGCGTTCGGTGACCACGCGCAGGTCGCAGCCCTGGGCCAGGCCCATGCCGCCACCGAGGGTGAAGCCGTCCATCAGCACCAGCACCGGCTTGCGGTAGCGGTGGATGGCCAGGTCGAGGGCGTATTCCTCGACGAAGAAGGTTTCATGCAGCGTTTCGCCGGCCTTGAAACTGTCGTGCAGCGAGCGGATATCGCCACCGGCGCAGAACCCTTTCGGGCCTTCGCCACGCAGTACCACGGCGTGCACGTGCGGGTCTTCGGCCCACTGGTCGAGGTGCTGGCGCAGGCTGCGGACCATGTCCAGGGTCAGGGCATTGAGGCCGGCGGGGCGGTTCAGGGTCAGATGGCCGATCTGGTTGCGGACCTCGGCCAGCACATGGTCGGTTGCCGAGGTATGAGCGTGCGCAGTCATTGCGTTCTCCCTGCTTTGTTATTGATTTTCCAAGTGAAGTCTGGAGTTCGCTGGAGGATCGCAGGATCCTGTCATGCGAATTTGCCTTGCACAATCGACAATTGTGCAAGGGCATCGTGCATTTTTGCCCTGCCCGCAGGTAGCGCCCTCCGATCATTAACCTGACAGTAACGAAAGCGCCAGTAGCTTGATTGATCCCCCCACCACCCCAGCCCTAAGGTGACCCCACGACAGCGAACCCGTGGAGTCACCATGACAACAACCAAGAATCCACCGCCGCAATGGTCGCGGCGGCGCGCCGAAAAGCAGCGCCGCCTTGACCGGGTCCGCCACCTCGCCGACGGCGTGGTGCTGCCCACCGAGCGTATCGTCGAAGCCCTGGAACTGCTGCTGGCCCCCGGCGACCGGGTAGTGCTCGAAGGCAACAACCAGAAGCAGGCCGACTTCCTTTCCCGCGCGCTGGCCAAGGTCGACCCTGCGCGCCTGCACGACCTGCACATGATCATGCCCAGCGTCAGCCGGGCCGAGCACCTGGACCTGTTCGAACGTGGTATAGCCCGCAAGCTCGACTTCTCGTTCGCCGGCCCGCAGAGCCTGCGCATTGGCCAACTGCTGGAAGACGGCCTGCTCGAAGTCGGTGCCATCCACACCTATATCGAGCTGTACTCGCGGCTGCTGGTCGACCTGATCCCCAACGTCACCCTGGTGGCTGGCTTCATGGCCGATCGCAACGGCAACCTGTTCACCGGCCCCAGCACCGAAGACACCCCGGCCTTGGTGGAGCCGGCTGCGTTCAGCGACGGCATCGTCATCGCCCAGGTCAACCAGCTGGTGGACTGTGTCGATGACCTGCCACGGGTCGATATCCCGGCATCCTGGGTCGATTTCGTGGTGGTTGCCGACCACCCTTTCTATATAGAGCCGCTGTTCACCCGCGACCCGCGCCACATCAAGCCGGTGCATGTGCTGATGGCGATGATGGCCATTCGCGGCATCTACGAAAAGCACCAGGTGCAGTCGCTGAACCATGGCATTGGCTTCAACACGGCCGCCATCGAGCTGATCCTGCCCACCTATGGCGAATCCCTGGGCCTGAAGGGCAAGATCTGCCGCAACTGGACACTCAACCCGCACCCGACACTGATCCCGGCCATCGAGACCGGCTGGGTGGAAAGCGTGCACTGCTTCGGCACCGAACTGGGCATGGAAGACTACATCGCCCAGCGCCCGGACGTGTTCTTCACCGGCCGTGATGGTTCGCTGCGTTCCAACCGCATGATGTGCCAGCTGGCCGGGCAGTACGCCGTCGACCTGTTCATCGGCGCCACCCTGCAGGTGGATGGCGATGGCCATTCCTCGACCGTGACCCGCGGCCGCCTGGCCGGCTTCGGCGGTGCCCCGAACATGGGCCACGACCCCCGTGGCCGGCGCCATGCGACCCCGGCCTGGCTCGACATGACCGTGCCGGAAACCATGCTCGAACGCGGTCGCAAGCTGGTGGTGCAGATGGTCGAGACCTACCAGGAAGGCGGCAAGCCCACCTTCGTGGAAACCCTCGATGCCGTGGAAGTGGCCAGGAAAGCCGGCATGCCGCTGGCGCCGGTGATGATCTACGGCGACGACGTCACCCACCTGCTTACCGAGGAGGGCATTGCCTACCTGTACAAGGCCCGCAGCCTGGAAGAGCGCCAGCAGATGATCGCCGCCGTGGCCGGGGTTACCGCCATCGGCCTGCGGCACGACCCCAAGGACACTCAGCGCCTGCGCCAGCAAGGCCTGGTCGCCTTGCCCGAAGACCTCGGCATCCGCCGCACCGACGCCAGCCGCGAACTGCTGGCCGCGCGCAGCATCGCCGACCTGGTCGAATGGTCCGGCGGCCTCTACAACCCGCCTGCACGGTTCAGGAGCTGGTGATGAAAGCACTCGACTTGCAACCGCGTGGGATTCTTCGCGAGCACAGGAATAGTGATGCATCTGGAAGTTGCGCGATCCTTGTGGGAGCGGGTTCACCCGCGAAGAGGCCAGCACAAGCAACCGAATTACCCCTGGCCGATCACCTGGCCGACCTGGCCGTGGAAGCCCTGATCGACGAAGCCGACCTGTCCCCCAAACCCGGCCTGGTCGACCGCCGTGGCAATGGCGCCCACCACGACATGACCCTGGCCCTGATGCATGCCTCGGCCCTGGCCCTGTGGCCATGCCTGCGCAACATGGCCGAAGCCGCCCAGGCCATCGGCACCCTCGGCCAGCCCCTGCGCGCCACCCTGGGCCAGCTCGGCCGCGAAGGCGAGGCGGCGATGCTGGCCGCGACCGGTGGGGTCAACACCCACCGCGGCGCAATCTGGGCCCTCGGCCTGCTGGTTGCATCCAAGGCCCTCGACACCCAGGCCGATACCAACACCCTGGCTGCCCGTGCCGGGCGCATCGCACTGTTCGACGACCCCGCCATGACCACCCAAGACAGCCATGGCCTGCAGGTACGCCGCCGCTATGGCACTGGCGGCGCCCGCGAACAGGCGCAACAAGGTTTCCCGGCGGTTATCGGTCACGGCCTGCCACAACTGCAGCGCAGCCGCGCCGCAGGTGCCAGCGAGCCCCACGCCCGGCTCGACGCGCTGCTGGCGATCATGGCCGTGCTCAACGATACCTGCGTGCTCTGGCGCAGCGGCCCGACCGGGCTGGCTGCCGTCCAGCACGGCGCCCGTACCGTGCTGAGCGAAGGCGGCAGCGCCACGCTGGCCGGGCGCCGACAGCTGCGCCGGCTGGACCAGCACCTGCTGCACCTGAATGCCTCACCGGGCGGCGCCGCCGATCTGCTGGCCGCCTGCCTGTTCCTCGACAAAGCCGGGAGCCTGTGACATGGAAACCCTGACCTTTCAATTCCCCGCCGCCGCCCCTGGGCGTGGCCGCACGCTGGTGGGCTGCGTCAGCTCCGGCGACCTTGAAGTGCTGATCGAGCCCGGCACCACCGGCAGCCTGCAAATTCAGGTGGTGACCTCGGTCAACGGCAGCGCTGCCCGCTGGGCGCAGCTGTTCCAGCGCCTGTTCGAGGGCCGCACCTGGCCGGCCGTGAACATCGACATCCATGATTTCGGCGCCACCCCAGGCGTGGTGCGCTTGCGCCTGGAGCAAGGCCTCGAGGAGATCGCTCATGACTGATATCGCACGCTTGCTGCACAGCCGCAGCTTTGTCGAACTGGGTGCCCGCCAGCGCGCCCGCGCCGTGCTCGACCCGGGCAGCTTCCGTGAGCTGCTGGGCCCGTTCGACCGGTTGATGTCACCGTGGCTGCCGCGCCAGGGCATCGTGCCCCAGGCCGATGATGGCGTGGTCATCGCCAAGGGCCTGCTGAACGGGCGCAACGCGGTGGTCGCTGCCATCGAAGGCAGTTTCCAGGGCGGCAGCATGGGCGAGGTGGGAGGGGCCAAGATCGCCGGTGCGCTGGAACTGGCCATCGAAGACAACCGCAACGGCATCCCCACCTGCGCCGTGCTGCTGCTGGAAACCGGCGGTGTACGCCTGCAGGAAGCCAACCTGGGCCTGGCGGCGATTGCCGAAATACAGGCGGCGATTGTCGAACTGCGCGCCTGGCAGCCGGTGGTCGGCCTGGTCGCAGGTTCGGTCGGCTGTTTCGGCGGCATGTCCATCGCCGCTGGCCTTTGCAGCCACTTGCTGGTCACCCGCGAAGCCCGCGTGGGCCTCAACGGCCCGCAGGTAATCGAGCAGGAAGCGGGCATCGGTGAATACGACGCCAAGGACCGTCCCTTCATCTGGAGCTTGACCGGCGGCGAGCAGCGCCACGCCAGCGGCCTGGTCGATGCCTATGTGGCCGATGACATCGAGGCGTTGCGCGAACGCTTGCTGCAATTGCTCGACGAGCCTTCAAGGGATCGCGCCGGTCAACACGCCTGGTTCCTCGAACGCCTGGCCCGGCTGGGCGATGGCTGCCCGCAACTGGATGCCGCTGCCGTGCGTGACCTTTACCAAGGAGAAGCCAAATGAACCGTGCCTTGAACTGGCTGCCGGGCCTGGCCGGTGGGCAAGCCTTGCCCGGCTACCCCGCGTCGTTGCGGGTAATCGACGGCGAACTGGACAACCGCCTGGCGCGTTTCATCGCCGTGGTGCCGGACGCCGACAACCCGTTCCCTCGTGCGCGCTCGGGCGAAGTCGGCCTGCTGGAAGGCTGGGGCCTGGCCAAGGCTGTGAGCGAAGCGGTCGAGGCTGACCGCCACGGTCAGAAGCGCGCCATCGTCGCGGTGATCGACGTGCCCAGTCAGGCCTATGGCCGCCGTGAGGAAGCCTTGGGGATTCATCAGGCGTTGGCCGCTTCGGTGCAAGCCTATGCCCAAGCACGGCTGGCCGGGCACCCGGTGATCGGCCTGCTGGTCGGCAAGGCCATGTCCGGTGCCTTCCTGGCCCACGGTTACCAGGCCCAGCGCCTGATCGCCCTGGATGATGCCGGGGTCATGGTGCACGCCATGGGCAAGGCGGCGGCAGCGCGCATCACCCTGCGCAGCGTCGAGCAACTGGAAGCCCTGGCCGCCGAGGTGCCGCCGATGGCCTACGACCTAGCCAGCTACGCTTCGCTGGGCCTGCTGTGGCGCCGCCTGACGGTGGACAACGCCGAGACGCCGAGCAGTGCCGACATCGCCCAGGTACGTGCCTGCCTGGCTGATGCGGTGCGCGACATCGGCAGCTCGAGCGACCTGTCGTCGCGGCTGGCGGGCGAAAACCGCAGCGCCTCGCGCCAGGTGCGCGAACAGCTGCGCCGCCAGTGGCAGGGCGCTTGAGATGAACGCGCCAAGGCCGCACGACCTGCTCTGGGGCATGCCCCTATCGGGCCTGCCTGCTGATGCGCCGCGTTGGGCGCAGGATGTGCTGCTGAGCGGCCAGCCGGTGGTGGTGCGCCGTGCCACCTGTGCGGACGGCTGGGTGGCGGTGGGGCTGCGTGGCCAGGGCAGGGCGCAGCGGTCGGGTGTACTGATGCGGCTGGCCGATATCCGGTGTCAGCAAGGCCCCGAAGCGCTGCGCTGGCAAGCTGAGAGCCCTTGGCCTGCATTGCAGGCCCTGGCCTCGGTCGCCCCGGTACTGGATGCCAGCGGCCTGGCCTGGGGGCCGACAGGTGGGGTGGGGTACCAGATCGCCACTGGTATGGAGGTGGTACACGCCGACAGCGACCTGGACTTGCTGCTGCGCACGCCACAACCGCTGGCCAGGGCGCAGGCGCGTGAGCTGCTGGATATCCTCGATTGCGCGCCTTGTCGAATCGACCTGCAGCTGGAAACCCCGGCGGGTGCCGTCGCCCTGCGTGAGTGGGCCGGCTGCGCCCGCCGCGTGCTGCTCAAGTCGGCCCATGGCCCACGCCTGGTCAGCGACCCATGGGCAGCGATGGAGCGTGCCGCATGAGCAGCCTGTTCGCCTTCCCCGGCCAGGGCGCCCAGCAGGTGGGCATGCTGCAGCGCCTGCCTGAGGGCGCCGGGCAATTGCTGGAAGAGGCCAGTGACACCCTCGGCCAGCAGGCCCTGGCGCTGGACAGCCAGCAGGCCCTGCAGACGACCCGTGCCGTGCAGCTGTGCCTGCTGCTGGCTGGCGTGGCCTGGGCGCGCTGGCTGATGCAGCGCAGCCCCGCGCCGGATTACGTGGCAGGCTTGTCGATTGGCGCCTACCCGGCGGCGGTCACGGCGGGCGCCCTGGGCTTTGCCGATGCCGTGCGCCTGGTTGCCCTGCGTGGCGAACTGATGCAGCGCGCTTATCCGCAAGGCTACGGCATGACCGCACTCAGCGGCCTGGACCTGGCCTGTGTCGAACGCTTGCTGAGCGATACGGGCGGCGAGGTGTATGTCGCCAACCTCAACAGCGACAACCAGATCGTCATCGCCGGCAGCGATGGCGCGATGGCTGCGGTTGCCGCCAGGGCACGCCGCCTGGGCCAGGGCGTGGCCCGGCGCCTGGCGGTCAGCGTGCCGTCGCATTGCCCGTTGCTGGATGGCCCGGCGGCCGAACTGGCCAGTGCCTTCGCCACGGTCGAGCTGCAGCGACCGCGCATCACCTACCTCAGCGGCAGCAGCGCACGGCCGATATTCGACCCACAGCGTCTGCGCGACGACCTGGCCGGCAACATGGCGCGGGTGGTCGACTGGCGTGCTACGTTGCGCAACGCCTATGAGCGTGGCGTGCGCCTGCACCTGGAATTGCCGCCCGGCAACGTGCTCGGCGGGCTGGCCCGGCCGGTGTTCGAACAGGGCAGGGTGGTTGCTGTTGAAGGCACCCGCTGGGACACCCTGGATGCGCTGCTGCGCCAGGAGGTGGCCGACGAACGATGACAGCGACACTGCGGCGGATGGTGACCCCTGTGGGAGCGGCTTTAGCCGCGAAGAATCCAACGCGGTGCATGGCACCGGCTGCGCCGGTGTTCGCGGCTAAAGCCGCTCCCACAGAGTTCAGTTCCATGGGGGCAAAAGCCGCACAAAAGTGTGTTTACGAAGAACAACAACAAGCAACTTCGACACTACCTGAGGACAACAACAATGATCATCTATGGTGTGGCACTGCTGGCGGTCTGCACGCTTGCCGGCGTCATCGTCGGCGACTTCCTGGGCGTGCTGCTGGGCGTCAAATCCAATGTGGGCGGGGTCGGCATCGCCATGATCCTGCTGATCTGCGCACGCCTGTACATGCACCGCAACGGCGGCATGAGCAAGGAATGCGAGTTCGGCGTGGGCTTCTGGGGCGCCATGTACATCCCGGTGGTGGTGGCCATGGCTGCCCAACAGAACGTGGTCACCGCCCTGCACGGCGGGCCGGTGGCGCTGCTGGCGGCAGTGGGTGCGGTACTGGTGTGCGGTGCGACCATTGCCCTGATCAGCCGCAGCCACCGCGGCGAACCCCTGCCGGCAGTGGAGGCCGGCCCCGAAAGCAATGTGCAGGCCGCCCCTGCAGGAGGGCGTTGATCATGTGGCCGATCATTGACAATGCCCTGGAACATAACGGTTTGATCACTGCCTTTGCGGTGGTGGGCGCGATCATGTGGTTGTCGGTGGTGCTGTCGAAGTACCTGACCTTCGGCCGCGTGCACGGCTCGGCCATCGCCATCGTCATCGGCCTGGTGCTGGCCTGGGTCGGCGGCACCATTACCGGTGGCCAGAAAGGCCTGGCCGACATGGCGCTGTTCTCCGGCATCGGCCTGATGGGCGGCGCCATGCTACGCGACTTCGCCATTGTCGCCACGGCCTTCGAGGTGCAGGCCACCGAGGCGCGCAGGGCCGGGATGATCGGCGCGGTGGCGCTGCTGCTCGGCACGGTGCTGCCATTCATTGTCGGCGCTGCGGTGGCCTACGCCTTCGGTTACCGTGATGCGGTGAGCATGACCACCATTGGTGCGGGTGCGGTGACCTATATCGTCGGGCCGGTGACCGGGGCAGCGTTGGGGGCCAGCTCGGACGTGATGGCGCTGTCGATTGCCACCGGGCTGATCAAGGCGATCCTGGTGATGGTGTTCACCCCGGTATCGGCGCGCCTGCTGGCGCTGGACAACCCACGTTCGGCGATGGTGTTCGGCGGGTTGGCGGGGACGGTGTCGGGGGTGACGGCCGGGCTGGCGGCGACCGACCGGCGCCTGGTGCCGTACGGGGCGCTGACAGCCACCTTCCATACCGGGCTGGGCTGCCTGATGGGCCCGTCGATCCTGTACTTCTGCGTACGCGCCCTGGTCGGTTGACAACAATCTGCTGGACTGCGCAGACCCCTTGCAGGAGCGGCCTTGTGTCGCGATCGGGCCGCAACGCGGCGGCCCCAGCGATATCCGCACCGCAGCCAAGATCTTGGGGGCCGCTGCGCGCCCCATCGCGACACAAGGCCGCTCCTACACCGACCGCATCGGTTTCAAGCCATGCGCAGTACCTGGGAGCAACTGTCTTGCTCAAATTCCAAAAGGTGGCGCGATCTGTGTGGGAGCGGCCTTGTGTCGCGAAATAGCCGCAACGCGGCCCCAGGATTGATGCGCAACAGTTGAAGTTGCTGGGGCTGCTTTGCAGCCCTTTCGCGACACAAGGCCGCTCCCACAGGTACAGCGATAACCTCGAGAGCAATGCTGTACCTGTGGGAGCTGGCTTGCCGGGCGATGAGGCCAGTCGACTCTACTTCAATGCCAGGTGATATCCCCGGCCTGCCGGTGGAACAGCAACTCTGTCAGGGCCTTGGTCATCTGAACATGATGCACCGCATTGACCAACATATTGATGCCGGGCTCGCCGGCGTTGGCGCAGATGAATTCGTCCAGCGTATCTTCGATGCCAGACATCAGCTGAAGGGAGTGGATCAGAGCGTCAACCGAGGGCATGTCCTGGTTGATGGTGTAGAAGGGGCGGGACGTCAGTTTGACGGGTGGGTCGGGGACAAGCTTTTTCATTATGTAATTCCAGCTTCTACTTAGAGGAATGGAACTACCACCTGAATCTTTCTCATGGATTGAAGGTGGCAGCCGTACGCGGGTGTGAGAAAGCCGAGAAGAAGCTAGCAAAGACCCGGCCAGGCGAAAGCCCGCCCACGTACGGCCACCATAGAGGTGCTGCTAGCTTATCTGTCGGGTTCTCATGCCCGGTCACCGGAGCGACCCGGAAACGTTATCCGTGAGGTGTTTCCCCGACAACAGCGATAGTTCGGCAGCGCGCGTAGGATAATTCCTAAGCGGGTTCATTCTGAAGCATTTGGTTTCATGTTCAGAAATGTCTTACAGGTGATGGCTTTGTTGGCTTTGTTGGCTGTGGGGTGTAGGGCGAGAGGTTGGAGTCATGGCTAACATGTGTCCGGCACTACATTGTCGGTGCCAGTGAGATCGAGCGCCGCCCGCGCGGCGCTCGATCTCACAGGCGCTGAAAATCTCATGACGAACACCCGCAACCCACCCCCCGTTTCGGGGAAAACCGCTGGGGAATCCTCCCCAATCTGTTTCGTTTGCCGCTGCAACCAACTGAAAATTAAAGCAATATGCTCCTGGCATACACCTTGCTCCAGCTCCACGCAGAGATCCTGTGTCCCGGAGGTGCAGCATGTCCATGCCACTCAAAGGCCCCATCCTGTCATCACTCGTTCTGGCCTTGCTCGGCTGGGAGTCGACCAGCGAAGCCGCCGTGCAGTGCCAGCGCACCCTGGTCGCCAACGTGGTGGCGCTGGACCAGCCACTGATGTTCAACCGCCTTGGCGCGCAAAACGCCAACGGCATGATGTTCGCCCTGCGCGAGGATGTGGTGGACGACAAGATGGTCCCCCTCAGCAGCGGCGGGGCGGCGGTACCGGGCAAGGTCACCCTGCGCCCGGACAAGCGCCCGCGGCCCATCGTGCTGCGGGTGGCCGCCGGTGAATGCCTTACCGTCAACCTGACCAACCTGCTCGACTACAAGGCCAACCCCAACAAGGACGGCATCGAGGCCGAAGAGCCTGAGGGCGAAGAGGAGGGGCCGGAGCTCGAAAATGAAGCCGCCGAAGGCTTCGTCGCCGATGAACAGGTGGCCGAACGCATGGTCGGCTTCCAGGTCAACGGCATGCAGGCGGTCAACAGCATCGCCGACATTTCGGCCTACACCGGGCGTAATGGCAACTTCCTCGTCAGCCCCGGCAGCACCCGCAGCTATACCTTGTACGCCGAACGCGAAGGCGCGTTCGCCGCCACCAGCAAAGCCGCCACCTTCGGCGGCGAGGGCACTGCGGGCAACGTTGCCAACGGCCTGTTCGGCCAGGTAGTGGTAGTGCCCAAACTCGGCCGCGCCTACCGCAATACCCTCACCGAAGAAGAAATGCGCCTGGCCACCACCGGCCGTACCGCCACCGGCCAGCCGGTGATCGACTACGAAGCCCGCTACCCGCAAATGCAACCCTGGATCGCCGAAGGCAAGGCCGGCAAGCCGATCATTGCCATGGTCGACGGCAACGAAATCATCAACAGCGAAACCGATGCCATCGTCATGGGCCCCAACCCCGATGGCAGCTTCCCCAAATCCACCTACCCGCTGGAAAACCTGGGCAAGCGCAACCCGGCGTTGCCCAACCGCCTGGAGGCGTTCCGCGACTTTGCCTCGCAGTTCGCCGACGAGGTCGCCGGCACCCAGGCGTTCCCTGGCTACTGGGCCGACCCGGTGATGGGCCACGTACTGGAACCTACCCGCGACTCGTTCATGATCAACTACGGTTCCGGTGGCATGGGCGCGGAAGTGGTGGCCAACCGCCTGGGCGTGGGGCCGATGCACGACTGCCTGTCGTGCGCCTATGAGGAGTTCTTCCTCAGTGCGCACACTGTCGGTGACGTCGGTACCCTGGTGGACGTGCCGGCCAACGTCGGCCTGGAGCACATTCGCCCTGGCGAGGTGCCACCGGCCAGCGCCGTCGGGGTCAAGGCCAGCATGGCCCTGTTCCCGGCGGAACCGGCCAACGTGCACCACAGCTACATTGGTGACTTCACCAAGTTCCGCAACACCCACAACGGCCATGAACAGCACATCTTCCACCTGCACGGCCACCAGTGGATGTTCAACCCCAATGACGACAATTCCGACTACATCGATGCCCAGGGCATCGGCGCGGGGGTCGGCTACACCTACGAAATCGCCAACGGCGGTGCGGGCAACCGCAACCGGGTGGCGGGCGATGCCATTTACCATTGCCACTTCTACCCGCACTTCGCCCAGGGCATGTGGGCCATGTGGCGGGTGCACGACGTGTTCGAGGAAGGCACCCGCCTGGAAGTGAGCGGGCAGGGCGAGAACGGCTTCCACAGCACCCCGTTCGCCCTGCGCAGCGGCAAGCCGGCGGTTGGCGCGCGGGCCTTGCCCGATGGCGAGATCGTTGCGGGTACGCCGATCCCGGCCATCGTGCCGCTGCCCGGCAAGGCCATGGCGCCGATGCCAGGCAAGGTGGTAGTGGTACCGAAGCTGTCCGAAGAGCTGGTTGCCGCCAATGACGACGACGAGCCCGAAGAAGAAGAGGATGAAGAACCAGCCAACCAGGAGCCGGTTCGCAAGGCCATCGGCTCGCTGGCGCTGGTCGACCGCAGCGACGCCAACCGCAACGCCGACGGCACCTTGAAAAACCCTGGCTATCCGTTCTGGATCGGCGGCATGGAAAGCAGCGTGGGCAACCGCCCACCAACCCCGCCACTGGACATGCTCGACCCGGCCATGGCACGCCAGCTCAAGGAAAGCGGCAAGGCGCTGTGGGCCAACCTTGACCCGAACCAGGTCGATGGCTGGGATGGCGGCCTGGGGCGCCACGCGCTGGACGGCGTATCTGCCGGCGGCGAGGCCGAAACCACCACCACCAAGCTCGATTTCACCAAGGTGGTACACAAGGCCAAGCCCATCTACCTGCCGGAAGAGGGCACCGATGTCGAGCAGGCGGCCATGCAGTTCCATGCCCAGGCCGAACACCAAAGCTTTGCCCTGATCCCCGGCAGCCAGCCGGTGGCCAAGGCGTTCCGCACCAACGGCGCCTTGCCGACTGCCGGCGCGCCGTTCTACGAGCCATGCATGGATGACCGGGGCAAACGCCTGACCCAATCTTCCGGGGTAGGCGAGTTCTTCAGCGGCGAAAGCCTTTCGGGCCTGAACTTCCGGGGCTCCTCGGCCTTCACCGCCGACCACCCACGCATCTACAAGGGCGCCAACATCCAGTTCGACGCGGTGTACAACAAGGTCGGCTACCACTTCCCGCAGGCCCGCATCATCGCCCTGTGGGAGGACGCCTGGCCGGTGATCACCAAGCAGCGCCCGCCAGAGCCACTGGTGATGCGCATGAACACCTTCGACTGCACCATGTACCAGCACACCAACCTGATCCCGAACATCTACGAGATGGACGATTACCAGGTGCGCACCCCGACCGACGTGATCGGCCAGCACATCCACCTGCCCAAGTGGGACCTGACCGCCGCCGACGGCTCGGCCAACGGCTGGAACTACGAAGACGGCATCCTCTCGCCCGGCAGCGTGGTCGAGCGGGTGCAGGCCATTCGTGCCTACAACGGCTGCACCCAGGGCGATAGCCGCGACGGCACCGCCGCCTGCCCGCAAGCCCGGCAGCACCCATACTTCGGCCGCTTCGGCCGGGCCGACTGGCTGGGCGCACGCACGGCCATGCAGCGCTGGTTCGCCGACCCGCTGGTGAACGTGTACAACGTCGACCGTGGCCTGGGCACCATCTTCACCCACGACCACCTCGGCCCATCGACCCACCAGCAGCTTGGGCTGTATGCCACCGTACTGGCCGAACCGGCCAACTCCACCTGGTACCACGCCGAAACCGGCGAGAAGCTGTACAACCCGGCCACGCGCCAGGACGGTGGCCCGACCTCGTGGCAGGCGGTGATCCAGACCGGTGACCACGATGGCGACGGCAAGAACGACAGCTACCGCGAGTTCTTCCTGGAATACAGCGACTTCCAGCACGCCTACGAGGCTGGTGTGTACGTCGGCGCCGGGCCGGACGGCATCCCCAATGCCCAGTCGTACCCGGCCACCGCCGACAGCTTCCGCTACGCCATCAACCCGCCGGTGCGCGGCAAGGCGTCGAACCTGCTGGAGGCCATCGTCGAGGAACGCGGCGGCATCAACCCGGGCTGCCCAAGCCGGCCCTGCCCGCAGGCAATCTCGGTGGATGACCCGGGCATGTTCGTCGTCAACTACCGCAACGAGCCCCTGGCCCTGCGTGTGTACGACCCGAACAAGGTCGGCCCGGACGGCAAGCGTGGCATGCAGGCCGACGGCCTGGCCGGCGACCTCAGCTATGCCTTGCAAACCCGTACCGACCGGGCGATTCCGGCCATGAACCTGGCTCCGTCGGCGATTACTTCGGCCGTGGGCCCCACCGGCGGCACCACGCTGTTCCCGCCGCACATCAACGCGGCCGGCAGCGAACCGGGCGACCCCTTTACCCCGATGCTGCGCACCTACTCCGGTGACAACGTACGCCTGCGCATGCACGCCGGCGGCCATGAAGAGGAGCACAACGTCACCTTGCATGGCGTGAAGTGGCTGCAGAACGGCACCGGCTACGGCAACAGCTCCAACTCGGGCTGGAAGTCATCGCAGATGATCGGTATTTCCGAGCAACTGGGCTTCATGGCGCCGGTGTCGATGATCTCCAGTTCGGCGGCCACCAACGGTGACTACCTGTATTCCCTGGACGCGGCCCTGGAGGGCTACTGGAACGGCATCTGGGGCATCATGCGCAACTACACCGCGCAGCGTGCCGACCTGTTCCCGCTGCCCAACAACCCGCAGCCGGTGGCCATGCGCAACACCGTCAACTTCGACGGCATCTGCCCGAAAACCACGGCCAACCCCAACGGCATCGGCAGCCGCCCGACCGTCAAGCGCAGCTACGAAATCGTCGCGGCACTGGCCAACGACATTCTCGAGAACCGCAACGGCGTCAGCATCAACGACCCGGCCGGTGTCGGCCAGCATGTCGGCGGCCCGCTCAAGGCCAATGGCGGCACCTTGGTGTTCAACAGCCGCAAGACCGCCATCCCGCTGGTCAGTGGGGTAGACCCCGAAGATGGGGAACCCTTCACCATCGGTGGCCACAGCGCGCCGCTGCACGACCCGACCGCGATCCTGTACGTGCGCAAGGCCGACCTGGACGCCACCACCGGCAAGCTCAAGGCGGGCGTGCCCGTGGAGCCCCTGGTGCTGCGCGCCAACGCCGGCGACTGCATCAGCATCACCCTGGAAAACCGCCTGCCGCTGGTGATGCCGGACCTGCCCAGCACTGCGGTGATGCACAACGTGGTCAAGCGTGACCGCTTCGACAGCGAGGGTGCCACCGCCTTTGCCAACAACCTGATGCGGCCGTCCAGCCACGTGGGCCTGCATGCCCAGCTGCTGGCCTACGACATCACCAAGTCCGATGGCGCCAACGTCGGCCTCAACCCGGTGCAGACCGTAGCCCCGCGTGCCGGCACCAGTGGCGCCTGGCCGACCCGTACCTACCAGTACTATGCCGGCCACCTGGAGCGTGAAGGCAAGCCGGTGTCGCAGCTGGGCCGCACGGTGGACAACATCAACACCACGGCCATCGAGTTCGGCGGCCTCAACCTGACCCCGTCGGACTTCATCAAGCAGCCGCAGAAAGGCCTGGTGGGTGCCATGAGCATCCTGCCGCAGACCGCCACCTGGACCGAGGACAGCGCAACACGGGCCCAGGCCACGGTCAAGGTCACCGGCCAGCCCGACTACCGCGACTTCGTCACGGTCTGGCAGCGCGCGCTGAACATGCGCTGGGCCGACGGCCGCCCGGTGGAGGGCATCAATACCGAAGGCAACGGCGCCGCCGGCGACCCGCAGGACAACGGCAACATGGCGGTCAACTACAAGACCGAACCCCTGTGGCTGCGCTTCGGCATGGCCCCCGACTCACCCTTCGGCCGCGCCGGTGGCCTGGGCTTTGGCGATGTGCCCAATGCCCACATGGCCTACGCCAACGCCCTGGTCGGTGGCGACCCGCAAACCCCGGTGCTGTACGCCAAGCCCGGCCAGCCGGTGCGCAACCATATCGTGATGCCCAGTGGTGGCAGCCGCGGCATGGTCTACCAGCTGGATGGCCACTTGTGGCCGCTGCACAACTACCAGGCCGAGAAGAACGACGTGGACGGCTACCCGCTGAGCCTGCCTGGCATCGGCTCGGTGCGCTTCGGCTACAACCCGATGGCCATGTACATCGGTGCCCAGGAAAGCGTGCTGCCGGCCGCGCACTTCAGCTTCATGCTGCCCAGTGCCGGCGGCGCCAACGCGGTGGCGGGTGACTACCTGTTCCGCGACTACGCCGCCTACGGCAACCTCTCGGGGCTGTGGGGGATCTTGCGGGTGACCAATGAAGCGCCGCCGGCAACGGCACCGGCGCAGTGACGGTAAATGGGGGCGCGAAAATGAACAAGAAGACCCGCCTTGCATGCATGGGGGTAGCACTGGGGGCAGCGCTGATCGGCCTGGGCGTGGCCTATGAAAGCCTGTGGTGCGATCCGCGCGAGTATTTGCAGGGCTCTGCCGACCCGCAGGCCCCGCACCGGCTCAGCCGCGACGGTGTGACCGTGGAGTTCGAGGCCCGGCCGCTGGCGGGGGATGAGCTGCAGGAGGGCAGCTTCGCCAACATCCGTTTCAAGGTCAGCGACCAGGCCAGTGGCCAACCGCTGTCGGGCATGGCCCCGGGGGCGTGGCTCGACCCGACGCAGTCGGCCCCGGAGGGCGACCGCGACCAGAGCTGCAAGGCCCGTGTCGCGCTGTTCCTCAAAAGCAGCATTGGCGCCCGGCCTTTGCTCGACCTGAACAGTTACTTCCTGTTGATGATGAACAAGGACGCCAGCCTGACGGTGATCGACCCGACCGTATCGGTGGGCGGCGTGACCAGCACCATGGCCCGCATCGACCTGCCTGGGCGGCCCATGGACTGGGTAGCCACCGCTGACGACAGGCAGGTGTTCGTGTCTATTCCCGAGCGCGGCAAGGTCTCGGTGATCGACACCGAGACCTTCACCCGCGTGGCCGACCTGGACGCTGGCGACCAGCCGCTGCGCGTGGCCCTGCAACCGGACCAGCACCGGCTTTGGGTAGGCAACAACAGCAGCGACCCGGCCAAGGGCGGGGTAACGGTGATAGACGTACCGGGGCGCAACACCCTGAAAACCTTCAACACCGGCGGCGGCCACCACGAAATCGCCTTCAGTGGTGACTCCCGCTACGCCTATGTCAGCAACCGCGACAGCGGCACCCTGAGCGTGATCGATATCCCGGAAATGCGCCTGGCCAAGACCATCAAGGTTGGCCCGCACCCGCTGTCGGTCAGCTATTCGGCGTTGTCCCAGGCGGTGTACGTGGTCGATGGCGAGGAGGGCAGCGTGCGCGTGTTCGATGCCCGCAACCACCAGCTGCGCCACACGGTCCAGGCCGAGCAGGGCCTGGGGCCGATGCGTTTCAGCAGCGATGGCCGCTATGGCATCGTGCTCAACACCCTGGAGAACCAGGCCCTGGTGATCGACGCCAGTACCGACAAGCTGATCCACCGGATCCCGGTGGCGGCCGAACCGTATCAGCTCACTTTCACCAAGGGCTATGCCTACGTGCGCGGCCTGGCTTCACCGAAGGTGAGCATGATCAACCTGGCCAGCCTGGGCGAAGGGCGTTCGCCGATCATCCAGGGCTTCGAGGCCGGCCCGGCGGCGCCACGCCAGGCTGGCGACCTGCCGCTGGCTCAGGGGCTGTCGGTGTCGCGCGACGACAATTCGGTGTTCGTGGTCAACCCGGTGGACAACACCACCTACTTCTACGCCGAAGGCATGAACGCACCGATGTCCGGCTACAACAACCGTGGCCACCAGGCCCGTGCCGCCATCGTCGTCGACCGCAGCCTGCGCGAGCTGGCGCCGGGCGTGTATGGCTCGACGGTGAAGATGCCCGCCGCCGGCAAGTTCGACGTGGCCTTTTTGCTCAACCAGCCGCAGATCATCCACTGCTTCAGCACCGATGTGGTCGCAGCGCCGAATGCCGGCAAGCGCAAGGGCGCGCATGCCGAGTTCATCGGCCTGGACCGGCCGTTGTCGCAGCACAGCGCCGTGACCGCACGGGTGCGCATCGTCGGCGACGACGGCCTGCCGCGCCTGGGCCTGAGCGACCTGAGCCTGCGCTACTTCCTGGCGCCTTCGTCGATGCCACGCAACCTGCAGCTGGAGGAGGTGGGCGAGGGCATCTATCAGGCAGCGCTGAGCCTGCCCGAAGCTGGTGCCTGGTACCTGCACGTGCAGTCGCCGTCGCTGGGGCGCAAGTTCGCCGAAGAAAACTACACCAGCCTGCGCGTGCTGCCGGCCGCAACGTCCACCGTTTCCGATAATGACGTGAGGAATCTGCGATGAACGCCAAGCATGTTTGCACACTGTTGGCCCTGAGCCTGGCTTTTGCCGGCAACCTGGCCCTGGCCCATGGCGGCCACGACCATAACGGCCACGCCGAACAGCCGCCAGCGGCGCGCCAGGAAAAGGCCAGCGTGCGCTTTGCCGATGTCTCGCTGCTGAACCAGGACGGCATGCCGGTACGCCTGGAAAAAGACCTGGTAGGCGACCACCTGGTGGTCATGGGCTTTATCTACACCAGCTGCACCACGGTGTGCCCGGTGGTGTCGTCGATCATGGGCAAGGTCCAGCAGCAACTGGGTGGCCGGGTGGGGCAAGACATTCACCTGGTATCGATCAGCGTCGACCCGCAACGTGACGACGCCAAGCGCCTGCAGGATTACGCCAAGGCCTTCCAGAAGGGGCCGGGCTGGAGCTGGCTGACCGGCACGCCATATGCCATCAGCGAAACCCTCAAGGGCCTGGGCAGCTTCAGCGCCGACCTCAGCCAGCACCCGCCGCTGATCCTGGTGGGGGACGGGCGCACCGGCCACTGGACGCGCTACTACGGCTTCACCGACCCGGCAGTGCTGATCGACGAAATCAACCGCCTCGGCGCCCGCCGGGTACATGCCAAGAGCACGGCGATTGCCGACCATCACGAGGTGCAACCATGAGCCTGGTAAGCTCCCGCCGCGCAGGCATGCGCGGTCTTGACTGGCTGATGCTGGGTGGCTGCCTGTGGATCCTCGCCTCGGTGGCGTTCGCCCATGATGGCCATGCCCCGCAGGCGCCAGAACCGCAGCCGGCACCGCAGGCGATGACCAGTGGCGGCGGTACCCGCGATGCCCAGGCTTGGTTCACCGACACTGTGCTCATGGACCAGAATGGCCGCGAGCTGCGCTTCTACAGCGATGTGCTCAAGGACAAGGTGGTGATGCTCAACGTGATCTTCACCCATTGCACCGACGCCTGCCCGCTGATTACCCGCAAGTTGCGCGAAGTGCGCGAGACAATGGGGCCGCAGCTGGCCAGCCAGGTGACCTTCGTGTCGATCAGCAGCGACCCGCTCAATGACACCCCCGAAGTGCTCAAGGCGTTTGCCGGGAAGCAGGGCGTGGATGGGCCCAACTGGTTGTTCCTGACCGGTGACAAGGCCAATGTCGACCTGGTGCTCGGGCGTATCGGCCAGTTCCTGCCCAGCCCCGAGCAGCATTCGACACAGCTGATTGCCGGCGATGTGGCCGGCAAGCGCTGGAGCAAGATCCGCCCGGATGCACCGCCGGCGGCGATTGCCCAGCGCATGCAGTTGCTGGCACTGCCTTTGGCAGGGCGGTGAGTATCATGCGATCCCTGCGGCATTGGCCTCTGTGGCATCTGCCACTCTGGGAACTCGCTTTGTGGATGCGGTCTTTGTGGGAGCGGCCTTGCGTCGCGAAAGGAGCGCGCAGCGCTCCCCGTTATCTGGGTTGGTGCAACTATCGCCGGGGCTGCTGCGCAGCCCTTTCGCGACGCAAGGCCGCTCCCACAAAGACCGCTCCCACAGGGCTTGCGATCTGGTTGGCGTTCGTGCTCGGCATGGCACACTTTTCTTCTGCCTTTGCCTTGGACCTGACCGAACATGAACAAGCCGGCAAACACCTCTACCGCCAGGGCGTCTCCAGCAGCGACGCACAACTGCAGGCCCGGGTCGGTGCCAGCGACATGACGGTCCCCGCCAGCGTGCTGCCCTGTGCCAGCTGCCACGGCAACGATGGCCGCGGCCGTGCCGAAGGGGGCGTACGCCCGCCCAGCCTCGACTGGCAGCGCCTGGCGCTAGGCCAGGGCGAACGCGAGGTCAACGGCCGCCGCTATCCGGCCTACACCGACAGCAGCCTGGCCCGGGCGATTCAGCACGGCGTCGACCCGGCAGGCAATCGCCTGGACCCGGCCATGCCGCGCTTCGAACTCACCTTGGCCGACCAGCGCAACCTCACGGCCTACCTCAAGCGCCTGGCCCAGGAGCGCGACCCCGGCGTGGAGGAGGGCGTGCTGCGCCTGGGGACCTTGCTGCCGGCATCCGGCCCGCTGACCGAGGCCGGGCAGGTGGTGCGTGCGGTGCTGGAAGACGGCCTGACGCAACTCAACCAGCAGGGTGGCATCCACGGGCGACGCCTGGAGCTGGTGGTGCTCGACCCGGGATCCGACCCGGCCAGCGCCGAACGGGCGCTGAAGCAGTTGCTGGAGCAGGAGCAGGTGTTCGCCCTGATCGCGCCATTGGCACCCATGCTCGACCAGCGCCTGGCAACCTTGCTGGCGCCCCACAATGTACCGCTGATCGGCAGCACCCCACGCAGCGGCGGCAGCCCACAGATTTTTGACCCGTTGCCCGGCTTGCCCGCGCAATTGCTGAGCCTGGCCGGCCACGCCCGCGCGGCACTGGGGCTGGCTGCCAACGACCTGCGTGTGGTGTATGCCGGCAATGAACAAGCGGCGTTGGCCGAACAGGTGCGCGAACGCCTTGAGCAGCAGGGCTGGTCACCACCTGCGGCCCAGGCCTTTGCTGGCCAGGCCGTGGACGGGCAGGGCATTGTCTTCCTCGGCCGTGCCCAGGCCTTTGCCGAACTGGCTTCGGCGCTGCAGTCAGCCGGCCGCCAGCCATACCTGTTTGCCGCCTCCAGCCAGGTGACCGGCGCCGTGGCGCGCTTGCCCGAGTTTTGGTCGCAACGGGTGTTCCTGGCTTATCCCTACGTGCCTGGGGACTGGACCGAACAGGGCCAGGCGATTCTGGCCGGCCTGCAGCAGCGCCAGGGCCTCGACCCTCGCCAGGCGTCGTTGCAGGTCAACACCCTGTGCGCGCTGCGCCTGCTGAGTGAAGCGTTGAAGCAGACAGGCCGCGACACCAGCCGCGAGCAGCTGATTGCCGCGCTGGAAGGCCTGCATGATGTGTCCACCGGCCTGACCCCGGCCCTGGGCTTTGGCCCCGGTCGCCGCCAGGGCATGGCCGGTGCCCATGTGGTGGCGGTGGCCCTGCCCGGGCCGCGCTTCACCGCGGTCACCCCGTACCGGCCACTGCCGGACAGCCCTTGAGCGGAGGTTGCCATGCGCGTTCTGTTGTTGTGCCTGTTGCAGGTGTTGGCCAAGGCAAGCTGGGCCGATATGCCGGCGGCGCGGGTCAATGGTGTAGAGATCGAGACGATGCGCCTGGAGCGCTATTTCAGCGAATACCTGGATGCCCAGGGCCGCGCGGTGGCCAGTATCCGCAACCCGAACCTGTACCAGCGCCTGCGCGACCAGGCACTGAATGAACTGATCGACAAGGAGCTGTTGTGGCAGGAGGCCCAGCGCCGCGGCATAGCCATCAGCGACGAGCAGGTGTCGGCGCATGTGGGCGAGGTAGAGGCCGCGCTTGGCAGCCCGGCAATCTTTGAACGGCGGCTGGCGGAAGCGGGCTTCGATAGGGCACAGTACAATGAGTACACCCGGCGCGAGCTGGCCGCGCAGCAGGTGTATGCCCAGCTCAGCGCTGTCGCCGCGCCCAGCCAGGCCGAAGTGGAGGCATTCTACGATGCCAGCCTGGAAACCCTGCAAGGAGTGCAGAAACAAAATGACGAACCTTCGGTCATACGCGAACAGGGACTGGTTCAAGCCAGGGCCACGCTCATCGGGCAGCGGGAGGCGCAGGCGCGCCAGTCCGTGCGCCAACGTTTGCGTGCGTCCGCTATCGTGGAGATTGCCGACTGAGGTGACTGATGGCGTTTCCCCAATCATGGGGAATAACGATCTGGCAGTGTGCCATCAGTTTCCCCGCATGTGGGGAACCAGGCCGGTGCGCCTGCCCGCTGCGTTACGGATGTTGATCGGTACCCCTGGCGAATCAATGACTTACAGTGGTGCAGCATGATTTTTCACGCCTGGCACGAAGCCTGCTCAAGCCTGTACAGGGGCGCACTTCGCAGACCGGGTTACCGGGCAGTTCTTGGGAGTCGACCTTGGTGAACAGAGTATTGGTAGTCGATGACGAACAGACTCTTGCGCAGAACCTGCAAGCGTACCTGCAGGCGCAAGGCCTGGAAGTTCATGTTGCCCACGACGGTGCCAGTGGTATCGAGCAGGCTGCAAGCCTGGCACCGCAAGTGATCGTGCTGGATTACCGCTTGCCCGACATGGAGGGTTTTCAGGTTCTGGAGACCGTACGCAGGAACAGGCAGTGCCACTTCGTGCTGATTACCGCCCACCCCACCGTCGAGGTGCGTGAGCGGGCCGCCGAACTGGGTGTGAGCCATGTCCTGTTCAAGCCGTTCCCGTTGGTGGAACTGGCCCGTGCAGTCTTCGACCTGATGGGCATCGAGCGCCGGCGCAGGGCCACGGACAACCCGGCTGAAGGGTTTGTCGAACGACGCCAGAACAGGAACGAATCGTTCCCCCTGCAGTTGTACGATGGAAGCTGGGTATTGGCCGACCGCCGACGCAACGGCGCCAAGCCCCCGGGGCCCGACGACGATCAACTGCTCACAGGGGAATAGCGGCGCCCGCACCCCTGGCCGAGCCAGCCTGCGACGCGCCCCTGAGCGGAGTCGCAGGCCATGCCAGAAGCATTCGATGCAACCCAGGACGCTCTACCGCCTGCACCGGCCTCTTCGCGGGTAAACCCGCTCCCACAGGGGCACCGCAATTCTGAAGAAATCGGCAATCCTGTGGGAGCGGGTTTACCCGCGAAAGGGCCGGCACAGGTAAAAGCATATTCTGCCTACCCCCGCGAACTGCTGGCCCAGGCCCGCCTGCAAACCAGCGACGAACGCCTGCTCACCCGCCTGGAACAGCTGGCCTGCGACACCCCCGACACCTTCACCCAGCGCCTGGGCCTGACCCTGCATTACCCGGTGCTGGACAGCCACACCCTGCTGGCCAGCACCCCACGCTTCGACAAGGTCAGCCTGGCGATGTGCCTGAAGCGTGAATTCGTCCTGATCGAGCAGGGTAGCCAACTGCTGGGCGTGTTCGCCGACCCCTTCGACCACGCCCGCCTGGCCTGGATCGACGATGTGCTGCAAGGCGCACCGCTGTACCTGGCCCACGCCGCGGACCTCGCCACCTTCCTGGCCCGCCACGAAGAAAGCTTCCACGCCGTGGACGCCCTTGACCACGACGCCGAAACCAGCAGCGAAAGCGACCCGCTGCAGCGCCTGTCGCTGGCCAGCATCAGCGAAGACCAGAGCCGCGTGGTCAAGCTGGTCAACTCCACGCTGTACGACGCCCTCAAGCTGCACGCCAGCGACATCCACCTGGGCATGACCGGCCAGGGCCTGACCATAAAGTACCGCATCGACGGCGTGCTAAACGGCGCCGGCAAGGCCAGCGGCAGCGCCTTCGCCGACCAGGTGATCTCGCGCATCAAGGTGATGGCCGAGCTGGACATCGGCGAAAAACGCGTGCCCCAGGACGGCCGTTTCAAGGTTGCCGTGGGCGACCGGCAAATCGACTTCCGGGTATCGATCATGCCCAGCATCTTCGGCGAAGACGCCGTGCTGCGGGTGCTCGACAAGCAGGACCTGTCCGACCGGGTCAGCGGCGTGCAGCTGCAGGCCCTGGGCTTTGCCGAGGAAACCCTGCGCGCCCTGCGTCGCCTGGCCGCCGAACCCTACGGCATGATCCTGGTCACCGGCCCCACCGGCAGCGGCAAGACCACCACCCTGTACGCCATGATCAGCGAGATCAACCACGGCGTGGACAAGATCATCACCATCGAGGACCCGGTCGAATACCAGCTGCCTGGGGTGTTGCAGATCCCGGTCAACGAGAAGAAGGGCCTGACGTTCGCCCGCGGTCTGCGCTCGATCCTGCGCCACGACCCGGACAAGATCCTGGTCGGTGAAATCCGCGATCCGGACACCGCGCAAATCGCCGTGCAGTCGGCGCTCACCGGCCACCTGGTGTTCACCACCATCCACGCCAACAACGTGTTCGATGTGATCGGCCGTTTCAGCCAGATGCAGGTCGACCCCTACAGCTTCGTCTCCGCGCTCAATGCGGTGCTGGCCCAGCGCCTGATCCGCCTGGCCTGCCCGCACTGCGCCACGCCGTGCGAAGTCGACGACGACACCCTGTACGGCGCGGGCCTGACCCGCGAGGGCGTGGCCGGCTGGAAGTTCGTCCGCGTCCAGGGCTGCGGCCAGTGCCGTGGCAGTGGCTACCGCGGCCGCAGCGCCATCGCCGAACTGCTGCACCTGGACGACGACCTGCGGCAGATGATCGTCGAGCGTCGCCCTCTGTCGCAAATCAAGAACCTCGCCTGCCAGCGTGGCCTGCGCCTGCTGCGGGCCTCGGCCCTGGACCTGGTCCGGGATGGCCGTACCACACTCGAGGAGATCAACCGTGTCACATTCATCTGATCGTGGCGCTTACAGATACAGTGCCGTACTCGGTGCCGAAGGTGTGGGCCTGGGTAGCTGGCACGCCAATCACCACCAATGGCTGGGCAGCCGCGACTTTACCTGCGATGCCGCCCAACCGGCCTGGGAGGCCGCCGTCGACGCCCTGGCCACGCTGCTGGCCGAGCATGCCGTGCGCGGTGCCCAGTTGCGGGTACTGCTGTCGGCCCGGTACAGCCGCTTCTGCCTGGTGCCCTGGAGTGATGCCATCAGCCACCCGCGCGAGCTGGACGCCTACGCCCGGGCCTGTTTCGAAAACCTCTACGGGCAGCCGCTGGACGACTGGCGCATCGTGCTGTCGCCCGAGCCGGCCGGTGCCGCGCGCATCGCCACGGCGTTGCCCGAGGCCCTGCTGCAGCGGCTGCAGGCGCTGGGCCGGGAAAGCCACCTGAGCCTGCGCTCGGTACAGCCGTACCTGATGGCCGCCTACAACCGCTGCTCGGCGCAGCTGGGGCAGGGCGACTTCCTGTTCGTCCTGGCCGAACCGCGCCGCAGCGTGCTGCTGCTGGCTGCCGGCGGGGCTTGGCAGCAAGTGCTGACGCAGGGCTGTGCCGACAGTGACCAGGCCCTGCAAGCACTGATCGAGCGTACCTGCGAGCTGTACGGCGAGCACCTGCCACGGGTCTACCTGCATGCCCCGGGCCGGGGTGACGTGCCGCAACTGGCGGCGGTGCAGCTGTGCCAGCCAGCCAGCGATGCCGACCCACTGTGCGCCATGTGGCGGGCGGTGGCCTGACATGCGCCGCCTCGACCTGGAATTCCAGCCCCGGCGTAACGGCCCGTTGGCCTGGTCGCTGCTGGCCGTGGCGAGCGCCACGGTTGCCGGCCTGGTGCTGCTGCAACAAAGCTTGCAGGCCGAGCAGGTCGAACGGGAGGCCAGCGTGCACAGCCTGGAGCAGCAACTGGGCCGTCGCCCGGCCACTGTCGCGCCGCTGAGCAGCGCCGCCAGCCGCGAACAGGCCGAGCGCCTGGCGCAGATGCAAAGCGTCTCGCAGCAACTGCAACGGCCTTGGCAGCAGCTGTTCGCCATGCTCGAAGCGCAGCCCCAGGACGACGTGGCGCTGCTAAGCCTGGCCCCCGACGCGCGCAAAGGCCAGCTGCGCATCACCGCCGAGGCGCGCAACCTGGAAGCGATGCTGCAGTACCACCAGCGCCTGGAGGCCAGTGCCGAGCTCAGCGATGTGTCGTTGCTCAACCACGAAGTGCTGGCCGCGCAGCCCGAACACCCGGTGCGCTTCACCCTCACCGCTACCTGGGAGACCGGCCATGCGCGCCCGTGAATCGCTGAACAGCCTGATCCTCCAGGAGCGCCTGCGTCGCGTCGGCCCGGTCGGCCTGGCTGCGGCTGCGGTGGGCCTGCTGGCCGTGGGCGTGCTGTGTGCCGGGGTGTTGCCGCAATGGCAGAACCTGCGCGAACTGCGCGCCACCGAAGCGGACGCCAGCGTGCAGGTCGAGCGGGTCAGGCGTGGCGAGCTGAAGATTGCCATCAAGCCCGAGCAGCAGGCCCTCGACAGCCTGCGCCAGCAACTGCCGGGGCAGCCCCGGGCCAGTGAGCTGATCGAGCGGCTGTACCACCTGGCCAGCGCCGAGCATATCAGCCTGGCGCGTGGCGAATATGCCCTGGGCATCGACCCCAAGACGCAACTGGCGCGCTACCAGATCGTGCTGCCGGTACGCGGCAGCTACCCGCAGATTCGCGGTTTCCTCAAGGGCCTGCTCAAACAGTTGCCAACCCTGGTGCTGGAAGACCTGGAGCTGCAACGCAAACGCATTGGCGACAGCGAGCTCAACGCCCGCCTGCGCATGACCCTTTACCTGTCGAGGTCATGATGAACACACAACGTGCTGTCATCTGGGTTGGCTTCCTCGGCGTGAGTGCGGCGCTGGCCTGGGCACCGGGTCATTGGTTCGGCGAGGAAGACAGTGTTGCCCCCTTCGCGGGCAAACCCACTCCCACAAAATCGGCGGTATCCACGGTCCCTGTGGGAGCGGGTTTACCCGCGAAAGGGCCGGAACAAGCCTCAAGAGATCTCTTCCCGACCCAACAATGGACCAAACCCCAAGCCCTGGCCACCGTCACCGAACAACCCGTGGTCACCGCACCCGCCGTAGCCGCAGCCCCCACTGCGCCGGCCCTGCCATTCCAGTTCATTGGCCGCATCGGCGACCGCGACGACCTGCAGATCTTCCTGCAGAGCGGCGAAAAACTCTACGTCGTGCGCCAGGGCGACGTGATCGAAGACACCTACCGCCTCGAGCGGGTATCGGCCAGCGAGCTGCACCTGGTCTACCTGCCTTTGCATCAGTCGCAGACTTTGTCTGTAGGGAGCGCACCATGAAGTCGTCAAAGCTGTGCAAACCGGCTCCATTCCTGCTTGTGGCGCTGTGCGTGGCCATTGCCGGCTGCGGCTCCAGTGCGGTACGCAAGGACAGCGAACAGCTGATGAAGGAGGGCCAGTACGAAGCCGGCATCGCCAGCCTGGAAGAAGCCCTGCGCGAAGACCCACGTGACACCGAGCTGAACATCGCCCTGGCCCACAGCCGCCAGGCCGCGGTCGAGGCGCTGCTGACCCAGGCCGACGCCGACCGCATCCGCCACGACTTCGCCAGCGCCCGCATGGGTTATGGCCGGGTGCTGACCCTGGAGCCGAACAACCGCCGCGCCCAGGAAGGCATCCGCCAGCTGGAGCTGATCCGCACCCTCGACGAGCGCGTGGCGCTGGGCCAGGCGGCGCTGCGCCAGGGTGACCTGTTCGGTGCCGAGCGCTACATGCGCGAAGTGCTGCGCCTGGACCCGCAGAACCAGAAGGGCATTGCCCTGCGCAGCGACATCGAGAACGTGCAGGCGCGCACCGCACAACCGTTCCCGCAACTGCGCAGCAAACTGGAGCGGCCGGTGACCCTGGAGTTTCGCGACGCCAACCTGAAGACCATCTTCGAGGTGCTGTCCCAGGTTGCCGGCATCAACTTCA
Source organism: Pseudomonas sp. JS425 (assembly GCF_018223845.1). Lineage (NCBI taxonomy): Bacteria > Pseudomonadati > Pseudomonadota > Gammaproteobacteria > Pseudomonadales > Pseudomonadaceae > Pseudomonas > Pseudomonas sp. JS425. The sequence goes on along the minus strand of NZ_CP073661.1, from coordinate 3,598,409 downwards.
TCTTCGACAAGGACATGCGCCCGGACATGAAGGCCACCATCTTCGTGCGCGAGTTGCGCATCGAGGACGCCGTGGCGCTGCTGCTGGAACAGAACCAGCTGCGGCAGAAGATCGTCAACGAAAACACCCTGATGATCTACCCCGACTCGCCGCAGAAGACCAAGGACTACCAGGAACTGGTCATGCGCACCTTCTACCTGACCAGCATCGACTCCAACACCGCGCTGAACATGGTCAAGACCATGCTCAAGACCCGCGACGTGTTCGTCGATGAACGCCTCAACACCCTGACCATGCGCGACACCCCCGATGCCGTGCGCATGGCCGAAAAGCTGCTGCAGTCGCAGGACCAGTCCAACCCCGAGGTGGTGCTGGAAGTTGAGGTGATGGAAGTGGCCACTTCGCGCATCCTCGACCTCGGCCTGCAATGGCCCAACACCTTCGGCGTGCTGAGCTCCGACGGCCAGCCGGTAAGCGTGCTCGACCAGCTCAAGGGCATCGACTCCAGCCGCATCAGCATCGCGCCGGCACCGCAGGCCAAGATCAACGCCCAGGACAAGGACATCAACACCCTGGCCAGCCCGGTGATCCGCGTCAGCAACCGCGAGCAGGCGCGCATCCACATCGGCCAGCGGGTACCGATAATCAGCGCCACCTCGGTGCCGTCCACCCAGGGCCCGGTGATCACCGAAAGCGTCACCTACCTGGACGTGGGCCTGAAGCTTGAGGTGCAGCCCACCGTGCACCTGAACAACGAAGTGGCGATCAAGGTAGCCCTGGAGGTGAGCAACGCCACCCCGCTGGAAGCCACCCGCCAGGGCACCATTCCGGTCCAGGTCGACACCCGCAACGCCCAGACCACCCTGCGCCTGCACGATGGCGAAACCCAGGTGCTGGCCGGCCTGGTGCGCAACGATCATAACGCCAGCGGCAACAAGATCCCTGGCCTTGGCGACATCCCTGGCCTGGGCCGGCTGTTCGGCAGCAACAAGGACGACATGAGCAAGTCGGAGCTGGTGCTGGCGATCACCCCGCGCATCGTGCGCAACCTGCCGTACCAGAGCCCGTCGGACATGGAGTTCGCCACCGGCACCGAGTCGGCCATGCAGGTGCGGCAGATGGCGCCGTTGCCGCCGGCGGATGTGCCTGGCAATGCCCCGGCCACCGATGCCCCGGTGGTGGAAAGCCAGATGGCGATCGCCCCGGCCAAAGGGAGCCCGCGGCCATGATCGCGCAGCGCCGCATGCAGGGCTTCAGCCTGATCGAGGTGGTGCTGACCCTGGCACTGCTCGGGCTGCTTGCCAGCATGGCCGCGCCGCTGACCGAAACCGTGGTGCGCCGCGGCAAGGAACAGCAGCTGCGCGAGGCGCTGTACCAGATTCGCGACGCCATCGACGCCTACAAGCGCGCGTTCGATGCCGGCTACATCGAGAAGCGCCTGGACGCCAGTGGCTACCCGCCGAACCTGCAGGTGCTGGTCGACGGGGTGCGCGATGTGCGCAGTGCCAAGGGCGCCAAGTTCTACTTCCTGCGGCGCATCCCGCACGACCCGCTGGTGGCGGCCAAGGGCGAGGACGAAGGCGGGTGGGGGCTGCGCGCCTATAACAGCAGCCCCGACAACCCGCGCGAAGGCGAAGACGTGTTCGACGTGTATTCCAAGGCCCGCGGCAAAGGCCTGAACAACATCCCCTACGGGCAATGGTGACAGCGATGAAACGCAGCCGGGGCTTCACCTTGATCGAACTGCTGGTGGTGCTGGCGATCATCGCCACGCTGATGACCATCGCCATGCCGCGTTACTTCAACAGCCTGGAAAGCTCTCGCGAGGCCACCCTGCGCCAGAGCCTGGCGGTGCTGCGCGAGGCGCTGGACCACTACTACGGCGACACCGGCCACTACCCGGACTCGCTGGAGCAGTTGGTGGAGCAGCGTTACCTGCGCAGCACCCCGATTGACCCGATCACCGAGCGCAGCGATGCCTGGCAGCTGGTGCCACCGCCCGAAGGCGTGGCTGGCGGCGTGGCCGATATCAAGAGCGGTGCCACAGGGAGGGCGCGCGATGGCAGCCTGTTCGCGGAATGGTAAGGCCGACGCCGGCTTCACCTACCTGGGCGTACTGCTGCTGATTGCGGTCAGCAGCGTGGCCCTGGCCGCCACCGGCACGCTCTGGGCCAGTGCCGCCCAGCGTGACCGCGAACGCCAGCTGTTGTGGGTGGGCAGCCAGTATGCCCAGGCCCTGCGCAGCTACTACCGCGCCTCGCCGGGGCTGGCCCAGTACCCGCAGGAACTGGCCGACCTGTTGCAGGACAACCGCTTCCCGCAGGCCAGGCGGCACATTCGCCGGCTGTACCCCGACCCCATCACCAACAGCGACGATTGGGGCCTGCTGCGCTCGATCGATGGCCGCATCACCGGCGTGCACAGCCGCTCGGACGCCACCCCGTTCAAGCGCAGTGGCTTCAGCGCCGAATGGAGCGGTTTCGACGGGCTGGAACATTACAGCGACTGGCAGTTCGTCGCCGAACAGGCCTTTGCCGAAAGTGCCGGTGGCGTGCAGACCCATGCCGGCCCGGGAGACACGCCATGAGCCGCCTGGCCGCGTTGTGCCTGGGCCTGCTGCTGGTGGCAGTGCTGGCCACCTCGGCCAGGGCCGGGGACGAGGACGAGATGAAAGGCTTCATCGTCGACAACACCATCTCGCACATCGGCCACGACTTTTACTACTACTTCGCCGACCGCCTGCGCGCCACCAGCCGGCTGGATTTCAACTTGGTGGTGCGCGAACGCCCGGATGCCCGCTGGGGCAGCCTGGTCACCGTGGAGTTCGAGCGTGAGGTGGTGTATCGCCGCTTCCTGCCGCCGAACACCACCGAGCTCAAGGACGAGGCCGTTGCAGCAGCCGACCTGGTCAAGCAGCAAATCATCCAACGCAAGTTGCAACGCCTGCTGCAGGACACCACCGATCTGGAGAGGGACGAGCTATGAAGCACCACATACCCCGTTGCATCGCCGCCTGCCTGTTGGCCAGCGCGTGTGCCGCCCAGGCCACCGAGCTGGTGTACACCCCGGTCAACCCGGCCTTTGGCGGCAACCCGCTCAATGGCACCTGGTTGCTGAACAACGCGCAGGCGCAGAACGATCACGACGACCCCGACCTCAAGGACCGCTCCTCGGCCTTTGCCGGCACCACGGCCCTGGAGCGCTTCAGCAACCAGCTGGAGTCGCGGATGTTGTCGCAGTTGCTGGACAACATCAGTAACGGCAACACCGGCAGCATGGCGACCGATGCGTTTCTCATCGACGTCATCGACGATTCCGGGGCCTTGAGCATCAAGGTCACCGATCGTGCCACAGGAGAAATTTCGATCATTGAGGTCAGCGGCCTCAACCCCTGAGAGGGAAGGGCTGTTTGTAGGGGAGAGAACAACATGAAACGTCTGCTGAGCACGCTGCTGATCCTCACCGCACTAGGCCTGCACGGTTGCGGCCTGCGCGAACCGATGCCCGCCGAACAGGACTCGGAAACCCCGACCCTGACCCCACGTGCCTCGACCTACTACGACCTGATCAACATGCCCCGGCCCAAGGGCCGGTTGATGGCGGTGGTGTACGGCTTCCGTGACCAGACCGGGCAGTACAAGCCGACCCCGGCCAGCTCGTTCTCCACCAGCGTCACCCAGGGTGCGGCAAGCATGCTGATGGACGCCCTGAGTGCCAGTGGCTGGTTCGTGGTGCTGGAGCGTGAAGGCCTGCAGAACCTGCTGACCGAGCGCAAGATCATCCGTGCTTCGCAGAAAAAGCCCGATGTGCCGGAAAACATCATGGGTGAACTGCCGCCGCTGCAGGCTGCCAACCTGATGCTGGAGGGCGGCATCATCGCCTACGACACCAACGTGCGCAGCGGCGGCGAAGGTGCCCGCTACCTGGGGATAGATATCTCCCGCGAGTACCGCGTCGACCAGGTGACCGTGAACCTGCGCGCGGTGGACGTGCGCACCGGGCAGGTGCTGGCCAATGTGATGACCAGCAAGACCATCTATTCGGTTGGGCGCAGTGCGGGGGTGTTCAAGTTCATCGAGTTCAAGAAGCTGCTCGAGGCCGAGGTGGGGTACACCACCAACGAACCGGCGCAGCTGTGCGTGCTGTCGGCGATCGAGGCGGCGGTGGGGCACTTGCTGGCGCAGGGGATCGAACGGCGGCTGTGGCAGGTGGCGGGGGACGCGGGGGAAGGGCAGGCTACGGTGGACAAGTATTTGAGCCAGAATCAGCAACCATGAGTGAGTTTGAGGGCCTCTTCGTGGGGCTTGTCCACGAAGAGGCAAGTGCAGGCGATACAACATTTTGCTCACTTTTGACCCTGCTGGGGCGCAGATTGCCGGCGATTTCCTATCAGGCCCTGGCCTCGGTCGGCGAAGAATACTAATAATTTTGCCAGTTGCATTATTTTTATCGGTAGCGAACTCTAGGCTTTCCTATCTTAAGTTTGCAAGGGGAAAACAATGAGTCGGCACTTTGCCTGGAAATGGGGGGATGGCTATACCGCCTATGGTTATCAAGTATCGGTACAGAATGAGTCATTTACTGGTTTTAATGGAGAGCCTCGAGATACCTTTTTGAGGTGGTATTTTTTAGGAGGTGGCAAGCGTATTTATAGTCCGGTGCTGATGAGGTTTTTATCTGTGGACATGGTTAGCCCTTTCGCTGAAGGTGGTATAAATTGCTATGCATATTGTGGGGGTGACCCTGTGAATTTTACGGATCCAAGCGGGATGGTTAGGTGGAGGAATATAGTAAAGAATAAAGTGTTTCCTTTGGCTCGTAAAAATAAGCCTTTGCCCCAGTCGGATTATTCTACCGCCAGTAAGCGTCGTAAATTGTCAGCGTCTACGGAGCAAGGTACATCGAACAACAGAGAAGCATCTGGAGTGAGTCCAGCGGCGGCTCCGTTAGTCGATTCCATATGGAAAAATTCAGAGCAGCGTCTTGCTGCACAAAAAAAATCGGCTCCGGAACTAGATACGCTAGGCGGTCTAACAGATTATGAAAAAATGGCCGCTTTGGCTATAGATACGAGCAGGCTGAATGGCTCGACACGAACATACTTAGATGCTGCCAAGGGCTTCGCCCCGGAACGTGATCCTATGGTGCTGACAGGGTTGATGCATCTTTATGTGCATAACGTCCGCAAGGTAGAAAGCAAGCAAGCTTTGAATCAGATCCTTCGGGAGTTTGGTTTGTAAATTGCCGCTTAATCTTGAGTCGAGCTCGTTGAGCATTATCGGCACAGTTTTAGAGCGGTGGCCGTGATTTTGGGGAAGTCTCCTTAGAAGACGAGAGCGCTGGCCGGGGTTTGGTGATTGGGAATTGAAGTGTTTGGCGGTAGAGATTTGGCGCCTGTGAGATTGAGCGCCGCCCGCGCGTCGCTTCGCGGGACAAGCCCGCTCCCACATCTGTTTCGGGCCAATTATTCCTGTGCCAGGTGGGTTGCAGCCTTGGTGCATGACTGGAAATGAATGAAAAGCAGCAGAGCAACCTTCGATATCAAATGGAACAAACAAGGCGGACAGGAGTGACCTCACAGGAATGACTGGCCCAACATAGTGATCACTGCTGATTCCTCGGGGCCGCTTTGCGGACCTTTCCGACCGGTCCGGCGCTCCGGCAAGGCCGCTCCCACATGGATCACGTCAGCCGGTGAACCATGGGCTGGATTCGGCCAAGGCGGTGGTGGAGGCGTTGCTGGATGGGGTGGAGAGGCAGCAGCTGGTTGGGCGGAAGACGGTGCCGGGTGTCTGATGGGAGCTTGGGCTTTGTTGGACTCAAGCGGCAGCTGTGATTGACCTCGAGGGCCTCTTCGCGGGTGAACCCGCTCCCACAGGTTCAGCGCCACTCGAAGCCAGCGCAGTACCTGTGGGAGCGGGCGCGCCCGCGAAGCTGACGACGCGGTGGATGGCACCGGCTTTGCCGGTGTTCGCGGGCATGCCCGCTCCCGCAGGCTCAGCGCCAACTCGAAGCCCGCGCCGTCCCTGTAGGAGCGGGCGCGCCCGCGAAGCAGACGACGTGGTGGATGGCACCGGCTTTGCCGGTGTTCGCGGGCATGCCCGCTCCCACAAGTACCGCGTGATCTCAAGTGCGACGCCGTCCCTGTGGGAGCGGGTTTACCCGCGAATGGGCCGGTGCCGGGTGTATGGCGGGCACCTGGGCTTTGTTGAAATCGAGCGGCAGCCGTGATCGACCTCTAGGAACCCGCTCCCACAAAGCTTGCGCAAGCTTTCAGATCTTGAGCAAGGCGGTGCTCCTGCGTGTCCCTTTACGTAAACGTCACCATATGCCACCTTCTACCTCAGCCTGATGACGGCCAGGGATTTCTCCCGCACACTGCGGAAAATTCCCAAGCCCGTTCCCCGCCACCTTGCGGGGTACAGCCGGAGTAGAAAATGGCGCGACAACTAATAACAAACGCCCACGACCCGCTGCACGAATCCCGCCAGGCCCGCCTGAAGCTGGCCAGCGAAGGCGAGCTGCCACTGGGCATGCTGCGCGACGAGATCGATGCCTCCTGGCGCCGCAGCCTGGGCCATGGCCTGGATTGCCTGCAGGGCGAGCAGGTCGGCCTGGGCCTGGAGCAGGGCCACGACCTGCGCATGCTGCTGGATCGCAACCGCCTGCTGGTCGACGCCGTTACCCCGGAACTGGACTACCTGGTCGCGCGCCAGGGCAAGGCCGGTATCGTTATCCTCGGCGACGCCCAGGCCAACGTGCTGGCCATCGAAGGGCAGAAGCACGTGCTGCAACGCGAGGGCCTGCGCGACCTGCACCCGGGTAGTTGCTGGAGCGAGTCGCTGCGTGGCACCAACGCGATCGGCACGGCAGTGGTGGAAGGCCGGCCGACCTTGATCAACTGCGGCGAACATTACCTCGACCGCCTCAGCCCGTTCTCCTGCACTTCGGTACCCCTGCGCGACCCGCGCGGCGAGGTGATCGGCGTGCTCGACATCACCCGTGAAGGGGTGATGGCGCAACCACAGGACAGCCTGTCGACGCTGATGCTGGCGGCCGGCAACATCGAAAGCCGCATGTTCGGCCTGTGCCACCCGGAGCAATTGGTGCTGGCTTTTCACAGCCGCCCGCAATACCTCAACAGCGCCTGGCATGGCCTGCTGGCGCTGAGCCTGGACGGTGAAGTGCTGGCTGCCAACGACAGTGCCTGCCAGCTGTTGCAGGTGCCGCGCCATGAGCTGTTGGGCCGGCGCAGCAGCGACCTGCTGGGTGAACGGTCACCGGCCTTCATCGCCCGCCTGTGGCAGGGCGGGGTGAGCAGTGTGCAAACGGCCAAGGGCGAGTTCTACTTCCGCGCCCTGCAGCTGCCGCGCCATGGCCGGGTCAACGGCAGCACGCCGGTGAGCAAGCCGGCGCCGGGCAAGCAGTCACCCGCCCTCGACGCCCTGGCCGGTGGCGACCTGCGCCTGGCGCGCAACCTGCGCATGGCCCGCCAGGGGCTGGGCAATGGCCTGCCGGTGCTGTTGCTGGGCGAGACCGGTACCGGCAAGGAAGTCGTCGCCCGGGCCCTGCACCAGGCCAGCCCGCGTGCCGACAAACCGTTCGTGGCCGTCAACTGCGCGGCCATCCCCGAAGGGCTGATCGAGTCCGAACTGTTCGGCTACCGTGAAGGCGCGTTCACCGGCTCGCGCCGGGGCGGCATGGTCGGCCGGCTGATGCAGGCCCACGGCGGCACGCTGTTCCTCGACGAAATCGGCGACATGCCGCTAGCGCTGCAGGCGCGCTTGTTGCGGGTACTGCAGGAACGGCGCGTGGCACCGCTGGGGGCGGGCGACGAGCAGGAGATCGACGTGGCATTGATCTGTGCCACGCACCGCGACCTCAAGCGCCTGGTGCAGGAGCAGCACTTCCGCGAAGACCTTTACTACCGGGTCAACGGCGTGTCGCTGCGCCTGCCGGCACTGCGCGAGCGTGATGACCTGGCGGCGATCATCCAGGGGCTGCTGGACAAGTCCGATGCCCGGGGCGTGACCTTGGACCCGGCCCTGACCGCGTTGCTCGAAGGCTTCGACTGGCCGGGCAACATCCGCCAGCTGGAAATGGTCGTGCGCACCGCGCTGGCCGTGCGCGAGGACGGCGAGCAGGTGCTGACCCTGGACCACCTCACCGACTGCCTGCTGGACGAACTGGCCAGTGGCACGGCGCCTTCCGGCAGCCTCAAGGACAACGAGCTGGAGCTGATCCGTGGCGCCTTGGCGCGCCATCAGGGCAACGTGTCCGCGGCGGCCGAGGCGCTGGGTATCAGCCGGGCGACGCTGTACCGCAAGCTCAAACAGTTGCGCGGCTGACGTGGGCGGCCTGTTCGCCCGGCTGGTGGAGTCCAGCGACCCTGTACTCATGCGCCAGGCGTTGGCCTGGCTGTATGGTTTCGTGCGCCCCCATCGACGCGCCATCGGCCTGTTGCTCGGTTTGTCGCTGGGCGCCTCGTTGCTGGCGCTGGCGCAACCCTGGCTGGTCAAGACGCTGATCGACGAGGGGCTGCTGGCCAAGGACTACCAGACCCTCTGGCACATGGCCGCGATCATGATCGGCGCGGGCCTGCTGGGTACCGTGCTGGCCGGGGTCAACCGCTACCTGCACACGCGCTTGTCGGGGCGCATCCTGTTTGCCCTGCGCGACGACCTTTACCGCCACCTGCAGCAGCTGTCGCCGACGTTCTACGGGCGGCGGCGCATCGGCGACATCCTTTCGCGGCTGGATGGCGATGTAGCGGAAATCCAGCGCTTTGCCGTGGATTCGCTGTTTTCGGCGGTGTCGGCGGTGATCGGCCTGGTGGGCGCGGTGGTGTTGATGCTGATGCTGTCGTGGCAACTGTCGCTGCTGCTGGCGCTGCTGGTGCCGATCGAAGTGCTGTGGCTGCGCTGGATGCGGCGCAAGGTGGAGCGCGAAGTACGCAACCTGCGCGAACGCTCGGCAGATGTGTCGTCATTCCTGGTCGAAACCCTGCCGGCGATGAAGTTCATCCAGGCCGCCGGCCAGCAAGGCCGCGAGGCGGGGCGCCTGGACCAGCTGGGGCAGGGCTACATGCGCCAGTTGCTCAAGGTGCAGGTGACCGAATTCTTCACCCAGGCCATTCCCGGCACGCTTACCTCCTGGTGCCGCGCTTGCGCGTTCCTGGTCGGCGGTTGGTGGGTAATCCAGGGCACTTGGCAACTAGGTGCGCTGATCGCCTTTTCCACCTACATGGGCATGGCAGTAGGGCCGGTGCAGAGCCTGCTGGGCCTGTACGTGGCGGTGCAGCGCATGGCGGTGAGCCTGGGGCGGGTGATGGAACTGAAGCAGGAGGCCGTGGCCGTGCGCCCGGCAGCCAACCCTCAGCCGGTGCCCGACGGCCCGGGCGAATTGCGCCTCGAGGGGGTGAGTTTTGCCCATGAAGGGCGCCAGGGCGCGGTGCTGAACGACGTGCAGGTGTGCGTGCCGGGTGGCCTGAAGGTGGCCATCAGCGGTGCCTCAGGGGTGGGCAAGTCGACCCTGATCGACCTGCTGCAGCGCTTCTACGACCCGGACGCCGGGCGCATCCTGCTGGACGGCACCGACCTGCGCGAACTGGATCTGGCCGCGCTGCGCCGGCGTATTGCGGTGGTCAGCCAGGATATCGTGCTGTTTCGCGGCACCCTAGCACAGAACCTGGCCTACGGCGTGCCCGAGGCCAGCCGTGAGGAACTGGAGCGGGTGGTGCGCCTGGCGCGGCTGGACAGCCTGGTCGACAGCCTGCCGCTGGGCCTTGACGGCCTGCTGGGTGAGCGTGGCCAGCAGTTGTCCGGCGGGCAGAAACAACGCATAGCCATCGCCCGCGCGGTGCTGCAGGCGCCGGCGATCCTGGTACTGGACGAGGCCACCTCGGCGGTGGACGAAGCCACCGAGCGCGAAGTGATCGCGGCCATCGACCAGTTGTTCGCCGGCCGCACGCGCATCCTGATCAGCCACCGTGCTTCGACCCTGGCCGATGCCGACCTGCACCTGCAGCTGCACGCTGGCCAGTTGCAGGTGCTGCCCGAGGAGGTGATCAGGCATGGGCACTGACGTGCGTGTTGGCGTGATCGACAGTGGTTGCACGCCGGAGCAGGCCAGCGCCTTGCTGGGCGCGCGCCGCTTCTGGCTGGAGGACGGCCAGTTGCGCGAAGGTGACATGCTGCCCGACCAGCTTGGGCACGGTAGCGCGGTGCTCGCCGGCTTGCAGCGGGAGGCCGGGCCGGTGCCCGTGCTGCTGGCCCAGGTTTTCGGCGCCCAGGCCAGCACCAGTGCCTTGCAGGTGGCGGCCGCGCTGCTGTGGCTGGTGGAAGCGGGGGTTACGCTGGTCAACCTCAGCCTTGGCCTGCAGCAGGACCGGCCAGTGCTGCACCAGGCCTGCGCCGAGGCTTTGGCCGCGGGTGTGCTGTTGTGCGCCTCCAGCCCGGCGCAGGGCGGGCCGGTGTATCCGGCCAGCTACCCCGGGGTGATCCGGGTTACCGGCGATGCCCGGTGTGCGCCGGGCCAGTGGTCCTGGCTGGGTACCCGGCAGGCGGACTTCGGCGGTTATGTGGGGGCGGGCGGCAGGGCGGGCGCGAGCCTGGGCTGTGCGGCCCTGAGTGGCAGGATCGCTGCGTTGCTGTGTGACGAGCCGGGCATGGGCCAGCAGCAGGTTCATGACTGGTTGCGCCACCACGCGGCGTTTACCGGCCCCGAGCGACGAGGTGTCGGCCATGGCTGAACCGCGCATTGTGGTGTTGGGGGCAGGCCCTGCGGGTGCGGCCACGGCCATTGGCCTGCGGCGGCTGGGTTATGCGGTGACGGTGGTGTCCGAGTGGCGCCGGTTTGCGGCGGTCGAAGGGGTTTCGCAGCGGGTGCTGGACGGGCTGCGCCATGCCGGCCTTGGCGGGGCGTTGCGCCAGGCGGCGATGCCGGCGACTCGGCAAGTGCACTGGAACGGCCAGCAGCTGCAACTGAACCAGGAGTTTCTACTCGACCGGCAAATGTTTGACCGGGCGCTGCGCGACGACCTTCAGCGTGCGGGTGTGAGCGTGGTCGAGGGGCGGGTGCGTGAGGTGGTTCGCGAAGTCGGTCATGGTATTCGCCTGGACGACGGGCAGATACTGCAGGCCGATTTCCTGGTCGAAGCCCGAGGCCGCCAGGCCCCGTTGGCCGCCGACCGCCTGCGCGGGCCGGAGACGGTCAGCTTGCTGAATGTCTGGCAGGCCGCCCCCGGGGCGCCCGCGTCGGCGGTGGAGAGCCTGGCGGATGGCTGGGCGTGGATGGCGCGCCTGGAAGACGGCCGCTGCTACTGGCAAGTCACCTTGGACGCGGCCGGGCTGCCGGGCAAGGCCGGCTTGGCGGATTACTGTGCGGCGCGGCGAGCCGGCAGCGTGCTGGTGGCCGAGCTGTTCGATGCCAGGGCCTTGGCGCCGGCAGAGGTGCATGCGCGCAGCAGCACCGCGATTCTGGCCGGTGAGTGTGTCGGGCAGGACTGGATACGCGTGGGCGATGCTGCGATGGCCGTTGACCCACTGTCGGGCAACGGGATCTTCCAGTCGTTGTCTTCGGCGCTGCAGGCACCGGTGGTGATCAATACCTTGCTGCGCAGGCCCGAGCGGGCCGGGTTGGCGCGGCAGTTTCACCAGCAGCGGATCGAACAGCTGTTTTTGCGTTTTGCCCGGATCGGGCGGGATTTTTATGGGCAAGAACAGGGGCGGGTGGGGCAGCCGTTCTGGGCGCGGCGGCAGGGTTGGCCGGACATGCAGGCATTGCACGTGGCGGCGGACTGGAGCGCGGTGAGGGTCGAGCGGCGGCCGGTGTTGCGTGACGGGCTGGTGGATGAGGCCGAGGTGGTGGTGACGGCGGATCAGCCGTTGGGGGTGTGGCATTTGCAGGGGGTGGAGCTGGCGCCGGTGGTGCGTGGGCTGCGTAGCGGCCGACCTATCGAGGCAGTGTTGTCAGGCCTGCCAGGGGAGCAGCAGATGATGGTGCGGCGGTGGTTGTTGGAGCAGGGCTTGGTTTGAGATTGCCGAGGCCGCTTTGCGGCCCTTTCGCGACACAAGGCCGCTCCCACAGGTCTGCACAAACCTTGATGGCAGCGCTGTACCTGTGGGAGCGGCCTTGTGTCGCGATGGGCTGCGCAGCAGCCCCAGGATTTCGAATCAGAAGAAAGTCCCGACGATCAGCTGCATATAGGTGCCGGTATCCCGCCCACCCAGCTGCGTCCCGCCATTGGCTGCGCTGCGTTCCGGTTTGTAGAACCCTACCAGCGGGCTGATCAGCAGGTGGTCGTTGACCATCCATTCCACATACAGGTCCAGCTCCCGCCCGCCCAGGTTGCCCTGGTCGGTGTCCAGCGTATCGAAGTCGAAGTACAGCGCGCCGACGGTCAGGTTGTCCCGTGGTTTGCCCTTCAACGCCACGTGATGCACCTGGCTGTTGCTGTTGAACGGCCCGGCATAGTTGGCTGCCACCTCCCCCTGGAACCAGGTGCCATAGCCACGGCTCAGGCCATAGAACAGCGGGTCGAAATCTTCGGAAAAGCGGCTGTAGCGGTAGGTGGCGGTGGGTGACCAGGGCAGTTCGGAGAAGGTCCAGTTGCCCTCCAGGTACCAGGCGTTCTCCCGCCCGCCGGTTTTGTCCTGGGTCACGTACTCGGCGGCCAGCTCCAGGTCTTTCACCCCCAGGTTGCCACGCCCGCGCAGGCTGGCGGTGTCCATGCCGTCGCGGTGTTCCAGGCCCATGATCTGCGCGTAGCGCTGGTCCACGTCGAGGCCACGGATCCAGCTCAGGCCGACGGTGCCGGCGTCGGCGACGTGCTCCAGGTTGGCCACCGCCAGCGAGGTGTCGGCCTGGTAGTGGTTATCGGACTTCAGCCACATCAGGTCGCTGCGCCAGCCTTGCTTGCCGCCCAGGCGCAGCACGGCGGTGCGGTCGAAGGCCTTGCGTGCGGCCAGGTAGTAGGCGCCGCCGCGGTCGAAGTTGGCGCCCAGGTCGACCTTGCCCAGGTTCACCGGGTCGCCCTGGATCAGGAAGCCGTCGCCCAGGGTCACCACCTGGCGGCCGCCGGAAATGTCCACGCCGTCTTCGCCCAAGGCCGGGAACAGGTTGGCCGAGCGCCAGCCCAGGTACAGGTCTTCGATGGCGGTGCGGCGCTCGTCACCCAGGGTCAGGCCGGCGGCATCGCCGTCGCCCCAGGTGGCGGAGCTAAGCAGGTTGAAGGCGCCGTAGAGCGCGCCGCTGTCGGCCAGGGCCTGGCTGCCGCTGAGGCCATACTTGACGTAGCCTTCCTGCCAGGCGGTACTGCCGGGCTTGCGGTTGCCGGCCAGGTTGAAGCTTTCGTCGCTGTGGAAGGCGCCGAACAGGGCTTCGAGGTCGGCGTTGAGGGTGGTGCCGTCGTGGTTGTACAGCTCGTAAGCCTGGGTGATGGGGGCGGCGAACAGCAGGGCCAATGTGCAGGCGAGTTTGTGCCTCATGGTGTGCTCCATGTTTTTGTTGTTGTTCTCGGGTTGCCTGTGCCGGCCTCTTCGCGGGTGAACCCGCTCCCACAAGGACCCCACAGTGTTCAGGCCTGTGATGATCCTGTAGGAGCGGGTTTACCCGCGAAAGGGCCGGTACAGGAAAATGATCAGAGCTTGATCAACACCGATTTCAGCTCGGTGTAGTGGTCGATGGCAGCCGCCCCCATTTCACGGCCGACGCCGGACATCTTGTAGCCGCCAAACGGCAAGGCAGGGTCGAGGGCGCTGTGGCAGTTGACCCACACCGACCCCGACTTGATGCGCGGGATCATCCGGTGCACGGCAGACAGGTCGTTGGACCAGATGCTCGCACCCAGGCCATAGGGGTTGTCGTTGGCCATGCCGATCACTTCGTCGATGTCATCGAACGGCATCGCCACCAGCACCGGCCCGAAGATCTCTTCCTGTACCAGGCGGTGGCGCTGGTCGACATCGACGATCACCGTCGGCTTGACGAAGTAGCCAGGCCCGAAGCCTTCGCCACCACAGGCGATGGTCGCGCCCAGCTCGCGGCCAAGCTCGATGTAGCCGGTGACGCGGTCCTGCTGCTTGGCCGAGATCAGCGGGCCCATCTGCACCGCAGGGTCCAGGCCGCTGCCCAGCTTCATGCCGTTGGCGATGCCGGCGATGTCGGCCACCACGTTGTCGAAATGCTTGCGGTGCACGTACAGGCGGGACCCGGCACAGCACACCTGGCCCTGGTTGAAGAAGATCGCCGTGGCCGCGCCGGCGGCGGCTTCCTGCAGGTTGGCGTCGGGCATGACGATGGTCGGCGACTTGCCGCCGAGTTCCAGGGTGACGCGGGTCATGTTGTCCATGGCTGCCTTGCCGATCAGCTTGCCGACCTCGGTGGAGCCGGTGAAGGTCAGCTTGTCCACGCCGGGGTGGCGGCTGAGTGCGGCGCCAGCGTTCAGGCCGGTGCCGGTGACCACGTTGAACACGCCAGCCGGGTAGCCGGCTTCGTCCACCAGTTCAGCCAGCTTGAGCACGCTCAGCGGTGTTTCGTCCGCGGGCTTGAGCACGACGGTGCAACCGGTAGCCAGGGCCGGGCCGAGCTTCCAGCAGGCCAGCAGCAACGGGAAGTTCCAGGCGACGATGGCGCCGACCACGCCCACTGCCTCGCGCCGCACGAAACCATGGAACTGGTCGTTGGGCATCAACGGCATCGAGGCTTCGACGGTGCTACCCTCGATCTTGGTGGCCCAGCCGGCCATGTAGCGCAGGAAGTCGATGGCCAGTTGCACGTCCATCACCTGGGCAACGGCGGCGCTCTTGCCGTTGTTCAGGCATTCCAGTTCGGCCAGCTGGCGGGCGTCGCGCTCCATCAGGTCGGCCAGGCGCCACAGCAGGTTCTGCCGTTCGCGTGGGCGCAGGCGGCTCCACGGCGAATCGTCGAAGGCCTGGCGAGCGGCGCGCACCGCGCGGTCGACATCTTCGGCCTCGGCGGCGGGCACTTCACCCAGTACCTCGCCAGTGGCCGGGTTGCGGAACGACAGGGTGCGACCGCTGGCGGCGTCCTGCCAGTCGGCGCCGATGCGCATCTTCAGCTTGCGTTCGAGAAAGGCGCGGGTGGCGGGCAGGATGGGCAGTTCGGAAAGCATGGGACGGTGCCTCTTGTCATTGGATGTGACAGGCATAGGCGCAATGGGCGTGCCAAGGTCGATAGATGGCTGCAAACCGTTGAACGGGTTGGGTTTTGTCCTGGTGCAAGGTTGGGATTGCAGGGTTGCGCTGTTGCACATTGAGACGGTGTGAGACGGTGGTGAAACAGTGGCTGTTCCGGCCTCTTCGCGGGCACGCCCGCTCCCACAGGTACGGCGCTGGCCCCGGCGTGTGGGAGCGGGCAGGCCCTTGTCTCAGGATGAAACACCCTGTCGCGAAATGGCACGCTGCAATTGGCCATACCTGCTGCTGGCCAAGGCCGAAAAACCGGCTAACAGGTTGAAAGAAAACACTTTTACAGCACCTGGCACAGTTCCTGTATCGCAACCGTCACATGCACACCTGCTGTACCAAAGCGTGCGAAAACGATAAGAACAACAACCGTGGAGGTCTGACCTTGAAGACGACTCGACTCCGGCGGCATGCGGGCAAACTGGCGCTGGTCGCCGCCGCGCTGCTGAGCACCCAGGCCATGGCGGCCGAGCAGGGCCCGAGCCTGTTGCAGAACAAGTGCATGGGGTGCCATATCCCCGAAGGCAACGACACTTACAGCCGCATCAGCCACCAGCGCAAGACGCCGGAAGGCTGGCTGATGAGCATCGCCCGCATGCAGGTGATGCACGGCCTGCAGATCAGCGACGACGACCGCCGCACCCTGGTCAAGTACCTGGCCGACAAGCAGGGCCTGGCGCCCAGCGAAACCGATGGCGTGCGGTATGCCATGGAGCGCCGGCTGAACACCGTCGAGCAGTTCGACACCCAGCTCAGCGAAACCTGTGGCCGTTGCCACTCCGGTGCCCGTGTCGCCTTGCAGCGGCGCCCGGCCAAGGAGTGGGAGCACCTGGTCAACTTCCATCTCGGCCAGTGGCCGTCCCTCGAATACCAGGCCCAGGCGCGTGACCGCGACTGGCTGCCGATCGCCCTGCAACAAGTGGTGCCGGACCTGGCCAAGCGCTACCCGCTGGAAAGCGCGGCGTGGGCCGAATGGCAGAAGGCCAGGCCCAAGGCCGATGCGCTGCCGGGCCAGTGGGCATTCAGCGGCCACATGCTGACCAAGGGCGATGTGCGCGGGGTGATGAGCGTCACGCCTGACCAGGGCGATACCTTCAAGGTCGAGGTCAAGGGCGCTTATGCCGACGGCACGCCGTTCAATGGCAGCGGTTCGGCGATCCTCTACAACGGCTATGAATGGCGTGGCAACGTCAAGGTCGGCGACGCCAACCTGCGCCAGGTGTTCGCCGCGCTGGATGGCGAAATGAAGGGCCGCATGTTCGAGGCCGAGCACGACGAGCGTGGCCTGGACTTCACCGCAGTGAAGGAGGGCAAGGCGCGCCTGCTGGCGGTACAGCCGGCATTCATCAAGGCCGGTGGCGAAAGCGAGATCACCCTGGTCGGCAGCGGCCTGGTCGGCAAACCGGACCTGGGCGCTGGCGTGGAAGTGACCGAGGTACTGGAGCAGACCCCAACCCTGGTACGGGTGAAGGCCCGCGCCGCGGCCGATGCCAAGCCTGGCCAGCGCGAAGTCGCCGTAGGGGCGCTCAAGGGCGTCAACCTGGCGGTGTACGACAAAGTCCAGGAAGTGAAAGTGGTGCCGGCGTTCTCCATCGCCCGCATCGGCGAAAACGGTGCCTCGGTGCCCAAGGTGCAGGGCCGCTTCGAGGCCGAAGCCTGGGGCAAGGACGCCAATGGCCAGCCGCTGCGCATCGGCTACTTGCCGGCCAGCTGGAAGGTCGAGCCGTTCAACGAGCGTGCGGTCGAGGACGAAGACGTCAAGTTCGCCGGGAAGATGCAGGCCGATGGCGTGTTCGTGCCAGGCGGTGCTGGCCCTAACCCGGAGCGCAAGATGATGACCAACAACGCCGGCAACCTGAAGGTCATCGCCACCCTGGCCGACGGTGGCCAGACTGGCGAGGGGCACATGATCGTCACCGTACAGCGCTGGAACAACCCGCCGCTGCCGTAACGGCAGGGGGCTTACGGTTTTCCAACGGATCGATTATCGGGAGGTCGCCATGGGCGCGCTACTGAACCTGGTCGAACGCAACCTGCATGAAGTGCAGGTCGACGCCGACCGCATGCTGTTCCATATCCCCAGCAGTTCGCTGTTCACCGCCGACGCGGTGACCGGCGGCATCATCGACACCCTGCGCCAGCAAGGCTGCTCGGCCGAGGAGCTGATGCAGCGCCTTGGCCAGCGGTTTGCCGGCAGCGATATCCAGGACACCCTGCGCGAGCTGATCGCGCTGGAACTGGTCAGCGACGGCTCGCCGCTGACCCCGGAAATCGCCCTCAAGCAGGTCGAACGCACGGCGCTGAACACCGTGGTGCTCAACGTCAACACCGGCTGCAACCTCAGCTGCACCTACTGCTACAAGGAAGACCTGGACAAACCGTCCGCGGGCAAGAAGATGAGTACCGCCACCGCCGAGGCTTCGGTGGAGATGCTGCTCAAGGAGTCGCCCGACGAGCAGCGCTACAGCGTGGTGTTCTTCGGTGGCGAGCCGCTGTCCAACCGGCCACTGATCGAGCACATGGTCGCCTACTGCGAGCGGCGCTTCGCCGAGGCGGGCAAGCAGGTGGAGTTCATCATGACCACCAATGCCACCTTGCTCAACGAAGAGATCGTCGACTGGCTCAATGCCCATCGCTTCGGC
The DNA here is from genome assembly GCF_018223845.1 of Pseudomonas sp. JS425. NCBI lineage: Bacteria > Pseudomonadati > Pseudomonadota > Gammaproteobacteria > Pseudomonadales > Pseudomonadaceae > Pseudomonas > Pseudomonas sp. JS425. The sequence continues at coordinate 3,580,561 of NZ_CP073661.1, read as the reverse complement.
CTGTCGATCAGCATCGACGGCCCCAAGACCGTGCACGACCGCAACCGCATCACCGTGGGCGGGCAGGGCACCTATGACGTGGTGCGGCGCAAGGTCGACATGCTGCTGTCGCGCTACCACAGCCGCCCGGTGGGCGCACGGGTCACGCTGACCCGTGGCATCACCGACGTCGAGACCATCTGGAACCACCTGTTCAACGAACTGGGCTTCGCTGAAGTCGGCTTTGCCCCGGTCACCTCCGGCGACATGGCCAACTTCAACCTCACCGGCGAAGAGCTGGTTCAGGTGTTCGCCAACATGAAGGCGCTGGGCCGGCGTTACCTGGAGGCTGCGCTGGAGCACCGCAACATCGGTTTCTCCAACTTGCACCAGCTGATCACCGACATCCACGAAGGCCACAAGAAGGCCCTGCCGTGCGGCGCCGGGCTGAAGATGCTGGCCGTGGACCATGAGGGCGAGCTGAACCTGTGCCACCGCTTCACCGGCTCCAGCCTGCCGACATTCGGCAATGTGCACCAGGGCGTGAAGCAGGCGCAGCTCAACGACTTCCTGTCGCAGCGCCTGGACCGCAGCAACACCGGCTGCGACAGCTGCCGCATCCGCAACCTGTGCTCCGGCGGCTGCTACCACGAAAGCTATGCCCGCTATGGCGACCCGCAGCACCCGACCTACCACTATTGCGAACTGATGCGCGACTGGGTCGACTTCGGCATCGAAGTCTACAGCCGCATCATGGCCGCCAACCCGGCCTTCATCGATCGCTACATCACCCCGCGGAAGGCGCACTGACATGAAGCACTTGAAGCCCCTGAACAACAAGGCGCGCATCCTCGAGCAGGCCGCCGCCGAAGACCGCGTCGAAGAAGTCATGGCCATGAGCGCAGTGGCGGGCTGCACCGCCACCACCGACCCGGGCTGGGAAGTGGACGCCTTTGGTGGCGTGAGCTCGCTGTGCCAGCCGATGGAGGCCGACCTGTATGGCTGCTCCGACCCTTGCTGGTGGCCGGCCCAGGTGCCGGACATGATGAGCACCTACCAGGACTGGAACGCCCAGGCGAGCAACTCGGCGGAAGACTGGCGCAACCTCGGCACCGTGTTCCCGAAAGACAAGTGACCGGCCCAACAAGAATGACAAGGGGAAACCGCATGAAAGCTGGACGCTGCGCGTCACTCGCGCTCACCATCGCCGCCACGGCCTGTGCCGGGCTGGTACAGGCCGCCGACACCGGGCCGGCGTTGAAGGCTGGCCACGAATACATGATCGTGACCAACTACCCGAACAACCTGCACGTGGTCGATGTGGCCAGTGACACGGTGTACAAGAGCTGCGTGATGCCCGACAAGTTCGGCCCCGGCACCGCGATGATGGCGCCGGACAACCGCACCGCCTACGTGCTCAACAACCACTACGGCGACATCTACGGCATCGACCTGGACACCTGCAAGAACACCTTCCACGCCAACCTGTCCAGCGTGCCGGGTGAGGTGGGCCGGTCGATGTACTCGTTCGCCATCAGCCCGGACGGCAAGGAAGTGTACGCCACGGTCAACCCGACCCAGCGCCTGAACGACCACTACGTGGTCAAGCCACCGCGGCTGGAGGTGTTCAGCACCGCCGACGGCCTGGAGGCCAAGCCGGTGCGCACCTTCCCGATGCCGCGCCAGGTGTACCTGATGCGAGCGGCGGACGATGGCAGCCTGTACGTCGCCGGGCCGGACATCTACAAGATGGACGTGAAGACCGGCAAGTACACGGTGGCCTTGCCGCTGCGCAACTGGAACCGCAAAGGCTACAGCGCCCCGGACGTGCTGTACTTCTGGCCGCACCAGAGCCCGCGCCACGAGTTTTCGATGCTGTACACCATTGCCAGGTTCAAGGATGACAAGCAGGACCCGGCCACCGCCGATCTGCTGTATGGCTACCTGAGCGTCGACCTGAAGACCGGCAAGACCCACACCCAGGAATTTGCCGACCTGACCGAGCTGTACTTCACCGGGCTGCGTTCGCCGAAAGACCCGAACCAGATCTACGGCGTGCTCAACCGCCTGGCCAAGTACGACCTCAAACAGCGCAAGCTGATCAAGGCGGCGAATCTGGACCACACTTACTACTGCGTGGCCTTCGACAAGAAAGGCGACAAGTTGTACCTGGGCGGCACCTTCAATGACCTGGCGGTGTTCAACCCGGATACGCTGGAGAAAGTGAAGAACATCAAGTTGCCGGGTGGGGACATGTCCACCACCACGCCGCAGGTGTTCATCCGTTAAACCGGTGTTGCTTTCTTCGCGGGAAAACCGCTCCTACAAGGATCTCCACAGGGGCTGAATGTGGTGCGGTCCCTGTGGGAGTGGGTTTACCCGCGAAGAGGCCCGCTCAATCAACACAAGAACAACAAGAGACCGCCCATGCCCCAGCCAAGCTACTCCCAGGGCAACCAGGACAAACCCCTGCTTACCCAGTGCATCGGCGACGCCTTCGACACCACCGTCGCCCGCTTCCCCGACCGTGACGCGCTGGTCGTCCGCCACCAGGCACTGCGCTACACCTGGCAGCAACTGGCCGAAGCCGTCGACCAGCACGCCCGTGCGCTGATGGCCCTGGGCGTGCAGCCCGGTGACCGCCTCGGCATCTGGGCACCCAACTGCGCAGAGTGGTGCATCACCCAGTTCGCCAGCGCCAAGGTGGGCGCGATCCTGGTCAACATCAACCCGGCCTACCGCTCCAGCGAACTGGACTACGCCCTGGGCCAGTCCGGCTGCCGCTGGGTGATCTGCGCCGACGCGTTCAAGACCTCCGACTACCACGCCATGCTGCTGGGCCTGGTCCCGGGCCTGGCCGGCGGGCAGCCGGGCGCCCTGATCTGCGAACGCTTCCCCGAACTGCGCGGTGTGGTCAGCCTGGCCGTCGCGCCACCGGCGGGCTTTCTCGCCTGGCACGACCTGCAGGCCCGTGCCGCGGCCGTCAGCCGCGAAGCCTTGGCCGAGCGCCAGGCACAGCTGCGCTGCGACGACCCGATCAATATCCAGTACACCTCGGGCACCACCGGTTTCCCGAAAGGCGCCACCCTCAGTCACAGCAACATCCTCAACAACGGCTACATGGTCGGTGAAAGCCTGGGCCTGACCGAGCATGACCGGCTGGTGGTGCCGGTGCCGCTGTACCACTGCTTCGGCATGGTCATGGCCAACCTCGGCTGCATGACCCACGGCAGCACCCTGATCTACCCCAACGACGCCTTCGACCCGCTGGCCACCCTGCGTGCGGTGGCGGAAGAAAAGGCCACGGCGTTGTATGGTGTGCCGACCATGTTCATCGCCGAACTGGACCACCCCCAGCGCGGCGAGTTCGACCTGTCCAGCCTGCGCACCGGGATCATGGCCGGCGCCACCTGCCCGATCGAAGTGATGCGCCGGGTTATCGGCGAGATGCACATGGCCGAGGTGCAGATTGCCTACGGCATGACCGAAACCAGCCCGGTGTCGCTGCAGACCGGCGCCAGCGACGACCTGGAGCGCCGCGTGACCAGCGTCGGGCGCACCCAGCCAAGGCTGGAGAACAAGGTGATCGATGCTGATGGCAACACGCTGCCGCGGGGCGAGATCGGCGAATTGTGCACGCGGGGTTACAGCGTGATGCTGGGCTATTGGAACAACCCCAAGGCCACGGCTGAAAGCATCGATGAGGAAGGCTGGATGCACACCGGCGACCTGGCGGTAATGGACGAGCAGGGCTATGTGCGTATTGTCGGGCGCAGCAAGGACATGATCATTCGCGGCGGCGAGAACATCTACCCGCGCGAGCTGGAGGAGTTCTTCTTCACCCACCCGGCGGTGGCCGATGTGCAGGTGATTGGCGTGCCGTGCAGCAAGTACGGTGAAGAGATCGTGGCCTGGGTGCGGCTGCACCCGGGGCATACGGCCAGCGCGGAGGAACTGCGCGATTGGGCGAAGGCGCGGATCGCGCACTTCAAGGTGCCGCGGTACTTCCGCTTTGTCGATGAGTTCCCGATGACGGTGACCGGCAAGGTGCAGAAGTTCCGCATGCGCGAGATCAGTGTCGAGGAGCTGTCTGCCAGGTGAGGTGTCGCCTGTGCTGGCCTCTTCGCGGGTAAACCCGCTCCCACAGGTATTGCACAGGCCTCAAGGGCAGTGGAGAACCTGTGGGAGATTCTATGGTTTTCAGCAAGCCAGTTTCGCGCCTTTAGTGACGTATTCGTCCTGATTTTTCATCAGGGCGAATGCCACCCGCGCGAGCTTTCTTGCCAGGATTACCAAAGCTTGGGTTGTTGCTTTACCACTGCTCCGATGCTGTTCGTAAAGCCCTTTCCAGGCTGCCGATCTGCTGGCCGCCATCGCAGCGTTGTGCAATAAGCGACGAATTTCTGAACAACCTCGCTTGGTGAGGCGACGTCGCCCATTCTTCTGCCCGGAATCACTGACTCGTAAATCCATTCCTAGGAATGCAATGTACGAGTCACTGCTTTTGAACTCGCCCCTTGTAAAAGCCATCACCAATGCTGCGGCGGTGAGAAAACCAATGCCCTCTACTGCCTGGCAGCGAGCGACTTGTTCCTGTAGCCCAGCGTCTCGCAGTACTTCTTTAATCTTCTTTTGAATCAACTGATCCAGCCGATCTATCGACTTCACAAAAGTTTCGAAGGCGGCTTTCAAAAGGCTTTCGTTAGCCCAGCTCTGAGTCATTGCAGTACGAGCAGTCACCAAGGCGGCTCTGCGTCGCAAGAGGCTCTGAAGCTTGCCGTAGACAGCGGGAGGCGGGCTCCAAGGGCGAAGGTCCTCGCCTTCATTTTTTAAAAAACGGGACAACAACCGAGCATCGGAGGGGTCGGTTTTAACCCGTCCCCCAACACTTTTCCGGTAGTTGCTCAATTGAAAACCATCGATGACATAGACCTCGAAGCCTAGGCTGTGGGCCAATTCAACCAGGTCCAAGTGGTAGACATTGGTCGCCTCAACAGCGATAGCGGTGTTGAGGGTTTGTTGCTTGAGCCACCTTCTGATCTCGAGTTTGGAGTTTTTCAGCCTGATGATCTCGTCGCGATCATCGTGGTGGATAACCAGCTCAGCCTTCGCGACATCCGCACCCACGATCAACTTACCTACCTGCATTGCCATGGGCGGCTCCTCACGTTATGGTTTTTCGGCTTGAAGGGGTTTCACCAAGAGGCGCTGGCTTGCTTCTATCGTCGCTTGCAAACGATGCATTCTTTATCGGCGCTTTGGTGGAAGGGGTGGGGCGATGTCTCCCACGGTCTGTACTGCTGTGAACAGTCAGAATCGGGCATTTAGTCCCACCACCCCTTCAAGTCTAACCATACAAGCGGGTTTACCCGCGAAGAGGCCAGTACAGGCAGCAGATGACCTCAGCCTTGCAACAACTCCGGGCTGTTGAAGTTGCTCAACCTGCGATCATCGTCGACACATTCCAGCCCCTGCACCGCTTCACGCAGCAAGGCCTTCTGCAAACTCCGCTCGCCCGCCACCCAGGCCTGCTCCAGCACCGGCAACACCCGGCGTGGCAGCACGCTGAACATCGGCTGCCAGTACCCACCCTGGCGCACCATGGCCGCACTGTCACTGGTCACTGCCAGGTGCAGCAGGTCCTCGATCAACCCCCGGTCAACCAGCGGTGCATCACAGGCCAGCAGCACCACCCATTCATGCCGCGCCACCTTGAGCCCGGCAATCACCCCCGCCAACGGCCCGGGGTAGTCCGCCTCGGCATCGCCCACCAACTGGTCGGCATACGCCTGGTAGGCCTGCTGGTTACGGTTGCAGGAAATCACCAGGTCATCGCTGAGCGGCCGTACCACGCGCTGCACATGCGCCACCAGCGGTTCGCCCTGCCAGTCGACCAGGCCCTTGTCGCGGCCGCCCATGCGCTGGCCGCGGCCACCGGCGAGAATGAGGATGGAGCAGGGGGGCAGGGCATCAGGCATGAAAAAGGGTTCCGGGCAGTCAATGCCGGGAACCCTCCCATTTCACGCGGGGCTTGTCCAGTCAGCTGTCGCTGGTCACGGCCTGCGTGTCGGCCTTACCCGCCTGGCGTCGCCCGGCAAGGCGCATCACCACCACGAAGAACACCGGCACGAACACCACAGCCAGGGTGGCGCTGAGCATGCCGCCGATCACCCCGGTACCGATCGCCTTCTGGCTGGCCGAGCTGGCGCCGCTGGCAATGGCCAGCGGCACCACGCCGAGGATGAACGCCAGCGAGGTCATCACGATCGGCCGCAGGCGCAGGCGCGCGGCCTGCACGGCAGCGTCGGCAGCATCCACGCCCTGGTCGACCAGGCTCTTGGCGAACTCGATGATCAGGATGGCGTTCTTCGCCGACAGGCCGATCAGGGTGATCAGGCCGACCTTGAAGAACACGTCGTTGGGCATGCCGCGCAGGGTCACCGCCAGCACCGCACCGAGCACGCCCAGCGGTACTACCAGCAGTACTGCGGTGGGGATCGACCAGCTTTCGTACAGCGCTGCCAGGCACAGGAACACCACCAGCAACGACAGCGCCATCAGCATCGGTGCCTGGCTGCCGGACAGCCGCTCCTGCAGCGACAGGCCAGTCCATTCCAGGCCGGCACCGGCCGGCAGCTGGGCCACCAGGCGCTCGATCTCGGCCATGGCTTCGCCCGAACTGTAGCCGGCTGCCGGTTCGCCGGAAATCGACACCGCCGGGTAGCCGTTGTAGCGGGTCAGCTGCACCGGGCCGCTGACCCACCTGGCCTGGACGAAGGCGCCCAGTGGCACCATCTTGCCGCTGTCGTTGCGCACGTGGATCTTCAGCAGGTCTTCGACCTGGCTGCGCTGGTCGCCTTCGGCCTGCACCACCACCCGCTGCATGCGGCCCTGGTTGGGGAAGTCGTTGACGTAGCTGGAGCCCACGGCCACGTCCAGCACCGAACCGATATCGGCAAACGATACGCCCAGGGCGTTGGCCTGGCGGCGGTCGATTTCCAGTTGTACCTGCGGGCTTTCCGCCAGCGAGGCTTCGCGCACGTTGGTCAGCACCTTGCTTTTGCCGGCATTTGCCAGCAGCTCGTCGCGGGCGGCCATCAGCTCGGCGTGGCCCATGCCGCCGCGGTCCTGCAGGCGGAACTCGAAGCCGGTCGACTCGCCAAGGCCGTCGATTGGCGGTGGCAGCACGGAATAGGCCACGGCGTCCTTGAGCTGGGTAAAGGCCATGGTCGCGCGGTCGGCGATCGACTGGGCGCTGTCGTCGGCACCGCGCTCGGACCAGTCCTTGAGCGTGGTGAAGGCCAGTGCCGCGTTCTGCCCGCTGCCCGAGAAGCTGAAACCCAGGATCAAGGTGGTGTTACCCACGCCGGGCTCTTCGGCGTTGTGCGCCTCGATCTGTGCCGCCACCTGTTCGGTGCGCATGCGGCTGGCGCCTGGCGGCAGCTGGATATCGGTGATGGTGTAGCCCTGGTCTTCGGTGGGCAGGAACGCCGTGGGCAGCTGGCTGAAGCCATAACCCAGCACCGCCAGCAGCAACGCGTATACCAGCAGGTAGCGGCCGCTGCGCTTGAGTGCCTGCACCACCCAGCGCTGGTAACCGTTGCTCATGCCCTCGAAGCGCCGGTTGAACCAGCCGAAGAAGCCCTTGCGTTCGTGGTGCTCGCCCTTGGCCACCGGCTTGAGCAGGGTGGCACACAGCGCCGGGGTCAGGCTGAGGGCGAGAAACGCCGAGAACAGGATCGACACTGCCATCGACAGCGAGAACTGCTGGTAGATCACCCCCACCGAGCCTTGCATGAAGGCCATGGGCAGGAACACTGCCACCAGCACCAGGGTAATGCCGACGATCGCGCCGCTGATCTGGCCCATGGCCTTGCGCGTGGCCTCCTTGGGCGGCAGGCCTTCTTCGGCCATGATCCGCTCGACGTTCTCCACCACCACGATGGCATCGTCGACCAGGATGCCGATGGCCAGCACCATGCCGAACAGGGTCAGCACGTTGACCGAGAAGCCCATGGCCAACATCACGGCGAAGGTGCCCATCAGGGCCACCGGCACCACCAGGGTCGGGATCAGGGTGTAGCGCAGGTTCTGCAGGAACAGGAACATCACTGCGAATACCAGCAGCATGGCTTCGAACAGGGTGTTGATGACCTGCTCGATCGACACCTTGACGAATGGCGAGGTGTCGTAGGGGATGTCGTACTTGACGCCTTCGGGGAAGTAGCGCGCCAGGTCCTGCATCTTCGCCCGCACCAGGGTGGCGGTTTCCATGGCGTTGGCGCCCGGCGACAGCTGCACGCTGAAGGCGGTGGCCGGCTTGCCGTTCAGGCGCGTGCCGTACTGGTACTCCTGGGCACCGATCTCGACCCGGGCGACATCGCCGATGGTCACCGTGGAACCGTCCGGGTTGGCACGCAGGACAATCCCGGCGAACTCCTCGGGGGTGCTCAGCTGGCCCTTGACCACCACGTTGGCGGTGATTTCCTGAGTGCCACGGGTGGGCAGGTCACCAATGCTGCCGGGGGCCACCTGGGCGTTCTGCGCGGCGATGGCCTCGGCCACGTCGTTGGGCGTGAGGTTGAAGCCGATCAGCTTGCGCGGGTCGATCCAGATGCGCATGGCGCGTTCCGAACCGTACAGCTGGGCCTTGCCGACGCCCTTGAGGCGGCGGATTTCGTCCATCACGTTGCGCGCGAGGATATCCGACAGGGCGGTTTCGTCGAGCTTGCCATCTTCGGAGGTGAGGGTGGCCAGCAGCAGGAAGCCGGTGGAGACCTTTTCCACCTGCAGGCCTTGCTGGGTTACCGGGCGCGGCAGGCGCGACTCGACCACCTTCAGGCGGTTCTGCACGTCGACCTGGGCCAGGTCCGGGTTGGTGCCCGGGGCGAAGGTGGCGGTGATGGTGGCGCTGCCCAGGCTGCTCTGCGACTCGAAGTACAGGAGGTTGTCGGCGCCGTTGAGCTCCTGCTCGATCAGGCTGACCACGCTCTCGTCCATGGTCGCCGCCGAAGCGCCCGGATACACGGCGTAGATTTCCACCTGCGGCGGGGCCACGTTGGGGTACTGGGCCACCGGCAGTTGTGGGATGGCCAGGGCACCGGCCAGCAGGATGAACAGGGCGACCACCCAGGCGAATACCGGGCGGTCGATGAAGAATTGCGGCATGAATCAGGCCCTCACTGGCCAGTGTGCTGTGCGATGGGCGATGCCCCTGATGCATTGTCGACCTGCACCTGGTCACCGGCCTTGACGTGTTGCAGGCCCTCCACCACCACCCGCTCGCCGGGGGCCAGGCCTTCGCTGACGATCCAGCGGTCGCCCTGGGCGCTGCCCAGTACTACCTGGCGGTCGCTGACCCGGGCCTGCGGGTCGACCACCAGCACCTTGGGCACGCCAGCGCTGTCGCGCAGGATGGCGCGCTGCGGCACGCTCAGGCCCTTGGGCTGCACGGCCTGCTCCAGGCGCACGCGCACGTAGCTGCCGGGCAGCAGGTCGAGGTCCGGGTTGGGGAACTCGCTGCGCAGGGTGATCTGGTTGGTGCTGGGGTCGACGCTGATGTCGGAGAACAGCAGTTTGCCCGGCAACGGGTAGGTGCTGCCATCGTCCTGGATCAGCGTGGCCCGGGCCTGGCCGTCGCCCACCTGCTGCAGCTCGCCGGCACGCATGGCGCGGCGCAGGGCGTTGAGCTCGCGGGTCGACTGGGTGACATCGGCGTGGATCGGGTCCAGCTGCTGGATGGTCGCCAGGGGCGTGGTCTCGTTCTGCCCGACCAGCGCACCTTCGGTGACCTGGGCGCGGCCGATACGGCCGGAAATCGGCGCGGTCACGGTGGCGTAGCCGAGGTTGAGGCGGGCGCGTTCCAGGGCGGCCCTGGCCTCGGCCACTGCGGCATCGGCCTGCAGGTAGCTGGCCTTGGCGTTGTCGTACTCCTGGCGGCTGACGGCTTTGTCGTCGACCAGTTCGCGGTAGCGCTGCTCCTGCAGGCGTGCCTGGTACAGGGTGGCCTCGGCCTTGGCCAGGGTGGCGCGGGCGCTGTCGTGGTCGGCCTTGAACGGCGCCGGGTCGATCAGGAACAGCACATCGCCCTGCTTGACGTCGCTGCCTTCGCGATACACCCGTTTGAGCACAACGCCCGCGACACGTGCTCGCACTTCGGCGGTGCGCGGCGCGAGGATACGGCCGCTTAGCTCACTGCTGATGGCCAGTGGCTGCAGTTGCAGGGTTTCCACCCGCACTTGCGGGGTGGGGGCCTGTTCTTCCTGTTCGGCGCTGTCGTCGCAGCCGGCCAGGGACAGGCTCAGGAACGCCAGAAGCGCCAACGGGCGCAAGCGTGGGGGGAGGGTAGTAGACATACGGATCTTCCGATGATGACCGCCGGTATGCTACGGCAGGCGTTCCTTGCGTGGCTGTTAATACCTGTAGGACGAGTGTGAAAAAGTGTGAAGAACAATCCTCTCGACCTGTAGGGTTCTATATTCTGCGTGTACCTGTACCGGCCTCTTCGCGGGTAAACCCGCTCCCACAGGGACCGCACAGCACTGGAACCTGTGCAGTCCCTGTGGGAGCGGGTTTACCCGCGAAGAGGCCGGCAAGGCCTACCACAACCCAGACTTCCAAGCGCCTATGCCGAATATTTTCCTGGTCGAAGACGACAGCGCCCTGTCCGAACTGATCGCCAGCTACCTGCAACGCAACGACTTCCATGTCCAGGTGATCGCCCGTGGCGATCATGTGCTTGACGAGTACCGCCGGCAAAAGCCCGACCTGGTCATCCTCGACCTGATGCTGCCAGGCATCGACGGCCTGCAGCTGTGCCGCCTGCTGCGCCAGGAATCGCAAGGCCTGCCGATCCTGATGCTGACCGCCCGCGACGACAGCCACGACCAGGTCCTGGGCCTGGAAATGGGCGCCGACGACTACGTGACCAAACCCTGCGAACCGCGTGTACTGCTGGCCCGCGTGCGTACCCTGCTGCGTCGCAGCAGCGTCAACGAGCCGCGCCTGGACAACGACCTGATCCTGATCGGTGGCCTGCGCATCGACCTGGCCGAGCGCACCGTGAGCTGGCGTGGCGAAGAGGTGGAGCTGTCCAGCGGCGAGTACAACCTGCTGGTGGTACTGGCGCGCAATGCCGGCGAAGTGCTGAACCGCGACCGCATCCTGCAGCAACTGCGGGGTATCGAGTTCAACGGCACCGACCGCTCGGTGGATGTGGCCATCTCCAAGCTGCGGCGCAAGTTCGACGATAACGCCGGCGAAGCGCGCAAGATCAAGACCGTGTGGGGCAAGGGCTACCTGTTCAGCCGTGTCGAGTGGGAGTGTTGACCGCCCATGCTGAAGATTCTGGTGCGGCTGTACCTGGTGATCATCGTTGCCTATGCCGGTGCGCTGTTGTTCATCCCCGACACCATCGTCGGCCTGTTCCAGGACCGCTTCATGGCCTACAACCTGGACCAGGCCAAGGGCGTGCAGTCGCTTATCGTGCGCCAGTTCCGCCAGGCCCCGCGCGAGCAGTGGCCGGCGGTGGAGCAAGAGCTGGCCAGTGATTTCGCACCGCTGGAACTGCAACTGCTGCGCATGGACCAGGCTGACCTGAGCGAGGACGAGCAGGCGCGCCTGGAGCACGGCCTGTACGCCGTGCGCATTGCCGAATGGGGCTACTACGAGACGGTGCTGGCGCCGCTGGACAAGGAATGGCTGGTGCGCCTGCACTCACCGCCAGACCCGCTGGATATCAACGTGCTGTCGTGGGGCGTGACCGTACTGATCGGTGCAGCCATGCTCGGTTGCCTGTTGCTGTGGGTATGGCCGCACTGGCGCGACCTGGAGCGCCTCAAGGAAACCGCCCGGCGCCTGGGCCAGGGGCAGATGGCCGAGCGTACGCATATCTCGCCGCACTCCAACATCGGTGAACTGGCCGGGGTGTTCGACACCATGGCCAGTGACCTGGAACGCCACGTGAACCAGCAGCGCGAGCTGCTCAATGCGGTGTCGCACGAGTTGCGCACGCCGTTGACCCGGCTGGACTTCGGCCTGGTGCTGCTGTTCGACGAAGTGCCGCCGGCCAGCCGCAAGCGCCTGCTGGAGCTGGTGGGGCATGTGCGTGAGCTGGATGAGCTGGTGCTGGAGCTGTTGTCCTACAGCCGGCTGTACAACGCCGACCAGGCCCGCGAGCGGGTCGAGGTGTCGTTGCTGGAGCTGGTCGACAGTGTACTCGGCGGCTTTGCCGAGGAACTCGATGGCCGGGGTATCCAGTGGGAGGTGCGGGCCGAGGGGGATTTGCCGCGTTTTGTGCTGGACCCACGGCTGACGGCACGGGCGGTGCAGAACCTGGTGCGCAATGCCATGCGTTACTGCGACGAGAGCCTGTTGCTGCGCTTGCGCCTGGAAGACGATGGCGCCTGCCTGGTGACGGTGGAGGATGACGGGATTGGTATTCCGGTGGAGGAGCGCGAGCGGATTTTCCAGCCTTTCTACCGCCTGGACCGTAGCCGTGACCGCAATACCGGCGGGTTTGGCCTGGGCTTGGCGATCAGCCGGCGGGCGATCGAGGGGCAGGGTGGCACCTTGACCGTGGCGCAGTCGGCGCTGGGGGGCGCGCAGTTCCGGATTCGCTTGCCTGCCGGGTGATTGAGTGGCTGTGCCGGCCCTTTCGCGGGTGAACCCGCTCCTACAAGAGCCGTACAGATTTCAAACACTGTGGAGTACTTGTGGGAGCGGGCGAGCCCGCGAAGAGGCCGGGCCTGCTAATCACTTTGTGCCAGCCGGGCAGACCACAGCACAAACCGGTCCTTGCCACTGTGCTTGGCCTCGTACAGCGCCTGGTCGGCGCGCACCAGCGCCGTGGTCAGGCTGTCGCCCTGGTCCACCCGGGCCAGGCCAATGCTGATGGTTACCGGGTGTTCGCCAACATCTTCACGTACTCGTTGGCACAGCGCTGCCACTCGTTGCTCGGCGCCTTGCTGGTCCAGCCCCTGGAAAAAGATCGCGAATTCTTCACCACCCAGTCGGGCAAACTCGTAACCGGCCATGCTCGCCTTGATATGCAGGGCCACGCGCTTGAGTACTTCATCGCCCACGTCATGGCCAAAACGGTCATTCACCCGCTTGAAGTTGTCGATGTCGATCATCGCCAGGTACTGCTCGGCCGTGGCCAGGCGCAGCTGGTGGCCGGCCTGGGCCATGAACGAACGGCGGTTGGGGATTTCGGTCAGGGCATCGACATAGGCCTGGTCCAGCAGCACCTTGGACAGGTAGAAGTTGTGCAGCTTGGCCTTGCGCATCTGCAGGTAGCTGTAGACGACCAGGCCGCTGAGGAACACCGCGTAGCTGAACAGCATGGCGCCTTCGAGTGCGTCCGCTTCGATACGGGTGTGGTAGAACGGGTTGAGCACCACCCAGGTGATGGCCATGGCGCAGAAGAACGACCAGCGCCGCACCGGTAGCACCGAAACGGCATACAGCACGGTGGACACCCCGAGCACCAGCCATACCGGGCGCTGGGCCACCGGGATGCCTTCGATCACCAGGCGCATGCCCAGGGTGATGGCGGCGATGAATAGCAGGTTGAGTACATCGAAGTGATGGCTGCGACGGGTGTACCGCAGTACCACGGTGAGGCTGCCGAGCAGGGTGATGAACAGATAGGACAGCCAGGTGAAACCCTGGCCGCCGAGGAAGCTGACGATCAGGTCGAAGACCAGCCAGATCAGGATGCTGACGCAGAATACCAGCAGGCAGAACGGGCGCATGGCCTAGAATTCGTGCTGGCGGAATTCGGCGCGCAGGGCGGCGGGGGCGACCTGTTTGCGAACGTGGGCTTCGATGGTCTTGAACATGCGGGCTCCTGTGAGTACTGCTATGCCAGGCCCGGCCCTTTCGCGGGTAAACCCGCTCCCACAGGTCTTCCACAGCGCTGGAAATCTGTGCGGTCCCTGTGGGAGCGGGTTTACCCGCGAAGAGGCCAGGCCTGGAGACTCAATTGGTGGGCAGAACACCCCGGGCCCATGGCCGGTAACGCAGGTCGAACACCGCCTCGGCATGGCACCCGGCGCCCAGCTTCGGCTGGGCAGGCTCAGCCCGAAACGCCTGGCCTGGCGCGCTCACCTGGCGGAACGCCTCGCGCACCACGCCAACCCGGCACGGCAAGGCCTGCTCGTAACCCTGGCGCACCAACGCGGGCAAGCGCCCGGTCCCGGCGCCATCCTGCCACCACACAGTCAAGCCCAACCCGGCCAGTTGATCCAGCCATGCGGCATTGACCCGCGGTGAGAGTTTGCCGGCGCTGAAAGCACTGATGTGCAAAGGCTTGTCCAGTTGACGGTTGAAGGCCTGCAACTGGCTGTGCAGGGCATCCCGGCGCTCGGCCTCGCGAAAGTGATGGTCGTCCAGCTCCATGGGCAGGTACCAGCCGTCCACCGGCAACTGCCACGCCTGGCGCAGTTGCCGGTACTGGCTGAGCGAGCGCCCCAGCTGCGCCTTCCAGTAACTGTTCAGGCCTTCACCGTCCAGCTCGTCGATGCGCTGGTAATAGGCCGGGTCCATGTACAGCCCCAGCACCAGTTGCAGGCCCTGGGCACGCGCGCTGCGCAGGCTGTCGGCCAGCCAGCCGCGGGCACCGCCGAAATCGCTGTCGCCATAGGCGCTCCACTGCACGATCAGGGTTTTGCCGCCCTGGGCCACGGTGGCATGCCACAGTTGCTGCCACTGGGCGGGGGTGACATTGGCGTCGCGGTTGAGGGGTTGGTAGAACAGGCGCTGGTCGGCGCTGGCTGGCAGGCACAGGGCAAGCAGGCAGAGGGCCAGGAACGTACGCATCAGAAGGTCATCTCCGCACCGACCAGCACGCCATTGGCGCGCTCGTATAGATTGCCGCCCAGCGATTGCTGGTACTCGGCACGCACTTTCAGCGAACCGCGGTAGGCGTTGTAGCGGTCATCATCGAACCACCACTGCCAGCGCACGCCCACCCCGGCCCGAGCGTCCTGGCGCCAGTCGTTGCTCGGGTCCTGGCTGGAAAACTCGACAAAACCATAGGGCATGATGGTTTGCGGCGAGCTGCCCGGCAGCTTCCAGGCGTGGCCTTGCTGGTAGCGCGACAGCCAGGCGTGGTCGCCGGCACGGGTCCACCAGGCGGCGTCGAGGTAGAGGAAGCGTTCGTTCCAGTCGTCTTCATCGACCCGCCAGTCGTTGCGCCAGTCGCCCTGGTCGAGGAAAGAAGCGGTGGCCCGCAACAGCAGGTCGTTGCTCGATTCGGCGTGGTGACGCAGGTCGCCCCAGTTGCCGCCGACCTTGGCCGGGCTCAGCAGTTCTCCCAGGCTCAGCCCGCGGTAGTGTTCCTCGTCGATCTGACGCTGGTGGTACAGCTCGGCATACAGGTTGAGGTTGGCCTGGCCGAATGGTTTGTAGCGCAGGCCGACACCGGTACCCATGCTTTGCGCGTAGTCGGTGCGGCTTTGCCCACCGAACAGCACGCGGCCATACACAGACAGGGTGCTGCCGTTGCGGCTGGGCTCTTCGCCCAGGGCGTGGTCCCACATGGCCAGTTGCACGTTCTGCGATTGCGCGCGGCGCGAAGTGCCGCTGCGCTGGCCATTGTCGAGGAACTTGTCGTTGGTCGAGGTGCCGGCCGGCGACCAGGTGCTGGCCAGGGTGATGGTGTCGCGCCGCGACAGGTTTTCGTGGGCGCGGCGCTGGCGGTACTTGCGGGCTTCCAGGCTGCCGTATTCGTCGTCGCCGTCGACCAGGTCCTGCTCCACATCGAGGATGCGGCGCAGTTCGCGGCGCGCCGAAGCGCTGTCTTCGGCTTCGTCATAGCGCAAGGCCAGCGTCTCGCCAAGGCGGTAGTCCTCGGGGAAGTCGTGGGTGGCGCGTTCCAGGTAGGGGATCGACTGGCGGCGCTGGGCCTTGTCCGTGGAGCCGGCCAGGCGCATGCCGTAGTCGGCGCGGTAGCGTGGCTGGTCGGGAGCCAGGCGCACGGCTTCTGCCAGCCAGGCGCTGCTCTGGGCACTGTCGCCAGCCAGTTGCGCGGTGCTGGAGGCCGCGTAGTAGTGGTCGGCCCGCGGGTTGTGTGCCAGGGCCTGGCGCTGGAAGCCCAGCGCCGCCTGGTAATCGCCTTGGCGCTGGGCGATGGCGGCACCCAGGGCCCAGTCGTCGGCGCTATCGTGCGCGGCGGCGTCCCAATAGCGCCGGGCCGCTTGTGCGTCGCCGGCGTTCAACGCGCCGCGAGCGGCAGTGAGGCGGGCGTTGTCGGTCCAGGCACTGTCGGGCTGGGTGCGCCAGATGGGCAGGGCCGCTTCGGAGTCGCCAGCGGCTTCCAGGGCATAGGCCAGGGGCAGGCGGCTCCCGCTGTCGCCCAGGCGCTCGGCGGCCTGGTAGTAGACCACCGCTTCGCCTGGGTGGTCGGGCATGGCACAGCGGCCCAGGGCGCGGTACTGGCCAGGTTCGCTCGGGGTGGCCGGTACTGCCTGGTGCACGGCATCGCACTGGCCAGCCTCGGCAAGGCGGCCGAGCAACTGGGCCCGGGTAGTGGCGTTGACCCGAGGGACCAGGCCGAGCATGCGGCGGGCGTCCAGCGGGCCGTCGTTACGCGCATACAGGTTGCCAAGGCGCTGCAGCAGCGACGGTGCAAGGCGGCCCTGGTGGCGATCGTAGGCCTGCTCCAGCAATTGCCGGGCGTGTTCGTCATGGCCTTGCTGCATCAGCAGGAAGGTGGTTTGCTCCAGTACGGCCATGTCGCCGCTCTGTCGATAGCGTTGCTCCCACTCGGCGGCGGTACGTGGTTGCGGGGGCTGGGGCGGGTCGCCGTAAAGGCGTTGCTTGAGCACGGCGTAGGCCCTGGGGGCGGTGCTGGCTGTGCAGCCCTTGAACTGCTCGCGTGCCAGCTGCGGATCGTGGAGCGACAACCAGTCCACGGTTTCCAGGCAGGGCCGTTGCAGTTCGTTGCTCAGGCGCTGTACCAGCGGTGCGTCGTCGCCTTCGCGGGCGAGCTCCCACAGTTGCTGGCGCTGCTCGGGCTGGTTCAGCTCTGCGGTGGGCAACGCCTGAAGCCAACGCTGTGCCTGCTGGTTATGGCCGACGGCAATGGCGCGGTTGGCCATGGCCAGGCGAGCCTGGTTGGCTGCGTCGGGGGAGGGGGCGCTGGGCAGCAGTGCTTTCAGCCCTTTCTCATCCACTTGCTGGATGTAGGCATTGGCCAGGCGTTGCCAGTCTTGCGCCGGCAACTGGCCCTGCTCGGCCAGCGGCTGCAGCTGTTCGATGGTCTCCTTCCAGTTGCGCAGTTGTTCGGCGAAGTTGGCCCGGGCCAGGCGCAGAACCTGGCCGTCCCCCTGTGCCGGCAGATGATTGAGCCAGTCCAGCGCCCTGGCAGCACCCCCGGATCTGGCCAGGCTCAGGCTGTAGGCCTGCCACAGGCGCACCCGTTGAGCGCCGTCGCTGCTGGCCAGCCATTGTTCCACCTGGCTGGCCGGCGGTGGGTCCTGTTCGATCCAGGTCAAGCGCAGTTCCAGCAGGGCGTTGGCGTGTTCGGGGCTGTCACCCAGTTGTTCGGCAAGGGCTTCGGCCTCCTTGTAGCGGCGCTGGTGAGCCAGTGCCTCCACCAGCAGTGCACGCGCTTCGTCGTTGTTCGGCACCCGGCCCAGCACGTGGCGGGTCAGGCGTTCGACCTCGGCCCAGTTGTCCTTCTTCGCTTCGCGGTAGCTGCGCTCCATGAACGGGTAGCTGGTGAACCGCTGAAAGTCGGTCATCGGCGCCGAAGCGGCGCAGGGCAGGGCGGCGGAACACAGCAACAAGCCAGTGAAGGTGAGGGAAAAGCGCGGCTTCATGCCACCTCCCGGGTCAGGTCAAAGGCGGCCTGCTGTTCGCTGGCCTGTTCGATCAGGGCCTGCTGCAGCACCTGCTCGGTGATGATGCCGCGGGCGATCAGGTGCTCGCCGAGGCTCTGGTGTTCCGGGTCGAAGTCGATCAGCGCCTGGTTGAACAAAGTGACCGGGACCATGCCGCGCACCTGCAGCAGGGCGCCGAGCATTACCTGGTGATGGCTGACCTGTTCGAGCAGCTGTTCGTCGTCCTGATGGCGTTCCAGAATGGCGAGCATGTCTCGGGTTTCCGGCTTCTGCCAGGGGCTGGGGTAGTGATAGCGCAGGCCCAGGGTGACGCGGCCCTGCGGCGCCAGGCGGGCGCTGACCGGGCGCTTCAGGTGGCGGCTGATTACCCCCAGCGACACCTGGCTGACCGGGCTTTCGCTGGCCAGTACCAGCGTGTCGCCGTCTTCGGCCACCGGCAACACGCCATAGTGCGTCGCCAGCTTGCGCGGCAGTTTGGCGATCAGCTGCGGGTCGAGCTTGAATGGGTTCAGCGGCGCCCAGGGCAGGTCCATCTGCTCGGCCAGGGTGGCGACCAGCTGTTCGCTGTTCAGCCAGCCGCGCAGCAGCAGCTCGCGGCCCAGGCGCCGGCGTACCGGGCTGGTGATCGCCTGTTGCAGCTGTTCGTCGCTGATCAGGCCCTTGGCCACCAGGCGCTGACCCAGCGGCGTGCGGGCGGGGGCAGCGATGGCGGGGAATTCGTGGGTGGTCTTGTCCCAGGCCACGCGCCGCGAGTCACCCATTTCCATCACCTGGCGCAGGGCACGCAGGTTGGCGAAAAAGTTGACGAAGTTGCTCCACATCATCCGCGGTGCCGACAGCAGCCCTTCGCCGATGCCATAGAAGCGGGTGACGAACCAGGCGCGCTGGAACAAGCGGTTGAACAGCATCAGCCCGTTCAGCCACAGCAGGGTGGTCAGCAGCCAGCTGTCGCTGAGGATCGACATGAAGCGCCACGACTCTGGCGCAATCACCGTGACCAGCCACATGGCCAGCAACACCAGCAGCAACAGGTTGACCAGGAAACTCAGCAGGTAGGCGAACAGGCCGCGGCGGTCACGCCAGAGGAAGTAATTGAGCGCGCCCTTGCGACTCCAGCCGAGGTTGCTGGTGCCCTGGAACACGATGCCGACGATCCACCGCGACTTTTGCCGGATGGCATGCTGCCAGTCGCGCGGGAAGTGCTCGCGCACGCAGATCACCTGGGAAAATTCGCGGCTCATGCCCGGGCGCCATTCCTGCTTCAGGGTCAGCGCCGGGTCGGCGATGGAGTAGCGGGCGAAAATGCACTTCATGCCCTTCTGCTTCAGGCGGAAGCCGATGTCGTAGTCTTCGGTGAGGCTCTGCACGTCGAAAGCGATGCCGTCACCGTCCTCGAGCAGCGCGCTGATGGCGCGGCGGCTGAAGCAGGTGCCGACCCCGGCGCTGGGCACCTGGCCGGTCAGGGCCTCGCGCACGATCACGTCCTTGCCGTGGTTTTCGGCAAACTCATCGACATAGTGGCCGGCGGTGAAGCCTTTCCATTCCGGTGCGTAGGGGTACACCGGGATCTGGATCATGTCCTTGTTCGGCAGCAGGTAGTTGAACAGGCGCAGCTCCATGGGCGAGATCACGTCTTCGGCGTCGTGCAGGATGAAACCGGCAAACTCGATGCCGGCGTCCTGCTGGAAGCGCAGCAGCGCGTCGATGATGTTGTTCAGGCAGTCGGCCTTGCTGGTGGGGCCGGGGCGAGCGCAGACCACCTTGTGCACGTTGGGGTAGTGCAGGCACACGGCGTCGACATCGGCCTGGGTTTGCGGGTCGTTGGGGTAGGTGCCGACGAAGATCTGGTAGTTCTCGTAGTCGATGGTCGAGGCAGCCAGGCGCGCCATCTCGCCCACCACGCCCACTTCGTTCCAGGCCGGGACCATGATGGCCAGCGGTTTCTCCGGTACCTCGAACAGGCGTTTTTCGTCGGCTTTCTCGTACTTGTCGTAGATGCGAAAGCGCCGGATCAGCTTGCGGCCCCAGTAGCACAGGTCGATGAACAGATCATCCAGACCCAGCAGGAACATCAGCGAGGCCAGGATGATCGCGAGGATCTTCAGGCCGAACAGCACGTAGGTGAGGAAGTCGATGAATACCAGGCTCATTTGCCGGTCACCGACAGGAAGGGGTGGGCCATCGTCTTTATCCTCGTTCGATTCCCTGGACGAAGTTGTACGACTTGCTGCCGTTTGTACTGGATAGATACAAGCAGCCGAACGCGGGGTTGTCCAAATTTCAGGCTTTTTCTTGTGGGCCACTTCTTGTAGTTTTACAGGTCGTTTACCCAGGGAGCTGAACATGCAAGGCAAGGCACGCAAGATCGTCCAGGCCATCCTTTACGAGGCCATCGCCGTCGCCTGCGTGGCGCCCGCGCTGGAGCTGGCGTTTGGTGCCGGCATGGCGCAGTCGACCGTGCTGTCGGTGCTGATGTCGGGCATCGCGATGAGCTGGAACATGGCCTACAACTGGGTGTTCGAACGCTGGGAAGCGCGCCAGCACCGGCGTGAGCGCACGTTCCTGCGGCGCCTGCTGCATGCGCTGGGCTTCGAGGGCGGGCTGGTGCTGATCCTGCTGCCGCTGGTGGCGTACTGGCTGGATGTCAGCCTGTGGGCGGCGTTGCTGACCAACCTGGCGTTGTTCGTGTTTTTCTTCGTTTATGCGTTTGTCTTCCAGTGGGGCTTCGACAAGGTATTCGATGTGCCGCTTTCGGCGCAGCAGGCCAAGTGTTGACTTTGTGCTGCGCTACCGGCTAAGTTCCTACCCCATGAAAACTTTCCAGCACGTCAACGCCATTATTATTACCGCCATTATCAGTTTGGCGGGCTAGCGCGTACGTGCACCGAACCCGCCCTGGAGGCGGGTTTCTTCTCTCTGACTCCTGGGCAACGTGAACACAGCCAAGGAGTCATCGATGACCAGCTTCGTCAGCCCTCGTTCTACCGTCACCCCCCAGCAACTGCTGTCGGAGCAGGTGCGGCGCATTCTTGCCGCCCCGGTGTACGACCTGGCCATCGAAACGCCTTTGCAAGCTGCGCCTGCGTTGTCTGCCAGCCTGGGCAACCAGGTATTGCTGAAGCGGGAAGACCTGCAGCCTACCTTTTCGTTCAAGATCCGCGGTGCGTATACCCGCCTGTCACGGCTGAGTACCGTGCAGCGCGAGCGCGGGGTGATCACCGCCTCTGCGGGCAACCATGCCCAGGGCGTGGCCCTGGCGGCATCGCACCTGGGCATGAAGGCCACCATCGTCATGCCTACCACCACGCCGTCGCTGAAGGTGGAGGGTGTACGCTCGCGCGGTGGTCATGTAGTACTGCACGGCGAGAGCTTCCCCCATGCCTTGGCCCATGCGCTGAAACTGGCCGACAGCGAAGGCGCCACCTTCGTGCCACCGTTCGACGACCCGGATGTGATCGCCGGGCAGGGCACCGTGGCCATGGAAATCCTGCGCCAGCGCCCGGGTGCGCTGGACGCCATCTTCGTGCCAGTGGGCGGTGGTGGTCTGATTGCGGGTATTGCCGCTTATGTGAAGTACCTGCGCCCGGAGGTGAAGGTGATCGGCGTCGAGCCGGAGGACTCCAACTGCCTGCAGGCTGCCATGGCGGCCGGTGAGCGGGTGATCCTGCCGCAGGTCGGCACCTTCGCAGATGGCGTGGCGGTAGCGCAGATCGGCGCCCATTGCTTCGAGTTGTGCCGGCACTTCGTTGATGAAGTGGTGACCGTGAGCAGCGACGAGCTGTGCGCGGCGATCAAGGACATCTACGACGATACCCGCTCGATCACCGAGCCGTCAGGCGCCCTGGCCGTGGCGGGGATCAAGAAATATGTGGCGCGCGACGGCGTGCAGGGGCAGACCCTGGTGGCCATCGACTCCGGGGCCAACGTCAATTTCGACCGCCTGCGCCATGTGGCCGAGCGTGCCGAACTGGGCGAGCAGCGCGAGGCGATCATCGCTGTCACCATTCCGGAGCAGCCGGGCAGCTTCCGCGCCTTCTGCCAGGCCCTGGGCAAGCGGCAGATCACCGAGTTCAACTACCGCTATTACCCTGGCAAGGAGGCGCGGCTGTTCGTTGGGGTGCAGACACACCCACTACACGACCCGCGTGAGCAGTTGCTGGCCAGCCTGCGTGAGCAGGGGTACAGCGTGCTGGACCTGACCGACAACGAACTGGCCAAGCTGCATGTGCGCCATACCGTTGGCGGCCATGCCGCGCCCGGGGCTGACGAGCGGGTGCTGCGCTTCGAATTCCCCGAGCGCCCGGGGGCTTTGCTGGGCTTTCTGGAGCGGCTTGGCAAGCGCTGGAATATCAGCTTGTTCCATTACCGCAATCATGGCGCGGCAGAAGCACGGGTATTTGCGGCGCTGGAAGTACCGGGGGATGAGTTGGCGGGGTTGCCGCTGGCGCTGGATGAGATGGGGTACCGGTACTGGGATGAGACCGACAACCCGGCGTACAAGCTGTTCCTG
The DNA here is from genome assembly GCF_018223845.1 of Pseudomonas sp. JS425. Lineage (NCBI taxonomy): Bacteria > Pseudomonadati > Pseudomonadota > Gammaproteobacteria > Pseudomonadales > Pseudomonadaceae > Pseudomonas > Pseudomonas sp. JS425. The sequence goes on along the minus strand of NZ_CP073661.1, from coordinate 3,558,226 downwards.
GGTTGATACGCAAACCTCACTCAGCCTGTACGGGCCTCTTCGCGGGCACGCCCGCTCCCACAGGGACGGCGCATGGCTTGAGGTTGTCGCTGTACCTGTAGGAGCGGCCTTGTGTCGCGAAAGGGCCGCGAAGCGGCCCCTGGGTTTCAGCACTTGTGCATGAATTGCCGGGGCTGCTTCGCAGCCCATCGCGACACAAGGCCGCTCCTACAAGGTTTTGTGTGTGCCGGTAGAGGGTGCTCAGCGCTCACGCATGAAGAAGCCGGCGACGAATTTGCGGAAGGTTTCCAGGCTCTTGAAGTCGGCGTAGCGCTTGAAGTTCTCGGTATCCGGTTCGGGGCCGATGGGCTGCTCCAGCAACGATACCGACAACACCCGGTCCTGGTCCGAGGTCATTACCAGTTCGTCCATCACCTGGCCACCGATCACCGGCCGGCGCATCTGCACTTTCACGCCTTTGCCGGCCATCCAGTCGACCAGCGACACCAGGGCCTTGAGCGGCTCGCGTTCTTCATCGCGGTAAACCGGGAACAGATGAGCACGCGATAGCACCGGCACGCTGGCCACATGGATCAGTTCGTAGTAATGGCTGCCGGCACTGGTCGGTGAATAGAGCATCAGCGCCAGCAATGGCCCGCTGGTGCGGTTGCCGCCCCAATAGAGGTGGTGCCCCTGGAAGTCGAAGCCGTCTTCACTTCGGTTATTGAACAGCTTGCGTCCCTTGATCTGGTCCACGCAATCCAGCAGCAGGCCGTGGCGGCGGTGGTTGCCGAACACCGTGGCTTCACGCAGGCGGGACTTGAGCATCATCATGTGCTTCATGTCCAGGCGGGTTTCCAGGTAGTTGCTTGCGGGCACCCGTTCCAGCAGCGGATAGCGGCTGGCAACGCTGCGCAACTCGGCAAACTGCCCGGTCAGGTCCTTTTTCAGGTGCGTGGCATACAGGTTCAGGCCGCTGGTCTCGATCCAGGTCAGCAACAGTGACAGCAGGCGCTGTTGTTCACGCCGTTCGCTGCCGTCGCCACCACTGCCGGTGGTGCTGCTGCGGAAATCACCAATCAGGCGCAACGGTGTGTCGGGCGGTAGCCAGGCAGCAGGTGGCGCGGGGTCGTTCTCGCGCTCGGTCGCTTCGCGCTCGTCCTTGGTGAACGGGCAGCCAGGCGCGTGTTCGGCAGTTCCCGGGTTGTTCTTGAGAAACAGCGTACCGGTGCTGCCGTTGAGGGTGACATTCAGCACCGGCAAGGCATCGTTGCGGCAATCGCAGGCCAGCCACTGGTTGGCGTTGCGCACCTTCATCAGCAACTGGTTGGCCTGCAGCAGGCGCGGGCCGGTGAGGCTGCCGGTGGCAAAGCCGACCAGCAGCTCCTCTTCTGCAGGGGTCAGGCTACGGACCTGTGCGGCGGTTTTGTCGATGATTCGCATGAAGCAGCTCCCAGCTACGAGCCCCAAGCTTCAAGCAAAGTGGCGCCGCTTTCAACTTACTGCGCAGTGCCAGCGAACATCTTCGCAGCACGGGCGCGAATTTCATCGGGGGTCAGGTCCTCCTTGTGGGTGGAAACGAACCAGATGTTGCCGAAGGGGTCTTTCAGGGTGCCGCTGCGGTCGCCGTAGAACTGGTCCGTCACTGCACGCAGCTGGGTGGCGCCGGCCGTCAGGGCCTGGGCATAGACCTTGTCGCAGTCCTCGACATACAGGTGCAGGCCTACGCTGGCGCCGCTGAGCTTCTGGCTGGCGGTGAGGCCGCCTTCCATGTCGCAGGGGTCGCCCAGCATCAGCGACGAATCGCCGATTTTCAGCTCGGCATGGCCAACGCGGCCGCCAGGGGCATCGAGGCGGAACATTTCCACCGCGCCAAAGGCCTTCTTGTAGAACTCGATGGCCTTGGCGGCGTCGTTGATGGCCAGGTAGGGCGTAATGCTGTGCTGGCCTTCGGGAATGGGTTTGGCTGCCATGTTCGACTCTCCTTGGAAGTGGGCGCCGGTTGGCGCCCTTTTGCTTAGAGTCGTTTGCGCTGATGGAAAATCGACAGGGGTGATAGATCGATTCTCTATAAGCGTGGCGGTCAGAAGATGTAGTCGGTGGTCAGGAAGGTCGACTGCCGGTTGCGAATGATCTCGCTGATCAGTTCCTTGTTCGCCTCCTGGAAGCGCGTCGCGACCAGCGTGCGGATAGAGAACACTCGCAGGGCGTCGTGTACCGACAGGGTGCCTTCGGCGCTGTTCTTGCGGCCGTTGAACGGGTAGGTGTCGGGGCCGCGCTGACATTGCGCATTGATGTTGATGCGCCCGACCTGGTTGGCAAAGATGTCGACCAGGCTGCCGACGGTCGCCGGGTCATTGCCGAACAGGCTCAGTTGCTGGCCGTAGTCGGAGTCCAGCACATAGTCGATCACCGTCTGCAGGTCGCGGTAGGGCACTACCGGCACCAGCGGGCCGAACTGCTCCTCGTGGTACACGCGCATGTCGCTCTTCACCGGGTACAGCACGGCGGGGTAGAAGAACGAGCCACGGCTATGCCCGCCGCGTTCGTTGAGCACCCGGGCGCCCTTGGCGGTGGCATCAGCGACCAGGCCATCGAGGTAATCGACCTTGCCGGGCTCGGGCAGCGGCGTCAGCGCCACGCCTGGCTCCCAAGGCATGCCAGGCTTGAGCGCGGCCAGCTTGCGCTGGAACTTGTCGAGGAACGCATCGACCACATCCTCGTGCACGAACAGGATCTTCAGCGCCGTGCAGCGTTGGCCATTGAACGACAGCGCACCGGTGACGGCCTCTTCGACGGCATTGTCGAGGTCCACCTGGGGCAGCACGATGCCCGGGTTCTTGGCATCCAGCCCCAGCGCGGCGCGCAGCCGGTGCGGGCGCGGATGCAGCTTCTTCAGGTCGCTGGCGGCCTTGTGCGTGCCGATGAAGGCGAACACATCGACCTTGCCGCTGGCCATCAGCGCGCTCACCGTTTCCCGGCCACGGCCGTAGATGACGTTGATCACCCCCGGCGGGAAGCTGTCGCGGAAGGCTTCGAGCAACGGCCGAATCAGCAGCACGCCGAACTTGGCCGGCTTGAACACCACGGTGTTGCCCATGATCAGCGCCGGGATCAGCGTGGTGAAGGTCTCGTTCAGCGGGTAGTTGTATGGGCCCATGCACAGGGCCACGCCCAGCGGTGCTCGGCGGATCTGGCCGAGCGTGCCCTGTTCCAGCTCGAAGCGGCTGGAACGGCGGTCGAGGTCCTTGAGGGCGTTGATGGTATCGACGATGTAGTCGCAGGTGCGGTCGAATTCCTTTTCCGAGTCCTTGAGGTTCTTGCCGATTTCCCACATCAGCAACTTGACCACGGCCTGGCGCTGCTCGCGCATGCGCGCCAGGAAGGTTTCGACATGCTGGATTCGCTCGGCCACGCGCATGTTCGGCCAGGCGCCACGGCCTTTGTCGTACGCCTGCACGGCGGCATCGAGGGCGGTGAGCGCGGTGTCGGCATCGAGCAGTGGAGCGCTGCCCAACACCACCTGGTGCTCATCGTCGCCTTCCTTGAGCCAGACCGGGCTGCGCACTGTGGCCAGTGGGCCGTCCCACCGCCTGAGCTCACCGTTCACCAGGTAGTCGCGTTGTTCCAGGGGGGCTTCCAGGCGCCAGGTTTCCGGGATGTCCTCGGCGCTGGGGAAGAGTGAATCGAGCAGACGGTCCATGGGTACTGCACCTCACATTGCTGGGTGGGTTTCGAGCTGGGTGAAACGCTTCAGCAGCGAGCATGCACCGCTCGCCGGAAAAACACCAGTCTGGCTTAACATGACCACCCGCGCCTGCCTGTTGGACAGGCAGGCAACGGTATCCCTGTCAAAGCGGGAGGTTGAACAGGTCATAGGGTGGGTGCGTCAACCATTGCTGGCGCAGGGCCGGGTCTGCGTCGATCAGGGCCAGGCGCCGCCAGAACTCTGCACGGGCTTGCCGTGGGCGGGACACGAACGGTTCAAGTTCAAGCAAGGGCCTGAGGTCGCGCCGATACTGCAGCGGCAATCGCTGCCACAGGGCCAGTTCGGCCGGGCCGGTCTGTTCGAAGAATTCCAGGTAGTCGCCTTCGCACACCAGCAGGTCCACCTGGTGCATCGCGTTGTAGGCCTCGATCTGCGCAAGCACTGGTGAACCCAGCCATTCGCTTTCCAGGCGCAGGGCGTTTGCGACTGGCCGTGGTACGTTGAAACCGTCAGGCAGCCGCAGCAGCTGGTTGTCGCCAATGTCCAGGATGATGGGCTCGATCATCTGGTCCAGGCCTTGCGGCAATTCGCTGAGCGCACAGTCGTTCAGGAACAGTGTCCTCAGGTACCCCAGCCCGCGCAGGTCCGGGGCCTCTAGCAGCGGGTTGCCCGAAAGGTCCAGTACGTTGAGCCCGGAGCAGCGGTTCAGTGCCTGCTGGGCCTGGGTACTCCAGGTGATGCGGTTGCCTTCCAGGTCCAGCCAGGCGAGCTGCTCAGGGCGGCCCAGGTGGGGCACGGTGTCGAACCGACAGTCGGTCAGCAGCAGGCGATTGAGGTTGGGGAAGCGTTCGTGGAATTCGGCCGGCAACTGGCTGAGCGAAGGGTTGTAGCTGAGCGACAGGTGCTGCACATGGGTGAAGTCGTCCGGCAAGGCCAGGCTGGCCAGGGCCTGGTTGTCCAGGTCCAGGCCGGAAAGGTCCAGGCTGTGCAGGCGGCCACCCCCTTCAAGCGCTATTGTCGACAGCCGTCGCCAGGCGTTGAGGATGGGGCGGATGGCCAGGTGTCGCTGGTGAGGGCGCTGGGGATCGGGCCGCGCCCATTCATGCAGGTCGCGGCGCAAAGTTTCCAGACGCTGCTGCAGGTCATGCAGGCGCTGTGTGGGTGAGCGAATGTCATCGACGTACAGGTTGTCCTCGTCGTTGCCTAGCCAGTTTTCGAATTCCCAGTCGGTGGCGTCAGGGAACAAGCGGCGATAAGCCCCGGCCAGGGAGCTTGCCAGGCGCGGCTGAGGCGGTTCGGGGTCAAGCGGCCGACCGCCGCGCAAGCTGCCCATGGGCTTGCGCAACAGCGCGCGGTGCCCCCAGAGCCGTTGGGCGAGTGCATCCCTGTGCTGGTCGACCCAACCCAGTACGCGCTGGCGTAGCGAGCTGCCATCGGCCGTCGTGATGCCCAGCGTATCGCGATGCGGGCGCGGCAGTGCCTGCTCGATGGCGCGGCAGAGGTCTGGATCAAGCGGTGCAGGTGCAGGGCGCTCGCCCCGGTCGACCTCATAGCCTTCGACCGATTTGATCACGCGGCGCAGGGTGCCGGCCTGTTCGCGGCCGACATGCTCCAGCAAAGGGCCTATGGGGCTTGCACCGTGCAGCTCCAGGCGCAGGTCCGCGGGCCAGTCGGGCATGGCATCCAGGGCGCTGAACAGCAAGCGTTCGCTGTCGCTGCTGGCCCGGGCTGGCTGAAGCACACCTTCCAGTGCACGTACCAGCGGCAGCTCGCTGTGCACCTGCTCCAGCAACTGGCGAACCTGTGTGGGCAACTGACTGTGCTCTTGCCAGGCGAACGTTTCGGCCTCGCTCAGCGGCGCCAGCAAGCGTCTGGCCAAGGCAGGGGACAGCCGCGCATAGGCGTCGAGCAGCTTCTGCGTTGCCGGGGTGGCGGGCGCGCTGCCATTGTAGAGCCGCTCGAACAGGCCTGGCGGGGCTTTGTCGGCCAACGCCTCTACCTCGGCCTGTGCCGTCATGCGTTGCAGGGTATCGAGCAACAGCGGGGGCGTTGGTTGGCCTTCCAGGTGCACCCGGCGCAAGCGCGCGGCGTCGATGCCGCAGAGGCGCCCTGCCTTGGCCAGCTGTTCTGGTGTGAACGCGGCATACGCCTCGCCAAGACGGCGCGCCAGCTTCGCGAATGGCCACTGGCCGGGCTGTTCATGCTGGCCGCGCCAGGCACCTTGGGCATTGTGCGCTAGCGGTGGCTGCCAGGCATCGGGCGTGTCGGGGTGAATGGCCCGCCATTGCTGCAAGTTGTGGTCAAAGCGTTGTTCGAAGAGCTGGCCGTCCATGCGGATGAAATACCGGCCCTGGTACAGGTACTGGCCAAGTGCATTGGGCTGTAGGCTGTGCGGTAGTGTCACGGCACTGCGGTAGGGGGTGAGGTCTTCATTCCAGAGCCGGTAGCGCCCGTCGCTGCCGCGTACCTGCTGCAGGCTTTCCATCAACGGGCTGTTGAACAGCTTGGGTACCACCTTGCCCGCCGCCACGAAGCCGCCGATCAGGGCCAGGTTCAGGCCAACCGCCTCCAGGTGGCGCAGCGCCAGGTGACGGTCGCCTTCATGCCAGGCCTGGTAGCCTTCGAAGGCCTCGCCGAGCAGTTGGCAGGCCGTGACGGCCAGCATCAGGGTGCCTGCACCTGGAATGAAGAACGCGGCAATATTCAGTGCATCCAGGCCAAGGTTTTCCCACTCATCCAGGCGCCTGGCCCGCGCGTTGGCATCGGCCATCGCGGTGGGGACCGCCAGCAGGCTGGCTTCGTGCTTGAGGCGGGCCAGGTGCAGGTCCTGGTAATGGCCGAAAGGCTCGGCTGTGATAGCCACGCGTGTGGGACGCAGGTCCGCTTGCGCTGCGCGCTGCCAAGGGCGGTCATAGGCAGTATTGCCTGTGACGTCGAGGTTCTGCTGCAACAGGTCGAGAAAGTGCGTGCGCTGGTCCTGCCTGATGTAGGCCGTGAAGGCTTGGCGGGCATCGGGCTCCAGCAGCAAGGTCGCCAGCGTGTCGTGTACCGCGTCCAGGTTGCTGCATTGGCGCAGGGCCGGGTCATGGCCGGGCAGATACAGCGCCAGCCCCGCACCGCCGGCATCGATCAGCATGACCTCGTGCAGGGGCGTGCCGAACAGCGCCAGTTGCCAGCACTGTACGGTGCCACCCCGCAACAGCCGTTCGATCTGGTCAAGGGTGCTGCCATCAAGCAGGTGCCGCATATAGGCAAGGTCGGCCGCCAGGCGCAGGCGGTCTTTCTGCACCCTGATGGCCAAGCCCCGTGTGGCGGGTTGGGCGAGGTGCTGTTCCAGGTGGGCCTGGTAAGCCTTGCCCAGGTCCAGGTCACGGCACAGGGTGGCGAAAGCGGCCGGTTCGAGTGGCAGCCGTTCCACCTGATAGTGCTCCGACTGCAATGGAAAGTGTGCAACGGGTACTTGCATGCCGACAGGGACGGCGCCTTGTATCTGAATCGGCGTGACGTGAATGTTATCGCCCAGGGCAATGGCACTTTCAGCTGTGAACACCTCGTCGCTGGCGAAGTTCTGCAGCGCGGCCTGCAGCAGGTTGTCGCGTCGATGGCTTGATAGATAGCGCAGGGCGGCCCAGTGCCAGCTACGCTTGACCCGCAATAGCTGGCTATTGCGCAACTGCGCGTGAAAGCCGTGTTCGGCAAGACGCCGTTGCAGCAATGGTTCTGCGAACTCTGTGATTTGTTGCAGGCCTTTGAGTGAGTTGGCCAAGGCTGCTTGCGCCTGCATCAGGCGCGCCTGGCTGGCGCACGCTGCTTCACGCAGGTCGGGGGCAGCATTGGCGAACCAGTCCTGCCTCTTCCACGGGGCGACCTGGGTTTGCTTCAACGCGGCCCACTGATTGGGCGTTACCTGGCGAGCCCAGTGCGGCAGCTGCGCCTGAAGTAGGGGTTGATGGGGGTTGATGGCTGGCATGTCGACGCTCCTTTCAGGCAAAGGGGGCATCAAACGTCAATTCCAGACAGGCGAGTGGTAATGGGATAACGCGGCTTGGATCTATCGATGGAAATTCGCTGTCTGAATCGGTCATTCATGCAGGGAATTTGACGTCATGAAACTTTACATGGCGTGAGGAAGCTTTAAGGAAATGCAATCAAAGTGCCACTTGATAAAGTGTTTGGGCGCACCTTAAATTGTTAGTTGACATGGGGGCTTCTGGATAATTTCAGAATATCAACATGATACGTGCTTTTTACTGAGTTGCTGTCCTTTTCCGATTGACCATGCTGTGTCTCAAAGGACGTCGAAGAAGAAATGAAAGCGACCTTGACGGCAGCGGCGAGGAGACTCGTCTCGCCCTCCATACGCTACGAAATCAGACACCTGGCCAGCAAGGTGTCAGAAGTGATGGCGCGTGCCTGTTTCTGGCGCTGGGAAGTCGCCAGGTTCAGGTTGCAGCAGGAAAGCCCCTACGAAATCATCTATATAGGCCGGAAGCAGCAACGGGAAATGGCCAAGTTGCTGATTGCCGGCAAGGGTTCGGGCAATGCTGCAATTGTTGACAGCGCAAGCGCGACGGTAGCAGCCAACCACGTGGTGGTGGTCAGTGAAATGCCGACGTCGGGGGCATTGTCGGTACCGCATTACCTGAGCGCCGTGGTGCCGCTGGGGCGCTCGCTGGAGGATATAACCGCGCGCTACGACAGCGAGTTGCGGCGCAGCATCCGCAAGAACCGGCCGCTGTACCAGATGCGCCAGGCCCGCTCGGATGACGAGATCGCCATGGCCGACCGCAACCTGCTGCGCCCTTATGCCAGCGCCAGGCAAGGTATCCATGCCGCGCAGTTTCCCACTGAAGAAGTGTTCCGCATTGCCAGGGGCGTCGGTCGGCTCGACTTGATCACCTTGGGCGATGAAGTGATCGGCTGCCACCTGGGCTGTGAAGTGGTGCGTGGTGGCAAGCGTTATTGGAGCACCCTGCGTTTCGGCTATTGCGAGGCGGTGTTCACCGATGCGCGGAAGTTGCGCGAGGTAAATTCGATCACCACCTTCATGGCCCTGGAGTGGGCACTGGAGCAGGGCTTCGACTATTACGATATCGGCCTTTGCCTGGCGCGCCCGGATGACGGTTTGTTGAAGTGGAAGCGCCGCCGCGGTGGCGATATCGACTCGCTGGGTAACCATGCCTACCTGTTTGTCCGCTTGCCCAGAACCGGCACGGCGAAGTTCCTCTGGGACACTCCGATGTTCGCGGTCGAAGACGACAAGCTCACGCTGCACCTGGGGTTGCCCGAGGGCGCGAGTGACGAGGAAGTTGCCAGCCGCTACCAGGAAATGGTGTTTGGCGGCCTGCACAAGATCTACTTCTATGGGGGCAACGGTACGGGCGAAACGTTCGTGGAAAGCCTGCGTCACCGTTACGCCAACCTGCCGTCACCACCCACCATGGAAAGGGTCATGTGCAGCTGAGCGGTTGCCAGGATGCGTTGATCTGGCGCCTTGCGCCAGGCTTTTGACCTTGTGATCAAGGGAGGACGCTTCATGGGAAGCGACATCTCGAAGTTCAGTGCATCGCCTGCGGCCAGGCAGCACACCTGGACCCTGGCCGCCTACCGCTACATGGCGCGCAAACGGCTAGGCAGGAACAGCGGCATCGACCTCAAGAGCGTGGCGGACAAAAGTTGGGACATTGCCCCGGGGGAAGTCACGGTTTCGCCCCCGGCCGTTTTCCTGCCAGGCCAGCTGGAGCGAGTAACGGGGTGGGAAGGCAAGCGTTTCTATCCCTACGTGCACCCTGCGCGCACCATGGAAGGCGGCATCAGCACGCTGCAAGGGCCAACCCGGGGCTACCTGATCAAGGAGGTATGGCTGGTCGACGGGGCGTTGTACAAGGGCAAGGCCAGCCATTGGCTGTCGTTGAAGCCGGGCCCCTTTCCGAGCATCGTCGTGGAAAATGAAATCGACCGCGCGGCCATCTATTGCACGCAAAACGGCAACACGTGGTTCGGTACCTGGCTGATGGAGGATTGTCCGACCTATGCGCTGGCCTGTAACGAAGGCATACCGGTAACCACCGCGCCCTCGGCCAGATTCCCGCTGTTTGCCCAGGCCCCGGCCTATGAAGACTGGCTGGAAATGAACCCGCTGCGCCTGCGCAGTGCGTTTTTCCGTGAGCTGGTGCTGTTCGATGACCAGGCCAACAACCGCAGCCGGCATGCCCGCTACCGGGCCATGGGCGACAAGTTGTTGTCGCATGTGCCGCATGCGCCACACCCGGGGGTGTTCCTGCTGCGTGGTGGAGATGGTGACCTGCGCCTGCTGCGCAATGAGCTGGCGCTGGCGGAGCATTTGCGCGCCACCCGCGGTTTTCGCATCGTCAACCCGCTGAAGTCCGATGTGCCGAGTATCGTCGCGGCCTGCGCCGGGGCGAGGGTGGTAATCGGTGTGGAGGGTAGCCAGCTGGTGCATGGGGTCAACGTACTGCAGGCCGGTGGTTGCCTGCTGACGTTGCAGCCGCCCAATCGGTTTGTCAGCTACTACAAGTACCTGACGGACCGAGACCACCAGCATTTCGGCTTTGTAGTCGGGATACCGGACGGCGATGGTTTCACGATCGATGTCGGCGAAGTTGAGCGGACGCTAGACCTGTTTCCGCGATAGGCGTGTAGTATTCAGGCGCATGGCAGCGGCGAGCGGGGTGAGGGATGATCGAGGTATCACGGTTCTGGCGCGACCCGGCGTTGCCCTTTGTCGAGGCCCGGCGGGTAGGGGACGGGCGCCAGGTGTGCTACGCCGCGCATTCCCATGAGAGCTTTTCCATCGGAGTGATAACGGGTGGGCGCAGCTCCTATCTGTACGGTGACCAGTGCATAGAGGTGGCTGCTGGTACCACGGTGCTGATGAACCCAGGTGTGGTGCATGCCTGCAACCCCATCGACGGGGAACACTGGTCCTACCTGATGATGTTCGTCGATATGCCTTGGTTGCAGGCGCTGGGGTTCACCTTGCCGGCCCGGCCCTGGAGTAGCTCGCCGGTGTTGTACCGGAGCCTGTTGCAGGCCTTTGCCGACCTGTTCGACGCCGGCGTGCCAGACCGGGAAGGGCGCCTGGCGGCGCTGTTTGGCGCACTTCCAGGTTTGCTTGGCGGCGATGCCAGCGTCAACGACGAGGGCAACCCACGACTGGACACGGCGGCAGCGTTCATTCGCGCCCATCGTGGCGACCCGCTGAGCCTGGACGACATCTGCGCGGCGTGCGGCCTGTCGCGTTCCTACCTGATTCGCGCGTTCCGCCAACGCTTCGGCCTGACGCCGCATGGTTACCTGCTCGACCAGCGCGTGCAGCTGGCCAGGGCGCAATTGCGTCAGGGCCGGGCTATTGCCGAGGTTGCACAGGAGGCCGGGTTTGCCGACCAGGCGCACCTGCAGCGGGCCTTCAAGCAGCACCTGGCGGCGACACCGGGCCATTACCGCAATGCATTCGGCTGAATTGCCATTTTTGGCGGTGGTGGCCCTATCGCCGGCAACCCAGCTCCCACAGGTACTGCGCAGGCCTTGAGGGCAGCGATAGGGTCGGTGCAGCCAGGCTCAAATGACCAGATAGACCGCACTGCCCACGAGCAGCAGCGCCAAGCCCCGATTCAGCAGGCGCATGTGCCGTGGGTTGCCCAGATACTGGCGAACCACGCTCCCGGCCCACGCCCAGCTGGCCACTGAAATGAAGCAGATCGGCCCGTAGATCCAGGCAAACAGCCACAGCAGCTGCTGCTCACCGCCGGTATAGGCACCAACCCCGGCCACCGCTGCCAGCCATGCCTTGGGATTGAGCCATTGCATCGCCGCGCCGTGCCAGGCCGAGGGAGCCTGGGTGGGATGGGCACTGCCCAGTTGCCCATCGTCGCTGGCCAGCTTCCATGCCATGTACAGCAGGAACGCCACGCCGCCCCAGTGCAAAATCAGGCCCAGCAAAGGCCAGCGCAGCAACAATTGATGCAGGCCCAGCCCGACCAGCACCAGCAGCAGGCAGAAGCCCAGCGTGGCGCCAGCCACATGTGCCAGGCTGGCACGCAGGCCATGGCGGGCACCGCTGCCCAGCGCAACGATGTTGACCGGGCCGGGGGAGATCGAGGCCGCAAGTGCGAAAGCGGCCATGGACAGGGACAGGCTCATGAGGGGGATCCGTTTGGTTGAGGTGGGCCTTCATGCTCGGGCATTGACAGCCTGCGGTATTGAAGAAAAGTACCTCACGCACGGCCAGCGCATTTTTGTGTAGGAGCGGCCTTGTGTCGCGATCGGGCCGCAGAGCGGCCCCAGCTGTTGATGCAGCGCTCCTGAAACCTGGGGGGCGCTGTGCGGCCCGTTCGCGACACAAGGCCGCTCCTACAAGGTTGTTACAGGTTTTGTAATAGTTTTGCGCTATTACGGAAAGCTGCTGAGCTTGTAGGATCATTTTCCCAATTTGCTAACAAGGTCTATATGAGCACCTTCGCGGAGCCCCCCAGTCCCCGGTCTTCCCGGCCTTCTTTCATCCGTCCTCGTGACGCTGCCCTCGTGAGTACCCGCTAATGGAATGGCTAGCCGACCCCACGGCCTGGCTGGGCCTGTTGACGCTTATCGTCCTCGAGCTGGTGCTGGGTATCGACAACCTGGTGTTCATCGCCATCCTCGCCGACAAACTGCCGCCGCATCAGCGCGACCGCGCACGGGTCATTGGCCTGAGCCTGGCGTTGATCATGCGCCTTGGCCTGTTGGCCAGTATCTCGTGGATGGTCACCCTGACCGCGCCGTTGTTCGAGGTGTTCGAAAAGAGCTTCTCGGGCCGCGACCTGATCATGCTGTTCGGTGGCGTGTTCCTGCTGTTCAAGGCCACCATGGAGCTGCACGAACGCCTGGAAGGCCACGTGACCCAGGCCAGCGGCACGGTACGCCACGCTGCGTTCTGGCCGATCGTCGCGCAGATCGTGGTGCTTGATGCGGTGTTCTCGCTGGACGCGGTGATCACCGCGGTTGGCATGGTCGAGCAGTTGTCGGTGATGATGATCGCGGTGATCTTCTCGATCGGCATCATGATCGTTGCCAGCAAGCCGCTGACCCGCTTCGTCAACGCCCACCCCACGGTGATCATGCTGTGCCTGGGCTTCCTGATGATGATCGGCTTCAGCCTCACCGCCGAAGGCCTGGGCTTCCATATCCCCAAAGGTTACCTGTACGCGGCCATCGGCTTCTCGATCCTGATCGAGCTGTTCAACCAGCTGGCCCGTGCCCGCCGCAAGCGCAGCCTGCAGCAGCACCGGCCGCTGCGTGAGCGCACCGCGCATGCCGTGCTGCGCCTGCTGGGTGGCCGCCGGGTCGAGGCTGACGAGGTGGGCGAGGAAATTGCTGACCTGGTCGAAGGCGGTGAGGAGCAGGTGCTGTTCGACCGCCGTGAACGGGTGATGATCAGTGGCGTGCTGAACCTGGCCGAGCGGCCTATCCGCACGGTGATGACCGCCCGCGCCGAGGTCGATGTGATCGACCTGGCGCAGCCGGCCGACGCCATTGCCCAGGCCCTGGCCAATTCGCCGTACTCGCGCCTGCCGCTGATCCGCGATGGCCGCGTGGACGAGCCACTGGGCTTCTTGCACAAGAAGGAACTGCTCAAGGAGCTGCTGTCGGGCAACCAGCCCGATCTGGAAGGCATGGCCCGAGTACCGCTGAACCTGCTGGAGAGCTTCAGCATCCTCAATGCCCTGGAGCAGATGCGAGGCCAGTCGACGCACATTGCTTTCGTCGTCAACGAGTTCGGTGACTTTACCGGCCTGCTGACCATGACCGATATTCTGGAGTCGATTGCCGGCGAGTTGCCGGATGCCAGCGAGGTCGAAGGCCCGGGCATCGTTCAGGAAGGTGAAGGCTTTGTGGTCAGCGGCGCGTTGAACCTGAGCCAGGTGCAGGCACGTACCGGCTTCTGCGCCCGCGCCACCGAGGGCTACCAGACCCTCGCGGGCCTGGTAATGAGCCTGCTCGACCGCCTGCCTATGGTTGGTGACCGCCTGGCCTGGAATGGCTGGACGCTGACCGTGGAGGCGGTCGAGGAGCGGCGGGTGCGTCAGGTTCGGCTTACACCGAACGGCGACGTTGACGCAGCAGGTGCTTGAAACCCTCGATCACCAGTACCAGCACCGCGGCCCAGATCGGAAGGTAGGTCAGCCACTGATCCGGGCCGATGGTTTCGCCCAGCAACAGCGCAACGCCTACCAGCAGCACTGGCTCGACGTAGCTGAGCAGGCCGAACAGGCTGAAAGGCAGCAGGCGGCTGGCCAGCACGTAGGCGATCAGGGCCGAGGCGCTGATCGCCCCGAGGATCGGGATCAACGCATACAGCCCAGGGTGTGCCTGCAGATCGGCAGGGGAAAGCGGACCCTGGATCACGAAATACAGCGCCCATGGCAACAGCAGGCACATGTCGCACCACAGGCCGCCCAAATGGTCGGTGCGGCAGCGCCTGCGCAACACGAAATAGATCGGGTAGCCGATCGTCACCACCAGGGTTTCCCAGGCGAAACTGCCATGCTGATACAGCTCGTGGCCCACGCCCAGAGCAGCGCAGGCCACGGCCACCTTCTGCAGGCGTGACAGGCGCTCGCCATACACCAGCCGCCCGGTCAGGACCATGGCCAGCGGCAGCAGGAAATAGCCCATCGACACTTCCAGGCTGCGCCCGTGCAGGGGCGCCCAGAGGAACAGCCACAGCTGCACGCCCATCAGCCACGATGTGCCGACCATGCCCAGCAACAGCAGCGGCGTATGTTTTACCCGGGCGAGCAGTTCGCCCACCCGTTCCCAGTCTTTCGAGACAAGCATGAACAGGGTCAGGCAGGGCAGCGTCAACAGGGTGCGCCAGCCAAAGATCTCCTCGCCATCGAGCGGCGTGAGCAGAGAGGTATAGAAGTACATCACGGCGAACAGACAGGACGCCATGACCGACGAAAGAATGCCTTTTGACACGAATGCCTCGAATAGGGAATTGAGCAGGTGGATCAGCCGCGCATGATCTCAGGGGGCGCGGCTTGCGGCAACCGCGACGCAGCCGGGCGTGCGGCCAGCGCTTCGAGGAACTGGGCAACCGGCATGGGCCTGGCGAACAGGTAGCCCTGCTGGAAGTCCACCTCATGACGGGCCAGGTAGTCGCGCTGGGCTTCTGTTTCCACGCCCTCGGCAACGATGCCCAGGCCCAGCTTGGCCGATAGCTCGATGATGGTCTCGAGGATGTGCACCGACAGCGCATCGCCACCGATCATGGCGACGAAGCTCTGGTCGATCTTCAGGTAATCGACCTTGAACTGGCGCAGGTAGTTGAGGCTTGACTGGCCGGTGCCGAAGTCGTCCAGGGCGATCTTCACACCCATGGCGTCGAGCTTCTCGAACAGTTCCAGGGCCACCGGCGTGGGCTCGATCAGCTTGCGCTCGGTCAGCTCCAGGGTCAGCACCACCCGGCCTGGCGGGAAGTGCTGGAGGAAGGTTCGGCAATCGTCCAGCAGGCTGAAGTCGCGGCAGTGGTCGGCGGTGATATTGACGCCGATATGGAAACCGTCCTCCAGCAGCCCGGCAAAGGGTGCCAGGCTCTGCGCGGTGTGCATCATCAGCGCACGGGTCATGGCGACGATCTGCCCGCTGTGTTCGGCGTAGGGGATGAACAGGTCGGGGCGCACCAGGCCTTCGCGCGGGTGGTTCCAGCGCATCAGCACTTCGGCGCCGGCCCAGCGGTAGTCGCCCTTGCGCACTACCGGCTGGAAGTACGGCAGGAACTCGTCGGCCTCCAGGGCCCGGCGCAGTTCGGCACGGGGCGAGGTGGCGCGGCGAACCTGCCAGCGGCACACCAGGCCGGCCACCGCGCCCAGTATCAGCAGCAGACCGAACAGGGCGGGATAGTGGCTGCGCCACAGCTGGCCCTGCTTGTCGGCGCCGTAGCCGCCATGCACGCTGAACGGGTAACGGGTCGAGCCCAGCTGCACATTCGCGCTGGCCGCGGCAGGGGGCACGCCCTTGTGCACGATGCCATCCTTGCCCAGCCAGGCATCGCCCACGCGGATCTGCAGCTCTTCATCGGGGCCGATCAGGCGCAGCGCCGTCAGCAGGTGTTCGCCATCGACCGTACTGATCGCGCCGCGGTCGCCATCGCTGGCCCGATACACCAGCAGCGGGTGGCCCGGTGTGACCGAGTTGCCGTCCATCAGCCACAGCTTGCCGTCGATGTAGTCGCCGGGGTTGACCGGCTCGTCGAATGCGCCGAACAGCGAGGTGCAATAAAGGGCGTTGTGCCGGAACAGGTTGGTCGAGCGTACGAAGGCGTTGCGCGTGACCTGGGCGCGCAGCATGAGCTGGACCTCGTCGCACGGGCTGTCGACAAGCGGCAGCAGAGCATGGGCAGCGCTGGACAGATTGTCGAGAATGCGCTCGACGTGCTCCACCACCTGGCGGGTGGTAGCCTGGCTGCTGGCGTGCATTTCACGCTCAATCTGCCAGTTCATCACGGCCAGGCCGCATGCCACGGGCAGCACGCCGACGACCCAGGGCAACAGGTTGCGCCAGCCGAGGCCGGCGCGGCGTTTGACGGTAAGGGGCATGTTGACCTGATCTGTATAAAGGATTACGAGAGGATAGCCGCTTGTCGGAACCGGTGAGCAACTAAAGGGCGACAAACCATTTTACGCAATGTAGAATCCATTTACGAATACAACAATAAGGTCCTTCGATGCCGAAGGATCAAGCCCGCCGAGAATGGGTCCATATGACATACCATGGGTTCAAGCTGATAATAGGTGATTTCCTCGCCCGCAGCGTGCGGGGTATCCCGTGCTCCCCGCCGTTTCCGTTCCACATCCCACGCAATCAATAATCTTTCGCTGCAGATGAGGACACGAACATGGCTGATATCTTCGACAATCCGATGGGCCTGATGGGCTTTGAATTCATCGAACTGGCTTCGCCGACCCCTGGCGTACTCGAGCCGGTATTCCAGATGCTGGGCTTCACCAAGGTCGCTACCCACCGTTCCAAGGATGTGCACCTGTATCGCCAGGGTGACATCAACCTGATCCTGAACAACGAACCCAAGAGCATCGCCTCGTACTTCGCTGCCGAACACGGCCCGTCGGTATGCGGCATGGCGTTCCGCGTGCGCAATGCCCATGAGGCCTATGCCCGCGCCCTGGAACTGGGCGCCCAGCCGGTGGAAATCGAAACCGGCCCGATGGAACTGCGCCTGCCGGCGATCAAGGGCATCGGCGGTGCGCCGCTGTACCTGATCGACCGTTTCGAGGAAGGCAGCTCGATCTACGATATCGACTTCAAGTTCATCGAGGGTGTGGACCGCAACCCGGTGGGTGCCGGCCTGAAGATCATCGACCACCTCACCCACAACGTTTATCGCGGGCGCATGTCGTACTGGGCCGGCTTCTACGAGAAGCTGTTCAACTTCCGCGAAATCCGCTATTTCGACATCAAGGGTGAGTACACCGGCCTGACTTCGCGTGCCATGACCGCGCCGGATGGCATGATCCGCATCCCGCTGAACGAAGAATCGTCCAAGGGCTCCGGGCAGATCGAAGAGTTCCTGATGCAGTTCAACGGCGAAGGCATCCAGCACGTCGCCTTCCTGACCGATGACCTGCTCAAGACCTGGGACGCCCTCAAGGGCTTCGGCATGCGCTTCATGACTGCACCGCCGCAAACCTACTACGAGATGCTCGAAGAGCGCCTGCCAGGTCATGGCGAGCCGGTCGACCAGTTGAAAGCACGCGGTATCCTCCTCGATGGTGCCTCCCAGCCTGACGACAAGCGCCTGCTGCTGCAGATCTTTTCCGAGACCCTGCTCGGCCCGGTGTTCTTCGAGTTCATCCAGCGCAAGGGGGATGACGGCTTTGGCGAAGGCAACTTCAAGGCCCTGTTCGAATCCATCGAGCGCGACCAGGTACGTCGTGGTGTGCTGAGCACCGAGTAACCCCAGGGTACCGCCGTCACGATTCGATGGCGGCGGTATCAACCCTTCTTCTTGCCCGAAATGGTCAGGCCCAGGTACATGATGAACATGCTGGCGACCCCGACCAATACCAGCGAGGGCAGTACCTGATGCAGGGATAGGCGAAACTCCTGGGTGGCGTACCCTTTGGGGTAACCGCCGATCACCACGTAACCATATTTCTGGGAAACCGATCGCTCGGTGAATTCGGCCTGGGAGGGGCGTTGTGCGTCGCGGCTGTCTCCCTCGCTCCAGATATACAGGTCGCTGAATTCCAGAAGCAATGTCAGGCCGTCCTGGAAAGCACGCAGTTCGTCCCGCAGCTGCCGACCGTACGCTGTTGCGATTATCCCAGGGTCGCTGTTCGGTCTCTGGACTTTGATGATCGCCGCGTTAGGCGACGATGGAGCGTCGAATGCCAGCTCTGTCTGCCTTCCGGACAGGGCAAAGGCCGAGTTGTACGCCAAAGGGTCCATGTCCGTCGCACAATACGCTTGTTGGTCGCGGGTGAGTATCAGTGAGCGAAGGTGCGGGCTGTTGGCGACTCTCTGCTCCAGCGTACCAAGCACTTCGTCACAGGGCTTGCCTGCCAATGGCAGGATCAGGTCCAGATCGCCTTCCATGCGGCCCAGTGCCTGGTCGATGCTGAAAATCGCCTCTTGAACAGAAACCTTGGCATTCTCCTCAAGTTTTCTATCCAGTTGATAGTTCATCATCAGTAACCCGGACAGTACCGGTATTGCGCCGATGGACAATATCAACAGTAACTTCCGCCAGTTGATGCCGAGACTCGGTATTGCTGCCATAGGACCGCCGCTCCGTTGAACCTTGCTGTTCGGGTTGAACAGGTCAACGCTGATCCTATGTGCTTGATGATGCTCCGGCTGTAGGCCAAAAGTGTTGCGGTTTTACAGAAAAGCAGAACCTCGTTGTCAGCCTCGCTTCAGCCTGGCGAGCACTTTTTCGGCCAACTGGGCCGTGGAGGCCGGGTTCTGCCCGGTGATCAGCCGATCATCGGCCACCACGAACGGCTGCCACGGGTCTTCATGCTTGCTGTAGGTACCACCGCGGGCACCCAGCTCGGTTTCCGTCAGGAAGGGGACCACCTTGTCCAGTTCGACGAGTTTCTCCTCGGTATTGGAGAAGCCGGTCACCTGACGGTCCTTGAGCAACAGGCTGTTGTCGCTGAGCTTGATGTTCAGCAGGCCGACAACGCCATGGCAAACCGCCGCGACAATGCCCTTGTGCTCGTACACCCGGCGGGCCAGCTCTTGCAGCGGCTGGTTGTCAGGAAAGTCATACATCACTCCGTGCCCGCCGGTGTAGTAGATGACGCTGTACTCTTCTGCCTTCACCTGGCCAGGGCTCAAGGTGTTGCCCAGGCGGGTCATGAAGCGCTTGTCGTCATACCACAGCCAGTCCAGGTCGGGCGCCATCTGCAAGCTATGCGGGTCGACAGGGACGTAGCCGCCCAGCGGGCTGACATAATCGACCTCGTAACCGGCTTTTTCGACTTTTTCGACAAAGTGCACCGCTTCCCCCAGCCACAAGCCGGTCGCCCGCTTGAGGGTCGGATACTTGGCTGTATTGGTCAGCACCACCAGCATTTTCTTGCTCATGACCACGCTCCCGTCGGCAACCTGAATGGGCCGTTGCTCCCCCGGCCCGAGGGAAAACCTAATGAGCATAGCTCTCAGGTGCCGGTACGCCATATTGCGTGGCGTGTGTTGTGCTAACGTGAACCACATTCACGCAGCGCCCGTACTTTTTCTGAATCATGCTGGAGTCACGACAGTGGTCACAAATGGTACGCCGCGCGAGCCTGCGTCGATGGTCATCCTGAAGCCGTCTGTGCTGGCACCGGTCGACCTCATGGGCGAACGGATTGCACGGTTCGACTGGGGGCGAACACCGCTCGGGCCGCTGCCGCGCTGGCCGGCTTCGTTGCGCATTGCCGTCGACATGATGCAATTGTCACCGTTCCCGTGTGCCGTGGTCTGGGGACCAGACCTCAGCGTGGTCCACAATGAAGGCTATCGGGCATTGCGGCGGGTTGCCCCGGATGCATTGGGCATGTCCTTCGATGCGCTGTGGAGCGATGAGTGGCCGGCGATGGGACCGTGGGTGTTCAAGGCGCTCGAGGGGCGCTCGAGCTTTGTCGAGGACCCACCACTGCGTATTGGCTGCGGCCAAGGCGGGGAGCCGTTGTGGTGTGCGTTCGGTTACACACCGTTGCACGATGAACTGGGCAACGTGGCAGGGTTTCTGCACGCGGTGATCGAAACCACGGCCAGCGTCGAGGCGCATCGCCACTGGCGGGAGCAGGCGCAAGAATTCCAGCGGCAGGTCGAGCGACACCTGGTGGAGCGCGAGCAGTTCTGGCAGCTGTCGCGTGATGCGATGATGACCGTCACTCCCGAGCTGAAGGTGTGTGCCGCCAACCCCGCCTGGTATCGCATCCTGGGCTGGTCTGAAGAGCAGGTACTGGGCACTCCGGTGCTGGACCTGGTACATCCGGCAGATCGCGCTGAGGTAGAGGTGGCTGTTTCCGGGTGCCTGCAGTACCAGGATACCGAGCAGATAGAGACGCGCCTGCGCCACCGCGATGGCCATTACCACTGTTTTCGCTGGAGTGCACGGTTCGATGGCAGCCTGCTGACTGCCGTTGGCCGGGATATCACCGGGGAACGTGAGGAGGCTGCTCGTCAATCCGAAACGCTGATGCGCAACAACGAGCGTCTGGAGGTGGTTGGGCAGTTGGCCGGGGGCATGGGCCATGAATTGAACAACTTGTTGTCCGGCATCGGTGGCAGCCTCGAACTGCTTCAGCGGCGCCTGCAGGAAGGACGGCTGGAGCGGGTGGAGGCGTATGTCGAGGTCGCGCGAGATTCGGTGCAGCGTGCCATGGAGCTGACCCATCGCCTGCTGGCGTTTTCCCGTCATCAACCTTTGGCGCCCAGGCCGCTGGACTTCAACCGGCAATTGCGCTTGAGCGAACCACTGCTGCGGAGCACGCTGGGCGCCGAGATGCGCTTGCACTGGCAGCTGGATGTCACGCCGTGGGCGGTGAACCTTGATGTTTCCCAGCTGGAAAATGCCTTGATCAATCTTTGCACCAACGCCCGCGAAGCATGCCTTGATCGCGGCAATGTCACGCTGCGCAGCATCAACCAGCGGCTGACAAGGTGTTTCCCGGATGAGAGCGGCCTGCCACCAGGCGACTACGTTGCGTTGTATGTGGAGGATGATGGCCATGGCATGCCGGCCGTGGACATTGCCAGGGCCTTTGAACCGTTCTTCACCACCAAGCCGGTCGGGCGTGGCTCAGGCCTTGGTTTGTCGATGGTGTATGGGTTTGTCGGCCAGTCGGGGGGCTACGCCTGGATCGAGTCGGCGCCGAACCAGGGCACCAAGGTCTGCATGCTTTTTCCAAGGTGGCATGACCCGGTACCCGAGGCGCCTGCGGTTGTGCAACGGACGCAGCGCATGGCCGGGAGGCAGCGCCTGTTGCTGGTCGATGACGAGCTCGGTTTGCGTGCTGTGATGTGCGAGTACCTGACCGAACGTGGTTTCGAAGTCATTGATGTGGGCGACGCCAATAGCGCACTGGAGCGCTTCCGCCATGACGGCCCGTTCGACCTGGTGATCACCGACATTGGCTTGCCGGGTGGTTTCAGTGGCCGCCAGGTGGCCAAGGCCATGCGCATGCAGCTGCCGTTGCAGAAGATCCTTTTCATTACCGGCTATGCGGGGCAGCCGATCGAAGCGCAGTTGCTCGAGCAGCCGGGCACGGCATTGATGAACAAGCCGTTCCCGCTGGCGGACCTGGTGGATGAGGCGCTACGCATGCTCGAGGAGTGAAGCGGTTCAGGGCTTGCCCAGTATCTGGGTCACCTGGGCCTGCAGCTGCTTCAGCTCGAAGGGCTTGCTGATCAGGTGCATCCCCGCCTCCAGGAAGCCCTCGCGGGCCATGGCGGTTTCTGCATAGCCGGTGATGAACAGTACTGGCAAGCGTGGGCGCAGGTTGCGGGCAATCTCGGCCAACTGGCGGCCATTCATGCCGGGCAAGCCGACATCGCTGATCAGCAGATCCACCGGTTGTGTCGAACGCAGTACCTTAAGGCCCTCATTGGCGTCGGCGGCACTGTGGCAGGCGAAGCCATCCTCGCGCAGGGCCTGGCAGAGCAATTGGCGTACATGGGGGTCGTCCTCGACTACCAGCACGTGATGGCCCTGGTAACCTCGCACGGGTTGTACGGGTTTGACAGGTGCCTGGCCCTGGTCGACATGGCGCGGCAGATAAAGGTCCACCCGGGTCCCTTGGCCGATCTGGCTGTGCAGGGTGACATGTCCGTGGGATTGCTTGCTGAAGCCGTAAACCATCGACAGGCCAAGGCCGATGCCCTGGCCGATCGCCTTGGTGCTGAAGAACGGCTCGAAGGCATGCTCCAGCGTGCTTTGCGCCATGCCCTGGCCGTCATCGATGACTCGCAGGCGTACATAGTCGCCGGCGCACAGGGCACCGCCAGCGAATTGCCCGGCGCCGATGTGCTGGTTACTTGCCTCGATGCGCAGCTGGCCGCCATTGGGCATGGCTTCGCAGGCATTGAGCAACAGGTTATCGAGGGCCTCCTGTAACTGTTGGTCATCGGCTTCGACCGTCCACAGGTTCTTGGCGATTTGCACCTGCAGGGTCACGGTCTGGGTCACGCAAGCCTTCAGGCGTTTTGCCTGGAGCAGGTCGTGCAGGTCGACCTGCCGGGTGTGCAGCGATTGCCGAGAAGAGAAGGCCAGCAGGCGGTGGGTCAGGCGCGCGGCGCGTGACACTGCCTCGCGGCCCATGCGCAGCACGTTGTCCAGGCCATCGCTGCGACCCTGTCGCAAGCGCCGGTCAATCAGCTCGAAGCTGCCACCAATGCTGGTGAGCAGGTTGTTGAAGTCGTGGGCGACCCCCCCAGCCAGTTGGCCGATGGCCTCCATCTTGCGCGTTTGGTGGCGTGCAAACTCGCTGCGTTGCTGGTCTTCGCCGGGAGGTGCGGCCTTGGCGTCAAGGCGTTGCTGCAGGTCTTGCAACTGGTCGCGTGCCAGATACTGCCGACGCCGGTTGCGCAGGGCGGACTGAGTCATGCGCAGCAGCTGGGCGTTTTCGAATGGTGCGACCAGCAGGACCAGGTTGCCCACCGGGAGGTTGGTCGAGCCCTTGGCCGCTTGGCTCCCTTGACCGAGCAGCACGATGGGCAGGTCCGACCAGCACGGTTGCTGGTCGATGAATTCTTGCAGCAATGCACTTGGGCCCTGTTTGAACGCTTGCTCGGCAATGATCGCCAGGCCTGCGCCTTCGGCCAGGCGGGCTTGCAGGTTGGCCAGGTCGACCGCGCACAGGCTGTCGATACCCGCAGAAGCGAGCAGGCGAGCAGTATCCGCGGCTATTGGCGGGGGCGCCAGGATCAATGCACGTTCGTCCAGCGCCAACGAACTGGCCACAACACACTCTCCTGAAGGGTGGTCCGATATCCACTGGACCCTGGGCACAGCCCCGGGGTTCAACAAATTTTCGGACGTTGCCTACAGGCCCTGTTGCAACACTGGGTCGTCCGGATTCTGCCGCTCCAGCTCGGCCAGCAGCACCTGCACGTTCTGCAACTGGCCGGTTTCCTTCCAGTACTTAATCAGCAACACCCGTGCCCGGCGATTGGCCGGCTGGCGGTTGAGCACGATTTCCAGTTGCTTTTGCGCGGCGTCGAGTTGTTCCAGTTCATGCAAGGTGACTGCCAGTGTATAGCGGTAGTCGGCGTTGTCCGGGTCCAGTTCGACGGCGCGGGACAAGGCCAGCAGTGCGTATTCGCGCTGTTCGTGACGGTTAAGCCAGAGCCCCAGTTCGTACTGCAGAAAGGCCGAATCGGGGCTTAGCGCCAGGGCTTTGCCCAGTATCTGGCGCGAGGCGTCGTGATAGCCCTGGCGCTCCAGCAGGCGTACCTGAGTCGCCAGTGCGTCGAGGTTGCCTGGCGCTACCGCCAGGGCTCGCTGCAGGGCGGTGTCGGCCAGGGTGTAGTCGTTTTCGTGCAGGTAGAGGCGCGCCAGGTGGACTTGGGCGTCGACGTCTTCGGGTTGCTGCTCGAGGGCCTGCTGGTATTGCTCCAGGGCAACCTGTAGCGGGCCGAAATAAAGGCCGATGTCATCCGGAGCAAGGCCGAGCAGGGCATCTACCGCGGCAAAGCGCACGCTTTGCTCGTCGTCGTCCAACAGTGGGCCGAGTACCAGGCTGCGCTGCGCCGCCGGCAGCAGGCGGCGAATACCGGCAATGGCTGCACGGCGCACCTGCGGGTCGGCATGCTCGAGGTCCTGACGGGCGAGTTTCAATGCCTGGGGCGAAGGGTAGTTTGGCAGTTCGGCATACAAGGCGGCACGGCGAATGGGCGGCAGGTCGGTGCGCTGCAGTTGCTGGTACAGCACCCGTGCAGCGCCGGGTTGGCCCTCATGGGCCTGGCGCAGGGCCTTGGCGTAGCTGTGCGCAGGCAGGGTAGGCGGGGCTGGCGGAGCGTCGCGCCACAGGTAGCCGAACAGGGCCGATACCAGGATCAACAGCAGCAGGGCGATCAGGTAGCGGTTGCGTCTGGGCATCGGACGATCCGGGGCGGCGGGAAGGGCAGAGCTTGGGCTAGCCGGGTGGTAAATGCAACCAGGTCCCTGCACACACCCTCAATCAGCATAAAAAAGCCCCGCGGACCAAGGCCTGCGGGGCAAACGGTTGGGGGAGGGGCCAACCAAAGGAGTCGTTGAAGCGGGTGTATCAGCGCGCGCTGGCTACGGTCTCCGGTTGCCAGCCGCCGCCCAGGGCCTTGTAGATGGAGACGATGCCGCGGTACAACTCGACTTCACCCTGGGCCTGCGCATCTTCTGCGCTCAGCCGCTCACGCTCGGCATCGAGCAGCACCAGGTAGTCCACCGTACCCTCGCGATAACGAATCGAGGCCAGTTCCGCCGCCTTGCGGCTGGCGTCGCTCTGGCGCATCAGCGACAACAGCCGCTGCTGGGTCTTGTCATAGTCGCTGAAGGCGTTGGCCGATTCTTCCAGGGCCAGCAACACCTGCTGTTCATAGTTGGCCAGTGCCCCTTCGGCATCGGCCTTGGCACCGCGCAGTCGGGCGCGCACGCTGCCCAGGTCGAAGGCGGCCCACGTTATGCTCGGGCCCAGCGCCCAGGCATTGGCTGCCGAGGAACCTATCTGCGAACCACGTGCAGCAGTAAAGCCGAGGAAGCCACTGAGGCTGACGCGCGGGAACAAGTCGGCCGTGGCCACGCCAACGTTGGCGGTGGCAGCCGCCAGCTGGCGTTCGGCGCTGCGGATGTCCGGGCGGCGGCGCAGCAGTTCTCCCGGGTCACCCACCGGTAGCGCCTTGGCGATGGCCGGCAGTGCCTTGGGCGACAGGTCGACGCTGAGCGCCTCGGGGCGCTGACCGAGCAGGGTGGCGATGCGATGCCGGGCCCGTGCCTGTTCCGCCTGCAGTTGCGGTACGGTGGCTTCGACCCCGGCCAGGCGCGCGTCGGCCCGCACCACATCAAGGTCGTTGCCCACGCCGGCATCGCGCAGGGTTTCGGTGATGGCCCGCGATTCCTGCTGGGTCTTGAGGTTGGCCAGGGCGATCTTTTCGCGCAACTGCGCCCCACGCAGCTGGCCGTAAGCATCCACCAGTTCGGCGATCAGGCTGACCTGCAGCTGCTGCAGGTCGGCCGCGGCTGCTGCTTCCTGGGCTTCGCTGGCTTCGATCTGGCGCTGGATGCGGCCGAACAGGTCAAGCTCCCAGGCCATGTCCAGGCCCAGGTCGTAGCGCTCACTGTTTACCCGCTGCGTGGTCTGGCCGGGGATCTGGCCCTTGCCGATGTCGCTGCTGGCGCGGCTGGTGACCACCGGAAACTGATCGTTTTCGGCGTCTTCACGGATCGAACGGGCCGACTTCAGGCGGGCGAAGGCCACGCGCAGATCACGGTTGCCATCCAGCGACGTCTGCACCAGCTGGTTCAGCACCGGGTCGTCGAACTGCTTCCACCACAGGCTTTCGAAACGGCTACGGTCGTAGGCCTTGGCCTGTATGTCGCTGGCCAGCTGCGCGGGCTCGGTGGCTGGCGCCTGGTAGTCCGGGCCTACTGCACAGGCCGCCAAGGCGAGCGCCAGCAAGCTCGGGGTCAAGGGTTTGAGCAGGTTCATGCATGGCTCTCCAGCGATTGGGCGCGTTCGGCCTTGCGGGCCTGGCGACGCTCGACGAAACGGCGAATCAGGAAGAAGAACACCGGGGTCAGGAACAGGCCGAACACGGTAACCCCGATCATTCCCGAGAACACCGCCACGCCCATGGCATGGCGCATTTCAGAACCGGCACCGGAGCTGAACACCAGTGGAACCACACCCATGATGAAAGCGATCGAGGTCATCAGGATCGGCCGCAGGCGCAGGCGGCAGGCTTCCAGTACCGCAGCCAGCGGGTCGAGCCCCTTGGCCTGTTCGTCCTTGGCGAACTCG
This sequence comes from Pseudomonas sp. JS425, assembly GCF_018223845.1. Lineage (NCBI taxonomy): Bacteria > Pseudomonadati > Pseudomonadota > Gammaproteobacteria > Pseudomonadales > Pseudomonadaceae > Pseudomonas > Pseudomonas sp. JS425. The sequence goes on along the minus strand of NZ_CP073661.1, from coordinate 3,532,027 downwards.
ACGATCAGGATCGCGTTCTTGCACGCCAGGCCCACCAGTACGATCAGACCGATCTGGGTGAAGATGTTGTTGTCACCCCCCGACACGATCACCCCGGTGATGGCCGACAACAGGGTCATCGGCACGATCAGGATCACTGCCAGCGGCAGGCTCCAGCTTTCGTACTGGGCGGCAAGCACCAGGAAGGCCAGCAGCACGCACAGCGGGAACACGAACAGCGCGGTATTGCCCGAAAGGATCTGCTGGTAGGTCAGGTCGGTCCACTCGAAGGTCATGCCGTTGGGCAGTTCCTCCTTCAGCAGCTTCTCGATGGCAGCTTCGGCCTGGCCGGAGCTGTAGCCCGGTGCCGCGGCGCCGTTGATCTCGGCGGTGATGAAACCGTTGTAGTGCATCACCCGGTCAGGCCCGGAGGTGTCGCTGACCTTGAGGAAGGTCGCCAGCGGGATCATCTCGCCGAGGTTGTTGCGCACCTTCAGCTGGCCGATCTGCTCGGCATCGAGGCGGAACTGCTGCTCGGCCTGGACGTTGACCTGATAGGTACGGCCAAAGCGGTTGAAGTCGTTGGTGTACAGCGAGCCCAGGTAGACCTGCAGGGTGTCGAAGATGTCGGTGATCGCCACGCCGTGGGTCTTGGCCTTTTCCCGGTCGATGGCGGCATCGACCTGGGGCACGTTGACCTGGTAGCTGGTGAAAAGGCCCGCCAGTTCCGGCACGTTGTGGCTCTTGGCGATGATGTTCTGGGTTTCCTTGTACAGCGCCTCGTAGCCCAGGTTGCCACGGTCTTCGATCTGCAGACGGAAGCCGCCGATGGTGCCCAGGCCTTGTACCGGCGGTGGCGGGAAGATCGCGATGTAGGCGTCCTGGATGTCGGCGAACTGGGCATTCAGTGCAGCCGCGATGGCCGCCGCCGACTGGCTCGGGTCCTTGCGCTCGTCGAACGGCTTGAGCGGGGTGAACACGATGCCGCTGTTCGGGCTGTTGGTGAAACCGTTGATCGACAGGCCAGGGAAGGCTACCGAGTCGGCCACGCCAGGCTGCTTCAGGGCGATTTCGCTCATGCGCTTGATCACCGCTTCGGTGCGGTCGAGGCTGGCCGCGTCAGGCAGCTGGGCGAACGCCACCAGGTACTGCTTGTCCTGGGCCGGCACGAAACCGGTCGGGGTGGACGAGAAGCCGAGGTAGGTCAGGCCCATCAGGCCGGCATACACGAACAGGGCGATGCCGCTGGAGCGGATGACCCGACGCACGCCGCCGACGTAGCGGTTGGAAGCGCGGTCGAAGAAGCGGTTGAACGGGGCGAACAGCCAGCTGCCCAGCAGTTTTTCCAGGAACCGCGAGAAACGGTCCTTGGGCGCATGGTGGTCCTTCAGCAGCACGGCTGCCAGGGCCGGCGACAGGGTCAGCGAGTTGAATGCCGAGATGACCGTGGAAATGGCGATGGTCAGAGCGAACTGCTTGTAGAACTGCCCGGTCAGGCCGGAAATGAACGCAGCAGGTACGAACACCGCGCACAGCACCAGGGCGGTGGCGATGATCGGCCCGGTCACTTCGCCCATGGCCTTTTGCGTGGCTTCCAGCGGTTTCAGGCCCAGGCCGATGTTGCGCTCGACGTTCTCCACCACGACGATGGCATCGTCCACCACGATACCGATGGCCAGGACCAGGCCGAACAATGACAGCGCGTTGAGCGAGAAGCCGAACAGGTGCATCACGGCAAAGGTACCGATCAGCGATACCGGCACGGCCATCAGCGGGATGATCGAGGCACGCCAGGTCTGCAGGAACAGGATGACGACCAGCACCACCAGCACCAGCGCTTCGAACAGGGTGTGTACCACGGCTTCGATGGAACCACGGACGAACACGGTCGGGTCATAGACGATGCTGTAGTCCATGCCCTCGGGGAAGTCCTTCTTCAGCTCGGCCATTTTCGCCCGCACTTCGTCGGAGATCTCGATGGCGTTGGAGCCTGGGCGCTGGAAGATCGGAATGGCCACCGCCGGCTGGTTGTTCAGCAGCGAACGCAGGGCGTACTGGCTGGAACCGAGTTCGACCCGGGCGATGTCCTTCAGGCGGGTGATTTCGCCATCGGCACCGGCGCGGATGATGATGTTCTCGAACTCTTCCTCATTGACCAGACGACCCTGGGTGTTGATCGACAGCTGGAAGCTGGTCGAACCGGGGGCGGGTGGGGCGCCCAGCTGGCCGGCGGCCACCTGGCGGTTCTGCTCGCGGATTGCAGCCACCACATCACTGGCGGTGAGGTTGCGCGAAGCGGTCTTGTTCGGGTCCAGCCACACGCGCAGCGAGTAGTCGCCCATGCCGAACAGCTGCACATCGCCCACGCCGCCCAGGCGCGCCAGCTCATCCTTGATGTTGAGGATGGCGTAGTTGGACAGGTAGAGCATGTCGTAGCGGTTATCCGGCGAGGTCAGGTGCACGACCATGGTCAGGTCGGGCGAGGCCTTGTCGACCGTGATGCCTATGCGGGTCACTTCCTCGGGCAGCTTGGGCTGGGTACGCGTGACGCGGTTCTGCACCTGCACCTGGGCGTTGTCCAGGTCGGTGCCAAGGGCGAAGGTGATTGTCAGCGTCAGCTTGCCGTCAGCGGTGGACTGGGAGGACATGTACAGCATGTTCTCCACGCCGGTAATCGCCTGCTCCAGTGGCGCGGCGACGGTTTCGCCGATGACCTTGGGGTTGGCGCCGGGGAAGTTGGCGCGCACCACCACGGTGGGCGGCACCACTTCGGGGTATTCGCTGATCGGCAGCTGGAACAGCGAGATCGAACCCGCGATCAGCAGCACCAACGACAGCACCGCGGCCAAAATTGGCCGGGTAATGAAGAATTTCGAGAAGTTCATCGGTGTGGTCCCTTAACCGCGTGGCGCCTGGGCGCTGGCGACTTTCACGTTGTTGCCCGCCACCTTCGGCGCCGGGTTGCTGGCCTCCAGGGCCTGGCGCTGCTGGGCGAGGGCGGCGAGGGTCTGTTCGCTGGCCATCGGTGTCTCTTCCGGGGTGACCGGTGAGCCAGGGCGCACACGCTGCAGGCCCTTGACCACGATGCGGTCGTCCTTGCCCAGGCCGCTGCGCACGATGCGCAGGCCTTCCAGCTTCGGCCCCAGCTCCACGGCGCGGTAGGCGGCCTTGTTGTCCTTGTCCATGACCAGCACGAACTTCTTGCCAAGGTCGGTGCCCACGGCTTCGTCGTTGATCAGCACGGCCTGGTACTGGGCGCTGCCCACCAGCTTCAGGCGTGCATACAGGCCTGGGGTGAACTGGCCGTCGCTGTTGTCGAACACCGCACGGCCACGGATGGTGCCGGTGCGCGGGTTGACCTGGTTGTCGACGAAGTTCATCTGGCCCAGGTGCGGGTTGCCGGTTTCGTTGGTCAGGCCCAGGTACACCGGGGTGCTCTGGCCGCGCTGGCCTTCGCGGGCCAGCTGGGTGTACTTGAGGTACACGCGCTCGTCGGCGTCGAAGTAGGCGTAGACCTTGTCGGTGGAGACCACGCTGGTCAGCGGGGTGACATCGGCGGTGACGATGTTGCCGGCGGTGAACTGGGCGCGGCTGACACGGCCGCTGATGGGCGCGGTGACACGGGTGAAGCTGAGGTTCAGGCGTGCCAGGTCGAGCTGGGCCTGGATCGCGTCGACCCCGGCGCGGGCTTCGGCGGCGGCGCTGCTACGCGATTCGGCCAGTTCTGCGGAAATGGCGTTGCTGTCACGCAGGCGTTCGCCACGGCGGGCTTCGTTGGCGCTGCGAATGGCGGTGGCCTTGGCCTGCTGCAGTTGGGCTTCGAGGCGGCGGACCTCTGCCTGGAACGGGCGTGGATCGATCTGGAACAGCAGGTCGCCTTTCTTGACCTGGGCGCCTTCGGTGAAGGCTACCAGGTCGATCTGGCCGGAGACCCGTGGGCGTACCTCGACGGTTTCCGGCGCTTCGAGGCGGCCGGTGAACTCGTCCCATTCATTGATCGGTTGCTCGATCACCTTGGCCACGCTGACCTTCGGCGCGGTGGGAGCCTGCACTGCGTCTGGGGTTCGGCCACAAGCGCTGATCACCACCACTGCCAGGGCAGCGAGGGGGAAGCGCAAGGGTTTGAATGATTGTTCCATGGAGAACTCCGCCAATGTATTAGTAGTGGGCGGAGTGTGAGTGTCTTGCGCGTGAGGCACGAATCGAACGGGACGAAGGTTATTATCACGATGAATGATATGAGCAGATCATTCATCGATTGCAGACATGGCCAGCTCGGTCGTGGGCTTTCATCCTGGGTCAGAGATTTCAGTGAATGCTCGAGGCCAGTTCGAAGATCGGCATGTACATCAGGATCACGATCAGGCCGATCAGCAGGCCGATGAAGGTCATCAGCAGCGGTTCGAACAGCTTGACGAACCATTCCACCCAGCGGCCGATTTCCTGGTCATGGAAGTCGGCGCAGCGCTCCAGCATTTCGCCCAGGTTGCCGGACTGCTCGCCGGCGCGCAGCAGGCGCAACGACACCGGCGTCACCAGTTGCCCGGCCTCCAACGCATCGGACAGGGGCAACCCTTCGGCGACCCGCTGGCTGGCGTGCTCCAGGCCCTCGGCCGCCGCGCTGCCGAGCAGGCCGCGGGCCATGCCCATGGCGGTGAGGATGGGGATACCGCCTTGCAGCAGGATGCCCAATGAGCGATAGAAGCGCGCCAGTTCGTACATCATCAGGCGTTGGTGAAGTGCCGGCAGGCGCCGCAGCTGGCAGGCTGCCCAGCGCCGTACCCATGGCTGGCGGCGCAGCAGCCACAGCGCAGTGGCCGCACCGAGGGCGCCCAATGCCAGCGGTAGTTGCTGGGCATGCAGGAATAGCCCGATCTGCATCAGCAGCCGAGACAGCCAGGGCAACTCGGTGCCCATGCCCTCGAACACCTGGCTGAAACGCGGCACCACGTAGCCAAGCAGGAACAGCACCACGCCACCGCCCACCAGCAATAGCAGCATCGGGTAGACCGAGGCACCCACCAGCTTCTGCCGGACCAGGTCCAGGCGCTGGCGGTAGCTTATGTAGCGGGCGAGGGCGTCGCCGAGCGCGCCGGTACGCTCGCTGGACTGTACCAGCGCCACGTATAGCGGCGGGAACACCCGTGGCTGCTGGCCCAGGGCCTGGGACAGCGAGCGGCCTTCGTACAGTTGGCGGACCAGTTCGGCGAGCACTTTGCGCGCTGCGGCTGCGGGGGCCTTTTCCGCCAGGCTTTCCAGCGCGTCGATCAGCGGCAGGCCGGCGTTGAGCAGGGTCGAGAGTTCCTGGCTGAACAGCACCAGGTCAAAGCTTGCTTCGCGGCGCCAGGCCATGCCGCGCAAGGCGCCGCCGTGGCCATGCAGGCTGAGCACGCGCAAGCCCTGGTCCTCGACCTGGCGGCGGGCCTGGTCGGCGTCCTCGGCGTCGATCTGCAACTGCACCACACCCTGCCTGCCCAGGGCCTTGAGGCTGTAGCGCATGGCCGTTCTCCCTACTGCCAACTGGTGATTTCGGCGTTTTCCCCGTCGCCACCGGGCTGGCCGTCCTTGCCCATCGACAGCAGGTCGTACTCGCCGCCGTTCTCGCCGGGTTGCCGGTAGATGTATGCGCGGCCCCACGGGTCTTGCGGCACGGCCTTCTGCAGGTACGGGCCGGTCCAGCGCGCTTCGCCATTGGGGGCGACCACCAGGGCCTGCAGGCCCTGCTCACTGCTGGGGTAGTGGCCGACTTCCAGGCGATACAGGTCCAGGGCCTTGCTCAGCCCCTCTATCTGCGCCCGCGCCACCTTGGCTTCGGAGCGGCCGAGCTGGCTGAAGTACTTGGGCGCGACGATACCGGCCAACAGGCCGAGCACCACCAGCACCACCAAAAGTTCGAGCAGGGTGAAGCCACGTTGAGGGTTGGTTCTGCGCTGCATGGTGAAGCCCTCCGCTGCATGGGGACAAGCTTTTGCTGGCTCCATGCAACAGCCGTGCACGCCTGCGCTGGCGCCTTGCACCATGCGGCACGCGAAGCGGCACAGTGCTTGCGTCGTGGTCATCGACCCCGGGTTTTCCGGGGTATATCCCCCAACATCGGGGGAGACCACGAAGAGGCGACCGACATGCGTGGACTCATTCTCGGTTTGATCTGGCTGGTGGCAGGTGCTGCCCAGGCCGATGTGTACATTTCCATCGACGCCAAAGGCAGCTACATACTGACCAACGTCCATCGACCCGGGCGCCTCTATGAAACGGTGATCAGCGAGCCGAAGGCCCAGGCCGGCCCGGCCAACGCGCAGCTCATCACCGGCCGCCCCTATGCCAAGCTGGTCGCCGCCGCGGCGCGCACCCACGACGTACCCCCGGCGTTGCTGCATGCGGTGATCAAGGCCGAGTCCGGTTACAACCCCAAGGCGCGTTCGCCAGCGGGCGCGGTGGGGCTGATGCAATTGATGCCGGATACTGCCCGCGAGATGGGCGTGGAAAACCGCCTGGACCCGGAAGACAACGTGCAGGGAGGGGCCCGCTACCTCAAGCGCATGCTCAATTTGTTCGACAATGACATCACCCTGGCCGTGGCGGCCTACAACGCCGGCCCGGACGCGGTGCTGCGCCGTGGTGCGGTACCGCCGTTTGCCGAGACCCGGCGCTATGTACCGAATGTGCTGCGGGAGTACCGCCGCTTGCAGGGGTTGACGGGTGATTAGCCCCTGTAGCCCCTTTCAACGCTGGTGCGACCCCTGTGGGAGCGGCTTTAGCCGCGAAGAATCCAACGCGGTGCATGGCGCCGGCTGCGCCGGTGTTCGCGGCTAAAGCCGCTCCCACAGGGGCCGTGTGAGCATCTGGATTTTTGCAAGGCAGGTGCGTTCAATACGGGAAACAAGACAATACCCTTCGGCGGATGCCACCAAGCTGACCCGATGGTTTCCCCAACTCTGGGCTATAACCTTCTGAAGGTGCCCAGTTGTGGAGTCCGCCATGGACATCGCCCCTCGTTCCGACGCTTTTGAAGTACCCGCCGGTAACGAACTGGCCACCCCACGCAAGCCGTTCAATCTGCTGCGCTGGTACGCCTGGGTCAGCCTGGCCATCATCCTCTCGGTAGCGGTCGGGCTGGGGTTGATTTCCAGCCGCTTCATCGTCGACGAGAGCATCGAGCGCGATGCCTTGCTCACCGCGCAGTTCATCACCTCCATCGCCGATGCCGAAGTACGCCATGTGTCGATCCCCAATGTGCGCACCATGGGTGAACTGCTTGACCCACGCATTGACCGCGCCAACCTGCTCGATGTCGACCCGGACGCCCGGCGCAGGGCGCGTGGCGAGTTCCTGGACCACATCGCGCACCTGCCCGACATGCTGCTGGCCAACATCTATGCCCCGGACCGTACGGTGATCTGGTCCAGCAACCCGGCCCTGGTCGGCAAGCTGATAGAAGGCGACGAGGACCTGGAGCAGGCTTTCGAGTACAAGATGCGAGTCTCGGCCAGCTACCACAACTTCGAACAGGCCCGCGTCGAGCAGAAGTTCGTCATCCCACCCGAGCAGTTGTTCATCGAAAACTATATTCCGCTGTTCGATGCCGATGGCGAGCAGGTCACGGCGATGGTCGAGATCTACAAGGAGCCCCATGACCTGATCGTGCGCATCGAGCATGGGCTGATCCTGATCTGGCTGGCGATCACCATCGGTGCCGCGCTGGTCTACGTAGGCCTGTACGGCATCATGCACCGCGCCGCGCGCCTGCTGGCGGTGCAGCAGAAGCGGCTGATCAGCAACGAAACCTACGTGGCGCTGGGCGAGGTGTCCTCGGCGGTGGCCCATAGCCTGCGCAACCCGCTGGCCAGCATCCGTTCCAGTGCCGAGTTGGCCCAGGCGTTCGACGATGGCCCGGCGCAGCGCAACGTCAACGACATCATCAGCCAGGTCGACCGCATGTCGCAGTGGATCCGCCAGATGTTGCAGTCCTTGCGCCCGCTCAACGATGAGGCCGTGGCGGTGGATTTGCCGCTGGCATTGCAGGAAAGCCTGCAGACCTACGCAGTGCCGCTGGCGCGCGGCGGAGTGAGCCTTGACCTGCAACCGATACCGGCAGTGCAGGTGCTGGGGCATCCGGTGTTACTGCGGCAGATCTTCAGCAGCCTGATCGCCAACGCCCTGGAGTCGATGGAGCAGGGCGGGCGGTTGCGTGTCGAGGTGGTGCGTCATGACCGGCGTAACCTGACCTTGCGCCTGTCCGACAACGGCAAAGGCATGACCGAACAGCAGCAGCGCATGGCCTTCCGGCCTTTCTTCACCACCAAGCAGGGTGGGTTGGGCGTGGGCCTGGTGTTGGTGAAACGCATCATGGAACGCTTCGGGGGCAGTGTCCGCCTCAGCAGCAGTGAAGGCCATGGCACCCGGGTTTCGCTGAGTTTCCGGCTGGTCAATGGCTCCTGACTTACATTAATAAATGCTCGTATCTAATTGTTTATAAAGGATTTAATGTTTTTTGGGTGAAAACCCCCAAATGTGGGGGATAGCCCTCCAAGTTAATTTAAGATGTGTCTTCAACCTATTGATAATCAAAGATAATTTGAATTGGCATGTTGGCTGGCTGGGTTCTTGCAATGTGACAGGCAGAGCGCAACACACGACAAATGGCGGCTGCGGCTGCACGGGTGGAGTGCTATCAATTGGCTACTATTTGTCGCCTTGATGCATTTCTGAATGGACGCCCTGGGCGGGAAGCACGCGATGCAGATGCTGGATAAAGAAGTTCCTGACAAGGCCAGTACTACCGCCAACGGTGTGGCCGTGCCATTGCGCGAATTCAACCTGCTGCGCTGGTTTTCGGTCATAAGCCTGCTGATCATCGCCTCGGTGGCGGGCGGGCTGGGTTATGTGTCGACGCGTTTCGTGGTGCGCGACAGCGTCGAGCGCGATGCCATGCTCACCGCCCAGTTCATCCAGGCCATGGCCCAGGCCGAAGTACGTCATTCGCAGTTGCCGCCGGGCACCACCATGGGCGAGTTGCTTGACCCGCGCCTGGACCAGCAGCACTTGCAGTTCACCCCGGAGCTGGCCGAATCGACCCGGGTCGAGTTCCTCGACCATGTGGAGCACCTGCCGGACACCTTGCTGGCCAACGTCTATGCCCGCGACCGCACCATCGTCTGGTCGACCAACCGGGAGCTGATCGGCAAGCGAATCGAGGCCGATGGTGACCTGGACCGCGCCTTCCGCTCGCGCAAGACGGTATCGGCCAGCTACCACCAGGCCGAGGATGACCGCGAAGAGCAGAAGTTCCAGCGTGAACCGCGCTTCCTGTTCATCGAGAACTACATCCCGCTGTTCGACAGCCAGGGCGAACAGGTGCTGGCCATGGTGGAAATCTACAAGGAGCCGCAGGACCTGGTGTTACGCATCCAGCGCGGTTATGTGCTGATCTGGGCTTCTACCCTGGTGGGCGGGGCGCTGGTCTACTTCGGCCTGTTCTGGATCGTGCGCCGCGCCGCGCCGCGCAGCTGCTGCACCTGCAGCAGGACCGGCTGGTGGCCAGTGAAACCTATGTGGCCCTGGGCGAGATGTCTTCGGCCGTGGCGCATAGCTTGCGCAACCCGCTGGCCAACATTCGCTCCAGCGCCGAACTGGCTCAGGAAATCGCCAACCCCGCGGCGCAGAAGAACATCACCGACATCATCAGCCAGGTCGACCGCATGTCGCGCTGGGTGCGTGACCTGTTGGTGTCGCTGCGCCCGACCAGTGACGATGCCGAGGCCGTGGACCTGGTGACGGCCATCGAGGACACCCACCTGGCCTTCGCCCAGCAGATCGAACGCAACGGTGTGTACTTCTGCTACGAAGGCCCCCGGTCGCAATGGGTGGCCAGCCAGCCGCTACAGCTCACGCAGATTCTCAACACCCTGTTCTCCAATGCCCTGGAAGCCATGCCTGAAGGTGGCATGCTGTGCGCCCAGGTCAATGTGCAGGATGGGCAGCGTGCCGAGTTCGTCCTTAGCGATACCGGCAAGGGCATGAGCCAACAGCAGGAACGGATGGTGTTCAAGCCGTTCTACACCACCAAGCAGGGCGGCCTCGGCATAGGCCTGGCCCTGGTCAAACGCATCATGGAGCGTTTTGGCGGCTCGGTCAGCCTGAGCAGCCGCGAAGAGGAAGGAACCCGCGTCAGCCTCACATTCAATATCGCAGCGGGAGGGGACCATGGAGCACAGCATCCTGGTAGTCGAGGATGATGAAATTCTCGCCGACAATATTCGCACCTACCTCGGCCTCAAGGGCTTCGAGGTCACCGTGTGCCACAGCGCGGAGCTGGCGCTGGAGCAGATAAAGCGGGGCCAGCCCGATGCGGTGCTGACCGACAACTCGCTGCCGGGCATGAGCGGGCACGACCTGCTGCGTACCTTGGTGGCGCAGGTGCCGGACCTGAAAGTGATCATGATGACCGGCTATGGCAACGTGGAAGATGCCGTGCAGGCAATGAAGGAGGGCGCCTTCCATTACCTGACCAAGCCCGTGGTGCTGGCCGAGCTCAAGCTGACCCTGGACAAGGCGCTGGCTGCCGAGCGCATGGAGCGCACGTTGTCGTTCTACCAGGAGCGCGAGGCGCAGAAGTCCGGGTTGCAGGCATTGATCGGTGAATCACCGGCGATGCTCACCCTCAAGCACACCCTGCGCCAAGTGCTGGATGCAGAACGGCGCATGGCCAGCGACGACCTGCCACCGGTGCTGATCGAAGGCGAGACCGGTACCGGCAAGGAGCTGGTGGCCCGCGCCCTGCATTTTGATGGTTCGCGCAGCAAGGGGCCGTTCATCGAGTTCAACTGCGCCTCGATCCCGGCCAACCTGCTGGAGGCCGAGCTGTTCGGCCACGAGAAGGGCGCCTTTACCGATGCCAAGGAGCGCAGGGTGGGCCTGGTGGAGGCTGCCGATGGGGGCACCTTGTTCCTCGACGAGATTGGCGAGATGGACCTGGTGCTCCAGGCCAAGCTGCTGAAGTTGCTGGAAGACCGCAGTATCCGCCGGATTGGCGCGGTGAAGGAGCGCAAGGTCGACCTGCGGGTGATCAGCGCTACCAACTGCAACCTGGAGCAGATGGTGCAGCAGGGCAGGTTCCGCCGCGACCTGTTCTTCCGCCTGCGTATCATTGCCCTGAAGGTACCGCGCCTGTATGCCCGCGGGCAGGACGTGCTGCTGCTGGCGCGGCATTTCCTGGCCCATCATGGCCGGCGTTATGGCAAGCCGAACCTGCGCTTTTCCGCCGAGGCGGAAAGCCTGATGCTCGGTTACAGCTGGCCAGGCAACGTGCGCGAACTGCGCAACATGCTGGAGCAGACCGTGCTGCTGGCGCCGAACGAGGTGGTGCAGGCGCACCAGCTCAACCTGTGCATGACCTTGATCGACGAGCCGCTGGTGCAGCAGGCGGCGCCTGCGGTGTTCGAAATGCCTCGGCACGAACCGGAGCCCGGCACCAGCCTGCCGGACATGGAGCGCGACCTGGTGTGCAAGACCCTGGACCGCACGGACTGGAACGTGACCAAGTCGGCACGCATGCTCGGGCTGTCGCGGGATATGCTGCGGTACCGGATCGAGAAGCTGGGGCTGACCAGGCCGGACAAGCGCCAGTGGTGAGCATTGGATAATGGGCCGTACAGGGGCCCCTGTGGGAGCGGCTTTGGCCGCGACCACCGGCGCAGCCGGTGCCATCACCGTGTTGGATTCTTCGCGGCTAAAGCCGCTCCTACAGGGATTGCGGCAACTTTTGGAATTTGAGCAAGACAGTTGCATTCAGGGGCATTGATCAACGCTGATTATCGGCTGCTCCCTGCCGCCCGGTACCTTCCGAGCCACTGCCATCCATCCCTGGCAAATCCCGGTTGTCATTCTGTTCAGCTGGCGGGCTGTCCGGGTCGTTGCCCTTTATGCGTGGGTCTGTGTCCCGCGGCATGGGCTTTTCGATCGGGTTGAGGGTGCTGTCCGCGCCCGGCTTGGGCGCCGGGTTGTGTGGGTCGTCGGGGTAGGTGGGGCCGGTGCCGGCAGCAATGGCCAACGGCGCGGCGAGCAGGGCAATCAGCAGGATGCTTGAGCGGGGCATGGCAGGCTCCTTTGCTTCTGGTAGGGCTGATACTTCCCTTCGGCCCTACCCGAAGCTTCAAGGTGCCATTACCCCGATCAACGGTTACACCACCAGCGACAGCAACATGATGAAGATGATGCCGACGATCGACAGGATGGTCTCCATCATGCTCCAGGTCTTGAAGGTTTCCGCCACGGTCATGTTGAAGTACTGCTTCACCAGCCAGAAGCCGGCGTCGTTGACGTGGGACAGAATCAACGAGCCAGCGCCGGTGGCCAGCACCAGCAGCTCACGGTTGACCCCCGGCACCAGGTCGATCACCGGTGCAACGATGCCCGCACCGGTAATGGTGGCGACCGTGGCGGAACCGGTGGCGATACGGATTACCGCTGCTACCAGCCAGGCCAGCATGATGGGCGAAATCTCCGCCTGTACGGCCATCTGTCCGATCACGTTGCCCACGCCGGTGTCTACCAGCATCTGCTTGAAGCCACCGCCGGCACCCACGATCAGCACGATCGCCGCAGTCGGTGCCAGGCTCTGGTCGAGCATCTTCATGATCTGCTGACGGTTGAAGCCACGGGCCGAGCCAAAGGTATAGAAGGCCAGCAGCAGGGCAGCGAGCAGGGCGGTGATGGGGTGGCCGATCAGGTCCATCCACTGGCGCACGATGTGCTCGGCAGGCAGCACCACGTCGGCGAAGGTCTTCAGCAGCATCAGCACCACCGGCAGCAGCACGGTGACCAGGGTGATGGTGAAGCTCGGCAGATTGCCCTGGTCGGACTCCTTGGCGATCTGGTCCATCAGCTCCTGGGACGGGGTGCCCGGGATGTAGCGGGAAATGAAATTACCGAACAGCGGGCCGGCGATGATGGCGGTAGGCAGCGCCACGATCAGGCCATAGAAGATGGTCTTGCCGATGTCGGCATGGAAGATGCCGATCGCCAGCAGCGGGCCCGGGTGCGGGGGCACCAGGCCGTGCACCACCGACAGGCCGGCCAGCAGTGGAATGCCGATCTTGATCAGCGATACGCCGGAGCGTCGGGCGACGATGAACACCAGCGGGATCAGCAGCACGAAGCCGATCTCGAAGAACAGCGGGATACCCACCAGGAAGGCGGCGAACATCATCGCCCAGTGCACGTTCTTCTTGCCGAAGGCGCGGATGAGGGTTTGCGCGATCTGATCGGCCCCCCCGGAGTCGGCCATCAGCTTGCCAAGCATGGTGCCCAGGGCGAGCACGATGCCGACGAAGCCCAGAACACCGCCAAAACCGTCCTGGAACGATTTCATGACCTTGGCCACCGGCATGCCGGAGGTCAGGCCAAGGAAGCCGGCCGCGATGGTCAGTGCGACGAAGGGATGGACTTTGAAATGAGTGATCAGCAGGATCAGCCCGACGATGGTAACCAGCGCGTCGAGCAGCAGGAAGGTATCAGTAGCCAGTCCGAACATGGTTTGAAGGCCTCGGTCTTATCGTTGTTTTGGCGTAGCTTTTTTGCAAATTTGCTTGCGCTTGAGGGGCAGGGTAGCGCTGTCTCGGTTGGGCCGGGAAAGCCGCCTGGGTCAGGCGGTTTGTGCCAGGCCCGGCTCACTGCGGCCCTTTAGCCAGCTGTCCACCGCTTCGGCAAGCGCTTCGATGGGCTGGGTGGCGTCGAGCGCCAGGGTCAGGGGTTCGCCGTGTGGCGGCTCCAGGGCAGCGAATTGGCTATCGATGAGGCTCGCCGGCATGAAATGCCCGGGGCGGGCCAGCACGCGTTTCTCCGCCTCGGCGGGTGACAGCTCGAGGAACACGAACACCAGCCCGGGCATGGCGTCGCGCAGGGAGTCGCGATAGCGGCGCTTGAGGGCCGAACAGGTCAGGATCGGACGTTCCCCGGCCTGGGTCGTGGCTTGCAGCTCCTGACCAAGACGCACCAGCCAACCGGCACGGTCGCTGTCGTCCAGGGGGATGCCAGCGCTCATCTTGCGGATGTTTTCGGCAGGGTGGAAAGCGTCACCTTCGATCAGGCGGCCGCCGCTTCTGGCAGCGATGGCAGCGCCGATGCAGCTTTTGCCGCAACCGGCCACGCCCATCACCACGATGGCGGACAGGGGAGAATTCATCAGTACCTCCTGCGGGTGAGATAGCGCTGTCTCGTTGTCGACGAACAGCCACCTCCCCGGTGTTATTGGTCTTGTCCCTACGCAGTATGGACGCTTGGTGGCGAGCGCGCGTTGGCTGCTGCCAAAGATTACATTGCCTGCGTCCTGAGACAGCGCTACCTTAGTGGCCGTTCCCTTTCCTTGCAAGTAGTAAAATTACAACATCCATGTCCCGCACCGGCTCCCGTACCACAGGTCGTCCCACCCTGGCAGAAGTTGCCAGGCTTTCCGGGGTTTCCCCGATTACCGCCTCGCGCGCCCTGCGTGGGGTCAGCACGGTTGCGCCGGAGTTGGTGGAAAAGGTCGTTGCTGCCGCGGCGAGCCTCGGTTATGTCGCCAACCCGGCGGCCCGTGCCCTGGCTTCGGCGCGCAGCCAGTCGGTGGTGGTGTTGATCCCGTCGCTGTCCAACCAGCTGTTCATCGACACGCTGGAAGCCATTCATGAGGTCATGCGCCCGCGCGGGCTCGAGGTGCTGATCGGCAACTATCACTACGATCTTGCCGAAGAGGAGAACCTCATCCGCAACTACCTGGCCTATCAGCCCTGCGGCATGCTGCTGACCGGTTTCGAGCGCAGCGAGGCATCGCGGCAGATGCTGGCGGCCAGTGGCGTACCTTGTGTGCACATGATGGAACTGAATGGCGAAGCTGGTGCATTGTCCGTCGGCTTCTCGCAGCAGCAGGCCGGGCGCGCCGCCGCCCGCCACCTGATCGAGCGCGGGCGCAAGCGCCTGGGGTTCATTGCCGCACAACTGGACCCACGAGTGATGCAGCGTGCCGAAGGGTTCCGCCAGGCGTTGGCCGAGGCCGGCTTGCAGGCGACCGAGCTGGAAGTGCTGACGCCGGAGCCTTCTTCCATTGCCTTGGGCAGCGAGTTGTTCAGCCAACTGATGCGGCAGGCGCCGGATGTCGACGGTATCTTCTTCTGCAACGACGACCTGGCCCAGGGCGCGGTGCTGCAGGCATTGCGCCAAGGGGTGGAGGTGCCGCGGCAGGTGGCGATGGTCGGTTTCAACGACCTGCCGGCTTCGGCGCACATGGTGCCGCGGCTGACCTCGATTCGCACGCCTCGCGCCGCTGTGGGGCGCGGTGCTGCGCAGGCGCTGCTGGCGTTGCTCGATGGCAAGCGGGTGCCGAATGCGCAGCAGGACCTGGGCTTCGAGTTGATGGTGCGGGAAAGTTCCTGAGCGCGGACGCTTGCCCATCCCGGTTAAGAATGGCGCTCCGTATTGCGAATGCAATAATTACAAGGTGATAGCACTGTGCTTGCATGGCGCTAACGGCGATCTATGCTCAGGACACCGCGCATACAGGAGCCCGGCGTCATGTTCGATTTCCACCGCAAGTCCGATCTGGTCGAAATCCAGCGCAGTCATCAGGCATTGGCCACCTTGCAGGCCAAGCTGGCGGCGATCAGCCGCTCCATGGCAATGATCGAGTTCACCCCCGACGGCACGATCCTCGATGCCAATGAGCGCTTCTGCCAAGCCATGGGCTACAGCGCCGAGGAGTTGCGCGGCAAACATCATCGGCTGTTCTGCGACCCTGGCTACGCGAAAAGCGCCGAATACCAGCAATTGTGGCGTGAACTGGGGCAGGGCAAGGCCATCAGCGGTACCTTCGAGCGCATCGACAAGGCCGGCCGCGAAGTCTGGCTGGAAGCCAGCTACATGCCGGTACTGGACGAGCAGCGCCAGGTCACCAGCGTTATCAAGGTGGCATCCGACATCAGCCAGCGAGTGATGGAGGAGCACGAGAGCGAAAGCCTGCTCAAGGCCATCAGCCGCTCCATGGCGGTGATCGAATTCACCCCGCAAGGCCGGGTGATCAAGGCCAACCAGAACTTCCTCGACACCATGGGCTATCGCCTGGACGAGGTGGTCGGTCGCCATCACGGGCTATTCTGCCTGGCGCATGAGCGCGAATCGGCCGAGTACCGCGAGTTCTGGGCATCGCTCAACCGCGGCGAATACCACTCGCACCGTTTCGAGCGTGTCGACAAACATGGCCAGACGGTCTACCTGGAGGCCTCCTACAACCCGATCTTCGACAGCAAGGGCCGCTTGTACAAGGTAGTGAAGTTCGCCAGCGACATCACCCGCCAGGTCAGCACCCAGCAAAGCGCGGCCGATGCTGCCCATGCCAGTTCGGTACAGACCGATGCCTGCGCGCGCAAGGGCACCGAAGTAGTACAGCAGGCGGTACAGGTGATCGAGCAGATTTCCCATGAACTCAACGACGCGGCACGCAGTATCGATGCGGTGAGCAAGCAGTCGGATGTGATCGGGCAGATAGTGCTGACAATCCGTGGCATTGCCGACCAGACCAACCTGTTGGCTTTGAACGCAGCCATCGAGGCGGCCCGCGCCGGCGAGCACGGGCGCGGTTTTGCCGTGGTGGCCGACGAGGTGCGCAGCCTGGCGGCGCGAACCAGCAAGGCTACCCTGGAAATCGTCGACGTGGTGCGGCAGAACCACGACCTGTCGCTGTTGGCCGTGGCCAGCATGCAGTCGAGCCTGAAGCGTACCGGCCATGGTGTGGCGCTGGCCAACGAAGCCGGTACGGTGATCATGGAAATCCAGCAGGGTTCACGGCACGTGGTAAACGCTATCAGCCAGATCAGTTCGACGCTGCAATTGCACTGAGCACATCGCCCAGCTCGTCCAGCAGGGTCTCCAGGCTGGCCTGTAGTTGCAGGCGATGGTCAACCGTCGGCAGGCCTTGGTCGTGGGCCTGCTCGATGGCTTCGCAATCCTTGACCAGCGTGCGTACCTTGAGCATCTTCGCCCCACCTTTGATCCGGTGAGCCAAGGCGCGCAAAGTTTCGCCGGGGGCGTCTGCTAGCAACGCCCGCAAGGTGGCCAGGTCTTCGCTGACGCTTTGTGACAACTGCTGCAGCAAGTTCCGCGTCAGTTGTTCGTCGTCCTGGGTCAGGTGGCGCAGTTCGCCAAGGTTGAACCCGCTGGCGCGCCGTGCTGTCGGCTGCTGCCGGGGGTGGGCGTGGGGCAGGTGGGTCTTGAGCGTACGCAGGCCGATGGGTTTGAACAGGCATTCGTCCATGCCGCTGGCCAGGCAGCGGGCACGCTCCTCGGCCTGGGCGTTGGCGGTGACGCCGAGAATGCGGCATGCCGTCAGGCCGCGTTCGCCCTCCAGGCTGCGGATACGGCGGGTCAGTTCGTGGCCGTCCATGACCGGCATGCTGCAGTCGGTGATTACCAGGTCAAAGCGCGCAGCCTGCCAGCGTGCCAGCGCGATTTCCCCGTTTTCCGCCAGCGTGACCCGATGCCCCAGGGTATGCAGTTGCCGCTCCAGCAGCAGCAGGTTGGCGGGGTAGTCGTCGACCACCAGTACGTTCAAAGGGCCGCTGCTTGTTTCCAGCACAGGGTCGTGCTGATCGGCCTGCACCGGTGCAGCGCAGGCGGGCAGCTGCAGGCTGACCTGCACCTTGGTGCCAAGGCCTTCGACGCTCTGCAAGTTCAAGGTACCGCCCATCAACTCGGCCAGCGTGCGGCTGATGACCAGTCCCAGGCCGGCGCCCTGGCGTGCCCGGGGGCCGTCGGCCTGGACGAAGGTATTGAACAGCCGGGCCTGGTCGGCAGGGCTGATGCCGATGCCGGTGTCTCGCACACTCAGCTCTACTGCCAGGCTGTCAGTGTCAGTGGGCGAGGGCAGTAGCAGGCTGGCCTGGACTTCACCGCTGTCGGTGAACTTGATGGCGTTGCTGATAAGGTTGGACAAGACCTGCTTGAGGCGCAGTGGATCAGCCAGCACCCACACCGGCGCAGCGGGCAGTTCGCTGTGCAGGTGCAGGCCTTTGGCCCTTGCGTTGCCTTCGAACACCCGCACGGTGGCGCGTACCAGTTCTACCAGGTTGGTGGGCACTGGCTGCAGGGTGATATGCCCGGATTCGATACGAGAAATGTCGAGAATATCGCCGATCAGCTCAAGCAGGCCAATGGCCGAATCGTGGGCGGTCTGCAGGGTCTGGGTGTCGCAGCGGCCGCCGCGGCTGTCTTCCAGGGCCAACTCCAGCAGGCCGATCACGGCATTCATCGGGGTACGGATTTCATGGCTCATGGTGGCCAGGAAGGTGCTTTTGGTCTGGCTGGCCTGTTCGGCGTCGTCCTTGGCCTGGCGCAGCTGTTCAAGCAGGCCGCGGCTAAGCGCAAGTTGCGCTTGCAGGGCATGCTGGGCCTCGGTGCGCTGGTTGATCAGCTTGCGCAGGTAGCTGTTCCAGAACACCACCCCGGCCAGCAGCAAGGCCGATAGCACCAGCACTTGCAAGACCAGCGTGCGGTAGTCGCGCCAGGGGCTGTCACTGACCAGGGTGGTGGTGCGCCAGCGGTTGATCAGCTGGTCCAGCTCTTCGGGTGGAATGCTCAGCAGCGCCTTGTCGAGGATTGCCTGCAGCTGTGGCTGGTCCGCGGCCACGGCGAAGGCGGCGATGGCCGGGTCATCGTCGAGCACGCTGGCAATGCGCAGGCGGTCCTTGAACACATGGCTGATGTAGTAGGCGGCATTGATATGGCTGCTCAGGGCGACGTCGGCGGCACCGTTGGCCACAGCCTCCATCAGGCCGAGCGGGTTGTCCACCTCGACCATCCTGGCCTGCGGATAGCGTTGTTGCAGCACGGCCCGTTGCGGCGAACCGCGTACCAGGGCGATGCGCATGCCATCCAGCGCCATCGCCTGCGGCGGTAATGCATTGTCGCCACGGGTGACCAGCACCCGTGGGCTGACCAGGTAGGGGCGGGTATAGCGCAGTTGTTTCGAACGGTCTGTGCTGTAACCCAATGCGCCGATCATCTGCGCATCCCCGCGCGCCAGGCGCTCGATCATTGCCTGCGCCGACGGGCTTTCGACCGGCTTGAAATGCAGCCCCGTGCGCAGCGAGATCTGCTTGAGCAGCTCGAGGGTGATGCCGCTGGGGCGGTGCTTGGTGTCGTTGAAGGTCAGTGGCGCCAGCGAAGTGTTGACCAGCACGCTGACGTTGGGGTTGGCAGCTATCCAGGCTTCTTCTTCGGCGGTCAGGGCGGTGAGGTGGCGCTGCAGCAGCAGGCTGGTGTTGCCACTGCTCCAGCGGCGCAGGATATTCAGGCGTTCGCTTTCGCTGATACGCGCCAGCGCCTTGTTGACCAACTGTTGCAGGCGCGGGTTGTCACTGGCCATGGCAAAGGCAAACGCGCCAGGGGCAACCTGGCAGAAGTGGTCGATCTTCAGTGTGCCCTGATAACTCTTGCCAATCGCGAAGTCGGTACTGATGGCATCGCCCAGGTAGGCGTCGGCCTCGCCCAGTTCGACGGCGGCCAACCCGGCCAGGGTCGAGCGATACAGGCTCAATTGTGCCTTGGGGTACAGGCTGCGGACGCTGCTGGCCGGCAGGTAATGATCGACCATGGCCAGGCGCAGGCCGGCGAGGTCGGGGGTGTTCTTCAGGCTGCGCCCCTCGCGGGTGACGATGACTGGCAGATCGTCGGCGTAGCTTGAACTGAGGCTGAGCTGGGCATCCGCTGCCTCGAAGGCGTTGGAGCTGCCCAGCAGGTCGATACGGCCGTCGCGTAGCGCAGCGATGGCTTGGTGGCGGCTGTCGAAGCGTCGTACTTCGATGGTGGTACCCAGCTGTTCTGCGATGATGCCAGCGTAATCGGCGCTGAGGCCTTCGTAGTCGTGCTGGCTGACATTGATCTCCAGCGGCGGGTAGTCGGGGCGCGAACTGCCAAGTACCAGGTGCTGGCGTTGCTGTAGCCAATGCCGCTCTTCGCTGGACAGCGCAAGCGGGGCCGCGGCGCTGACCGAGCGTGCCAGCAACTGGCGAGGTTCGCTGTTTGCCAGCAGCGCGCCGGAACCGGCCAGGCCGATGACCAGTAGGGCGCTTGCCAGCAGGCGCTTCATTGTCATCGAGCGCTCAGTAGACGCTGTTGCGCTTGGCCAGGTCGACCATTTCAACCAATGATTCGGTCTTGAGCTTTTCCATGATGCGGCCCCGGTAGGTGCTTATGGTCTTGGCGCTGAGGTTCATGCAGGTGCCGATATTCTTGTTGTTCTCGCCGCGCGCCAGGCGCCGCAGCACCTCCATTTCCCGGTTGGACAGGCTGGACAGGCGCATTGGCTCGCTTTCCAGCGAGTTGCTGTTGACCGACATCTGAGGGAAGGTCGAGTAGCCTTTGACCAGCGCTTTCAGGGCAAACAGCAACGCCTCGTGGTCTTCTTCCTTGGTGACAAAAGCGCCGATGCCAGCATCCAGGCAGCGCCGCACATACAGGTCGGTGGCCTGGCCGGTCAGCACCATGATCTTGGGCGCCGGCTCCAGGCATTGCAGGCGCTTTATCACTTCCATGCCATCCAGGCCGGGCAGGCCGATGTCGAGTATTACCACATCCGGTCGCAGGTCGCGGGCCACCTGCGCCACCTCGCTGCCATTGCCGACCTCGCCGACAACACGGAAGCGCTCGCGTTCGAGCAACATGCGCAAGGACAGCCGGACGATGGGGTGGTCGTCGACGATCAGCACGGTAGTCATGAAGAAAACTCCTGTCAGGATGTGGTCCGCTTCCTGGATCACTCAGGAATACGTCTGCAAGTGGGGTTATCGGAAGCGCTGCACGATACGACCATTCCCGGAATTTGGTAATGCCGAGTATAGAAGTGTTGAAAGTCCACGTGCTTGTTGTTGAAAAGTCCTACAAAAAGTGGGAAAGACATCACCCTGGCAAAGCGGCGATGCCTGT
This sequence comes from Pseudomonas sp. JS425, assembly GCF_018223845.1. Classification (NCBI taxonomy): domain Bacteria; kingdom Pseudomonadati; phylum Pseudomonadota; class Gammaproteobacteria; order Pseudomonadales; family Pseudomonadaceae; genus Pseudomonas; species Pseudomonas sp. JS425. The sequence goes on along the minus strand of NZ_CP073661.1, from coordinate 3,511,099 downwards.
TTTTGTAGTCGTCATGCGCAGGCGGAGTGTGATTTGCTCACGCGCTGGGTTGAGGCGGGGTTGTTGGCCAGTGCCTGGCCGACCCGTGTCGGGCGTGCCACCAACTGGCCGGTGCAGTTCGGGCAGCGGCCCTGGAAACGGGTTTCGGCGCAGGTGCGGCAGAAGGTGCATTCGAAGGAGCAGATCAGCGCATCGGGGCTGTCACCCGGCAGGTCGGTATCGCAGCACTCGCAGTTTGGGCGTAGGTCCAGCATGGGCGTGACTCCTGTTTGCAGGCGGGAAACCGGAGTCTGCTACGCCTGCGGCGAACCTGGCAATGCTCAGTCGCCAGGGCGATACAGGTGGGCGTGCCCGGCGCGATACAAGGCCGATTCGGCAAACGGTGTGTCGCCTAGCACATGGCCCACAAGGATCAGCGCCGTGCGTCGGAAATCCTTGGCCGCGACGCGTTCCACAATATCGCCGAGGGTACCGCGCACCCAGTCCTGGTCCGGCCAGGTGGCACGATGCACCACCGCCACCGGGCAGTGCGTGCCGTAGTGCGGCAGCAGTTCTTCGACGATACGCGACAGGTGCTTGACCCCCAGGTGAATCGCCAGGGTGCTGCCATGGCGCGCCAGGTCGCCCAGCTGCTCGCCGGGCGGCATCGGCGAGCTGTCACCATAGCGGGTGAGGATAACGGTCTGAGCTACCTGGGGCAGGGTCAGTTCGCAGCCGAGCAGGGCGGCGCTGGCCGCTGTAGCGGTGACCCCGGGGATGATCTGGTAATCGATGCCCAGCGTTTGCAGATGGCGGATCTGCTCGCCGATGGCGCCGTACAGGCTGGGGTCGCCACTGTGTACCCGAGCCACATCCTGGCCTTGCTCATGCGCACTGCGCATGGCGGCGATGATCTGCTCCAGGTGCAGTTCGGCACTGTTGATCACGGTCTCGGCCTGGTGGCCCTCGAGCACGGCGGCCGGCACCAGCGAGCCGGCATAGATGATCACCGGGCACTGGCGGATCAGCCGTTGGCCCTTGACCGTGATCAGTTCCGGGTCGCCGGGGCCGGCGCCGATGAAGTAGACCGTCATGGAAAGTCCTTGCAGGAAAGAAGGGAAGCGTTCAACAGGCCAGGGCGAGGGTAGCCGGGCCCAGTACCTTGCGCGTCAGCAGCAACCTGGCGGTGCCAACCCGCTGGCTGGCCAGGGCCAGTGCCGCACTCTCCGCCACGCCCCAGCAGCCACAGTGGGCATGGGCAGCGGCGGAACGGTGGCTGAGTCGGGGTTCGTAGGGTTGCAACTGCGCGGTATCGTACAACACCAAAGGCAGACCGAGGCGTTCGGCCAGTTGCTGCAAGCCGGGCTCGTCGGCCTTCAGGCTGATGCTGGCGATGCCTTGCAGGTCGGCCAACGCCAGGCCCTGGTTGCCCAGGGCCTGGCGTAGCAAGATTTCCAGCGTATCCGCCGGGCAACCCCGACGACAGCCGAAGCCGGCGTAGAAGGCAGGCATCAGGCCTGGCTGGAGCGCCGGAACAGCCAGGCGCTGAGCAGGCCCAGGGCCAGCCAGAATGCGGCGTTGGTCAGCCAGGAGGCCACTTTGAACTGGGTTTCCAAGGCGGCGGGGGCCAGGCTCTCGTGCACCTCGGGTTGCGGCGCACCGATCACATGGGGAATGACCAGCAGCACAGCGCCCAGCGCCTTCAGCAACCAGTGGCGAGCGAACACCAGCAGGGCCAGGCCCAGCGCGGTGGCACTGGCGGTGCCGATCCACCAAGCCTGGCGTTGCCCCAGGTCGGCTGCGGCAGTACCTGGCAGTTCCGGCGGCAGGCCCAGGGTCGGGGCCAGGCAGAACACGGCGAAGCCGGCCAGGCCCCAGAGTGCGCCGGTGCCGGCTCGCTTGGGTTCACGCAGGCTGTACAGGGCGGTGAGAATCAGGGCGAAGCCGACCGCGACCACCAGGTTGCCGCCGGTGGTGGACAGCACTCGCTGCCAGCCGTCCTCAGGTGCCCAGGCTTCGGCGCTGTGCTCATGCGCTGCCACTTCGCCAGCATGCTCGTGCTCGGCGATGGGGGCCGAGGATTCGTAGGTTTCTGCTTCGAGAATCAGAGGGGCGACCCAAAAGCTCTGCAGCAGGGTCAGCAGCAAGGCCGCCAGCAACCCGCTGAAGCCCGCGGTGCGGGCAATGCGTGTGATCATCGGGCGTACTCAGTGGCAGGGGAATGCGGCGCTGTGGCGGGTGTCGTGGGCGGCGTTGTGCACGGCCTCGATGTGCGAAAAGCCGGCGAAGTACACCAGGCACAGGCCCAGCAGGCTGGCGCCGATGGCGATGACGACACGCTGGCTGAGGGTGACGGGGGTGGTAATGCTGTGTTGCTTGGCGCTGGTGACGGGCATGACGCGTTCCTCTGCTTTTTGTGGGCAACGGGCAAGCGCGGCAGCCCCGAGCGTGGCAGCCCAGGGGAATGCAACAGCGCCCGCCCACCGCGGGGTGTTCATGAACGCCAGGCCGGTCTCCGGGCTTGCGAGGAGGAGCCAGGCTCCTGGAAAGCGTCACCTTCCCATGCCGGGGATCAGGCACAGTGGTACAGACGCTTCGCTCGCTTACCGTTGCGGGGGCAGCACCGGCCTTGTCCGGCCCTGCTGGAGGGCCTGTGACGCACCGGTTTCCCGTTTCACCCCCATCGGGGGCACCTGAACGCGAGGCATAAGGAGACCATGGGGCGGGGCTGCCGTCAATTGCCAGAATCGAGTTTGCCGGCACCTCGGGTACTCTGTGCATGGCACCGGCTGCGCCAGTGTTCGCGGCTCAAGCCTACACAGGGATTGCGAAGCGCTCCCGGTCAGCCCCGGGCAAACGCCACCAGCTTGTCCCCGTCCAGTCGGTAGCGCACCCACTCATCCTGCGCTTCGGCCCCCAGCTTCTGATAGAAGCCGATAGCCGGCTCGTTCCAGTCCAGAACGCTCCATTCCAGCCGTCCGCAATTCTTCGCCACCGCCTCGCGGGCGATGTGCCGCAGCAATTGCCGCCCGGCACCGTCGCCGCGCTGCTCGGGCGTTATGTACAGGTCTTCCAGGTAGATGCCGTTGCGCCCGAGCCAGGTCGAGTAGCTATAGAAATACACGGCAAAGCCGATTGCCCGGCCATCGCGCTCGCACATCAGGCTATGCACGGTGCTGCCCTCGCCAAAAAGGCTGTGCTCGATATCGGCAACGCTCGCGATCACCTCGTGGCGGGCGCGTTCGTACTCTGCCAGCTCGGTGATGAAGGCAAGTATCTGCTCGGCGTCGGCGCGAACGGCAGGACGGATGGTGAGGCTCATGGGGCGGCTTCCTTGATCTGATGGTAACGGTACAGAGATGTGTATCTATACAATTTCGTTAAACTGTGCCGGTCGCAGAGGAGGGCGACTCCGTTAGTGTGACAGCACCCATAAAAAAAGTGGATTGCCTGCCATGCTTGCCTCTGCCGACCTGCTGACCGCCTTCGTGCTGTTCGCCTTCGTGTCTTCCATCACTCCTGGCCCCAACAACACCATGCTGCTTGCCTCTGGGGTGAATTTCGGTGTGCGTCGCTCGATCCCCCACGCCCTGGGCATCAGTGTCGGTTTCATGGTGATGGTGCTGGCTGTCGGCCTGGGCCTGGGCGAGGTGTTCAAGGCCTGGCCGGCGCTGTATACGGTATTGCGTTATACCGGTGCCGCCTACCTGCTGTACCTGGCCTGGAAGATCGCCACCTCCGGGCCGGTTGGCACAGCTTCGTCCAGTGCCCGCAAACCGCTGGGCTTCTGGGGAGCAGCGGCATTCCAGTGGGTCAACCCCAAGGCCTGGGTGATGGCAGTCGGGGCAATCACCACCTACACGCCGGCGCAGGGCTATGTGACCAACGTCATTGTCATTGCCGCCTTGTTCGCCTTGGTCAACCTGCCGAGCGTCGGGGTGTGGGTGATGTTCGGCAGCGCCCTGCGCAACTTGTTGCAGAACCCGCGCTGGCTGATGCTGTTCAATGTCCTGATGGCCTTGTTGCTGGTGATTTCACTGTACCCGCTGCTGTTTGTAGAATCAGCGTTTTCCTGACCCCGCGAGTACAGTAAGCCGATGCAGTTGATCCCCTGGTCTCACGAATGCGCCGAAGGCTTCACCCTGCGGGGCTGGCGAACCCCGGCCAGTGGCAAGCCGTTACTGCATTTTCTGCACGGCAACGGCTTCTGCTGTCTGGCCTACCAGCCATTGCTGATGCGCCTGGGCGAACATTTCGACCTGTGGCTCAGCGATGTGCAGGGCCATGGTGACAGCGACCATGGCGGGGTGTTCCGTGGCTGGAACCGGACCGCTGCGTTGGCGGTGGAGGCTTTTGCAGCCGGGCGAGGCGAGTATGGTGACGTACCGCGCTTTGCCGTCGGGCACAGCTTCGGTGGCGTGCTCACCGGCCTGATCCTGGCCAGTGAACCGCAACTGTTCGCGCGTGCCGTGCTGCTCGACCCGGTACTGTTCAGCCGGCGCATGCTGGGCGTGATGGGGATGGCAGCCCTGGTCGGCTTGCACCAGCGCCATGCCCTGGCGCGCAAGGCTGCCAGCCGTCGCAGCCACTGGCCCGACCGCGAGGCAGCCCTGGCTTCGCTGCATGGGCGGGGTATCTTCAAGGGTTGGACCGATGCGGCGCTGCGGGCCTACGTGGAGCATGCCATTGGCGACTGTGGCGAAGCGGTGGTGCTCAAGTGCCGGCCCAGCCGCGAAGTGGAAATATTCAGTTCGTTCCCCAAGCGCATGTGGGCGAGCCTGGCGGCAATCCGTACGCCCACGCGGGTGCTGTACGGCGAGCACACCTACCCCTTCGTACCGCATTCGGTAAATCGCCTGGTGGCGCTCAACCCTAAGGTCAGCGGCAGGCAGGTTGCAGGTGGGCACTGCTTCATGCAGGAGCATCCTGAGGCGTGTGCCGAAGAAGTGCAGGCCTTCCTGCTGCAGGGACCGGCGGGATAGTTTTTCCAGACAGCACCGGGCGCAAAGGCGTGAGTAATCTTGGGCTTTGCCCGAGCGTACGAACATGACCAGCAAGACCCTGCTACAGCCATCGTATCTGCAAAAACGCTACGACTACTCCTGCAAGTCAATCGAGTCACTCAGGCAGGCCCTGTACAGCACGCTTGCACCGCTGGCGGGGCGTTCACCTCTGGCTGTGGTCAGCGTGGGCTCCTATGGCCGATGCGAGGTTTCGCCTGTTTCGGACATCGACTTCTTCATCGTGCATGACACCAGTTTGCCGGCGGATCGTCTGGACGACATATTGTGCCAGGTCAGCGACCTTGTCCGGCCCATCAGCCATCCGGGAGAAAGCGACGAGGCGAAATTCGGCCGAGGGGCGTTGGCGCTGTACTCAGACGTTAGCGAACACATAGGCTGGAAATGCGAAGACAATACGGCGCTGACCAGGCGAATGCTGATGTTGCTCGAGGGCCGCGCCCTCTTCGGGCATAAGGCCTTTGCCTGGTGGCAGAATGACCTGCTGCGCCGTTATATTCCTGATGATCATGGAAGCGGGCTTGCCAGGTTCCTGCTTAACGACCTGATCCGCTACTACCGCACCCTCATGGCGAATTTCGAGGAAAAGAGGGCCGAAGGCAAGGCGTGGGGAGTACGCAACATCAAACTGCAATTTTCGCGAAAACTGCTTTTTGCAGGCGGTATCGTGGCGATTGCCGAAGTCCACGGCCTCGCTGCGCCGTCGAAGATCATGCGACTTCAACAATTGCTGGCCCTCACCCCTCTGCAACGCCTGGCATTGCTCGGTGACTCCAACCCCTACAGCGCTTCTCTGTTCGAAGACTACGCAGTGTTCCTCAAGTTGATATCCTCGGTGGAAAATCGCCGCCATCTGGATAGTCTGACCCCCGGCCAGGCCATGGCGGATCCGGTCTATCGGGAACTCAGGGGGCGGGGACAAGCCTTTTCGTTGAAGCTGGAGCATTGGTTGAGGTCGCAGTACGCGGGGCATCCGATACTTCACGCCGTCTTTTTTTGATTGTCCTTTAAATGAGACGATGCATGCCATTTTAGCCGGCTATTGCCTGATTGGTCTCACTGGTAAGGTTATCTCAACCAAGAGAGGAGCCTTCTCATGAAAACGATTCTGGGTATTCACCGCAGCCCCCACGCCCACTGGGTAGGTGATGGTTTCCCGGTGCGCAGCCTGTTCACCTACGACAACCTGGCCAGCAAGATCAGCCCGTTCCTGCTGCTGGACTATGCCGGCCCTCATGACTTCACCCCGACCAGTGCGCGGCGCGGCGTTGGCCAGCACCCGCACCGCGGCTTCGAGACCGTGACTATCGTCTACCAAGGCGAACTGGAACACCGTGACTCCACCGGCGCTGGCGGCTTGATCGGCCCTGGCGACGTGCAGTGGATGACTGCTGCCAATGGCATCATCCACGAAGAGTTCCATTCCCCAGGTTTCGCCCGTACTGGCGGTACGCTGGAGATGGTACAGCTGTGGGTCAACCTGCCGGCGCGGGACAAGCGCGCAGCGGCCGGCTACCAGACGCTGCTGGCCAAGGACATCCCGGTGGTGACGCTGGACGGCGAGGGCGGCAGCCTGCGAGTGATTGCCGGTGACTATCGTGGGCATTCGGGGCCGGCGCGGACCTTTACTGCGATGGATGTCTGGGACCTGCGCCTGAATGCCGGTGCAGCCTTGCAGCTACCGGTTGCCACCGGGCGCAATGCGGCGCTGGTGGTGTTGCGCGGCAACGTGCGGATCAACGGCGAGCGAGAAGCCGGCCCATCCAGCCTGGTGCTGTTTGACCGGGGCGGCGAGGATGTCGCGGTGGAAGCGCTGGAAGGTGCCAGCTTGCTGCTGCTAAGCGGTGAAGCGATCGATGAGCCGATCGTGGGCTATGGCCCGTTCGTGATGAACAGCCAGGCGGAAATTGCCGAGTCGTTCGACGACTTCCATGCCGGGCGGTTCGGGCAGATGCAGGAAGCGCGGGACGGTGCGGCGCATTGATCCTGGTTGATTGAATGGCTTGTCCGGCCCTATCGCCGGCAAGCCAGCTTGTATGGTTAGACTTGAAGGGAGGAGGAGGGACAAAGCCAGCTTCTGACTGTTAGCGCAGTACAGACCGTGGGAGATCTCGCCCCTCCTCCCTTTTCACCCAAGCGCCGATAAAGAATGCTTCCGGGCTCAGACCGACGAAAGACACAAGCCAGCGCCTCTGGGTGACCCTTCAAGTGCTTCAACACTATCGAGGAGAGTTGCTCATGGCAATGGTGGTTGCTGATTCAAAGCGGCTGATTGGCGTGGATGTGGCCAAAGCGGAACTGGTCATCTGGGACGATGAATCAGCAGAGCTCATAGCAATCCCCAATACCAAAGCAGCTATTAAGAAATGGCTCAAAGGCCTCTCGGGTGCGATGTCCGTGGCCATCGAGGCGACCAACATTTATCACGTTCTGTTTACGGATCTGGCCTTTGAGTTTGGGCATACGATCTACGTGGTAGATGGTTACGCCCTGAGCCATTACCGCAAAGGCGTCAACGTACGCGCTAAGACAGATGCAATTGATGCCCAGCTGTTGGCCCGCTATCTGAAGAACGAAGGACAGGACCTTACGCCTTGGGCGCCGCCACCGGCTATCTATCGACAACTTCTGAGCCTGTTTCGGCGACGTGCGGGACTGGTCCAGGCACGAACCAGCCTGTCTCAGGGATGGGCTAATGAACCGCTACTTAGAGCCGCCTTCAAGACACATCTGCGTGCGATGCAGCGGCTTGAGCTGCTGGTGGAGAAGATGATCAAGGGTCTGCTGGAAAAGGCCGGACTGATGCCTCAGGTAAAGCGCTGCATGAAGGTCGAGGGGATTGGTTTTCTAACGGCTGCACGCCTGACTGCGACGTTTCAGCGTGGCAACTTCAGCGGGGGTGATGCGTTTATCGCCTTTTTGGGTATGGATCTGAGGATTGCGCAGTCGGGGCAGAAAAAAGGGCAATCCAAGCTCACGAAGCGAGGAGACCCCGAAGCTCGACGCCTCCTTCACAACGCAGCCATGTCGGCATGCCGCACGGCAGTATGGAAATCGTACTACGAAGAGCGCCTGGCACGTGGTTTTAGCACGACAGCATCGCTTGTCATGCTCGCACGCAAATTGGCGCGAGTAGTATTTGCCCTACTGAAAAGCGGAGATGAGTATCGGTCAAAAGCCGCTTAAAAAACTTCCCTAAAACCATAGAATCTCCCACAGGTACAGCGATGCTCCCGAGATTGTCGCTGTACCTGTGGGAGCAACTGTCTTTAGAAATTTATTTTCAAGCGTGCCATTCGGGCAGGGCTTCGCTCGATACCGCGTAGCGGTGTCGCTGGCGAAGCCCGCATTTGTAGAAAATCGATCCTCGTTCGTGATCAGGGTGCGGGTACCTGAGGCTTGAGCTCTTTCCACTCCGTTCCGTCACGCAGCATTGCGTTCAGGCGCACCAGCAACACGCGCATGCACGCCACTGCGGCAACTTTTGCGCGCTTGCCTCGGGCTATCAGGGCTTCATAGCGGGTTCTAACTTCTGGGACATGCTGGATCATTGACCAGATCGACATGTAGGCCGCCTTGCGGACTCTGTAACGCCCGCCTTCGATCTTCCTCGGGCCACTCTTCTTGCCGCTGTCTTTGTTGTACGGCGCTAACCCAGCCAAGGCTGCAATTTCGCGCCCCGTCACGCTTCCCAGCTCAGGTAGGTAGGCCATGAAGGTGCCACAACTGATGACGCCAATCCCTTTCACAGACCTTAGCCGCATGGCTGTCGTGCGATCCAGCACGTTCGAGGCACGCTCAATCGCCTTGTCCAAGGCCTTAATCTGATCATTCAGGTAAGCGACATGCTCGGTATAAACGGTAATGGCCGTAGCTGAAGTGGTTTGTTTCATCCGACGCTTGTCATCATCCCGATGCTGGACAAGATTGCCACGGAGTTTGATGAGCTCTCCCAGTTCATCCCGATCTTGATTAGGCTCTATCTGCGGCAAGTCCTCGAAGTCCCTGGCAAACCGCGCCAGCATCTGGGCGTCGATCTTGTCAGTCTTGGCAATTTTGCCCATGGCACTCGCATAGTCCCGACAGCGCCTGGGGTTGACCCTGACGACGTTCAAACCCTCCAGTCGCAAGGCTTTGAATACGGCCCGTTCATAGCCACCGGTGGCTTCCAGCAAGACCCGTTCGACCTCAAGCTCGTTCAGGCATGCGATCAGTTGCGCAAAGCCCTCAGAGTCATTCCTGACCTGGAACTGGGGAATACTTTCAGGAAGAAAGCCCACATCCAGAGTCGCTTTCGAAACGTCGAGACCAACGAAGTAGGAAATCATCGCCAAGCCCTCTTACACTCAAGAAGTGAGAGCACTCTGACTTAGCCCTAGCTTGTGACTGCGAGTTCGCCACTCATTCAACTGTTCGGGCTTAGGTCAGAGTGGGAGGTGGATGGCGACTAGGCTCCCACTCGTGCTTTAGAGCACACCTGGCTTTCAGTCTGCCATCCACTGCTCTCACCCTTTCGAGTTTAAGAGACCTTGAAGACACAAGCTGGCTTGCCGGCGATAGGGCCGGTACAGGTATTACATTTGCTGGCATGATGCAGCCATGCCAAAGCTCACCCCCCTGCACGCCGTACGCCGATCATTGCCCACCCCCGGCCACCACACCTTGTGGCTGCGCTACCGTGCCCCTTACCACTGGCCCTCGACCCTGGCCTTCCTCGCTGCCCGCTGCATCCCCGGCATCGAGACCTGCCTCGACGGCACCTACCGCCGTACCCTGGTAATTGCCGGCCGACACGCCGTCTTGCACGCCACACCTTCGGGCAGCCAGTACTTGCGGGTCCGCCTTGAAGGCGTCCCGGCCCACGCGCTACCCGGCCTGACCGCCAGGCTGAGGCGGGTCTTCGACCTCGATGCCGACCCCGCGCGCATCAATGCCGAACTGTCCCGCGATCCGCTGATGGCCCGCCTGCTACAGGAGCGCCCAGGCCTGCGCGTGCCACAAGGCTGGGACGCCTGCGAACAGGCCATGCGCACTGTGCTGGGCCAGCAAGTCAGTGTGGCCGGGGCCATGACCCTGGCCGGCCGCCTGGTGCAACGCCACGGCGTGCCCTTGCGCTGGCCCGCACCTGGCCTGAGCCACGTATTCCCGGCGTTGCCGGTATTGGCAGTTGCGAAGTTCGATGGCATGGGCATGCCGCGAGCGCGCGCCGCCACCCTGGGCACGCTGGCCAATGCATTGCTCGCCGAGCCCAGGTTGCTGCGCCGCGGGCAGGTGCTGGATGAACTGCTGCGCAACCTGTGCCAGCTCAAGGGTATCGGCCCCTGGAGTGCGCACTACCTGGCATTGCGCCAGGCCGGCGCGGCCGATGCCTTGCCGCTGGGAGATGTGGCGTTGATCAAGGCGTTGCGCCTGCTCGAAGGCGAGGACGCCCAACTTGCGCAACGAGCCCTTGCATGGCGACCGTGGCGAGCCTATGCGGCACAGCATCTTTGGGCATCGCTAGGGCCTGTCGGGACCGCTCGTCGCTAAGTCTGCCATTGCGTTCGAACGCGCAGCCCGCGCAGGCAATCTTCCACTAAGGTGCTAGAGGATTCCCTGCATGATCATTGCCCAGGCGCATGAGCGCCTGCCCCGGCATGCGCAATATCAATTGGCACCTCGCCCGACAAAGGCGTACTCACACAACAGGCCATCCCAAAGAGAGGGTCGTACCATGTCGTTGATAGGAGTTTCGATGCTAGAAATGCGGCAGATGATCGAGCAGGCCTGCCTGCCCGACCGTTGCGAAGTCAGCTGCACGGATGGCGCCAACCTGACCATACGCCTGGGTCAGGGCCAGAGCCTCGACGAGGGCGTGACCCTGAGCGGGGTCCCCCTGCAAAGCCTCAACAGTTGCCGTGACCTGGTCAACCTGGTGGGGCAGCTGCACGCGCTTCGTGACAGCCACCCGGCGACACTCAAGGCGATTGCCTGAGGCGCCTGCCGCGCCCCGGTCAGCCCACGTTGGCCGGGCGCACATATTCCGGCATCAGGCCGTTGAACCAGAACAGGATCATCGCCACCAGGATGGTGACCAGCAGCAGTAACCCCACCCCCCACACGCAGGTCGCGAACAGCATGGCCTGTTCCTTCTTCAGCCGCAGGAAGGTCTGCAATCCGCCATACAGCAACACGCTGGCATACGCCGAGGCAGCCAGCAGTGCCGCCAGCGCCAGCCAGCGGATCGGTAGCAGGCCGACCACCCCGGCAAAGAACCATGGTGTGGCGCAGTAGGCGGCAAAGCCGATGCACTGGTTGAGGCTGGGCTGTGCATCGAAACCGCGCGACATCCAGCGGATCATCGTGCCCATCAACATTACCCCGACGACCGTTGTGGCGTAGAGCAAGCCCGCCAGTTGGGCGGCGCTGGTCATGCTCAGGCGCACCCGTTCCTCGGCCGCCAGGCTCCAGCCGAAGGTGGTCGTGCCGACGAACAGGCACACAGCGGGGATTAGTGCCAGGACCAACAGGCGCGGCAGATATTGCTGCGGGTGGTCTTCCTCGGCCCGGCGGATTTCCAGCCAGGCGTCGGCGGGGTGAGTGAAGAGTTTGAGCAACGGACTGTTCATTGACGTTCTCCGCGTTCTCCGGCAGGCATGGGCCCTTTTGCTATGGAGACGTGACGCGCCCGGTGGGTTCAGCCGGGTTGATCGCCGTTGATCGTCTTACAGCAGTTCCAGCAGCAGGTTCAGGCCGCCATCACCGCACTTGCCCTGGTCGCGGACCACTCCGTGGTAACTGCGCCCGTCCCAGACGAAGGCCACGCTGTGGGCGCGGTCGACCTTGTCGGGCAGGGGCGGGCAAATGTGCAGGCGCAGGCCGGGGCGGCCTTGCAGGTCGAGGGCGGCGAGTTGGCACTGGCACTCCACGCTTTGCGCCACCGGGCCGAACAGGGTGTCGCGTACGTAATCGAGCTGTAGTGAGGCATTGGGCGCGCGGCAGGGCATTTTCATAGGCGCGCGGCTCCGCTTTGAGAGGGCGGGTAATAGGGCTGGTAGGGCATGGCGGGCTCCAGGCTGAACAGGGCATGGCATATCGTTTGAAGCTTGCCTGGCCAAGATGTTCAACCTGTTTCATGCGCGTTCATCCTGTTTGCGCCGGTTACGGGCCGTTGGCCGCTTCAGCCACCGGCCTTGCGCAAGGTCAGGTTGATCCGCCGTTCACCGAGGCGCGGATGCACGCCAGGCTTGATCGGGAGCACGCCGTGAAAGCGCAGGCGGTCCTCGCCACCCCAGACCAGCACATCGCCGTGGCTCAGCGGGATGCGCTGGGTCTTGTCGGTGCGCTGCAGGCCACCGAACAGGAACACCGCCGGCAAGCCCAGCGACACCGACACGATCGGCTGGCCGAAGTCCTGCTCGTCGCGGTCCTGGTGCAGGCTCAGGCGGGTGCCCGGCAGGTAATGGTTGACCAGGCAGGCATCCGGTACGAAACCGTCGAACCCGGCCATGGTCGCAGCGCGGGCGGCCAGTTCGAGCAACACGGGGGGCAGGGCGGGCCAAGGTTTGCCGCTGAGCGGGTCGCAGGGGCTGTAGCGGTAGCCGTGTTCGTCACTGACCCAACCCAACGTGCCGCAGTTGGTCAGCCCTACCGCCATGCGCAGGCCGCCCGGGGTGTGCATGTGCCGGAACGGCGCGGCACGCAGCACCGGGCGCAGGGCATCGAGCAAGGCTTCGATCTCGGCCAGAGCGAAGCCGGGCAGCAGCACGGTGTGGCTGGCCAGGCGTTGCGGCTGGGTGCCGAACAGGTCGAGGTCGGACTGGATCATGGGTCAGGCATCGGTTGGGGTGTGGACCATTGTAATGCGCTTGGCAGGCTTGGCCTATTCGCGGGCATGCCCGCTCCCACAGGGTTGGCGCAGGCTTTGACGGCGGTGGAGCACCTGTGGGAGCGGGCGTGCCCGCGAACAAGTCGGCAAGAAAAGAAGTTCTGACAGGAAAAAAGGAACCGCGGCACCAGGGAGAGGAGCACCGCGGTTCAAGGGGGGAGCGATCTACTGCTGGGTCACAGTGGCCACGTTCGCGCTGCCCAGCTGGCTGATGGTCGCGGTCTGGGTCACACCGCTCTGGTCGACATACGCCTTGTTGCCCTGGCCTCCCTGGGTCACGTAGGCAATGTTGTAGCTGTCAACCTGCTTGATGTTGGCTTCGTTGCCGCTACCGTACAGCTGGTTGGTGTAGCTCTGGTTGCTGTAGCCGGACTGGTCCAGGTTGATGACGTTGCCGTTGCCCTGGCTGTTGCCGTAGGCATAGTTGTCGGTGCCACGCTGGTCGGCGATCAGGATGTTGTCGGTGCCGTTCTGTTCGAAGTACAGCTCGTTGTTCATGTCGGCCTGCTTGGTCTCCATTTGGTTGCCGGTGCCTTTCTGGGTCAGCGTGGCCAGCTGGTTGTCACCGTTCTGGGTCAGGTTGACGCCGTTGCCATTGCCATTCTGGTTGATGGTGGCAGTCTGGTTGGTACCGAACTGGCCGCCCATCTTGGCGCCTTTCCAGTTGCTGGCGGTGACGCTGTTGCCAGTGCCCTTGGTGTTGATGGTCAGGTTGAGGTTTTCACCGTTCTGGTAGGTGAAATGCACGTTGTTGCTACCAGTCTGGGTGATGGTGGTGGTCGAGTTGCTGGTCTCGAACTGGTCCGACCAGCTGGCGTTGGCCGTGCCCTGTTGCGACAGGCTGACCTTGTTGTTCATGCCGAAGCTCTGGTCGATATAGCCTTCGTTCATCTGGCCGGACTGGGTCACTGATGCCTGGCTGGCGGTCTGGTTGTCCTGCCACACTTCCACCGAGTTGCCGCCACCGTACTGGCCAATGCCGATGGTGCCGCCGGTGCCGTCGCGCTGGTCGCCATACGCCCAGTTGCCCGTGCCGTCCTGGTAGACCTGGATATCACCATCGACGTGGCTCAGGTGCTCGGCGGCGGCGTAGTTTTCCTGGCCGGTCTGGTTGATGCTGCTGCGGTTGTTGCTGCCACCAAAGATCTGCTCGATGAAAGCTTCGTTGCGCTGGCCGGATTGCCAGGTGGTGGCCTTGCTGCCTTCCTGGCTTTCCTGCCATACGGTCGAGGCGTTTTGCGCGCCTTGCTGGGTTTGCAGCGACTGGTTGCCCAAGCCCAGTGACTGGCTGGCGAAGGCATCGTTGTAGCTGCCGCTTGCGTGCTGGGTGACCTGGCTGCCGTTCTCGAACAGCTGGTCGGCGTAGCCGGCGTTGTATTGGCCGTTGGCGCTCTGCTGGATATCGCTGGTGCTATCCGATTGCACCGCCAGGTGGTTGTTGCCCTTGCCTGTCTGGGTCTGGGTAGCCGAAGCGAATGGCGCCAGGGACTGGCTGACTTCAGCGATGTTTTCCTTGCCATCCTGGGTCTGGGACGAGGTGCTGTCAGCAGCCATGGCCTGACCTGCGAGGGCCAGGACGATAGCGGCACTTAACGGAGCGAGCTTGTACATGGGGGTGCCTCCAGGTCTATCGGTATTGGGTTATCTGCACGTGCTGTCCATTGCCGGCCTGGGTCACGGAGCTGTTCAGGCCGGTGCCGGACTGCACGATGCTGGCGCTGTTGTCGTTGCCGATCTGCTCGATGGCCGCACTGTTGCTGCTGCCGGTCTGGCGGATCGACGCGTTGTTGCCATTCCCCTGTTGGCTGATGAGGGCCATCAGGTCACTGCCTTCCTGCAAGATGTACGCTTCCTGCGCGCCACCGGCCTGGACGATGCGGCCCAGCAGGGCCTGGCCGTTCTGGTCGAGGGCGGCGCGGTTGCCCGCGCCTTGCTGCTCGATCACCGCAGCCTGGCCGGCGCTGGCCGGCAGCAGGCGGATGATTACCGGTTCGCCGAGGTCGTTGCCGGGTGCGAGGTCGGCATTGTCCAGCAGGTCCTCGGCCCAGCAGGCCTGGCCCACCACAGCCAGGCCGAGCAGCAGGGAGTACAGGCGTCTCATTGCAACCTCCGGCCTTTACTGCACGGTTACGTTGACGGTGCGTGTGGTGCCCTGGCTGGTGGTGATCGTCGCCGTCGGTGCCGCAGTCGGGATGATCGTGGTGCTGTTGCTCACCGCCAGGCGCCAGCGGCCGGTCAGCGCCACCGTGGCGGTGCCAAGGGTCTGCACGCCGGTAGTGGTGGTTACCCGCACGGTGACGGTATTGCCGGTGGTGACCGACGAAGTACCGCTGAGGTCCCAGTTGTAACGGTTGTTGGAGCGTGCCGTGACCGTGGCGGTCGTGACCGTGAAGGTTTCGGCGGCGGGCCGTGGCGATACGTTGACGGTGACGGTGCCGGCGTTGGACAGGGCCCCCAGCGAGTCACGAGCCTGGTAGGTGAAGGTAGTGGTGAAGGCCGTGGTCACCGTGGCCGGTGGGGTGTAGGTCACCGTGGTGCCGTCGGTACTGACGGTGCCCCGGCCGGCAGCCGGCTGGGTGACGGCAGCAACGCTCAGCGGTACGTTGCCTTCCGGATCGGTGTCGTTGGCCAGCACGTTGATGGTCAAAGGCACGCCCAGGGTGGCGACCGTTTCCGGGTTGGCGGTTGGGGCCTGGTTGGGCGCCACGTTGATGGTGACCGTGGCTGGTTCCGACTTCAGGCCCTTGGCGTCCACTGCCCGGTAGCTGAAGGTGGCCACCACGGGTTGCGTGGCCCCGGCTGGCGGGGTGTAGGTGACCGAGGTGGTGCCGTTCATCACCACGCCGCCAAGACCGGTACCGGGCTGGGTGAGGTCGCTGATGGTCAGCGGTACGTTGCCATCCGGGTCGCTGTCGTTCTGCAGCAGGTTGAGGGTGATCGGGATGCCCACGCTGGTACTGCCGGTATCGGCCTGGGCCAGCGGCGGCTGGTTGGCCGCCTCGACCGGCGCGTTGCCGACCACGACTACCGGTTCGACATCGCTGCCGCCGCGTGCCGATTTCACCGTGATGGTGGCTGGTGGCTGCGGCACGTCGTTGACGGTCAGGCTCTGCAGCGTGCCCGCCTTGGACAGGCGACCGTAGCCTTGGGCGATCAGGTCCGGGACCGCCACTTCGTCACTGGAACGGGCCTCTATCAACAGGCGCTTGTTGGCCCAGTCGTAGCGTGCGGTGCCGACCTTGACCACGTCGGTGAGCTTGCTCGACAGCGCGGTCGGCTGGGTACCGCCGGCGCTGTCGCTGGCGGTGACCACCACCACTGCAGGCGGTGCTTCCTGGCCGAACTGCTGGTGGAAGAACAGCCCGTTGTTGTCGGCGGTGAGGGTGTACTGGCACGGCGAAGGCGGGGTGCCGACCAAGGCAATGCCATTGCGCATGCACAGGCTGGCTGTGCTGGGCGCCTTGGCGAACACTTCCGTACGGGTGCCGGTGGCATTGCGCGAATAGGTGGCGCGTTCCAGGCTGACCGGGGTCTGGGCCCGTTGGTCGAGTACCTTGCCTGAAACAGTGAAGGTGTTGGTCTGGATGGTGCCAGCGGGGCCTTGAATGCGCACGAAGTTGGTATTGAAGGGGCTGCCGGTCACCGCCTCGGTGATATTGGGGTCGCCGATGTAGGTTTCGATGGCGCCGGTATCGGGGTTGACCTCGGTGTAAGGCCCGCCAACACCCTTCAGCCAAGGGCCGATCGCCCCCGCCAGCGCTCCCCGGAAGTTGCCTGGTGCGCCAATGCCAATGTCCCGGGTGATGTTGATCGCCCGACGCCCCGCCGTGGTGACGTTGACCGTCTCCACCCCGTAGGGATGGGTGATGGTGTAGGTACCGGTACTTGGGACCGAAGCACGGATGCGGATCCGGGCGAAGCTTTGCTGGTCACCATCGACAGGGTTTTCGGCGGCGAAGGCAGCCTCCACCCCGGCTACATAAACCTCCAGTTCATAGCCGCTGTTGCCGACCTGCGGAATGGCGGTTTCCGCCAGGAACCAGAACATCTCGGGCGGCCAGTTGTCCGGGAACACCAGCGGCAGGGCATCGTCATAGATGCCAGGCTCGGGCAACAAGGTACACATGTACGCCGGTGCCCCCGGCGCGCCTGGCGCACGCGTACTGGTAGCACGGGATTGGCACAGCTCCAGGGACTGGTCGAGGCTGTCCTTGTACCACATCGGATAGCCACCGGTGGCGAAGGTGTAGGGCCCCGGGTCGACATCGGACAGCGCGGCAAACGCGGCGCTGGTAACGGTAAGGGAGAAACCGGCGGCCAACAGCGCACGGCGCGACCAAGTGTTCATGCTGCCTCCTTGAAGGCTGAGCCTTTGTCTGTTCATGGCACCAGCACCACGTCTTCGGTGTCGCTACCGCCGTTGGTACTGGTGACCTGCACCTTGGCCGGCGGGATCGGCGACAGGCTGGTGCTCAGCGTCTTCACGGCACCTGTGCCGCTCAGGTTGCCGATCAGCGCGCCGTTGCCGGTGTGTGCGGTGAGCACTGGCGGCGTGGTTTCGTCGCTGGTGCTGGCCACCAAGGTCAGCTCGCCGGTGGACAGACGGAACTGGGCCTGGGTGATAACGACCAGGTCGGTCAGCGGTACATTGGCGGTGGTCAGGCTGCTGGCAGGGATCGCCACGCTGTTGTCGGCGGTCAGCGTCAGGATCGTCCCGGCGGCCGGGTCGAGCACCGACTGGGCGTACCAGGCACCGGTACCGTTGGCCTCGGTGAGGTTCAGGTTGGGTGTCTGGCTGGTCAGGGTGACGCTGGCCGGTGGCGGCGGGGCCATCACGAAGATGTCCTGCTGGGCGCGCAGGTCGCCGTTCTCGGTATGCCGCGAGTAGGTACTGCGTTGCGGCATCAGCGGGGTTGGCAGGGTCACTTCGGAAAGCTTGCCCGAAACCGCGAACAGCTCGGTGCGCAGGTCGATGCCGCCGGGGCCTTCGATGCGCACGTAGTTGGTATTGAAGGGGCTGCCGGTCACCCGTTCTTCCAGGTTCGGGTCGCCGATGAAGCGCTCGCTGCCTTCGGTGTAGGGGCCGTTGACACTGCGCAGGAACGGCCCGACATCGCCTTTCAGGGCGCCGGTGAAGTCGCCTGCGCCGGCAATGCCGATGTCGCGGGTCATGTTGATCGCCCGGCGCCCGGGCGCAGGTACGTCGAACACTTCGACGCCGTAGGGGTGAGTGACCACGTAGGTGCCGGCGGTTGGCACGTCGACCCGGATACGCACCCGGGCGAAGCTGACCTGGTCGCCGTCGACCGGTTCTTCGGCGGCAAATGCCGCTTCGATCGCGGTGCCGTAGCTGAGGTCGATGCCGCGAGTGGCGTCGACGATGGCGGCATCGGCGGTGAACCAGAAAGCTTCGTCAGGGAAGTTGGTGGGGAAGACGATGGGTTGGGTATCGTCGAACACGCCGGGGGTGGGCAGCAGCGTGCACATGTACGAAGGTGCGCCGGGTGCGCCAGGCACACGCGAGCTGACCGCCTTTGTCAGGCACAGGTCGAGGGTACGACCGTGACTGTCCTGGTACCAGGCTGGGAAACCACCGTTGGCGGGAACATAGGCGCCTGGATCGACAGCGTTCAAGGCAGCCTGCGCCGGGAGTTGGAGCATGCCGGCGAAAATGGCCAATGCCAGCGGGTGGGGTATCGGTCGGTGCATGAGACATTTCCTCCTGCAAACGGGCCCATGGACTTGGGGCGTCTGGCAGGAGATCGGCAATAGGCGTGCCAAGGCAGAAAAAATGTGCTGCAGCCCTTGCAGGGCAAGGGATCCATTTCTCTTGCAAGGGCGATTGCAGGGGGTGGGCCGTTGGGTACCGTGTCCCCAACGTTGGGGACTGGGGCAGGTGGTACCGACCCATTCGTAGCATCAGCTACCCGGTCGGTGCACCTTCGATCTCGACGTACGTAACTTGCGTGGCTTTTTCTCTGGTCGCTTGCCGGGTTTGAGTTGCCAGCGATCGGCATTGGCGAGCAGGCGCTTCTGGATCTCAGGTGGGTAGTCGCTCAGCGCTGTCACCGCTGGGACGGGCTTACCGGGCATGCCAGCTTCGCGGATAACCTTCGGCCAGCGCGGTCGCCAGCACAACAGCAAGCTCAGCCAATGGCCGGTGCCGATAATGACGAAGGCGGGCCAAACCAGGAGCAGGACGACTTTGAACAGCCAACTGCTTTTCCGGAAGAAACGACCCAATCCTTCGAACTGGGCGCTGAATGCCTGGACGGGCGAGGGGAGTTGGGTGCTCAGACGGGGGTCCAAGTATCGTCCTGCCTGGCCAGCGCTGCGCTGCGGATTCAATGGCTGCCCGCTACGAGCGGCTTCACTCAGGCGAATGTCGACAGCTGTCTCATGTACCGAAGCAAACAGAGTCAGGCGCAGGCCATGGTGCAGGGCACGGTCCAGACTGTTGGGGGCTCCGGTACGAAGCACTTGTCGGCCCAGCGCCACGTACCAGGCGTATAGGCCGATGCTGGCGTGGCTGTTTCTGTTCTGCAGTTCTTCATATAAAGCGTTGGCGCGCCCGAAAGCATTCGCCGCAATGTGCGCTTGTCGGACAAGTGACTCACGCAGCACGAACCATGATTCCGACGGAGGTTTGGCCATGGCCGCTTCCCGTAGCGCCGCGAGCGCATCACGAATGTCATCCTGGTTGTACGTGATACCCCGTATCGCCAGGTTGCTCCGATCAGCAACATCACTGCGCCACCAGTGGTCCAGCACCGTCGTTCCCCATTCACTGAGCTCCATGCCGATAACGCATTGGCCGGTCTGCTCGGCAAAGGCCAGGCCATTGATCAGGTCAGCATTGTCGTAACGGTCCAGGGCCTTTAGTAGGCGTTCACTGATCAACCAGCGGGCATGATCCTTGGCCCGATCCTCTGACTCCTGGTGGGCCTGTTGCATGGCTTGCTCGAAACTTTCCAGCTGATCGTGCATCGCCTGACGGTCGACCAGATGGCCATATTTCTGGTCGAACTTCTTGCTGAATTCACCGGTATCCTGACGGTCCTGGACCTTGGCGCGCACGCCGCGCTCGAACTTCTCAAGGTGTGGTCTCATCCGCTCATCATGCGCATCGGCCTGTTGTCTGGCCCGATCGGAAAATGCATAGAACTCAACCGGCGTGGCCGGCTGGTTGCGAATGGTCTCGGCCATGACTTCGCGTTTGACGATCCGGTCGGCCATCATCTGCGGATAGAGCTTCTCGATCTCCAGGAACGATTGCGCGACCAGCAGCCTGCGCTCGTTATCCACGCCTGGTTCTACGCCGCGCCGCAGCCACTTGGTCTTTACGTCGTCGACGGCAGCATTGCGCCAGGCATTGAGCTCTTGGGTGATACCGATGGCGTCTTCGATGACGATTGCGGCGCCGCGGGGTTTGGTTTGATTAACCAGAGGTGCCAGGGCTTGTCGTGACGCATGCGGCGAGACGATCTGGTCGTTGTTGAACGGCTGCAGGTCCAGCAGTGCTTTCAGGTCGGAATCCTCCTGGGCTTTGAAATCGGCGACCCAGCCAAGTTGATCGTGCTTGAGTACATGGGCTTGCGGCGGTGCATCGGAGGGCTGGATTAATCGGGCGATATCGATGGCCGGCAGACTACTGCGATATTCGTCCTCAAGTAGGCGATAGTTATCGAGCATACGTGGGGTCAGTGGAGAGGGGCTGAACAAAGGGCGCAGTTCCTGGATGTCATCCAGATCGTAAAGAGTGATAGTCCAGCCAAAGCCGCGAATGATCTCCTCCAGGTTGGCGGCGTTGGGAGCGGATTCCCAAGGCGCGTCTGCGCTGATGTAAAGCAGAGAGCCGTTGGGGGCAACGCGGTACTGGCTGTGCCATTGATAGGCCGATTCGCTGTGACGCTTGATCAGCAGGTAGAGGAAGCCTTCGCGCAAAGGGCGGATGGCATAGCCAGAATCGGTCAGCTCGCCGACATCCTGAAAGGGGCTGAGGTAGTCCGGCAATTTGGGCAGGCGGGTACGTTGTGCCGGATTGCCACCGACGGCGGCATAGCGCAGGGGCAGCAGTTCGAAACGGCGTGTGCAGTTGGCGACAGGGCTGTTGCGCAAGGCAGGGCGGTAGCCAGTGGTGATGCGTCTGCAAAGTTCGAGGGTTTCGGTGACCGAGTCCATGGCTGTGTACCTCATTTCTTGGCGCGCAGGCATCGCTGCACGTTGTCCATCAAGGATGTTTGCTGTTCGCGTGTTGCGACAATCGCGTCCTGCCAGGCTTGCGAGCTACTGAGTTGTTCACCGTGGCGAGCTAGTACGAGCACATAGCTGATGAGGTCTTCCTCACGGTCCAAGCCTTGCTCGCGCGCCTGATCCAGTTAGTGTTGGATCAAACCAACCCTTGTTCCGTGGCAAGCAGTGGCGAAGGCCGCACAAGACGGCTCGTCCTTGATCAACTCGGCAAGTTGATAGCTCAGCGGGTCTCCCGCCAATTCAGCCCAACATTCTTCGTTTAGCGTGATTTGTGGGAGGTGCAGGGGCGGAGGCTGATCAGCACCGGATACTTGTAGCCACAACCGCTTGTTCGGGTGCGCTACAGGCGACCACCAGTGATGGATGGGAGCTAGCCATTCGCTTATCCCTGGCAGCTCACGATATGTATCCAGCACTCGCAAAGCTGCAGCGTTGTGGAAACGCAGGAGGTACAAATGGCCGTCTGCTCCCGTCACGATGTTGGCGTGGCTAAGATGCTGGGCAAGTTGGGCAGTTGGTAACGCACTGACGATCCAGCCGCAAACCGCGCCCGAAGCAAGCTGTTCGAGTTGCCATTGAAAATCGTACTGGGCCGACACATCGGAGCCTAGCCGCGACCCGAACAGCCAAGGGCCTGCTGTTCGCAGGTTGTGGAATTGGGTTTGTTGCAATAGTGGCCAGCAGCGATCTTCATAGTGCCGGGTCAACTTTTCCTGCACGCTGGTTGACAGCTTGGCCATTTCCACGATCGCGCTCAGACGATAGCGGTCGGAGGTACGCAGCACCTCCACCATAGTTCTGATAAATGGGCTTGGCATCAGCTTGCTCCTTCCATGCGAATCATGTTGTGGCCATCCGCGATCGCTTTCAGCAAGCAGCTGAGGCAAATGGGCTCGCCGGGCTCTGGTACGCCGAAGGTCGATGTCATGTGCTGGCTGCATTTGGCCTGCTGACTCACAGGCCCTTTGAAGGCCAGTGCCAGTCCGTCCAACGTGATACCGGCACGATCTATGCGCAGCAACCCGGCCGGACTCCTGATAGTCAGGCTTTCGCTGACCTGGATGTCATAGACCTTGGTTGTGTGGCGGATGGCTTCCCCGGTCTGCAAGGTGTTGTGACCGGCCACGCTCTGTTCCAGGTGACCGCCAATTTCTACCGTGTGATTGGCTGTGGTGATGTCCTGGCGGTGGTTGCCGACCTGTTCGATCCGGTCCAGGCCGGTGATGATGGTATGAGTCCGGCCAATGGTCAGGGTGTCGTCGTTGCCTATTTGGTGGGTCCGGTCCTGACCGATATTGACGGACTCGTCCCGGGCAATCTCTTCCCGGCGGTCCTGGCCAATCGAAAGGGTCTCATCCCTTTCGACACGCTCGGTGCGGTCGTTCCCGACTTGCGTGGTTTCATCATGTTTGACGATGTTGTTCTGGTCTCTTTCTGCGTGGATGAAGACTTCCTGTCGTCCCAGTTCGTCCTCGAAGCGCAGCTCGTTGAAGCCATCGCCTTTGTGGGTCTGGCTCTTGATGGTCATGCGGGTCTTGTGTTCGGGCAGGTCATACGGCGGCAGTTGGTCGCCGCAATAGGTACGCCCGGTGATCATCGGCTGGTCGGGGTCGGCGTTGACGTACTGGATGATCACGTCCTGGCCGATGCGCGGGATAGCCATCGAACCCCAGCTACCGCCGGCCCAGCCTTGCGACACGCGCACCCAGCAGGAGCTGAACTCGTTGTTCTCGCTCTCCCGGTCCCAGGGGAAGCTCACCTTGACCCGGCCCCACTCGTCGCAGTAGATCTCTTCCCCGGGCGGCCCGACGACCGTGGCCATGTGCGGGCCGTCGATGCGTGGCTTGGGCAGTGGCGCCGGACGCCATTCGATCCGGCCGGGCACCAGCACGGCTTCCTGCGAGTAGCGCGTTCCTTGTTCGGCCCCGGCAGCTTCTTCCTGCAGGCTGGTGAACTGGCTGCCCTCGTGATGTACACGCATCACACGCCAATGGGCGTTGAGGTCTTTGCGCGGGTGTTCGATGAGGGTAAAGCTCAGCCCCGGTTGCAGGCGTACATCGTCACCCTCGACTTCGGCAATACGGGCGTCATGGCGCAGGGCCGTCAGGCGGGTAGTGGTAAAGGGTACACCGACCGCATCGCGCTTGTAGCGGCCGGGGTAGTCGAAGCGCTCATAGTCCCGGGACTGATGGGTGATGCTACTGTCACCTGCGCGGTGTTCCTGCCGGTACTGCGGGTTGGTGAAGGTGTAGTCCCGCTGCACCTGACGTGCAGTGCGCACCTGTTCGCTGTAACGCAGGCGGCGCAGACAAGGCCTGGCCTGGTCGCCACCGCTGTTGGCGCGGTACAGCACCTGGTCGGGGCCAATGTCGTCTTCGTCGAAGAAGTCTTCATCCTCGTCGTCGGCCTTGATCGCGCTCCTGCTGATCTGTCCCAGCGCCAGCAGTCGGTCGGTGATGACCAGCTGGTGGTGTTTCGGCGTGTGCTCGAAGCGATAGACGAAACCCTCTTCCCCCGCCAGGCGGGCGATGAAGTCGAGGTCCGTTTCACCGGCCTGTACGCAGAACTCGCGCACCTGATGCTCGCCCATGCTGTTGATTTCGAAACGGGCAATGCCCTGGCGCCTGAGCATCAATTCGAGAATCTGCGGCACGGTCTTCTGCTGGAAGATGCGCCAGTTCGAACGCAAGCAGGCACGGGCCAGCACGGGCTCGACCAATGCGCGGTAACGGGTGCGATAGAACCCCGTCTCACCCTGGCTGAAACTGCTGACCAGGCCGTGCACATAGCGCAGGGGGCGCTCACCGCGCCAGATCGTGAACAGCACTGGCTGGTCGAGCAACTGGCCGAAGTCGACCTCGTCTTCAAAACTGATCAATTCCAGTTTCAGCTGGAACGGTGAGCTGATCATTTCGTCGAGTTCGAACGAAACCACCTCGAAGTCAATCTGGCCAGCCAGCGGCTGGAAGGTGAAGCGCAAGTCGGATTGGCTAGGCATGCGGATCCCCTTTGCTACTGCTGCAAAATGCCGTTAAGCGACTCCAGCACCTCGGCGGTGATCAAGCTCAGGCGGTAGCTGTAGTAGCAGTAGGCGCAGACCATGGCGATGGCGGAGATCACCAACGGGCTCCACCAGGGCCATTCCCGACGCCGCATACGGTGGGGGCGATGGACCACGTTGGTATAGGGATCGCCCGGGAATTCCGGCGTGGGGCCGCGCAGTTCACGAATGACCTTGTGCATCCGCGAAATCAGGGCGTTGATGATTTCATCGCACTTCGGGTCCAGGGCGTACTTGCCCTTCAGGCCCAGGCAAAAGCAGAAGTACAGGAACTCCAGCACATCCTGGAACTCCTCCGGAGACTGCATCAACCGCTCCAGCAACACGAAGATCTTCTCGCCACCCTGGGTTTCGCCATGGAAGATGCTGAGCAGCGGTTCGTGGCTCCAGCACGAATTGTTCCCCCAGGGCCGACTCATCACGGCCTCGTCCAGGTAAAGGCACAAGGCATAGGAATAGGCTTCGAGGTGCACAGAGGAATAACCGTGCTGCTGTATTTCCTCGCGGATTGTGCTGACCTGAATCTGCAGGGTCTTGTGCACCTGTTCGATGTTGGGCAGGTCATCCAGCGTACGCAGGCGTATGACCAGGCCGAACAGCGGGTTGGCCGCGTCGAGCATCAGGTTGGCGAAGCCGCCGCGTAGCTGGAAGTCCGGGTCGGCTGAGTAGCCAGGAAGATCCATGGCTTGCCCGGATTCGGTGCTGGAGCGAGGTAGCGGGTTCCCTTGGATATCCTCCAGCAGGACCGGCTTTTTCTTCCTGTGTAGTGTTTTCACAGTGACATCGGGCTCATCGGACATCCTTAATCCTCGTTTGTCGGCGCGCCATCGCTGCATGGTGGCATGGAGTATCCACGCGGCTAGTCGCAGGCATTTGGCTGAAGCCCGAACGTAAACCAGGAATCAATCTATCGGGAATCCCGAAACGTCCGATGCGATCGTAGGAAGATTCTTCTTTTGTGCATTTCAGAATCTGAAGATGCAGCTCAAAGCGTCCTTAGTGTGAAAAATACCCTTGGCTGGATGCATAGGCTTAGGAGCATCTTTTATGGCAGGCAAGCACGGCATGAAACCGGTTTCAAAACATTTCTGAACGCGCTAGATTATCCGGCTGTTTTTTTGATGGCCCATCAAGACCCCCCCATATTGAAAATCAGATGGCGCTTTTCAAGGCCGCACACAGCCGATGAGGATTCGCAATGCCTGAGCATGCCCCCGACAATCCGCGCAGGGACTTTCTGCGCAAGACCTTGACCTTGATCCCTGTGGTCACAGTGGCCAGCACGGGGCTTGGCGTGGGTGCCAGTCAGCTGCTTGCGGCCCCGCAACACGAGCCCAAAGTGCCGGCCACGCCGCCTGTGGGCAACTACCAGCCGACTTTCTTCACTGCCGAGGAGTGGGCCTTCGTGCAGGCTGCCGTCTCGCGCATCATCCCGGCCGACGAACTTGGCCCTGGCGCACTTGAAGCCGGCGCTGCCGAATTCATCGACCGGCAGATGAACACCCCCTACGCAACTGGCGCGCAGTGGTACATGCAAGGCCCTTTCAAGGCCGACGCCGCGCCCGAACTGGGGTACCAGCTGCAACTCAGCCCGCAACAGATCTACCGCCTGGGCATCGCCGCCGTGGATGGCTGGTGCAAGGCCAATTCCGGGCAAGTTTTTGCTGCGCAAGATAGCGCTACCCGAGACCGCATTCTCAGCAAGATCGAGGCTGGAGAGCTGGTTTTCGACGCCGTGCCAGCCAAGGTGTTCTTCAGCCTGCTGGTGCAGAACACCCGTGAAGGGTTCTTCTGCGACCCGATCCATGGCGGCAACAAAGGCATGGTCGGCTGGACCCAGATCGGCTTCCCCGGCGCCCGTGCCGATTTCATGGATTGGGTCGAGCGCAACGAGCCTTACCCGTTCCCCGCTGTTTCGATCCGTGGCGAGAGGGCCTGAGGCATGACGACCGTGATGAAGAAAGTGGACGCGGTGATCGTGGGCTTCGGCTGGGCCGGCGCGATCATGGCCAAGGAACTGACCGAGGCGGGGCTGCAAGTGCTGGCCCTGGAGCGGGGGCCGATGCAGGACACCTACCCGGAAGGCAGCTACCCGCAGGTGATCGACGAGCTGACCTACAGCGTGCGCAAGAAGCTGTTCGTCGATGTGTCCAAAGAGACCGTCACCATCCGCCACGGCATGAACGACGTGGCGCTGCCCAATCGCCAGCTCGGTGCCTTCCTGCCGGGCAAAGGTGTAGGTGGCGCAGGCCTGCACTGGTCTGGCGTGCACTTCCGGGTAGACCCGATGGAGGTGCGCATGCGCAGCCACTACGAAGAACGCTACGGGCGCAAGTTCATCCCCGAAGACATGACTATCCAGGACTTCGGGGTCAGCTACGAAGAACTGGAACCGCACTTCGACTTCGCCGAGAAGGTGTTCGGTACCTCTGGCCAGGCCTGGACCGTCAACGGCCAGGTCGTTGGCGAAGGGAAGGGCGGCAACCCCTATGCGCCAGACCGTTCCAGCCCGTTCCCGCTGCCTTCGCAGAAAAACGTGGTGTCGGCCAGGCTGTTCGAAAAGGCGGCGGCCAGCCTGGGCTACAAGCCCTACAACCTGCCCTCGGCCAACACCTCCGGCTCGTACACCAACCCGTACGGGGCGCAGATGGGGCCATGCAACTTCTGCGGTTTCTGCAGCGGCTACGTGTGCTACATGTACTCCAAGGCCTCGCCCAACGTGAACATCCTGCCGGCGCTGCGTCAGGTGCCGAACTTCGAATTGCGGCCCAACGCTCATGTGCTGCGGGTGAACCTGGACGACAGCAAGCGCAAGGCCACCGGCGTCACCTACATCGACGCCCAGGGGCGGGAAGTGGAGCAGCCGGCGGACCTGGTGATCCTGGCGGCGTTCCAGTTCAACAACGTACGCCTGATGCTGCTGTCCGGCATCGGCAAACCGTACGACCCCATCAGGAACGAAGGCGTGGTCGGGCGTAACTTCGCCTACCAGAACATGGGCACGGTCAAGGCGTTCTTCGACAAGGACACCTACACCAACAACTTCATCGGCGCCGGTGGCAATGGCATCGCCATCGATGACTTCAACGCCGACAACTTCGACCATGGCCCGCACGGCTTCGTCGGTGGCTCGCCGATGTGGGTGAACCAGGCCGGCACACGGCCGATTGCCGGCGGCGCCACCCCGCCTGGCACACCGGCCTGGGGCAGCGCCTGGAAGAAGGCCACCGCCGATTACTACACCCACCAGGTGTCGATGGACGCCCACGGCGCCCACCAGTCCTACCGTGGCAACTACCTGGACCTCGACCCGACCTACCGCGACGCCTACGGCCAGCCGCTGCTGCGCATGACCTTCGACTGGCAGGAAAACGACATCAGGATGAACCAGTTCATGGTCGACAAGCTGAGCAAGATCGCCCAGGCGATGAACCCCAAGACCATTGCCGTGCTGGGCAAGAAGGTCAAGGACCACTTCAACACCGCCAGCTACCAGACCACCCACCTGAACGGCGGCGCGATCATGGGCACCGACCCGAAGACCAGTGCCCTGAACCGCTACCTGCAAAGCTGGGACGTGCACAACGTGTTCGTTCCGGGGGCTTCGGCGTTCCCCCAAGGGTTGGGCTACAACCCGACCGGGCTGGTGGCTGCGCTGACCTACTGGTCAGCCCGCGCCATCCGCGAGCAGTACCTGAAAAACCCTGGCCCGCTGGTTCAGGCTTGAGGAGCGATGCGCATGAAGACAATGTTGATCGCAACCCTGCTGGGTGCCAGCGTGGCTGCTCAGGCTGCGCCGAATGACGATGCGCAGGTGCGCCAGGGCGAGTACCTGGCCCGCGCCGGCGACTGCGTCGCCTGCCATACCGCCAAGGGCGGCAAGCCGTTCGCCGGTGGGCTGCCGATGGAAACACCGATCGGCACGGTGTACTCCACCAACATCACCCCGGCGGCCAGTGGTATCGGCCAGTACAGCTTCGAAGACTTCGACCAGGCGGTGCGCAAGGGCATCGGCAAGGATGGCAGCACCCTGTATCCCGCCATGCCATACCCGTCCTATGCGCGCGTCAGCGAGCAGGACATGCAGGCGCTGTATGCCTACTTCATGAAGGGCGTGGAACCGGTCGAGCAGACGAACAAGGCCACCGATATCCCTTGGCCGCTGAGCATGCGCTGGCCGCTGGCGGTCTGGCGCGGGTTGTTCGCGCCAGAGGCCAAGCCCTGGCAGGCATCGGCGGCAGCCGACCCGGTGGTCAACCGCGGTGCCTACCTGGTCGAGGGCCTGGGGCACTGTGGCGCGTGCCATACGCCGCGGGCACTGACCATGCAGGAAAAGGCACTGAGCCCACAGGAGGGCGAGCAGTTCCTGGCTGGCAGTGCACCGCTGGAAGGCTGGATTGCCAAGAACCTGCGTGGCGACCACAAGGACGGCCTGGGTAGCTGGAGCGAAGAGCAGCTGGTGCAGTTTCTCAAGACTGGCCGTAGCGACCGCAGCGCCGTGTTCGGTGGCATGAGCGACGTGGTCGAGCACAGCATGCAACACATGAGCGACGCCGACCTGACCGCTATCGCCCGCTACCTGAAGACGTTGCCGCCAAGCAACCCTGACGACCAGCCGCACGTGTACGACAAACAGGTGGCGGATGCGCTATGGAAGGGTGACGACAGCAAGCCCGGGGCGGCGGTGTACATCGACAATTGCGCGGCCTGCCACCGTACCGATGGCCAGGGCTATACCCGCGTGTTCCCGGCCCTGGCCGGCAACCCGGTGGTGCAGACGGCGGATGCCACATCGCTGATCCACGTAGTATTGGCGGGGGGCACGGTGCCGGCGACGCACGCGGCACCGTCGAACTTCACCATGCCGGCGTTCGGCTGGCGCCTGAGTGACCAGGAGGTTGCCGAGGTGGTGAACTTCATTCGCACCAGTTGGGGTAACCAGGGCAGTGCCGTCACTGCCAGTGACGTGAAATCCCTCCGTTAACTGCATCCCTCTGTCTGCACCCCCAATCCACTGTAGGAGCGGGTTTACCCGCGAATGCGTCGGCACATTCAAAATCGCATTCGCGGGTGAACCCGCTCCCACAGGGTTTTGCATTTACTTTTCTTTATTTATCAGTTAGTTAAATAGAATTCTTATTGCATTTACTACGCATGGATATCGCACTCCCGACCAACGGCATGTTGACGAACGCGTGCGATTTTGCTGTATTGAAACCGGTTTCATCGCTATCACAACAATCATAAGGACAGCCCATGACCGACGCGCCTGCCCATGCCCGCGAACGGGTCACCATCAGCGAAGTAGCGCGTGTCGCTGGCGTTTCCAAGGCCACCGTCTCCCGTTACATCGGCGGTGACCGCCAGTTGCTCGCCGAAGCCACCGCCAAGCGCCTGGAAGAGGTCATCGAGCGCCTCGGTTACCGCCCCAACCAGATGGCCCGTGGCCTGAAGCGCGGCCAGACGCGCCTGATCGGCATGCTGGTGGCCGATATCCTCAACCCCTATTCAGTGGCCGTGATGCATGGCGTGGAAACAGCCTGCCGCCAGCATGGCTACAGCCTGGTGGTGTGCAACACCAACCGCGACGACGAGCAGGAGCGTCACCATCTGGTGGCCCTGCAGTCCTACAACGTCGAAGGGCTGATCGTGAACACGCTTGGCCATCACCCCGGCGAATTGCTCAACCTGCAGCGCGACATCCCCATGGTGCTGGTCGACCGCCAGTTGCCCGAACTGAATGTCGACCTGGTTGGCCTGGACAATGCCGACGCGGTCGAGCAGGCCCTCGACCACCTGCAAGCTCAAGGCTACCGCGACATCCTGGCGGTAACCGAACCTCTCGATGGCACCAGCTCGCGCCTGGAGCGAGTACAGGCGTTCGGATCCTCGGTCAGCCGTCGCCCCGGCATGCGCCAACAGGTGCTGGAGACCGGCACCGGGCTTGATGAGCAGCTGGCTGCGTTCCTCGCCGGCAACGGCCATGGCCCGCAGGCCATCTTTACCTTCAACGGTGTCGCCACCCTGGCCGTGACCCGGGCCCTGCACGAAGCAGGGCGCAATCTGTTCGTGGACGTCGGGCTGATCGCCCTCGACGACCTCGACTGGTACCCCTTGGTCGGCAGCGGCATCACTGCACTGGCCCAGCCCACCGAGCGAATCGGCGTGGCGGCATTCGAGAGTCTGCTTGGCCGCCTGCGCGGCGACAGCGGGGCAGCCCGGCGTATCGACTTCAAGGCCGAGCTGATCATCCGAGGTTCAACCCAGCCACAGTAATCACAGGCAGGCACCTGCGTGCCTGCTGTCATCAAAAAAATGAAACCGGTTTCATAAGGACAAGAACAATGCACTCGAACCCCGTTTCCATCAGCCTCTCCAGCTACGGTGCCGACTTTGTCCGGCAGCGTGGCCAGGAGCAATTCCTTGACCTGCTGGCTGCCGCCGGCGTTACCCGCGTGGAGCTGCGCGAAGAACTGTTCACTTGTGCGCCGGACACTGCAGCGCTGGCTGCAGCCATTGCCGCGCTACGCCTGGAGTGCCTGTATTCCACGCCCCTGGAACTGTGGACCGCACAAGGCGTGCCTGACCCGCAATTGGCGCAGAAGCTTGAAACTGCCCGTGCCCTTGGCGCGGTCGCGCTCAAGGTTTCCCTGGGCCACTACCATGCGGGCTGTGACGTCGCGGCCTTGGCGACGCTGTTGCCGGCGCATGGGCCATTGCTGCTGGTGGAGAACGACCAGACCGCGCATGGTGGACGGATCGAACCCCTACAGCAGTTTTTCCAGCGCGCCGACGAGCTCGGGCTGACCCTGGGCATGACTTTCGACATCGGTAACTGGCAGTGGCAGGGCGAGCCTGCCCGACATGCCGCACGCCAGCTGGGCCGCTGGGTGCGCTATGTGCACTGCAAGGCCGTGCAGTGCCGGGCCGATGGGCGCCTGGTTGCCGTACCGCCAGAGGCATCGGACCTGCAGGAGTGGGCCGAGCTGATGGCCGAGTTCACCCCTGGCGTGGTACGCGCTGTCGAGTACCCGCTGGTGAGCGACGATCTGCTGGCGCTGACCCGTGCCCAGGTGCGCGACCTGGCGGCGCTGGGGCAGGGCGTATCGAGCGAGGAGCTGAGCCATGCATGAGCATGACGTGTTGTGTTTCGGCGAGACCATGGCCATGTTCGTCGCCGAGCAGGCCGGCGACCTGGCCAGTGTCGGCCAGTTCGGCAAGCGCATTGCCGGCGCCGACAGCAACGTGGCCATCGGCCTGGCGCGGCTGGGCTTCAAGGTCCGCTGGCTGAGCCGGGTGGGCGACGATTCGCTGGGCCGTTTCGTGCTCGACAGCCTGCGCCGCGAAGGGCTGGACTGCTCCGGCGTCGAGGTGGATGCCAGCTACCCCACCGGCTTCCAGCTCAAGGCCCGCTGCGATGACGGCAGCGACCCGGCGGTGGAGTACTTCCGCCGTGGTTCGGCAGCCAGCCGGCTGTCACCGGCGCTGCTGCGCCCGGGTTCTCTGCAGGCCCGCCACTTGCACGCCACCGGCATCCCGCCGGCGCTGTCGGACGGCTGCCGGGCGCTGTCGCATGCGTTGATGGACGCCATGCGTGCCGCCGGGCGCAGCATCTCGTTCGACCCCAACCTGCGCCCCTCGCTGTGGCCTGACCAAAGCAGCATGGTGCGCGAAGTCAATGCCCTGGCGGCCAAGGCCGACTGGGTGCTGCCAGGCCTGGAAGAGGGCCGCCTGCTGACCGGGCAGCACACCCCGGCAGACATCGCTGCGTTCTACCTCGACCAAGGGGTGGAACTGGTGGTGATCAAGCTGGGCGACGCCGGTGCCTACTTCCGCAGCGCCAAGGGCGAAGGCCAGGTGGCGCCAGTGCCGGTCAGCCAGGTGGTAGACACCGTTGGCGCCGGCGATGCCTTTGCCGTCGGCGTGCTCAGTGCGCTGCTGGACGGCCACCCGGTAGCCGAGGCAGTGGCGCGTGGCAACTGGTGCGGCAGCCGCGCCGTGCAGTCGCGTGGCGACATGGAAGGGCTGCCGCTGCGCCATGAGCTGCAAGCCCACGACCTGCGCAGAAGCGCCTGAACACTTGACCCGAAACACCTGTTGCAACAAAAACAAAAAGCTCAGGAGAAACGAACCATGCAAAGCCAAAGCCTGGCACCTCGCCGCTGGTGGTACATCATCCCGATCGTGTTCTTCACCTATAGCCTGGCGTACCTGGACCGCGCCAACTACGGGTTCGCCGCCGCTTCCGGCATGGCTGAAGACCTGCATATCACCCCCGCACTGTCTTCGCTGCTGGGGGCACTGTTCTTCCTTGGTTACTTCTTCTTCCAGGTGCCCGGTGCCATCTATGCCGAAAAGCGCAGTGTGAAGAAGCTGATCTTTGTCTGCCTGATCCTCTGGGGCGGCCTTGCCACGCTCACCGGCGTGGTCAGCAACGTCTACATGCTGATCGCCATCCGCTTCCTGCTCGGGGTGGTGGAGGCGGCGGTGATGCCGGCCATGCTGGTGTACCTGTGCCACTGGTTCACCCGCGCCGAGCGTTCGCGCGCCAATACCTTCCTGATCCTCGGCAACCCGGTGACCATCCTGTGGATGTCGGTGGTGTCGGGCTACCTGGTCAAGCATTACGACTGGCGTTGGATGTTCATCATCGAAGGCCTGCCCGCCGTCATCTGGGCGTTCTTCTGGTGGCGCCTGGTGGATGACCGCCCGGCCCAGGTGAACTGGCTGAGCGAGCAGGAAAAGGCCGCCCTGGAACAGGCGCTGGCTGCCGAGCAGCAAGGTATCAAGCCGGTGAAGAACTACCGCGAGGCGTTCCGCTCGCCGCAGGTGATCATCCTTTCGCTGCAGTACTTCTGCTGGAGCATCGGTGTGTATGGCTTCGTGCTGTGGTTGCCGTCGATCCTCAAGCAGGCGGCCAACCTCGACATCGTGCAGGCCGGCTGGTTGTCGTCGGTACCTTACCTGGCGGCGGTGCTGGGCATGGTCGGTGTGTCGTGGGCGTCCGACCGCCTGCAGAAGCGCAAGCGTTTCGTCTGGCCGCCACTGCTGATCGCCGCCGTCGCGTTCTATGGCTCGTACGCCTTGGGCACCGAGCACTTCTGGCTGTCGTACGCGTTGCTGGTGGTCGCCGGCGCCTGCATGTACGCACCCTATGGCCCGTTCTTCGCAATCGTGCCCGAGATCCTGCCGGCCAACGTCGCCGGTGGTGCCATGGCACTGATCAACAGCATGGGCGCGCTGGGCTCGTTCGGTGGCTCGTGGCTGGTGGGTTACCTCAATGGCGTCACCGGCGGGCCTGGTGCCTCCTACCTGTTCATGTGCGGTGCGCTGCTGGCCGCAGTGGCGCTTACCGCCGCACTCAATACTTCCCAGACATCCGGCCGGGCCAAGCGCGGCAACTCGCGTCTGGCCATGAACCATTAGGAACCTGTGCAATGAAGAAGCGAATCGTCCTGTACAAACGCCTGTCCGACGACTTGATGGCACGCCTGCAAGAGCGCGTCGAGGTGACCTGGGTGGATACCTCCCAGCCCGATGGCCTGGCCCGTCTGCGCGATGCCTTGCCGGGGGCGCACGGGCTGCTGGGGGCCAGCCTGCGCCTGGATGCCAGCCTGCTCGACCTGGCGCCACAGCTTGAAGTGGTGTCCAGCGTTTCGGTCGGTGTCGACAACTACGACATCGCCGAACTCAGCCGGCGTGGCGTGATGTTGACCAACACTCCCGACGTGCTGACCGAAACCACCGCCGACACGGGCTTTGCCTTGATCCTGGCCACCGCCAGGCGGGTGGTGGAGCTGGCGAACTGGGTGCGAGACGGGAGCTGGCAGGCCAACCTCGGCCCGGCGCATTTCGGCAGTGATGTGCACGGTAAGACGCTGGGCATCGTCGGCATGGGCCGCATCGGCGAGGCCCTGGCCCGGCGCGCCGCGGCCGGCTTTGGCATGCGTGTGCTGTATCACAGTCAGCGTGCAAAGCCAGAGGTGGAGGCGCGCCATGCTGCGCGTCAATGCAGCCTGGACGAGCTGTTGCAGCAGGCGGATTTCGTTTGCCTGACCGTGCCGCTGAGTGCCAGCACCGAAGGCCTGATCGGCGCGCGGGAGCTGGCGCTGATGAAGCCCCAGGCAATTCTGGTGAACATTTCCCGCGGGCGCGTGGTGGATGAGCCAGCGCTTATCGAAGCGTTGCGTGCCCGGCGCATACGCGGCGCCGGCCTGGATGTGTTCGTGCAGGAGCCGTTGCCGGCGCAGTCGCCGTTGTTGCAGCTGGACAACGTGGTGGCGACCCCGCATATCGGCTCGGCGACCGAGGAAACCCGCCAGGCCATGGCGCGCTGTGCGGTGGACAACCTGCTCAGTGCCCTGGCTGGTGAGCGCCCGGCCAACCTGGTGAATGGCTAAGTTCGCGGGCGCGCCCGCTCCCACAGGTATGGCGCATTCCTTCAGCGGGTGGGCATCCTGTGGGAGCGGCCTTGTGTCGCGAAAGGGCTGCAGGGCAGCCCCCGGAGTCAATGCGATTCTGAACGCTGCGCCTGCGCTGGCGCAGCACTCTCCACCGGCTCCAGCGGTGGGTGCTCCTGCGCCGCGTGCATCAGGTCTTCGGTCACCCGCAGCTCGGCACCGGTCGGCGAGAAGGTGGTCGAAGCTGTGAACGGAGCCGGGTGTTCTGCCGCCGGGCGCTTGCCTCGGCGCCACATGAAGAAGCACACCATGGCCAGGTTGACCACGGCAAAGGCCCAGAACAACCCGGCCTCGCCAAACTCGGTCATCATCGGCGAAATCGCCACCGGCGCCATGGCCGAACCCAGCGAGTTGATCAGCAGCAGGCCCTGGATCATCGGCACCAGTGCATCCGATGGCGCGCGGTCGGCCGCATGGCTGACCGCCACCGGGTAAAGGGTGAACACGCCACCGCCCAGCAAGAACAGCATGGCCGGAAGCAGGATCGAGTCAGACGGCAGGAACACCGTGACCAGCGACAGCAGCACGCACAGCCCGGCCAGGGCGATCAGCACATCCTGGCGGTCCTTGCGGTCAGACCAGCGTCCGACCGGGTATTGCAGCAGCATGGCACCCAGAATTACCCAGGCCATCATGTTGCCGACCTCGCCCACATCCAGGCCGATGCGCTGCAGGTACAGCGGCAGCAGGGCATAGATGCCGGCAATGGCCACACCCGAACCGAAGCAGCCGACCAGGCCCGACGGCGCAACGCCCAGCAACTGGCGCGGCTTGAGCGGTTCGACCTGGTCCAGCAGTGGCGACACCCGCGGCAGGATCACGATGGGCAGTACCGACAGGGCGGCGAGCACGCCGGCCAGCATGAACGGTGCGGTGTCACCCATCTGGGTGATTTCGCCAAGGCCGGCCTGGGCGATGACCCCGGCGCCGTAGAAGGCAATCATGTACAGCGCCAGCAAGCGGCCGCGGATCTTGGCGTCACCGGCCAGCAGCAGCCAGCTTTCGATCACCAGGAACACGCCCACTGCCGCCCAGCCGTTGATCAGGCGCAGCACCGACCACCAGGTGACGTCGTAGAACAGGCCTTGCAGCAGGATGGTCACGGCGATCAGCGAGGCGAAGCTGGTATAGGCGCGGATATGGCCGATGCGCAGGATCAGCCGGTCGTTGAAGATGGCACCCAGGGTCAGGCCGATGAAGTAGGTCGAGGAGACCACACCGATGGTGGTGGCTGATTCGCCGGCAGCGCCCAGGCGCAGGGTGGTGAGGGAAGACATGAAGCCGTTGCCCAGGGCAATGATGAACAGCCCGAGCAGGGGCGCCAGCGCCATGGCCAGCAAACGCGGAGACATAGGTACCTCTAGTTGGATGAGCGGAATGAGCGCCTTTTCGGACGCGCACACCGGCTCGACCCGAACGGGGCCGAGTGGCTGCACGGATGTGCCTGGGCTGGATGCGACGTTGCCGGTTGCCACCGTTCAAGGCGACGGGCGAAAAGGAAGCGCGATTCTACGGGCTTGCGCGGTTTTGCCCAAGGGGCTTGGGTGTGCGACGAGACGCCGCAGTCTGTGGGCGACACGAATGCGTCTTGGGCGGACATCCCGGGGCCGCAAAGCAGCCCCGGCAATACCGAAGACTGCGGCATAATGCGGGGCCCACCCCCAAGGAAGGCCCCCATGTTCGCTTCGCTGTTCGCCGTCCTGGCCCCGGTTTTCATCGTCGCCGGCATCGGCTATGCCTGGGCCCGCAAGGGCCTGGACTACCCCACCGAATTCATCGCCCGGGTGGTGATGACCGTCGGCACCCCGTCGCTGGTGCTGTCCACGCTCAGCCGCACCGAGCTGGACCCGAACGCTTTCACCAGCATGGCCATGGCCTGCCTGCTGTGCACCTTGGGCATGGCCCTGGCCGGCTTGCTGGTGTGCCGCGCTTCGGGCATGCACTGGCGTGTGCTGTTGCCGGCGTTCATGTTCCCCAACACCGGCAACATGGGCCTGCCGATCAGCCTTTATGCCTTTGGCGAACACGGGCTGGCCCTGGCCGTGGCGTTCTTCCTGACACTGTCGATCGTCCAGTTCACCCTCGGCATGGCCATTTCCGGTACTGCGGCTTCGTTCAAGGCACTGCTGCGCAACCCTATCGTGATCAGCCTGGCCGGCGCCATGCCGATCATCTTTCTCGATTTCGAGTTGCCGCGCTGGCTGGCCAATACCGCAGACCTGCTGGGCGGCATGACCATCCCGCTGATGTTGCTGACACTGGGCGTGTCGCTGGCCAGCATTCGCCTGCGCCATGTGGGCAGCGGCATGCTGCTGGGCGGCTTGCGCATTGGCCTGGGGGCTGCTGTAGGCTGGGCGGTAGGTGCGGCGCTGGGCATGGGCAACCTGGAGCGTGCGGTGCTGGTGGTGCAGTCGGCGATGCCGGTGGCGGTTTTCAATTACCTGATGGCGGTGCGCGCCAACCGCGAGCCGGAGCAGGTGGCGAACCTGGTGATGTGTTCTACGGTGTTGTCGTTTGCCTGGTTGCCGGTGGTGCTGGCCTGGTGGATGTAAGTCTGTACCGGCCCTTTCGCGGGTAAACCCGCTCCCACAGGTACTGCGCAGGTCTAAAGGCCTGTGATGGACCTGTGGGAGCGGGTTTACCCGCGAAGAGGCCGGCACGGCAAACGGCTATTTCTCCTGCAACCGCCACCCCTGGCTGGTCAGCACCATCGCCCGGGTTTCCTTGAGCGGTGCGTCATTGCTGGCCACCGCCTTGCCCAGTTCGGCAATGCTGGCCTTGACCCCGTCATCCCCGGCCCAAGCCGGTAACCCGGTGATCTTGTAGGCATAGGTCACATTCGACATCTTCTGCCCGGTCACCTCGCTCGGCTCACTGAACTGCTCGATCGCGGTGACCTGAGCCTTGCCGAAGCACAGCCCGTTATCTGCCTTGTAATACTTGCGGCCTTCGTCGGTGAGGTCATAGGCGTAGTAGATGTCCGTGCGTGCCGCTTGCCACAGGCGGGCGGGCACCTCGGTGCGCGAGATCTCCTTTTCGCTGACCACACCTACCTGGGCCAGGGCATGCAACGCTTTGTTGGTGCCATGGACGTCGAAGTCCTGGGTTCTGGTGGGAAATGAACTGACGACGAAGCAGTGTGGGTACTGGGTATCGAGGTAGGCCTGGGCGGCCTTCTGGAAACTGGCCTCGCTGGTTTCCTCGCTGTTCGAGCAACCGGCCAGGGTTGCCAACAGCGCCAGCGGCACGATCTTCCTGTACATGGTGACACTTCCTTGGGTGACAAAGGCAAACGGGTCGTGCGCGATTAGAACCTACGGGCTAGAGCGGCGCAATCATGGCAAGACGGCATCTCTGTTCACCACAGATCTTGCAAGCTGTGTAAGTACCTGTAGGAGCGGGTTTACCCGCGAAGAGGCCGGTGCAGGCGCTACAAGGCCTTGGCCAGAAACGCCGCAGTGCGGCTTTCAGCACACCCGGCCACCACCTGTGGCGTGCCGCTGACCACCACCTGGCCCCCGGCATCCCCGGCCCCAGGGCCGATGTCGATCACCCAGTCGCTCTGCGCGACCACCCGCATGTCATGCTCGACCACCACCACGCTGTGCCCGCCATCGACCAGGCGGTTGAGCTGCACCAGCAGCCGATCGATGTCTTGCGGATGCAAGCCGTTGGTAGGTTCGTCCAGTACATACAGCGTCGCCCCGCGGGCCATGCGCTGCAGCTCGGTGGCCAGCTTGATGCGCTGCGCCTCGCCGCCGGACAGTTCGGTGGCCGGCTGCCCCAGGCGCAAATAGCCCAGGCCGATGTCCTGCAGCACCTGCAGGCAGCGGCGAGCCGCTGGCTGCTCGGCGAACACTTGCAGGGCCTGGTCGACGGTCAATTGCAGCACCTGCGCGATGTTCATGCCCTGCCAGCTCACCGCCAGGGTTTCCGGGTTGTAGCGAGCGCCATGGCAGGTCGGGCAGGGCGCGTAGACGCTGGGCATGAACAGCAACTCGACACTGACGAAGCCTTCGCCCTCGCAGTTCTCGCAGCGCCCCTTGGCAACGTTGAAGGAGAAACGCCCGGCATCGAAGCCTTGTGCCTTGGCCTGTTCGGTGGCAGCGAACAGCTTGCGTACATGGTCGAACAGGCCGGTGTAGGTGGCCAGGTTGGAACGAGGCGTGCGGCCGATCGGTTTCTGGTCGACCTGCACCAGGCGCTTGATGCTGCCAAGGCCGGCGCTGACAAACCCGCCGCTGGCCTGTTCCGGTTCATCTTCCAGGCTCTGCTCCTCAGGCTCGCTGCGCAGGTCGGCATGGCCCAGGTGCGCCCCCACCAGCTCGAGCAGAGCCTGGCTGACCAGGCTCGACTTGCCCGAGCCGGAAATACCGGTGACGGCGGTAAAGCAACCCAGCGGGAATGCGGCACTGAGGTCGTGCAGATTGTTGCGGCTGATGCCTTCGAGCTTCAGCCAGTCGCGGGCCTGGCGTGGTGTGCGCGTGGCCTGGGCCAATGTACTGAACAGGTAGGCCCGGGTGCATGACTGCTCGACCCGGGCCAGGCCGGCGGGCGGCCCGCTGTAGAGAATGGTGCCGCCATGCTCGCCAGCGGCAGGCCCCACATCCACCAGCCAGTCGGCGCGACGCATGGTATCCAGGTCGTGCTCCACCACATACACCGAATTGCCTGCCTGCTTCAGTCGCTGCAGCGCTTCGAACAGGGCTTCGCTGTCGGCCGGGTGCAAGCCGGCCGACGGCTCGTCCAGCACGTAGATCACGCCGAACAATTGCGAGTTCAGCTGGGTGGCCAGGCGCAGGCGTTGCAGCTCTCCAGAGGACAGGGTAGGGGTGCTGCGCTCCAGGGCCAGGTAGCCCAGGCCCAGGTCGAGCAGGGGACCGATGCGTTCGAGCAGTTCGTTGGCGATGCGTTGCGCGGCGAGGCGTTTTTCCAGGGTCAGGTTGCCGTCGTGCTGCTCCAGATAGCCTGGGGCAGCAACCTGACGGAACACCTCGGCCAGCGCCTGCAACGACAACCGCGACAGCTCGCCTATGTCGCAGCCGGCGAAGGTTACGTCCAGCGCCTCACGCTTGAGGCGCTTGCCCTGGCACTGCGGGCATGGGCTGGGGCGCATGTACTGCGACACACGCTTGCGCATCTGCGCGCTCTGCGAGTGCATGAAGGTGTGCAGCACGTAGCGCCGGGCACCGCTGAAGGTGCCCTGGTAACTCGGCTCGAGCTTGCGCTTGAGCGCAGCGCGGGTTTGCGCCGGGGTCAGGCCGGCATACACCGGCACCGTGGGTGTTTCTTCGGTGTAGAGAATCCAGTCGCGTTGCTGCTGGGGCAGGTCGCGCCAGGGGGTATCGACGTCATAGCCCAGGGTCACCAGAATGTCCCGCAGGTTCTGCCCCTGCCAGGCCATCGGCCAGGCCGCTACGGCCCGCTCGCGGATGGTCAGCGACGGGTCGGGGACCATGGTCGCCTCACTCACTTCATAGACCCGCCCCAGCCCATGGCACTCCGGGCAGGCACCTTGCGGGGTGTTGGGCGAGAAGTCCTCGGCATGCAACATCGGTTGCCCGGCCGGGTAGCTGCCGGCGCGGGAGTAGAGCATGCGGATCGAACTGGACAGGGTAGTCACGCTGCCCACCGAGGAACGTGCACTCGGCGTGCCGCGTTGCTGCTGCAGGGCCACGGCCGGCGGCAGGCCTTCGATGGCGTCGACGTCCGGCACGCCGACCTGATCGATCAGGCGCCGGGCATAGGGCGCCACCGATTCGAAGTAGCGGCGCTGGGCTTCGGCGTAGAGGGTGGAGAAGGCCAGCGAGGACTTGCCCGAGCCGGACACCCCCGTGAATACCACCAGCGCGTCGCGAGGGATATCCACATCGATGTTCTTCAGGTTGTGCTCGCGGGCGCCACGAACGCGAATGAAGCCGGTGGGGGCGGGTGAACGTGGCGGCATCTGAGCGGTCCTTGGCGGTTGAGAGCACTCACGTTAGCAGTATTTGTGGTGCCTGTACCGGCCTCTTCGCGGGTAAACCCGCTCCCACAGGGACCGCGTACAACCTGGGCGGAGCGGGTTTACCCGTGAACAGGCCGGTGTAGCCGATACAGCATCAGGATCTTGGCTCGCGGGTGCCCAGCACGTCGCGAATGTTGTCCACCACGTTGCTGTCCTTGATCACATCGCTCAGCCAGCCTTCCAGCGGCATGTTGCCCCACTTGATGGCGCGTTCGATCAGGTAGGGCACCGGGCTTTGCGGTTCGCTCTGCTTGAAGAACTGGGCGATACCCGCAAGCATGGTGAAGGCTTCGTCGCGGGTCAGTGGCGTCGTGCGCATCGGCGCAGGCGTGGTGGCCTGGACGGGTGTGTTCATCGGTTCACCTGCTTCGCTGGTGGGGGCAACAGTGGCTTCGGGCTCTGCCGCTGCCGCAGTGGCGGGGTGCAGTTCGACGCCGCGGTCCTTGAGCAGTTTTTCAGCCAGCTGGCTGGCGCGCGACAGCATGTCGGCAAGGCTGGCAAAGCTGGGCGCCTCATGGCCGAACAGGCGGTCGGCACTGGCTTGCAGGGCTTTGCAGGCCTCCAGGCTGGCGGCGATCTGCAGGGCCTTGGTGCGCAGGTGTTCGGTGTCGCTGAGCGCCACCGAGCGCTGGAAGATTTCGGCGTTGATCTTGCCTTCGTTCAGCGCGGTCTGCATTGCCTTGGGGTTCTGCAAGGCAAGGTTTTCTACGTAGCGTGATTCGTCATAGCGCAACACGCCAAAATTCTGCCCTTGGGTAATGGGCAAGCCACCGGCAATGTCGGTGAGCGTGGTCTTCAGCCAGGACAGCCGCGCAGCGCGT
This sequence comes from Pseudomonas sp. JS425, assembly GCF_018223845.1. Lineage (NCBI taxonomy): Bacteria > Pseudomonadati > Pseudomonadota > Gammaproteobacteria > Pseudomonadales > Pseudomonadaceae > Pseudomonas > Pseudomonas sp. JS425. The sequence continues at coordinate 3,469,630 of NZ_CP073661.1, read as the reverse complement.
TCGTCCAGGCCATCTTCGAGTGTTGGGTACAGCGTGTCCCAGAATGCTTCCAGTACCTGTTCGGTCAGCCGAAGGCCAAAGGTGATGCCTTCGAAATGTTCACGCTGGGCCAACCCTTCGCTGAGCCAGGCTACCAGCATCAGGTCCTTGCTTTGCTGCGCCAGCCCTTGGGCCGACAGGTTGACCACCTGCTCCCAGTCGGCGGTCTTCAGGTCGGTTTGCCAGTCGCCCTGGGTCAGGTAGTCAGGGTCTGCCCGGCGTGCCTCCTTGATCTGGTCGAACAAGGCAGAGAAGCTCAAGTCTTCGCCACTGCCACCCTCGATGGGTGCGGTCAGCGTTGCCAGCGAAAGGTCATTGAGGATTTCAGGCATAAAACACTCTGGTCATGGCAGATGAACAGCGTGCCAGGTCACCTGGCACGCTGTGGGATGTGGGCCGCCGTAGCGGCCCCCGGGTACGCAGGTTATCAGGCAAACACTTTGTTCGCGGTGCGGTCCCAGCCGCCGACGATGTTGCCGCCAGCCTGGCCGTCGGTGCGGTTCTGCTGGGTGTAGGTGGTCTTGATGCGGGCGAAGTTGAAGCTGATTTCTTCGACCGGCAGGTCGCTCACAGCCTTGTCTTCACCGTTCTGGTTGCCACCGGCGATGAAGCGCACCGAGGACACCACGACTTCTTCCATGTCGATGGTCAGGTAGGTGACCTTGTCACCACCGGCGCGGTTCACGTTCAGCTTCAGCTTGGCGATGTGCTTGCCGGTGCAGCAGTGTTCGAACAGCTTGGCCGAAGCCTTGTCGACCGCCTTGCGGATCTTGAAGTCGCTCAGGGCAACACGCTCGGACGACGCACCGCCCGAGGAGCTGGCGGTAGCCGAGGTGGCCTGGGTGGCGCCGTACTCGTAGCCCAGCACTTCGATCCAGTCCTTGTGCTTTGCATCCAGTACTTCGCCCGGGATGCCGTCGATTTGGATATACGCGTCAAATGCCATTGTGAAACTCTCCATTAACAACATTTAAAGGGTTGCTCATGCGCCCCTTGGTTTTGACCTCGCCGAACCTGTCGGCAGAGGTAGCTTTCCGCCACCCGGGCCTCCTCCTGTGAGGCCCGGGTAGCCGGTTCTTGCAGCGGGCTTCAGTTGAGCCCGCGTACTTCGATTTCCACCCGGCGGTTGGGCTCCAGGCACTTGATCAGTTGCGCTCGCGGTTGCTGCAGGTCGCAGTTGACCAGCGGCTTGCGGCTGCCTTCGCCCTGGGCGACCACCAGTTCGGCAGGTACGCCCTTGCCGACCAGGTAGGTGCGAATGGTCTGCGCCCGCTGTTTCGAAACCTGCAGGTTGCCTTGGCTGTCGCCGAGCTGGTCGGCGTGGCCGGAAATGATGATCTTGCCGATGTCGGGCGTGTTCAGCAGTTTGCTGGCGATCGCGCTCAGCTGGCGCTGGCCCTCGCTCTTCAGGCTCTGGAAGTCGGCCCGGCCGAAAGCGAACAGGGTGTCGGACTCCAGCGTGATGGTCTCGATCGAACGCAGCGACTGGGCGCGCAGGCTGTCGATGTAATTGCGCGAACTGGACATCAGGAAGGCGTTGTCGAGGATACGCGGCACATCCGGCTCACGAATCTGGTCGCTGTAGAAGGTGATCTGGCGGCTGGCGTACAGGTAGTCCTGGTTGCCGCCGGCCTCGCTGGCGGCCGCGGCCATGCTCTTGCCGGTATGGCGGGCGATGGCCGGGTACCAGTAGTCGGGCAGGTGCGCCTTGAGAAACGCCGGGTCGGCGTTTTCGCGTCGGGCCGGCGAGAGCATCACGTAGGTATCCAGCGCCGCCTTGCCGAAGTCGGCGATCGACTGCGCGCGGTTGTCATGTGGCAGCGCCTCGGCCTCGACGCTGTCCACGCCGCTCACAGGCTGCAGTTCGCGGGTGTTGCGCTGGTACACCTTGATCGTGGTCAGCAGGTACAGGGTGCGGGTCAGGTTGTCTGCCGTGGGCTTGAGCATCACGTTCTGCAGCGTGGCGAAGTAACGGCTGCGCAGCAGCGGCTCGACCTCATGGCCCTGGTACAGGCCCAGGCGCATGCCCAGCGGCACGCCCTGTTCGCGGTGCTGCCGATAGTAGTGCTCGGCCCAGAAGCGCAAGCGGTCAAGGCTATGCCAGGCGGCGTACTGGCCGCGGGCAGCCTGGTCGTCGGCCTTGGCCTGGGCCAGTTCTCCGGCGATGCTGGCCAGGGTGGCGCGGTTGTTCAGGTACGACCAGCCCCACAGGCTGCACAGCACCAGGGCTGCCAGGCCGGTGGCGGCAACCCAGCCCGCCTTGCGCCGGCGCTCCCGCGTGTTGCTGGTGTACAGCGCCACCAGGTGCTGGTCGGGGATGATCACCTTGCGGAACAGGCTGTTGATGAACAGCGGCGCCGGCTGGCTGACGGCAGTGGCGGTGCCTTCGGCATGTTCGAGGGCGAAGCGTTCGGCCACATGCTGGCCGTGGCTGCCCCACAGGGCTTCATCGGCCTGCAGTGCGGCAGTGAAATAGAAACCGCGCAGCATTTCGGCGTTCTGGTACGGGTTGGCGCGCAGCAGGCTGTCGACGAATTGTTGCAGGCGCGGCTTGAGTGCGGCCAGCTCCAGCGGGAAGCGATAGGCCGCATTGTTCTGCCGGGTTACCTGAATATCTTGCTGCACCAGTTGCTGGTTCGCCACCTGCTGCCAGTAACCGGTCAGCTCGTCCATCGCCTTGCCGAAACGCTGGCCCCAGTCGGCCTGTTCGTAACCCTTGTGCGAGAAGGTCTTGCCCATCACCTCGCCACGCGCGGCGTCGTCAAGCTGGCGATAGAACGGGGTGAAGCCGGGAATCAGGTCGCACTTGGTGAACACCAGGTAGATCGGCAGGCGCACTTCCAGCAGCGCGCAGCTTTCCTGGATCCGTTCACGCAGGCGCTTGGCCACGCGGTCCTGGTCCTCGGCCGAGCCATGCAGGATGTCGGCGATGCTGACGCTGACGATCAAGCCGTTGAGAGGGCGGCGTTGGCGATGCTGGCGCAACAGCTGCAGGAAGCCGCGCCACTTGCCGGCTTCTTCGGGGCTGTTCATGTAGCGCCCGGCGGTATCCAGCAGCACGGCTTCGGAGCTGAAGAACCAGTCGCAGTTGCGCGTGCCGCCAAGCCCCGCAACCCGTGCGCCTTCGCGTTCGGCATAGGGGAAGTTCAGGCCCGACTGCAGGATCATCGTGCTCTTGCCGGCAGCCGGCTGACCGATCACCAGGTACCAGGGCAGGGCGTACAGCGCGTCCTTGGCCGAGGTGCCGCGAGGTGTGTTGCTGCGCAGGCGCTCGATGCTCTGCAGCAGGCGTTCGCGCAGCAGGCTTACTTCTTCGCGGTCGGCGGGGGTGGCGTTGAGTACCGCCTGGTCGGCATCGTCGCGCAGTAACCCTTCGAGGTTGTGGTGCTGGCCGGCGCCGCGATAAAGCAGCAGTACATAGCCTGCCGACAGCAGCAGGAACACGCCGATACCGGCCAGCAGGCTATGCAGCGAGGCGAAGCCCAGGGCGCAGCCGATGGCCCAGACCAGGAAGATCGCCAGGAAGAACGCCACTCCCAGCAGGTAGGGTTGGTAGCGCAGGCAGTAGTACTTGATCTTGTTCATACAGGCGTCGCATCCAGCGCATCGACGAATTGGCCGATGACATGTTCAAGAGATCGGTCGTAATCGTGCAGCCGTGGCGCTACCGTCAGCGGGTCGAGCGGCTCCAGATGCTGACCTGCTTCGGCGCAACCACTGAGCAGGCGGTAGGCACAGTTGGCGTGGCGCGACGGCAGGCAGTACAGCCGTGGCTTCATGAAATCGTCGGCCAGCAGGCTCACCGCCGGCACGCCGGGCTGCCGGCTCATGCGGGTCAGCCAGGTCAGCCAGAGGTCGGCGGTAGGGTTTTTCAGGCCGCGTTCGGCCGGCAAGGGCAGCTCGATGCCACCGGCGAAATCGTTGTGCAGCACGGCTCGGCTTGCCTGCAGTAGCGCAAGCGCCTTGTCACTTTTGAAGTCCGGCCAGGAGCGCAGCAGGGCGCGGGCGACATCGGCCAAGCTGAAATCCTTGAGGAATTTGGCGTGCACCTGGCGGAACAGGTCGAGGTCCTGGGCCTGCAGCGGCCGCAGGGCCTTGATGCGTTCGAACAGGCTGGCGCAGTCAGCGCCCTGCACCGCCTGGTGCAGCATCGGCTTGATCTGCGCGCTGAACAGCTCGCCGAGGGTGAACGGGTTCACCAGCATCGTGGCTCCCTCGCCCTTGAGCAACTGGAAGATGAAGAACGGGTAGCGTCGCTGGCTGGCATCCCGCGAGCTGAGCAGGCCACCCAGCAGCCAGTTGCCGTTGCTCGCGCGGTAATTGAAGAAGCACATCGGCAGTGCGTCGAACAATGCCTGCCAGTCTTCGCGGTGGCGCATGGCCGCCAACGCAGACTGCAGCCAGGCGTCGAACTCGCAGACTTCTTCCGCCGCGCCATGCAGGCTGACGAAGTCTGCGCTCGACGGCAGCTTGCCGAAGCAACCGATCATTGGGCGCCCCTGTCGTTGAGGGCGCTCAGCGCCTTGACATCACCCAGGTCGGTCAGTTTCACCCCACCGAAGTTACGCACTACAAGGCTCACGCGGCCGCTGGCGGTGTTCCAGCTGAAGCGTTGCTGAATGCCGTCCAGGTCCTCGACCCGGGCGCTTTCGTTCATGCGCAGCAGGCCCCAGCGCCCGGGGAAGTCGAACACGGTGACCCGCGCGCCACTGAGGGTGACCACATCCAGGCGGGCACCCGGAGCGTTGCTGGTGCCCGGCCAGGCGAAGCGGTTCCAGCTACTGCGGCCGTTGCGGTAGTGCTGTTCCTGGCCATCGAGGGTGAACACGATGTCGGTGAAGTTGGCAGAAGGTTCCAGCATGATTTCGAAGCCGTTGTCACGGTCCGACAGGCTGGCGATCACCTGGCCCACGGAGCTGGCCTTGTCGATGCTGTTGAGCATGCCTGGGTTGACCAGCGCCGGTGCCTTGCCGTCGCCCACACCCAGGCCTTCACCCCCGGCCAGATTGCCGATTTCGTTGCGCTTGAAGGCCGGCAGCAGGCCGCTGTCGGGGTCGACGAAGCGCTGCAGGTCCTTTACCGACGCCTCGTTGCGGCTGCTGCCGGCAATCGGGTAGCGGTGTGCCATGACCTGTTCCCAAGGCTTGGCGATCTGCTGGGCCCAGGCCTTGGCGATCTGCTGGCCGGCCGGGTCGCGCAGGGTCGCCCAGGTATACTGGATAGGCAGGCTGAACAGCCCCTGCAGCGAGCGCGACAGGCCGTCCTGGCTGGTGTCGACGCTGCTTTCCACGTAGTTGCGCACGGTGGTGACTTCGCTCGGCTGGCCTTCCAGGGTCTCGCTGATCAGCTGCTTGCTGCTCTTGCCCACATCCTGCGAACGCTGGATGTTGTTCATGCGTACCTTGAGCTTGCGCAAGGCGGCCAGGTAGCGGTCCATGATGGTGCTGTCGGCGCCTTCGGCGTTGTTTACGGCAAATACCCGCGCCACCGGTTCGAAGCGCTTGGCCAGGCTGCCGTCGTCCACCGCCGGCAGGGCCGGGGCGACATTGGCGGGCAGGGCGTCCTTGGTGTCGAGCAGGCCGGAGACCTTGCTCCAGAAGCCGTCATCGCGGGTACTACCGGGGGCCGGGATGGCGTGCTTGACCGGCAGGTCCCACTGGGTGTTGTCATGGACCGCCGCCAGCAGGTTCTTCACCGGCGAGTTCTGCACATCGCTGAGCAGCCCCAGCTGCTGGGAGGCCGAGGCCAGGTCGGCGAAGTGGCGTACCCCCACGCTGCTGACCATCTTGTACCAGGCCTGGGTGTAGTCGCGTTTGTAGCGGGTCATGAACTCGCGCACGAAGTTGGCCTTTTGCACGATGGCATCGCCACCTTCACCGTCCAGCACCCAGTCCGACTCGTTGCGCAGGTTGCCCGACACCAGCTTGATCAGTTCCGGCTTGACGAAGGTGTCCCAGCCCTGGCGGGTATAGATTGCCGGTACGCCAGCAGAGCCATACAGCAACGCGCGGCCCGGTTGCGGCACCAGGTCGTTCAGGCTCAGTGCTGGGAACTGGCGGCTCGACTCGAGTTGCAGGCGCAGGTACTCGCGATCGACCAGCGAGCTGGAGATCATGAACGACTTGAGATTCTGCCGGGTTTCGTTGATCAGCTGTTCGTTACGCGGCAACGACGGCGCCTGGCCTTGTTCCAGCAACTGTACGTAAAGCGGGGCATTTTCTGCGATCACGGCTGCGTCGGCCGGAGTGCCTTCGGTGGCGGCGCTGGCCCAGGCCTGGGGCAGGTTGGCAGCGACGAAGGCCGGGTCCGGATGGCCTTGGGGCTCGGTCAGCAACAGGTACAGCTTGAGGGTGTTGTAGGCATCGATGATCGAGGCCACCTGCTGTTCGTCGAGGCGCCCGAGCATTTCTTCGGACAGTGACAGGCCACCGGTGGTGGCAGACAGCTCGGCGGCATCGCTGGCGGTGGCCAGGTTGACCTTGGCGGCATAGGCACCGGCGCGGCTGTTGCCCAGCGCAGCCTGGGCCTTGGCTGCAATGGCCGGGGCCAGCGGCTTGCCATTGCGTTTTTTCGGTGTCGGGGCCGGGGTGAATTCCAGCTCCTGGTTGATACCGTTGGCGAAGGTGTTGAAGGCCCGCATCTGCACTTGCAGGCTGCGTGCGATCGGCTCCAGCGCCTGGCTGCGCAGTTGCGCCAGGTAGGCGGTGCGAGTCACCTGGTGGATGGCTTCGCCATGGTACAGGCCACCCCCCAACTGCAGTGGTACACCCTGCAGGCGATGGTTTTCGACGCGGGCCATCTGTTCGCGCAGCACTTCCAGGCCCTTGCCAGCGGCCAGCTGCTGCTCGCGGTCTTCTGCCTGCTCGATCTGCGCCAGCTGCCCGCGCAGGCTGTCCAGCCATTGGCGGTTATTGGTGAACGACAGTGCCTGCCAACCGATGAACAGCAACCCGGTGGCGGCGGCCAGGCCCAGCAGCAGCGGGCTGAACGCAGCCTGGCGGCCCAGGCGCGACTGGTACAGGGTCAGGTCGCGATCGGGGAATATCACCTGGCGGAAGGTGTCGGTGATGAAGTAGCTGCGGTTGCCCGCGGCCTTGCCGACGTTCTCGGCGTGCTCATCGTAGGCGGCTTGCAGGGCGAATTCGTCGGCGATGACGTCTTCGTATACCTGGCCCAGCTGCTGCCCGGTCTGCAGGGCACTGGTGAAGTACAAGCCGCGCAGCAGCAGCGGGGCACCGCCGCGATGGCCGCGGGTGAAGTGCTCCAGGAACTGCTCGAGGACACCGCTGAGTGCGGCGAAGTATTGCGGGAAGTTCAACAGGGTGCTGTCGGCTTCGGCACCGAGGGCGATCACCTGCGCGTCGACATGCTGGCGAATGTGGTTCTGCAGGTTGCCCAGGCGCGTCTGCAGCACGGCGTGCAGGCCGTTGTTGCGGATTTCCGACAGGCCGAAGGTCATGCCCAGCGGTTGCTGGCGTTCATGCAGATCGAGGCCGTCGAACGCCTGGCTGAAGCCCGGCAACTGGTCGGTCTTGCTCAGCATCAGGTAGACCGGCGGGTTGGCGTCGAGGCACTCGGCATACTCTTCCACCCGCGCCACCAGCTGGGCCGCCAGGGCATTGCGTTCGTCGCTGTTGGCCGCCAGCAGCTCGGGCAGGCTGACCACCATTACCAGGCCATTGATCGCTGCCTTGCCGCGCTGCTTGCGCAGCATGCGCAGGAAGGCCGAGAACTCGCTGGCCGACTGGTCATCACGCAAATAGCGGCCGGCGGTGTCGATCATTACCGCGTCGGGGCTGAAGTACCAGTCGCAGTGCTGGGTGCCGCTTTCGCTGTCGTTGGCCGTGGCAATGCTGGCCGACAGGCCGGAATGGGTCAGCAGCGAGGTCTTGCCGGCTGCCGACATGCCAACCACCAGGTACCAGGGCAAATCGGACAGTGCCGCCTTGCCACCGCCTCCAGCGGAGCGGTCGGTGCGCAACATGGCAATGGCATGCTTGAGGCGTTCGCGCAGCACCTGCTGGTCACGGAACTCGCCAGTGGCATTCCACGAGCGATCAACCTCGATCTGCAGCAGGTTCTCCAGGTTGTGCTCGGCGCGAATGCGCTGGTATTGGCGCAGCACGATCACCAGCAGGAAGCAGGCGCTGATGATTGCCAGTGCTTCGGGCAGGTGCTGTTGCAGCCATGGCAGCAACGGGGCGACCAACCAGCAGGTCAACAGGCTCGCCAGCCACAGCAGCAGCAGGAGAAACCAGAAATTCTTCAAAAGGCGCAATAATGTTTTCATGTCTTCCTGACTCGGCTACCTGACGTTTGCTCAGGCACTGAACAGCTGGCGGATTTGTTCGGAAAGGGCGGCGACGTCCTTGTCCAGCAACCAGTCCAGCGTCAGGTACACGGCGACGCAGACCAGCGCGATCAGCGCCAGGTAAACCCACAGCGGCACCTCGTGGCGCAGCATCTGCGACACCTGGTCGGGCAGTGCCCAGTCCGGTGACAGTGCTTTGGGCGCCTTGCGGTAGCGGGCAATATCCTGGCCCAGGGTATTGGCCAGGTAGCGCAGCTGGTCTTTCTGGCCGAGGCTGAACTTGCCCTCGAAGCCCAAGGCCAGGCACAGGTGGTAGACCTCGAGTACATCGATGTTCTGCTTGACGTCGGCACGCAGCGCATCGACCTTCTCGAAGAAGCCTTCACCCGCCAGGTGCACGCCGAAGTAGCGGAACTGCAGCGGCTGCAGCTCGAAGTGCTGGCGCAGCTGGTTGTCGCTCGCGCGCAGCACGCTCTCGTCGAGGAAGGCACACAGCGCGTACTGGGTGTCCTTGACCTGTTCGGCGCTGTAGTTGGCTGCGCGGGCGTCGCGTTCCAGGTTGGCGAAGAAGCGTTCCACGCTGGCTTCGAAGGCCGGCACCGAGGTGACCTGACGACCACGTCGCACGATCAGGGCCATGCTGATGAAGTCCTGGACCAGGTCCTTGAGCGTCGGTTTGTCGTTGGCGGCCGCGACGGCGCCCTGTTGCAATACGGCTTCGGTCATTTGAGCACCGCCATCAGTTCAAGCTTGAGGTTGGTAAAGGCGCTGGGCGCGTAGAAGCAGATGGTCTGGGCATTCATCATTCGCTCGTAGACATGGCCATGCGGCTCGATGGCGAAGTACTGGTTGTCCAGGCGCACCGGAATTGCGTTGGGCAGCCGTGCGGCATGGTTGAGCGTGACGCCGGGCATCGCGCTGTTGACCACCACCTCGATGTCTTCCGGCGAGCCGACCTTGAATGCCCGCGGTACCAGCTCCAGCAGGCTGGCACCAGGCATGTCGGCATGGACCGAGATATAGAAGTCGGCCTCGGTCAGGCGTGGATCGTGCAACTGGCCCTGCCAGTACGACGGCTTGGTCTGGTTGAGGTTGATGACGATGCACTGGTTGGGCACCACGTTGTCGAGCATCACCCGGATCATCTCGTCGAGCTTGACCAGCGACGCGGCCGGGTCGTGATGGTCGTATTCGGGGATGTCGCTGAGCTGGGTGTCCAGGGTGAACGTCAGCAGGCCACCCGCCAGGTCGGCAAGGAACAGGTACAGGCGCTCGGGGTGCAGGCGCGGGTGCGCCAGCAGATGGGCCAGCTGCGGGTGGGCGCGGTTGACGGTGTTCAGCAGCCAGAACAGGGTTACGTCGCTGGAGCCGAACTCGGCGATCTGGTCGGCGCGTTCGCGGCGTCGGCCGGACAGGGCCTTGCTCTTGGCCTGCAGGGCGCCGAGCAGGCGCTTGCCGATGCCGGCCAGGGTCTCGTGGCTGCCCAGATGCAGAGTGGGGTGGACGAAATGCGGGTCGAGATTGAAACCGCCCATGCTGTTGCGGGTCAGCCTGGCCAGCGGGCAGTGGCTGTAGCCGTCCAGGCTGTCACCGTCCACCAGCAGCACCACGTTCAGGCGCAGGCTGGTGATTTCGTTTTCCAGCTCGCCTTCATTGAGGTCGGGCAGGGTATCGAACTGCTTGCGGAAACGCCGCGCGGCCTTGTGTTCCTGGCCATCCTCGACATAGTTCAGGCCGAATGGCTCGGGCAGCTTCAAGGCAGCATGAACCTTGAGGTCGTTGGCCTTGAGCAGGTCCTTGAGGTCGCGGGCAGCCGGCAACGGGTCGTGCTGCGGTGCGTCGTAAAGGCTGCCGTCAGGGAACACCAGCTTGAGTCGCTTGAGCTGCAGCGAACCGTTGGCCAGGGCGTCCTCATCCACCTGCAGTACCTGCACACCCCAATGGAATGGGGTGGTGCGCAAGGTCGCCTCGGCCAGCTGGTGCTGGTGGAACTCATCCTGGTACTGGAAGTGCTGGGGCAGCAGGAACATGCCTTCCGACCACATCACCCGGCTCTGCTTGCTCATTTGACGCTATCCACTAAAGAGTTGAAGGTTGAATCCATGGTGTTCTGTGCCGATTTGCCGGCGGCATCGCTGGCCTTGTCGAGCACGGCGTCCTGCACCTTGTCGGTGAGCGTCGGTGCGTTGTCCCGGGCCTTCTGCGCGGCTGCCAGCTGGTCGGCGGTCGGCGGTTTGTTCAGTACGTCGACGCCACGCATGGCGCTGATTTCGGTGTTGTCCACCAGCACCCGCAGGCCGTCGGAAGAGAACCAGATACCGTCCTTGCGCAGCGAGTTGGCGTCGAAGGCGACCTTCCAGCGCGCGTCCTGTTCGTTGCGGAAGAACGCTGCCACGCCGACGTAGCGAGCGCTCTTGGCCAGTGGCCACTGGTCGATCTGGCCGATGCCCGGCAGCAGGGTGATCTCGCGGGCTTCCACCAGGGTGTTGCCCAAGGCCTTTTCCGGGGTGTCCCACAGGGTCTCGGCATCGGTCGCGGCGAAGCGTTCGAGGTCGGTCAGCTGGTACACGCGCATCACCACCGACAGCGGCTTGCCCTCGGCATCGGGGTTGAGCTGGTTGCCGCCGTCGGAGGTCAGGATGACCTTTTCGCTGTCGGCCAGCATGTCGGCCGCCCAGCTGTCTTCCATGCGCTTGCCGATACGGTCGGTGACCCCGCAGCCGGCCAGCGCCACTAGCAAGGCCGCTGTGGTCAGGCGTTTGAGGGCGGTGTGCTTGTGTTGCATGACGGCAAAACCTCCGTGTACTGGTCAGGCCACGCGATAGGCGAAATCGCCATCGCTGCCCAGCTCGATCGCAAGACGCTGGATCGGCGTGTCCTGGGCCATGCGCTCGAGCACGCGCTGGGCGAGCTCGGGCATCAGGGTCTGGGACAGGATGTTGTCGATGTTGCGCGCACCGCTGTCGACCTCGGTGCAGCGCGCGGCGATGGCCTTGACCAACGCCTGGTCGCAGCTGAGCTCGGCCTGGTGGTTGCGGGCGAAGCGCTTGGCGATGCGTTCGAGCTTGAGGGCGACGATGCGCTCGAGGATCTGGTCCTGCACCGGGTAGAACGGCACGATGCTCAGGCGGCCGAGGAAGGCCGGCTTGAACACATGGTTGAGCTGGTCACGCAGGTCTTCGACGATCGCTGCGGGCGTCGGTAGCTCGGTGGCGTTCAGGCAGGTCTGCATGATGCGCTCGGTACCGGTATTGGAAGTGAGGATGATCACCGTGTTGCGGAAATTGATCTCGCGGCCTTCGCCATCGTCCAGCACGCCCTTGTCGAATACCTGGAAGAACAGTTCGAGCACGTCGGGGTGGGCTTTTTCCACCTCGTCGAGCAACACCACGCTGTACGGCTTGCGACGCACCGCCTCGGTCAGCACGCCGCCTTCGCCATAGCCGACATAGCCGGGAGGCGAGCCCTTGAGGCTCGAAACGGTGTGGGCTTCCTGGTACTCGGACATGTTGATGGTGATGAGGTTGCGTTCACCGCCGTACAGGGTATCGGCCAGGGCCAGCGCGGTTTCGGTCTTGCCGACGCCGCTGGGGCCGAGCAGCAGGAACACACCGATCGGTTTGTTCGGGTCTTCCATGCGCGCGCGGGAAATCTTGATGCGCTTGCCGATCTCGTGCAGGGCGTGGTCCTGGCCCAGCACGCGCTCACCAAGCAGGGCCGGCAGGCGCTGCACGGTGTCGATCTCGTCACGCAGCATTTTGCCCAGCGGGATACCGGTCCAGCCGCTGATGACCTGGGCGATGGCGCCGCTGTCGACCAGGGCATGGACCAGGGGCTGGTCGCCTTGCACGCGGGCCAGTTCGGCACGCAGGGCGTTGAGCTGCTTGGCATCGGCCTCGCTGGCGGCGTCCAGCGCCTTGAGCTGTTCGACCAGTTCCAGCTCCTGTTGCCACTGCGTGTTCAACTGCTGCTCCCGCTGCTGCTCGGCCTGCAGGGCAGCCTGCAGCTCGCCCAGGCGGCGAGTGTGGTCGTGGCCTTTGCCGGCTTCGTGGCCGAGCACGGCGATCTCGGCCTGCAGGTTGTCGATCTGGCGGCGGCAGTCCTCCAGGGCGCCAGGTTGCGACGATTGCGCCAGGGCAATGCGCGCGCAGGCGGTGTCGAGCACGCTGACCGCCTTGTCCGGCAGCTGGCGGCCGGTGATGTAGCGGTTGGACAGGCGCACGGCCTGCACCAGCGCTTCGTCCATCACTGCTACCTTGTGGTGTTCGCGCATCTTGCCGAGCAGGCCGCGCAGCATGTGGATGGCCTTGTCCTCGTCGGGTTCTTCCACCTTGACCACCTGGAAGCGGCGGGCGAGGGCCGCGTCCTTCTCGAAGTACTTCTTGTATTCGGCCCAGGTAGTGGCGGCGATGGTGCGCAGCTCGCCACGGGCAAGGGCCGGCTTGAGCAGGTTGGCGGCATCGTTCTGCCCGGCCTGGCCACCGGAACCGATCAGGGTGTGGGCTTCGTCGATGAACAGGATGATCGGGTGCAGGCTGCGTTTGACCTCTTCGATCACTGCCTTGAGGCGGTTCTCGAACTCGCCCTTGACCCCGGCGCCGGCCTGCAGCAGGCCCAGGTCGAGGGTGTGCAGGGCCACATCCTTGAGCACCGCCGGCACGTCACCTTGGGCGATGCGCAGGGCCAGGCCTTCGACCACGGCGGTTTTGCCGACCCCGGCTTCGCCGGTGAGGATCGGGTTGTTCTGCCGACGGCGGGTAAGGATATCGACCATCTGCCTTACTTCGAACTCGCGGCCCAGCACCGGGTCGATGCGGCCTTCGCGGGCGCTCTGGGTGAGGTTGACCGTGTACTGGTCCAGCGCCGGAGTCTTGCCGCCGGCCTTGCTCGCACTGTTCACTGGCGCTGCCGGGCTGGCCAGCGGGCTGGCCTGCCTGGACTCGGCGCTGCCTTCTACAAGCGCGGCAAGGTTCAGGCGCAGGTCATCGGCGTTGATTTTCTCCAGCTCCGGCGCCGAGGCGATCACCACGCGACGCAGTTCGGCATCGTCGAGCAGGGCCTGCAGCAGGTGAGCGCTGCGCACCTGGCCGACGCCGTATTCGATCGACGCCAGCAGCCAGGCCTGCTCGATCATGCGGGTGATGTGCGGCGACAGCGCCGGGGTGCGGGTATTACCTTTCTTGAAGGTGCCCAGGGCCGTGACCAGCTGCGCCTGCAGGCGCTCGGCGACTACTTCGTAGTGGCGCAGGATCGGCGCCAGGTCGCTGTCGCTGTTGTCGAGCAACTGCAGCAACAGGTGCTCCACCTCCACGTCGTAATGGTGCTCCGACAGGCACAGGGCCGCCGCGCTTTCCGTGGCCGTGCGGCTGGTTTCGTTGAGCTTGGCGAACAGAGACTTCAGGTTCACAAGGCGACCCCATCGTAAGGAATGTGGAAGACGGCGCAACGCGAAGGCTCCGCGTCACGACCAGGGCGTTTGAGCCAGCCCAGCCAGCCCAGGGCGACATTGCCACTGCGGCCCAGCTGGGCGCGTGGCACCGCCTCGCGCTTGAGGCGCGGGGCAATTTCGAAATCCAGTTCGGCGCCTATATAGAAGCGCACCAGCTCGACCAGCTTGCGGTAGCACGCGGTGCCCGGCTGGAAGCGCTGGTAGTCGGCCAGGCTTAGCGGGCCCAGCTCGATGCGGATGCACGACTGGTAGTCCCAGACCCGGTTGCCGGCTACGGCGCTGTGGCCGAGCTGGGCATTGCGGCGGCCGAGCTGGGTGCATTGTTCGGGCTGCAGGTGCAGCCAGCGCCCGGCGAATTGGCGGACCTTGATCGGCAGCGAGAAATAGAAGCCGAGCATGCGTTCGAGGTTCAGCGCGTTGCGCGGCTTCTGGCTGAGCAGGCCGGCAAAGTAGCTGAACAGCTCGCGGCGCAGCGCGGTTGGTTGCTGCTCGAACTTGAGTTGCTGCGCGCGCGGGCCGAGGCCGACCAGGTTGAGCAGGTAGCCATCGAAGCCCGAAGTGCCATTGCGTTCGTGCTCGATATGAAATTTGTACTTCTGCCAGGCCTCGTAGAACAGCGTGGTCATGCGGTGCGAGAAGATGTCGAGAAACGCGTGGGCGGCATCGTCGCGATACTGCACGTGGCGCTCCAGCAGCAGCTCGGTATACGGGCGCGGCAGTACGCCTGACGGCCCGACCAGGCCCATGAAGGTGACCTGCACTTCCGACAGCGGCAAGCCGGCCGGCGACACCTTGCCTTCGCGCTCGAAGTGCAGGTCGCTGACCTCGCTGGCCGGGAACGCCAGCGACAGCTGGGTACGAAAACGCAGCGGGTCTTCGTGCGGCCGGGTTGCCAGGTCCATGCGCCCGGTACGGCTGTAGTGCAGGCGGAGCAGGCGCACCAATTGAAAGAATTCGAATCGGTGCGGCTCGGCTCGGGCCTGATCGATCAGACCAGGGGCTGATCGCCGGTGCGTGCTGGCCATTGGACGACTCTCTTTTCTCGTTGTTGGGTGCGCAGGGTCAGTTGGGTGAAGCTGTTCATCGAGCAGTACTGGCCGAAGAAGTGGTCCAGCACCATGCCGAACAGGTACACGCCACTGCCGATGAACTGGCTTTCATCCAGGGTCAGCGTGATGCCGACGCCACGTACGAAGTTCGGCCGCGGGTGGCCGATGCGTGCGACCACCGGCGCGCTGCTGATCGCCTTGATGCCGTTGATCTGTTTGCGAATGGCGGAAACATTGCGGTAGTTGTACAGCGACAACAGCTCCAGCAGCACTTCACGGCCCTGGCTGACCAGCGACATATGGTTCAGCGACAGGTGGGCGATCAACCGCCAGATCAGGCCCTTGCCCAGGGGCACACGCACCGTGGCGGTGGGCTTGCGCAGGCAGCGGATATCCTTGATCACCGAGTTGGCGGGAATGTTGAAGTCACCACGTTCGCCCCCGAACGGCAGCATCAGCGGTACATCGCGGTTGCTGCAGGTAAGGCCGATGCTGAGGGTGTCGCTGCTGGCGTCGATCAGCTCCAGGTCGCGGTCGACCACGCGGATGCTCATGGCGGTGGCGTCACCCTGGATGCGCCGGCGCGCCACCCAGAAGCTGCTGTGCGGGTCCTGCTCGCCACGGGGTTCGAAAAACGGGTGGCAGGTGGCGACCTGGTCGATGCCGCCGAGTTTGCGCACCCGCCGTACGCGGTCGATCGAGACGACTTCGGCAGCGTTGTGCAGCCGTGTATCGGGAGTGACCGGGTATTCGTGCTGGGTGTGGGTCAGCTTGATCGGCTCGGCTTGCTGGCGGAACAGGTTGATGATCGGTGTGCAGTTGAGCTTGAAGTTGTTGCGCCCGATGTTCTGTGTCAGCCGCGCCAGGCGCTCGCTGAGGTCGTAGTCGGAGAAATAGAAGTTGATCTCGACCTGCTCGATGGCCTTGCCCTGCAGAATGCGGGCAAAGCCGTTCAGGTCGAAGAACATGAACTTGTCGGGGAAGGTGAAGTACTCGTGCAGCAGGCGGTAGCCCAGGAACGAGCGCTCGGAGTAGTCCACCAGGCCTTCGTCACGGGCGTAGCCCACGGCTTTCAGGGCATCGGCCGGCAAGGCCACTTCGCGGCTGCGGCCCTGGTCCTGGAAGCTAAGGGTGGCCTTTGCCAGGTTGTTGAACAGCAGTTCGTACAGCTGCAGCATCAGGGTCGCCTCGCCGTCGAGGAAGAACCGCAGGCGGTCCAGCTCCATCTGCCCGAACAGGGCATCGCCGGTGGCTGCCAGGCGGATGCGCAGGCGTGCGACCAGGTCGGCGCTGTGGCCGTTGAAGGCCGAACGCTCCAGTTCGGCGAACGAGGCCTGCTGCACGGCAATCGGCCACAGCTCAACCGGGTAGCAGGTGCGGAACTTGCACACCACACCTTCCACGGCATTGGCATGCATTTCGGTATGGCGCGCCACCCGGTAGGCTTCGGTGACTTTCTCGTGCTTGCCCAGGCTCAGCTCGGCAATCGACATCGATGGGGTAGGGCGCAGGTAGTGTGGGTACAGCACCTCGAGGAAGGATTCGACGATTTCCGGAAACTCGTCATCGAGCTTCTTGTGCACCCGCGCAGACAGGAACGAGAACGCCTCGATCAGGCGCTCGGTGTGCGGGTCTTCGCAGTTGTCGCCCTCGATCAACAGCCGCGAAGCGATTTTCGGGTACTGCGCGGCAAACTCCTGGCCGAGGAAGCGCAGGTGCGACAGTTCCTTTTCGTAGTAGGGCAGCAGTTCGTCGAGCATCAGTTGAGGTTCTGCACTTTGTATTCCTGGGTGTTGACCTGCAGCACGGCGTCGAATGACACCTGGCGGCTGATGTCCTGCAGACGCAACACGGCGTCCACGCGGAAGGTCAACATACGGTGGCCGTTCTGCTGGGCCAGCAGCTGCACGCGGACACGGCGAAAACGTCGGTCCCCTGTGCTGATCGCCCGTTCCAGTTGCTGCTGGATCAGGCGCCGATCATGCGGGTCGAGCACGCTGCGGCTGATGAAGTCGGGCATGCCGTATTCGAGGATGGAACCACCGAGCTGGCTGTAGCCCTCCAGCTCTTCGGCGACCAGGCTCTGGCGAGTGTTCACCAGTACCTCCAGGTCACGGACGATGCTGGCCTTGTACTCGCTCAACGAGCAGGTGCGTTGCACGGCTGGCTCGGCCGACTGGTACGGACGGTCGTCCAGCAGTCGGTCGAGCAGCGAGGGCAGCAGGCGGGCCTGGTTACTCATGTGTCATCCCTGTACACACCGGCCTGTCAGCCGCGCGCGCCCTGTGGCAGCTCGGCAACCAGGCGCAGCGAAGCGGTCAGCTCATCCAGTTGGTAGTGCGGGCGCAGGTAGGTCACGGCCTTGTACACACCTGGCTTGCCCGGCACTTCGAACACCTCGGCGCGGGCTTCGCGCAGCGGGAACTTGGCCTTGGCTTCCTGGCTGGCGGTGTCGTCGAGCAGCACGTAGCTGGCCAGCCATTGGTTGAGGAAGCGCTCGACATCCATGCGCGAGGCGAAGCTGCCGATCTTGTCGCGCATGATGGCCTTCATGTAGTGGGCGATGCGCGAAGTGGCGAAGATGTACTGCAGCTGGGCCGACAGGCGCGCGTTGGCGTTGGCAATGTCAGTGTTGTACTGCTTCTGCTTCTGCGCCGACTGGGTGCCGAAGAACGCGGCATAGTCGGTGCCCTTGCAGTGCACCAGAGGGATGAAGCCCAGGTCCGACAGCTCTTTTTCGCGGCGGTCGGTGATGGCGATTTCGGTCGGGCACTTGAGGGCGATTTCGCCGTCGTCGGTCTTGAAGGTATGGGTTGGCAAACCTTCGACCAGGCCGCCACCTTCCACGCCGCGGATGGCCACGCACCAGCCGTAGCGGGCGAAGGCATCGGTAACGCGGGTGCCGAGGGCGTAGGCAGCGTTCATCCACAGGTACTTGTTGTGGTCGCGGCCATCGACGCTTTCGACGAAGTTGAATTCCTCCACCGGGGTGGTATCGGGGCCATACGGCAGGCGACCGAGCACGTGCGGCAGGGTGAGACCGACGTAGCGCGAGTCTTCCGAGGCGCGGAACGACTTCCACTTGGCGTATTCGACGGTGTCGAAGATCTTTGCCAGGTCACGCGGGCCGGACATTTCGGTGAACGAGTCCCAGCCGAACAGCTCGGGGGAGGCGGCCGAAATGAACGGGGCATGGGCGGCCGCGGCGACGTGCGAGATCTCCTCCAGCAGGTACATGTCTTCGGGGTTGCGGTTGAACTCGTAGTCACCGATCAGCATGCCGAAAGGCGCGCCACCGAAGGTGCCGTACTCTTCTTCGTAGACCTTCTTGAACAGTGCGCTCTGGTCGAATTCGCTGGCGGCCTTCAGGTCGCGTACCAGGTCTTTCTTCGAGGCATTGAGCAGGTGGATCTTCAGCGTGGTGCTGGTCTCGGTCTGGTCTACCTGGTATTTCAGGCCGCGCCAGGAGGCTTCCAGCTGCTGGAACTCACGGGCGTGCATGATTTCGTTCATCTGCTCGGAAAGCATCGCGTCGATTTCGGCGATACGCGAATCGAGCACGGCGATCAGGTCCTTGCTCGGGGTCATCTCGCCCTCGAGCACCTGGTTCACCAGTTCGCCAATCAGGTCGCGGGTGCGGTTGCGCTCGGTGTCGGAGCGGGCCACGCGGCTTTGCGAAATGATGCTGTCGAGCAACGATGCCTGTGGCGCGAAGTTTTCCACTTCGACCAGGTCGCCGGCCTGTTGCGGTGCGGTTTGCTTGTCGGTCATGTTCGGGCTCCTGCTCAGGCGCGATCGCTGCTGGATGGGTCTTTCACTTCGGCTTCACGGCCGAATTCCTTGCCCAGGGTCTTGAGCTTCTCGGTGTTCTGCAGCACGTCCATCAGCAGCTCTTCGAGCTTGTCGTTGCCGCCCATCTTGTTACGCAGGTCGGCCAGCTTGTTGCGCACTTCCAGCAGTTTGCGCAGCGGTTCGACCTGCTTGACCACGTTCTGTGGCTCGAAGTCTTCGAGGCTGTTGAAGTTCAGTTCCACGCCCAGCTGGGTGCCGTTCTTGGCCAGGGTGTTGTCGACGCGGTAGGTCAGGCGCGGCTTGATGCCCTTGAGCACGCCGTTGAAGTTGTCGCGGTCGATGTAGACGAACTTGCGGTCCTTGAGTTTGGGCAGCGGCTCCAGCGGGTTGCCGGAAAAGTCGCCCAGTACGCCGACGACGAAGGGCAGCTCCTTTTTCTCGATGGCATCGCCGATGTCCACGTCGTAGGTGATATGGACCCGAGGCGCGCGAACGCGGTCGAGTTTGTGCTGAGTGCTTTCCTTCTTCGCCATCGTGTTCTCCAGTGCGAGCAATTCGCTGCGAAACAATGCGCGGCCCGTGACCGGGCGCGGCGCGTTACAGTCCTTCGATCGTCAGCAGCAGGCGCTGACGGATTTCGTCGTTCATTTCCAGGATGTTGTCGCGGCCCACCAGTTCTTCGAAGCTGGTGTTGCCGGCAATCTGCGTGCTGCTGCGGATGACCGAGTCGTCGGGCAGTTCAGAGCGCACCGGCGAGCTGATGACGCAGAACGGCAGGTCGCCAAAGCCCTTGAGGCGCTCGAAGCTCAGGCTGTAGCGCAGGCCCTCGAACAGCCGGCCAAGGCCAGGCGACTTGCTCAGGCAGTAGAACAGCACCAGGTAGTGCACCACGAAGCGGTACAGCTCGGCGCTGCTGCGGTTGGGGTCTTTGATGACGTTGCGAAACCGTGCCAGGTCGAAGGCGTGGAAGCCCACCACCCAGCGGGTCGGGCTGGTGATGCGGATGACCTGGCCGCTGTGTTCCAGGGCCTTGTCGTATTCCAGCGGGAACAGTTCGGGGGTGGTACTGATCAGGTTCAGCGGTACTTCCAGCTCGGTGACCAGCTGGAACGGCGCGGCCGAGCCGATACGTTCGTAGAGTTCGACCAGGGCCTGGAAGTGGCCCTGGGTTTCGCGCCCGCTGCTGCGCTGGGCGCCTTGCAGGTATTCGCCAAATAGAGTTTGCGGACGGATCAGCGGTGCCACGGTGGCGAGGTAATCCGCCGCCTGCGCCTTCAGCGCATCGGAGATCGCCCGCGTCTGGCTACGCAGCTTGATCAGTGCTTCGACATCGAATGTCTGTGTCATCGGTGCATCGTCCATGTGCCTGCTTGATCGTCCTGAAACGCCAATGGCGTGGACCTGAAATTGCGCCTCTCGACGGCGGCAAACCTGAGTGCTGGCACATGAATATCGTGTTGCCAGCAATGCCGAGTAGGGCACCTCGCTGCGGAAGAAGTTCCCGCGAGGGGGGCGATTTTTTCCCTGTTTTGTGATGTGACGCAATGATGGCGTCGTGATGTTGACTAGGGGTTTCGGGCACGGGAAATCGGGGTTCAGGCCCGAAAACGTGGGTGTGCGAGGGGCGGGAATGCGATAAAAATCCTTGGCAAAAGTTTTTTGCAAAAAGTGAATCCGGTCTCATTTTTTGCGCTGACCGCTTTCTCGCGGAGGTATTGGCGAGGCGCCTCAGGATGATGGCAATGCGACGGAATGTGCCGCGCGGAAAGGGTGTTATCAAGCGCGATCCATCCGTTTGGATAGTGACTTTTGAAAGCTCGCGCGCTCCGTCGGAAATAGCGTCGGCCCCGGGCCTATGCCGCACCTGCAGAGGCAACGGTCTCGCTAAAAACCTTGAAAACGTGCGCGATCCCTGTGGGAGCGCCGGCCCCAGGGTTTGTGCCCTGCCTGCAGCAACAATTGCCTCAGCCAAAACCGTGATGCCTGCACGGCCCCTGTGGGAGCGGGTTCACCCGCGAACACCGGCGTAGCCGGTGCCATCCTCATGGTCGGCGACTTGCTCGGGTCGTTGCCGGGGTAGTGCAGGTCAAGCAAAATGAGCGCATGGACGAGAGCAACCTACTGCAAGGAATCAGCATGATCGACCTGAGAAGCCCGGATGCAATCCTGAGCGACTATGCAAAGCGTTACGCCGATCTGCTCCCCGAACATCGCCGCAGTTGCAACAACGCATGGCCTACATGCCGGAGGCCGACGCACCAAGGCTGCCGCGGACAAAGCCTGCCTGGCTGAACGACCGATCCTGTACCTTGACACCAGGCCAGGCGCTAGACCGCGCTCAGGGTGCACTGTTGGGAC
This sequence comes from Pseudomonas sp. JS425, assembly GCF_018223845.1. Taxonomy (NCBI): domain Bacteria; kingdom Pseudomonadati; phylum Pseudomonadota; class Gammaproteobacteria; order Pseudomonadales; family Pseudomonadaceae; genus Pseudomonas; species Pseudomonas sp. JS425. Next base: position 3,448,632 of record NZ_CP073661.1, on the reverse strand, counting down.
TGGCGATTGGCGATGCGGTAGGCACCACTCTGGAGTTCCAGCGCCGCGATCAGGGGCAGGTCAGCGACATGGTCGGCGGTGGGCCGTTCCGCCTCGCGCCGGGTGAGTGGACCGACGATACCAGCATGGCCCTGTGCCTGGCAGACACCTACGCAAGCCAAGGCAAGTTCGATTTCGCGACCTTTGCCGATGCCATGGTGCGCTGGTACCGGCAGGGTGAAAATAGCGCCAATGGCCGCTGCTTCGACATCGGCAATGTCACCCGCCGAGCCCTGGAAGGGTGGGAGGCCCAAGGGCTTGCGTGGATGGGCAATCTCGAAGCCTCGACAGCGGGCAATGGTTCGTTGATACGGCTCGCGCCTACCCATTTTCAGACGCCACTCGCTGTTGGCAACCTGGTGGGAGAGTGTGACGCAGAGCAGCGTGACCCATCGCGCGATCGAGGTCTCGGAGTGCTGCAAGTTGTTCGGGGCACAGCTGCATCTGGCGCTCAATGGCGCGGACAAGGAAGAGGCGTTGTCGCCGAAGGTGCGCCCCCTGCAGCCCCGGGCCTTGATCATCAATGCCGGGGAGTACAAGCACAAAACCCGTGAGCAGATTCGCTCGTCAGGGTATGTAGTCGATACTTTGGAAGCGGCGCTCTGGGCTGTGTGGAATACGGACAACTTCAGGGATGCGATTCTGTTGGCTGCCAACCTTGCCGATGATGCCGACAGCGTGGCGGCGACGGCGGGGCAGATCGCCGGCGCCTTGTATGGGGTGTCGGGCATGCCGCCGGAGTGGGTGGCCAAGGTTGCCTGGTCGCGGCACATTTGTGAACTGGCAAGCCGGTTGTTTGAACTCGCGCCTCAGGGGGATGAAATGGACGAGCTGCTATTTGGCAGTGAGTGATAGCACCTTTGATCAGGTAATGGCGCTTAACGCGTCAACTGCAGCCCGGCAAAATAGCAGGTCGCGAAGTAGGTTGAGCATGGTCATGGCGTCAGGATTTTGGTCCTTGATAATTTCAAGCTTTTCGCGAAGCGCTCTGGCTGTAATTTTCAGTGTGTGCTTGTCCATTTAATGCCCGAGTATGCATAGCCCAGAGGTGCGCCGCTGTACGTCCACGTCACCCCGTCTCCAGGTTTCTGCGGCTTATCAACTGTCACCTTGTCGGTTTTCTCCGCCGTACTCGCTTTGAGCCTGGCAAGGTAGGCAACTCACCGCCCATCGACCTGGACGCAAACGTCCTTGCCGTCGATGACCTTGCATGGCCAGTTGTCGTTGATGTAGTGATCCGGCTTGAAGCACACCCGATCATCATTGACCCAGTACAACTGCCAGGCAGAACCCGAAATCAGCAGCTTCGAGCAGGGCGTATAACCCCTGGCCAGCAAAGCCCCCGTAGTCAGAATCATCACCGCTGGGACGACATGGATCAGCGTTTTAATCGATATCCCGAACATCAACGCCTGGAAGCGGTGCAGCCGGGATGCAGGGGGTGGGTCGAACTTCTTGCCGGTCCAGGCGCAGATCGCGCTGCCAACGAGCAGGATGGCGAGTGCCGGTGGGGCCATGAGCAGGCCGAACGCGAGGTACGGTGTTTCCACGACCGGAGCGCCACGAAGCAGCCTGCCGTACAGCGGGAACAGGTAGTTGGTATAGGCATAAAGCGAGATGGCCCCTACCAGGAGCAATTCGATGAACATGCCGACGGCCAGCAGCCTCATCTTGAGAGGCGTAAGCCCGGGTGACATTTGTGAGGAGCGTGTATTCATTCGCAGAGCTTGGGCAGGTTGAACGTGGGGGCGATGGCAGTGAGGGCATCGGCAATTTTACCCGCGATGTTTTTGGATGCCATAGCTTGGCGCATTGAGAGTCTGCGCGCTCGACCTCGATTGGCGCTTGCGGGTAGATCAACTCATGGTCCATCTGGCGTTTCCGGCCCTTGCTGACCATCGCAGGGGCGGTGCTCGGCCGCTGCAGCTAGGCATCGAACGGTGCCTGTTCGGTCCAATAGTACTCTTCGTAATCAACCAAGGTATGAACTCGCTAGTGGCCGAGTTCAATCAGGTAGTTGAATCTTCAAGCCGCGGGCCGACTGAATGGCCACGTAGTAAGCGTCCTTCAATACCCTGGCCAGCTCCGGGGCATTTTCCTCGAACTCCTTCGATGCAATAGCTCCAATCGTTAGCCTGTGCAGCTTGGATTTATCCTTTTCGGTACCGTCGAAAACTGCCCTGATGTAATTTAACTGGTCGACTATAGTCGCGTAAACCGTAAAGCCAGGAATGCGATTTGTCGGTCAATCGCCAGCGCAATTGCTTTATCTACATACTCCAGTGGTGTGGCTGGTTTCATCTCTCACCTACTCATATTAGTTTGAAAGGTTATTTCCGGTACAGGTTATTTGCATCGTTCCACGGAATGGATTTCGGTCCACGTGATGTGCATGAGTTGTATCGATATGTGCTTGATTCTTGGCGGTGTTCACTTGGAGGCATGGGGCTATTGGCCTGCGGCTTTCAGCAGTAGCTCCAGTTCGACGCTCAGCTTCATCGCGGCAGGGTCTTGCGCCTTCAGGCTGTCGATGATCAAGCGAAGCTTGAGTAATTTCTGCTTGAGTGTTTCGGTGTTCATGGTCAGTCCTGATTGGGATAAGGAACTGCACCACTTCACCGCAGCGTAAGAGGGCGCCACTCATTTGTTGGTAGGGTCAAACGTTCATGCAATGTCGGATTTCGTCAGCATTTATCTATGTGGCACTAGATGGCCGTGCCCCGATTTTTTCCTGGCTTGATGATCAGTAATTCGTCGAGTTGTCTTTTGCGGCATTTTATCACGAAAGCCAGCGCCGAATCAGGGTCGTCCATGGAGGCATCAAATGTAGCTGGAGCGATGGCGTAATATTCTTCGTAGTCAACCATGCCGTTGCTGACGGGGAACGAAACGTAATACTGACCAGCGTCTTCTTCGATGCCGACAGAGAACATGTGTTGACGACTGATGAAAAGATCTTTGAATTTCATAGGGTGCCTTCAAAAAGGGGAGCGGTATTGAACATCTTGGCGGCAATACCCGCCGCGTCTATGACGGCTTCACTGTTGCCGTCAGGTAGCTTGCCACCAGGGATCCAGAATTCGTTAGCACCGGCTTCATTTCCTGATGGTGATTTCTTCATTCATGGCACGCTTGAGCAGGCCATCCAGTTCCTCAAGCAATAGGGCCGCAACGCGCTCTTGATGTTGATAGTGCTCAAGCAACTTGCGCAGCGCCATAGCCGCGTGTTTCAGTGCAGCTGGATTCATGGTGGGGTTCCTGTCATATCAGGTTGTGGTACACCTCCCACGGCCGCAGTGGAAACCTCAGCCGTTTGGCGGTCGGCGTCCCCACGGTAGTTATTTTTCTCCAGGCAGGCGAATCTTTAGGCCGTTGGCGGATTGCTCTGCAATGTAATAAACATGAAGCAATGCCTCGGCGAGGGCTTCGTCCGTGGGTTCAAATTCTTTAGCCGCGATAGCACCAATCGTCAGTCTGTGCAGCTTCGATTTATCCTTCTCCGTACCGTCGAACACGGCCCTGATGTACTTTAACTGATCGATGACGGTGGCGTAGACAGGAAAGCCAGGGATGCGATTTTGGCGGTCAATGGCGAGTGCGAGCGCTTTGTCTACATACTCGAGTGGTGTAGTAGGTTTCAAGTTAATCACCTGGGCTTACCAACTTGAATGTAGTGATCCGGCTTGAAGCACACCCGGTCATCATTGACCCAGAACAACTGCAGCCTGGGGGCGCTTGGCCAGGTAGGCAAGTCTATCCCGTCGGGACGCAGCTTGCGGATGACCCACCTCTTGGCTTAATCGTATGCATCGCTGACGCACCACCCCGGCTTCCAAAAGGTGGGGTTTATGGAGCGCTACGATTTTTGCCGGAGTGGGTTAATGTCCATCGTGGCTCAGCCTGCTGGGGGTAGGGTCTGTAGCTTTCGTCAGTGACTGCGCTCGATGTACAGTGGCTGGCCTGATTGAACGTAGGCAATCAATCGGGCAGTTGAATTTTGAGGCCACGAGCCGACTGGATGGCTACGTAATAGGCGTCTTTCAGTGCTCTGGCCAACTCGGGGTCATTTTCTTCGAATTCTTTTGAGGCAATGGCACCGATACTGAGTTGGTGGAGTTTCGATTTATCTTGCTCACGCCCTTCGAACACGGCTTTCACATAGTCAAGTTGGTTTAGTAGCATCCCATAAATGGGGTAAGCGGGACAGGCCTTGTTCCGCTGCGCGGTGATGTCGATAGCCTTCTGTACATAGCCGAGGGGGGTTGTGGGTTTCATAATGCACCTGGTGTTATCAGTTTGAAGAGCTCGCGTTGGCCAGAGGTCATCTGCCGAGCACCGCCAATGGCGTTATAGGGTTGGGAAGGGACGGACCAGGTATCCAGTACCGGTGCCGAGGTGCTCCTCAGCAGCGTGACCTTCTCAGTGCTCTGGTAGACGTTCACGATCTTGGGCACGATGGTTTCCGTTTTGTAGATTTGGCCAAGCGGGTTGATCCCCAGTTGCCCTGGCACCACGTCTGGGGTAGGAGAGTACCACATGCCTTGCCGGCCGCCGGGCACCTGGAATTGCCAAAGTGTCTTGCCCCGGTTGATTGTTTCCGTGAAGACTGGTTGAGTGAAGTCCAAGCCGTTCATGTAGCCTTCGTAGTCGGCAGGCTTATAGCCCTGTGACTTGAAGAAGTTTACAGCAGTTTCCTGGTTGCCTCGTATGTTGATGTCCTGTGCCAAGTTACCCGTTCGAGCGAACTTCTTGTTCAGGTACTCCCTACGGGAAACTTCCGTTAAGCCTGGCTTATCCGGTGCCTGAGCAATGGGCGGTCGATCGGGTAGTGGTCGCAATGGCTCCGGTTGCGCTTGTGCACGAGAGATCGGTGCGGCCTCTCTGGGCTGCAAATCTGGCTGCGCCAACAGCTTCTGCTCATTCTTCGCCAACCAGGCCGCCAGCTGCTTGTTGGAGATCTCGGCCTGCAGCCGAGCGCTCCGGGCGGCAATGCTTTCCATGCTGCTCATCACGCCAGCCTTCATCTGCCCTCGAGTCAGATAGGTAACGATTGCAGTCAACAACAGCAGCACCAACTGCTCCTGCCCACGAGCCAGTTGGCGCGCCGCACGCTCGACACGCTCCTGGGCCTGCGCCGCGGAACCGCCGCTCGGGTCCAGGCCAGCAGGCTTGAGGCCATCCTCGGCGAACCAGGCCGTGGCCATCCCTTGCTGCAAGGTCGACAGGCAGGCCGGCAGGCCCTGGTAGAAATACTCGGCAATCGCCGACAGCCCCAGGCCCATGAGGATCAGGTTGCCGACCTGCAGGCCAATGCCGGCGCCGGCCACGGCCCCAGGTGCCGCGCCAACACCGAACGCGAACGCCCCGGCCACGCCGCCGGCCAGTGTACCGACCGCCACACTGCCACCGAGGATCATCGACACCTCTTTGACCAGTTGCAGCAGCACCGGCAGGATTTGCTCGATACCTATCGAGGACCACTTGCGCTTGAGGTTGTCCTGAATGATCGGGTAGGACAGGGCCATGGCCTGGCGCACGTTGTCGATACGCTGGCCACCGAGGTAGCCATAGGCCTGGTTGGCGCCATTGCTCACTCGCCGGCTGAAACCGTCCCAGGCCTCATGGGCGCTGTTCAGGCCGCTATCGACGCTCTGGTTGAGCTCGCTGAATTTCTGCTCGAGATAGCGTTCGATGTCTCCCCAACTGGGGATGTTGGCTAAAAGATCCATTTTCGCTTCACTGTCCATGGAAGTGGCGGCGCTCGGCGGCGAGCGCAGCATGTCGCGTCAGACCTCAGGATGGGGGCGAAGTCCGGCGGAGAGCCCATTGTTCTCATGACAGGCGTGCGCGGCAATGATGGCAATTGAGCATCGCTGCACGGTTTTGTGGCTGGCCGCATCCCGCAAGTGCCATTACGGCTGCGTTCGCGATGGCCATTTGCCGGAGTTGGTCAGTGGCGAAAAATTTGAACCAATCCACGTTATGAAACATTTTTCTCCGCCAGTGGAGCTGATGCGTCAGGTAGAGAGGCAGTTCGAGTTGGAGCCGTCAGGCATAGGCTCTGATCGACACCTCAAGAACCTTCTGCGACGGGCCGTTCGGCGGTAGCCGGAGCGCTTCCGGGCGCCAGTGAGGAATATTAAAGATGGCGATATGACATTGCCTTGCAGGGCGGTATTACCCGGTTTTTCTAGGCCTGTAGTGATTTGACAGGGCAGCTTTTGCCGGTGTTTCCTTTGGGCCTTTCTGCCTGCCTGGCATTCGGGAATGTGAACCATGTCGCATTAATTTCAATGCATGATGGCACTTTCCTTTCTGCAGGCAGTCGCATGATTCCGCAGAGCACGCGCGTTATGCGCGCATGCAGAATACGCCCGCAAGATCAGGGTTGCAGCTGAGCATCGCAAGCGCGTGCTGGCCGTGTTTTCAAGGAGATTTCGCATGATCATGGACCTGGCCTCCGCGCTGCTGTCGCCGCAGAACCGCCGCCTGTTCAAGTTTCACAACCTGGCCAACCCCGAGCAGGAACTGCTGCTGGAAACCTTCAAGGGCACCGAAGCCCTGTCGCGGGCGTTCAACTACGAACTGCTGCTGGTCTGCGAAGACTCCGGCGTGCCGCTCAAATCCATGATGGGCCAGCATGTCAGCATCGAGATCGAACTGGCCGAAGGCGGCCCGCGCTACATAACCGGCTACCTCACACGCTTTGCCAGCATTGGCAGCGACGGCGGCATGGCACGCTATACCGCAACCCTCAACCCGTGGTTCTCGATGTTGAAGAACCGCTTCGACACGCGGATCTTCCAGGGCAACACGGTCGAGGAAGTGGTTACCGAAGTGTTCGCCCTGTGCCCGGCGTTCTCTCGTCACGAGTTCCGCCTGACCCGTCCGCAGAAGCGCTACACCTACATCACCCAGTACCGTGAAACCGACTTCAACTTCGTCCAGCGCCTGCTGGAGGAAGAGGGGATGTTCTACTACTTCGAGCACACCGCCGAAGGCCACACCATGATCATTTGCGATGACTCCAGCACGCTGGTGGACATCCCCGAGCAACCGCAAATCCGCTTCCACAGCGCCTCGGTCACCGAGACTGCCGACTCCATCACCCAGTGGAGCGGCAACCGCCAGTTGCAGTCCGGCAAGATGGCCACGCAGACCTTCGACTACCGCCAGCCCAACAACCGCCTGCCGGTGGCGCTGAACAGCGTGAACAAGCAGGGCGATGTCGAGAACTTCGAGATCTACGACTTCCCCGGCCAGTACACCCACGGCACCTACGACGAGGGCGAAACCCTGCTGCGCCTGCGCATCGAGGCGCTGGAGCTGCGCGGCAAGAAATTCGAAGGTGCCAGTAACTGTCGGGCCATGAAGCCGGGCTACACCTTCGAGCTGCTGCAGCACTACATCCACGACCAGGGCCCGGTAGAAGACCGCCAGTTCCTGCTGATGAGCGTGGAAAGCGAAGGCCACAACAACTACCTTACCGGCCAGCAGGCCAGCTACTTCAACACCTTCAGTTGCGTGCGCAAGAAGATCCCGTTCCGCCCGCAGCTGAGCACGCCCAAGCCGACCATCGCCGGCCCGCAGACCGCGATCATCGTCGGCCCACCGGGTGAGGAGATCTTCACCGACGAGCTGGGCCGGGTGAAGATCCAGTTCCACTGGGACCGCAATGGCAAGTACAACGACCACAGCTCGTGCTGGGTACGCGTCGCCCAATCCGGTGCCAGCGGCGGCTTCGGCAGCATCCAGATCCCACGTGTAGGCGACGAAGTGGTGGTGGTGTTCCTCGACGGCAACCCCGACCGCCCGCTGATCATGGGCAGCCTGTACAACAGCACCAACACCCCGCCATGGTCGCTGCCGGCGAACAAGACCCAGAGTGGCTTCCTGACCCGGTCGATGAAGGGCGACGGCGGTACCGCCAACTTCTTCCGCTTCGAGGACAAGGCCGGCGCCGAGCAGATCATCATGCATGCCGAGCGCAACATGGATACCGAGATCGAGCTGGATGAGACCCATGATGTGGGGAACAACCGCACGATTACGGTGGGTGGCACGCACACCGAAACGGTCAAGAAAGACACCATGGTGCAAGTGACCGAAGGTTCCTACACCCTGCAGGTCGACAACCAGTTCATACAGGTGGCTGCCAAGCAGCACATCATCCTGCAGGTGGGCGACAGCAGCATCACGCTGACCCCGGAAGGCATCGAGATCAAAGGCAAGGTCATCGTGACCACCAGCACCGACACCACCCAGATCACTGGCGCTGCAGTGCGGATCAACGACTGAGGCAAGGTTCATGTACAAGCCCTCGATCTACGACCGCATTTCTGCCAGGCGCGAAGCGCAAGAGGAGGCTGCGCGGCTGGCCAGGTTGGCGGAAGCCGCTCATGTGCCTGAGCCTGTGCCCGAGCCGGAACCGGTGCCAGCCGCGTTGCAGGATGTGGGCAGCGGTTTCACCTTCGCAGGTTTCACTCTGCAGTTTCCGATCGGCTTTCGCTTTCGCGACATCCAGACCACCATCGAGCATGAAGGCGAGCCGATCAGCCTCAGCATCCGCCGCCGTGATGTACGCGCCAGGCAGCCGCTGGAGCAATTGTTCGACGGCGCGATCCAGGCTTTGCGCGAATTGAACCCGCAACTGCGCGTGATTCGTCAACGTGATTGCCTCCTGGCTGGCAACCCGGCCAAGGTCCTGGATTTCCACTTCAATGCTGGCCACGAGCCCCGGCACGGTCGCCTGGTCGGCGCGCTGGTGCCCATCGCCGGCAGCCAGTCGCTGCAATGGCTGGATATTTCCAGCGTGATCGACCCAAGCAAGCCGGGCCTGAGCCAGTGGCTGGCCGAGTTCGACCGCATGCTCGATGGCTTCGCGCAGGGCTGACACCCGATTTTTTCGCTATCAGGAATTTTCATCGCATGGATTACGAGTTGCAGGAAGGCGGCATCGCGCTGCCGGCAGGTTTCGAGGACCGCACGGTCAACATGTTCGTCTTGGGTGCCAGTGTTCCAGCACCGTTGAGCATCACCATCTCGCGTGACACCTTGCTGCCGGACGAAGCGCTGCAGGCCTATGTCGATCGCCAGGTGAAGATGCTCACCTCCAAGCTGCGTGGTTACACCCGCATGGGCAACAAGGCCGTCTCGCTCTCGGCTACCGCACCCATTGCCGGCATCCAGATCGACGCCTACTACATGAACCAGGGCCGCCCGCTGTATCAGCGCCAGGCCGCTTTCATCATCAGCCCCGGGCGTGCCCTGATCTTTTCCACCACCGCACAGGCCGACTTCAGTGCCCAGCAGAACCAGGACTGGGACAACTTGCTGGCCAGCTTCACGCCGCGAGCCCCGTCCGTAACCAGCGCCGAGTCCGGCGAACAGGAGTAATCCCTCATGTTCGAAGCGGCCAGGTTCGGCGACGAGATATCGCACACCAGCGCGCTGGGGGGCTTCCTGATCGGGGCAGCCCTGGGCATCGCGCTGGTGGCCACGGTGGCCATCGCCACCTTCACCTGTGGGTTCGGCGTGGCCTTGCTGGCCGGCCTCGCAGCCGGCATCGGAGGCAGCTTGCTGACCGCCGCCGGAGAGGCGATAGGCAGTATGTTCTCGTCCCCCTCAGGGACGATAACCACTGCCTCACCCAACGTTTTCATCAACAGCCGCAAGGCCGCCCGCGTCGAAAAAAGCATCGGTGCCTGCGACAAGCACCCTGGCCCGGTGCAGATCGCCGAAGGCTCGACCAATGTCTTCATCAACAGCGTCGCGGCTGCACGCAAGGGCGACAAGCTGACCTGCGGCGCGACCATTTCCGGTGGGTCGGACAACGTCATCATCGGCGGTGGCACCTACCGCTATCTGCCAGTGGATGACGAGATCCCGGAGTGGCTGCGCACCACCGTGGATGTGCTGATGGCCATCGCCGGTGCCGCGGGTGGTATCGCGCAGTTGATCAAGGCCGGTACGCAAGCCGGCATGAAAGCCATAATGCCTTGCGCCCTGAAGTTCACCGCCGGCTTCGTCGCTGGCGAGGTAGCCAGCCGCTACGTGGTCGAACCCGTCGCCCGCAGGGCCATCGGCGGCCTGGTCGGCAACCCGGTCGACCTCACCACCGGCCGCAAACTGATCCCCGACGAAATCGACTTCAGCCTGCCTGGCCTGATGCCGATCGAGTGGTCACGCTTCTACGCCAGCGACCTGACTGTCGATAGCGTGCTCGGTCGCGGCTGGGTGCTGCCTTGGGAGCAGAGCCTGCGCCGCCAGGGCTCGTTCATCTACCTCACCGACAACCAGGGCCGCGAAATCCCGTTCGTGACCTTGCAACCGGGCCAGCGCATCTACAACCCGCACGAACAGGTGTACCTGGTATGCACCGAGGGCGGCCACTACATCCTGCAAACCCTCGACAACCTGTTCTTCTATTTCGGCGAAGTGCCAGACACCAACAGCGAAGTGCCGCTGCAACGCATCGAAAACGCCCTCGGCCACTTCCTGCATTTCACCCGCACGCCCGATGGTACGCTGACCGACATCAGCGCCACCGGCGGTACCCGCGTGCACCTGCACTACGACAACCCGCTGGGTCGCCTGACCGACATCAAACGCGTGGTGAACAACGAAGCGGTGGAAACGCTCACCCAGTACCGCTATGACGAACACGGCCAGCTGAGCGCGGTGATCAACCGCAACGGCGACACGGTGCGCAGCTTCAGCTACGCCGAAGGCCTGATGGTAACCCACAGCAACGCGCTGGGCCTGGGCTGCCACTACCGTTGGGAAACCCTCGGCGACAAGCCGCGCGTGGTCGAGCACTGGACCAGCGATGGCGAGCACTACCACTTCCGCTACGACCTCGACGCCCGCACCAGCTGGGCCACCGACGTGCTCGGCCGCGAGCTGGAAGTGCAGTACAACGCCGACCACCGCGTGCTCGCCAGCCGTGACTACGGTGGCGAACGCTACGCCATCGAGCTGGACGAGCAGGGCAACATGGTTGGCCTGGATTTGCCGGACGGCAACCGGCTCGCCTTCAAGTACGATGAATACGCCCGCCTGTTGGAAGAAACCGACCCGCTGGGCCGCAAGACCACCTACGAATATCACCACCTGACCACGCTGGTGACCCAGGTCAGCTATCCGGACGGCAGCACCTGGCGAGCGCGCTACGATGACAAGGGCAACCTGCTCGCCGAATTCGATGCCCTCGGCCAGATGACCGAGTACCTGAACAGCGATGACGGCCTGCCGCATACCATCATCGATGCGACTTACAAGTCCAAGTACCTGTGGTGGAACACCCTGGCCCAGGTCGAGCGTTATCAGGACTGCTCGGGCAAGAGCACCTGGTACCGCTACGACGAACGCCAGCACCTCGTCGCGGTGACCGATGCGCTGAACCAGACCACCACCCTGGAGCGCAAGCCCGACGGCGAAGTGCTGCGCATCAGTCACCCGGACGGTACCGCGGAAACCTTCACCTACAACGTCTACGGCCAGGTAATCAGCCACACCGACGGCAAGGGCCAGACCACACGCCTGATGCGTACGGCGCGTGGCCTGCCGAGCAGCCGCCAGGATGCCAAGGGCCAGCGGGTACGCTACGAGTACGACAAGGCCGTGCGCCTGATCGCGCTGGTCAATGAGAACAACGCCACGTACAGCTTTGCCTATGACGCTTCGGACCGGCTGAGCGAAGAAGTGCGGGTGGATAACCTGACCCGGCGTTTCAGCTACAACGTCGGAGGCCATCTCACGCGGCTGGATGAGATTGGCTATGGCGAAAATGCCGAGCGGCCGGAGCGGCATACGCTGTTTGAGCGTGACACCATTGGCCGATTGGTCGCCAAGATCAACCGCGATGCGCGTCAAGACTATGCGTACGATGACGGCGACCGGTTGCTGAGCATCGAGCGGCAACCGACCGGGATCGGCAAGCAGCTTGGGATCACGGAAGAGAAGCTGGAGTACGCCTACGATCTGCTGGGGCGGCTGACCAAAGAAATCATCCCCGACGGCACGCTCGGCTACGAGTACGATCCGCTCGGCAACCTGACCACATTGACCCTGCCGGATGGCCGCAAGGTCAATCACCTGTACTACGGCAGTGGGCATCTGCACCAGCTGAACCTGGATGGCCAGGTTATCAGCGATATGGAGCGCGACGACCTGCACCGCGAGGTGTACCGGACCCAGGGCAAGCTCACCAGCTGCTTCGGTTATGACGCGATGGGGCGCAAGGCCTGGCAGTTTGCCTCGAACTTGCCGGCCGACAAGCTTTCGCAGGTGCACAACACCGGGATCAATACCTCGTTGCTGGTGGAGCATGCGTATAACCCGATCCACCGTCGCTATCAGTACGACCCGGCGGGTGAACTGGTGCGCACGCTGGACAAGCTGCGGGGTGAGATCAAATACGAGTACGAAGCCAACGGGCAGTTGCGCAGCCGTGATACCGGCTCGCTGGTGGGCAGCGAGGAGTTCCGCTACGACGCGGCGGCCAACCGGCTGGACTTCAATGCGCGGCAGTTCGACAAGGTCAAGGACAACCGGATCAGACAGTGGCGGGATCAGGAGTACCGTTACGATCCGTGGGGCAACCTGATCGAGAAGCGCTCGGGACACAGCAAGCTGCAGAGCTTTAGCTATGACTGCGAGAACCGGCTGGTGCGGGCGGAAACTGTGGTCAACGGCAAGCTGGAGAGTACCGGGCAGTACCGGTACGACAGCCTTGGGCGACGGGTGGCCAAGCAGGCGGAGATCAATGGCCAGGTCGAACAGAAGCGCTTCCTCTGGCAAGGCTTGCGGATGCTGCATGAGGAGACGCCGGGGCAGAGCATCCTGTACCTGTATGAGCCGGGCAGCTATGCGCCGTTGGCGCGGATCGATCAGGTGGAGGGGGAAGAGCAGAAGCTCTATTACTTCCATACTGACCAGATTGGTACGCCGTTGGAGCTTACGAACAGTGACGGCAAGATCGTCTGGCAGGCGACGTATCGCTCATGGGGTGAGATAGAGCAGATAACCGTCAATAGAGTTGAGCAGAACCTACGTTTTCAAGGTCAATACTATGATGTTGAAACGGGAATTTATTATAATACTTTTCGTTATTATGATTCGCAAATAGGTAGGTTTTGCACTCAGGATCCTATTGGCCTCAATGGTGGTCTGAATTTATATCAATATGTCCCAAATCCACTATCCTGGATCGATCCTTGGGGGTGGATGCCATTTTGGAAGCCCTTGAAACCTGACGGTATGGGGCACCATCCGTTCCCCCGTGCTCATGCAAACACCCATGGGTTCCCAGAGCTAGGTACCAAGCTCGACTCGCCATCATGGTTCCCCAATGAGATTGAAGGTTCTGATAAGCTACATCAGCAATTCCATGATGCAATAAAGAAAGAAGGTGTACCGTTTAACAAGAAGTTTGAAGGGACGTCTGAAGAATTGGTTAAGAAGCTAAACAAGGCTTACGAGGGGTTCCCTCAAAAGGGCACGTTAAAAATTCCTCTTACCGGACAAGTGCTTGCGAAAGATGTAACTATTGGTGAGGCCCTAACTAAGTCGCTTGGCAAAGGCAGTGGTAACAATTCTGCAGGAGGATGCGGGTAATGAAACGGAGTGCGTTGATAGAGCTGTATGCTCCAGGAATAGTATTGTTTGATCCGGTACAATTTGCGGCTTTCATAAAAAGCAAAGGGTTAACAGATGCAAATATCTTTAATGCTTTTTTGAAAGACGAAGCGCTTGGGCGGCAGGCGATTGAACAGGGGGTGGTTTTTCCTATATACCAAATTTCGGAGCAAGAATACTCTGTTTTTACAGAGTGTCAAAATGTGGGGGTGGATGATTTGCCTGAGCCGGTATTCGAGTATTCAGGACTTCCTTTGGTAATAGTTTCTGGTGTCCTGATTGTTTCGGATCTCAATGCGCTATTTGACTGGGATGAAGATTTTTTCCTAAATTACAAAGCCGAGTATGCTTCTCGACTTCCGAGTAATGATTATATTGATGTTGAGCCTGGTATTTATAGTTTGTCCATCAAGGGATATGCAGGGCTTCGTGAATATGGTTCGGAATACGGATATGGACTCGAGTTTATCTCTGTCCCAGTTCTGCCAGTAGTTGCTGATGGTTCCGATGTGAGTCATCTTGATTTTGAACTGGTTGCTTGTTGAGTTTTAAAATGTGATTGAGCTGCTTGAGCTGGGCTGTGGTCGTTATTTTTCCTGATGATTTAATGCTTCGAGGGCATAGATCTTTAAAAACATGATCGATTCAGTGGGGCTGATTTAGCCCCATTTCTTTTTAGTTATAAAGGCAAATGACCTGGGGCATTGGGTTTGTCCGATCTATTGACCGAGCCATAACAGCGATGACGGCCTGCCGCATACCATCATCGACGCGACCTACCAGTCCAAGTACCTACGGTGGAGCACCCTGGCACAGGTCGAGCGTTATCAGGACTGCTCGGGCAAGAGCACCTGGTACCGCTACGACGAACGCCAGCACCTGATCGCGGTGACCGATGCGCTGAACCAGACCACTTCGCTGGAACGCAAACCCGACGGTGAAGTGCTGCGCATCCATCACCCGGATGGCACTGCCGAACGCTTCACCTACAACGTAAGGGATCCATGAACACCACATTCAAAGCCGACAGTTGATCCCTGAAGCTGTGCTCCCGATTTCTCTCTGGAGCCAGCACGTCATGATGCGACCCGACACCAAAGTCGAAAAGGTATACCTTTACCCCAAACCGGTGGACTTCCGAAAATCCATCGACGGTCTGGCCGCCCTGGTCGAACTAGATATCAAGGTGGCCGTGTTCGACCCTGTGCTGTTCGTTTTTCTTAATCGGCCCCGTAATCGAGTGAAAATCCTTTATTGGGAGCGCAACGGCTTCTGCCTTTGGCTCAAGCGCCTCGAATCCGAACGTTTTAAAACATCTCCCGATATCACCGACGACGCCATCGTGCTGACGGTTCAGGAGCTGAACTGGCTACTCGACGGCTTTGATCTGTGGCGCAACCGTCCACATCAGGTTTTGACCCCGCGATTCGTGGCTTGATTGGGTATAATCCGCGGCATGATTTCCATGCCCGACACCCTTCCCGATGACCCGGCTGTGCTCAAGCAATTAATTGCTCAGATGCAGTCCAAGGTCGTTCATCTTGAAGAGCAGAATGCGCTGCTGCGCCAGCGCTTGTTTGGTCGCAAGTCAGAACAAACGACTGATCCGGCAACACCGCAATTAGTATTGTTCAACGAAGCCGAAAGCGTCGCTGAACCTGTTGCCGAAGACGTTGATGAAGAAGCCGTCGCGCCGACTAAGCGCCGTGGTAAACGCAAGCCGCTGCCTGCGGATTTGCCACGCATCGAAGTTATCCACGAACTCCCCGAGCACGAACTGACCTGCACCTGTGGCTGCCGCAAACACACCATCGGTGAAGAAGTCAGCGAGCAGCTCGAAATCGTGCCGATGCAGATCCGCGTGATCAAACACATTCGCAAGGTTTACGGTTGCCGCGGTTGTGAAACCGCCCCGGTCACCGCCGACAAGCCGGCGCAGCTGATCGAAAAGAGTATGGCCAGCCCCAGTGTTTTAGCGATGCTGCTGACCACCAAATACGTTGATGGCCTGCCACTGCACCGCTTCGAAAAAGTGCTGAGCCGTCATGGTATCGACATCTCGCGTCAAACCCTGGCCCGCTGGGTGATCCAGTGCGGCGAACATCTGCAACCGCTGCTCAATCTGATGCGTGATCGGCTACTGGAAAGTCGCGTGATCCACTGCGACGAAACCCGCGTGCAGGTGCTGAAAGAACCGGATCGAGAGGCGACCAGCCAATCCTGGATGTGGGTGCAAACCGGCGGCCCACCCGGCAAACCAGTGATCCTGTTCGACTACTCGACCAGCCGTGCGCAGGAAGTGCCTTCGCGTCTGCTGGAAAGTTATTGCGGCTATTTGATGACCGACGATTACGCCGGTTACAACGCCGTGGCCGTACAACCAGGTATCGAGCGTATGGGCTGCTGGGCGCATGCTCGACGCAAGTTTGTTGAAGCGCAGAAAGTGCAACCGAAAGGCAAGACTGGGCGGGCCGATATCGCGCTGAACTTGATCAACAAGTTGTACGGAATCGAGCGTGACCTGAAAGACGCCAGCGACGAGCAGCGCCACCAAGGTCGTCAGCAAGACAGCCTGCCGATCCTTGCGCAACTGCACGGCTGGCTGGAGAAAACCCAGCCGCAAGTGACCGCGCAAAACGCACTGGGCAAAGCCGTCGGTTATCTGGCCAGCAACTGGAACAAACTCAAACGTTATGTCGAGGCGGGTCACCTGCCGATCGACAACAATCCGGCAGAAAGAGCGATAAGGCCTTTTGTCATTGGGCGCAAGGCCTGGCTGTTTAGCGACACGCCCAAGGGCGCCGTTGCCAGCGCTCAAATCTATAGCCTAGTCGAGACCGCCAAAGCCAACAGTCAGGAGCCCTATGCGTGGCTGCGCCACGTGCTGGAGCGACTGCCGCATGCGCAGTCGGTGGCGGACTATGAAGCGCTGCTGCCGTGGAACTGCTCGCGAGAGTTACCACGTCAAGCCTGAACCTATCCCAGGGTGGGTCATGCCGAGGCTCTCTTGGGATGTCCTTTGTTGTACCGCCAAATACGCCAAACACGTAATAGACTCGGGACATTTTTTGGGGCTGCCTCCCCTGGAAAACTAGAAAGTCCTGAGCCCGATACAAAAAAGGGCCGGTGTCAAGCCCTTCGTGCAAATCACGCGAGGCTTGAAACCATATACGGGGCAATAGGTTAGCTCTGTTTCGTGCCGCTTGCAGGGGATGCGGCGTTGTGGGCTGGGAGCCACATGAGAGCCCTGGGAAAGCAAGCCGGGTCGCGCTGTAGCGGTGACGATTGCCAAGGGACGGTGGGCTTATTCGGTCATCATAGCCCAATGGTTGGCTGCGCTCCAGAACTAAGAACGTGCAGCGTTGGCGGAACCTTCAAAGGATGGCGGTAGCCCCGAACCCTAATCAACAGCTTGACCTGAGCCGGCGAGATCGGCTTTGACTTCTGCTCCAATGCATAAAAAGTGTCCGCAACACCGTTTGAGGGACATGCAACAAGGTGTATAGTCAAGAGCAGCAAAAGTTCACTGTATCTTTCCGGTCACCATAGGGGGAAAAATGGCTGATAAAAAAGTAGTTTTCATTGCATTCGCTATCGAGGACGAGAGGCAGAGGGATTTCCTTAAAGGACAATCGTTGAGTCCACGAGCTCCTTACGAATTTGTAGATATGTCGGTTAAAGAACCGTATGACAAGGATTGGAAAGATCGCGTCCGCACTCGCATCAGACGGTCTCACGGTGTAATAGTGCTGGTGAGCAAAAATTCTCTCAATTCAAGCGGTCAGAAATGGGAAATTCAATGCGCCAAAGAGGAAAATAAGCCGATTCGTGGAATCTGGGCCTATTCGACAGATCGAACACAAATTTCTGGCGTTACCACTTATGCGTGGAGTGACAAGAATATTAGCGATTTTATCGACTCGCTATAGGTCAAGGTCATGCGCAAAGCACTAATAGTAGGGATTGATCATTACGCAAATATAAATTCCCTCAGCGGCTGCGTTAACGATGCCCACTCTGTCAAGGCGGTTTTGGAGCGACACGCCGATGGGACTGTCAATTTTGCAACTCCCCGAGTGATAACTGGAACAGGTCCAGCCGACATTGTTGAAAAGCATTTCCTCAAAGATGCTGTACGAGAGCTTTTTAGCGGCGATGCAGATATTGCGCTGTTCTATTTTGCCGGGCATGGATACATTGAGGATACCGGCGGCTTCCTTTGCGCAGGAGATTGCAGAACGGGCGATGATGGACTTGCTTTGTCGGAAGTTATGACTCTAGCCAACAACTCTAGGGCAAAGAATAAAGTCATTATTCTGGACAGCTGCCATAGTGGTATTGCAGGAGACACCTCGAATCTGGCCGGATTTGCTGAAATAAAAGAAGGAACAACAATCCTCACTGCATCAACAGCAGAGCAATATGCCATGGAAGCTCCGGGCGGCGGCTCTGGTGTTTTTACAAACTTATTTGTTGATGCGCTTGGCGGGGCTGCTGCGAACCTTGTTGGCGATGTTACCCCAGGTAGCGTCTACGCTCACATTGATCAATCACTTGGCCCATGGGCGCAGCGTCCTGTATTTAAGACAAACGTTAAAACTTTTGTTTCTCTAAGGAAGGCTGCACCTCCAATTGGCCTGGCCGATCTCCAGGCCATAATAAGGCATTTCCCGAGTGCAGATTATCAATTACCCCTAGATCCCTCATATGAGCCGGAACGCTCCGAGGAACAGCGCAATGACCCAACCATTCCAGCGCCCAATCCAGTGAATAACGCTATATTCGCCATCCTTCAGCGATATGTAAAAGTTAATCTTGTTCGGCCTGTTGGCGCACCCCATATGTGGCACGCTGCCATGCAGAGAAAAGCTTGCGAGTTAACAGTGTTAGGTCAGCATTATTGGAATCTCGTAAAAGAAGGCTTAATATAGGTCTTGAAATGACAGACAACTTATCTCTATTGTCACGCAAAGATCTCATAGAGAAACTAGCCGCTATTGAACATGAACGCTGGGCTCATTGGCAAAGCTATCTGCATGAGCAATGTGTGCGTCAAGAAGATGGCTCGCTTATAATTCCCGCCAAGCTTGCAGAGCGTTGGGAAAAGCAAATAGCCACCCCATATACAAGCCTAAGCGATGAAGAGAAAAATAGTGATCGAGAGCAAGTTTATAGGTACTTGCCAGTTATAGAGTCAGAGCTAAGCTCGGATTGGAGATGAGTTCCGAGTCCTCTTAAGATGCTAAATTTATATATCTATTTTCGGATTTTCCTGAATCCCCGATCCCCCGCCATGAAGGCTTCCAGCATGTGCGGGATCAGCGTCGCTGCATCGACAGATTCGCCATAGGTTTGCGCATGGAGCTGCGCATAGCGGTCGAGTTCGTCTTTCAGACTGGCCGGGCATGTAAAAGTCAGCTTGACGCTGCTGCTGGACGGCAGCGGCCCCAGCCGCAATTTCTTGGTTGGCGTGCTCATCGTGATGTTCCTCGATTGAACATGAGCGGCTGGTAGGGGCGAAGCGTCAAATCGCGCGCAACGATGATCCGCACCGGCAGGCCCGGCCGACTGGTCAAGGTCGGCTGGATGTTCATGTTGCGGCGGGTCATCTCCTGGCCGACCTGATTGATGCTGTCCTGCGCGCTGTCGCGCCCGGCGATGATGATGCGATCGCCGTCCTGACGGTTCTCCGGCGCGGCCAGTTCGGCGCCGACGCCCAGCAGCGTCGTCAGCGCCGCCCCGGCGAAGATGCGGCCCCAGTGGTAGTCCACGTCGTCTTCCAGCCCGGCATAGCCGGCCGGATCGGTGCCCACCAGGTTGTCGAGCGTGAGCGAAGACGTGTCCGGCAGGATGATCCGGTTCCAGACGACTTGAACGCGGCTCTGCCCGTAGCTGACCTGGCTGTTGTAGCGGCCGAGGATGCGCGAACCCTGCGGGATCAGCAGGAACTTGCCCGTGGCCGTGTCATAGACCGGCTCCGTGACCGTGGCGATCACGTCGCCCGGCAAGTCTGACTTGATGCCCGTCACCAGCGCGCCGGCGATCACCGTCCCGGCCATGACCTGATACGGCGAAGCCGGCAGGGTCAGGTTGCCGGAATTGCGGGTTTCCGTAGAAGCGCCTTGCAGGAACGCCTCCTTCTGTTCCTGCCGGTTCTGTACGGTGGTCGGATCGGCGGGCTGGGCCGCCGTCGAGGCCGGCCCGGCCGCCATCGGATCGAAGGCCGCATTGGCAGAGAAGCCCGGCGCAGCGGCGACCTGCGACTGCGCCACCGGCACGGCGCCTTGCGTGCCCGTGCGGAAGAACACCGACGATGCGGCCGCTTCCTCGGCCTCCTTCAACCGGGCCAGGCGCTCGGCCTCGGCCGGGTCGTGGCCTGGCGGCGCGTAGCCGACCGTCGGCTGCTGCTGTGCATTGACGATGGCCGGGCCAAGATCGCCCGGCAGCGGCGGCCCAAGTTCCGGCATCTCGGGCGGCAAGGCGGGCGGCAGTTGGGAATAGTCGGTCGGCAGCCGCTCCAGTCCTTCGGAGCGCGAAACGCGATCGACGTTGTACAGCTCGGTGGATTCGCCTGCGCCGCGCCGCTGCGGTTGCAGCGACCACATCAGCGCGCCCAGCACCGCCACCGACAGGCCGCCGGCGAGGATCGCCAGCACGCGCCGGTTCAAGCGCGTGACCGGGCGCGGCTGGGCGCGCAGCGCCACCGTTTCCGGGGCCACCTTGTCCGCCTGCGGGATGGCAAGGTCGGGAGTGTCGTCCTGGCTCATGCTCAATTCCTCCGCGCCACGCCGTCGGTGCGCTCGATCCGCACCACGTCGCCCTTGTCCCCACCCAGGCGCAGTTCGGCCGCGCCGAACAGGCGATCCACGATGTAGTACGGCGAGCGGAAACGGTAGTTCACCAGTTGTCCGTCACCTTGCGCGCCGATGACGAACAAGGGCGGCAGCTCACCCTGGGCGATGCCGGCCGGGAACTGGATATAGACCTTCTCGCCGTCATCGAAGGCGCGCAGCGGTTTCCACGACGGTTTGCCGCCGCTGATCGCGTAGCGGAAGCGGATGCGCTCCAGCGACAGGCCGGCATCAACCGGCGCGGCGGCGTTGGCCGCCTGTGCCTGGCGCTGCAACGCCAGCATCCGGTCGCGCGGGTAGTCCCAGGAGACGGATGCCATCCACGCGCGCTCGGTCGAGGTCAGCTCCAGCAGATAGGTGCGGCGATTGGTGGTGATGACCAGATTCGTCTTGAGGCCCGAACGCACGGGCTTGACCAGCACATTGACGCGCAGCTCGTCGCCGGCACCGCTGGATGTGTCGCCGACGATCCAGCGCACGGTGTCGCCGGCGGCCACCGTCACCAGTTCCTCGCCCGGCTGGAGCGAAACCACGGTCACACGCCCCGGCGCGGCATAGACCTGATAGAGCGCGCCATCGGTGAAGGGCCAGACTTGAATCGCATTGACGTAGCCTTCGCGTGTGGGCGCGATGCGCGCCTCTGCATTGGCCTTCGACACGCGCACGGTCTCGTCGGCCGGTTCCGGCGCGGGCTTGGCCTCGTCCACCTCCGGCAGCGGCTTTAGCTGCGCCGGCAGCGCCAGCGGCTCGGGAATGGCAACAACCTCCACCGGCTGGGGCGGTTCGGGCAGCGGCTGGGCCTGCACCGGCTCATCGAGCGAGATGGTTGGCGGCGGCTTGCCCTGAGTGGCGCAGCCCGAGAACAGGACAGTCGAGGCCAGCAGGATCAACGGCAAAGCGTAAAAGCGGAAAGGCAGGTTCATGGCTTGGCTCCTTCGGAAGAATCCAGTTCGCGGCTCCACGACAGGCCGTTGACGTAGATACCCAGCGGGTTCTTGCGCAGGCGCTGCTCGCTGCGCGGGGTTTGCAGGACGGTGGAAAGCACCGCGTTCCAGCGTTCGGTGCCGGCGGGTGCGCCGTTGACGTACCGCTGTTCCGTCCAGCGGACGTTGAACGAGGCATCGCTCGCGCGCGTGACGCTGGTGATCTGCACCGTCACCGACTCGCGGCCGACGCGGGCGAACGGATCGTTCTTGCTGGCGTAATCGTTGAGCACGGCCGCGCCGCGGTCGGTGGTGTAGTCGTAGGCATCGAGCCAGTTCTGCCGCACGACGATGGGGTCGATGGACAGCGAGCGCACCAGACTGACGAAGTGCGCCAAGTGGTAGGCGATCTGCGCATCAGCCGGCTTGTATGGCGTGGCGGCCTCGCCGACCGCACGCACTTGTCCGGCCTGATCGACCTCGATGACGTAGGGCGTCACGATGGACTGCGCCGAGCGCCAGACCAGGCCGCCGGCCATCAGCAGCGCCAGCACCAGGCAACCGAAGGCCATCAAACGCCAGTTCTTCGCCTGCACGCGGGCCGAGCCGATGCGCTCGTCCCACACCTGGGCGGCGGCTTGATACGGGGTGGCAGGCTGCGGCGTATCGGCATAGCGCACCTGCGGTCGCTTGAATCGCATAAGGGTTCTCCTTGGTGGTCAGGTATCGGAATCGCGCAGGCTCGGGCCTTGCCCCGAGCCGCCGCCGTCGCCACCGCGAAGCGTGTGGGCGGCGGTGGTCGCGGCATGGGTGATCTGCTGGCGGCGGTGCATCCGCTTGGCCCAGGCGGGCTGCTCTTGCTTCTGCGAGCCGGCGGCGCCGTCCGCGCCGTCGCCTGCGGCGGATTGGCCGGACGCGGCCCCTGCGCCGTCATCGCCCGAAGATCCGTTCCAGCCGGAACGGAAGGAACTGGTCATCTTCTGCCCGGCGGCGGACGCGCCCGACGCGGCACGGCGGCCAGCGGCCTGTGCGCCGGTCTTGGCGATGTTGCCAAGACCAGCCGCCGCGCCTTTGGCCCCGCCGCCCGCAGCGGCGGAGCCGGCCTGGAACGCCGACCGGGCGCTGCCTGCCGCCGACGTGGCGGCACGCGCCCCAGCGCCGGCCAACTTGGCGGCGGCTGGCGCCATGCGCGCCCCGGCTGCTACGGCACCACCTACGCCGGTCGCGGCGGCACCGATGGCAACGCCCGTGCCGACAGCGCCGACAGCGGCACCGGCCATCGCGCCCGCGCCAAGCTGCGGCGCCCCGGACACCAGGCCGGTGGCGATGCCGGGGCCGAAGATGCCCAGTGCCAGCAGAGCGAGCGAGGCCAGCATCACCACCAGGGCATGGTCGATGGAAGGCTCATCCGGCACGGTCTGGAATTCGGCGAACAGCCCCGAGCCGATGCCGACGATCACGGCCAGCACCAGCACCTTGATACCGGCCGATACCACGTTGCCCAGCACCTTCTCGGCCAGGAAGCTGGTCTTGTTCCACAAGGCGAACGGCACCAGCACGAAGCCGGCGAGCGTGGTCAGCTTGAACTCGATCAGCGTGATGAAAAGCTGCACGGCCAGCACGAAGAAGCAGAGGATCACCACTAGCCACGCGAGGAACATCACCACGATCGGGTCGATGTTCGTGAACACTTCGGGGAAGCCAGCCATGTCGCCGATCTGTTCCAGAATCGGCGCCCCCGCGTCGATGCCGGTCTTCGCCAGCCGCCCCGGTTGCAGGAAGTTCTCCATCGTGATGGCCGAGCCGGTGGCCGTCAGGCCCAGGCCGGCGAACGAGCGGAACACGATGCCGGCCAGCCAGTTGAAGTTGCCGATGATGTAGGCGAACGCACCGACGTAGAGCACCTTGCGAAGCAGCTTGGCGATCACGTCCTCGCCCTGGCCGGTGGCGTGGCTCATGGCCCAATACAGGCCGGCGATGGTCATGTCGATGACGATGAGCGTGGCGGTGAGAAACGCCACTTCGCCTTGCAGCAGGCCGAAACCCGAGTCGATGTAGCGCGAGAAGGTATCGAGGAAGCGGTCGATGATGGTCACGTCGTTCATGGCGTGTCCTCCGGTGGGGCGAGCGGCGTGTCGCCTTCTTGCATGTCGTCGGCGGGTGTATCGAAGCTCGGCGGGATTGGCGGCAGTTCGGCCAGCGAGTCGTACTCGTCCGGCCCGGTATGGCCGGCGAAGAAGCGCTGCCGGAAGGCTTCGGCGGCGGCGCGGCAGGCGTCCTCGCCCACGGCCTGCCGGTCAGCCGCGCATTGCCCGCGCAGCGCCTTGAGCCGCACGGGATCGGCGGCCAAGGCGTCGGCCAGGTTCTCGGCCGGCTGCTGGCCGCAAGCGGTCAGCAGCACGGTCAGCAGGACGGAAGCGCATCGCATGACCGTCTCCCGTCAATTGCCATAGAAGTCCACGCGCTGCGGCGTGTACGGCGTGCCGGTGCCGAGGAAGCGCCGTCGTACTTCGCGGGCGCGCTCTGTGGCCGCCGCCTGCCGCGCCAGCTCCAGCGCAGTCGCCCGGTCTTGCGTGATCTGGAGCCGCTGCGACTGGATCGACTGCTTGGCCTGCAAGGCCAGCAGTTGGTTCATGGCCTGCGTTGCCTGCAACGCGCCTTCGGCCGACTGGCTCTTGCTCACGAGGTCTGCCAGTACGCTTTCGTCTTCGCCCAGGTTCTGCGACACCTGGGCCTGCATCTGCATCGTGGTCTGCAAGCCGTTGAGCGTGTTCCGCCAACGCTCCTGTGCGTCGCGGTACATCTGGTCGCCGCTGACCGTGGCGGCGTACTGCTCGGGATACAGGCGCGCGAACTCCCGATCCAGATTCGTCACGTCGTAGGCCAAGCCCCTGGCCTGGGCGATCAGCCGCTCGGTCGTCGCCAGATTGGCGCGCAACTGGTTCACCACACTGGACGGCAGGCTGGCGAGGTTGCGCGCCTGGTTCATCAGCATCTGCGCTTCGTTCTGGAGCTGCTGGATCTGGTTGTTGATCTGCTCCAGCGTGCGGATCGCGGTCAGCGTGTTCTGCACGAGGTTCGTGGGATCGACCACGACCCATTGCGCATGGGCGGTGGCGGTGCAAAGCATGGCCGCGACAGCGGCGGCGATTAGGCGCTTCTTCATGACATGTTCTCCAGGGGTTGGTCAGCGAGGGAACCCGGCGCAAGGCCGGGGAACGAGGGCAGCAGGTCGGCCGCCCAATCGAGGCCGCGATGGCGCAGCCAGGCGCCCGCGAAGCCGGGTACGCCGGCATCCAGCAGCACGCGATCCATGTCGCGCTGGTCTTGCGGTGTGGAAGCGCCGGCGAAGGCCAGCGTCGCCGGCCCCAGGTCGAGGTCGAACAGGCGGTTTCCGAGACGGGATTGGTAGTAGTAGTCGCGCTTGGGCTGCGCGGTGGCGACGATTTCGATCTGCCGCCTGTTGAGGCCGAAGCCCTCGTAGATCGTGCGAATCTGCGGCTCGGTCGCCTGCGGGTTGGCGAGGAAAATGCGGCTCGCGCAGCTCTCGATGATCGCGGGCGCGATGCTCGAATCCTTGATGTCCGCGAGCGACTGCGTGGAGAAGATGACGCTGACGTTCTTTTTCCTGAGCGTCTTGAGCCATTGCCGGATACGCGCGGCAAACACCGGGTCATCGAGGAACAGCCACGCTTCATCGAGGATCAGCAGCGTGGGCGCACCGTCAAATCGTTCATCGAAGCGCGCAAAGAGGTAATGCAGCACGGCCATGACGGCGGCCTTGCTGTGCATCAGCTCCTCCATCTCGAAGCACTGCACGTCGGCCATGCCCAGCCGGTCATGGTCGGCGTCCAGCAGCTTGCCGTGGGCACCGCCGAGCACATAGGGCGACAGCGCCTGCCGCAGTGTGTTCGATTGCAGCAGCACGGAAAGCCCCGTCATCGTGCGCTGCTCCAACGGCGCACCGGCGAGGCTTCCCAGCGCCGACCAGATAGCCGCTTTCTCGTCGGGGCCGACCGCCACGCCTTCATGCAGCAAGCGGCCTTCGATCCATTCGGCCGCCCAGGTGCGGGAGCCCTCGCGGTCGATGCGTGCCAAGGGCTGGAAGGCAATTTCGCCATCCGTCCCGAGGTCGTAGTGCTCGCCGCCCAGCCCGAGAACCGTGGCGCGCATCGAGCGGCCCATGTCGAACGCGAAGATGCGCGAGCCGCGATAGCGGCGGAACTGCATTGCCAGCGTGGCGAGCAGGACCGACTTGCCCATGCCGGTCGGCCCGGCGACTACCGTGTGGCCCACGTCGCCGATGTGCGTCACCAGCCGGAACGGCGTGGCGCCATCGGTGCGTGTGACGATCAGCGGCGGGCCGTCGAGGTGGTCGTTGTTTTCCGGCCCGGCCCATACCGCCGACAGGGGCATCATGTGCGCCAGGTTCAACGTCGAGACGATGGGCTGCCGCACGTTGGCGTAGGCATTGCCTGGAATGGACGACAGCCACGCATCCACGGCGTTGAGCGTTTCGGGGATGGTCACGAAGCCCCGGCCCTGGATGACACGCTCCACCATGCGCAGCTTCTCGTCCGCCACGGCGGCGTCCGTGTCCATGACGGTGACGGTCGCCGTCAGGTAGCCGAAGGCAACTTGGTCGCTGCCCAACTCCTGCAAGGCAGCGTCGGCGTCGGCCGCCTTGTTGTTGGCGTCGGTATCCACCAGCGGGCTTTCCTGCTGGAAGATCGTTTCGCGCAGCAGCGCGATGACGTTCTTCCTTTTCGCAAACCACTGGCGGCGCAGGCGCCCCAACTCTCGTTCCGCCTCGGCTTTGTCGAGGCAGAGAAAGCGCGTGCTCCAGCGGTAGGCAAAGCCGAGGCGGTTGAGGTCGTCCAGAATCCCCGGCCAGGTCGAGGTCGGGAAGCCCCGCACCGACACCACGCGCAGGTGCTGGTCGCCCAGCATGGGCGCCAGGCCACCGACCAGCGCGGAGTCGGTCAGCAGCGCGTCGATGTGGAATGGCACTTCGGGCACGCCGACGCGGTAGCGCCGCGTCGAGATAGTGGCGTGCAGGTAGGTCAGCGTCTGGCTGTCATCGAGCCAAGCAATTTCTGGCATCACGCCGTCGAGAAGGTCGAAGACGCGATCGGTTTCCGCGACGAAGGCTTGCAGCCGCTCGCGCCAGTCCACGCCATTCGTCGGCGTGTTCTCGTAGAGCATCTTGGCTGCACGTGCGCGGGATTCCTCCGGCGGCAGGTACACCAGCGTCAGGTGGTAGCCACTCTCGAAGTCGTTGCCCGATTCCTCGAAGGTGGCGCGGCGTTCCTCGTCCACGAGCCACGACAGCGGCTCGGGAAACTCCGAGTGCGGATAGTCGGCGGCGGCGCGGCGCTCGGCCTCGATGAACAGAGCCCAGCCCGAACCCAGCCGGCGCAGCGCGTTGTTCAGACGCGCCGACGTGGCGATCAGCTCGCCTTGCGTGGCGCTGTCGAGATCAGGCCCACGAAACCGGGCCGTGCGCTGGAAACTGCCGTCCTTGTTCAAGACGATGCCAGGCGCGACCAACCCGGTCCAGGGCAGCCAGTCGGCGAGCAGCGCCGGGCGCTGGCGGTATTCGGCGAGGTTCAGCATCGCGGCGTCCCCTCACACGTCCAGCAGCGGGCGATGCTTGATGTGTCGCGCAAAAACCTGCATGAACTGCGGATCGACGCGCGCTCCCCACACCGCCAGCGAATGGCCGACGATCCAGAGCACGGCACCGGGAATCCAGAGTTGCAGGCCCAGCCCCACAGCGGCAGCCAGCGTGCCGTTGGCAATCGCCACGGTGCGCGGCGCACCGCCCAGCAAGATCGGCTCGGTGAGCGAGCGGTGCAAAGGCACCTCGAACCCGGCCGCGAAGGTATCCGGGGCGCTCATACGACAGCCCCGCCGGAGAAGCTGAAGAACGATAGGAAGAAGCTCGAAGCCGCGAATGCGATAGTCAGACCGAACACGATCTGGATCAACTTGCGGAATCCGCCCGACGTGTCGCCGAAGGCGAGCGCGAGGCCCGTGGCGATGATGATGATGACCGCGACGATGCGTGCCACCGGCCCCTGGATGGATTCGAGGATGGATTGCAGCGGGCCTTCCCACGGCATCGAGGAACCGGCGGCCTGTGCGGTTCCGGCCAGGAACAGCAGCAGCGCGGCCAGCAGCAGCCCTTGCTCCGCAGGGCGCGCCAGGCTGCGCAACCGCGCCAGGTTGGACGGGTGCGAAGGCGGATTTACGGAAACACGGAAAGCAGGAACGGTCGTCTGCGTCATGGCAGTTCTCCAAGTGAGTCAGGGGATGGGAAAGTCGCCGCAGCGGATGCGGCATCGGGGATCGGCGGCAGCTCGGGAAACGGCGTTTCCAGCGCGTCCGCCAGTTGGTAGCCCACGCCGTCGAAGCCGACGACGCGGGCGATGCTCTCGATGCGGCGCTTGCGTCCGCGCCCGGCGATGTGGATCACTACGTTGACCGCCTCGGCGATCAGCGCGCGAGGCGGGTTCACGGCCACTTCGAGAATCAGTTGCTCCAAGCGCAGCAGCGCACCCAGCGCGGAACCGCCGTGGATCGTGGCGATGCCGCCGGGGTGGCCCGTGCCCCACACCTTGATGAGATCCAGCGCCTCGGCGCCGCGCACCTCGCCGACGACGACACGATCCGGGCGCAGGCGCATGGACGAACGCACCAGCTCCGTCATGGACACCACGCCTGCGCGCGTGCGCAGCGGTACGTGGTCGCGGGCCGCGCATTGCAGTTCCACCGTGTCTTCGAGCACCAGCACGCGGTCGCCGGTGGCGGCGATTTCCGCGAGCAAGGCATTGGCGAGCGTGGTCTTGCCGCTGCTGGTGGCGCCGGCGATCAAGACGTTCTGCCGCTCGCGCACGGCGCGAACGAGAAAGCCCGCCTGGGCGCTGGTCATCATCCCGTCGATGACGTACCGCTCCAGTGGGATCACGCCGATGGCCCGCTTGCGCAGCGCGAAGGCCGGCCCCGGTGCAGCCGGCGGCAAGATGCCCTCGAAGCGTTCTCCCGTCTCGGGCAACTCTGCCGACAGCAGCGGTTGGCCGCGATGCACCTCCGCGCCGACGTGGGCGGCCACGAGGCGGATGATTCGCTCGCCGTCCGCTTCGGACAGCTCCACGCCCATCGGTGCGCGCCCGCTGGACAGCCGATCCACCCAAAGGGTGCGATCGGGATTCAGCATCACCTCCACCACGTCCGGGTCGTCGAGCGCGGCGGCGATCAGCGGCCCCATCGCTGTGCGCAGCATCTGGATGCGACGGTCGAGCGACGTGGCGCTCATGGACTGCGGAGCGGCGCTCATGACGCACGCTCCTGCGCTTGCGCGGCAGCCGCCGCGTCCTCCATCCGCATCGGATCGGGGTGCAGTTCTTCCACCACGTCGCGCACCAGGCTGCGCCCGCGCAGCAGGTGGCGGCCCAACTGCTCAACGAATTGCTCGAAGCGCGCTTTGCCCTGGGCGCGAACGGCGTCTTGGTGCGCCTCGGGAACAGGCGTGCTCACGGTCAGGTAGTAGCGAATGAACAGCGCCAGCGTCTCGATCTGGATGTTCTGGTCGCGCTCCAGGCGCTCGGTCTGACGCGACAGGCGATCCAGCCGCTTGGCGATGGCCGCCTCGCGCTGGTCTGCTGCGTCCGGCGACAGCCAGGACGCCAAGGCAGCGGCGACAATGGACGACTTGGACACGCCTTTCTTGGCGGCCAGCTCGTCCAGGCGCTTGGCGTGCTCCGGCTGGATGAACAGGTTGAGGCGGTAGTGGCTCATAGCTCGATTCCGTCGTTGGGGTCGAGAGAAGCCAGCCGCGCCGTGCGCTGCATGGCTGGGTCAAGCTGGCGAGGAAGGGGAAGCGGCAGGTCGTCGTCGTCATCGAGCAGCGCGAGGTCGGCCGCAGGCGCGGCCAGCTCGGGGGCATAGGCAACGGCTTCGGAGAGTTCGGGCTGACGGCGCGGGCCTCCGTCGTCGGCAGAGGCAGCGAAGCCCTCGGCGGTATCGGCCGCAGGCGCGACGGGCACGGCGGAAATTGCCAGGCCGCTCCAGTCGTCAGGCCGCGATGGCGGCGCATCTGCGTACTGCCCGTCCGCCAGTGCAGGCGGTGGCAACACGCGGCGCTTGAAATTGCTGTCCGCGTAGTAGCGCAGCTTCTTCGCCTTGATCGGCGCCACGCTGGACACCATCACCACGGCTTCGTCAGGCGGAAGCTGCATCACCTCGCCCGGCGTCAGCAGCGGGCGAGCCGTCTCCTGACGCGACACCATGAGGTGCCCCAGCCACGGCGCGAGCCTGTGGCCGGCATAGTTGCGCTGCGCGCGCAGCTCGGTCGCGGTGCCCAGCGTCTCGGAAATACGCTTGGCCGTGCGTTCGTCGTTCGTCGCAAACGTCACGCGCACATGACAGTTGTCCAGAATCGAATGGTTCTGGCCGTAGGCTTTGTCGATCTGGTTGAGCGACTGCGCAATGAGAAAGCTGCGGATGCCGTAGCCCGCCATGAAGGCCAAGGCCGTCTCGAAGAAGTCCAGGCGCCCCAGCGCCGGGAACTCATCGAGCATCAGTAGCAGCTTGTGGCGGCGCTCGATGCCGTCGGAGCCATCGAGCGATTCGGTGAGGCGCCGTCCAATCTGGTTGAGGATCAGGCGGATGAGCGGCTTCGTGCGCGATATGTCCGAAGGCGGCACCACCAGGTACAGCGACACCGGATGCTCTGCCGCAATCAGGTCTGCGATGCGCCAGTCGCAGCGCGATGTGACTTCGGCCACGGTCGGATCGCGGTACAGGCCGAGGAACGACATGGCCGTGGACAGCACGCCCGAGCGTTCGTTGTCGCTCTTGTTGAGGACTTCACGCGCCGCCGATGCGACGACCGGATGCGGCCCATCGCCGAGGTGCGGCGTGGTCATCATCCGGTGCAAGGTCAGCTCGAACGGGCTGGCCGGGTCGGACAGAAAGTTGGCGACGCCGCGCAGCGTCTTGTCTTCGCCCGCGTAGAGGACATGCAGGATGGCCCCGACCAGCAGCGCGTGCGAGGTCTTTTCCCAATGGTTGCGCTTCTCCAGCGCGCCTTCGGGATCGACCAGAATGTCCGCGATGTTCTGCACGTCGCGCACTTCATGCGCGCCGCGCCGAACCTCCAGCAGCGGGTTGTAGGCCGCTGACTTCGCATCGGTCGGGTTGAACAGCAGGCAATGCGAGAAGCGCGAGCGCCAGCCGGCGGTGATCTGCCAGTTTTCGCCCTTGATGTCGTGGATGACGGCCGACGCGGGCCAGGACAGCAGCGTCGGCACCACCAGACCGACACCTTTGCCCGAGCGCGTGGGCGCGAAGGTCAGGACGTGTTCCGGGCCTTCGTGGCGCAGGTACTGGCGGCCGTGCTGGCCGAGGAAAACGCCGGCCGGTTGCGTCAGGCCCGCCTTGTGAATGTCATCCGCGTTCGCCCAGCGGGCCGAGCCGTAAGTCGTGACCAGGCGCGACTGCCGCGATCGCCAGATCGACATGCCGATGGCGACGACCACCGCCAATAACCCACTGCCGCCCGCGATGGCGCCGCCGGTATCGAACACGCGCGGCGCGTAAGCATCGAAAACGAACCACCACTCAAACAACTTCCACGGGTGGTAGATCGGCGTGCCAAGAAAATCGAACCAGGGCGAGCCAAGGCGTACTTGATAGCCAAGGGCGGCTGCTGTCCATTGTGTGGCGCCCCACACGCCGGCGATCAAGATGCCGAATACCACGGCAATCTGACCGAACAGCACGTTCGTCCCTTGCATGACCTGGCCTCCGATTTCTCCTGCGCTGATTCCTCATGGAAGAAGCGGCACAAGGGCGTGCCGCAGGCGTCAGGATCGGTGCCGGGTCAGTGCCGGTCAAAGACCGTTTAGAGCAGAAAGGTCGAGGAAAAAGAAAGAATGAGTGCGGTGGCGAGCCAAAGAAAAACGCCGCAAGCGCGGGCGCATTGCGGCGTGTCGAGAAAAAAGTGAAGGCGAATCGGCGAACGGCCAACAATCAGAACTTTGGCGACTCTTTCGGCGGTGTGTAGGGCGTTTCTCCGTCGCCATAGAACCGTTTGCGCGTGGCTTCTGCTACCCGGTTGCACAGCACGTCGCCCAGCTTGGAGCGGTCGGTCTTGCATTGCTGGCGCAGTTCCTTGAGCCGGTCGGGGTTGGCCGCCAGTTCTTCCACCGTCGGAATGCTTGCCTCCGAATCGGCAGCTTTCTGAGGTGCCTCTGATTGGCCGCAAGCGGCCAAGGTAGTCACCAGCAAGAACGGAATGATCTTCTTCATGGCATCAATTCCTCCGGGGGATCAGGGTTGCGGCCTCGTATGGGCCTGGGAGTTTCCGGCAGTTCGATGGCCTGTACGCGCTCAATGAACCGTGTCAGTTCGTCGGACGGATCACCGTCAAGACGAAGCAAGTAGGTCGTAAGCGGCGGAACGCGCGACGCCAGCGGCCGGGCCACGACACCTAGCTCACGGCTGGTGGCAATGTGTGCAGCGCCCGCCAACCCGAGCGCGAAGCCGGCCGATACCAGTGCCATCATCAGATCGCACGTGGCAACTCGTTCTGCGATGAGCGGCTCCATGTCAGCACGACGCAGCACTCGTTCAACGTGCTTGGCATGGCCTTCACACACTTGCGGATCGCACAGGACCAGCGGATAGCGCAGCAACTCGTCCAAGGGAATGCGCTTGTGGGCCAGCAGCGGGTGGCGGGCAGGCACCGCCACCATCAACGCATCGCTCCAGGCAGGCATGGCAACGATGCCGTCGCCAACCTCGTTGGACTGGGCGAACCCCACGTCGTACAGATCGCTATGCAGCCCTTGGATCTGCTGCGATAGCGGCACCTCGAAGAACCGGATTTCGACCTCGGGTTCTTCCTGGCGACAGAGCACGAGCAAGGCGGACAGGCGCGACGGCGTGATGCCGTCGGACAATGCCACGCGCAACTGCCCGTGAAAACCATTGGCTGCCGACTTCACACTGTCCCGGGCCTGCTCAACGGCAGCGAGCACACGGCGCACGTGCTCAAGGAACAGTGCTCCGGCATGAGTAAGCCGTGTGCTGCGCGTGGTACGGGCAAACAACACCACGCCGAGTTCTTCTTCCAGTTCCTTGATAGCTCTCGACAGTGGTGATTGCTCAATATGCAACTTCTCCGCCGCACGAGCGAAACGGAGTTCTTCGGCCACGGCCAGGAAGTATCGTAGGTGACGAAGCTCCATGATTCATATTCCGCGTCGCGCAGAGAAGCCGAATCACACTTTCTCTTTGCTATCGCCCGATCCTGCCTTGAATTCCTTCATGAACTGATGTAGCTGCGGCAAAAATGAAGATAGCAGCGGGTTGTTCTTATTTGCCAAGATGGTTCCACCGAACAGTTTCAGACCGACGGCAAATGCTGCCGCTTCCGCTTGGCTGCTGAAATCACCTCTGCTGCTGACCCGTGCCACGATGGACATGATGTCGTCATGACTTCCAACCTCAAACTTCAGAGGCTCTCCATCGCCGGGGACACCATTTGCGTCAGTCAGTTGCTCCAGGGTTACGCGATAGCGGTATTGCTTCATTGCAAGGCTCCTTACGTTATAGATTGATGGCGTTATTCCCCAATATGGATCTTCGGCGTCACGGACATGCCGACGCGAAGATTCGCAGCGTCAGGTTGGTCGGGGTCGATGCGGATGCGCACAGGCAGGCGCTGGACGATTTTGGTGAAGTTGCCCGTGGCGTTGTGTGGTGCGACGGCCGAGTAGCTGACCCCGCTAGCCGGCCCCAGGCTTTCCACGGTTCCTTTCAGCGAGGCATCGGGCAAAGCATCCACCTTGATGTCCACCGACTGCCCGGCCCGCACGCGCGCCAACTGCGTTTCGCGGAAATTGGCCGTGATGTAGACCGCATCAAGCGGGATGACCGCCAGCAACGGCTTGCCCGCATTCACGAATGCGCCGACGCGCACCGACTTCTGGCCGATCACGCCGCTGATGGGCGCCGTGATTTGGGTATAGGAGAGCTTCAACTCCGCTGCGGCCTGCGCCGCCTGCGCTTGGGCTAGTGCAGCCTTGGCCTTTTTAAGATCGGCTTTCAGGATGTCCGTCTGCTGCCGCGCCGCTTGCAGGCCAGCGCGGTTCTTGTCCCGGCTGGCCAGCCGAATGGCCAACTGCGCCTCGGCCTGTTGCTGTGCCTGGATCGAGCCTGATCCGTCTGAAGCCAGGTTCCGATAGCGCTTTTGGTTGGCCTCGGCCAATTTGAGTTCTGCGTCGTCCACCGCGACGGCCGCCTGCGCCTGACGTATCGCGGTTTCCTGCTGCGCCACACGCGCGGCAAGCCCTACGACGCTGGCCTCGGCGGCAGCGACCTGTGCCTTTGCCGCATCCACCGCAACGATGAAATCCCGGTCGTCGATGGCTGCGAGCAAATCCCCTGCCTTCACTGGCTGGTTTTCTTCGACCAGTACCTTGCCGATCACTCCCGACACCTGGGGCGCGACGAGGGTGAAATCA
This sequence comes from Pseudomonas sp. JS425, assembly GCF_018223845.1. Classification (NCBI taxonomy): domain Bacteria; kingdom Pseudomonadati; phylum Pseudomonadota; class Gammaproteobacteria; order Pseudomonadales; family Pseudomonadaceae; genus Pseudomonas; species Pseudomonas sp. JS425. Next base: position 3,414,648 of record NZ_CP073661.1, on the reverse strand, counting down.
GCCTGTACATAGGCGTCGTCCGTGGATTGGGTCGATGCGCTGGACTCGGGACGATTCAGATAAATGACACAGCCCGCTGCGACTGCGAGCAGCAGCACGGCACTGGTGATCTTGGCTTTCTTCGGCATTGCCATGGTGAAACTATCCTTGGGACGACGACGGTGTGGAATGAGAAGCGGGGGCCTGCAAGTCGGGCGCGGGAATGTAGGTCAGCCGCAGTACGAAGGGAACCATCACCAGCGCCAGAACGCCCAGCACGCGATAGGCATCCGCGACCGACAGCACCAGTGCCTGTTGGCCGATGATTCCCATCAGTTGAGCGGGCTCCGGGGCAAGCGGAACGGAGTTGCCTACCAACGCGGCGTGATCCAGCAGCATCTCGGCGTGGAACCGCTGCCTTACGGTCACGAGCTGCCCGACCATCGCGCCGCCGAATACCGAGCCCAGGGCGCGCAGCGTGTTGATGTTCCCCGACACATACGGGCCTTCGCTGGGGTGCACGACGCTGGTACACAGGAACAGCAGCGAGACAACGGCCATGGGCTGGCCGAAGGCTTGCAGCGTCTGCGTCAGCACGAACTGGTCGCGGTTCCAGTCGGAAGTCAGTTGCGCACCAAAGAAGCACGCCAAGGCGATCAGCAGCAGGCCGCCCGCAAACACGAATCGGGCATCGACCCATTTCCGGTACAGGAACAGCGCCACCACGAAACCCAGGATAAGTTGAGGCAGCGCGACGATCAGGCCGATCGGTGCCATCTGAAGCGGCCGGTAGCTCTGGAGCGGCCCAAGATAGGTCATCGGCAACATCACGCTAGAGTTCAGCACGACAAGAAGGCAGAAGAACAAGGTGAAGCCCAACGCCAGGTTGCGGCGACTGAGCATCTGCAATTTGATGAACGGCGCCGGGTGATACCACTCCGTCAGCAGATAGGCCGCCAGCAGCGTCAGCCCGGCCACCAATGAGACGACGATGAGGGGGGAGTTGAACCAGTCCAGCCGCACGCCCTGATCCAGGGCGACGGTAATCAGGGCAAATGCCGGTATGCCGAAAGCCAGGCCGGGCCAGTTGGCCTGCGGGAAGCGGTCTGTCTGGATCGGGTCTTTCGGCAGGCCCCATCCGATCAACAAGGCGGCAATGGCCGCGAGCGGAAGAATCTGCCAGTACACCCAGCGCCAATCGAACAGGCCATCGGTCCATTGCCCCGCCAGCCAGATCGAAAGGTTCGGCGCGAAGGTGGCCGTCAGTGCATACAGCGCCAGTCCGTGCAGCCGGATGTGAGGCGGCAGGAATTTCAACGCCGCCATCATCAGCACGGGAATCATCGTGCCGCTGGCGATGCCTTGCAGGAAACGCATGACCAGCAGCAGATCGAGGTCATGGATGAAGGGGATGCACACCGCCAGCAAGGTGCATACACCGATCATCCACAGCTCGAATCGGCGCAGCGAGAGGGTGATGGCGAACCATGCCGAGAACGGCAGGGCGATCATTTCACCCGCGCTATAGACGGTGGTGAGCCAGGAGGCATCGTCCAGGCCGAAGCCCAGCGCGCCACGCACGTCCGCCAGTGCCAACGCACCCACGCGGTTGTTCAGTCCGGCCATCATGGCCGCGATGAGGATGCCGACCAACCCGGCAATCGCCCGCTTCGGCGGGGCTGCCGCAGCAGCAGGTGCGGGTGGCGCCGCTGTCGGCTGCAACGCTGCGGCACTCATTGGTCAACCTTTGATTGCAAGCTGGCCGGCGATGTGGTGGTCGTCAGAGGTGCATCGCCACTGGCCTGTCGCCCGGATGTGAGTGCATCAGGGTCCCAGCCACCGCCCAGCGACTTGTAGAGATTGACCAGGGTGAGCGCGGCGTTGGTGGCGCTGGCATTGAGGCTGGTCTGGCTGGCGAGGACGCCGCGCTGCGCGGCCAGGACATTCAGGTAGTCGGCAGCGCCTTCCTGATAGCCGCGCTCGGCAACATGCAGCGCCTGCTTGTTCTGCTCATACGAAACCAGCAGTTCGGTATGGCGGTTCTGCTGGGCTGCCCAGGCGTCCAGGGCGTTGTCCACTTCATGCCAGGCTTGCAGCACCGTCTGCCGGTAGGCGATGGCGGCAGTTCTTTGCCGTGCCTCGTTCAGCGCAAGGCGCTGCTTCAGACGCCCGCCCTGGAAGATGGGAAGATAGACCGTGGGGCCGACGGAGAAGAACCGGGAATCCCAACTGTCCAGGTCGTTGAACTCGAAGGCTTCGACGCCGATTCTTCCCCGCAAGCCGATTCGTGGATAGAAGTCAGCCTTGGCGACGCCGATGGCCGCTGTCGCGGCATGGAGCTGGGCTTCGGCGCGCCGTATGTCTGGCCGCTTGCGTGCCAGTTCGGAAGGCAGGCCCACAGGCACGTTGGAGGGAAGCGAAGGCAAAGGCATCGCTTGGAGCAACTGCGCATCGAGGGCACGCGGCTCCTCTCCCAGCAGCAACGCAAGCGCGTTCATCAAGGCATTGCGGCGCTGGGTCAGTTCGGGCACCAGCGCCTGGATTGTTGCCAATTGCGCACGTGCCGAGGAGGTTTCAAAGCGTGTGGCGACGCCGTTGCGCTCCCTACTTTCGGCAAGGCGGAGGGTGCGGTCGGCCACTTCCAAGTTCTGTCGGGTGATGTCCAGTTGCGCTTGTGTCCCGCGCAACTGGAGATAAGCGCGAGCTACTTCGGCGGACAGGGCCACTCGTGCCGCCTCACGCTCGTACACGGTGGCCTCGAAAGCTGCGGCGGCACCTTCGCGTGATCGCCTCGCACGGCCCCATAGGTCGAGTTCCCAACTGGCGTCGAAGCCCAACTGCCAGAAATCGCTCGCGCTCGTCGGTGCGCCCAACGCGGCGAACTTGCCATGCTCGCTAATGGCCTCGCGGGTGTAGCCCGCCGAGGCTCCCACGCTGGGTAACAGCAGCGAAGAGGCAATCCCTAATTGCGCCCGGCTTTGCTCGATGCGCTCGGCGGCGATCTGCAAGTTCAGGTTGCTCGTCTGCGCCCGGGATTGCAGATCCGTCAGAACGGAATCGTTGAACAAGATCCACCACGAAGAAGGGAGGCTGGCGGCGGATGTTTCCTGGGGCTGCGCGTAGTCGACCCTGGGCGACAGTTGAGCGGCCGCGAGCCTGTCGTCGGGTTTCACGAAGTCAGGGCCAACCGCGCAACCGACCAGTGAGATCGTGCAGAGCGCCATGCCTGCCTGTCGCAGCAGTTGTGAGAGCAGCGGTTGTGACGTCATGAAGTTCACCAAATATGAAAGTGTACCGAACCGCTCGGTTCGATAATTCTTCAAGGATAAAGCCGACCAGCCACAGAAGAATTCAGGCGTCTTCATAATCGAAGATGCCCATGAGGCGGTTGTCAAAGTTGACTCGAACCGAGCGGTTTTGTACTATATCTAATCTAGATCACCGGGTCAAAACCTTCAATCCAATCAGATGCGACGCACCAATCAAGTCATGACCGACCCGCCACCGAGCAGCGGCGAGTTGAACGCCAAGGCCCTCACCGTCTTGCGTGCTGCGCGCAACGTCTTCCTGACCCATGGATTTAGGCTCTGTACGTAAAGTATTGTCGCAAGCACCGCATAGCGCAGGCCAATGAGACCATCGCCGCAAAACTTGTTGCGAGCTTGTCGAAGCGCGTCACGATGCGACGGTTCTCCTTCAGCCAGCCAAACATGCGTTCGATGATGTTGCGCTGCCGATATTTGGGGCGATCAAAAAGTCGAGGCAATCCTGGCTTGGTTTTGCGCTTCATGCTTCGCAACGGAATGACTGGCTGCATGCGATAACGATCACAATACTGGCGCAGCGCTTCAGCGTCGTAACCCTTGTCAGCCAGCAACCAGCGGCAACGCTTGCGTGGGCGACCGCGCAGGCTGGGTATGCAAGCCTGATCGAGTAGCGGTTGGGCATAGGCTATATCGCTGGCTTGTCCGCCTGACAACAGGAAACGCAGAGGCACACCATTGGCGTCGCACAGCATGTGAATCTTGGTCGTCAGGCCACCCCGGCTGCGCCCGAGCGCGTGGTCTTGCGGTTCTTCAAATCCCCTTTTTTCCCGGCACCTGATGAGGCCCGGGTTGCTCGTACGGCAGTGGAGTCGATCATCCATGTTTCCAAGTCAATCAAACCCTGCTCATTCAATCGGATATGAAGACGCTTGAGCATCTGATCAAAAGCTCCGCAATCACGCCATCCCCGGAACCGTTGATAGATCGTTGACCAAGGGCCGAATCGTTCGGGCATGTCTCGCCAGGCTGCGCCAGAGCAAAGCACCCAGAGAATACCGTTTAGCATCAGGCGATCATCGGCCCGAGGGCGCCCGGTGCGCTGATTTTTGGTGAAGATATCTGCAACCAGATCCCAGGCTGCGTCGGGAAGTTCATACCGCTTTGCCATCTTGGCCTCCTGGCTTTAATGGCGGTGTATTTTACAGAAAATCGTATTTCTTGGGTTTACGTACAGAGCCTAGTGCAGCAACAACCGACATGATCCAGCGCGAGGCTGGAGTGTCCAAGTCCACTGTCTATGCGCACTACGCGAACAAGGAAGCACTCTTTACGGCGGTGATCGAAGCCGAATGTGCCGCGTTCACGAACACCGTGCATGGCATCGAGTTCCGTCCCGGGAAGCTGCGAGAGACGTTGACCAGGTTGGCTCGGGCCTATCTAGACATCGTGCTCTCGCCAGGCGGGTTGGCTATGTTCCGCGTCGTGATCGCCGAAGGTCCGCGCTTCCCCAAGCTCGCACGAGCGTTTTACCTCGCCGGCCCGCAGGTCATGACGACGTTGGTGGCCGGGCAGTTGGCCAGCGCGGCAGCTTCCGGTGAAGTCGATCTTGGAGAAATTGGCCGTGATACTGCCGCGAGCCTGTTCATCAACTTGGTTCGCGGCGAACCCCAGCTTCAGTGCCTGACTCATCCGGATGCCGCACCTTCCTCGGCGCAGATTGACCAGTGGGCGAACGCAGCCGTGGTGACATTCATGCGTGCCTATGGTCGCGGTGAAGACTCGCCCAATAAGCGCTCCCAATCATGATGCCGAATGGGGCAATCGGTACGAAGAAATCAGATGACGCCCTTAAGGTGATGGAACTTTGCACGGCCATCACGCGGCTTTTCACAGCAAGGAATCAAGTGCTGAACGGCGTCGCTGCTCCGTTTGGTTTGACCGCTGTGCAGGTGATGGCACTACACCATATTTCTGCCGCTCCAGCATGTACGCCTAGCACTTTGGCTCGTAGCCTTGCAGTCGATTCGGCTTCGGTTACAAGGCTGCTAGACCGTCTTGAGCACAAGGACATGATCCAAAGAGCGGCGCAAGAGCGTGTGGATCGCACGCATGATCGAAGAGTTATCGAAATTGTTCTAACTGAACATGGAAGCAACGCGATACGTGAGCTGACGTCACATTGGCAGTGCGCGCTCTTGGAACTGACGGAGGCTTTCAAACAAAGCGAAATACACGGATTGGCACTAGCTGATTGACGGCCCACGCTGCCGCCCAATCTCCCACGACACCCCGCCGCCGCGCACCGTTGCGGCTAGCTGCTGTCCCAGCCGCTGCTCGATCACCGGCTTCCACGGCACCAGGCTGAATCCCATGCCGTCATCGAGCATGGCGTAGCGCCCGCTGGCGAGCATGACGCTGCGCCGGTAAATGCCGGCCATGCGCTGCCCGTCCGCTGCCGGCCGATGCTCCAGGCCGGTTTCGGCAGCAATGTCTTTGGCGGCCTGCGCCAGTTCCCGGTTGCGCAACGTGCCCAGCAGATTCCGGGCGAGGATCACGCGCTGCCCGCGCCGCTCGGCCAGCCCCTGTTCGGTCAGGAAGTCGGCGCGCTGCTGCATCGCCTGTTTGGCCTCGCTGCCAAAGCCCAGGTCGCCCAGGCCCGAGCCGCCGCCGATCAATTGCTGGTCGAGCCAGGTGGCCCCGATCACGCGGGCCTGCCGCTCGATGGGTAGGTGCGATTTCAGTTCCACGGCTACGCCGCCTAGGCGCTGCGCGTCGTAGCGGCGGCCCTGCTCGGCCAGGTCGTCCGGCACCTTCCATAGCCCTTCGGCCACGCGCTCCACGATGCCGGCCCGGCGCAGAGCCTCGAGGCGGCGGACGTGGGCCGCGACGACTTCCTGCGGGTCACGGCCGGGCTTGGCTCGGCCTTGCTCAATCGCTAGGTGATGATCGGTGCGGTACAGCCCATCGCTCGCCAGCGCGGCGATGTTCTTGTCGGCCGCGCGCACGTCGGCCGATCCCTTCACCTCCACCACGGCGCCGGTCGGATAGTTCGCCAGCTCGTCGCGGGCGTTCAGCGCGACGTAGTGGGCCTTGCCGTCCACGCCGTCGATGACCAGATAGCCCCGGTCGCGCAGCTCGTCGGCCAGCCCCTTCGCGGCCACGCGGCCGAGGATGGTTCGGCCGTTGTCGCTCGGCTCGAAAACCGCCAGCTCGCGCGGCTCGCCGCGCATGGCCCGCTGCATGGTGCGGATGATGTCGCCGCGCTCGCCCAAGGCGCGCAGGGTCTTTTCAGCGTCGGCATGGACGGCCCAGGTGCCGGGCTGCGTTTCATCGGCCAGGCCCAGGCGCTGCAAGCGTTGCAGGCGGCCGACCAGCAGCAGGCGCTGGCGTTGCAACCTCGGCTCGTTGAGCCGTTCGACATGCACCAGGCCATCGTCGCCCGGCTCGCGCTTGAGCGTGCGATCCAGGCTCGTCCACCGCTCCTGCTCCACCTCGCGCTGCAAGGTCTGCTGGATATCCAGCTCGGTGCGTGGCCCCAGCCATTCGGTCGCCAGTTCGGCGGCGCGATGGCGGAAGCCGTGCGCGATGTAGTCGCCCGCGATGATGAGGTCTTTGCCGGTGTCGTCGCGCCCGCGCACGACGATGTGCGTGTGCGGGTTGTCGGTGTTCCAGTGGTTGACGGCCACCCAATCGAGGCCCGTGCCCAGGTCGGCCTCCATGCGGCCCATGAGGTGCCGCGTATAGGTGCGCAAGTCCTCCAGTTCAGCGCCATCCTCGGGCGAGAGGATGAAGCGGAAGTGGTGCCGGTCGTCGGCGCAGCGTTCCTTGAACGCATCGAGGTCGGCGGCATCGGTCTGCGGCCCGTAGGCTTGGCCCGGCTCGCCATCGCGGCCCACGCCATCGCGCTCGATGTAGCGCAGGTGCTTGGCGAGCGATTGCGGGCTGGCGTTGCGCTGGTTGACCAGCAGCGTCTTGATGGTCACGCGCCGCGACATGGGCGTCAGCTTCGCCCCGGCGAAGCGCGCCGCCGTGTGGCCGCGCCCCAGGCGCGAGCCGGGCCGCTGGCCAGCGCGTGCGCTGCCGCTGCTGCCTGCGGGACGGCGCACCGAGAACTTACCGCCGCTGGCCTTGCCCGCCTGCTTGAGCACCTTGGAGACGAAGCCCTGGCCCCGGTTCTTTGGGGCGCTGGGGCGGATGCGGAAATCATCGTCGCGGCGGTCGGTCATGGTTGCGCTCCCTGCAAGCTCTGGCGTGTCCGGTCGTGCGAAGCACGCGGACATGCCTGCATTGGCGCGGGCCTCGCGCCCCAAGCGGCACGGTGGCGAAGCCGCTGCGTGCCGCGCCACCCCCATGTGCAGACTGGCTTTCGACGAGGCCCGGTGCCGCGTCCTTTTGTCTTGCCTTCCGCCTTTGCCCTTCGCTGTCGCTCCGGGCGTCGGCGGCCCGGCGGCGCTGCGCTGCTTGCAGCCAGCCCGCCGGCAAACGCGCCAATGGCCGCAGGCCAGGCGCATTCGAGGCAAGACGCCTGCACGTTGGACGGCTGCGCCGAAGGCAGCGCGAAGTGCGGTGCGAATGCACCCGCACTGCACGCGCGACGACACGGCGACGAACAGCAGGACGACATGCCCGATGGCACGATGAAATGCACGGCGACGTGCAGCGAATCGGCGGTCTTCATGGGCGGGACTCCAGCCAGACCGGATGCGCGATGCCGATCACGGCGGATGCGCTGACCGGGCCGAAATAGCGGCTGTCGAACGACGCCGGATTCGCCACGCTCAACAGGAACAGCTCGCCGTCGGCCAGCGGCCGGCAATGCTGCCAGGATGGCAGCGGGCGGCCCAGCCGGTCGGCAGGCAGCGCGGCAGCCACCGGCACGCCGTCGATGCGAACCTGACCGGCAACGATGCAGACGTGTTGCGGCGCGACTGCACCCACGCGCTTGAGCAGCGGAATGTGAGCCGGCAGGTAGCCGCGCTGCGCAGCGAGCGCGGCAGCGTCGGCAGGCAATCGGGTCAGGACGATGCTGCCCACGGACAACGGACGTGGCAGCGAGGCGGGCCGATGGTCGAGTGGATCGACGCGATACCAGCCGACCGCTACGCTGTCGGACGGGTTGTAGATCAGGCGCGGCAGCGGTTGCACGAACGCCGCCCAGGCCAGCGCAGCGAGGCCGACGGCGGCGAAGCCCGCCAGCACGATGCGAGCGCGCAGGCGCGAGCGAGGACGCGGCGAGGCGGATGAAGTGGAAACGGTCGTCATGGCAGCACCTTCCCGGCGAGCCAGGCGGTATGCCGCTCGGCGGTGTATTCGGGCAGCGGCAGGCGCGCCGCGAGCCGGTTGCCCAGCGTGCGCCAGTACGCGGGCGAGACGGCAGACGGGGCGATGCCCAGCGCCTCGATGGCGTCGATGCGTTCCAGCACGGCGCGCACCGAGTTCTCGCCTTCGGCGTGCAGCAGCAGGCGCGCGCCGGGCCGCACGCCGGGGATGCGCTGCAAGGCATCCAGCGGGGTGCCAGCCTGCATCACCATGAGCTGCCAGCGGATCGTGCCGTAGTCGTTGGCCTGCCAGCGCACACGGCAGAACATTGCACGCGGCAGGAACACCGCGCAGCGCCGCCAGCGATCGAGCTGGAGCGTGCGCGCCGGTTCGCCGAAGCGCAGGTAGAGCTTGAAGCGCGGTTCGATGTAGGCCAGCGATACGCGCGTCAGTGGCACGTTGCCGGCCTCGCCGGCGAGCGTCGAAAGCGAAGGCAGCGACGCAGTAGCCGGTGCAGCCGTCGCCGCGTGAGCGGCAGGCAGAACGGATGCGTTCATGGCAGGTTCTCCGGGCGCTTGTCGGGAAACTCCCGTTCCAGCAGGCCGCGCAGCATTTCGGCCACGGTCACGCCCTGGCCGAAGGCGGCGATCTTGATGCGCGCGCGTAGCGCGGGCGTCACGTCGAGCGTGAGGCGTGCGGTGTAGAGGTCGCCCTTGTTGAGCGCATCGGCGTCGCCCTGGCGAATCCACGCCTCGGCGTGCGGATTCGCGGGCGGACGCGCACCGATGCCGACGCGCTTGCTGCGTGATGGCTTTGCAGTCATGTCGGCCACCGCAGCAGTTCGTCCACCAGCGCGGCTATCTCGCGTGCGGCGGCGCTGTCCGGCGCCGTCTCGCGTGCGAGCCGACCGGCGGCCACGCTGTCGGCGAAGACGATGCGCTGGCGAACCTCGGCGCGCAGTGCCGGCAGCGGCTGTTCGGCCAGCGACTGCCGCGCCTCCCGACCGATCACCGTGGTGCTGACGCGGCGGTTGATGACGAAGGCCGCGCGCAGCGCAGGCCGGAACACCTGGGCCTCGCGGATCAGTGCCACCATCTCGGCGCTGGCCCACAGGTCGTAGGGGCTGGGCTGCACGGGGATCAGCACGCGCTCGGCCGCCAGCAGCGCGGAGCGCGCCAAGGCGGCGATCCTGGGTGGCCCGTCGATGATGACGTGATCGGCCCGCCTGGCGAGTTCTGGGGCTTCCTGGTGTAGCGTCTCGCGGGCGAGGCCCACGGCGCTGAACAATCGTGGCAAGCCCTGCTGGCTTCTGCGCTGCGTCCAGTCCAGTGAGGAACCTTGCGGGTCGGCGTCCAGCAGGACGACCGATTGCCCACGCATCGCCAGCTCGCCAGCGATGTGGGTTGCGAGCGTGGTCTTGCCGACGCCGCCTTTCTGGTTGAGCAAGGCGACGATCATGGCGCGGCCCTCCGAACTGGAAAGCCAGCGTGGTTTTGCCTTGCCGAACGGGGTTGGTTTTTGGTCTGCCTTTGCCTTCGGTACTGCGGCGCTTTTTGCCTTTCGGCAGTTGTCCACCGAAACGGCGCTTCTCTACTAAAAGTTAGAGAATTTAAGTTAGTAATGTTAGAGGGCGAGAAAACCCAGTGCTGGCGCGGGTTTGCGGCCGATTGGCACGCCTGATAGCACGATAGTGCCACGCCTGATAGCACGATACCCCGCACGCCTGATAGCACGACACCATTCACAGCTTGTCCCGAAGTTATCCCCGTGCCGTAGGCGGCACGGGCCGAAAGGTCAGCAGCTCCGTTCCGTCGTCCGGCATCCGCTCGATGCCCAGGACGTAGCCGGGCAGCGACTGCCGCGCCACCAGTGCGCGCAGGTCGCAGGCGAAGTCGTAGGGCTTGGCGGTGCTGCCGGATTTCTGGTGCAGGTAGCGGAAGTCGAACTGCCAGCCGTATTCCTGCTTGCCGCCGTGCTTGCGCACCAGGCGGTACAGCCAGCGCTCGATACCGCCGGTGAGCCGGAAATACGCCGGGTCGATGGTCAGCACCAGGGCCGCATTGAGCACGCCCGCATAGAACCAATCCGGCAGGATCAGCTCGATACCCAGCGGCGTGCCGCTGGCATCGGCCAGCTCCTTCCACTCGTTGATCCACGAGAAGCGGTGCAGGCGTCGCCCGGTCGTCTCGCGGATGGATGTGGCCACCGTGGTCGATTGCAGGCGATCCAGCGCGGCCTTGAGGCGCTGGTAGTCGCGCAGCGACTTGCCTCGCCCGATGAAGCGCAGGATCTCGTAGGGCGTGGCGCGCATCAGCCGCGACGGCCGCAGGCCCGCATCCTTCGCCTCCACGATCTGCGAGGCCGCCCAGATCAGGATGTCGGCATCCCAGATGGTGGCGATGCCGTGTTCCTGCGTGCCTTCCACGCGGATCGTCACGTTGCCGGCACGGAAGTCGATCGGCGCCGTGCGCCGCGACTTCGCCAGCGAGAAGAACGGATAGGCCATCAAGTCCTGGCTGTCGCGCGGCGCCATGTCGCCGGGCAAGGCGCGGAACAGGTCGAGCTGTTCGCGCTCCTGTGCCGGCCGCTGCCGGGACGGCAGCGCGGGACTGGACATGACGGCGGCCACCCGTGAACCAACGATCAGCGGCGATCACGGTAGTCACCCGCATGGCGCTCGGCATACTCGGGGTCGGACGTGGCATCGAAACTGCGCGCATCGGCCCAGGCGTCGAGGTCGGACACCGCGTACATGACGCGACGGCCGAACTTGCGGAACTTCGGCCCGCCGCCGATCACGCGCTGTTTCTCCAGCGTGCGCGGGCTGAGGCGCAGATATTCGGCGGCCTCGTCGTTGGTCAGGTAGCGTTGGGGCTGCGCGGGCGCAGCGACAGCAGCGGCGGCAGGCCGCAAGGGAGCAGGTCGCATGGGATGTACCTCCATCAAGCCCGGCCACACCACGCGGCCGGATAGAGGCACTTTCAAGAAAGCAAGGCTTCCTGCTAAGGGACGATTTGCAGGGGGCGCGAAACGCCCCCCCCTAATGCGGTGCAACTGGCGGAAGCTGCGCCAGGCGGCGATAACCGCCGCGCATCAGCGCCTCGCCACGACGCACCAGCCGCCGCACGCGGGCACGCAAGGCGCTGTCCTTGTGCCAGTCGGCCGCGACGGCATCCGCGCCGAACAGCCCTTCGGCCACCTCGCGCAAGGACGCGCCCGTCAGGGTCGCGTCGAGCGCCTGGAATGTGTGCAGTTCCAGCAGCGCGGTGGGCGTGGGCCGGGAACGGGCCGCCGCCGCAGGCGCGGCAGCCGTCGCCACGGCCAGGGCGTCCAGTTCGGCCGCGAGCGTGCGATAGCGCGCGCAAGGCGTGGCGCAGGCGCGGGTCGCGTACAGGTAGGCCATGCCGTCTTCCATCCCTGGCCCGAGGGCGAGTCGCAGGCAGCAGCCCGGCCAGTGCGACACCAGCACCAGGCGCTTGCCGTCGTGGATCAGGTGCTTGCGGCCTGGGACGCGCCAGAACTCGAAGGCATAGGCATCGGGTGGCGGATCGGCATCGGGGTAAAGCTGCACCACGGCATCGTGGTCGGGGAACCAGGCCGGATGCGCGTCACGCGCATCCAGGGCGGGATCTTCCAACAGGCGCAGGCCCCAAGCCTGCGCCGCGTCCGGCTGGCGGCGACGGCGCAGCCAGTCGCGCCGGTAGTCGGGATTCCTGCGCAGGTACTCCCACGCCAGCGCGGGGCCATCGAGATGCAGCGTGTAGAGATACGCTGCGGTCGGATACCAGTGTGCGGCGCTCGAATCAGCCATGACGCAGCCTCCTGTCGATCAGCAGGAACGTCGCTATGGATTGCGGCTTGCGGGAGCTACCGTTTCAACATCAAACTGCCATCAAGATCGGGGTAAGCTGTAACTTGTGGTGTCAAGACCGATTCGCTCCGGTGCATTGCCAAAATCGTCTGAACGCGACGGCTGCACCGCCGGAAAATGGTGCGCAGCACTGGACACCGTGCCGCAGCCCGCGCCAAAGATCGTGACTGTTTCCAACACAGTCGCACCGCTTCGGTGCAAGAGTGCGGAATCAGACCCGCACGGTCTCGACTAAGACCGAAATAGTCACAATGCGTCCCGGCTGGACGGACTGCGCAGGGTTCGATCAGTCCGTGATCGAGCCGTTCTCCTGCGCCAGCCGGACGTACTCCGACAGCGGGCGTGCCGCCTGGAAATACCGATCCCGCCGCACCGGCAGCTTGCGCGGCCCGACGATGGCAGCCAGGTCGGACAACTTCACCGTCCCCAAGGCGGGCATCCCGATCCCCAGGTCGATCAGGCCGTAGGCCGTATCGCCATCGGCGGGATCGAGCGAGGCCAGCAACCAGGTCGCGTGCGCGTCCGGGGTGAACAGCCGCACAGTCGGCACCGGATCGGTGTCCTGCCCGGTGGCGCGGGCCTGGCCGTTGGCCAGCAACCGCGCCCGTTCTTCATCGGTGACAAGCGGGATCACGGCCGTGTCCCTTCCACGAATGAACGAAGCCGCCGAAGCGTATCCCCGTTTCCGCACGGATGCACAGATGCGCAAGTCCACGCATCCGCAGAAGCGTAGAGGCACGAAGGCGCATGTACGGAAGTCAGGAAAGACACGGATCAGGCTCTCCGCTTTTGAAGAAATCCGCCGAGGCGGATTTCTGTAAAGGCACGAAAACAGGTGAGATTGGATGAATGAGTTAAAGATAACGTGGTTTTAATTGTGTTGCGAATCGACGCTTCTGTCTATGCAGAAGCGACCCGTCCAGCGCGGCCGACCAGTCGGTGCCACTACCTTCGACGCCGAATTGGCCCAGGCCTTCGGCGCGGCGGTGCGTGCGCTGCGTACGGAACGCGGCATCGCCCAGGAGACGCTGGCCAACCTGGCGGGCATCGAGCGCTCGCACATGGGCAAGATCGAGCGCGGCGAACATGCGCCGACCCTGGCGGTGATCTTCAAGATCGCCGGTGCGCTGGAATGCAGTACCGCGGTACTGATGGCCGAGGCGGAAAGCCGACTTCAAGCCGCCGAGGCATAGCCGCTGGAAGGAAACACCCCGCCGCAACGGGCGGGGCGCTGCGGCCGTCAGGCCGCCTTGGGCTTGCTGCGCGACCAGATCAGGTCGTGCGTGCCGTCCTCGTTCTCGATCAGGCGGGCATACACCGTCGCCGGGAACGAAGGATCGTCGATGCTCACGGACAGGTACTCGCGCCCGGCCTCACTGGTCTTCTTCCACGCCGCGCCGACCTCGTGGCCGGCCGCCTGGAGGTGGAAATCGGGGGCGTTCTCGCTGTCGCCCTTGTCGTTGGGAACCAGCTTGACCTTGACGTTGAGCGTCAGGGTGCGAAGCGTGCCGGTGAAGCCGTCTTTCTCTGCGGTGAAGGTGCCGATGTTTGCCATGATGTTTCTCCTTTCGGGTTGAACAAGGTCGCGCCAGTGCGTCCTTGTTGTGATCCGGCCGGCGGGGGATGGGCTGGCCGCACCGCGCAGCGGTCGCAACACCGTGGAGAACCTGGAAGCGAAAAGAATTTGCTGCGCGAGGAAGCCGCGCAGCGGCGGGGAAATTGTTTTCGCTGGAAGGTTGCGGCCATGAAGCCCAAGGCGCAGCCGTTCCCTCGCCAGGATTCACGACAAGCCAAGGACGCACGGGCCGCCCACTCCCGAATGGAGACGTGGCCGACTCGGCATCCCCGAGTGACGGCTTCACCGGCTTGCGCCCTGACGCGGGCAAGGCCAACAGCCCAACGGCAAGCAAGAACGCCCCTTGCCGCTGCTTGCGGCAACATGCTTGAGGCGTGGCGTGGATGCTCCATAGCGAGGCCGGGTGGCGTGTCGGTGAACCGTCCTTTGTGACGTACAGGCGCGAACCGCCAGCGTCGAGGACGGCACGCTTTCGCACAACCTGCCGCAGCAAGTCGCTGCGTAGGCCCGCGCAGGCCTGTTGCGGCGGGCGCGCTGCTCTCGCACTGCTCATGCGGCTTCGGCGAGTTGGTTCAGGCCCGGGCCACCAATTGGATCGAAAATGACTCTGGCACTTCAGGTCATTTGAAGGTGGGGCTTATGGCGCGCGCACGGCAAATAGGCTGAACATGCGCTGACAGCCCTGTGGTTCGGGGACTCAGAGTTTAATGGAACGGCCGGTTCTTGGAGGTTCCCATCAGTGGGAAACTTCCGAACGGTCTTTGCTTTGTGTAAATTTCGTTGAGGTTGGGCATCGCTTGAATGGGGATGGGCCAACAGCCCTGATGCCCTCTGGCCTTTGCATCGGCTTGAGGTCGTCAACTGAATCTGATTTTGTTTCTGGACAGGGTTACTGTTTGGCCCATCGAATAATGAGTTTGCAATGATAAGCAAGAAAATCAAACAGCGGCTTCATCGCTTCGTGTTGCATGCCGTCATCTTTTCAGCCTGCTGCGCGGTGATTGGTGTAGTGATTCTATCCATTATTGCAGGGCGTGCTGCCGCCATCGATCACGCCGAAGACAACGCAGAAAATTTGGCGATCTCGCTTGCCAGGCAGCTTGATGACACCTTCAAAATGGCCGATGCGACATTGGGCCCGATGGTCGATCTAATGGAAGGAGCTGCGCGAATCGATCCCGAGAAGCTTCATGCTCTGGTTCTCAGGCAGTTGGGGCGATCAGATCGGATTCAAGGTATTTTCGTGTACGACGAGCATGGAAATTGGGTGCTTTCACCGAAACAGGAGGGTGTCGCTCTCGCCAATAATTCCGATCGTGATTATTTTGTTTTTCATCAGAATCACGATGACGATCAATCTTACGTGGGTAAGCCCATCCTTTCACGCATGGACGGCGAGCGCATTCTGACCATCAGCCGACGCTTCAATAAACCGGACGACACGTTTGGCGGCGTCGTGCTCATCAGTTTCAAAACAAGCTATTTCGAAGCGCTTTACCAGCAATTCGACTTGGGCCCGCAGGGGTTGATCAACCTCGTGAATAGCGATGGCGTCGTCTTGCTTTCCTCCAGACTGAATAATGAAGTGGCGCAGAATGGCGATCAGTGCAAGTCAGATGCAACCCGGACGACCTGGCAGGCCAGCTCTGTGTCAGCGAAGGATAGACACAGGAACCTCATAATCGCTGCTTCCGCTCCTGTTCCCCCCTACGACTTATGCCTCGTAGTCGGTTTGGACGGGGACGAAGCGCTTTCGACCATGCCGCTATTGATCACCATGGGGGCCGTCGGTGGAGGGCTTATCGTCATGCTTCTGCTAGGGGCTGCCCTATGGCTGGATCGTAAATTGATCGAGACCCTCGGCAATGAAATCAAGCTGATCGAAGAGTCGAGAACGGACGCGCTGACGCTGGTTGCCAACCGGCGAGCCTTTGACAATCACCTCGCAGCGATGCTTCAGGCCGCCCCACTGGTGCCAACCATGGGGAGTATTCTGCTGATCGACGTCGATCACTTCAAAGGCTTCAACGATCGATACGGCCACCAGGAAGGTGACGAATGTCTACGCAGGGTTGCTCATGAATTGAGTTCGATTGTCCATCGGCCCGAAGACCTTGTAGCTCGCTATGGTGGTGAAGAGTTCGCGATCTTGCTGCCGGGATGCGGGCTTGCCGTGGCCTGCCGCATGGCGCAGGAAGCTGTGTCGCGCATCAAGGCACTGGGCATTGAACACGCAGGAAGCTCTCATGGTGTAGTGACGATCAGCATCGGTGTCGCGGCGACGGCCATTCCTGGGAGTTATTCATCTGCAGCCCTGATCCGGGATGCGGATCGTGCGCTGTATTGTGCCAAGCGCGAGGGGCGCAATTGCTTCCGCGAGCACAGTTAGCGGGTTCGCGCGTCCGCAGAACTCCTATACGGGCGCATTGGGGGCTGCAGTCTGCGGTTCCAGAATTACCGGCGACGAACCGCCAGCGTCGGGGACGGCACGCTTTCGCACAACCTGCCGCAGCAAGCCGGGGCGTAGCCGCCCACGCTCCACCTATTGCGTCGGGACGCTGGCTATCTCGCAAGCGGAGCGCGCAGCGCCGCAGGCGCGAAGGCGTGAGGGATTGAAGCCGAATGGCCGTGACGCCACCGGCGGCACGGGGCGCAGCCCGAAAGCCCGGTGGCGCATGGCGCCGACACGCCCAGGTCGTTCTATATTTTCAGTAAGAAACCCAAGATAAGCACATGACCATCCAGCTCCGACACGAAACCACGGACGATATTGCAGCCATCGAAGCCGTCACGATTGCCGCTTTTGCCGATGCACCGCACACCAGCCACACTGAGCAGTTCATCGTGTGCGCCTTGCGTGCAGCCAATGAACTGACGCTTTCCATCGTGGCCGAGGAACATTGGCAGGTCGTCGGCCACGTCGCACTGTCCCCCGTCATGATTACCGATGACCAAGGACGGAAGGCTGATGGTTGGTACGGGTTGGGGCCAATCTCCGTCCTACCGCAAAGGCAGGGGCAAGGCATCGGTTCGCGCCTGGTGGAACAGGCGCTGACCGAACTGCGAACCATGCGGGCCGCAGGCTGCGTACTGCTGGGCGATCCCGCGTACTACACGCGGTTTGGCTTTCAGGCCCATGCGGGGCTGCAACTGCCGGGCGTGCCGCCCGGCTATTTCATGGCGCTGCCCCTGCATGGGACAGTGCCGGAAGGCATCGCGCACTACAGCGATGCCTTCAACGCCGCCGCCTGAGCCAGCGCGAAGGCGGCGGCATGGCGTTTTAGACTATGGAACGAATGACCGCTATGCCAAATAGCCGGATGTATGACTAATGCTCAAAGTGATTGCCCAAGACTTCATCAAGCCAGAGTGCATCGAGAATGTCATTCCCCTGTATCGGGAGCTTGTCGAGAAAACCAAAGAAGAACCGTTGTGCGTGTCTTACGAGCTTTTCATCGACGAGAAAGACCCTGGACACTTTATCTTCATAGAGGAATGGCCTGATCGTGCTGCGTTGGATGCACACTGCAATACCGAGCATTTCAAGAGATTGGTGCCACTGATAGATAAGCATCAACGGTCGCCTGGAACCTATCTGCTCATGGGTGCCTTCGAGTAAGCCAAGCCTGACACGCCGAAGCGCCCCGGCCGGAACCGGGGCGCTTATCTGCGGTGCAAGGTCACGCGGCCAGCGCCTCGGCCTGCGGCTCATCCGCCACGGCGGCGGCATCCTCCGGCGCTTCCGCGCCCGCATCCGCCGCCACGGCCTGCGCGTCCTGCTGCGGGGCTTCGGCGCGGAAAATGGCGGGCATCCAGCCGGTGCCATCGGCCAGCCGTTCGGCTTCACTGGCAATGTCGGCCTTCTTGAGCTTCGCCAGCCGGGTGACGTGCGATGGCGCGAACGCGCCCACGGCTTCCAGAATCACGGCCTTCGGCACATGCCGGAAGTAGCCTTCTGCGGTCGGCTTCCACCATGCCGCCATGTCCAGCCCCACGGCCTGCGCCAGTTCCGCGCCCGGCTGGTGCGTCGTGGCGCGAGGCGTCACCACGTCCACGGTCGCCGCCACGCATACCGCCAGCAGCCGCACCAGTTCGCCTTGCTCCATCGCCAGCAGCGCGGCGAACAGTTCGGCGCTGTCCTGCGGCAGCGCTTCGCCCGCGACCTGCTGCAATTCGCGCAGGGCCACGGCGGCGGGCGACTCGGGCCAGTCGGAGGCCATGCCTTCCAGCCGGCCTTGCACTTTCAGGCTCACGCCTAGCGGCAAATCGTGGCCGTAATGGCTGTCCTGCAAGACGGTCTGCACCATGCCATGCACCAGCGCGGCCAGCGCGACTTGCGGATGCCGTGCGACTTCGATTTGCAGCGCGGCGGTGCGGTGGGCGCTCAACCGCTGCGCCAGCCGGTCGGACATGGCGGCGGTCTTGGGCTGCTCGTCGTTCTCGCCTTCTTCGTCGTTCGCGGCTTCGCCTTCGCTGCCGAAACCCTGCCGCAAGCGTTCCAGCGTGCGCAGCGCCTTGGCTTCGGCTTCGCGCATCAACCCGCGATGAATCACGGTTTCGCCGTTGCGGTCGATGGTGACGATGGCACCGGCTGCGGCCTTCACGTTCGTGGCGTAGTCCTGCAAGCCATCTTCCAGCGTCTGCAACTGTTCGCCCAGGGTTTCGCCTTCTTCCTGCAAGGCATCGGCTTTTTCCTCGTCGTCGGCGTCCAGCGCGGCATCCACGGCTTCGGCCAGTTCGTGCAGCTTGGCTTGCAGCTTCTCGATGCGCTGCGCTTCGCGTTTGTTCGGGCTGCGGCGTTCCTGCGGGGCGCGCTGGAAGGCGTGCAGGTCGGCATGGGTCATGCCGGGCGTGGCATCCACCCATGCCCAGCCCTCGGCCTTCACTTCGGCGGCGATGCCCGCCAGCTTGTCTTGCGCCAGCCGCTCCAGCAGCGCGGCGTCGGCCAGATACACGCCCTTATCGCCTTCCGCGAACAGGTCGCGGCGAATGCCGCCGCCTTCGCGCTCGTAGGTGTCCAGCCCGACGAAGCGCACCAGCGGATGCCGGTGGGCGTCGATTTCGCGCTCGGTCAGGCGTTCGCGCAAGTGGGACGGATGGCGCTGCCACGTCGGCGCATCGTAGAACGCGGCCTCCTGCGCGGCGTGGTCGTCGGTGATGGCAAGGGCCATCAACTGATCGAGCGAGACGGCCTCGGCGCGGTAGTCGGCCAGCAGGCGCGGCGAGACGTTGGCGAGTTTCAAGCGGCGTTGCACCACCAGCGGCGTGACGCTGAAATCCGCTGCAATGTCCTCGATGGGGCGGCCTTCGGCCACCAGCGCGGCGAATGCCTCGAACTGGTCGGCAGGGTGCATGGCTTCGCGCTGTACGTTCTCGGTCAAGCTGGCCGTGCGGGCGGTGGCATCGGCCACCAGCAGGCAAGGCACCTCCCATTCCTTGCTGATGCGGTGCTTCTTCGCCAACAACTTCAACGCAGCGAGGCGACGGCCACCTGCCACGACTTCGTAATGCTCGCCATCGGCGGCGGCAATCACGATCAGGTTTTGCAGCAGGCCGACACGCTGGATGCTGGCGGCGAGTTCGGGGATGGACATGCGCGGGGTCTTGCGCACGTTGCGGCCAGTGGGCCGCGACACCAGCCGCGACAGCGGCACCAGAATCAGGTTCTTGGTCGGGTCGGCGGCTTCCAGCGCGTGGGCTTGAATGGCGCGGGCTTCGGTTTGGGTAATGGCATTCATGGTGATAACTCCTTGCGGTTGGGATGCAGCAGCGAAGAAAGCGGCAAGGGCTGCTGCCTGCCCCAGCCGCGTGGGGATTCAGGCTTTCAACTGGCGCATGCCATCGGCCAGCAGCCAAAGCGCACGGTTGAGGCGGATGTTCTGGTCGATGCCCTGCACCGGGCGGGTTTGCTGGCGGCGTCCGTTGGCGCTGCGCCCGCGCAGGCCGCCTTGGGTCAGGTTTTCTTGCGTGCGGTTGAACACGCTCCACAAGTCCGGGCGGCGGTCATCGAACCGGCGCGGCATCAGGATTTGCGATTCGGTAATGGGCGCGGGCTTGTCGGGGTCGTCGTACTTGAGGGCCAGCGCGGCGCGGGCGAACACTTCGGATTCGCCATCGTTCAAGGTGATGGCGCGCATGGCATCGCGGGATTCCTTCACGCGGTCGAAGCCACGCAAGACTTCGTAAGCGCCTTCGATGACGGAACCGGCCACGTCGCCTTTGTGGGGCACGCGCACGTCTGCCACGGTGTCGCCGCAGACAAGGCCATTGCTGCACACGAACCGGAACATGCCGGCCAGCATCTGATAGCTGCTCGTTCCGTCATGGGAATTGAGCAAGACGATTTCGTTGGCTTCCGCGCCGTTGATCTGGCTGGCATGGCGCAGGCGCAGCATGTGTTTGGTGTGCTCGCGCTTGCCTTCATCGCGCACGCGGGTCTGGCAAGCCATGAAGGGTTGGAATCCTTCTTTGCGAAGCTCGGCCAGCACGGCGGACGTGGGGATGTAGGCGTACCGCTCGGAACGGCTCTCATGCGGGGCATCCGCGAAGATGGACGGGGCCACGCGGTGAATCTGGTCATCGGACAGCGGGTAATCGCTGCGCAGCGAGGGGGAACGGGAAGCGAATCGGGATGCGAGTTGCATGGTCTTTCTCCTGACAAAGAAGGGTTTGCTGTTCAAACCGCACACCGGATTCCTAGATTCGGAGCCCAGCCTTTCGGCTGTTCGGTGCGGTCGGCACGAGGAACCCGGTTGGCCCTGTTGCCACCGTCTTTCCTGAGTTCATCGCCCGCGACGGTCAGGAGCGCGCGGACGGGGGCCGTCAAGGAGGAAAGCGCAGGGTTGGTGCGGCCCGCAGGCGCAGCCGAGGACACGGCCCTGCGCGCCTTGACGGCACACGGCCGCGGGCTACAGTCGCGGACAAGGTGATGAGGTCAGGGGAGACGGCTGGACATGGCAACGGCCATCCCTGTGTGCCGACCGCACGCAAGCGAAGCGCGCAGGCCCGGAGCTGGAAGCCGGGCCGGAGGCGTCAGGGATGGAAGCCCGTCAGGGGCGAGACTCGCGCAGCGAGGCTCGATGCAACGCACGACAGCGCGACCCGGCCATGCTTCTTGGCCGGGGACGCTAATGCATGGATGCCTGTTCCAGGCCCGGAAGCTAAAATTGCCAGCGACCCAGGGGTGTCTGTTTCCGAGACACCGCACCTTTCAGAACAACAATGTGCGAAGACTGCATGGACGCCGATCTCGAAACGATGACTAGCCGTCCGGACTGTGCAGGCCAATGCAGCGATACCCAGGCATTCTGGCGCGATCCGGCCTTGCCCTTCGTCGAGAGCCGCCGCGCCTGCCAGAGCCGGGCCTGCTACAAGCCCCACCATCACCCGACCTTTTCCATTGGTGCCGTCGATGGCGGCACCAGCGTTTTCACCGGTGCCGCCGATGGCCCGGTTCTCCTGTCCCCTGGCACGCTCGTCTTCGTGCCCGCATCACGTGTCCATGCGTGCAACCCGGCTCCGGACACCGCCTGGAGCTACCAGATGCTGCACCTGGACGCCGCGTGGCTCCAGGCTGTTCGGCGGGAGTACGCCCGAACCGACGCGATGGACGACGAGCCGGTGCGCATCGTGACCGATCCGGCGGTCTATGCGCACTTCTGCCGACTCAACGTGCTGCTGTTCAAGGAAGGCGACCCGATCGAGAAGGAGGCCGCGCTGATCGAGTTCGTCGGGGACTACGACACCGAACAGGGGCTCTCCATCAAAGGGCCGACCGTGCCGTCGAACCTGGCGGAGCGGATTCGGCCCGCCCTGGACTGTCTGTGTGCTTCGCCCACCGCCACTACCACCCTGGAGAAGTTGGCAGACCTGGCAGGCATGAGCCGCTATCAGGTGATCCGGGCATTCCGCGCCGTCACCGGCATGACGCCGCACGCCTGGCAACTCAACCAGCGCGTCAACCTCGCCAGGGAGTGGATTCGCAGCGGTGACAGCCTTGCAGACGTGGCCCAGCATCTCGGCTTCGCCGATCAGGCCCATTTCCAGCGGGTGTTCAAGGCGCATGCCGGTGTGACGCCCGGCCGTTTCCGGGCCTGACGCCGCAAGCGGCGCGGCTGCAATTTCCTTCAATACGGAAGGCGCTGCGGCCGGCACACTGCGTAGAAAAACTACGAGTGCGTCCTGAATGCAGCCGTTCCTGATGATTGCCGCAGCGCATTTCCTGGCGCTGCTTTCTCCCGGCCCCGACTTTTTCCTGATCGCCCGAACCTCGCTGTCCGCCGGCTGGCGGGTCGCCAGCGGCGCCTGCCTGGGGATCGCCGTCGCCAATGGCGTTTTCATCGTTGCCGCCTTCGCCGGCATGGCGGCACTGCGCCCGGACAGCCTCCCGTTCGTCGTATTGCAACTGGCCGGCTGCGCTTACCTGCTCTATCTTGGCGTGCTGTTCATCCGCCACGCGGGCCGCAGCGACCTGGATGTCTCGAATGGCGGGCGTTCCACGGCACCCGCGCATCCTTTCATCGCGTGGCGACGCGCAACCGGCATGGGCTTCCTGTCCGGCATCCTGAATCCGAAGAACGCGCTGTTCTACGCGAGCCTGGCCGCGATGCTGACCGGCGCGCATGCCAGCGCGGGCTGGAAGACGATCTATGGCGTCTGGATGTTCAGCATCGTGCTGCTGTGGGACGTGCTGGTCGCAGTCCTCATCGGCAACCAGGCCGTGCTGCGCCGCTTCGCGCGGGCGCTGCCGTGGCTGGAACGCATCTCCGGTGCCATGCTGATCCTGCTGGCGGTGGCTGTCCTCGTCCTCCTGGCACGTTGAGAAGCACACGATAGGGAATGGATTTCCGAAACGCTGTCTCGGATTTCCGAGGCAGCGTTTCCCCCCCAGGGTCGAGACGCCGCAGGGCGGCGCGATGCCCCGCGCAGTCAGCGCGCCCCGCGCGCCACCGCCAGCAGGACACCGAATCCGACCAGCAGCCCGCCGAAGGCGCGGTCGATCCAGTGGCGCACGGCCAGCAGCCGGTCGCGCACGGCCCCGGCCGAGAAGCAAAGCGCCACGAGGCCGAACCAGGCCATGTGCGCAACCGAGATGAATGCGCCGTAGCCGATCTGCACCGCCAGCGGCGTGTCGGGCCGCACCACCTGCATGAACAGGCTGACGATGAACACCGTGGTCTTCGGGTTCAGCGCATTGGTCAGGAAGCCGGTACGCAAAGCCGCCATATCCGACAGCGGCGCCACGGTACTGTCGGCCAGCGCGCCGCTGGGCTTGGCGCGCAGCATCTTCACGCCGAGATAGATCAGATAGACGGCACCGACCAACTTGATGGCGTTGAACAGCCAGAGCGACTGCTGGATCAACAGGCCCACGCCGACGAGCGTATAGGTGACGTGGACGAGCACGCCCAAGCCGATGCCCAGGGCCGTCAGCATGCCGGCACGGCGCGACAGCATCAGACTGTTGCGCGTGACCATCGCAAAGTCCGGCCCAGGGCTGATGACGGCCAGCAAGGTGATTGTGATGACAGCTATCAATTCGGTCATGGCGTATCCTGTCGAAGAACAACGAATTAGCGAGATGCTACCGACAACATCTCCCGGTGGATAACGATGTTTTCTGACAAGAATGGTGAGCTGGAATCACCATCGAGCGATTCGCGCCTGCCTTCGCTGCTGGCCCTGCGCTGCTTCGAGACGGCGGCCCGGCTGGAGAATTTCAGCCGGGCGGCGGCCGAGTTGCACCTGACCCACGGCGCGGTCAGCCGCGCCGTGCGCCTGCTCGAAGACGAACTGGGCGTGGCGCTATTCGAGCGCCGCAGCCGGCGCGTGTTCCTGACCGATGCCGGCCGCACGCTGGCGCGGGCCGTGGGCAATGGGCTGGATCTGATGCGGCAGGCCGTCGGCGAGTTGCGCGCCAGCGCCCGCCAGGGGCGGCGCTGGGTGCTGTCGTGCGAGCCGACGCTGCTGATGCGCTGGCTGATCCCGCGCTGGCCGGACTTCCAGGCCCGGCATCCGGGGATCGACGTACACCTGGTCGCCGGGGGCGGGCCGTTCTCCTTCGCCAACGGCATCGACCTGGCGATCCGCCGCGACGACTTCCCCTGGCCCGAGGGCTACCACGCCGAACCCTTGTTCGCGGAAAAGGTCGGCCCGGTCTGCCGTCCCGACAAGGTGGCGGCCTGGTTCACCACGAAGAAGGCCGGCGCCGCGCTCAAGGCCGGCGCACCGCGCCTGCACACGCGCACGCGGCCGGGCGCGTGGCCGGAATGGGCGGCGGCCGCAGACCAGCCCGCACCTGATGCGCCGGGACAAACCTTCGATCATTTCTATTTCAGCTTGCAGGCGGCCGTGGCCGGCCTGGGTGTGGCGGTCGGCCCGTGGCATCTGGCACGCGACGATCTGGACAGCGGCGTGCTGGCCGCGCCGCTGGGTTTCGTGGAGGACGGCTCGCGCTATTGCCTGTTGTCGCCGCGGCCCTTGCAGCCCGATAGCCCGCAGGCCGATTTGCTGGCATGGCTGCGGGCCTTGGCATAGCCGCAATCGGGCGCAGCAAAAAGGGGCCGAAGCCCCTTGGTCAGATCAGGCCGCGTTCTGCGAACGACGCCGTGGTGCTGCCAGCGACGATGACGTGATCGAGCACGCGCACGTCCACCAGCCCCAGCGCATCCTTGAGCCGCCGGGTCAGCGCCCGGTCTGCCGCGCTCGGCTCCGGGTTGCCACTTGGGTGGTTGTGCGAGATGACCAGAGCCGCCGCGTTGAGCCGAAGCGCCTCCTTGACCACTTCGCGCGGATGCACTTCGGCCGAGTCGATTGTGCCGTGGAACATTTCCCTGTATTCGATCAGCCGATGCTGCGTGTCGAGGAACAACACCGAGAACACCTCATGCTCGAAGCCGGCCAGCTTGGCAAGCAGGTATTCCTTGACCGCCGCCGGTGAAGTGAAAGACGTACCCCGCTGCATCTTCTGGTCGATGACCAGGCGCGCGGCCTCCAGAATCTGATCGGCCGATGCCAGCGCATAGTGCCCGTGAGAGTCACGCACCAGCAAAGCGTCATCGAACGAGGAAAAGGACAGTTGCGACATGATCGTGCTCCGGTTGCTCGGGCGGAATTGCCCGGAACCGTGTTCAGCACGGCGCAGCGCAAGCAGTCACAAGGTCGAAGACGGCCGCCAGGACGCCAGCGCGCATGGCGCGCGCCGCCTTTGACGGCGAGAACGCCGTGGTACGGTGAAGGGAACAGCAAGACCGCCTAAACCCCGCCCACTGCACACACCCGCCTTTGAGCAAGCGCAGCGCGCAGGCCCGCGAGGGCCGAAGGCGTCAGGGGTCAAAGCTGGATGGCCGCGATTCGGCACGAAGCGCGGGGCGCAGCCCGCGAACCCGACGGCGGCACGCCGGGACGCCCGGTTATCGCTTGCGCTTCTTGGGGACGATCGTTCCGCGCGATTCGATCAGCCGCCGCGTGTTCTCCAGTTCCTCTTGCAGCACTTCGGCATCCGGCAGCACCATCTTGTAGTTCGCCGCCATCACCTTGGACGGCAAGCCCTCCAGCGCATACCGCGCCAAGGCATGGCCCTTGTCGGCGCAGAGGATCAGACCCACGGGCGGGTTCTCGTCGGCAAACGTCCAGTGCTCCTTCGCATAGTTGCAATAGAGGTGCATCTGGCCCACGTCGGCATGGGTCAGCGCGCCGAGCTTCAAGTCGATGATGACCAGGCAACGCAAGCGACGATGGAAGAACAGCAGATCGACCCGATACCAGGTCTGGTCGATGCGCAATCGGCGCTGCCGCCCGACGAAGGCGAAACCGTCGCCCAGTTCGAGCAGGAAATCCTCCAGCCGCCGGATCAGGGCTTGCTCAAGATCGGATTCCGAATACTCATCCTTGAGGTCAAGGAACTCCAGCACATACGGGTCTTTGATCGCGTCGTCGGGAGTGACGGCATCCCCGGGGTTGGGCACGGCGCCCTTGACCAGCATCGCCGCCTTGTTCTTCGACAGCGCCGTGCGCTCGTAGAACTGGCTGTTGATCTGCCGGTCGAGCTGGCGCACGCTCCATCCGCCGCGCAGGGCTTCGGCCTCGTAGAAGCGGCGGGCGTGTTCGTCCTTGACCGACAGCAGCCGGACGTAGGCCGACCACGGCAGCGTGAAGACCTGGGCCAGTTCATCGAGGCGCCAGGGACGCGCCCGCGCCACTGGCGCCGGGGAAGATTCGCTAGACACTGTCTGGCGAATTGGCCAGGTCAGGAAGAACGACCGCATTTGCTGCAAGTTCGGGCGGCTGAACCCGCGCCCGAACTGCGCGGTCAAGTCAGCCGACAGCCGTTCGATCAACTGTTCGCCGTACCCGGCACGCCGCTTGCCCCGTTGCTCGGCCTCCACGATCCGGCGGCCAATCTCCCAATAGCTGGCGGTCATCAGCGCATTGACGCTGCGTGCCGCCGCATGGCGGGCGGCATCGAGCACTTCCACGATACCGCCGTGGATGCCGGCATAACCGGCTGGCGGGGCGGCGGGGGTGTCCCCCGCCACCGAAAGCGTCTTCTTGCTCATGCCGTCGCCTCCGCAAGGCGCCGCACGCCCGTGATGGCCTGCCGCCGGCTCGCCACCAGTTCGGCCGCTTCCCGCACCGGCTTGTCCTCGGTGTGGACGTAGTGCATGAACATCGCTACGGTCTTGTGGCCCGTCAGCTTCATGCCCACCTTGGTTGGCACGCCCGAATTGGCAATGTCGGTGGTGGCCCGGTGGCGGATACCGTGCGTGCCAACATGTGGCACGCCGGCGGCCTTGAGCACGCGCTTCCAACCGCCATAGTGCTCGCCGTGGGTCAAGTGTTTGGTCGCGTCGTTGGGCGACGGCAGGACATAGGGGCAACCTTCCAGGCGCGGCGCCGTCGAAAGCAGCCGATAGGCTTCCTCGCTCATGGGCTTGGAGATGCCGCCGGTCTTGCTGTCGGGCCAGACCACCCGGCGCTTCTCCAGATCAACCCAGTCCCATTCGAGCGGGCAGATTTCGGAGCGGCGGGCGGCAAACTCGAATTGCAGGCGGATCGCCAGCGGAATGACGTAGTTCTCCAGTCCCTCTGCCTCCAGCGTCTCCAACTGGCGGAAGATCCGCACCAGTTCATCGTCCACGATGAGCCGGGTTTCCTTGCCGGGCGGGTACATGGGAACGTGGCGGCACGGATTGGTGCCGTCCGGGCGAAGGCCCCACACTTCGGCTAGGTTGAACATCTTGCGCAGCACGCCGAAGGTGCGGTTCGCCTCGGCCGGCTTGTGGGCCAGCTTCTTCATCAGTGCGGCCACGTCCGGGCGCTTCACTTCCTGCACCTTCATCCGGCCCATGATGGGAATGATGTTGCGGTCGATGACCCCCTGATAGCCGCGCTGCGTGCTCGGCTTGTTGCGCTGCTTGGAGTAGTCCTCCATGAAGGTCTGGCAATACTCCTTCATGGTCGGCGCCTTGCGGGCGGCATTCTTGGCCGCGCTGGGGTCGCCGCCCTTGCGCACTTCGGCCAGCCACTCCTGCGCCATGAAACGGGCCTGTTCGACAGTCAGTTCGCCAAACTGGCCCAAGGCAGGCTTGCGGCGCTCGCCGGCGTTCGTGCGGTACTGGAGCATGAACACCTTGCGGCCGGCCGGGGTGATCTTGCACAGGAAGCCGGGCACCACGGTGTCCCGGAGTTCGACGGCCTGCGCCTGGGGCTTTGCCGCATCGATGGCGGACTTGGTGAGTTTGATTCTTGCCATGACGACTCCTCGGAAACCTCGGTTTCCAAGAGCCACATGGGAGCCACGCGACCGGAAGCCGGGTCAAGTTTCGGAAAGCACCGGCATATGATGGACGCGCCTAAGTTATTGATAAACCTGCTGTAGCGGGCTTAGGCGTAGTCCAGCGAAATGCCGGGCTGGAGTCATCGTCAAACAAAAAAAGTCCTACCCCCGGTACAGGACCAAAGGGGCTCAAATGAGGACAGAAAGAACAGAATCCTGCATTTCCGTGGCATTAAATGGCAATTCTGTGGCACAGAAATGGTGCTAAATAGTCCGATTCCATTCAGTCGGTATAAGAATGCCAAGGCCAGGCCATTTCAGTGGCACAGAATCGCCAGGTAATGGCTATTCAATGGTGCAAAATTTGGGTTCCGCGCCTAGCAGCCTCTGGCCCCTGGTGAGTTACGGGTAGAAAACCTTGGCATGGAGGATCGACTGACAGTAATGCTGCGCAGGTTTCATCCTCAGTTGGGGAAGGTTATCGACGAAAAGCACGGGTCAAATACCGCGAGATTGATGTCCGACTTGACCAGAGCAGGTAGGCCGTCGATGGATTTTCAGAAGTCGACGGTTTGGGCTAGAGATTTTTGACTTTTGCATCGAGGTCGCATCATGGCGGATGGGCGCCAGCAAGAAATCGGGAGCACAGCATCCGGGATTAGCTAAACGATTTGAATGTTGGGTTAATGGAGCAGTTACCGCTTATCTGTCAGCCAAGCACGACCTGCCTCACCCGTCGTGACCTCAAGGCGAACAACAAGAACGGGAAATCACCCGCGCGAGGAGACTCTACATGTCCCGACATCAGCACATCCTGGCCTGGCTGAACGATGTGGCCAGCGACCTGCACGCAATCCGTCACGATATCCACGCTCACCCGGAACTGGGCTTCGAAGAAAGCCGCACTTCGGCGCTGGTTGCCCAGCTGCTCGAAGAATGGGGCTATGAAGTGCACACCGGTATCGGCAAGACCGGCGTGGTCGGCGTACTGCGCAATGGCAGCAGCCCACGCCGCCTGGGCCTGCGCGCCGACATGGACGCGCTGCCCATCCACGAGGCTACCGGCGCCGCGTACAGCAGCCGGCACCAGGGCTGCATGCACGCCTGCGGCCATGACGGGCATACCACCATGCTGCTTGGCGCCGCGCGCTACCTGGCGGCGACCCGGCAGTTCGACGGGACGCTGACGCTGATCTTCCAGCCGGCCGAGGAGGGCCAGGGTGGCGCCGAGGCGATGCTGGCCGACGGCCTGCTGGAGCGCTTCCCTTGCGATGCACTGTTCGGCATGCACAACATGCCCGGGCTGCCGGCCGGGCACCTGGGCTTTCGAGAGGGGCCGATGATGGCCTCGCAAGACCTGCTCACGGTGACCCTCGACGGGGTTGGCGGCCATGGCTCGATGCCGCACCTGACCGTCGACCCGCTGGTGGCGGCGGCCAGTGTGGTGATGGCCCTGCAAACCGTGGTGGCGCGCAATATCGATGCGCAGGAGGCAGCCGTGGTTACCGTGGGCGCCTTGCAGGCCGGCGAAGCGGCCAACGTGATCCCGCAACAGGCGCTGCTGCGCCTGAGCCTGCGCGCGCTGAACGCCGAGGTGCGGGCGCAGACCCTGGAGCGGGTGCGGGCGATCATCGTCAGCCAGGCCGAGAGCTTTGGCTGCCGCGCCACCATCGAACACCGCCCGGCCTACCCGGTGTTGGTCAACCACGCCGCGGAAAACGCCTTCGCCCGGCAGGTGGGGGTGGAATTGCTCGGTGCCGAGGCCGTGGATGGCAACACCCGCAAGCTGATGGGCAGCGAAGACTTCGCCTGGATGCTGCAACGCTGCCCGGGCGCCTACCTGTTCATCGGCAATGGCGTATCGCGGCCGATGGTGCACAACCCGGCCTACGACTTCAACGACGACATCCTGCTGACCGGCGCCGCCTACTGGGGTGCGCTGGCAGAGCGCTGGCTCGCGCCCGCCTGACCTTTCCTTTTTGACGACTGCCGCTGGAACCCGGGCGCGACCGCGCCTGGGCGATCACCCAATCATTGTGTGGAGTGTTTCCTATGCAGACTTCGAGCACCGGCGTGTCGCGTACCCGGCAAGTGGTCGCCGCCGTCATCGGCAACGCCCTGGAGTGGTATGACTTTATCGTGTACGGCTTTCTGGCCAGCATCATCGCCCGGCAGTTCTTCCCCTCCGACGACGAATACGCCTCGCTGCTGATGGCCCTGGCCACCTTCGGCGTCGGCTTTTTCATGCGCCCGGTGGGCGGCGTGCTGCTGGGCATGTATTCCGACCGCAAGGGCCGCAAGGCGGCGATGCAGATGATCATCCGGCTGATGACCGTCTCCATTGCCATGATCGTCTTTGCACCCGACTACCTGGCCATCGGCATGGCCGCGCCGATGCTGATCGTGGTGGCGCGCATGCTGCAGGGTTTTGCCACCGGCGGCGAGTACGCCAGCGCCACGGCCTTTCTGGTGGAGAGCGCGCCGGCCCACCGCAAGGGCCTGTATGGCTCGTGGCAGTTGGTGGGGCAGTGCCTGGCGGTGTTCTCCGGGGCGGCGATGGTGGCCTTGGTCACCCACCTGTGCACGCCAGCGGCGCTGGACAGCTGGGGCTGGCGTATCCCGTTCGTGCTTGGCCTGCTGATCGGCCCGGTGGGGCTGTGGATTCGCAAGCACATGGAAGAGCCCGAGGAATTCATCGAGGCGCGCCGCCAGGCCAAGGGCCAGTCGCCCAGCCTGTGGCAGGTGCTGCGTGAGCATCGGCGCAGCCTGTTGGTATCGATGGGTCTGGCCTGTGGCGCGACGGTGTCGTTCTACGTGGTGCTGGTGAACATGCCGACCTTCGCCCACAAGAACCTCGGGCTGCCGCTGGACCAGGTGCTGCTGGTGCAGATGCTTGCGGTTGGGCTGATGACCGTGGTGATCCCGCTGTCCGGGGCGTTGTCTGACCGGCTGGGGCGGCGCCCGGTGCTGATGGCCTTCACCCTGGCGTTCTTCGTCATGGTCTACCCGTTGTATGTGTGGGTGGCTGCCGCGCCGTCGCTGGAGCGCCTGCTGGTGATGCAACTGCTGCTGTGCACCGCCATCGGTGGCTTCTTCGGGCCGGCGCCCACGGCCCTGGCCGAGCAGTTCCCGGTCGAGGTGCGTTCTACCGGTGTGTCGGTGGCCTATAACGTGGCGGTGATGGTGTTCGGCGGCTTCGCCCCGTTGATCGTCACCTGGCTGAGCAAGGTGCTCGGTACCCCGGTGGCGCCATCGTTCTACGTGCTGTTCGCCTGCCTGCTGACACTGCTGGGCACCTATTGCCTGAAAGAAGCCCCACGCGCGGGCAAGCCTGCCGCTTTCAACCTTGGAGTGAAACCGTGATGCCGCTAGCCATCGACCCCATCGTTGCCCTCGATGCCGAGGCATTGTCCCGGGCCATCCATGCCCGCCAGATATCGTGCCGGGAGGTGATGCAGGCTTATCTGGCGCACATCGAACGCTTCAACCCGCAGGTAAACGCGCTGGTGTCGCTGCGCCCGGCCGAGGCGCTGCTGGCCGAGGCCGATGAGCGTGACCGCGAGCTGGGCCGGGGCCATTCGCGCGGCTGGATGCATGGCATGCCCCAGGCGATCAAGGACCTGGCTGCCACTGCCGGGCTGCGCACCACGTTGGGCTCGCCGCTGTTCGCCGAGCAGGTGCCCGAGCAGGACGCGATCAGTGTGGCGCGGGTGCGGGCCAGTGGTGCGCTGATCGTGGGCAAGAGCAATGTGCCGGAATTCGGCCTTGGTTCGCAGACCTACAACACCCTGTTCGGCACCACCACCAACGCCTACGACCCGGGCAAGGTGGCCGGGGGTAGCAGCGGTGGGGCGGCGGCGGCGCTGGCCATGCGCCTGCTGCCGGTCGCCGATGGCAGCGACATGATGGGCTCGCTGCGCAACCCGGCGGCGTTCAACAACGTGTATGGCCTGCGCCCGTCGCAGGGCCGCGTTCCCCACGGGCCGGCGCCGGAACTGTTCGTGCAGCAGCTGGCCACCGAGGGGCCGATGGGCCGCAGTGTGGTGGATGTGGCGCGGCTGTTGTCGACCCAGGCGGGCTTCGATGCGCGGGCGCCGTTGTCGCTGGGCGAGGGCCGGCGCGATTTTGCCGCCGGGTTGCAGCGCGATTTTCGCGGCGTGCGGGTTGGCTGGCTGGGCGACTACGACGGTTACCTGGCGATGGATGACGGGGTACTGGGCCTGTGCGAAGCGGCCCTGGCAGACTTCGCCGAACTTGGCTGCCGGGTCGAGGCCTGCCAGCCGGCGTTCGACATGGCGCGTTTGTGGCAGTGCTGGCTGACCCATCGCCACTTCCTGGTGCACGGCAACCTCGCTGCGGCCTATGCCGACCCGGGCAAGCGCGCGCTGCTCAAGCCCGAGGCGCAGTGGGAGGTGGAGGGTGGCCTGCAACTGAGCGCGGCAGCGGTGTACCAGGCTTCGGTGGCCCGCAGCGACTGGTACCGCGCGCTGGGCAAGCTGTTCGAGCGTTACGATTACCTGCTGTTGCCATCGGCCCAGGTGTTCCCATTCGATGCATGGCAACCGTGGCCAACGGTGGTCGGTGGGCGGGCGATGGACACCTATCACCGCTGGATGGAAGTGGTGATTGGGCCGACCCTGGCCGGCTTGCCTAGCATCAGCGTACCGGTCGGTTTCAACGCTGCCGGGTTGCCCATGGGCCTGCAGATCATCGGCCCGGCCCAGGCCGACCATGCGGTGTTGCAGCTGGCCCATGCCCATGAACAGCTCACCCGTTGGGTAGCGCGGCGCGCACCCCGGAGCCTGCAAGCGCCATGAAACCACTGGGCAGGCGCGGATCTTGCTGGCTATCCTGACCATCCAGTTACAGGGAGGTCACACTCATGGGCATCACGGCAGACAGTGGCGGCGTGCGTTCGGTGGAACGGGCGCTGGCCATCGTCGACCTGCTTGGCGAACACCAGGCGCTGGGCCTGGAAGAACTGCATTACCTGACGGCGCTGCCCAAGGCCACGGTGTCGCGCATGCTCGCCACCTTGCAGGAGCAGGGCTGGGTTTACCGCGGCCTCAGCGACAGGCGTTACCGGCTGTGCGCGCGGCGCCTGTTCGGTGACCGCCAGCTGCGTTTCAAACGGCGCCTGGTGGAACACGCCGCGCCCATGCTACTGGAATTGAGCGAACGCACCGGGCTGGTGGCCGACCTGTCGTGTTTCGACGGCGAGCGGCTGGAGGTGATGGAAAGCGCTGTGCCCCAAGTATTGCGCAAGCGTTACCCGCACACCTGCCAGATCGTCGGGCATCATGCCAGCCTGTTCCACTCGGCGATGGGACGGGCATGCCTGGGTGAGTTGGCGGTCGATGAAGTGCAGCGCCTGGCGGCCCATGAGCGGGTGGGCGACGAGACGGTGCTGCGCGATATCGAGGAGGAAGCGAACAAGGGGTTCGGCCAGCGCACCGAAGGGCACTGGGAGTACCCGGTGCGCTTGCCGTTCCTGATCCGCGCCATTGCCCTGCCGGTGCATGCCGAAGGGCGCCTGGCCGGGAGCATTGCCTTGCACTGGCCGCTGGACCAGGCGCCGGTGGAGCGGGTGTTGAACCTGCACCTGAACAGCCTGGCTACAACGGTGGGGGAGGTGCAGCGGGCCCTGATTGCTTGAGTCAGCCTGTACCGGCCTCTTCGCGGGTAAACCCGCTCCCACAGGGAATGTGCATTGCCCGAGGCCTGCTCGGTACCTGTGGGAGCGGGTTTACCCGCGAAGAGGCCAGTGCAGCAAACAACAAAACCACAGGGAATGTGCATTGCCCGAGGCTTGCTCGGTACCTGTGGGAGCGGGTTACCCACGAAGAGGCCAGTGCAGCAAACAACAAAACCACAGGGAATGTGCATTGCCCGAGGCCTGCTCGGTACCTGTGGGAGCGGGTTTGAACTGGCCTAATGATCCCGGACACCTCTTAAGGGCGATATGATTCGCCCAATCAGGAGGTTCCATGCAAGAACGAAAGACCTACACCCGCGAGTTCAAGCAACGTGCTGCCAGCATGGTCCTTGATGACCACTGCTCGATTCCCGACGTCTGCGCCTCAATGGACGTCGGCCCTACAGCCCTGCGCCGCTGGGTTGATCAGGTGCGTAAAGAGCGACACAAGGGCCAGCCAGTAGCCGGTACCAAAGCGATCAGCGACGAACAGCGCGAGCTCCAGCAGCTGCGAGCCAAGATCAAGCGCCTGGAGACCGAGGCTGAAATCTTAAAAAAGGCTACGGCTCTCTTGATGTCGGATCCCGATCGTTTTTCCTGATTGAGGAACTGAGAGAGTCAGGCTCGTATCCGACCAGCCTTCTTTGCAGTGCGCTGAGCGTATCCCGTAGCGCGTTTTATGACTGGCTTCGCCGTCGTTCAACACCGAATACCAAGCGTGACGAACTCTGAGAGAAAGTAGTTCAGCTGCACGTCGAAAGCAGGGGAAGCGCGGGCGCGAGAATGATCTCTGAGTACCTGAAGGCCCAGCAGCTCAAGGTGGGACGGTATCTGGCCGGAAAACTCATGGAGGAGGCAAATCTGGAAAGCAAGCAGCGTCGTCCTCATCGGAATCGCTCCAAAGGTGTTGAAGCGTTTGTGGCCAAGAACCTGCTCGAACGCAACTTTGAGCCAACAGCAATTAACCAGGTCTGGTGCGGTGACGTGACCAGTTTGATGGTCGGGAAGCGCTGGTATCACCTGGCAGTAGTGATTGACTTGTTTGCGCGTCGGATCGTTGGCTGGGCGTTTTCCCTGATCAACGACGCCAACTTGGTTAGCAAGGCACTGAGGATGGCAGTAGGGGTTAGGGGCAAGCATACAGGCTTGATGTTTCACTCGGATCAAGGCTGCCAATACACCAGCCAGCGCTTCCAGTCCGAGCTGCTTGAGCATGGCATAACGCAGAGCATGAGTCGCAGGGGACAATGCTGGGACAACGCACCAACAGAGCGTTTCTTTGGAACGCTCAAGTCAGAATGGGTGCCGCCCAAGGGCTACAAGGAAATTGAAGAAGCCAAGCAGGACATGACCAGCTTCTTCATGCGATACAACCGAATCAGGCTCCACAGCTACAACGACTACCTGTCACCAATAGCTATGGAGCAGCAGGCGGCTTGATCACCGTAACCGGTGTCCGGAAATACTTGACCAGAACAGTTTACCCGCGAAGAGGCCAGTACAGCAAACAACAAAACCACAGGGAATGTGCATTGCCCGAGGCCTGCTCGGTACCTGTGGGAGCGGGTTTACCCGCGAAGAGGCCAGTGCAGCAAACAACAAAACCACAGGGAATGTGCATTGCCCGAGGTCTGCTCGGTACCTGTGGGAGATTCTATGGTTTTCAGCAAGCCAGTTTCGCGCCTTTAGTGACGTATTCGTCCTGATTTTTCATCAGGGCGAATGCCACCCGCGCGAGCTTTCTTGCCAGGATTACCAACGCTTGGGTTGTTGCTTTACCACTGCTCCGATGCTGTTCGTAAAGCCCTTTCCAGGCTGCCGATCTGCTGGCCGCCATCGCAGCGTTGTGCAATAAGCGACGAATTTCTGAACAACCTCGCTTGGTGAGGCGACGTCGCCCATTCTTCTGCCCGGAATCACTGACTCGTAAATCCATTCCTAGGAATGCAATGTACGAGTCACTGCTTTTGAACTCGCCCCTTGTAAAAGCCATCACCAATGCTGCGGCGGTGAGAAAACCAATGCCCTCTACTGCCTGGCAGCGAGCGACTTGTTCCTGTAGCCCAGCGTCTCGCAGTACTTCTTTAATCTTCTTTTGAATCAACTGATCCAGCCGATCTATCGACTTCACAAAAGTTTCGAAGGCGGCTTTCAAAAGGCTTTCGTTAGCCCAGCTCTGAGTCATTGCAGTACGAGCAGTCACCAAGGCGGCTCTGCGTCGCAAGAGGCTCTGAAGCTTGCCGTAGACAGCGGGAGGCGGGCTCCAAGGGCGAAGGTCCTCGCCTTCATTTTTTAAAAAACGGGACAACAACCGAGCATCGGAGGGGTCGGTTTTAACCCGTCCCCCAACACTTTTCCGGTAGTTGCTCAATTGAAAACCATCGATGACATAGACCTCGAAGCCTAGGCTGTGGGCCAATTCAACCAGGTCCAAGTGGTAGACATTGGTCGCCTCAACAGCGATAGCGGTGTTGAGGGTTTGTTGCTTGAGCCACCTTCTGATCTCGAGTTTGGAGTTTTTCAGCCTGATGATCTCGTCGCGATCATCGTGGTGGATAACCAGCTCAGCCTTCGCGACATCCGCACCCACGATCAACTTACCTACCTGCATTGCCATGGGCGGCTCCTCACGTTATGGTTTTTCGGCTTGAAGGGGTTTCACCAAGAGGCGCTGGCTTGCTTCTATCGTCGCTTGCAAACGATGCATTCTTTATCGGCGCTTTGGTGGAAGGGGTGGGGCGATGTCTCCCACGGTCTGTACTGCTGTGAACAGTCAGAATCGGGCATTTAGTCCCACCACCCCTTCAAGTCTAACCATACAAGCGGGTTCACCCGCGAAGAG
The DNA here is from genome assembly GCF_018223845.1 of Pseudomonas sp. JS425. Classification (NCBI taxonomy): domain Bacteria; kingdom Pseudomonadati; phylum Pseudomonadota; class Gammaproteobacteria; order Pseudomonadales; family Pseudomonadaceae; genus Pseudomonas; species Pseudomonas sp. JS425. The sequence goes on along the minus strand of NZ_CP073661.1, from coordinate 3,378,383 downwards.
GCCAGTGCAGCAAACAACAAAAGAAGCTGTGTCCGCAGCCCTTCAGCGCTCCAGGCTGTACATCCGGCACTCTGCCAGCAACGCCAGCAGGTTCGGCTCCCGCTCCCGCGCCTTGAGGAACACCACGCCAATATGCTGCTGCAAGCGATATTGCGGCTTCAGGGCAATCAACCTGACCCGGTTTTCATACACCGCTGCGATCCGCCCAGGCAGCAAGGCAAAGCCCACGCCCGAGCTGACCATGCTCAGCAGGGTGAAGATATCGTTCACCTGCATGGCTACCTTGGGTTCGAAGCCGGCCTGCTGGAACACCCGGGCACCATCGCGGTGGGTGGCAAAGCCCTGGGTCAGGGTGATGAAGGTGGAGTCGGCCAGGTCGGCCAGGTCCACCTCGGCCTGCTCGGCGAAGGGTGAATCGATGGGCACGGCAAGGAAGATGTCGTCGGAGAACAGCGGTAACTGCTCGCAGGCCGGGTCGCTGACGCTTTCGTCGAGCGACACGAGGATGGCCTCCAGTTCGTGGTTCTTCAGGCGCTGCAGCAGGTCGACGTTGGAGCCCAGGGTCAGGTCGATGTTGAGTTCGCTGCGGCGCAGCTTGAGGCCCATGACTAGCTTGGGTACGGTTTTCACCGTCAGCGAGTAGAGCGCGCCCAGGCGGAAGCGCTCGGCGTAGAAGCCGGCGGCCTCGCGGGTAAGGCGGACCATCTGCTCGGCGTCCTGGATCAGCTGGCGGGCTTTCTTTTCCAGCACGTAGGCGCTTTCCAGCGGGATCAGCTGGCGGCCTTCATGCTTGAACAGCGGGCAGCGCAGTGCGCTTTCCAGCGAGTGGATGGCGCGGTGCACGCTGACGGCACTGGTGGCCAGCTCCGCGGCGGCGCGGCCGAGGTTGCCGGTGCGCATGAAGGCGAGGAAGGTTTCCAGCTTCTTGAGGGTCAGTTCTTCGTCGATCAGCATGGGTTGACCTGGGTGTGCACAATGGCTGGGGCATGCATATTGCCTTGAAATTTTGGGGCCGCTTCGCAGCCCATCGCCGGCAAGCCAGCTTGTGTCTTCAAGGTCTCTTAAACTCGAAAGGGTGAGAGCAGTGGATGGCAGACTGAAAGCCAGGTGTGCTCTAAAGCACGAGTGGGAGCCTAGTCGCCATCCACCTCCCACTCTGACCTAAGCCCGAACAGTTGAATGAGTGGCGAACTCGCAGTCACAAGCTAGGGCTAAGTCAGAGTGCTCTCACTTCTTGAGTGTAAGAGGGCTTGGCGATGATTTCCTACTTCGTTGGTCTCGACGTTTCGAAAGCGACTCTGGATGTGGGCTTTCTTCCTGAAAGTATTCCCCAGTTCCAGGTCAGGAATGACTCTGAGGGCTTTGCGCAACTGATCGCATGCCTGAACGAGCTTGAGGTCGAACGGGTCTTGCTGGAAGCCACCGGTGGCTATGAACGGGCCGTATTCAAAGCCTTGCGACTGGAGGGGTTGAACGTCGTCAGGGTCAACCCCAGGCGCTGTCGGGACTATGCGAGTGCCATGGGCAAAATTGCCAAGACTGACAAGATCGACGCCCAGATGCTGGCGCGGTTTGCCAGGGACTTCGAGGACTTGCCGCAGATAGAGCCTAATCAAGATCGGGATGAACTGGGAGAGCTCATCAAACTCCGTGGCAATCTTGTCCAGCATCGGGATGATGACAAGCGTCGGATGAAACAAACCACTTCAGCTACGGCCATTACCGTTTATACCGAGCATGTCGCTTACCTGAATGATCAGATTAAGGCCTTGGACAAGGCGATTGAGCGTGCCTCGAACGTGCTGGATCGCACGACAGCCATGCGGCTAAGGTCTGTGAAAGGGATTGGCGTCATCAGTTGTGGCACCTTCATGGCCTACCTACCTGAGCTGGGAAGCGTGACGGGGCGCGAAATTGCAGCCTTGGCTGGGTTAGCGCCGTACAACAAAGACAGCGGCAAGAAGAGTGGCCCGAGGAAGATCGAAGGCGGGCGTTACAGAGTCCGCAAGGCGGCCTACATGTCGATCTGGTCAATGATCCAGCATGTCCCAGAAGTTAGAACCCGCTATGAAGCCCTGATAGCCCGAGGCAAGCGCGCAAAAGTTGCCGCAGTGGCGTGCATGCGCGTGTTGCTGGTGCGCCTGAACGCAATGCTGCGTGACGGAACGGAGTGGAAAGAGCTCAAGCCTCAGGTACCCGCACCCTGATCACGAACGAGGATCGATTTTCTACAAATGCGGGCTTCGCCAGCGACACCGCTACGCGGTATCGAGCGAAGCCCTGCCCGAATGGCACGCTTGAAAATAAATTTCTAAAGACAGTTGCTCCCACAGGGACAGCGCACGGCTTGAGGCCGATGCGGTCGAGGTGGGAGCTGGCTTGCCGGCGATGAGGCGCGAAGCGGCCCCGTATGCTCATTGCATGGATCCGATCAAGGTCCACAACGCTGGGTCGTTGAAGTCACGGACAACCAGCTTCGCCCCCGCCGCCAGCAACCGCTCCGGCGTCTGCGTAGTGGCCACGCCCACGGTAAAGATCCCAGCGCCACTCGCGGCCGCCACCCCCGGCAGCGAATCCTCGAAGGCCAGTGCCTGCCCGGCCTCGGCACCCAGCCGCTGCAACCCGGTCAGGTAAGGCAGCGGGTCCGGCTTGGGCCGTGCCAGTTCCTCTGCCACCAGCACGTGCGCGAAGCGCTGGCCCAGGCCCATGGCGTTCAACATGTGCTCGGCGTTCAGCCGCGGTGCGTTGGTCACCACGCACATGCCGATGTCACGAGCCTGGGCATGTTCCAGCAGGCGCACTAGGCCCGGCATCGGCTCAAGAGCCGGCGACATGTCGCGGAACAGCGCCTCCTTGCGGTCGGCCAGCACCTGGCACTGCTCGGCACTGGCACCGGCAAACAGCTCGGCGAACAGCTCGCCGTTGGCGCGGCCGCTGACCTGGGCATCGAACTGCGCCTGGCTCAGCTCGCGGCCGTCATGCTCGCGCAGCAGTTGGCGAAAGGCCTGCAGATGCAAGGTGTCAGTGTCGGTGAGGGTTCCGTCGAGGTCGAACAGCAGGGCAGTCAGCATTGGGTATCCAGGTCCAAAATCATGGGCGGGCCAGAAGGGAGATTCTTTGCCTTTGGAGTCACGTCAACTACGCGACTTCCTGAGTGTACTGGAGTACGGCAGCCTTGGCAGAGCTGTGCTCGAACGCGAGGTTGACGCCTGCGCGTCAAGTCAGCAACTGCCAAAGCTGGAAAGCCAACCGAGTAACCGGCCGTTGGCACGCTCCGGCTTTCGAAGTTTGGTCATCAGTTCTGGTTGGCGTAGGTGGCTGGGCGCAGGTAGCTGATCTTCTCTATTGGAGCGCTGCATAGCCGCAAATATTGTGTGGATCGCTGCGAGGGCTGATATGTTTGCCGCGCACCGATCAAGGAAGTGCACAGGTGTCATGCTGGAGCCGAGAGAGCATCCAGTCGATAAATACCTGGGTCTCGGCGACCGCATCTTTCGATACCCCATAGTAGTAGCGAGTCAGGGGCAGTCGTAGATGAGGCAGCGGGTTGTGCAGTCGGCCGGTGGCAAGATCCTTGCCCAGCAGCGTGGCCGGGCACAGCGCCAGGCCAAGGCCGTCGACGGCAGCTTGCAGCACCAGGTGCATGTGATCGAACTGCAGCGCTGGCCGTTGTCTTGCCTGGCTGACACCGGCCAGCTTGCACCAGGCCTGCCAATCCCCATTACGTGTCCTGCCCGAGAGCAGGGTATGGCGCAGCACATCCGACGGCGCCTGAACCGGTATCGCTTCCAGAAGAGAAGGCGCGGCAACCAGCAGCAGCTCGTCCTCGAACAGCATGTTCGGTTCCAGATTGGCCGCCCAGCCTGCGCTGCCACGGCGCACCACCAGATCGAAGGCCTCACGCGAGGGGTCAGGGGCCAGGATGCTGGTCACAATCTCGGGCTGAATCTCTGGAAACTGCGTCATGAATTCGGGTAACCGAGGGATCAGCCAGCGCACGGCAAAGGACGGGCGCACATTGATGATCACCTTGCGCGATGCACTGCTTCGGGCCAGGGCCTGAGTGGCGTTGGCGATTTGCGCCAGGCCCAGGCTGATCTGTTCATAGTAAGCCTGGCCGCTCGGGGTGAGTACCGACTGCCGATTTCGGCGTTCGAACAACATTATGCCCAGGTGCTCTTCGAGCAGGCGTATATGGCGGCTGACAGCACTGTGGGTGACGTGCAGCTCCTCGGCGGCACGGCTGAAGCTCTGGTGTCGCGCGGCCGAGGCAAAGGCCCGGAGGGCATTCAAGGGTGGGAGGTCGCTGATCATATGTCTAATTTTGTCACATCAGGGGCGCAAATAAAGCGTTTGTCAGCGATGGTGTTTCACGCCACTCTGACGCCGCTCTGTTCTGGTCTTCGTCCATGTGCGCAACAAGTATCCGCTTCTTTGCTGATCGGACTTCGCTGTGTGCGGCATTGATCCTCGGGTGCCGTTGGCGGCCCTAACGCTCTTCAGTTCAATGCCAGGAGGCATTTTGCATGGCTAGCTATGGATTGTTCCTTGTCCTCGCGACTTTCACCGTGTTAAGCCCCGGTCCCGGGGTAGTGCTGACCCTCTCCAACGCCCTGCGCCACGGCTGGGGCGGAGCGCTGCCGGGGATCTTTGGCATCGCTTTGGGCGCTTTCATCGTCGCCGGGCTCTCGGCCAGCAGCGTGGGGTTGGTCCTGGCGACCTCGGCAACGGCGTTCACCGTGCTCAAGTACGTCGGCGCGTTGTACCTGTTGTACTTGGGGGGAAAAATGTGGCGCACCCAGCGTTTCATTCCGGAGTTTACCGTGACCGCCACGCAACCCTGGCGGCGCCTGGTCGAAGCGTTGTCGATCCAACTGCTGAATCCCAAGGCTGGTTTCTTCTTCCTGGCGGTGTTTCCACAATTCATCAGTCCCCAGGACAACTACTACCGCCAGTTCTTCCTGCTGGTTTCATCCTACGCGTTGCTGGTCGTGCTGGTACACACCGGTTATGCGCTGATGGCCAATAGCGCCAGGGGCTGGCTGTCGAGCGACCGCGGTGCGCGAATTGTCGGCAAAATCTCCGGCATCACCTTTTTCTGTTTTGGTGTTCTGATGGCCTCGGCCAGCAAATGAACTGCTGCCCGTCACAATTGCATCGCAGCCGCCAAGCCGTCGACGAAGGGGGCTGTTCAGCGTGCTCTAAAAAGAGTACAAATGTGCTCCATGGACAATCTTACCCCAAAACGCCGCGCCATCTTCGAGTTCATCCGTGAGCGCATCGCCGACCACGGCCAGCCGCCGAGCCTGGCCGATATCGCCACGCGCTTCGGTTTTGCCTCGCGCAGCGTGGCGCGCAAGCACATCACCGCCCTGTGCCAGGCCGGCTACATCGACGTCACGCCGAACCAGGCGCGGGGCATACGCCTGGCCGAACGGCTGCGCCGCCCGGAAATCCTCGAAGTGCCGGTGCTGGGCCAGGTGGCGGCAGGCGCCCCCATCGGCCCGGACCTCGACATTCACGAGCAACTGCTGCTCGACCCCAGCCTGTTCCGCCGTACCCCCGACTACCTGCTGAAGGTGCGTGGCGACTCGATGATCGACGACGGCATTTTCGATGGCGATCTGGTCGGCATCCTCCAGCAGGCCGACGCCCGCGATGGCCAGATCGTGGTCGCGCGCCTGGACGGCGAGGTGACCATCAAGCGCCTGCAGCGCCAGGGTGGCAATTACCGGCTGTTGCCACGCAACCCGGCCTATGCGCCCATCGATGTGCGGCCTGAACAGGAATTCTTCATCGAAGGCGTGTTCTGCGGCTTGCTGAGGCGTGACTGATGGGCGCGGTGGTCGACCTCGACAGGTTGCTCGACCAGCGCCGGGTATGGCGCGGTCGGCAGGCCCAGGCGCGGCCGCTCGGCCTGCAGCCCACGGGCCATGCCGCCCTTGACCAATGCCTGCCGGAAGGTGGCTGGCCGGCGGCTGCGCTCAGCGAACTGTTGCTGGCCAGCCCCGGCTGTGGCGAATTGCAGCTGATGTGGCCGACCCTGGCCCGCTTGAGCGCTGAAGCCAGCCGAATCGTGCTGGTGGCACCGCCATTCATTCCTTACGCCCCGGCCTGGCAGGCCGCGGGGGTGGACCTGCGCTGGCTGGTACAGGTGGACGCCGAACCTGCCGATGCCCTGTGGGCCGCCGAGCAGTGCCTGCGCTCCGGCAGTTGCGCGGCGGTGCTGTGCTGGCCGGAACGTGCCGATGACCGCGCCCTGCGGCGCCTGCAGGTGGCTGCCGAAACCGGCCAGGCGCTGGCCTTCGCCTGCCGGCCGCAACAGGCGGCGCACAACCCTTCGCCCGCAGCGCTGCGCATTGCCGTCGACACCCGCCCGGCACAATGGCGCGTGCTGAAAAGCCGTGGCGGCATGCCACCGGCGCTGCCCATCGCCTGCCCGGGGCGGGGCTGATGCAACATGCTCTGGGCCTGCATCCTGCTTCCGCAGCTGGCGCTGGACACGGTCCTGCGTGAGCGTGACGACCCCGATACCCCCCTGGTGCTGCTTGGCGGGCCGACCCAGCGACGTGTGCTGCAGGCGGTCAACCCGGCGGCGGCGGCGCTCGGCCTGCGGGCCGGGCAAACCCTGACGGCGGCGCGTGCGCTGGCCGATGGCTTCAGCTGCGTCGAAGCCGACCCCAGGCGCATCGACCAGGTGCAGCAGTTGCTGGCAGCCTGGGCCTACCGCTTCAGTGCCCAGGTCAGCCTGCACTACCCACGGGCGCTGTTGCTGGAGGTGGGTTCCAGCCTGCAGCTGTTCGGCCCCTGGCCGCTGTTCGAGGCCCGCCTGCGCCAGGAGCTGGCGGAGCTGGGCTTGCGCCAACGCATCGTCCTGGCCAGCAACCCGGTGGCGGCGCGCATGCTCGCCAATGCTCACGATGGCCTGGCCGTGATGGATGCCGATGCCACCCGTGCGGCGCTGCTGGGCATGCCCATCGAGCGTATCGGCCTGCCTGCGCAGGCTGCCGAGGCCTTTGCCCGCATGGGCCTGCGCCAGTTGAGCCAGGTGCTGGCCTTGCCCCGCGACAGCCTGGCCAGGCGCTTTCCGGCCCAGGTGCAGCTGCACCTTGACCAGTTGCTCGGCCTGCGCAACCTGGGGCTGGGCTTCTACCAGCCCCCGGACCGTTTCGAGACCCGGCTGGAGCTGAACTTCGACGTCGAATCACACCAGGCCCTGCTGTTCCCGCTGCGGCGCATGCTCAACGACCTTGCCGCGTTCCTCGCCGGGCGTGACTGTGGCGTGCAGCGTTTCTGCCTGCACCTGGAGCATGCCGAGGGGCCGGATACCTTGCTGAAGGTAGGCCTGCTGGCCGCCGAACGCGATGCTGCGATGCTGTTCGAACTGGCGCGCGGGCGCCTGGAGCCGCTACGCATTCCCGCACCTGTGCGCAACCTGCGGCTGGTTGCCGAGGACCTGCCACCCTTCGTGCCGCAACACCAGGCATTGTTCGACCCGCGTGCGCAGCAGGCGCAACCTTGGGAACAATTGCGCGAACGGCTACGCGCCCGCCTGGGGGATGAGGCGGTCAAGGGCCTGAGCGCGGCAGCCGATCATCGCCCCGAATGCGCCTGGCAAGCGGTAGAGCAGGGTGCCCAGGGCAACATGCCGGTCGTTCCTGGCAGCCGCCCTGGCTGGCTGCTGTCGGCCCCCATGGCGCTGGACGAAGGCGGCTATCGCCTGCAAGGCCATGCCGAGCGCATCGAGTCGGGCTGGTGGGATGGCGGCGATGTGCGCCGCGACTATTACCGCATCGAAACCCGCGACGGCCTGCGCGGCTGGGCCTACCGCGACCTGGGCAAGGCCGGCCCGTTGTGGCTGCAGGGCTGGTTCGCATGAACACCCCGGGTTATGCCGAGCTGCACTGCCTGTCCAACTTCAGCTTCCAGCGCGGCGCGTCGAGCGCCGACGAGCTGTTCCGGCGCGCGCGTGAACAGGGCTACCAGGCGCTGGCGATCACCGACGAATGCACCCTGGCCGGTATCGTCCGTGCCTGGCAGGCGGCCAAGGAACACCAGCTGCGGCTGATCGTGGGCAGTGAAGTGCAGTTGCAGGACGGCCCCAGGCTGGTGCTGCTGGTGCAGGACCTGGCCGGCTACCAGAACCTGTGCGCGCTGATCACCCGGGCCCGGCGGCGGGCGCAGAAGGGCGAGTACCAACTGTTTCGCGATGACCTGCAGCAGCACCATCAGGGCCTGCTGGCATTGTGGGTAGCCGATGACAGCGGCGATGCCACCCCCGGGCAGTGGCTGCACGGCGTGTTCGGTGAGCGTCTGTGGCTGGCGGTGCACCTGCACCGCGGCAGTGACGATACCTTGCGTCTTGAACGCTTGCGCGGCCTGGCGGCCAGGGTCGGCATCCGCGCCGTGGCCTGTGGCGACGTGCACATGCACGTGCGCGGTCGCCGCGCCCTGCAAGATTGCATGACCGCCATTCGCCAGCATTGCCTGGTGGCCGAGGCCGGGCGCTTCCTGTTTGCCAATGGCGAGCGGCACCTGCGCAGCCAGGCACAACTGGGCGAGCTCTATCCCGCCGACCTGCTGGCCGAGACCCTGGCCATCGCTGCGCGCTGCCAGTTCGAGCTGAGCGAATTGAAATACCAGTACCCCTGCGAACTGGTGCCCCAGGGGCATACCCCGGCGAGCTGGTTGCGCGAATTGTGCCAGCAGGGTTTGCCGTTGCGCTGGCCAGCCGGGCCGAGCAGCAAGGTGCGGGATGTGCTGGCCAAGGAGCTGGCGCTGATCGAGGAGCTGGGCTACGAAAGCTACTTCCTGACTGTGCACGACATTGTCGCCTTCGCCCGCAGCCAGCGCATTCTGTGCCAGGGGCGGGGCTCGGCAGCCAACTCGGTGGTGTGCTTCGTGCTGGGCATCACCGAGCTCGACCCCATGCAACACCACCTGTTGTTCGAGCGCTTCCTGTCGCGCGAGCGCAACGAGCCGCCGGACATCGACGTGGACTTCGAGCACGACCGGCGCGAGGAGGTGATCCAGTATGTGTTCCGTCGCTATGGCCGGCACCGGGCGGCGCTCACTGCGGTGGTCAACACCTACCATGCCGCCGGTGCGGTGCGGGATGTGGCGCGGGTGCTGGGGCTGCCCGCCGACCAGGTGGACGCCCTGGCCAAGTGCTGTGGCCGCTGGAGCGATCGCATACCCGACGACCAGCGCCTGGCCGAGGCCGGCTTCGAGGCGGGCAGCCCTTCGCTGCGCCGGGTACTGGTGCTGGCCGGCGAACTGATCGGCTTCCCTCGGCACCTGTCACAGCACCCGGGCGGCTTCGTCATCTCGCAGCAACCCTTGGACGAGCTGGTGCCGGTGGAGAATGCCGCGATGCCGGAGCGCACGGTGATCCAGTGGGACAAGGACGACCTGGACATGGTAGGCCTGCTCAAGGTCGACGTGCTGGCGCTGGGCATGCTCAGCGCCTTGCGCCGTTGCTTCGACCTGCTGCAACGCCACCGTGGCCGGCACCTGACCCTGGCGACCATCCCCGCCGAAGACCCGGCTACCTACGCGATGATCAGCCGTGCCGAGACCATGGGCGTGTTCCAGATCGAATCGCGCGCGCAAATGGCCATGTTGCCGCGGCTTCGGCCGGAAAAGTTCTACGACCTGGTCATCGAGGTGGCCATCGTCCGCCCCGGGCCGATCCAGGGCGACATGGTCCACCCTTACCTGCGCCGGCGCCTGAAGCAGGAACCGGTGACCTATCCCTCGCCGCAACTGAAGGCAGTGTTCGAGCGCACCCTGGGTGTGCCGCTGTTCCAGGAGCAGGTAATGGAGCTGGCGATGGTCGCGGCCGACTACACCCCGGGCGAGGCCGACCAGTTGCGCCGCAGCATGGCCGCCTGGAAGCGTCACGGCGGCCTGGAGCCGCACCGCGAGCGGCTGGTGCAGGGCATGTTGCGCAATGGTTATGACCTGGCGTTTGCCGAGCGCATCTTCGAGCAGATCAAGGGCTTTGGCAGTTATGGCTTTCCGGAATCGCACGCGGCCAGTTTTGCCTTGTTGTGCTACGCCAGCAGCTGGCTCAAGTGCCATGAACCGGCGATTTTCACCTGCGCGCTGGTCAACAGCTGGCCCATGGGTTTCTACAGCCCCGACCAGTTGCTGCAAGAGGCCCGGCGCCAGGGTATCGAGGTCAGGCCGGTCGATGTGTGCCACAGTGACTGGGACTGCACGCTCGAGCCTGAGCCTGGAGAGGTGCTGGCCATTCGCATGGGCTTGCGCCTGGTACGCGGCTTTGCCGAGGCCGACGCCAGGCGCCTGGAGCAGGCGAGGGCGCAGCGGCCATGGCGCGATGTCGAAGACCTGTGCCTGCGTGCCGGGCTCGATTCGCGAGCCCGGGCCCAGTTGGCCGATGCCGGCGCGCTGCGCGCCTTGGCCAGGGACCGGCACCAGGCGCGCTGGCAGGTGGCGGCGGTGCAGCCGCAGCTGCCTTTGTTCGCCGATATCGAAGCCTTGCCGGAAAGTACCGTCGAACTGCCCGTCCCCAGTGTGGCAGAGGACCTGATGGCCGATTACCAGACCCTGGGTACCACGCTTGGGCCGCATCCCCTGACCTTGTTGCGCTCACGCCTGCGGGCCCTGGGCTGTCGCAGTTCGCGCGAGCTGCAAGATGTCGGGCATGGTGACAACATTGCCGTGGCCGGGCTGGTGGTGGGCCGCCAGCGGCCACAGACCGCCAGCGGCGTGACCTTCGTCACCCTGGAGGACGAGCACGGCATGGTCAATGTGGTGGTGTGGCGGGATCTTGCCGAACGGCAGCGGCGGGCACTGGTGGGGGCGCAGTTGCTCAAGGTCAGCGGGCGGCTGGAGCAGGAGAATGGCGTGCGCCACCTGATAGCACGGCGGTTGGAGGATGTGAGCCCGCTGTTGCAAGGGCTGGATGTACGCAGCCGGGATTTCCATTGATCCCCGGCACCTCACGCAAAACCCTGATTTTTGCGCGGTCCCTGTGGGAGCGGCTTTAGCCGCGAACACCGGCGCAGCCGGTGCCATGCACCGCGCTGGATTCTTCGCGGCTAAAGCCGCTCCCACAGGATATGAGGATTACTTGCGAATTCAGTTCTCTTCGCGACAGTCGCTACACCATCGCCAACCGCTGCTTGCGCGTCGGTGCCGGGAACGCCCGGTCGATCGCCCGCAGGTCTTCGCCGGTCAGGGTCAGCGCACCCGCAGCGGCATTCAACCGCACATGCTCGGGCGTCACGGCCTTGGGGATGGCTATCACCCCGTCATTGCGTGTCACCCACGCCAGGCTGACCTGGGCCACCGTGGCCCCATGGCGCTCGGCGATTTCCGCCAGCACCGGGTGCTGCAGCAGGCGCCCGGCCTGGGCCAGCGGGCAGTAGGCCATGGTCGGCAGCGCACGCTTTTCGCACCACGGCAACAGGTCGAACTCGATGCCACGCTGGGCCGGGTTGTACAGCACCTGGTTGGTGTCGCAATCGGGGTTGTGCAATTCGCGCAGGTCGTCGACATCGAAATTGGAAACACCCCAGCGCTTGATCTTGCCTTGCTCGCGCAAGCGCTCGAACGCTTCGACGGTTTCTTCCAGTGGGTGCTGGCCGCGCCAGTGCAGCAGGTACAGGTCGATGCAGTCGGTGCCCAGGCGGGTGAGGCTGCGCTCGCAGGCGGCGGCCATGGCGCGCAGGCTGGCATTGTGCGGATACACCTTGCTGACCAGGAACACCTGGTCGCGGCGCCCGGCAATGGCCTGGCCAACCACTTCTTCCGCGCCACCTTCGGCATACATCTCGGCGGTATCGATCAGGCTCAGCCCAAGTTCGATACCCTGTTGCAGGGCCGCCACCTCGGCCGCCTTGCGAGCCGGATCTTCACCCATGTACCAGGTGCCCTGGCCGATGGCCGGAACGCTCGAACCTGCCAGTTTCACGTAACGCATGTCACCTCCGGGATGCGGGTATTGGAAAGCAGTACCTCGAGCAGCGCTTGCGCTGCCGTGGAAAGCTTGTGTTCGCTAAGAGCAATCACACCGATGCGGCGCTCGACCGTGGGCTCGACCAAGGGCACGCAGCGGGCGCCAAGCTCCTGCATCTGATTGATGCAAAGTGCCGGCACGGCACTGACCCCCAGCCCACTGGCGACCATGCGCCCGACGGTAGACAACTGATGGCTCTCGAAAGCCACCGCGAGTTTGCCGTGGCGGGCGGCCACGTTCTGCTCCATCAGCAGGCGCACCGCCGAAGGGCGTTGCAGGGCCACGAAGTCTTCGGCAAGCAACTGTGCCCAGCTGACCTGAGGCAGCTGCGCCAAGGGCGAATCGGCGGGCACCACGGCGACGAAACGGTCCATGTACAACGGGTGGAAATCCAGGCCATCGTTGTTGTCGGGTTCGAAGCCGATGCCCAGTTCGACGCGGCGATGGCGCACCAGTTCCTGCACCTGTTCGTTGATCACATCGTGCACCGTGACGTTGACCTTCGGGTAACGCTGGCGAAATACCTTCAGCGAGTGGGGCAGCAGGTTGCCGGCAAAGGCCGGCATGGCCGCCACCGAAACCCGGCCCAGTTGCAGGGTGAAACGCTGGCGCAGCATTTCTTCGGTGTCGTCCCAGTCGGCCAGCAGGCGCCGTGCCAGCGGCAGCAGCACCTCGCCCTCGGCAGTCAGGCTGACGCTGCGCGTGGTGCGGCTGAGCAGGGCGCCGCCAAGGTTTTCTTCCAGGGCCTTGATGGTCAGGCTCAGTGCCGGTTGCGAGACATGCAGGTGTTCACCGGCCTGAGCGAAGCTCTGGTACTTGGCCACAGCGACAAAGGCGCGCAGTTGCTTGACGTTCATGACAGGCCTGTTGGTTGTTTTGCAAAAGTTATGAATCGATGATGAAAACAAAATTAACAAATCAGTCGCTTGCGGTGAAGATGTCCCCACACGCTCACCGACAGCCTCGTCGGTTCAACAACTACAAAAGGCGGATCAGCATGGCCGGACTGGACAAGCGCGTTGCAACCTATGAACAGGCACTCGAAGGCCTGACCGACAACATGACGGTACTGGCTGGTGGTTTCGGCCTGTGCGGTATCCCTGAAAACCTTATCAGCGAAATCAAGCGCCGTGGCGTCAAGGGCCTGACCGTGGTCTCCAACAACTGCGGTGTCGATGGCTTTGGCCTGGGCGTGCTGCTGGAAGACCGGCAGATCCGCAAGATGGTCGCTTCCTACGTGGGCGAGAACGCCGAGTTCGAACGCCAGCTGCTGAGCGGCGAGCTGGAAGTGGAACTGACCCCGCAAGGCACCCTCGCCGAGAAAATGCGCGCCGGTGGCGCCGGCATCCCGGCCTTCTACACCGCCACCGGCTACGGCACCCCGGTTGCAGACGGCAAGGAAGTGCGCGAGTTCAACGGCCGCAAGTACATCCTCGAAGAATCCATCACCGGCGACTTCGCCATCGTCAAGGGCTGGAAGGCCGACCACTACGGCAACGTGGTGTACCGCAACACCGCGCAAAACTTCAACCCGCTGGCGGCCACCGCCGGCAAGATCACCGTGGTCGAAGTGGAAGAGATCGTCGAACCTGGCGTGCTGCTGCCCAGCGAGATCCACACACCGGGCATCTACGTGGACCGCGTCATCGTCGGCACCTTCGAAAAGCGTATCGAAAAGCGCACCGTCAAGGCCTGAGCGCCATCCACCAGAACAACAAAGAGATCCTGACCATGGCACTGACCCGCGAACAGATGGCGCAACGCGTCGCCCGTGAACTGAAGGACGGCTACTACGTAAACCTGGGCATCGGCATTCCGACCCTGGTGGCCAACTACGTACCCGCCGACATGGATGTGATGCTGCAATCGGAAAACGGCCTGCTCGGCATGGGCGAATTCCCCACCGAAGGCACCATCGATGCCGACATGATCAACGCCGGCAAGCAGACCGTCACCGCCCGCCGCGGTGCCTCGATCTTCGATTCGGCGCAGTCGTTCGCCATGATCCGTGGCGGCCACGTCGACCTGACCGTGCTTGGCGCCTTCGAAGTGGATGTGCAAGGCAACATCGCTTCGTGGATGATCCCGGGCAAGCTGGTGAAGGGCATGGGCGGCGCCATGGACCTGGTGGCCGGTGCCGAGAACATCATCGTCACCATGACCCACGCGTCCAAGGACGGCGAGTCCAAGCTGCTGCCGCAGTGCAGCCTGCCATTGACCGGTGCTGGCTGCATCCGCAAGGTGCTGACCGACCTGGCCTACCTGGAAATCGAAGACGGCGCCTTCATCCTGCGCGAGACCGCGCCTGGGGTGAGCATCGAGGAAATCATCGAGAAAACCGCCGGCAAGCTGATCGTGCCGGATGATGTGAAGGAAATGACCTTCTAACGCATCATGTGATCCTACCCTGTGGGAGCGGGCGTGCCCGCGAATGCTGCGGTGAATTTACCGACGCATTCGCGGGCACGCCCGCTTGTATGGTTAGACTTGAAGGGGTGGTGGGACTAAATGCCCGATTCTGACTGTTCACAGCAGTACAGACCGTGGGAGACATCGCCCCACCCCTTCCACCAAAGCGCCGATAAAGAATGCATCGTTTGCAAGCGACGATAGAAACAAGCCAGCGCCTCTTGGTGAAACCCCTTCAAGCCGAAAAACCATAACGTGAGGAGCGGCCCATGGCAATGCAGGTAGGTAAGTTGATCGTGGGTGCGGATGTCGCGAAAGCTGAGCTGGTTATCCACCACGATGATCGCGACGAGATCATCAGGCTCAAAAACTCCAAACTCGAGATCAGAAGGTGGCTCAAGCAACAACCCCTCAACACCGCTATCGCTGTTGAGGCGACCAACGTCTATCACTTGGACCTGGTTGAATTGGCCCACAGCCTAGGCTTCGAGGTCTATGTCATCGATGGTTTTCAATTGAGCAACTACCGGAAGAGTGTTGGGGGACGGGTTAAAACCGACCCCTCCGATGCTCGGTTGCTGTCCCGTTTTTTAAAAAATGAAGGCGAGGACCTTCGCCCTTGGAGCCCGCCTCCCGCTGTCTACGGCAAGCTTCAGAGCCTCTTGCGACGCAGAGCCGCCTTGGTGACTGCTCGTACTGCAATGACTCAGAGCTGGGCTAACGAAAGCCTTTTGAAAGCCGCCTTCGAAACTTTTGTGAAGTCGATAGATCGGCTGGATCAGTTGATTCAAAAGAAGATTAAAGAAGTACTGCGAGACGCTGGGCTGCAGGAACAAGTCGCTCGCTGCCAGGCAGTAGAGGGCATTGGTTTTCTCACCGCCGCAGCATTGGTGATGGCTTTTACAAGGGGCGAGTTCAAAAGCAGTGACTCGTACATTGCATTCCTAGGAATGGATTTACGAGTCAGTGATTCCGGACAGAAGAATGGGCGACGTCGCCTCACCAAGCGAGGTTGTTCAGAAATTCGTCGCTTATTGCACAACGCTGCGATGGCGGCCAGCAGATCGGCAGCCTGGAAAGGGCTTTACGAACAGCATCGGAGCAGTGGTAAAGCAACAACCCAAGCGTTGGTAATCCTGGCAAGAAAGCTCGCGCGGGTGGCATTCGCCCTGATGAAAAATCAGGACGAATACGTCACTAAAGGCGCGAAACTGGCTTGCTGAAAACC
This sequence comes from Pseudomonas sp. JS425, assembly GCF_018223845.1. Taxonomy (NCBI): domain Bacteria; kingdom Pseudomonadati; phylum Pseudomonadota; class Gammaproteobacteria; order Pseudomonadales; family Pseudomonadaceae; genus Pseudomonas; species Pseudomonas sp. JS425. The sequence continues at coordinate 3,362,760 of NZ_CP073661.1, read as the reverse complement.
ATAGAATCTCCCACAGGGTTTTTGCGTTGTCTGGCAATACTGCTTTACCTCATAAAACCAATAAAAGGAATTGAACTGTGGCCGCTGAAATCCAAGACAGCCGTTCCGCGCGCTTTGCCTTGCGCTGCTCCAACTGGGCCGAACGCTGGTTCCCCGATTCCTGGGTGTTTGCCGCCCTGGCAGTACTGCTGGTTTGCATCGGCGCCCTGGCCATGGGCGCCAAGCCGACCGACACCGCCAAGGCCTTTGGCGATGGCTTCTGGAGCCTGATCCCCTTCACCATGCAGATGGCCTTCGTAGTCATCGGCGGCTATGTGGTGGCCAGCTCGCCGCCCGCCGCGCGCCTGATCGACCGCCTGGCGCGCATCCCCGGCAATGGCCGTTCGGCCGTGTGCTGGGTGGCGCTGATCTCGATGTTGGCATCGCTGCTCAACTGGGGCCTGTCGCTGGTGTTCGGCGGCCTGCTGGTGCGCGCCCTGGCCCGACGCACCGAACTGAAGATGGACTACCGCGCCGCCGGCGCCGCCGCCTACCTGGGACTGGGCGCCGTGTGGGCGCTGGGCCTGTCTTCGTCGGCGGCGCAACTGCAGGCCAACCCGGCCAGCCTGCCACCGTCGATCCTGTCGATTACCGGGGTGATCCCGTTCACCGAAACCATCTTCCTCTGGCAGTCCGGCGTGATGCTGGCGGCATTGGTAGTGGTCTCGCTGGTGATCGCCTACGCCACGGCGCCGGGCCCGAACAGCGCGCGCAGCGCCCAGGACTGTGGGGTCGACCCCAGCTTCACCGCGCCACCGGCACCCCAGCGCACCCGCCCGGGCGAGTGGCTGGAACACAGCCCCATCCTGATCCTGTTGCTGGTGGCCCTGGCCGCCGGCTGGCTGTACCAGGAGTTCGCCACCAAACCGGCGATTACCGCCATTTCCGGGCTGAACACCTACAACCTGTTGTTCATCATGCTCGGTGCCTTGCTGCACTGGCGCCCGCGCAGCTTCCTCGATGCGGTGGCGCGTGCGGTTCCGACCACCACCGGGGTGCTGATCCAGTTCCCGCTGTATGGTTCGATCGCTGCCATTCTCACCCAGGTGAAGGGCGTCGACGAGCAGACTTTGGCCCACCACATTTCACTGTTCTTCACCCAGATCGCCACGCATGACACCTATGCCGTGCTGATGGGCGTCTACTCGGCGGTGCTGGGCTTCTTCATCCCATCGGGTGGTGGCAAGTGGATCATCGAGGCCCCGTACGTGATGCTGGTGGCCAATGACCTGCAGTACCACCTGGGCTGGGCAGTGCAGATCTACAACGCCGCCGAAGCCTTGCCGAACCTGATCAACCCGTTCTACATGCTGCCGCTGCTGGGGGTACTGGGGCTCAAGGCACGCGACCTGATCGGCTTCTCGTTCGTGCAGTTGCTGGTGCATGTGCCGCTGGTGCTGGTGTTGCTGTGGGCATTGGGTACGACGTTGCAGTACCTGCCGCCGGTGATGCCGTAAAGTCGGGGGCTGCACAGCAGCCCCAGCATTTCCCTGGCAGTCCACGTATGATGGCCGGGCTGCCTTCGCCTGGGAAATCCGCGTCACATGTCTATCCGATTGAAACTGCTGCGAAAGAAACTGGGGATGACCCTGGAGCTGCTGGCCGACAAGACCGGCATGACCAAGAGCTACCTGTCCAAGGTCGAACGTGGCCTGAACACCCCCTCGATCGCCGCCGCGCTGAAGCTGGCGCGGGCACTGAATGTCAATGTCGAAGAACTGTTCGCCGAAGAGCAGACCGGCCAGAACCGCTACAGCCTGGTACGCCATGGCGAGCGCCAGGCATTGGTGGGTGACGGGGCAGGGCCGGGGTACTCGGCCCTCACCAGCCAGGTCGGGCAGCGCAGCCTGTTGCCGTTCCTGATCCAGCCGCCGACCGAGTTCAGCGACCCTACGTTCAAGGAGCACCTGGGCGAAGAATTCCTGTTCGTCCACGCCGGCCAGGTGGAAGTGGACTTCATGAGCGAGCGGGTACTGCTGGAGCAAGGCGATGCCTTGCATTTCAATGCCCAGACACCACACCGGCTAAGGTCGGTGGGGCCGCTGCCGGCGCAGTTGCTGGTCGTGGTGCATCACACAGACGAATAACATGCCGGGGCGCCAAAGCGCCCCACGGCCTTGCCTTTCTCAGCGATGAAACTATGGCGCCACCAATGCAGCGCCCTATGCTCGATTTGCGCGTCGATATTTTGACTATATTGTCCGGCGCCCATTGAATTTTATTATAGTGTCGAATCGTTGACGCAATGTCATTGTGTTCATAAGCTCATCTCAACGGTGAAACAACTCCCGAACACCACGCCAACAAACAGTTGATTTTCCTCTTCAGGAGGGCGTATGCGCACGGCTCTGATTATCAAATCGATGTCTTTGCTGGCGCTGTTAAGTGGCGCAGCGCGTGCCGCGGATATGTATGTCAATCAGAACAGTATCGTCCCTGTTTCAACGGCAGGGTGGTTCTTTGCATTTGCTGTCGTTGGCTTTGTAGCTGTCGCCAACAGGAGAAAGATCTGAATCCGCCAGCCTGGGTTCTAACCTTGACGCCAGCGGCCCGGGGCCTCGCTTGTCAATTCCCCAGCCGTTGCTATATTGCCAGTAGCCCGTGCAGGTCCACGGTTGCAGGCAGCAAAGCCCAGGCTGCACAGCGTCAAGGCAAGGCCTCGTAAAGATCGAGGTCATCGCGGTTGGCGTATGCCGCGAAGCGGAGCGAGAGTTGGTGTGCTGTTCTCATTCAGTGCTCTTTGTCGGGCCTTTTCGGCCGGAGGGACCCTCATGGTGCGTTCAATGTTTGCCGCGTTCTGCATGCTGATGGTGTGGTCTGGTGCCGGTAAGGCCGACCCGAGCAGTGCTACCTACCTGCTCAGCCCCGGCGATGTGGTGATGGTTTCGGTGTGGCAGGAAGATAGCCTGCGCCAGGAAGCCACCGTACTTCCCGATGGAAGTATCACGTTCCCCCTGGCAGGTCGCATCGATGTTGCCGGGCTGGATGTGACGACCGTTGAAAAACAAGTGGCTGCCAAACTCGAGAAATTCCTCCCCGACCCGAACGTCAGCGTTGTCGTCAAGAGCATCGCCGGCAACCTGGTCTATGTACAAGGCAAAGTGATAAAGCCCGGGCCGGTACAGATGGCGGGCCCTACCGCAGTGTTGCAGGCCCTGAGCATGTCCGGCGGCCTGGACAAGTTTGCAGATGAAAGCGAAATCAAAGTGGTGCGCGGCACTGGCGCTTCCCAAAAAATCCTGCCCGTGCGATATAGAGACCTGGTGTCTGGCCGGGATATGTCCACCAACATCCAACTTCAGGCTGGCGATACGCTGGTCGTCCCTTGATCATGCCTTTAATAAGAACACTTAATGCCTCTTCTCAGAACAACTAGTATTGCAACGGCAATCTTGGTGTTGCCGTTTACGAACACGGTCTTGGCAGCAAATTGGCAGTCTACGGTAGTGGTACCGACATCCGTCGAACATGACAGCAACCCCTTGCTGCTGTCGTCGGGTGAAAAGGGCATAACGCGCACGATCATCGCGCCGGATTACACCCTGATCGGTACCTTCGACCGTGACGAACTGAGGTTGGGGCTGGGCATGAATGTATTGCGCTCGTCCGACACGGCGGTGGTCGACAACCGTGAGGACCCTGACGTGAGCCTGGGCTGGCAGCGTCAGACCGAGCGCGGGCGGTTTGGCCTGCTGGCGCGTTACAACGAAAGTTCGACGCTGTCGGGAACGGTGCTGGATACCGGTGTGGTCACCACCGATGGCACGCAAAAGCTGTATACGCTGACCGGCAACTGGAGCCAGGCGGTTACCGAGCGTAGCACCTTGAGCAACGAAACCACGTACAACCGTGCCCGTTATGACATCAGTACGCTGACGGGGTACGAAGAACTGGGCAACGTGTTCACCTGGACCTACGCCTGGAGCGAGCGAGCCGATCTGTACAGCCGCTTTGGTGCCCGGCGCTATGAGCCCGAGGAGGACCAGACGGCGACGGCGTCCAACAGCTACAGCCCCGCGGTCGGGGTCAAGTACCAGTTTTCCGAAAGCCTCAGCGCCGATGCGCATGTGGGTGTCACCGAGGTTTCCGGTGACGAAGGTGGCCGACGCGGGGAGGGTGGGGTTGCGCTGCTGTACACCGGTGCGCGCGCCGTCGCCAGCTTCACCGCCGAACGCAGCACGGTAGCCAGCGCCGAAGGCGGCTTCGCCGAGCTGGACCAGGTGCGCGGTGTGTGGAGTTACGCCGTCAGCGAATTGACCCGGGTGGGCGCGGACGCTGCCTGGCAAGACAGCAAAGGGCAGACCCCCAACACCCTGCAGACTTACAGCGTGTGGGCCAGCCGCGAGTTTTCGCCGTACTGGGACCTGCGCCTGTCGCTGATGTACAAGGAACGGCAGCAGGATAACGAAGCCGATGCGAACGCTACGATCGTGGGTTTGACGTTGACGTACAGGTACCCCGACATCTGAACTTCAGGCAGGTGGCCCCATGAAGTCTGACTACGAGCTCTCCCTCAGAGATTACATTGCCATAATCAAGGACAGGGCCCTGTTATTGGGGGTGAGCATCGTAGTCATCCTGGCCGCGACCGTCGCAGTCGCGGTGATGGTGCCGCCGATCTACCAATCGACCGGCACCATCCTGGTGGAGTCGCAGCAGATTTCCCCTGAGCTGGTGTCGACCAACAACACCAGCTTTGCCGATGAACGCATCGAAGTGATTCGCCAGCGGGTGATGACCCGCGAGAACCTGCTGCGCATCATCGACAAGTACAACCTGTTTCCCGACAAGCGCTTCAGCGATAGCGACAAGATCGACCACATGCGCAGCGCCATCGTCGTCGAAACCCTTACCACATACGTGCGCGGGCGGGGTGAAGCGACCGTGGCGTTCAATGTGTCCTTCGAGCACAAGCAGCCCGAGGTGGCCAAGGACGTCGCCGACGAGTTGGTGACGCTGTTCCTCAACGAGAACCTCAAGCAGCGTACCGAGCGGGCCAACGAAACCACCGAGTTCCTCACTCAGGAGGCTAACAAGCTGGGTGCCGAGCTGGCCAACCTGGAAAACCAGCTGGCGGATTTCAAGCAGGCCCACGCCAACGCCTTGCCCGAGCACCAGACCTTGCGCATGAACATGCTGTCACGATCGGAGCTGGAGTTCCGCGAGGTCGACCGTGATTACAAGGCCGCCCAGGAAGAACTGCGTTACCTTGAGCTGGAACTGTCCGCGGCCAATGCCGGGCTGGCAACCAAGGCCGGCGAAGGCCCCAGGGTGGCCGGTGCCGAGCAGCCCCAGGACCTGCCCAGCCTGAAGGCCGAATATGCCCGGCTGCTGAGCCGCTACAAGGAAGCCCACCCCGATGTGGTGGCGGTCAAGCGCAGGATCCAGGCGCTCGAAGCCAGTGGCAATCGCACGGCGGCGGCCTCCATGGTCGGCCTCGATGTCGCCCGCGTGCGCGCCAAGATGAGCGCGGCACAGGAGCGCATTGCTTCGCTGGCCGAGCAAAAGCGCGAGTTGACCCGCAAGATGGAAGGCTACGAGGCTGAGATCCTCGAGGCGCCGCAGGTCGAGCGTGGCCTGGTGACCTTGATGCGTGACCACGACAACGCGCGCAAGAAGTACGAGGAAATCCGCGCCAAGGAAATGGGCGCGAAGATTACCGAAAGCCTGGAGCAGGAGAACAAGGCCGAGCGCTTTGTACTGCTTGAGCCACCACTGATGCCCGAGAAACCGATCAAGCCCAACCGCAAGAAGATCGCTGCGCTGGGCCTGGTGCTGGCACCGGCAGGTGGCGGTGCGCTGGTGATGCTGCTGGAGATGTTCAACCAGCGCATTCGCGGCGTCGGTGCACTGGAGAACCTGCTGGGCAGGCGGGTGCTGGTGGCGCTGCCATACATCGATACCAAGGCCGATGTGGCCAGGCGCAAGCGTTGGCGCAACTGGCTGATCGTGGCGGCACTGGCGCTGGCGGCTATCATGGTAGTGCTGGTGCACGTGTTCTACATGCCACTGGATGTGCTGTTGTTCAAAGTCATGTCTCGGTTTGCATAGGGAAGCAGTGATGGACAGGACCAAGCAGGCTGTCGGCAATAATCTTCACCAGGTTACCCCGGGTACCCCGCAGGCCTTGTCACCCGCCCCTGGTACGGCACTGGCGGAAGTGCCTGGCCAGTTCGATTACGTGAACACCAAGGTGGTGCCGCTGCGCGCGGAGCACCTGGAGCGTCACCGTATCGTCGCCTACAACAAGAACTCCAACATGAACGGGCCGATCGACCTGCTGCGCACGCAGGTGCTCAGGACCATGGACGAGAATGGCTGGCGAACCCTGGCCATCACCTCGCCAACCCCTGAAGCGGGCAAGACGGTGCTGGCGATCAACCTGGCCATGAGCATCGCCCACCACACCACCAAGACCGCTTTACTGGTGGACTTCGACCTGCGTCGACCCAAGGTCGGCAGCAGCCTGGGCCTGCCCATGGACCAGGCGTTGAACGAGTTTCTGACGGACAAGGCCGAGTTGCAGGACTGCCTGGTCAACCCGACCTTGCCTCGGTTCGTGGTGCTGCCCACGCGGGTGCCGGTGCCGTTGTCCACCGAAATGCTGTCGTCGCCCAAAGTGAGCAACCTGATCAGCGAACTGCGCAACCGCTACGAGTCGCGCATCTGCATTTTCGATTTGCCGCCATTGCTCAGTTCTGACGATGCGATCACCGTGATACCCAAGTTCGACTGTGTGCTGCTGGTGGTGGCCAACGGTATGAACAACAGGAAGGAGATCGAGGATTGCCTGCATCACCTGGCAAGGGTGAACCTGGTGGGAACGGTATTGAACAAAGCTGACGAGCAGCCTCGAACCTATTATTGAGTCTCGTATTCTGGGGCTGCTTCGCAGCCCATCGCGACACAAGGCCGCTCCTACAGGTACAGCGCATTCCTTCAGCTGGTGGGGTCTCTGTGGGAGCGGGCATGCCCGCGAAGCAGACGACGCGGTGGATGGCACCGGCTGCGCCGGTGTTCGCGGGCGCGCCCGCTCCCACAGGTACAGCACATTCCTTCAGCTGGTGGGGTCTTTGTGGGAGCGGGTTTACCCGCGAAGCAGGCGACGCGGTGGATGGCACCGGCTGCGCCGGTGTTCGCGGACGCGCCCGCTGCCACAGGTATGGCGCACTCTTTCAGCGGGTGGGGTAGCGAGCCCAGGGGTACTGCAACTCCCACTGCCACGCATGCCGCACAATCGACTCCAGCGAGGCAAACTCCGGCCGCCAGCCCAGCATGTGCATGGCCTTGCCAGCATCCGCCACCAACCGGGGCGGGTCGCCGGGGCGGCGGGGGGCGTCGAGGGTGCGGATCTGCCGGCCAGTCACCGCCCGGGCCGTATCGATCACCTGCTGCACGGAAAAGCCCAGCCCGTTGCCCAGGTTGAACGCGGTTCGCTCGCCACCCGCCAGCAGGTAATCCACCGCCAGTGCATGAGCCGCCGCCAGGTCGGCCACATGCACATAGTCGCGTATGCAGGTGCCATCCGGCGTGTCGTAGTCGCGGCCAAAAACCGTTACTGCATCACGCCGGCCCGAAGCGGCCTGCAGGATCAGCGGGATCAGGTGGGTTTCCGGGTCATGACGCTCTCCCAGCTGGCCCTCCGGGTCTGCGCCCGCTGCGTTGAAGTAACGCAGGCATACCGACTTCAAGCCATAGGCCCGGTCGAAGTCCTCGAGAATCTGCTCGACCATCCATTTGCTCAACCCATACGGGTTGATCGGCCCCTTGGCATGCGCTTCGTCGATCGGCACGTACTGCGGGTTGCCGTAGACGGCTGCGCTGGAAGAAAACACCAGGTGCCTGATACCGGCATTCACCATGGCCTGGAGGAGGGAAAGGGTGGCCGCAACATTGTTCTGGTAGTACTTGCCGGGCACGCTGACCGACTCGCCCACCTGGATGAACGAGGCAAAGTGGAACACGGCATCGAAGCGGCAAACACCGAACAGCACATCCAGGGCGGGCTCGTCGGCGATGTCCAGTTTCGCCCACTGGACGCCGGGGCCGGGCGAGACGAGGTCCGCCACCACCACCTCATGGCCCGTACCGAGCAGGTGCTTGACCATGTGCGAGCCAATGTAGCCTGCGCCACCGACAACCAGAAACCTCATCCATGCCTCCTGGACTCTGCTGTTGTACAGCTGCGCTTTTCAGCTACAGGACTGTTGTGAGAGTAGATGGCCATATGCCCTATTTCAAGAACAGCCAGTTGGACATGTACTTGCCGTCGAACGTGATGCTGTAGCGTCCATCCTGGTAAGCCATCGGCAAGGGTTTCAACTGGGCCTGTGCATCCCGGGCGAACAGCTTCAGGCCAGCAGGCGCCTTGATGTTCAAGGTGCCGGCAAACGGCTCTACGTTGAACGGTGTCTTGTCATCGGCCTTGGGCACGGCCCGGGTACCCAGCGACAGCAGCAGTTCACGCGACTGGCCCAGGGGGTTGCCGTCCAGGCTTTGCACCACGACGCTGGCGTACGGCGTTCGTGCATGCACCTGGATGTCGCCCAGGCTGATCAAGCGACCTCCCAGCCATCCGGTGGCGGCCTGGGTCAGCGGTGTATCGATGGTATAGATGCCCTGTTGCCAGTTGCGCTTGAGTTCGCCCGTATCGCTGACCGCTTCCGTGGCGTCGGCCGGCAGCAAGGACTGCTCCGGGTCCTGCAGTACCTGCGCACCGGCAGGGATGGCGGCGGGTTTCAGCCAGGGCAACTCCGGCGTCTGTGGCAGGGCGATCTGCAGTTGGCCCTTTTCCATGGCCGTGCGCAGCAGTGGCGAGTTGCGCGGGGTGATCTCCTGGTTGTACAGGGTGGCGGGCGTCGGCGCGAAAACGTATCGGGTAGTGGCCGGCTTCACATCCGCACGGCGATAGAGCAGGGCGGCAGCGGGCAGGGTGGCGATCATCGCCGGGTCGTTGTACGCGTGCCAGTTATCCGCCGTGCGCCAGCCAGGGTTGAAGGCCTGCTGGCTGTAAGCGTACTGCATCATGGCGTCCCAGCCCTGGTGGGCGGCGGTGCCGGCCACGTACAGCGGCAGCGAGTGGCGGTCGGGCAGCGGGAAGGGTTCGGCGTTCCACTCGGTGACGGTCAGCGGCTTGCCGACTACCTGGGCGGCAGCGAGCCAGTCGATCACGCCGTCGCTGGTCAACGGGTTCTTCTCCAGTTGGCCATTGGCACCGTAGCCATGGGCATCGATGACATCGCCTGTGGTCAGTGCCGGCAGCGCGCTCAGGCCATTGCCGCCCCAGGTACTGGTGGTGGCGATCGGCACTTTCACGCCGAGGCCGCGCAGGTGAGTGATCATGTCGGTGTTGAAGCGCTGTTCCAGGTCGTTGAGAAACAGCTTCGAAGGGCCATGCTCCCAGGCGCGCCAGGTGAGGTCGGTGGGCAGGTCATATTGTTTGGCGAAGGCTTTGGCCGCTTCCATGTAGCGCTCGCTATGGCGCGGCACGTCCTTGTTCGGCATCAGGGCGTTACCGTAATGCTGGGTGAGGTCGTTCTCATTGGTGAGCAGTACGGCAGCGATGGCGGGGTCGTCCTTGTAAGCCAGGCCGGTGTATTCATTCACATGAGTCAGGTACTGCTCGGCAAAGCGTTTCATCGCCTGTTGGATGCTTCGGTTCACATAGGCGTAACCCTTCAGGTCGACATGGCTCTCACCCTTGGCCAGTTCCTTGAAGTCATCGATATTGTCATTGGCAGTAAGCGCCCGCTGCACGTGCAGGTCCAGCCAGATATAGATGCCCTCGTCCTTGAGCGCCTTGATCCATAAGTCGAGCTTGCGCAGCGATTCGGCACTGAGCTGCTGGGTATCGCGCACCAGGGTGCCGTCGCCGAACACGTTCGGGCTGACCCAGGGCGAGTCGTGGTGATGCAAACGCACCAGGTTGAACCCCAGTGCCGACAGGCGCTTGGCCTGTTGGCGGATTTCTTCGTCGGGGCTCTTGAACAGCGAATAGGCGGACAGGTTGGTGCCCCAGAAGCGCACTGGGGTGTTGTTTTCGAACACCAGCTGCTCGCCGACAGCCTTGACGAAGCCATGCTTACCGGCAGGCTTTTCCGGGGCGTTGAGGAATGACAGGTCCACGGGCGAGGTGCGCCAGTCCAGTTGGTCGTCGGGCCAACCGGCGGGGTCGGCCAGGCCGAAGCGTTCGCTGGGCGTGGGACCCAGGTCGATGTCGCCGGTGATGTTCAGCACCGCCTTGATCTGCTGCCGACCAGCGTTGATCGGGTCGCTGTAAATGAACGCACGCAGTTCGGACGGGTTGCCGCGCTCGAAATACACCTTGGCCAGCGGCGGGTCGAAGCGCATTTCGATGCGTCGGCCCTGGTCAGCCTTGCCCCATGACCAGCCGCGGTTGCCGGGCAGCAGCTGCGGTGCACCCATGCCCCCGGCGATTTGCGCAGGGTCGAACTCGAACACCATGCCACCGCCCATTACTCCGGCCTGGCGGCTGTGGGCCTCGAGGTCGAAGGCCCAGCCCAGGGTTTGCGCCTGCTCCTTGCGGATATCCGCCGCCAGATCGAAGTCCAGTTCCTTGTTCTTGCCCTGCAGCGTGTAGTGGTCGGGGCCAACCACCTTGAACGTGGTGGAAAAATCGGTCCAGCTCCAGTTGGCCGCCCAGAAGTCGAACTTGGCTTTCATCACTGGCCCACCACCGCGGGTCACCAAGGGCAGGCCGTTCTGTTCATCGACACTGACTTGCCACGCTGAGGCCCAGCCGGTGAGCGGCAGTGAGGCCAGGCCGGCGATGGCCGAAACCCGCAGCAGGGTTTGAAAACCCCAGCGGCGCAGGGGGAGCAGGTTCATAGGCGTCACCTGGGTTGAAGGGCGGGGTCGGCCAGCGCGATGGCCTGGCTGTTGTGCAGCTGGCGAACCATCTGGACATAGGCCACGCCCAGTCCGGCGACAGTCCAGTACACCACCGGGATGAAGGTGATGCTGCTGACGGTGAAGATGATCACCAGGATGCCGATCAGTGTCGCCAGCAATGCCCGGCCGAGCTGGCGTCGCTCGTCGTCCTTGTCGGGGAAACTGCGCATGGCCTTGCGGATACCGTGCAGTACGGCCGCGAAGAACGCCACGAACAGGCCCAGCCCGACCAGCCCGACCCGCAGTGCCAGGTTTATATAGGTGTTGACGATGTCGATGATGCCGTCACCCTGGATCATCGATTGCATTTCCGGGGTGTTGCGGAAGTCGAACGAGCCGAACAGTGGGTTGCGCTGGATGACGATCCACGAGTTGTCCATCAGCCGTTCGCGGTAAGTGATGTTCTCTTTCTCGAGGTTGCCAATGAACGGCAGCATGTCCAGTACCTTGTCGCCACCGGGCACGATGGTCAGCAAGGGCAGGGCCAGCATGCCGGCCGCAGCGAGCAGCGCCAGGCGCCTGACCGCACCTTTGCCCAGGGCGATGAACACCACCACGATGACCACGGCACCGATCCACGGGCCGCGGGACAGTGGCGCGAACAGCCCTGCGGCCAGCAGCAGGGCGCCCATGGCCCGCTGCAGGGGGCGGCGCACGTAACCCTGGACGAACAGGAACAGGCCGATGGCCACGCTCATCACATAGCCCAGGGCAATCGCCTGCCCGGTGGTGACGCTGGCGCGCAGCGAACCGCCACGGCTCAGGTAGCCGGACATGCTCCACGGCACGCCCATGGCGTCGACCAGGGCACTGTACAGCAGCCAGTGGCGCACGTACTCGGCCACGCCGATCAGGGCCAGAACGAATGAGGCAAGCACGAAGGCCAGCAGGGTGTCCTTGAAGTCGCTGATCTGGCGCAGGCCACGGCTGGCCACGTAATACGGCAGTAACACGTCGACAAACAGGTACAGCGTCTGGCGCAGGGTGTCGGTCAGGGTGGTCTCGCGCAGGTACAGCACGCTCATCAGCAGCAGGCCGGCCGCCAACAACCTGTCGGGCCAGGTGCGGCCGAAGCGCAGGGTGTCGCCTTGCCGGCGCAGGGCCAGCGCCGCCGGCAACAGCACGCACAGGGCCAGCAGGCGGATATGGTTGAGGTCGACCAGGTAATTGACCACGCCAAACCCGGGCACCTGCACCGAAGCCGGCGGGATCAGGAACAGCAGCATGTAGAACAGCGCCATGGGGTTGTGTTCGCGGCGCCCGGCGATGTACAGGATGACGGCGCCAGCACCCAGGTACAGCCAGAAGCTATGCGAGAAGAAGGCCAGCAGGGTAAGCAGGAACCACAGGTTGCGTCGGCGCTTGAAGTCGCTCAGCGGAATCAGGTCGGTGGCAGGCCGCCGCGCCAGCAGAAAGACCACGCTCGCCAGAAAAAGGATGACGATCAACGCACGAAAATGTTCAGGCATTGGCTATGTGCACCTTTGCATCGGTGGGCAACGGCTAGCGTCGTGGCTGATTGAAACTATAGTGACCTTTTAGCCTGTCAGTCAGAGATTGTACTCATGCCGTCGATTGATGTGTCTGCCACCGCGAGCCTGCGCAAGCGGGCCCTGAGGGCCGGGTCATGGAACCTGGTTGCACAAGTGGCGTCACAGGTGATGCGCCTTGGCGGCAACCTGATCATGGCCCGCTTGCTGCTGCCGGAAATGTTCGGGGTGATGGTCATCGCCACCACCGTTTCGGTACTCCTGCATCTACTGTCCGATGTCGGCCTGCGGCAGAACATCATCCAGAGCCATCGCGGTGACGACCCGGATTTTCTCAATACTGCATGGACCGTGCAGATCATCCGCGGCTTCGTGCTGTTCGCCCTGACCTTGCTGCTGGCCTTGGGGGCCTGGTTCGCCCAGCTCGCCGAGCTGTGGCCGGCGGACTCCACCTATGCCGCACCGGTGTTGCCGATGGTGCTGGCGGCAACCGGGCTGTCGGCGGTGATCTGGGGCTTCCAGTCCACCAAGATAGATGTCGCGGTACGGACTTTCCAACAGAAGCGCGTGGTGCTGGTGGACCTGGCCTCGCAGGCGGTCGGCCTGGTGGTGATGCTGGTGCTGGGCTACCTGACCCATTCGGTGTGGGCACTGGTGATCGCCGGCCTGGTGTCTGCCGTGGCCTGGACCCTGCTCGGTCACACCGCCCTGGAGGGGCATGACAACCGCCTGCAGTGGGACCACAGCGCGCTGACCGAACTGATCGTGTTCGGCCGCTGGATCTTGCTGTCGTCGATGGTCGGCGTGCTGGCCATGTACGGTGATCGCATGTGGTTTGGCGCCAGCATGACGGCGGCACAACTGGGTGTATATTCGATTGCCGTGTTGATCCTGGGGGCCGTGCAGACCGCGCTGATGAAGGTTTTCGGCGCGGTGGCGCTGCCCGCCTTCAGCGAAGCGGCACGGGCCGATGACAAGGAGCGCCTCAAGGCGCTGTATTACCGCTTCCGCCTGCTGGTCGACCTGCTGGTGCTGTTCATCTGTGGCGGCTTCCTGACCGCCAGCCCTTTGCTGATCGGTTGGCTGTACGACGATCGCTACCGTGAAGCTGGCCCGATGATGGCCATTCTTTCGCTATCGTTCCTCACATTGCGCTATACCTTGGCTCATCAGGTATGGATTGCCCTGGGCCTGACCAGGTACCAGGCCATGGATAACATCATCCGCCTGGTCTCGTTGTGGGGGGGGCTGCCACTGTTGCTGGCGATCGGTGGAGTTGACTGGGCGATCTGGGGGGTTGCCCTGCATACCGTGCCAACCCTTGTGTTGATCGTGTACGTGAATCGCAAGCTGGATATGTTCAGCCTGAGGCGTGAGCTGGTGGTGCTGCCGATGCTACTGGTCGGGGCACTTTGCGGGGCGCTGCTGACAGCCTTTTTCAACTGGCTGTAATTCTGCTTGTCGGGTGAAACTTTCAAAGGTGCAGGTCATTGGATCATGGGGAAGTTTACGTTTTGTACTGCGCAATTGGGTCGTAGGGGGTTTCTCCAGAGTTGTGTCTTGCTGGGTGTAGGTGGTGTGGTGTTCGCTGCTACGCCAGCCATCACCAGCCAACCTGCTGGCAGGCCTGGGTTCGTGGTGATCAACGGCTGGGTACTGCCGTCCCGTTACTTCCGGAACGAGCACGCATGATCAGGGACTATCAGCAGCAGAAGGCGCTGCGCGACAGTTACGATGTCTGCATCATCGGCGCCGGCCCGGCCGGTATCACCCTGGGCCTGCGCCTGGCCGCCGCCGGCTGGAGCGTCCTGCTTGCCGAAGGTGGCGGGCGCGAGTACTCGGCGAACTCGCAAGCCTTGTACGCCTGTGCATCAACTGGCCTGGAGCTGTATGCCGGGGAAGCTCGCCTGCGTTATCTGGGCGGCACATCCAACCATTGGGCCGGCCGTTGCCGGCCGTTCAGCCCCTCGGACTTCGCAGCTCCCCCCATTGGCGGCTTGCCTGGCTGGCCCATTCCTTATTCGGAGATCGCAGGCTACCTGCCTGCTGCCATGGATATCGTCGACCTGCCGCCAGGGGCAAACTTTCGCGCGTTGAATGATGGCCTCGACGGCGGTGACTTCGAACCGGACCGCTTTCTGCTCAGCCCGCCAACGCGCTTTGCGCAGAAGTACGCCACGGCCCTGGAGCAGACCCAGGGCCTGGACGTATTCATCAACTGCAATTGCGTGAACCTGGAGTTCGACCAGGCCTCCGGTCACCTTGCTGCAGTCGTGCTTTCCGATTACGAGTGCAATCGCCAGCGCCTGGTTGCAAGAAACTTCGTACTCGCTACAGGTGCCATCGAGAATGCCCGGCAACTGCTCAACAGCGAGTCGTTGGCGGCGGCGGGGATAGTGAGCAAGGACGGGCTGGTCGGCGGGTGTTTCATGGAGCATCTGAACATTGACCTGGGCACCTTCATCCTCAACTCGGGGCTGGCCCCTGACCCGCGCGAGTACTACACCACCGATGCCTTCGTTGAGGAGTACAAGGCAGGCAAGGGCAACGTCAGGGCCGCCTTGCTGGCTGATGTGCAAACCTATGGTCGTACTGCCGAGGTGAAGCATTTTCTGGAGAACCTGGTCTGCGACATGGGAGTCGCCAGCAAGATTGCCTTCGTGGCCAAGTTCAACTGCCCCGGTGATGGCGTCATCAGCACCATGATCGAGCAGTTTCCCAACCTGCACAGCCGTATTTCGCTGCTGGAGGAGAAGGACGCACTGGGCGTGGCCAAGGTCAATGTCAACTGGGCCCTGACCGCTGATGACCGGCACACCATCAAGTGCATCGGAAGCGAGTTGGCCAAGCAGTGGGTTGCCATGGACCTGGGCTACATCAAGCTCAATGACTTCGTTTACGACACCTCGATACCGCTGAAGCTGTCGCCACATGCCCATCACATGGGTACCACGCGCATGGCGTCTTCGGCGCAGTTTGGTGTTGTCGATACCAACTGCAAGGTGTTCGGTACCGAAAATCTTTATGTCGCCGGCAGCAGCATCTTTGCCACGGGCGGCGCTTGCAATCCGACCATGCCGCTGCTGCAGTTTGCGGTACGCCTGGCCGACCACCTCGATGCCAGGCTGAGCGCGGCCAGCGACGCCGTGGGGTGATGCATGTTGTAAACGGGTTGAGTGCGCGACGGTCAGCACCCACAAGAACGAGACCGGATGCGCCTCAGGGACAGTCCAGATGGCTTTGATTGCGAGGCTGGCAGAATGAAGGGATGGATACGCAAGGCAGTGGCGCACTATGTCCATGCAACGGGGCGAGGAAGCTCCTTCTACAGGAGGTTCTGCAAGCCGTCAGGGCTTGAGTGGGGGGCATACCTTGCCCGTTGGGGCAACTTCCACTCGGTAGGCAGCAACTTCTATGTCAATACAGGCTGCAAGTTCCTCGACCCTTCGCTGGTTCGCATCGGCAACAGTGTGGGGCTGTCCGACTGCACCCTGATCGGTCATGACGGGGTGGTATTGCTGATCGAACATCGCTTCGGCAAGCACCTGGATTCGGTCGGTTTCATCGACATCAAGGACAACTGCTTCATCGGCCACGGTGCAATCGTCATGCCTCGCGTCACCATCGGGCCTGAGTCGATCGTGGCCGCCGGTGCCGTGGTGACCAAGGATGTGCCGCCGGGCACGGTGTTCGGTGGCAACCCTGCTGAGTTCATATGCACCACCGAGGCGTTGATCAAGCGGGTTGAGGCACGTTGCGAAGCCTACCCATGGATCGACCTGGTCAAGCAGCGCAATGGTGCCTACGACCCGCAACTGGAGCCGCAGCTGATGGCGCAAAGGCGCCAGTATTTCTTCGGGGACGGCAACAATGGCTAGCAAACCTGTGGACGTCATGGTGGTCAACTTCAACACGGCCGGGCTGCTGCAGCCGATGTTCGATGCACTGCGTCGGGCCGACAGCGAACGGCTGGCCAGCTACCTGGTGGTGGACAATGCCTCGGCCGATGACTCGCTGCAGCGCATGGCCGAGGTATGCCCGCAGGCGCTGCTGCTGAGCAACAAGCAGAACGTGGGGTTCGGCCGGGCCAACAACCAGTTGCTGGCGCACCTGAAGGGCAAGTACGCCTTGCTGCTGAACACCGACGCCTTTGTCGCCGCCGATTCACTGCAGAAAACCCTCGACTACATGGAAGCCAACCCGGAGTGCGGTGTGCTGGGGGTCCGCCTGGAGGGACGCGACGGCGCCCTGCAGCCCAGTTGCCGCTACTTCCCCACACCGTTCAACGTGTTCGTCGGGCGTACCGGGCTGGGGCGTTTCTTCCCGGGCTTGAAAATGGTCGACGAAATGGATTGGGACCACGCTTCTGTCCGCGAGTGCGACTGGCTGCCTGGCTGCTTCTACCTGGTGCGCCGCGAAGTGCTCGACCAGGTGGGCCTGTTCGACCCGCGCTACTTTCTTTATTACGAGGAGGTCGACCACTGCAAGCGGGTGAAGGCGGCGGGCTGGAAGGTGGTGTTCTACCCGCATACCACGGTGGTGCACATCGGAGGGGAAAGCTCCAGATCGGTGGCCGAACTGGAGGCGGCCAGCCGGCAGATCTCGTCATACCAGATCGAAAGCGAGCTGCTGTACTTCCGCAAGCATCATGGGTTGGCGGGCCTTGCCCTGCACATGCTGCTGGTCACCTTGGGCGACCTGGTACTGGCGCTCAAGGCGCTGTTGAAACGACGCGGTCGGGGCGCAATACAGGCCTGCTGGCGTCACTGCCGGGCGACCTGGTCTCTGTTGTTCAAGACCCGGTACGCCAGCCAACCGACAAGGTAGGTGGAGCCATGTTCGAGAATATACGTGCCGACCTGCGTGCCCATGGGGGCGATTGGGGCGCCCAGGGCTTCTGGGTATTGCTGGTGTACCGCTTCGGCCGCTGGCGCTATGGGGTGCGCCCGGCACTGCTGCGAAAACTGTTTTCGCTCATCTACAAGGTCCTGTTCAAGTTCGTGCAGATCATCACGGGTGTGGAGCTGCCGTGCGAGGTGGTGATCGGCCGCAACTTCGTCATCGACCATTTTGGCGGCATCGTAGTCAGCGGCTATGCCCGGTTTGGCGATGACTGCCGCATCCGCAACGGGGTAGTGGTGGGCCTGAAGAACGTCGATGAGCCGATTGCACCAGTGTTCGGCAACAACGTCGATATTGGCACCGGGGCCAAGGTGCTGGGAAGCATCCGTATCGGCAACGACGTGATCATCGGTGCCAACGCCGTGGTGCTGGTGGATGTGCCGGACAATTCGCTGGCGGTGGGGGTGCCGGCCATCATCAAGGCCAGGCAACCGGCCGCCACGGCGCCCGTCGAGTGAGGCCCATGGCGAGCGGCATCGGAGTGGTGGTGATTGGCCGCAACGAAGGCCTGCGCCTGGAGCGTTGCCTGCGTTCGCTGCTACAGGGTACGGACAAGATCATGTACGTCGACTCCGGCTCTACCGATGGTTCACCACACCTGGCTCGCAGCCTGGGGGTAGAGGTATTGGCGCTGGACATGGACACCCCGTTCACTGCCGCACGCGCGCGCAACGAAGGCTTTCTCGCCTTGCAACGGCTGTTGCCGTCGCTGCAACGGGTGCAGTTCGTCGATGGCGATTGCGAGGTGGATGGCGGCTGGCTGGCCGCGGCGCAGGCGTTTCTCGACGACCACCCCGACGTGGCCGTGGTGTGTGGCCGCCGACGCGAGCGCTTCCCCCAGCGGTCGGTGTACAACCTGTTGTGTGATCTGGAGTGGGACACCCCCATTGGCGAGGCCAAGGCGTGTGGTGGCGATGCCCTGATGCGAGCAGATGCCTTTGCCGCCGTCGGCGGCTTTCGCCCCGAGCTGATTGCCGGAGAGGAGCCCGAGCTGTGCGTGCGCCTACGGGCAAAGGGCTGGAAAGTCTGGCGCCTGGACGCCGAGATGACCCTGCACGACGCCGGCATGACCCGTTTCAGCCAGTGGTGGCGGCGTAGCCTGCGCGCTGGCCACGCCTATGCCGAAGGGGCTTACCTGCATGGTCAGCCACCCGAGCGGCACTGGTTGCGCGAATCGCGCCGGGCTTGGCTGTGGGGTCTGGGCATCCCCGTGGTAATCGTGCTGGCCTGCCTGCTGCTGGGCGGCTGGGGCCTGCTGCTGCTGGCGGTCTACCCGCTGCAGGCCGTACGCCTGGCCCGCCGTGGTGGCAAGTCGGTGAGGGAGAACTGGCTACAGGCGGTGTTTCTGGTATTGGGCAAGTTCCCGGAAATGCTCGGGCAACTGAAGTTCCTGCGCCACCGCATCGCGGCCGGCAAATCGACGTTGATCGAGTACAAGTGAGAGAGGCCCATGATGCTCGGCACGATCGTCAAAAGCGTGTTTACCTTGCAACCGGGCTACTCGTTGCGGGCGCTGAACAACAAGTACAGGTTGGCGCTGCAGATTGCCAGGCAATGGCCTGAACTGAATGCCTTCCTGCAGCGCATGACGGCGGCGTTGGGCCAGCAAGGCTTGCAGCGGCTAGGGGTGGATTGCATCGGTGTCGTGCAGTGGCCTTACCTCAGCAAATGCTGGGAAGCCCCGCAGCGCCTGGAGGTGGTGGCTTCGCACTTCGAAGTGCTGGCCGGGCAGTTTCCGGCGCTGTTGCTGCTGGGGCGGGACGAAAGCCTGACGTTGTGCGAGCTGTCCAGCCATTCGCCGGGTTGTCGTCTGGTTTTGGACCGACCGATCTGGTTCAAGCGCGAAGGCGAGTTGGTGTTGAACCTGTTCCAGAGCGACCTGCGCGTGGCATCCCTGGCATTCAGCCTGTGCCGCAGCCGGGGCGAGCTTTGCCTGTTCATTGGTGCCGTGCAGGGCATCCACAAGGGTATCGACAGCGAAACCTCACTGGCCATCTATCGCGACCTGACCAAGGACTTCGAAGGGCTGCGCCCGCGCAGCCTGTTGCTCGAGGCATTGAAGTGCCTGGCCAGGACCCTGGACGTGGTGCACCTGTATGCCGTCAGTGATGCTTGCCGCCACCATCGGCACGCGTATTTTGGCAGCGACAAGGGCCAGGACCTGGCGGCCAATTATGATGTGATCTGGCTGGAACACGGTGCTACTGCATCGAGCCATGCTGACTTCTTCGCCCTTCCGCTGGCTGCGGTACAGCGGGCGGAACAGGATATTCCGGCGAAGAAACGGGCAATGTACCGCCGCCGCCAGGTGCTGCTCGACGATGTTTTCGCCCGCTTGCAGGCCGTGTTGCCAGGCAGCGGTCACAACCTTGGACTACAAGGGGAACAGGGGGATGTATCTGACGAGATGGCATCGGCGGGGCCCCGGCCGCCGGTAGTCGACAGCCTGAAGTAATCGCCAGCCCTGCCGCGGCAGGTCTGAATGTTCACTACGCGGGTCTTGATCTGGATTTCTATGCGCATTGCTTACTTCATAAACCAGTACCCGAAGGTCAGCCACAGTTTCATCCGCCGCGAGATCCTGGCGCTGGAGCGCCAGGGGGTAGAGGTGCAGCGTATTGCCCTGCGCGGGTGGGACGCCGAGTTGCAGGATGCCGACGACGCGAGCGAACGGGCCAAGACCCGCTATGTGCTGCAGCATGGCATCAAGGGGTTGCTGGCACCGGCCTGGCAAGTGCTGCGAGCACAGCCGCGCCGGTTCTTCCGGGCGCTGCAGTTGGCCATGCGCGTTGGCTTGCGGGCCGACCGCGCCTGGCCCTACCACCTGGTCTACCTGGCCGAGGCCTGCCAGGTACTGCAATGGTTGCAGGCTGGCGAGGCAAGACATGTGCATGCACATTTCGGCACCAATTCCACCGAGGTGGTGATGCTGGCCAATGTGCTGGGCGGGCCGGCCTACAGCTTTACCGTGCACGGGCCGGAGGAGTTCGACAAGCCGCAGTTTCTGCACATGGGCGAGAAGGTGCGGCGTGCCGCATTTGTCGCGGCGGTCAGCTCGTACGGGCGCAGCCAGTTGTTTCGCTGGGTGGCACACGACCACTGGGCCAAGGTGAAGGTGGTGCATTGCGGCCTCGAGCGCAGTTTCCATGAGGTGGCGCCGGTTGGCGTGCCCACGGCGCCGCGCCTGGTGTGCGTCGGCCGCCTGTGCGAACAGAAAGGCCAGCTGCTGCTGCTCGAGGCCGCGCGAGTACTGGTCGCCCGGTCGATCGCCTTCGAACTGGTGCTGGCCGGCGACGGTGAAATGCGTGGCCAGGTCGAGGCGTTGATCGCCCGGCATGGCTTGCAGCAGCAGGTGCGCATCACCGGCTGGATCAGCAGCGCACAGGTGCGCGAGGAAATCCTGGCGGCGCGTGCGCTGGTGCTGCCCAGCTTTGCCGAAGGTTTGCCGGTGGTGATCATGGAGGCGATGGCCTTGCGCAGGCCAGTGCTGACCACCTATGTGGCAGGCATTCCCGAGCTGGTGCGGCCGGGCGAAAACGGCTGGTTGTTCCCTGCCGGCGCCGTGGACGAGCTGGCAGCGGCCATGGCCGATTGCCTGGCACAACCTGCCGAAGTGCTGCAGCGCATGGGCGAGGCGGCACGCCAGCGTGTGCTGCAACGGCATGACATCGATACCGAGGCGGCCAGGCTGGCCAGCTATTTCAAGGCATCCGCATGATGAGTGTATTGGCTTGGATACTGGGCATGCTGGCGGCCATCGTCCTGTTGCCGGTGCTGCTGCTGTTGGTGCAGGTGCTGATGGCCTGCTTGCCTGCACGCGCGCAGCCGATGGGCAACACCGCCCGTCCGCAGGTGGCAGTGCTGGTGCCAGCTCACGACGAGGCTTCGATAATTGGTGCCACGCTGGCGAGCATTGCCCCGCAGTTGCGGCCTGGCGACCGCTTGCTGGTGGTGGCGGACAACTGCACTGACGACACCGCGCAACTGGCGCGCGAGGCGGGTGCCGAAGTGGTGGAGCGCCACGATGCACGGTTGCGCGGCAAGGGCTACGCCTTGGACTTTGGCGTGCGCCACCTGGCCGACCAGCCGCCCGAGGTGGTGATCGTGGTGGATGCCGACTGCCAGGTGGGCGAGGGGGCGATCGAGCGCCTGGCGCGGCGCTACCGCGAAGTCGCTCGCCCGGTGCAGGCGCTGTACCTGATGTACGCACCGGCAGGGGCTGGGTTGACAGTGCAGGTTGCCGAGTTCGCCTGGCGGGTCAAGAACCTGGTGCGCCCGCGTGGATGGGCGCGGCTGGACCTGCCATGCCAGCTGATGGGCGCCGGCATGGCATTCGGCTGGCGTGACCTGGCCTTGATCGACCTGGCCAACGGGCACCTGGTGGAGGATGTGAAGCTGGGCCTGGACCTGTGCCAGCAGGGCAAGCCGCCAGTGTTCTGCCCCGAGGCCGTAGTCAGCAGCCGGTTCCCTGCCAGCCAGCAAGGCCTGGGCAGCCAGCGCACCCGCTGGGAACATGGGCACCTGAGCCTGATGCTGGCCGATGCGCCCAAGCGTGTGCTGGCGGCAATCACCCAGCGTAACGGCAGCTTGCTGGCCATGACCCTGGACCTGCTGGTGCCGCCGCTGGCGTTGCTGGTGCTGGCCTTGCTCGGCCTAAACCTGGTGGCCTGGCTGGCGTACCTGCTGTTCGGCCTGGCGGCACCTGCGTGGATCGCCCTTTGCGCGCTGGCATTGCTCGGCCTTGCCGTCGCAGTGGCCTGGGCGCGTTTCTGTCGTGAACTGATCCCGTTCTCCGTGCTGCTGTACGCGCCGTTCTACGCCGCAAGGAAGCTCCCCTTGTATCTGCGGTTCCTGATCAAGCGACAGGTTGAATGGGTACGTTCGAAACGGGATGAAGACTGATGGCTCATTGGCAAGAACGCTGGAACACCCTTGTCGGCAAGCTCGAAGTGGTGCCGGATGCCACTGCCGCGCAGCGCCTGCTGGACAGGCTCAGCGTCCCGAAAGCCGCGACCGTGCTGGGCTTCGTCAATGCCCATGCAATGAACCTGGTGGTTCGTGATGGCGCCTGCCACCAAGCATTGTCGGCGGCCGACGTACTGCTGCGCGATGGTTCCGGCCTGGCGATCCTGTATCGCCGGCTGGGGCTTGAGCCAGGGCTCAACATGAATGGCACCGACTTCATTCCTCGGCTTCTGGCTGCCTACCGCGGGCGGCGAGTTGCGTTCTGGGGCACCCGACAGCCGTACCTGGACCAGGCCGTGCAACGAAGCACAGCCACGTTCGGGGTGGTACCGGTGTCGGTCCACGATGGCTTTGCCAGCGTCGATACCTACCTGCAACTGGCCAGGGAGTTGCAACCTGAGCTGATCGTGCTGGGCATGGGAATGCCCAGGCAGGAGGTTGTGGCCGCAAGGCTGGCGGCAGCTGGGGGGCCGTGCCTGATCGTGTGTGGCGGCGCGATCCTGGATTTTCTCGGCGGCAAGGTCAGCCGGGCGCCCGAGTGGTTGCGGCGGTTGGGTGGGGAGTGGCTATACCGGCTGTTGCGCGAGCCGAAGCGTTTGTTCATTCGTTATGTTGTGGGCAACCCGTTGTTCCTGGTGCGTACCCTGCTGTTCCGCTGCGACGGGGGACGGCCAGGCACACCGTATGAGCGTCAGAATCCGCCCGAGCGGTGATTCCGGGTACGCTGATGGCGGATGGCTGCTACAGTTTGATCAATGGCTTGCGGCTGCAGGATTTTGCTCCACGGGCTTTGCATGAGCCGTTGTCAAGGCTTGCTTGTTGGTGGAAGGCATTTGCTGCACGCAAATTGATGAGGTCTGAAATGGTCTTAGAGCCCAGAAGCAGTCGTTCCTTATTGCAGAGAAGAAGCAGCGTAAGTAACGCTATTCAGGCCGGCCTCGATGGAATTGCAGTCATCGGCATTGCCTGGTACCTGATCTACGACCAGTTTGGCTACATCACTTCCGATTACGTGATCATGCTGCTGTTGCTGGTTGGCGCACTGGCAGTCATCTACGATCACTATGCGATCTACCGTACCAACGTCGGGCTTTCCATCAAGGCTTTCCGGCTGTTCAAGGCCTGGTCGGCAACTTTTTGCTTCCTGGTGGTCATGGCCTTCCTGGCCAAACAGAGCGAAACCTATTCGCGACTGCTGGTCGTGCAGTTGTTCATCATTGGCTACATCGCCCAGTTGTTCCTGCACTTTGCCGTGCGCGAATTGCAAAAGCGCTTCACCGCCCATGCACGCCTGGACAACGCCCTGATCATTGGTGCCGGTGATCTGGCCAACTTCCTGTATCAGAAAATCAGCAACAACCCCTGGTTCGGCGAACGCGTGCTGGGTTGCGTGCTGATCGACAATGCCGATGAGCCGGGGCGCGAAAGTGCCGAAGGAAAGCAGCGCATGCCGGTGCTCGGGCATGTTGCCGAGCTCGACGATATCGTGGCCCGCCATGGCATTCGCACAGTGTACCTGGTGACCCCGCTGGGCGGTTCCGAGGTCATCAACGATGTGTATTTCAAGTTGCTCGACAAGTGCATCGCGGTGAACTGGGTACCGGATATCTTCTCGTTGCGCCTGATCAATCACAGTGTGCGGGAAATTGCCGGCATACCTGTGCTGACCTTGTCGGAAACACCGCTGACGGGCATGAGCCTGTTCTTGAAGAACCTCGAGGACAGGGTGTTGGCGGCGCTGATCCTGCTGCTGGCATCGCCGGTGTTGCTGGCCGTTGCGCTGGCCATCAAGCTCGATAGCCGCGGCCCGGTTTTCTTCCGTCAGGAGCGCACCGGCTGGACGGGGGAAGCGTTCCGTATCTGGAAGTTCAGGAGCATGCATGTCCACCAGCCGGAAGATGGCGTGGTGAAGCAGGCGCAGAGGGATGACCCACGGCTGACCCGGGTCGGCGCCTTTATCCGCCGCACCAGCCTCGATGAACTGCCGCAGTTGTTCAATGTGCTGACCGGGGAGATGTCGCTGGTAGGGCCGCGGCCGCATGCGTTGCAGCATGACACGTTGTATTCGCAGGACATCGTGGACTACTTCGCTCGCCACAATATCAAGCCTGGCATGACCGGCCTGGCGCAGGTACGTGGGTTCAGGGGCGAAACCAGGGATATCGAGCAGATGATCCAGCGGGTAGACTCGGACATCGAGTACATCAACAACTGGTCGCTGTGGCTGGATTTCGTCATCCTGGTGCGCACGTTGAATGCGTTTACCGGCAAGCAGGCCTACTGACGCACAAATCTCGCAAGCGCTCTGCGCACCCTGTGGGAGCGGGTTTACCCGCGAAGAATCCAACGCGGTGCATGGCACCGGCTGCGCCGGTGTTCGCGGCTAAAGCCGCTCCCACAGGGTCCCTGCCAATTCAATGAGTCATTTGCAGCGTGCAAGCACAATTGGCTGGCCTAGTCTTTGTTCAGCGGGTGCAACTCCCTGAACCCCCGCGCTTCCTCCACCAGCCAGTCATGCACCGCCCGCGCCCCCGGCTGGTTCAGCCCGCCCGGTGGGTAATGCACTACATAGCGCTTGTGATTGGCGATAGGCACCCCGAACGGCACGATCAGTGCGCCGCGCTCCAGTTCGTCGTTGAGCAGCGTGCGTCGGGCGATCGCCACACCAATGCCGGCAATCGCCGCCTCGATGGTCAGGTGGTTGCGGTTGAAGGTATGCCCGCGCCGCACATCCAGGCCGGCGGCGCCGATGCCCTCCAGGTAGAACTCCCATTCGGCATATTCCGAACTGCCGCGCCAGGCCGTAATGTCGTGCAGCAGCGGGTAGTGCACAAGATCTGCCGGCCCGTGCAGCGGCGGGCGCCCGCGCAGCAAGGTGGGGGAGCACACGGGGAAGATCTGCTCGTCCAGCAGTGGTGTCGAGAGCATGCCGGGGTAGCTGCCATCGTTCAGGTCGATGGCCAGGTCGAAATCGCCCGGTGTCAACGCCTGGGCACTGTCTTCGGCCACCAGACGCAACTCGATGTCCGGGTAGCGTTGTTGAAAACGCGGAAGGCGAGGCGTGAGCCATTTGGCCAGGAACGACGGGATCGAGCGCAGGCGCAAGGTGCCGCGGATCTCACCTGCATCCAGGCGCAGCAGTTCGGCTTCGATGCTGCCGTAGGCTTCGGTCACCGTCTGTGCCAGGCGTTGCCCTTCGGCGCTCAGTTCCACACCACGTGCCCGACGCAGGAACAGCTGGTAGCCCAGGCGTTCCTCCAACTGGCGCATCTGTTGGCTGACGGCGCCCGGGGTAATGTGCAGCTCTTCGGCACAGCGGGTGAAGGACAAGTGCCGGGCCGCACAGGCGAACACGTGTAGCCAGACGAACGTCTGGCCATTGAGTTGTCGTCGCATCGTTTAGTACCACTAAAGCCTTGCTTAGGAAGTTTCGTTGGTCATCCGTGAGCCAGCGCGGCAGTATCGCGCAAAATCGCAATATCGCTCAATTTCTCCAGATAACCGCGCTGCGGCTTCATACCCGGGCACGGTCAGGCATTAGCATGGCTATCAGTGTTTTCGACCTTTTCAAAATCGGCATCGGGCCGTCCAGTTCCCACACCGTCGGCCCGATGCGGGCGGCGGCTACCTTTGCCCAGGCCCTGCGCGAACAGGGGCTGCTGGCCCAGGCAAGCCGTGTCGAGGTGCGGTTGTACGGGTCGCTGTCGGCAACCGGGGTTGGCCATGCGACCGATCGCGCCTGCCTGCTCGGCCTGATGGGCCAGTGGCCGGACCGCATCGACCCGGCCACCATCGAGTCGCGCATTGGCCAGGTGATGCAGGAGCACTGCCTGATGCTCGATGGCAGCCACCCGCTGGCGTTCGAGTACAGCCGCGACATGCTGCTGCTCGACGAGAACCTGCCGTATCACCCCAATGCCATGAGCCTGGAAGCCATGGACGGGCAGGGCAGCCTGTTGCGCCAGACCTACTATTCGGTGGGCGGTGGTTTTATCGTCGAGCAAGCCGAGATCGACGCGCCAGCGCTCGAAGCGAACGCGGTGGTGCTGCCGTACGAGTTCGACAGCGCTGCGCAATTGCTGGCCTTGTGCAAGAGCCATGGCTTGAGTGTGGCGCAGCTGATGATGGCCAACGAATGCGCCTGGCGCCCTGAGGCCGAGGTACGCGAGGGCCTGCTGCGGATCTGGGGTGCCATGCGTGAATGCGTCGACAATGGCCTGCGTAATGAAGGCATCCTGCCGGGCGGGTTGCACGTCAAGCGCCGTGCGGCGCGGCTGCATCGCAGCCTGCAGGAGCTGGGCAAGCCCAACGTGATCGGCTCCACCCTCAGTGCCATGGAATGGGTCAACTTGTTCGCCCTTGCGGTGAATGAAGAGAATGCCGCCGGCGGGCGCATGGTCACAGCACCTACCAATGGTGCTGCCGGCATCATCCCGGCGGTGCTGCATTACTACATGAAGTTCAACCCGGGGGCGTGCGACGCGGACGTGGTGGACTTCCTGCTGGCGGCAGCGGCGGTCGGTATCCTGTGCAAGAAGAATGCGTCGATTTCCGGGGCCGAGGTTGGTTGCCAGGGCGAGGTAGGTTCGGCCTGTTCGATGGCCGCTGCCGGCCTTGCCCAGGTGCTGGGCGCTACGCCGCCGCAGCTGGAAAATGCCGCCGAGATTGCCCTGGAGCATAACCTTGGGCTGACCTGCGACCCTGTCGGCGGCTTGGTGCAGGTGCCGTGTATCGAGCGCAACGCGATTGCTGCGGTGAAAGCGATCAACGCCGTGCAGATGGCGTTGAGAGGGGATGGCGAGCACTTCATCTCGCTCGACCGGGTGATCCGCACCATGCGTGATACCGGGGCGGACATGCATGCCAACTACAAGGAGACTTCGCGCGGAGGCCTGGCCGTTGCCTTCGTCGAGTGCTGAGTCACCGCAACGGTCAGCGCGGTCTTGGGGGAGCGGCCTTGTGTCGCGAAAGGGCTGCGAAGCAGCCCCATTCATACGCCTGAGCTGAGATCCCGGGGCCGCTCTGCGGCCCTTTCGCGACACAAGGCCGCTCCCACAGGTTCCGTGTCCGGTCGGTATCAGCGGGCTTTCTGCTTCGCTTCCAGGAAGCTCGCGCGCATGTCCTTGGCCCAGCCATCCAGCACCGGCTTGACGTCATTCAGGGTCAGTTGCGTGGTCTTGTTCTCCAGATCCTGCCCCGTGCCCTTGCGCACGACCTGGGCCAGCACTTTCTGACTGGCACCATCGAGGAACGCAGCTTCCACGCCGACATCCACCTCTTGGTCACGGCCGCCCATGGCGGTGTTCACACCGGCTGAAATCAGCGCGATAGGGATGACCTCATAAGGCTTGAGACCCTCGTTGCTGGTGGACACCGCAGTGATGGCCGGGCGCACCACGATCACGCCCGGGCCGGGGCCCTTGGCCAGCGGTACCACGCTGCCCATTTCACGGCGCAGCGCTTCGTTGAAGTAGCGGGTGATTTCCTGCAGCGTCTGCGCCGAGATGACCGGCGTCGGCTGCGGCTTGGGGTAGAACTGGCTGGGCTCGATGAACACCTGGCTGTACTGGTTGACGTTGACCTTGGGGTCGATCCAGCGCATCACCGGGTCACCCGACGGGCTCTTGGCTTCCTGCAGCCGGCTGTAATCCTTGAGGAAGCCGGAGTAGTCCTTCGGGTCCACGCGATTGCTGGAGCAGGCGGCCATGGTTAGCAGTGCGGCGCACAACAGGGTAATGCGGGGCAATGATTTCATGATGAAGATGCATCCATGATAGGTCGGCCAGAACAACGCTAGCAGGTGCGGGGCAGTTGGCCAGTGGGTAGGTTCAATCGATTGTGAAATGGTAGAAAGTTGGAGGGGGTGGAAGGGTTTGTCTTGAGTTTTTCTGCGCCTGTGAGACCGAGCGCCGCAAAGCTCGTGGCGAACTCAACCCAGCACCTCCCGCAATCGATACCACAACATCCCCAGCGCCAGCAGCGGCGAGCGTAGTGCCTTGCCGCCGGGGAAGGTCAGGTGTGGCACGGCGCTGAACACGTCCAGCCCCTGGCTGTGGCCGAGCGCGATGCTTTCGGCCAGCAGTTTCGCTGTCCAGTGCGTCACGTTCAGCCCATGCCCGGAATAGCCCTGGGCGTAGTAAACATTGGGGTGCTGGCTGAGGCGCCCGACTTGGGGGAAGCGGTTGGCGGTGATGCCGATCATGCCGCCCCACTGGTAGTCGATACGCACGTTGGCCAGCTGCGGGAACACCTTCAGCACCTTGGGCCGCATGTAGGCGGCGATGTCCTTGGGGTCGCGACCGGAATAGTGGCAGGCGCCGCCGAACAGCAGGCGCCGGTCTGCCGTGAGGCGGTAGTAGTCCAGGCCGACTTTCTGGTCGCACAGCGCCATGTTCTGCGGGATCAGGCTGCTGGCCAGTGACTCGGGCAATGGTTCGGTAGCCACCACGTAGCTGCCGGCCGGCAGCACCTTGCCGCTCAGGCGTGGCTCCAGTTCATCGAGATGTGCGTTGCAGCCCAGCACCAGGCTGCCTGCCCGCACCTTGCCACGAGCCGTGTGCAGGGTCACGCGGGGGCCATGCTCGATGCGCAACACCGGACTCTGCTCGAAGATGCGTACGCCCAAGCCATGGGCGGCGCGGGCTTCGCCCTGGACCAGATCAAGCGGGTGCAGGTGGCCCGAGCCCATGTCTACCAGGCCGCCGGCGTATTGGTCGCTGGCAACGATTTCATGCAGCCGGTCGGCACTGACCAGGCGGGTTTCAGGGCGATAGCCGAGTGCGTCGAGATCGTCCTGTTCGTCCTTGAAGGCGGCGAACTGCGCAGGGGTGTTGGCCAGTTCGCAGAAGCCCCAGCGCAGGTCGCAGGCAATGCCGTACCGGGCGATGCGGCTGGCCACCAGCGCTACCGAATCGATGCCGGCTTGTTTCAGGTAGTGCACGCCGTCCTGGCCGACATGCCGGGCAAAGCCGTTGACGTCATGGCCGATGCCGCGAATCAGCTGGCCGCCGTTGCGGCCGCTGGCGCCCCAGCCGATGCGCCGGCCTTCAAGCAGCACCACCGAGAGCCCGCGCTCGGCCAGTTCCAGGGCGGTATTGACCCCGGTCAGCCCGCCGCCGACCACGCACACATCGGCGCTCAGTTCGCCGTCCAGGCTGGGATAGGGCGCTGCATCGCGTGCCGTGGCGGCATAGTACGAAGCGGTGTGTTGGGTAGTAGAAGACATGGGCGTTCTCGACTCAGCGGTTGGACTTGATCTTGCTCCAGGAGCGAGTCATGACACGCATGATCTTCGGGCTCGGCGTGCTGGAGATGTACAGCTTGTCCAGCACGTCCTGGGGTGGGTAGATCTCAGGGTTGTTTACCAGCGATGCGTCCATGTAGGCCTGGGCATCGGGGTTTGCATTGGCATATCCGACCGTGGCGCTGACCTTGGCGATCACCTTGGGGTCGAGCAGGTAGTTGATGAACGCCAGGGCTTGTTCGGGGTTGTTGGCGTCCTTGGGGATGGCCAGCAGGTCGAACCACAGGTTGCTGCCTTCCTTGGGAATGCTGTAGGCGATCTTTACCCCATTCTTCGCTTCCACGGCGCGGTTGGCGGCCTGGAACACGTCGCCGGAGTAGCCGAAGGCCACGCAGACATCGCCATTGGCCAGGTCGGAAACGTACTTGGAGGAGTGGAAGTAGGTGATATAGGGGCGCAGTTCGAGCAGGCGGGCTTCCGCCTTGGCGTAGTCGGCCGGTTTTTCGCTGCGCGGGTTCATGCCCAGGTAGTTGAGCACGGCCGGGAACAGTTCATCGGGCGAGTCCATGAACGCCACGCCGCATTGCTTGAGCTTTTTCAGGTTCTCGGGTTCGAACAGCACCGCCCATGAATCGATATGGTCGACGCCCAGGGCCGCCTTGACCTTGTCGATGTTGTAGCCGATGCCGTTGGTACCCCACAGGTAGGGTACGGCGTACTGGTTGCCCGGGTCGTTCTGTTCAAGTTGCTTGAGCAGCTTGGGGTCCAGGTGCTGCCAGTTCGGCAGCTTGCTGCGGTCCAGCGGCAGGAAGGCACCCGCCTGTGCCTGGCGTGCGAGGAAGTGGTTGGATGGCACCTCTACGTCATAGCCGGTGCGCCCGGCCAGCAGCTTGCCTTCCAGTGTTTCGTTGGAGTCGAACACGTCATAGACCACCTTGATCCCGCTGCTGGCCTGGAAGTCGGCCACGGTGGTGTCACCGATGTAGTCGGTCCAGTTGTACACGCTGACCGAGGGAGTGGCCTGGGTAGTGGTGGCGAACAGCAGGGTGAATGCGGCGGGGATCAGGGCTTGCAGATGACGCATGGGGACACCTCGTTGGTATTGTTCTTCGAGTTCGGTGCAAGGGCTCGTGCCCTGTGGGAGCGGGTTTACCCGCGAATACGTCGTTGAATGCACCACAGCATTCGCGGGTAAACCCGCTCCCACAGGTACCGCGAAAAGGTCAGACGCTCAGCATCAGGAATTCACGCTCCCACGAACTGATAACCCGCTTGTAGTTCTCGTGCTCGGCACGCTTGACCGCCACATAACCCTGGACGAATTGCTTGCCCAGGTACTGCTGCACGGTCTCGCAGTCTTCCATGTGCTGCAGCGCGTCCTCGATGGTGATCGGCAGGCGCAGGTTGCGCCGTTCGTAGGCACGGCCCTGCACAGGTGCGCTGGGCTCGATGCGCTCGACCATGCCCAGGTAGCCGCACAGAAGGCTGGCGGCGATGGCCAGGTACGGGTTGGCGTCGGCGCCCGGCAGGCGGTTTTCCACGCGCATTGCCTCGGGGCTTGAGGTGGGTACGCGCAGCCCGGCGGTACGGTTTTCCTCACCCCACTCGACGTTCACTGGTGCCGAGGTGTCCGGCAGGAAGCGGCGGAACGAGTTGACGTTGGGCGCGAACATCGGCAGCAGCTTGGGGATGTACTTCTGCAAACCGCCGATGTGGTACAGGAACAGCTGGCTCATGCTGCCGTCTTCATTGGCGAAGATCGGCTTGCCGGTGGCGATGTCGACCACGCTCTGGTGCAGGTGCATGGCACTGCCGGGCTCGTCGGTGATCGGCTTGGCCATGAAGGTGGCGGCCACGTTGTGCTTGAGCGCGGCTTCACGCATGGTGCGCTTGAACACGGTGATCTGGTCGGCCAGGTCCAGGGCGTCGCCATGGCGGAAGTTGATCTCCATCTGCGCCGGGCCGTCTTCATGGATCAGCGTGTCCAGGTCCAGGCCCTGGATCTCGCACCAGTCGTAGACGTCTTCGAACAGCGGATCGAACTCGTTGGCGGCATCGATCGAGAACGACTGGCGGCCGCTTTCGGCACGGCCGGAACGCCCCAGCGGCACTTGCAGCGGCAAGTCCGGGTCTTCGCAGCGCTGGGTCAGGTAGAACTCCATCTCCGGTGCCACGATCGGCTGCCAGCCTTTGTCTGCATAAAGCTTGAGCACTTTCTTCAGCACGTTGCGCGGCGACAGTTCGATGGGGTTGCCTTGCTTGTCGAAGGTGTCGTGGATAACGATCGCGGTCGGCTCGATCGCCCACGGGATCTGGTACACGGCGCTCGGGTCTGGGCGGCAGACCATGTCGATGTCGGCGGCATCGAGCAGGTTATAGTAGATGTCATCGTCGACATAGTCGCCGGTGACCGTCTGCAGCAGCACGCTCTCGGGCAGGCGCATGCCACGCTCGTGGAGAAACTTGGCGGTGGGTGCGATCTTGCCGCGGGCGATGCCGGTCAGGTCGCTGATCACGCATTCGACTTCGGTGATACGGTGTTCTTTCAGCCAGGCGGACAGCTGATCGAAGGGGGCGTTCATACAGACCTCTTGGTTGGGTTTTGGTGTGGGAGCAGGCGTGCCAGCGTAAACCGTTCCAGGGTTTCGAAGGCGTCCCGCTTCCCAGGTGACGCGCTGGAGACTATCTTGGTCGCAGCCCGCAAGGCTGATCTATCCACTTTCTCCGGCAATGAATGCACCAAAAGAGTGCGACTAGGACCGAGCGTGACAACCGCCAATGCCCTGCAAGTCCAGGCTTACCACACCACCGACGTAACCGAACAAGTACGTGCCACCCCTGGCTGGCAGCAGCAGTACCGGCAGATGTCGCCCGGGCATTTCAGCGGTGAGCTGCGTTGCCTGGGGCTGGACGGGGTGGAGGTGTACGAGGAGCGGCTGAACACCCGGGTGGAGCAGTTTTTCCGCGCGCCGAGCGGTTCGCTGGCGTTCTGCTTCGACCGCAGCGAGAACAGCCTGTACCTGCTGAACGAACAGAGCCGGAACATCTGGATCACGCCAGAGAACTACCAGGAAGTGGCGGTCGTGTTCGACCAGGCCTTCCTGGCCCGCCATGGGCTTGACCCGCAACGCCTGGAAGGGTTGTTCATGGTGCCGCTGGGCAGCGGGCAGAACGCGCTGTTCGGCAGCTGGCTGAGCGCGACATTGACCCGCCTGGGCCAGGCGGATTGCCCGCTGCAGGGGCAGGCCCTGGCGGAGCAGCTGCTGGAGGACTGCCTGTTCATCCTCGACAACGCCTGCCAGCGCCTGCAGGGCGTGGCGTTGGGCCGGCGTGACGAGGAACGGGCGATCATGCGCCGGGTAAGCGAATGGGCGGCCGACTGCCCGGAGGAGACGCTGAACCTGGTGGAGCTGGCGGATGCTGCCGGGGTTTCTTTGCGTCAGTTGCAACAGGCCTTCAAAGCGTTTACCGGAATGCCGCCGGCGCACTGGTTGCGCCTGCGCCGGCTGAACGGTGCGCGGCGCGATCTGTTGCGTGGCGATGGTGTGACCGTGGCCGAGGTGGCGATGCGTTGGTCGTTCTGGCATTTGGGAAGGTTTTCAGAGAGTTACCGGCAGTTGTTCAAGGAGTTTCCCAGCGAGACCTTGAGGCGGGGCAGGGGCTGAATTTGGTGGTGTAGCTTGGTGGTATAGCTGCTCTTACAGGATTACCTCAGTGCCAGGCATGTGAGGTCCCTGTGGGAGCGGGTTCACCCGCGAAGAGGCAGGCCCAGGCAATACACAACCCAGCATTCCACAGCAAAAATTGCTATCGTGCCGCCCTGATTCCACCCGAGGTGCCGATGTTCTACCTGCCTTTGCCCAGCGACCAGGCCGACCGCCTCGCCAGCGAGCCCACCACCGACTTCTTCACCACCGCCAGCGTGCTCGACGCCGCCGCTGTGCTGTTCGTGCAGAACCTGCCGCGCCAGCCCGCCACCGCCTCGGCGGATGCGCAGGAACGCCGCTTTGCCGAAATCGTGCGCATTGCCAACGAGGTCGAAAGCGCCGCACCGGGGCGCTTCCAGGGCCAGGTGGCGCAGCACTTCGATCGCGAAGCCTTCGCCATGGGCCTGGGCATGCTGGGCGAAAACGGGATTGCACTGCTATCGACCGAGGTGGAGTACCAGGCCGAGGAGTTGCTGGACGCCGAGGGCCAGTGGAATTTCCAGTTCGCCGACAGCTACCGCCAGCGGGCAACACCGCTGCACCCGGTGTATCTGCCTTCCCTTGCCAGCGACCTGATGCTCAGCGACCAACAGAACCGCCTGCTGCGCGAATTCCTCAGTGGTATCGATGAGTCGGTGGCGGTGCAGGGCTTTGCCGGCACCGGCAAGACCTTCCTGATTCACCAGTTCGCCCGCCTGCTCGAGCCCCAGCGCACGCTGTTGCTGGCCTTGACCGAAGGCCAGCTGCGCGCCCTGCAGGCGCGGGTCAAGGACGCCGCCGCCTACACCGCGCTGACCTTCGGCCAGCTGGCCGACGAGCTGCTCAACCGCGACCTCACCAGCAACGGCTGGCGCCTGCGCGACCCCTATCGCACCAAGCTTTCGTGGCGCCCGCAGGATGCGCAGGTGGTACGTTGGCTGGCCATTCCCGACATCGGCCCGCTTGCCGCGCGTGATGTGGTTGCCTTGTGCATCCGCGCGGTACGCACGTTCTGCCATAGCGCCGATACCCAGCTGCAGTTGCAGCACCTGCCGTGGGCCGGGCCGGGTACCACGCCGCTGGACCAGGAAGTGTTGCTGGAAAAGGCACGCCTGTACTGGCAGGAGCTGATTCGCCCGTCGGCACGGGAGATCCAGTTGCCGGTGCGCGATTACCATCGGGTCAAACTGCTGTCGCTGACCGGTCATGTGATCGACAGCCGCTACACCCATGTCATCGTCGACGAGGCCCACGAGCTGTCGGCACCGATGCTTGGCGTGCTCGACCGCAGCCCGCAGTCGATCATTGCCCTGGGTGACGAGCTGCAGAACCTCAACGGCCTCAGCGCGCACCATGGCGGCTTTATCCGCCAGCGTTACATCGACCATTCACTGCGGGCCGGGCCGGCGATGGACAACGTGCTGAACCCGCTGATCAATGCCCACCCGGCGGCGATCCAGGCGGCCTTCAGTGGCAGCGCCGAGCACTACACCCGGGTCAGCTTTTTCGATGCGGTAACGGTGCCGGAACAGCCTACGGCGCTGATCGTCGACGATGAATGGGGCCTGTTTGGCTGGTTCCAGCGCCTGACCCACCAGGGCGTGCCGTTCGTGCTGCTGAAAAGCGCGCGCAAGGACTTCGAGCTGTTCGTTGAAGACTGCATCGAGTTGTACCGCCATGGCACCCGGCCGCGTCACCCGATGCTGTTCCGCTATGCCAGCTGGCAGGCGCTGGAGCAGGACAAGGGTGACGACAAGGCATTCGTCGCCGTGGCCAACATGCTGCGCAAGGGCTACACACCGGAGCACTTTGCCAGGGCCAAGAGCCGTTACCGCTGGGACAAGGCGCCCAAACTGTTCCTGGGGCGGGTGCGCGATGTGAAGAACATGGAGTTCGCCCGGGTGATGGTGTCGCCGGAGCTGATGGTAGCGCCGCAGGTAGCGGGGAACCGCAATGAACGGGCGCGGATGCTGGCGGGGTTGTATACCGCCTGTTCGCGGGCCCGGCATGAACTGATCGTGCCGGGGGGGATGCTGGACTGGGTCAAGGACCAGATTCGGGATTGAGGCCCCTCGGGCTGCTTTTTCAGCCCTTCAAAGTCCCTGTGGGAGATTGCCCAGCCCAGATAACTGAATTCGCAAGCGATCCTCGTACCCTGTGGGAGCGGCTTTAGCCGCGAACACCGGCGCAGCCGGTGCCATGCACCGCGTTGGATTCTTCGCGGCTAAAGCCGCTCCCACAGGGCCGCAAAGCGGCCCCTGTTACGCTGGATCAGTTACGGTCCAGCCACACAGTCTGGGCATTGGTGAACTCACGCACACCAAAGTGCGACAGTTCACGCCCGAAGCCGCTCTTCTTCACCCCGCCAAACGCCACGCGGGGGTCGGAAGCGCAATAGCCGTTGATGAACACGCCGCCGGTATCCAGCGCCGCGGTCATGCGTTCGGCCAGCGCGTAGTCGGCGGTGTAGATGGTCGAGGCCAGGCCGAATTCGCTGTCGTTGGCCAGCTCCACCGCATGCTCCGCATCACGTGCGCTGATGATCGCAGCCACCGGCCCGAACAGTTCCTGCTTGAACGCAGTCATCTGCGGGGTGACGTTGGCGAACACGGTCGGCGCGTAGAAGTTGGCCACGCCATCGACCTTGTGGCCGCCCAGCAGCAGGGTGGCGCCTTCGGCGATGGTCGCCTGGACCTGGCCATCCAGCTCGTCGCGCAGGTCGTAACGGGCCATAGGGCCGATGTAGGTACCTTCTTCCAGCGGGTTGCCGACCTTCAGCTCGCGAGTGGCCTCGACGAACTTGCGGGTGAATTCGTCAACGATGCTTTCCTCGACGATCAGGCGCTTGGCGGCAGCGCAGACCTGGCCGGTGTTCTGGTAACGGCCGATCACCGCAGCCTTGACGGCGGCATCCAGGTCCGCGTCGGCCAGCACGATGAACGGGTCGGAACCGCCCAGCTCCAGCACGCACTTCTTCAGCGCCGCGCCGGCTTGCGCACCAATCGCCATGCCGGCACGCACGCTGCCGGTCAGGGTCACCGCGGCGATGCGTGGGTCGTTGATGGCGCGAGTGACACCGTCCGGCGTCACGTTGAGCACTTCGAACACGCCTTCCGGCAGGCCGGCATCCTTGAACAGCTCGCCCAGCAGGTAGGCGCTGCCCATCACGTTCGGCGCGTGCTTGAGTACGTAGGTATTGCCGGCCAGGATTGCCGGCACGGCGCCACGCAGTACCTGCCAGACCGGGAAGTTCCAAGGCATCACCGCCAGGATCGGGCCCAACGGGCGGTATTCGATGCGGGCTTTCTCGACCTGGGTCGGCTCGGGGGCGAGCATGGCCGGGCCGTGTTCGGCGTACCAGCGGCACAGGCCGACGCACTTGCTGACTTCACCACGGGCCTGGGCGACAGGCTTGCCGATTTCGCGGCTGATCATTTGCGCGAAGGCTTCGGCCTTGGTTTCGAGGGTGCTGGCCAAGGCAAGCAGGTACTCGCTGCGCTGACCCAGCGACACCTGGCGCCACTGGCGGTAGCCAACCTTGGCGCGTTGCAGCGCCGCTTCCAGTGCGGCGTCGGTGTCGAACGGGTAGGCGCCGATCTGCTCGCCGCTGTACGGGTCGAGGGAGATGGCGTGGGTCAGGCTGCTGATCGCACTCATGGCGGGACACTCTCGTTGTAATTGATCCGTGACGCCAGACTAGTGGGCTATGGCTTTAATGAAAACTGAATAATAATGAGCGAAACATTCACGTTTGGAGAATGGCTGTGGACCTGGTGCAACTCGAGATCTTCAAGGCCGTGGCAGAGCAGGGCAGCATCAGTGCCGCTGCGCAGCATATCCACCGGGTGCCGTCGAACCTGACCACGCGTATCAAGCAACTGGAGGAGGACTTGGGCGTGGAGCTTTTCATACGTGAAAAGAGCCGCCTGCGCCTTTCCCCCGCAGGCTGGAACTTCCTCGAGTACACCCGGCGCATCCTTGACCTGGTGCACGAGGCGCGGCTGACAGTGGCCGGTGAAGACCCGCAGGGCACTTTCGCCCTGGGGTCGCTGGAAAGCACGGCGGCGGTGCGCATTCCGGCCTTGCTGGCGGCCTATAACCAGCGTTACCCCAAGGTCGACCTGGACCTGTCCACCGGGCCTTCCGGGACCATGCTCGAAGGCGTGCTGTCGGGGCGCCTGGTAGCGGCGTTCGTCGACGGCCCGGTGCTGCACCCGACGCTGGAGGGCATGCCGGTGTTCGAGGAAGAAATGATGGTCATCGCGCCGCTCAACCACGCCCCGGTAACCCGCGCCCAGGACGTCAACGGCGAAAGCATCTACGCCTTCCGCGCCAACTGTTCATACCGGCATCACTTCGAGAACTGGTTCGTGCAGGACCAGGCGGTACCGGGCAAGATCCACGAAATGGAGTCGTACCACGGCATGCTGGCCTGCGTCAGCGCCGGCGCCGGCCTGGCCATGATGCCGCGCAGCATGCTCGACAACATGCCCGGTTGCAGCACCGTCAGTGCCTGGCCGATGTCGGAGGACTTCCGTTACCTCAAAACCTGGCTGGTGTGGCGCCGGGGCACGGTATCGCGCAGTTTGAGCATGTTCGTGAAACTGCTCGAGGAAGGGCGCGCAACCTGATGTTCCAGCGCAACATCCATACCATTGATGCAAATTTCATCAAGACGACCATGCATCAGCACGAACGCCGTTACGCCCGAAGGATCTGATAATAGGTAAGCCATCCTCGAAAGGAGGGTCGTATCATGCGTAACCATCACTATGCCCTCGGCGCGGCGCTGCTGATCGCTCTGGCGCTGCCATGGACCCTGGCGGCCGCCTCCGACCACAATGCCCCCATCGACATGCAGGCCGTGCAACTGCAACAGCAGGAGCAGAACGGCGTCCGCTACCTGCAAGGCGGCATCGGCCAGGATGAAGCCAACGCCCTGCGCAAGACCCCGGGCTATGACCTGCACGTAGAACTCTCCACCGGCCCGGAAGGCAAGTTCCAGAGCGGTGCTACCGTCGACATCCAGAATGCACAGGGCCAGCCCGTGCTCAGTCTTACGGATGCCGGGCCGCTGCTGTATGTGCAGTTGCCTCCCGGCAAATACAAAGTGACTGGCAACGCCCAGGGTGAGACGGTGCAGCAATTGGTGACCGTGAATGGCAAGACCCCCACCACCGTGAACCTGAACTGGCGTTGATGGAAAAACGGGCAGGAGTACGGATGTGCTCCTGCCTGCTAAGGAGCACATCGCCATGAGCCTGGATCTTCAGCTGGAGATGTTGGACGAGCGGGGCTATGTTTTGCTCCCCGGTGTGCTCGAACCCTTGCGTATCGCCTTGCTGCGCTGCGCCATCGATGACCTGCAGCCCATCCACTGGGATTACCAAGGGCTGCTGGAACACTACAAGTGCGTGTTCAACCGCAACCCGCTGTGGTTACCCTTTCTCGACCTGCCGCCGCTGATTGCCCTGGCCGAAGCGGCATTGGGCGCCGACTGCCATGTGATCGGCCAGACTGCCTGGCGCAGCCACCCGGGCTACACCGGCATGGCCCTGCACCTGGACCATTTGCCCATGCAGTTGCCCGACTGGCTCAGCGAGCGCGGCGACTTCACCCAGCCCCCGCAGATCCTGACTGCGCAGCTGTACCTCAGCGATATCGACCATCACATCGGGCCGACCTGGATTGTGCCCGGCAGCCACCGCGCGGCAGGGCCACCGCAGGCTGGCGAGCAACACTGGCAGGGCCGAGAGGCCCAGCCGGTGCTGTGCAAGGCCGGGGACGCGCTGGTGTTTCGCAGCGATGTCTGGCATAGCGGCGGGGCCAACTGCACCCAATCACGCCAGCGCGACATGCTGCAAGTGCACTATGGCCGGCGCATGGTCGCGCAGAAGTTTTCGCCATACCTGAACTGGCGTTTCAACCCGCAGGTACTGGAGGAAGCCACACCCAGGCAAAGGCGCCTGTTGGGCGAGCACGAAGAAGCGGAATACGACTGAGTGCTGCTGCTCGGCATGGCAGATGCTGGCGCAGGGTATTAGCCAATGGTGGCAATTCACTTTCAACTTTCTGTTTATCTGGACGATAATCAGAAAAGTATTACTTCCTGTGACCGGTCTGGATGTATCCGGTCACCACATAAGATCGAGGGGCCCAAGCCTCCGCTTGCCGTGTAGACCATCAGGAGAAGTCATTGATGAAAACCCGTCTAGCAGCTTCGCTGGCTGCTGCAGTGCTGGCCTTTGCCGGGGCGAATCTGGCCCAGGCAGCGCAGGTGAGCGGCGCCGTTGGCGCCACTGGCCAAGGTGACATGACCTACCGTATTGGCCTGTCGTTCGACTGGGACAAGAAATGGCTGGAAAGCAGCGCCGGTCATCTGACCGGATACTGGGATGCGGCCTACACCTATTGGGAAGGCGGTGAGGCCAGTGGTGCACACTCACTGTCGTTCAGCCCGGTATTCACCTACGAGTTCAGCGGTTTTACTTACACCCCGTATATCGAGGCCGGCATTGGTTTGGCGGCGTTTTCCAAGACCGACGTGGGCGACCAGCGCCTGGGCTCGTCGGTCAACTTCGAAGACCGCATCGGCTTCGGCCTGAAACTGCCGGGGGAGCAGAAGGTGGCCGCGCGATGCATTACTCCAACGCGGGGCTCAAGCAGCCTAACGACGGCATCGAATCGTACTCGTTGTTCTACAGCAAAGGGTTCTGAGGCCGGGGGCCGCTTTGCGGCCCTTTCGCGACACAAGGCCGCTCCCACAGGTATGCGCGTAACTTCTGTGGGAGCGGCCTTGTGTCGCGAAAGGGCTGCGAAGCAGCCCCGGCAATTCAGAAGGTATACGAAACCCCAGCCTGCACCGTCCGCGGCGCACCCGGGTAGACGTAGTTGTTGAAAGCGCCTTCGTCATAGCCCTTGTTGAACACGTTCTTCACGTCCAGGTTCAGCCGCACGTGTTCGTTGACCTTGTAGAAGCTCAGCAGGTCCACCACGCTGTAGCGCTCCATGGTGTAGGTCGTAGCTGCCGTCTGACCGGCGCGATCATCCACGTACTTCACCCCAACCCCCAACCCCAGCCCCTTGGCCAGGCCATCCTGGAACTCGTAGGTGTTCAGCAGGCTGAAGCTGTTGCGCGGGATGTTGGCCAGGCGTGTGCCCTTGGGCAGGGTCGTATCCTGGGTCACTTCCGCGTCCACGTAGGCATAACCACCGATCACGCGCCACTCCGGCGTCAGGTTGCCGGCGATGTTGATGTCCAGGCCACGGCTGCGCACTTCGCCGGCCGCAATACTGTAGGTACCGGTGGGGTCGTTCGGGTCGCGCGCCAGGACGTTCTCCTTGACGATGTGATAGATCGCCGCGTCGATGCTCAGCTGGCGGTCGAGTGCCTCCCATTTCACACCCAGTTCGTAGGACTTGCCTTTCTCCGGGTCGAAGCCTCCGCCTCCGCTTGGCGTGCCGGTGTTGGGCTTGAACGAGCGCGCGGTGTTGGCATAGACCGCAACCGTATCGGTCAGGTCGTAGATCAGGCCGAAGCGTGGGGTGACGCCGTTTTCGCCCTTGCTGAAGTCGCGGTTGGTCGGCAGCTTGTCGTCGTAATCGTGCTCGAAGCGCTCGAAGCGCACACCCGCCAGCGCCTTCAGTCGCTCGGTCAGGGCCACTTGGTCCTGGATGAATGCCGCCCAGGTCTTCAGGTTTTCCTTGTCATGGGTGGTGGTGCGGGTCAGGGCAGGGCGTGGCTGGCCCAGTACCGGGTCGAAGATGTCAATCGGGTACTTATCGGCACCGCTGGCCGAGCGCTGGATGATCGAGTTGTAGTCGTAGTCTTCGTACTCGATGCCCGTCAGCAGTGTATGAGCGTAGCCGCCGGTGTCGAAGTGGCCGGTGAGGTTGAGCTGGTAGTCGCGGTCGGTCCACTCCAGTTTGCGGTAGTTGAAGTTGCGCCCCAGCGTGCGACCGTCAGCCTGCAATGCGTTGGCCTCCACGGCGTTGCCCTTGAGCGAGCCGTCGAGCCACTGCATGCCACCGCCCAGCGTCCAGTTGTCGTTGAGCAGGTGCTCGAAACGCAACTGGGCCATGTTGTTGTCGTTGTGCAGCAGGTTGTCGCTGCCCTTTTCCCAGATGTTGGTGTCGCGCGAAGCTGTGCCGAGCTGGCCGGGCAGGCGGGTCAGGCCACGGTCCAGCGGGTGGTTGTTGCGCATGAAGTCGCCCTCGAAGACGATCTTCGTGCTGTCGTTGACCTGCCAGCTGACTACAGGCGCCACGTCATAGCGCTCGCTTTCCACATCGTCACGGAAGCTTTCGCCGCCTTCACCCAGCAGGTTCAGGCGGTAGGCCAGCGAGCCGTCCTGGTTCAGCGGCCCGGTGGCGTCCAGGGTAGCGCGGTGCATGCCCTGGTCATCGAACTGGCTTCCCAGGGTGACTTTCGACTCTGGCAGCGGCTGCTTGCTGACCACGTTGAAGGTGCCGCCTGGGTCGCCACGGCCGTACAGGCTGCTGGCCGGGCCACGGATCACTTCCAGGCGTTCGACGGTGTTGGCGTCGGGGGCGTTGGGGTAGCCGCGGTTGATCGGGAAACCGTTGCGGTAGAACTCGCCGGTGGTGAAGCCACGCACGGTGAAGGTGGTCAGGCCCTGGCCGCCGAAGTTGTTGGCGCGGCCGACGCCGCCGGCGTAGTCCAGGCCGTCCTGCAGACGCGTGGCGCCTGTGTCTTCCAGTACATCCTTGGGCACCACGCTGACCGATTGCGGGGTTTCGTGCAGGGCAGTGTCGGTGCGAGTGGCGCTGGCCGAGCGGGTAGCCTTGTAGCCCTCGACCGGGCCATCGGCACGTTCGCTGTCGGCGCTGCTGGTAATGTTCAGGGCCTGGAGTTCGATCTGGGTGGGTTCGCTGAGCGGTTCAGGCTCGGCAAAGGTCAGCGGAGAGACAGCATGAAGCACACAAAGCGAAACGAACGTGCGACGCATCGACGGTACGATCCTGGAGTAGGGCGCTGAGGGTAGGGTGGGCAAGCGCCGAGAAACTACTACGAATCATTATCAAATGCATTCTTTTTATGTGGCACTGGTGTACCAGATGCCAAGGGTAGAATCCGTGTTGGCTTCTTCGCGGGTAAACCCGCTCCCACAGGGGTTTCACCAAGCCTGAGGTCAGTGGAATTCCTGTGGGAGCGGGTTTACCCGCGAAGAGGCCGGTGCAGGTATACCAGCACTCACCGAACCGCCTTGATCGCCAACACATTGCACAGCGGATGTTCCAGCACATGCGCCGTGGTCCCGCCCAGGAACGTCTGCATGGCATCATGCCGGTGGCTGCCCATCACGATCACATCCGCCCGGCTGTGGCCGACGAACTGGGCAATCGCCTTGATCGCGGCCCCTTCCAGAAAGTGCCTGCGCTCCAGCGGGATCTGGTGGTGGTCGCCCAGCCGGTTGAACGCCGCCCGCTGCGCGGTGCGCACGCTGACATCGAAGCCGGGCATGGTCACCGTGCCAGCGCCGAAGTCGGCAATGTGTGTCTTGGCCGCGTCGCACACATGCAGCAGGTGCAGTTCGGCATTGCACTGCAGGGCCAGGGCATGGGCGCAGCGGATCACCTGCTCATCCAGATGCTCGCCTGCGCCATGGCTGTTCAGGTCCACCGCGGCGGCAATCTGCCGGGGCAGGGGCAGGCGGATATCGCTGACTAGGTGCACGGCGACCGGGCTGTCCTTCAGCAACTGCCAGTCCAGTGGCGTTACCAGCAGGCGCTTGAGCACCGGTTCGTGCTGCACATCCTTGATCAGCAGGTCGCAGCCCAGGCGCTCGACCCGTTCCAGCACACTGCTCAGCGGGTCGCGGGTCAGCAGCAGTTCGGTAGATACATCCAGGCCGGCGTTGGCCAGTTGCTCGGCTTCGTCCGCCAGCCATTGGCGGTTGTCACTGAGCAGCCGTTCCCGCTCGCGGCTATCGCTCATCAAACCGAAGGTGTCGACATCGTCGACGAACACGTTGATATCCAGCAACGCACCGCTGGATTCCGCCAGCGCCGCAGCGCGTTGCAGCGCTGGCGTGTGGCGCATCTGCGGGCCGAGCATGACGAACAGACGCTTGAACTGGCTCATCTCACACCTCCACGTGTGGCAGCCCCCCGGTGATCTGGTCTTGTTCAGTCTAGACCGCGCAGGGCGCATGAGCAGCCTGGTGGAGGCTGGCGCGGCACGGCGTGTCGGGTATGATGCGGGCCCCATCATTTTCACGAGGCCCGCCCCATG
Organism: Pseudomonas sp. JS425; assembly: GCF_018223845.1. Lineage (NCBI taxonomy): Bacteria > Pseudomonadati > Pseudomonadota > Gammaproteobacteria > Pseudomonadales > Pseudomonadaceae > Pseudomonas > Pseudomonas sp. JS425. The sequence goes on along the minus strand of NZ_CP073661.1, from coordinate 3,319,269 downwards.
TCCCTGAGTGCTGAACAGATCGGCGAATTCCGCGCCTTTGCCGAGCAGCTGGCCGATGCCGCTGCCGTGGCGATCAAGCCATACTTTCGCGCCAGCCTGGACGTCGAGGACAAGGGTGGGCGCCTGTACGACCCGGTGACCGTGGCCGACAAGGCAGCCGAGGATGCCATGCGCGAGCTGATCCAGGCCCGCTATCACGACCACGGCATCCTCGGTGAAGAAGCCGGCGTGGCAGTCGGCAGCAGCCCGCTGACCTGGGTGCTCGACCCGATCGACGGCACCCGCGCCTTCATCACCGGCCTGCCGCTGTGGGGCACGCTGATTGCGCTGAACGACGGCACCCGCCCGGTGGTCGGGGTGATGAACCAGCCGTTCACCGGCGAACGCTTTGTCGGAACGCCGGAAGGCGCCTGGCACAGCGGTGCGCCGTTGAAGACCCGTGCCTGTGCCGACCTGGCCTCGGCCACGTTGATGTGCACCACGCCGGACATGTTCGATACCGCCGCGCGCAAGGCTGCGTTCGAGGCCGTTGCCGGCAAGGCGCGCCTGATGCGTTACGGTGGCGATTGCTATGCCTATTGCATGCTGGCTTCCGGGTTCGTCGACGTGATTGTCGAGGCGAGCCTGCAGCCATATGACGTGCAGGCGCTGATGCCGATCATCGAAGGGGCGGGCGGGGTGATCACGGCGTGGGATGGCAGCAGCGCACAGAATGGCGGGTGCGTGGTGGCCTGTGGCGACCCGGCGCTGCATGCGCAGGTGGTGGAGATGTTGCGTCACGCCATGTGATTCATGTGTTGCCTGGGCCGGCCTCTTCGCGGGTAAACCCGCTCCCACAGGTACTGCGCAGTATTCAAGATATGTGGTGATCTTGTGGGAGCGGGTTTACCCGCGAAGAGGCCGGCGCAGGTATCCAAAACCCCCGATCACCGCACTTTTTCCAATTTCCGGGCTCTATGCATGGCCAGGCCACACTGATCCACGGTGCGGCCGCCGAATATCGACCCGGTGCCGATGGTTGCAAGCAAGCCAAAATTCTTCCCCCGCCTGCTAATGGCAGGCGCCCTCACATGCCTGTGCGCCTGCACCCAACAGCAGGGCCGCGACGTGCTCGAGCAGTTCGGCAACGGCAAGCCCAGCGAACTGTTCCAGACCAGCGTCGACCGCCTGGCCACGCTGTCCATGCGCGACAACCTGCAGAGCTTGTACCTGCTGATGAACAAGCTGTACCTGCGCAACCCCAACCAGTGGAAGCTGTCCGGCTACGTTGACGCTGCCACTGCCGAGCGGCAGATCCGTATCGCCATCGAGCAACGCCAGCCCTTGCCACAACTAGGCAACCGTCGCGACCTGGCAGCCTTGAGCTACGCCCTGAGCCCCGAGTTTCGCGGTGACCGGGTCGGTGCGTTCATTTACGCCATCGGCAGCATGCTGATTACCGCGCACGGCGGCCGTACCGAGTTCTACATGACCGATACCATCGACCCGCTGTTCGTCAACAACGCGGCGCGCAATATCGAGAAGGCCACCTGGATGTTGAGCCAGCGGCAGGATGCCAATGGTGTGCTGCTGTTGTTCTCCAACGAAATCTCGGAAGAGGGCAGCAACCTGAGTTTTGCCGTGGAGTTCGGCAAGATCGTGGCACGGCTGGACTTGCTGGCGGAGTTGCTGGATGAGCGTTATCGACGAATTGGGTTGAATTATGCGCAAAGCCTGCTGTTGATGAACTTCCTGCCGGTGCAGTGAAGTGAGCGGTGCCGGGTTGCCTGAGCCGTTCGATAAACGAACACTGACCTGTCCTTACTGTTCGCTATCCGCCCATCCATTCCCAAGGTCGCATTGCCCAACCCCCGCCTTTTTGCTTAAGTGTGCCCATCCACCGGTTGTCGCCTGCCCCCGCGACTCGCAGCCGGCTCGATAGAATGACCGTGACGACCGCAACCACAGCCCGCCGGGCCGTAGGATGCGGCAACCAGAACAATAACGATCCGGGTAACCTTGCCTATGGAAAGCCGCCTGCTGAGCGAGCGCAGTAGCGTGTTTCATCACGCCGACCCTTATGCTGTGTCCGATTATGTCAACCAGCACGTAGGCCAGCATTGCATCGGTTTGTCCCGCACCACTCATCCGCAAGCCAGCCTCAGCCACCGCAAGTTCGCTGAGCTGGACCTGTGCCGCATCAGCTACGGCGGCAGCGTGCGCGTTACCTCGCCGGCACTGGAAACCATCTACCACCTGCAGGTGCTGCTAAACGGCAACTGCCTGTGGCGTGGGCACAAGCGCGAGCATCACCTGGTGCCGGGCGAGCTGTTGCTGATCAACCCCGACGACCCGGTCGACCTGACCTACTCGGAAGACTGCGAAAAATTCATCCTCAAGGTGCCGACCCGGCTACTGGACTCGATCTGCGACGAACAGCGCTGGCACCGACCCGAGGGCGGGGTGCGGTTCTTGCGCAACCATTACCGGCTGGACGAGCTGGACGGGTTCGTCAACCTGCTGGCCATGGTCTGCCAGGAAGCAGAGGTGAGCGATTCGCTGCCCAGGGTGCAGGGCCACTACAGCCAGATCGTCGCCAGCAAGCTGCTGACCCTGATGAGTACCAATATCCGTCGCGAATGCCTGAGCGGGCCGCAAGCGGGGCTTGAGCGCATTCTTGACTACATCGAGCGCAACCTGAAGCTGGAGTTGTCGGCTGAGGTACTGGCAGAGCAGGCCTGCATGAGCTTGCGCTCGTTGTATGCGTTGTTTGACCAGCACTTGGGCATCACGCCAAAGCATTACGTGCGCCAGCGTAAGCTGGAGCGGGTGCATGCGTGCCTGAGCGACCCGACTTGTGGCGTACGTAGTGTGACCGAGCTGGCCCTGGATTACGGATTCCTGCATCTGGGGCGGTTCTCGGAGGTGTACCGGCAGCAGTTTGGTGAGCTGCCTTCGCAGACGTTCAAGCGGCGCGAATGATAGCGTTTGGTCATCGGACCTAGCATTTTTGCCAGTTGCGAGTGCTTTGAGCCCACACCACGATTTACTCTTTACCGGTAAGTGGTGGCAATCATGGCGAAGTTACAGCAACAATTGTATTTCTATTCTGCGGAAGGCCTTACGCTTGTCAAACATAGCAGTTCGGGGGAGGCGGCCTTAATGCGTGCTACGGGGCGTGTATTGGCTCAGCGGGATGGTCATCAGGTCGCATTGTACGGGACAGATATACTAGGGTCGATAGCACAATATCTGGAAGGCGGCGAGCTGTGTTCCTTGTAGTACACACTGTATGGGTATGATAGTGACAAGTTATGCGCTTCTGTATTGCGATTTAACAGCCAGCGGAAAGACCGACCAATCGAAGGCTATCATTTAGGAAACGGTCATCGTACGTATAGCCCCATCTGCATGCGGTTCAATTCTCCTGACACACTTAGCCCACATGATGAGGGAGGGCTGAACGCCTACAGCTATTGTGGGGGCGATCCCATTAATCGGAGTGACCCCAGTGGTCGGTCGTGGATAGGTAGCCGCTTCCTCAGAGCATTGTCTCCCCGAAGGAATCGTGGCTCAAAAATTCCTGTACTGGTAGAACTTCGCCCCCTGCAAAAACGCCGATCGCTGGACCAAAATTTTTTAAATGCATCCATGGATAAGAAGTTAAAACAACATAACCAACGGATTTCTGAAACAAAACCAGAGGTCGAAATTAGAGGCTTTATAACTGAGCAATATGGGCGAAAGTTTGGTTATACGGTCCACAGGCTTAGTGAGGGTCTGCCCGTGATGGATCCAAACTTGGATTTGAATATCGCAGCTGTGAGCAGGCACGCCGCGGTTTGTCGCAGAAGAGTCCAGGAGAATCCGTCCGAGCTTAATATTAAAATGGCCACTAAGCTTGCTGAAGCTGATAAGTATCTTCAATCGCTACAGAAGCAAATTCGAAGCTGACCCTGGCCGTCAATGCTAGCTTTTGCAAAGTCACGGCAAATTTGTGCAAACTGGATAACGCTCTGCACAATCCGGATAGCCCGGATTTCTCATGAGGCCGGCAGGCGTGGCCGGTGAAGCCTCGGTGTATCAACAACCTGCCTTCCACCGCTAAAAATTGATCGTTTTTTATTCAATTCCCGCGTATGGGGCGCACTGCCCCCTTTCCCCCATTGAGCCGGGCCGGGGGCGCCCGCCTGTTCAGGTCGGCTTGAGGCGGGCAACCAGCCCCGCAAAGAGTTCCTGATGCGGATAGGCCTCGCTGATCAGCACGCGGATGCGCCGGCTGTTGCGAATGATCACCGCACCGATCTTGAGCAGTTTCAAGCGCAGGTTATGGATGCTCATGCGCGCCAATGCGGTGCCCTGGAGATGATCGCGTAGCCGTTCGAACAGCACATAGGCAAAGGCCGACAGCATCAGCCGCCACTGGTTGGTCCACCAGCGTGGGCTGGAGGTGCGGTCGGCGAACAGATCCAACTGTTGGTCCTTGATCCGATTCTCCATGTCGCCACGGCCGCAGTAGTCTTCGTAGTACTGCTGGGCAGCATCCTCGGCAAAGCGGGACACGACGATGAAGCGTGGATTGGCACCCTGCTCGCCATGTTCCAGGCGCGACACGACCAGGCGGCGCCTACGCCAACTACCGGCCTGATAGAGGAAGCGATACACGCCGGACATCTTCTGCCCGGTTTCTTGGTAGGCCTCGGCGACAGCTTGCATGGCCGGCGCCGCCATCCGCTGCAGGCGGGTGTTGCGGGCCAGACCCACCACATAATCCACCTGCTTGCGGTCACACCAGTCGAGCATGCGATGTCGGCAAAAACCGCCGTCACCGCGGAACACGATGCGGGTCTCTGGCCAGAAGCGGCGAATGAACTTGACCAGCAGTGCCAGGATGGCCCAACTGTGTCGGGCGCCATCGATGTTGCTCGGGCGCAAATAGCTCACCAGCAGATGGCGACCACAGAACACATAGAGCGGCAGGAAGCAGTAATGGTCGTAATAGCCATGGAAGAAGCGCCCTTCCTGATCACCATGCACCGGCACATCGGTCGCATCGAAGTCGAGCACGATCTCAGCCGGCGCCTGGTCATGCTGGGCGATGAAGTGCTCCCACAGCAGGCGATGGGCTTGCACCACCGTTTCGCGATCGGCTTGCTGTTCCAGGCGCCCCAGAGTGGATTTGCCGGCCAGCGGTTGCAGGCGGTTGACCGCAGTCTGCAGCGCGTAGTCATGGCGCAGGCCGTCATGATCGTTGAGATCCTCGTAGCCGGCGGCCAGTGCATAGATACGCTGGGCGAGCAGTGTCTGCAGTCCGTGCTGGACACGCCCAGGATCACGCCGATCGGGAACGATTTTGGCCAGGCGGCGGGTCAAGCCATGTTGCTGGTCGACCTCGCGCAGCAGCAACAAGCCCGCATCCGAGGTGATGTGACCACCGGTGAAAGAGGCCTCGACGAGGCGGCGAGAGAGGGGTGAAAAGTGGAGTTTTTCTGGTAGCATTTTGTGCGCGGCTGAAGACTTATGGGGCTTTGTTTGGCGACAAGAATCATAAGGCTTTCAGCCGTTTTTGTTTATGCGGTCATGAGAAATCCGGGATAGTCCCCCGCCAGCCGTCTCCCTAACCTGACCAGGTCTAAACAATAACAAGGGAGACCCTGGCCATGTCCCTGGGATTCGACTACCTCAATGCCTTGCTCGAGGACGACCGTGAAAAGGGCATCTACCGCTGCAAGCGCGAGATGTTCACCGACCCACGCCTGTTCGACCTGGAGATGAAACACATCTTCGAGGGCAACTGGATCTACCTGGCCCATGAAAGCCAGATACCCGAGAAAAACGACTTCCTCACCCTGACCATGGGGCGCCAGCCGATTTTCATCGCGCGCAACAAGGACGGTGAACTCAATGCCTTCCTCAACGCCTGCAGCCACCGCGGCGCCATGCTCTGTCGGCACAAGCGCGGCAACCGCTCCAGCTACACCTGCCCGTTCCACGGCTGGACCTTCAACAACAGCGGCAAGCTGCTCAAGGTCAAAGACCCAAGCAACGCCGGCTACCCCGCCAGCTTCAACTGCGACGGCTCCCACGACCTGACCAAGGTGGCACGCTTCGAGTCGTACCGTGGCTTCCTGTTCGGCAGCCTGAAGGCCGACGTCAAGCCGTTGGTCGAGCACCTGGGCGAGTCGGCCAAGATCATCGACATGATCGTCGACCAGTCGCCGGAAGGCCTGGAAGTGCTGCGCGGCGCCAGTTCGTACATCTACGAAGGCAACTGGAAGCTCACCGCCGAGAACGGCGCCGACGGCTACCACGTCAGCTCCGTGCACTGGAACTATGCCGCCACCCAGAACCAGCGCAAGCAGCGCGAGGCGGGTGACGAGATCAAGACCATGAGCGCTGGCGCCTGGGCCAAGCAGGGCGGGGGCTTCTACTCCTTCGACCACGGCCACCTGCTGCTGTGGACCCGCTGGGCCAACCCCGAGGACCGCCCGGCCTACGAGCGCCGCGACCAACTGGCCGCCGACTTCGGCCAGGCCCGTGCCGACTGGATGATCGAGAACTCGCGCAACCTGTGCCTGTACCCGAACGTGTACCTGATGGACCAGTTCAGCTCGCAGATCCGCATCGCCCGGCCGATTTCGGTGAACAAGACCGAAATCACCATCTACTGCATCGCACCGAAAGGCGAGAGCGCCGATGCCCGCGCCAAGCGCATTCGCCAGTACGAAGACTTCTTCAACGTCAGCGGCATGGCCACCCCCGACGACCTGGAAGAGTTCCGCTCGTGCCAGACCGGCTACGGCGGCGGTACCGGCTGGAATGACATGTCCCGCGGCGCTGAACACTGGGTGGAAGGCGCCGACGAGGCGGCCCGGGAAATCGAACTCAAGCCGCTGCTGTCGGGCGTACGCACCGAGGACGAAGGCCTGTTCGTGCTGCAGCACAAGTACTGGCAGGAAACCATGATCCAGGCCTTGAAGGATGAACAGCAACTGATCCCCGTGGAGGCCGTGCAATGAGCCTGTATGCAACCGTGCGCGACTTCCTTTTCCGCGAAGCGCGTTACCTGGATGACGCCCAGTGGGATCAGTGGCTGGAAATGTACGCCAGCGATTGCACCTTCTGGATGCCGAGCTGGGACGATGACGACACCCTCACCGAAGACCCACAAAGCGAAATCTCGCTGATCTGGTACGGCAACCGAGGCGGCCTGGAAGACCGGGTGTTCCGCATCAAGACCGAGCGCTCCAGTGCGACCGTGCCCGACACCCGCACCTCGCACAACATCAGCAACATCGAGATCGTCGAGCAGGGCGAGGGCAGCTGCCAGGTGCGCTTCAACTGGCACACCCTGAGCTTCCGCTACAAGACCACCGACAGTTACTTCGGCACCAGCTTCTACACCCTCGACCTGCGCGGCGAGCAGCCGCTGATCAAGGCCAAGAAAGTGGTGCTGAAGAACGACTACGTTCGCCAGGTCATCGACATCTACCACATCTGATCCAGGGTTTTGCGAGCACTGCCCGGTGCGTCCTGCGACGTGCCGTGGCCCGGCTCGCCCGCGAGGTGCAACATGAGCTACCAGATCGCACTGAATTTCGAAGACGGGGTTACCCGCTTCATCGAGGCCACCGGCCATGAAACCGTGGCCGACGCCGCCTACCGCCAGGGCATCAACATCCCGCTGGACTGCCGCGACGGCGCCTGCGGTACCTGCAAGTGCAAGGCCGAGTCCGGCCGCTACGACCTGGGCGACAACTTCATCGAAGATGCCCTGAGCGAAGATGAAATCGCCGAAGGTTACGTACTGACCTGCCAGATGCGCGCCGAGAGCGACTGCGTCATCCGCATCCCGGCCTCGTCGCAGCTGTGCAAGACCGAACAGGCCAGTTTCGAGGCCGCCATCAGTGATGTCCGCCAACTGTCGGCCAGCACCATTGCCCTGTCGATCAAGGGTGAATCCCTCAGCCGCCTGGCCTTCCTGCCGGGGCAATATGTCAACCTCAAGGTGCCGGGCAGCGAGCAGAGCCGAGCCTATTCGTTCAGCTCGCTGCAGAAGGACGGCGAGGTCAGCTTCCTGATCCGCAACGTGCCGGGTGGGTTGATGAGCAGTTTCCTGACCAACCTGGCCAAGGCCGGCGACAGCATGACCCTGGCCGGGCCGCTGGGCAGCTTCTACCTGCGGCCGATCCAGCGCCCGCTGTTGCTGCTGGCCGGTGGTACCGGCCTGGCGCCGTTCACGGCGATGCTGGAGAAGATCGCCGAGCAGGGCAGCGAGCACCCACTGCACCTGATCTACGGCGTGACCAACGACTTCGACCTGGTCGAACTCGACCGCCTGCAGGCGCTGGCGGCGCGCATCCCCAACTTCACCTTCAGTGCCTGCGTGGCCAACCCCGACAGCCAGTACCCGCAGAAGGGCTACGTGACCCAGCACATCGAACCGCGCCACCTCAACGATGGCGATGTGGATGTGTACCTGTGCGGCCCGCCACCGATGGTCGAGGCGGTGAGCCAGTACGTGCGCGAGCAGGGCATTACACCGGCGAACTTCTATTACGAGAAGTTCGCGGCGGCGGCCTGATTCCCTTCATCCGAACATAACACCGCTTCTGTGGGAGCGGGTTCACCCGCGAAGAGGCCGGCAGGTACAGCGGTTTTGTCTTGTCGGACGCATTCGCGGGTAAACCCGCTCCCACAGGGACCGCGGGCTAGCGGAGATTTGCATATGAACAACCGATTCCAAGGCAAGGTCGCCCTGGTCACCGGTGCCGCCCAGGGCATCGGCCGTGGCGTGTGCTGGCGGCTCAAGGCCGAAGGCGCGCAAGTGATTGCGGTAGACCGCTCCGAACTGGTTCACGAACTGGCCAGCGAGGGCATGCTCACCCTCACCGCCGACCTGGAACAATATGGTGACTGCGCCAGGGTCATGGCCAACGCGGTTGAAGCGTTCGGCCGCCTCGACATCCTGGTCAACAACGTTGGCGGCACCATCTGGGCCAAGCCCTTCGAACACTACGAAGTGGACCAGATCGAAGCCGAAGTACGCCGTTCGCTGTTCCCCACCCTGTGGTGCTGCCATGCCGCACTGCCATACATGCTCGAACGTGGCAGCGGCGCCATCGTCAACGTCTCGTCCATCGCCACCCGTGGCGTCAACCGCGTGCCCTACGGCGCAGCCAAGGGTGGCGTCAACGCGCTGACTGCGTGCCTGGCCTTTGAAACCGCCGGCCGTGGCATCCGGGTCAACGCCACTGCTCCCGGCGGCACCGAAGCGCCACCCCGGCGCGTACCGCGCAACAGTGCCGAGCAGACCGAACAGGAAAAGCACTGGTACCAGCAGATCGTCGACCAGACCCTCGACAGCAGCCTGATGCACCGCTACGGCAGCATCGACGAGCAGGTGGGCGCAATCCTGTTCCTGGCCTCCGACGAAGCCTCGTACATCACCGGCGTGACCTTGCCGGTAGGGGGCGGCGACCTCGGCTGAGCGACACCCCAAGGCAAAAAGCTTTCTTCCACAACAAAAACAAGAGCGACAGATGCCATGCGAACCCTTGACGTACACCCGATCATCGATAATGCGCGCTTTACCCCGTTCCACTGGATGGTCATGGCCTGGTGCGGCCTGCTGCTGATCTTCGACGGCTATGACCTGTTCATCTACGGCGTGGTACTGCCGGTCATCATGAAAGAGTGGGGCCTGACCCCGTTGCAGGCCGGTGCACTGGGCAGCTATGCGCTGTTCGGCATGATGTTCGGCGCCCTGGCGTTCGGCAGCCTGGCCGACCGCATCGGGCGCAAGAAGGGCATCGCCATCTGTTTCGCCTTGTTCTCCGGGGCAACCATTTTCAACGGGTTTGCCAGCAGCCCGAGCGAGTTCGGCATCTACCGTTTCATTGCCGGCCTGGGCTGTGGCGGCCTGATGCCCAACGCCGTGGCACTGATGAACGAGTACGCGCCCAAGCGCCTGCGCAGCACGCTGGTAGCGATCATGTTCAGTGGCTACTCGCTCGGCGGCATGCTCTCGGCGGGTGTCGGCATCTTCATGCTGCCGCGTTTTGGCTGGGAATCGATGTTCTTCGCCGCAGCGGTGCCACTGCTGTTGTTGCCGGTAATCCTGTACTACCTACCTGAATCGATCGGTTTCCTGGTACGCCAGGGCCGTACCGAAGAGGCCCGCAAGCTGCTCAAGCGGCTGGACCCGGATTGCGACGTGCAGGCGGATGATGTGCTGCAGGCAGCCGACCGCAAAGGCGGCGGGGCGTCGGTGCTGGAGCTGTTCCGCAACGGCCTGGCCATTCGCACCCTGGCGCTGTGGCTGGCGTTCTTCTGCTGCCTGCTGATGGTCTACGCGCTCAGCTCCTGGCTGCCGAAGCTGATGGCCAACGCCGGCTACAGCCTCGGCTCGAGCCTGTCGTTCCTGCTGGCGCTGAACTTCGGTGGCATGGCCGGGGCGATTCTCGGTGGCTGGCTGGGCGACCGTTACAGCCTGGTCAAAGTCAAAGTGGCGTTCTTCATCGCCGCCGCGCTGTCGATCAGCCTGCTGGGCGTCAACAGCCCGATGCCGGTGCTGTACCTGCTGATCTTCATTGCCGGCGCCACCACCATCGGCACGCAGATCCTGCTGTATGCCGGCGCCGCTCAACTGTACGGGCTATCGGTGCGCTCCACCGGGCTGGGCTGGGCCTCGGGCATCGGCCGCAACGGCGCCATCGTCGGCCCGCTGCTGGGTGGTGCGCTGATGGGCATCAACCTGCCCCTGCAGCTCAATTTCATTGCTTTCGCCATCCCTGGCGCAATTGCCGCGCTGGCCATGGCCGTGCACCTGGCCAGCGGCCGTCGGCACGCCCAGGCGGTTGCGGCACAGGCGTAACTCCAGAAAAACAACATGAGGTAAACCACCATGACCGTGAAAATTTCCCACACTGCCGAGGTACAGCAGTTCTTCGAAGAGGCCGCAGGCTTTGGCAACGATGCCGGCAGCCCGCGCCTGAAGCGCATCGTGCAACGCGTGCTGCAAGACACCGCGCGGCTGATCGAAGACCTGGAAATCAGCGAAGACGAGTTCTGGCATGCCGTCGACTACCTCAACCGCCTGGGTGGCCGCGGCGAGGCCGGGTTGCTGGTGGCTGGGTTGGGCATCGAGCACTTCCTCGACCTGCTGCAGGATGCCAAGGACCAGCAAGCAGGCCTTGTCGGCGGCACTCCACGCACCATCGAAGGCCCGCTGTACGTGGCCGGCGCGCCGATCGCCGAAGGTGAAGTACGCATGGATGACGGTAGCGAGGAGGGCGTGGCCACGCCGATGTACCTCGAGGGCCAGGTGCTCGACCCACAAGGGCGGCCGTTGCCTGGGGCCACGGTCGACCTGTGGCATGCCAATACCCGTGGCACCTATTCGTTCTTCGACCAGAGCCAGTCCGAGTACAACCTGCGCCGACGCATCATCACCGATGGCGAAGGCCGCTACCGCGCGCGCTCCATCGTGCCGTCCGGGTATGGCTGCGATCCACAGGGGCCGACCCAGGAGTGCCTGGACCTGCTCGGCCGTCACGGCCAGCGTCCGGCGCATGTGCACTTCTTCATCTCGGCACCGGGGTACCGACACCTGACCACGCAGATCAACCTGGCCGGAGACAAATACCTGTGGGATGACTTTGCCTATGCCACGCGGGATGGGCTGGTGGGCGAGGTGGTGTTCGTCGAGGGCGAGGCGGGGCGACATGCCGAGTTGAAATTCGACTTCCAGTTGCAGCAGGCCCGGGGCGGTGCCGATGAGCAGCGCAGTGGGCGGCCGCGGGCTTTGCAAGAGGCCTGATCCACCCAGTTGGCTTCTTCGCGGGTGAACCCGCTCCCACAGGTACGGCGCAAATGCTGGAACCTGTGTAGTCCCTGTGGGAGCGGGTTTACCCGCGAAGAAGGCAACACAAGAACAAGAGCCGGTCACCTAGCCCGGCCAGATGCCTTGCGAGAGGTGCCATGAAAACCCTGATCAAGGACAGTTCGCTGTCCGCCATCGTCGCCGGCTGCATCGCCACGATGATCTCCTACGCAGGCCCCTTGGTGATCATCTTCCACGCCGCAGAAGCCGCCGGCCTGTCCCATCGGCAACTGTCCTCCTGGGTCTGGGCAGTGTCCATGGGCAGTGCCGTACTCGGCGCGCTGCTCAGCCTGCGCTACCGGGTGCCGGTGGTGATCGCCTGGTCGATCCCTGGCTCGGCGCTGCTGGTCACCGCCTTGCCGCAACTGGGCCTGGAACAGGCCGTTGGCGCCTACCTGGTAGCCAACCTGGTCCTGCTGCTGATCGGCATCAGCGGGGCCTTCGACCGCATCATCGCGCGGCTGCCGGGCTCCATCGCCGCCGGCATGCAGGCCGGCATCCTGTTCAGCTTCGGCATCGAGGTGTTCCGCGCCTTGCCGGTGCAACCGCTGCTGGTACTGGCGATGTTCGTCACCTACGTGCTGATGCGCCGGGTGCAGCCGCGCTACGCCGTGGCGGCGGTGCTGTGCGTGGGCACGCTGGTGACCGTGGCCAGCGGGGCGTTTCGCAGCGAGGCATTGGTGCTGGAACTGGCGTCGCCGCAGTGGGTCACCCCGCAGTTCAGCCTGGCAGCGGTATTCAGCTTGGCACTGCCGCTGGTGCTGGTGGCCCTTACCGGGCAGTTCATGCCGGGCATGGCAGTACTGCGCAACGCCGGCTACCCCACGCCGGCCAGCCCGATCATCAGCGCTAGCGCCCTGGCCGGTGCCGCGCTGGCGCCGTTCGGTTGCCACGGGCTGAACCTGGCGGCGGTCACCGCCAGCCTGTGCACCGGTCATGAGGCCCATGAAAACCCACGGCGGCGCTATGTCGCGGCGGTTGCTGGCAGTGCGCTGTACCTGCTGCTGGGGATCGCCGGGGCCACGCTGATGTCGCTGTTTGCAGCATTCCCCGCCGCCCTGATCGCCGCCCTGGCCGGGCTGGCCCTGTATGGCGCCATCAGCGAAGCCCTGGCCCGCAGCCTGGCGGAACCAAACGAGCGCGATGCCGGGCTGTTCACTTTTCTGGTCACCGCTTCGGGGGTGGCCTTCCTGGGCCTGTCGGCAGCGTTCTGGGGCCTGCTGTTCGGCCTGCTGAGCCATGGGTTGCTGAGGCTGCGCCAGCCACGTGCCCGCGAGGTGCTGCGCCGTACCCCATGAACCGCCGTGCTTCCAACGCTTTACCCATAAAAACAAGATCAAGAGAGCTTCGGAATGAACCACACCCCTTGCGTCGCCCTGGGCCTGACTTTGCTCAGCCAACCGTTGCTGGCCGCCGAAGGCGGCTTCTTCGAAGATTCGAAGGCCACCCTGAGTGCCCGTAACTACTACTTCAGCCGCGACTTCTCCGACATCGTCGGGGCAAACCGGCAATCCAAGGCCGAGGAGTGGGCCCAGGGCTTCATCCTCGACTTCAAGTCGGGCTACACCCCGGGCACGGTCGGCTTTGGCATTGATGCCCTGGGCCTGCTGGGCATCAAGCTCGACAGCAGCCCAGACCGCACCAACACCGGGTTGCTGCCGGTGCACGGCGATGGCCGCGCCGCCGACGAATACAGCCGCCTGGCGCCCACCTTCAAGGCCCGGCTGTCCAAAACCGAATTGCGCGTCGGCGAACTGCAACCCAACCTGCCGGTGCTGACCTTCAGCGACATCCGCCTGTTGCCACCGACCTACCAGGGCGCCAGCCTGAGCTCGGCGGAAATCGACGGCCTGACCGTGCAGGCCGGGCACCTGAAAAGCACCCACCTGCGCAACGAAGGCGGCGACGGCAAGATGAACGCCATGCTCGGCCATGTGCCGATCCGCCAGGTAGAAAGCGACGCCTTCAACTACCTGGGCGGGGACTATGTGTTCAATGCCAACCAGAGCAGCGTCAGCCTGTGGTATGGGCAGCTTGAGGACATTTACGAACAGGGCTTTGTCGGCCTCAAGCACAGCAAGCCCCTGGGCAACTGGGTGCTCAGTGCCAACCTGGGGTATTTCACCGCGCGCGAGGACGGCGATGCGTTGCTCGGCAATATCGACAACCAGGCGTTCTTTTCGATGTTCACTGCCCGGCATGGCGGGCACAGCTTCCATGCCGGCTACCAGGGCATTTATGGCGACAGCCCTTTCCCACGGGTGTTCGCCAACATCTCGCCGCTGGGTAACGAAGTACCGACCTATGAGTTCGCCTACACCGACGAACGCTCGTACCAGGTGCGCTACGACTACAACTTCGCGGCCATGGGCGTGCCGGGGCTGACCGCGACCGTGCGCTACATAACCGGTAACAATGTCGATACCGGGCTGGGTTACGAAGGGCGCGACCTCGAGCGCGACCTGGACATCGGTTATGCGGTGCAGGGCGGTGTGCTGAAGGGGCTGGGGATCCGGGTGCGCAATGCCATGGCCCGGTCCAACTACCGCAGCGACATCGACGAGAACCGTCTGACGCTGGTGTACACCTGGCAGTTGTTCTGACGCATCCACAGGTTGCCAGCGGGACCTTTGTGGGAGCGGCTTTAGCCGCGAACACCGGCGCAGCCGGTGCCATGCACCGCGTTGGATTCTTCGCGGCTAAAGCCGCTCCCACAGGGTATGCGGAGTGCTTGCAATTTCAGTTATCTACGCGACAGCGCAGCCCAAAGGGCTGGGCCATCTCCCACAATGAAAGCCCATAACCAAGGGAATTGCGCATCAGGGCTGGATGAAGGTAGCTTCTGGAAACCACCTTTTCAGGAATGCCACCCTTGGACTCCATCACCCAGGCCGTACTTGGCGCGGCCTTGCAAGGTACCGTGCTCGGCCGCATCCAGGGCCGCCGCTCGCTGTTGTATGGTGCGGCGCTGGGCACGCTTCCCGACCTGGACGTGATCATCCGCTACGCCGACCCGGTGTCGCAGATGACCTACCACCGCGGCTTTTCTCATTCCTTGTTCGTGCTCACCGGCCTGGCCTTGCTGCTGGCCTGGCTGGTCAACAAATGCTGGCCAGGCAAAGGCTATAACTTGCCCAGGCTGTTCCTGGCGTTCTGGCTGGTGCTGGTCACCCACCCGTTGCTCGACGCCTTCACGGTCTACGGCACGCAGTTGTTCTGGCCCTTGCAGGCCACCCCGGAAAGCTGGGCGGCGGTGTTCATCATCGACCCGGTCTACACCGTGCCACTGCTGGCCGCGGTGATCTACGCAAGCATAAAGGGGCTGACAAGCAAGGCGGTGCGGCTAATGACGTTGGCCTTGCTCTTCAGCGCAGCCTACCTGGGGTTCGGCCTGGCCGGACGCATGGCGGCCGAGCAGCGGTTCCAGGCTGCCCTCGACCGCCAAGGCATCGCCGTCAGCCAGGTGCGTGCCGTGCCGATCGCGTTCAACAGCCTGGTCTGGCGGGTGCTGGCCAAGACCCCGGATGGCGATTACTACGAAGGCATCAGCAGCGGGTTCGACCAGCATCCGCCAGAAATGCAACGTTTGCCGCGTAATCTTCAACTGGCGCAAGCACTGGCCGGGCACCCGTTGCACCAGCGCTTGCGCTGGTTCACCGATGACTGGCTGCGCTACGACCAGGTCGGCGATGCGCTGGTGGTCAGCGACCTGCGCATGGGCATCCCGGGTAACTACACGTTCCGCTTCAACATGGCCCACCGAGACAGCCAGGGGCACTGGATTGCCGATGTGCCATCGCTGTGGGAGGGTGCCGGGCCAGGGGCGGCGTTCAATGGCGACGACCTGGTGCTGATCTGGCGACGGATCGTCGAGCAGCAGCCACCTTTGCCGCTGGCCGCCTGGACCGATCGCTACCTGGGGCCTGCCACAGTCGAGCGCGGGCGCTGAGGCGTGCGCTCAGCCGGGCTGGACCTGGTCAAGTGGACGGCGATGCTGACCATGGTCGCCGACCACCTGCGTTTTCTGTGGCCTGATGCCGATGGCTTGTTCGTGGTTGGCCGGTTGGCGTTTCCACTGTTTTGCCTGGCGATTGCGGTGAATGTGGCGCGCACCAGGTGCGGTGCGCTCTATACCCGCGGCAACCTGCGTTATCTGGGGCTGATGCTGGTGTTCGCGGTGCTGTCGGAACCTGCGTACCGTTGGCTGGACAGTGGTTCGTCAACGTTCAGCGTGATGCCGACCCTGGTGTTGGGGTTGCTGGTTGCCTGGGGTGTGCATCATCCGTTGATTTCGGCGCGCGTGCTTGGCTTTGCCGGTCTGCTTGCAGGGTGGCTGTTCAGCGAACAGCTGATGTACGGGCTGCCGGGGGTGATGCTGCCGGGCGCCTGGTTGATGGCCCGGCGCAAGGAAGGGGCGGCCTGGTTGTTGCCCAGCCTGTTGGCCATGGCTGGGAACCTGACCAACAGCTGGTTGCAGCAGCATCTGTTGGCGCCGTTTACCGTGCTGACGCTGATGGCCGCGGCCTTGGCGATTCCGCTCGGGTGGTCGTTGCTGCGTCAGGAGGGTTGGCGGGTGCCTGCGGTGGGGCGTTGGGGTTACCTGTTCTATCCGGTGCATCTACTGGTGATCAAGGTCTTCGCTTGATCGCTCTCGACAGCCCTGCTTGCATTTCACAAATCCATACCTATCTAAACCAGCCGCACCAGACTCAGGAACCACCCATGGAACCCAACCGCTTCGGCGACATCGCCGCCTTCGTCAGCGCCGCGAGGGCCGGTAGTTTTACCGCCGCCGCCGCCACCTTGGGCCTGACGCGCTCGGCGGTGGGCAAGAGCATCGCTCGCCTGGAGGCGCGCATGGCCGTGCGCTTGCTCAACCGCACCACGCGCAAGCTGAGCCTGACCGACGAGGGCCTGGTGGCCTACGAGCGCTGGCGGCAGATTCTGGATGACCTGGACGAGGTGGAAAGCACCATGGCCCAGCGCCGTGGCAAGCCCACCGGCACCCTGCGCCTGACAGCACCCCTGTCGTTCGGCCAGCGCCATGTGCTGCCGATTCTCGACCGTTACCTGAAGCAGTGGCCCGAGCTGCGCGCGGATATACGCTTCACCGACCGTTTCGTCGACCTGGTCGAGGAGGGTATCGACGTTGCGGTGCGTATCGGTGTACCGAAGGAAGACTCGCAACTCTTGACCCGTACGGTGGCCTTGCAGCAGTTCGTCACCTGCGCCTCGCCCGCATACCTGGACGAACGCGGCGTACCACAGGTGCCCGGCGACCTCTACGGCCATGACAAGATCGCCTTCCTGGCCGGCGAAAAGGTCATGCCGTGGCGCTTTCATACCGAAGCGGGACTGCACCTGTGCGAAGACCCCGGGCGGCTGAACATCGACAGCTCCGAGGCGATGCTCGCCGGCGCCCGGGCGGGTTTCGGGCTGGTTCACCTGCCCACCTACATCACCGGCGACGACCTGCGCGACGGGCACCCTGGTGGAGGTGCTGCAAGCCTATCGGCCACCGGCGGACCCGATTCGCATCGTCTACCCAAGCAAGCGCCACCTGTCGCCACGGGTACGCGGCTTCATTGACCTGCTGGTAGCCAGCTGGGAACCGGGCGTGCCCTGGGAAGACTGATTGGGGAATGGCAGGCCCCTATGCCGGGCCTGAAGCCGGGTTTATCACTGGCTGCGCAGCAGGGAAACTGGCAGTCACTGATAATCCCTGTGGAGACCCCATGACTGCACTGTCCGTACTGGACCTGGTCATGATCGGCGAAGGCAAGACCTTCGCCGACGCGATCGAAGAGTCCCGCCAACTGGCGCGCCATGTCGAGCAACAGCACTACAGCCGCTACTGGATCGCCGAGCACCACGACATGCCGGGCATCGGCTCGGCCGCCACGTCACTGGTCATCAACGAAATCGCCAACGCCACCCGGCATATCCGCGTTGGCGCCGGTGGCATCATGCTGCCCAACCACGCGCCGCTTGTTGTGGCCGAGCAGTTCGGTACGCTCGACACCCTGTACCCTGGCCGCATCGACCTGGGCCTCGGCCGTGCGCCGGGCAGCTCCGGGCCTACCGTGCGCGCCTTGCGTGGTGCTGCGCCAGAGCGCGACTTCAGCCAGGACATAGCCGAACTGCGCGACTACCTGGCTGACAATGGCAAACGGCGGGTGCGCGGCGTGCCTGGCAAGCATGACATACCGGTGTGGATTCTCGGCTCCAGCCTGTTCGGTGCCGACCTGGCAGCGAAACTGGGCCTGCCCTATGCCTTCGCCTCGCACTTTGCCCCGCGCTACCTGCTGCAGGCCATTGCCCATTACCGGGCCAACTTCCAGCCTTCGGCACAACTGGCCAAACCGTATGTGATGGTGGGCATGAACCTGTTCGCCGCCGACAGCGATGCCGAGGCGGATTACCTGGCCAGCTCCCATCGCAAGTGGATGCTGGACTTGCATGTCGGGCGCTTCGGCCTGTTGCCCAAGCCGCAGGAGGGGTATGTCGAGAGCCTGCCGGGCCATGAGCGCGAGGTACTCGAGCAGGTGATGGCCTGCACCGTGGCCGGCGGGCCGGACCGGGTAAGGGAAGGGTTGCGCACGCTGATCGAGCAGACCGGTGCGGATGAACTGATGATCGACTGCCGCATCCACGACCCGCTGGCACGGCAGCGTTCGCATGCCTATGCCGCGCAGGCCCTGGCTGAACTGAGCTAAGCCTACAGGCCTCTTCGCGGGCACCGGCAACAAAAAGGGAGCCCATGAGCTCCCTTTTTCAGCATCAAGGCTGCTTGAGGAACGGATAATCCGTATACCCCTCAGCCCCATTGGCATAATCGAACTGCGCCCGGTGCGCATTCAACGGCGCCTGCACCCGCAGCCGCTCTACAAGGTCCGGGTTGGCAATGAAGCAGCGCCCGAACGCTACGGCATCGATCAAGCCACGCCCGATCAGGTCTTCACCTTTCTCGGCGGTGTAGGCACCGGCAGCAATGATCACCCCCGGGTAGACCGCACGAATCGCTTGGCGGAATTCGTCACGCAGCGGCTTGCCACCGGCCCAGTCCGGTTCGGACAGGTGCAGGTAGGCAAGGTTGCGCTTGGCCAGTTCGCGGATAGAAAACCAATGGTGCGCACGATACCGGGGTGACTGGGGAAAGGGGGACCGGGAGCCCGGCATTGGGCTCCCCATGGTGATAGAGACTGGCAGCCAATCTTCAGTCAGTTCTTCCTTGTAAGAAGTACTGCAGCTGTTATACCTCCGACAATACCGATAACTGCAAGAATGGATATCGCTGGATACCTTCTGGCGATGCTGTAGGGAAGATAGATCGCGATCTGGAGATTTTGCATGATAGTGCCTGGTCGATTCCACGCCTGACTGAGGTTAAAACTCTCCCTCTCATTGAGGTTTGCAGGACTTTCCCCTCCTGAACCTATTCGTCTCAATTCAGTTTCTTGCGGACGCGCTCCTGCAGCTTGGTGGCCTCTGTGGGCTGACTGATGGCTGG
Source organism: Pseudomonas sp. JS425 (assembly GCF_018223845.1). Classification (NCBI taxonomy): domain Bacteria; kingdom Pseudomonadati; phylum Pseudomonadota; class Gammaproteobacteria; order Pseudomonadales; family Pseudomonadaceae; genus Pseudomonas; species Pseudomonas sp. JS425. The sequence goes on along the minus strand of NZ_CP073661.1, from coordinate 3,299,896 downwards.
ACTGGTTGGAGATGTTCAACGACGAACTTGGTGGCGGATTACTGCCACCTCGCGCAGAGTTTCGGTTTGGAGAAATTCTTGAAACCAGTCTTGAAAAAAGTGTTGAAGGACGTCCTGAAGGAAGTCTTGGCGGAGAAGAAACATAAAACCTGCGCAACCCTGTCGGATCGGCGAAATTCACAGGGTCACCTTCGCAGTAGGTATAGCAATTGGTTCCCCCTTCCCCGAACGGGCTCAATGGGTCGGGACTGTTGAATCTTGCCCTGGCGAGATAAAACCGTTTGGCTTGCCCAAGCGGATAGCCGAGCGTCACGACATCCAGATACTCGCCATTGAAGCCTGCGAGTACCTTCCCCGAATCATCAGGAGAAAAACCGTAAGGCGTGTAAGCACGAATACGCTGTTGCCCCCGCGCATTCAGCACCGATCCGTTCGAATCGGTCTGCAGCAGCATTGAATGTTCATCCGTTCTGGCGTCCAGCTGCGCAAGCAGCTTCTCGGCGTATAGCAACCTTGCGTGTTTGTCGCGATACCTGGACACCAAACGGTCCTGTTGATAGAAAAAACGGTCAGTGACGGCGGTGGATGACATGGCTACGCCCCGTTCAAGTGAGTGACCTCACCCTATGCAGAGCAGCACTGGTGGACAACTGGCAGAAATACCAGGCCGCGCCTTGTGACTGCTGCTCGATGCCACGCGTGTGTTGACAAGTGTTAATGCACGGTAATTCTGCCGCTAACAAAATGCGCCACATCATTGAACCCCGGCGTCGACGCATGCCCTGGTGTGACCAGCGAATCAATGAACGCTTCATCCTCCGCCGTGATCTTCACTGCCAGCGCCCCGCCATAGGTATCCCACTGTTCTTCCGTCCGCGGCCCGACAATCGCCGAACTGACCAGCCGATTGTTCAGCACCCAGGCAATCGCGAACTCGACGATACCCACGCCCTTGGCCTCGACATAGGCCTGGATCTGCCGGGCAATGGCCAGCGACTCCTGGCGCCATTCCACCTCCATGATGCGCTTGTCCTGGCGCCCGGCACGGCTACCGGCATCCGGCACCGCCCCCGGCGCATATTTGCCGCTGAGCACGCCCCGCGCGAGCGGGCTGAATGGCACCACGCCCAGGCCATGGGCGGCCGCAGCGGTAAGCTGCTCCGGTTCGGCCTGGCGATTGACGATGTTGTACAGCGGCTGGCTCACCACCGGCCTGGGCACGCCCAGGCGCTCGGCAATGTGGCACGCCTCGGCGATGCGCCAGCCGCGGAAGTTGGACACGCCCCAGTAGCGGATCTTGCCTTGGCGCAGCAGGTCGCCGATGGCCTGCACGGTTTCCTCCAGCGGTACCTTGTGGTCTTCGCGGTGCAGGTAGTAGATATCCAGGTAGTCCATGTCCATGCGCGTCAGCGTGGCATCGAGGGCATTGAAGATGTGCTTGCGCGACAGGCCGCTGCGGTTGGGAAGGCCATCGGCCGGGCCAAAGCCGACCTTGCTGGCCACGATCCAGTCATGGCGATGGCGGGCCACCGCTTCGCCGACGATTTCCTCCGCGCGTCCGGCGTTGTACACGTCTGCAGTGTCGATGAAGTTGATGCCCTGGTCCCAGGCCTTGTCGATGATGCGCAGGGCGTCCTCGGTGCTGGTCTGCTCGCCGAACATCATGCTGCCCAGGGTAAGGGCGGAAACCTGCAGGCCACTGTGGCCGAGGGGGCGGTAGATCATGCGCTTGGGTCCTTGTGCGGTCGGCTGATCTACCCGTTTTACACACAACCGGGGCGCAATGAAAGGCAGCCTCAACCGATCAGCGCCAAGGCCTCCTGCAAGGTCAACGGGCGCTTCAGGCGTTGCGACAGCGTCGCCATGGCATCGGAATAGCCCTTGGCGACAACTGCCTCGACCCGCTCATCCACGCATTGCAAGGCAATGAAGTCGCCTTTTTCCGGCTCGCCGACGAACTCGATACGGTTCCAGTCCCGCGCGTGGCCCAGTACGTCGTAGGTGCGGCCGTGCTGATAGGTCCAGAAGAACGGTACGTCGGCGTAGCGGCGCTGCTCGCCGAGCATGTTGGCGGCGGCGATCACTCCATGTTGCTGGGCCAGCCGCCAGTGCTCGATACGCACCGGGCGCCCGCTGAGGGGGAAGGTGGCGATATCCCCCGCGGCCCACAGGCCATCTGCGGCGCGCATTTCGGCGTCCACTTGCACTGACTTGTCCTCGGTCAGCAGCACGCCCTGAATGAACGCGGTCGCAGGTCTTACCCCGGTGCCCAGCAGCACCAATGGCGTCTGTAGCCGCTCACCGTTGGCCAGCAGCACGGCCTCGACCTTGTCCTGACCCTCGATCCGTTCGACCTCGGTAGGGCCGTGGAAGGTGACCCCCTTGCGTTCGTGCAACTCGCGGATGCTACGGCCAATGCGCTCGCCCAGTTGCCGGGCCAGGGGGACCTCATGGCGGGTGATCAGGTGCACCTGCACGCCGTACTTGCGCAAGGCCGACGCGGCCTCCAGGCCGATGAAGCCATCGCCGACGATCACTGCCGGCTGGCCGGGCTCGGCAGCATCCAGCAGGTGCGCGGCATCCTCCCGTGAACGCAGGGTAAATACCCCAGGCAGGTCGACGCCGGGGATATCGGGCCGCAGCGCCTTGCCGCCGGTGGCCAGCAGGCAGGCGTCGTAGTCGATCTGCTGGCCGTCGGCCAGGGTGACCTGGCGTTTCTGGGTGTTCAGGGTGCGCACCTTGCCATGCTTGCGCTCCAGCTGGCCCTTGCGCAGAGCATCGGGCTCGAGCAGGGCCGGTACTTCATCGGGCGGCATCTGCCCGGCGATCACGAATTTGCTCAGGGAAGTACGATCGTAGGCTGGTTGGCGCTCCTGATCGATCCAGACCAGGCGGCCGGCAAAGCCATGGGCCAGCAGGGTGGAAACTGCGGCACTGCCCGCGGCACCAGCGCCGACCACCACGAAACAGCGGGCGTCGCTGTGGCGGGGCGGCTCGGTTCTGGGCAGGGGTTGGTCGTCGACCCAGACCTCGTCGCCCTTGACCCAGGTTTTGTAGCGGCGCAGGTCGGCCAGGGCCGGCGGCTCGCAGACCGCGCCCTCGTCCACGGCGAACGCGGCCTTGTGCCAGGGGCACACCAGCAGGCCGCCGCACACCACGCCTTCATTGAGTGGCGCGCCTTCGTGGGGGCAGTTGCCCTGGTAGGCGTGCACCTGGTCGCCCTGGCGGATGAGGATGATCTCCTCGCTGCCGGCCTGGACGCGCAGGGGGCGGTGTTCGTCGAGTTGAGCCAGTCGGGCCACGGCGTGCTGGGTCATGGGGGTTCTCCAAAGGGACCTTTGGAACCATTTGACGCCTGGGCTGGAGAGGGGATGCGTTGAGCTGACGATCGGTGGAGGGTGTGGATTGTGTGTGGCCTGGGCGGGCCTCTTCGCGGGTGAACCCGCTCCCACATGGATCCCACCATCTTCGAGTTGGTGGTGATCCTGTGGGAGCGGGTTTACCCGCGAATGCCTCAACTGGCCCTTGCAGTACTCAGCGCACCAGCCCGGGTAACCCGCAAGGCCACCAGGCTACCCAGCACGATCAACGCCGCCAGCGAATACAGCGCAGCATCGGTCGAGCCGGTCTGGTCCTTGATGAAACCGACCAGGTACGGGCTGAGGAAGCCGGCCATCTGGCCCACCGAGTTGATGATCGCCAGACCCGCGACAGCCGCGCCGGCGCTGAGCAGCGCGGTGGGCATCGGCCAGAACATCGGCAGGCCCGTGAGCGCGCCCATGGTGGCGATCGACAGGCCGAGGATGGCAATGGTCGGGTTGCCGGCGAAGTTCACCGCGATCAGCAGGCCGATGGCGCCCATCAGCATCGGCACCACAAGATGCCAGCGGCGCTCGTTGCGCAGGTCGGCAGAACGCCCGCAGAGGATCATGAACACGCCGGCCAGCAGGTACGGGATGGCGCTGAGCCAGCCGATCAGCAGCGGGTTGTCGAAGCCCATGTTCTTGATGATCGACGGCAGCCAGAAGTTGATCGCATACACACCGCTCTGGATGCAGAAGTAGACAAAGCCGAAGGTCCAGATCAGCGGGTTGGTCAGCACGGCGAGCACGCCGTCGCCGGTGGTTCTCGGCTTGCTCGCGGCATCGGCGTCCAGGTCGGCGGCGATCAGCTGACGTTCGGCCGGGCTCAGCCAGGCGGCTTTCTGGTAGCCGTCACTGAGCAGGAACACCGCCAGTACACCCAGGGCAACGGTCGGCAGACCCTGGATCAGGAACATCCATTGCCAGCCGGCCAGGCCGTGCTGGCCGGCGGCGAAGTGTTGGAGGATCCAGCCGGAGAACGGCCCGCCGAGCAGGCCCGATACCGGGATCGCCGACATGAACAGCGCCATGATACGGCCGCGGCGGGCCGCCGGGAACCAGCGCGAAAGGTACAGCACCACGCCCGGGAAGAAGCCGGCTTCGGCGGCGCCGGTCAACAGGCGCAAGGCATAGAACTCGGTGGGCGTGGTGACGAACAGCAGGCAGGTGGAGAGGCTGCCCCAGGCGATCATCATCAGCGCGATCCAGCGCCGCGGGCCGAAGCGGTTGAGCGCCAGGTTGCTCGGCAGGCCGCAGAGCACGTAGCCGATGAAGAAGATGCCGGCGCCAAGGCCGTACACCGTTTCGCTGAACTTCAGGGCGTCGAGCATCTGCAGCTTGGCAAAGCCGACGTTGACGCGGTCCAGGTAGTTGAACAGGTAGCAGATGAAAATGAACGGAATCAGCCGCAGGGTGATGCGCCGGTACAGCGCGTTGCGGGTGATGTCCGTGCCTTGGTCAGGGGCGGGGCTGTATGCCATGATCGGGTTCTCTGTTGTTATGGTTGTCGCCGCGTCGCCTGTTCCGGCGCTCGCCCTGACGAGTCTCGGGGACTGCGGCGTGCCTGTCTTTGTGCTTTTGCACAGCACTTGCACCGGGCTGCTGTGCCCGAGCCCAAATCCCTGACACCCAAAGGACCGCTCAATGTTCGAACTCGACCATGACCTGGCGCAGGATATCGTTGACCGCGCGATGGCCATTCTGCCATGCAACGTCAATGTCATGGACAGCCAGGGGTTGATCCTCGGCAGTGGCGAACCTGAGCGTATCAACACCCGCCACGAGGGTGCGCAACTGGTGCTGGCCAACGGCCGCATCGTCGAACTGGATACGGACGCTGCCAAGTGCCTCAAGGGCGTGCAGCCCGGGGTGAACCTGCCGCTGATGCTGGATGGCCGATTGATGGGCGTACTCGGCCTGACCGGTGACCCGCAGCAAGTGCGCACCTATGGCGAGCTGGTGCGCATGACCGCCGAAATGCTGCTGGCCCAGCGCCATTTGCAGGCCGACCAGCAATGGCGACGCCAGCGCTGTGACGATTTGCTGGCCCTGTTGCTGGGCGGCAGCGGCGATTCTCCCCGGTTGCTCGACGAGGCCCGGCAACTGGGCCTCAAGCCCCAGCTGCCGCGGGTACCGTGCCTGTTCGAGCTGGCCTCGGGGCCAGCCGCCGAAACCCTGGCGGCATGGTTGATGAGCCGCTACCCGGACAGTTGGTGCGTAAGCCCGGCCCGCCAGTCGTTGTTGTGGTGTCGCCCGGCAGGTGTGGCGCTGGACGAAACTCGCCTGCTGGAACGCCTGCAGCGCCATGGCTGGGACGTGGAGCGGCTGGCCCTGGGCAGTGTCGCGCAAAGCCTGGAGCAACTGCGCCGGGGTTATCGCCGGGTGCGCGACCTGTTGGCCTATGGGCGCGAGGTACTGCCCGGCGAGCGCTTGCTCAGCCTGCAGCGCTACCGGTTGCCGGCATTGCTGTGGCGGCACCGCAACGACGATGCGCTGGATGAATTGCTGGAGCCGTTGCAGAGCATTCGCAGCAAGGACAGCAGTGGGCAGTTGCTCACCACCCTGCGCGCCTGGTGTGCCCATGACGGCCAGAGCCAGGCCTGTGCCGATGCCCTGGGCATCCACCGCAACAGCTTGCGCTACCGCCTGGAGCGGATTGCCGAGCTGGGCGAGGTCGACCCGCTGCGCATGGAAGGGATGCTTAGCCTGTACCTGGGGTTGCAGCTGCTGCCTGCCGACTGAAGGGCCAGTGCAGGTGAAAGGCATCTGCCCAAACAACCCGCCCGGCGTTTTGTGCATTTGACCGAGGCCTCCTTGGCAGCCACCTGTCAGCATGCCGCTCATCAGGACAGGAGAAACCCCATGAAGATCGTCATTGCCCCCGACTCGTTCAAGGACAGCCTCGACGCCGCCGGTGTCGCCCGCGCCATCGCGGCGGGCCTGGCCGAGGCCTGGCCGGAGGCCGAGTTGGTCGAGTGCCCGATGGCCGACGGTGGCGAAGGCACCATGGATGCGATTCTTGCCGCCAGCCACGGCGAGCTGCGTCGTCAGACGGTACGCGGGCCGTTGGGGCAAAGCGTGGAGGCGGGCTGGGGCTGGCTGCCGCAAAGCCGCACGGCGATCATCGAAATGGCCCAGGCCAGTGGCCTGCAACTGGTGCCCACTGGCCAGCGCGATGCCTGCCGCAGCAGCACCTGGGGTACCGGCGAGCTGATTGCCGCCGCCCTGGCCGCCGGCGCGCAAAGGGTAGTGCTGGCCATTGGCGGCAGCGCCACCAACGACGCGGGCAGCGGCATGTTGCGGGCGCTGGGCCTGCGCCTGCTGGACGCCCACGGGCAAGCGCTGGAAGAGGGCGGCCTGGCCTTGGCCAAGCTGGTCCGCATCGATGCCAGCGACCTTGACCCGCGCCTGGCCGAGGTGCAGTTCGAAGTCGCGGCAGACGTCGACAACCCGCTGTGTGGCGCCAACGGCGCATCGGCGATCTTCGGCCCGCAGAAGGGCGCCAACCCACAGCAGGTGCAGGCGCTGGACCAGGCCCTGGGGCATTTTGCCGACCATTGTGCGCAACTGCTGGGTGAGGATGTGCGGGACTACCCAGGCTGTGGCGCTGCTGGCGGCATGGGGTTCGCAGCCCGGGCCTTCATGGGCGCGCAATTCCGCCCTGGGGTGGAAGTGGTGGCCGAACTGGCCGGCCTGGATGCCTTGGTGCAAGGTGCAGACCTGGTAGTGACCGGCGAAGGGCGCTTCGACGCCCAGACCTTGCGTGGCAAGACGCCGATGGGGGTGGCTCGGGTTGCCAAGCGCCATGGGGTGCCGGTGGTGGTGCTGGCCGGGACCTTGGGTGAAGGCTACCAGCAGCTGTATGCCCATGGCGTCGACGCTGCCTTTGCCTTGGCCAGCGGGCCGATGAGCCTGGAGCAGGCTTGTGCCAATGCTGCTGAGCTGCTGCGGGCGCGGGCTTGTGATATCGGGCGGCTGTGGCGCTGCGCAACGCGAACTTGATCGACCGCTGCAGTCTGCCGCACCCCGCGCTTGGTCATTGATTTTTTTGTTGTTATCGTAGAAAGGAGAATCGAAGGTAGCCAGCAAATGCCCGTCACAGAGCCTTTCCACGATAACGTTGCGGTGTTTACCGATGCCGCACAGGGCCTGGGACTGGCCTGTTCCATGACGCTGGCGGAGGTGGGCGAGTTGCGCAACCGCCTCAAGGCCTGCCGCTACGTGCCAGTCAACGTCGCCAGCACCCGCGCCGACCTGGGCGAAAGCCTGGTCTGGGATGAAGGCAGCGGCGCGTTGTACTTCGTCGATATCTCTGGCGGGCGGATCAACCGCCTGATGCCTGATGGCCAGGCCGAGTGCCTGTACGAATCCGCGGCACGCATTGGTGCGCTGGCGCTGACCGACCAGGGCAACCTGATTTTCACCGAAGACGCCAGCGTGGCCATCTTCGACGTATCGCTGCGCAAGGTGCGCCGGCATTCGGTGTCGGTTCACCCGCGGTCGACCTACCGTTTCAACGACGGCGCCTGCGACCCGCAGGGCCGATTCGTGACCGGGCTGATGGACGATGCCCTGAGCGGCAACACCGGGGCACTGTTCCGCTTTGACGGGCAGTTGAATGATCAGGTGATCCACGACGACATGGCGTTGCCCACCGGCCTGGCCTGGTCGCAGGACGGCCATACGGTGTACTTCGTGGACTCGGCGGCGCGCTCGATCTACCGCGCCAGTTACCTGGCCGAAGGCCGGCTTGGCGCGGTCACTCTGTTTGCCGAAACCCCTGCCGAACTGGGGCGGCCGGACGGCCTTGCGCTGGACCGTGACGGCGGCCTGTGGGTGTGTCAGTACCATGGCAGTTGCCTGTTACGCTATGACCGCCATGGCCACCTCACCGACCAGGTACTGATGCCAGTGCCGTGCCCCACCAGTTGCTGCTTCGGTGGGGAGGGGATGAATACCTTGTTCATCAGCACCGCGCGCTTGGGCATGAGTGCCGAAGACTTGCAGCATTACCCCGACGCTGGCGACCTGTATGCCATCAACCCGGAAATTGGCGGCATCGCCCGTCACACCTTCAAGGAATAAGCTTTTGCGCCTGGCTGGCCGGTAGCACGGCCAGTTCGCCAAAGCGCTGCGCCGCGTCGATGTAGCGCAACGCCGACTTCGCGTCTTTCCAGCCCACATAGCTCATCAGCGCCTTCAGCTCCCAACCGTTGGCCGTGGCCCAGGTGGCAAAACCTCGGCGCAGCGAGTGCCCGGTATACAGCGCCGCCGGTACCCCGGCGCGCTCCAGCATGCGCCGCAGCAGGCCGACCAGGCTGTTGCTGTTGAGCGCGGTGTCGCCGAGGTTGCCCCAGCGGTCGAGCTTGCGGAACACCGGCCCATGGGCGATGCCGGCGACTTCCAGCCATTGCAGGTAGGCCGTGACCGGGCACAAGGCCTTGAGGGCCGGGGTGCGATGCTGTACGCCCAGGGCTTCGCGGTCGCCCTTGCTGCGCGGCAGGAACAGGGTGATGCCGACGCCGGCCTCGGCCTGGATGTGCTCCACGCGCAGGCGTGCCAGTTCATCACCCCGAAAACCGCGCCAGAAGCCCAGCAACAGCAGCGCAGCGTCGCGACGCGCCCGGCGCAGGGTGGCCAGGTCATGCTGTTCGCGGGCCTGGCGGGCTTCTTCTTCGAAGCATTGCACTGCGCTTTGCAGGTGCTGCAGCAACAGCGGCGCCGCCTGCCTGGGCGGTGTCGGGTGCAAGGTGCGGATGCCGCGCAGCACCTGGCGCACCAGCGGCGCCTTGGTCGGGTCGGGGAAACCTTGGGCGACGTGCCATTGGCTGAGCGCCGCCAGGCGCTGGCGCAGGGTACTGACGGCATGCTGGTCGGCGTGGTCGGCCAGGTAGCGGGCGATGCTCTCGGCCGTGGCCGGGAGAAAACCGCCCCAGTGGGTTTCGAAATGCTCGATGGCGGCCTGGTAGCTGCGCCGGGTGTTGTCACGGGTGGCGGCGCGGAGGTAGCGCTCGATGTCGGTCATGGTGCGGGGGCGAGTGGATGATGGGCACACGATAAACCGAAATGGATTGCCTGTCCTGGCTGCAAAGCAGCCCCAATCTGGCTTGCGTTACACGCAGGCCTTGTCCTCGACACCGTTGAAGAGCGGGTAGTCACGCAGCTGCGCCGGCGACAGCGGCCGGCTGAAGTGGTAGCCCTGGGCGATATCGCAGCCGGCAAGCTTCAGGCACACCACTTGTTCGCGGGTTTCCACGCCTTCGGCCACCACTTCTAGGCCCAGGCGTTTGGCAAGGATGATGGTGGACGATACGATCGGGCTGTCGTCGTGGCTGTTGGACAGCGGCGCAATCAGTGAGCGGTCGATCTTCAGCTTGCTCAGCGGCAGCGAATGCAGATGGGCAAAACCGGCGTAGCCGCGGCCGAAATCGTCCAGGCTGATGCCCAGCCCGGCGTCGCGAAGAGTGTGCAGGTGCGCCACCGCCGTGCCTTCGGGGTCGAGGATGGTGGTTTCGGTGATTTCCAGCTCCAGCCGCTGCGGGGCGATGGCGTACTGCTGCAGTTCGCTCAGTAGCCGTGCAGCGAAGTCTGCCTGGCGTAGCTGCAGCGCAGATACATTGACCGCCAGCCGCGTCTTCCGGCCTTGGGCGTCCCAACCCGACAGGGCCTCGCAGGCCAGGCGCAACACCTCCCAGCCCAGCTCGACAATGAAGCCGCTGCGTTCGGCCAGGTCAATGAACCGGTCAGGGTACAGCAGGCCGAACTCGGGGTGGTCCCAACGCACCAGCGCTTCGTAGCCCAGCACCTGCTGGGTGTCGAGGCGGATCTGTGGCTGGTAGTGCAGCACGAACTGGCGCTCGGCCAGGGCGCTGCCGAAGGCCTGTTCGAGGGTGAAGGCGTGGATGTCGGCCAGGTTCAGCGATGGGTCGAAGAAACGGTACTGCGCACGCCCGGCCTGCTTGGCCGAGTACATCGCGGCATCGGCACTGCGGATCAGGCTGTCGATGTCCTGGCCGTCGCGCGGGCAGATACTCACGCCTACGCTGGGGCTGGTGTTGACCTCCTGGCCGTCCAGCGCGTAGGTGGCCGACAGCTTCTGCACCAGTACGCGGACCCAGGCATTGATCTGCTCCTCGCTGCGCTCGCCGGCCAGCAGCACCACGAACTCGTCGCCACCAAAGCGCGAAGCCTCGTCGCCGGGTTCCAGCAGGCGCTGGATACGCCCGGCAACGGCCTGCAGCAGCAGGTCGCCGATCTTGTGCCCGAGCGAGTCGTTGATCGACTTGAAGCGGTCCATGTCGATGAACAGGATCGCCATCAGCCGGCGCTTGCCGCGTTGCCGGGTCAGCACCTGGCCGGCCACCTCGACGAACTGGCGGCGGTTGTGCAGGCCGCTGAGGTGGTCGGTGGCCGCGGCATGGCTGCTGCGCCGGTGTTCGTCCTCGAGGCGGTCGATCAACTGCTGGTTGACCTGCTGCGCCTGTTCCAGCGCGCTGAAGGCCTCCTGGCGCTTGCGCAACAGGCGCAAGGTCCACAGCAGGCTGGCGAGGATCATCAGGGTCATGCTCAGGTTCAACCAGAACTGCCGGGAATAGGCCAGCGTCGAGGGCGCGAGGATTTCGTCCTGGCGCTGGCTGACCACCACGCTGAAACCCCGCTCCGGCAGGCGCCGGTACAGGCTCTGGTAGGGGGCGCCGGCCGCGTACTGGGTCAGCATGCCTGCTTCACTGCCACTGTCCGGCAGCCCGGGCAGCAGTGCGTCACCGGCCACCACGCCGCTGCTATCGATGCGCACCCGCTCCAGGCCGTCATCCTGCAGCAGGCGCACCAGCCCGCTGCCGCCCAGGTCGATGTGCTGCAGCAGCACCGCCAGGTAGCCGATGTCCAGCTGCACCACCAGGATATTGTCGATTTCGCGACCGGGCAGGTTGGTCAGCGGCAGCAGGAAGGGCAGGTGCCAGTTGGGCACGGTGGTCGCTTGCCCGGGGGGCTGCACGCTGGGCAGGAACGGTTTGAAACCGTAGCGGGCAACGTGCCGCTGCAGCTGGCGCAGCCAGTCTTCGGGCAGCTCGGCGGCCTCGTCGGCATGGCTGGCCGACAACAGCCGGCCTTGCCGGTCGTACAGGCTCATGCGCTTGAATACCGGGTCTTCGGCAAGCATGCGCGCCAGGCTGACGCTGCCCTGGCTCAGCATCTTCATGTCGTCCTGGGCGACCCGGCCCACGGCCTGGGCGCGATCCACCAACTGGCGCAGGCTTTCGCCAACGATACTGGCCAGGTTCAGGTGCTCGGCGGCCTTGGCCGACAGCGTGTCCTGGCGGGCGGCAACCTTCTGCGAAACATGCAGCCCCCAGACAAAGGCCAGGGTGGCTGCACAGAGCATCAGGATCAGCAGCCGCAGAAGGCTGGCGGATGAAAGCGAACGGCGAATCACTGCTGATAGTTCCCGACCCTGGGTGATGGTCGAAAAATACGACAGTAAGATGACAGCCTAATGACTGGTGGCCAATTGCCTTTAAGGATTTCCCTTATCGGCCAGCGGCGTCTGCAGGCGCGCAGTTTCTTCCTCCATGTAACTCATCAGCGCGCTGACTTCGGTATCGCCCAGGCGCATGTTGGGCATGGCCACGCGGTTGTATTGTTCGTACAGCAGCATGGCCAGGGGGTCTTTCTGGGCCAGCATCTGGTCGGGCTCCTTCAGCCAGCGGGTCAGCCAGTTGGCATCACGCTGGCGGGTCACGCCGAGCAGGTCGGGGCCGATGCCGGGTTGTCCGGGCTCGGCATTGCCCAGGGTGTGGCAGGACGAGCAGCGGGTACGGAAGAGTTGCTCGCCACTGCTGGGTGCGCGCACCTCGGGAGCCTGGGCGTAGTCATTGGCCATGGCACTGGCCTGTTTCCAGTTGTGCAGGCTGTTGCCCAGGCGGTCGGCGAGAATGTACGGGTTTTCGAAGGGCGAGGCCTTCATCCAGCGGCCGGTGGCCTGGTTGCCGATGATCAGGCTCAGGTTGTGGTCCTTGGAGCGGCCGTTTTCCAGGCCATCGATGTACAGGCCCAGGCTGCGGCGCAATTGTTCGATATCGGCCGGCTCGCCGGTGAGCAGCGTCCAGCCGGGGCCGATACCAAACTTTTCGGCGTAGCGCTTGAGGGTGGCGGGGGTGTCGTTGTAGGGGTCGATGCTGATGGAGTAGAGGAAGATGTCCTTGCCGACCCGGTCACCGAGGATTTTCTGCACCTGACGCAGGCGCGCGGTTTCCACCGGGCAGGAGTCGGAGCAGCCGGTGAAGATGAAGTTGATGGCGACCACCCTGTCCTTGATCAGGTCGTCGAAGAAATGCACCTTTTCACCGTCCTGGGTGAGCAGCGAGATGTTGGGGAAATAGTTTGCGCCCCAGGGAGTTGCAGCTTCCTCGGCCACGGGTTGCTGTGGTTGCAACGGCCAGAACGGGATACTGGCGGCGAACAGCGAGAGCACCAGCAGGAAACGCCATGAGCCGGACATGATGCGGTCCTCGTCGAAAACGGTAGCGGGGGCTGCATGGCAGCCCCCGCTTTTCGGTTACCTGATGCTGACCGGCGCCGTCACGCTCTGCCCCAGCGCCGATTTCACGGTCACGGTCGCCGGTGTGGCCGGGCCGCTGCCGGTGGTTGTGGTCGACAAGCGCCAACGGGCGCCGCTGGTAGTGGTACTCAGCGTGGCCGTACCCAGCAGCAGCGGGCCACTAGTGGTTGCCGCAGTCACGGTGATGCTGTTGCCGGTGGCCACCGTGGTGGTGCCCGAAATATCCCAGGTAAAGCGGTTGCCGCTGCGCACCTGCACCGTGGCACTGGTGACCTGGATCTGGTCAACCGCCGCTGCCGGGCTCACCGCAATGCTGACCGTGGCCGGGGCCACCGATTCGGCGCCCTTGGCGTCACGGGCCGTGTAGTTGAAGCTGGCGGTGAACGCTGTGGTTACCGTGGCCGGTGGGACGTAGGTGACCGTGCTGCCGTCGGTACTGGTAGTGCCCTGGCCGGAGTCCGGCTGGCTGAGGCCGACTACGGTCAACGGCAGGTTGTTTTCCGGGTCGGTGTCGTTGGCCAGCACGTTCAAGGTGATCTGCTTGCCGGCCGTGGTAGCCGCGCTGTCGTTGGCCGCAACCGGCGGTTTGTTGGTCGGGTCGTCGTTATCATGGCCTTCGGTGCGGAAGGTCGGCAGCCCAACCGAAGCCACGTACTCCACGCCATCCCAACCCGGTAGTGGGGTCGGCATCACCTGGAACTGGCCTGGGTGTTCCAGGTCCCAGCGCAGCAGCATCGACGAGTCTTCATGCTGGGTGTTGTGGCAATGTTCCATGTAGGTACCGGCGAATTCGCGGAAGCGGATGGCCATTTCCACCTCTTTGGACGAGTCGGTATCCGGCCCTATGCGATACACGTCCTTGCGCGCCCATTTTTCCCATTCTGGCGGGGCCTTGCCGTCGCGACTGAGGATCACCCCTTCCTCGAAGTGCACATGCACCGGGTGACTCCAGCCATTGCCACCATTGATGATCTTCCATACTTCCAGGGTACCGTCGCCGCTGAAACCGCCGTCGGTAGACTGCTGGGTCAACTGTGGCGCCGCGTTGATGCGACGTGGGTCCATGGAGTAGCCAAAGCTGCCATCTGTCTTGATGGTCCAGGGCTGGGTGTCGGTACCGTCCGAGCGGCCGAAGATGAACTCGCGATGGCGGGCATCCTTGAGCTTGGCCTGGTCGGTGGCCGAATTACGGTCTATCGGCAGCGGCAGCATTTTCAGGCCTTCGGCCTTGCCCGGCTTGGCCGGTTCATAGGCAACCGGGTCCATGCTCAGGTCCTGGCCGCTGTAGGGCTGAACCACGAACTGCATGAACTTGCCGATCGCCGGGTCGCCGTTGTCCCACTCAGGCCCGTTGCTGGTCTGCTTGATCACCGCCTTGTATTTTTCCGACAGCACATCGGCCAGGGCAATGGCACCCTCCGGGCCCTTGCCGCTCTGATGTTCCTCCAGGTTGACCAGGTACAGCTTGTCGCCGACCTTGATGCCGTGTTTGGCGAAGTTGATGATGATGTCGTAGCGTTCGGCGATACCCTGCAGCGGCAGGACGCCGTTGTTGTCCTGCAGGTTGCCGTCACCGTTGAGGTCCATGGTGCCGTCGAACGGCACGGTGTGTTCCATGATGTTGCCGTCGTTGGCGATCATGTGGAACGGTACCCGCGCGTATGAAAGGTTGGAGCCGGTAGGGCCTTTGAACTCGCCGCTGTTGCCGGCGATCTCCCGCACGACGGCAAGCTTCAGGTAGCGCGACACCGAGCCATTGAGGATACGGAAGCGGTAGCTGCGCGCGCGTACCTTGAGCGTTGGCCGGTACTGCCAGTTGACCAGGATCTGGTCGCCGAGGAAGCCATCGGTGTTGAACGGGTTGAACCACAGCTGGCCGTTGGCATCCCAGGCCTTGTCGGCGATCACCAGGTTGACGTCGTAGTCGCGGTTACCCCACGGCATGCCCGAGCCACTGGGGAAACGTAGGTTGACGCCATCCTGCAGGGCCTCGTTGCCGCGATCCAGGGCGCTGTAGTAGTTCATCATCACGGCGTTGCCCTTGTAGACGTTCTGCGCTGTGAAATCCATCATGTGGTCGTGGAACCAGTGGGTGCTCATGGTTTCGCGCCAGTCACCACGAATCTTGATGCTGCCGTTCTGGCAGGTTTTCAGGCCGGGGTTGGCATCGTTGACGAACAAGGTTTCGCCCGCCGAGCAAGGGAACGCAGCGCGTGGGTCTTCGGCACGGGTGTTGATGGTGTCATACCCAGCCAGTTGCAGCGGCCAGCGGTAATCGTAGTACTGCCCCGGGAAGAAGTAGGCGTTTGCATAGCCATCGCTCTCGGCCGGGGAGTGGCCATTGTGCTCATGGGTCGAAAGGGTGTGCAGGCCAAACCCGGCGTTGGCCGAGGGGTCGATCGGCAACGCGTTGTAATGGCGCATCAGGATCGGTTGGCCATAGCGCACCATCAGCAGCTTGGGCGGGAAGGTGCCGTCGAAGGTCCATAGCGACTTGTGGTTTTGCAGCGGCATCTTCGGGTGGAAGCGGGTGTCGATGCCCTTGGTGGTGCCCAGTGTGTTCGGGATATCGGAAGTCTGGTAGTACAGGCCGCCCGGGGCGAACTCGCCAACTGCATAGTTGTGCAGCTGCTTGCGGTCACGCAGGCCGAGGTTGATGCGCGCACCGGCCTGGGCGGTCTTGAACCCCGCCTGCGGGTAGAACTCGTTCCAGCGCTGGTGCGACCAACCTTTTCCTGGTGGCCGGCCTTCCGCAGGCGAACCGACCGGTTGGCGGTTGAGGAACATCTCGATCTGCGCCTTCCATGGGTTGCGGTCGAGCACGTTGGAATACTGGGTCGGGAAGGGGTACAGGCCCGGCTGTTTGAGGAAGGCTTCCAGGGCTGTACCGCTGGGGCCGCTGCGGGCCACCACGTTGGGGTCCTGCGCTGGTGCCGCGCCCAGGGTCGGCACCGGGAAGGTCAGAGTGGGCGGCGGCAGCGTGGGGTCGAGCCTTTCCGTGCCGAATTCCTCGAATAGCAGTAACTGCTGGGTAAACGGCAACGCGCCGAACAGCGGGCTTGGCTTGCCATTGGTGGGGTATTTTTCCCCGGTTTGCAGGGCCGGTGGCAACACGTTGTTTGCGCTTACCGTGTTGCGGTCACCGTACACGCCATCGGTCAGTTCGAGTGAGCCTTGATTCGCCTCTGGCATGCTATAGAGGTCCAGCAAGGGCTGGGTCGGGTCAGCCGGCTGATCAGTGTAGGCCGACGGGTCGGTCGGCGGGGGCATGCTGTTGTCGTCCATGGGCGCCGCTGTCGCCGTGACCAGCCCAAGGCCGAGCATCAGCGTAGCGACGGTGGACAGCTGGAATGCATGCCTTGCAGGGTGGATCATGGCAGGTGTTTTCATTGCCTTGCGCCTCGTTTGCGCCGTCATGGCTATTTGCCCGTTTCCGGGGCTGGAGCAACGGGTGTGCCAACCCAAATACGAGGAATATGTTTCTAAATAAATCCTTGTGGCGCCTGATGCGCGCTAAATGCCACGGCGTCAAAAATGGGTGAGGGCCCCCACTAGTGGGTCACCCATTGCCCACAGATTGGGTGGTGACAGCTTCGGCGCCCTGGGGTATACCTGAGCGCCACCAAGGGGAGCCCGGGAACGGGCTGAGAAACCGCTGGATGCTGCAGCGCGGTGACCCTTCGAACCTGATCCGGATCATGCCGGCGAAGGGATGGGACTTTGAAACCTGCCTTTTTGCCGGCCTCACTGCGAGGCCCGTCCATGCCAATCACCGCGGTCTCGCTGTCACCCCCCATCAAGGACAGCAACATGACCGAACGCTTCAGCCAGTCCCTGCGCCGCCGCAGCGAGCCGACCTGGTCGGCGGCCGTTGGCCACCGCTTCGTCACCCAATTGTGCGACGGCAGCCTGCCGGACCCGATCATGGTCGACTACCTGGTGCAGGACCACCGCTTCCTCGACAGCTTCCTGACCCTGCTGGGCGCGGCCATCGCCACCGCCGACACCTTCGAGGCGCGCCTGCGCTTCGGGCGCTTTGCCGGGATGATCTCCAGTGACGAGAACACCTACTTCCTGCGCGCCTTCGAGGCCTTGGGGGTAAGCCCCGCACAACGCAGCGAACCAGCCGACACCGTCCCAACCGCAGGCTTCAAGGCGATCATGCGCGAAGCGGCGGCCACCCGGTCCTATGCGGCCGCGCTGGCGGTGCTCAACGTCGCCGAAGGCCTGTACCTGGACTGGGCGTTGAAGGCGCCAAAGCCGATGCCGGACAACTTCGTCCACGCTGAATGGATCACCCTGCATGACAACCCGGCATTCCAGGACTTCGTTGCCTTCCTGCAAGCCGAACTCGACCGCGTCGGCCCGCAGGACGCCGTGCTGGCGGGTGACTTCTACCAGCGCACCGTGGCGCTGGAGCTGGCCTTCTTCGATGCCGTCTACCCGGAGGACAAATGAGCATGGATATCTTCGACCGCCTCAAGGCTGCCGCCACGCCGCAGTGGAACAGCTACGTCGACCACGAATTCGTGCGCCAGATGGGCGAGGGTACGTTGAGCGAAGCCGCCTTCCGCACCTACCTGGTACAGGATTACCTGTTCCTCATCCAGTTCGCCCGCGCCTGGGCACTGGCTGCCTACAAGAGCCGTCGACCGGCCGACATCCGCGCCGCGCAGGCCGGGCTGGCGGCGATTCTGGATGAAACCGAGCTGCACTTGCGCCTGTGCGCGCGCTGGGGCCTGACCCAGGCTGATATCGAGGCCGCGCCCGAACACCAGGCCACGGTTGCCTATACCCGCTATGTGCTGGACTGCGGTGCCGCGGGTGACCTGCTGGAGTTGCATGTGGCGCTGGCGCCTTGCGTGATCGGTTATGCCGAGATTGGCCGGGCGTTGTCCGAGCGCATTGGCGATCTGAGCAATCACCCGTACCGCGAGTGGATCGCCGAGTATGCCGGCGAGGGCTACCAGGGTGTCGCCACAGCGGCGCGCAAGCATCTGGACGAGCTGGCAGCGCGGAGCATGACCGAGCAACGGTTTGCCGAGCTGGTGGAGATCTTCGGCCAGGCGTCCAGCCTGGAGGCGGACTTCTGGCAGATGGGGTTGGCTAGCCAATAACGCACTGCATGGCCCTGCGCTCCTACAAAGGTCCGCGCTAACCGGGCAGATGAGATTTCGGCCACTATGCTGGTAGGGCCACCCGCAAAGCCCAGGGAGAAGCATCATGAACATCATCAACGCACGCCTGCGCGGCAAGCCTGGCCTGTTCCGCATCGAACTCAGCGGCGAACGCATCGCCGCCATCGTGCCCCAGGCCGAAGGGGTGGCGGCGCGCGCTGCCGATGACCTGGATGCCGGGCAGAACCTGGTGGTGGCGCCCTTTATCGAACCGCACATCCACCTGGACGCCACGCTGACCGCCGGCGAGCCGCAGTGGAACATGAGCGGGACCCTGTTCGAAGGCATCGAGCGCTGGGCCGAGCGCAAGGCAATCACCACCCACGACGACATCAAGAACCGCGCAAAGAAGACCATCGGCATGCTGGTGGATCATGGCATCCAGCATGTGCGTACCCATGTCGATGTCACCGACCCCACCCTGACCGCGCTCAAGGCGATGGTCGAAGTGCGTGACGAAGTGCGCCACCTGCTCGACCTGCAGATCGTCGCCTTCCCCCAGGAGGGTATCGAGTCGTACGCCAATGGCCGGGCGCTGATGACCGAAGCGGTGGCCATCGGTGCCGACGTGGTCGGCGGCATTCCACACTTCGAGAACACCCGCGACCAGGGCGTGTCTTCGGTCAAGTTCCTGATGGACCTGGCCGAACGTACCGGCTGCCTGGTGGATGTGCATTGCGACGAGACCGACGACCCGCAGTCGCGCTTTCTCGAAGTGCTGGCCGAAGAGGCGCGGGTGCGCGACATGGGCGCCCGGGTGACAGCCAGCCATACCGTGGCCATGGGCTCGTACGACAATGCCTACTGCTACAAGCTGTTCCGCCTGCTCAAGCAGTCGGGTATCAATTTCGTATCTTGCCCGACCGAGAGCATTCACCTGCAAGGGCGTTTTGACAACTACCCGAAACGCCGCGGCGTCACCCGCGTGGCCGAACTCGACCGGGCCGGGATGAACGTGTGCTTTGGCCAGGATTCCATCGTCGACCCTTGGTACCCGCTGGGCAATGGCAACATCCTGCGTATTCTGGAGGCCGGCCTGCACATCTGCCACATGCTTGGCTACGAAGACCTGCAGCGTTGCCTGGACCTGATCACCGACAACAGCGCCCGCACCCTGAACCTGGGCGAGCGTTACGGCATCGAAGTGGGGCGGCCGGCCAACCTGTTGCTGCTGTCTGCGCCGGACGATTACGAAATGGTGCGCAGTCAGGGGCATGCGCTGGTGTCGGTACGCAACGGCAAGGTGCTCATGCGTAGAACACCTGCCAGGGTTGAACACTACAGCTGACGCTCCCTGCTTCAGCATTCTGCAGCGCCCCGCCGGCTTGAAGCCGAGCGGGGCGCTTTGCTGTCTGGCGTACTGGTTTATCCCAGCGCACAGCTCCCAGGAACCATTCACATGCGATAAGCCGTGATTATTCCACCATAGGAAATGTTTGCTCGGGCAATGGCTTGCCTTCATAATCGGTATGTAATTACATGGTACATAACACGGTACAAAATCGTAGGAGCAAGCATGGCCCGGGGCGGTATAAACAAGGTTGTAGTGCAGCAGGCACGTCAGGCGCTGATTGCCCGGGGCGAGAACCCCAGCATCGATGCGATACGTATCGAGCTGGGCAACACCGGCTCCAAGACCACGATTCACCGCTACCTGAAAGAGTTGAACGGCCAGCAACCCGTGGCTTCCGAGGGTGGCATTGCGCTGAGTGACGTGCTGAGCCGAATGGTCGGGCAACTGGCAACCCAGTTGCAGGACGAGGCCGACCTGAAGATCGAGCAGGCGGAAAGCGCCTTCACACGACAGCGCGAACAGCTGGAGGCACAACTGGCCATTGCCCAGCAGGCACTGGCTGCGGCGCACCAACAGCATCAGATCGATGTGGCCGCACTGGCCGCCGAATCGGAAAAACTGCTTTCCACCCAAAGCACCCTGCAGGCCGAACAGCTGCGCAGTGCCAGCCTCAACCAGTCGCTGGGCGAGTTGCAGGTGCGCCTGGCCGACAAGGAGGAGCAGGTAAAATCACTGGAAGACAAGCACCGTCATGCCCGCGACGCGCTGGAGCACTACCGCAACGCCAGCCGCGAACAGCGTGAACAGGAGCAGCGCCGCCACGAAGCGCAGCTGCAACAGTTGCAGGTGGAGGTGCGTCAACTGCAGCAAGGCATGATCGTCAAGCAGGACGAGCTGACCCGCCTGCACCGCGACAACGAGCGCTTGCTGGGTGAGCATCGCCAGGCCGCCAGCGCCTGCAGGGCGCAGGACGAGTGTAACTGCTCCATTAACCCAACATTCAAATCGTTTAGCTAATCCCGGATGCTGTGCTCCCGATTTCTTGCTGGCGCCCATCCGCCATGATGCGACCTCGATGCAAAAGTCAAAAATCTCTAGCCCAAACCGTCGACTTCTGAAAATCCATCGACGGCCTACCTGCTCTGGTCAAGTCGGACATCAATCTCGCGGTATTTGACCCGTGCTTTTCGTCGATAACCTTCCCCAACTGAGGATGAAACCTGCGCAGCATTACTGTCAGTCGATCCTCCATGCCAAGGTTTTCTACCCGTAACTCACCAGGGGCCAGAGGCTGCTAGGCGCGGAACCCAAATTTTGCACCATTGAATAGCCATTACCTGGCGATTCTGTGCCACTGAAATGGCCTGGCCTTGGCATTCTTATACCGACTGAATGGAATCGGACTATTTAGCACCATTTCTGTGCCACAGAATTGCCATTTAATGCCACGGAAATGCAGGATTCTGTTCTTTCTGTCCTCATTTGAGCCCCTTTGGTCCTGTACCGGGGGTAGGACTTTTTTTGTATCGGGCTCAGGACTTTCTAGTTTTCCAGGGGAGGCAGCCCCAAAAAATGTCCCGAGTCTATTACGTGTTTGGCGTATTTGGCGGTACAACAAAGGACATCCCAAGAGAGCCTCGGCATGACCCACCCTGGGATAGGTTCAGGCTTGACGTGGTAACTCTCGCGAGCAGTTCCACGGCAGCAGCGCTTCATAGTCCGCCACCGACTGCGCATGCGGCAGTCGCTCCAGCACGTGGCGCAGCCACGCATAGGGCTCCTGACTGTTGGCTTTGGCGGTCTCGACTAGGCTATAGATTTGAGCGCTGGCAACGGCGCCCTTGGGCGTGTCGCTAAACAGCCAGGCCTTGCGCCCAATGACAAAAGGCCTTATCGCTCTTTCTGCCGGATTGTTGTCGATCGGCAGGTGACCCGCCTCGACATAACGTTTGAGTTTGTTCCAGTTGCTGGCCAGATAACCGACGGCTTTGCCCAGTGCGTTTTGCGCGGTCACTTGCGGCTGGGTTTTCTCCAGCCAGCCGTGCAGTTGCGCAAGGATCGGCAGGCTGTCTTGCTGACGACCTTGGTGGCGCTGCTCGTCGCTGGCGTCTTTCAGGTCACGCTCGATTCCGTACAACTTGTTGATCAAGTTCAGCGCGATATCGGCCCGCCCAGTCTTGCCTTTCGGTTGCACTTTCTGCGCTTCAACAAACTTGCGTCGAGCATGCGCCCAGCAGCCCATACGCTCGATACCTGGTTGTACGGCCACGGCGTTGTAACCGGCGTAATCGTCGGTCATCAAATAGCCGCAATAACTTTCCAGCAGACGCGAAGGCACTTCCTGCGCACGGCTGGTCGAGTAGTCGAACAGGATCACTGGTTTGCCGGGTGGGCCGCCGGTTTGCACCCACATCCAGGATTGGCTGGTCGCCTCTCGATCCGGTTCTTTCAGCACCTGCACGCGGGTTTCGTCGCAGTGGATCACGCGACTTTCCAGTAGCCGATCACGCATCAGATTGAGCAGCGGTTGCAGATGTTCGCCGCACTGGATCACCCAGCGGGCCAGGGTTTGACGCGAGATGTCGATACCATGACGGCTCAGCACTTTTTCGAAGCGGTGCAGTGGCAGGCCATCAACGTATTTGGTGGTCAGCAGCATCGCTAAAACACTGGGGCTGGCCATACTCTTTTCGATCAGCTGCGCCGGCTTGTCGGCGGTGACCGGGGCGGTTTCACAACCGCGGCAACCGTAAACCTTGCGAATGTGTTTGATCACGCGGATCTGCATCGGCACGATTTCGAGCTGCTCGCTGACTTCTTCACCGATGGTGTGTTTGCGGCAGCCACAGGTGCAGGTCAGTTCGTGCTCGGGGAGTTCGTGGATAACTTCGATGCGTGGCAAATCCGCAGGCAGCGGCTTGCGTTTACCACGGCGCTTAGTCGGCGCGACGGCTTCTTCATCAACGTCTTCGGCAACAGGTTCAGCGACGCTTTCGGCTTCGTTGAACAATACTAATTGCGGTGTTGCCGGATCAGTCGTTTGTTCTGACTTGCGACCAAACAAGCGCTGGCGCAGCAGCGCATTCTGCTCTTCAAGATGAACGACCTTGGACTGCATCTGAGCAATTAATTGCTTGAGCACAGCCGGGTCATCGGGAAGGGTGTCGGGCATGGAAATCATGCCGCGGATTATACCCAATCAAGCCACGAATCGCGGGGTCAAAACCTGATGTGGACGGTTGCGCCACAGATCAAAGCCGTCGAGTAGCCAGTTCAGCTCCTGAACCGTCAGCACGATGGCGTCGTCGGTGATATCGGGAGATGTTTTAAAACGTTCGGATTCGAGGCGCTTGAGCCAAAGGCAGAAGCCGTTGCGCTCCCAATAAAGGATTTTCACTCGATTACGGGGCCGATTAAGAAAAACGAACAGCACAGGGTCGAACACGGCCACCTTGATATCTAGTTCGACCAGGGCGGCCAGACCGTCGATGGATTTTCGGAAGTCCACCGGTTTGGGGTAAAGGTATACCTTTTCGACTTTGGTGTCGGGTCGCATCATGACGTGCTGGCTCCAGAGAGAAATCGGGAGCACAGCTTCAGGGATCAACTGTCGGCTTTGAATGTGGTGTTCATGGATCCCTTACGGACGAGTTGCTGGAGCAGCGTGATGCACAGATCCAGGGCTTGCGCACGATCCTGGCCCAGGCGCAGGGTGCAAGCGAGGAAATGCGTCGGCAGCTGGATGTGCAGGCACAGAGCCTCGAGGCCAGGCGCGACTTGTGCACGGAGCAGGCTCGTCAACTGCAGCAGCTCGAGGAGCAGCTGAAGCAACGTGATGAAGCGTTGGTTCAATGCCGAGCCCGGCTAGCTGTAGATTAATCAAACTTTTCCCGGCCGGTGGTTTCTTCCCTAGACACTCACCGGAGAAAGCCTCATGCCTGAACCACAACAGCCAGAAAAACATCCCCAAGGGCCCCATTCGTCCGAGAAGGCGAACAAACGCCAGGACTTGGGTTTCGACCCCGATTCGCCAGATGTGGAGGATCCGCAAGTCGACCCTCAAGGACCTGCCAAGCCACCGCGGGACGTCGAAAAATCCCCGTGAAGGTGGCATTTGTCGCTAAGGGCCGCTCAGCGGCCCCCGCGATCAACACGGTACTGCTTGGGGCACGCTGTCTCGAGGCCTTTGCCAGGCAAGCTACGCTCGCTTGACTCAGGACTCTGCCTGCCTGGCTGCCTCCACGCCCGCAGCCGAGAGTTTGATGGGGTAGTTCACGCTGATCTGGTGGTCGCTGCTCACCGCCACGCTGCCATCCTGGATCAAACCGGCCTCCTGCAGCGTCTTGAGCATGCCGGCCACGGCTTTCTCGCCCCGGTAGTTGTCCAGCACTTCCTTGCCCAGCCCCTGAGGGTGAGCATGCAACAGGCGAGTCAGCACTTCGGCTTTCAATGCATCGTTACTCATGGCGGGCCTCACTTGCCGTGTTTGGCCTGAAGCGCCTTGGCATGCTCCAGATGCTGTTCGAGCTTGGGCAGGGTTTCGCTGGCAAAGGCCTTCAATTCAGCCTTGTCGGAAGATGCGGCTTCCTTCTTGAACAACTCCACCGCCTTTTCGTGAGCGTCGACCTGGTTGTTGACGTAAGACTTGTCAAACGACTCCTCTCGCCATTCCAGGATCATTTTCTTGACCTTGTCGGTTATTGCCGCCTCATCGGGTACGGAGATGTCGAGCTTGCGAGCGATGTCGCCGAGTTTCTGATTGGCCTTGGTGTGGTCGCTGACCATCTGCTGGGCAAAGGTCTTGATTTCGGCATTCTGAGTTTTTTCCAGAGCCAGCTTGCCGGTGACCACTTCGGCAATACCGGCCTCGGTGGCCGCTTCGACGAAGTCATCGGAACTCGCCGCCATTGCCTGCACCGATGCCAAGCCCAACACCATGGAAAAACCGACACGCTTGATGAAGAGACTGCTCATGCTTCACTCCTTAAACCGTGGCGCGACCTCAGTGTCGCGTACGGTTGAGGGTGAATGGGGAGCAAAGGTTTAATCTTTTTCCTGGTCGGCTGCGCTCAGGTGATGCTGAACTATAGTGAAACGCGGCAAACGCGGTAAGGCTAGGGATTTCAATGTGCGCAGCCAGGAAACAGGATGAGGACGGGCTCTTCGCGATAACCGGCGAGGGCCGGGCCGTGGCGCTGTTCCGCCTGGTACTCGCGTTCATGCTGGTGGTGATGCTCGCCTTCGTCGTGGTGGAAGGTTGGCGCATCTGGCGCGACTACCGGCACGCCTTCACCAATGCCGAGAACATGGTCTCCAATCTGGCCCGGGCCACGGCGCAGCATGCGGAAGATGCCATCCGCCAGGTCGACGCAATTACCGCGGCTCTGGCCGAGCGCCTGGAAGGCGACGGCTTCGAGCACATCGACCGGCCGCGCCTGCATACCTTGCTGGTCCAGCAGAAAAGCATCATGCCGCAGTTGCACGGGTTGTTCGTGTATGGCCCGGATGGCAGCTGGATCGTTACCGACCAGGCGGTAGTCCCGCCCAATGCCAACAATGCCGACCGCGACTACTTCATCTACCACCGCGAGCATACCGACCGCAGGGTCCACATCGGCTCGGTGGTGCGCAGCCGTTCTACTGGCGACCTGATCATCCCCATTTCGCGGCGCCTGCAATACGCCGATGGCAGCTTCGCCGGGGTGTTGCTGGGCACCATCAAGGTGGACTGGTTCGTACGCTACTACGGCGACTTCAAGATCGACGAACGCGGCGCGCTGGTACTGGCCAAGCGCGACGGCACCATCCTGGTACGGCGGCCGTTCGTCGAACAGGTGATTGGCCGCAGCCTTAGCAGCAGCGAGATCTTCCGCAAGCACCTGCCGCATGCAAGCGAAGGGGTGGCCGAGGCGGTCGCCGTGGTGGACGGTACGCCACGGCTGTATGGCTATCGCGCGCTGGCCAGCTACCCGTTGGTGGTGGAGGCCGGCTTGTCGCGGGAATCGATCGTCGCGCCCTGGCGGCACGATGCGATCAAGTCGGTGGCAGTGTTGCTGCTGTTGCTGGTGGGGCTGGCAGCGTTTGGTGGTGTGGTGTTGCGCCAGTTACGCGAGCGTATTGTCATCGAGCGGGCGCTGCACCAGGCACACCAGACCCTCAAGGCCCTGGCACTGACCGACAGCCTGACCGGCCTGGGTAACCGCAGGCGGCTGGACGCAGTGTTCGAGCCGGAACTGCGTCGGGCACGACGCCAGGGCTACTCGCTGGCGCTGGTGATGCTCGACCTGGATTACTTCAAGGCCTACAACGACCGTTACGGGCACCCAGCGGGCGACCAGTGCCTGCGGCGCTTTGCCGAGGTGCTGCAGCAGGCACTGAAGCGGCCGGCCGACCTGGCTGTGCGCTATGGGGGCGAGGAGTTCACACTGCTGCTCCCCGATACCGATGCCCGCGGGGCGGAGCTGCTGGTGCAGGAAGTGCAACAGCTGTTGCGGCGTCAGATGCTGGAGCATGCAGGTAGCCCACTGGGGCGGGTGTCGTGCAGCGCGGGGATTGCCGTGGGTGACCTGGCGCGGGAGGGGGTGACGGCCGAGCGCCTGATGGCGGCAGCGGATGCGGCGCTGTACCAGGCCAAGCGCCGGGGGCGGGACGGGTATTGCCTGGCAGAACGTGCAGTGGTGGGCGTAGATGAATAAAGGCCCTCGATTGCCTGTACCGGCCCCATCGCCGGCAAGCCAGCTCCCACAGGGGATAGCGCATGGCTCGAGGCCGATGCGGTCAAGGTAAGAGCTGGCTTGCCGGCGATGGGCTGCAAAGCAGCCCCGGGGTCTAAATATCTAAGCCAAGGCGCATCGCACAACGGCCCGCAAGCCCATGGGCACGCTCGTCCGCCAGAATCTGCTGCAAGCGTGCATCCAGCAGCCCCTCATCGATCACCTCGAACCCTAACCGCGCATAGAACGGCGCATTCCATGGCACATCGGTAAAGGTGGTCAAGGTCAGCTCCCGCGCCCCCGCATGGCGCGCCGCATCGACCACCTGCTGCAGCAGCTTGCGCCCGACACCTTGCCCCTGGGCCTCCCGGCGCACCGAAATTTCATGAAGATGCAGCGCCTGATCCACGAGCCGGGCACAGGCAAACCCCAGAATGCGCCCATCCGGCCCCTCGGCCACCCAGCTCCCGCCAGCTTCGACAAATGCCTGATGGGCGCCGCAGTCCATCACATCTCCTTGCGCCAGCCATGCCAGCGCCGGCCGGGCGGCAAAAGCCTGGGCCGCCGAGCGCTCGACGTCCGGGAGCCATTGAATGTCTTGCACGAGGGTAGGGCGAATGCGCATGAAGAAGTCCTTTCGTTCTAGTCTGCCGCCAGCACCTGCGGCTGCAATTGCCAGCGCACCGAGCTTACACCTTTCTCCAGGCTCACCCGGCTGACCAACCGTTCCAGTTGCGCTGGCGCCTGCGCGGTGCCGAGCAGTTCGGCGCGTACTTCCAGGCGTGCGGGGTTCGCCAGGTCTTCGCTGTGCAGTGACTGCAGGCGCAGCTGCGGGTCGCCCAGGCTGTGCAACATCAGGCTGCGGACCTGGATCTCGTCCTCGGCGCGGCAGACGATGCGCACCTCGAAGTGCTGCTCCACCTCGCTGGCCGGCACCACTTCCTGGCGGTCCAGGCGCTGGGCAATGTCGCGCAACAGGATGTTGGCACACAGCACCACCAGGCTACCCAGCGTCGCTTCCAGCAGCAGCCCGAGGCTGCACAGCACGCCGACTGCGGCCGTGCACCACAACGTGGCGGCAGTGTTCAGGCCACGTACGTTGAACCCGTCACGCATGATCACGCCGCCACCCAGAAAACCGATGCCCGATACCACGTACGCGGCGATACGCGACGCATCGGTGGGCGCCATGCCCGGCACCGCCTGGGTCATCAGCACGAACAGGCAGGCACCGGTGCTGACCAGTGCATTGGTGCGCAGCCCGGTCAGGCGCTGGCGCAGTTGACGTTCGGCACCGATCAGCGCCCCCAGCAGCAGGGCGATGCTGACACGCAGCAGAAATACTTTCCAATCCATAGCAAACCTCTTCCACGGGCACACGCCCGCAAGAACGCCATCAGCTGGCGCGGTTGAAAAACCAGAAAATGCGCAGGACCACGAAGGGGGAGGAAGAAGAGGGGGATTACAAGAAACCACCGTCTTGCCAGGCCGGCCAGACAGTGCAGGACACTGCCGGACTAGCGCGCCACGTGGGCCTGTCGCATGCGACTGGGGCTACTGTCCAATGCAGGTCTCCTGTTCAGGGATGCAAAATTGCGCCGCGGACGTTACGCCCCGTGGCAGGCCAGGTCAAGGGCAAAAACATGACAATGGCTTCATCCGCAAGGGCCCGCAACCGGTCACGCCTGCATGGAAAAAAACGCGGGCAATCGGTACCCTTGCGCCTTCCCTTGCCATCCCCCGGACCGTTCCATGCTGTTCAATCTCGCCGTACTGTTCGGCACCCTGGTGGCCATGGAGGGCGTTGGCACGCTGGCTCACAAGTACATCATGCATGGCTGGGGCTGGTGGTTGCACCGCTCGCACCATGAGCCGCAACTGGGCATGCTCGAAACCAATGACCTGTACCTGGTAGCCCTGGGGCTGATCGCCACGCTGCTGGTGGCTCTGGGCAAGGGTGGTTTTGCGCCCTTGCAGTGGGTGGGTGGCGGCGTGGCGGGGTACGGCGTGCTGTATGTCGTGGCCCACGACGGGTTCTTTCATCGGCATTGGCCACGCAAGCCACGGCCGGTCAACCGCTACCTCAAGCGCCTGCACCGCGCACACCGGTTGCATCATGCGGTGAAGGGGAGAACGGGGAGTGTGTCGTTCGGGTTCTTCTATGCACCGCCGTTGAAGGTGTTGAAACAGCAGTTGCGGCACAAGCGCAGCCAGTTGTGACAGGGACTGGCAGAGCAGCCCACGATGATGCAACTGCACATGACTCATTGAGTCAGCAGGGACCCTGTGGGAGCGGCTTCAGCCGCGAACACCGGCGCAGCCGGTGCCATGCACCGAGTTGGATTCTTCGCGGGTAAACCCGCTCCCACAGGGTACGTGGAAAGGCCCTCAATTCACCGTTTCACCCTTGGGCTGCGCCACCACATGCCCGCGGCTCACCCACCAGCCAAACGCCGCCGCGGTGAAGAACATGATAAGGCTGTACAGCGCCGCCGGCACTGCCATGGTGGCGTTGTTCAGCAGCGAAGGGCTCAATGCCAGGGCAATCGCCAAGGTGCCGTTATGGATGCCGATCTCCATGCCGATCGCAATCGCCTGGCGCTTGGGAATGTTCAGCAGGCGCGGTACCCAGTAGCCCACGCTCAGGCTCAGCAGGTTGAACAGCAGCGCGGCCAGGCCCACCACCGGCGCGTAGGCAACCACGGTCTGCCAGTCCTTGGCCAGCGCCAGGACGATGGTGAACGCCAGGAACAACGCAGCCACCAGCTTCATCGGCTTCTCCATGCGCGCGGCGAAGGCGGGTGCAAAGCGGCGAACCAGCATGCCCAGCGCCACCGGCAGCAGGACGATGGCAAACACCTGCATCACCTTGGCAAACTGCAGCGGTATGGCCTGGTCCGATGCCATGAACCAGCTCAGCGACAGGTTCACCAACAGTGGCATGGTCAGGATCGCGATCAGCGAGTTGACTGCCGTCAGGGTGATATTCAATGCCACATCGCCATGGGCCAGGTGGCTGAACAGGTTGGCCGTGGTACCGCCCGGCGAGGCGGCCAGCAACATCAGCCCCACCGCCAGCGCCGACTCCAGGCCAAACCCGTTGGCGATCAGGAAGCACACCAGCGGCAGCAGCAGGATCTGGCAAACCAGGCCTACCACCACCGGCTTGGGGTACTTCACCACGCGGGCGAAGTCGGCCAGGGTCAGCGATAACCCGAGACCGAGCATGATGATGCCCAGGGCCAGCGGCAGAAAAGCGGTGAGCAAAGGGGAGGCGGTCATGGGCGGTCTCTCGGGCGAAGGATCCGGTGGAGTGTAGGTCGGCCCCGATTGATAGCTAATGGCAAAACGCCAGCCCTTGGTAACCGTTTGTTACCGAGCGCAGCGCCCAGCGAGGCTGTATGCCGCGTTGCAGCAGGCCCGCAGGCGCAGTAGCATTCCTGTTTTTACCGAGGATTAGCCTGTCATGCCGTTCCAGCAAGGTCTGCTTGCCACCCCGGTGCCGGCCCACGCCCGTCACCTGTTCTTCTCCCTGCAGTCGCCCGAGGCCCTGCCTGTCGCCCTGGATGCCTTGCTGCCGCAGGTCGATGGCGAACAGTTGATTCTGGGTGTCGGCGCCCCGCTGGCCAAGGCCCTGGGCCGTGACGTACCTGGCTTGCGCGCCTTCCCTCAGCTGGATGCTGCAGTGGAGAACCCCAGCACCCAACACGCCCTGTGGCTGTGGCTGCGTGGCGACGAGCGCGGTGACCTGCTGCTGCGGGCCCAGGCCCTTGAGCTGGCATTGGCTCCGGCCCTGCGCCTGGCCGACAGCGTCGATGGCTTCCTGCACCGTGGCGGCCATGACCTGACCGGCTATGAGGACGGCACCGAAAACCCGGTGGACGAAGAAGCCGTGCAGGCGGCAATTGGCGCCGATGGCTCCAGCTTTGCCGCGTTCCAGCTGTGGAAGCACGACCTGGAGTACTTCAAGTCGCTGCCCCAGGCTGACCAGGACAACATCATCGGCCGGCGCCTTAGCGACAACGAAGAGCTCGACGACGCCCCCGAGTCCGCCCACGTCAAGCGCACGGCCCAGGAAAGTTTCGAACCAGAAGCGTTCATGGTCCGTCGTTCGGTGGCCTGGGCAGACCAACGGGGCGCTGGCCTGGCCTTCGTGGCCCTGGGCCACAGCTTCGATGCGTTCGAGGTGCAGCTGCGGCGCATGAGCGGCCTGGAGGACGGCATCATCGACGGCCTGTACCGCTTCAGCCGGCCACTGACCGGTGGATACTACTGGTGTCCGCCGATGAGCGAGACGGGTGTCGACCTGAGCCTGTTGCTGCAAGCCTGATCGCTAAACATCCAGATACAGAAACACCGGACGCAGCCGGGGGCAGCGGCTAGCCTTGAAAGTTTCCGCTTCATGACGGGAGCTTTTCCATGTACGCACGTCGTGATGTCCTACGTGCGGGTGCCACTTTGGGCTTGCTGGCCGCCAGCCCCTGGTTGCACGCCGCTGCCCCGGCGGGTTTGCTGACCCGCCAAGTGCCGAGCACCGGTGAAGCGCTGCCGGCGATCGGCGCCGGTACCTCCGGCAGTTTCGAAGTGCAAGCCGGTTCTGCCCAGTACCAGCAGCTGAAAGTTGTACTGCAGGCGTTCTTCGAAGGCGGTGGCCGGGTTATCGACACCTCGCCCAACTACGGCGGCGCCGACAGCATTCTCGGCCAGCTGCTGGAAGAGGGCGGCTGGCACCGGCAATGCTTCATTGCCACCAAGATCGCCGCCGACAGCCGGGCAGACGCCGAAGCGCAATGGGCCGGCAGCCTCGCGAGCCTGCGCACCGACAAGGTCGACTTGCTGCAGATCCACAACCTGCGCGACTGGCAGACCCAGCTGCCTTATGCCCGCGAATTGAAGCAGCAGGGCAAGACCCGCTATGTCGGCATCACCCATTACCTGAACAGTGGCCAGGACGAGGTAGCCCGCATCGTGCGCAGCGAGCCGCTGGACTTCATCCAGATCAACTACTCGGTCAATGCCCCCGACGCCGCCCGCGAACTGCTGCCGCTGTGCCAGGACAAGGGCGTCGCCGTGCTGGTCAACCGGGCGTTCGACGATGGCCGCCTGTTCGCCCGGGTGAAGGACCAGGCCTTGCCCGGCTGGGCCGCAGAGGCGGGTGTCGGCAGCTGGGCGCAGCTGTTTCTCAAGTTCGCCATCAGTCACCCGGCGGTGACCACGGTCATCCCCGCGACCAGCCGGCCCGAGCGCCAACTTGACCAGATCAAGGCCGGGCACGGGCCGTTGCTGACCCTGGCGCAGCAACAGGCGCTGATCAAGCAGTTTGCCTGACACCATGGCAGCCTGGCGGCGGCGCCTGGACCAGGGGCTGAACATCCAGCCCGGCGAAGGGCCGGCGGTGATCGCCGGTTTGCTGCTGTTCTACCTGTTGTTCACTGGCTATTTCATGCTGCGCCCGGTGCGCGAAACCATGGGCGTCGCCGGTGGCGTGGACAACCTGCAATGGCTGTTCACCGGCACTTTCGTCGCCACCCTGGCGTGCCTGCCGTTGTTTGGCTGGCTGGCCTCCAAGGTGCAGCGCCGGTACATCCTGCCATGTACCTACGGCTTTTTCGCCAGCAACCTGCTGCTGTTCGCCGTGCTGTTTGCCCGCAATCCGGAAGCTTCATGGGCGGCGCGGGCCTTCTACATCTGGTTGTCGGTGTTCAACCTGCTGAGCATCTCGCTGGCCTGGAGCGTGCTCGCCGACCTGTTTTCCACCGCACAAGGCAAGCGCCTGTTCGGCCTGCTGGCGGCCGGGGCCAGCCTGGGTGGACTCAGCGGCCCCATCCTGGGCACGCTGCTGGTAGCGCCGCTGGGCCATGCCGGCTTGCTGTTGCTGGCCGCAGCGCTTCTTTTGGGCAGCATTGGCGCTACGTTGTACTTGCAACGCTGGCGAAAGCTCAACCTTCTACCGGCGCAAGCCGAGCGGGTGGATTCCCGGCCACTGGGCGGCAACCCGTTTGCCGGTGCCACTGCCGTACTGCGCTCGCCCTACCTGTTGGGCATTGCCCTGTTCGTGGTGTTGCTCGCCAGTGTCAGCACCTTCCTGTATTTCGAGCAGGCACGCATCGTCAGCCAAACCTTCACCGACCGTACCCGGCAAACCCAGGTGTTCGGCCTGATCGACAGCGTGGTACAGGCCCTGGCCATCCTCACCCAGGTGTTCCTCACCGGTCGCCTGGCACGCCGGCTGGGGGTGGGCGTGCTGCTGGTGGCGGTGCCGCTGGTGATGGCTGCGGGCTTCCTGTGGCTGGCACTGGCCCCGATGTTCGCCGGGTTCGTGGTGGTGATGGTGGTGCGTCGGGCGGGTGAGTACGCGCTGGTGCGGCCGGGGCGGGAGATGCTGTTCACCGTGCTGCCCGTCGAGGACAAGTACAAGGCCAAGAACTTCATCGACACCGTGGTTTACCGCGGCGGTGATGCGTTGAGTGGTTGGCTCAAACGCGCGCTGGACGTGATGGGCGAGTATCCGCAACTGGCGATGTTGATCGGTACGTTGATTGCCTTGGGTTGGGCGCTGACCGGCGGGGTGCTGGGAAGGCGACAGGCACGCCTGGAAAGCACATCGCGCGACTGACAGGCGCGCCAAATATGCTGATGCCGCTTATTTAATGCCGCTGGTCCGAACGCTTCGCATTAAACCGAATCCGCCGAAATGACCGAACTCCCAACAGGTGTACGGCGGGTAATGCCGTGCATTCCGAAGTCATACGAGGTTTAAGACCATGGCCAACAAAGAGAACAGCCGCACCGGCAACCAGCAAGGCAGCCAGGGTGGCAACAAGAACCCGGGCAACTTTGCCAATGACCGCGAAAAAGCCTCCGAAGCTGGGCGCAAGGGCGGCCAGCAATCCGGTGGTGGCCGTACCAGCGAATCGGGCCGCAAGGGCGGCCGTTCGTAAGTGAGCCTACGCAGTGCCCGGGTGATCGGGCACTGCGATTCTGCACATGAGGAGAACCCCATGCGATTGATCCCCCTGATAGCGCTGGTGGGCACGCTTGGCTTGCTGGGTGGCTGTTTCGACCGGGACAACGACCACCCGGCAAAGGATGCAGACCAAAGCAAACCTTCGCTGCAGATGCAGCAACCCGGCGACAAACCCGCTACCCAACCGGCGCCGGCCCCTGAACCGATGCCCGGGCAGAAACCCAGCCAATAAAACGCGGACAAGGACTACGGCATGACGGTAATGACCCGCAAGACCGGCGCGGTGATACCGGCTTCGGCAACTGGGCCAAGCCTGAAGGAGCGTTACCACAAGCTGCTCGTGAGCCACGACACCACGAGCAAAGCTTGGCTGAGCGAACAATTGGCACGCGCGCAGCGTTTGCCGGATGACCTGCCTGCCGATCCTGCTCAGCTGGAAGCCTGGAGCGCTGGCCATGCAAGCCAGGTGGCCGAAGCTTATGCCGGTTACCTCGAACAACGCCGCCAAGGCGCACCTCGGCGCTACTTTGCCAACCGCGCCCAGGCGTTGTGGTTCCTGCAACAAGTGGCGCCCACCAAGGCAGTGGACGGGGCATGGCTGCACAGCACCTTGCGTCACTGGGGCGATCCGCGCTATCACGGCCTGATTCGCACCTACTTGGAAGAACTGGGTGGCGGTGATCCGCGCTGCAACCATGTGCTGATCTACCAACGGCTGTTGAGCCGGCTGGGTTGCCTGGGCCTGCCTGAATTGGACGACCAGCGTTACCTGCAAGGTGCCTTGCAGTTGGCATTGGGGCGCCATGGCGATGATTTTCTTCCCGAGCTGATCGGCTACAACCTGGGCTATGAACAACCACCGTTGCATTTGCTGATTACCACTTACGAACTGGCGGAAGTGGGCATCGATGGCCATTATTTCCAGCTCCATGTGACCATCGACAACGCGGCCAGCGGGCATGCGCATCTGTCCATCCAGGCGCTACGCCAATTCTGCCCGGTCGACGACGCTGGTCAGTTCTACCAGCGGGTGCGCAGCGGGTACCGCTTGAATGACCTGGGGCTTGATACACCCAGCCTGATCAGCAGCTTCGATCTTGAATCCGAGCTGCTGTCGGCACTGGAGCGCAAGCGCAATTTTGGCCAATTCATGCATTCCGACCATTGCCGCTTGCAAAAACGCACCGTCAACCAATGGCTGGCCGAGCCCGGTGCCATGCCCGCGTTTCTGCAAGCCTTGCAGGCACAGGGCTGGATCCGCCGTGGTGAAGCACCCGCCAACAGCCGCTGGTGGGGACTCATCGATGGCCCCTCGGCACCGATGTATGGCGTGTTCACGGCGTATGAAAAACAGCTATGGCACGACTGGATCGCTGCAGGCTTGCAAGCCCGCGGGCGTCGCGTGCTGCCCGGCAGCTGGGAGGTGAAGGTGGAATCGGATGATACGCTCGCGACTCCTGCCCCGGACGCCGATATCCAGACGTTGATCGACACGATGTCCGGTAACCGTCATGCGACACCGGAAGGGTTGCTGGCCACCCGGCGCTACTTGCGTGCTACCGGCCTGAATCAGGAGGTAACCCGCTGATGCTGCTCGATCCACAACAAATCCAGGCTGACCAGGCAATGCTGCAATTGGGCAGGCGCCTGCGCGCCGACGGCTACCGCTTCACCTGTGTCACCCCGGCAACCCATGCTCGCGTGAATGCGCGCCCGGAAGCCGGGCAAGCCAGGACAGTGCGCGATGTGTTCGGCTGGAGCCGCCCGTTCCGTTCGTCATTGGTTTCTGCCGATGAGCTGGACCAGATGCGGCGGGCCCAGGTGCTTAAGCAGCACGGAGAACTGCTGATCAGCACCGTGCGCTGGTCCACGATCGACGACCTGCTGCTGCTGCACTCTGCTTACCCCACCGAGGAAACCGACGCAGTGTTTCTCGGCCCCGACAGTTACCGTTTCGCCCAAGTGATTCACGATCACCTGCAACGCATCCCCAAGCGTGTCGAGCATGCCGTGGATATCGGGTGCGGCACGGGTGTCGGCGCCTTGCTGATCGCCCGCGCGGCGCCCCATGCCCAGGTCAGCGCCGTGGATATCAACCCGCTCGCGCTGCGTTATACCGCGATCAACGCGGCATTGGCGGGCTTGAGCAATGTTTCCGTGGAACCCAGTGACGTGCTCGACGGCATTACCGGGCTGTTCGACCTTATCGTTGCCAACCCGCCGTACATGCTGGATGCCTGCCAACGTACCTATCGGCATGGCGGTGGTTCGCTCGGCGCGCAGCTTTCGCTGCGTATCGTCGAGCAAGCTTGCGAGCGGCTCGGCTCGGGGGGCTCGCTATTGTTGTATACCGGCGTGGCGATAAGCGAAGGCCGTGATGCCTTGCTCGAAGCCATTCGCCTGCGCCTGGCAGGCCCGGAATGGTCCTGGGTGTATCGGGAAATCGACCCGGACGTGTTTGGCGAGCAACTGAACGAACCCGGTTACGAGCAGGTCGAGCGCATCGCCGCGGTGGTGCTCACAGTCACCCGCAACAGCTGAGGCAGCATGGCCCGACCCTGCACGTTCGGCATCGAGGAAGAATACCTGCTGGTGAACCTGAACACGGGGCAGGTGCCAGCCACACCTTCGCCAGCCGTGCTCGGGCGTTGTCGCAAGGCGCTGGGCCAGCATTTTGCCCAGGAAATGTTCCGCAGCCAGATCGAGGTGGCCTCGCCGGTGTTCGCCAACCTGTTCGAGGCACGCGAGTTCTTCCAGCACAGCCGCCAGCGGCTGAACACAGCGCTGGCCGAAGAGGGCATGGGCCTGTACGGCGCGGCAAGCCACCCCAATGCCGCCTGGCTGCGTCAGAAACCTGCAACCCCTGCGCATTACCAGCAACTGTTCGCTGACTACCGGCATGTGGCGCGGCGCAGCCTGCTCAACGGCCTGCATGTTCACGTGGGCGTACCGCCAGGTTGCGACCGCATCCAATTGATCAACCGTGTTCTGGGCTGGCTGCCTCTGTTGCTGGTGCTGAGCACGTCATCCCCGCTGTGGGCAGGCCAGTGCACCGGCTACATGAGCTACCGGCGGGTAATTTGCGGGGAGTGGCCGCACATGGGTTTGCCCGAGCCGTTGCCGGACTGGGCTGCCTACGAGCGCTACCGTGCATTGCTGCAACGCACAGGGTCGCTGGCCGCGGATGGCGACTTCTGGTGGGCGATCCGGCCTTCACGGCGCTTCCCGACGGTCGAACTGCGCATCTGCGATGGCTGCCCGCGGCTGGAGGACGCGCTGTGCATCGCCGCGCTATTTCGTCACCTGGTCGAGCACAGCATCGTGTACCGGCACGACTCGTCCGCCTGCAACCGCGAGCAGCGCTGGATCACCCAGGAAAACTACTGGCGCGCCATGCGCCATGGGCGCCAGGGCGAGTTCATTGGTCTGCATGAGCAGCAGCCGGTCACGGCCGCAGGTTGGTTGGCCCAGTTGCAGGAACAGTTGCCGATCGACACTGTAGACGCCGAACGCGCCTTCCTGCATGCACAGCGCCTGCTGCGCGATGGCACCCATGCCGACCAGCAGCTGCAATGCCTGGCCCAGGCCAGCGCTGCAGGCTTGGGCAGGGCGCAGGCATTACGAGCCGTGGTGGCCGCCGGGGCTTGCAATTAGCCGGGGTTGACCGAAAATGGCCGCGCCTTTCGCAGCCACCCGGAACCACCTGCGCCATGATGCTGATCAAGCAATTCCCCGACATTTCCCTGGACGACACGTTGTTTGTCTTCGCCCTCGAAGCCGAGGCCGGCGATGTATTCGCTGACGTCAACACCGTGTTCACCGGCATCGGCAAGGTCAATGCCGCCATCGCCCTGACCAAGGCCATTGCTGCGCGCCGGCCCAGGCTGATCGTCAACCTCGGCTCGGCCGGCAGCCAGCGCCATGGCAAGGGCGAGGTGGTGTGCTGCACCCGCTTCGTGCAGCGCGACATGGATGTGACCCCGCTGGGTTTCGCCCGCTACCAGACGCCTCTGTCGGACATCCCGCTGGTGCTGGAGCATGGCGCGCAGATCCCCGGCCTGGCCCTGGAGACCTGCGGCAGTGGTGACAGCTTCGAGATCAACCATGGCGATGCACCCTATGACGTGGTCGACATGGAAGCCTACGTGCTGGCGCTGATCGCACGCAGCGAAGGCATCCCGTTCGTGTGCCTGAAGTACATTTCCGATGATGCCGGCAGTGACGCGGCGCAGGACTGGGCGGTACAGGTGCACTTGGCTGCCGAGGCCTTCAGGCGGGTGCTGTTTAGCCCGGTGTGACCGCTGGTCGGTGTTTGGGCCAGTCGAAAAAAACCATCGATGAGGGCTCTCCTCGAAAACGGTAAGACGGCCTTCGCGGGCAAGCCCGCGAATGGGCCAACACCGGTACACCAGAGGAGAGGCCCCCATGCCTAACAAACCCCACGACCAGTTCAGCATGCAGAACCCGCTGACCCAGTACCCGCATCCACCATTCCCGGCCCAAGGCCAACCAGCACCGGGGCTGGATGCCAACATGCAGCCCGAGCCAGACCACGGCGAAACCACCTACAAGGGTTTTGGCCGCCTGGCAGGGCGCAAGGCGCTTATCACCGGTGCGGATTCGGGCATCGGCCGTGCAGTGGCCATCGCCTTTGCCCGTGAGGGTGCCGACATTGCCCTCAACTACATGCCCATCGAGCAACCCGATGCCCGCGAAGTCATCAAGCTGATTGAAGCCGAAGGCCGCAAGGTGGTGGCAATTGCCGGTGACCTGAAGGATGAGCAGTTCTGCAAGGAGCTGGTCGACCAGGCCCATGAGCAACTTGGCGGGCTGGACATCCTGGTCAACGTCGCCGGCAAGCAGGAGGCGCGCAAGGACATCAGCCAGATCAGCCACGAACAGTTCGATCACACCCTGAAAACCAACGTCTACGCGCTGTTCTGGCTGTGCCAGGCAGCTGTTCCGCTGATGCCGGCGGGGGCGACCATCATCAATACCGCCTCGATCCAGTCCTACCAGCCTTCGGCCACCTTGCTCGACTATGCCACCACCAAGGCCGCGATCGTCGCCTTTACCAAGGCCTTGGCCAAGCAGGTTATCGAGCGCGGCATCAGGGTCAATGCCGTGGCCCCGGGGCCTATCTGGACCGTGCTGCAGCCCAGTGGCGGCCAGCCGCCGGAGAAAATCCCCGAGTTCGGCGCACAAACGCCGATGAAGCGACCGGGGCAACCCGCCGAGTGTGCGCCGGTGTATGTGTTGCTGGCCAGCCAGGAGTCCAGCTACATCACCGGCGAGGTGTTCGGCGTGACCGGCGGCAACCCGCTGCCGTAGGGCGGGGCGTTTAAACCTTCGCCGCCCGTTGCAGTCGATTCAGGTATTGGCAGGCAACCCTGGGAGCACCTTCAATGGCTAGGGCAATCTGGAAAGGCGCCATCAGTTTCGGCCTCGTGCATATCCCCGTGGCCCTCAATACCGCGGTGCGCACCGAGCGGGTCGATTTCGACTGGCTCGACAAGCGCAGCATGGAGCCGGTCGGCTACAAGCGGGTGAACAAGGTCACTGGCAAGGAAATCGACAAGGAAAACATCGTCAAGGGCGTCGAGTTCGAGAAGGGCCGCTACGTGGTGATCAGCGAGGAGGAAATCCGCAAGGCCCGGCCCGAGGCGACCCAGACGATCGATATCTTTTCCTTCGTGGAGGCTGGCGAGATCCCGCTGCAGCACTTCGACACGCCGTATTACCTTACCCCCGACCGCCGTGGCGGCAAGGTATACGCCTTGCTGCGCGAAACCCTGGCGAAGACCGGCAAGGTGGCGCTGGCCACGGTAGTGCTGCACACCCGCCAGCACCTGGCGTTGTTGCGGCCGCTGGATGATGCACTGGTGATGATCACCTTGCGCTGGCCTGAAGAAGTGCGTGGGCTGGAAACGCTGGAGCTGGACAGCAGCGTCACCGAGGCCAAGGTGGACAAGCGCGAACTGGACATGGCCAAGCGGTTGGTCGAAGACATGAGCGGGCAGTGGAAGCCTGCGGATTACCACGATGCCTTTCGCCAGACCATCATGGACCTGGTGGAAGAAAAGGCCAGCAAGGGCAAGATCGAGACCGTGGAGAAGGGCGAGGCGACGGAAGCAGGGAAAGGCGCGGACATCCTCGACCTCACCGAACTGCTCAAGCGCAGCCTCGGTGGCAAGAAGCCGGCGAAGAAGACACGCAAGGCGTCGTGAAAGAGATCGTCCCCGCAAGCCAGCTCGCATGGAACTGTACATAACGCGGGGCTCCTGTGGGAGCGGCTTTAGCCGCGAACACCGGCGCAGCCGGTGCCATGCACCGCATTGAATTCTTCGCGGCTAAAGCCGCTCCCACAGGGATCGCGCCGGCTTTTAGGATTCGAGCAAGACAGTTGCTCCCACAGGGTACGCGCCGCTTGCGAACCACTATCAGATCTGTGTCTGCAACCCCGCCAGATAATCACCAAACCCTTCGCGGGCGCGGCTGTCGCGCCGGCTGCTGGTGGCCACGCTGTGCCTGGCGGTCCATACGATCTGCGCACCACTGGCCTGCAGGTCGCTGACCAGTTGCACATCCTCATGCGCCGCCAGTGGCTGGAAGCCGCCCACGCGATCATAGGCGTCGGCACACACTCCCAGATTGGCCCCATGCACATGCCGATGCCCTTCATGTGCCTGGTAACGGCTGTGGTACAGCTTGCGCAAGGCCGCTGTCTGCCAGGGTTGCCAGTACTCGACGTGCACCGTGCCGCACACTACCTCGGCCCTGCAGGCCAGTTGCGACAGCAGCCAGTGCGCCGGCACCCGGCTGTCGGCATCGGTGCACGCCAGCCACTGCGCGCCGCGCTCGAGCATGTATGCCGCGCCCACCCGGCGGGCCATACCGACGTTGCCGGCATCCACGGTCAGCACCTGTACACCGAACCGCCTTGCCACGGCGGCGCTGCCATCGCTGCAGCGGTCCAGCACCACCAGCACCTCCACCTGGTGCCCCGCCTGCTGCGCCTGCAGGGCGGCAGCCAGTACTGCCCGCAGGCAGCGCCCAAGGCGCCGGGCCTCGTTGTGGGCCGGGATCACCACGGCAATCATGGGCAGGTCTCATCGAGGTCGACCACGCTGGGCTGAGAGGACCAGTACTCCAGCAAGAAGTCCGCCTCGTCATGCTGGAACTGCAGATACAGCGGAAGGTGCCGGGCCAGCATGCGGTGCACTTCACGCCCGTCCTGCGGGCAGCCGGCGATGGGATGCTTCCAGTGGCAGGCCAGCAGCCCGCCGTCGTAGGTCAGGCTGGCCACCGACTGTTCGATCACCTGCAACCAGTCGGTCGGGTCGAGGTAGTAACCCACCTCGCTCAGCACGATCAGGTCGAAACGCCCACCTGGCCAGTCCGCCGGCAGCCGCGCCAGTTCCACCGAGACATTGCGCAGCCCAGCCAAGCGTTCACCGGCCAGCGCTACCGCAGTAGGGTCCAGGTCCTGGCACACCAGGTTGGCACAACGCTCGGCCAGCAAGGCGCTGAGCTCGCCATTGGCGCAAGCGGGCTCGAACACGCGCTGGTAGCACTGGCGCGGCAGGCAGGCCATGACCAGCTCGCGCTTGCGCTTTTCGTACCAGCGGGTGCGAAAGGCCCAAGGGTCTTCACTGGTGGCGTACAGGTCGGCGAAATACTGTGGGTCGAGGCTCATGACAACTCCATTTACAGGAACACCAGTTCGAAAGGTTGCAGCAGACAATCCAGCAAGTTCGGCGGCAGTACGGGCGGGCGCTGGCCGTCCGGTTCGAGTTGGCTGACATGGGCGGCCAGGGCCTTGCGCTTGCGGGCCAGGCGGGCCTCGTCCAGCTGAATGCGGTGGGCACGCGGCCACGGCAGACGCGGGTCGTCCGGTCGTGCCCAGTGCCACGCCCACACGGGTACTTCCAGGCATTGCGCCTTGCGCATCCGGGCCGCCTGCGCGGCAGCCCGGCCTACGGCTTCGTGGTCACAGTGGCCATCGCCGCTCCAGGTAGCCATCAGCAGGTCGTCAGGCCTGAGCAACTGGCTCAGGTGGTTGAGCAGAAATGCCTCGTCACGTGGCAACGCGCCGTCCTTGAGGTGGAGCCGTCGCCAGTCCAGGCGGCCGAGGTCTAGGTCAAGCTGTTGCAGGGCATGGTGGCTCTCCAGTGGCCTTTGCCGGCGCAGGCGGCGTTCGCTCCAGTGGGTAGAGCCAGGGTGGCTGGCTTCACCATCGGTGGCGGAGATCAACACCAGGTCGTCTTCCCGGCCGTGGAAGCCCGCCAGCAGCCCGCCGGCCATGAGAATCTCGTCATCGGGGTGCGGTGCCAGCAGCACCAGGCGGCGGCCCGGCGGGCACAATTGCTGAGGGGTGATCCAGGTGGCCCTGGCCAGGTGCGCGGCCTGCTGCCAGTCCGCCCACGGTGTACCGCTGTTCGCCTGGATCAGGTTCTCGCTCATAGTTGCCAGACTCCCGCCGGCTGTTTTGCCAATTGCTCCCCGAGCGCCGCCAGGTCGCGCTCGGCATGGCTCTGGCGCAGGAACACCGGCAAGTCGGCACTCAGCCGGGCAAAGTGGTTGTCACGGCAGAAAGGAGTGGCGCCCAGCGCCCGGCCAACGTGGTGGATCACCTGTTCAACGGCCTGTTCTACCTGGGC
This sequence comes from Pseudomonas sp. JS425, assembly GCF_018223845.1. Taxonomy (NCBI): domain Bacteria; kingdom Pseudomonadati; phylum Pseudomonadota; class Gammaproteobacteria; order Pseudomonadales; family Pseudomonadaceae; genus Pseudomonas; species Pseudomonas sp. JS425. Next base: position 3,258,164 of record NZ_CP073661.1, on the reverse strand, counting down.
GCGGGTGCGGCGCACTTCGAAGCTGGCGTCTGAGCCTGGCTGGCGGTCGATCCATGCCGCGCATTCGCGCAGTGCCGCCCTGGCGCCGTACAAGGCGGAGTCGACTGCGCCCAGGTGAGCGTCGGCATGTGGGTCGGGGCGGGGGTTGCGGCAGTGTTCGCGCAGGTAATCGGCCAACGCCTCGGCGGCGCCGTACCAGCAGGCTGCAATGCCAGCACCGCCATGCCAGAAGCCGGGGCGTGACAGGTATTGCCCGGGGCGGCCGATGGCGATGCCAGGGGTGTGGTTGAACTCGACTTCGACACTAGCGGTGGTGGCCATGCCAATGGCCTGCCAGCGGTCTATGGCAAGGCCCTGGCTGGGATGGGACAGTTCGATGGCCACCAGCTGGGGTTGGTCATGCTGGTCCCAGGCCGTGACCAGCGCCCGATCGATCTGCAGTGCGCCCGAACACCAGGCCTTGCGACCCTCCAGGCGGACCTGGTCGCCATCACGGGCGACAATGCAGGCGCGGGCATCCGGCGGTTCGGCGGCCCACACGCCCCATATACCCTCGGCAGCGTGGTGTGCAGCCGCGCATTCGGCAAGGATCGCCAACGCGTCGGTGTGGCCCTCGTACAGCTTGGCCAAGACCAGGTCACAGCCTGCCACCCGGGCGAGGGTTTGCCAGCGCCGTAGCGTATTGCCCTGGCCGGGCAGGGGCAGCAGGTCGAGGTGGTCGGCTTGCAGTGCCTGAATCAGCTGCGGCAACTGGGTATCGAGGTTGAGCGGTTGCTGCCGCTCGCCGAAGGCTCGCAACAGGCGATCGAGGTTGGTCAGGTCAAAATCCTGGACAATGCTCATGGGCTCGGCTCCTTGGTCAGGCATTGCGGGGGTAGCGCTGAAGGCAAGCCGTCATCAGGCCAGCCCCAGCTGCTTGCGCATGCCCACGGTGATCGATTGCCTGGTCTTGCCATAATCGGCCCAGGGGTCGTCGACATCACCCAGGCGTTCAAGCACGTTGCCGATGTTCCACTGGTTGGCGCCCTTGAGTTGCGGCAGTTCCTCGCGCCAGATCGGCACGGATACCGGCAGGCCTTCGCGTGCGCGCAGGGTATACGCGCAGGCGGTGGTAGCCCCCTTGCCGTTGCGCAGGTAGTCGATGAAGATGCGCCCGATGCGATTTTTGGGCCCGGACACGGCACTGAGCCTGTCGGGGAACAACCTGGCCAGGTAATCGACGATGCCGTGGCTGAATGCCTTGACTTCATCCCAGCTGGCACGCCGGGTCAGGGGCACTACCAGGTGCATGCCTTTGCCGCCACTGGTCTTGAGAAAAACCTTCAGGCCCAGCTCATCCAGCAAGGTGAGGGCCAGTTGGGTGGCTTCCAGCATGGCCTTCCACGGCAGTGCCGGGTCCGGGTCAAGGTCGAGGACGAAGCGGTCGGGCTTGTCGAAGTCCTTGTCGGTGGCGTTCCAGGTGTGCAGTTCGAGCATGTTCATCTGCACTGCGCCGATCAAGGTGTCGGCGCGATTGATGACCATCGCCGCCTGGCCGGCCTCGGCCTTGTCATAGCTGAGCACGTTGGGCAGATGCAACTGGCCGGCGTTCTTCTGGAAGAACAGCTCCCCGGCCAGCCCGTCCGGAGCACGTACCAGCGCCACCGGGCGATTCTTGAGCTGGGGCAGTATCCATTGGCTGACAGCGGCGTAGTACTCGGCGACCTCGCGCTTGGTAACGCCGCTGGTGGCGTCGACCACCCGCTCGGGGTGGGTCAGGCGCAGCTCGCCCAAAGCCTCGGGGGCCTTGGCCTGCTTGCGCTTGGGCAGGGTCTTGGCGGGCATGCTGCGCTCCAGGTCGATGGCGGTAGCCGGTTTGTCATCGCGCAGGCCGTGGAACACCGAGTGGCGCACGATGCCGTCACGGGTCATCTGGGCATAGGCGACTTCGGCCAGCAGTTGCGGTTTCAGCCAGTGCACGCCCCGGGCTTCGGCCCCGGTGGGCGGGTTGGGCAGGGCCGGCTTGGCGGTTTCCAAAGGTTTCAGCCGGGCATGGATGCTGGCCAGCGTGGTTGCACTGAAGCCGGTGCCGACCTTGCCGGCATAGCGCAACTCGCCGCTGTCGTTGTCGTGCAAGGCCAGCAGCAGGGCACCAAAGCCGCTGCGGCTGCCTTTGGGGTCGGTGTAGCCGACGATCACGAACTCCTGGCGCTGCTTGCACTTGAGCTTGATCCAGTCGGGGCTTCGGCGGCCGCTGTAGGGGCTGTCGACGCGCTTGCCGATCAGGCCTTCGAGTTGCAGCCGGCAGGCGCTGTCGAGCAGGGATTCGACCGGCTGGTCAAAATCGTCGGAGTACTTGAGCACGTCCGATTCGTTGTGCTCCAGCAGGCGCTGCAGGGTGTCTCGCCGGTCCTGCAGCGGTAACTGGCGCAGGTCCTGGCTGCCCAGGAAGGGCAGGTCGAACAGGTAATAGGTGATGTGCTCGTCATGCTCGGTGTCGAAAGCGTTCTGCAACGCCTGGAAGTCCGCCGCGCCGTTTTCGCCAGCCACCACCACCTCGCCATCGAGCCAGGCCGAATCGAGGCCCAGCGCGCGCAAAGCGGCAACCTGCCTGGGCATCTTGCCGCTCCAGTCATGGCCATTGCGGGTGAACAGGCGCACGTCATCACCGTCGATGCGGGCAAGGATGCGGTAACCGTCGAACTTGACCTCGTAGCGCCAGTCGCCACTGGGCGGGGAGTCGACCAAGGTCGCCAGTTGTGGCTGCAGCTGCGCCGGCAACGGCACCTTCCGGCCTTTGCTGGCGGCTTTGCGACGTGGCGCGGCGGCCTTTTTTGCTGTCGGCTTGCGCGGCACCAGCGTGCGGTCGCTGAGCACGCTGTCGGGCTGGGCGTCGACGATGCTGTAGTCGGCTTCGCTGCGCGCCTGGCTGTCGTGCGACTTGACCAGCATCCACTGCTCCTTCTTGCCGGCCAGGTGGGTGCGGAACAGGTTCCATACACCGCCGAGCTTTTCGCCTTGCAGGCGGAAACGCAGTTTGCCCTTGGCATAGGCCTCATGCGCATCACCTTCGGGCTCCCAGATGCCCCGGTCCCAGACGATCACGTCGCCCGCGCCGTAATGCCCTTCGGGGATATGGCCTTCGAAGTCGGCGTAGTCCAGCGGGTGGTCCTCCACGTGCACGGCCAGGCGGCGCACCTTGGGGTCCAGCGACGGCCCTTTGGGGATGGCCCAGCTTTTCAGCGTGCCATCGAGTTCCAGGCGGAAGTCGTAGTGCAGGTGGCTGGCATCGTGCTTCTGGATGCAGAACTGCAGCGCGTGGGCCCGCTTGCCACGGCTGCGCTTGCCGCTGGGCTCGGGCGTGGCATTGAAGTCGCGCTTGCGCGCATATTCCTGCAGGGGCTTGGCCATGGCGGGCTCCGGGCGGTTCGCAGTCTCTAATCTGGGAGGCAACGGCCCGGGCGGTAGTTCAAAAAAACTCTGAATCTTCAAACAGCAAGTGCAGTCGACCGAATGAAGCCACCTGACGGAGAACGCACATGGCCCGAACAGATAAACCGAAGCCCTATACCCCCACTGAAATCGACGACACCGAAGACCGCATGGGCAGCGTGCATGAACTGGACTTCGACGAGCGCCTGGACGAGCGCGAGGGGCGTGCGGGTGACGAGCGACCGGCCGCGGACGTGGCCCGCGAGTTCCCGCCCCGGCGCGTGGCCGAAAGCGGCATGACTGGCGGCGAGGCGTTGAGCGACAGCCTGCACGAGGACAACGTCACCTACGACGACCTGAGCCCGGACACCTTGCTGGACGAGACCGGTGCCCGTGACCCGCACGAACCCGGTGGCAGCGGTGGCCCTGCAGACAAGACCCTTAGGCGGGTAGAGGCCAATGAGATTGGCGGCGGCATAGGCCTGGACGAAGCCGAACTGGCCCGCTCCGCACCGCTTGATGGCGAACCGTGGACCGATGATGTGATCGATGACGAGGAGAGCAAGCCATGAACGAGTTGCGTTGTGCCTGTGCAGATTGTTCCTGCACCGTGGATGCCAATGCCTTGCGGCTCGAAGGCAAGGTGTATTGCTGCGAGGCCTGTGCCAACGGGCATCGCAATGGCGAGCCGTGCCGGATGCCGGATTGCCACTGCGGGGAAAAAACCAAGGAAAGCGCCGTGGACAATGCGCTGGACGAGACCTTCCCGGCGAGTGACCCGATTTCGCCCTGAAACATCGCCGTCCCATAGGTTCTGCATAGGTCTATAGGGCTGTGATGATCCTGTGGGAGCGGCCTTGTGTCGCGAAAGGGCCGCAAAGCGGCCCCGGCAATTTTCCGTGCGAAGCTGAAATCCTGGGGCCGCGCTGCGGCCCTTTCGCGACGCAAGGCCGCTCCCACAAAAAGCAGCGCGCGAGCCTGCAGAATCAGTGAGTCTGCCAGATGCCGTTGCTACGCTCGCAATCGGTGCGGGCCTGGCCCAGGCTGGGAGTGTCGTAGTAGTAGGTGATCACCCGCGCATCCTTGGGCAACGACGGCTTGTCACCGCCAGTTGCCTTGGGGTTGGCCAATGCCTCCTGGGTCAATGGCGCGATGCAACTGCCAACGCTGCCATCGGCACAGCGCGCGACCTTGTGCTTTTCGCTGTTGAGCATGTCCTTGCTCTCATTGCTGCACGACCAGTTGATCGCTTCGGCGGGTAGGTTGCTGTAGCTGTAGCAGCTGTGTCGCTCCACCGGCGTTACCGCCTCGCTGGAGGAGCGAGTGAGTACGTTGCAGGCTTCGGCCAGGGCCTGGCCGCTGAGCAGGCTGGCCATCATCAGTATCAACATCGGCTTCAAGACAGCGCCACGCATTTGCCACCTCCCGGGCCAATGGCCCTTGTCAGGTCTAGGCAGGCTTGTCGCGCCGGCGCATGGCCTTGGCGCGTTTCTCGAGGATCAGGTAGACAAGCACCGCCAGCAACAGCGGCACCAGGTAGTACAGCGTGCGGTAGCCCAGCAGGGCCGCCACCAGCGTGCCCTGGGCAAGCTGCCCATGCAGCAGGGCCAGGAACACCGTTTCCAGCACACCCAGCCCGGCCGGGATATGCGCAACCACACCAGCAACGCAGCTGATCAGCAGGATGCCAAGAATCGACGGGTAAAAGGCTTCGCCAGGCAGCAACCAGAAGATCAGCAGCGCCATCAGCGCCCAGTTGCTGGCACCCAGTACCACCTGGCACAGCGCCAGGCGCAGCGACGGCAGCGTTACCTCATGGTCGCGCCAGCGCCAGGTGCGCTTTTTGGCGAAGCCACAGGCCAGCAGGTAGCCAGCGGCAATCGCCAGCAACACCACGCCGATCAGTTGCAGGCCGCTGGCACCGACCGCCCAGTTGGCGGGCAGCTCGACCAGGCGCAAGGCGAACACGGTGCCAGCCAGCAGCATGTAGCCCATCCAGTTGGTCAGCAGGCCCAGGGTGAGGATGCGGGTGATGGTAGCCGTGTCCAGGCCCAGGCGGCTGTACAGCCGGTAGCGCAAGGCAACGCCACCCACCCAGGTGGTGAAGTTGAGGTTGAAGGCATAGCACACGAAAGCCACTGGCAAAACCTGGCGTGCCGGCAGGTGGTGGCCGGTGTAGGCTCGGGCCAGCAGGTCGTAGCTGGCGAACGTCAGGTAACTGCACCCGGCCAGCGCCAGGCCTATGGCCAGAGTGCCGGGCTTGTAGGCCAGCAACGACTGGCGCACCTCGTTCCAGTCCAGGTTGCGCGCCAGCAGGTACAATAGCGCAGGGATCAGGATCAGGAATGCCAGGGTGAACAGCCGCTTGCCCCAGGTTTGCCAGTTCTTACGCGCCATCAGGTTTGGCCCTCGTGGTAGTCACCCTGTGCCTCGGCCTCCGGCTGCACCGAGCGCAGGTGCTGGCGGTGCGCCGGGAACCAGCCGGCAATCCGCGGGAAATGGCGGATCACGTGGAAGCACACGAATATCAACGGCGCCCGCCACCAGTATCCGCGAACCATGCGTTCCAGGGTGACCGGCTTGCATTGTTCGTGGGCCAGCTGCTGCAGGTGCTGGTTGAGCTGCTGGTTGAAGGCACGGTCACGGATGAACAGGTTCGCTTCCAGGTTGAACGACAGGCTGAGCGGGTCCAGGTTGCTGGAGCCGACCGTGGCCCACTCATCGTCCACCAGCGCCACCTTGCCGTGCAGCGGCCGCTGGCAATACTCGTGAATGGCCACACCATCGCGCAGCAGGTAGTTGTACAACAGCCGCGACAGCGCCCGCACCCAGCGCATGTCTGGCTGGCCCTGCAGGATCAGCCGCACCTCCACGCCACGCCGGGACGCATTGCGCAGTTCACGCATCAACCGGTAGCCCGGGAAGAAATACGCGTTGGCCACCACGATGCGCTGCCGGGCGCTGCGAAACGCCTGCAGGTAGTGGGCTTCGATATCGGTGCTGCGCACCCCGTTGTCGCGCTCGATCAGCACGGCGCTGCAGGTACCGGCAGGCTCGGTCAGCGGCCGTACCGCGCTGGGCGGCTGCAGCACCGGCGACATCAAGCGCTTGCTGGCGGCATGCACCTGCGCCACCACCGGGCCGGCGACTTCCACGGCATAGTCCTGCTTGGCCATGGCACCAAAGTCGCCCAGGTGGTCGGCGCTGTAGTTGATGCCGCCAATGAAGGCCCGCTCGCCATCGACCACCACGATCTTGCGGTGCAGGCGCCGGAACAGGTTGGTGCGCATGCCCACCAGCCTTGGCTGAGGGTCGAAGGCATGGAAACTGACCCCGGCATCGGTCATGGCCGCAATGAAGGAGTCGGGCAGGTCGGCCGTGCCATAGCCATCCACGGCCACTTCGACACGTACGCCGCGTTGGGCGGCATCGATCAGCACCTGCTGCAATTGCTGGCCAACCTTGTCATCGAAAATGATGAAGGTCTCCAGCAGGATTTCCTCCCGCGCCTGGGCCATGGCCTCGAACACGCGGGGGTAGTATTGCTCGCCATTGATCAGCAACTGCACGCTGTTGCCGTCTACCCAGGGTCGGTTCACAGTTTGATCTCCGCAGCCAGAGGGGCGTGGTCGGAAAGGTGCGACCACGGGTACTTGGACAGCACCTGGGCCGTGCCGGGCATGGCATTGCGCAGGTAGATGCGGTCCAGGCGCAACAGCGGCAGACGCGCCGGAAAACTGCGCGCCGGGGTGCCGAAATGTTCGCCGAAGGCCTCTACCAGGTGTTCGCTCAGCACGGCATCGGCCTTCAGCCGCCAATCGTTGAAATCGCCGGCGATGATTACCGGCGCCTTGGGCGGCAGGCTGTCGAGCAAGTCCAGCAGCAGCTTTACCTGGCGTTGCCGGTGGGCCTCGCGCAGGCCGAGGTGCACGCACACCGCATGCACCTGGTCATGGCCCGGCACCTCCAGCTGGCAATGCAGCAGCCCGCGCTGCTCGTTGCCCTGCACCGAGACATCCAGGTTGTCGAAGCGGCTGATGGGGAATTTCGACAGCAGCGCATTGCCGTGGTCCCCATGGGGGTACACCGCATTGCGGCCGTAGGCGAACTGCGGCCACATGCTGTCGGCCAGGAACTCGTACTGTGGCGTATCCGGCCAGGCCGGGTGGCGCAGGGCATGTTGCTGGTGGCTGCCGTGCACCTCCTGCAGGAACACCAGGTCGGCGCCGGTGGCGCGCACGGCTTCGCGCAACTCGGGCAGGATGAAGCGCCGATTGAAGAAGGTGAAGCCCTTGTGCACGTTCAACGTCAGCACATTCAGCCGACGCACGGCGGTGATCTTGTCGATGATGCCGTGCGGGGCAGGCAGGGTCCTGTTCACAGGGTCACCTCCGGCACCACGCCAGGCTCGGTCATCAGTTCATGGTCAAGCGACAGCTTCTGCAACAGGCGCCGGGCGTCATAAGGCGCATGGACTTTCTGGTCGTTGTCGAAATAGCAGTAGACGTCCCGGGCAGCGCGCCGTGGTGGCGGCCCAGGTACCACCAGCTGGGCATCGTCGGCCTGGCGGCCCTGGCTCCAGTGCTGGATGCGCTGCTTCCAGCGCCGCAGCGCCTGGGCGGTATAGCCACTGCTGTACAGCTCGACATCGCCATGCAGGCGCATGTACACGAAGTCGGCGGTAAGGTCTTCGACATACGGCCATTTCCCGGCGCTGTCGGCCACGACCAGCGCTACCCGGTGCTTGCGCAGCAGCTTGATGAAGGCTTCGCACAAAAAGCTTTCGTTGCGGATCTCCACAGCGTGGCGCAGCCGAGCGTTGCCCTTGATATCGGTGCTGCCGTTGTTCCGCAGTTGTTGCGCACACCCCTGCGCGCATTCGCGGGCAGCCTTGCGACTGTGCGGCAACAGTTCGAGAAAACGGGCGAAGCGGGCCTCGTCGAACTTCATGTTGGGTGGAAACTGCCACAGGAATGGCCCGAGCTTCTTGCCGAGTAGCAGCGGCCCGGAAGCGAAAAAATTGGCCACTGCTTCTTCGATGTCCTTGAGCCGGCGTACATGGGTGATGTAGCGCGGGGCTTTTACCGCGAACACGAAGCCGGGCGGCGTCTGGTCATGCCAGCCCTGGTAGCGTTCGGGTGTTTGCAGGCTGTAGAACGAGCCGTTGATTTCAATGCTGTTGACCGCCCGCGAAGCGAACGCCAGTTCGTCGTCCTGGGGTAGGCCCTTCGGGTAAAAATCCTTGCGCCACGGGCCGTAGCGCCAACCGGAGATGCCGATGCGGATATCGCTCACGCTGCCTTCCTCATTGCCAGTCCTTGTTCGGTCACTCTGAAGGTGCGACTGGTGAACAGCGGCCAGGGTTCAGCACGGTTGACCAACGGAAAAGGCTGATGCGGCGTGGAACTTTGCGGCCCGCGGCGTTTCCACCGCATACCTGCTACGAGGAAGGGCACCAGGATGAAATTCGACCGTTTCGCCCAATGGCTGGCCAATTGGGCCGGCCGCCCGCTGACCTTCGGCATCGCCTGCCTGCTGATCCTGATCTGGGCAGTGACCGGGCCGCTGTTCGGCTTCAACGACACCTGGCAACTGGTGATCAACACCTCGACCACCATCATCACCTTCCTCATGGTGTTCCTGATCCAGAACACCCAGAACCGCGACAACGACGAACTGCACATCAAGATCGATGAGCTGTTGCGCACCACCCAAAAGGCGCACAAGGCGCTGCTGGACCTTGAAGACATGGATCCGGCCGAGCTGCATGCCCTGCGCAAGCAATACCGGCAGATGGCCGGGCAGGGTGACGATGCGCATTCAACCAAGGAATGACCTGCCAACCCTGGAGGCAAGCATGGCCAGACATATCGTCCACTTCACCGGGCCTATCAATTCATCCACCTGCGGCAACCTGATCAACACCTGTTCGCGGGCGTTGCAGCAGGGCGCCGACGTCCTGCAACTGAACATCGCCACCATGGGCGGCGAGTGCAGCTACGGGTTTACCTTGTACAACTTTCTGCGGGCGTTACCGGTCGAGGTGCTTACCCACAACCTGGGCACGGTGGAATCCATGGGCAACATCATCTTCCTGGCCGGGGAACGGCGCACGGCATGCAGTTACAGCAAGTTCCTGTTTCATCCTTTCCACTGGACCTTGCATGGCTCGGTCGACCACTCACGCATGGCTGAATATGCGATGAGCCTGGATTATGACCTGCGGCTGTACGCGCAAATCGTCGCCGAGCGGACCGAAGGGGCGGACGAGGTGCTGGATGTACCACGGTATCTGATGGCCTACCCGCGGATACTCGGGCCCCGGGAGGCATTGGCGAACGGGATGATCCATGCCATAGACGAGATGCCGATCGAGGCGGAGGCTTGTCAGTGGAGTGTGCATGCCTAGCTGATACCTGTGCCGGCCTCGTCGCGGGCATGCCCGCTCCCACAGGTTCAGCACATGCTTCAGAAGCGGTGAAGTACTTGTGGGAGCGGGCAAGCCCGCGAAAGGGCCGGCACAGGAGAAAAAGGTCTACCTCACTGACGCTGCCATTGCCCGGTCACACGCCAGCAACGAGCGGATCAGCAGCTTGATCTCGTCCTTGAGCATGGGCACCTGGTCCGGGTGGGCGAACCGGCAATCAGCAATTTCACGCAGGGCCTTGGGATGTGGGGCGTCGGCGAACTCCGCTTCGAACACATAATGCATGCGCTCTGCCGCTTCGTGGCGCATCAGCAGGGTCAGCGATTCTGCCTGCAACCCGGTTTCCTCAAGCAAATCACGCTCCGCTGCCTGCAACGGTCAGTAAGGCACCGAACCGCTGAGGGCCTCGATCGCCTCGACCAGCTCGTCATAGCCCACCGGTTTGTTCAGGTGCCGGTCAAAGCCGGACTGGCGTGACTTGTACTGGTCGGCGCTGGCGCCATAGCCGGTCAGGGCGATGGCCGGGGTATGGCGAAGGTGCACGTAGCCACGCAGGGCCTTGATCAGCGCATGGCCGTCCATCACCGGCATGCCGATATCGGACAGGATGATGTCGTACTCCTCACCCGCAGCGGCGTCCAGGGCCTCACGTGGCTTGCTGAAGGCATTGACAGTGGCGCTCTCCATTTCCAGCAGCTCCTGCATTACCGCCAGCACTTCTACGGAATCGTCCACCAGCAACACGCGAATTCCATTAAGGCGGCCCTCGCTCAGTAGCTCCGAGCCTTGCTCACGCTGCGGGAGTTGCGTATCGCAAAGTGGCAGGGTGACCTCAAAGGTGCAGCCCAGGCCAAGCCCCGGTGACTTGGCGCGTACGCTACCGCCATGGGCCTCGACCAGTTGCCGTACCAGCGACAGGCCGATGCCCAGGCCCTCGCGGCTGTGGCTGGCCTGTTGCGGCGTAGCCTGGCTGAACAGGTCGAAGATGTGCTCGAGGCTGTCGTGGCTCAGGCCTACGCCATGGTCGATCACCTGCAACCGCGCGTGGTTTTCGTCGTGGCTCAGCACCAGGCGTATCTCATTGCCCGCCGGGCTGAACTTCAGCGCGTTGTTGAGCAGGTTCCAGATGATCTGCTCCAGGCGGGTAACGTCACCTTCGATCATCACCGGCAGGGTGTCGGCGGGCAGCTCCAGGCGAACCGGGCAGGGGTGTTGCTCGCTCACCACCACATCATGGATGCCCTGCAGGAGGGCGAGCAGATCCACAGGTTGGGTCTTGAGCTTAAGCTTGCCGGTCCGAATGCGCGCCACATCCAGCAGGTCGTCGATGATCCGCGCCTGGCTGGTTACCGCGTCGCAAATGGTACCCACGGCCTTGCTCGCTGCACTGATGTTGCGCAGCGACGGCAGGCGGCGCAGGATTTCGGCATTGAGCTGGATCAGGTTGAGCGGGTGCTTGAGCTCATGGGACATGACGGCGAAGAACTCGTCCTTCATGTGGTTGTTGCTCTGCGTCTCGGCCAACTGCTTGCTCAGGCGCTCTTCGCCCAGGCGCACGCGCTCCTCGGCGGCATGGCTGCTGCTGATGTCGATGAAGGTCAGCACCGTGCCGTCGATTTTCTGCTCGCTGGAGCGGTAGGGCAGCAGGCGCGCCAGGTACCAGTGATCGCCCTGGCCGCCGATTTCACGCTCGATGATGGCCTCGCCCTGGGCCACGGCGCGGGCATCGTCGGCCAGCGCCGGGTAATCCAGGCGGTGGGTGATGTCGAGCAGGGAACGGCCGGTATCGACCGGCAGCATATTGAACAGGTCGGTGGCGCGCGGGGTGAACCAGCGGATATGCAGGTTGCGGTCGACGAACACCGTGGCGATCTCGGTGCAGGCGATCAGGTTGCTGAGGTAGTCGTTGACCTTGTCGGTTTCCTCGACCTTGTTCTTCAGCTCGTAGTTGACCGTGAGCAGTTCCTCGTTGATCGACTGCAGCTCTTCCTTGCTGGTTTCCAGTTCTTCGCTGGCCGACCGCAACTCCTCGTTGATGGCCTGCATCTCTTCGTTGGAAGCCGTCAGCTCCTCGCTGGAGACCTCTGACTGCTCGATGGTTTCCTGCAGTTGCAGGCGAGTGCGCTGCAGTTCGCGTTCGAGGTTGTGCAGCACCATGCTGTCGGTCTGGCGGATGACGCCGGGCAACGGCAGGGATGGGTCGGGCGCGCGTTCCTCGAACACCACCAGCAGGCAATCGCTGGCGCTGAGGTCGTCCTTGTACGGCTGCACGGTGATCTCCACCTGCAGTTTGCCCATGGTTTCCGCCAGGTCGACAGGGCGCGAGGTCACCGCCTCGGTCCCCTGACGCGCCTGGAACAAGGTGCTGCGCAGGGCCAGGCGCAGGGGCGGCAGCACCAGGCTGAGCAGGCTGCGGCTCGGTTCGCCACCGGCCAGTTGCAGGAAACGCCCTGCGCCTTCGCTCATGTGCAGGATATTGCCGTCGATATCGACGATCAGGCTGGGCGGCATGCGGCGCGCCAGAGCGCGGTAGTGCAGGTCGGCGAAGGATGGCTTGCGCCCCGGCTTGGCCTTGGCCAGCGTTTCCAGTGGCATGCTGGCGGCAGATGTGCCGGCCAGCTGACGGCCGGAACGGCGGCCGGTATTGCTGGCATCGAGTGCGCGGAAAATGCGGTTGCGTTTGTCCACCGGGGCGAACAGTTCACTGGCCATGTCGGCCGACTCGGACGACCCGAGGAACAGGTAGCCACCCGGGCGCAGAGCGAAGTGGAACATCTGCAGGATGTCACGCTGCACCTCGCGGTCCAGGTAGATCAGCAGGTTGCGGCAGACAATCAGGTCGATCTGCGAGAACGGTGGGTCCGACAGCAGGTTGTGCCGTGCGAACAGCACCTTTTCGCGAACCTCTTTGCGCACCCGGTAATGCTGGTCTTCCTTGAGGAAGAACTGGCGCAGCCGGCTGGGCGGCACGTCGGTGACGATCGCCTCGGGGTATGAGCCACTGCGGGCGATGCCGATGGCGCGTTCGTCCAGGTCGGTGGCGAACACCTGTACCTTGTGCGAGCGCTGCTCCAGTGCCAGCTGCTCGCAAACCAGCATGGCGAGGCTGTACGCCTCTTCGCCGGTGGAGCAGCCGGCCGACCACACGCGTATCTCGTCCGCGCCCTCGGCCGGGTCGCGTTCGCAGACCAGCTGTGGCAACACATGGCGCTCCAGGGCTTCGAACGCTTCGCGGTCGCGGAAGAAATTGGTCACGCCGATCAGCATGTCGGCCAGCAAGGCCCTGGATTCCGCGGGGTACTGTTCCAGGTAATGCAGGTAGGCCGCCAGGTCTGCCTGGCCGGTCACATGCAGGCGGCGCTCGATGCGTCGCAGTACCGTGGCGCGCTTGTAGTGCTGGAAGTCGTGGCCGGTATTGCTGCGCAACTGCAGCAGGATCTCTTCGAGCATCGGCTCGCTGGCCTGGGCATCGCCGACTCGGGTGCCCAAGGCCGGAGGCAGGGTATCGTCCTCGATTTCCGGGAGCCTGACCTGGCGGGCATTGCGCCACAGCTCCAGCAGCTTCTGCGGGATTTCTGCCGCCGGCAGCACCAGGTCGACCATGCCGGTCTCGATTGCGGCACGGGGCATGCTGTCGTACTGGGCGTCGTCCGGTGTCTGCGCCAGGGTCACACCGCCTTGCTCCTTGATCCGCGATAGGCCCACGGCGCCATCGGCACCGGTACCGGACAACACCACGCAGAAGGCGTGGTCCTTGTGCACATCAGCCAGGTCACGGAAGAACAGGTCGATGGCCACGTGGTCGCCACGGCGCCGGTTGGCCGGGGTCACCCGCAGGTAGCCGTCGTTGGTGGACAGGCGATTGGCCGGTGAAATCACGTAGATATGGTTGCGCTCGATGGGCACCGGTTCGGTCACCTGGCGCACCGGCATTTGCGTGGTGTCCTGGATGATGCGGTCGGCGACGCTCTGGTGGTCGGGGGACAGGTGCAGGACCACGACGAAGGCCATGCCGCAATCGCTGGGCATTTGCCGGAACAGCGTACAGATCGCTTCCAGGCCGCCTGCCGATGCACCGATGCCCACCACCGGAAAATCCAGGTGGCTGGGGCTGAGTGCCGGGTTCTGGGGCGAGGCAGGTTGCTTGGGGGACGACTTCATGGACGGAGCCTTGTGCAGACCGGAACGTTCCGCCCTTAGCAGCATCATCGGGCGTGTGTGTGGCGGGATTATAGGCCGTCGCCATGTTATTGAGACCTCTGCTTGCGAAGGAAAGTGCGACCCGCCTGCTTCCGTCACGCAAACCTTTTGCCGGCCCATGTTTGGTGCCACTGGTCAGTTGCCGGCAAAACCATTGAGCAGACTGCGTGATTGGCGGCTCGGAACCAAGGCATGGCGAACATCCATGCGAGCAGCCAATCCATCGCAAGGAGATACCACATGGAGCAGGATCAAGAACGAACCAGCCAGCGCGGCGGCACCAAGGAAACCAACCCTGGCAATTTTGCCAATGACCGGGAACGGGCCTCCCGTGCGGGGCACAAGGGTGGGCAGGCTTCTGGCGGCAACTTCGCCAACGACCGCCAACGCGCATCGGAGGCCGGTCGCAAGGGCGGCCAGAACAGCCACGGCGGGGGCCGCCAACAGTGAGTTGAATGCTTCTGGGCACCCGGTACCCGCAGTGCCGGGTACCGGCCACCTCCTGTGTACCGAGGCTGCAATGGCCTTTGGTACCTGTTGCTCGACATTTTTTTGAATCTTCTGGCCGTACCCCGATCAATCAGGGTGTCATCCATGGAGAAGAGGAGGCCCCTGCGATGCCTGGCCCACAGCTATACATCATCGATTACCAACTGCATGGCAAGCCGCGCAGTTTCATCATCCGTCTGGAGACGCTGGACAACGCCGAGGCCTGGCATTGGGCAAGTTGTGATGCGGGCATCGGCATCATTCCGAAGTTCGGGCGCGAAAAAATCAGGAAAGTCAGCAGGCCGATGGCCGAGCGCTACGGGATTACCGCGGTGAGTTGGCGGGTATCCGGCAGCAAGCCGAACCAGTCTGCGGCGACAATGTGATTCCCCGACTGCACAATCCGTGCGGGAACAAATGTCCTGCTCAAATTCTAAAAGTTGGCACGATCCTCTGTGGGAGCGGCTTTAGCCGCGAACACCGGCGCAGCCGGTGCCATGCACCGCGTTGGATTCTTCGCGGCTAAAGCCGCTCCCACAGGGTACGAGGATCGCTTGCGAATTCAGTTATCTGTGCGAAAGCGCGGCCCAAAGGGCTGGGCAATCTCCCACAGGGGATCGCGCAGACCGTCTGCATGACGGTCAGGCACCGGACTCGGGGTCGC
Organism: Pseudomonas sp. JS425; assembly: GCF_018223845.1. NCBI lineage: Bacteria > Pseudomonadati > Pseudomonadota > Gammaproteobacteria > Pseudomonadales > Pseudomonadaceae > Pseudomonas > Pseudomonas sp. JS425. Next base: position 3,242,973 of record NZ_CP073661.1, on the reverse strand, counting down.
TGGCCGGTACGCCCGGGCGGTTTTCTTCGTCTTCAGTCACATTGGGCTCGGCATCCGGGTCATCTGACCGGTCATTGCTCCGGTCCGGCTCGAGCTCCGGCCAGTCATCCTGTGCGCTGCCGCCACCCATCGCAGTTAACTCTTTCATCTCGCAACCCTCGCTCTCGATGAAAAAAAGGCCCGCGATCAGGCGGGCCCAATACAGGAGTGAGAGGCGAAGCCATTGACCACCCCTCATTGAATGAGAGCGGCAACAGCCAGGGGAGGTCGGTTGGATATCCACCGCCCCTGACCAACGGCACTGTCAGGGCTGTTTCAGCACCAGGGTGAGAATGTCGTAGCTGGCGACCAGCTCGCCCAGCTGGTTGGTCACCTCCACATCCCACGCCACCACGCCCTGGGGCTGGCCCAACGGGCTGGTCTTGCCCTGGTCGATCTTGCGCTTGCAGGTCAGGCGCGCCTGGATGGTGTCGCCGATGCCCACCGGGTTGATGAAGCGCAGGGTATCCAGGCCGTAGTTGGCCAGTACCGGGCCTGCACCCGGGGAGACGAACAGCCCGGCCGCTGCCGACAACACGAAATAGCCGTGGGCGATGCGCTTGCCGAACTGCGATTCCTTGGCGGCGATCTCGTCGAAGTGCATGTAGAAATGGTCACCCGACAGGCAACCGAAGTTGACCAGGTCGGCTTCGGTCACGGTGCGCCGGTGGGTGAGCAGCGACTCGCCGATGCGCAACTGCTCGAAATAGCGGCGGAACGGGTGTACTTCGGTTTCGATCACTTCGCCACCGCGCACGTATTCGCCGGTTACCGCCGTCAGCATGCTCGGCGAACCCTGTACTGCGGCACGCTGCAGGTAATGCTTGACGGCACGCAGGCCACCCAGCTCTTCACCACCACCAGCGCGGCCCGGGCCGCCGTGCTTAAGTTGCGGCAATGGCGAGCCATGCCCGGTGGATTCCTTGGCCGCCTCGCTGTCGAGTACCAGCAGGCGGCCGTGCCAGGCGGCAGCCACTGGAATGGCCTTGGCTGCCACGCTGCGGTCGGCGGTGACCAGGGTCGCCACCAGGCTGCCTTTGCCCCGCGCGGCCAGCGCCAGGGCTTCATCGAGGTCGTCATAGGCCATCAGCGTGCTGACCGGGCCGAACGCTTCGATATCGTGGGCACCGCCTTCGGCATGCGGGTCACGGGCCTGCAGCAGGGTCGGGGCAAAGAACGCGCCCTCGGCCACGCCCTCGCCACGCGGCGCAAAGCCATCGCTGGCACCGAACAGCTGGTCGCAGCTCTGCAGCAGGCTGCGCACTCGGTCGGCCACATCGTGCTGCTGGTCGTGGGAGGCCAGGGCGCCCATGCGCACGCCTTCCAGCGACGGGTCACCGACAACCACCTTGGCCAGCCGCTCGCGCAGGCGCGTGGCAACCGCGTCGATGTGTTTGGCCGGTACGATGGCGCGGCGGATGGCGGTGCACTTCTGCCCGGCCTTGGTGGTCATTTCGCGGACCACCTCCTTGATATACAGGTCGAACTCTTCGCTGTCCGGGGTCACGCCCGGGCCGAGGATGGCGCAGTTGAGCGAATCGGCTTCGGCGGTGAACGGCACCGAGTTGCGCACCAGGTTCGGCGTGACGCGCAACTTGGCGGCGGTGTCGGCGGAGCCGGTGAAGGTCACCACGTCCTGGCCTTGCAGGCGGTCGAGCAGGTCGCCGGTGCTGCCGATCACCAGTTGCAGGCTGCCTTCGGGCAACAGCCCGGATGCATTCATCAGCCGCACCACGGCCTCGGTCAGGTAGCTGGTCGAGGTCGCCGGCTTGACGATGCACGGCATGCCGGCCAGGAAGGTCGGCGCGAACTTCTCCAGCATGCCCCAGATGGGGAAGTTGAAGGCGTTGATGTGCACCGCCACGCCGGCGCGCGGCACCAGGATGTGGCTGCCGGCGAAATGGCCTTGCTTGCCCAGCGGGATGGCCGGGCCTTCGTGCACCAGATTGCCCGACGGCAGCTCACGGCTGCCGATGCCCGCATAGGAGAACAGCGTGGCGTTGCCGCCTTCGATGTCGATCCAGCTGTCGGCACGGGTGGCGCCGCTGTGGTGGGACAGGGCGTAGAGCTGCTCCTTGCGCTCGGCCAGATACAGGGCCAGTGCCTTCAGGCGGGCAGCGCGTTGCTGGAAGTCCATGGCCATCAGCGTGGCCAGGCCACGGGTGCGGGCAAAGTCCACGGCTTCGGCGAAGTCCGGGCGCTCTTCGTGGCTGTAGGCCAGGACGTGGCCATCCAGGGCGCTACGCAGGGCCTGGGCGCCGTGCTGGCCAAGCCAGCGGCCGGCGATGAAGCTTTGCAGGGTAGGGGCGGCAGACATGCTGTTCTCCAATGTAGAGGGGGGCGCTGTTACCACAGCGCCACGGTGTAGCCGATGATCAGGCGGTTTTCGTCCACGGCGTTGGTCAGGCCATTGCCGGAACGGAAGGTGACGTTGCGCCAGCGCAGGCTGACGTCCTTGAACGGGCCGCTCTGAATGACATAGGTGATGTCGGTGTCGCGCTCACGCTCACGGCCGTTGCTGACAGTGGCGGTTTCGGCGTGGCGGCCATCGGTGTAGCGGGTCATGAAGCTCAGGCCGGGGATACCCATGGCGACGAAGTCGTAGTCGTAGCGCACCTGCCACGAGTCCAGCCCGGCGCGGGTGAAGGTGTTGTAGGTGACCAGGTTGACGGTGAACGGGTCGCCGCCGTTCACGAACGGGAAGGCACTGTCGCCGGACATCTGCTGCCAGGCGGCGGTGAACTTGTGGGCCCGTACGCCAAGGGTGAACATGGCGTTGAAGTTGCGGTTGTCGATGTTGCCGGCACGCTCGGCGCCGTCGTTGCGGCTGTCGAAGTAGCGCAGGTCGGTGCGCAGGCTCAGGCCTTCGCCCAGCGGGCGGGTATCGATCAGGCCGACGAACTGCTGGCGGTAGATGTCTTCGAGCTTGGCGTAGTAGTAGCTGACGCTGGTTTGCGGGGTGATGGCGTAGCTGCCGCCGCCGAAGTCCAGGTGGTCGCTGCTGGCGGCGCCGTAGCCGATGTCGTCGCGGCCCGAGGAATCACGCAGGTTGGCCTTGGTCAGGCGGCCGGCGTTGAAGGTCAGGCCGGCCAGGTCCTGGCTGGTGAGCAGGCCACCCTGGAAGGTGGAGGCCAGCAGGCGGGTGTCGTTGTACACCACCACCGGCAGGATCGGTTGCAAGGTCCCCAGGCGCAGGGTGCTCTTGGCCACCCGCACCTTGCCGGTCAGGCCCAGTTCGCTGTAGTTGTCGACCGGTTCATGGCTGTTCGGGCCGAAAGGCAGCAGGCCGGTATTGCGCCGGTCGCGGCTGGAGTCGAGCTTGATGCCCAGTTGGCCCATGGCGTCGACACCAAAGCCGACCGGGCCTTCGGTGAAGCCCGACTCCAGCTTGGCGGTAAAGCCCTGGCCCCATTCCTCGGCCTTGGCCTGCGGTGCATTGCTTTGGCGGAAGTCGCGGTTGAGGTAATGGTTGCGCAGCTCCAACCGGGCGTGGCTGTCGCCGATGAAGTCTGCCATCGCCGGCATCGGCAGGGCGAGGGTCGCCAGCCAGGCGGCCGAAATGAAGTGCGTGCGGTTCATTGTTGTTGTTTTACCCGACATGGTTGTTCTTCCCTGAGAGTCAGTGCTTGCTGGCGCCGGCGGCGCCGATTCCGGTCATGGAACGGATGAACTGGGCCAGGTAGCGGCCACGTTCCTGGTTGGCGCGTTCGGAGCTGTCAGTAACCGAGAACACCCAGGCGCCGAGGAAGGCCAGGCTCATGGAGAACAGTGCCGGGTTGCTGTAGGGGAACAGCGCCGTTTCGTGATGCAGCACGTTGACCCACACCGCCGGGCCCAGTACCACCAGCAGCACCGCCGAAACCAGGCCGGCCATGCTGCCGCACACTGCGCCGCGGGTGGTCAGGCCTTTCCAGAACATCGAAAGCAGCAGCACCGGGAAGTTGACCGAGGCGGCCACGGCCAGCACCAGCCCCGAGAGGAAGGCGATGTTCTGCGACTCGAACATCAGGCCGAGGATTACCGCCAGCAGGCCGATCAGCAGCGTGGCGATACGCGACACGCGCATTTCCTCCTGCTCGCTAGCCTTGCCCTGGCGCACCACGCAGGCATACAGGTCGTGGGAAACCGCCGATGCACCGGACAGCGCCAGGCCCGCGACCACTGCCAGGATGGTGGCGAAGGCCACGGCGGAGATGAAGCCGAGGAACAGATTGCCACCTACGGCCTGGGCAAGGTGCACGGCGACCATGTTGCCGCCGCCGATAATGGCGCCGGTGGCATCACGGTAGGACGGTTCGGTGCCGACCATGACGATCGCACCAAAGCCGATGACGATCAGCAGCAGGTAGAAGTAACCGATGAACCCGGTGGCATAGAACACGCTCTTGCGCGCTTCCTTGGCATCGCTGACGGTGAAGAAGCGCATCAGGATATGCGGCAGGCCGGCAGTACCGAACATCATGCCCAGGCCCAGGGAAATGGCATCCACCGGGTTGGACAGCAGGCCGCCCGGGGCCATGATCGCCTGGCCCTTGGCATGCACGGCCACGGCGCTGGCGAACATCGCTTCGGTGCTGAAGCCGAAATGCTTGAGCACCATGAAGGCCATGAAGCTGGTGCCCGACAGCAGCATCACCGCCTTGATGATCTGCACCCAGGTGGTGGCGAGCATGCCGCCGAAAGTGACGTAGGCGACCATCAGCACACCGACCAGCATTACCGCGTACAGGTAGCTGATGCCGAACAGCAGTTCGATCAGCTTGCCGGCACCGACCATCTGTGCCACCAGGTACATCAGCGCCACCACCAGGGTGCCGAAGGCCGAGGTCAGGCGCACCGGGGTTTGCGCCAGGCGGTAGCTGACCACGTCGGCGAAGGTGTACTTGCCCAGGTTGCGCAGGCGCTCGGCGATCAGGAACAGGATGATCGGCCAGCCGGCCAGTACGCCCAGGGCATACAGCAGGCCGTCATAGCCGTTCATGAACATCATTGCCGAAATGCCCAGGAACGAGGCGGCGCTGATCATGTCGCCGGCGATCGCCAAGCCGTTCTGCATGCCGGTCAGGCCCCCGCCGGCGGTGTAGAAATCGCTGGCCGAGCGCGTGCGCATGGCAGCCCAGCGGGTGACCAGCAGGGTGAAGCAGACGAACACCATGAACATCGAGATGGCAGTCCAGTTCATTGTGCGCACTCCTGCTTGACCTTGTCGTTGAGCGGGTCGAGCACGTTGTTGGCGCGGTGCACGTAGATGCCGGTCAAGGCGAAGGACAGCAGTACCATCAGCACCCCCACCAGCATGCCAACGGTGGTCACGCCACCGCTGAGGGACTGGCCGAGGGTGCTGGGGGAAAACGCCACCAGCAGGACGAAGCCGTAGTAGATCACCAGCATGGCCAGGGTCAGGCTGCCGTTGAGGCGGCGTTTGCGCTGCACCAGGTGCTGGAAGTCGGGGTGGTTGGCGATGCTTTCTATGCGTTCGGGTGTCATGGGTTGCGATCTCTGGGTGTTGTAATTGTTTTGTTGAGGTCACGCGGGTGTTGCGGTGTTGCTTAGGGCCTCTTCGCGGGTGAACCCGCTCCCACAGGTAGGGCGCTGCTCTCAGGTCTTGTGCAGTCCCTGTGGGAGCGGGTTCACCCGCGAAGCAGGCGACGCGGTCTCAGAGCTGGTCGAAATCGAGCACCACCTTGTCGCTCACCGGGTAGGTCTGGCACGACAGCACATACCCGGCCGCCACTTCGTAATCCTCCAGGGCATGGTTGCTGTCCATCTCCACTTCGCCCTCGATTACCCGGCACTTGCAGGTCGAGCACACGCCGGCCTTGCAGGAGTACGGCAGTTCGGCGCCGATTGCATTGCCGGCGTCCAGCACGTTCTGGGTATTGCGTGGCAGGTCGAAGGTAAGCGCGCGGCCGTCGCTGATCACGGTGATGTGACTGAGCGCCGAATCCACCTGGCGCGCCGCCTCGCGGGCCTCCCGGCGGGCTTCGCTGCCGGCTGCGGCGAACAGCTCGAAATGGATACGGTCCTTGGCCAGGCCATTGGCCTGCAGGCTGTCGCGCACCGTCTCGGTCATCGCCTGTGGGCCGCAGATGAATGCAGCGTCCAGGTTGGCAACGTCCATCCAGCGCGAGAACAACTGGCCGCACTTGTCGGCATCGATGCGGCCGTTGTACAGGTCGACATCCTGCTGCTCGCGGCTGAACACGAAAATCAGGTTCAGGCGGTCGAGGTAACGGTTCTTCAGGTCTTCCAGCTTGTCGCGGAACAGTGCGCCAGAGCTGGAGCGGTTGCCGTACAGCAGGGTGAAGCGGCTGTGCGGCTCGCTGGCCAAGGTAGTGGCGATGATCGACAGGATCGGCGTGATGCCGCTGCCGGCAGCCACGCCCAGGTAGTTGCCCTGGCGGGCCGGTTCCAGTGGCACGAAGAAGCTGCCCGACGGCGGCATCACTTCCAGTTGCTGGCCTGCCTTGAGCACGTCGTTGGCAAATGACGAGAAGCGCCCGCCTGGCACGCGTTTTACCGCCACACGCAGTTCGCCATCCTGCACGGCGCTGCAGATGGAATAGGAACGGCGGACTTCTTCGTTATCCAGGTGGGTGCGCATGACCAGATACTGGCCCTGGGTGAAACGGAACTGCGCCTGCAGGTGCTCGGGCACGTCGAAGGCAATCGACACCGCATCGCGGGTCTCGTTGCGCACTTGCTTGATGGTCAGGCTGTGAAACTGGCTCATGGCGTTCTCCACGGCTCAAATGCATTTGAAATAGTCGAACGGCTCCAGGCACTCGCGGCAGCGGTAAAGCGCCTTGCAAGCCGTGGAGCCGAACTGGCTGAGCAATTCGGTATGGGCGCTGCCGCACTGCGGGCAGCAAACCTGCGGCGCCTCGCCGAGCAGGCTGCGTTTGCTGGTGCTGCCCTGTGGCGGGGCGATGCCGTAGGCGCGCAGGCGCTCGCGGCCCAGTTCGCTGATCCAGTCGGTGCTCCAGGCCGGGGTCAGCCGGCGCTCGAGCAGCGGCGCGGGGAAGCCGGCCTGCTCCAGCGCCTGGCGGATATCCCCTTCGATCACCTCGGTGGCAGGGCAGCCGGAGTAGGTCGGTGTGACGACCAGGTGCAGGTGCCCGGCGCGCCAGTCGAGGTCGCGCACGATGCCCAGGTCGACCACGCTGACCACGGGCACTTCCGGGTCCATGACCTGGGCCAGTACCGCCCAGGCCCGGGCCAGGTCATCGCCGCGTGGCGCGCGGGCGCCACGGTCGCCGGCAATCAGCTCACCAGGTTGCATCGGGGTAGGCCCTTGGCAGGAACTGCATCTCGGCCAGCAGCAGGCCCAGGTGCTCGGTGTGCAGGCCTTTGCGGCCGTCCAGGTAGAAGTGGCTGGCGGCCTTGGGCAACGGCAGTTCGACCGAAGCGAAGGTCTCGCCAACCTGCTTGAGCCAGGCCGCGCCGACGGCAGCGGGGTCGGCGGCGATACCCGCTTGCGCCAGGTGCACTTCATTGTCGCTACCGGCGGCCAGTTCGACGGTGAAGCGCCACAGTGCCGGGATGGCCGCGAGCATGCGTTGGCGGCTTTCTTCGGTGCCACCGCCCAGGCGTTGCACCCACTCGCTGGAGCGGCGCAGGTGGTAGGTGACTTCCTTCAGGGCCTTGGCGGCAATACCGGCGATACGCCCGTCGTTCGAGCCGACCAGCCCCTGAAGCACGGCGAAATGCCAGGCGTCATAGAAGAACTGCTTGGTCATGGTCACGGCGAAATCGCCGTTGGGCTGCTCGACCAGCAACAGGTTGCGATAGGCGCGCTCGTCACGGCGGAAGGCCAGGGCGTCGGCGTCACGGCCATCATCGAGCAGCTCGGCGGCGTATTCCAGCCAGTTGCGCGCCTGGCCTACCAGGTCGAGGCCGACGTTCATCAGGGCCAGTTCTTCTTCGATGGCCGGGGCGCGGCCACACCATTCGCAGAGGCGCTGGCCCTGCACCAGGGCACTGTCGCCGAGCAGCAGCAGGTAGGGGACAAGGGTTTCGTTGTGCATGGCCAACCTCACATGTGTCCGACTTCGTCGGGCAGTTCGTAGAAGCTGGCATGGCGGTAGACCTTGTCGTCCGCAGGGGCGAACAGCGGGTCTTTCTCGTCCGGGGAAGAGGCGGTGATCAGTGCCGAGGGCACCACCCACAGGCTGACGCCTTCGCTGCGGCGGGTGTACAGCTCGCGGGCGTTTTCGATGGCCATGGCGGCATCGGCGGCGTGCACGCTGCCGACATGCTTGTGGTTAAGGCCGTGCTTGCTGCGCACGAACACTTCGTAGAGGGTCCAGACAGACATTTTCGATCTCCGCATCAATCGCCGCTCAGGCGGCGTTCTTGTTCTGTTGCTTGCGCGCGTAGGCCACGGCGGCCTCGCGTACCCAGGCGCCGTCCTCGATGGCCTTGCGCCGGGTGGCGACACGTTCCTGATTGCACGGGCCATTGCCCTTGATCACTTCGTAGAACTCGTCCCACTGGATTTCGCCGAAGTCGTAGTGACCGCGCTCGGCATTCCACTTCAGTTCGGGGTCGGGGGCGGTGCAGCCGAGCAGCTCGAGTTGCGGCACGGTCTGGTCGATGAAGCGCTGGCGCAGTTCATCGTTGGTCTGGCGCTTGATCTTCCAGGCCATGGACTGGGCGCTGTTGGGGGAGTGCTCGTCGCTAGGGCCGAACATCATCAGTGCCGGCCACCACAGGCGGTTGATCGCGTCCTGGACCATGTCCCGCTGGGCCTGGGTGCCGTGGCGCATCATGGTCAGGAGGATTTCGTAGCCTTGGCGCTGGTGGAAGCTCTCTTCCTTGCAGATGCGGATCATCGCGCGTGAATAGGGGCCGTAGGAGGTGCGCTGCAGCACCACCTGGTTGACGATGGCGGCGCCGTCCACCAGCCAGCCCACTGCGCCCATGTCGGCCCAGCTGAGGGTGGGGTAGTTGAAGATGCTCGAGTACTTGGCCTTGCCGCTGTGCAGCTTGGCGATTTCCTCATCACGGTCGGCGCCCAGGGTTTCCATGGCGCTGTACAGGTACAGGCCGTGGCCGGCTTCGTCCTGGATCTTGGCCATCAGCTGCAGCTTGCGCTTGAGGCTGGGGGCACGGGTGACCCAGTTGCCTTCGGGCAGCATGCCGACGATTTCCGAGTGGGCGTGCTGGGAGATCTGCCGGATCAGGGTCTGGCGGTAGGCCTCGGGCATCCAGTTCTTGGCTTCGATCTTGATTTCGGCGTCGATCTTTTCCTGGAAGTTGCGCTCCTCGGGCGACATCTCTTCCAGCGACTTGACGCGCTTGACTCCGGTTTCCACTAGCTGTGCGTACATGTGTTCCGACTCCTGCTAAGGCATGAGTCATTTGTAAGCGATACAAAACATAACGTCAAACAGTTTTATGTGTATCGAATAAGATTTGTGTATCACATTGGCGGCCCTTTCGCGGGTAAACCCGCTCCCACAGGTCATGTGCAGCCCCCAGGCATCATGCAATTCCTGTGGGAGCGGGTTTACCCGCGAAGAGGCCAGCCAAAAAAAAGCCCCGGACGATGCCGGGGCCGAAAAGGCAGCCGAATGAATCAGCTGGCCAACCGTTTGTCGTACACGTGGCAGGCCTTGCCCTCGGAACGCTTGAGCGTGCCGCAGGGCTGCAGGCGCACCTGGGTGCTGATGCCGATATAGGTCTTGATCTGCTTGGTCAGCTCCCCGGTCAACAGCTTGCGCTGGCCTTCATCGAGGTGCTGACACTCCGCACGCAGTTCCACATGCACCTCGACGCTATCCAGGTTGCCATTGCGATACAGATGAATCTCATAAAGCTCGGAAAGCTGTTTTATTTTTAGCACCTGCTCCTCGATCTGGGTCGGGAACACGTTGACCCCGCGAATGATCAGCATGTCATCGCTGCGGCCGGTGATCTTGCCGATCCGCCGCATTGGCCTGGCGGTACCGGGCAGCAGGCGAGTGAGGTCGCGGGTGCGGTAGCGCACCATGGGCAACGCTTCCTTGCTCAGTGAGGTGAACACCAGTTCGCCCAGTTGGCCGTCCGGCAGCACCGCACCGGTGACCGGGTCGATGATCTCGGGGTAGAAATGGTCCTCCCAGATGGTCGGGCCATCCTTGGTTTCGAGGCACTCCATCGCCACTCCAGGCCCCATGATTTCCGACAGGCCATAAATGTCGAGGGCATCGATGCCCAGCCGTTGCTCGATAGAGCGGCGCAGCTCGTCGGTCCACGGCTCTGCGCCGAATATGCCCAGGCGCAGCTTGAGGTCTTGCGGGTCGATGCCCTGGCGCTCGATCTCGTCGGCCAGGTTGAGCATGTAGGAGGGGGTGACCATGATGATGTCGGGCTGGAAGTCGCGAATCAGCTGCACCTGCTTCTCGGTCTGGCCACCGGACATGGGGATCACCGTGCAGCCCAGACGCTCGGCACCGTAATGCGCGCCAAGCCCGCCGGTGAACAGGCCGTAGCCGTAGGAGACATGCACCTTGTCCCCCTTGCGCCCACCCGCGGCGCGGATCGAGCGGGCGACCACATTGGCCCAAGTGTCGATGTCGTTCTGGGTGTAGCCCACCACCGTCGGCTTGCCGGTGGTGCCACTGGAGGCGTGCAGGCGCACCACCTCTTGCTGGGGCACGGCGAACATGCCGTAGGGGTAGTTGTCGCGCAGGTCGTTCTTGCCGGTGAAGGGGAACTTCGCCAGGTCTTCCAGGCACTTGAGGTCGTCGGGGTGGGCACCGCACTCGGCAAAGCGCTGGCGGTACAGCGGTACGTTGTCGTAGGCGTGCTTCAGGCTCCAGCGCAGGCGCTCCAGCTGGTGCTGGCGCAGGGCGTCGACACTGGCGGTTTCCATCGGGTCCAGCAGGGCACGATCGGCATCATGGTACATGTTCATGGCTTCACTCGAATTGTTCTTGTACGCCGCGCGGTACCGGTTGCAGGCCGCGTGGTGAGTGTCATGGAAGCAGCATATACGGCTGCGTTCGGTTCGGTAACAAGCCGATGGTCTGAGCTGCTCAGAGGCGTTCGATGACCATCGCGATGCCTTGGCCAACGCCGATGCACATGGTGCACAGGGCGTAGCGTCCGGCGGTTTCTTCCAGCTCGTGCAACGCGGTGGTGACCAGGCGTGCACCGCTCATGCCCAATGGGTGGCCAAGGGCGATGGCACCGCCGTTGCGGTTGACCCGCGCGTCGTCGTCGGCCAGGCCGAGCTCGCGCAGTACCGCAAGGCCCTGGGCGGCAAAAGCCTCGTTGAGTTCGATGACGTCCATGTCGGCCAGCGACAGCCCGACAAGCTCCAGCACCTTGCGGGTAGCTGGTACCGGGCCGATGCCCATCAGCCGTGGTTCGACCCCGGCCACCGCCATGCCGACGATGCGGCCGCGAGCCTTCAGGCCATGACGGCGGGCGGCGGCGCTGCTGGCGAGCAGCAGGGCGCAGGCACCATCGTTGACCCCGGAGGCATTGCCGGCGGTGACGCTGCCGCCGTCGCGGAACGGGGTACCCAGCCTGGCCAGTTGCTCCAGGGTGGTGTCGCCGCGGGGATGTTCGTCGTGCTCGACCACTTTGGCCGGCCCTTTGCGCTGCGGGATCTCGACCGGCACGATTTCCCGTGCCAGGCGCCCGCGTGCCTGGGCGGCAGCGGCCTTGTGCTGGCTACGCAGGGCAAAGGCGTCCTGGTCGGCGCGGGAAATACCAAACTGCTGCGCAACGTTCTCGGCCGTTTCCGGCATCGAGTCGGTGCCGAAGGCCGCCTTCATCAGCGGGTTGACGAAACGCCAGCCGATGGTGGTGTCGAACAGTTCGGCCGCACGGCCGAACGCCTGCTCCGACTTGCCCATGACGAACGGCGCGCGTGACATCGACTCCACGCCGCCGGCCAGCATCAGCCCGGCTTCGCCGCAGCGCAGGGCGCGGGCTGCATTGCCGATGGCATCCAGGCCGGAGCCACACAGGCGGTTGATGGTGGTGCCCGGCACTTCGATCGGCAACCCGGCCAGCAAGCTGGCCATGTGCGCGACGTTGCGGTTGTCCTCGCCAGCCTGGTTGGCACAGCCGAGGATGACGTCGTCGATGGCTTTCCAGTCCAGTTCGGGGTGGCGCTGGATCAGGGCCTTGAGCGGGATAGCGGCCAGGTCATCGGCGCGCACGCCGCTCAAGGCGCCGGCATAACGGCCGATGGGGGTGCGCACGGCGTCGATGATCAAGGCATCGGCTTGAGTGTGTTCAGTCATCTTGCGTCTCCTGCGCCAGCACGGTGCCGCGCACTTTGTAGGATTTGCCATGGAACATCGCCACCAGCTCACCGCGCTGGTTCTCGATGCGGACGTGGTACAGGCCGGTGCGGCCCTTGCGGCTGACCTCGCTGGCGCAGGCGGTAAGCACGTCATCGCGCAGCGCCGGGGCCAGGTATTCGATGCTGCAGCCCAGGGCGACGGTGGCCTGGTCGTGGCTGTTGCAGGCGAAGGCAAATGCCGAGTCGGCCAGGGCGAACAGGAAGCCGCCATGGCAGGTGCCATGCCCCTGGATCATGTCGGCGCGTACCGGCATGCGCAGGCATGCCTGGCCCGGGCCGGCTTCCAGCAGGCGGATGCCCAGGCCCTGGGTGGCCTGGTCGCGGGCGTACATGGCCTCGGCACAGGCTTGTGCCAGTTCGACTTCAGTCATGCAGGGTGCCTCCTTTGGCTTCGCAGCGGCGTAACAGCAGGGAAGGGCGGTAGCGGCTCTCGCCGTAGCTGCGCTGCAGGTTGTCGAGCACGCGCAGGGTGTGGGGGATGCCGAGGTTCGCGGCCCAGGCCAGCGGGCCGCAGGGGTAGTTGACGCCGGCGCGCATGGCCAGGTCGATGTCGGCGGCGCTGCCGACACCTTGCAGCACGGCATCGGCGGCCTCGTTGGCGAGCATCGCCACGGTACGCAGCACCACCAGGCCGGGCAGGTCGGCGACCGCCGTTACCTTCAGGCCGGCACGCCGCAGCAAGGCCACCGCCTGGTCGCGAGCGTTGTCGCTGGTGTCGGCCGACCAGCTGATGGCGAGGCGGGTGGCGTTGGTGTAGTCCAAGGCAAGGTCGAGCAGCACCAGGTTGCGCAGGCCGTCTTCCCGGGCGCGCTGGCTGGCCAGGCGGCCATCGGACAGCGCCAGGGTGGCATCGCCCACCTGGATCAGGCCGCTGCCGGCGCGCTGGGTCACGGCGACGCCGCTTTGGCGCAGGCGTTCGACCAGCGGCTGCATCACCCCCAGGTCGCCTTCGACGACGCAGGCATCGACTATGGCGGGGCTATGCAGTTCGGCTGGCTGCGGGCGTTCGGCGCCTTCGGCATAGCTATAGAAGCCTTGGCCGGTCTTGCGCCCGAGGCGGCCCGCGTCCACCAGTTCTTTTTGCACCAGCGAAGGCTGGAAGCGGAAGTCGCCATAGAACGCATCGAAGACCGAACAGGTAACGGCGTAATTGACATCGTGGCCGATCAGGTCGGTGAGTTCGAACGCGCCCATGCGGAAACCACCGGCATCACGCAGCAGCGCATCGAGGCTGGCGCAATCGGCTGCGCCTTCCTGCAGCAGGCGCAGGCTTTCGGCGTAGAACGGCCGCGCCACACGGTTGACGATGAAGCCCGGCGTGGAGCGCGTGTGCACCGGCTGCTTGCCCCAGGCCTGGGCGGTGGCATGAATGCACGCGGCAACAGCCGGGGCGGTGGCCAGGCCCGAGACCACTTCGACCAGGGCCATCAGCGGCGCCGGGTTGAAGAAGTGCATGCCAACCACCTGGTGCGGGCGTTGCAGCCCGGCGGCGAGGCTGGTGATGGACAGCGACGAAGTGTTGCTGGCGAGGATGCAGTCGGTGGCGCACAAGGCTTCCAGCTGGCTGAACAGCGCCTGCTTGACCTGCAGGTTCTCGACGATGGCCTCGATCACCAGATGAGCATCGGCCAGGGCTTCGAGGGCGTCTACCGGGCACAGCCGGGCGCTTATGGCTTCCCGTTCGGTAGCCTGCATCTTGCCTTTTTCCACCAGGCGGGCAAGTTGCCGGTCTATGCCGGCCACCGTCTGGGCGGCAGCGCCCGGGCGGTTGTCGTAGAGCTTTACCGGGTGGCCGGCCTGGGCCGCAACCTGGGCGATGCCTGCGCCCATGGCGCCTGCACCGATCACCGCCACTTGGGCATTGCTTGCGAGTGCGCTCATGATCAACGCCCCTTGAATGTCGGCGTGCGCTTGTTCATGAAGGCACTCACGCCTTCGCGATAGTCCTCGCTGCGCCCGGCCAGGCGCTGCAGGTCGCGCTCCAGCTCCAGCTGTTCATCGAAACCGTTGTCGAAGCTGGCGTTCAGGCTGCGCTTGATCAGGGCCAGGCCGTAAGTGGGCTGGGTGGCGAGCTGGCGGGCGAGGGTGAGGGCTTCGTCACGCAGCGCGGCATCGTCCACCACGCGGTGGATCAGCCCCCATTGCTGGGCCTGTTCGGCGCCCAGGCGCTCGCCCAGCATGGCCAGAGCCTTGGCCCGTGCCATGCCGACCAGACGCGGCAGCAGCCAGGTGCCGCCGGAGTCGGGTACCAGGCCGATCTTGCAGAAGGCCTGGATGAAGCTGGCCGAGCGGGCCGCCAGCACCAGGTCGCAGGCCAGCGGGATGTTGGCACCGGCGCCGGCTGCCACGCCGTTCACCGCACAGATCACCGGCAGCGGCAGGTCGCGCAGGGTGCGCACCAGCGGGTTGTAGAACTTGTCGATCGATTCGCCCAGGTCCGGCATCTCAGCGCCCGGGGCGACGTTGCGATCGGACAGGTCCTGGCCGGCGCAGAAACCCCGGCCTTCGGCAGTCAGCAACAACACCCGGGCTTCGCTGCTCTGGCGTACTTGCTTGAGCGCCTCGCGCACTTCCAGGTGCATGGCGGTATTGAAGCTGTTCAGCTGCTCGGGGCGATTCAACGAGAGGAGGGCGACGCCGTCCTCGATGGAAAACAGGATGTGCTGGAAAGTCATGACAGGCTCGCTCCGTCAGTCGAGGGAAAGATGATCAGCGGCCCTGGAAGCGGGCCTGGCGTTTTTCCTGGAAGGCACGGATACCTTCGTCGCGGTCGGCGGTGCCGGCCAGCAAGGTGAAGGCATGGCGTTCGAAACGCAGGCCGCTGGCCAGGTCGGTATCGCCGGCCTTGAGCAACGCTTCCTTGGCCAGGCGCACTGCCAGCGGGGCCTTGGCGGCGATGCTGCGGGCGATGTGCAGGGCGCGTTCTACGGTGAGTTCCGGCTGGGTGATTTCGCTGACCAGCCCGGCCTGCAATGCATGAGGGGCGGTGATGGCTTCACCGGTCAGCACCATTTGCATGGCCAGCGGCTTGCCTACTGCCCGCAGCAGGCGTTGGGTGCCACCGGCACCGGGGATAATGCCGAGGTTGATTTCCGGCTGGCCGAAACGGGCGTCGCTGCCGGCGATGACGATGTCGGCACACATCACCAGTTCGCAGCCGCCACCCAGGGCGTAGCCGTTGACGGCGGCGATCAGTGGCTTGGCGAAGGCGGCGATGCTTTGCCAGTGGGCCACCCGGGGGTCGTTGAGGATGCCGACCAGGTCGCGCTCGGCCATCTCGCGGATATCGGCGCCTGCGGCGAATGCCTTGCGGCTGCCGGTGATGACCACCGCGCGGGTCTGTTCGTCTTGCCCAGCCGCTTCCAGCGCTGCGGCCAGCTCTGCCAGTAGCTCGGTGCACAGGGCGTTGAGCGCCTCGGGCCGTTGCAGGGTAATGAGCTGGACGCCCTGTTCGGGCGCCTGCACATCAAGATATCGCGGCATGTCGGGTTCCTCTGGCTGCACGCACGGCACATCGTGGGGCCGGCATTTCTTGGAATTGTTTGCAGGGGCGTGATGCGGGGGTCACGTCCAGGTGGAACCAGTATATGCATTACGCGATACAAAAAAGCAACATTCAAAATTGTTTTATGTATCTCTTTTTGCAGGGGTGACACCTGCCTCAGCAAAGGGTTTTCTGATGTTGAATCGCTTCATCACCTTGTAATTAACGATTAACGCTGCATTTAATGGAGCTCGATGACCCCGACAAAAGCGATACACGACCATGGCGATTGACGCATCACAAGATTGTGATACAAGATCAAGGCGCATTTGAAATCATTTCAGGAGCTTTGCCATGCCTTGCTATCGACTGGACGGCCTGACGCCCGTGGTTCATCCGACAGCCTACGTGCACCCTAGCGCCGTGCTGATTGGTGATGTCATCGTCGGCCCTCGTTGCTACGTCGGCCCACTGGCGTCACTAAGGGGGGATTTCGGCCGTATCGTGCTGGAGGAGGGTGCCAACCTGCAGGACACCTGCGTGATGCATGGTTTCCCGGGGGGCGATACGGTGGTCGAACGCAACGGGCATGTCGGGCATGGCGCCGTGCTGCACGGCTGTCGCGTGGGCGAAGACGCCCTGATCGGCATGAACGCGGTGGTGATGGATGGTGCCCATGTGGCACCGCGCTGCATCGTCGCGGCCACGGCATTCGTCAAGGCGGGTTTCGAATGTGCGGCACAAAGCCTGGTGATGGGCTCGCCAGCTCAGGTCAAGCGCCCACTGACCGAACAGGAACTGGCCTGGAAGCAACGTGGCACGGCGGAGTATCAGCACCTGGCGCAACGCTGCATGAACAGTATGGTCGAATGCCCGCCACTGACCGAGGTCGAGCCCGAGCGCCCACGCATGGAAGACACCGGCGTCAGGCCCAAAGGCCAGGCATCGGCATGAGCCTGGCAGCGTCACGCAATGGTCAGGCGGCCTGCCGCGCAGGTATAGTCGGTGCTTTAACCGTGCACAGTTCGCCCATGAGCAATCTCGCCCCACTGAACAACCTGATCACCCGCTTCCAGGAACAGACGCCGATCCGCGCCAGTTCCCTGATCATCACTTTGTACGGCGACGCCATCGAGCCCCACGGCGGAACCGTCTGGCTGGGTAGCCTGATCAACCTGCTGGAGCCGATCGGCATCAACGAGCGCCTGATCCGCACATCGATCTTCCGCCTTACCAAGGAAGGCTGGCTCACTGCCGAAAAGGTTGGCCGCCGCAGCTACTACAGCCTGACAGGTACCGGCCGCCGGCGTTTCGAGAAGGCCTTCAAGCGGGTCTACAGCCCCAGCCAGCCAGCCTGGGACGGTGCCTGGACACTGGTTTTGCTCTCGCAACTGGAGGCCGGCAAGCGCAAGGCTTTGCGTGAAGAGTTGGAGTGGCAGGGCTTCGGGACCATGGCGCCGAACCTGCTGGGCTGCCCACGGGCAGACCGCGCCGACCTGGCTGCCACCTTGCGTGACCTGGAGGCGAGCGACGACAGCATCGTCTTCGAAACCCACACCCAGGAAGTGCTGGCATCCAAGGCCATGCGTGCCCAGGTGAGGGAAAGCTGGCGCATCGACGAACTGGGGCAGCAGTACAGCGAGTTCATCCAGCTGTTCAGGCCGCTCTGGCAAGGTTTGAAAGAGCAGCAACAACTTGATGCGCAGGATTGCTTCCTGGCGCGTACGCTGCTGATTCACGAATACCGTCGGCTGCTGCTGCGTGACCCGCAACTGCCGGACGAGCTGCTGCCTGGGGATTGGGAGGGAAGGGCCGCGCGACAGTTGTGCCGTAACCTCTATCGGCTGGTGTTTGCCAAGGCGGAAGAATGGCTGAATGTAGCGCTGGAGACGGCTGATGGGCCGTTGCCGGATGTGAATGAAGGCTTTTACAGGCGTTTTGGCGGGCTGATTTGAAAAATAATGTCAACCATAGTGAGCCTTACCCTTTATAAGGTAAACCCATATAGACATTAGGTTTGGGAAAGCCCTGCGTAATGTGTGATATGGTTAACTTTAAATTGATTAATGTTAACCATGGTAAGCCTTATGCCGGACTACTTTCCCGTCGCATGTGCCGACACACTCAGTAAAATCGGGTTGTTGGTCAAGGCCCGGCGCCTGGCGCTAGGCCTGCGCCAGGCTGACCTCAAGGCAGCTATCGATGTTTCAGCGCATACCCTGCGCAAGATCGAGAGCGGCTCCGAGCTAGTGGACCTACGGTCGTTCATGCTGGTGCTGTGGCGACTTGGTATCAGTGATACGGTGTTCTCGTCGCTGGAGGGCCTGGAAAAAAGCTCACAGATCACACGCTTCACCCGAGGCCACGACGCGCATCAGGGCATCGCGGCCAAGCGTGTACGGCTGGCGAAGCCCAAGCCCGAGGAGTTCTGATGTCTCGCGCGTACATCTATATGGAGCACCCGGAAACGGGCGAAGTCATGACTCTTGGGCGGCTAACGCTGAAAGGTAAGGTGGGCGAGTTCCTGTATGCCCCAGACCAGGTGGCGCGTGGCGGCTGGATACCTGACCCGATCAATTACCCTCTGCGCGCCGAAGCCTACTCCGGCATTACCAAGAACCGCGGCATACCTGGCTTCATCAATGATGCCATGCCTGACGGCTGGGGGGAGCGACTGCTGCACCGGGCTTACGGGCAAGACCTGGGCACAATCGACTTTCTGCTCAAATCACCAAACAACGATCGCGTCGGCAACCTGATGGCAGGCAGCGCCACAACTCCTGCCGAAGGCATTGGCGGGGGTGCGGTACCGAACCTGATGGGTCTGGCAAGATTCGTTGCCGCTTGTGAAACGGTATATGACGGGCAGCTCGACAGTGAATCCGCCGCTACGCTGAATGTGCGGCAGCAACGCTCTGCGTTGGGTGGCGCACGACCGAAACGCACCCTTCAGGACAAAGGGATGCTCATTCTGGCTAAACCACGCGATCGGTTTGACCACTACGACCTACCGACGATTGAGTACGCCTGTATGACATTTGCGGCGGGGAAGGGTATTAACGTGGCCCGGACCGCGCTGCATGCTGAAAACCCATCTACATTGCTGGTCGAGCGCTTTGACCGCACGCCCATTGCCGAGGGCGCTAGGCGCATACCGATGCTCAGTGCTCTGACTTTGCTCGACTCGGAGTGGGATGGCCCGCACCACAGGGATTGGCGCTATGCCGCCGTGGCAGACGAGATGCGTCGGCGGGGAGTGCCGGATGGCGACCTGCAGGAGCTGTTCAAACGCATGTGCTACAACGCCCTGGCAGGCAACTCCGACGACCATCCGCGCAACCATGCAGTGGTCTGGGTTGGCGGGAAGTGGCGGCTTTCACCGATGTACGACGTATTGCCGATGCTTGATGAGGGGCCCGCGAAGGCCTTGGCCATGGCGATTGGCCGGGAGGGCAGCCAGGTCAGCCGGAGCAATCTGCTCAGCCACCATACGCACTTTGCACTGACACGGGATCAAGCCGAGCATTTGCTTGAAGAAGTGGCGAGCTGGGAGCAGGAGTTAAAGGATCATTACGCGCAAATCCTCTCAGGAGAAGACCTGGATATGGCCTGTGATGCGACCAGTTCGGTGCGGATGCTCAGGTAGGTGGGTGCTTTAATATAACTACTCTAAATGAATATTTAGCATAGTTATAATTTATTTGCATATTAGGCGCAAACGTAGTGTTCCGCAGGGTGCTGTCCCGGTATCGTCAGTAGTCGCATGCCAGTCAGTCCGCGGCTGAAGCCGCTCCCATAGTTATCGTGTGAACCTGAAGCTTGTGTTGTACTTTTGGGAGGGTTCACCGTGAAGAAGCCGGCGCGGCGCCGCTCCCACAGGTACCGCGTTAACCTCAAGCTTGCGTTCTACATGCGGGTGCAGGGCTTTCCCGCGAAGAAGCCAGCAGACGGTCGCTACTTCATGATCAAGGTAAACTTTGGCCTGCAGCAGGCCGGCGTTATCTGATGAACAACGTGAACGGTTGGTGCGCGACTGGATTCAGGGCGCTGAACGATAAGGCCGATCATGTGAACTGATCGCCGTAGCCTGCAATCCATACACGAGGCATGGAATGAGGATGCGCACGCGTTGCGTTCCAAATGGCAGCGGATGGAAATGGGATGGGCAAGGCTGAACAGTAAGTGCGGTGATGCCGAAAGCTCCTGGCCTGCGCGCAAATCTGAAAGCACATGGCTGGCCTGACGCTTGAGGTGCGAAGGTCTGATTTCGTTTTTGCATCGCAGGCACCACGGACAGAGGTACCGGATTGACGACCGCGCTGGTGGGCCAGCGATCGATCAGAGCGGGAAGATCAAATCGACCAGGGAGCTTTCCCTGGTCCCAAAGTGCCTCACTCGTGGTCTGGTGACCAAATATAGGCTAGCGCATAATGAGTATTATGTTAAATGACATATTTGGAAGCGCCCGTTCATAATCTCTTTCACCCAAAGCCTAGAACTCCACCTTGCCCCTGTGAGCGTTGAGAGTTTTTCAGAAAAAACAACGATTCACTGGAATGGTACGTCGTTCATGAGCTTAGCGGAGCCCCTTCCGAATCTAGATCAACTTCAGTCTCGTTATCTTTCGACTGCGACCGCGAGATAAATGGAATCAATGCGATAAGAGTCAACGAATTAATCAGATTCTGCACGGGACTGACGATGAAATAACTGGAACAAATCATCGCTTTCTCTACGAATTAATCAGATTCCATTTTTATTTTTTCCCCGTTCGCACCGGAGCCTATTTTGCCTGCTAGTCACAGCTATGCTGTGACTTCATTCGTGATCCGAAATCCGGGAGTCCTCATCATGGAAGTCAATTTCCATCCGCTGTTTCCGCAGTTTTTCGATCCGCACATCATGTTGACTGCTAGCCAGCAAGAGGAATCTAAGTGCATTGCCGACTACCTAAACGGGTTACCAGTCTCCTGCCATGCCTGGGTGTCATATGAACTGGCAATCGAATTCGTGAGGGACACTCCTGAGCGCTCAATTCTCAAAGCCCGGCTATTTGAAGTTTTTGTGCTGTGGTTGTTCTGCGTCCGCAACAAGCCCCTCTCAACTGTTGACGCACAGGACATGGCAGCCTTTATGGCTTTTTATCAGAGTCCGCCTGCTGACTGGATCCGCGAAAAGTCACTGTGCCCGAGGTTTGTCGATTACCACCGCTCCGAAAAAACTGTTAATCCCGACTGGAGACCTATATCCAAACCGAAGCCAAAGGCCTTGCACTCCATGAAATGGGTATTGCGCATGTTTGGAGAGTTTCTCTCGAACGGAGCCTACGGGGTAATAAGTCCTCCGAGCCTCCCGGCGCAGCCTGAATGTGACTTACAGGACGCCTCCGCTCAATCATTGGCTTATTTAAAGTGGCTTGAGCAAAACTGCTCGCTAGTCAAAGGCGGCGAGAGAATTTTATTCGTTTACGCTTGTTGTCACTTCTTTGAGCTGAGTGCTGTACAATTCAGCAGCGCACTGCCTTTCTTTTCGATGCAAAACCTATCCTATCGGGATGATGGTTGGGTTCTAACTCTTCCATTGGGATGAATCGCCCCTGGTTTCGTAGACACCTCCAAGCCTCATAATGAGGCCCAAATAGGAGGTGCCATGAGTCGTCAGCGTTACCCCGAAGAATTCAAGATCGAAGCGGTCAAGCAAGTGACCGAGAAAGGCAAACCTGTCGCCGATGTCGCCCAGCGCCTGGGCATGTCCGTGCACAGTCTTTACGCCTGGATCAAGGTCTACAGCAAGCCCCAAGAGCAGCGTCAGCAAGACGACGATCAGCAGGCCGAACTGCGCAAGCTACGCGCTGAACTCAAGCGCGTGACGGAAGAGCGAGACATCTTAAAAAAGGCCGCCGCGTACTTTGCCAAGGAGTGCGGCTGAAGTACGCCTTCATCAAGAAGCACTCGACTGATTACCCGGTGCGGCGCCTTTGCCAAACCCTCAAGGTGCACCCCAGCGGCTATTACGCCTGGCTGGCCGAGCCTCAATCTGCCCGAGCAAAAGAAGATCAACGTCTGCTTGGCTTGATCAAACACGCTTGGCTGGAAAGCGGAGGTGTATACGGCTACCGCAAAATTCACGATGACCTGCGTGAGCTGGGAGAGGAATGCGGCCGAAATCGAGTCAGGCGCTTGATGCAGGCGGAGGGGCTGCGTTCTCAAACGGGCTATCGGCGGCGTCCAGGGTTCTATGGTGGAAAACCAACAGTGGCCTCGCCCAACCACCTCGCGCGGCAGTTCAAGGTAAGTGAGCCGAACAAGGTCTGGGTGACAGATATCACTTACATCCGCACCTATGAAGGGTGGCTCTACCTCGCGGTAGTGCTGGATCTCTTCTCACGCCAAGTAATTGGTTGGTCAATGAAGCCAAGGATGTGCAGCGACCTGGCTATCGACGCGATGTTGATGGCTGTTTGGCGACGCAAGCCTCAGCAGCAAGTTATGATTCACTCAGATCAAGGCAGTCAGTTCAGTAGCTCGGATTGGAAAAGCTTTTTGAAGGCCAACAATGTAATCAGGCTCTTCGCATTTAAGGGTGTAGAAAAAATCTGACCGGCTGGAAAAGGAGTCGAGGATCTTAGAAAATGTAAGCTCTCACACCAACAAAAACTAAGCCCCCGACGTGAACAATCTTACCTTTTCTAGCCCTGATCTTTCCAGCTTTTGCCAACTGAATAACCTCGGCCTGACTGCCACTGGACAACATCTTTGTGCAGAGCGCGCCGTCATCGAATGTCGTTTAACCAAAGCACCCGAGCCATGCCCCAAGTGCGGGGCTGCTGGTGTTTCACGCGGTACTGTCGATAGGCATCTTGCTCACACACCTTACGGACAACGACCAACCAGATTGCTGCTGCGTATCCGTCGCTGGCGTTGTGCTTGCGGCTGTTTCTGGCATGAAGATACAAACAGTGCAGCACCTCCACGTTCAAAGCTTTCATATGGGGCGATACGCTGGGCATTAGCTGCCATCGTGCTGGATCATCTGTCGGTATCTCGTGTTGCGAGCCAGCTTGATGTTGCATGGCACACCGCTAATAATGCCATTATCAACGAAGGACGGCGCCTGCTTTTTAATGACTCGACACGTTTTGACGGTGTGACCGTGCTGGGCGTGGATGAGCATGTTTGGCGACATACACGCTGTGGTGACAAGTACGTCACCATCGTGGTTGACCTTACGCCCGTGCGTAACAAAAACGGGCCGGCCCGCTTGCTCGATGTGCTGGAAGGCCGCTCCAAACAAGCCTTTAAGCAATGGCTACAGAGTCGCCCCAAATCGTGGCGTGACCAGATCGAAAGCATTGCCATGGACGGTTTTACGGGGTTTAAATCTGCAGCGCAAGAAGCCCTGCCTCAAGCCCAAACCGTGCTGGATCCTTTCCATGTCGTGCGCTGGGCAAGCAACATGCTGGATGAATGCCGCCGGCGTGTGCAACACGACATCCTGGGCCGCAGAGGGCGTAAAAATGACCCGCTCTACAAAAGCCGTCGAACGCTACTGACTCGGATCAGCTACCTGTCTGACGCCAACAAAAAGCAACTGTTCCAGCTGTTTGCAGATGAGCACCACCTCGAAGTGGATTGCACCTGGAGCATGTACCAACGGGTGGTCAGCGCCTACAACGAGCCGGATCGAAAACGTGGTAAAAAACTCATGGAAGAGGTCATAAATATCATTACAGCCAGCGACTTGCCCAAAGCGCTCATCGAGGTGAAAGGCTTGGGGGAAACGCTGAAAAAATACGCTGAGAGCATCCTTGCCTACTTCGACCGGCCAGGAACCAGCAACGGTCCAACAGAAGCTATCAACGGGCGACTTGAGCACTTACGAGGTACCGCCTTGGGCTTTAGAAATTTAACCAATTACATAGCCAGGTGCTTGCTGAAGTCAGGAGGGTTTAGAAATCAGCTACACCCTTAAATGCGAAGAGCCTGTAATCAGCAGCATGAGCCGGCGGGGAAACTGCCACGACAATGCCGTAGCCGAGAGCTTTTTCCAGCTTTTGAAGCGAGAGCGAATCCGACGAAAGATCTACACAACCCGTGAAGAAGCCCGAAGTGATATTTTCGATTACATCGAGATGTTCTATAACCCTAAACGCCGACACAGCAGTGCTATGCAGCTGTCTCCAGTAGAGTATGAGAAACGCTATTTCCTGAGCTTGGAGAGTGTCTAGAAAACCAGGGGCGATTCACGGACTTAGCAAATGGCGATCTCAAGTCACCAGCTTCCTTGGTCAACTGGACATCAAGCGATTCCAGGGATTTCAGCAACTCTCGCCTGCAACAGTACCCGCACGTACGCACGTGTTTTGGAATCCGTTGAACGGCTTCGACACGAAGGCGCCAGATCTACCTGTTATGGTTAACCCCAAGCCTAATCATTTCCTATGGAGTTCTCAGTGATGTCGTCCTCCCCCATCAGCATTGGAGCGTCAATTACCGATGCGGTGAAATTCATGTCGAGGCTTGCTGGTGAGTGTGAAACGCTGGCTGATCTGGTCAAGCAGGAAATCAGTAGAGTTTTTTTGACGCCTGAGCTTGCCAAGTACTTCAAGCCGAGCAGTGCATGGATCACCTCCCGAGCGACGGATGAAGACGGCTGGGTGTACACCGGCATAGGCATTTCGCTGCCCATTGCGTCCAAGCCTAAGCGGTCGACCACTAGCCACATCATCGTTCAAATCAGCCTCGCAGGCGAAGGTATTGAGGCAATTGATAATCGAGAGCCTCTGGTGCACATCGGCAAGTGGGGGTGGCCGATCGATTTCGTCGATATTCAGATGGGCTTTCCTTGCGATCTGGATAGCGGTTACGACCTGGAGCTTGAGAGCGGCCAACTGTTCAGGTGGGTGCACACGGAGTATGACAATGAATGGTGCTACAGCGTACGTTTGACGGACATTAACTGCCCCGAAGACGTGAAAATCAATATCATCGATCCACTCAGGTCACTGCTTTTGGGGGCTGAAGCTTCGCAAGCTCTAGCTGGGACTTGCGCTGTGCGGTATGTCGGGACAGGGGAAAATGCTGGTCAGTATCGGATGTTGCCTCGCCAGTGACCGGATATGCCTACGCATCTTGATCGGAATCCCATGGAAAAGGCCGTGGGAGAGACCTTCCATGCACTAGCCGCGATGGGTACGAGAGCAGGCGACCAGATCCAGCACCGGTGGCCTGATGCTGGTCTTGTGTGTTTACGCTTGCTGGTTAGCCGCGGGGCGGTTGCCACAACTCTTTCTGGCGGCGCCTGGTCACTTCGGTAACGGCTGAAACCTCAGTAAAACGAATGGCGATGGGAATGTCACTTCTTCCTGTCAGCTGCAGCGCTCGCGGTGGTCTTGTTGGGTGATGGCGCCTCGCCGTGAAGACCTACCAGCGCTGACCGGCAGTCAGCACTCCTATCCGGTGTAGTCTACTCCCGAGTCGTAGGCAGTGGTGACGTATCCAGGACATTTGATTCACATATTTTTCACGCCTGTTTGCGCAGTCTCAGCTATCCCTACGTGTGATAGATCTTGCCCGCCTAGCAGCGGGCTTCCTTTTGCGTGCACTTTTTATCGTCGTGCACCAAGGAGCCCGCTGCTCCCTTGCCCAACACACAAAACTGCCCAATGACCACCAGTCTGCGTGGAAACAGTGACGCTCCATCACATCCAAGGGCTGGGATCATCACGCGCACTCGCCAACCGCATCGTCCTTGTGCTCCTGTCCCTGAACGCTTCAATG
Source organism: Pseudomonas sp. JS425 (assembly GCF_018223845.1). Classification (NCBI taxonomy): domain Bacteria; kingdom Pseudomonadati; phylum Pseudomonadota; class Gammaproteobacteria; order Pseudomonadales; family Pseudomonadaceae; genus Pseudomonas; species Pseudomonas sp. JS425. Next base: position 3,217,367 of record NZ_CP073661.1, on the reverse strand, counting down.
GCAACTATGAGCTTCTCGCGCCCCACTGGCTGAGCGGCAGTCATCGACCTATCCGACTGGCGCCAGCTCGTTCAGCAAGTAACCAAACATGCGGCAGCAATTTATGCATAAACCCCAGTTCCTTCGGTGAAGTCGGCTCGTTACTATGTGGCCACCTGCCATTGGTGCCTTGGGCGCCGAAACGCCTGAAGGGATTCACAATGATTAGAAGGTTCCGGCTTGAGCAAAAAGGCCGCTACGAAAAGCTGGTAATCGCCCAGCGCTTGTCGGATATGGTGGATAAATTCCTGGATGGGCGCCCTGCTCCGCTGGGAATCGGTGCTGAGCAGGGTGGCATAGCTGAATGGGACGATGTGGTCATCTACCACAGTGACGACCACTGGGAGCACTTGCAAATCAAGCGGCAGACCAGCGATTTCAGCGATAAACACTTCGACAAAGATGATTACCTAGCCTCCTACAAACCTCGCAAGAAGAAGCCAGACGCTGGCATCGTTGCTGCTGAAGAAGAACCAGAGTCTGCCTCAGAAACGAAATTCGATTCTGAGCTGGAGAAAGTCTTCAAGAGCTTGGCGGCTTGGCAACCACCTCCGGTGGGCGTGAAACCGGCCAAGCGTACGTTCTCGTTGACCCTGCCTGGCCCTGAGGTCGTGATTAAAGGGAAAGAAAAGGATCAGGACGTTCTCAGGATCACGCACCTGCGCGAAGTCTGGGATCTCTGTCGCAAGGATGGCGTCAACCTTGCTGGGCTCGGTAAGCGCGATGATAAGCCTACTCAGAATGTCTATACCTGGCTTACAACGTGGTGCGGGTTCAATGACTGGGCCCATATCGTCGAGAAGATGCGGGTGCTGGAAATTCACTGCGTCGGTGATGAAGGTGCTTTGGAGAAAAGTGCGCTTGAGTCTCTCGACAGGCACTTCACCGACTCGGCCATAACGCTTAGTGTGTTGCTGGACTATATCGGGGACAGCACGACGGACACGAATGCGGTGTCTTGCCATACCACGGCCACGCACCTTCAGAAGCTGCTTCGAGCAGGGGGGCAGACTTGGACGCAATACTTGGTTGACCCTATCCCAGGTGTAGGCTGGACAGTGTCCGGCACGCACGACCTTGGCACTGCAACGTCCCACTCAGCTAGCAGTCCTGCCGAGCAAGTCGTAAATCATCATTGGGCCCAGAGCATCCCAAACCGGCGGCTGAGACTACACGCTGAATATGCTCGCCCCACCAAAGCACTTAGCTTACCTTCCGCGATTCTTCGTCTGGCGTTGCATCTCAAAACAGGGAGCGAATCCATGCTCCTAGGCGAGCGCGCATGGCGTCAAGGGGCACACAGTGAATTGCGTAGCACGCTTGGAGACACTGAGCGGGATCTAGACGATCTCCACTGGTTCGAGAGTTCCGAGGCCCTTTCGTGCGCAAGGGAGCGCAAGATCTGCTCACCTGCGGGCACCAAAATCGAGTCAGATGATCTTCATGCCGCGATGAATGATGTGGTGTGGCAACAGCTTCAAATCTGCGTCGGAAATAAGCTTAACGGCATAAACGACCATGATTTGTCGGTTGCGATGGCAGAGAAATGGTTGGTATGGCGAGCCGAGTTAGACAAAGATCCTGAAGCCCGCTTGTTGCTCTTCGAGCAAATGATGTATCCCGTAACTGAAGGTATTAATGCCAAGCACGCGTTACGAATTGGGCCTCGGACGGTAGAGCTCATGGAGACCGCAATCATCATGCTGCTGTTAGCGTGTGTGGGGCTTGGCGGTGTTGATTGGCGCTCGATCGAACCAATTGGGGATGTGCTCAGCATCGCTTTGCGCCACTGGTCTGGGGAGCCTACCGACCACGACGGGCCCCGTCGCCTCGGTGATGACTGTTTGCGAAAACTGCTGGGTCAAGCTCCACCCCCTGTAGTTATCCTTTCGGGCGTAGAAGAGTCTGCGACCGAGTTACTGGAGGCAGGCATGGCTGAGGATCTCGAAGCTGGCCATAGCATGGCTGCTGAGCGCCAGCCGCGCCTCCTGGTCACCCGTTTCCAAGTATACAAGCAGCTAAGAACCGGAACGTTGGCCAAGCTGGAAGCTCATTTTCAAAAGCACTGGAACGCCTGGATGCAGGCACGCGAAGCAGCTATCGAAGCCTGTGGGAAAGGACACTGATCATGATGACGCTCCAACAATTGATTGCGGCGGTTGGCCAGCGGGTCGAGGGCCGGTATGAGATCCAACTTGCGGATGACATGGGGCTTCCGGAGGTTAAATACCCCTCGCAGATTCTACGACTCAAACGTGCCCGCCTTGCAAATGCTGGCTGGCGAACCGTGTTGTTGATCGAGCTTCCGTCTCCGGCGGTTCAAGCAGCACACCAGTGGGCTGCGAATGTTCGCGATGTCCTGCCTGAGCCGGAAACGTCCGACCTGTACATGTTCCTCGTCTTGCAAGACACCACGCATGACGAGGCCACTCGCATTGAGACGGATGATCGATTTTGTCGGAAAGTCGTAGTGCGTCAGCAAGAAACACCAATGGATTTTCTCGACCGCACATTCCTTGCTGCGCTTGATCCCCCCGGAGATGTTGAAAAGCTTAGCGATCCCTTGGCTGCAGCCTTCCAGGCGCTCTCCTCTGCTCAAACCTGGACAAGAGACCATATCGACTTCTGGAAGATGGAGTTGCTGTCGAGCACTAACGGCGCCGACGTCGCCCGATCGCTACGCGCATCGATGGCTGGCAGCGAGGATCAGCAATGAGCAAGTTGAATTCGATAACGGTATCAAACTTGCGTAAATTTGGCCCTGGCGTCGAGATTGAACTCAGCCCTGGCGCAACCATCGTCCTCGCGCCCAATGGTACCGGCAAGACTACGTTGTTCGAGGCCATTGAATTTGGACTCACGGGGAGAATTGCCCGTCTTCACGACGACATCAACCATGTCATCCGGGATGATGAAGCGTTCGCCGAGGTGAGTTTGAACTTTGCCGATTTTACTGCGTCGTCGAAGGTTACGGCAGCGGGTAAGGTGAGCCAAGAAGGCGATTTGAGCGCCCTATTCCCCGGCATCCCTAAGAATGACCTTCCATTTTTGCTCCGACTGACGCACTTGCTTGATCAACGAGAGAATGAGTGGATCGTCAAGGCAGACGAAAAGGACGCAGGCGCCCAGTTGGCAAAGCTTCCCATCGGGCGTGAGGGTTCACGCGCTGGCGCCACGCTTCCCTCAGTTCGGCGGTCATTGAACGAGGAGAAGGGTCGCCAACTAAAGGATTTGATTGAACTCGAAAAAGAGCTGGCTGACTGGAATCGGCTCATCCAAGAGCGCGATTTTGCTGCAGCTGGTGCCGTGGGAGCCTTGCGTCCTCAGGAGCTCCTCGCCAAGGCCGTCTCAGAGGCCGCAGCCCAAACCGAAAGTCTCGATCAGATACCACCAGGACTCCTCTTGGAGCCGGTGAATCAAGACAGCCTGGCCCTCGCGCATTCGGCGCTGCTCGATATCTTGCGTATCAAAGTGGAGCGGATGCAGGCACTTATCGCAGACCTGGCAGAGGCGGACGGCCTGATCGAGAGCTTCGGTGTCGTGCAGTCTCGCCTCGATATGCTAAAAGCCCAATTGGCCGTCGAGATCGTCACGCGCGACAATCATTCGAAAAGCCGAACCGAGAACGCCGAGCTTCTCCAAGAGCACCAGACAAATAGCCTGCTCACTCAACAGGAACGCGTGAGTGTTGCACAATCGCTGGAGCGAATGGTCAATGAGGTAGGTGCTAAACAGCAGGTTGACCACCGTAATCAGGCGTTAGCCGAGGCTGCTACAGCCGTATCAATCGCCGATCAGAATTGTGCAGCATTGCGACAAAAGCATGAGCGCAACCTGCAGATCAGGAATCAGCACGCTCAGCTCGACACCCAGGTTCTATCACTTGACCAGTCAGAGAGAAGGCTGCTTGACGGCCAGCGCTTGGTCATCGAGTGGGAAGCTGCCGAAGCCCTCTTGGCAGCGAATCGAAAAGAGTCAGACCTTAATGAGGATCTTCTTAGCCATTTGGGCGCCGAACTGACCCAAAAGCGTGCTGCACAGGAAGTGTGCAAGGCTGCTGAAACTGCTGCAAGAGCTCATTATCGGGCATTGAGTTCTTCAGCAGATGCAATTCGCCAAGCGGTAGCTTCAATTGCCGCGCACCTTCCCGCAGATCAAGATAGCTGTCCGCTGTGTTTGTATCCTCATGGCCCAGAAGACTTGCACAAACGTGTAGCCAATGCGTTGCAAGCCATAGACCCCAACCTGATTGCTGCCGATCAGCAATTGAAAGCCGCGGCAGAAGCATTAGCATCGAGCGATGCCGCGGTGGTGTATGCGCTCGAAGCGGTAGCGGATTGCCAGGCTAAGCTTGCTGCCCTGGACGAAATTCGCCACGACTTGGAGCGCCAGATTGTTCAGTTCCGAATCGATCCAATTCTGGCTAGCGACTCAGTGCCTTCGGCTAAGGAATCGCTCAGGGTTCAACTGGAGGGAGTCTCGGCAAGTCGCCGGAATCTGACAGATCGGCGTGCTGGGCTTCAGCCTCTGGTTGCTCAGGATACGTTCGATCAGGCTCTCCACACATACAATATGGCTGTCGCCGCTCTTGATCAGGCACGCGCTCAGCACAACGAGGCGCAGACTCGACGTGATCAAGCGGTCGCTGCATTGTCGGCCATCACAACAGGCACCCCCGATGGGCGAACACTTGAAGAGTTGACCCTATACCTCAAGGAGCTTGACGATCGAATCCGCGAGGCTAATGGAAAAGCTGAGAACGCCCAGTCGGTGCTAGATGCGCAGCAAATCCAACTGCTGGAGCTAAGCAATGCTGTAATGACGACTGAAGAGGCGATCAGGCAGGCTCAAACTCAGCTCGCGACGATGCGCAGGAGCTGGGAGGGACTTGGGTTGATGGGTGACCCGCTCACCGAAGCCGCTCAAGCGCGCGCCGGCACGTTGCGCTCAACGTTGGCGAGCCTTGGGAGTAATTTGGAAATGCTCGAAAAGCTCGGCGTTGAGATATCGGCTTGGGCCAGACTGAATGAAACGCAGATGGCGCAAAGACTCATCGACGTACAGCGCCTAGAGCACACGGAAGAGAGTTTCTTTGCATACCTCAACGATAGAATCTCGGTCGCAAAGGGACAATTGGCCGATCTTACAAGGCTGGCTGATGCCATGGACGCTTTGGATGGTTTCTTGAAAAAGGAAATCGGCAACGTTCAGAAGCATGTCAGCAAGGTTGAACCTCGTTGGCGGGCCCTCCTTAAACGGGTTGTGCGCGAAACGAGGTTCCACGAAGCAAGCCTTAAGTTCTTCACAGCCTACAATAAGGAGCGGGTGGAGGTTTCAGTGCCACTGGGTAAGAAGTCAGCCCCGGTACCTGATGTTGCAAGCGAAGCACAGCTTACCGATCTTCAACTGACCTTCCTGCTTTCCATGGCGATGAGTCACCAATGGTCGCCTTGGAAAGCCCTGCTACTTGACGATCCGACGCAACACCACGATCTGGTTCATGCCTCCGCGGTCTTCGATTTGCTGCGCGATTACATCGTTGATCACGGCTTCCAAATCGTCATCGCGACCCATGATGCGCTGCAGGCACGCTACTTCATGCGCAAGCTTCAGAACGACGGGATCGACGCGAAGATCTGGTCGCTCGTGCCGACGGAAAACGGAGTCACCGCTGAGGAAGGACAGCGCAAACAGCGAAGCAGCTTGACCTCACCCTCATAGCACTGACTTAGCGCCAGCCAGTGGTCGGTGCCGCGAGATAGCTTGGTTCCGTTGGTTGGCGCTACATTTTAGCTTGCCCTTTGGCTAATATCTTCACCCCCGCCGAGGGCAAAATCTCAGCACCACCACGACCGTTCCTCTTTTTTGACCGGGTACTCCGCCGCCCCGGCTTCCTCCGGCTCCACCGAAGTGGTCGCTGGATTTCCAACAGGGTCGATCGAGTCAACCTGCGCCCTCGCCCATTCCACCCAGGCCGCGGTCTGTTGTGCGATCTCCTCGCTACCGCCTATGGCGCCAGCAGCGACGGCATCAATGAACGCTCGAAGACGTTCGGATTTCTCCCACCTTTGCATATCTTCCATTAAACGCCCCTGGAGGTAGCGCTGATGCGCCGTTGCCATACGCGCCTCGCGACAGATTCTGGCGAACTCTTCGTGCTGCCTGCTTGATGCTTCAATACTTGCTCGGTTGGGGCTTTATGGATGGCAACCAAGGCTCACCTGGTTCACAAGCACTGTACAACCCTGCGCGCATTAGCCAAATCTAAGCTATGGCTTAGATTTTCTGTAAGCGTCCGGCGAACTCACCTTCCGAACTCCAGCATTAAGGGCGATGGTGTCCGCGTATTTTTAAGCGGACGCGATCACCCTTATCGCCAGGATTTCCATGCGCCAACGAAGCTCTTATCCCAAGCCATTCAAAGCCCAGGTCGTTCAGGAATGCCTGCAACCTGGCGCAACCGTGTCCAGTGTCGCCATCAGCCACGGCATCAATGCCAACGTCATCCGCAAATGGCTGCCGCTCTATCGAGATCAGCCCGCAGCGGCTTCACTACCGGCTTTCGTCCCGCTAAAAGCCGCACCTAAACGGCCAGTCGAGGCGTCAGTGATCATCGAATTGCCCGTGGCCGGGCAAGTGATCACGGTGAAATGGCCAGCCTCAGATCCCGAGGGCTGCGCACAATTTGTTCGGGCTGTCGCTCAATGATCCGCATCGATGACATCTGGCTGGCCACCGAGCCGATGGACATGCGCGCCGGCACCGAGACGGCACTGGCTCGGGTGATTGCGGTGTTCGGTGCGGCGAAGCCGCACTGCGCTTATCTGTTCGCCAATCGCCGGGCCAACCGGATGAAAGTGCTGGTGCACGACGGCGTGGGCATCTGGCTTGCGGCGCGGCGACTGAACCAAGGCAAGTTCCACTGGCCCGGCATTCGTCATGGCAGTGAGGTCGAACTCGACAGCGAACAACTCCAGGCGTTGGTACTGGGCCTGCCGTGGCAGCGCGTTGGTGCAGGCGGTGTGATTACCGTGCTGTAACCGCCGGCCATTTGGCCGGTCTACTTGTCGTCGTCCCGCGCCTGCTCTGGCACAATCGGCGGTATGACTTTCTCGCCCAACCTCGACCAGATGACCCCGGAACAGCTTCGTGCCTTGGCGGCACAGGCGTTGCAATTGCAGTCCCAGGTCGAGGCGATGAGCAGAAAGATCCAGAACGATGAAATCCTCATCGAACAGTTCAAGTTCGAAATCGCCCTGCTCAAACGCCACAAGTTTGCCAAGCGCAGCGAGCAAATCAGCCCGGCGCAAAGCAGCTTGCTGGATGACCTGCTCGACACCGACCTTGAGGCTATCGAGGCCGAGCTGAAACAGCTTCTCCCAGCTGCGCCACAGGCCGAACCACGGCAGTCCCCGAAACGAGCGCCCTTGCCGCCGCAGTTTCCACGCACAGTAATTCGTCACGAACCTGAAAACACCCAGTGCGCCTGCGGCTGCCAACTTCAACGCATCGGCGAAGACGTCAGCGAGAAGCTGGATTACACGCCGGGCGTATTTACCGTCGAGCAACATGTGCGTGGTAAATGGGCCTGCCGTCAGTGCGAAACCCTGATTCAGGCGCCGGTGCCGGCGCAGGTTATCGACAAAGGTATCCCGACCGCAGGTTTGTTGGCCCACGTGATGGTGGCCAAGTTTGCCGATCACTTGCCGCTGTACCGGCAGGAGAAAATCTTTGGTCGCGCCGGACTGGCAATTGCTCGTTCGACCTTGGCGCAATGGGTCGGACAAACTGGCGTGAGACTTCAGCCGCTAGTTGATGCTCTGCGTGAAGCGGTGCTGAACCAGGGTGTGATTCACGCCGATGAAACACCGGTGCAAATGCTTGCGCCAGGCGAGAAGAAAACCCACCGGGCCTATGTCTGGGCGTACAGCACGACGCCGTTTTCGGCGCTCAACGCGGTGGTTTACGACTTCAGCCCAAGCCGTGCCGGACAACATGCACGCAACTTCCTGGGCGACTGGAACGGTAAGCTGGTTTGCGATGACTTCGCTGGCTACAAGGCCGGATTTGAGCAAGGCATCACTGAAATCGGCTGCATGGCTCACGCCCGTCGCAAGTTCTTTGATCTGCACGTAGCGAACAAAAGTCAGCTGGCCGAACAGGCACTGCACTCGATCAGCGGCTTGTACGAGGTCGAACGTCAGGCGCGGGACATGAGTGATGAAGAGCGCTGGCGAATACGACAAGAATTGGCGGTGCCGATCCTCAAAACACTGCATGACTGGATGTTGGCCCAGCGCGACTTGGTGCCCAACGGATCAGCCACAGCCAAAGCCCTCGATTACAGCCTGAAACGCTGGGTAGCGCTGACGCGCTACTTGGACGATGGGGCTGTGCCCATCGACAACAACCAGGTCGAGAACCAGATACGGCCATGGGCACTCGGGCGCTCGAACTGGTTGTTTGCCGGGTCGCTGCGCAGCGGCAAGCGCGCGGCGGCGATCATGAGTTTGATCCAGTCGGCACGCATGAATGGGCATGATCCGTATGCCTATCTCAAGGATGTACTGACGCGGCTGCCGACCCAACGGGCCAGTGAGATCGGACAGTTGCTGCCGCATCAGTGGGTGCCGGCCTGACTTACGCAAGGTGAGTTCGCCGGACGCTTACGATTTTCTTCATCTGGGATCCGGTTTTTCCACAAACGAAGCTATAGCTTAGTTTTTAACGGTCACGCCCGTGACCTCATTGATGCAACTGCGCATCGCTGGAGAGTTGGGAGCGGCGGTTCGACAGGTTCGAAAGCTGCAGGCAATCACCCAAACCGATCTCGCCGACATTGTCGGTAAGAGTCATGTCCTTCTCACGGGCATCGAAATGGGCAAAGGCATGGTTGCGATCGCCAGCCTGCTAGAAGCTGAACGAGCTTTGTATGCGGATCTATGCTGAGCTGCTTGAGTACCAGTGCTTGGCATCTGCGCCAGCTCCCCCTGTGAGCGACTGCAATCCTCGACCCCGAAAAATCGGCAGCATCACGAGGGTTTTGCGACGGAGTCAACTCTCTCAGACTCGGCTTGCTTGCGAAGCTTGAGGTCGTTTAGTGCCTCATCCCGCTGTTTGGTGAGTTCAGCGGCGGTTGCTGTGAGCTGCACCGCCACAGCGCTTGCAGTCTCCGCCTCTTTCCTGGCGAGTGTCAGCTGATCCTGGAGCATCTCTTTAGCGCCCTCTGCCCTGGCAGCAGTCATGTTCGCCAGACTCAGATCCCCTTCCAGCCGCTTCAAAGCATCCTGATTCTGATGAGCGAGCTTGCTGTGTTGGCGAGCTTCGCCGAGCAAGCGTTCGTTGTCGCGATTAAGGCGAGTCAGTTCGTCCTGTCGCACCATCAAGGACTGCTGTACCTGCTTCAGTTCATGCTGCAGCTGCTGAAGCTGCGTTTCGTGGCGCAGCTGGTCTTGCTCGCGCTGCTCCTTAATGGCGCCGCGATAATGCTCCAGGGCATCACGAGCGTGCGCGTGCTTCTCTTCCAGTGAGCGAATCTGCTGGTCTTTCTCCTGTACTCGCAGTTCCAGGTCTGTACAGCTCTGACTGATGCGCGCATTACGGGTCATTTCAGTCTGCAGTGTCGACTGTGTAGTGCTTAGCTCTTCGGCCTGGCTCACCAATGCTGTGTCCCGGCTCGCCGTCTCTTGCTGGGCCTTCTTTAGATCAGCTTCAAGCCCTTCGATCTGTTTGCCTAGCGCCGCAACGCTCTGTTCATGCGACAGGCGCTCTTGGGCCAGGGCAACGTTGCCCTCCTCCAGCAATCGCTTTAGGAGCTGCTCAACGATATCGGTCAGCTCATCGCTAAGGCGACGTGGGTCAGCCTGAGGCCGTGGATCGGCGTTATCCAGCTCCTGTAGGTAGCGGGAAATAGTGGTCTTAGAGCCCGTGTTCCCTAACTCAACACGCACCGCATCAATGCTTGGATACACGCCCCGGGCAAGCAGCGCAGCGCGCGCTTTCTGCACCAATACCATGTTTATGCCGCCGCGAGCCATGACTCCTCCTACGATTTCGTACTGTGTTACATGTCATGTAAAAACATAGCCCGCACTGATGTAATTCTTGGAGAATTCAGCGAGTTTCGGAGCCGATTTGAGTACGGCGGGAGGTGAATCTTGGAGTATGAGTCGTAGAGGATGGTAATCCTTGGAGAAAAAGTTACGTCAAGGATTAATTCTTGGAGAAAAAGTCGCTTTCCCCGGAAGTAGCGTAGCGGCTACTTTGCTCGTTTCGAGCATGCGTTGTTTGGGTTACCACTGCAGAAATTCGATTCTTTGTTTAGTGAAACGCTGGCCCAGCCACTTTCGCCATATCAGGGTCTAGCAACAGCTGTCTATACGTACTGCAACAGTCGAGAGCAGAGCGGCCTCGTCCTAACATGAATGAGCATTGAAGATCGATGAGCTTGGGCGGCCGGGATGCATATTTGAACAGAGATCCGATCGAAGCATTGCCAATGCTTAAGCCCAGGCCAGTCCTCGCGTTCCCCGTCCATCGATCAACGCATTCACAGACTAACGCATGCCGAGCTCATCAAGCTCCATGCAGATCCGCTGGAGTAGATCCTTACGAGTGACTACACGTTCTTGGTTAAGGAACGTTGCCATGATTAGGGTGGCTGGGTGGACGTTCAGAACCTCAGCTAATTGACTCACCTTGTCAATCGTAGGGCGCTTCAAGCCACGTTCTAGAGTGCTCAGATATGTCCTACTACTGACGTCCGAGAAATCCTCCTGGGTGAGGCCTCGTTGCTTGCGGATGTCCCGAAGTGCCTCTCCAAACGCGATATTCAGTTCCAATTTTCAGGCTCACAAAAGGAACGATGAAGCCTTCTTGAGTCCTATAGGGCTACAATCTATAGTGTTCATTTTGGAGGGGCTTATGTTCACTACCTACCGAAGCTCTGAGATTCAGTTACCCGACCTTGGCGATCATCAATATGACGACACGCAGATCTGGCCATACGTTGAGCAGGAACTCATGTACCCGTGGTTTTACCTCAACGTGGTTCGGGTAGGCGCAGTTGAACCGGATACGTTCATGCTTATGATTCAGCATGCAAGGGACGTCGCTTCCCTGGTGCGTCGCGAAACGTCTCGGATGAGGGTTGAGCAGGTCCAAATTGTCACCCCAGCACACATGAACGGTACTGATCGCTGGCTTATGGAGCCCCTCACAAGAATATCTGTCCTCGAATCTCCCAGCCTAGGCGGTCCATGCGAGGCATTCGAGGTCGATGGAGGTAACTGCTATGCCCTTTCTGGTTCGGGGGTTCTAGAGAATGCCACCTTGATACAGGTGATCTTCGACGCTGCAACCGACCTCAATAAATCCCGATAGCGTTTTCGCCATCAGTGTGTAAGCCGACAACGGTCGGATCCTGTAGCAGGCAATCTCGTCAAACCTGCAAGGTGTGCAATGAAAGATCTAATACCGGACTCTATTCCCAGACCTCGCCAGGTTCGGGGACCAACAGAGACACTGACAAAGCGCCCGCTGGAGGAGCTTGGCGACCTGGATCTTGTGATACTCGTCTTGGAAGGGTTTGCGTTGAAGGACGTACAGATGATGGTGTCCAGTTCAACGCTCTATACGAAGCGAAATGTAATCTGCCTAGTAATGGGAAAGCCCGAGCAGCAGGTTGCTCATCTGCTGAATTCCGGCCTCGGAATGGTGCGGCTCAATGCCCAACAAAGCGCAATAGCATTCCAATTCGCGAAGACCCTAGAGCAAGCGACGACCGTCTTTGGTACACAGACGCTGGCAGAGGATTGGCTAGGTCGACCATGCAGGTATTTCTCGGGCCACATACCAGTTGACCTCATCGATACGTCAGTCGGGTTCGCTACTGTTGAGCGTTATCTCTCGCAGATTCACCACGGGGTATACGTATAGATGCAGCCGGTACCTGGTCAAGTCATCCACTTCGACCTTCGACAGGGAGGGCAACATGTCTGATATGGAGCGGGCAATCGCCGCGTTGAGGTCGGCCAATAGCATCGTGTTTTTTACTGGTGCCGGTATTTCCGCTGAGAGTGGGATACCTACGTTTCGTGACAAACTAACCGGGCTTTGGTCCACTCACGATCCCGAGAAACTGGAGACAGCTAAGGCCTTTCGTGAAAACCCTGCTCTCGTCTGGGGGTTCTATCTGTGGCGGCGTAATCAGATGAATCAAGCGAAGCCAAACGCTGCTCATTTAGCGGTACAACGCCTGGCAAGTACAGGCAGGAACGTAGCTGTGATCACGCAGAACATCGACGACTTACACGAGCGCGCGGGATCGGTGGATGTTGCGCATCTTCATGGAAGTCTTAAAAGCCCCAAATGCTTCGCATGCCATAGGACTGCGGACTTGCAGCCCTCCCAGTTTGATTTACCTCAGCATGCCGTCGAGCGCGACCCACCTCGATGCCCACGGTGCAATGGCAGACTGCGCCCAAGCATCGTATGGTTCGGCGAAGACCTCTCCACTGTCATTTGGAAGTCTGCAGTCGCAACAGTCCAAAGCTGCCAAGTGCTGGTTTCTGTCGGCACATCTGGCATCGTCACACCAGCGGCAGAGATCCCACAAATAGCGCTTTCCTATGGAGCCGTGGTCGTTCACGTTAACTTGGTCGATGTATCTCTTAATACGCCAAATGAGCTTATGATTTTCGGAAAAGCTGCCGAAGCACTTCCCGCCCTCCTAAGCGCTGCTTGTGGAGTCTGATTATTAGGCTACAGCGCTTGCCTCAGAGACACTTTCAGACTTCCGGGTACGACAAGCAGATATGAATGTGTCCAGCAGCACTACCGCACCTCAGCAAGGTCTATGAAATGAACAAATCGTTCAAGGTGACCATCGAAGATTGGGATGGGGTCGGACGATTCGTATATCCGACGAAGCCCTTCAACAGCTTGGGGTGGACGTGGGTGATTCGTTGTATCTGCTGGAAGAAGTCGTCGGCAGTCACCAATGTATCGTTCTCTCTAAGACGCCTCAGTTGGCGGATAAAATTGATGAGTCGATGGAGGCTTGGGACAGCAGAGATTAAGCCCAGATTGAAGCAATAATGGCCCTCCGGCGGGATGTGGTGGATGGACCTGAGTACCCTATGGCGTCACAAATACGTTGCGCTTCCTGCAAAGCAGCGTTGCCTACAAGACGGATTCAGCAGCGAAACCCAAACGTTTAGTGTGAAGGCTGATTACCACTCAGATATTCACCCAAACCTTCGGAGTATCGCCATGAAGTTATTCACCCCAATCAAAGTGGGCCGCCACACTCTTAAGCACCGTGTAGCGATGGCTCCCCTCACCCGCTCCCGCGCAGGTCAACCGGGAAATGTCCCCACCGTAATGAACGCAGAGTATTACCGCCAGCGGGCCGGCGCCGCTCTCATTATCACTGAAGCATCTCAGATCTCCCAACAAGCCCAGGGGTATGCATGGACTCCAGGTGTCCACACACCTGAGCAAGTTGAGGGTTGGAAGGCGGTAAGCGAAGCAGTACATCGAGAGGGGGGCATTATCTTCTTGCAGCTTTGGCATGTAGGACGAATCTCCCACCCGAGTTTCCAGGTGAACGGAGGCCCCCCCGTAGGCCCCAGTGCTGTGCCAGTCCCCGACGGCAAGACGTTCATCGTCGACGAACATGGCAACGGGATATGGGCGCCCGTCCCTCCCCCCCAAGCGCTCTCCGTTGAAGGCATCCAATCAATCATTCAGGACTACAGAGCTGCTGCGCGCAATGCCATCCTGGCAGGAATGGACGGCGTTGAGATTCACGCCGGAAATGGCTACCTGTTAGACCAATTCATCGACTCCAACAGCAACCAGCGCAACGACATGTACGGCGGCTCCGTCGAGAATCGCGCACGCTTGCTACTCGAAGTGACGAAGGCTGTTATTGAGGAAGTAGGAGCCGACAGGGTGTCCGTACGGCTCACCCCCATGGGACGGTTTATGGGTATGGGGGACGCAACTCCCGAGGAGACATTTGGCTACATCGCGAAACAGCTCGATACGATGAACCTCGCCTACCTACATCTAGTTGAACCAGCGATAGTCGGAATAGTGCGTGACGAGAACTATGACCCTCGTTGGGATTCCATCATCAAACACCTGCGCACCCGATACACCGGCGTCCTCATGCTCGCTGGCGGCTACGATGCAGAAGCCGCCGAACAAGCACTGTCTAGCGGACGCGGAGACATCATTGCCTTTGGTCGCACGTTCATCGCCAACCCTGATCTGCCCTCCCGACTCAAATACGGAAAACCGTTGAACAGCGCCGACGCAACAACATTCTTTGGTGGCAGTGAAGTCGGCTACACCGACTATCCATTTGCTGATCACTTCGAGTCCGTTTAGGTCTGACAGCCAATCTACAGCACGCATGACATTACAGATTGATGCCAGATTGCCAAGCCATTGGGAGCGGTCGAACACGCTCCCTTTTGTACTGGAAATTCATCCTCGTCAGGAGGCTGGCTGACTTGAGCGTGTTGGTGATGATGCTGAATTGAACCAGGTGCCGACGCAAGAATGACCCAAATTATGTTGCGTCAAATCCAGCAAAGGCGATGGGCTGCACAAAATCCGAATGGTTCAGCGATATCTCGGCAACTGGGTCAATTCCGCATCACCTCCATACAAAACATGCGCACGTGAGGCGGTGGCCAGTGATTGTTATCGACCGTGGATTCAGCCGCTCAGACCAAAGGCGAAAGACTAATCTCTTTTCTGCAGGCCAGGTCGTCAAGCTTGGCTCTGTCGGGGCAGCTACCAGTTCCCAAACGCAACTATCGCTCCACTGCAATGCACTTGATCTCCACAAGAAGGCCGGGACGAGCCAGTTCAGCGACACCCACGCACGTCCATGCACAAGTGATCCTGGGAAAGACCGCATCTTTCACGCGTCTAAAAATTGGCATGTGATTGTGCATATCTACGTGATATGTCGTCATTTCTACGACATCTTCAAATGTGCAGCCACCGGCATCCAACACGAGCCGGAGGTTGTCCCATACTGCCAAAAACTGCTGCTCAGGATCTTCGATAACGGATAAGTCCGGCGCCCGGCCTACCTGACCTGCGCAGTACAGAGTTTTTCCCACCTTCACAGCCGGTGCATAGCCAGCACGCTCGCTGAGCAATTTCATAGCATCTGGAATAATGATCTTACGGTCAGTCATGGTCGGGGAGCCCTGAATAGACGGTGCGAACGCTAACCCTGCTGCCAGGGCAGCGTCCACTTGGGATCCGCAAGCTGTATTTAACCTGCGGCCAGTGCGATCGAGCCCCCCGAGAACACCTCCATTCCCGCAACCGGTCGCCAGTCACGCAAAGGCGTCAGATAGTGCAGTTCGAATCGCCTCGACAAAAACGCCCACACCCCTGCCCGCCGTTCAAACCGGTCGTGATACAGCCCACTGACTTGCACTGGGCCCTTGTCAATGTCATGGAACAGGCAGTTTGCAGCGACCGTTCCTGTTGCGCCTTCCCCTGCGATATCTATTAAAGGATTTGCCATCCAGTGGTGCATGTGAGGCATCTGGCGCCAGCTGCTTTCAGCCATGGCAAGGATCCCGTCACGTCCCACGGCACTGCCGAACCCCGGAAGATCCAGGCTGGCGTCCAGGTGCCAGATGTCCCGCAAGAGAGCTGCATCGATACGGTCAAACGCGTTCGCGTAAACGCTGATAAGTCGATCTATCGCAGCGCGACTTTCCAGTGCGTCGAGTCGAGCGCTCAGAGTTTCGATGTTCATAATGATCTCCTGATTAAGCAATGATCGCCCCGGCCGGCCCCCTTCCTCCGCAATGAAATCCATACGAATGGCGCGCGCGGGTGGGTCAACTGTCAGTACGCGAAAAGTTGGAGTTAGCGCCGGCACTGTTACCCGATGAGTAGGCCCCAGTCCAAGCCGAGGGCAGCCTAGTGTCGGTTTGCGAATGCCCAACGAAACGTCAGATTTGAGACAAGCCACCATCGACCATCAACTCGACACCGTTCACATACCGCGCATCGTAGGACGCCAGGAACAGGGCGGACGAGGCGATCTCCTCAGGTTGCGCCATGTAGCCCAGTGGCGTGATTTGCTCCACGTGCTTGCGCAGCTCGGCGATGTCGCTTTCGCTCATCCCCAAACCGTTGTCCATCAGCGGGGTGCGAGTGAAACCGGGGCTCAGTACGTTTGCCCGAATTCTGCGTCCCCCGAGTTCATTGGCCCACGTGCGTGCGAAGGACCGCACGGCTGCCTTGGAAGCGTTGTAGAGACTCAGCCCTTCCATACCATTGCCGGAGCAGATCGAGGCGGTCAGGACGATCGACGAACCATTTTTCATGAGCGGCAGCAGCGTCTGAACAGTGAAGAAGACACCCTTCACGTTAATGTCGAACATCGTGGAGTAAGCCGCCTCACTGGTCTCGCCCAGTGGATTCTTTTCGCAGATACCCGCGTTGGCAAACACAGCATCTACTTGGTCACCCCGTGCCTCGATCACAGCCTTGAGCTCATCAAGATCAGCCTGGCGGGAAACATCGGAGATCACCGCCACGGCCTTGTCGCCCAGCTTGGCAATCGCCGCCTCCAGCGTGCCTGGCGAACGGCCGGTGATGTAAACGCGCTTGGCACCTTCGGCAATAAGCCCCTGCGCAATAGCGAATCCGATGCCGGTGGACGCGCCTGTTACAACGGCAATCTGATGAGTGAATTTACCTGACATGCCTGACTCCTCAGCATTGGATGAGTGGATCAACTGAAACACCAGTCGAGCCATTGTGAGCGGCATCTGCAGGCGGCGGCACTGCCATAACTGAACGTGGACCGTGCATTTTTGTGAGGCGAAAACGGCTGAGAAAATCGCTAAGTTGGGGCCACTCAGTTTTCTTGAAGAAGCCCTTTCATGTCACAGAACGCAACCCTCTCCCTCGAACCAAAACGCTGGTTCATGTTCATCATCCTGCTGGTCGGCGCGTTCCTGCCGCCTCTGGATTTCTTCATCGTCAACGTTGCCCTGCCCTCCATTCAGAATGATTTGGGAACGGGCTCTTCCGCCGAACAATTGGTGATCTCCTCTTACGCGACGCTGTATGCCGTCACACTGATCACCGGCGGGCGCCTGGGCGATCTGTACGGTCGCGGGCGGATGTTTTTTCTGGGATTGGCCGGGTTCGCGGCAGCATCCTTGCTCTGTGGGCTCGCCTCCTCGCCATGGATACTGATTATCGGGCGTGCCCTGCAAGGCGTGACCGCGGCCGTGATGGCGCCTCAGGCACTCGCATCGGTGCAAGCCATCTTCCCGGAATCTGAAAAGCCCCTGGCGTTGAGCATCTACGGCGCCGTATTTGGGCTGGCGTCCGTGATCGGTCAGGCGTTGGGCGGCGTTCTGATTGCCCTCAACGTCATGGGGACGGGATGGCGAGCGATCTTTCTGGTGAACCTACCGATTGCACTGCTGGTTGTATTGTTCGGGATTCCCGTGTTCAAGGAAACCCGCGCGGCGCATGCAAGCAAGCTGGACCTCTGCGGCACCGCGTTGTCGATCCTGACGTTGGGTGCGTTGATCGTACCCTTGATCGAAGGCCGCGAAGCCGGCTGGCCGCTGTGGGCCTGGCTGTCGCTGGCTGCGGTCCCCGTTCTGGCCTGGCTGTTCTGGCAATACGAAATCCGTTTGCATCGCGCCGGTGGTACCCCCCTGCTCAACCCTGCCGCGTTAAAGGCGCCAGGCCTGTGCCGAGCACTGTTGGTCGCGCTGTGCTTCTATGCGATCGGTGTGTTCTTCCTGTTGTTTTCGATTTATCTGCAGGGCGCTCTGCACGCAACACCGCTCCATGCGGGTCTGATCTTTCTGCCTTTTGGTGCGGGCTTTCTCTTGGGGCCTTTGTCGACCGGCCAGTTCAAACGCCTCTTTGGCGCTTACGTCAATCCTGTGGGCATGGCATTGGAGGTCATCGGATTCCTGGCGCTGGCATGGCTTGTGTCAGCGACGCCCACTGACCTCACTCCGTCTGGTCCGCTGCTGGCCGTCATTCTGTTTGTGATCGGATTTGGGCAAGGCCTGGCTCTGCCAACGTTAATGCGAATGGTCACGGGAAGGGTGGCGCCGGACTACTCGGGCATGATCGCGGGGATCACCAGCGCGTCGTTGCAGATCAGTACGTCGCTGAGCGTCGCTGTGATTGGTGGGGTCTTCTATACCCTGCTGGGGACGCACACGGACGCGGCAGTGATTACGCACGCTTTCTGCGTTTCCGTTCTCTGCATCGCCGCCTTCCTGACGCTGGGTGCAGGGCTGAGTTTCAGCCTCTTGCGTCAACCTGGTAACGCATAATCCCCTGCTCAACGATGCACCCGATCCAGCAGGTTCAGCGCATCGTCAGTCGGACCCGATCATGCTGGATGCCAGGTCAGCGAGCGCGCGCAGCCTGTCCATCTGGCGCATGTCCTGGTGATAGCCCATCCAGATGTCTCTACCCGGTGGCGGCTCGTCCGGGTCCAGCAATTGCAGGCCCGGCGTTCGATCACCGAGGGGTCGCGGCAGGACCGCCACTCCGAGGCCGCTCGCGCACATCTGGGCCTGCACCGTGCGGCTGCTGCTGGTGAACATAGTGCGGGCCAGCGGATATCGCTGCTGCAGCCAATGCACGTCGGGATAGTGGGCTTGGGCGATATTCATCAATATCAGCCCCACGCCCTCGCCGTCGGACCTTGGCGCGGCACTGCCTGCGCTCGCATACAGGCCGTAGCGCATGGTGGTCAGCTTGCGGTGCACGATGTCGGGTTCGGTGAAAGGCACGATGCGAAAGGCAATGTCTGCGTCACGCCGCGCCAGATCGAAGAGTCGATGGCCGGGTATTACCTCGGGCGCGATCAACGGATAGCGTCGAGCCAACTCACGAAACACTGGCGTCAGGACATAACCGGCGAACCACTCCGCACACGAAATTCGCAACAGCCCTTCAGGCTGATCACTGTCACCGGCAAGGCGACGTTCGATCGACAGTGCACTCTGCTCCATCTCCTCCGCCAGACCGAGAATCCGTTCACCGGTGTCAGTGAGCACCAGCCCTTGGACCGTGCGTAAAAACAAGGGTTGGCCACTGCTTTGCTCAAGCACCTGCAAGCGGCGGCCTACCGTCGGATGGCTGACACCCAGCTGCTTCGCCGCCGCGCCTAATGAGCCGCTGCGGGCAATCGCCAGAAAGACCCGCATGTCACTCCAGTCCATGCCTCACCCCGTACAAAAATGAACGACGAGGTTGCAACAATGACACTCCCGTAGCAATCCCCCAACTCACATACTGGCTCGCAGGCACGTTCACTCAACAGCAAGGCAGGAGTTGGAGATGAAGATCGGTTTTATCGGCACGGGCAGCATGGGAAAAGCCATGATCCCGTTGCTCATCGACGCAGGGCATTGTGTATCGGCCTGGAACCGCAGCGCGGATGCGCTGGTGGATCTGCCAGACGTACGCCCTCTGGATTCACCGTCAGGCGCATTCCAGGCAGACGTGGCCATCACAATGTTGGCGGATGATCAGGCAGTGCGCGAGGTGCTGTTCGCTTCGAACGCTCTGGGCAGCGCCGATAAAGGTTGCGTACACATTGTGATGTCGACGCTATCGCCTGTGCTGATGACGGAGCTTCAATCCGCTCATCACGACAGCGGTGTCGCATTGGTCGCTGCGCCAGTGTTTGGTGTGCCCGCAGTGGCAGCCAGAGGCGAGCTGAATATCCTGGTGGCCGGCTCGCCGTCAGCTATCGCGATTGTCCAGCCAATCTTTGACGTGCTGGGCAAGCACACCTGGCCTCTCGGCGATCAGCCCATTCAGGCGTCCATCGCGAAAATCGCGGGCAACATGATGATCACCCAGGCGATCCAGTCCCTCGGAGAAGCCAGCGCACTCGCCGAATGTTACGGAGTGAGGCCCGATGTTTTCATCCCCCTCATGACCCAAACGCTCTTCCCCTCCCCCAGCTATCAACGGTATGGGCAGAACATCATCCACGGTACGTTCGAGCCTGGCTTCAAGTTGTCGCTGGGTCTGAAGGACATAAACCTGGCCATCAAGGCAGCCAAAAGCGTAAACCTGGAATTGCCCGCAGCCGACGCGGTGCGAGCCAAAATGACAGAGGCAGTGGCCCGTGGGCTGGGACATAAGGACTGGTCAATTTTTGCTACCGGGGCGCCTACCCGCCTGGCCGAACATCCCTATGCTCCGTGAAATGCCCTCCTGGGAAGACTTGAGCTGAGGCAATTTCTGGATAACCGGGCGGCGCACGAATGGCGCCCTGAACGCTATCCGAATGAGCTTTCGGGATGGTCAGGCACGGGTTCCCATTTCGAGTGAGGCTCTGGATCCTTACGGGTCGAAAGGAGAGCCTCACTCGGTTGGCCGGCGGATCTCTATCTTTTGAGCGATGACTTCTCACTGCGTTTACCGCTGTCCATCAACCCCATTTCCTTGATGGTGTTTGCTGCGAATTCGATGAACGCAGATACCGCACGAGGCAGTTGACGGCGGCTGTGATAGACAAGATGCACGCCTATTGCGCCTGAAGTGTAATCAGGGAGCACTTCCTTCAATCGCCCTGCGTCGATATGGGCAGCGCTGAGTGCTATGGGCAGCAGCGCAATACCCAATCCTGCCAGCGCCGCTTCAAGCTGCGCAGAAGAGGTATTAGCTTGAAAAGGACCGTCCACTTCGATGGTCACCGCTTGATGGTCGACACCGCCCAGCCGCCAAGTGGTGCGAGGACCACCGTGAGACGGTGAGGTGATGCATTGATGGGTGCTCAAATCGCCAGGCTCTGCCGGTACGCCATGTGCCGCCAAGTAGTCTGGGCTCGCCACCATCGTTTGATAACTCGTGCCCAGTTTGCGTGCGAACAGCGATGGATCGCGATCACCTCCGCGCATGGCGACGTCTATTCCTTCGCCCAGCAGATCGACGCGCGCGTCATTCAGCTCGAATTCAAGACGTACTCGCGGATGCTCGGCGGTGAATTGCGCCACAGCCTGTGCTGGAAACCAGTTGAAAAAATCCACAGGAGCCGCCACCCGGACGCGACCGGCAATCTCGGCAGAATCATTCGTCACCTGACCGGCAACCCGCAGCAACGCATCGATCTGATCGGCAGATTTGGCGTAAAAATTGGTCCCTGCATCGGTCAACACTAAACGCCGCGTGGTGCGCTGCATCAGCCGTGTACCTAACGCGGCCTCCAATTGCTGCACACGCCTGCTGGCAGTACTGGGTGGCATGCCGAGACGCCGCCCTGCTTCGGCGAAACTCCCCGCTCGAACGACTTGAACAAAAAGTGCGACATCATTCAGGTCCACGTGATTACCGCCGTTTCTGCATGAGTGAGAGAGATCCGCCCATTCTAGACCGAGCCTGAACCGGCCAGTAGTCCCACTAATTGCACTCATCTATGAGCGAGTGCATCTCACCCACCCATCTTTCTGAATGATCGGAGACTTTCTAAAGTGGGCTCCATGGCGCACAGGCGCCTCACTTTTTCTCAGGAGACTCACCATGACCACCGTTTCCGTCATCGTCGGCAGCACTCGTGACAGCCGCTTCTCCAGCGCCCCAGCCAACTGGATCAAGCACCACCTGGAACAACGTGAAGGGCTGAACGTGCGCTTGCTCGACCTGCGCGATTTTGATCTGCCTTTCTTCGATAGCGCCATGCTTCCTGGCTTTCCTGGCCGTCCGGCGTATGAAAACGAAAATGTTCGTCGCTGGACTGAACAGATTGCGACCTCTGATGCGTTCGTGGTGGCCACGGCCGAATACAACTTTGGCCCGCCCGCGGTTCTGAAGAACGCGCTGGACTGGGTCTACCCGGAGTGGAACCGCAAGCCGATTGGTTTCGTGAGCTGGGGCAGCGTTGGTGGCGCCCGCGCCGTACAGCAACTGCGCGAAATCGCGACCGAGCTTCAGATGGCTTCGATTCGCACAGCAGTGCATATCCCGGTCGGCGCGATCTATGCCCATTTCCAGGGCAAAACCGATGAAATCGAGGCCGCGTTGCAGGCACAGAACGATCAGGCGGGACGCATGATCGACGACCTGCTCTGGTGGGCGGCTGCCCTCAAAACCGCCCGCAACACAACCGCCTGATAGAGGAAATGACCATGTCCCGCGCTGCTGAAAAAACCAATGTGCACCTGCGTCAGATCACTCATCGCACCCATGGGCGACGCAACGGCCCTGCCGTGCGCCTGATGAGCCCGTCCGACTTCGGCCAGATCCTCAAACCGTTCGTGTTCCTGGATTTCTTCGACATGCAGGGTCCGCCTTTTGTGGGCGACCTTCATCCACATTCGGGTATTGCGACCTTGTCTTATCTGATCGATGGGCGGATGGACTTGATTGATCCGGATGGCACCACGGTCGTTCTGCCCAGCGGCGGCGTCGAGTGGATGCAGGCAGGTAAAGGCATGTGGCACGGCGGCAGCGTCGGCGATGAGGATCATGGTCGGGTGCGTGGTTTTCAGCTCTGGGTTGCTCTGCCACCTGAGTCGGAACTCGGGCCGACACGCTCTGCCTTTCAGAGGGCCGAAGACATCGTCAGCGCAGGCCCGGCACGTGTGCTGCTGGGCAGCTACGGCAGTGTCAGCAGCACAATCGAAACTCCGTCGCCCATGAATTTCCTGGCCGTGAAACTCAAGGCCGGTGAGCGATGGACCTATGTTTCGCCAAAGGGACACACGGTGCTCTGGATTTCACCCGTTGAAGGACGGCTGCTGGCCAACGGTGAAGAGCTTCACCCTGAAGAGTTGGTGGTGTTCGAACGTTCCAGTCAGTCGGTTCACTTCGAGGCGTTGACTGACACCCAGTTCATCCTGGGATCTGCCGTACCTCACAAACACGACCTCGCTCTGGGCTATTACTCGGTTCACACCTCGCCGCAGGCGCTGAGGGTCGGAGAAGCCCACATCCAAACCATCGGCAAACGCCTAGTCGAAGAAGGTCGCCTGGACCGCCGGTACATCCGATAACAGCTTCGGAGGAGAACACCATGTCTATTCGCTCTGCGATGGCCAACGATGTCCTGGCTCAACTGTTCACGGACGCCCGCTCCCATCATCACTGGACAGAAAGGCCGGTATCGGACGAGTCGCTCAAGGCACTCTACGAACTGGCCAAATGGGGCCCGACCAGCGGGAACCTTCAGCCTGCCCGCATCGTTTTTGTCCGCTCCGAGGAAGGGAAACGCAAGCTTTACCCCGCGCTTGAGGGCATGGGCAGCAACCCCGAGCAAGTGCGGATGGCCCCTGTAACGGCCATCGTGGCTCAGGATACGAGGTTTTTTGACCAGGCACCTCGCCTGTTCCCCCGCATGAATTTCAAGCCGATGTTCGAGGCCGACGCGGCCTTTGCCGAGTCGATTGCCTACCGCAGCAGCTCGCTGACAGGGGCCTACCTGATGATCGCGGCGCGCGGCCTGGGGCTGGATGTGTGCCCCATGTCCGGTTTCCACAACGCGATCATCGATGAGGCTTTTTTCAACGGTACGTCATGGAAAGCAAACTTCATTTTCACCATTGGCCATGGCGATGACGCGCGCCTCTACCCACGCGACCCTCGGCTGCCCTTCGAGGAAGCCTGCCGCTTCGAGTGAAGGATAAACAGGAGCAGATATGAAAAGCATCGGAATCATTGGCGCCGGACAAATCGGCAACGCAATCGCTCAGCAGCTCGCGCGTTTGGACATTGAAGCCACGCTGGCCAACAGCCGAGGACCTGAAACCCTTGACGAGCTGGTCAGGCAACTTGGGCCTTCGATCAAGGCCGGGACACGTGAGGAGGCGGCTGCCAAGGATATCGTGTTCGTGGCGGTGCCCTGGAAGCAGTTGAAGGAAGCACTCACGGGCCTGCCAAACTTTGAAGGTCGCATCGTGGTGGACACGACTAACCCACTGCAAAAACAGCCCTTTGCAGCCATCGATATCGGCGGTCACGCCTCTTCAGCGCTGGTCGCGCAAATGGTCCCAGGTGCCCGTTTGGTCAAGGCGTTCAATCATCACGCCTATTGGAATCTGGCCGCCAAGGCCACGAAAGAAGGCGGTCAACGGATTCTGTTCTACGCAGGCGAGGATGCTGCGGCCAAGGCTGAGATCGCGTCTTTGGTCGAGCGCCTGGGGTTCTTTGGCGCCGACATGGGAGATATCGAAACAGGCAGTCGATTGTTCCAGCCACCGGCAGGCCCGCTGGCAGGTCCCAATCTGGTGAAGATGGAGTTGCAGGCATGAATCAGCTGTTCGCACCTACGATACTTGGCGGCGCATTACTTCAAAATCGCATCGTCATGGCGCCGATGACCCGAGCCCGTGCCAACAGCGATGGAACCCCAGGACCGCTGGCTGCCGAATACTACGCACAGCGCGCAAGCGTGGGTTTGATCATCACCGAAGGCACCCAGCCTTCCGACGATGGCCAGGGATATCCCGCAACGCCCGGCATCTACACGGATGCACATGTGGCGGGCTGGGGTGAAATTACAGCCGCAGTACACGCTCAGGGCGCTCGCATCTTCTTTCAACTGATGCATGCCGGGCGCATGTCACATCCGCTAAACACGCCTCATCATCGGCAAGGTGTGGCGCCCTCGGCCATCGCTCCTGGTGAACAGATCTACACCTTGTCAGGCATGAAGGACATTCCGGTACCGCGAGCCCTTGGACTCGATGAAATCCCGCAGGTGATCAACGAGTACCGCCACGCCGCGCGCCGGGCAGTGGATGCCGGTGGCGACGGTGTGGAGATTCATGGCATCGCCTACCTCATTCATCAGTTCCTGGCGATCAGCAGCAACCAGCGTACGGATCGCTACGGCGGTACGCTGGAGAACCGCGCACGTTTTGCCATCGAGGTTGCACGGGCTGTCGTGGAGGAAATCGGAGCGGATCGAACGGGTATTCGCCTGTCGCCCGGCTTTGGCGGGATGGGACTCAACCACGGTGATGAGGCCCCTGATCTGTATCGTTATCTGGTGGGTGAGCTCGACAAGCTCGGCCTCGCGTATCTGCATATTGTTCACTACGGCGACGACGCGCTTTTGCACGATCTGCGCAAGCTCTGGCACCAGGCGCTCATTCTGAACCGACCTGAGCGACCGCGTGAAGACGTCGGGAAAGACATTGCCAACGGTCTGGCAGAACTTGAATCGTACGGACAAATGACGCTAGCCAACCCCGACTTGATTCGCCGATTGAAAAGCAATGCACCGCTCAATGTCGCCGACCCCAGCACCTATTTTGGCAGCAGCCCGCAGGGCTATGCGGACGGGTACACCGATTATTCGACATTGGCCTGATCGCTTATCCCTTGTGAGTGTTACAGCACGGCCGCTGCCATTTGGCAGCGGCCGTTTTCGTTGAAGCTGCTGTCAGCAATGCTCGAAAAACGTCACGCCGAGATTGAGCAGATCACGCAAAGAATTGATCCCATCGCGAATAACAGGCTTCGGCCCTCCCTTTACTCTGAGCCCACACCAATTTAAGGGCTCATCATCATGAACTCCCCAAATACCCTGATTCAAAAGCTGCTAATCCAGGCAACACAGCTCGATAAACTCGGCGTGCATCTGATCCGTATCGGCGTTGCAATCATTTCATCTGGATTGGTGCGCTGAAATTCGTGCCGTACGAAGCCGACAGTATTACGCCGTTCGTGGCCAACAGCCCTGTCATGTCGTTCTTCTACGAACACCCCGAGCAATACAAGGCTCACCTGACTCACGAAGGCCAGCTCGACCCTGTGCAGCGCCAATGGCAAACCGACAACCACACTTACGCATTCTCTGACGGCCTGGGAACAGTCGAAATTCTGATTGGCCTGCTGGTGCTTTCGTACGCCTTCTCAAGACGCATGGGCATGGTCGGTTCTGTCCTCGCATTTCTGACGCCGCTGGTGACGCTGTCATTCCTGATCACTACACCCGAAGCGTGGGTATCGAACCTTGGAGATGCAGACTTCGGCTTTCCCTACCTGTCGGGAGGCGGGCGACTTGTGCTCAAGGATGTGCTGATGCTGGCGGGAGCCGTGGTCATGATTGCGGATTCTGCTCGCCAATTGCTTCAGGAAAAACCGGCCCCACAGGCATACGAGGCTCAGAGCGTCTAATGAAAAAAATCGCACTTTCACTCGTTTTTGCTTGTTTCACTGCGAATGCCTTCGCACAGGACGCGTTGCCGGCCTCGGCACGGGCACTGGACATCGTCCAGGTCATCAGCCAGACCACCGACGATGGCAGCTGTGGCTTCATACCGATGCACCTGGTGTACAAGGACTCCAGAGGCCTCGTTCATACCCTCGATTACACGATCATCGGCAGCGGCTGTTCCAACGGCTGATTGATGCCCATTGGCACCCAGTCTGGATCGCTGTTCTGACATTAGCGGAGCCCTGCGAAAGGGCTCCGTAACTCCTTACGTCTTACGCCCGCAAAATCCGCTCTATCCGCTGACGCGCAAGGCCAGTAAGGCGTATCACGCCAAGTAACCGAGCGACTTCCTCAGTAACTCGATACTCACCCTGTTGCCCTACCGTAGTTTGGCCACCGCGGGACCGCGCAATGCGGGCCTAAGCAATCTCCAGTGTCTGCTCTTCGCTGGAAGCGACTGGGGCTTCGATGGTGTCTTCCAAGACCGCCTTTACCTCGACAGGCACTGCGAAGTCGATGACGACCGATGTTGCTGCGTGTTCATCAACCTGGACTGAAACTGCCCCTACAGACATCAACCGTTACTTGGCTGACTGCTGAACAGTCAGTGACTAGCCTGTCCCAGGCTCGCGGCCCTCAAACGATCAAAGTCTCGAATAGTAATTTCTCCAACCTTCAAGCTGATGATTCCCTGACTCTCCAGGTTTCTAAGCAGTTGATTGGTTGTCTGTCGGGTCAACGAAATCATCGACCCCAAAGCGTCCTGCGAAATCCTCAAGCTGCTTTGTCGTTCATTGAGCCCGCTGTAACCATTGGCGATCAGCAGGAGACGACTCGCCAGGCGCTGTGCGGCTGATAGAAGCTGCATCGATTCATTGTTTTCAAAGGACACGCGAATTTTTTGCGCCATCAACAACCCAAAGTCACGCCAATAGACCGGTTGTTGTTTCAGTAGGCTTTTCAGAGCTGAGCCACGTACATGCAGTACGAGCACATTAGTCATCGCTAATGCGTCATGCGGGCGCGGCGATCCATCAAACATGGAAATCTCGCCGATCCAGGCGGTCGGGCCGAGTACGGCATGCAAGGCCTCTCTACCATCCGCAACCACCGTGCCCATCGCTAACGCGCCGTCAAGGATGGCGTACAGCCCAGAGAAGTGATCGCCACGCCTGTATAGACGCTGGCCCTTGTTCAGGCGGACTAAACTGGAATGAGCAAGCAGATAGTCCTGCAAATCAACAGGTAATCCTCCGTACCAGGACGTGGCTGCCAGTTGCGGCCTGTAGCGTTGAGCTTCAAAAAACATTTAGCACCGGTGTGTCGGCTAGCCGACAGAAAGCAGCGTGTTTTGAATAGATGATTAGAGCTCGGGACGGATGAGAAAGACGGTCGTCAGGCGCAGCGGTCTTCACAGCCCCCCAGGATTGCCAGGCACATGCCGGGCAGGTGAAAGCATAATCTCTCTTCGACGGAAACAATCGTGGAACATAAGCATATTTCTGGCTTGATCGATGTCATCAAGGTCGACCAGCCTGCCGATATTCTCAAAATCGCGCGAGATGGCGCGTTTGATCGCGCATTCGGGCCCCGCAAACCACTTCTGAACTCTCTGCTGGTTGGCCGTATCCTCAGGGTGTTGTCTTACGAGGGGCGTCGATTCCCGACGATGAGTGCGAAAAATGCAAGCGGTCGAGAACGTCAGCAAGACGATTTGTGGCGAAAACTCAACGCAGCGGCTCCAGAAATCCGTGCCGCTCCCGACTCTTTGCAGCCTCTGGCAGACTGGACCCGAAACGCGAACAGCGATATCGCTGTAGGTCCACTGCTCCAGGAGGTCATTGGTAGATTGTTTAACCAGGATTTCCGTGCTGATGAGAACACCTGGACTGCAGCTCAGGTGATTGCCGGGTCACTCACGCCCGGTAACACGTGGCGTAATCTCCGTTGGCGGCTATCTGGAAAGGTGACTCAAGCCAAGGCTTTGCTTGCTTCGAGAGTTAACGGCGACCTGGCGGGCGTCCACGGCATTAGCGTGGCTATCCACAATGTCGTCAAAGGCATGCATCAGATGCGTACGCTTTACCTCGACCCGTCGCATCGCAACACACTTACTCCCGAAATGGTCGGACATCTCTGTCTTTATGCCCCTGGCGTCGTGCTTCGCCAAGCGACCACAAAGGGACAAATCAGCGGTTGCCCATTCTCGTCCGGTACGCTTTTTCTTTTGGAACTGGAAAAAGCCAGACAGGCCAGTGGTGATGAATCGATGGTTTTCCTTGGTGATTCGTGGAGTCGCTGCCCGGCAGAACAATGGGTGCCTGCACTGCTGGAAGGCGTGTGGCGGCGGGCTACAAAGGATGCTGACCATGGGCATGTCACCTGCTGAACAACGGAGAAAGCCTAAAGATGCCGGACGCAGGGAGACGAGGAATAGACTGCAAGAAAGGAGCTGCTGTCCGCGAAACCAGACAGCACCTCCAATCTTTCATTGATCCCAATAAGGCGGCGAACCGATCGCCTTCAACAAAAAGTCCCAGACTGCCCGCACCTTGTGCGACCGCAGTCTGTTTTCGGGGGAGATCAGGTACATCTGGGCCGGCACAGTGCTCAGTGCTCCACCGAAATCAGGCATGAGGACTTTCAGCTCTGTTTCAACGTTCTTTCCATGAAGAAGCCATGACGGGACCAGCACAATCCCCTCACCCGCCGACGCAGCATGGAGCAGCAATTCACTGTTGTTGCTGCGAATGGGACCTGTCACATCGACGCCAATGGCTGCCGTCGAACCGGTATCACGGAAAAACCAGCGCTCGGCGCCGCCGTTTCCGGAATGCACAAGGCACACATGGTCTCTCAACTGCTCTGGATGCCGTGGTTCTGTGTGTCGGCTCAAGTAACCATGGCTGGCACACAGGACATACCGCTGCTCGCATATACGGCGACCGATCAAACCCGAACTTTCCAGGTGGCTGATCCTGAAAATGATGTCTGCGCCTTCCTTGATTGGGTCGATCAATTCATCGGTGAGGGTGAGTTCGATGATGAGTTCCGGGTAGACCGACCGCAACTCAGTGATCAGTTTTCCGAAATGCAGTCGCCCGAATGTGGCAGGCGCATTGATTCGGACAATCCCCCGGATTTTGCCGGCATTGCCCGCCAGCTCCTCATCCGCAGCATCGAGCAACTCCAGGACTGTACGGATCTGCGAATAATACCGCTCGCCCGCCTCGGTCAACTTTACGCCTCGGGTATTCCGGTAAAGCAGTTGCTGCCCTGCTTCTCGCTCAAGCGCCGCGATGAATCTCGATACCGACGACGATGGCACGCGGAAATGCCGAGCCGTCGCCGAAAAACTCCCGGTGGTTGCGACCATCGCAAGGTATCGCTGCGCTTTCAGTTGCATGGGCACCTCTACCCTTTCGATTAATGGAGCAAACGTTCTACACACGTTCAAAAAAAGAACGAATGGCAGGTATTTGCCATGTTTTTTTAGCACTGCTGTTTTGCGATGGCGCCGAATTGTAGCGAATGTAGCACAGCCATAGACTTCTCCTGACTCGTCGGAAACGACTCCTTCTCCCTTCCGGGCAGCTTGCTGATCGACAGCCAGGCCATGCCCGCTTCAGGAAACAGGCACATGGTTGATCTCTTTGAAACTTTCAATCTCAAGGGTTTATCACTTGAAAACCGCATTGTGATGGCCCCACTGACGCGCTCCCGCGCACGCTCTGAGGTGGCCAATGAGCAACTGGCTCTGTATTACACGCAACGCGCTACAGCGGGCCTTATCATTTCCGAAGGCACACCCGTCTCCCGGGCAGGCCACGGTTACCTCTACAACCCGGGTATCTACACCCCGGAACAGATCGAGGGGTGGAAGCTTGTCACCGATTCCGTGCACAGCGTCGGCGGCAAAATGTTTGCTCAGATATGGCACGTTGGACGGATTTCCCACACATCCCTTCAAGTAGATAACCAGCCACCTGTCAGCTCCACCAGCAGGGTTGCCAAAGGCGCCACGGTCTATGCCTACGCAGAGTCAGGTGAAACAGGCTTTGTTGATACTTCGGCACCGCGCGCTCTGAAAACCGAAGAGGTTGCGCACATCGTCGAGCAGTTTGCGCAAGCGGCAGAGAACGCCATGGCCGCTGGGTTCGATGGCGTGGAAATCCATGGTGCGAACGGCTACCTGTTCGAGCAGTTCATGAACCCGCTGGTCAATGACCGGACCGACCGGTATTCGGCGCGCAATCTGGAAGACCGTCTGCGCTTTGCTTTCGAAGTCGTGGATGCGGTCAGCGCCAGAATCGGCGCAGATAAAGTGGGCTATCGCATTTCCCCGTACGGCCAGCTGTACGACATGCCGGTGTACCCGCAGATCGACGAAACCTACACGGCATTGTGTGCCGGTCTGAGTCAGCGCGGCCTGGCCTACGTGCACGTCATGGATCAATCGCACTTTTTCCTGAACGGCGGCGAAGGCGCTGAACAGGAGCAATCACTTCGCAACTTGCTCAAGCGCTGCAAAGCAGTATTGGGCAACACGGCGCTGATACTCGCCGGCGACATGACCATTGAACGCGCCCGAGCGTTGACAGAGGCCGGTCTGATTGACTTGGCGGCCTTTGGGCAACCCTACATCGGCAACCCTGACCTGGTCGCAAGGCTCAAACACGGTTGGCCACTGACCGTGCCGGACAGAGACACGTTTTACATCGGCACAGCCAGGGGATACATCGATTACCCCCCGTACTCCGCCAGCTAGCCAGCCCCATACAAACGTATAGATCCCTCTATGCCAGGCGGTGATGGTGGCCGTTTACGGTCTGCCGGATGCTGAACGGCAAGCGACGCCTGATCGAAATCCATAAAGATGCGGGAGATAAACAATGAATCGCTTTTTGTCGACACTTGCGGCAAGCATGCTGTCCCTGATGGCCGCCGGGCACGCTTTCGCGGCAGCCCCGGAGGTCAGGATGTACCGGCTCGACTGCGGTCAGATGACCCTGGGTGACAAATCGATGATGTCCGATACCGGACTGTACAAAGGGCAGTCCTATGACATTGTCATGTCCTGCTATCTGATCAAACACGGTAACGACTGGTTACTGTGGGACGCGGGGCTGCCCGAGAAGTATCTGAAAGGCCCACTGACCGAAGGCACCTTCACGACCAAACTGAATCGCACCGTGGTCGATCAGATCGCCGACCTGGGTCTGCGCCCGGACGACATCAAATATGTCGCGGTCTCGCACGCTCACTTCGATCATTCCGGGCAGGTGAACGACTTCCCCAACGCGACGTTGATCATTCAGCGCGCCGAGCTGGAAGCGATGAAGGATACGAAAAAAGCGTCCGAGCACTACATCATGGCGGATCTGTTCAGCTCCCATCTTTCAGGAGACAAGCTGCAGCATGTCAGGGTCATTGATGGCGATGTCGATCTTTTCGGCGACGGAACCATGAAGACGATCCAGACGCCCGGTCACACGCCCGGCAGCATGGCACTGCTGCTCAACCTGAAGAAAGCGGGCCCCTACATTCTCTCTGGCGACCAGTGGCACTTCACCGAGAACCATGAACGTCATCAAGTGCCCATCTGGAATTACGATCATGAGCAAACCATGACGTCCGGCAAGAAGCTTGACGAGGTCATCGCCAAGACCCATGCCACCCTGGTCATTCAACATGAGCCGGTGGACAACCAGAAACTGCCGAAGCCCCCATTGTTTCTTGATTGAGTCACCTTGCTCTCCGGTCACCCGCAGGGCGCTCGACGTACCGAAAGTTGAACAGCTGAAATCGTCAGTCATCTCCATCAGTGAGCGCCGTGAAACGCCCTCACTGATGGAGAGGCGTACGTCGGGAAACAGCGTCACGCCAATGCTGCATCCCCTGCCCGCTCCACCTCAGACAAAGCAACCCGTTCGATCGACCAAGGAATCATGATGAGCATCGACCCGCCCACGACGAGAGCGCTGCGGATTTTGAGTGTCGCCTACTTTGTTCAAGCTGTTGGAGCGCTCTCCGTAATCGGCAGCCTGGAGCCCATAGGGCGCGAATGGCATCTGGACAACACGGCAAGCGCCTATCTCATGACCGTTTTCGGCGTCACGTTTGCGCTGGCGGCTCCGTTGCTTCAAGTATTTCTGGGGCACGTTCGCCGGCAGCGTCAGGTGTTGCTCGGTCTTTGCAGTTTTGGCCTCGGCGCACTGTTATTCGCCGCGGCGCCCAATTACACGGTGTTGATCATCGCCAGGGTTGTCATGGGCCTGGGAGCCGCCTTCATAGGTCCTGTCCTTGCAGCACTGGGCTCAAGTCTGGTCAGCAGCGAACGTCAGGGAAGCGCGATTGCCATGGTCCTTTTAGGGCTCAGCGTTGCTGGGCTCGTCGGCATTCCGTTGTCGAGCTGGGTGGCCTATCAAGTGGGCGTTCGCAGCCTTTTCATCGGCATCGGCGTTACGGCCTGGATAACGGCCCTGCTGATTGCCTGGCAAGTCCCTAACAGAACCGAGGGCCAGCGGGTCGCATTTGTCACGCTTGTGCGCATGCTGACCCACCTGCATTCGCTAAGCGTGTTCGGCGTCGCCTTTTTTGTGACTGCCGCCGTCTACACGACCTATACGTTTATCGTCCCGGTCGTACAGGATGTCTATGACGGAAGCTCACACGATGTTTCCGTGGCACTGCTAGTGCTGGGTGTCGCGGGAGTGCTGGGCAACCTTCTGGTTACTCGCCTGGCTGCGCGTTACAGCTCTGACCGTTTGCTGATAACCAGCATGGGGGTGCTGGGCATCCTGATGTTGATGCTGAGCGTAGGGCCACACGCACTCGCCTGGTTCTTTGCAGCGCTGGTTGTCTGGGCAATTGCGACAGACGTGATTTGGCCATCGCAACAACGCAGAGTCATCGAGCACCTGGCGGCATATCGAGGGGCCGCTTTGGCGCTGACAGCTGCGTTTGTGTTTTGCGGTATTGGTGCAGGCGCTGCGCTGGCCGGCTGGGCCTATCCAGCCTGGGGCTTCACCGGTTTGCTGGCGACGAGCACCTGTTTGTTGATATTGGCCAGCGTCTGCCTGCTTGTTTCCGCAAAACGTCAGGATCAATAAGCGCTAGTGCCGGAAGAAAGCTGTAAGCTTCCGGTTTCTTGCGCCGGTCGGACAACAACGAGTAGCCATGCTTGACCTGCTGCCGGAACTGATTGGTTGGCAGCCTCAGAGACTGACCGCCATTCGCCTGATTACACTCGTGGTTAAAGCGTCGATACGCTACCGCCGTCTATACGATGCTCGGATCCCGAAACCGAGGTGGCCCGCGGTGACGCCAGGAATGTGATCAAATCGGCCACCTCCTGGGGCTTGGCCGGTCTGCCCAGTGGAATCCCGCCTATCGAATCCATGACGATCTGCCGGCCACCTTCGTAGTCTGTTCCAGCCTGGGCAGCCAACCGCTCTGCCAGTCTCACGGACGCCTCGGTTTCGATCCATCCCGGGGCAACGCTCAGTACCCGGACCCCTTTGGGCGTGACTTCTTTTGCAAGGGACTTGCTGTAGGTGGTAAGCGCTGCTTTTGCGGCAGCATAGGCAGTGGTGGACTCAGGCAGAGGCATCATGCGCTGGATCGAGCTGACATGAATGATTACACCTGAGCCTTGCGCAAGCATGGCGGGTAACAGAGCGCGATCCAGGCGAACTGCGGGCATCAGATTCAAGTTCAACTCAGCCAGCCAGTGCTCGTCACTGATGGCAGCAAAGCCACCACCGGGTGTGTTCGAACCACCGACCACATTGATCACGATATCGACACCCCCCCAATCCTGCAGAACAGTCTGGGCGACGTGAGCCACGCCTTCAGCCGTCGTCAGATCCGCACGGATGTAGGTGACGCCTTGCGCAGGTCGTGCTGACACGTCGCGCGCAGATGTGGCGACCCGGGCACCCGCCTCCACCAGGGTTTGCACGACCGCCGCACCAAGGCCCATCGTGCCGCCGGTGACCACCGCCCGCAGACCCTCCAGTTGAAGATCGAAACTCATAGCGTGATCTCCATGTTCGCGATCAGGCCGCGCTCAAGGCGGAAGATGAACTTCAGATCAATCGGACTGCTCGGAAAGTTACCGACCACATGGCAGTGGACAGTATCGATACCGCCATCCCGCTCAAGCAAAAAAGGCTCGGTGGTGCAGGTATAGAGGGTCGATGACTCGGCGTTCCATGCCTTGATGGCGTCGCGACCGTTGTGGTTCTGCCCCTTATCTTTCACGACGCCCTGCGTTGTGAAACAGCGCGCGACTGCATCGGGGCCTTGCGTGTCTGCCACGAAATAGGCAGCGATGGGAACGGGGAGCGTTATAGCCGACATGATGGACTCCTTGGTTGAGATGGCTCAAAGGATGCATCTTGGCGACCCTTTCAAGAATCCCCTAGAATCCGCATTGGCTATGTAGAGAGTGATGCATAATGCGCGGATCTGAGTTTGCCGAGTTGAAAGCATTTGTTGCTGTCGTGGAGCGGCAGAGCTTCGCCCGGGCGGCAGAACATCTGGGCCTGTCGCCTTCGGCGCTCAGCCAGACCATCCGGCAGCTGGAAGACCGTATCGGCGCACGCCTGCTGAATCGTACGACTCGAAGCGTCGCGCCTTCGGCCAGCGGCGAGCAACTCTATAGGCGCATCGCTCCGTTGTTTCGAGAAATGGCCGTTGCTGTTGCCCAGGCCAGCGAGTCGACCGGGCAGATCAGTGGCACGCTGCGCATCAACACGCTGGGGATTGCAGCGAGAACCATCATTGCCCCTCGACTCTCACGCTTCCACAAGGTCCATCCTGATGTGGTGCTCGACATCGTGGTCGATGATGCGCTGGCCGATATCGTTGCAGGTCGCTTTGACGCGGGCATCCGCGTGGGAGGACAGCTTGAGAAAGACATGGTTGCCGTTCGACTCACCACCGACTTGAAGATGGTTGCCGTGGCGTCACCGGATTACCTCGCGCGTCGAGGTATACCTCAATCCCCTGCCGATTTGCATGAACATGCGTGCATCAACTGGCGGCTCCAGGCGGACGGTAGACACTATCGCTGGGAGTTCAAGAAACGGGGGCAACAATTCGAAGTTGCGGTGGACGGCCCCGTGATCACCAATCACCCTGACATAGGCGTAGCTGCCGCGCTACAGGGAATGGGCATCGCCTATCATTTTGAACGAGATGGCGTGAGTGAGTTTCTGGCCCAGGGCCAGCTGGTACAAATCCTGGCCGACTGGTCGATTTCGCGCCCCGGGCTGTTCCTCTACTACTCGAACAGGTTGCATCGCCCCGCTGCTCTCGGCGCGTTCATTGATTGCCTGCTGGATCGCAAACCGTTTGATCAGCCCTGATTCGGGGCAGTCGATAACGAGCGTCCGCTCTGGACGGAAGATCCTCCTCTGCATGCAGCCAATTGGCATCAACGATTGCCCCGGTCTGGCGACGCGTCAGCGTGACAGCGCTTTCAGCATCTGGATCAAACCCGCAACCACGTACAAGCCCGACCTTCGATCCGAAAAAAAATCGGAAGCTTGATATATCTGACATGTCAGATAACATCAAAGTCAGACAATATTTCCGTTCACTCTGGAGGCTCGATGCCCTCTGCAACTGCGCCCTCCCCGCTGCCCGACCTTACCGGATCGAAATTCTTCTTTGGTGCGCTCGCGGTCTCCCTTGCCACGTTTATGAATGTCCTGGATTCGTCAATCGCAAACGTCGCCATCCCCACTATTTCAGGCAATTTGGGAGTGTCGGTGGATGAGGGCACATGGGTCATCACCCTTTTCGCAGCTGCAAACGCAATTTCAATCCCGCTCACTGGCTGGCTATCGCAGCGCTTGGGCCAGGTGCGTCTGTTTGTAGCAGCAATCCTGCTGTTCTCCCTCGCATCATGGTTGTGTGGAATCGCCCCCACACTTCCGATACTGCTCGCCGCCAGAGTGCTTCAAGGTATTGCTGCTGGACCGCTTGTGCCCTTGTCCCAGTCTCTTTTGCTCGGGACTTTTCCGAAGCACAAAAGCTCCAGTGCTCTTTCGCTTTGGGCTATGACAGCCACGGTCGGACCCATTGCGGGCCCGGCGCTTGGTGGGTGGATCACCGACAGCTACAGCTGGTCATGGATTTTCTATGTCAATATTCCAGTAGGACTGTTTGCTGCGGGTGTTATCTGGGCGATCTATCGTGATCGAGACACCCCTGGCCGCAGACTACCGATTGATCTGGTCGGTCTGATTTCGCTTATTGCATGGGTTGGATCGCTGCAAATCATGCTTGATAAAGGCAAAGATCTGGATTGGTTCAGCTCACCGTTAATTTGCGCACTCGCGGTATTCGCTCTGGTCAGCTTCCTGTTCTTTCTGATCTGGGAGCTCACCGATGACCGGCCGATCATTGACCTGCGGCTGTTTACCAAGCGCAACTTTCTCGGCGGAACCCTCGCGATATCGGTGGCCTACGCCATATTTTTTGGCAATCTGGTGCTACTTCCCCAGTGGATTCAAGGCTACTTAGGCTATCGCTCGGTAGATGCTGGCTTGGTCACGGCGCCCCTTGGGATATTCGCCGTCATACTCGCCCCCGTGATGGGCAAAATCATGCCAAAGACGGATGCAAGAATTCTGGCGACGTTGGCCTTTCTAGGCTTCGCAGGCGTGTTTTTCATGCGCTCCCATTACACCACCGGCGTCGATGCATACACCCTGGTGCTTCCAACCTTGCTGCAAGGAATTCCGACTGCGCTGTTCTTCGTGCCGCTGACAGCCATCATCCTTTCAGGCTTGCCTCCGGAAAAAATCCCCGCTGCTGCAGGCCTGTCGAATTTCGTTCGGATTTTTGCCGGCGCAGTGGGTACATCATTACTGACCACCGGTTGGAACCACCGCACCATCGAGCACCACGCGCGGCTCGCCGAGCAGTTGTCGGTCTATAACCCGACGTTCACAGCGTTTATTTCGTCGCTGCAGCACAAGCTGAACGTAGGCCTTGATCAAGCGTTAGCCTTTGCGGAGACGAAAATGAATGCGCAGGCCGCCATGCTAGGTCTTAACGACATGTTCTGGCTGTCTTCGGTGGTTTTCGTGGCAATCGTGCCGCTAATCTGGATAACACATCCTCAAAAACAGACTGCATCGGCGGCGAACGTTAGTGCACACTAGGTATGACCTTGTTTCACCGATGGAGGGACCGTGAATCACTACAACAAACGAAATTTCATGCTTACCCAAAGCGTCGGTTTTACGTTGGCCAAGGCTCGTAACTTGGTGACAGCAGAAATTGACGCGGCGCTGAAAGAACACGACATCTCCAGCCAGCAAATGGGCATTTTGCTTTCGCTTCATCGCGCGATGGCGAACACCCCGTTTGAGCTGTCGACCCTGCTGGGAATAGACACCGGGTTAATGACGCGGACACTGGACAAGCTGGAAGACAAAGGTTTGTTGGAACGCTCACGCAGCGATGACGACCGTCGCATCGTCAACCTGGCGCTCACCGCAAAAGGGCAGGAGGTAGCTGCTCATATCCCGGAAATCGTTCCTCC
This sequence comes from Pseudomonas sp. JS425, assembly GCF_018223845.1. Taxonomy (NCBI): domain Bacteria; kingdom Pseudomonadati; phylum Pseudomonadota; class Gammaproteobacteria; order Pseudomonadales; family Pseudomonadaceae; genus Pseudomonas; species Pseudomonas sp. JS425. The sequence continues at coordinate 3,179,556 of NZ_CP073661.1, read as the reverse complement.
AGTACTCAACGCACGGTTGAAACATTTCAGCCGGGAAGAATTCGATGAATTTCGCCGCCTGCTCGATAAATTCATCGAGTCATAGAACCAAAGCTGGCTGGACAGGGTGCATTTCTGCCCCTTAATCCCAAAAATCTCATTCTGCCTGTAACGAATACAGCCCCTCCCTCGACATATCTGCAACTGCATCAATCGGTGCAGCTTTTTTGCAGATATCAGCTTGAATTAATTTTCTCGGCCGACGGAGGCCAGCGTTCATGAATACCCCTGACGGCACCCTTGCGACATCGACCTTTTCTGCGCCGGAACTGTTGATCGATTCGTTGAACAACGTCTTTGGTCGCCACCCTCAAGCACGTGCATCCCATGCAAAGGGGTTCTGCGCCGAAGGCATTTTCGTACCGGCTGGCGATGCTTCACGCCACGTTCGTGCCCCCCTCTTCACCCGCGCATCAACAGCAATCGTGCGATGGTCAGTGGGTGGCGGAAATCCCAATATCTCTGACAAGAGCCGTTCGGTACGCGGTTTATCGGTGCGCTTGCAGGGCGCAGACGAGACCTTCGATTTGCTGATGATCTCTGAGCCGGTGTTCTTTGCTGCTACACCCGAATCATTTGTCCATTTTCTGCGGGCCCGAGTGCCTGATCCGGAGACCAAGAAGCCTGACCCCGAAAAAATCAGGGCGTACGAAGCACGGTTCCCCGACGGGAAATTACAACCGGCGCTGCTGGCATCACACCCAGCGCCTGCGTCTTATGCGACTACCCCGTATTTCGCCACACATGCATTCCGCTTTACCAATGCTCAAGGCGAGAGTTTGTGGGGGCGTTTGCAGATGCTGCCGTCTGCCGGCACGGAGTATCTGGATGCTGAAGCAGAAGCCGGCTTACCCGATAAATTTCTCGAAGACGAACTGGGGTCACGCCTCGCGAGGGGGCTGGTCGAGTTCACATTGCTGATTCAGCCTGCGGCGCCGGGGGATTCGCTGACTGATCCTTCGGTACTGTGGAGTAGTGACGGCGGGGCTGCAATCGAACTGGGGCACTTGAAAATCAGCGCACTCGCTCCACTCCAGACTTGCGAAGGCCTGGTGTTCACACCCGCTCAGCTTCCCCAAGGGATCGAAAGCCATCCCGATGATTCGGTCCTGAAAGCCCGAGGAGCGGCCTACGGCGTATCGATGGCCAGACGCCAGAGATGAGCACTCGCCCTTCTCACTCGGCTGACGGCACCGTTTGGCCAGCTGGGCTACTGGAACATCGCAGGTTCCTTGAGAACCTGGCGCTGTTACAACTGGGAAACCACGCCGATGCCCAGGATGCCCTGCAGGAAACCTTGCTGGCTGCAATGTCATCCATTCAGAGCTTCACCGGGCGCGGATTGATGCGGGCGTGGCTGGTGGGAATTCTCAGGCATAAGGTCACGGATATCTTCCGTCGTAGCTACCGCTTCGAGTCGCTGGAGTCCGCAACGGTAGATCCCAACGAGGGAGGCATGTTCACCGAGGCAGGAGGCTGGAGCCCGGCTCGCTTTGTCAGTACGCAATGTCCTCAGGGAGAAGCGGTGCATCAACAAGCGCTAGAGCTGGTCGAACTCTGCATGCACGCCCTGCCTGGAGAAAGTGCAAGGTTGTTTTTGATGCGAGAGTATTTAGGCATGGACATTGATGAGATCGTCGCGCAGACGCGCCTGACACCCGGCAACCTTCGGGTCATTTTGCACCGCGCGCGGTTGCGCCTGCGTGAGTGCGTGGTACGGGGTTGGGGAGAGCTCTTATGACGAACGACTCAGAGTGCGATATCAGTTGCCGCGATGCTGCAATGCTGGTTTGTGACGAACGGGACAGAGCGCTGACGCAGGATGAGCATGGCGCACTGCGTAAACATCTGACGACATGCGACAACTGCACAGAGGCTGCACGGCAGTTGGCTACCTTGTTCGGCCAACTGGACGAATTGCTGGCCAAGTAAAGCGGATCCGTTGAAACCGGCTCGGGATGACAAATGTCGGTGAAGACAAGGTAACTAGCCCATCCAGCATCGATATAGATGCTGGATGGGCTTTCAGGTCATTCCGCGTCCGCGGCACTCTGCTGCGCGCGCAGTGCAGTCTGGACCTGTTCAAACACATAGCTGTTAGAACCCTCGCCACTGCCCAAAGCAGTCTGCTTTTCTTCCGAACCGTCGGTGTCTATGCCGGCAAGGATTTCGGACAGGTTGTGAAAATGTCCCTTGTCCTTTTTGGCCGTCGGATTGTCGCTGCCAGTCTGCTCAAGGGCATCACTCAGCGTCTGGTGCTGAACCAGCCATTCGGGTGCCGCTTTCTCTTCCGGGCTCATGTTTTCCAGAAACGCTAGTGCGGCCTTGGCACGACCTACCGGGTCGTTCGCATAAGGATCCGTAAAGTTTTTCTGTTGATCCTCAGGCCCACTGTAATAACCGGTGGCGAGCCGTTCTTGTTGACGCATCAGCCCTTTGGCGGCGGCCTGTTCTTCAGCACTGAATTGGCCTCCTTGGTTGGTGGCCACAGCGTATAAAGAGCGGCGATCAAGATCGCCCAATAGCGAATTGCGGTCCGTGTCACTACCGTCGTACGGTTTTCCGCTGCTTTTCATCAGCGCGTATTTGTCATCCAGGCGCGACCGTACATCGGACGCCACTTCCGGGAACAACTTTCCCTTGGAACTAGAAACGGCTCCCGGCTGCGATACGCCCAGTACCAGAGCATCGGCGGCCATGCCCGGACGCGCCGGAAAGTAGACCGCATAGTTGGCGATGGAATGGCTGTAATGCGCCGACGTGCTTGAAAGACTTACACCGTCAACCTGATTGCTCTCGTCAGGCTGATGGGTCTCGTAAGCCCGAGGGATTGAGCCGTTGACACCTGCATCGAACGCGGTCTTTCGTAGTGAGGCATTGGCGTAAGCCGACGATGCGGTATTTGAAACGTTGTTGACTATCATGCTGACTTCCTTGGCGTACTGGCGCTTGATCGGCGCCTCGAAACAAGACAAATGCAGGCGCCGACACTGGATGACGTCAGGGCCTGAAGCGTGTTTTTTTGCGACACGAAATGAAAATTAAAACTTCTGCGAAGAGGCAAATAATATTTCGGCCATCACCAACGTTACTTAAGGATAGATATCTGCCCGCGCCCTATCAAGACAAATAAATTTTAATGAAAAACTGCTTATCTGCCACGGCAAGGAATTGGACTATTCGATTATTTCTTTATTGGTATACCTGTATATAGCTACAACGCGATGGCGCTATAAAACCGCGCTTACAACATAAACAACCGAACTAACTCTTTAAATGACCGGTCATCACTCGATATTGATTAAATTCAACATGGCGAGACAGCGCGGCGAGCTACACTCACCGGCCAAAGATCCCGGGATCTCTCTCAAAAACCACCGAGGTACGCCATGAACGAGGAGTACGCAACAACCAGCAGCCAGCCCGTTACGCAAATACCTGCAACGACCCTCGCTGCCCGGGTGCATCACTTCGGCGGCCCTGAATGCATCTCCGTAGAAACGATTCCGACACCAGCCCCGGGGCTCGGTGAGGTACTGGTTCAAGTGGGCGCTGCCGGCGTCGGACCGTGGGATGGCTGGATCAGATCAGGCAACAGCGCCCTTCCCCAGCCCCTGCCTTTGACATTGGGCTCCGACCTCGCCGGCGTCGTTGTCGCGGTGGGGCCCGAGGTGTCTGCCTTGAAGGTGGGAGATGCAATCTTCGGCGTGACCAACGGGCAGTTCACCGGTGCCTATGCGCACTACGCGCTTGCCCAGGCGAACATGATCGCGCGCAAACCTGATGCGCTGACAGCAGCCGAGGCGGCTTCTGTCCCCGTCATTGCCGTGACTGCATGGCAGGCATTGTTCGACAAGGGCCACCTGAAACCCGGGCAGACGGTGCTTGTGCATGGAGGGGCTGGCGGTGTCGGTGCGTACGCCATTCAATTCGCCAGGGATGCAGGCGCTCACGTCATCACGACAGCGTCGGCAAAAGATCGAGAGTATGTCCGAGCACTCGGCGCAGACCGTGTGATTGACTACAAGACCGAGCGCTTCGAAGACACGGTCAAAGGCATTGATCTTGTGGTGGACCTCGTAGGGGGTGATACCCAGACCCAGTCTTTCGCCGTGCTCAAATCAGGGGGGCTTCTGGTCTCGGCCGTTTCCAACCCCGATCAGGCCGCAGCTGCCCGCCACGGCGTGACGGCGTTTTTCTTTCTGGTGGACGTATCGGCCGCAGCCTTGTCGACAATTGCCGGGCTGCTGAACGCGGGCAAGGTGAAAACCCACGTCGGTCCGGTCTTCTCACTCGAACGTGCCAGAGAAGTCCATGAAATACTGGACGGCACACGGCCGCGCCCTGCGGGGAAGATGATCATCAGCATGATCTGAAAGGCGTCGGGCGATCCGCTGTATCGATCGCCCGACCGCCGGGTACGGCGTGTGCCGGGAATCAGGTCCTCGGCCAGCCACCACCCAGGGCGCGGTACAAACGCACTCTGTCGATTGCAGCATCCGTCGCGCTGTCGACCAGATCACTCTGCGTGGCCAACAACGCGCGCTGTACGGTGAGCACGTTGATGAAGTCCGTGGCGCCCTGGTTGTAGCGATCTCGTGCGGTGTTCAGGGCCAGCGTGTTCTGCCGAACGGCTTCCTCCAGCGCCGCATGGTGCTCTTGCTCTGCGGCGTAATCGCTCATCGCGTTGTCCACTTCATGCCAGGCGGCCAGCACGACCTTTTGATAATCCAACGCTGCTTCCTGCTCTTGGCGCTTGCGCAGCTCCAGCGTGCCGGTCAGCCGGCCGCCCTGGAAAATCGGCAAGTACAGGCTCGGTCCGTATGACCACTGGCGCGAATTCCAGGCCCCTAGGTCCGACCCGTTCATCGCCTGGAAGCCAGCACTGGCCCCCAGGCTGACCCGCGGGTAGAAATCGGCTTTGGCTACACCGATCGCTGCAGTGGCACGGTGCAATGCGGCTTCGCTTTGCTGGATGTCCGGGCGCCGCCGGGCGAGCTCGGAGGGCAAACCGACCGGCACTTCCGGCGCTGGATGGGGGATGTCTTTGACTGTCAGCAGCTCGGCACTGAGGGCGTGAGGCGGCTCGCCCAGCAGGTAGCTCAACGCGTTGATCAGCTTTTCTTCCTGCGCGCGCAGTACCGGAATGGTCGCTTCGATTGTCGCGACCTGAGCAGCGGAGTTGGCCGTGTCGAGGTTGGTGGTAACGCCGTTGTCGAAGCGATTCTGCGTCAACCGGGCGCTCTGTCGGGCGATTTCCAGGTTCTGCCTGGCCACGATCAGCCGCGCCTGGATACCACGCAGATGGATGTAATCGGTCGCGGTTTCCGCAGCGATGCTCAACAGCACCCCGTCGCGCTGAGCCTGAGTCAATTGAATGTCGGCATCGGCCATTTCAACGTTACGCCGCACATGCCCCCACAGATCGAGTTCCCAACTGGCGTCCACAGTAGCATCCCACAGCTCATAGGGCGCCTTGCCGTTAAGGTTCGAAGGGTCGAGAAGCCCCTCGGAGCTGCTGCGCTGACGTTGATAGCTGCCACCGGTGCTGACGCCCGGATATTGCTGGCTGCCCGTGACCTGACGCATCACCCGGCTTTGCTCCAGACGGCTGCTTGCCGTGCGCACATCCAGGTTCGACTGCGCAGCACGCTTCACCAGAGAGGTGAGTTGCGCATCGCCCAGTTGCTGCCACCACTGGCTATCGACAACCGCGCCGATGGCGGTGCCCGTCCGCGCCGGCGCCTGCCAACTGTCCGGCAACTGCGTCTGCGGCTTCTCAAAATCGGGCCCGACCGTACAGGCACCCACGCTGGCGATGGCCAGCATCAAAAATACGCGTCTCATGTCATAGCACCTGAGCCGTGTCGATGCTGACCACCACTGACATACCGACACGGAGCCGGTCCAGGTCAGCCTGATTCTCATCGAAGACGATCTTTACCGGGATGCGCTGGGTCACCTTGGTGAAATTACCCGTGGCGTTGTCCGGTGCGATTTCCGAGAAAGACACGCCACTGGCCGGCGCGACGCTGTCGACATATCCGGTAAAAGCGTGTCCGGAAAAACCGTCTACGCGAATGTCGACCCGTTGCTTCTGCTGCATGTGCTTGAGCTGAGTTTCGCGAAAATTGGCGACCAAAAATGCTTCATGCAACGGGACCACAGCCAGCAATGGATGTCCCTGCGAAACATAAGCGCCCACTCGCACTGAACGCTGTCCGACCATACCGTCCTGCGGCGCGGTGATTTTGGTGTAGGACAAATTGAGATCGGCCTGCTGCAGGTTCGCTTGCTCTTTGGCCAACGTTGCCTTGGCAACGTCGACCTTCGCTTTGAGCACGTCCAGTGCCCTGATCGCGGCGACACGAGAAGCTTCGTCGCGATCACGCCCGGCTTGCAGGCCCGACAGTTCAGACTCGGCCTTCTGCCGTTCCTGCTGCGTGCCTGCGCCCGAGTTGGACAGGTTCAGGTAACGCTGCGCATTGGCCTGGGCGAACTTCAGCGAAGCTACCGTGGAACGGGTCGTCGCGGCCGCCTGATCAATCACCGCCGCCTGTCGCTCGATATTGGCGCCCAGATTCTTCAGCTCAGCCTCGGCGGCTTGTACAGCTGCCGCCGCCGCTGCCCTCGCGGCTACGAAATCACGGTCGTCGAGTTCCGCGAGCAATTGGCCGGCTTTGACCATCTGGTTATCTTCAACGGCGACCCTTGCCACTTGCCCGGAGATCCGAGGGGCCACGAAAACCGAATCTGCACGCACGTAGGCATCGTCGGTGGTCTCGACCGTTCCGCCGCTCAAGAGACGATAACCGCCATAAATGGCGCACACCGCCACGGCTGCGGTGATGAGAGAAAGAGAAGTTCTATGTTTCATGGCGTTACCGGAGGTTGCGGTGGATAGGCTCGTTTGGGGAGGGTCAACAGGATCAACAGCAGCGCCGCGATGACCAGCAACAACGCCAGAAACGCATCGCTGAAACTCAGCACGAACGCCTGCTCGCGCAGCCGCTCGGCAAGCTCCAGGATCGAACCCTGATCCAGTGGCTGCGCCAACGTCGGCTGACGGGAGGCGAAAGCGTTCAACAAAATATTGGAATGGAAGTGCTCGCGCTGGGTGAGGAAGTTCTCCACCGCGGAGCCGGCGATGACAGCCGCCAACCCGCGCAGCGCGTTGACCATGGCAGACGCGAACGGCCCCTCCATCGGCGCGATGACGCCGGTGGCATTCATCAACAGCGGCACCACCACCATGGGTTGAGCGACCGCGTGCAGCGCCTGCAGGCCGTAGAAATCTTCGCGTACCCACTCACTGGTAATCAGCGATCCGCCGATACAGGCAGCCGTCAGCAGGCACAGCCCGGTGGCCAGGACATAACGCGAATCCACCCAGCGACGGTTGATCACAAACGCGACCAATGGCGCCAGCAGCAGCTGCGGTACCGCAATCAGCAAGGCAATAGGCATCACCTGCTGCGGTCGGTAACCCTGAATTTCGGTCAGATAGGCTGCGGGAATCGCGCTGCCAGCAGTGGCGACGATCACGAACAGGCACAACGTCATGATCCCGTAGGCGAAATTGCGCCGTTCCAGCAACTGCAGCTTGAACAGCGGCAATGGGTGAAACCATTCATTCAAGAGGAATAGCGGCAGGCACACCGCCGCACCCAGCAACAGCACCACGATCAGCGGCGAGTTCAGCCAGTCGAGACGCTCGCCCTGAGTGAGTGCAACCACCAGCATGGAAATCCAGCCGATGCCCAGCAACGCCCCCTTCCAGTCCGCCTGCTTGAGTCGCTCAAGGCGCAGCGGATCCTGGGGAAGTCCATAGGCAATCAGTGCCGCGCCTGCCAGCCCGGCCGGAACGATCTGCCAGAACACCAGACGCCAGTCGCTGTGCTCTGTCCATAACGCCGACAGCGGCATCGCCAGATTGGGACCGAACGTGGCCGTCAGCGCATAAGCTGACAGGCCATAAAGCTTGATGTTCCAGGGGAGAAACCGCAGGGCCACGGTCATCAGCAGCGGCGGCAACGCCCCGCCTGCCAGTCCCTGAAGCACGCGCAACGTCAGCAGCGTCGCCAGATTGGGCGCAAACGGAATCACCACGCCCAACAGCGCGAACGCCACGGTGGCGACGATGGCGAACCGACGTATCGAGAACGTGATCGCCAACCACGGCGCGATCAGCATCGCCGAAACCTCGGCGGCAGCGTAGGCAGTACTGACCCAAGTGCCTTCGTCATGGCCCAGACCAAAGACACCCAACGTGTCGATCAGGGTGATTTCAGTGACCCGGTCGTTGATACCTGACGAAAGCGCGGCAATCAGTACCCCTACCAGACCAATGGCAAGGCGCCAACCAAACGGCGTGATAGCGGGTGGGGCAGCGGGTGGCGACACACAAGGCTCCTGGAATCGATGTCAGAACAGGCCCAGCGCGAAACTTGCGCTAGAATTTAGGGACAGCTTTTTATTTCGGTACACTGTACCGATCAACGATACGAGAGGCAAGATACATGACAGAACCGTCGTCCGGTCGCAGTGCCATACAAGTGATTACCCGAGCGGCAGCCATCCTGCGCTGCCTGGAAAGCGAACCGAACGGTTTGAGTCTGGGCGCGATCGCCAAACGGATTGAGCTGCCTCGCTCCACGGTCCAGCGACTGGTCGACGCTCTGGTGATCGAAGAGCTGCTGGAGTTGCACGGGGCCGGAGGCGTTTGCCTGGGCCCGGCCCTGATGCGATTGGCCTCCCACAGCCATGTCGATATCACGCAACAGGCTCGCCCGTTCCTGGAAAAGCTGGCCCAGATGACAGGCGAAACGGCGGTGCTGGAAACCGCCAACGGCGACAATCTGCTGATTCTGCATTCGGTCGTGTCCGGCCAGGCCCTGCGGGTATCGCCTGTCGCAGGCAACATGTTCAGCATCTACGCCACGTCAGGCGGAAAGGTTCTGCTCTCGAGAATGTCCGATGATGCGGTCATCAAGCTGGTGGGGCCGGAGCTCACGCCGTTGACGCCGCAAACGCCAACGATGAGCCAGTTGCTGGCCCAGTTGCAGCTTATCCGTGAAGAAGGTTTCGCCTACGATTTTGACGAACACACCAAAGGCGTGGGGGCTGTGGCGGTGGGCTTGCAGACGCCACAAGGCAGTTACGCCATTGACGTGGTCGGCCCGGTCTGGCGCCTGCAAACAGCGCTCGATAGCATCAAGGAAGCGCTGCTGATCTGCCAGGATGGTTTGAACAAAGCCCTGCGTAGCGTGGGCTAGGCAGGGGTTCCACATCGAATCGGTGCCGATCCCCTATCGGCACCGCCCAGTCGCTTGAGCTATTCGAAATACTGAGGGGTGATATGGGTCCCACAGCCATTGCGGACACAGAGCGGGGGCTGGATGGTGATCCGCGACAGCCATTGCCCTGCAAGGCGGACCGACCACCTCAACGTGCTGGGCAACGCCTTCAGCCAGGCCATCACGGATTTCGGACGACGGCTGTTGATCCTCTCGAAATCCAGCAAAAAGCAGCGCATGACCGCGCGATCATTCCCGGCTACCTCAAACAGCGCGATGTCCTGCGCTCGCCGGCTGGCGTCAGACTCGCTGTTCCAGCTCAAATAGGGTGTCGCCGTGGGTGATATCAGCTCCAGCACCCTCCGCCGGTGGGCGATCAGCGCCTCCTCAAACGCCGAATCCGACGCTGCTTCGTTGAGTTCGGTCAGCAACGACAGTGCGATATGTTCGGCATCCACGGCGCCGCCGGACAAACTCAAGCCGCCCATCGGGTTCGCCATATGTGCCGCGTCGCCGGCGAGAATCACCCGCCCGCGCAGAAACTCCCCGGCACAGCGCTGCTGAACACGATATGGCCGGACGCGCTCGACACGGAACTGATCCGGTGTCGGCGTGCCCGGCAACAGGCGCGCCAGACGCAAAGGCACGCGCTTGAGGATCTCGGCCTCGGACAATGCGCGATCTTCTTCATAACAAACGCTCCACAGACCGCTCTGGTCGAGCTGGATGACGGCAGCGGCGTCGGCAGGATCGTGCACAAAGTTGATTCGGGAATAGCCGTTCAGGGCAAAGTCGTAGAAAACGTTCACGGCCACCATCTGTTCTGGCCACGTGATGCCATCGAAACTCACCCCCAGATGCTTGCGTACCGTACTCTGCGCCCCGTCGGCTCCCACCACCCAGCGTGCCCGCAGTTCGCTATCGCCTCCCGGGGTGCATTTGCTCAGCGTGACCCAGGAGCCGTCATGCTCCAGGCCTTTGACCTGATGGTTCCAGCGGATTTCGACATTGGGCAGCCTGCGCAAGTGCTCGACGATCACGCCGGAAACATGATGCTGTGCGAGCAGGAGCATGTACGGGTGTTCCCTGTCCTCGCTCACCGCGTTCCACTCCATCCGGGCGATCAGGTTTCCATCGGCATGGCGGTAGGCGACATCATCCGTGCGTATGGCGGCCTTGCAGATGTCCTCCAGCAATCCGGCCCGCTCCAGTACTGCAATAGCGGAGGGCGTATAGGCCACAGGCCAGGATGAGGGTGAAACGTCCGGTCCGGATTCGAGCACCACGACCCGGGCGCCAGCCTTGCCAAGTATCAACGCGGTCAGCAGGCCGACGGCCCCGCCTCCGACTACCACCACCCCCTCTATACTTTCCATATTGTTTTTTTCCCATCAGGTAGCTGCACACAAGTATCTGACGCAGAAACAGCAGCATCAGACGCGTCGGCAAAGGCTAACGAGCAGTATTTGACGAGGCAACACGCCAGGGTTTGCGGTTCGCGAACGGGCCGGTCGGGATTTGTGGGCCATCGGGTTCCCAAGTAATCTGGTGCTGATTTGGCAATCGCAAGGTTTGCGAATGACGAACCACGGCCCTGTTGTTTTGTCGCCGGCGACTGCTCAAGCTGAAGCGCAAGACGTGCCATGTTTCAAGGAAAGCGCTCGTCAAGCCAGCAGAAGGACCGGTCCGGTATCGCAAACATCGATACCCGTCCGCCGGCCCTCAGAACAAAAAAGATAGAGGCACAGCATGGACATTTATTTGAGTATCGAAGCATTCGTGCGTGCCGCGGAAGCAGGTAACTTCGCGAATGCCGCCCGGCAGATCGGCGTGGCAAAGTCGGTCATCACCACCCGGGTGCAACAGTTGGAAGAGCACCTGGGTGTTTCGCTGTTTCACCGCTCCAGCCGGGCCGTGAAGTTGTCCGAAGTCGGTGCATCGTATTACACCGATTGCCAGGAACTGATCGATCACATGCAAGCCCTCTCGCAACGCTCGCGCGATGCCTGCGCTTCCGTCAGCGGTACGCTGCGAGTGGCGGCGCTTAACGGCTTCGCCCTGGAGCACCTGCCGAAGGTCATCGAAACGTTCCGCAAAAGCCACCCCAACGTGCAACTCGATGTCTTCGCCAATGATCAGGTCGTTGACCCGGTACAGGAAGGCTATGACATCGTCCTGCAGATATTCCCCCCGGCTTCCGACTCGCTGATCGAACGACGTCTGTTTCTGATGCGCGGCGTTTTCGTGGCCACTCCGGGTTATCTGGAAGGCAAGCCGCCCATCGAAACACCTGACGATCTTTGCCTGCACGACTTCGCCTGTTACCGCTATTACCCCTGGCGCCGCTGGTCGCTGAACAATCAGGAGCACCAGCAACAGAGCGAGGTGACCCTGACGCCAGCGTTGCGCTCCAACAGCGTGCACCTCATTCAAGAGTTTGCCCGTCGCGGCATGGGGATTGCCTACCTTCCTACCATGGTGGCCTGCGAAGACTTGCTGCAGGGGCGCCTTGTCCGCGTATTGCCGGACTACCAGACCGATACCCCCTACTTTTCCGCCGTTTACCCGACGTCTCATCGCCTGACCGCCAAGGTCAAGCTGTTCCTGGACTTGCTGTCGTCGACATTCTCCATGGAGCCCGAATGGGACAGACGGCTGGGACTGTCGCAAAGCCCTGAAACCACCCCTGCCCTTGCAAACTGCTGAACGCATCCCTCGCCTCCATCGACATGACACTGCAGGACTCGGCAATCCCGATACCTGCAGTGTCCGGCCACCTCGCCTTATCTCCCGTTACTACCCGCGATTGCTCACGCACTTGCCGTAAATGGTTGCGACTTTGCTGACGGGAAGAGGAAGTAAGCCAGCGCCGGCAACAGAATCAGCGCGCCGAGCATGTTCCAGATGAACATGAACGCCAGCAGCACGCCCATATCCGCTTGAAACTTGATGGGCGAGAAATACCAAGTGGCAACAGCGATGCCCAGCGTTGCACCGGTCAGCACGACGATTTTCCCAGTGAACATCAGCGCGCGGTAATACGCCTCGGAAAGGCTGACGCCCTCGCGCAGATACCGCAGCATCACCGTCATGATGTACAGCGCGTAGTCCACCCCGATCCCCACTCCGAGAGCAATCACCGGCAGCGTTGCGACCTTGACGCCGATGTTCAGCCAAACCATCAGCGCTTCGCAGAGCACCGACGTCAGCATCAGCGGCAAGACCGCACACAACACTGCGCGCCACGAGCGGAAGGTCACCAGGCTGATGATGATCACGGCGGCATAGACCAACCACAGCATCTTGCGATTGGCTTCCTTGACCACGATGTTGGTGGCCGCCTCGATCCCCGCGTTGCCGGCGGCATTGAGGAAGCGGTAGCTCGTTGAGTCGTTGCGCCGGGCAAACCCTTCGACGACGTTGACCACGTCGTTGAGCGTGTCAGCCCTGTGGTCACGCAGGTAAACGTACACACTCAGCAGATCGCAGTTCTGGTTGAACATTTCCCTCGGCGCCCGTGTGATGATCGCGTTAAGCATGTCCTGGTTACGCGGGATTTCGTACCAGCGCAGGCTGCCTTCGTTCATGGCGCTCGCCGCGACCTTGGCCAGACCTGCAAGCGACTTGGTGCTCTCGACCCCGGGCAATTGCGACAGCTCGAACTCCAGGCGATCGACCGAACGCACGGTATCGTAAAGCGCGCAGGCAAACTGCGGGGTTTTCACCATCACCACGTAGACATCGCTACTGGCTGAGTAATGGCTGACGACAAAGGCATTGTCACGGTTGTATTGAGAGTCAGCCCGCAACTCGGGCGCACCGGGGCTGGTATCGCCGATCTTCAACTGACTGCCATAACCGACACCGAGCGCCGCCAATGCCACGGCTGTCAGCAGCGCAACCGCAGCACAGCGCCGCTGGGTAAAGTGATCCAGAAACGCCCAGACCGGGTGTTTGCTGAGGTAGAGACCGGCAAGATCCGTCGATGCCAGCGACGCCGCGCGGCTGGCGGCCGAATCACTGACGCCGATGAACGACAGCAAGACCGGAAGCAGCATCAGATTGGTGACAATCAGGATGGTGACGCCGATGCTGGCGCAGATCGCCAGATCCTGAATCACCGGAATGTCGATCACCATCAGTACCGCGAAGCCGACGACATCGCACACCAGCGCCGAAAGGCCGACCAGAAACAGCCGGCGGAAGGTCAGTCTGGCAGCCAGTTGCCGGCTCACGCCGCGACCGATGTCCTGGGTGATCCCGTTCATCTTCTGGGCGCCATGGCTCAGACCCACCGCGAACACCAGAAACGGAACCAGCACCAGATAAGGGTCCAGTACAAAACCCAGGCTGGCGAGCGCACCGAGCAACCAGACCACCGCCACCAGCGAGCAGCTCAGCACCACCAGCGCACTGCGAATGCAGCGCGTGTAGCCGATCAGAATGACCAGGCAAATGGCGGCAGCTACCAGAAAGAACACCATGACCTGGCGCATGCCCTCGATCAGGTCCCCCACCAGCTTGGCGAATCCGGTGATATGGATGTCGATCCGTTCGGACGAATACTGAGTTCTCAGCGCTTCCAGACGCTCGGACAGCACCTGATAGTCGATGGGCGCCGAATCGCTTGCACGCTGCTCCTGGAGCGGGACCAGGATGATGCTGGATTTGAAATCGTCCGCGATCAGTTGGCCGATCTCGCCAGAGCGCTCGATGTTTTGTCTGACCTGGACCAGGCTTCGCGCAGAGCCATCGTAGTCATCCGGCATCACCGGCCCACCGTCCAGACCGTCTTCCGTCACCGCCGTCCAGCGCACGGCAGGCGTCCAGATCGATTTCATGTAGGGCCGATCAACGGCCGGCAGCAGGAACAACTCGTCGGTCAGCTTCTTCACCGTGTCCAGATACCCGGGATCGAAAATCGTCCCCTCCCTGGCTTCGACCACGACCCGCAAGGTGTTGCCCGCACCTGCCAACTGCGAACGGTTTTGCAGATAATTGACGATGTAGGGATGGCCGCTGGGGAGCATTTTCTCGAATGCCGCATTCAGCTCCAGCCCTGTCGACTTGTAGCCCAGCCAGCAGGTGGCAAGCACACAGAGCAGCAGGAAAAGCCCGCGATGGCCGAATAGCAAACGCTCCACCCATGACCCTCGTTGAGCCATCAAATCAATGTCGTCTGCGGCGAGTTCATGGTGCGCATTCATAGCTCATTCTCTTTGTTCATGACGAGGGTATCGAGGCGCTTGACGCCTCGCAGACCGGTCACCACTAGTGCACCATCAGCGGTCTGCACCAGATCGGTGATGGGCGATCCATCGAGTTCGCGGGCCGGCAACGGCTGAAAGTGTTCTCCATGATCGCTACTGCGCAGCAACCGCCCTGCCTCACTGGCTATCACCAGGCTGCCATCCTGCAGTTCTCTGCCCGCCGTAAGGCTGCTGCTTTCGGTTGTTGCGATGGCTTGCCAGTCGCCAGCGTCGCCGCTGCGATAGAGATTGCCCTTGAGTCCGAAGACCAGTTCCGACCCGGAGCCCGATTGCAATGCACCGAACCAGGTGCCGTGATACGGCGTCGGCACCTGCTTGAAGGAATCGCCCAAGCGGCTTGCGCGCAGTAACGTGCCCTGCTCGCCGACGATCATCACGCCCTGACGGTCTTGCAACACTTTGTAGAGATGCAGACTGGCGCGGTTATCCAGCTCGCCGGTCACCGAACGCCAGTGCGCCCCTGCGTCTTCGGTCAACATCGCCAGCCCGTACGCCCCTACTGCCAAGCCGTGTCGAGCGTCAGTGAAATGCACGTCGAGAAACGGTTTGTCGGCACCGTCGGCGACCCACTGCCTGGCGTTGTCCAGGTGCCGTTGTGCGCCTTCAGCACCCAGCGCCACCTGTTCTTGCGCGGCCTGCTGCTCCAGTTGAGCGGCAAGGTTGCCGTCCAGTTGGCGCTCCCAGGTTTCGCCGCCGTCAGTGCTGTGCAGGATGATTCCGCCATGCCCCACAGCCCAGCCGTCATGAGCATCGACGAAATCGACCGCCGTCAGCGCGACGCTACTGGGTACCGCGCGAGCCTGCCGCCAGCTGCGGCCCATGTCATCGGAAAGCAGCACGATGCCACGTTCGCCGACGGCGACCAGCCGCTGGCCTGCACGGCTTATCGCCAGTAAAACCGCTTTTTCGGCGTGTTGATTGAGGGCTGCCGGTGTGTCCAGCAGGTCCATCGGGGCACTGAACGCGACATCGCAGACAGCGCCAGCCAGCGCACACGACAAACCGAGGAGCCGGAGCATCGTGCACACGTTGTGAAACTTCAGACTGATCATCACTTGATTCCACCGATCGGTTAGCAAGCGGCCCGCGAGCCGGGCCGCGTCTTCGTGACTCAGCGCACGCCTTCGGCCGCCACTGCATCACCGGTGAAATAGGACTCGGGCTTGAGCGGCACCACCCGGAAGTTTTCGCCGTTGAACGCCTGTACGTTGCTGACCGTGCCCGCCTGCAGGTTGAACACCGCGACCGGTTTGACCAGCACGGCCGGTACCGACGGCACCACGAACGGCAACACCTGCGAGGTGCGCCAGAGTTTGCCGTCCGCGTCGTAACCGTCGAGCAGGGTCAGCAACCAGGTGTCTTCGTCGAAATAGAAGGTGCGCTTTGGCACTGCATGGCGCTTGCCGCTGGCCAACGTCGCTTCAACGACCCACACGCGGTGCAATTCCCAGCGCAGGGTGTCCGGGTTCAAATGGTGGGGTGCAAACGCTTTGTCAGCCGCTGCTGTCACCTGTCCGTTGGTGTTGTAAGGGACGTAGATTTCCTTCTTGCCGGCGATTTTCCAGTCGTAGCGGTCAGGCATACCGAAGAAGCCCTGCACTTCGTCGAAGTAGTTGGCCCCGGACGCAACGAAGTCGGGCGTGTCGTAGGCAACGGTCGGTGCTCGCCGTACGCGGCGCTGCCCAACCAGGTACTGCCAGGCCTGACGCGACTGCTGTGGATCGACACTGTCGCGAATCACCAGCGTCTCACCCGCCTTGAAGGGCGGAGCCGTGGTGCTGAAGCGCTGCAGGAAATACTCTTTCGACCAGTTCTGCGCCGAGCCCTTCTGATAGTAATACGGGTACTGCCAGGCGTTGTCGTTACGTGTCGCCAGCGTCTGCCCTCCATCGCTGGTGAGCACGACGTTCTTGAACCCGTACTCCACGGCCTCGGGCTCTACCCGCAACAGGAAGTTCCAGATCACTTCCAGGCCGCTTTTGGGCACCGGAAACGGAATGCCGCCAAAGCAGCCTTCCACCGACTGGCCGTTTTGCGTCAGCTTGCAGTTCTGCGCGTTGAGCGCGGTATTCTTGTACACATAGTCCGGCGCAGCGGCCGTGCGATGGGTCGGGTAGATGTCGAGGCGAAAGCTTTCCGGGTACTTCTGCAACAGCGCACGGGTGCCTTCCGACAGCTTCTCGCTGTACTTGGCCATGTTCGCCGCCGTGATTTTCAGCACAGGCTTTTCAGACGCGAACAGGTCAGCGGGAATGAAGTTGTTGCCGGCTGCAGGTGTTTGTCGGGTGCCACCGTCCCAGGCCGGGATGCTGCCGTCGGCATTACCGGCTTTCTCACCACCCAGAGGCGTCAAGGCCGCCCCCAGACTCGCCGCTTCCTGCGCACTGACTGCTGCCCAAACCGGCGCGCCTGAAACCAGGCCGGCCGCGAGTGACAAACCAAGGAATGTTTTGTTGATCATTGTTCTGTTCCTTTCGGGTTTAGAAGGTGCGCTGCAACGACACGGAAACGAAATCACGGTCGGCGTAAACCTGATCGCCCGACAGGGCGTTGGAGGCATCGACGATCCCGCCCGCGCTTCCGTAGTAGTGGGTAAAGCTGATACCGCCGCGCCACGTTTTGCGGTAATCGAACTGCAACCCAAGACTCACATCACCCCCGCCTTCCGGCGAGAAGCCAGTGCCCAACACGGCGGTGTTGCCGTTGATGCCGTAGCCGATACCGATCGGCACACTGAGATCGACGCCGGGCATGACCTGGAAGTATTCAGGGGTGAACAGCACCCGCAGCGAGCTCGCGTTACGCGTGACGTTGGGGTCCAGTTGGTCGCGGTTCTTATCGATGCTGGTGATGCGGTTGTAGGCCAGTTCACCCAGCAGCGTTGCACCGTCCCACAGCGAGTTTCCGGGCGCGACGCTGATCGCAGAGACCTGCGCATGGAAGGTGTTGCCCACCGGATACAACGGATCGTGATCACCGTCGCCCCGGCCACTGAGGTCCAGCACCACGTTGCCGGTGGCGGCCAACGGCGTGTTGCGCCGGACCGAGGCTTCCGCCGCAACGTTGGTCTCGCCGATCAGCGTGCTGATGCTGGCACCGAACGTCCTGATGCCTTCGCCATAGACGAGCTCGTAATCACCTTGCTGAGGGCGCAGGTAGAACTGCGGAAAACGGTCATGGTAGCGAGCGGCATACAGACCGTATTCGAAGTCGCCGAACTGCATCTTGACCTCGAAGCCGTACTGTCCGGAGTCGGAAGCGTCGATGTCCTTGCCGCGCCTGAGGGCTTGGCCGGGGCCGATGAAGAACTGCTCGCCCCCTCGTCGACAAAGTCGGCGTAGCTGAAATAGCTGCCGGCTCCGGGCAACCGTGCCGGCTCCCAGCGGTACTGGTAATACGCGCCCAGGGTCAGGTTCTGATTGACCAGCAGCGTGCCGCCCACCTGACTGACGGGCCGGATGATCTCCTTGAAGGTAGAGTTGGGGACAGACAGCAACTTGATGATGTCGACCGGAGACTGGGCCACCGCGATACCGTTACCACCGAAGAACAGGCTTTCACCGTAGACCTGGCTGTAACGCCCTCCCCTGAGCGACAACGACATGTCGCCAAGGGCGAACTTGCCATAGGCGAACGCGTCCAGCAGCTCGCCGTCCCGGCCCTGCAGATCCCGGGTGTCGTGTGTGAACTGATCGTTGCGCACCGATGAGCTGTTGACGGTGTCACTGTGGTTGTCGTTACCACGGTTATAAACATCGTCGTACCAGGCAGCACCGCTGATGCGCACCCCGTAGGTATGCCGATAACTCATGTCCAGTTCGGACAGAAGATCCAGACGATCTGAAATCAATCCGCGATTGAAGTTGTTATCCCCGTCATCGAGGTTGGGGTTATAGGCGGGCCGGACAGCATGGTCCTGATTCTCGACACGCCAGGCGGCGCTGTATTTGAGCGTGTTGTCCCACGCCACCGAGTAATCGGTACTGCCGGTGTCGATCTGAAAAGCCTGTGCAGACGGTATGCCCTGTATGCCGAACACAGCAGCAGCCACGGCAAAATGCATGTAACACAACGAGGGTCTTGCGGGTACAACGCTGATGTTCGCTTTCACGTTCATAGAGTAACCCTGACTTATAATTTTTATTTTCTGGACACTCGGGAAACTTCCTTGTCACAGGAAAGTTTCAGACGAGGCGATGCCACTACTGTTTTATAAAAATCCTTACTGTATTGCTGAAGCGTTTGATCTTGAATCGAGCGCGAGCACGACTGTCCGCACAGTCACGCTGCACGCTCGATGTTTACGGATATTTCTAATTATCTATGACACGCAGAAGGCGACAGCCTGTTTATCAAGCCCCTACCAGTTCATGCTCTGGCGCATGTTGTCGTGGCGCAATCACACGTCGACCATTCAACTTTTCAAAGTCCAGCAGAATTTCACGCATGACTTTCAAGTCCTTGCCCGCATGATCGAACATCGCGTTATCGCGAGCGCGCTGGGCCGGATCACTTTCTTTCATCCAAGTGAAGTTGGCGGTCGCCGTCGGCGAGGTGAACTCCAGGAATACTTTGCGCCGATCGACTGAATACTCGTCCAGCACCTTGGTCGAAGCGCCCTCCTTGATCACCGCAATCAACGCCTCGGCCAGATGCTCGGCGTCGAGTACGCCACCGGACAGCCCCAGACCACCCATCGGGTTGGTGGCATGGGCCGCATCACCGGCGAGGATCACCCGCCCACGACGGAACTCGGCTGCGCAACGCTGGTGAACGCGGTACGGGTTGAGGTAGTCGACCCGATACTGGTCCGGCGTCGGCGCCCCCGGCAGCAGGCGCTTGAAGCGCTCCGGCAAGCGACGGCGGACTTCAGCCTCGGAGATGTCGGGGTCTTCGCCGTAGCACACGCGCCACAGGCCGGTTTTGTCGAGCTGCACGACGACAGCCCAGTCCACCGGGTCGTGAACGAAGTTGGCCCGGGAATAGCCGTGCAGGGAGAAGTCGTAGAACACGTTGGTGGCAACCAGGCGTTCCGACCAGGTAATGCCGTCGAACGTCAGGCCGATTTTCCCGCGTACGGTGCTGCGAGCGCCGTCGGTGGCCGCTACCCACTTGGCCCGCAAGCTGGCTTTGCCTGCCGGGCCGCTGGTTTCCATGGTCACATAGTCGTCGTCCTGGTCAATTTCCTCGACCTTGTGGTTCCAGCGGATTTCGACGTTGGGCAACTTGCGCAGGTGCTCCACGATCACATTGGACACATGGTTCTGCGCCAGCAACAACATGTAAGGGTAATCGGTGTCCTGTGCCAGAACGGCCCAGTCCATCTTCGCGATCAGTTCGCCGTTACCGTGACGGTAGGCGAAATCAGGGCACCATACGGCGCGTTTGCGAATGTCGTCGAGCAACCCGAAACGATCCAGTGCTGCGGCGGTGGGTGGCATGTAGGCGACTGCCCGCGGTGAAGGTGAAACGCCTGATTCAGACTCCAGGACAACGACCCGCACACCGGCTTTGCCAAGTTTCAATGCGGTGAGCAGCCCAACAGGGCCCCCGCCGACAACGACCACACCCTCAATTGTTTCCATCTTGTGTCTCCTATCACGGCCCATTTGCTGGGAAGGCGCCTGATCCTTCTTGTTCGAAGCTATTGATCAGACGAGTGAGTTCAGCCTAATCACCTGAACTTAGAGAGGCAATACAGCCACGTTTGCGAAACGCGAACAGACTGATCGGCTTTTAAGAGGTCACGGACGGCAACCACGTTATGAACTTTTCTTAATACTTCATAAAACCAGACACTTAGCCCGCTTCAACTGGACAAATGACACTTATAACTCCGCGCATTAACCACCAATGTCGGCGTTCGCCATTTACAACCACCACGTTTGCAAATTCAAAACCTGCTTAGTGTTGTTTTGTACCCTTGCCATGCTCATGCTGCATTGGGCGATCAACAGGTTTAATGACGCGTAGGTTGCCGTTTCTTCTAACAATGACGTATTCAGGAATTCACATGACCACTAAAGTCCAGATCGTTTTCTACAGCTCGTACGGGCACATCTACAAGATGGCCGAAGCCATCGCCGCTGGCGCCCGTTCGGTCGGGGATGTTGAGGTCACGCTGCTGCAGATCCCGGAGCTGATGCCGGAAGAAGTCCTGGTGAAAAGCGGCATCAAGGGCTACCGTGCCGCCTTCGCTTCCATCCCTTATGCCACGCCGGAAAAACTGGCAGAAGCGGACGCCATCATCTTCGGTACGCCGACCCGCTTCGGCAACATGTGCTCGCAAATGCGCAACTTCCTCGACCAGACCGGCGGCCTGTGGATGTCCGGCGGACTGATCGGCAAGGTGGGTAGCGTGTTCATCAGCACCGCCTCGCAACACGGTGGTCAGGAAACCACCATCACCAGCTTCCACACCACCCTGCTCCACCACGGCATGGTCATCGTCGGCGTTCCGTACTCCGAGCAAGGCCTGGTCAACATGAGCGAAATTTCCGGCGGTACACCGTACGGTGCCTCGACCCTCGCCGGCCCCGACGGCTCCCGTCAGCCAAGCGAAAACGAACTGCAGATCGCACGCTTCCAGGGCGAGCACGTCGCCGGCATCGCCAAGCGTCTGAAGCAAAACGTCAACTGATTCACCGCGGTGTGCCCGTCACCTGAGGGGTACCGTTCACAGCAACGAGACAACGACTTTTTTTACAGACGGGAAGTTGTTGTCTCTGCCCCCCACCGGGCACCCCCGTCTTGATGTTCACACCGCACAAAAAGACAGAGGCCCGACCGGCAAGGCATCCAAAAAAGGAACCTTGCGGGTCGGGCCTCTCTTTTACGCATTGCCCTCAGTCGTGAACGTCCATCACCACGCTGCCGGCTTCCACCCTTACCTCCACACGGTCCAGCCGTGCGCCCTGGCAAGGGCCCTCTACACACATGCCGTCTTCAAAACGGAACATTGCGCTGTGATGGGCACACATCAGGACTTTGCCGCGATACGTACAGAAGGTCTGCGGCCGATAGTTCAAGGGCACCGAGAAGTGCGGGCAGCGATTCAAATACACCCACACCGCTTGCGCCTGGCGCACAGCAACCAGACCTGACGGGTGTAGCTGCTTATGATCCGGCAGCCCCAGAGCTCCCCCATCAGCAATGTCCTCAAGCTGACAAAGCGTGATGGTGCTCATACGGAATCACGCAAAGCCGGGTTACCCAGGCTCCAGTTCCACGGACGGATTTCGATTCGTGAGAACAGACCGGCCTGCACGTATGGATCGTCCTGCAGAAAGGCTTCGACTTCCGGCAGGCTGGCTGCCTCGATCACCAGCAGCGTGCCATTCATGGCCGCGCCGGCGTCGTTCAGTGTCGGCCCGCCGAGGCGCACCACTACGTGATGGCTGCCGGGGGCTCGCAAATGGGCTCTGTGGGTGGGCCGCAGCTTTTCGCGCAACGCTTGAGAGCCTTCATTGTCGGTGGCGAAAACAGCGAAGAACTGTCCCATACCTTATTCCGCCTCCATGACGAATTCGTAGTAAGCGCTCTTGTACGGATAAGGCATGTCCAGCCCGCCTGCGTCTTCATCGTGGGCAGGGCGATCTTCATACTTCACTTGCAACGACCCTTTGACGCCGAACACAGCATCGGAATCCAGATAAGGATCGTCACTGTTGAACAGGTGCGTGACCAGCTTGCGATAGCCCGGCGCCTGAATCATGAAATGCAGATGCGCGGGTCGCCAGGCATGACGATTGGCCGCGTCAAGCATCTCGCCTACAGGGCCATCGGTGGGAATCGGGTAGCACACGGGCACCGTGGTCTGAATGGCGAAGCAGCCGTCGTTGTCGCTGCGATAGCGCCCGCGCAAGTTGCCAAACGGCTGATCGGGATCTTGTCCCGAGTACATCCCGTTGTCGGCGGTTTGCCAGACGTCGAGCACGGCGCCGACCACCGGCCGACCCTGCACATCGAGCACTCGGCCATAGACCAGGGCCGGCACGCCATCGGTCAGCGCCATGTTCTCGCCGTAACCACGATCAGGCATGCCTTCGATGAAAAACGGGCCGAAAACCGTTGTCTCCGTAGCGTTGGTACTCTGCCGGTGATTGATCGCATCCACCAGCATCGACACGCCCAGTGTGTCAGACAGCAGGATGAATTCCTGGCGAACCTTGCCGTCACACTTCTGCCCGGTTGCAGTCAGAAAACGAATGCCCTCGAACCACTCCTGTTCGGTCAGCTCGACCTCGCTGACGAAGTCGTGCAGATGGCGCACCAGACTCTGCATGATCTGCTTGAAGCGCGGGTTGGGGCTGGTCTCGAAACTGTCGACAGCCTGGTCGGAGATCAAGGCCTCCACGGCTTTGTAATGATCGGTCATTGTTGTTATTCCGATGAGGTTGGAGATAGCAAAACGCCGGAGCACTGAGTGTTCCGGCGTGGTTGATGTCAAGCAGGCGACCAACCGTTCCAGGCCCGCGTCAACAGCGCTTCGATGGGCGCCTGTTCAAACGGTCTGGGATTGTAGTAGGGGTTGGCACAGGCGATACGGGCCGCCTCGGCGGGTCCATCCTTGGGCATTCCCAATTCAGAGAGCGCCAGCGGGATGCCCAGTTTTTCATTCAACGCAAACAGCAGTTGACCGACGTCCTTGGCGTCATCACCGCCCAGTGCCCGGGCAGCGCGTTGCAGGGGTTGCGCGGCGGCTTCGCAGTTGTAGTGCGCTGCGTGAGGCAGAACGATTGCATGCGCCTGGGCGTGCGGAAGGTTGAATGTGCCGCCGAGTGTATGGCAGAGCTTGTGATGCAGAGCCATGCCCACCGAGCCCAGGCAGATGCCCGCCAGCCACGCGCCATAGAGCGCCTGACTGCGCGCAGTGGTGTGCTCGGGATCATCGACGATCAACGGCAACGACTCCGCCAACGCCCGAATCGACTCCTCGGCCATGAAGCTGATGATCGGATTCGCATCCTGGGCATACAGAGCTTCCACCGCGTGCGCCATTGCGTTCATCCCCGAACAGGCAGACACCTGCCCCGGCAGCGACAAGGTCAGCTGCGGATCGTAGATGACGGTTTTGGGCAGCACTCTGGGGTCACGCCCGGTCCGCTTCAGACGGTCTTCGGTGAGCCCATAGATAGGCGTCATTTCCGAGCCGGCATAGGTCGTCGGCACGGCCAGAATCGGCAGGCCCGAATCCATGGCAATCGCCTTGCCCAGGCCGATGGTCGAGCCACCGCCGACGGCGACGCAGCAATCGGCATCCAGGCGCGCAGCCTCGATCCGGGCCGCTTGCGCGACCTCGATCGGTACGTGCATCACCGCGTTGGGGTAGACACCCGCCGAGCGCGAACCCAGCATGGCCGCGACCTGCTCACCCAGCTCTTTTTGCTCCGGCGTGGTCAGAATCAACGCGCGCCGGGCGCCCAGCCGATCAATTTCCTGGCCCAGCTCAGACAGCTTGCCCCAGCCGAACACCACACGTGTCGGCAGGCTTTGGTAGACAAATGGATTCATGGCCAGCCTCAGCGTTTGAAATGAGCAGGAATGGTGGCGTCAACGTTGACCCATACAGAACGCGCTTCGGTGTAGTCGTGCATCGCTTCGAAGCCCATCTCGCGGCCGTATCCGGAACGCCCTACACCACCGAACGGGCTGCCCGGGCTTACGCGCTTGTAGCAATTGATCCAGCACATACCGGCGTGGATCGCGTCAGCCATCTTGTGGGCTCGCGTCAGGTTCTGCGTCCACAGACCGCTGCCCAGCCCGTACTCCGTCGAGTTGGCGATCGCCAGCGCTTCTTCGTCGGTTTCAAAGCGCAGAACCGTCACGAATGGCCCGAACACTTCCTCCTGGGAGACACGATCACTCGGCGCGGCTTCGACCACGGTCGGTTCGACATAGAACCCATTGGCCAGCGCAGGGTCGGCAGGCGCCCGGCCTCCGGTGAGGACTCGCCCGCCCTGCTCCCGGCAAATGTCCACATACGCCAGTACGCGATCACGGTGCAGCGCCGAGGTCAGCGGGCCCATCTCGGTTTCCGGATTCATCGGATCACCCAGGCGAATCGACCTCGCCAGCGTGATGAAGCGCTCCAGAAACTCGTCGGCGATGTCCTTGTGCAGGATCAGGCGAGAGCCAGCAATACACGCCTGGCCCTGGTTGTGGAAGATCGCCCACGCCGCGCCGTTGACCGCTGCGTCGAGGTTGGCATCAGCGAACACGATGTTGGCACCCTTGCCACCGAGCTCCAGTTGAACGCGCTTGAGGTTGCCTTGCGAAGCTTCAACGACTCGGCGGCCAGTGGCGGTGGAGCCGGTGAAGGCGATCTTGCCGACGTCAGGGTGCTCGGCGAGACGTTGACCGGCGGTGTGACCGTAGCCTGGCACGATGTTGACCACGCCATCCGGAAAGCCCACCTCTTTCATCAGCTCGGCGATGCGCAACGTCGACAGCGGCGTGATTTCCGAAGGTTTGAGCACAACGGTGTTACCTGCCGCCAGCGCCGGGCCCATCTTCCAGCTGGTGAACATCAGCGGAAAATTCCACGGCACGATCTGCCCGACCACACCGACCGGCTTGCGTTGTACGTAGTTGAGGAATCCGGGATCGACAGGAATGACCGAACCTTCAACCTTGTCGGCCATACCGCCGAAGTAACGGAAGCAGGCAGCCGTGCGCGGCACATCGAGGCCGCGCGAGTCGCGGATAGGATGACCGGTATCGAGCGACTCCAGTTGCGCCAGCTCTTCGGCACACTCTTCGATCTTGTCTGCCAGTTTCATGAGCAGCCTGCCACGCTGGGCTGCTCCCATCGCCGCCCAGGCCGGAAATGCCCGCTTGGCAGCCGCCACTGCCAGATCAACGTCCTCCGCTTCGGCGGCAGCGATCCGGGTGAGCAGCGCGCCATCGTGCGGTGAGACCACATCGATCATGCCGCCGCCCACGGCCTCCACAAATCGACCATCGATAAAAAGCAGGTTTTGCATGGTGCTGTCCTCTCGCCGTGCAACCTGCACGGCGCTTGCGACTGACTGGAAACGGGCCCGGTCAGGCCGGGCCCGAGAGGGCTTAGAACTCGATCGGATACGGCGTGAGTTCACCGCTCTCGTAGCGCTCTGGCAGGTTTGGCGTGGCGTTTTCCCAGACCATCAACATCGAGCGTTTGGTCGAGTAGCCCTGGTGGCGGATATCGGCCGGCATGGCGCAGATGTCACCAGGACGCATGGTGATGCGCGCCCGTGGATTGCCTTCGTCCTTGTCGGCGACGTCCCAGACGATGTCGTCGGACATTTGCAGGAACCACTCCACCCGGTCGTTGCCGTGGAACACTGGCAGCATGAATTCTTCGGTGGTTGGACAGAACAGGCTGGCCTTGCACACCGAGGTCACCGACGGGTTCCAGGTCACGTCAGAGCGCGACAGGTATTTGAACAGGCTGAACGCGTGCAGCTCGCCTTCGAAGCCCTCTGCCGCGTGAATCTGCGGCTCATCCTGGCTGACATCGGCGAAATGACGGTTGATCTCCAGATCGTTGCGCAGCGGCGAGTCATCCGGCAGGCCAGGCATACGCTTGGTGGCGATCCGGAAACGCTCGATGGCTTCAAGGTTTTCACCGTTCTTGCGACCGAACGCAGTGCCGGTTTCCTGTGGCGCGGCGAACGGGTCGAAGGTGCAGTTCACCCAGTCACGCAGCATGGCTTTGAATGTCGCCATGATCAGCGGGGTTTCGAAGTTCTCGGTGTAGTTGACCCCGGCTTCTTTCAATACGCCGTTGAACGTACCGGCGTACAGGTCGACCTTGCCGTAGTAGTTGCGAGTACCGATGACGCTGTCGAAGTTGACCCAGCCATAGAAAAAGCCCCAGGCCACGTCACGCATCAGCGCACGCAGGAAGATGTCCGCCGGAATCAGGTGCGAACGGGTCTCCCCTTTTGCAGGCCAGGTGATACGGGCGAAGTACTCATCACGCGACAACTCGAAAGCACCGAGGCGGAAGGAACGATACCCGGTGATGGGGTGGGGAGCGCTCGCATTGACTTCGTCATCAGCGAACGATGGTGCCTCAACGGCGGATTCCAGCATGGCCATGGAAAAATTCCTCTTGTTCTCGGAAGGGATTAGTGGCGATCAGCGAATTACTTCAGGCAGATCTCTGCCCATTTTTCGACCGACAGCGGACCTTTGATGGTTTGCTGCAGCAGCACACCAGGGCGGCTGGACTCAAAGCGATAGGCCGTGCCGGCTGGCAACAGGCACTGGTGGCCGCGCTTGAGCAGTACGTAGCCCATTGGCTTGCCGGCCGGGATTTCGCCCGCCAGACGAGTGCCCTCGCCCTCTGCCAAAGGTGTGTCTAGCTTGAGGAAGTCGACGCGGACTTCACCATCCATGACGATGGCGAACTCATCGTGAGCGGCGGTGAACCAGGGTGACTGGCCTTCCGCACGCAGGGTTTCGATCACATAACCGAGGTTCAGGCCCACTACGACCTTCTGGTAAGGAGGGGATTTTTCAGCCACTTCGAAAATGTTCGAAAAAGCATAATGGCGGGCTTCGCCACTGATAATTTCCACGGTCCCTTTGGTGTAATTTTCCAGCGAGCCGAAGACGGTCTTGATTGCAGCAGTACTCATCGCATTCACCGCACTTGTTGTTATTGGGGTGAAGTCACGGTACGGCGATGACACATCAGGAACAATTACACAGGCGACGACAACAGTGTTTGCGAAACGCGAACACTGCTCAATGTCAGACGACCCAGCCACGCTCCAGCAACGGACGATCCCAACTGGGTTCCTCGCCGAACCGCTCGACCAGAAACTCGATGAGCGCGCGCACTTTCAGCGCCCGACGCTGCGTCGCCGGAAACACCGCAGAGAAATTGAAGGACGACAGACTGTACTCTGGCAACACCGGAATCAGCCGCCCTGCCAGCAGATCATCGCTGGCGACCAGCGTCGGCAGGCAAACAATGCACACCCCCGTCTCGGCGTAATCGCGCAACAGGTGAACCGAGTTGGAGCGCATATGCCCTGGCAGGCTCAGGTTCAACTGCTCGCCCCCGTGGGTAAACACCCAACGGTTACGCGAGGGGTACCCGGCGTACATGGCGATCTTGTGGTTGAGCAGATCGTCTGGATGCTGCGGCACACCGAATTCAGCCGCGTATTGGGGTGACATGCAGAACAATCGGCGTACGGAAAACAGCTTGCGTTCGATCAGGGTTTCGCTCAGCGGCGGGAACATCTGAAAGGCAACATCGAATCCTTCCTCGATCGGATCGACCACACGATCATTGACCACCACATCGATTTCGATATCCGGGTAGAGACGGTTGAACTCAGCCATCATTCGGCCGAAATGGCCGATTGCAAACCCTGGCAGCATCTGAATCCGCAGTTTCCCGGTGGGCTTGGAGCGCAACTCGCGCATGTGCTCGGTCAAGGAATTGAAGTTCGCGACCATGTCGGAGCATTCCTTGTAATAGGTCTCTCCCACGTCCGATAACCGCACATGCCGCGTGCTGCGATGAAACAGCGGCGCATTGATGAACTGCTCCAACTGCTGGATGCGATGCGAGATGACCGAGCGGGTCACGCCCAACTGCAACGCGGCTTTAGCGAAATTACCCGTTTCGGCAACCCGTACAAACGCTTCGACACTGAGTAAACGATCCATGACACCGCCTCAAAACCTTCTTATTGTTCTCGATTGTCGAGAGTAAACCGCTGCAGGTGGGGTTAGCCATAGCCGCCAAAACCCGGAATCGATAAGGGATGAAAGCGGCCGCCGCTTTTTACTTATGGAGGTTGAATATAAGGGCGATTACGGCTTGAAGCGGCCACTTTCCTGAAATCACGAACGCAGCGTTTGCATTTGGCAAACCGCATACCCGCGCTCTGTAAATACGCTGACGCCCCCGTGCTTACTTGTCTGGCTGATTCAGATCGATGAATTAGATACCTTTGTTCTAATTATTTGGCTTTTCCGGCTAGTTCAGGCCGATGTTCAGTAACGAACCTAGGAGCCTTCGCTCGCTTGAATATTCTCTCAGAGGTCAGAACATGATTGAGCTACGTCCTTTTTCGAAACTGGGTGGCAAGGATCACGGATGGCTGGATACCCGCCACCATTTCTCGTTTGCGGAGTATCAGTCTGAGGCCCTGGGAAATCTAATTGGGTACTTCCAGCCACAGACTGGCGACCTAAACCGAGTCATTCATCTCTGGGGCTTTGAAAGCCTGGAAGACCGTAACTCGCGCCGCGCAGCGCTGTCTGCAAACCCCAAATGGCGCGAGTTCTTGGGCAAAGCGGGTGGCTTTGTCACCGCACAACACGCCGAAATTCTCAGCGGTGCGAGTTTTTCACCTATCCGGTGACGGAGCATTCTCATGATTAAGTCATTGCATCACGTTGGAATGACCGTACCCAATCTGGGTATCGGTAGAACGTTCTATGAGGCATTCGGCCTGGAAGCACAGATAGCGGGCCATGATCTTGTGCTGCGCTGTAAAGGTCGTGACCAAGATCAAATTCGCCTGATGCCAGGCAGCCCAAAGCAACTCAGCTATGTGGCGTTTGGCACTGACTCAAAAGGCTTCAAGAATGTCCTCGACAACCTCGAGCGGTTGGGTGTGGCTATCGAATCGGCGCCTTTTGAGATCGAATCATCGGGCATCTGGTTCAAAGATCCCAGCAATGACTGGGTACACGTTACCATTGCCGAGTCTGCTTCCATAGAGGCCAAAGACGTTCCGGAAATCAATACCCCAGGGCGATATCGCCGTGTGAATGAGCGTGCATGCACGCCAGCTTCGCAGAGTAAGAAGGCTACGCCACTACGACTAGGCCATCTGATCAAGTTCGCCCCAGACGTTACCCGCTCGATTGAATTCTATACCGAGGCATTGGGGATGAAGGTATCCGACCAGGCGGGCGATGTTCTTGCTTTCCTGCGTTGTGGCTCTGGAGGCGATCACCATGTCTTGGGCCTAGCCAAGAGCAGCCACAGCGGTCTACATCATCTGAGCTTCGAAGTGATGGACATCGACGAAATTCAGATGGGCGCTCAGCACCTGATCAATCTCGGATATAAGAGTGCTTTTGGGCTTGGCCGACACGTTGCTGGTTCGAACTACTTCCATTACATCCGAGACCCATGGAACAGCCTGGTTGAGTATTTCTGGGATATCGATGTCATCTCGGAAGACGACTCTGAGTGGGAGCCACTGAATGCTTCGCCTCAGGAGCTGACAGCGGTATGGGCGACCACTCCTCCTCCGCCTGAGTTTATCGAGAACTTTGAGGAGCGAAAGTAACATGCCCGCCTCGGAAGAGACACTCAACTTGCTGCAGGGAATGCTCAATCTCCCCCTGTATGTGGTAATGCGCCACCCTTTGGACTTGAGCAAATTGCCGGATCTCCTACACGATCATTTGAAGTGGGCAATCGCAGCCGAGAAAAAAGGTGAGTTGTTTGCATCCGGGCCGTTCATGAAGGATGAGTCCCCACCCGGCTCGGTGGGCGGCATGAGTATCGTCCGCGCAAAAGACTTAGTTCATGCAGAAGCGATCATTCGTAAAGACCCGTTCATTAGCAATGGCGTGTATGCCATCACCATCCAGAAATGGTTGCTTATGGAGGGCAGTTTCGACGTCCACGTAACGCTCTCCAACCAGCACGCTAAATATAATTATTCATATGTATAACTATAAGATCTATCTCGAAGGTGTATAAAAATGCAGAAAAAAAAAATATAAAAAGAACTATTGCTCCTGCTCTAATGGCTGTGTTTTTTCTTAGTGGGGAGGTAAGGGCAGAGGTGCTCTCTGTTGATCCAGGTGATGTAATTGCGCTGCCGACCGGCACCTCGTTGATCGCGTTGTATCATCAAAATTCTAAAGGCAATAGGCTATATGCGGGAGGCGATAAGGTTTCTGATGATACTGACCTTAAAGCAAGCGTTAGTCTTCTGAGGCTTGTCCGTTTTATTGACGTTGGTGGTCTAACCGTAGCGACTCAAGCGATACTGCCATATGGGAAGGTTGAGCTTGATAATAGTTCAGGTAATCAACAGTCTGTTAGTAATTCGGGTTTTGGAGATCCGATCATAGGGGCTACGACTTGGCTGGTTTCTGATCCGACTTCAAGAACTTGGATAGGTGTACCTATTTATTTGTCTCTACCTGTTGGGGATTATGGCTCTGATCGGGGAGGAATTAATATTGGTGAAAACCGCTGGAAAGCTATCTTTCAGTTGGGTTTGGCTAAAGGATTATCAGATAGAATATTTGTGGAGTTAATAGGTGAGTATGCTATTTATGGTGATAATGATGATTACTATGGTAAGACGTTGAAACAGGATGATGCCGTAAGTGCTATGGGGCACTTAACATATAAAATAACTGCTAGCTCTAGTGTGTCGATATCGTATTATCATTCATGGAACGGTGAAAGTGAGGTTGATGGATTCAATCGAGCAGATGAGCAAAATAACAGTCGCTGGCTGGCGACTGTTTCCAGTTGGGTTTCCCCTGACTTCAATATTCAATTTCAATATGGACAAGACATTCAGGTTGAAAACGGCCTCAGAAAAGACGGGCAATTTAATATTAGGCTAGCGAAGCTCTTCTGATAGAGGTTGTACCTGTCTAATTGCCATGGTTTTTCAATTCTGCGTTATGAGTTTGTTGTTTCGAAATGCGAACTAAGCGTTTTGAGACTGACGATAGCCATTGGCTTTATCTAAATTCATAAAGTAACCATTTAGGTTGGGTGTGAGCTCCGTAAATTTTAAAAATTTAAAGCCTCATCTCAGTCTAGTTCAAGCAGCTGTTGAGGGAGGTTATACAAAAAGGGCCTCTTTTTTATGCCGTACCGATGCTTTGAGCTAGAAAATCAAGCTCCAGCTGGTGCTGGCATTTATTAGGAGCGACTGAAGTAGCCACTTCAGTCTGCTCCCGTTTTTTGGTTTAGAAAGTGGTAAGAAGGTTAAGAAACATAAAATTGATATCCTATTTGACGCCTTTGTGCGCTGCGAATATTTCGTCACCGCTATTACCTAAATTTTAAGTGCACGTATGCTGCATTCTTTAATAAATATTTTTGCACCATCGACTGGTTGGGCAGCGCGAGAAACGTGATTAACCGCGCGGCGTTCTTAACCAGGCCATGTCGGCCGACGACATTATCCTCGTAGCATATTAGCTATCGATCCGTGCAACGTCTCAAGCATCGGGTGCGGTAACGGCTATGTTAAACATCTAAAATCGATGTTTAATAGGCGCTTATGCGGACATTCATACTTAGTCTTGGATGGAATGGCGGATTGCACTTGCTTGCCGCACTTGTTATTGGCCTAGTTCGATGCGCGAATGACTACCTGACGTAAGTTCAGGCCATGGTTGCGGAGATAGCCATTGATAGCTGCGATGATATCGTGGGGCAGTTCGTGTTTCTCTAGTTGTCGAAGGAGGTTAAGCGTGATGCCACTCATAAGTGGCGCGTTCCAAATTAAACTTGACGAACTAGTGCAAGATAGAAAGCGCGTCATCTTTCTTAGGCGCACTGCAGCTGAGCCAATTGCATCAGATGAGAAAGCAGTATTTCCACTAAAAAATACGCAGGGCGACTATTTTCACGTTTTGCGTAGTGCGGCCAGACCAACCTTTCTACGGCATCAAATTATCTAGCCCGGATTTCTCATGAGGCCGGCAGGCGTGGCCGGTGAAGCCTCGGTGTATCAACAACCTGCCTTCCACCGCTAAAAATTGATCGTTTTTTATTCAATTCCCGCGTATGGGGCGCACTGCCCCCTTTCCCCCATTGAGCCGGGCCGGGGGCGCCCGCCTGTTCAGGTCGGCTTGAGGCGGGCAACCAGCCCCGCAAAGAGTTCCTGATGCGGATAGGCCTCGCTGATCAGCACGCGGATGCGCCGGCTGTTGCGAATGATCACCGCACCGATCTTGAGCAGTTTCAAGCGCAGGTTATGGATGCTCATGCGCGCCAATGCGGTGCCCTGGAGATGATCGCGTAGCCGTTCGAACAGCACATAGGCAAAGGCCGACAGCATCAGCCGCCACTGGTTGGTCCACCAGCGTGGGCTGGAGGTGCGGTCGGCGAACAGATCCAACTGTTGGTCCTTGATCCGATTCTCCATGTCGCCACGGCCGCAGTAGTCTTCGTAGTACTGCTGGGCAGCATCCTCGGCAAAGCGGGACACGACGATGAAGCGTGGATTGGCACCCTGCTCGCCATGTTCCAGGCGCGACACGACCAGGCGGCGCCTACGCCAACTACCGGCCTGATAGAGGAAGCGATACACGCCGGACATCTTCTGCCCGGTTTCTTGGTAGGCCTCGGCGACAGCTTGCATGGCCGGCGCCGCCATCCGCTGCAGGCGGGTGTTGCGGGCCAGACCCACCACATAATCCACCTGCTTGCGGTCACACCAGTCGAGCATGCGATGTCGGCAAAAACCGCCGTCACCGCGGAACACGATGCGGGTCTCTGGCCAGAAGCGGCGAATGAACTTGACCAGCAGTGCCAGGATGGCCCAACTGTGTCGGGCGCCATCGATGTTGCTCGGGCGCAAATAGCTCACCAGCAGATGGCGACCACAGAACACATAGAGCGGCAGGAAGCAGTAATGGTCGTAATAGCCATGGAAGAAGCGCCCTTCCTGATCACCATGCACCGGCACATCGGTCGCATCGAAGTCGAGCACGATCTCAGCCGGCGCCTGGTCATGCTGGGCGATGAAGTGCTCCCACAGCAGGCGATGGGCTTGCACCACCGTTTCGCGATCGGCTTGCTGTTCCAGGCGCCCCAGAGTGGATTTGCCGGCCAGCGGTTGCAGGCGGTTGACCGCAGTCTGCAGCGCGTAGTCATGGCGCAGGCCGTCATGATCGTTGAGATCCTCGTAGCCGGCGGCCAGTGCATAGATACGCTGGGCGAGCAGTGTCTGCAGTCCGTGCTGGACACGCCCAGGATCACGCCGATCGGGAACGATTTTGGCCAGGCGGCGGGTCAAGCCATGTTGCTGGTCGACCTCGCGCAGCAGCAACAAGCCCGCATCCGAGGTGATGTGACCACCGGTGAAAGAGGCCTCGACGAGGCGGCGAGAGAGGGGTGAAAAGTGGAGTTTTTCTGGTAGCATTTTGTGCGCGGCTGAAGACTTATGGGGCTTTGTTTGGCGACAAGAATCATAAGGCTTTCAGCCGTTTTTGTTTATGCGGTCATGAGAAATCCGGGCTAGCTCAATCTTGAGCAAGTATTTTGGGGTATGCGGATTTAATGGTTGATATGTGAAGTAGAAAGCGGAAGGGAAAACTAAATCCACAACGGACTAAATGGTTGATAGCTAACCGTGCCGGTCTTTCCAGATCCCCTTCCCTATAGCCATATGTAGGGAACACTTGAAAACTAGGCATATCTGTCTTGACAATAGCCCCGGTACAAGAAGCGGGTGTCGTTGTGCTCAGCCAGCCTTTCTTCGCCAAAAGCAATATTGCCACGAAGAGTGGTAGCCTACGGGCTCAGTACCTCCCCAGTTGGGTCATCGCCCGGCTAGAAGGTATTGAGGCGGCTCGGGGTGCATTGCACCATGTCGCGCCGGTCGGCAAGATGGAAGACTACATTGAGCGGATGTTGCGTAATGTCACGCCCTACTTGAACGAGGTGCACTGACCATGCATATCCAACCTACTCCCTTGAGGTCACAACAAAGCTAATGATCGATCTACTTGTTTTCCTCCCGGCATGTTTCGCACTGAACCTGGCGTTCGGCCCCAATAACCTCGTTGCGATGACACACGGTGCGCAAAAGGGCGTAGGGTTTTCCTTTATGGCAAGCACAGCACGGCTTGCCGTCTTCGTGCCCATGATTGCTGCTAGCGCGCTTGGTTTAGGGATGCTTTTGTCTGCTTCGGCGTTGGTCTTCAACGTGATCAAGATCGTTGGTGCCGCCTATCTGGTCTGGATGGGCATCAAGCTCCTCAGAACAACATCTGGCTCGACTAACCTAAACGCAGATGCAATGAAACCTTCGCTTCGTAAGGCATTCCGTAGTGAGGCGCTGATCGCCATCAGTAACCCCAAAGCAATCCTCATTTTCGCGGCATTCTTCCCGCAATTCGTGGATATAACGAATTACTGGCTGAGCTATGCAACTCTTGGGACGGTTTTTATCGCGCTAGAGGCCGTTGCAATAGCGATATATGCGTCAGCAGGGCGTTTTGCAGCAGCTTTCGCAGCAAACAAGCTGCACTGGTTTCAACGCGCCTCAGGTGGAGGAATGATTGCTTTCGGCATCCTGCTTCTTCTTAGTCGCCAACCTTCGCGTGTTGCCTAGGTTCTTAAGAACGCTTTAGCCAGTTGCTAGTCGTCTTAAGAGAATAACGTATGACCGAAATGCCCGACAACATCCTGCACCTGCCCTCATACCAGGTGCTGGGCTGCAAAGCCACCGACGATGAAATGCACTTCCAGGTAGACGCGCCCGATCCCATTGCTTGCGAGGAATGCGGGGTGCAGGGTGAGTTCGTGCGTTTCGGCAAGCGTGATGTTCCCTATCATGATCTGCCCATCCACGGCAAGCGGGTCACCCTCTGGGTGCTCCGCCGCCGGTACATCTGTCGGGCCTGCGAGGCTACCTTCAGGCCCCAGCTACCGGAGGTGGTGGACGGCTTCCGCATGACACTGCGGCTACATGAATACGTAGAGAAGGAGTCCTTTAACCACCCCTACACTTTCGTGGCGCAGCAAACCGGATTGGACGAGAAGACGGTACGGGACATCTTCAACGCCCGCGCCGCGTTCTTAGGCCGCTGGCACCGCTTCGAAACGCCTCGCATTCTGGGCATCGACGAGCTGTACCTGAACAAGCGCTACCGCTGCATCCTGACCAACATTGAGGAGAAGACCCTGCTCGATCTGCTGGCCACTCGCCGTCAGGACGTCGTGACTAACTACCTGATGAAGCTGAAAGACCGGCAGAAGATCGATATCGTCAGCATGGACATGTGGAATCCATATCGAACGGCGGTCAGGGCGGTGCTGCCACAGGCCCGCATCGTGGTCGATAAATTCCATGTGGTGCGCATGGCCAACGATGCTCTGGAGAAGGTGCGCAAGGGGCTCCGGAAAGAGCTGAAACCAGCCCAGATCCGAACCCTCAAGGGAGACCGGAAAATCCTGCTGAAGCGCGCTCACGAAGTCTCAGACCGGGAGCGGCTGATCATGGAAACCTGGACAGGCGCATTCCCGCAACTGCTGGCTGCCTACGAGCACAAGGAGCGCTTCTACAGCATCTGGGACGCCACCACACGACCCCAGGCAGAAGCCGCCCTGGACGAGTGGATATCCACCATCCCGAAGGGCCAGAAAGAAGTCTGGAGCGATCTGTTTAGGGCGGTGGGCAACTGGCGCGAGGAGATCATGACCTACTTCGAGACGGACATACCTGTCACCAACGCTTTCACGGAGTCCATCAACCGACTGGCCAAGGACAAGAACCGTGAAGGACGAGGTTATTCCTTTGAGGTGATGCGGGCGCGAATGCTCTACACCACGAAGCACAAGAAGAAGGCCCCGACTGCGAAGGTCTCTCCGTTCTACAAGAAAACCATCGGTTACGGACTGCCAGACCTCGCAGAGGAGCTCAACTACGGGGTCGATCTATCAACCATCTGAGGGTAGCATCAGGTTGGTGAGGGGAAGGTGCCCCATCAACCATTAAATCCGCATACCCAATATAAGTAAGGCCTGACATATGAAATTCCAATTATTTAACTATTTCAAAGACGGCGCCACCGTCGCTCCCGGCATCATGGTCGGGGATACTGCCTATGACCTTCAAGGCGCTTGCTCTTCTGCAGCAAACGTCACGCTGGATGAAATCCTTGAGCGCTGGGAGGAAGCCAATCTTTGGCTCGGCTCACTCGCCAAGGATATTTCAGGATGGCCCCAGGGCTATGGAGCACATGAGATCCTGCTCACAAAACTCCGTTACGCCCCGCTGCTGACCCGTCCAGGCACGATCTACGGAGCCGGCGCCAACTACCGTGATCATGTGGAAGCGATGGCTAAAGCGCTCAACATGAACCTCTGTGCAGATCCGAAAAGTGAAGGCATTCCGCCTTGGCACTTCATCAAGGCCAGCCGAGGTTCGTTGGCTGCACACGCTCAAGACATCGACTTTCCCGCAAATACCCACATGCTTGACTGGGAAGCTGAACTGGCGGTCTTCATTGGCAAGCGTGCAGACAAGGTCTCGGTGGAGGAGGCGCTTGAGCACGTCGCCGGCTATAGCTGCGCGAACGATCTCTCAGCGCGCGATCATTTGAAACGCCCCCAGGTAGACGAGAGCTCACCGTTCCGCTTCGACTGGATCGGTCATAAGACCTTCAATGGCTCCTGCCCGGTAGGCCCTCTGTTGACACCTGCGCAGTTCGTTGAATCCCCTGAAAATCTTGCCATTAAGCTTTGGTGAAACGGTGATCTCCAGCAGGATTCAAATACCTCAAATCATCTTTACACAATTGCTGACCAGATTGCCTACATCAGCCAGCGTATCGAGCTGTTCCCTGGCGACATCATCTTGACCGGTACACCTGCCGGGGTCGGCATGGAAAAACAAACGTTCATTCAGCGCGGCGACGTATTCACCGTGTGGATTGAAGGGCTGGGTACGCTCGAAAACAAAATCGTTTGAACCTAAGCGCGGGGTCAAACCCGCGCTGACTCTCACTTTAAAAGCTGCAAAAAGACTCTGCTTTAAAATAACAACAAACATATGTAGGGCATAACAATGAAACACATCCCTTGTGTTGCACAGCGCATCCTCACGCCTGTTGGTCTCGCCTTCGGCTTGATAGCCTTTTCTGCACCAACTCATGCCACAGAGGGTGGTGGCTCAACCTACCCACTCGGTGTAAACACTGTACTGTCAGGAAAGCTGCCGCCTCCAGGTCTCACTAATTTCGTCTATGTGTCCGAATACAAAGCGGACAAGACAATGGGGAATGACGGTTCGGAAAAGCCTAACATCCATGATTTCGACCTGAACGTAAAAGCCCTGTCCATGCGTTTTGACTACGTCTATTCGGATTACTCGCTGCTGGGTGCGACACTCTCAAGCCGTTTCATCGTGCCGTTTGTCAAGGGGAAGGTCAGTTTCGATGTGGACACCCCTGCTGGGCGCGTTCATCGCAGTGACAAGCAGGAAGGCATCGGCGACATCACTCTTGTACCTTTACTCTTGGGATGGAGCTCACCCGGCCTCAGCCAAATTGTGGCCGTTGATATCTTCACCCCAACTGGCTCTTACGACAAAGATCGCCTGTTCAACCCAGGACGTAATTACTGGTCGTTTGCGCCCTGGTACGGCATTACAGCCTACCCGATCAAGAACCTCGAAGTTAGCGCCAAGGCCCTTTACATTATTAACAAAGAGAACAGTGCTACACATTACAAATCGGGCGATGAATTCAACGTCGATTACAACATCGGGTACAACATTACTCCTACCCTGCAAGTTGGCGTGAGTGGATACTTCTACAAGCAAATCACAGGCGACGACCAAGACAACTACACCGGACTGAACGAGGATAACAAAGGCCGGGCCTTCGCCATCGGCCCCGCGATCAAGTACCAAACGCCTGCTTGGGGTTTTGTAGCCAAGTGGCAACACGAGTCGAATGTCGTCAACAGAGCCGAAGGCGACAAACTGTGGCTACAAGCTGTGTTCCGCTTCTAAACACCAAGCCCTCGTGACAGGCCGACGTCTGGACAAGACGTCGGCACACCCCCAGTTTTACTCTCCCCTTCCCTTACGCTTTTTCCTTTGTGGTAATTCTTGGTTCACGAGATTTCTACGCTTATGACAGCTGAGCTTGTGAAGAGACAACCTAACAATTGAACAGGAAGCCACATGAGCACTATTTTTAAAATTCGCTGCGCGCGTATCCCGGGTGGTTTATCAGCTACGTTGCTGTTTTCTGCAGCCGCCTGCGCCCAAAGCCCTGTTGAACAGGCCCAGCTCCAAGTCCGAAATGCAGAAGCAGCGCGCTCCGCTGCTCTGGTGACCGCAGATATAGAAAAGCTCAAAGCTATGACTGCTACCGATTACATCCATGTCGAGAGTAATGGAAAATTAAGAAATCGCGATGAATTTTTGCAGGGCTTGATAGACTCGGATTACAGATTCAAAAGTTTCATCATTGACAGAATGCATATAAGCATTCAGAAAGATATCGCAATAGCGACTGGCGATTACCACAACGACATCGTCACCAACGGCACCCTACAGCCCACTAAGTATGCGAGATTCACCAGGGTATGGAAACTAATGGGAGGGAGCTGGATCAATCTTACTCATCAAGCTACGGAATACAAAAAGCTCGCACCGTAACTTTAAAACACTGACCATAAATATGGCAATTAGCTCACATATCGACGCAGGAAAAAACTCAATATCTAGCGACAAGTTCAGGCTGGACTCTGAAACCGGGGAATTCATGCGTGGTGAACCCCCGGACTCCCTCATGATACCGTTACGGTACACTGAAGCTCTTAGAGCTGCTGCAGAGCCCTTGGGCGACTGCTTCGCTGCTCAGATTCCGGCTCGATTGCTCTCAGAACCTGAAAATCAAACCTGAGTTCGGCAAATGAATTAACATTCAAGCCCAATTGCTTAGCCCTGCTGTCATCGTCGATGAACTGCAACTCACCGATCAGGCCCTCGCGGGTCGCATAGGCAAAATCGTCCCACAGATACTCATCGCCCTGGAAGTTTATCTGTGTTGTTAGATGCTTGTGTCCTGCAGCAGAAATGAAGAAGTGAATGTGGGCAGGCCGATTGCCGTGGCGCCCAAGGGCATTCAAAACCTCTTGAGTTGTACCTGTTACCGGGCAGCCATAACCGCTAGGGACGATACTCCGGGCCTTATAATACCCCAGTTCATCGGTAACAATTCTACGACGCAGGTTGTAGTCAGACTGGCTTTTATCGAAATAGGAGTATGTGCCTTGGGTGCTGGCATGCCACACATCCACAATTGCACCCGCGATAGGGTTACCCTGAGTGTCGGTCACACGACCGTGCAGGTACATTACCGTACCGGGATCAGTTCCATCATCCAGGCGTGCATACCCATTTGAAAGAGGCGCACCTGCAACATAGAGTGGGCCTTCGATAGTGCGAGGAGTGCCGCCTCCAGCCCCCGCTGAACGGTCTCGGGCATCCTGCAGAAGGTCAAGGAAATGTTCCAGCCCAAGCCCGGCCACCAGGAGCCCCGCTTCCTGATTTACTCCCATACGGTTCAAATAGTCCACGGCCCGCCAAAACTCGTCATCGGTGATCTCCAGATCCTCGATCGCCTTCGCGCAATCCTGCAATACTCGAATCAGGATCTGCTTGATCCTCGGACTGCCTGCTTCGCTATCTAGTCCTGCTACCTGCCTAAAAAACGCCTGAATCTCATCAGTCTGCGAGATATGAATACTCATGCTGCCACCTCATCTTGGCTTTCAAGCCATTTTCTTATTTCGAGGACTTAAACGGCTCAACTCTAAGGGTTCAATCATCCGCCTCAGGAAAACCTGACGATGCCATTGCTTTAAATCATTTTTCTTGAATAAGGCATCACTCGCGCCCCTCATTCATTATGAACTGTGCATTGATGCCGCCTCACGAAAGAGACTACAGCCTTCCAGCATACACTAGCGGCGAAGAAAATCAGCGCCCTGCAATTAACCTGTAGTTATACATACAAATAAACACTGGTTATTCTACCGACATCCCTCTCGCGACCTATCAACGTACACTGAACGACGTCTAGTCAGCCCCTGTCTGAACTAAACCACGAATTTACTAACCTTACAAACAGCGAGCTTCTAATTGCGGAAGTAGAGAGCGAGGATACATAGATGCCTTTTAACGGTGCATTTTCAAAAACACGCAGACCGCCCACGGCAGTGGGCGCCATTCTTATCTTGGTAAGTCTGGTGCTGTTTGCAGGCGGCATAAAACTTTTTCTTCTGGGTGGATCTCCCTATTACGTGATCGCAGGCCTTACCTTATTTATAACGGGCTGTCTGCTTCTCTTGGGTAGCTCTCTTGCGCTCACCGCATATTCGATTTTCCTTCTAGGCAGCACTGTTTGGTCGATTTACGAGATCGGCTTGGACTGGTGGCAACTCGTACCCCGCCTCTCGATGTGGTTCGTCTTCGGTTTGGTGCTCTGGTTACCCTGGTTTAGAAAACCGCTCACCCTCACTCGCCCTGCGCCCTATGGCTCATCGGCATTGATCTTTGCCGTTGTTGTTTCAGGCGCGTGCGCTCTGATATCGCAGTTCACAAACTATGGAGAAGTCACCGACTCGTGGAGTGGTGACGGGGACACGCTCGGTAGCGCAAATCAAGTACAGCCCGATGGGGAGTGGCGCTCTTACGGGGGAACCGAATATGGCCAACGCTATTCACCGTTGTCGCAGATAAATACTACTAATATACATAAGCTCAAAGAAGCCTGGCGCATAAGAACGGGTGACCTCCCGACTGGCCTTGATCCCGTTGAGATCACCAACCAGAACACCCCACTCAAGGTCAACGGGCTCCTGTATGTGTGTACCGCACACAGCAAGCTCCTTGCTTTGGATCCTGACTCCGGAAAAGAAGTTTGGCGTTTCGATCCCAAAATCCAGAGTGCCAATGGCAACGATTTTCGTGGCTGGGCACACATGACCTGCCGGGGTGTCTCTTACTACGACGAATCCAAATACAGTGCTGCTGATAATGATCGAGGTGCATCACCGCTTTCGACCGCTGGTTCTGCTGTGGCTCAAGCCTGCCCCAAACGGATTTTTCTGCCTACCGCTGATGCACGCCTCATGGCCATCAACGCAGATACAGGTGAAGTCTGTAGCGATTTCGGCAAGAACGGCACCATCGACCTCAGAGCGAACATCGGCCCATTCACTCCGGGCGGGTACTACTCGACGTCCCCACCAGCCATCACGCGGAATTTGGTCATCATTGGCGGCCATGTGACGGATAATGAGTCTGTTGATGAGCCCTCGGGGGTCATTCGTGCGTATGACGTGCACGACGGGCACTTGGTCTGGAACTGGGACGCAGGTAATCCAGAGGTGACTACACCTCTTGCTGAGAACGCGTTTTACACCCGCAACTCACCTAACATGTGGTCTATTCCCAGCGTCGACGAGGGCGCAGGGCTCGTCTATATACCGCTCGGCAATCAGATGCCTGATCAGTGGGGGGCTGCCCGATCGCCCGGCGCTGAAAAATACAGCTCTGGCACCGTTGCACTCGACATCGCCACAGGCCAGGTGAGATGGAATTATCAGTTTACTCTGCGGATTCCACGCTGACTCGGACACCCATTCCACGCACATCCGGACAGTGATTCCACGCTGATCCGGACACTCATTCCACGAGCATCCGGACACCGATTCCACGGCCATCCGGACACTTTCCAGGCAGGCAGCTACGCAGGATTTATTCACTACCATCGACCTCTTTTTCGAAGCAGAGAGGTCGTCGTGGAGCGTTTGTCCATGCGTAAAATCCGTGAGGTGTTGCGCCTCAAGTTCGATTGCGGGCTGTCTGTCCGTAAGATCTCCCGCAGTCTGGGCATAGGCCACAGCAGTGCCGGTGATTACCTCTGTCGCTTTGCCGCCAGCGGTCTAGCCTGGCCCTGCTCGTTGTCCGATTCCGAACTGGAACAGCAACTGTTCCCACTGGCCCCTGCGGTGCCCAGTGAGCAGCGGCCACTGCCTGATTGGTCTTGGGTGCACGCCGAGCTGCGTCGCCCCGGCGTGACCCTGGCGCTGCTCTGGCAGGAGTATCGCCTGAGCCAGCCGCAGGGTTTTCAGTACAGCTGGTTCTGCGAGCACTACCGGGCCTGGCAGGGCAAGCTGGACGTGGTGATGCGCCAGGAACATCGCGTCGGCGAGAAGTTGTTCGTCGACTACGCCGGGCAGACGGTGCCGGTGATCGACCGGCACAGCGGCGAGATCCGCCAGGCGCAGGTGTTCGTCGCGGTGCTCGGCGCCTCCAGCTACACCTTCGCCGAAGCCACCTGGTCGCAGCAGCTGCCGGACTGGCTGGGCTCGCATACCCGCTGCTTCGCCTTCCTCGGGGGCGTGCCGGAGATCGTGGTGCCGGACAACCTGCGCAGCGCGGTGAGTAAGAGCCATCGCTACGAGCCGGACATCAACCCGAGCTACCGCGATCTGGCCGAGCACTATGGCGTGGCGGTGGTGCCGGCGCGGGCGCGTAAGCCGCGCGACAAGGCTAAGGCCGAGGTCGGCGTGCAGGTGGTCGAGCGCTGGATCCTCGCCGCGCTGAGGAACCGCCAGTTCTTCTCCTTGAACGAACTCAACAGCGCCATCGCCTTATTGCTGGAGCGCCTCAACCGACGACCGTTTCGCAAGCTGCCGGGCTCCCGGCACTCGGCCTTCGAAGCCCTGGATCGTCCGGTGCTGCGGCCGCTGCCGGAGCAACCCTACGTGTATGCCGAGTGGAAGAAGGCGCGTGTGCACATCGACTACCACGTCGAGGTTGATGGGCACTACTACTCGGTGCCGTACCAACTGGTGAAGAAACAACTGGAAGTACGCCTGACAGCGCGCACGGTGGAGTGCTTCCACGCCAATCAGCGGGTGGCCAGCCATCTTCGCTCACCGCACAAGGGCCGGCACAGCACACAGGCCGAGCACATGCCCAAGAGCCATCGCGAGCACGCCGAGTGGACGCCACAACGGCTGATCCGCTGGGCTGAGCAGACCGGGCCGAACACGGCCGGCGTGATCAGCCACATCCTCGAACGGCGCATCCACCCAACCCAAGGCTACCGGGCCTGCCTGGGCATCCTGCGCCTGGGCAAGACCCATGGCGAAGTGCGCTTGGAGTTGGCCTGCCGTCGCGCCCTCAGCCTCGGTGCGTGCAGCTACAAGAGCCTCGAATCGATCCTGCGCCAGGGTTTGGAAAGCCTGCCGTTGGCTCAAGCCAACCTGCCCCTGCTGCCGGACGACCACGCCAATCTGCGCGGCCCCGGCTACTACCACTGAACACAAGGAATCCCACCATGCTGCCCCATCCGACCCTGGACAAGCTCCAGACCCTGCGCCTGACCGGCATGCTCAAGGCACTCGCCGAGCAACTGAAAACCCCCGACATCGACAGCCTGAGCTTCGTGGAACGCCTCGGCCTGCTGGTCGACCGCGAACTGACCGAACGCGACGACAAGCGCCTCA
Organism: Pseudomonas sp. JS425; assembly: GCF_018223845.1. Lineage (NCBI taxonomy): Bacteria > Pseudomonadati > Pseudomonadota > Gammaproteobacteria > Pseudomonadales > Pseudomonadaceae > Pseudomonas > Pseudomonas sp. JS425. Next base: position 3,135,676 of record NZ_CP073661.1, on the reverse strand, counting down.
GCAGCCGCCTGCGTCAGGCCCGGCTCAAGCACAACGCCTGCCTCGAAGACATCGACTACCGCAGCCCGCGCGGACTCGACAAGGCGCTGATCCTCCAGCTGAGCAGCGGTCAGTGGTTACGCGACGGACTCAACCTGATCATCAACGGGCCCACCGGCGTGGGTAAAACCTGGCTGGCCTGCGCCCTGGCACACCAGGCCTGCCGAGAGGGTTACAGCGTGCGTTACCTGCGCTTGCCGCGCCTGTTGGAAGAGTTGGGCCTAGCCCATGGCGACGGGCGCTTCGCCAAGCTGATGAGCGGCTATGCCAAGACCGACCTGCTGATCCTTGATGACTGGGGCCTGGCCCCGTTCACCGCCGAACAGCGCCGCGACATGCTGGAGCTACTGGACGACCGCTACGGCCAGCGCTCGACCCTCGTGACCAGCCAAATGCCCGTGGACAACTGGCACGAACTGATCGGCGATCCAACCCTGGCCGATGCCATCCTCGACCGCCTGGTGCACAACGCCTACCGGATCAACCTCAAGGGCGAGTCGATGAGAAAGCGGGTGAAGAAATTGACGGCGCCGGGCGCCTCAGACTAACAATGCAACCCCTGCGTCGCTGCGCTCCGACTGCCTGTCCGAATGATCGTGGAACAGGTGTCCGGATCAGCGTGGGCTGAGTGTCCGAATGGCGTGGAATCCGCAGTTTACTCATCATGACCTCTGGGACATGGACGTACCTAGCCAGCCGACGCTGATCGATCTCGATACGCCTGAGGGGATAAAGCAGGCACTGATTCAGCCTACGAAGCAAGGCAGTCTCTATGTTCTAGATCGCATTACAGGCAAACCAATCGTACCAATCCGCGAGGTTGCCGCGCCCTCTGGCGCCGTGGAAGGAGATCACACGGCACCTACTCAGGCCGTTTCTGACCTGAACCTGCTCCCTCCCCCTTTGGAAGAGAAATCAATGTGGGGTGTTACGCCCTTCGACCAATTGATGTGCCGTATTCAGTTCAAGTCCCTCAGATACGAGGGTCAGTACACCCCGCCTTCCGTGCAGGGGAGCATCATCTATCCAGGCAACGTAGGCGTCTTCAACTGGGGGTCGATATCAGTTGATCCGCACAAGCAGCTGATCTTCAGCAATCCTAATTACATGGCATTCGTATCCAAACTGGTTCCCCGCGACGAAGTGTCGGCTGACAGTAAACGCGTCAGTGAGACAAGCGGCGTGCAACCCAATACGGGAGCTCCCTATGCAGTCATCATGCACCCGCTAATGTCGCCCTTCGGTGTACCTTGCCAGGCGCCTGCGTGGGGTTATGTAGCAGGCATAGACCTCAAAACCAACGAAGTCGTTTGGAAACACAGAAACGGTACGTCGAGAGACAGTTCACCCATTCCGATAGGTATGAATCTCGGCGTGCCAAGTATGGGAGGATCAATCATTACTGCTGGCGGGTTGGCTTTCATGAGCGGCACGCTTGACCAGTACCTCCGTGCCTACGATCTCCACACGGGTCGCGAAATTTGGTCTGCGCGCTTACCGGCGGGCGGTCAATCAACACCTATGACCTACACGGGTAAGAAAGGAGAACAGTACATCCTGTCCTTCGTAGGTGGCCATGGTTCGCTCGGCACCAAAATGGGTGATTATGTCATTGCCTACAAGCTCGAAAGATAGGGCTTTTAGGTAGCTATGCAAGCGTAGGGTTTGGGTCGCTGCTGGCACCCTAAGGGGAATCCAGCGGCGAACCTTTTGATACAGAGACGCGGTCATCATTGGCCTGACGACGGTAGCGCTAGATGGAGGATCGCATACGATCAATGACTGCGTTAACCGTGAGCGGTTCGCGCCCCAATCCACAAAAGCGGCAGCGAATCGTTTTGTCAGCCCAGGCGGCCTTCCCTTAGCCGCCAAAGAAGCGCCTGCCTGGCGTGGGCAACCCTGGGCTGGCGCAAAGCACTTGGTGTCCAAATCAGGTAATAGCTTCGGCTTGAGTGGCCAACCGGCGCGGGTAGTTCCTGAAGCTCGCCCTTTTCGATGAATGGCCTGCAGAGGTAATCAGGAAGAGCGCTCCAACCGAAGCCGTCAATAAGCAGTGTTCGTAAAGCCCTCAAGTCCTGGCCCACCATGGCAGGCATAGCGTTTTTCAGTGTGACTCTGTTCAGGGCCAGCCAATCATCAATGAGCGGCAAAGCAAGGCTGTAGGCAAGTATCGGCTCATCCTCAAGCGCGATTATGAAGTCGTTGGCGGCAGCAAGTCGCTGTGCAACTACCGGAGAGGCGACTGCAATTATGTCATCGGTATACAAAAGCTCACCGCGCAACTGTGGGTTGGTAGGAGCCGCGGCAGAAATACCCAAGTCGCATTCACCCTCCGTTAGCAAGCGGCAGATCGACTCATGGTTCCCGCTTTGCATTCGAATGCGAATCCCTTCTTCCAGCAGCGGCTTCAACTGCCTGGAAATTACCTCTGCGAGAAAATCAGCGTGGCCTACGATCTGCAGTGCACCTGCTAGCTCAATAGAGCGGGCTCTTGCGGAAGCAAGTGCTGCCTCCGCGTCATCCAGTTTGTCGCCGATGTCTGCAGCAAGCTCCTTCGCTGCAGAGGTGGGCTCTACACCACGAGCTTGCCTGTCAAAGAGACTTCTCCCAATCGCGGCTTCTAGACCCGCGATGTGCTGCGAGACGGCGGGTTGCGTGAGATTGAGCGTGCGAGCCGCGCCAGTTATCGAGCGCTGCCGATACACCTCAACGAAAGTCCTCAGTCTTAGAAGTGACATACCGTACTCATAATACTGTTTATGCATGCCCCAAAATACTCTGTCTATTCACTGTCGGGCTAGCCCCCTAGGATGAGCGCACAGATTGAACGCAGTCGTCAGTGACCCAAGGTGCAGGCGCGGACTCTGCTAATTCAAGCATCTACCGAGGAGAAGAACGATGAGCTTCCAGCCGAGTGTTGACGATTTGAAGATCATATTACGCACAATGAAACGGGCACATCTTGCTACAGGCCCTGCTGATGCGGCGCTTCGAAAAGACCGACTGCTTCGTGGCGCCAGGTTGATTCGCGAAAACCACTCAGCCATCAGCGCTGCCATCAACGCCGATTTTGGTAATCGCAGTATCTATCAGTCGATGATTGCCGACATGGCCACTACAGTCAAAATGCTTGAAGACTCGGCAATGAACGTAGAGCGATGGATGAAGCTTGAGCAGGTTGAGAGTCCTGGCCAAGGTATGCAGGCTTGGATTGAGCAGCAGCCGCTTGGCGTCGTCGGGATCATCAGCCCTTGGAACTTCCCGATCAACTTGGCGTTTGGCCCTTTGGCAGGTGTGTTTGCAGCCGGCAATACGGCCATGCTCAAGCCGTCGGAGCTGACGCCAAACACGTCCGAATTACTGGCCGAGCTTATCGCGGGGTATTTCGACCCAGTCGAACTCGCCGTCGTTCTGGGCGATGCCGGTGTGGGAGCTGCTTTCAGCGCGTTGCCATTTGATCATCTGGTGTTCACTGGCAGCACTGCCGTAGGTCGTCATGTCATGCGGGCGGCGGCAGAGAATCTAACGCCGGTCACTCTCGAATTGGGAGGGAAGTCGCCGGTGGTAGTTGCGGAGGACTATGACCTGAACAAGGCAGTCGAAAGAACCCTGACCATCAAAACCTTCAACGCCGGTCAGATCTGCCTGTCACCTGATTACCTGATGGTAACCGAGGCGCAACAGGAACAGTTGGTGATCCTCAGCAAGCACTTCATCGAAAAAACATTTCCCACGGTCATCGCCAACCCTGAGTACACCTCAATCATCAACGAGGGACACTTCAAGCGACTGATCGCCCTTCTGACTGATGCGGAGAAAAAGGGCGCTACCCTGATAAATCTCGCACCTGGGAACGAGCCAGCTTTTGACCGTGCCACTCGCAAGATCGCACCCCACCTGGTGCTCGATGTGACCGAAGAAATGGCGATCATGCAAGAAGAAATTTTCGGGCCACTGCTCCCGGTAAAAACTTACCGCAGTGCTTCTGAAGCTATCGCTTACATCAATGCAAGCCCGCGACCTCTGGCAATCTATTACTTCGGCGATGATGACTCTCAACAACAACAGTTTGTGCACCAGACGACCTCAGGTGGCCTGGTAATCAATGACGTCATGACCCATGCGTCAATTGACAGCCTACCCTTCGGTGGCATCGGTGCTTCGGGTATGGGGGCATACCATGGTATTCACGGCTTCCGTCGCTTTACCCATGCGAAGCCGGTAGTAGTGCAGAGTGAAGACGGCGCGTCGAATCTCCGATTGCGGGCGCCCTACGCGGAGAAAGCTGGGGTGCTGCAAGCGTTCTTTACCAACTAAGCAGTTGTCTTGCTGTACTGGCTAGTACTGAAAATGCCCACGGCTGACGCTGTCATCGAGGGTGCAACCTAACGTTGAGGAAATTGTGATGAAAGTTTTGATGGTTTTGACGTCTCACGGCCAATTGGGTAACACCGGCTTGAAAACAGGATTCTGGCTTGAAGAGTTCGCCGCGCCCTACTACGTGTTCAAGGATGCAGGAGCCGAAGTTGTTTTGGCATCGCCGGCAGGCGGTCAGCCACCGCTTGATCCGAAAAGCGAGCTGCCAGATTTCCAGACTGAAATGACCCACCGTTTTAACGGCGACTTAGAGGCGCATACAGCTTTGGCAAATACGGTCAGACTCGACTCGGTGAGTGAGGAAGGGTTTGATGCCGTGTTCTACCCAGGCGGACATGGCCCTTTGTGGGATCTCGCAGAGTCGGAGACCTCCATCAGCCTGATTGAGTCCTTTGAACGTGCGGGCAAGATACTTGGCTTTGTTTGCCACGCACCAGGTGTGCTGCGTCACGTCAGCACTGCTGGCGGTAGCCCACTAATCAAAGGACGCCGCGTTACTGGCTTTACCAATGGTGAGGAGGCCGCAGTCGAACTGACGGAGGTTGTGCCATTCTTGATCGAGGACGAGTTCCAGAAGCTTGGCGGTCTCTATGAAAAAGGTGGTGATTGGGCACCATTCGTAATCGAGGACGGCAGGCTGATCACCGGACAGAATCCAGCGAGCTCTGAGGGCGTAGCCAAGGCACTGGTCGCTCAGCTGAAATAAGTAGTAGGCCTGCCTGGACTCCTCAAGAGTTCAGGCGCGGCACAATCCGACACTTCCAAATGAGACCTTCCATGATCAAACTTCACCACCTCAACGCATCGCGCTCTCTGCGAATTCTGTGGCTGCTAGAAGAAATGGGCGTGAAGTACGAGCTGATTCGCTACCAACGCGACCCCGTCACCCAACTCGCGCCGGACACCCTCAAAAACATTCACCCGCTCGGCAAGTCGCCGGTGATTGAGTTTGAGAATCAGGTCATGGTTGAGTCAGGAGCCATCGTTGAGTACCTAATCCGCCGATTTGCGCCGGAGCTGGAACCCCCAATTACCTCTCCAGACTACGTCCCTTATCTGCAATGGATACACTTCGCGGAAAGCTCTGCGATGGTGCCGATCCTGCTTAAGGTTTTCACACAATTCGAGTCCAATTCAGGCACGAAGCTGAATTTCCTTGATGGCTACACTCAGACCGAATTCGGCAAGGTCTTGGGCTTCCTGGATGACGTGCTTGCAGACAAAACCTTTATCGTGGGAGACAAATTGTCGGGAGCTGATTTCATGCTGGCTTTCGTTGCCACGACAGTCGTCGAGCAACTCGGTGAAGGGCACACGCATCCACACCTCTCTGCCTACCTCCAACGTTTGACCTCCCTGAATAGCTGGAAGCGAGCAGTGGAATTGGAGCAACAAGGCGTCTGATGCATTTCGAGCGCGGCACTGAAGAGCGTCCGCTGTAAGCAGGATGCTCAACGTTCACCCAGCGCCTTTCCTACATTTGGCTTGGGGAGTCTGAACAAGGCAGCGCCGCAATCTCTTGTCTCAGAACAGTCCAACCCATCAGTCCGGTTGCCCAGCTGGACGACCTCAATACGCGTCACTGGGCAAACAAACTGGCCATGTCATCGTACACCACTCATGCAGTCCGAAAGCGACCCACCAACTCTTGTTGATGCTCAGCCAGGCGGGCCAACTCCTGACTCGTGACAGCCGTCTGTTGAGCTCCAGCGCTCACTTGAATGACCAGGTCATTGATCTCATTGACACTACGATTGATGTCTTCAGAGACTGCGCTCTGCTCTTCCGCCGCAGATGCAATCTGAATGGTGCGATCCGTGATACGTGCAATGCCCTCGGTGATAGAAGTAAGCAGGTCACCCGCACGCGCTACCCGCTCAGCACCCGATTGTGCTTTACTCAAGGTTTCAAGCATGGAGGTGCTCGCACGATCCGAACCTACCTGCAGCCTGGTGATCATCTGCTGAATACTGCCGGTGGATTCTTGAGTACGTTGTGCCAAGGTTCGAACTTCAGAGGCTACTACAGCGAAGCCTCGACCGTGATCACCGGCGCGTGCTGCTTCGATAGCAGCGTTAAGTGCGAGCAGATTAGTCTGCTCGGCGATTCCACGGATCACGTCAAGCACCGACGAGATTTCATCACACTCACGCTTGAGCTCCACGATGATCGTCGATGTATGCTCTGCCTGGTTCGACAGGTCGTGAATCAGCGCAACAGTCCCATCAACCTCAACACGCCCCTGAGCGGTACTGCTCTGGATCTGCTGCGAAAGGTTGGCAGCGTCGTTGGTGCTGTGCGCTACATCCCGCACAGTAGCGCTCATTTCGTTGATGGCAGTCGCTACCAGCTCTGTGCTTTGACGCTGTTGCTCGACGCTCCGGGTCGTTTGCAGCGTGACTGCCGAGGATTCCTCGGCAGCCGTGGCCACTTGGGCGGTAGCACTTCCTATTTCCTGTACGATCTCCGCGAGTTCATTGGCCATTCGGTTCAGGTTTTCGGCGATTTGACCAAATTCGTCCCTGCTGCGGAAGCTCACTCGCGCTGTGAGATCGCGGTTAGCAAGTCCGTCCAGGGTTGAATTAATCTCCTTCACCGCCTTGCTGATGCTGTTGATAATAAGCCAAGACAACAGAGCCACCATGCACAACGCGAACAACGCACCGACGACGGTTATCCAGAGCGCTCGAATCGCGCCGCCACGGGCATCATCGGCCAGCAACTCAACCCTTTGCGCCAGCGCCTTCTCGATGTCGCCCATCTGATCGATGCGGGCCGTGGCAGTTTTGAACCAGACCTCAGGCTCAACACCCAATGGTTGACCTAATGGCACATCGGATGCGAGTCGCTGCAGCCTGGCCACCTCTTGAGCAGCCGGCGCCTCCTGGCTCTGCTTGAACTTGGCCAGAATTTCAACGGAAGCCTTCCGCCCAAAGCTCTGATAGTAAGCAGAATACTCGCCCAGATTCCGACTAAACCGCGACAGCAGATTGGCGTCGAAATGATCCTGGTTAAAAACCAGGCCAAGCAGCACGCGCTCTCGCCCGGCCCTTTCCTTAAGCTCAATGAATTGGTTGAGGGCATTAAGCGCGTGGATAACGACCTTGCTGCTGACGCGCCCCTCCAGGGAGTGCGTGTAGCCAATCGACGCCCCGATGATCTCTGTGTACCTAGCTCCAGATTCGACGTTGTCGATTGCGAGTTGATCGACCTGTTTGCGCAGGCCCGCAAGGGCGTCTAGCTTACTCAGCAGCGCGTCAAGCTCGGCATCGTTGGCGTTCGGCATGCGCCGGACGGCTTCCAGGGCCGCGTCGCTCTCACTGCGCAACGGGCCCAGTCGATCGCCCATGCTCGCGCCCTTGCTACCAAGGAACACTCCACTGGCACCTCGCTCGCGCTGCAATACAGTGATCAACTGGCTCAGCGACTGCGCTACACGGCTAGCATCAACGGTGTTTTCCATGTCGCGATAGGTTCGGAAATTGTCGGACAGGTACGACCCTGCGAGCACTAGAAAGCCGAGAAGAGGCAAGAGCAAAATGGAAAGAAGCTTCAGACGAAGCGGTGCATTAGTCAGCATGCTTTTAGCCTCGCTGGTAGTAGGAAAAATCAGAATCTCAGGTCTGCTGAGGGCCAAGGGATCGGCCAAAGCGCCACGACATCAAAAGGCCATTATTGTATGGCCATTCAATAAACCACGGATAGCCTCTACCACCCAGCCTTACGGTTGTTTGTACCTATAACTGATGTTGATCAAGAAAAGCTGCTGCGAGCACCAACGCTCGATAGCCGGACGGGCCTTTCCATGATAAGGAGAAAAATGCTGAAGGAGGATGCGAACGCCACTACCGAACCAGATCTCAAATTCAACTTCGAACAACTGTCTTTGCCACCTTGGACTGTAAGCCGCCAATGATCATTTTTGACTTGAACACCAACGATGCCGAGTCTCTTCTTAACCTATGCAAAACCTACGAGCCGCCTCCTGGTGACGCCCGCGAGAATCGCAGGCTAGAAAGTGCCCTCAACGAGCTGAGACAAGCCCTTATCACTCACTTGAGCACTGAGCCGTCGGACTGAGTAGAGAGGATGAGCGTGTTGGCCCCACGAAGACTGAAAGTCTGTGCACGCCAAATCATGGCGAACGTAGTGTGGCAAGAGAATCGCAAAATGAAGGCCGCGATAAATCGGAGGCATAACCGACTCACTGCGGCTCAAAAGGATAGGCTTGAGTTGCTGCTACACGCTGAAACCGTGGCTCGCGAGCTGCGCGCGAAGGTGACTGTCTTTAAGCACCTTTGGGAAACTGACGATCAACTTCCAGATGACGTATACGAACACGATCGGCACAATCACCCCCAGATATCCGCCAAATAACAGCCCCACCAAACTCAGTGGGACAAACAGCAAGCACAGCACAAGTCCCGTTAGCCGCATCTTTTTTATCCAGCTGGTGAAGCCCTCCGCTTCATTGCGGATTCCACGACACTTGGACACCCAGCCCGCGCTCATTTGGACACTCGTTCCACGCGCACTTGGACACCTGATCCACGTCCACTTGGACAGGCAGTCGGAGCGCAGCGACGCAGGGTTGCATTGTTAGTCTGAAGCCCCTGCCACCGTCAATTTCGTCGTGCGCTTACGCATCGATTCACCCTTCAGTTCGATCCGATAAGCGTTGTGCACCAGCCGGTCGAGGATTGCATCGCCCAGGGTCGGATCGCCGATCAGTGCATGCCATTTGTCCACCGGCATCTGGCTGGTCACCAACGTCGAGCGGCTGCCGTAGCGGTCGTCCAGCAGCTCGAGCATGTCGCGCCGTTGCGCTGCGGTAAACGGCGCCAGGCCCCAGTCGTCCAGGATCAGCAAGTCCGTCTTGGCATACCCCGTCATCAGTTTGGCGAAGCGCCCATCACCGTGGGCTAAGCCCAGCTCTTCCATCAGGCGTGGCAGGCGTAGGTAGCGCACGCTGTAACCATCGCGGCAGGCCTTGTGGGCCAGGGCGCAGGCAAGCCAGGTTTTGCCCACGCCGGTGGGGCCGCCGATGATCAGGTTCAGGCCATCGCGCAGCCATTGGCCGCTGCCCAGTTGCAGGATCAGCGACTTGTCCAGCCCACGAGGGCTGCGGTAGTCGATGTCCTCCAGGCAGGCGTTGTGGCGCAGCCGAGCAGCCTTGAGGCGGGTCGTGAGGCGTGTGTTTTCACGCTCGGTCAGCTCGCGGTCGACCATCAGGCCGAGGCGTTCGTCGAAGCTCAGGTCGTTGATGTCGGGCGTCGCCTGTTGCTCGCTCAGCGCTTTGATCATGCCGTGCAGGCGCAGGGTTTGCAGCTTGTCCAGGGTGGGGTTCGGTAGCATTTCAAGGTTCCTTTTGCAGGTCAGTGGTAGTAGCCGGGGCCGCGCAGGTTGGTGTGTTCGTCGGGCAGCAGGGGCAGGTTTTGCTGGGCCAGCGGCAGCCGTTCCAGCCCTTGGCGCAGGATCGATTCAAGGCTTTTGTAGCTGCACGCGCCCAGTGCCAGCGCACGCTGGCAAGCGGCCTCCAGCCGCGCTTCGCCGTGCTGTTTGCTCAGGCGCAGGATGCCCAGGCATGCGCGGAAGCCATGCTGCGGGTGGATTCGGCGTTCGAGGATGTAGGCGATGACGCCAGCGGTGTTGGGCCCTGTCTGCTCGGCCCAGCGGATCAGTCGCTGCGGTGTCCATTCGGCATGCTCGCGATGGCTCTTGGGCATGTGCTCGGTTTGCGTGGTGTGGCGGCCTTTGTGCGGCGAGCGGCGGTGGCTGGCCACACGCTGGTTCGCGTGGAAGCACTCGACGGTCTGGGCGGTCAGGCGCACTTCGAGCTGGTGCTTCACCAGTTGGTACGGCACCGAGTAGAAGTGGCCGTCCACTTCGACGTGGTAGTCGATGTGGACGCGTACCTTTTTCCATTCAGCGTAGACGTAGGGCTGTTCCGGTAAGGCCTGCAACGCAGGTTGGTCGATGGCTTCGAAGGCCGACCGGCGTGAGCCGGGCAGCTTTTTGAAGGGCTTGTGGTTGAGCCGATCCAGCAGCAGTGCGATAGCGGTGTTGAGTTCGCCCAGCGAGAAGAACTGGCGGTTGCGCAATGCCGCGAGGATCCAGCGTTCAACCACCTGGACGCCGACCTCGACCTTGGCTTTGTCCTTGGGCTTACGCGCACGGGCAGGCACGACGGCGATGCCGTAATGCTCGGCCAGGTCGCGGTAGCTGGGGTTGATGTCGGGCTCGTAGCGATGCGCCTTGCTGACGCCGCTGCGCAAGTTGTCGGGCACCAGGATCTGCGGGGCCGCTCCGAGAAACGCTAAGCAGCGCGCGTGCGAGCCCAGCCAGTCAGGCAGCGTTTGTGACCAGGTGGCTTCGGCGAAGGTGTAACTGGATGCTCCGAGAACAGCGACGAAAACCTGGGCCTGGCGGATTTCACCGGTCTGCCGGTCGATGACCGGTACGGTTTGGCCCGCGTAATCGACGAACAACTTCTCGCCGGCGCGGTGCTCCTGGCGCATGGCCACGTCGACCTTGGCGGCCCACAAGCGGTAGTGCTCGCAGAACCAGCTGTATTGGAAGCCTTGCGGGTGGCTGAGCCGGTACTCCTGCCAGAGCAGGGCCAGGGTTACGCCGGGGCGGCGTAGTTCGGTGTGCACCCATGCCCAGTCTGGTATCGGGCGTTGATCGCTGGGTACTGTTGGGGCCGGTGGGAACAGAAGCCGTTCTAGCTCGGCATCCGACAATGACGTTGGCCAAGTCAGCCCGCAGGCGTTGAACCGGTGCAGGTAATTGCCAGCACTGCCGCTACTGATTTGCAGGCTTGCGGCGATCTTGCGCACGGACAGGCCGGCGTCGAACTTTAGGCGTAGTACCTCTCGGATTTTACGCATGGATAAACGCTCCACGACGACCTCTTCGCTTCGAAAAAGAGGTCGATGGTAGTGAATAGTCCTGCGTTGCTGCCTGCCTGAGCTTGGGGCTGATCAGTGAGCGCTCACTGTCCAAGTGCTCGTGGAATCAGTGTCCAAGTGACCGTGGAATGGGTGTCCAAGTCAGCGTGGAATCACTGTCCAAGTGTTCGTGGAATGGGTGTCCAAGTGCGCGTGGAATCCCCAGCTTCATAGAGCTTCTCACCAGCTGCCGTCTTGATTGCGTACAAAATAAAGCCAAGCCGCCCCAGCTTCACGAAATAGAACTCACCCTCCATTCCAGGCTTGAGGTAGGACGCAATGTAGTGCCCTACCCCGACCTTCCGGATCAAGCGTACTGCGCCGCTGGCCTCTTTCAACCTGACGTATGTGTATTCACTCCCTTCTGGAAGGTTGTTGTATGGGCCCATCACTTCCAGGACGCCCTTCACCACAATCGCATCCGACATTGGAAACACTCCATTCCTGCACTGGGCAATCATTCCCGAGTGCGTACATTCGTCCATGCGGACAGCGACAGGCTGTCGCCCCAAGGCACAGCCGCTTCGGCATCTCAAAGCTCACTACCGTGGCCGGAAGCCACAAAGCAATGGCACCCTGATATCCCGATAGAGGCACTATATTGCATGGTTCGGGAGTCGGAAACATGGCTCTATCCTCGATTTCGAGGAATATTGATGCCACTGATGCCGGCGATTGCAGCCTTGGTACGCGTGATCAGAAATGCCAAAGGCCTATCACAGGAGAAAATGTCGGGCTCTGTTGAAGCTCGCCACATGCACAACATTGAAAATGGGCGCTCAAGTATCACCATCGGCAAACTCGAAGCCGTTTCCGCACGACTTGAGGTAGAGCCTGCAGCGCTGGTTGTGCTCGCCTGCGCCTTGGAAAAAGGACTCAGCGATGACCAGGTTCTGGAGTTGCTGAGAAGCGAGTTTCAAAAGATCGACGCGCTGGGCGCACGAGACCGGATCGGTGAGCACTATCACGATGGCAAGGTGAACCGGGTGCGACCAGGTCGGCAAGTCGACCCGCACAAACTCACGGCCATCCGGCAGGCTAAAGCAGCTGGGGAATCCCAGGCCTCTGTGAGTGCACGCTTGGGCCTGCCAAAATCCACTGTCGGTAGGCTCTGGCACTTGCCGGAGGAGTAACGTGTGCTAGCCAGGGCATGAGCAGTCAACCGGGATCTTAGCCCTGATCAAGCGCACGGTCTCTGTCCCCGATGTCCTCATCAAAGCGGTTACCAAGCGATCGGGGCACCCCCATTGCATGCGCGGCTGTACCGAAACGAGAGTGTTCAGCCGAGAGCACAAAAGTACTCCTCCCTTAAGCTGACAATCTCAACGTGCCCGGAACATCAGGCGTGTTCAACTGACCGATCAGGATGGCAACTTTGGTAGCCACTCCATCATGGCTTGGTGAATGCCACGCTTTTGGACGCCGCCACAATGGCTGGGTCGTTGCGGATATGTGCCCTATCAATCAACGACGTTGTGCCCACTGCGTTACTCAAGGCAAGTAATGCCGGCAGACTGATTTTTTTGCGCGCACCTGAGCCGGCCAATACGAACAGCCCTTGACCACAGGCAAAGAAACAATCCTTTGACTCAAGTGCCGGGCCTGTCAGGAAACTACTCCCGGCTTCGAGTTGACCTGCGCTGTCATGCACCACTGCGTGGGCGTACAACACCGTCGGCATATGGGCGAGCCCTTCCAGGTGACGCTCCCATTCGGCGGACACCACAACGTCAAGCAGCATCCACTGACGCACAACATAAAATCGTACGCCGGAAAACTCCTCCGATGCGGCTTTGATAGCCTCGGAATCACTTAATCCCGAGCCTCCAATCACCAAGGCGGGGCCATGCAAGATGTCGGAAATCAGGTGCTGCTCCACACTGCCCTCTTCGATTAAGCGTCAGCGCAATCGCTGACGAATACAGCTGCGCCACACCCTCACAAGCCTCTAACGCCTTACGCGTCTGACCCATTCCGCAGCTCTCTGCCTGGACTCCAAGTACCCCGGGTAATCCAGCACTTCGCTTGGATCAATCGAAACCCTACCCTGGATCACCTTCAGCGTTTTGAGCGCCCTAATTGACTCAGTCACTCGGCGCTCATCAGCACTAAGCGGCTCCCCCACCAGAAGTCTGAGCAGCCACTGGCTAACCTTGCTCGATGCACCCGCGTTACGGCATCGCATGTGACGGCCCAATCTCACCATCCACGCAGTACCAATAACTGCCGACCACACCGACAGTTCGCCGCCGTTCAGACACAACCAAGCTCCACCAAAAACTCTGCGTTGAATCCAGTGGATTCGTTTGGGTAACCACGAGGATTGGAAACGACGCGAGTGGAGCCCACCTGTGCGTCTACAGCCTTGTGGGTGTGGCCGAATACCCACACGTCAGCCTGCAGTACCAAGCCACGCCATTGATTGGCAAAGGCCGACATCACATGGCCGTCATTCCTCTGGCCCGTAACTTCCACCATCGGCGCATGATGGGTGATCACCACAGTCTTCCCACCGAAAGGAGTGCTGAGCTGAGCCTCCAACCAGTCACGCGCTATGTGGTTACGCTTGACCAGATCATCCGGCCTGATTCGGCGATGATCTTCTGTACGGATCTTGCGAAAGTCATTCATGGAATCGCTCACAATCCCTATGGCAAGTAGCTGGTCACCGCTGCTGGTGAAGTCCGTCCAACCGGTCGTCCCGATAAACCGAACATTGCCGTGAACGAACACCTCGTTCTCCAGCACACGCGTGTGGGGTGCAGCAACCGCCTTCATCTTCTCCAAGGTACGGTCAAGATGGCCGCCATAAAATTCATGGTTACCCGCAACGTAGAGACACAGGCAGTTGAACGCCTCGTTCGCCCACTCGACGCCCTTAACCCGCGTAGAGATGTCTCCTGCCAAAATCACCACATCAGCATTGACCATCGGTGGGGAGAATGGGTCGAACTCGTTATGTAGATCGGAATAAACGAGGAGCTTCATGCTTAGCGCTAGCCTTGGCGTTTGTTCAACATTGATCGCAGGAGGCTCGACACCGCGCGATGCCACTTCGATTAGCATCCAACTCGATTTAGCCGTAAATTGATTCATTGACGACCCCAACTGAACACCCAGCGAGCGTCCTGTCCGCTGGCTGGCCCTGTACCAGGCGCCTCCATCCACAACGGGGTAATCCGGAATTGAAAACTATACGGTGTAGAGCCGTATCACGCAACATGGCTACATACTCGCCTTTGGGCGGCGAATAGATGGACATCAAAGTAGCGTTTGCGGCAGCGCTCAGGGCGATACGCAGCAGCAAAGAGCTTTCCCAGGAAATGGTCGCCCGCTCCACAAGCCGCCCATATGTAGGCCGACTGGAAAAGGGCGAGTCTGCCCCTACCTTGGACAAACTGCAGGCGCTGAGCAGTGCACTAGAGGTCAGCCCCCTTACCCTGCTGGCACTTACCCTGGCTACGCAGGACGATCAGCCTACCTCTGCTTTGCTATCTCGCTTGAAGCAGGAACTCGTCCAGTTTGAGAAATCAGGCGGAATGGAAATGCTTGGTGACCAGATCGTCAACGGAGAGCTGGTATCAAGACCACGAGGAACTCCCCAAAACGCGGACAAGCTCGCCGAGGTACTTAGGCATAAGGCCGCAGGTTTCACGCAGAAAGAAACCGCCGATCGCTTAGGGATGAGCACGTCGACGGTAAATGACATGTGGAGGAAAGACAGTGCTTAGGTCGGCGCTATGAGCAACGCGCTCGATTGATAACCGCATCATCGAGCACTTGCTTGCCACACTGCTCATAGCAGTAATCTCACTAGACCGCCTAAGCTCTCCAAGTCTTATTTTGGCCTCGTATACCTCAACCACTTCGAACGGACATCAGGTTAACGAGACAGCACAGCCCTTCATTTCACCAAAGACAGGGGAGCCGCAGGTACTTTGAGCATGAAACGGTCGGTGACCAGCGAATCAGTAAGCCCTGAATCCTTCAGGATCAAACGCCAACTGGCATGATCCATGAGATCAATGGCTTTCTGAACGAGCGTAGGGCACTCCATCTCAATGCGCTCATCCAGCTCCTCACGCTTGGTGAAGCCGTTACGATTGAGGTAGGTGAACCCCGACCTGGCCTGATCCTGGGTGATCAGGTTCAAACTCTGCGCACGATAGATAATGGCCTTGAAGCTCACTTTCCATCGCATCTTGAGCTCTCCCAAGGCCGACCAATTCAGGTACTGGCCTCGCATCGGTGGAAACTCACCACCAAAACTCGCCCGCGGCATCAACAAGGCACTGGCGAACTGGTTTGCCTGAGCCTCTGTTTCTCTGCAGCCCGTCTCAATGCCTTGATGCATCACAAGATGACCAAGCTCATGCGCCAGATCGAAACGTTGCCGGCATGGATTCTCCTTGGCAGTATTTCGAACGATCAGAGGGCGTTTGTTGAACAGTGAAAAGGCATCCACGCGATCATCTGCATCCGCCAGGCTGACCACGAGTACACCCGCACTTTCGAGTAGCCGCGTGATGTTGGCAATCGGGCCGATCCCAACCGAAAGCTGGCGGCGGAAACCTTCTGCGGCTCTTTCGATCACATCATCACCCGTAATGGGTTCCTCAAAGGGATCGAAGCCGACCTTCGGAAAATCCACCTCCTTCTCAAGCTCGGTGAGGAGCATTTCAAAAAGCTCGACCTGGGAGGCAATGCTTTTTTTTACCGTCTGAGTGGACGAGCGAAGGCTGCGAAAATGACACTGCTCCAGCTCGACGGAGCCACGCCTTGGACTGGAAAGAAAAGCCTCCGTCACCCCGAGCGCTTTCGTAATTAGCTCCAGCTGCGTTCTGTTTGGAACCGCGTTGATTTCAAGCTTATGGGCGTATTGTCGGCTGACGCCCAGCAGCACGCCCAGTTCTGCGAGGGAAAGTCCCGCAGCGCATCGAGCCAATCGAAGCTTCTCTGGAGAAAACTCATTCTCAAAAGAGAGCTGGCCTGTTCTGTCATCCATTATCACTGTTCATCATTATCAGGTGTCTTGGCACCGGAGTTGTCCGCATCTGCGCCTTTCGGCTTACGCATGACTTTCGCCTCCGGCACGTCAACAGGTTGGTGCTGCTCCATGGCCCTGACCGAGACGCCATTGTTTTGCTCATGTTTCCAAATGCAAACGACGTCGTGGCTGGCATCAAAGCCCACCATGGCTACGTTGATCTTCGGAAATTCCAAATCGTATGTGCTCGACACGTACACGCGCCACGTGCAGACCTCTGGGGAGACTTCAAAAATCGAGAGCTGATGCAGCTCGATCGGGTTGGGCCTGGTGCGATGAGCCTTCTTGATGGCGAAGGGGTCGTCGGTGACAATTTGAAGCAATACCCCGTTCAGCGAGACCGTGAAGTCCAGAGTTGCATTGCGAAGCTGAAGCCAGGGCATGGTCTTGTCCGCGGCCAAGGTCTTGCACAGGCCTTGTTGACGGCCAAAAAGCAGCGTACCCCGCGTGTAGGGTGTGTCGTACTGACCACTGGCATCTTCGAGAGCGCTATACGCCACCGAAGCGACCTCTTGGCAAAACCTATCGACATACTCAGGGAGCAGACGAGGTTCGAATTGACTGGGGTGTTGGTTAACGATCATCAAGCCATCCTCAAATTCTGCAAAAACTGAAATATGTCAACTTCGAATTCTATGCAGATTTTTCGATGTGTCAACCTACGCAACTGAACCTCCCCCCTGAGCCTGCTACGCTGAGGGCAGCTCACTGCGCTGCTGCGCATTCGGATTGCTGAAGTGAATTCGTACCTGCGAACTGGCGCCTGCCGGCTGTTTTCATCGTCGCTGGATCACTCGCGGATCCGCATGATGATGGGGAGTGGAGCGCCCCACCTCTCGATCGCCCATGCCTGCCAACGCGTCAGCGTGTTGATCAACAAGGGTCGATCAATGCTGCTCACCAAGGTAGTAGGAGAAGGCACATCACTGGGCCAAAGCCCGACGTCCAACAGAGTGACATCACCGAGGCCTCGGGCACAGGAGGAAGGCATTAGGACTGAGAACAACCGCTAAGCTCGGTTCACGGCCAAGCGCTATGGATGCACTGCCTTACTCAAAAGGGATCGACCTGCGTCCTAAATCCTTCGCCACGGTCGCCCACTCACCATCGAATCTAACGACGACGGCTTACACCGACCGTGCGTTGGCTAATGAGCGATTAGGCAGTTCATCCTTGGCCAGCCATCTCGCTCGGCCAATGCCCAAAACCAGTGATCGCGTCATAGACTCACCTTGCCTTGAGTCAAACGCCTCCTCATGCAGAACCATTCCGCTCTTCGCGTATACGCCTATGAACATCTGCGTGTTGCCTGTTCGCGACAGACGTACTTGAACATCTACCATCGTGCCGTCATCGAGCATCTCAGCATGAGTGCGGTGGTGAAGCGTTGGGTCAGCCCAATCCCAAAAAATGTCACCGCGTATGCGCATACCGCTCTCCTACGACTTTAGTATTAGGCAGGTTTAAATCACACGATAGTCCAGGCCAAACCCCACGCAGTCCAATTGCCAGTACGCTTGGATCATTCCGACGGCTGACAACCGTTGCTTCCAACCGTCGAGTTTTCGTATGAACTTTGGCGCATTTGTATGGCCTTCCGTCAAACGGAGGAAGCATCATGAACCAATCGAGAGAACTCCATTCCACGGTCATCTGCCTTCAAGCTGACGAGGTGTTGCTTGTACGAAAGGAGTCAACCGAATGGTCACTGCCAGGAGGAAAAATCGATCCGGGTCAGACCCAGATTGAGGCTGCTCGCCGTCAATTGGACGAGGAAACGGCTTATCGCTCAGCGAAGCTCAGTTCCTGGGCCATCATGTGCTTGAAACGGAAGAGCACTGGTTGTACCGGATTGTTGTACCCCGCTCCAGGGAGCCCCACCCTGCACGCGAAAAAGTTGAGTGTCGCTGGATCTCGATTCCTGAGCTCAACCAAACTCAGGTAAAACCAACAAACGTTGAGGTGCTGAGACGAGAGGGAATTGTCACCCTGAAAAAATGAAAGTGCCTGACGCGTAAAAAGACTACCCGAAACACTTTCCGATCTTCAGCTACAAGGCCGACGACGTGCACGCGGTTTTGGTGAGAGCGAAACTGATCACCAGAATTTCCACGTGCCGGCCCCTCTCTAAAGCTTGAACCGCACGTGAATGGTGCTGTGCTTTTCTTTGCGGTCGACCGTGATCGCTGTCCCACCATACCCGGAATAGCTCTTGATCAAGCGCATCCCTAGGCCCGTGCCGCTCGGCTTGGGGTACGATTCAGGGAAGCCGTCCCCTTCATCTACTACCGTAATCAGGGCGTGATCTTCAATACCCTTCACGCTGACCGTAATTGTCCCCACTCCATATTTCAGAGAGTTGGTGATCAGTTCCGAAATGACCAGACCAAGCGGTGCCATTCTCTCTGGCGGCAGAATGAAGTTGTCAGCATTGAGAATGATTCTTCGATCAGACAACGCCTTGCTTAGATCACTTAGCAGTGCCGCTAGGTAATCCGAAGCTCGCACATCTTGCGTACCAGCGCTTTGATAAAGCCGCTCATGAACACTAGCGATCGTGACCACCCGCCCCGCCGCCGCCTGCAGTTGGAGCCTTACCGCCTCATCCGGTGTCAGGTTGGCCTGTAGAAGGAGCAGCGTATTGACCAGGTGAAGGCTGTTCTTGACCCGATGATGGATCTCTTCCAGGTGCAGGTCGGTGGTGGTCTGGCGACTGTTCTGAGCTTCGATCAGGGACAACAATTGAGCTTCGTAGCTATGTCGCTCGGTAATATCTCGGGAAACTGCGATCAGTTTATCCACGTTGCCATCCGTGCCCAGGATAGGTGCCACGGTGACATCCCACCATTTCGGCTCGGCGTTAGCCGTGGGGCAATACGCCTCGAAGCGTATGGACTCCCCGTTTGTACCTTTAGTCACGGCGTTCTGAACAAGCCCTTTAGACTCGTCCGGCCACAACTGCAACCACGACAAGCCACGTACCTGTGCAAGATGACCAATTTGCATGAGGCATATGCCGGCGTCATTCATGAACTCAATTTCGCCATTAGCGGTTAGGATCTTGACGCAGTCCGGGCTGGCGTTGAGCATGCTTTCCGAATAGGGATTGACAGGTGGCACATTGGCCAACTCACTCAAGCGCTCTACCGCCATCGAGATGACGTTGGAAATCCCCTCAAGGAAAACCAGATCGCTCTCAATGAAGTCATCGCCATCACTGCTGTCCGCTTCCAGGACACCAAACGGCCCCAGAATGCCTCGAATCGGCACATTGATCGCACGCTCGATACCGTATTTCTTCAGCAGTTCAGGTGTCCGAAAACGGAACTCCTGACCCAGATGGTTCGACAAGACAGGCCTGTACGTAGCAATGGCGTAGCCAGCAGGGCTGGCCACATCGCCACCTACCGTGGCGTGACCGATATCCGAGTCGTCCCAACCGACGCCGTGGGACAGTAGGAAATCATCGCTTTCAGGAATCGGCGTCAGCACCTTGGCAAACCGCGTTTCCATACCCTTCGCCACAGCAGTGCAGGCTTGAGTGAGCAGCGCATCAAGGTCTGTCGATTTGAGCGACATGACACCGTATTCAACGACGATCCCATGCTGCCGGTGAAGCCGGGCGTGCGACTTCTGCAAGGCAGCACGAATTGTTTCGTCAGGGGGTACCTGTTGCATGGGTTGATCCCGCGATTCGATGACCAGGCATGCTGGTGGATAGTGTAGAGCCGCACCTGATAAAGGTTCACCAGCAATTGGGCACTTTGTCGTACCGTTTACCACCGCAGGTCACCCCGGCGCAACGACGAAAGCTTTCTAAGCGCTAAGGAGGACAGACAGAGAGTTGGCAGAACATGCACATCACGGACATACACATGGCTGAAATGCTGAATGGCACCAACTTGGCCAACGGGTTCTGGCAACACTGTACAAATCTGTCCGGGAGACTGACCTCCGGGCACAGTGATCAGGCGTTATCGAAAATCTAAAGTCAGTGTCGGACAGCACCTGGGGACTTTAGACTGCCAGATGAAGGCTGCCGCGAGGGGGGGAAGGCACCGATATCGTGACAGAAAAGATCTTCACTCATGATCTGTTTAGTCCTACTGCTAATCACCAGAAAGCGTTGCAGACTGCGGCTCAGGTAATCAAAAAGCGAAACGCGATGCGCTTGGGAGCACATCCGTACTCCTTTCGCTCAAGTGTGTAATCGATCGGCGCGAATGCTCATGCTGGCTAACGCCGTTCCCACCGCAAATCTGCTCCATCACCTGTAACTTATGTTTGCAACAAGGGCCAGCAGCCGCGCTGGCTCGGGCTCATGCGAAGCACGCGGCACATTTTCGATAACGCCCTAAGCGCCGGCATTGATATATGCTTGCGGGCTCCACGCCCACCCAGCACGTACACCATTTCCTCCGCTTCAAAAAAGCAGTCTTCGTACTTCCTGAGGAAACCCGTAAGCAGGACACCCCCCTGCCTTGTACCTCGGGTGTCAAACAACACGCGCTGGGCGTAGAGCAAGACCGGTTGTAAATTCCTGGCTTCGATGAGCGCCTGGTCACGCTCACTTACCATGACGTCCAGAATTAACCACTCTCGCACCACGCAGTACTCCTGATCTGCAAACTCATCCCGTACCGCGGCTAACAACGGCTCATCCGCAAGACCAGATCCCATCAGCATGCGCGCAGCCCCGTAAAACACATCTTCCAACAGCTCGTTCACCATTCCACCCCAGCGCTTGCGCTCTGCATCTTGCGCGCGGTTGGCTTGCCGAATGCTTTTGCGCTTCGCTCACTCATCACAGTCTCTGCTTCCTCTTACGTTCTGCCCTGCTTCAACCGGTTGAGCAGGTGCCTGATCATCATGTTCCGGAGCACATCCTGTGCTGCCTCATCGGCGGCGGGGCCAGCAAGGGGCACGCCCAAAAGCAATGTTCATCACCCAGCTTTAAGTGAACGCTGCTTCGAATCTAGATCACTGCAGCGCGTAGAAAGGGCCCAGCTCGCCGTTTTGGTAGTACCAATGAGCAACCACGTAGAGCCCTCCCGTGTTCGCCTCAATGACTAGGTAGCCGGCCTGCTGAGATCGACGTGCGATAGGCGGCGTATGGGAAGGAAGCCCCTCCGGGAAATCATGCCGGTGATCACAAAACATCAATCCGGTCATCCGCCCTCCCCGCTCTAAGGCACAGGCCAAAAATCCAACAATCGAGTCATCAGGGATCGCGTCCTTTGCGCGCTGAATGACCCTGGGCAACCGAAAGAAACGACTGTTTTCTCGCGTCGCGCCAAACGTCTTGATCATGTAGCTCGCGTAGGCGTCCACCGGCTCCCTGCTCATTTAAGATTCTCTGGATTCGTTTAAGCCGAAAATTGGTTCGCTCACATCTGTACCCACACTCCGCCGGCCACTGCCATGCCCGCTAACCAGCGGGGGCAACCGTACAGCGAGTCGGGCAAACCCTTGATCCGCCTATGAATAATATAAGGCGTATAGCCGGAATCCGCAACAAGGCTAATTAGTCGCGCTGGGCTAAGGGCTGTGCGTGCAATAAAAGGGGTCACCCTGAAATGTTGCCCGCTTCACCAGCCGGCCTGGGTTGGAATGCTTAGAGGAAGGAGATCCAGTCCTTTATTGGACGGATCGAAGCGCCCAGCGAAGCCATGGATATGAGCCCATGCTGCTGTTCACTCTGCCCATGGCAGAGCAGAAAAAGCCTGGCCCTACGCAGACGGAGACGGCTGAACATATTGAGACGGGAGCAGTAAGCCCTCGACTTGCCCCCGTCGGGGCCCTAGAGGCACCGCTCCGCGATGACAACGACTAGATAGAGAGAAATCCATTGGCGCTATACGGATGCGCATATCAATGCTCAGGGCCGCACAGCTCTCCAGGTGTTTTCGGGCAATTCTGCCAGCGGCAGACATAGTCGAGAAATTCTCGATGCCCGGTTCGCTGCTCCCGCCAGGTGCTCAGGTTAAGCAGGTTGGCGCGATGCTCTGTCGTGGTCACCACCAAACGTCTCACTGCCCTGGAAACGCCAACGAAGAACGTGCAACGCACCTCTCGCTGATCCCTGCCCCAGTACGCTTGATCTTCCACGCCTAATAGCACCACGGTGTCAAACTCCAACCCCTTGCTCTTGTGTACCGTAAGTATCCGGATCGATTGATCATCGGACAGCTGCGCCAACGCTTTGAGCAGGTCAGGCTCTCTGGCCAGGGCCTCGTCGATGTACTTTTTCACATCGCGAATCACCTCTTTGAGTCGCTCCCTCGATTCATAATCATGCGAAAGTCCAGTCAGCAGACTGACGCCGACCATCGACAGAAACTCTTTCAACAACGCCCAGCGCTGGTCATAGCACTTCGAGGCGAGATCTGATGCCGCTAACTTGCGAGCCTCTTTGATGAATCGACCCCAATTCGTACGTAGCGCTCCATCCGCATCATCTTCCGAAGGAATCAGACGTCGCATCAAGCGAGTCCAGGCCATGGGCTCTCGTACGCCATACACGCACAGCAGGTAATCAACCACGACCAATGCCATCGGCTCTGTCGCGATGTCTTGAAGCTGGCTTTCGTTCCGGTAACCGATCCCCCAACTGTCCAAGGCTGCCGCCAGTCTCACCGTGTACGCTTCCGGTTGATTACGCACCAGGATTGCGATGCTGGCCGGCGCTATGCCATCGGCATTGATCCAAGTGACTATTTGCCCAGCCAAACTTAACGCCTCATCCTCGCAGCTCTGGTAAGCCTGTACGTGGACTTCCCCACCGTCCCCGGTGAGCATATCCGGTGGCATCTCTGAGCCAGGGTCAAGGACTTTTACGATCTCGCTCTGAAGCCGGAGAAGCTGCGGTTGAGACCTGAAGTTGCGATAGATGTTGAGGTGCAAGGCCGAGAAGTCGTGCTCAAAACGTCCGAACACTCCGTCCAAGGCCCCTGCCCATCCCATGATTTTCTGCTTTTCATCCCCTACAGCCGTCACACGGCGTCCTGATCCGGCAAACAGTCGGTGCAGCAGTGCGTACTGCTCATCCGTGCAGTCCTGAAACTCATCGAGGAACACATCACTGTAGGTTTGCCGGATGGCCGTGACCGCCAACGGATAGGCATCAAGGATCTTGATCGCCAAAGGAATCAGTGCCGAGAATTCCGTCTGCTCGGGGTGCGCCTTCCCTTTCACGACCAATTTGTAGCCGACATTCAGCGCATCCTCACCTGTCAGCACGGGTCGAAATCGATCAACAATCCGCTTGGCGAACGCATGAAAGGTATAGCTATCGAAGCGACCTGCGTAATCCGCCCCACATCGGCTGAACACCCGTTCACGCAGGTTGTTACTCGCATCTACCTTGAAGGCGATAGCCAAGATTCGCTTGGGATAGCGGCAGGCACCTGTCGTCAACAGAAAGTCCGCCCGCTGTGCCAGCAACTCAGATTTCCCGGAACCTGGGCCTGCCGTCAACGCCACACACCTTTGAAACTCCCGCACGGTCATTTCAGCATTGGGCTCCAGCACGATGCCCTCAGACGACCGCCACTCCTCAGGCTTTATCATTCGTGAAGCGCCTCGACTCGCATGATCACATGGTCAACCAAGCGCGACAGGGAGGCCGGCATCGCTTTGAGAAGCTCCTCGTCCGTGAGCTTTGAAAGCGCTTCCAAATGGGACTTGGGCTTACTGTCCAACTTGAACAGCTTGTGATACGCAATGAAATGCTTGCGTTGCAATGGCGTGTATTGGGTTGGCTTGAAGCAGCTCTCCCCGAGCACCGATTTCACCTGGTTGACCTTCGGCAATGCCAAGTCCGTTGGTGAGAGGCCGAACGCCTTGGGAAAGGCCACTAGCATTGAGAAATCCAGATCCATCGGTGATGAGAAAAACACGCCCAACGGTTCTAGATCCTGCACGTAATTCTTGTACTGCGGGTTCTTTTCCACATCCAGCAGAGGGTATGTAGGGTTGTCCCATTTGGGTAATTTGGAGACTTGATCTTCCGTTAGGTACGCCACAGTGGGGCGGTGCTTCATCAGTTCGGTCGCGACGTATTTGATACGTCCCCATCCGCCCCCATGCCGACCGACATCAAGATCCAACAGCGTCACATAAGGAATGTTCAGCCCGCTCAACAGGCGCCAGAAGTGGTTGACGTGTCGCCCACCGAGTGGAGCGATAGTCACCGCTGCCTCATCAACCATCAGCCTTTTGGCGGCCAGCAGGCGCGGGAGCACGATCTCCTCACTGTCACCCTCTCCCAGGATCACCAGACGAGAGAAATACAGCTCAGGGAATGCCTGCACGGCCTCCCTCACGAACTTGTATGACTCGCCCTTGGTGTCTGGCGGCATCGTAATGGTTGAGACCACGGTGCACCGCGCGTCATCGAGCCTCAGATAACGAATATCGGTCGGCTCAACACGTCGCAGCATTGAAGGTGCATGCGTGGCGATCAACGCTTGCGCGTCGAACGCATGAGGGTCACCCACCAGCGTCTTCAGCGAAGACACGATGCGTCCGAGGTAGTGCGGTGAGAGACTGTTTTCAGGCTCTTCCAGGGCAATGATCGTAAAGACGGCAGGTCTCAGCTTTTCAATGTCAAACGACTCGTCATCGCCGCCAAGTACAGAGCGCCCGATAGCTTGGGAGGACAGCACCAGTGTTAGGTACAGCATCGATTTCTGGCCGTCACTCAACCTCGAAAAATCGACCTGCTGCTCACCGTGCCCGGGCGTGAAAGACACCGACAAATGCCGGAGCAACGACTCGATCTCGGTTGCGACGAAGGTCAAGCTTGGATCTTTGAAAAACTTCCCTTTGTGCAACGCCTTCCAGGCGTTGGTGATGCCGGCACCAAGGCTGACCACCGAGCGATTATCACGCAGGCTCTGCGAGATATCGGTGGTCAACTGGCTGATCTTCTCGCGCTGGTCTGTCCAGTTCACCGCACGGAGCAAACGGCCCAACAACGCATTCGCGCCATAGGTGATGTGCTCAGCGGGATCTCGGCGTGCCGGCAGGTAATGCACCTGAATCTGCGTCCGCTCATCTCGCGGGACGGGCACCGTCTCAATAGGGATGCCGCTCTCGTCGACATCCAGGACATAACGCAAACTCTGCTCAATCTCGTCCTCAAGGCCGATAGAGGCGTCCAGGCGATACCTGACTCGTGGCACTCCATCAAGGTCGTCAAGGCGCATGTGGCCGAAGTGACAAGGGATGGTCGGGTGCTCATTTCCGCCGTCAGTCAGCTCGGGAAAATGGAAGTCCGCTTCAATCCAGAGCGCTCGCTCAGCCGGCACATCTTCCTCGTCATGCGGCACGAAGAAGTCGGATCGACGGAGTCGCCGTTGATTGGGGTCAAATGAAAACAGGCGGCATAGCGCCTGCAGCGTTGCGGTCTTGCCAGAACCGTTTGGCCCGATGAGAAAGGTAAGACTCTCCAGATCAATCGTCACCGGCTTCACGCCAAACGACTGGAAACCACAGACGCGAATGTACTTGAGCTTCACGACACGAATCCCTTCAGACTGACCACGCTCAGCGACCTGGGAACTCAGGCCTGCCGTTTTAGATGACGCTGCAGCGGGCCAATCCTAGCCCAGGCAATCGCCTCATGATAGCCAGACAGTGGCACAGCTTGTAACTGGATTTACACGCGACAAGCGAGGCCAAGATGTGTGCAGAGCCAACGCTTAACGCGAACCTCCAGCTGCCGTTCTCTACACCTCAGAAACTCCGGTCGCCGGTCAAGCACTAGTCCTACCCGAGCTCATTGTTCTGCTCTTGGGTGCAGGGATGGGCCGATGGCAGGCTCATATGCCTGCACCTGCTGGGGCATCCCGTCAAACCTCAATGATGAAGTCCGAGTAAAAACCCGTGCGCTCGCCCGGATAACCACGCGGATTTGAGAGGACACGGCAGCCCGAAATGACTGTGTCGACCGCATGATGAGTGTGGCCGAAGATCCAGGCGTCAGCCTCGGTAATCAGGTCATGCCACTCATTGAAATAGGCGGCCCCCAAATGCCCTTCATGACCATCGCCTGCTAACTCTCGGAGCGGGCAGTGATGCGTGACCACGATGGTGCGCCCCTCAAATCCTTTGGCGAGCTCTGTGACCAAAAATTTCCGCGCGGTGATGTTACGAGCAATGAGGTCTGCAGGACGCAGTTTGCGGTAACCCTCGCCTATGCGGATGTATTTGAAATCATTCATCCATTCCGCACACACCCTCATGGCAGCTTGGTAGTCGCCGGTAGCCGTAAAATCTGTCCAGCCGGTTGAGACCAGAAACCTGGTTTCGCCAAGGATCAGGGATTGGTTGTCCAATACGTACACATGTTCTGCCGCCGACTCGCGCATCTTCACTAGCGTTCGATCCAGGTGGCCCCGGTAAAACTCGTGATTGCCAGGCGTGTAAATCACCGGGCACTTGAACGCTTCATTGGCCCATTTCACGCCTCTGTCCTTGGTCGAAATATCGCCGGCCAGGATCACCACATCCACGTCATGAGCCGGAGGCTCAAACGGCGTGAACTCATTATGCAAGTCGGAATAGATGAGCAGCTTCATGCCTGCGATGTCGCCTCTTCAAAGCAATGACCTCAGAACTGGAATCCAGGCCCCGCCAAAACGCGGATGGAAGCAGACAGGGTATCCGCAAATGAATGCTATATGAATCATAACCGAATCTTGCAACACTCTAGCCGCTCATCTCGTGGCTAGCAACGGATGGTTAACTCCCTTGAAGGCCTTGGTAGTCAGAGCCAAGCCAGTAGGGGACGACCACTGAGCCTCACCGTAGCAGCTACCGCACCACACACGGTCTATAAAAGCGGAGCACGCGGGCGTGTGGATCGGAGGTTCAAAGGCAAAGCGCTTAGGGGGAGCTGGGCTGGGTTCACAAGAGCTAGACTGAAGGCGGCTGCACCGTCACGCTTGAAAGCATCTTAACCTCCAAAGCCCTGTACTAGACGAAACGGTGTGGGCTTTCCTGTGGAGATTTGGCTGGAGCAAGGGATGCGTTATCGGGGGCAGGCGGTTTGGAGTTGGGCAGATACGGAGATGCAACACCACACGCACGAGAAGATACTCAGCAGCGGAGCACACTTGGACAACCAAGCATGACTGTCGCGTCGCGATGACACTCAATTGCTCATTGGCGTTTACGAACCATCGGGGCTCGCCCTCCTGGAAGAGGCATGTCATGCAAGACCTCATCAGACGATGACAAGAGTGAGGACTGGGAAGCGGCCCGCGAACGCAAGCTTGCCCAAAGCAGGTCTCCCTCATCGAGGGCACGCTTGAAGGTTACCGAATCGAGGACAGAGCTATGACAGACCAAATCCAGCGCCTAGACGACAGCATCGAACAGCTCGGTCGCCTGGCCGATGCTCTGGAAAGTCAGGTAATGCAATGCCCTACCTCACGCCTTCGGCTAATCACCTGGCTTGCTGAATGGTTCAAAAGCGCTTCTGCCATCGCAGGGGCCGAAGGGAACCTACCCAGCTTGCCCGAAACCTTGATATCGGCATACGCAGCTTGGATTCATAAAAGTGACTGTAAGTAGCCAAGTAAAACGACCATCTGGTGTCAGGCCAGCAGGCCGCTTCGTCTCGCTGTTTAAGCCGCTAATGCCTGCTGAACGAAGTTAATCAGGAAGCTGTAGTCGGCTTGTACTCTGGAATTGGTTAAGCCCATTACCTCTACCCTCCATGCCCTGCGCCACTGATCAGAACGTGCAGATTGCGCCTGAGCGAGAAATTGGGCAGTTGAGGCATCAATGCTCATGATATCATTTGGCCACAACACAACTGTGCGCCGCTAGCAATCAGCTACGTAGCCGAAACGATCATCGAGCGATCAACACCGAACAGCATGAAGACTAAACACCCAGCACCGATGCAACATGTCACCGTTCGTTTCGCTTATCAAAACCAAGCGAGTGTTGACTTAAGTCATCCGGACATCTACATCATCCCTAAGCAAGGGGGACGGAACGACTCCATGTTTGGAATGGGTTGTTCAATTTCGTTTAGGACTAAAGATGGCTATTTCGAAACCTTTAACGGCCACTGTGCCGTTCAAGGGTTCCGCAATTTAATTGAGTTCTTCAACAACATAGTACAAAGCCCTGAATCGGTAGACGCACGATCACTTAAAGTCCCATTCAGAACGCTGTTGTCTGACAGTAAATCTTACAATATACTGCACATCATCTTCGGCGCCAAGCGAGCAAGAGAGCTATTAACAGCCGTTCAGGACATTGCTGTGGCGACGGCGTTCCACGCTCCCTGGCGCGGTTTCACGTCTTCGTCAGAATTTTCTTTGGGCTTCATCAGATCAAGCGAAGCTTATTTCGCGTTCCGTCGGGCAAAGAGAATTATCCAAGGGTTAAGTATCAAGGCAGCGGACGCACGGCAGACTTTCAGTGCAGCCTTAATCGGAAAAGGGCCAAACGTTACTTTCAACTTTCTTTTTGACAAGTCGAATTTCTTCCGAGGGAGAATTTCAGTCATAATCGGCCAAAACGGGTCTGGTAAAACTGCATCCCTTGCAAAACTGGCACGCGGGCTGGCGGACACAAAAAACAAGAGCGTAGAAATCACTAATCGCCCAGATCTTAACCAGGTTCTGGCCTTCATTCACACCTCATCACGCCGCCAGTTTACCCCTGCCTCAGAAGCAGGCATGGGTAGAGCCCGGATATTCACGTTCAACCCCGCTACCCCCAAAAAATACGACTCGGTGCCTATGACACAGCTGTTGGTCGATGTTGCCCGCAGCCTTGGCCCGATGTACAAATCATTGGACATTTTCCGAGAAGTCCTCGCTGCTGAATTCCCAAATTTACAGCTCTATATTCCGATCGGCCCTCCTAACAATAACGAGCCCAGTTCTAACAAGCGGGACGGTCATGCCAATTTTGAAGATTGGATGAAGGGCGGAGAATTCAGCCAACTGGAACAGATCGCACAGATTGATCACGCCCGTCCAATTAAATTTGTCGACGAGCGCGGTACCGAACGAGCCCTGAGTTTGGGGCAGCAGTCGTTTATTAACTTTTGCCTGATAGCACTTGCAAACGCCGGCCCTTCTTCCGCCTTTATTATTGATGAGCCTGAAAACTTTTTGCACCCGAATCTTATTTCAAGGTTCATGCGAACGCTCAACAAAATCCTAGAGGCAACTCAATCTATTGCAATAATAGCCACTCACTCACCATTCGTAGTTCGCGAAGTTCAAAGTGCTCAAGTGCATGTCATGTGGGAGTCCGAGGGGTTAATAAAGGTGAGCCACCCTCGCCTCCAGACCCTGGGAGCCAACGTAGCGTCCATTTCTAACGAAGTGTTTGGCGACGATCTTCCCACCCACCTTTATGAGGAGCTTCTCGTTCATGCCAAAAATCAGAGCAGCACATTTACCGAGGCCTTGCAAAAGTATTCGGGGGAGCTAAGTACTGAAGCATTGATGCTGCTCCATAAAAAAATGGATAGAGAAAATGCGTAAAATCCCGCTGCCTGCCGTAGATGACATTGAAAACCTGCAGCTTCTTGAGGCTTCAAAGTCCGATAATGCGCAAGCCATCGTGGCGCACATGCCGGCTATGAGAGACCGGTTTGCGGAATACGATCGAGGCTGTGGTAATCCGTGGCTGGTTGATATCGATCTGCGATTTGAGGATAAGAAAGCCCATTTGCAACATCTCTACACAAGCCCACCCTTGGCGTTGGGTTTTATAGAGCAATTAAGATATTCGCTGGCGGGCGCCTGTCCGGTGTGCGGGGGGCGAGGTGTTGGCACTCTGGATCATTACTTGCCCAAAAGCTTTTATGCAGAGTTTTCTTTCTACTCCAAGAATCTGGTGCCTGCGTGTTTCAACTGCAATACGAAGAGAGGTAACCTCACCAGAGGTACGCTTGACGGCGAGCGCCCAATTCACCCTTATTTCGATGCCTTCGCAGAGCGCAGAATCATGCTCATCGTGATCTCGCCTCCCTGGAAGGCACCAGAGGTCAATGCTGTCCCTTATGATGTCACAGGCGCTGAGCTGGTAACTGCAAAGTGGCACATCGACAACATTATCGTTCCAGCAGGTTTCCACAGAGAAATCCGCGACCTATGGGGCTCAATACTTCTCGACCCCTATGCTTATTTTGATGACCCGACTGACATCAATGCTGTGATCAGGGTCTTGCAGCGCTGGCAGAGGGTTGAGGAGGCATCCGACCGCTCCCTCAACGGATGGCGATCCTGTTTCATACTCGGTTTGAGCATGAATTTGGAAGCACTGCACTACATTGCGGGACTTCCTCCCGCCACTCCCCCCTCTTGACGTCCGTGATGCAGCGGGAGTATCTCCCGCTGCCAGAACTTGTGAACGCCGAACACCAGTTCACCTTCACCGCGTCTATTCAGCGCGCCCTTTCGGTCTTCAGCAATCCCATTTGCTGCCATTGCGAGCTTCCGGACGTGGTCACGAAAAATGCCTCAAAATGACAGGCTGACCTTCCTCATCCAGCAATCGAGGCGATGGGCTCAAAAGGCGCGATCCGAACAATAAACCTGGCGACGATCAAAAAATGAGCGACTTTCTGTGACATGCATCACAGCCCTGTATATTTTTCGAATGCTAACCCTGTAAATTCAAAAAATACAATGTCGCAGCAGGAGACTCAGAAATGAGTGAGCTTAAGACTTGACGTACCCAAATTTAAGGTTGGCCGGCTCTGGTATTCACTCTAAGATTGACATCCCCTGCTCAACATATTTCGATGCCAGCGGAAGATAAAGCGGGCTCTGCCTGTTTCGTACGGTGGAACGAAAGCCCATAAGAGAATGGAGTATGGAAAGCGCTGTAGCAGAGTACCTGCGAGACAAGAAGGATCTTTTGCCGTCCCTTTACGATTGGAAATTTGATGATGCGCACGCTGCCAAGCTCTTCGGAATTTCCTTTGCGGGCCAGGATTGGTTCCAGAAAACCCTTGAGCTTAAGGAAGGCCTTCGCTCACGTGTGCGGTCTACCGCCTGCATCACCGTGCATGGGGACATAGCGACCTATTTCATCAAAAAATGGGGAGGCATAACACGCTTTTCCAAAGTATCCGAGACGCTGGAGCTGTTCGCTGAGTATCAAGGACAGAAGCTGATGCCGCTGGACTTCAAGCCGTCCTTCGAGCGCATCAGCAGCTGGTCGAAATGGGCATCGATCGTCTGCTCCGAATGGGCATGTATCTACGATGCTCGTGTGGCGAACTCGCTGAACGCTATCAATTACCTCCAGGGCATCGGGCATCCGATCTTTCCGATGCCAGAGGGCAGGAATACTAGATTGCGGATGCTGGACGTCACGACACTGCTTCTCAATGCCTGAAATCGGGTGAGCCCAGTGATCCCAAAAGCTTGAAGGCGCGTCATTTTCTTCCAGATCACGATACCTACGTGTCGTATCTGAAGCTAGTAAGAGGCGTTAGCATGCAGCTCTGGAATGACACCAACCATATTCATGAGGTGGAGATGCTGCTGTTTTCATTGGCTGATCGTCAGATCTACCAGGACGTCTTTGACAGGATTGCTAGGAAGAAAACTACGCAACGGCATTCCGTAGTGTGTTGACCTAGCCTCGACGGTGTCCGCTTAACTGCGATCCCTCATCAATTTCTCCCACTCACAAAATTAGGTTTGGGCCTGCCCCGTGACAGCGGACGCCAAGAAGCTGGCTACACAGCCAACTGCCTTAAGCCCTTGGTGTGCGTGGATGATCCGGTCGAAGAATAAGCATAATCGGCGATCCTGGGGAGTTGGCTCGCATGCCTCCGTACCAGAGTCGCTGGGGATGTGACGCTCGACGACATCCAGGACGCTTAGGTCAAAGTAAGCTTGATAGCTGGACAGGGGGCATGTTCGAGTGTGTGCGGGATCGAACAGGCCGTGCTCGTCTTGTATTTATCTCCTCACGCGTCGAATTGCCAGGGCTCGACATGCTGCATGTGCAATGTCCAGCGCTCGCGAAAATCCTAGGCGGGGCCAATGTGCGGCTGAAAATACCTTTTCTCGCTCGTACGGTGCGTGCGAGGTAGGGCGAAGGCTCTAGGTAAGCTACTGATGTGATGGCCAAATTACCTCGCCCACAAATCTGCACATTAGCCAGAGCGTCGCCCGCTACATCCCTATCCTTCTCCAACCAGCGCTTGGATGAGTCATGGCTTTTCGCTATTGTTCCCGAGCTAATGCGCTGGAGTAGGACTGCAGAGCGAAATGACGTCCCTAGAAACCCCGAAACTCAGCACGTACCTTAAAGGTGATCTATTCGAGCAGAAGGTGTTCGACTACCTGAGCAGTGAGCTTGAGGCCGGTAACCTCTACTTCGCTCCTCAGTTCACCACCATCCAACGCAAACCGAAATACTTCTCTCGCGAGCGAGAGGTGCGGATTCCACGCCATTCGGACACTCAGCCCACGCTGATCCGGACACCTGTTCCACGATCATTCGGACAGGCAGTCGGAGCGCAGCGACGCAGGGGTTGCATTGTTAGTCTGAGGCGCCCGGCGCCGTCAATTTCTTCACCCGCTTTCTCATCGACTCGCCCTTGAGGTTGATCCGGTAGGCGTTGTGCACCAGGCGGTCGAGGATGGCATCGGCCAGGGTTGGATCGCCGATCAGTTCGTGCCAGTTGTCCACGGGCATTTGGCTGGTCACGAGGGTCGAGCGCTGGCCGTAGCGGTCGTCCAGTAGCTCCAGCATGTCGCGGCGCTGTTCGGCGGTGAACGGGGCCAGGCCCCAGTCATCAAGGATCAGCAGGTCGGTCTTGGCATAGCCGCTCATCAGCTTGGCGAAGCGCCCGTCGCCATGGGCTAGGCCCAACTCTTCCAACAGGCGCGGCAAGCGCAGGTAACGCACGCTGTAACCCTCTCGGCAGGCCTGGTGTGCCAGGGCGCAGGCCAGCCAGGTTTTACCCACGCCGGTGGGCCCGTTGATGATCAGGTTGAGTCCGTCGCGTAACCACTGACCGCTGCTCAGCTGGAGGATCAGCGCCTTGTCGAGTCCGCGCGGGCTGCGGTAGTCGATGTCTTCGAGGCAGGCGTTGTGCTTGAGCCGGGCCTGACGCAGGCGGCTGCTGAGGCGCTTGTCGTCGCGTTCGGTCAGTTCGCGGTCGACCAGCAGGCCGAGGCGTTCCACGAAGCTCAGGCTGTCGATGTCGGGGGTTTTCAGTTGCTCGGCGAGTGCCTTGAGCATGCCGGTCAGGCGCAGGGTCTGGAGCTTGTCCAGGGTCGGATGGGGCAGCATGGTGGGATTCCTTGTGTTCAGTGGTAGTAGCCGGGGCCGCGCAGATTGGCGTGGTCGTCCGGCAGCAGGGGCAGGTTGGCTTGAGCCAACGGCAGGCTTTCCAAACCCTGGCGCAGGATCGATTCGAGGCTCTTGTAGCTGCACGCACCGAGGCTGAGGGCGCGACGGCAGGCCAACTCCAAGCGCACTTCGCCATGGGTCTTGCCCAGGCGCAGGATGCCCAGGCAGGCCCGGTAGCCTTGGGTTGGGTGGATGCGCCGTTCGAGGATGTGGCTGATCACGCCGGCCGTGTTCGGCCCGGTCTGCTCAGCCCAGCGGATCAGCCGTTGTGGCGTCCACTCGGCGTGCTCGCGATGGCTCTTGGGCATGTGCTCGGCCTGTGTGCTGTGCCGGCCCTTGTGCGGTGAGCGAAGATGGCTGGCCACCCGCTGATTGGCGTGGAAGCACTCCACCGTGCGCGCTGTCAGGCGTACTTCCAGTTGTTTCTTCACCAGTTGGTACGGCACCGAGTAGTAGTGCCCATCAACCTCGACGTGGTAGTCGATGTGCACACGCGCCTTCTTCCACTCGGCATACACGTAGGGTTGCTCCGGCAGCGGCCGCAGCACCGGACGATCCAGGGCTTCGAAGGCCGAGTGCCGGGAGCCCGGCAGCTTGCGAAACGGTCGTCGGTTGAGGCGCTCCAGCAATAAGGCGATGGCGCTGTTGAGTTCGTTCAAGGAGAAGAACTGGCGGTTCCTCAGCGCGGCGAGGATCCAGCGCTCGACCACCTGCACGCCGACCTCGGCCTTAGCCTTGTCGCGCGGCTTACGCGCCCGCGCCGGCACCACCGCCACGCCATAGTGCTCGGCCAGATCGCGGTAGCTCGGGTTGATGTCCGGCTCGTAGCGATGGCTCTTACTCACCGCGCTGCGCAGGTTGTCCGGCACCACGATCTCCGGCACGCCCCCGAGGAAGGCGAAGCAGCGGGTATGCGAGCCCAGCCAGTCCGGCAGCTGCTGCGACCAGGTGGCTTCGGCGAAGGTGTAGCTGGAGGCGCCGAGCACCGCGACGAACACCTGCGCCTGGCGGATCTCGCCGCTGTGCCGGTCGATCACCGGCACCGTCTGCCCGGCGTAGTCGACGAACAACTTCTCGCCGACGCGATGTTCCTGGCGCATCACCACGTCCAGCTTGCCCTGCCAGGCCCGGTAGTGCTCGCAGAACCAGCTGTACTGAAAACCCTGCGGCTGGCTCAGGCGATACTCCTGCCAGAGCAGCGCCAGGGTCACGCCGGGGCGACGCAGCTCGGCGTGCACCCAAGACCAATCAGGCAGTGGCCGCTGCTCACTGGGCACCGCAGGGGCCAGTGGGAACAGTTGCTGTTCCAGTTCGGAATCGGACAACGAGCAGGGCCAGGCTAGACCGCTGGCGGCAAAGCGACAGAGGTAATCACCGGCACTGCTGTGGCCTATGCCCAGACTGCGGGAGATCTTACGGACAGACAGCCCGCAATCGAACTTGAGGCGCAACACCTCACGGATTTTACGCATGGACAAACGCTCCACGACGACCTCTCTGCTTCGAAAAAGAGGTCGATGGTAGTGAATAAATCCTGCGTAGCTGCCTGCCTGGAAAGTGTCCGGATGGCCGTGGAATCGGTGTCCGGATGCTCGTGGAATGAGTGTCCGGATCAGCGTGGAATCACTGTCCGGATGTGCGTGGAATGGGTGTCCGAGTCAGCGTGGAATCCGCAGCGAGAGGACTACATCGTGTTTGATATCTCCATCGAGGTGAGACTACCAGGGTTTGATACCCCATCTATGATCATGCTGGTCGAGTGCAAGAACTACAGCAGCACCATACCGATCAATGACGTCGAGGAGTTCAGCTCCAAGATTGGACAGGTAACCGGACATAACGCTAAAGGTATGTTTGTCACCGCGAGCGCATTCCAGGCTAGCGCCCTGAATTTCGCCAGGAACAAAGGCATGGCGGTGATTCGATACCTCGACGAGGGGAATTTCACCTGGGAACTCTCGCGCTCCCTGCTCATGGGTGCTGTAAGCGCATCTGAGCGCAGGAGCACAGAGATCCTTAACGCGCTCATCGACCCCTCGTTCCAGCCTGCAATGTACACCACCTATGCTTCCACGCCTCAGGGATATACGAATACATTGGCAGGTGTTTTCCGAAGCCTGTTTTCTGACCTTGGCAAAGACACCGCGGGCTATCAGCAGCTAATCCAGCGTAAACCTGCAACTAGGCAAAGGGTCACCTTCCTCTCCTTGCAGCAAATCGAGGAAAAGGCAACAGAGGTGCTCCAGCGCGTTGGTTACACCAGTGGTCGCGTCGATCTGGAAAGAATAATTGACCATGAGCGCACGAGCAGTGGGCTGGTGGTGATTTTCAGCGAGCCATCGAGATCTGCACTAGGCGGCATTTCATTCACGCCTCCGGAGATCCAGATCTTCACGGACGACAGGGATGCTCCCCTCGCCCGGTTCACCTTGGCGCACGAGTTAGGCCATTTCTATCTCGGTCACGGTACCTATCTGAAACGGGAGCGGTTGCATGCAAGCGATATGGAACAGCATGATAGCGTCAGGATACCTAGAACCGACGTCGAGCGACTGGAGTGGCAGGCCAATGCCTTTGCTTCGTTCCTGCTGATGCCAACCATGCGTCTACTCGAACGGATCGCGTTACTGACAGTAATCTACAACATCCGCAACCGTGGTCATGGCCTCCTCTACCTCGACCATCAGCCTGTGAATTACCGCAGCTTCCGACTGGTCTCAGACAATCTCAGTCATCACTTCCACGTTTCAAAAACAGCCATTCGTCTTCGCTTGAGCCGTCTTGGGCTATTGGTCGACGCTAGAACATCAAACAGACCACCTCCCGGCCTGCCGCAAATTGCGAGCCAAAGACAGGAGTGGTAGTCTTCGCGCCACGGTACTCGGTAGGTACCTGCAGTCCACACAGGCGAAGCTTTAGCACTATCGTGACAGTTGAAATACCCAACCTGACCCTAATCAGGTTGCCTCGTAGTGGACGCTAGGCCAGCCCTTTGCAGAGCTGAAAAATGCAGATTACCTACAGCCACATCAAGCAAGTCAAACGCCTCGCCAAAGAGCTTAAGCAAGCTTACCCCACGCTTAAGCTAGGTCAGCGCCAAGACATCGCAGCAGTCCAGGTATTGGGCCTCAGAAATTACCACGAAGCAGTTCGCCGGTATGACCACTGGGTCATGCTTCATGTGCACGTCTCACCTGATCCCTACGGTGCGAGCAGGTGCACGGTCTGTGATTTCACTTTTGCAGCTGATCTCAAAGAAGATCGCGATGCTCATCGTGAAGTACATGAGAAGCTGCATGAGGCAGGCGAAGCGCTGGGCTTCCTCCCGGGTAGCTTTCTGCAACGTGAAAAGATGAAATCTGAGGGTAGTAAGCAGGCGCTCTCTGACGATAGTCTGGAAACTCGCATCGAAGGCGTCCTGATGGTGCTGCGCGGATGGTTTGATCGCTCCCTTTCGAACGCGATCTATGGCGAGTACTGGCGCAAGCACCCACCGTTTGAACTGTATGTGCCCATGATCCTGGACACGCTGAGCCCTCTGTATGATGAGCTCAAGCCGGTGTTGAAGGACAGGTATGGGCACCGTCCGGGCGAGATCAGCCCAGGTAAAACCGACTGGTATCCGAAGTCTCGTTAAGCCGCTGAACAGGCCTCACCTCAACGGTGGGGTCTGCCCCGAATCCCTGAACGCATTTGCCCCGTGCCAGCCTTTCAAAAACGCGTAAGCGTGAGGCGCGTCCACCGTAAGCGTTCGGTAATTACTGAATCTTGGCATGATCATCATCAATGGTGGTCGCGTGTTTTCGAGGAGCCAGATCTTCAGCCGTTGAGCCAGCTCTGGGCTGAGTCGTCGGAAGAAGAACTGGCTCAAGCGGAGGTTGAGCTCAAGAAGCTGCAAAAATTGCTACCTCCCCTCTCAAAGGAAGCACGCCATGCGCTTTCTGCACCTGATGCGCTGGCAGCGATAGAAAAGGGATCGAAACTAACGGCTAGCTGACCTTCATCAAGCGCAGCGTTTCAGCATCGTCTTGATGGGGCGCCGTACCCGCCGTTTCCAGACGTCTCTGGCCTTAATCCAGCGGCAGGCATCTATCTCATTGCGTGGGCGGGGCTTACCACCCGTCTTTCGGGCTTCGAACAGGTAGTGGATGACCGTGGCATCGGGGCAACAGTTCAGGTCGTCAGTAGATGCTCGAGCCATGACTGCGGGCATGGCGCTTCCACCGAGAACCCACACCGCCTCAGGTGAACTTCGCTTGGACGAGTGCAATTCAGGCCCACAGGACGTCGGCTTGGCGCTGACGGCATTGGTTGCGCTGATGTTTCTGAAGTTACATCCATGGCTGGTGGTGCTCGGTAGCGGTTCGTTGGAATGACTGCTAAGTATCGCTCTGCGAGTTGCATCGTGGTCGATTTAACATTCGCTTAAGGGGAACAAAGCATACGTCGGCGCCCCACCGCTGACGCCACTTAGCTGCCCTTAGAGTGCCCACTCATTGAGCGCTCTCAGCTAATTAGCTATGACAATGCGACGATTTAGCCGCTGTGCAGGTTGTTTTAGAGCCGTCCGTACCGCTCCAAGACTTTCATCAGCACAAGGTTGGCGTGGGTAAAATTGTCTAACTGCCCACGAATCTGGTACGACCATTTAGTGCCGTGAAAAAGATTGTTTCTGAGCCGCCAGACGATTATCAGGGTGCATAACATGCTATCGAGGGGGTCGTCACTTTGGCCTATGATCACGCGGCGGATCAGCTCAGGGTGATCTGATCCGCGGAGGTTGAGATGATCAAAATGATGAGTCGTTTCACCGCTCAAGGAGTAACGGCTTCTGAAGTAAGCTAGTGCTTCACCATACACGTCAGGATAAATTCTGTTTTCAGACCCCCAGCCATGTACACAATCTGAAATGGTTCTTGCCTGAGCAAAGTTATCCATGACCTGCGCTTCGAAAAGGCTCCAAAGAAAGGAGAAGTCAAAAATGGCCCTGCGATCTTGGTCAGGCAATTTACTGAACCCAGGGGCATTGGCATACAGCCACTCCTCACTTGCACTTTTTTTACTATCAGTCATAATTCATTTGCCTTTAGCGCCCAGGGCGCTGATACAAACTCAATCGTTGGAATTAGGTTTTTTCATGCCACCACCGCATACCGTACCAATCGCGAAGTAGCAAAATATTTAGGTTGTTTTTGGATTAATCTTAGACGGCGCGAAAACGCACCTCTGCCTTTGACTCAAAATAAGCGGGATACGTGTGTATTCCCTGCCGCAGTACGTCTCCCTAAGATAAATAGGCGGCAGTGATGTAGGCGCAGCCTGTGTAACTTCGGAATTATAGGTTGCAAAGCAATATTTTGTAATTGACAGCATGTCATCACGACTATAACCAGCATATTTGGCGGGACACAGCAAAAGAGTATTACCAAATTTGAATAGCGGAAATGCCCGAATCGTGATGGTTTTTTCGCTGTCGTCTAACTCTCGCACCAACCAAAGAGTCGGATCAAGCGTAGCCTTTGGGTATTTCTTGCTAACGATGTATTCTGAAACCTGCGAATCTCGAAGCTTTACTGCTGAAGCAGCGGAATAGGCGACCAAACCGAATAAAGATGGCGATACTAGAAAAAAGCTTATAACTGAAAAAAATGCCGCCAGCAGCGTATTCGAGAGTTTTCGCGCAAGCACTCCGCTTGTTCGATAATAAGTAATGATTGGCACAAACAGGATAAGCATCCAAAATACACAGAGTGCACTAGTCAGTAAGGCGCCATAGCTTGTCGCACTTCCCGGATGAGCCAGGGATATAATTATGGCTGGATAGATTCCTGCAAATACACCAATCACATAAATGAATGACGCCAAGAAAACACGGCGATACACTTTCCCTTGATGCCAGCGTTCAGGCCCAAATCCTCTTAGATACTTATTTCGCTGCCTTTCTGTTAGCGCCACAATGCTGTAAACCCCGACTAATCCTAGCGCCCACACAACCAAGACCGACCATGCAAACTGTTCTTTGTTTAGGTAAAACACCCAAACTGAAAGTATTGCAAAGCCGCACGCGGTCAGTAGTGCGAATTTTGATCCTAGTCTCGCCGCGTCCTTTGTCGGAAGATTAAACAGTGAAACGAAGCTGGCAAAGAAAATTGCAGGTGTAATGATGCAAAGCAAAACCCCTAGGAGAATCAAGGTAGCGCAGAACAGCCAGGCGAATAAAGCCGGACTTATAGAAATAGATGGCATAAATAGATCCACGCGCCCAATCACTGAGAGGTAGACATACAAACCAAATATAGCAGACCCAGATGCGTATAGCGAAATAACAGCCGCTACACTTTTCCAGTATTTCGGCACCTTGCCAAGCATTTCACTAAACAATTTAGCAATTTCAGACGGCGACACTGGACTATCAGGCAACCCAGACAGAGAATGATTCAAGTTTGTATTCCTTTGATGACGCCCTATGCTGGATATCTATTTCAAGCACCTCAAGAGCAATTCGCAATGGTGGCTCATTGCTTTCTAGAGCAGAGCTTAAGTGCATGCAATGAGGTTGTTGCAAACATCCCATAAGGCGACTATCAGTGCCTCGGCCTACGGCGAACCAGGTGAGCAACATTAGAGCTGATTCACAGCTGCCTGCTTGCGCGCCCTTTTGAAGGTGGAGGTACGCACATATCTTCCTAGCAGCCACAGCCCTACAGATAACGCTGCTACGACGAGACAAATGAGCAAATTTCCCAGAACCTCACCCACCTGATAGGGGGTTAAATAGCCTTTAAACGCCATTGCCCCGGATTTTATGGTCGTGATCGCTATGGGGATCCACATAAGGGCGGATGCTGCATAAATCGGCAGTGAGACAGCAAGCCGAAATGCCTTGTTGATGATCATTTTCTTCCTTGCAGGCTTAGTGTGACAGCCCATGATAAAGACTTCCCATTTCAAGTCCAGCATACCTACTGGAAGATCCACTAAACCGCCGAAACCCGTTTCGCCTTGGCAAAAGCATGGGCGTGGTGCCTCCTCTTCCAATGTCGCCGGCGCTAAGGCAGGTGAGCGCAAGTCAAAACCCACCCATAAGGGCGTCGGCGCTGTCGCGCTGTCTCGATGACTGGGACGCACTGATAGCGTCAGAACCGACTAGCGCTCTGCAGGCGCTCGGACGCAAGAACGGTCTCGTCGCAGGATCGGGTTGCAGAAGCAAGAGCGCGACTGCGACCATGAAATAGATCCATCGGCGTGTAGACGGACATATCCCTCGTGCCTCTCTCAAAGATGAGTAGATACGCCCGCCGACCCTGTGGGCCAGTGAGATTGCAATTGGCTGCCGCACAGGCGCCATCCGGCTTAGTCGTGCAAGGCAGGTTGGCCGGACGCAAACAGCTCCAATGCGGTCTCGCTCAATGCGCAGAAACATAGGCTTTGGACAACTGTGAATCATCCCGCGAAACTCAATGATCATCACAGCTGCTACGCCGCGGATGAGCGGTAACGGCAGGCTGGCGAAGTAACCTGAAGGCCCGATGTTCTCCAGCACTACACCACCGATCGCAGACCCAATAATGGCGCCGACTCGACCCACACCGATCGCCCAGCCCGTGGCGGTAGCACACAGTGCCGTCGGGTAAGATGTGATGATCAGGTA
Source organism: Pseudomonas sp. JS425 (assembly GCF_018223845.1). Classification (NCBI taxonomy): domain Bacteria; kingdom Pseudomonadati; phylum Pseudomonadota; class Gammaproteobacteria; order Pseudomonadales; family Pseudomonadaceae; genus Pseudomonas; species Pseudomonas sp. JS425. Next base: position 3,094,254 of record NZ_CP073661.1, on the reverse strand, counting down.
GTTCAGCGCCAATTGCTGCCCGGCCAGCCCAAGACCAAAAGCAACCACGATCCCTGTTGCCAACATCACCAGCAGAATGCTGCGCGTATTCAATCTTGGCAGCAAAATAGACAATGGGATTGCACAGGCGATGAACACGGCATTGACGGTCACAGTGCCGTAAGGTGCTGAATCGGCAGCCAGACCTGCCGACTTCAAAACGGTATCCCGGCGATTAGCGAACAGATAAGCGCAGTGCAGCTTCGCCGCACCAAATACCGCGATCACCCGGGCTAATGCGGTCTCGGTACCGGCGCGCATGTCCAGCGGTTCGGTGGCCAGCCAGATCGCATCGATGCAGGTCATTGAGTGAAAACCCTGATAAATTGCGCGCAGCCCTCAGGATTTGAGGCTGGCCATTTCACCGTGATCAGTCCCCCGACGATGGGCAGTTCAATGACCACTGAGGCATCGGCTTGCCGTTGAGGTGCGCCATTTAGCGGGACGAAGGCCGGCAGTGAGGTTGTTGCGGGCTGCTCTCGATAGAGCGGCATCCATTTGCGGATGACGTTGGCATTGATGCCGTGGCTGATGGCGACACTGGACACAGTTGCGCCAGGTTGCAAATATTCCTGAACGACCTGGGCTTTGAACGCTTTGGGATGAGAGCTTCGTTGGCGCATGGAAATACTAGCGATAAGGGTGATCGCGTCCGCATAAAAATACGCGGACACCATCGCCCTTAACGCTTGAGTTCGGAAGGTGAGTTCGCCGGACGCTTACCCTCCACCTGGCGAACTCCAACGTATAGGTGGAGCTTGTCCGCGAATTTTAAGCGCACGCGATCACCCTTAACAGCAGGATTTACATGCGGCTGCAACCTCACTATTCAGAACATGGATTGCCCTCGCAATAGCGTGGGATAGCTCCAACGGAGTCCCCTTGAACAGTCCAGCCCTCATCCCATGCATGCCAACAGGCCATTCATAGAATGTATACAATAAATTATCAATAAAAAAATGTGTGCGACTATAGGACTCAGCCTTAAAATTCTGCCGCCTTAGAAACATAAAGTACTTCGAAAGAAATGAGCAGCCCTTGCCATCAATAATGCAACCAGCCCCACTGTTCACGATTGAAGGGCATCCAACGAGTCGCCTGCTGTTTGGGTTACCAGCCATCAAGTCATACCACAACACCATTCCATCCCCCGAAACCAAGCATCTCAGCCACGTCGGATGCATATGCATTTCCTGACCGAAGCACTCAAATTGTGTCTGCAGATCGACTTGAATAGCATGAACAGCGACAAATCTTGACATGAGTCTACATGCTCCTATGAGCTCGGATTTTAAAACCAGTTACGAATGCATCAACAGCCGCATTGTGCATACTCTGTTGATAGCGATCTAACTGGCTTAACAAACCAGGAATCAACGCACCTACGAAGACACTAGCCAACCGTCCGAGATGTTCAATATCTTCGATTTTCACTTGATGCGGATAAAGTTCATTAATGTGTGAAAGCCAATCGCGCCCACATAATCCTGACTCAGCATCAAGCACCATGCACGTCATGACTGATGCAAGCTGCCTCTGCTGTACATTAGCAACCAACGCACCGTAATGAAGTGATTGGCGTAGGTTACGGCCACTTGGGTAACTCATCCTAGAAGCAATTTTTTGATGAACCAATCCAAATCTCGGATACAGAAGAATCCTCATGAGCAATTGCACAAAACCAAAAGCTTGAAGATCTTTTTGGCGCTCCAGACTCAAGAATAAACGTTGCGCGTGGAGCGCCCTTGGTATGATATCAGCCATCGATTGGTCGTGATAACAGGATGATAACCTGACGATTGAACCATCATGATAAGCCCTGAACATACCCATCGCTCTTTCCAGGGTTGGCACTCGTGACTCAGGAGCATAGCTGAATGCAATTCCATGTTTTTCACATACTGTATGATATGCAACGCCCCACGCTTGCAGGCACGTCGGATAACGAAATAACTGTACATGCTCACACAGGCATTCATAGCAAAATGCACGGCGGTAGAAATATGGAACAATCCATCGTGAAACAGGTAAAAAATTCGGTATGTTTTTCGTACCCAAAGTGTTCAGCTTCTCCATACAGCCCACAAAAAATGAGCTAGAATGGGAATAGTCAGGATCAAAATATTCATTACGACAACAAAGAGAAAAAATATCTTGCACATCATATGCTAGCAATGCGTGATTTTCGTTGAACACCGTCACCCTTTGCACCCAACTAGAAAAGCACTCTAGCGAAATAGCATCATAATATTTAGGATAATGAGTCATAGCCATCACCGTTCAATGCTGAAATTATTGCGCCTGCCTTGGCCGAAGCAAACCTCCAAGAGATACTTTTTTGTCATCCCGATTTCTCCATGAGTCAAAGCAAACAGTTCATTTAACAACCTGTACAACTCTAGCTCTGTTGCACCCAGCCTTGAGTAGTCAAAGTCAAGCGATAACGCCATTTCAATGTAATCCTCTCGCTCAGTGCATCCTCGAAGATGAATAATGTAGGCTGGTGGGACATCAAACTCTCTAAGAGGCTGGCGCCGTGTAACAGTTTCAAAGCTGATGATATTTACAGCCTCCAGATAGAGCCCTGCGTTGGGTACGTCTCCCTTCTTTGAGCCTTGAGCATGTAGGAACTCATGGGCGTCCTCAATTACAATGGTTTGAATCTTACGCAACGAAATCAATCTATTAAGGGCATGACTGGGTAGCAAAGGGCGTCGACCTCGAACTGGCAGACCTAACGCCGCATGCAGAATGTCTAAGAACCCAGCGCTCGGATCCAGGCATTCTGGTTTGATGTGTAGTGAGTTTGGAGCTGTCGCTTCAGCTATGTGCTTAGCACATGTTGACAGCCCTGCACCTGGTTTTCCGGCTACCCGTAGAAATGCAGGTGAATTCACGTTATCATTCAACCAAGATAAAGCCTGCTCACACACTGCAAGCTGATTGCTCCAGAGTTTCACTAATCACTTCCTTTTTCTGGCCTTAGGCTTTGTTTGCGGTTCATTGATCTGATAACCGTACCTTTGTGTAATTCTGCTAATGTCCTGGAACTGTTTTTCATGAATACGCTCAACTCCAGTCGCAATAGCATCCATTGCAAACGCCTTGATGATCTTCACAACGTTATCCATGATGCCGAACGATTTAGCGTGAAGTAGCGCCCGAACCCGCTGATCAGCGATATTTGAAGGAAGCTTCAAGGGCAGGTGTGATTCATAAGCCGCGATGAAATCCGTAAAGTTTTGATCATTCTCCCAAGGCGGCAACAAAAACCGAACAAAGCGCCTGTTGATTTGATCATCATAACCAAGCACATCAGCCGTCCTGAGGTCACCGCATACAATCAGGCACAGTCGACATGGATCGCCTGAAAGGTTCTTCATAAGCGAAAGCGTCGTACCTGTCTGCCCATAAGCCTGAAACAATGCATCATGAAGCTCATCAACGACTAATCCTTTTACATTTTCAGCCTCTATGACCCTCACAACTGAAGCGGTTCTATCTCCCGATTTTACATTAAACCTAACCCCGAACGCCTCGCAAACTGAATGATGTAATCGGTAACGATCAAGGTTCTCGCTGAGGTTTACAAATTTCAATTTGTGTTCCGCGAGAACGTTAAGGTCAATCAAACGCTTAACCACTGCTGACTTACCAGAACCTCCCGTACCAATAATAGAGATACAGGATGCGGTAATCTGGTTTTCCGTCTCGAGAATATAGCCGATACATTCGAAAATATCATCGAAAGCAGGCGTGTTAATCCAAATGTCATGACGGCATATGGTAATCCTTTTTCGATCGGGGAGATCTGCCAGGTGCCGCTTCTGTGGAATAATGTGCTCATACTTCTCCATCAAATAAACCCCTCGAACAATATAAAGCCGGAACAACTTAAGTGTAAGTGCAAGAGCCTTTTTTCAAATGCTCTCGCACCTACAAATCAGAGCAGATAATCAAGCGGATCAATGATTTTCCTTGGGACTAGCACCTCCGGCTGTGGAGCTGGTATGGCGGGTGTCTGCTTTGGTTCAGGAACGGCAGGAATGTGATCGATTTCGGGAGTAGGCTCCATATTAGAATCAATTTGAACCTCGCCATTCCTCAGACCTTTCTCATAATCTGCCGTTTGCTTCACTGCCGCATCAACAATGCGATCTTGTCGTTCCAGCGCATTATCGGCGTATGGATCATCCACCTCTCCCGCTGGCACGGCAGGCACAAACTTGTGCTGCTTATAAGTTTTATCAGCCTTGTATGCCTCATATATTCTCGGCCAACTTCTTCTACTGTAACTACATGGGACTCTTACAAAAACCCCATCAAGGTTAGCCCATATGTAATCCAGGCAATTATGATCAAAACGAATATCGGTGCGAGTTCCGCGATATGCATCTAGATCTCTTGAGTTGTAACGTCGGCCATTGTAGGCAATACCGTACGGGTGAATCCGGCACCTGTATGCTGAAGGCAGGAAGTCTGTTCGGAATTTGTTTACCTCCTCATCTGGCACCACCGGTATACCTTCCTTCGCATAGTGCTCCCAAGCCTGCCTTGGCGTACAACCTAATCCTCTATGTTTTATTCCGTGATACTTGATCACCTCATTTATAAACCAGTCGCACAGCTGAACAAGATCCATCGTTGCGTCTTGCTCGCTAGATAAATATTTTCTTTCACCGGTATTTCTTCCTGTCGCCCCTGGCACAAAGCGTACGTTTGACATAAAGGTTCCGATCACACGCTCAATGGTTCCTCCATACCACTTTTTGTCTTTGGGTCGGTGCACCCAAGAAATACCCCAATGATCTTGACACTTATTCCGCAGTTCAGGGCTCAAAAACTCAAGGGCGTTATCTGTTCTTATGCATTTGAACAGTCCATGAAAAGGATGCTCGCTTGGTTCATACCCCCACCACTTCATCCACTCATCTTTCGGGAGGACTGCCATCACCAACGCATTTTGAACCGTTTGGATATTGGGATGCCTCAAACTGATGTAAAACCCAAGGATCACCCGTGTGGCCATATCGATGATCATTGTTACCCAAGGTCTGCCGAGGATCACCTTTCGATGAATGTGGTGGACGACAAATACGTCCATCTCGGTATGATCCATCTGCACATCAGAAAGAAGGCCTTCCACATGAAACTTCTTCGACATAGTCCCGTGAAGTTCATGCGCACGCTCCTTAGCGTACTTTCTTAGATTGCGCTCCCGAAGAGGCTTGGCTTTAATAAACTTCGTGACTATGTGCTTTGTCGGAGGATCCAGCCCGAGCTTTCTTGCAAAGCGTTGGGCGTACCTACAAACATCTGCATGCGATGCACCTGGGCCGTTCCATCTTCGATCGTACGCCCGCTGTATCACCTCCAATATTTGCGGTGGTGCGCGAACATGACCGGGGACGGGGCCCCTCTTGCCCCTTATGAACTCGGGCGCACTATCACCGACTAATTGATAACTTGTATCATCAGCGCACTCTCCTAAGCTTTGCTCATCGGTATGAACAGATTTGTAAATCGTAAGCAGCTTGTAAAATTGTGCGCGCTTGACGCCAATCCTTTTCATTGCCGCTTCGCGATCTATGTTGTTACACACAAAATCCCTTAGAACCTTCTTTCTTAACTCTGCCTGTTGTAGCTCTTGTTCGCTAGCCGTCTCCTCCTTGAAAGGTATAACGTACTCCGGTTGGTATTCAAGGCCACTAGACACCCAAGGGGTGGGTATCGGTGATTGCTGTGGCTCGATGACTGTTACTTGGTCGCCTACATTTTTCGTACTGGGTGGATCCTTCATCTTACCTCCTTACTATCAGCCTCCTGTTCACTGCCCTCTTTGAATCGACGTTGGTTAGGCTAGCTCAAGATTTCGTCGGCCTGCAAGGGCGCTACTTTTCCAGCTCACTGAGTAGTACGAGTTTAACTTAGAATCCCCTGTACAAACATCCAAGAAGTAATGCGTATATTGATGGACTCGGTTTTTATATAAATTAGTTTGGCTAACGATTTCATCGAAGCATTAATCTCGAACGATCAAGCGCTTACAAATGAAAAAATCCACACTATTATTTATCAATGCCAGGCATTAAATTCATTAAATTTATGCCTTGGCGGAATAACCTCTATTCTAAAATATTATGAAAAAAACCATCGACTGGATGGTGATTCAAGACTCGAACCTTTACAGGGAAGGCCACCAGCCTCATCACCAGGGATTCGTTTCTGACTATCAGACAGTACGTTTAGTGGCCACGTAGCCTTCCAGCAGGCAAAAACAGCCTAGCGCGCAGTGCTTGCTGGTGTTTGAACAATCAGAACCTGTTTCTGCGCGGCGAATACGTCGCGCAGGGACTCTTCGCACAAAGTGAAGGATCTATGGTTACGCCATCCTCACGGATGAACGTTGGTGCTTGGTGGGCGCATCTCGTCGGAGTTGGAGCGGTTCGCTTCAGCTCAGCATGATGCAGGCTATCTCGGGTGACGAATTAATCGGAATAGTTGAAAAGGCATAAAGAGATAATCGGACTCTGGATTCTCAATTCTGATTAATCCGTTACCTCAAGAAAAATCGTACTGACTTCATAGGCTTATGGGAGTCTGATTAATCCTCAACGCTCACAGCCCCGACCCGCCTTGACAGTGCTGCGCCTGGCTTTTCCTTCGAGGCGACGGGTCTTCGAGCCGAGGGTTGGCTTGGTGGGACGGCGTTTCTTCTCGGTCTTGCCGGCATTGATGATCAACTCGGCAAGGCGCGCCAGTGCATCCGCACGGTTCTGCTCCTGTGTGCGGTATTGTTGTGCCTTGATGATCAACACGCCGTCGCCGGTGATGCGATTGTCACGCACCGCCAACAACCGCTCCTTGTAAAACTCGGGTAGCGACGAGGCAGTGATGTCGAAGCGTAGATGCACGGCGCTGGACACCTTGTTGACATTCTGCCCGCCTGCGCCTTGCGCGCGGATGTATGTCAGTTCGATTTCGGCGTCTGGCAGGTGCACATTATTAGAGATGGTCAGCATGGCATGGCCCTTGTGATTCCCCTCCATTATCCAGGGGCCCCAAGCAACCATGCCAGTCATTGATGTACGCAGCACCATCACATCAGGCAATAGAATTCCCTAACCTCTGCCACAATCTCTCCCTTCGCATCATAAAGCCTCGCCTCTGGCGTCATGGCCATGGAGCGGGCCTCGAGCACGTAGCGCTGCCCAGCCTTGAAATGCTCGTAGTCGATGGTCAGGTAGCATTGCCTTACCGTGGTACCTCCCATCAGGCTGATGCCACCGCCACCATTTACTTCGTAGTCGAACCTGACGACCAATTCATGGCTGCCGGGGCTGACCTCAAAGAAGCGCCCATCACGCAGGCGTTGTGTATCCAGGCGTTCGGCCAACAGCACACGGTCATTCGGGAATGGCGTCGAGAGATCGACCCAAGCCATCTGTGGGTTGGCAGTTGGCATCGGCGCTTGGCAACCCGCAAATGCAGCGATCGCCAACAACAGTGTCAACTTGCGCATGAGTAATTCCCCAAAGACTCTCGGCTCAACAGACAGGATAACGCCGACAAGTGTTGAGTGTGCATGAAGGGACGACCGAAGCCCCCTCCTTCGCCTTCATGCTGATACTTGGTTCACGCGACCCCTTCTCGTATGATCGTCGCAATCTGATCTGGAACGGATTTCGTGAAGTCGTTACCTGGAAATGTCTCAATTACCCCGGCTACCCCCAAGGACGTGAAATGGAACGTGGGCGAGGCTGCCAACCAGCTCTCATGGGACGACCTGCGGATCATCAAAACGCTCAGTGAGTGTGGCAATCGCGCTGCCACAGCCAAGAAGCTCGGCATCAACGTGTCCACCGTCTCCCGCAGGGTCTCCCAGGTTGAAAAAACACTTGGCGTAGCCTTGTTCGATCACCGCAAATCAGGCTATTTGCTAACAATCGAGGGCGCGGAATTACGTGCACTCGCCGAGCGCGTGGAGCTGGACATTGTCAGCGTGACGCGGCGTGTCTCACGTGCCGGCCAGGGGCCACTCGGAAAGCTTCGTATCACCACCAGCGACTCACTGCTGCTTTACTTCCTCACCCCCATCATCGCGGACTTCAAGGCCCTCAATGAAGGCATCACGATTGAGGTGCTGGTGGGCAACGAATCACTGAGCCTTGCGCGAGACGAATCGGATATTGCGGTTCGAGCGACCAGGAAACCCGCCGAAAGCCTGGTGGGCCGCAAACTGGCCACAATCGCCTGGGCTCCCTACGGCAGCAGCAACCACACATCGCCTACTCCTCTGTTCACTGAAGGCCAGGCATGGGTTTCCTATTCCGCAGCGCTACGCGGGCTCAAGGCAACGAGCTATGTCGAAAACAGGGTCGCAGCCGAGTGCATCTCGTACCGCACCGATTCGGTTGCGGCGGCAAGTGCTGCAATCGCGGCGGGCCTGGGGGTGGGATTTTTGCCCTGCATGCTGGGTGATATCACGCCAGGGCTTGAACGCGTCGGCCCGGTGGTGCCGGAGCTGCAGGATGAGCTGTGGCTGCTGACGCACCAGGACATCCGCAAATCGTGGCGGGTCAAAGCATTCATGACGTTCTGTGCAGCTGCCGTTGCCAACCAGAAGCCGTTGATCGAGGGCCAACTGGTACTCCCGGTCACATAGAGCGAAACCGGGAGTGCAAGTCACTCAGCGCGTGAGCCAAGTACCGCTTTGCAGGCGATTTCGATCAGCTGTGGGCGCTGGGCAAGCCTCGATACGCCGATGATGTTGCTGGCGCATTGAGGCCGTTCCGTGCCGTAGGCGGCCTTGCGCACCTTGCCGACCACGGCAAAGGCCGCGTCCATGTCCAGCACGTACAGCGTCTCTTCCACGACATCTTCAAGCGTCGCCCCGTATAGCGCGAGCAGCTTGGCAATATTGTCGTAGGCGGCGCGCATCTGATCCCCCATCGAAGAGAAATCACAGGGCCTGCCGTCACGATCCAAGGGTGCCGGCGCGACCAGGTTGCCTTCTTCGTCATGATTGAACTGGCCCGATACGTAGATCTCGTCCCCTACCCGCCGTGCCTGCGGATACCCGTAAGAATTCTCCCACGGAACGCCCCAATAAGCGGTTTGTTTGTTGAGTGGTTGTGAAGCTGCCATCGCTTTCTCCTGGCGTAAACCGGATCAGGTAGACCCGCGTTTGCGTGCGAATACTAGCAACAGGATGAACAAACGAAGGGCGCATTAATGCGCCTTTGAGAGCGCAAAAGTGCGCCACCGCTTCGTTCTGCGATTGGCTATCTTGTTCTCGGACTCAAGCAAGGGGTTATGCCGAGATAAGGCAAAAATTAGGACATTCGTTCTGCAAGATATTGAACTAAAAGGAAATTTATTGAGTTCTTGATTGCTGGTCATCCCCCGCCTGACTAGCCGTCTATGCTGATGTTTTGCCTTACTTGGGGGATGAACTCAATGGCTTCGGTGGAAAGGACAGCCTACCCGCTCTTGCCCAGTCAGTTGCCAGCTAAGGAGCTGCATCGATGCTATTCCCTGTCTGATTCAGAGATCGAATGGGTCAATAACACCGCTAAGAGTCCAGCGCTATCGATTGGGCTGGCAATCCAACTAAAGGTGTTTCAGCAGCTACACTATTTTGTTCCGTTCGAGGAGCTTCCTCAGGAGCTCATCAGTCATGTCCGACAATGCCTTCGCTACGGCGCACGAATAGCTCCGCGCTACAGCAACCCCCGCACCCTTTACCGACACCAAGCGGCGGTTCGGCAGTACCTGCAGGTTACACCCTTCTATAGCAGCGACGGGCTAGCGATCACTGAGGAAATCGCACGTGACTGCGCTGTAGTGCTTGAGCAGCGAGTCGATCTCATTAATGCCATGCTTGATGAGCTGATTCAGCGTGGCTATGAGCTTCCGGCTTATTCGACGCTCAACAACATCGCAGAAACCGCTTTGGCGAGTGCTCAGGAAGTTACCTTCAACCTGATCGTGCTCCGAGCGCCAATCGAGGTGATCTACAAGCTAAAGGAGCTGCTCGACACGGATTTCGGGCGTCGGCAGAGTGACTTCAACGCACTCAAGCAGGCACCCAAGAAGCCTTCCCGCAAGCACCTGGAGGTGTTGATCGACCACCTGGCGTGGTTAGAGAGCTTCGGAGATCTGGATGCCATTCTTGAGGGGGTCGTCGATGCTAAGATCCGCCACTTCGCCACCCAAGCCGCCGCGTCGGACGTCGCCGAGCTGAAGGACTGCTCGCTGCCGAAACGCTACACACTGATGCTGGCCTTGATCTATCGGATGCGGGTGCGAACTCGGGATCACCTGGCCGAGATGTTCATCCGACGGATTTCGACGATCCACAAACGCGCCAAGGAGGAGTTGGAGCAAATCCAGGCGCGGCAACGCCAGAAGCTGGAGCAACTGGCGGCCACCCTGGATGGCGTGGTGCAGATTCTTGTTCAGGAACCGGATGACCAGGAGGCTGGCAGTCTGATCCGGGAATTCCTCTCTCCCGATGGCAACCTGGATCGGTTGCGCGAGACTTGCGCCGAAGTCCAGGCTACGGGCGGTAACAACTACCTGCCGCTGATCTGGAAGCACTTCAAGTCCCATCGCTCGCTGTTGTTCCGTCTGAGCCACCTTCTTCAACTGGAACCCACGACTCAGGATCGCTCACTTATCCAGGCGCTTCAGCTCATCCAGGACAGCGAAAATCTACACCGCGAGTGGATCGACGAGCATGTCGACTTGTCGTTTGCGTCGGAGCGCTGGGTTAAGGTCGTGCGTCGTCCTGCCAGTGAAGGGCCACCTACCAACCGGCGCTATCTGGAAGTCTGCGTGTTCTCTTACCTGGCCAGTGAGCTGCGCTCGGGTGATATGTGCGTGCTGGGGTCGGAATCTTTCGCCGACTACCGTAAGCAGTTGCTGCCCTGGGAAGAATGTTTCCATCGTCTACCGGCCTACTGCGAAAAGGTGGGGCTGCCTGGCACGGCGAAGGAGTTTGTCGCCTCCCTCAAGATTCAGCTGGAGGAAACCGCGCAGCATCTGGATGAAAAATTCCCTTCTTGCCGAGGTGACGTATCGATCAATGAAGCCGGCGAACCGGTGCTACGCCGAGTGATAGCGCGGGACATCCCGCCTTCGGCCATCTCGCTACAGACGGCGCTTATGCAGCGCATGCCGGCCAGGCACGTGCTCGACATCATGGCCAACATTGAGCATTGGATTCAGTTCACTCGGCATTTCGGGCCGATGTCCGGCAACGAGCCAAAGCTCAAAGAACCGGCCGAGCGCTACCTGATGACGATCTTCGCCATGGGCTGCAACCTTGGCCCCAACCAGGCCGCACGGCATCTGGCCGGTAATGTCACGCCGCACATGCTGTCCTATACGAATCGCCGCCATCTCTCGCTTGAGAAGTTAGACAAGGCTAACCGCGAGCTGGTGGAACTCTATCTGCAACTTGACCTGCCCAAGCTCTGGGGCGATGGCAAGGCGGTGGCCGCGGACGGTACGCAGTTCGACTTCTATGACGACAATCTGCTGGCCGGCTACCACTTCCGCTATCGCAAGATGGGGGCCGTGGCGTACCGACACGTGGCCAATAACTACATCGCGGTGTTCCAGCACTTCATCCCGCCTGGTATCTGGGAGGCAATCTATGTGATTGAGGGGTTGCTCAAGGTCGACCTCAGCGTCGAACCCGATACGGTGTACTCTGACACCCAGGGCCAGTCGGCCACGGTGTTCGCCTTCACTCATCTGCTGGGCATCAATCTGATGCCGCGTATCCGCAACTGGCGCGACCTGGTGATGTGCCGGCCAGATCGCGGCGTTTCGTATAAACACATCAACCGTCTGTTCACCGACACCGCCGACTGGCACCTGATCGAAACCCACTGGCAGGATCTGATGCAGGTCGCGTTGTCAATCCAGGCCGGCAAGATTTCCTCACCTATGCTGCTGCGCAAACTTGGCTCCTACAGTCGGCGCAACAAGCTCTATCATGCCGCGCAAGCGCTGGGCAGCGTGATCCGGACGATCTTCCTACTCAACTGGATCGGCAGCCGCGAGTTGCGCCAGGAAGTCACCGCCAACACCAATAAGATCGAGTCCTACAACGGCTTCTCTAAGTGGCTGTCCTTTGGCGGTGACGTGATCGCCGAAAACGATCCGGACGAGCAACAGAAACGCCTGCGCTACAACGACATGGTGGCCTCGTCGGTGATCCTGCAGAACACCGTGGACATGATGCGCATCCTGCAGAAGCTCGCCCGTGATGGCTGGCAGTTCACTGACGACGACGTATCGTTTCTCAGCCCCTACCTAACCAGCAATGTCAAACGTTTTGGGGAGTTCAACCTGAAACTCAAACGCCCACCGGAACCCTGGATCAAGGATTCCATTTTCCAGCAGGCTGCGGGATCAATGCGTGCGAAACAGATGTCTGACAGCAACGTTGAGGTGACGAACTGATGCATATCCCGCCAGCTTCGTTCCGCGTGACACCTTATGGGGACGTCGATACCAAGGTACTCGACTCTCTGCGTGCAAGCTACGACACCGCTCAGTTGCTCAACTTGGTCGACCGGCTGGATGCCTGCCTTGCTGAAATCGGAGGGGTCGGCAGCATTCGAGAAGACTTCCTACGCCTGCATGGCATGGCCATGACGGTACTGGAAGGTTTCCCCCTCACTGTGGCTACCAGTGATGTCGACAGTATTTGGGCGCAGGCGATGGCCCTTCAAGAGGATATTTCTGCTTTATGTTCATGCTTGCAGGCGGGTTCTAAACACGTTGCTCCTTTGGCAGCGCTTGCTCCTGACTATCAGGACTAGACTATTCGTGCAAATGGGCTGCCGGCAGACTGAATACAATGGAGGTGCAGAGTAAAACTGATGCTGCAGGACTGACGAGTAACTCTATAGCATCGCTGTACTGTGGGGTGAATTTGACTCTGGGTAGCCGGTTTTAACGCCCTGTAGGCACGCTGCCATCCTCCCGGGCATCGGCCTAGATAAAACTACTGACGAAGCCTTCGGGCTTACATTAGCCACGAGCGGACTTGCATTAAATCTCAATGGACTCACGCTTTCTAAAAAAAACCAGAGCCACTTTCCAGAGGCAAAGATTAGTCGTCGTGACGGGTACTGACCTCTGGTGTGCAGGGGTGATCAGGCTCGGATGCCGCTCTCTTATCCGCGCGCGATATGAAGCGCTGATAGCATTCAAGGCCACAGAAGTGCACGACGTACTCGGTACCTTCCGGCGTCAGTGCGGCGTCAAGGGAAATTTCCTTGCAACATTCGCAGCAACTGATAGTGGGGGTGTCGTTTGCGTTCATGATGGGGTTTCTCCATCGTCCAAGAAAACCTAGTAACTCTTCCACACCTGCGATCGAACCTGCGCGCAGATCGACCTGCGGCTGGCAGTGCAGCAACAATTCCCAACGCTCCCAAGCCTGCCGCAACTCGGCAGCGGAGACCGCGCCGTGCTCCGAGCGGGTCACGCCCGCTTCCGAAAGGCCCGTAGAGCCGCTCTCAGGAAGAGGACGAAGAGAACCGTCAGCACGAGCGTCGCGAGGCTCCAATGCTCGCTGACGAAGGCCCCGGCCGCAGTCCCCGAGAGCAGTAATGCCAGCACCGGCAGATGGCAGGGGCAAGTGAGCGCGGCGAGCACACCCCACGTGTAGGCGTGCCAGCGGGGCATCTTGATTGATTCGGATTGGTTGGTATTACGCATGGGTGTGACCTTCGATGGCACGATGAGTCAGCCCGGCCAACTCCGTTTTCACTGCGTCTAAAGCTGCCAGCCGGGTCGCGATTTGCCCAAGCAAGCGGTCGATACACCCGATCACATCGGTACTATCGTCTGCATCGAGCGCTCGACAGAGCCGCGCCAATTCGTCGAGCCCGATACCGGACTCAAAGGCGGCACGTACGAAGCACAGCCGCGCCAGGGACCGCTCATCGAAAATGCCGTAACCGCTTTCCGTGCGCCGCGCGGGGTGCAGCAAGCCGCGCAGCATATAATCTCGGACTATATGGACACTGACGCCCGCGTCCTCGGCCAATCTGGATATGGAGTAGGCATTCATCGCCGACACTCCCGACCTTCACCGCAAACTGGGGCGCTCAGATATTTCCTTCCGGCTAGGCGCTCAGGTAGCCAGATGAGCAACGGTGCAGCTCCCAGAGCCAGTAGCAGCCACAACCTGGAGAGATGCTCGCCGTTTTGGTCAAACACATAAGCCAATAGCGCACCAACTGCGAGCAACAGGAAGTGAGGCCCCGTTATGTAGCAGTGAAGGCGGCGACAACGCGTGGCGTTGACCAGGCAGGCGCCGCCCATCACGGCCAGCGCGGCGCCTGCTGCCAGGAACAACGCGGGGCGTCGATTAGACAGAACAATCGCTATCGTCGCCACGACGGCAGGCAGGCCCCAGAAGCTGACCAACTGCCATGTCTTGCGTAGGCTGTCGCACCTACCGAGATCGTCTGCCGTGTTGCTCATGTTTCAACCTCCCTCTCTCATTACCCTGCGCAGCAGGACAATTGTTTGACGTCTTTGTTAAAGGTCTGTGCGGCGAGTTTCAGTCCCTCGACCATCGTCAGGTAGGGGAACAACTGGTCAGCCAATTCCTGCACGGTCATACGGTTGCGGATGGCGAGTACCGCCGTCTGGATCAGTTCTCCTGCTTCCGGGGCCACAGCCTGCACTCCCAGCAGTCGGCCGGAGCCCGCTTCGGCAACCAACTTGATGAAACCCCGCGTGTCGAAGTTGGCCAACGCGCGCGGCACGTTGTCCAGGGTCAAGGTGCGGCTGTCGGTTTCGATCCCGGCGTGCTGCGCTTCGGCTTCGCTGTAGCCGACGGTGGCCACTTGCGGATCGGTGAACACCACGGCCGGCATGACGTCGAGATTGAGCTTGGCCTCGCCGCCGGTCATGTTGATTGCCGCGCGGGTGCCAGCCGCTGCCGCGACGTAGACGAACTGCGGTTGGTCGGTGCAGTCGCCGGCCGCATAGATATCCGCTGCGCTGGTGCGCATGCGCTCGTCGATCTGGATGCCGCCGCGCTCGTCCAGCTGCACGTCGGCCGCTTCCAGGTTCAGGCCCTGGGTATTGGGCGTGCGGCCGGTGGCGACGAGCAGTTGGTCGGCACGTAACTCACCATGGTTGGTGGCCAGTACGAACTCGCCGTTGGCGTGGGACACCTGGCTGGCTTGCGTTTGCTCCAGCACTTCGATGCCCTCCATACGGAAGGCCTCCGTCACCGCCGCGCCGATGGCCGGGTCTTCGTGGAAGAACATCGCACTGCGTGCCAGGATCGTGACCTCGCTACCCAGCCGGGCGAAGGCCTGCGCCAGTTCCACTGCCACTACGGAGGCGCCGATCACGGCGAGCCGCTTAGGGATTGTATCGCTCGCCAGTGCCTGGTCTGAGGTCCAGTACGGCGTGTCTTTCAGTCCTGGAATCGGTGGAACGGCCGCGCTTGCGCCGGTGGCGACCAGGCAGCGGTCGAAGGCTACGATGTGCTCGCCACCCTCGGCCAGTTTCACGCTGAGCGTGTGGCCGTCCTGGAAACGGGCGGTGCCGCGCAGCACGCTGATCGCCGGCGTGCTCTCCAGGATGCTTTCGTACTTGGCGTGGCGCAGTTCGGCGACACGGTCTTGTTGCTGCGCGAGCAGACGTTCGCGTAGGACGGTCGGCGTCATGGCGGAAAGCCCGGCGTCGAACGGGCTCTCGCGGCGCAGATGGGCCACATGCGCGGCACGAATCATGATCTTGGAGGGCACGCAGCCCACGTTGACGCAGGTGCCGCCGATGATGCCGCGCTCGATCAGGGTGACGCGGGCACCGCCTTCCACCGCCTTGAGCGCGGCCGCCATGGCGGCGCCACCACTGCCGATGACCGCGACGTGGAGCTTGTCGCCCTCTTTCCCGGCGTCAGTGCTGCTCAACCAACCCCGTGCCTTATCGAGCAGGCCAGGACGGGCTTGTACCATGGCGTCTTCGAACGCCGCTCGATACCCCAGGGCCTCGACAGCGGCCTGCATCTGCTCACGGCTTGCGCCCTCGTCGACCTTCAGTTCGGCCTTCCCGCTGGCGTAGGAAACATCCGCCCGATGCACGCCCGGAATCTTCTCCAAGGCCTCTTTCACATGCACGACACAGGAGGCGCAGGTCATACCAATGATTTTCAGTTCGGTCATTTCGTTACTCATTAGATCGTCTCTTGTCAGGTTCACTGGTTTGGCGGCGTCGGACAGGCATCCGGCCCACAACGGCGATGAGCGGGCGACACGAGATCCCATATCGACACCCCAAACATGAGGGCCAGGCCGATATAGAGCAGCCAACCGCTCCGCCAGCCATAAGCCCGCATAAAAAATACCGCTGCCAGTACCAGGGTAGGACCGATCAGGCCGAGCGCAGTCCGTCGCCACTGCCGATGATTGAGCCAGCCGAGGGCATTGACGAGCAGAGCCAGTCCAGCAAACAGAGGCAGCAGCGTGGTGATGAACAGGCCTTCCCACTGGCTCAAAAAGCCCAGACCGAACGCGGCCCCCAGACTAGCAAGGGCGGGAAAGCACATGGCGCAGCCTATGGCAGAAATCAGCACGCCGACGGAGCCGGCTTTGTCACCGATCCGCGTGAACAGATTGAGAGGATTTGCCATCGGAAGTCCCTCCTATTGCTTGACGCTGGACGGATAGCCAGCGTCCTCGGTCGCCTTAGTCAGCGCCAGGGCATTGGTCTTGGTATCGTCGAAGGTGACGATGGCCTCGCGGTTCTCGAAACTCACCTCAGCCTTGGTCACGCCATCGACCTTGGTCAACGCCGTCTTCACCGTAATCGGGCAGGCGGCGCAGGTCATGCCCGGCACCGCCAGGGTGACGGTCTGCGTGGCCGCCCAGACGGGTGTGGCGACCAGGCTGGCGAGGGCTAAGGATGCGAGCAGTTTTCTCATGGTGAACTCCTGATCAGTAGAACAAGGGAAGGATGTAGGGGAAGCCGAGCGCGACCAGCACCAAGGCCGCCACCAGCCAGTACAGCAGCTTGTAGGAGGTACGTACCTGAGGGATGGCGCAGACCTCGCCCGGTGCGCAGGCTTGAGCGGGGCGGAAAATGCGCCGGTAGGCGAAGAACAGCGCCACCAGTGCCGCGCCGATGAAGAGCGGGCGGTACGGTTCCAGCACGGTCAGGTTACCGATCCAGGCCCCGCTGAATCCCAGGGCGATCAGAACCAGCGGCCCCAGGCAGCAAGCCGAGGCGAGGATGGCGGCTAGCCCGCCAGTGAAGAGCGCCCCGCGCCCGTTTTGAGGTTCAGACATACGCTTGCCCTTTCAAATTTGGTTTGGATAGCTTAAGCTTACTTCCGTAGTTATGTACGGAGTCAAGCGATATGGAAAAAATTTGGAGAATCTGACCATTGGCGTTTTTGCCAAGGCGGCCGGGGTCAATGTGGAGACCATCCGGTTCTACCAGCGCAAGGGCCTGCTGCCGGAGCCAGACAAGCCCTATGGCAGCATTCGCCGCTATGGCGAGGCGGATGTAACACGAGTGCGGTTCGTGAAATCGACCCAGCGGCTGGGCTTTAGCCTGGACGAAATCGCCGAGCTACTGCGGCTGGAGGATGGCACCCATTGCGAGGAAGCCAGCGGCCTGGCCGAGCACAAGCTCAAGGATGTGCGCGAGAAGATGGCCGACTTGGCACGCATGGAGGCCGTGCTGTCTGAACTGGTGTGCGCCTGCCATGCGCGGAAAGGGAACGTTTCCTGCCCGCTGATTGCGTCACTGCAAGACGGAACGAAGCTCGCTGCATCGGCGCGGGGGAGTCACGGGGTGACTACGCCTTAGCGTGCTTTATTTTCCGAATTCTGAGACGACCCCAATACTGTGTCGCGGCTCAAGAAGCAGTGGGAGGCTGAGCACGCCGAGTGGCAGAAGCGGGGCTTATCAGAGCAGCGCTACGTCTACTGGTGGGCAGACGGCGTGTACAGCAACGTGCGCATGGATGACCGTCTGTGTCTGCTGGTGATCATCGGCGTCACTGAGCAGGGCCGCAAGGAGTTGGTCGTCGTCGAGGATGGGCAGCGTGAGTCAGAGGCCAGCTGGAAAGAGCTGCTCACGGGGCTACGCGAGCGCGGGCTGACGACGGCCCCCAAGCTAGCGGTTGGCGACGGCGCCATGGGCTTCTGGGCGGCGTTGAGCAAGGTCTATCCAGAGACCGAGCACCAGCGCTGCTGGGTCCATAAGACTGCCAACGTATTGAATAAACTGCCGAAATCCGTGCAGCCCAAGGTCAAGGCCGACCTCCATGAGATCTGGATGGCCGAGACCCGCGATGAGGCGCACAAGGCTTTCGATCGCACGGTGAAACGCTTCGAGGCCAAGTACCCCAGAGCCATGGAGTGCCTGGCCAAGGATCGGGAGGAGCTGCTGGCGTTCTATGACTACCCGGCAGAACACTGGGTGCATATCCGCACCACCAACCCGATCGAGTCGACCTTCGCCACGGTCCGCCTGCGGAGCAAGCGCAGCCGGAACTGCGGCTCCAGAGCGACGACCCTGGCGATGGTCTTCAAGCTGCTTCAGAGCGCCCAGAAGCGCTGGAAGCGGATCAAGGGGTTCAACAAGCTGGAGCTGGTCGTGAACAACGTCCAGTTCAAGGACGGCGAACCCTTGACCGATCAGTCAGACAGGACTGCCGCCTGACCGGCCATACACAGAATTTGACAATAACTCGCGTTACTTAGCGGAAAGCGCTCGCCATGCCAAGCTAGATACCACCAGCCGTTATTTGCACACCGAAGCCGATGAGTGGCATCAAGAGCAGCAGCGCCACCGCTTGAAAACGCCCCCAAAAGCAGGGGCTGAAACGTTATAATAGCCGCGACTGTGATTCATCAACGCAAAGGATACGCCATGGCAACTTCAGGCGCAGAGCTAGCCCAACAGGAGCTGGTCGAAGAGTTTGAGATGTTTGATAACTGGATGGACCGTTATCAGTACATTATTGATATGGGAAAGCAGCTGCCTGACTTTCCGGAGGAGCGTCGTACGGAAGAATATAAAATCCAAGGCTGCCAATCCAACGTGTGGACGTGCCATGAACAGGCAGGCGACAAACTGGTGTTCAAGGCTACATCGGATGCTGCCATCGTATCAGGGTTAATTGCCGTATTGCTGCGTATCTATAGTGAGCGCACAGCCGAAGAGATCAATCAGACCGAGCCGCATTTCTTGAAAGATCTCGGGCTTGATAAGCACCTTTCACCCACGCGCAGTAACGGCCTGCACGCCATGTTAGAGCGTATCTATCAGGTGGCTAAGCAAGGATAAACGTTAGTGGCGGCAGAAGGTTGAGCGGCAACGCTCAGTAGGGCGGTCGTCATTTTCACGGCAGAGCGCTTCGCTGCGCCCACCGGGCACCGGATCCATGCCGCCTGGGCTGCCTGGGTGGCATTTCACGATGCGTTTGACAGCCATCCAGCCGCCTTTGAAAGGGCCGTGCACCTGGATGGCCTCGATGGTATAGGAAGAGCAGCTTGGCCAGAAGCGGCAGCGAGGGCCAAGCAGTGGGCTGATGGTGTATTGGTAAACGCGAATACAGCCCACCATCACTGCTGTTAGCAGCTTAAGAAAAACCTGTTTAATGGCGAACAGCCAATTTTTCACGGCGCTTTTTTACCGTATAGCGTGGCCGGATCAATCAGCGGCTCGCTGGTAATCTTGGCGCTGTCTGCACCGAGCGACACATAAAAGCAGCTGCGACGGCCGGAATGGCACGCGGGACCAGTTTGCTCCACCTGAACCAGCAGCGTATCACCATCGCAATCTAGCGCTGCGCTTTTAAGGCGCTGTTGCTGTCCTGATGTCTCACCTTTGCGCCATAGCTTTTGGCGCGAGCGTGAGAAGTAGCAAACTCGCTGCGTTGTTAACGTCTCTTCCAGGGCTTCTCGGTTCATCCACGCCATCATCAGTACTTCGCCCGTATCATGTTGCTGGGCAATGGCGGGAATCAGGCCGTCTTCATTAAAGCGAATGGCATCTAGTAGCGTTGCAAGCTTGGGCAGGGAAGCTGTTGTGGTCGCTGACTCTAACGCCTTAAAAAGCTGTTGAGGGGCGAGTTCATCAAATTGGGACATTAGGCATTACTCACGGATCGGCATGCTTGACATAAGCCCTGAAGCTCAATCGTTTGGCGCTCAACGTTGAAGCCTTGGCGCTGGGCCAGGGCGGCAAGCTGATCGCTAATTTCATCAAGGTGCAGCTCTTCGACGTAGCCGCACTGGCGACAGATAGTGAGGTTATGCACTGGACGCCAACTCGCCTAAAGAGGTCTCGATCACCATCAGCTCTTTTCGGCGCACATCGATCTTCCGACGCAGTTGCTCGACACATCCGTGTACGCACTTGCTATCGCCTGCATCCAACGCCCTGCAAAGTCGCGTTAACTCGTCGAGCCTGGGTCCCGACTCGAAGGCCACGCGCAGGAAACGCAACCGTTCCAGTGTTTTGGCATCGAAAACGTTGTAGCCACCTTCGGTTCGCCAGGCGGGATGCAACAACCCGCGCATCAAGTAGTCGCGCACAACATGCACGCTTACGCCTGCATCTTCAGCAAGCTTCGAAATCGAGTAGGCATTCATGCCGTGTTTCGCTCGCTGTCTTCTAACAGCTTATGCGCGATCAGATGTCCGAGACCGAATGCATTCTCGACAGGCACGAGCTCTATCCCCGGGTGCGTCGAAGCCCATGCATTTGCAACAGAAGGCGATGCAAAAAAATGCACATGACAGCAAAAGGAACAGCGAATGTCGGGTGAAGCATCCGGCGTTAGCAGAGACACCATTGTTTCCGCCGGTTCAACCTGAAGCACTGCTTCTGGCGCAACTGTGAGCGTAATCGGCCTGCCGGTGGCAGCACAGCGCGACGTGACACGGGCTGTTTTGCCAATCAAAGCGGGAAACATCAAGGTGTCGAGCGCACACCAGGTGTATAAACGGCGGCCATCCACTTCAAAAACGTGAGGGGTTTCGCGTAGCGTCAGGCCCAGTCCAATGATATTGCCCTGCTCGTCATATTCGGTACCGGGCGCCGGCTCAAGTACAGTTGCAACCCTCTGCCCAGACCATCCGAGTGCGGTGCCGAGCGCTTCGCGTGACACAGGCCTTCCCATCACAAGCTGACGAAGCAGGGTGACGAAGAGGGTTGCGAACTCTTCTGGATGATTGCCAGATGAGAGGCTCTCGGCAATCTTTTTGGAATATATAGTCTTGTCCAATTTCCACCTCCAACATCCAAGCAGCGGTTACGCGGCATAAACCCACCCTTGGCGATTACATGCCGCGCTTTTCAAAGATCACGTCAGCGTGCGCTTTGCCGGCGTTTCCATTCCTGGACCAGCAATTGCGCTTGCTGCACCTGTTCGGGCTTCATTTGAGCCGCATAGTCGGCAATGACTTTTGCTGCCGTTGGTTCTCCTGACGCTGCTGCCAGACTCATCCACTTGTAGGCCTGAACCTGGTCGCGCGCGACCTCACCGAGCCCCTTCGCAAACAGTTGAGCCAGCCTGACTTGAGCCTGCGTGTGTCCCTGCTCGGCAGAGAGGCGGTACCACTTGAACGCCTGTGCATCGTCGGCAGGAGCCGCACGCCCTTTCTTATACATACCGTCGACTTCGCTTGCGTAGAGGCGCCCCAGGTTGAACTGCGCATCAGCTTCACCCTGCTCGGCCGCCCTGCGAAACCACTGGATCGATGCAGCATGGTCTTGTTTTACGCCCATACCGCATTTGTAGGCAAGACCCATGATGTTCTGCGCCATGGCATCGCCCGCCCTCGCTTTCTTTTCCCAGCCGTCGACGGTCTCCGGCGCCAATGTTTCGATCGCTGCTCCCAGCTTAGAAAAGTCGTAGGCCGCCAGCGCATTGTTTGACAAGCCAAACGCTGCAGTACCCGCCAACAGAATGGTTAAGCATGCACGGGTGCAACGTGCTGTTAGTCTAATATCGCAAAACATAAAAACTCCTCTGTCGCTCTTTTCGTGTCCTTGGTTTAGCCCGCACAGCACGATAGCTGTGTCACATCCTTCGAGAAAGTCTGTGCCACCAGTTTGAGACCTTCCACCATGGTGAGGTAGGTGAAAAGTTGGTTGGCAAGATCCTGGACGGTCATGCGAGCCCGGATGGCAATCGCGGCAGTCTGGATGATCTCGCCTGCTTCCGGTGTTACAGCCTGAACCCCAAGAATGCGTCCAGATCCAGCCTCAGCGACAAGCTTGATAAAGCCGCGCGTGTCGAAGTTGGCGAGTGCACGCGGCACATTGTCGAGCGTGAGAGTACGACTGTCGGTTTGCAGGCCGATGCGCTGGGCTTCTGCTTCACTGTAGCCAACCGTGGCAACTTGCGGATCAGTGAACACGACTGCCGGCATAGCGTCGAGATCGAGCGTTGCGTCGCCGCCGGTCATGTTAATGGCCGCACGAGTGCCGGCCGCTGCCGCCACATAGACGAACTGCGGCTGGTCGGTGCAGTCGCCGGCCGCGTAGATGTTCGGGCTACTGGTGCGCATGCCCTTGTCGATGACGATGGCCCCCTGCGCATTGACGGCTACCCCCGCCGCTTCCAATGCCAGGCTGCGCGTGTTCGGTGTCCGGCCGGTGGCGACCAGCAGCTTGTCGGCGCGCACTTCGCCCTGTCCAGTGGTCAGCACGAATTCGCCGTCCACATGGGCGACTTGGCTGGCTTGCGTATGTTCCAGTACCTTGATTCCTTCGGCACGGAAGGCGGCTGTGACGGCCTCGCCGATGGCAGGGTCTTCGCGGAAGAACAGCGTGCTGCGCGCAAGGATCGTGACCTGGCTACCCAGCCGGGCGAAGGCTTGCGCCAGTTCCAGCGCCACCACCGACGAGCCGATGACGGCCAGGCGTTCGGGAATGGTGTCGCTGACCAAGGCCTCGGTCGAAGTCCAGTAGGGTGACTCTTTCAGGCCCGGAATCGGCGGCATGGCCGGACTGGCACCCGTGGCGACCAGGCAGCGGTCGAACATCACGACGCGCTCACCACCCTCGTTCAAACTAACGATAAGGCTCTGGTCGTCCTTGAAACGCGCTTCACCGTGCAGAACGGTGATGGCTGAATTGCCGTCCAGGATGCCTTCGTACTTGGCATGACGGAGTTCTTCGACACGGGCCTGCTGCTGGGCCAGCAGCCGCTCGCGCAAGATCGTCGGCGGTGTGGGTGGCATGCCGCCGTCGAATGGGCTTTCCCGGCGCAGATGGGCGATGTGGGCGGCGCGGATCATGATCTTGGACGGCACACAACCGACGTTGACGCAGGTGCCGCCGATGGTGCCGCGCTCAATCAGCGTGACCTGCGCGCCTTGCTCGACGGCCTTCAGTGCTGCCGCCATCGCGGCTCCACCGCTGCCGATCACGGCGACTTGCAACGGGCGCTCGCCGCCGCTGCCCTTGTCGGCGGCACCCATCCAGCCGCGCACCTTGTCGAACAGCCCAGTGCGGTTGTCGGTCGGCGGGGCATCGGCGAGCATCGCTTTGTAGCCCAGGCCAGCCACGGCGGCGGTCAGTGCGTCCGGCGCTGTGCCTGGATCAAGGGCGAGCTGGGCCGCGCCCTTGGCATAGGACACTATGGCAGATTGGACGCCGGGTACTTTTTCCAGCGCTTCCTTGACGTGCGCCGCGCACGAGTCGCAGGTCATGCCGGTGATTTTTAGATGGGTCATGCGACAGATCCTTTTTCGTTTGTGGTAGCAGACAAGGGCGTCAGATGTGCTGCGCTGCCGTTTTCAGTGCCTCACTTCTTGACGCTGGACGGATAGCCTGCGTCTTCGGTGGCCTTGGTCAGCTTCTGCACGCTGGTCTTGGCATCATCGAAGGTGACAACCGCTTCGCGTGTCTCGAAGGTCACGTTAACTTTGCTGACGCCTTCGACCTTGGAAATCGCCTTCTTGACGGTGATCGGGCAGGTGGAGCAGGTCATGCCCGGTACGGACAGCGTGACGGTCTGGGTGGCGGCGAACACGGGGGCAACGAAAGCGGCGAGAGCGAGGGAGGCAAACAGTTTTTTCATGATGAACTCCTGGTTAGTAGAAAAATGGCATGACGTAGGGAAAACCAAGCGCGACCAAGACCAACACGGCGACGAACCAGAAAATGAGCTTGTAGGTGGTGCGCACTTGCGGAATCGCGCACACCTCGCCCGGCTTGCAGGCTGCGGTCGGTCGGACGATGCGCCGCCAGGCAAAGAACAGTGCAACCAGCGCCGCGCCGATGAAGATCGGGCGATAAGGTTCCAACACCGTCAAGTTGCCGATCCAAGCGCCGCTGAACCCCAGGGCGATCAGAACCAGCGGCCCCAGGCAGCAAGCCGAGGCGAGAATCGCCGCAAGCCCCCCGGCGACAAGAGGGGCGCGCCCGTTTGATGGTTCAGACATGCATTTCTCCTTTCGAGCATTTGATCGATGGTTTAAGGTTAGTCCCGTAGTCATGTACGGAATCAAGCGGTATGAAAAACAATTTGGAAAGCCTGACCATTGGCGCTTTCGCCAAGGCGGCCGGGGTCAACGTGGAAACCATCCGGTTCTATCAACGCAAGGCGCTGTTACCCGAACCGGACAAGCCCTACGGCAGCATTCGCCGTTACGGTGAGGCGGATGTCGCCCGGGTGAAATTCGTTAAATCCGCGCAACGGCTGGGCTTTAGCCTCGATGAAGTGGCCGGGCTGTTGAGGCTGGATGACGGTGCTCACTGCGATGAAGCGCGTGTGCTCGCCGAGCAGAAGCTTGGGGATGTGCGTGGCAAGCTCGCGGATCTGCGACGGATCGAGTCAGTTTTGGAGCAACTGGTTCACGACTGTTGTGCGAGCCACGGGACTGTTTCCTGTCCGCTGATCGTTTCGCTGCATGGGGACAACTCGGGCGTTAACCGAGGATTTCCCGTTGCGTAAGGCGCCCCTGTTGGTCGGCTTGCGCTTAGAAAAAAGCGGCGCTCAATGAGCGCCGCTGAATGGCCAAAGGAGCACTTGCAAAGGGCACAGTTTGGTATTGCTATTTGCCCTCGCGCCTCAGCAGAGTGGGCTCACGTTGCATCTGGTCGAGTAGCACAGGCTCTACTTTGCAGGCGGACAGGCGGGCTGCGCTTCGCTACGGCCTGCCGCCGTGGGGCCCAGTTGCTTAATCTCCTTGACGGTTTCCGCCACCAGGGTCGCTTCAGCCCTCTCGCGTGCAGCAATTCGCTCAATCGCTCGGTCGCTCCCGCCCTCGGCCCATACGGTGGATGACAGCAGAGTCGCACCCACTACCAGCAGCAGTCTTAGGTGTTTCATAACGGCGATCTCCTCTCGGGTTTTCGATCCACGATTCAACTCTACCTCCGTAGTTAAGTACGGAATCAAGGAGAGAGGAGATGAAGGTCCTGGATTATGGCGCTGAGAGGAAATGGCAGGGCTCCGCCATGAAGACGGCGATTGCTTCAGGGCCGTCTAGGGCTGCTGCTGGGTCGTAGTCGTAAATTTTTTCGCTCATTCTGACCTCCACTCGCTGGCGAGTTTTTTAGCCGCTTCAATATCACGGCTTTGGCTGCTTTTGTCGCCGCCGCACAACAGCAAAACGAATTCATCACCTCGCTGCTGGAAATAGGGGTTGGGGGAGCAACGGAACAGAAAGTGCACTTAAGCTCAGTCGCTGCCCCGCAAACCCTTGCAACGTCTGGATAGTTTCGAAAAACGACCGTTTTATGAAACCGTTTCCGCTATCGCGAGGAAAGGTCACCAACACCCGAAAATCAGTGCAATAAACCTTTCTCACGAATCAAAGTTCGTTAATTCGCAGTCGCTGACGAGTAAAACGAACTCTAATTCGGCTTACGTTGGTTTTCAGTTCCATTGCTCCCCAACCCCCGATGTCGCCCGGGTGAAATTCGTAAAGTCCGCGCAACGGCTGGGCTTTAGCCTCGAAGAAGTGGCCGGGCTGTTGAGGCTCGATGACGGCGCTCACTGTGATGAAGCGCGCGTGCTCGCCGAGCAGAAGCTTGGGGATGTGCGTGGCAAGCTCGCGGATCTGCGACGGATCGAGTCTGTTTTGGTGCAACTGGTTCACGACTGTTGTGCGAGCCACGGGACCGTTTCCTGTCCGCTAATCGTTTCGCTGCATGGGTAAAACGCTCTGCGTTGGCCAGTGGTTGTGAAGGGAACCAGCGGACAAGGTCTACGGCTGCCGCGGCTGTGAAGCCGCACCGGTCACCGCCGACAAACCGGCTCAACTGATCGAAAAGAGCATGGCCAGTCCTAGCGTCCTGGCGATGCTGTTGATCACCAAATACGTCGATGGTCTGCCGCTGCACCGCTTCAAAAAAATCCTCGGTCGTCACGGCGTCGATATCCCCCGCCAAACCCTGGCGCGCTGGGTGATCCAGTGCGGCGAGCACCTGCAACCGCTGCTGAATCTGTCTACGAAAACAGCCCGGCGTGCCGCGTCGGCACGAAGGCCGTATTGCGGTGCAAACCAGCGATACGCGTTGGTGCTCGGACGGCTTTGAGTTCCGCTGCGAGGACGGAGCCAAATTGAGCGTAACCTTCGCCCTGGACTGCTGTGATCGCGAGGCCATCGGCTAGGTCGCGAGCCCGACCGGGTACAGCGGCGATGATATCCGCGACTTGATGCTGGAAAGCGTGGAGAGGCGCTTCGGTGATCAACTGCCCGCCACGCCGGTGCAATGGCTAAGCGATAACGGCTCGGCGTACACCGCCGACCAGACGTGCCTGTTTGCTCGACAGATCGGCTTGCAGCCGGTGACCCCCCAGTTCGCAGCCCGCAGAGCAACGGCATGGCCGAGAGCTTCGTGAAGACGATCAAGCGTGATTACGTGGCGCACATACCTAAGCCGGATCGAGAAACGGCACTACGTAACTTGGCCAATCCCTGTGATCCTGCGTGGTCGTCTTACTTTGCCCAACGTCGAGCTGCGATAGACGTGGATTGATTGCCCGGTACTAGACCATGGTGCTGACGAAAGACTTGAGCCGGATGAGGCGCGACTCTCATGCCCGGTTCTTTGGGGGCGGTGGCGCAGTAATGCGCTGCTGTTACCCGACGAAAGTGTACTTAAGCCCTACCATCTTATCTCGGCGCCATAAACCAGGACCTTCATCTCCTCCCTCCTTGATTCCGTACTTAACTACGGAGGTAGAGTTGAATCGTGGATCGAAAACCCGAGAGGAGATCGCCGTTATGAAACACCTAAGACTGCTGCTGATAGTGAGTGCGACTCTGCTGTCATCCACCGTATGGGCCGATGGCAGTTCCGATCGCCTGTACGGTAAGATGATCCAGGCCAACGAGCAATCCATGCGCGAATACGCTAGCGCCCAAGGCAAGAACCCGCCAGAAGTCACTCACTACCGCTATGGCATGAAGCTCGACATCGCCAAGGTCATTCACGTCACGTCGACCAATGGCAACTGCGATGTGATGCCTGCGCAAATGACCTACGAGGATTCGAGCGGAAACCTGCATATTCTGGAGTACCGCGTATCAGGAACGGACTGCAGGAGCCAGCACTGAGCATTGTTGACGTGTTGCTGACGGAAAAGTAATTTTCACGTCACCCTGACGTTATTTTGCATGTGGAAGTATGTAAGAAGCGCACCCGGCTATGCCCGGCGCGCTTCGGCATATACACAACCGCACAATGAAAAATCTGCCAAAACATCAAGAGCGTTTATGAACAACAAGGGGGCACCTCAGAAAACGGAAAATAAAGCACGCTAAGGCATAGCTGACCTTGCCAGGCCTGCTTCGCCCTGTAGTGACGCGATCAACGGGCAGGAAACATTCCCCTTTCGTGCATGGCAGGCGCACACGAGTTCAGACAGCACGGTTTCCATGCGCGCCAAGTCGGCCATCTTCTCGCGCACGTCCTTGAGCTTGTGTTCGGCCAGGCTGCTGGCCTCCTCGCAGTGGGTGCCATCGTCGAGCCGCAACAGCTCGGCAATCTCGTCCAGACTGAACCCCAGCCGCTGTGCCGATTTCACGAATTTCACCCGAACCACGTCCGCCTCCCCATAGCGGCGGATGCTGCCGTAAGGCTTGTCCGGTTCCGGCAACAGGCCCTTGCGCTGATAGAAGCGGATTGTCTCCACGTTGACCCCGGCCGCCTTGGCAAAAACGCCAATGGTCAGGTTTTCCAAATTATTTTCCATATCGCTTGACTCCGTACATGAGTACGGAAGTAAGGTTACGCTATCCAATCCAAATTCAAAAGGGCCAACGTATGTCTGAACCACAAAACGGGCGCGGTGCGCTCTTCGCCGGCGGGCTGGCCGCCATTCTTGCATCGACCTGCTGCCTGGGGCCGCTAGTACTGGTCGCCCTGGGCTTCTCCGGTGCTTGGATCGGCAACCTGACGGTGCTGGAACCCTATCGACCGTTGTTCATCGGCGCGGCGCTAGTGGCGCTGTTCTTCGCCTGGAAGCGGATTTACCGGCCCGTGCAGGCATGCAAGCCAGGTGAGGTCTGCGCGATTCCGCAGGTGCGCGCCACCTACAAGCTGATTTTCTGGATCGTGGCCGTGCTGGTCCTGGTCGCGCTTGGATTTCCCTATGTCGTTCCATTTTTCTATTAACCAGGAGTTCATCATGAAGAAACTGTTTGCCTCCCTTGCCCTCGCCGCCGCTGTTGCCCCGGTGTGGGCCGCCACGCAGACGGTCACCTTGGCCGTTCCTGGCATGACCTGCGCGACTTGTCCTATCACCATTAAAAAGGCCTTGAGCAAGGTCGACGGTGTTAGCAAGACCGAGGTCGACTTCTCAACCAAGCTTGCCGTCGTAACGTTTGACGATGCGAAGACCAACGTCCAGGCGCTTAGCAAGGCGACGACGGATGTAGGCTACCCATCTGAGCTGAAGAAGTAAGGCAACAAATAACGGCAGCATCGCTAGAACCACGGCAGAGATGCCGCTCAGGCGATTCTGCCGGTCGTCATCGCGTGAGCAGCCTGTAAACGACCCACGGAGCCTGTTCCCTGAAGCGCACAACCGATTCAGTGACCGAGGCGTCGTACTAGTTGGCTTGGGCACAACGGATAAAAGAGAGAGCGGAATGCAAGAGTTAAACGAAGTTGGTTTGAGCGTGGCGGGAATGACTTGCCCAAGTTGTACAAGGCACGTTGAGGACGCGCTGCTGGCGGTCCCCGGCGTAACGCGAGCGGCTGTCGATTATCCATCGAACAAGGCGCAAGTCACAGGCAATAGGCTTGACGTGTCCGCGCTCGTAGCAGCAGTGGGCGCCCTTGGTTACGGTGCTACGCCTACAGACGAATTTGAAAGCAAAGAGCGCAGTGTTGAACAGCCAGGACTCCTTGGCAAAGCCGCCCAGTGGCTGAGCGGCGAGCGCGCGGTGGAGAAACCGGCAGGTCAGCTGCATGTGGCGATCATCGGTACTGGCGGCGCCGCTGTGGCAGCAGCGCTGAAGGCAGCTGAAAACGGTGCCCGTGTCACCCTGATCGAGCGGGGAACTATCGGCGGCACCTGCGTCAACGTGGGCTGCGTCCCTTCTAAGATCATGATTCGGGCAGCGCATATCGCTCATCTGCGACGCGAAAGTCCTTTTGACGTGGGACTGTCGGCAACGCCCCCAGTTGTCCTGCGTGACCGTCTGCTGGCGCAACAGCAGGCCCGTGTGGACGAGCTGCGTCATGCTAAATATGAAAGCATCCTCGAAAGCAATCCGTCGATCAATCTGGTGCGAGGCAGCGCCCGATTCAAGGATGGCCAAACGCTTATCGTGGAAGCGGCAGAAGGTGACA
Organism: Pseudomonas sp. JS425; assembly: GCF_018223845.1. Taxonomy (NCBI): domain Bacteria; kingdom Pseudomonadati; phylum Pseudomonadota; class Gammaproteobacteria; order Pseudomonadales; family Pseudomonadaceae; genus Pseudomonas; species Pseudomonas sp. JS425. Next base: position 3,064,386 of record NZ_CP073661.1, on the reverse strand, counting down.
CTCGCGAAGTGGCCTTCGATCGCTGTCTCATTGCCACTGGTGCAAGCGCTGCCATCCCGCCGTTGCCTGGTCTTGCAGGAACGCCATATTGGACGTCCACCGAAGCCCTGGTTAGCGAAGCCATTCCTAAACGGCTGGCAGTAATTGGCGCCTCGGTCGTAGCACTGGAACTGGCACAAGCGTTTGCGCGCTTGGGCAGCGAGGTGACGGTCCTGGCCCGGCGCACCTTGTTTGCCAGTGACGACCCTGCCATTGGCGAGGCCGTGACTGCAGCTTTCCGTGCGGAAGGCATCACGGTGCTGACACAGACGCAGGCGAGTGCCGTGACCTATTGCGACCGCCAATTCATCCTGACGACCGCGCAGGGCGAGTTAAAGGTGGATCAATTGCTTGTTGCCACCGGCCGCACGCCAAATACCGCAAGCCTGAATCTCGAGCGCGCAGGTGTGACGTTTGACTCGCAACATCGCATCCTGATCGATCAAGGCATGCGCACGAGTGCTTCGAACATTTACGCAGCTGGCGACTGCACTGACCAGCCTCAGTACGTCTACGTTGCAGCCGCGGCTGGTACCCGGGCTGGCATTAATATGACCGGCGGCGACGTAAAGCTCGATCTCGACGCCATGCCGGCAGTCGTGTTCACCGATCCGCAAGTTGCCACGGTAGGCTACAGTGAAGCAGAGGCCCAGCGCATTGGTCTGCAAACCGAAAGCCGTACGCTCACGCTCGACAATGTGCCGCGTGCACTCGCCAACTTCGATACCCGCGGCTTTATCAAGCTTGTTGCTGAGGCAGGGTCCGGACGCATTCTCGGAGTCCAGGCTGTGACACCGGAAGCAGGCGAAATCATCCAGACTGCCGCGATTGCCATCCGGGCCCGCATGACCGTCCAGGATCTGGCTAACCAGCTTTTCCCTTACCTCACCATGGTTGAAGGTCTCAAACTGGTGGCACAGACTTTTTCGAAGGATGTGACACAGCTATCGTGCTGTGCCGGCTAAACCTTGGGCACCAAAACAGGGACAGAGGAGTTTTTATGTTTTGTGACATCAGACTTAAATTACGCCGTGTACGCGCGTGCTTGACGATCGTACTGGCAAGTACCGCAACGTTAGGCATGCCAAACCAAGCGTTGGCGGCTTATGATTTTTCTAAGCTCGGCGCCGCGATTGAAACATTGTCGCCAGAGACCGTCAGTGATTGGGAAAAGAAGGCCAGGGCTGGCGATGCCATGGCTCAGAACATCATGGGTCTTGCGTACAAATGCGGTATGGGCGTAAAGCAAAACCACGCGGCATCGATCCAGTGGTTCCGCAGGGCGGCCGAGCAGGGTGAAGCCGATGCACAGTTCAACCTCGGGCGCCTCTACGGAAGTGAAGTCGACGGTATGTATAAGAATGGGCGTGCGGCTCCTGCCAACGATGCAGAGGCTTTCAAGTGGTACCGCCTCGCTGCCGAGCAGGGACACACGCAGGCTCAAGTCAGGCTGGCCCAGCTGTTTGCAAAGGGTCTTACCGACATCGCGCCCGACCAGGTGCAGGCATACCAGTGGATGAGTCTGGCCGCAGCGTCGGGAGAACCGACAGCAGCAAAAGTCGTTGCAGACTATGCAGCTCAAATGAAGCCCGAACAGTTACAGCAAGCCCAGCTGCTGGCCGAGGAATGGCAACGCCGGCAAGGCACAAAGTAATTCGTCTTTTTTAAGCGCAGGACGTAACCGCCGAGTAAGGTTTATCTCGGTTGATCGCTGCCCGATATAACAGGTGGAAAATGGACAAGACTATTTATTCCAAAAAGATTGCCGAAAGCCTTTCATCTGGCAATCATCCTAAAGAGTTCGCAACGCTCTTTGTCGCGCTGCTCCGACAGCTAGCGATGGGGGGACCTGTATCACGCGAAAAGCTCGCCGGCGCACTCGGATGGTCTGGAGCGAGAGTTGCAACGGTACTTGAGCAGGCACCTGGTACGGAATATGACGACGAGGCCAATATCATTGGACTGGGGCTGACACTACGTGAAACCTCTCACGTTTTTGAGGTGGATGGCCGTCATTTGTACACATGGTGTGCGCTGGACACCTTGATGTTTCCCGCCTTGACCGGCAAGATTGCCCGTGTCACTTCCCGCTGCGCCGCCACCGGTAGGCCGATCACTCTCACCGTTGCACCAGAAGCAGTGCTTCATGTCGAACCGGCAGAAGCAATGGTTTCACTGCGAACTCCGGATACTTCGCCCGACATTCGTTGTTCGTTTTGCTGTCATGTGCATTTCTTTGCGTCTCCGTCTATTGCAAATTCGTGGGCTTCGACCCACCAAGGGATTGAGGTCGTGCCTGTCGAGAGTGCGTTCGACCTTGGTCATGATGTCGCGCTTAAGCTGCTAGAGGACTGCGAGGAAAGCCCAGTATGAATGCGTACTCGATATCGAAGCTGGCTGATGATGCTTGCGTCAGCGTGCATGTCGTGCGCGACTACATGATACGCGGCTTGTTGCACCCTGCTCGGCGAACCGAAAGTGGCTATAACATTTTCGATGACAAAACACTCGGAAGGCTGCGGTTTCTCCGCGCAGCCTTCGAGTCCGGAATTGGGCTCGACCGAGCAGGGACACACGCAGGCTCAAGTCAGGCTGGCCCAGCTGTTTGCAAAGGGTCTTACCGACATCGCGCCCGACCAGGTGCAGGCATACCAGTGGATGAGTCTGGCCGCAGCGTCGGGAGAACCGACAGCAGCAAAAGTCGTTGCAGACTATGCAGCTCAAATGAAGCCCGAACAGTTACAGCAAGCCCAGCTGCTGGCCGAGGAATGGCAACGCCGGCAAGGCACAAAGTAATTCGTCTTTTTTAAGCGCAGGACGTAACCGCCGAGTAAGGTTTATCTCGGTTGATCGCTGCCCGATATAACAGGTGGAAAATGGACAAGACTATTTATTCCAAAAAGATTGCCGAAAGCCTTTCATCTGGCAATCATCCTAAAGAGTTCGCAACGCTCTTTGTCGCGCTGCTCCGACAGCTAGCGATGGGGGGACCTGTATCACGCGAAAAGCTCGCCGGCGCACTCGGATGGTCTGGAGCGAGAGTTGCAACGGTACTTGAGCAGGCACCTGGTACGGAATATGACGACGAGGCCAATATCATTGGACTGGGGCTGACACTACGTGAAACCTCTCACGTTTTTGAGGTGGATGGCCGTCATTTGTACACATGGTGTGCGCTGGACACCTTGATGTTTCCCGCCTTGACCGGCAAGATTGCCCGTGTCACTTCCCGCTGCGCCGCCACCGGTAGGCCGATCACTCTCACCGTTGCACCAGAAGCAGTGCTTCATGTCGAACCGGCAGAAGCAATGGTTTCACTGCGAACTCCGGATACTTCGCCCGACATTCGTTGTTCGTTTTGCTGTCATGTGCATTTCTTTGCGTCTCCGTCTATTGCAAATTCGTGGGCTTCGACCCACCAAGGGATTGAGGTCGTGCCTGTCGAGAGTGCGTTCGACCTTGGTCATGATGTCGCGCTTAAGCTGCTAGCCCGGATTTCTCATGAGGCCGGCAGGCGTGGCCGGTGAAGCCTCGGTGTATCAACAACCTGCCTTCCACCGCTAAAAATTGATCGTTTTTTATTCAATTCCCGCGTATGGGGCGCACTGCCCCCTTTCCCCCATTGAGCCGGGCCGGGGGCGCCCGCCTGTTCAGGTCGGCTTGAGGCGGGCAACCAGCCCCGCAAAGAGTTCCTGATGCGGATAGGCCTCGCTGATCAGCACGCGGATGCGCCGGCTGTTGCGAATGATCACCGCACCGATCTTGAGCAGTTTCAAGCGCAGGTTATGGATGCTCATGCGCGCCAATGCGGTGCCCTGGAGATGATCGCGTAGCCGTTCGAACAGCACATAGGCAAAGGCCGACAGCATCAGCCGCCACTGGTTGGTCCACCAGCGTGGGCTGGAGGTGCGGTCGGCGAACAGATCCAACTGTTGGTCCTTGATCCGATTCTCCATGTCGCCACGGCCGCAGTAGTCTTCGTAGTACTGCTGGGCAGCATCCTCGGCAAAGCGGGACACGACGATGAAGCGTGGATTGGCACCCTGCTCGCCATGTTCCAGGCGCGACACGACCAGGCGGCGCCTACGCCAACTACCGGCCTGATAGAGGAAGCGATACACGCCGGACATCTTCTGCCCGGTTTCTTGGTAGGCCTCGGCGACAGCTTGCATGGCCGGCGCCGCCATCCGCTGCAGGCGGGTGTTGCGGGCCAGACCCACCACATAATCCACCTGCTTGCGGTCACACCAGTCGAGCATGCGATGTCGGCAAAAACCGCCGTCACCGCGGAACACGATGCGGGTCTCTGGCCAGAAGCGGCGAATGAACTTGACCAGCAGTGCCAGGATGGCCCAACTGTGTCGGGCGCCATCGATGTTGCTCGGGCGCAAATAGCTCACCAGCAGATGGCGACCACAGAACACATAGAGCGGCAGGAAGCAGTAATGGTCGTAATAGCCATGGAAGAAGCGCCCTTCCTGATCACCATGCACCGGCACATCGGTCGCATCGAAGTCGAGCACGATCTCAGCCGGCGCCTGGTCATGCTGGGCGATGAAGTGCTCCCACAGCAGGCGATGGGCTTGCACCACCGTTTCGCGATCGGCTTGCTGTTCCAGGCGCCCCAGAGTGGATTTGCCGGCCAGCGGTTGCAGGCGGTTGACCGCAGTCTGCAGCGCGTAGTCATGGCGCAGGCCGTCATGATCGTTGAGATCCTCGTAGCCGGCGGCCAGTGCATAGATACGCTGGGCGAGCAGTGTCTGCAGTCCGTGCTGGACACGCCCAGGATCACGCCGATCGGGAACGATTTTGGCCAGGCGGCGGGTCAAGCCATGTTGCTGGTCGACCTCGCGCAGCAGCAACAAGCCCGCATCCGAGGTGATGTGACCACCGGTGAAAGAGGCCTCGACGAGGCGGCGAGAGAGGGGTGAAAAGTGGAGTTTTTCTGGTAGCATTTTGTGCGCGGCTGAAGACTTATGGGGCTTTGTTTGGCGACAAGAATCATAAGGCTTTCAGCCGTTTTTGTTTATGCGGTCATGAGAAATCCGGGCTAGAGGACTGCGAGGAAAGCCCAGTATGAATGCGTACTCGATATCGAAGCTGGCTGATGATGCTTGCGTCAGCGTGCATGTCGTGCGCGACTACATGATACGCGGCTTGTTGCACCCTGCTCGGCGAACCGAAAGTGGCTATAACATTTTCGATGACAAAACACTCGGAAGGCTGCGGTTTCTCCGCGCAGCCTTCGAGTCCGGAATTGGGCTCGACCGAGCAGGGACACACGCAGGCTCAAGTCAGGCTGGCCCAGCTGTTTGCAAAGGGTCTTACCGACATCGCGCCCGACCAGGTGCAGGCATACCAGTGGATGAGTCTGGCCGCAGCGTCGGGAGAACCGACAGCAGCAAAAGTCGTTGCAGACTATGCAGCTCAAATGAAGCCCGAACAGTTACAGCAAGCCCAGCTGCTGGCCGAGGAATGGCAACGCCGGCAAGGCACAAAGTAATTCGTCTTTTTTAAGCGCAGGACGTAACCGCCGAGTAAGGTTTATCTCGGTTGATCGCTGCCCGATATAACAGGTGGAAAATGGACAAGACTATTTATTCCAAAAAGATTGCCGAAAGCCTTTCATCTGGCAATCATCCTAAAGAGTTCGCAACGCTCTTTGTCGCGCTGCTCCGACAGCTAGCGATGGGGGGACCTGTATCACGCGAAAAGCTCGCCGGCGCACTCGGATGGTCTGGAGCGAGAGTTGCAACGGTACTTGAGCAGGCACCTGGTACGGAATATGACGACGAGGCCAATATCATTGGACTGGGGCTGACACTACGTGAAACCTCTCACGTTTTTGAGGTGGATGGCCGTCATTTGTACACATGGTGTGCGCTGGACACCTTGATGTTTCCCGCCTTGACCGGCAAGATTGCCCGTGTCACTTCCCGCTGCGCCGCCACCGGTAGGCCGATCACTCTCACCGTTGCACCAGAAGCAGTGCTTCATGTCGAACCGGCAGAAGCAATGGTTTCACTGCGAACTCCGGATACTTCGCCCGACATTCGTTGTTCGTTTTGCTGTCATGTGCATTTCTTTGCGTCTCCGTCTATTGCAAATTCGTGGGCTTCGACCCACCAAGGGATTGAGGTCGTGCCTGTCGAGAGTGCGTTCGACCTTGGTCATGATGTCGCGCTTAAGCTGCTAGAGGACTGCGAGGAAAGCCCAGTATGAATGCGTACTCGATATCGAAGCTGGCTGATGATGCTTGCGTCAGCGTGCATGTCGTGCGCGACTACATGATACGCGGCTTGTTGCACCCTGCTCGGCGAACCGAAAGTGGCTATAACATTTTCGATGACAAAACACTCGGAAGGCTGCGGTTTCTCCGCGCAGCCTTCGAGTCCGGAATTGGGCTCGACCGAGCAGGGACACACGCAGGCTCAAGTCAGGCTGGCCCAGCTGTTTGCAAAGGGTCTTACCGACATCGCGCCCGACCAGGTGCAGGCATACCAGTGGATGAGTCTGGCCGCAGCGTCGGGAGAACCGACAGCAGCAAAAGTCGTTGCAGACTATGCAGCTCAAATGAAGCCCGAACAGTTACAGCAAGCCCAGCTGCTGGCCGAGGAATGGCAACGCCGGCAAGGCACAAAGTAATTCGTCTTTTTTAAGCGCAGGACGTAACCGCCGAGTAAGGTTTATCTCGGTTGATCGCTGCCCGATATAACAGGTGGAAAATGGACAAGACTATTTATTCCAAAAAGATTGCCGAAAGCCTTTCATCTGGCAATCATCCTAAAGAGTTCGCAACGCTCTTTGTCGCGCTGCTCCGACAGCTAGCGATGGGGGGACCTGTATCACGCGAAAAGCTCGCCGGCGCACTCGGATGGTCTGGAGCGAGAGTTGCAACGGTACTTGAGCAGGCACCTGGTACGGAATATGACGACGAGGCCAATATCATTGGACTGGGGCTGACACTACGTGAAACCTCTCACGTTTTTGAGGTGGATGGCCGTCATTTGTACACATGGTGTGCGCTGGACACCTTGATGTTTCCCGCCTTGACCGGCAAGATTGCCCGTGTCACTTCCCGCTGCGCCGCCACCGGTAGGCCGATCACTCTCACCGTTGCACCAGAAGCAGTGCTTCATGTCGAACCGGCAGAAGCAATGGTTTCACTGCGAACTCCGGATACTTCGCCCGACATTCGTTGTTCGTTTTGCTGTCATGTGCATTTCTTTGCGTCTCCGTCTATTGCAAATTCGTGGGCTTCGACCCACCAAGGGATTGAGGTCGTGCCTGTCGAGAGTGCGTTCGACCTTGGTCATGATGTCGCGCTTAAGCTGCTAGAGGACTGCGAGGAAAGCCCAGTATGAATGCGTACTCGATATCGAAGCTGGCTGATGATGCTTGCGTCAGCGTGCATGTCGTGCGCGACTACATGATACGCGGCTTGTTGCACCCTGCTCGGCGAACCGAAAGTGGCTATAACATTTTCGATGACAAAACACTCGGAAGGCTGCGGTTTCTCCGCGCAGCCTTCGAGTCCGGAATTGGGCTCGACCGAGCAGGGACACACGCAGGCTCAAGTCAGGCTGGCCCAGCTGTTTGCAAAGGGTCTTACCGACATCGCGCCCGACCAGGTGCAGGCATACCAGTGGATGAGTCTGGCCGCAGCGTCGGGAGAACCGACAGCAGCAAAAGTCGTTGCAGACTATGCAGCTCAAATGAAGCCCGAACAGTTACAGCAAGCCCAGCTGCTGGCCGAGGAATGGCAACGCCGGCAAGGCACAAAGTAATTCGTCTTTTTTAAGCGCAGGACGTAACCGCCGAGTAAGGTTTATCTCGGTTGATCGCTGCCCGATATAACAGGTGGAAAATGGACAAGACTATTTATTCCAAAAAGATTGCCGAAAGCCTTTCATCTGGCAATCATCCTAAAGAGTTCGCAACGCTCTTTGTCGCGCTGCTCCGACAGCTAGCGATGGGGGGACCTGTATCACGCGAAAAGCTCGCCGGCGCACTCGGATGGTCTGGAGCGAGAGTTGCAACGGTACTTGAGCAGGCACCTGGTACGGAATATGACGACGAGGCCAATATCATTGGACTGGGGCTGACACTACGTGAAACCTCTCACGTTTTTGAGGTGGATGGCCGTCATTTGTACACATGGTGTGCGCTGGACACCTTGATGTTTCCCGCCTTGACCGGCAAGATTGCCCGTGTCACTTCCCGCTGCGCCGCCACCGGTAGGCCGATCACTCTCACCGTTGCACCAGAAGCAGTGCTTCATGTCGAACCGGCAGAAGCAATGGTTTCACTGCGAACTCCGGATACTTCGCCCGACATTCGTTGTTCGTTTTGCTGTCATGTGCATTTCTTTGCGTCTCCGTCTATTGCAAATTCGTGGGCTTCGACCCACCAAGGGATTGAGGTCGTGCCTGTCGAGAGTGCGTTCGACCTTGGTCATGATGTCGCGCTTAAGCTGCTAGAGGACTGCGAGGAAAGCCCAGTATGAATGCGTACTCGATATCGAAGCTGGCTGATGATGCTTGCGTCAGCGTGCATGTCGTGCGCGACTACATGATACGCGGCTTGTTGCACCCTGCTCGGCGAACCGAAAGTGGCTATAACATTTTCGATGACAAAACACTCGGAAGGCTGCGGTTTCTCCGCGCAGCCTTCGAGTCCGGAATTGGGCTCGACGAACTGGCGCGACTTTGCAAAGCATTGGACGCAGACGATAGCGAAAGCCTGGACCGATGCGTCGAGCGCGTGCGATGGAAGATCGACGTGCGTCGAACAGTTTTGACTGTCGTCGAGGCCTCTTTGAATGAAATGGCGGCCGGTGCAGCTACTTGAGGTCCGGCCGGTAAAAGCGTTGGAATTAGCCACTTCGTATATAATATATTGATTAATATAGCTTTTTCGATGAATGTTTGACTAAAGCCTTTATCGCGACAGTGACTCCTGAAGCTGCTTAAACTGCCCCTGAATCACCGCTTTTTCCTGAAGAATCAACTTGTTCTCATCGGACAGAACTTCCGCTCTATTCTGAGAGGCTTTCAGATCCGTTTTGGTGACCTCTAATGCTTGGGATAGTACGGCCACCTGCTTATCGGCATCTGCTTTCTGGCTTGCGAGTGCGGCAATATTATCCGCCAATTGTTTGCTTTCATGCTTCCGCTCCCGGTTTTTTGCCGAGGCGTCGTTAAGTTGATGCTCCAAGTTCTGGATATCGGCCACTTGCCTATCCAAGGTGCTTTTGTGCATCGCATTGGCCTGTTCGAGCTCATGCGTTTGTCGTTGTAATTGCGCATTAGTGTCTATCAGCTCGGACGCTCTTGACTCGGCTTGGATGAGCCGGTTTTGCAGGTCTTGAATCTGGTCTTTCAGGCCCCGGTTAACCATCTGGAATTGCTCGCGCTCCTGCTGCCGGTCTTCGGCGGTGCGTTGCTGGTAGGGGGCACCTCAGAAAACGGAAAATAAAGCACGCTAAGGCATAGCTGACCTTGCCAGGCCTGCTTCGCCCTGTAGTGACGCGATCAACGGGCAGGAAACATTCCCCTTTCGTGCATGGCAGGCGCACACGAGTTCAGACAGCACGGTTTCCATGCGCGCCAAGTCGGCCATCTTCTCGCGCACGTCCTTGAGCTTGTGTTCGGCCAGGCTGCTCGAATTCGTCAAGGAACACCTCAGTTTTACTGGCGAAGACTCTCCGATGGCGAACCTGATGCTCTCGGTGATGGGCGCGTTCGCCGAGTTCGAGCGCGCCCTGATCCGCGAGCGTCAGCGCGAGGGTATTGCGCTCGCCAAGCAACGCGGGGCTTACCGTGGCAGGAAGAAATCCCTGTCGTCTGAGCGTATTGCCGAACTGCGCCAACGTGTCGAGGCTGGCGAGCAAAAGACCAAGCTTGCTCGTGAATTCGGAATCAGTCGCGAAACCCTGTATCAATACTTGAGAACGGATCAGTAAATATGCCACGTCGTTCCATCCTGTCCGCCGCCGAGCGGGAAAGCCTGCTGGCGTTGCCGGACTCCAAGGACGACCTGATCCGACATTACACATTCAACGATACCGACCTCTCGATCATCCGACAGCGGCGCGGGCCAGCCAATCGGCTGGGCTTCGCGGTGCAGCTCTGTTACCTGCGCTTTCCCGGCGTCATCCTGGGCGTCGATGAACTACCGTTCCCGCCCTTGTTGAAGCTGGTCGCCGACCAGCTCAAGGTCGGCGTCGAAAGCTGGAACGAGTACGGCCAGCGGGAGCAGACCCGGCGCGAGCACCTGAGCGAGCTGCAAACCGTGTTCGGTTTCCGGCCCTTCACCATGAGCCATTACCGGCAGGCCGTCCAGATGCTGACCGAGCTGGCGATGCAAACCGACAAAGGCATCGTGCTGGCCAGCGCCTTGATCGGGCACCTGCGGCGGCAGTCGGTCATTCTGCCCGCCCTCAACGCCGTCGAGCGGGCGAGTGCCGAGGCGATCACCCGTGCTAACCGGCGCATCTACGACGCCTTGGCCGAACCACTGGCGGACGCGCATCGCCGCCGCCTCGACGATCTGCTCAAGCGCCGGGACAACGGCAAGACGACCTGGTTGGCTTGGTTGCGCCAGTCTCCGGCCAAGCCAAATTCGCGGCATATGCTGGAACACATCGAACGCCTCAAGGCATGGCAGGCACTCGATCTGCCTACCGGCATCGAGCGGCTGGTTCACCAGAACCGCCTGCTCAAGATTGCCCGCGAGGGCGGCCAGATGACACCCGCCGACCTGGCCAAATTCGAGCCGCAACGGCGCTACGCCACTCTCGTGGCGCTGGCCACCGAGGGCATGGCCACCGTCACCGACGAAATCATCGACCTGCACGACCGCATCCTGGGTAAGCTGTTTAACGCTGCCAAGAATAAGCATCAGCAGCAGTTCCAGGCGTCAGGCAAGGCCATCAACGCCAAGGTACGTCTGTACGGGCGCATCGGTCAGGCGCTGATCGACGCCAAGCAATCAGGCCGCGATGCGTTTGCCGCCATCGAGGCCGTCATGTCCTGGGATTCCTTTGCCGAGAGCGTCACCGAGGCGCAGAAGCTCGCGCAACCCGATGACTTCGATTTCCTGCATCGCATCGGCGAGAGCTACGCCACCCTGCGCCGCTATGCACCGGAATTCTTTGCCGTGCTCAAGCTGCGGGCCGCGCCCGCCGCCAAAAACGTGCTTGATGCCATTGAGGTGCTGCGCGGCATGAACACCGACAACGCCCGCAAGCTGCCAGCCGATGCACCGACCGGCTTCATCAAGCCGCGCTGGCAGAAACTGGTGATGACCGACGCCGGCATCGACCGGCGCTACTACGAACTGTGCGCGCTGTCCGAGTTGAAGAACTCCCTGCGCTCGGGCGACATCTGGGTGCAGGGTTCACGCCAGTTCAAGGACTTCGAGGACTACCTGGTACCGCCCGAGAAGTTCACCAGCCTCAAGCAGTCCAGCGAATTGCCGCTGGCCGTGGCCACCGACTGCGAACAATATCTGCATGAGCGGCTGACGCTGCTGGAAGCACAACTTGCCACCGTCAACCGCATGGCGGCAGCCAACGACCTGCCGGATGCCATCATCACCGAGTCGGGCTTGAAGATCACGCCGCTGGATGCGGCGGTGCCCGACACCGCGCAGGCGCTGATAGACCAGACAGCCATGGTCCTGCCGCACGTCAAGATCACCGAACTGCTGCTCGAAGTCGATGAGTGGACGGGCTTCACCCGGCACTTCACGCACTTGAAATCGGGCGATCTGGCCAAGGACAAGAACCTGTTGTTGACCACGATCCTGGCCGACGCGATCAACCTGGGCCTGACCAAGATGGCCGAGTCCTGCCCCGGCACGACCTACGCGAAGCTCGCTTGGCTGCAAGCCTGGCATACCCGCGACGAAACGTACTCGACAGCGTTGGCTGAACTGGTCAACGCTCAGTTTCGGCATCCCTTTGCCGGGCACTGGGGCGATGGCACCACATCATCATCGGACGGACAGAATTTCCGAACCGCTAGCAAGGCAAAGAGCACGGGGCACATCAACCCAAAATATGGCAGCAGCCCAGGACGGACTTTCTACACCCACATCTCCGACCAATACGCGCCATTCCACACCAAGGTGGTCAATGTCGGCCTGCGCGACTCAACCTACGTGCTCGACGGCCTGCTGTACCACGAATCCGACCTGCGGATCGAGGAGCACTACACCGACACGGCGGGCTTCACCGATCACGTCTTCGCCCTGATGCACCTCTTGGGCTTCCGCTTCGCGCCGCGCATCCGCGACCTGGGCGACACCAAGCTCTACATCCCGAAGGGCGATGCCGCCTACGACGCGCTCAAGCCGATGATCGGCGGCACGCTCAACATCAAGCACGTCCGCGCCCATTGGGACGAAATCCTGCGGCTGGCCACCTCGATCAAGCAGGGCACGGTGACGGCCTCGCTGATGCTCAGGAAACTCGGCAGCTACCCGCGCCAGAACGGCTTGGCCGTCGCGCTGCGCGAGTTGGGCCGCATCGAGCGCACGCTGTTCATCCTCGACTGGCTGCAAAGCGTCGAGCTACGCCGCCGCGTGCATGCCGGGCTGAACAAGGGCGAGGCGCGCAATGCGCTGGCCCGTGCCGTGTTCTTCAACCGCCTTGGTGAAATCCGTGACCGCAGTTTCGAGCAGCAGCGCTACCGGGCCAGCGGCCTCAACCTGGTGACGGCGGCCATCGTGCTGTGGAACACGGTCTACCTGGAGCGTGCGGCGCATGCGTTGCGCGGCAATGGTCATGCCGTCGATGACTCGCTATTGCAGTACCTGTCGCCACTCGGCTGGGAGCACATCAACCTGACCGGTGATTACCTATGGCGCAGCAGCGCCAAGATCGGCGCGGGGAAGTTCAGGCCGCTACGGCCTCTGCAACCGGCTTAGCGTGCTTTATTTTCCGTTTTCTGAGACGACCCCAACAAGGCCCTGTTGGGACTTTCTCAGATCGTCTTGAGCATCAGCGCTGCGCAGGCTGCAATGGCCGCCGAGGAAAAAGGCGAGGGATTCATCGAAGGCAGCAGCCTGAGCATCCTCAATCGAAATTTCTACTTCAACCGTGATTTTCGCAAAGGCCAGTCCAGCAGTACAGGAAATGGCTACTCGGAAGAATGGGCCCACGGAGTCATAGGCCGATTCGAGTCGGGCTCGGCCAGGCCGAGGACAATTACTCCAAGCTCGGCGGCGCCGTAAAGACCCGTTTCCTGGACACTGAAATCAAAGTAGGCGATGTCTTCCCTGTCACGCCTGTCGTGCAGTACGGCGATTCGCGACTGCTTCCGGAAAGCTTCCGCGGCGTCACCGCATACAACACCAGTGTCGAGGGCTTGGTGCTACAGGGCGGACGCCTGCACGCGATGAGCCAACCCAGCTCCAGCAGCATGCGGGATGATTTTGCAACCTTCTACGCAGGCGAAGTCGGCTCTCCGTGGATAGTCGGCGGTGATTACACACCCAACGACAACCTTGGCTTCAGCCTTTACACCAGTTGTCTCAAGGATGCCTGAAACCAATACTATACCGGCACTACCTGGAGCTACCCGCTTGCAGATGATGTCGCCTTGGTCGGTGGTTTGAATTACTACAAGGCCGTCGATGAGGGGAAGCAGCTCCTCGGCAGTTTTGAGAACGATATCTGGAGCGGCAAGGTCGGCCTCCGTGTCGGGGCGCACACCGGCGAGGGACGGAGACGGCCGACGTGAACCAGATCGCTATTGTGCCTTGCTATCGCCCTTCGGGGACTCCATTCCAATGTGTTGGTTCATGTTCTCCATCATTGTATTGCAGTTTTTCATCATCTTGGACATTTCCTGCATGTCCATCATCGGCATATGGTTGCCGTCCATCATGTGCATGTCCTCACCCTTATTTGTCTCGGCACTGCTTTGGGCGGGGGCTTTGGCCTGTTCGGCAAATCCCGTGGCAACAGTTCCAAGGGCTATGAAGGTAGCAAGGACGGTGTAGGTAATGGCGTTACGCATGGCGACTCTCCTCATCTACGACCTTGGTTTCCAGCCAGGCTGTGTATTGAAGAGTTGATTGCTCCACTGTCCTCCTGTTTGGCTCCTTTGGTTTGGAGGATGGTTTCAGGCGCCTGAGGTAGGCGCCTTTTTCGGTCAACAAGTCTTCGGCTTCATCGCTCTGGACTCTGCGAGCTGGCTTGACAGCACCGCGTTGTCTTGCACGAGAAGCTGCTTTTCTGTGGCCAACTGGCTCAATTGGCTTTCAGTTTGGCTTAAGCGTTCCGCCAGCAGGCTTCGCTCCCGTTCATTGACGGCCAGGTAAGTCCGCGTCTCAGCCAAACGCTGCTCACCTTGGCCATGGCGCTGCTCCAGTGCCTGATGCGACTGTTGCAAGTCGGTGAATTGAAGTAAGACGTGTTCATGCGCAATCTGACTCTGCGCGAGCGTCGCTTGCGTCGTGAGCAGGGTGCTCTCTAGACGATCATGGTCCTGCACCAGGCGTTGTTCCTGCGCCTGCAGTTCGCCCAGGCGGGTTTGCTGCGCGAGCAGACGCTGCCGGAGCGCTGCCAATTCGTGTTCCAGGCGCTGCTGGCGTTGCTCAGTGGCCTGGCGCTCGTCGCTGCGTTGTTGCGCGACCGATGCCTGGTAGTGCTCAAACTGCTCCCGCGCTTGTTGCAGTTGCCGGGTCAGTGCGGCCGCCTCGGCGGCGCGGTCAGCCAGACGTTGTTCGAGCCCGGTCTTTTCACTGCCCAGGCTGGCCAGGGCGATCTCCTGACGCTGCAGGGTGTCAGCCAGCCCCTGGCTGCGCGTAGTGGCTACGGCAAGTGCCTGGGCCTGCTGCTCCTGAACGCTGAGTTGCGCGTCGCGCTCGACGAATGCCTGCTGCAACTGTTCCTGCAACGCGTCGGCCTCTGCCTGGTGAGCCGCTACGGCCTGCTGGAGTTGGACGGCCGCCTCCGCCTGAACTTTTTCGTACAGTCCTTTCAGCGCCAGGACCAGCTCCGCGGGCAATCCCAGTTCGGCCTGGGCCAGCGTGCCGGGATGCGCGGCTTTCCAACGCTTTAACAACGGAGCAATCGTGCTTTTGCTGCCCGTCCCACCCAGGGCGACGCGGATGCTGTCAATGGTGGGGTTGTGGCCCGCAGCCACCAGTTGGGTGGCCGCCTGGGCAACATGCAGGTAGAGGACGCCGGAACGGGCCATGAACACCTCGGATTTTTTCGTACCGTATTATGGAAAACGTAATACCTCGATTTAAGTACAGAATAGTTCAGCCGACTGAGACCGTCAGTTGACCCACGATAAGCGCGGTTATCGTGAGTTAAGTCATCGCGATCGAGGGTTGTGTCTATAATCTGCGGTACACATGGCCTAAACAGGCGCTTCGTGATGACAGCCGGCAATAATGACGAAAACCTCCCCACCAGGCGGCACGAAGAGCCGACAGTACTTGCGCGTACCCCCGGTACGCTCACCACCCCCGAACAATTGGCTGAGCAACATCAGCGTTTTCTCGCCGCCGCGACAACCGACAACACCCGGCGCACCTACCGCTCGGCCATTCGCCACTTTCTCGCCTGGGGCGGCGTGCTGCCGTGCGATGAAGCCGCGCTGATTCGTTATCTATTGTCTTTTGCGGAAGTATTGAACCCGCGCACCCTGGCCCTGCGCCTCACGGCGCTGTCGCAATGGCACCGTTATCAGGGTTTTCCTGACCCTACCGCCAGCGCCACCGTGGGCAAAACCTTGCGCGGTATTGAGCGGGTGAACGGGCGGCCTCGACAAAAAGCCAAGGCCCTGGTCCTAGAGGATCTCGAACGCATCGTGGTGCACCTGAACACGCTCGACGGACTGGCGACACTGCGGGACAGTGCACTGCTCCAGGTCGGGTATTTTGGTGCGTTCCGGCGCAGCGAATTGGTCACGCTGGAGATGCAATACCTCGAGTGGGAGCAGGAAGGTCTACGGATCACGCTGCCCCGTTCCAAGACCGATCAGGAGGGCGAGGGACTCGACAAGGCGATCCCATACGGCGACAGCATCTGCTGCCCCGCGACAGCGCTACGCCGGTGGTTGGACGCGGCTCAGATCGTTCAGGGGCCACTGTTCCGGCGCATCAGCCGCTGGGGCGTACTCGGCGAGGTGGCACTGCACGAGGGCAGCGTGAATACCATCCTGACGGCACGTGCCGAAGCCGCAGGGCTGTTGTATGTGCCCGAACTGAGCAGCCACAGTCTGCGTCGGGGACTGGCTACCAGTGCGCATCGGGCTGGGGCGGATTTCCTTGAGATCAAACGACAGGGTGGCTGGCGGCACGATGGCACCGTACACGGCTATATCGAGGAAGCTGGAGCTTTCGAGGAGAATGCGGCTGGCTCGTTATTACGACGCAAACCGTAGCCAAGGTTTGTAAGCAGGGCTGGTTAGAATCCCAAGTGGCCACCCTCTATTCTCGACCGTCCTTCCGCAGCACATGAGCAGTTCCCTTAAAAACAGTTACTTACAGAACGAATGTCCTAATTTTTGGCTTATCTCGGCACGCCCCCAGCAACGGGCATCACTGAGGACGTCATCCAGTGCCTCAGCACAGCCTGCAGAAAACAGGCGCCGTGACTTGTGCGATGACCATCATCCAGGTGACAGGGAACACAAATGAACAATCCGAAAACTGAAGTACTGACCCCATTCAACAGCCAGCTGATCTTCATCGATCAGCAGCCACAGATGGCCTTCGGCGTTCAGAGCATCGACCGCCAGACGCTGAAGAACAACACCGTGGGCCTGGCCAAGGCAGCCAGGATCTTCAATGTGCCCACCACCATCACGACGGTCGAGACTGAAAGCTTCTCTGGGCACACCTACCCCGAACTGCTCGCCGTCTTCCCCGACGCTCCGCTGCTGGAGCGAACCTCCATGAACTCCTGGGATGACCAGAAGGTGCGTGACGCGCTGAAGAAAAACGGGCGCAACAAGATCATCGTTTCCGGCCTGTGGACGGAGGTGTGCAACACCACCTTCGCGCTGTCGGCGATGAACGATGCCGGCTATGAAATCTACATGGTTGCCGACGCCTCCGGTGGCACCACCAAGGAAGCCCACGATTACGCCATGCAGCGCATGATTCAGGCAGGCGTGGTTCCGGTGACCTGGCAACAAGTGCTGCTGGAGTGGCAACGCGACTGGAAAAACCGCGACACCTACGATGCCGTCATGGCACTGGTGAAAGAACACTCCGGCGCCTACGGCATGGGTGTCGACTATGCCTACACCATGGTGCACAAAGCACCAGAGCGCGTTCAGCACGGCCCAACCCTGGCCCCGGTTGCTGCCGCTGTCTGACCATTGCCAGCCCCTGCATCCAGGGGCTGTTCATTGACCCGCTGATGGGTACGCCGGCTGGCTGAGCCAGGCCATCGAATCGAGCGTTATCGTCTGTAGCCCGCCCGAGGCTGCAGTGGCCTGCCCTGCCCACTCTAAACGTGCCCATTTCACTGATTGATGGATCTGTATGAACAGTGATCACTGCACTGTGCTGGCGACTGTCGCACTGAAAACGACCGGGCTCCTCAAGCCCTGGCAGGTCACGACTGCCAAGAGGTTAATGCTGGAGAACCTGGACACTGGCATAACCGTTACGGAAGTCGCCCAAGCCTGCTCGTTGTCGCGTAGCCATTTCACACGAATGTTCAGGGATACCATGCACGTGCCCCCGCAACAGTGGATGCGTGAACAACGGTTGCGCAAAAGCAAGGAGCTACTGGGGGGCTCGGGAATGATGCTCGCTGAGATCGCACTGGAGTGCGGTTTCTGCGATCAGTCCCACTTTTGCCGCACATTCGTGAAGGCCGAGGGAATATCGCCGCAGGCCTGGCAGCGACAAGCGTCCACTCAAACTGAGCCTTTGCTCAATCAAGGAGCACATCTGTACTCTTCCGACGCAACGGCAGCAATCTACCTCTGAATAAATGCTGAGTATCACGAGCGGTTCAGGGTACCGCGCTAGCTTTGTCAGGCATCGACAGCCTGCTGCAACCCTCCTCCCAGCGGCAATTCATATGATTTCTTCACCGTACGCACCACCAGCGTCGAGGAATAAGTGCGAATCGGAATATCCCGGTAAGTGTCGAGAAACCGGTAGATATAGTCGGTGTACTCGGTGGCATCGCGAAACTTGGCAACCATCACGAAATCGAACTCGCCCGTCATCAGGTAACAGTCCTGAATCTCCGGGTGGCTGGCCAGGATGTGCTGCATCTTGCGGTCAATGTCGTTGCTGTCGCGGTCCAGCTTCACCAGAAAGAAGGCAGTCACCTGAATGCCAAGCTTGCGCTCGTCCAGTATCGCGACCTTGGCCTTGATGATGCCTGCGCTCTCCAGGCGCCTGATACGCCGGTAGCAACTGGTGGAAGACAGCCCAACGCTGTCGCTGAGCAACTCCAGATTCTGGCTGCAATCCTTTTGCAGCTTTCCCAGAATCTTCAGATCCATGGCGTCTGTCATTTTTCACGTGTCTTCCCTGAAAAACTGCAATGAATCCGCCGCAAGGACGCGCCAATTTGCACGATTCCCTGCGCGCCAGCTCTTTACCATCAACTGAGCTTAGCAGCCCGGCCGAATATGGCCTGCGGGGCGCATGAGAGGGACCTTATGATCATCGCGAAACCGACATGGACCGCGGACATCCACGGCCTTTTTACCGCTCCCTACTGGATTCCTGCTGCGCAGCGCGCGGCCGTGGCAGCCTCCTGGACCGGGTGCATGAACGCCTATTTCGTCTACCTGGACGACCCGGGCTCGGTCAAAACCTGGTCAGAAACCATCTACCAGCACCTGGCCTCGCGAAACATGCCGCTGACCCTCGACCAGCAACAGTTCTGGCCGATCGATGCGCTGGAAACCTTCAGGTTGTGGGTCAACCAGGGCTGGCGCCTGAACGCCGATTCTCCCTTCGATCTGGCCGAGCGCATCCCACCACCCGACCTGCCCCAATCGGTCAGGCGGGTGAGAAAGGACATCCGCGCCCTGACCCTTGAGGAACTGAACCTGTACCGCGCCCGCCTGGACGATGTAATGCAGGTGGGCGACCCCGACAGTGGTTCGCCCTGGCAACGTTACGCCTACATCCACACCAACTGGTGCCTGCATTATCAGGAGGCGTTTGCCCTCTGGCACCGGGCCTACCTGTTGTATCTGGAACAACTGATCGACTGTGCCATTCCCTATTGGGACTGGATGGCCGAAGACGCCAGCGTCGACGGCAGCCCCCAGGCCGGCCTGCCCCAGGCTTTTCTCGATGAAACCTATGTGCACCCCCACACCGGCGAAACCCGGCCCAACCCCCTGCGCTACGCGGCCGCCAAGGATGGTTGTTCGAAAGTGTGCGCCAGCGGTGCGGTCAAAGGGGTGGACTGCCGGTATGTGCAGCGCGACCGGTTGTTCTACACCCACGGTGACGACTCGCGTTCGGAGCGCACCCGTTTGTTCGGCATGAGCCGGATTTTCCAGCAACAGGTGGTGGATGCCCTGAAGTTCACCACCTTCAGCCAACCACAGGGCGTGCCCGGTTATCCGTGGGCCAACATCCCGGTGTTCGACCCGCCCCAGAAGGACAGCCTGTACCCCAACCGTGCCCTCAACTTCGACGGCCTGTACGAGCAACCCCACGACAACTATCACGGCTGGATCGGCGGTGACATGGCCGACAACGCCTACACCGCCTTCGACCCGGTGTTCTGCTCCTACCACGCCAACATCGATCGCATGCTCGAGGTATGGATCAGGGCCAACCCCGGGGCGCAATTCACCACGCAGTGCCTGCTCCAGCCGTTCTCCGGTCACGATGCCACGCAGCTCACATTCACCAGCGCCGACGCCTGGCGCTACACCACCATCGGCGACATGGCCCAGGACAGCCGGCACATCGGCTACGACTACGGCGTGCCGGTGGCCCCACAATTCGGCGCGCCCAAGGCGGCCACCGGCGCCTGCTGCAAGCACAGCGCAACAGCCGGGCCTGCCGCGGGCAACGCCGCAGGGCCCGGGCCGTGGGTGGTGTTCGATCACGTGCGCTGCACCCATGACACCTATCTGATCGATGTCTTTCTCGACCAGCCCGACGCTGCCACGCAGCACATCAGCGCCGACAACCCCCATTACGTGGGGCGCTTCAGCCGTATCGGCATGGGGCTGGTGGACGACAAGGGCCGATGCATCACCCACGGCGTGTCCCGCGCACTGAATGCGGCCCGCAACGCCGCTGCGCTGGGCCTTGCCCGCGGCGACGCGGTGCAGTTGTCGCTGGTGGTGACCCACCTCGACAGCGGCCGCGTGCTGACGCCTGACGAATACACGACGCTGCCCGGTTTCATCGCCCAACTGGTGTGGGACGACCCGCGCCAGACCCTCGCCGGCCCGCCCCCGGTCGCCGGCTGCTGCTCTGCTTCCACCTCACGCACATCAGGAGAACCGACATGAGCACGCCCTTCAAGCAGTTCACCTCTCCCGCCGGCCAAGCCCCCAAGGACTACAACAAGCTGGGCCTGGAAGACCAGTTGCCGCAGTTTGAAACCGACTGGAACAACAACCTCACCGGCTGGACCGAATCGTCGATCATCGGCAACCCCTGGTCGGGCCTGAACGACGCCCCCCGCTCGGGTTACTACAACCCGCTGGTGGAAGGTTTCGGCGACGTGACCGCCCCGGCGATCACCTGGGCGCCCTTCCCCAACCGGCTCTGGACGTTCTTCTACAACAACGGTGCGGCGGTCATTCCCCAGCTGGGTGGCAAGGCCATGACCCTGGACCAGGTGATGGAATTGACCGACCACGGCCAGATCACCCTCGACAACACCCTCTACATGCTCTACGACCCCAACAAGCAAGGTACCGTGCTGCAACTGCCGGCCAAGCGCTGCCCGAGCATCGACTGGAACGGCAAGTACACGGCGTTCTCGCCTTCCGGCCCACGGGGCTGGCTCGACGAGTACTGCGAGTGGTCGATCGTACGCGATGCCAACGGCAACATGCGCAAGATCACCTTCACCTGCGAAAACCCCGCGTACTTCCTGACCATGTGGCGCATCGACCCGAACGCAGTACTGGGCCTGTATCGCGACTACATCGACCCGAACGTGCAACTCGAAGACCTGTACCTGCGCTACGCCGTCGACTGCCCGACCGGCAAAGCCGGCGACCCGGTCATCGACCCCACCACCGGCAAGCCGGCCTATGACACCGTCAACAAATGGAACGCCGGAACGGCCTGTGTACCCGGCCAGTACGGCGGTGCGATGCACCTGACCTCCGGCCCCAATACCCTCAGCGCCGAGGTGTACCTGGCCGCCGCCGCCACCATCCTGCGCCCGGTGAGCAGCAGCCAGAACGCCCAGTCGTTGATCTGCTGCGCGCAGTACGGGCAAAACTATCGCAACTCTGATCCGCACATCGGTTTCATGGCCAATACCACGGCGGTGAACAACCGACTGTCGCTGACCAACCCCATTGGCCTGTACTTGCAGCAGCCCACCGATTTCAGCGCCTGGAAGGGCCCGCAAGGCCAGGACGTGAGCCAGTACTGGCGCATCACGCGCGGTACGGCGAAGTCGGCCGCCAATGGTTCCGACCAGATCCTGCAGGCGGTGTTCGAGGTGCCGGAAAGCGCTGGTTTCTCGATCAATGACATCACCATCAACAACCAGAAGGTCAACTATGTGTGGGTCATCGCCCAACAACTGCTGGTCGGCCTGAGCGTCACCGTCAAGCCGCTCAGCACCACGCCTCAAGCGTTCCCATGCGTGCAGGACCGGGTGGCCGGCCTGCAACCCTGGCCAGTGCAACTGCTGCCGCTGGACCTGTTCTACGGGCAATCCCCCACCGACCTGCCCGCCTGGCTTGCACCGGGTAGCAGCAACCAGTTCGTGCTGGTGGTGCAAGGTGCCGACCCGACTACCACGGCGCAGAATGCAAGGGTGCAATTCTCCAACCCCGGGGTGACGGCGCAGGTCACCCAGTACCTGCCCGACGCATCGGCCATTCCTGGCCAGACCAACTCGGGCGGCACCCAGGCCTACATTCTGACCATCACGGTCAGCCCCTCCGCAGCACCCGGCCTGGTGGCAGTGCGTGCCCTCAACCCGGGTGAAGATGTGAACGTGAGCGCGACAGACCACCCTTGGGAATCTGGCCTGGCGCTGGTGCCTGGCGCCTGAGCCACGCCACTTACGCCACTTACGCCCTTCTACCGCCGCACCTTCGGGTGCGGCTTCACAGCTTGCAAGGAGCGCAATGATGCCCAGGTCACGCTTGAGTCTTCTGTCGCTGCTGTGCGGCATTCTACTGTGCCTGTCGACCCCGCAACTTGCCACGGCGGCCACGCTGTCGGACGCCGATACCTGTGTACAGCAGCAATTGGTGTTCAACCCGGCTAGCGGGGGATTCCTGCCGGTCAACAACTTCAATGCCACCAGCCAGGCGTTCATGAACTGCTTTGGCTGGCAATTGTTCATTGCCTTGAACTGGCCGGTGAACCCCGGTTGGCCGGCCACCGCCAGCCTTGCGGGTGAACCCGACATGCAGAGCACGCTGGCGCAGTTCGGGGTCCCCTCCGCACCGGGTCAGCCCATGAGCGTGGCCCCGGTATGGGACAGCTACAAGGACGCCAACGACATCTTCCTGCCCGGCGCACCCACGCCTACCGGCTGGGGTGTGCAAACCCTGGTGCCGTCCGGCTGCAGCACCCAGGGTAGCCTCAAGGCGCTCAAGGTGGGCGCACGCAAGTTCATGAACGCCACCTCCGAAGGCGCGATCAATGCCTTGCACGGTTTCCACCTGTCGACCGGGACACTTGCGTCCATTCCCGACCCGGTCATGGAGGCGTCCGGCGGCTGGCTGACGGACCAGGCGGGCAAGCTGGTGTTTTTCGAACGCAAGGTGGGCAAGGCCGAGTTCGACTACATCGTCGACAAGGGGCTCTACGACGCTGCCAACCAGTTGAAGGTCGCGCAAAACCTCGACGGCCAGACACCGGAGGGCCTGTCGCTGCCCATCGGCGAACCGATGCGCTCACTGCCAACCTCCCCAGTGCCACAGGAGCAACTGGGCGCGATCGAGCTCAAGGCCGCCTGGCGGGTTCTGACCGGCAAACCCGAGCTGTTCGGGCGCTACCTGACTACCGTCGCCTGGCTCAAACGCCCCGACACGCTGGAGTGTACCCAGGAGGTGGTGGGGCTGGTGGGCCTGCATATCATCAACAAGACCCAGGCTTCGCCCAACTTCATCTGGACCACCTTCGAGCAGGTGGACAACGTGCCCGAACCGGCCCAGGTCCCGCCGCAACAAACCCCGCCGAACGGGTTCGCCTTCAACAACCCTGACTGTGGCGACGGCCCCGAGTGCACACCGAACCAAGCCCGTATCCAGTGCAAGCAAACGCATCCCGACAAGGACTGCACCGATCTCTTCCCACGCGACCAGCCGGTACAGACCACCCGCGAACACCCCGTGCCCGGCGACCTGCAGGCCCTCAACAGCGCGGTACAAGCCAACTTCGCGCAGCACAGCCAAGGCAAGTCGGTGTTCCAGTACTACAAGCTGATCAACGTACTCTGGACCCTCGCCCCCAATCCGCCCAGCCCGGAACCGGGCGCCAACGCGCAAGTGCCGCTGTCGTACGGGCCGTTCATCAGCCAGGGCAACGTGCCGGTGGCCAACACCACCATGGAGACCTACGTGCAGGGTGATGACTGCAATCAGTGCCATCAGTACGCGACGATTGCCGGCAGCCCGTCATTGGCCTCGGATTTCTCTTTCCTGTTCAACAGTGCCGGCTCCGCCAGCAACAAAAGCCTGATCAAAAGCGTCAAAGCCTTCGAAACCCTCAAGGACCGCCCCTGAACCGCAAAAGGGGCGATCACCGATCGCCCCGAACAGGGTTTCGCAGATGGCGCTGCCCTTCAGGCACCTTCCTGTCCACACACCAAAATCTCGTACCCCTGAAATTCATGCGTTTAGTCAGCTAGCCAAATATTCCTTGCATACCGCGCGAACGGGCCTCGGTCATAACAGTACACACAGACCTTCCTGTGTCTGACCCGAGGTAAGCGATCATGGCAAACAATCAAGACAAAGGTGGCAACCAGGGCAATGCTGACACCGGCATGGGCAACAATACTGCCGGGGCTGGCCAGCAAGGCGGCCAAGGTTCGGGGGGGCGGATGCCCGGTCAGCAGCAAGGTGGCAGCCAATCCGGCCAAAAACCTGAGGACAAGATGAACAAGGACTGGGAACGTTCCCGTGATACGGGCAGCCAGGGCGGCCAGGGTTCAACCGACAAGCAGAACCAGAACCTGCAAGACAAGGACCGCATGGGTGGTCAGCAAAACCAGGCAGATGATCAGCAGCAGTGGGATAAAGAGCGCTGATAATCAGCAGCGGGCATCAGGGTGATTGCTGCCCTGATGCCACCTCCATGGTCCGGGAGGGGCATGATGAACAACGCCAGAGAACGACACTCGACTGTCATTTGCCTGCAAGCAGGGCGCATCCTTTTCGTGCGCAAGCAAGGCGCTGAATGGGCGTTGCCAGGCGGGAAGATTGACCCAGGCGAGCACCACCTGGATACAGCGCAGCGCGAGCTGATGGAGGAAACTTGCCTACCCTTCAATGGTGCTCGATTCCTCAACCATTACGTGCTCGCAGGTGAGGAGCACTACCTCTATCAGCTGCCTGTTGAAGCGGGAGCAAAGCCTGCTGCAGATCACGAGATAGTCGAGTGCCGCTGGTTCACTGCCCCAGAGCTTCACGAAGTTCGGGTCAAGCCATCAAACATCGAGTTGCTTGAACGAGAACACCTGCTTCCTGTGTAGTGGATCAGAGCCAGAAAGCGCACATCCACCGGGCTGCGTGCGTTGTCATTCAACCAATACGACCCGCCGGGCATCTCTTCGCACGGCTTGAGGCGGGACACCAAAACCACGAATGAACACCTCCCGCATGTGCCGCCGGTCCCTGAACCCGGTTTCCTTCGCCACCACATCCAGGCTGTGGCGACTCTGCTCGATCATCAGGCGGGCAGCCTCAAGACGCAGGCTTTCCACAGCCTTGGCAGGTGACTGACCTGTCTCGGCAGTGAATACGCGGGTAAATTGTCGGGGGCTCAAATGCACGGACTCGGCGAGCTCTTCGACACTAAGTGGACGGCTCAAATGCTTGCGTGCGTAATCCAGGGCGTTTTGTATCCGATCAGACTTCGGCGAAAGCGCCAGCAACTCGGAATGCTGCGATTGCCCTCCGGAGCGCCGCTGATGCATCACCAGCTTGCGTGCCACTGACCTGGCCATCTCGGTTCCCAGGTCTTTTTCCACCATACCCAGTGCCATGTCCAGGGCGGCGGTCATCCCGGCGGACGTCCAGATCTGCCCGTCCACAATGAAGATTCGGTCTTCTTCCACTTCGATCTTCGGGTGCAGTTCACGCAACTTTTTCGCATAGGCCCAATGTGTCGTGGCCCGCCGGTTGTCCAGCACGCCTGCCTGGGCCAACACGAAACAGCCGGTGCACAGACCGGCAGTGCGTCGAGCGCCATCGACAAAGCCTCTGACGCTGGCCAGCACTTCCTCGCCTGGCGGAGTCAGCGGCGTCAGGGTTCCCGTGATCATCCAGGTATCAGCCAGACCAGGAGCGCCCAACGGCAGCGTGTCCATGTACATGCCCAGGGAAGAACGCACCGTGCCGCCGCCGATGGAAAAATTCTGGATCTTGTAAACCGTTTCGCCCGCGACAATGTTCGCGAACTCGAACACGGCCTGCGTCGCCAGCGACATGATCTGGAAACCTTCGGTGATGAGATAGCCGACCCGGTGCATGGTTGGAGCTCCACATTAGATGTCCTGAAAACGTACCATATGTGTCGTTTAAGACAAAGACGACCTTCTGCATCATGGGCTCCACATCCAACAACGGAGCATGACCATGAAGCAGCAATTCAAAGGCACTGCCCTCATCACTGGCGCCTCTACCGGCATCGGCTCGATCTACGCAGAACGCTTGGCGCGTCGGGGTTACGACCTGGTGCTGGTGGCCCGCAACCGGGAGCGCCTCAATACGCTGGCCAGCCGGCTGACTACGGAAACCCGGCAGAACGTGGAGGTGTTTCCGGCAGACCTGGCAAACACAGATGACCTGGCCAAGGTAGAGCGGAAATTGCGCGAGGACGCCAGTATCAGCCTGCTGGTGAACAACGCAGGCATAGGCACCCACACCAGCCTGCTGGAAAGTGATGTCGAGCGCATGGCTGAAATGATCACCCTCAACGTCACCGCCCTCACCCGCCTCACCTACGCGGCCATCCCCGGATTTGTCGCCCGTGCGCAAGGCGCCGTGATCAACATCTCGTCCGTTGTCAGCCTGGCGCCGGAGCTGCTCAATGGTGTGTACGGTGGCAGCAAGGCGTATGTCACCGCCTTTACCCAGTCCCTGCACAAGGAGCTTGCGGACAAAGGCATAAGGATCCAGGCAGTGCTGCCAGGAGCCACCGCCACCGACTTCTGGCAGATCGGCGGCTTGCCGGTCGAAAACCTTGATCCGGGCATCGTGATGTCGGCCCAGGACCTGGTGGACGGTGCCCTGCAGGACTTTGACGACGAGGTACTGATCTCTATCCCCTCGATGCATGACCTGAAGTCCTTCGAACGCTACGAGGCCAGCCGGCAAGCCCTGTTCGGCCAGTTGTCCAGCAATCAGCTTGCCCCTCGCTACAACGCCAACTGAACAATGCAAGGAGACGGATCATGAAACTTAGCGCAAACACCATTTTCATTACCGGCGGTACCTCAGGCATCGGCCGCGCCCTGGCCGAGGCATTCCACCAACGTGGCAATAAAGTGATCGTTGCGGGGCGCCGTCAGGCACTGTTGGATGAAATCGCCCAGGCCAACCCGGGGATCGATACAGTGCGCCTGGACATCAATGATCCGCAGCAGATCAAGGAGGTGGCCCAGGATGTGATCCGCCGCCATCCTGCATTGAACGTGATCATCAACAATGCCGGCGTCATGCCGTTCGACAATCCGGCTTCCGGGGACCTCGACGACGAACAAGCAGTGAGCCTGCTGCAGACCAACCTGCTCGGCCCGGTGCGCGTCAGCGCGGCCTTCGTCGAGCACCTCAAGCGCCAACCGGATGCTTGCATCATCAATAACAGTTCGGTTCTGGCCTACCTGCCGCTAGCGGCCACCGCGTTGTATTCGGCGACCAAGGCCGCCATCCACTCCTACTCACTGTCGCAACGGTTCAGCCTGCGTGACACCAGCGTCAAGGTACTGGAAATTGCGCCCCCTTGGGTGGACACCGATCTGATTCACAAGAGCGGTGATGAGCGCGCCATGCCGCTGGATGATTTTATCCAGGAAACCTTGGTCAAGCTCGAATCCGCAACCACGGAAGTCCTGGTGGATCGTGTCGTCCCGCTGCGAGCCAACCAGGGCCTGAACGAACACGAACTGATTCACCAGTTCAACCTGGCGCTGGTTGAGAACCCGATCCCTGTTGCCTGACCCAATTCCCGAATCCCGACAACGTTGCGCAGTCTGTTGGCAACGTTCCACCACAAGGCTGCCGATTGCTGCCGCCCGGTCCAAGGGAGCCCTTTCAACCCGGGCGGCAGCTAGCCGATTTTCAGCGAAACGCGGAAAGTGTTCCGGCAATAGCCCGGTTTTTCAGGGGGGCCGACACGATTAGCCTGTTACCACTGTTTACCTGAAAGGTCACATCCCAATGAAAGCAATCGTCTACGACACCCCCGGCCTCCCGATCCAGGATTCCCGATCGTTGTACGAGCACGAACTGCCCAAACCCACGCCCGGCGCCAGGGACCTGTTGGTGGAAGTCAAAGCTATCGCAGTAAACCCGGTCGATACCAAGGTCAGAGCCAGCCGCAGCGGCGCCCATCCCCAGGTGTTGGGATGGGATGCCGTGGGCGTCGTTCGCGAGGTCGGCGCCGAGGTGTCGTTGTTCCAGCCTGGCGATGAAGTGTTCTACGCCGGCGCGATCGACCGCCCGGGCACTTACAGCGAATTTCACCTGGTCGACGAACGCATCGTCGGGCACAAGCCTCGTACTCTGGACAATGCCAGTGCCGCAGCCTTGCCGCTGACGTCCATCACCGCCTGGGAGCTGCTGTTCGACCGCCTGGGTGTTGAGGAAAATGGCGGCGCTGGCAAGAGCCTGCTGATCATCGGTGCCGGCGGCGGGGTTGGTTCGATCCTGGTACAGCTTGCACGCAAGCGTACCCAGCTCAAGGTGATCGGTACCGCGTCACGGCCTGAAACCCAGGCCTGGGTCAGCGAACTCGGAGCACATCACGTCATCGACCATTCGGCATCCTTTGCCCTGCAACTGGAGCAACTCCAGCTCAACCCAGTGGATTACGTGATCAGCCTGACTCACACCGATGCGTACCTCGCGCAGATCGTCGAAGTCCTGCGCCCACAGGGCAAGCTCGCGCTGATCGATGACCCTGAGCATCTTGATGTCGTGCCGTTCAAGCGCAAATCGCTGTCGGTGCACTGGGAGCTGATGTTCACCCGCTCGCTGTACCAGACCGAGGACATGATCAAGCAGCACCATCTGCTGGAGAAAGTCTCGGCGCTGGTCGACGAAGGGGTCATCAAGACCACCGTTGGCGAGCACTTCGGCAGCATCAATGCCAGCAACCTCAAACGCGCCCATGCCCTGATCGAAAGCGGCAAGGCAAAAGGCAAGATTGTCCTGGAAGGCTTCTGAGCATTCATCCAGTCAAGGTAACCAAGGCGGGGCCATGAGCCCCGTCAGCTTATCCATCAGCAGCGATGAGCTGCTCGAATCGCTCCGCCAGAAACGCTCTGAGCACCTGCACAGCAGGTGTGAGCGAGGTTCGATGAGCGCACACCAGTTGCAACGGCGCAGGTTGGCCGTAATCCCAAGGAAACAACTCGACCAGCCGCCCAGCGCGTATGTCCGCCAGAACGTCCAGCCTGGATTTGTAAACGATCCCCAATCCTTCAACACCCCAGCGCCGAACGACATCGGCGTCATCGCTCAAGCGGTCGCCTGTAACCTGGACGGTCTTGATTCCATCGGGCAAATGGAAGCTCCATCGCTCGTAAGTCTGCTCGCCCATCACATAGCGCAGGCAATTATGCCTGCCCAGGTCTTCCAGAGCGTCTGGCGCCCCATGTCGTGCCAAGTAACGAGGTGAGGCGCAGACCGTTCTGCGATTCCCTGGGGCGAGCATCAGTGAAACTAGGCTGGAGTCTGCCAGTTGCCCATACCTGATACTCGCATCCAGTTGCTGGCCGACAAGGTCGGCCACCTGATCGCTGACCCGCAGTTGCAGCGTCACCTTGGGGTTCAACCGCTGGAAATCGTCGAGCCAGGGCAGCAGCAGATTCCTGCCAATATCCGAAGGGATGGACAGGCGAAGTGTACCCGCGATCTCATCTCTCCCTTCGGTCAGCGCCACCTCACCGGCGTCCAGTGCGTCCAAGGCCTGACGGGCATGGGGCAGATATCGCTCGCCATCATCCGAGAGCCGCAAACGCCTCGTGGAGCGCACGAACAACCTGGCACCCAGGCTGCTTTCCAGTCGCTGGACAGCCCCGCTGGCCAAGGCCGGTGAAATATCCAACAACCTGGCCGCTGCCGAGAAGCTGCCGGCAAAGGCTGTTGTGACGAAGACCTGAAGATCATCAAACCGAACTGTTTTCTTCACTGTGGCGAATTCTTGACCTGGCGCGTGGGCCAAAGCGTAGCGACATTGCGCAGCCATTCCCAGCCTGGGCCTACAACATTCGTGATGAGCCGCCAGCCCTCTGCGCAGGCAGAGGGGCCGGCGACGCACATCCAGCGGGATCAGGAATTGAAGCCCAACCCTGAGGAAAGGTCGGAGTCTCCAGGCTTGCGCTCCGCCTGTGTCGACGCTTTACCACCCGCCTGATCGAGCGACTCTTCGACCGACGCCTTCACCTCGCGGCCCTTGGCCTTGAGCGTGTCGGTCAAGCGATCGCTGCTGGCGCCCATCAGCTGGTCTTCCTTGCGGGTACTGGGTAGCGCCGCCCCCAATGCCGCACCCAGCGCTATCCCCAAAGCGGCCAATACCAGCGGTTGCTCCTGAAGCAGATGATCGAACTGGCCCTTCAGAGCCGTGGCCTGATCTGCGGCTTTATGTGCCGAATGGCGCAGGGTATCCGCAGAAGCCCCCACGGAGTCGCGAGCGCCGCTGCCAACTTCGCTGGCCCGATCGCGCATGTCATGGGCTTTCATGCGCACCTTCTGGCTAGCGTCGTGCACTGCCTCCCCCGCCTGCGCGAAAGCGCCCTTCACCGTGTCCACCGCGTCGCCGAGCTTTTCGCCCAACCCAGGCCCATGGTGCGCAGGCCCGGGGTTGAAGGGGCGGTTCTGGTTCAGGCCCAGCCAGGCCAGGCCCAATACCGTCAGGGTTGCGGGTACGGGGTTGTTCTTGAGGGTGGTGGCAAGGTTCTCGAAGAACTCGCCGCCATTGCCCTTGGCATAGGCCAGGACCCGGTCGACCATCTGGCCCGGGCTCAGGCGCTGTTCGAGGGCGTCCACCAGATCGCTGATGTGCTCGCGCTTGGCGTTGATTTCCTGCTCGAGCAAGTCAGGGTCTTTGTGCGCTTCATGTTCGAAGGAAGTGGTCATGGCAGTTTCCTCTTCAGCGTGTCCTTGTCCTGCTGCATGGCATGCAAGGTACGGTCAGGGGCCAGGTGCGTGGGTTCGAACCGTTTCTTGCCCGACTGCAACATGATGAACCCGATTACCAAGGTGACCGCGCCCACGATCAGGGCTGCCAGCCAGGGTTCGAGCACCGTCGCCAAGGCGTAGACTGCCGCCAGCAACAGGATGACGAAGCCCGCCAGCATCACGATCGCACCCGCTGCCACCGCAGCCGTGCCGGCCTTGAGGGTGGCGAGGTTCTGCTGCAGCTCTGCCTTGGCCAGCGCCAGCTCCTTGGTGAACAGGTCCGGTACTTCCCGCATCAGCTGGCGCAACAAACCGCCAACACCGACGGCGTCGTCTTCCGCCGTGTGCAAGCTCGGGGTGGTATGCAAGGGTTCTTTGTTCATCATTCAC
This sequence comes from Pseudomonas sp. JS425, assembly GCF_018223845.1. Classification (NCBI taxonomy): domain Bacteria; kingdom Pseudomonadati; phylum Pseudomonadota; class Gammaproteobacteria; order Pseudomonadales; family Pseudomonadaceae; genus Pseudomonas; species Pseudomonas sp. JS425. The sequence continues at coordinate 3,033,214 of NZ_CP073661.1, read as the reverse complement.
CTCCTTTGAGAGGATCGCGTTCGAACGGGCTGCCACTGACCGGCGTGCCTGCACCAGGGCCGACTGGGTCGACTGGGGTGAAAGGTTCACGGGTGGATACGTCGCTACCACGATCAGGCACTGGCTGCGCGGGGTGGGACTGTTGCCAATCACCGGACGACGCAGGGGTGGTGGACTCATGGCTGGTGCTGGCTCGCATGAAACGCGATACGGCAAACCCGATGGCGACGCTACCGGCCAGGAATAGCGCCGGGTTGCTCCTGGCCAACTGAGCACCACGCTGCAGCAGGCTTTCGGCACTTTCATGGCGTACCTGTTCGGCGAACTCACCCACGCACTCTGCTGCCTGGTTCAGGTACTGCGACAGCCCGAGACTGTCCTTGCCTTGCAGTGCAGCTGCCGCCGAACGCGCACCTTCCTCGAGCGAATCAAGCTGATCGGCTGCGTTATCGCGGTAATGTTCGAACTGCTCGCTGCCTTTGTGCCTGGCCTCGCCAAGCAGCGCACCGGCGTCGTCGATAAAGGCATGCTCCTGGGTGCTACCGGGTGGAGATGTCGAACTTTGATTGGTCTTGTCCATCGTTTCGCCCTCGAAGCTGATTGTTGGGTGAGTGCCGCTTTTATTGGGGCATTCATTCGAGGGACGCAGGTGAGGTGGCAGGAGTTCAGCGTTTGTGATCTATGACATTTGTCCAGAGGACCAAAGAAAATAGCGCAATCAATCTTGGTTGCTGGTACCGGAGCAGAGGCTTTGCATGTGGCGGTAATCAGCGTCGACAACGATCGCAGCACCGCCTTGTAAGGGGGTGCAGCTGTGCTGCTCACGCCAGCTGGATGAAGACCGCGTAGATACCGAGAACCATCCAGAAGACCAGGAATATCCAAGGCGTACGCAGCGAAAACAACAACGACTTACGGTGCCCGGCCTCTGAAATTTCAGCCTCACTGAACAATGGCGATTCGTCATACGCCAGCCCCATCAATGGCTCGCTGCGCAGCAGGTGGCTCTGTTTCACTTGCCAATGCTCGATGATCTTGTAGGCCGCGCGAATACCCGGCCAGGCATTGAGTGAACTCAATACGCCCAGCAATGCGAGAAACGGGGGAACCACCAGCGTGAACATCTCGCCCCAGCTCTGGTTGAGGTTACTCATTGACGACACGAAGGCGATCACCAGAAACGACTGGGCAGCTAGATAGGCGTCAGTGCGGTTGGCAAGGATGCTGGTCTCGTACTGGATTTCACGGCGGTAGAAATCCAGGCGTTCCTTTGGCGAGCCGAACATGCGGGCGTTCCGCTCGCTGATCTCGTGTTCAGGGGTGCCTGGAGTGATGATTTGCGGCACGTACTGGCTCCTGAAAGTGAGAGTGGTGATGCCTCGAAACTTGGGAAGCGAACCCATGAGCGCAAGCCTGCCTGAAGATTTCAGGCAGGCTTGCGCACAACAAGCTTCAGGTATTGCCGGTACCGCTATTGGAGAACTTCTTTACATCAATGGTCGGTGCGACGAATTCCGGCCCGTCGCCCGATACCCGCCAGCGCACATTGTTGATGCCGTAGCGCTCAGCCATCGGCCGGCTGACCTTCTTGATCTTGTGCTGGCCGAACCGTGGAATGATACCCACGCCGGCATCGCAACTTGCCCAGTGCCAGGCTTCGGCGTTGTCCATACGCTCGAGCCGGATGATGAAGGTGCGAAATTCCCCATGAAGCTCGTACTCGATCACATACAACTGCTGTCCAGCCATTGCACTCTCCTTCACCAATTCAGACTAATGGAGCGAGCAACGTGTAAAAAGATTCATTAATTTTGACTGGTTGGTCATCGCTCTTTTCCATCGCCATGCTTCCATCACTTCCTCAGCGCAAATGCCGCTCCAGAGCCAGTGCATTGGCTATCGCAGCACCGGAGGCGGTGTTGTCGAAAATGCACCAGGTGGGCACTCCGGCGGCAAGGCTGTACCGCAAGTGTTCAGCCAGACGCTGCAGATATTCGTCGGGATACTCGCTGTGGTAGATCCTCGGTTCGCCATGCAGGCGCCAGTAGACCAGCCCCGGCCAACCTCCCGGTTGCGCATCGGTAACGAAGCGCGACGGGCTCGCGGCAACCTGGGCGATGCGCAAATCGACCAGCATCGGCTGAGCCGATTGCCAGCTGGCGTGCCTGGGCTCCAGCGCTACCGGCCCGTCATACCGTTGCCGCAAGCTTTCGAAGAAACGTCGCGCATGCTGGGGGGCATGGCCAAGCGATGGCGGCAGTTGTACCAGCAGGCAACCCAGGCGGTCGCCCAACTGCCCGCATTGAGCAAGAAACCTGTCCAGCGCGTCCTCGCACCCGCAGAGCCGCTGCTAATGGCTGATGACCTTGGGCACCTTCACCGCAAAGCGGAAATGCTCTGGTACGGACGCAGCCCAACGGGCATAGGTTTCCGGGCGATGGGGCCGGTAGAAGGAACTGTTGATTTCCACCGCATTGAAGCGGGTGGCGTAGCGTTGCAGGTGGCTGCCGGGCTGCGCAAATGCCTCGGCGTAACGGCTCGACAGGCTCCAGCCAGCGCAACCCAGATAAATCATCAGCTACCGGCTGGTTCGCCACGCAACGCCTCGCCCTCACCCGCGACGCGCCGGGCATACCCCACACCCCACAGCAACGCACGCCTCATGGTTTCCCCCGCGCGTTGGTCATAGATCCGTTCGCACAGCACCGAACCGTCAGTGCGATAGACGCCAATGAACAACTGCGTGGCGCCTGTGCGTGACAAGCGCGTCTGCACTTCCAGGCAAGTGCCGGTGCCGAGCGTTTCCTCATGGGTTTGATGGTGCAGGATCGGGTCGCACCACTTTCTATAGGTTTCACCTCTTCTTTTCATCTGCCAGCCCTCACCTCTTCACGGTTGCTGATAATGCCCCGGCGACGTGCCTGGCTCATGGTCGTGCTCCAGACGTTGCACCTGCACGTCAGTGAAAGATGACGCTTCGTTGCGGTGCAGGCCTTGGAGGTAATCGCGCGCTGCTTCGCGGCTAAGGTCTTCCTGGTCGCTGCGCAATTCGCAGGTGCCGGGTTGGTTGTCGAGGATGTAGCTGATCAGGTACAGGTACTGGGCCATCGCTGTAACTCCTGCTGGCTGAATGAAATCGGGCGACTCAGCTCGATTGATCCTGGCTTGAGTGCAGCCGTTCAGCAGGGGCGACGACCGGCTCAGGCACTCAGCGCCAGGCCGCCATCAGGGCACCACGCGTGCCGTTGACCGGGTCTTGTGCGGGGCCGGGCACGGAGGCGATTCGCGCCAGCGTCTGCTGGTGCGCTGCGCTTTCTGGGCGCTGGATATCGTAGTTTTCCTGCCCCTTGGGATAGGCGCCGACCACCAGAAAATCATCGCTGCTCTCGACGCAGCGATGGCCAGTTCCTGCCGGCAGTACCAGTACGTCGCCGCACTTCACGCTTATGGTCTGCCCCGCTTCGCCGCCCAGCGTCACCCGCGCCCGGCCGCATGCGATGCCCAGAACTTCATGAGCATTGGGGTGAAAGTGATGGTAATCGAAGATCCCACCGCGCCACAGCGGCACCCACTGGTGTGCGGTGAACAGCGCCTCGAAGGCACTGGCGCAGTCTTGCGACGGGTTGAGTTGCAAGCGGTACAGCAATACCGGGAAACGGCTGTTCGGCGTTGCACCGTCGTCCTTGAAATACAAGGTCTGCACGGTGGCACCCGCAGTGTCTGTCGCATTCATGTCGAGCATCCTGATCCTGTTGTCCGTTCACTTGCGAACCCGATGGCTCATGCAAGGTTCCAGTCGGTAGACCAGTGCGCACACGCTTGAAACTTTCCCGATCCGCGCCAAGTCCAGACCCCTATCGGTCACAGGACGGGAGAAGGCAATGACCAGCACGGTAGGCGACTTTCTGGTGGAGCGCATGTATCAATGGGGGGTGCGGCGCATCTTCGGTTACCCCGGCGACGGCATCAATGGGGTATTTGGGGCGTTGAGCCGGGCCGAGGGCAAGATCCAGTTCATCCAGACACGCCACGAGGAAATGGCAGCCTTCATGGCCAGCGCCCATGCCAAGTTCACCGGCGAATTGGGCGTGTGCATTGCCACCTCCGGCCCCGGCGCTTCACATCTGCTTACCGGCCTGTATGACGCGCGCATGGATCACCAGCCGGTGCTGGCCATCGTCGGTCAGCAGGCGCGAGCAGCGCTTGGCGGGCATTACCAGCAGGAGCTGGACCTGCTGTCGATGTTCAAGGACGTCGCAGGTGCCTTCGTCCAGCAGGCTTCGACCCCGGAACAGGTGCGCCACTTGCTCGATCGCGCCGTACGTACCGCCGTCGGCGAACGCCGGGTCACCGCCATCATCCTGCCCAACGACCTGCAGGACCTGCCCTACCACGAACCACCGAAAGCCCATGGCACGGTGCATTCCGGCATCGGCTACAGCAGGCCCAGGGTGGTGCCTTTCGAGCAGGACCTGCAACGTGCCGCCGAGGTACTCAACGCTGGACGAAAAGTGGCGATCCTGGTCGGAGCCGGTGCACTGCAAGCCACCGAACAGGTGATCGCGGTAGCTGAAACGCTTGGTGCAGGCGTGGCCAAGGCGCTGCTGGGCAAGGCCGTAGTGGCAGACAACCTGCCCTGGGTCACCGGCGCCATCGGGCTGCTAGGTACCGAACCGAGTTATCGGTTGATGAGCGAATGCGACACCTTGCTGATGATAGGTTCCGGCTTCCCCTACGCCGAGTTCCTGCCTGAGGAAGGCCAGGCCCGTGGCGTGCAGATCGATTTGCAGCCAGACATGCTCAGCCTGCGCTACCCCATGGAGGTCAACCTGGTCGGTGACGCCAGCGAAACGCTGCGGGCACTGCTGCCATTGCTCGAACACAAGACCGAGCGCCGTTGGCGCGACAAGGTTGAAGGCTGGCGCGCAGACTGGGACAAGACCCTGCAGAAACGCGCCTTGGTAAAGGCCGACCCGATCAACCCCCAGCGCGTGGTGCACGAACTCTCCCCTCGCCTGCCCGACCACGCCATCGTCACCAGCGACTCCGGGTCCTGCGCCAACTGGTTTGCCCGCGACCTGCAGATACGCCAGGGCATGCAGTGTTCGTTGTCCGGTGGCCTGGCCAGCATGGGCGCGGCGGTACCCTATGCCATCGCCGCCAAGTTCGCCCATCCGCAGCGCAGCGTGGTGGCATTGGTGGGTGACGGGGCGATGCAGATGAACAACCTGGCCGAGCTGATCACCGTCGCCAAGTACTGGCGCCTGTGGGAAAACCCCCAGTGGATCTGCGCGGTGTTCAACAACGAAGACCTCAACCAGGTGACCTGGGAACAACGGGTAATGGAGGGCGACCCCAAGTTCGAGGCCTCACAGGCGATTCCTGATGTGCCCTACCACCTGTTCGCCATCTCCATCGGTTTGCAAGGCATCTATGTGGAACGCGAAGAAGACATTGCCGGCGCCTGGGAGCGAGCCCTGGCGGCTGACCGGCCGGTGTTGATCGAGTTCAAGACCGATCCGGACGTACCTCCCTTGCCGCCGCACATCAAGCTTGAACAGGCGAAGAAGTTCGCCAGCAGCCTGCTCAAGGGCGACCCGGACCAGGCTGGGGTCATCGTGCAGACGGCCAGGCAAGTTCTCGGTTCGGTATTGCCGGGCAAGAAATGAGATGTGCGCGGCACTGGCAGCAACCAGCCCCGCCGGCACCCGGCCAACTACACTCAGTCGACACACGTCTGCGCAGAGACAGCAATCATGCCTACGCAAACCGCAATCGTGTTCGCTGGCGGCGGCAGTCTGGGTGCGGTCCAGGTGGGGATGCTGCGGGCCCTGGTCGAAGCCGAAGTCCAGTTCGACATGGTGGTTGGCGCCTCGGTAGGCGCCATCAACGGTGCCTACTTTGCAGCAAGGCCCAACGCTCAGGGTGTCGAGACACTCGCCGAATTCTGGCGGGGCCTGAGCAGAACCGACATCTTTCCGTTGTCCTGGCTCGATACCTGCCGAGGCCTGCTCAAACGGCGTGGTTTCCTGCTGCAACCAGCGGCCTTGCACCGATTGCTTGGCAAGGCGCTGCCGATCCATCGCATCGAGGATGCGAAACTGCCCCTGCATATCGTCACCACCGACCTGCTAAGTGGTGCCGAGACAGTGCTGCGCAATGGCGAGCTCGAGCAGGCGCTACTGGCCAGCGCCGCGATACCGCTGGTGTTCCCTTGCGTGCAGATCGGCGGCCAGTTCCTGGTGGATGGCGGTGTGGCAAGCAACACGCCTATTTCGACTGCCGTAGCGCTGGGCGCCAGCAATGTCGTGGTAATCCCCACCGGGCTCAGCTGCGCCTTGACTCAACCGCCCCGCGGCCTTGTCGCCTTGGCCTTGCACACTGTCAACCTGATGAGCATGCGCCAGCTTGTGAGTGACATCGAACACTTCCGCACGCTCACCAGCCTGCATATCGTTCCGCCCTTGTGCCCGGTCGATGTCTCGGTATTCAACTTCGACCAGACCGAGTCGTTGCTGGAGCGGGCCTATGAGCAGACGCTTCGGTGGCTGGACCACGGCGGGCTCGAACGGACCAAGGTGCCGGGTGCCCTGACCGTTCACTCGCATGCCCATGAGCATTGAATGATGTGGACAGTTCGGGGCCTTACACATCTGCCCGGCGAAACACCAATACCCTTGAAACAGTGGTTTGGCATACGGCATCGTCCTGATTGAGCGTGATGCTCTCAAGGACAGCGAAGCCCCGGTCAGGCTTGGACTTCGACGCGGCAAGCTCCCTTATGGTTGTGGTCACTCGCAACAGGTCACCTGGTCGCACGGCCCTTGGCCAGCTGATTTCGCTGCCGGCGCCGATGAGCCCTCCAGCCACTGGAACACTCTCTACCAACAACCGCATCGTGACTGCGCAGGTATGCCAGCCGCTAGCAGCCAGCCCAGCAAAAAAGGTTTCTTGGGCAGCATCGGGGTCCGTATGGAATGGCTGGGGGTCGAACTCCGAGGCGAAACTCATGATCCCCTCCTGGGTCATTTCATACGAGCCGCTCATGAAGGACTCACCTACTTGCAAGTCCTCGAAAAAGAGCCTTTCAGGTGCAGAAGCCATGAGTTACCTCCGGGGTATGCAGGCAGCGGCGGAAAAGCGAACGTCTGGAACTGGCGCCAGTTTAGCCCTTCCCTACCTGCCTCCAAAAGCCACGCTCACGCTAGCGCTGCTCCCGTACGAACTCGATGAAGGCCCTCAACGCCGCAGGCACCTGGCGGCGGCTCGGGTAGTACAGATACAGCCCCGGGTAGTAGTGACACCAGTCCTCCAGCACCTGCTGCAAATGGCCACGCTCCAGGTGCTCCTTGGCCATGTCTTCGAACACGTAGGCCAGGCCGAGCCCTTGCAAGGCAGGCGCCAGCATCAGGCTGACGTCACCCAATACCAAGGGCCCCTGGACATCGACCTCCAGTTGCACACCCCCGCGCTCGAACTCCCATCGATAAAGTGCGCCACCAGGGAAGCGGTGCCCGATGCAAGGTAGTTGCTTCAAGTCTTGCGGGTGCTGTGGAACAGGATATCGATCAAAAAACGCGGGCGCCGCTACCACCACCGAACGAAGGTAAGGGCCGATGGGCAGCGAAACCATGTCCGCCTGGAGTCGCTCCCCCAGGCGCACGCCAGCGTCAAAGCCGGTGCCCACCATGTCCACCAGCGCATCGTCACTGACGATTTCCAGGCGTATATCCGGATACGCCAGCAGAAAGCGATTGGCCAGTGGCAGTAGCGCGAGCTCTACTGCGGCGCGCCCGGCAGTGATACGCAGGTTGCCTGACGGTTTGTCGCGGAAGTTGTTGAGGTCCTCCAGCGCGTCGGCGATGTCCCGAAAGGCCGGTTGCAGCCTCTGGTAAAGACGCTCCCCGGCCTCGGTAAGCGCCACACTGCGCGTGGTGCGGTTGAACAGGCGAACATCAAGACGGGTTTCCAGAGCCCGCAGCGCATGGCTCAGGGCCGAGGGCGTAAGGCCCAGCTCGACTGCCGCGCGGCTGAAGTTCAGGTGGCGGGCAATGCACAGGAACAGGGACAGATCGGCGGTGCTGGTTGGCTTCATTACTGAAAGCTACTCAAAGGCCTATGTAATATTCATGGGATTATCACAGCAATCCGCAGATTTTAAAGTTCGCTCAACTCATCGAGAAGGCCCGCATGGTGCAGGGTCGGATACAGGAGGAGTTGACATGCGTACCTGGCTCATTACTGGCGCTTCCCGCGGTTTCGGCACCCTGATCGCCCAACAGGCCCTGGCAGCGGGTGACGCCGTCATCGCAACGGCGCGTAACCCGGAAGCCATCGAGGCTCGCCTTGGCCGGCACCCGAACCTGCTGGCCGTGCGCCTGGATGTGACCCGCGAAGAGGACGCCCATGCGGCGGTCGCTGCTGGCATCAAGCATTTCGGGCAAATCGACGTGCTGGTCAACAATGCCGGTTATGGCGTGCTCGGCGCGGTAGAAGAAACCAGCGCCAGCGAAACCGAACGGCTGTTCGCCACCAACGTTTTCGGGCTGCTCAACGTAACCCGCGCCGTACTGCCCCACATGCGTCGCCAACGCAGCGGCCACGTGATCAACATCTCGTCGCTCGGCGGCTACCAGGCCTACACGGGCTGGGGGGTGTACGGTTCGACCAAGTTCGCGGTCGAAGGCATCAGCGAAGCGATGCATCAGGAGCTGGCCCCCTTGGGGATCAAGGTGACCGTGGTCGAGCCGGGCTTCTTCCGTACCGACTTCCTGGATGACCAATCGCTGGTGAAGACAGCCTTGGAGCTGCCTGACTACGCAGCCACCGTCGGCGTCATGCGCCACCACGCCGAGGCGGCCAACCATGCCCAGCCCGGCAACCCTGCGAAGCTGGCCGAAGCCCTGCTGGCCCTGGTCAATGCAGCGAACCCGCCACTGCGCCTGGCGCTGGGCAGCGATGCCGTCGCGCGCATCGAGGCCAAGAACAGCGCGGTAGAGCAAGAGCTGGCCCAGTGGCGGGACCTGTCGCTCTCTACCGACTTTGCCGCGTAGCCGTCGCTGACGTGCCAAACCTGAACCGGGGGCGCCGGTTCAGGTTGTCAGTGGCATTGAACAGCCGCCTCGACAATCAGCTGGACCAAGAGCGTAACCTGCACGCTCAAGGCAACGTTTGAAGGGTGAACCAGGGCAATGAAGCGGTCGACCTGGCGCCCACCAAATGACGAGCGATCGTAGCGCAGGCATCTTCCGAGTGATTGAAAGCGGGACTACCACGCTGAACGTGCTAGGCAATGCAATCGCACCACTGGTGATTGCCCGTTGGGAGGGGGTTCAGTTGAAGCCATCCCGGAGTGAGGCGCCCAGCGGAGGTTGATGGGCCTATTTAGTACCCGTTCTCATAGAACAACACATGAATCATTGATTTAGCAGGGCCCTGTGGGAGCGGGTTCACCCGCGAACACCGGCGAAGCCGGTGCCAAGCACCGCATTGGATTCTTCGCGGGTAAACCCGCTCCCCAGCGGTACGCGAAACACCCGCATGCTCAGTTTTCAGCGAGACAGCGCATGCCTTCAGTGCTCACGAACTAACGCAGCAAGGCCAACATGCTCGCAGCGTCGCTGCACTCGAACTTGCCGGGTGCTTCGACCGCAATGTGCCTGACCACCAAGTCGTCGACCAACATGGCATAGCGTTGCGAACGCCGACCCATGCCGCGTGCCGATAGGTCCTGGATCAGGCCCAGCGCCTCGTTGAATTCACCATTGCCATCGCCAATCATCCTGACCGCCTCGCCCACCTGCAGGCTCGCGCCCCAGGCATTCATGACGAATGCATCATTGACCGAAACACAGAGAATTTCGGCAACCCCGGCAGCGAACAGGTCCTGGGCCGCGGCCACGTAGCCCGGTACATGCCGCTGCGAACAGGTAGGCGTGAAGGCACCAGGCAAGCCGAAGATCACCACTTTTTTCTGCTTGCAGCGCTCGTGCAGGGAAAACGCGTTCGGGCCGATTGCACAGCCGCCCTCGCCGTTGCTGTACTGGTAAAGCGTTACGTCGGGCAGTGTTTCGCCGGTCTTGATCATCGTTTTCTCCGTGGGGCGGTAAATGGCCAGGCATGATGCAGCATCCACCAAGGTGCGTATATACAGCGGTCTGGCCTGGAAAGTTGGATGTCAGCTACCACGACGCGCCTCAAGCCACTGGAACAACCCCATGCCAACCAGCATCGCAGCGACGAACAGCCAGGCCTGCCAGTACCCTGCAGGCAGCAGCACCAGGGCCGGCCCCGGGCAGATGCCCGCAAGCCCCCAGCCAATGCCGAATACCAGGCTGCCGCCGATAAGGCGGCGGTCCACATCGCGTCGGCCAGGCAATTGCATCGCCCCACCCAGCAGGGCCGTTGGATGACCGCTCGCCCAGCGCATCGGTATCCATGCTGCGGCAATCGCCCCGATCATCACCAGCGCCAATGAAGGGTCCCATTGCCCGGCAATGTCGAGGAAACCGAGCACCTTGGCAGGGTCGGCCATGCCTGCAAGCAACAACCCCACGCCGAACAGCAGCCCGGCGATGAAACCACTGAACACTGGCATGTCAGGCCCCTTGTACGAGATGGCGGACCACATACACCGTGGCAAAACCGGTAGCCATGAAGCACAGCGTTGCCACCGCCGAACGGGGTGACAGGCGCGACAGGCCACAGACGCCGTGGCCGCTGGTGCAACCGCTGCCGTAGCGGGTGCCGAGCCCTACCAGCAGGCCCGCTGCGATGAGTGTCCAGGATGCCGTGGTGAAACGGGCTGACGGCAGCGTGGCAAATATCCCCCAAAGCAACGGGGCTGCCAGCAGCCCCAAAAGAAAGGCAAGCTTTTCTCTGCGCCCTTCCCCGCCTCGCTGCAGCATCGAACCGAGCAAACCACTGATTCCTGCAATACGGCCATTCACCACCGCGAACAGCCCAGCCCCCAGCCCGATCAACACACCACCAGCCAGCGCGGACCATGGTGTAAAGGCCAGCCAATCAATTGCCATCGTATTTCTCCCGGAACATGAACAAGAGAACAATTAACGGTTCAGTAAGAAAGCTGAAAAATACCACGACCCTATGCCGACAACTTCAATGAGATTAGCCAGCCTATTCAAAGTACATGAAGCTGCACTTGTTTGATGCAGGTCAAATTCGCGACCAGATGGCCGCCTAGACTGCAATCATCCAGGCATACCAAGGCCTCGAGGCACGTCGTATATATCCATAAAAGTGGAGTTCGCCATGCAAACGCAATTGAAGTTGGTTCTTGCTGTTGTTCTGGCCGGTAGTGCATTCATGGCGCATGCCGAAGCCAAAAATCAGGCTGGCGACGCCTCCACCAGCGCCCCAGCCGCCAGTACAACTTCCGAGTCGCCCATGCACAAGGCGATGAGCGAGCAAATGCACAAGATGCAGGTTGCTCATGACAAAGCCGCAGCCGCGAAGACCCCTGCCGAGCGCCAGGCCGCCATGCGCGAGGGCATGAAGACAATGAAGGAGAGCATGGCCATGCTGCACCAGCAACATGCTGCGGGCTGCATGGGTTCGGGCATGGGAATGTCGGGAGCCAAGGGTGGCATGGGTATGGGCGACGGAATGATGGACATGATGATGAAGATGATGGATCAGCAGTCGTCGATGATGGATATGCCCATGAAGCAGTAACCAGTACTTGCTGTTGTTTCAGCACTGATCGCACTGCGGTCGATGGCGTGGTCGAAGCACGCCATCGATCTCGGCCACTATCTGCCGCGTTGCATCCTCGATGGCCCCTTCATTACGGCACAATACCCAGCCGTGTTCCGCAACCGCACGCTCGAACGCTTCGGTACAGGCAACCTGCTCGACCAGGCTATGGATCACCGTACTGCCCAGCCCGCGCGTCCTTGCCGCGGCTCTTGCCCATGAAGTATCGGGGGCCGTGACGACCCCGACATGCAAATCGGGCACTTGCACATTTCGCTCGAGGTTCAGGCGCAGGATCTCGTCGAACGCCACGCTGCGGCGAAATGCGGCATCAGAAGGGTACCAGCGATCGATCAGGATGATGCTGCCCGCTGGCTGCCTGGGCAGCACGTGTCGGGAAATCCAGGCACGGCTTTCGGCGAAGCGCTCGCATACCCTCAATTCCAGGTCCCGGGAGGGGTTTCTGACCAGTTGATTGACAAGGGCCATGGTTTCCCCCCGGTAGGGGTCGCTTTTTTTCTCGCAAAGCCGGATCACTTTCTTGTTGTCAGCCCGCAAGGCCTTGGTAACCGCCTCCAGAAGCGTGGTCTTGCCGGTGCCCTTGGGCCCATCGATGGAAACAAACAGCGGGCGGGTCATTTTTAATTACCAGTCGAATCTGAAGATGCAGCGCAGGCCTGGGTGCCACAGTATTCATCACAAGCCAGTGGAGCCATACAGCTAGCCTGATTCAACCCAGCTGGGCCTGAAGAAACAGCGAAAAAAGCTCCGACTGCGATTTGATACCCAACTTGCTGTACATATGCTTGCGGTGCACTTTCACTGTCTCCACGGAGATTTCAAGCTTGCGCGCAATTTCTTTGCTGGAACACCCGCTCAGCATCAGCCGCCCCACCTCCAGCTCACGCCCGGTCAGCGGCGACTCCATCTGCTCGACCCTGTCCTCCATGCGGCTTTGCCAGTGCGGCGCAGGTTTGGTGGCCTCTTCCAGCAACTCCCGCTCGAACGTCATCCGCTGGCGCATCAGCGCAGTGACCCATGGCCGCAACAGTTCCAGCAGGGTGACCTGTTCGATGCTGAACCGGCGCTTGCTACCCAACGACAGGCACAGCGTGCGCTGCGCATCCAGCTGCACGTTGAACTGAATTTCATCGGCAACCACGTTAAGTCGGAAATAGCGCTGGTAGTAGTCCGTCTGCTCGAAACACTCAGGGGCCACATCCGCCAGGCGCACCAGGCCGGACACCGCAGCCTCTCGGCTAGCCACGTAGAAAGGGTCCAGCAGGTACAAGCCCTTCAGGTAGTCCTGGAACAGCGGGTCAGGGTTGCCGTCTGCACTGGGGCACTCGGCGAACACCTGCGGGCGCCCTGCGGAAAACAGCAGCGCAACCCAGCTGTCGCAGGCAACGTACTCGTTCAGCAACCGCACCAAGGCTGTCCAGAAGTGGTCCTTGTCGAGGGTTTCGATCAATTGGCCTACCGAGCGGTGCCAGGCGATGTCGTGCAGCGTAAAATTCATCCTCTACCCCTGTTGGGTTACCACGTGGGCGTAATACCCCCCGCCATGATGACCACCCCATAATCCGGGCTAGCTTACGCTGAGCGAACCTGTACCGGGATCGTTTTTTACACCCCATGCCGCCAGGGCATGGCGGTCGAAGCTGTTAGTCGAGGATTGGAAATGAAGGTAGAGCTTGTCCAACTGGCCGGTCGCGATGGCGATACCGCGTACAACCTGCAGCGCACCATCGAAGCGATCGGCAACTGCGGCGCCGATACCGATCTGCTGGTCTTCCCGGAAACCCAGCTGATGGGCTTCCCAACCGAAGAAAACATCGGCCGCATCGCCGAGCCACTGGATGGCCCGAGCATCACGGCAGTCCAACAGGCCGCACAAGCGCAGAATGTTGCCGTAGTCGTCGGGATGGCCGAAGCCGCAGACGACGGCCGTTTCTACAACACCACCGTGCTGGTCACGCCTGAAGGCGTAGCGCTCACCTATCGCAAAACCCACCTTTGGGCATCGGACTGCGGGGTTTTCACCCCAGGCGACCGTTTTGCGACAGCCCTGTTCAAAGGCATCCGTGTCGGCCTGCTGATCTGCTTTGACATCGAATTCCCGGAAACCGCCCGTGCCCTGGGGCAGCTGGGCGCAGAACTGATCATCATCACCAACGGCAACATGGACCCGTACGGGCCCACCCACAGAACCGCCATCACCGCACGCGCCATGGAAAACCAGGCCTTTGCGGTCATGGTCAACCGCGTGGGTGATGGTGATGGCGGCCTGGTCTTCGCCGGCGGCAGTGCCGTCGTCGACCCGTACGGCCAGTTGCTGTGCGAAGCCGGCCGTGGCGAGTGCCGGATAACCGTCGAGCTGGCCATGGACCAACTGCAGCAGTCACGGCGCGATTACACCTACATCGCCCAGCGCCGCATCCAGCTGCCGGGTGAACAGGTCGAGCACGCCAACGGTCTTCGCGAACTGATCATCCCCTCCTGAAAATTCCACCCTTCCAGGCTCTATTACTGGAATGCAAGGCCGCCAGAGACGGCAGCGTGTTCGACTCTGAATAACAATCACAAGCTGGAGCAAGCAGTAATGGCCACACTCAAGCGAACGCTTTCGCTGGGCTCGGTGGTGCTTTTCGGCATCGCCTACATGACCCCCATCATCGTCCTGGGCACATTCGGTATCCTGGCCGAGACCACGGGAGGGAGGGTACCTGCAGCCTACCTCGCTGCAGCCATCGCCATGCTCTTTACCGCCTTGAGCTACGGCCACATGGCGCGCGCCTTCCCGGTCGCCGGGTCCGCCTATACCTACGTGCGCAAATCGATCAGCCCACAGCTGGGCTTCATCACCGGTTGGGCGGTGTTGCTCGACTACCTGTTCCTGCCCATGGCGATCTGGCTCATTGGCGCGGCCTATCTGCACTCGGCGTTCCCGGGCGTGCCACAAGCCATTTGGGTGTTGGCATTCATCGGCATCACAACAACGATCAATGTAATCGGCCTGCGGCTGGCCAAGACCGTCAATGGCCTGTTGATGTTCATTCAGCTGCTGGTGCTGGCGGCGTTCGTTGCACTGGCGGTGCACTATGTCTGGGGCGACCCCACGGTACCACTGTGGACACTCGAGCCGTTCTACAAGGAAGGCACCCAGTTGCCGCTGATCATGAGCGGTGCGGCGATTGCCTGCTATTCATTCCTGGGCTTCGACGCGGTCAGTACCCTGACCGAAGAAACCAAGGAACCACGCAAGAACATCCCGAAAGCCATCCTGCTGATCACCCTGATCGGTGGCGGGCTGTTCATCGCCTGCAGCTACTTCGTTCAGCTCGCTCACCCGTCCACCGACTTTGCCAACGCCGACGCGGCGGCTTATGAAATCGCCCAGAACATCGGTGGCGACATCTTCGTCAGCATCTTCCTGCTGGGGCTGATCGTCGGCCAGTTCACTTCTGGCCTGTCGGCGCAAGCCAGCGCCTCCCGGCTGCTGTATGCGATGGGGCGTGACGGAGTGCTGCCCAGGTCATTCTTCGGAAGGTTGAGCGAACGCTTCAGCACGCCGGTGCCCAGCATCATCCTGTGCGGGGTGGTCGCCCTGCTTGCCTTGCGCATGGACGTGACGACCTCCACCTCGTTCATCAACTTCGGTGCATTTCTCGCGTTCAGCCTGGTCAACCTGGCGGAAATCTTCCACTACTGGGTCGCCATGCAGCAGCGTGGTGCGAACGCGCTACTGATGTATCTCGCGTTCCCCTTGGTGGGCTTTGCATCCACGTTGTGGCTGATGGCAAGTCTTGATCACCTGGCGATCTACCTGGGGGCAGGCTGGCTCTGCCTCGGCGTGCTCTACCTGACGGTGATTACCCGTGGTTTCAAGCGCAAGCCCCCGGAGATGCACTTCGAGGAAGCCTGAGCTGTCCACTCAGGTCGATACGGCGCTTTGAGCGATGCTCTGGATGGCACCGGCGGCGCCGGTGTTTGCGGTTGCGGATTCTGAGGCAGGTCGGATCGGCGCCAGCCTTGAGGTGGCGCCGATCCTGTCAGGCCTTACACCGCCAGCGCGCGCTCACGCAGCTCGCTATTGAGGATGCGGTCGTTCTCGCTGTAATCGACCGGGCAGTCGATCACGTGCACGCCCGGGGTCTTGATGCAGTGCTCCAGCAGCGGCAGCAGGCCTTCGGCGCTTTCCACGCGGTGGCCGTTGGCACCGTAGGCTTCGGCGTACTTGACGAAGTCCGGGTTGCCGTAGTCCAGGCCGAAATCGGTGAAGCCCATGTTCGCCTGCTTCCAGCGGATCATGCCGTAGCCATCGTCACGCAGGATCACCACGGTGATGTGCATGCCCAGGCGTACCGCAGTTTCCAGCTCCTGGCTGTTCATCATGAAGCCGCCGTCGCCGCAAACCGAGATCACCGGGCGGTCCGGGTGCACCAGGTGCGCGGCCATGGCCGATGGCAGGCCGGCGCCCATGGTTGCCAGGGCGTTGTCCAACAGCACGGTGTTCGGCTTGTGCGCCTTGTAGTTACGAGCGAACCAGATCTTGTAGATGCCGTTGTCCAGGGCAACGATACCTTCGGACGGCAGCACGCGACGGATGTCGGCGACCATGCGCTGCGGGTAGACCGGGAAGCGGTTGTCGTCAGCACCTTCGGCGATCTGTGCTTCGTTGGCTTCACGGATCGCCATCAGGCGGGTGAAGTCCCAGTGCGAAGTGTCGTTCAGCGCTTCGCTGATCTGCCATACGGCGTTGGCGATGTCGCCGATCACTTCAACCTGCGGGAAGTACACGGCATCGACTTCGGCGGAGCGGAAGTTGATGTGGATGACCTCGGTGCCGCCACGGACCATGAAGAACGGCGGCTTCTCGATCACGTCGTGGCCGATGTTGACGATCAGGTCGGCGGCTTCGACGGCGCGGTGCACGAAGTCACCCGACGACAGTGCGGCGTTGCCCAGGAAGCGCGGGTGACGCTCGTCGACCACACCTTTGCCCATCTGGGTGGTGATGAACGGGATACCGGTCTTGTCGATCAGCTGCTTGAGGACCTTCGCGGTCATCTTGCGGTTGGCGCCGGCGCCGATCACCAGGATCGGGTTGCGGGCGTTCAGCAGCTTTTGTACGGCTGCGTCGATCGCCACGTGCTCGGCCAGCGGACGGCGGTGCAGGCTTGGCGGGATCGGCAGTGCGTCGGTCTGCTCGGCGGCGATGTCTTCCGGCAGCTCCAGGTGCACGGCACCCGGCTTTTCTTCTTCAGCCAGGCGGAAGGCTTCGCGCATGCGCGAAGGGATGTTGTCAGCGGAGGCGAACTGGTGGGTGTACTTGGTGATGGGGTCCATCATGCCGCACACGTCGATGATCTGGAAACGGCCCTGCTTGGACTTCTTGATCGGCTTCTGGCCGGTGATCATCATCATCGGCATGCCGCCCAGGTAGGCGTAGGCGCTGGCGGTGACCAGGTTGGTGGCGCCAGGGCCGAGGGTCGACAGGCTGACGCCGGTCTTGCCGGTCAGGCGACCATAGGTGGCAGCCATGAAACCTGCGGACTGCTCGTGACGGGTAAGTACCAGCTTGATCTTCGACTTACGCAGGGATTCGAGCAGGTCGAGGTTTTCCTCACCAGGAATGCCGAACACATACTCGACACCTTCGTTTTCCAGGCATTGCACAACGACATCGGCGGCCTTGGCCATTTGGGGTACTACCTCAAAATCTTTGTGGGATTGCAGATTTATTAAGCTGCGTGACTGAGATGTTGCAGGATGTCTCAGTGGCGCGCATCGTAGGCCCTCTGGTTAATAATAATAAATATATTGTTATGATGCTTGGCATCACAGTTTGTTATGAACGGTAACCCCCCTCAATGAACCTCAAGGCATTGCGCTGCTGCGTCGAGATCGTGCGCCAAGGCAGCTTCACCAAAGCCGCGCAGCACCTGCATATCGCCCAGCCGGCACTGAGCATGGCCGTTACCCGCCTGGAAGAAGAACTGGGCGTCACCCTGTTCAACCGCACCACGCGCAAAGTCATCCTGACAGCCGAGGGCGAACGCTTCCTGCCACGTATCGAATCGGCCCTGCGCGAAATGGATGTGGCGCGGCAAGAACTGCGCGACATGGCCGACCTGAAGCGCGGCGAAGTGCGCCTGGGTATCCCGCCGATGTTCGGCCTGCACTATGTGCCCGGCCTGATGAACGCCTTCCGCCAGCTGTACCCGGGCATTGCCATGACCGTGTTCGAAGGCAGTGCCGAGGACATCGGCCATCGCCTGGAACAACGGGAAATCGACCTGGCGTTGCTGGAGTCCCGGCGCGTGCCGCCCGACAAGGAATCGATCCTGCTGGGCAGCGACGAGATGCTGGCGTGCATGCACCCTGACCATCCCTATGCCGGCAAAGCCTTCCTCACGGCCGAGGACCTGCGCAATACCGACATGGTGGTATTCGATCGCACCTTCGTCCAGCGCCACCTGCTGGATGCGTTCTTTGCCGAACATGGCATCACCTACCGGGTAGCGCTGCAAAGCAACTTCGTATCGCTGGTGGTACAGGCCGCGCTGGACAACATGGGCGTGGCGACCCTGCTGCGCTCGGTGCAACAGCGCACACCGGGCATCGTCGGCGTACCGTTCCAGCCAGCGCAGCAGATGAGCTTCCGCTTGTGCTGGCGCTCGGGGGAATATCTGTCGCTGGCCAGCAAGCGCTTCATCGATTTTGCCGCGCAGACTCATTACCTGGAGCGCTGACTCCACCCTGCTCCGCTGCCACAGTCATTACGCAGATCTGCTGTGGGAGCGGACCTGCCCGCTCCCACAGGTGCTGCTTATGCCGCAGGTTCAGGAAGCCGGCCAGCTTCCTCGACGTCACCAGCACGGATTGACTATGATCCCGCCTTGAACGTTTCAGCATGTTTCAACAAGGATCCAGATGTCAGTTCAGGAATTACCCCCTCTCCCTAGCAAAAGTACCGTCGCGAAGATGGAAGCCGCCATGGCACTGGGCAGCTTTGCCATTGGCACCGGCGAGTTCGCCATCATGGGCCTGATGCCCGATATCGCCAGCAATCTGCAATTGAGCGAGCCCCAGGTGGGCCATGCCATCAGCGCCTATGCGCTGGGGGTGATGGTTGGCGCCCCGACACTGGCGATCATCGGTGCCAGGCTGTTGCGCAAGCACATGCTGCTGCTGTTGATGGCGCTGTATGCCATAGGCAACCTGGCTACCGCCTTTGCCCCCTCGTTCGGAGGCCTGGTCGCCTTCCGCTTCATCAGCGGCCTGCCCCATGGCGCCTACTTCGGCATCGCGGCGGTAGTGGCGTCGAGCATGGTGGCCAAGGACCAGCGGGCGGGGGCCGTGGCCCGGGTGATGATGGGGCTGACCGTGGCCATGTTGCTCGGCAACCCGGTTGCCACCTTGCTGGGCCAGTACTTCGGCTGGCGCTCGGCGTTCGTGCTGGTCGGCGCGATCGCCCTGTGCACCATCGCCCTGGTCTGGCGCTTCGTGCCCCAGCGCCACGATGAAGTGCGCAGCGACCCGCGCAAGGAACTGCAAGCCTTCACCCTGCCGCAAGTCTGGATGGCGCTGGGCATCGCCTCGATCGGCTTTGCCGGCATGTTCTGTGTGTTCAGCTACCTGGCGCCGACCATGTTGCAGGTGACCCAGGTGTCGCCGCAGTGGATTCCATTCGGCCTGGCGGCATTCGGCGTCGGCGGCATCGTCGGCAACATCGCCGGTGGCAAGCTGTTCGACCGCCTGCAGTTCCGCGCCGTCGGGCTGGTGCTGGTGTGGTCGATTGCCGTGCTGCTGTTCTTCAGCTTTGCCGCCCAGGCGCTGTGGAGCCTGCTGCTGGGCATTGGCCTGGTCGGCACCATGATTGCCCTGGCGGCGCCGTTGCAGATCCGCCTGATGGACATTGCCCATGAAGCGCCAAGCCTGGCGGCGGCGTCCAACCATGCGGCGTTCAACCTGGCCAATGCGCTGGGGCCGTGGCTGGGTGGCATGGCGATTACCGCGGGTATGGGCTGGACCAGCACCGGGTACATCGGCGCGGCTACGGCGCTGGTCGGGCTGGGGATCTACCTGGTGGCACGGCGGATGAAGGGTGGGCACTAAGGTTGAGGCCTGACAGATAGCGTGAAGGGGGCTGCCATGCAGCCCATCGCCGGCAAGCCAGCTCCCACAGAGACCGCACAATGCCTGAAATTTTCATGGGCAGCGACGACCCGCGCCGCCCACTAGTGTGGATCAGTGAGCTGGCCAGCCCCAAGGAAATGATTACAATGCATGCCCCAACCTGAAATATGTTTTTCCCATGAAATCACTGCTTTACGCCGTATCCTTACTGTTTTCCTTCACCCTCCCTGCCCTGGCCAGCCCGCCGGCAACCTTCACCGAGGCCAAGGTGGTGGCCAAGCAGAAGGTGTACATGGACCAGGCCAGCAGTGCCATGGGCGACCTGTACTGCGGTTGCAAATGGGCCTGGGTGGGCAAGTCTGGCGGGCGTATCGATGCCGCCTCGTGCGGCTACCAGACCCGCAAGCAGCAGAACCGCGCCGAACGCACCGAATGGGAACACATCGTGCCGGCCTACACCTTCGGCAACCAGCGCCAGTGCTGGAAGAATGGCGGCCGCGAGCATTGCGTGGATGACGACCCGGTGTTCCGCGCCATGGAGGCCGACCTGTTCAACCTGTACCCGGCAGTGGGCGAGGTAAACGGTGATCGCAGCAATTTCAACTACGGCATGGTTGCTGGCAATGCAGGGCAATACGGGCAGTGCACCACCAAGGTGGACTTCGTGCAGCGTGCTGCCGAACCACGCGACGAAGTGAAAGGCCTGGTCGCCCGCACCACCTTCTACATGTACGACCGTTACAAGCTGAGCATGTCGCGCCAACAGCAGCAGTTGCTGATGGCCTGGGACAAACAGCACCCGGTGTCGGCCTGGGAGAAAGAGCGTGACCGGCGCATTGCCGCGATCATGGGGCATGCCAACCCCTTCGTGACCGGGGAACGCAAATGGACCGCCAACTACAAGCCGGTCGGCAGTGGCGTAGTGCAGGCGGTGCCAGAAAAGGCCGCCAAGCCCGAATCCAAGCCGAGCCTGGCCAGTGCCGGGTCGGTGGGCGCGGTGCTTGGCAACCGCAACAGCCATGTCTATCACCTTTCCGTTGGTTGCCCGGGCTATACCCAGGTTACCGCGAAGAACCAGGTCACCTTCGCCACAGAGGGTGAGGCGCAGGCAGCGGGTTATCGCAAGGCGGGCAACTGCCGCTGATCGCCTTCCTCGGGGCCTGCGCGGCCCCCTTGCAATCGAGCGGGCTGCACAGCAGCCCGCAACAATGACCATCCGTCGCCCAGACGGCACCCCACTCCCCGCCCCCAGCCCAACGAATGACAGATCATCCGCAAAGGAGACGTTCCATGATCCGCATTCGCCCACTCTCACTCTGCCTTGCCCTTGCCCTGGCCAGCGTCACTGGCACCAGCTTCGCCGCCACCGACACAGCCACCGACAGCCGCCCGCAAACCGACCAGCACGGTGGCAAGACCGCCGGTGAAGACAGCAGCGTAAACAGCCCAGGCAGCAGCAAAACCAATGACAGCAGCGACACCGGCAGCAACAGCGATGCCGCCGACGGCGCCGCTGGTGGCTCGAACAGCACCGGCGAAGCAACCGGCTCCGGCGCCGGGCACACCGGTGGCACCGCCGAGGACCAGGACAGCCATTGAGGCCGGCCTGGGCTACACTGCGCCGGAACGCCCTGCCAAGGATTCACCATGAACCTCAAACCCTGGCTGCTCGCCGCCCTGCTGCCTTGCAGCGCCTTGGCCGTCGCTGGCAGCCAGGGCGCGCTGTCGATCAGCTCATCGTCGTTCACCGATGGCGGCGTGATCGCCTTGCAGCAGGTTGGCCCGGACCCGGCCTGTGGTGCTGGCGAAGAGCGCACCCCGCAACTGAGCTGGGACAACCTCCCCGCAGGCACTCAGTCGCTGGCACTGATCATGTTCGATCCGGACGGCGGCAAGGGTATTGGCGTGGTCCACTGGATCGCCTACAACATCGACCCGGCCCAGGATGGGCTGAAGGAAGGCGTCGCCGGGCTGACCGGGCAAGGCGTGACCGTGGGGCGCAACTCGCGGGGTACGCTCAGCTACCGCGGCCCCTGTCCACCCGCCGGCGACAACCCGCACCACTACGCGCTGACGCTGATCGCCACCGACCTGCCATTGGGTACCCTGCCCGAAGGCCTGGATCGCAGCGGCTTGCTGCAACTGCTGCAAGGCCACGCGCTGGGGGCGCAGAGCCTGGTCGGGCGCTATGGCCACTGAGCCTGGCCGTACCGGAACAATTAAACACCCCCATAGCATTTATCCATTGAATGGCCCAGTCGAACTGAAGTAAGCTCGGGCTCATTCACTGGAGAGCAACATGCCGAAACACACCCGCAACCACGCCAACCACACCGGTCGCACCCTGCGCCCTGTGCTGGCCGTTGCCGGCTGCGTGGCACCTGCCAGCTATTACTTTGGGTATTGGTTTAGCCACTAGGCGCCGATACCCACACGGCGCCCACCTTCGAGGGGCCGCCGAACATGAGAATACTCAAACCCCCGGTCGGCTCCCCGACCGGGGGTTTTGCTTTTCAGGCCTTTGAACAACACCGATTCACATTGAGGACAGATTCATGAACTACGCCACTTATTACTACGCAAACACCTACGCCTGGCGATTTAGCCAATCCCGTTCGGGCCAGCCTGCCGCCTCCGTTCGGTCTTCCACAGGTGGCAATGCAGCAGCCAATACGAATTCAACGATTTGTCGAACACCTCGATAGGGCCGACGACGCGGGCCAGAACCCGCCGTCCGCCCAGGGAAAAAATGCCATGCACGCTTCCAGCCTCGCCCTGACCCAGCCGCAAGCAGCCAACACCACCGTCAGCCAGCGCCTGCCCAGCCCGCACCTGCTCAAGCAGCAAATGCCGCTGTCCAGCGAACTTACCCAGCAAGTCCATGCCCACCGCCAGGCCATCCGCGACATCCTCGAAGGCCGCGACCAGCGCCTGCTGGTGATCGTTGGCCCGTGCTCGATCCACGACCCGCGCTCGGCCCTGGAATACGCCGACCGCCTGGCCGCCCTCAGCCGCGAAGTCGACGACAAGCTGCTGCTGGTGATGCGCGCCTACGTCGAAAAACCCCGCACCACGGTCGGCTGGAAGGGCCTGGCCTACGACCCGCACCTCGATGGCAGCGACGACATGCACGCCGGCATCGCCCTGTCCCGCGGGCTGATGCTGAACATGATCGAACGCGGCCTGCCGGTTGCCACCGAACTGCTGCAGCCAATGGCCGCCGGCTACTTCGATGACCTGCTGGCCTGGGCCGCGATTGGCGCGCGCACCACCGAATCGCAGATCCACCGCGAAATGGTCAGTGGCCTGGAGCTGCCGGTCGGCTTCAAGAACGGCACCGACGGCGGCATCGCCATCGCCAGCGACGCCATGCGTAGCGCCGCCCACTCGCACCGCCACTTCGGCATGGATGCGCAGGGCTACCCGGCCATCATCGAGACCTTGGGCAACCCGGACACCCACCTGGTGCTGCGCGGCGGCCACAAGGGCCCGAACTTCGACGCCAACAGCATCGCCATGGCCCGCCAGGCGCTGGCCAAGGCCGGGTTGCAGGCGCGGATCATGGTCGATTGCAGCCATGCCAACAGCGGCAAGGACCCGGCGCGTCAGCCGGCCGTTTTCAACGATGTGCTGGAGCAGCGCCTGGCCGGCGACCGCTCGATCGTCGGCGTGATGATCGAAGGGCACCTGTTCGACGGCTGCCAGGCGCTGGGCAAGGGCGCGCTGAAATACGGCGTGTCGATCACCGACGGTTGCCTGGGTTGGGCCTCGACCGAAACCCTGTTGCGCGAGGCGGCACAAAAACTCTAGGTAGCGGGACGCAAGCCTGGCGAGACATACCCTGGACAAGTGCGCTAGGCTTGCCTTTTTTACCCCAAGGAGCAGTACCCATGGCCCGTGCAACCGCCCGCCACATCCTGGTCAGCAGCGAAGAGAAATGCAACGAACTGAAAGCCCAGATCGAAGCAGGCGCCGACTTCGCTGAAATCGCCAAAGCCAACTCCACCTGCCCGTCCAGCCGCCAGGGCGGTGACCTGGGCTCGTTCGGCCCGGGCCAGATGGTCAAGGAGTTCGACACCGTGGTGTTCAGCGCCCCGGTCAATACCGTGCAAGGCCCGGTCAAGACCCAGTTCGGCTACCACCTGCTGGAAGTGACCAGCCGCCAGGACTAAGTAGCCAGTAGCTGCTCATGTCCCCTGTGGGAGCGGGTTCACCCGCGAAATCGCCAGATCAGGCAACGACGTTGCGTGAACGGACGCATTCGCGGGTGAACCCGCTCCCACAGGCCCTGTGTTACCTTTTTCTGCTTTGTTTTTCCTTCAATAGCCAGGCTGCACCCACCCACGCCCTCACCGTCTACGGCGAAGCCCCCCGTTACAGCGCCAGCTTCCAGCATTTCGACTACGTCAACCCCGACGCCCCCAAAGGCGGCATCCTGCGCCGCTCGGCCATCGAGATTGGCCAGTTCGACCATATCCTGCCGTACATCGACAAAGGCATCGGTGTCAGCGAGGTCGATGGCCTGCTGTACGCGCCACTGGCCGTGCGCTCGTTCGATGAACCCTACACCGTCTACGGCCTGATCGCCCGGCGCATGGAGCGCGGCCCGGAGGATGCCTGGCTGCGCTTCGAGATCGACCCGCGTGCCACCTTCGCCGACGGCAAGCCGGTGCGCGCCGAGGACGTACGCTTTACCTTCGAGCTGCTGATGAGCAAGGGCAGCCTGAGGTATCGCACCCAGTTCGCCGATGTTGCCGCCGTCGTGGTGGAAAGCCCACACAGCGTGCGCTTCGACTTCAAGCCTGACCACGGCCGCACCCTGCCACTGGACCTCGCCAGCCTGCCGGTTCTGCCCGAACACGACTGGCAGCAGCGCGATTTTGCCAACGGCGCCGGCTTCGACAAGCCGGTCGGCAGCGGGCCGTACCGTATCGGGAGCATCGACAACGGCCGCAGCATCACCTTCCAGCGCGACGCCAACTGGTGGGCGCGCGATCTGCCGGTCAGCCGTGGCCGCTACAATTTCGACAAGCTGCGCATCGAGTACTTCGGTGATACCGAAGTGGCGCGGCAGGTGCTCAAAGGCGGCGGCTACGACTACAACCGCGAATTCTCCGCCACCGCCTACACCCTGGGCTACAACGGCGCGCAACTGGACGACGGCCGCCTGCAGCGCGCCCACCTGGGCCCGGCCAAACCGCAGGTGGCCCAAGGCTTCGTGTTCAACCTCGACCGGCCGCAGTTCAATGACCGTCGCGTGCGCCAGGCGCTGGGCATGCTGTGGGACTACGAGTGGAGCAACCGGCAGATGATGCGCAACATGTACATCCGCCAGCAGAGCGTGTTCTCCAATACCCCGCTGGCCGCCCGCCAACTGCCGGATGCCGGCGAGTTGAAACTGCTCGAACCGTTGCGCGGCAAGGTGCCGGACGAAGTCTTCAGCACCGTGTTCACCGCCCCGGTCACCGATGGTTCGGGGATCATCCGCAAGCAGCAGCTGCAGGCACTGGCGCTGCTCGAACAAGCCGGCTGGCGCCCCGAAGGCGACCGCCTGGTGAACAGCCAGGGCACGCCGCTGGCGTTCACCTTCCTCAACGGCCAGGCAGGCATGGAGCGCCTGCTGCTGCCGTGGAAGCGCAACCTGGCCCAGATTGGCGTGACCCTGGACATCCGCAACGTCGATTCGGCCCAGTACGTCAACCGCCTGATGGCACGTGACTACGACATGATCGTCACCGGCTACCCGGTCACCCTGTCGCCTGGCGCCGAGCTGTACAACTATTTCGGTTCGGCGGCGGCCCACGACCCTGGGTCGAACAACCTGATGGTGCTGCAGGACCCTGCCGTGGACCGCCTGATCGACGGCCTGGTGCGCGCCGACACCCAGGCCGACATGCTGTACCACGCCCATGCCCTGGACCGGGTGCTGCAATGGAACTACTACTGGATCCCCAACTACTACCCACCGGGCAGCTCCACTGTCTGGTGGAACCGCTTCGGCCTGCCCAAGGTCCAGGCTGCCTATGACGAAGGCCTGGACACCTGGTGGGAAGTCAGCCCTGCCGCGCTGACCAACGCGCAAATGGCCGACCGCCGGAAATCCTCGCCATGACCACTTACATACTGCGCCGTCTGCTGCTGATCGTCCCGACCCTGCTGGCGATCCTGTTGGTCAACTTCCTGATCGTCCAGGCCGCACCGGGAGGCCCGGTGGAGCAGGCGGTGGCACGCCTGCAAGGTATCGGCGGTGGCGCTCCCGGTGCCCGGGCCGAGGTGGTGCACGGCGAGTCACGTGCCACCCGTGGCCTGGACCCGAAACTGATCGAGGAGATCAAGCGCCAGTACGGCTTCGACAAGTCCGCCCCCGAGCGCCTGTGGCTGATGCTGGGCCAGTACGCCCGGCTGGACTTCGGCAACAGCTTCTTCCGCGGCGCCAAGGTCACCGACCTGATCCTCGACAAGTTGCCGGTAACCCTGTCGCTGGGCTTCTGGGCCACGCTGATCACCTACCTGGTGTCGATCCCGCTGGGCATCCGCAAGGCGGTGCGCCATGGCAGCCGCTTCGATGCCTGGAGCAGTGCACTGATCGTGGTCGGCTATGCCCTGCCCTCGTTCCTGTTCGCCCTGTTGCTGATCGTGCTGTTCGCCGGCGGCACCTCGCTCAGCTGGTTCCCGGTGCGCGGCCTGGTCTCGGACAACTTCGACGAGCTCAGCCTGCTGGGCAAGGTCGCCGACTACTTCTGGCACCTGGTGCTGCCGGTCGGTGCCCTGGTGATCGGCGGCTTCGCCACCCTGACGCTGCTGACCAAGAACGCCTTCCTCGACGAGATTTCCCGGCAATACGTGGTTACCGCCCGCGCCAAGGGCCTGAGCGAACGCCGGGTGCTGTATGGCCACGTGCTGCGCAATGCCATGCTGCTGGTGGTAGCCGGGTTGCCGCAGGCATTGATCACGGTGTTCTTCGCCGGCTCGTTGCTGATCGAGGTGATCTTCTCGCTCGATGGCCTTGGCCGCATGAGTTACGAGGCGGCCGTGTCGCGGGATTACCCAGTGGTGTTCGGCACGCTGTTCATCTTCACCCTGGCGGGCCTGCTGATCCGCCTGATCGGTGACCTGTCGTACACCCTGCTCGACCCGCGTATCGACTTCGACGCGAGGGCACACTGATGCTTTCGCCGATCTCGCGTCGCCGCCTGCAACGCTTTCGCCGTAACCGCCTGGGCTGGGTTTCGCTGTGGCTGTTCACCGCCCTTTTGCTGCTGAGCCTGTGCGCCGAGCTGGTGGCCAACGACAAACCGCTGCTGCTGGGCTACAAGGGCGACCTGTACGTGCCGGCGCTCAAGCGTTACACCGAGCAGCAGTTCGGCGGCCAGCTGCCGTTCCAGCCAGACTACCGCAGCGCGTATGTACGCCAGTTGATCGAACAGCAAGGTGGCTGGATGCTGTTCGCCCCCATCCCGTTCAGCGCCGATACCCCCAACTACGACCTGCAGGTGCCCACCCCCAGCCCGCCGAGCGCGAGCAACTGGCTGGGTACCGACGACCAGGGCCGCGACGTGCTGGCCCGGGTGCTATATGGCACGCGGGTATCCTTGCTGTTCGCCTTCGCCCTGACCGTGGTCAGCGTGCTGATCGGGGTGGCGGCCGGGGCCCTGCAGGGCTACCACGGTGGTTGGGTCGACCTGGTCGGCCAGCGCCTGCTTGAGGTGTGGTCGGGGTTGCCGGTGCTGTACCTGCTGATCATCCTCAGCGGGTTCGTCGAGCCGGACTTCTGGTGGCTGCTGGGGATCATGGCGCTGTTCTCCTGGCTGACGCTGGTCGACGTGGTGCGCGCAGAGTTCCTGCGCGGTCGCAACCTGGAGTACGTCAAGGCCGCCCGAGCGTTGGGGTTGCCAGACAGCCAGGTAATGCTGCGGCACATCCTGCCCAATGCCATGAATGCGACCCTGACTTATGTGCCATTCATGCTGACCGGGGCGATCACCACCCTGACTGCGCTGGATTTTCTCGGTTTCGGCATGCCGGCCGGGAGTGCTTCGCTGGGAGAGCTGGTGACCCAGGGCAAACAGCACCTGGAGGCGCCGTGGCTGGGCTTTACCGCGTTCTTTGTGCTGGCGGTGATCCTGTCGCTGCTGGTGTTTATCGGGGATGCCTTGCGCGAGGCGTTCGACCCCAGGGGATAGGTTTTCAGGTCTGGCCTCTTCGCGGGTAAACCCGCTCCCACAGGGTCACCACAAATCCTGAGGCTGTGGGGTACCTGTGGGAGCGGGTTTACCCGCGAAGAGGCCGGCCCTGCTTTTACAGATTTCAGGATTTCTACCCATGCACGACAGCGACAGCCTCAAGGACTACCCCCAGGTACGGCAACTGGCGATCCGCTCGCTGTTCGAGATCATCGAGCAGTCCAGCGAGGGCACGGTAATCGTCGACCGCCAGGCGCGCATCGTCTGGATGAACGAGCGCTACGCCCGGCGCTTTGGCCTGGCCGACGCCGCCAGTGCCATCGGCCAGCCATGCGAGGCGGTGATCCCGGGCAGCCTGATGCGCGAAGTAGTGAACAATGGCCGGCCAATCCTGCTGGACATGCTCGATACCCCTAACGAGCCGCTGGTAGTGATGCGCCTGCCCATCCACGACGACCAGGGCGCGCTGATCGGTGCCATCGGCTTTGCCCTGTTCGATGAATTGCGCAGCCTGTCGCCGCTGCTCAAACGCTACTCCAGCATGCAGCAGGAACTGGCCTCGACCCGCTCGCAGTTGCGCGCTCGCCAGGCCAAGTACAGCTTCGCCCAGTTCGTCGGCAGCAGCGCCGCCAGCCTGGAGGCCAAGCGCCGCGCCCGGCGTGGCGCGAGCAGTGATTCGCCGGTGTTGCTGCTGGGCGAAACCGGCACCGGCAAGGAACTGCTGGCCCATGCCATCCATGCGGCGTCGGCGCGGGCGCACAAGGCGTTTGTCAGCATCAACAGTGCGGCGATCCCCGAAACACTGCTGGAAGCCGAATTCTTCGGCACCGCCCCCGGCGCCTTTACCGGCGCCGACCGCAAGGGCCGCACCGGCAAGCTGCAACTGGCCGAAGGCGGCACGCTGTTCCTCGACGAGATCGGCGACATGCCGCTGGCCCTGCAGAGCAAGCTGCTGCGGGTGTTGCAGGAAAAGGAATACGAGCCGGTAGGCTCGAACCAGATGCTGCGCAGTGATGTGCGCATCATTGCCGCCACTTCCATCGACCTGCAGGCCGCCATCGCCCGAGGGGCATTCCGCGCCGACCTGTATTACCGGCTGAATGTGCTGCCGATCGAGGTGCCACCACTGCGGCAACGGCTGGAGGACCTGCCGGCGCTGTGCGAGGCCATCCTGGGCGAACTGGGCAGCCAGTATGAGCTGGAGGCCGAAGCGCAGCAGCTACTGGCGCGGCATGCATGGCCGGGAAACATTCGCGAGCTGCGCAATGTGCTAGAGCGGGCCACGCTGCTGGCGGATCAGCCGCGGCTGGGGGTGGCGGATCTTCGGGCGGCATTGGGGCCGTTGAGCCCGGTGGCGGGTGAACCTATGCGGCAGACTTACCGTGAGGCCTGTGAGGCATTTGAGCGCGAGCTGATTGTTGGGGCACTGGCCGAACATGGGGAAAATGTGCCGGAAGCTGCGTCGGCGTTAGGACTGGGGCGGTCAACGCTGTATAAGAAGATGGTAGCGCTCGGTCTCTGAGTGGAGACTTTTGTTTCCATTTCGAGACTGTCGCGAGGGCTTTGCCCTCGATCGCGACACAAGGCCGCTCCTGCAGGAGATCGCGGTGCACATGTAGGAGCGGCCTTGTGTCGCGAGGGGCCGCAAAGCGGCCCCAAAATCTCAAGACAGAGACAAAAATTCAGAAGAAAACAAAATACCTATATAAATCAGTGAGTTAAAAACTGGCACGATTCCCGCTATCTCCTGCTCACCGATAAAAACAAGACTCACCCAGGAGACCCACCCCGATGACCGTGCTCATCGCCCTCGCCGCTCTGGCCCTGCTGATGCTGGCTGCCTACCGCGGCTACAGCGTAATCCTCTTCGCCCCCATCGCCGCCCTCGGTGCGGTACTGCTCACCGACCCGTCCGCCGTGGCCCCCGCATTCACCGGGGTATTCATGGAGAAAATGGTCGGCTTCATCAAGCTCTACTTCCCGGTGTTCCTGCTGGGCGCCGTGTTCGGCAAGCTGATCGAGCTGTCCGGTTTCTCGCGCTCGATCGTCGCCGCCGCCATCCGCGTGCTCGGCACCCGCCAGGCGATGCTGGTGATCGTGCTGGTCTGCGCGCTGCTCACCTACGGCGGCGTTTCGCTGTTCGTGGTGGTGTTCGCGGTGTACCCGTTCGCCGCCGAGATGTTCCGCCAGAGCAATATCCCCAAACGCCTGATTCCGGCAACCATCGCCCTGGGCGCGTTCTCGTTCACCATGGATGCCCTGCCCGGCACCCCGCAGATCCAGAACATCATCCCCAGCACCTTCTTCAACACCACCGCCTGGGCCGCGCCATGGCTGGGCCTGATCGGCACACTGTTCGTGTTCTGCGCCGGCATGGCCTACCTGCAGCGCCAGCGCAACAAGGCCCAGCGCGCCGGTGAAGGCTATGGCAGCGATTTGCGCAACGAACCGGAGACCGCTGCCGACCTGGCGCTGCCCAACCCTTGGCTGGCCCTGTCACCGCTGCTGCTGGTGGGGGTGATGAACCTGCTGTTCACCCACTGGATCCCGCAGTGGTACGGCCCAAGTCACAGCCTGCAACTGCCCGGCATGAGCGCACCGGTGCAAAGCGATGTGGCCAAGCTCACGGCCATCTGGGCGGTGCAGGCAGCGTTGCTGGTGGGCATCCTGATGGTGCTGGTGTGTGCCTTCGGCGCCATCCGCACCCGCCTGGCCGAAGGCACCAAAAGCGCCGTGGGCGGTGCCTTGCTGGCGGCCATGAACACCGCCTCGGAATACGGCTTTGGCGCGGTGATCGCCTCGCTGCCGGGCTTCCTGGTATTGGCCGACGCCCTGCGCGGCATCCCCAACCCACTGGTCAACGAAGCGATTACCGTGACCTTGCTGGCCGGCATCACCGGCTCTGCCTCGGGCGGCATGAGCATCGCCCTGGCGGCCATGGGCGACACCTTCATCGCCGCCGCCAATGCCGCCAACATCCCGCTCGAAGTACTGCACCGCGTGGCCGCCATGGCCAGCGGTGGCATGGACACCCTGCCGCACAACGGTGCGGTCATCACCCTGCTGGCCGTGACCGGGCTGACCCACCGCGAGGCCTACAAGGACATTTTCGGTATTACCCTGATCAAGACCCTGGCGGTGTTCGTGGTCATCGCCACGTTCTACGTCACCGGCATCGTCTAAGGAGCTTTGCATGACCCTCGAAGGCAAGACCGCACTCGTCACCGGTTCCACCAGCGGCATCGGCCTGGGCATTGCCCAGGTACTGGCTCGCGCAGGCGCCAACATCGTGCTCAACGGCTTCGGCGACCCTGCACCGGCGCTGGCGGAGATCGCCCGGCACGGGGTGAAGGTAGCCCATCACCCGGCCGACCTCTCGGACGTGGCCCAGATCGAAGCGCTGTTCGCCGTGGCCGCGCGCGAGTTCGGCGACGTCGACATCCTGGTCAACAACGCCGGTATCCAGCACGTGGCGCCAGTGGAACAGTTCCCGCTGGAAAGCTGGGACAAGATCATCGCCCTCAACCTGTCGGCCGTGTTCCACGCTACGCGACTGGCCCTGCCCGGCATGCGCACGCGCAATTGGGGGCGCATCATCAACATCGCTTCCGTGCACGGCCTGGTCGGCTCTACCGGCAAGGCGGCCTATGTGGCGGCCAAGCACGGCGTGGTCGGCCTGACCAAGGTGGTGGGCCTGGAAACCGCCACCAGCAACGTCACCTGCAATGCCATCTGCCCTGGCTGGGTGTTGACCCCGCTGGTGCAGAAGCAGATCGACGATCGTGCTGCCAACGGTGGCGATCCGCTGCAAGCGCAGCACGATCTGCTGGCAGAAAAACAACCGTCGCTGGCCTTCGTCACCCCCGAGCACCTGGGTGAGCTGGTACTATTCCTGTGCAGCGAGGCCGGTAGCCAGGTTCGCGGTGCCGCCTGGAACGTCGATGGTGGCTGGTTGGCCCAGTGACGAGCGGCCTGGGCCTGGCGGCGGTCTTGCATTCGTTTATCTGCAAGGAGGCCCTATGCGCCCAACCCCGATGACCGCGATTCTGGCCCTGACCCTGGCTGCCGCCGCACCCGCGATGGCAGCCAGCCTGAAGGACGTCGCGCCCTACCCCGAGGCGGAAAAAGGCTTTACCCGGCATGTCATCCACCTCCCGGCCCAGGCTGATGAGTCGACCTACCAACTGGAAATCCTCGCCGGCAAGACCCTGAAGGTTGACTGCAATCGTCAGCGCCTGGGCGGCAGCCTGGAGGAACGTACCCTGGAAGGCTGGGGCTACAGCTACTACCGCCTGGACAAGGTCAGCGGCCCGGCCAGCACACTGATGGCCTGCCCCGATGGCAAGAAGACCGAGGCCTTCGTGCCAGTGGTCGGTGAAGGCTTCATGCTGCGCTACAACAGCAAGCTGCCGGTGGTGGTGTATGTGCCCAAGGACGTCGAAGTGCGCTACCGCGTCTGGACCGCGTCGCAGGACGTGCAAAAGGCTAAAGTAGAGTAACGCGCAAGCCCCTGTTGCCAGGGGCTTCTTCGCGGGCGAGCCCGCGAAGGCGCCCTCGAATCCAAATGATCATCTGGAGGTTCGGCATGAACGATGTGCTCTGGCGCCCCTCCACGGCGCAGATCGAGGCCAGCCGGATGGATGCCTTCCGCCGCCGGGTCAACCTGCGTTACAACCTGCAACTCGACGACTACCACGCGCTGCACCGCTGGAGCATCGAGCAGCGCCCTGCCTTCTGGCAAACCGTTGCCGACTACTTCCACGTTCACTGGCATAACCCGCCAAGCCAGGTGCTCAGCGAAGGGCCGCAGATGCCCGATGCCCAGTGGTTCGCCAACGCCACCCTCAACTTTGCCGAACACCTGCTGCGCCGCCGTGACGACCGCCCGGCCCTGGTCGCTGTGCGCGAAGACGGCCAGCGTCAGCTGTTCACCCATGCCCAGCTGGCCGCCCAGGTGGCCGGCCTGCAAACAGCCTTGAAGGCCGCCGGCATCGGCCCCGGCGACCGCGTAGCCGCCATCATGCCCAATACCTGGCAGACACTGGTCGCCATGCTTGCCTGCACCAGCCTCGGTGCGGTGTGGTCCAGCTCCTCGCCCGAGTTTGGCGTGCACGGCA
Organism: Pseudomonas sp. JS425; assembly: GCF_018223845.1. Lineage (NCBI taxonomy): Bacteria > Pseudomonadati > Pseudomonadota > Gammaproteobacteria > Pseudomonadales > Pseudomonadaceae > Pseudomonas > Pseudomonas sp. JS425. The sequence continues at coordinate 3,000,054 of NZ_CP073661.1, read as the reverse complement.
TCATCGACCGCTTCGGTCAGATCGAGCCCAAGCTGCTGATCGCCTGCGCCGGGTACCAGTACGCCGGCAAAGCCATCGACCAGGTGGACAAGGTCAACCAGGTGTGCGCGCAGCTGCCCGGGCTGGAACAGCTGATCGTGGTCCCCCACACCCGTAGCGGAACGCGTGTCGACGAATTCCAGGCCGCCAATGTCAGCCTGTGGGACGAGTTCTATCAGCCCGGCGGCGAGCCCCGCTTCACCCCGCTGCCCTTCGACCACCCGCTGTACATCCTGTATTCCAGCGGCACCACCGGCGTGCCCAAATGCATTGTCCACCGCGCTGGCGGCGTGTTGTTGCAGCACCTGAAGGAACATGGCCTGCACAATGACCTGAAAGCCGATGACGTACTGTTCTACTACACCACTTGCGGCTGGATGATGTGGAACTGGCTGGTCAGCGGCCTGGCGGTGGGCGCCACGCTGGTGCTGTATGACGGCTCGCCCTTCCATCCCGGCCCCGAGCGGCTGCTGGACCTGATCGACGCCGAGGATATCCAGGCCTTCGGTACCAGCGCCAAGTACCTGGCGGCACTGGAGCAGGCGGGCCTGGAACCTGCGGCAAGCCACCGCCTGGCGCGCTTGCGCCTGCTACTGTCCACCGGCTCGCCACTGTCGCCACACAGCTACGACTACGTGTACCGCAAGATCAAGGCCGACCTGTGCCTGGCGTCGATGTCCGGCGGCACCGATATCGTCTCTTGCTTCGTGCTGGGCAACCCGACCCTTCCAGTGCGCCGTGGCGAGATCCAGTGCAAGGGCCTGGGCATGGCGGTGAAGGTGTGGAACGAGCATGGCCAGCCGGTGCTGGGCGAAAAAGGCGAGCTGGTGTGCACGCGCAACTTCCCGTCCATGCCGCTGGGGTTCTGGAAGGACACGGACGGCAGCCGCTATCACGACGCCTACTTCAGCCAGTTCCCGGGGGTGTGGGCCCAGGGCGACTACGCCGAACAGCGTGCCGACGGCGGGCTGGTGATTCATGGCCGCTCCGATGCCGTGCTCAACCCCGGTGGCGTGCGCATTGGCACGGCGGAGATCTACCGCCAGGTGGAAAAGGTCGAGCAGGTGCTGGAAAGCGTGGCCATCGGCCAGGACTGGCAAGGCGATGTGCGGGTGGTGCTGTTCGTTCGCCTGCGTGACGGCCTGCAGCTGGATGAGGCCCTGCGCCAGCACATCCGCCAGGTGATCCGCCAGTTCACCACGCCCCGCCATGTACCGGCGGTGATCGCCCAGGTCGATGACATCCCGCGTACCATCAGCGGCAAGCTGGTGGAGTTGGCGATTCGCAATGTGGTGCATGGTTTGCCGGTGAAGAACACCGACGCCCTGGCCAACCCCGAGGCGCTGGAGCAGTTCCGGGATCGCGAGGAGTTGCGCACCCCGTAATGAAGGTATTCACCGTCATTGTGGGAGCGGCCTTGCGTCGCGAAAGGGCTGCAAAGCAGCCCCGGGATTTCAGCAGCCAAGCATAGATTTCTGGGGCCGCTTTGCGGCCCTTTCGCGACGCAAGGCCGCTCCCACAATGGCCTCCACTCGACTCGATCAGGCATAATGCCGACCTTTTTCGCCCCGAAGCACAGGTACCCCATGAAAGCCCAAGCCCGCCACATCCTGGTCAAGACCGCTGACGAAGCCGAAAAGCTCAAGCAGCGCATCGCCAATGGCGAGGCTTTCGACGTGCTCGCAAAAAAGTTCTCCACCTGCCCTTCGGGCAAGCGTGGCGGCGACCTGGGTGAAATCCGCCCCGGGCAGATGGTCGGCGCCATCGACCAGGTGATCTTCAAGAAGCCCCTGCGCGTGGTGCACGGGCCGATCAAGAGCAAGTTCGGCTATCACCTGGTGCAGACGTTCTACCGCGACTGATAGCCCCGGGCCACCTGACATTTTTGCCAGTTGTCCCCCTACCGTACAAAACATACAACTCAGGCAGTGGCCCCTCTAATGGAGACCTGCCTATGCGCTGCCCTCGCCTGCTTTTGCCTGCCGCACTCCCTCTGCTGACTTTGCCTTTGCTGTCTCATGCCCAATCCCTGACCGTTGCAGCAGGCGAGGACCTGGGCGCCATCGTTCAGACGCCAGCTGCAGATCAGTTCATCATCACCGGCGGCAAGGTCACATCGTTGCAACAAGGCGAGGGGCAGGACACGTTCAACATGTCTGGTGGCGAACTAGGGTCGCTCAATCAAGGCGGTGCCATGGACGATTTCCTCATGACCAAGGGGACCATCAAGGGTGCCTTCGAAGATGGCGATACGGCCCGATTCAAGGGTGGCAGCATTGGCAGCATCGACCTCAAGATGGCTGATAACTTCCTTGAAATGTCCGAAAACCTTGGTGTGGAAACCATCGTTGTTGGCAACGTGGTCAGCGGCCTTGGCAACGATACTTACATCCTGGCTGGCGGCACCATCGGGAGAGATCTCAGTACCAGCAGCGGCAAAGACAAGATCAATGTCGAAGGCGTCAATCTCAAAGGCGAGATACGTGCCGGCCAGGGCGACGATAACTTCAACTGGACGAGCGGAAAGATCGGCAAGAAAGTCGACATGGGCGCCGACAATGACACGGCCACCGTCAGCACACTCGACTTGAGCAGTTCAACAGTGCTGTTGGACGGTGGTACGGGCACGGATACCCTGACGTTTCAGCAAGCCAAGGTCGGTCAGGGTGCCTTGTATGTCAACTGGGAGTCCATCAACCTGAACCAGGGCAGCCAGTTGACCCTGAACGACAGCTTGGCCCTGGGTGACCTGGGCTCCGATCAGAAACCGATAGCCGCAGCCACGGGCACCGGTACCCTGCAAGTCGACGCGACCAGCACACTGACAAGTCGCCACGGCAGCATCGTCAGCATCCAGAATGGCAACAAGGCGTCCGTGGTAAACGCCGGCACCATAGACCTGAGCCGTGGCAACGACGCTCAGGGCCGCCTGACCATCCAGGGCAACTACACCGGCAACAACGGCACCCTGCGACTGAACAGCATGCTGGCCGGCGACGGCGCCGCCTCCGATCGCCTGGTGGTCAGCAGTGGTGCGATTGGCGGCTCTACCCAGCTGCTCATCAACAACCTCAACGGCGCTGGCGCGGCGACGGCGCAAAACGGTATTCAAGTCGTTGAAGCGCGTGACGGCGCGGTCAGCACGGCCACCGCATTTGTCCAGACCCAGACCCTTTCAGCCGGCGCCTACGACTACCGGTTGTTCAAGGGCGGCGTGACTGCAGGCAGTGAAAACAGCTGGTACCTGCGCTCCACCCTGGTTGCGCCACCCGCTCCGGCCCCTGCGCCGGAACCGGGCGAGCCGACACAGCCAACGCAACCGGGCGAGCCAGTGGTCATCGCACCCGCCGCTACCCCGCCTGTCGCGGCCCCGGCGCCCGGCCAGGTCGAGCTGCCTGCCCCGATCCAAGGCGAGAGCCTGCCGCTGTACCGGCCTGAAGTCCCGCTGTACGCCACTGCGCCGAGGGGCGCCGCGATCATCGCCCGCCAGGCCTTGGGCACGTTCCACCAGCGTCAGGGCGACCAGCAGCTGCTGCAGGGTGACGGCGCCGTGCCCGCCAGTTGGGGCCAGGCCTATGGCGGCGCGTTACGTCAGCAATGGAGCGGCACGGTCAGCCCGAGCCTGGATGGCGACCTGTACGGCTTCAAGGTGGGCCAGGACCTGTATGCCAAGGTTGGCGACAGCGGTTATCGCCAGCACATCGGTATCTACGTCAGCCATAGCCGTCTGGACGCCGACGTCAAAGGCTTCGCCCTCGCCGTGGAGAACCGCAGCGTCGGTGACCTGGAGCTTGATGGCGACAGCGTCGGCGCCTACTGGACGCTGGTCGGACCGCAAGGCGGCTACCTCGACGCCGTGCTGCAGTACACCAACCTGGATGGCCGGGCGCGTTCGGACCGTGGTGACAAGCTGAACATCGACGGCCACGCCTGGACCGCTTCACTGGAGTCCGGCTATCCCATCGCTCTGTCCGAACGCTGGGTACTGGAGCCGCAGGCTCAGGTGATCGCGCAAAAAGTCTCGCTCGACAGCGCCAGCGATAGCGTCTCCCACATCAGCCACGACGCCCAGGTCGAGCTGACCGGCCGACTGGGGGTTCGGCTCGAGGGGGCCTTCAAAGGCAGCAGCGACCGCCTGTTGCAACCCTATGCGCAAGTCAACCTGTGGCATGGCGACGGTGGCCGCGACACCTTGACCTTCGATGGCGTCGACAAGATCAAGACCGATTACCGCTATACCTCGGTGCAACTTGAAAGCGGCGTGGTAGCGCAGGTCAACGAAGCGCTGAGCCTGCATGGCGGCGTGCAGTACACCGCCAACCTGGACAGCCGCCAGCAGGAAGCCAGCGGCGTGAACCTGGGCCTGCGCTGGCAGTTCTAGCGCCGCGCAGCCAGCAGCCCGAGGCCGGCGCAGCCCAGCAATGAGGCGCTGACCCGGTTGAACAGCCGGCGTGGGCCGGGCTGGCTGAACCAGCGCTGCATGTACGCCCCCAGGCCGGCGTAGATGGCGATCGCGGCCCATTCCAGCAACAGGAACAACGCACCCAGCCAGAGGAACTGCTCGCTCACCGGAGTGGTACTGCCGACCGAAACGAACTGCGGCAGGAACGCGGTGAAGATCAGGATAGCCTTCGGATTACCAGCAGCCATCCAGAACTCCTGGCGTACCAGACGCCAGGTGCCGTGTGGCTGATCACCTGCAACCGCGGCCTCGCCCACCGGTGCCCGCCACAGTTGCCAGGCGATATAGAACAGGTAGGCCGCCCCCGCCAATTTGATGGCCAGGAACAGGTATTCGCTGGTGTGCAGCACCACTGCCAGGCCCATCGCCGCCAGGGCGATCATGCCGCTGAAGGCGACGATGCGCCCGCCACCGGCCACGCAGGCCGTACGCAGGCCGTAACGGCTGGCATTGTGCAGCGACAGCAGGTTGTTCGGCCCCGGCGCCATGTTCAGGGCGAAACAGGCGGGGATGAAAAGCAGCAGGCTTGAAAGGTCCATTATCGTTTTCCTTTGGCAACAGGCGCCTATTTCGGCGGTTAGCTGGCCTGGTGGTCAAGTTACAGCCAGTGGAAAAAACTGTATGGGTGCGCGGCGCCTGATAAGCTGCCGGGCATATCGAGGACCCTGTGATGCCCCGTTCCCATGCCGCGCTGTGGCGCGACCCGGCCCTGCCGCATGTCGAAAGCCGCCGCGCCTGCCATAGCCGCGCCTGCTACAAGGCCCACAGCCACCCAACGTTTTCCATCGGTGTGGTGGATGCCGGCCACAGTCATTTCACCGGTGCCGGCAACGGCCAGCAACGCCTGACGCCTGGCACTCTGGTGCTGGTCCCGGCCCGCCGGGTACATGCCTGCAACCCCGCGCCCGGGCAGGCGTGGAGCTACCAGATGCTGCATGTGGATGCCTACTGGCTGGCACAGCTGCACCTGGAGTCCGGGCTGGATGGTGCCGGGCCCGGCGAGCCGGCACGTATCTGCCAGGTGCCGGAGGTGTATCGGCAGTTCTGCGAACTGAACAGTCTGCTGTTTTCCAACGCCAGCAATGGTGAGAAGGATGCCGCGCTGATTGCCTTTCTGGGTGACCTGGACTTTGCCAGGCACGCGCCGCTGGCACCGGCACCGGCCCTGGGGGTGACCGCGTTGAGTGGGCTGATTGCGCACATCGAAGGCCAGGACCCGGCGCAGTTGAGCCTGGCGGTACTCGCGCGGGAGGCCGGGCTTGGGCGCTACCAGTTGATTCGCGCATTTCGCGCGGCCACCGGGTTTACGCCGCATGCCTACCTGCTCAATGCCCGGGTCAACCGTGGGCGCCAATTGTTGGGTGAAGGGCAGGCCCTGGCGGAGGTGGCCTATCGGCTCGGTTTTGCCGACCAAAGCCATTTCCAGCGGGTGTTCAAGGCCCATGTGGGGGTGACACCGGGGCAGTATCGGGACTTGCACAGCCTCTGAGACCATGGGGGCGCTGTGCGCCCCTTTCGCGACACAAGGCCGCTCCCACAAGGTGCTGCGTACGCCGTTCAATGTGGGAGCGGCCTTGTGTCGCGAAAGGGCTGCGCAGCAGCCCCGGCAATGGGCCTGCAATATTGTTCAATACGGCATGAGCGCCGAAGGGCAGAGTCAGGCTTTTCCTCCAGAGCAGCCTCACCCCAATGCAACAGTTCCTGATCATCGCCCTCGCCCACTTCCTCGCCCTGCTCTCTCCCGGCCCGGACTTCTTCCTGGTCGCACGCACTTCGGTCAACGCTGGCTGGCGCGTCGCGAGCGGCGCCTGCCTGGGTATCGCCCTGGCCAATGGCGTGTTCATCGCCATGGCTTTCACCGGTTTGTCGGTGCTGCAGGAAGGCAGCCTGCTGTTCACCGCCCTGCAACTGGCCGGCGCCGGCTACCTGCTGTACATCGGCACCCTGTTCCTGCGCCATGCCGGGCAAACCAGCCTGGGCACAGTCGCTGGCAAACAGACCGCCCATGGGTGGTGGCGGGGATTGGGCATGGGGTTCCTGTCCGGCATCCTCAACCCCAAGAATGCGCTGTTCTATGCCAGCCTGGTCAGCATGGTCGCCAGCGCCAGCTTTGCCTGGAAAGCAACCTGTGCCCTGTGGATGTTCAGCATTGTGCTGCTGTGGGACTTGCTGGTTGCCGTGGCCATCGGCAACTCGCTGGTGCTGCGGCGCTTCGCCCGCAGCCTGCCCTGGCTGGAACGGGCCTCCGGGGCCATGCTGGTGCTATTGGCTATGGCACTGTTGTTTCACCTGGCCTGGGGCTGACCAGTTGCAGGGTGCGCATGTCCATCAAGGTGAAATGGCCACTGGCCCAGCCGCCAGTGTCCAGGTGCCAGACGTTGCCAAGCAGCTTGGCCTCCAGCACCGGTGTGTGGCCCACCAACAAGGCACGCAGGCCCTGCACGGGCGCGGTATCGCCTACCTTCAGGCGCCGCCGCGACCATTGGCACACCTCCCGTACCTGCGGGTCGTCATCCAGTTCCAGCCAGGTCCTCAACACCGTCCAGTCGGCGTACGGGCTGTCGGCATGTAGCAGGCCTACCAGGCCGGCCGCGCTTTCAACCTCTATCGCGATCGGCAGCTGCTCGAAGCGCTCGACGAAACGTAACTGCCGAGCCCTCGGCAGGTCCAGAAACCAGCCCCCCCCGGCGGCGCGATACATGTCCAGATCGAGCCGCCCGCCGCGCACGCGGGTAATCGCCAGGGCCTCATGATTACCTTGCACGGCATGGAACCAGGGCTGCGCCAGCCAATCCAGCGCCGCCTCGCTGTCCGGGCCACGGTCGACCAGGTCCCCAACACTGAACAGGCGGTCCACGGCCGGATCGAACCCCACCCCATCCAGGCATTGCTGCAGGCGCTGGAAGTGACCATGGATATCGCCCACCGCCAGGTCACGCCCACGCAGGTTGGCAATCAGACGCCGAAACCGTGCCATTACAATCTTCCTCTGCTGGTGCCGCCATGCCAGGGGTAAAATGGAGGCACACACAATCTGCCCCGGAGGTGCATCATGCGTACCGCCCTCGTGTGTGCCGTGCTCATGGCGCTGTCTCTGGACAGCATGGCACAAGGTGCCCCGGCCGCGCAGGTCGAGGTACGTTTCGAGCATCCGGAAAAATTCCGCGATGCCAGCCTCGACAGCCACGGGTACGAGCGTGGCGCCGACGCCTATGTGATGAAAACCCTGACCCAGTACCTGCAGAAGCTTGGCCAACGCTACCTGCAACCTGGCCAGCAACTGGTCATCGACATTCGCGACATCGACCTGGCCGGGCGTTTCGAGCCCTGGCACAGCCAGGCCTACGATGTACGCTTCATGCGCGAAATCACCTGGCCGACCATCGACCTCAGCTACACCCTCAGCCAACCGGGCAAACCCGACCAGCAGGCGCAGGAACGGGTCAGCGACAAGATGTACCTCAGCCGCCCGGGCCGGGTCACGAGCAGCAGCGACCGCCTGTATGCAGAAAAGGCCATGCTCGACGACTGGTTCCGCCAGCGTTTCGCCGTCCACCCGGCATCCTGAAAATCCCTTCACTGGTACAGGCGTTGGTGCCGGTAGTATGCTCGGCCCTTCAACCTGTACCAGGGAAGGGTTTTTCATGAAGTTGTGCGCCGTGCAACTGGCGTCGCTCAAGGGCGATGTGCAAGCCAACCTCGAACGCCACCTGGCCTGCATCGAACAGGCCGCGGCCCTTGGTGCCGAACTGGTGGTATTTCCCGAGCTGTCGCTGACCGGCTATGAACCAACCCTAGCGCGCCAGGCCGCCCTGCCAGTCAGTTCGGCACGGCTGGACCCGCTGCAGGCAGCCTGCGACCGGTTTGGTATCACTGTCGCAGCGGGCCTGCCACTGCCGACCCCTGATGGCATTCGTATCGGCATGCCAATCCTCAGCCCCGGTGTACCGCGCCAGGCCTATGCCAAGCGGCGCCTGCATGATGATGAACTGCCCTGGTTCACCCCAGGCGATCAAGCCTTGCTGCTGCAGGTGGGCGCGCACCGGGTAGCGCCTGCGATCTGCTACGAATCGATGTTCATGGCGCATGCGGCAGCCGCGCGGGAACACGGCGCCGACCTGTACCTGGTCAGTGTGGCGAAAACTGCCAAGGGCATTCGCGAGGGTTACCTGCACTACTCCGAGGTGGCTCGAGAGCTGGGCATGGCAGTGTTGCTGGCCAACTGCGTGGGGCCGGCCGACACCTTCATCGGCGCTGGCGGCTCGGCGGCGTGGGACAGCCAGGGACGCTTGCTGGCCAGCCTGGACGACCACAGCGAAGGGCTGATCGTACTGGACACCGCCAGCGCCAGTGCCATGGCGGTGTCCTTGGCCCCGCACCCGTCATGATCTATCTGTTCCTGGCATTGCTGAGCTACGCCTGTACCTATTACCTGACGGGGCTGCTCATCCATGGGCAACTGGCCGATGTAGCCGAGGGTTTGCGCCACCGGCCTGATGCGCCGACACCCGGCGAGTATCTGCGTGCAGTCAAGCCACATGCGCGCCGGGCCCATCGGCAGTACACCCTGATGGCCGGCTCGGCGTTGGCCCTGCTGGTCTGCCTGGCCGCCAGCTGGTTCTGCTGACATCTACAGGTCCAGTGCCAGGCTTTGCCGGCCTTCCAGCGCCAGCAGGTACTGCTTTGCCGCAAGGCCACCGGCAAAGCCGGTCAGGCTGCCAGATGCACCGATTACCCGATGACACGGGGCGATGATCGAAATCGGGTTGCGGCCATTGGCGGCGCCTACCGCACGCACCGCGCTGGGGTTGCCGATCTGTCGGGCGATGTCGCTGTAGCTGCGGGTTTCGCCGAACGGAATCGCCAACAGCGCAGCCCACACCTGACGCTGGAATTCGGTACCGGCAAAATCCAGCGCCAGGTCGAAGCGCTGGCGCTTGCCGGCAAAGTACTCGCCGAGCTGGCGAGCGGTTTCCAGCAGTACCGGGCACTGGTCATCACGGTGCAGGGCACCAAGGCGCACGCGGTTTTCCCGCTCCTCTTCCCACAGTACGGCTGTCAGGCACTCGCCACGGGCTACCAGGGTCAAGGTGCCGACGGGTGACTGCATGAAGGTGAATGCGCTGGACATAAGCAGGCTCCTGCCAGGTTGCGATCAACCTACTGTACGCATCCCCAGTTCTGCCTGCATCCGCTTTCTTGCTCAGGCAATCACGCAAGCGGAACATCGGCGTCGGCATATTGCCCGGACCAGAGTGCCCTCCACCGCGTCGCCTGCTTCGCAGAACATGCCCGCTCCCACAGGGACCCCATCAGCTGAAGGAATACGCCATACCTGTAGGAGCGGGTTTACCCGCGAACACCGGCGCAGCCGGTGCCATCCACCGCGTCGCCTGCTTCGCGGGCATGCCCGCTCCCACAGGGTGGACTGCCCCCGAAAAGTTGGACAGTTTTAGCCAGTGGCCTGAGTCCTGTAGCTGACAGGGCTCAGGCCATTGAGTTTCAGCCTGATGCGGTCATGGTTGTAGTAATGGATGTACTCCTCCAGGCCCGCCTTCAGCTGTTCGACGCTTTCAAAGCGCTTCAGGTAGAAGAACTCTGACTTCAGTGTGCCGAAGAAGCTTTCCATCGCTGCATTATCCAGACAATTGCCCTTGCGAGACATGCTCTGCTTCACACCGCGCGCTGCGAGCTTATGGCGGTATTGGGGCTGCTGGTAATGCCATCCTTGGTCTGAGTGGATCACTAGCTTGGGCTTTTCACCCAACCCATCGAGCGCCTTTTCCAGCATGTTCCCGACCAAGCCATAAGTAGGCCGGCAAGCTGTTTCATAGGCGATGATCTCACCGTTGTACAAGTCCATCACGGGCGACAGGTAGAGCTTTTGTTGGGCCACTTTGAACTCAGTGACATCGGTCACCCACTTCTGGTTGGGGCGTTGCGCGACGAAATTACGCTCCAGCAAATTCATTGCCACCTTGCCGACAATGCCGCGATAGGATCGATACTTCTTCGGGCGTACAACGGACTGCAAACCAAGCTCAGCCATCAACCGTTCAATGACCTTCTTGTTGACCAAGGTCCCCTGATTCCTGATGGCAAGGGCAATGCGGCGGTAGCCATACAGCCCTTTCTCCTCGTGATAGACACGCTGCACCAACTCCTTGAGCGAGGCGTGCCTGTCCGGCTTTTGCTGGCACTTGATCTGGTAATAAAAGGTACTGCGTGCCAACCCCACCATCTGCAAGAGGTCAGGCAGCGGATATTTATGTCTGAATTTACAGACGATCAGGGCTTTTTCGTCCGTGTTCGCTCCTTCTCCTCTCGCAGAGCCTTTAACTCCTTTAGGACATCATTCTCCATGCGCAGATACTCGAGCTCGCTCAACAACTGCTCACGAGATTTCTCTGCGTCATTGGTATCTGTCGGCTTGATGGGCTTAATTTTCTTCGGCACGGCTGATTTTCTTTGTTTGGCGAGAGTGGCTTCAGGACTGCCACTGTAGTGCTGCCGCAGCCAAATGCCTATCTGTGAGGACTGTCCAAGGTCAAAGTGCGCCGCTGTTTGGCGCAGGGACAGGCGATGCTCAAGCATGTACTTGAGCACCCGCCGCTTGAATTCCTCGGTGTAGCGGCGACCATGCGAGCGAGGGCCGAGGCTGGCATCGACTTGGTAGCCAGCAACCCAGCGCCGAAGCAGGCTGAAATCGATGCCAAAGTGTTGTGCCACCTTGCGAAAGCCCCGGCTGCCCTCTAGGTAAGCGGTGATAGCCGTGAGCTTGAACTGCTCTGTGTATTTACCCATAGATCCCCCAAGGGTTGGATTGGTGTCCAACTTCTTGGGGGCAGTCCAGGGACCCCATCAGCTGAAGGAATACGCCATACCTGTAAGAGCGGGCGCGCCCGCGAACACCGGCGTAGCCGGTGCCCTCCACCGCGTCGCCTGCTTCGCGGGTGAACCCGCTCCCACAGGGGCCCCACCAGCTGAAGGAATACGCTGTACCTGTGGGAGCGGGTTTACCCGCGAACACCGGCGCAGCCGGTGCCATCCACCGCGTCGCCTGCTTCGCGGGCATGCCCGCTCCCACAGGGGCCCCACCAGCTGAAGGAATACGCCATACCTGTAGGAGCGGGCGCGCCCGCGAACACCGGCGTAGCCGGTGCCCTCCACCGCGTCGCCTGCGTCGCGGGTGAACCCGCTCCCACAGGGGCCCCACCAGCTGAAGGAATACGCTGTACCTGTGGGAGCGGGTTTACCCGCGAACACCGGCGCAGCCGGTGCCATCCACCGCGTCGCCTGCTTCGCGGGCATGCCCGCTCCCACAGGGGCCCCACCAGCTGAAGGAATACGCCATACCTGTAGGAGCGGGCGCGCCCGCGAACACCGGCGTAGCCGGTGCCCTCCACCGCGTCGCCTGCGTCGCGGGTGAACCCGCTCCCACAGGGGCCCCACCAGCTGAAGGAATACGCCGTACCTGTAGGAGCGGGTTTACCCGCGAACACCGGCGTAGCCGGTGCCATCCACCGCGTCGCCTGCTTCGCGGGTGAACCCGCTCCCACAGGGGCCCCATCAGCTGAAGGAATACGCCATACCTGTAGGAGCGGGTTTACCCGCGAACACCGGCGCAGCCGGTGCCATCCACCGCGTCGCCTGCTTCGCGGGCATGCCCGCTCCCACAGGGACCCCATCAGCTGAAGGAATACGCCATACCTGTAGGAGCGGGCGCGCCCGCGAACACCGGCGTAGCCGGTGCCCTCCACCGCGTCGCCTGCGTCGCGGGTGAACCCGCTCCCACAGGGGCCCCACCAGCTGAAGGAATACGCCGTACCTGTAGGAGCGGGTTTACCCGCGAACACCGGCGCAGCCGGTGCCATCCACCGCGTCGCCTGCTTCGCGGGCATGCCCGCTCCCACAGGGACCCCATCAGCTGAAGGAATACGCCATACCTGTAGGAGCGGGCGCGCCCGCGAACACCGGCGTAGCCGGTGCCCTCCACCGCGTCGCCTGCTTCGCGGGTGAACCCGCTCCCACAGGGGCCCCACCAGCTGAAGGAATACGCTGTACCTGTGGGAGCGGGTTTACCCGCGAACACCGGCGCAGCCGGTGCCATCCACCGCGTCGCCTGCTTCGCGGGCATGCCCGCTCCCACAGGGGCCCCACCAGCTGAAGGAATACGCCATACCTGTAGGAGCGGGCGCGCCCGCGAACACCGGCGTAGCCGGTGCCATCAGCCGGCGCTGCCTGCATTCAGAGAAATGCCTGGCGGATCCGCTTCTTGTCGATTTTGCCAACGCTGGTCTTGGGGATCTCCTCCACGCAACGCAACTGCCGCGGTATCGCCCATTTGTTCAGGTGCCCGCTGTCGACAAACGGCTGCAGATGCCCTGCCAATGCCGCCTGGTCGAACTGCATTCCGTCACAACGGACCACCAAGGCCAAGGGTTGCTCACCCCACTGCGGGTCCGGGATGCCGATCACTGCCACCGAAGCGACTGCCGGGTGCTGGCTGATCAGGTTTTCCAGCGCCACCGAGCTGACCCACTCGCCTCCGGTCTTGATCACATCCTTGATCCGGTCACGAATGCGCACCACACCCGCAGGGTCGATGCAGGCCAGGTCGCCAGTATGCATCCAGCCCCCCAGCCACAACGCGGCACCCTGCTCCGGTTCGTGCAGATAGCCCTGGGTCAGCCACGGTGCACGCACCACGATTTCACCCAGGCTCTCGCCGTCGCGGGGCACATCAATGCCTTCAGCGTCGACGATGCGCAGGTCCACCAGGGCGATCGGCACGCCAGCATCGATACGCAGCGGCAGTTGTTGCGCCATGGGCAGTGCCAGCAGCTCGGCGCTCAGGTGGGTGATGCTGAGCAGCGGGCAGCTTTCCGACATGCCGTAGCCACAATGCACGCTGATGCCGCGCTCGCTGGCACGCTGCGCCAGGCCCAGGGTCAGGGCGCTGCCGCCCAGCAGCATCTTCCAACCGCTCAGGTCGGCGCGGCGCCCTTCCTCGCTGTCGAGCATCATCTGCAGCACCGTGGGCACGCAATGAGAGAACGTCACGCCCTCGTCGCGGTACAGGCGCACCAGGCGGTTGGGCTCGTAGCGCCCCGGGTAGACCTGCTTGATGCCCAGTGCCGTGGCCACATAGGGCACGCCCCAGGCATGCACATGGAACATCGGCGTAATGGGCATGTACACGTCGCCGCTGCGCAGCAGCGGCACCTCGCCGCAGGCAGCCAGGGTGCCCTGCTCGACCAGGGTATGCAGCACCAGTTGCCGGTGGCTGAAGTACACGCCCTTGGGGTTGCCGGTGGTACCGCTGGTGTAGAACAGCGTGGCCAGTGAGTGCTCGTCGAAATCGGCGAAGTCGAACTGTGGCTCGGCAGCCGCCAGCAGCGCTTCGTACTCACCCAGCAACGGCACATCTTGCGTTGCCGGGCCGCCTTCGCCGAGGCGAATGAAACCCTCGACCGTCGGCAAGTCATCGCGCAGTTGCGCCATCAACGGCAGGAAGTCGTCATGCACCAGTACCAGGCGGTCCTCGGCATGGTTCATGGTGTAGCGCACCTGCTCGGTGGACAGCCGTACGTTTACCGTGTGCAGCACCGCACCCAGCATCGGTACGGCGAAGAAGCATTCAAGGGCCCGATGGCTGTCCCAGTCGAGCAAGGCCACGGTGTCGCCAGGCTTGACCCCGGCGGCGGTCAGCACATTGGCCAGCCGCTGAATGCGTTCGAGCAGCGTGGTGTAGGTGTAGCGCAGCTTGTCGGCGTAGACGATTTCCTGGTTGGGCTGGTAGCGCACGCCCGACAGCAGCAGGCGCTTGATCAGCAGCGGATAGGCGTAGGCCTGCTCGGCCGCAGGCATGATGCGAGTGGTGATCATGTCGGCGGCCTTCACAGTTGCCCGGCCTCGAGCAGGTACAGGCTGTCGCTACCGGCCCTGACGCTGGCGCTCAGCGAATGAATGCGTGGCAGCAGGCGGGCAAAGTAGAAACGCGCGGTGCCCAGCTTGCTCAGGTGGAACGGCTCGGGAGCCGCATGACACTGGCAAACCACGGCCATGCGTGCCCACAGGTAGGCGTAGAAGGTGTAGCCAAACACCTGCAGGTACTCCACCGCCGCCGCGCCCAGCTCACGCGGGTTGCCCTGGGCCCGATCGATCAACCAGGCGGTCAGCTCGTCGAGGTTGCGCACGGCAGCCAGCAGCGGCGCGCCGAACTCGGCGCACGCCGCGGGCAGCGTCTCGACAAAGGCAGTAATTTCATCGGACACGCCGCGATAGGCCTGGCCGCCATCGACAAACAGTTTACGCCCCACCAGGTCGAGGGCCTGGATGCCATTGGTGCCTTCGTAGATCTGGGTAATGCGGCAGTCGCGGATCAACTGCTCCTGGCCCCATTCGCGGATATAGCCATGACCGCCCAGCACCTGCTGGCCGTGCACGGTGGTTTCCAGCCCCATGTCGGTTAGGAAGGCCTTGGCCACTGGCGTGAGCAATGCCACCTTGGCCTCGGCCTGGGCGCGTGCGACCGGGGCCTCGCTGTATTTGGCCAGGTCCAGCTGCAGTGCCACATAGGTAGAGAAGGCCCGCCCGCCTTCGTTCAGCGCTTTCATGGTCAGCAACATGCGCCGCACATCCGGGTGGACGACGATCGGGTCAGCGGCTTGCCCCGGCGCTTCGGCCCCCGTCGGCGCACGGCCCTGCTGGCGATCACGGGCATAGGCAATGGCGCCCTGGTAGGAGCGTTCGCCCAGGGCCAGGCCCTGGATACCTACGCCAAGGCGCTCGTAATTCATCATGGTGAACATCGCGTTGAGGCCCTTGTTCGGCTCGCCGACCAGGTAGCCGATTGCACCGTCGAAGTTCATCACGCAGGTGGCCGAGGCCTTGATGCCCATCTTGTGCTCGATCGACCCGCAGCTCACCGCATTGGCGTCGTCCAGCACGCCGTCGGCGTCAACCAGCACCTTGGGCACCAGGAACAGCGATATGCCCTTGGGCCCGGCGGGCGCATCCGGCAGCCGCGCCAGCACCAGGTGGATGATGTTCTCGGTCAGGTCCTGCTCACCGCCAGTGATGAAGATCTTGGTCCCGCTGATGCGGTAGCGGCCATCGGCAACCGGCTCGGCGCGGGTGCGAATCAGGCCCAGGTCGGTGCCAGCGTGCGGCTCGGTCAGGCACATCGAACCGGTCCAGCGCCCTTGGTACATGGGCGGCAGGTACAGCGCCTTCAACGGCTCGCTGGCATGGTTGAGCAGCGCCAGGCAGGCTCCGGCCGTGAGCATCGGGTACAGGCCGAACGACAGGTTGGCGGCATTGAGCATTTCTTCGAGCTGGGCACCGATCACTTTCGGCATGCCCATGCCCCCATATTCCGGGGCACCGGCCACACCCACCCAGCCATCCGCGGCAAATGCCCGGTAGGCGTCGGCGAAGCCATCGGGGGTGTATACCTGGCCGGCCTCCCAGCGGCAGCCCTGCTCGTCGCCACTGCGGTTGAGCGGCGCCACCACCTCGGCAATCAGCCGGCCGGCCTGTTCGAGCACGGCCCGGGCTGTGTCGCCATCGACCTGCTCGGCCAGCGCGGGCGTTTGCGCCCACCAGGCCGGGATGTCGAACACTTCGTTGAACAGAAAATCCATGTCGCGCAGTGGCGGAAGGTAATCAGACATGAGGCGAACACTCGGTTTCTTGGGTTTGCGGAAGCGACGTGGCCGGGGCCTCGGCAGGCGCCGGGGCGGCCTGGCCACGCAGGAGGAAATGCGACAAGGCGGGGATCAACACCAGCGCACCGAGCATGTTCCACAGGAACATGAAGGTCAGCAGCAGGCCCATGTCGGCCTGGAACTTGATCGGCGACCAGGCCCAGCCGACCACACCGGCCGCCAGGGTAATGCCGACCAGCCCGACCACCCGGCCGGTGAAGGCCACGGCTTTCTGGTAGGCCTGGGCCAGGCTCAACCCGGCGCGCTGGTAGTGCAGTTGCACGCTGAGCAGGTACAGCGCGTAGTCCACGCCAATACCTACGCCCAGGGCGATCACCGGCAAGGTGGCGACCTTGACGCCAATGCCCATGGCTACCATCAGCGCTTCGCACAGCACCGAGGTGAGCATCAGCGGCAGGATCGCCACCAGCGTGGCGCGCCAGCTACGGAAGGTGAACAGGCAGAACAGCGTGACCGCCAGGTACACCAGCAACAGCATGCGGTGGTTGGCCTCGCGGACCACCACGTTGGTGGCGGCCTCGATGCCGGCGCTGCCGGCGGCCAGCAGGAACTGCTGTTCGGCGCTGCTGTTGGCCTGGGCAAAACGCTCGGCCACGGCGGCCACCTGGGCCAAGGTGTCGGCGCGGTGGTCCTTGAGGTAGGCGATTACCGGCATCAGCGAGCAGTCGTTGTTGAACAGCTCGGGGGCGTTGACCGAGGCCTGCTGGGCGGCGTAGTTGAGCACGTCCTGGTTGCGCTGCAGGCTGTTCAGGCGCGGGTTGCCTTCATAGGTGCCGGCGGTGATCTGGCGCACGGCATTGGCCAGCGACACGGTGGTCTGCACACCCGGCAATTGCTGCAGCTCCCAGGCCAGGCGGTCGGCAAGCACCAGCGTCTGGTATTGCAGGCAGCCTTCCGGCGCGGTCTTGACCATGACCGCGAAGGTGTCGCTGGACAGCGCGTAGTGCTGGGTGATGTAGGCGTTGTCGAGGTTGTAGCGGGAGTCGGCGCGCAGTTCGGGGGCACCGCTGTCGAGGTCGCCGATTTTCAGTTGCAGGCTGCCCCAGATGCCAAGGGCGCCCAGGGCCAGCGCCACCAGCAGTGCGACGCTGGCCCATTTGCGTTCGGTGAAGCGGTCGAGCAGGTCCCACAGCCGGCCGAAACCTCGGTGCTGGGCTGCGCGGGCGTCGATATGCAGGGCCCGCTCGGCAGCCTTGTGGCCAACACCAACATAAGACAGCGCCACCGGCATCAGCAGCAGCGAGGTGAAGATCAGCACCGCCACGCCGATGCTGGCGGTGATGGCCAGGTCCTGGATCACCGGGATGTCGATCAGCATCAGCACGGCAAAGCCCACCGCATCCGCCAGCAACGCAGTCACCCCGGCCACGAACAGGCGGCGGAAGGTATAGCGCGCTGCCACCTGGCGGTGGGTGCCACGGCCGATGTCCTGAAGGATGCCGTTCATCTTCTGCGCCGCGTGGGATACGCCGATGGCAAAGATCAGGAATGGCACCAGGATCGAATACGGGTCGATGGCGTAGCCCAGCCAGGCGACGATGCCCAGCTGCCACACCACCGCGGTCAGCGAACACAGCACCACCAGCAGGGTGCTGCGCACGCAACGGGTGTAGCAGTAGATGATCAGCAGGCTGGTCAGCACCGCCAGGGCGAAGAACGCCATCACCTGGATCAGCCCGTCGATCAGGTCGCCCATCAGTTTGGCGAAGCCGATCACATGGATGCGGTACTGGCCGCTGGCCTGGTACTGGCTGCGCAGCTGTTCGAGCTTCTGCGAGAAGGCGTGGTAGTCGAGGCCTTTGCCGGTAGCCGAATCCTGGTCGAGCAGCGGCACGACCAGCATGCTCGACTTGAAGTCGCGCGCCACCAGGCTGCCGACGATGTTGGCGCGCTCGATGTTCTGCCGCAGTTGCTCGATGTCACCCGCAGCGCCCTGGTAGCCGTCGGGCATTACCGGGCCACCCTGGAAGCCCTCCTCGGTCACCTCGGTCCAGCGCACCGCCGGGCTCCACAGCGACTTAACCCAGGCTCGGTCCACGCCCTGGCTGAGGAACAGCTCGTCGTTGATGTGGCGCAGGGTCTGCAGGTAGCCCGGGTCGAAGATGTCGCCCTGGGTGTTCTCCACCACCACCCGCACTGCGTTGCCCAGGCCACGCAGTGATGGGCGGTTTTCCAGGTAGTTCTGGATGTAGGGGTGGCTCTGCGGCAGCATCTTGTCGAAACTGGGGCGCAGCTCCAGGCGGGTCAGCGCCATGTAGCCCAGCACCAGGGTCGCCAATAGCATGCACAGCAGGAACGGCAGGCGATGGTTGAACACCAGGCGCTCCAGGCAATTGCCCGAGCGTGGGTCGAAATCGTCGAGGTTGCGGATTACCGGCAGGGTGTCTTGGCGGGTAGCGGCCATCAGGGTCTTCTCTTGTTATGGGTGCAGCGTGGGGTTACCGGGCTGGTTGCGCACGCCCCGCTCGCCGACCAGTACCAGGCCGTTGCCGGTATCGGTGGCGAGCGCGGTCACCGGGCCACGGGCGCTTTGCGGCACCGGGCTGAAGCTGGCGCCATCATCCCGGCTGAGCAGCAGGTCGCCGGCCTGGCTGGCCAGCCATAGCTGGCCGTCACGGTCGACACCGGCGGCGGTGAGGCTGGTGTTCACACCCGTGCTGACCGGTTGCCACTGCCGGCCGCCATCGGTGCTGCGGTAGGCATGCCCACGCAGGCCGTAGACCACCAGTACGCCAGGCTTGCCGACAGCACCGAACAGTGTGCCGGCGTAGGGTGTCTCGACACGGCTGAAGCGCTCACCGTCCTGCTTCAGCAGCAGGCCTTGCTCGCCGGTGATGTACAGCTCGTCACCTACCGCGGCCAAGCTGGTCAGGTGCAGGCCTTGCGGGTTATCGCTGTGGTCGAGCCAAGGCTGCCAGTGCTCGCCGCCATCAACGGTGCGCAACAGCAGGTTGAACACGCCGACCGCATAGCCATTGCGGGCATCGCTGAACCACACGTCGAGCAAGGCATTGTCGCTACCCGTGCCCGGCAGTTGTTCGGCCAGTGCCCGGCCATCCAGCTGCTTTTGCCAGTGCACGCCGCCATCGCGGCTGTGCAGCACCACGCCATCGTGGCCAACCGCCCAGCCCAGTTCGGGCGTGGCGAAGCTCACAGCATTCAGGTCGGCGCTGACCGGCACCTGGGCCTGCTGCCAGTGCGCGCCGTGATCGTCGGAGTACAGGATGTGCCCTCGCGGGCCCACCGCGACCAGGCGCTGGCCGGCCAGGGTGACATCGCGCAAGGCGCTGCTGGCGACCAGGGCGCTGGGCCTGGCGGGCAGGTCCAGCACATCGGTGAAGGGCGCAGCCTGGGCCGCGCCCTGCAGCGCGGCCAAAGCCAGAACCACCACGCTGCATCGTTTGAAGACAGACATTGCCACCTCTGCTCCGTGCGTTCAGCGAATGCCGTTGCCGGCCAGCGACTCGGGCGACCACTGGGTTTTCGACAGTGGGTCGATATAGCGGATGCCGCCGTAGGCACCGACCACGCCATTGAGGTTATAGGTGCCGCCGATCAGGTCGTAGATCATGAACGGCGTGGCGTCCGGGGTCTGCTTGTCATAGCTCTGGGTGAGGAAGGCGAACGAGCCGCGGTACAGCTGGCCACGGGCGTCGTACTGGTCCGAGGCCAGGGCGATCCAGCTGTCTTCGTCGAGGTAGAAGCGGCGCTTGTGGTAGATATGGCGCGCACCGTCCTTGAGCTTGCCTTCCACCACCCACACCCGGTGCTTCTCCCAACGCACGAACTGTGGCGCCAGGTGATTGGGGGTGATCACCTGCTTGACGTCGGTGTTGTAGGTCAGCTGGTAGGTGTTGTACGGCACGTACATTTCCTGCTTGCCGACCAGGGTCCAGTCGTAGCGGTCCAGCGCACCGTTGAAGACGAACACGTCATCGTAGGTACCCGAACCCGAAGTGCCCGGGTTGGGCGTGTCGTAGGCGAGGTTCGGTGCCAGCTTGACCCGGCGCTGGCCCGGCAGGTACTGCCAGGCACTGCGTGGCTGCACCAGCGGGTTGGCGGCATCGCGCAGCATCATCGCTTCGCCTGCACGGCGTGCGGGCCCGGTGTACACCAGTTTCATCTGGTAGTAAGTGTCCTTGGCACCGATCGGCTTCGTCATGTCCTCGTAGATCGGGTAGCTGATATTGGCCTGGCCGGTGGTCGACAGCGATGGCTTGCCGGCAGCGTCGACGTTCCACGAGTCGTACTTGGCAGCCATGCTCACGCCCTGATAGCGCAGCAGGAAGTTCCACATGGCCTCGGCGCCGTTCTGCGGAATGGGGAACGGGATACCCGGCAGCACGTTGTCCACCGCCGTACCGCCCTCCTTGCTGTTGGCGGCAGTGGCGTTCTTGCGGGTGTTGTCCAGTACCGCTTGCGGCAGCGCCACGCTACGGTGGGTCGGGTATACATCGACGCGGTAGCTGGGGTAGCGCTTGAGCAGTTCCAGGGTGGTGGCAGTCAGCTGGCCCTTGTACTGCTCGGCGTTCTTGCCATCGATGACCAGCAGCGGCTTGTCGCTGGCGAACGGGTCGGGACGCATGCTGGCGCCGCTCTGGTAGCTGGCTGGCGGCGTCAGCAGGCCGCCCTGGTAGGCCGGGATGGAGCCATCGGCATTGCCGGCCTTTTCCGCGCCGATGGCGGTCAGGCTGGTGCCCAGGCGCGCGGCCTGGTCAGTGGAAACGGCGGCCTGGGCAGCATTCAGGGCGGCCAGCGACAGGCACGAGGCCAGCAGGGTACGTACGAAATTCATGATGGTTGTCTTCCTGTGTAGGCTGTAGGAAACATGACTCAGAAGGTCGTCTTGACGGTCAGGTACAGGGCGCCACGGTCCTCGGTGGTGGCACCACCGCCGGAGAAGGAGGCGTAGCCGCCGCCGTAGCAGGTGTAATCCTGTTCGCCGTCCAGGGCGTTGGGGGTGCTGCCGTCGGTCTGGCCGTCCTTGCAGGCCTTGGTCTCACCGAAACTGTCGACGTACTTGAGGTCGATGAAGTACTGGTTGTAGATCGCGGCGCTCACGCCCACCGCATAGTTGCCGGTGTTCTCGGCGCCACCGCCCTGCACCGGCGACACGCCGTCGAGGCCGACGTTGACCGACAGCGGCATGCTCAGGTCCATGCCCGGCAGCACCTGGTACCAGGTAGGGGTGAAGTTGACCGCGATGCCCCAGTTGTCGCGGGTGGCCTTGTCGATGCCGCGGTAGCTGCTCTTGCCCTTGTACAAGGCCTCGTTGTGGCTATCGAGCTTGAGCAGGTTGCTGTAGAACAGCTCGCCAAGCAGGGTTGCCGAATCGAACAGCGGCGTATCGCCAATGGTCATCAGGCCGTTCAAGGTCCAGTGCAAGGTGTCGCCGGTGGCGCTCAGGCCGTCGCCATCCTTGGGCACGTCGTAGATCACCCCGCTGCTGGGCAGGCGTGCCGGCAGCAGGCCGAAGCCGCCGCCCAGGCCACCCTGGCCGGGGGCGCTGACGATTGCCGGGATGCTCGCCAGCGGCATGTTGTGGCGGATGTTCAGGTCGCTGCCGACACTGATGCCGCCCACATCCTTGGACAGGCTCAGGCCATAGATGTCGATGTCGTCGGAGTAGGCGAACTGGTAGGTAGTGCTTTGCAGCGAGTTGTACAGGTTGCCGACTGCGCCTTGGCGGCTGCCCGGCGGGTTGCCGAACGGGCCGTTGGCGACGGTCATGCCGCGCGCGTCGAGCCAGGCCTGCGGGAGGATCTCGGAGGTCTTGCGGTAGTAGAAACCGAGAGTGCCGCCCAGCCACTCCGGCGACCACTTGGCCATGATGCCCCAGTCGCCGCTCTTGCCTGGGTTCAGGTCATGGCCACGGCGGATGGTGGTCAGCGCACCGCGCACCGGGATCAGCCCCGGGGTACCAGTGTGGCCGAGCAGGAAGCTTTGGGCGCCCTCGCCTACCACGTCCGAGCCGCCATAATAGGTACCGGCTTCGGGCAGGCGGGCGGCGTCCCAGTCGAAGAAGTACTGGGCGCCCAGGGTCAGTTCAGAGTTGACCAGGAACGAGGTCGACAGCTGGTTGCGCGGCACGAACAGCTCCTTGGCCTCGGTGCCCGGCGAGGCGGCCAGCTTGGCCAGGTCGAGGCCCGACTGGCCGTAGCTCAACGAGTGCACCGGGTTGAGCAGGGTTTCACCCCAGAACAGGTTGTGCTGGCCCAGCTTGGCGCTGACCTGCGAGGCCTCGCCGACTTCCCGGCTGAAGAACACGAAGGCATCCAGCACTTCACCGGACGGGCCGCTGTAGTAACGCTGGGCGTAGTTGCTCAGGCGCGGGCTGCCCAACGGCACACCAGTGCCAGGCAAGCCATTGAGGCTGGGGTTGATGCCGGACTGGTCACCGTTGCCGTTGACGAACGGGTTGCTATTGGAGCCGGTGTTGTCATAGGCCTTGTCGTACCAGCTGGCGGTGCTGACGCGGAACCCGGTGTTGCCCTGGTAGACCACATCCAGTTCGGTCAGCAGGTCGACCCGGTTGGTGATGTTGGTGCCGGCCTTGCGGAAGTTGTAGTCACCGTCGTTGCTGTTGGGCGTGCCCAGCATGCGCTTGTCGGCGCTTTCGGTGCGCACGCCGTAGTTGTACTTGACGGTGTTGTCGAAGCGCACGGCCCAGTTTTCATTACCGGTATCGACTTCGAACGCCTGGGCGGCGGGCAGCGTGAGCAGGCCGATGGCGCAGGCAAGCAGGCAGCACTGTGGTTTCACAGCACGGTAAATGCGGTGTTCTGGCATTACGATGGCTCCACGTATTGTTATTGTTTTTTTCGCCGCCCGTCTTTTGCGAGCGTGGCTGGGGCGTCCATGCGCTATTGCAGGTTGGGCTGGTCCAGTCGCTGGATGAACGCCTCGGCCTGCGGCCAGGGGCCGAAGCCGGAGGCCGGGTTGAGGTGGCCGACGGCCCCCAGTGCGACCAGTTCGCTACCCCAGCCATGGGCCAGGGCGCTGGCTGCGGCAAAGCTGGCCAGGTGGTCGTTGCTGCTGGCCGCGACAATGCTGGGGAACGGTAGCGGCGCCTGGGGCAATGGCGACCAGCCGTGCTCGGCCAGGCTGGCCGGGCTTGGGTAGTGGGCCGGCCATGGCGCGTTCAGGTCGGGCGGCGCCGCCAACAATGCACCCTTGATCGGCCGCCGGTAGCGCGCCGCCCAGTGGGCGACCATCAGTACGCCAGCGCTGTGCGCCACCAGGATCACCTCACCATCGATCTGGTCCAGTTCGCGCTGGATCGCCTCGACCCGGGCTGTGCAGCTCAGGCCGTCGACCTGCAGTGGCGGCACGCTGCGCACCTTGGCCAGGCGGCCTGCGAGCAGGGTCTGCCAGTGTTCGGCAACATGGTCGCGCAGGCCGGGGACGATCAGCACGGTGGCAGTGGTTTGCAGTTTTTCCACGGTGAACCTCGTGTGCGGTGTAGCTCTTGAGGTTCACAGTAAACAGCCCACCCACCGGGTGCTTCACATTGGGCGTCAGGGGCTTTTCATTTGATGACAATGGCCAAGACAGGGCTTTGCTTTTCAATTCATGACACGCAGGCTATAAAACACAAAACGCATGTCGGCATACCCAAAAACAAAAAACCGCATGGAAAACAACCAAAGATGCCTGCCCTAGTCCGTGCCGCCAGCTTGACCAATTACCTTGAGGTGTCCCGCCACCTGGGCCTCAATCCCCATGCGCTGTTGGCACAGGTTGGCCTCAGCGCCGCGTTGCTCGAAGACCCCAATCGGCGTATTCCGGTTGCCAGCGTCATCGCTTTGCTGGAAGCCTCCGCCAGCGCCACCCGCTGCGAAAGCTTCGGCCTGCGCATGGCCGAGTTGCGGCAACTGTCGGACTTCGGCGAAATAAGCCTGTTGCTCAGCCACCAACGCACCCTGCGTGATGCACTGCAGGTGATCGTGCAGTACCGTCACCTGCTCAATGACGCCCTGGCCATTCATATCGAGGAAGCCGGCAAGACCGTGGTCATCCGTGAGGAGGTGATCAACGAACGCGCGCCCTGCAGCCGCCAGGCCACCGAGCTGGCGATCGGCGTGATGATGCGCCTGTGCGCGGCGCTGCTAGGTGCGCATTGGCACCCGATCAGCGCCAACTTCACCCACGCGCCTCCCGCCGACCTGGCCACCCACCGGCGCATTTTTGGCTGCACGCTGGTGTTCGGCAGCGAGTTCAACGGTATTGTCTGCCCGGCCGCCGACCTCGACAGCGCCAGCCCGCAGGCCAACGAGGCCATGGCGCGCCTGGCGCAGCGCTATCTGGACAGCCTGCCGGCGGGCGGCTCGCCGTCCCTGGAGCTGGAGTTGCGCAAGACCATCTACCTGCTGCTGCCCATGGGCCGCGCCACCATCGAACAGGTGGCACAGACCCAGGGCATGAACGTGCGCACCCTGCAGCGGCGCCTGGAAGAAAGCGGGTTGACCTTCAAGGACCTGATCAACAGCGTGCGCCGTGACCTGGTGATGCGCTACCTGGAAAACCCCGGCTATTCGCTGGGGCGTATCGCCGACATGCTGGGTTATTCGATGCCCAGCTCGTTCACCCGCTGGTTTATCGCCCAGTTCGGCATGCCGCCTGCCAGTTGGCGGGCACAGCGGGCTGACCCATTGGGCCTGCCATGCAGCCCATCGCCGGCAAGCCAGCTCCCACCTCGACCGTATTGACCTCAAGCCATGCGCGAGCCCTGTGGGAGCGGGCATGCCCGCGAAGCAGGCGCCGCGGAGTGTTGTCACCCACGGTCACTTTCTAAAGGCCCCAGTGCATCAACGCCAGCACCAAAAGCACAAGAAACACGCTCTCCCCCACCATCAGCGCAATGGGTTTCACCCCGACCGAGGCCAGCGCCTTGAGTTGGGTTTTCATGCCCAGGGCACTGATCGCCACCACTAGGCAGCCGCGCGACAGCTCGTTGATACCGCCCTGCACCGCGGCGGGTACCCAGCCTGTGCTGTTGACGCACGCCAGCAGCAGGAAGCCGACCGCGAACCAAGGCAACAAGGGCGGCCGCTGCCCGCCTGCTTCGAGGCCCTGGCGCCGGGTGATCATGGCCGCGCAGACAATGACCGGCAACAGCATGGCCACCCGCATCAGCTTGACCACGGTGGCGATGTCGCCGGTCTCGGTAGACATGCTGTAGCCCGCGCCCACCACCTGCGCCACGTCGTGGATGGTCGCACCGAGGAACACCCCAGCCTGGGCTGGGGACAGGTGCAGCCACTGGGCAATCATCGGGTAGAGGATCATCGCCAAAGTCGACAGCGCCGACACGCCGATCACGGTGAACAGCGTTGCATGCTCCTTGCGCGGGTGCTGGGGCAAGGCAGCTGCCAGCGCCAGCGCCGCCGAGGCACCGCAAATGGCCGTGGCACCGCCGGTGAGCATGCCGAACAGCCGTGAAAACCCCAGCGCCTTGGCCACCACCACCGAAACCAGGATGGTCACCACCACCAGGGTCACGACCAGGGCCACGGGCTTCCAGCCCAGGCTGGCGATCTGGTCCAGGGTGATGCGCATGCCAAGCAACGCCACGCCCAGGCGCAGTACCGTGCGGGCGGTAAACTCGATACCGGCTTTGCAGGGGCCGTCGACCGCGAGAAAGTTCAGCGCCATCCCCAATAACAAGGCAAACAGCATGACCGGCGCTGCGTAATGCTCACTGAGGAAACTGGCGGCCGCACCGACGATGAGGCTGACCACCACCCCCGGGGCGAGGGTGCGGATACGCTGATGGGTAGCGCCAAGTGCCAGTGTATTCATTGCCCCGCTTCCTCACAGTCAAACACGATGTAAACCTGCCCGCCCTGCTGCTCGACCGGGTAGCTGGCAACCTTCAAGGCCTTGGAATTGACCAGGTAGCCGCTGGCCAGGTCAAAGCGCAGGCCGTGCGCGCAGCACTGGATGACACGGCCTTCCAGCCGGCCGCCACACAACGACGCGCCCTGGTGCGGGCAGCTGTCGTCAATGGCATAGAGCGAGTCGGCAACGTTGAACAGCGCCACGCTGCGCCCTTCGCAGGCTAACAGCACACGGCCGTCACGCTCCGGCACCTGATGGAGGGCCAATGCAATGCGCCGGGTCATGCCCTCTCAACCTCTTGCAGCGCTTCGGTCATGGCCGCATACAGCACCTCGGCAGGCTGCGCACCTGCAATGAGCGGCCCTTGATTGAAACGAAAACGAGGCACTGCACTGCCGGCGCGCCCTGCCCCATCGAGGAACGGGCTGCCGTCGTCACGCAGGCAGTCGACAACCTGCGCGGCTTCCAGCCCGCAGCACTGCGCGATGTCGAGCAAGGTGCGGCTATCCCCCAGGTCGCGCCCCTGGTGGAAATAGGCGATGAACAGCTGTGCCAGCAAGGCTTCCAGTTGCCCTGCTTCGAGCAACTGAGCAGCACGTTGCAGCAGCCGATGGGCATTGCCGGTGTTGGGCATGCGGCGAATACGCGAGAAGTCGATGTCCTCGCCCACCACGCGGGCAGCGGCGCGCACCTGGGCCTGGCGCTCACTTACCGCTTCCTCGCTGCCCAGGCGTTGCAGATAGAAGGCATGGAACGGCACGCCACTGGCTGGCAAGCCCGGCAACAACTGCACACCTCGCCATTGCAGTTGTACCTGCACTTGCGGTTGTTCACGCTGCAAGTGCAAGAGCGCGGCCTGCAGGTGTCGCTGGCCAATCAGGCACCAGGGGCAGACGAAATCGAAGAACACTTCGACGGACAACAGCTGTTTCACGGTTTCAACTCCCGGGGTGCGGCAGCGTCGCCTGCCGGTGCATGCAGACGCTCCATGTCGCGGTGGTAATGACGTTTGGCAAGGAAAAACACTGCCGCCGCGCCGATGCTCATCAGCGGTACCAGCTGGAAGGCGGCATGCAAGCCGATCAGGTCGGAAACGCGCCCGGTGATCAGCGGCCCGGTCGCCAGGCCCAACAGGTTGTTGGCCAGGGTCAGGGTGGCAAACGCGGTGCCGTGCACCGAGGCGTGGGTGAGGTTGGCGACCATGGCGCTGGACGGGCCGTTGGTGCCGGCGGCGATCATCATGCCCAGGCAGATGAGTACCAGTTGGGCGGTGCCGGCCGGCAGTGCGAAGGCGATGGACAACAGCGCGCAACTACCCAGGCAGTAAGCGATGGCAAGGCTGATCTTGCGGTCCGGGCGCTGCCGCCCGAGGCGGTCGCAGAGCATGGCGCAGAGGATCATGCCGATGCCGCTGCACAGCACGATGACTGCGGCAATCGCCCCGGCGCGGTCGGTGCCCATGGCGTAATAGCGGTTCAGGTAGCTTGGCATCCACACGATCACGGTGCCGCCGACGAACAGCTGCAGCCCGCTGCCGACGTAGGCCGCTATGACCGAACGGCTGCTGTACAGGGTGCGCAGCGGGCGGCTGGCCTTGCCTTGCGACTGCTGCGCGCATCGAGGCGCAATACGCGCCTCCTTGACGATAATCGGGTACAGCATCGCCAGCACCAGGCCGAACAGCGCCATGCCGGCAAATGCCCAGCGCCAGCCCAGGTGCTGGGCCAGTACTCCGCCCAGGGCCATGCCCAGCACCGAGCCGAACATGCCACCGGCCATGAACGCGCCGGCCAGGGTCGAGCGCATATCGCGGGGGAACACGGCGACCACCACGGCGATGCCGACACTGCCGTAGGCAGCCTCGCCCACCCCTACCAGAAACCGCGCGACGAACATTTGCGGGTAGTTTTCCGCCAGGGCGCAGCCGAGGGTGGCCAGGCTCCACAGTACTGCCATCAGCACCAGGCTGCGCACCCGGCCGAAGCGGTCGGCCAGCAGCGACAGCGGGAAGGTCAGCAGGCCGACCATCAGCGCGACGATACCGCTGAGCAGGCCGAGCTGGCTGTCGCTCAATGCCCATTCGCCCTTGAGCAGCGGGAAAACCGCATTGAGCACCTGGCGCGACATGTAGTCGGAGATCAACAGGCCAAAGGTCAGGGCGAAGACCACCCAGGCATAGCGCCGAGGGACGCTGTGGGCGGTGTCGGTGCCGGAATCTTCGGCACTGGCGAGATAGGTGGCCATGTTGCCTCCTTGGGATGTAGGGCGTGAGGTTGTTCTTGTTGTTATGAACTACTGCAAAACCTTGTTCGGTCGCTGTGGGAGCGGCCTTGTGTCGCGAAAGGGCTGCGGAGCAGCCCCAGAAATCAGCGACAGAGCAGTAATTGCTGGGGCTGCTCCGCAGCCCTTTCGCGACACAAGGCCGCTCCCACAAAAAGCATCAAGACCGTGGCACCCTGCTGTATCAGCCGCGCTGCGGCACGCCCTTCACACCCGGCTGGCGATTCGGCGCCATGCCGTTGGCCTCGAGGGTCTGCTCGATGCTGTCGTACTGCTGCCCGATGCGATAAATGGCGCGTGCTTCCTTGCCGCTGGCAATCTCGCGGCCCAGCTCATGGGCCACACGCACGGTCTGCTGGATCTGCTGCACCGAGGTGAAGCGCTTGCCATGCTGGTCGATGATGGTGTCTTCGTTACCGCAGCGTGGGTGCAAGCCCATGGCCAGGGCCATGGTGTTGAACGGCAGCACGTTCTTCAGCAACGATTCGGCGGTCAGGGTGCAGCCGTCCGGCGCGCGGTGGATGAAGTTGAAGAAGTTGAACGGGTTGGGGCCGTCGAAACCGCCGCCGATGCCGATCCAGGTCAGGTTCAGCGGGCCCATGTAGTCACCGCGACGCACGATGCGCTCGAGCGTCTCCAGGGCATGCATGCCGGTCAGCTGGAAATGCGGCTGGATGTTGCTGGCCTGCAGGCGGCGCAGGTGCTCGCGGACCCAGGCCGGGCCGGCCGGCACGGTCATTTCGCTGTAGGCGGCATGAATCGCCGGGCTGGCCAGCGAGGTGCCTTCCAGGTACTCGGGGTACAGCAACTCCATGATGTTCATCTGCGTGGTGTTGATGGCCACGGTCACCTGGTCGGGGCGCGGCGTCAGCTCGGCGAGCATGTGCCGGGTGTCGTCCGACAGCCACTTGGCCGCCTCGCCCTCGCTTTCCGGGGCGAAGGAAATCGATCCGCCAACCTGGATGATCATGTCCGGCACCGCTTCGCGCACCCCGGCGATCAGCTCGTTGAACTTGGACAGGCGCTTGGAGCCCTTGCCGTCCAGTTCGCGCACGTGCAGGTGCAGTACGGTGGCACCTGCATCAAAGCAGTCGACAGCCTTCTGCACCTGCTCGTCCATGGTCAGGGGAATGTCTTCAGGGAAGTCTTCGGGCATCCACTCCGGGCCATAGGGGGCCACGGTGATCACCACCTTTTCCATGTTTTCCGGGTGCAACGAATCGTCGAAGAATTGCATGCTGTAGTCCTCGCTGTTGTTATTGTGCGGTTGCCGCCAGCGACGGCGACGAACTCAGAACGTGGGGCTGCCCTTGATCCCGGCGCGCTCCATCTTGCGATGGCACGGCGGGTAGTCCATGACGGCGTAATGCTGTGTGCTGCGGTTGTCCCAGATCGCCACGCTGTTGGGCTTCCAGCGCCAGCGCACCTGGTACTCCGGCAGGTAGGCCTGGCTGATGAGGTAGCGCAGCAGGTCGCTGGCGCCGGGGTTGGCGTCCTGGCCGAAGCGCACCCGCTGCGGGGTGTGGTAGTTGCTGAAATGGGTGGTGAAGGCGTTGACGAACAGCACCTGCTCGCCGGTTTCCGGGTGGGTGCGCACCACCGGGTGCTCGGCATCGGGGAACTGCGCCTTCAGCGCCAGGCGCTTTTCCAGCGGCATGGCAGCGCCAAAGCTCGCCTCGATGCTGTGGCGGGCGCGCAGGCCTTCGATCTTGGCCTTCACATCGCCTGGCAGGTTTTCATAGGCCAGCACCATGTTCGCCCACATCGTGTCGCCGCCCACGGGCGGGCATTCGATGCAGCGCAGCACACAGCCCATCGGCGGGGCCTCGCGCCAGGTGGCGTCGGTGTGCCAGGCATTTTCATAGCGGTCGTTGGGCTGGTCCGGTCGCTTGTAGATCTGTACCAGGCCCGGATGCTCCGGGTCGCTGCCGGCCACCGGGTGGTCCTCCAGGTCGCCGAAGCGGCGGGCGAACGCTACATGTTCGGCGCGGCTGAAGTGCTGGTCGCGCAGGAACAGCACACGGTGCCGGAGCAACTGCGCGCGAAGCTGGGCGAACAGGTCGTCGTCGTGGATCGCGTCGGCCAGGTTGACCCCACTTACCTCGGCACCGATCGCGCAGGTCAGTTGTTCGATGTGCATGCTGTTGCCCTCTTCAGATGACGAAGATCGACGAGCCGGTGGTCTTGCGCGCTTCCAGGTCACGGTGGGCCTGGACGGCATCCTGCAGTGCGTAGTGCTGGTTGATCTCGATACGGATGCGCCCGCTGCCGACGTGATCGAACAGCTCACCGGCCAGGTCGGCCTTTTCCGCCGGGTCGGCGATGAAGTCGGCCAGTGCCGGGCGGGTGAGCTGCAGCGAGCCCTTGATCGCCAGCAACTGCGGGTCGAACGGCGGGATGGTGCCTGACGCCGTGCCGACGCAAACCATCAGGCCGCGGCGCTTGAGCGAATCGAGCGAGCCCATGAAGGTGTTCTTGCCAACGCTATCGAACACCACGTTCACCCCTACCCCGTCGGTCAGCTCACGCACGCGCGTGGCAACGTCCTCGACGCTGTAGTTGATGACGTGGTTGCAGCCGTGGGCGCGAGCCACTTCGGCCTTGGCCTCGGTGGACACCGTGCCGATCACGTTAAGCCCCAGCAGCTGCGCCCACTGCGCGACGATCAGGCCGACCCCGCCAGCAGCGGCATGCAGCAGCACGCTGTCGCCGGGTTTGAAGTCATGCAGCCGACGCAGCAGATAGGCCGAGGTCAGTCCGCGCATGGTCATGGCAGCAGCGGTTTCGAAGGCGATGGTATCGGGCAGCTTGATCAGCGCGGCCGCGGGGATCAGGCGCTCGGTGCAGTAGGCGCCCAGGGTGTTGAGGAAGCCGGTATAGGTGACCCGGTCACCGACCGCCACCTGGGTCACACCCTCACCCAGCGCCTCGACCACCCCGGCCGCTTCCACGCCGATGCCGTTGGGCAGCGGGATCGGGTAGGTGCCGTTGCGGAAATAGGTATCGGCGTAGTTCAAGCCCACAGCCACCTGGCGCAAACGCACCTGCCCCGGGCCGGGCTCGCCGACCTCGGCGTCCTCGTAGCGCAGCACCTCGGGGCCACCGGTCTGATGGAAACGTACGACTTTGGACATGCTTGTCTCTCCAATCATCGATCTGGACGCATGGCGTCAGTTCTGGGTAATTGGACTGTATGCCCTTGGTGTGTGGGGTGCTTCGCATCGGACGACAGCGGGTTTTCATTTGATGACAGTACGAGCGTCGACCTGCCGATCACGAAAACCGTGTTTTATTCATGAGCCTACTTGATGCTTGCCAATGGTCAGACTAATACTTAAGTCTCTGCCTGGGGAGGCACGAAAAATGCAACCAAGATTCGTTATCGTTCCCGCTGTGCCGATCGAAAAGGAGTCGTTCCGCGTGGGTAGCCGCTATTACGCCGCTACCGTATGTGGGGGTTTCGACATCTACGATAACCAAGCGAAGGAGCGGCTCAAGCCCAGTTATCCAAGCAGGACGGCTGCGCAGACGCAGTGTGAGCAGATGAACAAGCGCGGTGATGCAGGCTGATCGCACAAGCAATTGCCTTGCTCGATCCCTGTGGGAGATCGCACAGCCTTTCGGGTTGCGCTGTCATGTAGAGAACTGAGTTCGGAAGCAGTCCGCGTAATCTGTGGGAGCGGCTTTAGCCGCGAAGAATCCAACGCGGTGCATGGCACCGGCTGCGCCGGTGTTCGCGGCTAAAGCCGCTCCCACATGGGGGCACGTTACTGCGGGTGAGGCAGTGCAGGCGTATGATTGAAAGCCGAGCGAATTGATATCGCCGGTCGGCGTCCTCTACCGGAGCACTGCCATGAACAAACCCTTTCACGCGCTGATCCTCGCAATGGCAGCGCTTTCTGCCTGCTCGTCCAACTCCACGCTGTACCACGACCAGCCGCTGGTGGCGAAAGTCACCAACGGCATGAGCAGAGACCAGGTCATGCAGGTAGGCGGCAAGCCCGATGCCGAGACCGAACGCACCGTGGTGCCCGGCACCTGCTTCGACTACATGCTGACCAAGGCCGACAACCGGCAACCCTACAGCGTCAGCTTCGACGGCACCGGCAAAGTGGACAATACCGCTTTCATGACCTGCGCCGAGTGGAACAATGCTCAGCGCAGGGCCCGCCTGCCCAGCATGGGCGGCTCTAGCGGATCGGGTTACTGAGTCAGTCCAGGCATTCCCTGGCAGCCTGGCGCAATTTGTCGCCAGACAGGAAGCTGCCCTTGTAGAAGGTCGCGCGGCTGCCCTCGTGGGAATCGACTACGTCCAGCACATCATCGGATGCCACGGGGCTGGGTGCCGTTAGCCGATAGCCGTGGGCGATCGATTTCTGCGTGGCTTGAGGCGCCAGTGCTTGCCATTTGGGTAGTACGCAAGCGGCGTATTGCTGGGGCGATTTGTGAGTCAGTTTGCTGGCAGTGGGTTTGCCAGGGGTTGCGCAGCCGGCAACACCGGTGACCAGCACGGCGAAGAGAAAGATACGAAACATAGACATTTGCGATTAGCCATCAAGGATACGCTGCATTCTATCGGGGGTTGTATTGGCTTACCAATCAACCAAAGTCTCGCAGCACAGGCCCGCCTGATATTTCTGCCAGTAGCCTGGGTGAGTGAAGGCTGGGAAAGTGCATCTGCCAATAGCCTTCGGAGCACTAACCATGCAAAAGAACACCAACAGAACGCAATTCTTCTATCAGAATGGAAAACTGATCTCTCTGACGGTTGGTGAACAAGGTCGCAGTATTTTCCGTACTACAGATGTGCCACTCGCCGAACTGCAAACTGAAGGCACCCACTCCAGCGGCTTGCTGGCGACGGACGATAAGGGTTCAGTACTGAACGTGCAGGAAAACTCCTGATTTTGGAGAAACGGGCGCTATCGAGAACACTGGCGTAGCCGGTATCAGCCACCGCGTCGCCTGCTTCGCGGGTGAACCCGCTCCCACAGGGACCCCATCAGCCGAAAGAATGCGCCATACCTGTGGGAGCGGGCACGCCCGCGAACACCGGCGCAGCCGGTGCCAACCACCGCGTCGCCTGCTTCGCGGGCATGCCCGCTCCCACAAGGACCCCACCTGCCGAAAGCATGCGCTGTACCTGTGGGAGCGGGTTTACCCGCGAACACCGGCGCAGCCGGTGCCAACCACCGCGTCGCCTGCCGGGGGCTGCTTTGCAGCCCATCGCGACACAAGGCCGCTCCTGCAATTGACGGCGCTCGCTGACACCTGCGCCTGACGTCAATCCAGTGCGCCGTTCAACACTTCGTAGATGATCCCCGTAGCAACTGCCACCAGGATCAGGTCCGCACCCGCCTGCATCCATTCATAGCCATCGTAATGAGGCAACTGCCCCAGCAGCCTGCCATCCAGCTTCTTGGCGATACCCGGCGGCAGTGGTTTGCCACGGGCCAGGTTCTTCTGAATGCCCGGGGGCAGCGCCGGCCCTGCGCTCCAGTAGCTGCGGTGCCCGTCAAGAATGCCAAGCACATCGCCGCGGTTTATCGACGGCCCACCATACGAGCCCCCGTGACCTTGACCATGCTGCCCCTTGTCCTTGCCGTGGCCCTGCCCTTTACCATTACCCGGGTCGGCATAAGTGAGCGCCGGCCCCACTGCCAGCGCAATCGAGGTAGCGATAACTGCCCATCGACGCTTTGCCATAGCTGTTTCCTTACACGGAAGACGTCCCAGCACTGTAGACCAAAACCCGGTTCAGGGTGGAAGTCCCCGAACCCGGGTCAGGGCTTGGCACTCCGATAGAGCATGATGGCTGCCACATCGAGAGCCAACACGGCAACGGCGTAGAGAAACATGAAGTACAGATCTTCTGGAAACATGGCCGTATCCCCAAATGAGCAGGTTTTCAGGGATGCAGCAATTCCCGTTCCAAACGCCTGGCTGAACGAGCCTGCCCATCTGCTATCGAGATGATTGCTCCATAACCACGACATCAGCCGGTAATGTTCCAGCGCGGCTTTCCCATTTTGCGACCACGATCGGCGCCAGCGCATTGCCGAGTACGTTCAGTGCCGTAACGGGCATGTCCATCAATCGATACACCCCTGCAATCAAGGCCACGCCTTCCAAAGGCAAACCTGCCGCCGTCAGGGTTGCGGTGAGAATGACAAACATGAACCCGGGCACTCCGGCAGCGCCTTTGGACGTCAATACCATGATGAATACCAACATAACCTGGTCTGCCAAGGCCAGTTCAATATTGTAGGCCTGCGCGATAAACAGCGTACCCAGGCCCGCAAACAGCGACGCGCCATCCAGGTTGAATGAATAGCCCAACGGGATCACCAGCGAAGTGATCGTACGCGGTACACCCCGTGCTTCGGTCTTGGCCATCAATTGCGGCATGACGGTGGCAGAACTCGCGCTGCTGAACGCCAGTATCAGTTCACCCTTGAAGGCCTTGATGATCTCGAAGATATTCTCGCCAACAGCCCTGGCAACAAGGCCCAGCACGACAATTGCAAAGAACAGTACCGCCACATAAGTAATGGCTATCAGTTTTGCCAACGGCAGCAGTGAATCAATCCCGAAGGTCGACACCGTGACAGCTATCAGGGCAAAGATGCCGATCGGTGAGTAGGCCATGACCATATGAGTGACCTTGAACATGGTATCCACTACCGTCTGCAGCACTGCAACCAACGGCTGTTTCCTGGGTTCATCCAGCGTAGACAGTGCCACCCCGAACAAGATTGCGAAGAACAGTACCGATAACAGCTTAGCCTCCGCCATTGCCGCCACTACATTATCAGGAATGATGCCCAACAGTACCTTGCCGAGCCCTGCCGAAGCATTTTGCACAGGAGGCACTGCCCCACTCGCCGGTGTAACGGCGAACCCCGCACCGGCGCCTGGCTGGAGCACGTTACCGACCAACAAGCCGAAAATGATTGCGACCCCGGTCACGGCAAAGAAATAGACAAGGCTCTTTGTTCCCACCCGCCCCAGGGCGCGCTTGCCGGAGCCGGCTATGCCTACCACCATGCAGGAAAACACCAGCGGCACGATGATCATTTTCATCAGTTTTATGAACGCATCACCCGCCGGTTGCAGCGCTTGCTCGATCCACCAGCCCTTGTAATCTGGAAAATGATTCAATAGCAGGCCAACGCATATACCGAAAGCCAGACCAATTGCAATTTGCGTGATTAGATTTATTTTTATTCTCACGGGATTGATCTCTGTTTTTATAAAACACTAGGAAGCAAAGATTGCACGAAAGTTTTTGAACCCCTTGATCTCGATCGGGTTACCACTGGGATCCAGGAAAAACATTGTCCTTTGTTCGCCAGGCTCACCCTCAAAACGAACAACCGGCGGGATTTCGAACTGCACGCCCAGAATTTCAAGGCGCTTAGCCAAGGCCTGCCATCGCTCCAGAGGCAATATCACTCCGATATGAGGCATCAATACAAGGTGTGGGCCGACCTTGCCAGTGCGGCTGGTTTCAAAGGGCTTGCCCACATGCAGAGATATCTGGTGACCAAAAAACTCGAAGTCTACCCAGGTCTCAGTGCTACGTCCCTCGACGCAACCAAGAACTTCTTTATAGAATTTTCTTGCCACGTCCAGATCGCTGACATGATAAGCAACATGAAAGGGTGTCAACATGATGGTACTCCTCGAACAGAGCCACTATCCTCACACCGCCCGGCATCCATGTACACCAACTGACACTTGGCCTGAGCATAAGCATTACTTATGGACATTCAAAATCTGGAAAGCCTCATATCCGTTGTCGAATGCGGCTCCATTGCGGGTGCGGCAAAGAAAGCAAATGTTTCAGCCGCTGCAATAAGTTTGCGTATTCGCAATATGGAGAAACACCTGGGCTGTGCACTCTTCAATAGAGAGGCACATGCGATCAGGCCGACAGACAAGCTGCTGGTATTGATGCCACGGATACGTTGCATTGTCGAACATGCCAGTCAGCTCAGGAATGACCTGAACGCCGACACGCTGACCGGGGAACTGCGCATTGGCGCCATATCAACTGCACTCACCGGCCTTGTACCGGCAGCACTGGAGCATTTGTCATCCTCCGCGCCCAACCTCAAGCTCACCATCACGCCCGGTGACTCCAAATTGCTCCATGACAAGCTGATCAATCAGGAACTGGATGCGGCAATTCTGGTTACGCCACCCTTCAAGACAGCAAAATCGTTGAGAATGCTCACGTTGCGCAGCGAACCGCTGTGCTTGTTGGCACCTGCCACAGCCTCCCGCGCTGAAGCACACGCAATGCTGGCCACTGGGCCCTATATCCGGTATGCCATCGACTCCTGGGGAGGCCTGATAACCCAGCGCTATCTGGACGATCTGGGCCTCGCACCCAACGTGGCTTGCGACCTGGATGCACTCGAGGCCATCAGCCTGCTGGTGTCCCTGGGGCAAGGCGTTTCCTTGGTCCCGCAATGGCCGTCATTGCTGGAGCAATCGCCAAACGCCCTGGTTCTGGCCGAAGAACCAAGGTACTGCCGCGACATAGTGTTGGCCTACAGTGCCGGCCATCACCGCACGTCGGCAATAAAGCTACTGGCATCCGTACTGATGGCCTGACGCTCCAGCTCAGTAGAGACGGGCCTTGATCAGCGGGCGCAGCAAGTGATTGAGCACGCTGCGCTTGCCGCTGAGGATATCCATCTCGGCAACCATGCCGGGGATGATCGGCAGTACTTTCTTGCCGCGCAGGAACCGGTTGCCGCCTGTTCGGCTCGGCAGTACCGCTGATGCTGCTGCCATCCGGGGCAAAATGCCTTGGGAGCGCTCCAACTTTGGCGAAAACGCCAGTCGCAATTGATCTCTTGATCGGAAATGGAATCTCGTGTTCGCTCTAGTTGAACTTGAGTTTGGCCACCTTGCTCAGTGCCCACCCACTGAACACGTAAAACGCATCCAGGTAAAAGCGCCCCTCGTAGTTGGGCAGCGGCTCACGATTCAACAACAGCTCGGGCATGTCGGACGAAGGGGGAAACAGCGCATAAAAACCATTGGGCAATACCGCCAACGCAATGAGCAGAAGGTAGGTCACGATCCGCAATGTGCTGGCGCGGCTACCGGATTGTTCGGCCCATTTCAGGCCGAACCAGGCGATCAGGCCGGCAACGGGCAACACCCAGAAATGCGTCGGCATCCCAATGAACATCTCAGCAACAACGCTTCTTTCTTCCAACTTGGTGTTCTCCTTCAAATGAGCGGATTATTGCGGCTGGGGTCGGCAAATGCAAAAAGCCCGCTCTCGAGGGCGGGCCTTTTGTATAAGGGGTCAGATGATCACGCTTTCGAACACATCAGCGCGGCATCCAGCAGCCTGCCATGGTCGTACCAGGCATCACGTTGATAGGCCGCGAACTGGCGCTGGGTCCCCGTGCCCCGCACTTCGACCAGGCCACCCGCCGTGTCGGGGTCGGTGCTATCAACGAACAGCCTGACCGAGTTATCGCCATCGACCTGGTACGTTTTCACATTACCTTGAAGTTCGCTTTTGACGCACCCCAGGTACGCCGGCGTACTTCTTTCAGTGGCCCCGGCCGCATACCCATGGCCCTGACGCACATCGGGCTCATGTGCGCAGCCTGCCATGAACAGAGTGGCGAAAGTGGACATCAGTATTGCGCCTGCTACCGATCTTGGACTTTTCACGCGACACGCTCCTGCTGCCCCATCGAGTAACTTGGGAAAGTGTTGCCAAGCCGCATGCCTTTTTTTGGTTTTTGTTCGCTCATGGTACTGCTCGACGTTAGCCGGGCAATAGGCTTGTTTGCTATATCGGCTTCCGGGCGGGTTTTCCTCGCGAAGATAACCTACGTTCATGGATCAGTGGAAAAGTGCCAGACAGGCCAGCCTGGGCCGGGTTCACTCTGCCGATGTCCCCGATTTCGGGTACAACCGGACCCACAAACGGGGGTCAGGCGATGACCTTCAGAAACACAAATGTCGCTGCTAGATCCAGAACCAGCACAGCAACCACAACGAAGATCATGTAGTAGCGGTCATTCTGAGTCATTTCTGCGTACTCCGCATGAACGATGCACCAAGGGGTCACAGCAATTTGCATTCCACTTCCCTGGTGTGCTCGGAGCGGGCTCAGGCCGACCGAGCCTGATGGATGGGCAGTTCGACCCTGAATGTCGTACCGACTCCCACCTCGCTGTCTACGCGGATCTCGCCACCATGACGCTTGATGATTCCGTACGAAAGTGACAATCCCAGCCCGGTGCCCTGGCCGATGGGCTTCGTCGTGTAGAACGGATCGAAGATCTTTTGCAGGCTTTCGCCAGGAATGCCACAACCATTGTCTGCGACTTCGATCCATACCCACTTGTCACTGGCACCGGTTCGCAGGGTAATTCTGCCACGCTCGGCCCCCATCGCCTGGGTGGCATTGACCAGCAGATTCATGATTACCTGATTGATCTGTGAAGGTAGGCATTCGACCGGCGGCAATGGGCTGTAATCCTTGACAAGGTCCGCCTTGTGCCTGAGTTCGCTGGCAACAATGTTCAGAGTTGACTCTATGCCTTGATGCAAGTCTGCCACTTGCCAGTCATGGCTGGTCTCTACTCGCGAAAAGTCCTTGAGGTCTTTGACGATCCGCGCAACGCGGCCGATGCCGTCTTTGGATTCGCGAATCAGCGCCGGAATATCCTCCAGCAAGTAATCCAGCTCGATTTCCGTGCGCAACTTCGCCAGCTCAGCGCCGAGCGCGTTTGGAACCAGGGTATGTTCCGCGTCAGCATATGCATTCAGCATTACCTGCAAACGGCCGAAATAATCGTCCAGTGCACCGAGGTTGGAAGAGACAAAACCAATCGGGTTGTTGACTTCATGGGCTACGCCGGCTGCCAGCTGACCGAGCGAGGCAAGCTTTTCGGACTGGACCAACTGGTTCTCGAGCAATCGGCGTTCATCCACCTCGCGCTGCAGTGCTGCGCTGGCTTGGGTAAGTGCCTGGGTACGCCGTTCGACCCGCTGTTCCAATTCGTCGTTGGCACTCACCAGCGCTCGGTTTACACGGTTTATTTCGGCGTAGCTACGCATCAGCCACATCCCCAGGTACAGCAATAGCAAAACCAGCAGGGTGGAAAACACCAACATATAAAAATGGTATCGCTGAGCCATCAGCACTGCTGCTTGCTCGTCGCGGTCCAGCATCAGGGCAATGGCGTCCAGGTACTCGGCGATCGGAACCGCCTCGATCGCTTCAAGCAGTTGATCGACTTTGGGTTGCTCACGAAGAATCAACTCTATGTGTTTGCTGATGGTATCGATGGGCACCTGAAAATCGCCGGGCAAGCGCTCCTTGTTGACAGAAAGGTTGTTCAGTCCGACAAGGATTTCGGCAGCTTTTTCATCGGTTGTGGTCTGGGCAAACTCAAGGCTGCTCAGCATCAAGTCGTAGGTATCGCTTGTGACTCTACGCAGACGCAGTGTATCGGCATCGACCAATTGCCGGAGGTGCACCTGTATTACATCAGCCGCAGCCGGGAGAAAAGCCAGGGAATTTCGCAGGATTGCATTGTGCGTCTTGAAGCGCGAGACCAGCAGGACCTTGTCGTCAAAGGCCTGTTGGTAGTCGCGAAAAGCCTTTTGCCAAGCGAGCAGTTCCGTTTTTTGATGACGCCCTTCCAGCGTGCCGAATTCCCGCCATAGGCGCTTCATTTCAATCAACGGCAACACCAGCGGGTCGTAGTTGTAATTGGTAGTGGTGCGCGCCTTGAGCACTGCACCCTCCCACTGTGCATCGTACTGCTTGATCTGGCGTATCAGATCGCGCGCCTGAGCGTAGTCGCCACTCTCATCGGACCTGGACATCCAGTACAGGTAGACCAGCACGGAAGCCAGCAATATGGCGCACGCAGCCAACAGCAGCAGACTGCGCCGAGCGTTCAACCTCATAGCGGTTTACCCTCCCATTGGCCGGTGAGGGTCTGGAGAAACTTGATGATCAGCGCTTTATCATCGTCGCTCGGCGTACGTCCCAACTGATAATGAAACATGGCATCGACGGCTGCTTCCAAGGTGGGCGCCGAACCGTCATGAAAGTAAGGGGCAGTCACCTCCACGTTTCGCAGGCTTGGAACTTTGAACAGGTGGAGGTCGTCCGGGTCACCTGTCACGTTGTAGCGTCCCCGATCTGCCCCGGTAACATTGCCACGGTTGGCGAAATAATCATCGAAGACGCCGAACTTCTGCAGCATGTTGCCGCCGATATTCACACCCTGGTGGCAGGCTATACAACCGTACTCCTGGAAGCGCTGATAGCCATGCTTCTCTTCCAGGCTGAGGCTGCTGGTATCTCCTTTCAGATAGCGATCGAAGCGTGAATCGGGTGTCAGCAGGGTGCGCTGGTACGTAACCAGGGCATCTTTGACATCAATGGTGGTCACCGGCTTGCCATAGGCTTCGGCGAACCCCGTCTGGTAAGCCGGATCGTCAGCAATTCGTTGAACCGCGGTAGCCCAGCCATCTTCTTTGCCGTCCGTATTACCGGTTGCCAGGTGCACCAGGCCGTCAAACGATTGCGCGCGCCCATCCCAGAACTGCAGGAAGTTCAGGCTGGCGTTGAAGACGCTGGGGGTGTGAACTGGCAAGGGTTTGCCATCTGCACCAAGCGAGCGCGCCTGCCCGTCCGCGCCACCACGATCCAGGCGATGGCAATCTGCACAGGACTGGCTGCTATCGAGGGACAAACGCGAGTCATTGAACAGTTTGCGCCCCAGTTCCACCCGGGCAGGGTCAAGCTCAGGCACCGCCGGCAATGGCGTGAGCGGCCCACCGATGCTCTGGGCCAGCACCCATGCCGGTAAAACGACAAGCATCGAGGCAACGATGCGAACCTGCAGACAAATCGGCACAGCATGACCCTCCCTGGCAAGATGCACCTGTCTCCGAGCATAGTGAGGCCAACAGGCAAAAGCTAACGGCAGGGGCAAATATCATCTAGGCTGTCGCCTGGGAGTAATCTGGCCGAGACCAGCAGGGAGGGACCCATGGAGCT
This sequence comes from Pseudomonas sp. JS425, assembly GCF_018223845.1. Taxonomy (NCBI): domain Bacteria; kingdom Pseudomonadati; phylum Pseudomonadota; class Gammaproteobacteria; order Pseudomonadales; family Pseudomonadaceae; genus Pseudomonas; species Pseudomonas sp. JS425. Next base: position 2,958,638 of record NZ_CP073661.1, on the reverse strand, counting down.
ACCCGTTACCGATGGCGCAGCAGACAAGCCGGTGATACTTCTGGTTGACGACGAGCCCTCGATTCTCAGCAGCCTTCGTCGTCTACTTCGCAACCAACCCTACGAACTCCTCCTTGCCGAAAGCGGTGCCGACGCCCTGCAACTGCTCCAACAACGCCCGATCAATCTGGTGATGAGTGATGCGCGCATGCCAAACATGGACGGGGCAACGCTGTTGGCCCACGTACATGAGCGCTTTCCCGATACGTTGCGCATCCTGCTTACGGGTTACGCTGACACGGACACCATCGCAAAAGCCATCAATGATGGGCACATCTATCGTTACATCAGCAAACCCTGGAATGATGAAGAACTGTTGGTCACTCTGCGCCAGGCATTGGCCCACCAGCATTCGGAAAGCGAGCGAAAGCGCCTGGAACAACTGACTCAGTTACAGATCAAGCAACTCAAGGCGCTTAACGAAAGCCTTGAACAGCGTGTAGTGGCGCGCACCGCCGAGCTGCAGCAAACTGCCGACATGCTTGACCTTGCCTATGAAGAACTCAAGCGCAGTTACGTGACCACCACCGAGTTCTTTTCGCAGTTAGGCAACATGCGTCTGCCCAAGGCCAAGCAGACCAACCGGCAAGTCATAGAATTGATACGGGTGTATTGCACCAGCCATGGACTGGACGAAGGTACCTGTCGCAACCTGACCATGGCTGCAGCCCTCTACAACATCGGCAAGATGAGCTGGACCGACAACATGCTCACCTGCCCCGCCGATCTCATACCTCCACCAGAGCGCGAACTGTACCGGTCATACCCGAAACAGAGCGAAGCACTGGTCATGACCCTGGAGCCAATAAAAGAGGCTGCACAACTCATACTTCACCACCAGGAACGCTGGGATGGCAGCGGTTTTCCGGGCCACCTGAAGGGCGCGGCAATTCCACTGGGCGCCCGCTGGTTGAAAATGGCCGTGGATTTCATCGAATTGCAGCGCGGACTGGTCCTGGATCGCCAGCTCAATAGCGATGAGGCACTGCTCTACATACGCAAGCATGCTGGAAAGCTGTATGACCCAGATCTGGTGGAAGACTTCGTCAATGTCTGTGCCGCGTACATGCGCGACATTACCTTGACCGACCCGGCGATCAAGGTATTGAGCACGCACGAACTGGCGGATGGCATGATACTGGCGCGCAACCTCAACGCCGACAACGGCATGCTGCTATTGAATGCCGGCAAGGTACTAAACGGTGCGCTGGTGAAAAAACTGATTGCCTTCGAAGAAATGGAAGGTGGCAGATACAGCGTGTTCGTCAGGGTTCCCGAGCAGGCAGACAGCCTGCAGCCATCGCCCGCAACGGCAGGCTGACCCCGTTGCGGGTAGGTGCTGAAATCCGTTGGTCATGCATCGTGGCATGCTGGGTGCCTGGCCGTCTCCGTATGACTGCCGGCACTACTACCAGCCAACGGCTATCCTTCAGGTTTCGGTAGGAGGGCGTATGTGCGGAAGGCTCAGCCAGTACCGTGGCATACATGACTTCGTTGAAACCCTGAGCCTGCCAGAGGCCTGGCGGAACAACGTCGGCGACCAGCCGCTTGGCCGGTACAACATCGCGCCGACCACGCCGGTGGCAGTACTGCGGATGGATGACGCAGGCCCACGAGCGGACCTGGTGAGGTGGGGATGGCGACCGCACTGGGCGAATGATCGCGCTGCGCCGATCAACGCCCGCGTCGAGAAGGTGGCGCATGGCCCATTCTTCCGGGCGATCTGGCCGCACCGGGCCATCACCCCAATCGACGGCTGGTACGAATGGGTTGATGAAGGTGGGCCGAAGAAGCAGCCGTACTACATCCGCCGCCAGGATGGGCGCCCTGCCCTTTGCGCCTCGATCGGCCAGTTCACCGGCACAGAGCACGACGGGTTCGTCATCATTACCGCCGACGCTCAGGGCGGAATGGTCGACGTTCACGACCGCCGGCCTGTCGTGTTGTCGCCAGAACTGGCGTACGAGTGGATCGCGGCAGCAATGCCGAGCGAGCGCGCAGAACAACTGGTGCTCAACCTGGGTGAGCCGGCCGAAGCCTTCGAGTGGTACCGGGTGGGTATCGCCGTGGGGAATGTGCGTAACCAAGGTGCCGAGCTGATAACTCCGCTTCCGTGAACAGGAGGCAAAGCCTTGAAACAGGATACGGAGCGTCGAAGGCAGGCAAGGCCTTTCGCCGAATCGCCGTTCGTCTTCCTGCCCGGATCAAGATGAAAAACACGTATAACCTGCACCATCAATAGCGCCCGATCGTCAAGGGTCCGGGGATCAGATACCGCCCCCGTATAACTGCCGTCGCACCTATGCGACAATGTGCTCAATGTCTGGTCTCAACCCCGCATTCATCGCCCATCAGCTCGGGCATAGCGTGCAGATGCTCTTATCGACTCATGCGCGCTGGATTAACTCGTCCAACGACTGGCAGGAGCTGGAAAAGCTCCCGATTGGTCCAGAATGGGTCCGACGCTGCGAAGAAGTCACGTAAGTTATTGATAGGTAAGTCTCTTGATCTCCACCGCCAACATCACCATGCAGTTCGGCTCCAAGCCGCTGTTCGAAAACGTTTCCGTCAAATTCAACAACGGCAACCGCTACGGCCTGATCGGCGCCAACGGTTGCGGCAAGTCGACCTTCATGAAGATCCTCGGCGGTGACCTGGAGCCGTCCGGCGGCCAGGTCATGCTCGAGCCGAACACGCGCCTGGGCAAGCTGCGCCAGGACCAGTTCGCCTACGAGGAATTCACCGTGATCGACACGGTGATCATGGGCCACGGCCAGCTGTGGAAGGTCAAGGCCGAGCGCGATCGCATCTACTCGCTGCCGGAAATGACCGAGGAAGACGGCATGGCCGTCGCCGAACTGGAAACCGAATTCGCCGAGATGGACGGCTACACCGCCGAATCACGCGCCGGTGAACTGCTGCTGGGCCTGGGTATTCCGCTGGAACAGCACTTCGGCCCGATGAGCGAGGTGGCTCCGGGCTGGAAGCTGCGTGTCCTGCTGGCCCAGGCGCTGTTCTCGGACCCGGACGTACTGCTGCTCGACGAGCCGACCAACCACCTGGACATCAACACCATCCGCTGGCTGGAGAACATCCTCACCGCGCGCAACAGCACCATGGTGATCATTTCCCACGACCGGCACTTCCTCAACAGTGTCTGCACCCACATGGCCGACCTGGACTACGGCGAGCTGCGCGTGTTCCCGGGCAACTACGACGAGTACATGACCGCTGCCACCCAGGCCCGCGAGCAGCTGCTGTCGGACAACGCCAAGAAGAAAGCCCAGATCGCCGAACTGCAGACCTTCGTCAGCCGCTTCTCGGCCAACGCCTCCAAGGCCAAGCAGGCCACCTCGCGGGCCAAGCAGATCGACAAGATCCAGCTGGCCGAGGTCAAGCCGTCGAGCCGGGTGAGCCCGTTCATCCGCTTCGAGCAGACCAAGAAACTGCACCGCCAGGCTGTTACCGTCGAAAAAATGGCCAAGGCCTTCGACGACAAGGTGCTGTTCAAGGACCTGGGCTTTACCATCGAGGCTGGCGAGCGCGTGGCGATCATCGGCCCCAACGGTATCGGCAAGACCACCCTGCTGCGCACCCTGGTCGGTGAAATGACCCCGGACAAGGGTGAAGTGAAGTGGACCGACAGCGCCGAAGTGGGCTACTACGCCCAGGACCACGCCCACGACTTCGAAGACGACATGACCCTGTTCGACTGGATGGGCCAGTGGACCTCCGGCGAGCAGGTGATCCGCGGCACCCTCGGGCGCATGTTGTTCTCCAACGACGAGATCCTCAAGTCGGTGAAGGTGATTTCCGGTGGTGAGCAAGGCCGCATGCTGTTCGGCAAGCTCATCCTGCAGAAGCCGAACGTGCTGGTGATGGACGAGCCGACCAACCACCTGGACATGGAATCGATCGAAGCGCTGAACCTGGCGCTGGAGAACTACCCGGGCACCCTGCTGTTCGTCAGCCATGACCGTGAGTTCGTGTCTTCGCTGGCCACGCGCATCATCGAGCTGTCGGCTGATGGCGTGGTGGACTTCAGCGGTACCTACGACGATTACCTGCGTAGCCAGGGTGTGCTGGTCTGATTGATGGAGCGGCCTGGCCATCTTGTATGGCTGGGCCGGCCTCTTCGCGGGTAAACCCGCTCCCACAGGGGCTGCGTAGCACTTGAGGCCTATGCAAATCCTGTGGGAGCGGGCGAGCCCGCGAATGACGATTACCTGCGTAGCCAGGGTGTGCTGGTCTGATTGATGGGGCGGCCTGGCCATCTTGTATGGCTGGGCCGGCCTCTTCGCGGGCATGCCCGCTCCCACAGGGGCTGCGTAGCATTTGAGGCCTATGCACATCCTGCAGGAGCGGGCTCGCCCGCGAAGAATTCACCGCCGATCCCACGGGCTGGCACTGCCCGACGATTAATTCGTTAGCCTGCTTTCATTTCCTTCGCGCAACGGCCATGATGGGGCCACGCCCAACCGCCCGCCCGCGAACGAGCCCATGACCGCGCAACAACCCGCCCCCGCCAGTAACACGCTGCAAATCACCCTGCAGATCCTGTCGATCGTTTTCTACACCTTCATCGCCTTCCTCTGCATCGGCCTGCCGATCGCCGTGCTGCCCAGCCATGTGCACGACCAGCTGGGGTTTGGCGCGGTGGTCGCCGGGCTGACCATTGGCCTGCAATACCTGGCCACGCTACTCAGCCGCCCGTTTGCCGGGCGCGTGGCCGATACCCTGGGGGGCAAGCAGGCCATTCGCTTCGGTTTGCTGGGGATTGCCGGCTGCGGGGTGTTGACCCTGCTCTCGGCCTGGACCCTGACGCTACCGCTGCTTAGCCTGGCGCTGTTGCTCGGCGGGCGCCTGCTGCTGGGCGTCGCCCAAGGGCTGATCGGCGTGGCCACGCTGAGCTGGGGCATCAGCCAGGTCGGGCCCGAACACACCGCCAGGGTGATTTCGTGGAACGGTATCGCCTCCTATGGCGCCATCGCCATTGGTGCCCCCTTGGGTGTACTGGCCGTCGACGGACTGGACTTCAGCGTGCTGGGGCCGGCATTGCTGGTGCTGGCGGTATCTGCCCTGCTGGTACTGCGCAAGCGGCCGGACGTGGTGGTGGTGCGCGGCGAGCGCCTGCCCTTCTGGTCGGCCTTCGGCCGGGTCGCACCGTGCGGTCTGGGCCTGACCCTTGCCTCTATCGGCTACGGTACCCTGACCACCTTCGTCACCCTGTATTACCTGGAGCGCGGCTGGGTGGGCGCAGCCTGGTGCCTGAGTGCGTTTGGCGTGTGTTTCATCATTTCCCGGCTGCTGTTCGTCAATGCGGTCAACCGCTTTGGTGGCTACAACGTGGCGGTCGCGTGCATGGCCACCGAAGTGCTCGGCCTGAGCCTGCTGTGGCTGGCACCGTCGCCGCCGTGGGCGCTGATCGGTGCCGGGCTTACCGGTTTCGGGCTATCGCTGGTGTACCCGGCGCTGGGGGTTGAAGCGATCAAGCAGGTACCCAGCAGTAGCCGTGGTGCAGGGCTGGGGGCCTACGCCGTGTTCTTCGACATGGCCCTGGCCATCGCCGGGCCGGTGATGGGCGCAGTGGCCGCACATCTGGGCTATGCCTCGATCTTCTGTGTGGCCGCCCTGCTCGCCCTGGCCGGTGTCGGCCTAACGCTGTTGCTGGCGCGGCGCGCCACTCGCGGCTGAACGCTCGGCCGGCTCCGGCGCGCCCAACGCCTGGCTGAAGAACACCGCGGCTTCCTGCTGCAGGGAATGGTGGATGTGCCGGCGGTCCACGCCTGCGGCGTCCTTGCACAGCGCCGGCATCCGCACGGACTGCTCGGCATCGCAATGGGCCATGAACACGAAGTGCCCGGCGCCGGCCAGCAGGCGATAGTCCGGTGTGACCGGCAATTTGCGGGCCAGGGCTTCGGCGTTGCGGTCCACCGCCACCAGCTGGTCGCTGTCGCCACTGTAGATCAGCGCCGGCACCTGCACCCCGGCCAGGGCATGGCGCCCGAACAGCAGGCTGAGAGGTGCCATCAGCATCACGGCCCCCACCCGTTGGTCGGCCTCTGGCACCAGCTCGCTGCGGTCGGCAATCAGTACACCGTGGGTCTTGCAGGCGTCGGCGTCGTCAGGGCGCTCCAGGCAGTACTTGCGCAGGCGGTCCAGGTCCGGGCGCGCGCCTGAGAGGATCAAGGCAGTTTCACCACCGGCCGAGTAGCCGATCACCCCAACCTTGCCACCGTTCAGGTAAGGCCCCAGCAAGGCATCATCGCGGGCGGCCGTAATTGCAGCACTCACTTGCAGCGGCCGGCCGTACAGGTTGCTCAGGGTGCCCAGGCGGCTGTGGTCGCGGGCGTTGTCGCCGGGGTGCACCACCGCCACCACGATAAAACCCTGGCGCGCCAGCGACGTCGCCAGGTAGTGCAAGGCCAGCGGGCTGCCGGTATTGCCGTGGGACAGCACCAGCAACGGGAACTGGCCCAATGCTACCGGCCCCTCTTCACTCACATCGACCGGGTAGCCGTCTATCCGGCTGCTGCGGGTCTTGCCAATGGCCGGGTAGAACGCCAGCGCCTGCATGGGCCGGGCGTCGACCGGGTCGGCCAACGTCATGTGATGCAGGCCGGCAACCCAGGGTGCGGCCTCGGCATGGGCCAGAAGGCTACCGAGCAGGGCCAGTGCCAGCATGCAGCGAGAGTGAGTCATCGGCCGGCGGTTCCTTGCAGGGCGAAGAGATAGCCCAGCATAGAACCGGCCTGGGCTGCACAGGATGAAACCTGAATGAAACCGAAGTCATGCACTTCACGCCCGCGCCCTATGCATTTGCGCTTTTCGTCGAACCCGTGGCATAGATGCAGGTCCACGTCTCTACGTGACCGTTTCGCGCCATTTAAGGAGATTCACGCATGAGCAAGCCCGCCTACGTGCCACCCAAAGTCTGGCGCAACGACGCCGCATCCGGTGGCCAGTTCGCCAGCATCAACCGCCCGGTTGCCGGCCCGACTCACGACAAGGACCTGCCGCAGGGCAAGCACCCGCTGCAGCTGTACTCCCTGGCCACGCCCAATGGCGTGAAGGTCACCATCGCCCTCGAAGAGCTGCTTGCCCTGGGCCACCTTGGTGCCGAGTACGATGCCTGGTTGATCCGCATTGGCGAGGGCGACCAATTCTCCAGCGGCTTTGTCCAGGTAAACCCCAACTCGAAGATCCCTGCCCTGCTCGACCGCAGCGTCGAGCCGCCGGTGCGGGTGTTCGAGTCGGGTTCGATCCTGCTGTACCTGGCGGAAAAGTTCGGTGCCTTGCTGCCGAAAGCGCCAGCTGCACGCACCGAAAGCCTGAACTGGCTATTCTGGCAAATGGGCGCGGCGCCATACCTGGGCGGGGGCTTTGGCCACTTCTATGTGTATGCGCCAGAAAAGTTCGAGTACGCGATCAACCGCTTCACCATGGAAGCCAAACGTCAGCTGGATGTGCTCGACCGGCGCCTGGCCGAAAGCCGCTACCTGGGCGGCGAGGAATACAGCATCGCCGACATTGCCGTGTGGCCTTGGTATGGCCAGCTGGTGCGCGGCAACCTGTATGGCGCGGCGGAGTTCCTGGCGGTGGACGAGTACAAGCATGTGCAGCGCTGGGCCGAGGAGATTGCCTTGCGCCCGGCGGTGCAGCGTGGCACACGGGTGAACCGGACCTGGGGGGATGAGGCCAGCCAGGTGCCGGAGCGGCATGCAGCGGCAGACCTGGACGAATAACACGGCCTCTTGTGGGAGCGGGTTTACCCGCGAATACCGGCGTAGCTGGTGCCATCCACCGCAGCGCCTGCTTCGCGGGCATGCCTGCTCCCACAAGGCTCGGGCACGGCCGAGGGCTGCTGCTCAGCGAATCTGGTGCTTGTGCAGCAACCGATAGAAAGTCGGCCGCGATATACCTAGCACCTTGGCCGCCACACTCATGTTGTCACTGTGCCGGCTGAGTACATCGCACAGCGCCTGACGCTCGGCTCGGTGCTTGTACTCTTCCAGCGTGCCCAGCGGTTGCTGTACCTGGTCCAGGGGCTGCAACCCAAGGTCCTGTGCCTCGATTTGCCGGCCTTCTGCGAGCACCAGCCCGCGCCTTACCCGGTTGGCCAACTCGCGGACATTGCCCGGCCAGTCATGCCGGCCCATGGCCGCCAGGGCATGCTCGCTGAACGAGCGCGGTCGACGCCCGGTTTCAAGACTGTAGAAATGGGCAAAATGACTGGCCAGCATCGACAGGTCGCCATGCCGGTCTCGCAATGGTGCGGTCACCACCTGCAACACGTTCAGGCGATAATACAGGTCTTCACGAAAGCGCCCTTGCTCGATGGCCCTTTCCAGGTCCACGTGGGTAGCCGCCAGCACCCTGACATCCACCGGGATCGGCTGGCTGCCCCCCACGCGCTCGATGTGCTTTTCCTGCAGAAAGCGCAGCAGGTTGGCCTGCAACTCCAGCGGCAAATCGCCAATTTCGTCGAGAAACAGCGTGCCACCATTAGCCGCTTCGATGCGCCCGGCCTTGCGCTGATGAGCACCCGTGAAAGCGCCCTTTTCATGGCCGAACAGTTCCGACTGGATCAGGTGCTCGGGGATTGCCCCGCAGTTGATGGCAATGAACGGTTGCTCGCTGCGTTGCGACTGGCGATGCAGGGTGCGGGCCACCAGTTCCTTGCCGGTGCCGCTTTCTCCACAGATCAGCACCGGCGATTCAGTGGGCGCCAGCTTGCCCAGCAGCTTGCGCAGTTCGCGGATCGGGCGGCTATCACCGAGCAGTTCGTGGCTTGCTTCATCCACCCTCGCCATCCCTTTGCCGCGCAGGCGCGCCATTCCGAAGGCCCGACCCAGCGTGACCTGAACGCGGGAAACGTCGAACGGCAAGGTGTGGAAGTCAAAGAACCATTCACAAACAAAATCGCCGACGGCCGGCATACGCAGTTGTTCGGCGCTGAGCACGGCAATCCATTCGGTGTTGCTGCGTTTGATCAAGTCCTTGACCCCGTCCGGGCGCCTCAGGTGTGACGCCTGCAAGCGCAACAGGCCCACATCGCAAGGGTGATCCAACGCGGCGCCGAGCATGCAGCTGTGCACATCCCAGCCTGCGCTGCGCAATCCGGGTAACAAACGATGGCAGTCATCGCAGGGGTCGACGATGAGCAAACGGCGTTGGGCGGCAGGCTGCTGCATGACCAATCCTTGGCGCCAGTTTTCAGTTTTTTGAAATAAAACAGTAAGTTGTGGCGCCCGATTAACAGTAGCAACTAAGTTGACGGTTCCCAGTACCGTCTGTCTGCCGAATCATTTTTTTACAATGCGTGACGGGAATTTTCGCACTTTATCGACATCACATGGCGGCATGGGCAAGAACGGATTCGACCCTGGCAAAATTTTTTACAACCAATGTGTGACTCGCCCCCGGACAACGAGCATCAGTACACATAACCCCGCGCTGCACTTCGCGATAACCGAGGCGACTTCGAAGCAACGCGGACTTTAACTGGATGTTTGGGACCATAGAGAGACCGAACCATGAATGCCCCGCTCCGTGTCAACGAAGCACTGCTGATTGCCGACCACGCCTTCGAACCTTTCCAGTGCGTAGCCTGGGATGCACCCAACGGTACTGGTGAACTGAGCCTGGCAGTGATCGACCGGACCAGCACCCGCATCGGCAGCAAGCAAGTGTCTTCGCGCATCTATTCCGACCCGGCCCAGTGGGCCAGCCTGATCGAGGAAGTGCGCGCCGAGCTGTGCGAAAAAGGTTACGACCTGCAGCCGTGGTCAATGCCGAAATAATATCGGCCGGCAAACCAAGTGCGTGCGTCGCCACGCACTTGTACAACTTCCGGGTTGCTGTTCTGGCAACTTTTTCTTATTGCGGCATAGTGTCGCACCGGTGCTTTTTCAATCCACCAACCTGAACTGTTGCAGGTGCTGGTAATCCGCCTGAAGTTGCTGCGCCAGGCGCTGCGCACGGCCCAGGCGCACCGGCGCCAGTTCCATGTCCACCAACAGAGTGGCGCACGGCATCGGCTGCACGGTATTCCAGTGTTGCAGGCGACCGTCGGTGAACACCAGGCAGCGTAACGCTTCTTCGGGGTGGGCCCGTTGCCGATCCTGCAACCAGTGCCGAGCCTGCTCCAGTGCAGCGATCAACGGCGTGCCACCACCAGCTCCCAAGGCTTGCAGCCACGGTTGCAAGGCGGCCGAGGCCTTCAGGCCGTGGCGCTGCCACTGCGGTGAGCGCCCGCTGGCGGTAAGCAGGGCCAACCGGGCACGTTGGCGGTAGGCTTGGTCGAATAGCGCCGCCAGCAGCCCTTTGGTTTGCGCCAACGCCTGGTGGCGACGGGTCGAGGCCGAAGCATCGACGATTACCAGCCACAGTTCTGCGGGCCTGGCTTGGCGTTGCTGCAAGCACAGGTCCTGGCGCTGGCGTGGCCGCCCCTTGAGCAGGGTCGGCAACCAGGCCACCCGCCCGGCCGCAGCACTGCGCGCCCGGCCTCGGCTGGCACCGTATTGCTTACCTGCGCCTGCGTTGGCATCCGCCCCTTTGGCAGGTGACTGGGGGATGCTCAGGGCTTTTTTGCCCAGTTCGGCACCTCGCGGCGAGCGCCGCTGGCCACAGGCTGCGCCGGCATTGCGCCCCAGTCGCCCTGCCCGCCCTGTTCGCCAGGGTTGCCCGCGTCTTGTCGACCGGGTTGCTGTTCAGGCTGCTGCGGCGCCGCAGGCGGGTTGGCCTGGGGCGAAACGCGGCGGCGATGGCGCAAGGCGAACTCGGCCACTGCATCGACATCGGCCTCCTCGATGGCCTCGCCACCACGCCACGCACAGTGGGCGCGTGCGGCGCGCAGCCAGACCAGATCGGCGCGCAACCCGTCGACCCCAGCGGCATAGCAGCGTTCGGTGATCCAGGCCAGTGCCTGGTCGTCCAGGGCAATGCCGGCCAGGGCCTGACGCGCCGCCTGGCAGCGCTCGCGCAATTGCGCCTGGGCCTCGGCCCATTGCGCGCAAAAGGCCTGCGGGTCGCTGTCGAAGGCCAGACGGCGGCGAATGATCTGTTGGCGCGCCTCAGGTTCGGGCAAGCCTTCCAGAGCCACATTGAGGCCAAAGCGGTCGAGCAACTGCGGGCGGAGTTCGCCCTCCTCCGGGTTCATGGTGCCGATCAGTACGAAGCGGGCACTGTGCCGGTGCGAGATGCCGTCGCGCTCGATACGGTTGGTGCCACTGGCCGCCACATCGAGCAACAGGTCGACGAGGGTGTCGGGCAGCAGGTTGACCTCATCGACATACAGCACGCCACCATCGGCCTGGGCCAGTACCCCTGGGGAGAACTGCGCCTTGCCCTGCCCCAGTGCGGCATCCAGGTCGAGGGTGCCGACCAGCCGCTCTTCGCTGGCGCCCAGTGGCAGGGTCACGAACGGGCCCTCACCGAGCAGGTCGGCCAAGCCACGGGCCAGAGTACTCTTGGCCATGCCACGTGGCCCCTCGATCAGCACGCCGCCGATCTTCGGGTCGATTGCGGTCAGGCACAGCGCCAGTTTCAGGTCATCGGCACCGACCACGGCTGCCAGTGGAAATTGCACGGGTTCACTCATTTCAAGCCTGTTCCTCGCCGTCGAGCAGTTGTTCCTCGAGGGCCTCGCGGTAGTCACCCGGTGCCTGCCACAGACCGCGCTGCTGGGCCTCCAGCAAACGCTCGGTAAGGTCGCGCAGGGCCTCGGGGTTGTGCTCGCGCATGAAGTCGCGGGTCGCCGGGTCGAGCACGTAGGCATCGGCCAGCGCCTGGTAATGATGGTCGTCGATCAGTTCCGTGGTGGCGTCGAAGGCGAACAGGTTGTCGACCGTCGCCGCCATCTCGAAGGCGCCCTTGTAGCCGTGGCGCTTGGCCCCGTCGATCCATTTCGGGTTCAGCGCCCGGGCGCGGATGACCCGGTTCAGCTCTTCCTTGAGGGTACGGATGCGCGGCCGGTCGGCCTGGCTATGGTCGCCGTGATAACTGGCAACTGCCGCACCGGACAAGGTTTCCGACGCCGCCAGCATGCCACCCTGGAACTGGTAATAGTCGTTGGAATCGAGCAGGTCGTGTTCGTGGTTGTCCTGGTTCTGCAGCACCGCCTGCACCTTGGCCAGGCGCTGGGTGAACTGGGCTCGGGCCGGGGTTCCGTCGTCGCTGGCGCCGTAGGCATAGCCGCCGTGATTGAGGTAGACCTCGGCCAGGTCGTCGCGGCTGTGCCACAGGCGCCCGTCGATGGCGTTCTGCACCCCCGCGCCGTAGGCCCCTGGTTTGGCACCGAACACCCTCCAGCCAGCCTGGCGCGCGGCCTGCTCGGCGTCCACGCCCTGCGCCTGCAGCGCGGCACGCTCGCTACGCACGCGGGCGGCCAGGGGGTTGAGATCGTCGGGCTCATCCAGCGCGGCCACGGCCTGCACTGCGGCATCGAACAGGCGGATGAGGTTGCCGAAGGCATCACGGAAAAAGCCGGAAACGCGCAAGGTCACATCCACCCGCGGGCGGTCGAGCAGGCTGAGTGGCAGGATCTCGAAATCGTCTACCCGCTGGCTGCCCGTGGCCCACACCGGACGCACGCCCATCAGCGCCATGGCCTGGGCGATGTCATCACCGCCGGTACGCATGGTTGCCGTGCCCCACACCGAAAGACCGAGCTGGCGCAGGTGATCGCCGTGGTCCTGCAGATGGCGCTCCAGGATTAGGTTGGCGGAGGCGAAGCCCAGGCGCCAGGCGGTGGTGGTGGGCAGGTTGCGCACGTCCACGGTATAGAAGTTGCGACCGGTGGGCAGCACGTCCAGGCGACCACGACTGGGTGCGCCACTGGGGCCGGCGGGCACGAAACGCCCGGCCAGCGCCGCCAGCAGGCCATCCATTTCGGCGCTGCCGCAGGCGTCCAGGCTGGGTGCCACCGATTCTCGCAGCGTCCGTACCACATCGTGCACCGGCTGCCATTCGCTCTGGGCAGGTAAATGCACGGTGCCGCACAGCGCCTGGTCGATCAACTGCAGCGCCAACAGTTCGAGGCGTTCGCGGGTATCGCCACAGGTGCGCCAAGGCTCGCTGCTCATGGCCTGCAGTTGGTCCGGGCGTGGCCCTTGCCACGGCTGGCCAAGTTCGCAATCGAGCGGATCGAAGCCTGGCACCAGCGCCTTGGCCAGGGCCCGCAACAGGCTGGCATTGCCACCGCGACCGTCGCCACGCTCGACCCGTAACAGCGCCAGCAAGGTATCCAGCCGCAGCCGGCCTTCCGGGGACTGGCCGAACACATGCAGGCCATCGCGAATCTGCGATTCCTTCAGGTCGCACAGGTAGGTATCCAGGCGTGGCAGCCACACGGCGGCATCGTCCAGTTGGCCTTCCAGCTGCAGTTCGCGGTCGATGTGGTTGGCCTTGACCAGTTCGAGAATGTCGCGCTGCAACTCGCGAGCGCGCCGCGGGTCGAGCAGCTGCGCTTCGTAGAACTCGTCGGCCAATTGCTCCAGGTGGCGCAACGGGCCATAGGTTTCGGCACGGGTCAGCGGCGGCATCAGGTGGTCGATGATCACTGCCTGGGTGCGGCGCTTGGCCTGGGCGCCCTCGCCCGGGTCGTTGACGATGAACGGATAGATGTTCGGCAGCGGGCCGAGCAAGGCGTCCGGCCAGCACTGCGCCGACAACCCGACGCCCTTGCCGGGCAGCCATTCGAGGTTGCCGTGCTTGCCGACATGGATCACCGCGTCGGCGGCAAAGGCATGGCGCAGCCAGAAGTGAAATGCCAGATAGCCGTGCGGCGGTACCAGGTCCGGGTCGTGGTACACCGCGCTGGGGTCCACCTGGTAACCGCGCGCCGGCTGGATGCCGACAAAGGTCAAGCCAAAGCGCAGGCCGGCCACCATCAGCCGGCCACTGCGGTACATCGGGTCCTGCTGCGGCGGCCCCCAGCGTTCCAGCACGGCCTGGCGGTTTGCCTCTGGCAGGCGCTCGAAGGCAGCCTGGTAGTCGGCCAGGCTCAGGCTCTGCGCGCAGGGGCGCAGGTCCAGATGGTCGAGGTCGTTGGTCACGCCACCGAGCAACTGATGGATCAGCTGCGTGCCGCTGCCCGGCAAGTCGGCCAGCGGATAGCCTTCGGCCTGCAGGGCCTTGAGGATGTTCAGCGCGGCCGCTGGCGTGTCCAGGCCAACGCCGTTGCCAATGCGGCCATCCCGGGTCGGGTAGTTGGCCAGCACCAGGGCCACGCGCTTTTGCGTATTTGGCAGGCGCGCCAGTTCGACCCAGCGGCGGGCCAGTTCGGCGACAAAGTCCATGCGCTCGGGGTGGGCGCGGTAGCAGACCACGTCGGACTGGCTGCGCTCGCTGCGCCAGGCCATGTCCTTGAAACTGACCGGGCGGGTGATGATGCGCCCGTCCAGTTCTGGCAAGGCAATGTGCATGGCCAGATCACGCGCCCCCAGGCCCTGCTCGCTGGCTTCCCAGCCGGGCTGGTTGTCTTGCGCGCAGATGGCCTGCAGCACCGGGATGTCGCGACGGAACGGGCGCAGGTTGGGGCGCTCGGGGCTGGACAGGGCAAAGCCGGTGGTGTTGACCAGCACTTCGGCCCCCACCTCGTCCAGCCAGGCTTCGACCTGTTCCAGGCAGGCGCTTTCCTTGAGGCTGGCCACGGCGATCGGCAATGGGTTGAGCCCGGCCGCCTGCAGGCGCTGGCAGAACACATCGATGAACGCGGTGTTGGCCGCCTGCAGGTGCGAGCGGTAGAACAACAGTGGTGCCACCGGCTGCTCGGGGTGCCACTGCGTGTACCAATCCTCCAGCGTGGCGCTGCCCTTGGCCGGGTGATACACGGCAGTGCGCGGCAGCGGCTGCGGCTCGTCCCAGGCATAGTCGCGGCCCAGCCACTGGCTGGCCAGGCAGTTGAACAGGTTGATGGCATTGGCCTTGCCGCCCTGGCGCAAGTAGTGCCAGAGGCGTTCGGCCTGCTCGCCGCTGACACTGCCCAGGCTGGTCAGCTCCGGGTCCGGGCGGTCGTCACCCGGCACCAGGATCAGCTGCACGCCACGTCCGGCCAGCTCGACCAACTGCTCGACGCCATAGCGCCAGTAGCCGACGCCACCGTGCAGCGACACCAGGATGACCTTGGCATGGCGCAGCACCTGGTCGACGTACAGGTCGACCGAGGCATGGTTCTGGACCTGCATCGGGTTGGCCAGGCGCAGGCTGGGGTAATCCTCGGGCAATTGCTCGGCGGTATCGGCGAGCAATGCCAGGTGCGAATCGCCGCTGCAGAGAATCACCAGCTCGGCGGGCGTCTGGCCGAGGTCGGCAATGCTGTCATCCGGCACGAAGCCGCCGGGCTGGGTCCGCAGCAGGTGCATGGGTCAGGCGCCCAGTGCCTGGCGCAGGCGCGCTTCCAGCTGGGCGGCGTCAAGGTCCTGGCCAATCAGCACCAGGCGTGTGATGCGCGGCTCGTCGGCGCGCCAGGCGCGGTCGAAGTGCTTGTCGAAACGGGTACCCACGCCTTGCACCAGCAGGCGCATCGGTTTGCCCGGGATGGCAGCGAAGCCTTTGGCGCGCAGGATGCCGAACTCCACCACCAGCTGGGTCAGGGCATCGAGCAGCAGGCTTTCGTCGGCTTCGGGCAGGTCGATGGAGATGGAGTCGAAGGCGTCGTGGTCATGATCGTCATGGTCATCACCGTCATGGTGGGAATCATGGTGGGTACGGCGACCATCGATGTGCGCCTCGGACTCGGCGCCCACACCCAGCAACACCTCCAGCGGCAGCTTGCCGCTGCTGGCCTCGACAACCTTGACCGCCGGAGGCAGTTCTTCGGCCACCTCGGTGCGGACCTTGGCCAGGCCTTCGGCGTCGATCAGGTCGGCCTTGTTCAGCACCACCAGGTCGGCACTGGCCAACTGGTCGGCGAACAGTTCGTGCAGTGGCGACTCGTGGTCCAGGTTGGGGTCGAGCTTGCGCTGGGCATCGACCTGGTCCGGGTAGGCGGCGAAGGTGCCGGCGGCCACCGCAGGGCTGTCGACCACAGTGATCACCGCGTCGACGGTGCAGGCATTGCGGATTTCTGGCCACTGGAAGGCTTGCACCAGCGGTTTGGGCAGCGCCAGGCCGCTGGTTTCGATGAGGATATGGTCCAGGTCGCCACGGCGTGCCACCAACTCGCGCATCACCGGGAAGAACTCTTCCTGCACGGTGCAGCACAGGCAGCCGTTGGCCAGTTCGTAGACGCGGCCGGTGGCTTCTTCCTCGGTGCAACCGATGCTGCACTGCTTGAGGATTTCGCCGTCGATGCCCAGCTCGCCGAACTCGTTGACGATTACCGCAATGCGGCGGCCCTGGGCGTTGTCGAGCATGTGGCGCAGCAAGGTAGTCTTGCCCGAGCCGAGGAAGCCGGTGACGATGGTGACGGGGAGCTTGGCCAGTGTTTTCATGTCGCATTGCCCTTGGCAGATTGGCGCGGGCATGCAGGACGACAGCCGCAGGCCAGGCCGGCCGGGCTTGTTCGCCACCGGATCACCCCGCCCGGTTGAAAGTCGAAAACGTGACGAGGCAGGTCTCCTGGCTCGCACCGTTCCATGTGCCCGCTGGTGCAGCGGGCTGGCGGGATGACGCCTTCCCGCGCGCGGGCGCAGTGGCTGTGTCGATCCGTTTCGGTGCTTACAGTTGCGGGGGCAGCCGCGGCTTGTACCGCGTTCCCGTCTTAGCTTCGGCCTGGCCGAAGAACCTCGAGGTGGCAAGGCTACGCAGTGGCTGGCGGGTGGTCAACCATTGCTGTCGGGCTGGCCGACAACAAGTGGTGCAACTGCGTTACAGTGGTGGCTTTGAGCAGCGAGGCCCCCCGGTGAAACCCCTGAACAAGCGCGATATGGCACGCCTGGAGCGTGAACTGGTGGTTTGCCTGACCGAAGCCTGCGAAACCGCCAAGGCGGAGATCGTCGGTTTCAGCTGGCTTACCCATCGTCTCGCGCCCGAGGACTTTCCGGCCAGCCTGCGTATTACCTGGGTGTTCGAGCGAGAGGCCGACAAGGCCGCCGCCGTGGCGGGCGACGCGAAGGTGCGCATGCTGGCACTGACAGGCCTTGCGCTGGAGCAGGCCGGCATTCAGCTGGATCATCCGGCCTGGCATGTGCGGTTTGACAGTGAAGAGGCCTGCCAGCAGAGCCACGGGGGCGACTGGACCAGGCGCTTGATGGGACGCTGAACCAGGGGCATGCGCGGTCCTACAGGTCCAGTGCACGCTTTAAGGGCGACGCCGACCATGTGGCAGCGGGTTTAACCGCGAACACGGGCGAAGCCCGTGCCATCCACCGCGTCACCTGTTTCGTGGGTGAACCCGCTCCTACAGGGCACGCGGCGCACTCGCGGAATCTGTTTTCCCGCGACAACGATGCCTCTATCCGTTAGGCTACGCATTCCCCTGTCACGAGGTGTTCGTCCAATGCGCCATTGATGCCGCCGTCCCTTCGACGGCCAGTCTTCAGCCTCCGGTTCGCTCCGGAGATGTCGCGGCATTTGTGGAGTTGTGCATGACGAACACGTCGATCCTGACGCTGGACAGCGTTTCCTTGGCCTTGCCTGACGGCAGGCTGTTATTTACCAACCTCAGCGAAACCTTCGACCAACGCCGCACCGGCCTGGTCGGGCGCAACGGTGTGGGCAAGAGCCTGCTCGGGCAGGTACTTGCCGGCCAGCGCGAACCAAGCAGCGGCCAGTGTCGGCGCCTTGGGCGCATCCATCTTCTGGACCAGCAGGTGATCGAGCACAGCGCCACGGTCGCCGACCTGGCCCAGGTGGGCGCGGTGCTCGCTGCGCTGGAGCGCATCGAGCAAGGCAGCGTCGCACCCAGTGACTTCGACACCGTCGGCGAACGCTGGGATATCCGCGAGCAATTGCAGGGGCACCTGCAACGCCACGGCCTGGGCCAGCTCGACTGGCACCAGCCCGCCCACAGCCTGAGCGGTGGCCAGGCCATGCGCGTGGCGCTGGTCGGCGCCTGGCTCAGCGAAGCGGACTACCTGATCCTCGACGAACCGAGCAATCACCTGGACAGCAACGCCCGCGCCCAACTGCTGAGCATGATCGAAGCCTGGGACCGGGGCTTGCTGTTGATCAGCCATGATCGCAAACTGCTCGCGCACATGACGCGCATCGTCGAATTGTCCAGCCTGGGCTTGCAGGCCTATGGCGGCAACTACAGCTTTTATTCGGCCCAGAAAGCCAGCCAGACGGCGCTGGCCCAACAGCAACTTGCCCGGCTGAAACAGGAGCAGCAACGCCAGGCGCGCGAACTGCAGCGCCAGCGCGAAGACCTGGAACGTCATCAAGCCCGCGCCGGGCGCAACGCCAGGCACGCCAACCAGGCCAAGATCCTGGTCGACCGCCAGCAGGAACGCAGCCAGGCCACTGCGGGCAAGCAGTGCCGCGACCATCGCGACGCCCGGCAGGCGCTGCAGGGCAAAGTGCGTGACGCCGCTCGCGAAGTCGAGCAGGACTGCGCCATTACCCTGCATGCACCCACGCCGCAGCGCCATCCGGGCCGCGAAGTGCTGGCCTTGCACGCGCTGCACCTACCCCGCGGCACGCGCAAACCATTGAACCTGCGCTTGTGCCTGGGCCAGCGGGTGGGCCTGGTCGGCGCCAATGGCAGTGGCAAGTCCACCCTGCTCAAGCTGATGAACGGCGAGTTGCCAGCACCGCCCGACAGCCTGCGCCTCAGTGGTGAAACCGCCCTGCTCGACCAGCACTGCAGCGCACTACCAGGCCATACCAGCGTGCTCGACCACCTGCACCAGGCAAACCCGACATTGGCCCAGGGCGACTTGCGCAGCCGCCTGGCACAACTTGGCCTGGATGCGGCCCGCATCGAACTGCCCAGCGGCCTGCTCAGCGGCGGTGAACGAATGAAGGCAGCACTGGCCGCCGTGCTGTACCGCGAACGGCCGCTCGACCTGTTGCTGCTGGACGAACCCGGCAACCACCTGGACCTGCCGTCGCTGGCCGCACTGGAGCACATGCTCGGGCAGTTTCGCGGGGCGCTGGTGGTGGCGTCCCACGACCAGGTACTGCTCGACCGGCTGGCGCTGGACGAATACCTGCACTTGTAGAAGCCACAATAAATGCATTGCAGGCTATCAATTCGTGACTGGCCGTTCCCGATCTGCCACGGATGTATTATGGTGGCGTGGTGCGCATATAACAGCAGCCCGAGCAATCGGGCACTTGCAAGACAATGAGGGTGTCATGAGCAACGAAAGCATTAATTGGGACAAGCTGGGTTTCGACTACATCAAGACCGACAAACGCTACCTGTCCGTATGGCGCAATGGCGAGTGGGACAAGGGCACCCTGACCGAAGACAACGTACTGCACATCAGTGAAGGCTCCACTGCCCTGCACTACGGCCAGCAGTGCTTCGAGGGCCTCAAGGCCTACCGTTGCAAGGACGGTTCGATCAACCTGTTCCGCCCGGACCAGAACGCCGCCCGCATGCAGCGCAGCTGCGCCCGCCTGCTGATGCCGCAGGTGCCGACCGATGTGTTCATCGAGGCGTGCAAGCAAGTGGTCAAGGCCAACGAGAAGTTCGTGCCACCGCATGGTAAAGGCGCCCTCTACCTGCGCCCGTTCGTGATCGGCACCGGTGACAACATTGGCGTGCGCACCGCCCCCGAGTTCATCTTCTCGATCTTCGCCATCCCGGTTGGCTCGTACTTCAAGGGCGGCATGAAGCCGCACAACTTCCAGATCTCCAGCTTCGACCGCGCAGCCCCGCAAGGCACCGGCGCGGCCAAGGTCGGTGGCAACTACGCCGCCAGCCTGCAGCCGGGTGCAGAAGCGAAGAAAGCCAACTTCGCCGACGCCATCTACCTCGACCCGCTGACCCACACCAAGATCGAGGAAGTCGGTTCGGCCAACTTCTTCGGCATCACCGCCAACAACGAGTTCGTCACCCCGAAATCGGCTTCGGTGCTGCCAGGCATCACCCGCCTGTCGCTGATGGAACTGGCGCAATCGCGCCTGGGCCTGACCGTGATCGAAGGCGATGTGGAAATCAACAAGCTGGACCGTTTCATCGAAGCCGGGGCCTGCGGTACCGCTGCGGTGATCACCCCGATCGGCGGCATCGAGTACAACGGCAAGCTGCACGTGTTCCACGACCTGGAAAAGGTCGGCCCGGTTACCCAGAAGCTCTACAACGAGCTGACCGGTATCCAGAGCGGTGACGTGGAAGCACCGGCTGGCTGGATCGTCAAGGTTGCCTGAGGCGCTTTAACGGTTTGAAAAACGGGGCATGCCAGCGATGGCATGCCCCGTTTTTTTATGGGCAAACGCGGTCAACTATAGGATGGCACCGGCTGCGCCGGTGTTCGCGGCTAAAGCCGCTTCCACAGGTACAGCGCAAGCCTGAAGCCTACGCCATCCCTGTAGGAGCGGCCTTGTGTCGCGAAAGGGCTGCGAAGCAGCCCCAGGATATCCGCGCAATGCACAAATCGAGGAGCAGCGCAGGCTGGTAGTTTTCATGCAAGGCGACGCTGCATCAGCAGGTGCCGGGCTTTGTCGAAGGCCCAGTTGTACAGCACGGTGTAGGGCAAGATGATCACGAAGAAGCCCAACTCCACCATGAACGCCTGCAGCAACGAAATTTCCAGCATCCACGCCGCCACCGGCAGGCACCACACCACCAGCCCGGCTTCGAAGCCCAGGCCGTGTGCAAAGCGAGCGCTGGCCTTCCAGTGGATGCGCTCGACCCGCACGTAGCGATCGACCAGTGCGTTGTAGACCATGTTCCACAGCATGGCGATCACCGACAGGGTCACCGCCAGCGCCCCCGCCGTCGCCAGCGACTTGCCCATGATCCAGGACAACAGCGGCGCACACAGCAGCACGGCGAACACTTCATAACCGACGGCGTGGACCAGGCGTTCGGTGAAAGAAACGTTTTTCATGGCAAATTCCATCCATTACGTGAGTCGTGCTTCCTATTTTCTTTGATAGAACTGATACTCGCGACATAGCTACCATCGGTTTTATCAATATCATGCGCTACTCACCCGAAGCTCTGGTCGCCTTTGTCGAAGCCGCATCGCTGGGTTCGTTTTCCGCTGCGGCGCGCAAGTTGCGCAAGAGCCAGTCCACCATCAGCATTGCTATCGCCAATTTCGAGGCCGATGTGGGTTGCCCGTTGTTCGAGCGTGGCGGTCGCCACCCCACGCTGAACGAAGCTGGGCGGCAGGTGCTGAGCCATGTCGAGGCGATACTCGATGCCAGCGCCCAGCTCGATGCCCTGGCGGTGCGGCTGGCGGAAAACATCGAGGCACTGGTCTCGGTGGTGATGTCGGACAGCTACAGCGTGACCTTCCAGGGCGCGGTGATGGCCCGCTTCGCCCAGCACTACCCGCATACCGAGCTGCGCTGCGGCCCATCGGAAGATGCCGATGTGATCGAGCTGATCCAGCAGGGCCTGGCACACGTCGGCATTCTTGCCACCCAGCCCAGCTACCCCGCTGACGTTGCCGTGGCACGCTTGCCCGAGCAGGCAGAGTTTGGGGTGTACGTGGCCAGCGGGCATCCGTTGGCGGCTTTGCCCCAGGTGCAGACGCAGCACCTGGAGAACGTCCGGCAGCTGTATATCAAGACCTATGCTCCCAGCCTGCACCACGGTCGTGGCCAAGCCTGGTCGGCACCGGACTACCTCACCCTGCTGGAGTTCGCCGTGCGCGGGTTCGGCTGGGCCGAGCTGCCCAGGGCACTGGTGGCACGGTTTGGCAGTGGGCTGGTGGAGTTGCAGGTGGCCGGGTATCCGCGACGGGTAGACATGGACGTGGCCTGGTCGAGCCGGCGCGCGCTCGGGCCGGCAGGGCAGTGGCTAGTGCGGCAGATGTTGGGGCAATAGACTTTTATTGCCGGCAAGATCCTGGGGCTCCTGCGCAGCAGTCGCGACACAAGGCCGCTCCTATAGGGGGACTAAAGCGAAAAATCCTACAACGTTTTAGGAAGCCCATTGCTCCCCCGCGAAGGCGTTCCTCGCTAGTGTTTTGGCCGTTGCGTCAAATCACTGGAAAGGAACTCTTGATGAGCATCAGCAAAGCCATCCACATCGCCATGCAGGAAGAGATCCCCAACACCTACGGCACCTGCAATGCCTGCGAACGCTCCGGTCTGCCGATTCTGCTGCTGCGCGAGGCCTACGCCCCACGCCCGGACACAGGGCGCCCCTATCGCCTGGCAGACGATAGCGAAATCATCTTCCACCCGATGCACACCGACCAGCTGCGCCTTTTGCGCCAGGGTTATGTCTACGTACTGCTCGACCAGGAAATCTGGCAGGCCTACGAGGTAGCGGCGGAAGGTACCTTGCAGCGCTTTCCGGTGTCGCAGATGCCCTTGGGGCCACCCAGATCGTTACCCAAGGTATGCGCCACCGAAGGCCACGATGTGATTGCCTCGTTCATCAACATCGATACCCTGCTCTACCGCAAGGCCTGGATCGCCTTCGCCAACGACCCTTGGCCCCGTGCGGTACTCGACCGCTATCGGCAAGGCATCGTCGACAGTGACCCGGGCACCCTCGCCCGCTTCGTCGAAGTGGACCTGAACAGCGCACGCAACGACCCTGCCAGCCTCGGCATCGCCATGACCGACAGCTTCCGCTTCGGCCTGGAACAGGTGCTGGAGTTCTCGACCTTTTCTTCTGCCAGGTTTACCAGCGTCCATGGCTTTTACAGCCGCCTGGGCCGCTGGCATGAAACCCGCACGCATGTACGCAATGTCATCCAGCAGGAACAACTGCCCAATGGCCTGCTGGCGCTGACGCTACCCGACCCGGTCGGCATGGTCATGGAGCTCAACGCGCAACGCACTGGCTGGGTGCAAGCCCTGCAGGAATGGCGGGCGCAGCCGCAGCGGCACTTCGAATACTTCACCTCGCAAGCACTACTGGGCATCCGCGAACTGCACGCGGCCATGGCGGCCGTGCAGGGTGCCGAGGACGCGCAGCGGGAAGCCCGGCAGATCGAGCAGTGGAACGACAGCCCGATCGCGGCCAAGGCGTATCTGCCGCCGGTGGACATCGACGCGCAGGCCGAACGCAACACCGCGCGCAAACAGCAGGACGCCCGCGAGCGGCTGGAAGAGCGTTACGACGAAAGCGCCCGCGCAGCGTTCCAGGCCGATTACGACCGCGAACTGAAAAACTGGCAGTCGATGATCGACCAGGTTGGCGATCTGTATGCGCGGCACTATGCCAAGCGGGCGTTTCAGCAGATCGGCTACTACGACTATGACGCGACCTCCCCCGTTTCGGTGGAGTACTTCATCCAGATGATGGCCGCCTGCCTGGCCGGCGGGCCCACTGAAACCTTGCCTCAGGAGGGTCAGCCGCTCGGGATCACCCAGCATATCTGGCAGCAGCTGCTGGAAGACGACCGCAGCCTGCTTTACCAAGCACTGCTGGCCAAGAACCAGAAGCTGATGCAGCAGGTGGCCAGCGCGCTGTCCGGGGACGACTTCGGCAAGGTGTACGACATCATCAAGGGCATCGCCGGGACCGCCGATGGCCAACTGCTGATGATCAAGCCGATACAGGATGCCGTTGGCCAGTTGCTGGCCGCGACCAACAGCGCAGGGAATGCGCTCAGCCAGCACATCAGTGAACGGACCAAGACCCTGATCGGCCATGTGCATCGCTCGGCGTTTGCCCTGTTCGCCGGGCAGCAGGTAACGCCGCTGCGGATGTCGCTGACAGTGGGCGAATACATGAGCCTGCTCAATGAAGCCCTGGAGGCGCGGACCGATGCGTTTCTACAGCAGGTAGACAAGCAGTTCCGTGATCCCCTGGGCCGCAAGGTGCGGGCCATGGTGCTGAGTGGCGCGATCAATATTGCGGCAGCGGGTAACCGTAGCCAGATGATCGAGGTGATGCTCTGGACGCTCGAAAGCGCCGAGAGTTTGCAGGCGCGGTTGGTGCAGTTGCGCGAGGGTGCAGCCGGTGGCGTCGGGGCGCTGGTACGCAATGTTGCGATTGGTGCGGGTACGCTGCGTGCGCAGGTTACGGGTGGTTTGAAGATCAGTTCTACGGCCGCGCAAAGCGTGGCAAGCGATGCCATGCGCAGCCTGCGGGATGCTGCAGCGAGTAGCGGAAGCGTCGGGCTGCTATTTGCCTTGGGCAGCATGTGGTTCCATCAGGACAGCCTGGGCAAGAACTATCGAGCGTTGCAAGAGACGCATCAGGACAACCCGGAGGCGCTTGCGGCGATCTGGTCTTCTTCGCTTGGGTTGTTGGGTGCCAGCGTCGAAGCGGCGGGACTGGTTGTTGCGCTTGTGCGTCCGAAGATACCGTGGCCGGGGACGGTGACAACAATCTCATTGGGAACCGGTATTGCCAGATTCGGCTCGGGGATTTCTGCGCTTGCTGGTGTCATGGATGCGGTTCAGTACAGGTATGCAAACCTTAGATCCGAGAGAGTGGGAGATGGCTCTGCAGCTCGCCTCTACCGGTTCGCAAGTGCCACTTCATTCGGGGCCGCAGCATTTGGCGTCTGGGCCGCATTTGGCTCCAGCGCTTTACTTGGCCCGATAGGCATAAGCATCACCTTGGGCATAGCAGCCTATCTGCTTGCAACTTCAGCCAAGCACAAAGAATCATCAGCAACGCAGATTTGGGCCAGAAATGCCAAGTGGGGGTTACCGGAATCACATCGCCAATGGATGACCAACGCCGATATGGACGCGGCCATTGCCGCCCTCAATGCGTCCCTCCTCGGTTTGGAGGCGGAGGTCTCGATTCAAATCCAATTCGAAATCAATCACTCCATCCACAAAGAAAATGCGTCAACGATATTTACCAGTGATGGTAATGCGGTCCCGGCAAGCGTCGGCCTGATTTTCTTTATTCGCATTCCAAATTTCAATCAGCACCTGTCGCATTACGAGTGGAGCTTAAGCCTGTACCACGGACCTAGAGGTAGTGAATTAGCTGTACTGTCCGCAGACAGTTCCTCGCCGTTGAAACTGCAAGCTCAAGACAGAGCGACCAATAAGCTCTTCTCCAGACCACCCGATATGCAGCCACTCGCAAAGGTCGACCCAATGACTAAAGCCCTCACCATTCAAGGAGCGCTGCCATTGTCCGACCACCACACCATCCAGGCAATAGAATTCACCCTAAACTTCTGGCCTGACAAAGACGACAAAACAACACTCGCTCAGATTGTATTAATAGAGAATGAGATACGCACCAACAAGAGCAAAAATCAATGAGCCGCCCAAGACTGATCCCACCCTGCACTGGCTGGCAAGAAGACTTGCCATCGCCCTTCGATGCACCGATTCTAGAACCTGGTTTGGCTCCCCACACGCCGAACTTTCAAGATGATATTTACCTCGAGATTTGTCGCTCAGCAATGGCGTATCGTGGGATCGTTTCGATATTGGCACTTATCTTTCTGATTTCGATCCTGGTTGACCTTCCTTGGGTGATCAGGCATACGGACCCAACGGACATAGAAAGTGTTCTTCAGGAAATTATCATGCTCTCATTGTCAGCATGGTGCACCGTTGTCCTGTTCCGGGCAGACCTCTCAGCGCCCCGAGACCTGCCCATTCGATTCAACCGGGCCCGTAATAAAATCTACGCCTACAACTTCAAGCATCAATGGTGGAACCCCTTCGACAAAGGCAAGGTCGTGCCGGTCAGTTACGACTGGTCCCAAGTCCGCGCCGAGCGCTGGTCCCAAACCGGCGCACTGCCAAACGGTGGGTTAATTTTCAAATGGGGTGTCACACTCTCCATCGTTGCACCAGGCACAAACAATGTCATCGACCGTTTTCCTCTGGTCACGATGGGCGCCAATGAACATGCCTGGGCCTACATCTGCACCTACATGCAGGAAGGCCCCTCAGCCCTGCCACCACCAGGCGAACCCAAAGACCACAACGATGTGCTCTGGTGTGAGTTCGCCCTGCGTTTGGCACCGAAGGTAAACTGGCCGTCAGAGATGGATCTGGAATCGAGAACAGCCCCCTGAAAGGGGGTGGGTGATACGAGCGGCTCAATCCCCCGTCGGTACATCCACCACCTTCCAACTGTCATCCGGATCGAAGCGTTTCATCTCCTTGGCCAGCTTGTCACCGTGCGGCCCGAGGTCTTTCTCGAACACCTCGCCGTCATGGCTGATCATGAAGCTCATCACCCCGGTGTCATCGTACCTGGCCGGCCAGGCAACCATGGCGAAGCCACGGCTCATCTGGTTGCCGATCAGGTAACTGTAGGCACCGCCAGGGGCGGATGGGCCCTGTGCATCGAGGATACGAAAGTGGTAGCCATACCAGTCGTCGCCAACCCGGTCCTGGCCGAACAACGGGCCCAGCGGGCTGACCTGGCCATCGCCATCGTCGTCCCAGTACAGCCCGTCATGCTTGCCGGGCTCGCTGAATATCTTCTGCGCGTATTCCAGCGCACCGTTGCCGTTGTGGTCCTGGGTGGCGTACTCCATTTGCGCATCGTGATAGGCCAGCATCGACTGCATGGCACCCAGCTCGTTGCGGCCAATGCGCCGGGCGCGGATTTCGGCGCTGCCGGCCTTGAGGTCGAAACGCCAACCCTGGTCGCCTTTGGTCAACGGAATAGGCAACGTCCAGTGATCACTGCCCACCGCAAGGATGGCCTTGTTTGTACCCGACAGGTTGATGCTGTGCTGCGCGCGATACTGCGCAAGGAACGTGTCCACATCACTGCGTTGCACACCACCGCGCGGTATGTAGGCACGCCAGTCATCACCCAGCAACCGGGCCAGGCGGGCTTCATCAGGTTTCTCCTCGCCCAGCGCCGCAACAAAGGATTCCACGGCCTTCTCCGGTGTCGGGAAGGCTTCCTGCGCAGCGGCCAGGGATGACCATGTCATACCGGCTGCGATTACCAGTGCCGCTATCATTTGACGGTTCATCGACGGCCACCTCCCCCGCGGCGTGCGGGCGCACTGGGCCGGGAAATCTGGTGCCCGGCGGCACGTGATGCGCTCGGTCGCTGGGCGAACGACTGGCTGGTGCGGCCACGGCTGGCCTGCACGCTGGTGCGCGAGGGTGAACGGACGCCGTCGAAGGCATTGTTACGCGCGCGGCCAGCGGTATTGGAAGGCCGATTTTGTGCCAGCTGCCGCCCCTGGCCTTCGCCCTGCCTGCGCTGGTTCACCTGGCTGTTCTGCTGGCGAGCCTGGGTGTTGCGGGTTTCCTGTCGACGGTCGGTTGCCCTGGGGTTGTCGCTACGAGGCTGCATGCGGTTGCCGACCGAATTGCCTGCCTGCGCCTCGCGCATCTGCTGGCGTGCCTGGCGGTTGCTGGTGGCCGGACGTTCGATGCCGGCCCGGTCCATCGACGCCCGGGCCTTGTCCCGCGCCTGGGCGCGTTGGGTGTCGTCACCGCGGAAGGCAGTACGCTGGGTGGCACCGTCCAGCTGGCGACCGTACTGCTGGCGGCTGCGAGAGTCGCGGTAGGGCACGCCGTCGCGGTTGGCGGCGTTGTGCTGCCATTTGTTCTGGTTGTTGGTGATGCGGTTGTTGGCGTTGATGTTGTTGTAGCGGTTGACGTCGATGTCGATGTCGTTGTTGCCCCAGTCACAGTCGCCCCACAGCGAGGCTACGATCGCCACGCCGGTACCGAAGGCCAGGCCCGCCACCAGTGCAGAACCAGGGTAATACATGGGCGGTGGCGGGTAATACACCGGCGGCGAGGCCGGGTAGGCCCAGGTGCCGTAGCTGGTGGTCGGGTTGTAGCTGGGCACGTACACCACTTGCGGGTCGGCTGGCTCGATGATGATGGTGGTGGGCGGGCTACTGGCCGTAACCACCTGGGTACTGCTACCGCTGGAGGCCGGTGCCGGGGCGGTCTGCACGGTCACGTTCTGGTACTGGTTGCTCTGCAGGTTGCCGGCGGCCTGGGCCTGGTGGCGCAGGCGCTGCACGCCGCCCATGACATCGTCGGGCTGCGCAAGGAAGGCGTCACCCAGGCGCTGCACCCAGACCGGGTCTTGCCCCAGGGTCGCCAGTACCTGCGGGAAGGCCACCAGCGCCTGTACACTCGGGTCCCAGGGCTGGTTCGCCACCTTCTTGACGGCATCGTCGCCGGTGGCCTTGGGGTTGGCCTTGGACCAGGTCACAGCTTCGCTCACCTGCCCCGGGTAAGTGGAGGCCATCAATACCTGTGCCAGCAGCGCATCGGGGTACAGCGCGATGGGTGCCAGCATCTGATCCAGTTGCTCCTGGGTGAACACCGGGTCCTTGGCCGCGACCGTGTCGGTTTGTGGTGCCGGGTCGGGGGCCGGTACATCCTCTGCCAGCACCAGGCCGGGCGTGGCACTCAGATACAGGATCACCGACAGGACCGCTGACAATGGCATGCGCATCGCATCTCTCCGTGAGATCAGGCCGCGTGGGTTAAGGGTAGCAATGGCGCTGCTTTTGGCCAGATACGGGGGCGCAAACTTTTCGCGCTCTAAGGGTGGGGTGGTTGCTGCTTTTGAATCTATGTCAGGGCTGGGTTGAGATCTGTAATTGACTGTACCGGCCCTTTCGCGGGCACGCCCGCTCCCACAGGTACTCCACAATGTTCAAACCTGTGGTGATCCTGTGGGAGCGGGCGTGCCCGCGAAGAGGCCGGCGCATGCACAAGGCCGTATCCACAGCAAGGCCGTGAGCGCGCCCGCGACATGAAATACTGAGCGGGCGGTGCTCAACCGCCCAAGGCGATGATCGCCACGATCAGCAACGCCCCGACTACCGCCAGAACCACGCCGGTCAACAGGGCGCGGCCACCGGAATAGCGTGCCAGCAGCCAGCCCGCAAGGAAGAGCATGGCCAGGGCGACCAGGTTCGATACACGGATGGCCGTACCGGTGGTCTCGATCAGCAGGAACGGAATGACCATCGGGAAAGTTGCCAGTACCACCAGCAGGAAAGTGGCCAGCGCCGCCTTGAAATCATCCAGCCCCAGGCGTGCCGGCAGCGGGCGGCCAGCATCACGCAGCATGCGCCCACGCAGCATCTCCAGCCCGTCTTCATCCAGTGCCAGGCCGATGCGCTCTGGCAGCGTATCGGCAATCAGCCTGCGCCCCTGGTTGATATCACCTGCTTGCAAGCGGGCCAGCAAGGTCCGGCTGCGGGTACGTTCGGTCCAGGTACGCAGCAGGTAGATGACGGCATCGGCCAGGCCCCAGGCCAGGTTGCAGCCGAGTGCGGCAATCAGCATCAGCCGCGCGTCTTCGCGCCCTGCCGTGGCCACGCTCAGCGAGCCGATGAAGGTCATCGCCATCAACAGGCCGAAGATGACTTCGGTGATCCGGTCGATCGGTTCCAGCACGCCCCATTTTCGCGGTTGCTCGTCTTGCCCCATCGCACCCTCCCAGGAACCATCGATAATCACTATCGAGAATGGCAATTTCTGCCGAACGACATGGCCGAATAACCTAGCTCCATCGACTCGCCGCCCACCACACCGGCCCCTGGAGCTATCTGATGAACACCTTGGCCCGCCTGCTGTCCGCCACCCTTGCCGTCATTGCCATCGCCATCACCAGCGGCTGTGCCAGCCACCCCGAACTGCGTCCCTACACCGCCGAAGAAACCCGTCAACTGCAACTGGAAGCCTTGCAACGCCGTGGCCTGTCGCTGGAAGATTACGAGCAGCAACGGCGGGTAATCCAGCGTGCCGGCAACCTGCCCGTGGTGACCGAAGCTGCAGACGCCGACCGTTCGACCAAAGGCTGAATGGGCTAGCCGGCGGTTCCCTCACGTTATCTGCACAGGTATGCTTTACCGCTCAACCGCAAGCCTTCCAGGACGGAGACCATGACCAGGCCCCTTCTGTT
The DNA here is from genome assembly GCF_018223845.1 of Pseudomonas sp. JS425. Classification (NCBI taxonomy): domain Bacteria; kingdom Pseudomonadati; phylum Pseudomonadota; class Gammaproteobacteria; order Pseudomonadales; family Pseudomonadaceae; genus Pseudomonas; species Pseudomonas sp. JS425. The sequence goes on along the minus strand of NZ_CP073661.1, from coordinate 2,928,739 downwards.
GCTGAGTGCTGCCCTGCTGTTCAGCCCCATGCTGCTGGCCCAACAGATCAAACGCGAACTGGGCGACTTCGACTTTACACTCGGCACCACCCCCTCACGCAGTATGGCCCAGGGGCTGATATCGCCCAGCGCCATCGGTGCGTTCCACGGTGGCCTCGACTTCAGCCACCCCAGCGGCTGGTACCTTGGCCAGTACGCCCCGAGCATGGGCGTGACGCCCGACTCCACCCTGCGGCTGGACAGTTACCTGGGCTACAAGCACCGGTTCGACAGTAGCCTGGGCTACGAGGTGGGGTTGATCCATTATAGTCAGCCAAACGTTGCGGGCCCCGACAGCTATGCCCTGTACGGTGGTGTTTCGGTGCTGGGCAGCCGTTTCGGTGGAGCGCTGCGCGACAATCCCGACAACCGCACCGCCACGCTATTCGCCGACTTCGGCCAACTGCCGCTGTTTGATGTCGACCTGAGCGTCAAGCTCGCCCATCACCGCCTAGGTACGCCATTCACCATTGGTGATGGCAGCGAGGTGAATGCCTTTTCCGATTGGTCGCTGGAACTATCCCGGCCTTGGCTCGGCATCGACCTGAACCTGGTCTACAGCAACTCAAACCTCAGTGGTGGCGGGTGTGATGCGTATTCGGGCATCAACACCTATTGCGACAGCATGGTCACGCTCAAGGCGCAACGCCGTTTCTTTTAACGGCGCGACGCCAGCGCCAGGGCGATACCGCCCAGCACCACCACGCAGGCCACCAGCAAGCGCAACGACAATGGCTCGCCGATCAGGCCAACCCCGCCCAACGCCGCGATCACCGGGACGCTGAGCTGCATGGTCGCCGCCTGCTGCGCGCTGACTTGCCTGACCACGCCGTACCACACGGCATAGCCAGCACCGGACGCCAGCACACCAGAACCCAGCGCATACAGCACGCCGAGCGGGCTCAGGTGCAAGTCGGCGCCCAGCAACAGCATCGGCGCCAGCAGCACCAGGCACGGCAGGCTCCGGGTGAAATTGCCGGCAGTGTCGGCCAGCGGCCTGGGTGAACCTTTGCCCAGCAGCGTGTAAACGCCCCAGGCCACGCCAGACAGGGCCATCAGCAAGGCGCTGGCAAAAGGTGGCGCCGCAGTACCGGGCAACAGCAGCACCAGCAGGCCGACGAAGGCGATCAGCATGCCCAGCAGCATCCGCGCGGTGATTTGTTCGCCTTTGTACCAGGCGAAGCCGAACATGGTGATCTGCACCGCGCCGAACAGCAGCAACGCACCCGCGCCTGCGCCCAGTTGCAGATATGCCGCAGAAAACAGGAATGCATAGAGGAACAGGGCCAAGCCGCCGCGCCAGCTACCCCCCATGGCAAGCGCGGGTTTTCGCAGGCGGATCAACAGCAGCAGGAACAGTGCACCACTGGCCAGGCGCACCACGGTGAAGGAGGCTGGGTCGATGGCCCCATCCTTCAGCGCGAGCCGGCAGAATACCGAGTTGGCAGCGAAGGCCACCAGGCTGAAAAGTGCCGGCCAGATCCAGGCCCGAGCCTTGGGGTCGGCAAGCGTGGTGGTGCCGGTGCTCATGGTGTGGTCACCTTTGAGGTCAATTGTTGTTATAGCGGCCGTGCTGGTTGGGCCAGCACCGATATACAACATAGCGCTTATCTGCCGCCACCACCGAATCGCCCGGACCTATACAGCCGCCACTGCCTCGATCTCCACCAGCATGCCGTCCAGCGCCAACCGGGGTACCGGTATCAGCGTGCAGGTCGGTTTCATGCAACGGCCCCAGGCCCTGTCAGCCTCGGCTACCCATTCATGCAGTCGCATTTCGGAATGCTCGACGATCAGCAGGGTCAGCTTGAACACATGGGCCAAGCTGGCGCCTTTCGACGCCAGGGCAATCTCAAGGTTGGCCAGTGCCTGGCGCGCCTGCTCGGCGAACAGCGGCGACAGCTGCCCGTTGCGGTCCTCCCCGCCCTGGCCGGCGATGAACAACAGGCGGCTATCGGCATGAACCTCGGCGACATGAGAGTAGGCATTGCCGCTGGGGTCGTACAGGCCTTCGGGGTTGCTCAGCTGGAACGCGGTTGAATGGCTCACGGTAAACCCTCGATCAGTTGGAAGAGGGACGGAGTATCGAACCTTGAGTTAACTCGAGGTCAAGCATGCATCGTAAAAACGGGCTTGCCTGCGTAGGACGTTTCGCACAGCGCGCTGGCTTGCGTGAACCACGCGTTTGTATGCGCGGTGGCTGCCAGGCGCTAGATTGCGAGGCCCGGCATGGAGGCCTGCACGTATCAAGGATAAAGCGATGAGCAAATATGATTTTCAGCTGGCTTATACCATCAAGCCCAAAACCGCACGAGATGAAGACGATGCGGCAAAGGCGCGCCTGCACCTGCGCGAAAAAATTGGCCTGGACACCGTCGAACACATTGAAACCACCTTGCTCGGGGTGATCACTCTCAGCAGCACCACGCTCGCAGACCGCAGGCGCGATGCCGAAAAGCTGCTTCACGATTACATCCATGAAGCGCTCAAGCATCTGTGTGTGCTGTCGACCGTGAAGTTCTACGGTTGCCTGATGGTGGACGGGCTGGGGTCAGCCATTCGCTTCGATATCCTGCCCAAGTGAACATCGACGGCCTCAGGCGCCCCCGCGCCTGAGGCCGTTCTCCATCATTTTTCCTGCAGTACCGCCCTGCCCTTCACCGCCCGAGGCCCGCGCCAGGCCCAGAACAGCAAGCCGGGGAACGGTGCGTAGACCACGAAGACGATCCACAGCATCTTGCGCTCGGCGCGCCGGTCACTGCCGATGATGTGCCAGATGGCCCAGATTTCCAGCAGGATTACAAAGGCCGCGACGATGATCCAGATCGTTCCGATTTCCATGAGCGCTCTCCCATTTGGCATGTAATGGGTTGGGTTGCAGAGGCTGCCGAGGGTTCAGATTGATTTGGCTGGCGGCATGGCACCACTCCTACAGGGAGCAGTGACAGCTCTCAATGCCGTGGTGCAGCTTCCAACGCCGCCTTCAACGCCGGTGCATCGGCAAATGCCCGCTGGCTCACCAGCTTGCCCTGCTCCAGTTGCAACCACTGCACCTGGCCATCCTGCCCTGGATAACGGCTGGCCACGCGCCCGTCGCGGTCGAGCAGTACGCGGTAGTTGTAATCGCGCATGGCGGGGATGGCGAACAGCTTGCTGATCAGCGCCGGCATGCGCTGGATGTCGGCAACGAACACCGCATCGCGCGCCTCCAGGTAACCCTTGGGCTGTTCGGCCAACGCCGCCTTCACCAGCTTTGCACCATCCATGTCGCGCGCCACCAGCAGGATGTGCGTGCCGGCGGCGAGACTATAGGCCTGGTCGTACTGGTCGAGCAGCGTCCACGGGGCGAGCTTGTCGCCCTGCTCCAGGGCATTGGCCAACAATGGCATCAGGCAAAGCAACAGGGCAGCGGCGTACTTCATCAAGGTATCCTCAGTGACAGGAGCATCAGCATAGCGGCAACGGGCCAAGCCAGACAGGTTGCCTGAACACGACCTGGAATACGACACGGCCACCTAGGAGATTGTCTTTCCCCCGGCCACCCGCCACACTCTCAAGGCCAGCCAGGAAGCGGAGTCCAGAGTGCCCACGCCACGCCAGTTCAGCAAGAAGACCAGTACCAGCAACATGCTGCGGCTGAAGTCCACCAGCGCCAATGCCCAAGCCCCCTATCGGGTCGATTTCGTATTGCTCGAACACTTCTCCATGGCCAGCTTCACCGTGGCCATGGACGTGCTGGTCACGGCCAACCTGCTGCGCGCCGACAGCTTTCGATTCACCCCACTGTCGCTTGCAGGCGACCGCGTGCTCAGCGACCTGGGGTTGGAGTTGGTGGCTACCGAGTTATCCGCCGAGGCCCTGAAGGAGTTGGACCTGCTGGTGATCTGTGGCGGCCTGCGCACGCCATTGAAGTACCCCGAGCTTGACCGCCTGCTGGGCGATTGCGCGGCCCACGGCATGGCCCTGGGCGGCTTGTGGAACGGCGCGTGGTTCCTCGGCCGCGCAGGGGTGCTGGACGACTATGGCTGCAGTATCCACCCCGAGCAACGCGCCAGCCTGTCCGAGCGCAGCCCGCAGACGCGGATCACCCCAGCCAGCTTCACTCTCGACCGCGACCGCCTCAGCGCTGCCAGCCCCAATGGTGCCATGGAGCTGATGCTCGGCCTGGTGCGCCGGCTGTATGGCGACGGCCTGGCCGAAGGCGTCGAGGAGATCCTGTCGTTCTCCGGTGCCCGCTATCGTCAGGTCGGCCCGGGCGCGAAGAAGTCCATGAGCCTGCACCTGCGCACCATCGTCGAGCTGATGGAGAACAACCTCGAGGAAACCCTCAGCCTCGACCAGTTGGCCGCCTACAGCGGGCGCTCGCGCCGACAGATCGACCGCCTGTTCCAGGCCCAGCTGGGCACTTCGCCGCGGCGTTACTACATGGAGTTGCGCGTCACCAAAAGCCGCCGCCTACTGCAGTATTCCGACCTGTCGGTGATGGAGGTGGCAGTGGCCTGCGGGTTTGTTTCGGTGTCGCACTTCAGCAAATGCTATGCGGCTTACTTTGGCTACCCGCCGTCGCGTGAGCAGCGGTTGGGCGAGTGAGCAGGGGAAAATGGCAGGAATGTGTGGCCTGGCGAGGCCTCTTCGCGGGCGCGCCCGCTCCCACAGGATCACCACAGCATCCACGCGCGATCCCGGCGAGAGCGGGCTCACAAACCCAAGCGCAACGCCTCCCCCACCCCCGCCCCACGCAAATCGTCCACCGCGCTGACCAGAGCAAAGTTGTAGGCCCCATGCGACCAGTACCGCGCCTCCAGCTGCCCGTCCACGCGCTGCCCGTCCGGCATGCGCCGATAATGATCACCTGGTGAGCGCAGGAACAGGCTGATGCGCTGGCCCTTGCCATCCTCGAACACCAGCAATGCCGCCGGCCCCTGCTCGTTGCTTAGCAGGCGCGCGCCCACCGGTTTGAAGCCGTAGCCCGCCAGGTCCGGCAAGTGGCCAACGCGGCTGAAGTGGCGCCCCAGCCAGTCGCGCAACTGGCCTGGGTCGCTGGCCTGGATATCCAACGTCTGGCTACCGGCAAACAAGCGGTGCGCCTGGACGGCATCGGCCATTGGCAGCTCGGCACGCGCCAAGGTCGCATCGCGCACCTGCCAACCTCCCAGGCCACCTACGCCAAACGCCAGCAGCAGCACCGCCGCCGTGGCCCAGCGGCGCTGGCGGCGTTGGCGCACTTGCCTGCGCAACTGCCCCAGGTCCAGCTGCACCGGCACTTCGCCAAACCCGGCCAGCGCCGTACGCAGGCGGCGGGCGTCGGCACGCCAACCCTCGACCTTGGCCGCAGCCTGCGGGTTGGCCGCCAGCCAGGCTTGAACCTCGGCCCGGCGCGCAGGCTCCAGGCGCTCGTCGACATAAGCGTGCAGTTCGTCTTCGCTGGGGATCAGGCGCGTCATTTCAGTCTCCGCAAGGCCGGGGGCTGGGGGCTGCCCTCGGTCAGTTCGCGCAAGGCATTGCGGGCGCGTGACAGGCGCGACATCACAGTGCCGATTGGGATGCCCAGGGCCTGGGCGGCCTCCTTGTAGCTCAAACCTTCAATGCTGACCAGCAGCAACAACGCACGCTGTTCTGCCGTGAGCCGGGCGAAAGCCTGCAGGTCGGCCTGGGCCAGGACAATGGCCTCGAGGTTGCCACCAACCGGCTCGTCATCGCGCTCGCCGCGGCCGAACCAGGACAGCCATCGCGCGTGCAGGCGCTCACGGCGCTTTCCATCGAGGAACAGCCGATAAAGGATGGTGAACAGCCAGGCCCGCAGGGCATCGGCATCACGTTGCTGGTCGCGCCGGCTCAAGGCCCGCTCGACCGTTGCCTGTACCAGGTCGTCGGCGCTGCCCGGCTCGCGGGTCAGCCACACGGCAAAGCGGCGCAGGCGGGCCAGCAGCTCGCGCCACTGGTGGTCGTCCAGATCATGCATGGCAAGGTCCCGGCCTCTGGGGTTGTCAGTGTAAGAGGCAGACGCCTGCGAGGAAAATCTATTCCCGGCAAGGGAATAAGTTTTTCTCTGCGCCGTCGTACCGGCACCTTCACTGAACCGGACAATGACCATGAACTCACCCCTGCACGGCCCGGCCAAGGCCCTGCGCCTGGCCGCCATCGGCGTCGTGATGCTGGGCGCGGGCGCGGCCTTTGCCTATGCCGCCGGCTGGGTTGGCGATACCCGCCTGACCCCACAACGCATCATCGACACCTTCGAAGCCCAGGCCGGGCATTACCCGGGTTACCGTAAGAACCACGCCAAGGGCCTGTGCGTCAGCGGCTACTTCCAGCCCAGCGGGCAGGCCGTCAGCCTGTCCACGGCGCGGGCGTTCAGCCAGCCGCGGGTGCCAGTGATCGGCCGCTTCGCCATCGGCGGCGCCAACCCGTTCGCGCCGGATACCGGCATACCGGTGCGCAGCCTGGCCATCGAGTTGAGCACCGACGACGGGCAAGTCTGGCGTACCGGCATGAACAACCCGCCGGTGCTGGCGGTAAGCACGCCACAAGCCTTCTATGAACAGGTACTGGCGGGGGCACCCGACCCGGCCACCGGCAAACCGGACCCGGGCAAACTGCAGGCGTTTTTCGCCGCCCACCCGGAAAGCGCGGCGTTTCGCCAATGGGCGGCGGGGTACAAGCCCAGCAACAGCTTCGCCAGCACGCAGTACCACAGCATCAACGCCTTCCGCCTGATCGACGCAAGCGGCGTGTCCCACCCCGTGCGTTGGCAACTGGAGCCGCAGACAGCGTTTGCCGCCCTGCCTGCCCAAGTCGATGACAAACAGTTCCTGCAGCACGACCTGCAGCAACGGCTGGCCCAGGCCCCGCTGCGCTGGACGCTGCGCCTGGTACTGGCGGAACCCGGCGATGCAGTGGACGACCCTGCCAGCCCGTGGCCTGCCGACCGACGCAGCGTGGACGCCGGCACGCTGGTACTGGAACAGGTCGACGGCCCCGAGCAAGGGGCCTGCCGCGACATCAACTTCGACCCGCTGATTCTACCCCGGGGCATCCAGGCCTCTGCCGACCCGATTCTCGCCGCCCGTTCGGCCGCCTACTCGGAATCCTTCAACCGCCGCAGCCGCGAATCGCTCGACACCGGAGCCCACCCATGAAAACCGACGCCTTCCACCCCCTCGCCCGCCTGTTGCACTGGCTGATGGCCGTGCTGATCCTGGCCATGTTGTTCATCGGTGTGAGCATGGTCGCCGACCTGTCGCCGCGCCACCCCGTGCTGATCGGGTTGCACAAGGCAACCGGCCTGGCCCTGCTGGTGCTGGTGCTGCTGCGCATCGCCGTTCGCCTGGCCCTGCCCCACCCAGCCCTGCCGCGCGACCTGCCTGCACTGCAACGCTGGGGCGCCGGGGCTTCGCACCTGGTGCTCTACGGACTGATGCTTGCCATGCCGCTGCTGGGCTGGGCCATGCTGTCGGCCGGTGGCTACCCCCGCCCCCTGGGCTTGCCGGCCATTGCCCCCCATGACCTGCAACTGTATGCAGTACTGCGCCAGGCCCATGGCTGGGCTGGCTACTTGCTGTTCGCCACGGTGCTGGTGCATGTGGGTGCGGCCTTGATGCACGCGTGGGTGCGCCGCGATGGCGTGTTGCGTAGCATGTGGCCTGGCCCGCTGCGCCGCAGCCAATGACACTCGGCAGCCCGGGGGCTCGACACCGATAACGATTCCCAACAAGATCGGCTTTCTATTTGCCGTACCGCCCTGGACTGCCCTATGAATGTCGCAAAGGATCCTGCCACACTCGCACCCGCCAGTACTCTGGACTTGCGCCCCCTGCTGCTGGCCAACATGGCCTGCACCATGTCGATGATGGCCTTCGTCGCCCTGATCGGCCCGATCGCCCGCCAGCTCGGCATGGCCACCTGGCAAGCCGGTGCCGCCGTGACCGTGGCGGGCGTGGTCTGGGTGCTGCTGGCCCGGCCTTGGGGGCGCGCCGCAGACCGTCTGGGCCGTCGGCGCATCCTGCTGCTGGGCAGCGCCGGCTTCACCCTGGCCTACTGGCTGCTGTGCCTGTTCGTAGAAGGTGCGCTGCGCTGGCTACCGGGGGCGACCCTGGCCTTCATCGGCCTGATGGTCGCGCGCGGCTGTATCGGCGCCTTCTATGCTGCCATCCCGGTGGGCTGCAATGCGCTGATCGCCGACCATGTCGAACCGCAACGCCGGGCCCGGGCCATGGCCTCGCTGGGGGCGGCCAACGCCGTCGGCCTGGTGGTGGGGCCGGCGCTGGCAGCGCTGCTGGCGCGGCATGGCCTGAGCCTGCCGTTCCACATCATGTCGCTGCTGCCGGCCAGTGCCTTTCTGGTCCTGCTGTTCACCCTGAAGCCGCAGGCGCTGCCGCACAGCCATGCTCCCAGCCCGGTGCGCCTGAACGACCCACGCCTGCGTCGGCCCTTGCTGGTGGCGTTCAGCGCCATGCTCAGCGTCACGGTATCGCAGATCATCGTCGGTTTCTTTGCCCTCGACCGCCTGCACCTGGGCCCTGCCGAGGCTGCGCAGGCCGCTGGCATCGCCCTGACCACGGTGGGTGTGGCGCTGATCCTGGCGCAGGTGCTGCTGCGCCAGCTGGAATGGCCGCCGTTGAAGATGATCCGGGTCGGCGCCACAGTTTCGGCCCTGGGCTTTGCCTGCGGCTCGCTGGCCACCACGGCGCCCTGGCTGTGGGCTTGCTACTTTGTCGCGGCGGCGGGCATGGGCTTTGTCTTCCCGGCGTTTTCGGCGCTGGCGGCCAATGCCATGCACGCCTCCGAGCAAGGCGCCACAGCCGGCTCCATCGGTGCTGCCCAGGGCATGGGCGCAGTGATCGGGCCGCTGGCCGGCACCTTGGTTTATGCCGTCGATCCACGCTTGCCATTCCTGGCGGTGGCGGCGCTGTTGCTGCTGGTCGGGTCATGGCCGATGCCGCGCGATCAGCGGGCCTGACAAGCACAGCGCGCAAGCGCGCAGAGTGTGTTTTAATGCGCATCGCTCATTATTATTGACACCTCTGATTACAAGGCGGCTATGGACACGGGGACGCGACTCAAACTGGTGCGTGAACGCAACAACCTCTCCCAACGGGAACTGGCCCGCCGCAGCGGGCTGACCAATTCGACGATCTCGCAGATCGAGCAGAATCGCGTCAGCCCTTCGGTCAGCTCCCTGAAAAAACTGCTCGAAGGCATTCCGATGAGCCTGGCGGAGTTCTTCAGTTTCGACGAGCCGGTGCGCGAAGAGCGCTACGTGTTCCGTGGCGGCGAGCAGCCAGACCTGGGCCGCAACGGCCTGCGCATGCTGCTGGTTGGCGCCAGCGTCGAAGGCCGGCAGATGCGCATGCTGCGTGAACTGTATGCACCGGGTGCCGATTCGGGCGAGCCGATCGTGCATGCCGAGGGTGAGGAGTGTGGCCTGGTCACACGCGGCACCGTCGAGTTGTGGGTCGATGGCCAGGTGAGCGTGCTCAACTCGGGCGACGGTTACTACATCCCCACTACCCTGCCGCACAGTTTCAAGAACATCGGCCCGGACGAGGCCGAAATCATCAGCGCCAACACCCCGGCGAACTTCTGACTGCTTTATGCATGGAGATGGCACCGGCTTTGCCGGTGTTCGCGGCTGAAGCCGCTCCCACAGGAAACGCGCCAACCCTGTGGGAGAGGCGCCTTCAGGTAGGGCTGCCGGCGCCCTGACGCAGGGCCTCCTCAACAAAGTCCAAACGGTCCTGCCCGAAGAACATCTCGCCACCGACAAAACAGGTCGGCGCGCCGAACACCCCGCGCTCCACTGCAGCTTCGGTCGCGTGCCTGAGCGCGGACTTCACCTCGTCGTCACCCGCCAGCGCGCGAAATGCCTGCGGGTCGAAGCCGCCCTGGCTCAGCGTGTCGTCGAGGACGGCGTTGTCGCCCAGGTTGCGGCGCTGAGCAAACAGACCATTGAACAGCACCGCCAGCAACGCCTCGAAGCGCTCCGGCGAACGCAGCTGGATGCCCATTGCCCCGCGCATCAGGGTCAAGGTATTGACCGGGAACCCCGGCGGCAACCCGAACGGTACCCCGTAGCGCTCGGCGAAGCGCGCCAGGTCGGTGAACATGTAGCGGCCCTTGGCCGGGATCATCACCGGCGAGGCGTTGCCGGTGGCCTGGAAAACCCCGCCCAGCAGCATCGGCCGGTAACGCAGCGTGGCACCCTGGCGCGCACACAGGCCAGGCAGTTGGGTCCAGGCCAGATAGCTGGCCGGGCTGCCCAGGTCAAAAAAGAAATCGACAGTCTTGTTCATGTGGTTACGGTCCTTGCTCGGTAAAAGGGGCTTACCAACGTTCCATCCAGGGGCGCAGGTCCAGCTCGAAGGTCCAGGCGTCGCGGGGCTGGGCATGCAGGAACCAGTAGCTGTCGGCGATGTGGGCCGGGTCGAGGATGCCATCCTGGTCCTTGAGGGCGTAGCGCTCGGGGAAAGTGTCACGGATGAAGGCGGTGTCGATGGCTCCGTCAACCACCACGTGGGCGACATGGATGTTCCGCGGCCCCAGCTCGCGCGCCATGCTCTGGGCCAGGGCGCGCAAAGCGTGCTTGGCCCCGGCGAATGCCGCAAAGCCCGCCGCGCCACGAGTGCCAGCGGTGGCGCCGGTGAACAGGATGGTGCCACGCTCGCGCTGGACCATGCGCCGGGCCACCGCCTGGGCGGTAAGGAAACCGGCAAAACAGGCCATCTCCCAGATCTTGAAGTATTTGCGCGGGGTTTCCTCAAGAATGCTACAGGGCACATTGGCACCGATATTGAACACAAACGCTTCGATCGGGCCGATATCACGCTCGATGGTTTCGACCAGCGCCGCCACCTCCTCCTCCTTGCGCGCATCGGAGCCAAACCCGTGGGCCTGGCCGCCGGCAGCACGGATTTCGTCCAGCAGCGGCTGCAACTTGGCAGCCTGGCGCCGGGTAACACAAGCAATGTAGCCCTCACGGGCAAAGCGCTTGGCGATCTCGCCGCCGGTAGCATCCCCCGCGCCAATCACGAGCACCACTTTTTGTTGTTCTGTCATGCCAGCCTCTATTAGTAAATGATCGTTTAGTAAACGAACGCTATGTTATGATCGCCGCCACCGTCAAGCCCGCCTGCAGAGGCAACTGAATGCGTTACACCAACGAACACAAACAGCAAACCCGCGAGCGGCTGCTGGCCAGCAGCGGCGCGCTGGCCAAACGCGGGGGCTTTTCCAGCACCGGCGTAGCCGGGCTGATGAAGGCGATCGGCCTGACCGGCGGAGCCTTCTACAACCACTTCCCGTCCAAGGACGACCTGTTCACCGAGGTAGTGCGGCAGGAATTGTGCAACAGCCCACTGGCGCGCCTGGCCAACCAGGGCGCCAGTCGCGAACGCCTGGGCCGTTGCCTGCAGCAGTACCTAAGCCTGGCCCACCTGCACAATGCCGAGGGTGGCTGCCCGCTGCCGCCATTGGGGGTGGAGATTGCCCGGGCCGAAGCACCGGTGCGTGCAGTGGCCGAGCATTGGCTGTTGGAGCTGCACCAGGCCTGGAGCGCGACCCTGGAAGACAGCGAATTGGCCTGGGTGCTGATCAGCCAGTGCGTCGGTGCCTTGCTGGTCGGGCGCATGCTGGCCACGGAAAGCGTGCAGTCGCAGGTACTGGACGCCAGCCGCCACTTTGTCGAGAAGGCCCTGCATGAAGCGGATTAGTCTACTGCTGGGGCTACTGATGAGCTTGCCTGCACTCGCCGAACAGGCCTGCCCGCCAGGGCAATACCAGGTGTGCCTGATGGGATGTTTCTGTGCGCCCATCGACCCCGGCCAGGCCGGGCAGATTTTCAAGGACGTGGAAGTACTGGCTTCGTCCAGTCTGACCTACGCCTTGCAGCAGGCCCGCGACGAAGCCACCGCCAGCGGCGTCGAGCCGATCCCGTTGCATATCCGTGCGCAACTCGAACCTTGGTACGACTTTGCCGTGCTCGACGCGGCGCGCTTCCGGGTGGGTGACGAACAGCAAATGAGCGCGGCCAATGCGCTGCTGCAGAACCCCGATGTGAACGCCGTGACGCTGATCGACACGATCATTTTCCGCCGCCCCGCCGATGCCGAGGACAACGTGGCGTTGTGGGCACATGAGCTCAAGCATGTGCAGCAGTATCAGCAGCTGGGTGTGGAAGAGTTCGCCCGGCGCTACACGCGCAACTACGACGACCTGGAAGCGCCGGCCTACAAGATCGAGGCCGAGGTAGGCAAGGCGCTGCGCGAGCGTGGTTCAGGGCAGGCCAGATAATTTCTGGTCATTGCGCGGTCGCCGTGTAGGAGCGGCGACCGCATCAGTGGCCAAACCAGGTGTCAGGACGCCGCCGAAGCTTCTTCAGCCACCTGCTCACGGCTGGCATAACGCTGCGCCAGCACCGCACAGACCATCAGCTGAATCTGGTGGAACAGCATCAGCGGCAGGATCATCGCGCCAATGCCACTGCCGACGAACAGCACCTGCGCCATTGGCACCCCGGTGGCCAGGCTCTTCTTCGAACCGGCGAACAGGATGGTAATGCGGTCCTCCAGGTCAAAGCCCGCCAGCTTGCCGAGCAGCCGGGTACCGTACAACACCACCGCCAACAAGATTCCGCACACGGCAAACAACCCGGCCAGGTGCTGCGGCGATACCGTGTGCCACAGCCCGGTGACCACCGCCTCGCTGAACGCGGTGTAGACCACCAGCAGGATCGAACCCTGGTCCACCACCTTGAGCCAGCGCGCATTGCGCTTGACCCAGGCACCGATCCAGCGCCGGGCGACCTGCCCGGCCACGAACGGCACCAGCAGCTGCAGGGTGATCTTCAGCACCGCATCCAGACCAGAACCAGTATCACCGCTGGCCCCCAGCAACATCATTACCAGCAACGGCGTGAGGAAGATACCCAGCAGGCTGGATGCCGCCGCACTGCAAATGGCCGCCGGCACGTTACCACGCGCCAGCGAAGTGAAGGCGATGGCCGACTGCACGGTAGCCGGCAAGGCACACAGGTAGAGCACGCCCAGGTAAAGTTCGTTGCCCACCAGCGGCACGAACAGTGGCTTGAACGCCAGGCCCAGCAGCGGGAACAGCACGAAGGTGCAGGAGAACACCAGCAAGTGCAGGCGCCAGTGCCCCGCTCCGGCAATGATCGCCTCGCGCGACAGCTTGGCGCCGTGCAGGAAGAACAGCAGGCCGATGGCCAGGTTGGTCAGCCAACCAAAATACACTGCGCCGTCGCCCGAGCAAGGCAGCACGGTGGCAATCAGCACCACCCCGAGCAAGGCCAGGGTGAAATTGTCGAATAACATGCGCAAATACTTCATCACAGTTTCCGTCTTGTCATTGTGCAAGGGCAGACGATAAGGTCTTCGGCTTTTCGCCGCTAACGCCGGAACCCCCACCGGTGTCGCTCAACGGACACGCTCCAGCACAGGACCCGCTCATGCCCCTCTCCCGCCTGGCTGCACTTGCAGCCGCCATCACTCTCAACCTGGGCTACAGTGCCGCCCAGGCCGACGACCAGTTGCAGGCCAAGGTCGACCAGATCATCCGCCCGCTGATGCAGGAGCAAGGCATCACCGGCATGGCCGTGGCCATCTATGCTCGCAACCACGCGCACTACTTCAGCTATGGCGTGGCCAGCAAGGCCGACAATGTGCCGGTCAGCCGCGACACGCTGTTCGAGATCGGTTCGCTGAGCAAGACCTACACCGCCACCCTGGCCGCATTGGCCAGTGCCGAAGGCAAGCTGGACCTCGATGCCCCGGCCAAGCGCTATCACCCGGCCCTTGCCGGGGCCCCCATCGGCGACGCAAGCGTGCTGGAGCTGGGCGCCTATAGTGCCGACTGCCTACCGTTGCAGTTCCCGGATGCGGTGCAGACGCCGCAGCAGGTGGTCGATTTCTTCCGTCACTGGCAGCCCCGCGCCAAACCCGGCACCCAGCGCTGCTACTCGAACCCCAGCCTGGGCTTGTTCGGTGACCTGGCCGCCCGCGCGCAGCATCAGCCGTTTTCCACGCTGATGAGCGAGGGCCTGCTGAAACAGATGGGCCTGCGAAACACCTATCTGCAGGTCCCGGCCAGCGCCCAGGGGTTGTATGCCCAAGGTTACGACAGTGCCGACAAGCCGGTGCGTGTCGGCCCCGGCCCTTACGCCGACGAAGCCTACGGCATCAAGACCAGCGCCAGCGACCTGCTGCGCTATGTGCGCCTGCACATGCAGCCGGAGGGGCTGCCACCGGCGCTGGCACAAGCCACCGCCATCACTCAGCGGGGCTACTTCCAGGTCGGCGCCATGACCCAGGGCCTGGGCTGGGAGCGTTACCCCTACCCGGTCACGCTGGCCACACTGGTCGATGGCAACGGCCCGCAGCTTATCCGTGAACCGCAGGCAACCACACGCCTGCAACCAGCCCTGCCGCCGCTGCCGGCAGCCTGGTACAACAAGACCGGCTCGACCAATGGATTCGGCGCCTACGCCGCGTTCGTGCCCGCCGAACAACTGGCCGTGGTGTTGCTGGCCAACCGAAACTACCCGAACGAAGCCCGGGTGCGCGCAGCCTTCGACATTCTCTCCGGGCTGTAGTGCGGGCAGCGATTGTCGAACAAAACGACACAATGTAGTGAGGAAAAATATTCACTACAAAATGGTTGACGCCGTTCATCGCCCTTGGGCATGATGAAGCCGTCTCCCTGATCGGGAGCGGTGGCAAGGGTGTTCCAGACGGCCTGCGCGGTAACGCAGGCCGTCCGTGGAGAGGGAAACTGTCCAAAAGGCAGCGTGAGAAAGCCCCTGTTGCGATGCTGCTGTAGCAGCCTTGGTAGTGCGCTACACCGTAGTAGCGCCAACTGTGAAAAATCACCTACGAATGGGTAATGGGGGCTTTATGATGAACTTGAACAACAATCCGACTATCGACCAATTGGCCCAGCTGTTCGCCGTACGCAAGGACAGCCTTGACGACCATCTGCTGTGGGTAAGCCAGACCGGTGAAGTGCGCCTCGACCGCCTGCCACCGAACACCGTCGAAGATGAATTCGAAGAGCACCTGCCCAGCATGCGTGCCCGCTTCAAGGTCTACCGCCGTGGCCAAGGCTACGTCGGCAAGAAGGCCGCCGCCGACACCGAGTTCGTCGGCCGCGTTCTGCAGACCCTGCAACAAGAATGGCCCGCTGCCCGTGAGCAGCAGTCAGTCAAGGTGATCGAACCGCTCAACTGAGGGTTCCCACCTTTACCAGAGCCCGGCCCGCACAGGCCGGGCTTTTTCATGCCTGGCGCCGCTGGCTGCGGGGTTCCGGCAGCGGCAAGGCGCCGGTTGCCATCGCCCGGGCGCGGTCTACACCCCACACCAGGGCGCGGGTCATGGTCTCCCCTGGGCGTGCGGGGTAATACTCCTCCAGCAACGCTCGCCCATCACCGGCGTACAACCCCAAAAACAGTTGGGTCGCCCCCAGGCGCGACAGGCGCACCTGCACGTCGAGCGTGGTGCCGTCACTGAGTGCTTCGTCGTGGCAGCGGCTGTGCAGCTGTGCGTCGGCCCATTGCCAATAGGTCTCTTC
Source organism: Pseudomonas sp. JS425 (assembly GCF_018223845.1). Lineage (NCBI taxonomy): Bacteria > Pseudomonadati > Pseudomonadota > Gammaproteobacteria > Pseudomonadales > Pseudomonadaceae > Pseudomonas > Pseudomonas sp. JS425. The sequence continues at coordinate 2,913,121 of NZ_CP073661.1, read as the reverse complement.
CCTGACTCGCATGAGCATTCAATCCTCCGTTGCTGGAATGCCGCGCAAGAAAACCACAGCCTTGGCCATCCTGCGAGCGCAACCCGGCAATGCCATGAGGCGGATCAAGAAATGGCAATAAAAACCCCGCCATTCGGCGGGGTTGTGCTGGAGCGGGATCACTTCCTGAGCGGAACCCGCGGCATGAAGCGGCCTTTTTTGCTGCGCTGCAGATGTGCAGGCTGGAGCTGTTCGGAATCATCCAGCGTCATGTGGGCGAAGCCCAGGCGAAATGCCGCTTGGCCGCAACGCACCTGGCTGTTGATCGGGAACGCGTCGTTCAGGTCTTCGAAAAAGGATTCGCTCATGCCCTGTCTCCCTCCAGTGGCGGACGCGTCGGCAACCAGAACAGTTGCTCTACCAAACGCGACCTGTGAAAGTGAGACTAGCTGGTCATTTGCGGACCGCCCAGACCGAAGCCTTGGACCCGACCAGCGGCAGACGCTCTACTTCAGGCGCACCGCTGTACCAGTAGCAAATACAACGACCATGCCGCCCTGTACCGACGGCATGCTGATCTCGAAATCCACTCCCACTACCGCATCGGCTCGCAACTGGCGTGCCCGCGCCTTCAGTTCTTCGGTGGCCTGCTCGCGGGCTTCGCGCAGTGCGCTTTCCAGGGTTTGCGAACGCCCGCCGAAGAAGTCGCGAAAACGTGCAAAGAAATCGCGCACGAAATTGATGCCCTGCACCGATTCGGAGCTGACCACACCCAGGTATTCGGCAATCGGGCGGCCTTCGAGCTGGCTGGTGGTGGAAATGATCATGGGGTGCGCTCCATTGGCCTGGCAAAAGAGGCCGATTCTAACAGAGCACCCTGTTTGCAACGCGCATTTGTGGGAGCGGCTACGCGCTGACAGCCCTTAAACGGCGCCCAAGCCTTGCGCCAAACACGTTCACCAGCAACCCGGCCATCACCAGCAATGCGCCCCAGCCCTGGGTCGCGGTCAGACGCTCGCCCAGCAACAACGCCGACGAACTCAGGCCTATCACAGGCACCAGCAGCGAGAACGGCGCCACCTTGCCGGCCGGGTGGCGCGACAGCAACTTGCTCCACAGGCTGTAGCCGAGCATGGTGGCGACAAACGCCAGGTAAGCCAGGGCCAATACCGAACTCCAGCTGATATTGGCAATGGCGTGGCCGATGCGCTCCGGCCCCTCCAGCCACCAGGACAACGCAAGGAACGGCAGTGGCGGGATCAGCCCGCCCCAGATAACCAGCGCCACCAGGTCAACCGAGCCAAAGCGCCGGGTGATGATGTTGCCCATGCCCCACATGGCGCCGGCACACAGGGTCAGTACCAGCGCCAACATCGGTACATGGCCGCCGTCTTCGCTGCCGATAAGCGCCAGGCCGCTGGCGGCCACCAGCAGCCCCAGTACGCTGGCCAGGCGCAGCCGCTCGCCGAGGAACAACGCGGCGAAGCCGAGGGTGAAGAACGCCTGCGATTGCAGGATCAGCGAGGCCAGCCCTGGCGGCATGCCGCTGTACATGGCCTGGAACAGGAAAGCGAACTGGCCCAACGAAATGGTCGCGCCGTAGGCGATCAGCCAGCGCCAGGGCAACTTCGGCCGCTTGACCAGCAAGATCGCCGGGAACGCCACCAACAAGAAGCGCAATGCCCCCAGCAACATCGGCGGCAAGCCATCGAGGCCAACCTTGATGACCACGAAGTTGACTCCCCAGGCGACAATCACCACCAGGGCGATGAGCAGATCCTTGAGTGGCATTGCGACATCCTTCTTCAAGCTTTCTAGACATATTTCGTTACAGCATAAGGCTATTCCTTTGACAGGGACCAGCACAGTTGCGGCCCAGAGGTGCGCAACAGTGACTGTTATCGTGCAAGGGTTGCCGAGGTGATTGGTGGAGCGCGTCAGCTCCGGTATCCAGGTGCAACCTTTTCCAGCATCCGCAACAATGCCGCCCATGCCAGCTGCAACGCATCCGGATCCGCCAGCTCGCCCTGCTTCAACCCCCGTCCCGGATCATTGAACTGCCGCTCGGTATGCCGACACACTTCGGCCGGCGGCAAAATCACCTGCCCCGCACTCTGCGCCGCCAACTGGATCTCGCAGGCCTTTTCCAGGTAGTACATGCGCAGGAATGCTTCGGCCACGCTGCGCCCGGTAGTCAGCAGGCCATGGTTGCGCAGAATCATCACTGGCTTGTCGCCCAAGTCGGCTACCAGCCTTCGCTGCTCATCCATGTCCAGCGCAATCCCTTCATAGGCGTGGTATGCCACCTTGCCATAAAACTCCATGGACATCTGGTTGAGCGGTAGCAGCCCACATTCCAGCGCCGCCACCGCACAACCTGCCCGGGTGTGGGTGTGCAACACACAATGGGCATCCTCGCGGGCAGCATGGATGGCGCTGTGGATGACGAAACCGGCCGGGTTGACCGGGTGCGGCGCCGCTTCAACCGGCCGGCCCTGCAGGTCGATCTTCACCAGGCTGGAGGCCGTGATCTCATCGAACAGCAAGCCGTACGGATTGATCAGGAAGTGGTGCTCCGGCCCCGGCAGGCGCAGGGAAATATGGGTGAATATCAGGTCGCTCATGCGGAAATGGGCGATCAGCCGATAGCAGGCGGCCAGCTCCTGGCGCAGGCTTTGTTCCGTTGTGGTCATCATCGTTATACCTTTGCAGTACGCTATTTGCTGGCCCACGCATTGAAGCGCTGTTCCAGCTCTTCGCCATGGTCGACCCAGAATTCCACATTCATCGCCAACGCCCCCTGCAGGTTCTGCGGCGAAGTAGGCACCCAGCTGGCCAGGGACGAGTCTAGCTTCGCCGCCGCCTGGGTGTTGGTCGGCCCATAGGGAATCTGCTGCACATAACGCACCTGGGTGTCCGGCTGGTTGGCGTAGGCAATCAGCCGCTTGGCCTGGTCGACATGCCGCGAGCCTTTGATGATCGCCCAGTAATCCATGCCATAAAGGCTGCCAGGCCAGACCACCGCCAGCGGGCTGCCCTGCTGGGCCGCCACGGCGATGCGCCCGCTATAGGTCGAGGTCATCACCACATCTCCCGCCGCCAGCCACTGGGCAGGTTGGGCGCCGGCGTCCCACCACTGGATATACGGCTTGAGCTCGCTGAGCTTGGCAAAGGCACGCTCGACCCCTGCCGGGGTGGCCAGAACCTGGTACACATCCTCGACCTTCACCCCATCTGCCATCAGGGCGAACTCCAGGTTGTACACCGCACGCTTGCGCAGGCCGCGCTTGCCCGGGTACTTGTTCACGTCCCAGAAGTCGGCCCACGATGCAGGCGCCTGCGCCAGCTTGCTGCGGTCATAGGCAATGGCCACGCTCCATTCCAGCGCGGCCGAGCCGCAGGCCTGTGCGGCATCGGCAATCAGTTCATCCGCATGGCCCATGCGCTGCCAGTCCAGCTGCTCGTAGATGCCCTCGTCGCAGCCACGCATCAGGTCAGGCCCTTCGATCTGCACCACATCCCAGTCGACATTGCCGGTGTCGGCCATTACCTGGATCCGTGCCATCTCGCCGTTGTACTCGCTCTGGATCAGCTTGCTGCCATCCTGGGCACTGAACGGTTTGAAGATCGCCTCGTCCTGAGCTTTCTGGCCGGCACCACCATAGCCGACCACCACCATCTGCGGTGCCGCTTGCGCACTGCCCAGGCCCATGGCCAGCAACGCTGCGCAAAGGCTGCTTACACGTGGGAATACCTGCATCGTAGTTGCCTCCTGCCGGTGCCCGAGGGGCCCGTTTTCTTGTTGTTGTGAGGTCACGCCCTCGCCACGAGGGTGAGAAAAACCTAGTCGCCGATCAGTAAAAAAACAAGTTGATTTTTTACTGGCGCTACACTTTTATAAAAAAACAAGAACAACATCGCACCGGAGCCGCCTGTATGCAGACCGCCTTCCCTCATCTGTTCGAAGCCTTGCAGATCCGCGGCAAACGCTTGAAGAACCGCATCATGTCCACCGGACACGACACCTGCCTGCCTACCGACAACCTGGTCAACGACAAGCTCATCGCCTACCAGCGCGCCCGCGCCGCCGGTGGCGTCGGCCTGATCGTGCTGCAGGTGGCCGGGGTGCATGACAGTGCTCGCTACACCTCGCATGTGCTGATGGCCACCGACGATGCCTGCATCGACGGCTACCGCCAGCTTGCCGAGGCCTGCCATGAGCATGGCACCGTGGTGCTGTCGCAACTGTTCCACCCCGGGCGGGAGATCATGGAGTCGGCGGACGGCTTGCTGGCGGTGGCCTACTCGGCGTCCGCGGTACCCAATGAACGCTTCCGGGTGATGCCGCGCGCGCTGGACCAGGCGATGATCGACGAGATCGTCCAGGGCTATGCCAGCGCTGCCCGCCGCCTGCACCAGGCCGGGCTGGATGGCGTTGAAGTGGTGGCCAGCCATGGCTACCTGCCTGCGCAGTTCCTCAACCCGCGGGTAAACCAGCGCTCGGATGGCTACAACGGTGAGCTGGAGCAGCGCCTGCGGTTCCTGCGCGAAGTGCTGGCCGCCGTCCGCGCGGCTACCGACGAGCAGTTCATCATCGGCCTGCGCATCAGTGCCGACGAGCGCGACAGCCAGGGGCTGAGCGAGGACGAATCGCTGGCCGCAGCGGTTGCCTTGCAAGGCCAGCTCGACTACCTGCACATCGTTGCCGGCACGTCGGCGTCCCTCGGCGGCGCCGTGCATATCGTGCCGCCGATGGCCATTCAACCGGCCTACCTGGCCCGTGAGGCCGGCACCTTCAAACAACACCTGGGCATCCCGCTGTTCGTCACCGGGCGTATCAACCAGCCCCAGGAAGCCGAACTGATCCTGGCCCGTGGCCAGGCCGACGTCTGCGGCATGACCCGCGCGCTTATATGCGACCCGCAGATGCCCAACAAGACCGAGCATGGCCAGGTCGAGGACGTACGTGCCTGTATCGCCTGCAACCAGGCCTGCATCGGCCATTTCCACCGCGGCCTGCCCATTTCCTGCATCCAGCGACCGGAGACTGGCCGCGAGTTGCAGTACGAGCAACTGCCACCCACCACCCGCCCCAAGCGCATCCTCGTGGCCGGTGGCGGGCCCGCAGGCATGAAAGCCGCCGCCGTGGCCGCTGCGCGCGGGCATCAGGTCACGCTGTACGAGGCTGGCCCGCAGCTCGGTGGCCAGGTGCTGCTGGCCCAGTTGCTGCCACGGCGCAGCGAGTTCGGTGGCGCCAGCACCAACTTGCAACGGGAAATGGCCCTGGCGGGCGTGGAAGTGGTGCGCAACACCCGGGTCGACCGCGCACTGGTCGAACGGGAACGCCCCGACCTGGTGATCGCCGCCACCGGTGCCACCCCCTACTGGCCGGCCTTCGAGCGCACCGGTGATCTACAGGTGGTGGATGCCTGGCAAATACTGCGCAGTGAAGCAAAACCGGGCCGCTCGGTACTGGTGATCGACTGGCGCTGCGACTGGATCGGCCCCGGCATCGCCGAACGCCTGGTACGCGACGGCCACCAAGTGCAGCTGGCGGTCAATGGCACCCATTGCGGCGAAAGCCTGCCGCTGTACGTGCGCGACCAACTGGCCGGCGAGCTGCATCGCCTGGGTATTCCCATCACACCGTATGCCCGCCTGTATGGCTGCGACGACAACACGGTGTACCTGCAGCACACCGCCAGCGGCGAGCCGATGATCTTCGAAGGAATCGACACCCTGGTACTGTGCCAGGGCCATCAACCGGAAGACCGCCTGGCAACGGAGCTGGCCGGCCTGGTCGAGGTGCGCCGCATTGGCGACTGCCTGGCGCCGCGTACCGCCGAAGAAGCGATTCACGATGGCCTGACGGTTGCCTGGGCGCTCTGAGGCTGTACATACTGCGGCTTTTACGATGGACCGACATGCATGAGCCAACTCCCCCAGCCCCCCGCCAGCGAAGCCGGGGGCGCCGCGCCGCAGTTTCTCGGCAGCCGCATTCGCGGCCTGCGCAAGCGCCGTGGCATGACCCTGGCGGAGCTGGCCGCGCACAGTGAGCTGACCGCCGGCTACATCAGCCAGCTGGAGCGCAACCTCTCCTATCCATCGATTCCGGCGCTGTTCAACATCGCCCGCAGCCTGGGGGTGACCATCCAGTGGTTCTTCGCCAGCGAAGCCATCACTGCGCCCGAAGACCAGGGCTATGTGGTACGACGCAACAGCCGCCTGAGCGTGCATTACGAAGACGGTATCGTCGATCAACTGCTCACGCCCCAGCCCAACCGTCAGCTGGAAATCCTGCATTCGCGCTTCCCTCCGGGCAGCTACAGCCAACAGAGCTACAGCCACGACGGTGAAGAGGCCGGCTACATCCTCAGCGGCAGCTTCGAGCTGTGGGTGGGCGAGCGGCATTTCCAGCTGGGTGAAGGGGACAGTTTCAGCTTCTCGAGCCAGGAACCGCACCGCTACGGCAACCCCGGTGAAGTCGATGCCGTGGTGATCTGGGTGATCACGCCGCCAACATTCTGAAGCATGCTCGCTCCCCAACATCCAGCAACAGGGTCTACCTTGTTAACCGAACTTTAGAGGAGCACAACCATGAAGCAGATCCTGATCATAGGCGCGGGCTTTGCCGGCCTGTGGAGCGCGCTCAGCGCCGCCCGCCAGCTTGACCTCCATGGCCGCAAGGATGTCGAGGTCACCTTGCTTGCACCCCAGGCCGAGCTGCATGTGCGCCCGCGCTTCTACGAACCCGACGTACATACCATGGCCGCGCCGTTGCAGGAGCTGTTCGATGCCGCCAACGTCCGCTTCGTGCAGGGCACGGCCTTTCATATAGATGAAGCGGCCCGCCGTGTGGGCTATCGCACCCGCAGCGGAACCCAATGCACCCTGCCCTACGACCGCCTGATCATGGCCTGCGGCAGCGTGCTCAACCGGCCCGACATGGTCGGCATCGAGCATGTGTTCGATGTCGACAAGCTCGACAGCGCCGCGCGCCTGGAAACCCACCTGAAGTCACTGGCCAACCTGCCCGACACACCGGCGCGCAATACCGTGGTGGTGGCCGGTGGAGGTTTTACCGGCATCGAGACCGCCACCGAACTGCCGGCCCGCCTGCGCGAAATCCTCGGCGAGGACGCGGCATTGCGCGTGGTGGTGGTCGACCGTGGCGCGAGGATTGGTGCGGCCCTGGGTGACGGCATCCGCCCAGCCATCGAACAGGCCTCCGAGGCCCTTGGCGTGGAGTGGATCTGTGGTGCCACGGTAGCCTCGGTCGATTCTGCCGGCGTGGTGCTGGACAACGGCAAGCGCATCGACGCCAGCACGGTGATCTGGACCGTGGGCTTCAAGGCCAACCCGCTCACCGAACAGATCAGTGGCGAGCGCGACCGTCAGGGCCGCTTGCATGTCGATGGCAATCTCAAGGTGAAAGGCAATGATGCCGTGTACGCGGCGGGTGATGTGGCCTACGCCGCCTGCGACGAGGCTGGCAATCATGCGGTGATGTCCTGCCAGCATGCGATTCCGCTGGGGCGTCATGCGGGCAACAATGCGGCAGCCGAGCTGATTGGCGTGGCACCGAAGACCTACAGCCAGCCCAAGTACGTGACCTGCCTGGACCTTGGGGCCTGGGGGGCGGTGTATACCGAAGGGTGGGAACGCACGGTGTCGCCACCGGAGGACAAGGCCGAAGCCAAGGTGTTGAAGGCGCAGATCAATACAGTGTGGATCTATCCGCCGGCGGCCGAACGTGCTGCGGCGCTGGCAGCGGCTGACCCGGCTATTCCAGTGGCCTGAGGTTGATTGTGGGAGCGGCCTTGTGTCGCGAAAGGGCCGCGTAGCGGCCCCAGGATGTCAGCGTTTACACCGAGATCTCTGGGGCCGCTTTGCGGCCCTTTCGCGACACAAGGCCGCTCCCACAGAGTTCGCGCAAGCCTTTGAAGCTTGCGCAAGACAGCAGGATCAGGCAGCAGCAAACAGCTCGTTGGCAATCTGCGCCTGGGCAGCATCGATCGCCTGGCTGCGGTGCTCAGGGCCATAAGCCAGGCCATGGGCGCGGACGATTTCCAGGTCGGTGATGCCGATGAAGCCCAGGAATACCTTGAGGAAGTCCTCATGCCCGGCGCCAGTCGGCTGGCCAGCGTGCAGGCCACCGGCGGTGGACACCAGCACTACCTTCTTGTTGCCGCACAGGCCTTCCGGGCCGGCTTCGGTGTAGCGGAAAGTCTTGCCGGCGACGGCAACGCGGTCGATCCAGGCCTTGAGCTGGGTCGGCACGGTGAAGTTGTACATCGGCGCACCAATCACCACGGCATCGGCAGCCAGGAACTCTTCCAGGGTTTCCGCGCTCAGCTTGGCTTCGAAGGCCTGGGCTGCGTCGCGCATGTCTTCCGGGGTGCCAGCCGCTACCAGGGTAGCCGCGGAGAAGTGGGCGATGGCGTCAGCGGCCAGGTCGCGGTACACCACTTCCACGCTCGGGTCGGCGGCTTTCCAGGCTTCGACCACTTCACGGCTCAATTGGCGGGAGGCGGAATTGTCGCCCAGGATGCTCGAATCGATGTGCAACAGTTTCATGGGATTCTCCTGTGAATGAAGACCGCGACATTGGGCGATCACGATGGGGAGAATCCTACCGACATCAACAATGGCTGATAAGGCAGCAAAAATGCGTTAATTTGTCCTGCTGGTGGAACAGTGAGACATTCCCATGCAAGACCTCAACGACCTTTTCTACTTCGCCCGAGTAGTCGAAGCCGGCGGTTTCGCCGCAGCCGGCCGCCAGCTGGGCATCCCCAAATCGCGCCTTTCGCGGCGTATCGCCGAGCTAGAAGAACGCCTGGGCACGCGCCTGCTGCAACGCACTACACGGCAACTGAAGCTCACCGCGGTGGGCGAGCGCTACCTGCATCACTGCCAGGCCATGCTGCTGGAAGCCGAAGCCGCCGACGAAGCCGTGGCCAGCATGAGCAGCGAACCGCGTGGGCGCTTGCGGGTGTCGTGCCCGGTGGCATTGGCCCACGCCTTTCTGCCGGATGTGATCAGCCGCTTTCTTGCGCAGTACCCGCTGGTGCAACTGGACATGGTGCTGCTCAACCGCCGGGTAGACCTCATTTCCGAAGGTATCGACGTGGCCCTGCGCGTACGCGACCTGGGCGATGAAGACCCGGCCCTGGTCACCCGCCGCCTGCGCCAGGCGCAGATGCAACTGGTTGCAGCGCCCGGTTTCGCCGACCACATCCGCGAACCGGGCCAACTGGCATCATTGCCGGTGCTGGGCGCTGCCGAGGCGGACCGGCTGGTACACTTCCGCCTGTTCGGCCCCCATGGAAAACAGCAGGAAATCGCCCTGGAACCGCGCCTTGCCATCGATGATTTCGTAGTACGTAATGCTGCTGTACGGGCAGGCCTCGGGTTTACCGCGCTGCCCAGCATGTTCTGTGAAGAAGAACTGGCGCGCGGCGAACTGGTGCGCCTGCTGCCGGACTGGTCGCTGCCGGGTGGCTACCTGCAGGCGGTGTACCCGCACCGGCGCGGCTTGCTGCCTGCGGTACGGGTATGGATCGACCACCTGGCGGCGTCGTTCGAGGCCTGTGGAGAAAAGTATGTCTGAGCGAAACATGAGCGAAGCCCAGGTGGCAGCGTTCTGCCTGAGCCTGCCGGGTGCACGGGGAGACTACAAATGGGGCGGCATCCGGGTGTTCTCCGTGGCAGGCAACAAGATGTTCGCGGTGCTCGACCTGGCGGGTGCGGGGTTATCGTTCAAAGTGGCCGACGAACTGTTTCTTGGCTACTGCGACCGCCCAGGGGTGCGGCCTGCGCCGTATCTGGCACGGGCGCGGTGGATCAGCATGGCATCACCCTACCCGCTGGGGCGTGATGAACTGTGTGATCTGTTGCAACGCTCGCACCAGCTGGTGGTGCGGCGGTTGCCGAAGCGGTTGCAGGTGGGATTGCTATTGTGAATTCCCTGTGCTGGCCCTTCCGCGGGTAAACCCGCTCCCACAGGGTTCTCCACTGGGCTGAAGTCTTGTGCTGTACCTGTAGGAGCGGGTTTACCCGCGAAAGGGCCGGCACAATCACATATCAACTGAAGGGCAGATACCGCCCGCCAAGAAACAGCCAGTCCGCCCAGAACACCTGGTGCACCAGCACAATCCCCCAGAACACCAGCTGGTACGACACCTTGCGAGTCTTGTGTCGATACAGCTGCTGCGCCAGCAGCGCCCCAGGCCAGCCGCCCAGCAGCTCACTGGCATGCAGCACCTTCTCGGGCGTACGCCAGGCCTGGGTACGCGCCTGCTGTTTATCCTGCCAATACAGCAGCAGGCTGATCAGGCTCATTGCCGGGTACAACGCCAGCGGCCACCAGGCCTGGTCGACCCAGGCCATGCGCGCCGCGCCCAGGGCGGGCAGCAGGCACAGCAGGCCCAACAGCAGCAGCTTCAGGCGCACATTACGTACGCCCTCCACCCTTTGCCCCCGTGCCACCTCAGCCATGGGCCGTCGCCCAGTCGACCCAGCCGAACTGCCAGGTCGCCAGAATCAGCAGGCCAAAGGCAATGCGATACCAGGCGAACGCCGCGTAGCTGTGGTTGGCAATGAACTTGAGCAGGCCACGCACGGCGATCATGGCAAAGATGAACGAAGTCACGAAACCAATGGCAAATACCGGCAGGTCACCAGGCTGGAACAGGTCGCGGTACTTGTAGCCCGAATACACTGCCGCACCGACCATGGTTGGCATCGCCAGGAAGAACGAGAACTCGGTCGCTGCCTTGCGCGACAGGCCGAACAGCAGGCCACCGATAATGGTCGAACCGGAGCGCGAAGTGCCCGGGATCATCGCCAGGCATTGGATGAAGCCGATCTTCAGCGCGTGGCTCCAGCGCATGTCGTCCACGTGGTCCACCTCCACACGGTGCTCGCGGCGCTCGGCCCAGAGCATGATCACCCCGCCCACCACCAGCGCAGCCGCCACGGTGATCGGGTTGAACAGGTATTCGTGAATCAGGTCGGCGAACAGCACGCCCAGCACCACTGCCGGCAGGAACGCCAGCAACAGGTTACCGGTGAAACGCCGCGCCGTGGGCTGGCTGGTCAGGCCGAAGACCACGTCGAAGATCTTGCCGCGAAACTCCCACACCACCGCCAGGATCGCCGCCAGCTGAATGATGATGTTGAAAGCCATGGCCCGTTCGCCACCAAACCCGATCAGGTCGGCGACGATGATCTGGTGACCGGTACTGGAGATTGGCAGAAACTCCGTCAGCCCTTCGACCACGCCTAAGATGATTGCCTGGAAGGCAGTCCAAAAATCCATCGTTCCCCCGATGGAGCACTGCTCGTTGCAGGCCCCTTGTTCTTGATTTGCTTGAAATTGCCGCGCGCGGCCCGGCTGTTTTACAGCGACTGTTGGGCGTAATGCCAGTAGAAAAGTTCACGCCGCCTAAAGGTTTCATCTTGCGCAGCCGAAATCCTAGCAGAGCGCCTTCGCAATCACCTTGTACAAGCTGCTGCAGACTATTGAATGGATAGCACTTAGCCATTAGTCGTGTGGGGGCCTCGCGCAAAGCATGCTTGGATGCGCCTGAATAAAAAGAACAATGCGGGAGCTGTGGTATGAAAACCCTGAGATCGATGTCTATCAGCCGCCGTCTGTGGCTGATCCTTTTGGTGGCGGTGGCCATGCTGGTGGTATTGGGCCTGCTGATGCTGCGCCAGATCCACGGTGACCTGTACCAGGCCAAAGCGGAGAAAACCCGCCACGTGGTGCAGACCGCAGCCGGTGTGCTGGCCTATTACCAAGGCCTGGAGGCAGCCGGCACGCTCAGCCGTGAAGCGGCCCAGCAACAGGCGCTGCAAGTGGTGCGGGCGCTGCGCTACGACCACGATGACTACTTCTGGATCAACGACCTGGGGCCGAAGATGATCATGCATCCGGCCAACCCCAAGCTCGACGGCCAGGACCTGTCGGCCATCCGCGACCCCGACGGCTTTGCCGTGTTCAACGAGATGGTCGCCCTGGCCCGGCAGCAGGACGCCGGGCCGGTCAACTACCGCTGGCCCAAGCCCGGTGCCAGCGAGCCGGTGGCCAAGACGTCCTACATCCAGCTGTTCAAGCCCTGGGGCTGGATCATCGGCTCAGGCGTGTACGTCGATGACGTGCAGGCCGAATTCACCCGCCAGTTGCGCGACGCCTCGCTGGTGGGCGTGGCCATCGCCCTGCTGATGGCGCTGGTGGTCATGCTGATTGCGCGCAGCATCGCCCGCCCGTTGCAGGAAGCAGTGCAGGCCATGGGCAACATCGCCAGTGGAGAAAGCGACCTGACTCGACGCCTGGATACTCACGGCCGTGACGAAATCACCCACCTGGGCGAGCACTTCAACCGCTTCAATGGCAAGCTGCAAGGCGTGGTCGGCCAGTTACAAGGCGCGGCCCATGCCCTGGCCCGGTCCGCCGGGCATGTCGGCGACAACGCCGGTGCCGCGCAGCAGCACAGCGCCCAACAGTCGCTGCAGATGGACCAGGTGGCCACTGCGGTCAACGAAGTGACTTACGCCGTGCAAGACGTGGCCAAGACCGCCGAGCAGGCCGCTGGTGAAATGCGTACCGCGCAACAGCAAGTGGCACACGGCCAGGAGGCCATTCACGGCAGCCTGGCGCAGATCGACCGGCTGTCGCTGACCATCGACCAGGCCGTGCAGGTGATCCGTGAACTGGCCGGGCACAGCACGCGCATCGGTGGTGTACTGGATGTGATCCGCTCCATCGCCGAACAGACCAACCTGCTGGCGTTGAATGCGGCCATCGAGGCGGCGCGGGCCGGAGAGCAGGGCCGTGGCTTTGCCGTGGTCGCCGACGAGGTGCGCCTGTTGGCCCAGCGCACGGCGCAGTCGACTGCCGAGATCCATACCATGATCGAGCACCTGCAAAGCCAGTCGGACGCTGCGGTCAAAGCCATCGACACCAGCAGCGAGGCCTCGCGCCAGACGGTCGAGCAGGCCCGCGAGGCCGGTGCCAGCCTGGATGCCATCAACCAATCACTGAACAACCTCACGGCGTTGAATGCCTCCATCGCCAGCGCCACCTTGCAGCAGTCGCACGTGGTAGAAGAGATCAACCGCAACGTGCTGGATACTGCCGGGTTGTCTCAGCAGACCGCCGATGCGGCGCGGCAGTCCAGCGATGCCGGGATGGCGCTGGGGCAGCTGAGCGAAGAGCTGGAGCAGCTGTTGCGGCAGTTCCGGGTATAAGGCCAGCCCCTGTGGGAGATGGCCAAGCCCTTTGGGCTGCGCTGTCGCCTAGATAACTGAAATTGCAAGCAATCCGCGTACCCTGTGGGAGCGGCTTTAGCCGCGAAGAACCCAGCGCAGTGCTTGGCACCGGCTGCGCCGGTGTTCGCGGCTAAAGCCGCTCCCACAGGATCCCTGCTGACTCAAAGTTATGTGCAGTCCTATGGGAGTGGCCCCAAAGGCCCCAACGCCCTACACCTTCTTTGGCCGACCAGCTACAATCGCGCCCCTCCTCGTAGTCTCCAAGGATCGCCGATGTCCGGCCTTGAACTCATCGCCGCCGTCCTCGGCGTCACCGCTGTCTGGCTCACGGTCAAGCAGAACGCCTGGTGCTGGCCCATTGGTCTGGTCATGGTGCTGATCTATGGCTGGCTGTTCTACGAGGTGAAGCTGTACTCCGGCATGTTGCTGCAACTGGCCTATGCCATCCTGCAGGTCTACGGCTGGTGGCAATGGAAGCGCCCGGGCCATGCTGAAGACGCCCGCCAGGTCACCCGCCTGCAGCGCCCGGCATTGCTCGTCGGTTTGGCCGGCGGGGTGCTGTTGAGCGCCACCTTGGGCGCGGCGATGGCAACCTGGACCGACGCCGCCCTGCCCTGGCTGGACGCCACCCTGACCGGCTTCAGCCTGGTGGCACAACTGTGGATGGCGCAGAAGCGCCTGCAGTGCTGGCCGCTGTGGGTAGTGGTAGATATCGTCTACGTGGGCCAGTACCTGCACCAGCAGTTGTACTTCACCGCCGGTTTCTTCGCCGTGCTCACACTGATTGCCGTGCGCGGCTGGCTGGAATGGCGCCGTGACCCGGCGTTGGTGCAGCCATGAGCGCGGCACAATCCATGAAAGTACTGGTGCTGTGCGGCCCGGAATCCAGCGGCAAGAGCTGGCTGAGCGGTGTGATCCAGGCGCATTTCGGCGGCGTGGTGGTGGCCGAATACGTGCGCCACTTCATCGATCAGGAACGCCGCGACACCTGCTATGCCGATATCCCTGCCATCGCTCGTGGTCAGCTGGCCTGGGAAGACCAGGCCCGTGAGCAGGCACCGTCGCTACTGATTCTCGACACTCACCTGCTCAGCAACATGCTCTGGAGCCACGCCCTGTTCGGCGACTGCCCGGCCTGGCTGGAACAGTCGTTGCTGGCGCGGCATTACCACCTGCACCTGCTGCTGAGCCCGCAAGGCGTGGATTGGGTTGCCGATGGCCAGCGCAGCCAGCCCGAACTGCGCGACCGCCAGCGCTTTTTCGACGACAGCCTGCACTGGCTGCAACGGCATGAGCAAGCGTACAAAATAATTGAGGGCAATTGGCCACAACGCCAGTTGCTGGCACTGCAAACAGTCGCTAAGCTCATTGATAGCAATACGCCATCCTGCCCCACCGAGTGTTAACCCACTGACACACCCTTGTGGGGCGAAGCCCCTGAAAACATGAGGTCTTGCGGGGCGTCGAAAGTAATGTCAAGGCGCTGAAACACTCTTGCAAAAACCCTTCCAATCAAGGCCAGCACTGACTTTGCCTGCACCACTCGCGGGTGCCTGTTTCAGCCCTGAGACAGAATATGCCGCAGCTTGTCATGGTGCCTACCTTAACCTTTTGATCTGAAACCGCTTCTCGAAAGCGGCACACCTTCTGCTCCGTCGTTCACATCGCTGAACAGGGCCAGCGCTCATTGAAGGAGTTGCCGTCGTGAGGAAAACTGACAAACGCCTTTATCACCTGCTGCTGATGGGCTATGTGCTGGGTTCGTTGAGCCTGACGGCCCAGGCCGACAACGGCATCATCGTGATAACCCGTGATGTGCAGACACGCAACGCTATGGTCCCGCCGTTAAGACCCGACCCCAACCCCACCACCGTCAATGCCAATCCTTCCGCTCACATCCTCAAGCAAACCAACGAACTGAGTGATGGCGACTTCGCCAACATCAGCAGCGGTGCGGGCATCAGCACCCTGATTACCCAGCAGACCAACAACCTGGGCGGCAACCTCAATAACCAATCCCAACTGCCCAACCTGGCCGGTGGCCGCGGTACAGGCTCGGGAAATGGCATCTCGAACATGGTCAACTCGAGTGTGCAGCGCGGCCTGGCGCCGCTGCAGATCCTGACCGGAGGCAAGTGAGATGAAGCACACGCTGCTGATCCTGGTCACGCTGTGCAGTACATCGGCCTTCGCGCAATCCCCGGTCCCCGTGATCAACAACGCCGACATCGACAGCTCGGGCAGCCGTTACCAGGGCAACCTGTCGGTCAACCAGGCAGCCGGCGACCTACAGCAACAGGCCAACGCGCGCGCCTTCGCCGCAGGGCCCGAGGCTGGCGCCACCACGCAGATCCGCCAACGGCTGAACGCCCCCGCAACTTCCGCGATGGACGCGCGCTCGACCATACAGGGCGACGCCTTCAGCAACGGTAGCGGCGCCCTGGGGGTCAACCAGAGCGCCGGCGCCAACACCCAGCAAGCGAACGCACTGAGCATCAGTCTCGGTGCCCAGCCGCAAAGCATCGACGACAGCGTCCTCATGCAACAGAACGTGGCGCTGCTCAACAACTCCGGTCCGATTGACACTTCAACTGGCAATCGCCAGGTCACCACCAGTGACCAGGCCTTCACCGGTAGCCGTGGAGTGATTCAGTTGAACCAGAGTGCCGGGGTGGGAAACCGAATGGCCAACACCTTGAGCATCCGGGTCGCGGATTGACCCATCCAGTTAAGAACAACACTTAACCTAAAAGTACGGAGAATCACCATGAAACCCTCGATGGCAATCAAGCCTCTGGTTTTCGCAATTGCTGCGGTCATGGCTGTTGCTGTACAAGCTGATCAGAACGACCGGCGTGGCGGGCACCACAATGGTCACCACAATAACGGGCATCACACCCCTCCTCCCACCCGGATCCCTGTGTATGCCACAGCCAACGCCATGGACAGCCAACGCAGCACGGGTAACACCATCACCAACCAAGGCACCATCAACGAAGCCGAAATGAGCAGCTCGGCCACAGGTGCAAGCGGCAACGTGGGTGTCAACGTGGCAGCCGGTAACGGCAACCAGCAGGACAATGCTGCGGCTATTGCCAATGCATCGTCCGAGTCCAGCCTGGACAACAGCTTCGTGTTCGGCACCGCCGAAGCCACCGCTGACGTTCGCCAGTTCAGCAACAACAACCGTGTCGACAACTGGTCCACCCAGAACTCGGCAGTCATGGCCGGCTCGGCCGATGGTGCGGAGGGTAACGTCGGCATCAACATCGCTGGCGGCGACCTGAACCAGCAGAAGAACACCATGGCCATCGCCAACACCGGTGCCCCGCTGGGCAATGCCACTGCCACCGCCTCTGCCGACCAGAACGGCCCAGGCCTGACGGTGAACAACGGCGCCGACCGCACCTACCGGGTGGATACGCTGACCATCACCACCACCAAGAGCGGTTCCAGCTCGCGTGAGGGCACGTTCAATTCGACCGACGACCGCAGCTCGTCATCGAGCTTCAGCGTGGCCGGCTCGCGAAGTGCCAGCTCCAGTGGCTCCAGTGGCTGGAACTCCAGCGGTTCGAGCAGCATGAACGCCAGTGGTTCGCACAGTTCCACTGCCAGCGGCTCCAACAGCTGGAACGCCAGTGGTTCGATGGCCGGCAACGCCAGTTCGTCCAGCAGTGCCAGCCTGAGCGCCTCCTTGGCCGCGGCAGCCGATGCGACCCGCACCACGACCACCGATTACGGCCGTCACGAGCGCACTCGCACCGACAGCTTCGATGCCTCGCTCAATGCATCGCTCAATGTGGATGTCGACCACTCGCGGGAAAGCTCTTACGACAAGTCGTTCGAGAAGGCATTCGACTCGTCGTATGACAAGGCTCGCCAATCGAGCTACGAGAAGTCTCGCGACTCCTCGTATGAGAAGGCTCACGAGTCGTCCTATGCCAATGCATCGGAATCGGCGTTTGAAAAGTCTGGCGAGAAATCGTCTCAATCGTCGAACGACGTGTCGAAGAGCTACAGCGAAAGCAGTGCCTACGACTTGAGCAATACCGTGTCCTTCCAAGTGCTGACCCCGACCGGCTGGGCAAACCCTGTTACCAACACTGCAACCCTTAGTGGTTCGGTGAATGGCGGCAGTGGCAACCTGGGCGTGAACGTGGCAGCCGGTGTGGGCAACCAGCAGAGCAACTCGCTGGCCATCTCCAACACCTCGTTCTGATCGCTGTGCTTGAGGCCCCCTTCGGGGGGCCTTTCTTCAACAGAACCGGAAGGCATCCGATCATGCGCATCATTGCCCTGGCGTTTTTGCTGTGCCTGGCCAGCATGAGCGAAGCTGCACAAATGCCGCTGTCCGTCCTGCCGGGCGGCGCTGTGGTGTTCAAGCCCATCCAGAGCATACGCGAGCGCAAGTTCGCCGACCTGGTGCAACAGAAAACCGACTTCAGCTGCGGCGCCGCCGCGCTGGCCACCATCCTGCGCCAGGCCTACTGGCTGGATGTGGACGAGCAACAGATCATCGAAGGCATGCTGGCCCACGCCGACCAGGACCTGGTGCGCACGCAAGGCTTCTCGATGCTCGACATGAAACGCTACGTGGAAAGCCTGGGGATGCGTGCCCGCGGCTACCGGGTGGCACCCGAGACCCTGCACAGCGTGCGCATCCCGGTCGTGGTGCTGATGGACGTGCGCGGCTACAAGCACTTCGTGGTCATGCAGAAGGTCGACAAGGGCTGGGTGTATATCGGTGACCCGGTACTGGGTCACAAGCGCTACAAGGTCGAAGATTTTCTCAAGGGCTGGAACGGCATCATCTTCGCCGTCATCGGCCAAGGCTACGACAAGAACAACATCCTGCTCGACCCGCCCCTGCCGCTGACCGCCAAGGGCCGGGTGAACAACTTCACCCCGGTGCAGGATGCAGAGCTGCTGGACTTCGGTTTCATCAAAAGCGACTTCTTCTAACGACTCTTGCAACGACAAGGAGCACGAGGCTCCGGGGAGCACCCCAATGAAGAACCCATTCTGGCTCGCGATCGCATGCCTGGCCGTCAGCCTTCCCACCCATGCCGAAACGTTCAAGCCCATCGAGCTGAAGGACCATGAGTTGGCGACCCTGCGTGGCCGCTACGTGATGCCGGGGCGGATCGTGAGTTTCGGCATTGTCATGTCCAGCACCTGGCAGAATGCCAAAGGGGACGTGATCGGTGCCACGAGCACGATGCAGATTCAGCAGTCGACCATCAAACCGCAATTCTATGTGTCGTTGATCGACGAAAGCGGCACTGGCACAGCGTCAGCTGGAACCACCGCACCAGGTACCGGTACCGTCACGGGCGGTGCCGGCCTCAACACCACAGAGGGTGTTACCCAGGTGGTACGCGCCGCTGGCGACAACAACACCGCCTACAACGATGTCGCCATCAATGTCTCCAAGGCCAACCAGGCGCCCGCCGTGCAGCCTCAGGGCCAAACACTGGCCAACGGCCAGACGCTGACGGGCGAAAACGGCGCAGGTGCGCTGAGTGTGTCTGCCAGCGGCGTAGGGGTGCAGTTCAATATCAATGCCAGCAACAACCAGGGCAGCAGCGTACAGCGCCTGGCGCAGGGTGGCCTGATGCAGAATTCGACGCTGCTGGGCAATGGCAACCGGGTGAGCAACGTCACCACGCTCAATGTGGTGATGCGTGAAAGCGTGCCTACAGCCGCGTCGCTGAACGGTAGCCTCGATCAGCTCAAAGGTCTTCGCACATTCGGATACTGATCTACGCTCAGTCTCATCAAAAGTAGTCGGCAGGGACGGCAATTCCATGCACCGATCTTTATCGCTCAAAGCTTTTGTGTGTTTGACCACTTTGGCCCCGGCCACATTGCTCTACGCCGCCTCCGACCCACAGGTTGAGGCCCTCAAGCAGGAACTGATGGAACTGAAACGTCGCTACGAAGCCCAGCAGCAAGCGCTGATGGTGCTGGAGCAGCGCGTACGCCAGGTCGAGGAAACCCCGGCAGCACCACCGCCCAAACGCCTGGTCAGGTCCCCGGCCGAAGGGGTCAAGGGCGCACAGACGGTGGCATCGGGCGCACCGGGCACCACCGGCAGCTCCTATGGCCAGGCGCTGACCGCCGACGCCGAACCGGCACAGAGCGTGTCCAACCTGTATGACGAGGCCAGCGGCTTCTTCGGCGGCGGCAAGTTCAGCTTCGAGACCGGTGTCACCTATACCCACTACGATACTCGGGCGCTGGTGCTCAACGGCTTCCTGGCACTGGACTCGATCTTCCTCGGCAGTATCAACCTTGACCGGGTGAAGGCAGATAACTGGACCCTGGACATGACTGCCCGCTACAACCTCGCCCAGCGTTGGCAGTTCGACATCAACGTCCCGGTGGTGTACCGCGAATCCACTTATTCTTCCGGCGGTGCGGGGGGAGCCGGGGCGAGCACCTCGGACGAAACCGTAACCCGCGACCCGGAAATTGGCGACGTCAACGTCGGCGTCGCCTACAAGTTCCTCGACGAAGACGAGACCTGGCCTGACGCCGTCGCTACCTTGCGCATAAAGGCACCGACCGGCAAAGACCCGTATGGCATCAAACTGCGCCAGGTCGAGGGCAACGACAACCTGTCGGTACCAGAAAGCCTGCCGACCGGCAACGGCGTCTGGTCTATCACGCCGGGCATCTCGCTGGTCAAGACGTTCGACCCGGCCGTGCTGTTCGGCAGCCTGTCGTACACCTACAACATGGAAGACTCGTTCAGCGACATCAGCCCACAGGTCAACAGCAAGGTGCCCGGCGACGTGAAGCTGGGCGACTCCTGGCAGATCGGCGGCGGTATCGCCTTTGCCCTGAACGAGAAGATGAGCATGTCGTTCTCGGTGTCCGACCAGTTCGCCCGCAAGAGCAAGATAAAGCCGGATGGCGGTGACTGGCAGTCGATTTCCAACAGCGACTACAACGCAGCCAACTTCAACATCGGCATGACCTTCGCCGCCACCGACAACCTGACCATCGTGCCCAACCTGTCCATTGGTCTGACCGATGACGCGCCCGACTTTTCCTTCAGCCTGAAATTCCCCTACTACTTCTGATACTTGCCCTCGGCCGGGCCCGCGCGAAGGGGCCCGGCTTTGGTTACCAGTCTTGTCCCGGACCGCCTTCCATGCCACGGCCTGTTATCATCAAGCACAGTTGCATGACGATTTAATGGCAAAAGGGATGTTTTCGTGAAGAACCTGTCAGACCACCCACGTACCCGGCTTGTCGCCCTGGCGACCCTGGTACTGGTGATCCCACTGGGTACGCGCGCCATGCTGGGTTGGTCCAACCCGCTCGGTTACCTGTCCGACCTCGCACTCGGCAGCCTGCTGGTCTTGCTGCTGCACCGTCGGCCGTGGTGGTTGGCGCTCCCCGTATTGCTGGCCTGGGCGGCCCTCTGGGTGGCTTCGGCCGAACTGGTCAGCGCGGTCGGCCGTTTGCCCACCAGCGCTGACCTGACATACCTGCTCGACCCGCAGTTCATGGAAAACTCGACCGGTGGCGGCCTGGCCCATGCCTGGCTGCCCTGGATCATGGGCACCGGCCTGCTGGGCTGGCTGGCCATCGCCTGGCGCAGCCGTAGCCAACGCAGCCAACCGCTGCCACGCAAGGCCTGGGCCATTCCGCTGCTGCTGTTTGGCGCCCATTGGGGCAGCCAGCAACTGGTACCTTCCGACGCCGACCAATGGCGGCAATACAACCTCACCCACCAGTTGCTTTCGGCCGGGGCCGGCAACCTGCAGCGCCAGGTCGAAGGCTGGATGGGCCGCACACAAACCTTCACCCCTCTGGCCAGTACCGGCCTGACCCAGTCCGACCTGCATGGCCAGCGGCTGCTCGCCGGGCCAGGCAACGCCCGCAACCTGCTGATCATCACCGTGGAAGGCATCCCCGGGGCCTACCTGCGGCCCAACCGCCAGGCCCTGCACAGTCGCTTCGACGAAGAGCTGATGCCAAAGCTCAGCCAGTGGGCCGAGCGCGGCATGAACACCCCGGACTACGTGCTGCATACCCACCAGACCATCCGTGGCCTTTACGCGATGCTCTGCGGTGACTATGACAAGCTGGCCAACGGCACGCCCAAGGGCATGGAACTGCTGACCCAGAACGAACGCAACCAGGCCTGCCTGCCAGCGCAGTTGCGCCAGGCCGGCTTCACTACCCACTACCTGCAGGGTGCCGGCCTGCGCTTCATGGCCAAGGACCGCATCATGCCGCACATCGGCTTTGACTCGGTGCACGGCCAGGAGTGGTTCCGCAACAAGAACTACCTGGACTTCCCCTGGGGCAAGGATGATCGCTCCTTCTTCGAGGGTGCGCTGGACTACGTCGGCCAGCTGCAAAAGCAGGACAAGCCATGGATGCTGACCCTGCTCACCGTGGGCACCCACCAGCCCTACTCGGCGCCGTTCGAGTACATGGAGCGCTACGACACGCCGAAACAGGCGGCAGTCGCCTACCTGGACGATGCACTCGGTGCATTTCTCGACAACCTCGAACGCCAGGGTGTACTCAAGGACACCCTGGTGGTAGTGACTTCGGACGAGTCCCACGGCATCGACGGTGTGCGCCTGGCCTCGTCCTGGGGCTTCAACCTCACCCTGGCGCCGGAGCAGGCGCAGTTGCCACGGATCAAGCGGGGCACCTACGGCCATATCGACCTGGCCACCTCGCTGCTCGACTACTTTGCGCTGCCCATCCCCATGGCGCTCGGCGGTCGCTCGCTGTACCGCGATTACGACAGCGGTCGTGAAATGATCTCCTACACCAACGGCATGCTGCGCTATCACGACGGCCGGGGTGTGTTCACCGAATGCGACTTCCAGCAGCGCTGCCGGCGTTACGCCAGCGAGGGCTTCATCACCGACCAGGCACGTTACCTTGGCCCCGGCGACAACCTGCTGGGCCAGCAGATCGGTGCCCTCGCCGGGGTGCTCGACCAGTCCCTGCTGCAGACACCGCTCAACCTGCGTTACCAGTTCGGCGGCCCATCGCCGATCCAGCTGCGCAAGCGCATCAAAGATGACTGGGCCGACAACCTGATCGGCGCCCAGTACCTGGAAATGCCCGAGGGTTCGCATACCCGCGTACGGGTCAAGGTACGTTCACTGGACCCCAAGCGCGCAGCCTATATCCAGCTCAAGGCCAAGCAGCTGGAGCAGGACGTACCGCTGGGCTTGCCTTACGAAGTGAAAGTCACTGCCGACGAGCCGCTGGAGATGGAGTTCAGCTTCGACAACCCGACAGCGCGCAAGGCGTTTTCCTTCCATTTGCTGGGCTATGGTGGTGGCCAGGTGGAAATCAGCGACTTCAGTGTGATAACCGCACTGCCAGGGGAAGACGAAGCAGCGGATGAGCTGACCGAAGGGCATATCGCCCATTCGGGCTGAACGGTACCACTCATCGCCGGGCCGCCGCGACCTGTCGATTCAACCCGCCCGTGCTCGACTAGTGTGTGAATCCCCCCAATGTGGAGATAACACCATGAGCACGAGCGAAAGCAGGCACCCGGTGGTTTCCCGCAGCCAGTGGCTGGCGGCCCGCCGGCAGCTGTGGCTGCACGAAAAGGCCTTCACCCACCACCGCGACGCGCTGTCCGCAGCCCGTCGCGCCCTGCCCTGGGTCAAGGTGGAGCACGACTATCGCTTCCAGGGACCGGACGGCGAACTGAGCCTGGCCGACCTGTTCGCAGGCCGCAGCCAACTGCTGGTTTACCACTTCATGTTCGCCGAAGGCTGGAGCGAAGGTTGCCACGGCTGCTCATTCCTGGCCGACCACTTTGACGGCGCCAACCTGCACCTGGCCCATCACGACGTGTCGCTGGTGGCGGTGTCGCGTGCGCCGTATGCCGAGTTCCAGGCATTCCGCCGGCGCATGGGCTGGCAGTTCCCCTGGTATTCGTCACATGGCAGCGGCTTCAACGAGGACTTTGGCGTCAGCGTCGGCAGCGAGGGCCAGCGGCAGTACAACTATGAGCCATATGAGGGCGATGAAAGCGAGCTTCCCGGGCTGAGTGCGTTCTACCGCGAGCAGGACGGCAGCGTGTACCACACCTACTCGACCTATGCCCGCGGGCTGGACATCCTGGTCAACACCTACAACTTCCTCGACATCGCGCCACTGGGGCGCAACGAGGCCGGGACCATGGACTGGGTGCGGCACCATGACCGTTATGACGGGCAGCCGGATAAACCTCACTGCTGCCATACATAACGTGAGGCAACATATATCCCTGTGGGAGCGGCTTTAGCCGCGAAGAAGCCAACGCGGTGGGTGGCACCGGCTGCGCCGGTGTTCGCGGGTAAACCCGCTCCCACAGGAATTGCGCCATGGTCAAGACTGCGTTCAACCCGTTACATCACCCGCGCACACCCAGCATCCCGCGCTCGACGATGAAGTCGATCACCGCCTGCAGCCCCTCGCCCTTCTTCAGGTTGCTGAAGGTCCATGGCCGCTGCGGGCGCATGCGCTGGGTATCGCGCTCCATCACTTCCAGCGAAGCCCCCACATAGGGCGCCAGGTCGGTCTTGTTGATCACCAGGAAGTCCGACTTGGTAATCCCTGGTCCACCCTTGCGCGGGATCTTCTCGCCTTCGGCCACGTCGATCACGTAGATAGTCAGGTCGGCCAGCTCAGGGCTGAAGGTGGCACTCAGGTTGTCACCGCCGCTTTCGACAAAGATCACCTCGAGGTTGCCAAATTTGCGCGCCAGTGCTTCGACCGCCGCCAGGTTCATCGAGGCGTCTTCACGTATCGCCGTGTGCGGGCAGCCGCCGGTTTCCACGCCGACGATGCGCTCCGGCTCGAGGGCCCCGGCTTCGGTCAGGATGCGCTGGTCTTCCTTGGTGTAGATATCGTTGGTGACCACTGCGATCTGGTAATGGTCGCGCATGGCCTTGCACAAGGCTTCGAGCAGCGCCGTCTTGCCGGAGCCGACCGGGCCGCCGACACCGACGCGCAGGGGTTGTTGATAGCTTTGCATGCAGGCAGTCCTCAGGAACGGAACAAACGGGTGTATTGGGTTTCGTGTCGCGATGAGGCAATGGCCAGCAACGGCAGGCCGCCGCCAAGCTGGTCATCGCCCAGGCCCAGTGCCTGGTCGAGGGCCGCGGGCAGCCCTGCCCCCAGGTCGCGCAGCAAGGTCTGGGCGGCCTGCTGGCCGAACGGCACCAGCTTGACCCCGGCCATTACCGCGCCCTCCAGCCAGGCAAAACCATGGCCCAGGGCCAACTGGCGCAGAGGGATCGCCCAATGCGCAGCCAGCCAGGCCATACCGCCCAGCTGGGTGAGTTCGAGGCTGGCCCGCCAGGCCGGCGCCTGGCCCAGTTGCCAGCCGTCCAGCAGCCGTGCCAGCGCCGCGCCGCGCTGCTGTTCTTCCAGGCGCAGCTCGGCGGTTTCACGGTTGGCCAGCAGAAAGCGGCTCCAGTGGCAGAAGGCTTCGGCGTCCTCGGCCTGGCAGGCGTGGTACAAGCGCGCCAGCACCGGCCAGTCGAGGCAGGCCAGGGTGTCGTCGATCTGCTCGCGCTGCCAGGCAGCGAAACCATCTACGTCCCGTACCCAGCCCGCCTCGACCGCCCATTCCAGGCCTTGCGAGTAGGTGAAGCCACCCACCGGCAAGCCAGGGCTGGCCAGCTGCAGCAGGCGCAACAGCGCCAGGTCGCTGTCCATCAACCAGCCAGTACCAGCGCGGCGCCGGCCAGCAGGCCGCCGCCAAAGGCCTTCTGCAGGCCGCTATGCCTGCGCAACAGGCAACCGACCGCAAAGCCGGCCGCCAGCAACAGGCCGCTGACCGTGACGAAGCCGGCGCTGAACTGCCAGAACGCGCTTGGCGTGGCTTCCACGCCATGGGCCCAGCCATGGAACAGGGCGAACACCGGCATGGCCATTGCCAGCAGCAGCTGGCGGCTGGGCAGCAGCACTGCACCCGCAGCCACCAGCAGCGACAGGGCGATCAGGGTTTCCATACCCAGTACATCGCCGAACAGGTGGCCGCACACCGCGCCGCCAAACATCGCCGCCAGGGTTGCCAGGGGTAGCGTCAGGTTGCGCCGGGTCAGCGCGGCGAGCACACCGGTGCCCAGCAGCATCAGCAGGTGGTCAAGACCGGTCAGCGGGTGCAGCAGGCCGTCCTGCAGCGGGTTGGCGTCGTGCCCGGGGTGGGCGAAGGCAGGCAGAGCCAGCATCAGCAGAAACAGGGCGAAAGTCTTTTTCATCGGTTGCTCCAGGCAGTTCAGGAATGGGCAGGCAGGCGCACGAACGGGTGATCGTGGCCGTGGGTGTGGCTATGGCTGTGGCTGTGCGGTGCGCTCTGATAGGCGCCCGCTTCAGGCTCGAACGGTGCCTGTTCGGCCTCTACCGTCAGGCCCAGGCCACGCAACATGTCGTCCAGCACGTGGTCGTGCTGGAAGCGCAACAGGCCGGGTTCGATCTGCAGCGGTACATGGCGGTTGCCCAGGTGATAGGCGGCGCGGGCCAGCAGGTGCGGGTCGGTGCAACGCACCGTGGACACCGCCTCGGGCGCTGCCAGCACGCGGATCAGCTGGGTGCCCTCGGCATCGGCCAGCAGTTCGCCTCCGCGCAGCAGGTGGCCGCGTTCGAGCATCAGCCCGGCCTCGCGACCATCATCCAGGGTCACCCGCAGGCGGCTCTTGATGCGGCTGTCCACGTCCAGGGTAACGGTGCCGGTTTCGCCCAGCGTGCCGGGCTCGGTGATACGGCGGGTCAAGACAATCATCGGTGCTCCTTCAGAACAGGAAGTAACGCTGGGCCAGCGGCAGTTCGCGGGCCGGTTCGCAGACCAGCAGTTCACCGTCGGCACGCACCTGGTAGGTCTGCGCATCGACCTCGATCAGCGGCTGCAAAGTGTTGTGGACCATGTCGGGCTTGCGCACCCGGCGGCAGCCGTGGGCCACGCCGATCAGGCTGCGCAGGTTCAACTCCTCGGCCACGCCACGGTCCATCGCCGCCTGGGGCAGGAAGGTCATGCGCGTGGCATGCCGCGCCGCGCCCAGGGCGCCGAACATCGGGCGGTAATGCACCGGTTGCGGCGTGGGGATGGAACCGTTGATGTCCCCCATGGGCGCGGTGACGATCATTCCGCCCTTGATCACCAGGGCCGGCTTGACCGCAAAGAACGCCGGCGCCCACAGCACCAGGTCGGCCAGTTTGCCAACTTCCACCGAGCCCACTTCGTGGCCGATGCCGTGGGTCAGTGCCGGGTTGATGGTGTACTTGGCGATGTAGCGCTTGACCCGGAAGTTGTCGCTGTAGCTGGTGTCCGGCGCCAGTGGCCCGCGGCGCAGCTTCATCTGGTGGGCCACCTGCCAGGTGCGCAGCACCACCTCGCCAACCCGGCCCATGGCCTGGGAGTCGGACGAAGTCATGGCAAAGGCGCCCATGTCGTGGAGAATGTCCTCGGCGGCGATGGTTTCGCGGCGGATGCGCGACTCGGCAAAGGCCACGTCTTCGGCGATGCTCGGGTCCAGGTGGTGGCAAACCATGAGCATGTCCAGGTGCTCGTCCACGGTGTTGACCGTGTACGGCAGGGTCGGGTTGGTCGAGGAAGGCAACACGTTGGCCTGGCCTGCCGCGCGGATGATGTCCGGGGCGTGACCGCCACCAGCACCCTCGGTGTGGAAGGTGTGGATGGTGCGGTCGCCGATCGCCGACAGGGTGTCTTCGATGCAGCCGGACTCGTTGAGGGTGTCGGTGTGGATCGCCACCTGGATGTCCATTTCCTCGGCCACGCCCAGGCAGCAGTCGATGGCTGCTGGTGTCGAACCCCAGTCTTCGTGCAGCTTGAGGCCCACGGCGCCGGCTGCGATCTGCTCGCGCAGCGCTTCCGGCCGCGAGGCGTTGCCCTTGCCCAGCAAGCCGATGTTGATCGGCAGGCTGTCGGCAGCCTGGAGCATGCGCGCCAGGTACCAGGGGCCGGGCGTGCAGGTGGTGGCGTTGGTGCCGGTGGCTGGCCCGGTACCGCCGCCGATGAAGGTGGTGACACCGCTGTTCAGCGCCTCGTCCACCTGCTGCGGGCAGATGAAGTGGATGTGCGAGTCGACACCACCGGCGGTGACGATCTTGCCCTCGGCCGCGATCACCTCGGTGCCGGGGCCCACCGGCACGTTCACGCCCGGCTGCACATCGGGGTTGCCAGCCTTGCCGATCACCGCGATACGCCCGTGCTTGATGCCGATATCGGCCTTGACGATGCCCCAGTGGTCGATGATCAGGGCGTTGGTCAGTACCAGGTCCATGGCTTCGGCAGCCAGCATCTGGCCCTGCCCCATGCCATCGCGGATGACCTTGCCGCCACCGAACTTTACCTCTTCGCCATAGATGGTGAAGTCGTGCTCCACCTCGACCCACAGCGCGGTGTCGGCCAGGCGCACGCGGTCGCCCACGGTGGGGCCGAACATGTCGGCATAGGCCTGGCGGGAAATGCGGCTCATGCCCTGCCCTCCAGCGCGCCCATCACCTTGCCCTGGAAGCCGTAGACCTCGCGCTTGCCGGCGTATGCCACCAGTTGCACGGTACGCGCCTGACCAGGCTCGAAGCGCACGGCGGTACCCGCGGGGATGTCCAGACGAAAGCCCAGCGTAGGCGCGCGCTCGAACACCAGCGCCTCGTTGACTTCGTAAAAGTGGTAGTGCGAGCCGACCTGCACCGGCCGGTCGCCATGGTTGGCCACGCTGACGCTTACTGTCGCGCGGCCGCTGTTCAGCTCGATGTCGCCGGCGGCGACCTGGATTTCACCTGGGATCATGCGGGGCTCCTGGGCAATTTCAAACGATGGGGTCATGCACGGTCACCAGCTTGGTGCCATCCGGGAAGGTCGCTTCAACCTGCACGTCGTGGAGCATTTCGGCGATGCCAGGCATTACCTGCTCGCGGCTCAATACTTCACGCCCCAGGCTCATCAGCTCGGCGACGGTGCGGCCATCACGGGCGCCTTCGAGCACGGCGGCACTGATCAACGCCACCGCTTCCGGGTAGTTGAGTTTCAGGCCACGGGCCAGGCGCCGCTCCGCCAGCAGCGCGGCGGTGAACAGCAGCAGTTTGTCTTTCTCTCTCGGGGTCAGCTCCATGGCGCTCTCTCAGGTGGCCCAGATACGCGGCGGGCAGGCCGGCAGGCCGAGGACGGCCGGGCGCAGCACATGCCACAGGCGTTGCAGGGTGCGTTGCAGGTGTTGGTTGTCATGGTCGAGCACGCGAATCACCAGCAACGACCCGAGCAGGGTCGCGCCGGCCGGGTTGGCCATCTCGTCGAGCAGCGGGCGCACCAGATCCAGCACGGCCTGGTCGGCGGGTGCGGCGCAGAAGGTGGCCAGCAGCGGATGCCCGCCAAGCTTGCTCAGGCGCCCGCCTTCGACGCGCAGGCGCTCGTGCAGGCCCACTTCGTCGGGCAGTTCGATGTGCAAGCGGCTGTCGAGGGCTCCGTGATCGAACCGTTCGCTCATCACCGGGCGCCCCAGGCACAGGGTTTCCCAGGCCAGCAGGCGCGCCCCCGTTTCGAGGGTGAAACGGCTGTCGAGGCTGGCGCGGGCGCCGGAGAAGAAGATGCTGTCCTGCGGCAGCCACTCCAGGGTGCTGTCGGCGCCCAGGTGAAAACGCTGGACCAGCCGCGCGGTCGGGCCGATGCTGCGGTAGAACTTGCTGGCGCCGGGCATGGTCAGCAGCGCGTGGCTGCCCGGCTCCAGCTGGATATCCAGCTCCAGGCGGTCGCCAGCGACGATCCCTCCGGGCGGGTGCAGCACGTAGACATGGCACGGTGCACCTTCGGGATAGAATGGCCGCTGCACCAAAAGAGGTCCGAAATGCCGCCACGCACCAAGGCGGGTCACCTTGTCGCGTTTGACGAAGCGCAACTGCAGGTGAGCGCTCCAGCCGGCATCGTCGTGTTGTTGTTCGATCTGCTCCGCGAGCGACATCCTGCGGCCCCTGAAATCCGTGGCCTGCTGGCCGTTTAGAGTGGCAGGCACGCACGGCTATGGCGTGCGCGCCCTGACCACTCGATCAAATTCGCAGGCTGGATATAGCAGGTTGCGGGCCAACTCCGCAGGTGGACGAAGATGAAGGATTTGCCATGGCCGCTCTGGCATCGGGCATAGAGGGAGATGGCGCACAAGACAGGGGCGTGCTTCGGCCCTGTTTCGGTGCTGGGATCCCAAGGCAAAAATTACCCGATGCTGCGACACGGCCTCTGTGGGAGCGGGTTTACCCGCGAAGAATCCAACCCAGTGCATGGCACGGGCTTCGCCCGTGTTCGCGGGTGAACCCGCTTGTATGGTTAGACTTGAAGGGGTGGTGGGACTAAATGCCCGATTCTGACTGTTCACAGCAGTACAGACCGTGGGAGACATCGCCCCACCCCTTCCACCAAAGCGCCGATAAAGAATGCATCGTTTGCAAGCGACGATAGAAACAAGCCAGCGCCTCTTGGTGAAACCCCTTCAAGCCGAAAAACCATAACGTGAGGAGCGGCCCATGGCAATGCAGGTAGGTAAGTTGATCGTGGGTGCGGATGTCGCGAAAGCTGAGCTGGTTATCCACCACGATGATCGCGACGAGATCATCAGGCTCAAAAACTCCAAACTCGAGATCAGAAGGTGGCTCAAGCAACAACCCCTCAACACCGCTATCGCTGTTGAGGCGACCAACGTCTATCACTTGGACCTGGTTGAATTGGCCCACAGCCTAGGCTTCGAGGTCTATGTCATCGATGGTTTTCAATTGAGCAACTACCGGAAGAGTGTTGGGGGACGGGTTAAAACCGACCCCTCCGATGCTCGGTTGCTGTCCCGTTTTTTAAAAAATGAAGGCGAGGACCTTCGCCCTTGGAGCCCGCCTCCCGCTGTCTACGGCAAGCTTCAGAGCCTCTTGCGACGCAGAGCCGCCTTGGTGACTGCTCGTACTGCAATGACTCAGAGCTGGGCTAACGAAAGCCTTTTGAAAGCCGCCTTCGAAACTTTTGTGAAGTCGATAGATCGGCTGGATCAGTTGATTCAAAAGAAGATTAAAGAAGTACTGCGAGACGCTGGGCTGCAGGAACAAGTCGCTCGCTGCCAGGCAGTAGAGGGCATTGGTTTTCTCACCGCCGCAGCATTGGTGATGGCTTTTACAAGGGGCGAGTTCAAAAGCAGTGACTCGTACATTGCATTCCTAGGAATGGATTTACGAGTCAGTGATTCCGGACAGAAGAATGGGCGACGTCGCCTCACCAAGCGAGGTTGTTCAGAAATTCGTCGCTTATTGCACAACGCTGCGATGGCGGCCAGCAGATCGGCAGCCTGGAAAGGGCTTTACGAACAGCATCGGAGCAGTGGTAAAGCAACAACCCAAGCGTTGGTAATCCTGGCAAGAAAGCTCGCGCGGGTGGCATTCGCCCTGATGAAAAATCAGGACGAATACGTCACTAAAGGCGCGAAACTGGCTTGCTGAAAACCATAGAATCTCCCACAGAACTGCACAGAACTCATTGAATTAGCAGGGACTCTGTAGGAGTGGCTTTAGCCGCGAACACCGGCGCAGCCGGTGCCATGCACCGCGTTGGATTCTTCGCGGCTAAAGCCGCTCCCACAGGGTACGCGTACTGCTTGCGGATTCAGTTCTCTACGCGACAGCGCAGCCCAAAGGACTGGGCGATTTCCCACAGGGTTAGAGCAAGCCCTTTATACAGCGACAAGGCCTCAGTAATCGAAGCGGTCCACCGCACGCCGGCGTTCGTTGTCGTCACGCCGGTCATAGATGGCGGTGGTCTGGATATTGGCGTGATGCGCCAGCTTCTGGGCAATGGACAGGTCGTGCTCTTCGATCACCCGGGTGATGAACGCGCGACGGAAGTCGTGCGGCATGATCTTCACGCCCACCTGCGCACCACGCTGGCGGGCGATGTAGTAAATGGCATGCTTGGTGATACGCGCCCGGGTTATATGGTTGCCACGGCGGATGCGGTTGAACAGGAACGGGTCGTCTTCGGCCCCTGCGGGCAAGTCCTGGCGGCGAAGGTCCAGCCACGCCTGCAACTTCTCGAACGCCCATGGCGGGGCGTACTTGATCAACTGGCGGTTGCCCTTGCCCAGCACCTGCAGGCTGCGCGCCTCGAAGTCGACCTGGTCCAGGTCGATGTCCACCGATTCCGACTTGCGCATGCCGGTGCCGTACAGCAAGGCGATGATGGCCGCGTCACGCACACCCTGCGGCCGTGAGTCGGCCGCGCACACATCCATCAGCTCGCGAATCAGGCTGCGGCGCAGGTTGCGCCCCGGCGGCAGGCGGCTGCCGGTGGCCGGCTTGACTTCGCGAATGCGCAGCAACTGCTCGTGATCGATCAGGCCCTGGCGCCAGGCTTCG
The DNA here is from genome assembly GCF_018223845.1 of Pseudomonas sp. JS425. NCBI lineage: Bacteria > Pseudomonadati > Pseudomonadota > Gammaproteobacteria > Pseudomonadales > Pseudomonadaceae > Pseudomonas > Pseudomonas sp. JS425. The sequence goes on along the minus strand of NZ_CP073661.1, from coordinate 2,881,480 downwards.
TTCATCACACCGCGAATGGCGTTGACGTACAGCGACGAGCTGTTGGGGGCGTAACCATCCGCACGCAGCGCCGCCACCAGGGCGATCACATGGCCGGGCTCGAGCCGATGCCAGGGCACATCGACGATATTGCAGTCGACAAAACCCAGCCGATCGGCGGCGTCCTGAAGGATGTAGCGCATGGTTTGCTGGCTGGATGGGGCCAGGCGGGCCATGTACTGCAGCAGCGGATTTTTCGAGAGGTCGGACAAAACGTGAATCCTGTAGCGAAGCGTTGGCCAGCGGCGAACCGGCCAGACCCTGAAGCAAGTCAATACGACATACAAACAGGTCCAAATAACAGCGGAATACACATGTCATTCGGACCCGGAGAAGTGCCATCACCTTGATATACAAGGGGTTCGGAGCTGGCACGGATCGTGATCTTACCCCAATTGAGCCCACTGAACGAACGAAGGTCAGCCATGCTTGTGCAGCCGATCGATTCACGCCCACGCCAGGCCGTCTGGGGCCTGGGTTTCCGCCCATTCTTCTTGGGTGGCAGTTTGTTTGCGCTGCTCGCCTTGCTGTTGTGGGGCGGCGTACTGGCCGGTGCGCTGGAGCCCACGCCCCCCGGCGGCATGCTCGCCTGGCACCGCCACGAAATGCTCTATGGCTTTGCTGCCGCCATCATCGCGGGTTTCCTGCTGACCGCCGTGCAGAACTGGAGCGGCATCCCAGGCTTGAACGGGCGCGCGCTACAGGGCTTGTTCCTGCTTTGGCTGCTGGGCCGGGTGAGCTGGTTCCTGCCACTACCGGGCAGCGTGCTGGTAGTGATCGAGGGCAGCTTCCTGCCGCTGGTGGGGCTGGCGCTGGCACGGCCGATCGTGCAGCGGCGCTTGCGTAACAACTACCCGATCGTCGGCCTGGTGCTGTTGATCGCCGCCTGCCAGTGGCTGACCCTGGTCGGCTGGCTGCGCCAGGACGAATTGTGGCAGCGCCGCGGGGTGTTTGCCGGGTTGTGGCTGGTGGCCGCGATGATGACCGTGCTTGGCGGGCGGGTGATCCCGTTCTTTACCCGGCGCGGCCTGGGCAACATGGCACCGGCCCCTGCCCGCCCCTGGCTGGACCGGGCCTGCCTGCTGCTGAGCGTGGCGGTACCGCTGGCCTTTGCTTCGGGTTTGGCCGATACGCCGCGTATCGGCCTGGCCGTGCTGTTCGGCACCTTGTTTGCCCTGCATACAGCCCGCCTGGCCTTGTGGCATGACCGCGGCCTGTGGCGTGTGCCCCTGCTGTGGTCGCTGCATCTGGCCTATGCCTGGATTGCCATTGCCTGCCTGGGCATGGCGCTGTGGCATGCCGGGGTGGCGCTGGGCCCGAGCCTGGTGACCCACGCCCTGACCGTGGGCGCCATGAGCGGCTTGATCCTGGCGATGATGGCACGGGTCAGCCTGGGCCACACCGGCAGGCCGCTGCAGGTGCCGACCAGCATTGCCTGGGCCTTTGCCTTGATCCAACTGGCGACGCTGGCGCGGGTGGTGCTGCCGCTGTTCACGCCGCTGGGGGTGAGCCTTTCGGTGGTGTGCTGGAGCCTGGCGCTGCTGCTGTTCCTGCGCCACTACCTGCCCATCCTGCTGCGGCCACGGGCTGACGGTATGCCGGGCTAGCCTTGATGCCTAGATTGGGGCCGCTTTGCGGCCCATCGCCGGGGCCGCGTTAACCTCCCGGCGCCGGCCACCACCCCGGGAACATCTGCTGCACTCGGGGTTCGGCGAAGCGCTCGTCGATCAAGACCAGAACTCCACGGTCCTGGTCGCCCCGGATGACCCGGCCTGCCGCCTGGATAACCTTGCGCACGCCCGGGTAGAGATAGGCGTAATCGAACCCCGCACCAAACTGCCGCCCCAGGCGCTGCTTGAACTGCTCGTTGACCGGGTTGACCTGGGGTAGCCCGAGGGTGGCGACAAACGCGCCGATCAGCCGTGTGCCCGGCAAGTCCACCCCCTCCCCGAATGCACCACCCAGCACCGCAAAGCCCACCCCACGGCCATCCGCCACAAAGCGATCGAGAAAGCCCTGGCGGGCCGCTTCGTCCATGCCCGGTTCCTGGGCCCACATGGGTATCTGTGGATGCCGCTCGGCCAGCAGCCCGGCCACCTGTTGCAGGTACTCGAAACTGCTGAAGAACGCCAGGTAATTACCCGGCATCCGCTCGTACTGCCGGGCAATCAGCTCGACGATCGGCGCCAGCGAAGCCTGGCGTTGCTGGTAGCGGGTGGATACGTGGCTGGCAATGCGCACCTCCAGCTGTTCGGCGCGAAACGGCGCGGCCACTTCCAGCCAGGCGGTATCGACCGGCATGCCCAGCAGGTCGCTGTAGAAATGCCGTGGGCTCAGGGTGGCGGAGAACAGCGTCACGCTGCGCGCCGCCTGCATGCGTGGGCCCAACAGGCGCGCCGGGGTGACATTGCGCAGGCACAGGGTCGCCAGCCGCCGCTTGCGTGGCCCCTGGCGCTGGCTGATGTCGAACAGGAAGTGCTCGTCGAACAGCTCGGCGACCCGGCTGAACTGCAACGCCTGGTAGAAGAACTGCAGCACCTGCGGGTCCATTTGCGCGGGTGCCTGGTTCATCTGTTCCTGGATCAGCCCGATGCATTGCTGCAGGGCACGCAGCAAAGCATCTGGCAGCGACTCGCTGGCCTGGTACGGCGCGCGCTGCTCCTTGTAGAGGGCGTTCCACTGCCGGTTCAGCCGGTCCAGCGCACTAACCAGCCCAGGCGGTTTGCTCTGGCGCAGGGCCTGCAACTGCCCCTGGTCGAGGCTGGCGCTGTACATGCCGCGGCCGCGCTCGACCAGGTTGTGCGCCTCATCCACCAGCACCGCGACCCGCCACTGGTTGGCCTGGGTCAGGCCGAACAACAAGGCATGGGCATCGAAGTAGTAGTTGTAATCAGCCACCAGCACGTCTACCCAGCGCGCCATCTCCTGGCCCAGGTAATACGGGCATACCTGGTGCGCCAATGCCACTTCGCGCAGCTGGGCGCGGTCAAGCATGGGCAACGCTGCCGCCGCAGCGCGCGCGGCCGGCAGGCGGTCGTAGAAGCCTGCGGCCAAGGGGCAGGATTCGCCATGGCAGGCCTTGTCGGGGTGCTCGCAGGCTTTGTCGCGGGCGATCAGCTCCAGCGTGCGCAAGGCCGGCTGCGGCGTGGCATGGGTGATCTGGCGCATGGCATCCAGGGCCAGGGCCCGGCCCGGGGTCTTGGCGGTGAGAAAGAACAGCTTGTCCAGTTGCTGCGGCACCATGGCCTTGAGCAGGGGGAACAAGGTACCGAGGGTCTTGCCAATTCCGGTACTGGCCTGGGCCATCAGGCAACGGCCGGTACTCACGGCCTTGTACAGGGTTTCCGCCAGTTGTCGCTGGCCCTGGCGGAACGCCGGATAGGGGAAGCCCAGCGCTTGCAGGCCCTGGTTACGCTCGGCCAGGCGCTGCTCCTGCTCTTGTGCCCAAGCCAGAAAGCGTTGGCACTGGGTTTCGAAGAAGGCCTGCAGTTCGGCTGCCGTGCAGTGTTCACTGATCAGCGTCTGGCCATCGCTGTCCACGTCCAGGTACACCAGCGCCACCTCGATGTCCGGCAGTTGCCGAGCCTGGCACATCAACCAGCCATAGACCTTGGCCTGCGCCCAGTGCAACTGGCGATGGTTGGCCGGCTGGCGCGACAGGTCGCCACGGTGGGTCTTGATCTCTTCCAGGCGGTTGCAGGTGGGGTCGTAACCGTCGGCGCGGCCACGCACTTTCAGGGTTTCGAACTGGCCTTCGAGGGTAATTTCCGACTCGTAGCCCGCGGCGCGTCGCGCCACCACGCGCCGATGCCCTTCGATCCCCTCCTGAGCGGTGGGTGATGGGGTGAAGCGCAGGTCCAGGTCGCCTACCTTGGCGCTGAACTCGCACAAGGCCCGTACCGCCACGCTATAGCTCAAGGCGTTTCGCTCCAGCGTACATGGCACACCGCGACAGGCAAACCGTGCGCCCGGCAGAACTCCAGCCAGCGCAGCTGGTTGTCCTGCAGGCGGTCGCCGGGCCCCTTGACCTCGACCATGCGGTAGCGGCCCTGTTCGGGCCAGAACTGGATCAGGTCGGGCATGCCGGCGCGGTTGTTTCGGATGTCCTGCAGCAGGCGCAGGAAGCACTGTTTCAAATGGGCCGCCGGCAGGCAGGCCAGGGCTTGCTCAAGCAACTCTTCGCTGAGCACGGACCAGAACACGAACGGCGACTGCAGGCCTTGCTTGGCGGTGTAGCAGTCGAGAATCGCGCTGTGATGGCTGCCATCGTCGAGTCGCCCCAGGCAACGGTCGAACAGAGCACTGCGGCGTTGCTGGAAATCACCGTCGTGCAGGTCCTGCGGGGCGGCCTGGAATGGGTTGAAGAAGGCGCCAGGCACCGGGGCGAAGATCGCCTCCCAGCACAGCAGGCCGAACAGGCTGTTGAACAGCGTGTTCTCCACGTAATGCACCGGCCCACCGGCTTCGGCCAGGTACTGGCGTACCGCCTCCTCCACGCCCAGCGCTGCCTGTTCCCGGGGCAGCTCCAGCTCGATCAGTTCCAGCGGCGCGACACGCTGGCGCCGCTGTGGCGGGCCACCGAGCTTGCGTGCCAGGCGTGGCAACATGCGTTCCAGCGCCTGCACTTCCAGGGCGTTGGCCGGTGCCGCGGCCAGTTGCAGCGCCAGCGCATGGGCTTGGTGCCACTGCTCGCTGCGCTCCAGCACCCGCACCTGGCGGATGCGCGCCTGGGCGTGGCTGCACTGCGTGTACACAGCCATGGCCTGCGCCCAGTCGCCCAGACGCTCGCATTGCTGGCCCAAGGCGAATTGCAGGCGCGCATGGCGCCGGGCCAGCCATGGGTTGTCGCTGTGCAGGCCCTGCATGGCTGCCAGGATCGCCTGCGGGTCGTCGCCTTGCTCAAGGCGCTCGGCGCAACTGTGCAAGGCCATGGCCAGGTCGACTTCGGCACGTTGTTGAAGGGCACGCGAATCGGGGCTGAACGGCACCTGTTCGTAGCGCAACAAGCCAAGGTCGGCGAGGACGAAGTCCGACCAGTCCTGGTACAGGTTGCCGAAGAACAGCAGGCGCATGCGGTCGCACAAGGGTTGCAGGCACCAATGGAGGATGCGCATGCCGCTGTCCGGGAACCACTCGACCAGTGAACGGGCTTGCAGGCCCAGAGGTTGCAGCTGTGCAAGCAGGTCATGCTTGGCGGCGCGAGGGCGGCTCAGCTGTGGGGCAAAACAACGGGCAAATTCGTCCTTGCGCAACAGGGCGAACAGTTGCTCCAGTTCCAGTTGCGCGGGCTCCCGTACCCAGCCGAGGGCCAGCAACGGCTGCAGGGCCTGCCCGGTATCGCCGATTTCGGCATAGTCAAGGCGGTCGCTGCGAAACAGCTCGCCCTTGCGCATGACCATGCGCACCATCAGGGCCTGTGCCGGGGCGTCCAGTTGGCCGAAGGTGCGGATGAAAGCGAGTTCCTGGTCGTCGAGCAGGTCTTCGTAGCGCTGTTCGACCCACAGCAGCACCTGGCGGAAGTTGTGCAGGTAGTAGAACGGGTCGTCGACGGAATGGGCGATCACGGGCTGGGGTCAGGCGGCTGGAATGGATACTGGTTATACATACAGACCAGTATGCCTGGCAAGTGCCGTGGGTCGCTCAACAATTGGCTATCGGCTTGGGGGCTGCCTTGCGTCGCGATTGGGGCGCAAAGCGCCCCCCCGGAATTCACACCTGTTCCGTCGCCCCGATTATCTCCGCCGCCTTGACCTTGGCACTGCCAATCGGCGCCTGCAGCAGCAGGAAGTAGGCCACCGCCGAACACAGCGCCACTACCGCACTGATCATGAACGCCGTGGTGAACGAGCCCGAATACTGGATGCTGAAGCCGGTGACGATCGGCGCCACCGAGCCGGCAATGTAGCCGCCGAAGTTCTGGATCGAGCCAAACGAGGCCACGCGCTGGCTGTCGACGATGGTGTTGACGATCATCCAGGCGGTGGCACTGGCCATGTTGATGCTGAACAGCGCCAGGCACAGCAGGATGATGCAACCGGTCAGGCCGGTGACGAACGACAGCGGCAAAGTGAACAGCGCCGCCAGCACCAGGCCGGTGATGACACTGAACTTGCGGCTGGCCAGCACGCTCATGCCGCGCTTGACCAGCAAGTCGCAGAAGCGCCCGGCAACGATCGTGCCCGCTGCGCCAAAGCCATAGGCCAGCGACACTACCCAGGCAGTCTTGTACAGGTCCAGGCCGTGCTCACGCTCGAAGTAGCCAGGCAGCCAGGTCAGGTGCAGCCAGAGCATGTAGATCACGCCCATGAAGCCGAGCACCGCGCCCCAGGTACTGCGGTGCTTGAACAGGTCGAGCCAGCCGGCGAAGTACGAGGCCTTCGGCGCATGTGCAGTGGCTGCAGGCACCTGCTGCCCACTCGGCAACGGCTTGCCCTCGGCAGCAAGCTCCGCCAGGTAACGTGCCTTGCTTTTGTAGAAGGTCAGCCAGCACAGCGCCAGCACCACGCCGATCACACCGGTGATGATGAACATGCCGCGCCAGCCGAAGTTGACCATGAACAGCGTCAGCAAGGGTGGCGCCAGGCACGGGCCGAGGCAGGTCGAGGACCAGACCACGCCGGTCGGGGTACCGCGTTCATTGGCATCGAACCACTCCGACAGGGCCTTGGCCGCCGACGGGAACATAGGCGCCTCGCCAATCCCCAGCAGCACCCGCAGGCCCATGAAGCCGGCGAAGCTGTTGACCATGCCGAACGCTGCCTGGGCCAACGACCAGCCCAGCAGCGAAGCGCCGAGGGCGATCTTGCTGCCCAGACGGTCGATGATCATGCCCATCGGCAGCTGGGCAAAGGCATAGGCAATGGAGAACGCCGACAACAGGATGCCCATCTGCGACGGGCTGATCATCATGTCTTTCTGGATCGAGGTGTTGGCGATCGACAGTGCACTACGGTCCAGGTAGTTGACGATGCCGATCAACAGCAGGAACACGACGGTGATGCGTTGGTACTTCTTCATAGGGTTCATGTGATGACCTTTATTATTATTGTTGCCGCGCTGTCAGCGCCTTGGCGGTCCTTCGTTCAAGCTGCGCCCTCCCTGACGCAGCGCGCCGCTCAAGGCTGGCGCGCGGTGGTTGCAACTTCCAGCAGCCCGCGTCGGCCGAGGCTGTCGATCAGCGCACGCAGGCCAAAGTGCCACTGCGGTGCCAGGTCGCTGGTGGTCACGCGGTTGCACAGGGTACCCAGTTGCGGGTTGCTGATGCTCACCACATCGCCCGGCTTGTGGGTGAAGCCGTTGCCCGGTTGGTCGCGGTCCTGCTTGGGGGCGAACAAGGTACCGAGGAACAGCACCAGGCCGTCGGGGTACTGATGGTTCTCGTTGAGGGTTTGCTGCACAAGGTCCTGCGGGTCGCGGCTGATCTGGCGCATGGAGCTGCGGCCGGCGAGGATGAAACCGTCTTCGCCCACCACCTGCAAGTCCACCTCGGCGGCGCGCACGTCGTCCAGGCCGAAACTTTCGTCGAACAGGCGCAGCAGCGGGCCAACCGCGGTGGAGGCATTGTTGTCCTTGGCTTTGGACAGCAGCAAGGCGCTACGGCCTTCGAAGTCGCGCAGGTTGACGTCGTTGCCGAGCATCGCACCCTTGATGCGACCATCACTCGACACCGCGAGCACCACTTCCGGCTCGGGGTTGTTCCAGCTCGACTTGGGGTGGATACCGATGTCGGCGCCGTGGCCGACCGCCGACAGCGGCTGGGCCTTGGTGAACACCTCGGCATCCGGGCCAATACCCACTTCCAGGTACTGCGACCACAGGCCCTGCTCCACCAGCACCTTGCGCAGCGCCTCGGCCTGGGCCGAGCCCGGCACGATCTGCGACAGGTCGGCGCCGATGCGGCTGGCCAGGGTGTCACGGATGGCATCGGCCTTGGCCGGGTCGCCCTTGGCCTGCTCTTCGACCACGCGCTCCAGCAGGCTGGTGGCGAAGGTCACCCCAGCGGCCTTCACCGCCTGCAGGTCGATGGGTGCCAGCAGCCATGGCTGGCGCGGGTCGCGTCGGGCCGGGTCACTGTTGCCCAGCAAGGCTGGCAGCCCGATCAGTGGCTCGGCCAGCGGCAGGCCGCGCAGGTAGGCCACCGGGTCGGCCAACTCCAGCAGGGCCGAGACGGTGGCTACATGGGCGCTGATGTCGTGCACGGCACCGGCCTTCACCAGTACCACCGCAGGGCCCTGCTCCGGCAGCCAGACCCGCCCTACCCAACTGCCGCTGTCGAACGCGCTGGCATCGTGATTCAGTGGCAGCGGTCGCTTGCCGTTCGCTCGATCAGTCATGTGTGTACCCTTACTGTCATTCATTGGGAAAGTGCCGGCAGTTGCAGCTGCCCGGCCAGGCGGTCAAGGTCGGCCACCAGCTGTGACGAAAGGCTTGCGCCCTGCTCCAGGGCCTGGCGGCGCAAGGCAAGGCCAGCCTGCCCAGGCAGGCGCACCGGGCGCTCGGGGTCGAGTGGCCGGCTGGCCAGGACCAGCCGGCCGAGGAAGCTGGTTTCGTCGGTGAACGCTTGCAGGCCGCCGAAGAAACGCGGGTCGATGACCACGGCGGTGGCCGAGGCACCCCACTGGTCTGGTGCGTCCTTGCGGCCATGGCCGGCCAGCCCCGAGGTCAGGGCTTCTACCAGCAGCGCCAGGGCGAAACCTTTGTGGCCGAAAGCCTGGCCACCCAAGGGCAGGATGCTGCCTTGCGGGCTGGTGAAGAAGTCGCGCGGGTCGTCGCTCAGTTGCCCGTCATTGCTCACCAGCACCGGGTGCGGCAGGCGGCTGCCGGCGTCGCGGCACTGGCCGACCAGGCCGAGGGTGACGGTGGACATGCTCACGTCCAGCAGAATCGGCTCGCCCTGGGTCGGGATGCCCGCGGCAATCGGGTTGGGGGTGTACACCGGGTCGACGCCACCATGGGCGCAGACCAGCCCTACCGACGGGTCCGAGGAATACAGCATGGCTACCAGGCCCTGGTCGGTGTAAGGCTTGAGGTAGGCTGCCAGGCAGCCGATATGCGCGGCACGGCGCACAACGGCGATACCGATACCCTGCAAAGTGGCGCCCTTTGCCGCGCAGTCCAGAGCACGGCTGACGCAGTACGGCCCCAACACGTAGTGGCCATCGAACAGGCTGGAAATGCCACTGTCCGACACCTGCTCCAGTACCTGAGCGCGGGCCTTGACCTGGCCGCCGAGCATGCCGTCGATGTAGCGGCTGACCAGATTCAGGCCATGGGTGCGATGGCCCAGCAATTCGCCTTCGAGCAGTACCCGGGTCACTACCTGGGCGACTTCGGCGTCGGCGCCGGCCTTTTCGAACAGCCGCTCGACGAAGGTGGTGAGCGTTTGCACGTTGTAATGTGTGGCTTGAGTCATTGCGGTTGCCTCGGAAATGGGACAGGGCTGGCGATCAGGTCACGGCACCGATCTGCCAGGGCACGAATTCGTTCTGCCCGTAGCCGTGCAGCTCACTCTTGCTGCGCTCACCGGAAGCGATGCGCAGCATCTGTTCGAAGATGAACGCGCCGCGCTCCTCGATGCTGGTGGAGCCGTCGGCGATACCGCCGCAATTGACGTCCATGTCTTCTTCCTGGTGCTCGAACACCCGGTTGTTGGTGGCCAGCTTGATCGACGGCGCCGGGGCGCAGCCGTAGGCCGAGCCACGGCCGGTGGTGAAGGCAATCAGGTTGGCACCGCCAGCGACCTGACCGGTGGCCGAAACCGGGTCGTAACCGGGGGTATCCATGAATACCAGGCCCTGGGCGTGCACCGCTTCCGCGTACTGGTACACATCGACCAGGTTGCTGGAGCCAGCCTTGGCCACCGCACCGAGGGACTTCTCGAGGATGGTGGTCAGGCCCCCGGCCTTGTTGCCGGCCGAGGGGTTGTTGTTCAGCTCGGCGTTCATGCGCTGGCAGTAGTCTTCCCACCAGCGGATGCGGGCCACCAGCTTTTCGCCAACCTCGCGGCTGACCGCACGGCGGGTGAGCAGGTGCTCGGCACCGTAGATTTCCGGGGTCTCGGAGAGGATTGCGGTGCCGCCGGCGGCCACCAGACGGTCGACGGCATTGCCCAACGCCGGGTTGGCGGTAATGCCGGAATAGCCATCGGAACCGCCACATTGCAGGCCGACCACCAGGTGCCGTGCACTGACCGGCTGTCGCTGCACCTGGTTGGCCTCGGCCAGCAGCGCCTTGACCTGCTCGATACCGGCGGCGATGGTTTTGCTGGTGCCGCCGATACCCTGGATGGTGAAGGCGCGCAGCTGGGCGCTGGCCTGCAGGCCCTGGGTTTCCAGCAGGCTTTCGATCTGGTTGGTTTCGCAGCCCAGGCCGATGATCAGCACGGCAGCGAAATTGGGGTGTACGGCGTACCCGGCCAGGGTGCGGCGCAACAGGCCCAGGGCTTCACCGCTGGGGTCCACCGCACAGCCGGCGCCGTGGGTCAGCGCCACCACGCCGTCGATGTTCGGGTAATCAGCCAGCACTTCAGGGTGGATGTCGCGGCGAAAATGGTCGGCCACGGCCCGGGCCACGGTCGCCGAGCAGTTCACCGAGGTGAGGATGCCGATGTAGTTGCGGGTGGCGACCCGGCCATCGGTGCGCACGATGCCCTGGAACTGTGCCTCGCGGCCGGGCTGGCTGCGGGTGTCGACACCGAAGGCGTAGTCACGGGCGAAATCGCCCATCTGCACGTTGTGCACATGCACGTGTTCGCCGGCGTCGATGGCCTGAGAGGCAAAACCGATGATCTGCCCGTAACGGCGCAGGGGCTGGCCCTGCTCTACACGCTCGGTAGCGAGCTTGTGGCCCGAGGGGATCGGCTGACGCACGGTAATCGCCTCGGCGTCCAGGCGCATGCCTTGCGGCAGGGCCTGGCGGGCGATGAGCACGTTGTCCAGCGGGTTGAGGCGGATGACGGCAAGGTCACCGGATTTGGCAATCAGTTGCATGGGACCTCTCAGGGCGGTGCGGCTGGCTTCTTGTTATGGCTGCGACCACTGTAAGAAGCCTTGGGCAACATTCCCAATGAGATGATCCGATCGTGCGATAACCTTGGGTTATCAAAAGTAGGTATCAGAGCGCGTTTATCAATCACTTTGAGGGCCATTGGGGCCGCTGCGCAGCCCTTCGCAGGCAAGCCAGCTCCCACACCGACTGCATTGACATCAAGCCATGCGCTGTCCCTGCGGGAGCAACTGTCTTGCTCAAATTCCACAAGCTGGCGCGATCGCTGTGGGAGCGGCCCCATGGGCTTTATCTCTGTTCCTGCTGACGGCGCCGCGCGCCCTCCAGCAAAATCTCGACAAACGCACGGGCCGAAGCGCTCAGCGGCTCGTCCTTGCGGGTAACTACGCCGTACTCCAGCGCCGCCAGGTGCAAGGGGCTGCGCAATTCTTTCAGTTGGCCGCTGGCCAACTGCGCGGCAACCATCGAGCGCGGCAACATGGCGATCATCGGCGCCGCCTGCAGCAATTGCAGGAACATCGGCATGGAGATGGTTTCAACGCTGTCGGCAGGCGTGGCAATGCCGGCAATCCGGAAGGCCTGCTCCAGGCGGTTGCGGATCGGCGTGCCCACCGGCTACAGCACCCACGGCCAGTCGCCCAGCGCTGTCAGCGGCGTGCTTTCCAGCTGGTTGAGCGGGTGCTCGCTGTTGACCACCAGGCTGAACGGTTCCGGCTCAAGGGGCTGAAAGTCGAACAGCTGGCTGAAGCGTTCTTCGGTGAAGCGGCCAATCATGATGTCGAGCTTGTTCTGCTCCAGCATGGTCAACAAGTGATCGCTGGAATGCTCCACCACTTCGATCGACAGCAACGGGCTGCGCGCCTTGATCGCGGCGATGGCCTGCGGCAACACCAGCGCGGTGGCGGCAAAGATCCCGCCAACGCGGATAAAGCCGTGCCCGCCATTGCGCAGGCGGTTTACCTGGTCGACGAACTGTTGCGACTCGGCCAGCGCGCCTTGGGCATAACGCACCACATATTCACCCAGTTCGGTGGGTGGCATGCTCCGCGGCAGGCGCTCGAACAGGGCGAAGCCGAACTGCTCCTCAAGGTCACGCAACATCTTGCTCAGTGCCGGCTGGCTCAGGTTCATGCGCGTGGCGGTGGCGTGCATGTTGCGGGTGCGCGCCAAGGTGTCGATCAGCACCAGGTGCTTGTAGCGGATCCAGTTGCAAAAGCTTGCGTGACTAAGTTGCAGCCCTTTAACCACGGGGGCTGCATCGTTTCGGAAAGTCATCCTTTAGGTCCTATTGGGGCCTGAATGGCTCGATAATGCCAGCTTTATGACAACGCAACTATTCCAGCCCCCGGCGTTCTGCCGACCGATTCCCCTTCCTTTATATAGCTACTCACAGATCGGCGCCTTCCAGCGCCCACAGCCTGGCCGACTCGACGATCTCCAGCATGTCGACCAGGTCGCCATCATCGACCTCTCGCCGCCGGCGCGCGGCATAAGCCATCTCATCGAGCACCGCTGCGCGCCCATCAGGATCAGCCACCAGGGCAACCTGGTCGTTCAGCTCGGACAGCCAGGCCTGCGGAAGCTCAGTTGCCATAATCGCCCACCGCCCTGCACCACCATGACTGGGCGTAAAGGGCACCGTCGATTTCTTCAACCCCGTTGATGTTGAGGCCGAGCTGGGCCATGCCATTGAGCTTGGCGTCATGCAGCCGGGGGATGATGTCGGGTCCAGGTGATGGGTTGAACACCCACGCCTGGGTCGAAACCCGGCCCAGCGGCTCACTGTGATGGTCACCGATGTGGATGTCGGCCCGCAGGGGCTGGACCTTCCGCAGCTGATCGGAAGGGATGGCCACGCCATTCACGCGGCGGCGAACGAGGAGAAAGTACATGCTGCACCAAATACTGTATATCGATACAGTATCGTATCCACCAAGGCAGCACCTGGGCAACTGCCGGTCAGCGGATCAGTGCAGCGGGGGCAGTTCCTTGCCGCGCATCGTGGCAATTACGCGAAGCTGGTAATCGGAGACAGCTTGGAATAGCGACTCAGCCATCAAGCGTAGGCGCTCGACCTCTTCAGGCGGCGCACAACGATCCTGAGCTTGGTGATAGTCACGCACGGCGTCGACAGCTTGCTGAATCAGCGGTTCGCCTGCCTCGACCATCCCAATGAAGGTCCGCTTGTCCATGTCCCACTCCGATGCTCAGATGGGAAAGTATAGTCAGCGACACGCCCGTACCGCCGCCTCAAGCTGCTTCTCATAACCGATTCGCTGCCTGCGCTCAGCCAGCAGCGCCCTCACCTTCACCTCCAAGCTGTCGGACTTGCGCAGGCCGGCAGCCGCCCACGGAGGTACCGCAACCTCCGGCGCGCGGCACGGCACCTGCACGGGCGCCTCAACGCGGACGTATTGGATCTGGGGTTCGACCCTCCCCGCGCAGGCGGCCAGCAGCGCAATGCCTGCGAGCCCCCCCACCGCTCGCAGGTTTCGACAAACACCCCCTGCACATCCTGCACTTTTCCGGAAGACCTGCACCTTTTTGCTGCTCCTGCAGGGCCAGGCCACCACCGCCCCGCTCCCACAGGCAAAGCCACGGATTGCGCGGCTTGCAGTCAGAAATAGGCCCATTCCGCTCCCACAGCGGTGCGAGTTCACCACCAGCGTCATAGGCCAAGCTCCTTATCGATAACCGAGTTGGCGGCCGAGCACTGGTCGCCACCGGTGCGCTCCTGCTGCAAGCGGTTCGCCGCGGCGTAGTCGAGATCGGCGCTGGCCTTGGCTTCGCCCACCGCCTGCTCGGCCCCGGCCTGGCGAGCATTCGCCGCCAGGGTGAGATCGCCCAGGGCCTTGCCCTGTTCCTGAGCCAGGCCTGCTAGGTTGTCGCGCGCCGCGGTGCACGCCGCCACCCGGGCCTGCTCCTCGTCGAGAACCGGCCGGAAGTGGCTGGTGGTGAACCAGGTTCCCGCCACCATGCCGAACAGAATCAGCAGGCCGGCGCCAGCGGCCCGCAGCAACCAAGCATTCACGCCAGCGCCCTCCGCACGCCTTCGTCGATGATCGCCGGGGTGTACGGATTGCCGCCGTTCTCATGGATGATGATGCTGATCACCATTCCGCGTAGCGTGCCCGGGTCCTTGATGTTGATCGGGTCCGTGGTGCGCACGCCTATGCGCTTGGCCACGGCCTCGGCATAGGCCTTGGTGTTGTTCTCGTTGCTCGGCGCCCAGCGGTTGATGGTTTCGAGTACGGTATCGATGCCCTTCCCGCCCACGCCGGGCATGCCGTCCTTGCCTCGGTAGTTGAGCAGCAGCTTGGCCAGGGCGCGGATGCCGTTCTCAGGGGTGTCGAACCGGGCGAAGCGGGGCTTGGCCACGCCCACTTCTAGACCGAGCTGGCCCTGCCAGGCGTTGCGGGGGTTATAGTCGATGTTGCCGGGGTTGTTGTTGCGGATGCCTCGTGGTGCAGACATGGTTTCTCCAGGCGAAAAAAAGCCCGCGCTGGGCGGGCCATGAGAGTCTGTTATGAGAAGAACTTATAGACCTCATCGCTGATAAAGTCTTTAGCTTCGAGTCCTTCGGTGTATCCGTAGTTATGTATTTGCCCGCTTTCCCCCACGTACTCTCTGAACCAATCACGAGCGATCGGCCAACCGTAATAAATCCAGGTCAAAAAGATGACTCTCTCTTGATCACTCATGGAATCCTTGATCATTGTCGCGTATCGATACATCTGCTTTGGCTTCGAAACCACCAAATGATGCATTGCCATCCTGACAGTCAAGGCAAACCGAGAAAAACCTTTAAACTTTATGGCCTCTAAGACATAATTCTTAGCCATAACTTCATAGACAACACTATTCGTAGCCAATTCCGCAAGCACAGCCCTTTCACTTCGAAACTGATTAAACAACCCATTTACATACCCATCATCTTTATTCATTCTCTCAGAACTTTTAAAGATATTATCCAACAACCTATAAAACTCAGAAAGGAAACTTTCCAAAATCTGAGTTTCCTCTTGACTCTTTATGACATTAGTTTGTATGGCGGATGACCTAAGCAGAACAATGAGGGCTACAAAACTTAAAATTGGATTTGTTAAACCACCAATAAAATCTCCTACCTGACCTAGTCCATCAGGTATCTCCAGCGCATTCTCCTTAAAAAATAGAAACATCGCCACAACAAAAATACATATAACACCAGATGAAAATATTACTTTATTCTCCCCATAAAGCCGGATTTCCTTTCCTTTGCCTTTCAAAAAACATGAATACGCAAAGTACACCAACAGCAAAAAGACCAAACCAGACACAATAGCCAGCGCAGAGTAAGACACTTTGAAATATTCCATTTTTAATAAAGAACCCTATCCCGTTAGAAAAATTACCATACCCCATCGCTGAGAGAAATACACCTTTCACCTACTACAATCACCAAGACTGATTCGAAAGAGACCGCAGGCTATACAATTAGCCCGCCCGCACTAAGCGGGCAGGATTATTCGATCTACGCTATCCAGTGGAAATCACTCCCCCAGAATTGCCGATCTAATGTTTTCGAACATCAGCCCGTAGCCATAGTCGTTGGGGTGCAAGCCATCCGCCGTCCATGTCTCGCCCTTGACCTTTGCCATCACGGTTGCCTGGTGGTTGTCGATGAAGGCTAAACCACGCTCGTCTGCCAGCAGCTTGGTAACCGCTGCAACCTCTCGCTGACCGAAACCACGACCACCATTTGGCGCCTCTACCGCAGCCGTAGTTGCGTTGGCCGCCATCAGGATCACGTCCTTGCCTGCGTCCGTGAGCGCCTTCACGATCCTCGCCAGGTAGAAGTAGACGATGAACGATGACTTGCCCACGCGATCGTTCGTCCCGAGCATCACCGTCACAAATTCGCTCTTCCTTGCGATTGCGTTATTCAGAGGCGTTGAACCTGGCAGCCAAGACCCGGTGCCGCTGCCGCTGATGCCGTCGTTCGCGACAATGACCTTTTTCTTGAACCTGAACCCCTCAAGCCTGAACTGGTTAGTCAGCGACTTGTTCGTCAGGGTCATCTGGTACTTGCCGAACGGGAAGGTGATTTCGGCGAGCTTCGAGAAAGACTCGGGCCCGTAGTAGGAAAAGCTTCCAAGAAGCGTTCCATTGCCACGAAGTTCGACAATTGAGCCATCGGGGTCGGCGGTATTAATCGCACAGTACATCACGGTCAAGTTATCGCCGGTCAGCTCGAACGTTACGGGCTGGTTGTAGTTGCCTGTCGCCCCCGCTGAAGTTTTATCGAACGCGTAGTAGTAGCTGGTGTAAGCAGACACGTTATACCGGCTCGCCGGTGTGATCCGCTCACCGTTGTTGGTGATATGGAAGATTGGTCCATCACCTGGAATAAACGGATTTTCAAGCGGGACAAACAGGTCTGTCGAATAGGTTGATACTTGGCCGTCCTGAGTTACCACGCCATCTGCGAAGCTCTCCCCCAACCAGCGGTGAAGAAGATTCGCCCAGGTCTTGCTCGGGGTTTCTGCACCAACCCCAAACGTGATGGAGTCACCGATTAGCCCAATGTAGATCGAGTGCAGCGGATGGTGCAGCGCAGCCTTCAGCCTGATCAGGGCATTCAAGTTTGACTTTTGCTGCCCGATTATCTCATCGACCTTTTCTGTGATCCGAAGAAGATCGCTGTTTGCAACCTGGTTATTCACTGGCTTGCCTACGGCCAGCCAGTCCACTGTCCAGGTGATGCCCTCGGTACCCTTGGTGAGAGACAGCCACACCTGCTCGATAAGCTCACCAGCCCAGGCCGAGCCATCTGGTTTTGTGCCGATGCTCACCTCATAGGTAACCCAATCCGCGCGGTCTACAAGGCTGTATTTCGGATTCGCACTGGCGAGGTAGTAATGACCCGCACCCGAGGAGTCACGGAGGTATACCAGATACGTTCGCTGCGCTGCTCCGCCGGATTTTTTGATTCTGTATTTGAGCGATGAGTTGACGGATGGATCAAACTTCTCACCGGCAGACAGCGTGCGACTGACATAACCGACGCTAGTTGTAGTGCCGTCTGGGGTAAAGACCGTATAGCCTCCGACTGCCGAGACGGTAAACCCTGACAGGCCGGTCCAAAATGAGGTCACCCCACCAAGGGCTTCCACGACCGGAATGAATCCATAAGCGTTGCGCTTTGTCGCGTTGGAGTCGATGACAGCGATTTGGCGCTTGAGTTCGGCGCTGTATACGGCGTCCGACCTGGCCGAACCCACAGCGAGCCAGTCGAGCTGCCAGGCACTGTTGCCGTTCCCAAGGGAAAGTGGAACCAAGATCTGGTCCAAAAGCACGCCGGCCGCCCATGCGGCGCCATCCGGCTTTCTTGATAGATCAACTTCGTAGGTGGTCCATCCGCTGCCATCCACCAGGTTGTTCGGCGTGGCGGAATACGGATAGTAGATCGAGGAGGCCCCCGTACTATCCCTGACCTGGACGACGTACAGCCGACTGAGGTCGCCAGTAGTCCTCCGGATCCTGTAGCGCAGGCGACTGCTTGCTACTGGGTCAATGCGTTCTGAAGAGAGCAGGCTTTTTGAAAAGTAGCCGACAGAGGTAGTTGACCCATTCGGCGTGAACTGGATCTTTCCATCGACTACAGTCCGCACGAACCCCGAGACGTTACCGAAGAAATCGGGGTTCCTGGCATCGTACGAAAGAACTGGAAGTAGACCGAAGCGCGCTTCAACATCGCGTGCGGGCTGCTCTACTAAGCGACTCCATAGCTTTGCTGTGTTGTCCCAAGAATACCAACCGTTCAAGCTTGCATTCGAATCAGCGTCTACGATACCAACAATGGCGTTACGGGTTTGGGCGTCGGCCACCATTTCAGCGTAAGTCGCGTAGCGCTTATTCCCATAGCCTTCGATCAGTAGAGCTGCGGCATTGGCGCTGTTCCTGGCGCTCTCGGCATCATCCCTGGCTTTGTCACTGTCATCCTGAACCTGGATGGCATTCGAGGCTACCTGAGAGGCTAGGAATTTGACTTCGGTCAGGTCCTCCTTAGTAGAGTCGCGGGCCTCTTGGATCTGGCCCAGCATTTGAACTGCGGCGTCGATTTCTGGGCCGGTATGGGCGCTGTTGTAAGCCATGAACTTTTCTCCGAGCACAAAAAAACCGGCTTGCGCCGGTTTGGGTGAATTATGCGAAGTCAGGAAACAGTCAGAATGATGTTACGCTCACTTCCATCTCGAGCATCCACCGAAATATTAGTTACAAGGGACTGTTGAGATATGTTTGCTGAGTAGATAGCCATGGCTGGTGAATTCACCCTAAGTCGCCTAGGGACCTGCGAGCCTCCATTCATGCGAGCAGTCCACGAGCCAGCAAATCCTGGCGTGGTTGCGATGCTTAGAATCAGGTTGTTATTGCTAACGGTTTCAACCGACTCGGATTTGTATGGGGAGTTATGTGCGACAAGGCTAACCCGGATTTCTCATGACCGCATAAACAAAAACGGCTGAAAGCCTTATGATTCTTGTCGCCAAACAAAGCCCCATAAGTCTTCAGCCGCGCACAAAATGCTACCAGAAAAACTCCACTTTTCACCCCTCTCTCGCCGCCTCGTCGAGGCCTCTTTCACCGGTGGTCACATCACCTCGGATGCGGGCTTGTTGCTGCTGCGCGAGGTCGACCAGCAACATGGCTTGACCCGCCGCCTGGCCAAAATCGTTCCCGATCGGCGTGATCCTGGGCGTGTCCAGCACGGACTGCAGACACTGCTCGCCCAGCGTATCTATGCACTGGCCGCCGGCTACGAGGATCTCAACGATCATGACGGCCTGCGCCATGACTACGCGCTGCAGACTGCGGTCAACCGCCTGCAACCGCTGGCCGGCAAATCCACTCTGGGGCGCCTGGAACAGCAAGCCGATCGCGAAACGGTGGTGCAAGCCCATCGCCTGCTGTGGGAGCACTTCATCGCCCAGCATGACCAGGCGCCGGCTGAGATCGTGCTCGACTTCGATGCGACCGATGTGCCGGTGCATGGTGATCAGGAAGGGCGCTTCTTCCATGGCTATTACGACCATTACTGCTTCCTGCCGCTCTATGTGTTCTGTGGTCGCCATCTGCTGGTGAGCTATTTGCGCCCGAGCAACATCGATGGCGCCCGACACAGTTGGGCCATCCTGGCACTGCTGGTCAAGTTCATTCGCCGCTTCTGGCCAGAGACCCGCATCGTGTTCCGCGGTGACGGCGGTTTTTGCCGACATCGCATGCTCGACTGGTGTGACCGCAAGCAGGTGGATTATGTGGTGGGTCTGGCCCGCAACACCCGCCTGCAGCGGATGGCGGCGCCGGCCATGCAAGCTGTCGCCGAGGCCTACCAAGAAACCGGGCAGAAGATGTCCGGCGTGTATCGCTTCCTCTATCAGGCCGGTAGTTGGCGTAGGCGCCGCCTGGTCGTGTCGCGCCTGGAACATGGCGAGCAGGGTGCCAATCCACGCTTCATCGTCGTGTCCCGCTTTGCCGAGGATGCTGCCCAGCAGTACTACGAAGACTACTGCGGCCGTGGCGACATGGAGAATCGGATCAAGGACCAACAGTTGGATCTGTTCGCCGACCGCACCTCCAGCCCACGCTGGTGGACCAACCAGTGGCGGCTGATGCTGTCGGCCTTTGCCTATGTGCTGTTCGAACGGCTACGCGATCATCTCCAGGGCACCGCATTGGCGCGCATGAGCATCCATAACCTGCGCTTGAAACTGCTC
Organism: Pseudomonas sp. JS425; assembly: GCF_018223845.1. NCBI lineage: Bacteria > Pseudomonadati > Pseudomonadota > Gammaproteobacteria > Pseudomonadales > Pseudomonadaceae > Pseudomonas > Pseudomonas sp. JS425. The sequence continues at coordinate 2,861,681 of NZ_CP073661.1, read as the reverse complement.
AAGATCGGTGCGGTGATCATTCGCAACAGCCGGCGCATCCGCGTGCTGATCAGCGAGGCCTATCCGCATCAGGAACTCTTTGCGGGGCTGGTTGCCCGCCTCAAGCCGACCTGAACAGGCGGGCGCCCCCGGCCCGGCTCAATGGGGGAAAGGGGGCAGTGCGCCCCATACGCGGGAATTGAATAAAAAACGATCAATTTTTAGCGGTGGAAGGCAGGTTGTTGATACACCGAGGCTTCACCGGCCACGCCTGCCGGCCTCATGAGAAATCCGGGCTAACCGAGGACCACCCTGAGGATCTGAATGCAGCCAGCGTAGCGTACACCGCATTGGCCGCAGCCTTCCTGTAGGACGGCCTTTCAGTGAAGCTGGTCAGCCTTGTAACGCAGACGTAATCCTGGTCTCCACTCGTTAAGCGCTGCCAGCCGCCAGAGATCATCTCCGTCTTGATCGACTCATTGCCCGGGGAAATAACCGCAACTAGCAAATCACCCACCTGTGCCCCGGCAGGGATCTGCAGGACGGCGATAGCTGATGATGTAGTGAGCAGCTCTGTTGAGTCTATGTACTCCCACATTGAAAGCGAGTTGGATGACTTTCCGAGAAGCATTGCAGCCTCAATCATGAGCTCGCCCCCACCTTCCCAACCCAGCCATCTCCTACCCAAATCAACACGACCACCGTCCATAGTGGCCCCAACAGCGGCAATCGCCCGGCGTCCCACTTGATACTGGATGGCCAAGTAATCGTTGCAGCTCCTGTGATATTGATGATGGCAGTCATTGCCCGGGTTGCGAGCGGCGCATTGCTGATGGAAAGGGTGCGCGGCGTGCTGGCATCGACTTGAAACACCTGGGCCGAGGCCATGTTTAGGGTTGTCGTGGAAGTAGAGATGTCCAGGTCGTAGCGCTTCAGGCTAGACGAGTACTCGACACCCGTTCCATCCTGCTTGGCCACCAGTGGTAGGCCTCCCTTGCCAGTAAGCGCGGGAAGCCCAGCGCTATCCTGTGCAGCCGCAGCCGCGGCCTGAGCGGAGTCGCGATAGACCTTGCTCGTGTCAGCGCTACTTTTGGCATTCCCGGCCTGGGTGGCGGCTGATTCTGCAGACAGCCGAGCCGACTGAGCACTGCTAGCTGCATTGTCAGCCTGCACCTTTCCGTTTTCTGTCGCTTTAGAGGCGCTAGCCTCGGCATCCGAGGCGCACCGCTCAGCAAAGTCAGCAACAGCATTCGCCTGAGCCCCGAAGGCCGGCAGCGCACCTAGAAATTCATCCGCCATAGCGGAGAATGTGCCAGCAGCATTCTGACGGTTAGGAGCAGCCGGCAGTTGAGTAATAGTAGGAGCAGCCATCAGACAAGACCCTCCACAGAAATAGAGCAATCGGAGACTGCGACGTTACTTATCACCAGACTGAACTCCCGGTAGTAGCCGTAAATGATGGTGGTGTCGTGTGTTTCGGCGCCTATCCAGACGATCGGCTTGGCCCGGTACTTGGCCAGCGTGCGCTGCACGAAGCTAAGCCTTGGGGTTGGCACCGAGACGTCGAACTCCGCCCGCTTGGAGTAGCCACGCTCAATGACCTCTGGATTCCCGAACTCGTCCCGGTCCTTCCGGCTGTAGTCGGTGATTCCCACGGAAGTGCCGAAGAGCGCCACCCCGAGAACGGCCATTTTGCCGATGATCAATTCCGAAACTTTGGCGATACCGCCGGGCTTCGACACAGTAATCTCGATTGATCCATAGCTGCCGGCCGGGATGTCCAGAACCACGAAATCCTCGACGACCTGCACTTCGCTGAAAAAGTAGGAATACCAGTCGTGCACATCGTCGTTTGAGACCGGCGAAAGACTGCTCTCGTAGACAATGCCCAGGTACGGGTCAACCGCGCGGACCGAAACGCTGGCCGCGTCAACCCCGAAGAATGCCAGCGCATCGACAGGCCGCCCGGGCACGATCTTGAGGACGATCGAGTCCGGGTTTGTCGTTGCTACCCCAGTCTTTCCGTCGAACATCCTCCATGGATTGGTCGCTCCCAGATCCAGCCACTTGGTTTTATCGGTTGTCGCAGCGGTGTTGCTCTCTGCCTGCGACTCATAGATGTGGTTCTGGTAGATCACCTTTGCGCCAAGCGCGTAGGTGCCAGCCACCCACACCGGGTAGTTGTCCACGGGCACATTGGTTACCAGGCTGGCCACTTGGAACTGCTGACCAACCTGGACAATGAACGGATCTGAATCAGGCTCCACCAGCAGAGGTCCCATGACGGCGAGCTCGGCGTGGTCAGGCGTGATCTCGATGGGCTCGATGATTCTCACGCGAACAGTTCCTCTTCGAGTTTTCTTGGCAGGAGATCCGTGTTTTTCGCGGCCTTAAAGGTGTTTTTGGCAATGGCAAACAGCGCTGCCTTCATCTCCTCGCGCAAGGCGCGAATCTCGCTCGCCGCGCCGCCGCCCGACCCCATCAGCATGTCTGCCGTCTTCTGGGCATTGAAGATCCGGCTGCGCCCGGTGAGCTCAAGCTCAGGCCCGCGCTCCCCGACGAGACGAATTCCACCGCCGAAATCACCGCCGCTAGCAAACCCAGGAACTCGGATCGTTTTCTCACCGTTCGCCCTGGCCTCACGAGTGATGCTTTCGACCAGGTTCTGATAGCTCACTAGCCCGCCACTCAAGGCGCCAGCCCAATCTGCCAGGCCCTTGGCCTCAGCATCACGACCGAGAACGGACCGATAGACCGCCTTCACGATGGCTTCGTTGTTCTCGTACGTGTTGACTGCTGCCGCGCCAGGATTCTGCAGAGACAGCGTTGCCAAGATCGAATCACTCATTGTCAATACGGCGTCTGCAACGCTCTTAACTGAGTTGTCGACGCCATTGATAGCATCGATCTGCCCTTGAGCCAGTGCCAGTTGATCATCCAGCGCGCTGATCTGGGAATCGTATAGCTTCTTCGTAGTCTCGAGCTGGCTCTCCAATGCCTTTACAGTCTTTTCAGCATTGCTCAGTTGTTTGCCATTGATCGCCTCTAGCTCGCCGAGCAGATTGGTCGCCCGCCCCTGGTCACGCAGATACTCCTCAAGCGAGGCGTATCGATCCGTGTTGTTGCTGCTGATCGTGCTGATGGCATCGCTGAGCCCGTCGATACCGGAGATTGATCCGCCCTTGCGGGCGACGGTCAGGGCATATTCCAGCGTTGCCTGCGCCTGGCTGCGCAGCATTTTGACGGCATCGTCGGAGGTGCCTCGCAACGACTTCAGCGCCCCCTCAAGCGTGCTGCTGACGCCATTAAGATCAGTTACTGATCGCTGAGCAGTGGACAGCATGTCGTTCAGAGATTCCGTTCTGGCCGTGTAGGCCTTGGAAATCGCATCACGCTGAGCCGCTACAGCGCGTTGTACGCCAGCCATCGCACCGCTTACCGCATCACTGAGAGCGGTCGCGAACGCGGCTTTAGCCGCAGCTGCGCTCGCCTCGAGAATGTCGTACATCTGATCAGCGGCGCCGGAGAGGTTTAGGTATGCCGCGATTGCATTGCGCCCTGACTCCGTAGACTTGTCCAGGCTCTCTATCAAGCCTCGATAGCCCTCACGCGTCTCTGGCAGGGCCAGATTGAGCTTGGCGAATTGCTCGCGAACGTCGGAGAGAATGTTCCCCGCCTTCTCCGTGTCGGTGTAGAACGCATCGTAGTAGGTGGCTGCCGATGCAGTGAGCACGTCAAGCCCGCCAGCCGCTGCTGCCAGCTGTTCGGCCAGCTTGCCGCCTGCAATCGAGGTTTCATAAAGCCCGATGTTGAGGTGCTTGATGGCGCCATTCACCGCGTACAGATTGTTCACGAACGCAGTGAGCTGCTCTACGGTTACGCCGCTGATACCAGAACCCGTGGCATCAGATATGGCATTCAGCGCCTTCTGTGCAACATCGCCAAAGAACGTATCCAGCTCCTTCTGGATCTCTTCAGTGGTCTTGTCCTTGGTGCTGATTTTCACATCGGAAATATCAAGGCCGTCGAGAACGCCGTCATTCAGGGAAACGTTCAGCTGCTCGAAAAGGGACTCAACTCCGCCAATCGTGGCGTCGTAAGTGTTATCGAGCACCTCTTGTGTCTCCGGATCAAGCGCGGAGTATCGAGTCCGCTTCTTGTTCTTGCCGAAAAGCCCGCCCTTCTTCTTCTGGTACTCGAACTGCCGCCCGATGAACTCGCCATCAGTGACGCCAAGCGAAAGGCCTACGTCTTTGGTCTGCCAGCTACCACCGAACAGCGATCCGCCGAGGTAGCTGCCCAATGCAGCCCCAATGGCAGTGCCGATCCCCGGCAGCACCGACCCGAGCGTGCCGCCGATATAGGTACCGGCTGCGGTGCCTGCAGCGGCGCCCGCCAACGAACCACCCCAGCCCCCGAGCCCGCCCGTCACCGCGCCTTTTAACCCAGACTGGCCGTAGCCGTATATCGCGCCACCAATGCCAGCCATCGCCTGCGTCAAGCCGCTAACCTGATAAGCTGCAGCCTGCTGTGCACCGACCCAGTTCTGGAATGCCGGGCTGGTATAGCCAGCTATGGTCGAGCCACTGCCAGCTGCTGCCCCGCTACTGAACAGCCCGCTCAGGCCATTGCTTATGTAGTTGTAGCCGCCACTGATTGCACCCTGCATCCCCCCTAAGAAGCCCTGACCAGCATTCCAGCCAGCCGTCACCGCGCTGCCAAATCCGGACGTAGCAGCGCTATATGCGCCGCTTCCAGCATTCCATAGGCTCGACAGGCTCATGCCGCCACCGCCGCCTCCAGACAATACGGAGCCGGCCAGGCCGGCAGCAGATGATCCGCCAAGACCAAGGGCACTGAGCAATGGAATGGTGACATATGCCCTGGCAGCCATACGCGCCAGATCCGCAATGATCGAATCAGCCAGGTCTTTGAACGAAAGCTTTCCAGACCTGGCCGCCTCTGCGATCGCATCTTCGATGCCATGGAAGGTGTTGGAGAACAGATCGTAGGTCTGACCAGAGATGTCAGAGGCCTCATCTAGGTAGTCGTACCATGCGTCATTTGCCCCTACGGCCCAATCCGACTGGGCCGCATCAAGGCGCTTGTAGTAGTCCTCCTGCATGGAAAGGCGCTGACCAAGCGCATCCTTTACCGCCTTGGTCTCCTTTTCGTACAGGTCGGTCTGTTCAGCGGTAGGATTGACGATGCGCTGGTAGTCGCGCTGCAGCTTGGCAAGCTGCTTCTGGTAGTCCTGGCGGATCTTCAGGTCTTCTCGAATCCGAGCCTGAAGTTTGCTGCCGGAGCCAAGGCCGGCTATCTGCGAGTCCAGGCCCTGCTGCTCGGTTTCGAGAGAGTCATTCAGCTGATCCTGGAACGACAGCAGCTTGGCGGCGTTCTCCAGTCGCTGCTGGTCCAGCTTGTTCGCCTGCTCGAGCGCCGCGTTCTGCTTCTGCTGCGCCAGGTTCAGGTCGGCCATGGCCAGCACCTGCTTCTGCGCTGCCGTCAGCGTCTTCTTCTCCTTGAGCTGGGCGATCTCGGTTTCGAGTTCGATCAGCTTTTTGGCTTCCACGCCAAGCGTACGCGCCCCCTTCCCCTGGTCATCAATGGCCGATTTCTGCTGCATCAGGACCGCGTAACGTTGGCGGGCGTCGTCGAGCATCTTTTGCCCGGCGTTTTCTTGGTAGGCCTTATTCGCCTCGCGGGTTGCCGCCGCCGCCGCCTTGTTGGCCTTCTTCTGCGCCTCAGCGGCGTAAGCATTAGATAGGATCGCAGCCTTGTCGGCCTCGGTCAGCTCTGTGTGCTCAGAAATGTAGCGGTTAGCCTCCTTGACCGCATCACTGTTGTCCTGCAGCTTGGCGAGAGCCTTCTGCTGGGAGTCGGTGTAGCTTTTTGCTGCCGCGGAAAGTCCTGCGGCTGCCGCCTCGCCTTTCGGGGCCTGCGCACTGAGGTCAGCAGAGCTTTTCTGCAAGATCTTGATGGCCGCTTGTGCCTTGCCAATATTGCTGTTCAGGCCGGCGATCTCGGCATCCAGCTCCTGCTTGTTGTAGAACTTGAAGTTGAAAAATACGGTGTCTGACGGGTCGCTCTTATTAAGCTTCGAGCGGACCTGATCCAGGTCGCGAAGCCTTGCCAGAGATGTGCTTATCTCGTTATTGAAGCCCTCAACGGTCTTTTTATCTGCCGTGAAGAAGTCCATGAACTCGCCAGATCGATAGCGATCCATGGCTTCGGAAATCCCGAGAATACCGGCCGCCAGCCTGCTGCTGGCCCCGGTAGCCTCATCCAGCTTCCCGATGGTCGTTGTAAGTGAATTGGTGAAGGCAGTCATCGCCTGGCTGACTGTGACCTGCATGCTTGCTGCGAGTTTGTCGACGGCGTCCTTCTGATTTTCAATGGCCTTGATGACCTTTTCAGAAGTAAGCTGACCCTCGGCACCCATGGCGCGAAGCTGTCCAACCGTGACGCCCAAACCGCGCGCAATGGTCTGCGCAAGCGCCGGGGTCTGCTCAAGGATCGAATTCAGTTCTTCGCCGCGCAGCACACCAGACGCGAGCGCCTGACCGAACTGGACCAGCGCAGCATCAGCCGAGGCAGCTGAAGCCCCACTCATGGCTACAGACTTTGCTACGGTTTCAGTCACCTTGGCCACATCGGCGAAGCTCAACCCCAGCGCCCTGCCGTTTTGGGCAATACGCTGGTAAATGGTCGACGTGGACTCCAGCGACTGGCGCGAGGCCTGCGCCACCCGAAGCACATCATTCTGCGCTTGTGCCAACTGTGCCGTGCCGTCAGTCACCAATCGCAGGCGGTTGGTAAGGTCGGCGTACTGCTGTGCGGCAGCGGCGATCTTTTGCACGCTGAACGCAGCCGCCAGCGGACCTGCCAGCCCAATCAGCACTCCAGATAGCGACTTTACCTGACGCTCCATCGCCGCGACATTGAGGGACGAGCCTTTTGCGCTTTCGCCCGCCTTGCCCATGGCGTCACCCGCCCGATCCATGGCTGGCTTAATGCTGAGTCCGGCGTCTTCCAGCGCATTTAGCGCTTTCTTTACATCCGAGGCCTTCTGCTCTGCATTTCGGCTATCGATCTCAATCGACAGGCGGGACGTTTGGTTCATCGCCTTTTCTCCGGGCACAAAAAAGCCCGCGCTAGGCGGGCTTCTATTTAATTTCAGCTCAGTCGGGAACCGGTTGTAGATCAGATGAGCAGTGTTTGCATTTTATGGCTTCGCGCTGCACCACCTCGGCGCAATAAGGGCACTTTCGATACCTTGAGGATGATCCATATTTCCTAGCGATCTCTATGCTCTTGGCGTCGTCAACGCCAATAGGATTAACCAGCCAAATTGCTATAAGCGCGAAAATCGAGAACAGAAAGCCCAGAGCAAACCACGCGCCAGCGCTGCGCCCTTTTTGTTTCGCGAAATAAGCCGTAACTGCAGCTACAGCAAGCCAGACAATCAACATCTCCATGGCAATCCTCCAACATGATGGCAGCAATCTACCACCATCAGCAGGAAGCGCCAAAGTTGTTCTATTGGCGGGCTTCGTGCTGGCCCGAGCCGAGACTCTGCAGATCTGCCGCTAGCAGCTTGGCCTCCCGAATGAATGTTTCAGCATCGCTGACAGGAACGTCCTCATCGAGATCATAGTCGGCCATGCTTCTCATGCGCTTTTTATCTCGAAGCCGCCTTGCAATTTTCTTGAGTGCCTTGCCCTGGGACTCAAACCTCCAGAAAAGACGCTCATGAGCACCCGCATCACGCTTCTCGCATTCTGGCAGCCCTAAACTCGCGGCAGCCTCAATAGCGCGGTGGAATATGGAATAGTAACTGCGACTGATGGCCGAGCGGCTGTCTATCTCGGATTTTTGGCTTACCAGGCGGACGGCCTGATCGTGAAATTCATCAGGCGATACCGACATAGTACGCTTCCTCGCGATCAGGCTTGTCGTCTACGGTCCATGGCGTTACGCGAATCGAAAGCTCCCGGTCAAGAGGGCCATCATGATTATCTATAAGGGCGTCAAGAACCTTATCATTCAGCTCAACTACTTCATCGATTGAGGCTCGAACCAGAAAGCGGTAGAGAATGCCCTCGCCTTCCATTGCGAAAACTTTGAATCCCAGGATGGGATGAGTGATGCTTTCTCTGATTACTCGGCAAGCTGTATCAAGCCGCTTAGTGAGCTCGAGGTCTGATACGCCAATGGACTCAAGGACTCGTGCTGCAGCCTGAACGTGCTTGAACTCTGACTTGTTTGGAGTGGTGGCGATCAAAGCTTTCTCCATAATCCCAAGGTTCACCTGTATAGACGCTAGCAGCGACTTCGATTCTGGCTTGATCTGAGCGGTGAAGTTCTGTCCTTCCACAAACTCCCTGGCTCTCAACATTTGCCCATTCAGAATCGAAATGTGCGCGGCAGAAAAAACCTTCGCGATCGGATCAAGACCCCAGGCCTCGGACAAATCTAGGTTCTCCATCGACTCCTGATATCTGCCTTGGAGCCCGAGGAGATAGGCCAATTCGTGGTGCATGACCAGTCTGACCTTGCCAGGAGTATTATTCGATCCAAGCGACACTCTGGCTTTTCGTTTGATCCGCTCAATGGAAAATTCGTCGACGATGTAGGTCTTATAGAGATCTTCTTCGACCAATATACGCGCCTCAGCGACTTCCTGAGCGATCGTTTTTTTGACTGGGCCCGCCATGGCATTCTCACTAGCTCGATATGCCACGACTGTAGCACGTAGCCAGCATGTCTTTGAGCTGGACAGTTATCCAGTCAGCGCCAAAACCACTAGAAGCTGAGCAAGCCCGCGGCAACTGCGGCCGCCGCCGCTTTGATCGTATCGAACGACAGATCCAGTCCTTTCTCCCGAAGCAAGCCAACGGTCTTGTTCCAAACCGTCTGCGATCGGATTTGGTCGAGGAACTCATGCCCTGCCCAAGTCATCTCTTGCGCGAAGCATTGGCGAGGCTCGCTGAGAGGGCTTGAGCAAACGGCTCTAACCAACCCGGCCTCCTTCATCAGGAATATGTGATACGAGACCAGGACGGCGTCGTGCCCGGCAATGCTGGAGCCCTCTACGGCCTGGCCGTGCCCCTCCAGCCCTTCAACAGCTATCAGAATCTTCCTGACCAGCTCCCAATCTCTCTTCATGCTGCCCTCGGTATATTTGGATGATGACATTCTACGACTGGCAGCTAGGAAGAGCCAAAGCCCCGCGTGGGCAGGGCTCGGCTCCTGCCTGGGTTTGGCGCCATACTCCTCCTGGCCATCGACCTGCTGACCATCCATCCATCGTGGATGCAAAGCCAGTGGCAGGCTCTGGCGGCGGCGTAGTAGCGTTATGCCTTTTGCTAGGGAGAGACCAAGTGTCAGCCATCATTATTGATCTGAGCGATCCCGATCAGGCCCTGATCGCAACTGACACCCTTGTCGTCAATATGGCAGGCCAAGCAGTCGGAACCACATCGAAGGCATTTTGCATCCCGCACTTGAACCTTGTTGTGGCCGGGACGGGGGTAGCCGGAATACTTTCTGCCTGGCTTGGATGTATCAATGAGGAATTGAGTCCCCTCGGCATTGAGGGGCTCAACGCTGAAGCCCCACATCGCCTCAAGCGTATCTTTGAGTCTGAACTTGCAAGGTGGGGTGCCAGCGCTGATCTCCAGACCACAACTATTTTCCACGTCGGATTCTCCGAATGTGATGACTTGCTAAAGGGCTACCAGCTCCACTCCGGAGCCGGGTTCGTTGCTGAACAACTGCCGGACGCAATCATTCGCAAACCCAGATCTGGCCCCTATCCTGACGGCATGGAACCGATCTCCCGAGCGATAACGCTTATGCTGCAGCAGCGAAAGCTACAAGATGAAATCAGCCATGAAGACGGGCGACTATATATCGGCGGTCAGATTGTGGGCATTCAGCTTATGCGGAACTTCTCCGCATCAATGAAGCTGTATGATTTTGATGGCTAGCCCTCGTCCTTCTCGCTCATGACCAATTCATCCAGCGCAAACATCACCTCATCAACCTCGTGCCTTGGCATGGGCGCAGGGTGAGCTTCCAGCCAGTCGCTGATCTCCCGAGCCGACAACCGGAGCGGATGCGCACCAGTCATCGTGGACAGGTATCGTCGGCCACGACAGACGTTACGGAAGGTACTGAGCAGGTAAGCCGTGATCGGATCGCGATCCGGCTCTATCGGGACAGGTAGCTTCAGTCGCCGGTAGGTTTCTGCGCGCTTTTCCGGGTTCTCGCCGCCGAACTCCCGCTCCCACCCGAAGCGGTCGACGGCTTTCCCACGATCTCGTCGAGCTCCTGTTTGCTCTCTGCTGAGAATTCGGCGGCGCCCCTGAGCACGAACAGGAAGAATTCGACATCGCCCTCGAGCATCTGCGCCCCTACATCTGGCGAGTACTTCAGAGGGTTTCCGTTCTCGTCCTGAGCGCCACTCCAGTCCTTGAGGATGAAGTGAGCCAGAAGCATGCACTGGGTGCTGTGCTCGGTCTTCTCACCACTCACCACGCCTACGTCACCCTGCTCGAACTGTTCGTCGTTCTTACGCAGGCGGCGACGAGCACGCTCCAAGGCGACCTGGTATTCGGGATTGTCGAGGCCGGCGACCTCGACCTTGGTGTCTTTGTCGTAGTCGAGCCACTTGGTTGCGCCTACAGCTTCCGGTTTCTTGCTCAGCTTCAGGGCCATTTTTGAATTCCTTACGCCACGCCAATAAAAAGGCCGCCCCGGCCGGCGTTGAAACCGGGGCGACCAAAAGTGATGTAGGTTATGCGGTGACCGTGATCGCCGAGGTAGCGGTCTTGGTTGGGTCCGATACGCTGGTGGCGGTGATGACTGCCGACCCAGCGGCTACTCCAGTGACCAGGCCGGACGAGTTGACTGTGGCAATCGACGGAGCCGAGCTGCTCCACGTTACGTTCTGGGCGGCGCCAGATGGCAGCGCAGACGCGGTCAGTTGGCGGGTTGCTGCCACGACAATTGACGCAGTAGTCGGAGTCACCGCAACACTGTTGACCGGAACGACTGGCACGCGAGTGATGGTTGGGGCCTGCTTAGCGACGGTGTAGTTCAGCGTGACTTCGATCAGGTCGCGCTTCCCGCCATTCGGCAGGTCGCCGTCGACCTCCACAGCCGGGAAGCTCAGAACGTACTGGTTGCCAAGCGAGTCGGTAATCGGGAATTGCACAGCCACCGGTTTTCGAGTGAACGAATTTTTCCAGATCGACCAAGCTCGCTGCGACCATGCCAGGGTGATGCTTCCGGTGATCGCGGCCTCGGTGGCGATGTGCGCGCCAGGGCCGAGACGGTTGGTTCCAAGGCAGCGCTGCGTTTGCAGGGTGTTGTCGAGGTTGATCGACAGTGCCGAGACGCAGGCCTGGCCTTCCAGCGATTGTCCGTCCACCAGCAGGGTGCCGACGTTGGCGTTCGACATGAACGGCGTGGTGGTCGGCGGGTTGATGGTGCCTACGGTGCTGGCGTCGCCGTCAGCGTAGTCCAGGCCCATCAGGTTGAAGGTTGCGGTGATCTTTCCGTCGGACGGGATATCCAGGCCGAAGGTCGAGACGTGCATGCCCTTGAACAGGGTAAATACGCTCACGTCATCGAAGTTCTTGGCGAGAGTGAAGGTCCGGCGAGTGCTGCCAACCGTCAGCACGTTGCCAGCCCAAGTGCCGTAGAAGGCCGCCTCCAGCAGCTTATCGAAGGTCCCGTAGGACAATTCGGCAGACAGGTCGCCCTGGATGTCGACACTGGTTGCAACCGATCCCTGACTGATACGTTGGTCGGTGATCTCGTCACTTGCCTGGGTGTTGACGGTGGGCGACAGGGTGTTTCCAGTGAGGCGCAGCGTATCCCATGCGCCGGTTGTTGGGGTTACGCCCGGAGTGACTTCCGGGATCAAGTACGTTGTTTGCCGGGCGCCAGAACTCATTTGAGTCTCCTATCTGCGGGCATTAAAAAACCCGCTCGCGGCGGGCAGGTTCAGTGGGGTCTTGCATTCAGCCGGCGCGGAACCGGGTATTCACGTTGATCTGGTAGAAGCCCTCGAATTCTCCTGCATCGACTTGACTGGTCTCGATGCACTCAAGATCTCCTGTGCTCCAGTAGGCGAAGTGCGCCTCCAGCGCGTCTGCAAGCTCATTCAAGCCCTTGATGCCGGCCTGCAGTCGCGCAAAGCACTGCACGGTGATGATTCCGGGCTTACGGGTATGCGGGCGGTCCGCCATGCCTGCCATGAAGGCCGTAGCGTGGCCGATATGCAGCCGGCACCAGAGGCCGGTTGCGGGCGGCTTGAACGCGCCAGAGGTGTCTTGGCTTGTTGAAGGAATCTGAGCGTTCGGATAAAGAATTCTCGCCTGCTCGATACCGGTGAACGACACCATTCGGGCCACTACAGCCTGCCGAATCTGCTCGTAAGTCATGACGAATACGCCTCTGCCACGCCGGTGAAGGCCAAGCCGAATACGCCATCCGGAGCCTGCTTGGAGTGGCCGTTCTCGAGACGCTCTGCATATGGGAGGTTGTTCTGGATGAACACCTGCGTGAACGGCTCAAGTCCACTCATGACGGACAAGCCTCGCTGGATCGTCTCGTTTCCGTTCTTGTCTACGCTGTTGATGGATGTGTAGACCGGCGCCCCGACGCTCACGATGTTGTTGCCCCGGAACCGACCAGTATCGACCGGCGACCGCAGTACGATTTCGTTGAGCATTGCTAGAGCGATAACCCGGACGCGCTGGGTGAGCTCCTCCTCAACCACGCCCGCGAACAGGCTCGGCGGTGTGCTCCACCCTCTTCCGTTGGCCATGGCTACTTCCTCAGCTGGACTTCGTAGTGCGCCTTTGCTGGATCAGGCGCCGGGCTGACCACGCGATATACAGCAGGCTGCCCTGTCATCAGGTCCGTGACCGTTATCTGGTGCCCGACGGCCGGCCTGTCGGTGACTTCGTTGGCCAGGCAGATCAGCAGTACGTCGCCCACCAGGATGTTCAGGCCGTCGATGCGCCGGCTGTCGTAGCTGTCGAGCACGCCGCGCCCGGTGTAGGTCACTGGCTGCGCCGTGGTGGTCTCGTTTACCGGGTCCCAGACGCCGGGCCCCATGTAGGTACCGGCGAACGTCGATACCGCGTCGGCCAGGTCTTCGTCGAAGGCCTCGGCCAGGTCTGCCTGGATGTCGTCGCGGAGCCCCATGGCTATCCCCTCTTCACAGCAAAGGCGAACGGATTGCTGCGCCATGGCGTAAGCAGCGCCAGGGCCAGCTGTACGCAGGCTGGCTGGGCTACAGTGCTGGTCTTGTCGATCGAGCCGAAGGTCTTGCTGGTCGATACCGATCCGGCCTTGACCGTCTTCGCCTCGAGCGAGCCCTCGGTCTGCTGCTGGTAAAGCTTTCCTTGGGAAGCGCACTTGGCCAGCCGCGCGCCTGCCTGTTTCACATCGTCAGGGATGTTGTCCATGTCGATGCCGACCAGGTTGAGCGCAGTGAGGTAGGCATTCGCCTCGAAGACCGCCTCGTCCTTCAGCTCTGGAGCTGCCCAGTCAGGCCCAAGGATGGCGTCTACGTCGGCCACAGTGATGTAGGTAGCCATCCGGCCTCCGCTTGAATGATTGGGGCCTCAGCCCCGGGATTACTGCTTGTCGAGGTCAGCGACCTGCTTCTGCAGAGCTTCTTTCGAGGCATTGGAGCGGTAGGAGACGTTCGCGGCGTCGAGCTTGGCTTTCAGGGCCTCGACCTCGGGGTCAGCGTTTGCTGGCTTGAGGGATTCGATTTGCTTGAGCAGTTCGGCATTCTGCTTCAGCAGGTCTGCCTTCTCCTGCTCCAGGCCGGAAACCTTCTGAGCTTCGCCGTCGCGCTCACGCTGCAGGCTGACGATGCCAGCATTGACCGCATCCAGCACCTGGAAGAGCCGGCCAGCGGTCTCGCCAAGTTCCCCCTCAGGACGCTCCAGGCTCCGCGATGCGAAGGACTCGACGATCACGCCTACCATGGCCAGCTCGGCGACCAGACGCTCAAAAGCCGCAGAGTCCGGGCCTACAACCACAGCAGCACGCTTCAGCGCCTCAACCACGGTAACCTCGACACCTACCGCTTCATAGGCCTCCACTACCTTCGGCCAGTCGCCAATCACGACAACTTCCTCGACGCCATCTTCGGCGTGCTGGAAGTGCAGCGGATTGCGGTAGCGCTTGCCCGGGTCGAAGCCGCTCCGTTGGGTTGTATAAATCAGTTCCATCGAATGCCTCCAGGGCAGGCCCTAAGGGCCCGCCTTTGCAGTGAGCCGATTACGGCGCGGACAGGTCGATCAGGACGCCAGCGGTAGCCTTGTTGCTGGTGGCGTACTTGTTCCAGTTGGCAGCAGCGCCAACCGCGGCCAGGTTCGGGTTGACCCCACCAGTCGAGTCCTTCCAGCTGTAACCCATGACGTCCAGGTTGAAAGTGCCCTCAGCACGGAAGCCGATCGCCAAGTTCTCCTGGTTGTCGATGTTGTACGAGCGGAAGCCCGGTGCCTGGGACTCGGTGACCTTCACGGCACCGGACTGCAGGCCGAAGATGGTTTCTGCTGGCATCGAGTCGGCCACCAGCACTGGCTTACCCATCGTGCCCGGCTGGCCGCCGTAGATGACGACCCCCGCTTCTTCGTAGATCTTTTCGGTGATCGCCTGATCGACCATGTCGAAGTAGGTGGCCGAGTCCATGGTCCACAGGGCGATACGGCCGAATCGGTCGCCGAACTTGCGCATGCCCTTGGTGAGCGCCTTCTTGCCGTCGGTCGCGAAGCTGGCAGCAGCTACCATGTCGGCATTGGAGCCAATGGACGCCATCAAGGCGGCCATGGCGTACTGCACGTAACCTTCCAGCACCGCGTCGGCATAGTCCTGGCCGAGCAGCTCGGAGAACTCCTCCGGAGAGCGGGCACGGCGCTTGAACGCCTCCTCGGTGGTCTCGTACGGGCCGTACTTGAACGGCACTTTCACGCCAACCATCTCAGCAGCGCCGATCTTTTTGCCAGTCACTGTCGAGCTGGAGTTCACATCACGGTGTTCCATGGCGCCGCCGATCTTGTAGAACGAGCGTTTACGCAGGTCGCCTTCGATCAGTTCGTTGTCGAAGATGATGGCGCCATTCGACGATGCGTTGAACACGTCGATGACATCCTGGATACGCTCCAGGTAGGCGGTTTGGGCCAGATCGTTGTAGATGATCAGGTCCGAGTTAACGGTGGTCGCCATGGGCTACTCCCTATTTTGGCAATTTGAGGAAAGCGTCCTGCCCATGCGCCTGGATGTACTCGCGCTTGGCCACGGGGGACATTTCGGATCGTTTCAGGCCGGCCCCGCCGCCTTTTTGGTGTCCGCCGGCCCCGCCGCCAGATGCCTTGCTGCCAGCGATCAGCGGGCCAAAGGCCGGATCGTTGGTGAATTCTGCTTTCAGCTCGTCCAGCGTTGCCGCCGAGAGCTTGCCGGCGGCGTCCAGCACGACAACGGTGGGTTTACCGTCGCGCTGCTCGACGCTCAGTCGGCGTTCGATATGGGGAAGCAATGCCTTGGCGCTGCCAGGAACGGCCAGGGCGGTCGCGATCTCGGTAGCGGTGCGGCCCACGGTCAGATCCCGGATCTGGCCTTGCAGGGTGGCGCGCTCGCTTTCGAGGGTGCCGGTCAGCTCAGCTTCGCGGCGGTTGTACTTTTCGGACCAGGACTTTTCGAGCTCCTCGACGTTGCCAGACTTGCGGGCGGCCTCCTCAGCCTCGGCGCGCGCCTTTTCTTCGGCCTCGCGGCGGGCTTTCTCGGCGGCCTTCTTCTCGCCCAGGAGCTCCTCCACCTTGGCCTTCAGGCCGGTGACGTCTTCCTGCTGCGGAAGGCCATCGATGCCCAGGACAAACTTGCCGTCCTTCTCGACGTACAGGGCTGCTACCGATTCTTCGACGCCTTCGAGGCTGTCCAGTTGGAATTTCAAGGTCATTGCTGTCTCCCAGAGACGTTGAGCAGGCCCTGCCTGCGGATACAAAAAAGCCCCGGCTCAGCCAGGGCTTGGAAATTTCGCGCCACGAAATAGAGGCGCCGTGTTTTGTGGCGCGGATCAGTTCAGGCCGGCCCGCTCGAATGCCATCGGCTCACGCTCGCGCAGCTGCTTGAGGGTCAGGGTGCGGCCGTCATCGTCGACAAACCGGTCGATGGTGAGCTGGCCCTTGCTGAACAGCTTGTAGCGAGCCGGGCCGAGCACATCCTCTTGGAACGCTGCCGGCTGGCGTGCAAGCCATTCGCCGTAGGTGGTCTTGCTGCTGACCTGCTCGGCACCGTCCGGGCCTACCGCTGGGCGAGTTGAGCCAGGGATATCTCGGGCAAACTCATCCTTGAGGACTGGGATCTCGGTGGTCCGGCAGTTCCAGTGGAACGGCGGCGACGGCGCGGACATCGGCACCACCGTGCCGTCCAGAGCCCGGCAGAGCGGCGTGGTCCTGCCGTCCAGCGTGGCGACCCGGCGCTTACCCTTCAGGATGTCGTCGTTGTCGGCCATGACCTGCGACCTCGCCGAACTGGCGATATGGTTGGTCATGGTCCGCACCAGTGCGCCAGCCTGGTCGCGCTGCTGCACGCCGAGCGATGTGAGCCGGCGGGTAATCTGGCCAGTCGTTTCGCCCAGCGCCGACCCCATGCGAATCTCGCTGATGATCTCGGCGCTTTTCTTGGTGCCGTACTGGTCGAGCGCGCCGGCGATGCTGATGCGCTGTCGCCCCTTGCCGACCTCCAGATCAAGCGGATCGGCCAGCGCTGCGGCGGCCACCTGCTCGATGCTGGGCTTGTTCAGCTGGACCACCGTTTTCACGACCTTGCCCAGCAGGGTCATGTTGAACTCGGCCTCATACCCGGCGAATTCCGTCAGGTCGAGCACGGCCTGCTGCTTCATCTCGCCGTATACGCCCGCCAGCTCGCCCTGCAGCTCTTGGATCTGCTTTTCGTACCGTTGGGTGCCGTAGCGGCTCAATCCCCCTGATACGCGCGATTTGGCGGTGCTGATTGCCTTCGTGATGAACTTGGCCAGGCGCTTGAGGCTGCCCCCAGCGTAGCGCTGCACGTGCACCTGGTGGCGAGTCGCTGCGTCGGACAGGTAGCCGTCACTGCTCATCCTCGCCGCCTCCGGTGTCGTTGCCGGTCACCGGCGGTTGCTGGGCAAGGTCATCGTCGATTTTCTCGTCACTGCGGTCCGCCTCCAGCACGCCACCCTGACGAAGATTGACCCGAACATCCCGCTTGGCGATGAAGCCCTGCTGCCACAGCTGGATCTGGGCCAGGATGTCCTGGGCGGTCATGGTCTCGTCGAAGAACGACTGGTTGAGCCAGAAGACAGTCCCGTCCTCGTCCGGCTCGCCCATCATGAAGCGCTCAGCGTCGAGGATGGCTCGTTTCAGGGCCTCAGACACGTTGCCGGCGATGGTGCCCAGTACGCTATTGTCCGAGCTGTAGCGGATGCGAACGGCCTCAGCCGTCTCGGCGCCTCCTGCCTTCTGGACGATGCGGGCGCCGATCATCAGCATCTGCTCTTCCTTGTCCTTCAGCAGCGTTCGAGCCAGCTGGCTCTCGGTTGCCTGGACGAGGGTTGCAGTACCGGCCTTTCCGAGGTTGTAGCCCCGGGTCGAACCGATGTGCATGCCGTTCGGGTTCACCTTGGCGAACTCGTCGGCACTGATGTCGGTGGTGATGAACAGCGTGGGCTGCGAACTGATAAACCCGCTCTCCTCCACCGTGGCGCTGTTGCCATAGTGGAGGATGTTCACGTCGGCCAGGTCTTCAAGAGGCGATTTGTCGACGCTGGCGTCGTTGTTCTGCGCGCCGTAGAAGCTGAAAAGGATGTGATCGAAGGCCTGGCCGTTCTTGTCGAGCGGCGAGAATTCGGTGTAGTTGATGCCGTCCTTGCCGTAGATGCGCTGGACATAGCGGCCATCAACCAGCAGCAGGACCCGGTACTGGGTGTCCGTGGTTCGCTCCAGGCTTTCTGGGCTGAACACCGACACGCACTCCAGTAGGCACACGTAGACCAGGCGCTTCACGCCATCGACCACCTGCTCGTCCCAGTCGATGATCGACTCGGCGCCGTAGTGATGGATCAGCGCACTGCGGCCCTGCATGTCTGCCATCGAGGACACACCCTCAACCGCAGGGAAGTCCACGAGGAACCCACCCCGACCGGCATCCAGGCATTCGCCAACGGCATCCTTGGAAAGCTGCTCCAGGCTCGTGCCATCGCCACTGGCGTTCTCTTTCAGGTATTCCACGCCGGTCGGAAGGGTCAGCTCAGCAGTTTTGCGGAACACCGCGCCCAACAGACCGGTACGCGTACGCCCGGTGACGTTCAGGAACATCGCCCGCTTTTTGTACTGCTTGTACCGCGCCAGGTTCTCGGGAGACTTGTTCTCCGGGTCCGGCATCGGCAGGTATTCGTCGTGCTTGCGCACCTCACGGGCGCCGGCCACGCAGCGCTTGACCAGCAGCCAGCCGGGCAAGGCCTCCGAGTACTCTGCCCGGGGAATGAAGTTCGGCATGGGTGGCCTCAGAAAGTGAACGTGATTGGTACGTGGGTAACCGGCCTGCTGATCGGGTAGTCGTGGTGGATGAAGTAGCCACCCGCGTCGTTCGCGTGGTCCACGCCAGATTTCTTGTCGGGCTCACCGTTGGCCGCCCACACTTGCTGCTCCAGGCCATCTGCGTAGGTCGGGCAGCGCAGCGGGTTGATCAGGTAACGCCGCTCGCCATTCGCGTTGCAGAACATCGCGTTCATGGCGTTGATCCGGTCTTTCACTGGCGGGTTGGCGTC
This sequence comes from Pseudomonas sp. JS425, assembly GCF_018223845.1. Classification (NCBI taxonomy): domain Bacteria; kingdom Pseudomonadati; phylum Pseudomonadota; class Gammaproteobacteria; order Pseudomonadales; family Pseudomonadaceae; genus Pseudomonas; species Pseudomonas sp. JS425. Next base: position 2,842,861 of record NZ_CP073661.1, on the reverse strand, counting down.
GGGCGCGATGACGCTGAACCCGGCCTGGCGCAGGATGGCGATGTCCGTCTCGCTGGCGTTCACCGACTTGCGCGATCCTCCCGAGGCATCGGGATAGATCCTGATCTCGCAGGTCTTCTCATAGTCCCTGCCGTTGTGCCGCCAGTAGCGCTCCTTGATGCGCCGGATCATGTCCGGGGTGTCGAAGCCGTCGATCAGCTCATCCACGGCCCTTGGCTTTCCGTCAGGCCGTTTCACATGGACGATCGCCGCCATCTTGCCGACGTTGAAGTCCATGCCGATGAACAGGGGTTCTCCAGGCTCTACGGTGTCGAAGCAGGAATTCAGCTTCCGGTCGTAGGCGTGGTAGATCGACCCGGAGTTCAGGTTGACGAACTGGCCGTTGAGGTAGGCTAGGATGAGCTGGGCCGGATAGGACTCCATCAGCGACGGGATGTAGTCGGGCGGCAGGTTCAGCTCGTTGTCGAACGTGCTGGCCTGCACCAGGCCGTACATGCCCTGCAGGGCCGGTTTCTCGCGCAGCTGCTTCACGAACTGCTGATAGACGAACTTGAACCCCTCGGGGGTAGTCGTCACATCCACGCCGTTCTTCAGCCCAGGCACGTTGTAGCGCATCCGGGCAATGATCTTGCGCCAGGCGTGCTCGGCCTTGAGCGCGGGCAGAACATCGAGCTCGTCGACCAGGGCGTGCCCGATCTTGAAGCCCACGATGGTCTGCGGCTTCTCCATCGAGCGGCAGATGGTTGTGCTGCGGTATTGGCCGCCGCTGTAGAACTCGACCTCCTTGTCGCTCTCCTTCGTCTTGACCTTAAGGCCCCAGTCGAAGGCGACCTCCTCGATGGTCGGGAAGAAGATGTCGCGAATCTGCGGGTACGTCGGGGCGAAGTAGCCGGAGTTGATCCGAGGCCACTCCCATACGTGCTTGCAGATGCCTGCGCAGCCCACCCAGGTCTTTCCTGAGCCGAAGCCAGCCACGAAGCCACGGAACTTATGCGGCATGTTGATGAATTTGGACTGCGGGACGTTAAGCGTCGGCATCTGGCTTCCTCGCGTCCCGGACAATCACCTCTACCCGCTGCGGGGTTAGGCCATCATCACCGCCACCATCCTGCAGGCGCTTGATCTCTGCCTTGCGCTTTTCGACTTCAAGCCGCTTGAGCTCAATATCCAGCGCATCCTTCTCAGCGAAGAGGTTCAGGTGCTTGCCAAGCAACTCAAGGCCCTTTAGCACGTTCTTGGCATCGAACTCGAATGCCGGAGCAAGTTCGCCAGTGGGCGTCTCCACCAGGATCTGTTCGCCTGACCTGTCGAGCACCGGGGCGACCTGGCGGCAACGCTCAACGACCTCGACGATCCCGGACAGCACATAATCCTGCGTTATCGCCGTTCGTTTTGAGCGCTCCTGCGTGGCCGACCTGAGAGCCTTTTCAATCTCAGGTTTTCTCAGGTTCTCCTGCCCGATGGAAGCGGCTGTCTTTTTGCTGTACCCGGCGCGGATAGCGGCCTGCGTGGCATTCAGGTCTTTCAGGTATTCGTCGACGAAGCGCTGCTGTTTTGCTGTCAGCGCCATAGAGAATCCTTGAGACTTGATGCCTCGCTATGAGGGTCATGAATTTGCGCGCCACAAAACAGCGCATCTCGAATTTGTGGCGCGGGTCAGTCAACGCGCACGATCTTGGCCACGTTCCCCTTGGCCCGACACACCAGAATGGCGGCCAGAAGGTAGAACGCAGTGTTGAACCACGACACATCAGCGAACTCGTCATGGAGCACCATGCGGCCGATGAGGCTGACACACTGCATGCCGGTCACCGCGCAGGCAGCCCAGGCCATCAGGGATACGCCCAGCTTGTAGCGGGCATCGGGGTATGGCCGGTAGCGCAAGCCGATCATCACGAAGATGACGGCGCACAGTGCGGCCTGGATAACGGCAACCATTCAACCCTCCTTCCTGGCTCGCAGGCGGAAGACCCATTGCAGCCACCGGGGCATCTGCCCGGTCTGCATCCACTCCAGCAAGCCAGAGAACGTGACGACGCAGAGCACGCCGCACACGAAGGCGCTGAAGCCTGCGGTTTGCGTCCAGGCCCTGCCCAGCATCTCAGCGGCACCAAGGTAGCCACCGATCCAGCCGGCCAGCAGGTAGCCGATGCGGCGAAGCATGCCAATGTCCTTGGCATAGACGACGTAGAAGAAAGCCCCGCCAAACGCGCCCACCAGGGTGGCCAGGTCCAGTTCAGGGAAGAAAGCGCCCAGGCCGACGCTGGCAAGTAAGCCGGTCACTGCAAGGGCGCCGGTGCTCGGTTCGGCCATTGAAAGGGCTCCAAATCAATAGATTGCTTACTTGTTGGGAGGGAATGCGTTAATTTACTCAAAGCTCGAGAGCAGATCGCTTGCTCGAGGCGTTTGGCTAGCCGTTCACATAGCCTCAGCCGGGTTGCCGGGTGAGGAGGCAAGATTTATTGCCGCCGGCGACTTTCAAAATCCAGTCCAGGTGAAATATGACCAAAGGTACATTCGAGGTTGACTCGATCAATCTCCAGAACCTAATCCCAAATCCGCCATTCAAGCCAACGGTCTTCGGCTCGGTCAAAGCCGGGTCCGGAACCACGTTGACTACTAGTTTCCCGGCACCAGAGGGGCTTGACGACATGACAATCGCCCAGATCAAAGCGCTGCTGATTGGGCAAGTACGGAAAGACGTGGGACTGGAAGATTGATCTAGCCTTTGTAGACGGTGAATGCCACGAGGCAAATCGATGCCAGGAGAGAAGCAAGCGAGATCCAAAGAGTGATGCTTTGCCCGCGCCTCTTTTGAGATCGCTCAGAAAAGCGCTCCAGCTCCTCCCGCAGATCTAGCTTACTGGGGGAGTTTCTGAAGCGCTCTTCACATATCTTCTCGAAGCCTTCAAAAATTGTTCTTAGATGACGTGCATCCGACGCTTGCTCGCCAATCGCTATGATCAGATTGTCGACCTTCGAGGTCAGTTTTTCGATTGAAGACTCAGTTCGATCAAGCCTTTGCTCGAATGAAATTATCCGCTCTTCAAATGCGCTCATACGCTCTGCCATCGCACTAATTAGTTTATCGTACTCTGCCATGCCAGATTCTCATCAAGGCTGAAATGGTGGGCAGTATATGGCTAAATGCTGGCTGCGTCCCCTTTCCCTGCCATCCCCCTCAGAACAAGATCAACCTTAACGGAAAGCTCAGTTAGGCGCTCGGCGATAGCAGCATCGCTCTGCTCAATCAGTGCGATCCTGCTTTCCAGCTCGGTGGCCAGCTGTGATTCGCTGAGCTGAGCCTTGATCTGATCCAAGAGGTCGGTAACGCTGGGCTGCTTCGGTTGCTCAGCGTCTTGAACGCCAATGCCGATGCCGGCAGCGACGTACTGCCCTTGCTCGTTAATGCTCAGCTTCACCTTTAATCGGTCAGGATCTTTGACGTACAGAAGACTGTCGATAGCTGCCTGGCAGATGAATGTCTGGCCATCGACAACAACGAAAGGAGTAGCCAGAGCGTTGTCTGCATTCACCTTGGCGCTGTCCTCGCTGGTAATCCGCGGCCAAGGGGGGGTAATAGCGTGCCCCTGAGCAGCAATCAGCGCGCCCTGGGCTGCGACCTGACTTCCGCAGGTGGCGACCCGGCCCTCGCAGGCAGTGACGCGGGATGCAAGCTCTGAAACGAAAGAGGCTTCTGCCTTGCTCGAGAGCATCATCTGCAGAGTGACGCTAAAGCTGTGCAGCGCTTCGATGCTGGAGCGCAATGACGCGAGGGTTTCGTTGGTTTCGGACATTTGCATGCTCCAGATACGAAAAAGCCCCGGCATGTACCGAGGCTCAGAATGGGTGCGGAGGGCCGGTGCGTACCCGGCTTGCTGGTCTGGCTCGCTGGGTCACGTACCCCAGACTCTCATCGCGTAGTCGATCAGGGAGCGCACGGCTTTGATCGACGCCACTACCGACTTAGCCCAGCTGCCTGAGCGTGTCATCCGCATAAAAAAGCCCGCACAGGGCGGGCAAAGAGGGATCGTGCTTTTTTAAATCTGGTGGCTGTAGAACAGCGAGTACGACTCGATACCGTCGTTGGGCTGCTTAATGCCAGCGTTGGAGTAGTGAATCGCTCGGATGCCAACCTTCTGCGTCTCGCCGATCTTCAAGCCCGCACCGATGCGGTCTTCGAAGTTGAAGGCCGAACCAAAGTCCTGGTCACCTGCGGACGTACCAGAGAAGACCGCCAGGCCGATGCCAGCCTCAACGAATGGCTTCACGTTACCGCTGCCGAACTCGTAAACGAAAACTGGCGCAAAGGACAGCGAGTGAGCGCCACCGGAAGCATCTCCTGCTTCCCAATAGGTATACCCAGCATCCCAGTAACCGGTTAGACGGCCAGTACTGGATTCAAACCAGCTTTTGTCCCAGTTAAAGCCAACGCCTGCACGCGCCGTAATGCCGCCTTGACTTGTCGCACCCAGCGCCCCGGAAAGCTCAGCTGCTCCGGCAGACGCAGCGACAAGGGACAGTGCTGCAGCAGCTAGAACGGTTTTCATAATCACGGTCTTCCATGTTTGTTTAGTTAGCAACCTATCAGAATCATAGCGCCATCAAAACGTTCCGTGCTACACAAAAAAAATCTGACCTCGCCAGAGGTGGCGTCGGGCCTCTTGAGGGCCTCATTGGGCAATAAAACCCGGCTTTTGGGGCCGGGCCTTGATTAGGTGCTAATTGTGAATCTTGGTCGCTTACGGCGTTGCGCTACTCCCCGGCCATCCCAAGGGTGGCCAGACTCGTTCCACTCGCTGATGACCGACTCTACTTTGAGCCTCATCCTGGTGTATCGGCATTTCTGGAGCTTCTCGCACAACGCCTTTACCGGCTCTGCCTTAAACCACTCTCCACGCACGTGATGCTGCTGCATCTCCAGGTGAAGAATTGATTCAACCTTGATATCACCCTCCAGCACGCAGTGCACCAGCAGCTCTCGCGCTGATCCTACCTGCATGTTGACCAGGCGGGCGCTCAGGTCTGTGGCGTAGCCAATCTTAACGAATTCATCACCAGCAGCGCCGATGATGTAGACGACCTTCTTGCCAGCCCATGCGGCATCAGGAGCTTTCGGCTTTGGCTGATGTGCTGCGCAGTAATGCGTGCCTTCCAAGGCGTCTCGGAGGCAGCGTGCTCGTTGGCAAATGTTGTAGCTGGGGAGACTGGACGTCTCAATGAAGGGGAAGCGATGGATCTGGGTCATGAAATCTCCAGACCATCCTGCGTTCGGCGTCGCCATCATCAGGCGCAGGAATCACAGGATGGACGTATATTGGCTCATTGGCTCAATCGGCGTCAAGCGACATCTGCCACCAAAAGGCCTTCATGTTCGAGAATGTGCTGGGCCTCGACCAGGGCGGCGTCTACCTCGCGCTCCAGAGCCTTGCGGATATCCCGCCTCCAGCGCTCTTGGGTCTTGATTGGGTGTGGCTCGTTGCTCCAGTTGTCCATCTCGTACCAGGCGGCTGGCAGGACGCTGGTACTGCGCTTACCGTCCACACCTGGCAGCTTGGGCATGGCCCAGGTCAGGATCGCGCAGTGGCGGAAACGCTCCGGTGCCGGCGAGCGATGAGAGCGGGTGATTTCCTCGATCGCGGCGTGCTTGCGGTCGACGTGCGTCGAATACTTCGCCACCAAGTGCCGCCAGTGCTCCGAGGTGAGGTTTTTGTGCAGCCGGCTGAACACCATGCAGTCGAAGAGGAAGGCAGCCTCCTTGCCCACGATGGCGCCCTTCTGCTTCGCCGCTTGGACCTTCGGCTCGAAGTCGCAACCGCCCGCGCTGTTGATCGTCTCGGCCGCCAGGGCGCGGACCACTGCCGATACCACGTTCTGATAGTTCACTGTCCACCCCCTGCCCGCTTGGCCTTTCTCAAAATGAATTCTTCGTAGCTGCGCTTGCGGCGCACTGCGCCGGCCCATGACAGCGATAAACCACCCACCACCATGAGGGCGGCCAAAATCAGGAATCCCCATGCTGGTGTCATGCTGCGACCCTCCGTAGGTCTTTGAGTTTTTGCCTGTACAGGGCCTTAATGGCCTGCAGGTCTTCGATGGTCAGGCGCTGGGGCTTATGAGGCCCTTCGAGCCAATCAACCTGGTCGGCACCGATGCGTTTCACTAACCGGATGCGGTACTCGACCGCGTTCCCCGACAGGTTCCGGTTGCACTTAACGCACTGGCGGTGGACGTTCAGCGGCTCGAACCGCAGTTCCGGGCAAGCACCCACCGATCGGTAATGGCCGGCGTCCCAGCGGCTGCCGGTGATGAGGTCGTGGTCGCTCGGCAGCGAGTCGCAGCTGATGCACGGCAGGCCGGCGTCGCGTTCGCGGATGTAGGCGTTGAACGCGGTCTGGGCCTCGGCTATGTGCTCGCGACGGGTCTTCAGCTTCTCCCGACGCTCCTTGAGGTCTTCCCGGGCCTGCTTGGTGATGGCCTTGGCCGCAACCTTCTGCACCTTCGAATCCTTCGACATGGCCAGCGCACAGGCGATGCTGCATATCTTCTGCGTGGTCATAGTCGGCTTGAAGCGCTGGCCGCAACCTGGTGCCTTGCACTTCTTCGGCTTGATCTCCTTGGTCAGGCTCATGCCGCCTCCTCGCTCAGCAGATCGCTGAACACCACACCCTGCGGCGCGAACTCGGCCACGATGCGGTCCGTGTATTGGCAGCCCTGGGCCCGGTCGAACAGCCTGGTCACGGGGAATCCATCCGGCCCGAACATCGCGCACGGCCCCATCAGGCGCAGCTTCACCTCATACGGCAGGTGGATGAACGACTCGGCCCAGCCGGTGCGGAACTCGGCACAGCCGGCACGCATGATCGGCACGCCGAAGTGCAGCTTGCAGTACCGGCGCACATCCTCGATGTCGCCCATCTCGGTGCTCTTGGCGATGCGGTCGTACATGGCGAACCACAGAGCGTTCTGGTCCAGGGTGCGGTCCTTGCCGGGGCGCATGGTGACCACGACGAACTTCTTGTCGCGGAACAGGCGGGTGAGCATGGTGACGGCCTCGGACAGCTTGGCCTGGGAGTTGACGGAGATTTTCTCAGCCACGCTTCACCCCCTTGCATGCCGCCCTGATAACCCTGGCCGCCCTGACGAAGCCGCTGGCAGTTCCGCAAAACATCGCCCAGGCCAGGTACAGCGCGTACATGGCCAACATCGCACCACCAGCGCCCATGACCGCGTAGCCAACGAGTTGAGCGAAATTATTCATGGTCATGGCTTACCCCTTACGCAGCTGGTGCGCACGATGCTGAAAGTGCCCTCAAGGTCGGCCTTGGCCTGCACAGCCGCCTGCTGACAAGCCTCGGCAGACTCCATCGGCACGGAGGTCATCGCCGAATCCTTGCCGGCGGTGAACAGAACGATCAGGAAGTAGGCAGCGATCATGGCTTCACCTCGACCTTCAGGCCCTGGGCCTCGATAGCGTCCCGGCAGTCCTTCAGCGCTGCCTCGTAGGTAGGCTGGTACAGCCCTTGTGATTGATAAGGCTCGCGCGGCAGCTCCACCACCACGGCCTCGCGGGAGGCCTGCCAGCCCTGCTGGAACGACTCCCAGTCAGCCTGGGCCATAGGATCGATGTAGTTGTTGCCCTTCGGAGGCAGGCGGCGGTGATCGCGGGAGTTGGTGCGCTCGAAGGCTTCACGCATTTCGCGCATCTTGTTGGTGTCCATCAGTGCTTCTCCTGCATGGCTTTGCCGATCTCGGCGGCGGCTTGCGCGATTACTCGACGCGTCTCGATGTCGCCCAGGCCGGCTACATGCACGTTGAACGGTTCGCCAGTGGTTGAGCGCTCTTGGTAGGCGCATGCTGTGTCGCACTCAGGGATGAACTGGATGCAGATGCCAAGCTTCATGGCCAGGCGCAGCGCATCGCCGTCATCTTCCAGCGGGTTCCATGTGTATCCATTGCGGCCAGAGCAGCGAGATACGTACACCCCATCAAGTTCATCTGGACATTCCAGCTTGAGTCCGGCGCGCATAGCAGCCTTTGCCGCCAGATCCAGCAGTTGTTGATCGGACATGCTCACACCCCCTCCCCGGCCGGCTGCCCGGCGCGCTTGATGTTCAACTTGGCCATCAAAACTTCTCCTTCCCGTAGCGCGACGCCAGGCTTGTGACTTTGCTCGTCTGGTCGGACGGTTCTGGCTTCCAGCCTGCGGCGAGGTTTTCGAATCGGTTGTATTGGCCAAGGAAAGCGGCACGGACAGTGCCGGTTTCCACATCACGGCCTTTGCCGACGATGATCTCAGCCACGCCTTTGTGTTCGGTGTTCTCGTTGTAAACCTCGTCCCGGTACACAAAGAGAATCACGTCGGCATCCTGCTCAATGGCACCTGACTCGCGAAGGTCGGAAGGCACAGGGCGCTTGTTCGGGCGCTCTTCACACTTGCGGGATAGCTGACTGAGCAGCACGACTGGGATGCCAAGCTCACGAGCCAGAAGCTTGCAACCACGGCTGATGCTGCTGACTTCCTCGGTGCGGTTGCCGCCCTCTCCCTCCATCAGCTGTAGGTAATCGACCATCAGAAGGTCCAGGCCGTATCGCATCTTGTGCCGACGAGCCAGGGATCTGATGCGACCAACAGTCGCCCCGGCCCGGTCAGCAATGCACAGCCCAGACTGTTTGATTTTCCTGGCAGCAACGCCCATTTCAGTTCCGTGCGATTGGCAGGCAGTGCCGTTCTTGATCAGGCTGAGCGGGATGCGGCCCTCTGACGCCATGGCGCGATCAATCAGTTGGCCTTTGCTCATCTCAAGACTTACCACCAGCGCAGATTTCGCCTGGCGGATAGCAGCGTCGATCACGAAGCCCATCGCCAGAGTGGTTTTGCCCATGGCTGGACGGCCAGCAACAATGATCAGTTGCTCCGGCTGAAGGCCGCCGATCTTCTCGTCCAGGTCATTCAATCCGGTGGACAAGCCGATAAGCGCCTCGCCCCGGCAGTGCCGGTCATGACGCGCCTGCCATACCTCAAGCTGCTCATCGAGGATATCGCTCGCCATAACCACGTCGTCGCCATCAACGCCAGCATCGATTGCCATAGCGGCAGCCTGTACGGCCACGATCTTCGATTGAATGTCGCCTTCACCTTGGACGATATCGAGCGTCTTTGCGCTCAAGTCGTACAATTCGCGCTCAATGGCTCGATCACGAACAATCCCTGCGTATGTGCCGGCGCTGGCAACGCTTGGCGTGTTCTTTACGATCTCGGCGCAATAGGAAAGCGCCTTGTCGCCAGTCGGCAAATGCCCGATGCGATCAGCAACCGTCAAGAAATCAACCGAACCGCCGTCAGCGCGGACTGCCATGATCCCGCGATACACCGCAGCGTTTTCCGGGAAGTAGAACGACTCTGGGGTGATGTCGTCAGACAGCGTTTCAATCAGTTCCGGTCGCTGGAGCATTGCCCCGAGCAGGCCGTGCTCTGCCTCAAGGCTGTATGGATCACGCATTTGCGCGGCCCTCCATCACATCCCGGAACACGTCACGGCTCACCAAGGCCTCAAGAAACGGCAAGCGCTTCATGCCGCGGTAGAAAACCTCGCACAGCTTGGCGGCCTCTTCGAAGTAATCAGCCCAGAAAGACAGGTCCTGGTGCACGGGATGCTCGACCCAGCGTTCAGCGATTAGGCCCTGGATCTTCGCGTCGAGCACCGTCACGACAGAAAAACGAGGGCAGCGCTCGTGATACAGGTCGACAATCTGCTGGTACGGAGCTGCGATTGGCGCCGGCTTGGCCTCGGTGCGCACACGCTCGCGCCTTGCCCAGCCGACCAGCTTATTGGTCCAGCCCGCAGCGGTATCGTGGGTTTCTGGATGAGCCGAATGGTGGCAAGTGAAAGCGGCGATCAGTTCAGGTGTGAACAGGGATACGCTTACGCCTTGAGCAAAGGCATAGGACTTCAGGGCCTTCTGGTCCGGTTTCCAGCCAAGGGTCATCGGGCGGTAGCTGGAGCCTTCGAAAATGTCGGCCACGCCCGCCTGAGCAGAGTCTGAAGTAGTCTCTGTTGTATTCTCTGTAATAGCGTGTTGGTTTTCCCCTGACTGGTTCGGTGGTTCTCCACAGGCTAGTTTGCTGGTTTTCCCCAAACTAGTTTGCTGGTTTTCCGCATCCAAGGATGATTGAACCTTTTCGAGGTCGACACGGTAGTAAAGCTTGCATGGCAGGCCCTGCTTCTTCTCCTGCATGAAGCCAAGCTTCACGAGCTTCTTGCGTGCGCTCTCCTGCTCATAACGGGTAAGGCCTGTCTCGGCCTCCCACTCGACCTGGGACTTGTAAAACCAGCCTTCAGAGTCATTGGTACGGCTCGACCAGTAAACCGCCTGAGAAAGCATCAGGGCGCCCGTAGCGCCGGCTCCGAGCTTTGCAAAAGCACTGTGATAGGCAACCGGCCGATCAAGCATGGCTTGAAGCGGCATAGTGTTCTGGCCTCTGAGAACGGCAACCTTGCTCATGCCACCACCTCCGGATTGGAAGCGGCCAGCACTAGTTTCGGCCTGCCAATGAATTCAGTTGGTAGATGCTTGAGCAGAATGCTCTTCGAGGTTGCAGCAACCATTACGATCCAGCGCGGGATCATCTCTAGTGAAGGCACGTTGAAACGAACGACGCCCTGGTCATTCCACATGACAATGCCTTCCTGACGAGCGAACTGGCAAAACAGCTCAACGCGGCGCTCATCGCTCTCGGCAAGCGTCATGCCTACGACGATATCTTCAACTGACAGGTAATAGCCCCCGTCCGACGTAGTGCAGACCGAGTTGCACCAGCCTGACAGCGCTTCATGGAACTCGTGGGCATACCCCCTGAAGAACTCCCGAGAGTCGTTTACTCGCTGAAGCGAGAAGTAGTCGTGGATTTCGCGCTCAACGGCCTGCGGGTTCGCAACCTCCCCGTAGAAAAGGAGATCAAAAGGAAGTGGGGCGCTAGTCGAGTTCGAAAGCTCAAGGCAGCGCTGACTTGGGGCGCGCTCCGTCATGCCGATCTTGTAGATTCCAGGCATTGCCTGATTGCCCAAGCAATAGATAAATCCGTAGTTCATGCCTCACCCCCTGCCAGAGACGCACGAAGATGCTCGACGCATTCGCGACGGCACTCGCTTTTGGCAGATGGGCTGTACTGGAAACGGATCATCCTGGCGGCATGCATAGCTGCCGATTGGTGGAATGCTTTGTTGTGCGCCACGAAATCGTGGTTCGCATTTTGTGGCGCGAGGGCCACGGTATTGCTTTGGATGGTCTGATGCATATATGATGACCTCACACAAGCGTTACGAATGCAGTTGAATCAGCCGACCTAGCCCGTCGGCTTTTTCGTTTCTGCTTTTTGGGTTTTTCTGCTTTCAACGGCAGTTCCTCATGAGTCCCTCAGGGGCTTATAAGCCCTTGCGAAACGACCGAACATTGCTTCGGCCAGGCTCGGTTCTCGTCATCCGGTTCAGAGCCTCATTGATGATTTGTGCCGCCAGTTGCTCAGGGGTTAAGCCCTTCTGCCTGGCGAGATACGCCAGATCTGAATTGCCTTTCCCGTCGAGCTGGATCTCCAGCTCTTTGCTTTCTGGCACAGGGCCTCCTCGGCCACTTCAGGCCACGTCAGTCTTCGCGTTAAGCTCTTGCATCATCTGGTCGAGACCGCGCTCCAGAATTTCCCTGGCGAGCACAGCCTTTTGCGTGCGCTTGAAACGAGCCATCGCCGAAAGCAAGTCGTCGGCAGCCTCATCCAAGCGAACCTTGGTGGGCTTGTTGTGCAGGTGGTCGGGGTCGAAGTACGACACGGTTGGTTCCTTTGTGGTTGAAAGTGATTAAGCGGCGGAAAGCGCGTGGGTCGGATTGCTGTCGATCTGGCTCCATGGGAACGAAGGACACAGGTCGGCACGATTCACAGCGCCATTCGTAAGCGCCTCAATCTGTAGTGCGCGCTTGGCTGGGACCGTGCGCTCTCCTGAACACCATTGGTTGACGGTTGGTGCCGCAACATTCAGCCGGCGCGCCAATTCCGCCTGGCTGCCCAGCACGCGGGATGCTTCTTTGGCTGCTTCTGCTGATTTCATGAGTTCTCTCCTGGAGATTTACCGATGAATATAAGGCATTACCTTATTTCGTACAAGCCATTGCCTAACCGCGCTGGCGATAGGCCTAATTAGGCAATGCTTACCGGACCAGAATTAGGTGCAGCCATTGATGCTGCGCGGATCGCCAAAGGCGTATCCAAGAAACAGCTCGCAGACGACTTCCAGGTGAAGCCTCCGTCGGTACAGGGCTGGGTGAAAAACGGCAGGATCGACAAGTCCAAGCTGATGGACGTGATCGCTTACTTTTCTGACGTAGTGGGTCCCGAGCACTGGGGGCTTCGCCCTGGCTTCTCCTACGAGAGCATCCAGGACGTCACTTCGGAGCCTGTCGCAGAGCCGGCGCCAACCTCAGCTGCCGACATGGTTCGCGCCATGCTCGCCAAGCAAGGCAAGAACTTGTCGGATTCGGCGCGCGCGCAGTTGATTGCAGCCGCCGAAGCGACCGATGAAGGAAATGTGATTACCGTAGATTTCACCCGACCCGGCCTGGTCGGGGACGAGGTTCGGATAGCCCACTACGATATCCGCGCTGCAATGGGGGGCGGCCAGATCCCGCACGACTACCCGGAAATGCTCAAGGATATTCGCGTCAGCCCCAGTCACCTGCGGGAAATCGGCGTCGAGTTCGAAGAGCATTACCACCTGAAGGTGGTCACCGGCTGGGGCCAGTCGATGGAGCCCACCATAAAGCACCGCGACCCGCTGATCGTGAACATCAACGTCCGCGACTTCGTGGGCGATGGGGTGTACCTATTCGTCTGGGATGACCTGCTCTATATCAAGCGCCTGCAGGTGGCTGATGAGGAGCATTACGAGATGATTTCGGACAACCCGAGGCACAAGGATCGGCTGATCCGCAGGGATATGACCTACATCCAGGCCCGGGTGCTGCTGGTCTGGAACGCACACCTGGTATAGCCATGCCCCTAACCAAGCCCAACCAAGAACTACGCCGCGACCTCCAGGGCCTGGCCTCTGACCTGAAATGGTCAGCGGTCGAGCTGAAACGGATTGCTGAGCGCATCAGCCTGTCCGGGAATGACCCAGATGCTCAAGCCGTACTGAGGATGTGCCGGTCCTTTCAGGACGCCGAGGAAAGGCTTGCCGGATATGCAGAGGAAACCCACCTGGGGCTAATTGTCCGGGTAAAGACACCTTGCGAGGTGCCAGAGTGAGGATCCGCCGGGCTGGGGAGGATCGGTTGGTGGGGTATGGGGATGAGGTGAAGGCGGGACTTATCCTCAGAGAGCAAGCGTAATGGCAGGACTGGGTGCTGCTGGTGTGGAATGCTCATTTGGTATGAGCCGGCAGATCCCATCCCACCTCAAGGTGGACTCAAAACAATTACGAGAAACGGATAACTCATGAAGCGCCCTCTGATTGAGCCAAGGCTGGTCGGCAAAAGGTTCGATGACCATACGATTCCCTTAGAAATTCTCAAAGACCTTGCGGTTTTAGAGGAGTTTCTGATTGCAGTAGCGAAGTGGATTTATGTCCAGGACAACAGCCGGCAGCGTACACCCAAGGGTTTCACAAGCCCGCTTACGCTTGCTTTGGCTGAGGTGAAAAAAGGCAGCGCCTGTCCAGCAATAGTCATCGAGTACGAAGATCCTTCAGCTGGGCTGTTCCCAGCTGCCAATGAAGACTTCTTCTACCGGGCCGCAGACGCTATTGGCAGAGCAATTGATGCAGCGGAACACAACGAACCCATCACCCAGCTCCCGGCAAATCTTCTCGGATACTTTGATCGCTTTGGGCGAGGATTACGCGACGGTGAGATCCTTGAGTTTTTCCCTGGACAAGCGAGACCGGCAAGGCTCACTAAGCTGACGCGCAGGCGCCTACTGCTAGCTTCCCAGAACGAGGAAATCACTGAGGAGGTTACCGTTCGCGGGCTGGTTTCAGAGCTTGACCAAGCGAAAATGAGTTTTGAGCTTCAATTGCCGACTGGTCGGAAGATCACGTCGTCTGTGGATGCGATCCACCTCGATACCATCCTCGAAGCAACGAGCGGCTACAGGAAAGGCGTGAAGGTCTCGATTTCTGGTGTAGCTCGATTTGACCGGCATGAGCGGCTAGACTCATTTGACATGATTGAGGATGCCGTCATCATCGACACCAATGATCCCTTGGCTCGCATCGACGATCTCAGACTTCTGAAGCCTGGATGGCTCGACGGAATCGGCGCCGTCCCTAGCAAATCTGAGTTCGATTGGCTCGAGTCGTTTTTCGCTTCAAGCTACCCGGCCACTCTGCCGACGCCCTACATCTATCCGACCGAGGATGGAGGGATTTTGCTTGAGTGGAGAACGGCTAACCAAGACATGAGCATGGACATTGACCTCGGAGCGCGCCAGGGTGATGTGCATTGTTTCAACACCCAGACCAAGCAAGAAATCGCAGAAGTTTTTGACTTGAGTGACCCTGAGCACCTGCAAAGTCTGATTGACCTGATTTCTAAGGCTGCTAAGGGAGAGATTTAATGAAAGGAAACACACGTCTTTTACGCCAGGTTAATCCGAATTGGATTCAGGACGGCCGGATCACATCTCAGGCTTTCAGCCCCACGCCCAAAGATGAAATGAAGCTTTCTTGCTACGATGGGGATCTGATTGATCCGCCTCAGGCTCACGAGCATTTCGTCAATACTCTTGGACTCCGCTCGGTCGGGGTGCTAGCAGTCACAGCTGATGAATGCCAAGCCCTGGAGCTTCCAGCCCTACCTGATCCAGCGCCTTTCAAGGAGCATGCGATCATAAATTTTGAAGGCAATGGAAAGAGTGATATCAGGCGAAAGTCCAAAGAATTAAGGTCACTCGCTGAGGCTCGCGATTGGCTCTACAAGCCCTAACGAGCAGTAGCCCGCCTCGGCGGGCTTTTTCATGCCTCCAGCAGATCCGCCGCTTTCTTCTGACGCTTCTGCTCGTACATCTCATTGTCTGCAATGGTCAATGCTGCTGCTATGCGAGTAGTTCTGGTTGTGACGGCAAGGCCATACGATGCCTTGATACCTTCAGCGTCAAGTGCCGCCTCTAGTCGACTGCAGAGCGCATGGCCAGCGGCCAAGTCACAGCCAACGCCGATAATCCCAAACTCATCGCCTCCCAACCTGGCAACCACATCCTCAGACCTGGAGGCTGCCTGTAATGCGGACGCGGCGCGTTTAATCAAAGAGTCACCCGCCGCGTGCCCCTGGAGATCATTGACGGTTTTCAGCTCATCCAGATCGACGACTATCACGACAGATGATTGCCGGTACCGCTGATAGCGCGCCTCTTCTTTGGCGAGCAGTTGCTCCCAGCCACCCCGGTTGTATAGTCCGGTCAGGGCGTCAGTGAGGGCTTGGGCCTGGAATCGCTCCGCACGCCTCTCCTCCTCGTCGACTCTCAGTTCCATCTGCAAAATGGTGCTAAGCATCTCACCAAGCACCTCGATCAGCTCTTGGTGCTCGCATATATCGTCCGGCTGGACTGATGGATCAATTCCGCACAATGTCCCAAACAAACGACCATCCGCGAATCTCAGGGGAACGCCGATGTAGGCGCCGATCGGAATTTTTCGACCAATCTCGGCTGCAGCATACGCCGGCACCTGGTTTGCGTCAGCGGCTATGTTCGGCCCCAGCCCTTTGACCATCTCGCAGCAGAAGGAATCATCCCAGTTGAAAACATCACCTGGGACAACTCCGTAGCCTTTATCGTCACTGTGCAATACAGTCCAATCGTTACCCTCTGCACGAGTAACCATACATAACTGGAAGCCGAGCTTTTGACGCAGAAAAGTCAGCGCTCTGATAGACGCGCTTTCAAAATTATTCATGACAGACCTCAGGGAGCGCACAATGCGATATGCAGCCAGGAGCAGGTGCAGCCGTGAAGGGCAGCCTCCCTGCGGGGGCAGATTATAAGGCCAATCCTTAGGCTCAGAGGGGCGTTTTTATGACTTCACGCTTTTTTCACGCCCTGCCCTGCACAGTGAAGGCTCATCCGATTTCCCTACGTTAGCCCGCATAGCAGTGCGGGCTTTTTTGTGCTCGTCAGAAAGGCGCCTCCTCCTCAAGCTTCTCCTCCACCCAATCCCTCTCTACGACCAGGTCGTCGCGATCCTCGACGCTCTGCAGCTCCCATCGCACTGTCACGCTCTCGTCGTCGTTGAACGTTAGGTCAAGCTCCGGCGTCTCGGCCAGCAGGCCCATCACCTCCTCCCACTCCATGTCTCCATCCGTGTCCAGGCGATGGATTGTCACCCAGCGCTGCGACTGCGCGATCGGGTGATTGATCATCGAGGACACCCGCAGGCCCAAGCGCTCAAGGGCGGTCATCTCTTGGCGAGGTTGCGGGTTCGACTTCTTCTGCTTGGCCATACCTTCCTCCGTTAACTGTACATCCATCCAGTATTAGGCAGAGCTTACCCGAGCCATCGAACGATGCAAGCCCGAATAGCTGATTAGGCGCAAATGAAAAAAGTTAGGCATTAACTATTTACAAGAATTAGGCATTGGCTTATCGTTCATTCCATCGAGGCGCCACACAGCACCTCGGGAGGCCCTCAAGCCTAACCGCTCTTTAACAACCAAGACCGCCGAGCCTGCAGGCATAGCAGGCCACCATCCCCGCAGGGCTCTGGTGCGATCAGGTGTGCCGCAATAGAGCGGCATCCAAGCGGCGCGCATGCCTCGACAGATGCAGGAAGCGCGATACCGGGTGAGCGACCGGGGCCTGAGAGAGAACAGAACGATTTACTGATGCCGGTTCACTGAGCCGGCATTGGAAATCAACTGGAGATCACCGAAATGACCAACCGTGAAGCGCTCCGCAACGCAAACCACCAGCGCGATCTTGCCCAGGCCGAATCCCGCCGCTGGCAGCTCAAGGCGCAAGTCAGCGGCGATGAAGCCGACTGGGTGCAGCACCGCCTGGCTCAGCAGGACGTTGTGCACTGGGGCTTGCAGGCCAGCTACTACAGCAATGCAGCATGACCGGCGATTCACTGAAGCACCTTGGCGACCGGGTGCTCACCAAAGCCACTTGCACCAGGTGGTTTTGGTGACAAGAGGAACGACCATGCGAAAAGGCATTATCTACGGCGTGGGCATCAACGACGAGCGAACCACGAATGGATGCCCCTTCTACAACCGATGGAAGGGCGTAATCAGAAGGTGCTTCGCTCCCGGCAAGAACGAAGCAGCTCGCTATGCAGGCTGTTCGGTTGATTCGGAGTGGCTGAGATTTAGCGTGTTCAAGCGCTGGATGCAGGACAAGCCTTGGGAAGGAAATCACCTGGACAAGGACATTCTCAGGCCTCAGGAGAAACGCTATTCGCCTGACACCTGTGTCTTCGTGCCGATATGGATCAACACGCTGCTTAACGACTGCGCTGCAAGCTCAGGCGCTTTGCCGACAGGCGTGTACCTGTTCCGCAAACGCTACATAGCTCGTGCGCATGATGGTCATGGCAAACGCCTTTTCATCGGCAGCTTCGACTGCCCGCACGAAGCGCACAGGGCCTGGGCTACAGCCAAGGCCGGCGTAATCCGGCAAGCGGTGGACCAATACCGCACCACTGACCGATTTGATGAGCGTGTCTGCACTGCCCTGCTGGATAGGGCTGCCAGGCTCGTCGCGACCTGAAATCAACCGCCCTGGAGGGCAAGACGATGCCGTCATATCGCAAAAAGCCAGTCGTAATCGAAGCAGTACAGTGGTTTAAGAATGGCGATCACCCGGACGACTACAGCAAAGACCATGACGGCCTTGAAAATGGCGAGATGCGCATTTTCAAGGCCGCTGAACGAAAGGCGAATGGCTGGGAGGGTGATGTGGTGCGCTATTTCCGCGACCCCTATGTTGACGGAAATACCGAGTGCAAGCACTGCGGCAAGACCATGCACGAACATGGATGGATCGAGACGCTGGAAGGCGGTCATATCGTCTGCCCTGCTGACTGGATCATCACCGGCGTGAAGGGTGAGCGATACCCCTGCAAGCCAGACATCTTCGCCGCCACCTACGAGCCAGCGTAATTCCCTGACAGCCGGAAAGACGGCCCGATGCCCTGCTCCCCATCGCTGGCTGCATCGGCGGCCACTCTGAACGCGAGTTGATCGCCGCGAATTGTGAGCGTGGGTAGCGTCTCGCCGCATGGTGAGGCGTCCCGACACCCGGTTTGCCCCGGAGAGTGGCCACCGATGCATCCCGCATCCCATTCTTGAGTGCCGCTGCGATTCCAGCGTGCGATCACTGGAGGATTCGCCATGTAACAGGACAGCGCGCCGAGGCCTTCCAGCTCGGCACTGCCTCAGAGAGCAATACCTCTGATGAAAGCCCGGGCAGTACTCGGGCTTTCACGCTTCACACCTTCCCTTCACATACGACCGCATCGGCAGGCGCCAGGCCACCTTCACGGTGGGTTTGGTCACCCGCCTGAGGACTTCTTATGCGCGAATCTCGGCTCATCTACGGGATGGGCGTAAACGATCTGCCAGCAGGAGCCATAGGCAAAGGACGAGCGCCGTTTTATCTGGCCTGGCGTGGAATTTTGGAGCGCTGCTACTCAGATCGGTATCAGCGCAAGAATCCCTCCTACGAGGGGTGCTCTGTGAGCGATGAATGGCTGCGCCTATCGCGGTTCAAGGCCTGGGCAGACGGCCAAAAGCACGAAGGCCTGGTGCTGGATAAAGACCTTCTCGTACCCGGAAACAGGATCTACAGCGCCGAGACATGCGTCTTCGTCCCGGTGTGGGTGAACAGTTTCCTGTCGAACATGGTGCCTCGAGGTGGCGCGCTTCCAATGGGCGTGGCGCCGCACTCAAAGCGCTACAAGGCCAGGTACAAGCACGACACGCACACCGAAATCATCGGCTACTACGAGACGCCGGAGCATGCTCACGCTGCGTACAGGAAGTATCGACTGGCTGTGATCAAGGAGCGGATAGAGCGCTACGGAGTCGCGCCTGAGGCCAACCCAAAGGTCACCATCGGCCTGCTGCGCCTTTACGTGGCCGAGGCCCGCCGGGTCGACCAGCTGCTCCTGCAGTGCGCCAATTAACCAACCTGACCGCCTGGCTCCTGGCCAATGCGGTCCTGAGGATCACCCATGTACCAGCCACCAGAACCATCTGGCGTAGGCCGCTGCCTGCGCTGTGCAAGCTGCATCGAAGAATCCGAGCAGGTCGGCGGTATCTGCTTCGAGTGCCAGCCAACAGAGGCCGGCGAGCAGCCAGCCTTCCCCGTGCAAGCTAGCGAGTACGGCGGACACGGCACCTGCTTTGGCCTGACGATCATCGACTACTTCGCAGCCAAGGCAATGAACGGCTACCTGGCCAATGCATGGCAGGCGAAGGAACTGGATGACACCGGCGATAGCTCAGGAGAGCAAATGCGCATCGTCGCTGAAATCTCCTACGCCATGGCACGCGCCATGCTCGCCGCCCGGGTGAAGCCATGAGCGGCTGGATCAAGTGCAGCGACAGGCTGCCGGAGGTTGGGACCAGGGTTCTTGCTTGGAACGAACAATACGGTGCCCGTGAGTCGCTTTACCGCGAATACGGCAAGGGCTCGATTGCTCACTCCCTCGGATATCCGCCGTACTTCTCGTGGGAAGAGCCGCAAAGCAGTTGGGCTTCAAGCTGGAAACCGACCCACTGGCAGCCCCTCCCTTCCCCACCCACCGAGTAACCCACCACCTGGAGGCGACCATGGCCGTCACAGTCGAGACTGCTGCCGTCTTCCGTGGCGGTGGTCGTCGCTGGTTCACGCTGCGTGCTGCATGCGCGGCAGAGGCACGCGAGCTACTCAAGAAGCACTGCGATTGCGACTACTGCGATCACGAAGGCTATGGCAGAGAGCACCTCTACTGCCGCCTTCACCACCCCGACCGATACCCGCGAATCATGCAGCGCCTGACGAAAGGCCTCATGCGGCGCTATCGGGCATCCCAACCGTAACTGGAGGCGACCATGGGCGCACTTCGAGCAGCACAATGGCAGTACGACCATGCTGAGCCGGAAGACGACTCGGCGTATCAGGAAGCGGCGCAGAACTGGATCGAGAGCAAGGCCGAGGAGCTGGTCGGCGGCTGCGATGTTCTGATCCCGCAGCGTTTTGGCGGCCCGGTGGGCGTGCGCCAAGAGCAGTTCGTGGCCAAGGTCGCCGAGCACCTTCGGTCGCTGCAGGAAGCCGAGCAGGACGACATCACCGCCCTTGCCCAGCTTCTTCTACAGGCCCTGACCGGCGGCCCGGTTAAAAGCATGGTCGAGAACATCGTCGGCCAGAGCAATCACGCAAACGGCAAGCTGTACGAGATCGCCGAGGCAATGCTTGAGCAGTACGTCGACCAGGGCCTGAGCTACGACGCCGACGAGGCAAGGCTATGAGCCCTCACAGCATCGCTACCAGCGCCATCGAGGCCGCAATCAAGACGATGCTTCTGCCGGGCTCTGGCCCGGTGGAGGATGCGAAGGCTGAGACGATGGTCGTCGCCTACTTCTCCATCCTCGTCATCGACTCCAACGAGTTCAAACACTACTGCGAGCGCATTCGGCGTATTGCCGTTCGGCGCAAGGAGGCTGCATGAGCGGGATTGATTGGAGCAACGCGCCGGACGGCGCTACGCACTTCGGCCTCGAAAACGAGTTCTACTTCTCCGCTTGGTACAAGGTCGAGGGTGACCAGATCCTCGCTTACAGCGAAGACGGCAGCGCCTGGATCGAGGCAACTGACAGCTGTGTATTCCCCAAGGTATCAAGCCTTTCCATCAGGCCTGAACCTTGGACCGGAGAAGGTTTGCCCACTATCGGCTCTGAAGTCGAGATTCAGCGAGGTGGATGGTGTATCCGCAAGGAATCGGAAGGGTTCATTGGCGCTAAGGTCGTGGTTAGAGCGCACTTCCGAATGGGGTCAGGCGCCGAAATGATTGCTGTCGACGGCGGACCTGATCTTGGTTGTGAGGTTTTCAGGGCTGAAATGGCTAGGCCCATACCTACGCCAGAGCAGATCGCGGCGGAAGAGAAGAATAAGGCCACCGATGATCTATTCATGACCATGTGGCCAAACGAAACTCTTCACGAGTGCGAACCGTGCAATCCAAGGTGGCGCGCATGTTTCAACGCCATCAGCGCCGGCTACCGCAAGCAGGAGGCATCATGACCACGCCGATTTTTCCGTCGATCATCGACGACCAGGTGGCCGAGGTTGCCCAGGCCGTGCCAGATGACCGCATCCTGATGGTGTTCAAGGGCCTGACCATGGAAGACGCCATGAATCAGGCGCGCATGGCTCACATCGAGAACCCTGCGGCCTGGTCGGGCCGGGCCTACCTCTGCGGCATGTGCACCTTGGCCTACGAGGTGCGGGCATGAAGGTGGTTGGCTGGAAATCAGGAGTTCCTGATAGCGACCGAGTGGTCCAAGCGCTGCGCCAACTCGACAACGGATCACGCGTTCGATGGAGATGTCGATTCCACTCCAATGAAGGTCGATGGGCTACCCATGACGGAATCTTCATTGGCAGCGTGCTGGGGTGGAGAGAACTGAAATGACCAGCTTCCAGCGCGCCCGCCGCATCGCCACCTGGCGTGGCAGCTTCGCCACCCTTTTTATCTGCACCGCCTGGATGCTTGCGAGCGCCTGGGCCGGCTCCATCACTTCCTGAGGAAATCAAATGAGCAGCATCACTTTCCGAGCGCACGACGTTCAGCTCCAAGCCTACTGCGGCGACACGATGCTGGTAACGGTTGAGGCGGACTTGACCACCGTTGTCGAGGAAATCCCAGTATCAGATCGACTGCACGATGTGGAGCCGTCCGACATCGTAGAAACAGCCGGCCCAGTCAATCTCCTCAATGCCATGGGCGAACAGCATTTCTCTGCATGGGTTGAGGCCAATGGCGATTTCTACGAAGCCCTGAATGCCATCGGCATCGAGCGAATTCGGGAGTGGATCAGCGACTACACCAGCGGCGAATGATCCCCTGGCCAGAATCACGTAGCCGAGCACGGCGGGCCTTCGGGATAACCGTACCCATTCGGGAGCGTAAGCGGCGAGAGCGCGCAACCATCCACCGCAGCCAGGGCCTGGAGCGTACCTCCGTGCCTGGGTGATCTGGCATTTCCCCTTTCAACTGACGGCGCCGGCCTGGCGCGAGGTTTTCCAATGTCCACTACCAACATGCGCATCTGGGAGAAGGTCCAGACGACCGACACCCGATTCACCAAGGACGCCAAGGTCGGCGGCCAGCAGATCACCAGCCTGAACGGCACCGCCATGATCATGAAGGCCACTGAGGTCTTCGGGCCGGCCGGCATCGGCTTCGGCTGGAACGTGGTTGAGGAGCGCTTCGACAAGGGCGCCGAGATGTTCAGCGGCGAAGGCGACAAGCGCGTCAGCCTGGGCTTCGAGCTAAACCACACCATCAAAATCACCTTCTGGTTTGTGCTCGACGGCCAGCGCGGCGAGATCGAGCAGTACGGGTGCACCCAGTACCTCTACAAGTCGAAGTACGGCACCACCACCGATGGCGAGGCACCGAAAAAGTCGCTGACCGACGCCATCAAGAAGGCTCTTTCCATGCTGGGCTTCAGCGCCGACGTGTTCCTGGGCATGTTCGATGACGTGAACTACGTGCAGCAGCTGCAGGCCGAGCAGGCGATCGAACAGGCCGAAGACCGGCAGGCCGAGATCGAGCGCCAGCAGCAGGAGCGCCTGGACTTCATCAAGGACACGATCGAGACAATGCAGAAGGCGGTCACGCCGCATGAGCGCAAGAAGATCCACGACCATGCCGTGCGCAAGCTCATCGGCCGCAAGGACGAGAAAGGCGCCGCCCGAATCTCCCTTGAATTGAAGAACCTCGAAGCCGGAAAACCGCAGGAGGCCGCAGCATGACCCAGCTCTACGCACTCACCGGACAGATGGCCGAACTGGCCGCCATGTGCGACACCGACGACGAAGGCCTCAAGCAGGCCATTCAGGACACCATGGCCGGCATCCAAGGCGAGTTCGAGGTTAAGGCTGACAACATCGTCATGCTGCGCCGGAACATCGAAGGGGACATCGGCGCGATCGACGCCGAGATCGACCGCCTCAACGAACTCAAGCGCATCAAGGCCAACAGCGTCACGGCTATCACCGACTACCTGCGCCGCAATATGGACGCGGCCAACATCAAGTCGATCAAGCGTCCGCTGTTCACCATCAGCCTGGTCACCGGCAAGGAAAAGGTAATCGTCGACAACGAGCAGGCGGTACCGGACGAGCTGACTTCTGTGGTGACCAAGATCGCGCCGGACAAGAACGCCATCGCCGCCAAACTCAAGGAATGGCGTGAGCACAACGAGGCGGTCCGCAAGCGCATGGCCGCCGGCGAAGACTGCGAAGACGAACTCATCCCTGAGCCAAGCTGGGCGCATCTGGAGCGCGGCGAGAGCTCGATCCGCATCAAGTGAGGCGAGCATGAACCAATCAATCGACCTGGAGGCCGCCAAAGCGGCCTTCTTCGCGTCTGGCGGCCAGCTGATCGTACTGGAGGGCTTCACCTACCGGCCGCTGCCGCAGCGCAAGCACCCTGAGCCCAAGCCGAAGCGGGCCAAGCCTGCTGCGCATAAGTCGGAACACCCGCAACAAAGCCGGGCCAGGACTCGCGCAGCACAGATCGCCGAACTCGCCAAGACCATGACCTGTGGCGAGGTAGCGAAACTCCTCGGCGAGACCAAGGGCGCGCTTTGGGGCGTAGCCGCTCGCGAAGGGTTCAGGTTCTGCAAGCCGCCACGCCAGGTCCAGCCAGTGAAGGATGCCGCCGCTCAAGAGACTGCTGATCGGGAGTTGGCAGACCGGATCATTGCCTTGCGTGATGAGGGTATGTCCCGCTGCCGGGCTACCGCAGTACTCGGAATCGGAAATCGCAAGCTGGAGCGCATCCTGGCTGCATACAAGATCAACTTCCCGCTTCAGCGACATAGGGGATAGGCCATGAGCGACCACGGCGAGCACCCCAGCGTCTACTACCTTGGCCGGGAATGCCGCCGCAACGGTGGCGGCAAGATGGCCAACCCATTCGCCTCTCACACGTTCCACGGCTCCTGGTTCTTGGCCGGCTGGAACGACATGGATCTTGAGATTGAACAGAAAAATCCGAAGCGCGCTGCAAAGAACAAGGCGGCGTGAGCAGTTCAACCTACCGCCCAGCAGACTAGTTACTGCGTCGTACAACTCCGTCAAAGGTCAGACTGCCGTTGCTGGTCACTTTTGCAGAGTGTTCGCTCTGAAGGGCCATTGTGTAGGAATAGGTGCCTCCATCCATACCAATGAAGCCGTAAGTAATGGAATTGCCGTGGACGGTAACGCTGGTGAACTCAGATGTGCCACTTTTTCCAATCACCCGCCCAGTCAGGCGTCCTTGCCGCACCTCTAGTTCGATAGTAACCGGGTCTGAGAAGAGCATCCATTTCAGCGTTCCTCTCCAGCTACCCACGAAGCGAGCAATTCTTGGGTCAATTTGATTGACAGAAGGAGGACGAGCACCTTCATTCCCTTGCTGATTCGCTGCTGATGCACAGATCTCACAGCGTAGGGCGGAGAAGTTCTTCATGGAGATCGGTTCGGTACCGAAGGTGCTTTCTTCAACACTGTTCGTGCCCGCCAGAATGTTGAAGTAAGGAGTACCATCAATGTTGTAGGAGACTTTCGAGCAACTCGCCGTTGTCGAGGTGATCGTATAGTTTGCTGTGAACGATGGCTTCGAACCACTCAACGATTTCATTTTGATTGAAGCCGCGCACTGCCCAACTATTTTGCTGCAGTCGCATAACGGCTCAGCTTGTGCAGCCATCCCGGCCAGTCCAAGGCTCACGCCCAGCAGAGCTATTCGAACATTAACCATGCGACCTATATCTCCAAGATCTGTTCGCACGAATTCTAGCAGCAGCGCCTAGGGGCCATCCATGCTGTTTCAAAACCTAAACCGCCTGAGGATTGAAGGAGGTGCCGTATGGCGATGTCTCAGAAGGACCGCGACGAGAAGCGCCGCGCCAAGGCAGAGCGCCTGCAGGAAGAAGACCTGCGCTTGAAGGTTCGACCAGGGACTAAACAGGCCCTGCTGGAGCTGATGGAGTGGGCCGGGATCGAGGAACAGGGCGAGGCGATGACGCTGATGATTCATCACATCGAAGCGCTCGGGCATCACGCGCTGTTCAGGATCGCGCGCCACGAAATCGAGGCTCACCGGTCTGTGGTGCGGACTGAGCCACTGCGGCTGTCAGCCAGGAAGCGAACCGGCCAGCACCTGCGCGCCATATGCGGCTGGGCAGACGCCACGTACAGCCAGATGATCGAAGCGCTGATTCACGGCATCCACGCCCTGGGCAGGCTGCACGCGGCGAAGTTTCTCACCCCGCCGCGGCACAAAATCAGCATATCTCCGAGACTGGCCATGGCCTTCGACAGGAAGAGCATGCTGATGATTCAGCAAGACCCAGGCGACGAAATACTCGCACCAGCCTGACCTGCGCTGCCTGCCAGCGCCTTCCCCTATTCAACGATAACGCCTCCCCGGCGGGCGGTCCGCTACTGAGGATCACCATTAGCCCATCTGGTTAAATCTTCAGAAGTGCGGGCAGGAGAGCTGTTCATTCGTCTCCGTTAGGGACAGCATCAGCATGCTCATTCCAGGTTCGGAGCATCCAAGAGGGCAAAAGGTCGTGCCTTTTCACTCCAACCCGCGCATTGGAATAAGGCATGTGCGGCTCTAGAACAGTCCGAACCAGTATTTGGTCGTTGGTAATTTGAATAGGCGCAACTAGGTCCGGAGCAGCAGTGATATCTTCACGATCGCGTAAATAAAGAGGAACCAAGTAGTTCATGCGCCCGTAGTACCAGTATCGAAGCTGCAGGTTGCGGTTCAACGACCATTGGATTGCGCCAGATATTGCGCACATCTGGGCTACTGGGGGAACATCTTGTAAGAATCCTACTCGGTCTGCGTTATCCTGAAGCATGTGATCATGGTGCATTACAATTTCTGCACCTTTCGGAATCTCTGCCCCCTCCGGAATATCGGGTGGGGACGGCAGTGATGGGGCGTTGATGTGAGAGCCCGCTTTTATAAGCTTCCATGGTGACCGTCCTTCTTCCTCCTCACCAGCCATGAACACCAGATATAGCGGTGTTCCGTAGCGGGTCTGCAAGTTACCGGCGGTCATATAAAACTGATCTTGTCCGAACGTAACGCGGCCTTGTTCAATGCTCCAAGCAACGTTAACCGCCAAGTACTTCTTTAAAGCACCGAGGTCACTACCCCAGTTCTCAGTGAGCGCGCTTCGCTTTAACTCTTCAAGCACGACTGCTGGGATATAAGCGAAGTCATGAAGCCTCTTGATCAGTCGCTGAGTGTATGGATCTCCAATATCCGCTTGCAGTTTTTCAATGTTCAACGCTGCTCTCCTTGATAGCCAGTGGTGTTCCGTCAAAAGACTGAAGCTATCACCTCAGCCATCAGAATGCCACCACTCACAGGTACCCCCATGCCCACAGAAAACCGATCCAGCAACACCGACCCACGCGATGTGTTCATCAGGCTCAACCCGCTCGGCCTGGGCGAGGCGGAGCTGCGCAAGGACAGCACCGGCTTCGAAGACCAGCGCACCCACAGCGACTACCTGCTGTTCCTGGCGGGCTACCGCGAAACGCATCCAGAACCGCAGCACCACACCGATCCTGGCGAGGTTGAGCGGTGCGAAGCAAGACTGCATGAGGTTGCTAGCCTATGCGCCAGCGTCGAGCAAGAGCGCGACGCCCTGCGCGCCCAGCTGGCGGAGTGCGAAGCCATGGCCGCGATGATTGCCGAGCGCGAATGGGCGGAACACGCCGGCACCGGCCCGGTGTCCAGCAAGGTCGAAGCCGCATTCACCCAGTTGCACAACGATCTGCATGAGGTCGGGGAAAAGCTGGCCGACCGGGATGCGCTGCTGCGTGAGGCCCTACCGGCAGTTGAATATGAATCTGGCCGAGGCGATGCGGCAGGAACCAGCTATCTGCAATTGGCAGACAAGATCAAGTCCCTATCCGCCAGCGCAGAGCCTAGCGCGCCGGTTGAGATCGACGAGCGCCATAAAGGCTGCTGCTGCCCACCAAAAGGATATAACGGAGTTTGGGCTGCTGGTCCTTGCCCGGTCCACCAGGGGCTGAGGAAATTAGGGCAAGCCCGCGCCGCCCTGGATCGCAAGCCCTCCTGACCACTGGAGTACTTTTGTACTCCACTCAGCTGTAGCCCCTGTCCCCTCTATTTCGAGCAGGCGACTTTATCGAATTTCGGCTGGGTATCGGTGGCGATCCGGCGAGCCCGCCCCACTCCCCAGGCCAGCGCCCTGGTCATTGACTCGCCAGGTCGGGAATCGAAAGCCTCTTCGTGGATCGCCAACCCGTTTGGCGAATACACGCCGATGAACATCTGCGTGTTACCCGTTCGAGACAGGCGCACCTGAACATCAATGTGCGCTCCATCGCCGAGGGTTTCGTCGTGAGCACGGTGGTGAAGCGTTGGATCAGCCCATTGCCAGAAAACTTCACCGCGAATCCTCATGTCGGCCTCCTACGATTTTAGTTGTATGCCACGGGTGAACTCTCACCATAGCTAAGGCCAGGTGGCACACAACCGCGGAAGCCTAGTTTGAGAACTGAATCGGACCACCGGCCGATTTTCTTGGACCGAACCCAACCACTTGTACAACTCACTGCCGCGATATGGCGGCCAAGGAGCACCCGTGCGCCTGAAGAAAGCTGAGCGTGAGCAGATCCGCCTGAAATACGGCGGCCGCTGCGCCTACTGCGGCAACGCCTTGGGCGAGCGCTGGCACGCCGACCATTTCGAGCCAGTCGTCCGCAACACTGGCGAAGCGGCGAAGACGGTCCCGGCCCTCCGGCCAGCCAACCACAACCTGGCCAACATGATGCCCGCCTGCGTGCCCTGCAACCTGAGCAAGCACCGCATGCAGCTTGAGGACTGGCGCCGCTGGCTGGCAGGACACGTCAACAGCCTCAACCAGTACCACCCCATCTACCGCCTGGCCAAGGCCTACGGCTTGATCGCCGAGACAGGGGCCGAGGTCGTCTTCCACTTCGAAAAGGTGCAGCAGCCATGACCCGCCTCGCCCTCTGCCTCCTGCTGCTGGCCACCGGCGCCAGCGCAGCACCTCACCCCCAAGAGAACATCATCGGCGTGCAGCACGACAGCCAGCGCGGCGTCACCTGCTACCTGCTGAATGGGGTCGGCATCAGCTGCATCCCCGACAGCCAGCTGCAGGCCGGCAACCAGCGCCAGCTTTCCCCGCACGAAACCCAACCCGAACCTACACCCGCTCTGGCGCCTGGGCGCTGGATTGATGAGAGGTATCAACTGTGAAAATTGGAAGGCTCTTTATCGGACTGAAGTGGTGCTACGGCGCGAAAGACCAAGCTGTGATCTTGAGCTGGGAGCTGAAGTGCGGCTACTGGCGGTGGGCGATCTGGTGGCGTAAGCCAAAGAAAGCGCTGTGCCTTCCGGCCTTCGGGCCATCCATGGCGGCAGGTACCAAGTACTTCGTTGGCCATGGCCACTTTGGCGCCTGGGCGCGGCTTCCGCTGGTCGGCTCGTTGTCCATCTCAACCCAACCGCCCTACCCGGCGCAGGTGCAGCCATGACCGACCTGATCGAAGTGAGGGTATCCAACCTGGTCGGCGCGGCGCTGGATTGGGCTGTGGCGCAGGTTGAGGGCATCAGCACAATCATGCTGTCGCCCCGGAAGGACGAGCCCCCAAAGCCCTTCGCACTGTTCGGCTCTCTGGCTCTCAGCGTTGGAGGTGAAGACCAATCGAGCTACACCCCTTCAAGCTGCTGGCACTGCGGCGGCCCGCTGATCGACAAGCATGGAGGCAGCGTTCAGCACGATCGAGGAGTACCCCTTAGCACCCGCTATAGCGCGGGTCCAGATGGTGATGCGGTCTGGTGCTACGGCCCCACGCCACTTATCGCATTCTGCCGAGGCCTAGTCCGCTACAAGCTCGGCGATACCGTGCAGGTGCCGAAGGAGCTGATGCCATGAGCGTTTCTGACGAACAGTTCCAGCGCGCTTGCGAGTTCGCCGACCAGCTCATCACTGAGAAGTCCGAATGGCTGCGTAGAGCCTTGAAGGCTGAGCGTGACCGCATCATTTACAGAGCCCTGGCCATCTCCGGATGGTTTGGCGTTATCACGATGGCAATCGCTTGGAGCATCCAGCCATGATCGCCCTCGCCTACATGGCCTACCTGATCTACAGGGGGCCGCGACCATGAAAGCACGCATGACCTACTGGAACGGCTCCTGGTGGTGCCGGCGAATGGGCTGCACCGGCCAGGGTACCACCATGAAGGAAGCCTGGGACGACATGTGGGCGCTGTACTTCGAAGCCGTTCGCCCTGCGCGCCCGCAGACCTTCCATTCGCCGCGAGTCCGCTGCGGCTGACTCCAGCCTAAACCCTCCCCCAACTACTCAAGCCCGCCGACATGCGCGGGCATGGAGAGACTCATGCTCAATTTCTTGACCCGCCTGTTCAAGCGTAAGAAGAAGCCGAAACAACGTAGCGCGCTAGGCCCCACCGGGTATTCCCGCGGGCAAAGCCCAGCATCTGGCCGGCAAGACCCGATGCTCGACCCGCTCAACCCCATGAGCCCGGTCAGCCCTATGCATCCCATACATCTGGCGGACAGCTACGAGCCGGCTCGCTCGAGCAGTTCGTGTACCAGTCGGGACTACAGCAGCTACGACAGCGGCAGCAGCTACTCGTCGAGCGATAGCAGCAGTTCCAGCGACAGCGGATCCAGCTCCAGCACCTGCGACTGACCACTAACCTGCCGCCACCGGCGGCGTGGAGACCATCCATGAACCTGATCGACTGCTACGTCACGAAGATCCTCGGCGAGCCGTACCGCAAGTTCGGCGCCTGGTGGGTCGATGTCGAATACAACAGCTGGGGCAGCGTCAGCACCACCCGGCTCATGTTCCGCACCGAGGAAGCCGCCCGCGCGGCGAAGGTCGGATACCACTTCACGGCCTGAGGAGGCGCGCAATGGTCCGATACAAGACCGTGGAACAATTCTCCCGAGAATCTGGCTACACACCTGACGCCATAAGGACCAAAATTCGCGACGGCAAATGGCCGAAGCACATGGTCTGGCGCAAAGCGCCTGACGGAAGAATCTTAATTGACGTTGAGGGGTATTACTCATGGGTAGAGATGGGGGAGGCGTCAGGCCCGCGTCTTCAAGTAGTATCGAAATCACATTCCAATACCAGGGCGTCCGGTGCCGGGAGCGGGTCCAGCTCAAGCCCACCGCCGCTAACCTGAAAAAGGCGGAGCAGCACAAGTCTGCAATCGAGTATGCCATATCAAATGGCACATTCGATTACGCCGCCACATTCCCGCGATCAAAGCGCGCCGCCCAGTTTGCCAGGGCCAGCTCAAACCAGAATGTCGGCGTCTACCTGGACGAATGGCTGGAGCGGAAAACGAAGACCTTCAAATCGAGCACCACGGCCCTATACCGGTCAATCATCAGATCGATACTCAAGCCAATGTTTGGGAATCTGTCGCTCGGAGAGCTCAACAAGAAGGTAATCAAGGATCAGTTGTCCGATTACCAGGTTTCGAACAGTAGGCTGACCACAGTTCAGACCTGCTTTCGGTCGGCGCTCAATGATGCAGTAGAGGACGAAATCATTGAGAGCAACCCTCTTTCGGGATGGGCATACAAGAATCGGGAGGAGATCAAGGAGGAGGATGATGTGGATCCGTTCACCCGGGAGGAGCAAGAGGCTCTGCTAAGGGCGGCACGGGGGGAGACTTGGGCTCAGCTGCAGTTCGCGTTCTGGACGGGCCTTCGTCCTAGTGAGCTAATCGCGCTGGAGTGGGGGGATATTGATTGGATCGCCGGGGAAGTCCGAATTGTTCGAGCCAAGACCAGGGCCGC
The DNA here is from genome assembly GCF_018223845.1 of Pseudomonas sp. JS425. Taxonomy (NCBI): domain Bacteria; kingdom Pseudomonadati; phylum Pseudomonadota; class Gammaproteobacteria; order Pseudomonadales; family Pseudomonadaceae; genus Pseudomonas; species Pseudomonas sp. JS425. The sequence goes on along the minus strand of NZ_CP073661.1, from coordinate 2,811,761 downwards.
CAAGGTTCCCGAGTCTACCAAAACCGCATCTAGCCGGAGAACGGTTAAGCTGCTCGGCCCTGCAAGAGAGGCGCTGCTCAAGCAAAAGGAGCTGACCTTCCTGGCCGGAAAGCATGTTTTTCTGAACACCATCACTGGCGAACCATGGCGACATGCCGGCTATATCTACCGAGTGATTTGGATTCCCGCAATGAAAAAAGCAGGCGTACGGTGGCGGCGCCCTTACCAGAGCCGACACACATACGCCTCAATGATGCTCAGCGCTGGCGAAAATCCAATGTGGGTTGCTCAGCAAATGGGCCACAAAGACTGGACCATGATCGCCAAGGTTTATGGTCGCTGGATGCCATCCGCTGACGTAGGAGCCGGAGGCCGCGCAGAGGCTCTTTTTGCGAGTAATGCCAGCGTTATGACAACATCATCTCTAGACCCCGCGTTGTAAGCCGAAAAGATCAAGTTGCAAAAGCTGGAATGGGTCATGTCCGGCGGCATTGACGCAGGGCCTCAGGCAAGTGAAAAGGCAGGGCTATTGCGCCCGCAGGTAGTGCAGCAAGGTGTCCAGGGCAACCGAGTTGGGCCGCGAGCGCAGGGTCAGCACGCCCAGGTTGGCCATGGCCAGCGGCAGTTCCACCGGCAGGATGGCGACCATGCCATAGCGGGCATAATGCTTGGCCACATCATCGGGCACCACCGCAATCATCTCGGAGGCTTCGAGCATGGCGGTGGTAGCCAGGATCGAGGCAGTTTCGACGATATCCAGTGACTGCACCATGCCGCCGGCCTGCAGCGCGCTTTCGACGCGGCGGCGCATCGGGCTGCCGATCGGGTGCAGTATCCAGGTCGACGCCACCAGGTCGGCCAGTTGCAGCCCGGTGGCATTGGCCAGCGGGTGGCCTGCGCGGGCGATAACGCGCATCTGCTCACCGCCTTCGAACAGTTCGATGTTCAATTCCTGGCTGTCGCTCTGGTCCGGCAGGCGCCCCACCACCATGTCGAAGTCGCCACGCAGCAAGGCCGGCAGCAAGGTGTCGCTGGTGCCAACCTCCAGGGAAATGCGCACTTTGGGGTGATCGCGCTTGTAGGCCAGTACCGCCCTGGTCAGCACACCCGGCACCGGGCCCATGACGCTGCCCACCCTCACCAGGCCCTGAGCCCCGCGCGCCAGCTCGGCAATCTGCGCCTGGGCGTGCTCGAACTCATGCAGCGCGTTCTGCGCATAGCGGATCATCACTGCGCCATACAGCGTCGCTTGCATGCCCCGTGGCAAACGCTCGAACAAGCGTACGCCAAGACGTTCCTCGAGCTGTTGCAGCAACAGGCTCGCTGCCGGTTGCGTGGTGTGCATCGCCGCGGCAGCACGGCGCAGGTTAGCGAACTCGCCCAAGGCGTTGAGCAGCGTGATCTGCCGGCTGGAGATCTTCAATGCGCCGAGGCTGGCAGGCGCCTGGGCGCTGTCGGGTGGCAATCGAGACATATCGAATCCGGTATCGCTGGTTAAGATTTGGCGATTATGCCTGTATCGCTCGACAACCTACAGTCAGGTCCCCCAGTGCTTGAACAGAACAAGAGCCGACCATGAGCATACGTATTACCCACCTGAGCGTTCGCGACATTCGTTTCCCCACTTCGCTGTCGCTGGACGGCTCCGACGCCATGAACAGCGCCCCCGATTATTCAGCGGCCTATGTGGTGCTGCACACCGACGCCGAGGCCCTCGAAGGCCACGGCCTGACCTTCACCATCGGCCGAGGCAACGAGATTTGCGCGGCGGCGGTGCAATCGCTGGCGCCGCTGATCGTCGGCCTTACCCTGGAGGAAATCACGGCCGACATGGGCGGTTTCTGGCACCGCTTCACCGTCAGCGACAGCCAGTTGCGCTGGCTGGGCCCGGAAAAGGGCGTGATCCACCTGGCTACTGCCGCCATCATCAATGCCGTGTGGGACCTGTGGGCCAAGCACGAAGGCAAGCCGGTGTGGAAGCTGCTGACCGACATGACGCCCGAACAACTGGTGCGCTGCCTGGACTTCAGCTACGTCACCGATGTGCTCACCCCCGAAGAAGCCATCGCCCTGTTGCGCCGCCAGGCCCCGGGCAAGGCCCAGCGCGAAGCGCAGATGCTGCGCGAAGGCTACCCCGGCTACACCACCGCGCCGGGCTGGCTGGGCTACAGCGAGGAAAAGATGCGCAAGCTGGCCCGCGAGGCGGTGGAAGATGGCTGGACCCACATCAAGCAGAAGATCGGTGCGGACCTGGAGGAAGACATTCGCCGCGCCAGCATCCTGCGCGACGAAATTGGCTGGGAGCGCACCCTGATGATGGATGCCAACCAGGTATGGGGCGTCGAGGAATCCATCGCCAACATGCGCCGCCTGGCCGCCTTCGAGCCACTGTGGATCGAGGAGCCGACCAGCCCGGACGACATCCTCGGCCACGCCGCCATCCGCCAGCGCATTGCGCCGATTGGCGTGGCCACCGGTGAACATTGTCACAACCGGGTGATGTTCAAGCAGATGTTCCAGGCCGGCGCGCTGGACTTCTGCCAACTGGACGCGGCCCGCCTGGGTGGCCTGAACGAAGTGCTGATCGTGCTGCTGATGGCGGCCAAGTACGACGTACCGGTGTGCCCGCACGGCGGCGGTGTCGGCCTGTGCGAATACGTGCAGAACATTGCCCTGTTCGACTACATCGCGGTATCGGCCTCGCTGCACAACCGGGTGCTGGAGTACGTCGACCACCTGCACGAGCATTTCATCGACCCGGTGGTGATCCGCCGCGGGCGCTACATGCCACCGCAACGCCCGGGCTACAGCATCGAAATGCATGCCGAGACCCTGGAACGCTACCAGTACCCCAACGGCGCGGTGTGGCTCGACATCAACCGTTCCTGACCCACCTACCTGGGTGTGCCGCCTTTGCGCGGCACGCCACCAGCACTTTTCACGGGGAAAAAACAATGACAATCCTCACCGGTACTGCAGCGGCGCCCGCCCCTGCAGCCACCACCGAACAGCGCCTGAACGGCCTGCTGCTGCGCAAATTGATGCCACTGCTCATCGTTGTCTACGTGATGAGCTTCCTTGACCGGACCAACATTGCCCTGGCCAAGGCCAGCATGGGCATCGACCTCGGCCTGTCGGCAGCGGCCTACGGCCTGGGCGCCGGCCTGTTCTTCCTCACCTACGCCCTGGCCGAAGTACCCAGCAACCTGATCATGCATCGGGTGGGCGCACGCTTCTGGATCACCCGCATCATGATCACCTGGGGCCTGCTCTCGGCGGGCATGGCCTGCGTCCAGGGCGAAACCTCGTTCTACGTCATGCGCCTGTTGCTCGGGGTCGCCGAAGCGGGCCTGTTCCCCGGCGTGATGCTGTACCTGACCTACTGGTTCGACCGTGAACAGCGTGCCCGCGCCACGGGTTACTTCCTGCTGGGCGTGTGCCTGGCCAACATCCTCAGCGGCCCGCTGGGGGGTGCGCTGCTGGAAATGGACGGTGTGCTGGGCTGGCACGGCTGGCAATGGCTGTTCGTGCTCGAGGGCCTGCCGGCAGTGGCCCTGGCCTATGTGGTATGGAAGAAACTGCCCGATGGCCCGGCCTCGGCGCCCTGGCTCTCGCCCGCCGAAGCCGAGGACATCGAGCGCCGTCTGGCTGCGGAGCGGGCCGCCGCACCGCAGCAGAGCAAGTTGGGGCAGATGTTCCGCGACCGGCAGATCTGGCTGGCGATCGTGGTGTACTTCGTGCACCAGATCACCATCTACACGGTGATTTTCTTCCTGCCGGGCATCATCGGCACCTACGGCGCGTTGTCGCCCTTCCAGGTCGGCCTGCTGACCGCCGTACCGTGGATTGCTGCCGCCATCGGCGCCGCCACCTTCCCGCGCCTGGCCACCTCGCCGAGCCGTTGCCGCACCCTGCTGTTCGGCGGCCTGCTGACCATGGCGGCCGGGCTGCTGCTGGCGTCGCTGGCCAACTCGTTCATCGGCCTGATCGGGTTTTCGCTGACTGCCCTGATGCTGTTCGTGGTGCAGTCGATCATCTTCGTCTTCCCCTCCAGCCGCCTGAGTGGCAGCGCCCTGGCGGCAGGACTGGCCTTTGTCACCACCTGCGGCCTGTTTGGCGGTTTCGTCGGCCCATCGGTGATGGGCCTGATCGAGCAGGCCACCGGCAGTACCCGCAATGGCTTGTGGATCATCGCCGCGTTGCTGGTGATGGCAGCGCTGGTCAGTACCCGCTTGCGGCAAGGGCAGGAGCAAGCGAATCGCTGACAGGAGGCGCTCATGGAACAACTGTGGGAGCGGGCATGTCGAGGCGTCGAACCGCCGCGAACACCGGCGAAGCCGGTGCCATACACCGAGCTGTACGCTTCGCGGGCACGCCCGCTCCCACAGGGAATGTGACACGCTCTTGAGCATTGTTCCCTGAACGACAGCGCAGCCCGAGCAACCCCGACGGCTCAAGGAGTAACCCCGGCGGGCCGGCCACAGCGCAGTTCCAGCACCTGGGCCAGGCGCTCTACCGCCTGTTGCAGCTCCCCCGGGTGATCACCCAGCCAGGCCATCGCCAGGCACTGCTGGTAGCGCCCCTGCAAGCTGAACTGCTCGCCCGGCATTGCATGCAGCGCTGAACCCGCCAACGACGCGGCAATATCCGCCCACGGCAGTGGCTGGCGAAAGCGCACCCACAGTGTCCGGCCACCCTCCGGCATTTCCAACACCACCCGCTGGCCGAACTGCAGCTGCAACTCACGCGCCAGGCATTGCATACGCTTTTGCAGGTCCGTACGTAGCCGCACCAGTTGCGTCTCGATCTCGCCTTTGCCCAACATGTGCGCCAGCGCTTGCAGGCGAAGCGGTGCAAGCCGAAACGCACGCTCCGCGAAAGCCTTGGCCAGCCCGGCATCATGGCCCAGCAAGTAGGCATAGGGCGCCTCGCTCCCCACTGCGGCATCGAACGCCCCCATCACCAATAGCCAGCGGGGGTCGACCCAATCGCGCAGGCGCATATTCGGCGGCCCGCTGTAACAGTGCTCACTGTCCAGGTCGTTTTCCAGCACCCATACAGAGTGCTGCCCAAGCATCTGGCCAAGCTGCTGCTGATAGTGCGGTGATACCAGCCGCCCCTGCGGCATGCCAAGGCACGACGGCATCACGAGCATGCACACCGGCTCGCTATCCAGTAGCCAGGCCAGGGCGCGCAGGTCCGGGTTGCCGCAGGTATCCAGTGGTACCTCCAACACTCGCATGCCAGCGCGGGCCAACGCGCGCAGTACCTGCCAGCAACAGGGCGAGTGCACCACCACGGTTCCACCTTGCACAGCCAACGCCGCCAGCAAGGTCTCCAGCAACGCCTGCACATCCGGAGCCAACTGAACGTCCTCGGCACGCCAGTACCGGTTGGAGGAACGGGTATAGCGTTCTGCGACGGCATTGCGCAGGCGGGCGCTGCCGGGCGCGTCCCAAGGGGCACCATTGTGCGTGCGCTGACGTGCCAGGCGCCGTTCGTGGCTGAGCAGGGTTCGCTCCAGCATCGGCTGTGTCGGCAGGGGGGCCTGCAGGGGCATGGCCGCTGCAGCATCCTTGGCAGCGCCCTGTACGTAATAGCCCGACCTGGGCAGGCATTGCACGCGGCCCTCCTCTTCCAGCAGGCTGTAGGCACTCTGTACGGTGGCCAATGACACCCGCAACCGCCGGGCCAACTCGCGCAACGACGGCAAACGGCAGGGGCCACTTCGTGGAGCCTGGTCGATCAAGGCTTCCAGGTAGCGATAGACCTTGCGATAGGCGAACTCTCCGGCGCCCGATTGCTCCATCAAGGCGGCCCCGCATGACCACGCCGCCGCCCCGCTGCCCGCCGCGGCAGCAACCTCAGCTGTACATCGCGACGGGCCAGATGGCTCATCAGGCGCCAGGAGGCCAGCGGCAGGCCCCCGCCATAGATCAACCTGAGTTGCCCCAGCGGCAGGCCGCTGGTGTTCACCAGCCAGTTTTTCACCGCTTCAGGGCAGGGTTTACCCTGCAAGGCCCGATGCAGATATGGCAGCGCCACCAGCATGTCGGCATGCCAGCACTGCAGAAAGCGCTCCAGGTTCTTCCCCTGCCTGGCAAACGGGCTGAACAGCAGGCACACCTGTTGGATCTGGTTGATGCCGTATGCCCTGCCGAACTGCAGTTGATGCACATCGCGCCGCTTGTTGGCGCCCGGCTGGCCAGCCAGCCGCAATGCCGGGCGACTTGCCTGCGGTTCGAGACTGCGCGCGTGCAGTTGCTGCAACTGCGCCGGGGCCAACGGCTCGACGAACGCGGCCAATGGCCGGGCGTCCTGGCCCCCCTCGAAGCGGCAACCGAGCATGAGGTCAAGCTGTTGTTCTTCGAGCAATGGCGGCAGCAGGTCGTCAATGGCAATCAACCGCACCGGCGTGTTTTGCGGCGCCGCCCCCACGGCCGGTTCCGCCAGGGCGCTCGATGGGCCCCCGATGCTGCCGTGCAGGCGACTGAGCCCCTGTGCCAGCGTCGCCAGGCACTGGTGCACCGCATGCGAACCCCGCTCCCCTGCCAGGCGCAAGCTGCGCCGTGCCCAGGCAAGGTACCGGCGGCGCTGGCACGCCGGGATGGCGGTGATCAATACATCCGCAGGGGTATGGGCCTGCAGCGCAAAGCCCACCGCGGCCGCCAACTCCAGGTGCAGACGACTCCCTAGCAGCGCTTCGGGGCTGGCGTCGACCAGGTGACCGAACATCAGCATGGCGTCCCTCGCCAACAGCCAGCTCTCGGGTGCGGCAGGAGCATGCCGGCTGAACGGTACTACTTCACGCCCCCTGATCATCTGCAGTTGCACCCGCGGGTCATCCTGCAAGAACAGCGCATTGAAGCCGCGCTCATGGCATTCGAGCGTGGCACTGTCAGCCACGGGCAGGCTCACTACCAGCACCCGCAGCTGGAAGGTTACCGGCGCACGCAGGGCGATACTCAGTTGTGCGGCACGCAGCATCGCCAGCAGCCGGGCGCTGCGGTGATCGTTGCCTTGCAGCACCAGCAAGCGGTAGGTGCCGATGTATTCTGGCCCGCCTGCAGCAACCAGCAGCCGTTGTATCAGCAACTGCAAGGAAGCACGCTGCGCCTGTGACATATGACTGAGCAAGCGCTCGAGTACTTGCTGGTAGATATAGTGCATTGCCTGGTCGTGAATAGCAGTCACGAAATCACCTCATCAACTTCATGCAGCCAGCGCACGTTGATCAGAGAACCTGAACATCAACATGCCCTGAACTTTTCCAGAAGAAATTTCCTACAACTAATTGGAAGTAATGACGTAACCAGTCACTGTCGCCAAGACATCGAGAAAAACGCATCGTAGCGACGCCCCGCCGCTGCCATACACCGCCCTGGCCTGGGCATAGCCATGCTCATTCCACGCTCCTTGCGCAAACTATCATTGAGCCATTATCGAGGGATGCAAGGCGAATAGAAGATACAGATCAGGGTAAAAAAACCATTCAGAAGAAGTGAGAAAACACATTGACCGCGAGGGAATAACAATTCAAGGCAAAAAGCTTGGCCGGATATTTCGACCAACCTCCGGTGATAGCTTAAATATAATCCCCATCTCTTTTTATTGTAGGAAATTTCCTTTTTTGAACATCAATCATGATGTACCAGACACAAAAAACCCGGGACTCTGCCCGGGCTTCCTGATGACGCAGACCGCTGTCAGTGTTGCGCCATGTCCAGCACTACGCGCCCGCCGCATGGGCATTGGTCCATGTAGCGATGCGCCTCGACCACCTGCTCGAACGGGTAAACCTTGATGATCTGCGGTGTCAGCAACTGGTCGGCAGTAAACTGGTTGATATCGCGCAAGGCGCGCTGCAGCGCCACCTGGTCCTGGCTGATACCCAGCTCCGGCTTGCCGGTGAAGTTGCCGATGCAGTGCACATAGAACTGGATGTTCTTCTGGAACGCCGCGCAAGCCGGGAACGGCGTCTGATTGCCGCCTTGCAGGCCATACAGCACCAGGCTGCCACGCGGTGCCAGGACATCGCCCAGCAGCGACATCTGCGGCCCGCCCATGCCATCGAGGACCATGTCCACGCCACGGCCATCGGTGTACTTGCCAACCTGCAGCAACAGGTCCTGCTCTTCGGTGACAATCACCTTGTCGGCGCCCAGGCCCAGCAGGTACTCACGCTGATCCGCCTCTTTTGTGGCGGCAAACACCTTCAGCCCCAGGGCCTTGCCCAGTTGCACGAAGGCAGGGCCCGCGCAGTGGCTGGCGTCGGTGACCAGCGCAGTCTGCCCGGCCTTGGCCCGGGCCAGGTCGACGTAGGCGAAATAGGCGATCAGCAGCGGCGTGTAGTGCACGCTGGCCTCGATCGGGGTGAGCACATCCGGATAACGGGTAATGGCCGAACGCGGCAGCACGATGACATCGCCATACACCGGGTGGTCGTTGGCACTGGTGGCCGGGAAGCTGGCAACCCGGTCACCCACCGCAATATCCTCGACCCCTTCGCCGACCGCGGTCACCACCCCGGCCATCTCGTGGCCGATCCCCGCCGGCAGGCGTGCCTGGGACGGTGCCAGGTTCTGGCGCCAGAGCACGTCATACCAGCTGACGCCAACCGCCTCGACGCGGATCTGTACCTCGTCGGCAGCAGGTGACGGTTCGGCCTGCTCCTCGCAACGGAGCACATCGGCAGCGCCGAACTTGTGGAAACGGATCATGCGGGACATCGCATACCTCGCCTTTGTGAACCTCTAATTACCACGGACTTTATCCGGGCTTTGCCGGTTAGACCATCAGTGGTCATTAATAGTCGACATGCTTGTCATCGATTGGGCACCTGACTTTCCCTGCGATTGGTCCCCCTAAACCCGTGCAGGGTACCAGCCTTTGGCCTTAAGATTCACCTCTGCCCCACTTTAGGCGAAGCGCACCGATGAATCGAAACGACCTGCGTCGCGTAGACCTCAACCTGCTGATCGTGTTCGAAACGCTGATGCACGAGCGCAGCGTGACCCGTGCCGCGGAAAAACTGTTCCTCGGCCAGCCCGCCATCAGCGCGGCCCTGTCGCGCCTGCGCAACCTGTTCGACGACCCGCTGTTCGTGCGCACCGGCCGCAGCATGGAGCCCTCGGCCCGGGCCCACGAAATCTTCGCCCTGCTGTCCCCGGCGCTGGACTCGATTTCCACCGCCGTCAGCCGCGCTGCCGAATTCGACCCGGCCACCAGCAATGCGGTGTTTCGCATCGGCCTGTCGGACGACGCCGAATTCGCCCTGCTGCCGCAGCTGCTCAAGCGCATCCGCGCCGAAGCGCCGGGTATCGTGCTGGTGGTACGCCGGGTCAATTACCTGCTGATGCCGACGCTGCTGGCCTCGGGCGAGATCTCGGTGGGGGTCAGCTACACCAGCGAACTGCCAGCCAACGCCAAGCGCAAGGTGCTGCGCCGCAGCATGCCGAAACTGCTGCGCGCCGACAGCGTGCCCGGCGCTATCACCCTGGACGACTTCTGCGCGCGGCCGCATGCGCTGGTGTCGTTTGCCGGGGACCTGTCGGGGTTCATCGACGAGGCGCTGGACGAGATTGGCCGCAAGCGCCACGTGGTGCTGGCGGTGCCGCAGTTCAACGGGCTGGGGAGCTTGCTCGCGGGCACCGATATTGTCGCTACGGTGCCGGATTACACGGCGGATGCGTTGACCGCGGCGGGTGGGTTGCGGGCTGAGGATCTGCCGCTGGATGTGCGTAGTTTCGAGCTGCACATGGCCTGGCGCGGGGCGCAGGACAATGACCCGGCAGAGCGGTGGTTGCGGTCGCGGATACAGATGTTCTTCGGGGATCCCGATAGCTTGTGACCGACTTCCATCAAGATCCGCAAAAATCAATAAAATCAGTATCTTAACCTGAGTCTACATCTAAGGCCGTCCGTCGTATTCCGCTCATTTCCAATACGCCTGCGGGTATATTTTGGGGTACTTTTTCCGTTTCGAAAAAAAGTACCCGCACATGACGACTTCCCTCCCCACGCCTGCATTGCGGCGTAAACTCAGCGATGCCTTCTTGCGTGCCATTGCTGACCCCGGCAAGTACGCCGACGGCGAGGTACCCGGTCTTTACCTGCATGTTCAGGCCTCGCAGAAGTCGAACAAGCCTGCAGCAAAATACTGGCGGATGAGGTATCGCCTGAACGGCAAGGAGAACGTGTACGCGATTGGCCGTTATCCCGACATTGGCTTGAAAGACGCCCGCGACCTGGCCCGAGCCGCGCGCCAGAACGTAGCTCATCACGTCGCCCCGCTGAAGGCCAAACGCAAGAAAATCGCCGAGCAGCTACTTAATGAGGAACGCTCATTCAGTTACGTCGCCGAACAGTGGCTGGCCTTCAAGTCACACGACCTCGTGAGCAAATCCCTCGCGGGCTTTCGCGGCGCTTTGAACAATCACATCCTGCCCACGATCGGCAACATTCCCGTCAGCGAGATCAAACTGGACCACATCATCGAGATCATCGCTACCTTGCGCCGAGCACGCACACTGGCCATGGCCAAGCGCGTGCGTACCATCATCCGTGCCGTGCTCGGTTTCGCTGAGGGCCGCGGCTGGGTGGAGCGTAACGTGGCCCTGAGCAACACCGAAGAGCTCAAGGTTCGCCATGTGGTGACCAGTAATCCAGCGATCGAACGTCCAGCCGATTTGGGTCACCTTCTGCTTCGTCTGGATGAGCTCAGCCCGAGCAGCGTGAGCATGGCGATGCGTTTGCTGGTCATGCTGCCGGTGCGCCCCGGCGAGCTGGTGAAAATGCGTTGGGAAGACATCGATCTGGTCAGCGCCGACTGGCGCTATGTAGTAGGGAAAACACGCCATCTGGATAAGAGCAAACACATCGTGCCACTGCCGGAGCAAGCCCTTGTGCTGTTGCGTGAACTACATGAACGGCGGGTGGTGGATGAAGCGGGCAATGGCTGGGTCTTTGTATCGCCGGTCTACCCAGGCTATCCAGTGGACGCCACATCCCTGGCCAAGGCCTACCAGCGGATCTGGCCGGAATACCGCATCACTGCGCACGGTTTCCGCGCCACCTACCGCACTATCGCTCACGAGCATTTAGGTATCGATCCGATTGTACTGGAGTTGTCGTTATCGCACCGCATGCCAGGTGCACTGGGTGCCGTGTATGCCCGCGCGCAATTGCTGCCGCAGCGTCGGGAGGCCGCACAGCAATGGACGGATTACTTAGATCGGTTACGCAAAAATGCTGCACTCGCTGAGTAAGTTCAGGTGCGCATGCGGGGGTTGAAGCACTGTTGAGAACGATGAGTGCGAAGCGGGAAACGAGACTCGCATCGGGCTTGCGAGCTGTTGAAATCTAAGAGCTTTCAGCCATCCCAAAATTGGGAATGGCCTTAATTCTGGACTCATTCTTTAAGGGTTGCAACGGGAGCGCATATGGTGCAGGGGAAGCTCAGGACTGAATACCCGTCTCACGGCTCAAAGGGCGCTTACCCCAGTGACTGGAATCATCGGATACCCTGCAATAACTGATTTATCACTTGCTGAACCAACTCATCCGACATAGTGCAAGGACGGCTAGAACGCGGCTCATCGTTCAAACGTAGCAGTCCCTATATTGAGAAGCATTGTCATCAGCGTAACACCACATCCTTGTTGGCACCCAAGCGCTGAGCAATGTCTTTGTCTGACCTGCCAGCCGCATACGCAAGGATTATCTCAGCACGCAGGCGAGTATCTTGGGCGCCCCTGCGGAGCTTTACCCGGCGTAACAGGTCCGCTTTTCGGATTTAGAAAGAACAATAACAATTGCTGGTCGACCCATGTCGATACACAAATCTTGATGAATTATTATCTACAGAGCCCAGCTAAAAATTTTCAGCAGTATTTCTGAAACACCACATTAGGGTTTGGAAAGCTTCACCGCATTGGCGAGCATGTATACGAAGGATATGCCGAAGTTCCCAACGACAATAGATGACCATGGCCTTGAAACCCTAACAGAGTCAAGCTGCCGTAAGTTCAGCCTCAACTTGGCAAACGGCGCTTTCGACCAGGTACCAACCCCAGAACCAGAACACAGCCCAGCAGAATTACTAGGCCGCCTACCATTTGAAGCAGGTTCAGTGCTTCGTTGAGGAACAGTGCACCAACCACGACCGCAACCAGTGTTACAACGAACTCGACGCTGATTGCCCGGGTGGCGCCGATGCGCTCTACCAATCCGAAATACAGCACATAAGTGGTGGCACTCATCAAGCAGCCACTGACCAATAGATACAGCCAGTCAATAGTCTGAGGCACCTGCGTAATGGGCACCAACAGTAATAGTGGCAGCGTCAAAACCCCTCCGCAGAGGAAAGCTCCGCCCGTCACCGTCCACGGGTCATCACCCCGCAAGTGCAGGCTTGCATAGTTACTACCGTATGCCGCGCTGACACAACCGAGAAGTAAAGCAATGCAGCCGTGAATGAAATCAGCGGTGACTGCTTGGGCCGGAAAACCGACCAGCATGACGATTCCTACTAAACCCAAAAGCAACCCTACTAGGCCTTGGGAAGAAATCTTCTCCAACCCCCATATGCGGCCGATGATCATCGAGAATAGCGGAATGGTTGCCACAAAGATTGCCGCCATGGCTGTACCAACACGTGGAGTACCATAGGACAGGCCGATCAGTTGCCCTGCCACAGTGGTTGCTCCGACTACCAGCAAGGGTTTGAGCAGCGCTCGCAGGCGCAATGCTCGTCCAAATAGGAACCCGATGATCGCCAAAGTGCTGCCGGCAATCAGCGCACGTAAACTGACCGCACCAACCCATCCGAACGCATGCACGACCTTCAATATAACCAGAAAGGAAAGTCCCCAGGCGATGGCTAGGAACATGTAGGTGGCGATATCGCGCTGTTGCATTAAAAAGAGCCTATACGGTGGAAAAAACGCGTAGTTTACCACGATTCGCTTTTTGGGGTTGCCAGTCGGTTGGGATGTAGGCAGAGATCCCTGCAGAATAACCTTCTACGCATCGAGCCTTTTCTCGCACCGTACTGACCATCGGATTAGGGCAGGCAGTACTATTTCGGTATAAAGGCCCATATCGGCACCAGTGTCGGTGCCGATGCTCAGTCAGATTGAATGAACCGCACAATGGCTGCTTGGACTCCGGAGTTCCGCCCCAATTTCGGAGAGTTTTGGCGACAGCCCACTTCAGGGCTACGAAAACCTAGTGCGGCGCTCAAAAAACCACCTCGGCGTTTTTTGTGGATTAGTCACGAGGAGAAAGATGAATTCCAGCGATCATGCATCGTACCGAGCCGCCAGCCATCTCGATGGTAGGCACTTGTAAGGGAACCAACCTGGCCGAGTGTTCGATTCGCTGCTTCTGTGCATGCGTGAGGCTGTTGAACGCCCTGCGTGACAGAGCCAGGATTCGGCCGTCACGCCCTGAAAGCTCGATAGCGTTACCAGCAAACTCGCCGATCTGCTGGTGAGTCAGGTCGATGACATCTCGCCCTGATTCCATCAGTCGCATGCGCACTTCTTCAGCACGTGCTTTGTTTGTGAACGTCTCGAAGCCCACCAGCGCGAACTCGGTCGCCACGCACATCAGCACGTTGGTGTGGTAGATCGGCGCCCCCTTCACGTCCGCGGTATCGAACACCATCGGCTCGAAATTGAAGTGGGTGCTGAACCGTTCCAAGGCAATCGGGTCAGCTCGGTTCGAGCGAGCAGTGTAAGCGACCCTGGACATGTGGTCGAACACCATGGCCCCAGTGCCCTCAAGGAACAGTTCATCCTGCTCAAGCCCCGAGTAGTCGATCACATCCTGAACCCGGTACTCCTGCTTGAGCATCTCAATGACGTCCACTCGTCTTTCCCTTCGACGATTCGGGGAGTACATGGAGTAAATCGCCACATGGCCGCCTGGGTGGGTCGAGAACCAGTTGTTCGGGAACACGGAGTCAGGGGTGTCGTTCTCGCCAAAGTCATCAAACAGGTGAACCCGCACACCCTCAGCTTCAAGTCGGCGAGCGGCCTGCGTGACTTCGTCCCGAGCGATCTCGGAGAGTGTTTGAGCGGCGATATCTGAGTTGATGCTCTGGAACGAGTTATCTGCTGCCGTTTCCGGGTTGGGGGTGAAGGCATGTGGCCTGACCATCACCACCGCTGCAGGTGCTTGAATCGAACGCGTAGGAAATGCCATCTCGAAATTCCGATGTGTGTCTGATCTTGGAGTTATGCAACGCGTCGGATGCGTTTCTTGGCAGCGCGACCGCGGGTGTGGCTGAACAGATCCTTGGGGTCATCCTCAACCCAAGGCACGAGATCGATCTTCGCTCCCGCACCACGCTGCTCAGCCTGCTGCAGCACGTAGCGCAGTACCGAATAGTCCTCGAGCGCAAAGCCCACGGAGTCGAACACCGTCACCTGTTCAGCGCTCTGGCGCCCTTCCTGTTCGCCCGTTAGCACTCGCCACAGGTCGACGACAGGCGAGTCCGCTTCAAGTTGCTGGATATCGCCTTCGATACGGGTCTGGGGCTCGTACTCCACAAAAACCCTGGCCTTGCGCAAAACGTCGGCATGGAGCTCGGTCTTACCGGGGCAGTCACCACCTACGGCGTTCAGGTGCATGCCCGGTTCAAGCATCTCCGGCGTAATGATTGTTGCATAGGCCTTATCTGCAGTCACAGTGGTGACGATGTCCGCACCCCGCACTGCTTCAGCAACGCTCTGGGCACGCGTGATTTTGAGCTCTGGGTATTCCTGAAGGTTGCGAATCAGCTTCGCGGTGGCGAGAGGGTCGGTGTCGAAGGCGACGATCTCCTGGATGCCGAGATGCTTATGGAACGCCAAGGCCTGGAATTCGCTCTGGGCACCATTCCCGATCAACGCCATCTTGCGAGCGTTCGGGCGAGCGAGAGCCTTGGCCGCCATCAGCGAGGTCGCAGCGGTACGCAGAGCCGTTGCAATCGTCAGCTCGGACAGCAACACCGGATACCCCGTATCGACATCGGCCAGCACCCCGAATGCCATCACCGTGTGGAGATCCTTGAACGTGTTGGATGGGTGCCCATTCACATACTTGAAGGCATATTGGCTGGTATCAGCCACAGGCATCAACTCGATCACCCCAACATCAGAGTGGCTGGCGACACGGGCAGATTTATCAAAGTCCGGCCAACGCTTGAAATCGTCGCGGATAACCTCGGAAAGCTCTCCCAGAAACTGGACTACGCCAATGTCATGAACCAGGTCTGACATCGTTGGAACGTCGATGAAATGCGTCATTGTTATGCACCTTGTGAGTGCGCCCGCTTTCAATCAGTGCATAGCGAGCGTCGAGTGTAAATTCTTGCCACCTCCAAAAGTCTGATGAAATAGTGGTACAAATTGAAGCATACAGGTTGCCATATTTATCGGTTTTTTAGACACTTTGCTCACCCAATCTAGCAGTATGGATAGCGTAGTATCATGGATAGCATTGATCGAGAGCTCATCGCCCTCCTGAGGGACAACGCTCGAACCCCCGTCATGACCTTGGCCAAGAAACTCAAGGTCGCTCGCGCGACTGTTCAAAACCGCCTCACCAGACTGGAAGAGAGCGGTATTATCATGGGCTATACGATTCGCCTGCAGTCAGATGCGATTGAGCGCGGGGTCAGGGCAATCACAAGTATCGGTATCAGTGGCCACCATGCTTCCGAGGTCAAGCACGCGCTGCGCGGGCATCCCAACGTGGTCGCCATCCACACCACCAATGGCCGCTGGGATCTCATGGCAGAGCTTCGCGCCGAGACGCTCGAGGCCTTTGACAAAGCGCTGAACACCATCCGATCCATCCCACACATCGAGAACACCGAGACCAGCATCCTGCTGTCGACCTTCAAGATGTAGGGGAAAGACCTGGCTTTTGCACCATGACTGTGCACCCAATCAAAATGCTCCATAGGGTGCGCAAAGTGCTAAAAGATGCCCTGATGGCTGACATTTTGTAACGTTCCTGTTGACAACTACGGCTGGCAAAATGGCAACTTCCATACCGCCAAGGTGGATGCCAACAAGAAAGACAACCATATAGCGCTTCCAAATTTATTATCTGACAACTTGGTCAGATTATTCTTTCTGGATTTACTTTTCCTCGTCTGCGTATCAACCGACCCATCCGCCTCGTGCCTATAAACAACCTTCCATTAGGAGGGATGGGACAGGTTTCACAGAAAAAGAATAAGAGGTCATTTATGAATCAATCGTGCAACTCGCAAGACGCGACTCATGGCGACGGTCGAACACTTAAGCGACGGCTGGAAAACAGACACATCCAGCTGATTGCCATCAGCGGCGCCATCGGCACAGGCCTGTTCATGGGATCCGGGAAGATGATTGCCCTCTCCGGATCGTCAATCATCCTGGTCTACGCGATCATTGGATTCTTCGTTTTCTGCATCATGCGAGCGATGGGCGAGATGCTCCTCGCCAATCTTGAAATGGGCTCCTTCGCTGAGCTCGTCCACCACCACCTGGGCCCACGCGCCGGCTTCATCCTCGCCTGGTCATACTGGCTCAGCTGGGTGGTCACCGCAGTCGGTGATGTGGTGGTGGTCGCCGGATTTCTTCAATACTGGTATCCAGATCTTCCCACCTGGATTCCGGCATTCGGCGCGATGTTCATGCTCTTGGCGCTCAACATGCTCGCCGTCAAAGCATTTGGCGAGGTGGAGTTCTGGTTCGGCCTGATCAAGATCATCGCCATCGTTGCCCTCGTGCTCACCGGTCTCTACATGGTTGCCACCTCCTACACCTCTCCAGGCGGTGTGACTGCGTCGTTCAGCCACCTGATTGAGCCGGGCGTGATGATGCCGCACGGCGTGCTGGGCTTCCTGGCCGGTTTCCAGATCGCCATCTTCTCGTTTGTAGGCACCGAGCTCATCGGTACTGCTGCAGCTGAGGCCCACAACCCCGAGAAAACGCTCCCCAAGGCCATAAACACCATCCCGCTGCGGATCCTGCTGTTCTACGTCGCTGCGCTCGCCTGCATCATCAGCGTGATCTCTTGGGCCCACGTACCTGCGAACCGAAGCCCTTTCGTCGAGCTGTTTCTGCTGGGTGGCTTGCCAGCTGCAGCCGGGATGATCAACTTCGTGGTGATGACATCTGCGGCCTCCTCGGCCAACAGCGGCGTATACTCAGGTTCTCGCATGCTCTACGGCCTGTCGCACAACAAGCAGGCTCCCCAGTCCTTCGGACGTTTGTCAGGTTCTGGCACTCCCATCCGGGCACTGATGTTCTCCGGCCTGTGCATGACTATCGCGCTGACGTTGCTGTTCGTGATCCCTGACGTCATGGCGGTCTTCACCCTGGTCTCTACCATCTCGGCGGTCATGGTGATCGTGACCTGGTCATTAATCTTGCTGTCGTACCTCGCCTACCGCCGCAGCAGCCCTGAAGCCCATCAGCGATCAACCTTCAAGCTCCCCGGCGGTAAGCTCACTGCGGTGACGTCACTGGTGTTCCTGATGTTCGTCCTGTGTCTGCTGGCACTTGAAGCAGATACCCGCACCGCCCTGTATGTGATGCCTGTCTGGTACATCGGCTTGCTGCTGGCCTATCAGCGCAGCGCGAAGGCATCCGGCCCTGTAGCCGTATCGGCGTTGTGAGGGGGCGCCCGTGAGTTCGACTACAGGCATCAAACTTGACGCGCCGACCAAGGAGCGCATCAGGGAAGCAGCAGGCTCGCTTGACCGGACGCCTCACTGGTTCATGAAAAAGGCCGTGATGTACTGGCTGGAGCGAGTTGAAGCAGGAGCCAGCGTTGCTGACATGCTGAACGAGGTCGAGCTCAAGGACGATCATCGGCTGAACAGCGTACTGACCCGGCAGCGATTGCTGAACGCCGACTAGCAAAAGGTAACGACCGCAGCCAGTGCTGCGGTCGTCTCACTTGGACCCCTCAAACGAGCGAGGCCTGAGCGAGACAGTGCTGAAAGCTCTCCAAGAACACCGTCTCCGCCATGGTCATCCTTTGCTCCCTGTTCCAGAGCAGGTGCAAGTCCACATCGACAATCCCTTCGTAGGGCGGCAGCCGCCAGAGCAAGCCTTTCTCCAGATCCTCATGGAGAAGGTGCTCAGGCATGCAACCCACTCCGTAGCCGGCACACACCAGCCTCTGGACTTCCTCAACGCTCGGCGAGGAAGCAACGATGCGCCCGGTGAAACCATGCTGATCGCGGAACATCGCAAGCGGCGAAAGGTTGCCGCCCAATTGGTCGCTTACGAAGCTCACAAAGTTCTCCCCACGCAGAGACTCGAGGCTGACATCGGTGCGCCCGAACAGCCGATGTCGCACACCACAGAAGAACGCATAGCGCTGATTGAGCAACAGGCGCTGCTCCAGCTTGGGCTGGGGTATACGACACAGGCCAACACCTGCCGTGGCGGTCTTCTGCAGCAGAGAACTGATGATGTCGGCACTGCGCATGACATCAATCTCCAGCTCGACTCGTGGGTGGGCCTCGTGGAAATCCCCCAGAAAATCGTCATATACCCGCGACTGCACGCGACTGACGCTCAGGATCCGCACCTTCCCGACGACCTCATCGCTCTCTTTTTCAACAGCCGCACTGATGCGCGACACGTCGCCATAGATATCGATGGCGATACGCAGCACCTCCTCCCCGGCAGCCGTCAGGTCGAAGCGCGGGCCACCTCGAAGAATGAGGGCACAGCCAAGCTGCTCTTCAAGACGCCTGAGCGCCTGGCTAACCGCTGACTGGGTCACGTGCAACCTTGCTGCAGCCCTGCTGATGCTGCCCTCTTGGCCAATCGCAAGGTAGGTACGCAGCAGGTTCCAGTCCAGGCGGTCGTTCAGAAATCGACGCCCTTCCCATTTGTTGACCAAAGCATCAGATCTTGAAGTTGGCGGATTCATTTACGGGCCCATTAGTAGCGCTGCTAATCCGACGGATAAGAATTAGCAAATTGACTAATCATAGCCCCAAGGCGATAAATCTCGAAAGCGCCGAACAGAGCGCGACCGGTTTAGCCAACCCTGCCCACCTGCCTATAACTCTAAGAAGGGCCTTGCATGCATACGTCAAACCAGCCGCGTCGTGCTGCGGCTGCCGCATTTGTCGGCACCACCATCGAGTTCTACGACTTCTACATCTACGCCACGGCGGCTGCACTCGCACTGGGTCAGGTGTTTTTCCCGAGCAGCAACCCCTTGCTCAGCACCTTGGCGGCATTCGGCACGTTCGCCGTAGGCTTCGTTGCCCGACCAATGGCAGGCATGGTCTTCGGCCATCTGGGCGACCGTCTGGGTCGCAAAAAAATGCTGCTGGTCACCATGGTGCTGATGGGCCTGGCCACCACAGGCATTGGCCTGCTGCCCAGCTACGCCACTGCTGGTATCTGGGCCCCCATCGGACTGATTGCCCTGCGGATTGTCCAGGGGATCTCCGTCGGTGGTGAGTGGGGAGGTGCCGTCCTGATGGCCAGTGAGCATGCGCCGGCCAAACGCAAAGTGTTCTACGCCTCGTTCGCTCAGCTCGGCAGCCCGGCTGGCCTGCTGCTCGCGCTGATCGCATTCCGCCTAGTGTCTTCCTTAGAGCCCGAAGAGTTCCTGAGCTGGGGTTGGCGTCTGCCGTTCCTGGCCAGCGGCATCCTGATGCTGGTAGGTCTGGCTATCCGCTTCGGGGTCGAGGAAAGCCCTGAGTTCCAGGCAGCCAAGGCCAAGCAAGAGGTCGTCAAATACCCGGTGCTGGAAGTGGTACGTGACTGCTGGAGACAGATCCTGTTCGCCGCCCTGGCGGTGACCATCGGCTCCGCCGGCTTCTTCTTCACGAACACCTTCATGATCACCTACGTCACCACCTACCAGGGTATCCCTCGAGCAACCATCCTCGACTGCCTGTTCCTGGTGACCATCCTGCAGTTCCTGACCCAGCCACTGGCCGCGCTGCTGGCTGAACGCATTGGCGAAGGCCGCTTCCTCAAGCTGGTAGCCCTGCTGTGCATGGCTGTGCCCTACCCCATGTTCATGCTGGTCGGCACCCATAACCTGGTGTTGATGACAGCCGGCATCGCGATGGCAGTGGTCACGCTCTCGGCACTGTATGCGGTGATCGCCGGCTACATGACCCAGGCCTTCCCTGCTCACTTGCGCTACTCCGGGATCTCTCTGGCCTACCAGTTGATTTGCGCCATCGCGGGGGGCAGCACGCCGATCATCGGCACGTTGCTGGCCGACCGCTTCGCCGGCCAGTGGCTGCCACTCGCCGTGTTCTTCACCGCGCTCTCCACGCTTTCCTTGATCGGCGTCTGTGGCCTCTCTCGCCTGCGTGGCGAGCAGCAGCAACCCACCCCCGCCATCGCTCGTTAAATCAGGAGTTTTCATGAGCAAGCCGCACAACATTAGCGATGTCGAATGGCAGGCACGCTGCGAACTGGCCGCGCTGTACCGGATGGTTGCACACTTCCGCATGACCGATTTGATCGACACCCACATCACCCTGCGTATTCCTGGGCCTGAGCATCACTTCCTGATCAACCAATACGGCGTGATCTTCGACCGGATGCGCGCCAGTGATCTGGTACGCATCGACCAACATGGCAATGTGGTCGACCAGGCCAATGGCGAGCGCCGGGTGAACGCAGCTGGCTTCGTAATCCACTCGGCGATCCACATGGCACGACCGGACATGCACTGCGTGATCCACACCCACACCGCAGCCGGCATCGCCGTCTCGGCTCAGGAGCACGGGTTGCTGCCGATCAGCCAGCACGCGCTGAAGTTCTACGGCAAGCTGGCCTACCACCAGTACGAAGGCATCGCCCTGTCTCTGGATGAACGCGAGCGCCTCATCGCCGACCTCGGCACGCACAAAGCAATGATCCTGCGAAACCACGGCCTGCTGGCCGGCGGAGCCAGTGTTGCCGAGGCCTTCCACGAGATTCACTTCCTGGAGCGCGCCTGCCAGGCGCAAGTACAGGCATTGGCCAGCGGCAGCAAGCTCATCTACCCCAGCGAAGAAGTCTGCCGCCACACCGCCGCGCAGTTCCAACGCGACGAGTCAGCGCAAATCATCAGCCTGAGCTGGAACGCCGCCCTGACCTTGATCGAACACCAACGCGAGTCGTACTGCTCATGAAACCGCTGGTACTACTTTCAACCGACCAGGCACTTCTGGGCCAACTGCAGTCTGCCTTCGCTCGCAGTGCTCCCCAGTTACGCGTAGTGCTGGCCAACGATCCCGCAGCTCAGGAGGCACAGGTAGCCGCTTGCTGGTTCCCTCCCGTAGGCAGCCTCAGCGCATTACCCAACCTGAAGCTGATCCACTCAGTGGCTGCTGGTGTTGATCACCTGGCCAACGACCCGAGCCAGCCAGCATTGCCAGTGTGCAGAGTCGTAGACCCAGCTCACCGCCAAGGCATGGCGGAGTATGTTCGCTGGGCGGTCATCCACTACCACCGGGACTTCGACCGAGCACTTGCCCAACAGCAGCAACAGGTATGGCAACGTCATCCTCAACGCCTCGCTGGTGAATACCGCATCGGCGTCATGGGGCTCGGCTCCCTTGGAGGGGCTATTGCCGGCGAGTTGGCCGAGGCCGGATATGCTGTCCGAGGTTGGTCGAGGAGTGCCAGGCAGCTGAGCGGCGTGCGCACAT
Organism: Pseudomonas sp. JS425; assembly: GCF_018223845.1. NCBI lineage: Bacteria > Pseudomonadati > Pseudomonadota > Gammaproteobacteria > Pseudomonadales > Pseudomonadaceae > Pseudomonas > Pseudomonas sp. JS425. The sequence continues at coordinate 2,790,091 of NZ_CP073661.1, read as the reverse complement.
TCTCGGGCCCAGCGGAGTTCGATCAGTTCCTGGATGGCCTCGACCTGTTGATCAACCTGCTGCCATTGACCGATGCCACTCGCGGCATCCTCTGCCAGAAGACCTTTGAAGCCTTGGCGCCAAACGCGGCAGTGATCAACTGCGGACGCGGGCAGCACCTGCAGGTGGATGATCTGGTCAACGCCGTCAACAGTGGCCGACTGCGCGGTGCGCTTCTCGATGTGTTCGAGAAAGAGCCGCTGCCATTGGACAGCCGCCTCTGGAACACGCCGGGAATCGTCGTCACACCCCACATGGCCTCATGCGCTTCCCACGACTGTATTGCCCAGCAAGTAGCCGAGAACGCTCGACGTCTGGCCTGTGCTGAACCACTCCTGAACCAAGTAGACCCCGCGCTCGGATACTGATCCCACCGCCTGTTTGAGGATTCACATCATGCATACATGCAATGGCACACGGCTGTGGGACAGCCTCATGGACATGGCCAAGGTCGGCCCAACCGCCAAAGGCGGCAACTGCCGCTTGGCACTGTCGAAAGAAGACCGAGACGGACGCGAGCTGTTCGCAAGCTGGTGTCGCGAGGCCGGAATGAGCATCCATGTTGATGCCATCGGCAACCTATTCGCACGCCTGCCAGGTCGGAATGACGCCCTGCCCCCGGTGGTCATGGGCAGCCATTTGGACACCCAGCCGAAGGGCGGTCGCTTCGATGGCATCTACGGCGTACTTGCCGGCCTGGAAGTGGTACGTAGCCTTCAGGACAAAGGCCTGCAGCTCGAGCGCCCATTGGAAATCGCGGTCTGGACGAACGAAGAAGGCGCTCGTTTCACTCCTGCCATGCTCGGATCGGCGGTGTTCACGGGCGAGCTGCCCCTCGAGCAAGCGCTGTCCAGCCGCGATGCTGAAGGCGTCAGCGTTGCCGAAGCGTTGGAGCAAACCGGCTACGCAGGTGAGCTACCTCTGGGCCGTGAGTTCGACGCGTACTTCGAAGCACACATCGAGCAAGGCCCAATCCTGGAAGACGCCGGCCTGCCCGTAGGGTTGGTCACGGGTGGGCAAGCGATCTGCTGGCTGGACATCGAGATCAGTGGCCAGGCCGCTCACGCAGGCACCACGCCAATGCCTCTACGCCGCGACTCCTTGTTCGGCGTAGGGGAAATGATCACCGCACTGGAACAACTGTCACGCGACTTCGCGCCCAAAGGCCTTGTTACCGTTGGCCAATTGCAGATCGCTCGCTCTTCCCGCAACACCATCCCTGGCCACGTGGCGTTTACCCTCGATCTTCGCCACCACGAAGATGCCGCCATCGCAGACATGGAAGCCAGCGCCCGTGCACTCATCGACCAAATCGCCACCAAGCGTGGCTTGGAAGTCCAGATCAATCGTCACTGGCTGAGCCCGGCCACGCCTTTCGACCCGGCCTGCATCGATGCAGTACGCAAAGCCATCGAAGGCCTGGGCTACCCGTACCAGCCAATCGTCAGCGGCGCCGGCCATGATGCGATTCATCTCGCCCGCCACTGCCCGACCACCATGGTGTTCATCCCCTGCGTCGGCGGCCTGAGCCATAACGAAGCCGAAGACGCCTTGCCCCACGACGTGACCATGGGCTGCGACGTACTGCTCAACGCCGTGCTGACCCGCGCCGACAGACGCTGACTTAACCCGATCCACCCAGGCGCCCAGCCAATTCAAGAAAGCTGGGCCCACGGGAACGCTTTGCCCAAAAACAAGAAATAGCCGCTCCGCCTTCAGCTGCCAACAACAACCAGAACCCATCTTTCGGGAGAAAATGGCAATGACCAGCCCTGCGTACACCGAGGTTGCCAGCGCGCAACCACAACGCACCGCCGACATGAAAAAAGTCGCGGTCGCCAGTGTGATCGGCACCACCGTTGAGTGGTATGACCTGTTCCTCTTCGCCACGGCCTCGGCCCTGGTATTCAACAAGATCTTCTTCCCAGGCTTTGATCCCCTGGTAGGCACCCTCCTCGCTTTCGGCACCTTTGCTTCAGCCTATGGCGCCCGGATGATCGGCGCCGCGCTTTTCGGTCACTTCGGTGACCGCCTGGGCCGAAAGTCGATGCTGCTCATCTCGTTGCTGACCATGGGTGCGGCCACCTTCGCCATCGGCCTGTTGCCGAGCTATGAGTCGGTCGGCATCTGGGCACCGATCATGCTGCTTACACTGCGCATCATCCAGGGCCTGGCTCTGGGCGGAGAATGGGGCGGCGCCGTGCTGATGGCGGTGGAACATGCGCCAAAGCATCAACGCGGACTCTATGGCTCGTGGGTTCAGATCGGCGTACCGGCGGGGACGATGCTGGCCAACCTCGTGTTCCTGATGTTCGCCACCACGCTGACCAACGAGCAGTTGCTGGACTGGGGCTGGCGTGTGCCGTTCCTGCTCAGCGTTCTGCTGATCGGATTGGGCTTGTACATCCGCCTCAACATCCATGAGACACCGTCGTTCAAAGCGGTGGAAAATAAAGGCACGCAGGTCAAAGTGCCGCTGTTCGAAGTGTTCCGCAAATACTGGAAGCAGGTAGTCCTGGGTGGTGTGGCAACTATGTCCACTGGCACCTCCTACAACCTCATCGTGGCCTTTGGCCTGACCTATGGCACCCAGACCTTGGGCTTCACACGTGGAGAAATGCTCACGGTAGTGCTGGTTTCCTGCGCTGCCTGTATCGCTATGCTGCCGTTCTTCGGCGCCCTCTCCGACAAGGTTGGCCGCAAGCCGATCATTATCGGCGGGATCATCGCCGAGGCACTCGTAGCCTTCCCGATGTTCTGGCTGATGGATTCCAAAGTTCTCGGCCTGGCGTTTGCCGGTTACATGCTGATGATGACGGCATTCGCGGCCAACTACGGCCCCATTGCCACATTCCTCGCGGAGTTATTCGGCACTCGAGTTCGCTACTCGGGCCTGTCGATCAGCTACATGCTTTCCGGCCTGCTCGGAAGCGCCGCAACGCCTCTGGTTACCACCGCATTGCTGTCGTGGACTGGCAAAGGCTCATCGATTGCCTGGTACATGATCGGCTCAGCCGTTGTTTCTCTGATCGCGCTGCTGCTACTCACTGAGACCTTCAAACGGGATATCGACCAAGCACGGCAGTAATTCCGTGCTGTACCCCCGAGTTTCTCTCGCCAACCAGGCGAGTGTTTCCTACTTCCGTTTGAAGAGTTTCCAGATGAAAAAATACCTGATGAGTGCAGGCGTTTTCGCCTTGTCCCCTTTCGCTCAAGCCGATCTGGTGGGCGACAGCCATGCGAACCTTGGCCTGCGCAATTTTTACTTCAACAACGACTTTCGCGACCAAGCCGGTAGCCTCGGCCAAAGCAAAACCGAAGAGTGGGCCCAGGCCTTCGTGCTCGACTTCAAATCCGGCTACACCGAAGGGCCAATCGGAGTCGGCCTGGATGCCCTAGGCTTGATGGGCGTGACGCTTGATAGCGGCGATGGTCGCCACCGGGGCAGCAGCATGATCCCCGACGAAGGCAGTGGCGCGTCCCAACAGTGGAGCCGCCTGGGCCTGACACCTAAGCTGAAAGTCGCCAACACCGAACTGCGATACGGCACGCTGATGCCCAAGCTGCCGGTGCTGACCTACAACGATGGTCGCCTGCTGCCCCAAACGTTCGAGGGGGCCCAGATCACCTCAACCGACCTGGATGGCCTGACCCTTACCGGCGGGCGCCTCAATCGTGCTACGGGCCGTGCCTCCAGTGACCGTACTGGATTGGCCGTAGCCGGCGGCACCCGTGAGAGCGACCAGTTCCTCTTCGCGGGTGGCGACTACCGGATCGGCAAACAACTCACGGCGCAATACTACGTTGCCAACCTCGAGGACTATTACACCCAGCACTTCGTTGGTCTCACCCACACGCTTCCACTCTCCGAAGGGCAATCGCTGCGAACTGATCTGCGCTACTTCCGCACCTTCGCCGATGGAGCCAACGACTCTGCTGCTGGTCGCGCAAGTGGATACCGCGTGGGCGGTTACACCGAGGACGGTGACGGCAAGATCGATAACCACACCTGGAGCGCAGCGCTGACCTATTCCGTCCAGGGCCACGCGCTCATGGCCGGCTATCAGGAGGTGTCGGATGGAAGCAACTTCGTCCAACCGAACCAGGGCTCCCTCAGCGGCAAGGGCGCAGGTGGTGCCAGTGTCTACCTCTACACCGACCGGATGCTCGCGAGCTTCAACCGAGCGGGCGAGCGTACCGCGTTTGCCCAGTACAGCTATGACTTCGCCGCTGCCGGCGTACCTGGCCTGAAATTCTCCCTGATGTACCTGAAGGGTGAAGACATCCGCACCACCAGCGGCAATGACGCGTCCGAGTGGGAACGGGATGTGGGCCTGGACTATGTCGTGCAGGACGGTGCGCTCAAAGGCCTCGGCCTGTCTTGGCGCCATGGATTGCTGCACTCCGAAATCGACCCCAACCAAGAGCAGAACCGACTCATCGCCAGCTACACCCTGGCGCTCTTCTGATCTCTGACCACGTGCTGCCGGCGAGCCGGTGGCACATCTTCGCTTCAAGGAGCTCTCAATGAAACGCATCCACAGCGCCCCTGGCACCATCAGCCCAGTAGGCCCGTATTCTCAAGCCGTGGTCAGCGGCCACCTGGTGTTCACCGCCGGCCAGATCCCATCGCTGGGCAGCCTGGAAGAGCAGCCCGACAATTTCAAAGACCAGGTCAGGCAGACGTTCGCGAACCTGGCCGCGATCCTCGAAGCGGCGGGCTCCAGCCTTTCCCACATCGTCAAGGTCAACGCCTACCTGACAGACCCCGATCAACTGGTGCCCTTCAACGAGGCATACAAGGAAATCCTCGGCCATGCACCACCCGCTCGTACAACCGTCTGCGTGCAGCTGTGGGGCGTGAGCTTGGAAATCGACTGTGTGGCCGAGCTGATTGACATGGAGGTAGGGAAATGAACGACGACCTGATCGCAAAACTACAGAAGGTGAGCTTCGCCACGCTGGGCCACTTCCTCGAGCGCGGGTTCGTCAGCCATGAAGTCCGCGCAATGGTGCCTGGCGGTCGCATTATTGGGCGCGCCGTGACGCTTCGCCTGGCCGAGCCCGATGCCATCGCCGTCAACCGCGCCCTTATCGCCCTTCAGCCAGGCGATGTCCTGGTGATCGACATGGCGGGTGACCATGCCCACGCTTGTGTCGGGGCGGTCACGCAGTTTGCGGCTCGCTGCGCGGGTGCCGCCGGCATCATCGTCGACGGCGTAGTAACCGACATCAACGAACTGCGTACCTGCCACTTGCCGGTGTTCGCTCGTGGCACCACTCAGCTGACGACCAAGCTGATCGGCGGCCAAACAAGTCAGGTGAACGTGCCCGTGAATTGCGCTGGAGTAGAGGTGCACCCCGAAGATTTTGTCCTGGCCGATGACAACGGCATCTTGATCTTGCCGGCACAAGAACTCACAACGGTGATCGACAAAGCGTTGCAATCGGACCTTTACGAGCCTGAGTTGATGGCGCGATTACTCAGTGGCGAACCGCTGCCGGAAGTACTGACCATACGCGCTCAAGCCAGCCAACCCTAAGAAAGCAAACTAATAAACTGTTCTACCGCCCCACAAAAACTGGGTATCCAATAAAAATGTTTAGCAACCAAAACACGACACAAATAAATCAGCTTCCATTAAGCCCAAGACTCGCAGCCCACACATCTAAACCTGGCTGAAAACTTGACTTAAACCTCAATCGTAATAGTTTACGCCTACATAGAAAAATAATACGGGGGAAAAATTTGTAGTGAGATCTGCCTCCAAGCGCTGCAAAATCTGCAGCGCCTTCCTGCACCTAATTATATCGATCGTATCAGCCCAACACCGCTTCAATCACTTCGTCGAGAATTGCAATACCCGCTTCCACCTCTTCAGCGCTGACTATGCAAGGCGGTACCACATGGATGCGATTCTCGACAACAAACGGCAGTAGTCCACGTTCGATGAGCTTGGATTTCAACAACTGCATCTTGCCTGCGGCAAGCGGCGCCCGAGTTTCCCTATCTTCGACAAATTCCATAGCCCAGAAGACGCCAGCACCACGTACCTGACCAATGACTGAATGACGTTTCTGGAGCTCCCTTAGACGTGGGCCCAGGCAGTTAATCCCAATATCTAGCGCATTCTCTACGACACGCTCTTTACGCATAGCGTCAATTGCAGCGACAATCGAGGCCATAGCAAGCGGATGCCCAGAGTAAGTCAAACCACCTGGGAAGAAATGAGTATCAAAGTAAGCACTGAGTCTCTCCGAAATCACCACGCCACCAACAGGTACATAGCCCGAGTTCACGCCCTTGGCAAAAGTGATCAGATCAGGCACCACGCCATAATGCTCTAGAGCGAACCACTTGCCGGTCCTACCGAAACCAGACATGACTTCGTCGAGAATGAGCAGGATCCCAAACTCATCCGCCAACTGGCGAACGCCCTGGATATAAGAGGCAGATGGCATCAGGATACCGGCAGTACCAGGCAGGCTTTCGAGCAGAATAGCTGCAATCGAGTTTGAACCTTCACTCTCGATGACCCGACGAAGATGGCGCAACGCGCGTTCTGTTTCTTCGAGCTCAGTCTGAGCACTAAACTCGCTGCGATACAGATAGGGCGTAAAGAAATGTACGTGACCACGTGCATATTCATTCGGCACACGACGCGGATCACCAGTGGCGACAATCGCAGAGCCAGTATTGCCATGGTACGACCGGTAAGACGACAGCACCTTATCTCGCCCGGTGAAAATCCTTGCCATACGAATCGCGTTTTCGTTCGCGTCAGCACCGCCGTTAGTAAAGAAAACTTTCTTGAAGCCCTTCGGTGCCTGCTCGATGATCCGCTTGGCGGCTTCGCCTCGCATCAAGTTAGCTGTCGCTGGAGCGATAGTGGCCAGCGTAGCTGCTTGCTCTTGAATCGCAGCGATGACAGCAGGATGCTGGTGACCCAAGTTGGTATTGACTAGCTGGCTAGAAAAATCCAGATAACGTTTTCCGTCGTAATCCCATACTGTGCACCCTTCCCCTCCTGCGATAACCAGAGGATTGAGCAAACCTTGAGTCGACCATGAGTGAAACACATATTCGCGATCAAGACCTTTAACCCGGATTTCTCATGACCGCATAAACAAAAACGGCTGAAAGCCTTATGATTCTTGTCGCCAAACAAAGCCCCATAAGTCTTCAGCCGCGCACAAAATGCTACCAGAAAAACTCCACTTTTCACCCCTCTCTCGCCGCCTCGTCGAGGCCTCTTTCACCGGTGGTCACATCACCTCGGATGCGGGCTTGTTGCTGCTGCGCGAGGTCGACCAGCAACATGGCTTGACCCGCCGCCTGGCCAAAATCGTTCCCGATCGGCGTGATCCTGGGCGTGTCCAGCACGGACTGCAGACACTGCTCGCCCAGCGTATCTATGCACTGGCCGCCGGCTACGAGGATCTCAACGATCATGACGGCCTGCGCCATGACTACGCGCTGCAGACTGCGGTCAACCGCCTGCAACCGCTGGCCGGCAAATCCACTCTGGGGCGCCTGGAACAGCAAGCCGATCGCGAAACGGTGGTGCAAGCCCATCGCCTGCTGTGGGAGCACTTCATCGCCCAGCATGACCAGGCGCCGGCTGAGATCGTGCTCGACTTCGATGCGACCGATGTGCCGGTGCATGGTGATCAGGAAGGGCGCTTCTTCCATGGCTATTACGACCATTACTGCTTCCTGCCGCTCTATGTGTTCTGTGGTCGCCATCTGCTGGTGAGCTATTTGCGCCCGAGCAACATCGATGGCGCCCGACACAGTTGGGCCATCCTGGCACTGCTGGTCAAGTTCATTCGCCGCTTCTGGCCAGAGACCCGCATCGTGTTCCGCGGTGACGGCGGTTTTTGCCGACATCGCATGCTCGACTGGTGTGACCGCAAGCAGGTGGATTATGTGGTGGGTCTGGCCCGCAACACCCGCCTGCAGCGGATGGCGGCGCCGGCCATGCAAGCTGTCGCCGAGGCCTACCAAGAAACCGGGCAGAAGATGTCCGGCGTGTATCGCTTCCTCTATCAGGCCGGTAGTTGGCGTAGGCGCCGCCTGGTCGTGTCGCGCCTGGAACATGGCGAGCAGGGTGCCAATCCACGCTTCATCGTCGTGTCCCGCTTTGCCGAGGATGCTGCCCAGCAGTACTACGAAGACTACTGCGGCCGTGGCGACATGGAGAATCGGATCAAGGACCAACAGTTGGATCTGTTCGCCGACCGCACCTCCAGCCCACGCTGGTGGACCAACCAGTGGCGGCTGATGCTGTCGGCCTTTGCCTATGTGCTGTTCGAACGGCTACGCGATCATCTCCAGGGCACCGCATTGGCGCGCATGAGCATCCATAACCTGCGCTTGAAACTGCTCAAGATCGGTGCGGTGATCATTCGCAACAGCCGGCGCATCCGCGTGCTGATCAGCGAGGCCTATCCGCATCAGGAACTCTTTGCGGGGCTGGTTGCCCGCCTCAAGCCGACCTGAACAGGCGGGCGCCCCCGGCCCGGCTCAATGGGGGAAAGGGGGCAGTGCGCCCCATACGCGGGAATTGAATAAAAAACGATCAATTTTTAGCGGTGGAAGGCAGGTTGTTGATACACCGAGGCTTCACCGGCCACGCCTGCCGGCCTCATGAGAAATCCGGGCTAGCACCTCTAAAACCTGAAGAGCCAAAGCCAACAAATTTAAAACCATTGAGACCATGAAAACATACAGCCTTAATCGATAACACCCCAAAGGCATAATTAGGGCTCATAGGCACGCACTCTAAAATTAAAAACAGTAGAAGACCGCACACGGCTCGCCAAATTAGACAATCGTCAAAAAGCACGCACTCCTTGTTATAATCAAGTTTACTTTTAAAAACAAAAATTGAACACTATCGATACCATCGACATCTGCCGCACGTATGGAAAATAACAATTTGGGGAGCATCAATGAACATCAAACAGAAACTAACCTGGGCATTTGCGGTTATTGCATGCCTGCCCGTCGTCCTTGTAGCCACCCTAGTAGTTCTCAACCTACGCGGCGAAGCCCGTGAAGAGTTCATTGATGGCAGCAGTCGCGAAATGCGCCAGGTCAGCAACGCGATGAGCATCTTCTTCCAGAGCATCCAGCAGAACGTCGACTACCTAGCGGCACAACCCTTAGTCGGCGTCACTGGTAGCGATTTGAACAAGTTCATGAACGCTAACCCGTCGTACGAATTGGGCGAGCAGGACAAAAAATTACTTACCGTTTTCACTCGCCTAGCAGAAACACACCCTAATTATGCCTATATATCCTATGGAACTAGCGACGGTGGTTACGTTGGCTGGCCAGCCGGCCAGAAGGTAAGCAACTACGATCCTCGCGTACGCCCATGGTATCAGCTGGCTATGTCAAACCCTGGCAAAACCCTTCGTACGGGAGCTTATTATTTTGCCGTAGATGATGCGGTGTTAGTCAGTACCGTACGAACTGTAGCCAACCAGCTTGGTAACCCCGGGGGCGTAATCAACATTGATGTATCTCTCAAAGGGCTTACCAAAATCGTCAAAGAGATAAAATTGGGCGAGAAGGGCTATTTGATGCTGATGGAAGGGAACGGCAATGTGTTGGTTGATCCACGTGACGCCAACCACAACTTCAAGCAACTGGCCAGCTTCGGTGACGGCTACGCCGAACTGGCCAAGGCCGGCAAAGGCTTGGTGGAGATCGAACTCAATGGCGTACGTTACATGGCCAACGTCTACCCCGACGAACAACTGGGTTGGACCTTCATCGGCCTGATCGAACAAAGCGAAGTGATGCAGACCACCACACGACTGACTTGGCTGATCGGCGCCATCGCCGTGGTGCTGGCCGTGCTGTTCGCCGTGGTCGGTGCGGCCTTCGCCAAGCTCATCGTGCGCCCGATCAACAGCGTCACCAACGGCCTGGAAGACATTGCCCAAGGCGAGGGTGATCTGACCCGCAACCTGGAAATCCGTGGCCGCGACGAAACCGCGCAACTGGCCAGTTGGTTCAACCAGTTCCTGGGGTCCATCCGCACCCTGATTCAGCACATCGGTGCCGCCGCCGGCAAAATCCTCAGCACCTCCAACAGCTCCACCCGCGTCTCCAGCGACATGGCTGAAGCCGCCGGTCGCCAGCGTGAAGCCGTAGACATGGTGTCCACCGCCTTCCACGAAATGGTTGCCACCGCCAACGAAGTGGCACGCTCTTGCAGCCAGGCAGCACAGTCGGCCGACAGCGGCCAACAACAGGCCCGCGAAGGCCAGCAACAGATCGATGCGGCGGTAAACAGCGTGGACCGCTTGAGCCAAGAGATCGAGCAGTCGGCGCAGTCGATCCAGCAACTGGAACGTGACAGCAACGCTATCCAATCAATCCTCGGCACCATCCGCTCGATTGCCGAACAGACCAACCTGCTGGCGCTCAACGCCGCCATCGAAGCCGCCCGTGCCGGTGAGCAAGGCCGTGGCTTTGCCGTGGTCGCCGACGAAGTGCGGGCCTTGGCCAAGCGCACTGCCGACTCCACCGCCGAAATCGACGGCCTGCTCGGCAACTTGGCCAGCCGCACGGCCGAAGTGGCCGATCAGATGCATGCCAGCCTGGAAGTGTCGCAGCAGTCGGTAAGCCGAATCGGCCTGGCCCGCGACAGCTTCGGGCAAATCCGTGAGTCGGTGGATGTGATCCGCGACATGAACACGCAGATCGCCACGGCCGCCGAGGAACAGCACCAAGTGGCCGAGGACATCAACCGGCACATCAGCCAGATTCACGGGGACGCCCAACTGGTGGCCGAACTGGCCCAGGCCGCACGGGTGGATTCGGAGAGCCTGGCCGGATTGTCCAATGAGTTGGATGCGCTCGTGCGCAGGTTCCGAACATGATAGCACCGTGCATGTAACTTCCTGGTAACAGTTGCCCTCTCAGAGGGATCGCTTCTTTAGGGACGAGGCAGGTCGAAGGAATCGACTAATTTGGGATGCCATTCCTTGCCGAGGTCTCAGAAAACTTAACCCTAGTATGTTCAGCCCATTTAATGAATGCACCGCGTAGAGCCTTACTGACCTCGGACACCTTTAGGGGGAAATGACCGCCACCCAAGGGTGCTTGATAAGCAGGCAACGACGCACCTCCACACCCGAGCTTAAGCGCAAAACTACCAAGCTAGTTCTCGATCAGGGCTACAGCCACTTAAAAGCCGCACGGTCACAGGGCCTGATCGAGTCGGTGCAATGCCGCCGGATGAGTCAACCCCTATCAGAGCGCGGCTTTACTTAGCCAACGAGCAAAGTGCTGACACCCAAGCAGCAGAGGACTTACGGGCTGAAGGCTCGGATCAACAGCTTGCCATGGGAAAATCTAGTTAAAAAGCCACTGCGCACTTGATGACCAAGGAGCATGAGCGCTTGCGCTGATTGATCAGCTCCGCCGTGAGGAGTCGATCGAGTTACAAGCTTGACGTTTGACGTGTACCCAGGAAAAGCCTGGCACTTTCCGCCCAAAATCCGCAGGGGATGAACTGGACAGGTAAACGCTGAGTCGATCTCCCGCAATTCCCCACCTCCTCAGGCCAAGAGTATGGGGTTGTCGAACGCCCATCCGAATCCAGCCTCCCCTCCCCCCCATTCCCCCTCTCTCATCCTGCACCCCGCACTGCACTGGGCGGCAGCCAGGCAGCGAAAACAGAAAACAGAAAACAGAAAACGCCAAAAAAAAACACAAAAAACTTGAAACAGGACATATTTCAAGACTAATCTGCGGAAACCGGAAAACAAAAACCAACCTGGAGACGAAAAATGAAGATCAGCCTGTTGCAAGAAGGCGAAACCATCCAAGGCGTCAGTGTTGCACAGCGTTATCAGGAAATGATCGCTGAGGCATGCCTAGCCGATAAGCTTGGCTTCTACGCTTGGGGCACATCTGAGCAACACTTCAACCCTCCAAAATTCACGGTTTCCGCACCTGAAGTGCTCTATGCAGCCATCGCCGCGCAAACCAAGGACATCAAACTGCGCACCATGTGCGCGGTCATGCTGCAGTGGAACCATCCAATCCTGGTGGCCGAGCGCACTTCGACACTGGATATTGTCTCCAACGGCCGCGCCGAAATTGCAACTGCTCGCTCCAACAACCTGGTTACCCTTGAAGCCTTTGGCGTCGATCCAAGCACCACCCGCGCGCAGTGGGAAGATGGCATGGAAGTGCTGGTCAAGGCCTTTGCCGACGAAACACTGCAACATGAAGGGCCGATCTGGAACATTCCTCCTCGCACCATCGTTCCACGCCCACTGCAAACTCCACACCCGCCGATCTATGTCTCGGCTTCCAGCGTCCAGACCCACAGCAACGCGGGTGAGCGCGGTATCGGCGTACTGAGCTTCGAGAACTACTTCGGCTTCGACTACCTCCAGGAATGTATCGATGCCTATCGTGCCGGCCTGGCCACCAACAAAAGCACCATTCCACGCCGCACGGAGCAAGCCGGGCTGTATGTTGCCACCGCCTTCTGCGACACCACGCGTGCTCGTGCGGTAGACATCGCCCGCAATGTCACCACCAGCTACTTCAAGTTCATCATCGACCTGTATGCCCCGCTCGGTAAGAAGGGCTCTTACGAGTACCTGGATGGCCGCATGCTGCGCTTGCTCGAACACGAAGGCGACATGGACTTCCTGATTTCGGAAACGCCTTCGGTAATGGTTGGCGACCCGGATGACTTCATCAAGCGCATCCGCCAACTCGAACAAATGGGCATTGACGAAATTCTGCTGCGCATCGATGGCATTCCACACGAAGACATCATGCGTTCCATCGAACTGATCGGTCGCGAGGTCATGCCTGTCATCAATGGGGGTGGCAAATGAGCCAAGTCCAACTGAAAGCGCCAATCGAGGCGGCAGGTATCGACCTTCAGGTATTCAAGGATGCCATGGCCGACTTTCCGGCAGCGGTCACGATCATCACCACTTGGGACGATAATGGCCAACCGGTCGGTGCGACGCTCTCCGCCGTCTCGTCGCTGTCTGCCTCCCCACCAATGATGCTGGCGTGCTTCGATCGCAAGTCGAAGACCCTTGAATACCTGAAAGCAGGCAAGCCCTTTTTGATTCACGTGCTGGGCGAAGGCCAGGAAGAACTGGCCATGCTGTTTGCGGGTAAGTCCACAGATAAATTCGCTGCTGTCAGCTGGCACCGAGGTGAACTTGGCCTGCCAACACTGAGCGACGCCAATTGCGCGCTGGCGTGCGAGGTCGCAGATGTTTTGCCAGGCGGTGATCACCTGATAGTGACCGGACACATCCGCCATATCGACCATAACCGCGAGCAGCTACCGCTTCTGTATCACCGCCGCAAAATGTTCGGCGTGCCACAACAGGCAGCGCAAGCATGAAGCGGGTGGTGGTGGTTTATGGCATTCCCCAAGACACGTGCGCATTCGAGCGCCACTACCGCGACGTGCACGTGCCGCTGGTAAAGCAAATGCCTCTGCTGGCCGGCTTCGAAGCCAGCCTCAGTGATGCAGGCGCCGATGCCGAGAACTGGCATGCCATCGCGATCTTGACCTACCGCAACCAGGCCGATCTGGACACTTCACTGGCATCCCCCGAAGGCGTTGCCGCCGTTCAGGACGTTGGCAATTTTGCTAGCGGCGGCTGCCAGATCTACACCTGCGAATTTGAAAGCTTCTAAAAACAATCAGAGTGAGGCCTTGCCATGAATCTACCACTGGACCCTTTGAAACACCTGAGCGTCAACGCTCGGGCCTTTTTGAAGCAGCCAATGAAGCTGATGATTGACAATCAGTTCGTAGACGCTTGCGAAGGTAAAGTATTTCCTACCTATGACCCTGCGACCAGCCAGCTGATCGCTAATGTTTCCGAAGCAGGGATCGCCGATGTAGAAGTAGCGGTTGCGTCCGCCAACCGTGCACTGGTTGGGCCTTGGGCGAAAATGCTGCCAAACGAGCGAGAAGCGATTATCCGCCGGCTGGCCGACCTTATCGAAAAACACGCCGATGACCTCGCCCAGATCGAGAGCCTGGACAGCGGCAAACCTGCCGCCCAAATCCGCGCAGTAGACATTGAACTTTCGATTGGCGCACTGCGCTACAACGCTGGCTGGCCAACCAAACTGCACGGTCAGACAATTCCGGTCAGCGCTCCGGAAATGCACGTCTATACACGTCGCGAACCGCTGGGGGTAATTGCGGCCATCGTGCCGTGGAACTTCCCACTCTGCCAAGCCTGCTTCAAGCTGGCTCCTGCATTGGCAGCCGGCTGCACTGTCGTACTCAAGCCTGCCGAGCAGACTCCTCTGTCCGCTCTGTTCCTGGCTAATCTGGCAATCGAGGCGGGCCTTCCACCTGGTGTACTGAACGTGCTGCCTGGCTTCGGAAAAGTGGCAGGACAAGCACTTGTGGAACACCCTGGCGTAGCAAAGATTGCCTTCACCGGCTCCGAAGCCGTGGGCAAGCACATCGTGCGCACTGCCGCCAGCGATCTCAAGCACGTGTCCATGGAACTGGGCGGCAAGAACCCCAACGTCATCTTTGCCGATGCTGATCTGGACAAGGCTGCAGCAAGCGCTGCGATGGCGATTTTCTTCTACTCCGGCCAAGTTTGCGCCGCCGGCTCACGGCTGATGGTTGAGCGCAAGGTCTACGAGCGGGTGCTGGAAATCGTCATGGCTGAAACAGCGAAGCTCAAAGTTGGGCATGGCCTTTCTCCAGATACGTTCCTTGGCCCACTTATTTCGGCAGATCAGTTCTCCAGGGTCAGCGGCTTTGTCGAGCGCGCAAAAGCACAAGGCATTGAGTGCGTGATGGGCGGCAACAAAGCAGGTGGTGCACTGTCCGACGGACACTTCCTGGAGCCAACCATCCTGCTGAATGCTTCCGATAACCAGGAGGTCGTGGCCGACGAAATTTTTGGCCCGGTATTAGTGGTCCAGACATTCGACTCGATCGACGAACTCACCACCCGCGCCAACAACACCGGCTTTGGCCTTTCGGCCGGTGTCTGGACGCGCGACGTCGGCAAAGCACATAAGGTGGCTGCCGCGCTGCAGGCTGGTACGGTCTGGATCAATACCTACGGCAACTTCGACTGTGCTGCGCCGTGGGGGGGCTACAAGCAGTCTGGTTATGGCCGTGACAACGGAGCGGAAGGCATCGAGAAATTCCTTCAGACCAAGACTGTATGGACCAACTGTAATTGATACCGTGCTGGAGCCATTCCCACGAATGGCTCCGATACGTCTTCGCAGGAGCTTGAATCACCCTTTTAGCCGACCACCTGGTCGGCTTTTTTTCAGACTCGATCAGACCCTAGCCGCTTGTACAGAAGATCGATGTACGGGAAGCTTTCGATTCGTTCGATACCCTCCACCATCCGTAAGGAGTCGTCAATCAACTCGAACAGGGACGCCCGCGACGCACACACCACTTCAACAAATAGGTCGAATCTGCCGGCACAAATCGTGATGTAGGAAACATTATCGAGCGCCCGCAGACGCTCAGCCACATCCTTGACACGCACCCCGGGGCGTACGGTAATCGCCACCCAAGCCAGCGCTCTCTGCTCAAGGTTCATTGGGCTGGTGATCGCCATGATATTGAGCAACCCCGATTCGAGAAGCGCATTCAGCCGCCCCCGAACCTGGGATTCAGAGATGTCCAGCGCGATCGCGATGTTCTTCAGGGGGGCTCGACCATCGAAACTGAGCTCTCGCACAATCTTGCGGTCAACCTCATCCATCTCCCTGCTCAAGACGCCCGGCGTCTGCGAAGTCGGCGCACGGCCGAAGAACTGCGCCCTCTGGTAAAAAACGCTGTAATAGGGAAAGACCTCAATGCCCTTAACGCCTTGTAATACGGCGACCTGGCTATCCAGAATCCGCTGCATCCGCCCCATGTCTGAACAGATGATTTCCACGAAAAGCGGAAAACGACCAGTGGTGGTAACAACGTAATCGACCTCGGCAATTCCTATCAGCGCCTCCGCCACGGCGGAGACCGGTGCTGTCAGGTCCAAGCTAATACCCATCAGCGCACCTGCCTGGAACCCCAGCGAAGCGGGATCCGTCAGTGCCACGATCTGAATGACGTTCTGCTCCAGCAATTGGTGCACTCGATTGCGGACTGTCCGCTCGGAAATGTTCAGTTCACGTGCGATGGCGACAAAGGGGCGGCGTCCATCTTCTTGCAGATGTGCAATGATTTCTCGATCGGTCGCGGACAAGGGCTGCTCTGAAAGCGGCCCATGCCCCGTCGGCTGAAGTCGTGTAACGGAAGGTGCTTCTCGCAGATCGGCTATGTTCATGTCGTTGACGGTCTAGAAGGCAGATGGCGGTATTATCCACCGCCACCTCTATCGGGCAAGTGTTAACACTCGGCCTCTACAGCCAATACCTCGACCACTTCAAGGTCGTAACCCGCCAACCCCAGGAATTTGGCAGGAGACCCCATGTTTCGCAACTTCCTTACCCCCAGATCCTGAAGGATCTGGGCTCCAGTGCCCAGTTCCGCATAGGTGCGCGAATGACTGCGCTGGCACGATCGGTTAGGTTTGGTCAGTTGTGGAACGCGCTCGAGCAGCGCTTGCGAAGATTCGTGCGTTGCCAGAATCACGACGACCCCATGCCCCACGGATGCCACCTTTTCCAGCGCACCCCAAAGCGTCCAACTGCTGGGCGTCACGCAATCAGCACCAACGAGGTCACACAGTGGGTCAATCGCGTGCACCCTTACCAACGTCGCCTCGTCACCACAAACATCGCCCATGACCATCGCCATATGAACGCCGCCTTCAATCACATCTTCATACGTCACAAGGCGGAAGGTGCCGTGAACCGTGGGCAACTCCCTCTCGCCGATCCGCACAACGGTGTGCTCGGTCGCAAGCCGGTGGTGAATCAGGTCAGCAATGGTACCCATCTTGATGCCATGCTTTTCGGCAAATCGTTCCAGGTCATTGCGTCGAGCCATGGTTCCGTCATCATTCATGACCTCGACGATCACGGAGGCCGGCGTGAGTCCAGCCATGCGGGCGAGGTCGCATCCCGCCTCGGTGTGACCTGCCCTGGTCAGAACCCCACCTTCACGTGCTCTCAGCGGAAAGATATGACCAGGCTGCACCAGGTCATCAGAGGTAGCACCAGGACGAACCGCAGTGAGCACCGTATGAGCCCTGTCAGCCGCGGAAATCCCCGTGGTTACTCCGTGAGCCGCCTCAATCGAGACCGTGAACGCGGTTGAAAATGCAGCACCGTTACTCGGCACCATTTGCTCGAGCCCAAGGCGCAGGCAATGCTCGTCAGTCAGGGTAAGACAGATCAACCCACGCGCCTCACGGGCCATGAAATTGATGACCTCAGGGGTGCATTTCTCTGCGGCGATCAGTAGATCGCCCTCATTTTCGCGATCCTCGTCATCGACCAACAGGACCAGCTTACCTTGGCGATAGTCCTCGAGGATCGATTCGATTGTATTAAAAGGCATATTGTTGTCTTCTTTGGCCTGTACGTGTATGCCTGCCTGCGCTAGCGCAGGCAGGCTTCGAAGGAAGTGCGCAGTGCCTGGGCGTCGAGATTGCGCCCTATGAACACAAGCTTGCTGGCGCGCGGTTCGTCATCCGCCCAACGGCGCTGAACATCGCCATCGGCCATGGCCTGGACGCCTTGGAAAACGAACCGGCGAGGTTCGTTGGTAAGAGACAGTACGCCTTTGTAGCGCAGGAGATCTTCACCGTAGGCTTGTTGCAGCGTCTGTATGAACTTCATGAAGCGATCTGGGACTACATCTCTGTCTGTAGCCAACGAGACACTCACGACTTCATCATCATGCCGATGCAAGAGAACAGGCGTCTGCGGCAATGCGGCGTCGAACCGAGTATCGTCCAAGCTGTAGGCAGCGCGCCCTGCCAGAGCGAGCACATCAAGATCACAGTGACTTGTGCGGATAAGCTCAGCCCTGGGGCTTAAGCGGCGCAACAAGTCTTCTACCAGCTGGGCCTTGCTGCCAGACAGCAGTTCTGCCTTGTTCAGCACCACCGTGTCTGCAAATGCCAGTTGGTGAACGATTTCCGGGTGGCGTTTCCAATACCCCTGGATATGCGCACCGTCCACGACGCACACGACGGAATCAAGGATCAGCTCATCATTCAGGTCGTCATCCAGCATGAACGTCTGGGCAATTGGCGCAGGGTTAGCCAACCCGGTGGTCTCGATAATCAACGCATCGAAGCCCCCTTTTTGCACCAAGAGCTCCAAGCTTCTCAGTAGGTCTCCTCGTACGGAGCAGCACAAACATCCGTTGCTGAGCTGGATGACCTGTTCATCGCTGCTCTCGATCAGCTCCGAATCAATCCCCAGCTCGGCAAATTCATTGACGATGACTGCAAATTGCTTCCCGCCTGGATTTGCAAGCATGCGCCTGAGCAGCGTCGTCTTCCCTGCCCCCAGATAGCCCGTCAATACAGTGACTGGAATTTTCATCGTGTTTGCTCCATCGGCAGATTACAGCAACGGTGTCGCCCGGCGGAAACCAGGCATGACCGGGGAAAAAGACGTTGACATCTACTTTCGTTGCTGATTATGTATCATCTCGCTAAGAAAAAAAACAAAAGCGGAAATTTTCAAGACGGAAAGCACGTTTTCCGA
The DNA here is from genome assembly GCF_018223845.1 of Pseudomonas sp. JS425. Taxonomy (NCBI): domain Bacteria; kingdom Pseudomonadati; phylum Pseudomonadota; class Gammaproteobacteria; order Pseudomonadales; family Pseudomonadaceae; genus Pseudomonas; species Pseudomonas sp. JS425. The sequence continues at coordinate 2,771,379 of NZ_CP073661.1, read as the reverse complement.
ACCTGATAGACGGCTGCTGCAGCGCGACGTCTGTAGCGTTAGTTTCTTGAGAACTCCGCAATGGAGAAGCAACGATGATCGAAAGAGAAGCACCGGCCGAGAGAATTCTTTTGGGCGGGAAGGTGATTGCCATGAGCCCCGATGCAGATCCGCAAGCGCAAGGCGTGATCATTCGCGGCGACAGGATCGTAAGGTTGATCCGTCGCGACGAAGTCGAGCAGTTCCGTACGGCATCGACAGTCGTAACCGACCTGGGCAACCGCACGCTGATGCCAGGCTTCGTTGATGTGCATGCCCATGCGGAAGTGGTTTGCCGCACCACCTTCAACACCATCGATTGCCGAGCACCTGAGTGCTCTTCGATTGAAGAGGTGTGCGCGCTTTTGGCAAAAGCCCGTGATGAGCGAGCACCCGGCGAATGGATCGTCGGCCAAGGCAATCTGTTCTTTGACCGCAAGCTCAAGGAAGGCCGCCTTCCCAGCAAGGCCGAGCTGGATGCCGTCAGTACAGATTCACCGATTGCCGTGCGCGCCGGTGGACACATTACCGTGCTGAACAGCAAGGCGCTCGAAGTGGCCGGCATCGACCGCAATTATGTCGCCCCCGAATTCAGTGTGACCGGCCTGCCGATCGTCGAACGAGATGAACACGGTGACCCCACCGGCGTGGTGAAGGAAATGGACACCTTGCTGCCCTTTCCGGGCTGCGACCGCTCGACCCTGAAAAGCGCGCTAAAGGAAGGTTTGTTCGAATACTTCACCCGCTTTGGGGTAACGACAATCGGAGAAATCTCCGAGACCGTCGAGGGTATTCAATGCATGGATGAAATGGCATGTGAAGGTGAATTGCCAGTTGCCATGCGTGTGTACATTTGGGCGCCAGGCACGATGGAGCTCGACGACGCCTGCAATTGGCAAGACAAATTCCAACTCAATGCATCGGAACACATGATCCGCATGCAGGGCATCAAGCTGTTCGCCGACGGTGGTTTCTCAGCCAAAAGCGCCGCCGTGAGCTGCCCTTACCTTGGCATGAATGGCCAATGTGGTGAAATCGCCTTCCCCAAGTACTTCTTCCGCAGGGCGTACGAGCAATCGCAAAAAAGCGGCCTGCAGTTGGCGGTTCACGCAAACGGCGATCGTGCCCAAGAATGGCTATGCGAACTGGTGCAATCCATGGGCGGCGCGAGCAGTGGTCGCACTCGTATGCGCATCGAGCATGCTGGCAACTTCATGCCTCGCCAGAAAACCATGGAAGCGTGGGCAACCGCCGGCATCATTCCCGTCCCGCAGCCAGTTTTCATCTACACCTTCGGGGAGTACTTCCCCGATTATCTGGGTGAAACTGGCCGAATCGGACGCTTCCCGTTCAAAGATCTGCTTGCCCAAGGCTGGCGCCTGTCCGGCAGTTCGGATGTCTGGATTGGCTCAGAACGCGAGGCCACCAACCCGCTGTTCAGTGTCTGGTGCTGTGTCAAGCGCGAAACCTACTCCGGCAATTTCATTGACCCTGAGCAAGCCGTCACCTTGGAGCAAGCTTTGCGCATGCACACACTGGATGCCGCAGCGACCATGGGAGAAGAAGACATCCGAGGCAGCATTACGCCTGGCAAGTTGGCCGACATTATTGCCTTGGATCGCGACCCCTTTGCAGTACCCGTTGATGACCTTAGAAAACTAAAAGTGGAATACGTGCTCACGCAAGGACGCACGGCTCTTAACCTTACCTGTTAACTGCCAATTCAGCCGGCTAGCAATAGCCGGTCCTCACAAGAAAAGGTTGCAGGAGATACAAAAATGCGTGCATTACCGCTGGAACTTGAAAGAAGAATAAGTTTGCTGGAACAAGAACACAACCAGGGTGCCGACTTTGACGCCACGGCCTGGTTCTGGCTCATCGTCCTGGGCGTCATCCTTCCGGTTGCCGTCGCAGTCTGGGGGTGGGCATGAGCAAAGATACGCTGGACGTCGCGGCTGATACATCCGCATGGCCGCTCCTCCCGGCCGAACGCGTCTGGGGGAGCTGGCAGTTGCTGATCGCCCTGACCACTGCGGGTGCAGCAACATGGTGCTATATCATTGGTGAGTACGTTGGCTACTACCTGAACTTTAAACAGGGCTTTGCCGCTCTGACGGCGGGCTGCATGTTCGGCATGTTGCTGACCGTACTCGCAGCACTGCCAATCTGTTGCCGTTTCGGGGTTGACTCGATTGCGTCAAGCAAACCCGCGTTCGGCTCCAGAGGCTGGGTAATACCGGCAACCTTGCAGTTTCTTTCCATTCTCGGTTGGAACTGCCTTTTGCTGATTTTCTTTGGTAAATCCGCTGCACAGTTTCTTGTCGCGGTCGGCTTGGCCACACCTGAACAAAGTGGAATCATCGAGCCTTGCGCGACACTGTTTGCCTGCATCCTTGTAATGCTGCTGCTGCTCAAGGGGTCCGGGGGTGTTGATAGGGTAGCGAAAATTCTGGTCGCTCACGTGTTCGTAGGCCTTTGGATGCTCTACATCATCGTCAATGAGCGTTGGGAGGATCTCGCGATGGCCAAACCAGCCTCCGCATCGCCCGATCCTCTGTGGAATTTCGTCACAGGTCTTGAGTTGGGAATCGCCTCCTCGCTGTCTTGGTGGCCTTACGTGGGCGCTATGTCTCGAATGGTACCAAATGGTCGCAAAGCAGCAGTGCCTGCACTAATTGGACTAGGCGGCTCAGTCGCAGCGTTGAGCCTGATCGGCGTGGCGGGCGTGCTGGTATTGAAAGTTTCCGACCCCTCCGAATGGCTACGAACTGTTGGCGGCCCCACGTATGCAATCATCTCACTTGCGTTCGTGACTGCAGCCAATCTGGGTACCGCGGTCGCAGGTATCTACTGCTCCGCATTGGGTCTTCGCCATTACAAGGCGCTTGAACAGATATCGTGGAAAGTGCTGTTGGTGTTGATAGTGACCCCGATTGCGATTGTTGGCCTGGCGATTCCGAACTTATTCTTCAACAATTTCTCGACTTTCCTGGCCTTCATCGGGGTGGGCTTTGCTCCATTGTGCGGCATACAGATCATCGACTATTACCTGCTAAGGCGCGGAAAAATCAACGTCCGTGGACTATTTGACGAAAATGAACCTAGCTATAGATACTGGAAAGGCGTAAACCCGGCTGCAGTCTTGGGAATGGTGGCGGGAATTGGCACTTATATCTACGCACTCAACCCCTTGACTTACGTATCAAACTTCCCTTACCCACTGGTTCCAGCCTCAATTCTTTCCGCCGGAACTGCGAGCTTGGTGTTTTTACTAGTAACACGTTTGTTTGTAATACCGGCTAAAAAGGGGGGCTACGACAACATAGCCCGCCCCGTCAGCACCAAGAGCCTATCTCCCTTCTGAGTCTCAACCGGCCCGCTCATCCAGCGGGCCACAATTCAAAACAAGGTAACACTTATGCCCGCACTCACATCAACAATCATTGATGACATCATTCATGCCTTCAATCAACATGATGTTGAAAAAGTACTCAGCTACTTCAGCAATAACGGCATCATGATTAGTTCCGGCGGCGACAATTGTCGCGGAACGTATATACAGGGCAAAGAAGCGATCGGCATGGCGTTGCGCTCTAGATTTTCATCATGTCCAGACATCAACTGGAGTGAATGTAAAACCTGGATATCAGGACACAAAGCGGTATCTGAGTTCCGAGTCAAAGCCACCCTTCCAACTGGAAAAAAATTAGATGCCATTGGCTGTGACATCTGGGAATTCTCGGAGGGAAAAATCATGCGAAAAGATACATATTACAAACACACCTAGCCCGGATTTCTCATGACCGCATAAACAAAAACGGCTGAAAGCCTTATGATTCTTGTCGCCAAACAAAGCCCCATAAGTCTTCAGCCGCGCACAAAATGCTACCAGAAAAACTCCACTTTTCACCCCTCTCTCGCCGCCTCGTCGAGGCCTCTTTCACCGGTGGTCACATCACCTCGGATGCGGGCTTGTTGCTGCTGCGCGAGGTCGACCAGCAACATGGCTTGACCCGCCGCCTGGCCAAAATCGTTCCCGATCGGCGTGATCCTGGGCGTGTCCAGCACGGACTGCAGACACTGCTCGCCCAGCGTATCTATGCACTGGCCGCCGGCTACGAGGATCTCAACGATCATGACGGCCTGCGCCATGACTACGCGCTGCAGACTGCGGTCAACCGCCTGCAACCGCTGGCCGGCAAATCCACTCTGGGGCGCCTGGAACAGCAAGCCGATCGCGAAACGGTGGTGCAAGCCCATCGCCTGCTGTGGGAGCACTTCATCGCCCAGCATGACCAGGCGCCGGCTGAGATCGTGCTCGACTTCGATGCGACCGATGTGCCGGTGCATGGTGATCAGGAAGGGCGCTTCTTCCATGGCTATTACGACCATTACTGCTTCCTGCCGCTCTATGTGTTCTGTGGTCGCCATCTGCTGGTGAGCTATTTGCGCCCGAGCAACATCGATGGCGCCCGACACAGTTGGGCCATCCTGGCACTGCTGGTCAAGTTCATTCGCCGCTTCTGGCCAGAGACCCGCATCGTGTTCCGCGGTGACGGCGGTTTTTGCCGACATCGCATGCTCGACTGGTGTGACCGCAAGCAGGTGGATTATGTGGTGGGTCTGGCCCGCAACACCCGCCTGCAGCGGATGGCGGCGCCGGCCATGCAAGCTGTCGCCGAGGCCTACCAAGAAACCGGGCAGAAGATGTCCGGCGTGTATCGCTTCCTCTATCAGGCCGGTAGTTGGCGTAGGCGCCGCCTGGTCGTGTCGCGCCTGGAACATGGCGAGCAGGGTGCCAATCCACGCTTCATCGTCGTGTCCCGCTTTGCCGAGGATGCTGCCCAGCAGTACTACGAAGACTACTGCGGCCGTGGCGACATGGAGAATCGGATCAAGGACCAACAGTTGGATCTGTTCGCCGACCGCACCTCCAGCCCACGCTGGTGGACCAACCAGTGGCGGCTGATGCTGTCGGCCTTTGCCTATGTGCTGTTCGAACGGCTACGCGATCATCTCCAGGGCACCGCATTGGCGCGCATGAGCATCCATAACCTGCGCTTGAAACTGCTCAAGATCGGTGCGGTGATCATTCGCAACAGCCGGCGCATCCGCGTGCTGATCAGCGAGGCCTATCCGCATCAGGAACTCTTTGCGGGGCTGGTTGCCCGCCTCAAGCCGACCTGAACAGGCGGGCGCCCCCGGCCCGGCTCAATGGGGGAAAGGGGGCAGTGCGCCCCATACGCGGGAATTGAATAAAAAACGATCAATTTTTAGCGGTGGAAGGCAGGTTGTTGATACACCGAGGCTTCACCGGCCACGCCTGCCGGCCTCATGAGAAATCCGGGCTAGGACCATACACACCACACCCGAAGTCGAACCAACCTTAAAGTCCAGCAATTCAAAAGTCAGCCATTGCAAAACAAAAAACAGGGAAAGTCATGTAACCAACAAGACTCACACCTAACACAAACCCATCAGCTTAATGAAAAAATGAATAAAACACTAATCGTCGTAGCACACCCAAATCTTGATCAGGGCATCGCAAACAGCGCCTGGACAACCGAACTTGAAACCTACCAAAACGAGTTCACAACCCACCACTTATATAAAGAATATCCCGACGGCATAATAGACGTCCGCAGAGAGCAGGAATTAATTGAGTCGCACTCCGAGTTAGTCTTACAGTTCCCTCTATATTGGTTTAACTGCCCACCACTGCTAAAGAAATGGCTTGACGATGTGTTTACATATGGGTGGGCCTATGGCAAAAAAGGTGAAAGCATGAAAGGACGGACAACAGCAATCGCGGTCTCAGCTGGTATATCCGAGAGTGACTTTCAAAAAAATGGGCGCTACAAGTATAGTCTGAGTGAAATACTCACCCCTTTCAAGGTTTCCTTTGACTATGTTGGAGCTCGCTACAAAGGAGTTTTCGCACTTTACGGGATCACAGAGGATACCAACCCTGAAATAACAAAAGCCAGCTCCCGAGATTACATTCAATTTTTAAGAAAGCTAAAGGACCCTGAAAACAAATAAAAATACAGACTCAAAAATTTTAATTAAAACAAATACATTGGAGGTCCATCTCACAACCGCGCTGCTAGAGATATTGTCCTTTTCCAGATCTAAGACGCTGACTATAAACCATCGCTATTTTAACCGCACAAAGGGATACGGACCATACCGTCCAATTGATCCACAGCGTCGTCATATCGTTTTTTCACGATTGGCAGTGATAATAACTGATCATTGATGCATCCGTGCGGTGTTCAATATGGACAAAATCCTGACACCTTGGGCCAGGAGAGTACCAAGCAGGTTGATTCCTTGTAATTAATGAATCACTAGATCATTATCAACCCACTCAGTAATTGGGCCTGCAAATCGCGTTTTTCAGGGGTCAAGCACGACCACTCTAGTCTGTTGGCTTATTTTATTAGAGGCAATAGATCATGAATCAGAAAGAAAACTTGCAACAACCTAAACATTGGCGCCTATTAAAAATACACTCACCACCCCATACCTAAACAACTCAGCGATAAACGCGACCCACTTCAACTGGCAACTTTTTATCCGATATCTCTTGCTGAAAGGCAGCAGCCAGTGCTGCCTTCACGAAATTATCAACTACTTCACACCTTTCACAAGGCTCCAACTCATCTAAATTCATCCAGGCCGAAATGTTATTCAACCAAGCAACAATGCCACGCACAGTTGCACGCAACACAGGAGTAACGGGCTGCGCTCTTTTGTCGATTAATCGGTGCAACAAGATATCCTCATAGCGGCGACGCATCAGCAATATCAATTGCCGATGCTTGGGTGCGAGATAACGAAACTCTTGTTCACTCAGCAAGAAACAAATACGTCGATGCTCGTGCAAATCTACATGCGCATAGAGCAATGCCTGGAAACCGTCACCGGCGACATACTTTGTTATAGCCGCCGCCTCCAATATGTCTTCGTAAAGTTCTTCAATTGCCTCAAAGAGCAACTGCTCCTTACTCGCAAAATGGTGATAGATTGATCCCGGCCCCATCCCCAAATGCTGTGCAAGTTCGCGCATACCGACTTTTGCAAATCCTCTCTCGGCAAATAACTCTAGTGCCTTATTGCGAATCTCCTCAAATCGCGAACCAGCGGTTTCTACGGAAGCAATCAAGCATTCCTCTTCCGACAACGCAGCGGGGTGAATCGCTCTGTTCATTTTTTATGCAGACCTAAGTTTGTGACTACGCAGATTTCGCGCAAGAAATTTCTGACAAAAAACTCACCAGATGCTCTAAAAACACCATAAAATCATTGACTTAAGAATCTAGTGCATTACCCACCTTAACCAACCACTCACTGGCCTGTGGGCAGGATTCTAGCAAGTATTGCATTTTGCTTTTCTCAGGTCGCACCGATAAAACCTCGACTCTCGATCATAAAACGAATCCCGCACCGAGCACAGTTGCTAAACCCCGCTAACACGATGCTCTCAGAGCATGACGATCGCAAGAAAAAAGAAATAATAGGCCTATTATTTTTTATAACATCTGAAACCGGCATAACAATTACAACTTAATCTAGAATAGATACTTATCCACTATGTAAGATACACGACCTTTATCTTAGACAATACGAGCCAAGACAACGCAAACGCAAACGCAAACGCAAACCATAGGGCTACATCGATAAAAAGACAGCAGGGCAAGCCTCTGAAAACAATTAAGCAGAAACCACAACTCAGTCCACCCTAGGAATGAAAGCTACTCTTTCACCCCCTTCAGTTCATCCCCCACAGAACACAACAACCTTCAATCAACTGAGACAAGATTAAGCAATTTTTTGTTTTAGCCCACAACCCCGCAAGTTCAGCATCAGCACTAAAAACTCAGTCACCCCCAACTTTTTGCACTCTTCTTGCATGACAGAACTCAGAAACCAGCCAATTACGAAACTGGTTTGCCCCCTCCCCTCTGACCGTCGGACTTTGACACAAATAATAATAGACCTTTAATGACAGTGCATTTCCAAATGGCGTTATAAGCTCACCAGATTTAACCTTATCCCTCATAAACAAAGAAGACCCAAGAATTAGGCCACTTCCAATTAATGCAGCCTTTTCCAAAAGAGCAGGATCCTTTACAACCATACCTCGCCGAGCTAGACTTGGGTCAATTCCTGCCAACTCGCACCAAGCTGCCCACCACTCTCTGTCAAATTCGTGAATCAAGCTAAAATTTGAAAGCTCCTGAAGCGGAAGTGACGCGAGGCCTTTAGTTAATGACGGACTACAGATCGGTAATAGTTCGTCGACGAGCAAAAGCTCATGATCAGCATCTTCCATTTCCTCTCTTGAGTAAAAAATCTTATAATCAAATTTCTCCCTATTTTCCACTGGCAAACTCAAAGAGCTATGCAGTACAACGTCGACATTAGGGCGATTAGAAACGAAACCGTTCAGCCGAGGAAGCAACCAATTTGCGGACAACAACGGTGTAACACTTAGAACCAATCTATTATTCGCGCTTGATAAATTGGCAATCACCTCAAATGTGTCGGCAAGCTTATCAAGACACTCAACACTTGACCTCAGTAAAATTTCACCCTCGAGTGTTAACTCAACCCCCTGGTGCTTTCGAGTCAATAGCCGAATGTTGATTTTCTCTTCCAGCTTCCTAATTTGATGACTAACCGCCGCCTGTGTCACATTTAGTTCTTTAGCCGCCATGGTAAAACTCAGATTGCGACCAACTGCCTCAAAATAACGGATCGCTAATAGCGATGGAAGTCTTCTACTCATGGGAACCTATACCTCGCCAAAAACTGTCAGCCGTCCAACTCTACGCATCTATGCTAGACCTTATAGGATATTTTATTCAATAGCGCGAACTGATCAGATTTTTCGCGCACAGGGCAACGATCATAAAATAATTGAGCGCCTTTTCCGCATTCAAGGCGAACTCTGATCAAGTTTCTCAGCGATCGGTAATGACCGGCTTTCTGTCCAAACACAGCTCGACTTTCAGACGAAAATATGTGTATCTCCCGGCACAGAGCCTTGCTTGGTAAGCCTTTCAGGCGTGCTGCTCCTCAGTACTTAATAAGTACCAGCGATCCATCCATAGTTTCGGCAGCGCAAACGGGGTGCTCAGCGGGGCTGGCGACCATGCCATAGAGGCAAGTCTTCCATAAACGGTACTGCCACAGCCCCACAGAAGGGATGTTCGACCTTCGCCCGTCACAGCTTTGTCCTTCTCGATCCTTCGTCTGGCCTTGTAAAGCGCACTGCATTTGCTCAGGTGTTTGTAGGTACCGCGCCGGGCTGCGATCTGCTAGGTCACTTACCCCCTCTGCGGATTCCACGCTGACTCGGACACCCATTCCACGCACATCCGGACAGTGATTCCACGCTGATCCGGACACTCATTCCACGAGCATCCGGACACCGATTCCACGGCCATCCGGACACTTTCCAGGCAGGCAGCTACGCAGGATTTATTCACTACCATCGACCTCTTTTTCGAAGCAGAGAGGTCGTCGTGGAGCGTTTGTCCATGCGTAAAATCCGTGAGGTGTTGCGCCTCAAGTTCGATTGCGGGCTGTCTGTCCGTAAGATCTCCCGCAGTCTGGGCATAGGCCACAGCAGTGCCGGTGATTACCTCTGTCGCTTTGCCGCCAGCGGTCTAGCCTGGCCCTGCTCGTTGTCCGATTCCGAACTGGAACAGCAACTGTTCCCACTGGCCCCTGCGGTGCCCAGTGAGCAGCGGCCACTGCCTGATTGGTCTTGGGTGCACGCCGAGCTGCGTCGCCCCGGCGTGACCCTGGCGCTGCTCTGGCAGGAGTATCGCCTGAGCCAGCCGCAGGGTTTTCAGTACAGCTGGTTCTGCGAGCACTACCGGGCCTGGCAGGGCAAGCTGGACGTGGTGATGCGCCAGGAACATCGCGTCGGCGAGAAGTTGTTCGTCGACTACGCCGGGCAGACGGTGCCGGTGATCGACCGGCACAGCGGCGAGATCCGCCAGGCGCAGGTGTTCGTCGCGGTGCTCGGCGCCTCCAGCTACACCTTCGCCGAAGCCACCTGGTCGCAGCAGCTGCCGGACTGGCTGGGCTCGCATACCCGCTGCTTCGCCTTCCTCGGGGGCGTGCCGGAGATCGTGGTGCCGGACAACCTGCGCAGCGCGGTGAGTAAGAGCCATCGCTACGAGCCGGACATCAACCCGAGCTACCGCGATCTGGCCGAGCACTATGGCGTGGCGGTGGTGCCGGCGCGGGCGCGTAAGCCGCGCGACAAGGCTAAGGCCGAGGTCGGCGTGCAGGTGGTCGAGCGCTGGATCCTCGCCGCGCTGAGGAACCGCCAGTTCTTCTCCTTGAACGAACTCAACAGCGCCATCGCCTTATTGCTGGAGCGCCTCAACCGACGACCGTTTCGCAAGCTGCCGGGCTCCCGGCACTCGGCCTTCGAAGCCCTGGATCGTCCGGTGCTGCGGCCGCTGCCGGAGCAACCCTACGTGTATGCCGAGTGGAAGAAGGCGCGTGTGCACATCGACTACCACGTCGAGGTTGATGGGCACTACTACTCGGTGCCGTACCAACTGGTGAAGAAACAACTGGAAGTACGCCTGACAGCGCGCACGGTGGAGTGCTTCCACGCCAATCAGCGGGTGGCCAGCCATCTTCGCTCACCGCACAAGGGCCGGCACAGCACACAGGCCGAGCACATGCCCAAGAGCCATCGCGAGCACGCCGAGTGGACGCCACAACGGCTGATCCGCTGGGCTGAGCAGACCGGGCCGAACACGGCCGGCGTGATCAGCCACATCCTCGAACGGCGCATCCACCCAACCCAAGGCTACCGGGCCTGCCTGGGCATCCTGCGCCTGGGCAAGACCCATGGCGAAGTGCGCTTGGAGTTGGCCTGCCGTCGCGCCCTCAGCCTCGGTGCGTGCAGCTACAAGAGCCTCGAATCGATCCTGCGCCAGGGTTTGGAAAGCCTGCCGTTGGCTCAAGCCAACCTGCCCCTGCTGCCGGACGACCACGCCAATCTGCGCGGCCCCGGCTACTACCACTGAACACAAGGAATCCCACCATGCTGCCCCATCCGACCCTGGACAAGCTCCAGACCCTGCGCCTGACCGGCATGCTCAAGGCACTCGCCGAGCAACTGAAAACCCCCGACATCGACAGCCTGAGCTTCGTGGAACGCCTCGGCCTGCTGGTCGACCGCGAACTGACCGAACGCGACGACAAGCGCCTCAGCAGCCGCCTGCGTCAGGCCCGGCTCAAGCACAACGCCTGCCTCGAAGACATCGACTACCGCAGCCCGCGCGGACTCGACAAGGCGCTGATCCTCCAGCTGAGCAGCGGTCAGTGGTTACGCGACGGACTCAACCTGATCATCAACGGGCCCACCGGCGTGGGTAAAACCTGGCTGGCCTGCGCCCTGGCACACCAGGCCTGCCGAGAGGGTTACAGCGTGCGTTACCTGCGCTTGCCGCGCCTGTTGGAAGAGTTGGGCCTAGCCCATGGCGACGGGCGCTTCGCCAAGCTGATGAGCGGCTATGCCAAGACCGACCTGCTGATCCTTGATGACTGGGGCCTGGCCCCGTTCACCGCCGAACAGCGCCGCGACATGCTGGAGCTACTGGACGACCGCTACGGCCAGCGCTCGACCCTCGTGACCAGCCAAATGCCCGTGGACAACTGGCACGAACTGATCGGCGATCCAACCCTGGCCGATGCCATCCTCGACCGCCTGGTGCACAACGCCTACCGGATCAACCTCAAGGGCGAGTCGATGAGAAAGCGGGTGAAGAAATTGACGGCGCCGGGCGCCTCAGACTAACAATGCAACCCCTGCGTCGCTGCGCTCCGACTGCCTGTCCGAATGATCGTGGAACAGGTGTCCGGATCAGCGTGGGCTGAGTGTCCGAATGGCGTGGAATCCGCACCCCCTCCACGCCCGGGTCGCTTTTCAACATCAGCATCCCCCCCCCCGCTTGTGCACGGACGATATGTTCTTGACCATGCAGCAAGCACTGCGACTTCTACCACGTCGGCGTTATTCGTAGTAGTGCCATGACCGTGAAGGACCAGTTACGCCATTATGGCCCTCATGCTGAATAGCACTGGCTGCCCTTCATCATCTGATGCGCTTGCCTTCCTTATTCTTGGTCGAGCTGGGCAGCATACACCACTGCCTTAACCTCAAACTGCCAAGCTTATGCCAGCTTCTCCGACCCCTTGACTGAAATTCCCTGCCTAAAAAAACTAATGGGCCAATTAGTTTTTTTAGGTTGCATCCAGTTTCTGGCAGTCACATAGTTTCACCATATTACTGTGAATCGTAGCAAACGAGCACTCAAACCCAAGAACCACATCAGCCCGGCCGCTCGGTGCAAAATTCAAACACTAGAATATAACACCGCCAACCGCTAAGGTCAGCTTTTCGCAGACGTCGCCAGGATACAGAAACACTGCCTGGACCTATCACTCCAGCGAGCAATACGTGTACTTGACACACCCCAGCGGAGATTACTGAAACACACTAAAATCCAGAATAAAACCAAAAAAGCAATGCAAAAATTTCAGATCTCGCTAGAGTCCAACAGTAAATTTTCAGCCATAGGCATTACAGAACTAATCACCTAATATCACCTGCCCCACACTCATAACACAGTACAGACGATAGATACTCTAAGCGACTTCGAGACCGTTTGCCCAATAGGCACCGTGCGGCTCAAGTCAGTTTAAAAATATAAAAAACAACCATAAGGAGTACTAAGTGGGAAAATATCGCAAATGGCTCCTCGCTTCTGCACTGTGGGCGTCCATGGCCAACGCTGAATACGTTAAGGTTTCCGATGACCTCAACATCCACTACCTCACGTCTGGAGAGGGCCCAAGAGTTGTTTTGCTCGTCCCTGGCTGGATTATGAGCGCAGACGTCTTCGAAAAGCAACTTTCCTATTTTAAAGACTCAAAGAAGTACAAGTTGATTGCTATTGACCCTCGCAGCCAAGGCCTCTCAACACATACTAATGAAGGCAATTATTACGAGCAGCATGGGCGTGATCTTAACGCCCTGATCGTAAAGCTCAATCTGAATAAATTTGTGTTAGTCGGCTGGTCAAACGGTGGATTTGACGCGCTCTCCTACGTGCACCAATTTGGCGCCGACAGGCTGGCTGGCTTTGTAATGCTAGATGCAGCGCCGACAGGAAACGCAACAAGTAATGCAAGTGAGTGGGCTTGGTATTCCCGAGACGATAACGATCACTTCTGTGAACAGCTCACGCAAGGTTCTTTAAATGATCGGCAGAAGATGAACACCGAATTTGCTCACTGGATGGTGACTAACCCTACTCCAGAGTACATGAACTGGATTACCAAAATTTCCAACATGACTAGCGACGGCGTGGCTGCACTGACCAATGCGAACAGTTTTTATCAAGATTACCGAGCGGATCTTCGCGACTTGGAAAATAAAGTACCACTGCTTTACGTAGTACGCCAAGATTGGAAGCATTCCGTACCTAAGTGGAGCAAAGAAAACACACCGACTGCGTCAATAGCGCTTATGGACAAACACATTTCTTTCTGGGAGCATCCGGAGCAATTTAATATTCCGCTGGAGAAATTCCTGGGTAATTTAAACTAAATCTTCAGAATGCATTAGCTCTCCAGCACCGCATCTATTAGCACACCCCTCTAGCCGCAAAACTCCTCCTCAACAAAAATAGCCCAGCCGAAAGTCTGGGCTTCCAACGCAAAATCAGCAGGATTAACGCCTAGTCACACGAAGCCCACAATCGCAGCACCGGCTGCCCACTCTGCAGGTCACCACCTAGTCCTTCGATGGCGGCCTGGAGGACTTGCAGTTGCAAGGCCGGCGCCTGCTTGAAAGGTTGTGGGTGCAGCACTTGGATTTCGCGCAGGGTATCGCGCACCTGCGCCGCCTTGGTCGGGTCGACAAAGCCGCGCTGCGGGTGCCAGTGGGCGAGCGCCCCCAGGTGTATGCGCAACGTGCCGGCAGACAGCCGTGCACCGTAGGCCGCTAGGAGCGCAGCACACTGACGCCGGCAGCAGTTCCACCCTTCAAGGTGCTCGATGGTCTGGGCGTAGCCAGCCCGGCATGCCGCCAGCCGATACCGATCTGCGTCGCTCACGTAACCTCCCGCATGCAGCACTCAAGCGCGCAATCCATCAAAAACGTCCGTCAGCTTCCGGAAATCCGTACTCTCGAACGTAAGCTTCTCGCATGGACTTTTCAAGCCTCGTCGCACAACTTGACTAGACCTTCGGACTGCCTATCCAGGACAAAATCAAATCGAAAAAAGTGTGTATATAAGTAGAGTTTTGAGAGAAGATTCTGGCAAAAATGAATAGCGTCGAAACCTGTCGCGATCGGCTCTCTTCAGCCGAACCAAAAGACCATTTCACAGTCACTGCCTTTGGATCCGAAAATCCATTTGGATCCTCCGCTCGACAGAGGGCCCGAATCAGCAGCCCCCGCCAGCGATTAGGATGACCATAGCAGGAGGCTGATTGACATGGACTCGATCAAGAGCTGCTACCACCCCATTGATGCCGCGATCCTTTGGTGCAACCTCACCGATCACTCTACAGAGATCCTGCAAGTAGAGATCTCTCACTCAGGTGAACTGCTCAAACATTTTCCACAATGGCCCAACCTTCAGTTCCATGTAGAGCGAATTTACGACGCCATCGCCTCTGGGGAGTTGGCTGCAACTTTCCTCGGCGGACCCATCACGCCTAATGACCACGTCGAACGCGTGTATTGGTCCATCCGCCGTACAGATCTGAGAGTATGGTCCGCTCTAAACCACCCAGAGGATAAGCCCGAGTTTCTATTTCCAAAGAACACTGACCACCTCGAGTGCGTGAATCTCAACGTTTTCATGGCAGTGCAAGCTGAGCGAGACTTCTACGCGCGCGAATACGAAAAAATGCATCAGGCTTTTGATTCCCTCGCCAAAGAGATGGCTGCGTATAAAGAGCAAGAGCACGAATTGGCAGCACAGCTCGAGGGAGTTGGGCCTGCATCCGAGACATCCACCAAGGTGCACCACACGATTATCGGAGCCCTGCTAGCGGTAATGCTTGAAAAGTCAAAGAGCGGCCAACCGCGGTCAATCTACAAGACCCAGTCTGCGGTAGTCGATGCCATCACTACGCTGTTCCCAGGTGTTGCTGGGTTGAGCAAACGCACCCTTGATCGGAAATTTGCGCAGGCGCGCCGTCGGATTGCCCAGGCGGTAGATGCCTAGCGCCGAATAGCCAGGCAATGACGGCCATTGCCTGGCAATGATTTTTCACCCCCACGGACCTTCAATGACTGTCACATCCCACTGCGCGCCACATGGCGCTAAGGAGTGACACCATGCAACCTGCCAGCCCTGCCCCAGCTTCCGCCGATCGCCACATCATGCGCCGCGATGAGGTGGAACAAAAAACCGGCTTCAAACGCTCACACATCTACAACCTGATGAAGGCCGGACTATTCCCGCAATGCCGACGCATCTCTACAGCGCAGAACATCGGCGCCAATCCCACTAAGGCCATGCTGGCACCTAAACACTCGTTGCAGCATCACCTGCTCACGGGCCTGCGTCACCTGGTTAAAAACGAGTTCAAATTCAACCAGCCCGGTGCAGCCGGCTGGCTCACCGAAGACCATCTGTGGTTGGTCAGTAAAACCGCCACCGACAAACTGCGCGCCTACCTGCTGGCTCAGGCCGTGGATGGCATCCCCTCTTCCAACATCGCTTTGTTCGATGAACTGCAGTCGCATGGATTGGTGGATGCGACCCCAGAGGGCAAAGCGGTATGGAGCGCCACCGTAACAGAAGACGACTGGCAACATCGCTTTACCTTTCTCCGCCTGCAGCCGAGCCTTATTTGGGCAAATGAACCTCGGCCAGACTGTTTCTGTGGCAGGATCGAACCGATGATGAATGGTCCACTGCGGACCAGTGAAGCGAAGACAGTTAGGCCGCAAACTGCTGAAGATGAAAAGCAGCCAACCGCCTCTCCCCAGAGAGAGGATTTCGACTATCTCGACGATTTGATGAACATGTTGCAAGAACGGAGCGAGGCCGAAACTGGGCCAGGCGCGGGAAGTCCTCAATCCTCCACTGCACCATCCAAGGATGCCGAGGGGCTGGCCTTCCTCGAATGGCTTCGCAAAGGGGTTCTCAATCATCGCTTAGTGGTCAACGACAGCAAGGCCAAGGTCCACACCGTGAACGGCACTTTTTTCCTAGTCACGCCGGGCATTTTCCAGCGCTACGCCGCAGAGCACCCAGACTTGGCTGACGCATACTCTAAGAGCGATGCCTGGCGGCGCATACAACGTCAATTTGAGAAGCTGCATGTACATTTGAAGACACCCAATGGCCAGAACATTTGGACATGCACAGTTAGAGGCCCTCGAAGCGCCAGCTCGTTGAATGGCTACTTGCTAAACGACTCCAGGACAATTTCAGGAGAGCCTCCTGCCAACAATCCTTTTTTAACGTTGATGTCTTGAGCTTTTTACCCGCGTTGAAAAGAGTCTTCGAACCGGCATGACCATAAGCGTTACGGGCCCTTGTGCCGTCAAGCGGAGCGCGTAGACCAGGATGGCCGAAGATTTGAAAGTAAAATGCCGATTTAGGCAGCACGCCGAGGCTCGGTTCACGATAGCCTGGCCGCAAAGCGGCAGCCTCCTCAACACGCCGGCAGCTCAGCGCCAATCCTCCGCTAGGTCTGTTCCACTAAGATGGAAAAACGATAGAGCAACTCGACTGAGGACATTTTGCCACCATCGGCTGTAGAATCTTCCCTCCCAGCGATTTCCGGTTGGCACTAGACACTCATGCCAGCTGTGATTCGTGCGTTCTTAGCTGGCAGCATCAACCATTCTCAAGGAAGCAGTCTGGCATGTCCGAAACGCTGAAAATCAAAATCGACTTCGCCGAAAAGCGTCAGCGTCCGGCAGAGGTCTTCCAGGCAATGAGCGGCTACATCGAGGCCTACCAAGCACTCGGCCAAGTGTTGGTCAACGCGCTAGGAGACCCGGAAGACTTCGCGCTACAGCTCGAGTGCGTTGAGGCGGGCTCAGTTGCTAGCTTCATCAAAGCTGTGCCTGGTCGGCTCAAAGGATGGATGTCCTCCGCAATCATTGAGTCGGGCTTCACACTCGCTGATGCCCTCTCAGGAGTTGAGAGTACGGCCACTGAAGGCGAGGTCGATGCGATCGCTTCTGTACTTGAGAACGAGCTGACCAAAAACGATAACCCGCAGATGATTCACCCTAAAATTGACAGGAAAGAGCTCGCGTTCGCTCTCCAGAAATTCTCTGAGGCCAACAAGAAGCTTCTCCCGGACGAAACCGTCCTAACGTCCCTGGCGGATACAGAGAATGTCACCCCCATCAACACCCACTGGCGCTTCAACGCTAATCCAAAGAATATGTTCCTTGGGATTACAACAAGCTTCAATGGCTCAGATCGGCTTTACGTACGCGCCCCAGTTAACATAGGCAAAGGTGCCTGGTCGATGGTAAGTGTTACAACAGGTAGTCGGTACAACGCCAACATTATTGATATAAAGTGGCTTGATGACTATCAAAATGGCTTGGTGCGCGCCATCGGGCCGAAGGATGTCATGGAAGCTGAAGTCTCGTTCCAGCTCTACACCCCTCCTCCTGGCCAAGGCAAACCGTATATATCAAATGCCAAAATTGTAAAAATTATTGATATCCATCGAAACGTGGGATTGCAACATGAAACAATACCCTTGCTCTAAAGAGCAGAAAGCAATCCTAGCAGAGCTGTGCTCCGAATACCTTTTTATCGTAACTCCATTCGTTTTTTTGGTAGCGATAAAGCTATACGCATACTCATGGAAAGATATATTTCTAGCTGCCGACTGGTCGCTAGTGTCATGCATTATATTTGGTCAAATCGCGGTAAGGACGTCCCGCGCCGCCATTAAAAACCGCACAGTAGATGATCGACACTTTTCTTGGTACTCATCCAAACGTTTCTTCTTGGTAGCCATGTCCCTCTTGGTTTACTTTGGCATGATTACTAAACCTACATTGTGCCTTGGATTTGGACAGCTTGGACTGTTCGCATTAGCAAGCCTTTTTCATTTCAAAGATGGCGTTGCTGCGAAAGCAATCGAACACAGAACCTTGACTACTGTGTGAGTACATTCTCCGCGAGGAATTTTCTTGTAGAGGACTCGTGAAAAATTCCGAGCCTTCCTCAAAAAGCCACCCGACCTTAATAATTTTCGAGTGGCTTATGGCTGAGGCCTTTGTAACACTAAGAACGATGAACACTAGGCTCTGTACGTAAACCCAAGAAATACGATTTTCTGTAAAATACACCGCCATTAAAGCCAGGAGGCCAAGATGGCAAAGCGGTATGAACTTCCCGACGCAGCCTGGGATCTGGTTGCAGATATCTTCACCAAAAATCAGCGCACCGGGCGCCCTCGGGCCGATGATCGCCTGATGCTAAACGGTATTCTCTGGGTGCTTTGCTCTGGCGCAGCCTGGCGAGACATGCCCGAACGATTCGGCCCTTGGTCAACGATCTATCAACGGTTCCGGGGATGGCGTGATTGCGGAGCTTTTGATCAGATGCTCAAGCGTCTTCATATCCGATTGAATGAGCAGGGTTTGATTGACTTGGAAACATGGATGATCGACTCCACTGCCGTACGAGCAACCCGGGCCTCATCAGGTGCCGGGAAAAAAGGGGATTTGAAGAACCGCAAGACCACGCGCTCGGGCGCAGCCGGGGTGGCCTGACGACCAAGATTCACATGCTGTGCGACGCCAATGGTGTGCCTCTGCGTTTCCTGTTGTCAGGCGGACAAGCCAGCGATATAGCCTATGCCCAACCGCTACTCGATCAGGCTTGCATACCCAGCCTGCGCGGTCGCCCACGCAAGCGTTGCCGCTGGTTGCTGGCTGACAAGGGTTACGACGCTGAAGCGCTGCGCCAGTATTGTGATCGTTATCGCATGCAGCCAGTCATTCCGTTGCGAAGCATGAAGCGCAAAACCAAGCCAGGATTGCCTCGACTTTTTGATCGCCCCAAATATCGGCAGCGCAACATCATCGAACGCATGTTTGGCTGGCTGAAGGAGAACCGTCGCATCGTGACGCGCTTCGACAAGCTCGCAACAAGTTTTGCGGCGATGGTCTCATTGGCCTGCGCTATGCGGTGCTTGCGACAATACTTTACGTACAGAGCCTAGTGTAAGTTACAAGCGCAGCGCCCTCCAAATGCGCGCCTCAACCGGCCTCTTCCAATTGTTCTATTGTTGTCCACTCGAGGCAGTTACCCGGTATCTGCTTAGAGGAGTCAAGCAGATAATCTAACAATGCTTTCACCTTCTCAGCAGATTCTGCATCTTCTTGGATACGGACAAAGGCTCGATATGGCTTCTCGTCCTTGGACTCTTTTCCAAATAACGCTGTCTCGAAGCATGTACGGCACGCAACAAGCCTAACGCGCCCTACTGCGTTGTCGAGCTTAAGCACGGAGGCTATGGTGCCGTTCATGCCCCAGGCTGGGTTGCCTTTACCGGCCACCGTAAGCGGGGAGTCGGTATCGTGGAGGATCGTAAACTGCTTGGAGAACTGCAGTAGGACTTTTGCCAGGGAAGGAATGATTCCCTTACCACGAGCACGGATGATTTGAACATCCTTGTACTCGTCGAGATACATGTCCCTGATGATCGAGAATGCCGTGTACTCGGTGTCGCCCTCTACGATGATCTGCCGTCCACCGAAGAAGAACTCGTTTACGTAGGGATCACAAACGTTGAGCATCTTGAGGTTTTTCTTGTCGTCATCGTCCAATTTGGCGCGAGTAGGCCTGTACAAGGTCGTACTTTCCACCTCGTTACCTTCACCACGGTACACGCGAACAATCGTGGTGTTGTCTTTGGACAGATCGATGAAGATCGGTGAGTGCGAGGTAATCATCACCTGCCAGTTGCCCGTCTGAGGCAGATCGTAAAGCACTGCTCTGGCCTCCCGGATGGCAGAGGGGTGCAGACAAATTTCTGGTTCATCCAGCAGCAAAACGTGCGGCCTTGTCCCTTCGCTATCTTTCGCCTCCGACAGGTACTTCAGGGCGGCCCACAGCAACGTTCGACGGGCTCCGCTCCCCTGGTTGGCAATACCTGACAGGTAACCATCCTTCGGGCCCATCAGCAGGTCGGCGGTGGTTTTGAATGGGGTGTAGGCCTTTTCGATGTCCAACTCAGGTTTGGCATCGAACTTCACATGGTGGTTTGGGAAAAGCCGATCGAGATACTGGGTAATCTCTGACTCGATGGAAGCCACCTCTGCTTCAGTCGCCTCCACGGCTTTTGTCTGCAGATTTTTGATCTTCTCGATCACAAGTTCGTAGTCAGAAAGCTCTTGAGCCGGATCCGACTTGATTTGTTGGACGCGCTCCTTCAGCAAGGAGCTGATCAAGTTAACAATCTCATTCGCTTGGGCATCTGGCGAAGCAAATGCGTCTATGCGATGGGGACGCGGACGCTTGGCGTTGGCCACGTTTGGAGCCCCCCAAGGCACCTGCGCATCCCAGTCACCCTTTTGCACATCGAAGCCTTGGCGCACCGGCTCCCTGGCAGGGCTGTCCCAGATCCAACGCTCGCGGATCAGGAACTCTCCGTTGGCCTGCACGCCAAGCCATCTATCTCCCGGCGCATTACTGAAGACGATAGTTTGGAGCTCGATGGTTGGGAGCGCTTCCCTGTCGACCTCGCCGTTGGGAAAATCACTAATACTGAGTTTGCCGGCGCTAGATCCATGAGACATTACGATTTCATAGGCTCGCAAGATACTGCTCTTACCAGCGTTGTTCGCACCAACCAGTACAACGATGTCATCTAGCTCGATCTCTACCGGGATTGACCCAATTGAACGAAAATTTTGGATGATGAGTTTATGCAGTCTTGGGCGAGGTGTACCTTCTTCAATCAGTGAAACAATTTCAGCTACTGCGGGCTTCTTGGCCATACACAAATCCCTGTAATCGTAATTTGATACCCAAGACTGCTGGACTTTGGGTCAGGGTAATATCATCGCCACCATCAGACATGTCAATATGACATCATTTCAAATGTTTTCAGCTGTTTACCGGTACCGAATGTCTGCTGAGGACGTTCATAGCGAGTGACCACAGAGCAAGATCTACCTCTACTACGACTATCAATAAGCTTTCTGCTTGAGTTTCCTGATCACAGGCATGCGGAGCGTGTAGGTCAGGAAGGCTGACGGCGTGAAGGTCGTCAATCCGAGCACGCCTTCTGAACCATGGGCTCTAACCCCACTATGCTCGAGTAGTGAAAATTCGGTGGGGTAAAAAGTGGGGTAAAAACCTACATCCAGTACAATCCATCGCCCATAAAAAAAATCCAGCCACTGCTAAGCGGCTGGATTCTTTGGAGTTATTTGGTCGGGACGGAGTGATTCGAACACTCGACCCCTTGCACCCCATGCAAGGAGAGATGGACAAGAGGCTAGTTACGCTGATGGTCCTCCCCGTATCAATGCGGACAAAGTGGCCTCGAAATTTTCCGGCAGCACAACATCTAGCGGTGGACGCCCCCACCAAGCTTCCCGCCGCAGCACTGCCCCCCACTGCAATTTGAAATATTTTTCGACGGTCCCGTGCTAGCACCTGGAGATAGCAGGTCGCTGATGAGGGTCCGCTATCGACCCATAGCTGCCTTTCGCGAAAGACAGCTAAACTCACTGGGACGCTTTAACGTGGCATGAGGATTTGGGGTAGGAAGCTTAGCCGTCTACCACAATAGGATGACGGAGACGTTCATCCGGGGGCTACATCACGGCTTACGTGGTGCCGGACACCGTAAGGACGCTGGAGTAGGGGGAGGCGTTGAGGGCCGTTATGTACGCCCACGGATCGATGTGGCCGTGGCTTTCGATGCCACAACCTTCATTGACCCTTGAGGTAGAAGTTGGGCATCAGGCCACGGATTGGGCGCTCACCCGATTTGACGCTAGGCGGCGTGCGCGCCCCACACCCCAAGCTAACCCGGATTTCTCATGAGGCCGGCAGGCGTGGCCGGTGAAGCCTCGGTGTATCAACAACCTGCCTTCCACCGCTAAAAATTGATCGTTTTTTATTCAATTCCCGCGTATGGGGCGCACTGCCCCCTTTCCCCCATTGAGCCGGGCCGGGGGCGCCCGCCTGTTCAGGTCGGCTTGAGGCGGGCAACCAGCCCCGCAAAGAGTTCCTGATGCGGATAGGCCTCGCTGATCAGCACGCGGATGCGCCGGCTGTTGCGAATGATCACCGCACCGATCTTGAGCAGTTTCAAGCGCAGGTTATGGATGCTCATGCGCGCCAATGCGGTGCCCTGGAGATGATCGCGTAGCCGTTCGAACAGCACATAGGCAAAGGCCGACAGCATCAGCCGCCACTGGTTGGTCCACCAGCGTGGGCTGGAGGTGCGGTCGGCGAACAGATCCAACTGTTGGTCCTTGATCCGATTCTCCATGTCGCCACGGCCGCAGTAGTCTTCGTAGTACTGCTGGGCAGCATCCTCGGCAAAGCGGGACACGACGATGAAGCGTGGATTGGCACCCTGCTCGCCATGTTCCAGGCGCGACACGACCAGGCGGCGCCTACGCCAACTACCGGCCTGATAGAGGAAGCGATACACGCCGGACATCTTCTGCCCGGTTTCTTGGTAGGCCTCGGCGACAGCTTGCATGGCCGGCGCCGCCATCCGCTGCAGGCGGGTGTTGCGGGCCAGACCCACCACATAATCCACCTGCTTGCGGTCACACCAGTCGAGCATGCGATGTCGGCAAAAACCGCCGTCACCGCGGAACACGATGCGGGTCTCTGGCCAGAAGCGGCGAATGAACTTGACCAGCAGTGCCAGGATGGCCCAACTGTGTCGGGCGCCATCGATGTTGCTCGGGCGCAAATAGCTCACCAGCAGATGGCGACCACAGAACACATAGAGCGGCAGGAAGCAGTAATGGTCGTAATAGCCATGGAAGAAGCGCCCTTCCTGATCAC
The DNA here is from genome assembly GCF_018223845.1 of Pseudomonas sp. JS425. Lineage (NCBI taxonomy): Bacteria > Pseudomonadati > Pseudomonadota > Gammaproteobacteria > Pseudomonadales > Pseudomonadaceae > Pseudomonas > Pseudomonas sp. JS425. The sequence goes on along the minus strand of NZ_CP073661.1, from coordinate 2,748,274 downwards.
CATGCACCGGCACATCGGTCGCATCGAAGTCGAGCACGATCTCAGCCGGCGCCTGGTCATGCTGGGCGATGAAGTGCTCCCACAGCAGGCGATGGGCTTGCACCACCGTTTCGCGATCGGCTTGCTGTTCCAGGCGCCCCAGAGTGGATTTGCCGGCCAGCGGTTGCAGGCGGTTGACCGCAGTCTGCAGCGCGTAGTCATGGCGCAGGCCGTCATGATCGTTGAGATCCTCGTAGCCGGCGGCCAGTGCATAGATACGCTGGGCGAGCAGTGTCTGCAGTCCGTGCTGGACACGCCCAGGATCACGCCGATCGGGAACGATTTTGGCCAGGCGGCGGGTCAAGCCATGTTGCTGGTCGACCTCGCGCAGCAGCAACAAGCCCGCATCCGAGGTGATGTGACCACCGGTGAAAGAGGCCTCGACGAGGCGGCGAGAGAGGGGTGAAAAGTGGAGTTTTTCTGGTAGCATTTTGTGCGCGGCTGAAGACTTATGGGGCTTTGTTTGGCGACAAGAATCATAAGGCTTTCAGCCGTTTTTGTTTATGCGGTCATGAGAAATCCGGGCTAACGCTCGGGTCATGGATTCACCTGGGCGGGAGTCGAATGCTTCTTCGTGAAGGGCCATGCCGGAGCTTGCATACACACCGATGAACATTTGTGTGCTGCCCGTCCGTGAGAGACGCACTTGAACGTCAATCGTGATGCCTTGGTCCAGCGTCTCGTCATGTGTCCGATGATGGAGCGTAGGATCAGCCCAGTTCCAAAACACATCGCCGCGAATGCGCATGCCCGTCCTCCTACGACTTTAGTCTTGTGTTGTCACTCCACCATAGCGGAGGAAACGGCGCGTGCAACGGTTTTCTGCATGATGTGCATCTAACCCGACTGCCGGGGATTTGCTTGTACAAAAAATAAAAGCCGTATAAGTTCTGATGAATTGGCTTGTCTAAATTTTTGTGCGCGAATCGTGAATCCCAGAATATAATGAGCGTTTAACAGCGCGGCTGATCACAGTTAAGCTCCTCTTTATCCCTGTTGGTCGGCTACGCGGTTAAATGGGGCGCTCCTGCAAATAAAGGGTGATAACTATTTATTAGGTCGCGTAGCGCGCAATCCATTCATAAGTGACTCGGTTTCTTCCATGATCAGTCTTAGGCGGATGTGCAGTTGCGCTAGGGTGCTGACAATTGAATTCAATTGCTCGTGATCAAACTGGTTTGCCATGAGTGTATTGCGGCTTAAGCTCGCACTATTGGAACTCTCGAAAGTGGTCGCTTTCATGATAAGAAGGGTGGCCTTTGATTGTGCAGAAATCATTTAGTGGTCGGCCTGAGCTCCAGAATTTTCTTACAAGGGTCACACGCTCATCATCGCTGTATTGTTTTGCCTGCTCGTTTGCAATCTGCTTGCTAGGCATGTGAAAACTCCAGTGCTGCAGCGGAAGGGTAAAAAATGGGTGGCACAAGGTGCTCAATGCTCGGTAGCTATATGACCCAGTCAAATAGAAGTGCTGCCAGCCCGGCACCTACTATTGACCCTGTCAGAATCATCAGCCACTCCAATATTGACGTATGATTGCCCATATCAGATGTGCCTCCGAAAATTCATAAGCCATGCATATGAATACAAAGGCAGCTACGATTGCGATAGCGCCGTAATAAAAAAATGTCTTGTCCGTGGATGGGGCCATGGGGCTATCTCCGGTAGAAAGTCATTCCGTTCGCATTATTGGAAATAGCTCGGACGGGTTGCGCGAATCAGAAATCATCTTTTCGCATTCTGTTATGGCTAGCGATTTATTCGGAAAATTCCGCTTTATTCTTATTTTTTCTTGATTGTCGTAGATGTCGAACCCTCCCGAAGTGGTAGCGGCGTAAAACCGACTTCCAATCTGAAATGATTCGTTTTCTATAGGTACTGCTGGAACGATAACGAATCTTGGTTGCATTTTGCCATCTCCCCCTTGGAGACCTAAGTAATAGCCAGGCTCATACATAGACGCAAGAGGGCTCACAATAAATTTCGCCCGAAATCTTTCTGCGTATTATTTTGAATGCTTGCTCTAACTTTCAACTCCCCTCATTTTGGAGCGTACTGTCAGCATCGCCAGCAGCTCTGAGACGATCCGTGAGGTGTCGAGTACAGAAAGGGGGGTGAAAAAGCGCTCGTTGCGAGGGGATTGCGACGATTCCAAGTGGGCTGGACTGAATCGCCCACGGTTTGGCAGATACCTTCAGCCTTAAATCGATGGCCCTTAACTCCCTGCAGGCCGGCTAATTCTGACCGGTTTCTGCCGATGCCGACGGGCCGCAATGGGTCGATGGCGGTCAGTCCCGATTGGCTGCTACTGACCCATTACTGCTGGTGAGCCGCACAGCAATCCCTGTGGGAGCGGGCGCGCCCGCGAAGAATCCAACGCGGAGCCTGGCACCTGCTGCGCCGGTGTTCGCGGGCACGCCCGCTCCCACAGAGTGCGCGTCGCGCTCACGAAATCAGTTGTTTTTCAGCGGCTGCTCTGGGTCGATTCCGCCGGTCAAGACGTGCCCGTGCACAGGTCACATTCGATGCGAATGGCTGGTCAAGTCGGATGCAAACAGGTGACCGTCATGCCACGGGCGTACATGGCGATGATTTTGTCATCGAATCCGGTGTAACGGCGCTCATGCTTGGGGATCAGAATGGGCTCAAAACTGCCGTCTCGATCGCGAGGTATTTCCAGTCGCAACGGGCCATAACCCGTCAAAACCGTCTTCCCACTCTTGCCGTTACGCTGGTTGGTTTCATCCTCTGGGCGCTGCGCGCCCGGCGGTTAACCCAGGTGGGTGGCCAAGTGCGGCACTCAAAGCGCGTTCGATGTGGGCCTTCTTGAACGCCGCAGAGGCATCCTCGATAGCTTCCGCGGACAGCAGGCCCTCGCCGAACTGCTCCATCAGCTTGGCGATTTTGGGTAGGTCACGCAACAGGATCAGGCTGAGGACCGGGCGTACCGGAATGGGTAGCTTCGAACCGTGATCGTGAAGATCCCCCTTGTCGAGAACAACATCGATCAGCAGCTATGGCAGATGCTCTAAGCGAAGCGTCAGGTCAGCCTGGAGCTCATTGAGCCAGAAGAGCAGCAGGACATGCTGGCCAAGGCGATACTCGCCGCGACTATCCAATAGACTCACTCAAATGACCGACCGCTCCAGAAACACACGTATCGTGCGTTTTGGGCCCGACCTAGTTCTGCCAGCACGCCGGGTAACGTTTGCATACTTCAAAGCGCTGGTCCAGATCGGCCATGCGTGCTTGATGTGCGCTGAATGCTTCTTTCTGAAGTTCCCGCAGGGTCCGGTAGTAATATTCCAGCATAGTGTTATTGGTGATCATCGCCTTGCTGCGGTCTGCGGTCTCACTGTCCGGAAGCAGTTCCTTGATCGACGGGGTGTCGAGCAGGCCCAGTTTATTGCTGTAGTAATCCTTGTACAGCTGCAACGAGCGCGCATGGCTACTCGCCATGTCGTTGGCCGATTGCTCCAGGTTAAGGCGGTATTCGGTCCAGTAGGCATCCGGCAGGGTGAAGCCCAGGCGCCGCTTGCGCTCCTCAGTTCCCTTATCGAATAACGCTGTCTGCGCAGTGGTGTCGGCAGGAGCGTACTTCATCTTGGCTATGACGCTGGCGTCCACGATCTGACTGATCAAGGCCATACGCTCTGCTGACTGCGGTTGTGCCTGGGTGGGTTTGGGGAAAATCGGGTTGCTGCCGGAGCAGGCGGGCAGGCCTTTGTTGGTTAGCGCGATGGGCGAACGCACCGCCTTCCCGTCGATCTCACGCAGCCGGTTAAGCGTGACCAGGCAATTGTTACCCACGTAGCGGAAGTTCGCTTCGTATTCGCCACCGCTCTGAGGCGTGAAGTTGAACGCGACGGTGCAGACACTGGCGGAGCCCAATGTATTGGCACGAACAAACAACTCGCGGCCCGGTTGTAGCCGCACCTCCAGATAAGCCTTGGCGTCGTTTGGCGCGGGGATACTCATGGCTGCGCGACGTCGGGTGTTGGCGGTGAACAGGTTGTTGAGCAGCCCTGTGGTCTGTCCGCCACAATGGGCAGCGTCGAACACATCCATCGTCGAATTTTGATTGCTGCTGATGAAGCGCAGCTTTGCCGCGTCGGGCTCGGTGGCGTCTGGATAGGTACCGTTGATACTGCACCCGCTGAGGGAAAGGGCGGCGATGCTGACGGCGCCAAACATGCGCCATTGGTAGAGATCGAACATGTTGATGTATCGTCCTTGATTCACAGGAAAGCGAAAGGCCGCCATCCTAGTGAAGGCGGTAGCGGCCGTCTAGCGCGCCTATTCCAACAGCGTTTCCTTTTTTTCACCGAGGTAATGGAATGCTTTGCTCGCACCACATCGTCGCAATCGGCCTGATAGGACTATTGGCCGGTTGCTCGCAAATACCCACTGAGATGGCATTGGATTCAACCACTTATAACGCGCAAAATGCCGGCCTTGTGATCGGCGCGCTGATAGGAGGTGGCCCTTATGGCACCTACCTGGAATTCCAGGACATCAATAGTCACAAGACCTATGGCTGGGGGCCCAAGGACGATTACTCGGCGTGGTTGCCCGCCGGGGAATATGAAGTCACTCGCCTGGGGCACCGCCGCGGGGTCATGGGCCCGTATTCCAGCCCGCTGCGGTTCACCGTTAATCAAGGGAAGCTCAACTACCTTGGGGAGATGGTGTATGACTGCTCATCCGTCGCTCAGCCGGTCGCGCTCTACGGCGTGATGAACTGCGGATTTCTCGCACTGGACGAATGCACGGTCCCTCACGCTACCGTGAACGTGTGCGTCGTGGACCGGCAGGGCCAAGCGATCAAGCATTTCATGCAGCAGCACCCGGAGCAATCCCGGTTACCCGTGCAAAACGCAGTCATGTCGCTACGCTAGCTGGCACGCCTTTGACCATCAGAGGCCTCTGGCATGATCGCTGCCCGGCCGCCTGAATCATCACGACGTTCTCTACGCGGCGCAGGGCCTGCTAGCCGAGCGCAGCAGGGCAAGCGTTGATAGCCTTCACGACCTGCTGGTACCTCTGGACGAGAGCCTTGAACCGGCCATTGCCCTGCTCGGGTATAAGCCGGTGCTAAAGGGAAACCGATGAGTGGAAGCGCTGAAGCACACCGCGTTGGGTTACCCACCCCGTAACATTCGAGCGGCATGTCTGCTTTGGGTCGAAAGCAGACTTTCTCAGGACGTACCATCTTCCGCGCAACTGCCAATCAGTGAATAGTTCCGCCGCCGTGGCCAAAGGCTTTCATTTGATAGTCGGTTACAGCTTGGAACAGAGACTCAGCTATCAGGCGTAATCTTTCCACCTCTATCGCAGGCGCGCCGGTATCCTGCGCTTCGTGGTAGCGGCGCATTGCCTCAATTGCCTCGGTGTAGGCTGGGTGGTCGGGCGGCAAAATCTTCGACTGTTTGGGCATCAGTGCCTCGATATCAGTGAATTGATTCAGACAAACTGCCGGCTTCAAGCACCTGGAAATCCACTACCGCGTGATAAACGGAGTCAGCCAACACTCTAAGCCGCTCGATTGTCTCTGGAGATGCCCCGTTATCTTGCGCGGCCTGATGCGCCCTTATCGCATCAAGGGCTTCGCGCAGTAGCGGCTCGCCGGCTTTGGCCATGCCTTCCAAGGTTCGCTTCATGCTCTGCCCATTCTGCTATGTTGATCCATCATAGGACGATAGCGACGGTCTGATGGCCGGCATCGATCCAAGGCCTTGTGTTTAGCAGTTCAGGCCTCATCGCGGCAAACCGGTTCCCATAGGAATATCACCAGCTTCCAGACCTGCGCCAGCCTCTGTGAGAGCCGCGCGTATCGGCGATGTGTCGCGAAGCGACCCCAATATTCAGGCGCCGGGTCGATAGCTGCCGGCAAGAGCCAAGCATACCTAGGCTGCCTTGGAAAAATCGCTCCCTTCCAAACGTGAGTTGTTAGGCCATATGTCCATCACAATCCGCAGCAAACCAGCATAAGCCACACTAAAAATGGGGGACCAGATGGGGGACCAAAAACACACAGGCACAAAAAAGCCCCAAAAAATCAGGGCTTTAATGAGAATTAGTGGCGGAAGCGTAGGGATTCGAACCCAGAAACCATCACACATCCGTTGGCAGCTTCTGTCCCCCCGCACGGAACACTTTACCAGCGATGGTAGCCTGCCCCGGCCAAGCGATCGCATACGAACAGGATCCATCTCGGTTCCGCCGCCCTCGCCACGGAGGTACACTGAGCTCCATCTGGTTCCATCTCGGCAGCCGTCAGAAATCGCCGTTCCAGATCGCGGATCCATGTGAGGGTATCGAGGGTATTTTTACGGGTATATTTTTAGTTTTTCTAGCTGAAAACACCGCCCTAAAGGCTAATCCAAATGTTCTTCGGGGACCCTGAAACATTACGTTCCTGCCCACTCATTCGACGGTTTGCCGGGCTACACCCGAGCGCTGCTGAACTGTTTGTCTCTACCGCTAACCGGCAACGCTTGACTCTACCGTAAGGGGCAGACTTTACCCTTGGCACTTCATTACCTGGAGTTTGTCATGAAGAGCAAACGCATGCTCGTAATCCTCGGCCACCCTTCGAACGACAGCTTTTGCGGCGCTGTGTCCGAACGTTACGTCGAGGCCGCCACGCAAGCAGGCCATGAGGTGCGCTTGCTGCGCCTGGACACCCTGGTTTTCGATCCGGTCTTCCAAGGCTGCAGTGCGTGCCTTCGCCCGTAACTGGATCCTCGACCTGAAAGATCGCAACATCCGGGTAAACACCATAAGCCCCGGCGCGACTCGCACCCCGGGTCTGGTAGACCTCGCCGGCCCGGACGCAGCTCAGCAGCAAGGCCTGCTGGACTACCTGGCATCGCAGATTCCCTTGGGGCGCGTCCGGTAGCCAACTTCGTGCACCCTTATGTCATGCGTGAAAAAGGCTGGGTCGGCCCGCAACACAAACGCATCCAGCGCAACGACCTGCTGTTCGCGGTATTCGTCGGTATCGTCATCAACCTGGCGATCTGGATCGTCGGCGCGGAAATCCTGCGGCCCAACGGCATCGAGGTGAAAACGCTCGGCGACCTGGGCAAGGCGTTGGAACTGTTCTTCGGCCCGATCGGCTGGTACATCTTCTTCGTAGGCGTATTCGCCACTTTGTTCGCCAGCATTTCCGGCAAGACCACTGCGTTCCCCATGCTGATCACCGACGCTTTCCAACATGTGAAGCCCGAACGGCGCGAACGCTATGGAAAGGAATTCCACAACGACCCGATGCACAAGTGGTTCATGTTGTTCATCCTGGTGACGCCACTGGTCTGGTCGATCCCGGGCATGCCCGACTTCGTGACCCTTACCATCGGTGTCAGCGCGCTGAACATCATCGGCCTGCCGGTGATCTCGCTGGGCCTGCTGATCATGTCCAACCAGAAATCGCTGCTGGGCAAGGCGTACCGCAACAACTGGTTTGAAAACATCGCGCTGGCATTCGCCACTGGCCTGGCGTTATGGGTAGCCCTCCAACTTGCAGTGGACCTTATCGCCTGAAGGTAATTGGCGGCCCTGGCTCAATGTTGGCCAGGGCTTCTTTGTGCGCCTCTGGCCCTGCGCGCCAATACCACTTTGATGCAAACCAGCAGCGGCGCAGGCACGACAAACAACAACACAACAGCATTGAACACAGTGTCGAAGGCAATTACCGCTCCTTGTCACGCCACTGCCCGCCTCAACAGACTGGTAGCTGCACGGCCAATTTGGGATAAGTGAATTACTGCTACGCTTTTCAGTAGCTGTCCGGGAATATTCGACGCCGCATTAGTGATTCATCACAGACGAGTTCCGTTGTCGGTCGGGCCCACCCTTTGCTCATCCAAGGTGCCGACATGGCTGAGTTCAAGAAGCGTTCAACCAAACGGTTGTCCAGGGTAATAGACGACATCCGTGAAGATAAGAATTTTCACTCGCTCAAGGAGAGACTGGAGGCCGGCAAACGTCTACGAGATGTCATGCCGCGGGCGGCTCAAGCAACGTGGAAATGCAAGCCCAGGCAGCGTGATCCTGTCGGTTTGCTCGAGCTGTCCAACCGTGACCGACATCCGGCACTGGTGCCTGTGCGTTACGGGCGAATGCTGCGCAGTCCATTCACCTTCTTGCGCGGCTCGGCCGGCCTGATGGCACGCGACCTCGCCACACTGCCTTGCACCGGCGTACGCGTCCAGGCGTGCGGCGATTGCCACCTGCTCAATTTTGGCTTGTTCGCCACCCCTGAACGCAACCTGATCTTCGATATCAACGACTTCGACGAGACGCTCCCTGCACCTTGGGAATGGGACATCAAACGGTTGGCGGTCAGTTTTGCCGTCGCCGCCCAAGACAATCGGCTGAACGATAAGGAGGCAGGACAACTGGCCATGGCCTGCGTGCAGGCCTACCGCAAACGCATGCGTGAATTGTCGGAGATGAGTCCGCTTGACGTCTGGTACGACCGCTTGGACGCTCAAGCGATCATCGACATGGCACCCAGCATGAAATACCGCAAAGCGCGGCAAGAGTTGATAGCCAGGGCCAGAACGCGCATTGGGGACTACCTGTATCCCCAGATCAGTGATGAAGTGGGCGGTAGGCGGCGCCTGGTCGACCAGCCGCCAATCCTGTTCCATATCCATGAAGCCGGTTTTGCCAAGCGCGTGAAGCTGGCTCTTGAGGATTACCGCAGCTCATTGCTACCCGAGCGCAGATTTCTCTACGACCGTTATCGCCTCGAGGACTTTGCAGTAAAAGCCGTAGGCATCGGCAGCGTGGGCACGTTCTGCTTCGTTGGCTTGTTCTTTTCAGCCGAAAACCATCCGCTGCTGCTGCAATTCAAGGAAGCCTGCCCATCAGTGCTGGCGCCCTATGCCGGCAAGAGCGAATTTGCCAATCAAGGTCAGCGCGTGGTTACCGGCCAGCGCCTTTCGCAGTCCGCCAGCGACATCTTTCTGGGCTGGACCGAAAGCAGCAAGGGCCGGCAGTTTTTCGTCAGACAACTGCGCGATATGAAGATGTCATTGCCGGTGGAAGGTGCGTCTTTCGAGCAGATGAACATGTATGCGCAGGTGTGCGGCATGACATTGGCGCGGGCGCATGCCAAGTCAGGGGACGCAGCACTGATCAGCGGATATCTCGGCAAGTCGGACGCCTTCGATCAGGCCCTTGGCAAGTTTGCCCTGGCTTATGCCGAGCAGAATGCCAGGGACTACGCGGCGCTGGTCAACGCCGAGAAAAAAGGCAGGATAAAAGCGTTTCGCGAGGAAGACGATTGAGCACTGCCATGGCCTATGCCCGGGAGTGACCCAACTGCATTTATCTGGATTCAAGAAGATGAATGAAAATCGTGTTTCCACTGCGCATTCAAGCTCCTTCCGTTTCAACAGAACCGCTCTCGTCGCGGCCACACTGATGCTGACCGCCTGTTCCACGCTCGGCCCCTCTACTATCGAGCGCGATAGAAGCGATTACGCGACCGTCATAGCCACGACCTGGAAAGAACAGACCCTGTTGAACATCGTCAAGTTGCGCTACGCCGATGCCCCTGTGTATCTGGAGGTGTCATCGGTGATCAGTTCCACGGCCATCCAAAGCCAGGTAAACCTTTCCGCAAGTTGGTTCAGTGGTTCACCAGCCGAGGGTAACAGCCAGACATTGGGCGCTTCCGGCCTTTATACGGATCGCCCTACCATCAGCTACACCCCGCTATCCGGTGAACGCTTTTCCCGCTATCTGCTCACGCCGCTTTCGCCAGCGGCGATATTCTCGCTGATTCAGGCGGGCTATCCGGTCGATCGCGTGCTGCACCTGACCACGCGTGCTGCAAACGGCTTGTACAACAGGTCTACCTCCCCGTCTCGGCTACGTTCAGCAGACCCCGAGTTCTATGCGGTGCTGGATGCACTTCGGCGGATTCAGCGTTCGGAAAAGCTGGGTATGCGGATCAGTCAACGTGCTGGGGCTGACAGTGAGCTGCTGCTGATTGCCGACACCAGGTCGGAGATCGTCGAAAAAGACCGCCAGCTGGTGCGTCAGTCGCTGCACCTTCGACCCGATGCGGAGGTACTGCACCTCACTTTCGGCTCGGTGCAGCGGAACGATTCCGAAGTGGCCTTGCTGACGCGCTCGATGTCGGAGATCTTCTCGGAAATTGCCGCCACCATCGACGCCCGCCCATCCATGTGCAAGAAGGGCGGGCAAACCCCGCGCCTGCCCTTCCTGTGGTTTCCAGCGAGTGGGACGCGCCACTGGTGCGTATCTTCTCAAGCGAGCACAAGCCAGATAATGCCTATACGGCCGTGCGCTATCGCGATCACTGGTTCTGGATAGACGATCGCGACCTGAGGTCCAAGTCCGAGTTTCTGTTCATCCTTGTGCTCTTGTCCCTTGCCGAAACCGGCGTCGCGCCGGAAACACCAGTCATCACCATCCCCGCCAACTAGTCCGGCAGCGGATACAGGCTTTGCAGCAAGCGGTCCTGTGCGGACTGTGGACCTAGGTAGCGAACGAACAGCGCCTCACCTTGCGGGCCCGAGAGGGCCTGGCTCAAGGCGGTATCCACCAACAAGCGAAAATCAACATCTCCCCTTGGCATCGACAACGCCACCCGGCTCATGACGAACAGGTGATCCGGAACCCACAGCTGGTCGCGTTCGGCTTGCCGGGCCTGGTGGGCCAGCAGGACCACCCTGTCTCCGAGGAACGCGTCGACCTTGCGGTCGGCCACCCGTTGCACCCCCTCCTCGTACGTCGACACTTCCTCGAGCGTGGATTGCAAGCCAAGCTGGCGGATCCGCTCATGGGCCCAGCGGCTGCTCAAGGTGCCACGCAATACGGCGAAACTGTGCTTGCTCAGCCCTGCATTGATCGTCGCGCGCCAGCGCGGGCCGGTATTGTCCGTGCTACCGCTGAGGGGGCTGAGCAAGCTGGCAGGTGCATCGCGCCTGACCAAAGCCGCGAGGCCGGAGGTAAACACCGGAATGGAAAAATCCAACGTGCCTCGTCTGGTTTTGGTTTCCACCATCGGTGTACACAGCAGGTCGACCTGCCCGTTGCCCACGGCCCGAACAGCCTCTGGCTCTGCCAGTGAGTGCCAGCGCACCTGCAAGCCAGCGAGCCCTGGCAATTCCCGAATACGTGCGACGACTGCTTGGCAAAGGTCGATGGAATACCCCTCCGGAGCCTGATCGCTGCCTGATGAGAAGGGTGCGAACCCCTCCATGAATCCGAGGTTCAGCACCTGCTCCTGGCGTAACCGGCCCAACGTGTCGGCAGCGGCGACGGTGCTGTCCGCTGACGCGCACGACAGCAAACTGAAAAGACACCAACCGGTCACTTTCGATCCGCGCTTCATGGCGCACCTCCGATCATGTCCAGCGCCTTGACGAAACGTTTGGCAATGAAGCCGAACAGCAGGTAACCCAGCGCCATGATCAGTGCCGCACCGAATACGGCTTCCAGGCCCGAGGCGTACAGTGCGTAGAAGCAATAGCAAACCGCGACCACCATGATTGCGCTGTTACGGCGAAAAATGGCTGCCTGTACCTGGGCCTTGTACATGATCACCAACAGCCCGGTCAGCGAGGTGATGTAGGGGATGATGTTGGTCACGGCAGCCAGGTTCACCAGTTTGCTGAACTGGGCGCTGGCATTGGGCGAGAGCGTCGACAGGGCAATGAGGCTCTGCAGCACCGCGCAGGTCAGCATGCCCGCCAGTGGCACGCCACGGGCCGTGGTGCGTGTAAACAGCGTTGGGAAAAGCCCCTGCCCGGCGGTGACCCTGGCGGTTTCAGCCAAGGTGAACTGCCAGCCAAGCAACGAACCGACGCAAGCGATCACCGCCAATGCCATGATCACGTTGCCGACGGAGTCGTTGAACATCTGTGCATAGACCATGGCGAAGGGCGCGCTGGCGTTGGCAAGCTCCGGATTCGGCACGATGCCCTGGATGACACTGGTCGAGAGGATATAGATCACGGCCGCGCCAAGGGTGCCGAGCAAGCATGCCAGAGGCACATTGCGCTTCGGATTTTCCACCGCGTCGGAGTTCTGCGCAGCTGATTCCATACCCAGGAACGCCCACAAGGTCAGTGGAATGCTGTTGGTTATGGCCTGAGCCACCGGCATTTGACCTGGATTCCAGGCGTCCTGGAAGGTTGCGAGGCTGAACCAGTACCAGCCGATCAAGCTCAAGCCGGCAACCGGGACGATGACACCCCACACGCTGACCGCGCCAATACGACCGGTAACCTCGGCGCCACCCAGGTTGGACAAGGTGGTAAACCAGATCAACATCACCGCTCCTGCCAGTAGCGGCCCGCCGCCACTGCCAAGCCAGGGAATGAAAGGCGTGAGGTAGCCCACGGCGGAAATGGCGATGGCCACGTTGCCAATCATCAGTGACAGAAAGTAAAGGTAGGAGCACAGAAAGAAAGCAGACTTGCCATGGGCTTGTTCACTGTAGGCAGACATGCCACCCGATTGCGTGCAGTAGATGCCGCATTGCGCGAAACAGTAGGCGATAGCCATCGAGCCTATGGCCGTGATCACCCAGGACAACAGCGAGACAGCGCCGATCTGCGCCATGCTCGCCGGCAGCATGATGATGCCGGACCCCATCATGTTTACCGTGACCAGTGTCGTCAGTCCGACCAGGCCCATTTTCTTTGCTTTTTCACGCATGGCGGCAACCTCCGCGAAAGCCTGTCGAAGAACCGATCGTCACTTTCCAACGCTGCGTCCCAACCGACGGGCCCCAGGTGCAGCGCTTATGCCGTGCAATACCACGCTGAGCACGACGCAAGCGATAGTCGTGGCGATGATCGTGCTGCCCTCTTGCAACCGTGCATCGAGTACCAGCACAGCGAAAACGATAGACGCTAGACCACGCGGCCCGAACCAGCCAATGAACAGACGGCTATCGGCAGTCAGTTCGCTCCCGGCAAGGCTGACCCAGACAGGCACCATACGCACCAGCGACAGGCTCAGCAGCGCGTAGAACCATACCGAGGGCGACAGGATTTGCGAGGCCTTGGGCGCAACGTAGGCACCGAACACCACCCAGGTCAGCAGCGAAAGCGCTTCACCGCAGGATTCGCCGGTCTTGAGCAGCAGTTGCGTTTCCCGATTGAACAGGTACCCCGTAAGCAATCCTGCGCAGAATGCCGCGATGAAACCGCTTCCGCCCATTGCCTGGGCACTGGCGAAACTCAGCAACGCCAGGGCGGGCATTACCAGTTGTTGCCAAGACTCCACCTGCAGGCAGCGGCGCTGCGAAAGACGCAACAACCCTCCCACCATCAGCGCCAGCACAGCCCCCGTCAGTGCGCCGATACCCAACTCCTCAAACAAGAAGTATCCCCCCAGGGCAAAAGGCATCGTCGAGCGGCTCTCCATCAACAATGCCAGCAACAAGAGCAGCACCGGCACGCAAATGCCATCGTTCAACCCGCTTTCGACATTCAGGCTTTCACGCACGCTGGCTGGCACGAGGGGGTTGGTCACCACTGCCTTGCCAAGGGCGGCATCGGTGGGGGCCAGGATTGTCGACAACAGGGCCATTTCCAGCCAGGGCATGCGTGGAAACATCAGCCACGCAGCTAGCCAACCGGCGACCAGGGTCAGCGGCAAGCCGATCGCCAGCAGGCGCAGCGGCAGGCTCCGGTTGCGGCGTAACTGAGCCAGATCAGCATGGGCAGCATCGCTGAACAACACGATCGCCAGGGTAAGCTCGGCCAGTAGCCGAAGATCATGGCGGTCCAGGGAAAGGTTCAGTAACCCGAGCCCGGCCGGGCCGGCCACCAGGCCCGCCAGCAGGAACAACAGGGGCCCGTTGACGGGTCTGGATTCGAGCGCGCCGGCCAGGTTGGCGTAAAGCACCAGCAAGGCAGCCAGGACAGCCAGATTCTGATACATGACAACCCACCGTGATCGACACGACTGTATAAAAACGCTACCACTGCGTCCGTGGCGCGGCGATCCCAAAGGCGGCAGAAGTTATCTTAGGTCAACAGTTGAAGTAATTAACCTGCAAGACCGCTGCGCATCGGGCGGTGCCAGCCCCAATGCCCTCGACATCGACCGCAAGCATTGTCATGGAACTGACCTGTGCTTGGCTTTTATCAAGTCCAATTGGCGGTGGCAGCGTAATTTGCCAATGACCATTGGCCGGCTACGGACAAGAATCATGAACCGCCCCGCTCCCTCACGCGTTCGCCTGTATGACGAACAAGATCTCGATAGCGTGCTGCGTACAATGGCGTATCAGGCCCTGGCGCTGATGCCTGCGCAGCCCCTGGTACTGGTGGGAATTCAACGCCGAGGTGAGCCTTTGGCGCGGCGCTTGCAACTGCACTTGCAGCAACTGACCGGAAGTGCCGCGCCACTGCCGCTCTACCCGATCAAGGTCAAGCGCTACGCCGACGACCTCAGCCTCCTGCATGCCCATACGCAGCTCACCGAGAACCCTGAGCTGGCCAAACTGAATCTGGCCGAAACCACCTTGCTGGTGGTCGATGACGTGCTGTACGAAGGGCACTCCCTGCTGCGCACCTGCGCTTACCTGGCTGAGATTGGGGCGCGACGGGTACTCAGCGCGGTGCTCGTTGACCGTCACGCCTGCCGCCAACCCGTGCATGCACACATCGTGGGCATACACCTGCAAGTCGCCGAGCAGGACATCGTCGAATGTCATGTGCCGCCTTTCGAAGCGGATTTCAGCGTGGAAGTGATTCGCCACGGCCGAGCCGGCGATACCGCCTGAATCAATCGGCTGACGGGGGCCTGACTGCCAGAACGCTGCACGGGGCATGATTGACGAGCCGTTCGGTAGTATCGCCGATCAGCTTGGCCCAACGTCTGGGCTGCACCACGCCGACCACCACCACATCGATCTTCAGCGTGGGGACGAGAGACTGAATGACGCGCAGCGGCGCACCTTCGATAAAGTGGCGCTGCGCATAGGGAATGCCATGGATATCGGCCAGTTCATCGAATGGTAGCTGGAGTGACTCGCGCACTTGCTCCGCCCATGGCGCTGCCAGGTCGGGATTGGCCAGCATGGCCAACGGTAGATCGTAGACCGACAGCAGATGGACCTGGCCGTTGCATGGGCTCGCCAGTTGCCGGCCTGCCTCCACCAGCGCATGGTTCAGCGCTTGCTGCGCAAGGTCGGCCTTGGCCACATCCACGGCCACCAGTATGTTCGCGGGCATGGCCCTGGCCTCGGCAGGCACGAGCAGCAATGGCACCTTACTGGTATGCAGCAACACATGGTCAACCGAGGATTTGTCGTTCAGGCCAGGTACCGGACTGGCGGGTAGCCCCTTGATCACCAAGTCAGGCGCAAAGCGTGCAATGCACGCCGGTACGAGGTCACGCGCCATGGAGCTTTCCAGCGCTTCGAAGGTGGTGTGCAACCCTGCGGGCGCCTGCTCGTCGAGCAAAGCCTTTAGCCCGGCACTGAAGTGCGCGAACGCGGCTGAAGGTTGTGAAGCTTGCTGCCCTGGCTCGGGCAGGCCAGGCTCAGTGGTGGCGTGGATGCCCAGTACGTGCAACAAGGCACCTGACGCTCGAGCCAATGCCATGGCCCGATGCATCGCGGCATGGGCCTGGACCTTGGTCATGACCAGAAGAATCCGGCGGTACGGGCTCATCAGCCACCTCCTGGCGCGAATATGGGGTGCCGCACCGCTGTCATTATCGAAGCTGCCGCTCAGCCAATCTTGATAAATATCAAGGCCATCAAGCCCCAGTGCGTCACCCTTGGCCTGTACCGGTGGGCCTTCATCGAGGCTGCCATCGCCGTGGAGGCCATCATGAACGCTTACTCGCGACTGCTACTGATCTGCCATCCAGACCTGCACCCCTCGCCTGCCCTGACGCGTGCTCAGGCGCTGGCCAGTACGACAGGCGCCACCTTGCACCTGGTGGTGCTCAGTCAACTGCCCTCACGCCTGGCCACCCTGGACCAGGTGCTGCGCAGCAATGCCCGCAAGCAGGACGCCGAGCACCGCAAGGCTTGGCTCGCCGACCAGGTGAAGGCGCTGGGCGAACTGGGCATTACCGCCTACGCCGAGACACTGGACGATGAAGACCCGCTCAAGGACTTGATCCGGCTGGCCCAACTGCACCGGGTGGAGATGGTGATCAAGGACATCAGGCACGAAACCGCCTTGAGCCGTGCCCTGCTCACCCCCTTGGACTGGCAACTGCTGCGCCGTTGCCCGATCCCGATGCACCTGGTGGCCCAGGCTGAAACCAAGCTGCCAGCGCGCATCCTTGTCGCCGTGGATCTTGTCGAGCACGACCCGGTGATCGACAGGCTCAACGACCACATCCTGCAATCGGCACAGGCACTGGCACAGCGATGCAAGGCGCAACTGCACCTGCTGCAGGCCTATGAACCCAGCACCAGCTTCGTTGCCTATGCCGCCGCACCCGTGGCCTGGACTGACAAGCTGGTAGAGGAAATATCTGGTCGCGCGCGCGAGCGCATGGCGACGTTCGGCGGCCGCTACGGCATCAAGCCAGATCATCTGCACCTGGTGCGAGGCGCTGCCCGTAACGTGGTCAGCGACTACGCGAACAAGCATGGCTTCGATGTGGTAGTGATGGGTACGCTCTACCACGAGGGGGTGAGCAAGGTCGTTGGCAGTACTACAGAGCAAACCCTGTACAAGGTTCACTCCAGCATTCTGGCGATCCACGGTTGAACGATCACCTGCCTGGTTTCACCTTCTCCCTGGAGTGAAACCAGGCGAACTGACCTCAGTCGCGATGCCAGTCGATACTCAAGTACACATCGCTGTCGCTGTAACGGTAGCTGCAAGTTCCATCGTAGGCGGCCTCCAGCTCATGACCGATGCGGTTGGCCAGGTGGGTACCAGTGGTGGTTGCTACCAGTTGATCCTGCTGGTACTCGATGGCTATCAAGCGCTCAAGAACATGCCTTTGCCTTTCCTGTTGCTCCACGTTATGCATGAGTTTGCGAATCTCCTCTTCGTGCGCTGCCAGAAAACGGCCCGACACCCGCACTTGTCCGGCAGCGGCACGGTCCTCGATACGTCGGCATGCGGGGCAGACAATCGAATCCACCGGCCCAGGCCCCATCGCCCCATAGGCGTGCCACTCCCCTCCGTGGTAGACAACGCCACATTGCGGACAACGCGCGCTGCCGCCAGAACGAAGCGGCGTGGCATAGGGGTCGAACGGGTGTGGCTTGAACAGTTTGTCCTTGTGGCTTTTCTGGTATTTGTCCATTGGCGTACTCTCCGTGCAGGGTATAGGTGCGCAGGCCTTGGCATGCTCTGACCTGCCCAGTGTCCGCCTGCTGGCTATGCTCGACTTGATAAACGTCAAACCCCACAGTCCAACTCAGCTTATGTTGCTATGTACGACCAATGGAGCGCAGGGCATGAATGACACACCGCCGTTACTGTTCGCCCTGCGAGGCAGCCAGGCCTATGGGAATGCCGTGGCGCAACGCCTGGGGTGGACACTGTCAGCACATGAAGAGCGTGACTACGAGGACGGAGAACACAAATGCTGGCCTGGCGAATCGGTCGACGGTCGATCGGTCATCGTCTTTCACTCGCTCTATGGCGACGCGCACCACAGCGCACACGACAAGCTGTGCCGGTTGCTGTTCTTCTGTGGTGCGCTCAAGGACGCCGGTGCCAGCCAGGTGACAGCAATCACGCCTTACCTGTGTTATGGCCGCAAGGACCGCAAGGTGGAGTTTCAGGATGCGACCATCACCCGCCATGTGGCTTGCCTGATGGAAAGCATCGGTGTCGACCGCGTGGTGGCGCTGGACGTACACAACCCCAGCGCCTTCGACAACGCCTACCGAATCCCGAGCTGGAACCTGCAATGCACCGAGCTGTTCGCCCAACACTTGGCCCCGCTGCTCGGTGAGCAGACAGTCACGGTCGTGTCGCCGGATATTGGCGGCATCAAACGCGCCGAGCAGTTTCGCCAGGTTCTGGCGGACCTGCTCGGGCGCCCGGTATCTGTGGCCATGATGGAAAAGCACCGCCAGCAGGCGGGCCTGAGCGGTGAACACCTGGTGGGTGACGTGGCAGGTAGCACTGTCATCGTGTTCGACGACCTGATCAGCACGGGGCAGACGCTGCTGCGCGCAGCCCAGGCCTGCCGACAGGCCGGAGCCAGCCGCATGCTGGCCGCTGCCACCCATGGCCTGTTCACCACTGGTGGCGAGCTATTCGACAGCGGGGTATTCGAACGGGTACTGGTGGCCGACAGCATCGCGCCCTTTCGCCTGCCCGTGCGATGCCTGCAGCGGCTGGATATCGTCGATACCAGCGCCCTGGTCGCCGAGTTGCTTGCCAACCGCCGGGGCTGGGGAGCATGAACCCCAGACATCGCCCTACACCGCCAGGATATTGCAGGGTATCTGGTACAACACATGCTCCGTGGTGCTGCCGAACAGTCGGTCCAGCCCACGGGCAAGCGGCCTGCCCATGACGATGACGTCCACCGGGTGGGTCTCGACATATTCACTCAGCACCGCGACCGGGCGGCCCAGCAGGAAGTGCCTGCGTTCGGCCGGCGCACCGTAGCGGTCGGCCAGCGCCTTGAAATCGTCCTCCAGGGCGTGGCGCAAGGACTCGCCGACGTCGCCAATAGCCCAGGCGCCATATCCCATGTCGCCCATGTAGGCCATGGTCAGGTCACAGGCGAACAGCAGGTCCAGTTGCGCGCCGGTCTGCAAGGCCAGCGCATTGGCCTGCTGGACGATGCTGTTATTGCGCGCCTGGCCCTCGGGTGATTGATCGGCCACGTCCACCGCCGCGACGATCTGGCGAGGCAAGGCCGGCCTGGCGGCGCCCAACAGGTAGACCGGGATCGGGCAATGGCGCAGCAACTGCCAGTCCAACGGGGTAAAGAAGGCCCGCTTGAGCACCGGCTCGTGCTCGACCTGCTTGAGCAGTACATCCGGCTGCATCTCCAGGGCATGTTCGAGAATATCCGCCTGCAAATCGCTGCTCCAGGCGACTTCCGTCGTCACTTGCACACCCGAGGCTCGTAGCACCTTGGCCTGAGCCTCGAGCTGGTCTTGCTGGGATTGCAGGTAAGCCTGCCGCTCGCTCCGAGGGTCACCTGTCTCCAGGAACCTGAGCTTGTCCAGCGACTCCAGCAAACCCACTATGTGCAGGCTTGCCGAACTTGACCTGGCCAGGGCGGCAGCCTGTTCCAAGGCACAGGACTGGCACAATGCCGGGCGCAGGATCAGCAACAGGCGTTGATAGTGGCTCATGGTAGCCTCCAATGATCGGTTCGCCTGATCACTCAGGGATTGGGGGTTGCATCAAAGGTGCTGGTTTTTCCGGGATATCGGTCATGGTTGCCTCGGTCAGCAGCAGGATGCTGGCGACGGAAACAGCATTCTCGAGGGCGATGCGCACCACTTTGGTGGGGTCGATGATGCCGGCCTCGTACAGGTCGACATAGGTGTTGGCCGCCGCGTCGAACCCGATACTGCCCGTTTCGGCGAGCATGCGTGCCACCACCACACCCGCGTCCACCGCGGAATTATCGGCAATCATCCGCGCCGGGGCCTCCAGCGCACGGCGCAGTATCTGCAGGCCCGTACGCATATCGCCTTCGCTGTTCTCCTCTTCAGCGAGCAACACCGACACAGTCTTCAGCAAAGCCAGGCCGGCGCCAGGCACGATGCCTTCGGCGATGGCTGCACGGGTGGCGGCCAGGGCATCGTCCAATGCGTCCTTGCGCGCTTTCATCTCCGCCTCGGAGGGTGCCCCGACACGTATCACTGCCACACCGCCGGCAAGCCTGGCCAGGCGTTCGTGCAGTTTTTCCCGATCATAATCGCTGGTGCTGGCCTCGATCTGGGCGCGGATATGCGCAACGCGGGTAGCCACCGCTTGCTGCGTGCCACTGCCTCCAATCAACGCGGTGCTGTCCTTCAACACCACCGCACGGTGCACTTGGCCAAGCTGGGACAGCTGCAACTGATCGAGCGTGACGCCAAGCTCTGCCGACACCAGGGTCGCCCCCGTGAGCACCGCGATGTCCTGAAGTATTTCCTTGCGCCGGTCGCCATACCCAGGAGCCTTCACCGCCACCGCGCGCAGTACGCCGCGGATCTGGTTGACTACCAGCGTGGTCAGGGCCTCGCCGTCGATGTCCTCGGCAATAACCACTGACCGCTTTTCGCCACCTGTTCCAGCAGGGGTAGCAGATCGTTGAGTGCGCCGATCTTGTGATCGCATAGCAAGACACAGGCATCGGTCAGTTCGACCTGCATCTTCTCGGTGTCGGTGACGAAGTAAGGCGACACATAGCCTCGGTCGAAGCGCATGCCATCCATGATCTCGACCTTGGTTTCGGTGGTCTTGGATTCCTCGATGCTGACCACACCTTCCACGCCAACCTTTTCCAGGGCATCGGCGACCAACTGGCCAATCAACGGATCGTTGTGCGCTGACAACGTCGCCACTTGTGCTTTTTCCTTGGCAGTGCAGACCTGTCGTGACTGCGCCAGCAACGATTTGATGACCAGCGCCAAGCCCTTGTCCAGGCCTCGCTTGAGATCGATGGCACTGGCTCCGGCCACCACGTTGCGCACGCCGTCGGCCAGGATCGCGTGAGCGAGCACAGTTGCGGTACTGGTGCCATCACCCACCGCTTCACCAGTGCGCTCGGCCGCCTGGCGCAGCATCTGTGCGCCGAGGTTTTCCTCCGGATCCTGCAGAAAGACGCGTTTGGCGATGGTCACGCCATCGTTGCAGACAGTCGGTTTACCCCAACTGCTTTGCATCAGTACCGATTTCGATTTGGGCCCTAGCGTAACGCGCACGGCATCGGCGAGCTGGGTGGCACCACTGAGGATTTTCTCCCGCGCTGCGGAGCGAAACAGGATTTTGCTGTGGGGCATGGTATTGCCTCCCGTTCAGGCCAGGGCAGAGAACAACTGCTGCCAGCATCCCGCTGCACCGTGTTGTGTGCTTGATTTTTATCAACCCTACAGGGCGCTGAACGCCGCGCTCAGCGTTGATCCAGGTACCGGTACAGGGCTTCTTCCTGGTCGAAATGCAACTTGGCCAAGGTGTCCAGGCGTATCAGCTGGTGCTGGATGTCGTCAGGGCTCGGGCTCGCTGCCGCCCGGTTGAAATCCTGGCTCATGCAGGAAAGAAGATGGATGAGGCGGAAGATTTCCCGGTGGGTATGGCTCATCGCCGAGAGCGGATCTTCGCCCTGCATGAAGCGGCTCAGCAGCGGATACAAACGACGCTCGTCATCGCGCTCGTGGCGTTCCAGAAGGTCATGCAGGCCGGTGACCAGTTTGCCCAGGTCGTCCCGCGCCTGCTCGATGGGACGTTTGGCGAAATCGCAGGCCATCTGGCTCAGCTCCGTCAGCAACCCGTCGAGTTGCCGATGCTCATCCTGCAACCGATCCAGGTCCTCGACGGCAAGCCCGCTGCGTCGTCCGGCCGTCAAGGGGCCCAGCGCACGCAAGGCGTTGACGATGATCAACAGGTCGATACCTTCCTGCAACACCGCCCCCAGCAACGCGGGCAGGTAGCCGGCGGCAGCAACCAGCATGGCCAGCAACGACAGGCTCATGCCCACCCATACCCCCTGACGGGCGATGTACACGGCGTACCGGGCGATATCCAAGGCATCGACCAATCGATCGAGACGATCGATCAGCAACACCACACCGGCCGCCTGGGCAGAGGCCGTGACGCCAGAAGCGCCCATGGCAACCCCGACATCGGCCGCCGCCAATGCTGGCGCATCGTTGATGCCATCGCCGACCATCAGCGAGGGCGCCATGCGGCAGCCGTCCTGCACCAGGCGAATCTTGTCGACTGGCGAGAGCCCCGAGCGAAGCTCATCGATACCCGCCGCCAGCGCAACCATTTCCGCCGTTTCCGGGCGGTCACCGGTGAGCATGACGACCTTTTCGATCCCGCGCGCCCGCAGGCGGCGCAGTGTCTGGGGGGTTTCCCGGCGCAGGTCATCGGCCAGCCGCAGTACCGCTTTCAACTCACCGTCAACCGCCACGAAACTGCCGCTGTTGGCCAGGTAGTCCAGTTGCTGCAAACGTGCCTGTGCCCACTGGCCATCGTCCTTCTCGTTCTGCACATAGGCCAGGGCGCCCAAGCGTACAGCCTTGCCTTGAACGATCCCGGCAAGCCCCTGGCCGGGGCTTTCCTGCACCTGCTCGGGCGCGGTCAGCGTCAGGTTGCGCAGGCGGGCAGCATGAACGATGGCCTGGGCAATCGGATGGGTCGATGACTGGGCTAACGAAGCGGCCAACTGCAGCATCTGCAACGGCGCGCCTTGCCCCTTCAGTTCGATCGACTGCAACTGGGCATGACCACTGGTCAAGGTACCGGTCTTGTCGAGGAACACCTGGCGGATGCCTGCCAGGGCTTCAAGCACCTCGCCGTCACGCACGAGTATGTTGCGCCGTGCAGCCCTCGAAATACCCGAGATGATGGCAATTGGCACCGCCAGTATCAGCGGGCAAGGCGTGGCGACCACCAGCACGGCAAGCACTCGCTGCACATCGCCACTGGCCCACCACGCCAGCGCAGCAATGAGCAATGTCAGCGGGATCAGCGCCAGCGCATAGCGGTCGGCCAGGCGCATGAAAGGTGCCCGTGACTGACGTGCCGCTTCGGCCAGCTTCACGATGCCAGCGTAAGTGCTTTGCGCCGCGGTATGCGTGGCCAGCAACAGCAGCGGCGCACCGGAGTTGGTCACACCACTGGCCACCGGCTCACCGGCATGGCGGGTAACCGGTAACGATTCGCCAGTCAGCGCAGCTTCGTCCAGGGTCGCCTGCTCGGATTGCAACCACCCGTCCACCGGCACGATCTCACCCAGGCGCACCAGTACACTCTGCCCAGCGCGGACTTCGTCCACCGGTACCTCACGCAAACCATCCTGCTCTTGAATCCAGGCCCGCTGAGGGGCCCGGTCGATCAGTGCCCGCAACTCGCGCTCGGCGTGACGCAAGCTGAGAGTCTCCAATGTACGGCCCGAGGCAAGCATCAGCGCAACCACGGCGCCTACCAGCATCTGCTCAAGGGCCAGGGCCGCGCCAATCGACATCAGCGCGATCAGGTCAATACCCGCCTCACGCCTGGCCAGGCGCCGGGCCATTTCCACCGCCAGCACCGCTGCCATGATCGCGCTGCCGGCGGCCCAGATCAGCGCAGCCCAGGTCGGCTGCTGCGCCGCATAGGCCAGCCCTCCGAGCAGCAAGGCCAGGACGCAGACCAGCAACAGGCTTGGGTCCAGCCATCGACGTGACATGGCGGTCACTTACGCTTGGCCTGCTGCAGCAACTGTTGGACCTGTTCCTGGGCCTGGGTCGCTCTGCGCAGTGCCTCGTTGGCGGTCTGCTCGACCAGGTCGATGCGGTAGCACACCTGGTCGGCCCGCAAACGGGCGGTAGCCGCGTTGTTCTCGGCCGACTCCAGGCGCGCGTCGTATTCTTCAGCGTGCCAAGGGGTACAGCCCGAAGCCGATGCCAGCAGCAGACTGGACAATCCGGCAAGCAGATAGCGTTGCATGTTGGTGCCCTCGCGCATGCCCAAGACACCCTCAGTATCGGCATCGCCACTCAGCGCAGCCTGACATTTATCAATCTCGCCCAGCGTGCGATAGCGCGCCGGTTTTGACCTTTGTCAATCACGTAATACCGCTGGGGGGTAGAAACATGGGCTGAGAACATCTCAGCCCACCTTTCCAATGGATAGCGGAGACCATCATGAACGACCTTGATTTGCGCGACCTGGTGCTCGAAGAGTTGGCGTTTCAACCTGACATCAATGCCGCCAGCATCGGTGTGACGGTGCAGGACGGTGTGGTCACACTGTCAGGCCATGTCAGCAGTTATGCCCAGAAGATCAGTGCCGAGCGCACCGTAAAAGCCATGAAAGGCGTGCGTGGGCTGGCCGAGGAAATCGAAGTCCGGCTGAACAAACTCGAAGGCACCGCCGACGATACCATTGCCAGCCGTGCCCTGAAGATCATCGCCTGGAGCTCGGATGCCAATGTCGAGGGCATCAAGGTCACCGTTCACAAAGGCACGGTGACCTTGGAAGGCGAACTGGACTGGCAATACCAGAAGGAAGTGATCGAACAGGCGGTGTGGCGTCTGTCGGGCGTGATCAGCGTGCAGAACCGCATCACTTTGAAGGCGCGGGCCGAT
This sequence comes from Pseudomonas sp. JS425, assembly GCF_018223845.1. Taxonomy (NCBI): domain Bacteria; kingdom Pseudomonadati; phylum Pseudomonadota; class Gammaproteobacteria; order Pseudomonadales; family Pseudomonadaceae; genus Pseudomonas; species Pseudomonas sp. JS425. Next base: position 2,723,997 of record NZ_CP073661.1, on the reverse strand, counting down.
GCCAGCGATATTCGCCACCACATCGAACAGGCACTCAAGCGCAGCGCCGAGATTCAGGCCGAAGGCATTCGCGTCACCGTCAACGGTGGTGTGGTCAGGCTGGAAGGCAAGGTGCATTTGCTTCGCGAACGGGAGTTGGTCGAGCGCGCCGCCTGGGCGGTGCCGGGCGTGAGCAAGGTCGAAGACTACTTGTTGATCGCCTGACCCGGCTACCCACCACGAGATATGGTCATGAACAAAGATCAGCCCTGGAAGCTGTACTTGCTGGCGATCGGGCTTTCCGTGCTGGCCGCCATTCAGTTCGGCCTATTCGACCGTGCGGCCGTGCAGACCATCTCCTATAGCCAGTTCCTGCAATTGCTGGAGCAGCAAAAGGTCAGCGACCTTCGGGTCGAACACGACCGTATCCTGGGCAAGCTGCAGGAACCCATCGCCGGCCGCTCGATGTTCTCCACGGTGCGGATCGACCCGCAACTGAGCGAGCAACTGGGCCGCACGGGCGTGACGTTCACCGGAGTTGCCGAGGACAGCAACCTGGCTGCCATGGTGGATTGGCTCATGCCGCTGATAATGATGCTGGCGCTGTGGTTCTTCCTGTTTCGTGGGGTAACCGATAAACAAGGCCTGGGCGGTCTGATGGGTGTGGGGAAGTCGCGCGCCCGGGTCTACGTCGAGCGTGACATCAAGGTCACCTTCGCCGATGTGGCGGGCATAGACGACGTCAAGGGCGAACTCACCGAAGTGGTGTCCTTCCTCAAGAACCAGGCGTTCTATGCCCGTCTGGGGGCGCATGTGCCCAAGGGCACATTGCTGGTCGGCCCCCCGGGCACCGGCAAGACCCTGGTGGCCAAGGCGATCGCCGGCGAAGCGGCGGTACCCTTTTTCTCGATCTCCGGGTCCGAGTTCGTCGAGATGTTCGTCGGCGTGGGCGCGGCGCGGGTGCGCGACCTGTTCGACCAGGCCCGACGCGCCGCGCCCTGCATCATTTTCATCGACGAACTGGATGCCCTGGGCAAGATGCGTGGCATCGGCAGCCTGGGTGGCAATGACGAGAAGGAACAGACGCTCAATCAACTGCTGGCCGAACTGGATGGCTTCGACCCACGCGAAGGCGTCGTGCTGCTGGCGGCGACCAACCGCCCTGAGATACTGGACCCCGCGCTGCTGCGAGCCGGACGGTTCGACCGGCAGATCCTGATCGACCGGCCTGACCGCAAGGGTCGCCTGGCGATCCTCAAGGTGCACCTGCACAAGATCGTCTACAAGAACGACCTGGACTGCGAACGCATCGCCGACATCACCCCCGGCCTGACCGGCGCCGACCTGGCCAACCTGGTGAACGAGGCCGCCATCGTCGCCACCCGACGTGCCAGCCAATGGGTCGAGCTGCAGGACTTCACCGCTGCCGTCGAGCGCCTGGTGGCAGGCGTGGAGCGCAAGGGCAACGTGCTGCGCGACGATGAACGCCAGGTCGTGGCGTACCATGAGATGGGCCACGCGCTGGCCGCAAGCAGCCTGCCGGCGATGGACCCGGTGCACAAGGTGTCGATCATCCCCAGGGCCGCTGGCTCGCTGGGGTTCACCCTGCAACGGCCGACCGATGACCGCTACCTGATCAGCGCGCAGATGCTCCGCGACCGGATCGTCGTGCTGATGGCCGGGCGAGCCGCCGAAAGCCTGGTATTCGGCCAGGTGTCCACCGGGGCTGCCGACGATCTGCGACGCGCCACCGACATCGCCCGCCAGTTGATCACCCGATTCGGCATGAGCACGGAACTGGGCCAGGCAGTGCTGGAGCGCCAACAGGCCAGTTACCTGGGCGAATCGTTGTTGCGCCAGGAGCGCAAGGACTACTCAGAGCAGACCGCGCGCGAAATCGACCTGGGTATTCGAGGCCTGCTGGAAGACGCTTACGCCCGTGCCCGGACCTTGCTCGAGCAACGACGCGCCGACCTGGACACTGGGGCACGCCTATTGTTGGCCAGGGAAACCATCACCCCGGAAGAATTCCCGGCGCTGCTGCCGGTGGCCAAGGACCCTGCCACCTATAATCTGGTCGATGCGGCCAAATGACACTCCGATCCAGTCCGAGTACCGACCATGCTCACCGTCACATTGATCAACATGCTGGTGGTGATCCTGGTGGTGATCATCCACTACGAATGCCTGCTGCGCCTGAACGACTGGCTACCGCGGCTGAAACTGTGGAGCCGATTCCGGATCGTAGCAGGCGTATTCGGCGCGCTGCTGGCTCATGCGCTGGAGGTCTGGTGTTTCGCCCTGGTGTATTACCTGATGATTCACGCCGAAGGCTGGGGCACGCTCAGTGGCAACTTCGACGGCAGCTTCCTGGATTGCGTGTACTTTTCCTTCACTACCTACACCACGATAGGCTTTGGCGACATCGCGCCTAACGGCCATCTGAAGTACCTCACCGGCCTGCAAGCGTTGACAGGCCTGGTGCTGATCACCTGGACCGCGTCGTTCCTGTTCCTCGAAATGCAGAAATACTGGAAAGCCAAATAGCGCCTGTTCAGGCGTCTGGGTGTGGCGTCCAGTGCCATTGCGCAACCTCAGGCATGTCTTCGCCATGCTCGATGAGGTACAGCTTGTGCCTTTCCATGGTCGACCAGTAGCGGGTTCGCGCCTGCTCCACCTGTGCTCGCAGGCGAGGCACGCGTTCGAACACATCGAGAACCAGCTGGTAGCGGTCGAGGTTGTTGATGACTGCCATGTCGAACGGCGTGGTGGTGGCCCCTTCTTCACGGAAACCATGCACATGGAAGCGCTGCGGGTTGGCACGCTTGTAGATCAGGCGGTGAATCAGGGCAGGATAACCATGGAAGGCGAAGATCACCGGCTGCTCTTCGGTAAACAGCGCGTTGAAGTCACTGTCGGGCAACCCGTGCGGATGCTGTTGCGGTGATTGCAGTGCCATCAGGTCAACCACGTTCACCACCCTCACCCGCAGGTCGCCAACGTAATCACGAAGCAGGGTCACGGCCGCCAGCACTTCCAGCGTCGGCACATCGCCTGCGCAGGCGAGGACCACCTCCGGCAGGTCATCATCATGGCTGGCCCATGCCCAACGCCCGATGCCGGCCTGGCAATGCAGATTCGCCGCCTGCCCATCCAGCCACTGCCATTCCAGCTGTTTTCCGACAACGATCACATTGATGTAGTCACGGCTGCGCAAGCAATGGTCAGCCACGGACAACAGGCAATTGGCGTCCGGTGGCAGGTAGATGCGCGCAAGGTCGGCCTTCTTGTTCGCCATAAGGTCGAGGAAACCTGGGTCTTGGTGCGAGAAGCCGTTGTGGTCCTGGCGCCAGACATGCGAAGTCAGGAGGATGTTCAGCGAGGCGATCGGCTTGCGCCAAGGCACTTCGGCGGCGGTCTTGAGCCATTTGGCATGCTGGTTGATCATCGAATCGACGATATGAATGAATGCTTCATAGCAGGAAAACAGGCCGTGCCGACCGGTCAACAGGTAACCTTCCAGCCAACCTTCGCATATATGTTCGCTGAGTATCTCCATTACCCTGCCGTCTGGCCCGAGGTGGTTATCTTCGACGCCGTGGGGATCCAGCCAGACCTTGCTGGTCGCCTCGAACACGGCGTCCAGCCGGTTGGACGCCGTCTCGTCAGGCCCGAACAGGCGGAAATCGCGGGACACCAGGCTGTTCTTCATGACATCGCGCAAGTAACTGCCAAGAACCCGCGTCGCCTCTGCACGCACCTGTCCAGGTGCGTCCATCTTCACGCTGTAATCGCTGAAGCGCGGAAGGTCGAGCGCCCGCAACAGCAGCCCGCCATTGGCATGAGGGTTTGCGCTCATGCGCCGCCGTCCGGTCGGGACCAGTGCGGCCAGTTCCGGCAACAACGCGCCCTGGGCATCGAACAGCTCATGAGGGCGGTAGCTTTCCAGCCATTGCTGCAATTGCTGCAAGTGCAGCGGCTTGCGAAGATCACCCAGGGGCAGTTGGTGGGAGCGCCAGGTCCCTTCTACCCGCTGCCCATCGACGAATTTCGGCCCCGTCCAGCCTTTGGGGGTGCGCAATACCAGCATTGGCCACAACGGCCGGTCGATGGCTACGCCCGATTCGGTGTGCCGGGCAAGGCGCTGGATCTGGCAGATTTTCTCGTAGATCACATCAAGCGTCCTGGCCAACGCCCGATGAACTTCCATCGGTTCGTCGCCCTCGACAAAATAGGGGTCATAGCCATAGCCATACATCAGGCTGGTCAGCTCGTCCTCGCTGATCCGCGCCAGCACCGTCGGGTTGGCGATCTTGTAGCCGTTCAGATGCAGGATCGGCAGTACCGCACCGTCGCGCGCGGCATTGAGGAACTTGTTGCAATGCCAACTTGCGGCCAGCGCGCCGGTTTCCGCTTCGCCGTCGCCTATGACGCAGGCCACGATCAACTGCGGGTTATCCAGGGCAGCGCCATAGGCATGGACCAGGGCATAGCCAAGCTCGCCACCCTCGTGCAGAGAACCCGGAACATGCGGGCCGACATGGCTGCCAATGCCATACGGCCATGAAAACTGACGAAACAACCGTGCCATCCCCTGCGCATTGCGTTCTATCGCAGGGTTCAGCTCGGTATAGGTACCATCCAGATACGCCTGGGCAACCATGGCCGGGCCGCCATGGCCAGGGCCGGTGACGAAGAGCATGTTGAGATCGTAATGGCGGATCAGCCGGTTCAGATGGGTGTAGATCAGGTTCAGCCCCGGCGATGTGCCCCAGTGCCCCAGCAACCGAGGCTTGATGTCGGCCAACTTCAGCGGGGTGGCCAGCAAGGGGTTGCCTTGGAGATAGATCTGGCCAACGGTAAGGTAGTTCGCGGCCCGCCAGTAGGCATCCAGCCATTCGAGTTCCTCGGTACCTGGATAATCGTTCATGATCGCCCTCTCTGTCGATGGCGCGCACGCGTATGTGTACGCGTTCAGATATCCCCGGCGCGGATATCTTCTTCCCGTCGGCTCTGCTGACGGATCAGCAAGGTCAGCTCGTGCAGGTGGTCGGCCAACAGCCCCACCAGGTCGTCTGCAGTGACAATGCCGACCAACAGGCCAAAGTCATCGACCACCGGGATCCGCCTGATGTTGGCCCGTCGCATGTTCAGAATCACATCGAACAGGTCTTCATTCTGGTTTGCGGTAATCAATGGGCGTGGCAGGACATCGATGGCCTGGAGGTCTTCCTGGTCAGGAGGGTTGCAGGCGATGATCCTCAGCGCAAGGTCACGGTCGGTGATCAGGCCGATAGGCCGGTAACGGTCTCGATCGACAGGCTCGGCCAGCACCAGGTCACCGACGTGGTACCGACTCATCATCCGCGCTGCGGCGAAGATCGAAATGCTGGGGAGCGCAGTGACCACATCCCGGTTGCAGTATTTGCCGATGGACATGATGCTTCACCTTTTTGGAATGCGAAGACGGAGCGTCCCTGCTCCTGAAATCGGTCAGGTCAATCACTTGCTGCTTTTGATAGGAATCACTTTCTCAGGGTGAATCGCTTCTGCACGCTTGGGCAGATGCACCAGCAGCACGCCCTTGGCGAATTGTGCATTAATCTTTTCCGCATCTACTTCACGGGGTAGCTGGAAAACCCGCTCGAAGCTGCCGTAGTGCCGCTCTGACAAGTGGTACTCCTTGCGTTTTTCGTCAACCTCTTCCTGCTTCTCGCCGCGGATCACAACGTTGCCATTGACCAGCTTGATCTCGATGTCCTTGTCGTCCACACCAGGCAGTTCGGCGCTGATGCGAAACTCATCGGCCAGTTCGCTGATATCCATCGCCGGCATGCCATGGCTGAACAGTTCACGGCGCCAGAATGGCTCGACATCGAACGGGGTATGGCTGAACGGCATGCGCAATGGCCGGCGACCGAAATCGTCGAACAGGCTGTCGATCTGACGCCGCAACTGCTGGAATGGGCGCCACAGGTCCGATGGCTCGGTACTTGGCGGCGTAGCCTTGGCAGGTTGGGTGGTTGCGGAAGTGACAGGTACTTTCTTCGCTGTTTCGGACATGGCGACCTCCTCTAATGAGTAATGCCTCCCTGGGAGACGCCTCGATATTGCGCTGGCAGGCAAGCCCCCGTTTGACCTTTATCAATCAGGATGCGGCCACCATCCTCTGTCGGTTTGATCCTGATCAAAGTGTTGCCATCGCAGGGGCTTAGCTTATATGGAACGTGGCCCGCCCAAACCTGTTCGAGACGCATATGGACCAGGATGACAGTGAGTGTGTCCGTTTGCTGGAAACATTGCCGGGGCCCGGCATACAGTACCTTCGCCTGATGCTGTGCAACCCGCAACGCAGCGAGGCGATGCCAGGCCAGTATTGCCAACTGACGAATCAAACCCAGCGCTGGACCTGCAACTACATCAGCATGCCTGGCGCAGCAGGTCGGTTCATGGTCGCCACCCGCAGCGTCCTGGCATTGAAGGTCGGAGATCTGCTCGAGTACTCAGGCCCTCTGGGCAGCGCATGGCCGGTGCCCTTGCAGACTGTGCGACTGCTGGCTATCACTCACGGTGAGGGGGTTTTGGCGCTACTTTGCACACTGGATGAGGTTCGCTGTTGGCTACCTTGGGTAGAGGTGAGGCTGTTGCACGAAAGCTTTGAGCAGGAGCACCTGCCCGCTGAATGTAAGCCATGGATCTCAGCGTTTACCTCGGTGCCGCGCAACAGCAGAAGCGTTTGGAGTCAACTGACTGAACAGCTGGAGGATTTCAAGCCGGACACTGTCTACTGCTGCGCGCCATCCTTGGTGGCAAGGCATGCCGCGCGCATCTGTTGGCAAAAAGGTGTCCCGATACAGCGTATCTGGTTGCGGGCAGACCATGTGTCGCGTCCATTCTGGAATTGTCAATTTCCTCTGAATGGGCCTGTGCAACGTTATGACAGGATTCTCGAGGCCCTCAATTCGGCTCCTCCATCCGACTGAGCTTGAGCAGGCCCTGTTGATCGATGAGTCGGACTTCCCGGCCAACGCATTGCAGGAGCCCAGCCTGATTGAACCGGCTGAACAGCCGGGAGACAGTTTCCAGGGTAAGGTCCAGGTAGTTTGCGATATCTCCTCGCGACATGGGCAGATTAAGGACGTCTGCACGCAAACCTCTTTCTTGATAACGCGCCGCCATGCCCAACAGGAAAAGCGAAAGGCGCTGCTCGGCTCGCCCGTGGCAGCAGCGCAGGTGTTCGTCCTTGCCTTGAATACCCAGGCTGAGCATGTGCAACAGTTGATAGCGCAATCCGGGTATCTGCCCCGACAGATCAACCAACTGGTCCAGCCGGATCGAGCAGACCAGCGAAACGTCCAGCGCCAACGCATAGCTCCGATAATGACTTGCCCCGATAGCGTCCAGCCCCAAGATTTCGCCCGGCAGAACGAAGCCGGTGACCCGCTCGTTGCCCTCGGAATCAATCAGAAAATTCTTGATGACCCCTGAGCGCAGGGCAAACACATGCCCCATGGGCTCATCGGCCTTGAACAGATACTCGCCCTTCTTCAAAGGGCGGTTACGGCGAATGATACGCTCCAGCTTTTCCACTTCATCGACGCTTAGGCTGGCGGGCAGGCACAGTCGGCTCAAAGAGCACGCAAGGCACTTTACCTGGGGCTTTATACCCATATCTTCAGGGCCTGACATGACGATGTCTCCGCTTTTTCTTGCGGGCTCTATAAACGCTAGCCGCTTCGCCCGAGGTTTCTGAGGCAACTGACCAAGGGTCATGGTGGTGCCCCACTAAAGCTTGATCAAGATCAAGTCAGGCCAATGCGCTGCCCTCATGCTCGACTTAGACAGCCTTCAACCCGTGTTCCTGTCTGAAGGCCCCTGGGCCTTATAAATCTGCATTGTCTGGTAACGTGAAGAGGATGTGTCATGAATACCTTACTGAACGAACTTCACGCCTATCATCATGACATGGCCAATAAGATAAGCCAGATCAGGAAGTTGCTGAAAAAGCTAAAGCATGAACCCGATGCCACTGATGACTGTAAGCTTTTGTTCGAAATGTTGGAGGCCTTGCACAGCAACGCAGAGCGGCACCACCATGAGAATGAAGAAATCATTCGGCGAGCCTTGCTGGCCACGGAGGCGCCGATCCACCCGCGGATCCTGGATATCGAGCGAGATCACCAGGCATTTGCGCGCATTGCTGGGCAATTGAAGACATTAGCGGCTACGGCAAAAGACACGAAAGTTATCGCTGACACTGTCGATGACTATATCGAAAAATATTACGACCACATGGAGTCGGAGGAAAACATATTCTTTCCAGCTGCAGACAAATGGCTTTCAAACAGTCAATGGCTGGAAATAAAACATCAATGGCATTAACCGGATTGCAAATTCAAGCGCCCAACCGCCCCATCTCAATCACACGAGGATACTGCCATGGCTTCTGCTGATACTTCCCGTCAACATACCGCGCCCTCGTTTCCCAAGCCTGCGGGCGAACATTGGATCGAAGCCCTCGACAATGGCACCCATGTACTGATCAGGCCGCTGCAAGCCAAGGACCGGGAGCGCGAGAGGGCCTTCATCGAACGGCTGTCACCGCAGTCGCGGCATTTTCGCTTCCTGTGCCAGATCAAAGAGCCCGGTGAGGCGATGCTCGACCAGTTGATGGCGGTCGACCAGGACCGACAAGCGGCTTATGTCGCCCTCGCCCATGTGGACGGCGAGCTGCAGGAGGTGGGCATATCGCGTTATGCCGCCATTGCCGGCAAGGATGAATGCGAATGCGCCGTGACAGTACTCGACAGCTGGCAGCACCATGGCCTGGGCCGCCTGCTGCTCAAGCACCTGACCGATCATGCCCGGGCAAAAGGCCTGCGGCAGATGTACTCGATCGACTCAGCCGCCAACCTGGCGATGCGCGACCTGGCCAAGGCGGCAGGATTCACCACCACTACCGATCCGGATGATCCGGCCCAGGTCATCCATCGCCTCAACCTGACCTGAAGCGCCGCTGCGCCAGCGCCTGGGGCAGCCACCGTGCTGCCCCGCCCGCTGCAAGCCCCACGACCTCCGGCCCTATCCGCACGAGGAGGGTATCCATGAACGGTAATTCGCGGAAACTGATGGAAAAGCTCTACGGCAAGCAATACCAGGTCGACAGCGCTGAGATCGCCCCCCTGCTGCATCAATTCGCCGAACCCTTGCCTGACCTGGACTCCCCCGCTTTCGCTGCGCTGTTCGACCGCTACGCCGACGCCCGTGTGGTGATGCTGGGCGAGGCAAGCCATGGCACCAGCGAGTTCTATCGCGCCCGCGCGGCAATTACCCGCCGGTTGATCGAACAGCACGGCTTCAACATCGTGGCCGTCGAAGCCGACTGGCCGGATGCCGGGCACGTCGACCAGTACGTGCGGGGCTTGGCCCATTCGGCATGGAAGCGCCATATTTTCAGCCGTTTCCCAACCTGGATGTGGCGCAACAGCGAGGTCAAGGCATTCGCCCACTGGCTGCATGGACACAATCGCCTGCTGGCCGTCGAGCGCCGCGTGGAGTTCAGAGGCCTGGACGTCTACAGCCTGCGCAACTCCATTCATGAAGTGCTGGCCTTTCTGGACCGGGCAGATCCGCACCTGGCCCGCGAAGCGCGCCACCGTTATGGTTGCCTGACGCCCTGGCAGGATGACCCGGCCCTGTACGGCCACTTCGTCGAGCGCGGTGGCGTCATGCCGTGCGAGCAGCCTGTGGTAGAACAACTGAATGTGATGCTGGCCGAACAGCTGTCGGGCCTGATCCGCAATGACGAAGCGTTCTTCAATGCCACCCAGAACGCACGGGTGATCATCGCTGCGGAGCAATATTACCGCGCGATCTACCGAGGCTCGACCGCCTCCTGGAACCTGCGCGACCGGCATATGTTCGATACCCTGCGCGCACTGCTGGAACATCGCGGACCACACGCCAAAGCCGTGGTCTGGGCACACAATTCCCACATCGGCAACGCAGATGCCACGGAAATGGGTTGGAAAGGCCAGTTCAACATCGGCCAACTGTGCCGTAAAGCCTTTGGCCGGGAGGCCGTGCTGATCGGCATGACCACTGACCGCGGTCAAGTGGCCGCCGCCAGTGACTGGGATGGCGACATGCTGATCAAGGACGTCCGCCCTTCGCGGTCGGACAGCTGGGAGCACCAGTTCCGCCTGGCAGGCGTACCGGCTTCTTTGACCGACTGGCGAGACCCACAGCGCAAGGAGTTGCGTCGCATCTTGTCCATGCCACTGCTCGAGCGCGCGATCGGCGTCATCTACCGACCGGAAAGCGAACGGCTGAGCCATTACTTCGAAGCAGTGCTGGCCGAGCAATTCGATGCCATGCTCTGGATCGAACAGACCCAGCCGGTCAACGCCCTGCCACTACCGAAACAACAGCACCTCGAACCGGAAGACGAAACCTATCCGTTCGGTGTCTGAATATCCGGCCTGCAAGCCTCAGGGGGAAGAGGCTTGCAGGTGGGTGACGAACCAGTCGCCTGCCAGGACGGCAACTTCGGTCAGGGTACCTGGCTCTTCAAACAGATGCGAAGCGCCCGCCACCACCTCCAGGCGATGCTCGCAACGCAGCATCTCGCTGGCCAGGCGATTCAACTCCAGGACCTGCACGTCCCTGCCACCGACGATCTGCAGGGTTGGGGCTTGCACACGACTTAGCGCTTCACCTGCCAGATCGGCACGCCCTCCCCGGCTGACCAGCGCTGCCACCACCTCCGGGCGGTCAGCCGCCGCACACAGTGCCGCCGCCGCACCCGTGCTGGCGCCGAACACGCCGATTCGCAATGAGCGAAGCTCGGGGTCCTGCTCCACCCAGTCGATGACATCCGTAAGCCGCTTCGTCAGCAGCGGGATATCAAAGCGCAGCGCTGCAGTCTGGTTGTCCAGCCTCAGCTCCTGCTCGGTCAACAGGTCGAACAGCAACGAGCCGAGGCCGCGACTGGCGAGCACGTCCGCCACATACTGGTTTCTGGCGCTCAGCCGGCCGCTGCCGCTGCCATGGGCAAAAATGACCAAGGCACGGGTGTCGGTAGGTAACCGTAGGTCCGCCAGCAGTTCTACGCCCGGCCATTTCATCGAACGCAGCTGCACCTCAGTCATCTTCAGCCTCCCCGGCACGCGCCCTGGAGGACTCCGCGAGCCCGGCCTTGTCCATCAGCGCGATGACTTCTTCGTCCGACGTCTGGGGAAAGTCCTGGTACCAGTAGCCGACCGAAACCATCCGCTCAGGCACCAGCGGGCAGACCACCTCGTCTACTTCGCCCCACATGGCCTCCAGCGTTTCCGGTGGCGCGACTGGCACCGCGACTACGATACGCAAAGGGGACAACGCTCGTGTCGCCTGAATGGCCGCCATCATCGAGGCCCCGGTTGCCAGGCCATCATCAACCAGGATTACGGTCTGGTCCTTGAGCCGAAGCGGTGGTCGGGTACCTCGATAAGCGCGCTCGCGACGTATCAGTTCCTGGGTTTCCCTGGCAACCACGCTTTCCAGCAAGGTGCGATCGACCGGGTAAGCCCGCAGTGCATCGTCGTTGAGAATCTTCACCCCGCCCCCGGCGATCGCACCCATGGCATATTCAGGGTGCGACGGTATTCCAAGCTTGCGCACTACCAGCAGGTCAAGGCGAACCTTGAGGGCGGTAGCGACCTCGTAAGCCACCGGCACGCCGCCTCGTGGCAAGGCGAGCACGATCACATCAGCCCGTCCGGCATATCGGCTCAACGACGCCACCAGGCAGCGACCGGCTTCAGCACGGTCGGGGTACAGGGTGCGACGAGCAAGATCATGCGACATGGAAACCTCCCGCGCCGCGACGGGCGCCTGTCGTTTCAGCTACTGGCAAGCACTACCGCCATTCAAGGCAGCGTCGCCCGGGCCTCTTCAGGCAGCAGGTCGAACTGCTCGAGGCAGCGCTGTTCATCGTCTGCCGTCAACGCCTTGTATGCGCTCACTTCCCGCATCGGCGTATCGAACAAGGCCAGGCGTATCACCCCATTACGGTCCAGAAACGTTTGCGCCAGGCAGGTACACACCGGCTTGCCGACCAATGCCGTGAGCTTTTCATCCTCAGGGGTGTTCACCCGGGCCTGCAGGCTGTCTGTGCAATTCTCCACGATTCGGTCCACCGAGCGCCCCGCCAGCCAAACCGTGCCGCCAGCGAGCAACGCCAGGAACAGCAACATGCCCAAGAGCACGTTCGACTCCTGGGTGACCGAGCGCAGGAAGGCAAGCCGAGCCTGCCAGCCCGTGGCCTGGCCGTTGAATATGGTCTTGCCTACCGTGCGTTTCACGCCACGCTGCACCACCCACCCCAACGCCACGCACAGGGCGAGCAAGGCCAGCAGCATAAGTGGATGTTGCATCGGCAGGCGCCAGTTCGGGTTCAACGACCGGTAGGCAGCGATCACGACGAGCAGTGCGAAGATTGCCACGATAAACCCCAGGCTACCCCGTGGCCGATGCATCCAGGCCCGGAGTTTCGCCCTTGCTTGTGTATCCATGACAGCCTCCCGGCCCAGGCTAGCGCACTGGGTCAATAGCAACCGTTTCGTGGTACTCGGGTACGTACACCTGCCAACCGAGCTCGATGCTGATCCGCCGCCGCAACGTGTCGGCGGCGTGCGGCTCACCGTGGATGACATAGGTCTGGCGTGGCGGGCGGGCGAAACCGCGCAACCACTCCATGATCTCGTCGGCATCGGCGTGCGCAGAGAGATTATCCATCGCATGCACCTGGGCCCGGATAGGCACGTCTTCACCGTGCAGGCGGACACTGCGCGCACCGGCGACGATGTCGGCACCGCGCGTACCACCGGCCTGGAAACCAGAGAACAGAATGCTGTTGCGCGGGTTGGGTGCCAGTGCCTTGAGATGGTGCAAGACTCGTCCACCGGTCGCCATGCCACTGGCGGCGATAATGACCGCGGGCTCACGCAGCTGATCCAGATGCCGGGATTCATCGACGGTACGGATGATATGCGTGCCCCTGCACATTTCGGCGCATTCCGCCAACGTCAGGCGATGCTCGCTCCGGAACTGCTGGTAAAGGGTGGTTGCGTCTGTAGCCATCGGGCTGTTGAGGTAGACCGGAATGTCGGGTATCAGGCCATCGCGCTTGAGCTTGTACAGGTAATACATCAGCAACTGGGCCCGGCCAACCGCGAATGAGGGCACCAAGGTGATGCCGTGGCGCAGGAGAGTCTGGTTGATGACCTGGGCCAGAAACTGCTCGGTCGATTCGCTTGGATGCTGGCGATCGCCATAGGTGGACTCCACCAGCAGCACGTCTGCCGTCCTGATCAGTTCCGGCGCGCGCATGATCGGGTCTTGTGGCCGGCCCAGGTCGCCAGAGAAGACCAAGGTCTGGCCGTCGACCTTGATCTGTACCGTCGCCGCGCCGAGTATGTGCCCAGCCGTGCGCAACAGCAGCTCCATCCCCGGCGCAATCATGGTCGGGTGACGCAACTCCACAGGGCGCAACAATGCCAAGGCACGCTTTGCATCCTGTTCGGTGTAAAGCGGGCGTGCCGGCGAATGCTTCGAGTAGCCGTGCCGGTTGGCATGCTCTGCCTGCTCTTCTTGCAGCCGGGCACTGTCGAGCAACAGGATTTCGGCCAAGGCACAGGTGGCCGGTGTTGCGTAGATCGGCCCGGTATAGCCTTCCTTGGCGAGCACCGGAAGATAACCGCTGTGGTCGAGGTGGGCGTGGGTCAGCACCACGGCATCGAGCGCGCGCAGCGCCGCCGATAACGGTTCCCAGTTGCGCAGGCGCAGTTGCTTGTAGCCTTGGAACAGCCCACAGTCGATCAGCACGCGGCTGCTGTCGCGGGTCAACAGGAACTTGCTGCCCGTCACGGTCCCGGTACCACCGAGGAATGTCAGTTGCATGGCTAGGGCTCCAAGGTTTCGGCCGCTTGAGGGTGAACCGCAAGGACGCTGCACGGCGGGCGGCTGACGATGCGTTCAGTGGTGTCGCCGAGCAGTTTGTCCAGGCCCTTTGGCTGCACGACGCCCATGACCACCGCGTCGATATCCAGCGCAGCGACTTGCTCGCGAATCACCTGAACCGGGCCACCTTCCAGGAAGTGGCGGCAATCGGCCGGGACCCCCTCGGCATCCGCCAAGGTGTCGAACGGCTCCTTCAAGGCATTGCGCATCTCATCGATCCACGCCTGGGTAACGTTCATGTCCGAGGCGAACACGCCCGCCAGGTTGTAGGCCGAGAGCAGGTGCAGCTGTGCATCACATTGCAGTGCCAGCGCCTGCGCGGCACGAATCAGCCTGCGGTTGAAGGACGCCTGGTCCTCGGGGGTTTCGCTGAAGGAGGTGTCCACGGCGACCAGCACGCGCCGGGGCAGCGACACCGCCGCCTCCGGTACGAAGTGCGTGATGCCCTTCAAGCCCCGCATCAACGCGCAATCCAGAGGCGTGCTGAACAGGCGCACCATGGTTGGCGTCACTTCGCTGTCCTTGATGACCATATCGGGGTGCAGTTCGCTGATGTAGTCGATGGCCTGGCTGCGGATGTCATCTGCCTGCAAGGTGTCGACCGTCAGAGCGATGCCGCTGCCACGGTGACGCTCGACCAACCCCGCCAGCCGCAAACCGTAGTGGTCGAACTGACGCCGGATATCGGCCTCGTTCAATCGCTCTTCGCGCAGCAGGTGCTCCTGCGTCGGTTCGAACAAGCCCAGTACATGCACACTGGCACCACTGACATGCGCCAGCGCCAGGGCCCGGCGCAGCGCGGCCGAATGCGGATCGAGCTCGGTGAGCAGCACCAGCAGTTGTCGATATTGACCCATGGCGAACCTCCGGGCTTGCGCGGCTGGCGTGATGATGTAGGCGATTGTCCGAAAGCAGGCCTGTTCGCGCTTGATGCAGATCAGAAAACCACCATCCGAGCCGGAACTTGACGATTGTCAGAACCGGCGCCGCCCAGCACGGTACAACAGCTCTGGCAAGCATCGACCAGGTGTCCGGGAGGCGACATGAACAGGCAGCAGACTGAAAAGCCAGACGCGTGCGAGTATTGGATCGAAAAGCTTTCTGATGGCTCTGCCGTACTGATCCGCCCCCTGCGCGAGGAAGACCGCGAAAGGGACCGCCGCTTTCTCAGCACGATCGCCTACGAGGCCCGGCGTTTCCGCTTCATTGCCGGCCTCAGTGGCGGTGTGCCGAGCCTGGATGCGCAGCATATGCCAGTGGATCATCACCAGTGCGAAGCCTACGTTGCCCTGGTCCATGCAGATGGCCAGTTGCGCCAGATCGGGGTCAGCCGGTATGCCAGTGTTCCCGGCAGCCTCCAGTGCGAATGCGCGGTAGCCGTAAATGAAGAATGGCAACGCAAGGGGCTGGGCCGGCTGCTGATGCAGCACCTGATTGCGGCCGCGAAGCGCAATGGCTTCCACTGCATGATCTCCAGGGACCTGGCGAACAACTACGCCATGCACCGGCTGACCAAGACCCTGGGGTTCACCTCCCGCTACCTGGGTGGCGATGTCAGCGAAATCCTTCACGAGCTCGATCTTCACGCCTGAAAGCAAGGCCCTTTCGGGCCTTGTCTCTCAGCCTTGGGAATGCTCTGGTGATATCACCAGCACGCTGCTGGACAACCGATGCAATACCCGCTCCGCAGTGCTACCGATGAACCAGCCAATGCCGCGATGGTGGTAACTGCCCATGACCAGCACATCGATATCATTGTTCTCCATGAACAGCGCCAGCACCTTGGCAGGGTCTCCCAGCCGCAGGTGGCGGTGTTCGGCGGCGATACCGTTACGTTCGGCCAGTGCCTGGAATGCCTCGCTTTGCGCCTCGTGCAGCGTCTGGGCGAGGTTGGAGTCGAACAGAAACGAATGCTCGCGGCTGCCGCCTGAGTCCAGGTACATGGACCCCAGGTCGTAGGCATATAGCAGTTCGATCTGGGCGTTGCACTGTAATGCCAGTTTCAGCGCTTCACTGATGATCTGGTCGTTGAACCCCTCGAACTGGTCCTCGGGGCGGGACAGGTCCACGGCAGCCAGAATCTTGCGCGGCAGCGCGTGGCTGGCCTGATGCACCAGGTGCAGGGGGATGCGGGTTTCCCGCAGCAACTGAATGTCGAGCGAGGTGAACATCGCCCGCGCCCACCAGGGCTCATGCTCGAAGGCCTTGATCAGCATGGCGAACGGCTGCTCGCGCAGGTGGACGAGGATCTCGTCCAGCGGATGCTGCACCCATACCACTTCGGTGGTGACCGTGACCCCGTTACGGCGCATCGAAAGCGCTTGGGTTTCCAGCCATCCACGGTGTTGCTGTACATAACCTTCACGCATCACAGCCAGTGCCTTGTCGTTGACCAGGCCCGCCGTGGCAAGGCCTTCGAGATAGTCGAAAGCAACGATATGCAGGGCCATGCCCTTGGCCTTGGCCAGCGCAGCCGCACGGTCGTAGACCGGGGTGCGCCGCATCAGAGGCGAGGCGATCAGCAGGAGTCTTTGCGGGTTGTCCATGGCGCACCTCAGCGGTTGGGAAGTGTTCCTGGATCATCCATCACCCGCACCTGGCGGATTTGATGTTTATCAACTGAACCACTGGGCGGACAAACGGCAACGCCCGCTGGGCGAAAATTTGATGCTGGTCAAAGCTCCTGGCCCTTAACGGCGCAATCTGACCCTACACCAACAACAATCATCGAATGCCCCGGAGGCGTGCCATGGCGCTCATGAAAACCATCGAGTGTCGCCTATGGTCGTTCGCCAACCGGCGCGATAGTGCGATGAAAATGGCCATCACGCCCTGAACACCCCTGTTGCCGGCAGGGATGCCTTCGTTTTCGCATGGATTTGCAGTTGGTTTGCTCATGCATGCTTTTGGAGGCTTCCATGAACATCTACGTCGAAAATAGCCCTCAGCAGAACCGCTGGTGGGTCCGCATGGACGACTGCCGGGTGAGCTTCGTTACGTCCGCCGAAGCGCAAGCCTTTGTCGACCGGTTGAATGCGCGCCTCAACGCGCCCCACTCGCGGGACATGCTCGCCGACTGGTCACCACGCCCAGGTATGGGCAGCGTTGGCAAAACCAATGCAGGGATGGCAGCCCAGGCAGGTCTCCGATGCGCGAAGGAGGCCTGAAAATGACTGGCCTACTGAAAGTGACCTTGCTCGACCAACCTGCAGCGTCGAGCCCGGCAACACCGATTCACCTGAAACCGCTGACGACCCTGTGCACAGAGTGCCGTGTCAGCGGGCTGTGCCTGCCCACCGGTTTACCCGTGCATGACAACAGTTGCCTGGGCGCACTGATCGGCCCGCGCATGCGTATTCGCAAAGGCGCCGCGCTGTTCAACGCCAACGATCCGCTGACGACGCTTTATGCCGTGCGCTGTGGCAGCTTCAAGACCAGCCTGAACAGCGCCGAAGGCCAGGGAGTGGTGATCAATTTCTGGATGCCGGGCGATGTACTTGGGCTCGACGCCATCGCCACCGAACATCACGTATGCGATGCCATTGCCCTGGAAGACAGCGAGGTGTGCCCTGTCCCCTATCGCCGGCTGCAGGCATTGGCGCGTGACTTTCCCGTCCTGCAGCAAAGCCTGAACCGTTTGATGAGCCGAGAAATCGTGCGTGAGCATGAGCGGGTGCTGATGCTGTGCAACCTCACCGCCGAACAGCGCCTGGCAAGCTTCCTGGTTGGGTTGTCACAGCGCTTCGTCAGCCGCGGTTACTCTGCCCACGGCTTCATGCTGCGCATGTCCCGGGAAGACATGGCTTCGTACCTGGGCCTGCGCCTGGAAACCGTGTGTCGCTCGGTCGCCCGCTTGCGCGCGCTGGGCATCGTCAGCATGCGTGGCAGGCTTGTCGAGATACTCGATTTGCCAGCCTTGATAGCCCTCGAGCAAGGCAGCGCGGAAGTCACCCCCAAGGACACCCCGAAGGCGCCATGCTCGACGCGGTGAATGTCGGCCACGGTGCCATCGCGCTGGGCATCGGCATGCTGGTGGGGCTTGAGCGCGAGCGCAAGAAAGGCCGCAATGAAGATCATGCCGCTGCTGGCCTTAGGACCTTCGCCATCACCGCCCTGCTGGGCTACGTCAGCATGTTGCTGGCCGGGCCGGTGCTGGTCGGGGTCGCCAGCCTGGGCCTGGTTCTGATGCTGTGCATGCATTACCGCAAACACGCCGACAAAGACCCTGAAGTCACCAGCGAAATCGCTCTGCTACTGGTGCTGACGCTGGGCGCACTGAGCCTTGACGAGCCAGAACTTGCCACGGCGGTCGGCGTGGTGTTGACCGTGCTGCTGGCACTGCGCCGCGAGCTGCACCATTCCGTGCTCCAGCAGCTGAGCGAGGAAGAGCTGCGCGATGGTTTGATGCTGCTGACGGTAGCGCTGGTGGTGCTACCGTTGACACCGGACAGGTTCATGGGGCCGTATGGCGCACTCAACCCTCGCACCATCTGTACGCTGGTCGTCCTGCTGATGACCGTCGGTGCACTGGGGCATATCGCAATGCGTCTGGTGGGCCCACGCTACGGCTTGCCCCTGAGCGCGATCGCCTCAGGTTTCGCCTCCGGCACGGCAACCATTGCGCTGCTTGCCCATGAGGCACGTCGGCAAGTCACAGCCGTGAGGCCCTTGGCCGCCGCTGCCGTACTGTCGAACCTCGCCAGCATCGCGCAATTCGCCCTGGTGCTAGGCATCGTCGACCGACACCTGTTGAAGCCTTTCGTGGCCTCGATCGGGCTCGGTACCGTGGGTACGGTGGTTTACGGCACTTTGTTGCTTGCGCCCTGGCGCAGCGACCAAGGCACTTCAACAGCGCATCAGGGCGATGGTGCCTTCGATCTCTTCACAGCCCTGATCATCACCGTCGCGCTGACCGGAATCGCCTTGTTCTGTGCATTTCTACTTCACCATCTGGGCCACAACGGGGTCAGTATCGCGGCCTTCATCAGCGGATTGGCCGATGCTCACGTAGCGACAGCGTCGGTCGCCTCACTGGTCGTTGCCGGTAGACTCGGTGTAGATGGCCTGGTAGTACCCGGTTTACTGGCATTGACCGGCAATACATTGACCAAATGTATTCTGTCCCTCGGTAGCGGCGGCTGCAGCTTCGGGAGATACCTTGTTCCCGGCCAACTGGTCATCCTCGGCGCAATGTGGCTGGGGCTTTTGATATGAGGTTGTATCAGCAACCTGAAGAGGCGTGCCCGCAACGAAGCCGGCCAGGAAGGCAACGGCCTGGCCAACGCGGGTTCGGGAGCACCGTCGGCAGCATGGCGACCCCGTGATCGCCGGTTATGACGCTATTCCCCCTGCTGGCCAACATCAGGTTTCCGCGCAGGTGCCGTGAACCAGCGCTCGTGCGGCACCCACTTTTCCTGCGCGGGGTCGCCCAGGTAATGCGGCGACATGATCTGCACCCCGTACTCGTTGAACACATCCTGAATATTGCCGTGCAACAGGCTCAGCAGTTCTGCCCGAGGCCGTGGCTCACTCGGCACCGCCTGCGCCACCAGGCGATACTCGGGGTAGAAATCCGAAAGCCCGGTCTGAAACACCTGCGGCCTGGGTTTTTCCAGTATGCCGTCGGTACGCTTGGCCGCCTCCACCAGCATCGCCTCCACTTGGCGCCACGGCGTGTCGTAACCGATGGTGACCACAGTATCGACGATGTAGCCCTGCCCCTGTACAACACGTGAAAAATTGCGTGTCACCGAGCCGGTGATCATCGAGTTGGGCAAGGTCAAGACTTCGCCCAGTCCAGTGCGGATCGTGGTGTTGAACATGCCGACTTCGGTCACCGTGCCCTCGTGGTCACCTACCCGCACATACTCGCCAGCCTTCAAGGTGCGTGAATAGGTCAGGATCAGGCCCGCTGCCGCCTGCCCGACAATGCTGGAGGCGCCGAGAGAAATCATCAGACCGAGCAGCACTGACAGCCCCTTGAAGGCGTCGGTGCCGGAACCCGGCAGGTACGGGTACGCCATCACCAGGGCGAACAGCCAGATGGCAAGTGAGGTCAGGCGTGTGGTTGGCTGCAGGGTTTCCTCGGTCAGCCACTTGAGGGTGCCCGGCCGGGCCATGCGCTCCAGCAGGCGCCGACTGAAGCCACTGATACCGCGGGCGATGAAAAAAATGATGATGGCCACGGCGATGCCGGGAATTGCCTGCAAAATGCCGTCGAGCAGATAACGTAACAGGTCGATCAAGTGGACGTTGAGGCTTTCCCCCCAAGGCCGGGTGTAGGGGAATTGCGACAGCACGAAGCTCAGCCACTGGTAGCTCAGCAACAGTACTACGCCCCAGTGCAGCAGCCGCAACAGGCGTTCGATCACGGTGTAGACCAGCTGCATGTCCAACAGCGGCATCTGCCCGAGCCGTATCTGCCGGGCGCGCTCGCGCATCAGCTGCGGCAACAGGCCTTGGAGCCTGCGCCGAGCCAGGTTGGTGCCCTTGATGAGCACCACGTAGATCAACGTGGCCAGCACCGAGTAGCCTGCTGCCTTGAGCAGAAAGCGCAGGCTGCGGGCCTGACCGGTCTCGTCGACCACCAGGCGCAGCATAGCGGCTGCCTGCTCGGCGGCTTCGCGAGTATCGCCACCGGCCAGGCCCAGGTCCTGCGGCGCAATGATGAAGGCACGCCGCTCTCCCAATAGCACCAGGTGGCTATTCAGGATGGGGTCGACGCTGACCTTCAGCTCATCAGTCCCGCGCAATGCCTCTTCGATCACGGCTGTGGCCCGTTGCACCCGCGCCGCCGGCGTTTCCCCCAGCAAGGTGGCGTGGAAGATGAAGATGCTGCGATTGGCGATGGTCAGCTCGGCCGGTTCACCGGGTACGCCATCTGTGGCACTGCCTGCAACGTCGATACCGTGCCCGGCCAAGGGCTGCAGGGTGAAAAGAATCAACAGCAGGCAATAAAGGCGCTTCATCATGAAATCCCCGGGCCCCTATGGCGAAAACCATGCAGGTAGTGATAGCACAGCGTTTACTGCCCAGGGCCGAGGAACCAGCGGAAATACGGGCGCGGCGGTTCAGGACATCATCCAGTGACACACGGATGCAACGAAGCACCGTTTGGTACCACCGGACTTGTTGGTCTGAACTTTGCCGTCCGCCCTGGCTTCCCCTGCATATCCAACACGCAAAGATGCGCCTGCCGGGCAGGTGCCAACGAGCGCGTTGGTATCCGGAGCGTTGCTGGCCCGCGCGGCGTCAAGCGCACCGGGCCTGCTTCTGACTAGCACAGCAAAGGCTGGCATTTCCGAGGTCCAACTACAGGGGTTTGCAAAATGATCGATCAAGCGACAGGTATGAAACCAGGAGAACGCTATCGCGTGGAAAACGTGGAGCGGGCTCATCAGTTCCCTGGCTTCTTTCAAGACGGGAAGTATTATCTCGGCCCTGAGCTTTTGACCGCCGTGGGGTGGATCGAAGGCACGCGCTTCATCTACGACAGCGTGGATGCCGAGGGTGAACCCGTGTTTCCGAACCGGGAGGCTGGCACGATTGAAGGGCTGAGGTTGACCCTGGTCGATGGCACCGCTCTTGAGCTTTCTCGGATCGAGGCCAGCGAAACGATCGCGCCACTTGACGACCACAAGAAATCTGGCACAGAACAGGAAGCGCCCCGCGGGGGCGTTCAGAGCAGAGGTCCACTGCGCGGCAAAGTCGTGGTGATCACTGGCGCTTCCAGCGGTATCGGCCGGGCCGCCGCGCACGCATTTGCCTGCAAGGGTGCTCGCCTGGTGCTCGCTGCGCGCGATGAAGAGGCGTTGTTCGACGTGCTGGATGAATGCACCGACTGCGGTACCGATGCCATCGCGATCACGACCGACGTCACCCGCAACGACCAGGTGCAAGCGCTGGCCGCACAGGCAGCAGAGTTCGGCCACGGGCGAATCGATATCTGGATCAACAACGCCGGCGTTGGGGCGGTCGGCAATTTCGAGGAAACACCGCTGGAGGCCCACGAGCAGGTCATTCAGACCGACCTGATGGGTTACCTGCGCGGTGCGTTCGTAGCCCTCCCCCTCTTCAAAGCCCAGGGCAGCGGCATCCTGATCAACACGCTGTCACTGGGCAGCTGGGTGGCCCAACCCTATGCAGCCGCGTACTCGGCGAGCAAGTTCGGCTTGCGCGGCCTGACCGAGGCGCTGCGGGGGGAACTGACGGAGTTTCCCGATATCCACGTGTGCGATATCTATCCGGCCGTCATGGACACACCGGGCTTCCGAGACGGCGGCAACTACACAGGCCATGCGCTGACGCCTCCGGGCCCTGTATATGATCCCGAACTTGTGGCGAAGGCGATGGTGGCCTGTGCAATTTCACCACGCGCTCACACCACGGTCGGTGCCACAGCCCGCCTGGCGCATCTGGCCAGCTACCTGGTACCGGGCCTGCCTCTGTTATCGGGGTGGCTGACGCGTCGGGGGATAAACCGCAGTCCCAAAGCCGAAACATCATCTGGCAACCTCTTTGAGCCGCCGAGCGGCAGGAGGAGTGTCGACGGAGGCTGGAGGAAGCCAAAGGACAAGACGCCTCTCCTGATCGGCGCCGCGGCGCTTGGAATGATCGTAGGCTTTGCAATCACCCATTCACGACGCAGGAGCTGAACAACCGTGCCGTCAAAGTCGATGCAAGCCAGGTCCTTCCCAAAGGTTGGCGAACAAAGCTCTGCTGCACCACAGGCGCCCGCACGGGTTCTTTCGCGCAACCCGTCGGGCCGAACAAAATGCAGTAGAGCAAACGCCCCTCTGCCTGACGTCCGAATTGAACACAGACTTTCCTGTGTGACGACATGAGGTGAAAGATCATGGCTGACAACCAAAGCAATCGTGGCAACCAAGGTGGTAACGCACAGAACAACCCAGGCAACTTTGCCAATGACCGTGAGAAGGCATCGGAGGCAGGTCGCAAAGGCGGTCAGAGCTCTGGGGGCAACTTTGCCAACGACCGTGAACGCGCCTCCGAGGCTGGACGTAAAGGCGGACAGAACAGCCACGGCGGCGGTCGTGGTAGCGAAAATCGCTAACTTGAAATGAGCTCGGCCAGGGTGCATGGCACCCTGGCCTTTTTTCTGAATATTGGTCGTTCACAATCAAGGGGGCATTTGCCCCCCCCCCGATTGCACAGGTCCTGCCCCTCACGAGCCGAAGCCATGAGTGGCCCTTGCATTGGTCATAGCAGCTCGGGGAATGCAGCGCCAAGCAGGCCCGGATCCTTCAGGATCGATGCGCTGCTGGCGATATCCGGGGCCAGCCAACGGTCCTGGGCATACGCCGGGACCCGTTCGCGCAACA
Organism: Pseudomonas sp. JS425; assembly: GCF_018223845.1. Lineage (NCBI taxonomy): Bacteria > Pseudomonadati > Pseudomonadota > Gammaproteobacteria > Pseudomonadales > Pseudomonadaceae > Pseudomonas > Pseudomonas sp. JS425. Next base: position 2,700,676 of record NZ_CP073661.1, on the reverse strand, counting down.
ACCGCCAGGCAACGTTGGTACCCGCGCCAAAGCGCTGCTCCTTGAGGAACTCGAATGCCTGGGCCGCCAACAGGTATTCGATGGCGAGGATCTGCGTGCAGTTCTCCAGGGCGCGGTGCAGCTTCAACCCGGCATTGGTGCCCATGCTCAGATGATCCTCCTGCAGGCCGGAGGTGACGTAGTTGTCGACGACTGCCGGTTGTGCCAGCTGACGGTTTTCTGCACACAGTGAAGCAGCCACGTACTGGACAATCATCATCCCCGAATTAACTCCCGGCTGGCTGACCAGGAAAGCCGGCAAACCGCTGACCAACGGGTTGATCAGGCGATCGAGACGACGCTCGGCAATCGCCCCGATCTCGGCCACCGCGATGGCCAGCAAGTCAGCCGCCATGGCCACCGACTGGCCGTGCGGATTCGCCTGGGAAACCACCCGATACGACTCGGGCGTACCCAGCAGCATCGGGTTGTCGGTGGTGGAGTTGAGTTCGGTTTCGATCTGCCGCGCAGCGTGGTCCAGCTGGTCGCGGGCGGCGCCATGAACCTGCGGAATCGAGCGAATGCTCAACGCGTCCTGGGTGCGAATGCCTTGGCTGCTGGCAATGATTTCGCTGCCGTCGAGCAGGCGCCGCAGGTTACTGCCCACGCGCTGCATGCCGGGGTGCGGTTTCATCGCGATGATTTCAGGGTCGAAGGCATCGAGCTGGCCGCGCAGGGCCTCGAAGCTCATGGCACTGATAACATCCGCCCATTGGCTCAACCGCGTGGCATCGTCCAGGGACAGGCAGCTAAGGCCGGTCATGCAAGGGGTACCGTTGACCAGGCACAGGCCATCCTTGGCACCCAGTTTGACCGGCGCCAGGCCGACCTCGGCCAAGGCCTGCTGCGCCGGCATGATCTGGCCGCGATAGCTGACCTGGCCGACGCCCAGCAAGCTGATGCTGATATGCGCCATGTGGGTCAGGTACCCCACCGACCCCTGCTTCGGCACCTGCGGTGTGATGTGCTGGTTGAGCAAGGTCAGCAGCGCCTCGACCACCTTGCGCTGCAGGCCGGAACGGCCCTGGCAGAAATTGATGATCGCCGCGCACATGATCGCCCGGGTCTGTTCGTCCGACAGCGCCGTACCCACGCCACAGGCATGGCTGAGCAAGGTGTTGTGCGACAGCTGGCTGAGTTGTTCGTCCTGCAACGAGACATTGCACAAGGCGCCAAGCCCGGTGTTGACGCCATAGGCGCGGTCACCGCTGGAAACGATGCGCTGGACAATCGCCTGGGCGTTCTCGATCCGTGCCCAGGCCGATGGGGCCAGCTCAAGCTTCGCGCCATGCCGGGCCACTGCCACCACGTCCTGCCAACGCACTGGCGCGTCGGCGATGATGATTCTTTCGGCAAACGACATACACCCGGTTCCTTAAAGCGAAGCTACGCGACGCTGCACGAAACGATCTACATATTCGTCCGCAGGTTGGTAGAGGATTTCTTTCGGCGTACCGACCTGGACCAGGCGACCGTCCTTGAGAATGGCAATCCGGTTGCCGATACGCACCGCCTCGTCCAGGTCGTGGGTGATGAACACGATGGTCTTGTGCAGTGTCTTCTGCAGCTCCAGCAACTGGTCCTGCATTTCGGCGCGAATCAGTGGGTCGAGCGCACTGAAGGCTTCGTCCATCAGGATGATGTCGGTGTCGGCTGCCAGAGCGCGGGCCAGGCCGACGCGCTGACGCATGCCGCCCGACAACTGGTGCGGGTACGACTTTTCGTAACCCTTGAGGCCCACGGTGTTGATCCAGTGCAGGGCACGCTCTGCGCACCTGGCCTTGCTCTCGCCACGGACTTTCAGGCCGTAGGCGACGTTGTCCAGCACGCTGCGGTGCGGCAACAGGCCGAAGCTCTGGAATACCATGCTGATCTTGTGCCGGCGGAATTCGCGCAGGGCGTCCATGTCGTACTGCAGAATGTCTTCGCCATCGACCAGGATCTGGCCGCTGGTCGGGTCGATCAGGCGGTTGAAGTGGCGCACCAGGGTCGACTTGCCCGAGCCCGACAGCCCCATGATCACGAAGATCTCGCCGCTGCCGATGGACAACGAGAGATCGTTGACCCCGACCACGCAGCCGGTTTCGGCCAGGACCTGATCCTTGGCTTTTTGCTGGCGGATCAGTTTCAGGGCATCTTCGGCGCGAGCACCGAATATCTTGAAGACATTCTTGACTTCGATCTTGTTCATTGTCTGTTTGGCGCTCATTTGCCCACCCCATGCCGTGGTCGGCCATAGGCCTGGGTAATGCGGTCGATCACGACCGCCAGAATCACGATGGCCAGGCCCGCTTCGAGGCCGCGGCCCACATTCAGGGTCTGGATGCCGACCAGGACGTCTTCACCCAGGCCGCGGGCACCGATCATCGAGGCGATGACCACCATCGACAGGGCCATCATGGTGGTCTGGTTGATACCGGCCATGATGCTCGGCAACGCCAGTGGCAGCTGCACACCGAACAGTTGTTGCATGCGATTGGCACCGAAAGCGTTGATCGCCTCCATGACCTCGCCATCCACCTGGCGAATGCCCAGGTCGGTCAGGCGAATCAGCGGCGGCGCGGCATAGATGACGGTGGCAAAGATCGCCGGCACCTTGCCCAGGCCGAACAGCATCAGCACCGGGATCAGGTACACGAAGCTGGGCATGGTCTGCATAATGTCGAGCAGCGGCATCAACACCGCCCGCAGGCGATCGTTGCGCGCCGACAGCACGCCCAGCGGAATGCCGACCAGGACCGATATCAGCGTTGCGACCAGCATCAGCGCCAGGGTCTGCATCAGCTTGTCCCAGAGGCCGACCGCGCCGACCAAAAAGAGCAAGCCGACGATCACGGCAGTGGTCACGACTTTACGGGTGGCGTGCCAGGCGATACCGGCAACAACGGCCAGCATCAGCCACCAGGGTACTGCGCGCAGCAGGCCTTCGAGGTTGACGATGGCCCACAGCAGGGTGTCGGAGATGTGCCGGAACACGTCACCGTAGTTGGTTACAAGCGCATCGACCCAGCCATTTACCCAGTCGGCAATGGAAAACGTGAAGTTCTTGGGAAACATGGAATTCTCTCGAGCAAGTGCATGAAACGGACTGTCGCGTGCCTTGTCCGGCAGGAGCCGGACGAACCCATACGCTCAGAGTGCCGCGTCCACCTTTTTGGCTGCGTCTTCGCTGACCCAGCTGTGCCAGACCTCGGGGTGCTCCTTGAGGAACAACTTGGCCAGTTCCGGCGACTCGATGCGATCTTTGCTCATGCGCGCCAGGTTCTGGTTCAGCAGGTCGATCGGCAGATTGACCTTTTCCAGCACCGCCACCAGTTCCGGCGCCTGCTCGTGGAAGGCCTTCGACAGGCCCACTTTGATGGTCAGGGATTTATCCACGCCTGGCTTCTCGTCCAGCTTGACCAGGTCGACCAGGCCCATCAGCGGCGTCGGCGACCAGTAGTAGAACAGGATCGGCTCGCCACGCTTGTAGCTCGACAGCACGGCGGCATCCAGTGCCGGGCCGGTGCCCGGGCGGAAGTTGGTGTAGCTGCTTTCCAGGCCGTAGTGCTTGAGCATCTCGCTGTTGTCCAGCTCGCAGGTCCAGCCGGCCGGGCAATTGTAGAAGCGCCCCTTGTCCGGCTCTTCCGGGTCCTTGAATACCTGGGCGTATTGCCCAAGATCAGCGATGGTCTTGAGGTTCGGTGCCTTGGCTTCGAGTTTGCGCTTGGGGTCGCCTTCGATCACGTAACGCGGCACATACCAGCCTTCGACTGCGCCAACGACCGGCGCGCCGACGCCAACGACCTTGCCGGCGGCCGCAGCCTTGTTCCAGACCTCGCTGCGCCCTACCCACTCTTCGGCAAACACCTGAATGTCGTTGCTGCTCAGGGCGTTTTCCATGGAGATGGAGTTACCCGGCAGGCTGTCGGTTTCACAGCCATAACCATTTTTCAGCACGAACTGCATCACGTCGGTGAGCAGCATCCCGCTTTCCCAGTTCAATCCGGCGAATTTCACCGGTTTGCCAGACTCGCACCAGCCGGCCGCCTGGCTGGCACCAGCGGCCGCCAGCAGCCCGAAAGATAGTGTGGTGGTCAGCAGAGCCTTTGTAATTTTCATTGTGACGCTCCCAAACAAGAACATGGATTGCAGTAGTCGAGGGCATCCGGCCCAAAGAGGGTCGCCAAACTGGCTGATCAGCCTTGCAATCGGCATCGGCGTGGCACCTGTGATCGGTTGCCACTACACAGAGGAAATATTTCACAACCTCAAAAAAGGATAAAATAATATGTCCTGATGTATCACAACGGAAAAACCTATGAAGTTCACACTGCGACAACTGCGCTACGCGCTCGCAGCGGCCAAGCACGGGAACCTCACGACTGCCGCCATGGAGCTTCATGTTTCGCAGCCCTCCATTTCGGCGGCCATCAGCGAATTGGAAGAGGTGCTGGGCCAATCGATTTTCGTGCGCCAACGTGGCCTCGGCATATCGCTGACCCCGTTCGGGCGTACCGTCATGGTCCAGGCCCGCCGCGTTCTGAGCGAGGCTCGGACCTTTGCCGAGATCAATGCCAATGCGGGAGAGTGTGTCGGAGAGTTGGTGGTCGGGTGTTTTGAAGACCTGGCGCCCTATTGCCTGCCACAGATCGTGCGCCGGATGCAGGAGTCCTGCCCGAGGGTCACGGTCGATATGCGCGAAGGCAGCTTCGATTATGTTGGCAAGCGGCTGAGTGAGGGTGCGATAGAGCTGGCGATCACCTACGATCTGGGCCTGCCGCCGAACACTCAATGCACCCAGCTGTGTCAGCTGACCGCTCAGGTACTGCTGGCTGCCGATCACCCGTTGGCCAAGGAATCGCGCGTCAGCCTCAAAGCGCTATCCGAATACACATTGGTAGTCACCGATCAGGTCCACAGCTGGCAGCATGTGCTGGATCTGTTCAGCTTCTACGATCTTTCGCCCGCCGCTGTACACCGTGTGCGCACCTTCGAGATGCAGCGTAGCCTGGTCGCCAACGGGTTTGGCGTGGCGCTGATCTACACCCGGCCGTTTGGTGACCGCAGTTATGATGGTCAAGCGCTGGTGTGTCGGCCGACCGAGGAGAAATTGCCAACGCACAGCATCGTGCTGGCGCATGATCAACGCTATCCGCTGACGCCTTCGGCTGAGGCGTTCAAGGAGCTGGCGGTGGCATGGTTCGCGGAACGGCCGTCGTTTGCATCCGAATGAAACTGCCCTCCTCTGCGAAGCGTCATTGCGCTAACGACACCTGGTCTTTCATCATCCCCATCAGTGCCTCGTTTTCCAGCGGTTTGCTGAGCAGGAAGCCTTGTACTTCATGGCATTGGTCATCGCTGAGCAAGGCCAATTGCTCGGCGGTCTCGACACCTTCGGCAGTCACCGTCATGCCCATTGCATTGCCAAGGTTGATGATGGCCTGGACCACGCTACGGTCGCTGCCGCTCTTGCCCAGGTGCTGCACGAAGCGCTTGTCGATCTTGATGCTGTCAAACGGGTAGGTACGCAGGTAGCCCAGCGAGGAGTAACCGGTCCCGAAGTCGTCCATGTTCAGGCGCACGCCCAGCTCCTTCAGTGCAAGCATGGTGTGCAGTGCGCCTTCGACATCGTTGAGCATGACGTTTTCGGTAATTTCCAGCTCCAGGCGGTGGGCTGGCAGCCCGGTGGCGCGCAACGCGTTACCGACGTCGCGGACCACATCACTGCGGCTGAACTGGGCCGGCGACATGTTGACCGAAACCATCACCGCCTGCGGCCAGCCCCGCGCCTTGATGCAGGCGTCATGCAGCACCCAGTTGCCAAGCAGCACGATAAGGTCGGACTCCTCGGCAAGTGGAATGAAACGGTCCGGGCGCAGCAGGCCCAAGCGAGGGTGTTGCCAGCGCACCAGGGCCTCGGCCGATGCGATCGAGACCCCATCGACCTTGAAGCGCGGCTGAAAATGCAGCACCAGTTCGCCACGCGGTATACCCTCGCGCAACTCGCTTTCCAGCACACGTTTCTCCATCAATGCTGCGTTCATCTGTGCCGAAAAGAAGCGCCAGGTGTTCTTGCCCGCCTGCTTGGCGCTGTAAAGGGCCACGTCGGCGTGCCGGATCAGGTCGCTCGGTGTACCGGGGTATTCGGCCGACAGCACTACACCCAGGCTCACCCCCACTTGCACGACATGCCCTTCGACCTGAATGGGGCGCTTGATCGCCTCGATCACGCGCATGCAGAACCGGTCCATGTCTTCGTGATCGCCCGGCCGGGTAAGTACGACGATGAATTCATCACCTCCCAGACGGGCGACCAGATCACTGTCACGGGTAGCTTGACCGAGGCGGCTCGCTACCTCGAGCAGCACCGCGTCGCCGGCTGGATGCCCAAGGCTGTCGTTGATGGGCTTGAAGTTGTCCAGGTCCAGCATCAACAGCGCCAGCTGGGCGCCAGGCGTTGATTGTTCGAGAAAACGGAACAGCTTGTTGCGATTCGGCAGGCCGGTCAGGGCGTCGTGCAAAGACAGGTGCTGAATCTGGGCATGGGCGGCCACTTCGTCGGTGATGTCGCTGCACGTGCCACGAAAGCCGGTACAGACGCCCTCTGCCACGATCGCACGAGATGCGATCCTGCAGATACGCTGTTGACCGAGATGGTCCTGGTACTGGCAACGCAGCGTGCCGGAAGAGCCTGTCGCGGCCAGGCTGTGCAGCGAGGTCCGCAGGTTACTGGTGTCACACGACAGCAACTTGGTAATCGGGCGCTGTCGCCACGCCTCGACCGGGTGCCCGGTGAGTGCGGTGAACCGGTCCGACAGGTAGGTCAGCCGAAGGAGTACATCAGTTTCCCATATCCAGTCCGACGCGGCTTCGGCCACGGCCTTGAAGCGCTCTTCACTCGATTGCAGGGCAGCCCTGGAAGTCACCAGAGCACGGTGGCTACGATCGATCCTGGTGCTGGCCCGAATCGCATAGCGTGCAAACAATGCCATGCTCAACGCGATGAATAGAACAGCGATAGCCAAGGGCGCGATAACCGTCTGGGTCAGTTCGGTGCCAGGCTGCGGTATATCCCATGTCAAGGCGTGGCCGCTGCCTTCGAGTGGCAGGGCACCGCGCCCTTGGCGCTGATCGGCCGAATCGTCCACGGCCAGGCCGGACAACCCCGCCGCCTGGCCCAGCGGCAAAAGCACCTGTGGCGATAGAACCCGAATGAACACCAACACCGCAGTTGGTCCCGGCGGGCGGGCCGGCTGGGTCTGCGGGCGGATCAGTGCAGCGACGTACACCGCCGGCTGGCCACGAAAGACCAGGTAGCCTGAAGACGCCTGATCGTGCTGAGCTGCTTGCCGAGCCTCCTGCAGGATCTTGCCAGCACTGACAGTATGATGCTCCAGGCCCTGCTGGCTGAGCTTACCGTCCAGTATTGCGTACCGAGTGCCGTCGTCATCGAGCACATATACGCCTTCGTACCCATCGGAGGTATAGAGCGTGGCGCCGACGTTGTCCTCGTCGTATGCCCAATGTGCATCGACCTGCCCGCCCAAGTGATCATAGGCGGCCTGCCAGTTGGCATGGGTCAGCAGGAACGTCTTGTCGTTTTTCTGCAACTGGGCCATGGCGGATTCAGCATAGAAGCGGCTTTGCTGCACTTGCCGGGCATCCAGCGCCTCGGCGAGGCGGTAGAGGGAGAACAGCCCCAGTAACAAGGCCAGCAGCAGAATCAAGGAAAACACCACGATCAGTTGCCCGACCACATGACTACGGGTCGACATTTCATTGTCAGCAAGGACGTCCATTGGTTCACCATCGCGGCCTAGGGTCTCCCGGTTGACCGGGCGGCAGGCTTGGAGGTCGATGGAGCTGACGATCGGTGGTTGGCGAAAGGCAACCTAGAGCCTGATACGGGGCTATGGTCAGTACAGCGCGGGGGCCTGCCAGCGGTGAACGACCGCCAGGTTGGATAACGGTTCTGGTGCGTACCGCGGATAACGACCCATAGCTGTCGTTTTGCCCAACGGCGATCATTGTGGGAGCGGGTTTACCCGCGAACACCGGCATAGCCGGTGCCATGCACCATGTCGCATTCTTCGCGGGTAAACCCGCTCCCACAGGGCCGGCGTCGCACTTGAGATCACACGGTACCTGTGGGAGCGGGCATGCCCGCGAACACCGGCAAAGCCGGTGCCATTCACCGCGTCGTCTGCTTCGCGGGCGCGCCCGCTCCCACAGATACTGCGCGGGCTTCGAGTTTGCGCTGAACCTGTGGGAGCGGGCTTGCCCGCGAACACCGGCAAAGCCGGTGCCATCCACCGCGTCGCCTGCTTCGCGGGCGCGCCCGCTCCCACAGATACTGCGCGGGCTTCGAGTTGGCGCTGAACCTGTGGGAGCGGGTTCACCCGCGAAGGGGCCCTCGAGGTCAATCACGGCTGCCGCTTGAGTCAAACAAAGCCCAAACGCTCGTCAGACACCCGGTACCGTCTTCCGCCCAACCAGTTGCTGTCTCTCCACCCCATCCAGCAACGCCTCCACCACCGCCTTGGCCGAATCCAGCCCATGGTCATTGCTCAACAACAGATCACGACAGGTTCCCTTGGCCAGCTCCAGTGCCTTGAGATTGGTCGCAAAAGCGCCTTTGAGCAGCGTGGACAGATGCACCAGCGCATCTTCGTAGTCCACCCCAGAACGCACGGCAAACAACGGCGGATGGCTGCATTCGCACGTGGAGAAACTGGAGGACGCCGTGGTGGCGCGTACGGGAGGATCGGGTAAGCCTTTTGTCATTGTGTCGCTCCTTGATTCACTGGAGCCGCCACACAACGTGACCAAACGAATGGGTGGCGACTGTACGCGGGTTGGTCAACCGGGAATCAAGGAAACCGGCGCGCACGGAGGCGCCCCACGCACAGCCGCCATAAAACGAAACAGCGGGCACAAAAAAGCGCCAACTGTATCGCAGAGCGGGCGCTTGTGCGCCTTGATGATTGCGGGTGACCAAACCCGGCCGCTGGACTTACAGCAGCGGGCAAAGACTACCGGTGTCAGGGAAGCGTTTCAAGCGAAGGGAATGTGCAGTAACACTTCCATTGGCGCCTCTCACTCATCACCGGCCGGCGAGTCAGCAGTGATCACCATGTTGTGTCGCCTGCACCGGCCTCTTCGCGGGTAAACCCGCTCCCACAGGAGCGGCGTCGCGCTTACGAAACCAGTTATCCTTTAGCGTCCGCTTTGGGCCAAAAGCGATCGACCGCGAATGGCGGCTAACGACCCACGGCGGACACTGATCCAAAGCTCTGTAGTCAGTACCGGCCTCATCGCCGGCAAGCCGGCTCCCACAGGAATATCACCAACTTTCAGGCATGCGCTGTACCTGTGGGAGCCGCGCTTGCCGGCGATGGGCCGCGAAGCGGCCCCGGTTACAGGTGTCCGCAATGGATCGTTAGCAGCCATTCGCGACTGAGCGTCAACGACCCAAAGCGGACGCTTTATTCGGTCTTTTCTGCAGTATCCAGCCATCAAACTGCACCGGACATCAAAGCCGGACGGATGACTTATCGGGTATCGCTCGCTACCCTGAAAGCCCCGTCGCCTGACGGTTTCCAGGTCAAGTCCCATTTCACCAGACGAGCATGTCATGAAATCCCCCACAGGTTTGCTGCTGTCGGCTATCGAACTGGACCGTGCCAGTGCCATACCTCTGTACCGTCAACTGTATCTGCAAATTCGCAAACAGATACTCAACGGCAGAATTCAGGGGGGCGTGCGCCTGCCGTCGACGCGGACCTTGAGCATCGAGTTGGGGCTGTCGCGGATCACCATCCTCAATGCTTTCGATCAGTTGATTGCCGAAGGTTTCCTGGCCTCGCGCACGGGTGCAGGTACGTATGTCGGTACTGAGTGGGAAAACCGGAGTATCGAGGACGAGCAACCGCGCCAGCCACCGCGCCTGTCCGAACTGAGCCAGTCGATGCTGTCGCTGCGCAGCGATCATTTTCGCGGGGTGTCCTATGCCGACTGGGATCCGGCGACGCCGACCTCCTTCCTGCCCAGTCACAGCACCTATGAAGGGTTTCCGCAAGCAATCTGGCGGCGCCTGATGAACCGACATTTGCTAAAGCCAACCAAGGCGATCCTGGGTTATGGCGAGTTGCAAGGCTTGCAGGCGTTTCGCACAGCGATTGCCGAGTATGTCTTCGATGCGCGAGGTATCGACTGCAATGCCGGGCAGGTAGTGATCGTTTCCGGCGCGCAGCAAGCATTCAACCTGCTGGGCATGCTGCTGCTCAATCCGCAGGACAGTGTCTGGATGGAAGACCCTGGGCACATCGCCGCGCGAATTGCGTTGCAAGCCCAGGGGGCCCGGATCATTCCGTTGCGTATTGATGAACAGGGGATCGATGTCCAGCAAGGCCTTGCCGAGTGCCCTGATGCGCGCCTGGTATTCTGTACGCCTTCGCGTCAGCATCCTTTGGGTGTCACCCTGAGTTATGTGCGGCGCCAGGCACTCATCGACTGGGCTGCGAAGCATCAGAGCTGGATCATCGAGGACGATTGCGACAGCGAGTTTCGCTACAGTGGTCGACTTCTTCCGGCACTGTATGCCATGGACCAGATGGCCAGAGTGATCTACGTCGGCACGTTCAGCAAAGTGCTCTTCCCGTCACTGAGACTGGGCTATGTGATTCTGCCGCAGGCTCTGGTCGAGCCCTTCTGCACCCTGCGCGCGGTCATGGATCGCAGCCCGCCCACACTGCTTCAGGCCACAACGGCCGACTTCATGAGCGAAGGCCACTTCCTGGGGCACATCCGCCGCATGCGTGCACTGTACAAGGCGCGCCAGCAGGCGTTGATCGAACAACTTGAAAAGCAGATCGGCAGCTTTTTCAGGATCACTCCGACGGATGCTGGCATGCACCTGATCGCCTGGCTGCCCCCCGAACTCAGTGACACTGAAATCGCCCGGCAACTGGCCCGACACAACATCCACACCTACGCCTTGAGCGACTACCGCATCAAGCGTGACCTGCCGCCTGCCCTGTTGATCGGTTTTGCCGGCACGCCTGAAAAGCAGGCCCGGGAGCGTGTCGAGGAGCTGGCCCAGGCTTTGCACACGCTGGGTTATCTTCCGCCGACCACTTGATGCGTGGAAAGTGGCCTTATCAATTAATTGATAATGGATCTATCGAGAGTTCCTGGCTGGCGCGATAAAGGCTGCGCCGGTAGACCGGTGCCTGAACCAGGAACAACTCTAATGAACAACAAGATCCAGGAACGATTCAACGCCTTGCTGAGCCACAAGGTGGTCGAACACGTGGCTGCTCCAGTGCTGACAGAAGCACTGGCCCAGCGGTTGCTTGAGCGTCTCGGGCAATTGCGCCTGTTTGCCCACGCCTACCCGCTACTGACCAACCTCACCCACGGTCGTGTCACACCCGCGGACATGCTGGACTTCGCCTATCGCCACGAGCTGCAAGGCCTGAGCCTGCACTTGCTCGACGGCGAGGAAAACAGCCTGAGCCAGATGTCGCCAGAGCAGCTCCAGGTGTTTGCCAGCAAGGCCAAGGCGCTGGGGCTGGATGTGCATCTGGAAATCAGCAGCACGCTGAAAAAGGATGTCGACCAGGTGATCGCCATCGCCAACGCACTGGGCGTGCGCAACATCCGTGTCTACTCACGTTACGAGGGTCCGCTGTCGCGGGTCATGGACGTGATCGAGACCGACCTGCACTACCTCGCACAACAGGCCGATGCCAACGATCTGTACTTTGACTTCGAGCAGCATGAAGAACTCAAGAGCAGCGAAATCGCGCAGCTGCTCAACCGTGTCAACCACCCTCGCCTGCATGCCCTGTTCGACTTCGGCAACATGATCAATGCCTGCGAACAGCCCCTGCAGGCCCTGCACAACCTGGCGCCGCACATCCGCCAGGCTCACCTCAAGGGCGTACGCATCGTCCCCGAACAAAACGGCTTCGGCCATTACGGCGTGTTGCAAGGCAGCGACGAAGACGATCTGCCCAGCGCCCGCATGCTGTTCGAACTGTTGATGCTGGGCGAAGCAACCCCGCAAGTGATCGCGTTCATTCTCGAGCAGGAAAATCACTACGTGGCCCCGGCCTTCCGCCAGAGCCTCGAAGCAGCCGATCCATTCATTGCTTACCGGGAGATGAGCGAAACGCCGCTCCCGAAAGGCTACTCGCTCGAGCGCATGCTGGCCGACGAACACCGCTGGGCGAACAATCAGGTGGCCTATGTCCGAGGTTTGCTGGGCGAACTGCGCACCTTGGCTGAACTGACCCTGGCCGCTCCTTCCAACGCCTGAACCTGACGACCCGATTACGCCCGGAGAACAATAATGACAACTCAAAACAAGGCCAAATGGCTCAGATTCCTGATTCTCATCCTTGGTGGCGGCACCATTTACAAGCTGGCGAATCTCAAGGACGCCTTCTATGTCCCCATGCAGGAATTCATGGGCCTGAGCCACACTGAAATCGGCATGCTGTTGAGTGCCAACGCGATCATCGCGACTGCACTGTTCGTGGTTGGTGGCCTGCTCGCCGATCGCTACGACACGCGCAAACTGATCCCCCTCGGCCTGATCGGGACCGGGAGCCTGGGGTTGTACCTGGCGACCTTTCCGCCCTTCAGCAGTTTGCTGATCGTGTTCAGTCTGTTGGCCGTCTGTGCCGACTGCCTGTTCTGGCCATCGCTGCTCAAGGCCATCCGCAATCTGGGTGACGATCAGGAGCAAGGCCGGTTGTTCGGCCTGCTGGAAGGCGGGCGCGGCGTGGTTGATACGCTGGTGGCCTTTTCCGCACTGGGCGTGTTCGTCGCCATGGGCTCGGGGGAAGCCGGCCTGAAATCGGCGATCCTGTTCTACTCGGTCATCGACATTCTGGCTGGCACCCTGACCTGGGTCCTGCTCAAGGGCGGTAATGCGCAATCGGCCACCAAGCCGAAAAACGGTCTGGCAAACCTGATGGAGGCTATCAAGGTACCCGGTATCTGGTTGGTCAGCCTCAATGTGTTCATGGTCTACATCGTCTACTGCGGCCTGACCTATTTCATCCCCTACCTCAAGGAAATGTACGGGTTGCCAGTAGCGTTGGTAGGCGCCTACGGCATCATCAATCAATACTTCCTGAAAATCCTCGGCGGGCCTGCCGGCGGTTTCATTGCCGACAAGCAGTTCAAGAGCACCAGCCGTTATCTGAAGTGGGCATTTCTGGCGCTATTGCCGCTGATGGCCGTGATCATGCTGATTCCTAAAAGCCCGGGCTTCATCTATGCGGGGATGGCGGCCACCCTATCCTTCGCCCTGATTGTTTTCTCGATGCGCGGCGTGTTCTGGGCACCCATGGGCGAAGTCGGCATTCCCCAGCACATCACCGGCTCGGCCTTCGGCATCGGTTGCCTGATCGGCTATGCCCCTGGCATGTTTGCCTACGTCATCTATGGCGCGATCCTCGACCACTTCCCTGGTCAACAGGGCTACAACTATGTGTTCATTCTGATGAGCGTGCTGGCCATTGCAGGCTTCATGGTGTCCAGCCTTCTCTATCAAGCGGTACGCAAAAAATCCGTGCTCTCTGGCGGGGCCGACGCGGTACAAGCCTGATCGTCGTCACGGACTACAGGAGGAGGATTCGTCCATCATGCCGACTCCTCCTCCGCCCACTCGACGAAATGCATTTTCATCCTGGAACGACGCGGCTGGAACATCGGAAATGGCCAAATCCATTGATTGATAGTGACCGTTTTCGATCTGCAAGCGACGTCCAGAACATTCTGCGTCGGGGACTGCGTCATAACCTGACACTCGGAACGAAACGCACTACTCCTTGCTTGCGCGGCCGGAGTGTCGCCTCGCCATGGACTCGCTCCAATTCGGAGCAAAAGCTGCAGCTCGGTGCATAGCGCGCCTTTTTTTGAGGCGCGCCTGCCCCCCCCTCCCGACGTTCCCGCACGGCTGCATGCGGCGCAGTCATCGAATTCAGCAATAAAACCCAAGAGTTTCAAGGTGTTACCGCCAGCCTGTTGCCACTCCAGAGCTGTGCCCGGCTTTCGGCACCTTCATTGCAATGGCCTCTTGCGTGCACAACGCACAGCAATTGATCGGATTCGAGGCTCACCGCAGACAAAACACCCACCGACCCGCAAGGCCGCACCCTGAAACACGTAGATGAACCGCAATGAAGCTGCCGGCAACGGTGGCAAGGAGTGGGTATGTCCCGGGCATTTTTCAATGAAATGTATGATACGAACGGAAGTTGCCGCCCGCATTACCAGGAGTTCGCCCGCTGGTTGGCAAACACCCCGCTGGAGTTGCTGGAGCAACGCCGACGCGAAGCTGACCTGCTGTTTCACCGCGCCGGTATCACCTTCACCTTGTACGGTGACAAAGAGGATACCGAGCGCCTGATCCCCTTTGACATCATCCCGCGCAGCATTCGCGCCAGCGAATGGCGCATGGTCGAGCGCGGCTGTATCCAGCGGGTTCAGGCGTTGAACCTGTTCCTGCAGGACATCTACCACGACCAGCGCATCCTCAAGGCCGGCATCATCCCGCCGGAACAAGTGCTGGCCAACGAAGGCTACCAGATCGCCATGCAGGGCCTGGGCCTGCACCGCGGGCTCTATGCCCATATCGCTGGCGTCGACCTGGTCCGTGACGGGGATGGCAGCTACTTCGTGCTGGAGGACAACCTGCGCACCCCCAGCGGGGTCAGCTACATGCTCGAAGACCGCAAGATGATGATGCGGCTGTTCCCCGAGCTGTTCGCCGCACAGCGTATCGCGCCCATCGACCACTACCCCAACCTGCTGCTGGACACGCTCAAGAGCGCCAGCCCACTGGACAACCCCACTGCCGTGTTGCTCACCCCTGGCCGCTTCAACAGTGCCTATTTCGAGCACGCCTTCCTGGCCCGGGAAATGGGCATCGAACTGGTCGAGGGTGCGGACCTGTTCATCCGTGACGAGCACGTCTACATGCGTACTACCGCTGGTCCAAAACAGGTGGATGTGATCTATCGCCGCCTGGACGACGACTACCTCGACCCGCTGTCGTTCAACCCTGACTCGATGCTGGGCGTGCCGGGGCTGATTTCGGTGTACCGCGCTGGCAACGTGGTGCTGGCCAATGCGGTAGGCACCGGGGTGGCAGACGACAAGTCGATCTACCCCTATGTCGACGACATGATCCGCTTCTATCTGAGCGAAGAGCCGGTCTTGAACAACGTTCCTACCTGGCAGTGCCGCAGGCCTGCAGAGCTTTCCCATGTCCTGGCCCACCTGCCCGAGCTGGTGGTCAAGGAAACCCAGGGCTCCGGTGGCTACGGCATGTTGGTCGGGCCTGCGGCGACCAGCGCACAGATCGAGGACTTCCGCGCCCGCATCAAGGCCCGCCCGCACGCCTACATCGCTCAACCTACCCTGTGCCTTTCCACATGCCCGACCTTCGTCGACAGCGGCATCGCACCGCGCCACATCGACTTGCGCCCGTTCGTGCTGTCCGGCAGTGAAACCCGACTGGTGCCAGGCGGCCTTACCCGCGTGGCCCTTCAGGAAGGTTCGCTGGTGGTCAACTCGTCGCAAGGCGGCGGTACCAAGGACACCTGGGTGGTGGAGGACTGAACCATGCTTTCGAGAACTGCTTCCGACCTTTACTGGATGTCGCGCTACCTGGAGCGTGCAGAAAACCTTGCGCGCATGCTCGAGGTCAGTTATTCGCTGTCGCTGATGCCCCAGGCTGGCCGCAGCGACGGCCATGCCGAGCTGGCCATGTCACTGCTGGCATCCGGAACGCTGGACGACTACCGCCGCCGGCACACC
Source organism: Pseudomonas sp. JS425 (assembly GCF_018223845.1). Lineage (NCBI taxonomy): Bacteria > Pseudomonadati > Pseudomonadota > Gammaproteobacteria > Pseudomonadales > Pseudomonadaceae > Pseudomonas > Pseudomonas sp. JS425. Next base: position 2,684,818 of record NZ_CP073661.1, on the reverse strand, counting down.
GAGCTGGACACCGAGCGCATGCTGCACTTCTTCGCCCTGGATGCGACCAACCCCGGCAGCATCTATTGCTGCCTGCAGGCGGCCAGGACCAATGCCCACGCAGTGCGTGGCCGCATCACTGCCGACATGTGGGAGAACATCAACGCTACCTGGATCGAGATGCGCAACATTGCCAGCAATGGCCTCGGCCGTTATGGCATCAGCCAGTTCTGCGACTGGGTCAAGGAACGCTCGCACCTGTTCCGCGGTGCTACTTCAGGCACCATCATGCGCAACGACGCTTACAGCTTCATCCGCCTGGGGACCTTCCTGGAGCGGGCTGACAACACCCTGCGCCTGCTCGATGCACGCTATGAAATGTTCGGGGAGGCCTCCGAGGAAGTCAGCGATGATTCTGCCCGCGGCTATTACCAATGGAGCGCCTTGCTGCGCGCGCTGACCTCCTACGAAGCCTTCAACGAACTGTATCGCGCCGCACCCAGTGCACGACCGGTGTCCGAGTTGCTATTGCTGCGGGTCGATGTGCCCCGCTCGCTGCATGCCTGCATCGAGGAGCTGGACCAGATCCTTGCCAGCCTGCCGGGCAGCACCGGGCGCGCCGCCCAGCGCATGGCCGCCGAACTCAACGCTCGCCTGCGCTACACCGCGATCGACGAAATACTCGAAGCAGGGTTGCACCCGTGGTTGAGCGACTTCATCGGGCGCATCAATCAACTGGGCCAGGCGGTCCACCACTCCTATCTGGAGGTCGTATGAAACTGTCCATTCGCCACGACACAACCTACAGCTATGCAAGCGATGTGTGCAACAGCATCCAGTTCCTGCGCCTGACGCCACGCAGCAGCGAGCGCCAGCGCATCACTGAATGGCAACTCGACCTGCCCTGCAAGGTCAACGGCCAGATCGACCCGTATGGCAACATCCTGCATGTATTGACCCTGGACAAACCCCATGGCCACCTGGCACTGACCGCCAGCGGCCAGGTAGAAATCGACCCGGATCGCGAGCAAGAGGCCGGCGAACATTCACCCCTGCCCTTCCTGCGCGGCAGCCACCTGACCCAGGCCGATGACACACTCAAGGCCTTCGCCAGCCGACATTGTGGCAAGCACCGTGACCGGGCAGCGCTGATCGGGCTGATGCAAGGCCTGGCCGAGCACATGCCATACAGCCCCGGTGCCACATCGGTGGGCACCACTGCCATCGAAGCGTTCAGCGGCGCTGCCGGGGTGTGCCAGGACCATACCCATGCGTTTCTCGCCTGCGCGCGCAGCCTGGGTATTCCGGCACGCTATGTGTCCGGTTACCTATGTACCGAAGACGAGCAGCACCTGGCCAGCCATGCCTGGGCGGAAGCCTGGGTCGATGACGCCTGGTACAGCTTCGACATCACCAACCGCCTGACCCGGCCAGAACGCCACCTGAAGCTGGCAGTGGGCCTGGACTACCTCGATGCCTGCCCGGTCAGGGGCGTGCGCCGCGGGGGCGGCGCCGAATCGATGCAGGCCAGCGTACACGTGCACCGCCAATGACAGGTGCGGCATCCGTTCATGAAAAAAACAAGGGAAACAGCATGACCTATTGTGTCGCCATGCACCTGGCGGACGGGCTTGTCTTCATCAGCGACTCACGCACCAATGCGGGCATCGACCAGATCGCCAGCTTTGCCAAGCTGTTCGTGTTCGGCGTGCCGGGGGAGCGCCTGATCGTCCTGCAGACCGCTGGCAACCTGGCGACCTCGCAATCGGTGGTGAACCTGCTCCAGCAACGTACGAAGGGCCCCGGCCCCCACCTGTTGAACGTTGCGACGCTCTACGATGCAACGGTACTGGTCGCCGACACCTTGCGCGAGGTGGTCAGCCGTGATCGCAGCAAGCTGTCGGCCGGAATCGACCTGAGCAGTTCGTTCATCGTCGGCGGCCAGATTGCCGGCGGCCCCATGGGCATATACAACGTCTATGCGCAGGGCAATTTCTTCCAGGCCACGCCGGACACCCCGTTCCTGCAACTGGGCGAAAGCAAGTACGGGCGGCCGATTCTCGACCGCAACCTCGGCTACCATATGCCACTCGATGAAGCGTTGCGCTGCGGCCTGATCTCTTTCGACTCGACCATTCGCAGCAACCTGTCGGTGGGCATGCCGTTGGACCTGCTGGTGTATCAGAAGGACAGCCTGGAAACACCGAAACGCCAGCGTATCGCCAGCGACGATGTGTACTACGAGCAGATACGCAGGCAGTGGAGCGACGGGCTCAAAAGACTGTTGGCCGAACTGCCAGCGCCGCCGTACTGATAGGCAGGGCCACTGTGGAAGCGGGCATGCCCGTTCCCACAGTGGCCTTGGCCCTACTCCAGCGGAATAGTCAGGCGATCGATGACGGCGCGGGTTTCTGGCCGTACCCCGCGCCACCAGGCGAAAGCCTCCGCCGCCTGCTCGACCAACATGCCGACACCGTCGGCCAGGTGCACCACCCCCTGCGCCTGGGCCATGCGCAGGAACGGTGTAAGGCCTTTGCCATACGCCAGCTCGTAAGCCAGCTGCGTCGCGCCCAGCACGCCTTCAGGCAGTGGCGGCAGCTCGCCGGTGAGGCTGGCAGAGGTGGCGTTGACCACGATGTCGAAGGACTGTCCCTCCAACTCCTCATAACGGCTGATGCGCAGCCTTGGATGATCCAGTTCGTTGCGCAGGGCGAGCGCCTTGGCCATGTCACGGTTGGCAAGCACCAGCTCGCTCGGCCCCGCCTGCAGGAACGGCAGCAATGCACCGCGTACCGCGCCACCGGCGCCTAGCAACAGTACCCGTCGATTGGCCAGCGGCTCACCGAGGTTTTCCTCGATATCCCGCAGCAAGCCGATGCCGTCGAAGTTTTCGGCAAAGATACGGCCATCCTCGAACTTCAACGCATTGGCCGCCCGCGCCAACTGGGCGCGCTCGCTGCGCTGGTCGGCCAGCTCGAAGGCTCGCAGCTTGAACGGCGCGGTGATGTTCATGCCCAACCCGCCATCACTGCGAAACTGCAGTACCTGAGCCTCGAAGCCCTCGAGCTCGCCCTCCAGCGCGCCATACTCCAGGCACTGGCCGGCAACCTGGGCGAACAGGCCATGAATCAACGGGGACTTGGTGTGGTTGATCGGCCGGCCGATCACTGCATAGCGGTCGCTCATCGTGCATCTCCGTGGGTGAACAGCACACCGTCTGCCTGCATGGCGGTGATTTCTTCAGGGGTGAAACCTAGGCCGGCGGCCACTTCGGCATTGTGCTGACCGAGGTCCGGGGCCACCTGGTGGATCGTGGTGTCGCAGTCGGAAAAGCGGAACGGCAGGTTGGGCAGGCGCAAGGTACCGTAGCGCGGGTGCTGCTGCTCGATGACCATGTTGCGCGCCTTAATCTGCGGGTCGGCCACCACCTCGTCGATGCGCTGCACCTTGGCGCTGGGGATATCGATGTCATCGAGCAACTGCAGGATATCCGCCACCTGGCGCGCGCCGACCCAGTCGCGAACCACGGCCAGAATCGCCTGGCGATGGGCGTTGCGGCCATTGAGGCTGTGGTAGCGGCTGTCGCTGCCGAACCCGGCCGGGCCACCGTTGGCTTCCAGCATCGCGGCAAAGCGCTGCCAGGCATCGTCGACCTGGGCGGCGATTACCAGGTCGCCATCGGCCGCGCGAAACACGCCGTACAGGGTGGAGGTGGGCATGTCATGGCCGGCCTGCTCGGGCAGGACGGTGCCGTCGGACAAGGTGTAGCACTGCACCGCATATTCATGCATCGACACCAGCGTGTCGTACAGGGCCATGTCGATGTGCTGGCCGCGACCACTGTTCACCCGGCCCAGCAATGCCGCATTGATCGCCGCCACGGCATGAATGCCGGTGTACATGTCGCCAAGGGAAATGCGCAGCAACGGCGGCGCTTCGCCCGGCACGCCGACCATCTGCATGATCCCGCTCTTGGCCTCGGCGATCAGCCCGAAACCGGCGCGGTGGGCATCCGGCCCGGTATGGCCATAGGCGGAGATGGAGCAGTACACCAGACGCGGGTTGCGCGCCGACAGCTCGGCATAGCCCAGGCCCAGTTTGTCCAGGGCGCCGGGGCGATAGTTTTCGATGAACACATCGGCCGAGTCGGTCAGGCGTTGCATGAACGCTTTGCCACGCGGGTCCTTCATGTTCACGCTGACGCCCTGCTTGCCCATGTTCAGCTGCAGGAAGTAACCGCTCTGCTGCTCATCCAGGGTAAATGCATGCTGGCGCCCGGCATCGCCGCTGCCCGGCCGTTCGACCTTGATCACCTCGGCGCCGAGTGCTGCCAGGCAGCGGCCCACATAGGGCCCGGCGAGGAAGTGGCTGTAGTCGATGACGCGGATACCTGCCAATGGCAATGCCTGGCTCATGCCTGCACCCTCCGGGGCACCATCAGCCGGTGCTCGCCACGCTGCACGACTTCGCCGTGCTGGTTGATCAGCTCCGACGGCAAGACCACGATGCCCCAGCCCGGTCGGCTGTTGCTCGGGCGCATCGCCCCCACGCGCATGCGCACGTGCAGCACATCGTCGACCTTGATTGGCAGCACGAAGTCCCAGGTCCAGCCCAGCGACATGCCCGGCACAAAGCGGTATTCGCACTGGGTCTTCAGGCCGTCGGCGATCGACAGGCCGAACAGGCCGTGGGCAACCAGGCAACCGAAATGACTGGCGTTGGCGTAGGCCTCGTCGACATGCACGGGGGTGTGGTCGCCGGTGAGGTCTGCGTAGGCCAGGATACGTTCGCGGGTCACCGTGTAGGTGGGGCTGATGCATTCATCGCCTTCGCGGGCATCGTCCCAGTATCTTTCCACTACGCTCATGCCACCACCTCTGCACGTGGGTCGATGGCCAGTGCCTGGGCAACGCATTTCGCCGGCGATGCCTGAATGAACTCGACCGCAAGGCCGTCAGGCAGGCGCAGCCAGTTGCGGCCCTGGGGCATTTCGCTCACGCCGAAACGCTGTGCGGCGGCCAGGGTAGCTTCGAGGTCCTCGCACATGATGCCCAGGTGCGCCATGCGCCCTTCCGGGCCGGCAAAGTCCGGTTGGTGGATGAACTGCAGGCCACCAAGGGTCCAGTACTGTGCAGGCTGCTCGACGTCACCCTGTATTTCACGCATGGTCATGCCACACACCTCGCTGAAAAAGCGGATGTGCCACTGGATGTCGCGCACCCAGAACGCAACGTGTTCAAGGTAGGCTTTCGGCTGGCTCATGGATTACTCCCCTTCTGCTGATCGGCCATGGCGCGTTCGATGCCCTTGATGCAGGCCACCAGGGTCGCGTTGACCGGCGTGGCCACGCCATGGCGCTGGCCCCAGCGCACGACGGAGCCATTGATGAAATCGATCTCGGTGACCGAACCCTTTTCCAGGCTCTGCAACATCGAGGTACGGAAGCTTGCCGGCAGGCCTTCGGCGGCCAGCCGCCATGCAGAATCCGGGCTGGTGAGGCTCAGGCGGATGCCTGCTCGTTCAGCGACGGCAATGGCTTCAGCCACCGCTGCCTTGGCGGTGCTTTCCAGCAGCGGCTCGCTGTACAACTGGCCATAACCGAGCCTGGTGATGCCGCTGAGCGCGCCTGTCGCGACGTTGACCAGCAGCTTGTCCCACATGGTGCCGAGAATGTTGTCACTGACCGTGGTGGCGAGCCCGGCACCATTGAAGACCTCGGCGATGGCCTGCACACGCAGCGTCCTCTGGCCGTCGAGCTCGCCGATGAAAGTCTGCTTGCCCGCAACACCGGCGCGGATCGAACCCGGCGCCAGCAGCACGCCACCGACGTAGGTCTTGCCAGCCAGCACCCGCTCACGGCCCACGGCCTCGGCCAGGATGTCTTCATGGCCAAGACCGTTCTGCAGTGACAGCACCAGCGTCTGCGGCCCGATCAGCGCCTTGGCCCCGGCAATCGCCTCGCCGGTGTGGAATGACTTGACCAGCACCACCACCAGGTCGGCCACGCCCACGGTTGCCGCGTCGCAGGCTGCCTTCACCCGGACCTGCCGCTCGCCGCGTTCGTCCTGCACCCGCAGCCCGTGCAGGTTCATCGCCTCGACATGTGCATGGCCACGGTTCAACAGCCAGGTTTCGTGCCCCGCTTCGCTCAAGGCCGCACCGATGGCACAACCCAGGGCGCCGGCGCCCAGAATGCAGATTTTCAAATCGCTGACCTCCTGTGGTTTGCGACTACCTTATGCAGCGAGCCTTATTTCGGCTATACAATGGACTCAATACAATTATTGGATTTCGCAATAATGAGTGCGCTCGACGCTTTGCCCGACCCCAAGCTGCTGCAACTGTTCGATGTGCTGTACCAATGCCGCAGTGTCACTCGCAGTGCTGAACAGCTCGGCCAGAGCCAACCTACCGTGAGCATCTGGTTGGGGCGCTTGCGTGAAGAGTTGAACGACCCACTGTTCGTGCGTACGCCAGGCGGCATGGCGCCAACCCCGCGGGCAGACCAGCTGATCGGGCCATGCCGCGAGGTGCTGGAATCGCTGCGGCGCCTGACTACCTGGGAGCCGCAGTTCGTTCCGGCCACGGCGCAGCGGCGCTTTCGCCTGTGCGTCAGTGATGCCAGCCATATCACCCTGCTGCCCAGCATCCTCAACCACCTGCGCACCCACGCGCCGGGTATTCGCCTGGAAGCTGCACGCATCGATGGCAATACCGAGAGCGCGCTGGAGTCGGGCGAGGCGGACCTGGCCATCGGCTTCGTGCCCTGGCTGGGTGCGGGGATGTATCAGCAAGTGTTGTTCGAGCAGGACTGGGTCTGCCTGAGCAACCCGCTACACCCGCGTTTGAGCAACGGCATGAGCGTGGCGGGTTACCAGGCCGAGGGGCATGTACAAATCAGTGCCGGGACCGGGCAGAAGTTACTGGAGGCTGGCCTGGCGCGGGCCGGCATCGAACGCAGGATCATGCTGGAGCTGCCGGCGTTTCTGGGGTTGGGGATGATTGTCGGGTCGACCGACCTGGTGGCTACGTTGCCACGGCACATCGGCCAGACACTCGCCGACATGCATGGTTTGCACGTGCACGATTGCCCGTTTGCAGTGGAAGGTTTCACGGTCAAGCAGCACTGGCACGCACGGTACCAGCAAGACAGCGGGAATCGCTGGATCAGGGAGGTGGTGCGGGGCTTGTTTCAAACAGGGGCCGGTTAGCACTCACGGCGAAACCTTCGCTCGCCTCATCGCTCCATGGATCTGGGCTGACCCGCCGTTGGTCCACAAACGGCGACTAACGACCCATTACGGCCCTTGGCGCAAGGCCCCTAACGACCATTTGAAGTCATTAAGAACAGCAGCCTGGGTCGTAGACGGCGCTTCAAATGGTCAACCGCTTCTCCATCGGTTGGTAGATCAGCCCGGCAAGCTCGCCCACTTCCCCTGCCAACGCAAAACCGTAACGTTCATAAGCGGCCACTGAAGATAGCGACGCTCTAACTGTTACTACATTGGTCCTGGCCTGCTCCAGAGCCGCATTCATCAAGCGCCTCCCAACGCCGTGGCGCTGCCAGGCCGGCGCAACGAACAGCATCGCCACATGGCGCCCTTCCTTCAGCTCGATCAGCCCGACCAGGGTTCCCTCCGCGACACAAACCAGCATCAGGTTGTCACTTACCATTCGTTCGGCAAACGCCTTCTGAGCAACCACTTTTGCGAAGGTTTCCACGCCCTGGGCCGACAGCGATGGCGCAACCGCTAGCATGAACGCCTCCAAGCACAGGGCGTTGGCGCTTGGCAGGTCTTCCTGAGTCATCTTGCGTATCTGCATGGTCGTCGTCCGTGACTTGGGTAGGGGTATTTCTATACCAGAACATCCGACTTAGAGATATGCAACAACGCCTCTGCTAACAGACCATGCGCGAGAGGTAACGTTACAGACCGGCAGCTTCGGGTCGATAGCTGCTATGCGCTATTCGCCGTATTCCGCATTCCAAGCATCGAAAGCTTGCATCATCCTTTGTCTGGTCGATAGATCGGCAGGTATCAAATGCTCGATTCGCAGTGACTCTACAGTGATGTCCAGGGGTAGCCCGAAGGTCGTGAAGGTAGATAGAAAGCTCAACTCGCCATCTGCGATGCGCACTCGTGTCAGCAGCACGGGGCTGGCAGTCTCTGCGTGCAAGGCCATGCCCGGCGGAGGGAGGCTGCTCAGGCGCTCTGCGAGCGTAGGGTTGCTGACTGACTCCCTGGCCGCGCGTTGCCACGCGGCAGCACGGACCTCCTGGGCATTGGCCAGGCGATCACCCAGGCCGCCGGGGCATAACAGTGTTTCCAGCAGGTTGACGCCTGAGGATAGGTCCTGCGCCACACCCGCCAGCGCCAACAGCAGACCTGTGCTCACATTGGCGGCAGTGATATCCCAGTTGCTGTCCATGACGATGACCGGCGCCGGATTGTTTGCATGCAGGATATGTTCGATGGCCGTGTGTACCACACCCATAGCGGGCGCATCGAGTGGCGTCGCGGCGTAGCGCGGCGCGTAGCCAGCGGCAAGAAACACTTCGTTGCAGTAATCCAGTGGCGCCCCAAGGGTCATCAGTAAGGCATGCAAGGTGTCGGGGCTGACTTTGGCACGCCCGGTTTCCACACAGCTGAGGTGGCGCTGCGAAACCCCGGCCATCAGTGCCAGGTCAAGCTGGCTGAGCCCCGCCTGCCGACGCAGGTGGCGCAAGTGCTGGCCCGCGGAGGTGGCCGGCGCGGGGGATTTTTGATGGAACAGTTGGTAACTCATGCTTCGTCTCTAGCCCGTCCTTGCGCTCCGGCTCAATGACCTCAGAGGTCATTGAGCGTCGACCATCCTACCCCTAATGTGCCAGGAAAACCTATCAGGGACATGATCATGGCTCTTCGTATTTGTGCGCTGGCATCGTTGGTGCTCTTTTCGATTTACAGTGGCTGGACGATGTTGATTGCCGAACAATCGCTACTGGCCTTTGGGCGCGAGCTTGTTTCGCGACCGGACACAGCCCAGGTGGTCATCGACTTGTACTTGATGGCGGCGCTGGCCTGCGTCTGGATGGTGAAGGACAACCACTCTCGGGGCAGGTCGCTCATCGCAATGCTTCCCTACTTGCTGCTCACGGCGGTTTTCGTGTCCGTCGGGCCGCTGCTCTATCTGGCGGTCAATGGCCTTGATCGGGGGCGCCAGGTGTGAACGATGCCTTGAACGTCTACGCGCTGTGCGTGGTTGTGCTGTTCCTCAAGATGTTTGCGGTCTCCTGTTACCAAGGTTGGTTCCGACTGCGGCACAGGGCATTCACCAACGCAGAAGACGCCGCTGTTTTCAATCGGGTTGCCCGTGAAGCAGAGCTTGTACAAGTGAATCGGGCGAGCAGGGCCTGGGCAAACGACCTGGAGAACATCCCGACTTTTTTCGCGCTCGGTGGGTTGGCCATTGCCACGAATGCACCTGCAACCGTCACGGCAGTGTTGAGCATTCTGTTCACCGTCGCCAGGGTCCTGCATACCGTGGTTTACTTGAGGGGTATCCAGCCATGGCGCACGGTTTACTATGGTATCGGGATACTCTGCCTCTTGGGGTTCTGTACGTCGCTCACAATGACGATATGGGTGCCCTGATCCTGGGTTCATGCCAGAAGCCCCAGGCAGAATTTGCTGCGAGATTCAGTTTTGCAAGCGCGGCCCCAACATCCAGATATCGATGAAATCGACCGCAATCTCGTTTCGCTTCTCGCAAAACGGGGCCGTCTTGTGACGCAAGCAGCGGTCTTCAAAAAAACCACCGATGATGTGCGTGCGCCAGCTCGGGTCGAGCAAGTGATAAGGAAGGTTCGTGAAATGGCTGACGAAACTGGTGCCTCGGCCGAGGTCGTGGAGCAGGTCTACCGGGCGATGATTTCGGCCTTCATCACTCAAGAACTGGCCATCCATGCGCAGCCGGCCAACCGACCTTCAGCATCTTGAAGACAACGCGGGGCTCATCCGAAGCCCCGCCGCCTCCCCCTTCCATCTTTGACTCAAAGCGGCATTTGCTCGATCAGGCCGGGTACGTCATCGCGTGATGCCGCTCGAACTGTGCCCTCTCGACTCAACATGCACAGGAAACGCCGTTACCCTGTGCAGCGACGTCCACCCCCACCAACGAAAAACCCTCGTCAAGCCAGCCGGTAACCCCGCCAATCATTTCTTTCACCGGGAAACCCAGCTCAGCCAAGCGAACCGCCGCCCGATGTACGCCATTGCAATGCGGCCCCGCGCAATAAACAACGAAAAGCGTCTGGCGCGCATAGTCAGCCATGCGTTCTGCGCTGATGGTGCGGCCAGGAATATTGATCGCGCCCGGCACATGGCCCTGCGCAAACGCCTCGCTGCTCCTTACATCTACCAGCACATAGTCGACATCACCCGACCGCTGGCTACGTTCAACATCCGAACAATCCGTCTCGAACGCCAGATGGCGGCTGAAATGAAGCAGGGCATCGGATGGGCTTGCGGCAGGATATTCGCTGACCAGGCTTGGCATGGATTTCACTCCTCGGTTGAAAGTGCGCCCATTGTAGGAAGCCCGCCTGTATCGCTACAGTGGCGCACTCGACAGTCACCGGTAGTTTTCCGCCAATGCTCACGAACCCTGGTTTGGTCGCCGTGCTGGCCTATGACGGGCTGTGCACCTTCGAGTTCGGCATTGCCGTGGAGATCTTCGGGCTGCCACGCCCGGAGTTCGAATTCGCCTGGTACACGCATCGCATCGTCGCCGTCGATCCCGCACCAATGCACGCGGCAGGTGGCATGCGGGTCGTTGCCGAGTTCGGCTTGGAGTCGCTCGTTGATGCCCATACCATTATCATTCCGGGCTGGCGTAGCCGCGATGAGCGCCCGCCGCAGGTGCTGCTGGACGCCTTGCGCGCCGCGTATCAACGCGGGGCGCGGCTGCTTTCCATCTGTTCGGGGGTGTTCGTGCTCGCGGCTGCGGGCCTTCTGGACGGCAAGCGTGCCACCACCCATTGGCGCTATACGGACGAACTCGCGGCACGCTATCCACTCATTGAAGTTGACCCTGGCGTGCTTTACGTAGACTGCGGCCAGCTGATTACCTCGGCAGGCAGCGCTGCCGGTATAGATGCCTGCCTGCACCTGGTGAGTCGAGACTTTGGTACCCAGGTTGCCAACACCGTTGCCCGTCGCCTGGTTATGGCACCCCAGCGTTCCGGAGGGCAAACACAGTTCTTCCCCGCTCCCGTTGCCCAGAAGCCTCGCGATGATCTTGCCGCGGTGCTGGAGTGGGCGACCTTGCATGTGGGCAGGCCGCTTACGGTCAAGCAGCTGGCAGCGAAGGCACTGATGAGCGAACGTACCTTCCTGCGACGCTTCATCGAAGCGACAGGCATCACGCCGAAAACCTGGCTGCTTCAGGTGCGCATGAACGTGGCGCGTGAGTTGCTGGAAAGCAGCCCATTGAGCAATGAGCAAATCGCCGAACGCTGCGGGTTCGCCTCGGCGGAAAGTTTCCGGGCAGCATTTCGCAAGACCGTGGGGTTGGCGCCCATGAGGTATCGTGCGCAGTTTGGCAACCACTGACCGTTCAGCGGTACCTTTGATACACCGTTTCTGCCAAGGAAGCAGAAACACGTGCATGTCGATTCTGTCGCGCCCTGGTACGCGTCAGCTGCTATCCGGACTCAGGGCGAGTCAGAAGCGCTCATCCCCGATCGCGGGCAAGATCAACTCCCGTACGAATGAAGCCCCTGACAGGCGCAACAACGCATCGACCATGGTGACCACATCATGTACCGGTACCCAACGCCGCTCACCTCGCGCAGCAGCCTGCATCAATGGCGTGGACAGGGCGTCATCGGTATTCAGGTAACCCAGCTGAAGCACGGTCACCGCCAGGTTGTCATCCCTGAAGCCTTCGCGTAGCGCATCAGCCATGCCGTTGAGGGCGAACTTGGAGGCACCGAACGCTACCTCCGGGCGCCCGCTCTGGCGAAGAGCCGAAGTCGAGCCGGTGAGGATCAACTGCGGCCGGGGAGCACCGAGCAATCTGGGTATCAGGCGTTTGAGAAGGAGCAGCGTGGCGGTGACGTTCACCTCGACCAGCCGGGTGATCGATTCGTCGCTGTCTTCGGAGAATGCATAGTGCTCGCTGAAGGCATGCTCTTCCCAGATGCCGACGTTGTATATCAGTACGTCCAGATCGGCAGGTGTTCGGTCCGCGATCCGTGCTACAGCCGCCACTGGCTTGGAAAGGTCGGCATCGATCCAGTACAGGTCGATGCCCGGCGCAAGGGCCAGATCTTTCGGCTGTTTGCGTGATACGCCAATCAGCGTGTCCCCGGGCTTGCCGAGGCCTTCGAGCAAAGCCCGCCCCAGCCCTCTGCTGGCGCCTACGATCATCGTCTTCACATGCTGTTCCTCTTTCCCTGATCTGCTCCAGGCCTCACTGGATCGGTCATAGCCTTCGACAGGCCCAAGGCGATGAAGCCGATAATCTGGAAAACCAGCAGTGAAGTCGGAGTGTCCATTTCTGGTGCTTGCGAGTTCGTTTGCGCAAGCAGCGAGTGTGCCGCCACTCTAAAACCTTGAGTTAACTCGAGGTCAATAGCGGTTCAGGGTTACAAAGCTGGCATTTCACCTTTTTCGCCGTGGCCGCAGCAGCATTGGTCACCACACCGCCGAGCAGCGCCAGCCAGTATCCCTCAAGCCGTGGCGACCGTGCTTTTCACTGTATCGAGCAGCCCCAGGCGCGTGGCCCGGCAGACAGCACTCACCACAGCCTTGAGTGATGCCTGGAGTGTGCTGCCGTCCCTGCCCACGCCAAACAGCAACTGGTTCTTGACACGTATTTCGACGTAGGCAATGGCTTCGGCCTCAGCACCATCACGCACGGCGTGCTCGTGGTAATCGGCAATATCGAAGACCAGCCCCTGCTGGGCGAACGCATGGACCAGTGCGGCCGCTGGGCCATTACCCTTGCCAGCGAACGCCAGGCGTTCACCCTCGACCAGCAGTTGAGCGTCAAGGTAAGTGCAGGCTTCGTCAGTGGTGACCATGGGGTGCAGCAAGGCGTAGGGATTACCCTGCTCCAGGTAGTTTCTGGTGAAGCACGACAAGATCATTTCGCTGGTGATCTCCCTCCCTTCACTATCGGCGACCTGCTGCACCAGGCCGCTGAACTCCATCTGTAACCGGCGCGGCAGGACGATACCCTGCTGCTCCAGGAGATAGGCCACACCACCCTTGCCCGACTGGCTGTTGACCCGGATGACTGCCTCGTAGCTGCGCCCCATGTCGGCCGGGTCGATCGGCAGGTACGGCACCTCCCAGAAACCGTCGGGGTTTTTCCGCCGTTGGGCGAAGCCCTTCTTGATTGCGTCCTGGTGAGAGCCGGAAAATGCCGTGAACACCAGCTCTCCCGCATAGGGATGGCGTGGATGGGTCGGCAACTGGTTGCAGAACTCGACCTCACGCTGGACATGGATGATGTCAGAGAAATCCAGTTCCGGGCTGATGCCACTGGTGTAGAGGTTCATGGCCAAGGTCAGGATATCGACATTACCGGTGCGCTCACCATTGCCGAACAAGGTGCCCTCGACCCGCTCGGCGCCTGCCAGGCAGGCCTGCTCGGCGGTAGACACACCTGTGCCACGGTCATTGTGCGGGTGGATACTGATGATCACGCTATCGCGCTTGCGTACGTGGCGGCAGAACCATTCGATCTGGTCGGCGAACACGTTGGCGGTCGAAACTTCCACGGTGGTAGGCAGGTTCAGGATCATCTTGTTGGTGGGAGACGGTTCGAATACGTCGATCACCGCTTCGCAAATTTCCAGGCCAAAATCGAGCTCGGTGAAGCAGAAGGTTTCTGGTGAATACTGGTAAGTCCACTGCGTCTGCGGATTGGCCTGCATCAGCGCCTTGATCTCCCGGGTAGCCTGCGTGGCGATGCCGATGCAACCTGCGCGATCCACGCCGAACACCACATCACGAAATACGGGAGCCGTTGCGTTGTACACATGAACGATGGCCCGTGGCGCCCCCTTGAGCGCTTCGAAGGTACGCTCGATCAAGTGTGTACGGGCCTGTGTCATGACCTGGATAGTCACATCTTCGGGGATCCGACCGCTCTCGATCAATTCACGCACATAGTCGAAATCGGTTTGCGATGCTGCCGGGAAGCCAACCTCGATCTGCTTGAAACCGACCTTCACCAAAAGGTCGAAGAATCGACGCTTGCGTTCGGCGTTCATCGGCTCGATCAGTGCCTGATTACCGTCTCGCATGTCGACGCTGCACCAGGTGGGAGCGACCTTCTGGACCTGATTGGGCCACTGGCGGTCTGGCAGGTCGACTGTGGCGAAGTGGCGATATTTGATTGATGGATCCTTGAGCATCATGGCGGCTTTCTCCTGGGCCTGTGTAACACCTTGTACTTGCCCGTGATGGACAAGCCAAAGTATTGGATCCAATTTACACAGAACCTGGCTTACCTCGATTGCGTTATTCAGCATCAATTCGGCAACCGGCGAAAATTTATTGCTATAAATAATGAAAAAATGGAATTTTATATCGAAAAATGAAAATAGTCAGCCACATCCGAAATCTGTCAAAAACGAATGCGGCTCCAGGACAAAGGGCTTATTGGCTTGCCTCCACCACCTGCTCCTGCTTGAAAATATGGAACCCTCGCGCCTGATAATTTAGAAGCGCGGCAGGATGGTCGAAGGTGCAGGTATGTACCCACACCCGCTCTGTACCGCTCCACTCCCACGCTGCTCGAACAGCGTGACTCAGGAGCGCTCCGCCGAAGCCACACCCCAGGAATTGAGGTGCCAGCCCGAAGTAGCGTATCTCTGCGTTACTGCCATCGGGGCGATAGAGCTCGTAATAGCCGGCTATCGCACCACGGTAATAGGCAACCCAGGTACGGTGGCAATCCTGTTCGACGAGTGCCTGCCAGTCAGAAATCCCCCAGGTGTCAAGATCGCCCCACTCCCAAGGTGTGCCTACCAGCTTGTACAGAAACTGATTGAATTCCGCCTGAGGCACTTCACATTCAATGATCTGGAGTTCGTGAAGCTGTGGTTTTTCCTTCAGCTCGGATGCCGAGACCATTTCCAGATAATAAGTGGTGCAAGACCGTTCCATCGTAGACTCCCTACCCTACAGGCCAGCTATTGGTGTGAAACATGACAATGACCACCGGGGCCGACATCGAGCCCGGTGGGTTTTCACTACCTTACCAATTGTGCGTGTAACTGGCAGTCAATACCGTGCCGGGTGCCGGCAGGTGGCTGGTGTTGTTGTTATTGCGCAGCAACTGGCTGTAGAGCGGGTAGTAGTCGCGGTTGAACAGGTTCTGGATGCCGACGCTCACCTTGTCGTCTGCGGAGATCTGGTACTGGCTGACCAGGTCGACTGTCGTATAACTGCTCACCTGATGTCGACCAAAGCTGTCCACCCCATCGAGCCTGTAGTCCTTGGCATCGAAGAACGTGGCTTGCAAGCGGTTGCTCCAATCCAGGGTCGGCTTGTATTGCACGTAGGCGGTCAGCTTCAGCGGCGGAACGCGATAGCCTGTCATGTCTTGCCAGTCTTTACCGTCCGGTTTTTCTCGTCCGCGCATCCAGGTCGCACTCCCCCCTGCGCCCCACACAACATCGTCCGACAGCCAATCGGCACTGGCTTCAGCACCGTAGATACGCTCCTTGGTGCGGGTCAGAATCAGGCCGTTGTTGAAACTTTGTACATCCCCCAGTTTGGAGGTGGTGTAGAACAGCGCCAGGGTGCCGAGTGTGTTGCTGCCCAGGTCTCCTCGCCAGCCAAGCTCATAGTTGTTGGTCTTGACCGGCTCCAGGTTCGATGCGCCGATGTCGAAGCCACGGCGCGCATTGCGCAGCTGGATGCCCACGTCGGGCAACTGGAAGCCCTGGCTGAAGGAGGCGTAGATTTCCTGGCCAAGTACCGGCGAGTAGACGATGCCCAGGTTCGACAGCACCGCATCGTAATCAATGTCGCCACCCTTCACCGCCACCGGGGAGGCAGCCGTGGATTCGGACAACGGAACGAAGTCATCGAATTCGGCGGTGGAGTATTCGTAGCGCAGGCCGCCGTCGACCGACCAATGCTCATCGAAGCGATGCTGCAGCTGGGCGAAGGCACCGGCGCTTCGCGTCCTCAGCGGGGGCATGTACGTGAGCTTGCCAGTCTTGTCGAAAACCAGGCCGCCACTGGCGTCATAAGCCGCCGGGTCGAAGACATCGAGCGGCATGTCGCTGCGCTCCTGGTTATAGTCACCACCCCACACCAGTTCGGTACTGCCGCTGTCGCCAATCGGCGTGCGCAGGGTCAGGCGGCTTCCGAAGACTTCGCTGTTTTGCATGATCTGGTCAACATTGCCGCCGCGGGTAGCAACGGCACGGGCATCGAACGGGGTGAAGCGTGTGAAGTAGTCCCGGTAGTACATCTGGGCAGAAAGCCGGCTCCCGAGGATGTCGAGATTTTCATACTCCAGGTTCACCAGCGTGTTGCGAATGCGGTTCTGCTCGTCAAGATCCAGGCCCTTGATCGTATTGGCCGGCACAGAGCCAGCAGGGAGTTTCGCGACGCTTGGGTCGGTAGCGTAATCGGTGTCCTGGCGGGCATCGTAGTGGCTGACTGCAAGCTGCACTCGCTGGTTCTCGTCAATGTGCAGCCCCAGCTTGCCGCCAATGTTGTAGATGTTCGAATCGAACAGGTCGCCTTGGCTTGGCTCCGGGGCGATCCGGTCACCGTGCGCATCATACGAGGCACCGATATGACGGGTACCGAAGTCGAACGAGTAGTCCACCGCACCCTGAGAGCCCGCGAAATATTGCTGGAACTGCCCCCCCAGGCCATCGCTGCCAAGGCGGGTCAGCGGCGACGTCGCGCTCAGGCTGGTTTCGGCGCGGTTTTCACCACCCGCGGGCCGTGTGGTAATGGAGATGATGCCCCCCGTGGCGCCGCTGCCGTAGATGGCGCTGCTGCCACGAATGACTTCGACCCGTTCGATCAGTGCCGGGTCGATGTTGGCCAGGTTGCGCGAGGAGTCGCGGTTGGTATTGAGCGGCACCCCGTCGACCATGACCAGCATGCTGCGCCCGCGCAGGGTCTGGCCATACTCGGTGACGGTGCGGCTGGAGTCGGACATGCCGGGAACCGCCTTGGCCAGTACCGTAGCCAGGCTCTCTGACCCCTGGCGCAGCTCCTGCAGTTGTTCATGCTCGAGAATGGTGGATTGCCGCGTCGCGGAAACCAGGCTGCTGCTGGTGCGCGAGGCGGTGATTTCCATCTGGGCCATTTCCACGGGTCCGCTCTGGATTCCAGCACTTGATGCAGGGGTACCCTGCGCGACAATGACGAACGTGCGCTCATCCTTGGCCTGTACCTGCAAGCCACTGTCCTTTAGCAGTGTTTGAAGTGCTTCCTCGGGTGTGAACCGCCCCTTCACCGCAGGCGCGTTTCGGCCTGCACCAAGATCGCTGGCGAAGATGATCTGTACCGAAGATTGCTGTGCGAGTGCGTTGATGGCATCGCCCAGCGGTGCGGCGGGGAGATCCACGTTCACCTTTTCCCGGCCCTGGGCCGACATTGCGATGAGCAGGCTACTGGCAAGCAATGACAGGCGTAGCTGGCGACTGCGGAGGGGAAAATGCACTTCTCGAGTTCCTTTTTGTGGTTGGGCTTTTTCAGTAGCCGCCATGGGGATCGAGAAACCCTACCTGCGCCTGAGAATTATTTTCTTGTCGGTTTGCGTTGAATCCGGACACTGCCGTCCCCTACCTGCAGCACGGCGACAGGCAGAATGCTGGGGAGCAGATCCAGTAGCAGGTCGACATTGCGCGCTTCGAACACCCCCGTCACCTTGAGTGCGGCCAGGCTTGGGTCGCTCAGCTCGATGGGGGCCTTGCGATAGTGGCGCAACAACGACACCGCTTCATCCAGCGGCGTCTGCTCGAACACGATGCGATCATCTTTCCATGCCATCGCCTTGGAGGCGTCAGCCTTTGCAACCGGCATCAGTTGCCCGCCAATCGAGTCGACCTGTTGCCCTGGCGTCAGGGTGACAGGCGCCTGTGCTGCAGCAGCGGTGACGTCCACGCGCCCACGGGCCAGGGTCACACGCACCGCGTCGTTATCCAGCCGGCGGACATTGAACAGCGTACCGAGCACCTCGACTTTCGCGATGCCAGCGGACACTACGAAGGGGCGGTACACGGCCGAGGACACATCGAAAAGCACCTGCCCTGCGCGCAGGTCGACTTCGCGGCTGAGCAGACGCCAACTGATATCGACATGCGTGCCACTGTCGAGCAGCAGCTTGCTTCCATCGCTCAGCAGCACAGCGCGCCGCTCACCAATGGCGGTAGAGAAACGCTCGCTCTTGTAGGCTGGGTTCAGCCACGCCAGGGCCGCAAAGGCGATCGCAACCGCTAGTGTGATACCGGCCGACTTCACCGCTTTGGAGGGCGCTGACCTGGACGGCGGCATGGGGAACAGCTGCTTGAGCTCTTCACGATGTCGCCCCAGTGCCTCGTCCAATGGCACCTGTTCGGGCTGCTTGGTCATGGATGCACCTCATCGCGCCCAAGCCGTTGCCTGCACGCCGCCAACCCCAGGCGCAGATGCTTTTCCACAGTCTTGAGGGAAATACCGAGGCGCGCAGCGACTTCTGCCTGGGGGATTTCGTGAATCTTGTGCATGACGAAAACAGCCTGGCAGCGTGGTGGGAGATCAGCGATAGCGTTGACGAGCAGTTGAAACTCGCGCGCGCTGTCATACCTGGTCACCGGGGTGGCTGCCGGGCAGGCCACCTCTGGCAGCTCGGAAATTGCCTCTACCCAGGCGCCTCGGCGCCGATCGCTACGATAGCGGCTCACGGCGGTGTCGTGGGAGATTTTTCGTAGCAGGGCCAGTGGGGTTCTGACGTCTTCTTTCTCACCGCGCTCAAGCAACTGCACACACACGTCATGCACTACATCGCGCGCCATGCTTCTGTCGCCGAAGCGTCGGCGAATGTGGTCCACCAGCTCGTCATAGTGACGGACCAATGTAGACAGCAGCGACGGTTTGGCGGGATCGAACGACACGATGCATCCTGGATAAGAGGTAGGCCTCGAAAACAAGACACAAGTGTAAATGAGAAATAATTGCGAATAAACAAGCTACAGCATCGAGCCATGCTAAACCGAGAGAGGGCGAGGAATGGTCAGACCGTTGGCAATGGCACTGGCTTCCAGCTTTGCACGCTCCGCATCCAGAAAGACATAGGCGGCTTGCAGCGTGTTGATCTTCGCTTGAATTTCAGCCATCTTGCCGGCTACCAACATCGCGCCTTGGGCGCAATCGATCGTGTTACCGCGCTTGGCCGCAAGGATGTCGCCAATCTCGGCGAGCGAAAAACCGCCGCTCTGGGCACTTTGAATAAAGGCCAGGTCAACAACGGTCTGGTCGCTGTAGCTGCGGTAATTGTTGGCTTGGCGATGGGCCACGATAAGCCCGAGTTGCTCGTAATAACGCAGTGTATGGCGGCCCACCCCACTCCGGCGCTCCAACTCTCCGACATTCACGATAAAAATTCCTTGACTGTAGAGTAGGCTCTACACCTTAGCCTGCGCCGATCATCCAGACAAGGATTCAGATATGAGCGTGGAATGCTTCGTCACTGGCGGCAGTGGGTTTGTGGGTCAACATCTGCTGGCCCATCTTACCGCGACAGGGCACAAGACCTGGGTGCTCATGCGCAACCCTGCAAACATCGAACGCCTCAAAGAGCAGGTAGGCCAGCTGGGAGGTAATCCCGCGTATTTAAACGCAGTTGAAGGAGACATCAGCAGGGATGGGCTTGGACTCAGCGAAGCAGACAGGCAATGCGTAACTTCGGCCGCGGTGGTCTTTCACCTCGCGGCGCAGTTTACCTGGGGCCTTACAATGGAACAGGCCCGCGCAGTCAACGTACAAGGGGCGCTGAGGGTCGCCAGGCTTGCGGCGAGCCAGCGTATCCGCTTGCTAATGGCTGGCGGTTATATGCTGCAGAACCTTACCCATCTTGCAAGTATCGGGGTTGATAACGCGCACCCTGAAAACACCAATTGGCCTGCAGTATATGGCCGTGTCGGGGGCTACGAAGGCAGCAAGCTGGAGTCCCATTTCGCAGTCATCCGTTACATGCAGGAGGTAGGCGCAGATTACTCGATCGTTCATCCTGCTACGGTATGTGGTCACAGCGAGAGTGGGCATATCCCTGAAGGTCAACCTCTGGTGGACCTCATCAGAAACCTGGCACTGGGCCGGTTCAAGGCTGTCCCCGGTTCCGCCAGGCACTGGTTGCCGCTGGTCAGCGTTGATTACCTGGTAAAGATGATGACGTGCGTGGCGTTCGACCCATCAATGGTCAACCGGCAGGTCCTGGCGCTGTATGAGTACACGCCGAACCTGCAGGGTATGCTTGAGCAAATGGCACAAACGCTGGATATAGAGCCCCCCCGCCGCCATGTACCCATAGGGTTGCTGAAGTGGCTGTTGGCGATTCCAGGACTGGCCAACCGATTATCGATCAGCGCGGAGTCACTGAACTTCATCCAGACGCAGCGGTTCGACATGAACGACAGCCAGCAACTGGAACGAAAGTATCAGTTGGCCCATCCCGACATGACGCGAACTTTGGAAAAGACGGTGCGCTACGTTGAGGGCTACTTGCCCAATCGTCATGTTCATACTTCTGCATATCCTGCCGGAAGATAACAAACGGGTTCTGACAGAACGCGTGATTCTGTCGAACATTCCAGCAACTTCGGTGTTATATTGTTGCACATGAACCGATTGGTTACTTTCTGACCGTCCGGTTAGCTAAAGCGTGTCGACGCTCAACTTGGTCTTTAGGGAAAAAGGCGTGTGAATTGACGTGAAGCGTGACATCCACCTCGTTGTGCTACTGCTATCGGTCATCGGTTGTTCTCTCGCCTCGCTAACGCTGTGGAAGGTCATGGCTTCTCGCGAGCGTGCCCTGGAAGACATCAATGTCCATGGCCTTAACCTGACCCAGGCATTGTCCACCTATTCGGAAGGTATTGTCCGTCAGAGCTCAATGCTGCTGCTCGGGCTGGTCGAGCGCCTGGAAACCGAGGGCTCGGGACCTGCGCAGATCGAGCGGCTGGATCAACTGGTCAAGCGCCAGCAACCATTGATGCCGCCAATGAGCGGTATCATGATCTACGCCAGGGACGGACGCTGGCTGATGTCGTCCAACCAGCCGACCCCCGTCGGTGCCAACAGCAGCGACCGCGCCTTTTTCATACACCATCGTGACGACCCGTCCCGCGACCCTTTCATCGGCCTGCCAATCCGTAGCCGCGTCAACCAGGAATGGGTGATCACCATCAGCCGGCGGTTCAACGATGACCATGGCGAATTCGCCGGCGTTGTCGCCATGACGCTTGGCGTGGAGAACTTCCTGCAGCTATTCGGCAAACTCGATGTCGGCCATGAGGGTGCCATCGGGCTGGCCTATACCGACGGTTCCATGCTGGTGCGCTACCCGTTTCGGGAACAGGACATGGGGCGCAACTTTTCGAAGTCGCCCATCTTTACCAAGTATCTCGTCGACCAGTCAGCAGGCACTGCATCGTTCACCTCCAGCCTGGACGGCGTGGAGCGCCTCTATGCGTTTCGCAAGAGCGACAAGCTACCTTTGGTGACAACGGTCGCGCTGGGCAAGCAGGAGGCACTCTCGGCCTGGCGGCTCGAGGCGCTGCTGTCAACGCTGGTGGTCGCTGTGCTGCTGGCACTGACCGGGGCCATTGGCTGGCTGTTGATTCGCGCCATGAGCCGGCGAAATGCGGTCGAAAGCGAGCTTCGACTGACCCAGCAACGGCTACTCGACAGCAACCAGCAGCTCGAGAGCCTGGCGATGCACGATGCGCTCACGGGGCTTGCCAACCGGCGCTGCTTTGACGAAGCGCTGACTCAGGAAATCCGCACGGCCCATCGCAATGGCACCACGCTGGCTTTGCTGATGATCGACATCGATCATTTCAAACCCTACAACGACACCTACGGGCATCCGGCGGGCGATGCCTGCCTGCAGCAGATAGCCTCCCTGCTCTCTTCCTGCATTCGCCGCCCTCGCGACCTGCTGGCACGCTACGGGGGTGAGGAAATGGCGGTAATCCTGCCCGATACCGACAACGATGGAGCGGCCGTCGTCGCCAGGCTGATGCTCGAGCGCCTGGCCTTGCAAGCCATCCCTCACAACGGCAGCCCATTCGGACACATAACCGCCAGTATCGGCATCGCCTGCTCCGAAGGTACGGCCCTGGACAGCGCGCCATCACTGATTGAGCGCGCCGACCGGGCGCTCTATATCGCCAAGCAGGCCGGCCGCAATCGCCTCCATGTCGACCGGGCGAAGACATAAAACCAAATAACAAGGAATGTATAAATGCAATCTCATTTCAGCAAAGGCTTGCTCTTTGCACTCTGCGCCGCTGCACTGAATGCAACGATCGGTGTACTCAGCAAGGTATTGATGAACAGCGGATTCAGCTCCAGCAGCATCGCCCTGATAAAAACAGTCCTCGGCTGCCTGTTGCTGTCAGCACTGCTACTGTTCCTCAAGCGGCCACTGCATACGGCCAAATGGTTCCATGCCGCCGTTTGCGCCTTTCTCGGCATTTTTGTGCTGTTCCACTTTGAGACTTCGGCCTATAGCCATTACGCCGCGGCAGGCGTCGTGGTGATCCTGATGGCAAGCGCCTCCATTTCTTCGATATTACTGGGACGGATAGTCCTCAAGGATCCAATCACCGCCAATGCGACAGTAGGCGCCGGTTTGACCATAGCTGGTATTGCCGTGATTTTTGGAGCCGACCTGGACCAAGGCTTCACGCTGCAAGGCGCAATGCTTGCTGCGACTGGGGGCTGCGGCTACGGTGCATTTTCAGTTGCCATGAAGCGCATGGGCGTTTCCGGGGGGCTGCATTTCACTCGGCAACTCTTGTTTTTCGGCAGCCTCTACCTGCTGATGCCGGCTGCAACCGATGGGTTCATCATTGGTGAACTGTCGCCGGGAGCGGTCCTGGCATTGCTGGCGCTGGCTGCGTTGCCGACTATCCTCGGCTTCTTCTGTACCACCAAGGCCATCGAGTACCTGAAACCCTCGCAAGTCCAGGCGCTGGAGCTGACCGAGCCGCTGTTTGCCGCACTGCTGGCGTTCGTGGTGCTCAATGAAGTACCGCGGGACACGTTGTACCTGGGGGCCGGGCTGATTCTCTTCGGCCTGTGCTTCTCCAATGAGCTGATCCGACTTGGCAAGAAAGCGCCACAGCCGTCCAAAGCATGAAACGCGTGCGAGCAAGCACCTCGAGGCATGCATGCTCGCACGGCCGCATTACCAGATCGCAATATCGTAGGTCAGGTAGATCCGGTTGCTGTCGCGCCCTCGGGAAAAGTCAGAGCGGTAGACGTAGTTGCGAAGCTTCACACCCAGACCTTTCACAGGCCCGGATTGCACCACGTAGGCAAGCTCCACATCACGCTCCCACTCGCTGAGCCCGGCTTCACCGGAACGACCGTTGTCCCCGCTCAGGTAACGCGCCATGAAGGTCAGCCCGGGCACACCGGCCGCTGCAAAGTTGTAGGCGTAGCTCGCCATCCAGGTTTTCTCTTCCTCCTCGATGAACTTGCCTATGCCAACGTTACTGAACGAGTAAACCGTCGCGCCGCTGATGTACGGCAGCCCTGCCTCGCCGTCGAGCACCTGGTAACCGGCACCGACAGTGTGCCCGGAGTGGGTATAGGACAACTGCCCGCTGAACATGTCATTGTCGATCTGGCCGCCATGAGCGGCTCCGCTGTCGCGGCTCTTGAAATAGCGCAAGTCGGTGGTGAACACCCCTCCACCCAACGGCAGGTCGTGTACCAGGCCGGCATAGTCCTGGCGATAGAAGTGTTCGAGCTGGCCGTGGAAATAGCTCAGGCGCAGCTGCTTGCTGACGGCATAGTCGGCCCCGGCAAAGTTGAAATCGCCAGACTCGCCGCCACCATAACCATCCAGGAACAGACCGGTGCTGTCCGAGGAGTCCCGCTGCTTGAAGCGGTCCAGGTGGCCGGCGGTCAGGGTCAGGCCATCGACATCGGTACTGGTCAGCTGCGTACCCTGGTAGGTCTGAGGCAACAATCGTGCATCGTTGTACACCAACACCGGTGTCTTGGGCAGCAAGGTGCCATGCTTGACGATGGTCTGCCCCAGTCGAGCTTTGGCGGTTACCCCGGCACTGGCGAACTCGTCCGCGGCACGGCCATCGTCATGCACCGGCAGCAAGCCGGTACCGCTGCGGCCGCGGCCCGAATCGAGCCGTACGCCTACAAGCCCCAAGGCATCGAGCCCCAGGCCCAGCGGGCCTTGGGTGAACCCTGATTGGTAGTCGAGCAGAAAACCCTGCGCCCATTCCACCCGCTCGCTCTTTGCAGTTGCAGCAGCGCGGGCGCTCATGCCTTGTTCGTCGCGGAAGTTTTCGTTGAAGTAAACGTTGCGCAGCTGCAGCTTGAGCTTGCCGTCGTCGATGAATCCGGCAGCGCCGGCCACAGGCAGCCAGCCGCAAAGCAGGCCACAGGTGGCCCGGCGGAAAACAATTCGGGACATTTTCGATACTCTGTTGTTGTTCTTGGATGAGGTGGGCGCCAGCGGCGCCCGAAGCAGATCAGACGAAGAAGGACAAGGCACCCGTGACCAAGGCCAGTGCGGTGATGACCAGTGATGTCAGCACCGCCCATTTCACGGTGGCCTTCTGGAAGTCGCCGATGTCGCGATCGACCATGCCCACCAGCAGCAAGGTCGAGGCCACCAGCGGGCTCATCAGGTGCACTGGCTGCCCCAGCACCGAGGCGCGGGCGATTTCAACCGGGTCGATGCCGTAGGCGGCCGCAGCGTTGGCAAGGATCGGCACCACGCCAAAGTAGTAAGCGTCGTTGGACAGTACGAAGGTCAGCGGCATGCTGGTCAGCGCCACCACCAGCGGGAACCAGTGGCTCCACGCCTCGGGAATCCAGTCGACCAGGGTCTGAGCCAGCGCATCGACCATCTTGGTACCCGAGAAGATCCCCGCGAAGATGCCTGCGGCGAATACCAGCAGTACCACTGTCATGGCATTGCCAGAATGGGCGAGGATGCGCTCTTTCTGCAGATCCAGCTGCGGGTAGTTGATCATCAGCGCCGCGACGAAACCGATCATGAACAACAGTGCGGAATGCATCACGCCCATCACCAGCGCTGCCATGACGGCAATCACCAGCACCAGGTTCACATACGCCAGGCGTGGGCGCTTATGTGGGCTCTCGCCGAGGATTTCCTTGATGTAGCAGTTGCCGCCACCCGACTCCAGGGCGATGTTACCGATGCGTCGGCGCTCGGCGCGGCCCAGCAGGAACGCGGTGAACACTACCCAGGCCGCACCGCCGATCACGGTCGGCAGCATCGGGATGAAATACTCGGTCGCATCCAGCCCGAGCGCGGCAATGGCCCGGGTGGCCGGCCCACCCCAAGGGCTCATGCCACTCATGATGCTCAGCGACAGCATGGATACCGTGGCCAGGATCATTGGGTTCATGCCGATGCGCTTGTACAGCGGCAGCATGGCCGCGCAGGTGATCATGTAGGTGGTGGTGCCGTCACCGTCGAGCGCCACCAGCAGCGACAGCAGCGCGGTACCGATGGCGATCTTGACCGGGTCGCCATTGACGCGCTTGAGGATCTTGCGGATCAGCGGGTCGAACAGGCCGGCATCGATCATCAGGCCGAAGAACAGGATGGCGAACAACAACAGGGCCGCCGAGGGCGCCACCATTTTCAAGCCATCGAGCATCATCTTGCCCAGCTCGGGGGCGAAGCCGCCGATCACTGCAAAGACAATGGGTACCACGGTGAGCGCAACGATTGGCGACAGGCGTTTGCTCATGATCAGGTAGGTGAAGGTCACCACCATGATCAGGCCCAGGAGTGCGAGCATGGTCTTTTCTCTTGTTTTTATTCTATTGCGGCCATCGGCAAGGCAGACGGCCCCCTACCCCACTCGGCATCGCAGGGATGCTGAGTGGGATTCTAAGTCAACTATGGAAGGTGAAGAGGCTTTTCAGCCGTGATGCCGAGGCTCGGCAGACCAGTCGGCCTGCGCAATATCCGCCTCGTCCGGTGCAGCCGGAATGCCGTTCAGGCGGCGCAGCAAGGTTTCCCGCTCACAGGCATTCTCCGACAGCGAGATGACCACCGTGGCCACGGCATTGCTGGCCAGGCTGGTCAGGGCACGCGCCTCGGACATGAAGCGATCGATGCCGATCAGCAAGGCAAGCCCTGCCAACGGGATGTCGTGAATGACGGTCAAGGTCGAAGCCAGCGCAACGAAACCACTACCGGTCACACCCGCCGCGCCTTTTGACGACAACAGCATGATTGCCAGCATCGTCACCGTCTGGCCAAGGCTCAGGTCGATGTTGCAAGCTTGAGCGATGAAGACCGCCGCCAACGACAGGTAGATGGCAGTACCGTCGAGGTTGAAGGAGTAACCGGTTGGCAGTACCAGCCCGACCACACCTTTCTTGCAGCCCAGTTTCTCCAGCTTTTCCAGCATGCGCGGCAGTACAGGCTCGGTGGACGAGGTGCCGAGCACCACCAGAAACTCCTCGCGGAAATAGCGCAGCAGCTTCCACAAGCTGAAGCCATGGGCACGGCAGATGCCGCCAAGCACCACCAGCACGAAAAACGCACAGGCGATGTAGAGCGTACCTACCAGCTTGGCCAGTGCACCCAGGGACGTCACGCCATACTGCCCGACGGTGAAGGCCAGGGCACCGAAGGCGCCGACCGGTGCGAAACGCATCAGGTAGCCAAAGATGCGAAACACCATGGTCGAGGCAGACTCCAGCACATCGAGTACCGGCTTGCCCTTCTCGCCCATCGAAGACAAGGCGAAGCCGCTGAGCACCGCGATGAACAGCACTGGCAACACTTCACCCTTGTTGAACGCCCCGATGAACGTGTCGGGAATGATATGCATGAAGAAGTCGACCACGCTGAGCTTCGCCGCAGATGCGGCGTACTGGCCGAGCCCCGCAGTGCTGAGAGTGGCAGGGTCGATGTTCATGCCGACACCTGGGCGGAACAGGTATACCGCTGCCAGGCCGATCATCAGGCTGATGACAGTCAATACCAGGAACAGCAGCAAGGTCTTGCTCATCAAACGCCCGAGGGAGCGCTTGTCGGTCATCCCGGCGATACCGGTGACGATAGTGCAGAAAACCACCGGCGCGATCATCATCTTGATCAGCTTGATGAACGCATCACCCAGGGGCTTGAGCGCAACGGCCTGTTGCGCCCAGAAGTGACCGACCACCACGCCCAGCAGGACGGCGCAGAGGATCTGGAAGTACAGCGATTTGGCGAGTCTCATGAGGCATCACCCATTGTTGAAATTGTGCGGATGCGCTTGTTGCGAATGTACAGGTCTGGACTACCGCCTGGGCCTACCCCGCCAACCTGCGGAATGTAGGCGCGTAAACGAAGCCTGAGAACAACCGCCGGGCAGTTCGCACCACAGAGGCCTGAATCGTCTTGCCATCTGCGCCACTGCGCGACAGCGCGACATCGATACCGCCACTTGGATGTTCCAGACGCACTTCGGTCAACTGCACGGCGCCCTCGCCCAGCAGATCGCCGATCACCGTACCTGGGCTGACGCAGGCAGTCGCCAGCCCTATCGCTCCGGTGATGGCCAAGGCGCGGTGGCAGTTGTGCGGCATGAAGTAGCGAACCTGCAACGTGCCGTCATAACGGGGCTTGGACACCAGCACAGGCTTGGGGATGACCATGCCGCTGACATCACCCAGGCCCATGGCCTTGCCGGCCTTCAGGCGCAACGCCTCGAGGCGCTCGAGCAGTTCGCCGTTGGCGTCGAGTTCGGCCGGGGATTCCGAGCCGGTGACGCCCAGCTGGCTGGCTTCCACCACCATCATCGGCATGGCCATGTCGATGCAGGTGACTGCAACGCCGTCAATCACATCCTTGGCCTTGCCAGTCGGGAACAGTTTGCCGGTCTTGCTGCCGACCGCATCGAGGAAGGTCAGGTGTACCGGGGCGGCAGTGCCCGGTACGCCATCGATCGCCGTGCGGCCTTCATAGCGCACGATGCCGCCGGGGGTTTCCACCAGCGAATTGACGAAAGTGCCGGTGTTGAGGTTGCGAATACGCACCAGCGTCTTGCCGTCCTGGCCTTTGACAAGACCTTGCTCAATGGCGAACGGGCCAACGGCGCACAGCATGTTGCCGCAGTTGGGCGCGGTATCGACCCGGCGCTGGGCGACCATGACCTGCACGAACAGGTAGTCGACGTCGGCGTCGGCATGCAGCGAGGGGCTGACAATCGCTACCTTGCTGGTCTGCGGGCTACCGCCACCGATGCCGTCGATTTCCAGTTCATGCCCGGAACCCATCAGGTTGATCAGCAATTCGTCGCGTTCGACCACATTGGCAGGAAGGTCCCATGCATGGAAAAAGGGGCCCTTGGAGGTGCCACCGCGCATGAGTACGCAAGGAATTCGTTGCATGATTTCGCACTCTTGTTGATCAATGGACATCATTGATGCTGTGGACAAAAGATTGACAGGGATGGATAAATCAATCCAATGCAAATATCGTAGTTATTGTTCCGATTTAAGCATCAATACCGAACCCAATGCCAAGAGCGATCCGAGATGGAATATGAGCTGCAAGACATACGATCTTTCGTGAAAATCGCCGAACTCGGCAGCTTCCACGAAGCCGCAGAAGCGCTGCACCTGTCCCAGCCCGCCTTGAGCCGACGGATCAAGAAGCTCGAGGAAGGCTTGGGCACTTCGTTGCTGGAACGCACTACTCGTCGGGTCAGCCTGACCAGCGTCGGGCGTGACTTCCTGCCCAAGGCCAGGCGCCTGCTGGATGACTTCGAAGACTCGATCCTGAGCATTCGCGAACTCGCAGAACGACAGACCGGCCAGGTAACCCTCGCCTGTATTCCGACCGCAGCGTTCTATTTCCTGCCATCGGTGATCCGCGACTACAACGAGCAATACCCCAAGATTCGCATTCGTCTGCTGGACCTCAGTGCCAACGACGGGCTCGAAGCCGTGCTGCGGGGTGAAGCCGATTTCGGCATCAACATGATGAGTGGCCAGCACCCGGACATCGAGTTCGTCTCCTTGGTACAGGAGCACTTCGTGCTGGCCTGCCGCAGGGACCACAAGCTGGCGAACCGTGAGGCCGTCACCTGGACAGAACTGGCCGACTACCGCCTGATCGGCGTAGGCCGGCTTAGCGGTAACCGGATGCTGCTGGACCATGCCCTGTCCGGGCTCAACCTGCGGCCCAAGTGGTTCTATGAGGTTCAGCACCTGTCCACTTCGCTGGGCATGGTCGAGGCCGGGCTGGGCGTGTCGGCCATGCCCAGCCTGGCCATGCCCAGCGCCGACCACCCGACGCTGGTCAGCGTGCCGCTGATCGAGCCCCAGGTAACCCGCACCCTGGGGTTGGTCTACCGCAGAGGGGCGTCGCTGTCGCCGGCAGCGGAGAAGTTCGTGTCGATCCTGCTGGACAAGTGGCCCAACCGTTGAACGAAATGCCTTGCTTCCGGCTCGGCACGGCGCAGGGGAAATACGGGCTGAGTTCATGGTTCACTCCCCGCCCAGGCCCAGCTTGTTGGGCCGGCGCTTCTCGAGTGCAAACTTGAGCAGTGCCGCGCTGCGGAACAGGCCATGGGCAAACTTGCCATAGGGCAGCGTGATGAACAGCGCCATCACCGTCCCCAGGTGAAGCGCCAGCACGATCGCCATCGCGGCGGTATCACGCAGGCCCAGCAAGGCGAGGCCTGTGGCGCTGACCAACAGCAGAAGCAGAATGAAGGCCCGGTCCATGGGGCGCTGGGCCACATCGCCCTGCTCCGGCGCCCTGCGCAGGTTCAGCGCCAGCAACCCGGCCGGCCCGACAATCAAGCCAATTCCGCCCAGGGTTCCGAGCAACACCGGTGCACTCAGCAGCGGGTACGGCGCCTGCTGGCCCAGCAGGTAGTGATAACCGGTGGCGACCACCGTGGCGGCAAAGCACAGCATGAAGCCGTAGAAGGTGAAGTGATGGAAGCGACGGCGCCAGAGCGTGTAGCGATCATCGGCATTGTTGCAACCTTGGCCGTGCCCACCGTCGAGGTATTTCAGGGTCAACACCGCGCTTGATGCCTCGAACACCGCCCCTTTGGCCGGTTGCGCCAGCGCCTCGGCAGGCGAGACCGAGCGCCAGAAGCGACGTACCGCCACCGCCAGGGCCAGCGCTGCAGCGGCAAAGACGCTACCGAACATCAGTGCCAGGGTGTTGTGCGGGAAGACCGCATAGAAATTCCCAGCCAACCGCCCGGGCAGCAGCGTGCCGTTGACGAACAAGGTCAGCAGCAGGAACAGCGACAAGGCTACGGCCAATGCACTGGCGACATAGGTGCCGTTGTGCCTGTACAGCCGCCCGAAGAGGGCCGGCCAGGCGTACTCGGCGTAGGTCTGCCCGCGCACCTTGGCCATCGCCTGGGGCACGTTCACCGCGAATTCGTGGGGCTGCGCGTACTGGCAGGCATGCAGGCAGGCGCCGCAGTTGTGGCACAGGTTGGCCAGGTAATGGATATCGGCCTTGCCGAACTCCAGCCTGCGGGTCATCGCCGGGAAAACGGCGCAAAAGCCCTCGCAGTAACGGCAGGCATTGCAGATCCGCATTTGCCGGTCCACTTCCTGCTCCTCGACGTTCAACACCGGGATCAGTTCGAGGGCCGGCCCGGCGGTGTCAGGCTGGCGTGGCTCAGGCAGTTGCGCAGTCATGGCTCTTCTCTTTTTCTGGATGTTCGTAACCCGCCGCCGCAGCAGCGCTGGTCCCGGCAATACGGCCGAAGGCGGTGCCAATGGACATGCCGACGCCTGCGGTGTAGCCCTTGCCCAGTACATTGCCCGCCATCATTTCGCCGGCAACGAACAGGTTCGGGCTGGGACGCCCGTCGAAATGGACGGCGGCGGTTTCATCGGTGCGCAGCCCCAGGTAGGTGAAAGTCACGCCAGGGCGCAGCGGGTAGCCGTAGTAAGGCGGCGTATCGATCGGGCGCGCCCAGTGGCTCTTCGCCGGTTCCAGGCCTGCGGTGTGGCAGTCGTCCAGCCGGGTGTGGTCGAAAGTGCCCACCTGGCAGGCTCGGTTGTAGGCATGCACGGTTTCCAGGAAGGCCTGCACAGGCAAACCGAGCAGGCCGCCCAACGCCTCCAGGCTATCGGCAGTGGCGCCTGGAAAAACCGGTGGCATGAAGCGCCCGAGGGCTTTCTGGTCGATGATAGAGAACCCCACCTGCCCAGGCTGATGCGCCACCAGGCGCCCCCAGATGGCATAGCGCTTGGGCCAGAAATCCTCGCCTTCATCGTAGAAGCGCTGGCCATCGCGGTTGACCACCACGCCCAGCGACACACAATCGATGCGCGTGCAAATGCCGCCGTCGTACAACGGCGCACGAGCATCGATCGCCACCATGTGCGCCTGGGTCGGGTCGCCAATCGTGTCGGCGCCCTGTTCGATCATGCGGCGCAACAGCACCCCGTCATTGAAGCGCGTGCCACGGATCAGGAAATTGTCCGAAGGCCACTCCCCTCGCTCGTTCTGCCCCCACGCCTCGCGCAACCACTCACGGTTGGACTCGAAGCCGCCGGCGGCAAGCACACAGGTACGCGCCTCGATGCGCTCGGCAGGCAGGTGTCGCCCCTGAACCTCACGCGCCGGCACATGGGCCGCGACGAAGCGTCCGCCCTGCAGTTCGATGTCGGCTACTGGCGTGTCGTAGCGTATCTGTACGCCAAGGTTTTCGGCGCTGCGAAAGTAGGCATTGACCAGTGCCTTGCCACCGCCCATGAAGAAGGCGTTGGTCCTTGCTGTGTGCAGCGCACCGGACAATGAGGGCTGAAAATGCACGCCATGGCGGCGCATCCACCCGCGACAACTGGAGGACGCGCGAATCACCAGCCGCGCAAGCTTTTCGTCGGTCTGGCCACCGGTAACCTTCAGCAGGTCCTGCCAGAATTCTTCTTCCGGGTATGCCTCGACCAACACATCCTGCGGGCCATCATGCATGCACCTCAAGTTACGCGTGTGTTGTGAGTTGCCACCACGCCAGGCGCGGGGTGCGGCCTCGAGCAGCAGCACGCTGGCTCCGGCCTCTCGCGCCATCAGCGCGGCACAGAGGGCGGCATTGCCCCCTCCGATGACTAGCACATCGATCATTTCGCCTCCAGATCACGAAGAGCCGAATGTTCGGCTGCTCCTCGTGACCGGGGACTTTAATGAGCGCCCGCAGACCGCGAAACGCGATGGTCGGGGGGAGGCATTCAGTTTTTCTAAAGGGTCGGAACAAGCGCACCCGGCGCCTGGGTCAAAGCAGCCGTGCGCCTGGCCATCGGCCCTGCTCCACCAGCTCCCGGGCAACGTCCTGCAGTACGATCCGCGTAGCCAGCGCCGCCGGTGAGAGCTCGTCATCAGTCAGGCTGACAATCACATTGCGACGCTGCGCCAGGGCTTCGTCGACAGCAAACACGCGCAGGCCCGCCTGATGCGCCCGGGCCACTGTCGCACCAGGTTGGATGGTGGCGGCATGGCCCGCACACACGCAATCCATCAACAGCGACAGGCCATCGACTTCCATGACGATGCTGGCCTCCAGCCCTGCCCGCTCGAAAATCGAGCGCAACGTCGTGCGCAATCCATGCTGGTTGCTGGGCATCACCAACGGCAACGTCGCGATCTGTTGCAACGTGAGCGACTCGCCCCAGCCGTCCTTGACCAGCGGTGCGGGAACCAGCACGAACAGCCGCTCCGTCAGCAGCCCCCGCACCTCCAGGCGCGGCCCCGTCTCTGCCTGGAACAGCACCGCCAGGTCAAGGTGCCTGGCATTGAGTTGGTTCATCAGATAACCAGACAGCATCTCCACCAGGTGCAGCCGGATGTCGGGATAGCGTTCGCGCATCCTGTCGATCAACGCCAAGCCAAGGATCGATGCAGTGGTCGGTGCCAGCCCCACACTGGCATAGCCGCTCATGCGGCCACTTTGAGCTGCCAGCACAGCATGTTCCGCCTGACGAAGCGCAAGACGCGCATGGTATTCGAAGGCCAGCCCGGCCGCGGTCGGCGCTACGCCGGTGCTCGAACGCGTCAAAAGCCGGGTACTCACCTCGCTCTCCAGCTTCGACAACTGCTGGCTCAAAGCCGAGGCGCCAACCCCTAGCTCGACCGCAGCCCTGCCAAGGCTGCCGTACTCCAGAACACTCAGGAAATAGCGAAGCTGACGTAACTCCATACAACTCTCTTTCAACGATGAGGGCGGGCCTGGAGCATGTTAAACGTATTTGCACAGCCTGGATCGACAGAACGCCACTGTGCCTCATCAAGTTGACAAGGACCTTGTGGGAGCGGCCTTGTGTCGCGAAAGGGCTGCATAGCAGCCCCAGCAATTTCAACTGTTGCACATCAAACCTGGGGCCGCTTTGCGGCCCTTTCGCGACACAAGGCCGCTCCCACAGGGATCGCGCCAGCTTTGGGAATTGAGCAAGGCCGTTGCTTTCACATGGTGCGCAGAACAGATCCGGCGGCCTTGCAATACATTCGAAAATCCGTATATTCGAAAAAACATATACATTGAATACCCCGCCATAGGCACCAGCTGCCCGCCCCGAGAACGCCCATGACTGACTCGCTGACCCCGACCCAGGTCTTCAAATGCCTCGCCGACGAGAACCGCATTCGGATGATGCTGCTGATCGCTCGCGAGGAAGAGCTGTGCGTCTGTGAACTGATCTGTGCCCTGGAAGAAAGCCAACCCAAGGTTTCCCGCCACCTCGCACAATTGCGCACCTGCGGCCTGCTTGAAGACCGCAGGCAGGGCCAATGGGTTTACTACCGCCTGCATCCAGAGCTTCCCGCCTGGGTACGCGATGTTCTGGTAACCACACTGGAAGCCAATCGCGAATGGTTGAGCACCAGCGCCAAACGACTGGACACCATGGGTGACCGCCCTCAGCGCGTCGCTGCCTGCTGCTGACCACTGCCGAGAAAAAAGGCATTTCTCGCATTGCCTTTCGAACAACTGGATGCCGCCGGGCTCAAGGCCGAGCTGGCGATCATCGGAACGCACTGACGTTCAGGGAGATACACCATGAGCAAAAGCCGGCTTTCCTTCCTCGACCGCTACCTGACGGTCTGGATCTTCCTGGCCATGGGCCTGGGGATCGCTCTCGGCAGCCTGTTCCAGGGGTTGCCAGCGTGGCTGAACGGGCTGTCGGTGGGCTCGACGAACATCCCCATCGCAATCGGCCTGATCGTCATGATGTACCCGCCATTGGCGAAGGTGAAATACGAGGAGTTGCCACAGGTCTTCAAGGACAAGCGCATCCTCGCCCTGTCGCTGATCCAGAACTGGGTGATCGGCCCGGTGCTGATGTTCGGGCTGGCAGTAGTGTTCCTTTCCGACAAGCCCGAGTACATGACCGGCCTGATACTCATCGGCCTGGCGCGTTGCATCGCCATGGTGCTGGTATGGAACCAGATCGCCGGCGGCAATAACCAGTACGTGGCCGGACTGGTCGCCTTCAACAGCATTTTCCAGATCCTGTTCTTCAGCGTGTACGCCTGGATCTTCCTGGGCCTGCTACCGCCACTGTTCGGCCTGGAAGGTAGCGTCATCGAGACCAGCTTCCTCGATATAGCCCAATCGGTGTTGATCTACCTGGGCATCCCGTTCCTGGCCGGTTTCCTGACCCGCAAGACCCTGATCAGCCGGAAAGGTGCCACCTGGTACCAGGAGCACTTCATTCCGAAAATCAGCCCGCTGACGCTCGTGGCGTTGCTGCTGACCATCGTTGCCATGTTCAGCCTGAAAGGCGACATGGTGCTGCAACTGCCGCTGGACGTGCTGCGCATCGCCATCCCGCTGACCATCTATTTCGTGGTGATGTTCTTCTTCAGCTTCTGGATGGGCAAGCTGCTGGAGGCCGACTACCCCCGCACCACTGCGCTGGCCTTCACCGCGGCAAGCAACAATTTCGAACTGGCCATTGCTGTGGCCATCGCCACCTTCGGCCTCGCCTCGCCGGTCGCGTTTGCCACCGTCATCGGGCCCTTGGTGGAAGTGCCGGTACTGATCTCGCTGGTTGGCGTGGCCTGGTGGCTCAAGCGTCGCTGGTTCGATCAGCCATCTGGCGCCTTGTCTCAGGAGTGAAACCATGACCGAACACCACATTCCCAACATCGACAACGACTTGGTCGATGTGCCGACAGCCGAGAAACTGGCGATCGCGCAGCAGTCCACCCACAAGCCTCGCATCCTGCTGCTGTACGGATCGACCCGCGAACGCTCGTTCAGCCGCCTGCTGACGGAAGAAGCGGCGCGCCTGCTGGAGCACTTCGGTGCCGAGACGCGCATCTTCAATCCGACCGGGCTGCCACTGGCGGATGACGTGCCCGATGACCACCCCATGGTCAAGGAACTGCGCGATCTGGTGTTGTGGTCCGAAGGCATGGTCTGGTGCTCGCCGGAACGCCACGGTGCAATGACCGGCGTGTTCAAGTCGCAGATCGACTGGATCCCCCTGAGCATGGGCGCCGTACGGCCGACCCAGGGCAAGACCCTTGCGGTCATGCAGGTATGTGGCGGTTCGCAGTCGTTCAACGTGGTCAACCAGTTGCGCGTGCTTGGCCGCTGGATGCGCATGTTCACCATCCCTAACCAGTCGTCCGTGCCCAAGGCCTACCTGGAGTTCGACGAAACGGGCCGCATGAAACCGTCCCCGTACTACGACCGTGTCGTCGATGTCATGGAGGAGCTGGTGAAGTTCACCCTGCTGTTACGCGACCGCGCCGACTACCTCGTCGACCGCTACTCCGAGCGCAAGGAGTCGGCCGAGGAATTATCCAGGCGTGTCAATCAACGATCCATCTGAAGTCACAACTCGAGAACAAGACCATGGCAATCAAAGTAGGCATCAATGGGTTTGGCCGTATCGGTCGCCTGGCGCTACGCGCGTCCTGGGGCTGGCCGGAATTCGAATTCGTCCAGATCAATGACCCGGCTGGCGACGCCGAAACCCACGCCCACCTGATCAATTTCGATTCGGTCCACGGCCGCTGGGATCGTGAAGCCGGGGCAGATGGCGACTCGGTGGTGATCGAGGGCAAGCGCATCAAGGTCACTGCGAACAAGACGATCGCCGACACCGACTGGTCGGGCTGTGACCTGGTCATCGAAGCCAGCGGCAAGATGAAGTCGGTGGCCGTGCTCCAGGCCTACCTGGACCAGGGCGTCAAACGCGTGGTGGTCTGCGCGCCAGTGAAGGAGAAAGGCGCGCTGAACGTGGTGATGGGCGTCAACCAGCACCTGTTCGACCCGACGCAGCACCGTATCGTCACCGCCGCTTCCTGCACCACCAACTGCCTGGCCCCGGTGATCAAGGTGATTCACGAGAACCTGGGCATCCGCCACGGCTCGATCACCACCATCCACGACCTGACCAATACCCAGAGCATCCTCGATACACCGCACAAGGACCTGCGTCGCGCCCGCGCCTCGGGCATGAGCCTGATCCCGACCACCACGGGCTCGGCTACCGCAATCGCCGAGATCTTTCCTGAACTGCGCGGCAAACTGAATGGGCACGCCGTACGTGTACCGCTGGCCAACGCCTCGCTGACCGACTGCGTGTTCGAAGTGGCACGCGAGACCACGGCCGAAGAGGTAAATGCGTTGTTGAAGGCGGCTGCCGAAGGCCCGTTGAAGGGTATTCTGGGCTACGAACAGCGACCGCTGGTGTCCATCGACTACCGCACCGACCCGCGGTCCTCCATCATCGATGCGCTATCGACCCTGGTGGTCAATGGTACCCAGGTGAAGATCTACGCCTGGTACGACAACGAGTGGGGCTACGCCAACCGCGCAGCGGAACTGGCCCGAATGGTCGGCACGGCGGAGTAACCGGCAATCATGAAGGCGTTGTCAGCCCTGCCTGCACACGTGCGTCAGTACCTGCTGGTTACCGGCAACTACTGGGCCTTCACCCTCACCGACGGTGCGTTGCGCATGTTGGTGGTACTGCATTTCCATACGCTGGGCTACACGCCGCTGCAGATCGCGGCGCTGTTCCTGTTCTATGAAGTGTTCGGCGTGATCACCAACCTGGTGGGCGGCTACCTCGGCGCCCGCCTGGGGCTCAACCGCACCATGAACATCGGCCTGGGCATGCAGGTGCTGGCCTTGCTGATGCTCACGGTACCAGCAGCCTGGCTGACAGTGCCCTGGGTGATGGCGGCACAGGCGCTGTCCGGCATCGCAAAGGACCTGAACAAGATGAGTGCCAAGAGCTCCATCAAGCTCCTGGTGCCGGATAGCCAGCAAGGCACCCTCTACAAGTGGGTAGCCATCCTCACGGGCTCGAAAAATGCACTCAAGGGAGTGGGCTTCTTCCTCGGCGGAGCACTGCTCGCACTGCTCGGGTTTACCTTGGCGGTGCTGGCCATGGCGACGGTACTGGCATTGATCTGGGTCGGCAGCCTGATCCTGCTGAAGAAGGACCTCGGCAAGGCCAAGGCCAAGCCGAAGTTCCGCGACATGCTGTCCAAGAGCCGGGCCATCAACATTCTTTCGGCCGCACGGCTGTTTCTCTTTGGCGCCCGTGACGTCTGGTTCGTCGTGGCATTGCCGGTGTACCTGACCACGGCTTTTGGCTGGGACTTCTGGCTGGTCGGCGGCTTCCTGGCTGCATGGATAATCGGCTACGGCATCGTCCAGTCGCTTGCCCCCCACATCACTGGCAAGAAACGCGGCCAGGTGCCCGACGGTCGCGCGGCTTTCATCTGGGCGATCGCCCTTGCCGGGCTGCCGGCGCTCATCGCCGTGGGCCTGTCGGCGGGCTGGTCGGCCCAGGTGATGGTGCTTGGCGGGCTGATGCTGTTCGGCGTGCTGTTCGCCGTTAATTCGTCACTGCATAGCTACCTGATCGTCAGCTATGCCAAGGAAGACGGGGTATCGCTGGATGTGGGCTTCTACTACATGTCCAACGCGCTAGGGCGGCTGGTCGGTACGCTGCTTTCCGGCTGGGTATTCCAGGCTTACGGGTTGGAGGCCTGCCTGTGGATCTCCACAGTATTTGTTCTGCTGGCAGCACTGATATCGAGTGCATTGCCAAGGCATGCCAGCGATTGCAATTGACCCACTCAGCGTGTGCCATAGAATCGCGTCCCCCGAAACCTGCTCTCCAGCACGACAAAGTCAGGGGGCCGCTCGGTAAAGCGGCCCCATCGGCGGATGCCTTGGCGTTCAACGTTCTCGGTTCTATTCGCTCAACAACTGGATGATTGTCTTGCCCTTGGCGCGGCCTTCTGCGACCTGGCGGAAGGCGTCGTTTACCTCGTCCAGTGCGAACCGTTGCCGATCCACCCGGATCGTCAGTTGCCCCGCATCTGCCAGCTCGGCCGCCTCGCGCAGGATTGCGCCATGGTGTTCGCGGCCCTGGCCCGTGAGCAACGGGGCCAGGGTGAACACCCCCGAATAAGTGGCGCTTCTGAACGAGAGCGGCGCAAGACTGTGCTCGCCCCAACCAAGGCAGCTCACCACGTGACCGGTATAGGGCTTCACCGCCTTGAATGACGCATCCAGCGTGCTACCGCCCACAGTGTCATAAACAATGTCGAAACCTGCCCCTGCGGTATGTTGCTCGACGTAGGACTCTACGCTCTGCGCCTGGTAGTCGATCGCCGTAGCACCCAGTGAACGTATGAAATCGAGGCTGCTGGCCGAACCGGTGGCACAGACTTTGGCCCCGCGAGCTTTCGCCAGCTGGATGGCCATCTGGCCTACCCCACCTGCACCACCGTGAACAAGCACGGTGTGGCCAGCCCGGACATTGGCTCGATCAACCAGACCTTCCCAGGCGGTGATGAACACCAAAGGCAAGGCTGCTGCCTCATGCATGCCCAGAGTGTGCGGTTTTGCTGCGATAAGCCGGGCATCCACGGCAATGTATTCGGCCATGGTGCCCTGGGCCCCGCCGATTCCGCCGGCCATGCCGAAAACCTCCTGGCCGAGCGTGAAGCCCTCTACCGCCTCGCCCAGTTCGACGACCGTACCGGCCAGATCCAGACCAAGCACCGCTGGCAGCGCCTGACGGGCGTGCGCCCCTGCACCAGAGGCAATCTTGGTATCGAGCGGGTTTACTCCAGCGGCGTGAACGCTGACAAGGACCTGGCCTCTAGCGGGAACCGGGCGAGGAATGCGGCGAACGACCAGTGGGGCTTGGGCGGACTCGGCGATGGCGGCAAGCATGGTCTGACTCATGACGGATACCTCTGTTCAGTGGATGCATACAGGTTGCGCCCCCTCACCCATTCCGATAAGAAGCTGAATTTGCATATTACTCATTCCCAGTAGAGGCCAGGTGGCAATGGATCTGTTCGACAGCATGCGCATCTTCGTACGCGTCGTGGAGCGTGGGTCTTTCTCGGCAGTGGCCCGGGAGCTGAACATGGGGCAGCCGGCAATCAGCAAGCAGGTCCGTGCGCTGGAGCAATACCTGGGCGGGCCAGTATTCGCCCGCAGCACCCGCCACCTGGCGCTGACCGACCAAGGGCAACGTTTCTACCGCCACTGCCAGGAAATTCTCGGTCAACTCGAAAGTGCCACACGCAGCTTTGCCAGTGGCCAGGAGCAGATAGCGGGGCCCCTGCGCGTCGCCGCACCGGTCAGCTACGGACGCTTGTGCATAGCGCCTCTGATCGGGACTTTTCTGCAGCGCTATCCCGATGTGCGGCTTGACCTCCGGCTGAACGATCACAACGAAGACCTGCTCATGGAGGACATAGATGTGGCGATCCGGATAGGCGTAGTGAAAAACGAGGGCCTGGTGGCGGTACCGCTCGGCAACACCCTGCGGCAGGTATACGCCTCGCCTGCCTATCTGGAACGCCACGGCCTGCCACTGGAGCCTGGCGAACTGGCAAACCACAACTGCATCGGCTTCACGTTGCTGGAGCAATACGATCGCTGGCGCTTCACACGGGGGTCGGACGCGTTCGATATCGCCATCACAGGCAACGTCACCAGCAACAGCAGCGAGGCCATTCGGGAAATGGTGCTGTGCGGTTTGGGCATCTCCCTCTCCCCACAATGGCTTTTCAAAGCAGACGTTGAACGCGGCAGCGTGCTAAGCGTGCTTGACGATTACAAAGCCACGGCACTGCCCGTCAGCGCGGTGTTCAGCCGCGAGCGGCGACATTCGGCACGGGCGATGGCCTTCATCGACTTTCTGCGCGAGCACCTGCACGGTCTTGCGCAAGAGCCGTAGGCCTGCGTCAGTCGGGTGCACAGGCGTGGAGCAACGTCAACAAACAATCTGGCACTGCTCATTTGGACCGGCTTCGCAGTGATGAGAAACGCAGCCGTCTCAGCGCTTGAAATGTTCCCGGATAATGTCCGCGAGGCCAGAAACGGAACGACTGGCATCCTCGACCGTCTGCAACCGCACGGCGAACGCGGGCAGTGTCGGTAACCCACATTCAGGTGCAGCCAGGCTGATATCTTCAGGAACGAGACTTTGCAGCCATGGCGTAACCGCCAGCCCGTTGCGAACCATGGTCAAAGTGGTATCGACCGACGCATTTTCAAATACCACCTTTGCCACGATACCTGCTTCGCCAAGACACCGGAAAACGGTGTCGCGAAAGGCGCAATTCGCCGTCAGGAAGCACAGAGCCAATGGGCGCCGTGCCGATGCAGTCTCGTTGCCCAGCCACACCAGCTGATCAACAGCCAGGCGTTCGCCCAACTCGACATCAACCGGGCCTTGGCTGAGCACCAGATCGAGTTCGCCCGTGGCGAACACCTGGTCGAGGTCCACGGACGAAGCACTGAAGATCTTTACCTCGGCCTTGGGGAAGGCATCACCGAACGCCTTCAGCACGGGAGCAAGCGGCGCGCCGGCCATATCGAACGGGAGCCCGAGACGCACCGGGGCGTCTGATTCCCTGGCCCCGACACTGGCGCAAAATGCATCATGCATCCGCAGCAGGCGACGAGCGTCGGGCAACAACGACCTCCCCTGCCAGGTCAGGCTACTGCCTTGAGTGTCACGCATCAGCAATGGGCAGCCGAGGAATGCCTCCAGCCGCTTGATTCGCTGGCTGACAGCCCCTTGTGTCAGGTGCAGCCCTACCGATGCAACACTCATGCTTCCGGTATCCGCCACTTCGACAAAGGCCCTGAGCAGCGCCAGATCAAGGGTGTGGTTCTTGTTCATGCCAGGCCATTAGCAGTGTTAATACCGGTATTGTAATTCGTCGCTACGCAAAAGCCACGCGCCGCTCTAGATTGCAAGCCTCAGACTGAGTTGCAGAAGGAAGTACGCGCATGATCAACACGGTGGACAGCATCAACCTGCAACATGAACTGGATACGCTGACCGGATACTGGAAGCCCAAGGTCATCGGCCGCGTCAACAACCAATTCATCAAGATTGCGAAATTGAAAGGCGCGTTCGTCTGGCATGCCCATGAACATGAAGACGAAATGTTTACGGTGGTCTCTGGCACGCTTCGCATCGAGCTCGAAAGCCGCACCATTGTCCTGAACGCAGGAGAATTCTGCGTGATTCCAAAGCAAATGCGACACCGGCCGATTGCCGAGGAAGAATGTGCGGTCATGCTGATCGAAACGGATACCACCCTCCACACCGGCGCAGAGACTTCATCACTCACGGTTTCGATAGAGGAGCAGTTATATCCGGCGTAATTCAGTCAACCGCGGTTCACGCCTTCAGGCGCACCGCGCAAATCGCCGGTGCAGGGAGAAAGCCGCACAGGGTGACTGTGCGGCGGGTTCAATCACTTTTTGATGATGTTGTGTTCCGGACCGTACGGGAACTTGGTGATGTTTTCACTGCCGTGCTCATTGACGATCAGGATGTCGTGTTCACGGTAACCGCCAGCTCCCGGCAGGCCTTCGGGCAGCATGATCATCGGCTCGATCGACACCACCATACCCGGCTCGAGTACGGTGTCGATGTCCTCACGCAACTCCAGGCCTGCCTCGCGACCATAGTAATGGCTAAGCGTACCGAACGAGTGGCCGTAACCGAACGTACGGTATTGCAGCAGATCGTGCTCCAGGAAGATCTCGTTCAGCTGCAGCGCGATGTCGCTGCAACGCATGCCGGGCTTGACCAGTTCAAGGCCAGCCTCATGCACCTTGACGTTGACCTCCCACAGGCGCAGGTGCTCATCGGAACAGTGGTCCAGGAAAAGCGTACGCTCCAGTGCGGTGTAATAACCCGCGATCATTGGGAAGCAGTTGAGGCTGAGGATGTCGCCCTTGTTGACCTTGCGCGAGGTCACCGGGTTGTGGGCGCCGTCGGTATTGATGCCCGACTGGAACCAGGTCCAGGTATCCATCAGCTCGGAGTCCGGGTAGGTGCGGGCGATCTCACGCACCATCGCCTGGGTAGCGTGCAATGCCACTTCGTACTCAGGTACCTGGTCACGCAGGGCCTCCACCACTGCAGCGCCACCGATGTCGGCTACCCGGGCGCCCTGGCGGATGATCGCGTGTTCTTCAGCCGACTTGATCATGCGCATGCGCATGCACGGCGCGGCGATGTCCACCAGCTCGGCCTGCGGGTAACGGCTGGCCAGTTTGTCCCGGTTCATCAGGTTCAGGTGGTCGAACTCGATGCCGATGCGCCCGGCCTTGGGCAGTGCCTGCTGAATCGCGACAAAATAGTTATCACGCTGCCAGTCGGTGTAGATGATGTTGTCGGTACCGACCGTACGGCGCCATGGCTGGCCACCATCGATGTTGGCACTGATCGACACGACGGCTTCCTGAGTGACAACCAGTGCATAGGGGCGGCCAAACGAGCAGTACAGGAAGTCGCTGTAGTAGTTGATATTGTGGTAGGAGGTAAAGACCGCAGCATCGATATTGTTTTGTGCCAGGTAAGTGCGCAACTTGGACTGACGGTTGGCATATTCCTGTTGCGAGAACGTCGGTTTGACTTTTTCGCCGTTCTTGATCTGAATGGTTTTTGGCATTTGCATGTTTTTTATTCCTTGTAGTTAACAGCGGAGAAACTTGTTTATCGGTGCCACTGGTGACCATTCGACCAGATAAGCCGAATGCTTTTTTGCGCGAATCCGACCCGTAAATGACCAGATCCGTCGCCGTGCAAACGAGGCCAAACACCGCAAAGGCGACGCAGAATCCGAGGCACCAGCGCAATCAACCGATAGTGAGGATTCAGTGGGGTCGGTGCGCGAACAAGCGCTCGAGAAGCTGCCGCGAAACGCCGATCAGCGTTGCCAGTTCGCTGACTCCAAGCAGGTGGGATGTAGACGGCGGGAACAAAGCCAGGGTCTTCTTGACCTGTTCCGAAACACTGGCCGGTGCATGCACACATTTGATCTGGCCGACAGGCAGGTCTGCGTGATCGTCAACGGTGGGCAACCACCACGTCATCTGTTTTGCCGCACAGCGCACCTTCGGCCCCGATACACGGTGGCGCAGATGCGGGGTGCCTGTGCGTGAACGCATTTCATCACCCGGGCAGACAATGAGTATATCCAGCGGTTTTGCCTGGCTCAGTTCCACGGTGGCCGTGGAAATGCCGTTGCTGGCCTTCAACGGCCGGCCGCCAAGGCTGATGATCTGCCACTGGCACACTTCGCACCGGGCAATTTCATTGGCGATGCGCAACGGCTCCAATGCGGCGGCCAACGCATAGAAATCAAACCCTTCACTCAACAGGAAACCAATGCGCACTGTGCTTGCCAATGGCTGGCCCACTTCGGTCAATTGCTGCATGTACTACCTCCAACTTTACCCACGCAGCGTCTACTGCGAACAGTAATATTGTCCCGGTAGTTGCCTGGCCAGATATGTCAGATTTCGACCCCTAATTGCCAGGCAGAATGGGCAAGCAAATCAGTTCGTCCGACATGAACGTTTTCGCCGCCCCTGAACTCGTGAATCAACTCATGCCGTGACCTACGGGATAGAGCCACGGCAGCTTTTGTCAATTCCAGGTCGGAAACTGACAATTCCAGCCGATGGCGATCTGATCAAATTGGGACATCTGCTACTGCTGCAAACCGGACGAGCTTTTGCAATTACAAGAACATAGAGAGACCACCCGATGAACGATAGCGTTGTAATTGGCGAACTCACCTGGCCCGAGTACGCCCGGCGTGTTGCATCCGGCAGCCCGATATTCTTGCCTGTAGGCGCCCTGGAGCAACACGGCCACCACATGTGCATGGAAGTGGATGTACTGCTACCGACCGCGCTGTGCAAGGCCGTAGCGCGCAATGTCGACGGCCTGGTGCTCCCCGCATTGGCCTACGGCTACAAGTCGCAGCAAAAATCGGGCGGCGGAAACCACTTTCCCGGCACCACCAGCCTGGATGGCGCAACACTGACACATACCATCCAGGACATCATCAGGGAGCTGGCCCGGCACGGCGCGCGTCAGCTGGTGATGATGAACGGGCACTACGAGAACTCCATGTTCATCGTGGAAGGCATCGACCTGGCGCTGCGCGAACTCCGTTATGCCGGCATCACCGATTTCAAGGTCGTGGTCCTGTCCTACTGGGACTTCGTCAACGCGCCTGAGGTCATCCAGGAACTCTACCCTGA
This sequence comes from Pseudomonas sp. JS425, assembly GCF_018223845.1. Lineage (NCBI taxonomy): Bacteria > Pseudomonadati > Pseudomonadota > Gammaproteobacteria > Pseudomonadales > Pseudomonadaceae > Pseudomonas > Pseudomonas sp. JS425. The sequence goes on along the minus strand of NZ_CP073661.1, from coordinate 2,640,048 downwards.
CGGATTCCTCGGCTGGGACATTGAACACGGTGGCGTCTTCGAGACTTCGTTGATGCTGGCCCTGCACCCCGAGAAAGTCGACCTGACCCGTGCCGTCGATCATCCGCCAGCCACCTTCCCCCCCTACGATGTGTTCCCGATCATTGCCGAGCGCACGCCGGCGTGTGGAACCTTGTCATCGCCAAAAGGCGCCAGCCGCGAGAAAGGCGAACTGATTCTGCGTGTCTGCACCGAAGGCATCAGCAACACTGTCCGCGAGGCATTCAGTTAAGCGCCGCAACACCGCATTGATCTACCAGAGCACGATTCGCATTAGCTGTTAACCCGCCATCTATAACAACAAGGGTAATGATAATGTCCAGCCATTCAACTCTGGCCCCCGGCCTCAAGCAGCGCCACGTCACCATGCTCTCGATAGCCGGCGCTATCGGTGCCGGCCTTTTCATCGGATCGGGGCATGCAATTGCAGCGGCCGGCCCAGCGGCCATCCTGGCCTACATCATGTCCGGCACACTGGTTGTGCTGGTCATGCGCATGCTCGGTGAAATGGCAGTTGCTTCCCCTGATACCGGTTCGTTTTCCACCTATGCCGAACGCGCAATGGGTCGTTCGGCCGGTTTTACCATTGGATGGTTGTACTGGTGGTTCTGGGTGCTGGTCATTCCCATCGAGGCAATTGCCGCAGCGGCAATCCTGCATGCCTGGTTCCCCGCGATCGAAACCTGGGAATTCGCACTGGCCGTTACTGCCCTGCTCACCTTGACCAACTTGTTCAGCGTTGCGCGCTACGGGGAGTTCGAGTTCTGGTTCGCCATGCTCAAGGTCATCGCCGTACTGGCCTTCATCGCCCTGGGTGCGCTGGCCCTGACCGGCGTGGTGCCAAACCTCAGCGTCAGTGGCGTGGCCAAGCTGAGCAACGACTTCGGCGGTTTCATGCCCAACGGCATGGCAGCGGTGATTGGCGCCATGCTGACCACGGTGTTCAGTTTCATGGGCACCGAAATCGTCACCATCGCCGCCGCAGAATCCAAGGACCCCTCCAGACAGATCACCCGCGCTACCAACTCGGTCGTGTGGCGCATGGGCATCTTCTACATCGTCTCGGTGTTCCTGATCGTCTCGATCGTGCCCTGGAACGACCCCATGCTGGTGCAGGTCGGCTCCTATCAGAGGGCCCTTGAGCTGATGAACATCCCTCACGCCAAGATGATCGTGGATGTCGTCGTGCTGATTGCCGTGGCCAGCTGCCTCAACTCGGCAATCTACACCGCATCGCGCATGGTCTACTCGCTGAGCAGACGTGGCGACGGCCCTGCCGTTCTCCAGCGCACCTCATCGGCCGGTGTGCCATTCGTCGCGGTCATGGCCAGCACCGCTGTAGGCTTCCTCACCACCGCGTTGAACTACTTTGCGCCGGACGAGGTGTTCTCCTTCCTGCTGGCGAGTTCCGGTGCCGTGGCACTGCTGGTCTACCTGGCCATCGCGGTATCGCAACTGATCCTGCGCAAGCAGATGGCTCGTCGAGGTGAGGTCATGGCCTTCAAGATGTGGTTGTTCCCCTGGCTGAGCTACTTGGTCGTCGCCTCCATCATCGGGATTCTGGCAATGATGCTGATCATGCCCGGCCACCGCATGGAAGTAATGACAACCGGCGCGCTGGCAATTGCCATCGTGTGCATGAGTTCGATCTTCTCGCCCAGGAAGCGCCCACTACCCCGTGTCGCAACCAAATCGGCCTGAGGCTGGCTCAGCCGCTTCGCCCTGCGAAGGCTATGCGTTCGCAGGGTGTCGCCTTTTTGCGTCAAACCGAAAACAGAGGGCGAATATCGGCCAGTGCGCACCCTGTAGCCTGATTGCTGCGTGTAGTATGCCGCCGCAGGCTTGGAGCCCTTTTACACAAAAAATTGCCTGTATCGGGAGACAGGCGCTGAACACGTCATCTTGCATTGTAGGAGTCGTATTGATGGCTACGCCGAGATCCTCCCCGCTGGCCACGGGTTACCCTGTCGATGCCCCCACACCCAAGATCGTCGGGTTTCTGGTGATCCCCAATTTCACCACCATCGGGTTCGCTTCTGCGGTGGAGACCTTGCGCATGGCTAACCTTGCTGCGCGCAGGGCCATGTTCCAGACACTCATCATCGCCGCCGACATGGAGCCGGTGAGCGCCAGCAACGGCATGCGCATCCTGCCTGAATACACCATCAAGGATGCGCCCAAGCTGGACATGCTGTTTGTGGTAGGGCCAAACCCCATCGTCTCCGACCACAATACCCGCGCCATCGTGAACTGGCTGCGCAAGCTGGCCCATGACCAAGTGGCATTGGGTGGCATTTGCACGGGTAGCCATTTGTTGGCGCGTGCCAATCTGCTCACGGGTTACCGTTGCACCATCCACTGGGAAGATATCGAAGCGCTGAAAGAGCGCTTTCCCGGGATCATCATTTCCAGCCAGTTGTTTGAACTTGACCGTGACCGGTACACCAGCTCGGGTGGGGTGGCATCAATGGACATGTGCCTGCAACTGATCGCACGCGAACCCGGCGGGCGAGAGATTGCCGAACATGCGGCCGAATTGCTGTTGTGCGACCGCGTTCGCAGTTCGCAGGAACGCCAGCGCGTGCCCCTGCGACAGCGGCTAGGGACGTCCCAACCCAAGCTCAGCCAGGTAGTCAGCATCATGGAGGCCAATCTCGAAGACCCTGTGACCCTGGAGGAACTGGCGCAGTTGAACGACATCTCAGTTCGGCAGTTGGAGCGCCTGTTCCACAAGCATCTGCAAAGTACCCCTAGCCAGTACTACCTTGAATTACGCCTGTCGCGCGCCCGACAACTGTTACTGCACAGCGAATCGCAAGTACGGGATATCGCCCTTGCCTGTGGTTTCGTTTCGCCGGCGCATTTCTCCAAATGCTACAGCCGTTTCTTCGGCGTCTCTCCCATGGGTGAACGCAAGCAGGTTGCCGCGGCTCAGTGCTGATCATCGACGAATGCAACAAAGCGTCGGTGAAACAGGGATCGCAAGTGACCGCTTTGAACCGTTAGCTGCCCTTGCCAAGGGCGGCTAACGGCCAAAGGCAAATATCGCTGAATCAGCCCTTCAGGCACTGAGCAATACTTCGAGCTCGCCCTTTTGATCGAGGCGTTTCAGATCATCAAAACCTCCCACATGGACACTCCCCACAAAGACCTGCGGCACGGTCCTGCGCCTGGATCGCAGCAGCATCTCGGCCAGATGGTTCGGCGAAGCCTCGATATCGATTTCCACGGCACTGACCCCCTTGTGCGCCAGCAGTCGCTTGGCGCTCACGCAGTAAGGGCAGTGTTGGGTGGTATAGATTGTCACTTGGCTCATGTCGGTTGCCCTCCTAGTGTGCCAACGGCGGGAAGTCGATATCGGTGGTGGCGATGTTGTTCAGGTAGTTGGTCAGGGTCAACAGCGTGACCTGTGCCACCACCTCCACGATCTTGCCATCGCTGAGACCAGCCTCGCGTGCTGCGGCGACCTGATCGTCATTCAATTGGCCGCGGCTTTCGGTGATCTGATGCGCCAGCGCGGCGACCGCGCTGAGCGTGCCACTACGCGCCTGGCTAATGGCCTCATCGCTCAAGCCGGCTTTGGCACCAAAAAAGCTGTGTGCGGCCAGGCAATAGTCGCAACCATTGATTTCCGAGGTGGCAAGCGCAACCACTTCACGCTCCGCGGCGCTCAGTGAGCTCTTGCCCAGAGCCTGGGCGAGGCCCAGGTACCCATTGAGAGCGGCTGGGGAGTGAGCCAGGGTCTTGAAGGCGTTGGGTATGAAACCAAGGCCTTTCTGAATGCCTTCAAGGGCAGTGCGCGAGCCAGCAGGGGCCTGGTCCAGCGAGAGAGCAGCGATACGAGTCATGGTAGTTTCTCCAGTAGGGTGATTAACCAGCTTGTCGATCAAGCCTGGAGTCAATACTAGGGAAGACGACTATCCTTTCGGCTTCAGATCGTCGAATCTATGCAACCGATCGTCCAAACCTGAGCGCCCCATGGACCGACTATCGACACTGCTCAAGCACTTCAACCTGCATGCGTCTACCTTCCACCACGGTGGTTTTTGTGGAACGACCCGCTTTCATGGGCAGCAAAGTTCCGGCCACGCGCACCTGCTTCGTTCGGGTCGCCTGACCTTCAGTGACAAACGTGGTCAGCTCATGGAGCTGGCGGAGCCAAGCCTGATACTTGCGGTACGTCCGCAGGAGCATCAGTTGCTGGCGATCGAAGCAGACGAAGCGGAGTTGGTGTGCGCCACCTTGCAGTTCGATGGTGGCGCCAACAATCCGCTGACCCAGGCCTTGCCGGACTTCATCATCAAGCCGTTGCGCGAATTGCAGGGCCTCGATGGCACCCTCGAATGGCTGTTCGAAGAAGCCTTCGGCGACGAGTGTGGACGGGATGTCATTCTCAATCGGCTGTTCGAGTTGATGGTGATTCAGCTACTTCGCCATCTGATCGCCAGCCGCAGCATTGCTTCGGGGATGATGGCCGGGCTGGCCAATGCACAGCTGTCCCGTGCGCTCGTGGGTATCCATAACGAGCCACAGCACAATTGGACCGTGGCAGAGTTGGCTGACCGCTCAGGCATGTCGCGCGCGAGCTTTGCTGCGCACTTTCGCGAGACCGTGGGCATCACCCCTGCCGATTACCTGGCGAACTGGCGAATCAGCCTTGCCCAGAAACGGCTGCGCGAAGGCCGCCCCATCGCCCTGATTGCCGATGAGGTCGGCTACGAAAGCCCGTCTGCGTTGGCCCGCACCTTTCGCCGCAAGGTGGGTGCAAGCCCGAGGGAGTGGCTACAGCAGAGCACGCATGATGCCTAGCCGAGTGACAGCTGCAGCCAACCCGGCGATGGGCCAGTAACGCGGGGATCAGTCGTCGTAGCGGTGATTGTTGCGCCAGCCATAATGATGGCCACGGTCGTGGCGGTGACGGCGCCAGCCCCGGTCGTCGTCATCGTCGTCATAATCCCGGTAGCGATGCCCGCTCTCGTCATCGTATTCCCGGCCCATGTGGTTGCCCAAGGCACCACCCACACCGCCACCGGCTGCTGCGCCAATCATGCTGCCAGTGGTGCCGCCCATCTTGCGACCCACCACGTTGCCGCCAGCTGCACCCAGTGCGCCGCCAATGGCCGCCTCGCCACGGCTGTGCTTGTCGGCACCCACCGCACCACCGGCCGCGCCACCCAGGCCGGCGCCGATTGCCGAGCCGGTGCTGCCGCCGATCGACTGGCCGACTACCGAGCCCAATACTCCACCCAATGCGCCACCTATACCTGCTCCGGTATTGCCGCCTGCCGACGCAACGCCGCTCAGCAGGCCAAGTGACAACAAGAGAATCGAGGAGTACTTCATTTGTGAAAGCCTCAGAGGGATACGGAGGCGATCCTGAGGCTCTGGACAGGGCCTTACAATGGAAATCCGACGAGTGACACGACTTGGAAAAATTCTCCAAGTTATTGTTTTCCCGATGGAAACTTAAGGGATTTTCAACGGTCACAGGCTGATTGCGAAAAGCCTTTCCAGTGGTAAAAAAGCGTTTTTATTTCTACCCGTCACCCGTGCTCCCCCTCCAAACTCACTACCCTTCTGCCCCAGACCCTGCTTGCCCCAAACCGCTGGATCAACAAGGTGACAAGTGCACCAAGCAAAGCCAGGGCCATGTCCTTTTGTGCATCCCAAGGGTCTTGCTGGGTCGCGAGAAAGGCTTGTGCCTGGTCATCACCCAGGTATTGGCCACCTATCCACTCCAGCAGCTCGTACAGCGCCGATGTGGCAAGGACGAAGGAAACGGTACACAACGCCAACCAACCACCTCGCAACCGGGCCTGGCGCTGGAGCAGCTCCCTGATCGGCAGGACGAACAAAAGGCCGTAACTCAGATGCACCAGACGATCGAACTGGTTGCGCTGCCAGCCCATCCAGGCATTCAGAGAGTGGTCGGTAAGCGCACGCAGCCAAGCGTCATAGGGGACTTTGGCATAGGTAAAATGCGCTCCTAGCTCGTGAATCGCCAGCATCACCACGATTGCCAGGTAAGCATGCCGAGAAAAGCGCCAATAACGGCTGGTCGCAGCCAAGGTGAGCAGAAGCGCCAGCGGCAAAACGTTTTCGACCCACCAATCCGCACGATCAAGCGGCGCAACCCCCGAGGCAAGCATCAGCAACATGGCAGATGTCAGCAAGCCCGCGGCTTGGCGTGGCGTGGCCGAAGGGGCAAAGCTTGTTTGCAATGCTGGATTCCTGTTCATGGTTTTACGCTCGGCTTGAGCACGGTTGAGCCTCGCAGGGCAGCTAAAGTTTCCTCCGGGCGCCGGCTTCACCTGTTGCCATGTCACCTCAACGACAGTTCTTCATGATGTTGGTGGGGCCAGTAGCACTGAAAATTACCGATGGATGATTCCACCTGAACTTTACCTCCCTCCTTGGCTTCCCCTGCATAGACCACCCGGCCCCAGGAGATGAACCAATGAGAGCACTGACATACCACGGAACCCAGGACGTCAGGGTCGACAATGTCCCCGACCCACTTATCCAGGACGAGGACGATATAATCCTCCGGGTCACCGCTACCGCCATCTGCGGCTCCGACCTGCACCTCTACCATGGCAAGATTCCACAGACCGAGCCGGGAGATATCTTCGGCCACGAGTTCATGGGTATCGTCGAGGATACCGGCCGCGGGGTAACCAACCTGCAGGTCGGTGACCGCGTGGTGATTCCCTTCGTGATCGCCTGCGGCAGCTGTTTCTTCTGCCAACTCGACCAGTTCGCCGCTTGCGAAACGACCAACACCGGCCGGGGTGCAATCATCAACAAGAAAGGCATCCCGCCAGGGGCCGCGCTATTCGGATATAGCCATCTGTATGGCGGCGTGCCCGGTGGCCAGGCGGATTTCGTGCGGGTGCCCAAGGCCAACGTCGGCCCATTCAAGGTGCCTACCGCCCTGCCGGACGACAAGGTGCTGTTCCTCTCGGATATCCTGCCCACAGCCTGGCAGGCCGTCACCAATGCGCAGGTCGGCTCAGGCTCGACAGTTGCGATTTATGGCGCCGGGCCGGTCGGCCTGCTGAGCGCAGCCTGCGCGCGCATGCTGGGCGCCCAGACGATCTTCATGGTCGACGACAATGACTACCGCCTGGCGTTCGCCCGCGATGCCTACGGCGTGGTGCCGATCAACTTCGAGCAGGATGACGACCCGGCCGACACCATCATCCGCCTGACCCCCGGCATGCGCGGCGTGGACGCCGTCATCGATGCGGTCGGTTTCGAGGCCAAGGGCAGTACCACCGAAACGGTACTGACCACTCTGAAGATCGAGAGCAGCAGCGGCAAGGCGCTGCGCCAGAGTATCGCCGCGGTGCGCCGGGGCGGCGTGGTCAGCGTGCCTGGGGTCTATGCGGGTTTTATCCACGCCTTCATGTTTGGTGATGCCTTCGACAAGGGCCTGACGTTCAAGATGGGCCAGACCCACGTGCAGAAGTTCCTTCCTGAACTGCTCGAACATATCGAGGCCGGGCGTCTGGAGCCGGAACTCATCGTCACCCACCGTCTGGCCCTGGAAGAAGCGGCTTTGGGTTACAAGTTGTTCGACCAGAAACAGGACGACTGTCGCAAGGTCATCCTCGTGCCGGGCGCTGCTGCCGGTACATTGGGACCTGACCATTAGCAGGGACCCTGTGGGAGCGGCTTTAGCCGCGAACACCGGCGCAGCCGGTGCCATGCACCGCGTTGGATTCTTCGCGGCTAAAGCCGCTCCCACAGGCTATGCGGACCGCTTGCGAATTCAGTTCTTCACACCGACCTGCTCAACGCTTGCGTTGCGTTTCATCACGAGCTGTTTTCTGCGCAGTGGAATCATGGGACGTGCCAGTTGACCCATCAGGACGCTGCGCATCATTGTCCCGTTCCTCTTCACCTCGGGTTCCGCTACGAGGTGTCTCCGATCCTTTCTTCATCTACCCTCCTACCCCTTGCTATGTTCAGGCGACGACGGCCCGGTACCGCGTTTGATTCCACGCGGCCCAAGCACGCCCCAGATGGCCAGGCCGACGATGGGCAACGCCAACAGCAACAGTGCCCACATCGCCTTCGTCACGTCGCTCTTGTCACTGCGGAAAACACTGACGATGGCCCACAGATCGAGCAACACGATGATCGCTGCAACAGCGATCCAGAAATATGTCACAGGCTCGGTCATGATCGCTTCTCCTCTGTTAGTCCGGCCGCAGCGCGAGGCCCGCACCGCCGCCCTCCTACCTAGAGGAAGCCGGCAAACGGAACAAAGTTCAGGAAGCTTTCCCCACCATTGATGGGTGGCACACAAGCAATGAACCAATCCCGCAGGAAACACGTCCACCAAAAAACAACGCACGAGTGACCGGCCATGACGACCGACCCCGTACTCGAGGCCCTTGATTACCTCAAGGCCCACAAGCTGGTACTGACCACCGCAGAATCCTGCACGGCCGGTGCCATGGTTGCGCTGTTGGCAGCAGTGCCGGGGACAGGAGAGGTTCTGGAAAGCGGCTACGTGGTGTACTCGCCAAGCGCCAAGAAACGCCTGCTCGGCGTCAGCCCACAGACTATCGAACGCTACGGCCTGACCAGCGAGGCGGTAGCCTGGGAGATGGCCCTCGGCGCATTGAAAGACAGCGACGCCACCGTCGCCATCGCCAGCACGGGTGTCGCCGGGCCACAGCCGCAGGATGGCATCGCCCCGGGCACTGTGTGCTTTGCCTGGGCCTTTGCCGGCGAGCCTTTGGCGGTATTCACACGCAGCCAGCGCTTTTTTGGCGAGCGCGCGGATGTAATCCGCCAAGGCGCGCTCTACGGCTTGTCGCACCTGGCCCATTACCACCAACGCTGGCTGCGCGGTGAGCGCGCCTGAGGGCTACGTGAGGGCTAGGTGCATGGACGAAGACGAGCTGGCTTCAAGGCACCATCCCGTCGAGGAAGACATGCGGATGCAGCAGCGGGTCTGGCGTTTCGAACGTGTGGGATGGTACGCGCTGGTGCTGGTCATGCTGCTGGGCCTGGCCGGGCTGTTCGGCAACGGTCCGCTCAGTGACGCCCAGGTCATGAGCGACGACGGCCGGGTGCATGTGGAGTATCAGCGCCTCAGCCGCAGCGGCACCACCGACAACCTGCGCATCACGGTTCGCGGCAATGCCGGGGAGCCTGTGATGTTGCTGCTCGGGGGGACCTTGCTACGCGAAGCCAGCATCGAAACGCTGCAGCCAGAGCCGCAAGTATCGCTTTCCCATGGCAGGTCGCTCCTGCTCCAGCTTGGCACCAGCAAAGAGGGTATCGCCACCCTCTACCTGACCCTGCGCAGCGAACATGTCGGCACTCTCGAAGGTATTGTCAGCGCCGGCCCAGGCAGCGCAGTGCGTTTCTCCACCTTTCTCTACCCGTAGGAGCGCGACATGGACTCCATTCTTCGTGCGACCGGCATGTACATCGCGCTGATGCTGCTGTTTCGCGTGGCTGGCAGGCGCTCGCTGGCAGACCTCACCACCTTCGACTTCGTCCTGCTGCTGATCATCGGCGAAGCAACCCAGCAGGCATTGCTCGGCGAGGACTTCTCGTTCACCAACGCCATGCTGGTGATCGCCACGCTGATCGTCCTGGATGTCGGCCTGTCGCTGGCCAAGCTCAACTCCAAGCGCCTGGCCCGGCTGGTCGACGGCCACGCGACACTCGTCGTGGATCACGGGCGCTTTCTCCACCACCGAATGCGGCGGGCGCGGCTGACCGAAGACGACATTCTCGAGTCCGCCCGGGACAGCCAGGGAATCGAAAGCGTCGGGCAGATCAAGTTCGCCATCGTCGAGCGCAACGGCAAGATCTCGATCATTCCGCAGGAGTGACCCTGCCTGGCCGGCGCAACCCGCGCGGATTCCGGTGAGAGCCGCCTTTCGCGACAGCAGTACGCTGATCATCCGCTTTGAACCTTGGCGCGCGGCCCCTACTCCATCGAAGGCAATCGTGATTTTTTCAGCCCCGAAGAGGTGTCGCATGAACGCTATCGATTTGTTGATCCAGGACCATGAGCTGGTGAAGAAGCTGCTGGAGGAACTCTCCTCCACCACTGAGCGCGCGGTGAAAAAGCGCGCCGAGTTGCTCGAACGCATCAAGCAGGAGGTGAGCATTCATACCGCCCTGGAAGAAGAAATCCTGTATCCGGCCATCAAGCAGGCCGGCGGCAAGGAAGAAGCGAAGATGTACTACGAAGCCAAGGAGGAACACCGCACCGTGGACTCCCTGGTGCTGCCGGACCTGCTGCAAACCGAGACCGGCACCGTCGAGTTCGCCGGGCGGGTCAAAGTGATGAAGGAACTGCTGGAACACCATATCGAGGAAGAAGAAAGCGAGCTGTTTCCGACCGCCCGCAAGTTGCTGGGCAAGCAGCAACTGGATGAGCTCGGCCAGGCCATGGAAGCGCAGAAAAAACTGCTCAAGGGCGAACAGCGTGCTGCGTGATGGAAGCCTGGATCGACTTTCTTGAATGGCCTGCCATGGCCCTGACGGTACTTGCCGCCTGGTGCATCGGCTCACGGCGCCCAGGCCGGCGCAAGCTGGGTTTCTGCTGCTTCATTGCCAGCAACGTGCTGTGGGCCGCCTGGGGGTGGCAGGCGCAAGCCTGGGCGCTGATCATCCTGCAGGGTTGCCTGTGCGCCATGAACCTGCGGGGCTGGAAGAAAAACACTGCCGCGGAGTCGGGCTGAACGCCCGGACACATGCCTGAAAGCCCAACGGCGAGGAGCCAGACCATGATCGACCCCAACCAACCCGACCCGTACGTGGACGAAGTACCCCACAACCCGGGCGAACCTGTGCCTGAACAGGAACAGGAGAAGGAAGCACCCGACTGGCCCGAAGGCCAGGTGCCGCCAGAGGAGCAGTCCGACGGCTGAGGCTCACCTGGCGAGCGGCATTGCCTGCTTCGCCGGCAATGCCGCTCCACCAGTCACCCAATCCTATGGAAGGAGGCAAGTGTCTCATGAGTGATCGCATCATCGCCTTGTTCACCGATACCACACTGTTCGGAGTTTCCGTTCTCAATTTGTTGCTGGCACTGACGGTAGCGCTGTTGACATTCCTCGTGGCGCGGGCGGCCATCAGTTTCATGCTGCATCGGGTCAGGCGCTGGTCCGAGCATGACGGCGCGCTAAGCCAGGTGCTGGCCAAGGTGCTCGCCGGGACCAGCAATTTTCTGCTGTTCCTTGCCTCGCTGCTGGTGGGCCTGAGCATGCTCGACCTGCCCGAGCGCTGGCTGACCCGGGTCGGTAGCCTGTGGTTCGTGGTCGCGGCATTGCAGATCGGGCTGTGGGCCAACCGCGCCATCGGCCTGGGCCTGAGTCGCTACTTCGCCCGGCATCGCACCGACGGCTTGAACCAGGGCAGCGCGCTGGCCACGCTGTCGGCATGGGGTGCGCGGGTACTGTTGTGGTCAGTGGTGCTGCTGGCGATGCTGTCCAACCTGGGCGTGAACATCACCGCCTTCGTCGCCAGCCTTGGGGTAGGCGGTATCGCTGTTGCACTGGCCGTGCAGAACATCCTCGGCGACCTGTTCGCCTCGTTGTCCATCGCCGTCGACAAGCCGTTCGAGGTGGGCGACTTCATCGTCATCGGCCCGCTGGCCGGCACGGTGGAGCACGTAGGGCTGAAGACCACACGCATCCGCAGCCTGGGCGGCGAGCAGATCGTCATGGCCAATGCCAGCATGATCAGCAGCACCATCCAGAACTACAAGCGCCTGCAGGAACGACGGATCGTGTTCGAGTTCGGCCTGTCGTACGACACGCCAACCGAGGCCGTGAAAAAGGCACCCGCCATCGTCGAGGAAGCGATCAAGGCACAACAGCAGGTGCGCTTCGACCGTGCCCACCTGCGCGGCTTCGGCAAGGAGGCGCTGGAATTCGAGTGCGTGTATATCGTCAAGGACCCGGGCTACAACCTGTACATGGACATCCAGCAAGCCATCAATTTCCACCTGCTCGAGCGCTTCTCGAAGGTAGGTGCAAAATTCGCCGTACCGGTACGCGCGATCAAGGTCACGGCCTTGCCAGAGGAATCGAAGCGCGGGCCTCAAAGTATTCACGTGGGGTAACCCGTCCCCGTGCATGTCTGCGCTCCATGCATTCCGTCGATTTCACGGCACGCCCGTGGGTGATGCAGGCCGAACAGAAGGTGACCAACCCGCAACGGAGTATCGCCATGAAGATCATGAAGCCTCATTCGTTACTGCTCGCGCTGTGCCTGGGGCTCAGCGCACCTGTGGTGCTGGCAGCCACCGACCTGAACGATCAGCGTGCTCCTGGCACGCAGCCGCATGACAGCGGGCACATGAACAACCAAGGCGGAGCGACCGGCTCCGGCACGCCTGCGGATGCCATGGGGACAGGTTCCGGCGGAACCGATGGCAATGACACTGACAATACCGGTGGCGATGGCACCACCGACCGATCCGGTAGTGACCGCAGTGGATCGGAACGCGGCACCGGGACGGGTAGCGGGACCGGAGGCTCTGGTGGTTCGGGCTCCAGCGGTGGTTCCGGTAGTTGAAGGTTCGCTCGAACTGCCCTATGGCCGGCGACGCGTGCCCAGCTCGATCCAGACGGGCGCATGGTCGCTGGCCTTGGGTTCGTTACGCACCCAGGCATCGACACCAGCCCGCTTCAGGTAAGGCGCGAGCTCGGGGTTGAGCAGCAGGTGGTCGATACGCAACCCGGCGTTGCGTGCCCAGTGGTTGCGGAAATAATCCCAGAAGGTGTAAATGCGCTCGTCCGGATACAGATGGCGAATGGCGTCGAGCCAGCCTTGCTGGAGCAGTTTCTGGTAGCACGCGCGTGATTCGGGCTGCAGCAGCGCGTCCTTCATCCAGGAGCGCGTGTTGTAGATATCCATGTCGGTAGGCACCACATTGAAATCACCCGCCAGCACCGCGGGATGGCCACTGTCATGCAGCCCTTTCACATGGGCGATCAGGCTTTCGAACCAGCGGAGCTTGTAATCGAATTTCGGCCCCGGTTGCGGGTTGCCGTTCGGCAGATACAGGCAAGCCACCAGCACTCCCTGTACCGCTGCCTCGAGGTAGCGGCTCTGGTTGTCGTCCTCCATGCCAGGCAGGCCACGACGTACTTCCAGCGGTTCGCTGCCCCGTGCCAGAATGGCCACGCCATTCCACGAAGGCTGCCCTTGGTAGAGGCAACCATAACCCGCCGTTTCTAGCGCCTGGCGAGGAAACTGCTGATCCGCCGCCTTGAGTTCCTGCAGGCAGGCGATGTCGGGCTTTTCCCGCTCCAGCCAAGCCAGCAGTGCCGGCAGCCGGCTACGAATGCCGTTGATGTTGAACGTGGCAATCTTCAGCGCTTTCATGCGTCGGGGTCGCTGACATGGGCCTGCACGGCATCTTCCAGGGCGCGCACATGGGCGTCATCGGCCAATGCTTTGAGTGCCAGCCAGTCGTCCCAGTCGATGGCACCATCGTCACGCAGCGCCTCGGCCGTGCGTAGCAGTTCATGGTGGTAGGCATCCGGCGACTCACGGCGGTAACTGATGTCGTCGTATTGGGCGTACCAGGCTTCGAGCTCAGGGATGCTGCGTTCAATGCTCATAAGGGAGCCCTCACGGTGTCCTTTGCATTAAGAACCTCAACCATGCAGCGACGTTCAAATCCAACGCTGATCGCTACGTTCAATGATCAAGCGGATCGATATCCTGGATCACTGAGCATCGTTTTTCATTGAATCACCGCGCCGTCACCATTAGCTCCACAAGCAACATCTGGAGCGGGTACATGGCCTCCCCCATTTTCAACTCAATGAGACAAGGCGCTGATGTAGCGGACCTTGGCGATAGCGTTTCCATCGTTTCGTGCGCAGCCATCGACGCCCTGGGGCTTGCACCATGAACTGCGGCCCATTCTGGGTGATCGTTTTCTTCGTGCTCATCAACAACGGCTGCTCGCTGCTGGGCTTCGGTGAAGGCTCGGTGGGAGGTGTGGCGCGGAGTATCGAGTCGCGAACGGAAATCACCATCGCCACCACGCTGCAACGAGCGCAAAAAACCAATGCAGGCGGCCTGCCGCCTGACGATGGGCAGCTGCTACCGGCGATATTTCTATTGGTTCGCGCCTGACCCGTCAGCGGATGGGGCTGGTTCGCAATCTTGGTAGAAGTGAAAGTCCTGAAATTTCTCGACTGCCTGTTCCGGCCCTTTCGCGGGCACGCCCGCTCCCACAGAACTGCACATAACTCATTGAATTAACCGGGACTCTGTGGGAGCGGCTTTAGCCGCGAACACCGGCGCAGCCGGTGCCATGTACCGCGTTGGATTCTTCGCGGCTAAAGCCGCTCCCACAGGGTACGCGCACTGTTTGCGGATTCAGTTCCCTACGCGACAGCGCAGCCCAAAGGACTGGGCGATCTCCCACAGAACTGCGCGGGACCTTGTGGGAGCGGGCGCGCCCGCGAAGAGGCCAGATCAGGCGACACATCACTTCAGGCCTTTACCAACCGCCAGCCGAACCGCCCAGAGGCTGCGCATGAAACGAGCTCGCCGCGAACCAGGTTTCCCGGTTCGCGGCGTAATTGAAGCGTTACTCAGGCAATCAGGTAGGAATACCAGCCAGTCGCCAGACAGGCGCCGGAACCGGTTCGGCCTGGCTGCGTTTGCGTGCCCACTGGGTCAGGGCAGCCATCATGGCAAAGCCCAGCAAGATCAGTACCGGATAAGCCAGCAGCAACTCGGTCAGCGAGTATTTCCAGGCCAGTGGCCGGCCAACGCCCAGCATCGCCGCATACAACCAGGACACACCCGACAGTGCGCCGGAGAACAGTGCGAACATCCGCACGCCAAAATTAAGGTCGAGCAAGTTGCCCGCTTTGAGCAGGGCAGGCAATACATAACGATGCAACAGCATGCCATTGAAGGTCAGCAACATGACAATAATGACCTTCGCTTGAAGTTTCGGATTGGCAAAATAGTTCATACCTTTATCAAGGTAGTCAATTCCAATCACTGCGGCGCCCGTGAGCCACAAGAATATCAGGGCATTGGCCACGGACTTCTGCAAGCTCGTCATATGCTTACTGTCATGCCCGGCTTCTTTATGACCTTTCAACAAGTTCCTGACCATCTCGGCGTCACTGGCGAATACCAGGCCGATGGCAATGCAACAGGCCAATAAATGAACGTAAATCACCGACAACCGCACCAGCTCCATGGATTCTTTCTGCCCGAACAGGCTAATAATTGTATTAATCTCCACGACGTTTTCTCCACGTAATGCGTTAGCGCTAGATGACCTTGCAATAGGCGTGCGAACGATTTAATCGCAGTGGCAAAGCCAAATTCGAATCGTTAAATGAAAAAGCAGATAATTATTCAATACACACGGTGGCTCACCCGAAGAGCCTCGGTTGGGCATGGCGTTGCTCCACTATTCAGGAAAAAAAGCCCCATGAGCATCCCTGCGATGCTAATGAGGTTGAACGTCCATAAGTTCTGGGGGAAAGGCGCGAGTTGCAATCACATTGAAGGCACCTGCTGGCAAATAGGAGTCAGCGTCACCCAAATCGTTCATTTCTCGAGCAAAATGACCGACAGGCGGTACACTAAATCAAGTTAGTTAGTTTGCTAAGTTGTTGTAATTTGACCGAGCGGAAAGTTTTATCGACAACTGGATCCAAACTTCGCAAATGACTTTGAATGCTCTATTCCGCTGTTTCGCAGATCTCGTTTTCCAGGTGACCGTGCCTAAAGTGCCATCAGTCAGGCCCGGCAAGCTACATTCCGATCATAACGGGCGGTCGGCAACCCGTCTGTCATCTTCAGCCTGCCAGCGGGCTCAATTTGCCCTGGGTGAACCCCCAAGTGATGTTCCAGGCCTGGTTTGCCGGGAAGCAGATCCATGCGCGCAGACCTGCAAGCCTCATCGACGCGGTCTATCAGATCATCCATTCCATCGATTTGACCGCGTCAAATTGACTCATGTAGCTTGCCGCCCTCTTCGCCGCTGGCTCAAAGGTGCGCGTTACACCTTTGCACCAGTTGCGTAGCCTACCCCCGTACTGATCAAGCCCCACCACGGCGTGCGCGCCAGTCGCGTCGCCGTCACCGTGTTCGAGTTTCCGAAATGTCCGTCAATAGCCCCACCCGTATCACCGAGCTCGTCATCGAGAGCGGCGTCAAGAAAGCCCACCTATCCACCCATGCGACACTGGTCCTGGGGTTCCTCGCAGGTGCATTCATTTCGCTAGGGTTTCTCCTGGCTATCCACGTCAGCACCATGATCCCGGTACAGTGGGCCTCGTTCGGCACGCTGCTGGGCGCCGCGGTATTTCCCATCGGCCTGATCCTGGTGATCCTGGCCGGTGGCGAACTGCTCACCGGCAACATGATGAGCTTGCCGTTGGCGATGTTCGCCCGGCGTATCGGCCCAGGCGCCGTGGCGCGCAACTGGCTGCTGGTGACCGTCGCCAATCTGTTCGGTGCACTGTTCGTTGCCGGGTGCTTCGGTCACCTGCTGGGCCTGACCGAGGGGGCCTACCTGAACAAGGTGTTGGCGGCTGCGACCAGCAAGACCAACGCCGACTTCCTCCACGCCTTCGTGTCCGGAATCGGCTGCAACTGGCTGGTGTGCCTGGCAGTGTGGCTGTCGTATGCCAGCCGTGAAATGAGCGGCAAGATTCTCGGCATCTGGTTCCCGATCATGGCGTTCGTCGCCATCGGTTTCCAGCATGTGGTAGCCAACATGTTCCTGATTCCGGCAGCGATCTTTGCCGGCTACCTGAGCTGGGGGCAGTTGGTGGAGAACCTGATGGCCGTGTTCCTGGGGAATGCGGTGGGTGGGGCGATCTTCGTGGGGTTGGCGTACTACGTGTCCTACGGTGTGCCTTCGCAGGAAGCGTGCGAGGTGCAGTGAGGCATTGCGGTCAGGCACGCTTGTGCAGGTGATGTGCCCTGCACAAGCCTGCTTGACCGTTCGTCACTATCCTTGGGCCACGCTGGGCGACACGATGTTCGGCCGGATGCTGACGGCGGTCATGTCATCGCCGACTCACTGGGGACCGGACGGCGATCAAGGCATCCGCCATCAACCTTGGGCCAGCGACTTGCGCTCCAACCACTCCACCATCAACTCCCCCCATGCAATATCCGCTTGCAGGGCCGCCTTGGCCTTTGCCGAATCGCGCTTGCGCAAGGCTTCGAGTACTTCGAAGTGCTTGTGCTTGGCGCTGGCCAGTTCCGCTTTGGGCACTTCGGCATGGAAGGTGCTGAGCAGCGGCCCCATCATCACCCACATGTTCTCCAGGGTCTTGAAGATCACCGGCATGCGTGCGGCGGCAATCAGACCGAAGTGGAACTCGCGGTTGAGCAGCGAAGCCTGTTTGTAGTCGGTGCTGACAGCCGCCTGGAAGGCCGTTTGCACCTCTTCCAGATGCTTCAGCTCGGCGGCGGAAATTCGCTCGGCCGCCATGCCCGCCGCCTCGCCCTCCAGCAGATGGCGGATCAGCTGGATTTCCCGTAGTTGGCTGACGGTCAGCTCCGGCACATAGATGGAGGTAGCGGCCTTCATGTCCAGTGCATGATCACTGACAAGGCGGAAGATCGCCTCACGCACCGGCGTGATCGACACACCAAACTCCTCGGCCAAGGCACTGATGCGCAGGCGGTCACCCGGTTGATACTGGCCGTCCATCAATGCCGTGCGGATGATGCTGTAGACCCGCTCGCTCAGGTTGCCTTTATCCAGTGGCTTGTGAACTGTCACGCTTGTTCTCTCTTGTCTGATGAATAGCACAGGGCCAACCGCCGGAGGAAACACTGGGCGACATGGCGAAGACGCATGATACATCATCGCCCATGCCGTGCCATCTCGTGCGAACGGTTCAGATCCGCGTGTCGCGTCGACCCACCCCTTGCAGCAGCACCGCCACCACGATGATCGCGCCCTTGATGATCTGTTGCGGGTACGCCGGGACGCTGAGCAGGTTCATGATGTTGCCGATCAAACCAAGCACCAGCACCCCGACCACGGTGTAGAACAAACTACCCTTGCCGCCGGACAACAGCGCACCACCTATCACGCAGGCGGCAATGGCATCCAGTTCCAGGGCCATGCCGGCACTGGGCGTGGCGACCCCGGAACGCGAGGCGATGACCACCCCGGCAAGGGCGCTGAGCCCGCCGCAAATCGCATAGGCCGCCAGCTTGTAGCGCTCCACTGCAATCCCCGCCAGGCGCACGGCAGTCTCGTTGCTGCCGCTGGCGATGATCAACCGGCCAAAAGCGTTGTAGCGCAGGATCAGGGCGAACATGCCAATCACCAGCACCGCCAGCCACACCGGCCAAGGCACCCCGAACACTCCATCGGCCTGACGACCGAAGTCTCGCAACAGGCTGGCAGCCGATTGGCTGTCGGCCAGCCGCTGTGGCTGGCCGTTGGAGAGGATAAACGCCAGCCCTCGGGCAATGGTCATCATCGCCAGGGTGGAAATGAACGGGGCCATGCGAAAGTAGGCCACGAAGCTGCCGGTGACCAGGCCCATCAACACCCCTGCCCCCACCGCGATGGCCACCGCCAGCAACAACCCGAGGCTGTCCTCCAGCGGCAGCAGATTCAGGCTCATCGCCACGACCACCCCGCCCACCGCTGCCACCGAGGCAACCGACAAGTCGATACCCGCGGTGAGGATGACGATCAGCATGCCAATGCTGACCAGTATCAGCGGCGTCAGTTGCCGCAGCAGGTTACCCAGGTTCTGCCAGGTGAAAAAGTCCGCCGACAGGCTGCTGGCCACGGCCACCAGCACCAGCAGCATCACCAGTGCGTTGTGTTGCAGAAAAAGCCGGCGCACAACGCGCCCCAGCGGCTGCCTGGACTCGCCCGACAGCGAGGGGGCGGCCAGTTTGCTCAAGTTGTTATCCATGGTGTTCGACTCCCATCGCCAGACAAATCATTGCGTGTTCTTCGATTGCATCACCGCCAAGCTCGCCGGCGATGGCACCATCGCGCATCACCAGCACCCGGTCGCACATGCCGATCAGCTCGGTCATTTCCGAGGACACCAGGATGATCGCCACCCCGGCCTCGGCCAGTTCGTTGATGACCCGGTAGATCTCGGTCTTGGCGCCGATATCTACACCACGGGTCGGCTCGTCGAGGATCAGCACCCGGCAGCCGGCGTCGATCCACTTCATCAGCGCCACCTTCTGCTGATTACCCCCGGACAGATCGCCCACCGCCTGCTCGATCGAGCCGGTCTTCAGACGCAACTGCTGACGTAGCGCCTCGACCCCGGCGCGCTCGCGGGCACCATCGATCCAGCCAAAGCGACTGGTGTAGGGCGAGCCGGGCCGTAAAGCTGCGTTGACGCGGATCGACATCTCCAGCAGCACGCCTTGCTGCTTGCGGTCTTCGGGC
Source organism: Pseudomonas sp. JS425 (assembly GCF_018223845.1). Lineage (NCBI taxonomy): Bacteria > Pseudomonadati > Pseudomonadota > Gammaproteobacteria > Pseudomonadales > Pseudomonadaceae > Pseudomonas > Pseudomonas sp. JS425. The sequence continues at coordinate 2,620,586 of NZ_CP073661.1, read as the reverse complement.
AGCAGCCCGATGCCATTGCCGATCGCTTCGCGCGGGCTGCGGTTGCGCAGTTGGCGGCCATCCAGGTGAACAGTGCCGGCGCTGCTGCGCTCGGCGCCGAACAGCGCGCGCATGGTTTCGGTGCGCCCCGAGCCGACCAGTCCGCTGAAGCCCAGCACCTCACCGGCGTGTACCTGAAAACTCACATTGCGTACCAGTGGCCCGGCGCTCAGCCCCTCGACCCGCAGGCGGGCCTCGCCGATGCTTGCCTGGCGTGGCGGGAACAGGTCGCTCAGCTCACGGCCGATCATCATCTGCACCAGCCCGCGCTCGTCGATGGCTGACAGCGGCAGGGTGCCGACGGTACGGCCATCCTTGAGCACCGTGGCGCGGTCACAGATGCGGAAGATCTCGTCCATGCGATGCGAGACATAGATGATGCACACGCCCTTGCGCCGCAATTCCGCCAGGATGCGAAACAACTGCTCGGTCTCGTGGGTGGTGAGCACCGCGGTCGGTTCGTCGAACACCAGCACCGAGGCGTTGCGCGACAGGGCCTTGGCGATTTCCACCGCCTGTTGATGGGCCACCGGCAACTCGCCCACTGCACGGCGTTCGTCGATGTTGGCAAACCCCAGCTCATCGAGTATGCACCGCGCCTTGTCACGCAGCATCGGCCACTGCACCCGCCACCTGTTCGCGCCCAGGTCGTCGATGCAGATGTTTTCCGCCACCGACAGGTGCGGCGCCAGGGCAAACTCCTGGTAGATCACCGATACGCCAAGGCGAAGCGCATCGGCCGGCTTGCCGATACTCGCCGGCTGCTCGTGCAACAGCACCTCGCCAGCATCGCGCACGTAGGCGCCGGCGAGGATCTTCATCAAGGTCGATTTGCCCGCGCCATTCTCACCCATCAGCGCATGCACTTCACCCACGTTGGCGCTGAAGCTCGCACCACTGAGCGCACTGATGCCGCCGAACGCCTTGTGAATGTCGCGCAACTCGACGGCGGTCTTGTGTATTGCATTCATCGGTCTTACCTCTGCAAGCGGCGCGTTGCCAGGCAGGCGCCGCAACCTTCGGGTCAGCGCATGGCTGCCTTGAGCTGGTCGATTGAGCGGAATGCGGGTAGCCGCTCGACCGTGGCCGGGCCCTGTTCGAGCTGGATGAAGTGGTCGACGTTGCCAGGGGTTATCAGCTCCACCGGGAAGTACGACGCCAACGGCAGGTTGTTGGCCTGCAGCCGGCCGTCAAGTATCTGGTGGATCAGCTCGATGGCCGCCACCCCGGTCTGCGAACCACTGTTACTGGCGCTAACCAGCAGCTTGCCCTGCTTGATCAGATCCAGCGCAACCTTGAAGCTGCCAGCTGCCGCAGCGACCCGTACCTGCCCGGCCTTGCCGGCATTGTCCACAGCGTTGATGGCGCCGATGGCGATGAAGTCGTTCTCCGCCAGGATCAGGTTCAGGCGCTCGCCATGGGCACTGAGGATGTCCTCGGTGGCGGCCAGGCCACCCTCCTCGGTCCATTCGCCACGGCCCCAGGCCAGCACGTTGAAGCCCCCTTCAGGCCAGCTGAAACTGCCCTTGGCTTTGACCTGCTGGAACAGCTCGAACCCCTTAAGCAGCGCATCCTCCTTCGACAGGCCGAGCTGGCGCTGCTCGGCACGGGCCTGGACGATCCCCGAGATCATGCCGTTGAGGCGGCTCTCGGAGGTCGAGTTGCCCATTACACCGATGACCATGGCAGCGTTGATTTCGCTGCCCGGGTCAGTGTGCTCGACCACATAGCGCCCGGCCTCGACACCGCTGCCGTAGGGGTTTCCGGTGCTGGTGGTGATCACCGGCGCTCGCGCGTCGGGTGCAGTGCCGACGGTGATTACCGGGATCCCGGCCGCCACAGCTCGCTCGACATCGGCAACGGAACCGAGGATGTCGGTGGGGTCGATGACGATCACATCCACCCCCAGGGTGATGAAGTTGTCGACCTGGGCGCTCTGGCGGGCCACATCGCCGTCGGCCACCTGCACCTGCATGTCATAGCCGTAACGCTCGGCCAGGCTGCGCGCGTCGTCGATCATCGAGACGAACCAGGGGTTACCCAGGGTGATGTCGGTCCAGCCAATGCGTAACCGTTCCCCCTTCTGCTTCAAGGGCAAGCCCTTGTCGATGTCGGTACGATCGGCCATTTGCGGGTCCACCAGGCCGGACAACGCCGTGTTGGGTATCAGCTGGTACAGTGGGTGGCGCGCCTCGGCGGCGGTCGGCCCGGCGAGCAGCGTGGCAAGGCCGAAGGTGGCCAGGGTACGGGCAACTGTGCTTTTCATATTGTTGTTCTCCAGGGTTGCCAGGCAAAAGGTCACAACTCGATCCAGGTGGACTTGAGCTCCGAATACTTGTCCAGGGCATGCAACGAGCGGTCGCGACCGTTGCCGGACTGCTTGAAGCCACCGAACGGCATGCTGATGTCGCCCCCATCGAAGCAGTTGACCCACACGCTGCCGGCACGCAGGCCCCGGGCCATTTGGTGGGCCCGCGAGAGGTCGCGGGTCCACAGGCTGGCGGCCAGGCCATACGGGGTATCGTTGGCGATGCGCAGAGCATCGAGGTGGTCACGGGCGGTGATGACCGAAAGTACCGGGCCGAAGATCTCCTCTCGGGCGATGGTCATGTCGTTGCTGACGTTGTCGAAAATGGTCGGCGGGATGTAAAAGCCCTCGGCGCCCAGGCCGTGCTTGACCCGTTCACCACCGAGGATCAGCTGTGCGCCCTCCTGCACGCCTTTGTCGATATAACCCAATACCCGTTGCAACTGGCTGGCATCGACGATAGCGCCAAGCTGGGTGGTTGGGTCCAGTGGATCTCCGACGGCGATGGTGCGTGCCACCTTGAGCACCTCGGCAACGAACTCGGCGCGGATGCCAGCTTCGACAATCAGCCGCGAGGGCGCCACGCAGACTTCGCCCTGGTTGAAGAACATCGAGCGCGCCGCAGTGGTCGCGGCCTTCTCCAGGTCACGGCAGTCATCGAGAATGATGTTCGGGGTCTTCCCGCCGCACTCCAGCCACACCCGCTTCATGTTCGACTGCCCCGCGTACTGCAGGAACAGCTTGCCGACCTCGCCGGAGCCGGTGAACACCAGGGTATCAACGTCCATGTGCAGGCCCAGCGCCTTGCCCGCGGTGGGGCCAAAGCCCGGCAACACGTTGAACACACCGGCCGGGATACCGGCTTCGGCGGCCAACTGGGCAATGCGCAGGGCAGTCAGCGGTGATTGCTCGGCGGGCTTGAGGACCACCGAGTTGCCCATGGCCAGGGCGGGTGCGACCTTCCACATGGCCATCAGCATCGGGAAGTTCCAGGGGGTGACCGCCGCCACCACGCCGATCGCTTCGCGGGTCACCAAGCCCACGGCCGAGGGCCCCGACGGCGCGACTTCGTCATACAGCTTGTCGCAGCTTTCGGCGTACCACTGCAGGCAATCGAGCACCGCGTGCACATCGAACCCGGCGCTCTCGCTGATGGGCTTACCCATGTCGAGGGTTTCCAGTAACGCCAACTCTTCCATGTGCTGCTCGAACAAGGCAGCGAAGCGCAGCATGACGCGCTTGCGCTCCTTCGGTGTGCGCTGCGACCACACACCACTGTCGAAGGCACGCCGCGCGGCCTTCACGGCCATCTCCACATCCTCGGCCTGGCACGAGGCAACCTGGTTGAGCACGCGCCCGTCGCGCGGCGAAATGTTGGCGAAGGTCTCGCCACTCAAGGCATCGACAAAGCGGCCGTCGATGAAGGCCTGGCCGAGCAGCTGGAGTTCGCTGGCACGCTGCTGCACGGTGGTAAGGTCAATGAAACTGGCAAGGCTCATGGGATTCTCCATTGGATACATGATGCATCATAAAAACAGCGAGACGTCGGCCTGACGCCGGCACTGCACTAGAAGCTGATTTCGGTCTTCAGGCCCCAGACCACCACACTGCGGTCATGCTCGAAGCCGCCGGGGTTGCGTACGTACTGCAGGTTGGGGCGCAGGGTCAGTGCCGGTGTCAGCTGCAACCCGTAATAGAGTTCGACCGGGTACTCGACATCGGCCCGCCGGGGCACGCCGCTGGCCTGCTGCACACGCCGCGCCGAACGCGGGTTGACCTCCAGGCGGCCCAACGCCAGCCCGATCTCGTCCTGCGGGCGCTGGGCCAGGGGCCCACGGATGAACGCGCCCAGGTGCCAGAGCCGCTCGACACTGGAAACGTCCCGGTCGGACTGGATGAAGTTGGTGAAAAGCGTCAGGCCACGCGCAGCATTGTCCGGGTTGCGGTAGACCTGCTGTTCGGCCATGGCGTAGTAGCCGCTTGCCTGGTCGTGTTGCGCGGGTGCCGCGCCGGTCAAGCCGATGGGTTGCCCATCGATGTCCTGGTACAGGTCATCAAAGTCGCCAGTATTGCGCCATACGCCAACCCGGTAGCTGCCAGGCAGGCCACCAAGCACCGGCTTCCAGGCCAGTTCGCCAACCGCCAGGTAACCGGTGGTGCCCGAGGGGCTGCCGAAGTTCAACCCTTGGCTGTTCTCGGTAAAGTGCGGGTTGACCTGGTACACGGAGGTGTTCAGCCACCAGTCATCGGCCAACTGCGCCGCCAGGCTCGCGCCCCATTGGCTGACCGGCCAGGTGAACCAGTTGGGGGTGATGTAGCCAGGCACCGTTCCACAGAAGGTCAGGTTCTGGAACGTGCAGGAAAACGGAAATACATCGCCACTCATGGGCAGCCGGCCGATCTTGAACAGCAAACGCTCATCGAGCAGTGCCTGCTGGTAATAGAACTGCACCAGCCGGGTAACACTGCCATAGCCGTAGATTTCCTGGGCGGCCAGCAGGGTGCCGGTGTCGGCTTCGCGGGCCAGGCTTTCACCGTTGCGGTTGGTGAAAGTGATGCGAAACGCGGCCCCCTGCCAACCCAACAGGCGCTGCAGGTCGAAGCGGGCATCGGCCATCAGCTGGTCGCTGTAGGTGCCCTTGTGCTGCGCCCCTCCCTGGGTGTTGTAGGCCAGTTCATTGACATAGGTGAACTGCAGGTCTACCCCCTTCTCATGCAGACGGGTGCGCTGCCCCTGCCAGTCACCGAACAGGAAATTGCCGGGTGAGTAGTTGTCGGCCTGGGCCTGCTGCAAGGCGCATACGCCCAGCAACCCGACCCCGATCAAGGTGGATCTTGTCATTGCGATCTGTTCCCGAAACTGTTTTCTTGTGGTTTTTGTTCAGCTTTGCGAGCGTGCAACGAGGGCGCCTGGCGTCACTGACCTGGCCGCGCGCAAGGCGGCCAGGGCTGGGTGACGCCAACTACAGGCATTGGCGGACGATTTCGGCCACCTCCTGCTGGTCACGAATGGGTTTGGGGTGGCAGGCCAGGTCCTGGTTGAAGCTGGTCCACACCACCTGAGCGAACTCATCGACCTGCTCGGGCTTGAGGCCATAGCTGCCGAACGTGTCCCGTACGCCCAGGCGGGTGAAGTGGGCGCTGACGATGTCAGGCAGGCGCGCGGCGCGCTCGCTTAGCGGCAAGGTATGAGTGCCCGGGTCGAGGATCTCGGCCACCCGGGCAAACTTGTCCTCGGCCACCGGTAGGGTCCAGCGGATCACCTGCGGCGTACTGGCTGCCACCGTGCCGCCATGGGGCGCATCGGTCATGGCGCCCAATGGCTGGCCCAGCGCATGGGATACGGTGACCCCGGCGCCGGCAATGGCCATGCCGCCGAGGGTCGACGCAAAGGCCATGCGCGCCCTCGCCTCCAGGTCGTCCCCATGCTCCACGCAGCGCAGGGCATTGGCGGCAAAGAGGCGGATCGACTCCAGCGCGACCATTTCCACCCAGGGTGTGGCATGGATGCTGATGAATGCTTCCAGTGCGTGGCAGAAAGTATCCACGGCAGTCAGCGCCGTCAGCCGTGGCGGCTTGGAAACCAGGATTTGCGGGTCGATCAACGCCACATCCGGGTAGATGTGCGGGTTGACAATGGCACACTTGAGGCCCAGCTCAGGATTGTTGATCACCGCGAATGGTGTCGCCTCGGTCCCGGTCCCAGAGGTGGTCGGCACCACCAGCAGCGGCAGACCACGGGACTGCGGCCTCGTCACCGGCTCACCGAGACGCTCGGTGTAGTCCCAACAGCGGCCGCCATGTACAGCGACGAACGCCACGGCCTTGGCCGAGTCGATGGCGCTGCCGCCGCCGATCGCCACCACAGCCTGGCAGCCGCTGTCACGCACCAGCGCCACTGCGCGGTCAATGGTGGTATGGCGCGGGTTGGGCACGATGTCGTAGAACTCGAGGACAGTGATGCCACGCTCGGCGAAACTGCCGAGCACCTGGGCGACCAGCTCGCTGCCTTCAAGGAACGGGTCGACCATCAACAGCACCTTGTTGCCGAACGGCGCGACCTTTTCACCCATGCGGCGGATTGCACCGGCCTCGAAGTCCAGTTTGACCGGCAGGCTTGCCTGAAATGCTTTCATCTACTTACCTCTGTTCGTGGCGAATGACTGATGGCAAACGCGGGCTGGCCGAACTTGCCAGAACCGATCCGCCTTTCTTGTAGAACTCCCCCAGGTCGCTGGCGGCAAGCAGCGCTGCGCGCATCTCCCACTCAGTGACGTCGAAGGGCTCGACGCGGCTGGTCTGCTGCGGCGAGGCCGCCACCTGCACCACCCGTTGCAGCTCCTGCTCGCTGAGGTCCGCCAGGCCCAGGTCGGCGAAACACACCGGCAGGCCAACCGCCAGGCACAGTCGCAGCAGGCCATCCAGTTCACCGGCCGGCGCACCCTCGAGCACCAGCATCACCAGGGTGCCAAAGGCAACGTATTCGCCGTGGTAGGCCGTGGCCCGTGGACCCAGCTCACTGAAGCCGCAATACACGGCATGAGCGGTGGCCACCCCGTTGCTCTCGAAACCGATGCCGCTCATCAGTGCGTTGGCCTCGATCACCCGGTTCAGCGCCTTGGTCACCTGCTGCTGCGCACAGGCCCGCACGGCTTGCACCGCATTGGCTTGCAAAACCTGGTGGCACAGTTGGGCGATGGCCATCGATGTGAGGGTCGGCTTGCCGCCGCCCGCGCTCGATTGCAGGCCACCGCCGGCCAGGCCAAGGAAGTTGTCGTGGTCGCCCTGCACGCAGGTGCGTGCCTCGTAGTAGGTCGCCAGAGCATCGCCGATGCCAGCCACCAACAGGCGCACCGGCGCTTGGGCGATGATCCAGGTGTCCACCACCACCACGTCCGGGCTGCGCTCGTGGAACAGTACATCGTCGAAGGCACCGTCCGGGTGGTAGAGCACCGACAAGGCGCTGGTGGGGGCATCGTTGGAGACCACCGTGGGCACGATACACAGCGGCAGCCGGCCCTGCTGGGCAACCGCCTTGGCAGCGTCGAGCACCTTGCCACCACCCACCCCGACCACCCCGTCACAGCCCAGTCGCTCGCGCAACGCACACAGCCGCTGCACCTCGGCTCGGGTGACTTCGCCTTCGAATACGGCGTAACGCAGGGCATGTTCAGGTTTGTCGAAGCTGATGGCCAGGGTCTGCTGCAGGCTATCCAGACGGCCCTGGCTGGTGATGATCAGGAAGCGCTGGCCAAACCAGGCGATATGCCGGTAAAGGCGTTCAAGTTCCTTGTAGCCCTGAATGTAGCGACCGGGCGCGGCGAATATCTGGGTCATTCGCACCTCCCGTCACACAGGGCCGGCAATGCATGAAGCATTCCGTGCATGAGGTCATCCTCGCCTTTCGTAGAAGGCCTTGTTGTTTTTGATATCAGGACGTTCAGCGGCCGCAGCCGACTGGAGGCATGATATATCATGTTTTATTTTTAAATCGCAAGATCAAGTCTTTTGACTTTCATGCAAAAGACTTTTGCGGCCAGGATGGGGATTGACTAATGATATATGATGCATTTATGAATCTAATAACGAACGCGGCGCTGGCCCGCGCTCTGCCTTTTCACGCCAGCTTTCAAGGAAACAGCCATGCCTGTCACCGGCACTACCCGGGTGGTGGTACATCTCACCTACCCAGCCAAGCACCTGCGAACACCGTCCTTGTTCAACCCGCTTCTTGAACGCCTGGGGCATGACGGGGTGCTGGTCCCCTGGGAGGTTTCGCCCGACAACCTGGCCTCGGCCTGGGCTGGCCTGCGTGGTATCGAAAACCTCGCCGGGGTGATCGTGACCGTGCCGCACAAGATCGAAGTGGCCCACCTGTGCGACGAGCTGCTGGGCATCGCCGAAGTGCTCAAGGTGTGCAACGTCGCGCGTCGTCTGCCCGATGGCCGCTTCGTCGGGCGCATGTTCGATGGCGAAGGCTTCGTACGTGGCCTGAAGAACCAGGGCCATGACCTGGGCGGCCGGCGTGTGCTGCTGCTCGGCGCCGGTGGTGCCGCCACCGGTATCGCCCATGCCCTGCTCAGTGAGCCGATCACCCGGCTGGTGGTCGCCAACCGTTCGCTGGCCAAGGCTGAAGCACTCGCCGCGCAGTTGCGCACGCTGATGCCTGGTCGAGATATCGCTGCGGGTGCGGCCGATGCACGCGGCTTCGATGTGGTGATCAACGCCACCGCACTGGGCCTGAAGGCGGACGATCCGCTGCCGCTGGCGGCCGATACCCTGCAGCCAGGCACGCTGGTGGGCGAGGTGGTGATGAATCCTGATGTCACCCCGTTGCTCGAAGCGGCCCAGGCCCGTGGCTGCCCCATCCACAAGGGCGTGCACATGCTCACCGGGCAGCTCGAGCTGCTGGCCGATTACCTGTTTGGCGCAGCGCCCGGTCGCTGACGCGCCCTGTGCCTTTGTCGGCCTGTTCGCGGGGCGCCTGGGTCAGGCCCCACCCATGTACACATCCCGAAAGGAGCTACACCCATGAGCAAGATTGCAATCATCACCGGCGGCGGCTCGGGCATCGGCCTGGCAACCGCGCAGCGCCTGCTTGCCGATGGCTATCAGGTGCACACCCTGGGCCTGGGCGAACCTGAAGCACGGGTCGAAGGCATCCACTATCAGGTGCTGGACGTGACCAGCGATGCCGAGGTCAATGGCTTCTTCAGCCGCTTCGAGCGCGTCGATGCCCTGGTCAATGCCGCCGGCGTGATCGACCACAACCGGGAATGGCAAATCGACGGTTTCAACCGCGTGCTCGACGTCAACCTGACCGCCGTCCTGCGCATCAGCAATGCCGCCTTGCCGGGCCTGAAAGTGGCGCGCGGCGCGGTGATCAACTTCGCTTCGATGTGGGGCATCTTCGGCTCGGCCAAGACCCCCGCCTACGCCTCGAGCAAGGCCGCGATCAGCGAGCTGACCCGTTGCCAGGCGGTGGCCTGGGCCGCCGACGGTGTGCGCGCCAATGCCGTGGCCCCGGGCTGGATCCTCACCCAGCTGTCGCGCCGAGCCTATGAAGACCCCACCCGCTCGGCCGGCATTCTGTCACGCATCCCGATGAACGCCTGGGGCCAACCCGAGGACGTGGCCAATGCCATCGCCTTCCTGGCGTCTGACAGCGCCCGCTATATCACCGGCACCACGCTGGCCGTCGATGGCGGCTACTCCATCGCCTGATATCCCATTCGACAGACAGATGGCTACCACTGCCCCCGAACAAGCTTGACGGCCATCACGCATGATATATGATGCATCACAAATGACGCAGATCCCCTGAGGTCTCGCATAACAACAACAAACAGTCATAAAGAGGTGCCGTATGAATCTGGTATTCGGCTCACCCGGGCGCTATGTGCAAGGCCCCGATGTTCTTGACGAGGCAGGCCAGTACCTGGCCCATTGCGGCCGCCGAGCCGTGGTGGTCATCGACAGCTTCGTGATCGGCTTGGTCAAGGAGCGCCTCGACGCCACCTGCGCTCGCGCCGATGTGCAACTGCACTACATCACCTTCGATGGCGAAATCACCGCCAAGGGCATCGCCGGCCTGCGCCAATCGGCCGCGCGCTTCGACTTCGACGTGGTCCTGGCGGTCGGTGGCGGCAAATCGATCGATGCCGGCAAGGCGTTGGCCCACACCTGCGGTGCGGCGCTGGTGAGCATGCCCACGGTTGCCTCCAACGATGCGCCTACTTCGAAAAATTTCGTGGTATACGACGAGCATCACCAACTCAGCGAAGTAGGCCACCTGCTCAGCAGCCCACGCTATGTCCTGGTCGACACCCGCCTGATAGCCCAGGCCCCGCGCCCCTTCCTTCTGGCCGGCATCGCCGACGCACTGACCAAGAAGTTCGAAGCCGAGCAATGCCTCAAAGCCGGCGGCGTGAACATGTTTGGCGCTCGCCCGTCGATTGCCGGGGTCACCTTGGCCCGCGAATGCTATACCGTGCTGCGCGCCCATGCCGAAGAGGGCCTGGCGCTGGCCGGCAGCGGCCAGGTCAACGAAGCGTTCGAACGTCTGATCGAAGCCGTGCTGCTGATGAGCGGCCTGGGCTTCGAGAGTGGCGGCCTGTCCATCGCCCACGCGATGACCCGTGGCCTGTCGAAGATCCCCGGTGCCCGCGACCAGGTGCATGGCTGGCAGGTTGCCTATGGTCTGTTGGTGCAACTGGTACTTGAAGACCGCGAAGCGGCGTTCATGGCCGAATTGCTGGCCTTCTACCGACGCATCGGGCTGCCCTGCAACCTGGCCGAACTGGGTGTGACGGGCGTCGACGACGCCATCTTGCTCAAGGTCGCCGAACCCACCCTGCAAGCCCCCCACGCACGCAACTTCGTGCGTGGCAACGGCCAACCCCTACACAGCGGTGAACTGATCGAAGCCATGCGCGCACTCGAATCCCTGACCCGCTGATTTCCCCCGGCAACACCCACCCTGCTATGCCTGCATTTGGAGGTAGAGATGGCTACACCCCGTAAAACCCTTGAGGCCTGGAAAGCCAGCGATTTCGTGCCCAGCGCCGAGACCGTCGCCCACCTGCGCGAACGGGCGAAATTCGTCCGCCTGGAAACCATTCGCCTGATCGAGATCGCCAAGACCGGCCACTACACCTCGGTGTTCTCCGCTGCCGAACTGTTCTCGGCGCTGTACTACGACGTGATGAACCTGCGCCCCGAGGAGCCGGGCTGGGCCGGGCGCGACCGCTTCCTGATGGGCAAGGGCCACGCGGCCGTTGGCCAGTTCCCGATACTTGCCGACCTCGGCATGTTCCCCAAAGCGTGGCTGGATGACTACACGCGACTGGGTAGCCCTCTGGGTGATCACCCTGATATGCGCAAGGTACCCGGCATCGACTTCTCTTCCGGCTCCATTGGCCACGCCCTTTCCGGGGGCCTGGGCATGTGCCTGGCCCAGCGTTTCACTGGCGAAAGCTACGACGTGTTCGTCATGCTCGGTGACGGCGAAATGCAGGAAGGCCAGGTCTGGGAAGCTGCCATGGGTGCCGCCCACCACAAGGCCAACCGGTTGATCGCGATCGTCGACCGCAACGGCTTCCAGCTCGACGGTAGCGTCGACGACGTGATCGGCGTCGAGCCGCTGGACGAAAAATGGCGCGCCTTCGGCTGGGAAGTGCACGTCATCGATGGCCACGACATCCGCGCGGTTGCCACCACCCTGCGCAAGGTCAAGGCCGACGAAAACCGCGACAAGCCGGTGTGCATCATCGCCAAGACCGTCAAGGGCAAAGGTGTTTCCTATATGGAAACCGAGCCGGGCTGGCACCTGGGCTACCTGGACCCTGAAGACGCCAAACGCGCGATCGCTGAAATCGAAGCCAAGGAGATCTGAAACATGAACGCCCCCCTGTCCCCCAACTCCTGGCAATACCGTGGCCTGAATGCCATGAACCCAGGGCTGTCCTACCTCTCCGATGCCCTGATCGAGCTGGCCCGTGAAGGCCATCCGGTTATGGCAGGCTCGGCAGACCTGCAGTATTCCAATGGCCTGAACAAGTTCGCCACGGCGTTCCCCGACCGCTACATCCAGTTCGGCATCTCCGAGCAGAACATGGTCACCGCTGCCGCCGGCCTGGCCACCTGCGGGGTGATGCCGTTCGTGGCGACCTTCGCCTCGTTCCTGGGCCTGCTGTGCTGCGAACAGATCCGCATGGACGTGGCCTATTCGGCCCAGCCGGTGCGCCTGATCGGCCACCATACCGGGATCTCGCTGGGCTTCTACGGCACCTCGCACCATGCCACCGAGGATATAGCCACCATGCGCTCGATCGCCGACCTGGCGGTGGTCTCGCCCTCCGACGGCCCGCAATTGGCGGCAGCGATCAAGGCCTCGGCCAGCTACGACAAACCGGTGTACTTCCGTATCGGTCGCGGCCGCGACCCGATCATCTACGAGCACGGCACAACCTTCGAGTTCGGCAAGGCCACCGAGCACTTGCAGGGTGAAGAGCTGACCATCATCGCCTGTGGCATCACCGTACACCCGGCGCTTGCCGCGGCCCGCAAGCTCAATGCCGAAGGCCGTTCGGTGGGCGTGATCGACATGGCCTCGATCAAGCCGATCGACCGCGAGACGATCCTCCAGGCCGCTGCGCGCAGCAAGCGGATGATGACCGTCGAGGAGCATAACGTGCTCGGTGGCCTGGGCGCCGCGGTGGCCGAGGTGCTGGCCGACGAAGGCGTCGGGGTCAAGCTCAAGCGTCATGGCATCTACGACGAATACAGCCTGATCGCGCCGCCGACCCACCTGTACCAGCACTACAAGCTCGATGCCGCCGGTATCGAGGAAGTGGCCCTGGCCCACATGGCGAGCTGACCCGCCCCGCAATACGGGCAGCGCCGTCTTGGGTGCTGCCCGCCCCATTCGCTCGGAGACTACAATGAACAACATGACCGAGACCCTGCCAGGCAGCGTTGCCTACGCTGCACCTGACGCCACGCGCCTGCGTCGCAAGTCCTTGCTTGCTACCGGCGTCGGCAACCTGCTGGAGTGGTTCGACTGGACCCTTTACACCGTTGCCTCCGTCTACATTGCCAGTGCCTTGTTCGACAAGAGCAACCCCACCTCGGCGCTGCTCGCCACCCTGGCGGTGTTCGCCGCAGGTTTCCTGTTGCGGCCATTGGGCGGCATCGTCTTCGGTATCCTCGCCGACCGCCTCGGCCGACGCACCGTGCTGCTCAGCACCATGCTGCTGATGGCCGGCGCCAGCCTGCTGATCGCGTTCATCCCTTCCTATGAATCGATCGGCAGCTGGGCTTCCGGATTGCTGCTCTGTGCGCGCTTGGTCCAGGGCTTCGCCCACGGTGGAGAGACCACCACGTCCTACGCCTACATCGCCGAGATCGCCCCGCCAAAGCGCCGGGGGTTGTGGTCGAGCACGGTGTTCTTCGCGGTGGGCAGCGGCTCGCTGCTGGCAACCTTCTACATGGCCCTGCTGACCTCGATGCTGAGCACCGAGCAGATGCAGGACTGGGGCTGGCGCATCCCCTTCGCCACCGGTGGCCTGCTGGCGGTGGTTGCCCTGGGGCTGCGCCGCAACATGATGGAAAGCGACCACAGCCCTAGCACCGCCAGCGCAACGCAGCACACTACTTGCTGGAGCCGCGGGCAGGTACTGCAACATGGTGTGCGGTTGTTCCTGTATGAAGCAGGCGCCACCCTGACCTACTACACCTGGGTCACGTCGGCATCGATCTATGCCATGAGCGTGAAGGGCATGGACCCGCACAACGCCTTCATGATGAGCTGCGTCGCCCAGGTCATCTATCTCGCCTTCCTGCCGGTCTGCGGCTGGGTTTCGGACCAGGTGGGGCGCAAGGTCTGTGCACTGATTTCGCTGCTGGGTATCGCGGCAACCCTGTTCCCTCTGTGGGGCATGATCTCCAGCGAGCCGTGGACCCTGATGGTGGCGCAGACTGCCGGCCTGATGCTGGTGGCCTTCATCACCGGCTGCAAGCCCGCATCGATTTCCGAGCAAGTCCCTACCCGTTATCGCACGCGGATGTTCGGTGTGTGCATTTCGTTGGGTGTGGCGGTATTCGGGGGAACTGCGTCGTATGTGACAACCTGGCTTTACTCGGAGCAGATTGGCTGGGTGTTCAACGTCTACCTGATCGTCGTGGCGCTGATTGCCAGTGGCGTGGTACTGATGTGGAAGAACAACCACGGCATTCCGATCGATCAGGTTTGAGTCGTAGACGCTGGGGCTGCCAGGCAGCCCCCATTACGCTTACCCGCCTAACGCACTGACCAGTGCCACCTGGTTCTGCCACTGGGCAGTGCGTACCGTGGCCAGGGCATCCAGGGCACTGAGCTGGTTGCGCTGGGCCTCCAGCACATCAAGGAACGGCGCCTCGCCAGCCTGCCACGAACGGCGGATCTGCTCGAAGGCCGAGGTCGACTGCTCGCTGGCACGTGCCAGCAGTACCTGGCGCTCCGCATTGCGCTGGGCCGCCGCGAGTGCCGATTCCACCTCCGACACCGCCACCAGTACCGTGCGCCGGTAACTCAGCAACGCCTCCCGCGCCTCGGCATCCCGGACCTGCACCTGCGCCTTGCGCCGGCCACCATCGAATAATGGCGCGCTGGCATTGACGCCGGCCAGCCAGAAGGTCGAGTTGGCCAGCGTGGCCGCGCTCATGCCATTGATCAACGAACCCAACGCCGCCGACAGGCTCAGACGTGGCATCAGCTCTGCCTTGGCCACGCCAACCCGCGCATAGGCGGCAACCACCCGTGCCTCGGCAGCCTTCACGTCAGGACGCCGACGCAGCAGGTCCGCAGGCGTGCCAGCATCCTGCAAGGCCACCTCACGCACACTCGCCGGGTTGGCATGCATCTGCCCGTACAACTCGGCACTGGACATGGCCAGCAGCACCGAAAGCCGGTGCACGGTGCGCTGCCACTCTAGGCGCAGCGCCGGCACCCGGGCCGCAGTGCGGTCGGCCTGGGCGCGGGCCCGCAGCAGGTCGGCCTCCGGGCTGCTGCCCGCCGCGTACAACTGCTCGCTCAACTGCAAGGTCTCGGCCTGGCTCTGGGCACTCTGGCGGACGATCTCCAGGCGCTGCTCCAGGCCTCGGGCCTGGGCATAGGCCTGGACCACTTCACCCACTAGCGCAACCTTTACTGCATGGGCTTGCTCTTCACTTGCCGTCACCTCGGCGTCAGCAGCGCGGACGCCTTCACGGATGCGGCCAAACAGGTCAAGCTCCCAGCTGGCGCCCAGGCCCAACGAGATCGGCGCATCGATCAGTGCCTCGCTGTAGCCGGTCTGGTAAGCCGAGGTACGCTGGCGTGCGGCACTGGCGCCGAAGTCCAGGGCCGGGCTGCCGGCCGCAGCGCTGACTGCCCTCAGAGCCCGGGCTGCATCGATGCGCGCCAGGGCAACCTGCAGATCGAGGTTATCATCCAATGCCCGCTGCACCAGGCGGTCGAGCAGCGGATCGTGATAGCCGCGCCACCACTGTTCGGTCACAGCCAGCGGTGCTTCGGAGCGGGCATTGAGGTAATGCTGCACAGGTGCAGCGCTGGGCGGCGGCAAGCTCGGGGCAGCGCATGCAGCCAGCAGCGCCGCAGTAAAACCCAGTACGGGGAAACGAAGACGCATGTTCATTGCTGGAAGTCCTGTTCGACAGCCGAAGGCTGTGACGATACCTGCCGTTCGCCGCCGGCAAGGCGACGAACCAGCACATAGAAAATCGGTGTGAACACCAGGCCGAACAGGGTTACCCCGATCATCCCGAAGAACACCGCAGCCCCCACCGCCAGGCGCATCTCGGAACCGGCCCCCTCGGACAGCACCAGCGGCAAGACGCCAAGGATGAACGCCAGCGAGGTCATCAGGATCGGCCGCAGGCGCAGGCGACAGGCTTCCACCACCGCCTCGACCGTACCCTGCCCTTCCTTCTCCAGCTGCCGGGCCACTTCGACGATGAGGATGGCGTTCTTTGCCGCCAGGCCCACCAGAACGATGAAACCGATCTGGGTGAGGATGTTGATGTCCTGGCCCATCAGGCGCACGCCACCGGCCGCGGCCAGCAGGCACATCGGCACGATCAGCAGGATCGCCAGCGGCAGGCTCCAGCTGCCGTATTGCGCCGCCAGCACCAGGTAGACGAACACCACACAGAGCGGGAAGACCAGCAGGCCCATGTTGCCGGCGGTGGTCTGCTGGTAGCTCAGGTCGGTCCACTGGTAGCTGATGCCCGCCGGCAGATTCAC
Source organism: Pseudomonas sp. JS425 (assembly GCF_018223845.1). Taxonomy (NCBI): domain Bacteria; kingdom Pseudomonadati; phylum Pseudomonadota; class Gammaproteobacteria; order Pseudomonadales; family Pseudomonadaceae; genus Pseudomonas; species Pseudomonas sp. JS425. The sequence goes on along the minus strand of NZ_CP073661.1, from coordinate 2,604,456 downwards.
CTTGGCCAGGCGCTCCATGGTCTCGATGGCATAGGTCGAACCCAGGCCTGGCAAGGTGTCACCGTTGATCTCGGCAGTAGGGAAAAGGTTGTAACGCGGGAAGCGCTCTACCCCCAGGGCCTCGTGCAGCTGCGTCACGCTGGCCAGCGGAACCATCTGCCCGGCCTGATTGCGCACCTTGACCCGCGCCAGGTCCTCTGGCGTGACCCGGTAAGGCAGGTCGGCCTGGGCAGTGACACGGTAGGTGCGGCCGACCAGGTTGAAGTCGTTGATGTAGGTCGAGCCGAAGTAGGTCTCTATGGCCTGGTTGATCTGGCTGCTTGGCACGCCCAGCATCTCGGCGCGCTCACGGTCGAGCTCGACGAACACCTGCGGAGTGCTGGCCGAAAACGGCGAATACACACCCGTCATGCCCGGTGTGGCGTTGGCGGCGGCAATCAGCTGCGCCGTGGCCTTGGCCAGCGCGTCACTGCCTAGCCCGGCACGGTCCTGCAGACGCAGGGAGAAACCACCGGTACTGCCCAGCCCCTGCACCGGCGGCGGCGTGGCGACAATCACCGACGCACCGCTGACCGCTTTCAGGCGTTCGCGCAAGTCGGCCGCGATCACGTCCGATGTGCGGCCCTTCAGCTTGCGCTTGGACCAGGGTTCGAACACCGGGGCCAGGCCCGCCGAATTGGACGAGTTGGTCCCGGTGACCATCGAGAAGCCCGAGAAGGTCGGCACCCTGTCCACACCCGGCACCTGCAGGGCGATGGCTTCGATCTGCTGGGAAATCGCATTGGTACGCTCCAGCGATGCGCCGTCGGGCAATTGCACGATCACCACCAGGTAGCCACGGTCCTGGGCCGGGATGAAGCCCTTGGGCGTGGACACCATCAGGTAGGCGGTAGCGGCGATCAGTACGGCATACACGGCCAGCATCAGCGGCGTCCTGGCAACCAGGCCGCGGACGCTGCCGGCATAACCATTGGACAGCCGGGCAAAGCCCCGGTTGAACGCTTCGGCAGCGCGCCGCGGCAGGCCCGGCAGACCGGCACGCAGCGGCGCATGGCCACCGTGACGGCGCAGGATCATCGCCGCCAGCGCCGGCGACAGGGTCAGCGAGTTGAACAGCGAAATGGCCGTGGCCACCGCGATGGTCACGCCGAACTGGCGGAAGAACTCGCCGGAAATCCCCGGGATGAACGCCGTGGGAATGAACACCGCACAGAGCACCAGGGTGATCGCCACCAGCGCACCGCCAATCTCCTGCATGGTGACGATGGTCGCCTGGAGCGGGCTCTTGCCCTCGCCCAGGTGGCGCTCGACGTTCTCCACCACGACAATGGCGTTGTCGACCACGATCCCTACCGCCAGCACCAGGCCGAACAGGGTCAGGTTGTTGATCGAGAAACCCAGCAGCGCCATCACTGCGAAGGTACCCACCAGTGACACCGGGATGGCCAGGATCGGAATGATCGACGGCCGCCAGCCCTGGAGGAACAACAGCACCACCAGCACCACGAGGATTACCGCCTCGTAGATGGTCTTGCCCAGCTCACCGATACTGTCTGCGATGAACGCCGTGGGGTTGTAGCCAATGCTGTATTCGATGCCCTCCGGGAAGTCCTTGCTAAGTTGCTGCATGGTCTGCTCCACCACCTGCATGGTCGCCAGGGCATTGGCGCCCGGACGCTGCAGCACCTGCAGGCCGATGGCCGGGTTGCGCAGGTAGTAGGTGTTGTTGACGTAGGCCAGCCCGGCGATCTCGGTACGCGCCACGTCCTTCAGGCGCACCAGGCGGCCCGCCTCGCCGGACTTGAGCACGATGTTGTCGAAGTCAGCCGGCTCCTTGAGCCGCCCTTCGAAGATCAGGTTCGGCTGAAACGCCTGGGAGGCCACCGGTGGTTGGGCGATGACGCCGCCGGCCACCTGGGTGTTCTGCGCACGCACGGCGGCGATGATGTCGCCCGGGGTCAGGTCGAAGGCGGCGACGCGCTCCGGGTCCAGCCAGATGCGCATCGAATACTCACGCGCGCCCAGCGGGTTTATGTCGCCAACGCCGTCGATGCGCTTGAGGGTATCGGCCACTGTGCGAATGGCGAAGTTCGACACGTACAGCTGGTCATAGGTGCCCTTGGGCGAGGAAATGAAAATGGTCGACAGCTGGGTCGGCGAGGACTTGCGCACCGACACACCGCTGCGCTGCACCGGTTCGGGCAGGCGTGGTGTGGCCAGGGCCACGCGGTTCTGCACCAGCACCTGGGCCTTGTCGACGTCGGTGCCGCCCTTGAAGGTCACGGTCAGGTTCAGGCTGCCATCGGAGGTGGCCTGGCTGTACATGTAGAGCATGTCCTCGACACCGTTGACCTCCTGCTCCAGCGGGATCGCCAGAGTCTCGGCGACGGTCTGCGCCGAGGCCCCCGGATAGGTGGCCTGGACCACTACCGTGGGTGGCGCGATGTCGGGATACTCGGCAGTCGGCAGCACCAGGTAGGCCAGGCCGCCGACGATCATCAGCACCACCGAGAGGACTATCGCCAGCACCGGCTGGTCGATCGAGGTGCGTCCCAGGTTCATAGCGTCGCCTCCTGGGCCGGGTTGGCGGCGGCAACCCGGGTCAGGCTGCGCTGTTCACCGATCGCAGTATCCCCGGCGCGTACCCGTTGCAGGCCATCGACAATGACCCGGTCGTCGGCCTGCAGGCCGCTGACCACTTCGCGCAGGCCGTCATGCAGCTTGCCCAGCTGTACCGGGCGCAGTTCGACGCGGTTCTGTGCATCGAGCACATACAGCACCTTGCGCGTGGCATCGATGCCTACGGCGGTATCCGGCACCAGCAAGGCCTCATAGGCCGGGCGCGCGGAAAACTGCACGCGGCCGAACTGGCCCGGGCTCAACGCCAGGTCCGGGTTGCTGACCCGCGCGCGCTGGCGCAGGGTGCCGGTGGATGGGTCCAGGCGGTTGTCGATGAAATCCATGCGCCCGCTCAGCGATGCCTGGAGCTCGCCTGGCAGGGCGATGCGCACCTGGCTCCCGGCAATGTTGCCGGCCGACTGACGGCGGTACTTCAGGTAGCTCTGCTCGTCGATGTCGAAGTAGATGTCGATGGGATCGAGCGAGACGATGGTGGTCAGCAGGGTGGCATCGTTGCTGCCACCGTTGACCAGGTTGCCTTCGCTGATCAATTTGCGGCTGATACGCCCGCTCATGGGCGCGGTGATACGGGTGAACTCGAGGTCCAGACGAGCGCTGGCCAGCGCGCCTTCGGCGCTGAGCACTTCGGCGCGGGCCGCCTCGCGCGCTTGCAGGCGCTGGTCGTACAAGCTCTGCGCAATGGTCCTGGAATCGATCAGCACCTTGGCGCGGGCATACTCCTGTTCGGCCAGAGCCTGTTGCGAACGGGCCTGGGCCAATTTGCCCTGGGCCTGGGTCACCGCCGCCTGGAAGCTGCGCGAATCAATGACGAACAGCAGATCGCCCTTCTTCACGATTGCACCGTCCCGGAAGGCTACCTTCTCCAGGTAGCCGCTGACGCGCGAGCGTACCTCTACCGAATCGGTTGCCTCGAACCGGCCGGTAAAGCTGTCCCAGTCACTGATGGTCGACTTCAACGGTTGGCTCACCACCACACTCGGCGCCGCCGGAGCACTCTCCTGCGCCTGCGGGCCACAGCCGACCAGCAATGCCGCCAGCGACAAGGCGAACAGCGCCCTTTTGCCCGTTACGGGCAGTTTCACGTTCATGATCTCCATAACCGGCGTCATTTCCTGAAGGCGTGGGCGTTGAGGGAATGGTTGCGCTCGACGAATGCCGACGACTCCTCGGCGTGAACAGCCAGGGTGGACGACAGGGTGACCAGGGTGGCGAACGCGAGCAGGGCGTGCTTGATAGCGGTCATGGGGAAAGCCTCGGTATTTGAAAGTGAGGCGAATTCTTGGGAATTGCGGGGGCAAGAGAAATAGCGCCGCGAACAAATCAATATTGTGCACTGTTCACGAATATGAACGCTTGAGGGTGCAGATGCCGCGCCTGCCCTGCTCCGCCTCGTTCAGCTCGATCAGTTCGTTCAGAGGCACAACAGGCCCATGGCATGCTAAATACTATGTGCATGCACCTTATCAAGGAGCCTGCAATGATCGCGGTTCGCGAAGCCTGGAACGCCGGCCTGTTCAAGCGTGAACACTGGATGCGCAACCTTGTCTCCGGCCTCATCGTCGGGGTTGTTGCGCTGCCCCTCGCCATGGCCTTCGCCATCGCTTCCGGGGTCAAGCCGGAGCAAGGCATCTACACGGCGATCATAGGCGGGCTGCTGGTTTCCTTGCTGGGCGGCAGTCGATTGCAGATCGCCGGACCGACCGGGGCCTTCATCGTGATCCTCGCAGGGGTGACGGCGAAGTACGGAGTGGAAGGCCTTCAACTGGCCACGATGATGGCTGGCGCCATACTGCTGGTGCTTGGCATTACCCGCCTGGGTGCAGTCATCAAGTTCATTCCCGACCCGGTGATCGTAGGTTTCACCGCCGGCATCGGCATCATCATCTGGGTTGGGCAATGGCGTGACTTCTTCGGCCTGCCCGAAATCGAAGGTGGGCACTTCCACGAAAAACTGTGGCATCTGTTGCTAGCCCTGCCGGACCTCCACATTGCCACGACGCTGCTCGCGACATGCAGCCTTGCTTTGCTGATCCTGGCGCCAAGGCTGCCCGTGCTGAAACGCCTGCCCGGGCCACTGGTAGCCATGGTGTTCGCGACGCTGGTCCAATCCCTGTTTCATTTTGACGGTGTGGCTACCATCGGCACCGCCTTCGGGGCTATCCCACAAGGTTTGCCGTCACTGACCTGGCCCGAAGTCTCCCTGGCGCGGGTGATCGAACTGATCGGGCCAGCCTTTGCGATCGCCATGCTGGGGGCCATCGAATCGTTGCTCTCTGCTGTTGTCGCCGACGGCATGGCAGGGACCAGGCACGACTCGAACCAGGAACTGATCGGCCAAGGGGTCGCCAACCTGGTAGTGCCGCTGTTCGGGGGCTTTGCCGCCACAGGTGCCATTGCCCGGACAGCGACCAACATCCGCAATGGTGCTACCGGGCCGTTGGCCGGCATCATCCATGTGCTGACACTGGTACTGATCATTCTGTTCCTGGCGCCACTGGCGTCGAACATTCCACTCTGCGCACTGGCAGCGATCCTGTTCGTCGTCGCCTACAACATGAGCGAGCTGAAGCATTTCAAGCGCATGCTGCAGCGCGCACCGCGAGCCGACATCGCCATCCTGCTCGTCACCTTCACCTTGACGGTGTTCAGCGACCTGGTGATCGCCGTGAATATCGGCGTCATCCTCGCCATGCTTCAGTTCATGCGCCGCATGGCATCGTCCGTCGAAGTCCAGCAGGTGGTCGAAGAGGAACTGGCCAATGAACTGCACAGCAACGGCCAGAAATCGCTGCCCCCCGGCGTGCTGGTGTACACCATCGAAGGCCCGCTGTTCTTTGGCGCCGCTGAAACCTTCGAGCGCGCCCTGTCACAAACGCATACCGACCCTGAACTGCTGGTAATTTGCCTGAAGCGGGTGCCCTTCATGGACATCACCGGGCTGCAGACCCTGGAGGAAGTGATCCAGCAACTGCATGAACGCCAGATCGTTGTGAAACTGTGCGAAGCCAACGGCAAGGTACTTGGCAAGCTCGAAAAGGCCGGAATCTTGCGCCTGCTTGGCCCCGGGCACTATCACCAAACGCTCGGTACCGCCCTGCTGGAGGCAAAGGCACCGGCGGCACACAACTGACTTATGATCCACCAGGGCCATACAGAGTCCCATTTCAGGAACAGCCACCTGGCACTGCGCGCCCCCCTGTAGGAGCGGCTTTAGCCGCGAACACCGGCGCAGCCGGTGCCATGCACCGCGTTGGATTCTTCGCGGCTAAAGCCGCTCCCACAGGGTACGAGGATCGCTTGCGAATTCAGTTATCTGTCACGCAAGGCCATGGGGTTGAGGCTTCAGCCCAGCAACTGGCTCAATACCGCACGCAACTTCCCCGGTTTGACGGGCTTGTTCAGCAACGGCGCACCGAGCTTGTTCAAGGAGCGTCGGCACTGATCGCTGCGGTCGGCAGTGATGATCACCGCAGGAATGGCGGCGCCGAAATGTTCACGCAAGTGCCTGACCACCTCGCAGCCGACAACACCGTGGTCCAGGTGAAAGTCCGCCAGGATCAATTCCGGTGCCCGCCCCTGCAAGGCCAGCAAGGCCCCGGCCTGGTCGGTCGCGGTAACCACTTCGCAGCCCCACTGCCCGAGCAGCGCGCCCATGCTCTCGAGGATGCTCACTTCGTTGTCCAGTACCAGCAGGCGGCGGCCCGGCAACGGGTTGCCGGCGCCAGGCTGCGGCGCGGCCTGGTGGATAGGCAGCGGCATGGCTTCGCCGATCGGCACGTCGATACTGAACATCGAGCCACGCCCCGGCCATGAACGCACCTCGACGCGATAGCCGAGAATCTTGGCGATCCGCTCGACGATCGCCAGCCCCAGCCCCACACCCTTGCGATCGGCGGCACGGCCTACGTCAAGTTGGTTGAACTCGAGGAAAATGGCCTGCAGCCGATCGGCCGCGATGCCCCGCCCGGTATCCCACACCTCCAGGCGCAAGTGATCGCCGCGGCGCCTGGCGCCCAGCAGAATCCTGCCCTCATCGGTATAACGGCAGGCGTTGCTGAGAAAGTTGCGCAGGATACGCGTCATCAGCCGCAGGTCGGTGCTGATGGCGTAGTCGGCAATGCGCGCACGCAACTTCAGGCCTGCCGCATCGGCCACCGTGCGGAACTCCGAGACCAGTGGCCCGAACAGCTCATCGAGGCGGTACAGCGCCACGTCCGGCTTGACCGCCGCCTGGTCGAGCCGGGAAATGTCCAGCAGGTCGGTCAGCAGGTCTTCAGCGCCCTCCAGCGCCTGATGGGTACGCTCCACCAGCACTTTTTCCGCTTCTGGCAGCGGTCTTTCGCGCAAGGTCGAGATCAGCAGCCGCGCGGCATTCAGCGGTTGCAGCAGGTCATGGCTGGCGGCAGCGAGGTACTTGTCCTTGCTGCGGTTGGCGGTTTCCGCGGCGTCGCGGGCATCGCGCAGGGCGCGGGCGATCTGTTTGCGCTCGGCGATCTGCTGTTGCAGGTTGCGGTTGGCCTCCAGCAGTTCATCGGTACGGGCAGCCACCCGTTGCTCGAGCTCGTCATTCAGTTGCTGCAGGCGCTGCTGGGCCAGCTTGCGTTCGGTGATGTCGGCGACAAACCCTTCCACCAGCCCTTCCTGACCTGGCTTGAGCAACAGGTTCATCAACACATCAAGGTGGCTGCCGTCCTTGCGCCGCAAGCGGGTTTCATAACCGTGCAGGCTGCGTTCACGGGCGAGGGTCGCGGTGATGGCGTGCAACTCTTCGGCCCCGCCGACAAACAGGTTGGCGGCAAGGTCCGTCAGCGGAAACAGCAACGCTTGCGGGTTGTCGTAACCGAGCATGCGTGCCAACGCCGGGTTGGCGGCACGCATGCCGTCTTGCAGGCTGGCCTGGAAAATCCCGTGCACGGCGTTTTCGAACAACCATTTGTAGCGGTTGCGCTCGGCCTCCAGTTCGTCCAGGCGCGCCGCCAGCTCCGGGTAATGGCTCTTGCGCGCCGAGTGGTCGCCCAGCCCCAGCAGCCCGGCCAGCGCCCGTTGCTGCTCGTCAGAGGGCCTCGCCATAGACCACCTCGACATCACGCTGGCTCGACGCACGCGGGTTGGTGAGGATGCACGGGTCGTCCATCGCATGTTGCGACAGGAACGGGATATCGGCCGTGCGCACCCCATGCAGGCCCAGGGTTTCGTGGAAGCCGATGGCACGCTTGAGCGCGATCAGGTGCTCCACCAGGCGCGCGCAGATCTGCCGGTGGTTGAGGCCGCGGCAGTCGATACCCAGCACTTCGGCAATCACCTTGAAACGCTCCGGTGCCGAGCTGTAGTTGAACGCCACCACGTGCTCCACCAGCACCGCATTGCACAGGCCATGCGGCAGGTCGAGGAACCCGCCCAGGCTGTGCGACATGGCGTGGACCGCACCCAGGATCGCATTGGAAAACGCCAGCCCCGCCTGCATGCTGCCCAGCATGATCTTCTCGCGCAGGGCGATATCGGTGGGGTTGGCGATCATCTCCACCAGGTTGCCGTTGATCAGGCGCATGGCCTCCAGCGCATGGGGGTCGGTCAGCGGGCCGTGGCCGGTGGAAACGAAGGCTTCGATGGCGTGCACCAGCGCATCGATACCGGTGCAGGCCGACAGGAACGGGTCCATGCTCAGGGTGGTTTGCGGGTCGATCAGCGACACGTCCGGCACCACCGCCTTGCTGACGATGGAGAACTTCATGCGCTCCTGCTGGTTGGAAATGATCACGAACTGCGACACGTCCGCCGAGGTGCCGGCCGTGGTCGGGATCAGGATCAGCGGCGGGCTGGGCACGCGGATCATGTCCACGCCTTCGAATTCGAGGATGCTGCGCCCGTGGGCGACCACGATGCCGATGGCCTTGCCGCAATCCATCGGGCTGCCGCCGCCGACCGCGACGATCACATCACAGTGGTTTTGCCGGTAGATCTCGGCGCCAAGCATCACCTCTTCCACACGCGGGTTGGGCGATACGGCGCTGTACAGGCAGTAGTCGATGCCCTGGGCCTGCAGGCTGGCCTCCACGTCCGCCACCCAACCGGCGGCAATCACACCGGGGTCGCTGACCACCAGCACCTTGCGCGCACCGAAGGTCTTGGCGTAATTGGCGACATTATGCCGGCAGCCGGCACCAAAGATGATCTCGGGCGAAACGAACTTGCGAAGCGGGCTGAAACTCTGGCTCATCGGGAAGCCTGTTCTTATTGTTCTGGAAGGTAACCGCCAGCGTAAAGCATCCCGCAGCGAAAGCAACCAGACCAAAGCCTGGCCACGGCTCATTCGATCCAGTACTTGGCACGGGCCACCTCCAGGAACGCCAGGATGTCCTCGTCCAGCCCCGGCACCCCGGGGAAGCGCTGTGCAAGGCGGTCGATGACCGCCGCCACGCTGCGCCGGCCGTCCAGCAACTCGAGCACCCAGCCGGCACTGGCATTGAGTTCGATGGTGCCCTCCGGGTACAGCAGCACATGGCAGGCCCGGCAGGGCTCCCAGCGCAGGCGGAAGCCCTTGCGCAAGGCCAGGGCTTGTTCGCGATCGATCAGGTTCACAACGGGCATGCTCAATGAAGAACCGGCCATCGCGCTGATGGCCGGACAGGCATCAACGATTGGCGAAGTACATCGTCACTTCGAAGCCGATGCGCAGGTCGGTAAAGGCGGGTTTAGTCCACATGGGGCATTCCTCTTCTTGGTGCCGGGCGATTCCGGTAGAGGCATTAATGCACGAGGGGCGACGGGGCCGAATGCTACTTTGGGACAGGTTTGCGGGGTGCGTTGGTAGGGGTAACACGGAGCAGCTGTGGTTTGTGCATGGCAGTGCCGGCCTCTTCGCGGGCTCGCCCGCTCCCACAGGGATTGCGCAAGATCCATGGCCTGCGCGGTCCCTGTAGGAGCTGGCTTGCCTGCGATGGGCTGCAAGGCAGCCCCCGAGGCCAGCTCAGGCTTTAGAAGAAGCCCAACGGGTTGATGTCGTAGCTCACCAGCAGGTTCTTGGTCTGCTGGTAGTGATCAAGCATCATCTTGTGCGTCTCGCGGCCCACCCCGGACTTCTTGTAGCCACCGAACGCGGCATGCGCCGGGTACAGGTGGTAGCAGTTGGTCCACACGCGCCCGGCCTTGATCCCGCGGCCCATGCGGTAGGCACGGTTGATGTCACGGGTCCACAGCCCCGCGCCCAGGCCAAACTCGCTGTCGTTGGCGATCGCCAGCGCTTCGGCTTCGTCCTTGAAGGTGGTCACGCCCACCACCGGGCCGAAGATCTCCTCCTGGAACACGCGCATCTTGTTGTTGCCCTTGAGCAAGGTCGGCTGGATGTAGTAACCGCTGGCCAGGTCGCCGTCGAGCCGCTCGGCAGCGCCACCGGTGAGCAGCTGCGCGCCCTCCTCCCGGGCAATCTGCAAGTAGGAAAGAATCTTGTCGTATTGCTGCTCCGAGGCCTGGGCGCCGACCATGGTCGCGGTGTCCAGCGGGTTGCCACGGGTGATCTTGGCGATCTTCTTCATCACCTCGGCCATGAACGGCTCGTAGATCGATTCCTGGATCAGCGCCCGCGACGGGCAGGTGCACACTTCGCCCTGGTTGAAGAACGCCAGCACCAGGCCTTCGGCTGCCTTTTCGATGAACGCGGGCTCGGCCTGCATGATGTCTTCGAAGAAGATGTTCGGCGACTTGCCACCCAGTTCGACGGTGGACGGGATGATGTTCTCGGCCGCGCACTTCATGATGTGCGAGCCCACCGGGGTGGAACCGGTGAAGGCGATCTTGGCGATGCGCTTGCTGGTGGCCAGTGCCTCACCGGCTTCGCGACCAAAGCCCTGGACGATGTTCAGCACGCCTGCTGGCAGCAGGTCGGCGATCAGCTCGGCGAAAATGGTGATCGACAACGGCGTCTGCTCCGCCGGTTTGAGCACCACGCAGTTGCCGGCTGCCAGCGCCGGGGCGAGTTTCCAGGCGGCCATCAGCAGCGGGAAGTTCCATGGAATGATCTGCCCGACCACGCCCAATGGCTCGTGGATGTGGTAGGCCACGGTGCCCTCGTTGATTTCGGCGGCGCCGCCTTCCTGGGCACGGATGCAGCCGGCGAAGTAGCGGAAGTGGTCCGCCGCCAGCGGCACGTCGGCGTTGAGGGTTTCGCGCACGGCCTTGCCGTTGTCCCAGCTCTCGGTAACGGCCAGTACTTCGAGATTCTGTTCGATGCGGTCGGCGATCTTCAGCAGTACCAGGGCGCGGTCCTGCACCGAGGTCTTGCCCCAGGCCTCGGCAGCGGCATGCGCGGCGTCCAGGGCCTGCTCGATGTCCTGGGCGCCGGAGCGCGGGAACTCGGCAATCGGCTGGCCATTGACCGGCGAGCTGTTGGTGAAGTACTGGCCGCCCAGCGGCGGCACGAATTCACCGTTGATGAAGTTGCCGTAGCGTGGTTTGAAGGACACGACGGCGCCTGGGGTTCCGGGTTGTGCGTAGATCATGCTGAGCCTCTGTGGGTCGATGCCTGTCCGGCGACAGGCGATGAGCCGATGGTAAAAAGCCCCGCCTGCCGGGCGAATGCATCGTTGGCAGCGGGGCTCTCGTCATTTGGTAGTAGGGCCGCTTGCCACAGGGTCCCTGGCAGCAAGCGGCAGGTTGCAGGCTTAGCGACTGGCGCTTGCCGTTTGCAGTTGCTTGGGCAGCTTGAAGGTCCAGAGCATGCCGCCCTGGTTGAAGTCCTTGACCCGCTTGGCCACTTCACCGCCCCACAGCGGCACCGCGCCGCCCCAACCGGAAACCACCGAAACGTACTGCTCGCCGTCCATTTCCCAGGTCACTGGCGAACCGAGCACGCCGGAACCGGTCTGGAACTCCCAGACCTTGTCGCCGGTCTTGGCGTTGAAGGCCTGCAGGAAGCCTTCCGGCGTGCCGGTGAACACCAGGTTGCCCTTGGTGGTCAGCACCCCGCCCCACAGTGGCGCATAGTTCTTGTGGCGCCACACTTCCTTGCCGCTGACCGGGTCGATGGCGCGCAACACGCCAATGTAGTCTTCGTTGAGCGGCTTGATGGTGAAGCCGGCACCGAGGAACGCCGCGCCCTTCTTGTAGGCGATGCCTTCGTTCCAGATGTCCATGCCCCACTCGTTGGACGGCACATAGAACAGCCCGGTGTCCTTGTTGTAGGCCATCGGCATCCAGTTCTTGGCCCCGAGGAACGCCGGGGCGACGAACACCGAGCTGCCCTTGGCCTCGCTACCCGGCGCCCCCGGCCGGCTGGCCTCGTTGTAGATTGGCCGGCCGTCCTTGTCCAGGCCGGTGGCCCAGGTGATCTTGTCGACGAAGGGGAAGCCGCGGATGAACTTGCCGTTGGTGCGGTCCAGCACGTAGAAGAAGCCGTTGCGGTCAGCGGTAGCGGCGGCCTTGACCTCCTTGCCGCCGTCCTTGTAGTTGAACGAGATCAGCTCGTTGACGCCGTCGAAGTCCCAGCCGTCATGCGGCGTGCTCTGGAAGTGCCACTTGATGGTGCCATCGTCGGGGTTCAGGGCCAGGCGCGACGAGGAATACAGGTTGTCGCCCGGGCGCAGGTGCGAGTTCCACGGCGCCGGGTTGCCGGTGCCGAACAGGATCAGGTTGGTTTCCGGGTCGTAGTAGCCACCCAGCCAAGGCGCCGCACCACCGGTCTTCCACAGGTCGCCGGGCCAGGTCTTGCCCGCCTCGCCGCCGGAAATGCCGTTTTCGATCGCCTTGCCGTCCTTGTACACGTAGCCCATGTGCCCTTCCACGGTCGGGCGCATCCACAGCAGCTCGCCGTTTTCCGGGTTGTAGGCCTGGATCTTGCCCACCACGCCAAACTCGCCGCCGGCGACGCCGGTGATCAGCTTGCCGTTGACGATCATCGGCGCCGCGCTGATGGAGTAGCCTTCCTTGTGGTCGGCCACTTTCTTGCTCCATACCACCTTGCCGGTGTCCTTGTTCAGCGCCACCAGCTTGGCATCGAGGGTGCCGAAGAACACCAGGTTGCCGTACAGCGCCACGCCGCGGTTGATCACGTCGCAGCACGGGCGGATGTCATCGGGCAGGCGCGCATCGTATTGCCACAGCTTCTTGCCGGTACGGGCGTCCACGGCGAACACCCGTGAGTAGGAGCCGGTCAGGTACATCACCCCGTCCTTGACCAGCGGCTGGGCCTGCTGGCCGCGCTGCTTCTCACCACCGAAGGAAAATGCCCAGACCGGCCGCAGGTCCTTGACGTTGTCGGTATTGAGCAGGTTCAGCGGGCTGTAGCGCTGGCCCTGCACGCCCAGGCCATTGGTCACGATCTGCTGCGGGTTCTTCGGGTCCTGGAGAATTTCTTCATTGCTGACAGCGGCGTGGGCTGCACCGGCAAGCAGCATGGCGCTGAGCACCAGGCTCAAGGCGAACACGGGACGACGTGTGGATCGGGTCATGACGGCTACCTTTGGTTTTTTTGTTGTATCCGGGAAAACTTCCCGGTGTGTCGGGAATTCTTGGTCCCGACCTGCTTGCCAACAATTGCCCGCAGTGCTGAGTTTTCTAGTTCCTTGGTAGCAGTGAACTTGCGCGGTCCCACAGGGGGCCGCGTTACACCCTCAGATTGGGGGCTTGGCGTCGACACGCCGCAGCTGCTGGCGTTCGTAACGGGGGTACAAGTGGCTGACACTGCGAATCAGCTCGTAACGGGTCAGGCTGATAGCAGCAAACCGTTCGGGTATGGGGCTGCGGATCATCTCGGCCATGTCATCGCCACGCGCCGCGCCGTCGCGCATCAGTCCGTCCAGCCAGCCCAGGTAATCACGCATCTGGGCAAACGGCCGGGCATCGCTGGCGAGCGGGCCATGACCAGGCACCAGCTGCTTCCAGGGCAGCGCTTGCAAGGTGTCCAGGTCCTTCAGCCACACCTCCAGCCCCGGGCTGTTGGGCGTGGTCAATGCGCGCTCGTAGAACACCAGGTCGCCGGCGAACAGCACACCGGTGCTTTCATCCAGAATCGCCAGGTCGGCACCGGTGTGCCCGCCCAGCGCCAGCAGCCGCAGGCGGTGCCCACCCACCTCGTGAATACCTGGCTCCAGCACGCGGGTCGGCAGCACCACCTCGGTACCGCGCATCCAGTCGCCAACCAGGCGGTACATGTTCTCGGCCATGGCCTCCCCCTGCTGGCGCAACAGCTCGCCGGTACCGGCCAGGGCGCCGATGGGCACATCGGCAAAGGCCTGGTTGCCCAGCACATGGTCGGGGTGATGATGGGTCAGCAGCACTTCGACTACCGGCTTGTCGGTGGTGGCGGCAATGGCCTGGCGCAAGGCTTCGCCGTAGCGTTTCGACGGCCCGCTGTCGATCACCACCACCCCGCTGTCGGTGACGATGAACGCGGTGTTGACGATATTGCCGCCGTTATCCTTGGCGAAATTGTCGGTGCTGCCCTCCAGCAGCCAGGTGCCTTCGGCGATCTGCCGGGGCTTGAGCCGATAGTCCAGGTCTGCCCAGGCCGGCAGGCCCAGGCACAGTAGCAACAGCAGAATGCAACGCATGACGGGCGCCTCTGGTCAGGGATGGAGTCGGCAACGCGTTCAGGGCACTGCCGCCTCGAACTGGTTGCCGCTGTTGTCCTGCAACAACAGCCGGGTCGGCCCGGAGCCCTGGATGTCGAAGCCCAGGTTGGGGTTTTCGCTGACCGCCGGGTACAGTTCCAGGCTGGCCAGGCGCTGGCCGTCCGCGCCTTGCAACTCGGCATGGTTGAGGAAGAATTCGGGAATGCCGCTGACCAGGCCGTTGTCCATGGGGTGAGCCACCTGCAGGCGCAAGCGGCTGCTGTCGCCGCGCGGGTAGCGTCCGCCCAGGACTTCGCCAAGGTGTTCCTCCCAGCCGGGCTGAGTGCGTACCACGCTGGGCGCGGTACAACCGCCGCCGGCAGCATCGATCAGGGTCGAGCCGACATGCCACAGGCCGTCGCGGGTCAGCACCGCGGCACGCAGCGGTGTGGCCTGTTCGACGCGGATGCGGATCGACAACCAGGGCAGCACGCGCTCGCCAGGCTGGAAGTCGACGATACGCGGCAGCGGGTTGAGTTCGGCCCAGGCGATGATCCGCACCACCTGGCCGCTGAACGCCCGAGCGTCGATCTCCAACGGCACCTGGCGTGCGTCCTCGGCAAAGGGTGGCGCCAGCAGCTTGACCCGATCATCGAACACGAATGCGGCCTGGCCCAGCAGCTGCTTGTGGTAGAAGTCCCACATCACCGACGGCACCGGGTCCTTTTGGCTACCTGGCTCGCTGGCCAGGGCTTGTGCGGCCCAGAGCACCCAGCAGGCCAGCAGGAAAGTCGCTCGCCAGTTCATCGCCCACTCCTTTTGATCAACGCAAACCTGGCTGACAGTGCACGGTCCTTGTGGGAGCGGGTTCACCCGCGAACACCGGCGAGGCCGGTGCCATATACCGCGTCGCATTCTTCGCGGGTGAACCCGCTCCCACAGGGGGATGTGTTGCTTTTACAAACTCACAAGCCTGCGAAGCCTGTTACTGATACATCTCCGGCACCTGGTAACGCAGGCCATAACTGGCATAAATCGCCTTCATCCGCCCATCACGAATCAGCGTCTCAAGCGCTTCCTCCACCGCATAGGCCAGCTGCCGGTTGCTTTCATGCACCGCCATGCCGATCTCCCAGGCCTGCTTGCCAAGGTTCGGGTAGGCGTTTTCCGCCAGGGCCAGCTGCGGGTCGGCGGCTTGATGCAGTTGCCAGTCAACTTCGCCGCGCATCGCCATCACCGCGTCCACCTGGCCGGCCTGCATGGCGCCGAAAGCTTGCTGCACATTGGGGTAGTGATGGGTCCTGGCACTGAGCATGCCGTTGAACACAGAAGTCAGATAGAACGACGGTACGCTGTCCACCTCGACCCCGATCGGGTGCTGCTGGAACACCGCGACACTGGCCACCGAGGGCAGGCGGCGGCGATCATAGGCGACCTGCCAGCGCTCCTCCTGATAAGGGCCGAACATGACCACCTGGGCGTTTTCCAGCTCGCCTACCTCGTTGCGTCGCTGCGCATAGGCATGGTCGTATGGCACCCGCATCATCAGGTCGGCCAGTTGCTGGTGGCGCAACGGGCTGCCGCGCCAGATGTAGTCGCGCAGATCGTCGTCGAGCTTTTCCCCGGGTGGCGCCCAGATCAGCTGCAAGCGCACCCCCAACGCCGTGGCCAGGGCCTGCGCCAGCTCCACGTCGACACCTCGCGGCTGGCCGTGGTCCTCGAAACTGTAGGGCGCAAAGTCCTTGTACACAGCCACCTTCAATTCGCCGGCGGCGATGATCGCGTCGTAGTTGCGCACCTGCGCCTGCGCCGCCGCGCAGCACAGCAGCAAGCCACTGAACAGCACCGCCAACAGACGCATGGCCGTCATTCCTCGACGTGCACGCTGTCCAGGTAGGTGCGCACCGCCCACAGGGCCTCCTGGCTCAGGTAGTCGGCCATTTTCGGCATGTACACCCGGCCGTCGCGGACCGCACCGTGGCGTACCCGCTCGACGAACCACTCATCCCCGGCCTCGCCGGCATCGAGCATGCGCAGATCCGGGGCGATGCCCCCCGACTTGGCCTCCAGGCCATGGCAGGCGGCGCAGTTCTGGTTGTAGGCCGAGGCACCGATCTCCACGGCCTTGTCGTGCTCGGGAGAGCTGCGGTACGGGTTGACCGCTGCCCAGCCATCGCCGTCCAGGGTTACGCCAGCGTCCTTGATCGGGGTCAGGCCCTTGGTTTCCACGGCCTGGGGCACCACATTGCCATGTGCCCAGGCAGTGCCGGTCAGCACTGCACTGGCAAGCAGCCCGGCAGCCAGCAAGACGTTGCGTTTTGTTGTCATTTTTATGCCCTCACGATTGCACGCAAGGCCTCAACCACAGAGGCCGTGTCGCCATCTTAGAAACAGCCCGCAGGCGGCCGAATGCTGCTTTGGTGGCCGCGCCTTACTCCCTTGGTAGTAGGGCTTGTGGCGAAGGGCCAAATGAGGTGCCCCGTGGGAACTATTCCCGGCAAGGGCGGGATTTTTTCCGTATCCCGCAAGGCCCGCCCCGTCCCACCCTGTGCAGGCCAAAACCTCCACTGGGAACTGCAACCATGACAACAAGAACGCTACCCGCCCTTTCCCCTCTGGCCCTGAGCGTGCGGGCCTTGCTGCTGGCCGGTAGCCTGGCCCTGGGCAGCGTGGCCACGGCAGCCACCACCCCTGCGGCACCTGCCAGCAAGAACGTGACGTGGGAAGACATCGCCAACGACCACCTGACCACCCAGGATGTGCTGCAGTACGGCATGGGTACCAACGCCCAGCGCTGGAGCCCATTGGCCCAGGTCAATGACAAGAACGTGTTCAAGCTGACCCCGGCGTGGTCCTATTCCTTCGGCGACGAGAAACAACGCGGCCAGGAATCCCAGGCCATCGTCAGCGACGGTGTGGTCTACGTTACCGGCTCATATTCGCGGGTGTTCGCCCTCGATGCGAAAACCGGCAAACGCCTGTGGACCTACAACCACCGCCTGCCGGACAACATTCGCCCCTGCTGCGATGTGGTCAACCGCGGCGCGGCGATCTACGGCGACAAGATCTACTTCGGCACCCTCGACGCGCGGGTCATCGCCCTCGACAAGCGCACCGGCAAAGTGGTGTGGAACAAGAAGTTCGGCGACCACGCCGCCGGCTACACCATGACCGGTGCCCCGGTGCTGATCAAGGACAAGACCAGCGGCAAGGTACTGCTGATCCACGGCAGCTCCGGCGATGAATTCGGCGTGGTCGGCCAACTGTTCGCCCGCGACCCGGACACCGGTGAAGAGGTGTGGATGCGGCCCTTCGTCGAGGGCCACATGGGCCGCCTGAACGGCAAGGACAGCACGCCGACCGGTGACGTCAAGGCGCCGTCCTGGCCGGACGACCCCACTACCGAAACCGGCAAGGTCGAAGCCTGGAGCCACGGCGGCGGCGCGCCTTGGCAAAGCGCCAGCTTCGACCCCGAGACCAACACCATCATTGTCGGCGCCGGCAACCCTGGCCCCTGGAACACCTGGGCGCGCACCTCGAAGGACGGCAACCCGCATGACTTCGACAGCCTGTATACCTCAGGGCAGGTCGGCGTCGACCCGAGCACCGGTGAAGTGAAGTGGTTCTACCAGCACACGCCCAACGATGCCTGGGATTTCTCCGGCAACAACGAGCTGGTGCTGTTCGACTACAAGGGCAAGGACGGCAAGCTGGTCAAGGCCACCGGCCACGCCGACCGCAACGGCTTCTTCTACGTGGTGGACCGCAGCAACGGCAAACTGCAGAACGCTTTCCCCTTCGTCGACAACATCACCTGGGCCAGCCACATCGACCTCAAGACCGGGCGCCCGGTGGAAAACCCTGGGCAGCGCCCGGCCAAACCGCTGCCGGGAGAAACCAAGGGCAAGCCGGTGGAGGTCTCGCCACCCTTCCTTGGCGGCAAGAACTGGAACCCCATGGCCTACAGCCAGGACACCGGCCTGTTCTACATCCCCGGCAACCAGTGGAAGGAGGAGTACTGGACCGAGGAAGTGAACTACAAGAAGGGCTCGGCCTACCTGGGCATGGGCTTCCGCATCAAGCGCATGTACGACGACCACGTCGGCACCCTGCGCGCCATGGACCCGACCACCGGCAAGCTGGTTTGGGAGCACAAGGAGCACCTGCCGCTGTGGGCCGGCGTGCTGGCGACCAAGGGCAACCTGGTGTTCACCGGCACCGGCGACGGCTTCTTCAAGGCCTTCGACGCCAAGACGGGCAAGGAGCTGTGGAAGTTCCAGACCGGCAGCGGCATCGTCTCGCCGCCGATCACCTGGGAACAGGACGGCGAGCAGTACATCGGCGTGACCGTGGGCTACGGCGGCGCGGTACCGCTGTGGGGCGGCGACATGGCCGAACTGACCAAGCCGGTGGCCCAGGGTGGTTCGTTCTGGGTGTTCAAGATCCCAAGCTGGGACAACAAGACTGCACAGCGTTGACTTGCAGCGGGGAGCGGGCCTGCGCCCCTCCCCGCTTCTGCCTTTCTCCTGCCAAGAGCCTTTCGCCATGAACTACCTGCCACTTGCCTTGTTGATCGTGCTGACCCCTGCCATGGCCGAGAATGCCGACGACGCTGGCAACGATACCCCCCTGACCATCAACGGCTGCGTGATTGCCGAAGCCAGCCAGTGCCCGGGGGCCGACCTGCGGGGCGCCAACCTGGCCAACCAGGACCTGCGCAAGATGAACCTGGCCGGCGCCGACCTGCGCGATGCCGACCTGCGCCATGCCCGGCTGGACCTGGCCAACCTGGAAAAGGCCAACCTGCAAGGCGCCAACCTGACCCGCGCCAGCCTGCAGCAGAGCAACCTGCGCCTGGCCGACCTGAGCCAAAGCCGGCTCGTTGCGATTCAGGGCTGGGGCCTGTTTGCCCAGGGTGCGCAATTTGCCAAGGCCGACCTCAGCGCGGCCTACCTGCAGTTCGCAAGGTTGTCAGGGGCGAAGATGCAGCAGGCCAACCTGCGCGCGGCGGACCTGGAAATGGCCTGGCTGAGCAAGGCTGATCTGCAAGGGGCCGACCTTGGCGATGCCAACCTGCAGGAGGCCAAGTTTGGCCAGAGCAACCTGGCCCGCGCCGACTTGCGCGGGGCGCGGCAGCATTACGGGAATTTTCAAGAGGCCAACATGGAGGGGTGCAAGGGGTGCCCCGAGACCTGGGACAATTGAGCAAAGCGTGCTTGGGCACATTGTTCCCCTGTGGGAGCGGGTTCACCCGCGAACACCGGCGAAGCCGGTGCCATATACCGAGTCGCCTCATTCGCGGGTGAACCCGCTCCCACAGAGTCACTGCTAAATCCATCAGTCATATGTTGGCCTTCAAAGAAACCTCACCCCGCCACCCGCACCACCCCCAGATCAATCCCCAGATGCACCAGCTCCGCATGGGAGCTGACCTGCAACTTGCTCTTGAGCAAGGTCAGGTGGTTGGACACGGTCTTGGCACTGATGCACAACTGCTCGGCAATCCCTCGCACCGGGGTGCCCTTGGCCAGCATCACGAAGATTTCCAGCTCACGCTGGGTCATGCGCTGCAGGCGCGGGTCGCTGGCATTCTGCTGTGACGTGCAGGCCAACTGGGTGGCCAAGGGCTGTTCGATATAGGCATGCCCGGCCAACACCCGCTGCACCGCCTCGATCAGCACTTCGGGCGCCGAGTTCTTGGTCAGGTATCCTGAGGCACCAGCATCCAGCGCCTGGCGCACCAGCGGCAGTTCGTCATGCATGCTGAAGAACAGCACCCGCAACTGCGGCAGGCGCTGACGCAGGCGCCGGGTGGTTTCCAGCCCGCTGATGCCTGGCAGGCCAAAGTCCATGATCACCAGGTTGGGCACCTGTTCCTGAACCCGCGCCAGCGCCTCTTCGCCACTGGCAGCCTCACGCACCTGTACCTTCGGCAGCACCGCTCGCAGCAGGCTGGCATAGCCCTGGCGGACCACGGCGTGGTCATCGACCAACACGATATTCATCACACCTCCATGGGAATGTTCAGGGCCAGCGCCCAGCCGGCACCCGGTCGGCTGAGGATGCGCAGTTCACCGCCCAGGCTGCGGGCGCGCTCGGCCATCGAGTGCAGGCCTACCCCGGGGCGCTGGGGCTGGCTGGCACCGCAACCGTTGTCGCGAACCAGCAGGCGCAAGCCCTTGGCGCTGCGTTGCAGGCGCACCCGCACCTGGCTTGCGCCGGCGTGACGGGCGACGTTGGTCAACGCCTCCTGCAGCAAACGATACAAATGCGTGCGACTCGGCCCGGGTAGTGCCGGCAAATGCTCGCCTACCCGCAGGCGGCAATCGATACCCTGGCTGGCCTGCCATTGGCTCACCAGCAGGCCGAAGGCTTCGGCCAGCGGCATGTGCTGCAACGCCAGCGGGTACAGGTCATGTACCAGGGCGCGGAAACCTTGCTGCAGGCGTTCACAATCGAGCTCCAGGGTGCGTGTCGTCTGCGCCACCGCGGTTGGCTGGTCGGCGACCATGCGCAGCAGGCAGAGCTGGGCCCGAATACCCGCCAGGTATTGCCCGAGGTCGTCGTGCAGGGTCTGCGCCAACTGGGTGCGTTCCTGCTCCTGCACCGCCAGCAGGGCCTGGGTAAGTTGGGTATTGTCGCAGCGGGCCTGCTCCAGAGACGCGGTCATGCGGTTGAAGTGCTCCGCCAATTGGCGCGCCTCCGGCAGGCCGGCCTCGCGCAGGCGTGCGGTCAATTGCCCACCCGAGACCTGGCGCAAGGCCTGCAGCAGATCGTCCAGCAAGCCCATGCCCCGCCGCACCGCCCAACGGATGGTCAACAAGCTCAGCAGCAACGCAAGGCCGCACAAGACCAACAACTGCTGCAGGGAGTCACGCACCTCGTCGATTTCATCTCGTGCATCCACGGCGATCATTACCCGGCGACCATCCCCCAGCTCCAGCAGCCGGCTGCTGTCGTGGCGCTGCCCAAGCAGTTGGCGGCCCAACCAGGCATCCAGGCCGGTTGCTTGCGGCAGCCGCGCAGGTTCATCCGCCGCCAGCCAGTGCACCCGCACATGGCGCAGGCTTTGCGTCAGCCGTGGTTGCAGGCTCTGCGGGTCGCGCTCGGCAGTGTCGCCGAGGTATGCCACCACGGCTTGCGCCGACTGCAGCTCCCGCTCCACGTCAGCCACCGCCTGGCGCAACAGCACCACGGCACAGGCCAGCGTCAACATCGCGAAGCAACAAGTGACCCAGAGGTTGATCCGCCACAGGGCCGAAAGGTTGACAAGGCGCATGGGCAGTTCTCCTCGGGGTTGCTGCGGCCATCGTAAAACCCGCGCCCATGTGGTGAATTACTACCTTGGTACCGGGCGAGCGCTACTTTCTGCATATTCCCCCCTCCCGGCGCGCTTCCTATGCTGGCGCCATCTGCCGTGGAGTTGCCTTATGCGCCTGCCTGCCCACCTTGCCATGACCTGCCTGCTGGCCCTGGCCGCGACGTTTTCTGCAAGCCCGGCACCCGCCGCGCAGGCCCCGGGCGGGGAACCGTTGCAAGTGCGCATCGGCTATCTCGGCTATCGCCCCGCTCCCGGCCCGCTGCTGTCCAACATCATTCCCGAACCCACCGATGCCGGGCTGCAGGGCGCCGAACTGGCGATTGTCGACAGCAACAGCAGCGGGCGTTTTCTCAAACAGGAATTCCACCTGGCCAATGCCACGGTCGAAAGCCCCGAAGCCCTGCTGCAGGCTGCCAAGGCCCAGCATGACCAGGGCCTGCGGCTGTTCGTGGTAAATGCCCCCGCCGCCAGCCTGCGCGCGCTATCTGCCGCCCTGCCCGACAGCCTGCTGTTCAACGCCGGCAGCCCGGACGACAGCCTGCGCAGCAGCCAGTGCCTGGGCAATGTGCTGCACAGCCTGCCCAGCCGCGCCATGCTGGCCGATGCCCTGGCGCAGTTCCTGGTAATGCGCAAATGGCAACGGGCGCTGTTGGTCGTCGGCCAGACCGACGATGACCGGGCCTATGCGGCGGCCCTGCGCCGCGCCATGAAGCGCTTCGGCATGCAGCTGGTCGCGGAGAAAGCCTGGACATTCGACAACGACCAGCGCCGCAGCGCCCAGGCCGACATGCCGCTGTTCACCCAAACCGCCGAGTACGACGTGGTGCTGGTGGCCGACGAACGCGGCGACTTCGGCGAGTACCTGCCCTACCAGACCTGGTATCCGCGGCCGGTAGCCGGCACCCAGGGCCTGACCCCCACCGGCTGGCACAAGACCGTTGAAACCTTCGGCGCGGCGCAGTTGCAAAAGCGCTTCGAAGCCCAGGCCGGGCGCTGGATGAACGACCGCGACTTCGCCGCCTGGATGGCCGTGCGCAGCGTCGCCAGCGCAGTGAGCAAACTGCGCCAGGCCGAGCCCCGCGCCCTGCAGCAACTGCTGCTCAGCGAGCAGTTGCCGCTGGACGGCTTCAAGGGCCGCAAGCTCAGCTACCGCCCGTGGAACGGCGAGCTGCGCCAGCCGATCCCGCTGGTGCAGCCGCGGGCCCTGGTCAGTACCTCACCGCAGGAGGGCTTCCTGCACCCGTTCAACGAAATGGACAGCCTGGGCTACGACAGGCCCGAAGTGACCTGCGGCTACCCCTGACCCGATAACCACAACAAAAAAGGATTTCGCCATGCGTCGCTCCCCTTTTCACCGGGCACTGCTTTACCCCAGCCTGCTGTCCGGCGCCCTGGCCCTTGCCAGCGGGCACGCCGTGGCCGCCACCGCCTGGGTATCGAACGAGAAGGACAACAGCCTCAGCCTGATCGACATGCAGACCCTGCAAGTCACCGAGACCCTGCCAGTGGGCCAGCGCCCGCGCGGCCTGCTGCTGTCCCACGACAACACGCTGCTGTACATCTGCGCCAGCGATTCGGACCGGGTGCAAGTGATGGATGTGGCCACCCGCAAGATCATCAAGGAACTGCCCTCCGGCAAGGACCCCGAGCAGTTCGCCCTGCACCCCAACGACCGCTGGTTGTATGTGTCCAACGAGGACGACGCGCTGGTGACGGTAATCGATACCCAGACCGACAAGGTGCTCGGGCAGATCGACGTCGGCATCGAGCCCGAAGGCATGGCGGTGAGCCCGGATGGCAAATGGGCAGTCAACACCAGCGAAACCACCAACATGCTGCACTGGATCGACACCAGCACCCAGACCCTGGCGGACAGCACCCCGGTGGACCAGCGGCCGCGCTTCGTCGAGTTCAGCCAGGACGGCTCGCGGCTGTGGGCCTCGGCAGAAATCGGCGGCACGGTGACCATCCTCGACGTGGCCAGCCGCCAGGTGCTGAAAACCCTGAACTTCCAGATCAAGGGCGTGCACCCGGACAAGGTCCAGCCGGTAGGCATCAAGCTCAGCGCCGATGGCAAGTACGCGTTCGTCGCCCTGGGCCCGGCCAACCATGTGGCGGTGGTCGATGCCAAGACCTACGAAGTACTCGACTACCTGCTGGTGGGCCGGCGGGTCTGGCAATTGGCGTTCACCCCGGACCAGAGCCATTTGCTGGCCACCAACGGGGTCAGTGGCGACGTTTCGGTGATCGATGCAAAAAACCTCAAGGTGCTCAAGTCGGTGAAGGTCGGCCGCTACCCCTGGGGCGTGGTGGTGACGCCATGAATACCCTCGAAGTCAGTGACGTGAGCTTTGCCTACGGCCAGCGCGAGGCGCTCAGGCAAGTCGGCTTCAGCCTGGCGCCCGGGCGCTTTGCCGCCTTGCTGGGCCCCAATGGCGCCGGCAAGTCGACCTTGATCGCCCTGCTCACCCGCTTGTACGACCTGCAGCATGGCGACATCCGCGTGTGCGGCTGCTCGCTGCGCAACGCCACACGCCCGGCCTTGCGCCAGCTGGGCGTGGTGTTCCAGCAAAGCACCCTCGACCTGGACCTGAGCGTGGAGCAGAACCTGCGCTACCACGCCTCGCTGCACGGCCTGTCGCGGCGCCAGGGCAATATTCGGGTCGATGCCGAGTTGGCCCGCCAGGGCCTCGATGAGCGGCGGCGCGAACCGGTCCGGGCGCTGAACATCGGCCATCGGCGCCGGGTGGAGATTGCCCGCGCGCTCCTGCATGAGCCGCGTTTGCTGTTGCTCGACGAGGCCAGCGTCGGCCTCGACCCGGCCAGCCGCCTGGCGCTCAACCAGCACCTGCGGCTGCTGTGCCGCGAGCAGCGCCTCAGTGTGCTGTGGACCACCCATCTGCTGGACGAAGTGCAGCCCAGCGATGACCTGCTGATCCTGCATCAAGGGCGCCTGGTGGCCAGCGGCACGGCCGATGCCCTGAGCCTGGAGCACGGCGGTGACCTCGACCATGCCTTTGCCCGCCTGACCAGCGCCCCCACAGGAGCCAATGCCCGATGAACGCTTACTGGCAGTGCTTCAACGGCATTCTCCTGCGCGAATGCCTGCGTTTCGTCCTGCAACGCACCCGTTTTCTCAGCGCCCTGGTGCGCCCGCTGCTGTGGCTGCTGGTGTTCGCCGCCGGCTTTCGCGCGGCCCTGGGCATTGCGATCATCGAGCCCTACGACACCTACACCCCCTACGAGGTGTACATCATTCCGGGCCTTGCCTGCATGATCCTGCTGTTCAACGGCATGCAGGGCTCGCTGTCGATGGTCTATGACCGGGAGATGGGCAGCATGCGCGTGTTGCTGACCAGCCCGTTGCCGCGGCCCTTCCTGCTCGGCAGCAAGCTGCTGGCGACCTCGTTGATCTCCCTGCTGCAGGTGTACGCCTTCCTTGCCATCGCCTGGTTGTATGGTGTGCAGCCACCGGCTGCGGGCCTGTTGCTGGCGCTGCCGGCGTTGTTGCTGGTGGCGCTGATGCTCAGCGCCCTGGGCCTGTTGCTATCGAATGCGATTCGTCAGCTGGAGAACTTTGCCGGGGTGATGAACTTCGTGATATTCCCGCTGTTCTTCCTGTCCTCGGCGCTGTACCCGTTGTGGAAGATGCGCGAGGCCAGCCAGTGGCTGTACTGGCTGTGTGCAGTGAACCCGTTCACCCATGCCGTGGAGCTGGTGCGCTTTGCCTTGTATGAGCGCTTCAACCCGCTGGCGCTGGCGGTATGCCTGGGGCTGACCGTGCTGTTCACCCTGCTGGCGATCCTCACCTTCAACCCCCAGCATGCGGCGCTGCGCAAGCCGCGCTGAGCGGCAGCTGTCTCCCATCGGACCTTTCGCCGAACCCGTTGAAGGAACACGGTCCGTGTGGGAGCGGGTTCACCCGCGAAGAAGGCGAAGCGGTGCATGGCACCGGCTACGCCGGTGTTCGCGGGTAAACCCGCTCCTACAGGGATCGCGCCTGCATTCAGATATTGGGCAGGATCAGGCCAGAGGCGCCCGGCTTTCTACTACTTTGGTACTGCCTTTGCTGTCTGATCGTCGCATTCACAATGCACCGCCACTGGCATGTAATGGGCCTATAACAAAAAGGACAACCCCCATGCCACGTGCCCTGCCCCGGCTGCCACGCCCATTGCTGGCGGCGCTTTCCCTGAGCCTGACGCTAGGCGCTGCCCAGGCGGATACCACGCCGCTATTCTCTGCCGACGGCTACCGCACCACCCTCTACCGCAGCCCGACCCCACAGCAGGTCGAGGGCGGCCAGGTCATCGACACCGCCATGCTGCAAGACCTGCTGGGGCACACCCCCAAGCCGGTGCTGATCGACGTCTATCGCCGCCAATGGCTGCAAGGCCGCTTCATCGAAGATGAACCCCACGCCAACATCCCCGGCAGCCGCTGGCTGGCCAACACCGGCGACGGCGAGCTGAGCCCGGCGTGGCACGATTACTTCGTGCGCAACCTGCAACAAGCCACCGCCGGGCGCACGGAGCAACCGCTGGTCTTTTACTGTCGCTCCGATTGCTGGTTAAGCTGGAACGCGGTAAAACGCGCGAAAGCCCTGGGCTATAAGAATCTGTATTGGTACCGCGATGGCCTGGACGCCTGGCAACAGGCCAACCTGCCGCTGCAGCCAGCGCAGCCGGAACCCTTCCCCTGAATTCATCGCCTGCAAACGCGTGCCCGCTCCATCCAATAAAAACGAGGTGAAAAGGCCATGTACAAAATTCTGATTGCCGACGATCACCCCCTGTTTCGCGAAGCCATCCACAACGTTATCAGCGATGGCTTCCAGGGCAGCGAAGTCATGGAAACTGCCGACCTGGACAGCGCCCTGGCGCTGACCCACGAACATGACGACCTCGACCTGATCCTGCTCGACCTGAACATGCCCGGCATGCATGGCCTCAATGGCCTGATCACCCTGCGCAACGAGGCACCGACCACGCCGGTGGTGATCGTCTCGGCCGAGCAGGAAAAGCAGATCGTGCTGCAGGCCATCACTTATGGCGCGGTGGGCTTCATCACCAAGTCCTCGCCACGTTCACAGATGATCGAAGCGATCGAGCAGATCCTCAACGGCAATGTCTACCTGCCGCCCGACATCATCCGAGCCCAGAAAAGCAGCACCAGCCGGCGCCTGAACGATGCCCCGAGCTTCCCGCCGGAGATGCTCCAGGCCCTGACCCGCAAGCAGCTGCTGGTGCTCGAGCGCATGACCAAGGGCGAGTCGAACAAACAGATCGCCTACACCCTGGATATCGCCGAGACCACGGTCAAGGCCCACGTTTCGGCGATCCTGCGCAAGCTCAACGTACACAACCGGGTGCAGGCCATCCTCAGTGCCGGTGATATCGATTTCGGTGATTA
The DNA here is from genome assembly GCF_018223845.1 of Pseudomonas sp. JS425. Classification (NCBI taxonomy): domain Bacteria; kingdom Pseudomonadati; phylum Pseudomonadota; class Gammaproteobacteria; order Pseudomonadales; family Pseudomonadaceae; genus Pseudomonas; species Pseudomonas sp. JS425. The sequence goes on along the minus strand of NZ_CP073661.1, from coordinate 2,577,540 downwards.
TCTGCGGCGTTGACCTATTCCGGCCTCTTCGCGGGCTTGCCCGCTCCCACAGGTATTGCGCAACACAGAAACCTGCGGGAATCCTGTGGGAGCGGGCAAGCCCGCGAAGAGGCCGGCGGCTATGCCACACTGCTGCCCAGCAAATGGCTCATCGCCGCCTTAAGCTTCATCGGCCGCACCGGCTTGTGCATCAGGGTGTGGCCCTGCTCGCGGATCTGTTGCTTGAGCTCGTTGCTGTAGTTGGCGGTGATCATCATCGCCGGCAAGGGCTGGGTACGGCGGGCATTGATCCGCGCCACGGCGTCGACGCCATTGCAGTCGTTGTCCAGGTGGTAGTCGGCGATCAGCAGGTCGGCCTCGGCATGGTAGTTGTCCACCTGGCGCGCAAGGTCTTCCTCCGACAGCGCGGTGACCACCCGGCAGCCCCACCCCTCCAGCAGGGTACGCATGCCGGCGCAAATCGCCGCATCGTTATCCAGTACCCACACCCGCGCCCCGCGCAGGCGTTCGAGCATCGGCTCGCTGATTGCCTGGCTCGGCTGGGCCTTGGGCGCGGTGGTGCTCAGCGGCACTTCGACAGCGAACACCGAGCCTTTGCCAAGCCATGACCGCACCCGAATCCGGTGGCCAAGAATGCCGGCGATCTTTTCCACGATCGCCAGGCCCAGACCCAACCCTCGGTCCTGGTCCGGGCGCTGCACATCGCCGCGCCTGAACTCCTGGAACATTTCTTCCAGGTGCTCTTCGGCGATACCGATCCCGCTGTCCCATACTTCGATCCGCAAGCCGCCACGCTGGCGCCGGCAGCCCAGCACCACGCGCCCACTGCGGGTATAGCGAATGGCATTGCTGAGCAGGTTGCGCAGGATCCGCGCCAGCAGCTGAATGTCACTGCGCACCACGGCGGAACAGCCCACGAAATGCAGTTCAAGCCCTTCGCTGCGCGCCACCTGGGCGTATTCGGCAGCGAGGTTGTCCATCAGTTCGCGCAGGGCGAACGGGGCGACATCGGCCTTGATCACGCCAGCATCGAGCTTGGAAATATCCACCAGGGTACCTAGCAGGTTCTCCACATCCTCCAGCGAGTTGCTGACATTACGCACCAAATGGGCACTGTTGTGCGGCTCGCGGTGTTCGAGCAAGGCGCTGGTGAACAGCCGCGCCGCGTTCAGTGGCTGCAGCAAGTCATGGCTGACGGCGGCAAGGAACTTGGTTTTCGACAGGTTGGCCTGCTCGGCCTCGCGCTTGGCCTCGCGCAGGCGCGATTCCACCCGGCTGCGCTCCTCGATTTCGCGCAGCAGCTGCTCGTTGAGGCTGGTCAGCTCGGCCGTGCGCTCGCGTACCCGTTGCTCCAGGTGCTGATACGCCTGGTGCAGCGCCTGTGCGGTATTGCGTCGCTCGGTGATGTCGCGGATCAACACGAAGATGCCCACCACTTCGCCATTGGCCAGGCGGTTCGGCACGTAGGAGCGCAGCATGTAGCGTTCCTGGCCGTTGATGTTGGTTTCGGCAAATTCGAAGGTTACGCTCTCCCCCGCCAGCGCCCGCGCCACGTAGGCCTCCAGGCGCTGGGAATGCTGCTCGCTGTGGGCTTCGCGCAGGCTCTGGCCCAGCATCACGCCGCGAGGCCAGCAATACCATTCTTCATAGACCTTGTTGGTAAATTCGTAGACCAGGTCGGCATTCAGGTAAGCGATCAGCGCCGGCACATGGTCGGTGATCAGGCGAATCTGGTGCTGGTGTGCCGTCTCGGCCCGCTGCCGGGCCTCGCTGAGCAGGTGGTTGACGGCCTTGAGCTCGGCCATGGCCTGGTTCAGCGCTTCGGTGCGTTCGCGCACCTGCTCGGCCAGCACCACCGAATGCTGGAACGCGGCATAAGGGTCGTTGCCACGCGTGACGCCGGACTCGATACGCTCGATCAGTGCGCCGTTGATACGCTGCAGCTTGTGGTTCTGGTGCTGCAGCCGGGCGACCTCGGCCTGCAGTTCAGCGACCGACAGGAGGCCGGTTGCGGGCAATGGCGACTCCGGTGAAGGTCTGGTTGATGTGCATGCCATCGAACTGTTCTCCGTAGGTGTTGAAGCCGATCACCCGCTGCTCGCGCAGGAACGCACCGACCGCTTCCAGCCCGTCCCGGGCTTCCAGCTCCAGCCGCCGCAGGAAGCAATCGCAACCGATGGTCAGCAGCAGCGGGCCGAGGCGCTGCTGCAAGCCGTCGAACAACTGGTGCAGGTTTGGCAACAGCGGGCCCGGGGTCATGGCGGTAAGCACGATGCCGTTTTCCACAGCGCAGTAGAAACTCAGGCTCAGGTCCGGGTGCACCTGCTGTATCGCCCGCACGTAATACTGGTCGTGGATGCGCACGGCCAGCGGATGGGCAGCGAACACACGATGATCGAGCTCGGCCACCGGCACGCCGATGTGCCGGGCGTATTCCTCGGCAGCTGGCTCGGCATTCAGTTCGAAGACCCGGCGCTGGGCACTGTCGGCGCCGGTGACCACCAGCTTTTCCTGGCGCGGCAGGATGTGGTGGGTGGTGAACACTTCGAAGTCGAGCCAGGTATTGACCAGCACCACCACCGCCGCGCCGTGGTGGAACGCGCCGCCGAAATACACATGGGTGCGGGTCAGGTAGTTGTCGTCGCCGGCCGAGCCGCCAAAATGCGGGATGTCGCCCAGGGCCGCACTGAGGGCGGCAAGCACCATTTCCTCGCGGCTGGACAAGCCGTCGAGCAGGGTCAGGGCAAAGCTGTGGCCTTTGATCGGCGCCAGGTTATTGCTGCGACAGGTGCCGACCAGGCGCTCGACCATCTGCTGGGCGTCGATCAGGCTGAAGCGCTCCATTTCGTCGATCAGCTCGGTGGCTATGGAAAAGTGCCGATGATCGAACCCCACTGCCGTTATGCAGTTGCGGCCATAGCCCTGCGGGGTGATTTCCCCGGCGCTGGTGCAACCGACCAGGCGGATGCCGCCAAAGCCCTGCTCCAGGGCTTCGCCCAGGGCCTGCAGGTCGTATTCGGCGGAGCAGAAGAACAGCACGAAGCCCAGGTGCGGGTGCAGCAACTGCGCCGCCAGCTCCTGGGCTGCCTGCCGGGCATCGGTTGCCTGGGACATGGCGCTGACCACACCGTCGTTGTGAGCCTGCTGCATCGTGGTCTCCGGCGCGGGGTGGCTGAGTGATGAGTGTACGAAGGCGATCATCGAGGACGAATGCTACTTGGGTAGCGGGTGGGCGGTTCCATGGTTGTAATAGCTTTTCCTGAAGATTGCCGGGGCCGCTGCGCGGCCCTTTCGCGACGCAAGGCCGCTCCCACATGGGCTTGCGCGGTCGATGTGGGAGCGGCCTTGCGTCGCGAAAGGGCTGCACAGCAGCCCCAGCAGTCTTGAGTCGAGGCCGAGGGCTTACCAGGTCAACACCGCCCCCACCGCAAAGGTATCGGTGTCTTCGTTCTGGTCACTGGTTTCATGGCCGTCGATGGAAAACTGGTTGTACTCGGCAACCAGCTTGAGGTTGTCGTTGACGTCATGGAACAGCGCCACGCCACGGGTTTCATAATCCGCACCACTGCCCACCGCACCGTTGCCATCGTCCTTGGTCTTGCCATACGACAGCGCCACCCGGTTCTTGCCGACCTTGTAGGAGCCCTGCAGCAGGTAGCCGTCGCTGTCGACATTGCGCAAGGTCGGTTCGCCAGCGTTGTTGGTGAAGAACGGGTTGATGCCCTTGGCCTGGAACCCCGAGCCGGTCAGCGACAGCCCCCCCATCTTCGCCTGCACACCGTAGCCGACACCTTTGGAGGTGACCGACTGCACCGCCGGGTCGGTGTTGTCGGAGGTCTGGTAGCTGCCGTTGAGCCAGCTGTAGATCTGCGCCCCACCCAGGTCGAACTGGTAGGTGATCTCGCTTTCGGTACGCGGGTTTTCCTGGTAGGCCTTGCCGGTCGGGCTGCTGTCGTTGGTGTCCACCGGGTCCATGATGCCCACCGCCACCCGCAGGCCGTCCATCACTGGGGTGCGATAGGTGATCTGCGAGGTGGGGAACGGGTACGGGTAGCCGCTACCGATGTTGCCGAACGAGACCCCGCCGCCGTCAACCAGCCCCAGGGTGTCACTGACCTGGCCATAACCGGCCAGCAGTTCGTCGAGCAGGATATTGGAACGGGCGAACAGCCCGAAGTCCTTGCCGATCAGCACCTCACCCCACTCGGGGTTGGCCACGGTGCCGTAGAACTGGCGCACGTCGATGGCGGTGTCGGTACCGTTGGTTTCGCTGTCGTTGATGGTCACCCAGAACGAGGCTCGCGCGCCGAGCTTCAGGTCATCCACCTGCTTGCCCATGTTGAAGCCCAGGTAGTTGGGCAGAAAGCCCATCTTCACCCGTGACTGGCGGCGATCGAACTGCTCGCCCTGCCGATCGACATCGCTGTTGACGTAGAAGGCGTTGATATAGCCGTCGGTGGAAAACGTCGTCTGGTCCTTGTCGTACAGCATGATCTCGGCCTGGGCCAGGCTGCTCAGGCAAAGGGTCGACAGGCTGACGGTAACAGCCGCCAGCAAACGTGGGGACAGATTCTTATTGTTGTACATGGCGCGCTCCGAAACGGGGACGGGATGTCGGAGGCGATTATCAGAAGCTGGCAAACAGCCAGAAACGCTGCCTTGGAGGGGGCTGCCAGATGCTTTGGGCCTGCGCGCGCGGCGTGATGATTCCGGCCCAGGACCGGGTTACGCCCAGAGGCAAGACTTCTGGCGTAACCCACAGGAGCAGGCGAGGATCAGTACGGCAGACTACGGCGGGCCCCTGTCAAAGGTCCAGGGCACCACTGAGCAAGGCGTTCAGCATGGGTGCGACGTCAGCGCGCTGCTCGTCCAGCAGACACAGCGGGAGGCCTTGCCAGGCTGGTTGTAAATCGGCCAATCCCTCGCCAATCAAGGCCAGCGGACAAACGATTGCCATTTGCAGCGAACGCAGCCGCCTGGCCAAGGCAGGGTCCACCGGCACCTGGACCTTGATCACCACTGCCGCGGGCTGCATTGCTGCACACAGCATGGGTATTTCTTCCAGCGGCTGCCCGCAACCGAGCACTTCGATGCGTTGCTGCTCGCTGCTCAACAGCAGCCCGGTGCACAACACCTGCAGTTCGGCTTGCCCCTCGGTGCCTGCCAGCAGCACGCGCGGTGCATCGGCCTGGTTCATCTGCAGGCGCATCAGCAGGCGGGCGCGCAGGAACATGTCCAGAAACAGCCATTGGCTACGCTGGCCCGGCGCAATGCCTGAGGCCAGGCCATGCCAGACTGGCATCAGCACATCACGCAGCACGGTGGCCTTGGGCAGGACGGTGAACAACTGCCCATGGATGCTTTCCAGCGCTTGTGTATCGAATGCCTTGGTTGCACGCTCCACGGCAGCGCGCCAGTCGTCGAACGCCGAGTGCTGCTGCACCGGCGCATCCGGCTGGCCTGCGAGCATGCCGCCTACCTTGCTGATGGGCACCCCATTGCCGGTCCAGCGCAAGATGTCGCGTATGCGCTGGACATCGCGAGCGCTATAAAGGCGATGGCCGCCCTCGGTGCGCTGCGGGCTTATCAACCCATGGCGCCGCTCCCATGCCCGCAAGGTCACCGGATTGATGCCGGTCAGGCTGACCACATCGCGCATGGGTAGCAAATCGGCTGGGGTGGCGTCAGTCATGATGAGGGTTTATCTGGGGGGTGGCACATTCTAAACCCATATGCACCTTCTGCGGCGAGCCTCCTTGGGTCATCATGCAACAAACGGCGCCGAGGCCTTCTGCACGCAGGCCAGGCTACGCACTTCGCATCCTAAATGCCTGTAGGTGGGCCCCATGATCAACGCGAAACTCATGCAACTGATGGTCGAGCATTCCAACGATGGCATCGTCGTCGCAGAGCAGGAGGGCGACGACAGCATCCTTATCTACGCCAACCCCGCCTTCGAGCGCCTGACCGGCTATCGCGCCGAGGACATCCTGTATCAGGACTGCCGTTTTCTGCAGGGCGACGATCATGACCAGGCCGGCCTTGCCAACATCCGCGAGGCGATCCGTGGAGGCCTGCCGTGCTGCCAGGTGCTGCGCAATTACCGCAAGGACGGAAGCTTGTTCTGGAACGAGTTGTCCGTCACGCCGGTGTACAACGAGGCGGACCAGTTGACGTACTACATCGGCATCCAGCGCGATGTCACAGCGCAGATTTTCGCTGAGGAGAAACTACGCGAGCTGGAGGCCGAGGTGGCTGAATTGCGCCGACAACTGGGCCAGGCGGAGCGCTGAACAAAACCTATACAAGATCGTTGACTTGTATAGATTTACGCTTAGACTTCAGATATACCTGTACAACAAGCCATTTCTGTACAGGATTTCCTGGAGTCCAGCATGTCAGCGTATCTGCAGCAATTCGCCGAGCACTTCAGCAGACTCGACGGGGGCAACCTCGGCCCCCTTGAAAAGCTGTACAGCGACGATGTCACCTTTCGCGATCCGTTGCATCAGATCCAGGGGCTGCGGGCTCTGCGAACCTATTTCGCGCAGTTGTACGCCAACGCTCATGACATTCGCTATGCCTTTTCCAGCATCGACGAAGTGATGCCCGGGCAAGGTTACCTGCGCTGGACCCTGCAGTTTCGCCACCCACGCCTGGCCCGCGGTCAGCAGATCAGCTTGCAGGGATGCAGTTACCTGCAATGGCATGACCGGGTCCATTTTCACCAGGACTATTTCGACGCAGCAGCCCTGCTCTACGAACATGTTCCGGTCATGGGCGGTGCGATTCGATGGCTCAAAGGCCGGATGGCATGAGCCGCTGCTGGCTGACAGGCGCAAGCAGCGGTATCGGTGCCGCACTTGCACAATGCCTGCTGGAGCAAGGCCACCAGGTCGCCTTGGGCGCACGGCATGCAGATCGTCTGGCCCCGTTGGCTGAACGTTTTCCCGGGCAGGTGCTGCTGGCCATTGGCGACCTGGACGACCCCGTACAGGTCGCCGGGATCGCAACCCGTATCGAGCAGGCCTGGGGAGCGCTGGACAGGGTGATCCTCAATGCAGGCACCTGCGAGTACCTGGAGCCGGACCATTTCGACCCTGCCTTGGTCGAGCGTGTGGTCCGTACCAATTTCCTTGCTGTCAGCTACTGCCTGGCAGCGGCCCTGCCCTTGCTTCGCGCCGGTCAACGCCCTCATCTGGTGGTCATGGGCAGTTCGGTGACCTGGCTGGCCTTGCCCCGTGCCGGCGCCTATGGCGCGTCCAAGGCAGCCGTGCGTTATCTGGTGGAATCGCAGCGCATCGACCTGGCCCGCGAAGGCATCGCCGTCACCCTCGTCAACCCGGGCTTTGTCGACACGCCATTGACCCGTCGCAACGATTTCCCCATGCCGCAGCTGTGGTCGGCGCAGCGCGCAGCCAGCCATATTGCCAAACGCCTTCCCGAGCGCCCGCTGGAAATCAACTTCCCCCGGCTTTTCATCCTGGTATTGCGCCTGCTTGGCGCACTGCCCGCGCGCCTGCGCCTGGGGCTTGGGCAACGCCTTGCCCGTCATGAACAGGAATGATGATCCATGCGTATAGCAATCATCGGCAGCGGCATTGCAGGGCTGTCCTGCGCTCATCTGCTGTCACGCAAGCATGAGGTGACGGTTTTCGAAGCCGAGAACTGGATCGGGGGCCACACGCATACCCTCGATGTGATCTGGCAGGGTGAACGCCATGCAATAGATACCGGCTTCATCGTCTTCAATGACTGGACCTACCCGCACTTCATCCGCTTGCTCGACCACCTGAAGGTCGCCTCACGGCCGACCGAAATGAGTTTCTCGGTGCATGATCCGGTCACTGGCCTGGAATACAACGGGCACGACCTGAATACCCTGTTCGCCCAACGCCGCAACCTGGTGTCCCCGGGGTTCTGGGGGATGCTACGGGATATTCTGCGTTTCAATCGTCAGGCACTCGCCGACCTGGATAACCAGCGTATCGATGCCAACGCGACCCTGGGCGCCTACCTCCGGGCTCAGCGCTATGGACAGCGCTTCATCGACCATTACATCGTACCGATGGGGTCGGCGATCTGGTCGATGTCCCGCGCGGACATGCTCGGCTTCCCACTTGCGTTCTTTGTGCGGTTTTGTCGCAACCACGGCTTGTTGTCGGTCAACCAACGTCCACAGTGGCGCGTGATCGAAGGGGGTTCGCGCAGCTATGTCAGTCCGCTGTGCCGGCCGTTTGCCGGGCGCATCCGCCTCGACTGCAAGGTTTTCCGGGTCAGCCGCGACGAAGGTGGCGTCACCCTGACGAGCGCTGCCGGTACCGAGCGTTTCGACAATGTGGTGTTCGCCTGCCACAGCGACCAGGCCCTGGCTTTGCTCGAAGCGCCGAGCGTGCAGGAACGGGAAGTGCTCGGCGCCATCGGTTATGCCAGCAACGATGTGGTGCTGCACACCGATACCCGTCTGCTACCCCGCCGCAAGCGCGCCTGGGCCAGCTGGAACTACCGTCTCGGCGGGCCGCAGCAGGCGCCTGCCGCGCTGACCTACAACATGAACATTCTGCAAGGTATCCAGGCACCGACGACCTTCTGCGTGAGCCTCAACCAGACCGCGCTGGTGGATCCGGCGCAGATCATTGCCCGCTTCCAGTACGACCATCCGCAATACAGCCTTGCGGCGTGCGCCGCGCAGGCGCGCCAGGCGCAGCTGCAGGGCCAGCGCCACAGTTACTTCTGCGGCGCCTACTGGGGCAACGGCTTTCACGAGGATGGCGTAGTCAGTGCGTTGAAGGTGGCCGCGCATTTCGGAGAGCACCTGTGAACAGCAGCCTTTGCGTGGGCTGGGTCAGCCACCGGCGCCTGGCGCCGCGCCCCCACGCCTTCCGCTACAGGATCGGCATGTTCTACCTGGACCTGGACGAGCAAGCCTTGCTGACAGGCCTGTCACGCTGGCTGTGGCGCTGGCGCCTGGCGCCGCTGAGCTGGAACCAGGCAGATTACCTGCCAGCCCAGACCCGCCGGGGCGAGACCCTGGCCCAGGCCGCACGTTTGCTGGTGCGCAGCGCGACGGGAGAAATGCCTGAGGGGCCGGTGCACCTGCTCACGCAATTGCGTTGCTGGGGGCTGTCGTTCAACCCGGTCAGTTTCTATTTCTGCCATGACCGCGACGGACGGCTGACGGCAATCCTGCTGGAGGTGCGAAACACACCATGGCGTGAACGCTTCCATTACGTGCTGCCGGTGCGCGGAAACCTTGCCGGACCCTTCACCGTCGCCAAGGCCTTCCATGTGTCGCCGTTCATGCCACTGCACATGGACTATCGCTTGCGCTTCGCCCTGGACGCTGAACATGTGCGCATCCACATGGAGAACTGGCAAGGCGATAGCAAGGTGTTCGAGGCCGACCTGGCCTTGCAACGCCAGGCGCTGGATAGAGCCGCTGTGCACCGATACGTACTGGCCTTCCCATGGATGAGCCTGCGCACCGTCTCGGCCATTTACTGGCAGGCATTGCGCCTGCTGTTCAAACGCACACCCGTCCATGACCACACGGCCAGCCAGCGTGACCTGGCGCTCGGCCATTCCTGCGAGGACCCTGATGATGTCGAACCCCACCCTGAGCGTTAGCAAGTTCGCAGGCCTCGGGCCATTGTTCGGCGGGCTGGCACGAAATGCCGTGCTCGCCCGGCTGGGCAGGCTGCGCCATGGCCACCTGCGCCTGCTCAGCCACGGGCAGCAGTGGAGTTTCGGTGACGCCCACAGCCCGTTGCAGGCCGAGGTGGAGATCCTTGATGACATCACCTGGGGCCTGATAGCCGGCAATGGCTCGATCGGTGCTGGCGAAGCCTACATTCACGGCTATTGGCGCAGTCCCGACCTGGCGCTGGTGACTCGTCTGTTCGTCGCAAACCTTGAGGTACTTGACGCCCTCGAGGGGGGCCTGGCCCGCTTCGGCCGCCCTGCCCTGCGGTTGCAGCACAAACTCAACCGCAACAACAGGCGTGGTGCCCGCCGCAATATTCTGGCGCACTACGATCTGGGCAATGCCCTGTTCGAGCGGCTGCTCGACCCCACCATGATGTATTCGGCAGCTCAGTTCGAACACCCGGGGCAGACACTGGAGCAAGCACAGCTGCACAAGCTGGAGCGCATCTGCCAGAAGCTGGAGCTGAGCCCTGCCGACCACCTGCTGGAGATCGGCTGCGGGTGGGGCAGCCTGGCGATCCACGCCGCCACCCGATATGGCTGCAAGGTCACCACCACCACGCTTTCCGAGGCGCAGTACAGCCATACCCTGCAACGCGTTCAGGCCCTGGGGCTGGAGCAGCGGGTGAAAGTGCTTCGCGAAGACTACCGCGATCTTCAAGGCACCTTCGACAAACTGGTCTCGATCGAGATGATCGAGGCTGTCGGCCACCGTTACCTGCCGGTGTATTTCCGCCAGTGCGCCTCGCTACTCAAGGCCGACGGCCTGATGCTGTTGCAAGCGATCACCATACGCGACCAGCGCTATGAGCAGGCGCGGCGGTCGGTCGATTTCATCCAGCGCTACATCTTCCCCGGTGGCGCACTGCCTTCATTGAGCGTGATGCTGGAAACTGCCAGCCGGCACACCGCACTCAACCTCTTGCACATGGAAGATTTCGGCCAGGACTATGCCCACACATTGCGGCATTGGCGAGAAAACCTGCGCCAGGCACGCGCAGCGCTGACGGACCTGGGCTACGACGACATGTTCCAGCGCCTGTGGGAGTTCTACCTGTGTTACTGCCAAGGCGGTTTCGAGGAGCGCACCATCGGTGTCGCGCATCTGCTCTGGGCAGCGCCCCAGGCACGGCGCGCGCCCTTGCCTGGCAGTGCCTGATGAGCCGTGGCTGGCTGCTCGCCAATGCCTTGTGGCTACAGGCTGGCTGGTGGCTATGCGTACTGGGGGCCGAAAAGCCCTTCCTGTCGATGCTGGTGATTGCTGGCCTGGCCGTGCATCTGAGCCTGTGCCCGGCCGTCCACGCAGAGGTCAAGGCGCTGTTGCTGGTAACGCCGGTCGGGTGTGTGCTGGATAGCGTGCTGGGCGCGCTGGGCGTGTTCAGCTTCGACACCTGGCCATTGCCGCTGTGGCTTGTGCTGCTGTGGCTGGTACTGGCCAGCGGCATGCGCCATAGCCTGGCATGGGCCGACAGGCACTGGCAGCTCGGTGCACTGCTGGGTGCAGTTGGCGGCCCGCTGGCCTATGTAGGCGGAGCGGGGCTGGCAAATGTCGACTTGCCCATGGGCCCACTGGTAACCGGCCTGCTACTGATGCCGATATGGGCCGTTACCCTCCCCCTGCTCGTGCGCCTTGCGGTGCGGTGCTGACTTGCGGCATCGTTCGGAGCAGTAGCGCACCTGCTCCCAGCAACGTGACCAGCGCTTGCGCCAGCTGAACGGCCGCCCACACACCACGCAGACCTTGCTGGGCAAAAGACCCTTTTTCATATCGGTTGCGCCGCATCGAGTCGCGCCAAAAGTGACTGGCCACGCTGCCAGATGGCATCGCGACGGTCAGCCGACATGCCATCGAGGTTTCGATAGACCAGCGCCAGACGCGGGTTGGCCGAAAGCAGGTGGCGATGACGGATGAGAAAATGCCAGTACAGGGCATTGAACGGGCAGGCACCTTCCTCGGCCACCTGGTCAACCCTGTAACTGCAGGCCTTGCAATGATCGGACATGCGCTGGATGTAGCGACCGCTGGCGCAGTAAGGCTTGGAGCCCAGGTAGCCGCCGTCGGCGTACATCACCATACCAAGCGTGTTGGGCAGTTCGACCCAGTCGAAGGCATCCATGTAGACAGCCAGGTACCACTCACAGATTGCGGTGGGCGCGATACCGGCCAACAAGGCGAAGTTGCCGGTGACCATCAGGCGCTGGATATGGTGAGCGTAACCCAAGCGAAGGGTTTGCCCGATGGCCTGCTCCATGCAGCGCATGCGGGTGCGACCGGTCCAGTAGAATTCCGGCAACGCTCGCTCGTTACCCAGGTAATTGAGCGCGGCATACTCCGGCATGCGCAGCCAATAGATGCCGCGTACATACTCACGCCAGCCGATCAGCTGGCGGATGAAGCCCTCTGCTGCATTGAGCGGCACTCGCCCCTCGCGCCAGGCCTTGTCGACCCCGTCGCATAGAAAACGCACATCAAGAAGCCCGATGTTGAGTGCTGCACTGATGCGCGCATGGAACAGGTACGGCTCGCCCTCGGCCATCGCATCCTGGTAGTCACCGAAAGCCGCCAGGCCGAAATCCAGAAAGTGTTGCCAGAGCTGCTGTGCCTCGGCATGGGTCACCGGGTAGTCGAAACCGTCGATGGCTCCGTAGTGGTCGCTGAAGCGTTGCCGTACCAGGGCTATGACTGCAGCTGTGATGTCGTCCTGTGCGAAATGTGCGGCGAAGGGGCCACGTAGCTGGCGAGGCAAGGCCTTGCGGTTGTCGCCATCGAGATTCCAGGTTCCACCTGCCGGGCTGCCGTCAGGCTCCAGCAGCAGGCCGGTGCGTTTGCGCATGCCACGGTAGAAGTGTTCCATGCGCAGTTGGCCGCGCTCCCGGGCCCAGCGCGCGAAAGCTTCGCGAGAGCATAGAAATCGCGTGTCGCGATGCCACACAAGCGGCAGTGCGGCATCGCGCAACGCCTGCTCCAGGCGCCACTCTCCGCACTCGGTCAGGTGAATATGCGTGGCTCCCAGGGCCTGCTGCCAGCGCCGCAACTCGCCAACGATGGTTCCGCTGTTGCCGTCATCATCGAGTTGCACATAATGCACCTGCCAACCGCGCTCGCGCAGTGCCAGTGCGAAGTGCCGCATGGCGCTGAAGATCAGGACGATCTTCAGCGGATGATGCGGCACGTACCTGGCCTCCCCTTCCACTTCCGCCATCAGCACAGCATCGCGGGCAGGATCGAGGGCGTTGAGGCTTGCCAGGTCGAAGGACAGCTGGTCTCCCAGTACCAGACCCAGGCGCATCTTCAGGCTACCCCTGGCTGGTCAGCGTTACCGTTATGCAGATTCATGGCATGCCTCCCAGCAGACGCTGACGCAGTTGTTGATCCCTGGCCCGCGGATCGAGCCAGATGGCGAAGAACGCCCGTGCAAAAACGGGGTCGGCGACCGCCCGGCTGAGTTTGCCATCGACGTAGAAGCGGCAGCCCTGTCCCGGCATGTACAAGCCGGTGATGCGCATGCCTGGCCGTACATCTACAAACGCCTGCTGCATGGCCTGGGACCACGCCGCGCGCCGCTGCGGCGTCACGTTTTCAGGTGCCAGGCGGTACATTTCCTCGAGGCTGGCCTGTACCAGCGTGTCCCTGGACAGGCTTCGGTGATAGGCCAGCTCAAGGGCAAAAGGCCGGTTCCAGTCCTGGACCGGACCTGCTGCCCATAGCTGTGCGGTGTAAAGGCGCAAGCCAAACCAGCTGAACTCACCGACGCCCAGCCGTTGCGCTGCCGGCAGCTCCGCTCGCCAGTCCGCCGCCTCCGACAGGGCAGTCAATAGCAGGCAAAGCCAGGCCCAACGAGTCGTGTGCCCCATACTGACCTCGAGCACGTGAAATACCTGTACAATATTAGAAACTATGTACAGTTTTTTATGAGGTTGTACAACTTTTACTTGCAGGTCTCAGGGCCTTGTTTCGGCAGAGCCAGTGACAGAGGCATACCAGCGTCGGGGCCGGCAAAGGAGGCAGTTCAGTGAGCCTTATCAATGACCTTCATACCCCCGCCAACGTGCTGGTCTGCGGAGCCAGCCAGGGGATCGGCCTTGCACTGTGCACACAACTGCTGGCGCGCGACGACATCGGACGGGTGTTTGCCGTCTCGCGACATGCCACCAGCAGCCCTGCGCTGGATGCTTTGTTTGCCGAGCACCCACGACAGTTGGTTCGCATCGACTGCGACGCTTGTTCCGAAGTGGCACTGCAAACACTGGCGGCGCGGGTGGGAGCCTGCTGCAACCACTTGAACCTGGTATTTTGCACGCTTGGCGTGCTGCAAGCGCCACCCGCACGGGCCGAAAAAGCGCTGACACAGTTGGATATGGCGGGGCTGCTGGCCAGCTTCACGACCAACTGTTTCGCCCCTGTCCTGCTGCTCAGGCACTTGCTGCCCTTGTTGCGACAGCAACCGATGACCTATGTGGCGCTGTCGGCGCGGGTCGGGTCGATCAGCGACAATCATCTTGGCGGGTGGTACAGCTATCGCGCCAGCAAGGCGGCGCTCAACCAGCTTCTGCGTACCGCGAGCATCGAGCTCAAGCGACTGAACCCCGCTTCCACGGTACTGTTGCTGCATCCCGGGACCACCGACACCCGCCTTTCCCAACCCTTTCAGGGCAATGTGGCGCCAGGAAAACTGTTCTCGCCGGCGTTTGCGGCGACATGCATTCTAGCGCTGGTGAGCCGACACGGCCCGGAACAGAGCGGTACATTCTGGGCGTGGGACGGGACACCGATTGCCTGGTGACTCCAGAGCCAGCCTGGATTCCCCTCTCAGCTGAATACCCAGAGCACGCGGGTGAGCTTGTCTGTCAGGTTGGCGTAACGAAAGCTCGCATGGGGTTGCAGCTGAAAACTGTCATTGGCGCGCAGCGTTACCGGCTCGCCGCCATCCAGCCAGACGGTCAGTTCGCCTTCGAGCACGAAGCAGCCCTGCTCCGAGCTGTCGTCCAGGTACTCCTCGCCACTGCTGGCCCCCGGCTCCAGGTGGCTGTCGAGCATGGAGAACGCGCCCGTTATCGTGGGGGATGCCAGCACATCGGTGATGCCACCGGCCAGGTGAAGGGTACGACGCTCGTGAGGACGGGTGACCCAGTCGAGCTCGCGGGGCTGGTCCAGCTTGTAGAAATAGGCCGTGGAAACGCCGAGCTCTTCGCTGATAGCCGTGAGGTCGGCCACGGTTGGGCGGGATACGCCCCGTTCGACCTGGGACAGAAAGCCCACCGAACGGCCGATGCGCTGGGCCAGTTCGCCCAGTGTCAGGCCCTTGAACTTGCGCAGGTCGCGAATCAGTACGGCCAGGCCTTCGATCTCTTCGTGCACTTTCATGGTTGAATCGCGACTTTCGGATGGGAAAATTGATGCCCTGAAAAGTACATGATTCATTTCACAAAGCAAGATGCTTCGCGGCATTGCAAGATGCCGGCGACGATATGCCTGCGACTGTCTAGCCCAGACTCCAGAAGTTTGTGCGATCCCTGTGGGAGCGGGTTTACCCGCGAACACGGACGAAGTCCGTGCCATCCACCGCGGCGCCTGCTTCGCGGGTAAACCCGCTCCTACAGGTATCAGACCCAGACGCTCAGCGAACAGCCTCGTACGTCAGGTCCAGACACTTGCGGGCTTTTTCCACCAGTTCGTCGATCTCCTCGATGCTGATAACCAGCGGCGGCGCGATGATCATGGTGTCGCCCACGGCACGCATGATCAGGCCGTTGTCGAAGCAGTGCTGGCGACAGATCATGCCGACACCTTTGCCTTCATAGCGCGCGCGGGTGGCCTTGTCCTTCACCAGCTCGATCGCACCGAGCATGCCCAGGCCGCGTACCTCGCCTACCAGCGGGTGGTCAGCCAGCTCGCGCAGGCGTCGTTGCAGGTAAGGCGCGGTCTTGTCGTGCACCTGCTCGATGATCTTTTCGTCACGCAGGATCCGCAGGTTCTCAAGGCCGACCGCAGCCGCCACCGGGTGGCCGGAATAGGTGAAGCCGTGGTTGAAGTCGCCGCCTTCGCTGATGACTTTGGCCACTTCATCTCGCACGATCACGCCGCCCATGGGGATATAGCCGGAGGTAAGGCCCTTGGCGATGGTCATCAGGTCGGGCTTGAGGTCGTAGTAGTCGCTACCGAACCACTCACCTGTACGGCCGAAGCCGCAGATCACTTCGTCAGCGACGAAGAGGATGTCGTACCTGGCCAGGATCTCCTTCACCTTCGGCCAGTAGGTCTGCGGTGGAATGATCACCCCGCCAGCGCCCTGGATCGGTTCGGCGATGAAGGCGGCAACGTTGTCCACGCCAACTTCGAGGATCTTTTTCTCCAGCTGTTCGGCCGCCCACACGCCGAAGTCGGCCTCGGTCATGTCGCCGCCTTCGCCATACCAGTATGGCTGCGGGATATGCACGATATCCGGGATCAGCCCGCCCTGCTGGTGCATGCCGCTCATGCCGCCCAGGCCCGCGCCGGCCACGGTGGAGCCGTGGTAACCGTTGATGCGGCCGATGATGACCTTCTTGTTCTTCTGGCCCTTGAGCGCCCAGTAATGGCGGACCATGCGCAGCACGGTGTCGTTGCCTTCGGAGCCAGAGCCGGTGAAGAACACGTGAGTCATGCCTTGCGGGGCCACATCGGCGATCGCCTTGGCCAGTTCCAGCGCGGGCGGGTGCGCGGTCTGGAAGAACAGGTTGTAGTACGGCAGCTGCTTCATCTGCTGGCTGGCGACGTCGGCCAGCTCATCGCGCCCATAGCCCACCGCCACACACCACAGGCCCGCCATGCCATCGAGAATCTTGTGGCCCTCGCTGTCCCAGAGGTACACACCTTTGGCCGAGGTGATGATGCGCGGGCCTTTCTCGGCCAGCTGCCGAACATCGCTGAACGGGGCCAGGTGGTGGTCGCGGCTCATGGCTTGCCAGGCAAGGGTCTGCGAATTCTGCTCACTCATTGACTTCACTCCATCAAGTTGCGCAGCCGTGCTGCGCAGGTACTTTTTTTGTAATTGGGAAAGATCGCTGTCAGGCGGTCTTCAACAGCATCTGGCGCAGTACCGAGCGATGCCGGCAGGCCTTGCCAAAGGACTGGAAGATGGTCAGGTAATGCGGGTTGTCCATGACCTGGTACTCGGGGTGCCATTGCACGGCCAGGGCAAAGCCTTTGCTGTTCTCGACCGAAACAGCTTCCACCAGGCCATCAGGTGCCAGCGCCTCCACCCTCAGCCCGGGGGCCAGTACATCGATGCCCTGGCCGTGGATGGAATTGACATCGATGACCGCTGGCAAACCCATGCGGTCGAGCATGCCGCCGGGCTCTATATGCAGGGCGTGACGCGGGCCGTATTGCTTTTCGATGGGCTCACCCTTGCTTTCGCGGTGGTCCATGAACATGCCGGTCTCATGCACTTTCTGGTGCAAGGTGCCACCCAGCGCCACGTTCATTTCCTGGAAACCACGGCAGATGCCCAGCACCGGCACTCCGGCGGCGATGGCCGCACGCATCAGTGGCAGTGTGGTGGCATCACGCAGCGGATCGTGATGGGTGCCCGCTGCACTGGCCGGTCCGTTGTAGTGGAACGGTTCGATGTTGGACGGCGAACCGGTGAAGATCAGCCCATCCACCACGTCGAGAATATCGGCGCTGTCCATCAGGTCTGCGAGGCTGGGTATCACGATGGGCAGCCCACACGCTGCCTTGGCCGCCGCGCGCGCGTACTTCTCGCTGATGGTCTGGGTTGCATGCAGCTCGATCATGCTGGTGCATGCGGTAATGCCGATAACGGGCACACGTGGCATATCTTCCTCCGGCAAATCCATATTGCGCGTTGTATTGAAACGGTAGAAAGGCAGGGTGCAGCGGCGCTGCCCCGACCCCGGCAGCTACAGGAACCAGCGGTATTCGCGGGCATCGATGTGGCGCATGAAGTCCAGTTGCTCCTGGTATTTGTTTTCGCAGTAGACCATCACGAATTCACTGCCCAGGCCCTCGTTCACCTCCGGGTGGTGACGCATGGCCGCCAGGGCACTGAAGGCATCCTTGGGGAACTCGATGCCGCTCTGGCGGTTGTCGTTCAGCGGGGCAATGGGCTCGACGCCACGCTCCAGGCCATGCTCCATCCCGGTCAGGATGGCCGCCAGCACCAGGTACGGGTTGGCATCGGCACCGGCGAGGCGGTGTTCGATGCGCAGGTTGCGGGGGTCGGACTCGGGGATGCGAATACACGCATCGCGATCTTCGAAACCCCAGCTGGCCTTGCTCGCCGCGTTGACCATGGCGCCGTAACGGCGGTAGGCATTGTGGTTCGGGGCGAAGATCGGCATGCAGTGGGGCAGCAACTCCAGGCACCCTGCCACCGCATGGCGCAGCTTGCGCTGGTCATCGCCGGCGAGGATGTTGTTGCCGGCGTTGTCGTACAGGCTGACGTGCACATGCATGCCGCTGCCCGGCGCATCGAGGTACGGCTTGCTCATGAAGCTGGCGCGGTAGCCGTGCTTCATCGCGATACCGCGGGTACTGCGGCAGAACAGCGCCGACCAGTCAGCCGCGCTCATGGCATCGTCGCTGTGCGAGAAGTTGATCTCGAACTGGCCGGGGCCCAGCTCCGCGGTGATCACGTTCGCCGGCACGCCCTGCTCGTTGGCGCCATCGACCATCTCGTGCAGCACCGGTGCAAAGCGCGACAGCCGCTCGATGTGCATGTTCGGCTGGTCGTCGTGGTCGTCGGTCGCCTTGTCGCGTGGGTACTGTGGCAGGCCGTTATCGAGCTTGCGGTCGAACAGGTAGAACTCCAGCTCGAAGGCCACCACCGGGCGAATGCCGCGCCTGGCCAGGCGCTGGATCACCCGGGCCAGCACTTCACGGGGCTCGAACTCGATGGGGTTGGCGGTGCCGTCAGAGGTGATGAGCATCTGCGCGATCGGTTCCTTTTCCCAGCGCACCGGCCTGAGGGTACCCGGCACCAGGCGGCGGGCGGCATCCGGGTCGCCGTCGGCGAAGCAGTAGTCACCGATCGGGTAGAGCCCCCCCTGGGTGCCCAGCAACACGCAGTTCTGCGGCAACTTCAGCGGCGCGCCGGCTGCGACTTTTTCCAGCATGTCCATGGGGTAGCGCTTGCCGTAGAAGTGCCCGGGGATATCCAGCGCAATCAGGTCGACATAGCGTATTTCTGGGTGTTTCGCTCGGAACGAGCGCACTTCAGTCAGCAGATCCGGAAAGACGACACTCATCTTCTTGTCCTTGTGAGGTGAACGAGTTCAGTTGAAGACCCAGAGCACGCGGGTGGTTTTTTCCGTCAGGTTGGCGTAACGGAACTGCGCGTGGGGGTGCAGCTGGAAGCAGTCGTTGGCCTGCAGGGTCACGGCGTCGCCGTGGTCCAGCCAGACCGTGAGTTCGCCTTCGAGCACGAAACAGCCCTGCTCGGATCGGTCGGTCAGGTACAGCTCGCCACTGCTGGCGCCTGGCTCGAGATGGCTGTCGAGCATGGAGAACGCGCCGCCGATGGTGGGCGAAGCCAGCACATCGGTGATGCCCGACTCGAGGTACAGCGTGCGCCGCTCGTGGGGGCGCGTGACCCAGCTGACGCTGCGGGGCTTGCTCAGGTTGTAGAAGTACGCGGTGGATACGCCGAGCGCTTCACTGATGGCGGTGAGATCGGCCACGGTAGGGCGCGAAACACCGCGCTCGACCTGGGACAGAAAGCCGACCGAGCGGTTGATGCGCTCGGCCAGTTCGCCCAGGGTCAGGTTCTTGAATTTGCGCAGGTCGTGAATAAGGATCGCGAGGGCTTCAACCTCTTCGTGCATCTTCATCGTTTGAGACTGCCGTGAAATTTTTAGAGTTATTTTTCATGAAAAATTACATGAAAAATTTCACGAGTCAAGCCGAAGCTGAAAATGGGAAGCCGCGAATGGAGGTGTTGGGGGGCAACAAGTAGCGAAGAGGCGTAACGAGAAAAGTACCTTGAGGCCCTCAGGAAGCGAGGGCCTGCGAACGCTGCTGTACCGGCATTTCATAGCGGTGCGGTTGCTGCCAGGCCAGCTGTGCCTGGACATCGACCGCCGCATCCATCACTTTCTGCGCCCAGTTCTCATCCTTGGGGCACACCACCACCACGCGAAAACCGTGGTCCACGCCTTCCAGCCGCACGCCCTCGGAATCATCGACATGCAGGTCGATATCGAAGGCCGACGGCAACTTGGAAGGCGCATTCTCAAGCCCGTTCACGGCCAGGATATGCTGGTGCCGGTCACTGTTGACCACGCCATCGACGCGGATACCGTAGAGCATCAGCCAACGGCGTATGTAGGACGGCGTGCGCCCCGACGAGGTGTAGATCCAGATGCTGCAGCCCTGGCGGCGCAAGTCGCGGATCAGCGAGCGCGTGCCACTGCGCAGGGGTTCACCCAACCAGCGGTGGAGGAACGCCGGCAGCTTGCTGTCCTCGGCGGCGGCATGGTCGGCCTGGCAGGCGAGCGTGTCGTCGATATCGAACGAAATGCGTATCTGCGGGCGGTTGAACGTGCGCTCGATGGCTTGCCGCCCGCGTTGGAACAGAGAAGAGCTTTGCATCAGCGGCACCTCTCGCGCGCAGGCATGGATGTGACGTCCAGGAAGAACTTGCCGGGCTCAGGCGCGTGCGCTTCAAGGAAAGCTGCATACTTTTTCTTGATCTTGGGTAGTTCGTACAAAGCCTTGACACCATGCTTGGCAGAGTTGCGTATGACCGAGGATGGGTTGAAGTAACCCTCGGCATTGTCCAGCGACAACACGAATGGCGGTAACCCCGCGCGCATCAGCAGGTAGCTGACAATGAGCGACCCTGTGCGGTTGTTGCCTTCGATGAACAGCTGCGGCTTGCTCAGAATTCGAACGTAGACACCCGCCGCGCGCTTCCAGATCGAATCGCTGCCATACGAGCAATACCAGTTGTAGAGGTCCTTGATGCCGCCCTCCACGTTGTTGAAAAAGTGCGCCTCGGTCGCCGCCAGGTGCGGGGCAAACTCCTGCCTGCGTGCCGGGTCGCTGCCGCACAGCACGGTGGCGTTGATCTCCAGCATCAGGTTCAGTTGCTGAAGGTCGAAAAGGTCGACACCCCGGGCGACATAGTCGTCAATCAGGGCATAGCCTTCAACCACATTCAGCAGCACCTCGTCGGTAAACGGATCGCGCGGTTCGGTGAAATGCTGGCTGAGTTCGGCAAAGCGGGCCTGCACCTCACGCAGTGCGCGCTCTACCGCTGGCAGATCAAGACGACGCGTCGCTGGCATTGGAAATCCCTGGTAACACTTGACGGAAGGTAATGCGGCCGGGTGTTGCAGCCTTCCTGACTGCAACACCCGGCCACCTTGGCACGTGCGGCCTCAGCTGAACTTGCCGCTGATGTAGTCGGCAGTCAGCTGCTCACGCGGGTTCTGGAAAATCTGCGTGGTCGGGCCCATCTCGACCAGGTAACCGGTACGGGTGCCCTTGGAGATATCGACCGAGAAGAACGCGGTGGTGTCGGCCACACGAATCGCCTGCTGCATGTTGTGGGTCACCAGGGCGATGGTGTAGTCCTTCTTCAACTCGACCATCAGCTCCTCCACCCGGCGGGTGGCAATCGGGTCGAGTGCCGAGCAGGGTTCGTCCAGCAGCAGCACTTCCGGCTCGGTGGCGATGGCGCGGGCGATGCACAGACGCTGTTGCTGGCCACCGGACAGTGACAGGCCGCTGACCTTGAGCTTGTCCTTCACCTCGTCCCACAGCGCGGCGCCCTGCAGCGCGTGCTTGACGCGGTCACCGATGTCGCCCTTGTAGCGGTTCAGGCGCAGGCCGAAGGCGACGTTGTCGAAGATGCTCATGGAGAACGGGTTGGGCTGCTGGAACACCATGCCGATGTAGCGGCGCACCACCACAGGGTCGACGCCCTTGCCGTAGACGTCCTGGCCCAGGAAGTGCACATGGCCTTCGAAACGGAAGCCCTTCACCAGGTCGTTCATGCGGTTGAGGCTACGCAGGACGGTACTCTTGCCGCAGCCAGACGGCCCGATGAAACCGGTGATCTCGTTCTTGCGGATCGGCACATGGCTGTCGCGAACGGCCATGAAATTGCCGTAGAAGATCTTGTCCAGCTTGCAGTCCATGACGATGGGGGCTTCGCTGACCACGGGAGCGGCTTTTGGCGCAGTGGATACGTTCAAGGTCGGATGCTCCCTTTCTCAATACTTGGGCTTGCCGAATACTCGGCTCAGAATGTTGATTACCAGCACGATCATCACCAGTACCAGCGAGGCCGCCCAGGCGAGCTCGAGCTGGTTGTCGAATGGCATGCCGGAGAAGTTGTAGATCAGTACAGCCAGCGAGGCCGTCGGGTTCATGACCGCCAGGTCGCCGTCATGCAGGATCCAGTAGTTGCTGAACAGCGCGGTGAACAGCAGCGGCGCGGTCTCGCCGGCGGCACGGGCCACGGCCAGCATGACGCCGGTCAGGATGGCCGGCAGGCCGGTGGGCAGGACGATTTTCCAGATCACCTGGGCACGGGTGCAGCCCATGCCGTAGGCAGCATCCTTCATGATCTTGGGCACCATCTTCATCGACTCTTCAGCGGTCAGCACGACGATGGGCAGCATCAGTACCGCCAGGGCCACACCACCTGCCGGCGCGGAGTAGGTGCCGGTGGTCATCACCACCAGGGCATAGGCGAATACGCCAGCCAGGATCGACGGCAGGCCGGTGAGCATCTTGGCGGCAAAGCGCGCGGCGTTGGCCAGCTTGCTGTCCGGGCCGAGTTCGGCCAGGAACACCGCGGCCAGGATACCGACCGGGACGGCGATGGCAGCAGCAATGCCGACCATGACGAAAGTACCGGCCATGGCGTTGCCAAAGCCCCCGCCCATCTCGAAGCCGGTGGGTGGCAGCTCGGTGAACACCTCCAGGTTGAGGCGTGCGCCACCGCGAGTGATCAGCATGTACAGCACGGAGATCAGCGGCACGCTGGCAACCAGTGCCGCGAACCATGCCAGCGTGGTCAACACCAGGCTGCGCAGGGAACGGCCTTCCAGCTTGCGCTGCAGGCTGGGCAACGCGTTTGCAGGGGTGGTGAGGTTGGTCATCATTTGTTACCCCGCTGGGCGTAGAGCATGATCATCGAGCCGAGCACGTTCACCAGCAGGGTGATGAACATCAGCACCAGTGCGGCGTACATCAGCACCTCGACCTCGTTCGGGCCGGCCTCCGGGAAGTTCAGGGCCAGCAAGGCCGCCAGCGTGTTGGCCGGGGCGAACAAGGACAGGGAAATGTTGTTGGCATTGCCCACCAGCATGGCCAGCGCCATGGTTTCACCCAGCGCACGGCCCAGGCCGAGCACCAGCGAACCAAAGATACCGGTAGCTGCCGATGGCACCATTACCTTGAGAATGGCCTCCCAGTGGGTGGCGCCCAGGCCGTAGGCGGCCTGCTTGGTCTTCATCGGCACGCTGGTCAGGGCGTCCTGCGAAACGGCGGCGATGGTCGGCAGAATCATGATCGCCAGCACCAGCGCGGCAGGCAGCAGCCCTGGGCCGCTCAGGGAAGTACCAAAAAAGGGAATCCAGCCCAGCTCGCTGTTTAACCAGGTGGTCAGCGGGCGAATGGCCGGGATGACCACATAGATCCCCCACAGGCCGTAGACGACGCTGGGGATGGCAGCGAGCAGCTCGACGATGGTGCGGAACACCGCCGCCAGCCGGGCCGGGAGGAAGTCCTGGGTCAGGAAGATGGCCATGCTGACGCCGAAGAAACCGGCGATCAACAGGGCGATCAGGGCGCTGTAGAGCGTGCCCCAGATCGCTGGCAGAATACCGTACTTGCCTTGGTTGACGTCCCAGACACTGCCGAACAGCACGTCAAAGCCGTGCTTCTCGATGCCTGGCAGTGCCTTGCGGCCCACTTCGTAGACCAGCGCGAAGACCAGCGCCAGCACCAGCACCACACCGATGCGTGCAAGCGCACGGAAGGTGCGATCAACCAGGAAGTCTTTCGCAGACGGTGGCTGGCACGCGGAGTCGGGGTTAGCCGGGATGGCAAAAGGAGTGTTCATGGGCAAGTTCCGGGACAGAGGGCAAACACACCCGGCATGGCCGCCAGACCACACCGGGAGCGCCTGGGCGTGTTACTGGATGTTGGCGGACGCTTTGCGTACCTGGTCGACAACCGACGCTGGCAGCGGGATGTAGCCCATCGAGTCGGCGATCTTCTGGCCTTCGGTCAGGCTGTATTCGACCATTTCGCGCATGGCCTTGGCCTTGGCCGGGTTACCGTTGTCCTTGCGGAAGATCATCCAGGTGTAGGAGGTGATCGGGTAGGACTTGGCACCGTCCGGGTCAGGCAGCCAGGCCACCAGGTTCTCCGGCATCTTCACCGCAGCCAGCGCCTCGGCACCGCTCTCGGCGTTCGGCACTACGTATTGGCCGGCCTTGTTCTGCAGCTGGGCGAAGTCGACCTTGGCCAGCTTGGCAAAGCCGTATTCGATGTAGCCGATGGCGCCTGGGGTCTGGCGGACGGTGGCGGTTACGCCATCGTTCTTCGGCGACTTGATGAACTTGTCGCTGGCCGGCCAGTTGACGGTGTTGCCTTCACCCAGCGCTTGCTTGAAGTCAGCATTGATGGCCGACAGGTGCTTGGTGAATACCGCAGTGGTGCCGCTGGAGTCGGCACGCACGACCACGGTGATCGGGGTAGCTGGCAGTTTCAGCTCAGGGTTGGCCGCGACGATCTGCGGGTCGTTCCACTGGGTGATCTTGCCGAGGAAGATGTTGGAGTACACATCGCGTGGCAGCTTCAGCCCTTTGGGGTTGCCTGGCAGGTTGTAAGCCAGGACGATTTCACCGGCGGTCATTGGCAGCAACTGCACGCCTTCGCCGACCTTGGCGATTTCTTCGGCTTTCATTGCCGAGTCGCTGGCGGCAAAGTCGACGGTCTTGTTCAGAAAGTCCTGAACACCCGCCCCGCTCCCCTTGGACTGGTAGTCAACGGTGACACCGTCGGTTTCCTTGCTGAAGGCCTTGAACCAGGTCAGGTAGATCGGTGCCGGGAAACTTGCGCCGGAACCGGTCAGGCGGATGTTCTCTGCGGCAAAGGATGCCGAAGTGGCGCAAAGAGAAACGGCAACGGCGAGTGCAGCAGATTTCATCAGGCGTATCATCGAAAAGCGCTCCGTGTGATGGCCGGCACACTTTGCAGCAGCAATGTTACAGCTTTGTGACCGATGAATGGCAGGCCGCACGGTAGAGCCGTCTGGCGGCGCCATCACGGCAACATCAGGGGCCAGAGCCCTGGAGCGGTTCCTGTCTGAACCCTACGGCTTCGATGTGTCGGTTGAATGACTGTTTAGAGAGGGCAACCGGTTTGCTGGCACCGCTGGTCGATTACCGGGCACTCTGGCGTTGCCGCGGCATTCAACCGCTCATGTAAACCAGACGGGAGTGAATGCCATGCCACGCGGCGACAAGGACAAATACACCGACAAGCAGAAGCGCAAGGCCGAACATATCGAGGAAAGCTACGAGCACAAAGGCGTGCCGAAAGACCAGGCCGAAGCGCGTGCCTGGGCCACCGTGAACAAACAGTCCGGTGGAGGCGAGAAGAAAGGTGGCTCGGGTAAGGCTACATCCTCCAGCGAGAAGAAAACTGCCCGGTCGGACTCGGCCAAACGGGCGGCGAAGTCGCGCCAAGGTCATTCCCGCACATCGGGCAGCTCCCTGGAAACCCAGAGCAAGCAAAGCCTGATGAAGGAAGCGCGCAGCAAAAACATCAAAGGGCGCTCCACCATGACCAAGGCACAGTTGGTGGAAGCGCTCAAGCACGCATGACCGCAAGCCCTGAACCGGGCGCAATCCCTGTGGGAGCGGGCGTGCCCGCGAAGAACGCAATGTGATGCATGGCACCGGCTACGCCGGTGTCCGCCACAGCATCAACCATTCCCGGCGATATCCGCCGTGTCGGCATCCCGGCAACTGTTGCGGGATGCGCATACGAATTCCGCCTCGGCACGTGTGGGGTAGTTGAGGGTCAGGCGCAGCTTTTCCTGTGTGTCATAAAGGTCATAGCCCTCCCCTAACGTTGCGGGAAAGCCAATACTACGCGGGTAAATCTCTTTCTTGAGCGGCACAGCGGGAACCACAACAAAGCGCATCTGCATGATCATCCCCCTCCCGGCAGTCTCTTAGTATTAGTACTGCTACGGGAAAGCATCAAGTTGACTCATGCAAACAATCGCAATAGCCCTGCGAGCCTATCAGCCGAAGTGCTCCCTTGACGCACGTCAAGCCGCTGGGCCGGGTTCGCGCGACGATGGCTGTCAGCAAGGAACGAATCGAAAACCGCCATGCGCATTGTGCTCAAGGCCATCGCCATCGATCACTGTGCGCGGCCTTGGATAAGGAGTCCCACATGAGCCACCTGAACCACGTACTGGTAGCAACCGACCTGTCCACCTCCGCCCGCAACGCGGCAGAGCGCGCTGCGCACCTGAGCAAGGCGCAGCAGGCATCGCTGGACCTGCTGTACGTTGCCAACCCGGCCCCCTTCGAGCGCTTGAAGCAGCTGGTCGCACCTGGTGATGATCTGCTGAAGCGCGTGCTGGATACCGCTGGCGAAAAAATCCGCGCACTGGCTGCAATGCTGTTCCAGCGCCATGACATCGCCGCTGGCGTGCAGGTAGCGCATGGCTCGGTGACCACGGAGATCACCCGTGTGGTGCAGGATAAACGCAGCGACCTGCTGGTATGCGGGGCGAAGGGCCAGAGCGTAGCGCGGCGCCTGCTGCTGGGCTCCACGGTGCAGAAGATGCTGAACCGCATGCCCTGCCCTTTGCTGGTGGTCAAGCAGGCGCCACGCGATGCCTACCGGACCTTGCTGGTTGCAGTTGATTTTTCGCCTTCGTCACTGCGCTCCATCGAACTGGCAAAAGCCATTGCCCCACAGGCCGAGATCATTCTGTTGCATGTTTACGAAGCGCCGTTCGAAGGCAGCATGCGTTTCGCCCACATCGACCATGACACCCTTGCACACTACCGCAATGTCATCCGCAAGGATGCGGTCCAGCAGCTCGCGGCCTTGAGCGAAACCGCCGGAGTGGCAGATGCTCGGCAAATCGTGGTGCATGGCGACCCTGCCTGGCGGATTGCCGAGCAGGAACAAGAACTGGAATGCGACCTGATCGTGGTTGGCAAGCAAGGGGAAAGCGCGCTTGAAGAGCTGCTGATAGGCAGCGTCACCAAGCATGTGCTGAACGAATCCCAGTGCGATGTGCTGGTATCGCCATAGGATGCAAGTGATGTGGAGGACGCTTGCGTGTCCTCCACCGAAGCACCCGTCATCCACCGCGGCGCCTGCTTCGCGGGTAAACCCGCTCCCACATGGATCGCGCTGGCCTTCAGGTTGTGGGCACGACCGTAGCGCCCTCTGTTTTTTCTGGCTTCAGGCACCAAAGCATTTCTCCCCTCCAACAGCGGGCGCTCTGCGCAAGGCGTTTCATCGATTGCGCTGATGATTACTATCGAGCGACCCGCATGTTGGCCAGGCGAAACCGCCCCCTATAATCCCCGGCAAATTTCCCCCGCTCCTTGCGCCTGCTTCAGGCGACATCCCTCTCTTGGAATCCAATACCATGCCAAGTGCCAGCCAGGCCCCTCGCGGCCTCCCCGAACATGATCAACAAAGCGTCAGCCAGCAGTGGCTGGCAATCCTTTCGGTCGCCGTCGGCGCTTTCGCCCTGGTGACCAGCGAGTTCCTGCCGGTGGGCGTACTCAACGATGTTGCCAGCGACCTTGGCATCAGTGCAGGCCACGCCGGCCTGATGGTCACCCTGCCCGGCATCATGGCCGCCCTCGCCGCCCCGCTACTGTCGGTGGGCATTGGCGCCCTGGACCGTCGCTACCTGCTGATCGGCCTGACGCTGATCATGATCATCGCCAATGCGGTGGTGGCCTACGCCAGCGACTTCAACCTGCTGCTGTTCGGCCGCGTGCTGCTGGGCGTGAGTATCGGCGGCTTCTGGGCAACGGCCATTGCCCTCAGCGGCCGCCTGGCGCCAAAGGGCGTGGGCGTAGCCCAGGCCACCTCGATCATCATGGTCGGTGTAACCCTGGCCACCGTGCTGGGCGTGCCGGTAGGCACCTGGTTGAGTGGCCTGATGGGCTGGCGCATGACCTTCCTGATAACCGCGCTACTGGGCATACCGGTGCTGCTGGCGCAGATCCTGTTGCTCCCGCGGCTCAACCCGGACAAAGCCATTCGCATCAGCGACCTGCCGGCCCTGTTCATCAACCCACAGGCGCGGGTTGGCCTGATTGCCGTGTTGCTGATCGGCCTGGCGCACTTTGCCGCGTACACCTATGTCGCGCCCTTCTTCAAACAAAGCTCCGGCTTCGATGGGCCTACCATTGGCTCGTTGCTGCTGCTTTATGGCGTGGCCGGGGTATTCGGCAATATCTTTGCCGGTTTCGCCGCCAACCGCAGCGTACGTCACACCCTGCTGCTGGTAGCGCTGATGATCGGCACCAGCACTGCCCTGTTCCCTCACTTCGCCACCGGCATGACCGGTGCCGCGATGCTGATCGGGTTGTGGGGCTTCGCCTTCGGCGCGTTCCCGGCCTGCGCCAGTATCTGGATGTTCGTCGTCGCGCCCAAGGATGTCGAATGTGGCATGCCGCTGTTCGTTGCCATGTTTCAGGTGATCATTGCACTGGGCTCGTTCTTCGGCGGTCGGATCGTCGACCAGCTGGGCAGCTCGGTGTTGCTGAGCCTGGCCACGGCCCTGGTGGGTTGCGGTTTCGCTACGGTGCTGGTGCTGGGGCGTAACGTCAGCAACAGCCTGGCGGCGCAACCTGGCTGACCAAACCATCGCCGGCAGGCCAGCTCCCACAGGGACCACGTAAACTCTTGAAGTCTGCGCTGTACCTGTGGGAGCTGGCCGGGCCGCAAAGCGGCCCCGAATTGCTTAACTGACAAAATATTGGGGCGCTGGCTGATTTTTTACGCTCTTTTTACGACTGAGCCGGCAGACAGAAGGAATACTGGGCGCGCGATGCTCAGGGATGGCATGCATTTATACCCGCCAGTCCAGAGAAACCTTTCGTGAGCCAGCCCACCGTCATCGCAAATCAATCCCTTCCCGCCAAGTCCAACCCTGTCGGCATGCTCGTCGCCGCTGTCGGCGTGGTGTATGGCGACATCGGCACCAGCCCGCTGTACACCCTCAAGGAGGTGTTCGCCGGGCACTATGGCGTACAGGCCAACACCGCTGGCGTACTCGGAGTGCTGTCGCTGGTGTTCTGGTCGTTGCTCTGGGTGGTATCGCTAAAGTACGTACTGTTCATCCTGCGTGCCGACAACCAGGGCGAAGGTGGCATCATGGCCCTGACCGCCCTGGCGCATCGGGCGGCGGCGCCCTACCAGCGCCTGGGCAGGATACTGGTGCTGCTCGGCTTGTTCGGCGCCGCGCTGTTCTACGGCGACAGCATGATCACGCCGGCGATTTCCGTGCTATCGGCCGTCGAGGGCCTGCAACTGGCCTTCGACGGTATCGAGCATTGGGTCGTGCCACTGTCGGTGGTGGTGCTGGTGGCCTTGTTCCTGATCCAGAAGCATGGCACCGCGCGCATCGGCATCCTCTTCGGGCCGATCATGGTGCTGTGGTTCGTCGTGCTGGGTGCACTGGGCCTGCACGGCATCGTCCAGCGCCCGGAGGTGCTGCAGGCACTCAACCCGCTCTGGGCGGTGAAGTTCTTCGTGCTGCACCCGGGCATGGGCGTGGCGATCCTGGGCGCGGTGGTGCTGGCGCTGACCGGCGCCGAAGCGCTCTACGCCGATATGGGGCACTTCGGCCGCAAACCCATCGCCCGGGCCTGGTTCCTGCTGGTGCTGCCCGGCCTGGTACTGAACTACTTCGGCCAGGGCGCACTGATCCTCGGCGACCCGCAGGCAGTGCGCAACCCGTTTTACCTGCTGGCGCCCGAATGGGCCCTGCTGCCTATGGTCGGGCTGGCCACGCTGGCCACCATCATCGCGTCCCAGGCCGTGATTTCCGGTGCGTTCTCGCTGACGCGCCAGGCCATCCAGCTGGGCTACGTACCGCGCATGTTCATCCAGCACACCTCCAGCGAGGAACAGGGGCAGATCTATATCGGTATGGTGAACTGGGCACTGATGGTTGGCGTGGTGCTGCTGGTGGTCGGCTTCGAGTCGTCCGGGGCGCTTGCAGCAGCCTATGGCGTAGCCGTGACCGGGACCATGCTGATCACCACACTGCTGGCTTCGGCAGTGGTGCTGTTGCTGTGGAAGGCACCCCGCTGGCTGGCACTGCCGATGCTGCTGGCATTCCTGCTGGTCGATAGCCTGTATTTCGCCGCCAATGCGCCGAAGATCCTCCAGGGCGGTGCATTTCCGGTGATTGCCGGCCTTGCACTGTTCACCCTGATGACTACCTGGAAGCGCGGGCGACGGATGATCGTCGAGCGGCTGGACGAAAGTTCGCTGCCGCTGGACCTGTTCATTACCAGCCTCAAGGCCCAGCCGCCTCACCGCGTGGGCGGTACTGCCGTATTCCTGTCCGCCAGGCCCGAGGCGGTGCCTCACGCCTTGCTGCACAACCTGCTGCATAACCAGGTACTGCATGAACAAGTGGTGCTGTTGACCGTCGTGTTCGAGGACGAGCCACGGGTCAACGCTGGCAAGCGCTTTGAGGTCGAGGAATTTGGTGATGGTTTCTTCCGCATGAGCCTGCATTTCGGCTTCATGGAGGAGCCCGACGTGCCGTTGGCGTTAAGCCGCTGTCAGCGTGCGGACCTTGAGTTCGGCCCCATGCGCACCACTTATTTCCTCAGCCGGGAGACGGTCATTGCAGGCAGGCAAATGGGCATGGCCCGCTGGCGTGAGCACCTGTTTGTCTTCCTGCTGAAGAATGCCAACAGCAACCTGAAGTACTTCAAGCTGCCGCTGAACCGGGTGATCGAGCTTGGCACCCAGGTCGAGATCTGAGCAGTCATGGACCACGATCCTTTTGTCAGGACGACAGAACTTGCAAAGCCGCTGCTTGTCTTACCAGCACCTGAGCTCTACCTGCGCCGTTGGAGGCGAAACAACATGAGAAAAACCCTGGTGGCCGTCTTTGCGTGTGCTCTGGCATTCGGCGCGACGGCAATGTTACCTGCCGATATCTCGCCGATGGGTTCCGCGTATGCCAAAGGCGGTGGCGGTGGCGGTGGCGGTGGCGGTGGCGGCCACGGTGGTGGTGGTGGCCACGGCGGCGGCAATGGCGGTGGACGTGGCGCCGGCATGGGTGGGCACAATGGTACTGGCAATGGTGCGGGTCTCGCGGGTGATCATGCCGGCAAGGCTACGCGCGATCATGGTGTGAGCGGCAATCATTATGGAAGCTCACGTAACCAGGACAACGGCCATGGGACCACCACCTCAGGCATTGCCCAGTCCAAGGATACTCGCGGCTTGACGAAATCTACCGCTATCTCGGGGACTACGCCCGGTGATCACAATGCCAAGGGGCTGAGCGGCGCGGTACAAAACTCCTCCAAGAATGATCGATGAGCTTAAGGCTGCCAGGTACTGAAAGGGCCTGGCAGCCGCTTCGTCGAAAGGCTGCGCACTGCGGAACTTAAAAGGCAACCTTATGTCGTATCCGCACTCAAATTTCCCCCCTGCGCCTTTTGGAAGCGAACAAACATGAAAAAAACCCTGGTAGCCGTCTTTACCTGTGCGCTGGCGCTCGGCGTAACTGCATTGTTGCCTGCCGATGTCTCGCCGATTGGTTCCGCATATGCCAAAGGTAATGGCAATGGCGGTGGCAAAGGTGGGTTCAACGGTAATGGCGCCGGCTACGAGAGTGATCATGCAGGCAAGGCCACCCGCAACCATGGCGAGAGCGGCAATCACTATGGAAGCCTGCGCAATGATGACAACGGCCGTGGCACTACCCGGTCCGGCATTGCCCATTCCAAGGAACACAACAAGGCCGGGCGCTCCTCTTCGAAGCACGATCGATAACTGAAAGCGCAGATGGCGTGCCCTCGAACCGGGCGATGCGGTTGATGGCACCGGCTGCGCCGGTGTTCGCGGGTAAACCCGCTCCCACAGGTACGGCGCATTTCTTCAGCTGATGGGCTCCCTGTGGGAGCGGGCATGCCCGCGAAGCAGGCGACGCCGTGGATGGCACCGGCTGCGCCGGTGTTCGCGGGCGCACCCGCTCCCACAGGTATGGCGCATTCCTTCAGCTGGTGGGGTCCCTGTGGGAGCGGGCATGCCCGCGAAGCAGGCGACGCCGTGGATGGCACCGGCTGCGCCGGTGTTCGCGGGCGCGCCCGCTCCCACAGGTATGGCGCATTCCTTCAGCTGGTGGGGTCCCTGTGGGAGCGGGTTTACCCGCGAAGCAGGCGACGCGGTGGAAGGCACCGGCTACGCCGGTGTTCGCGGGCGCGCCCACTGCCACAGTCTGGTGCCCGCCAAACCTCAAACCCTGAACCGCGCCACCAACGCCGCCATCTCCCCCACCAACCCCGACAACGCCTTGCTCGCCTCACTGGTCTGCTGCGCCCCCGCAGCCGAGGATGTCGACAACTCGCGAATGTTCAGCAGGTTGCGGTCTACCTCTCGCGCCACCTGGGCCTGCTCTTCGGCTGCGCTGGCAATCACCAGGTTACGCTCGTTGATCTCGCCGATCGCACTGTAGATACCCTCAAGCACCTGCCCCGAGGCCAGGGTCACGTCCAGCGTCGACTGGGCGCGGCTGGTACTGGCCTGCATCGAGGTCATGGCCGCTTCGGTACCCGCCTGCACGCGCCCGATCATCTGTTCGATTTCCTGGGTCGACTGCTGCGTGCGGTAAGCCAGTGTACGCACTTCATCAGCCACCACCGCAAAGCCGCGCCCGGCCTCGCCCGCACGGGCGGCCTCGATGGCGGCATTGAGTGCCAGCAGGTTGGTTTGCTCGGACACCGAGCGAATCACTTCCAGCACTTTGCCGATGTCCCGCACCTGCCCGACCAGTTGCTCCAGATGCGCGCTGCTGGCCTGGATCTCCCGAGTCATGGCCTCGGTGCCGTCGATGTTGTCGTTGACTTGCCGGCGGCTTTGCGCCGCCAGCTGGTTGGATTCGCTGGTGGTCTGCGAGGTGGTGATGGCATTGCGCGCAACCTCCTCAACGGCCGTGGTCATTTCGGTAACGGCGGTAGCGGCCTGCTCCAGCTCCTGGCCCTGCTGGCGCAGGTTGTTGGCGCTTTCCTCGGTGACCATATTCAGCGCCGTGGCGGCTGCGTCCAGCTGCCTGGCACAGTTGCTGATCTGCCCCAGGGTGTCGCGCTGGCTCTGCTGCATGCGCTCAAGTTCATGGAACAGCTGGCCGATCTCGTTACTGCCCTGCCCCTGCACCGGCACGCTCAGGTCGCCGCCGGCAATGCGCTGGAAGTGCCGGCCAGCTTCGCGCAGCGGGTGCAGCACGCGCTGGGCAATAAAGGCCCAGCACAGCACCGCCAACACCAACGTCACGCCCAGCAGCCCCAGACTCAGCAGTTGGGCGCGCGCCAGGCGCCGGTCGGATTCCAGCATGATCTGCTGACCGCGCTCACTCAATGCGCCAACCAGCTGCTGGCGCAGCGCCTGCAGCCGGCCCATGGCGTTGCCGGCGTCGGTGTTGACCTTGAAATACTGCTCGAGTGAACGTTGACGGGTTGCCTCACGCTGCCCGGCGACCGCCTTGGCATACTCGCCGTAGGTGGCCTGCAGTGCCGTTGCCAGTGCGTGCAGCGCAGGCTCGCGGGCGTTTTCGACAAACTCGTCCACCAGCTTCTGGCTCTTGTCGTTCAGCTCGACCGACAGCGCCATGCGCTTGTTGGCGCTTTCCTCATGACCACCCAGCTGCTCGATGAAGCCCGAGGACACATTGGCACTGGCGCGAATCGCCATCAGCAACGCATTGTTCAACCGGTCCGACTGGTGCGCGGTCTGGTCCAGTTCGGTGATCTGCTGGTCGCTGCCCACCGCCGCCCGCCAGGCACTGACGGTGGAAAACAGCAGGGTCACGCTGAACAGCGACAGCACCCAGAACATTCCGGTGCGGATCTTCAGGTTGGCAAGCATGGGGGCAGTACTCCTTGTTGGCACCACTTCTGGTCGATGATTCGACGGTGGGTGTGCTGCTATCGGAGGTACTACCCCAGGCTTGAGGCGCCGGAGTGCGGTTATGGGCGGTAACCGAACAGATGTTGTCGAGGCACATACCGGCAACGGGCAACAAGCCGACCAGGCGGGAACTTCAACGCTCCAATTCGGTCGATAGCATCCCCTCGCCCTCCAACCTGGCCCGCCCAAGCCCTGCCGAGTCTTCCGCCGATGCCCAGCACACCTGTTCTGTCAGCCCTGCTCCTGTTGTTCAGCGCAATCACGGCACAGGGCGCACTGGCCGGCGAACGCTACGCGCCCACACGCAGCAACAATGCTTCGACGGTGCTGATCGAAACCGCCTCGCAACAGTATGCCGACGGCCAGCTGGACCAGGCGGCGGCCACCCTGGAGCGTGCGCTGCACATTCAGCCGAACAACCCGGCAACATTGCACTACCTTGGTGTTTTGCGCCTTCAGCAAGGGCAGTATGAACAGGCCGAAACCCTGGCGCTTCGCTCCAACCTGCGTGTTGGCAACAATCACGCCCTGCGCAGCCGCAACCTGCAGCTGATAGAAGCCGCGCACAAGGCCCAGGGCTCGGGCATGCTGCCGACGGCTGCGCATTGACGGCGGCAAGACGCTGCGCGCGACGCTATTGTTCTGCCCGGTGATATAGGCAACTTCGTCGCTGGTCAGGACTGCCAGGCAGGCTGTCCATTCTACTACCCGGTAATCGCCTTCGCCGCCTGCGCCAAACGTTGTGTAGCCAGCCGGATTTCATCCATGTCCAGCGAGGCGAACCCGAGGCGCAAGGCATTTTCCGCATGACCAAACGGCGAAAACTGCCGGCCACTGCGTACCACCAGGTCCAACTCCAACGCCTTGCCAACCAACTGATCCACATTGATCTCGTCAGCAAACCTCACCCACAGCGCCAGCCCACCTTCCGGCTCGCGCACGGTTACCTGCTCGCCAAAGGCATCGCGCAAGCAAACCAACAGTGTCTCTCGACGTCGGCGATACTCCCGGGTGACCCGACGCAAGTGCTTCTTCAGTTCGCCATCATTGATCAAGTCCGCCAGCATCTGCTGCATCACCGCATCGCCCTGCCCCAGGGTCAGCGTCGCCCTGCGTTCGAGCGCTGCGGCCACCTCCGCCGGCGCCACGATGAAACTGCAACGGAACGTACTGCCCAAGGACTTGGACAATGAGCCAATGTAGATCACATGCCGCTGCTGACGGTCGCTGGCCAGCGGCAGGTAAGGCCTCCCGGCAAAGTGGTATTCATGGTCGTAGTCTTCCTCGACCACGCAGAAGTCGTGCTGCCGCGCCAGTTCCAGCAACTGCTGCCGGCGCCCGGCAGGCAGGCTGACCGTGGTCGGGAACTGGTGATGGGGTGTGATGTACAGCATGCGTACCTGGTGCAGCCGGCACAATGCATCGATCTGCTCGACCCGACAGCCCTCCTCATCCAGTTCTACGGTGACCAGCCGGGCGCCCAGCTGGCGGAAGATCTCCCACGCAGGCGGATAGCTCAGGCGCTCTACCAGCACAACGTCACCGGGCTTGAGCAGCACGCTGGCCACCAGGTACAGCGACATCTGCACGCCCTGGGTCAGGCAGATATGCTCGGCGCCAACGTTCAGGCTGCGATTGTGCCGCAGCATGTCGGCCAAGGCGCTGCGCAGGGAGTGGCTGCTGCACGCGCTGCCATGGCGCACGGTGTTGGCGGCAAAGCTGTTGCGCAAGGCATTACGGTAATAGCGGTGCAGAACGGTCTGCGGCAGCAGGCGGTGGTCACAGGCACCGTTGTCGAAGAACAGCGCACCCGGCCGATCCTGCTGCGCGGCAGCCTGTTCGTTGGCCGCGAAGTAGGCAACGGCAGGCTCCTCCTGGAGCACCAGGGCAAAGGGCTGCGCTGCGTCGGGCTCGGTCAGGGTGCCAGCCGCCAGCTGCCGACTGACGAAGGTGCCACGGCGCTGCACGCTTTCCAGCCAGCCCTTGGTCTCGGCTTCCTCGTAGGCGAGGATCACCGTCTTGCGATTGACGTTCAGCAGTTGCGCCATTTCCCGCGTGCCAGGCAACGGCGTGCCGGGGCGCAGGCGGCCCTCGGTGATAGCGGCTACCAGGCCCTCGACGATCTGCCTGTACGAAGCCTGCGGCTGCGCCCCGTCGAGCTTGAGCAGCGGCTGCCATTTGCGAAGCTGGACCATGTGAATTAACCGAAACTGGAGGTTCTACTGGTCCTGGACTATAGCAACAATCGAACCTCCACTTGCCCCGAGGTGCCTATGCAGAACCGCCACGTGATTGAATTGTCGCCCTCGGGCAAAACCTTCGACGCCAGCCAGGAGCTGCTGCTCGATGCCATGCTCGCCAGCGGTCTGCCGGTGCCCTTCTCATGCCGCCGCGGCGCCTGCGGCTCGTGCAAGGTCAAGGTGGTGTCGGGGCAGTATCGGGACAAGCAGCGGACGGCAGACATGCCCGCGCCCTGCTACCCCCTCGCCGCCGACGAAATGTTGCTGTGCCAGAGCCACGCCTGCAGCGACATGCGCCTGGAAATCCCCGGCTGGTCCCTGGAAACCCAGGCGCTGGAAATCCACGCGCAGGTTCATGGCAAACGCGAACTGAGCGCCGATATCGTCGAACTGGTGCTTCAGCCTGCGCAGCCGTTGGCGGTACGGGCTGGCCAGTACGTGCGCTTTCGGCTCGCCAACGGCGACAGCCGCTGTTTTTCCATCGCCAACCTGCCCGACCGGGACCAGGGGAAACTGGTGTTTCACATCCGCAAGGTCAGTGGCGGCCTGTTTACCGAACTCCTGCTGCCAACCCTGCAAGCAGGTGACACCTTGAAACTGGAAGGACCGGTGGGTGCCTGCACCTGGCAGCACGAGGCCCAGCGCCCCCTGGTACTGTTCGCCACCGGTACAGGTTACGCCGGCATCAAGCCATTGCTGCTGACCGCCCTGGCAGGTGATGCCGAGGTCACGTTGTACTGGGGCGGCAGATCGGACGCCGACTTCTATGACCGTGAGTTTCTCGACCAGGCCAGCCGTGCACACGCTCACTTTCGCTGGCACCCGGTGCTGTCGGACCAGGCGCGCGTGCAGCAGGTGGCGCTGGCCCAGGCCCATCGCTGGGCCGACACCCAGGTCTATGCCTGCGGCAATGCCACGATGATCAGCCAGGTTCGCGAGCAGTGCCTCGCAGCAGGCCTGCAGCCCCATCGTTTTGTCGCGGAGGCTTTCGTTGCCAGCGGCACACTGGCGCCAGAGGCTTCAACAGCCAGCCCGTTGCACCCGGAGCTGGAAAAAGTCGGCCCACGCTACTCGCTGGACGGCATGCTCGCTGCCCGCGAGCAGTCGGTGCGGGCCGTTGCTGCGATAGCGAACCAGCTGAAAGTCGGCATGACCACTGCCCAGGCGCTGGAGATGGCCGCGCAAACCTTGCAGGCGATGGGTGCATCGCACACCTGGCACCCGACCTACATCCGCTTTGGCGACGACACCGTGCGCACGCCGCGCCAAGGCATTGATCTGCAACGTGTATTACGTACTACGGATATCGTCGTGGTCGACGTCGGCCCGGTATGGGATGGCTATGAGGGCGACTATGGCGACACCTTCGTGTTCGGCCAGCACGAGCTGCACCACGCCTGCGTCAAGGCACTGCATGAGGTGTTCGACGAAACCCGCCAGGCCTGGGGCCGTGGCCTGACCGGGCGCGAACTGTACGACTTCGCCGAGCGCAGTGCCCAGGTAAAAGGCTGGCAGCTGGAGCGCAACCTGGCCGGGCATCGCATCGCCGACTTCCCGCATGTGCTGTATGGGCAGGACAAACTGGCCGAGGTGGAAATCGTCCCGAGCGAAGTGGTGTGGGTGCTGGAGATCCAGTTGTGCCACCCTAGCGAGCCGGTCGGGGCGTTTTTCGAAGACATCCTGATTGGTGAGGCCAGGTCGTTCTCATAGATTCAGAAGCAAGCGATCCGCGTACCCTGTGGGAGCGGCTTTAGCCGCGAAGAATCCAACGCGCTGCATGGCACCGGCTGCGCCGGTGTTCGCGGCTAAAGCCGCTCCCACAGGGGCCTTGCTGATTCAATGAGTTATGTGCCGTTCTATCTCAAGCACCGAGCGAATCCAGCACGCCTTGCAGCTTGCCCCGGGTCATCTCGGTGCACGGCTGCATGGGCTCTCGCAGTTCGTCGCTCATCAGCCCCTGTAGCTGCAAGGCCGCCTTGACCACAGCCGGGTTGGGCTCGGCAAAGGCCATCTTCATCCAAGGCAGCAATTGGTAGAACGTGCCGCGCGCGGCTACCCAGTCGCCATGGTCGACCTGCTGCAGCATGCGCACGTACAGGTCGGCCCGCACATGCGCCGAAGCCGAAATGGCCCCTGCGCCACCCAGGCACAGGTTGTTGAAGATCTGCACGTCCTCACCGGCCAGCACCTGGGCGTGGCCGTCCTGGATCAGTGCCATGGTGGTCTCGCTGTCACCGCCGCAGTCCTTCACCGCCGCGATGCGCGGGTGGCGCACGATGCGGCGCAGGGTTTCACGCTCGATACGTACCCCGGTGCGGTAGGGTATGTCGTAGACGATCACCGGTACGCTGGCGGCATCTGCCACGGTGCTGAAGAACGCTTCGATGCCGGCCTGCGAAGGCCGGATGTAGCACGGCGCAGGGACCAGCAGCCCGCCAATCTCACGCCGCTGGATTTCAGCCTGGAAGGCCAACAGCTCGCGCAAGTTGTAGCCCGACAGGCCCATCACCACCCTGCCCGGCTCCACCCAGGCCAGCACGGCATCCAGCACAGCCAGTTGTTCGGCCTTGGACAGCGCCGCCGCCTCGCCCATGGTACCGCATACCACAAAACCGGCCACACCCTCTTCGAGCAGCTTCTTCACCAGTTTTTCCAGGGCGGCGAAGTCGACTTCATTGGCGCGCAATGGCGTGACGAGGGCAATCCAGATACCACGGAAATTCGACATGCAAAAACTCCTGATGTTGACCGAAAGTCAGCGTCAGCAGGGCGGAGAGTCGAAGTGGTCTGGCAGGGATACCTGGCGCCTTCTGTCTCGTCAGCCCACCTGACGAGACAGCGCGCCTCGGTCAGATGAGCGGCTGTTTCTTGGATTTCTTGGCAACGGCAACGCACGCGCCTGCCTGGGCGATGAAGCCCGAAGCGAAAATGGCGTGGTTGGAAATGGACATGCCGGCAAGCCCGTTGCGTGGATATGGCTGGATAATGGTGGCGCGGCGCACTCGGTGTCAACACCGAGATAGCAAACCCATCCGGCTGCGTCGGTGTTCGCGGCCAAAGCCGCACAGAGATCTGTGGGCCCGATCTTGTACAAGAGACATTTGATCAGTCCAGCATCCACCCATCATCGCCCTCCTCCAGCACACCACCGTGATCCGTCCGGTCTCCTTTACGCGCCACAGCCGCGCCCTCAATCAGGAAATGCTCGGCTCCACTCTCAATCACGGCACCGCACGTGGTCCGATCCCCCACCCTGGCAACCGCCCTGCCATTGAAGGTGTACGTGGCACTGCCGCTTTCCACTTCGTTGATGCCATGCAGCGGACAGACATGTCGATGGCCTACAAGTACGACAGGATTCATTGGGCCTCTCCTTCTGATGGCCCGGTGCGAGATTCACGGTCTATCTCCTCTGGCCAATTAACCTTGGGTGCCAGGCAATGCATGTGGCTCAGGCCATCGTCATCGTTCCAGTCACGGGGTGGGTGCACGAACTTCGGCAGGGCTTCGGGACCTTGCTGCATGAATAGCCGGGCGATGGCCCAGTAGGCTTCGCCGTGATACAGGTCGTGGGTGAAGAAGACGCGGTCGATGACTTCGTTGGTTTCCGGGTTGCGGACCGACAGCATGACGTTCTCGATCAGGCCACCGTGGCCTGGGGCGTAGACTCGGTAGACTTCGGCGGTTACGTCGTCCCAGTTGTAGGCGACCGGTTTGACGCCCCAGTGTTTGCGGCTGAACAGATAGATGTAGTGGAATCTGAATTGATAGAGATAGATTTTGCGTCGTAGGCGATTGAAGCGAATGGGTTCGTCCCGTGGGAGCAATAGGTCCATTTTTACATATGTCGCAGTAGCCCACATGCCAATCAAAATCGCTAGCGATGAGAGGATGTCAACGCCCCAATTATTCGACCAGTAGATACCAAAAAACCTCCAATGCATGTAGATTAATGCACCCACAGAAAAAACCAGAATTGGTCCCCCTATCAGCACTGCGACACCACGCAAACTGACAGTAGATCGGGGTAGCTCCAGGAACACATCATCACAGTAGTTTGGTGGCGGATCTATATCTTCAAAGCTTAAGCGCGGAGCTTCATCCGAACTGACACCAGGCAGATCATGACTCCAACACAGAGCTCGCTCCGAAAGGATCCTGGGCTTAGTTTTCATTCGTTAGCCTCCTTAATGCAGACCTCAACATATGCGTCTGGCAGCCTTCTATCCGGCCAATAACTTATTAGCAGTGTCGCGGCTCTAATGGTATGCGACCCAATCGTAGCTATCAGATTCACAGCCCCCGTAATTTCTAGCCAAGACATATGCGGCTCATTTTGGCTAGGCGACCGTAGTATTTTTTCAACTAAAATATCACTCTTATAATCGGGCAACCTCGGCTGAAAAAAGTCATGGAATGTTGCCGCTTTGGTAAGCGCCTCGGCTCGGACAGGTTGGTATTCATCAAGAACAACAGTCTCTCCGCCACTGAAGTCGGGGAAGGTTCCGTCACCATGACGATGTACAACAAGCATCAAACGATAGGCCGAATGCTCATCACGGTATTTGGGCAATATGATTTGGAATTTTAGCTTTTGCTCTAGTTCCAAGCTAAGCAACCCACCAATCTTAGAAGTGGCCGGGTCGCTTAAACGCTTGGATTCGAAATGAATCGCCGCATGTACGCCGAGCGTGGCGGCATTGAGCTCTGCAAACGCTATATCTGCATATTCAGGTGTCTTCCAAGACACGACCGGATTTTCATCGTTAGTCCCAAAGCAGCAGCGTCGCACCCAGCGCTCTAATGCATTAGATTCGCTTTCTTCAGCTGACTTGGCAAATGCGTAAGCGATGAGAGCCAGTACGATAGCCAGACCTAAAGGCCCTAATAGGACGGGTTTGAAAATTGCATAGACAAACATTCCAGTTGAAGAGATGTACACAAGACCTGCACTAAAATAATTCCTCGCTGCTAGGTTGTCCCCAGCTGCTCGTGTACGGTTAGCGGCAGAAAATGCTTGTGCCGTATCCAAAACCCCGGTTATTGCACCTATCATCGCACCGATTTTTATCAGCGACACTCCAGTTTCTGAGGCGCCCTTAGCCCACGATATTCCAGTATGCTTAGTACTTGAGTTCAACAAGAGCCCTATTAGCTCGATACTCCCTCCCAATATTCCCAAGTACGATCCTTGCAATGCCAACCTGGCCTCATGCGCCTTCGGCCCGATCTCCGTTTCCGCCTTTTCCTGATTCCTGCCCAGGCTGTCCTGCTGTAAATACAACCCGCCTATCGCCAGCAGGACCTCCCAGCTGCCAGCAATCCCGCGTAACCCAGAAAAACCGGTTTTTACCAATCGAGCCGCCTGCTGCGTCGTGATCTTCATCCCGTGCAACAACCTGCGCGCATCGGTTTCCAACGTCCCCGCCGCCACCGAGATATTCACCAAGGCAAGCTGTGCCGCGCTGCTCGCCTGGGTTACCCCCATGCTGGCCTCCTTGAACAACCGCCCATGCACTTCCTCGGCCTTGCCCTCGACCCACACCGTCACGCTGATCATCGAATTGGTGAACCGCGGGTCGAGCACGGCCAGGCTCATCAGCCCGTG
The DNA here is from genome assembly GCF_018223845.1 of Pseudomonas sp. JS425. Classification (NCBI taxonomy): domain Bacteria; kingdom Pseudomonadati; phylum Pseudomonadota; class Gammaproteobacteria; order Pseudomonadales; family Pseudomonadaceae; genus Pseudomonas; species Pseudomonas sp. JS425. The sequence continues at coordinate 2,535,812 of NZ_CP073661.1, read as the reverse complement.
CTGGATGATCGGCCGCACCTTGCGCATGGCCTTCATCGAGCCAAACTCGAAGTCATCGATATTGCGGCGCATCCGGTCCCGCGCCTCGGCGATCGACGCATTGGCCTTGTGCTGCAACTCCCGGAGGTGGGCGCTCTGCAAGGCGTAGTACTCGCCCAGCTTCATCTGCACTTCCAGCTCGATCAGGTGGACGCCGTTGTAGAGAAACTGCGTGGCGCTGTTCAGATGCCGCACGGCCTTCTGAATACCTGGCGATAGACATGGCGCCAGCCGCTGACTGGCCGCATTGAGCGCACCCTGCGTTTCAGCAATGGCCTGCTTGAGGGTATTGCGCGTGCGCAGGCCGGCGTCATCGCTGGCGATGATCTTGCTCAGCATGCCGTAAAGCTTGTCGCTGTCGTTCCAGTTGATCGCTTCTGTGGCGGAGAAACTGGGCAGCAGCCCGGCCAGCAGTGCCTGGTCGCGCATCAGCAAGGCGCGGTAGGGCGGGCTGTCAGGGTCCTGCAGCCATTTCAGCCAGAGCAGTTCGCTGGTGCCGGAAGCGGGAACATGCGGTTCAAGGCGGGGGACGACAGCTTCCGTAACGCCACCACCCAGGCACAGGGCCATGGTCTTGGCGTAGGCCACCCCGGACTCACGATCGTTACCGTCGTAGTCGTATGCCTCGGCCACCTTGAACATGGGCGTATCGAACAAGGCAACGTACGCCTGGGCATCCTTGTCGATGTAACGCTGAAACTCACGTTCCTGCTGCTCATAGTCAGCCTGGAACGCGGCCCGCTGCGGTTCGTGGTAGCGCTCTTCAAGCCGCTCGTCACTCTCCTGCTGCGCACGCTCGACCAACAGCTGCCGCTCGACTGCCGGGTCGGTGAACACCGGTGGCCCATCACCCGTCATCGGTTCCAGCGACGGCACCTTCTGCGCCGCCCATTCCCTGTGCGTGGCGCGAATGATCTGCAGGATCTGCGAGGTCTGCAGCTGATAGGCGCGCATCGGGTCTTCACGCCAGGCCTGACGCTTCAGTACCCAGTTCAGGCGCTGATGGTTGTACTCCTGAATCAGCCCGACAGTGTCGTCGAGCACCACTGCCAGCACGCCGTTTTCCAGCTGGTGCCGGTTGATCGCATTGACCAGATACCCTCGCAGGGCGAACCGGCGCAACCAGCGGCTGTGGAAACCATGCGCACTGTCGAAGGGGGCACAGCCATGCTGGGCGTACTCGAACACCTGCTGGTCGACCCCAAGCTTATCGGGCGTCATGGCGATGCCCAGCAGTTCGGGATTGTTGCGGGCCTGAATCAGGTCCAGGCCCTCGAAGCGATGCGCAGGCGACGCGCCGCTCTTGTAGGCGTTCAGCACGCTCACCGGCCAGGCGTCACTGGAGAAGGCCAGCCAGGCGCTGGTGTACCTGCCGGTATCGAGGTTGAGAAAGGCCGAAGGAATGTCGTGATCTGCGTTCACGCATTTTTCGGGCAGCGGCGACGGCGGGCCATCTGGCGGCTCGTAAGGGTTGAAGCGGCGCAGGTGACCTTGCTCGCTGACGGCATAGGCATGCCAGACCTGCTGGTCGAGCAGCACATACAGGAAGCCCCTGCGCAAGGTGCGCAAGCCGATCTTTGTCGAGATGTGCCGGTTATCCGCCACGATGGAGACACACTCGGGGCGGGTATCGGGCACCAGGGCGCGGCGCAGCGGCAGGATCGGCAGGCCCTGGCGCTCGCAGAACATGCACTGGTCGTGCGGCAGCCCGGCTTCGGCGATCGCGAGGGCAATACGTTGGCTGATGGTCATGAGCGATTCTCGGATTTCGGCAGGCATTCGATCAGTTGGCGCCATTGCGCCTCGGAGTAGCGGGCGAGCAACGCGGCAAGAGGCGCCTGACCTCTGGCCGCTGCATCGATCATTTCGCCCACCGCAGGCACGGTATGCAGCCTCGGGTGAATGCACAGGTGATGGAGAGCGAAGGCCACGATGTCCTCCATCGCGCTCAGGCCCAACCTGCGTGCATCATCGATATGGTTCGAAGCACGCACCGCAGCAAACGGTGGAATCTGACACTGATTGATGTGCTGCGAACCCGCCCGCAACACTCTCCAGGTAGCCAGCACACATTCGATCAGCCCCACGTCATCCTGAATTCGCCGCGCAGGGGTCGGCAAAGGGTGTCGCTGCCCGCTCTGCCCTTTCAGGCTTGCCAACCTCCCACCGCTACTCAGGAACAACCAGTCACTGATCGGCCACCATGGGCCTTGTTCAAGCCGCTCGAACGTCGCCGCAAGCAACTCCAGCCGGACGGGTTCGTAGACCGGGTAGCAGCCAAATTCCCGATTGGAATCGGGTAGCCGACACAAGGCCGTGAGATGGGACGCGACAGTGGCCGAAGGCGCCTCACTGAACAGCCAGCCACACAGGTAACGCCGTTGCTGAAACAACGCCCTCTGCGCCGCTCGGGCGGTCAGTTCCAGCAGACGGCGACTGGGGACCATGCCGGGCGAAGCCAAGCAGACCAGTACGGGATGCAGTTGGGGGGCATGGGCCAGGTCGGCCCGGTGCACACGGGTCAATGCCTGCTCACCCAGGGCATTGCGCAGCGGGGCAAGCACGGCGTGGTCGCCATCGTGAGCAGTCGCAAGCGGATCTATCAGCACATGGCAGTACAAGTGCGCCCCATGATGGCTTTCGATGAGCCTCGCCAGGTTGTCAGTGCGCATCAGGCCTTGGCCTCGCACTTGTTGCTGGCGTCAGGCGCAAGCGTAAGTGGCTGGCTGTTTCCAGTCCCTGACGCAGCCGCGCTGGTTTGCCCCAACAGCTCGAGCTTCAGCCCGTTGATAGTGATGCCCTGCCCGTCCAGCACAATGCTGCCGCCCGCGGTTCTGAACTCGATGCGCTCACTGGCGCGCAGCTGATAGATCGTCGTATGTTGCTCGATGCCCTGCCCGACGGTGACCTTTTGCGTACCTTTGACGACCAGCTCGGCGTCTTTCCCGACAAGGGCCCGGTGATTGGCCCCTGTTGATTCGCTACGGTCGTTGCCTATCTTCTCGATCAGGTCCTGCTTGATGTCTACGTGGCAGGTTTGCCCAATGAGCTGGGTATGGTCACCCCCGGTTTCCTGGCGGAAGTCATTGCCGATATTCAAGTGCTCATCATTGCCGACCTGCTCGACACGATTACGCCCCACACGCGTGGTCTCATCATTGCCGACTACATTGTTCTGGTCCCGCTGGGCATGGATGAACACTTCTTCCTTGCCGAGTTCGTCCTCGAAGCGCAGCTCGTTGAAACCATCGCCTTTGTGGGTCTGGCTCTTGATGGTCATGCGGGTCTTGTGTTCGGGCAGGTCATACGGCGGCAGTTGGTCGCCGCAATAGGTACGCCCGGTGATCATCGGCTGGTCGGGGTCGGCGTTGACGTACTGGATGATCACGTCCTGGCCGATGCGCGGGATAGCCATCGAACCCCAGCTACCGCCGGCCCAGCCTTGCGACACGCGCACCCAGCAGGAGCTGAACTCGTTGTTCTCGCTCTCCCGGTCCCAGGGGAAGCTCACCTTGACCCGGCCCCACTCGTCGCAGTAGATCTCTTCCCCGGGCGGCCCGACGACCGTGGCCATGTGCGGGCCGTCGATGCGTGGCTTGGGCAGTGGCGCCGGACGCCATTCGATCCGGCCGGGCACCAGCACGGCTTCCTGCGAGTAGCGCGTTCCTTGTTCGGCCCCGGCAGCTTCTTCCTGCAGGCTGGTGAACTGGCTGCCCTCGTGACGTACACGCATCACACGCCAATGAGCGTTGAGGTCTTTGCGCGGGTGTTCGATGAGGGTAAAGCTCAGCCCCGGTTGCAGCCGCACATCGTCACCCTCGACTTCGGCAATACGGGCGTCATGGCGCAGGGCCGTCAGGCGGGTAGTGGTAAAGGGTACACCGACCGCATCGCGCTTGTAGCGGCCGGGGTAGTCGAAGCGCTCATAGTCCCGGGACTGATGGGTGATGCTACTGTCACCTGCGCGGTGTTCCTGCCGGTACTGCGGGTTGGTGAAGGTGTAGTCCCGCTGCACCTGACGTGCAGTGCGCACCTGTTCGCTGTAACGCAGGCGGCGCAGACAAGGCCTGGCCTGGTCGCCACCGCTGTTGGCGCGGTACAGCACCTGGTCGGGGCCGATGTCGTCTTCGTCGAAGAAGTCTTCATCCTCGTCGTCGGCCTTGATCGCGCTCCTGCTGATCTGTCCCAGCGCCAGCAGTCGGTCGGTGATGACCAGCTGATGGTGTTTCGGTGTGTGCTCGAAGCGATAGACGAAACCCTCTTCCCCCGCCAGGCGGGCGATGAAGTCGAGGTCCGTTTCACCGGCCTGTACGCAGAACTCGCGCACCTGATGCTCGCCCATGCTGTTGATTTCGAAACGGGCAATGCCCTGGCGCCTGAGCATCAATTCGAGAATCTGCGGCACGGTCTTCTGCTGGAAGATGCGCCAGTTCGAACGCAAGCAGGCACGGGCCAGCACGGGCTCGACCAATGCGCGGTAACGGGTGCGATAGAACCCCGTCTCACCCTGGCTGAAACTGCTGACCAGGCCGTGCACATAGCGCAGGGGGCGCTCACCGCGCCAGATCGTGAACAGCACTGGTTGGTCGAGCAACTGGCCGAAGTCGACCTCGTCTTCAAAACTGATCAATTCCAGTTTCAGCTGGAACGGTGAGCTGATCATTTCGTCGAGTTCGAACGAAACCACCTCGAAGTCAATCTGGCCAGCCAGCGGCTGGAAGGTGAAGCGCAAGTCGGATTGGCTAGGCATGCGGATCCCCTTTGCTACTGCTGCAAAATGCCGTTGAGCGACTCCAGCACCTCGGCGGTGATCAAGCTCAGGCGGTAGCTGTAGTAGCAGTAGGCGCAGACCATGGCGATGGCGGAGATCACCAACGGGCTCCACCAGGGCCATTCCCGACGCCGCATACGGTGGGGGCGAGGGACCACGTTGGTATAGGGATCGCCCGGGAATTCCGGCGTGGGGCCGCGCAGTTCACGAATGACCTTGTGCATCCGCGAAATCAGGGCGTTGATGATTTCATCGCACTTCGGGTCCAGGGCGTACTTGCCCTTCAGGCCCAGGCAAAAGCAGAAGTACAGGAACTCCAGCACATCCTGGAACTCCTTGGGCGACTGCATCAACCGCTCCAGCAACACGAAGATCTTCTCGCCACCCTGGGTTTCGCCATGGAAGATGCTGAGCAGCGGTTCGTGACTCCAGCACGAATTGTTCCCCCAGGGCCGACTCATCACGGCCTCGTCCAGGTAAAGGCACAAGGCATAGGAATAGGCTTCGAGGTGCACAGAGGAATAACCGTGCTGCTGTATTTCCTCGCGGATTGTGCTGATCTGAATCTGCAGGGTCTTGTGCACCTGTTCGATGTTGGGCAGGTCATCCAGCGTACGCAGGCGTATGACCAGGCCGAACAGCGGGTTGGCCGCGTCGAGCATCAGGTTGGCGAAGCCGCCGCGTAGCTGGAAGTCCGGGTCGGCCGGATAACCCTCATGATCCGCGCGCCCGCCGTGGCCGGGTGGATAAGGTGAATCGCTGCCCTCCGGGACATCGAGCATGGCATGCAGGCTGCTTTCGGTTACGTCATGGGCAGCGTTGGCGGCCTGGGGTTTTCCAATACGAACAGCAGATGGGCCGGGCATGAAGAGGTCCTTGTCTTCCAGTTAGGCTGAAGACATGAACACTATCGGGGAATCAATTCTTCGAGGAGCGTGGTGCGTCCCAAAGCGCTGTAGGAATTTTCTCCTTTTGGCTTGTCTGGACGCTGTGATGCCGGAATTCCGGGGCCGCTCGGCGGCCCTTTCGCGACACAAGGCCGCTCCTGCAACGACTGCGCCAGCCCTTGTGTGGGTGGCGCACCGCCGCAAACATCAATCAGCCAAACAACCTGGCCAGGAAACCCAGCTTCTTCTTGTACGAGCGCCGAGCTTCCAGGGCTTCCTCCAGGCTTACCTCGAGGAACCGCGCCTGCTGGTTGGGCTGCATCTGCCCGATCAGATCCAGGTCGGCGCTGATCACCGTGCCGATCATGGCGTAGCCGCCACCCGACACCGCGTCACGGTGCAGGATGATCGGCTCCAGCCCCGCGGGCACCTGGATCGAGCCGATCGGGTAGCAGCTGTCAACGATGTTCGACGGGTCCGAGCCGGCCCCGAACGGCTGCTCCCGTGGCTGGAAGCTCAAGGCGCTGCCGCCCTTGTAGCGATAGCCGATACGGTCAGCCTCGGAGCCGACCGTCCAGGCTTCGGTGAAAAAGCTTTGCACCGCAGCCTTGGTCAGGCGGTGAAAATACAGCCCCGGCACCACCCGCAGCACCACCTCGCCGCCCAAGGCCTGGCGCAAGGCCATCGGCAGGCTCGCGCCGGCGCGGGTCTTGCCACTGGGCATGCCGACCGGCAACAGGTCACCCGCCATCAGCTTGCGCCCATGCAAGCCACCCAATGCACCCAACGCATAGGTGGAGCGGCTGCCGAGCACCTCGGGTACATCGATACCGCCGGCCACCGCCAGGTAGGCCCGGGCACCTGCGGTAGGGAAGCCGAAACGCAACACCTGCCCGGCACGTACGGCAAACGCGGTGTCCGGGCGTTGCTCGCGGCCATCGAGCAAGGCCGGCATCTGCGCCCCGCAAACCGCCACCAGGGCATCCTGCTGGAACTCCAGCTCCGGCCCCACCAGCGCACACTCAAGGCCCGCGGCGCCGGCCGGGTTGCCCACCAGGTGGTTGGCCGCCCTCAGGGCGTACTGGTCGAGGGCGCCGGACGGCGGGATGCCCAGGTGGTAGTAGCCTTCGCGGCCCAGGTCCTGCACCGAGGTAGCCAAGCCGGGTTTGAGTACCTTGATCATGCCAGCACCTCCTGCAGAGTCCGTGGATAACCGACCGGGTCGGCAAGGAACGCGTCCAGGGAGAATTCCACCGGGCGAATGCGCAGGTCGAAACGGCCTTCTTCGACATCCGCCACCGCCTGGTCGTAGGTGCGGCGGTCAATGGGTTTGAACTGCACGATGTCTCCCGGGCGGAAGAACACCATGTGCTCCTTCAGGTAGTTCAGCGTCTGCTGCGGGTCGTAGATAGGCGCCGGAGTGACGCCGAACATCTGGTAGCCACCTGCCCCGCGCACTGAATAGATGCAGCCGAAACAGCCGCCATGGCCAAGGGTGAGCTTGGGGGTGTCAGTACGCGGGCGCAGGTACTTGGGCACCTGCAGTTGCCGCTCTCGCTCGACCATCTGGAACATGAACGGCAGGCCGGCAACGAACCCGACCATCGACACGAACCACGGCGCGCCGCTGTGCGCGGCAATGAACCCCTCGACATCGGCCAGGCCGTTGATCCGCGCGGCGTACTCCAGGTCGGTGCTGCCCGGGGCCTGGTGGCGGTCACGAAAACGCATCAGTGTTTCATGGGTCCAGGGGTCGTTGTACAGCACTGGAATCTCGATGATCCGTGTCTGCAACGAGCGCTCGGCCACTGCCTGCGCTTCGGCACCGCGCACCGCCTCCAGCAGTGCCTGCGGCGCGATACGGTCCGGGTCGAAGCGAATCTGGAACGAGGCGTTGGCCAGGCACACATCCAGCACGCCATCCAGGGCCAGCCGCTCCACCGCGCGGGTGACTGCCATGCCCTTGAAAAAGGCCTCCAGCGACATGCTCTCGCTGACTTCGGCAAACAGGTGCTCGTCGGCGCCGAAGCTGTAGCGGATAGGGGTTGTAGCGAGCGGTTCGGCCATGACTGTTCCTTTTCTTGGAGTCTTTACAGAAAGGCAGGCGAAAGCAAATTGCACGGGCTCCGGCGTATACCTGCCGGATGCCCCACGGATTCAGCGTGGCGCACGCACCACGATACCGGCAGCGTCCAGCGCCTTGCGCGTGGCCTCGACCAGGTCGAGCGCCCCCGGGGTGTCGCTGTGCAGGCAGATGGAATCGAATTCGATGGCCAGGTCCTGGCCCTCGACCGTGCGCACCACGCCTTGCTGGCAAGCCCGCAACACCCGTTCAGCGACCGCTCCAGGTTCGTAGCCCCGCACATTGCGGGTGAACACGATCGAACCGCTCAGGTCGTACTCGCGGTCGGCGTAGAACTCGCGAATGACCGGCTGGCCAAGCTCCTGGGCGATGCGGCAGATCACCGAACCCGGCATGCAGTACAGCAGCAGCTCCGGCTCGATCACTCGCAGGTTCTCCACCAGCAGCCGTGCAGCTTCTTCGTCACGTGCCAGATGCATGTACAGGGCACCGTGCGGCTTGATGTGCTGCAGGCGCACGCCCTGGGCGCGGGCAATTTCACGCAGGGCGCCGAGCTGGTAGAGCATGTCGTCGACCAGTTCCTGGGCCGGGGCATTGATGTGCCGGCGACCGAAGCCGACCAGGTCGCGGAACCCAGGGTGCGCCCCCACTGCGACGCCCAGGGCCTTGGCCCGCTCGACGGTACGGCGCATGGTGCCGGGGTCACCAGCATGGAAGCCGGTGGCGATGTTGGCCGTGCTGATGTAGCCCATCAGCTCGTTGTCGACGCCGTCGCCAATCGTCCACGGGCCAAAGCCCTCACCCATGTCCGAGTTGAAATCCACCACCTGCATGACTGTCTCTCCTGGCGCTTGTGACTGCATGCAAGCCACGTTAGATTCTCCGCACCCCCTTGGGAAGATCTATAAACAGATAGGGTGTCTTCTGAAAATCAGATACCCCCGGGAGCTATCGTGTCACTGACCCTGCGCCAGGTCCGCTATTTCGTCGCCACCGCCGAGATCGGCCAGATTTCCCAGGCGGCAATCCACCTGAACATTTCCCAGTCTGCAGTGACCACGGCGATCAAGGAGCTGGAGGCGATGCTCGGCGTGCTGCTGTTCCAGCGCTCGGCGCAGGGCATGAGCCTGACCGAGGCTGGCCGGCACTTCCTCAACCGCGCCTACGTGATCCTGCGTAGCGTGGACGATGCGTTGAACAGCCCGCTGCCGGACGTGCGCGCCAGTGGCCTGCTGCGCCTGGCGGCAAGCTACACGGTGATCGGCTACTTCCTGCCCCATCACCTGCAGCGGCTGGAGCACTGGCATCCGGATGTGACCTTGGAGCTGTACGAGCAGGAGCGCAGCGCCATCGAGCAAGGGTTGCTGGAGGGTCGTTTCGACATGGCAGTAGTACTCACCGCCAACCTCACCCACCCGGACATCGTCTCGGAAACCCTGTTCAACTCCGAACGCCGCCTGTGGCTGCCTGGCAACCATCCGCTGTGCGAGCGCTCGGCGGTAAGCCTGGCCGATGTGGCCTGCGAGCCGTTCATCCTGCTGACCGTGGATGAGGCCGAGCAAAGCGCCATGCGCTATTGGGAACAGGCCGGGCAGCGGCCGAAAGTGCGGGTGCGGACCAGTTCGGTGGAGGCCGTGCGCAGCATGGTTGCCAATGGCAGCGGTGTAGCGATCCTGTCGGACCTGGTGCACCGGCCCTGGTCGCTGGAGGGCAAGCGTATCGAGACGGTGACCATCAGCGACCCGGTGACACCGATGAGCGTTGGGCTGGCCTGGCACCGGGAACGGGCGTTCAGCCCGGCGATGCAGGCTGTACGCAATTACTTCCATGATGCTTTTTTGGCACCGCAGCAGTTGTCGGCACGGCGCTGACCGTTCCCTGCAGGCCCGATCTCGTTGCGGGTACCCCTACAGCACCAAGGCAAAATGAAATCAGACAGAAATGTAATAATTTGCAAAGTTTTGTTAACAACGACCGTTGGGTCAGTGTCTGTCAGTTAAGGTTGCCGGCTTGACTGGGGCTGCATTGCAGCCCAAGCCTGCCATGGCGACAGCGGACATATCGCTGCGTGTCATGGTCACCGGCCAGGCAAGAATTGATTTTCCGGAGACAAGCATGCTTCGCATCTTTGAGCGCTGGCTCGATCCCTTCCCACCTGATGAGGTACCACCGCCACCGGTTGGCCTGTTGCGCTTCATGTGGGCCTGCACCCGGGGCGCACGCGGCTACATCCTGGCGCTTGCGCTGCTCAGTGCCGGGGTATCGATCTACGAAGCCTGGCTGTTCGCCTTTCTCGGCCAGGTCGTGGACCTGCTCTCGGCCTGGCAGGCCGGCGGTACCGTCGGCCCCGAAGAAACCCGGGTGCTGTGGGGTATCGGCATCGTCCTGCTGGTCAGCATCGGGTTGGTGGCGCTGCGCACCATGGTTCAGCACCAGGTGCTGGCGATCAACTTGCCGCTGCGGCTGCGCTGGGACTTTCACCGGCTGATGCTACGCCAGAGCCTGTCGTTCTTTTCTGACGAGTTTTCCGGTCGGGTCACCACCAAGGTGATGCAGACGGCACTGGCGGTACGCGATGTGTTGTTCACCATCATCGAGATCCTGCCCGGGATCGGGGTGTACTTCATCGCGATCATTGCCTTGGCCGGTGGCTTTGCCCTGAAACTCATGCTGCCATTCATTGCCTGGGTCGTACTGTTCGGCCTGGCCATGCTGTATTTCGTGCCACGCCTGGGCAAGGTCGGCCAGGAGCAGGCCAATGCGCGATCGTCGATGACCGGGCGGGTGTCCGACGCCTACACCAACATCACCACGGTGAAGCTGTTCTCGCACGCCAACCGCGAAGCGCACTTCGCGCGCGCGGCCATGGAGGACTTCAAGCAGACCGGCTTTCGCCAGATGCGTCTGGTCAGCCAGTTCGAAATCGTCAACCAGGCGCTGGTGGTGGGCTTGATCATCGCTGCCGGTGGCTATGCGCTGTGGCTGTGGCACCAGGGCCAGGTCGGTACCGGGGCGGTGGCGGCGATCACCGCCATGGCCTTGCGTATCAACGGCATGTCGCACTGGATCATGTGGGAGATAACCTCGCTGTTCGAAAACATCGGCACCGTGCAGGACGGTATGGCCACCCTCACCCGCGGCCCCAAGGTAAAGGATGCGCCGGATGCTGTGGAGCTGGTAACCACAGGGGGCGCGGTGAGTTTTGACAAGGTCAGCTTCAACTACAACGGCGAGCGTCAGGTGCTCAACGACCTGAGCCTGCACATTCGCCCGGGCGAAAAAGTCGGCCTGGTCGGCCGCTCCGGCGCCGGCAAGTCCACCTTGATCAACCTGCTGCTGCGCTTCTACGACGTGGACCGTGGTGAAATCCGCATCGACGGGCAGAACGTGGCCAAGGTCACTCAGGACAGCCTGCGCGCGGCGATCGGCATGGTCACCCAGGACACCTCGCTGCTGCACCGCTCGATTCGCGACAACATCGCCTATGGCCGCCCCGATGCCACCGAAGCGCAGATCCGCGCCGCTGCGGCCAATGCCCAGGCCGATGGTTTCATCAGCCAGCTCAGCGACCGCCAGGGCAACACGGGTTACGACACCCTGGTGGGAGAGCGCGGCATCAAGCTGTCTGGTGGCCAGCGCCAACGCATCGCCATTGCCCGAGTGATGTTGAAGAACGCGCCGATCCTGCTGCTGGACGAAGCCACGAGTGCGCTGGACTCGGAAGTGGAAGTGGCCATTCAGGAGAGCCTGGATGAAATGATGCAAGGCAAGACCGTCATCGCCATCGCCCACCGGTTGTCGACGATTGCCGCCATGGACCGGCTGATCGTGATGGATGAAGGGCGCATCATCGAGCAAGGCACCCATGCGGAACTGCTGGCGAAGAACGGTACTTATGCGCGGTTGTGGCAGCACCAGAGCGGCGGGTTCCTGGGTGAGGACCAGGGTGTGGCCGAGGCGATGGAGTAGGCCTGTATGGGAGCGGGCCCGGCGAACACCGGCAAAGCCGGTGCCATGCGTCGACCTCCATCAGTTTCCATCGCGACGATGGACTGAGCTCAATCCTGGCCCTCAACCAAACACGTGCGAAGGCCGGCGCAGCACCGGGTCAAACGGGTTGACCCGTTCGCCAATCGCCGTCGCCTCGCGCTTGAGCAGCGCCACCACGGTCGGCATGCGGTTGGGCCCCAGGCGGTCGCTGATGGTCGCCACGCTCAGGGCCGCCACCGCATAGCCGTTACGATCGAGGATCGGCACCGCCAGGCCGGCCATGCCATCGAGCACTCCGGTATTGCGCCCGGCATAGCCGAGGCTGCGCACATTGTCGATTTCGGCGCGCAGCATGACTTCGTCGTAATGGTGGAAATCCTTCAGCCGCGGCAGGTTGTAGCGGATCACCTCGTCGCGCTCCTCCTCCGGCAGAAAGGCCAGGATTGCCAGGCTGCCCTGCCCCACCCCCAAGGCCACACGGCCGCCGATATCACCGGTGAAGGTACGAATCGGGTATGGCCCTTCGCTGCGGTCCAGGCACACCGCATCGAACCCCGAGCGCGCCAGCAGGAACAGCGAATCGCCCAACGAGGCCGACAGCCGCAGCAGGCTGGGGCGCACCACATCACGCAGGTTGCCGGCTTGCCCGGCCTTGGCCGCCAGGGCAAAAAAATCCAGGCTCAGCCGGTAGCGCTTGCTGGTCTCGCACTGGTCGACCATGCCTTCTTCAATCAGGCTGCGCAGCAGGCGGTGGGTTGTGGGTTGCGCCAGGCCAACCCGCTGCGCCAGCTGGCTGACCTTCTCGCCCTCGCCGCCGCATTCTCCCAGCGCACGCAACACGGCGAACAAACGCGACACCGCACCGACACCTACTTCCTTGGCCTGCACATTTCGTTTATCGGAATCCATTTTTCGTCAAACCCTTAAAAATTCCATTCAGTGGAATAATTTCAAAATAGCTATCACCCAGTGAAATTACCCTTTGTCGCCATCCTAATCATTGCCCTACTCTCCGGTCCATAGGGCGATATCACAACATCGGCCGCCGCCACAGAAGCGAGCGCCAACGTCCGTAAAAGCATTGCTTTTCGCCGCTGGCGCTCTGCCCACCCTGAAACTGCCGGTTGACCCCGGTTCCGTTTGCGATGGAGCACAGCCATGACCTTTCTGTTGATCGACAAGCTTTGCAAGCGCTATGGCGCCACGGAGGCAGTGGCCAGCTCGTCACTGGCCATCGAGAAAGGCGAGTTCGTCTCCCTGCTTGGCCCTTCGGGCTGCGGCAAGACCACCACCCTGCAAATGATTGCCGGCTTCGTCGAGGTCACCAGCGGCCGCATTGTCCTCGACGGCCGCGACATCACCCACGCCAAGCCGGCCAGCCGAGGCCTGGGCGTGGTGTTCCAGAGCTACGCGCTGTTCCCGCACATGACCGTGCGCGACAACGTCGCCTTCGGCCTGCGCATGCGCAAGGTGGCCAACGCCGACATCGCCCGCCGGGTCGACCAGTCCCTGGCGCTGGTGCGCCTGGACAAGCATGCCGAGCGCTACCCGCGCGAACTCTCCGGCGGCCAGCGTCAGCGGGTGGCCCTGGCCCGCGCACTGGTGATCGAACCGCCGGTGCTGCTACTGGACGAACCGCTGTCCAACCTGGACGCCCACCTGCGTGAAGAAATGCAGTTCGAGATCTGTCGCATCCAGAACGAGGTCGGCATTACCACCTTGATGGTCACCCACGACCAGGCCGAGGCCTTGTCGATCAGCGACCGGGTGGTGGTGATGGAGGCCGGGCGCATTACCCAGGTAGATGACCCCTACCGCCTCTACGAACACCCGGGTACGCCCTTCATTTCCGATTTTGTCGGCAAGGCCAACCGCCTCCGCGGCGTAACCGGCCCCGGCGGGCAACCGCAGGCCAATGCCCAGGGCCCGCTGACCCTCAGCCTGCGCCCGGAAAAAATCAGCCTCGGCCCGGCCGGTAGCGGCAGGCTCGCAGGCCGCATCAGCTGCCGCTACTTCCTCGGCAGCCAGTGGCTGTATCGGGTCGACACTGCTCTGGGCAACCTGGCCGTGGTGCGTGCCAACGACGGCAACACACCGCTGGATGAAGGCACACAGGTCGGCCTGGACTGGAACGATGCCCTGCTGCGGGTACTGAACGCTGGCGAGGTGGCGGCATGAGCGCGGCAAAGCTGCGCAGCAGCGCCTGGGGCTACGGCCTCAGCAGCCCGGCGCTGCTGTTGTTCCTGGCCTTGCTGGTGGTGCCACTGGGGCTGACCGTGCTGCTGTCGTTCAACGCGTTCGACTACAGCAGCGGCATCCAGGCCGGCCAGTACACCCTCGGCCATTACCTGAGCCTGGTGACCGACACCTACTACTACGAGATCTTCTTCCGCACCTTCTGGATCAGCGCCCTGGTCACCCTGCTTTGCGTGCTGATCGGCATCCCCGAGGCCTTGGTGCTCAGCCGCATGGGCGCGCCGTGGCGCTCGATCTTCCTGATCCTGGTGCTGACCCCGCTGCTGATTTCGGTGGTAGTGCGGGCCTTCGGCTGGAGCCTGCTGCTGGGCGCCGACGGCCTGGTCAACCAGGGCATCACTGCCCTCGGCGGCCAGCCGGTGAAGCTGCTGTATACGCCCTTTGCAGTGATCATCGGCCTGGTCCACGTGATGCTGCCGTTCATGATCATCCCGGTGTGGACCTCGCTGCAGAAGCTCGACCCGGCTGCCGAGCAAGCCGCGCTGTCACTGGGTGCCAGCCAGTGGACGGTGTTCCGCCGCATCGTGCTGCCACAGATCATGCCCGGCGTGCTGTCAGGCACGCTGATCGTGTTCGGCCTGGCCGCCAGTTCGTTCGCCATCCCCGGCCTGCTGGGCGGACGCCGGCTGAAGATGGTCGCCACCATGATCTACGACCAGTACCTGGCCGAACTGAACTGGCCGATGGGTGCCACCATCGCCGTGGCCCTGCTGCTGATCAACCTGCTGGTGATGCTCAGCTGGAACCGGCTGGTCGAACGCCGCTACAAACGCGCACTTGGAGTCTGAACCGATGACCCGTAACGGCCCGCTGGCCCTGTCCTTTCACGCCCTGGTGATGCTGTTCATGCTCGCCCCGCTGGTGGTGGTGTGCCTGGTGGCATTCACCCCGGAAAACACCCTCAGCCTGCCCACCGCCGGCTTCTCGCTGCGCTGGTTCAGCGCCGTGTTCGAGCGTGCCGATTTCCTCGATGCGTTTTACAACAGCCTGAAACTCGCGGCCCTGGCTGCCTCGCTGGCCACTTTGATCGCCGTGCCGGCGGGCCTGGCGATCACCCGCTACAGCTTCCCCGGCCAAGGCTTTCTCAACGGCCTGCTGCTGTCGCCGATCATCATCCCGCACCTGGTTCTGGGTGTGGCCTTGCTGCGGCTGTTCGCCTTGCTGGGGGTCAATGGCAGCTTCGCCTGGCTGGTGTTCGCCCACGTCGTGGTGATCACCCCTTACGTGCTGCGCCTGGTACTGGCTGCAGCCATCGGTATCGACCGCAGCGCCGAGCAGGCCGCGCAAAGCCTGGGTGCTGGCCGGGTCACGCTGTTCTGCAAGGTCACCCTGCCGATGATCCTGCCCGGTGTGGCCGGCGGCTGGCTGCTGGCGTTCATCAACAGCTTCGACGAAGTGACCCTGTCGATCTTCGTCACCTCGCCTGCCACCCAGACCCTGCCAGTGCGCATGTACGTATACGCCACCGAATCCATCGACCCGATGATGGCCGCCGTCTCGGCGCTGGTTATCGCCGTCAC
This sequence comes from Pseudomonas sp. JS425, assembly GCF_018223845.1. Classification (NCBI taxonomy): domain Bacteria; kingdom Pseudomonadati; phylum Pseudomonadota; class Gammaproteobacteria; order Pseudomonadales; family Pseudomonadaceae; genus Pseudomonas; species Pseudomonas sp. JS425. Next base: position 2,520,266 of record NZ_CP073661.1, on the reverse strand, counting down.
CGCCCTGACCATGGTCGCCCTGGACCGCGTATATGGCCTGGACCGCGTGCTGGTGGGCAAGCAATGACAAGGAATGCCCCCATGCCTCTGTTCAAGCGCGTGGCCGAACACGACCGCGAGCCTGTGCCCTTCCTGCTCGACGGCCAACCGGCCAAAGGCATGAGTGGCGATACCCTGCTGACTGCCATCCTGACCAATGCCGGGCACCTGCGCGGCAGCGATTTCAGCGCCGAACCACGCGCCGGCTTCTGCCTGATGGGCGCCTGCCAGGACTGCTGGGTACGCCTGCAGGATGGCCGTCGGGTACGCGCCTGCTCGACCTTTCTGGAACCGGGCCAGTGCGTGACCCGCGACCCGGGGCGCCAGCCATGAGTGCGATCGTGATCATCGGCGCCGGCCCGGCCGGCATCCGCGCCGCGCAAACCCTGGTAACCCACGGCCTGCGCCCGGTGTTGCTGGACGAAGCCAGCCGCGGCGGCGGGCAGATCTACCGCCAACAGCCGACCAACTTTCGCCGCTCGGCCAAAGCCTTGTACGGCTTCGAGGCAGGAAAAGCGCAAGCCGTGCACACCACCCTTGAGCAACTGCGCGGGCAGGTCGACTACCGCCCGGACACCCTGGTATGGAACGCCGAGCAGCAAGTGCTGGACACCTTGCAACAGGGCCAACTGGCCGACCGCCTGGCGTTCGACCGGGTGATCGTCGCCACCGGTGCCACCGACCGAGTATTGCCGATACCCGGCTGGACCCTGCCTGGGGTCTATACCTTGGGCGCTGCGCAAATCGCCCTGAAGTTCCAGGGCTGCGCGATCGGTGAACGGGTGGTGCTGGCCGGCAGCGGGCCGCTGCTGTACCTGGTGGCCTACCAGTACGCCAAGGCCGGTGCCACGGTCAGCGCGGTACTCGACACCTCACCGTTCAGCGCCCAGGTGCGTGCCCTGCCACGCCTGCTTCTACAACCGGGCACCTTTGCCAAGGGCCTGTACTACCGAGCCAGGCTGGCCCGCAAGGGTGTGCCGGTGCACCAAGGCGTGACCCTGCTGGGTATCGACGGCGAGCAACGTGCCAGCGGTGTGCGCTGGTCGCACAATGGCCAACAACACGACTTGCCGTGCGACGCCGTGGCATTCGCCCACGCCCTGCGCAGTGAAACCCAACTGGCCGACCTGCTGGGTTGCCAATTCGCCTGGAGCGTGCTCAACCGCGCCTGGCTACCGGTACGTGACGCCCAGGGCCGGGCCACCAGCCCTGGCGTGTACCTGGCGGGCGATGGTACCGGCATCCTCGGTGCCGACGGTGCCGAGATGAGCGGTGAACTGGCCGCCCTGACACTGCTGGCCGACCTTGGCAAGCCCGGCAACCCGCAGCGCCAGCAGCAACTGGAAAGGCGCCTGGCCACCTTGCAGCGCTTCCGCCAGGGGCTGGAGCAGGCCTTTCCATTCCCCGAGCAGTGGGCCCGGCAAGCCCCGGACGAGCTCACCGTGTGCCGCTGCGAGCAGATCAGCGCCGGGGAAATCCGCGCCACCGTGCGTGCCGGGCACTGGGAAATCAACCGGGTCAAGGCCATGTGCCGAGTCGGCATGGGCCGCTGCCAGGGCCGCGTGTGCGGTGCAGCTGCCGCCGAGTTGATCGCCTGCGAAAGCGGTCGGGCCATTGACCAGGTAGGGCGCCTGCGTGGCCAGGCACCGGTCAAGCCCCTGCCCTTTGGCCTGGAGATAAAACCATGAAGCTGATCGAAGTGGACGCCATCATCGTCGGCGGCGGCATCATCGGCAGCAGCGCGGCCTTGACCTTGGCCCGCGCTGGTCGGCAAGTGGCATTGCTGGAACGCGACTTCTGCGGCTCGCATTCCAGCGGAGTGAACTACGGCGGTGTGCGCCGCCAGGGCCGCTCGTTGGCCCAGCTGCCGTTGTCGATGCGCGCCCATGCCATCTGGGGGAATCTGCGCGAATGGATCGGCATCGATGGCGAATACGCCCGCAGCGGCCACCTGAAGCTGGCCCGCAGCGAAACCGACTTCGATGCCTTGAAGGCCTATGCCCGGCGTACCCAGGCTTTTGACCTTCGCCTGCAACTGTTTGAACGACGCGAACTGCGCCAGCGCTTCCCCTGGGTAGGCGATATCGCCGTCGGCGCCTCGTACTGCCCCGAGGACGGCCATGCCAACCCACGGCTGGTGTCACCGGCCTTCGCCCAGGCGGCCAGGCGCAGCGGCGCCCAGGTGCATGAACAGTGCAAGGTGCTGGAGGTGGGACACGACGGCCACCACTTCAGCGTACACACCAGCAGCGGCCAAGGCTTCAAGGCGCCCTGGCTGTTGAATTGCGCCGGCGCCTGGTCGGCGCAATTGGCCGAGCGGTTCGGCGAGCCGGTGCCGCTGACCGCGGCCCACCCAGCCATGCTGGTCACCGAGCCGCTGCCGCTGTTCATGACCGCCAGCACCGGGGTCGAAGGCGGCGGCATCTATGCCCGCCAGGTGGCGCGTGGCAACTGCGTGCTGGGCGGCGGGCGCGGTTTTGCCCTGACCCCGACCACCGCACGCCCGGGCCAGGCCGCAGTGCTCGACATCCTGCACAACGCCACCGAGCTGTACCCGGCACTGGCCGGCGCCCAGGCCATTCGCACCTGGAGCGGCACCGAAGGCTACCTGCCCGATGACGAACCGGTGCTCGGCCCCAGCCTGCACCAGCCCGGCCTGCTGCATGGTTTCGGCTTTGCCGGTGCCGGCTTCCAGATAGGCCCGGCTGCCGGTGAAGCGTTGGCGCAATGCATCCTGCACGGCGCGCCGACGCTCAGCCTGGCGGCTTTTTCCATCAACCGCTTTCAGCCCAACCACCACAAGGAAAACCTGTCATGACGCACAAGCAACGTTTGCTCGCCCTGTTCTGCACCGTGCCCGGCCTGTTCGCCTGCCTGCCCGCCATGGCCCAACCCACGCTGTACCTGGGCATGAACGGCGGCACCATGGAACGGCTGTTCAGCGACAATATCCTGCCAAAGTTCGAGCAGGCCAACGGCGTGAAGGTGGTGATTGTCCCCGGCACCTCGGCCGACATCCTGGCCAAGGTCCAGGCCACGCCGAACAAGCCGTCGATCCATGTGATGGTGCTGGATGACGGCATCATGTACCGCGCCATCGGCATGGGCCTGTGCAGCACGCTCAAACCCAACCCGACCTTGGCCCAGTTGCCGGAAAAGGCCCTGATCAAGGACAAGGCCGCCGCAGTCAGCCTGGGCGTGACCGGGCTTGCCTACAACAGCCGCCTGTTCAAAGCCAATGGCTGGGCGGCGCCCACCTCGTGGAACGACCTGGCTGACCCGCGCTTCAAGGACAAGGTGGTGTTCCAGTCGATGGCATCGTCCACCTTCGGCCTGCATGGTTTCCTGATGTACAACCGCCTGCACGGCGGTAGCGATACCGATGTCAACCCGGGCTTCACGGCCTGGCAGAAGAACGTGGGCCCGAACGTGCTGGAATACATCCCCAACTCGGCCAAGCTCTCGGAAATGGTGCAAACCGACGAAGCCGCGCTGTTCCCGCTCACCCCCACCCAGGTGACGGCGCTGAAGCTCAAAGGCATCCCGGTGGAGTACGCCGCGCCCAAGGAAGGTGCCGTGGTGCTCAACCAGGCCGAATGCGTCACGGCCAACAACGACCAGCCGGAACTTGCGCAGAAGCTCGCCGAGTTCCTGCTCAGCCCCGAGGCGCAGTCGCCGGCACTGGAGCTGGGTGACCAGATCCCGTCCAACCCCAACACCCCCACCAGCGACAAGACCCGTGGCCAGGTCGAAGCCATGCAGACCTACCTGCAGACTGCCGTGACCATCGACTGGGACCAGGTCAACACCCAGCGCCCCGAATGGAACGCGCGCTGGAACCGCCAGATCGAGCGATAAGCCGAGGGCCTGGGCCGCTCCCACCCCTTTGGGCTGCGCTGTCACGTATAGAACGGAATTCACAAGCGGTCCGCGTACCCTGTGGGAGCGGCTTTAGCCGCGAAGAATCCAGCGCGGTGCATGGCACCGGCTGCGCCGGTGTTCGCGGCTGAAGCCGCTCCCACAGGGTCCCGGCTAGCTCAATGAATCATGTTCAGTTCTATGAGATCGAGTTTCCCGCGAGAAGGCAACACGCCTCCAAACCCTAACACCTCAATCCAGCACCGGCCGCAACAACGCCTGGGCCTCGTACAGGGTCGGCAGATACCGCAAGCGTATTTCATCCACACTCAACCGCGAAGCATGGGTGGTGATGGTCAACGTCGCTTTCAGCCGGCCAGCCCGGTCCAACAGTGGCACACCCAGCACGCGCATGCCGATTTCATACTCCTGGTCCACGATACAGAACCCCTGCTCCTTCACCCGCAGCAACTCCGCCTCCAGCTGCAACCGGTCCGTCTGCGTATAAGGCGTCAACCCTCGCAGCGGGTTACGCGCAAAGTAGGCATCCCGCTCCACCTCATCCAGCCAGGCCAGCCAGACACGCCCACCGGCAGTGCAATACATCGGCACCCGCGAACCCGGCCGGATCGACAACGAAGACACATGGCTGTAGCGGCTGCGTACCAGGTGGATGATCTCGTCACCATCACGGGTACCTACCGACACATGCTCCTGGGTCTGCCGCGCCACCTGCTCGACGATCGGCCGCAGCATGCGCGGCAGTTGCGCCGAGTCCACATACGCCTGGCCAAGGCGCAGCGCCTTGGGCGTAAGCCAGTACTCACGGCTGTCGGTTTCGGCAAACCCTTCGTGCACCAAGGTCAACAGAAACCGCCGCGCGGCACTGGGGGTAAGGCCGGACAACCTGGCCGCCTGCGGCACGCTAAGGCGCGGCTGCTCGGCGCTGAACAGCTGCATCAGCGCCAGGCCCTTCTGCAAGCCGGCGATCAGGTCACGGGGGTGGATAGCGGGGGTGTTCATCTATTCGACTCGCAAGCAGGGCAAAAACAGCCGATTACCGCGATAACCGGATCAATGGTGCGATTATCGCATTAAACGCCCGATCAGCGCATTGTTGCCCACGCCCCCTTGCCTCACCCTTGGCCTGCATAACAACGCCAATAAGGAGGTCAGCATGATTCGTGGTTCGACTGAACTGGTCGCCATCGTCGGTTCGCCCATTGCCCAGGTGAAGTCCCCCGAAAACTTCAACACCTGGTTCGCCAACAACAACTGCAACCTCGCCATGCTGCCCATCGACCTGCAGGAGACCGCGCTGAATACCTTTGCCGGCACTCTGCGTGGCTGGCAGAACCTGCGCGGTTGCGTGGTCACCGTGCCGTACAAGCAGGCCCTGGCCAGCCGCCTTGATAGCCTGAGCGAGCGCGCAGCCGCGCTGGGCTCGGTCAATGTGATTCGCCGAGAGCGTGACGGGCGACTGCTGGGCGACAACGTGGACGGCGCCGGCTTCCTCGGTGCTGCGCGCAAACATGGCTTCGAGCCGGCCGGCAAGCGTGCGTTGGTAATCGGTTGCGGCGGGGTCGGCAGTGCCATTGCCTATGCACTGGGCGAGGCCGGCATCGCCAGCGTCACCCTCAGCGACCCCAGCACAGCGCGCATGGGCGCTGTGTGCGAGCTGCTCGGCAATGCCTTCCCCACGGTCGAAATCGCCACCCGGGTCGACGGGCTGGAAGGCTTCGACCTGCTGGTCAACGCCTCCCCTGTCGGCATGGGCGGTAGCGCGGAGCTGCCACTGCCTGCCGCCCTGCTCGCCACCTTGCAACCCGAAACCCTGGTCGCCGATGTGGTCACCTCGCCCGAGATCACCCCGCTGCTGAACCGGGCACGCCAGGTTGGCTGCGCGGTCCAGACCGGCCCGGAAATGGCCTTCGCCCAACTCGGCCACCTGGGCGCCTTCATGGGCGTCACGCCGCTGGAGATCTGAAGCCATGCCGACACATGAACATGCGCAACACAACTTTGACCTGGTCGTGCTGGGCAGCGGCGCCGGTGGCCTTACCGCTGCCGCCACCGCCGCCCGCCGGGGGCTGAAAGTGCTGGTGGTGGAAAAGGCCGAGCACTTTGGCGGTACCTCGGCAATTTCCGGTGGGGCGGTGTGGCTCTATGGTACTGATCAAGCCCGCGCCGCTGGTGCGGTGGATTCCCCCGAGGCCATTCGCACCTACCTCAGGCAGGTCATCGGCGACGGCTATGACCCCGCGCTGGTCGACGCCTTCATCGAGCATGGCCACCAGGCGCTGCGCTGGCTGGAGCAGAACACCGAACTGCGCTACGCCCTGCGCCCGCATTCGCCGGACTACTACCCGGACGCCCCCGGTGCCACCCAGTTTGGCCGGGCGCTGGAGATGGTCGAGTACGACGGCAGGCAGCTCGGCCCGCACTTCAAGGACCTGCAGATGCCGCCGCCCGGCATGTTGCTGTTCGGCGGCATGATGGTCAACCGCGTGGATATCCAGCACTTTCTCAGTATTCGCCGCTCGCCCCGGTCGCTTTGGCATTGCCTCAAGCTGATGGCGCGTTACGCGCGGGACCGCCTGCATCATCCGCGTGGCACCCGCCTTACCACCGGCAACGCCTTGATCGCCCGCCTGGCCAGCAGCGCCTTCGCCCATGGCACCCAGCTGTGGTTGCGCAGCGAAGCCCTGGAGCTGATCGTCGAACGCGGCGTGGTCACCGGCGTGGTGGTGCAACGCGAAGGGCGCCGTGAACGGGTGCTGGCCCGGGGCGGTGTGGTGTGCGCCATGGGCGGGTTCGCTGCAGGCGCGCTGGCCGACAGCTACCGGCCGGCCCGGCAGGCGCCGCACCTGACCATGTCACCGCCCAGCAATGACGGCGCTGCCCTGCGCCTTGGCCAAGCCGTGGCCGCTGCCCAGGGTGAGGGTCTGGTGGCCAACTTCTTCTGGGCACCGGTTTCGGAACTGCGCCATGTCAGTGGCGAGCGTGAGCGCTTCCCGCACCTGGTCACCGACCGCGCCAAGCCGGGGGTGATCGCGGTGGGCCCGGACGGGCGACGCTTCGTCAACGAGTCCGATTCCTACCACCACTTCGTGCAGACCATGTTCGCCAAAGGCATCGCCAGCTGCTGGCTGGTCTGCGATGCCGAAGCGATGAACCGCTACGGCCTGGGCCTCGCGCGGCCAAAGCCGGTGGACAACCAGGCGTTGATCCATGCCGGCTACCTGCACCGCGCCGCAACAGCGCAGGCACTGGCCAAGACCATTGGTGTCGACCCACAGGTATTCATGCAGACCCTGGAGCAGTTCAACGCCGACGCCCGCAACGGCATCGACCGCGCGTTCGGCAAAGGCGGCAACAGCTACAACCGCTACATGGGCGACCCGCAACACACGCCCAACCCATGCCTGGCGCCGCTGACCAGCGGCCCGTTCTACGCCATCCGCATCCACACCGGCGACCTTGGCTCAGCCCGCGGCCTGGTGACCAACGCCCAGGCCAACGTGCTGAACCGCGATGGCCAGCCGATTGCCGGGCTTTATGCAGTGGGCAACGACATGAACTCACTGATGAAAGGCACCTACCCCGGCCCCGGCATCACCTTGGGCCCCGCCCTCACCTTCGGCTGGCTCGCTGCCAACCACATCGCCGCGCGCCTGCAGGCGCCAACCACCCAAATGGAGACCCCAGCATGTACTACGAACTGAGAACCTACACCCTGGACCCACTGAAAATGGCCGACTGGCTGAGCCTGTACCAAAGCCACGCGCTGGAGGTGCAAAGCGAGCATCTCGGTAACCTGGTCGGCTTTTTCACCAGCGAGTTCGGCGAGGTCAACCAGGTGGTGCATATCTGGGGCTATGCCAGCCTCGACGAACGCATGGCACGCCGCGCAGCCATGGCAGCGGACCCCCGTTGGGCAGAGTTCTCAAGGCGCAATCGCGAGCTGGGCGCGGTGCTGCGCTTGCAGTCGCGAATGCTGCGGCCCACCGGCTTTTCGCCGCTGCAGTAAAACTAAAACCTTCCTCCAATGCCTGAGCGGAACCCCACGATGCAACCCCTCGAATGTGACGTACTCGTCATCGGCTCCGGTGCCTCTGGCCTGGCTGCCGCCGTTACTGCCGCCCATCACGGCCAGCAGGTGATCGTCGCGGAAAAAGCCAGCCAACTGGGCGGCACCAGTGCCTGGTCGGGGGGCTGGCTGTGGATACCGCGCAACCCGCTGGCCATTGCAGAAGGCATCGTCGAGACCGACGATGCCCCGGAGCGCTACCTGCGCGGGCAAACCCACGTCAGCGAACTGGACCCGCGCCAGCGCGCCTTCCTGCATTATGGCCCGGAGATGGTGGCGTTCTTCCAGCAACACACCGCCGTGCAGTTCCAGTGCGGCAGCCGCATGCCCGACATGCGCGAGGGCGATGGCAGCACGCGCGGTGGTCGTTCGCTGTGCGCCCTGCCATACGACGGGCGCCTGCTCGGGCCCTGGCTGCACAAGCTGCGCCCACCGCTGGACATCGTCAGCCTGGCCGGCATGGGCATTGCCGGCGGCGCCGACATGGCCGCCTTCTTCAACGCCACACGCTCGCCCACGGCCGCGCTGCATGTGGGCAAACGCCTGCTGCGCCATTGCCGCGATCTGCTGCTGCACCGCCGCGGCCTGCAACTGGTCAATGGCAACGCCCTGGTGGCACGGCTGCTGCGCAGCGCCTTGGACCTTGGCGTGACGCTACTGACCGACAAGCCGGCCAGCCGCCTGCTGGGCGAAGGCCGGGTCAGCGGCGCACAGTTTGCCGACGGTCAGATGATCCACGCCCGCCGCAGTGTGGTGCTGGCCTGCGGTGGCTTTGCGCATGATCGCCAGCGCATCGCGCAACTGATGCCGCATGCGCCGGACGGTACCCGGCATTACTCCGCAGCCCCCAGGGAAAACAGCGGCGACGGCCTGCACCTGGGCGAACAGGCCGGTGGCCTGGTCCAGGCGACCACGGCCCATGCGGGTGCCTGGGTACCTGTGTCGCGGGTGCCGCGCAGCGATGGCAGTTTCGGCCATTTCCCGCACTTGGTCGATCGCGCCAAACCCGGCTTCATCGCCGTGCGCCGCGATGGCCGGCGCTTCGTCAACGAGGCCGATTGCTACCACGACTTCATGAACGCACTGTTCGCCGCCACGCCAAAGGGTGAAGCGCCGGAAGCCTGGCTGATCTGCGACCATGCCGCGCAACGTCGCTATGGTATCGGCTGGGCCAAGCCCTTCCCTTTCCCCACCCGTCACTATCAACGCTGCGGTTACCTGCACAGCGGTCGCACGCTGGAGGAACTGGCGCAGCGCTGCGGGATCGACGTCGAGCAGTTGCAGCGCACGGTGGACGGCTTCAACCGCCATGCAGCCCAGGGTGAAGATCCGCTTTTCCGGCGCGGTGTATCGGCCTACAACCGGGCGCAGGGCGAGCCGTCGCAAGCCCCCAATCCGTCGCTGCGGCCACTGCTGCACGGGCCGTTCCACGCAGTGAAACTGTTGCCAGGCAGCCTGGGTACCTTCGCCGGCCTGGGCACGGATGCCTCGGCCCGGGTACTAGACCGCAATGCGCGGCCGATCCCCGGGCTGTATGCGGTGGGCAACGACATGCACAGCGTGATGGGCGGGCACTACCCGAGTGGCGGTATCACACTGGGGCCGGGGATGACATTCGGTTATCTGGCTGGTAGAGCGTTGAGTACCTTGACCACCTGAATTCACGTTGCCCCTTGCCTCGCCCGCAGGCCCAACGCAACCGTTCGGTAACCGAACACTAGCCCCTCCCCTTAATTGACGCTGCCGCCTTCACTGCTCACCATGCACCGGCCTTGCGTGCCCCCTGCCTGGGAACTGGTCACGTACTCGCAGCACCACAGCTGAATACAATTTCAAGAATCGAGCAGTTTATGAACCACTCCAAGATCACCCCCGCCGCCCCCCGGATGCCCCAGGGTTCGATCGGCGACAAGCTTCGCGGCGCCTTCGGCGTCGGCAAGACCCGTTGGGGCATGCTCGCCCTAGTGTTCTTCGCCACCACCCTGAACTACATCGACCGTGCCGCGCTCGGCATCATGCAGCCCGTACTGGCCAAGGAAATGAGCTGGACGGCGATGGACTACGCCAACATCAACTTCTGGTTTCAGGTCGGCTACGCGGTCGGCTTCCTGCTGCAGGGCCGGCTGATCGACAAGGTCGGGGTGAAGCGCGCGTTCTTCTTCGCCGTGCTGCTGTGGAGCCTGGCCACCGGCGCTCACGGCCTGGCCACCTCGGCCGCTGGCTTCATGGTGTGCCGCTTCATCCTCGGCCTGACCGAGGCCGCCAACTACCCGGCCTGCGTGAAGACCGTGCGCTTGTGGTTCCCGGCTGGCGAGCGGGCCATCGCCACCGGCCTGTTCAATGCCGGCACCAACGTCGGCGCCATGGTCACACCGGCCCTGCTGCCGATGATTCTGGCCGTGTGGGGCTGGCAGGCCGCGTTCATCGCCATGGGCAGCCTGGGCCTGGTGTGGGTGGTGCTGTGGGTGTTGAAGTACTACAACCCTGAAGATCACCCGCGCGTGCGCCAGAGCGAGGTGGAGTACATCCAGCAGGATGACGAGCCCGAGCCAACCCGCGTGCCGTTCAGCCGTATCCTGCGCCTGCGTGGCACCTGGGCCTTCGCGGTGGCCTACGCGATTACCGCACCGGTGTTCTGGTTCTACCTGTACTGGCTGCCACCGTTCCTCAACCAGCAATACAGCCTGGGCATCAACGTGACCCAGATGGGCATCCCGCTGATCATCATCTGGCTGACGGCGGACTTCGGCAGCATCGGCGGCGGCATCCTGTCTTCCTGGCTGATCGGCCGTGGCGTGCGCGCGACCACCGCGCGGCTGGTGTCGATGCTGATCTTCGCCTGCACCATGGTCAGCGTCACCTTTGCCGCCAACGCCAGTGGCCTGTGGGTCGCGGTGGCGGCCATCTCGCTGGCGGTGGGTGCGCATCAGGCATGGACGGCGAATATCTGGAGCTTGGTGATGGACTACACGCCCAAGCACCTGGTGAGTACCGTGTTCGGTTTCGGCAGCATGTGCGCTGCGATTGGCGGGATGTTCATGACGCAGATCGTCGGTAGCGTGCTGACCGCTACCAATAACAACTATGCCGTGTTGTTCACCATGATCCCGGCGATGTACTTCCTGGCGCTGGTGTGGATGTACTTCATGGCGCCGCGCAAGATCGAGAGCGCCTGAACGCGCTGACCATTTTCCTCTAGGGGCCCTTGCGGGCCCTTTTTTTGATCAGTCCGATGAACGCACTGTGTGGGGTCGCGCCTGAGTCAAGACATGCGCTGTACCTGTGGGAGCGGCTTCAGCCGCGAAGAATCCAACGCGGTGCCTGGCACCGGCTGCGCCGGTGTTCGCGGCTAAAGCCGCTCCCACAAGGGCTTCACAGGGCTCAAGCCATGCGCTGTACCCGTGGGAGCGGGCGTGCCCGCGAACACGGGCGGTAGCCCGTGCCATGCGCCGCGCTCTATCAATCAGACTCTGGCCAACACTGCCATGGCCTTCTCCAGCGCCATGCGCGCACGCTGTTCGCCGCTCATGCCCTGTTCCAGCAACTGCCGTGTGGGGATCTCCAGGCTCAACGGCACATTTGGCGGCAAGCCGCGCAGCAGGCCGACCAGATCGGCATCGCCCTCGCCCGGGAAGCGCCGCTCGTTGCGTGCCTGACGCAGGATCTCTTCCATCTCGGCCGGCACCGGGCCGGCAACGTCGCACAGCTGGGCATAGCGCATGCGCTGCGGTGCCAGTTGCGCCAGATCGTCCAGCGAAGAACCGGAGCGGTTGAAGTGGAAGGCATCCACCAGCACACAGCCATTGGCACGGTCAGCGTTGGCCACCACCCGCATGGCCTGGCGCAGATCACGCACATCAGTCCAGGGCATGAACTCCAGATGCGGATGGATGCCATACCCCACCGCCAGGTCACACAACGCAGCAAAGCGCTCGGTCAGCCGCGCTTCATCCGGGTCGTTGCCAGCCACCAGCAGCTCCGTGCCGCCCAGCTCGGCGCCCACCGCCAGGATCGGCTCGAAATCGGCGACACAGGTTTCCGGCTTCAGCCTCAGGATCTCCAGGTCGAGCACCTTGATGCCCGTGTCGCGCAGGCGCGCCTGGGTCTGCCGGCGCAGGCCGGCATCGGCCACCAGCGGGAAATGCTGCTCCTGCTCGGTGGCGGGCACCAGGCGCAGGCCAACGTGGCTGTAACCGGCGCGGGCTGCTGCCTCGACCATGTCCGGCGGGGACAGCTCGAGTACCGTCAGCGCTGCCAGAGAGAAAATTCGATCAGTCATTATCGTCACCCGACAATTCAAGCAATGTGCTCGGGCACACAGGCCCGGCCAGTTTCCGCTGCCTGGCGGATCGCCTCGATCAGCGCCAGGGTACGGCCACCATCGGCGGCATCGATCAGCGGCGCCTGTTCACCCCGGGCAACCCGTACGAAGTGTTGCAACTGCAAGGTCAATGCCTCGCCGGCGGGGATGCTTTCCTCGCTCTGCAACAACGGCGTGTGCCAGCCCGACCCGGCCTCGGCGTAGTGCCAGCGCTTGAGTTGCGGAATGCTCAGCGCCCCCTGGGTGCCGGCCAGGAGGTAGCACGGCTGGCCATCCTGGCGCGGGTAGACCGGGCTTTCGCCGGAGTCCAGCTCCCAGCTCCACGGCGCGGCCACCGCGTCGGAGCCAGTCAGGCTGCCCAATGCTCCATTGGCGAACTGCAGTAGCACCGCGGCGCTGTCCTCGTTGGCAAAACCGCGCACATCGTTGCGGGTGAATGCCTGCACCTGTACCACCTCGCCGCACAGGTGGCGCAGCAGGTCGAGGTCATGGATCAGGTTGGTCAGCAGGAAGCCAGCGCCCGGCTCGCGGCGCCAGGGGGTGTCGAAATAGCTGTCGGGCTTTTGCAACTGCCACAGCGCGGTGACGTTGATCAATCGGCCCAGCTTGCCGTCGGCAATCACCTGGTGAGCCTTGGCGATCAGCGGGTTGTGCCGGCGATGATGGCCGACCAGCACCGGCACATCGTGGCGGCGCGAGGCTTCCACCAGCGCGCGGACTTCATCCAGGTGCACGCCCACCGGTTTTTCGACCAGCACCGGTACACCGGCCTCGACGCAGTCCAGGGCGGTGGCGACATGCAGGTTGTTCGGGTTGGCGACGATCACTGCCTCGGGGCGCGCGTGCTCCAGCATCTGGCGGTGGTCGGCAAAACAGGGCACGCCGCATTCGGCGGCAAAGGCCTCGGCCTGCGGGCCCGGGTCGGCCACAGCGCACAGCTGGGCCTGCGGCACATTCAGCAAATGCTGGTAATGCTGGCGGCCCATGCTGCCGGCGCCGATCAAGGCAATACGAAGGGGTGCGTTCAACAGCCTGTCCTCTTGTCATTGTTGTCATGCGGATTCCGGAATCTGATTCCACAATCCACATTCGACAATTTAGAACCAGGTTCATCTTTTAAGAAGAAGCCGCAGGACAGAGTGTGCGGTAATCGACCGGAAATGCACCTTCAGGCGAACAACTCACTGGCCCGGCTGGCCGCCGATAGTTCCTCTGCCGCCGCCAGCAACAGCGGCGCCAGTTCTGCCAGGCGGCTTTGCGCCAGGCGCGCACTGGGCCCGGCAATGCTCAGCACACCGATCACCTCGTCACTTTGCGGGCGGCGCACCACCGCAGCCAGGGCCGAGGTGCCAATGGCCGAGGTTTCCTCGACCCAGGCATAGCCGCGCTCGCGAGCGCGGCGCAGGTAGCTGAGCAACTCGTCGGTGGAGCGCGGCGCATTCGGGCCGAACTGCGCCGGGTCGGCAATACCCTGGCGCAACACCATCTGCAGCGCCTGCTCATCGTCCAGGCTGGCCAGCCAGGCATGCCCGGACGCGGTGTAAAACAGCGGCGCGTCGCGGCCCATGTCCGGGTCATAGCGCAGCCCGGAGCGGGCACCCTGGGACTTGGCGATCCAGGTCTGGCGGGCACCGTCGATCACGCCCAGACGCACCAGTTCGCCGCTGTCCTGGGCCAGGCGGTCGAGAATCGGCTGAATGATGTCGGCACCGCTGCTGGCCAGGTAGCGGAAGCCCAGCGCCACCAGCTTGGCCGACAGCTGGTAGCGGCTGTTATCCCGGTTCTGCCGCACATAGCCCAGCCGCACCAGTTCGGTGAGCATGCGATGGGTGGCGCTCTTGGGGATATCCAGGCGCTCGGCCAGGGTTTGCAACGGCAGCCCTTGCGGCTCACCGGTAAGGCTTTCTACAAGACTGAAGGCGCGTTCGATCTGACTACCAGCCATGACACAGGTCCCTGAAATTTCTGCGAATTCTAGAAGATGATTCCACACCGCCGATAGCCGCCGCAGCAAGGGCTGCACGAACTGTCCGGTTATCGCCCATTACTTGCCCGGAAGGGCCGCCATACCCTTGCGGGCCGATTCGCTGCCAATAAGAATGTGGAACCTTGTTCCAATAACAATACAGGAATCCCGCAATGCCTTCCGCTCCCTACGAAACCGAATGCGATGTGCTGGTCATAGGTTCTGGTGCCGCCGGGCTGGCTGCGGCCGTGACGGCGGCCTGGCATGGGCAGAAGGTGATCGTGGTTGAGAAGGAGCCAGTGTTCGGCGGCGCCACCGCCTGGTCCGGTGGTTGGGCCTGGGTGCCGCGCAACCCGCTGGCACGCCGGGCCGGCATCGAGGAAGACATCGAGCAGCCGCGTACCTACCTGCGCAATGAACTGGGGGCGTATTACAACGCCGAACGCGTCGACGCCTTCCTCGAAGCCTGCCCGCACATGGTGGCGTTTTTCGAAAAGCACACGGCGCTGCAGTTTGCCGACGGCAACGGCATCCCCGACATGCATGGCGACACACCGGGCGCGGCCCAGGGCGGGCACCAGGTGATTGCCGCGCCCTATGACGCCCGCGAGGTGGGTGCGCTGCTGCCACGCCTGCGCAAGACCATGCGCGAAACCTCGTTCATGGGCATGCCGATAATGGCGGGTGCCGACCTTGCCGCGTTCCTCAACATGACCCGCTCGCCCAAGGCCTTGCTGCACGTGTGCAAACGCTTTGGCCGCCACCTGTACCACCTGGCCCGGTATGGCCGGGCGATGCACCTGGTCAACGGCGTGGCGCTGGTGGCCCGCCTGGCCAGGTCGGCACAAGACCTGGGCGTGCGCCTGCAGGAATCGGCGCCGGCCAAACGCCTGCTGGTCGAGGATGGCCAGGTGCGGGGCGCGCTGGTGGCTACACCGCTGGGCGAGCAACTGATCCGTGCCAAGGCCGTGGTGCTTGCGGCGGGTGGCTTCCCCAACGACAACGCCCGCCGCCAGCAACTGTTCCCGCGCGATGCCAGTGGCCATGACAACCTGGCCCTGCCCCCCAAGGGTTGTTCGGGTGACGGCCTGCGCCTGGGCGAGTCGGCCGGCGGTGTGGTCGCTACCGACCTGAAGTCGCCGGTGGCCTGGGCGCCGGTTTCGCGAGTGCCGCACCGCGACGGCAGCGTCGGCCATTTCCCGCACATCATCGAACGTGGCAAACCGGGCATCATCGGCGTGCTGGCCAACGGCAAGCGTTTCGTCAACGAAGCGCATGGCTACTACGACTACGTGTCAGCGATGATCGCGGCGGTGCCTCAGGGCGAAGAGGTGTGTTCGTGGCTGGTCTGCGACCACCGTTTCCTGCGCCGCTACGGCCTGGGCCACGCCCGCCCGGCGCCACTGCCGGTGTGGCCGCACGTGCGTAGCGGCTATCTCAAGCGGGCTGCCACCCTCGAGCAGTTGGCCCAGGCCTGCGGCATCGACCCGGTAGGGTTGCGCGCCACGGTCAGCGACTTCAACAACCATGCCCGCAACGGTCAGGACCCGGCGTTCGGCCGAGGTTCCACACCGTTCAACCGCAAGCAGGGTGACCCGCAGCACAAGGGGCCAAACCCTTGCGTGGCGCCTATCGAACATGGTCCGTTCTATGCAGTGAAGGTGCAGCCCGGCTGCTTTGGCACCTTTGCCGGGCTGCGCACCGACGGGAATGCCCGGGTGCTGGATGAAGCTGGGCAGCCGATTGCTGGCCTGTATGCGGCGGGTACCGACATGGCCAGCGTGTTTGGCGGCTGGTATCCGTCGGGTGGTATCAACCTGGGCCCGGCGCTGACCTTTGGCTATGTGGCCGGGCGGCATATTGCCGAGGCGCAGGGGTATGAATGAGGTGAGCGGGTCACTGATGGCTGTGCCCTGTGGGAGTGCTGAAACATCTCGAGTGCCTGAGCCGGCCCTTTCGCGGGTGAACCCGCTCCTACAGGATCCTGTAGGAGCGGGTTTACCCGCGAAGAGGCCAGCCCTGGCGACACTTCAATAAAGCCTTACTGCAAAGTGCTGGGCCCATTGGCCTACAAGGAAGGGGCTGAGTCTGATTTTTCGCTCAAGCCGGGCAACGCATCTGCCCCAGCCAGTACGCCACGTCCACCTCGTCGATCTGCTCGGCACGCAGGAACCGCTCGGCATACTGGCGGTACACCCCACTGCTGAGGAACAGCTCCAGCAACTGGCCGTCGATGTGCCCGCCGCGGGCCATGCCCACCAGGATCTTCACCGACTCGGACAAGGTCTTCGGCGCCTTGTAGGGCCGGTCGGCCGCGGTAAGCGCCTCGAAGATGTCGGCAATGGCCATCACCCGCTCGGCAATGCCCAGGTCCTGCTTGCCCAGCCTGCGCGGGTAGCCGCTGCCGTCCATTTTCTCGTGGTGGTTGCCAGCGATGTCCGGAACCCGCTTGAGCTGGCGAGGGAACGGCAAGGAACTGAGCATGATGATGGTCTGCACGATGTGTTCGTTGATCTTGAAGCGTTCCTCGTCATTCAGCGTGCCGCGGCGGATCGCCAGGTTGTACAGCTCGCCGTAATTGCTGGCACAGGCCGGCAGGCGCATGTCGAAGCCCCAGCGGTTGCGCGGGTCGTCCTTGGCCACCGGCGGCTTGCGGGGGCCCCAGGGTACGCAATGCTCGGGGCGGTCGGCCAGCAGTGGCTCGTCAACCGGTAGCGCAGGTGGAGGCACGTCGGCAAAGCGCTCCAGCTCATCACGGGAGATGCCCAGGCGGTTGTCGAAATGGCGCTGCCAAAGGCGCTGGCCAATCTGCTGCAGGCGCTCGATGTCGGCGTCCTGCATGAACTCGCCGCCGATGTTGGCCTGGGCGACGAAGGCGAAGTCGTCCTGCAGCTGCGCCTGGCTGCGCACCAGGGTGGCTTGCAGCGCCTGCTGGTCGCCACCGCTGGCCAGGCCTTGCCAATAGGCCAGCTCGGCATCCCGCCAGAGCACCTCGAAACGCATGCGTACCTCGTGGATACGGTTGTACAAGGTTTCCAGCTTGGTCGCCTTGTCCACCACATACTCGGGGCTGGTGACCTTGCCACAGTCGTGCAGCCAGGCCGCGACGTGGAATTCGTAGCGTTCAGACGCGGTCATGTTGAAACTGGCGTACGGGCCGGTTTCAGCCGCCACCGCCTGGTCCAGCAGCATCTGCGCCAGTTGTGGCACCCGCTCGCAATGGCCACCGGTATAGGGGCTCTTGGCATCGATGGCATCGGCCAGCAACTTGATCATGGCATCCAGCAGGCGTTGCTGGGCTTCGGCCAGCTGGCGCGTCTCGATCGCCACCGCCGCCACCCCGGACAGTTCCGCGACAAAGCTGCGCAACGGCTGGCCTGCCTGCTCGTGTACATGTCCATCGCCCAGTTGCAGGATCAATATGCCCAGCAGCGCCTGGCTGCGGTCATTCAGCACCAAGGCCAGGGTGCCCTCATGCAGGCCGAGGGCCTGGCTCACTGCCGTGGCCAGGTGCTGCTGGGCAGTTTCATCCACGGCCAGCTCGCCAGGGTACTGCTCGCCATGGCAGGCAGCGGCCAGGCGCAGCAAGGCGTGTTCGGCATCGAACAGGTAAACCACGCCGGCACTGCCCCCGGCGGCTTCCACCAGATGGGTCAACACACCGTCGAGCATGCGTTCCAGGTCGCGCTCGCTGCTGAGTGTGAGGGTAATCGCCTGAAAGCTGCGGATGGTGCCGGACATGCGGCTAAGCACGCGGCTCAGCTCGCGCACTTCGGATACCCGCGAGCGCACCCCGACTTCGCGGCTGAAATCAAAGCCGGCCAGGCCTTGTACCTGTTCAGCCAGCAACCGCAACGGGCGGCCGATACGCCGGCCAAGCACACCACCCAGCACCAGCAGCACGCTAATCAGGGCAGCGGTCCAGAGCAACTGTTCGAGCAGTACCTTGCGTGCACCGGCCAGCAACTCATGGCCTGGCACGGCAATCAGCACCTGCAGGTCCTGCCCGGCCAGGTTGGTCAGTTGCACACGCATGCCATACCAGGTCTGCCCGTCCACCTGATAAGGCTGCGGCCGGGTGCCTTGCGGCAGGTCGGCGTAAAGGTGCTCCAGGCTGGGAATGCCCAGTTCGGCGATGCGCGACAAGCGCACGGCCTGCCCTTCGTGCACGATTACCCGCTGCAGGTCCGGGTAGGCCACCACGCTGCCCTGGTCGTCGATCACGACGATCTCGGTGCCGGGGGTCATGCGCAGGCCCTGAGTCTCACTGGCCAGGTCGTCGACCGAAACGTCCATGCCGATCACCGCCCCGCCGTCGAGGCTGCGCTGGGCCATGGTCAGGCCGATCTCGCGGGTGGTGAAGAACACATAGGGGTGGGTCAGCACGGTGGTGGGCTGGGCACTGGCTTCGACAAACCATGGGCGCGTGCGCGGATCGTAGCGGTATTCAGGCTTGGCCTGGGCCTGCAGCAGGTTCAGCGAGCGGTCGTAGAACCGCCATTCACCCTGCACCGCCCCGCCCTCACGACTGACGCTTTGAACCAGAAATGCCGTGCCCGGCGGTGCGGCGAAACGCTGCAGCATCTGCGGGTCGCGCAAGCGGCGCACCAGCAGGAACTCACCACTGGGATAACCGATGTAGGCAGCACTTAGCATGCGGTTGGCGTCCAGCGTCTCGACCAGTTGCGGCAAGCGCTCCAGGCGCTGAGCCGGGGTTTGCGCGGCCGGGTTGTGGGCGAGCAGGCGGATGCTGCTGTGCACGGGGTCGATCAGGCGCCGGGCGCGCTCGTCGATGGTCTTGCCAATTTGCTGGGCGGAGTCACCTGCTGCTGCCACCAGGGTCTGGCGAATGCCGTGATAGCCCTGCCAGGCCAGGGCGGCGCCGAGCAGCAACATGCCCAGCACGATGGCGAGTGCCACCAGCCACTGCAGTGAAATGCCACGTCCGGCGTTGCCAGCAGCACGACCATTCGACACGCAGCCCATCTCAGGTACTCCATGTATGTCGGTTTGACGGGGCAGCCAGGACGATCATGCAGGCAGAAGCCATTCGCAGGCAGCGAGACGGGGGGCGTGGCGGCACATAGCCCTGCCCCATCTTGGCAGCAGTGTAGAGCGGACCCGAGCTTTCTGCCGGGTTGGCAAGGAAAATTAACGGAACGCCATGAATGATCCGGGTACCGCGTCGCCTGCTTCGCGGGCTTGCCCGCTCCCACAGGGACCGCGCAGCACCGGAGCCAGTGCAGTACCTGTGGGAGCGGGCGAGCCCGCGAAACAGGCGACGCGGTGCAAGATCGGATGTATCAGGCGCGCAACTGGTACCAGGTGGTCTTGAGCTGTGAATACTTGTCGAACGAGTGCAGCGACAGGTCGCGGCCAAACCCGGACTGCCTGCCACCGCCGAACGGCACCGTCACATCCAGCGCATCGACCGTGTTCACCGACACGGTGCCGGCCTTCAACGCCCGTGCCACGCGGTGCACCTGGTTGAAGTCATCGCTCCACACCGACGCCGCCAGCCCATAGATGCTGTCGTTGGCCAGGCGCACGGCCTGCTCTTCACTGTCGAAGGCACTGACCGCCAGCACCGGCCCGAATACCTCTTCCCGCGCCAGGCTCATACGGCCATCGACACCGGCAAAAATGGTCGGCTCGATATAATTGTCCGAACCATCGATAGTCAGCCGCCGACCACCGCACACCAACCGCGCACCATCCTGCCCGGCGCGGGCGATGGCGGCTTGGATCCGGCCAGCCTGACCGGCATCGACAATTGCACCGGCACGGCTCGCCGGGTCCAGCGGGTTGCCTGGCAGCCACTGGCGGGCCTTGGCCTGCAGGCGCTCGATGAACTCGTCATGGATGGAGCGCTGCACGTACAGCCGCGAGTTGGCCGAGCACACTTCGCCCTGGTTGAAGAAGATGCCGAATGCCGCCTTTTCCGCAGCCAGGTCCAGGTCCTGGCAGTTTTCGAACACCAGGTTGGGGCTCTTGCCGCCGCACTCCAGCCATACCTGCTTGAGGTTGGACTGGGCCGAATACTGCATGAAGTACTTGCCCACCTGGGTGGAGCCGGTGAACACCAGGCAGTCCACGTCCGGGTGCAGGCCCAGTGCCTGCCCAGCCTGCTCGCCCAGGCCCGGCACCACGTTCAGCACACCTTCCGGCACACCGGCCTGCAGCGCCAGCTGGGCCAGGCGCAGCGCCGAGAACGGTGATTGCTCGGCGGGCTTGAGCACCACGCTGTTGCCGGCAGCCAGCGCCGGGGCGAGCTTCCAGGCGGCCATGTCGAGCGGGAAGTTCCACGGCACCACGGCGGCGACCACGCCGAGGGCTTCGCGGGTGATGGTGGCCAACGCATTGGGCGCGGTGGGTGCCACCTGGTCGTACAGCTTGTCCAGCGCCTCACCGTACCAGGCGAACACCTGCGCCGAGCCCGGCACGTCGATGTTGTAGGCGTCCATGACCGGCTTGCCCATGTTCAGCGAGTCGAGCAGGGCCAGTTCTTCGCGATGGGCCAGGATCAGCTCGGCCAGGCGCAGCAGCACTTTCTTGCGCTCACCCGGGGCCATGCGCGGCCATGGGCCTTGCTCGAAAGCCCTGCGGGCGCTGGCGACGGCCAGGTCGACCTCGGCCTGACCGCAGGCGGTGACCTGGGCCAATACCTTGTTGGTGGCGGGGTTGATGGCGGCGAAGGTGGCGCCGTCCTGTGCGTTGACGGGCTTGCCGTCGATCAGTGCATTGGCCGGGAGGTAGAGGTCCGAGGCACGTTGTTGCCAGAATTCGAGGGTGTACATTTGTACTCCAGGCGACCGTCGTGGCGGTCTCTCTGTTGCTCGTAAGGTGCAGTGTCGATACAGCGCTGGGGGAGCGGGTTCATCGAGGCGTCGAACCGCCGCGAACACCGGCGAAGCCGGTGCGATGCACAGCGTCGCATTCTTCGCGGGTGAACCCGCTCCCACAGGGGCTGCGGAGCGCTCACAGGTTTTTAGAGCTTGCCGACCAGGCGCGCCGTGCGGTCCACGGCAATGCGGGTCTTCTCTACCAGCTCATCCAGCTCGCTGTGGTTGGCGATCAGTGCCGGCGCCATGATCATCCGGCCCAGGGTGGAGCGAATGATCACCCCTTCCTCGAAACCGAAGGTGCGGCACTGCCAGGCCAGGTCGTTCTCGTTGGCAAAGCGCTTGCGCGTCGGCTTGTGCTCGGCGAACTGCAGCGCCGCCACCAACCCGGCACCCTGCACCTGGCCGATCAACGGGTGGTCGGCGAACACCTCGCGCAGGATGCGTTGCAGGTACGGCCCGGTGTCTTCCTTCACCTGGCGCACGATGCCTTCGTCACGCAGCGCCTTCAGGTTGGCGATGGCCACCGCCGCCGCCACCGGGTGGCCGGAATAGGTCAGGCCGTGGGCGAACACCCCGCCCCGCTCCACCAGCGCCTCGGCAATGCGCTTGCTCAGCACCAGGCCACCCATGGGCACATAGCCGCTGGTCAGGCCCTTGGCGATGGACAGGGTGTCGGGCTCGAAGCCGAAGTACTCGTGGGCGAACCATTCACCAGTGCGGCCAAAGCCGCCGATCACTTCATCGGCGCACAGCAGCACGTCGTACTGGCGGCAGATGCGCTGGATCTCGGGCCAGTAGCTTTCCGGCGGGAAGATCATGCCGCCCGCGCCCTGGAACGGCTCGGCGATAAAGCCGGCGACGTTCTCGGCCCCCAGTTCGAGGATCTTCTCCTCCAGCTGCAGCGCGCAGCGGCGGCCGAACTCGGCCGGGGTCAGCTCGCCGCCCTCGGCGTACCAGTACGGCTCATCGATGTGCGCCACATCCGGGATCAACCCGCCCATTTCGTGCATGAACTTCATGCCACCCAGCGCCGTGGCCGCCAGGGTCGAGCCGTGGTAACCGTTCCAGCGGCCGATCATGATCTTCTTGTTCGGCTGGCCGACCACCTGCCAGTAGCGGCGCACGGTACGGATCAGCACCTCGTTGGCCTCGGAGCCGGAGTTGGTGTAGATCGCGTGGCTGTAGTGCCCCGGCAACAGGCTGAACAGCAGCTCGGACAGTTCGATCACCGCCGGGTGGGTGGTGTGGAAGAACATGTTGTAGTAGGCCAACTGGTCCATCTGCGTGGCAGCTGCGGCTGTCAGGTCGCGGCGGCCGTAGCCGAGCTGGGTGCACCACAGGCCGGACATGCCGTCCAGGTAGCGCTTGCCCTCGCTGTCCCACAGGTGCAGGCGTTCGCCACCGACGATCACTCGTGGCCCTTCGGCGTTCAGCGCCTTCTGGTCGAGGAAGGCATGGATGTGGTGCGCGGCATCGGCTGCCTGGTAGTCACGGGTCTGGCGTTGCGGGGCGAAAGGCGCATTCATTGTTGGTTTTCCTTTGCGGTGGGGTTGCAGGGTGGCTTGCGCTCAGCGCAGCTTGCCCATGTAGCTTTCCAGCGGGTCCTTGCCCAGCACGCCCTGGGCATTGGCCAGCGCGTCGATGAACAGGGAGAACAGCTCGGACTGGGTGCCGATGTCGAGCTTGGCGTAGACGTTCTTGCGGTGTGACTTGATGGTGTCCTCCGACACCCCCAGGCGCTCGGCCAGCGACTTGGTCGAGTGGCCACGCAGGATCAACTGGGCGATACGGCATTCACGCTCGGTCAGCAGCGAGCTGCCGAAGTTGTTCAGCGCCGCGTGGATGCGCTGCTCGAGGATGTTCTCGAAGCGCCCGGCGCGGCTGTCCAGCCCGGCGAAATGCTTGCCGAGCACCGCCAGCACCCAGGGCGTGATACGCGCGAACAACGCACGGGTTTGCCCATCGAGCTTGTCGGTGAACGCCAGCGATACTGCCAGGCTCTGCCCGGGCGCGACCTGCAGGATGTAGTTGAGCTCATCCTCCAGGTGCGAGTGCCGGTAGAACGACTGGTAGTACTCGCTGACCTCGAAGTGGTCGGGCGCCACTTCGAACAGGCCGTAGCAACCGGACTCGACCTGCTCCACACAGGCGCCGTAGAACGGGTCGAGCAGATAGAAGCCGGACAGGTAGCGGCTGACATTGCCCTCGGGCTGCCAGGGCGCCTTGTCGTCCTGCTCGAACAGCGCGCTGGGCATGCCGTCGTGCGGGTACAGGTACACCGTGGTCGCCTGGATCGGCCGGATCACGCCAAGCGCAGCAAACAGGGTGGCGGCAAAGCCCGGTCGGCCGATTGCCTCGGTGACCTTGGCCTGGTGCTCGAACCACTGTTGCGAAAGCAATTGATCAGTCACTGTGGGTCTGCCGTCTCAAGTAAAGGCACCGCCGCCAGTGCGGTGCGTCGTTGGCCAGATACTCCCATGGCACTGCAAACACCGAAATCACCCTTTGGGGTGAGCAGGCAAAGCCCCCTGCCGGCTCACCCCAAAGGGTGATTCCGGGTACCGGTGGGGTGTGGGAGCATCAACCCGCCCCAGCGCTGCGAGCCACCCGCTCGACCTCCTTGCACAACACCCACCGGTATCGAGCCCGCTCGCATACCGCGGCGTCCTGCATCCCTTTCCAGGAGTTAGCAATGCATACAACAACAAGTACAGCCCAAAGCCCTGCACATAGCCCGTCGCAACCCACCGCCAGTAACGGCCGTTTCCGCAAGTCCATGGGGCTGCCCGCCCTGGTGCTGTTCGGCCTGGCCTACATGGTCCCACTTGCAGTATTCACCACCTATGGGCTGGTCACCCAGATGACCAAGGGGCACCTGCCCATCGCCTACCTGCTGACCCTCGCCGCCATGCTGCTGACCGCCTACAGCTACGGCCGCATGGTCCAGGCCCACCCCTACTCCGGCTCGGTCTACACCTACACCCGCAAGGCCTTCGGCAGCCACATCGGCTTCATCGCCGGCTGGACCCTGCTGCTCGACTACATCTTCCTGCCGCTGCTCAGCTACCTGCTGATCGGCATCTACATGTCGGAGTACTTCCCGGCCATCCACGCCTGGGTGTGGGTGGCGGGCTCCATTGCCCTGGTCACCTTCCTCAACCTGATCGGCATCGAGTCGATCACCCGGGTGAACTGGATACTGGTGGTGGTGCAACTGGTGTTCATCGTCGTGTTCGTCGCCCTGTCCATCCACAACCTCAGCGGGCAGGCGCAGCCGGTGTCGCTGCTGGCGCCGTTCCACCACGAAGGCTTCAGCGTGCCGTTGATCATGACCGGCGCCGCCGTGCTGTGCCTGTCGTTCCTGGGCTTCGATGCGGTCTCGACCATGGCCGAGGAAACCAGCAACCCCACCTACCGCATTCCCGTGGCGATCCTCGCCGTGTCGCTGATCGGCGGCATGTTGTTCCTGGTGGTGTCGTACTGCGCACAGATGGTGTTCCCTGACTGGGGCAGCTTCGCCGACCCGGACTCGGCGTCGGTGGACGTGATGCGCCGGGTCGGCGGCGAACTGCTGGTGACCGCCTTCACCGCCACCTACGTGGCCGGCTGCTTCGCCTCGGCCATGGTGTCCCAGGCCAGCGTGTCGCGAGTGCTGTTCGCCATGGGCCGCGACGGTGCGTTGCCCCGCGCGTTCGGCCAGCTGGTGACGAAAAAGCGCGTACCGGCCACGGCCATCCTGCTGGTCAGCCTGCTGTCGCTGATTGCCTTGGTGATCAGCCTCGACACGGTGGCCAACATGATCAGCTTTGGCGCGCTGTTCGCCTTCTCGGCGGTGAACCTGGCCGTGGTCAAGCACTACCTCATCGACCAGAAGCTGCGTGGTGGTCGCAACTACCTGCTGTATGGCGCCATTCCCGGCCTGGGCTTTCTCAGCACGCTGTGGCTGTGGAGCAGCCTTACCAGCCTGTCGTTCACCATCGGTTTGTGCTGGATGGGCATGGGCCTTGTGGTGCTGCTGGGGCTTACCCGCGCGTTCCGGGTGAAGCTGCCGGAGTTGCAGATGGCAGAGTGACTTACGCGCTGTCGAGCATTTGCGCGGTCCCTGTGGGAGCGGGTTTACCCGCGAATACCGGCGAAGCCGGTGCCATACACCGAGTCGCCTGCTTCGCGGGTGAACCCGCTCCTACAGGGGGCCGTGCATACGATAGAAACTTTTGAAGAAGGCCGTTGCGATAACGATCTGTTATCACCTGATCCGCATTAATCATTATTCAGCATGCGTTTCGCCCCCTACAGTCCCAGCCCATCGACTGTCATTGCCAACGGGAAACGAAATGTCCATCGAACATCGCCTGAACCACATCGCCGGCCAGCTCAGCGGCAACGGTGAAGTGCTGCTGAACAGCGTCGACGCCCACACCGGCGAGCCTCTGCCATACGCCTTCCACCAGGCGACCAGCGACGAAGTCGATGCCGCCGTGCAGGCCGCCGAGGCTGCCTACCCGGCCTACCGTAGCACCAGCCCGGCACAGCGCGCCGCCTTCCTCGACGCCATCGCCAACGAACTGGACGCACTGGGCGATGACTTCGTCCAGCATGTGATGCGCGAAACCGCTCTACCCGAGGCACGCATCCGCGGTGAGCGTGCCCGCACCAGCAACCAGCTGCGCCTGTTCGCCGATGTGGTGCGCCGTGGCGATTTCCTCGGTGCGCGCATCGACCGTGCGCAGCCCGAGCGCACCCCGCTGCCACGCCCGGACCTGCGCCAGTACCGCTTCGGCGTCGGCCCGGTGGCCGTATTCGGTGCCAGCAACTTCCCGCTGGCCTTCTCCACCGCCGGCGGTGATACCGCCTCGGCGCTGGCGGCCGGCTGCCCGGTGGTGTTCAAGGCCCACAGCGGGCACATGCTGACCGCTGCCCACGTGGCCGCGGCCATTGACCGCGCGGTGGCCGGCAGCGGCATGCCAGCAGGTGTGTTCAACATGATCTATGGCGCCGGCGTGGGTGAAGCACTGGTCAAGCACCCGGCCATCCAGGCGGTCGGCTTCACCGGGTCGCTGCGTGGTGGTCGCGCCCTGTGCGACATGGCGGCTGCGCGCCCGCAGCCGATCCCGGTGTTCGCCGAAATGAGCAGCATCAACCCGGTAATTGTCCTGCCCCAGGCCCTGCAGGCCCGTGGCGAGCAGGTAGCCGGCGAACTGGCCGCCTCGGTAGTGCTGGGTTGCGGGCAGTTCTGCACCAACCCGGGCCTGGTGGTGGGCATCAAGTCGCCGCAGTTCGAACGCTTCGTGCACACGCTGGTGGCGCGCATGGCCGACCAGGCGCCGCAGACCATGCTCAACGCCGGCACCCTGCGCAGCTACCAGAGCGGTGTGCAGCACCTGCTGGCGCACCCTGGCATCCAGCACCTGGCCGGGCAGCCACAAGCCGGCAAGCAGGCCCAGCCGCAGCTGTTCAAGGCGGACGTGAGCCTGCTGCTGGACAGCGACCCGCTGCTGCAGGAAGAAGTGTTCGGCCCGACCACCGTGGTGGTGGAAGCGGCCGATGCCCAGCAACTGGCCGAAGCGCTGCGCCACCTGCAAGGCCAGCTGACGGCCACCCTGATTGCCGAACCGGACGACCTGCGTGCCTTTGCTGCGCTGGTGCCGCTGCTGGAGCGCAAGGCCGGGCGCCTGCTGCTGAACGGCTACCCGACCGGCGTAGAGGTATCGGACGCGATGGTGCATGGCGGGCCATACCCGGCCACCTCCGATGCCCGAGGCACTTCGGTCGGTACCTTGGCCATCGACCGCTTCCTGCGCCCGGTGTGCTTCCAGAACTACCCGGATGCGCTGCTGCCGGAGGCGCTGAAACGTGCAAACCCGCTGGGGATTGCGCGATTGGTGGATGGTGTTGCCAGCCGTGGCGCGGCTTGATCTGACATTGAGGTAGCCTGTACTGGCCTCTTCGCGGGTAAACCCGCTCCCACAGGTACTGCACAGTGCTTGAATTCTGTGTAGTACCTGTGGGAGCGGGTTTACCCGCGAAGAGGCCGGCACAGGACCATCAGCCCTGTATACAATCCGCAAAAACCTTGCTTACAATGCCATGCGCCTATGACATCGGTAATCGCCGATGCGTATTGCGACAGGCTTAAGCCATGTCATCTACAAATGCTCCAAGAACGCTACTGGTCAAAAACGCCGAACTTCTGGTCACCATGGACGGCGAACGCCGCGAGATCAAGAACGGCGGAATGTTCATCGAAGGCAACCTGATCCGTCAGGTCGGCCCCAGCGATACCCTGCCACAGCAGGCCGACGTGGTGCTGGACATGTCCGGCAAGGTGGTCATCCCGGGCCTGGTCAACACTCACCACCACATGTACCAGAGCCTCACCCGCGTGGTGCCGGCGGCCCAGGACGGCGAACTGTTCAACTGGCTGACCAACCTGTACCCGATCTGGGCACGCCTGACCCCCGAGATGATCGCGGTGTCGACCCAGACCGCCATGGCCGAACTGATCCTGTCCGGCTGCACCACCTCCAGCGACCACCTGTACATCTACCCCAACGGCTGCAAGCTCGACGACAGCATCCATGCCGCCGACGAGATCGGCATGCGCTTCCACGCCGCGCGCGGCAGCATGAGCGTGGGCCGCAGCCAGGGCGGACTGCCGCCTGATTCGGTGGTGGAGAAGGAAGCCGACATCCTCAAGGAATCCCAGCGCCTGATCGAGGACTATCACGACGCCAGCCACGGCTCGATGCGCCGCATCGTGGTGGCGCCCTGCTCGCCGTTCTCGGTCAGCCGCGACCTGATGCGCGAAGCAGCCGTGCTGGCGCGCCAGTACGGGGTGTCGTTGCACACCCACCTGGCCGAGAACGTCAACGACATCGCCTACAGCCGCGAGAAGTTCGGCATGACCACCGCAGCGACTGGCGCCGCGAACAGTGGCGCCGCGAGCAGGCCCGCCGTGATTGGGAGCGCCGGCGAGACTGGGAACGCCGACGCGACTGGGAACGGCGCCGCGACTGGGAGCACCGCCATGAGCGGGCCATGCACCACCGCTACAACGATGACTACCGCTACTATCGCCGTTGATCGTTGATCCGCAGTTGGCACGCTTGATGTGGGAGCGGCCTTGTGTCGCGAAAGGGCTTCGCAGCAGCCCCAGCATTGGTTGCCGTAATGCTGGAACCAGGGGGCCGCTCTGCGGCCCGATCGCGACACAAGGCCGCTCCTACAAGGTCCGCGTCAGCCAGTCAGGTGGGGGTATCCCCCGCAGCCTCGGCCTCCATCTTCAAACGGTCGGCCTTGCAAATGTACTTGGGCTTGCGCGGCGCCAGCTTGGCACTGGCCTTCTTGGCGTGCGCCTGCAGTAGCTGCTTGATCTTCTTGCGACGGTTCATTCTCACTCGACCTGTCAGTCCGGTTTGGCTGAATACATCATACCTTGCCTGGGCCAGCGTCTCGTTGACGTTATTTTCACGCTCGGCAGATTAGCGTCACGCCCTTTCCGGCCACGAGCACATCCGCTGGCCGCCAAGTACGACGAGGCATACGTGTCACACACTCCATCCCCCTCCTCGCCCAAGCGCGTGGATTGGGCCGGCCTGGGCTGGCTTTTGCTGTTCTTCTGGTACTTCTCGGGGGTGACCCAGGCGTTGCTGCTGTTCAGCGGTACCACCGGGTTCGCCGGTTTTCGCGATGCATTCTTCCTCAGCAGCCTGTGGCTGGCCCCGGTACTGCTGCTGCCGCGCTTCACTCGCGCCACGGCGGCGGTCATCGGCCTGGTGTTGTGGGCTGCTTCGCTGGTGGGCCTGAGCTACTTCGGCATCTATCGCCAGGAGTTCTCGCAAAGCGTCATTTTCGTGATGTTCGAGTCCAACACCGCCGAGGCCGGTGAGTACTTCAGCCAGTACTTCAGCGCCTGGCTGGGCCTGGCATTGCTGTTGTACACGCTGGGGGCGGTGCTGCTGTGGAAGCGCGTGCGCCCGGTCAGCCTGCCACTGCGCAGCCGCCTGCCGGTGGTCGCCCTGTTGCTGCTGGCCAACCTGGTGTACCCGTTCTACAAGCAGATGGTCACCCAGGAGCGCAGCTTCGTCGACGCGGCGGAGAAAGTGCAGCAACGCATGGAGCCCGCCGTGCCCTGGCAACTGCTGGTCGGCTACCGCCAGTACCGCCAGCAACTGGACAACATGCAAGAGCTGCTGGCCAAGAACGCCGCGCTACCGCCCCTGCAGAACCTGCGAGACAGCAGCGGTGCAGCGCCACGCACGCTGGTGCTGGTGCTGGGCGAATCCACCACTCGCGAACACATGCACCTGTATGGCTACAACCGCGACACCACGCCCAACCTCGATGCGCTGGCCGCCAGCGACAAGGGCCTGACGGTGTTCCGCAACGTGGTGTCGCCACGCCCGTATACCATCGAAGTGATGCAGCAGATCCTCACTTTCGGCGACGAGCAGAACCCGGACCGTTTCCTCACCGACCCGTCGCTGATCAACCTGATGAAACAGGCCGGCTACAAGACCTTCTGGATCACCAACCAGCAGACCATGACCAAGCGCAACACCATGCTGACCACCTTCTCGCAGCAGACGGACGCGCCGGTCTACCTGAACAACCAGCGCAACCAGAATGCCAGCCAATACGACGACGTGGTGCTGTCGCCGTTCGAGAAGGCACTGCAGGACCCGGCGCCAAACAAGTTCATCATCGTGCACCTGCTGGGTACGCACATGGACTATCGCTACCGCTACCCGAACGACTACGCGCACTTCAACGACCGCCAGGGGGTGCCCGGCAAGCTGACCGACGACCAGGTGCAAACCTACAACTTCTACGACAACGCGGTGCGCTACAACGACTACGTGGTGTCTAGCCTGATCAAGCGTTACTCGGCCAGTTCCCCCAATGGTTTCCTGCTGTACCTGTCCGACCATGGCGAAGATGTGTACAGCTCTGGCAACCACGACCGCCTGGGGCGCAACGAAGGCGCGCCGACCCGGCCGATGTACACCATCCCGTTCTTGCTGTGGACTTCGCCAAGCTGGCAGGCCGAGCACCCGCGCGACTTGCAGGCGATGGCCGATCGCCCCTACAGCAGCTCGCACCTGATCCATACCCTGTCCGACCTGGCCGGGCTGAGCTACGACCGTTACGAGCCGGCCAAGAGCCTGGTGAGCCCGCAGTTTTTGGTGGCGCCGCGCTGGATCGGCGACCCGTACCGCAAGGATGGCCTGCGCGACTTCGACCAGTTGCCAATGGACAAAACCGAGCGGGGACAGGAAACGGTCAGCAGTGGCAAGAAACAGAATGCTGGACGCCTGAACTGATCACCCTGTAGGAGCGCGAGACGCTCAGGATGCAGAACAGCTGCCCTGACGGGCACTCACCCGCACCGCCTCGGCCAGTTTGCGCAGATTGGCCTGGTGGGCATTGACCAGGCTGGCGATGCTGTTGTCTGCGGGCGTCTGTAGCGAGGTACGGCAGGTCAGTTCGGCCTCCCCCGAGCGCGTCAGACGCCATACCGCCTCCAGCGAGGCGTAGCGCCCCGGCACGGTATCGAAGCGCTGCACGTCCACGCGCAACAACACCTTGCCGCCACCCACCGGCCCGCCCAACTGGTCCTGCAAGGCGCTGCGAAACTCATCCACCAGGTTGGCGCCCCACCACTCCGTCTCGAGGATGGCCAGGCCGCTCTGCCCTTGCCGCACCACCAACTGCGGGCGGTCCACTTGCGGCGGCACGACCACCCTCGCCACCTGGATGCGCTGGCCACCGTCGCGTACAGGCTCGCTCGGTACCAGCGTGTGATAGTTGTTCGGGGTACTGCTGCAGCCCAACAGCACTGCCAGCAGGCCGGCGCCACATACATTGCGCAGTCGAAGCATCGGCTGTCTCCTCAGGGTTCCAGCTCGGCGGCAGTGGCCGCTTTCGGCCGGCCGCGTATCAGTGATTCGGGGTGCCGCCCCAGGTAATCGGCAAGGTCTCGCAGCGAACGCGACATGCGCTCCAGTTCGTCCAGGGTTTCCCCCATCCGCTCGCGCTGCGGCGAGTCCTCGGAAATGGCCGAATTGGCCGTGCGCAGAGTCTTGTGCACTTCGTCCAGTGCCACCTTCACCTCCGGCAGCGTCTGGCCATTGAACTGCTTGAGGCTGGCACGCAGCTCTCGCAGGCTGCCGTCCAGGTTGCTGGCGATGCTCTCCAGCGGCAGTTTGCTGATGCGCTCCACCACCCGCTGCAGCTGTTCCTGGAGCTGCTCCAGGCTGCCGGGCAATGTGGGGATGATGATAGGGTCTGCGGTCTTGTCGAAGGTCACCTTGGGGGCATCCGGGTAGAAGTCCAGGGAGATGAACATCTGCCCGGTGATCAGGTTGCCGCTGCGCGCCTGGGCCCGCAGGCCGTGCTCGACGAAGGTGCCGATCAACCGTCGCGCGCCGTCCATGTCACCTTCGGAATGCTTGAACACAGACAGCATCTTGCGGTGTACCGGCCCCAGCCGCTGCGGGTAGATCACCGCTTCGACCACCACCGGGAAGGTCTGGCGGGTGGCATCATAGTCGAGCTGCACCGATGTGACTCGGCCAAACTCGACCCCCTTGAACTCCACTGGGGCGCCTACCGACAAGCCGCGCATGGCCTGGTCGAAGCGCAACTGCAGGTACTGGGCCTGGCCACTGGGCGGTGCCAGGGCGGTATCGCGGTCGGCAAACAGCTGGAAGTGCGCCTGGTCGGCAGCAGCCTCGGCTTGCGGGGCGAAGTCGGGCGAGCCAAAGGCCAACCCGCCCACCAGGATCGATGACAGTGATTCGGTATCGATCTTCAGGCCGTTGGCACCGATCTGCATGTCGACGCCACTGGCGTTCCAGAAGCGGGTATCGGCGGTGACGAAGCTGTCGTAAGGGGCCTGCACGAACACGCCGATCTCCACGCCCTTGCCATCGCCCTGCAGGGCAAAGGACACCACTTCGCCCACCGGGATCTTGCGGTAGTAGATCGACGAGCCAATATCCAGCGAGCCCAGGTCACTTGCGGTCAGGACAAAGCGCTTGCCCTTTTCGTCGTAGGTGATCGGCGGTGGCAGCTCCAGGCCGACAAAGGACTTTTCCGGCACTTTCGATTCGCCGGAATCCGCCCCGATGAAACTGCCCGACAGCAGTGTGTCCACGCCGGACACGCCGCCCACGCCAATGCGTGGCCGCACCACCCAGAAGCGCGCCCCCTGGGTGGCGAAGGCACGGGCGTCGTTGGACAGCTGGACCTTGGCGACCACGCTCTTCTTGTCGTCGGCCAGGTCCACCGTGGTGACTTCGCCGATCACCACGCTGCGGTACTTGACCTGGGTCTTGTGCGCCACCAGCCCTTCCCCGGTGTGGAAGGAAATGGCGATGACCGGGCCCTGCTGCATCCAGTTGCGCACCACCAGCGAAGCGCCGATCAGGATCGCCAGTATCGGCACGATCCATACCAGCGACACGCTCCAGCGCCGGGTGCGCACTTCAACCTGCCCCGCGCCATCGCGCTTGTCAGTCTGTTGCACCATCAATGCGGCCTCCCTCGTTGGTACGGCTATCCCAGATCAGGCGTGGATCGAAGCTCATCGCAGAAAACATGGTCAGTACCACCACCATGCCGAAAAACAGGATGCCCACCCGCGGCTCGATGGTGCCCAGCCCGCGCAGTTGCACCAGCGCCGCCACCAGCGCCACCACCATCACATCGAGCATCGACCAGTAGCCGATAAGCTCGACGAAACGGTACAGCTGCGAGCGCTGCCGGCAGGCCCAGGTAGAACCGCGCTGGGCGGTGAACAGCAACAGGCCGAGCGAGAAGAACTTGATGGCCGGCACACCCACGCTGGCAATGAAGATGATCAGCGCGATGTCCCAGGCCCCTGCCTCCCAGAACTCCAGCACGCCGCCGCCGATGGTGCTTTCGCTGCCACTGCCGAGCATTTCGGTGTGCATCACTGGCAACAGGTTGGCGGGAATGTAGAAAACCAGCGCCGCCAGCAGAAACGCCCAGCCACGGCTGATGGCATTGGCCTTGCGCCGGTGGATGGCGGCACCACAGCGCTCGCAGGTGTGCTTGTCGCTGCCCAGTTCGCAGGCCTGACCGCAGCCATGGCACAGGCACAGGCCCAGGTCGTCGGCGTTGGCCGGGGTATTCATACCTGCTCCCAAAGGCCGCGGATGTCCTTGCCGGCGATATGGATGATCAGCATGCTCAGCGCGGCCAGCGCCAGCAGGCCGATGCCAGGTATCACATCGAGAAACCCCGCCAGCTTGATCACCGCCACCATCGCCCCCAGCAGGCACACCTCCAGCATGCTCCAAGGCCGCAGGCCCTCCAGGCTGCGCATGCACAGGGCAAAACCGGGTGCGCGCTGGCCGGCCAGGGCGAAACCCAACACCCAGCACAAGAGGGTAATCTGCAGCACCGGCGCAAAGATGATCGACAGGGCCATGACCAGGGCGATGAAGGTGATGCTGCCGTGGCTGAGGATCTGTACCGAGTCCCATAATGTCGCGGAATGGGTGAGCCCTTGCATGCCGATGGTCATCACCGGGTAGGCGTTGGCGAACACCAGCAGGATGCCACCCGTCACACTCAGGGCCAGGCGTTGCTGCACCGTCAGCGAGGTATGCCGGTACAGTACGCCGCCACAGCGCTGGCAAACGGCGCGCTGGTGCTTGAGCAGCGGCGCACGGTGGTACACCGTGTCACAGTACTCACAGATGATCAGTTGCTGGCTCTGACTCATGGGGTTTCCACAGGTAGCCCGGATTCACGCCGTGATACGCAGGCGAACCACGTTTGATATCCGGTTTAGACCATCCCGGCAAAACTGCCATCATCGGCAGCAAAGAGAACTATCCTGTGAAACGGGATCCCCACCCGCTGGAGGTTTGCCATGCGTACGTTCACGTGGAGTTGCCTGCTGGTGCTGCTGTGCGCGGCATCGGCAGCCCAGGCGCAGTCGGTGGTGCCGCTCAAGGGCCAGAGCAGCCAGCAGATGCAACTGGATATCAATGATTGCAATACTGTCGCGACCAATGCCGCGAACAGTGCCGCGACCTCCAGCGACCCCCATGTCGGTGGCCGGGTACGCGGTGCCGCCGCCGGCGCGGTTGCCGGTGCGGCAGGCGCGCAGGTGCGCGGCAACCAGCACGACGAGCTGTATGACCGGGTCGGTGACGATGCCAAGGAGCAATACCGACAGAACCGCGCCGGCGAAGTGGCCGCCGCCGGTGCTGCGGTTGGTGGCATGCGCCAGCGTCAGGACCGCCGTCAGGACCGGCGCGGCCAGGACGAAGCGAAAGCCCAGGCTCATGCCAGTGCCTACGCCGGCTGCCTGCAAGGTCGCGGCTATCAGGTCAACCCCTGATCAGCAGGCACGCCATGCCTCGGCAGGAGGATGCATGGCGTGCCCGTTTCAGAACTTGGCCAGTTCTTCCCGGCAAAACTCGACGAACAACTGCGCCGGCTTGGTCAGTTGCACCCGTTTCAACCACGCCGCCGCCAGCCCTGACAGCGCCACTGGCTCGGCGATATCCAGCATGGCCAGGCGTTGCCCGTCGTAGGTGTACTCCGAATGCGGCCGCGTCACCAGCAGCGAAAAGCCAAAGCCCTGCCCGACCATGCCGCGTACCATCTCGATCGACGGCGAACTGAAGACGATATTGGGCGTCAGGCCCATTTCGTTGAACAGGCTGACGAAGTAGGTACGACTGGGGGCAACGTCCAGCAGGATCATCGGCTCCGGGCACAGATCGCGCAGCGACACCTGGGCCTGCCCGGCGAAGCGGTGGTTCTCGGGGAGCAGCACATAGGGCTTCTGCGGCGGCATCAGCGGCTCGGCCTCGATGGTGCCGTCCAGGTCATGGTCGTAGAGGAACGCCAGGTCGAAGGTACCGGCAGTCAGACCCTGGATCAGGTCCTGCTGCTCGCCGTCGCGCAGGCGGATATCCACCCCCGGGTAACGCTGGCGAAAGCCGGCGATCAGGCGCGGCAGGTACAGCGGTGCCACGGTTTCGAAGCAGCCGATGTCGATTTGCCCGGCCACGGTGTCGTTGTCGGCCAGGGCGTTCTGCTCGAACTCGTGGGCCATCTGCAGCAGCGACTTGGTCTTGGCATAGAAGCGCTTGCCGCTGGGCGTCAGAGACACACCCTGGGCGTGGTGGCGGATGAACAGCTGCACGCCGAAGCTTTCTTCCAGGCTCTTGATGGCCGTGGAGATGGACGGCTGGGCAATGTACAGCTGGCGTGAAGCCTCGGCCACGCTGCCGGCCTCGACGGTGGTGACGAAGTACTTGAGTTGTCGCAATGTGTAGGCCGCCACGGGCACCTCTCTGACGCCGGTCTGGGCGCGCTGGGATCATGCCTGTCACTTTACCCTCGGCAGCGGCTGGGTGGGGGCCGGGTGATGAAGGATTTACCTATGGCTTGAGCAGGTTTTTACGAGGGGCGCGATGCGCCCCCCCCTTTGCTTCACTCGAAATCGATATTGGCGATTACACAGTCATCACCAATCAGCTTGTACCCTGGCCTGCAGGGCATGCCGACTACTGGCCCTATACCGCGCTTGCGCCTGGACAACGTTGCCTGCGGTTCTGCATTTTCCAGCTGTTCGTGGTCGAGCGTGTCGTCTGGCTTGTTAACGGGTTCTTCTTGCATGGGGTTCACTCCTTGGTTTGGGTGGTATCGCCCGATCAACGCTACAACCCCCATTGCCACCAACCCATCTGGAACTTTGACCGTGAAGAGAAATGCTGTCGGATCGCGTTGCAGGGTTAGCAGTGAACCCGGTGCCCTGGCCAAATGCCGCTGATTGTCTTTACTGGTACTCAACGACTCCAGGCATACGGTGTGCGTTCATGAAGATCATAGTCACCAGCATCCTCGTCGACGACCAGGCCAAAGCCCTGGCTTTCTACCACTACGTACTCGGTTTCGAGCCCAAGCACGACATCCCCATGGGCCGACACCGCTGGCTGACGCTCACCTCCCCCAACGACCCCAACGGCGTCGAGCTGCTGCTCGAGCCCGACGCGCACCCGGCCGCCAAGGTCTACAAGGCAGCGCTCAAGCAGGACGGCATCCCCGCCACCTCGTTCGGCGTGCGGGACATCCAGGCCGAATATACCCGGCTGTGCGCAGCGGGCGTGCAGTTCACCCAACCGCCTACTGCCATGGGGCCGGTCACCGTAGCGGTGTTCGATGACACTTGCGGCAACCTGATCCAGATCGCCCAGAAACACTAGCAAGCGTTCAGGGCTCCACGGGCAGGCGCAAGGTCGCGCGCAATCCGTGTGGCGTCTGGTTGCGCAACTGCACGCTGCCACCCAGGCGGGTCATGATGGTGCTGACGATCGACAACCCCAGCCCGGCGCCGTTGGTCGAGCCCTTGCTGTAGAAACGCTCGAACACCCGCTGCTGGTCAACCACCGCTATGCCCGGCCCTTCGTCGTCGACGCTGACCAGCAGGGCCTGGCCTTCGCGCTGCAGGGTCACGGTGATGCGACCGCCTGCAGGCGAATGGTCCACGGCATTGGCCACCAGGTTCTGCAAGGCAATACCCAGCGCGCCAGCGTCGGTGTGCAAATGGTAGTCGCCGTCGGCGATGTCCAGCGAAGGCTCCAGCCCGCGCTCCAGTATCCAGGGGGTAAGCTCTGCCAGGGTCTCGGCCACCACGCCCTCCAGGTCCACCCGCGGCCAGTCACGCCGGCCTGGTCGCGGCTCCAGGCGGGCCAGGGTCAACAGCTGGTTGACCACCCGGGCAAGGCGGTCGACACCGCCCATCAGGAACTGCAGGGCCTTGTCCCGCTCGGCAGCGCTGTCTGCATTCAGGGCGTTCTGCGCATGCAGGCGCAGGATGGCCAAGGGCGTGCGCATCTCGTGGGCAGCGTCGGCGATGAAACGGTGTTCGCGGCGCAGCAGGTCGTCGATCTGCCCGAGCAGGCGGTTGATCGCCGCCTGCATCGGCTCCAGCTCCTTAGGCAACGGCACCAGCTGCAACGGCTCGAGCGACTCGGCGTGGCGGGCGCGGATCACCCTGGCCATGTTCTGCAGCGGCCGCAGCCCCCAGCCTATGGCCGCCCACACCAGCAAGGCCAGGGCCAGGCTGCCGAACAGGAATGGCAACAGCGTGTGCTGCACGATGCGTTCGATCAGGTCGTCACGCACGTCGTTGCGCTCGCCCACCCAGATCACCCAGTGTTTTTCCGGCACCGGCAAGACAAAACTGCGCCAACGGCGCCCATCCACCACCACGTCGGCAAAACCCGGCACCCGCGGCGCCTGCCCCAGCTGCGGGGCGCTGGGCGTGTGTACCAGCAGCCCGCCGTCGTCGGCCCATACCTGGAAGGCCAGCTTGCTTTCGTAGCGGTGCCCCACCTTGTGGTGCCCGGCCTTGCTCAAGGCCTCGTCGAAGGCGCGGTACAACTCGTCACGGCTCTGCTCTTGCACCGGCAGGCTCATGATGCCCTGCAGCAGCCGGGCGTTCTGCGCCAGGTGGGCATCGTACACTTCGTTAATTTCGTGGCGGCTGTCGTGATAGTTATACAGCGCCAGCAACCCGCTGCCGACCAGCAACAGCAGCATCACCCGCCACAAGGTGCGTTGGCGCAACGAGCTCATGACTTGCGTTCCACCAGGTAGCCAATCCCGCGCACGGTGCGGATCAGGCCG
Organism: Pseudomonas sp. JS425; assembly: GCF_018223845.1. Taxonomy (NCBI): domain Bacteria; kingdom Pseudomonadati; phylum Pseudomonadota; class Gammaproteobacteria; order Pseudomonadales; family Pseudomonadaceae; genus Pseudomonas; species Pseudomonas sp. JS425. The sequence continues at coordinate 2,482,467 of NZ_CP073661.1, read as the reverse complement.
TTGAACAGTTTCTTGCGCAGGTGGTAGATGTTCACTTCCAGGGTGTTGCTCTCCGGCTCTTCATCCCAGCCATACAGCAACTGGGTCAAGCGTTCGCGGGTGAACACCTTGCCCGGCTGGGCCAGCAGCTCGTGCAGCAGCAGGTATTCCTTGGGCGTGAGTATCACCGGCTGGCCCAGGTAGTGCACTTGCTGGCTGACCGGATCCAGGCATACCCCGGCATGCTCTATCAGCACCCGGGCGCGGCCGCTACTGCGCCGCAGCAAGGCCCGCAAGCGGGCCTTGAGTTCGTTGAGGTCGAAGGGTTTGACCAGGTAGTCGTCGGCGCCGGCATCCAGCCCGGCAATGCGGTCATCGGTGGCGTCGCGGGCGGTCAGCACCAGCACCGGCAGGGTCTTCCCGGCCGCACGCAGGCGCCGCAGCAACTCGATGCCATCCAGGCGCGGCAAGCCCAGGTCGAGGATGGCCAGGTCGAACTCTTCGTGGCACAGGGCATGCAAGGCACTGGCGCCATCCTGCAACCAGTCGAGGGTATAGCCCTCGCGGCGCAGGCCGTCACAAATCCCCTCCCCCAACGCGGCGTCGTCTTCTACCAACAGCAAGCGCATGCTTAATCCTGTTTGTCCTTGATCGCTTTGAGTAAAGCATCTATTTCACCACGCCGGCCCTGGTCGGCCAACTCTCTCCCGGGCCGGGGCGGTGCCTGCAACGCCTTTTGCAGGGCGGCGCGGGCTTCGTCGTAGCGGTTTTGCCGGTACAGGTGGTCGGCCCAGAAATAGTTGCTGTCGATACCGTCCGGGTTGATCGCCAGCGCCTGGCGCAGCATGGCCTCGGCCTTGGCCTGGTCGCCGAAGCTCAATGGCCAGCCGGGCACTTGGTCGTACAGCGCGCCCAGGCTGGTGTAGGCCGAGCCTTGCAGCGCCTTGGGGTCCATGGCCAGGGCCTTTTCCAGGCTGGCGCGGGCGGCCTTGACCTTGCCCAACGCGCCCAGCCCACCGGTGGCGCCGGCCCAGCTGCTGTTGACGATGCCGTCCCAGATCAGCGGCTCGGCCGAGCCCGGATGCTGGTGCACCAACGCCGCCGACTGTGCCGCTAGGGCCTCGAATGCCCCGGCACGCTGGGCTTCGGGCAGGTTATAGCGAACCACCGCCCAGCGCTGCTGGATGGCGTTGAGTTGCTGGGTACCGTTCTGGTCGAGGGCCCAGGTGAACGGGGCGATGGCCAGCAGGCTGGCCAGTATCAGACGTTTCATTTGCTCGACTCCTTGCTGTGCCAGTTGCTGTAGCGACGGATCAGCGGCAATTGCTTGCGCAGGGCGCGGTCGACCACGCCTGGCAGCATGCCGTTAAGGCGCACGAAGAGTTTCTCCGGCCAACCCAGGTACAGTTCGCTGCGCTCGGCCTGTACCGCGTCGAGCACCGCCCGGGCGACATCCTGCGGGTCATCGACGCCTACCTTCAACGCCTGATTAAGGGCCTGCGCGGCGCTACTGTTCATCGTCGTGCGGGTAGTGCGCGGTGCGGCATACAGCACGTTCACCGAGGTGTCGGCAAGCTCGCGGCGCAATGCCTCGGAGAACCCGCGCAAGGCAAACTTGCTGGCGCAGTAGGTGGCGTAGCCTGGGTAGCCGATGGAGCCGTAGATCGACCCCACGTTCACCACCAGCGCACTGGGCTGGGCGCGCAGCAGCGGCAGGCACAGGCGGGTGAGCTGCACGGCGGCCTTGATGTTGAGGTCGAACAACTCGTCGAGGGCGGCCTCGTCCATCTGTTCGAGCAAGGCGAAGCGGTTGACCCCGGCGGCGTTGATCAACAGGTTGCAACTACCCATCGCCCGCGCTGCCTCCAGCACGTCACGGCGGCCTTCGGCGCAGCGCAGGTCGGCCTGTTGCCAGCGCAATTGCCCGGGGTAGCGCGCCATCAGTTCGGTCAGCTTGCCCTGCTGCCGGCTGACCGCCAGTACGCGAGCACCGGCACTGCATAGCTGGGCCGCCAACTCCAGGCCGATGCCACCGCTGGCACCGGTGAGCACCGCCACGCAATCAGGCAAGCGCATGCTTTACCTCCTGCTGCGCGGTACGCGGCAGCCCTTCGAACATGGCGGTATACAGGCGATACACCACTTTGGCAGCGTGGATTACCGCCTGCTGGTCTTCGGGCTGGTCCAGACGGTTCATCAGGCCACGGTAGGTGGCCATGTGGTCCTGGTCCAGGGCGCCGTGGGAACTCAGGTAGCTGAACGCCTTGTCCGGCAGGCCTAGGCTGCTCTGCAGGGTACCGGCAGCCTGGGTAGCCAGGGCAATGCTGGTGCCTTCGAGCACGTTGACCATGCCGAACAGCCCGACCGGGTTGCCACGGGCAATCTGGTCGTAGAGAAATGCCACCATCAGCTCGATGGGCAGTGCCGGCCGGCCGCCGACCACTTGGTGCGGGTCGCCACCGCAGGCGGCGATGTCATCGAGAATCCAGCGCTCATGGCCGTACTCCTCGTCGATGTACTCGCACACTGCGCCGCGCAGCCACTCAAGCCGCGCCGGCAAACGGGCCCCGCAGGCCATCATCAATGGCACGGTGTGCCGCACGTGGTGGTAGGCCTGGGTGAGAAAGGCCACATAGGCCTCGAGGCTGGCCTTGCCGGCCAGCGCGTCGCGGATGACCGGGACACTGAACAATGCCGTACGCTCGTCGGCGGTTTCCTGCTGCAGCATGTCGAAGAAAAGCATGGCAAACCTCGTAGATCATTGAAGGTCGGATAACAGAGACTGGTAACACCGCAGGATCTGTTCGCGGCGTGGCCGGCCGTTGGCGGTCAGGGTTTGCCCGGCGGCGCTCAAAGGTTCGGGCAGACGCCGCCAGGCATGCACCCGGGCATAATCCGGCAGGCCGGCATTGGCCTGGCGAATGGCCTGTTCCAGGGTATGGTCGTCAGCCTGCGGGTCCAGCGGCCAGATCAACGCCAGGTTGTGTGCCAGGCCTTCGCCGTGGACGAACGCCTGGGCGATCACTCCGCCCTGGGTCAGTTCGGCCTCGACCCATTCGGGGTTGACGTTGCGCCCGAAGCTGGTGCTGTACTGGTGCTTCTTGCGCCCGGCCAGGTACAGGAAGCCGTCGCTGTCGAAGTGGCCCAGGTCACCGGTCGACAACCACGGCTCGCTGAAGGGTGGTTCGCCCAGGTAGCCGAGCAACGCCGAACCGGCCACCTGCACTTCGCCATCTTCGGCAATGCGCACCTGCACATGCGGCAGCGGCCGCCCGACACTGCCCGCACGATGCGCCCCGGGGCGGTTGAGGCATACCACCGAAGCGCATTCGGACAAGCCATAGCCCTCGAACACCGGTAGCCCGATGGCCTGGGCCCGGGCCAGCAGGCTCGGCGCCACCCGCGCGCCGCCCACCGCCACGAAGCGCAACGGGCCGACCCGCATCAGGCCGCGCTCGATGGCAGTGACCAGCCCAAGCAGCAGTTGCGGCACCAGGATCAGGCTTTCGGCACCACTCAAGGCGATGGCGCCCAGCAATTGCTTGAAGTCGACCTGGCTGGCACCGCGAAAACCCAGTTGCGCCTGCGGATACAGGGCAATGCTCGCCCCGGCCAGCAGGGCCGCGTACAGGCCCAGGTTTTCCAGCAGCACCGCCAGAGGCAATACCGCCAGGTACTTGCCGGGCGCCGTGGGCCGGCTGGCAGCCTCCAGCTCACGCGCTACCCGCAGCATGGCCTCGGCGCTCAGGCATACGCCCTTGGGTGCACCGGTACTGCCGGAGGTGTAGGTGACTTTCGCGGTGCCCGGCGGCAAGGGTGCGGCCGCTGGCGGCTGCCGGCTCCAGAAGCGCTCACCGGCAGTGAAGCCGCTGGCGTGCAAGTCGTCAGCGAAAGCCTCTTCGGCCAGCGCCAGCACCGCCCCGCTCTGTGCCAGGCAGTGGCGGCGCTGGGCGCTGCTGAAGAACGCCGGCAGAATAACGATGGGGCGCGCCGCGAACAGCGCAGCCAGGTCCCAGAACAGCGCCTCGGGACCGTTCTCCAGGGCCAGGACGAAACTGCCCGGTGGCTGCGCGCTCAGCCAGGCCTGGCGTTGCTCGACCTCGTCCAGCAATTGTTGATAGGTGAACGGCCCGCCAAGGCCCAGCAACGCCGGTTGCGCCCCTCGGTGGCGGGCATGCAGTTGCAGCACTTCCCTGAACAGCTGGCATTCACGCGGCATGACCGGCCTCCTGCACGCTCGCGGGCAAGCCCAGCCGCTCGAAAACGCCGCCGCGGGCCAGGGCTGCATGGCCGTAGCCGATGTTGCCAACGAACACTTGCGGGTGCTGAGCGTAGTAACTGCCCCAACTGTCGGCATCGCCGTTCAGCCGGCCAGGGTCGGCCACAGCCAGCGCCGTCGGCACCAGGCCCAGGCGATGAAAGCTGTTGACCAGGGTCGCGGCACCGGTGAAGGCCACCCACTGCAAACCGCGGGCGGCCAGCAACCAGGTCACGGCAATGATCATGATCCGCGCGCTGCCGGCGCTGAGCGCGGCCAGGTTGCCCACTTCGACCAACTGTGCACGGCTCACCGAGCTGCCAGACAGCCGGGTCACGGCCGCTTCCAGCGGCTCATCCAGGTAACGCTCGAGGAAGGTCGGCCCACTGCTGGCCAGGCGTATGCCGGCGGCGGCCATCAGGCGCCCGTGGCTGTCATGCAGGCCGAGCAGTTCGGGCAGGTAGTGCTGCACGTCGGCGTGGTGCGCACAGGCAAAGCGGGCGTGAATGAACTGTTCCAGCTCGTCGCGCCCGGGCTCCCCCGGGCGTTTCAGCGTCATGCGGGCAAGCCGCTCGCCGTGGCTACCGATAGCCAGTGGAAACAGGCTGGCGCTGTCTGCCTGAGTCATGGCGGTCCCCCTTTCAAGTCAGGTGTTGGGGGCAGTATCAGGGGGCAATCTGAAGCCAATCTGAAGTGCTACATTTGCCATTGCCCTCACGCGCACCAACAAGGAAAACAGATGCGCCACGAATTCAGCGAAGTGCTCAACGACCTGGTCGACTACTTTCTGCTCGGCGATATCCAGTTGCTCGAGCGCTTCAAGCAACAACATGAATTGCCCGACGACCTGGCCCATGCCTTCACCCACGGCGACAGCGGCGACCAGGCCGTGCGCGAAGGGGTCGTGCTGCCACTGGCCGGGGCCGATAACCTGCCCTACCGCATCCTGTTCACCCTGGACAACCATACCCCGGCCCTGCGCGAACCCGGCAGCCGCCTGAAGCACCGACGCAATGGCTATGTGCTGCAGGTCGAGCACGGTGCGCTGATGCTGTACACCTGGCGCATCCTGCAGCACTTCACGCCCAAGACACTGGGTGACCTGATGGCGCGTTACCAGGTGCCGGGGCGGCCGATCATCGAGCTGGACAATGGCTGGTATGACGTGGAGGTGCTGGCGGGTGCACTGGTGCGGGACGGGCTGTACGAGCCAGCGTTCGAGTTCGTGTTGAAGAAGCGCTGGAGCCGCGGCGAGGCAGCTGGGGTGGATACCGGATATGCCTTTGGGTTGCGTGGGTATTTCGACTGATGGGTTGACTGTGCCGGCCTCTTCGCGGGCTTGCCCGCTCCCACAGGGCACAGTGATATCCCTGTGGGAGCGGGCAAGCCCGCGAAAAGGCCGGTACAGTCAGCCTCAACCTTCAAGTGTGGTTGATATCGCGGTCCTTGGTCTCCGGCAGGAAGAAGATCCCCAGCACCGCCGTCATCACTGCAATCACGATCGGGTACCACAAGCCGTAATAGATATCCCCGGTCGCCGCCACCATGGCAAACGCCACGGTCGGCAGGAAGCCGCCGAACCAGCCGTTGCCGATGTGGTAAGGCAGCGACATCGAGGTGTAACGGATGCGTGCCGGGAATAGCTCCACCAGCCAGGCCGCGATCGGCCCGTAGACCATGGTCACGTAGATCACCAGAATGGTCAGCAGCAACAGCACCATCGGGTAGTGGATCTTCGCCGGGTCGGCCTTTTCCGGGTAGCCGGCTTCCTTCAACGCCCCGGTCAAGGTCGCGGTAAAGGCATCGCTCTGTGCCTTGAAGTCCGCTGCCGCCAGGCTGCGTCCATCAAAGCTTGGCAGCACCCGTTCACCAATGCGGATCTGCGCCACGCTGCCAGGTTCTGCCGCTTCGTTGGTATAGGGGATGGCCCGCTTGGCCAGCAGGCTCTTGGCGATATCGCACGAACTGGTGAATTTGGCCTTGCCCACCGGGTCGAACTGGAACGCGCACTGGGCAGGGTCTGCCATTACCACCACCGGGTTTTGCTCCTGGGCGACGAACACGTCCGGGTTGCCGTACTGGGTCAATGCCTTGAAGATCGGGAAGTAGGTCAGCGCGGCGATGATGCAACCGGCCATGATGATTTTCTTGCGGCCGATGCGGTCGGACAGGCTGCCGAAGAAGATGAAGAACGGTGTGCCGATCAATAGCGAACCGGCAATCAGCAGGTTGGCGGTCTGCGGCTCGATCTTGAGCATCTGCAACAGGAAGAACAGCGCATAGAACTGCCCGGTGTACCACACCACGGCCTGGCCGGCGGTGCCACCGAGCAGCGCCATGACCACCACCTTGAGGTTGTCCCAGCGGGCGAACGACTCAGTCAGTGGCGCCTTGGACGCCTTGCCCTCGGCCTTCATCTTCATGAACACCGGCGACTCGTTGAGTTGCATGCGGATGTACACCGAAATCGCCAGCAGCAGTATCGACAGCAGGAATGGCACTCGCCAGCCCCAGGCCTCGAACACCTCGTTACCCATGGCCGTGCGGCAAGCCATGATCACCAGCAGCGAGAGGAACAGCCCCAGGGTGGCCGTGGTCTGGATCCAGGCAGTGAAAAAGCCGCGCCGGCCCTTGGGTGCATGTTCGGCCACGTAGGTGGCCGCACCGCCGTACTCGCCACCCAGTGCCAGGCCCTGCAGCAGGCGCAGGCTGATGAGGATGATTGGCGCTGCCACGCCGATCGTGGCATAGCTGGGCAACAGGCCCACCACAGCGGTGGACAAGCCCATGATGACGATGGTGATGAGGAAGGTGTACTTGCGCCCGATCATGTCGCCCAGGCGACCGAACACGATGGCGCCGAATGGCCGCACGGCAAAGCCGGCGGCAAAGGCCAGCAAGGCGAAGATGAACGAGGTGGTTTCATTGACCCCGGCAAAGAAGTGCTTGGCGATGATCGCCGCCAGGGAGCCGTACAGGTAGAAGTCGTACCATTCGAATACCGTGCCCAGGGATGAGGCGAAGATGACCTTGCGCTCCTCCCGGGTGATACCGCGTTGGGGCGCGCTGCCCGTGGATGTGCTGTCGAGAACCGCCATGGGGTGCCTCCGTCTTGTCGTCATGCAGGCCGGGAGCACCTCAAATCTTTTTCACCATCGCACCCAGGCCCTGGGGGGCTTGCTTTGGATATGCGAAGCACGACGAGGCAGGCCGCCTCGGATCGCAGCAAGGTAACTGAAGCATAATAGGCTTTGCCGGGATATCCACTTGAGCCTTGCGCGATCCGTGCAGGACCGCGTCAGCCTGGGGAAAGGTCAGCGCAAGAACTGCAGGACTTCCTCCAGTACCCGCTCGGCCTGCTCCCGATGCGGCACATGGCCACAACCTTGCAGCAGGCGCATCAACCCCGGGCCGCCAGCCAGCGCCACCAACCGCTCGGGGTGTGCCGGCGAGCCGAACTCGTCGTTGTCGCCATGCAGGCTCAACAGCGGGCAGCGTACCTGCGGCAGCAGCGCATCCAGGCTCCAATCGGCAAAGTGCTCGGACAACCAGTTGTCCACCCAGGCACGCAATACCCACTCGGCCTTGCCGCCGTGGTAGCGCTCCAGCCGTTGCAACTGCCCGGGTTCGGCAAACTGCTGGTCGGCCACGCGAATGCCCTCAAGGGTACGGGCCTCGACAAACGCCTGCGCCGATTCGGTAATCAGCCCCACACACTGGCTGGCGAAGGCCGCCGCACAGGCCACGGCCATGCCGCCGCCAACGCTGTGGCCGAAGACAATGAAATCGCCAATGCCAAAATGCTCGCGCAGCGCCGTGAACCCCTGCTGCGCCTCATCTTCGACAAAGCCCAGGCGCAAGCTGCCGGGGTGGGCGTCGGAGCGGCCAAAGCCCAGGCGATCGTAGGCGATTACCCGGTGCCCGGTGGTTTGCGCAAGCTGCGCCGGGAACTCGCGCCACAAGGCCACGCAACCCAGCGAATCGTGCAGCAGGACGATCGGCGCACCCTGCGCCTGCAGCGGCGCCCATTCCTGGGCGAAGAGCTTGCCTTGGGCGGTGTCGATCCAGTGCTCGCGGGTGTGCAGGTTGCTCATGGAGCCTCCGTTGCCGGTACCGGCCCTTTCAGCTCGACCTGGTTGCCATCGGGGTCGTAGCAGTACAGCGACAGCCCCTCGCCTTCGGCGCCATAGCGTTTTTCCGCAGGTTCGACTTCAACCCCCGCAGCTTGCAGGTAGGCCGTAAGTGCAGCCTCGTCGAACGGCTCGATGCGCAGGCAGAAATGGTGGAGGTTGCGCCCCTCGGTCCCCGGCGCCGCTCCACCAGGCTTACCCAGGGGACCGTCCAGGGTCACCAGGTCGATCATCGCCGTGCCTGTGGCCAGGTGGACCATTCCCAGGTCTTCGCGCACGCGGCTGACCGTGCAGCCGAGCAGTTGGGTGTAGAAAGCGACGCTGCGCTCCAGGTCGCTGACCCGCAGGACGAGGTGGTCAATGTGCTTGATGACGAATGGTCGCATGCCAAGGCTCCTTGTGGCCGCTGGATTCCTGTGGGAGCGGGCGTGCCCGCGAATCAGGCGTTGCGGTGAATGGCACGGGCTTCGCCCGCTCTCATGGAACTGCACATAACTCATTGAATTAGCAGGGCACCTGTGGGAGCGGCTTTAGCCGCGAACACCGGCGCAGCCGGTGCCATGCACCGCGTTGGATTCTTCGCGGCTAAAGCCGCTCCCACAGGGTACGAGGATCGCTTGCGAATTCAGTTATCTGCGCGACAGCGCAGCCCAAAGAGCTGGACAACTTCCCACAAGGGATCACGCAAGCCCGATTAGATTCACCACCATAGCCCACGTGCGCATGGCATGACCATATCCAGTTACTCGTTTACCAACCGTTGCAGCACACCCCCTTCATGGCGGGCGAGGATGCGCAGCAGTTGATCGACCAGCGCCCGGTCCGGCGCATCCAGGTGGAAGTGGTGCCCGCCCGGATGCCAGGAGATCTTCGCCTGGCTGGGCAAAGCCGCCTGGCGCCGGGTAAAGGCCTCACCGGTGAATGCCCCCTGGCGACCGAACAGCAGGTACAACGGGCAACGGATCTGGCTGAGCAGGTCGCAGGCTTCGCGCTCGGTCAGCGGCATGGGTTCGGGCAGCACCAGGCGTGGGTCGTGGCGCCAGCAATAGCCCTCGCCCAGCTGCAGCAGGTCGCGCAGCGCCAGCAGCCGTGCCGCCTCTTCCGACAACTCGGTGTCCAGGCGCTCGCGGCGTTGTGCCAGGGCCGTGTCCAGGTCCTCGAAACGGCCGACGTCCGGCTCGGCAAAACCCTGCAACTGGCTGCGCTGCACCATGCGCTTGAGCCGGTAGGCCCGGGCCAGGTGCTGCACGCGGTCGTCCTCGGCCACCGTGAACGGTGCGCCCATGCCGTCGAGGAAGGTCATGCTGGCAATACCGCTGGTCATGGCCGCCAGCAGCGACGCCACCCCGGTGCCCATGCCATGGGCCAGCACATGGAATTGCACCATGCCCAGGCTGTCGGCCACCGCCAGCATGTCCTCGGCATGTTCCCACAGGTAGTAGCCACTGTCGTGGCGGCGATGGTCCGAGCGGCCGTGGCCCACCAGGTCGGGGGCAACCACGAAGCAGCCGTCGAGCATCGGTGCCAGGCGCTCGAACGAGGCGGCGTTGTCCAGCCAGCCATGCAGGGCCAGCACCGGGATGCCGTCCTCCGCCCCCCAGGTCCGTACCGCAATTTCAATACCGTCGAGGTCCAGCAGGTGATCCTTGGGACTGCACAGCGAATGCATCTTAGTTCTCCCTGATAGAGCGCCGGCCCATGGCCAGGCATCACATGACACCGACCCATACCCCACACGCCGGCGTCATCCACACGACATGCCTACCCCATGCCTTGCGCCACCATCTCCCAACAGCCCTGCCCGCGCTGCTCCCCTACCGACGCTCTCGTGCACAGAACCGACCTGCGCATTCAACTAAATACCACCGCATGCCAAGGCGAAACCTGTCGACTGGCGCCTCCATTGACCACGGAGTATTCAGCATGACCAGCACACCCGTGCCTTTCCATCAGGCCCAGATTGTCCGTAACCTGCCTACCTGGTGCCGAACGATGCACCCCGACCATACCCGCCGCGTCGTGCAGAGCGTGCGCAAGGACTACCTCGACGAAAACGGCTCGCCTTACGCCTGGTACGCTGCAGCCAGCGATGAAGACCAGGCGCGTTTACGACAGCTGATCAGCGCCCGCAATGCCGGGTTCAAAGCGCTGCAAGCCTTGCTCGATGACTTCAGGCAGATCAGCGAATTCTGCAAGCCTTTGCTCGAGGGCCGGTTGGGCCCGGATGTCGAAGTGGACAAAGCCCAGTACCTGCACCAGCCGTTCAAGGTGTACACCACGCTGGAAAATGTCCCAGGCCTCGATTTTTCACTCGGCGGTGACGATACGTACATCAAGCGCCCCGAAGGGCCGCCACAGAAGCGCTCGCTGCTGGAGGCCGCACTGCACAATTTCGAAGGGCCCGACGAAGTGGGCCCGTTCGACACCCTGACCCTTGGCACGGACAACGTCGCCTCACTTCCCGGGCTCGAGCCCGAAGCGTTCGTGAACCTTTGCCGAAGCCTGAACCTGGGCCAGCAGTATCAAGACCACCTGCAGGGCATTTATGAAGGCCCCAGAAAGGCCGCGATCGAACAGCAGTGGATCGATGCAAGCCAGCAGGCACTGAAAACCGAGGCAATGATCGCCTACCTCAAGGGCCTGTTGACGCTCAAAGGCCACAATGCTCTGGTACAGCTATGCGACAACGAAAGCACGCCGCGTTACGGCGAACACAAGCTTCGCTGCTGGCGCTTCAGCCTGTTCGGCATCCCGCTTCATGGCGTACTGCTGATAGGCCCCGATGAAGCCGACCAGACCAACCCCTGCATGCTCTACATTCCCCACGATTCCGAACACCCGGTAAGGGAGTTCGCTTCCTTGCAAAAAGCCGGCTCACTCATGCGTCAACGCCTGGTGCAAACCACGTTTCGCCAGCACTTGATCAGCTTCGCTGACCAGGACAACCAGGTCGAGCTCAGCCGCAAGCTCGAAAATGCCTTGTTCGAGCACGACGCCTCCACACGCAAACCCAAGAACAAGCCTGAGCTGCACTTCAAACGAACGCGCCTGGCCTTTCCTATCTGGCAGGTGCTTTACAGAGACCACAAGCGCCGCGTCAAGGCAACTGCCAGAGCAATTGCAGTACCGACCGCCGATGCCGACGCCAAGGCACGCAAGGAACGGCTGCAGCACTGGCTGGACGCAGGCATGAACGTACTGAACGTGGCCGCCTTCTTCGTGCCTGGGCTGGATGCCGCGATGCTTGGGGTATTTGCCTACGACCTCATGGACTCGGTGTTCACCGGGTTCGAAGCCTGGGAAGAAGGCGATACCCAGGAAGCGCTGCAACAACTCGAGTCGCTGGCCATCAATGCCGCCGTGATTGCCGGTTTCGCCGTCGGCAGCAAAGCGCTCAAGGCATCGGGGTTCGTCGATGCGCTGGAAAGCGTCTGGAAAGGTGGCCGCGAACGGCTTTGGCACCCAGACATGGGCCCTTACAGCACTTCGAACTCGTTGCCGGTGGGTGTGCAGAAAAATGCCCAAGGGCTCTACATCATCGATGGCAAAACCCACGTTTGGCTTCAAGGCAAACTGTATGAGGTGTTCGAAACCGACGGACAGTGGCATGTGCGCCACCCGGACGCCCCCGATGCCTACACTCCGGCCTTGCGCAACCTCGGCGACCAGCGCTGGCAGTTGGCCCACGACAACCCGCTCGAATGGGACGATGCGCAGTTGCTCGAGGGGCTGGGCCGGTTCGGCCAGGGGCTGGATGCATCGGACCAACTTGCCGCCTTGCGCATTACCGAAGTCGACGCAGACACCTTGCGTCGCAGCCAGGTCACCGGCTCGCAGCCGCCGCCTCTGCTGGCCGATACCTTGCTGCGCCTGCGACTGGCTGACGACGTGGAGGGCATCATCACCCGGGTACGTCATGGCCAGCCTTTGGCTGCACATATGAACTTCGCGCTGCCGGAACTGGTACAGCTGCCTGGCTGGCCCGAGAACTACAGGCTGAAGGTCTTCACCGGTGCCGAAAAATGGGGGGAGGCAGACTATTTCGGTGCGCAGCCAAAAGCAGACACAGTACAAATCGAGATCGGCCGCGAAGAGCTTGACGATGGCGAACTGAGCAAGATTGTCCTGGCGGGGATGGATGAAGATGTCATACAGCAGCTGCTACCCGATACGCCAGTAGAGCAGCGCCCGGGCGCCCTGAACGAGCTGCTGGCCAACCACCTGACAGCACGTCGTCACGAAATCTTCGCGAGCATGCTGGAAAGCCATCGCGCACCGCTTGGCGACGAAGCACAGACCTTGGGCCGCCAGTTCCCCGGCTTGCCTGACAATGCCCTGGAAGAGCTCGTCGCACATGCCGACAGCACCGAACGCGAACGCCTGAAGAACGGGCGCGTGCCCTTGCGCGTGGCTGAAGAAGCCCGCTACCTGCAGGCCCGCGCCCGCCTCGATCGTGCCTTGACCGGCCTGTACCGAGCAGACCTGGCCAATGCCGACAGCCAGCTGCTGCGCGATGCATTGGTAGCCGAACAGCCGCAGGCGAGTGAAGCCGAGCTGTTCGCCAGCGCCGTCGCCGACCGATCGGGCTGCGCCGTGCTGCTTGGCCAGCAATCAATCAAGCCAGGCTTTCGCTCGCCCATGCGCCTGGCACATGGGCGAATCGGTTACCCGCTCAGTGGTCGAGGAGCAGCAATCAGCACATCCGCCGCGACAAGTCGGCTCAATCGACTTTTCCCTTCTCTGAATAGCAAACAAATCACCGCCCTGAGCGACGAATTGAGCCGGACCCGTGACCTGGGCTCGGCAATTCGGCAACTGGAGACGGAGTGGCAAACGCTGGATAGCAATCTGGAAAGTTGGTACAAGAGCGCCCCTGACATCTTCAGGCGCCAGGATCGAGAAAAATGCGCCGAAAGCCTCAAAGAGGCCTGGCGGCGGGAGGGTTCAGCCAAACTGGGCACGCTCGTTCTGGAGAAGATACAAATATCCGAGCTGCCAGCGATCACAGCGAGCCTGCCCTACATCCGTGAACTCAAGCTGAACGATCTGCAACTGCAACGACTGGACAGGGCGTTCCTGTCATGCTTCCCCAACCTGCAAGTGCTGAGAGTGACCAACATCGCGACAATCAACCCGCAAGCGTTGTTCGAAGCGCTCGAAGCGGTGCCCAAGCTGCAAACACTGGACCTGACCAACAATACCGTTGTTACCCTCTCACCCACCGCACAACGAGTGCTGGCAGCGATGCCAGGCTTGCGCGAACTGAACCTGACCGGCAACAACCTTACATTGGATCAAGCGACATTGGCTTTCCTCTGCGATCAGCCGCTTAATATCCTGAAGCTGAGTCGAAATCGCATCACGCTTGATGAAAACCTCGCCACACGCTTCCAGGACATGATCCATCCGCAGCAACTGGACCTGAGCTTCAACTCGCTGCAACACGCGCCTGATGTGCGCTACATGGCGCGGCTGCAGCACCTGGATCTGGACAGAACTCAGCTGCATGCCTTTCCCCCTGGCCTGAGCACCCTGATGAACCAGCGACAGTACCAGTTACGTTACCTGAACCTCTCGTCCAACCACATTCCCAATGTTCCGGACCTGGTAAACATCCTGCGCAGTCCGTATGTGCGGGACGTCGCAGCGCGCGTGCGCGATCGCCGTTGGCTTTTCAACTACAACAATCTGGAAGCCGAGCCGGCCAGGCAACTGCGCGCAAGAGGCGTCAACATCTTCGAGCACCCGCCCGAAAGGCAGGAGTGGCAACGGCTCTGGCGCGATTCCGCAACCGATCATCAGGTACAGGTGTGGTCCGACCTGTTCGATCAGAACGACAATGGCGACCTGCAAGCGGTGTTGGAGCGTCTGACCGACTCGGTGGAAGCGCGAAGGGATCTGCGAAGCCTGCGTGCCCGAGTGTGGGAACTGTTGGAGCAGGCCCACGGGGACGCGGTGTTGCGCGAGCGTTTGAACGAGGTGGCGAAAATCTTCCCGCCCACTTGCGGTGACGCCGGCGCCGATGCGTTCAGCGCCCTGGAAGTGGAGTTGCTGATCCACCAGGTATCTGGGGAAGCACAGGACACGGCAAAGCCGATACTCGACCTTTATCGCAAGCTGTACCGTCGCGAGAAAGTCAACGAACTGGCCGATCGCATCAGCCTGCAACGCGGTTTGCGCAAGCGGGCGCTGCAGGAACATGCTGGTCAGTTACCGGACCGTGACGTACTGGATGTCGCGGCGGCGTTCCCCGATGCGGACCTGACCACAGGCCTGGTCGACGATATTGAAGTCCGCCTGGCATTGCGCCAGTCGTTGAGCGAAGACCTCGATTTTCCAGAACCCAGCAGCGGCATGCTCTATAGGGACCTCGCCAAGATCAACCAGCAGATCATCGACAACGTGCGCGATGCCGTGGTCGAACTCGATGCCGACACCACTGCCCGACAACTGTGGATAAGCGAACGGCCGGTCTGGGTTGATTACCTCAAGCGCAAATATGCCAGCCAGTTCGAGGCCATTACCGACTTCTGGCGCCCTGGCCTCGATTACCTCTTTTATTGCCTGGATGAAAGCCAGGAGGCGATCACGCACCTGGACAAATCGATAATACGGGCATTGGCCCCGGAAATGCCTGGCCTTGCGCTGGACGAAAACGGCACGCTGCGCCGGGTTCCGCTCAGTGGGAAAGCGTATTTCAAGGCTATGGAAGCCTTGACCAAGGCACAGGAGGAGGTGGAAGCCGGGCTATTGCTGAGCCTTACCCGGCAAGAAGACATCCTCGATGCCTGAAAGCTGATCAATGACCACGCAGGTCTTCGAAGAAGGCCTGCCGCCCATCCACCTGGCTCGACGCACGCGGCGCTGCCGCCGCCTCTGCGTTAGCCGCCTCCACATGCCAATAGCAGTGCCTGACCGCGCGGGTTACCGCCACGTAGGCCAGGCGCTGCACCTCTTCCTTCTGCGCGGTATCGAACGGCTGGGCATCACCGGCCTTGCCCAGCCCGGCCTGGCGATACACCTGGTTCTTGTAGGGTGAACTGGTCAGGTACTGGCAGTCGCCCAGCATGAACACTGCATCGGCTTGCAAGCCCTTGGCACTGTGGTAGGTCAACTGGCGCAGCCGGCGCTGCTCGGCCGGCAACGCCGCCTCGGCGTGCAGCACGCCTTGCAGGTGCTCGTTCATCAGCGCCCTGTCGCTGCCCTTGCGGTACAGCATCATCACCGTCTCGCCACGCTGGTAGTGCTCGATCAGTGTTTCACCCAGGGCTGCCTCGTCACGGTCGAACACTTTTACCGGCGAGCCTGGCAACTCGGCCGCCGGGCCACTGGCCCGGGCTTTCTTGCCGGCTATCGCCGGGGTGCCCTTGACCAGGTGCTCGGCCGCGTCGATCACCTGCTGCTGGCAACGGTAGTTGTCGACCAGCATCACCCGAGTGTTGGCCGGCGACGGGAAGGCCTTGGTGAATTCCATGAAGTACTTGGGCGAACTGCCACGCCAGCCGTAGATCGACTGCCAGTCGTCGCCCACGCACAGCAGCGACGAATGCTGGGCATGGCGCCCGGTGTGCATCGCCGGGCCGCGACGACGGATCTCGGCGAGGCTGGCGCGAAGCCAGCTGACGATCTGCGGTGACACGTCCTGGAACTCGTCGATCATCAGGTGCGCCAGCGGCCGCAGCAACGGGTCGGGCAGCAGTTGCAGGTTTTCCGGGTTGTTCTCGCCGAACAAGGCGAACATGCGGTTGTAGCTCATCACCGGCGGCGACTGGTCCAGCAGGTGCGCCTCCAGGGCCTTCCAGTACAGGGCCAGGGCCTCGAAGAACAGCGCATCGCTGTCGCCGGACGGGAAGCTCATCGCCGCGACGGCAGTGTTCACCTCCAGGCCGAGGTTCTCGATGAAGTTCGCCGCGCCGACAAAGGCATCGAGCAGCGGCGCCGGGGCCAGTTCGCCCTTGACCTTGTATTCGAAGCCGGGGCCGGCCACGGCATCACCGGCCAGCGACGCTGCCAGGCGCCGGGCCATGGCGTAGTTGTCGAGCCAGATCAGCGGCTGGTCGCAGAAGGCCTGCAACAGGGTGCGCTTGACCGCCCACTCGGCACGCACTGCCAGCTTGGCACCGGGGCGCTGGTACTGCGCGCTTTCCGCCGGGTCGAAGCCCAGCACGAGCAGAGGCCCCTGGCCGGCCAGACGGCCATGCACATGGAAGCGGCTGCCACGAATCTCGATGGTCTCGCGGCAGGGTTCGATGCCCTTGATCGGCCAGGCGCCGGCGGCGAACCACAGGTCTTCGATCACGTCGCACAGCTCTTCGTCGCGCTGGGCAGCCAGCTGGGTTACCTGGGCGCGCTTCTGCACATCGGGGTTGTTCGGGTCCAGCGGCTTCAGCTGCAGGGCTTCGCTGCGCAACAGGCCGACCAGCTCGGCAAAACGCGGGCTCTCGCCCAGCAGCGTGCTGTAGCACTGGTTCAGTTGCTGGCGCTGGGCATCGTTCAGGCGCAGGTCGAACGGGTTGCTCTCGGCCTCGGCCTCACGCCCGGCCGGCATCTCGTTGCCCAGCGTTTCGAACGCGCGCACCTGGCCAAAACCCGGCAGGCTGCGCACCAGCGGCAGGATGCGCGAATGGAACGTGCGCACCAGCTCGCGGGCCTGCGGCGGTTGCAGGTTGATCTGCCACAGGGCGAAAACCTGCAGCAGGCGCTTGATGAAGTCCTTGCGCGACTCGCGGGTGAAGGTGACCACGGTCATCGCATCCAGCTCGTAGCCCAGGTAGTGGCGCAACAGCAGGATGCGCAGCACCAGCGAGGTGGACTTGCCCGCCCCGGCCCCTGCCACCACGCAGGTGGACGGTGTGTCACTGAAAATCAGCTTCCATTGCGCGGCACTGGGTTGCGCCTCGGCGGGCAGACGCTGGGCGACATCGGCCTTGAAGCGCTTTTTCAGCTCGGCAGTCAGCGGCAGGCGCCAGTCATCGAACAGGTTGTCATCCCGGCCCGGTACGGCGGCGGTGTCTGGCCGGGTGTCGCGGATCACCAGCACCTGGCGCCCGGCCTCGTAACCTTCCACCCGCCCGCGTTCGAACCCTTCACGCACGCCATCGGCATGGCCACTGCGCTGGCCGCTGGCGTGGCCGAGGAACCAGGAGTCGCGGTGCTGGGCCTGCAGGCGGGTCAGGCCACGCCCCAGCAGGCGGGCCGCCAGGCGGCGAAACCAAGGCAGTTGTGCAGGAGGGGTAAGGTCGGCGGGGGCCTGGGGTTGCTCGTGGGCCACGGTCACTCCGTTGAAAAACAAAATCAGCGGGCATGTTCGCCGCATCGACAAAAAATCGCCAGCGAATGCTTGCAGATCAGTGGATTAGGCGATGAAGCGAATAAAACACTCTATTGCATTAAATCAACTTTACTGATTGTTTTAAGCCGATATTTACGCTTATTTTCGATGCTTCTTTGACGCATCATGGCCTCATTCCACTGATTCAAGGAGCACGACCATGCTGCAACTGCGACCGTTCGAAAGCCTCGGCCACGCCAACCACGGCTGGCTCGACGCCCACCATCATTTCTCGTTTGCCGAGTACTACGACCCGGCGCGCATGCACTGGGGCAACCTGCGGGTGTGGAACGACGACCTGATCGCTGCTGGCAGCGGCTTCCCGCCGCACCCGCACCGCGACATGGAAATCATCACCTATGTGCGTGAAGGCGCGATCAGTCACCAGGACAGCCTGGGTAACAAAGGCCGTACCGAAGCCGGTGACGTGCAGGTGATGAGCGCCGGCACTGGCATCGTGCATAGCGAGTACAACCTGGAAGACGTCGACACGCGTATTTTCCAGATCTGGATCGTGCCGGAGCGCACCGGCGAAGCACCGCAATGGGGTACCCGGCCGTTCCCCAAAGGTGAGCGTGGCGAAGGCTTCGTGACCCTGGCCAGCGGCCGTGCGGGCGATGAGGACAGCCTGCAGATCCGCACCGATGCGCGGCTGGTGGCTGCCACCCTGCGGGCCGGTGAAACTGCCGAGTACCGCTTCGATACCGCTCGCCGGGGTTACCTGGTGCCGGCCAAGGGGCTGGTGGAGGTCAACGGGCTGCGGGCCAAGGCGCGCGATGGCGTGGCGATCGAGCAGGAGGAGGTGCTGCGGGTGACCGCCATCGAGGACAGCGAGATCGTGCTGGTGGATGTGGCCTGACGGGTGACGCGTACCTGTGGGATGACTTTGCCCATGCTACCCGCGACGGGTTGGTGGGCGAGGTGGAACGGCTCGAGGGCGGTGTGGCGCGGGTGGTGTTCGACTTCAGGCCAGCGGCCGCGGGCCTTGCAAACGGCTTGAGATTGCCGGGGCTGCTTTGCAGCCCTTTCGCGACACAAGGCCGCTCCCACAGAACTGCACATGCCTAATTGAATTAGCAGGGACCCTGTGGGAGCGGGCAATCCCGCGAACACCGGCGGAGCCGGTGCCATCCTCCGCGTCGCCTGCTTCGCGGGCGCGCCCGCTCCCACAAGGGAATGTGACACGCTCTCGAACATTGTTCCCTATGCAACAGCGCAGCCCAAAGGGCTGGGCACTCTTCCACAGAACTGCACACGACTCATTGAATTAGCAGGGACTCTGTGGGAGCGGCTGAAGCCGCGAACATCGGCGCAGCCGGTGCCATGCTCCGCGTTGGATTCTTCGCGGCTAAAGCTACCCCGCATCATGACGACATGCACTAGCCTCGTGCGGCCAGTTCAGCGAGCACCTCGGCCGAGGTGGTGACCTGGCGGAAGTGATGCTTCCACAGGTCGGTGCCCAGCTTGCCCGACCTGTCCAGCGAAGACCCTACAGTCATGTCCGTGACCAGGGTGGGCATCAGCCCCGCATCGAACAGGGCAAAACCGGCGGCCAGCACGCAAGTTTCGGTCTGCAACCCACATACCAGCACCCTCTCCACGCCCAGTTGCCGGATGTACTCGATGGCCTCTGCGCTCTGCCCGTAGCCATGCTTGACGAACACCTGGTCAGCTTCGACCAGGCTCTCGTCCTCCGCCGCCGGGTGCCAGCCAAGCTGGCGCTCGAACGGCGTGACCTGTTCATCGTGCAACTCGACCGAGGCAATGGTGGGGATGTTGGCCGACAACCGACGCAGGCCATCGACCAGCCACTCGGGCGGGCTGAAGGTGGACTGGACATCGACAATGAGCAAAGCCTGGCGCATGGGCGGATTCCGGGCATGGGCAAAGGCGCGGAGTATAACGCGATCGCCTGTGGGAAAGGCCTCAATGCCACGCTGCCAGGTTGTCCCCCTGGCGATCGCCAAGCACTTCCACCAGGCGCCCGCTGCGCAGGTGATCGGCCAGGCTTCACTCGGCCCGCAACAGGATACCCTGCCCGTCCAGCGCCCAGTTCAGGGCGACCTCGTCATCATTGGTGCTGAGGCTGCCATGCACCTTCACCGACTCGCTCTGCTTGCCGCGGCTCAGCCGCCAGATACCGAACGCGGCGTCATTCTGGCGTAACACGATGCAGGTTACTCCCACAGGTTCTCCACAGGGCTGAGTATTGTGGGGTATCTGTGAGTTATCTGTTGCCTGAACCAACCTCTTCGCGGGCAAGCCCGCTCCTACAGGGGTATCACCAAGCCTGAGGGCAGTGATATCCCTGTGGGAGCGGGCTTGCCCGCGAATGGGCCGCAGAGCGGCCCTTGCTGCGTCCTCCCAGGCCCTCAACCTGCCAGGTTGAAGTCCGCTACGGTCACCGTGGTTGCATCCGCCACCCCCACCAGGCGGATGGAGTCGGTAGCACCGATGCTGACCAGCGTGTCATTGCCGACATCGGCGATGGTGACGTTGGCGGCAAAGGTGGCCGCGGTAATGTTGAGGGCAGAGATATCCAGCCGGTCCTGGCCACCCTGCGGGACTGCGTCGAAGTTGATGATCAGGTCATTGCCGAAGCCGGCAGCGAACTGGAAGACATCATTGCCATCGGTGGCCATCATCGTGTCGTTGCCGGCACCGCCCACGACGGTATCGTTACCCGCCGCACCGTTGAGGAAGTCATTGCCGGCACCGCCCTGCAAGGTGTCATTGCCAACGTCACCAAACAGCGTGTCGTTGCCATCGCCACCCTGCAGCACATCGACGCCGTTGCCGCCGTCAAGGTTGTCATCGCCGGCACCACCCTGCAGGTTATCGTTGCCGGCGTCCCCGAACAGCGAGTCGTTACCGGCGCCGCCGTCGAGGGTGTCGTTGCCAGCGCCACCGTTCAGGGTGTCGCTGCCCAGGCCACCGAGCAACTGGTCGTTGCCGCCATCGCCGTTGAGGGTGTCGTTACCCGCCGCGCCGGTAATGATGTTCGCCAAGCCATTGCCGGTACCGGTGAAGTTGCCCGCCCCGATGTAGGTCAGGTTCTCGACGTTGGCACCCAGCGTGTAGCTGGCCGCCGTGGCACGCACGGTATCCGTACCACCAGCCGTAGCCTCGACCACTACATCCCCGGCGTTGTCCACCACATAGGTGTCGTCGCCCAGGCCACCGACCAGGCGGTCGATACCGGCACCGCCATCGAGCAGGTCATTGCCAGCACCACCGGTGATGGTGTTGGCCAGCGTGTTGCCGGTACCCGTGAAGTTGCCTGCCCCGGTAAAGGTCAGGTTTTCGACGTTGGCACCCAGGGTGTAGCTGGCAAGGGTGGTCTGCACCAGGTCGACACCGCCGTTCAGCGCCTCGCTCACGGTATCGCCGAGGTTGTCGACCACGAAGGTATCGTTGCCTGCACCGCCAACCATGGCATCCGCACCAAGCCCGCCGTTGAGGGTGTCGTTGCCGGCACCGCCGTCGAGGCTGTCGGGGTCGTTACCCCCGTTGAGGATGTCGTTACCATCACCGCCGAACAGTTGGTCGGCGCCGCCAAGGCCGTTGAGCACATCGTTGCCGCCCAGCCCCGAGAGCGTGTCATTGCCCGCACCACCGGTCAGGGTGTTGGCCCCGGCAGTACCGACCAGCACCACGCCTGCCGGCGGCACCACCGCCGCAGTCGCTGCCGAGGTCAGCGATTCCAGGGTGCCGAAGGCGTCGGTGTAGCTCACGACCACCCGCAACTGCCGGTTACCCTGTTCGAAGCCCGGAGTGAAGGTTGCAGCAGTGGCACCCGCGATGTTGCTGAAGGTGCCGCCAATGTTCTGCTGCCACTGGAAGCTGAACGCGCCCAGCCCATCCAGGTCGGCGATACTGCCGGTGAGCGCGGTCAGCGTCTGGCCCTGGTCTGGCGTGGTGTCGCTGATCAGCACGGCACCAGTGGGCGCATCGTTGACGTTGGCCACCGGGTCGAGGATGTCGGAGGCAATGCTTTCCTGCACACCGAAGTCATCCACGTAGCTGACCACCACCCGCATGTTCTGCCCCACCTGGTTCTGGGTAAGGAGGAAGGTGCTGTTGATGGCGCCAGCAATGTCGACCCAGCCGGTACCCCGGTTGGACTGCCACTGGAAGGTGAACCGCGGGTTGCTCAGGCCGTCGGCATCGACAATGGTTGCCGGGTTGGCGGTGAGCGTCTGGTTCTGCACCAGCAGCCCGGTCACGGTAGGCCCGGCAGTCGGCGCGTTGTTCGGCGCCGAATCGACGATTTCCAGCGTGCCCTTGGTGTCCTGGTACACCGCGCGTACGCGGATGTTCAGCCCCGCCACATCGTCCGTGACCCGGTAGGTGGTACCGACAGCTCGCGAAACCTCGCCGGCAGCAACGAAGGTGATGTCTTCATAGACCCCCGAACCTGGCAGGGTCTCTACTTGCCAGTAGTACGCCACCGGGCCGGTGATCGCACCGGTCAGGTTGGTTGCGCTGACATTGTCCGCGTCATGTACCGCCAGCGGGGTAACCCGCAGCAGCTGGCCGCTTACCGGTGTGTCGTCACGCACGCCGGTGGCAGCGTCAAGGATCACCAGGCTGCCGGTGGGGCCGGCGTTGACGGCGGTACCCACACCGGAAGCTTGCGAGCTATCCGAGAACTGCAGGCGCTCGATGCCGGTCAGGCGGTCGACACCATCACGCCCGGCCACCGAGTCGGTGACGATCACCGAGTTGCCATCGACTACCACGCTGTAGTCGCTGGCCACCCCCGAGTACACCGCCGTGTCGTAGCTGTCGGTGCCGTTGAGGATTTCGCGAACGATCACCAGCTGGCCCGGGTTGTAGGTGCCATTGAGCATCAGCGGCACCATCGGCTCCATGCTGTCGTAGCTGGCGATTTCCGGGCCAGTGCCGTCGCTGTTGGCGCGCACGCTGATGCGCACGTTCAGCCACTTGTCACCGTCGAGGATATCGTCGCCGCCGCGGCCTTCGATCAGGTCGCTACCACTGCCACCGAGGATGATGTTGCCACCATCGTAGAACGTTGCACCGGCGGCCAGCAGGCTGGACAGGCCGTTGATCAGGCTGATGTTGGTCAGTACGCTGCCGTTGGCGCCATTGGTCGGCAAGGTGGCAGAGGTTTCGCTGTCACCACGCAGGAAGTCGCCATGAGCCGACCCCGACAGGCCTTCCATGATGTCGAAGCGCACCAGCGCAGACGCGCCCGAACCCGGCACCGGCGGCACATTGAAGAAGCGGTCGCTGAAGTCGGCAGTCACGCCCTGGGCCAGGCCCTTGAAGGTTGCCCAGTCGTAGCCGGAACCACCGATGTAGCGGTCACCGAAGCCCAGGCTGCCGACCATGATGTCGTCACCGCCTTCACCGTTGAACTTGTCGTTCTCGTTGCCACCGATGAACACGTCGTTGCCGATGATCGGGTCGTTGCCGAGCGGGTCGAAGTTGTCGCCAGGCGCACCGTCCGAGGTGCCCTTCTCGATCCAGTCGTCACCTTCGTTGCCCATGTCCTGCTCGTTGGCCTTGCTGCCCAGGATGAAGTCGTTGCCCTGGCCGCCAATGGCTTCGGAGGCGTCCTCACCGGTAACGATGAAGTCGTTGCCGAAACCGCCGATGATCAGGTTGATGCCATTACCGCCGTGCAGCACATCGTTGCCGTCGCCACCCTGGATGTTGTCGTCACCACCCATGTCGCTGATGATGTCGTCGCCGGCACCACCACGCAGTTGGTCGTTGCCGTCGCCACCCTCGATGCGGTCGTTGCCGCCATCGCCCCAGACAGTGTCGTCACCCTCGCTGGAAACCAGGATGTCGTCACCGTTGGTGCCACCCAGCACGATATGCTGGTCACCGGCATAGCGGATGTAGTTGGTGTCCGGGCCTACTGTCAGCGGGCTGTCGCGGAACACCACCTGCTCGCCGTTTTCGCCCAGTGGGTCGGCATTGCCCAAGCCTTCGTTGAACTGCTTGCTCTGGTCCACTTCCAGGTAGAAGCCAACGTCGGAGAACACCAGGCCCGGCAGGTGGGTGGCCGAGGTGTTGGCCATGATCAGTTTGGCGAACGAGTTGCTTTCCAGCTCGGCGTTCATCGACAGGCCGGCGGTGCGCTCCAGGTAGTAGAAGCGGTCGCCGTCCTGCAGTTTCTCCATCTGGTTTTCGAACACGAAGTTGAACGTGGTGCCCAGCATGCCGCCGAACGGGGTTTTCGCCTCCGCCAGGCCACCGATCCACAGGTCGATGGCATCGACCCCGGTCACGGTGACCGCCCGCAGGTCATCGACGGTGCCGAGCACGCCATCCTTGCCAGGGAGCGTGACATTGGCATACGCACCGGTGCTGTTGAGGAAGTCCAGGCGATCGGCTGGAGCGCCGTCGCCGCCGAACACCAGGGCCATGGCCGCCGCGCGTTTCTCCAGCAACGTGGTGGCCCCGGTGATGGTGCTGTGGGTGCCGTAGGCGGCGATGAAGTTGATCAACGACTCCGGATGCTTCAGGTGCTGTACCAGGTCGACCCAGCTGGTGTACGGCTTGAGCTGGGTATCGCCGGTTTGCGCGTAGATATCACGCCGTACTGCGTTCAGCGAAGGGATACCGACGTCGCGGCCCCGAGCGATGTTGATCGCCGGCAGGTCCAGCGGCAGGCCGAGCAGGTTGTTGCGCAGCGCCTCGGTGACGAACTCATCGATTTCGTTACCGGCCTGGCGGGTTACCCCGCGCACGATGGCGCTGGTGGCATCCTCGGGGGTGACGCCACTGGCGGCATACGCCAGCGGGTTGAGGAACGCCGCGATCAGGCCCAGTTGCTGGTCGGGGTTGGCGCTGGCCGGGTCGCTGATGACGGTGAAGTCGACGTCGAAGCGGTCGACGGTTTCGGTCAGCATCGAGTGGCCGAAGCGGTACACGGTGTGGGCGAATTCGGCCACGATCGACGCATCGAGGTCGACGTCATACACCTGGGTCGGGGCGAAGAACAAGTCGACCCGCGGCTGCACGGTACGGGCGAACTCCTCGAACACCAGGTGCTGGTACTGCATCTCGGTACCGAACTTGGCGGCCTGGAACAGCCGCTCGCCATTCCACACCAGTGCATCGATCTCGGCCTGGTTGGCCGGCAGCGCGCTCAACGGGTTGAGCAGCCACTCGTTGATGAAGGCCAGGTCACCCGAGTCGAGCACGGTGTCCATGGTCTGCGCCACCAGCCGGTTGTGCTCCGAGTGGAAGATCGCATGCACGGCGGTCAGGCCGATGTTCTCGTTGACCCTGCCGTCGCCGGCAATGTAGTGCGCATCGAGCAGCTCGTTGTCGTAGGCCAGGTTGGCGCCAGTCTGCGGGTTCACCGGCACGGCGTTGCCGACATCGGTATCAGCATCAGGCACCAGCACGCCATTGCTGAACACCGGCACGGCATTGTGGGCGATGTCGGCAAGGAACTGGTGACCGGTGCGCACGGCGTTGGTCAGGCTGATCGGCGCCAGCGGGTTGCCCTCGACCTGCTGGTCGTCGGCCGTGCCGGCAATGCCGTCGGCACCTTTCATGATCACCATCGGGAAGCCGTTGGGCCCCTTGATGAAGTTGCCGTAGGCATCGGTCGCCAGCAGCGGCACGTTGTCTACATCGGCATCGGTCAGGTTGATGCCCAGTACGTCACGGGCCTGGGCCTTGACCACCTTCCAGGTCGCCATGCCACCAATTTCGGTGTCGTCGGCGGTACCGTAGCGGCCGTCGGCGCCCAGGTCCCGGTTGGTGATCAACCGGCCGGTGGCAATAGGCCCGTCGTCAGTCAGCACATAGCCGCGCAGGAACACCTGGTGCGAGGGGTGCGAGCTGTAGGTCTGGTTCTGGTCCACGAACGGCGAGGTGGTATTGGTGTGCTCGTGGATGTCGTCGGCCGTGCCAAGCACGCCGTCCGGCCCAGGCTGGTTGGTCGCACGTGTCACCACCATGAAGTTGGTGAAACCGCCCTCCACGTACAGCGGGTCATCCGGTTGCAGCGGGATGTAGATGGTGCCCGAGCCCCCCTTGGTGACCAGGTCCAGGCCATGGTCGAAGAACTGCCCGAAGAAGGTCATCCAGGCGTTGAACGGCGCGGACAGGCCGGCATCGGCGGCGGTGTTCTCGAACAGGTAAACGTCGTGATCGTCGTCGGTGCCGAACTGGCCGTCCAGGCCCGGGCTGGCGACGATGCGCACGCCGTCCTTGAGCACGTCGTCATTGCCCTCGACGCCGAAGTTGAGCACGCCGTCCGCACCCGGATCATACGCGGTGGCATAGGCCGCCGGGTTGTTGGAGGTCTGGTCGACGATCAGGTTACTGATGGTGCGCGGCTGCGAGTCGAATACCGGGCCACTGGTCTGCTGGTACGACGAGCCCGGAATGGCCGGCGAGCCAGGGCCGAAGAAGCCGGCCGGTGCACCTTCGGCCGGGTTGAACACCGGGTCGGTCACGCGCGGGAAGACGTTATCGGCCGCACCGAACTCGGTGTTGTTGATGCCGTTGAGGTTCATCAGGTTGTTGTTCGAACCATCCACCGCCCGCAGGCCGAGTGGCGCACGGATGTTGGGCAGCAGCGAGAGGATGTCTGCCCCGTTGGCGTCGGCCTCGGCAATCTTGATTTGCTCGAGGATGAAGTTGAGGTCGGAGCGCACCATGTGCAGCCCGGCACCGCCTGCCGTGGCATCCACCACCGGCGTGGCTGGCGTCGGTACCACAGGCGCGCCCGGTTGCACCACGGTGGTGGGCTGGGAGAACAGCACTTCGGTGGTGCCATGGGCGTCCTGGTAGATCGCCTTGACCCGCAACGACAACCCGGCCAGGTCCGGCGACACCTTGAACGTGGTGCCGTCGGCGCTCTGGAACGCCAGGTCGCCTGCCGGCAGCAGGATGATGTCTTCGAACACACCGCTGCCCGGGGTGGCCTCGAACTGCCAGTAGTACGACACCGAACGGTCAGCGAGCGTGCCAAGCGGGTTGCCGGCGCTGATGTTGTCGGCATCCCGCACGCCGGCCACGTTTACCGTAAGGAGGTCACCCACGGTAATCGCGCCGCCGTTGTTATCAGTAACGGTCGGGCTGCCGACAGGCTGCGCATTCAGCCCTTCCACCAGCACCCGCTGGCTGTCTGCGAACTGCAGGCGCTCGATGTGCAGCAGGGTATCGACGCCATCGCGGCCGGCCACGTTGTCGGTCACCGTCCAGACGTCATCGGAAGTGTCCAGCGTACCTTTGGTGTTCTGCGTCACCGTGTACTCGCTCTGCACCCCCGAAAACACCGCCGTGTCGAACGCCGCCCCACCCGTCGAGGTGCCGGGCAGGATTTCCCGCACGGCCTTGAGCTGGCCAGGGTTGTAGGTACGGTCGAGCATGAACGGAATCATGTCGACCATGCTGTCGAAGCTGGCGATTTCAGGGCCGGTGTGGTTGACGTCTCCCGGCGCGTACACGGCGATGCGCACGTTGAGCCACTTGTCGCCGTCGATCAGGTCATCACCGCCACGGCCTTCGATCAGGTCGCTGCCGTTGCCGCCGAGCATGATGTTACCGGTGGCAAAGCCGGTGGTCGGCAACCCGGCATCGGCCAGGAACTGCTGCAGGCCACGGATCAGCGCCACGTTGGTCAGCGCACTACCGGTAGCACCACCATGGTTGAGGATGGTCACGGCATCGACATTATCGCCCTTGAGCACATCGGCGAAGTTCGAACCGGACACGCCCTCGACCTCGGCGAAGCGGTCGAGGATGGAGGCCGGCGAGGCGCCGACCGGGTTGAAAATACCGGTGTTCTGGTTCGGTGCGTTGCCATGAGGCTGAGCCAGGGCGGCCAGGGTCAGGTCGACGGTGACGCCGACCTGGTCATTCTTGTTGGTAACCCAGTCGAAACCGGACATGCCATCCATCTTGTCCTGGGCATCGCTGCCGACAAAGATGTCATCGCCGCCCTCGCCTATCATTTCGTCGAAGCCGCCACCACCGACGAAGATGTCGTTGCCGACCACTTCGTCACCCAGCAGCGGCGCAAAGTTGTCGCCGGGCGCACCGTCCTGGGTGCCCTTCTCGATCCAGTCGTCACCCTCGTTGCCGGTCGGTGGCAGGTTGGTCTTGGCGCCGAGAATGAAGTCGTCGCCCTGGCCGCCGAAGGTGGTGCTGATGTCTTCGGTGGTGATGATGAAGTCCTGGCCGTTGCCGCCCAGGATCAGGTTGCCGGCCGCCAGCATGCTGCCGGCAACGATGACGTCGTTGCCATCGTTGCCTTCCAGGCGGTTGTCGCCGAAGGAGTCGGTGATGATGTCATCACCGGCACCGCCCAGCACCGCATCGTTGCCCGCACCGCCTTCCAGGGTGTCATTGCCGGCGTCGCCGTAGAGGGTATCGTCGCCCTCACTGGAAATGATGATGTCGTTGCCAGCGGTGCCGCCCAGCACCACGTGGTCTTTGCCGGTGTAATGCAAGAAGTTGGTGTCGGTGCCCACGGTATCGGGGTTGTCGCGAATCACCTGCGACACCACTTCGACACCGTTGATCATGATGCCGCCCGTCGGGTCGGCCCGGCCGTCGGCGCCCAGGCCGGTGAACTGCTTGGTCTGGTCCACTTCCAGGGTGAAGGTGGGCGTGAGGAACACGGTGTTGGACAGGTGGGTGACATCGGAGTTGAGCATGATCAGCTTGGCGAAGGAGTTGTTCTCCAGTTCGGTGCCGAAGTTCATGCCCGCCGTACGCGACAGGTAGTAGAACCGATCGCCGTTCTGCAGGGCTTCCAGCTGGGTTTCGAAGACGAAGTTGAAGCTGGAGCCGAGCATGCCGCCGAACGGCATTTTCTTCTCGGCCAGGCCGCCGACCCAGAAGTCGATGGCATCGACACCGGTCACGGTCACCCCGGTGATGTCATCGGCGGTGCCGGCGATGCCGTCGGCACCGGCCAGTGTCACGTTGGCATAGGCGCCGGTGCCGTTGAGGAAGTCCAGGCGGTCTGCTGGCGCGCCGTCACCGCCAAGCACCAGCGCCACGGCAGCGGCGCGCTTGGCCGCTTCGGTGTCCGCCCCGGTGATGGTGGCGTGGGTACCGTAGGCGGCGATGAAGTTGATCAGCGACGCCGGGTGCTTGAGGTGGTCGGCAAAGTCGGCCCAGCTGATGTAGGGCTTGAGCTGGCTGTCGCCAGTCATGGCGTAGAACTCGCGGCGCGCCTCGTTCAGGGTGGGGATGCCGGTGTCACGGCCACGCGCGATGTTCAGCGCAGGCAGGTCCAGCGGCAGGCCGAGCAGGTTGTTGCGCAGCGCTTCGGTGACGAACTCGTCGATTTCGTTGCCCAACTGGCGGGTGACACCGCGGATGATCGCACCGGCCGCTTCATCGGCAGTGGCGCCACTGCCGGCGAATGCCAGCGGGTTGAGGAAGGCAGCGATCAGGCCCAGCTGCGGGTCGTCATTCACCGTGGCGAACGTCGGGTCGTAGCGGTCGACGGTTTCGGTCAGCATCGAGTGGCCGAAGCGGTAAACCACGTGGGCGAACTCGGCGAGGATGGCCGGGTCGATCGAGGTGTCATAGCCGTTGGGGGCGAGAAACTCGTCGATCTGCGGCTGAATGGTGCGGGCGAACTCCTCGAACACCAGGTGCTGGTACTGCATTTCGGTGCCGAATTTGGCAGCCTGGAACAGCCGCTCGCCGTCCCATACCAGCGCGGCGATTTCGGCGGGCGTGGTGGGGATGGCAGCGACATCATCGATCAGCCACTGGTTGAGAAACGCCAGGTCGCCGGCGGCCAGCAGGGTGTCCTTGGTCTGCTGCACCAGGCGGTTGTGCTCGGAGTGGAACACGTGGTGCACGGCGGTCAGGCCGATGTTCTCGTTCACCCGGCCGTCGCCGGCGATGTAGTGGGCGTCGAGCAGTTCGTTGTCATAGGTCAGGTTATTGCCGCCAGGCCCGGTTGGCTGCGCGTTGCCTACGGCAATATCGGCGTCGGCCTGCAGCACACCGTTCACGATCACCGGCGCGGCGTTGTGGGCGATGTCGTCAAGGAAGCCATGCCCGGTGCTCACGGCATTGGCCAGGCTGATAGGCGCGTCGCGGTTGCCTTCGACCAGCGTGGTGACGTCGTCGGCGGTACCGGCAATGCCGTCGGCACCATTGTTCACGCGCATCACCACCTGTGGCATGCCGTTGGGCCCACGCAGGAAGTTGCCGTAGGGGTCGGTGGCCAGCAGTGGCACGCTGTGCACATCGGCGTCGGTCAGGTTGATACCCAGCAGGTCGCGGGCCTGGGCCTTGACCACTGCCCAGGTGGCCATGCCACCGCTTTCACCATTGCCATCGTCGGCGGTGCCGAAGCGGCCATCGGCGCCCAGGTCACGGTTGGTGATCAACCGCCCGGTGGCTACCGGGTCGCCTGCGGCATTGAGCGTGTATTCACGCAGGAACACCTGGTGCGAGGGGTGCGAGCTGTAGGTCTGGCTCTGGTCGACGAACGGCGAGGTAGTGTTGGTCTGGCCATCGTCGGCAGTACCCACCACACCATCGGCGCCTGCAGTACGCACCGCGCGCGGCAGCACCATGAAGTTGGTCGGGCTACCTTCGACGTACAGCGGGTCGTCCGGCTGCAGCGGGATGAACACGACGTCGGTGCTGCTCTTGGTGACCAGGTCCAGGCCGTGGTCGAAGAACTGGCCGAAGAAGGTCATCCAGGCGTTGAAGCCGGCGGTCAGGCCGACGTCGGGCGACACGTTGGGGATGAAGAACACCTCCGTGTCGTCAGCGGTGCCGAATACCCCGTCGATGCCGGGGCTGATCACCGGGGCGGCGCCGCCATTGGCTTCGACCGCTGCCGGGTTGTTCGCCGTCTGGTCGACGATCAGGTTGCTGATGGTGCGTGGTTGCGAGTCGATGACCGTGCCGGTGCCGGCATAGTCGCCGGTGAAGGATGGGCTGAGCAGGCGCAGGAACGAATTGTCGGCGGCGCCGAACTCGCTCTGCCCGGTCACCAGGTTGTTGTAGCTGCCGTCCACGGTACGCAGGCCGAACGGCACCTGGCTGTTGGGCAGCAGGTCGATCAGGCTGGCGCCATCGGCATGCGCTTCGGCGATGAAGATCTGCTGAAGGATGAACTCCAGGTCCGACTTGCTGAAATCTGCCATTTCAATTGCCCTCGATCTGTCGGGAGATGACTCAGGGCAACAGGGTCCTTCCCGCGCCCAGTCAATGTGACGTGCGCAGTTCTGATTCTGGGTTCTGGGGCAGTTGGGCACTACGGTGCTGCGTTATCGCCACTGGCCTCATCGCCGGTTAGCCGGCTCCCACAGGAATGGCGGGAACCTTGTAAATGGTGCGATACAGGTAGGCACCGCACACACATCGACCCCAGCTCGCACAGGGTCCGAATACATCAGACTAAAGTCGTAGAAGAAAACCTTGTCAATATCCCGTCAAAAATTCACGCAACGCTGACAGCGCTATACAACTTACTGTTTTCACGGCACTTATGAAAAGTTCAAAGATTTTATAGAGCAAAAAGATATTACCGAGTGTTTTACTGCAACCTACGCTCCAGCATGTGGGAGCAGCGCAGCGTTTTGGACCATTCGCCCTCAGAGCGACCCGCCTGCGAGCCGACCAGAAGCCACAACTACCGCTGTACGGGCCGCCGCAAGGGCTTCCCGTTTGTGATAAAGGGAGGCCCCGATGCACAAGCCACCACGCACTCGTTCCGAGCTGGCCGACGTGCTGTTCCGCCTGCGCCGCAGCTTTTTTGCCCTGGCCGCCTTCAGCGGCGTCATTAACGTCATGATGTTGACGCCAGCTATTTATATGTTGCAGGTGTACGACCGCGCCCTGGTCAGCCGCAACGTCACCACCCTGACCATGCTCACCTTGCTGGTGATCGGCCTGTTCATGCTGATGTCGGCCCTGGAGATGGTCCGCACCCGCGTACTGATCCGGGTCGGCAACTTCCTCGACATGGATCTGAACCGACGCATCTTCAGCGCTGCCTTCGAACGCAACCTGAGCCGCGCCGGCGGCAACCCGGCCCAGGCCTTGCAGGACCTGACCCAGGTACGGCAGTTTCTCACCGGCAACGGCCTGTTCGCCTTCTTCGATGCCCCGTGGACGCCGATCTACCTGCTGGTCTGCTACCTGATCCACCCACTGCTGGGGCTGGTGACGTTGATCGGTTCGCTGATCCTGGTGGGCCTGGCCTACCTAACCGAGAAGGCCACGCAAAAACCCTTGGCCGAGGCCAACCAGGCGGCACTGTCCTCGGCCAGCTACGCCAACAACAACCTGCGCAACGCCGAAGTGATCGAAGCCATGGGCATGCTGCCAGCGATCGGCAAGCGCTGGTTTCAGGGCCATTTGCGCATCCTGCAGATGCAGACCCTGGCCTCCGACCGCGCGGCGATCATCAGTAGCACCGGGCGCTTCGTGCGCATTACCTTGCAATCGGTGATCCTCGGTGCCGGCGCACTGCTGGCGATCGAAGGCAAGATCACCCCCGGCATGATGATTGCCTGCTCGATCCTCACCGGCCGCGCCCTGGCCCCGGTAGAACAGGTGATCGCCGCGTGGAAGCAACTACAAGGCAGCCGTTCCGCCTGGGGCCGGCTCAACGACCTGCTGCACGACTACCCGCAGCGGCCACCAAGCATGTCGCTGCAACGGCCAATGGGCATGCTGGCCGTGGAAAACGTGGTCGCCGGTGCTCCCGGCACCAGCAACAGCATCGTGCGCGGGGTCAGCTTCAGCCTGGTCCCGGGTGAAAGCCTGGGCATCATCGGCCCGTCGGCTTCGGGCAAATCCACCCTCGCCCGCCTGCTGGTAGGCGTGTGGCCGACCCAGGCCGGCAAGGTGCGCCTGGACGGCGCCGACATCTTCACCTGGAACAAGGCTGAACTTGGCCCGTGGCTCGGTTACCTGCCACAGGACGTGGAGTTGTTCGAGGGCACCATCGCCGAAAACATCGCACGCTTTGCCGAAGTGGACAGCGAAGCAGTGATCCGCGCCGCCCGCAGCAGCGGTGTGCACGACATGATCCTGCGCTTCCCGCAGGGCTACGACACCCGACTGGCAGCCGACGGCAGCCCGCTGTCCGGTGGCCAGAAGCAACGCATCGCCCTGGCCCGCGCGTTGTATGGCGAGCCGAACCTGGTGGTGCTGGACGAGCCCAACGCCAACCTCGATGACGTTGGCGAAAAGGCCCTGGTCGATGCGCTGGCCGAACTCAAGGCACGCGGGGCCACGGTAATCCTGATTTCCCACCGGCCCAATGTGCTGTGCGCGGTCGACAAGGTGCTGATGCTGCGTGACGGTGCCGTGCACATGCTCGGCAGCCGCGACGAAGTGTTCGCGGCGCTGCGCAAGGCCAGCGTGATCCCGACGGCGACCGCTGCGCCGCTGGCGTCGGTAAAAGTACGGGAGTGACCGATCATGCAGATGACCCAACACACCGAGTTGATTCCCGCCGAGGCTCGCAACGAGATCGACCTGGACATTCATCGGCCGGCACGCTGGGGCGTGTGGCTGGTCGCCGCCGGCTTTGGCGGTTTCCTGCTGTGGTCGGGCCTGGCGCCGCTGGATGCCGGTGTGGTCGCCACCGGTACCGTCAAGGTCAGCAGCAACCGCAAGGCCGTGCAGCACCTGACCGGTGGCACGGTCGAGGCGATCCTGGTGCGTGAAGGCGATGTTGTGAAGAAAGGCCAGGAGGTGGTACGCCTGGACGCCCTGCGCGCGGTGGCCGAACAGGGTGCGGTCAGTGCCCAGTACATCGTCAGCAAGACCGTGGAGAACCGCCTGGAAGCCGAGCGCGATGGCCGCGACCAGGTCACCTTCGACCCTGCCCTGCTCAAGCACTACGGCGGCGACCCGCGCCTGCTGGCAGCCATGGACCTGCAACAGCGCCTGCTGGACACCCGCCGCGCGGGCCTGGCCGGCGAACTGAGCATCCTCGAGGAAAACCTGGCTGCCACGGCGGTGCAGCTCAAGGGCCTGCAGCAGGTGTACGGCGCCCGCGCCTCGCAGATCGGCTTCCTCAACCAGGAACTGCAAGGCACACGCGTGCTGGCCGCCGAAGGCTATGTACCACGCAACCGCCTGCTGGAGCTGGAGCGCAACAATGCCGACCTGTCCGCCGGTCAGGCCGAAAACCTCAACAACATTGCCCGGGCGCGCAGCCAGGCCACCGAGATCAAGCTGCGCATCCTGCAACGCCAGCACGACTACCTCAAGGAAGTGGAATCACAGCTGACCGATACCGCCAAGGAGAACACCACCCTGGCCGACCGCCTGCGCGCGCTGGACTACGAAGTGACCCATACGGTGATCCGCTCGCCGATCGACGGCATGGTCCAGGCCCTGAGCATCGCCACGGTAGGCGGCATCATCCAGCCAGCGGCCAAGATCATGGAGGTGGTGCCGCTGGACCAGCCATTGCAGGTGGACGCGATGATCCCGGTACAGGCCATCGACAAGATGGTGCCGGGCCTGGACGTGGACCTGGCCTTCCCGGCCTTCAACCATGCGAAGACGCCGAATATCCCGGGGCGGGTCAAGACCATCTCTGCCGACCGCCTGATGGACGAAGAAAGCAAGCAGCCGTACTACCTGGCCCAGGTGGAAGTGACGCAGGACGGCATGGCCCTGCTGGGCAGCAACCATATCCGCCCCGGGATGCCGGCCACCGTCACCATCAAGACCGGCGAGCGCAACCTGCTCAGCTACCTGCTCAAGCCGATGCTCGAACGCGTGGACGCCTCGTTCAAGGAGCAATGACATGAATCGCCCGTGCCTGATGTTGTGCCTGTTGGGGTTGTCTGTACAGGCCAGTGCCATGGACCTGAAGCAAGCCTGGGACCTGCTGCAATACCAGGGCCCGATCTACCGCGCCGCGGTGCACGAGAAAGAAGCCGGCAGCGAAAACCGCGCCATCGGCCAGGCCGGCCTGCTGCCGCAGATCAACGCTGTGGGTTACTTCAACAAGGTCAATGGCAGCCAGCGTCAGAGTGGACGGGACAACGACCTGGACTATGACTCCAAGGGCGCCAACGTGCGTTTGCGTCAACCGCTGTTCAACAAGCAGAAGATGGCCGAATACCATCAGGGCCAGCAACGTGCCGACTACAGCGTGGCGGTGTTCGATGCCAAGACCCAGGACGCTGCGGTGCGCCTGGCCGACGCCTACTTCGACGTGCTGCTGGCCAGCGAAACCATCACCCTGGCCAAGGCCAAGCTAAATGCCTTCGAAGAGCAGCTGGCGTCGGCAAAGCGGCGCATGGAGCTGGGCGCCGGCACCATCACCGACATCGACGAGTCGATAGCCCGTCGCGACCTGGCCGAGGCCGACCTGATCGAGGCCCAGGACAACCTGGTCAACGCCCGCCGCAAGCTGGAGGAATACATTGGTGAAACGCCGGAGTCGCTGACCACCTTGCAGCCGGGCTTCAACACACCGCCGCTGATGCCGGGCAACCTGCAGGACTGGCTGGTCAAGGCCCAGGCCGACAGCCCGTTGATCCATGCGCGCCGGCACAACTACGAGCTGGCCGAAGAAGAAGTGAAACGCGCCCGCGCCGGGCACTGGCCGACCCTGGATTTCGTGGCGGGCTATACCGCCGGCAGCAGCCAGTCGATCTCCGAACTGAACCAGCGCAACCACTACAGCTCGATCGGGCTGGAGCTGAACATTCCGCTATACAGCGGCGGCAGCACCAGCGCCCTCACCCGCCAGGCCAGCGCCAACAGTTCCAAGGCACTGGATGAACTGGATGCCACACGCCAGGAAGTGATCTCCGACACCACCCGCGAGTACCGCGGCGTACAGAGTGGCGCCTTGCGCATCCAGGCGCTGGAAAAGGCCGTGGCATCCAACGAACGCTCGCTGCGTTCGGCCCGCAAGGGCTTCAGGGAGGGCGGCACCAGCACCAACTCGGATGTGCTCAATGCCGAGGAATTGCTTTTTGACGCCCGGCATGACCTGTTCGAGGCGAAGCTGAACTACCTGATGTCGCGGCTGCGCCTGGCATCGTCGGTGGGCAGCCTGGGAGATGACGATATCCAGCAGATCAACGATTACCTCGGGCCGGAACTGGTAGTAAGCAACTGACTATCGGCGGCCCGCTCCCACAGCGGCGCCTACCGCATTTTGTTCCATTTCAGGCTATGATCGGTGACCCCGCCGCGGACGCCATGCCCCATGCCCGTAGACCTGCAAGCGTTATACCCCAGGCTGATCCACCTGATGCTGGACACGGTGTTCGTGGTCGACAGGGGCAACCAGATCATTTTCGTCAGCGATGCCTGCGAGGCGCTGCTGGGCTACCAGGCCTGCGAGCTGATCGGCACCCCGATCACCGACTACATGCACCCTGACGACCTGGCGATTACCCGCGCGTCGATCGTACGGGTGATGAACGGCCAACCCCATTACGATTTCCGTAACCGCTACATCCGCAAGGATGGAAGTATCGTGCATATCCTGTGGTCGGCCTCCTGGTCCGATGAGGCCAATGCCCGCATTGGTGTAGCGCGGGATATCACCGCCCAACACCAGGCCGAGGAAGAATTGCGTTTCCTGGCCCACCATGACCCGCTGACTCGCCTGGCCAACCGGGCCATGTTCAATGAGCGGCTGGGCACCGCACTTGTCGCGGCCCGGCACCACAACCACCCGCTGGCGTTGCTGTTCATCGATATCAATGACTTCAAGGATATCAACGACAACCACGGCCACAGCGTGGGTGACCGGGTGCTGTGCATTCTGGCGCGGCGCCTGGAAGGTTGCGTTGGGGCGACCGATACAGTGGCGCGGATGGGCGGTGACGAGTTCACCGTGCTGTTGACCGACTACGCCTCGCCAGAGGCCATTGCCGAGCAGGTGGCACGCATTTTGGCAGCCA
Organism: Pseudomonas sp. JS425; assembly: GCF_018223845.1. Classification (NCBI taxonomy): domain Bacteria; kingdom Pseudomonadati; phylum Pseudomonadota; class Gammaproteobacteria; order Pseudomonadales; family Pseudomonadaceae; genus Pseudomonas; species Pseudomonas sp. JS425. Next base: position 2,445,888 of record NZ_CP073661.1, on the reverse strand, counting down.
TGGCCGAGCCACTCGGCGCCGAGTTTGCAGGCATCGGAGCGCCGTCCTGCAGCATTGGCGTGGCCCGTTTCCCCGAAGACGGCAATGATGCCGACATGCTGCTGCGCCATGCTGATGGCGATATGTACCGGATCAAGCGACAGCGCGCTGCGGCCAGCTGAATACCAAAGGGAAGAAAATGACGGAACACCTGCAAGGCGCCGCCGAGCAAACGCGTGGCCACATCAGCCGGATCGAGGCCTTGCTGTTCTGGCTGAAGCTGGGTTTCATCAGCTTCGGCGGCCCGGCGGGGCAGATAGCGATCATGCATCAGGAACTGGTGGAGCGGCGCCGCTGGATCAGCGAGCGGCGCTTTCTGCATGCCCTCAACTACTGCATGCTGCTGCCTGGCCCCGAGGCCCAGCAACTGGCCACCTACATTGGCTGGCTGATGCACCGCACTTGGGGCGGGGTGATTGCCGGCACCCTGTTCGTACTGCCGTCGCTGTTCATCCTGATCGGCCTGTCGTGGGTCTATCTGGCCTGGGGCGAAGTGCCGGTGGTGGCTGGTATTTTCTACGGGATCAAGCCGGCCGTGACTGCGATCGTCGTGCATGCCGCACATCGCATTGGCACGCGCGCCCTGAAAAACGGCTGGTTGTGGGCCATTGCCGCGGCCTCGTTCGTGGCCATTTTCGCGCTCGACGTTCCCTTCCCGCTGATCGTGCTGGCAGCCGCGCTGCTAGGCCATGTCGGCGGTCGGCTGCTACCGGGGCAGTTCGCGCCTGGTGGTGGCCACGGCGCAACCAGGGCCAGCCAGGGCCCGGCCGTGATCGACGACGACACACCGGCGCCAGAGCACACCCGCTTCAGCTGGGGGCGGCTGCTGGGCCTGCTGCTGGTGGGTGCCGCGCTGTGGCTGCTGCCCATGGGTGTACTGATGGCTACCTTTGGCTGGCAAGGCACCTTAACGCAAATGGGCTGGTTCTTCACCAAGGCGGCATTGCTGACCTTCGGCGGCGCCTACGCGGTGCTGCCCTACGTCTACCAGGGGGCCGTCGGCCATTACGGCTGGCTGTCGCCGACGCAGATGATCGATGGCCTGGCGTTGGGGGAAACCACCCCCGGGCCGCTGATCATGGTGGTGGCCTTCGTCGGCTTCGTCGGTGGTTACCTGCACCCCATGTTCGGCACCGACCAGGCGTTCATGGCCGGCGCGGTAGCGGCGAGCCTGGTGACCTGGTTCACCTTCCTGCCCTCGTTCCTGTTCATCCTGGCCGGTGGCCCGCTGGTGGAATCGACCCACAACGAACTCAAATTCACCGCCCCGCTGACCGGGATAACCGCGGCGGTAGTGGGCGTGATCCTCAACCTCGCGCTGTTCTTCGGCTACCACGTATTGTGGCCGGCCGGTTTCGACGGGCGGTTCGACTGGCCTTCGGCGCTGATTGCGCTGGCGGCGGCGGTGGCGCTGTTCCGTTACAAGCGTGGGGTGATCCAGGTGTTGATAGCCTGTGCCCTGGCGGGGCTTGCCACCCATTTGTTGACCGGGGCACAGTGAAGCATCGCCCGCCCAACGGAGATGAACATGCGCAACCCTGAAGACGCCTTGCTCGACAGCTGGCAGCACAACGCCCAGGCCTGGATCGATGCGGTGCGCAGCGGCAGTATCGAGAGCCGTCGCCAGGTTACCGACCAGGCCATCCTGCTGGCCATTCTTGGCCGCCAGCCCGAACGGGTGCTCGACCTGGGCTGTGGTGAAGGTTGGCTGCTGCGCGCGCTGGGCGACCGGGGTGTCGAGGCGGTAGGTGTGGACGGTGACCGGGCGCTGGTGGATGCCGCGCGTGCTGCGGGTTCCGCCGAGGTACACCTGGCCAGCTATGCCCAGCTGGCCGCTGCGCAGGCCTATGTTGGCAAGGACTATGACCTGATCTGTGCCAACTTCGCCCTGTTGCAGCAGGACATCATCCCGCTGCTGGCGGCGATGAATGCGTTGCTGGCGCCCGGCGGTGCGCTGGTGATCCAGACCCTGCACCCGTGGAGCGTGGCGGATGGCGATTACCAGGATGGCTGGCGGGAAGAGTCGTTTGCCGGGTTCGGCGGGGATTGGCAGGTGATGCCGTGGTACTTCCGCACCCTGGCCAGCTGGCTGAGCGCGCTGGACATGGCGGGGTTGCGGCTGGTCAGCCTGCAGGAGCCACAGCACCCCCAGAGTGCGCTGCCACAGTCGCTGCTGTTGGTGGCCGAACGCCCTTGAAGCATACGCGGTCGGTGTAGGAGCGGCCTTGTGTCGCGACGGGCTGCAAGGCGGCCCCAGGATTTCAGCAGCACCGCATGAATCCTGGGGCCGCCTTGCAGCCCATCGCGACACAAGGCCGCTCCTACAGGGACCGCGCCGGGCTCAGAGGACCGGCTTGCGCGCCGCCCCGCTGCGGGCCTTGGCCATGGCCGCCAGGCGCACCGCAACGTTGGCCGCACCGTAACCGGCATACCCCCCCTTGCGCTGGATGATCTCGAAGAAGAAACGCTCTTCGAACGGCTCGGTATACACGTGGAACAGCTCGCCGCCCTGGGCATCGCGGTCGTACAGCACGTTGTAGTAGGCCAGTTCGCTGAGGAACTCGTCGTCGAAATCGAAACGCGCCGCCAGGTCGTCGTAGTAGTTCAACGGGATCTCCAGCAACGGCACCCCGGCCAGTTTGGCCCGCGCCACTTCGCGGAAGATGTCGTCGCAATCGAACGCGATGTGGTGCACGCCCGAACCACGGTAACTGGACAGCGCATGGGCGATGGCGGTGTTGCGGTTTTCCGAGATGTTCAGCGGCAGGCGCAGGGTGCCGCATTGGCTACGCAGCGCGCGGCTCTTGACCAGGCCGTACGGGTCCGGCAGCACTACTTCGTCATCGGCTTCGAAATCGAACAGGCTCTTGTAGAACAGCACCCAGCTGTCCAGCGACTCGGCCGGCAGGGCCAGGGCCATGTGGTCGATACGGCGCAGGCCGCCGGTGGCGGTGGCGTTCTTGTCCAGGCTGAAGTCGGTGTCGTACAGGGTCTGGCCGGCAGTGCCCTGCTCCACCAGGTACAGCAGGCTGCCATCTGGCGCACGTACCGCCGGCACTTCGCACTCGTTGGGCCCGACCAGGCCACGGAATGGCTGGCCACGGAAGGCGGTGGCGCGCTTCAGGGCGGCTTGCTGGTCCTTGACCCGCAGCGCGGTGGCGCACAGCGACGGCCCGTGGGCCTCGAAGAAGTTGTGGCCGAAGGAATAGGGTTCGGCGTTCAGCACAATGTTGATATCGCCCTGGCGCAGCAACTGCACCTCTTTGCTGCGGTGCTTGCCGGCATCGGCAAAGCCCAGGCGCTTCAGCCAGCTGCCCAGGCGCGCGCCGACGGCTTCGTCGACCGCAAATTCGAGGAACTCTACGCCGTCATAGGCACTGGCCGCCGGTGGGGTGAACAGCACGCCGGGCTCGATCGAGGTACCTTCCTGCTCCAGGCGCAGGCGGGTGTGCTCTTCGAGATACAGCAGCGAACGCAGGCCGTCGGCGGCATTCTGCCGGGGCGGTGCGGCGCGGAAGCCGTCGTTGAAGATTTCCAGCGACAGCGGCCCGCGGTAGCCGGTGGCAAGGATGGGCGCCAGGAAACCGGCCATGTCCATCTCGCCCTGCCCCGGGAAACAGCGGAAGTGGCGGCTCCACTCCAGCACATCCATGGCCAGGATCGGCGCGTCGGCCATTTGCACGAAGAAGATCTTGTCGCCGGGGATATCGCGGATCGCGCTCGGGTCGCCCTTGAGCGACAAGGTGTGGAAGCTGTCGAGGATCACCCCGAGGGCCGGGTGGTCGGCCTGGCGCACCAGGTTCCAGACCTGCTGGTAGGTATTGACGTGGCGGCCCCAGGCCAGGGCTTCGTAGCCAATGCGCAGGCCGCGTTTGCCAGCGTGCTCGGCCAGCAGGCGCAGGTCGTCGACCAGCAATTGCTCTTCACCCAGGGCATCGGCCTGGACGTTGCTGCACACCAGCACCAGGTCGGTGCCCAGTTCCTGCATCAGGTCGAACTTGCGCTCGGCGCGGTCGAGGTTCTTCTGCAAGCGGTCGCGGCGGCAACCCTCGAAATCGCGGAACGGCTGGAACAGGGTGATGGCAATACCCAGGTCGGCGCACATCTGCCGTACCTGGCGCGGGCTGCCGGCGTAATAGAGCAGGTCGTTTTCGAAGATCTCGACGCCGTCAAAACCGGCGGCGGCGATGGCTTCGAGCTTTTCCGGCAGGGTGCCGCTCAAGGACACGGTAGCGATCGAACGCTGCATGGCGGGAGTTCCTTGTTGTTAGAGGATCAAGGCCAGGGCAGGACCTGGAAAATCAGCGCCACAGTTCCTGGCACGATCGATTATTCGCAGGTAAAGTCGTCGCTTCAATCTCTTTGTACGGAATGGTTAGTTTTGCGTTCGATTATCGAACAAAACCGGTTTTAGCGAATTGCCAGCCCACTGGCCCGTGGTCAACATGAACCACAGACGCAGGCACACCGACCCTCGCCTCCTGCCTTGGCGAATCTCCGGCGGAACCTGTGCAAACAACAATAACAACGGAGACAACGATGGCTCACTCCAGCTCTCAAGCCAAGAAAGCGACTGCCAGTGGATGGATAGGCTCGGCACTCGAATACTACGACTTCTTCATCTACGCCCAGGCTGCTGCGCTGATTTTCCCGCAGATCTTCTTCCCCAACACCGACCCGAAAATGGCCATCATCGCCTCGCTGGCCACCTACGGCGTGGGTTACCTGGCGCGCCCGGTCGGCGCCTTCGTGCTGGGCCACTGGGGTGACACCCGCGGCCGCAAGAACGTACTGCTGCTGTGCATGTTCCTGATGGGCCTGTCGACCATGGCCGTTGGCCTGCTGCCCACCTACCACGACATCGGCCTGCTCGCCCCGGCGTTGCTGGTGGTGCTGCGCCTGGTCCAGGGCTTTGCCGTGGCCGGGGAAATCTCCGGAGCCAGTTCCATGATCATGGAGCACGCACCGTTCGGTCGACGGGGCTACTACGCCAGTTTCACCTTGCAAGGCGTGCAGGCTGGCCAGGTGCTGGCGGCGGCAGTGTTCCTGCCACTGGCCTACTTCATGCCTAGCGAAGCCTTCAACGACTGGGGCTGGCGCATTCCGTTCCTGCTGAGCGCCTTCGTGCTGATCGCCGGCTTCATCATCCGTAAGGAAGTGCACGAAACCCCGGCGTTCGTGAAGGAAGAGAAGCAGGACAAGGTCGCCAAGTCGCCGATCAGCGAGGCCTTCCGCCACAGCTGGAAGCACATGGTGCTGGTGATGTTCATGGCCTTGATGAACGTGATCCCGGTGGTCGCTACCATCTTCGGTGCGGCCTACGCGGTGCAACCGGCCTATGGCATCGGCTTCGACAAGAGCGTGTACCTGTGGATTCCGGTAGTCGGCAACATCGTCGCGGTGCTGGTGATTCCGTTTGTCGGCAACCTGTCCGACAAGATTGGCCGTCGCCCGACCATGATCGCCGGTTGCCTGGGCTCTGGCCTGCTTGCCTTCGTCTACCTGTATGCGATCAGCATCCAGAACGTACCGCTGGCGTTCGCCTCGTCGATCGTGATGTGGGGCATGGTGTACCAGGGTTACAACGCGGTGTTCCCAAGCTTCTACCCAGAGCTGTTCCACACCCGCTACCGTGTTTCGGCCATGGCCATCGCGCAGAACATCGGCACCATGCTGACCGCCATGCTGCCGGCGCTGTTCGCCCTGGTAGCCCCGCCCGGTTCGGACAACATCCCGTTGGTGGTTGGTAGCCTGGCGTTCTTCATCACCTGCGTGTGTGCCCTGGCAGCGTACATCGCCCCGGAAACCCATCGCCTGGCGATGGAAGACCTGGGTAACCCCGATGCCAAGCCGATGGACAAGACCGCGTATGAAGCTAGCCGTAAAGGGAGCTTTCAGGCGGTGAGCAACTGAGATTGCAGGGGGCTGCTCTGCAGCCCTTTCGCCGGCAAGCCAGCTCCTACCTTGACCGCATAGGCTTCAAGCCTTGTGCGGTTCCTGTGGGAGCCCTTTCGCGGGCAAGCCCGCTCCTACCTTGACCGTATAGGCTTCAAGCCTTGTGCGATCCCTGTGGGAGCCCTTTCGCGGGCAAGCCCGCTCCTACAGGTACCGTGTCAGCTTGAGCCTTGATGCGATCCTGTGGGAGCGGGCTTGCCCGCGAATGGGCCGCAACGCGGCCCCGGCAGTTTCAGCCCTTGACCACTTCCTGCAAGCGCGCCCAGAGCTGTTCGACATGCTCCCGCTCGGTCGGCAATGCGCCAATCGACACCCGCACCATCCACCGCCCATCCAGCGTCGCCGGCGTCACATAGGCATCCCCGGACGCATTCAGCCGTTCGGCCCAGCCCTTGGTATGCGCATCCAGCGCCTCCCCTTCCAGCCCCGCCGGCCGATGGCGAATGCACAATGTCTGCAACTGCACCGGCGCCAGCACCTCCCACTCCGCCGCCGCGCCGATCTGCCCGGCCAGCCACTGGGCATTGTCCAGGTCACGCCGCAGCCGCGCCTGCAACGCCTCGACCCCCTCGCTGCGCAGCATGAACCACAGCTTCAACGCACGGAACCGGCGGCCCAGCGGGATACCCCAGTCACGCAGGTTCTTCACCTCGCCGTCCACCGCCGACTGCAGGTAGCTGGGGTTGGTGCTCATGACCCGGATCAGGTGCTGCGGGTCGCGCACGTAGTAGATCGAGCAATCGAAGGCCACGCCCAGCCACTTGTGCGCGTTGACCACCAGCGAATCGGCCAGCTCGATACCGTCCCACATCCAGCGGCATTCCGGCAGGATCATCGCAGAGCCGGCCATGGCCGAGTCCACATGCAGCCACAGGCCATGGGCCTGGGCGATCTCGCCGATCGGCCGCAGTGGGTCGAGGGCCGTGGTGGCGGTGGTGCCGGTGGTCGCGACCACCGCGCAAGGCTGGTTGCCAGCGGCCAAATCCTGCTCGATCGCAACCTGGAGGGCCTCCGGGCGCAGAGCGTAGCGTTCGTCGGTCGGGATCAGGCGTATGTTGTCGCGGCCAAAACCGGCCAGCAATGCGGCTTTGTCCACCGAGCTGTGGGCATGGGCGCTGACATAGACGATCAGCGGCTTGGCCTGGGCTTGCAGGCCGCCGCGTACCAGTGCGTAATCGCTGGCGCGTTCCCGTGCGCAGATCAGCGCCACCAGGGTGCTGGTGGATGCGGTGTCCTGGATCACCCCGCTCCATTGGCCAGACAGGCCGAGCAGCTGACGCAGCCAGTCGAGGGTGGTTTCCTCCAGCTCGCTCAGGGCCGGGCTGGACTGCCAGGAAAGGCCCAGCACGCCCAGGCCAGTGCTGAGGAAGTCACCGAGGACCGACGAAAGGGTGCCATTGGAGGGGAAGTAGCCGTAGAAGTCCGGGTGCTGCCAATGGGACAGGCCGGGCATGACCAACTGGTTGACGTCGTCGAGGATCGCTGCGAAAGGTTCGCCTTGCCGGGGGGCCTGAGCGGGCAAGGCGGCCTTGAGATAGCCGGGCTCGACCTGGGCCATGACCGGGCGCTCGCCGACGGTTTGGCGGTAGTCGGCGATCAGGTCGATCAGTTGGTGGCCGTATTGGCGGAATTGTTCGGGGGTCACCTGGGGTCTCCTGTGGGGTTTTTCGCTGCCTGTGCTGGCCTCTTCGCGGGCACGCCCGCTCCCACAGGTATTGCATCGTTTGTAGGAGCGGGTTTACCCGCGAAGAGGCCGGTACAGGCAACACAATGCCCCAGTCTAGGCACCTATCCCGAAGTGAATAACCCCACCTCGCGCATACCTGCTATGGCAAACCCGCATGCCCGCCCTGCACACCGAACTGCGACTGGCGCCACAACTCGAACACCCGGTTGCGCAACCAGCGGTGTTCGGCCGAGGCCTGCAGGCGCTGGTGCCACACCACCCAGTAGCGCTGGCTGTGGTCGATGAAACCCAACGGCCGCCAGGCCAGGTCATGCAGGCGGCACAGCTGCCGGGCGATGTGCTCGGGCACGGTGGCCAGCGCCTGGCTGTTGGCAATCACCTGCACGGTGGCCGAGAAGAACGGCACTTCCAGGCTGACCCGCCGTTGCAGGCCCTGGGCGCGCAAGTGGCGGTCGATGAAGCTGTCCTTGTCGCCTCCGCCGGAAATACGCACATGCTTGTGCGCCAGGTAGTCGGCCTGGCTGAGCGCACCGTGGACAGCCAGCGGGTGGTCGTGGCGCATCAGGCACACTGCCCGGTCCTCGCCCAACAGCCGACCGTGCAGGTTGGGTGGCGACTCGTCGAACAAGGTGGTGGCCAGGTCGATCTCGCCACTGGCCAGCAAGGCGTACTGGCCGGCCTGCCAGGTGCGGTACTCCAGCGATACACCCGGCGCTTCGCGCTCCAGCGCCGCCACCAGCAGCGGCAGCATATGCTCGGCCACGTAGTCCGAAGCGGCCAAGCAGAAACGCCGCTCGCAGCGCCCCGGGTCGAACACCGCGGGCTGGCGCAGGGCGTGCAGCTCCTCGAGAACCTGGCGCAGGGGTTCGACCAGGGCTTCGGCGTGTTCGCTGAGCACGTAACCGCGGCCCTGGCGTACCAGCAAGGGGTCGTCGAAGGCTTCGCGCAAATGGGCCAGCTGGCGGCTGAGGGCGGACTGGCTGACGCCCAGGCGCTCGGCGGCGTGGCTGAGGTTCTTCAGCTGCAGCAGGTGGTCGAGGGTGCGCAGGTGGGCGAGGCTGAGGGAGGCGAAAGCGGGGTTCATCGGGGTTCGGCTCCAGACCGCTGGCGAGGGCTTTGCCCTCGTTTCGCGACACAAGGCCGCTCCTACATGGGTCATGCGTTCCCCTGTAGGAGCGGCCTTGTGTCGCGATGGGCCGCAAAGCGGCCCCAGAGAAGCAGATCAGTCAGTCAGGCCGACATAAACGTTCTGCACGTCATCGTTCTCGTCGATGGCTTCGAGGAACGCTTCCACCTCGGCCAGCGCCTCGGCACTCAGGCTGGCCGCGCTCACCGGGTTCTTCGGGGTGTAGCCGATCTTCGCCGAGGTCACGGTGAAGCCGTGCTCCGGCAGGGCCTTCTGCACGGCGTCCAGGTCGGTGGTGTCGGTGATGAACAAGGTCGAACCCTCTTCGTCGCCTTCCTCGAAGTCCTGGGCGCCGGCTTCGATGGCCGCCATTTCCGGGTCGGCGTCGCCGTTCGGGGTGGCTTCGATCAGGCCGACATGGTTGAAGTCCCAGGCCACCGAACCGCTGGCACCCAGCTGGCCCTTGCGGAACAGCACGCGGATTTGCGCGACGGTGCGGTTGACGTTGTCGGTCAGGCACTCGACGATCAGCGGTACCTGGTGCGGGGCGAAACCTTCGTAGCTTACCGCCGAGTACTGCACGGCATCGCCGTCCAGGCCCGCGCCCTTGCGGATTGCGCGCTCCAGGGTCTCGCGGGTCATCGAGGCCTTCTTGGCCTGCTCGATGGCCAGGCGCAGGCGTGGGTTCATGTCCGGGTCGGCGCCGGACTTGGCGGCGATCTGGATCTCTTTGGACAGCTTGCCCATGATCTTGCCTTTGGCGTTGGCCGCGGCTTCTTTATGTTTGGCTTTCCACTGTGCGCCCATGTCGACTCTCTTGTTTCAGCGGCCGGTTCAGGAAGCGACCGGCCAAAAGTGGGTGCAGTTTATACGCCCTCTGGCCTGTGTTCGACAAGAAATCTCATCAGCCTTTATCGGCTTTGCCCGCCGCCGCCGCGAACCGCGCCAACCGCACATCCAGCCTCCGCGGCCGCTGCCCGCGGTCCTCTGCCCGCTCCTTGCGGCGGATGGCATTGCGTACCATCAGCGAGCCCAGGTAGCGAATCGGCTCGGGCGGGAACAGCCCCAGCGGCCCCTTGACCAGCGGCGAACGGGTCCATGGGTTGTCCAGCCCCAGCGCCAGCGACGACAGAATCTGCCCGCCCATGTGGCACGGCCCGACGCCGCTGCCGGAGTAACCAAAGCCGTAGAATACGTTGCCCTGCCCGTTCAGCCGGCCAAAGAACGGCAAACCGGTCACCGAGCGGTCGGACGGCCCGTTCCAGCTGGCCGCCAGCGGCACTTGCGCCAGTGCCGGGAAGAACCCGCCCAGGCTTTCACGCAGCAGCGGCCGGTACGGCGACGGCTGGTCGAACACCGGCAACATGCGCCCGCCATAGGCGAAGGTATTGCCGCCCTTGCCGAGCATCAGCCGACCATCGGAGGTGTTGTGGTAGTAATGCACGAATATCCGCGAATCGAGCACGCTGATGCCACTGTCCAGGCCGATCTGGTGCAGCAGCTCAGGGCAAGGTTCGGTGATCACCATGTCGCTGGAAACAATCGCCACGCTGCGCTCGAACTGCGGGAAAGCTCGCGCCATCCAGGCATTCAGGCCCAATACCACGCGGTCGGCGCGCACCGTGCCATGGGCCGTGCGCACCTGCACCGGGGCGCCGTGTTCCAGGCCGGTCATGGCGGTGCCCTCATGGATGCGCACGCCACGCTGCAAGGCCACCCGGCGCAGGCCGCGCACCAGCTTGCCCGGCTGCACCGTGGCCGCGGCCGGCGAGAACCAGCCTTCCAGGTGCCGCGCCGAACCCGCCAGGCGCTGCAGCTGCTGCAGCGGCAGGCGGCGAAACGAATTGATCCCCTTTTGCTCCAGCGCGGCGATCACCGCGTCGGTGGCGCCGACCTGCGCGGCGTTGGTGGCGGTGTACAGCGTGCCATCCAGGCGGTAGTCGCAGTCGATGCCATTGGCCGCGCAGAACGCGCCGATCTCACCGATGCTGCGCTCCGACTCACGCACCAGGCGCACCGCCTCGGCCACCCCGAACAACCGCTCGAGGGTGAAGTACTTGGCCGACCACGACAACGCACAGCCACCATTGCGGCCACTGGCACCGGCACCGCAGATATCGGCCTCGATCAGCACGATATCCAGGGCCGGCACCGCTTCCTTGAGCATCAGTGCGGTCCACAGCCCGGTATAGCCGCCGCCGACGATGCATACATCGCAACGGGCATCGCCTTGCAGCGGCGGGCACACCGCCTCTTGCGCCGAATCCAGGGCCTGTTGCAGCCAGAAGGGTCTCATTCGCTCGCTTTCCTTTCAGGTACGCAGTGGCTTGATTGCCATGCTGGTATTCGGTGCCACGTCGGTGCTTTGCGCAGCGCTGGCCGGGCGGCTGTTCCAGTGCGGCAGCAGCACCAGCGCCGAGAACAGCGCGCAGCCGGCAAACACGATGAACACCGTGACGCCATCGAAGTACCCCGGCAGCAGCCCGCCCAGCACCGCCCCCACCGAGCCGCAGCCGTTGACGAAACCTGCTGCGGTGGCACCGGCCTTGGCGGTGCCGAAGTCGATGGCCGCAGCACCGCTGATCATCGAATCCGGCCCGTACAGGGTCAGGCCCATGACGAACAGCAGGGCCACCACCAGGATCACGCTGCCGGTGTGCATGGCCGCCATGAATGCCGCCAGCGCCACGGTCAGCAGCACCAGGCTGATGACACAGGCCGGCATGCGCCGGGCGCCGAACAGCTTGTCGGAGGCCAGGCCGATGATGATCGGGCCGAGCAGCCCGGCAAGTTCGAAGGCTGTCGGGATGATCGCTGCCCCCACCTTGCCCACCGAGGGCATCTGCTCGAAGACGATCACCGGCCCCCACAGCAGGATGGCGTAGCGCGCCGGTTTCAACAGGAAGTACGCCAGCCCCAGGGTCAGCACCGTGCGGTTGCGCATGATCTCCTTCAGGGGCGCCCACACGCTGCACAGGTTGCCGGCCGGGGCCATGCTCTGTGGCTCGGGCTCCACCGCCGGCAGGCCGACGTCTTCAGGCTTGTTGCGCTGCAGGAAGAAGAACAGCACGGCCACCAGTGCCACCACCGCGGCACTGGAGAAGAACGCCGCGTGCCAGGTACCGACCAGGGTATAGGCCCACCAGCCGGCGAACGGCGAGGCCACCAGGCCGCCGAAGGCATAGCAGGAACTCCACAGGCCCAGCACCCGCCCACGCTGCGACGCCGGGAAGAAGCTGCCGATGTTCTTGCACAACCCGGCCCAGCCGGTGGATTGCGCCAGGCCCTGCACCAGCATGCAGGTGGCGAAGATCGGGAATGTGGCGTAACTGCCCATCACCACCGCCGCAACAGCAGAAATCAGCAGGCCGCCGAGCACCACCACGCGTGGGCCAAAGCGGTCGGCAAGCATGCCCCAGGTGAACTGGCCCACGGCGTAGGCGGCCAGGTAGATGGCGTCGAGGTTGGCCATGGCGGCCTTGTCGAGCATGAAGTCGGGGTCTTCACCGATGCCCAGCTTGGCCACCGAGAAGGCCTTGCGGGTGAAGTAGAAGGCGGCGTAGGCCAGCCAGGTAATGGCGAAAATCTGGATACGCCAGCGTTTGAACGCGGCTAGGGATTGGTTCATGTAAGTCTGACCTCTTGCTTGAGTGTGCCGGCAGAATGTGAAGAAACGCCTGTCTTGTTCTTGTGTTACGCACAGCGATGACGAGGCTGTCATCGGGTCAGATGGCGCCGTTTGGGTGCCATGGCCCTGGTCGGCACTTGTGGTGCCAGCGTCGGGCTGACATGCATGGAAACAGTTGCGCTAAGATAAATAAAATCGATTTATCGTATTTCACACATAAGCCCAGCTTGTTACTGAGGTCGTCATGTCGGTTTCCCACGCACAACTCAAGGCCTTCCACGCCGTGGCGGTTCACGGCAGCTTTACCCGCGCCGCCGAAAAGCTGTTTCTTACCCAGCCCGCGGTGTCGGACCAGGTGCGCAAACTGGAGGAGCGCTTCGGCGTCTTGCTGTTCCACCGCAACAAGCGTTCGGTGCAGCTCACCGACCTCGGCGAACGCCTGCTGGGCATCAGCCAGCGCCTTTTCGCCTGCGAGGCCGAGGCCCATGAACTGCTGCAGGATTCGCGTGCGCTGCACACCGGCAGCCTGGTGCTGGCGGTGGACGCGCCGGTGCACGTGCTGCCGCAGATCGCCCGCTTCTGCCAGCGCTACCCGGGCATCCAGGTCAAGATCGAGACCGGCAACACCGACGAGTCGCTGGCCCGGCTGTTCAGCTACCAGGCCGACCTGGCCCTGCTGGGGCGGGACGTCGACGATGAGCGGCTGCACTGCCTGCCGCTGCGCCGCGACCCGATGGTGGCGTTTGTCTCGCACCAGCACCCCTGGGCCAGCCGCGGCGCGATCAGCCTGGCGGATCTGGACGATACGCCGCTGGTGCTGCGCGAGCCCGGGTCGGTGACGCGGCAGACGCTGGAAGAAGAAATGCAACGGGCCGGGCTGCGGATTCGCCCGGCGATCCAGGTGGAAGGCCGGGAAGCGGCGCGGGAGGCGGTGGTGGTGGGGATTGGTGTGGGGGTGGTGTCGGCGGCTGAGTTTGGTGCGGATGCGCGGGTGTGCGCGTTGCCGATCGTCGATTGCCAGCGGCACCTGACCGAGACACTGGTGTGCCTGAGCGAGCAGCGCACGCGGCGGGTGGTGGCGACCTTCCTGCAGATGGTGGAGGAAGGGTTGTAAGCCTGTGCCGGCCTCTTCGCGGGTGAACCCGCTCCCACAGGGGCCGCACTAAGGCTCAGATTGGCACGGTACCTGTGGGAGACCAATGCAGGCAGCTCTCAAGCTCTGTGGAGTACCTGTGGGAGCGGGTTCACCCGCGAAGAGGCCAGCACAGGCAACCCAACTATGCTGGGATAACCTCAACCCTCGGCACACAACCCATGCTCTACCGCCTTGCCGCCGACACCCTGGTCCTGCTGCACCTGCTCTTCATCCTGCTGGTGCTGTTCGGCGGCCTGCTGGTACTGCGCTGGCGCCCTGCCCTGCTGCTGCACCTGCCGGCGATGGCCTGGGGCCTGGCGGTGGAATGCCTGCACCTGGGTTGCCCGCTGACCACCTGGGAAAACCGCATGCGCAGCGCGGCTGGTGACGCGGGCTATCAGGGCGGCTTCGTCGAGCACTACATCTGGCCGTTGATCTACCCCGCCGGGCTGACACCGCACATCCAGCTGCTGCTGGGCACGTTCGTGCTGCTGCTCAACCTCGGCGTCTACGGTTACGTGGCCTGGTGCTGGCGCCGTCCTAGCGGGTAGCGATCACGAACAGCCGCGGGAACGGCAACAGCACCTTGCCATCGGTGGCCGGCGGGTAGTCGCGCTGCATCGCTTGCAGGTACATCTGCAGGAAATCCGCCTGCTCCTGCTCCTCCAACCGCCCCAGGTACGGTCGCAAGGCCGAACCCTTGAACCATTCCACCACGGCTTCGGCACCGCCGGCCAAAGGGTGATGATAGGTGGTACGCCACACATCCACCCGCGCACACAACGGGCTGAGCAGATCGTAGTAGAACGCCGCGTTGTGCCGTGGCGGCAGCTGGAAATCGGCGAACTTCGCCGCCCAGGGGCCCTGGCTGGCGATTTCGCGCAGTTGCCGGTGGGCCGGCTCATCCAGGTTGTCCGGGGTCTGCACGGCCAGGCTGGCACCTTCGCTCAGCTGGCGCACCAGGTGCGGGTACAGCGAGGCGTGGTCGGGTACCCATTGCAGCGAGGCATTGGCCAGGATCAGGTCCTGCGGCTCGGGGGCGGACCAGCCGGCAATGTCAGCGATGACCGTGCGCACCCGGGGGATGCACAGCCGTTTACGCTCGCGGGCCTTGTCGATCATGTCCGGGTCGCTGTCCAGGGCCGTCACCTGGGCATCCGGGTAACGTTGCAGCAGCACCTCGGTGGAATTGCCAGGGCCACAGCCCAGGTCGGTGGCGTGGCGTACCGGGCGTGCCGGAACAGTGGCCAGCAGGTCACGCACCGCGCGGGTACGCTCGTCTTCGAATTGCGAATACTGGGTGGCGGACCAGGCCATGTGAAGCTCCTTTGGGCGGGCAATGTGTTCAGCATATGCCATGTAACAGGCGGCCATATACCCCTGGCCCAATAACGCAAAACGGCCGGGTCCCCGAGGGAGCCGGCCGTTTCGAGAAGCGAGTGACGCTTAGTGCTGCTTGCCAGTACGGATCTGGTGCACTACACCCATCGCCACCACGATTGCCGCGGCGATACCGGTGGAAATCACCAGGATCTGGTAGTCAGGCATGAAGGCCATGGTCACCAGAGCAGCCACGATGAACGCGATCACCAGGTAGGTCAGCCATGGGAACAGCCACATCTTCAGGCGTACTTCCTTGCCTTCGGCAACCAGCTTGCGGCGCATGCGCAGCTGCGAGAAAGCAATCACCAGGTACACCAGCAGGGCGATCATGCCGGTGGTGTTCATCAGGGTTTCCAGCACGTCTTTCGGGCGCAGGGTCTCGCTGAAGTTGATCAGCGCACACACCACGGCCACGGCGCACGAACCCATGATCGCGTACACCGGTACACCGGTGCCGGCGCGGGTGATCTTGAAGAACGACGGCGCGTCGCCACGCTGGGCCAGGGAGAACAGCATGCGCGAAGCAGTGTAGTGGCCCGAGATCAGGCAGCTGCTCACCGAGGTCAGCACCACGAAGTTCATCAGCAGCTCGGCATACGGCACGCCCAGCAGCTCCAGGGTGCGGCGGTAGGCGCCATAGCCGGAAACGCCCAGGTGCGGATCGTTCCACGGTACCAGGCAGACGATCAGGAAGATCGAACCCACGTAGAACAGGCACACACGCCAGACCACCGAGTTGGTCGCCTTGACGATCTGCGCAGCCGGGTCCTTGGCTTCGGAAGCGGCGATGGTGACGATTTCCGCACCGAGGAAGGCGAACATCACCCCGAGCAAGGCACCGATCACTGTAGTGATGCCATTGGGCATGAAGCCTTCGGCGGTGAGGTGGCTGATGCCACGCACTTCACCGAACTGCCAGATGTTCAGCACGGCAGCGGTACACACGATCAGGAAGCAGACAATCGCGATCACCTTGATCAAGGCGAACCAGAACTCGAACTCACCGTAGTGCTTGACGTTGAAGAAGTTGACGGTGATCAGCAACAGGGTCGTGGCCAGCACGAACACGTTGACGCTGACGTCGGGGAAGAAACCATGCAGGATCTTGCCCGCCACATAAGCTTCCCAGGCCATGAGGATGACCCAGTACCACCAGTACAGCCAGCCGATGGTGAAACCGGCCCAACGGCCGATGGCGCGATCGGCGTAGGTGGAGAACGAACCGGTGTCTGGCGAGGAAGTCGCCATTTCACCCAGCATGCGCATGATCAGTACCACCAGGATGCCGCCTGCCAGGTAGGCCAGCACAGCAGCTGGGCCGGCGCTGTGAATCACGCTGCCGGAACCGACGAACAAGGCGCCGCCGATAACCCCGGCGATCGACATCATCGTCAGGTGGCGCGACTTGAGCGAGGCACTGAGCTTGCTCTCATGCCCGCTTTTCGCGGTGGTGGTTGTGGATGTTGCGTCCATCAGTTGTGTACCCCGTGCTTCTTTTTATCCAAGGAAAACTGTGAAACCCCGATGGCTGGCGGTTTCACGTACATCAGTGCTAATGCGCGCAGGATGGTGTGAGCGAACACACGCAGGCCTTCCATGGCGGCCTGCTGACGCGCCCCAGGGCAGGCGCCTGGAGCGAACTGAACATGCTTTAGGTGGCGATATCTGACACCTAATGTAAAAATGTCCGACGCAGAGAGCCATGCACAGTGGCATGAAACTCGCACTGCACTGTACAGGTCGCCCTTGCAATACACCTTGCAAACGCCGGGCGATACGCAACCTGAAGGCCCAAATGTTCGAATTACATCCAGACTCCTCGACCCCGCTGGTGAACCAGATCATCGACGGGCTGCGCGAGCTGATCGACAACCAGACCCTCAAGCCAGGCGCCAAGGTCCCCTCGATCCGCGCCTTTGCCGCGAGCTATTCGGTGAGCACCTTCACCGTGGTCGAGGCCTACGACCGTCTGGTCGCCCAGGGCCTGCTGGTGAGCCGGGGCAATGCGGGGTTCTTCGTCAACCGCGCGGCGGGCGAATTGCTCGACCCGCACAACGCCGAGGCCGACACCAGTCGACCAACGTTCAACTCCGAGTGGTACCTGCAGCAGATCTTCGAAATCCGCCAATTGCCGTTCAAGCCCGGGTGCGGCTGGCTGCCCAACGACTGGATGTATGAAGACGGCCTGCGCCGCGGCCTGCGCCAGGTGGCCGGCAGCCCGCTGGAGCTGTCGGGCTACGGCGACCCCATGGGCCTGATGGAGCTGCGTGCACTGACCGCACAGAACCTGCAGCAGGAACTGTCGATCGTTGCCAACCCGGCGCAGCTGATGCTTACCCATGGCGCCAGCCAGGCCCTGGACCTGGCCGCGCGCACCCTGGTGCGCCCGGGCGACGTGGTGCTGGTGGACGACCCCGGCTACCCCAACCTGATGAGCATCCTGCGCACCCAGGGCGCGACCCTGGTCGGCGTGCCGCGCACACCGGCCGGCTACGACCTGAACCAGCTGGAACAGTTGCTCACCCACCACCGCCCCACTGCATTCTTCACCCAGCCGCACCTGCACAGCCCGACCTGCTCGCGCACGCCGCTACCGCAGCTGCACCGCCTGCTGCAACTGGCCAGCCAGCACGGCTTCCGCCTGGTGGAGAACAACCTGTACGCCGACATGGTCGCCGAACCGCAGCCGTGCCTGGCCAGCCTGGACCACCTGCAGCAGGTGGTATACGTGGGCAGCTACTCCAAGAGCATTTCGCCCAATGTGCGGGTCGGCTACATGCTGGCCAACCCCGAGCTGATGCAGAAGCTGCTGCACCTGAAGATGCGCTCTGGCCTGACCACTTCGCAGGTGATGGAGCGCGTGGTGTATGCCGCGATCATCGACGGGCGTTGGCGCAAGCACCTCAAGCGCCTGCGCCAGCGTTTGGCCGAGGCGCACCAGGAAGTTGGCCGGCATCTGCATCGGTTGGGCTTCGAGCTGTTCATCGAGTCGGATGAAGGGATGTATATCTGGACCCGCCACCCGGCGATTCCAGACAGTGCGGCGTTGCTGGATGATGCGCTGGAGAAAGGCATCATGCTCGGGCCTGGGCAGTTGTTCATGGTCGATGCCAAAGCGACCGGGTGGATGCGGTTCAACGTGGCGTTCAGTACCGAGCCGACGATGTGGGAGTTGCTGGAGAAAGTGTTGGTGAAGCATGTGCGGCGGGGTGGGGTGTAACGGATTGCGGGGTGTTCGCCACAACACCTTCAGCGCCTATGAGATTGAGCGCCGCCCGCGCGGCGCTTCGCAGCACAAGGCTGCTCCTACATCTGTTTCGGGCCAATCTCGCGAATGGGCTGCAAAGCAGCCCAGCGATATGCACAACCTCCTGTCAGGCTCGAAGCCTACCAGGCCTTTACTCCAACTCTACTGCAACAGGAATCTTCGACAGTGCGGCCTTGAACTCATCGAACGAAATATAGCCATCACGATTGGTATCATTAAAAGCCAAGCATTTTTTCTGTAAGTACGTGAACTTCTGGGCAACCTGCTTGAGCTTTTCCTCCAGCAGCCTGTGCTGCTCATCGAGGTAAGCGCGTTCAAAATGCAGGCGATCAAGCTGCCCTTTGAAATATTCCAACACCTCATCGTTGGAAACTTTGCCATCCCGATCTGAGTCCACCTCCGCATAATCCAGCAGGATCGGCAGGTCGAGCAAATTGGTGTTGGCGACTTTTACACTTCCCATGATCAATCTCCGAAAGAACAGTGAATTCCCTGTACTGCGGCGACAGACTCACACGCTCTCCGAAGCCGGACAACTGACAAAAATATCAGTTGCCCCGTGTCTTTATTCTGGACTAATGGCATTGCCCTCGGCTGCCCCGACCCGCTAACCGGTAAACAACCACTCGAAGGCGATGGCGTACCCGTGGGAGCGGGTTCACCCGCGAAGAGGCCGGCAGCCATTCCTCAGCTGCCGGCCCCTGGCACTTATCGCCAGTCCGCCTTGTCGGCAAAAAACGCCTGCGCGTTCGCCTCCAGGCTCTCCAGGTGATACCCCCCTTCCTGCACGATCAGGCACGGCAAGCGCATCGCCCGAATCCGCTCGCCCAATACCGCAAACCCTTCAGTCGTCACCGCCACCTTGCTCTGCGGGTCGAGTTCGTAGATATCGAACCCCAGCGACAACACCAGCACCTCGGCGCCAAAGTCCTTCACCGCCGCCAGCGCGATCTCCAGCTGGCCCATGAAGTCCGCTTCGCTAGCCCCATGCGCCATCGGCAAGTTGAGGTTGTACCCCTCCCCCGCACCGCTGCCACGCTCGTCCGCGAACCCGGCCACACCCGGGTAAAAGTTGGTGGGGTCGCCATGCACCGACACATACAGCACATCCCGGCGGTCGTAGAAGATTTCCTGAATCCCCTGCCCGTGGTGCATGTCGGTATCGAGGATGGCCACGCGGCTGTAGCGGCTGCGCAAGGCCTGGGCAGCGACAGCGGCGTTGTTGATGTAGCAGAAACCACCGGCCGCATCGAAGCGCGCATGGTGGCCTGGCGGCCGGCACAGGGCATAGGCCGCCGGCTCGCCGTCGAGAATGGCCTTGGCACCGGCCACTGCGCTTTGCGCAGACCAATAGGCCGAGCGCCAGGTGTGTTCGCCTACAGGGCAGCTGCCGTCAGCCAGGTAGCGCCCGGCCTGGGCGAGGATGCCGCGCAAGGCGTTGGGTTCACGCACGAAGATGTTGGACATGACCTCGTCGCCCCAGTCCTCGGGCACTTCCTTCCAGCGCGCATGGGCCTCTTCGAGGAAGGCCAGGTAGGCCTCGCCATGCACTGCCTTGAGCGGTTCGAGGCCGGCGTCCTCCGGCTGACGGATGTCGAAGCCCAGATCCTTGGCCGCCTGCAGCAGGCGCTGGGCGCGTTCGGGGACTTCCTGCGGGGTGCGCATGGCGCCGCGCGAGTAGTAGCTGCGTGGGTGGTGCAGCAGTTGTTCGGGGTGGAAGTAACAACGCATCAGGCATCTCCCTGTTCGATACGGCCCGCGCGGGCCAGCACGGCATTGAGCAGTACATCGGCACCCTGGCGGGCGTCGTCGGGCAACACGTCTTCGGCTTCGTTGTGGCTCAGGCCGCCGACACAGGGAATGAACACCATGGCGGTCGGGCAGTAGCGGGCCAGCAGGATGGCGTCGTGGCCGGCGCCGCTGACGATCGACTGCTGGGCATAGCCCAGGCCATCCACCGCCTGCTGCACGGCGGCTACGCAATCGGCATCGAATGGCGTGGCCGGGCTTGTCCAGTGGCGCTCGATACGCACCTGCAACCCGCGCTGATTGGCGATGGCTTGCAGCTTCAACCTCAGGTCGCGTTCCATCGCCTCGATGGCTTCATCCCGGTGATGACGCAGGTCGACGGTGAACTGCAGCAGCCCCGGAATGGTGTTGCGCGAGGACTTGGCAATGGACAGTTCACCCACCGTGGTCAGGCCTTCAGGGACAAAATCGGCAGCCAGTTGCTCGACCGCCTGGATCATCCGTGCGGTGCCGAACAGGGCATCCTTGCGCAGCGGCATCGGCGTGGTGCCGGCATGTGCGGCCATGCCTTCGACCGTGACGTCGAGCCATCGGAGAGCCTGCCCGCCGCTGACCACGCCAATGGCCTTGGCGTTGTCTTCAAGGATCGGACCTTGCTCGATATGCGCCTCGAAATAGGCATCGACCTGGCCGCCAAGCGAGCGCCGGCCGGCGTAACCAATGCGTTGCAGTTCGTCGGCGACGCTGATGCCATTGGCATCGCGAATGGCCAGCGCTTCGTCCAGTGCCAGGGTGCCGGTGAACACCGCCGAGCCGAACATGGCCGGGGTGAAGCGGGCGCCCTCCTCGTTGGTCCATACGGCGATTTCCAGCGGTTTGCGCGTCTGGATGTTCAGATCATTGAGCCGGCGCACCACTTCAAGGCCTGCCAGCACACCGTAAACGCCATCGAAACGGCCGCCCTCAGGTTGGGTGTCGAGGTGGCTGCCCATCATCACCGGCGCTGCATCGGGGTCGCTGCCAGCGCGGCGGGCGAACAGGTTGCCGATGGCATCCACAGTCAGCGTCAGGCCGGCTTCGCGGCACCAGTGGCTGAACAGTTCACGGCCAGCCTTGTCCTCGTCGCTCAGGGCCAGGCGGCAGCTGCCGCCACGGGCGGTAGCGCCGATTTCGGCCATGGCCATCAGGCTCGCCCACAGGCGTTCGCCATTGCTTTTCAACATGTGCGGGTACTCCAGAAAAAAGCGGTTCGATCAGGCCAGTTCCAGGCGCTGGCTGCGGGCGTACTGGCGCGCCAGGGCGAGCACGCAGACCAGCGAAATGGTTGCGATCAAGGTGTAGAACACCGCCATCGGCCACCATTGGCCGGTGAAGGTGTGGGCCAGCCACGTACCGATCAGCGGGGTCAGGCCGCCCGCGATGGCGCCGCAGATCTGGTAGGCCAGGGAAATGGCGGTGTAGCGCACGCGGGTGTCGAACATGCCGCTGACATAGCCGGCGATCACCGCGTAGAACGACGCCATGCACGCGGCTGCCAGGGCGATGCCGAGCACGATCAACGGGCCCTGGCCCGAGCTGACCAGCACGAACATCGGGTAAGGCGAGGCCATCGCCAGCAACGCGACCAGGGCCAGGAAGCGGGTGGCGCCGATTTTTTCCGATAGCCAGGCGGCCAACGGCTGCACGCAGAACTGGATGATCGCCACGAAGAACAGGCACTCCAGGATCAAGGAGCGCTCCAGGTGCAATTGCGTGGTGGTGTAGCTGATCATGAAGGTGTTGGTGAAGTAGACCCCGGCAATACCCAGGGTATTGGCACCGATGCACAGCAACAGCGGGCGCCAGGCCGTGCGCAACACTTCGAATACCGGGGCCTGCTCCTTGCGCCGGGCCTTTTCCGCCTGCTCGCGGCTGGCGATGAACTCGGGTGACTCATTCACCCCCAGGCGAATCGCCAGGCCCACCAGCAGCAACAGCGCGCTGGCCAGGAACGGCACGCGCCAGCCCCAGTTCATCAGGTCTTCTTCCGGCAGGCGGGTGACCGCGCCGAAGGCCAGCAGCGACAGGATCAGGCCCGCCGGGCTGCCCAGCTGGGCGAACGAAGCGAAGAAGTTGCGCCGGCCCTTGGGTGCATGCTCACCGGCCATCAGCACCGCCCCGCCCCACTCACCGCCCACGGCAATACCCTGGACGATGCGCAGCAGGATCAGCAGTACCGGCGCGGTGGCGCCGATTTGTGCGTAGGTCGGCAGCAGGCCGATGCCCACGGTGACGATGCCCATCATCAGCAAGGTGATGACCAGCGACTTCTTGCGGCCGATACGGTCGCCCACGTGGCCGAAAACGATGCCCCCCAGCGGCCGGGCGAAGAAGCCGACGGCGAAGGTACCGAACGCGGCCATGGTGCTGAACAGGCTGTTGTCGGAGGGGAAGAACAGCGCGCCGAACACCAGGGCGGCGGCGGTGGCGTAGATGTAGAAGTCGTACCACTCGATCATGGTACCGATGAACGCGGCGGCGGCGGCACGGCGTGGCTGGGGGGAAGCGGTGGGCTTCATGGGGGCTCCTTTGCTTGTTGTTCTGGCAGGAGTTGTCAGGGGCACGGGGGCGCTCTTGTGGCGCTTGGCCTGTTGAATCGGTGTTGGCTTCTTCGCGGGCTCGCCCGCTCCCACAGGTACTGCGCAGCATTCGAAACTCGTGGTGATCCTGTGGGAGCGGGCAAGCCCGCGAAGAAGCCAGCACCGACTCGGCAGGCCTCGATATCTGCGATTTATCGGCCCGGGGCTATGATTAGTCAATTTTCTATTTATTATTCGAAATATTAGCCTTGCTTATTATCGAGCCATGCCATGCCCGACCGTCTGCTCAACGACCGCCTCGACTGGAACCTGCTGCGCACCTTCCGGGTCATCGGCCAGGAGCTGTCCATCAGCCGTGCTGCCGCGCGCCTGCACCTCACCCAACCGGCAGTGAGCCAGGCGCTCAAGCGCCTTGAAGAACAGCTTGGCCGCCAACTGATCGCCCGCCGCGGGCCGCGCTTCGTGCTGACGGAAATGGGCGAGCGGCTGTTCCAGCTGGCTGGCGAGGTCTATGGGCAGATGTCGCAGATCGGCGGCTTGCTGGAGCAACCGGCGGACGAACTGGTGGGCAAGGTACGCCTGCTGATGATCAGCCGTATCGTCAACGAACACTTCGACGACTTCCTCGCCGACTTCCACCGCCAGCACCCGCGGGTGGAGCTGGAGATCGACGTGATGCGCAGCTCCGACATCGTTGCCGCCCTGCAGGAGAAAACCGCCACGGCGGGCCTCAGCCTTAACCGGCGTGCGCAGCCACGGCTGGAGCAACGGTTGTTCCTGCGCCAGCGCTATGCGTTCTTCTGTGGCAAGCACCATGCCCTGTTCGGCCAGGACGAAGGCGACCTGCAGCGGGAGAATTTCGTCAGTTTCACCAGTGACCAGATTGGCGGAATGCTGTCGCCACTGACCATTTTCCGCGACCAGCAGGGGTTTGCCGGGCGGATCGTGGCCTCGTCACCAAGCCTTGAGGAGGTACGCCGGCTGGTGATTGCCGGGTTTGGCATAGGTTGCCTGCCCGAGCATGTGGTAGCGCCGGATGTAGACGCCGGGTTGCTGTGGAAGCTGCCGCCGCAGGAAGGGATTGCCGATGTGGATATCCACCTGTTGTGGAACAGGGAGCAGCGCTTCAGCCGCGCGGAAGAGGTGTTTATCGAGGCGTTGCAGCACAGCCTTGACTGAACGCAGAGCTGGGGTCGACGAGCACTGGACACGATAGTGGCCAATTAGTAGCATCCAGCCCAACTGAACATTACGGACAATCTCAGTCATGGATCGAGCTACCGGGGTCATTCGACGCCCTATTCATCACCCCATCCGCCCCTTGATCACTTGGGAAGAAGCATGGAAGGGGCCCGACGAGGGCTTGATCCGCTGCTGGGAGATTGGCCGTGAGCGGGCTCTGGCCCAGCCAGAACTTGCCCGGCACTGCGCCGATGGCGCACTCCCGGTGCTAGGTTGGAAAGGTGGCCATGATCGCGCATTGAAGAAACCGATGAAGTACGGTTCGTTCAAGTACCTGGCGCAATGGCAGGGCCTTCGCGGCGAGGATCTGTTCATCGATACGCGAACAGAGCTCACCCTGACCTGTAATCACACCGGCATGCTGACAACGTTCACACCGGACCAGGAAAAATACGCCAACGCTGTGATGCTGATGGAATAGCAACGAGGAACAGAGGGATGGCTACACCGTGATGATGTTTACCGCTTCTGAGCGGATCGATACACCTCGCTACGCTCGCGTTTGCCAACCGATACCACCACTACAACGATCCGCTCGTCCTCGACTCGATAGACGAGGCGATATCCAGAGGCCTTGAGCTTGATTTTGTAGTGGTTCGGCAGGTCACGCAGCGCGTCGGCCTGTACCTTGGGTGACTGCAGGCGCTCGGCGAGTTTTTTCTTGATCTGTTCGCGCACGGTGTGGCCTAGCTTGCCCCACTCTTTCAGTGCCGAAGGCAGGAATTCGAGTTTATAGGTCATCCAGGGATACCGGTACGCCTTTTTCACCCAACCTCGACTTGGCCAGTTCGCTCAATTCGAGATCTTCCAAGCGTTCCATCATGGCCTCGTACAGTTCGGCCGGCACCATGTAACCCATCACGCGGTTGTGATTGAGCACGGCGACGGGCATACCCGCAGCGCCGGTCATCACCGCGGATGGGTTCTTTTTCAGTTCCGACACGCTTACGGCCACGTCAGCGAATATGTTTTGCATGTTTTCACCCTCAAAAGAGAGCCATATTTTGGTCCATATATAGGACACAAACAAGTCGTCACTGCTCAAGCACAGAGGTGAGACACGACAGGCGAAATGCCGTCTTTTTGGGAGATCGCCCAGCCCTCTGAATCCAACGCGGTGCATGGCACCGGCTGCGCCGGTGTTCGCGGCTAAAGCCGCTCCCACAGGGTCCCTGCTAACTCAATGAGTCATTTGCAGTTCCATGAGGAGCGATCGGGGTCAGGCTGTTGCCAGTGCCGGGTAGTCGGTCAGGCCATGGGCATCACCACCGAACAGCGTGGCCCGTTCGTGCTCGGCCAGGGGCGCATTCAGCTTCAGCCGCGCCGGCAGGTCCGGGTTGGCCACGAATGGCCGGCCGAAGCCGACCAGGTCAGCCCAGCCCTCCTCCAGCGCGCGCCGTGCACGTTCGCCGGTGTATTTGCCGGCATACACCATCACCCCGGGGAACACCGCCCGCAGCTGTTGCTTGAAGTCCACCGGCATGTCCGGCGCGTCATCCCAGTCGGCTTCGGCAATGTGCAGGTAGCCGATGCCGATTTCGCCCAGGCGCTTGGCCGCTGCGGTATAGGTGGTGACCGGGTCGGCGTCGACACAGCCATTGAGCGTGGTCAGCGGCGCCAGGCGTACGCCTACACGCTGGGCGTCGCCGGTACCTTCGACCAGCGCACGGGTGACCAGGTCGAGGAAACGCAGGCGGTTTTCCAGCGAACCGCCGAAGCGGTCGGTGCGGTCGTTGGCGCCGGAATCGAGGAACTGGTTGACCAGGTAACCGTTGGCCGCGTGCAACTCGACACCGTCAAAACCGGCGGCCATGGCGTTGCGCGCAGCCTGGCGGTATTGCTCGATGATCTCGGCAATTTCCGCTTCGCTCAACGCGCGCGGCTTGGAAGCCTGGACAAAGCCTGGCGTGCCGTCGGCATTGTCGATGAACACATTCACGCCTTCAGCCTGCATCGCCGAGGACGACACCGGTGCCTGGCCACCAAGCAGGCTGCTGTGGCTGAGGCGGCCGACGTGCCAGAGCTGGGCGAACATGCGCCCGCCCGCGGCATGCACAGCCTCGGTGACCAGGCGCCAGCCGTCGATCTGCGCCTGGGTGTGGATACCCGGGGTGCGGGCGTAACCCTTGCCCAGTGGCGAGATCCAGGTGCCTTCACTGACGATCAGCCCGGCACTGGCGCGTTGTGCGTAGTACTCGGCCATCAGCGCGGTCGGTACATCGCCAGGCTGGGCAGCGCGGGAGCGGGTCATCGGTGGCATCAGCACGCGGTTGGGCAGGTTGAGGGCGCCGAATTGCAGGGGTTGGAACAGTGGATCTTGAGCCATTGCGAGCATCTCCGTAAGGCGAATCAGGGGTCAGGCGCGGCTGACGACAGGTTGTGACTGGGCAGGTACGCGGCGGTCGAGGCGGCCGCTGTACAGGGTCAGGGCCAGGGCACCGAGGGTGACCAGCGCGGCAATCCATGGGGTGTGCCCGAGGCCGAGTTGTTGCACCACCTGGACACCGCCCAAGGAGCCACCGGCCACACCCAGGTTGAAGGCGGCGATGTTGAAACCGGCCGCCACGTCGACTGCGTCGGGGGCGACCTTTTCCGCCTGCTGCACCACGTACACCTGCAGGCCCGGCACATTGCCGAAGGCCACCGCGCCCCAGGCCAGTACGGTGATTACCACCAGCACCGGATGCGGCGCGGTGAAGGTCAGCGCCAGCAGCACCACGGCCAGCAGCAGGAAGATGATCGACAGTGCCTTGACCGGGCCTTTGCGGTCGGCCAGGCGGCCGCCCCAGATGTTGCCCAGGGCAACCGAAACGCCGTAGGCGAGCAGCACCAGGGCGACGCTGTTGGCGCCGAAGCCGGCGATGTCCTGCAGGATCGGGGCAAGGAAGGTAAAGGCGATCAGCGAGCCGCCGTAACCCACGGCAGTCATGGCATACACCAGCAGCAGGCGCGGTTGCAGCATCACCCGCAGTTGGCGCAGCAGCGGTGCCGGCTGGCTGTGCTGGATGCGCTTGGGCACGAACAGCAGTGCGCCGAGCAGCGCTACCAGGCCGAAGGCAGCCACCACCAGGAAGGTCACGCGCCAGCCGAAGTGCTGGCCGATGAAGGTACCCAGCGGGATACCGGTGACGAAGGCCACGGTCATGCCACTGAACATGGTGGCGATGGCGCTGGCGGCTTTTTCTTTCGGCACCAGGCTGGTGGCGATGATCGAGCCGACCGAGAAGAACACGCCGTGGGCCAGGCCGGTGAGGATGCGCGCCATGATCAGCGATTCGTAGCTGGGCGCCTGCCAGGCCACCAGGTTACCGGCGGTGAACAGCGCCATCAGGCCGACCAGCAGCAGCTTGCGCGGGACGCGGCCGGTCATGGCGGTGAGCAAGGGCGCGCCGATGGCGACGCTGAGGGCGTAAAGGCTTACCAGCAGGCCGGCCGAAGGCAGTGTCACTGCCAGATCATTGGCGATGGTCGGGATGAGGCCGACGATCACGAACTCCGTGGTGCCGATGGCGAAAGCCGCCAGGGTCAGGGCTAACAAGGCGAGAGGCATTTGAGAATCACCTGTGGAAGGTTGGGATGGATGGATTCTCGGGGGGACGTGGGGACGGGAAAAAGATGGGCGCGGGACAATGAGTTTTGATCTGGAAGCAAAGGTTGCGATGGGGCTGTTGCGAAAGGGTCAATCTTTTGTGTTGCCTGACAGACGCATTCGCGGGCACGCCCGCTCCCACCGGAATTGCACAGGCTCCGGGCTGGTGCTGTACCTGTAGGAGCTGGCTTGCCTGCGATGGGCCGCCCAGCGGCCCCGCTTTTTTGTCCTCCAGTCAAAACACCTTGCCCTCACCGCACCTTTTTCCCACGCCCGATCCCCGCTAGCCTGCCGCCCACACCCGTCTCGTAAGGACCCGCACCATGCCAACCCATCATCAAGCCTGGGCCTGGACCCCGAACGCCGGCCTCGACGGCCTGCAACTGCTGCGTAAACCCCTGCCACAACCCGGCCCCGGTGAGGTGCTGGTGGCCAACCGCGCCATTGCCCTCAACCCGGTGGACTGGAAAATCTGCGAGTGGGGCCACCCGGCCTGGCAGCAGGGCACGGTCCCGGGCGTGGATGGCGCCGGTGTGGTAGTCGCGGTTGGCGCAGGCGTCGACATGCCGTTGGGCAGCCGCGTCGCCTACCACCAATCGCTGGCGCGTGACGGCAGTTTTGCCGAGCACTGCCTGCTCGATGCAAGCCTGGTCATGCATATCCCCAGCGCGCTCAGCGACACTGCCGCGGCCGCCGTGCCCTGCCCCGCCCTGACCGCCTGGCAGGCCCTGGCCAAGGTACCCGAAGGTGCCAGCCGCGACGTGCTGGTGATCGGCGCCGGTGGCGCGGTGGGCTTCTACCTCGCGCAACTGGCCGCGCAGCGTGGCCTGCGCGTGTGGGCCAGTGCCGGCCAACACCACCACGCCTCGCTCAAGGCCCTCGGTGTGAGCGGGGTGTTCGACTATCACGACGCCGACTGGCAGAACCAACTGCAGGCCGCCCTGGGCGAGCGCCCGCTGCATGCCCTGTTCGACACCGTCAGCGGCGCCCATGCCGGCAGCCTGGCCCACCTGCTCGGCTACAACGGCCACCTCGTGTGCATCCAGGACCGCCAGGAAACCGCACCAACGCCCGCTTTCAGCACGGCGATCTCGCTGCATGAAGTGGCGCTCAACAGCATTCATGCCTACGGCCAATTGGCAGACCGCCAAGCCCTGCGCGTGGCCGGTGAAAAATTGCTGCAGGCCATTGCCGATGGTCGCCTGATCGCTCCACAGCGCCGCGAGTTCACCTTCTCTGCTTTGCCACAGGCTCTGCGGCAGCTGAAAGAGGGCCAAGGCACAGGCAAATGGGTGACGCGCCTGGACTAAACGCCAAATGCGAAAACTTGGATCCCATTCTGCTACAAGGTATGCTGAGCAATAGCTAAACGCCACTACTTAGGCAGGCTTCGTGCCTGCCTTCAAGGACGAGCCCTTTGCCCAGCCACCCTACCCGCCACACCATCGCCCGCCAGTGGCAGCTGCTAAAGCTGCTGCCAGGCCGTCACCCGGGGATGAGTTCCACCCAGTTGCAGGCCGCCCTGACCACCGTTGGCTATATCACCAGCAAACGCACGGTCGAACGCGACCTGGTCGAACTCGCGGCACTCTTCCCGCTGCAGTGCAACAGCAAAGGCATGCCCTACGGCTGGTACTGGCAAGCGGGCCTGAACCCTGGCGAAGCGCAACAGCTGCAGCCCGATGCGCTCTCACCTGCGGAACAGGTCGAGTTGCACGCCTGGGTCGATGATGCCCTTGCCCGGCGCCTTGAGGCGTCGCCACTGTCGGCAGATATGCAACTGACGCTGCAGGCGGAAGGTGGTGCCATCCTGGTAGCTACCGTCGACGACAACCGCTCGCTGATGGGCTGGCTGCTGTCCCAGGCCGGCTCGATCCGCGTGCAGGCGCCGCAGGCATTGCGACAGGCCATGCTCGTGCAGTTGCGCCAGAGCCTGGCGCTGCACGAGGGTGGTTGTTGACCGGCAAGAACACCAACTCCGTGGCGATTCACTGACTATCAGTGCCAATGGGCACTGACCTGTAGGAGCAGCGTTGGGGCCGTCAGAACGTGCCGGGGAACGCCCCGCCATCGATCAACAGGTTCTGCCCGGTGATGTAGCCGGCATGCGCACTGCACAGGAACGCGCAGTAAGCGCCGAACTCACCCGCGCCGCCAAAGCGTGCCGCCGGGATGGCCTTGCGCCGCGACTGGGCGGTGGCTTCCACATCGCCACCTGCCGCTTTCAGGGTCTTCTGCAGGCGCGCCGTGTCGAACGCCCCAGGCAGCAGGTTATTCAACGTCACGTTGCGGCCCGCCAGGCGCTGCTGACGGGCCAGGCCGGCGATGAAGCCGGTAAGGCCACTGCGCGCACCATTGGACAAGCCAAGAATATCGATCGGCGCCTTCACCGCACCGGAGGTGATGTTCACCACCCGGCCAAACCCGCGCTCGGCCATGCCATCGACTACCGCCTTGATCAGCTCGATGGGGGTAAGCATGTTGGCGTCCAGTGCCTTCAGCCAGTCCTCGCGGCCCCAGTCGCGGAAGTCGCCCGGGGGCGGGCCACCGGCATTGTTGACCAGGATATCCACCTGCGGGCAGGCTGCCAGCAGCGCCTGGCGCACCTCGGCGTCGGCGACATCACCGGCCACGGTGCGCACCTCGATGCCCGGGCAGGCCGCGCGCAACTCGGCGGCGGTCTGCTCCAGGGTGGCCTGGGTACGGGCATTGATGACCAGGTTGACGCCTTCTTTGCCCAGCGCTTCGGCGCAACCTTTGCCCAGACCCTGGCTGGCCGCGCAGACGATGGCCCAGCGGCCGGTAATGCCTAGATCCATTGGGTTGTTCCTTGATGCAATGCAGTTACAGGGTCACTGGATCGGCGAAAACGCGGCAGGCATCAACAGCTTCGATTCCATCCGCACCAGCATCGGGAAGGCCACCGGGATGAAGCGCTCCAGCCAGTCCGCATCGCGGTACAGGGCGGCGCGGCGCTCGATGCGGTCGTCAAGGCTCTCGTAGGCCCAGATGTGCACCACCTGGTTCAGTTCGCCGATCTCGGTGTACCACCAGCTTGGCGTAGCGCGAGATCACCGGCAAGCCTTCCTTTTCGAAGTGCTCCAGGTATTGCTTCATCTTGCCGATGTGCAGGGTGTAGGTACGCATTTCATAGAACATGGTCGTGGTTCCGTTAAAGGTTCAGAGGTTGCCGTGGTAGGCATCGGTGATCAGGCGCTCGACATCGCGCGCGGTGGTCAGGCGTGGGTTGACCAGCACGTTGCCGCTGCGCATCGAGTCGCTGACCATCTGCGGCAGGAAGTCCAGGTCCACGCCCAGCTCACGGATGGTCGCCGGGATGCCGATGGCCTGGTTCAGGGCCACCACCGCATCTACCGTGCGCGCCGCGGCCTGCTCCACGCTGAGCCCGGTCACATCGGCGCCCAGGGCAATGGCGATGTCACGGAAGCGCTCCGGGCAGGCCGGCAGGTTGAACTTGATCACGTAAGGCAGCAGGGCGGCGTTGGCGATGCCATGGGGAATGTTGAACACCCCGCCGAAGGTGTGGGAAATGGCATGCACGTTGCCCAGCTTGGATTGCGAGAACGCCACCCCGGCCAGGAACGAGCCCAGCAGCATCTGCTCACGGGCCGCCATGTCGGTGCCGACGAAGTAGGTCTTTTCCAGGCTGCCGGCAATCATGCGAATGGCTTGCAGGGCCATGGCCTGGCTGATCGGGTTGGCCTGGCGCGACACATACGACTCGATGGCGTGGGTCAGGGCATCCATGCCGGTGGCGGCGGTAATGGCCGCCGGCAGCTTCAGGGTCAGTGCCGGGTCGAGGATGGCCAGGCGCGGGAACAGGCGCGGGCTGACAATCACCGTCTTGAACAGCGTGCGCTTGTTGGTGAACACGGTCGACGCGGTGCATTCGCTGCCGGTACCGGAGGTGGTCGGGATGGCGAAAATCGGCAGCGGCGGCTGGGTCAGTTTGTCGTAGCCCTCGTAGTCGAGGATGTTGCCAGGGTTGGTGGCCATCGCCGCCACGCCCTTGGCGGTGTCGATGCTGCTGCCGCCGCCCACGCCGATCACGGCGGTGCATTTGCGCTCTTTCAGCAGCGCCACGGCAGCGTCGAGCACATCGGTGCTGGGGTTGGCTTCAACGGCGCAGAACAGCTGGTAGTCGATGCCCGCCTGCTCCAGCGAGGCGAAGAAGCCGGCCAGGATGCCTGCATCGATCAGGCCCTGGTCGGTGACCACCAGCAGGGTGCCGTCCACGTGCGGCTTGAGCAGCGCACCGGCCTGGTCGGCCAGGCCCGCGCCACATTTGGCAATGGTGGGGAAATGGAACTGGAATTGGCTCATGAGGGGTCCTCAGGCTACTGCGTTGTTCTTGTTGTGCCCGCCGTGACGCTGGCGGGCCGTGCCGGGGCAATCTAGAGCGCGGGCCAGGGCCGCCGATAATGAAAAGAGCTGATCCGCCAATAACCACTGCTTATCCCCCGCCGGGTAATAAGCAGGCGTTATTGGCGGATCAGCTCTTTTCATTACCTGCACTGCCGGCAGCGCTCCAACAATCGGCCTGCGTAGTTGCTACGCCTCCCGATAATCACAACAACGAGCTCCTGCGATGAAGACCATCCCCTCCCCGGCCGACCTGGCGCTGCCCGCTGCGGCCCCGATGACCACGGTGCGCTGGCGCATCTTCCTGATCCTGTTGCTGCTGACCGCAATCAACTACATCGACCGCGCCTCGCTGTCGGTGGCGCTGCCGCTGATCGCCCCTGAATTCAACCTGACGCCGGCCATGGAAGGGCTGATGCTCAGTGCGTTCTTCTGGTCCTATGCCTTGATGCAGATCCCAGGCGGCATGCTGCTGGACCGCTTCCACACCCGCGGCATCATTGGCGCGGCAACCGTGGCCTGGGGCCTGTTCCAGGCACTGGGCGCGGCCTCGCACAACTGGCTGGTACTGCTGCTGACGCGCATCGGCCTGGGCGTGGCCGAGTCGCCGATCATGCCCGCCGGGGCCAAGCTCAATGGCGCCTGGCTGACGCCTAACGAACGTGGCCGTGGCGCGGTGCTGGTGGATGGCGGAGCGCCGCTGGGCAGCGCCCTGGGGGCGATCCTGATTTCCGGGCTGATTGCCTGGCTGGGTTCGTGGCGGTTGGCCTTCGTGGTGGCAGGGGTCGGCACCGTATTGGCCGGCATCCTGGCGTGGAAGTACATCCGCAACCACCCCAGCGAGCATCCGGGGGTCAACGAGGCCGAACTGCGCCACATCACCGAAGGCAACGCCAGCGCCCACGCAGCGGCAGCCAAGGCCAGCCTGCCGCTGCGCGAGCTGCTCAAGGACCGTTCGATCTTTGCCATGTTCGCCGGCTACAGCTGCATCCTGGCGGTGTTCTACGGCCTGCTGACCTGGATGCCGAGCTACCTGCACAAGGCCCACGGTCTGAACATCTCGGCCATGGGCGGGGCGACCTTCCTGATCTTCATGTGCGGGTTTGTCGGCGAACTGATCGGCGGCTGGATCGGTGACCGCTGGCGGGCTAGCGGCGCCTCGCCGAACCTGGTGATGCGCACCATGTTCAGCGGTTCGGCTCTGGTGGCGGCGCTGTGCATCCTGGCGGCAGCCTATGTGGGCGAGACCGTCGCGGTGATCAGCCTGCTGTGCGTGGCGATGTTCTTCATCCGTTGGTGCGGGATGTACTGGTGCCTGCCGGCGATCATCGGCGGGCCGTCGCGCACCGGCGTGCTGGGTGGCACCATGAACTTCTGCGGCAACATGGCCGGGGTGCTGGTGCCGATCGTGATCGGGCTGATCGTGCAGTTCACCGGGGATTACTTCTTTGCGCTGATCTTCTTTGTGGTGGCTGCGGTGTTGATTGCGGTGTTTTCCAGTTTGATCGATTACCGCGAGCGGCAGTTCTGAGGCAGGGATTGCGAGATCCCTGTGGCAGCGGCTTCAGCCGCGAACACCGGCGCAGCCGGTGCCATCACCGCGTCGCCTGCTTCGCGGGTGAACCCGCTCCCACAGGTACGGCGCAGGCTTCGGGCTCGCGCTGTACCTGTGGGAGCGGCTTCAGCCGCGAACACCGGCGCAGCCGGTGCCATCCACTGCGTCGCCTGCTTCGCGGGCTTGCCCGCCCCCCACAGGTACAGCGCAGGCTTCGGGCTCGCGCTGTACCTGTGGGGGCGGCTTCAGCCGCGAACACCGGCGCAGCCGGTGCCATCCACCGCGTCGCCTGCTTCGCGGGCTTGCCCGCTCCCACAGGTACGGCGCAGGCTTCGGGCTCGCGCTGTACCTGTGGGAGCGGCTTCAGCCGCGAACACCGGCGCAGCCGGTGCCATCCACTGCGTCGCCTGCTTCGCGGGCTTGCCCGCCCCCCACAGGTACAGCGCAGGCTTCGGGCTCGCGCTGTACCTGTGGGAGCGGCCGTGGCCGCGAACACCGGCGTAGCCAGTGCCATCCACCGCGTCGCTTGCTTCGCGGGCTTGCCCGCTCCCACAGGTACGGCGCAGGCTTCGGGCTCGCGCTGTACCTGTGGGAGCGGCCGTGGCCGCGAACACCGGCGTAGCCGGTGCCATCTACCGCGTCGCTTGCTTCGCGGGCTTGCCCGCTCCCACAGGTACGGCGCAGGCTTCGGGTTCACGCTGTACCTGTGGAGCGGCTTCAGCCGCGAACACCGGCGTAGCCGGTGCCATCCACCGCGTCGCCTGCTTCGCGGGCTTGCCCGCTCCCACAGGTACGGCGCAGGCTTCGGGCTCGCGCTGTACCTGTGGGAGCGGCCGTGGCCGCGAACACCGGCGTAGCCGGTGCCATCCACCGCGTCGCTTGCTTCGCTGGCTTGCCCGCTACCATAGGGGTCGCAACAGGGCTCAACCGGCCGTAAGTTCCTCCACCAGCAACCGCGCCGCCGGCGATAGCGGCGCTGCCACCCGGTGCACGATCCCGAACGGCTCGCTCAGTGCCCGCAGCTTCACTGCCAGCGACACCAGCAACCCGCGCTGCTCGGCAAAGGCCGCCACGGCGCTGGGGATCACCGCCACCAGTGTCGGGTCGCCTTCCAGCAGCATGAAGGTGGCAAAGGTGGAGAAGGTTTCCAGCGGGTAGCGTGGCACCTCCACCCCCGCCTCGCTCAACTCACGCTCCAGCGCCTGGCGCATGGGCATGTTGGCCGGGTAGACAATCCAGCGGTACTGGCTCAGGTCACCAACTTCCAGCGTCGCCGCCCCGGCCAGCGGGTGCTGCGGGTGCGCGACCACCGCCAGCGGCTCCTGGGCCAGTTCGACAAAGGCGTAGTCCGCCGCATTGCGGCCCAGCCCTGGCCGGCAGATGGCCAGGTCCAGGCGCCCTTCATCAAGCTGGGCCAGCAGGTTGGCACTGGTGTTCTCGGCGATCTCCACCGCCAGTTGCGGCTGCTTGCGGCGCAACCGCCCGAGGGCACCGACCAGGGTCGGCATGGCACCCATGATGCTACCCACCGCCAGCCGCCCACCCTGGCCCTGGACGATGCCCAGCACCTCCTCGCGCAAATGCCCCAGGTCACTGTGAATCAACCGCGCATATCGCACCACGCAACGGCCCACGTCATTGGCCACCAGGCCGCTGGGCAGGCGCTGGAACAACGGCACACCCAGCACCTCCTCCACCTCGCGCAAGGCCTTGGTGGCCCCGGGCTGGGAAATCGCCATGGCCTCCGCCGCCTTGTGCAGGGAGCTGCAACGGTCCAGTTCGATGAGCAGGCGTAACTGACGCAGGCGCAGGCGGGAAAAAATGGAGTCCAGGGAGGGGATCATCGGGCAGGCTCGGCATGGGTCTTGTAATGCCGAGCACTATAGAGGGTTGTCAACGGGCGATTGTTGAGTTTGCGGCAAATGTCCTTTGCCCTGAAGACACGCCCGGCAAGCTCACGCCACGCGGCGACGCGACAGGCAGGCATACCCCAGGCCCAAAACGCTGGCCGCCAATACGCCCAGCAACATCATCAGCTCGCGGCTGTAGCGGGCCACCCAGGCCGGGATACCGATGACCTCGCGGTAAACCTGTATGTCAGCGTTGCCATCGGCGTGACTGATGCTGACCCCGCCCTGGCGGATCTGCGAATAGTCTGCATCGAAATACACCCATACCTTGCATACGCCACCCGGCTCGATGGTGGGGATGTCCGCTTGCATGGTAGAGGTTTCCACGATGGTGTCATTGCCAGCTGCATCGCGCACCTGCACCAGGCCTTTCGCCGGCAGGCGGATTTTCACCTGGCGTACCTGCGCATCACCACGGTTGCGCAGCTCGATGAGCAGACCGGTACGGTGATCGACCAGCCCGGCCTCGAAGGGCTTGGCGAACAGCTGGGCATACGGCGCCTGGGCCATTTCGATCAGCCGCTCGACCTGATCGTGGCTCAGCCCGCCCTCGCTGATGGCATTGATACGCCCCTGCAACTGCTCGTACTTGAGCTGTTCGCTGGCTTTGGTGATGCGTTCGCTGAACTGGCTGGGATAGGTGAGATAGGCATAGGTCAGCGATGCCTCCAGGCGCGGGTTGCCCCTGAGCAACCCATAGGCGGCCAGCAGGACCATCAGGCCAAGCAGCACGGCTACGAGGAGTTTCCCCACCTTGTCCCAGCTCAATGCGAACTTCCTTCTGTCGTGATACAGAGATTCAAACTGACCAAGGGTGCCAAGTTCATGGTCCCCAGGCAAGCCTGACTAAGGCTCCTGCTCGCCTCCCCGAGCCTGGCGCAACTGCTGCAACTGGCCGTCGATCAGCGCCTTGGCCATGCCTGCCAGGTAGTACGTGGCCTGCATCATCGCCTTGCGGTCACCGGGCCGGTCGATGGCCTTGCGGGTGAGTTCGGTAATGCAGCCCATGATGCTCGAGGCCTCCATCAATGCCGTGCGCATCGGCAACTGCGCGTTCATCTGCACCAGTTCGGCACCGCCGTTGCCAAAACGACCCGCTGCACGCACGACATTGAGATTGCCGCCTTCTTTCGGAGTGTCTTTGTCCATGTCCATTTCCTCGGGTTACGAGGGTGCCGAGACTAGGGCGCTGCCTGCCCCGCCACAATAACCTTGGGGGTGGAAAGGCTTACTTTCGGAAATGGACTACAAGAACCCTACAAAGAGGACGCTCCGCCACCACGCTGGCTCTTGACCGCCAAGCGGCAGTGACGGACGATCAATCCCCCCTCACAAGGATGAACACCATGCTACGGATATTGGGCAGAGCCTCCTCCATCAATGTACGAAAAGTCCTGTGGGCATGCGCCGAGTTCGAGGTCGCGTTCGAGCGCGAAGACTGGGGGGCGGGCTTCAAGCCCACGGACAGCGCCGAATTCCTTGCGTTGAACCCGAACGCCATGATCCCGGTGATCCAGGATGGCGATTTCACCCTGTGGGAATCCAACAGCATCATCCGCTACCTGGCCACGCGCTATGGTGCCACCGCGTTCTACCCGGGCGAGGCCCAGGCGCGGGCCAGGATCGACCAGTGGATCGACTGGCAGGCCTCGGACCTCAACCGTTCCTGGAGCTACGCGTTCATGTCGCTGGTCAGGCACTCGCCCACCCACCAGGACCCACAGGCCTTGGCCGCCGGCTGCGCGGACTGGGCGCGCTACATGCACATTCTCGACCGCCAGCTGGCAAGCACCGGTGCCTATGTGGCCGGCAGCCAGTTCACCCTGGCCGACATCCCCATTGGCCTGTCGGTCAACCGCTGGTTCGAAACGCCGTTAGAGCACCCGCACCTGCCGGCAGTGCGCGATTATTACGAGCGGCTGAGCGAGCGCCCGGCCTATCACCTGCATGGCCGTAACGGTACACCGTGATGGCAACAGATTGACGACCGGGGCAAGACCGTGGGGCTGCTTTGCAGCCCATCGCGACACAAGGCCGCTCCCACAAGTACTGCCAGCGCGTTCCCTGTGGGAGCGGCCTTGTGTCGCGAAAGGGGCGCAAAGCGCCCCCAGGATCTCAAGCCCTACACTGCTGCTCGATCCCCCAACGCCACCGCCCGCCCACGCCAGGCAAACATCAATACCATCACCAACCCAACCGCCGCCATCGCCGCCCCCGCCAGGGAAACCGCCGAATACCCAAGCCCCGCATTGATCACCGCCCCACCCAGCGCCGCACCAATCGCGTTACCCAGGTTGAACGCCCCGATATTCACCGCCGACGCCAGGTTGGGCGCATCCTTGGCCGCCTCCATCACCCGCATCTGCAGCGGCGGCACCAGGGCAAAGCTGGCAGCGCCCCATACCAGGATCGCCAGCGCAGTCGGCAGCGGCCAGTCCATCACCAGCGGGAACACCAGCAACACCGCAATCAGCACGGCCAGCGACAGCATCAGGGTACGGTCGATCGAGCGGTCCGCCGCCTTGCCACCCCACACGTTGCCCAAGGTCAGGCCGACACCGAACAACACCAGCATGGCCGTGACGAAGGTGGTGGACGCTGCCGCCTCGCTCTGCAGGATCGGCGCGATATAGGTGAATACCGTGAACATCGCACTGGAGCCCACCACGGTCAGCAGCAATGCCGCCAGCACCGGCCCGCGGCCCAGCACGCGGATTTCGGCCATGGCCCCACCAGCCTTGGGCGACGGCACATTAGGCAGTGCGTACCAAAGGGTGGTCATTGCCACCAGGCCGAGCCCGGCGATGCCCCAGAAGGCCGTGCGCCAGCCCAGCATTTCACCGAACCAGGTCGCCAGCGGCACACCGCCGATGGTGGCCAGGGTCAACCCCATGAACATGGCGGCCACGGCCCCGGCGCGCTTCTCGGGCGGCACCACGCTGGCCGCGACGATCGAGCCGATGCCGAAGAACGCACCGTGGTTCAGCGAGGTGACCACACGGGCGACCAGCAGGCTGGCATAGTCGCTGGCCAGGGCCGACATCAGGTTGCCGAGGGTGAAGATGGCCATCAACCCGATCAGCAGGTAACGCCGCGGGATCTTCACCGTGGCCAGGGTCATCAGCGGTGCACCGATAAGCACACCGATCGCATAGGCACTGACCAACAGCCCGGCTGCGGGGATGGAGACGCCCAGGTCGGTGGCGATGCTGGGTAACATGCCCATGGGGGCAAACTCGGTGACACCGATGCCGAAGGCACCGATGGCGAGCGCGACAAGAGGTGGATTGATACGCATGGCAAGCTCCTTATCTGTGCTGCAAATGCTACGATCCGAAGCTGAGCCGCACTAGACTGCATTTTTGCGAACCACCTTTGCTCAAGAGGCACAAATGGACTTCAGTGGAAGATCCGGAGAGATGGAAATCTTTGCCAAGGTGGCCCAGGAGGGCAGCCTGTCCGCCGCCGCCCGCGCGCTGGGCCTGACGCCGTCGGCGGTGAGCCGCATCCTCGCGCGGACCGAACAGCGCCTGGGCACCCGCCTGCTGCTGCGCACCACTCGGGCGATCACCCTCACGCCCGAGGGCGAAGCGTATCTGCGCGGTGCACGGCGGGTGCTGGCCGACATGCTCGAAGTGGAAGAGGCCATCACCGACCAGGGTGTGCCCCGCGGGCGCTTGCGGGTCAGCGCAGCGCTGGGCCATGGCCGGCTGACCGTGGTGCCGCTGCTGGCGGCGTTCAGCGCGCGCTACCCGCAGGTGCTGGTCGATCTTACCCTCAGCGACGAAGTGGCCGACATTCTCGGCGGCCAGGCCGATGTGGCGCTGCGCTTCGGCCACCTGCCAGACAGCTCGTTGAGCGCCCGTGCCATTGGCGAAACCGGCCAGGTGATCGTCGCCTCGCCCGAGTACCTGGCGCGCTGCGGTACGCCGCTTGTGCCAGAGGACCTGGCCCGGCACAACTGCCTGCGTTTCAACTTCCGCCGCGCCGCACCCGACTGGCCGTTCCGTCGCGACGGGCAGGCATTCTCGTTGAAGGTGACGGGCAATATCGAATGCAGCAGCGGCGAGGCCCTGGCGCAGTTGGCCAGGCTCGGCGCCGGCGT
This sequence comes from Pseudomonas sp. JS425, assembly GCF_018223845.1. Lineage (NCBI taxonomy): Bacteria > Pseudomonadati > Pseudomonadota > Gammaproteobacteria > Pseudomonadales > Pseudomonadaceae > Pseudomonas > Pseudomonas sp. JS425. Next base: position 2,406,555 of record NZ_CP073661.1, on the reverse strand, counting down.
GGCGCGCATCGGTACCTTTACCGTGGCCGATGACCTGGCCAACGGGCAGCTGGTGCCGTTGCTGGAGGCGTACAACCCCGGTGATCGCGAGCCGATCCATGCGGTGTTCGTCGGCGGCCCGGCGATGCCGGCGCGGGTGCGGGTGTTCGTGGATTTTCTGGTAGAGCAACTGTCAGGCCGGAGCTGTCGCGCAGAGAACTGAATGCGCAAACGGTACGCGTACCCTGTGGGAGCGGCTTTAGCCGCGAAGAATCCAACACAGTGCCTGGCACCGGCTGCGCCGGTGTTCGCGGCTAAAGCCGCTCCCACAGGGGCCCTGCTAATTCAGTGAGTCCTGTGCAGTTCCATGAAAGCGGCATCCGCGAATCAGGCAGTACAATGCCGCATTCTTACGTTAGCCCCGCAAAGGACCGCCCATGCTTTACGTCGTCATGCTCGGAGGCCGCCACCCAGGCGCCAAGATCGAAGTTCACGATGTGGTGTTCGCCCTGGCCGACACCTTCGAACAGGCCTACCCGCAGTTGCGCCAAGCCTGGTTCGGCAGCCCGAAAGGTTTGCACATCGATTCATGGCTGGAAGTGCATGGTGTCGACGGCCAGCGCATCGAACTGCGCCCGCACGCCCCCGCCCCCGGTGCGCTGCGCCTGTACTTCATCAACCTCGGTGGTTATGAACGCGAAGTATTCGGCGAGGCCCACCGCTACCTGCTGGTCACCGCCCACAGCAAGACCGAGGCCCTGGGCAAGCAACGCATGCAGGCGGACTGGCTGAAGCCGCATACCGATGCCTTGCTGGATGTCGACGACTGCCTGGCGATCGACCAGGTGGCAGGGCAGTTCGTGCACCTGGTCGAAGGGGCGCATGAGCCGCTGATGGTGCGTAGTGACTACATCCTCATCTGATGCCGATAGCGCCTGTGGGTACTGAGGGCTTTCGTCACAGCGCACGGGTACACTTGCCTTCAGCTCACGCTCAGGAGTTGTTTCATGCCCTACCCCATCGAACAGAAACTGGTCATCGGCGTTGCTTCGAGTGCGCTGTTCGACCTCACCGTCTCGGACGACATCTACCAGACCGAGGGCGTCGAGGCTTACCGTCAGCACCAGCAGCAGAACCTGGACGAGCCCTTCCCCAAGGGCGTGGCGTTCCCGTTCATTCGCCGCTTCCTGAGCATCAACCAGGCCTTCCCCGAGCAGTTGCCGGTGGAGGTGGTGCTGCTGTCGCGCAATTCGCCGGAGACCGGCCTGCGGGTGTTTCGCTCGATCAACCACTACCAGCTGGACATCACCCGCGCGGCATTCATGTCGGGCCGCTCGCCCTACGAGTACATCCCGGCGTTCAATGCCTCGCTGTTCCTAAGTGCCAACGAGGAAGATGTACAGAAAGCCATCGACGCCAACTACCCCGCCGGGCGGGTGCTGCCGACACGCATCTACGATGACGAGATCGACACCGAATTGCGGGTGGCCTTCGACTTTGACGGGGTGATTGCCGATGACGAGGCCGAGCGCGTGTACAAGCGCGACGACAACCTGGACGAGTTTCAGGAGCATGAACGTGTGCGCAAGGGGATCCCGCATTCGCCGGGGCCCTTGGCGGACCTGTACCGCAAGCTTTCGCTGATTCGCATGCTCGAGGACCGCAAGTTGGCCGAAGACCCGGCGTACAAGCGCATCTTGCGGATCGCCATCGTGACGGCGCGCAATGCCCCTTCGCATGAGCGGGTGGTGACGACGCTGAAGGACTGGGGCGTATCGCCGGACGAGTGCTTCTTTCTAGGCGGGATGGAGAAACCCAGGGTGCTGTCGATACTGAAGCCACATGTGTTCTTTGATGACCAGCGCAGCCACCTGCAGTCACCGGCGGGGGACTTGCCGATGGTGCATGTGCCGTTCGGGGTGGCGAATCGCGAGCGCTCGGCGGCGGACTCTGCGCTCGACGTGCCAGCTCCCACTTCGAGAGCACCGGTTTGATCTGATGCGCAACCTGTGGGAGCGGGCACGCCCGCGAAGGGCCGCAAAGCGGCCCCAATCTGTTTAGCTGACAGGCACCAGGGCCTGCCAACACCGGCAGCACCAGCCCGCTTTACTCAGCTCGCCCAGCAGGACTGCCGAATGACGCTGCAGAAATTCCCAGGCCGGAATGCAGGCTCCTTGTCCGCGATCACATCCGCCTTCACGTTGCCAAACGTGGTCTGCGGCTTGTGCCGGATGCCGTCGTAAAACGCCTGGATGATCGCCTCCTTGAACCGCTCCCCACGCGGGTGCGCCTGGACCACGGCATCCCGCGCGGCAATCCCCAGCCCATCGTGGTGCAGCCCCAGCACATCCGTCTCTACCCCCGCCGTGACCAGGGCGATCAGCGGGTGCATGTGCTCTGGAATGCCCGGCGTGGTATGCAGCGCGATCGCCGTCCACACACGCTCGACATCGCGCTCGTCCACGCCGTGGCGCTGGAGGAAATCGCGCGCCGCATTGGCACCGTCCACCTCGAAGCGGCAGCAATCGCTGCTGTGCTGATGGGTCAGGCCCATGTCATGGAACATGCAGCCTGCGTACAACAGTTCACTGTCGTAACGCAGCCCCAGCCGCTGCCCGGCAAGGGCCGCGAAGTAGAACACCCGGCTGGAGTGGTGGAACAGCAAAGGGGAAGCCGTGTCACGGACGAGCTCGGTGATTTCCCGAGCCATGGCGCTGTCGGGCACCTGGATACCGGCGATGGATGAAGACATGGTCGCTCCTGGGTGGGTTGATGACGAGCCCAGTCTGCGGTCGTGGGCCAATGTCCTCAATTGACTTGTACAGCCAAATACTGCCATTGTCGGCGGATTACGGACTTGCGGCGCAACGCCCGGAGCCACCATGCCCTCTGCCCCCATCACGGTCGCCATACTGGCCATGCCCGGCGTACAACTGCTGGATGCCTGCGGCCCGCTCGATGTATTCGCAGAAGCCAACCGTCAGGCCGGCCGTGAAGCCTATCGCCTGCTGTTGCTGGCCTGCGAACCGGGGCCGCTGGTGAGCTCTTCCGGTACGCGCCTGGTCGCCGACGGCTGGATCGGCGAAGACCTGGAAGCCATCGACACCTTGCTGGTCGCCGGCACACCGCAGGCTGCCGAGCAATACCTGCGCCCCGGCATTCTCGACTGGCTGCGGCAACGCGCGGGCGCTTGCCGGCGTTACGGCTCGGTGTGCACGGGGGCGTTTGCCCTGGCGGCTGCCGGGTTGCTGGATGACCGGCGTGTGACCACCCATTGGGCCGTGGCGCAGCCGTTGGCCGAGCGTTATCCGCGGGTACAGGTGGATGCCGATGCCATTCAGGTGCATGACGGCAACCTGCGTACCGCTGCGGGGGTAACGGCCGGGCTGGACCTGGCACTGGCCCTGGTGGAAGAAGACCTGGGGCGGGATATTGCCAAGCAGGTTGCCGGGCATCTGGTGATGTACTTCAAGCGGCCTGGCGGGCAGCTGCAGTTCAGCCGGCAAGGTGGGACATCACCGGTCGGGCGTTCGGCATTGCAGGGGTTGCAGCGTTACGTGGCCGCCAACCCTGCACTGGACCACGGGGTTGCCAGCCTGGCTGCGCGGGTTGGGCTGAGCCCGAGGCATTTTGCACGGGTGTTTCAGAGTGATGTGGGCATGACCCCGGCCGCATGGGTGGAGCTGGCGCGGGTGAATGCTGCGCGGGCGCGGCTGGAGGCTGGGCGAGAGGCACCGAAGCAGGTGGCGGCGCTGTGCGGGTTTGCCAATGCAGATACGTTGCGGCGGGCGTTCGTGAAACATGTGGGGGTTACGCCGGCGGAGTATCGCAAGCGGTTTGGGCGGTCGGGATGAAATGAACCGTGTTATGTGCGCTCGCGCCGGGTACGCTTTAGCGTCCCGGCCGAGGCTGTGCGCTCCATCGCTAGGTCAGCTTAGCGAGGGCCACCGCCCTGATGGCCGCCAAAGCCACCGCCGCCACCGTGGCCACCACCATGACCACCGCCACCACCCGGCGGCATGAACATCCAGCAGCCTGACAAGGCCGATACCAGCGCCGCAACCAGGGCTGCGCGGAAAAGGTGTTTCGACTTCATTGGAACGCTCCACAAGGCTAGATCTGCTGCCTGCCATTACCAGGTTCGGCAGCGGGCGGATTCTAGAGTGACAGCGTGATGGCCTAGGGATACTTTGCATATCTTTACAGTCGTACTGGCAATCGGGGAGGACCGTTGCCTGTGATTGCGGCTTGCATGCCTGTAGAGCAGGCTAGCCCATCCGCCAATCATCGCCCGGCATGATACGCCGCATGAACTCATCGAAAAGCGGCACAGTGAACGCCGTATCACCGTGGTTCGGGCTGTAGATCATCCCTTTCTCGATCAATGCACTGCGCAGTGGTGCGAGCGTGGAAACCTTCCGCGCCAGGCTGGCCGCGATATCACCAGAACGATGAGGGCCGGCCCCCAGATCCGCCATGCCACGCAGGTACTTCTTTTCCGCAAGCGTAAGGCGGTCAAAGCGCACCCGGAAGAAGCTCTCATCCAGTGTGGCAATCGCCTGCTCTGAAGCGGTTTCGACATCAGCGCTGGTGATGGGGCTCTGCGAGGCTACATCCCATGAGTGCTTGCCCCACTCCTGACTTATACCAAGATTAGGAAAGTTATCGAATTTAGATAACTTCACTAATCTCTCTTGATTCGGCAGTGTCAGCAAGAGCGGGCCCCTGTGCGCAGCACTTTTCTTGAGACCCGCCGGTGTAACCGCTAGCACTTCCGGGCTATTGCCGGACACCTTTCACAACCAGAAGCGACAGTGAACCTTTGTGGCAGCAGTGGCTCAGTTGTGCAAAGCGCGCTTACCACTCCGACAAGGGATTGCCATGAGAGATGCCCCCTCCACCGCCCTTCCCCAGGCTCGCATCGAACGTGAACTAAGCCCGCGGGCGGTGCTCACCGGCGTAGTGCTGGGCATTCTGCTGACACCCTCGAATGTATACGCGGGCCTTCGGATCGGCTGGTCGTTCAACATGTCGATCATCGCCTTGCTGGTCGGCTTCACCCTGTGGCAGGGCCTGGCGGGGCGCAGCAAGGGCCGGCCCGCATGGACGTTGCACGAAAGCAACATCAACCAGACAGTGGCCTCGGCCGCCGCTTCCATCGTTTCTGGCGGGCTGGTCGCGCCGATCCCCGCCTATACCCTGCTCACCGGTCACCAGCTGGACCCACTGCCGATGATGGCCTGGGTGTTCTCCGTGAGCTTCCTGGGCATCTGGATTGCCTGGTATCTGCGCCCCGCCCTGCTCGATGACCATGGCCTGAAGTTCCCTGAGGGCATGGCGACCCTGGAGACATTGCAGCAGATCTACCGCCACGGCCACGAAGCCATGATGCGGATAAAGGTGCTGTGCAGCGCCGCGTTGCTGTCGGGGCTGGTGAAGTGGATTGACGGGTTTGTCTGGACGATACCGCGCTGGGCACCCTCGCCTGTGCTCGAGCGCCTGACCTTCACGCTCGACCCTTCGCTGATGCTGGTCGGCTTCGGCGGCATCATCGGCATCCGCGTGGGCCTGACGCTGCTGTTCGGCGCCGCGCTGGCCTGGGGCGGGCTGGCACCGTGGCTGATCGACCATGCCCTGGTGGTATTGGCCCCGAACGCCAGCGGCCCACAGTTCGCCGCCCTGGTGGAATGGCTGTTGTGGCCGGGCGTCAGCCTGATGGTATGCGCAACCCTGACGTCATTGTCGGTCCGCCTGTTGCAAATGCCCCGGCAGAGGCCCACCGCCCCGCTGGCAAGTCGGGCAGCGCACACCCGTGGGCGGTTTCCCCTGGCACCTGCGTGCGGGCTGTTATTGTCCATTACGCTGGTGGTGGCGTTACAGGCGTTGCTGTTCGGCATCGACTGGTGGATGGCGCTGTTGAGCATTCCCTTGGCGATATGCCTTGCGGTGGTCGCCGCGCGCGTGGTCGGCGCCACCGGTATTGCGCCGATCGGCGCCATCGGCAAGCTGTCGCAGCTCAGCTTTGGCCTGGTCGCCCCGGGCCAGGTGGCCATCAACCTGATGAGCGCCAACACTGCCGGCGGCGCGGCCGGGCAAGCCACCGACCTGATGAACGACTTCAAGGTTGGCCAGGCGATCGGCACCACGCCACACAAGCAACTGATTGCACAGTGCCTGGGCATCCTCATCGGCAGCGTGGTGGGCGTGCTGGTGTACCTGGTGCTGATTCCCGATCCGCAGACCCTGCTGCTCACCGAGCAATGGCCCGCACCGGCCGTGGCAACCTGGAAGGCCGTGGCCCAGACCCTGATGCAGGGGCTGGGGGCGCTGTCGCCGGAGCTGCGCTGGGCGATCGTGGCCGGCAGCGCGGCAGGCGTCCTGCTGGGCACGCTGGACAGCCTGCTGCCGCAATGGGTAGCGCGTTGGCTGCCGAGTACCGGCGCACTGGGGCTGGCGTTCATACTGCCGGCATCGATCAGCATGATGATGGGGCTCGGCGCGGTGGTCACCTGGCTGGTCGGTTGCCGTTGGCCGAGCGTTACAGAGCGGTTTGCGATCACGGCCGCAGCGGGGCTGATTGCCGGGGAAAGCATTACCGGGGTGGCGGCATCGTTCTGGGAGATGGTGCGAATGCTGTAGCGGTTGGCATGGCGGGGCCATGCTGCACCGGCGCGCCATTTACAACGTTCTAACGCGCCCTTGAACGCGATGGGCTGTTGTCGAGCAGCCCATCGCGGTTTCACCCTTGACCCACACCCTCCACCCACCACATGCTCGATCGCTCCACCCACGCTCAAGGAACGATTGCATGAAGCTGGAAACCCTCGCTATCCACGCAGGCTTCAGCCCCGACCCGACCACCCGGGCAGTGGCCGTACCGATCTACCAGACCACTTCCTTCGCCTTCGACGATACCCAACACGGCGCCGACCTGTTCGACCTGAAGGTGGCCGGCAACATCTACTCGCGCATCATGAACCCCACCAACGACGTGCTCGAGCAGCGCATGGCCGCCCTGGAGGGCGGGGTTGGCGCGCTGGCGGTGGCCTCGGGCATGGCGGCCATCACCTACGCCATCCAGACCGTCGCCGAGGCCGGCGACAACATTGTCTCGGTGGCCAAGCTGTACGGCGGCACCTACAACCTGCTGGCCCACACCCTGCCACGCATGGGCATCCATACCCGCTTCGCCGCCCATGACGACATCGCCGCCCTCGAAGCGCTGATCGATTCGCGCACCAAGGCGGTGTTCTGCGAGTCCATCGGCAACCCTGCCGGCAATATCGTCGACATCGCCGCGCTGGCCGAGGCCGCCCACCGCCATGGTGTGCCGCTGATCGTCGACAACACCGTGGCCACCCCGGTGCTGTGCCGGCCGTTCGAGCACGGTGCCGATATCGTCGTGCACTCGCTGACCAAGTACATCGGCGGCCATGGCACCAGCATCGGCGGCATCGTCATCGACTCCGGCAAGTTCCCCTGGGCGGACAACAAGGAGCGCTTCGCCCTGCTCAACACCCCCGACCCGTCCTACCATGGTGTCACTTACACCGAAGCCTTCGGCCCCGCCGCCTTCATCGGCCGCTGCCGCGTGGTGCCATTGCGCAATACTGGCGCGGCGCTGTCGCCGTTCAACGCCTTCCTGATCCTGCAAGGCCTGGAAACCTTGGCATTGCGCATGGAACGCCACACCGAGAACGCGCTGAAGGTCGCCCGTTACCTGCAAGCCCACGAGCAGGTAGCGTGGGTGAAATATGCAGGGCTGCCTGACCACCCCGAGCATGAACTGGCCCAGCGCTACACCGGCGGCAAACCAGCGTCGATCCTGTCGTTCGGCATCAAGGGCGGCCAGGCGGCCGGTGCGCGCTTCATCGATGCGTTGCAGCTGGTGGTGCGCCTGGTGAACATCGGCGACGCCAAGTCGCTGGCCTGCCACCCCGCCTCTACCACCCACCGCCAGCTCAATGACGAGGAGCTGGAAAAGGCCGGCGTGCCACGGGACATGGTGCGCCTGTCGATCGGCATCGAGCACAGCGACGATATCATCGCCGACCTGGCCCAGGCGCTGGAGGCCAGCCGCGGTTGATTCATCTGCGCCCTACCCAATGCCTACGGCGGGCGCACCTTTCGCACATCTGGATAGCCCTGCGATGACCCTGTTCTACCTCAAGCTGATCGTCACCCCGCTCCTGATGTGGGCCATCTCCCTCGCCTCGCGTCGCTGGGGTGGCCTGCTCGGCGGGTTGCTGTCCGGCCTGCCGATCACTTCGGCCTTGGTAATGACCTTCCTGTGCCTGGAACAGGGCACGGCCTTTGCCTTGGGTGCGGTGCCCGGCGCGCTGGGCGGCCTGGCGGCGGTGCAGGCCACGTACACCTTCTACCTGTTCGCCACACGCAGGCTCGGCATCGGCTGGGCTGTATTGCTGGCGATGTTGTTCTATGGCGTCGCGGCCTACGCGTTTACACACGGGGGCAACCTGTACCTGTCGATTGCCGTGGCGCTGGTGCTGATCGGCGTGCTGATACGCGCCAGCGGCCGCGAGCCCAGGCCGGACACCCTGGTCCGGCCCCGGCATCGATTTTGGGAAATCCCTCTGCGCATGGTGTCTGCCACTTCGTTGCTGATGATCACCACAAGCCTGGCCAACTGGCTGGGCCCGGCGACCAGCGGGATGCTGGCGCCGATCCCGGTGATTGCCTGGCCGCTAGTGGTGTTCGCCCATGTGCAGACTGGCCGTGCAGGAATGGCGGCGATGGTGCGGGGCAATGCGATCGGGGCGGTGGGGGTGATTGCGTTTTATCTGGTATTGGCAGGGCTGCTCGATGCCTGGGGTGTCGCAATCGCCATCAGCCTGGCCATGCTTTGTGCCGTGGTCCTGACCGTGGGGCTGGCGGCTGCGTTGCGACGGGGGTGATACACCGGCGCGCATGCCAGGGGGCTGCTGCGCAGCCCATCGCAGGCAAGCCAGCTCCTACAGGATCACTACAACCTTCAAGGCAGATGCAGTACCTGTGGGAGCTGGCGTGCCCGCGAACACCGGCGTAGCCGGTGCCAGCCACCGCGCTGGATTCTTCGCGGGCTTGCCCGCTCCCACAGGATCACCACAACCTTCAAGGCAGCCACAGGATCACCACAACCTTCAAGGCAGCCGCAGTACCTGTGGGAGCGGGTTCACCCGCGAACACCGGCGCAGCCGGTGCCATACACCGAGTTGGATTCTTCGCGGGTAAACCCGCTCCCACAGGGGCCTGCCCTATCAATGGTCATTCCCTGCGCTGATCCAGGTCTACCGCAGGCTGTTCCACGCTCTGCCGGCCGTCATCAGCCAAGTTGTCTTCCTCCTGCCAATCACCACCCTCTTCTTCGTTCATGAGCGGGTCGTCATCAGGGTCGGGTATGGTCGGGCGGTCGGGGTCAACGGCCGGGTCGGGTGAAGTGGGCATTTCCGGGTTCGTGCCGCCTTGTGCATTCGGGTTGGGGCTCATCGCTGCATACCTCGCAAGAAAGATGTGAACCGCATTCGTTTTGGCCAAATCCCGTCAGCGAGGCTGCGGGTGCTCGGCAGAAACCGAATTGTTTGCCTGCACGTCCTCCATCTCCTCCTCGATCGGGCCTTCGTCATCCGAAGGTAGCGGGACCTCTCCGTCACCGCTGCCGGGCTGGGATTCGGTTTGCTCGAGGCCGGGGTCATTCTGATCGTTTGCCATGGACGTTCTCCTGGGTTTGCGCGTTGATCGCGCATACAGATCGGACGGAAAACGGACACCAGCAGTGCCTTGGGCTCGACAGGTGGCGCAAAAGGCCGGGGTACCGATCATGACCCCATATAGAGCTAAACCATTATTCAGAGACGTTTCCTACAAGGTTTTGGGAAGCCCAAAGCCTCTCTGGAAAGCGATTCCCCGTTAGTGTTCAGGGGTCGACAAGGACCTGTCCAACACTAGGATCGCTCATGACCATCAGCCAACGTATTGCCCTCGCGATCGCCGAAGCCGGGCTGCCGCACGACCAGTGCATGTTCTGCGAGCGCCAGGGCCTGCCGATCCTGCCGCTGCGCCGCGCCCTGGTGCCCGATGCCCGCCCCGAGTGTGTCTCCACCGTGGCGGATAACCGGCATATCTCGACAAAGATCGGCTTGCGCACCTTGCGCAGGGGCTTCCTGTATGTGCTGCTCGACCAGCAGGTCTGGCATGCCTATGCCATCAGCGAGCAAGGTCATCTGCGCCGCTTCAACCCTTACGAGCCGCCAGATGGCCCGCCGTCGCCGCTGCCCGAAAAATGCGTGAACGCAGATCACGACATTCCTTCGGCCTTTCTCAACCTCGATACCGGCAGGTACACCAGCGCCTGGCTGGCCTTCTCCAGTGACGCCTGGCCGGTGAGCGTGCTGAACGCCTACAAGAGCGGCGCGTCGCCTGCGCATCGCTTCGAGGGCCTGGACCTGATCCAGGCCCGCAGCAATCCCGAACTGCTGGGCATCGCCATGACGCCCGATAAGCTTGGGGTCGACCAGCAGGTGTTCGAGTATGCCCAGCATGGCTGCGCCCCCTTCGACAGTGCGCACGGCTTCCACAGCCGCTGGTTGCGCCGGTTCGCCCTGCGCGGCTATCTGGTCAATGCGATCAACCGGCACCAGCTGGAAAACGGCGTGCTGGCGGTGGTGCTCGACGACACTGTCGGGCTGATTCAGGAGTACAACCATCAGCGCCTGAACTGGGTAGTGAAGCGTCAGGCCTGGCGTGAAGACCCGATGCGCGCCTATCAGCTGCAGACCTCGCAGATCCTGCAGATCATTCGCGCCACGCACAGGGAATGGGCGGCGCAGAAGGTGCCGTCGCTGGAACCGATGACGGGTGATGGGCCACCGGTGTTCACCGACCCGGCAGTCGAGCGGCAGCTGTTGGTCGAGCGTGCGCAGCAGGAGAGTGACGAGCGGCTTGAAGAGCGCTACCACGAACCGCAGCGGGCCGCGTTCCAGGCTGAATATGAGCAGCAGGAGCGTGAGTTTCAGCGTTACATCGACAAGGATGCCCAGGCGTACGTTGCCTTGTTCGATACGCCCATGTTCAAGGTGGCCGAGGCATACGACTACGACGGTAACGATCGTGAGTCCGGGGTGGCCTACGCCAAGACCATGGCCCTGTGCCTGGGCGGCGGGGTTACGGAAGCTGTCGTCCCCCGTCTTGAACCGCATGTTCCCGCTTCCGGCACCAGCGAACTGCTCTGGCTGAAATGGCTGCAGGACCCTGACAGCCCGCCCTACCGCGCCTTGCTGATACGCGACCAGGCACTGCTGGCCGGGCTGCTGCCCAGTTTCTCCGCCACAGAAGCGATCAACTGGAACGACAGCGACAAGCTTTACGGCATGCTGAGCAAGATCATCGCCAGCGATGACGCCGGCTTGCGCACGCGCAATACCCTCAAACAGGCCATTGCTGAAACGCAGGGTGCGCTCAATGCGGCCAGTCAGCGGCTGGCGCCATGTCTATCGCCAGGTATTCAGAAGGCCGTGCGGCATCTGAACAGCGCCACGCAGTTTCTCTACAACGGCGTCCATCTGATCGAGTTGGAAGTGAAGATGAAGCTGGGCGAGTACTACGCCTTGCAGAGCGCCCACTTGCGTGAGTTGCAGCACAAGGCCAATGCGTCGATCGCCGAGGCGCGGGACCGGATGCGCCGCAATATCGATGACTTCGAGTTTGGCTCGATGAAGGCCATGCGCAAGGTGCGGCCGATCATCCAGCACGGGCTGATGAGCCTGGCCGTGCTCGACCCGCGGTTCACCAATTCGATGATCAGCGTGACGGTGTGGGTCGAGGGCAAGGCCGAGGAAGTGCATGGGCGGTTGTTCAAGGAGGCCAGCATGGGGGTAACCCAGGCGAGCAGCGCGGCGCAGCTTGCCCTGGTGGATATCTCGGTGGCAGCGGGGACGCTGGAAGCCGATGCGCGCAAATTATTGCAGGGGATGAAGATCACGTCGCAGCAGGCGGCCCGATTGGTAAAAACCGGTTTTTCCGGGTTGCGCGGGATTGCTGGTAGCTGGGAAGTCCTGCTGGCGATTGGCGGGTTGTATCTGCAGCAGGACAGCCTGGGCAGGAATCAGGAAAAGGCGGAGACAGAGGTTGGGCCGAAGGCGCATGAGGCCAGGTTGGCGTTGCAAGGATCGCAGTTGGGCCTGTTGGGAGGGCAAATCGAACTGGTTGGGCTCATTTTGAGATCAAGCGCTGGTCTACTGAATTTGGCGCGGGCAAAGGGTGTTGCAGCCAGTGGGGGGGCCTTGATAAGGCTTGGTGCTTTGGTAAGTGTGGTTGCAGGGGTCTTTGATACGGCTCAAGCAATCAATGCCATGAGGCGCACCGCCGCTGCGGGTGATGATGTAGCGTACTACCAACATCTAACTTCAGCCTTTTTTTATGCGGCTGGAACTATCGCGTTCGGAGTCGCAGTACTCAACCCGTTATTTTTCGGCCCGCTGGGATTGGCGATAGCCCTCACGCTTGCTGCTTATCAACTAAGCAAACGGGCTGAGAAAAATGAATCAACTGATTTGGAACGCTGGGTAAGGCGGTGCTGCTTTGGAAAGGCAGACGAAAAGCCGAGCATTCATTGGAATTCCCCAGAACATGCGGATATCGCTTTTGCCGAACTCAATGCTGCCACGTTAGGGGTGCAGGCGAAGTTGCACTTTGAGTCGCACGTGGCAACTGATCCAGGTCTTCCGAAAATCGGTGGCTTGATTAGTGTCGAAATAATGAGGGAGCTAAAATTCTTGATCGCTTTGCCTATGTACGACGAGCGGTCTTCGGGATATCACTGGAAATTGATCGTGCATCGTCACGGTGATGGCCATCACCCTGATTACGTTGGCGGGGAAACTATTGCTTCGGGCAATTTCTTTGCAAACTCTGAAGAGCCTCTCTCACCGTCCTCTTCATTTTCCAGCTTTACATCGCCGCGAATACCCGACCACGACCGCAATTATTCAATCAGCGAGAAGCGAAAACCTTACCCTGCGGGGCTCAGTCAGTTAGAAATTTCTGGCTCGATATCGCTCATGGCAACTATAGGAAACCACACGATACTGGCAGCTACGCTGGTGGTGATGTACTGGCCGGATCGGAGCTTGCCAGGTGGGTATTGTGCCAGGGAGATTAACGAGTGAAGCGTGATGGTAAAGTTCTGTGGGAGCGCGCTTTAGGCTGGAGTCATGACCTTCCCAAGGTAGATGAAGTGCCAAAGTGGCGGGAAGTGTGGGCAAGTGTCAAACCGTCGCCCAACTACTTCGATGATGTTTATCTCGAGTTACCTCGGAGTAGCATTATCCTCCGAGGTGTCATATTTTTAGTTGGGATTCCGGGGTTGATTTTTATTCTGGGATTGACGCTTTGCCTCTACTGGAGTCTTTTGCATGACGGTTGGCAGCGCGATTGGCTAATAAACATATCAATAATTTTTCCTCCGGCAATACTATGGGCTTTGATTCCCTATGTCAGACTTGATCTGGTTACGCCTAGAGATGAGCCAATTCGCTTCAATCGACTCCGCCAAAAGATATACATTTATGAGTTTCGATATGACCGCATATTCATCTTCAGCCGCAAACGATGGGGCGTCAAACCGGTCGCCTACAACTGGGACGACGTAACCGCCGAAGTCTACCGAGTCTACGCCCCCGGTCACGGCGGCCTGATCGAGAACGTCATGCTGTCGATCCGCAACCCAGAAACCAACGAAGTCATCGACCGCGTGTTCTTCACTCACGACCTCTACCACGGCGAAGCCTACTGGGCCATCGCCCGGCTATTCATGCAGCAAGGCCCCAAAGCCCTGCCGGAGTTCGTGCACCCACCCCGTGACTGGAACGACGACGATGGCCTGAGCCACATGCATTGCCTGGCACCCAAGGTTCATTGGCCGGAGGATATTGACCGCGAATCCCGTACTGCCCCATCTGAATGAGAAGGCCGATGCCCCCGGGCCTAGAAGTATAGGCTGCCATAGGTTGCGGCAGCCTCACTGCTCCCGCAAGGCCCCTGCACAGCTAGGCCCTACGGCAAGCTGCTACACGCTCTGCCTAGATGCCAAGTGGGTACATTGAGATTTGTGCCAAGGAGATTAGCGAGTGAAGCGTGATGATAAAGTTTTGTGCGAGCGCGCTTTAGGCTGGAGCCATGACCTTCCCACGGTGCATGAAGTTCCAAAGTGGCGGGAAGTGTGGACGAGTGTCAAGCCGTCGCCAAACTATTTCGATGATGTATATCTCGAGTTACCGCGGAGCAGCACCATCCTTCGAGGTGTTATATTTTTGATTGGGGTTCCGGGTTTGCTATTTGCTTTAGGAGTTACGCTTTACTTATACTGGAGCCTTTTGCATGGCAGTTGGCCGCGCGACTGGCTTACAAACATATCAATAGCTCTTCTTCCGGTAGCATTATGGGCTTTGACTGCCTACGTCAGGCTTGATCTGGTTGCCCCTAGAGACGAGCCAATTCGCTTCAATCGACTACGCCAAAAAATATATATTTATGAGTTTCGATATGACCGTATCTTCATCTTCAGTCGCAAACGATGGGGCGTCAAGCCGGTCGCCTACAACTGGGAGGACGTAACCGCCGAAGTCTACCGAGTCTACGCCCCCGGCCACGGTGGCCTGATCGAAAACGTCATGCTGTCGGTCCGCAACCCGGAAACCAACGAAGTCATCGACCGTGTGTTCTTCACCTATGACCTCTACAAAGGCGAAGCCTACTGGGCCATCGCCCGACTATTCATGCAGCAAGGCCCCGAAGCCCTGCCGAAGTTCGTACACCCACCCCGTGACTGGAACGATGACGATGGCCTGAGCCACATGCATTGCCTGGCACCCAAGGTTCATTGGCCGGAGGACATTGACCGTGAATCCCGCACTGCCCCATCTGACTGAGAAGGCCGATGCTTTGAAGCAGTGGTTTTATACGGCCCGTGTCAGATGCCGAATCTATCTAAATATGGCGGCATGATCCGGAACTAAACTAACAAATGGCACTTGTTTGCGAGGATAGGATCATGGCCTATGTCGATTGGCGATTGCACGGCGCAGGGGTCGACCTTTGCAACTGCGATTATGGCTGCCCCTGCCAGTTCAACGCCTTGCCCACCCATGGCACTTGCGAAGCGGCAGTGGGCTATCACATCGAGGAGGGGTATTTCGACGAGGTATCGCTGGCCGGCTTGAATGTGGCCTGCACCTTCGCCTGGCCTGGGCCCATCCACGAGGGCGGTGGGCAATGCCAGGCCTTTATCGATGAACGCGCCAGTGATGCCCAGCGCCAGGCATTGCTGACCATTCTCAGCGGCCAGGAGCAGGAACCCACGGCCTTCTTCGCCATTTTCGCCAGCACGGTGCAGACCATGCACGCACCGCAGTTCGTGCCGGTTAAGGTGCACACCGACCGCGCCGCACTGACCGCCAGCATCCACGTGCCCGGGGTGCTGGATGGCCGGGCCGAGCCGATCCGCAACCCCGTGGACGGATCGGTGCACCGGGCCAGGCTGGTGCTGCCAGAGGGCTTCGAGTTCGGCGAGACGGACTGTGCCAGCGCCACCTTCAACTGCTCCGGGGCGGTGAAGCTGGACTATGCCGGGCGCAACGCCATGCTCTACGACCTGGATATGGGGCCAAATGGCATCATCCGCGGCTAGTCGCTGGCCAGCCCCGGGCGCGCTGCTGACCGGCGCGCTGGTGCTGATGATCAGCGCGCTGGGTTGGTGGTGGCACGTCGAGCAGGCAACGACCATGGCGGCGATGGGCGAGATGCAGATGCCAACCACCGCCTGGTGGTCGCGCCAGGGCGCGCTGACCCTGCTGATGTGGTTGGCGATGATGCAGGCGATGATGCTGCCGGCCGCCCTGCCGGTGTTCCTGCTTTACCGGCGCTGCCTGCTGCGCGACAGCGCCGGCCCATTCAAGCTGCTGCTGTTCTGCGCGGCCTATGCGCTGCTCTGGTGTGGCTTCGCCCTGCTGATGACCCTGCTGCAGGCCCTTGGCGAATGGCTTGGCTGGCTCGATCCAATGACCCTGCGCCTGCCACCGCTCATGGGTGCGCTACTGCTTCTGCTGGCCGGTGGCTACCAGATGAGCCAGGGCAAAGCCGCTTGCCTGGAGCATTGCCAGAGCCCGCTGTTCTTTCTTCAGCACCATGTACGCCCGGGCCTTGGCGGCGCCTGGAGGCTGGGGTTGCAGCATGGCCTGTACTGCATCGGTTGCTGCTGGGCGCTGATGCTGGTGCTGCTGGTGGTTGGCGCCATGAGCCTGTGGGGCATGGCCGCGCTGGCGATGCTGGTTCTGGCGGAGAAAGTGTTGCGGTTGGGCGCGGCCTGGCGCCGCTACAGTGGCGCCCTGCTTATCGCTGGTGGACTGCTGCTGGCGCTCTGGCCGCATATCTGACAACCCGCCCGGGCCTGCCCGGGCGGGGTGCAGCGGTACCACGCCGAAGCCCTTGGCGTCAGGCCAGCGCCTCGCGGCTGTGCTGGCCATCGACCAGGCGTTGCAGGCCCAGCGGGTTGGCGTTTTTCAGGGCGTCGGGCAGCAGCGCATCCGGGTAGTCCTGATAGCACACCGGCCGCAGGAAGCGGTCGATGGCCAAGGTGCCGACCGAGGTCCCACGGGCATCGGACGTGGCCGGGTATGGCCCGCCATGCACCATGGCATCGCACACTTCGACACCGGTCGGGTAACCATTGACCAGCAGGCGCCCGGCCTTGCGCTGCAGCAGCGGCACCAGCGCTGCGAAGCGCTGGAAGTCTTCCGGCTCGGCAATCAGGGTTGCGGTTAGTTGCCCATGCAGGGCTTGCACGGCGCGGCGCAGTTCGGCTTCGTCGGCTACTGCGAAGGCCACCGTGGCAGGCCCGAAGACCTCTTCCTGAAGCAGTGCGTCACCGTTCAGCAGCAAGCTCACATCGGCCTGGAACAGCTGTGCCTGGGCCTGGTCGCCAGCCTGGTCGGCGCCGGCCAGATGACGCACGCCCGGGTGCTGGTGCAGGCGTTGCACGCCCTGGGCATAGCTGCGCAATGTACCGGCATTGAGCATGGTCTGCCCGGGCTGGTCGGCCAGCTGCGCACCAAGGGCCGCCAGGAAGTTGCTGAACGCCTCGCCGGCAATACCGATGACCAGCCCGGGGTTGGTGCAGAACTGCCCGCAGCCCAGCACCACCGAACCGGCCAGCTCCCTGGCTACCTGCTCGCCCCTGGCCTGCAAGGCCTCAGGCAAGACCAGCACCGGGTTGATGCTGCTCATTTCGGCGAACACCGGAATCGGCTGCGGCCGCGCCGCCGCCAGCTCGCACAGCGCACGGCCGCCCTTGAGCGAACCGGTGAAGCCCACGGCCTGGATCGCCGGGTGGCGCACCAGCGCTTCGCCGACACCGGCACCGTAGATCATGTTGAACACGCCCGCGGGCATGCCGGTGGCCACCACTGCCCGCTCGATGGCCTCGGCCACCCGTTCGGCAGTGGCCATGTGGCCGCTGTGCGCCTTCACCACCACCGGGCAACCGGCGGCCAGCGCCGCGGCGGTATCACCCCCAGCGGTGGAGAAGGCCAGCGGGAAGTTGCTGGCGCCGAACACGGCTACCGGGCCGACGCCGGTGCGGTACTGGCGCAGGTCGGGGCGCGGCAGCGGTTGACGCTGGGGTTGGGCACGGTCGATGCGAGCCCCCAGGTAGTCGCCACGACGAAGCACCGAGGCGAACAGGCGCATCTGGTTGCTGGTGCGCGCGCGTTCGCCCTGGATGCGCCCGGCCGGCAGTGCGGTTTCGCGGCACACGGTGGCGACAAAGGTGTCGTCCAGCGCATCCAGCTGGTCGGCAATGGCATCAAGGAACTGCGCACGGCGCTGCGGCGCCAGGGCGTTGTATTCGGCGAAGGCCGCTTCGGCAGCCTGGGCGGCGGCGTCCACTTCCTCCGGGGTGGCTTGGGCAAAGGCCTGCGGCAAGGCTTCGCCGGTGCGCGCGTCGAGGCTTTGCAGGCGCACGCTGCCGGCAGCGCTGCGCTGGCCGCCAATGAAGTTGCTTCCGGTCATGGTTGGCTCCTGTAATGAGGAAAGAAGATTCAAAGGTTCATGTCAGCCATGGAGTGCACATGCCCCGCCATGTCAGCAGGGCCCCTGTGGGAGCGGCTTCAGCCGCGAACACCGGCGTAGCCGGTGCCATGCACCGCGCCAGGCCCTTCGCGGCTAAAGCCGCTCCCACAGGTACGCGGGCGAACCCGACACACTGCTCGCCTGACGGCTCAAAGGCTTTTCACCACCCCGGGGCGAACCTGCCCGGGCGCGGCGGCAATGCCGTTGCGCAGCGGCTGGCCGAACGCGTCGAGGCTGACTTCGAAGGTGTCGCCCGGGCGCGCCTGGATGCCGTCGGCGAACGACAGCGTGGCGGTGCCGAAGTAATGCACGTGGATATCGCCGGGGCGCAGGAACTGGGTGTACTTGAAGTGGTGGAATTCCAGGTTCTCGAAGCTGTGGCACATGTTCTGCTCGCCCGACAGGAACGGCTTGCGCCACAGCTCCTGGCCGTCGCGCAGGATGCGGCTGGTGCCTTCCAGGTGGGCCGGCAGCGCACCCAGGCGCAGCTCTGGGCCGAAGCTGCAGGCGCGCAGCTTGGAATGGGCCAGGTACAGGTAGTTGCGCCGCTCCATCACATGGTCGGAAAACTCGTTGCCCAACGCATAGCCAAGGCGGTAAGGCGTGCCGTCGGCACCGATCAGGTACAGCCCGACCAGCTCTGGCTCCTCGCCGGCATCCTCGGCGAACGCCGGCAGCGGCAGGTCGGCGCCAGGGCGCACAACGATGCCACCGTCGCCCTTGTAGAACCACTCCGGCTGCGCGCCCTCCTCGCCTGCCGGGGGCCGACCGCCATCGAGGCCCCACTGGAACATGCGCATGCTGTCGGTCACCGCGCCTTCGGCCTGCTGCTGATGCATCTTGTCGCGGGTTGCGGCGCTGCCCAGGTGGGTCAGCCCGGTGCCGGTGACCAGGCAGTGCGCCGGGTCCGGGTGGTCCAGTGGTGGCAACACGCGGCCTTCGGCCAGCAGGGCCAGGTAGTTGTGGCGCTCGCCCAGGCCGGCAGCCTGCACTTCAGCGGCCAGGTCACGGCCGGCGGCAATGGCTTGCAGGGCCAGCTCGCGGGTGCTGCCAGCGCCCTGCACCTGCAGGGCGTAATCGCCTTCCACCACGCCCACGCAGCGCTCGCCGGTGGCGGTTTCAAATTGGATCAATCGCATGTTTGTGCTCGCTTCTCGGTTGCGAAAATTAGCGGGAGGCTTCGGCTGCCCGCGTGGAAGCCAGGCGCTGGCGGCGCTCCAGGCGGTTGTAGACAACCCCGGTGAGCAACAGCCCGAACAGCATCACCACGGCCAGGAAATACAGCCCCGACGAAAGTTGCCCGGTGTGTTCCTTGAGCGCGCCGATACCGAACGGGCCCAGGTAGCCGCCGAGGTTGCCGATCGAGTTGATCAAGGCGATGCCGGCTGCGGCGCTGGCCCCGGAGAAGAACCGGCCCGGCAAGGTCCAGAAGATGGCGGTGCAGGAGAACAACGCGAATGCCACCAGGCACAGCGCTGCCAGCTGCATGACCGGCACGCTAAGCCAGGCACTGAAGAACAGGCCGATCGCACCCAAGGCATACAGCAGGCCAAGATGGCCATAGCGGTCGTTCAGGCGGTCGGAGCTGCGCGGCACGATCAGCAGGCCGATGATGCCGAACAGGTAAGGCACGGCCGAAACGAAACCGGTGACCAGGTCACTGCCGCCAAACTGGTGGATCAGCGTCGGCAGCCAAAGGCCCAGGCCGTAAATGCTCAGGGTCACCGGCAGGTAGAACAGCGCCAGCAACAGCACCCGGCTGTCCTTCAGGGCATGCAACGGATTGCCATGGCGGGTCTGGCCGAACTCGCGCAGGTCATTGGCCAGCTGTTCCTGCAGCCAGCTGCGCTGTTCGTCGCTGAGCCAGCGCACCTTGGCCGGGCTGTCTGGCAGCAGGCGCAGGGTCGGCCAGGCCAGCAGCACCGCGGGGGTACCGATGCAGATGAACAGCCATTGCCAGCCATGCAGGCCGTAGATGCCATCGAGCCCCAGCAGCGCGCCCGAGAGCGGCCCGGTGATCAGCATCGCCAGCGGCTGGGAGAGGATGAAGAAGCCGAGGATCTTGCCGCGATGGCGCACCGGGTACCACTGGGTGATGTAGTACAGCACGCCCGGGAAGAAGCCCGCCTCGGCCGCCCCCAGCAGAAAGCGCATCACGTAGAAACCGTTAGGCCCGGTAACGAACGCCATGCCGACGGTGATTGCGCCCCAGGTGACCAGGATGCGGGCGAACCAGCGGCGCGCGCCAAAGCGGTCGAGCAACAGGTTGCTCGGCACCTCGAACAGGAAGTAACCAATGAAGAAGAGCCCGGCACCAAGGCCGTAGGCCGCGTCACCCAGGCCGATGTCGGCGCCCATGTGCAGCTTGGCGAAGCCCACCGCGGAACGGTCGACATAGGCCACCAGGTAAAGCAGTACCAGAAAAGGGATGAGTTTCAGTGTGATCAGGCGGACGAGCCGCTGCTCCTGAATCATGGCGATGTCTCCAATTGTTCTTGTAATGGGTACAGCACCTGGCCGGGGACTTTTTGGCAGACCTCTGACCTGGGTGAATGATCTTATAGTATTACTAATTGAGCCAACAAGCCTTCACAGAGACCATTTTTATCAGTACAGTCGATCACACAACGACAAATAGTAATACTAATTAGGTGTTCCCATGTCTGATAGCAAACGCCCACTGCGCTCCGCCCAATGGTTCGGCACCGCCGACAAGAACGGTTTCATGTACCGCAGCTGGATGAAGAACCAGGGTATTCCGGACCACGAATTCCAGGGCAAGCCGATCATCGGCATCTGCAACACCTGGTCGGAGCTGACCCCGTGCAACGCGCACTTCCGCAAGATTGCCGAACACGTCAAAAAGGGCGTGCTGGAGGCTGGCGGCTTCCCGGTGGAGTTCCCGGTGTTCTCCAGCGGCGAGTCCAACCTGCGCCCCACCGCCATGCTCACCCGCAACCTGGCGAGCATGGATGTGGAGGAAGCCATCCGCGGCAACCCGGTGGACGCCGTGGTGCTGCTGACCGGCTGCGACAAGACCACCCCGGCGCTGCTGATGGGCGCGGCGAGCTGTGACGTGCCGGCGATCGTGGTTACCGGCGGGCCGATGCTGAACGGCAAGCACAAAGGCAAGGACATTGGTGCCGGCACCATCGTCTGGCAGATGCACGAGGCCTACAAGGCCGGCCAGATCGACCTCAATGAGTTCCTCTCGGCCGAGGCCGGCATGTCGCGCTCGGCAGGTACCTGCAACACCATGGGCACCGCCTCGACCATGGCCTGCATGGCCGAAGCGCTGGGCACCTCGCTGCCGCACAACGCCGCCATTCCGGCGGTGGATGCACGCCGTTACGTGCTGGCCCACCTGTCGGGCATGCGCATTGTCGACATGGTGCGCGAAGACCTGCGCCTGTCGAAAATCCTCACCCGCGAAGCCTTCGAGAACGCCATCCGCGTCAACGCCGCCATCGGTGGCTCGACCAACGCGGTGATTCACCTGAAGGCCATTGCCGGGCGCATCGGCGTGGACCTGCAGCTGGAAGACTGGACCCGCATCGGCCGCGGTACGCCAACCCTGGTCGACCTGCAGCCTTCGGGCCGTTTCCTGATGGAAGAGTTCTACTACGCCGGCGGCCTGCCTGCGGTCATCCGCCGCCTGGGCGAACACGGCCTGCTGCCCAACCCTGCCGCGCTGACGGCCAACGGCAAGAGCCTGTGGGACAACTGCCAGGCCGCACCGCTGTATGACGAAGAGGTGATCCGCCCGATCGACAAGCCGCTGGTGGCCGATGGCGGCATCTGCATCCTGCGCGGCAACCTGGCGCCCAAGGGCGCCGTGCTCAAGCCCTCGGCCGCCACCCCGGCGCTGATGCAGCATCGTGGCCGCGCCGTGGTGTTCGAGAACTTCGACGACTACAAGGCACGCATCAACGACCCCGAGCTGGATGTGGATGCCAGTTCCGTGCTGGTGATGAAGCACTGCGGGCCCAAGGGCTACCCGGGCATGGCCGAGGTCGGCAACATGGGCCTGCCGGCCAAGCTGCTGGCCCAGGGCGTGACCGACATGGTGCGTATTTCCGATGCCCGCATGAGCGGCACCGCCTACGGCACCGTGGTGCTGCACGTGGCGCCGGAAGCGGCAGCTGGCGGGCCGTTGGCTGCCGTGCGCGAAGGCGACTGGATCGAACTGGATTGCAAGGAAGGCCGCCTGCACCTGGACATTTCCGACGAGGAACTGGCCGGCCGCCTGGCTGACCTGCAAGCCCCGCCGCAGTTGATCAGCGGTGGTTACGCCAGGCTGTACCTGGACCACGTCATGCAGGCCGATGAGGGTTGTGACTTCGACTTCCTGGTTGGTTGCCGAGGGGCGGCGGTGCCCAAGCACTCGCACTAAGGCCTGATGTCATTGGGGCATGCCCGCCCCCGCAGGTACTGCGCTGGCTTCGAGTTGACGCTACACCTGTGGGAGCGGCTTCAGCCGCGAACACCGGCGTAGCCGGTGCCATCCACCGCGTCGCCTGCTTCGCGGGTGAACCCGCTCCCACAGGGACGGCGCAGGCTTCAGGCTCACGCGGTACCTGTGGGAGCGGCCGTGGCCGCGAACACCGGCGCAGCCGGTGCCATCCACTGCGTCGCCTGCTTCGCGGGTGAACCCGCTCCCACAGGGACGGCGCAGGCTTCAGGCTCACGCGGTACCTGTGGGAGCGGCCGTGGCCGCGAACACCGGCAAAGCCGGTGCCATCCACCGCGTCGCCTGCTTCGCGGGTGAACTGAACTGGCCTAATGATCCCGGACACCTCTTAAGGGCGATATGATTCGCCCAATCAGGAGGTTCCATGCAAGAACGAAAGACCTACACCCGCGAGTTCAAGCAACGTGCTGCCAGCATGGTCCTTGATGACCACTGCTCGATTCCCGACGTCTGCGCCTCAATGGACGTCGGCCCTACAGCCCTGCGCCGCTGGGTTGATCAGGTGCGTAAAGAGCGACACAAGGGCCAGCCAGTAGCCGGTACCAAAGCGATCAGCGACGAACAGCGCGAGCTCCAGCAGCTGCGAGCCAAGATCAAGCGCCTGGAGACCGAGGCTGAAATCTTAAAAAAGGCTACGGCTCTCTTGATGTCGGATCCCGATCGTTTTTCCTGATTGAGGAACTGAGAGAGTCAGGCTCGTATCCGACCAGCCTTCTTTGCAGTGCGCTGAGCGTATCCCGTAGCGCGTTTTATGACTGGCTTCGCCGTCGTTCAACACCGAATACCAAGCGTGACGAACTCAGAGAGAAAGTAGTTCAGCTGCACGTCGAAAGCAGGGGAAGCGCGGGCGCGAGAATGATCTCTGAGTACCTGAAGGCCCAGCAGCTCAAGGTGGGACGGTATCTGGCCGGAAAACTCATGGAGGAGGCAAATCTGGAAAGCAAGCAGCGTCGTCCTCATCGGAATCGCTCCAAAGGTGTTGAAGCGTTTGTGGCCAAGAACCTGCTCGAACGCAACTTTGAGCCAACAGCAATTAACCAGGTCTGGTGCGGTGACGTGACCAGTTTGATGGTCGGGAAGCGCTGGTATCACCTGGCAGTAGTGATTGACTTGTTTGCGCGTCGGATCGTTGGCTGGGCGTTTTCCCTGATCAACGACGCCAACTTGGTTAGCAAGGCACTGAGGATGGCAGTAGGGGTTAGGGGCAAGCATACAGGCTTGATGTTTCACTCGGATCAAGGCTGCCAATACACCAGCCAGCGCTTCCAGTCCGAGCTGCTTGAGCATGGCATAACGCAGAGCATGAGTCGCAGGGGACAATGCTGGGACAACGCACCAACAGAGCGTTTCTTTGGAACGCTCAAGTCAGAATGGGTGCCGCCCAAGGGCTACAAGGAAATTGAAGAAGCCAAGCAGGACATGACCAGCTTCTTCATGCGATACAACCGAATCAGGCTCCACAGCTACAACGACTACCTGTCACCAATAGCTATGGAGCAGCAGGCGGCTTGATCACCGTAACCGGTGTCCGGAAATACTTGACCAGAACAAACCCGCTCCCACAGGGACGGCGCAGGCTTCAGGCTCACGCGGTACCTGTGGGAGCGGCCGTGGCCGCGAACACCGGCAAAGCCGGTGCCATCCTCCGCGTCGCCTGCTTCGCGGGTGAACCCGCTCCCACAGGGACGGCGCAGGCTTCAGGCTCACGCGGTACCTGTGGGAGCGGCCGTGGCCGCGAACACCGGCAAAGCCGGTGCCATCCTCCGCGTCGCCTGCTTCGCGGGTGAACCCGCTCCCACAGGGACGGCGCAGGCTTCAGGCTCACGCGGTACCTGTAGGAGCGGCTTCAGCCTCGAACACCGGCGTAGCCGGTGCCAACCACCGCGTCGCCTGCTTCGCGGGTGAACCCGCTCCCACAGGGACGGCGCAGGCTTCAGGCTCACGCGGTACCTGTAGGAGCGGCTTTAGCCGCGAACACCGGCGCAGCCGGTGCCATGCACCGCGTCGACGCGCTAATGCTATGATGCTGCCCCCGCCCGAAGGATCCGCCCCGCCCCACATGAACTACCGCCAACCCACCACGCGCAAGAGCATGCACGCCACCCTGGTCCAGGACCTTGGCGTACAGATCGTATCCGGCCAACTCGCACCCGGGCAGAAGCTGCCTTCCGAGGCCAGCCTGTGCGAAGCCTACGCGATCAGCCGGCCGGTGTTCCGCGAGGCGATGCGCGCCCTTACCGCCAAGGGCCTGATCGAGGCCCGCCCGCGGGTGGGTACCCTGGTTCGGCCGCGCCATGACTGGCACATGCTCGACCCGGACGTGCTGCACTGGCTGATGCAGGCCACGCCACAGCAGGAATTCTTCAACATGCTGAGCAGCGTACGCTGGGTCATCGAACCCGCCGCCGCCGCACTGGCCGCCACCAACGCCAGCGCCGACGACGTCGATTCGATCGCCGAGGCCTACCAGCGCATGGAAGCCGCCCGCAACCATGAAGAGCGCCTGCAGCCGGACCTGGACTTCCACGCCCGCATCGCCGACGCCACCCACAATGACCTGCTGGCCTACCTGTGCAACATGCTGTCGATGGCGCTGCGCGAGTCGGTGCGCTACTCCAACCAGCGGGCGAATTTCGACGAACTCGCCCTGCCCCGGCACAAGGCGATTCTGACCGCTATCCAGAACGGTGACGCGCTGGGCGCGCGGCATGCGTCACTGGTACAGCTTGAAGATGCCCGCGTCGCCCTGGCCAAGGTACTGGGGCAAGACCCAACGAGCTGAGGTATCGACCGGGCCTACCTCAGCCACCGGGCCCGCCGATCAGAACACCGACCAGCCGATCCGCGAACTGAGCAGTTCGAGCGCCGCCATCCCGGCCAGCGAGTTACCCGCCGCATTCAACTCCGGTGACCACACGCACACAGTGAATTGCCCCGGCACGATGGCCACAATCCCGCCCCCCACGCCACTCTTGCCCGGCAACCCTACCCGATAGGCGAAATTCCCTGCTTCGTCATACAACCCGCTGGTGGCCATGATCGAGTTCACCTGCTGGGTCTGGCGCCGGGTCAGAATCTGCTCACCACTGTGCTTGCAGAACCCATCGTTGGCCAGGAAACAGAACGCCCGAGCCAGATCAAGGCAGTTCATTTGCAGCGCGCAGTAACTGAAATAGCTGCGCAGTACCGTTTCCACCTCGTTATGGAAGTTGCCGAACGACTGCATCAGGTAAGCCATGGCCGCGTTACGCGCACGGAACTGATACTCCGAGTCGGCAACGCGGGCGTCGATCGCGATATGGGGATTGCCCGATAGCCGCCGCACGAAATCGCGCATCGACAACGTGGGTGCAGCGAAGCGCGACTGGTTGATATCGCAGATCACCAACGCACCCGCATTGATAAAGGGGTTGCGCGGCCGACCGCGTTCGAACTCCAGCTGCACCAGCGAGTTGAACGGCTGGCCGGAAGGCTCATGGCCAAGCCGCTGCCAAATGGCTTCCCCCGAGTGCCCAATCGCCTGCACCAGGCTGAACACCTTGGAAATACTCTGCACCGAGAACGGCACCAGCGCGTCGCCTGCACAGTAATAGCTGCCATCGTTGCCATAGACCGCGATGCCCAGCTGGTTCGCCGGCACATCGGCCAGCGCGGGAATGTAGTCAGCCACTTTGCCCTTGCCGATCAAGGGACGTACTTCTTCGAGAATCTCGTTCAACAGCGTTTGCATGGAAGGCCCTGTATCAGTCCCCAGACGACGGCTAAGGGGTAGCATCCTTGACGAAGATCGAGCGAAAGAAATCACACTCCCGGCAAGAAATTGTCGGCCGACCGTGCATCACGCCATGGCCTATGCTGTGCTTGTTTCGACGGTATACAGACCGCGCACCCGCCAGGTACCCAAGCCAACCAAGGAACGGAGGACCCACAATGCCAGCTTGCCCCTTGCCCGCTGACGAAGCGCTGCGCCAGCGCACGCTCGACGACATGAACCTGGTCGACACGCCAGCCGAGCATTACCTCGATACCCTGGTGCGGCTCACCCAGGACCTGGCCCATGTGGACACTGTGCTGATCAGCCTGATCGACCAGGACCGGCAGTGGTTCAAGGCCCGCATAGGCCTTGAGGCAAGCGAGACGACGCGCAGTGTTTCGTTCTGCGGCTACGCCATTCTCGGCGAGGACACCCTGACGGTGCCCGACGCCCTGTGCGACGAACGATTCGTCGACAACCCGCTCGTGCTGAACGAGCCCTACATCCGCTTTTACGCCGGCCACCCCTTGCGCGCCGGCAACGGTAAAGCCATCGGTACGCTGTGCATGTTCGACCCGCGCCCGCGCGTGCTCAGCGAGGCTCAGCAAGCAAACTTCAGGGACCTGGCCACGCTCGCCGAGGGGTATCTGCAGCTGCGTACCTTGGCCCAGGTGAACCGCGATCTGCGGCTTGAAATGGATCGCGAGCAGCGCAAAGCCCTGCTCGACCCTTTGACACAACTGTGGAACCGCGGCGCGCTGTCGGCGTTTGAAGCGCATGAACGGCGATTGGCCGAGGTGAACGGCTTACAGCTGGGTGCGGTTTATGCCGACCTGGACCACTTCAAGTCCATCAACGACAAGTACGGCCATGGCGGCGGTGACAAGGTGCTGTGCGAAACGGCCCGTCGCCTGCGCGCCGCACTGCGCCCCGATGACCTGGTGGTGCGCCATGGAGGTGAGGAGTTTGTTGCAATTTTGCAGGTGAAGGACAGCGAAGAGCTGACCCGGATTGCTGAGCGGATTCGCGAACAGGTGGGTGCCAGCCCGATGCAGTTGCCCTGTGGTCAATTGAACGTAACCCTGAGCATCGGGTGCACCCTGTTTGCCACAGGAGAAACGCTGGATGACGCGCTGGAGCGCGCTGACAAAGGGCTTTATGACGCCAAACAGAATGGACGAAACCGGGTTGTCTACATAGCGCCACCTCTCTGAGACGAGCACGATCCGGGCCGTGCGGCATCTCTTCTCGCCTCTCAGCCCGGCTATTCATTGCCCCAGACCCCGCCCCGCTCGACACTCCCGTTCCGCCAAGGCTGGATTATCTGAATGCCCCACCACAGCGCTCAAACCCCGCGCGCCCCCCCCTGTGGGAGCGGGCGTGAACTGGCCTAATGATCCCGGACACCTCTTAAGGGCGATATGATTCGCCCAATCAGGAGGTTCCATGCAAGAACGAAAGACCTACACCCGCGAGTTCAAGCAACGTGCTGCCAGCATGGTCCTTGATGACCACTGCTCGATTCCCGACGTCTGCGCCTCAATGGACGTCGGCCCTACAGCCCTGCGCCGCTGGGTTGATCAGGTGCGTAAAGAGCGACACAAGGGCCAGCCAGTAGCCGGTACCAAAGCGATCAGCGACGAACAGCGCGAGCTCCAGCAGCTGCGAGCCAAGATCAAGCGCCTGGAGACCGAGGCTGAAATCTTAAAAAAGGCTACGGCTCTCTTGATGTCGGATCCCGATCGTTTTTCCTGATTGAGGAACTGAGAGAGTCAGGCTCGTATCCGACCAGCCTTCTTTGCAGTGCGCTGAGCGTATCCCGTAGCGCGTTTTATGACTGGCTTCGCCGTCGTTCAACACCGAATACCAAGCGTGACGAACTCAGAGAGAAAGTAGTTCAGCTGCACGTCGAAAGCAGGGGAAGCGCGGGCGCGAGAATGATCTCTGAGTACCTGAAGGCCCAGCAGCTCAAGGTGGGACGGTATCTGGCCGGAAAACTCATGGAGGAGGCAAATCTGGAAAGCAAGCAGCGTCGTCCTCATCGGAATCGCTCCAAAGGTGTTGAAGCGTTTGTGGCCAAGAACCTGCTCGAACGCAACTTTGAGCCAACAGCAATTAACCAGGTCTGGTGCGGTGACGTGACCAGTTTGATGGTCGGGAAGCGCTGGTATCACCTGGCAGTAGTGATTGACTTGTTTGCGCGTCGGATCGTTGGCTGGGCGTTTTCCCTGATCAACGACGCCAACTTGGTTAGCAAGGCACTGAGGATGGCAGTAGGGGTTAGGGGCAAGCATACAGGCTTGATGTTTCACTCGGATCAAGGCTGCCAATACACCAGCCAGCGCTTCCAGTCCGAGCTGCTTGAGCATGGCATAACGCAGAGCATGAGTCGCAGGGGACAATGCTGGGACAACGCACCAACAGAGCGTTTCTTTGGAACGCTCAAGTCAGAATGGGTGCCGCCCAAGGGCTACAAGGAAATTGAAGAAGCCAAGCAGGACATGACCAGCTTCTTCATGCGATACAACCGAATCAGGCTCCACAGCTACAACGACTACCTGTCACCAATAGCTATGGAGCAGCAGGCGGCTTGATCACCGTAACCGGTGTCCGGAAATACTTGACCAGAACAGCGCGCCCGCGAACACGGGCGCAGCCCGTGCCATCCACGATAAACCCGCTAAAAAACCTGCAAGCCACTCATCAATAAGCAGAACCGCACACAAAAGGTCTCCACGAACAAATCCGCCCTCAAAACTGCCCACATCTCCCTGACCTAGCAGTTCCCCCCTGTGGGAGCGGCTTCAGCCGCGAACACCGGCGCAGCCGGTGCCATGCCCACGCCAGATTCTTCCCCGCCCAAAACCAATACTCAGGGCCATGAGACCACAGCTACCCGCCTCCAAAACCCAAGGCCTGGCACCTTGCCCAAAGTCACCTACCAAATCGATCAGCCATATGCAGTTCCAGGACAACTGGCTAACGCCCAAAACAACCTGCCAATCGCCCCAAGCCCCGTCACTGCATCCATACCCCGCCAGCCCCGATCTCATCCATGAAATCCGCAAGAAACACTTCAAGCCGAGCATGGCGCTCAGCAGCCAGCCGAGACCCTTCAGCAGTTTTAAACCCTGACGCAAGCTTGAGCAGCTTGGTATGAAAGTGCTCGACCGCATACGCCTTGTCCTGATACTCCCTCCCCCACGCCGCGGGGTTCTCGAAATCGTACAGCGCCGACCCCATTCGCCCGGAAACGTAAAAACACCGGGCGATACCCACTGCACCTATGGCGTCCAGGCGATCGCTGTCCTGAAGAATCCTGGCCTCAAGGGTGAGCGGCTCGAAGCCAGCCGAGTAGCTGTGGGTTTTGACTGCATGCGCCACCTGTTCGATGCGCTGCAAGGGCCAGCCCATATCAGCGAGGATTGACGCCGCCCTTTGTGCGGACAGCGTTGACGCCTGCCCACGCAAGGGCGAGTTCTTTTCTACTGCGACACAATCATGCAGCACAGTCGCTGCAAGCAGCACTTCCAGGTCGCCGCCTTCTACGCGCTGTATCCGTTGCGCGTTGACCCATACGCGATGGATGTGGGAAAGGTCGTGGGAGCCATCTGGCTGGTCAGCCGGTAGATACTTCAGCAGGTCAGCGGCAAAGCGCTGGAAAGGGGTAAAAGCTTCGATAGTCATCTTCGGTGCATTCTATGGGCTGTGACTTGGCGTCCGTTGTCAGGGGCTGGCCCGTGACCTGCCTTGGTCCAGATGCGAGCGGGTCAGTTTCAGGGCTTGAGTGGCGAAAGTCCATGCTGGGCCGTTTGTTGGCATCGCGACATAACTGGATACAGGGATTCGTGAGTGGAAAGCTTTTTGAGAGCCACGGGACTGTTAACAGAGCAGCCGGCGTTGCATGCTGTGAAGGTGAACGGGCAAAAAAAGTCAGATTTAACCCCTTCCTTGTAGGCCATTTCCCAAAGATACTCCCCAACCGTGTTTTTCGTTGCGGTCGTTTTTTCAGCGTTCTAGTCTCGGTCCGTCGTTGCATATCAACGACCGGCTTTGACAGGCCGCGACGATACACAGTGCATACCCGTTTATGGCGGTTGTGCATGGGGCACGCTCGCGTGCGCCGGTTTCTGTGTTCGCCGGTCTGTCAACCCATGCACAGCTGCCACCTTTCCGTTTGACAGCGGGCTGGCGGTGGCCCCAACGAGAACACAGTACGATGCTAAAAATAGTTCCTGATCCACCCCACACTCTCCAATCCCTCGAAGACACCCTGATCCAGGCCACGGATTACGCGCTGTGCGCGGCGACCGTTGTGCATCAGGCTATGTTGCTGCAGCCCAAATCGCCTGCGTCGATTCTGATGATGGCCTCGATGCATGAACTGGAGACGCTGCGAGCTTTGCTTGAGTCCGCACTGGTCCAGGTACAGATGCCCACTGAGCCTAGGACTTTGCACTAAGGCTTCATTTATGTGTCGCCTGGGCTGCCCCTATCGCCAGCAAGCAAGGCTCCCACATGGATCTAAGCTGCCCCACAAATCTCGAGGCCTATGCAGTATTTGTGGGAGCTGGCTTGCCGGCGATGAGGCCAGACCAGGCACTAGAGATTTCGGGGAGATTGAACAATGACCACAGAAGAAACCAAATTCACCGTCGGCAAAACCACCTTCTACCAAGGTGAAAACCAGACCCATCCGCTGTTCCGCATCGAAGCAGGCATCCCCTGCCAGAGTGCCCGCGAACAAACCACCAACAGGGTTTAGCACCTGCGTCCGAATTGAATATCCACGCGCAACCGATGAGGAAATACCAGATGAGCTTCGTTAAGTACCTTTGTATCGACGATCAGCCCCAACAGTTCATCCAGAGTTCTGAGTTACAGCTTTGTCGAAGTATCGCATATAAGCTTGGAGGGAGGATATGTTGCTTTTGAGATTTCTTCAAGAACTCCCGCAGATAAGGCTGTCAGTACGTGTCGGGTTTCGTGTGTGAATTCACCTATTGTTAACCCAAGGCTCGCTAGCCCGGATTTCTCATGAGGCCGGCAGGCGTGGCCGGTGAAGCCTCGGTGTATCAACAACCTGCCTTCCACCGCTAAAAATTGATCGTTTTTTATTCAATTCCCGCGTATGGGGCGCACTGCCCCCTTTCCCCCATTGAGCCGGGCCGGGGGCGCCCGCCTGTTCAGGTCGGCTTGAGGCGGGCAACCAGCCCCGCAAAGAGTTCCTGATGCGGATAGGCCTCGCTGATCAGCACGCGGATGCGCCGGCTGTTGCGAATGATCACCGCACCGATCTTGAGCAGTTTCAAGCGCAGGTTATGGATGCTCATGCGCGCCAATGCGGTGCCCTGGAGATGATCGCGTAGCCGTTCGAACAGCACATAGGCAAAGGCCGACAGCATCAGCCGCCACTGGTTGGTCCACCAGCGTGGGCTGGAGGTGCGGTCGGCGAACAGATCCAACTGTTGGTCCTTGATCCGATTCTCCATGTCGCCACGGCCGCAGTAGTCTTCGTAGTACTGCTGGGCAGCATCCTCGGCAAAGCGGGACACGACGATGAAGCGTGGATTGGCACCCTGCTCGCCATGTTCCAGGCGCGACACGACCAGGCGGCGCCTACGCCAACTACCGGCCTGATAGAGGAAGCGATACACGCCGGACATCTTCTGCCCGGTTTCTTGGTAGGCCTCGGCGACAGCTTGCATGGCCGGCGCCGCCATCCGCTGCAGGCGGGTGTTGCGGGCCAGACCCACCACATAATCCACCTGCTTGCGGTCACACCAGTCGAGCATGCGATGTCGGCAAAAACCGCCGTCACCGCGGAACACGATGCGGGTCTCTGGCCAGAAGCGGCGAATGAACTTGACCAGCAGTGCCAGGATGGCCCAACTGTGTCGGGCGCCATCGATGTTGCTCGGGCGCAAATAGCTCACCAGCAGATGGCGACCACAGAACACATAGAGCGGCAGGAAGCAGTAATGGTCGTAATAGCCATGGAAGAAGCGCCCTTCCTGATCACCATGCACCGGCACATCGGTCGCATCGAAGTCGAGCACGATCTCAGCCGGCGCCTGGTCATGCTGGGCGATGAAGTGCTACGCGAAGCATGCCAATTTCTTTGAGAAGAGACTCAGAAACGTTACCTAGTTGAAGTCGATAAAAGGTTCCAGGGCCGATGAGTTGTCATTCCATGTCCTCAGCGCTTGGGAGATATCAGTAACTCGTATAGCATGATGGAATCGCATATCTCCCGCAGTATGCGAAAGACGACGGCATGCACCAACTAGAGGGCAAATTTGTCTCTAGCGCTTTGGTAGCTTTAGCACAGGGTTATAAATTTCTTCGAGGTCTTTCAAAAAAAGGGAATACAAAAATTTCGGGCGCAGTCGAAATACTTAACTTGCTTCCAAATGAAAGAGACCTATTGGACCCCCGGCTTGTTAATTCATTCTTCTCTGTTTCCCCGGTAACAGCGGCAAGCATCGTAGTATCTCTTATCTCAAACAACGGCACGCTTATCGACGAAGACGTTTTAGCTGCAAAACTAGGCGCCGATATAACGGCATCTGGTGAAAGCTGGGACGAATTAAAAGTCATAATTAAAGACACTTACTATACCGGACTATTCCATAATGGATGGGACCGCTGGTGGTCTCACAGGGTAGAGGCTATCGCTTTTGAGAAGCTTAAGCTAAAGACTTCACTTCGCCGACTCGATGCCGCTGAACGTATAACAGAGTTGAATAACGCCTTCAACTTAAGCCTGGTCCCGGCCAGTCCAATCGAACCTGGCTACAGCACCAACTATACGACAAAATGTTTTGCTACCAACAAACCTCTTGACAGCAGCGACGGCTTTAAGATAGCCAGCAATACACAAGACCCATGGTTTGATAGCCGCTATATATCTACTCACGCATTATTGGCACGAATTAATAAAGACACCTGGCATCTAGACCCTTTAGAACTGGAGCGCTACAAAGGACTTAAGGAAAAGCTCAAAAATGAAGAAGAAAATTAATAGCGCCTCATTTCGCAGAGACCTGTCTTCTGAGCTGAGATCTTTCGCCACTATTCTCAACAGGAATCTATCCATTGTTTTCAATGACATTGGTGCATTGACGCAAGCAGCCAGCATGTGCGCAGGAAACATGCCATATGGAAAAGATTCGTGGGGATATAGCGTTGATAACTTAGTGCTTCGTATAAAGACCCCAAGGAAGACTATTCCAGCTACGGTCGGTGACTTCCTAAAAGTCAAGGTCGACTTTAAGATTAGTGGACTGTGCTCTACAATCTTATCGGAACTTATAAGTGAGTTAGAGCTAAACATAATAATTTCCACAGAAGACAATAAGCTTATAGCTAGCTGGCATTTTGATCGACATATTTTCAAAGATGGGGACGGTGAGCCCGAGGATGCCCATCCTTTATATCATTTCCAGTTCGGGGGTAGAAACCTCAATATCTTGCAAGGAAATCATGGGGGAATTTTGATCTTACCATCCCCTAGAATCGGTCACCCCCCGATGGATATTATTCTCGCCTTGGACTTCGTGCTATCTAACTTTGCTGGTGGATACTGGAAAGCGCTTCGTAACGAACGAGATTATGGAAATAAGATTCGAGACTCCCAACAACGCTATTTACGACCTTACATAGAAGGCCTTAACTCTTGGTTCACTTCACCCGGAAGTAGGGACTTTTCGACGGAGCTTTGGCCCCACTTTATATAAACTTTGGCTTGCCGAGATCGCTGATTACTCTATGAACTCGGCTACCCTAATGTTTAGGTCTCAAATCTGCGGCCCCGCCGCATTATTTATTTGGGTTCTACCTCGCATTCGGTAATGCATTGACTAGAGATACTCTTACGCCATTTCCCGAAAAGTCAGATAGTTACGCCATGGATCATGTATGTAAGTAATTGTGACGATCGAAGCCTCATGCCGGCCTAGGATTAATTTGTCGAGCTGAATTTAAAATTTATTCTCAACTGATTAGTCCCGCCGTCCATTTAACAACTTGCGCCAAAGTCGCCGTTAATAGAGCCGATCCAACAGTTGGGGCATGCAAGGCTTGGGTTTCCGCTTCATCGAGCGCAGCGGGATTAAGGGTTTCATTCGATATTGTCGCAGTAGCGGCGTAGCGCTTCGACGTCGTAGCCCTTGTCGGTAAGCAACCATTTGCAGCGCTTACGTAGCCGGCTACGCTGGCTTGATAGTGCTGAAGTCCTTCAGAAATGGTTGGACCTAGCTGATGCCACAGGCTCGAGCAAGAGGAAAAAGCGCAACAGCGTCCCATTGGCATCGCAGATGCATGTTGGTTGTCAGGTCCGCCGCGACTGCGGCCTAGAACGTGATCGGCAGGCTCCTCTCCGAACGCCAGATTAGGTTCGGGTAGCGCGGATAGCAGTTGGGTTGAAAACAAAAAGCCCAGTCGTAACCGACTGGGCTTTTTGTTTAAAAAATGGTCGGGACGGAGTGATTCGAACACTCGACCCCTTGCACCCCATGCAAGTGCGCTACCGGGCTGCGCTACGCCCCGACTGGGCTTTGAAGCATGTTCTCAATGCTACCGAGAACGTTGAAGAATGTACCCTAACCTCCTGATAAATGAAAGCTTTTTCTCAAAAAATTTTCACTCACCAAAAAACCCAGGTCACTTCTTCAACACCACCAACACATCCTCCAACTCGACAATCATCTGCCGAATCAGCTGCTTGTACTGGCTCGACTCATCCTTGGCCTCATCACTGGAGAGCCTCAACCGAGCCCCGCCAATGGTGAACCCCTGGTCATAAAGCAGCGCACGAATCTGGCGAATCATCAGCACATCCTGCCGCTGATAATACCGCCGGTTCCCCCGCCGCTTCACGGGATTGAGCTGATCGAACTCCTGCTCCCAATACCGCAGCACGTGCGGTTTTACCGCACAAAGCTCACTCACTTCACCAATGGTGAAGTACCTTTTGCCCGGTATGGGGGGCAGTTCGTCGTTATGGCTTGGTTCCAGCATAGGCCTCAACCCGGGCCTTCAACTTCTGCCCTGGACGAAAGGTGACGACGCGCCGTGCAGTGATCGGGATTTCTTCCCCTGTCTTGGGGTTGCGGCCCGGCCGCTGGCGTTTGTCGCGAAGGTCGAAGTTGCCGAAACCGGACAGCTTGACCTGCTCGTTCTCTTCAAGTGCGTGCCGAATTTCTTCAAAAAACAGCTCGACCAGCTCCTTGGCCTCACGCTTGTTAAGCCCCAGCTCCTCGTACAGCCTTTCGGCCATCTCAGCTTTCGTCAGAGCACCCATGCCGTTATTTCCTTAACGTGGTGTTCAACCTTTGTTCGAGCGAGGTGAGGATGTTTTGCAGTGCGGCGTTCACCTCATCGTCGTTAAGAGTGCGC
This sequence comes from Pseudomonas sp. JS425, assembly GCF_018223845.1. Lineage (NCBI taxonomy): Bacteria > Pseudomonadati > Pseudomonadota > Gammaproteobacteria > Pseudomonadales > Pseudomonadaceae > Pseudomonas > Pseudomonas sp. JS425. The sequence goes on along the minus strand of NZ_CP073661.1, from coordinate 2,370,832 downwards.
GATGGATGCTGCCAGGTCAAGCCGACGGCAAGGCTTTTTCTATCAGGATCAATGCCTTTACCTTGGTAGACATCAAACAGCCTGAGGTCTGTGAGCCATTCGCCTGCATTGTCACGAATTACTTCAAGCACCGAGCTAGAAGCTACATCACGTCCTGCGATCAAAGCCAGGTCGCGGCGGGTTTCCGGGAACTTGGACAGCTCGCTGAATTTCGGCAGGCGGCCTTCGACCACGTCGCCCAGCACCAACTCGAACAGGAACACCGGGCGGTCCAGGTCCAGGGCTTTGGCCAGCTCTGGGTGGATGGCGCCGAGGTAGCCGACCAGTTTGCCGTCACGCTCGATGGCGGCGGTCTGGCCTGGGTGCAGGGCTGGGTGCTTGCCGGCGCTGAAGGTGAAGTCGCTCAGGGCGCCGGAGTAGCCCAGCAGGGCTTCCACATCGGCCTTGACGTCGAAGAAGTCGACGCCGTCGCGGCCGTTGGCCCAGCCTTCTGGCAGGCGGCTGCCGGTGACAACGCCGGCGATCATCGGCTGCTGCTTCAGGTCGCCGAGCTGGCCGACGAAGCGCAGGCCGCTTTCGAACAGGCGCACGCGGTCTTGCTGGCGGTTCAGGTTGTGCTGCAGTGCCTTGACCAGGCCCGGCCACAGGGACGCGCGCATGGCGGCCATGTCGCTGGAGATGGGGTTGGCCAGCAGCAGCGGCTCTACGCCCGGGCTGAACAGTTCGAACAGTTTCGGGTCGATGAAGCTGTAGGTGATGGCTTCCTGGTAGCCGCGGGCAACCAGCAGGCGGCGCAGGGTCGGCAGGTCACCGCGGGTTTCCGGCTTGCCCTGGGGGGCCAGGCGGGCTTGCGGGTAGCGAACCGGCAGGTTGTTGTAGCCGTACAGGCGGGCCAGCTCTTCGATCAGGTCCACTTCCAGGCTGATGTCGAAGCGGTGGCTTGGGACGTTGACGGTCCACTGCCCTTCTTCAATCTTGGTGGTGGTCAGTTCCAGGGCGTTGAGCAACTGCTCGACCTGGGCTGGGTCCATTTCCATGCCGAGCATCTGGGTGATGCGTTCGGCGCGCAGGGTAACCGGGGCCACTTGCGGCAGGTGTTGTTCGCTGACGGCTTCGACAACCGGGCCGGCTTCGCCGCCGACGATGTCCAGCAGCAGCTGGGTGGCGCGCTCCATGGCTTCGCGGGCCAGCTGCGAGTCTACGCCGCGCTCGTAGCGGTGCGAGGCGTCGGTGTGCAGGCCGTAGGAACGGGCTTTACCGGCGACGGAGATCGGCTCGAAGAAGGCGCTTTCCAAGAACAGGTCGCGGGTTTTTTCGGTGTTCACACCGCTGTGCTCGCCACCCATGACGCCGGCAATGGCCAGGGCGCGGGTGTGGTCGGCGATTACCAGGGTGTCGGCGCGCAGGGCCACTTCCTGGCCGTCGAGCAGGACGAGCTTCTCGCCCTCTTCGGCCATGCGTACGCGGATGCCGCCGTTGATTTCTGCCAGGTCGAAGGCGTGCATCGGCTGGCCGAGTTCGAGCATCACGTAGTTGGTGATGTCGACGGCGGCGTCGATGCTGCGCACGTCGCTGCGGCGCAGGCGTTCAACCATCCACAGGGGGGTCGGCTTGCTCAGGTCGACGTTGCGGATGACGCGGCCCAGGTAGCGTGGGCAGGCAGCCGGGGCGCTGACTTCGACCGGGCGCACTTCGTCGTGGGCAGCCGGTACGGCTGGCACTACCGGGCGGGTGACCGGGGTGTCGTACAGGGCGCTGACGTCGCGGGCCAGGCCTGCGATGGACAGGCAGTCGCCGCGGTTGGGGGTGAGGCCGATTTCGATGCTGGCGTCGTCCAGGCTCAGGTACTGGCGAATGTCTTCGCCAACCGGGGCGTCGGCAGCCAGTTCCAGCAGGCCGTCGTTCTCTTCGCTGATCTGCAGCTCGGCAGCCGAGCACAGCATGCCGAAGGACTCGACGCCGCGCAGCTTGGCCTTCTTGATCTTGAAGTCGCCTGGCAGTTCGGCGCCGATCATGGCGAACGGGATCTTGATACCTGGGCGGGCGTTAGGGGCGCCGCACACAACCTGGAAGGTTTCCTGGCCGTTGCTTACCTGGCACACGCGCAGCTTGTCGGCGTCCGGGTGTTGTTCGGTGGCGAGGATTTCGCCTACGACGATGCCGCTGAACTGGCCGGCAGCGGGGGTAACGCTGTCGACTTCGAGGCCAGCCATGGACAGGCGGGCGACCAGTTCGTCACGGGAGACTTGCGGGTTTACCCAACCGCGCAGCCACTGTTCACTGAATTTCATGCTGTTCTCCTAGAATGTGCGTCGATTGGGCCTAGCGGAATTGGGCAAGGAACCGCAGGTCGTTATCGAAGAACAGACGCAAATCGTTGACGCCGTAGCGCAGCATGGCCAGGCGCTCGGCGCCCATGCCGAAGGCGAAGCCCTGGAACTCTTCAGGGTCGATGCCGGACATGCGCAGCACGTTCGGGTGCACCATGCCGCAGCCCATCACTTCCAGCCAGCCGGTCTGCTTGCACACGCGGCAGCCTTTGCCGGAACACATCACGCACTGGATGTCGACTTCGGCGGACGGCTCGGTGAAGGGGAAGAACGATGGGCGGAAACGTACCGCCAGTTCTTTTTCGAAGAACACGCGCAGGAATTCTTCGATGGTGCCCTTGAGGTCGGCGAAGTTTATATCGCGATCGATCAGCAGGCCTTCGACCTGGTGGAACATCGGCGAGTGGGTGATATCCGAGTCGCAGCGGTATACGCGGCCCGGGCAGACAATGCGGATTGGCGGCTGGGTGGACTCCATGGTCCGCACCTGCACCGGCGAGGTGTGGGTGCGCAGCAGCATGTTGGCATTGAAGTAGAAGGTGTCGTGCATCGCCCGGGCCGGGTGGTGGCCAGGGATGTTGAGCGCTTCGAAGTTGTGGTAGTCGTCTTCCACCTCTGGGCCTTCGGCAATGCCGTAGCCGATGTGGGTGAAGAACTGCTCGATGCGCTCGAGTGTACGGGTGATCGGGTGCAGGCCACCGGTGGCCTGGCCGCGGCCTGGCAGGGTGACGTCAATGCATTCGGCAGCCAGGCGAGCGCTGAGCTCGGCTTCTTCGAAGGCGGCCTTGCGGGCATTGAGCACAACAGTGACGCGCTCTTTGGCGTCGTTGATCAGCGCGCCGACTTTCGGCCGCTCTTCGGCTGGCAGGTTGCCCAGGGTCTTCATCACCTGGGTCAGCTCGCCTTTCTTGCCGAGATAGTTCACCCGGATCTGTTCCAGGGTATTGATGTCTTCAGCGCGCTCCACGGCCTCTAGGGCTTGGGAGACCAACGCATCCAGGTTTTCCATGTACAGACTCCAGATACGAAAATAGGGGAAGAGCTTTGAAGGCTCTTCCCCTATCGATGACGTTCAATGCCCGACGGCGCTAGCGCCGCCGGGTGATTGTCGCGGGTACTTAAGCCAGAACGGCTTTAGCTTTCTCGACAATCGCAGCAAACGCCGCTTTTTCGTTCACTGCCAGATCGGCCAGAACCTTACGGTCGATTTCGATCGAAGCCTTTTTCAGGCCAGCAATCAGACGGCTGTAGGACAGACCGTTGGTGCGGGCACCGGCGTTGATACGAGCGATCCACAGTGCGCGGAACTGACGCTTCTTCTGACGACGGTCACGGTAGGCATATTGACCTGCCTTGATGACAGCCTGCTTGGCAACGCGGAATACGCGCGAGCGTGCACCGTAGTAGCCTTTAGCCAGTTTCAGAATTTTCTTGTGACGCTTACGAGCGATGACGCCACGCTTAACACGAGCCATGAGTAACTTCCTCTATCTAAACCAGAATTAACGTACGCGCAGCATGCGCTCGACTTTTGCCACGTCAGACGGGTGCAGCAGGCTGGCACCGCGCAGTTGACGCTTACGCTTGGTCGACATTTTGGTCAGGATGTGGCTCTTGAAAGCGTGCTTGTGCTTGAAGCCGGAAGCGGTCTTCAGGAAGCGCTTCGCAGCACCGCTCTTGGTTTTCATTTTTGGCATGTTGGAACTCCGCATTCGATAAAATTACACAATAATCATCAGGCCTGCCGTGCCCGGGAGATTACTTCTTCTTTTTGGGGGCGATGACCATCATAAGCTGGCGTCCTTCCATCTTCGGATGCTGCTCAACGGAGCCGTATTCGGCGAGGTCGGCTTCGACCCGCTTCAACAGCTCCATGCCCAGCTCCTGGTGGGCCATCTCACGGCCGCGGAATCTCAGAGAGATCTTGGCCTTGTCCCCATCGGTAAGGAAACGTACCAGGTTGCGTAGTTTTACCTGGTAATCCCCTTCTTCCGTCCCTGGACGAAACTTGATTTCTTTGATCTGGATCTGCTTCTGGTTTTTCTTGGCTTCGTTGGCCTGCTTCTTCTTCTCGAAGAGGTGCTTGCCGTAGTCCATCACCTTGCAGACGGGCGGTTGCGCGTCGGCGGAGATTTCCACCAGATCCAGCTTCGCTTCATCAGCGATACGAAGCGCTTCATCAATCGAGACGATGCCAATCTGCTCGCCGTCAGCGCCAATTAACCGAACCTCGCGTGCCGAGATATTCTCGTTGATCGGGGCTTTCGGTGCAGTTCGTTTATCGTTTCTCATTTCACGCTTAATAGTCATTACTCCGATTCTAGGCGACCGCGCTGGGCAACAGCGCTGTTGAGCAGCTGCGTGAATTCAGCCACCGGCATGGAGCCGAGGTCTTTGCCTTCACGGGTGCGTACGGCGACGGTCTGCGTTTCGACTTCGCGATCCCCTATAACCAAAAGGTACGGGACCTTGAGCAAAGTATGCTCGCGGATTTTAAAGCCGATCTTCTCATTTCTCAAGTCCGACTTGGCACGGAAACCGCTACCGTTCAGGGTATTTTCCACCTCGAGGGCGAAATCGGCCTGCTTGTCGGTGATATTCATGATCACGGCCTGGGTTGGGGCCAGCCAGGCCGGGAACACGCCGGCGTAGTGCTCGATCAGCATGCCGATGAAGCGCTCGAACGAACCGAGGATGGCGCGGTGCAGCATGACCGGGCGAACTCGGCTGTTATCTTCGGCGATGTAGCTGGCATCCAGGCGTTCTGGCAGGTTCGGGTCGTACTGCAGGGTACCGCACTGCCAGTTACGGCCGAGGCAGTCGCGCAGGGTGAACTCGATCTTCGGGCCGTAGAAGGCGCCCTCGCCCGGCTGGTATTCCCACTCCAGGCCCGATTCGTTCAAGGCGTCGGCCAGTGCGCCTTCGGCACGGTCCCACAGCTCTTCGGAACCCACGCGCTTGGCCGGGCGGGTCGACAGCTTCATGGCGATGTCGGTGAAGCCGAAGTCCTTGTACACGTCCAGGGTCAGCTTGATGAAGTCGGCGGCTTCTTTCTTTACCTGTTCTTCGGTGCAGAAGATGTGCGCGTCGTCCTGCACGAAGCCACGCACGCGCATGATGCCGTGCAGGGCGCCGGACGGCTCGTTACGGTGGCAGGCACCGAACTCGGCCAGGCGCAGCGGCAGGTCGCGGTAGCTCTTCAGGCCCTGGTTGAACACCTGCACGTGGCACGGGCAGTTCATCGGCTTGACCGCGTAGTCACGGCTTTCCGACGAAGTGGTGAACATGTTCTCGGCGTAGTTGGACCAGTGGCCGGAACGCTCCCAGAGAATGCGGTCGACAACCTGCGGGGTCTTGATTTCCTGGTAGCCGTTGACGCGCTGGACCTGGCGCATGTACTGCTCGAGTACCTGGTACACGGTCCAGCCGTTGGCGTGCCAGAACACCATGCCCGGGGCTTCTTCCTGCAGGTGGAACAGGTCGAGCTGCTTGCCGATCTTGCGGTGGTCGCGTTTTTCGGCTTCTTCGATGCGCTGGATGTACGCAGCCAGCTGCTTCTTGTCGGCCCAGGCGGTGCCGTACACGCGTTGCAGCTGCTCGTTCTTGGCATCACCGCGCCAGTAGGCGCCGGACAGCTTGGTCAGTTTGAATGCCTTGAGGAAGCGGGTGTTCGGCACGTGCGGGCCGCGGCACATGTCGACGTATTCTTCGTGGTAGTACAGGCCCATGGCCTGCTCGTCCGGCATGTCTTCGACCAGGCGCAGCTTGTAGTCTTCGCCACGGGCCTTGAACACGTCGATGACTTCGGCGCGCGGGGTCACCTTCTTGATGACGTCGTAGTCCTTGTCGATCAGCTCCATCATGCGCTTTTCGATGGCGGCCATGTCTTCAGGGGTGAAGGGGCGCTCGTAGGCGATGTCGTAGTAGAAGCCTTCATCGATGACCGGGCCGATCACCATCTTGGCGGTCGGGTACAGCTGCTTCACCGCGTGGCCGACCAGGTGGGCGCACGAGTGACGGATGATCTCCAGTCCCTCTTCATCTTTAGGGGTGATGATCTGCAGGGTGGCGTCGTTGCTGATCAGGTCGCAGGCATCGACCAGTTTGCCGTCGACCTTGCCGGCCACGGTGGCCTTGGCCAGGCCGGCGCCGATGGAAGCGGCGACTTCGGCTACGGATACGGCATGATCGAACGAACGTTGACTGCCATCGGGAAGAGTAATAACGGGCATGGCGCCTCCTCTCCTAGTGGTGACCCCTACCAAAGGTCACGTGGGTTGGGATGAGCCAGTACAAGATCCGACCTGCCTTCCCGCAACGGGAAGCCTGCCTCACAGTGGCAGAAGCCTTTCGGCTTGCCAGGGACGAACCAGAGTGACTGGAAAGAAAAAAGATAGCTGCAAGCTGCAAGTTGTCAGCTGCAGGCCGGGCATGCTAGCACGCGGGTTGCACGCCAGGCAGAAATATTTGGAAATTACGCCGCAGCGGTGAACTAACGCGGAAAAATTCCTATCAGACTTTGGGAAGCAACCTACTCTTGATGAGACCTTAACCCAAGGAGTAACTGGTTATGCGAGTTCCGTCTCTTCTGGCCCTGGCGGCCGCTGGGGCCCTGCTGCTGCCCATGGCTGCGAACGCCGGCAACTTCCCGGCCGGGAAGGAAGCTGCCTACATGACCCAGTGCACGCAAGTGGCTCAAGGCCAAGGCGTTGACGCTGCGACCGCGAAAAAACACTGCGACTGTGGCGCGCAAACCATCAAAAAGAATTTCACCGACGCGGAAATTGCCGACCTCGACAGCAACGATGGCGTGGACGCCAAGCTGATGCAGAAGGCCCAGATGGCCGTGAAACAGGCCTGTGCACCGAAGAGCTGAAACCTTAAAGCAAGAGCAGACCAGCCATTCTTTGAGCTGGATCAACATCCTGCGAAGGTAAAAGGCGCTAGATGCGCAGAATTAGACTATGATGTGTTCCGTGCTCCGTAGCCTCGGCCGCATTGCACCACTGAAAAAACTAAATGTTCTGGAGATTCACCCATGTCCAATCGCCAACAAGGCACCGTCAAATGGTTCAATGATGAGAAAGGCTACGGCTTCATCACCCCAGCAGGCGGCGGCGACGACCTGTTCGTTCACTTCAAGGCCATCGAATCTGACGGCTTCAAGAGCCTGAAAGAAGGCCAGACTGTTTCCTTCGTCGCCGAGCGCGGCCAGAAGGGCATGCAGGCTGCACAGGTTCGTCCGGAGTAATTCGGATAGCTGTAAAAAAACCCGCCCTTGTGGCGGGTTTTTTTATGGGTGCTGCATGGGCTGAAGGGGTTGGCCCATGCGGGCGCGGCTTTTTTTTTTGTGGGAGCGGCCTTGTGTCGCGAAAGGGGCGCGTAGCGGCCCCAGGGTTTCAGCTCTGCAGCCTATATGCCGGGGCCGCTTTGCGGCCCTTTCGCGACACAAGGCCGCTCCCACAAGGACCGCGTATCAACCGCAGTTGACGCGAACCACCTTGCCCTGCTCGTCCACATTCAGGTTCAAGCGCTCGGAGCGGTACTCGAGGGTAACCACGTCGTGCGGCTTGAGAATGCGGGCCATCTGCGAGCCACTGGCCTTGCGCGCCTGCTCCAGCAGCTCGGCGCTGGCAAGCTTGCCAATGGCGAAATCGGCGCCGCTGGCTTCGCAGCGGCCATCGTTGCCTGCCGGCGTGGCCGGTGCAGCGCCACCAGCAGAATTGCCACCAGTGCTGCAACCAGCCAGGACAGCAGCCACCGCCAGGGTTGCCAGGTAAGCACGGGTACGGAACATGAAGCCTCCTAAATCGGTCCGGGAACTGTCTGATCCGACAGTTCCGCTGATCTTTTGTTGCAAAACCGGTCAAGTCTGCCTGAACTCGCCAGCCGAGGCGAAAACGCAATCGTGACCGGATTTTGCACAACCCGCTGCGTTTGCCATATGCTTAAGCCGCAAGGTCACTGACGCAAAGTCATGATTTAGTGCAAGAAGTGGAGCGCACCCCGCCTCCATCGAACACCAGGGTCAGGTGTTCGCCCCTTCGTCCCGGGCCCCAAGCGAGAGCCTTTCATGAGCAGCCACAGCATCGAAGCCGATATCAAGGTCAAATGGGCCGAAGGCCAGAGCGCGTACAGCCCTGGCACGCCGGAGGAGTTGCTGCTGATTGCCATCGACCTGCTGGTGCGCGATCGCGGCGCCGAGGCGGCACGCAGCTTCTTCGACCAGGTGTTCGAGCGCTACGCACCGCACACGGCTATTCCAATCGCGCCAAACGGGCGCTGAGCAGGTCGAACAGGCCCTGGGCATCGCCCTCGTCCACCCACATCACGTTGGCTGGCTGCTTGAGCACGCCGTACCAGTCGGCAAGGGTCTGGCCGAAGCTGGGGCCTTCGCGGCTGTCGATGGTCATGTGGATACGCCGGCCGCTGAACAGTTCGGGCTTGAGCAGGTAGGCGATGACGCTGGCATCGTGCACCGGGCCGCCGGGCATGCCGTACAGGTCCATGTCGTGGGTGATGTAGGCGTTGAGAATATCCACCACCCGTTTGCTGGCCTGGTTGTTCACCGCCGCCAGTTGCTTGAGGCGGGCGTCGCTGGTCAGCAGCTTGTGGGTGACGTCCAGCGGCAGGTAGGTCAGTTGCACGCCGCTGGCCAGCACCACTTCGGCGGCATGTGGGTCGGCATAGAGGTTGAATTCCGCCGCCGGGGTGATATTGCCGCCGTTGAAATGGGCACCGCCCATGACCACCACCTGCTTGATGCCTTTGGCGATGTCCGGGCGCTGGATCAGCGCCAGGGCCAGATTGGTTTGTGGGCCGAGCATGGCGATGGTAATGCTGTGGGGCTTGGCGGTGCCCAGGGTGTCGACCAGGTATTGCACGGCATTGCCCTGGGCCAGCGGCGCTTTCGGTTCGTGGACCTGGATGCCGGTGAGGCCTTCTTCGCCGTGCACATCGGCGGCGTAGATCGGCTTGCGCACCAGCGGGCGAGCGGCGCCGGCGTAGACGGGGATGTCTTCGCGGCCGGCCCATTCGCGGGCCAGGCGGGCGTTGCGCGAGGTCTTGTCCAGGCGCACATTGCCGGCCACGGTGGTGATGGCGCGGATGTTCAGTTCGTCGGGCGAGGCCATGGCCAGGAACAGCGCGACCACGTCGTCGGCGCCGGGGTCGGTGTCGATGATCAGGTCGACGGGGGCGGCCTGGAGGGTGGTGGCTGCGGCCATGAGAGCGATTCCTTGTAGCAGGGGTTTGAGCATGGGCGGCACTCCTGTTGCCAGAGCATAACTATTCAGGCAAACCGCAATCCCCTGTAGGAGCGGGCGTGCCCGCGAAGAATCCAACGCGGTGGATGGCACCGGCGTTGCCGGTGTTCGCGGGCACGCCCGCTCCCACAGGGGTTCTGCACTGGCCAGGACGACGAGCTAGAAAGTCACGCCAGAAATCAGCGCGATGTTGCTGTAGGGCTGGCACTCGCCAGTACGCACTACCGCACGGGCACTGCGTGTCAATGCCTTGAAATCTTCATGGCTCAGCCATTCGCGCTTGCCCAGCTTGCCCTTCAGCCGCTCGATCTCGACCAGCGCCGGCGGCACCACTTTCTGCATCTCTTCGGCCAGCACGTGGCGCTCTACCTGCAACTCGCTCAGCACAACCCGCAACACGCTGGCGAAGTCCGGCAGGCCAGGCGTGACGGCCAGGTCGATCAGTTCGACGCCCGGCGGCACCGGCAGCCCGGCATCGCCGATCACCAGGATGTCGCCATGCCCCATGCCGGCGATGGTCCGCGAGAGGGCAACGTTCAGCAGCGGGGTCTTCTTCATGGCGCAAGCTCCGCCAGGTAGGGAATCGACGGCTGGGCGCCGGCGCGGGTAACCGACAGGGCTGCGGCGCGCTGGCCGAAAGCGATGGCTTCGCCCTCCCCCAGGCCGCGCACCAGGCCAGCGGCAAAGCCGCCGATGAAGGTATCGCCGGCTGCCGTGGTGTCCAGCGGCTGTACCACCGGCGCAGGGAAGTGCTGATGGCCCTGCGGGGTGACCAGCAAGGCCCCTTGCGCGCCCAGGGTAATGATCACTTTGCCCGCGCCCAGTTGCAGCAAGCGCTCGCCGGCACGTCGGGCACTGTCCAGGTCAGTCACCGTCACGCCGGTCAGGGCTTCGGCCTCGCTTTCGTTGGGCGTCAGGTAGTCGATGTGGGCGAACCAGTCCGCCGGCAAGGGGCCGGTCGCCGGCGCCGGGTTCAGGATTACCCGCTTGCCCAGCTCGCGCCCTCTGGCCAGGGTCCAGGCCACGGTGTCGGCCGGTACTTCCAGCTGGCAGATGATCACTTCAGCCGCCTGCAGCAGCGCATCGAAACGCTGCACCGACTGCGGGGTCAGCAGGCCGTTGCCACCGGGGATGATGACGATGCAGTTCTGGCTGGCGGCATCCACGGTGATCAGCGCCACCCCGCTGGACACGCCCTGGCAGGTGGTGACGCCCTGGCAGTCGATGCCTTCCACATACAGGGCCCGGTGCAGTTGTCGACCATAGTCATCGTCGCCGACGTTGCCGATCATCGCCACGCTGCCGCCCAGGCGCGCCACGGCCACTGCCTGGTTGGCCCCCTTGCCGCCCGGCACGGTGAAAAAGCTTTCGCCGGGGAGTGTTTCGCCGGCCCGGGGCAGGCGCTGCGCGCGGGCCACCAGGTCCATGTTGAGGCTACCGACTACCACAACCTTGGCATTCATGACATTTCCTTAGCATCAGCGGTAATCGTTGAACAGGTCCGGGCGCGGCCCGGTGGACTCGCGCAGCACAATGCGCGGGGCGACGATGCGTTGCTCTGCCGCGCCCTGCCGGGGGGTGCCGATACGCGCCAGCAACAGCGACGCGGCGCTCTCGCCCAGCTCGCGAATCGACTGGCCCACCGTGGTCAACGGCGGGTACACGTAACGGCTGAGCTCGATGTCGTCGAAGCCGATCACCGACAGCTCGCCGGGCACGTTGATATTGCGTTCGGCCGCGGCACGCAGCACACCGAAGCCGATCATGTCGTTGCCGGCAAAAATCGCCGTAGGCCGCTTGCCCTCCAGCAGCCGGCCTGCGGCTGCATGGCCGCCGGGGCTGGTGAAGTCGCAGTGCAGCACGCGGTCGCTGCGCACCGGCACACCGGCTTCGGCCATGGCGCGGCGGAAGCCGCTCAGGCGCAGCTGGGTCACACCGGTCTCGGCGGGGCCGCCGATGTAGGCGATATCATGGTGACCAAGTTCCAGCAGGTGCTGGGTGGCCAGGAAGGCGCCCTGCTCGTGGTCGATGCGTACCAGGTCGGCATCGACACCGTCCAGTTCGCGGTCGACGATCACCATGGGCGTGCGCACACCAGCCAGGCTTTGCAGCAGGTCGCTGTCCTGCCCTACCGAAGCCACTACCAGGCCGTCGATGCGTTTTTCCAGCAGCACGCGCAGGTAGCTGCGCTGCTTTTGCGGGTTGTCGTCGGAGTTGCACAGGATCACGCAGTAGCCGTTGCGTTCGCAGGCGTCTTCGATGCCCCGCGCCAGCTCGGCGAAGTACGGGTTGACGCTGTTAGGTACCAGCAGGCCGATGGTGGCCGTGCTGCGCGCCTTCAGCGAGCGGGCCACGGCGCTGGGTACGTAGTCGAGTTCGGCGATGGCGGCTTCGACTTTCAACCGCACCTGCTCGCTGACCGGCCGGGTCTTGTTCAGCACATGGGACACGGTGGTGTAGGAAATGCCCGCCAGTGCTGCGACGTCTTTGATGGTTGCCATGTTTTCAGTTCCGCCGGCCTGCACGCCGGCTACGGTAGGTGTCGAGCACCACGGCGATGACAATCACCGCCCCGGTGATGATGCGTTTGGTCGGTTCGCTGGCACCGATCTGCGCCAGCCCTGCAGCCAGCACCGAAATGATCAGCACGCCAAAGAAGGTGCTGATGACCGAGCCGCGCCCGCCCATCAGGCTGGTACCGCCAATCACCACGGCGGCGATCACCTGCAGCTCCAGGCCGGAGCCGGCATTGGGGTCGGCGGCTTCCAGGCGCGAGATCTGGAACAGCGCGGCCAGGCCGGCAAGCAAGCCCATCAGGGCGAACACCAGCACCTTGTACGGGCGCGGGTCGATGCCGGCCAGGCGCACGGCCTCTTCGTTGGTGCCGATGCCGATCAGGTAGCGGCCGAATACCGTGCGGGTCAGCACCAACTGGGCCAGCACGATCACCAGCAAGGCGATGATGAACGCCGGCGAGATGCCGAATGCGATGGGGTTGGAGAACCAGGCATAGGCATCGCCGATATAGGCGGTGCGCGAGTCGGTGAACTGGTAGGCCAGGCCGCGGGCCATTTCCAGCACCCCGAGCGAAACGATGAACGACGGAATGCGCCAGGCCACGGTGACGCCGCCGGTGATGCTGCCGGCCATCGCGGCCACGGCCATGCCCAGCAGGGCTGAAGGCAGCACGCCCCAGCCCCAGCCGAGGATCGCCACACTGACCGTGGACGCCGCCAGCGCCAGTACCGAGCCCACCGACAGGTCGATGCCGCCGATGATCAGCACGAAGGTCATGCCCACCGCCAGTACCATCAGGTCGGGGATCTGGTTGGCCAGGGTACTGAAGGTGTTGTACGACCAGAAGTGGCTGCTAAGGAACGAGAACAGCACGATCATCGCCAGCAAGGCGCCGGCCAGGCCCAGGTAGGTACCCAGGCCAAGATAGGTGCCACTGCGGCGCACCGGTGCGGCGCCTTGGCTGTCGAACGGGGTGGTTTTCATGCATCCATCCTGGGAGCTGCTTCATGCAGCAGTGCGTCACGTTTCTGATAACCGGCAAAGGCCGCGGCCAGCAACTGGTCCTGGCTCCAATGGTCCCGCTCGAAGGTGTCGATCAGGCGACCGGCCGACAGCACGGCGATGCGGTCGCATATCAGCATCAGCTCGCGCAGGTCACTGGACACCACCACCAGGGCCTTGCCCTGGCGCGCCAGCTCGGCCAGCAGGCCATAGATGTCGAACTTGGCGCCGACGTCGATGCCACGGGTGGGCTCGTCGAACAGCAGCACCTGGCAGTCGCGCTCCAGCCAGCGGCCGATCACCACCTTCTGCTGGTTGCCGCCAGACAGCTCGCCTACCACCTGCTGCGGGCCGGCACTGCGAATGCGCATGGCCTGGATCTGGCGTTCGGCCAATGCCGCTTCGGCTTCGCCATCGAGCACCCCGGCCCGTGAAACCGCGCCGAGGTTGCCCAGGGCGATATTCGCGCTGATCGACTGCGTCAGCAGCAGGCCCTCGCCTTTGCGGTCTTCGGTGATCAGCGCGATACCGGCCTGCACCGCAGCCTTGGGCGAGTCGATGGTGACAGCCTTGGGCGGCTGGCCGAGGGCGATGCTGCCGCTGTCGGCACGGTCGGCGCCGTAGATCAGGCGCAACAGCTCAGTACGGCCGGCACCGATCAGGCCGGAAATGCCGAAGATCTCCCCTGCCCTGACCTCGAACGACACTCCACGCACCTTGTCGGCACGGCTGAGCCTGTCGACCTTGAGCAGCGGCGCGCCGATCTGCCGGCGGCCCAGGTCGATATGCTCGCCCAGCTCGCGGCCGACCATCAGGTTGACCAGTTCGGCACTGCTGTAGCGCTGGATCGGCTCGTCGCACACCAGCTTGCCGTCGCGCAGCACCACGATGCGCTGGGCCACGCGCTGCAGTTCTTCCAGGCGATGGGAGATGTAGACGATGGCCACGCCACGTTGGCGCAGGCGCTCGATCTGGGTGAACAGCAGCTCCACTTCGCGCGCGGTGAGCATGGCGGTGGGTTCATCGAAGATCAGCACATGGCAGTCGCCAATCAGGTTGCGGGCGATCTCGACCATCTGCTGGTGGCCGATGCCCAGCTCGCCGACCGGGGTGTCCGGGTCGATGGCGTCGAGGCCGACCTGGGCCATGGCGGCCGTGGCCAGTTGGCGCAGGCGCTTTTGGCTGATCCAGCCGAAGCGGCCGGGCAGGTTGTCGAGGAACAGGTTTTCCGCCACGGTCAGCGTGGGCAGCAGGTTCAGTTCCTGCATGACCATGCGCACGCCAAGGCGCTCAGCCTCGCTGCGGCTGCCAGGCGCGTAGGCCTGACCGCGGTAGCGCATGTGCCCGGTGGTAGGGGTTTCCAGGCCACTGATGAGTTTGGACAGGGTGCTTTTGCCCGCGCCGTTCTCGCCGGTCAGGGCCAGCACTTCGCCGGCACGCAGGTTCAGGCTGACCTCGCCGAGCACGGGCTGGGCGTAGGTCTTGCCCAGGCCGCTGGCGGCGAGCACTACTTCGTTGGCCGATGCAGGCATGGCCGTTTCTCCTGCCAGCGATCAGGGTTTGGTGATGAGTTGGACCGGGGTCTGGATGACGTTGTCGGCATCCACGTCGGGTTTCTCGCCCTTGACCATTTTCAGCGCCGCCTGGATGCCGTACACCGCCTGCTGGCTGGCCGCCTGGTCGAGGGTGGCAAGCACACGGCCATCGGCGAGCATCGGCTTGATGGCGTTGATGTTGTCGTAGCCCACCACTTGCACCTGGCCGGTCTTGCCAGCGGCACGCACGGCCGACACCGCGCCCAGGGCCATGCTGTCGTTGCCGGCCAGCAGGGCTTTCAGGTCGGGGTATTCGTTGAGCATGGAGGCGGCGACGGCGTTGCCTTTGTCGATTTCCCAGTTGCCGCTCTGCACCGAAACGATCTTGATCTGCGCGGCGTCCATGGCGTCCTTGAAGCCGGCGGTACGCTGCTGGGCGTTGGTGGTGGTCGGCACGCCCTCGATGATGCCGACCTGGTCGCCGGCCTTGAGCTTCTCGTTGGCCAGGTAGTCACCGACCAGGCGTGCGCCCTTGCGGTTGTCGGGGCCCACGAAGGGTACGCTGATGCCTTTGCTCTTGAGCAGCGCCGGGTCCAGGCGGTTGTCGATGTTGATCACCACAACGCCCTGGTCCATGGCCTTCTTCACCGCCGATACCAGCGCCTTGGAGTCCGCCGGGGCAATGACCAGGGCCTTGGCGCCCGCGTTGACCATTTGCTCGACGATGCGGATCTGCTCGCCGGTGTCGGTCTCGTTCTTGATGCCGTTGGCGATCAGCTCGAATTCATCGGCGTGGGCTTTCTGGTAGTCCTTGGCGCCGTCTTCCATGGTGCGGAAGAACTCGTTGGCCAGCGACTTCATGACCAGGGCGACCTTGGGCTTGTCTTCGGCGTGGGCGGGAGAAAATGGCAGGGCCAGGGACAGCGAGGAAATGACCGCGAGGGCCAGCAGACGACCGGGGAACGGCAGTTTCATGGACGATGACTCCGAATCTTGTGTTTTTTGTCGGATCGCAAACGTTTGCGTTGCCTAACTATGGAAACAGGACCGGGGTTTGTCAAATCCGTTTGGCTGTCGGAGGTCAAGTCGAGCTTGGCGCAGTTTATCCGGATTTTTTCCGAAAAGCCGAACGTCTTTTCCTGCGTTTGTTCGGAATCTCGAATGGAACGCACCTTCATGTGGGGGGCGGCCTTGTGACGCGAAAGGGCCGCAAGGCGGCCCCGGCAATGTGTGTTGTTGCGCCGGAATCCGGGGCCCCTGCGCGCCCCTTTCGCGACACAAGGCCGCTCCCACAAGGGCCGTGCGCGCAACTGGTACGAAACCTGCCTTGCACCCTGTGCGACAAAACAACCATCTCATTAGGAAGAGAGAGAACAATAACGATGAATGCCGCACTGAAAATCTTCGCCCCCAGCGCACTCGCCGTACTGCTGGCCATTCCAGCCACCGTTTCGGCCAAAGAGGCGGAAACCCAGCAGAAGCTGGCCAACGTGGTCATCCTCGCCACCGGCGGCACCATTGCCGGCGCTGGCGCCAGCGCTGCCAACAGCGCCACCTACCAGGCCGCCAAGGTGGGCGTCGACAAGCTGATCGCCGGCGTACCGGAGCTGGCCGACCTGGCCAACGTACGCGGCGAGCAGGTCATGCAGATCGCCTCTGAGAGCATTTCCAACGACGACCTGCTCAAGTTGGGCAAACGCGTTGCCGAACTCGCCGAAAGCAAGGACGTGGACGGTATCGTCATCACCCACGGCACCGACACCCTGGAAGAGACCGCCTACTTCCTCAACCTGGTGGAAAAGACCGACAAGCCGATCGTGGTCGTCGGTTCGATGCGCCCGGGTACCGCCATGTCC
This sequence comes from Pseudomonas sp. JS425, assembly GCF_018223845.1. NCBI lineage: Bacteria > Pseudomonadati > Pseudomonadota > Gammaproteobacteria > Pseudomonadales > Pseudomonadaceae > Pseudomonas > Pseudomonas sp. JS425. The sequence continues at coordinate 2,354,327 of NZ_CP073661.1, read as the reverse complement.
GCCGACGGCATGCTCAACCTTTACAACGCCGTGGCCGTGGCCAGCGACAAGCAGTCGCGCGGCAAGGGCGTGCTGGTGACCATGAATGACGAAATCCAGTCCGGGCGCGATGTCAGCAAGGCAGTGAACATCAAGACCGAAGCCTTCAAGAGCGCCTGGGGCCCGATGGGCATGGTGGTGGAAGGCAAGTCGTACTGGTTCCGCCTGCCGGCCAAGCGCCACACGGTCAACTCCGAGTTCGACATCAAGCAGATCAGCAGCCTGCCGCAGGTGGACATCGCCTATGGCTATGGCAACGTCACCGACACCGCCTACAAGGCACTGGCGCAGAATGGCGCCAAGGCACTGATCCATGCCGGTACCGGCAACGGCTCGGTGTCGTCGCGGGTGGTGCCGGCGCTGCAGGAGCTGCGCAAGAACGGCGTGCAGATCATTCGCTCGTCGCACGTCAACCAGGGTGGCTTCGTGCTGCGCAACGCCGAGCAGCCGGATGACAAGAACGACTGGGTCGTGGCCCATGATCTGAACCCACAGAAAGCGCGGATTCTGGCGATGGTAGCGATGACCAGGACCCAGGACAGCAAGGAGCTGCAGCGCATCTTCTGGGAGTACTGATCGCCAGCCGCCCCCTGAAATGCAAACGGCCCCGCTGCCCAGGCGGGGCGTTTGCTGTCTGACTGTTGCGAAATTACTTACAGTGAAATACTGTATGCGCATACAGCAAAAACAAGGAAACACTTGTGTCCAGCACCGCCTCCGCCACCCCAAGCAGCTATGAACAACTGGGTATGCGCATTCAGAAAATCATCAACAGCCCCACTGCCCAGCGCAGCCGTGCGGCGTTGATCTTCCGTCTGGAGCAGGAAACCCCGGAAGATTGGGAAACCCTGCTAGAGGAAATCGCCGAAAACGATAACGTCACCCTCGCCCACCGCGACGATGGCGGCGTGCAGATTTTCTGGACGGTACCGAAGGAAGACTGACTGCATTCAGCCTCAAGCCAAGGCCTGCAGGTAGGCGCTGGCTTCGCGGTAACGCGCCAGCCGCGCCAGGTCGGTGGGGCCTGGGCACGGGATGCGCGAAAGGTCGCTGTTGTCGGCCAGATCGGCCAGCTTGACGGTGCGCGCCAGCGGGTCACCGCCCAGGCGCACCACGAAGTCCTGGTAGGCCTCGCCCTCACGGCGGCTGAGCGCCAGCAAGGCGGCAAGGATTTTCAGCGCGAAACCCTCGCGCGCCAGGTCGGACAGGGTCAGCGGGGTGTCTTCGATCACATCGTGCAGCACCGCGACAATCCGTTGTTCGGTTGTGGAAACCCGCATCATCACGCGTAGCGGGTGGAGGATATAAGCGGCCCCACCCTTGTCGTATTGCCCTTCATGCGCCCTGGCGGCCACGGCAATGGCCCGCTCCAGTGTAGACATGAGGCCCTCCCCGTTCGGCTTCTTCCTGACAAGCATAGCCAAAACTGTGCGGACAATGTCTAGCGCGCGTGTGACTGCTCGAAATCCGGAAGCTGGCGCACGCCCTGTAGGAGCGGCCTTGCGTCGCGACGGGCTGCGAAGCAGCCCCGGGATTTCGGCATCACAGCAGATTCTGTGGGGCTGCTTCGCAGCCCGTCGCGACGCAAGGCCGCTCCTACAGCCCCCACTCACACAGAGTTTTCAGCGCGCTGCGCCGTGCTGAATCACCACCGAATCGGTACCCAGCTTGGCCATCACCTCGGCCTTGCGCGCTTCGGCTTCCTCACGGGTGGGGAATGGCCCCATCAGCACCACCGGCTTGCCGTCGCGGTACTCCACCGAGGACGGGATGCCCTTTTCGATCAGGCGTGCGGTCATGTCGCTGAGCGCGCCCATGTTTGCACCCTGGATCACTTCCACATCCCAGCCTTGCGGGGCCGGCTGGCCAGCCAGGGCCTCGGCGCGGCGCTGCAGCTCGGCGCCGCCGCACATCTCGCGGATGCGCAGGTTGTTGCCGCTGTCGTCGACGATGATTTCGTACTGGCCATCGCGCTTGATGGCCACGTAGCTGCGGTAGGCCTCGTACTGCCCGGCATCATCCTTGCCACGGACCTGGCCACAAATGGTGCCCTGGGTGTCGATCCGAACGTTGCCGAACTTGGCGGTCTTGGGGTTGTGCAGGTGTTCGGCCACCTGTTTGTGCACGCCTTCGACCTCGTTCTCACAGCCCGCCAGGGCGAGCACTGCCATTACCACAGCCAGTTTGCGCACGCGTGTACCTCCAGATTCGAAGGGGCGGATTCTAGCACGCCGGGCAATGCCCCGAACCGCGACCAAACGTTACACGCTGCTTCATGCGCACAGCAAAAAGGGCGATCATTACTGATCGCCCTTTTTCGATTTGGTAGGCACAATTGGACTCGAACCAACGACCCCCACCATGTCAAGGTGGTGCTCTAACCAACTGAGCTATGTGCCTGTCGTGTGGTGCGCATATTAGTGATCAAATGCGTACCTGTAAAGCGTTTTTTTCAGAAAAATCAAAAACTTTGCGAATTCGTGCATAAGGGCCTGCTGCGCAGCACCAGGCCGCGAGAACCCAATGAAAAAAGGGGTGACCCTTGCGGATCACCCCTTCTTCGATTTGGTAGGCACAATTGGACTCGAACCAACGACCCCCACCATGTCAAGGTGGTGCTCTAACCAACTGAGCTATGTGCCTGTCGTGTGGTGCGCATTCTACCCATTCCAAAAACCCTGTCAACACTTTTTTTCGCGCTAACTTACTGAATCTTAAACTCTTTATAGAAAAGTGCGCTGGCGGGGACCGAGTAAAGGATTTTCAACGGACGACTAGCGGGTGTTTATTATTATTGATAGCATCGGTACATTCGTTAAAAATATAAAACACGAGGTTCCTGCAGCATGGCTAACACCCCCTACCCCCAGTCCTACTACGCCGCCTCGGCCAACCCGGTGCCGCCACGTCCGGCGCTGCAGGGTGAGGTGGAAACCGATGTGTGCATCATCGGCGCCGGCTACACCGGCCTGTCCAGCGCCCTGTTCCTACTGGAGAACGGCTTCAAGGTCAGCATCGTCGAAGCAGCCAAGGTCGGCTTCGGCGCATCGGGCCGCAACGGCGGCCAGATCGTCAACAGCTACAGCCGCGACATCGACGTCATCGAGCGCACCGTCGGCCCCAAGCAGGCCCAACTGCTGGGCCACATGGCCTTCGAAGGCGGGCGCATCATTCGTGAGCGCGTGGCCAAGTACAACATCCAGTGCGACCTGAAGGACGGTGGCGTGTTCGCTGCCCTCACCAGCAAGCAGATGGGCCACCTGGAGTCGCAAAAGCGCCTGTGGGAACGCTTCGGCCACAACCAGCTGGAGCTGATGGACCAGAAGCGCATCCGCGAAGTGGTCGCCTGCGACAACTATGTGGGCGGCATGCTGGACATGAGCGGCGGCCACATCCACCCGCTGAACCTGGCCCTGGGCGAAGCCGCTGCGGTCGAGTCGCTGGGCGGCATCATCTATGAGCAAACCCCGGCCGTACGCATCGAGCGCGGCGCCAACCCGGTGGTGCACACCCCGCAGGGCAAGGTCCGCGCCAAGTTCATCATCGTCGCCGGCAACGCCTACCTGGGCAACCTGGTGCCGGAGCTGGCCAGCAAGTCCATGCCATGCGGCACCCAGGTGATCACCACCGAACCGCTGGGCGACGAACTGGCGCGCACCCTGCTGCCGCAGGACTACTGCGTCGAGGATTGCAACTACCTGCTCGACTACTACCGCCTGACCAGCGACAAGCGCCTGATCTTCGGTGGTGGCGTGGTGTACGGCGCGCGTGACCCGGCCAACATCGAGGCGATCATCCGTCCGAAGATGCTCAAGGCCTTCCCGCAACTGAAAAACGTGAAGATCGACTACGCCTGGACCGGCAACTTCCTGCTGACCCTGTCGCGTCTGCCACAGGTTGGCCGTATCGGCGACAATATCTACTACTCCCAGGGCTGCTCGGGTCACGGCGTGACCTACACCCACCTGGCGGGCAAGGTGCTGGCCGAGGCCATGCGTGGCCAGGCCGAGCGTTTCGACGCCTTCGCCGGCCTGCCGCACTACCCGTTCCCGGGTGGCCAGATGCTGCGCGTGCCGTTCAGCGCCATTGGCGCCTGGTACTACAGCCTGCGCGATCGCCTGGGCTTCTGATGTAGGCAGGGCTGGCCTCTTCGCGGGTAAACCCGCTCCCACAGGGACATCACTGGACCTGAGGGCAGCGGGTTTCCTGTGGGAGCGGGTTTACCCGCGAAAGGGCCGGTACAGACAAAGCTATTTGTTCAGGCTACTCACAGCCTGCTTCGCCGCAATCTCCTGCCCCGCCCGGGCCAGTTCATCGGCAGCCTGCAACCAGCGCTGGCGGTCCACCTGGGCTGGAAGCTGCCGAGGTGGCTGTACCAGCACCGCCCAGCTCCCAAGCTTCGCCCACGCCGAGGCAAAATCATCGAACGCCATCAACTGCCGCCGGTGCATGCCCGAGCGCAACAGCACCCGCTGCTTGTAGCGGTCGTAGCCGATCAGCACGGCGTAGCGTGGCTCGCTCCACCAGGCCGAACCATCCTCGTAACGCAGCAGCACCGGGTTGCCCGCCGCCACCTGGGTCAACAGCGCGTCCAGCTGCTTGTCCAGCGGATACACCACCATGCCGTAGTCGCGCGCCACCCGTGGGATGCCTGTGTCCAGCGCCTCGGCGCCCTGCGGCAGGTTCAGCGGCTTGTCCAGCAGCCCCGGCGTGATCGGAGCCCCCTGTTGCGACAGCACCGCCGCCAATGCCATGGCCCCGCTGTGGTTGGCGTTGCCACGGTAGAACGGCACGCTGCTGATCTCGACCCGCTGCGGCAGGCCCTTGAGGTTGCCGGAGGGTGCGCTGGCGCAACCGGCCAGGCTGGCTGCAACCAGGCAGGCAGCCAGCAGCCGACGAGGGATGGTCTTGAACGAAGGTTGCTGCATGGACACTCGCTTGCTCCAACGCCGGGCAGGCAGCGCCCGGCTCTGGCCACCGATCATAGGTCGGACAGCGGCGCGGGTATAGTCCGACACCGCTTAGGAGCAAATCGGACCAAGCAATAGACCTTTGGTCAATGGAACGTCACAGGCGAAAGACTAGACTAAAGCAGTGTCTGGAAGGCCAGCGTCGGCGACCGAGCGCGGCCCGTAGAGATGGAGGCACAGATGAGCCTGACCATGGCAATCCTCATGCTGGTTGGCATGTGGCTGAGCGTTGCAGCCGCCATGCTATGGGGTGTACTGCGTATCGTGCGGCGTCATTCCCACCACCACCTGCCACCGCAGGCCCCCGCCAAGCCACAGCCTGTGCGCCGGTCGCGGCGGCATGCCGGGGTGCACTGATTCAGAGATTTCCGAGGCCCATTCGCGGGTGAACCCGCTCCCACAAGGTCCTCCGCTGCCTTCAGAAACGGCGGGGACCTGTGGGAGCGGGTTCACCCGCGAACGGGGCGCAAGCGCCCCGCTTTTTCACATCAACCTTCAGCCGCCTCACGCTTCAACCGTGCCCGACGGGCCAGGATGTTGAGGATCTCGATCGCCGTCGAGAAGGCCATGGCCGCGTACACATAACCCTTCGGTACATGGGCGCCGAAACCTTCGGCGATCAGCGTCATGCCGATCATGATCAGGAAGCCCAGGGCCAGCATCACCACGGTCGGGTTGTCGTTGATGAAGTTGGCCAACGGGTCGGCGGCCACCATCATGACGATCACGGCAGTGATAACGGCAATGATCATGATAGGCAGGTGCTCGGTCATGCCCACGGCGGTGATGATGCTGTCGACCGAGAAGACGATGTCCAGCAGCAGGATCTGGAAGATCGCCGCGGCAAAGCCCAGGGTAACCGTCGACGACACCTTGGCTTCTTCCTTGGCCCCGTGCGGGTCGACGTTCTCGTGGATTTCCTTGGTCGCCTTCCACAGCAGGAACAGGCCACCGGCAATCAGGATCACGTCCTTCCAGGAGAAGGCATTGCCGAACACTTCGAACACCGGGTCGGTCAGCTGGACGATCCAGGCCACCGTGCTGAGCAAGGCCAGGCGCATGACCAGGGCCATGCTGATACCGATACGGCGCGCCTTGGAGCGGTACTCCACCGGCAGCTTGTTGGTCAGGATGGAGATGAAGATCAGGTTGTCGATGCCCAGCACGACTTCCATGGCCACCAGCGTAGCCAGGGCAACCCAGGCGGTAGGGCTAGCGACGAGTTCCAGCAAGTATTCCATTGTTCAAATCCTGCAGCAGCGGTTGGGGGTCAGATTTCCTGGGTGTCTTCTTTCTTGTAGGCGTCCTTGGGCTTGTGCCCTTCGCTGCCGATGGCCTCGCTCAACGCCTGCTGTGCGGCCTTGTTGGTGTCGTCGATGGCCTGCTTGGCCGACTGTGCGGCCTGGTCGAGCATCTGCTGGGCGGATTTCTCGGCCTGCTCGCAACCGGCCAGGGTGAACAGGGCCAAGGCCAGCACCAGCGGCGTGCCGATGGATTTTAGTTGCAGCATGGGTTCCTCGCTTTTCATGTTCCGGCGGCGCACACGGCGCCTGATGGAGTCGCATTCTAAAGAGCGCAACACATCCGGAAAATTCGTATTTTCAGCGGTTATACTTCGGTTTTTACGAATCCGGAACGATACCGATGCTCAACTATCGGCAGTTGCACTACTTCTGGGCCGTGGCCAAGACCGGCAGCATCGCCCGCGCCAGCGAACAGTTGAACCTGACCCCGCAAACCATCAGCGGGCAGATCAGCCTGTTCGAACAGACCTACGGCCTGGAGTTGTTCCAGCGCGTGGGGCGCCAGCTGGAACTGACCGAAACCGGGCGCCAGACGCTGATCTATGCCGAGCAGATGTTCCAGCTGGGAAGCGAACTGGAGGCCATGCTGCGGGCCGGCCCGCAGGAGCAGATCCTGTTCCGCGTGGGTGTGGCGGACGTGGTACCCAAGTCCATCGTCTACCGCCTGCTGGCACCGACCATGGAGCTGGACGACGTGCTGCGCATCAACTGCCGCGAAGACAAGCTCGAACGGCTGCTGGCCGACCTGGCGATCCAGCGCCTGGACCTGGTGATTTCCGACAGCCCCATGCCCAGCCACCTGGACATCAAGGGCTATAGCCAGAAACTGGGCGAATGCGGGTTGAGCTTCTTCGCCACCCCGGCGCTGGCACACCGCCTGGAAGGCCCCTTCCCCGCCTGCCTGCAGGATGCGCCATTGCTTATCCCCGGGCAGGAAACCGTGGTACGCAGCCGCCTGCTGCGCTGGCTGGGTGAGCAGCAGGTGCAGCCACGGATCGTGGGCGAGTTCGATGACAGTGCCTTGATGCAGGCATTCGGGCAGTCGGGCAGCGGCATCTTCGTCGCGCCCAGCGTGATCGCCCAGGAGGTGTGCCGCCAATATGGCGTGGAGCTGATCGGGCAGACCGAGGCGGTGCACGAGTCGTTCTATGCCATTTCGGTGGAGCGCAAGGTCAAGCACCCGGGGATCGTGGCGATTACCGAGGGGGCACGACGAGAGTTGTTCCACTGGTAGCCGGCAGAATTGACGCCCCCGCGTTTCAATGGTCATATGCCCGCCAGTTTCAGGTGCCCTGCGCCGCCGCGCGCAGGGTGAAACGGGAAGCCGGTGCGTCGTGTTGCCCACGACTAGTCCGGCGCTGCCCCCGCAACGGTAAGCGAGCGAACCCTTCGAGATACCACTGTGCACTTGCATGGGAAGGTGAAGGTTTCATGCCCCTCGCAAGCCCGGAGACCGGCCTGGAGCTTCACTTGGCAACCCGCGGTGGGCGGGCGCAGGCCGGTATCCGTGCGTGCGCCTGCGTGCACGGTGCGCCTTTGCGTGTTTTCCACCGGGATCCATTCATTCCTGCAGTAGTGGAACGACATGTCCCGTATCTTCAAGCTTCACCCCTTGGCGGCCTGCCTGGCCGTTTCCCTGCCGGCCCTGGCCGATGACCTCGAGCGACAACCACTGGCCCTGCCTTCCACGGCCATCACCGACACGCTCGACAGCCACGCCATCGACCTGGCCACACCGACCCAGGCTGGTTCGCGCCTGGGCCTCAGCGCCCTGGAGACACCGGCCAGCACCAGCAGCATCAGCGCCGAGCAGATCCAGCAGCGCAACAACCTCACCGTGCAGGACGCGGTGACCCGCTCAGCGGGCATCAGCTACATCGGCTCCCCGGGCGACGGCGGCACGGGGTTGTCCGCCCGCGGTTTTACCGGGCACGGCTCGGTGATGACCTTGTTCGACGGCGCACGCCTGTACACCGGTGCCGGCACCCAGACGTTCCCGGTCGACCCGTGGATGGTCGAGCGCATCGATGTCATTCGCGGCCCGGCTTCGGTGCTGTATGGCGAAGGCGCCACCGGGGCGGTGGTCAACGTGATCCCGAAAAAGCCGTTTGCCGGCGAGGTACGCAACCACCTGCGCCTGGGCTACGGTTCGTGGGACCGCCAGCAGCTCGGCCTGGACAGCGGCGGCAGCCTCGGTGAGCGCCTGAGCTACCGCCTGGCCCTGAACCAGCAAACCGGTAACGGTTGGGTCGACCGCACCCCGTCACGCAGCCTGGCGCTGAGCGCCGCGCTGCGCTTCGATGCCAGCGACGACCTCAGCTTCACCCTCGCTCACGACCGCGGCGATGCGCAGCCTGCCAACTACTACGGCACCCCGCTGATCGACGGCCACTACCGCAGCAGCCTGCGCAAGAAGAACTACAACGTGCAGGACGACGTGCAGCATTACGTCGATGAATGGACCCGCCTGAATACCGACTGGACGTTGAACGATCACCTCAGCGCCAGCAATCAGCTGTACTACATCAAGAGCCGCCGTCACTGGCGCAATGCCGAGGAGTACAGCTGGGATGCAGGGCGCCAGCAGCTGCTGCGCGGCAGCTATCTGCAGATCAAGCACAACCAGGAACAGTTCGGCGACCGACAAGCCTTCACCCTCGACCACAGGCTGTTTGGCCTGGCCAGCAAGACCGTGGTCGGCGCCGAGTACAACAAGGTCCGCTTCAACGTCGACAGCAACGCGCCCTACAACGATGTGGGCGGTGACTACGTCGACCCGTGGCAGCCGCAACCAGGCTGGTTCCACAGCGCCTCGCCGTTACGCCCGCAAACGCTGTCCACCACCCACACCTTTGCCCTGTTTGCCGAAAACCGCCTGCAGTTGAGCGATCGCCTGTCGCTGGTCACCGGCGTGCGCCGCGACCAGAACCACATCGACCAGGAAAAACTGACCACCGACAGCCGCAGCGACCGCAGCCTGCAAGGCGGCAACTGGCGTGCCGGGCTGGTGTTTGCGGTCAGCGACGACCTGTCGCTGTATGGCCAGTACTCCACCAGCGAGGATGGGGTCGACAACCTCATCAGCCTCAGCGCCAACCAGATGCACTACGACCTGACCGAGGCCAGGCAGACCGAAGTGGGCCTGAAGCAGCGCTTCTGGGAAGGGCGTGGCGAATGGACATTGGCGGCCTACCACATCGTCAAGAAGAAGCTGCTGGTGGATGACCCGGTCACCCACGAGAAGCAGCAGGCTGGCCAGCAGACGTCCGATGGCCTGGAGGCAACCCTGGAACTGGCGCTGGCGCACCAGTGGCAGGTGTCGGCCAATGCGGCGATCGTGCGCGCAAGGTACGACGACTTCGACGAAATGATCGGTGCCGTGGCGCAGGACCGTGCGGGCAATCGCCCGGCCAATGTCCCGCGGCGTACCGCCAACCTGTGGCTGAGCAAAGGCTTCGGCCAGCGGCTAAAGGCCGGCATTGGCGCGCGTTATGTGGACGAGCGCTATGCCAATACCGCCAACACCCAGAGCGCCCCCGGCTACACCGTGGTGGATGCCGACATCGGCTGGCAGGTGTTGCCGGATGTGCGGCTAGGGTTGCAGTTGAACAACCTGTTCGACCGTGAGTATGTGCAGTCGGCGTTCAGTGGCCAGCAGTGGCTGATGGGGATGCCACGGTCGTACTTTGCGACGGTGGATTACAGCTTCTGATCTGAACTGCCTGCACCGGCCTCTTCGCGGGTAAACCCGCTCCTACAGGGACCTCACCGTATTCGAATTCTGTGATATCCCTGTAGGAGCGGGTTTACCCGCGAAGAGGCCGGCACAGGTAGCACAAAAACATCTACCGTCCCGTCACACTTTAGTTATAAGATAACGTTTCAGTTGACATCCATTCCTATCAGCGACCTCCCATGACAAGCGCCAGTGCCACCCCCACCCTGCTCACCCAGCGCCTGCAGAGCATCGACGCCCTGCGCGGCCTGGTAATCCTGTTCATGCTCCTGGACCACGTTCGTGAAACCTTCTTTCTGCACCGCCAGGTCAGTGACCCGATGGCCATTGATACCACCGAGCCCACGCTGTTCTTCAGCCGCACCCTGGCCCATCTGTGCGCGCCGGTGTTCGTCTTGCTGACCGGCCTTTCAGCCTGGCTGTACGGCGAGAAACACCAGGGCCGCGGCGATGTCTCGGCGTTCCTGTTCAAGCGCGGGCTGTTCCTGGTGGTGCTGGAGTTCACCCTGGTCAATTTCGCCTGGACCTTCCAGCTACCGCCCAGCGTCATCTACCTGCAAGTGATCTGGGCCATCGGCGTGAGCATGATCGCCCTGTCGCTGCTGGTGTGGTTGCCACGTGCCGCCCTGATCGCCGTGGGCGCAATCATCATCGCCGGCCACAACCTGCTCGATGGTCTGCACTTCGGCGTCGAATCCGCCCTGCACGTGCCATGGGCGATCCTGCATGACCGGGGCTGGCTGGAGTTCTCCGAAAGCCTGCGCCTGCGCACCTCCTACCCCGTGCTGCCGTGGATCGGGGTCATCGCCCTGGGCTACGGCCTGGGCCCTTGGTTCGCCCGCGCGAGCGAGGCCGGCCAACGCCAGCATCGCCTGCTGCTGGCCGGGCTGATCGCGCTGCTGGGCTTTGTCGTGTTGCGCCTGGTCAACGGCTACGGCGAGGCGCCATGGAGCGTTTACCCGACCGTCACGCAAACCCTGATGAGCTTCTTCAACATCACCAAGTACCCGCCATCGCTGCTGTTCCTGGCCCTGACCCTGGGCTGTGGCCTGCTGTTGCTGCGCGCCTTCGAACGCGCCGGCCAGGCTCGCTGGATCAGTGCCCTGGCGGTGTTCGGCGCGGCACCGATGTTCTTCTACCTGCTGCACCTGTATGTGCTGAAGCTGCTGTACCTGGCCAGCGTGGCGCTGTTCGGCCGCAACCATGGCGACTACTTCGGCTTCGACGGCATCGCCGCCGTGTGGCTGGGGGCAGTGCTGCTGGCGGTTTCGCTGTACCTGCCGGTGCGCTGGTTCGCCCGCCTGAAGGCGCGGCGGCGCGACATCACCTGGCTGAAGTACTTCTGAAAAGCGTTTTCACCCGGCGGCACGATGGTCTACCATGCCGGCCGCCGGTTTCCACCACGGAATCAATAGGGAATCCCAGGCCCGCCAATTCGGGCCAAACGGAACTGCCCCCGCAACTGTAGGTGCCGAGCCTGCTCCATCGATGCCACTGGGCCACGAACCCGGGAAGGCCGGAGCCAGGCCATGACGCACCAGTCAGGAGACCTGCCGGCCTACATTCACCAACCGGCGGGGTGTCCGGGATTGGCCATCAGTGTTGCCCCTGCCGCCAGCGGGGGCTCGGCGATGCCTGTCCGTGCGTTCCTCACCCGAACTGTCCGATAGGAGATCGCCCAGCATGCTGCCCCGTTTTGCCACCCTGCTCGCCGGCCTCGGCCTCACCGGCCTGGCCCAGGCTGCTGCCACCCACTACCCGCTGACGGTCGACAACTGCGGCAAGCCGCAAACCTTCGCCCAGGCGCCGCAACGCGCGGTCACCATTGGCCAGGCCAGTACCGAGATGCTCTACGCGCTGGGGCTGGGCGACAAACTGGCGGCCACCTCGCTGTGGTTCAACAATGTGCTGCCCGAGTATCAGGTGCAGAACGCCAAGGTGCCGCGCCTGGCCGACAACGAGCCCAGCTTCGAGGCGGTAGTGGGCAAGCGCCCGCAACTGGTGACGGTGCAGTTCGAATGGATGGTCGGTGCCCAGGGGGCGGTCGCCACCCGCGAACAGTTCGATGAACTGGGCATCCCCACCTACCTGCTGCCATCGGACTGCGAAGGCAAGGACAACCTGGTGGGTGCCGATGGCACCCGCCTGCAGGCGTTCCAGGTCGACACTATCTACAAGAGCGTCAGCCAGCTGGCGGCAATCTTCGACGTGCAGGACCGTGGCACGGCCCTGAATGCCGAGCTCAGAGGCCGCCTGGACAGTGCCAAGGCGCAACTGGCCGACAACGACCTGTCCGCCACCTCGGCGCTGTTCTGGTTCTCCAGCGCCGATCTGCACATCGACCCCTATGTGGCGGGCCGTCAGGGGGTCGCCGACTTCATGCTGCGCACCCTTGGCGTGCGCAACGTGGTCGAGTCCAGCGAAGAATGGCCGACCGTAGGCTGGGAAACCCTGGCCAAGGCCAACCCCACCTGGCTGATCATTGCCCGCATGGACCGCCGCCGCTACCCCGCCGACGACTACCAGAAGAAGCTGGCATTCCTGCGTAGCGACCCGGTAACGCGCAACATGGACGCGGTGAAGCACGACCGCATCATCATCCTCGACGCCGACGCCATGCAGGCCGGCATTCGCTTGTTCAGCGGCCTGCAGACACTGGCCGCCGCCTTCGCCAGCGGCAAAGCAGCCCAGTGATGATGCGCCTGCTACCCTGCATCGCCGTTGCCCTGGCCGCCCTGTTGGCGGCCCTGCTGGCCGGCACCGCCATCGGCGAAACCAACCTGTCGCCCGGCGTGGTCGGCCAGGTACTGGCCAACCAACTGTGGCAGGCCGGCTACCCGGTCGACCCGATCGACGCCGGCATCGTCTGGAACTACCGCCTGCCCCGCACCCTGGTTGCCGCGGCCTGCGGCGCCGGCCTGGCCACCTGCGGCGTGATCCTCCAGGCACTGTTGCGCAACCCGTTGGCCGAGCCTTACCTGCTGGGGCTGTCTGCCGGCGCCTCGACCGGTGCGGTGCTGGTGGGCCTGCTGGGCTTCGGCAGCCTGGCGCTGAGCATGTCCGGCGGCGCGTTCATCGGTGCCCTGGCAGCGTTCGCTTTGGTACTGTTGCTGGCCCGGGCAGCCGGCCCCAGCAGCAACAATGCCCAGGTGATCCTTGCCGGGATCGCCGGCTCGCAACTGTTCAACGCCCTTACCGCCTTCCTCATCACCATGTCGGCCACCGCCGAGCAGGCGCGCGGCATCCTGTTCTGGCTGCTGGGTAACCTCAGTGGCGTACGTTGGCCTTCGGTGTGGCTGGCCGTGCCAGTTGTACTGTTCGGGCTGTTGGTGTGCCTGTGGCATCGCCGTGCCTTGGATGCCTTCACCTTCGGTGCCGACTCGGCGGCGTCGCTGGGCATCCCGGTGCGGCGTACCCAGTTGCTGCTGATCAGCTGCGCGGCGCTGGTGACCGCGGTGATGGTGTCCATCGTCGGCGCCATCGGTTTTGTCGGGCTGGTGATCCCCCATGCCCTGCGCCTGCTGCTCGGCCCCGGGCACAGCCGCCTGCTGCCCGCCAGCGCACTGGGCGGAGCACTGTTCCTGATTGCCGCCGACATCCTGTCGCGCATCTTGATCCCTGGCCAGGTGATCCCCGTGGGCGTAGTCACGGCTCTGCTCGGCGCACCGGTCTTCGCGCTGATCCTGGTCAGCCGCCGGGGGCGCCCATGACGGTCATGACGGCGCTACAGCTGGCCCCCTTGAGTTGCCAGAACCTGGGGCTGCAACTGGCCGGCAATACCGTGCTCAGCGATATCGAACTGAGCGTTGTCGCCGGTGAAACCCTGGGCATCGTCGGCCCCAACGGTTCCGGCAAGTCCTCGCTGCTGAAGGTGCTGGCCGGGCTGCGCAAGCCAGGCAACGGCAGCGTGCAGTTGCTGGGCGAACCGCTGGCACAGTTGCCCCGCCGCCGTGTAGCCCAGGCCTTGGCGCTGGTCGAACAGCAGGCCGACACCCTCGATGCGATCAGCGTGTTCGATGCCGTTGCCCTGGGCCGCACCCCCTGGCTGTCGGTGCTGGCGCCGTTCTCCCGGGAAGACCGCGCGATCGTCGAGCAGGCCCTGGCCGACCTCGACGCTTTGCACCTGCGCGCACGCCTTTGGGGGTCGCTGTCCGGGGGCGAGCGCCAGCGGGTGCACATCGCCCGAGCCCTGGCACAGCGGCCGCAGGTGCTGCTGCTGGACGAGCCGACCAACCACCTGGATATCCAGCACCAGCTGAGCCTGTTGCAACAGGTGCAGGCCTTGCCGGTGACCACCCTGGTGGCCCTGCACGACCTCAATCAGGCGCTCACCTGCGACCACGTAGCGGTGCTCGACAAAGGCCGACTGGTCGCCCTCGGCAAACCGCTCGAGGTGCTCACCCCCGAGCGCCTGCTGAACACTTTCGGCGTGCATGCCCACTACCTCATCGACCCCTTCGACGGCGCGCACATCTTGCGTTTGCGCGCCCCCTGAACAGGAAGTTCTGCCTATGCCGCGCCCTGTCGCCCTGCTGCTCGCCAGCGCCCTGCTCGCGCCCCCTGCGCTGGCCGACTCCGCCCAATCGCAAAGCAACGGTTTTGTCGAGGATGGCCGCTGGAGCCTGCTCAACCGCAGCGTATTCGACCAGCGCGACTACAAGCATGGCGGGCGCAACAGTGCCGGGCGCAACGCCTACAAGCCGCGCGATGAACGTAGCGGCAAGGCCGAGGAATGGGCCTATGGCCTGATGGGCACCTTCCGGTCCGGTTTCACCCAGGGGCTGATCGGTGTCGGGGTCGACGCCCACGCCTACCTGGGCGTGCAACTCGACAGCGGCGGCGGGCGCGTGGGCAAGGCACGCTTGCTCGGGGTGGATAACGAGGGGCACCCGAAGAACGAATACAGCCGTGCCGGCGCAGCATTGAAACTGCGCATGGCCGATACCGTGCTGTCCTACGGTGAGCAACGGGTCAAGACCCCGGTGTTCAGTTCATCCGACAGCCGCCTGCTACCCGAGACAGCGACCGGGTTCTTCCTTGACAGCACCGAGTTCGACGACCTCAGGCTGGTGGCCGGGCACTTCAACGAAAACGCCGACCGCAATGCATCCAGCCACGACCAAGGCTTCGTGGTGAACTACTCCAATGGCCGCCAAGGCAACAGCTTCGACCTGGCCGGCGTGGTGTGGAACCCCGGCGCCGCCTTCAGCGGCAGCCTGTACACCTCACGTTACCAGGACAGCTGGAACCAGCATTACCTGGGCAGCACCCTAAGCCATGCCCTGGATGAGCGCCGCAGCCTCACCCTCGACCTCAACCTTTACCGCACCACCGACACCGGCAAGGCGCTGTCCGGGCGCATCGACAACACCACCTGGAGCCTGGTCTCGCGTTACGACCATGGGCCGCACGGTTTCAGCCTGGGCTGGCAGCAGGTGGACGGCAACACGCCATTCGACTACGTGACCCGAGGGGCGATCTTCATTGCCAACGCGGTGCAGATGTCGGACTTCAACGCGCCGAACGAAAAGTCGTGGCAGGCGCGCTATGACCTGAACATGGGCGCCTACGGCGTGCCGGGGTTGAACCTGACGGCGTTGTACGTGCGCGGGTTCGATATCGACGGTACCCATGTCGACCCTGCGGGAGGGTATGCCTACCTGGGGTATGGCAAGGGGGGCAAGCATTGGGAGCGCGACCTGGAGGCACGGTATGTGGTGCAGAGCGGCAAGGCCAAAGGCACCGCGTTTTCGCTGCGGCATAACGTGCATCGGGGCAATACGGCACAGGCGGAGCTGGATGGGGACCAGATACGCTTGGCGGTGGAATGGCCGTTGGGGGGTGGGTTCTGATGTTTCTCGTGACCTGAAAAATCCTGGGGCCGCTGCGCGCCCCTTTCGCGACACAAGGCCGCTCCCACAGGTGCAATGCACCTTCAGAAACCTGTGACGGCCTTGTGGGAGCGGCCTTGTGTCGCGATGGGCCGCACAGCGGCCCCCAAAATACATCAGGCAACCACAACTGCCGTATAATCGGCAGCACTCACTGCCCAACCAGGCCACACCATGCCTCGCCTCCAGAAGTTGCTGTTGCCCCTGCTGCTGACTGCAGCCCTCACCGCCTGCGACCAGAAACCCTCCCGCGAAGAACAGATCCTGGCCCAGCTGCCGCTGCAGGATGCCTACACGCACAACATCGAGCGCATGGCCGCGCTGCTCGGCCGCACGCACCCGCAGCTATCGCAGGCGACCATCCAGGGCGTGCTGCGCAAGCACCTGACGGTCGAGGACCAGCGCCAGGACCTGTTCCGCCTGTACAGCGAAAAGAACTTCAGCGATGCCGAGTTCGCCACCATCGTCGAGGCCACCCAGGACCCGGCGAAGGCCCACGCCCTGGAAGACACCGAGGCCGGCAAACGCCTGAGCGAGAAGCTCACTGCCCTGATGCGCGAATCGGCCCGCGACGCAAAGGTGCAGGCCTTGGCGCAGCAGCGCATGCAACAGGTTGAAGACGAGCTGGACGCGCTGGAAAACGCAGGCTCCTGAACGCAGTTCCCCACTGCGCCCATAACGCGTAATGTTGCCCACATTTCGTAGCCGGTTTTTGATCACTCGAGGTCAGGATTGTCACACACCAAGCACGGATTGCGCCTGGATCTACGCACACTCATTCTGGTGCTTTGCGCCCTTACCGCCGTGGTGATGCTGTGCGCCAGCTATTTCGCCAGCTACCGGGTGCAACGCCAATTGCTGATCGACCACGCCCTGGAAGCCAACCGGGTGTATGCGATGAAGCTGGCCAGCATTACCGAGACTTTTATCGGCAACGCCTTGCAACAGCTGTCGTTCAGCGCGGGCGTGCAAGGCCGCCAGCTGGGTGACGCCGTCGCCCTGCAGGCGGAGGCCGAGCGTGTCCTGAGCCAGAGCATGGCCTTCAATTCCACGTTCGTGATCGATGCCAACGGGGTGCTGCTGGCGGTTTCTCCCGCCCCCTTGCGGCACCTGGTCGGCAGGCACATGCATTCTCCCGGTGTCCAGGAGGCGCTACAGGCGCGCCGCCCACTGGTGTCGACGCCCTACATTTCGGCGGCCAACAACCTGGTGGTAGCGCTGTCGCAACCCATTTACGACAGCAACGGCCGCTACCTGGGGTATGTCGGCGGCAGCCTGTACCTGCGTGAACACAACATTCTCAACAGCCTGCTGGGCGAGCATTTCTACAAGGACGGTTCCTACCTGTACGTGGTCGACCGCAACCGCCGTCTGCTGTACCACCCCGACAGTCAGCGGGTGGGTACGGTGGTTGAGGGCAATGCACTGATCGACCAGCTGGCGGGCCTGGGCAATGGTACCCGGCAATTGACCAACAGCCTCGGCGTGGAAATGCTCGCCGGATACGCCACCGTGCCCAGCGCCGGTTGGGGCGTGGTGGCGCAGCAGCCGCTGACCCAGACGGTGATGCCACTGAGCCATCTGATCCTCAACGTGGTCGGCACCTCCGCGCCGTTGGCTCTCGTGGGCAGCATGCTGCTGTGGTGGCTGGCCATGACCATCGCTCGGCCGCTGTGGCAGCTGGCCGCCGGCGCCCGCTCGATGGATCGGGCCGGCACTGCCGAACGCCTGCATCGGGTACCGGCCTGGTATTTCGAGGCGGCCGAGTTGAAGCGCGCGCTGCTGTTCGGGCTGAACCTGCTGCATGAGCGCATCGGTCGGCTCAACCGCGACGCCCAGACCGACCCGCTGACCGGCCTGGGCAACCGCCGCAGCCTGGAGTTCAGCCTGTCGTTGCTGGAAGCCGAAGGCCGGCCGTTTGCGGCCATCGTGCTGGATGTCGACCATTTCAAGCGGGTAAACGACTGCCACGGGCACGAGGTGGGTGACCAGGTGTTGCGCCGGTTGGCGGAGCTGATGCGCCGCTGCTGCCGCGAGGGTGACCTGCTGTGCCGCACCGGCGGCGAGGAGTTCCTGATGCTGCTGCCGGGGGCTAGCCTGGAAGTTGCGGCAGGGGTGGCCGAGCGGCTGCGGCTAACGGTGCAGGATACGCCGGTGGAGCCGGTGGGCGCGGTGACGGTGTCGCTGGGGGTGGCGCATTGGGATGGCGAGGCCGAGAGCGAACCGGGGGATGCGTTCAGCGAGGCTGACCGGGCGCTTTACCGGGCCAAGCAGGAGGGGCGCAATCGGGTGGTTGTTGCCTGAGCGCCCTTGCTTGCCTGTTCCGGCCTCTTCGCGGGTAAACCCGCTCCCACAGGTACCCCGCAGCCCTCAAGGGCGGTGCATAACCTGTAGGAGCGGGTTCACCCGCGAAAGGGCCGGAACACACAATAATGAATGGGCAGGTTGTAACATTCATTGTCATGAAACTGTCTTGTTACAGTCATAGGATTGACCCCAACCTGACATTTTCACTTCATGGATGAACGTCTGATGCGTCGCGTGGTTTTCAATCAGAAAGGTGGCGTCGGCAAGTCCAGCATCGCCTGCAACCTGGCCGCAGCCAGTGCCGCCGAAGGCTACCGGACCTTGCTGGTCGACCTCGACCCGCAGGCCAATGCCACCTACTACCTGACCGGGCTGGTCAATGACGCTATTCCTTCCGGCATCGCCGATTTCTTCCGCCAGACCTTGTCGCCGGTCACCGCTGCCGGCAAGAAGCACCGGGTGGCGATCACCGAGACCCGCTACCGCAACCTGCACCTGGTCACCGCCAGCCCCGACCTCAGCGACCTGCAAGGGAAGCTGGATCGCAAGTTCAAGATCAACAAGCTGCGCAAGCTGCTGGTGGAGCTGGGCGAGGACTACGAGCGGATCTACATCGACACCCCACCGGCGCTCAACTTCTATACCTTCAGCGCGCTGGTAGCGGCCGAGCGGCTGTTGATTCCGTTCGACTGCGACAGTTTCTCGCGCCAGGCCCTGCACAACGTCATGGCCGAGGTTGAAGAACTGCGCCAGGACCACAACCCGGCGTTGCAGGTGGAAGGTGTGGTGGTCAACCAGTTCGCCGGGCGCACCGCACTGCACCAGACCCTGGTCGAGCAATTGCGCAGCGAGGGCATGCCGGTGCTGCCGGTATACCTTAGCCATTCGATCAAGATGCGTGAGTCGCACCATACCTCAGTGCCGCTGGTGCACCTGGCGCCGCGGCACAAATTGGCGCTGGAGTTCGTCGATTTGCTGGATGTACTGGAGCGCGCGGCCTGACAGAACCCCGGGGCGCAAAGCGCCGCAAAATATCAAGGCCGAAGCACTACCCGACCGTTCGTCCGGGTGGTAGATTCGCCGCCATGAAAACCACCCGACACACCCGCACGCTGACCGCCTGGACGCTCTACGCCAGCGTCCTGTTCAGCCTGGTTCTGTGTGGCCTGCACCATGGCCAGATGGGTGGCCTGCGCCTGGCCGGCCTGGAAGGCGGTTTCTGCTCGATCAACAGCGAACACGGCGTAGCCATCGACCTGGAAGGCGCTGGCGGCGACCAGCACATGGCCCAGCTCGATTGCCCGGTGTGCTCCTCGTTCGGCCTGGCCGTGCCGCTCAGCAGCAGCGGCTGGTCGTTCACCCCGGCGCAAGCCGTGGCCACCTCGCCCATCGTGGTGCGCAGCTGGGCGCAACCGCCGCCGCGTTATCAACGCCCCGCCCTCAACCCCCGCGCCTCCCCTGCCACCTTCCCCGCAGCCGTACCTCATTTCGCCTGACCTCAGCCGGGCGCGCCTGACTGTGCGCGTTCGCGGTCAGCCATGACCTTTGCGTGGAAGACACACCAACATGCTTCGCAAAACCTCCCTGGTGCTCCTCATGGGCACCTGCAACCTTGCCTGGGCGGATGCTGCCCCGGTAGAACTGAGCGCCACCACCATCGACGGTGAACGCGACGCCGCCAGCGGCGTGCAACTGGACGAGCCGATCCGCACTGGCTCGCGCCTGGGCCTCACCGCGCGGGAAACGCCAGCCTCGGTCAGCGTCTCGGACCGCCGCCTGATCGAAGAGCGCGGCGCCAAGGACAGCCAGGACGTGATCAACGCCATGACCGGCGTCAACGCCTCGGCCAACCCGGGCTTTGGCGGCTTCGTCGCCTACCGCGGCTTCACCCAGAACCAGGTCACCCAGTTGTACAACGGCATCAACCTGGGCTACAGCAGCGCCACCCGGCCAGTGGATGCCTGGGTACTCGACCGCGTCGAATTGATTGGCGGCCCGTCGTCGTTCCTGCATGGTGCCGGCGCGGTCGGCGGCTCGATCAACTACATCACCAAGTTGGCCAGCCGCGATCAGCAGACCATCGACGGCCGTATCCGCCATGGCAGCTTCGACGACAGCGAAGTGGCGTTCGGCATCAACCAGGCTCTGGCCAGCAACCCCGCCGATGCCCACCACTTCATGCGCCTGGACTTCAGCCGCGGGCATGGCAACGGCTACATCGACCGCAACGAACGGCACACAGACAGCCTGGCTTTTTCGTTGCTGAGCGACCTCACGCCCAACCTCACCCACACCCTGGCCCTGGAATACCAGGAAGACCGCGAAGACAGCCCTTACTGGGGCTCGCCGATCCTGCCCGGGCGCAGCACGATGAAGATCGACAACAGCCGCCGCTTCGAAAACTACAACGTCGGCGACGGCCGCTATGAGCAGCGGGTACGCTGGCTACGCTCGATCCTCGACTACCAGCTCAGCGACAGCACCAGCGTGCAGAACACGCTGTACCACTACAACGCCCAGCGCGACTACCGCAACCTCGAACGCTACAGCTACACCAGCGATGGCAAGGTACGACGCAGCAGCCCTTACCTGCAGCGCCACGACCAGAACCTGCTGGGTGACCGCATCGAGCTGCGCCACGACAACCAGCTGTTCGGCCTGGCCAGCCAGTGGTCGCTGGGGCTGGAGTACTCGCGCATGCGCCAGACCCTCTACCCCACCTCAAGCAGCTGGAGCGACGTGGTCGATGCCGAGCACTTCGCCCCCGGCAGCTTCGACGACATCCCCGGGGTGAATGCCGGCCTGACCAAGCAACGCCGTCACGAGGTGACCAACCGCGCGGTGTTTGCCGAAAACCGCCTGCAACTCACCGAACGCCTGGCCCTGCTGACCGCCCTGCGCTACGACTACCTGGACATGCAGGTGACCAACTACGGCGCGGTGACGCCAACCTCGCCGGCGTTCTTCGAACGCCGCTGGGAACCGCTTTCCGGGCGTATCGGCCTGACTTATGCGCTGACCCCGTCCGCCAGCGTCTATGCGCAGTACAGTACCTCTGCCGACCTGCCGGCAGGCTCGCTGGCGGCGGCGACCTATTCCAACGTCGGGATGTTCGACCTGTCCAAGGGCGAGCAGTGGGAAGTGGGCAGCAAGTTCGACTTTCTCGACGGGCGCGGTGCGGCCACGCTGGCGCTGTACCAGATCGTGCGCAAGGACTTTGCCGTGCGCGACTCCAACGATGCCAACCTCACGGTCCAGGCCGGGCAGCAGACCTCGCGTGGCGTCGAGCTGTCCGGGCGCCTGCAGGTGACGCCGAAGCTGCTGGCCGAGGCCAACTATGCCTATGTCGATGCGCAGTACGACGAGTTCAACGAGGCGGTCAACGGCGTGTCGGTATCGCGCAAGGGCAACGCCCCGGTGAACGTACCGGCCAACGTCGCCAACCTGTGGCTGAACTACAGCCTGACCCCGGCGTGGTCGTTGGGGGCAGACGCGCGCTACGTGGGCTCGGTGTATGCCGACAACGCCAACAGCCTCAAGGCCCCGGCGTACACCCTGTTCGGCGCGTTCGCCCGCTACCGGCTGGATGAACACACCACGCTGACCGGGCGGGTACGTAACCTGACCGACGAGGTGTATGCCAAGCAGGCCTACAACAGCCAGTACTACATGGGGCCGCCGCGCACCTTCGAACTGGCGCTGGACATGCGTTTCTGAGCGCATGGCCTGTCTTGCATGAACATCCCGGCCTGCATTGGCTCTTGTGGGAGCGGCCTTGCGTCGCGAAAGGGCCGCAAAGCGGCCCCGGCGATGTCAGTGGCGAAGCTGCAATCGGGGGGCTGCTGCGCAGCCCTTTCGCGACACAAGGCCGCTCCCACAGTGGACCGTGCCAAGCGAACAGCTCGCGGTTGAATCAGGCATCCCGAGGTCGCCCTCGACAAAGCGTCCTCCAGCACCCGGCGATCTACTGGCAAGCACAACAATGATGGCGCTGCACGACAGCGCCACTTTCATCATGCCTGCCAATGGAACCGGAGAGCACTCGCATGCCCACACCTCACGAGGTATCCCCCGCCACCCTGCGCCGGGTAATCGCCGCCTCGGCCATCGGCAATTTCGTCGAATGGTTCGACTTCGCCGTCTACGGCTTTCTCGCAACCCTGATCGCCAGCCAGTTCTTCGCCAGCGAAGACGCCAGCGTGGCCTTGCTCAAGACCTTTGCGGTGTTCGCCGTGGCCTTCGCCCTGCGCCCGCTGGGCGGCATCGTGTTCGGCGCGCTGGGTGACCGCCTGGGGCGCAAGCGCATCCTGTCGCTGACCATCCTGCTGATGGCCGGCTCCACTACCCTCATCGGCCTGCTGCCGACCTACGCCAGCATCGGCCTGGCAGCCCCCGCGCTGCTGACCCTGGCGCGCTGCCTGCAGGGCTTTTCTGCCGGAGGCGAGTATGCCGGGGCCTGCGCCTACCTGATGGAGCACGCGCCCAACGACAAGCGCGCCTTCTATGGCAGCTTCGTGCCGGTGTCGACCTTTTCCGCCTTTGCCTGCGCGGCAGTGATCGCCTATGGCCTGGAAGCCAGCCTGTCGGCCGAGGCGATGAACGCCTGGGGCTGGCGCATCCCGTTCTTGATCGCCGCGCCGCTGGGGTTGGTCGGCCTGTACCTGCGCTGGCGCATGGAAGAAACCCCGGCGTTCCGCGAAACCATCGCCCAGGACAAGGAGCATGAACATTCGCCACTCAAGGAAACCCTGCGCAACCATGGCCGGGCGATCCGCAACCTGGGGGCCTTCATCTCGCTGACCGCGCTGTCGTTCTACATGTTCACCACCTACTTCGCCACCTACCTGCAACTGGTCGGCAACCTGACCCGCGCGCAATCGCTGCTGGTAACCACCGTGGCCTTGCTGTTCGCCGCGGTCGGCTGCCCGCTGGCCGGGGCGTTCTCGGACCGCGTCGGCCGGCGCAAGACCATCGGCTTCACCTGCCTGTGGGTGATGCTGTGCGTGTTCCCGGCGTACTGGCTGGCCAGCTCCGGCTCGATGTCCGGCGCGCTGCTGGGGGTGATCCTGCTGGCGGTGGGGGCGTTGTGCAGTGGTGTTGTCACGGCGGCATTGCTCTCGGAAAGCTTCCCTACCCGCACCCGCTATACCGCTTCGGCAATTACCTACAACGTGGCCTATACGCTGTTTGGCGGTACCGCGCCGCTGGTTGCAACCTGGCTGATCGGGCAGACCGGCAGCAGCCTGGCACCTGCGTTCTACCTGGTGGTGATTGCGCTGGTGGCCTTGGTGGGAGGGTTGGCGTTGCCGGAGACTTCGCGGATTTCGTTGCATGATGAGGCTGGAGGCAACGATGCGAGGGCTGGGGCTCGTCGTACTGTTTGATACTTTGGGGCTGCTTTGCAGCCCATCGCGACACAAGGCCGCTCCTACAGGGGAACGCGTATACCTGTAGGAGCGGCCTTGTGTCGCGATGGGCCGCAAAGCGGCCCCGGGGTCTCAACCCTCCTGCACCTCTTCGCGCCGATACGCCCACTGATACAACGCCGGCAACACCAGCAAAGTCAGTGCGGTGGACGACAGAATCCCGCCAATCACCACGGTCGCCAGCGGCCTTTGCACCTCGGCCCCGGTCCCGGTAGCCAAGGCCATCGGGATGAACCCCAGCGACGCCACCAGTGCCGTCATCAGCACCGGCCGCAAGCGCGTCAGCGCGCCCTCCTCGACCGCTGCCCGCAGCGTGCGCCCCTCCTCCCGCAAGCTACGGATAAAGGCGATCATCACCAGCCCGTTGAGCACCGCCACCCCTGACAAGGCAATGAACCCCACGCCAGCGGATATGGACAACGGAATGTCCCGCAACCACAGCGCCAGCACCCCACCGGTAAGGGCGAACGGGATGCCGGTGAACACCAGCAGGCCATCCCTGAGGTTGTTGAACATCATCAGCAACAGCGCCATGACCAACAGCAAGGCCACCGGCACCACCACCTGCAGGCGCTCGGCCGCCGACTGCAGCTGCTCGAACTGGCCGCCCCAGCGGGTCCAGTAACCCGGCGGTATCTGCACCTGCTGGATCAGCGTCTGTTCTGCCTCCTCGACGAACGAGCCCAGGTCACGCCCGCGCACGTTGGCACTGACCACCACCACCCGCTTGCCGTCCTCGCGGCTGACCTGGTTCGGTCCCAGCTGCAGGTTCAGCGTGGCCACCTGCGACAGCGGAATGAAGCCGATTTGCCCGGCACCCGCAGCAGCACTGGCCGGCACCGGAATCAGCAGGCTGGCCAGCCCGTCGACATCGGTGCGCAGGGTTTCCGACAGGCGCACCACCATGTCGAAACGGCGGTCACCTTCGTACAGCGTGCCGGCCGTGCGACCACCCACGGCAATGGCAATGGCGTCCTGCACATCACCCACGTTAAGGCCATGTCGGGCCGCCTTGTCGCGGTCGATATCGATGGTCAGCACCGGCAGGCCGGTAGTCTGCTCGACCTTTACCTCGGACGCGCCCGGCACGCCTTGCAGGCTGCTGGCGATCTGCGCTGCGGTGCGGTTGAGCACGTCCATGTCATCACCGAACAGCTTCACCGCTACATCGCTGCGCACACCGGAAATCAGCTCGTTGAAGCGCAGCTGGATCGGCTGCGACAGCTCGTGGTTGCTGCCCGGCACGCTGGCGGCGGCGCGTTGTACCTCGGCGATCAGCTCATCACGCGGCTTGCCCGGGTCGGCCCATTGCTCACGCGGGCGCAGCATCACATAGGCGTCGGAAATGTTCGGCGGCATCGGGTCGGAGGCGATCTCGGCGGTGCCGGTGCGGGCGAACACCCGTTCCACTTCCGGCACCTGGGCGATGATCGCCTGTTCCAGGCGCTGCTGCATGTCGACCGACTGCGACAGGCTGGTGCCCGGGACGCGCAGGGCCTGCAGGGCAAAGTCGCCTTCGCTGAGGCTGGGGATGAACTCGCTACCCATGCGGCTGGCCATCACCCCGGACAACAACACCAAGGTAGCGGCGGCAGCAAATGCCAGCTTGCGCCGGCCCAGCACCCAGGCCAGCACCGGGGCATAGCGCTGACGCGCCGTGCGCATTACCAGGCCTTCCTCTTCCTTGACCTTGCCGGTGACGAACAGGGCAATGGCCGCCGGCACGAAGGTAACCGAGAGGATCATGGCACCAAGCAGGGCGATGACCACGGTAAAGGCCATAGGGTGGAACATCTTGCCCTCCACCCCGGTCAGGGCAAAGATCGGCAGGTACACCACCATGATGATCAGCTGGCCGTAGATCAGCGGCCGGCGCGCCTCACGGGCGGCAGCGAACACTTCATGGAAGCGCTCGGTGCGGGTCAGCATGCGGCCATGGCGTTGCTGGGCGTGGGCCAGGCGGCGGATGGCGTTTTCCACGATCACCACCGCGCCGTCGACGATGATGCCGAAGTCCAGTGCGCCCAGGCTCATCAGGTTGGCGCTGACCTTGTTGCTGAACATGCCGGTGAAGGTAAACAGCATCGACAACGGAATGACCATGGCGGTGATCAATGCAGCGCGGATGTTGCCCAGGAACAGGAACAACACGGCGATGACCAGGATGGCGCCTTCGACCAGGTTCTTCTTCACCGTGGCGATGGCCTTTTCCACCAGGTTGGTGCGGTCGTACACCGTCACCGCGACCACGCCCTTGGGCAGGTTGCGGTTGATCTCGACCAGCTTGGCGGCGACCGCCTGGGCCACCGTGCGGCTGTTCTCGCCAATCAGCATGAACACCGTGCCCAGCACCACTTCCCGGCCGTTTTCGGTGGCCGCGCCCGAGCGCAGCTCTTCGCCCAGGCCAACCTGAGCAACATGGCTGACGCGGATTGGCGTGCCATCGACACTGGAGATGACGATGTTGGCGATGTCTTCGGCCGAGGCCACCTGGCCTGGCGCGCGAATCAGCAACTGCTCGCCATTGCGCTCGATGTAGCCGGCGCCGACGTTGGCGTTGTTGCGCTCCAGCGCCGCGATCAGGTCGTTGAAGGTGAGTTTGTAGGCCGCCAGGCGCTTGGGCTCCGGTGCAATCAGGTATTGCCTGGCATGGCCGCCGATGCTGTTGACCTCGGCGACCCCGGGCACGTTGCGCAGCTGCGGCTTGATGATCCAGTCCTGGATTACCCGCAAGTCGGACGGGGTGTAGGGCGTGCCGTCTTCCTTCAGCGCGCCCTGCTCGGCTTCCACCGTCCACAGGAAGATTTCACCCAGCCCGGTGGAAATCGGCCCCATGCCCGCTTCGATGCCGCCGGGCAACTGCTCACGCGCCACTTGCAGGCGCTCGTTGACCAGTTGGCGGGCGAAGAACAGGTCGGTGCCGTCGTCGAAAATGACCGTGACCTGCGACAGGCCCGAGCGCGACAGCGAGCGGGTTTGCTTGAGCCCGGGCAGGCCGGCCATGGCGGTCTCGATGGCGAAGGTGATGCGCTGCTCGGTCTCCAGCGGCGAATAGCCGGGCGCGGCGGTATTGATCTGCACCTGGACGTTGGTGATGTCCGGTACAGCGTCGATCGGCAGTTTCTGGTAGCTGTGGATACCCACCGCGGCCATCAGGACCACGGCCAGCATCACCACCAGGCGCTGCTCGATGGCGAATTGGATCAGGCGTTCGAACATGCAGGCGTTCCCGTGATCAATGGCTGTGCTCGGCCGAGCCCTTGCCCAGCTCGGACTTGAGGACAAAGCTGCCGGCAGCGGCCACCTGCGTACCGGCGGCAAGGCCGGTGGTGATTTCCACCTGGCCGGCATCGCGGCGGCCGGTCGTTACCGGGCGGGCCTCGAAACCTTCCTCGGTACGGGCAAACACCACGGTCTGCTCCTCCCAGGTTTGCAGTGCGCTTTGCGGTACTACCACGGCGGCGTTGAAGCGTTCGACGCTGACCGCGACATTGACGAACAGCCCTGGGCGCCAGGCGCCGTTGGGGTTGGCCAGCGTGGCGCGGACAGTGGCAGCACGGTTCTGCTCGCCGAGCAGGCTGCCGACGTAGTTGATCTTGCCCTCGACCCGGGCGCCCAGGTCCGGCGCGCTGACCGTGACGTTGCGGCCGGTTGTCACCTTGTCCAGGTCGCGCGGGGCGACGGCGAAGGTGGCCCAGACCCGGCTCAGGTCAGACAGGGTGAAGGCATTGCTGGTCTCATCGACCACCTCGCCCACGGTCAGATGCTTTTCCACCACCACGGCATCGAACGGCGCGCGCAGTTCATAGCGGTTTCCGGCGCCGGCCGGGCCCACGGCGGCGACCTTCTGCCGGGCGTTGGCCAAGGCAATCTCCGCGTCCTGCAACGCCTGGCGGGCCTGCAGGTAATCCTGCTCGGCGCTGATGCGTTCCTGCCACAGTTGCTGTTCGCGCTGGAAGGTCAGGCGCGCCAGTTCCAGGCGGCGCTGGGCAGCCTGCTGTTCGCTGCGCAGGTCGGAAATCTGCTGGCTGGCAATTACCGCCAGCACCTGACCACGCTTGACCGCCTGGCCCAGTTCGGCTTGCACTGACTCGACCACACCGGGCACGCGTGGCACGACGTGGGCAGTGCGGTCCTCGTCGAAGCGGATTTCACCCGGGAAGCTGATGGCGGTGCCCAGTTCACGAGGGCCGGCATCGGCCAGTTGCACACCGGCAGCTTCGATCTGGGCGATGGACAGGTGCAGCTTGCCCGCCTCTTCTTCGTGATCTTCACCGGCCTGCTCCTCGCCGTGGCCATGGGTGTCTTCGCCGTGGTCGTCGTGCCGGGCTTCAGTGCTCGATGCGTTGCCGAGGTTGCCGGTCCAGGCCAGGCCACCCAGGCCAAGCGCGGCAATGGCGGCAGCCAGAAGGGCTATCTTGCGTGGATTAGTCATTGTTGCTCCTGCTGTTCAATTTGTTGCTCAGCCCATCGAGGTCGCCATAGATCCGCTCGACCTGTGCCCGCGCGTCGGTCGCCGAGGCCAGCGCCTCGAGGTACAGCCCGCGTGCCTCGATCAGCGTGCGCTGGGCGTCGAGTACATCGAGAAAAGCGAACTTGCCCATTTCGAAACCGCGTGTGGCGGTGTCCACGGCCTGCTGGGCAGAAGGCAGGATGGTGCGGTCATAGGCCTGCACTTCCTGCATGGCCGTGGTCCACTGGCTGACGGCACTGCGGGTTTCACTGCGCAGGCGCAGCTCCACGGCGTTGCGCAGGTCACGCGCCTGGTCGGCACGACGGGCTGCGGCCAGCACGTTGCCCTGGTTGCGGTCGAACAGCGGCAAGGGCATCGACAGGCCCACCACATTGACCCGCTCGCGGTCTTCGCGGCTGTACTGGCTGCCAAGGCTGACGGTGAGGTTGGGAATACGCAGGGCCTTTTCCGATCCCAGGGACGCTTCGCCGCGCTCGACCTGGGCGGCGGCCAGGCGCCATTCGGCCGTTTGCTCGACCTGGTCGAGCAGGGCATCGGCGCTAGGCGCATCACCCGGGGACAGGTTGGCTGCCTGCAACTGTTCGAACCTTGCCAGCGGGCTGCCGGTCAACCGTGCCAGGGCCTGGTAGGCCACACTGCGCTGGGTTTGCGCACGGCGCACTTCAGCCTGGGCCTGGGCCAACTGCACCTGGGCCCGGGTGGCCTCAACGGGCGATGACTGGCCAGCGGTCACCCGCCCCTGCACCACTCGCAGCCCACGCTCGGTCAACGCCTGCGATTGCTGCGCCAAATCCAGCGCGGTCTGTGCGCGCAGGGCCGCGTGGAAGGCCTGTATCACATCGGCGCGCAGGCCGTTGCGCTGGCGTTCCAGGCCCAGCTGGGCAATGGCCTGGCCAGCACCGGCCACGGCGACACGTGCGCCGCGCTTGCCGCCCAGCTCCAGCGGTTGGCTAAGGGTGACCGTGGTGGTGCTGGTGTCATGGCGAGTGTCCTCGACCTCCCAGGACAGCTCCGGGTTGGGGATGAGCCCGGCCTGGCGCCGTTCGCCATCGGCAATGCCGATTTCCCGTCCGGCTGCGGCCAGCTCCGGGTTCTGGGCAAAGGCTGCGTCTAGCGCCTGGGGCAGGCTCAGGCTCTGGCTGGCCTGGGCAGTGCCGGCGCCAGCCAGCAACAGGCAGAGCAAGGCGGTCTTGCGGGGGATGGGCACGAAACAGGTCCTCGTCGGCGAGATTTGCCGAGGGACTGTAGAAAGCCGCGCTTATCGGGGCGGTGGCGGGAGAATTACAATTTTGTAATCCAGTCTGAGTTGCTGAGGGTTCGATAATCGCCCACTTTCCGGGTACAGCGGTTTAGTCCAATTGACTAAACTAACCAGGCGGTACAAAACTAGGAAGCATCCAACAACAACAAAGCGATGCCCGTCATGAAGCCCCTTATTCTCGTACTCAACGGCCCCAACCTGAACATGCTGGGCACCCGCGAGCCTGCCCAGTACGGCCACGAAACCCTCGCCGACCTGGCCCAGGGTTGTGCCGACACCGCCCATTCCCTCGGCCTGGAAATCGAATTCCGCCAAACCAACCACGAAGGCGAACTGATCGACTGGATCCATGCCGCCCGTGGCCGCTGCGCCGGCATCGTGATCAACCCCGGCGCCTGGACCCACACCTCGGTGGCCATCCGCGATGCCCTGGTGGCCGGCGAAGTGCCGGTTATCGAAGTGCACCTGTCCAACGTGCACAAGCGCGAACCGTTCCGTCACCTGTCGTTCATATCGTCCATCGCCGTCGGGGTCATCTGCGGCCTGGGCAGCCATGGCTATCGCATGGCCATCAGCCACTTTGCCGAAATGTTGCAGGAGCGCAGCGCATGAGCCAGCAAGCCATCCTCGCCGGCCTGATCGGCCGCGGCATCCAGCTGTCGCGCACCCCTGCCCTGCACGAACACGAAGGTGATGCCCAGGCGCTGCGCTACCTGTACCGGCTGATCGATGCCGACCAGCTGCAACTGGATGACAGCGCCCTGCCCGGCCTGCTCGATGCCGCCCAGCACACCGGTTTCACCGGGCTCAACATCACCTACCCGTTCAAGCAGGCGATCCTGCCGCTGCTCGACGAACTGTCGGACGAAGCCCGCGGCATCGGTGCGGTGAACACCGTGGTGCTCAAGGACGGCAAGCGGGTGGGTCATAACACCGATTGCCTGGGCTTTGCCGAAGGCTTGCGCCGTGGCCTGCCGGATGTGGCACGGCGCCAGGTGGTGCAGATGGGTGCCGGTGGCGCAGGTTCGGCCGTGGCCCATGCCCTGCTGGGTGAAGGGGTCGAGCGGCTGGTACTGTTCGAAGTGGACGTGGCCCGTGCACAGGCCCTGGTGGACAACCTGAATGCCCATTTCGGTGCCGGGCGCGCCGTTGTCGGCACCGACCTGGCCACGGCCCTGGCCGAGGCGGACGGGCTGGTCAACACCACGCCGGTGGGCATGGCCAAGCTGCCGGGCACACCGCTGCCGGTGGAGCTGCTGCATGCTCGCCTGTGGGTGGCGGAGATCATCTACTTCCCGCTGGAGACCGAACTGCTGCGCGCCGCCCGGGCACTGGGCTGCCGCACCCTGGATGGCAGCAACATGGCCGTGTTCCAGGCGGTGAAGGCGTTCGAGCTGTTCAGCGGGCGCCAAGCGGATGCGGCGCGGATGCAGGCGCACTTTGCCAGTTTCACCTGACAGACAGGTGTCGGCTTCTTCGCGGGCTTGCCCGCTCCCACAGGTGCTGCGCAAATTTCACTGATTACGCACATCCCTGTGGGAGCGGGCAAGCCCGCGAAGAGGCCGGCACAGACAACTCACCCTTTTTCATCCAGCAACGCCTGTATCACCTGCTCCTGCCCACCATAATCCCCCTCGCCAAAGTGCACATGGCGCACCTGCCCCTTGCGGTCGACAAAGTAATGCGCCG
Organism: Pseudomonas sp. JS425; assembly: GCF_018223845.1. Lineage (NCBI taxonomy): Bacteria > Pseudomonadati > Pseudomonadota > Gammaproteobacteria > Pseudomonadales > Pseudomonadaceae > Pseudomonas > Pseudomonas sp. JS425. The sequence goes on along the minus strand of NZ_CP073661.1, from coordinate 2,323,230 downwards.
GCCAGAACTGGTTGCCCCAGGCATTCCACACCTTGTAGTCGTTATCCACCGCCACCGGATAAGCGATCCCCAGGCTGGCCACCTTGTCACGCAAGGTGCCTACATCGTGCTCGTAGTCGTACTCCGGGGTGTGCACACCGACCACCACCAGGCCCTGGTCGGCATAGCGCCGCGCCCATTCGTTCACATGCGGCAGGCTTCGCCGGCAGTTGATGCAGTCCCAGGTCCAGAAGTCCACCAGCACCACCTTGCCCTTGAGCCCGGGGCCATCCAGCGGCGCCGAGTTAAGCCACTGGCTGGCGCCGGACAGCGACGGCATGGCACCGTAGCTGTCGCGGGCCATCAGGTGCCCGCCCAGCCCCAGGCCCGCCAGCGCCAGGGCAATGCCGCCAACCTTCAACAACAAGCGGCGATCAATTCTCATGGCAACCGCCGGTGGCATAGGTGCGGTACTGCACGCTCTGTTGCTGGCCCTTGGAGTCGAGGTAGTCCATGCGGGTGTTCACCAGGCCGCAGGCGTCGCTCTGGTCATCCTGTATCGACAGCACTTTCTTCACATCCAGGTGGTCACCGTAGCGGTACTGCATGACCCCGCTGTTGTCCATCGGCATGGTGGAGGCCTGGGCGGCAATGGCGCCGAAGCTGAGCACGGCGAACAGGCTGGCACGGGCGAAGGTATTGAAGTTCATGGCATCTCTCCTGTGTAACGCTTGAGGGTGGGGAGTTGTGCTCCCAGGTCGAGAGCCATTTCACGCCGGCCAGGTATCCCGTATGTGTCGCCCGAAGCTGTGATGTGCTTCCTCCTGTGTCTGTACACCTGCCAGATACACTGCAATACAAACCCCCGCAGGCAAGCGCGAACGCGCTCGGTACACTGCGCCCATCCCCTCTTGCACAGGAACGCAGCGCATGGAACACGTCGATCACATCCTGATCGTCGACGACGACCGCGAAATCCGTGAACTGGTCGGCAACTACCTGAAGAAGAACGGCCTGCGCACCAGCATCGTCGCCGACGGCCGGCAGATGCGCGCCTTTCTCGAAGCCAACAGCGTCGACCTGATCGTCCTGGACATCATGATGCCCGGCGACGACGGCCTGCTGTTGTGCCGCGAGCTGCGCGCCGGCAAGCACCGCAATACCCCGGTGCTGATGCTGACCGCCCGCAACGACGAAACCGACCGCATCATCGGCCTGGAAATGGGCGCCGACGACTACCTGACCAAGCCGTTCTCGGCCCGCGAACTGTTGGCCCGCATCAACGCCGTGCTGCGCCGCACGCGCATGCTGCCGCCCAACCTGACCATCAGCGAAAGCAGCCGCCTGCTCGGCTTCGGCCAGTGGCGGCTGGACACCACCGCGCGCCACCTGCTCGACAGCGAAGGCACCCTGGTAGCCCTGAGCGGTGCCGAATACCGCCTGCTGCGGGTGTTTCTCGACCACCCGCAGCGGGTGCTCAGCCGTGAGCAGTTGCTCAACCTGACCCAGGGCCGCGAAGCCGACATCTTCGACCGCTCCATCGACCTGCTGGTCAGCCGCCTGCGCCAGCGCCTGGGTGACGACGCCCGCGAACCCAGCTGCATCAAGACCGTGCGCAGCGAGGGCTACGTGTTCTCGCTGCCGGTGCAACTGCTCGAGTCGCCATCATGAAGTGGCCACGTACCCTGGCCTCGCGCTTGGCACTGATCTTCTTCACCGGCCTGGTGCTGGCCTACGGCCTGTCGTTCGGCCTGCAAGCGTACGAGCGCTACATCAGCAGCCGCTCGATGATGCTCAGCACCCTGGAGCAGGACGTGGCCACCTCGGTGGCCATCCTCGACCGCCTGCCCGCGGCCGAGCGCGCCGCCTGGCTGCCGCGTCTGGAGCGGCGTACCTACCGCTACCGGCTGGACCAGGGCCTGGCGGGCGAAGCCATGCCGACCAGCGACCCGCCCATGGCCGCCGACTCGATCGTCAAGGCCATTGGTGCCGACTATCGGCTTTCCTTCCAGGAAATCCCCGGCCCGAATGCGCACTTCCAGGCACACCTGACCCTGGCCGATGGCGCACCGCTGACCATCGACGTTACCCCATCGCCGGTCCCGGTGGCACGTTGGCTACCCGTGGTGTTGCTGATCCAGTTGGCCGTGCTGTTGCTATGCACCTGGCTGGCGGTACGACTGGCGATCGGCCCGCTGACCCGCCTGGCCCGTGCGGTGGACAACCTCGACCCGGACAAGCCTGGCGTGCAGCTGGATGAAAGCGGCCCGCGCGAGGTGCGCTACGCCGCCGTGGCCTTCAACGCCCTGCAGGCGCGCATCGCAGCCTACCTCAAGGAACGTATGCAGTTGCTGGCGGCCATTTCCCACGACCTGCAAACACCGATCACGCGCATGAAGCTGCGTGTCGAAGTGATGGACGAAGGGGTGGAAAAGGACAAGCTGTGGAGCGACCTGGGTGAAATGGAACACCTGGTGCGCGAAGGCGTGGCTTATGCCCGCAGCATGGACACCAGCACCGAGGCCCCGTGCCGGGTCAACCTCGATGCCTTTCTCGACAGCCTGGTGTTCGACTACCAGGACAGTGGCGCCCAGGTCGAGCGCCATGGCAGCAGCGGCAGCCTGCTGGAAACCCGCCCGCATGCCCTGCGCCGGGTGCTGGTGAACCTGGTGGACAATGCCCTCAAGTTTGCCGGTGCTGCCGAACTGGAGGTGTGCCGCGAGGGCGACAGCACCGTGATCCGCGTGCTCGACAACGGGCCAGGCATACCCGGCGGCGAACTGGATGAAGTGCTCAAGCCGTTCTATCGCGTGGAAGGTTCACGCAACCGCAGCACCGGCGGCACCGGGCTGGGATTGGCGATTGCCCACCAGCTGATCCAGGCCATGGGCGGCCGACTGACCCTGAGCAACCGCGCAGGCGGTGGGCTGTGCGCGCAGATCGAGCTCAAATGACAGTTTGTGGGAGCGGCCTTGCGTCGCGATAGGGCTGCGCAGCAGCCCCAGGTTTTCAGCTTCGTCGCATGAATTGCCGGGGCCGCTTTGCGGCCCTTTCGCGACGCAAGGCCGCTCCCACAAAAAGCAGGTGGCGCTTGAGGTATCAGTACACTCCGATACACAACCCCACCACCGCCGACACACTGCAGATACCCCACCCCGACACACTCCCGGTCACACAACCACACCCGGGAGCCTCCCTGATGAAACCCCTCACCCTTCCCTCCGGCTGGAAGCTGTTCGCCACGCTCGCCGGCCTGACCCTGGCAATGACCGCCGTGGTCCTGGCCAGCCAACCTGATCCGGACGGCCTGCGCAGCGCGATCCGTGCCACTGCGCGCAGCTCCTTCGCGCTATTCCTGCTGGCCTTTCTGGCCTCGTCGCTGGTGACCTTGCTGCCTGGCACCAGCAGCCGCCGCATCCTCCAGGAACGGCGCTATCTGGGGTTGGCATTCGCCTTTTCCCACACCGTGCACGGCGTACTGATCTACCGCTATGCCCAGCAATTCCCCGAGCTGTTCTGGGCCGGCCGCACGTTCACTTCCAGCCTGCCCGGCACCCTCGGCTACCTGTTCCTGCTGCTGCTCACCATCACCTCGTTCAAGGCCCCGATGCGCCTATTGGGTGGCCGTGCCTGGCAGGCCCTGCACAGTACCGGCATGTGGGTACTGGCCGCGGTGTTCTGCCTGTCGTTCTACAAACGCATCCCCATGGGCGGCTGGTACCCGCTGGCGTTCGCCCTGATGTTCAGCGCCATCGCCGTCAAGCTCACCGCCAAGCTGGCCCGTCAGCAACGCCGTAACGCCCGTGCCCTTTCCTGAAGAGAGAAACCAGCATGACCACCTTGACCCGCACCCTGACCACCTTCGACCGCTTCGGTACCTGGAGCGCCGACCTGCCGTTGCGGCTGTTTCTGGCCTGGGAGTTTTTCGAATCCGGCTGGGAGAAATTCAATGGCAGCAACTGGTTCGCCGACCTGCAGGCGAACTTCCCGTTCCCCTTCAACCTGCTGCCTGCAGAGCTGAACTGGCAGCTGTCGATGTGGGCGGAGCTGATCCTGCCGTTACTGCTGTTGTTGGGGCTAGGTACCCGGCTGGCCTCGTTGGGGCTGATGGTGGTGACCGTGGTGGCGATTGCCGCGGTGCATTGGCCGGCGCACTGGTCGAGCCTGGCCGAACTGGCCCAAGGGTATGCGATTACCGACCAAGGCTTTGGCAACTTCAAGTTGCCGCTGATCTACCTGGTGGCGTTGCTGCCACTGCTGCTGAACGGGGCTGGGCGGTTGAGCCTGGATCACTGGCTCAGAGGGCGGTTCTGCAGGTGATATTGCCGGGGCTGCCTTGCAGCCCATCGCGACACAAGGCCGCTCCCACAGGGGATCGCGTACCTCTGTAGGAGCGGCCTTGTGTCGCGATAGGGGCGCACGGCGCCCCCCGTACCCGCACTCAACATGTACCGATGATGACTCCCTGCTCGCGCAGCCCCTCCAGCAAGGCCAACCCCTCTCCCACAGCACCGCCCAACGCCTGCAACCGCGCCCGCCCACTGCCCTGCTCCAGCGCCAGCAACCGGTACGCCAGCGGCGCCAGGCGCGCGAAGCGCACCTTCAGCCCTGCATCGCGATAAACCAGTAACAAGGTCGGCGCCTCTGGCGCCACCGCTGGCTGGTAATCCGCCCCGATCCGCTCCACCGGCCAGCGATAGGCCAACACCCGCGCCACACACGACAACAGTGGCTCCCCTTCCAGCAGGTCGCCTGCCGGGTCATGGGCCGGGTCCTGCGCATCGCTCAGATACAACTGCGCCTCGACCCACTCATAGTGCGCCAGCTCCAGCTGCCAGGGCGCATCCAGCTCGACACCCTGCAGGTAGTCGACGAACGCCTCGGCAATCTCGGTGAACAACGGTGTCTGGCTGCGATAGTTGGCATAGAAGTCTCGCACTCGGGCATGCCAGCGCGGTTCGCCCAACGCCTGGCGCATCACCGGAAAACTGCCGGCCAGCAAACCTTCGATAGCACCATAGAAAAGCTCGCGGTAAACCTTCAGGCGCCGGGCCTCCACGCCCGGCGGCGGTGCATGGCGCTGCGGGTCACGCAGGTGTCGGGCCAAGGTGTACTGCTGCTCACGCAAGGTCTCATTCATCTGCATGCCCTCCAGAAGCACGCTGCACAGTACGGATGCGCGCCGTTTCGGCGAGCAGTTCGACCAGCGGCGGGTAGTTGAAATCACGCTCGAGTACCGTCGGTTGCACACCGAAACGCTTACAGGCGACCGCGTACAGCGCCCACACATCCTCCTTCACCGCAGCCCCATGGGTGTCTACCTTGAGGTCCGGCGCTTCATCGTAATGGCCAGCCACGTGCATGCCGGTCACCCGCGCCTGGGGCAAGCCCGCAAGGAACTCGCGGGCGTCGTAGCCGTGATTGCAGGCATTGACGAAGACGTTGTTGACGTCCAGCAGCAGGTCGCAGTCGGCCTCATCGAGTACCGCGCGGATGAACTCGAGTTCACTCATCGCCTGGTACGGTGCGGCGTAGTAGCTGATGTTTTCCACGGCAATGCGCCGCTCCAGGTATTCCTGGGCCTGGCGAATCCGCGCGGCCACATGGCGCACCGCTTCGTCGGTGAATGGAATGGGCATCAGGTCGTACAGGTGCCCGTCATCACTGCAGTAGCTCAGGTGCTCGCTGTACAGGCGCACCTGGTGGCGATCGAGAAACTGGCGGGTGTGGCCAAGGAAATGGCGGTCCAGCGGCTCGCTGCCACCCAGCGACAACGACAGCCCGTGGCAGGTAATGGCAAAACGCTCGGCCAACTGCGCCAGGCCCTTGCCGTAGGCACCGCCCACGGCAACCCAGTTTTCCGGTGCGCATTCCAGGAAGTCCACGGCGCCAGCCTCCATGGCCAGCAGTTCCGGCAGCAGGCCGCGACGCAGGCCTAGCCCTGCCTCTAAAGGTACAGGGGACAAAGATGTGGGGTGCATGAAAAGGTCTCCGCAACAGGCACAACGCCCCGCCTGACCAGCAGGAGGGGCGTTGCGCGGTTCATGGGGCAGAAGGTCAGGACTTGCCGGTCAGGTGGCTGAACAAGCCTTCGGGCATGGCCTTGCCATTAGCCTGGTAGATCGCCTTGAGGTGATCCGCCGCCTCCTGTTCGGAGATGAAGCCATCATGGTTGCTGTCGATCTTGTCGAAGTCGCCGGCACGGTCCTTGGCCACCGCCAGGAACTCGTCGCGCGAGACCTTGCCGTCGTGGTTGCTGTCGGTCTTGGCGAACGAGGCATCACCACACTTGCCCTCGCCACACTTGCCTTCGGCACCGGCCTTGGCGCTGGCGCCGCACTTGCCCTCACCGCATTTGCCTTCTCCCTGGGTGGCCTTGGCGCTGCCACCACATTTGCCTTCACCACACTTGCCCTCGCCGGCCACCTTGGCCGAAGCCAGCTGGTAACCCTGGGCCAACGGCTCGACGGCAAAGGCGCTGCTGCTCAATGCCATGCTGCCGATCAGGGCAGCGCCGAGCAGGCCGAGGGTGTTTCGTACTTGAGTCATGGTGTCGCTCCACTGTGGTTGGAATGTGGAGCCATTAGGCCGTTGCGGTATGTCGTGGATGTATCGCGCGGGGGGCGGTTTTGTATGGGAATGGGTCTGCAGCGTGGGCAGATACAGTGGGATACACGACGGCCCCAAGGTGCCTCGGGGCCGTCGTGCAGGGTCAGTCCTCCAGCGGCTTGGGCGGCGCGGCAGGTTTGGCGGGCTTGGCGGGCTTGGCGGGCTTGCTGTCCTTGGCCTTGGGTTCCGGTGCCGCCGCTGCCACAGGCTCCGGCGCCGACACGGCTTTTTCGCTGGCGGGCAGATCATCGACCGCCTTGAGGATCACTTGCGGGTCGATAGCCCCTCCCTCTTCGTCGTCCTTGAGCATGTGCCGCTCACCGTCCTTGCCCACCAGGATCACCTTGGTGCCTTTGCTGGCACCCAGCTTCAACTCGCGGATCAGGGCCATGGTGGTCTGCTGCTCGAGGTTCTTGTCCTCACGCTTGCCCATCATGTTGGCAACGCTGTACACCACCAGGTTGCGCTCTTTGAAGGCGGCCTGGGTGGCCGGGTCCTTGAGGGCCTCGTTCAACCCACGCAAGGTCGGGTCGGCGCTGCTGGGCGCAATGACGACCAAGGGCCTGGCCTTGCCCAGTTCCTTGGCCAGCGGCGCGTCACTGTCGGCAGCAAACACAGGGCCGACGAGCGCGAGCAAGGTGGCGAGGGTCAGTGACCGGACGAGCATGCGTATCTCCTTATTCTCTCGATAAACCAGAAGACTACAGATCAGGGCGAAAGATCCGACGGGCGAGCGTAAACCAGCACGAGGCCTCCATGTTTGAATGAACAGTAACCGGCGGTTACCAAGTGCGCTCATTCCCTGTCCCGAGCCCCCAAAATACGTCTATCACGCGTAAATTGAGCATAGTCCAATGCGCCCTTGTCATACCCACCGTCGCAGAGCCTCGTTGGTCAGTTGGAGTTCGGTTTGTTCCGTCCACTCATTGACCTGCGCCTGCAACCTTTCGGAGGACTTTGCATCAGCATCTTCCGCCAACTGGTCGTAAAAACGCTGCGGCACTTCCAGTTCGCGTACATAACGTCGCTCGAGATAATTTTTCCAGAACGGTTGCTGGGCCATCCACACCGGCAGCGATCCAGGCTCGTTAAGTCTTACCTGCTCAGCGGCGCGCATGACCGAAGCGTCATCCAGGTGCGGGATCGCGGGGTGGAGCATGCTTCGCGCGTTGTCAAGCAGGTCCAGCCTCTCGCGCAAGCGGATCGAGTAGGCAAGCACCCACTCGATGGACTCGCTCGCCCAACCAGCAGCCTCAGCCTCGCGCAAAGCGATGAAGTCAAGTTCCCTTTGCCTCCACAACTGCCGCGCCAGTTTCACCAGGACTTGTTCCTTGTTGCCAGAAGGGGCAGCCTGCTCGGCTTCCCACACATAGTATCGAATTTCAAGCTGCTGGAAGACAACCGTGGCATTGTCGGGGCAGTTCTCAACCAGTGCAAAGGGGAAAATTTCATTGGCCAGTGCTGGAGAGTTGTCCACCTTTTCCATCATGGTCAGAACGCGTGAGGCCAGCAATTCCCCATATCGAGGATGGGTGAAGTCTCGCGAGCGCGTGAGCTGTTTCAGCAGTCGCATGAAGTTCGTCACTCCATCCATTTGCTCGATACTGCTCCACAGGATACCCAGAATTTCGCGCCTATCGTCTTGCAGGCGGTTCAGGGGGTCCAGGGGGTGCAGGCGGTCCATCCACATAAACTTTTGAGGAACTGAACTATCCTCCGGAATTTTCCAGGCCGCCTGCGCATCTTCAGCCTGTTGCAGAAGCACAGAATTGCCTGACAGCGCCACGTAACCGTGTCGCCACAACGTGGACAGGATGAAGTTAGGGGGCAACAGAGAGATGGAATTGTGGGAAGCATCGAGCATGTACAACGTCTGACAATCCGTGATGCCCTCTGGCAGCAATACCAACCCGGCATTGCGCAGACGCAGTTCGGCCAACTGGCTCATCCCCGCCACAGAAAAGGTCATGTTCAAGCGGTTGTCCGAAAGGTTCAGGTAACGTAACCGGCTGCAGAGCCCAAGCGCTCGAGCCTGGGGTTCGTCCAGTGAGATGCGATTGCTGGACAAGTCGAGTATGCGCAGGTCATTGAGCAACGACAGGCTCTCTGGTAGACGTCGCAATTGGTTGTAACTCAGTTCCAGCGAGGTCAGATTGGGGAATGAAAGCAGGAATTGCTCTGGCACTTCTTTCAGCAACAGGCTACGCAGGGAAAGTTCGGTAATATGCGGGAAGCTGAAGAGTGGGCCCAATTCAGGCAATGAGCACAGGTCGCGCGGTTCGTAATGCCACACCAAAGCCGGACGTTCATCTTCAGGTGCAACTAGACCGGGTACCCGTTCCCGCCAGCATTGCATGAGTGCTTTGCGAAACCGCTTGCGCTCGGTTCGTTCGCCGACCAGCAACCCTCGCCGCTCCCAGCTTTTCAGGTGCTCGCTCAAACGGCGGGCCTGCTCTTCGAGCACACCGAGCTGGGTGTCGGTATCATGTCCCAAAACATGCAAGTTGGTCAGCCAGGCTTCGATCTGCTCGTCACTGTACGCTGGGTAAAGGTCGCGCAGACGCGCCTCGAACGCCCGGGGTCGGGACGCAGGCCGGGCAAAGCGTCCCTGGCTGCCGCCCAGCGGGTAGCCGACCCTGCCATCCTCCAGGCGCAGCGGCGCCAGCATCCATGGCTGTCGAGGGTTTTTGCCCAACACCTGAGCGAGTACCCTGCTGTGCCCGGGCATTTGCCGGGCCAACACTGCTCTCAAACCCGGGGCGTAGGGTTCAGTGATACCGAGTGCAGCATGATCGGCCGGGGCAAACGCAGCCGCCAAGGTCTCGAACAGCTCGCCGGGGCCGCGCAGCTCGATGCCTAGCGCATCTTCAAGCTCGAACTGCCCGTCGTCATGCAAAAGCCTGTAGTTCTGCCCGTCGCCAGCAGTAGTCATTATCGGCTGCGGGCTATCACCATCGTACAGCCGCCAGCGCGGCCTGGCCTCCCTGACATCCAGAGTCTCCAGCAGCGTTAGCGCGACCTTGGCCTGGTCCAGGGTTTGGGGCGTCTCGATGAACAGCGCCTCGCAGGCACGCGCAACACGTATGCGCAGTACGCTCAGCCTGGCCCTTTCGACCAGCCGAAACGGCACCGTGCCGCTGACCAGTGCCTGAAACTCCGCACCTTCTGCCGAAAGCTCACCCACAAGCTCGCGCGCCGCTCGGCGATGCAGGCTCGGGAATGCCTTGCGCAAGGTTGCCACCGCCGCATCGTCTGGCTCCTGCTGCCCGTCATACACCTGTTGAAACAGCTGGCGCCGCTTTGCCGAGACCTGCGCCGCCAATGCTGGCCCGCCCTGCTCGGTGACGCCAGGCAAGGCGCGGGCCTTCGCCAGCAACGGCGCGTCCTCCGGCACCCGCCCAAGCTTCAGATCGTCCAGCAGGGTTTGCAGCCGGCGGTCGATCAGTAGGCGCTCTACGGTATCGACCAGCTCGGCCTCAGGTGGCCGGCCGTACACATGCAGCGCCCGAAGATGGTCTGCATCCAGGGCATGGACGGCCATGGCCTGGTCAATCTGTTCATCATCCAGGCGAGCGAAACGCTCACCAAGGCGACGGAACATCCGGTGCTTGTCTGTCCAGCTGGCCGGTTGCTCGGTCCATAGCCGCCAGGCACCGGCGTCATTGTGACGCAACAAAGGCCCATGACCATCTCGTGGTGCCAGTTGCCACTCTTCATCTGCGCGCTGGACGATTTCATAGTTGTGGCCGTCCATGGTCATCCAGCTTCTGTCCTGGGCACGGTAGATGCCCATTTCATCGGCCACTTCCCCAGCGGGAGGTGCAGCGCTGCGAAACGGCACCAGGTCTCCATTCCAGAGCTTCTCGCTGCCGTCTTCCAGCCGCGCTGGCACCCACTGGTCCAATGCGGCCCAGGCCCGGCTCGCTTCCCGCCATACCACAGCGGTTACTCCGATCACGGCCAGGTCTTTGGTCACGTTGAGTACATGGTCCATTGCGGCGCTGGTATCGCCCTCGCGCCAGTCTTCCACGGCCTGGAACAACTCGCCCAGCAGGTCCCAGACCATTACCGCCAGCAGCAGTGCATTGAGTGCGGGGATGAACACGCCCGCCACGGTGGCCAGTGTCCAACCCTCGGCAACCAACCTTTGTTGATGGGCTTCCTGGGCCTTGCGATCCAGTTCTGACACCGGCGTGGCAATCAGCGCAGCATCGTCCTTGATATGGGCAATGCGCTCGTCGGCAAGGTGGGCGAACAAGGGTAGCGGGTAGTCCCGTATGTGCTGGTCCATTTCCCGGGTTGCCCAATCGGCAACGCTCACCAGGTCCTTGGCAACCCTGGAGAAGAACTGCTGGCTGTCGCGCCGGCGTACGAAGCGTTTGAAGAAATCCTGATAGCGCTTGTCTCGCAGACGCTTGCCCAAGACCTTACGGGTGAAGCTTTCCAGGTCGCGGCTTGCGGTCCAGGGACCGTGGGGGTCATCGGGAATGTAGACAAGGATCTTGCGGCTGACTTTGTCATGAAATAGATCGAGTATCACGATCTGTTGCAAATCGCAGCCGAACGCCTTGAGTTGCCGGGCCACCACTTTCGACTCGTACAACGTGCCAGGTCTGCCGTGCTTGCATAGCTCTAGCACCAGGTCCAGTTCGGCAGCACTCAGGACTCCATCACCTTTAGCCTTGCAGGCATCGATCAGCATGACCGAGCTGTAAAGCTGGGCAAGTGTCGAAGCCATGCTGCGCCAGCCGCTTGCCTGGCTGCTCGGCGCTTTGAGCACGCTGTCCAGGTGCTGTTGATAGCGCTTGCCCAGATCCAGCTGGCGGCACAAGCGTGCGAAGGCTGGTGCGGTTGGTGAGGCGAGCCGTCGCGACAGGCTGTCGACGATGCAGTTATCCTTGTGCTGCTCGTTCCGCCCCTCGCCCGGCGTGAAGTTGTCCAGTGCCGCCTCGATCAGCGGTACGTCGAAATAGTCCTTTTCCAAAACCGGATAGCGCCCCCACACGGTGCCCTGGCTGGGAGCGGTGTAGGTGTACCAGCGCCTGAAATACAGGCCATCGACATTTTCCCTGGTGCCGAATTCTTCCTGCATGGCGTGTTGCAGCAGCGGCTTGACGAAACGGTCGATGCCCTGGATGCGCGCAAGCTCCTTTTCCAGCCACTGTCGACAGGCCAGGCTGTCTTTCAACGCCTCGCGCAATGCAGCATGCTGCGATTCATACAGACCGTTGGCCGGGATGTTCTGCTCGGTCGGCGATACGATACGCAGCCGGCGAATCCATCTGGGCAGTCGCTTGACGATGAGGTTGTCCTGATAGGCCTGCTCCATGGCCAGCGTATCGGCAGTTGGCGGTTGTTCCTTGCTGGGTGTAGTCACGATGTTGCGCCTCGGGCTGATCAAAAGGCCCGACACTAGACGCAGGCTTGCCAAGCGATCAGCTAGATAGCTACCACCTCTTCAGAACAGCGCCAGCTGCTGGCCGGTCAACCCTTCGAAACTGTCGCCAACGAAAGGCAGGATGGCATCGGCCACCGGCTGCAGCTGCCGCGTCAGGTAATGCTCGTAGTCCACCGGCGCTTGCAGGTTTTCCAGGGGTTCTGGGCCCGCCAGGGTGATCAGATAGCTGATCCAGCCGCCGCGCTGGTATTGCAACGGGCGGCCAAGGCGGCGGTTGTAGTCATCGGCCAGCCGGGCCGCACGCACGTGCGGCGGCACATTGCGCTGGTAATCGGCTAGCGGCCGGCGCAAACGCTTGCGGTACACCATCAGCTCATTGAGCTCGCCCGCCAGGGTGCGCCGTACATAATCGCGCACATACGCCTGGTAAGGCTCCCCGCGGAATATCCGGCCATAAAGCTCCTGCTGGAACTCCCGGGCCAGCGGCGACCAGTCGGTACGCACCGACTCCAGGCCCTTGTAGACCATCTGCTCGCTGCCATCGGCCCGCTGCGCCAGCCCGGCGTAGCGCTTCTTGCTGCCTTCGTCCGTGCCGCGGATGGTGGGCATCAGGAAGCGCCGGTAATGCACCTCGAACTGCAGCTCCAGCGCACTTTCCAGGTTCATCTGCTCGCGCAGGTGTTCGCACCACCACAGGTTGACCTCGGCCACCAGCTCACGGCCGATGCGCGCTGCAGCCTCCTCGCCGTGGGCGCCCTTGAGCCAGACGAAGGTGGAGTCGGTATCGCCATAGATCACCTCGTAGCCCCTGGCCTCGATCAGCGCGCGGGTCTGGCGCATGATCTGGTGGCCGCGCATGGTGATCGACGAAGCCAGGCGCGGGTCGAAGAAGCGGCAGCCGCTCGAACCCAGCACCCCGTAGAAGGCATTCATGATGATCTTCAGCGCCTGCGACAGCGGCGCATTGCCCTCGCGCTTGGCTGCTTCCCGGCCCTGCCATACCCGCTCGACGATGGCCGGCAGGCAATGCTCGCTACGGGAAAAACGCCCACCGCGGAAGCCTTCCACTGAGTGTTCATCGTCGGGCAGGCGCAAGCCTTCGACCAGCCCCACCGGGTCGATCAGGAAGGTACGTATGATCGACGGGTACAGGCTCTTGTAGTCCAGCACCAACACCGAGTCGTACAGGCCCGGGCGCGAATCCATGACGAAGCCACCGGGGCTGGCTTCGTCGGGGCGGCTGCCGAGGTTGGGGGCGACGAAGCCCAGGCGGTGCATCTGCGGGATGTACAAGTGGCAGAACGCGGCCACCGAACCACCGCTGCGGTCCACCGCAAGGCCGGTGACCGAAGACCGCTCCAGCAGGAATTCGAGCAGGCGGGTGTGGGCAAAGATGCGCGTCACCAGCTCGCAATCCTTGAGGTTGTAGCGCGCCAACGCCGGCTTGTCCTCGGCAAAGCGGCGGTTGATTTCATCCATGCGCTGGTACGGCGTGTCGATGGCCTTGCCTTCTCCGAGCAAGGTCTGGGCGACACTTTCGAGGCTGAACGACGGGAAGCTCCAGGTCGCCGAGCGCAGCGCCTCGATGCCGTCGATCAGCAGCCGCCCCGGGGCATCGGCGAACACGTGGCCACCACCGGCATGGCTGCGCAAGGTCATCGGCGCGCCATTGCGCCCCAGTGCCAGCGGTACCTGCAGCAGCTTGGCGTGCTCGTGCAGCAGGCGCAGGTCGAACTGGATCAGGTTCCAGCCGATGATTGCATCCGGGTCGTGCTCGGCCATCCACTGGTTGAGGCAGGCCAGGATGTCGGCGCGGTCGGCGCAGTAGTGCAGGTCGAAGTCCAGGCCATCAGCCGTGCCGTTGGCCGGCCCGAGCATGTACACCTGGCGCTGGCCACAGCCTTCCAGGGCAATGCTGTACAGCTCGCCCCGCTCGCTGGTCTCGATGTCCAGCGACACCAGGCGCAGCGGCGGGCGATAACCCGGCAGGGGCTTGAGCTGGGCATCGCAGAGCACGCCTTGGGCATCCGGTTGGCCGGTGAACTGCACCGGGGCGGTGATGAAGCGCTCCATCAGGTAGCGCTCGGGCGGGCGAATATCGGCTTCGAACACCTCGATACCGGCCGTGCGCAGGCGTTGCTCCAGCTGCATCAGTTGCCGGTGCTGGCGGCAGTACAGGCCCAGCACCGGGCGCTGGTCAAAGTCCTTCAGCTGCAGCGGCCGCAACTCGACACCGGCTTCGTTGGCCAGCAGCACCCGCGCGTGTGCCTCCTGCGCCTGGGAGATGAATGCCACCGATACCTGCGGCGCCAGGCGCAGCTGCCGTGGCCCCTGGTCGGTGGCCAGCCAGAATTCCACGCAGGTGCCTTCGGGCGTGTCATGCCAATGTCGGGTCAGGACAAAGCCCTGCTGCAACTCCACCGCGTCGACCTCTGAATCGTTTGTTGAGCTGATTGCGGCGATTCTACCGCTGACGCACCGTCGCAGCGCATTTTTGTAGGAGAACGTCCAACCCATGGGGGTGCGCTGGCGCGCAGGTAACACCAATTGGCAAACGCGACGCGGCCACTGTGGGAGCGGGCATGCCCGCGAAGAATGCGACTCGATGGATGGCACCGGCTGCGCCGGTGTTCGCGGGCACGCCCGCTCCCACAGAGACCCTGCTAAATCAATCAGTTATGTGCAGTTATATGAGAGAACGTCCAGCCTTTTGGGTGCGCTGGCGCGCAGGTAACACCAATTGGCAAACGCGATGCGGCCCCTGTGGGAGCGGGCATGCCCGCGAAGAATGCGACTCGATGGATGGCACCGGCTGCGCCGGTGTTCGCGGGCACGCCCGCTCCCACAGAGACCCTGCTAAATCAATCAGTTACTTGCAATTCCCTAAGGCGCTCCACCGCCGGGCGTTTGCTCGAACGCGTATTCAACCGTACAGGTAATTGATGTCCTTGCAGGCCAGCGGTGGCACCTGGCCAAGCAGGAACTCGCGCAGCTTGTGCATCTGCCGCGCCTTGGGGCTGGCCTTGAGCCAGGTCATGTAATAGCCGTCGCCGGTGGCCACCGCGTGCTTGAACGGCGTGACCAGGCGCCCGGCCAACAGGTCGGCGCTGGCCAGCACCAGGTCGACCACCGATATACCCAGGCCTTGCTGTGCGGCCGAGATGCCCTGGTCGAGGGTATCGAACACTTGCCCGTGATCGATGCTGATGTCCAGCGCATCCATGCGAGCCAGCCAGCGCCGCCAGTCTCGTCGGTCAGGGGACGGGTGCAGGAATTCGCACTGGGCCAGGTCGGCAAGGTCCGGTTGTGCCTGGGCCATGTAATCCGGGTGGCACACCGGGATCAGCCATTCATCGAACAGCTTGAAACTCTCGATATCGGCGGGAAAACGCCCGTTGGCCAGGAGGATCGCACAGTCGTAGGGCTCGGAATAGAAGTCCACGCTGTCGATGTCCATCCACACGCTGGACAGCTGCACGCTGCAGTTGTCCTCGGTCTTCTTGAACGCATCCAGCGCCCGCAGCAGCCAGCGCACGGTGAGCGTGGACGGCGCCTTCAGGCGCAGGCCGTAGCGGTCCTGACGCAGCAGGGCGCAGGCATTTTCGATGATCTTGAAGCCAACCTTGAGTTCCTGCGCCAGCAGGCGGCCGTGCTCGGTCAGGGCCAGCTTCGGCCCGCGGCGTTCGAACAGGTCGCAGCCGAACATGGCTTCGAGGGTCTTGATGTGGTGGCTGACGGCGCCCTGGGTCAGGGCCAGCTCTTCCGCTGCACGGGTAAATGAGCCATAGCGAGAGGCCACCTCGAAGGCACGCAGCGCGTGCAAAGCCTGAATCCGTTCCGACATGGCGACGCCCCGAGCATGAGTAAGACTAATAGTAGGTCATAGTTCCACGCGTTTTACAACGCCAAGGACGTCTCGGAAAATGCGGGTAAATAATAAACATAACCAAGATCCTGCCTGCATGTGACTTGAACGTTCATCAAATTTACGCCTGGGGAAATCATGTCGACGGGTTATGGAACTTGCTATCGCCTGGATGCGCTAGAGCTGGCCGCTGACCATGTGCGCAACGCGCGACATTGGACCTACAAAGCCGTAGAACATTTTCGCAGTGTCCTCGCCAACCCCGAGTTCCCCTGCCTGTTCGGCCGCAAGGCGGTAAACGGCGCAACCTGCCACATCCTCTTCGCCCGCGCCGGGCAGCTGGCCGATGACATCGCCATGGGCCTGGCCGACTACGTGCGCACCGTCGCACCTATCCCACCCAAGCAGCGTATCGGCAGCCCACTGGTGGTGTTTCTCGAAACTGCCGCCGACTACACCCTGGCCGAGCAACAGGCGCTGGCCTGGAAGGTGTTGCGTGGCGTGCACGCGCGCGACCCGCATCCCTGGCCGCAGGGCATCCCGACCGACCCCGACGACAATGCCTGGTCGTTCTGCTTTGCCGGCATGCCGCTGTTCATCAACATGAACTTCCCCGGCCACCAGCAGATGAAAAGCCGCAACCTGGGGCCACACATCACCTTCGTCATCAACCCGCGGGCGAACTTCGACGAAGTGGCCAACGTCAACACCGAAAGCGGCCATCGTATCCGCGAACGCATCCGCGAGCGCGTGCACCACTACAACGACGGCGTCATGCCCGACACCCTTGGCTTCTTCGGCGATGCCGACAACTACGAGTGGAAGCAGTACCAACTGCAGGAGGCAGGGTCGCTCAACCCGTCCCGCTGCCCGTTCCACGCCCATGCCGTACAGCCGGCAACACCCGACATACTGATCGAGACCTGACCGTGAATACCGCACTCACCGCTACCTATGCCCTTACTGTCCTGCTACTGATCGCCACCCCCGGCCCGGTGGTGGCACTGATCGTCAACACCGCGGCCTCCTCCGGCTCACGCAAGGCCATGTTCACCGCTGTCGGCACCAACTGGGCATCACTGGTGCTGATCGGCGCAGCGGCCTGGATCATTCTCACCAGCGCCGCCATCGACAAGGCCTGGCTCAGTGCCATGAGCCTGCTGGGTTGCCTGTTCATCGGCTACATCGCCGTCGGCACGTTGCGGGAAGCCCTGCAGGCGCCTGCAGCCGAGGCGCCAAGCGACCTCGCCAAGCCTGGCCGCGGCGGGCTGCTGCAAGGTTTCATGGTGGGCATCTCCAACCCGAAGGACATCATCTTCTTCATCGCCTTCTTCCCGCAGTTCATCCAGATTACCGAGTCATTCGGCAAGAGCATGGTGGTGCTGTCGTTGCTGTGGGTGGCCATCGATTTTGCCGTGCTCAGCCTTTACATCTTCGCCATCGGCAAGATCGCCTCGCAACGCAGCAACCGCCTGATCAGCCTGGCCTCGGGGGTCGCCCTGCTGCTGATTGCCGCCGGCGGCCTGCTGTACAACGTCAGGGAGCTGGCGGCCTGAATGTGATGCACGGTGCCCGCTGCGAGAGAAGGAGAACCCATGACTGCGATTGACACGAGCCCTTCACCTTCGCCGTTGCAACAGGACTACCAGCGCTTTCTGCTGCTGGGCAGCCGGCGTGCCCCGCACACCGTGCATGTGCACGAAACCGGCTACCGCTCCGGCACCATCAACACCGATGCCCTGGGCCTGCGTTACAGCCATTGCGCCGGCAAGCGTTTTTCGGTAGCCGAACGCGGTGGTGCATCACGTATCAACCTGCTGGTCGGCGGTTCCGCCGCGCTGGGCATCGGAGCCAGCTCAGACGAACACACGGTGGCCTCGCACCTGTCGATGCTTACTGGCGAAGTCTGGCTGAGCCTGGCCGGCTGCGGGCTCAATGCGAGCCAGGAGCTGCTGATGTTCCTGACCCACCAGCACCGCCTTGGCCAGCTTGGCCATGTGGTGGTGCTAAGCGGCCTCAACACCCTGGCCCACGAAGCCCTCTGCGAAGTCCTCGCCAGCCTGAACGACCCGCGGCAAGCCAAGGCCTATCAGGACTTTCTCAACAGTTTCAGCGAAGGCATGCAGCCCACGACAACGCCACGCCGGCAATCGCTGTGGCGGCGCATCGGTCAGGCGTTGGCCACGCCCCCGGCCGTGACACCTGCCACCTGGTCGCTGTCGCCTCCGGAAAAACGCCTCACCCGGGCCGCCGACAACATTGGCCGGACCTTGCGCCAATGGGACCGGCTGCTGGCAGACAGCCATTCCACCCTCACCTTCATCCTGCAGCCGTTGCTGCCCTGGTGCCGGGATAGCCTGCCCGCTGGCGAGGAGGCAATGCTGAATGCGCTGCAGCGGCAACCGGCGAATTTCGACCGGCTGCTGGACGGCGCATTCGACAGCCAGTTGCACTCGGCCTTCTTCCGCCGCATCAAGAGCCAGGCCGACCCGGTGCCTTGCTACGACATGAATTGCATGCTCAGCAGCTCGCCGGTGTTCGGCGCCGACCTGTTCATCGATCGCCTGCATCTGAACGATCTGGGCAACAATGCCCTGGCCAAGGTCATTACCGCCAAGCTTGGCCTGGCCCAAGAAAAACATGCCCAGCGCAAGGTCACACCGATCAAGCTCGTCTGACAGTTGCCGGGTGGTCTTCCGGCCAGGCCCTTTGGGTGGCTAGAATAGGCCGTCGTTCCGATCTGCCCGAGGCGCACGCTTGACCGCCATGAACATCGAAGCCATCCATCAGTACCTGGCACCCCTTGGGGCTTGCCTGTGAGCCGCATGCTTCGCTTGCCCCCACTGTTGATCGCCCTGATGCCACTGGCTGCGCACTCGCTGGAAGTACGCATCGACCCTCATGCCGACCTGCTCTACCGCCAGGCCTTGCCCCTGCTGGAGCAGGCCGACAACCAGGACGACGGCGCCAGCACGCTGCGTACGACCGTCGGCGGCGACCCGGAGCTCAGCCGCCAGGGCCAGGCCATGGCCCACACCCTGCCGACCGCGGTCGCCTTGCTGAAAAAGTCCGTGGAGCTGGGCCACCCGGTCGCACAGTACCGCCTGGCGCTGTACTACATGACCTACCTGCCCGCCGCGCAAATCCCGGATGCCGCCTGCCCGTTGCTCGAAGCCAGCCTCAGGCAGGGCTTTGCCGCACCGGCGCCGGCCATCGCCACCTGGTGCCCTCCCTACAACGCCAGCAGCGAGTACCGTACTGCGCTGGAGGCCATCCCCAACATGGCCACCGTGTATGCGCCCTACTACCCGCAACCGGCCACGCACCTGGCCTGCAACCGCAACCGGCCACAAGGCCTGGAAATGCAGTGGGGGCGCCAGCGCGACTACCAGGCCGAGGTATACCGCCTGCTCGGCGACCTGGACCCGCAGCACCGCCAGAGCCTGCTGCAGAAGGCTGTGGATACCAACGGCTGCGTGACGGCGCAGCAGCACCTGACCAGCCATCCCTGACCATCAGCAGTCGCGAACCTCTGTGGGAGCGGCCTTGTGTCGCGAAAGGGGCGCGCAGCGGCCCCACGATTTCAGCTTCGCTGCAAATATTGCCGGGGCCGCTCTGCGGCCCTTTCGCGACACAAGGCCGCTCCCACAAGGTCGAGACCAGCAAGATCGTTCAAGCCATCCCCCGCCCCGTCTGGCATGCTGGCCTGCCAAGTACACGCACTGCAGCCACCATGCCCCACATCGCCCGCCAAGCCTTTCTCCACGGCGCCATCGCCATTCTCCCGTTGTCCCTGGCCGTTGCCCCCTGGGGCCTGCTGGCTGGCTCCATGGCCATCGAGGCCAACCTCAGCGCCTGGGAGGGGCAAGGGCTTTCGGCCATCGTCTTCGCCGGTGCCGCGCAACTGGTGGCGATCGGCATGCTCAAGGGCGGCGCCAACCTGGCGTCGATCCTGTTGACTACCCTGCTGCTGACCTCGCAGCACCTGCTGTATGGCCTGACGATGCGCCCGGTGCTGTCCAGCCAGCCGCTGCGCTGGCGCCTGGGCCTGGGCTTCCTGCTCACCGACGAGTTCTTCGCCCTGACCAGCCAGTACGACCAGCAGCAGTTCAACCGCTGGTACGCCCTGGGCGTGGGCCTGACCTTCTACGTCGCCTGGAACCTGTTCACCCTGGCCGGCATCCTGCTGGGGCAGAATATTCCGCACCTGGACCAGCTCGGCCTGGACTTTTCCATCGTCGCCACTTTCGTCGCTCTGATCGCGCCACTGGTGCGCAACCTGGCCACACTTGTATGCGTGGCAGTGTCGCTGTTCTGTTCGGTGCTGTTCAGCTACTGGCACTGGGAAACCGCCTTGGTGGCCGCAGGCCTGCTGGGCATGAGCGCCGGTTTCGTCTGCCAGAAATTCGCCGGAGCCCGCGCATGACCTGGGTCCTGATTTTTGCCATGGGCGCCATCGTGTTCCTCAACCGCTATGCGTTCCTGGAGCCGCGCCTGCCCTTGCGCCTGAGCTCCAACGCCAGGCAGTTCCTCGGCTTTGCCGTGCCAGGCATGCTCACCGCGATATGCGGCCCGATCATCTTCATGCCCGAGCACCAGCTGGACCTGAGCCTGCTCAACCCTTACCTGCTGGGTTCGCTGGTGGCCATCGCCCTGGTGCTGTTGACCCGCAGCGTGTTGCTGAGCATGCTGGTGAGCATGTTGATCTTCTTCCTCTTGCGCAGCTGGCTGGCATGAGCACGCCCCTGCGCGAACAGACACACCTCTGGCAGGCGCCGGCACTGGGCGACGTCGAGATGCTGCACGCGCGCTATTTCCAGCAGCGCTTCGCCCCGCATGTGCATGAAGGCTATGTGTTCACCGTGATCGAGTCGGGCGCCCAGCGCTTCTGGCATCGCGGCAGCGAGCACCTGGCGCCGGTCGGCAGCATGGTGCTGATCAACCCCGACGAGCTGCACACCGGGGCCACCGCCCACGAAGCGGGCTGGCGCTACCGAGGGTTCTACCCGGAACATGAACGGGTAACTGGGGTGCTCGACGAACTGGAACTGGGCCGCCACGGCATGCCCAGCTTCAAGGACAGCGTGATCCACGACTCGGCTCTGGCGCTTGCCTTCAGCCAGTTGCACCAGCTGTCCGAAGCCGGCGCCAGTGCCCTGCAGCAGCAGACCGCCTGGCGCCAGGCGGTGCTGGCCCTGGTGCAACGGCACGGGCAATGCGCCGAACCTGCCGCCCCTGGCCACGAACCGCTGGCAGTGGCCCGCGCCCGTGAGCTGCTGGAAAGCCAACTGGCCGACCCACCCTCGCTCGAAGCTCTGGCGGCGGCTGTCAACCTGTCACCGTTCCACTTCGCCCGGGTGTTCCGCCAGGCCACCGGCCTGCCGCCACATGCCTGGTTGAAACAGCGGCGCCTGGCCCGTGCGCGGGAAATGCTCAAGCTTGGCTGGGCTGCCTCGGACGTGGCGTTCGACCTGGGCTTTGCCGACCAGAGCCATTTGAGCCGGCAGTTCAAGCAGGCTTACGGTGTGTCGCCGGGGGCCTATCGGCAAGCATGTGTTCATTCGATCGTGCCAACCAAGCGACTCAAAACGCCAGCTCGAGCTGCAAGGGGTCCGGCAGACTCCTTCGAATCCTGACGGCAACACCTACCAGACGCACCGCTCGCCCTTGCCGTTTGGTATCCCAAAGCATGCGACATAGCCCCTGTATGACCTGCGGCTGTAAAGTCAGGGCGGGCGCCTCGGCACTGGCAATGGAGAAATCGGAGAACTTGAGTTTGACCAGATTCCTGACAATGGGCGGCGTAGGGCCAAGCGCTTCCAGGCGGATGGTTAAGGCCGCCAGCAATCCATCCAGCTCTCTGGCACAACTGGCAAAGTCATCACAGTCGCTGGGCAACGTATGTTCGACTCCCAAGGACTGGACACCTCCGGGCTTCCCTTCATAGCCCTCCAAGCCTCGGCAACGCTCCCACACATAGAAACCGTGCGCACCAAGGTGCCGCAACAGAGCCGGTATCATGTCGTCAGTAACATCAGTACATTTCAGACATCCTAAAGCCTGCAACACGCCCCATGTCCTGGGCCCCACCCCAGGGATCTTGCGAATATCCACATTGGCGAGAAAAGCCTGCACCTGATCGGGTGCAATGACGAACTGGCCATTGGGTTTGTTCACTTCCGAGGCCATTTTCGCCAGATACTTCAAAGGCGCGACACCCGCGGAGGCTGTCAACTGCAGTTCCTGCTCGATCGTAGCCCGGATGCGGCTTGCCATATGCGTTGCCGAACCGTTGCAGTGCATCTGCCCTGTCACATCCAGCGTGGCCTCATCCAGCGAGAAAAACTCGACGCCTGGGGTATAGCGCCGAAAAATGTCCTCCAGCCTGCGAGTCACTGCCTCATACCGCTCGAAGCGCACAGGCAATAGCACCAAATCCGGACATAGACGTTGCGCAGTGGCAGTTGCCATTCCGCTTCTGACACCAAACCGCCTGGCAACATAGTTGGATGTACTGATCACTCCCCTGTCTATCGCCTTGCCACCGACAGCGACCGGCCGCCCACGCAGCCATGGGGCATCCAGCAGTTCGACGGCGACGAAGTAGGAGTCCATGTCGACGTGAATGAACTTACGTCCTTGACCTTGCGGTTGCGTGAGTGCGCCACCCAGCGGTTGAGAGCGTTGAGTCAAGCACGAACACTCCGAACAAGACCGAACCATCGGCATCGCCAATCCTGTGCACACCCTGAATGTGCGGCGCGAATTCGGGGTACTGCGCAGACAAATCCTCCACTGCTTGCAGATAGCCAACCAACGTAGCTGTCCAGCACTCACCGGGAGTGATGCACATGATCCCGGGTGGGTAGGGAATAACGCCTTCGGCCGCAACCCTGCCTGCAACCTCCGAGATCCTCTGCAAGCTGGCCTCTCCACGCACGAACCGTTGGTTGGCCTGGTAAGGGGAGCAATTTTCCTGCGCAGCGCCCATGGCACTGAAAATCTCACTCTGCCGCAGCTCAACCTGATGTATGCGATAGAGCGCTCTGATGCGCTCCCCTAGCTCAGCGATGGACAGGCCCTGATAGGGTGCCGAAGCCGCACGTAGCGAAGGCAGCAGTTGCAGCACCGCAGTGCCATTGAGCCAATGCGCTTCGAAATCCTCCAAAGCGCCCACCAACCTGTTCAAGGTGGCACTGTCGCTGGACGGTGTCATCAGCAGGGTAAACGTGAAGAAGTCTGTTTTCTCCGGAGTAAAACCGCAATCTCGCAGATACTGGGCAACAATGCATGCCGGAATCTCTGACTGCCCTCGGGTGGTGAAGATGGCTTTGCATGGGTCGACATAGTGCAAGCCAGGCTCTATGGCCAACACACCCTGCGCCTGGTATTCAAGCGAAGTCTGCAATACAGGCGGCATCAGTGGCCGGATCAACCGACAACGGTGTACGACCTGATCGCGCAACGCCTGCGCAGTGGCCAGCGCTTGCCGCCAGTGGCGCTCGCCCTCACCGTCGGCGAGTATGGCTGCATTCACTTCCAGCGACATGAACAAGGGATACGACGGGCTGGTCGAAGCGTGCTGCATGAATGCTGCGTTGAACATTGGCCGTGTGCAATAACGGCGCAGGTGGCTGATATGCTGGTCTTTCTTGTGAATCTGTGAAGTCTGGGAAAGCCCTGACATCTGCTTGTGCACCGATTGCGTCACAACAATGCCGGGAGAGCTGTCAGTCAATTGCACGCCCAGCGGCGATAAATCGGCCAGTGCGGGAACGAAAGGTTCATACCCAGCCCAGGCGCCATCGAACAGTACGTATTCACATAGATGCCCAATTCGCGCCAATATTGCCGCAGCATCGACCACCACCCCATCACAAGTCGCCTGCTGGATTACCGCCAGACGAAAGGGCCTGGGTTCTCCCGCCCGGCGCTCACAGATCTGCCCCACCCGGCTGCGCAAGTGGCCCTCATCCAGGGCACCTACTCGGTAGCCACCCAGCAGCCCCCGCTCATCTCGCACATTATCCAGGTACACCGGCAAAGCGCCGCACTGGACCAAGGCACCGAGAAACACCGACTTGTGGTTGTTGCGATCCATCAGCACCAGGTCGCCAGCTGCCAACAGCGCACTGGCAACGACCTTGTTGGCAGTGGACGTGCCATTGAGCACGAACCAGGTATCGTCAGCACCAAAAACCCTTGCAGCCAATTGCTCGGCCTCTTGGACCGGGCCTTCGTGGCCTAATACATCACCCAGTTCAGGCGCTGCATGGGGTACATCCACGTGGAACACTTCAGGCCCCAGCAACTGCCTGAAACGGGCTCCAGCGGGATGCTGCTGCAAACAGGCTCCTCCCTGGTGACCTGGGCAGGCAAAGGTTGGCCGACGCATGTCGACAAAAGACGCAACCGCACGTGTGAAGGGAGGCAGTACCTGGTGTTCAAAGGTGAGTGCAGCCGCCATTAGCCGGGCCCTGTCAGGCTCCGACAGCGGCACGCTCAGCCTTCGCTCATCGCCGTCTGCCAGGCCATTCACACCTTCCGAGGCAATGAAAAGTGGTAAACGCCAGCGCGTAACCGCCTCAAGTACAATCGCTTGCAGCGCATCCTCCGGCGTCAAGAACAAGGCAGAAGCGAGTGCGAGATTAGCTGACGTATGAAAGGGCGCAGTCAGCACACCGTCCCATGCGTCAACATCGAGCGCCACGCTATATACGATTGTCGGGGTCATCGGCATTTCCTTTCAGGTTCCAGTGCACAGGCGCGATGAACAGCATCAGCGTCATCCAGATGAAGGTTGCCGGCCCCGCAAGCACAAACACCAAACTGGCAACCAGGCCTGAAACGGCATCACCAATGACGGCCGTGAAGTAATAAAGGGAAAAATTCCTGCCCACCTCATGCTCATTCGACAAGCACTGGATGTTGGTCACGATAGCGATATCGACAAACGCACCGATCAAGCCGACCAGGAACAAGACCGACAGAAACAGCCAGCTGTTGATCTGCAGCGCCACTGCTGCAGCCAAAAACAATGCGCCGTATAGCAGCCAATAACGCAACACCAATCGTGCGGTTGTGCGCGGATTGAAACGTGTGTAGAGCACGCCCCCCAGAACAGTACCCGCTGCAAGCAATGAAAGTACGTAACCTACCGCTGCCTCGGAAGCGAAATGCTCCAGCACCGAAGCCGGAAGGATGAAGCGAATGACCGACGTGGCAAACATCGCGCAGAGCGTGGTGCAACCAATAACGGCAAACAACGGTGCATTGTTGCCCCTTAGCTGACATACACTGCGTGCAGCATCGCGGACGATGGCACGCCCATCGAAGGCTTGCCTGGCACTTTGCCCACCTGGCCCCAATGTGGCGATGGAGATAGCCGACAGCACCAGACATGTCGCAAAAAACAAGAACGTTGCTTCGCGAGAAAGCACTATTACGCAGACCGAAAAAACCAGCGGGCCGATAATCGAGGCAGCATCCTCGATCACCTGGACACCGCTGTTGACCGAGGCCAACTGGTCCGTTGCGACAATGTCCGGAAAATACGCGCGAAATGTCGGCACATAGAGGCACTCGAGCGCCGTCATGACCATTGCAAGACCAACCAATACAGGTAATACCGGGGTGAACAGGCCGAACAAGGCAAAGAAGGCAAGCGCAAAAAGGCCTTTGGCAACCTCGACTGCCAACAGTGTTTTCTTTTTTTCGGCGTTATCTGCCAACCAGCCACCCAATGGGGAAAATACAACGCTTGGCAAGTAACGAAAAAAATAGGCGATGCCTATCAACAGCAGATCAGCATCGGTGAGGGACACAATGGCCACGGCAAACGCGGCTTCGAAAGCAAACTCACCACATTTGGAAAATCCATAGCCAAACGCCAGCGATCGCGTTCCGTAGTTAAGATTCAGCGCGTGCATACCTTATGTTTTCCTCAGCCAGCGGTATAGATCAACTCGTGCTCGGTGATGTCTCGCCCAGGCACATCAAGCCGCTCGAAAACCAGCTTCCTGAGAATGTCCTGCTCACTTGCTGGCATCAGGTAGAACATGATGTTGCTGTACCAGAGCCAACCGAGCCGCGTCAGCCGATAGAACCGTGAGTCCTCAAGCACCAGGCCTGCCTGTATCAATTCATCAAGCCGCCGCATCAGCGCTTCGGGCATGCGGCCCAGTTCAACCAGGCGTTTGTCGACTGAACCGTGATACGCCAGGCGAACTACCAGCGGCTTAACCACATCCAGCATCGGGTCATGCCTGCTCACTTGGCACAAGTGCTCCCCTTGCGCCATGCCTCGGGTGTATTTTTCGCGAGATGAAATATTGGTAATGACATGCTCCGCCACCGACGAGATAGCCCCCACACCGAAGCCCAGCAGGTCATGATCGGCATAGCCGTAGACATGCTCGTGATAGATGAAG
Organism: Pseudomonas sp. JS425; assembly: GCF_018223845.1. Taxonomy (NCBI): domain Bacteria; kingdom Pseudomonadati; phylum Pseudomonadota; class Gammaproteobacteria; order Pseudomonadales; family Pseudomonadaceae; genus Pseudomonas; species Pseudomonas sp. JS425. The sequence continues at coordinate 2,296,949 of NZ_CP073661.1, read as the reverse complement.
GAGTAATCTTCGGCAAACAGCGCACTGCCAGCCCTGGGCCTGCGCACATAGCCGTGACCGTTGTAGGGAATATAGCCATATTGGCGCAGGTGCTCATCGAGCATGAACTTCATATTGAGCTTGCGCATGGCTGGCATTACGTCTGCAAAGCGGGATTTGATCTGCCTGTGCAATTTGACGGATGTTGCAGCGTTGTTGATGGGATAGATGTCGATATTGCTGACTCCTATCGCCACTGCCTTGTCAATGTCGGCAAGCGTCTGCTGCTCGTTACTGCCGTTCATGCCATAAAGGATGTCACAAAGCACATGCTCAAATTGGCTATTCAACAGCTCGGCCGTGCGTTCGATTTTGCCTATGTCCGGGTCAAGGTTGAACAGCTGTCGCCATTCGCGATCCGTCGTTTGCAAGCCAAATCGCGCATGGGTCACACCAATGGCAGCCAGTGCACGAGCGCGCTCCTCGGTGACACTTGTAACACTGAACTCGAATGAAAACTCCTGCACATCGCACATATCAAAATGACGATGCAGCACCTCGCCAATATCGTGGATGTTTCGCGGCGACAGCAGTGACGGTGTCCCACCGCCAAAAAATATGGCCCTGACCGGGACCGCCCTAAAGTCCATTGCTTGCGCCTTGTACTCGATTTCGCTAATCAGTGCCTGTGTATAGCGGTCTATGTCACTGGCACTCTTGTACAGACCCCGGGTAAACGGGCAGAACGAACAAATGGCCTCACAAAAAGGGATGTGAAAGTACAAGGCGCGTGAACGCGAAGCCTGATTGGCTGCGGACATCATCTCAGCGAATTGATACGGGGCCGGCTGGTAGACATTGCATGCTTGCGTCGGAAAGAAAAAATTGTACAGCGGAAACTGATAATCAAACTTCAACACCCCTCTATCGAGCAACTGCATGTTCCCCTCCCAGCCGGTCAGCTACTGCACTGCCGCGCAGCAAGGTTCTTTTGTTGACCTGTACGTCCGCACCAAAAAACCCCAAAATCCGATCATTGATCAAATCATTATTTTTTCCACACGTGTATACATCGATACTGATGTATTCGCGTTCAGGATAAGTATGGTAAGAGAGGTGAGACTCCGATAACAGAAAAATCCCGGTGACACCCTCGCCCCCTGAGGAAAATTTGTGAATCATATCGCTTATGATGTTAAACCCTGACGCCTGCAACGCGGTCAGAAAAAAGCGATGCAATTTTCTATCATTGCTCAGCAACTTTGCACTAGCACCCGTGATATCCCAAATGGTGTGGTAGCCACGATCATCCATAAAGCGTGCTCCTGCTCAAGGAAAATAAAGGGGTGGCACAAAGCCGCCCCCTTGCTCACCACATGCACACACCTTTGGTGGTGACACCGGTCACATCGGTCTTGAACAGCTCGATTGCAGATTTCATGTGTGAACTCCTTTCAGGTTTTTGGAATTACCCTTGCATCGCTTGGGCAACTAAAACCTAAGGCTAATCCAGTATCACACTCAACATCCAAGTTGTAACAGCGCCACAGCCTGTGAGTGGCTCGAACCAAGACCCAGGAACATTCCTACAAATACACTTCATGGAGGCGGGACATTGCCGAATGGGCAACCCTGCGAAACAGAGCACTTCAGTACATCGCTTCAAAATTACGACTGGCATACCGCACAGATCGCAACGACACCGGCTTTAAACACATTGCTTATAAGTAACGAGTTGTTGCAGCGCCTCAGAAGCCGCCATTTGCCGCTGCATCTGCGCCTGCTGCAAAGGCAGCAGTGCGGCGCTAACCCTCTGCTACACTGACAAGGCTGAATGGAGGATCCTGCCATGTCCGAAAGAGAGCTCACCACCCTCCTGTCGCTGATGAACCAGCGCCAGGCCTGCCTGAGCAGTGCCTGCAAGGAGATAGCCGACTGGATCGACCGGCAGGGCGACGTGCCCGCCGCCGGCAAGATCCGCGCAAGCCTCAAGGCTCTGGAGGCTGATGAGGCCCAGGTCCGCAAGACCCTGACCTCGCTGACCCTGGACAGACCGCTGCCCAGGTTTCGCAGCTGATTGAACCGGGGGCTGCCTGGCAGCCCATCGCGACACAAGGCCGCTCCCACAGGGGATACGCGTTCTCCTGTGGGAGCGGCCTTGTGTCGCGATGGGGCGCAAAGCGCCCCCAAAGGGTTCAGCCTGATCAGTGCTTCATGTGCATGTGATCATGCCCACCGCCCGCCTCGGCGTTTAGCGCACGCACTTCGGCCTGCACGTCCAGGGTTTCCTTGGCCCCCTTGGCATCTTCGATGGTCAGGGTCAGCGGCACTTTCTCGCCTTCCTTCACCTGGTTGTTCAGGCCCATCAGCATCACATGCAGGCTGTTCGGGTCGAGGGTCACCGCCTTGCCGGCCGGCAACTCGACCGCCTTGACCTCACGCATGCCCATCACATCACCGTTCATGGTCATCTCGTGCACCTGCACAGTCTTGGCCACAGGAGAAGCCACACCCACCAGCTTGCTGTCGCTGCTGGCGGTCAGGGTCATGAAGGCACCGGTGGACTGCTGGTGCGGCACGGTCGCACGCACCCAGGCGTCACTTACGGTGGTCTGGGCCAGGGCCGGCAGCGCCAGGCCCATCAGGACCAGGGCAGCCAGGCCGTGCTTGATCGGTTGCATCGACATTCAGCAGATCTCCATCAGAGTGACCAGGTCTTCGGCGCATTCCTGGGCGGTCAGGGAATGGCCCAGGCTCAGGCGCAGGGTGCCACGCGTATCGTAGACGTAGCTGGTGGACGAGTGAGAGACGGTATAGGTATCACCGGCCGGGACTTTCTCGTAGAACACCTTGAATTCCTTGGCCACCGCGGCGATTTCCTCGGGGGTGCCGGTCAGCGCGGTGAACGACGGGTCGAACGCCTTCACGTAGGCATCGAGCACTTCGGGGGTGTCACGTTCCGGGTCCAAGGTAATCAACACCACCTGGAACAGGTCGCGATCGCGGCCGCGCAGCAGCTTGCGGATTTGCGCCGCGCGCGCCAGGGTGGTCGGGCACACGGCCGGGCACTGGGTGAAGCCGAAGAAGATCATCGGCATGCTGCCGTAGAAACTCGACAGGGTGCGCACATTGCCTTGGGTGTCCTTGAGGCTGAACTTGCGCCCAAGGATTTCGTTGCTCATGTTCTTGCCGTACTTGAACTCGAGCCCCCGGGCCGGGCTGCAGCCTGCGAGCAGGCCAAGCCCGAGAACGCCCATCCCGGCGACAACTGCGCGCCGGGTATATAGATCATTCATGAAACCATCCTTTACAGGGAAGGTGCCGGCCCTCGGGACGGGCCGGTCGAAAAACCGGGGCATTCTGGCACGACACCCCGAGGGGTTCTACCCGACGAAGGCAAGGATCGGCTGCAGCCCTTTGAATACGGGCTGCGGCCTGTTGTCGCAGGGGTTGAAACAGTAACACTTTGTTGCTAAGGGAGTGTGTTCAACGCGATCCCTGTAGGAGCGCGTCATCCTCAGTAGTAGGCGTTCTCTTTCTGACTGTGGTCAGTCACGTCACGCACGCCCTTGAGTTCGGGAATACGCTCGAGCAGGGTGCGCTCGATGCCTTCCTTCAGGGTCACGTCGGCCTGGCCACAGCCTTGGCAACCACCACCGAACTGCAGCACGGCAATACCGTCGTCGACCACATCCACCAGGCTCACCTGGCCGCCGTGGCTGGCCAGGCCGGGGTTGATCTCGGTCTGCAGGTAATAGTTGATGCGCTCGTTGATCGGGCTGTCTTCGTTGACCATCGGCACCTTGGCATTCGGCGCCTTGATGGTCAGCTGGCCACCCATGCGGTCGGTGGCATAGTCGACCAGTGCGTCTTCCAGGAACGGCACGCTGACCGCGTCCAGGTAAGCGGTGAAGCTCTTCAGACCCACGGCGGTGTCGTCAGGCTTCTCTTCTCCCGGCTTGCAGTAGGCGATGCAGGTTTCGGCGTACTGGGTGCCCGGCTGGGTGATGAAAATGCGAATGCCGATGCCAGGCGTGTTCTGCTTGGAGAGCAGATCGGCCAGGTAGTCATGGGCGGCGTCGGTAATGGTTATAGCGCTCATGTAGGTTCCTCACAGACTTGCGGCCAAGTGTACGCCAACCCGGCCTTCGAACAAAGTCCTAGTATTTGACTCGGGAAAGCGCATATTCAGGGGCCCGCCCCCGTGGCGCCGCCAGCCAGGCCTGCATGCGCCGGTACAGGCCGCGCTCCAGCCACTGGTAGCTGAACCACGACATTAGTCCAATGGACGGCACGCACAGGGCGAACACCAGGTACGGGTTCAACTGCAGGCGCTGGCTGGCGAACCAGCCGGCGTACAGCACCAGCACATGGACCAGGTACACCGAATACGAACAGTCGCCCAGCGCCTTGAGCAGCCGGTTGCCGCGGAACACCGGCTCCAGGGCGACGAAGGCCAGCACGATCATTGCGCTCGGCACGCCCCAGTGCAGCAAGCGCCGGGAAGCGTCCAGGTGGTAGATGGCAAGGCCTGCCACCGCCAGCAACGCCAACGGCATCCAGCGGCCCTGGTGAATCAGCCCGCGACGGTGCAGCACGCCCAGGCCGATGCCTAGCAGGAATTCGTAGATGATGTCGTTGCTGTAGAAGCGGCTGAGCACGCCCAGCCCGCCCAGTATCTCGCTGGCCAGCAGCAGCGCGGCGGTGACCAGCAGCTGGTGATGACGCTGGCGCACCAGAAAGGCCAGGCCGAACAGCAGGTAGAAGAACATCTCGAAGTTCAGCGTCCAGCCCACGTTCAGGGTCGGGTACAAGCCATAGCCACCGGGGTTTTCCGCCGGGATGAACAGCAGCGACAGCAGCAGGTGGTGCCAGGTGAATGCCTGGTGCGGCATCCATTGGCTGAAGGCCAACAGCAGGGTTGCCATCAGCGCCGTGTAGAACCAGTAGGCCGGAACGATACGCAGCGCCCGGTTGAGCAGGAACTGGCGGGGCTCGATGGCCTTGTCGCGGGTCGACAGGTAGATGACCAGCCCGCTTATGACGAAGAAGATGTCGACGCCTGCGGCGCCGCGGTCGGTGAGCAGTTGGCCGATGGGGCCGGAGGCTTGGAAGTCGAAGAAGATCTGCATGAAATGGTGGCAGACCACCACCCAGGCGGCGAACGCCCGCAGTGCCTGAAGCGAATACAGCATGGAGAACCCTGCAATTGCCGGTGCATTGAGGCCCAGGCTCGAATGCAGGGGCGAGCGCTACGCGCTCGTTCGCGGGTGAACCCGCTCCCACAGGGTTAGCGCTGACCTCGAGAGCGGTGCCATACCTGTGGGAGCGGGTTTACCCGCGAAGGGCTGCAAAGCAGCCCCCTTGCAATCGATCAGGACCACCCAGCAAGTCCGACCGCAGGGTAATCGGAAAGGTCAGCCCAACCGATCAGAGGTTTTCGTAGCGGTTCATGTCCAGCACGCCCGCCTCGACCGGTTCGGTCTCCTTGATGAAGCTGTTCAGGTCATGGAAGTAGCGCCAGAACTCTGGGTGGCTGCGACGCACACCCCAGCGCATGACGATGCGCTCGAACCTGGCCGGGTCATCTTTCGCATACTCCATGTCCTCGACGAACTCGGGCACATCCTTGGTCGGGATGTTGAAGATGAAGTTGGGGTAGCTGCTGAGCACGCCCGGGTACAGGGTCAAGGTATCCAGCCCCGGCTGGTAGCGGTACGCCTCGCCCAGCAGGAACGCCACGTTGCTGTGCGCGCGGTTGCGCAGCAGGCTGTACACCTGGCGCTGGCCGCCCTGCCCTTCGATGCGCAGCATGGTTGCCTCGGGCAGCTGGTTGATCACCTTCAACCCGGCAGCCGGGCGCGACACCAGGCGGCTGAGCGACTGCTCGGCATTGCGGAACTCTTCGCTGACCTGCGGCCGTGAACAGAACGCGCCCTGGCAGCGGTTGATGGGGTCGGGCGCGGCATTCAGGCTGCCGGTACGCTGCAGAAGCTTCAGGCCGAAGTCGCGCTTGGGGTTGCGCGGGTCGAGCTGGATGCCGCTCGGGGTGTCGGTGTCGATTTCTTCATAATCCATCCACATCTTTACCTTGCCGCTGTTCTGGTACCAGTCGCCGAGGATCGCCTTGCGCTGGTCGGCCGGCATCAGGCGCAGGAAGTTGACCTCGGCGCCGTTGCGGATAAGGTCGAAGTACAGGCGCGTCTGCAACTGGTGCGAGACGTTGCCGAACACATCGAAGTTGACCGCCAGCTGGTAATAGGTGCGCTCGAACAATGGGTAGTCGAACAGCCACACGGTCAGCGGCACATCACCGATCAGACCCTTGGTCACCGAGGCGCTGTCGAAGTGGCGGAAAATGCTCAGCAACGCGTTGTCGTTACCGGCCCATAGCGTCGCCCAGCCCGGGGCCGGCATGTCGGCATAGGCTTCGCGGCGCAGTTTTTCGTACTCGTTGCGCTTGTCACGGTAGGCGTGCCACAGGCTCAGCACGCTGCCCACGTCATCGATCTGCCCAGGCATGGCCAGCAGCGGCGTGGCCTCCCCACGGTACTTGGCATCGGTGATGTAGCGGTCGTGGGCCGGCTCCTGGAACAACGCCCAGAAGTTGTCGCGGATCACGTCGGTGGCAATCTGCCCACGGCATACCGGGCCGCGGATGAAGGTGCGCACGAAGTATTCGACGTTATCCAGCATGAACTGGTAGCGCGCCACTGCCGGGATCGCTTCGAAGGTTTCGAACGGGTTGGCCCGGTGGCGCGGGCCATAGCCTGGCAGTGCGGCGGCATGCCAGTCGCCGGCATAGAACAGTTGCTTGACCCGCTTGAGCTTCTGCGGCCCCATCGGGTAGGTGATGTGCGTCTTGTGCACGATCACGCCCTGCACCGGGATCAACCGGTAGTAGAAATCGGTGCCCGGCGGGTCATTGGGGCGGCGCGTGGCGATCAGGTCGACCGGCTGACCGCTCGGTGTACGCGAACGTACCCATTGGAAGAAGTGGCCCTGCTCGCCACCGACGAAGTAGATGTGCGCCAGGAACAGATGCTCGTACAGCCAGCGGCCGACCAGCGCCTCGGTGGAACCCGGGCGGTTGAGCAGCTCTTCCCAGTCGGCAATCTGCTTGGCTTCGGCCGCGCTTGGCTTGATCGGCTGGTACTCGACCGGCGCACCGGCGGCCAGCCAGCGGCGCATGGTGTCGTATTCCTTGTCGGTCAGGCCGGTTACCGCCAGTGGCATGCCTTCCTTGGGGTGGGCGCCGGCATAGGCATCGAACTCTTGCGGCAACGGGCACATGTTGTTGCGATTCAGGCCCAGGACGATTTCCTCGGGCAGCTTGGCATTGGGCGTGAGCGGGGTCTTGTGCCCCAGCTCGAGCATGCGCGCCATCAGCGCGGCCTGGCTGCCCTGGTTGTCGAGCACCGAGTAAAAGCCCTTCTTGCGCCACTCGCCCTCGCTGTGGGCGTCGTAGAACAGCCGCGTGGTGGGCACTGCCTTGCTGCGCTCGCCCTGATACACCGGCACCTTGGTGGCGCCGCGCACCGCGCCTTCGGGGCTTTCCAGCTTCAGCTGGCAGGCTGCGTCGTTGCAGGCGTGGCAGGCCACGCATTTCTCGGTGAAGATCGGTTGAATGTCCCGGGTGTAGGAAATAGCCGGGCTCGACTGGGGGGCTTGCCCGAACGCCACACTGCAGATGAGCAGGGCGAAAACGCCGGCAAGAATACGATGCACCATGTGCGGAAAGTCCTGGGTATTGAAAGCCATCACGATTTGTTGCCTGGTCGTCCTTGGGTGCCCTGCTTTGCCGACGCCCACCCAACATGAGCCATTTTCATGCAAATGGGCGATGCGCCTAAAAACCGCGCAGCTTTGTTATGATTCTGCACCTTCTGAAATTCGCCCGACCAGGTAGTTCCTATGTCCGACCGCAGCGCTCGTCTCCAAGCACTCCAGAACGCACTCAAGGAGCGCATCCTGATCCTCGACGGCGGCATGGGTACTATGATCCAAAGCTACCGGCTCGAGGAACACGACTATCGTGGCACGCGTTTCGCCGATTGGCCAAGCGATGTCAAAGGTAACAACGACCTGTTGCTGCTCAGCCGCCCGGATGTGATCGCCGCCATCGAAAAGGCCTACCTGGATGCCGGCGCCGATATCCTCGAAACCAACACCTTCAACGCCACGCAGATTTCCCAGGCCGACTACGGCATGGAATCGCTGGTCTACGAGCTGAACGTCGAGGGCGCGCGCATCGCCCGCCAGGTGGCCGATGCCAAGACCCTGGAAACCCCGCACAAGCCGCGCTTCGTCGCTGGCGTGCTCGGCCCTACCAGCCGCACCTGCTCGATTTCCCCGGACGTCAACGACCCAGGCTACCGCAACGTCACTTTCGATGAGCTGGTAACGAACTACATCGAGGCCACCCGCGGCCTGATCGAGGGCGGCGCCGACCTGCTGCTGATCGAGACCATCTTCGACACCCTCAACGCCAAGGCGGCGATCTTCGCCGTGCAGCAGGTGTTCGAGGAAGACGGCATCGAACTGCCGATCATGATCTCCGGCACCATCACCGACGCCTCGGGCCGTACCCTGTCGGGCCAGACTACCGAAGCGTTCTGGAACTCGGTACGCCACGCCAAGCCGATTTCCGTGGGCCTGAACTGCGCCCTCGGCGCCAAGGACCTGCGCCCGTACCTGGAAGAGCTGGCGACCAAGGCCGACACCCATGTCTCGGCCCACCCCAACGCCGGCCTGCCAAACGCCTTTGGTGAATACGACGAAACCCCGGCCGAAATGGCCGTGGTGGTCGAGGAATTCGCCGCCAGCGGCTTCCTCAACATCATCGGCGGCTGCTGCGGCACCACGCCGGGCCACATCCAGGCCATTGCCGAGGCCGTCGCCAAGTACAAGCCGCGCGAGATTCCGGAAATCGCCAAGGCCTGCCGCCTGTCGGGCCTGGAGCCGTTCACCATCGATCGCCAGTCGCTGTTCGTCAACGTCGGCGAGCGCACCAACATCACGGGCTCTGCCAAGTTCGCCCGGCTGATCCGTGAAGAGAACTACACCGAAGCCCTGGAAGTCGCCCTGCAACAGGTCGAGGCCGGCGCCCAGGTGATCGACATCAACATGGACGAAGGGATGCTCGATTCCCAGGCTGCCATGGTCCGCTTCCTCAACCTGATCGCCGGCGAGCCGGACATCTCGCGCGTGCCGATCATGATCGACTCGTCCAAGTGGGAAGTGATCGAAGCGGGCCTCAAGTGCATTCAGGGCAAGGGCATCGTCAACTCCATTTCCATGAAGGAAGGCGTCGAGCAGTTCAAGCACCACGCCCGCCTGTGCAAGCGTTATGGCGCTGCCGTGGTGGTGATGGCCTTTGACGAGGTCGGCCAGGCCGACACGGCCGCGCGCAAGAAAGAGATCTGCCAACGCAGTTACGACATCCTGGTCAATGAAGTGGGCTTCCCGCCGGAAGACATCATCTTCGACCCGAACATTTTCGCCGTCGCCACCGGCATCGAAGAGCACAACAACTACGCCGTCGATTTCATCGAGGCCTGCGCCTACATCCGCGACCACCTGCCGCACGCCCTGAGCTCGGGCGGTGTGTCCAACGTGTCGTTCTCGTTCCGTGGCAACAACCCGGTGCGGGAAGCCATCCACTCGGTGTTCCTGTACCACGCGATCCAGAACGGCCTGACCATGGGTATCGTCAACGCCGGCCAGCTGGAGATCTACGACGAGATCCCGCCTGCACTGCGTGAAAAGGTCGAGGACGTGGTGCTCAACCGCACCCCGCATGGCACCGACGCACTGCTGGCCATTGCCGACGACTACAAGGGCGGCGGCGCAACCAGGGAAGTGGAAAACGAAGAGTGGCGCTCGCTGCCGGTGGAAAAACGCCTGGAGCACGCGCTGGTCAAGGGCATTACCGCGTTCATCGTCGAAGACACCGAGGAATGCCGCCAGCAGTGCGCCCGCCCGATCGAAGTGATCGAAGGCCCGCTGATGAATGGCATGAACGTGGTCGGCGACCTGTTCGGCGCGGGCAAGATGTTCCTGCCCCAGGTGGTCAAGTCGGCCCGCGTGATGAAACAGGCGGTAGCGCACCTGATTCCGTTCATCGAAGCCGAGAAAGGCGACAAGCCGGAAGCCAAGGGCAAGATCCTGATGGCCACAGTAAAAGGCGACGTGCACGACATCGGCAAGAACATCGTCGGCGTGGTGCTGGGCTGCAACGGCTACGACATCGTCGACCTCGGCGTGATGGTGCCGGCCGAGAAGATCCTGCAAACCGCCCGCGACGAGAAGTGCGACATCATCGGCCTGTCCGGCCTGATCACGCCGTCGCTGGACGAGATGGTCCACGTGGCCCGCGAAATGCAGCGCCAGGGCTTCCAGTTGCCGCTGATGATCGGCGGCGCCACCACCTCCAAGGCGCACACCGCAGTCAAGATCGAGCCCAAGTACAGCAACGACGCCGTGGTCTATGTCACCGACGCCTCGCGCGCGGTAGGTGTTGCCACCCAGTTGCTGTCCAAGGAGCTGAAAGCCGGCTTCGTCGAGAAGACCCGCCAGGAATACGAAGAAGTACGCGAGCGCACCGCCAACCGCAGTGCCCGCACCGAGCGCCTGAGCTACGCCCAGGCTATCGCCGCCAAGCCGCAGTACGACTGGGCTGGCTACCAGCCAGCGGTGCCCTCCTTCACCGGCGTCAAGGTGCTGGAAGACATCGACCTGCGCACGCTGGCCGAGTACATCGACTGGACCCCGTTCTTCATCTCCTGGGACCTGGCCGGCAAGTTCCCGCGCATCCTCACCGACGAAGTGGTCGGCGAAGCGGCGACGGCGCTTTACAAAGATGCCCGCGAGATGCTCGACAAACTGATCGACGAAAAACTCATCAGCGCCCGCGCAGTGTTCGGCTTCTGGCCGGCCAACCAGGTAGCCGATGACGATATCGAAGTGTACGGCGAGGACGGCCAGGCCCTGGCTACCCTGCACCACCTGCGCCAGCAGACCATCAAGCCGGACGGCAAGCCCAACTGGTCGCTGGCCGACTTCGTCGCGCCGAAGGCCAGTGGCGTTACCGACTACGTGGGCGGTTTCATCACTACCGCCGGCATCGGTGCCGAGGAAGTGGCCAAGGCCTACCAGGACAAGGGCGACGACTACAGTTCGATCATGGTCAAGGCCCTGGCCGACCGCCTGGCCGAGGCCTGTGCCGAATGGCTGCACGAGCAGGTGCGTAAAGAGCACTGGGGTTATGCCCGCGACGAACACCTCGACAACGAGGCGCTGATCAAGGAGCAGTACCGCGGTATTCGCCCGGCCCCCGGCTACCCGGCCTGCCCGGACCACACCGAGAAGGAAACCCTGTTCCGCCTGCTTGATGGCACTGCCATCGGTGAGACCGGGCCGAGCGGCGTGTTCCTCACCGACCACTTTGCGATGTTCCCGGCGGCGGCGGTCAGCGGCTGGTACTTTGCCCACCCGCAGGCGCAGTACTTTGCGGTGGGCAAGGTCGACAAGGACCAGATCGAGCGCTACAGCGCGCGCAAGGGCCAGGATGTGAGCGTCAGCGAGCGCTGGTTGGCGCCTAACCTGGGTTACGACAGCTAAGACCCTTGGGGCCGCTTTGCGGCCCATCGCGACACAAGGCCGCTCCTACAGGAGAATGCAATCCTTTGTAGGAGCGGCCTTGTGTCGCAATGGGCTGCACAGCAGCCCCAATAGCCACCTACACTGTCCCTGATTGCCTCTGATTTCCTCAGGAGCCACCATGGACGATTCCAGCCAGGGCAAGCCCCCTACCTTCTGGCAGATGCTGCACAGCATCCTCGCTGCCGCCTTCGGCGTGCAAAGCGGCAAGAACCGCGCCCGCGACTTCACCCACGGCAAGGCCAGCCATTTCATTGCGCTGGGGACGCTGTTCACCCTGGTGTTCATTGCCATACTGATCGGCCTGGTGCAATTGGCCCTGCACCTTGCGCGCTAGCAAAAACGCCTGCGGGACTCCCTCCCGCAGGCGCTCTGGCTGCATCACGGTCTTGAATACAAGTCTACTGGTGGCTGACCCAATACACGGCAGTGACCACCACCAGAACGATCAGGCAGAGGATCGCCCAGGCATCGACGCTGCTGTCAGCTTTGCGGACCTTTGTTGAGTTTCCCATTGCATTGCCTCTTGTAGTGGTTATGGGAATGCACTTCACCACCAGCAGTTAAGACGAGCAATGCCCTTCCCTCAAGCAGGGTCTTTCAATAATTGATCGGTGATGTCAGAAATGGGTACTTATAGTCGGGCGGCCGCCCTTCGGCACTGTAATGCTGGAAATCGATACCGTAGTCGGGCCGTTCCAGTAGTTTCAGCCAACGGGTTGCCTTGGCCTGGTCAATCGACTGCAACACCGGGATGCGATGCTCGCGCAGGCCGTCGCGGTTCACCGCCAGCCCCTGGGCATCATCGTGCAGCATCACCATGGCCCAGCCGCCGAGGGTAAAATGCCCGCCCATCAGCACGCTAAGACGCCCGTCGATACGTGCACGCAGGGCCTCGGCCGAGCTGTTGATGGCGCTGAACAGCACATCGCGCCCCGGCTTTCGCCCTGCCTCTTCGAACGCCTGCATGGCACCAAAGGCCATTTCGTCGTTGGCCGACCATACCAGGCGGGTGGCCGGGTAGCGCTCCACCAGTTGCTGCGCCTGCTCGTAGGCGCGCTGGCGGCTCCAACCACCATATACCACCTGGCGCAGACGCACCTGGGGGAAGTCGGCCAGGGCGCGGCGCATGCCCTCCTCGCGCAGCTGCGAGGCCGGGGTGGTCTTGACCCCGGCAAACGCCAGCAGGTCCACCGGCCCACTGTCGCGGGGCAATTGCGCGACCATCTGGTGCAACATCTCAAAACCCGCTTGCTCGTCGTTGGCCGTCAAGGTGCCCAGCAGCTCGGCATACTTGCCCGGCTGGGCCTCGATGCTACGGGCCTGGCTGGCAGTCAGGCCGTTGTTGACCAGGAACAGTTTGACGCCGGTGCCACGCGACAGCCGGATGATCTCCGGCGCCACGTACCGCTCATTGACCAGGACCAGGTAATCCGGCCGCTGCGGTCCGCCCAGAATCGCCCTGGCCTGGGTCAGCGCCAGGTCGGCGCGGCGTTCGCTGTACTCCACGCGCAGGGTCATGCCCAGCTCATCCGCGGCGGCCTGCATGAAGCGGGTATAACTGGTCCAGAACGTCTCGGTGGACAGCCCCGGGTTGAGGAAAACCACCGAAGCCGGTTGCGCACTTGCCGCCAGCGGCAAGGCAAGACACAAGCTTTGGCACAACGCCTTGAGCATGGGCTGACATCCCTGCGAAGCAAACGCCGGATTATAAACGCCAAGCCACGCCCAGCGCACAAATGGCAGTCAGTCTCACATAGTCCATTTGGTTCTTTTCATATGCAAAAACATCACTTTAGCGCATAAACGCAACCTGCTATCGTTCCCCGGCTCCGAAGCGGAGTGCGCGGCCGTGCGCGCGAATAGCTGCATGCCTGAGACAGGACTTTTATGTACGTATACGACGAGTACGATCAGCGGATCATCGAGGACCGCGTCAAGCAGTTCCGTGATCAGACCCGCCGCTATCTGGCCGGTGAGCTGAGCGAAGAAGAATTCCGCCCTCTGCGCCTGCAGAACGGCCTTTACATCCAACGTTTCGCGCCGATGCTGCGCGTCGCCGTGCCGTACGGCCAGCTGAACGCCACCCAGGTCCGCACCCTGGCCAGGATCGCCCGCGACTACGACAAGGGCTACGCCCACATCTCCACCCGCCAGAACGTGCAGTTCAACTGGCCGGCCCTGGAGGACATCCCGGACATCCTCGCCGAACTGGCCACCGTGCAGATGCACGCGATCCAGACCAGCGGCAACTGCCTGCGCAACACCACCACCGACCAGTTCGCCGGTGTGGCCGCAGACGAAATCGTCGATCCGCGCCCGTGGTGCGAAATCGTCCGTCAGTGGACCACCTTCCACCCGGAATTCGCCTACCTGCCGCGCAAGTTCAAGATTGCCATCAACGGCTCGCAGGAAGACCGCGCCGCCATCGAAGTGCACGACATCGGCCTGGAGCCGGTGCGCAATGCCGCTGGCGAGCTGGGCTTCCGTGTGCTGGTCGGTGGCGGCCTGGGCCGTACCCCGGTGGTGGGCTCGTTCATCAACGAGTTCCTGCCGTGGCAGGACCTGATCAGCTACCTTGACGCCATCCTGCGCGTGTACAACCGTTACGGTCGCCGTGACAACAAGTACAAGGCGCGGATCAAGATCCTGGTCAAGGCCCTTACCCCGGAAGTGTTCGCCGAGAAGGTCGAGGCCGAAATGGTCCACCTGCGCGGCGGCAGCACCACCCTGACCGAAGCCGAAGTGCAGCGTGTATCGCGCCACTTCGTCGACCCGGCCTACCTGGCCCTGGACAACGTCGACTACGCCGCGCAGGACGCCGAGTACCCAGGCTTCGCCCGCTGGCGCTCGCGCAACACCCGCGCCCACAAGCGCCCTGGCTACGTGGCCGTGACCCTGTCGCTGAAGCCCACCGGCGTTGCCCCGGGCGATGTGACCGACAAGCAGCTCGACGCCGTGGCCGACCTGGCAGAGCGCTACAGCTTCGGTTTCCTGCGCACGTCGCACGAGCAGAACATCATTCTTGCCGACGTCGAGCAGCGTCAGCTGCATGCCCTGTGGCTGGAGCTGCGCGAAAACGGCTTCGCTACCCCGAACATCGGCCTGCTGACCGACATCATCTGCTGCCCGGGCGGTGACTACTGCTCGCTGGCCAACGCCAAGTCGATCCCGATTGCCGAATCCATCCAGCGCCGCTTCGACGACCTGGACTACCTGTTCGACATCGGCGAGATCGACCTGAACATCTCCGGCTGCATGAACGCCTGCGGCCACCACCACGTGGGCCACATCGGCATCCTCGGCGTGGACAAGAAGGGTGAGGAGTTCTACCAGGTGTCGCTGGGCGGCAATGCCGCGCGTGGCGCGAGCCTTGGCAAGATTCTCGGCCCGTCCTTTGCCCAGGATGACATGGCCGATGTGATCGAGAAGCTGATCGCCGTGTACGTCGAGCAACGTACCGAGGAAGAGCGTTTCATCGACACCTACCAGCGTATCGGCATCGACCCCTTCAAGGAACGCGTCTATGCAGCGAATCATTAAGAACAACCAGATCGTCGACGAAACCTGGCATCTGCTGCCCAAGGAAACGTCCTTTGACGAGCTGACCAACTGCGACGACTACATCGTCCCGCTGCAGATGTGGCGCGACCATGCCCATGCGCTCAAAGCCCGTGACGGTGGGCTGGGCATATGGCTGGACAGTGACGAAGAAGCCGAAGAAATCGGCGAAGACGTGCAGCACTTCCAGGTCATCGCACTGAACTTCCCGGCGTTCACCGACGGGCGCAACTACTCCAATGCGCGCCTGCTGCGTGACCGCTACAAGTTCAAGGGCGAACTGCGCGCCATCGGCGACGTGCTGCGCGACCAACTGTTCTTCATGGCCCGTTGCGGCTTTGACGCGTTCGCCATCCGCGCCGACAAGGACCCGGAAGACGCGCTGCAAAGCCTGAAGGACTTCTCGGTGACCTACCAGGCCGCCACCGACGAGCCGCTGCCGCTGTTCCGCCGCCGCTGATCGTCACCTTGCAATGCCAGACGGCCCGCCTATATGGCGGGCCGTTTCGTTTTCCTGTACCGGCCTCTTCGCGGGTGAACCCGCGAAGAGGCCGGTACAGGTTTACCCTGCATTCCCCCAGCAACAGTCACGGCACAGCGACCTATTCTTGCCTCCCAGTCAAATGACCTTGGCCCCGCCCCACCTTAATCAATCCCCCTCAAAGCCGCACACTGCTCCCCACACGAAGAGCGATCGAACCCGAGCGACCAGGCTCGATTCGGCTCACCCCCTCACTCACCAGGAGCAGATCCATGAGCGTTCCATCCTTCGGCCTCGGCACCTTTCGCCTAACCGGCCAAGCCGTCATCGATTCGGTCAAGTCGGCCCTGGAACTTGGCTACCGCGTCATCGACACCGCGCAGATCTACAAGAACGAAGCCGACGTCGGCCAGGCCATCGCCGAAAGCGGCGTCAAGCGCGGCGAGCTGTTCATCACCACCAAGATCTGGGTCGAAAACTACGCCGCCGACAAGCTGGTCCCCAGCCTGCGCGACAGCCTGCAAAAACTGCGTACCGACTACGTCGACCTGCTGCTGATCCACTGGCCGGCCCCAGGCAACGGCGTTGCGCTGCCCGAGTACATGGCCGCCCTGGCCGAAGCCAAGAAGCTGGGCCTGGCCCGCCAGATCGGTGTGTCCAACTTCAACATCGAACTGACCCGCCAGGCCATCGAAGTGGTTGGCGAAGGCGAAATCGCCACCAACCAGATCGAACTCAGCCCGTACCTGCAGAACAGCAAGCTGACCGCGTTCCTCAAGGAACAAGGCGTCACCGTCACCTCGTACATGACCCTGGCCTACGGCAAGGTGCTGAAAGACCCGGTACTGGCCGACATCGCCGCCAAGCACAAGGCCACCGTGGCCCAGGTTGCCCTGGCCTGGGCCCTGCAGCTGGGCTACGCGGTGATCCCGTCGTCGACCAAGCGGGAAAACCTGGCCAGCAACCTGCTCGCACGTGACCTGAAGCTGGACGCTGACGACATGGCACGCATCGCCAAGCTCGAGCGCAACGGCCGTGAAGTCAGCCCTGACGGACTGGCGCCAATCTGGGATTGATGCCATGACCACGCCCCTCGAACGCCTGACCGCTGGCGGCTTCAGCATCGGCCTGGAAGCGCCGCTGGACCACGACTGGACGCCCGCCGGCGACCAGGCGCGGCGCCGCGATGGCCGCCAGTTCGGCGAGCCGGACCTGGCCCGCCACGCAGAACTGGCACAACTGGCCGATCGCCTGGGCTACCGCGCCCTGTGGGTCCGCGATGTGCCGCTGTACGATCCGTCGTTCGGCGATGCCGCCCAGGTGTTCGAGGTGTTTGCCTACCTCGGCTACCTGGCCGGGGTAACCCGCGACATCCTGCTTGGCACGGCCGCCGTGGTGCTGCCGATTCGCGAACCGCTGCTGACCCTGAAATCGGCCAACAGCGTGCAGTGCCTCAGTGGTAACCGCCTGCTGCTGGGCGTGGCCAGTGGTGACCGGCCGGTGGAGTACCAGCCGACACAGCCTGATAGAGCCCCCTTGCCCCATCTCCGGCGGTCTTCATTGTTCCACGCACTGCAATTATGATGTGCCAGGCACACCCATTCTCTATTCGGCCAGCGGCTACTACTCTCCTACCAGCCAATCGAACTGAGGAGTATCGCGATGTCCCGCCCACCCCTGCCGCCCTTCACCCGCGAAAGCGCCATCGAAAAGGTCCGCCTGGCCGAGGATGGCTGGAACAGCCGCGACCCGGCCAAGGTCGCGCTTGCCTATACCATCGACACCGTGTGGCGCAACCGCGCCGAGTTCCCGCGCGGTCGTGCCGAGGTCGAGGCGTTCCTGACGCGTAAATGGAACCATGAACTGGAGTACCGCCTGATCAAGGAGCTTTGGGCCTTCACCGGCAACCGCATTGCCGTGCGCTATGCCTACGAGTACCACGACGACAGTGGCCAGTGGTACCGCGCCTATGGCAATGAGAACTGGGAGTTTGCCGAGGACGGGTTGATGCAGAACCGCCATTCGAGCATCAACGAGCACCCTATCAGTGAAGCCGAGCGCAAGTTCCACTGGCCGCTGGGCCGGCGCCCGGATGATCACCCCGGGCTCAGCGAACTGGGGCTCTGATCAGCCCTGCGGCAGCATGATCCTGACTTCCAGCCCGCCACCCGGGCGGTTGCCCAGGGACATGCTGCCCCCCTGCTCCAGCACGATGGCACGTGCTGCGGGCAGGCCCAGCCCCACGCCACCGGTATTGCGGTTGCGTGAACCTTCGATACGGTAGAACGGCGCGAATACCTGCTCGTGCAGCTCCGGCGCGATGCCCGGCCCGCGATCCTGCACGGTAATCTCGATCTGCCTGGTATTTACCGCCAACACCACCGTGGGCTCGCAGCCGTATTTCGCTGCATTGTCGATCAAGTTGACCAGCACCCGCTTGATACCCACCGGCCGCCCCGTATACACACAGCGACGCGGCCCGCTGAGGCCGACCTCGACCCCCGCATCCTTGAAGTCGTCCACCACGGTCAGCAGCAATTCGCCGAGGTCGAATACGGTCGTCTGTTCCAGCCGCGCGTCATCACGGAAGAACCCCAACGCCGCATCGACCATCGCCTGCATCTCGTCGACGTCCTTGAACAACTTGGCCTGTAGCTGGGCATCGTCGATGAACTCGGCGCGCAAGCGCATGCGGGTCAGCGGTGCACGCAGGTCATGGGAGATGGCCGCGAGCATCTGGGTGCGGTCGTTGAGAAAATGCTTGAGCTGCGCCTGGGTGGCATTGAACGCAAGAATGGTCTGACGCAGGTCGTGCGGGCCAACCACCGGAATGGGCGGGGCGTTGAAGTCCTTGCCAAAACGCCGCGCACCTTCGGCAAAGCGCTCCAGCGGCTTGGCCAGGTAGCGGGTGGCCAGCAGCGCGACGACAAGGCTGGAAACCAGCATCAGCCCGAGGATGATCAGGTTGCGCGGCAGTTCGTCCAGGCCCCAGCTACGGTTGGTGGCACGGAACAGCACCCAGGACTTGTCGGTCAGCTCGATCATCAGCGCATAACCACGTTCAGGTGCGTACTCCGGCATGTCGGACGGTGCGAAGGCCTCGACCCTGGCATCCGGGCGCTTGAGCAATGCGCGCAGGATAGGCGTGCCCTCGCTGAACTCGGCATCGACCAGCACGGGTACGCCCGCTTCGTCATGGCGGCGCAGCCAGCGCACGGAGTATGAGCCGTCGCCCGCCGCACTGGCGATGTTGGCGCGCTGCGCCATGGGCGCGACGTCGAGGATGCGAGTGACTGCTGCAACCTTCTCGATCACCCCGCTCTCCAGCAGCGGTGGCTGCGCCCAGACACTCAGCAACAGGCTGAACAGCCCCTTGAGCAGCAACAGGAACAGCATCGCCGTCAGGGTGGTCAGCGCGATCCAGCGGGCAATGGTGATCCTGGGCCGTGGCAGGGCCTGGCGAACCCAGGCGAGCAGCTTCATCGCTTCGCGACCGTGGGCGTGAACAGGTAACCGGCGTTGCGCAGGGTACGGATCAAGGGCTCGTTGCCGTTGTCGGTTTCAAGCTTGCGGCGCAGCCGGCTGACCTGGACGTCGATACTGCGATCATAGGCGTCGTAGGCATCGCCACGGGCCATGTCCAGCAACTGCTGGCGGCTGAGCACCCGCCGCGGATGTTCGGCGAACACCAGCAGCAGCTCGAACTCACCGTTGGACAAGGGGATCATGACGTTGTCCGGCGAACGCAGCTCGCGCCGCACCACATCCAGCCGCCAGCCGTCAAACTCCAAGGTCGCGCAGGCATGGCCCGCCGCGCTCCCGGCCGCTTCGCCGGCACGGCGCAGCACTGCCCTCACCCGGGCCAGCAGTTCACGGGCGGCGAACGGCTTCGTCAGGTAGTCGTCTGCCCCCAGCTCCAGGCCAACCACCCGGTCACTCAACTCGCCCATGGCGGTGAGCATGATCACTGCCACCTTGTGCTCGGCCAGCAGGCGCTGGCACAACACCAGGCCACTGTCGCCAGGCAGCATCACATCCAGGATGACCAGGTCCGGCACCCGCCGCTCGACGGCCTGCCACAGCGCCTTGCCATCCCTGGCCACATCAACCTCGTAGCCATGTTGGCAGAGAAACTTCTGCAGCAGGTCGAGCACCTCGACATCATCGTCGACTATCAGCAAATGGCTCACAAAAAAGCACCGCAAAACAAGGTTATCAGGCCGTACTTTAAGGCCATCTCCACGTAGCCGTCATATATTTCAACCCGGAAACAAAGTGTCGACGCTGAGACAATCCGGACATTACCAGGCAAAGAAAACTGCGCAGCATCGCTGCCAGTTCTTGCCAGAAATGTATCTATGTCCCGTTCATCATCCGCCTCCCGCTCAGCGCGCTCAGCCGCGCTGGCCTTGTCGCTGCTTGCGGCGGGAGGCTGCAGCCAACGTGCACCGGCCACGGCGGCCTGCGGCAATGTCGCCTATCAGGTCAGTGACCCGGCGGAGCCCGCCAACCGCGCCGTATTCGCCTTCAACCGCACGGTCGACGACTATCTGCTGGCCCCCGTCGCACGGGGCTACACCGCGCTGCCCGGTTTTGCCCGGCAGGGCATGCACAACTTTGCCAGCAACTTCGGTGAGCCGAAGGTGTTCGTCAACGACCTGCTGCAGGGCAACGGCGAACGGGCGATGACCAGCCTCTCCCGCTTCATCTTCAACACCACCCTGGGTGTGGCAGGGCTGGTCGACGTGTCTGGCAAGATGGGGCTGAGCCAGCATCGCTCGGACTTTGGCCAGACTTTCGGGGTGTGGAACATCGCCTCTGGCCCCATCGTCGAGCTGCCGCTGCTGGGCACCCACAACCTGCGCGATGCCACCGGCACGCTGCTGGGCCTGGCACTGGACCCGTTTGGCGGCAACAGCGATACCGTCGAAACCATGGGCAACGTAGCCACGGCCGGCGGCATCGTCGATGCACGGGCCGAAGCACTGCCACTGACCGACCTGCTGCGCACCTGGCCTGACTACTACGTTGCGATGCGTGACTACACCGCGCAGCGGCGCAGCAACCGGGTGGCAGAAGGCAAGGCCGGCGAGCCGGGCACCTGGCCATTGGATTGCGCAGGGGGTGCCCATGAAGAATGATGCCCAAGGCGCCATGCTGCTGTTCAGGCGCCTGGAAGGCGCTGCCCGGCAACCGCTGTTGCTGCATGAACTGGAGGCCCGGGTTTCGGCCGATGGCCGGAGCCTGGTGCTGAGCCGCTATCGCGAACGCTTTACCGCCGAGGGCAAGCCCTACCGACACGAGGCTCACCGCAGCGTACCGATTGCAGCATTGCTGCGCTGGGTGGCGCGGCACGAACGATGAATTCGAGGGCGGCCAAGTGTCAGCAGGGACCCTGTGGGAACGGCTTTAGCCGCGAACACCGGCGCAGCCGGTGCCATGCACCGCGCTGGATTCTTCGCGGGTGAACCCGCTCCCACAGGGTACGCGGACCGCCTGCGAATTCAGGGCGTCAGGCCCGGGATGTCCGAAACGCGACAGTGGCTGCCTGTTCGGCGTGAGACAGGCAAACCGGGCACTGGCTACCCTTCTTCGGCAAATGCCTTGTTCCCTTTCGCCAGAAGAAGATCGCCCATGACGACCTCCACCGCCTCCATGGCCGCCACCACACCTGCCGACCAACCCCAGGGCTTTCTGGTCCGCATCGTCGGCGCTGCGGCATTCGCCCACCTGCTCAACGACCTGATCCAGGCCGTGCTGCCGTCCATCTACCCGATGCTCAAGAGCGATTTCGCACTCAGCTTTGCCCAGATCGGCTGGATCGCCCTCATCTACCAGGTGACCGCGTCCTTGCTGCAACCCTGGGTCGGCCTGTACACCGACAAGCGCCCGCAGCCCTACCTGCTGCCGGCCGGTATGCTGGTGACGCTGGTGGGCATCGCCCTGCTCGCCTTCGCCAGCAGTTATGAAATGCTGCTGGTGGCTGCCGCGGTGGTCGGCGTGGGCTCGGCGACCTTCCACCCCGAAGCCTCGCGACTGGCCAGGATGGCCTCCGGTGGGCGCTTTGGCACCGCGCAATCGACCTTCCAGGTTGGTGGCAACACTGGCTCGGCCCTCGGCCCGCTGTTGACCGCTGCCATCGTCATTCCGCACGGCCAGCCGGCCATCGCCTGGTTCATGCTGGCGGCCGCGCTGGCGGTATTCGTGCTGCTGCGGGTGACCGGCTGGACCGTGCGTCACGGCCAGACCCGGCTCAAGACCTTCGCCGGCCAGCAGGCCCCCGGCCTGTCGCGTGGCGCCATGTGGCGCGCCGTGGCGGTCATCGCCGTGCTGATGTTCGCCAAGTTCGTCTACATCGCCTCGTTCACCAACTATTTCACCTTCTACCTGATCGAGCATTTCGGCCTGAGCGTGCAGCACAGCCAGCTGTACCTGTTCGTGTTCCTCGCGGCCGTGGCCCTGGGCACCTTCGCTGGTGGCCCGGTGGGTGACCGTATCGGGCGCAAGGCGGTGATCTGGGTCTCGTTCCTCGGCGTGGCGCCCTTCGCCCTCGCCCTGCCCTACGCCAACCTGGCCTGGACGGCGGTACTGGCGGTGGCCATCGGCCTGGTGATGTCCTCGGCCTTCGCCGCCCTGGTGGTGTATGCCCAGGAGGCCGTGCCGGGCCGGGTCGGCATGGTGTCGGGGGTGATGTTCGGGTTGATGTTCGGTATCAGCGGCATCGGCGCCGCCGGGCTTGGCGAACTGGCCGACCGGCATGGCATCGAGTGGGTGTACCAGATCATCTCGTTCCTGCCGCTGCTGGGGCTGGCCACCGCGCTGCTGCCGGCAACCCGCTCGCAAGCCCGCCCCAGCCGCTGCTGTTAAAGTGGGCGTGCCAGGCTGCCCGTACAAGAGGTCGAAATGCTGAAGCCGCAGCACGAATTGCTGGTGGAGGTGGATGAGTGGAGCTGGGAGGTGGGCAGCCGTGCGACGGACTACCCGACCGACTGGTTCATCGAGCCCCACAGCCATGCCAAGCATCAACTGATCTATGCCACCAAAGGCCTGATGATCGTCGAGTCCGGTAACGAACGCTGGACCGTGCCTCCCAGCCGCGGCGTATGGATGCCTTGCGGCCAGGTGCACGCGATACGCTGCGTGGGCGAGGTGAAGATGCGCAATGTGTTCGTGCGCGCCGACGCGGCAGTGCAGTTGCCCCTGCAGAGCAAGGCGATCAGCATCTCGCCGTTGCTCAGCGAACTGATCAAGGCCTCCGTAGGCTTTACCGCGCCGTTTGCCGAAGACTCGCGTGAAGCCCGGGTGATGCGCCTGATCCTCGACGAGATCTGCGTGCTGCCGACCTTGCCGCTGAAGCTGTCGCAGCCCGGCGACAAGCGCCTGCAGGCGATCTGCTCCGCGCTGCACGAGCGGCCTGACGATAACGCCACCGTGGCCGACTGGGGCCAGCAGCTGGGAGTGGACGAAAAGACCATCCAGCGCCTGTTCCGCAAGGAAACCGGCATGACCTTCGGCCAGTGGCGCCAGCAGGCGCGGTTGATGCAGGCACTGGAGCGGATCGCCCTGGGCGAGCGGATCATCGATGTGGCGGGGACGCTGGGGTATGACAGCCCCAGTGCCTTTGCCAGCATGTTCAAGCGCCAGTTCGGTATCACGCCGAGTCAGTTCTTCAAATAGCCTGTAGGAAACATATGAGATCGCCCCGCGTCGCCTGATCTCGCACAGCAACCCTGTCAAGCCGTGTACAGTACCCCCACAACAAAGCCCCCAGAAGGAGCCCGGCACATGACCGTGACGCTGTCCCCCCTGCAGATCGACTGCGATTTCGACTCCGGCAACATCCAGGTGCTGGATGCCAGCAACCCGGCCAGGGTGCACCTGGCCATCCGCCCGGACACCCACAGCGGCCACTACCAGTGGTTCCACTTCAAGGTCAGCGGGCTGACGCCAGGCGAGGTCCATCGCTTCAGCCTCGACAATGCCTCCGGTTCCTCCTACAAGAACGCCTGGAGCGGCTACAACGCCGTGGCCTCCTACGACCAGCAAACCTGGTTCCGCGTCCCCAGCCAGTTCGACGGCACGGCGCTGTCGTTCGAGATAAAGGCCGAACAGCCGCACATCTGGTTCGCCTACTTCGAGCCCTACCCGCGCGCTCGTCACAACCAGCTGATCGAACGTGCACGGCAACTGCCGGGGGTGGAATTGCTCGCCAGTGGCCGCAGCGTACAGGGCCGCGACATTCCCCTGCTGCGTGCCGGTGATGGTGCCGCAGGCAAGCGCAAGCTGTGGCTGATTGCCCAGCAACACCCGGGCGAACACATGGCCGAATGGTTCATGGAGAGCGTGATCGACCGCTTGCAGGCCAACGACGAGGTGATCCGGCAGTTGCTGGCCAAGGCCGACCTGTACCTGATCCCCAACATGAACCCCGACGGTGCCTTCCTCGGCCACCTGCGCACCAACTTCAAGGGCAAGGACCTCAACCGTGCCTGGCAGGACGCCAGCGTCGAGCTCAGCCCCGAGGTCTTCTTCGCCCAGGCACAGATGAAGCAACACGGCGTGGATGCGTTCATCGACGTGCATGGCGACGAAGAGATTCCCCATGTGTTCACCGCGGCCTGCGAGGGCAACCCGGGCTACACGCCGCGTCTGGCCAAACTGGAGGAGCAGTTCCGCAGCACCCTGTGCAGCCTGACCCGCGACTTCCAGACCGTGCATGGCTATACCCGCGACGAACCGGGGCAAGCCAACACGACGCTGGCCTGCAATGCGGTGGGGATGGCGCATGACTGCCTGTCACTGACCCTGGAAATGCCGTTCAAGGACCATGACGACGCGCCGGATGCCGTCACCGGGTGATCGGGGGCGCGCTCGAAGGCGTTGGCCGGGGCGGTGCTTGAGACCTTGGCGAAGATGGTTGGCGATTTGCGCTGACTGAAACGGCCCATCGCCGGCAAGTCGGCTCTCACAGGACTGCACATGACTCATGGAATTAGCAGGGCCCCTGTGGGAGCGGCTTTAGCCGCGAACACCGGCGTAGCCGGTGCCATGCACCGCGTTGGATTCTTCGCGGCTAAAGCCGCTCCCACAGGTTACGCGGACCGCCGCTCCCACAAGGTCCCTGCGCTCAGAACTGCACATCCAGAATCACGCTGTCGGTATAGGTCGCAGCCGGGGGTGTAGCCTGGTCGGTGTAGACCTTGGCGTTGTAGTTGAACACCTGGCTACAGGTGCCGGTCCCCGTGCCGGGGTTCACATCGGCATCGGCACTGGCCCGCCGCGCAGCCCCTGTCGAACCCCAGCGCACCGCACCGGCGCCCTTGAAAATGTCATAGGCCAGGTAGTTGTTGGCCGAAGACTTCATCCGCCGTCGACCATTGGCCACGTTCTGCCCGTCATCCAGGCCCACCGTGTAGTTGCTGCCCTTGGTGCACGACACGCTCAGGCTCTGGCTCACCGTGCCGAACCCCGCCACCACCGGCGCGCTGGCGAAGTTGATGCTGGGCGTGGTGATCTGGCAGTCGTTGGTCACCGTCATGCTTACCAGCAGGGTCCTGGTACCGGAGCCCTTGTCTCGCCCTATGCAAAGCCCGCCAACACCAATCCCGTCGCAATAGTCCCAGGTCCACTCGACATCGAGGATTTCCTGATATAGCCCCGCCGATACGTTGCTGCCCACCTGCGTGCGCATGTAGATAGGCACATTCTTCGGTGTACCGTTGAGCAACCCGAGCAAGTCGAGGATGCCGGTGGTCCTGAATTCGAAGGGGGTGCCACGGGTGATCGGATAGTTGGTTGTGGCGTCGGCATAGAGGGTGTAGGGGATCACATCCCCGGTAGGCCCTACCAGGCCGCTGGTGGTGGAGGTGATCTTGATCTTGAAGGAGTCGGTGCTACTGAGCACGCTGATCACCGAACCGTTGCATTGCAGGCCCGAGTTGGTGCTGGAAGCTGTCTGGACCGTGCCACGTACCTGAGTCGAGTTGAGCGAACCAAACGCCGCCGGCGCAGTCAACACTGACGTGCACTTGGCCCAGGCCGAGCCCGCCCACAACAACAAGGCGCATGCCCACAAACCACGCCAGCAGGCCTTCACTTGCACACCAACGGGCCAATCAACGGGATCGAACCTTGCGACTCAGGCAGGTCGAACGCCACCTGGCAATGCCCGCCCCCCTGCAACTCAACCAGCAGTCGGTTATGCGGCGTCAGGTTCTCCAGATAAACCAGGCCATCCCAACCGACCACCGCCTGGCTGCCACTTTCTGCATGGGTGACACGGCTGCCCAGCTTGAGTACCTGCTGTTCGGCGTCCACCAGTTCGACGCTGGCCGCCAGCACGCGCCTGAGCGGAAACTCCAGCAAGTAGCCGCTGCCCCGGCGCACCGCCACCCGCTGTTCCACTTCCGGCGCGAGGATGTCCGGCGGCAAGCCCATGGGGTCGATCTCGTACTTGCCGCGGTAGTAACCGCTGCTGTACGGCACCAGCAGGTGACCATCGGCATCGGTACGGCCGACCTCCTGGTTTTCATAGCGCACCGGCACGTCGGCGTAACCACTGGTGCTGACTAACACGAAGGCATCGTCGATACGATTGGCAGCGAACAGCCCGGCATCCATCCAAACCAGCGAGCCACTGGCGTCGGCCCAGCGGGTCATCTCTCCACTGCTGCCATACAAACCGGCCTGCAACTGCACCGACTGCAGGCGCCAGGTGACATCGGCCTGGCGGTAGGCATCGCGCTCGCTACCGGCGGCGTAGCCCAGGTTGTAACCGACACCACCCCCCACCGGCGTCGCGCGGCTGTAGTTGACCCGCTGCAGGGTTTCGCCTTGCTGGCTGCGCTCCATGCCCAGGGCCAGGGTGCCGTGCAGGTCGAACGGGATCACCAGTTGCGCCTGCACTGCCCACTGGCTGTCCCCCACTTCACGGTTGGCCGACAGATAAACGCTGCTGTTGCCCCACAGCGGCCTGCTGTAGCTCAGGTTGATCAGCCGGGTACGTGTGCCGTCGCCGGCGCGCACATCGAAATAGCCGGCGCCGATGTTGCCGTATTCGTTCAGGTTCAGGCTCAGCGTGACCTGCTCGCTGCGCTGGCTCAGCTGTATGTCCCGGCTGTCGACCCGGGTCAGGTCGGCATAGTCGCCATGGCGTTGCAGGCGCTGGTAGCTGAAGCCGATGCGCTGGCTGTTGTACTGGTAGCCGAGGGCGACCTGGTGGCCCTTGTCGCCGTCGAACCGGCTCTGCGCCAGCGTCGCATTTAGCACGCCGAAGTTGCCCAGCCGCATGTTGCCACCCAGGCCTCCCAGCATCAGCGATTCGGCGCTTTCGGCATGGGTCTCCAGGGTGAAGACGTCGCTGACCCCGTAGCGCAGGCTGGCCGAAGCAACCCCGGGGCCGTAGGCAAAATCGCGCACCCCGTAGTCACGCCGCAGGCTGCCGGCCGCTACCGAATAATCCGCCAGGCCCTGCTGCAGCAGGCTGCTGGTGACGTAGAACGGCAAGGTGGTCGACACCTGCCGGCCAAGGGCATCGGTGGTGACCACCACCGCCTCCCCGGCGCCGTTGATGAACGGCACGTTGGTCAAGGTGTAGGGACCCGGCTGCAATTCGCTGGTGCTGGATTTGTAGCCATTGATGAACAGGTCCAGCGAGGTCGGTACCGCCGCTTCACCGGAGAACGCCGGCAGCGGATAGGTGACCAGGTCAGGGCGTACAGCGAAATCGCGCGACAACTGCAGGCCACCGACCCGCACCGAGCTGGTCCAGGGCAAGGCCCCGGTTACCAGGTCACCAGCTTCGTAGGTCAGCAGGCGCTGCTCGTCGGTGAAGCGCCAGGTGGTGTCGTAGCGCAAGAAGCCTTGGCGCATATCGTCGGTCGGCGCACCATTGAACGACTGGCGCCACTGCCCGCTGCTGGAGAACGTTCCCCAGCTGTCGAACAGGCGCAGTTCGTTCCAGGCCGCCAGGTAGCTGCCGCCGTCATCGGTGTCGTTCAGGTACAGGTCGTAGTTGAACAAGGCGCCGAAACTGCTGCGTGCATCGCTGGCCGGGTACAGGTTGCGGTCGCCCAGTTGCTGGTCGGGCAGCCAGGCCGGCGGCACTTGCAGCAGCAGGCGCTGGTTCTGGCTGTCGTAGTCGGCATGCATCCCCACGATGGCCTCCAGGGCCACCTCGCCCTGCGGGTTGCCTGGCAGCGAGACGCCGGCCGCCCGCAACACCTCGCTGTCCAGGTACAACTGCCCGGCGCGCTGCTGCACCGGCACCAGCTCAGCCCTGGGCACCTGGTTCACCAGCAACTCGAGGTACAACGTGGCATCGGCGATGGCAGACATCTCCGTGGGTGGTGGCGGCAGGTCGTCGGCCAGCACCAGGCCTGGGCCGACCAGGGCGAGCCCCAGGCAACAACGGTGGGTCAGCCACCTCACACACGGTGTCCAACCATTGCCGGATTCTCCACGGCCTCTGCGCGGCATTCAGGCGCAGGCTCATTGGCTTTGGCGGATGGCGTCCGCGCTGCTCTGGCCGTTTACCCTCCCCTTCAGCACACTCCCGGCACTCGGTGCCAACGGTGCCGGCCAGCGCATGCTGGCCCCCGGCAGCACATAACCCAGCAAGCCATCGGCCAGTGGTTTGCTCTGGCTGCCCTGCTGCACCACCACATCAGTCAGGCGTGCATGCACCGGGCCGGTGTTGCGCAGTTCCACGTACGGCTTGCCCTGCACGGTCACTGCGCGCCAGCTGAGTTGCGGCTTGCCGACGCCCTCGGCATTGCCCTTGCCCTCAGGGCCTGCCTTGCCCCACAGGCCTTCGCCGTAGACGAACAGGGGTACCGAGTAGCGCATCTGCAGGCGGATCGCCGCGGTGGTGCCGGGCTCGGCCTTGTCGACCGGGATGGCGGGCGGGATTTCGTCGATGATGATGCGGTAGGCCTGCTCCTGGCCGACTGGCGAGGGGCCGGTGCGGGTCAGGCGGATCAATTGCTTCTGCCCGGGGGCGACGTTGGCCACCGGCGGGCTGCCAATGATCTCGCGCTGTGCCTGGTACTGTTCCTGGTAGTCACCTTGGCGCCAGGCGAACACCCGCACCTGCAGGTTGGCCGGTGCGGTTCCGCGGTTTTCCAGCCACAGTGCGCCAGCCTTCTGGTCAGCCTCCAATACCGGGTCGATCGGCCAGATCAGCACCGAGGTGGCCGCCCAGGCTGGCAGGCTCGCCAGCCACGATACTCCGATCAATCCTCGCGCCCACTTCGCGCCTGCCCCCATGAAGCTCTCCTTGGATACTGGTCATTAGTGCCGATGCATTCACCAGGTCACCGTCACTTGCACCACATCGGTGTAAGTCCCCGCCGGCATCATGCCGGTCAGCTGAACCCGCCCGTACACCGGCAGCTTGATCGCCGTCGGGTCGGTATAGCTCACGGCCACGCTCTGGCCGATCCCCAGGCTCTGGCTGTACGCCGCGTCCCGGTACAACTGGTAGGCCAGCACCTGCGTGCCGCCCGTGCGTTTGAGGTTGCGTGTGCCACTGGCACTGTTCTGCCCGCCATCCACGCTCATGCTCAAGGCCACGCCCGGGGTGCACTGGAAGGTCACCGTGGTACCGCCCAACGAGGTGCCGAGAGTTCCGGTGGCCAGTGCCGACTGCGATCCGTAGTCGAGCGTCCCGTAGCTGGTCACGCCGCCCACCACCAGGCACCCGGCGACGATCTGCGCCGTCACCAGGAAGCTGCTGGTGGTCGCCGCATCCAGGGGCGCGGCCAGCAGCACGCCAAGGACGCTCATGCCGCCCGCCAGCCAGCTGCGCATGGTTCAGAACGACAGCTCGACGGACACTGTGTCGGTGTACTCCCCCGCCGGCAGGCCGACCTTGCCGCGCGCCTGGCCATACAGGTTGACGGTCTGGGCCACACCACTGCTGAGCGGCAAGGTGATGGTGCCGTTGATGGCCAACACCTGCGTACGCCCGGCATCGGTGTAGAAGTCGTACGGCACGAAGTTGCCGACGCCATCCGCCAGCGCACGGCTGCCCCCGGCCGACTGGCCATCGTGGGAACCTGCACCCACGCGGATGACTGGTACCGTGCCAGCCGAACAGAGAATGCTGATCGCCCCACCGCCGCCGCCGATTACCTGGCCGTCGGCGGTGTTGAACAAGGCATCGTGAGTGCCGAAGTCCAAGGTACCGAAGTCGGCCCCCGAGGAGGCTGAGCTGCCGTTGACCTGACACGCTGCGGTCAAGGTCAGCGTCGACTCGATAGTCCCGGTGGTGGCGGCCTGCGCCTGGTAAGTCAGCATCAGCCCCAGACCGGCGAGGATGCAGCGTGAAAGGTTCGTTCGCATCGAAGTCTCTTTGTGTCGTTACCAGTCCAGGGTCACCCTCAGGGTGTCACGGTACAGGCCGGCTGGCAGCGCACGCGGTTGCGCCACTACCACACCGTAGATGGGGATCGGTATCTGCCGGGTACTGCTGATGGTGAAGGCACGCGCCTGGCCGATGCCGTAGCGGCTGTTACCACCTGGGTCGATCGCCAGTTGGTAGGGGATCAGCTCGCGGCCGTTGCTCAGCCGCCGTATGCCGTCACTGCCATTCAGGCCGCCGTTGATGCGCACGTTGAACGCCCGCACCTCGGGCGTACAACTGATCTGCAGGCTGCCTTCGCCGCTCACATCATCAACCCGGCTGCGCAGCGGCTGGTCCCAGTTCGGTCCGCGCTCGCCGAAGTCCATCACGCCGGGGTTACCCACCGTTGCCGGTTGCGTCTCGTTGCTGCTGATCTGGCAAGCACTGCTGATCACCAGCCGCGCCTGGATGAAACCGGTGCTGGTGCCATGCGCGGCACCACCGGGCACCAGCAGCGGGCCCAGGGAAAGCAGCAGGATCGAGGTGCGGTTCATGGCGTCGCGTCCTTGAGCATGGTTGCATCCCTACCAGGTGACGGTGACTTTGAGCAGGTCGGCGTACAGGCCTGCAGGCGGTACCCAGGCCAGCTTGTCGATCCGTGCATACAACGGCAGCTCGACCGAACCGCTGTCCGGCACCCGCGCCGAATGCGCCACATTCACCGCCAGCGGCTCGCGCCAGGCAGCGTCGCGGTAGAGGCGATAAGGTATGAGCCGGGCCGTGTCATCGTCACTGGCCAGAAAGCGCAACTCGCCGACGCCGCCATGCTGCCCACCATCGACGCGGACCTGATAGGGGGTGTGGGGATTGCATTCCAGGCGTGGCGGGCGCTGGCTCAGCAGCGCGCCGGTGAGCGGCGCACCAGGGCCATCCAGCCGTGCAGCAGCGCCCAGGTCGATGCGCCCAAGCATCGCGGGGCTGGTTGACCAGCATGCAGCCACGCTGCACCAGCACCCGCACTTCCACCAGGAAGTCCGCCGCCATTGCGCTGCTGCTCAACATAAGGCCCAACAGGGCGGCCAGGTAGCGCTCCGTCACCTTATTATCCTTGTCGATGTCTGCTGACCTGAGCGTAGCAGCGACGTGACATCACGGTACTGGCATCGAGCCATTTTTTTGTATTAGCCAAAAAGCGCTACCACCTGAAAAAAAAACCACACGACACAGAACGCATCGCCGGCATTCTCCTCAAATGGCCAAGGGCCGTTATCCCGGCGGGTATTCTGTTAAGGTGTATTCCCTTCATCCTGCCTAGACTCATGCGGCATGCATGGAAGGACACGACAGGAGCGTTTTCATAGATGATTGCAGACAGCACGCTCACCCAAGCCCTCGAGCGCTGCGCCCAGGAGCCGATCCAGCTACCTGGCAGCATCCAGCCCCACGGTTTTCTGCTGGTGCTGGACGAAACCGACATGCGGGTACTCCAGGCCAGTGAAAATGTCGAGCATTGGCTGGGCATACCGGCCAGTGAACTGATAGGTCGCGAGTTCGCCGAGCTGGTCAGCGGTGCCTTCGACTTGCGCCTGCACCTGGCCCGCCTGCCGCAGGACGAGGTCTTTCCGTTCCACATCAGCGATGTGCACCTGCGCCAGGACGCTCCATATAGTGGCAACCTGCACCTGCTGGTCCATCGTCACGACCAGGTGCTGATCGCCGAATTCGAACCCCCTCGCCTGCCGGCCGATCTTGTCGGGCAAGGCGACTACTACCCGCTGGTGCGCAGCTTCGTAGGCCGCCTGCACCAGGCCGGCAGCCTCGAGGAACTGCTGCAGCAAGCAGTGCTGCAGCTCAAGCGCATCACCGGCTTTGGCAGGGTCAAGGCCTATCGCTTCGATGCCGAAGGCAACGGCCAGGTGCTGGCCGAGGTGGCCGACCCGGGCTACCCGAGCTACCTGGGCCTGTGTTTCCCCGCTTCGGACATACCGCGCCAGGCGCGCGAGCTGTACCGAATCAACCGCATCCGCGTGATCGAGGACGCCAACTACCAGGCCTCGCCGTTGCTGCCCGCTGCCAACCCACGCACCGGCAAGCCGCTGGACCTGAGCTTTGCCGCGCTGCGCAGCGTGTCGCCAGTGCACCTGCAGTACATGCGCAACATGGGTACCCTGGCATCGATGTCGCTGTCGATCGTGGTCGACGGGAAACTCTGGGGCCTGGTGTCCTGCCACCACGAACAGCCGCGCCCGGTGGACTTGCGCACCCGTACCGCCTGCGAACTGCTGGCCAGTGTGCTGTCGCTGCAGATCGAATCGCGCGAGTCCCACGCCAACACTCGCCAGTTGCTCGAGCTGCGCCAGCACATCGTGCGCATGATCTCGTCCATGGCCGACCATGACAGTGTCGGCGACGGCCTGCGCGACTTGCCCGAAGTACTGCTGGCCTTCGCAGGCGCCCAAGGTGCCGCGGTCATTTCCGCCGAACGTTGCGACCTGATCGGCAAGACCCCTCCGGCCGCGCAGGTAAACGCCCTGGTGCACTGGCTCTCCCAGCGTGGCGAAGAGAGCGTGTTCCACAGCGACAACCTGTGCCGCGACATCGATGAACTGCCCGAGCTCGCGGCCCATGCAGGCGGTGTGCTGGCAGTGGCCATTTCGCAGATCCACTCGCACTACCTGCTGTGGTTCCGTCCCGAGCAGGTGCGCACGGTGAACTGGGCCGGGCAGCCGAACAAACAGGTCGGGCCGCAGGGCAACCTCGACCCGCGGCACAGTTTCGATAGCTGGCAGGAAAAACTGCGCGGCTACTGCGAACCCTGGCACCCGCTGGTCATCGAAGGCGTGCAGGAGCTGCGCACGGCAGTGCTGGGGATTGTCCTGCGCAAGGCCGAGGAACTGGCGCAGCTGGCTGGCGAACTGCGTCGCTCGAACAAGGAGCTCGAAGCGTTTTCCTACAGCGTGTCCCATGACCTGCGCGCCCCCCTGCGCCATATTGCCGGCTACTCCGAACTGCTCGGCGAAATCGAGGGCCAGGGCCTCAGCGAGCGCGGCAGGCGCTTTCTGCAACACATCGAGGAAGCCGCGCATTTTGCCGGAAGCCTGGTCGACAACCTGCTCAACTTCTCGCAAATGGGCCGCTCTGCCCTGCGCCTGTCCGAGGTCGACCTCAACGCCCTGGTCGAGGCCATTCGCAGCGAACTGGCGCCCGACTACCAAAACCGCGAAATTGTCTGGGACATCGCCCAACTGCCCAAGGTGGTCGGTGACCCGGCGTTCATCAACATGGCCTTGCACAACCTGCTGGCCAACGCCATCAAATACACACGTGGGCGCACCCCGGCGCGCATCGGCATCAGCGCCGTGCAACATCCGGGCGAAACCGAGATCTGCATTCGCGACAACGGCGTGGGCTTCGACATGGCCTACGCCAACAAACTGTTCGGCGTGTTCCAGCGCCTGCACCGCATGGAAGACTTCGAAGGCACAGGGATCGGCCTGGCCAGTGTTCGTCGCATCATCGAACGCCATGACGGTCGGGTCTGGGCCCATGGCAAGGTTGGCCAGGGTGCTACCTTCCACTTCACCCTCCCGCGCCACCCCGCGACCACTTGAGGCACCGCTACCATCATGCTCAAACCCATCCTGCTGGTCGAAGACAACCCACGGGACCTGGAGCTGACGCTCCTGGCGCTGGAACGCAGCCAGTTGGCCAACGAGGTCATCGTGCTGCGTGACGGTGCCGAGGCACTCGACTACCTGCTACGGCGCAATACCTATGCCGAACGTGACGATGGCAACCCCGCCGTGTTGCTGCTGGACCTGAAACTGCCAAAGGTCGACGGCCTGGAGGTGCTGAAGGAAGTGCGCGCCACCGCCGAGCTGCGCAGCATCCCGACGGTGATGCTGACGTCCTCGCGCGAGGAGCCCGACCTGCTGCGCGCCTACGAGCTGGGGGTGAACGCGTACGTGGTCAAGCCGGTGGAGTTCAAGGAATTCGTCGCCGCCATTTCCGACCTGGGGGTGTTCTGGGCGGTACTCAACGAACCCCCACCCGGCTCGCTGCGCCTGAACCGGCGTGGCAGCATCTAAGGTGGCCGCGACGATGCAGCCAACGCCGCTGAAACTGCTGATGGTCGAAGACAACTCGATGGACGCCGAGCTGACCCTGATGCGCCTGGAACGTAGCGGGTTGCAGGTGCAGGCGCAGCTGGTGTTCGACCATGCCGGTGTCGAGCAAGCCCTGAGCGAGGCCCACTACGACCTGATCTTGTGCGACTGCGTGCTGCCGGGCTCGTCCGGCACCGATGTGCTGGCCATCGCCCAGCGCCTGGCACCCGACATTCCGTTCATTTTCCTGTCTGGTATCTATGGCGAAGAACATGCGGTGGAAATGATCCGCCTGGGCGCCACCGACTATGTGCTGAAGAAGAACCTGCCGCTACTGCCCAAGGCCGTGCGCCGGGCCCTGACCGAAGTGCAGGAGCGCCAGCGCCGGCGCCGCGCCGAAGAGGCCCTGGCAGACGTCGAGGCACGTGCACGCATTGCCATCGACGCTGCCGGCATGGGCACATGGGACATGCGCCCGCAGGAAGGCCTGTTGTTGTGGGATGACCGCTGCAAGACCCTGTTCGGTCTACCCACCGATACTGAAATGAGCCTCGAGGTGTTTTACGCCGGCATCTACCCCGACGACCTGCCGCAGGTGCGCGAGGCAGTGGAACAGGCCATGTGCCCGGAAGGTGGCGGCCTGTATCGGGTCGAATTCCGCATCGCCCAACCCGACGGCCTGGAACCGCGCTGGTTGCTCAGCAGCGGCCAGAGCCGGTTCGTCAACGACCAGTGCGTGCGCTTTTCCGGGGTGTTGCAGGACATCCACACCCAACGCCTGGCCACCCAGGCACTGCGCCAGCTCAACGAAATGCTGGGGGAAAGGGTCGAGCGCCGCACCCGCGAACGCGACCGTGCCTGGGAGCTGTCGCAAGACTTGCTGGCCGTGCTCAACAAGGACCTGACCCCAGTCGCGCTGAACCCCGCCTGGGAAGCCAGCCTGGGCTTGTCCCGCGAACGTCTGAGCCAGTCGTCCTTGCTGCACCTGCTGCCCGAGCATGACCAGGAACTGATGCTCACCGAACTGGCCGCCCTCGCCCATGGTCGCACCAGCGCCCGCTTTGTCGGGCGTATCCTGGATGCCGGTGGTCTGCAGCGCTGGTTGTCTTGGGTGGTGGTGCCGGAAGACACCCTGCTGTATGTGGTGGCACGCGACATCACCAGCGAGCGCGAGGCCGCCCTGGGCCTGGCCGAAGCCAACGCCCGCCTGCGCGAGCAGATCGCCGAACGCGAACGCATCGAGGCCGCGCTGCAGCAGATGCAGCGCCTGGAAGCGGTCGGCCAGCTGACCGCCGGTGTGGCTCACGACTTCAACAACCTGCTGACGGTAATCCTCACCGGCGCCAGCTTCCTTGAGCGCGACCTGGCCAAAGCCGACCTGGAAAAGGCCAGTGCGCGGCTCAAGCACATCCGCGAAGCCGGCGAGCGCGGCGCCAAGCTGACCTCGCAGTTGCTGGCTTTCTCCCGCCGCCAGCGCCTGGAGCCGGTGGCGCTGAACCTCAACCGCACCCTGGCCGGGCTGGAAGAGTTGCT
The DNA here is from genome assembly GCF_018223845.1 of Pseudomonas sp. JS425. Classification (NCBI taxonomy): domain Bacteria; kingdom Pseudomonadati; phylum Pseudomonadota; class Gammaproteobacteria; order Pseudomonadales; family Pseudomonadaceae; genus Pseudomonas; species Pseudomonas sp. JS425. The sequence goes on along the minus strand of NZ_CP073661.1, from coordinate 2,261,284 downwards.
GCGCCGCACCTTGGGCGGCAATGTCTCGGTGCGCCTGGACCTGGAACCAACCCTGTGGCAGGCCTTGACCGACCCGACCCAGACCGAAATGATCATTCTCAACCTGGCGATCAATGCCCGCGATGCCATGCCCGACGGTGGCCAGCTGACGCTGTCGACCCGCAACACCCGGATCGACGCACGTCCACAGCGCCCGGAAGACCCGGACCCTGGCGAGTACGTGATGCTGAGTATCCGCGATACCGGCTGCGGCATGAGCGAAGAGGTGTTGGCCAAGGTGTTCGAACCGTTCTTCACCACCAAGGATATCGGCAAGGGTTCGGGCCTGGGCCTGGCCCAGGTATTCGGCTTCGCCAAACAGTCCGGGGGTGGCGTGCGCATCGACACCACGCCGGGGCGTGGTACGCAGGTGGCCGTGTATCTGCCGGCAGTCAAGGGTGAAGCCGTCAACGAACCGATGCCGTCGCTGCTCAGCCACTCGACTAGCGAAAGCGGTTGTAATCGCACCGTGCTGCTGGTGGATGACGACCATCTGGTACGCGACATGCTTGGTGATGTGTTGCGCCAGTACGGCTACCAGGTACGCCAGGCGCACAGTGGCGAACAGGCTTTGGCCTTGCTGGATGAGCAGATCGACCTGCTACTGAGCGATTTCGCCATGCCCGAGTTCAACGGTGCGCAACTGGCCCTGGCGGCGCGCGAGCGCTACCCGCACCTGCCGGTGGTGCTTCTTACCGGTTATGCAGAGTTGCAGGGACTGGAGTTGCCGGGCAGCCTGGTGATCCAGAAGCCGGTAAAGGCCGATGAACTGGCCCGCTTGCTGAACGAGATGCTTGGAACGGCCAGGTGACCGAACAGAGCCTTCGGCAAAACCTGTGGAAACGACAAAGCCCAGCGCTTGTATTTCCAAGCACCGGACCGAGATACGTTTGAAGCAAGAAAATGGCAGGGGCGGCTGGATTCGAACCAACGCATGGCAGGATCAAAACCTGCTGCCTTACCGCTTGGCGACGCCCCTGTATCGGATGCAGCATCTGCTGCTCTGACAATTCCAACTGAGTGACAACTGGGTTGTTGTCTTGGAATGCGCGGCACTTTAACAACAAACTTTCGGTCTGTGAACCCCCTGATGAAAAAAATTACCAAAAAACAGCGAGTTAGTCATTTTCGCGGTTGGCGAGGCGACCATCCGTCGCTTTCCGCCCGCTTGGCTTCAACACAATCGCATTCCTCCCTTCCAATCAGATGAGCCATCTGCATTGACCAAGGAGGACCCCATGCCTGTCTCCCACGATCTTTATCAGGACTTGCACTACCCGCGCGAAATCGTCCAGCAGCGCCGACAGCAGGACAAGGCACTGGACCGTCTGCTGGACGAATACATGGACATCGACAACCAGGTGCTGGCCGCCGAGTCGATTTCGGCGGGCAACTTCGAGGATGAAGACCTGCGCCGCCTTAAAGAACGTCGGCTGGCAGTGAAGTACATGATCGAGCGCCAACTGGAGCAAAAGGCCTGAACTAACCCTGCAACATGGCCAGCGTCAGGGCGTCCGGCTCACCGTCGTAGAACTGCACCAGCGCCAGCTGGAACAACGGGTTGCCGGGCGCGGCCTGGGCGAACAGGGTCAGGCACGAGCGCAGCTTGAGGTAGTCAGGGCTGCCGAGCATTTCACGGGCACTCTTGTCATGGTGCTGCAGCAGCGCAGTCACGCACGCTTGCAGGCGCGGGCCGAGCAGCGGATGAGCCAGGTAGGCACGGGCTTCGTCGATACCGGCCAGCGCATAGCGTTCGGCCATGGCGCTGTGGCCCAGGCCATCGAGCTGGGGAAACACGTACCACATCCAGTGGCTGCGCTTGCGCCCGGCCTGCAGCTCCTGCATCACCTGGTCATACACTGGGTTCTGCGCCTCTACGAAGCGCTGCAGATCAAAGTCGGCGTGCATGCTCGCCCCTCCTCGCACCGGTTCCAGCCTTTACTGTACGCCTGCATGGCGAACCTATCTCGTCAGGCGATGATTGCCGCGCACTTTCTGTATTAGTCAAAATGGCTGCCCTCGGGCAAGCTGCACCCTGCCCTGCCATCGCCCAAGGAGCTTTGCTTTTGCCTGCCTGGATCCCTACCCCGCTACGCCAGCTTGGCCAACGCCTGCGCGGCGCCGCCGCCAACCAGAGCGAACTGCTCGGCTGGTTCGAGGACAAGGCGCACAGCCGCGGTTACCAACTCAGCGACGGCCAACTCCGGGTAATCCACTGCATGGCCGAACAGCTGGCGCAGCTCGAACAAGGCCAGCCACGCAGCCTGTACCTGTACGGTTCGGTGGGCCGTGGCAAGAGTTGGCTGCTCGACGGTTTTTTCCAGGCCGTGCCGGTGCAGGCCAAGCTGCGCCTGCACTTCCATGACTTCTTCGCGCGCCTGCACCAGGGCATGCACCGCCACCGGGCGCTGGATGATGCACTGGGCGCGACCCTCGACGAGCTGGTGGGTGATTGCCAGGTGCTGTGCTTCGACGAATTCCATGTGCACGACATTGGCGATGCCATGCTGCTCACGCGGCTGTTCAATGCGTTGTTCAGCCGTGGCGTATTCCTGCTGGTGACGTCCAACTATGCACCCGAAGGGCTGCTGCCCAACCCGCTGTACCACGAGCGCTTCCTGCCGGTGATCCGCCTGATCAACAGCGCGATGGAAGTGCTGGAAGTGGGGGGCGATACCGATTTCCGCAGCCTGCCGGCCAACCGCGAACATCAGCGCTTTACCCGGGGCCACTATGTCTGGCCGGGCAATGCAGCGCAGCGCCAGGCGCTGAATGTGCCCGAGCCGCAGCCGGTGATGCTGGAAGTGAACAAGCGCCCGCTGCGCGCACTGGCGGTGGACGGCCGGCGGGTGGTGCTGGGCTTTGACGACCTGTGCGAAAAGGCCACGGCAGTGATCGACTACCTGGTGCTGGCCGGGCAATTCGATGAGTGGATCATCGATGGGCTGGATGACTTGTCGGAATGTTCCCTGGCGGCGCAGCAGCGCTTCGTCAACCTGGTGGATGTGCTGTATGACCAGGACCGGCAGGTGCTGGTGATCGGCAAGCGGCCACTGGAAGAAAGCCTGGGCGGGCCGCTTGCCGACCTGATGCGTACGCGCAGCCGGTTGGGGCAGCTGCATCAGGTAGGACCCTAGAACTGCTTTGCCCGGGCCGGCCTCTTCGCGGGCACGCCCGCTCCCACAGGTATTGCACAGTTCTGTAGGAGCGGGTTTACCCGCGAAGAGGCCAGCCAGGTCAAACCCTCAGCCAGCCCTGGGCAAATCCGCCAGCACCGCCTCGATCTCCCCCAGCACCGCCGGGTCATCCAGGGTCGAAGGCGGCACATAGTCCTGCCCGTCGGCAATCTTGCGCAGCACCGCCCGCAGAATCTTCCCGGAGCGGGTCTTGGGCAGTCGCTTCACCAACCGCACCCGGTTGAAACATGCCAACGCGCCAATCTCCTCGCGCACGCTGCCCACCAGGTCCACCAGCAACTGCGCCTCGGCAATGCCCTCGCCGTCCTTGAGCACCACCAGCGCCAACGGCACCTGCCCCTTGATCTCGTCATGCACGCCAATCACCGCGCACTCGGCCACTGCCGGGTGGCGTGCCACCAGGTCTTCCATCTCGCCGGTGGACAGCCGGTGCCCGGACACGTTGATCACGTCATCGGTGCGCCCCATGATGTAGACGAAGCCGTCATCGTCCAGGTAGCCACCGTCACCCGTGTGGTAATACCCCGGGTAAGTCCGCAGGTAAGCCTGCAAGTAACGCTCGTGGTCGCCCCAAAGCGTCTGGCTGCACCCGGGCGGCAATGGCAGGGCGATGACGATCGAGCCCTGGTGGTTGGGCCCCAGCAGGTGGCCCTCGTCATCCAGCACGCGCACGTGGTAGCCCGGCACCGCCCGGTTGCTCGACCCCGGCTTCGCCGCGCTGCCTTCCAGCCCTACGCAGGGCGCGGTGACCGGCCAGCCGGTCTCGGTCTGCCACCAATGATCGTGCACCGGCTTGCCACTGACCCGCTCCAGCCACTCGTGGGTGCTGGAATCCAGTTTCTCGCCAGCCAGGAACAACTGGCGCAGCGAGCTCAGGTCGTGCTTGCGGATCAGCTCGCCCTCAGGGTCTTCCTTGCGGATGGCGCGCATGGCCGTGGGCGCGCAGAACAATGCATTGACCTTGTATTGCTCCACCACCCGCCAGTAGGCCGAGGCATCCGGGGTGCGGATCGGCTTGCCTTCGTAGAACACCGTGGTGCAGCCGCTCATCAGCGGCCCATAGACGATCAGCGAATGGCCAACCACCCAGCCCACGTCGGATATGCCCCACCACACATCGCCGGCCTGCATGCCGTAGATATGGCGCATGGCGAAGCACAGCGCGACGGCATTGCCGCCGTTTTCCCGCACGATGCCCTTGGGTTTGCCGGTGGTGCCAGAGGTGTACATGATGTAAAGCGGATCACCCGCATCCAGTTCCACCGGTGGCACCGGCTCGGCTTTGGCCAATGCCGCCTGCCAGTCCAGGTCGCGGCCTGGCTGCAGCTGGGCACGCGCCTGCGGGCGCTGCAGCACCAGCACGTTGCGCGGCTGGTGGCGGGCCAGTTGCAGGGCACGATCGACCAGCGGCTTGTATTCGATTACCCGGTCGAACTCCAGCCCGCAGGACGCCGTCAGCAGCAGCGTCGGCCGGGCATCGTCGATGCGCAAGGCCAGCTCGTTGGCGGCAAAGCCACCGAACACCACCGAGTGCACTGCGCCAATCCGCGCACAGGCCAGCATGGCCATGGCCGCCTGCGGCACCATGGGCATGTAGATGATCACGCCATCGCCCTTGTTCACCCCCAACTGGCGTAACAAACCGGCCAGGCGCGCCACCTCGTCACGCAGTTGGTGGTAGGTGTAGGCCTGTTGCACACCGGTCACCGGCGAGTCGTAAATCAGCGCCAGCTGCTCGCCACGGCCCTGCTCGATCTGGTGATCGAGGGCCAGGTAGCAGCTGTTCAGGCGGCCATCGGCAAACCAGCGGTGGGTACCGTCGGCATTTTCTTGCAGCGTGAGGGCCGGCTTGCGGTGCCAGGCCAGGTGCGCGGCCTGCTCCGCCCAGAAAGCGACAGGGTCGGAAATGGAATGGGCGTAGCTGTGCTGGTAGCTCATATCGAAAGAAACCCGGTACTTGTTGTTATTGAAGGGCGAAACTTGAGTATGGACCGCTACACCCGCGCCGCCATGGGACTAAAGTCACAACCGACCTGCAAATTTGCAGACAACGCAGAAACGCCCCATAACGGTGCAAAGCCTCTAGAATAGGCCACCCCTTCAGCCACCGAGCAGCTCATGGACATCGATCAGGCCCGTACCTTTCTGGAAATCGTGCGTTGCGGCAGCCTGGTCGCCGCCGCCGAACGCCTGTTCGTGTCACAGACGGCGATCACCGCGCGGGTGCAGCGCCTGGAGCAGCAACTGGGCTGCCAGCTGTTCGTGCGCAGCCGCAACGGCGCCAGCCTGACCAGCGACGGCGAGGCATTCGTCAGTTATGCCAACCAGATGGTGCAAACCTGGGAAGCGGCGCGCCGCGACCTCCCGCTGCCCCAAGGCTGCCAGCAAGTGCTGCACGTGGGCGCTGAGGTGAGCCTGGGCAACCCGATGCTGCTCGACTGGGTCAGTGCCCTGCACCGCGAGCTGCCCAGCCATGCCATCCGCAGCGAGGTGAGCGACGGCGAATCGCTGCTGCGCAAGGTCGAGATGGGCCTGCTGGATGCCGCGCTGGTCTACCAGCCGACCTACGGCCCGGGCCTGCAGGTGGAGCAGTTGATGGAGGAGAAGCTGATCCGTGTGCGCCGGGTCGCCCAGCCAGACCCGTACATCTATATCGACTGGGGAGAAGCCTTCCGTCGCCAGCACGATGCCGCCCTGCCCGACTGCGCGCGCCCGGCGCTGAGCTTCAACCTGGGCCCGCTGGCCTTGCAGTTCATACTCGACCAGGGCGGCAGTGGTTACTTCCGCACGCGGGTAGTGCAGGCCTATCTGGACAGCGGGGTGTTCGAGCGGGTACCGCAGGCGCCGGAATTCACCTACCCGACCTTCCTGGTGTACCCGCGCAAACGCGACAGCGAAGCCCTGCAACAGGCCTTCGCCATCCTGCGCCGGCTGGTGGCCGCCGGCGCCAGCGACTGGTCACAACGCTGGGACCCGCTTATCTGAAGCCTCGGCCTCGCTAAGCAACTGGCGCTTGAGGCCGGCGATCAGGTCGGTCTGGGTGATCACCCCCACCAACTGGTCGGCATCGAGCACCGGCAGGCAATGCAGGCCCTGTTCGCACAGCAGTGGCAGCAAGCGCTCCAGCGGGTGCTGGCTGCTGACACTGATTACCCGGCGGCTCATCACCTGCTCCATGCGCACCGTCTTGCGGCCGAACAACCCACGCCAACTGAAGCGGCCACGCTGCATGGCCGGGCCGACCAGATCGCTGAGGCTGACTACTCCCACCAGCTTGCCCTGCTGCAGCACCGGCAGGGTTTTGAGGTGGTGGCTGGCCAGCAGTTTCCAGGCCTGCTCCAAGGTGGTGTCGGGCGTGGCGAACTGCACGTCGCGGGACATCACCGAGGCCGCGGTGATGCCGCCGAGGCTGCGCTGCAGGGCGTGTTGCTCGGTGGCCAGGATGATGCGCTCCAGTTCGTCACGGGTGACATCGACGAACTCGCCCAGTTCTTCCAGAGCCTGGTCCAGGTCTTCCCCACGGATGCCGACCCGCTCGCTGGGCAGCGGGTCATGGGTGTGGTGCAGGTCCTTGCGCGGCACCGCGCCTTTCGGGTAGCGCACGCCGGTGAGGTGGTTGTAGAGGATCGCCACCGCTACCAGGATCAGCGCGTTGAGTAGCACCGGCTCCAGCAGGTGGTCGCCCATGGCGGTAAGCCCGGGGTCGGCCAGCACCGCGCTCACCGCCACCCCGCCGCCTGGCGGGTGCAGGCAGCGCAGCAGGCACATCACCAGAATCGAGATACCCAGGGCTGCAGCGGCAACCCACAGCTGCGGGCCGAAGCCCTGACGCATGGCCAGGCCGACCGCACCGGCCAAGGCGTAGCTGCCCAGTACAGGCCAGGGCTGGGCCAACGGGCCGGAGTGCACGGCGAACACCAGCACGGCCGAAGCCGCCAGCGGGCCGAGCAGGTGCAAGGCAATGCTGGGGCCGTAGGCCATGCTGGTCAGCCAGCCGGCGAGGAACAGGCCGAACAACGCGCCGATACCGGCACGCAACCATTCTTTGGGGGGAATATTCAGGGGCGCTGGCAACAGCCGCTGCAAACGACTTTCGAAACGCGAGGCAGGCATGTAGGTAATCGGAATCTGTAGTTTTTCTGGTTAAAAAGAAAGCCCAGCCGAGGTGGCCTGGGCCTCGTATTGCGGTTGCAATAGCACAAGGGGCTCCGTCCGTGGAGAGATGGAAACCGCAAGGTTTCGTGGGGGAATTTTGCCGGGTGGGGTGAGATTGGGCTAATTCAAAAAAATGCGGCTGTACTGCAATTTTTTTGCAGTGGTGATATGGCCAGCAAATTCCTCAAGCGCGCCGCGCAATTTGTGGGAGCGGGTTCACCCGCGAAGAATGCGACACGGTGCATGGCACCGGCTTCGCCGGTGTTCGCGGGTAAACCCGCTCCCACAGGGCCCTGGTATTACCGAGCCTTGCGCGGCAAGTCGATGCTCACCCGCAGCCCGCCCAACGGGCTATCCAGCAGCGCCAGGCGCCCGCCCCAGGCCTCGACGATATCCCGCACGATGCCCAACCCCAGCCCGTGCCCGTCTACCTGCTCGTCCAGCCGCGAGCCGCGCTCCAGCACCTGCTGCCGCTGACCCTCGGGGATACCGGGGCCATCATCATCGACCCACACCTGGTAGCCATCGGCACTCGGCGCGATACCCAGCCGCACCTCGCTGTCGGCCCACTTGCAGGCGTTGTCCAGCAGGTTGCCGAGCAGTTCCAGGAAGTCCTCGCGGTCCCACGGCAGCAGCAGCCCGGGCGGCACATCCCTGGCCAGCAGCAGGCCCTCGCCATGGATCATGCCCAGCGTCCCCAGCAACCCCGGCAGTTCGACGTCGCAGTCGAACTGCGCGCCAGGCAGCGCATCCCCCGCCAGGCGCGCACGGTTCAGCTCACGCGCCAGGCGCTGCTGAATCTGCTCCAGTTGCTCGCGCATCTGCGCGCGAACATCCGGCAGGTCTTTCAGGCGCTCGCTGGAGGCCAGGCTCAGCAACACCGCCAGCGGCGTCTTCAATGCATGGCCCAGGTTGCCCAGGGCATTGCGCGAGCGGCGCAGGCTGTCTTCGGTATGGCTCAGCAGGTGGTTGATCTGCCCCACCAGCGGCGCCAGTTCGCTGGGCACTTCGGCATCCAGCTGCGAGCGCTGGCCCTGCTGCAACTGGGCGATCTGCTGGCGTGCCCGCTCCAGCGGCCGCAGCGAGCGGGTCACGGTGATGCGCTGCAACACCAGCACCAGGATCAGCGCTACCAGGCCCATGCCCAGGCCGATCTGCTGCAGGCGCCGGAAACCTTCGCGTACCGGTGAATAATCCTGTGCCACGCTGATCGAGATGTCCTGGCCCAGGCGCCGGTAGTCGGCACGCAGGGCAAGCAGTTGCTGGCCTTCCGGGCCGAGTTCGTGGCTGTCGGAAAGGCCCGGCGCGGCGGGTTTGGGCATGTCCAGATCCCACAGCGACCGGGAACGCCAGGTGCCTTTATCGAAATCGATGCGGAAGTAATAGCCGGAAAACGGCCGCTGGTAGGCGGCCGAGATACGCCGCTCATCCAGCTGCAGACCCGAAGGCCCGCGCACCAGGGCCACCAGCAGGTTTTCGCTTTCCTTGCGCAGGCCATTCTCCAGGTAGCGCTGCAGGCCGACCTCGAACAACCACAGGGTCAGCTGCGCCAGCACCAGGCCGACCACCACCAGCACCGCCACCAGGCCCAGGCTCAGGCGCGCCTGGATCGACTTCACGCGGCGCTCCCGGCGTAGATGTAGCCCTGCCCGCGGCGGGTCTCGATGACGCTGCGGCCCAGCTTGCGTCGCAAGTGGTTGACGTGCACTTCCAGCACGTTGGAGTCGCGCTCGGCTTCACCGTCGTAGAGGTGCTCGGCCAGGTGGCTCTTGGACAGGATCTGCTGCGGATGCAGCATGAAGTAGCGCAGCAGGCGGAACTCGGCGGCGGTCAGCTGGATATCCACGCCGTCACGGTTCACGCACTGCCGGCTTTCGTCCAGGTGCAGGCCGGCCGCTTCCAGCGTTGGCTGGTTGGCCAGGCCACGGGCACGGCGCAACAACGCCTGGATGCGCAGCTGCAGTTCTTCGGGGTGGAAGGGTTTGCTCAGGTAGTCATCCGCCCCGGCCTTCAGCCCTTCGATACGCTCGGCCCACGAGCCACGGGCAGTAAGGATCAACACCGGCGTGGCCAGGCCGGCGGCACGCCACTGGGCCAGCACTTCCAGGCCCGGCAGGCCCGGCAGGCCAAGGTCCAGGATGATCAGGTCGTAGGGTTCGCTCTGGCCCTGATACACCGCGTCGCGGCCATCGGCCAGCCAATCCACGGCGTAGCCCTGGCGCTGCAGGCCTGCGGTAAGTTCATCGGCCAACGGTACATTGTCCTCGACAAGCAACAGGCGCATTCAGTCGTCTTCCTCGTCTTTTAGCAGGGCACCGCTGCTGGCATCGAGTTTGATCTCGCGCACCACGCCTTCAGCTGTCAGCAACTCGACTTCGTATTCGTAGCGATTGTCGTCTTCTTCCAGCTCGGCCTCCAGCAGGCGCGCCCCGGGGTGACGCCCCAGGGCGGTCTCCAACAGATGCTCGAGCGGCAGGATGATGCCCTTCTGGCGCAGTTCCAGGGCTTCGTCCTGATCAAGGTCACGGGCAACGGCCAGGGAACAGACGGCCAGCAGCGCCAGCGCGAAGTAGCGCGCCGGCCGCAGTAGGTGGATCATCAGTTGTCCCGCTCGTCCTTCAGCACTTCACCGGTCTTGGCGTCCAGCGCCACGTCCCATTCGACGTTCTGCGTGTCGCGCAGCTCGACCTTGTAGACGTAGCGACCATACTCATCTTCAAGTTCCGAGTCGGTGACGGTGGCTCCTGGGTGCTTGGCCACGGCGGCGGCCTTGAGTTCATCCAGCGACTTGACGGTCTTGGCATTTACCAGCTTGACCACTTCGTCGGGCTGCACATCCTTGGCGATGGCGGAATGGGCGCCCAGGGCAAGGGCGGCGGCTACGGTGAACAGGGCAGTCATGCGTTTCATCGTTCTTCTCTCCTGAGAACTGTGCAAGTTGTCTACGGGGTTAAGATTAACCACCGGTCCTTAATTCAACCTGAAAACAACTGGCGCCATGATAGCGCAGGTCAGGCTGCTGTCTCGCGATCACCGAATCCTGCGCGGTCCCTGTGGGAGCGGGCTTGCCCGCGAACACCGGCGCAGCCGGTGCCATACACCATGTTGCATGCTTCGCGGGTGAACCCGCTCCCACAGGGTATTCGCATGAAGCCTTATAATGACCGCCTGCTGCCCAAGAGATCCGCCATGAACGCCATTCACATCAAATACCCCGCCCTCACCTTCAAGGCCGGCCAACGCGCCCTGCGGCAGGTCCGCGAGCGCGGCCTGCAGGCGGCCGATGTCGGTGTGCTGCCGGGTGCGGCTGGCGGGCCGAAGCCGCTGGGCATCCAGGGCCTGGACCTGGCGCTGTTCGGTGAGTGGCTGCCGTCGGCACCACGCCAACGTGCGCTGATCGGCGCCTCGATCGGCGCCTGGCGCTTTGCCAGTGCCTGCCTCGACGACCCGGTCGCAGGCATCCGTCGCCTGGGCGAACTGTACACCGAGCAGGATTTCACCAAGGGCGTCACCCCGGCCGAAATCAGCCGCAGTTGCCAACACATGCTCGATGACCTGCTGCAAGGCCGCGACAGCCAGTTGCTGGCCAACCCGCATATCGCCTGAACATCCTGGTGGTGAAGAGCCATGGCCAGCTCGCCCACGACCATCGGGGCCGCCTGGGCCTCGGCCTGGGTTCGGTGATCGCCAGCAACCTGCTCGGCCGCTCGCGCCTGGCACGGCACTTCGAGCGCGTCATCCTGCACGACGGCCGCGCCACGCCGCCGCTCGACGCACTGACCGACTTCCCCTCGCGCTGCCTGCCGCTGGACCTGGCCAACCTGCGCCATGCCCTGCTTGCCTCGGGCTCCATCCCCATGGTCATGGAAGGCGTGAAAGACATCCCTGGTGCAGGTGCAGGCACCTACCGCGACGGCGGCCTGCTCGACTACCACCTCGACCTGCCCTACCGCGGCGACGACCTGGTGCTGTACCCGCACTTCACCGACAAGGTCGTACCCGGCTGGTTCGACAAGGCCCTGCCCTGGCGCAAGGGCGATGCCACGCGCCTGCAGAACGTGCTGCTGATGACGCCCTCGCCGCAGTACCTGGCGGCCCTGCCCTACGGCAAGCTGCCCGACCGCAATGACTTCAAGCGTTTCATGGGCGATGCGCCTGGCCGCAAGCGCTACTGGTACAAGGCCATTGCCGAGAGCCAGCGGCTGGGCGACGAGCTGCTGGAGCTGATTGCCACCGGGCGGTTGCATGAACGCCTGCAAGCCTTGTAGCGGCCATGCTGGTAGACTGCGCGCATTCTTGATTCACACAGAGTTATGACAGCGTGGAAATTTTTAAAGAATTTACATTCGAGTCGGCCCACCGCCTGCCGCACGTCCCTGCCGGGCACAAATGCGGTCGCCTGCACGGCCACTCGTTCAAGGTCGGCCTGCACCTGACCGGCCCGCTCGACCCGCACACCGGCTGGATCCGCGACTTCGCCGAGATCAAGGCGATCTTCAAGCCGATCTACGAGCAACTGGACCACAACTACCTGAACGACATCCCGGGCCTGGAAAACCCCACCAGCGAAGTGATCGCCAAGTGGATCTGGGACCAGGTCAAGCCGCTGCTGCCGGAACTGTCGAAGGTGCGCATCCACGAAACCTGCACCAGCGGTTGCGAATATACCGGCGACTGATTTGGTAAACGCACCAGCCCATTCGCGGGCATGCCCGCTCCCACAGGATGCCCACCGTTCTCGAGGTCTGTGATACACCTGCGGGCGTGCCCGCGAAGAGGCCGGCAGCTTCACCAATAAAGCTTCAGCCCTGCCCCGCCTCCAAGGCATCGCGCAGGAAACCGGGGGCGATGTAGCGCTGGTAATGCGCCTCGGACAGCAGGAAGAACTCGCGGTCGATGGCGTCGCGCAACTGCGGCAGCTCCCAGTCGCGAAATTCCGGCAACAGCACCATGCCGTAGGCTTCCAGGTCACGGATCATCCGCGCCCCGCGGGCAATCAGCTGGTACGCCCAGCAATATTCCGACTGCTGCTCGACAAAGCGGATGGAACGCTGCTCCAGTTGCTGGCGCAGCAGGCCTTTGTCGAACACCTCCAGCTTGGCCATCATCACCTGCACCAGCAGCTGCTCCAGGCGCAGCCACACGGCGCGCTTCTGCGCATCGTCGTAGCCGTTCCAGCTGATCACTTCGTGGTGAAACCGCTTGCAGCCACGGCAAACCGTGTCTCCGTAAACCGTGGAGCACAGGCCGACACAAGGGGTCTTGATGGACTTGTTGGACATGAAAAACAACAGCTTGGCGATGGAACACGAACCCATGTTAGCCCTTTGTCTAACCAGGGTCACTCGTTAAAGTCATCTTCGCCGCCTTACCTTCGGGCTTTTTTTGCCGTAGAATCATCCCGCCTTTTCAAAGGCAACAATGTCCGTTGGAAGCTGTTTTCAAAGCGTCACGAGCACAGTTCATCCGGTAGAACGGTGTTGGCCCGGGCCATGCATCCCTCGCATGCCCGTGCCAGCCCTCATCAGCTCCCCGTTCTGCAGGCGTAAAACTTTGAAAGCAGCTTCTGTAAGGATTCTTTGCGACTCTGGCTGGGCGGCCCACAAAGCCGTGGCAGCGCATGGGTGCATTGAATGCTGGATGAGCGTCCCGGACCCCCTTTAGGGACCACTGATGAGGGAAATAACTGTGCTTGAAGCCTACCGCAAACACATCGAAGAGCGTGCCGCCCTGGGTATCGTGCCCCAGCCGCTGAACGCCGAACAAACTGCAGGCCTGGTCGAGCTGCTGAAAAACCCGCCGGCCGGCGAAGAAGCCTTCCTCGTAGACCTGATCACCCACCGCGTACCGCCAGGGGTCGACGAAGCTGCCTATGTCAAGGCCGCTTTCCTCTCCGCCGTCGCCAAAGGCGAAGCCAAGTCGCCTCTGATCGACCGCAAGCACGCCACCGAACTGCTGGGCACCATGCAGGGCGGCTACAACATCGAAACGCTGGTCGCACTGCTGGATGACGCCGAACTGGGCGCCGTCGCGGCCGAACAGCTCAAGCACACCCTGCTGATGTTCGATGCCTTCCACGACGTGGCCGAAAAAGCCAAGGCCGGCAACGTTCACGCCAAGGCCGTGCTGGAATCCTGGGCTGCCGGCGAGTGGTTCACCTCGCGTCCGGCCATCGCCGACAAGTACACCCTGACCGTGTTCAAGGTCCCTGGCGAAACCAACACCGACGACCTGTCCCCTGCCCCGGACGCCTGGTCGCGCCCTGACATCCCGCTGCACGCACTGGCCATGCTGAAGATGGCCCGCGACGGCATCGAGCCGCAGCAGCCTGGTTCGGTCGGCCCGCTGGCCCAGATCGAAGCGGTCAAGGCCAAGGGTTACCCGGTTGCCTACGTCGGTGACGTGGTCGGTACCGGTTCTTCGCGCAAATCCGCCACCAACTCGGTGCTGTGGTTCTTCGGCGACGACATTCCGTACGTACCGAACAAGCGCGCCGGTGGTTTCTGCTTCGGTACCAAGATCGCCCCGATCTTCTACAACACCATGGAAGACGCCGGCGCCCTGCCGATCGAATTCGACTGCACCAACCTGGCCATGGGCGACGTCATCGACGTTTACCCGTTCAAGGGCGAAGTGCGCCGTAACGGCAGCGACGAACTGGTCACCACCTTCGAGCTGAAAACCGAAGTGCTGCTGGATGAAGTCCGCGCTGGCGGCCGTATCCCGCTGATCGTCGGCCGTGGCCTGACCGAGAAGGCCCGTGCCGAACTGGGCCTGGGCGCCTCCGACCTGTTCAAGAAGCCGGAGCAGCCTGCCGATTCGGGCAAGGGCTTCACCCTGGCACAGAAAATGGTCGGCCGTGCCTGCGGCCTGCCGGAAGGCCAGGGCGTGCGCCCAGGTGCCTACTGCGAGCCGAAGATGACCACCGTCGGTTCCCAGGACACCACTGGCCCGATGACCCGCGACGAGCTGAAGGACCTGGCGTGCCTGGGCTTCTCCGCTGACCTGGTGATGCAGTCGTTCTGCCACACCGCGGCCTATCCGAAGCCGATCGACGTCACCACCCACCACACCCTGCCAGACTTCATCCGCACCCGTGGCGGCGTGTCGCTGCGCCCGGGCGACGGCATCATCCACAGCTGGCTGAACCGCATGCTGATGCCTGACACCGTGGGTACCGGTGGCGACTCGCACACCCGCTTCCCGATCGGCATCTCGTTCCCGGCCGGTTCCGGCCTGGTGGCCTTCGCCGCCGCCACCGGCGTCATGCCGCTGGACATGCCAGAATCCGTGCTGGTGCGCTTCAAGGGCAAACTGCAGCCAGGCATCACCCTGCGTGACCTGGTCCACGCCATCCCTTACTACGCCATCCAGAAGGGCCTGCTGACCGTCGAGAAGAAGGGCAAGAAGAACATCTTCTCCGGCCGCATCCTCGAGATCGAAGGCCTGAACGAGCTGACCGTCGAGCAAGCCTTCGAGCTGTCCGACGCCTCGGCCGAGCGTTCCGCTGCCGGTTGCACCATCAAGCTGCCAGAGAAGGCCATCGCCGAGTACCTGCAGTCCAACATCACCCTGCTGCGCTGGATGATCGGCGAAGGCTACGGCGATGCCCGCACCCTGGAGCGCCGCGCCCAGGCCATGGAAGCCTGGCTGGCCAAGCCTGAGCTGCTGTCGGCCGACGCTGATGCCGAGTACGCCGAGATCATCGAAATCGACCTGGCCGAAGTGAAAGAGCCTGTGCTCTGTGCACCGAACGACCCGGACGATGCCCGCCTGCTGTCTTCGGTACAGGGCGAGAAGATCGACGAAGTGTTCATCGGCTCGTGCATGACCAACATCGGCCACTTCCGCGCTGCCGGCAAGCTGCTGGACAAGGTCAAGGGCGGTATCCCGACCCGTCTGTGGCTGGCTCCGCCAACCAAGATGGACGCTCACCAGCTGACCGAAGAAGGCTACTACGGCATCTACGGCAAGGCTGGCGCGCGCATGGAAATGCCAGGCTGCTCGCTGTGCATGGGTAACCAGGCACGTGTGCAGACCGGTTCGACCGTGGTCTCCACCTCGACCCGTAACTTCCCGAACCGTCTGGGCGACGCCACCAACGTGTACCTGGCATCGGCCGAGCTGGCTGCTGTCGCTTCGATCATCGGCAAGCTGCCGACCGTCGAAGAGTACATGCAGTACGCGAAGGACATCGACAGCATGGCTGCCGACGTTTACCGCTACCTGAGCTTCGACCAGATCGCCGAGTTCCGCGAAGCGGCAGCCAACGCCAAGATCCCGGTGGTTCAGGCATAAGCTGAGTTGTAAGACGTAAAAGAAAGCCCCGGCAGAAATGTCGGGGCTTTCTTGTTTCCACCTGTACCGGCCTCTTCGCGGCTAAAGCCGCTCCCACATGGCCCCCACAGTTTTCGAGGGCTGCGCAAGACCTTGTGGGAGCGGCTTTAGCCGCGAAGAGGCCAGCACAGGCAACCTCAGATCACGAACAGGTCGACAAACCTGTGCACCGCCATCCGCTCCAGCTTCTGCTGGTCCTTGCACACATCCACGATCTCCCCACACCGCTGCCGCGCAAAGCGCGTCGCCAGGTTGTCCCTGAACTTGGCCTCCAGCAACGGTATGCCCTCCCCTCGCCGCCGGCGATGCCCGATCGGGTACTCCACCACCACCTGCTCGGTACTGCTGCCATCCTTGAAGAACACTTGCAGCGCATTGGCGATCGAGCGCTTGTCCGGCTCCAGGTACTCACGGCTGAAGCGCGGGTCTTCCACCACCTCCATCTTTTCACGCAGGCGGTCGATGCTTGGGTGGTTGGCATGGAAGGCGTCTTCGTAATGCTCGGCCACCAGATGCCCGAAAATCAGTGGCACTGCCACCATGTACTGCAGGCAGTGGTCGCGGTCGGCGGCATTGGCCAGCGAGCCGCTCTTGGAAATGATGCGGATCGCCGACTCCTGAGTGGTAATGACGATACGGTCGATCTCGTGAAGGCGGTTACGTACCAGCGGATGCAATGTTACCGCAGCCTCACAGGCGGTCTGGGCGTGGAACTCGGCAGGGAAACTGACCTTGAACAGCACGTTTTCCATCACGTAGCTACCCAGGGCTTGCGGCAGGCGCAGCTCTTGCTGCTCGGACGGCTTGAGCGCCAGGTCCTTGTTGGTGTGGCTGAACAGCACATCGTAGAAGCCCCACTGCGGCGCGGTGAGCACGCCAGGCACGCCCATCTCGCCACGCAGGGCAATGTCGGCCAGGCGCACGCCACGGCTGGAAGCATCCCCGGCGGCCCACGATTTGCGCGAACCAGCGTTGGGCGCATGGCGGTAGGTACGCAGCGCCTGGCCATCGACAAACGCGTGGGACAAGGCGCTCAGCATCTGCTCACGGTTGGCCCCCATCAGCCTGGCGCACACGGCGGTGGAGGCTACCTTGACCAGAATCACATGGTCGAGGCCAACGCGGTTGAAGGCGTTTTCCAGCGCCAGCACGCCCTGGATCTCGTGAGCCATGACCATGGCTTCGAGCACATCGCGCATCAGCAGTGGCGCTTCACCTGCGGCCACGCGCTTCTGCGACAGGTGATCGGCAACGGCCAGGATGCCGCCGAGGTTGTCCGACGGGTGGGCCCATTCGGCGGCCAGCCAGGTATCGTTATAGTCCAGCCAGCGAACCGTGCAGCCGATGTCCCAGGCAGCCTTGACCGGGTCGAGGCGGTAGGCGGTGCCGGGCACGCGGGCGCCGTTGGGCACCAGGGTGCCTTCCACCTGGGGGCCTAGCAACTTGGTGCATTCGGGGAAGCGCAGAGCCAGCAGGCCGCAGCCGAGGGTATCCATCAGGCAGTTGCGCGCGGTATCCAGGGCTTCGGCGGATTCGACCCGATACGTGAGGGCGTAATCGGCGAGGGTTTGCAGCACCCGGTCGTAGTCCGGGCGGGCGTTGAGGTCTACGTTGGCGCTCATATCCAGCTCCCTTCAGAATTGCCGGGGCTGCTTTGCAGCCCTTCGCGACACAAGGCCGCTCCTACAGGTACCGCGCAAACCGTGTAGGAGCGGGCTTGCCCGCGAAGGGGCGCAAAGCGGCCCCAACGAACTAAAGCCGAGCGCCAGTGGTGCGTTAGAAGCTATCGCCAGGCACGCGAACCCAGCCCTCCATCAGCACGCGAGCACTGCGGCTCATGATTGCCTTGGTCACTGTCCATTCACCATTCACCTGGCGCGCCTCGGCCCCCACCCGCAGGGTGCCCGAGGGGTGGCCGAAACGCACGGCGCTGCGCTCGCCCCCGCCTGCGGCGAGGTTGACCAACGTGCCCGGAATGGCCGCCGCGGTACCGATGGCCACCGCGGCCGTCCCCATCATTGCATGGTGCAGCTTGCCCATCGACAAGGCCCGTACCAGCAGGTCGATATCACCTGCCTGCACCGCTTTGCCACTGGACGCAGTGTAGGTGCTCGGCGGCGCGACGAAAGCCACTTTCGGCGTGTGCTGACGCCCGGCAGCCTGGTCGACGTTGTCGATCAGGCCCATGCGCACGGCGCCATGGGCGCGAATCGTCTCGAAGCGCAGCAGCGCCTGCGAGTCACCGTTGATGGCGTCCTGCAGTTCGGTGCCGGTGTAGCCGATATCCGCCGCATTGACGAAGATGGTCGGGATGCCGGCATTGATCAGGGTCGCCTTGAACGTACCGACACCCGGCACCTCGAGGTCATCGACCAGGTTGCCGGTGGGGAACATCGCCCCGCCGTCGCCATCTTCGTCGGCCGCCGGATCGAGGAATTCCAGCTGCACCTCGGCGGCCGGGAAGGTCACCCCGTCCAGCTCGAAGTCGCCGGTTTCCTGTACTTCACCTTCGGTGATCGGCACATGGGCGATGATGGTCTTGCCGATGTTGGCCTGCCAGATGCGCACGGTGGCGATGCCATTGCGCGGAATGCGTGCCGGGTCGACCAGGCCGCTGCTGATGGCGAACGAACCGACCGCGGCGGAGAGGTTGCCGCAGTTACCGCTCCAGTCGACGAAGGCCTTGTCGATGCTGACCTGGCCGAACAGATAGTCGACGTCGTGCTCAGGCTTGATGCTCTGCGACAGAATCACGGTCTTGCTGGTGCTCGAAGTGGCACCGCCCATGCCGTCGATCTGCTTGCCGTAAGGGTCGGGGCTGCCGATCACCCGCAGCAGCAGTGCGTCGCGGGCCGGGCCGGGGATCTGCGCCTGCTCGGGCAGGTCTTGCAGGCGGAAGAACACGCCTTTGCTGGTGCCGCCACGGATGTAGGTGGCGGGGATTTTTACTTGCGGTACATGAGCCATGTTCAATTCCTGTCTTGCGCACCCCCTGTGGGAGCGGGTTCACCCGCGAAAGCGTCCGATCAGAAAACAATGTTGTATCTGCTGACGCATTCGCGGGTAAACCCGCTCCCACAGAGGACCGCGCTGCTCTTGATTAGGCGGTCGCTTCGAGGAAGTCCTGAGCGAAGCGCTGCAGCACCCCGCCGGCCTCGTAGATCGACACTTCCTCGGCGGTGTCCAGGCGGCAGGTCACCGGTACCTCCAGGCGCTCGCCGTTGGCGCGGGTAACCACCAGGGTCAGCGTCGCCCGCGGCGTGCGCGCGCCCAGCACGTCATAGGTTTCGCTGCCATCCAGGCCGAGGGTCTTGCGGTCGGTGCCCGGCTTGAACTCCAGCGGCAGTACGCCCATGCCCACCAGGTTGGTACGGTGAATACGCTCGAAGCCTTCAGCGACGATCGCCTCGACACCGGCCAGACGCACACCCTTGGCCGCCCAGTCACGGGACGAACCCTGGCCGTAGTCGGCACCGGCGACGATGATCAGTGGCTGCTTGCGCTCCATGTAGGTCTCGATCGCCTCCCACATGCGGGTGACCTTGCCTTCCGGCTCGATACGCGCCAGCGAGCCCTGCTTCACGCTGCCGTCTTCCTTGCGCACCATTTCGTTGAACAGCTTGGGGTTGGCAAAGGTGGCGCGCTGGGCGGTCAGGTGGTCGCCACGGTGGGTAGCGTAAGAGTTGAAGTCCTCCTCCGGCAGGCCCATCTTCGCCAGGTACTCGCCGGCAGCGCTGTCGAGCATGATGGCGTTGGACGGCGACAGGTGGTCGGTGGTGATGTTGTCCGGCAGCACTGCCAGCGGGCGCATGCCGCGCAGGGTCCGTTCACCGGCCAAGGCACCCTCCCAGTAAGGTGGGCGGCGGATGTAGGTGCTCATCGGGCGCCAGTCATACAACGGCGCCACCTTCGGCCCACGGTCTTCCTCGATGGCGAACATCGGGATGTACACCTTGCGGAACTGCTCCGGCTTGACCGCAGCACGTACCACCGCGTCGATTTCTTCGTCGCTGGGCCAGATATCCTTGAGGCGGATTTCCTTGCCATCGACCACGCCCAGTACATCCTTCTCGATGTCGAAGCGAATGGTACCGGCGATGGCGTAGGCCACTACCAGTGGCGGCGAAGCGAGGAAGGCCTGCTTGGCATACGGGTGGATGCGCCCGTCGAAGTTGCGGTTGCCCGACAGCACGGCGGTGGCGTACAGGTCACGGTCGATGATTTCTTGCTGGATCACCGGGTCCAGGGCGCCGGACATGCCGTTGCAGGTGGTGCAGGCGAAGGCGACGATGCCAAAGCCGAGCTGCTCAAGCTCCTTCTCCAGCCCGGCTTCTTCCAGGTACAGCTGCACGGCCTTGGAACCAGGCGCCAGCGACGACTTGACCCACGGCTTGCGGGCCAGCCCCAGTTTGTTGGCATTGCGCGCCAGCAGGCCTGCGGCAATCACGTTGCGCGGGTTGCTGGTGTTGGTGCAGCTGGTGATGGCAGCAATGATCACCGCGCCATCTGGCATCTGCCCTGGCACTTCTTCCCAGCTGCCGGCGATGCCTTTGGCCGCCAGGTCGCTGGTGGCGACGCGGGCATGCGGGTTGGACGGGCCGGCCATGTTGCGCACCACGCTCGACAGGTCGAAGCTCAGGGTGCGCTCGTAGACTGCGCCGCCCAGGCTGTCGGCCCACAGGCCGGTGGCCTTGGCATAGGTTTCCACCAGCTTGACCTGTTGCTCTTCGCGACCGGTCAGGCGCAGGTAGTCGATGGTCTGCTGGTCGATGGCGAACATCGCCGCAGTGGCGCCATATTCCGGGGCCATGTTGGAAATGGTGGCGCGGTCGCCCAGGGTCAGGGCACGTGCACCCTCGCCGTGGAACTCCAGGTAGGCGCCGACGACTTTCTGCTTGCGCAGGAATTCGGTCAGGGCCAGCACCAGGTCGGTGGCGGTGATGTTCGGCGCCAGCTTGCCGGTCAGCTCGACGCCGACGATTTCCGGCAGGCGCATCCACGAGGCACGGCCGAGCATCACGTTCTCGGCCTCCAGGCCACCCACGCCGATGGCGATCACGCCCAGGGCGTCGACATGCGGGGTGTGGCTGTCGGTGCCGACGCAGGTGTCCGGGTAGGCCACGCCACGGTCGTTGTGGATCACCGGCGACATCTTCTCCAGATTGATCTGGTGCATGATGCCGTTGCCCGGCTGGATCACGTCGACGTTCTTGAACGCCTTCTTGGTCCAGTTGATGAAGTGGAAGCGGTCTTCGTTGCGGCGGTCTTCGATGGCGCGGTTCTTTTCGAAGGCCTGCGGGTCGAAACCACCGCACTCGACGGCCAGCGAGTGGTCGACGATCAGCTGCACCGGCACCACAGGGTTGACCTGGGCCGGGTCGCCGCCTTTGTCGGCAATGGCGTCACGCAGGCCGGCGAGGTCGACCAGTGCAGTCTGGCCGAGAATGTCGTGGCACACCACGCGGGCCGGGAACCACGGGAAGTCGAGGTCGCGCTTGCGCTCGATCAGCTGGCCCAGCGAGGCGTCGAGGGTAGCCGGGTCGCAGCGGCGCACCAGGTTCTCGGCGAGTACGCGAGAGGTGTAAGGCAGGCCATCGTAGGCGCCGGGCTTGATGGCCTCGACCGCCGCGCGGGCATCGAAGTAGTCCAGGTCGGTGCCTGGCAGGTGCTTGCGGAATGCAGTGTTCATATCGTTATCAGGCTCGGTCACGGTATTCGGGGGCAGGTGCGGCTCAGGCCTTGGGGGCGCTACGCGCCCCTTTCGCGACACAAGGCCGCTCCCACAGGTACTGCGCCGTCCCTGTGGGAGCGGCCTTGTGTCGCGAAAGGGCTGCGCAGCAGCCCCAGCGATCTATGACTCAGCGCTGCTCGATCGGCACGAACTGGCGCTGCTCGACGCCGACATACTCGGCGCTCGGGCGGATGATGCGGTTGTTGGCGCGCTGTTCGAAGACGTGCGCCGCCCAGCCGGTCAGGCGCGAGCAGACGAAGATCGGGGTGAACAGCTTGGTCGGGATGCCCATGAAGTGGTACGCCGAGGCGTGGTAGAAGTCGGCGTTGGGGAACAGGCGCTTCTGCTCCCACATGGTCTTGTCGATGGCTTCGGAGACCGGGTACAGCACCTTGTCACCGACTTCGTCGGCGAGCTGTTTCGACCAGCCCTTGATCACCTCGTTGCGCGGGTCGGACTCTTTGTAGATGGCATGGCCAAAGCCCATGATCTTGTCCTTGCGCTCGAGCATGCGCAGCAGCTCGGCAGTGGCTTCCTGCGGGCTCTGGAAGCGCTCGATCAATTCCATCGCCGCCTCGTTGGCACCGCCGTGCAGCGGGCCGCGCAGCGAGCCGATGGCAGCGGTGACGCAGGAGTACAGGTCGGACAGGGTCGAGGCACAAACGCGAGCGGTGAAGGTCGAGGCGTTGAACTCGTGCTCGGCGTAGAGGATCAGCGACACGTTCATGACCTTGACGTGCAGCTCGCTCGGCTTCTTGCCGTGCAGCAGGTGCAGGAAGTGGCCACCGAGGGTGTCTTCGTCGCTAGTGCAGTCGATACGCACGCCATCGTGGGTGAAGCGATACCAGTAGCACATCACCGCCGGGAACAGTGCCAGCAGGCGGTCGGTCTTGTCACGCTGGGCCTCGAAGGTCAGTTCGGGCTCCAGGGTACCCAGCACCGAGCAACCTGTGCGCATCACGTCCATCGGGTGGGCGTCACGGGGGATACGCTCGAGCACTTCCTTCAGGGCTTGCGGCAGGTCGCGCAGGCCCTTGAGCTTGCGCTTGTAGTCGGCCAGTTCGGCTTTGCTCGGCAGCTCGCCGTACAGCAGCAGGTAGGCGACTTCCTCGAATTCGGCACCGGCTGCCAGGTCACGCACATCGTAACCGCGGTAGGTCAGCCCGGCACCGGCCTGGCCCACGGTCGACAGCGCGGTCTGGCCGGCCACCTGGCCGCGCAGGCCTGCGCCACTGAGTACTTTTGCTTCGGCCATGGTGTTTCTCCTTTCTTGAACTTGTTATGGAAATCTAGCTGGCTAGTCAGTTTTGCCTGTGCCGGCCTCTTCGCGGGCAAGCCCGCTCCTACAGGGACGGTGTGGCACTCTATGCCTGTGGGGTCCCTGTGGGAGCGGGTGCCCCCGCGAAGAGGCCAGCCGCTCTAACGCAAATCTTTGACCTTCAGCCCTTCTTCTGGGCAAACAGCGCATCGAGGCTCTGCTCGAAGGCGTGGTAACCAATGGCATCGTAGAGCTCCATGCGGGTCTGCATGGTGTCGATCACGTTCTTCTGCGTGCCGTCGCGGCGCAGCGCGGTGTACACGTTCTCGGCTGCCTTGTTCATGGCGCGGAACGCCGACAGCGGGTACAGCACCAGCGACACGTCGACCGAGGCCAGCTCCTCGGTGGTGTACAGCGGCGTGGCGCCAAACTCGGTGATATTGGCCAGGATCGGTGCCTTCACCCGGTCGGCGAAGGTCTTGTACATCTGCAGTTCGGTGATGGCTTCCGGGAAGATCATGTCGGCACCGGCCTCGACGCAGGCGGCGGCGCGGTCCAGGGCGGCGTTCAGGCCCTCGACGGCCAGGGCATCGGTACGCGCCATGATCACGAAGCTGTCATCGGTACGGGCATCGACTGCGGCCTTGATGCGGTCGACCATTTCCTGCTGGCTGACGATTTCCTTGTTCGGGCGGTGGCCGCAGCGCTTGGCGCCAACCTGGTCCTCGATATGGATGGCGGCAGCGCCGAACTTGCTCATCGAGCGCACGGTACGGGCGACGTTGAAGGCAGAGGCACCGAAACCGGTGTCGACATCCACCAGCAGCGGCAGGTCGCACACGTCGGTGATGCGGCGCACATCGGTGAGTACATCGTCCAGGCCGCTGATGCCCAGGTCCGGCAGGCCCAGCGAACCGGCGGCGACGCCGCCACCGGACAGGTAGATGGCCTTGAAGCCGGCGCGTTTGGCCAGCAGGGCATGGTTGGCGTTGATGGCGCCAACCACCTGCAGCGGATGTTCAGCGGCAACGGCGTCGCGGAAACGCTGACCGGGGGTGCTCTTCACAGTCATTTCTCACCTCGTGGGCTGTTGTTGTGGGCGTCCAGATAGTGACGCTCGATATTGCGCTTGGACGCGCCGATGTGGCGGCGCATCAGGAGTTCGGCCAGCTCGCCGTCACGGTCGGCGATGGCATCGAGAATGCGGTGGTGTTCGGCAAAGGCCTGGCGCGGCCGGTTGGGCGTGGCGGAGAACTGGATGCGGTACATGCGCACCAGCTGGTACAGCTCGCCGCAGAGCATCTTGACCAGGGTCTGGTTACCGCTGCCCTGGATGATCCGGTAATGAAAGTCGTAGTCGCCTTCCTGCTGGTAATAGCCCAGGCCGGCCTGGAACGCGGCATCGCGCTCGTGGGTGTCGAGCACCCGGCGCAGTTCGTCGATGTCGGCCTGGCTCATGCGTTCGGCGGCCAGGCGGCAAGCCATGCCTTCCAGCGATTCGCGAATTTCGTACAGCTCGATCAGTTCGGCATGATTGAGCGACACCACCCGCGCCCCCACATGCGGCACGCGCACCAGCAGGCGCTGGCCTTCGAGGCGGTGGATGGCCTCGCGCAGCGGCCCGCGGCTGATGCCATAGGTACGCGCCAGCTCCGGCTCGGAAATCTTGCTGCCGGGGGCGATATCGCCCTTGACGATGGCCGCCTGGATGCGCCGGAAGACGTTTTCGGACAAGGTTTCCGTTTCGTCTGTCAGCACCGGGCTGGGGGTGGATAGGTCCTGCATATTGTCGACACCTTGAAAATCTCTTTGCCAGAAATTAGCGAATTAGACCGAAGCAGTCAAAGACAAAATCAATATTGTCGACAATCGTCTAAGAACGAACTAATGCCAGCCCGGTGCTGTCAGATCGCGCACCGCTGGCGTCAAGGCGCCGGCGTGATAGAATGCCGCGCCTCCGATGGAGTATGGATAGCCTGTCTGTCATCCATTCATGCTGTTGACAGATTAACGAGGAAGCTTGCGCAGTCGCTGCCAGTCGCCTTGCCCTGAACACGGCTCTGAACATGGCTTTGAAAACAGCCCCGAACCTTGCACTGCACCGCGCCAGGAATATGAGACTTACACCCGCATCATTGCTGCTCTGCCTCACCCTGCTGCCGGCCCTTGGCCAGGCCGCAGGCAAGACCGTGTACGGTCTCAACGAATATGCACGCCTGGGCGACCTGGACCTGGAAGTGGCCGCCAAGCTCGACACCGGCGCCAAGACCGCGTCGCTCAGCGCCCGCGATATCAAGCGCTTCAAGCGCAACGGCGAAAGCTGGG
This sequence comes from Pseudomonas sp. JS425, assembly GCF_018223845.1. Taxonomy (NCBI): domain Bacteria; kingdom Pseudomonadati; phylum Pseudomonadota; class Gammaproteobacteria; order Pseudomonadales; family Pseudomonadaceae; genus Pseudomonas; species Pseudomonas sp. JS425. The sequence continues at coordinate 2,236,242 of NZ_CP073661.1, read as the reverse complement.
TGCGCTTCTACCTGGCCATCGACGCCGCCCATTCGCACCCCATCGAACGCCCGCTGGCACGCGTAAGCAAGATCAAGCGCCGGGCCGGCGACTATGATGCCGAATCGGGCAAGGCCTACACCGCGCGCCCGGTCATCGAACTTGAAATCTGCATGGGCCAGGCCATGCGCACCATCGAAGTCAACCTCACCGACCGCAGCGCCTTCCAGTTCCCGCTGCTGATCGGCTCCGAGGCGCTCAAGCACTTCGACGCGCTGGTCGACCCAAGCCTTAAATACGCGGCCGGCAAACCTGCCTGTGCCACCGACGCTCCCAAAGCAGAGTAATCCCGATGCGCTCTCTTACCCTCCATCTGAAAGTCCTGATCACCGTGCTGGTGCTGTTGGGCGTGGCGGTCACGGCTTATCAGATCTTCGTACTCGGCATCCCGGTAACCGAGGATGAAACCGACGACCTGTGGAATATCGACGCCAAGGTCGAGTTCGTGGCCAGCACCAAGGACCCGGTCAAGGTGCAGATGTTCGTGCCACCGCTGAACCGCGACTACGTCAGCCTCAACGAGAGCTTCATCTCCAACAACTATGGGGTGAGCGTCAACCGTGCCGACGGCAACCGCAAGGTCACCTGGTCGGCCCGCCGCGCCAGCGGCAACCAGACCCTTTACTACCGCCTGGTGCTGACCAAGCGCTACAGCAACGAGAAGACCACGATCAAAGGCCCGACCTTCCGTGACAGCCTGGCAGTGGAAGGCCCCGAGAAGATCGCCGCCGAGGCCCTGATGGCGCCGATCCGCCAGCACTCGGCCGACGTCGAGACCTTCGTCAGCGAGACCATCAAGCGGGTCAACAACCTCAACGACGACAACGTCAAGCTGCTGCTGGCCGGCGACACCTCGGCCATGAAGAAGGCCCAGGTCATCGACCTGCTGCTGTCGATCGCCCACGTACCGATGGAGAAGGTGCACACCATTCGCCTGGTGGCCGACACCCCGCAAACCCCGGAGCTGTGGCTGCGCAGCTTCAATGGCACCGACTGGCTGTACTTCAACCCCGACACCGGCGAGCAGGGCCTGCCCAGCGATCGCCTGCTGTGGTGGACCGGTGACGACAACCTGATCACCGTCGATGGCGGCAAGAAGGCCAACGTTACCTTCAGCATGAACAACAGCGAGATGAACGCCATCCGCCTGGCCAAGCTGACCGACGAGAATACCGACGCCGATTTCCTCGAATATTCGCTGTACGGCCTGCCGCTGCAGACCCAGCAAACCTTCATGATCATGGTGATGATCCCGATCGGTGTGCTGGTGATCCTGGTGCTGCGCAACCTGGTCGGCCTGCAGACCCTGGGTACCTTCACCCCGGTACTGATCGCCCTGGCCTTCCGCGAGACCCAGCTGGGCTTCGGTATCGTGCTGTTCACGGTAATCACCGCCCTGGGCCTGTCGCTGCGCTCGTACCTGGAACACCTGAAGCTGCAGATGCTGCCACGCCTGTCTGTGGTCCTGACCTTCGTCGTGGTACTGATTGCCGCCATCAGCCTGTTCAGCCACAAGCTGGGCCTGGAGCGCGGGCTGTCGGTAGCGCTGTTCCCGATGGTGATCCTGACCATGACCATCGAGCGCCTGTCGATCACCTGGGAAGAGCGTGGCGGCGGTCATGCCATGAAAGTGGCCATCGGCACCCTGTTCGCCGCTTCCCTGGCGCACCTGTTGATGATGGTGCCGGAGCTGGTGTACTTCGTGTTCACCTTCCCGGCCGTGCTGTTGATCCTGGTGGGCTTCATGCTGGCAATGGGTCGCTACCGCGGCTACCGCCTGACCGAGCTCGTGCGCTTCAAGGCATTCCTGAAGAAGGCTGACGCCTGATGTTTGGCCTGATCAAGACGTGGAAAGCCCTGGAGGCCCGGGGCATCATGGGTATCAACCGGCGCAACGCGGACTACGTGCTGAAGTACAACAAGCGCCACCTGTACCCGATCGTCGACGACAAGATCATCACCAAGGAGCGCGCCCTGGCGGCCGGCATCCATGTGCCGGAAATGTACGGCATCATCGAGACCGAGAAAGAGATCGAGAAGCTCGACCAGATCATCGGCGGGCGCAACGATTTCGTCATCAAGCCGGCGCAGGGCGCTGGCGGTGACGGCATCCTGGTGATCGCCGACCGCTTCGAGGACCGCTACCGCACGGTGTCCGGCAAGATCATCAGCCACGAGGAAATCGAACACCAGATCTCGAGCATCCTCACCGGCCTGTACTCGCTGGGCGGGCACCGCGACCGTGCGCTGATCGAGTACCGGGTCACCCCCGACCAGATCTTCAAGAGCATCAGCTACGAGGGCGTGCCGGACATCCGCATCATCGTGCTGATGGGCTACCCGGTGATGGCCATGCTGCGCCTGCCGACCCGCCAGTCCGGCGGCAAGGCCAACCTGCACCAGGGCGCCATCGGCGTGGGTGTCGACCTGGCTACCGGCGTGACCTTGCGCGGCACCTGGCTGAACAACATCATCAGCAAGCACCCGGACACCACCAACGCGGTGGATGGCGTGCAACTGCCGAACTGGGACGGCTTCATGAAGCTGGCCGCCGGCTGCTACGAGCTGTGCGGCCTGGGCTACATCGGTGTCGACATGGTGCTGGACCAGGACAAGGGGCCGCTGATTCTCGAGCTCAACGCTCGCCCCGGCCTGAACATCCAGATCGCCAACGACTGCGGCCTGACCCAGCGCACCCACGCCATCGAGGCGCACTTGGAAGCGCTGGCCAAGGATGGCATCAGCGAAGATGCCGAACAGCGCGTGCGGGTATCGCAAGGTTTGTTCGGGCACGTGCATCCGCGCTGAAATCGCCGGGGCTGCTGCGCAGCCCATCGCGACACAAGGCCGCTCCGATCTCCTTTAGGAGCGGCCTTGTGTCGCGATAGGGCCCCAAGGGCGAAACCCAGTGCTTGAATGTCGCCACAAAGCTAGGCGCATTTCCTGCACAGGTCTACAATCGCCCTCCTCGCTTTTACATCGCCGTCCACACTGATGCCGACCTGTACGCTCCACCCCCTGCCCTACCAGCCCGACCCTGCCGCCTATTTCGCCCGCCTGCGCCAGGCCCCCGGTGCCATCCTGCTGGATAGCGCCCGACCCGGCGCCGAACGCGGGCGCTTCGACCTGCTCAGCGCCTGGCCGCTGCAACACCTGCAAGCGCAGCCCGACGAAGATGGCCGCACCTTCCTCCAGCGCCTGCGCGCCGGCCTGGCACGACTGGGCCATGCGCAGTTGCCCGCAGGCAGCGAGCAGCTGCCGTTTGCTGGCGGCCTGATCGGCTACCTGAGCTATGACTTCGGCCGCCGCCTGGAACACCTGCCCAGCCTGGCCGTGGACGACCTTGGCCTGCCAGACGCGCAACTGGGCCTATATGCCTGGGCGCTGGTGACCGACCACCAGTGCGCGACCAGCCAACTGGTGTTCCACCCGAGCCTGCCGGGCAGCGAACGGGAACGCCTGATCGCCCTGTTCGAAGGTGTCGACAACGCGCAAAGCGGCAGCTTCCAGCTACTCGCGCCGATGGCCGGCGACCTGCAGCCCGATCAGTACAAGGCCGCCTTTGACCAGGTGCAGCGCTACATCCAGGCCGGCGACTGCTACCAGATCAACCTTACCCAGCGCTTCCGCGCGCCCTGCCAGGGCGACCCGTGGCACGCTTACCAGGCCCTGCGCAAAGCCTGCCCCACCCCCTTCTCCGGCTACCAGCAACTGGCCGACGGCAGCGCCCTGCTGAGCTTTTCGCCCGAACGCTTCATCCGCGTCAGCCAGCGCCAGGTGGAAACCCGGCCGATCAAGGGCACCCGCCCGCGCGCCAGCAACCCGGCAGAAGACATGCGCAATGCCGAGGAGCTGCTGCACAGCCCCAAGGATCGCTCGGAAAACCTGATGATCGTCGACCTGCTGCGCAACGACCTGGGGCGTACCTGCGAGATCGGCTCGGTGAAGGTACCGGAGCTGTTCAGCCTGGAGAGCTACCCCAACGTGCACCATCTGGTCAGCAGCATCACCGGCCAGTTGGCCAGCGACAAGGACGCCCTGGACCTGATTGGCGACAGCTTCCCCGGCGGCTCGATCACCGGCGCGCCGAAGATCCGCGCCATGCAGATCATCGACGAACTGGAGCCGGCACGCCGGGCGCTGTACTGCGGCTCACTGCTCTACGTGGATGTGCGCGGCGAGATGGACAGCTCGATTGCCATTCGCAGCCTGCTGGTCAAGGGCGGACAAGTCAGTTGCTGGGGCGGCGGCGCGGTGGTGGCCGACTCCGAGTGGCAGGCCGAATATGAAGAGTCGATTGCCAAGGTGCGGGTGTTGATGGAGACCTTGCAGGGCTTGTGATCGGCGGCGCCTGCTTCGGGGGCTCGCCCGCTCCCACAACTGGCAGATGTGCGCTGTACCTGTGGGAGCAGGCGCCACCGACTGCAAGCCCGCCTAACCCGGCATTTTTTGTTACCATCACCTCACTACGAGCGCACAGCGCCACAGCCAAGATGGAAACCGCCTGATGAGCCAACCCTTCGACGTCGCCGCCCTGGCCGCGACCTATGCCAACAAGTCCCCGCAGGACATCCTCAAGCTTGCCTTCGAGCACTTCGGTGATGACCTGTGGATCTCCTTCAGCGGCGCCGAGGACGTGGTGCTGGTGGACATGGCCTGGAAGCTGAACAAGCAGGTCAAGGTGTTCAGCCTCGATACCGGCCGCCTGCACCCGGAGACTTACCGGTTCATCGATCAGGTCCGCGAGCATTACAACCTGCCGATCGAAATCCTCAGCCCCGACCGCGCCAAGCTCGACCCGTTCGTCAAGGAAAAGGGCCTGTTCAGCTTCTACAAGGACGGCCACGGCGAGTGCTGCGGTATCCGCAAGATCGAGCCGCTGCGCCGCAAGCTGGCCACCGTGAGCGCCTGGGCCACCGGCCAGCGCCGCGACCAGAGCCCGGGTACCCGCAGCCAGGTGGCGGCAGTGGAAATCGACAGCGCCTTCTCCACGCCCGAACGCACCCTGTACAAGTTCAACCCACTTGCGCAGATGACCAGCGAGGAGGTGTGGGGTTATATCCGCATGCTGGAGCTGCCGTACAACAGCCTGCACGAGCGCGGCTTCATCAGCATCGGCTGCGAGCCCTGCACCCGCCCGGTACTGCCAAACCAGCATGAGCGCGAAGGGCGCTGGTGGTGGGAAGAGTCGACGCAGAAGGAATGCGGGTTGCACGCGGGCAACCTGATCAGCAAGGCATAAACAGCTGGGCCGTTGTGGGAGCGGGTTCATCGAGGCGTCGAACCGCCGCGAACACCGGCGAAGCCGGTGCCATACACCGCGTCGCCTTCTTCGCGGGTAAACCCGCTCCCACAGGGGCCGTGAGGCCCCTGCAATTCCGGATCAGTGCACCGGCAGCTCGACGCCTTCGAACAGGTCTTCCAGCTCCTGCTTGTTGTGGCACTGGATGGCCTTGGCCATCACTTCACGGGTCAGGTGCGGGGCGAACTTCTCGATGAAGTCGCACATGAAACCACGCAGGAAAGTGCCGCGGCGGAAGCCGATCTTGGTAATGCTGGCTTCGAACAGCTCGCTGGCATCCAGGGCCACCAGGTCGCTGTCGAGTTTGGTGTCCACCGCCATCTTGGCGACGATCCCCACGCCCAGCCCCAGGCGCACATAGGTTTTGATCACGTCGGCGTCAGCCGCGGTAAACACCACTTTCGGCGTGAGGCCGCGGTGGTTGAACGCTTCGTCCAGCTTCGAACGCCCGGTGAAACCGAACACGTAGGTAACGATCGGGTATTCGGCGACCGCTTCCAGGGTAAGCTTTGGCAGCTTGGTCAACGGATGGCCCTGCGGCACTACCACGCAGCGATTCCACTTGTAGCACGGCATCATGATCAGGTCGCCGAACAGCTCCAGCGCCTCGGTGGCGATGGCAAAGTCGACCGTACCGTCCGCGGCCATTTCGGCAATCTGCATGGGCGAACCCTGGTGCATGTGCAAGGACACTTCCGGGTACTGCTTGATGAAGTTGCTGATCACCGGCGGCAAGGCATAACGCGCCTGGGTGTGGGTGGTGGCGATGGACAGCGTGCCTTTCTTCTCGTTGGAGAACTCCTGGGCAATCTGCTTGATGCTTTCGACCTTGCGCAGGATTTCGCCGGCGGTATTGATGATGCGCTCACCCGCCGGGGTAACGCGGGTCAGGTGCTTGCCGCTGCGGGCAAAGACTTCAACACCCAGCTCATCCTCGAGCAGGCGGATCTGCTTGCTGATACCTGGCTGGGAGGTATACAGGCTCTGCGCCGTCGCGGAGACGTTGAGGTCATGATGCGCCACTTCCCAGATGTAGCGCAGTTGTTGAAGCTTCATAGGTTTCCCTCGGTTCAGCGATGAGTCCGCGGCAGCAGGCGGCGACGATATATAACTATATTAGTGGTTCTGGAAATAAATCTAGAACTATTTTGTTACATGCCACCCCGAAATGGCCTACGGCCATCTTCATGCTTTCCTACGCCCCAAATGCTGCGCCAGCGGCACCATGTATACCGGTACCGGCGACAGCTGCAGCAGCCGTACCGCCGTGCGCCCCAATGGCACATCCACGCCGGCGCCGGTACTGTGGCTACCGAAAATCAGCAGATCGACGCTCAGCCGCTGTGCCTGGTCGAGGATCACCTGCGCTGGGTCGCCCTGACGTACCCGCACTGCCTTGATCACTGCCAGGTCAGCCTCCTCGCCAAGTTCGTCGCGAAAGTTTTCCAGCACACGCTGCTCGATATTGGCCATCACCGTATTCACCCCCTGGCTGTGCAACTGGTCGAGCGTCTGTTCATCGAGGTAGCTCTGCAGGAGAGATTCAGCGAACTGGCCCATGGGCTCCACCGCATGGATCACATACAACTCGGCGCCAAATGTGCGCGCCAGCGCCAGCGCGTGTTGCATGACAAAAGGGGCGTAGACACCGAGGTCGGTGGCATACAGCATGGAGTGGATCATTCGACCTCCTCGACTGCCGCTGCGGCAGAGCAAGCTTCAGCTTAGCAGCGCGCCGGACGCACGCTTTGCCGTCCGGCGCGCTGCCAATGCGGGCTGGAGCGCCCCGACGGGGCCAGAGCCACCCTCAGCGGGGCTGTTCGCCCCGGTCTATGAAAGCCAGCGCCTGATACAGCATCTCCATGCGCGGCAAGTGGCAGCCTGCCGCACGCGCCTGTGCCAACGGCTCGGCATAGATGGCCTGCAGCTCCAGCGGGCGCTTGTGGACATGGTCGTGGTACATGCTGGGCCAGTAGTCGGGCATGCGCTCGGTCACCTGGAACAGGTGCTCGGCATATCCCTCGGGCAACACATGGCCACATGCCGCCGCGCCTTGTACTACCTCCGCCATCAAGGCCTGGATCAGGGCACGGCCATTACTGTCGGCCATCAACGGCGTGGTGCTGGCACCGAGCAGCACCGACAGGCCGTTATAGGGCACGTTCCATACCAGCTTCTGCCAGCGTGCCTGGGCCAGGTCGGGCATGGCCTGCGAGTCGATGCCCGCAGCCCGGAACAGCTCAGCCCCCTCATTGACCAGCGCGGCACCGCCATCGTTGGCCGGCCCGCTGTGGTAGCCAAGGTTGACCGCGCCCAGGGCCTGGTGGCGGATCACGCCGGGTGCCTGGCGGTTGACGCAGATGAAACACAGGCCGCCGAGCAGGTGCATGTCGCTGCGCAAGGCCGGACGCAACTGCTCCTCCACGCCCAGACCGTTCTGCAACAGCACCACCTTGGCGCCCGGTGCAGCCGCCTGCACGATCAGCGGCGCCAACTGGTCATTGCTGGTGGCCTTGGTCCCCACCAGCAGCCAGTCGCAGGGCGGCATGTCGGTGGCACTGGCATAGGCCTGCACCTTCATCTGCAAGTTGCCATGCACGGCACTGTCCAGGGCCAGCCCCTGCTCGCGGACAACCTCGTACTCGCTGCGCAAAAGAAAATGCACATCGAAGCCGGCCCGGGCCAGCATCAACCCATAGAAGCCGCCGATGGCGCCACTGCCGATGATGCCGATACGTGGTGTGTGCGGATGCATGCCGATCTCCTGGTAAAAGTCAGCCCTCTTTTTACACAGGTTGCGCGGCGCTGGGCAGCCCATGCTCGGCAAACACCTGCCATCTCGGAAAAACCCCACACGGACTGGGCCCAGCCCATTGTCGCGCCACCTGTAACGCGCTAAGGTTCGGCTCCCCGCTGCGATTATTCTTGCTGCTGGGCCGCACGGGGATAGTTGGCGGCCGGCACCCGTGACCTGACGAGTAACACGATGGCTGATTTACCGATCGATGACTTGAACGTTGCCTCCAACGAGACCCTGATCACACCCGATCAGCTCAAGAAGGAAATCCCCCTTAGCGCCAAGGCCCTGCAGACCGTGACTGCCGGCCGTGAAGTGGTGCGCAATATTCTCGACGGCAAGGACCATCGCCTGTTCGTCGTGGTCGGCCCTTGCTCGATCCACGACATCAAGGCCGCCCACGAGTACGCCGAGCGCCTGAAAGTGCTGGCCGAGGAAGTGTCCGACACGCTGTACCTGGTCATGCGCGTGTATTTCGAAAAACCGCGTACCACCGTCGGCTGGAAAGGCCTGATCAACGACCCATACCTGGATGACTCGTTCAAGATCCAGGATGGCCTGCACATCGGCCGCAAGCTGCTGCTGGACCTGGCCGAAATGGGCCTGCCGACCGCCACCGAAGCGCTCGATCCTATTTCTCCGCAGTACCTGCAGGACCTGATCAGCTGGTCGGCCATCGGCGCCCGTACCACCGAATCGCAGACCCACCGCGAGATGGCTTCGGGCCTCTCCTCGGCAGTCGGTTTCAAGAACGGCACAGACGGCGGCCTGACCGTTGCCATCAACGCCCTGCAGTCGGTATCCAAGCCACACCGCTTCCTCGGCATCAACCAGGAAGGCGGCGTGTCGATCGTCACCACCAAGGGCAACCCGTACGGCCACGTGGTACTGCGCGGCGGCAACGGCAAGCCGAACTACGACTCGGTCAGCGTCGCCCTCTGCGAACAGGACCTGGCCAAGGCCAAGATCAAGGCCAATATCATGGTCGACTGCAGCCACGCCAACTCCAACAAGGACCCGGCCCTGCAACCACTGGTGATGGAGAACGTCGCCAACCAGATCCTCGAAGGTAACCAGTCGATCATCGGCCTGATGGTCGAGAGCCACCTGAACTGGGGCTGCCAGTCGATTCCGAAGAACCTGGACGAGCTGCAGTATGGCGTGTCGATTACCGATGCCTGCATCGACTGGTCGGCTACCGAGAAGACCCTGCGCAGCATGCGTGCCAAGCTTAAGGATGTGCTGCCGCAGCGTAAGCGCGGCTGATGCAATAAAAGAGCGGGGCCGCTTCGCGCCCCATTCGCGGCACAAGGCCGCTCCTACAGGGTTATGCGATTTCCTGTAGGAGCGGCCTTGTGCCGCGAATGGGGCGCGAAGCGGCCCCGCTTTTTTTACAGAATCAGACCTTGCTCGAATGCCGCTGCTGGCGCTCCATGTAGCGTTCCACGTACGAGCAGGACGGAATCACCGTGTAGCCCATCTGCTCAGCATACTCCAGGGCCCGCTCGGTCAGGGCGGCAGCAATCCCGCGGCCGCGCAGGGCGTTGGGTACGAAGGTGCGATAGATGTCCAGCGTCTGTTTGCCCAGATCCATGTACGTCAGATAGGCACGATGACCGTCCACGCTGGTCTCGAACTGATGACCGGCCTGGTCATGATGGATGGTCAGCGCTTCGCTCATCACTACTCCTCGCAGGTCTTCTCGGCAGACCCATACCTTAACCGATGGTGGTTTATCCGGCACAGAATCCTCTACGCCACCTGTTGCCCACTTCGACCACTGGACGATTGCAATCGTTCGGATCTTCTGGCACTCACAAGATAGTAGGCGTCGCAGGCGGGATTGCTCAAGGTGGTGGCGGTTAAAAATGGCGAAAATGCGGCCAAATGCCATTCTTGACGGCGCGCCCTGCTGCAACCGGATGTACTAGGGCTTAAGACGCTGGCAGACAGTTAGAGTCACCCTTAGTTCAACAAAAAAGTTCCTGTACCACAGTCGCTTGCGAAGCCTGCACGTTTTTTTCACGGGCGTGTCGCAAATCTTGTCGGAAAGGCGTCAAGCAACATTTTTTTTGCAGTTCTTGCGCTTAGTCAGTTTACTTACTACAAGTAATGGGTACTATGTACGCCGGCCAGTTTCTCTTTTCCGAGAGATGGCTATTTAATAGAAAGTCCTTGAAGGGGAACACGATGAACAACGTTCTGAAATTCTCTGCTCTGGCTCTGGCCGCAGTTCTGGCTACCGGTTGCAGCAGCGTATCCAAAGAAACCGAAGCTCGTCTGACTGCGACTGAAGACGCAGCAGCTCGCGCTCAAGCTCGTGCTGACGAAGCCTACCGTAAGGCTGACGACGCACTGGCAGCCGCTCAGAAGGCTCAGCAGACCGCTGACGAAGCCAACGAGCGCGCTCTGCGTATGCTGGACAAAGCCAGCCGCAAGTAATAATCCTCACGGATTGTTATGAAGCCGACCCACTTGTGGGTCGGCTTTTTTATTGCCTGCGCACAAGGCAAACGCGCCAGGCAGAAACGAAAAGGCCTGCACTAAGGCAGGCCCGGGTGTGTCGCAATTACCTTACTGCAGTTCGGGCGGAATGCTCGAAACCATCGGCGCACCACCCTGGTTTTCGGTCGGTACGGCAATTTCCACCGGCATGCCATCTTCCGCGGCCACCACATCACGCACCATGTCCCAGTTCATGCGTAGGTTATTGGCCAGATCTTCTCGCTTGAGCAAGGCATTGATAACAGCAGTGTGTTTATCGACCACCGACGGATTACCCTGGTCGTCCAGCGGCGTGTGCGCCTCCAGATAGACCTTGCCACCACTGATACCGAACTTGTAGGGCTCGTTGATGATGCGCACCGGCGTACCCACCGGCACCATCTTCGACAGTTCCAGCACGTTGTTGTTGAGCATGCGGAAGCAACCGTGGCTGGTACGCATGCCAATGCCGAACTTCTTGTTCGAACCGTGGATCAGGTAGCCCGGCACGCCGAGGGTGAACTTGAACGGCCCCAGCGGGTTGTCCGGGCCGGCCGGCACCACGCTCGGCAGGATGTCGCCGTCAGCCGCGTGCTCGGCACGGATGGACGCTGGCGGGGTCCAGGTCGGGTTTGGCGTCTTGGCGGTGATCTTGGTATTGGCGATCGGCGAACCCCAGCCTTCACGACCGATGCCCAGCGGGAATGTATGCACCACGTTCTGCCCTTTCGGGAAGTAGTACATACGGTATTCGGCCAGGTTGATGACGATGCCCTCACGCGGGCCAGGCGGCAGGATGTAGCGGGTCGGCAGGATGATCTCGGTGCCGGCACCTGGCAGCCATGGGTCCACGCCCGGGTTGGCGGCGATCATTTCCAGATAGCCGAGGTCGTTGGCAGTGCCGATATCGGCAAACGTGTCCTCGTACTTTGCCTTGATCACATGCACCTGGCCGATGATGTCTTCACCGGGTGGTGGCAGGGGCAGCTCCAGCGCAGCAGCGGGGCCTGCTACCAGCAGGGCGGCCAGGGACAGGCTACGGGTGACGGCAGGAAAGCGCGGCAACATCCGGTAAATCCTTCGAAAGGTGGGTCAAGAGAATCGATTGTACACCCGCGCCGATGCAAGCGGGAGGCATTGGCGCCATGCAAGCGTTTCAGATGATGAAAGGTGCGGCGTTCAGCCGCCCTGCAGCTCCGGCCACACCGGGCGCATGCCGCGCCGCTGGGCATCGAGGATGGCGCGGCACAGGTCGCACAGGCGACCGTCGCGGTAGATCGAGCGCGGCACCCCCGACCAGCGCGGTTGCGCCGGCAGCAGGCCACCGCACAAGGTGCGGTCGGCCGGTACGCCCAGCTCCAGCTGGCGGGCCACGAGGTGGACGCGGATTTCCTGGCAGGCGAACAGGTCGAGCTGCTCATCAGGCTCGATCAGTTGGTAGGCATACAGGGACCAGGCAGGGCGCGGCATCGGTGGCACTCGAAACGGGGGGCGCAACATTAGCCGAAAGCCGGCGCCGTTTAAAGCGTCACAGCAAGGGTTTTATCGCCGGCCAGGCATTTTCCAGCAGGCGCTGCTGGGCAGCCTGGGCCGGGTGAATGCCATCCGCCTGCATCAACTCAGGCACGCCCCCTACCCCCTCGAGGAAAAACGGCACCAGCGGGACCTGTTTTTCTGCCGCCAGCTGTTCATACACCTGGGCGAAGGCGGTGGTGTAGCGCACGCCATAATTGGGTGGCAGGCGCATGCCCAGCAGCACCACCTTGGCACCGGCATTGCGCGAGCTCTCGATCATCGAGGCAAGATTTTGTTGCAATTGCGCTGGCGGCTGCCCACGCAGGCCATCATTGCCGCCCAGTTCCAGTACCACCAGGCTCGGCTTGTGCGCTGCAAGCAGCGCCGGCAGCCGCGCCTGGCCACCTGCACTGGTGTCGCCGCTGATCGATGCATTGACCACCTTGTCGTCGAAACCTTCGTCCCGCAGGCGGGTCTGCAACAGGGAAACCCAGCCCTGGCGGGTATCCAGGCCAAAACCGGCGCTGATACTATCGCCGACAACCAGCAGTGTTCCCGCCGCCGCGCTCTGGGCCAGGCAATACAGGGCCAGACCGGCACTCAACCACCACACTCGCATCGGATTCTCCATGGGCCCCAGCATTCTCGTTGCGCAGAACCTTAGCAAAGTGGTCCCCAGCGCGGAAGGTGACCTGACCATCCTGCACGCCCTGTCCCTCGACCTGGCCCAAGGCGACAGCCTGGCAATCGTCGGCGCCTCGGGTTCGGGCAAGTCGACCCTGCTTGGCCTGCTCGCCGGCCTCGACCAGCCCAGTGCCGGCAAGGTCATCCTTGCTGGCCACGACCTGGGGCCGCTGGATGAAGACCAGCGCGCGCGGGTGCGCGCCGAACATGTGGGTTTCGTGTTCCAGTCGTTCCAGTTGCTCGACAGCCTCAATGCCCTGGAGAACGTCATGCTGCCGCTGGAGCTGGATGGCCGCCGCGATGCCCGCGAACACGCGCGCACCCTGCTCGAACGGGTCGGTCTGGGCAAGCGCCTGAGCCACACTCCGCGCCAGCTTTCGGGCGGCGAACAACAACGGGTGGCCATCGCCCGCGCCTTCGCCGCGCAACCGGCAGTGCTGTTTGCCGACGAACCCACCGGCAATCTCGACAGCCACACCGGCGAGCGCATCAGCGACTTGCTGTTCGAACTGAACAAGGAGCGCGGCACCACCCTGGTGCTGGTTACCCATGACGAACGCCTGGCCCGGCGCTGCCGCCGCCAGATTCGCCTGGATGCGGGCCGCCTGGTGGCCCCGGCGGAGGCCTGATGACCCACATGCCGCTGTCCCGCCTGTGCGGCCTGGCCCTGCGCCAGCTGCTGCGCGACATTCGCGCAAGCGAAGTGCGCGTGCTGTTCTTCGCCCTGCTGGTGGCGGTCGCGGCCAGCACTGCCATCGGCTATTTCGGTGCCCGCCTCAACGGCGCCATGCAACTGCGCGCCAGCGAGTTCCTTGGTGCCGACCTGGTGCTGCAGGGCAGCGCCCCGGCCCGCGACCAGCAGATCGAGGCCGGCAAGGCACTGGGCCTGCGCCACGCCCAGGTCGTCGAGTTCACCAGCGTGGTCGGCGGCGACAACGGCATCCAGCTGTCCAGCGTCAAGGCTGCCGACGGTGCCTACCCATTGCGCGGGCAAGTGCGCAGTGCTGCGCAGCCCTATGCCACAGAAACCCCGGGCGGCGGCCCGGCACCTGGCGAAGCATGGGTCGAACCACGCCTTTTGGCGGCATTGGGGCTGAAGGTTGGCGACAGCATCGACGTGGGCATGAAGACGCTGCGCATGAGCCGCGTACTGACCTACGAACCGGACCGCGCCAACAACTTCTACAGCCTTACCCCACGGGTAATGATGAACCTGGCCGACCTGCAAGCCACCGGCGTGATCCAGCCGGGCAGCCGGGTCACCTACCGCGACCTGTGGCGCGGCGATGCCGAAGCGCTGGCCCAGTACCGCGGGGCACTGAAAAAGGACCTGGCCGCCAACCAGCGCCTGCGCGACACCCGCGATGGCAACCAGCAGGTCGGCGGCGCGCTGGGCAAGGCCGAGCGCTACCTGAACATGGCCAGCCTGGTGGCGGTGCTGCTGGCAGGCGTTGCCGTGGCCCTGTCGGCCAACCGCTATGCCGCACGCCGCCTGGACGCCAGCGCCCTGCTGCGCTGCCTGGGCCTTTCGCGCCGCCAGGCACTGGGCCTGTACTGCCTGCAGTTGGCCATGCTCGGCCTGGTCGCCGCGCTGGCCGGCGCCCTGCTCGGCTGGCTGGCGCAACTGGGCCTGTTCCGCCTGCTGCATGGCCTGTTGCCAAGCGTGGTGCCTGCAGGCGGCATCGTCCCAGCCCTGGCCGGCATCGCTACCGGGCTGGTAGCCCTGGCCGGTTTCGCCCTGCCGCCAATTGCCGCGCTGGGCCAGGTACCGCCGCTTCGCGTGCTGCGCCGCGACCTGCTGCCGATACCGCCCAGCAGCTGGCTGGTATACGGTGCGGCCCTGTTCGCCCTGGGCCTGATCATGTGGCGCCTGAGCCTCGACCTGCTGCTCACCTTCGCCCTGCTCGGTGGCGGCCTGGTCGCCGCGCTGCTGCTCGGCGGCCTGCTGCTGCTCGGTTTGCGCAGCCTGCGCCAATTGCTGGCCGGGGCACCACTGACCTGGCGACTGGGGCTGGGCCAACTGCTGCGCCACCCCATGGCCGCTGCCGGCCAGGCCCTGGCCTTCGGCCTGATCCTGCTGGCCATGGCCCTGGTCGCGCTGCTGCGCGCGGAACTGCTCGACACCTGGCAAGCGCAGTTGCCCAAGGATGCACCCAACCATTTCGCCCTGAACATCCTGCCGGATGATCGTGAGCCCTTCGCCCAACACCTGCAGCAGGTCAATGCCACCTCGGCGCCGCTGTACCCGGTGACACCCGGCCGCCTGGTAAAAATCAACGAGCAACCGGTGCAGCAGGTGGTCAGCAAGGACTCGGCAGGTGAGCGCGCCGTTCAGCGCGACCTCAGCCTGACGTGGGCGGCCGAGCTGCCCGAAGGCAACGCACTGACAGGCGGCAACTGGTGGCAGGCGTTGCCCGCCGAAGATGAAATCCCCGGTGTGTCGGTGGAGGCGGAACTGGCCAACAGCCTGAAGCTGCAACTGGGTGACCTGCTAACCTTCGACATCGGCGGCCAGCAACGCCAGGCACGGGTCAGCAGCCTGCGCAGCGTGCACTGGGACAGCTTCCAGCCGAACTTCTACATGATCTTCCAACCCGGCACGCTGCAGGGGCTTCCGACCACCTACCTGACCAGCTTCTATCTGGCACCGGGCCATGACCTGGATGTGGTGGCGCTGTCACGGGCATTCCCGGCAGTGACCATCCTGCAGGTGGACGCCTTGCTCGATCAGCTGCGCAGCATCCTCGCCCAGGTGACCCTGGCGGTCGAGTATGTGTTGCTGTTCGTGCTGGCAGCTGGGTTGGCGGTGCTGTTCGCTGGCTTGCAGGCGACGCTGGACGAGCGTATCCGCCAGGGCGCCTTGCTGCGTGCGCTGGGCGCGGCGCGGCCATTGCTGGTCAAGGCGCGGCGGATCGAGTTCGGCTTGCTGGGTGCGGCCAGCGGCTTGCTGGCGGCGGTCGGGTGTGAGCTGATTACCTTGGTGCTGTACCGCTATGCCTTCGACCTGCAATGGAGCCCGCATGTGTGGTTGCTGCTGTTGCCGCTGGCAGGGGCGCTGCTGGTAGGTGGTGCAGGGGTGCTGGGGACGCGGCGGGCGTTGAATGCCAGCCCGCTGGCGGTTTTACGCGAGAGTTGATGACAGCCTGTGCCGGCCTCTTCGCGGGTAAACCCGCTCCCACAGGTCCGACACAACGGTCAAATGCTGTGGTAACCCTGTGGGAGCGGGCAAGCCCGCGAAGAGGCCGGCACAGTCAAAATCGACTCATTGCCCGTAGCTGATGCTGTTTACATACCAGGTCGCTTCACCGGTAGGCGTGTGCACCACCACCTCATCACCCTCCTCCTTCTTCAGCAAGGCGCGAGCCATGGGCGAGTCGATCGAGATGTAGTCATTGCGCCCATAGATCTCGTCATACCCGACAATGCGAAACTTCATGGTCTCGCCCTCGTCGTTCTCAATCTCCACCCAGGCACCGAAAAACACCTTGCCCTCCTGCTGCGGCGAGTAGGCCACCACCTTCACATCTTCAAGACGCTTGCGCAGATAACGCACCCGACGGTCGATCTCGCGCAGCAGCTTCTTGTTGTACTGGTAGTCGGCATTCTCGCTGCGGTCGCCCAGCGAGGCCGCCCAGGTAACCTTCTGGGTAATCTCGGGGCGGTACACCCGCCACAGGTGGTCCAGTTCTTTCTTCAGCGCCTCATGGCCTTCCGTGGTGATGATATTGGTACTCAACAGCGCGCTCCTCAGCGGCGGGTAATCAGGCCTTGGCGCGCGATACGGGTGAGGTGGCCGATGATATCGGCGGCCTCGTCCGGCGCCGGGGCCTGGATCACGGCCAGGTCGAAACGGTCATTGCCATACTGCGCGAGGTGGCAGCCGGTGTCGGCGAACTGGATCAGAAAGGCACGCGCCTGGCCCTTGCGCCTGGACAGGCCTTCAAGGTGACGCAAAAGAGTGGGTTGATGCTGGCCGCCGAGCAGGATGCGCGGTGTGCGGGACGCCTGGCTGGCAGGCAAGGGGCTCAAACAGACACTGGTACGTGGGCAACTCATGGAGCTTCTCTCCGCCTCGCGAATCCCGCTGGGCAGCGGTGGGAGGCGTCACCGAACCAGCGCTTTAGCGGTATTTCGGATGACCCGGAGAGGGGCTTTCCTGCGCCCCGCAAGTAGCTGTTTAAATCGGCGCAGACGGTATGCTAGAGCTACAAGCGGCAAGATACAAGCCTCAAGCCGAAAGTGATCGGCCTGAGGCTTGTATCTTGGCATTTGCGGTGTATCAGCGGGCGATCAGGCGGTCCAGCGAGAAGCGGCCAGCGCCTTCGATCAGCACCGCAACGGTGCCAGCCAGCAGGGCCAGGCCGAACTCATAGCCGTTGTTGGACATGAACAGGCCGTTGCCGATGTGCACCGAGAGGATCGCCACCACCAGGGTCACCGCCAGCACCAGGGCCGCCGGGCGGGCCAGCAGGCCGATCACCAGGGCCAGGCCGCCGAAGAACTCGGCACTACCGGACAGCAGGGCCATCAGGTAACCCGGGGCCAGGCCGATGCTCTCCATCCACTGGCCGGTGCCTTCCAGGCCATAGCCGCCGAACATGCCGAACAGTTTCTGCGCACCATGCGCAATGAAGATGATGCCGACCAGGATACGGATGACGCTCAGGCCAGCGCCGGCGCGGGTGGAGAACAGAGCGTTGAGGGTAGCGTTGTTCTCGTCGAAGACTCCTTGAAGCGGGAAAGTTGTGTTGGGATGGGCGCCATCATAATCGATTCGATAGATATGAAAATCGCAAAAAACCCAACATAACAATCGACAATATCGATTTGTTAGCGTTTAGCCACACGCTCCAGCGCAGCACGTTCCCGATTGAACGCTACAAAGTACTTGTTGACGCTGTTGACGAAGTTGACTGGCCCCATGCCCACCTGCTCCATGGCAATGCGTTCGGTCTGGAAGAACCACTGGTCGCCATTCAGCCCGCGACGCCGCGCCTCCGCACGCATGGCCTGGACCCGCTCGGGCCCCAGGTTGTAGGCCGCCAGGACGAAGGCCATGCGCTCGCGCTCGTTGATCTTGGCGCTGGCAAAGAACTTGCGCCGGATCAGCGCCAGGTAACGGGCGCTGGCCTGGACATTGCCATCCACCGAGGCGGTGTTGCTCACCCCCACGCGCTGCGCCGCCGAAGGGGTGATCTGCATCAGGCCATGGGCCCCTCCGGTGCCGCGCGCTGCCGGGTTGAGCGTCGACTCCTTGAAGGCCAGCGCGGCCAGGTTGAGCCAGTCGATCTGCTGCGCCTCGCCGTGTTTCTGCAGCACCCCCCGCAGCGCGGTCAGGCGCTGGCGATTCTTGCTGGCCAATGGGTCGTGCACCCGGTACTGGCGGCGGTAGATGCGCTCGAACGCGGCGTCCTGGTTGTCCGGCGCCCGGTAGCCCTGCAGAAAGCGATCGACTGTGGCCAGCAACTGCGGCGCATCGCGCCCCACATACCAACGCATGGCTTGCGGCGCCCCCAGTTTTACGCGGCTGTCCAGCCTCAGGCGCGGCATCACCCGGGCCCAGCGCCGGGCGATCGGCTGCTCGACCACGGTCAGGTGATAGATGCCGGCCTGGACCATTTCCAGCACATCCTCCACCGCCAAGGTCGAGTCGACCCACTCCACCTTGATCGGCGCGCGCTTGCGCAGCGCCAGCTGCTGGTTGACCTGCTGGATCAAAGGGCCGGCCGCGCTGGCGCTGGTCAGGGCCACGGTACGCCCGGACAACTGCTCGACATGGCTGAAACTGCGCTCGCCCTTGCGCCCCACCAGCAGCAGCGGCACCTGGTCGAGCACTGGTGCGCTGATGCTGACCCCGCGCACCACGGCGGGGTCGAGCAGCTCGCCCGGCGCGGCCAGGTCGCCCTCGCCACGGGCCAGTGCGCCCAGCAACTGCTCCTTGGCCCGCGGGATCAGCTTTAGCTGGATCTCCTGGCCATCGTCGGCGCGGGCATTGAGGTAATGCTCCAGGGCACGCAGGCGGTAGTATTCGATACCGACCGGCTCGCCCTTGACCTCACCGGAGCTGTTGCGGCTCTGGTTGACCAGCACCCGCAGCACCTGGCTGGTGCGAATCTGTTGCAGGTCACGGACCTTGGCAGGCGCGATGTTCTGCTGCGGCCCCGGCGCGCGCGCATGGGCAGGCCCGGTCAGGGTCAGCCCAAGCGTCAGCAGGAGAATAAGCCAGCATCGCTGCATGCGAAAACGTGTCCGTTGTCGGTGGGCGGCATCCGTGGGTTGTGCCGCCAAGAGAAATGACGGCAAAAGACCACGGCAACAGCATGAAGTTCTTGGCTTTTTCAGAAAAACAAGGTTTTTGCTATGCTGGCCGCCCCGCGGCACGAGGTAGCACCATGCAACTGATCGATATCGGCGTCAACCTGACCAACAGCAGTTTCCACGACCAGCAGGCGGCAATCGTCGAGCGCGCCCTTGAGGCCGGGGTCACGCAGATGGTGCTGACGGGCACCAGCCTGGCGGTCAGCGAACAGGCGCTGGAACTGTGCCAGCAACTGGATGCGAACGGCGCGCACCTGTTCGCCACGGCAGGCGTACACCCTCATGATGCCAAAACCTGGGATGCCGGCAGCGAGCGCCAGTTGCGCCAGTTGCTGAATGAAACACGCGTGCGCGCCGTGGGCGAATGCGGCCTGGACTTCAACCGCGACTTCTCCCCTCGCCCGCTGCAGGAAAAAGCCCTGGAGGCACAACTGGCACTGGCTGCCGAGCTGCGTCTGCCGGTGTTCCTGCACGAACGCGACGCCAGCGAACGCCTGCTGGCGATCCTCAAGGATTACCGCGACCACCTGGCCGGCGCAGTAGTGCACTGTTTTACCGGCGAGCGCGACGCGCTGTTCGCCTACCTGGACATGGACCTGCACATCGGCATTACCGGCTGGATCTGCGACGAACGCCGTGGCACCCACCTGCACCCGCTGGTGGGCAACATTGCCGAGGGGCGGCTGATGCTGGAGAGCGATGCGCCTTACCTGCTGCCGCGCAGCCTGCGGCCCAAGCCGAAGAACGGGCGCAACGAGCCGGCGTTCCTGCCAGAGGTATTGCGTGAAGTGGCACTGCACCGGGGTGAGTCAGCCGAACATACGGCGGCGCATACCACGGCAACGGCGCGAGCATTTTTCCAACTCCCCTGAACCCGACGCGTTCTCCTGTAGGAGCGGCCTTGTGTCGCGAAAGGGCCGCAACGCGGCCCCGGCAATCTATCCGCTGAAGCTGAAAACCTGGGGGCGCTTCGCACCCCTATCGCGACACAAGGCCGCTCCTACAAAAGCGCGGCAGAACTTGCGGCGGAATTTTCTTGATACACATCAAGAAAGGCCCTGGCTTGTGCAGGCACAATGATGGCACCTTGCCAATATTGTTCCCGCTCAACTCAGAGAAGACCTGCCCATGGGTGCCTGGCTTAGCAATGTTTCCCTGAAGTACAAGTTCTGGGCCGTCAACGCGGTGGCCTTTGTCACGACCTTGCTGCTGGTGCTCTATGCCGTGCACCTGGAGCAGCGCGCCCGCGCCGAGGCCGCGCAGGCCCAGGCGGCCGCGCAGGCGCAACTGCTTGCTGCCTGGCCGGCCGGCCAGCCGCTACCCCGCCCGGCCAATGTCATAAGCTGGTCGCCCGGGCAAACGCCCACCTTCGCGGGCGAACCCCTGGAGGCCCTGCGCAATGCCCAAGGCTGGGTCGAACTGCCTGCCGCCCGGCTCTTGGGCAACAACCCGCTACAGGGCGCGCAGGTACTGCGCAACGGTGATCAGCAGATGGCCGTGCTGGCCCATTCGCCAAGCCTGCGCCAGGTGTTCTTCGACCGATTCAGCAACTACGCGGTATGCGTACTGATCCTGATGCTGGCCATGCTCGGCGCCTCGCAGTTGCTGATCCGCTTCCTGCTCAGCCAGCTCAACACCCTCAAGGATGTGATGCTGCACGTGGAAAAGACCGGCGACCTGTCGGCCCGCGTACCGTTGGCCTGTGGTGACGAGGTCGGCCAGATGGCCGGGGCCTTCAATGCCATGCAGGCGACCTACCACCGCGTGGTCAGTACTGTCGCCCACACCGCTGCGCAACTGGACTCCGGTGCCGCGCGCCTGGCCGCGAGCATGAGCGACGTGCGCCACGGCATGCTCGGCCAGCAGAGCGAGACCGACCAGGCCGCTACCGCCATCAACGAAATGTCGGCAACGGTGCACCACATCGCCCAGCATGCCGGCGCCACCCGTGACCTGTCACAAACAGCCGACGCCCTGGCCGGTAGCGGCCAGGAGGTGGTCAGCCGGGTACAGGACTCGATCTCCGGGCTGTCCAGCGGCGTGCAGCAAACTGCCGAGATGATTCGTCAACTGGCCGAAGACAGTCAGAAGATCAATGGCGTGGTCAGTGTGATCCACAGCATCGCCGAGCAGACCAACCTGCTGGCGCTCAATGCCGCCATCGAAGCAGCGCGCGCCGGCGACCTGGGCCGCGGCTTTGCCGTGGTGGCCGATGAAGTGCGCAACCTGGCCAAGCGCGTACAAAACTCCACCGACGAGATCACCACCATGGTTTCGGCTCTGCAGTCGGGCACCCGGGATGCAGTGGAATTCATGCAGGAGAGCTCGTACAAGGCCGACGACTGCGTCCGCCAGGCCCAGGAGGCCGGCGAGGCACTGGCCGAAATTACCGGTGCCGTGGCGCAGATGCGCGAAAGCAACACCCAGATTGCCGTGGCAGCCGAGCAGCAAAGCCAGGTGGCCGAGGAAATGAACCGCGCCGTGGTGAGTATCCGCGATGTCACCGAACAGACCGTGCAACAGACCGTGGGCTCGGCAACCACCAGCAGCGAACTGGCAACCCTGGCCGGTGAACTGAACAAGGCCATTGGCCAGCTCAAGCTATAGTCACCATAGCCAGCCTCGATTGGCCCCCGCCTGGGGGGCGCACTAAGCTTTGGGCATGACCGAGAGGAAATGCCCATGAGCAAACGCCTGCCCAACCTGCCCGCCTGGCAATGGCGCGGCTACCACCACAACCACCGCCACCCGACCAACCTGGTGTTGCACCTGATCGCCGTGCCGTTGTTCATCCTTGGCGCGTTGCTGATTCTGTCCGGCCTGTTCGGCCTGGATCTGGGCCAGATTGCCGTTGGCATCATTGCGCTGATCGCCGGCCTGGGCCTGCAGCGCCAGGGCCATCGACTGGAAGCAGAGCAACCCGAACCCTTCGCCAACCGCAAGGATGCCGTGCAACGCCTGCTGACCGAGCAGTTCATCACCTTTCCGCGCTTCTTGCTGAGCGGGGCCTGGTGGAAGGCCTGGCGGGAACGACACAAGCATCGTCGCTGATGCCATTGGGGCTGCTCTGCAGCCCAATCGCGACGCAAGGCCGCTCGCACAAGAACCGCACATGTCCTGAAATTTACGCGATCCTGTGGGAGCGGCCCTGTGTCGCGATCGGAGCGCAACGCGCTCCCAGGCTCGGTCAGGCAAACACGGTAACCGTCTGCCGGCTCAAGGCCAGCAACTCGCCCTGCGCCGTCCTCAACGCAGCGGCCGCGTGCCCGTAACCATCCCGCGCATGCTCGGTTTCCACGCAATAATGGCACCAGTCCAGGGTCGACAGCTGCGCCCTGGGCTGCATGAATTCGATGGTCCAGGTCAACGTGCTGCCGGCAGCCGGCTTCTTGAGAAACGGCATCAGGCTCGGTGGCCAGGCATCGACCAGCGCCAGCAGGTGCGCCTCGTTGACCGGTTCTTCGGCCACCCCGCGCAAACGCACCCAGCCGCCCATTTGCCGCGACTGATTGCCACTGAACGGCAATCCACCCACCGCCCAGCGCAAGGCCACATGCTGCATGAACTCAGGAGTAACGCCTTTGATATGGGGTAGCTCGGGAGCTGCATCGTCGAGCGCTTTCATTTCCTCGGCCGGCAAGGCTGGTACATCGACCACCGACGGCCGCCCTGCACCGAAATTGCCCTGCACGAGCGTCACTACCTGGCCGTCTTGAACGGCACGGCCCAGCAAGGTGCTGACAGCCTTGCCTTCACGCAGCACCTCTACATCGAAGCGGATTGGCACATCTGCCGCGGCTGGCGCCACAAAGCTGATGGCCAAAGAACGCACGGGGCGGTCATCGGAGATTTTCTGGCGCATGGCTTCATACACCATGGCCGCCATCAGCCCGCCAAAGGCGGCGCGCCCCTGGGCCCAGCTTGGCGGGACACATACAGCTTCGGGGTTGGCCCGCACGGCGTCGAGCAGTTGGTTGAAATTCATTGGCCGGCTCCTGCCTGCTGCGAACAAGGTCTGCCCATCCTAGCCAGCAAACCCATGCCGATCAGCCCGCATTTCGGTCATTTTTCGGGCTTTCGCCGCGCCAACGCCTGCTGCAGTGCATCCAGCGTCGCATCCGAATGGCGCTCGGCCTCATGCAATTCCTGCTCCCAGGCGACCCTGCACGGCGCCAGGTCGGCATGCTCGCGCGCCTGCAGCAGCCATTGCAGGCGATCATGCCAGTCACCCAAATCGCCCTGGGCCTGCTTCAGCAAGCGCCGCAACTGCTTGCCCGCATGGTCGAGCTGCGGATAGGCCTCATCGCCATAGCGCGCACGCTTGATCAGCAAACGCAGGCGGTGGCGGTCGTGGGCCGGGTCCTGCAGTGCCTGGTACAACTTGCGCCACTGCTTGCCCAGGCGTTTGTCGATGCGCTTTTCCAGCGCCTTGACCAGGCCCTCGCGACCGGCTGCACGCATGAACAGCGGAAACGCGTCGACAATCGCCAGCACCCGCGTCAGCTCGGGGCTGGCGGCAACACTGGCGAATGTCCTGGCACGCCCTTCCAGGCGCCGCTGCCCGGCCTCGGCAAAACCATGCCCAATCAGTTCGGCCGCCAGCACCTCACGGTCGCGCAACGGCGTGGTGAGGGTACCCAACGACGTGGCGGCCTCCTCCAGCTGCTCCACCCCCGGCAGCCCTCGCAGCGGCCGCAGCAGGCTGCGCAGGCGCCGCAGGGTGGTGCGCAGGTCATGCAAGGCCTCGCTGTCGGTATCGGCAGCCAGGCGCTCGCGGCAGGCCAGCAGGCGCACCTGCAAGGCCACTATCTGGGCAACCACATGATCGAGCATGGCAGACATTGAAAGACGCTCCTTGGTCAGCGCCCGGCGCGAGACTCACGAATGTAGAAACGGGCCTTTTCGGCTTTTCTGGTACAACTTTCGTAACCTTCGAACTGCTGTTGGGTCTTGGCACCGGTCAGCAGCGACAAGGCCTTGGAGTAGCTCACGGCACCGGCAAAGCCTTCGGCCTTGGCCAGGTCCAGCTCCTTCCAGGCGGCATCCAGTTGGGTTGCGCAACTCTCGCGGTAGGCCGTCTTGCCCGCGCAGCCAGCAAGGGCCAAGGCGATCAGTGGAAGGCAGATCCAGGCTTTCATCGGTAATACCTCAATGGAAAAAACATTGGCTGTTCGACGCCCCGGCAGCTGAAAAGTGCCCTGCCCAGCCAGCTTGGCCCAGCCAGTTTTATTACAGTAGCTCAGCACGATGCACATTGAAGCACAGGTGGCGATGGGTGCATTGTAGGACCATGGTTGCACTGGCCGGGGAATGTTCATGAGCAAACGCGTGGCACTGGTACTGGGATCGGGTGGAGCCCGGGGGTATGCACACATCGGCGTGATCGAGGAAATCGAGCGCCGCGGCTACGACATTGCCTGTATCGCCGGCTGCTCGATGGGTGCGGTAATCGGCGGCATCTACGCCGCGGGCAAGCTGGAAGACTACCGCAACTGGATCGAGAGCCTCGACTACCTGGATGTGTTGCGCCTGGTCGATGTCAGCTTTCGCCTCGGCGCAATTCGCGGCGACAAGGTGTTCGGGCAAATCCGCAAGATCGTCGGCGAGATCAACATCGAGCAATTGCGCATCCCTTACACGGCGGTTGCAGCCGACCTCACCAACCAGCAGGAAATCTGGTTCCAGGAGGGCTGCCTGCACCAGGCCATGCGCGCCTCGGCAGCCATCCCCAGCCTGTTCACCCCGGTGATGCAAGGCAACCGCATGCTGGTCGACGGCGGCATCCTCAACCCG
Organism: Pseudomonas sp. JS425; assembly: GCF_018223845.1. Classification (NCBI taxonomy): domain Bacteria; kingdom Pseudomonadati; phylum Pseudomonadota; class Gammaproteobacteria; order Pseudomonadales; family Pseudomonadaceae; genus Pseudomonas; species Pseudomonas sp. JS425. Next base: position 2,211,310 of record NZ_CP073661.1, on the reverse strand, counting down.
CTGCCGATCGTGCCGGTGGTGTCCAGCCACTGCGACCTGATCATCGCGGTCAACCTCAATGCCACCAACCAGAAGCAGTACCAGCTACCGGTGATCGAACGCCCAGCGGCGTTCAAGATGCGCTTCGATGCGCTACTCAGTTCGCTGGGTTCGCGCTTGCCGTTCCGGCGCAAGCCGGCGGAGGAGCTGATACGTATCGAGCAGGAAATCGTCGCCGAAGGGCTGGCGCCGCCTAACCCGTGGCTGGCCGATGCCGCCAACCCGGAAGGCCAGCAACCGGCGGCGGCACCGGAGCGCGAGGGTGCGCCAAAGTCTGCGACCGGCTCGTTCATCATCGACAACGTGGGGCCCGCTTCGCTGCTGGACTTGATCAACCAGAGCTTCGAGGTCATGCAGACCTCGTTGGCACAGTACAAGATCGCAGGCTATCCACCGGATGTGCTGATCAACGTGCCCAAACGAGTGTGCCGTTTTTTCGAGTTCTACAAGGCGCCGGAGCTGATTGCCCTGGGGCGGGAGATTGCGCGGGATACGCTGGATATCCATGAAGGGGTGAAACGCTAGACCTTGCGCTGCTGGTGCCGGCCTCTTCGCGGGTAAACCCGCTCCCACAGGTTCACCACAGTACTTGAAACCTGTGTTGGACCTGTGGGAGCGGGTTTACCCGCGAAGAGGCCGGCACAGACAACAGAAACGAAACAGGCCGCACTGGGCGGCCTGTTCTTTCATGCATCCATCACCTTAGTAACGGGTGATATCCGCCTTGGCTTCCAGCTGCTTGCGGTATGCCGCGAAGTCCTGCTGGCCAGCACGCGACGCGAGGTAGCGGCGGATCTGCTGCTTCTCTTCATCGGTGGCAGCAGCGCCTTCGTTGACACCCTTGAGCTGCAGTACCACCAGGCTACCGTCACGCAGCACGACGCTGCCATAAACCGGCTTGTCCTTGGCCTGTGGCTTGCCCAGGCGGAACAGCGCCTGCAGCTCGGCCGGGTCGATACCGTCCTCGCCGCGGGTAACTGCTTCATAGGCCTTCCAGCCCTGCCCTTCGTGCACACTGCCCGCTGCGATGGAACCGTCACGCAGGCCGGCAATCAGCTTGTCCGCCTTGGCCTTGAGCTCGGCAGTTGCCTTCTCCTTGGCCAGGTGCTCGCTGATGTTCTTGGCCACGGCTTCCAGCGGCAGCTGCTCAGGCTTGCGGTGCTCCTTGACGCGCAGCACCACGGTGGTTTCCGGGTCGAGCTCGATGGCGGTGCTGTTGGCACCCTCCTCCAGCACTTCTTCGGAGAATGCGGCCTGCACTACCGAACGGTTGGCAGTGATGCCTTCGCCACCCTCGCGGCCGAAGGCTGCGGAGGTTTGCACCTTCAGGTTCAGGTCCTGGGCCGGCTGGGCCAGGTCCGAAGCCTCGTAGGCAGCATCCTGCAGCTGCTTGCTGGCATCTACGTAACGCTGCTCGACCAGAGGGATCTTCAGGTCACGGGTCAGCTTGTCCTTCAGGCTGGCGAAGCTCGGCACTTCCGGCGCCTGCACGCCCAGCAGCTTGATCAGGTGGTAGCCGAACTCGGTGCGAACCGGCGCCGAGACCTGGCCGTCCTGCAGCTTGTACAGCGCATCCTCGAACGCCGGGTCGTAAACACCCGGGCCGGCGAAGCCAAGGTCACCGCCGCTATTGGCCGAACCCGGGTCCTGGGAGAACTCCTTGGCCAGCGCGGCAAAGTCTTCGCCCTTGGCCAGGCGTTGCTCGATCTCTTCGGCGCGGGCCTTGGCCTGGGCGTCGGTGACCTTGTCGTTGACCTCGATGAGGATGTGCGCGGCATGACGCTGCTCGGCGAGGTTGGCGATTTCCTTCTCGTACTGGGCCTTGAGCTCTTCGTCGGTCACCTTGACCTGATCGAAGAACGCCGACTTCTTCAGCTCGATGTAGTCGATCACCACCTGGTCTGGCGACATGAACTCCTTGGCGTGCTGGTCGTAGTGCGCCTTGACCTCTTCATCGCTGACCTTGACCGCGGCCGGGTCGGCCTTGAAGGTCAGGGAAGCGAAGTCACGGGTCTGCTTCTCGAGGCGGGCAAAGGCATCGACCTGCTGGTCGGTCACGAAGCTGCTGCCGGCCAAGCCGGTGCGCAGTTGGCCGATGAGCATTTCCTCGGCGAGCATGTCGCGGAACTGCATGCGGCCATAGCCCATCTGGCGAATGACCTGGTCGAAACGGTCGGCACTGAATTTGCCGTCCACCTGAAACTCCGGCGTCTGCAGGATCACCTGATCCAGTGCGGCCTCGGAGAAGGCGAATTTGGCATCTTCGGCGCCTTGCAGCAGCAGCTTGCGGCTGATCAGCCCCTTCAGTGCCTCTTCGCGCAGCAATTTGTCATCCAGCAGCGCCGGGTCGAAATCCTTGCCCAACTGTTGCATCAGCTGACGGCGCTGCATGTCGGCCGCCTGGCTCAGCTCGTTCTGGCTGATGGTCTGGCCGTTCACCTTGGCGGCGTCCTGGCTATGGGTGGCGGCCTGGAAAATGGCTTCGAAACCGGTCAACGCCATCAACACGACGATAAGGCCGATGATGGTCTTGGCAATCCAACCTTGTGAATTGTCCCTGATATTTTGCAGCATGCGTCCCCCAGAAACGGTTGTACCACTGCGTCGACAACCGCGGAGCGTGGGTAGAAACCTGATAAAAGAAAGGCGCATCCGAGGATGCGCCTTTTCTTAGCAAACGTGTCAGGCGGGAACGTTTGCGCCCCGCCATCACCGTGCTCGGACCTGGCCAAGCCGGGTCCGGCTGAAAGAGACGACTTAGTTGACGGCGTCTTTCAGGCCTTTGCCAGCCTTGAAGCCTGGAACCTTGGCGGCAGCGATCTTGATCGCGTTACCGGTTTGCGGGTTGCGGCCGGTGCGCTCTGCACGCTCCTTGACCGAGAAGGTACCGAAGCCAACCAGTACCACATCGTCACCTTGCTTCAGGGCGCCGGTGACGGATTCGATGACTGCGTCCAGCGCACGGCCGGCTACAGCTTTCGGGATGTCAGCAGATGCGGCGATAGCGTCAATCAGTTCCGACTTGTTCACTCTAAGTCCCCTTATTTCTCTATTGAGTTTGTTTCTAAGTATGTAATGAAAAGCTTATGAAACCTGCGCTGGGTGGCCTGATGACAATAGCGTGCCGCTTTATAGCAAGGCCCCGAAAAAACTGTCAAGGAAAGCCCCCCAGCCAAAAACTACTAGTGCGTGCTAATTCTTTCCTTGGCATCGCCGTCGCGCTTTTCATCTTTCGCGACAATCTCCGGAGCCACATCTGGCAAGGGCTCCGGGGCGTATTGCAGCGCAATTTGCAGGACTTCGTCAATCCATTTGACTGGTTTGATCTGCAGATCCTGTTTGATATTTTCCGGAATCTCCTTCAGATCGCGAACATTCTCCTCGGGAATGATCACCGTCTTGATCCCGCCACGGTGTGCCGCCAGCAATTTTTCCTTCAACCCGCCAATGGCCAGCACCTGGCCACGCAGGGTGATTTCACCGGTCATGGCCACATCGGCACGTACCGGAATCTGCGTCAGCGCCGACACCAGCGCGGTGCACATGCCGATACCAGCACTTGGGCCATCCTTCGGCGTGGCGCCTTCAGGCATGTGGATATGCACGTCGTGCTTCTCGTGGAAGTCGGCGGCGATACCCAGGCTGCGGGCACGGCTGCGCACCACGGTCTGCGCGGCGGTGATCGACTCGACCATGACGTCGCCCAGCGAGCCGGTCTTGATCAGCTGGCCCTTGCCGGGAATGACCACGGCTTCGATGGTCAGCAGTTCGCCGCCCACCTGGGTCCAGGCCAGGCCGGTAACCTGGCCGATCTGGTCCTGCTGCTCGGCCAGGCCGTAGCGGAACTTGCGCACGCCCAGCAGGTGCTCCAGCTGCTCGCTGGCTACCTTGACCTTGACCTGCTTCTGCCCGGTATGTTCCTTGACCACCTTGCGGCAGACTTTGGCGATTTGCCGTTCCAGGCCGCGCACACCGGCTTCGCGGGTATAGAAGCGGATGATGTCGCGGATCGCCGAGACATCGACTTCCAGCTCGTCCTTCTTCAAGCCGTTGGCCTTGACCTGCTTGGGCACCAGGTACTTGACCGCGATGTTGATCTTCTCGTCCTCGGTGTAGCCCGGCAGGCGGATGACTTCCATCCGGTCGAGCAGCGCCGGCGGGATGTTCATCGAGTTCGAGGTGCACAGGAACATCACGTCCGAGAGGTCGTAATCGACCTCCAGGTAGTGGTCGTTGAAGTTGTGGTTCTGCTCCGGATCGAGCACTTCGAGCAGTGCCGAGGCCGGGTCGCCACGCATGTCGCTGCCCATCTTGTCGATTTCGTCCAGCAGGAACAGCGGGTTGCGCACCCCCACCTTGGTCATCTTCTGGATCAGGCGGCCAGGCATGGAACCGATGTAGGTCCGGCGGTGACCACGGATCTCGGCCTCGTCACGCACACCACCCAGGGCCATGCGTACGAACTTGCGGTTGGTGGCAGCGGCGATCGACTCGGCCAGCGAGGTCTTGCCGACGCCGGGTGGGCCGACCAGGCACAGTACCGGCCCGCGGATCTTCTTGACGCGCTTTTGCACGGCAAGGTACTCGAGGATGCGTTCCTTGACCTCTTCCAGGCCGTAGTGGTCGGCATCGAGGATTTCCTCGGCCTTGGCCAGGTCCAGACGCACCTTGCTCTGGGCCTTCCACGGCACCTGCACCAGCCAGTCGAGATAGGAACGGACCACAGTGGCCTCGGCCGACATCGGCGACATCTGCTTGAGCTTGTTCAGCTCGGCCTGGGCCTTGGCCAGTGCATCCTTGGGCAGGCCAGCGGCTTCGATGCGCTTTTTCAGCTCTTCGACTTCGTTGTGGCCTTCGTCGCCATCACCGAGCTCCTTCTGAATGGCCTTCATCTGCTCATTCAGGTAGTACTCGCGCTGGCTGCGCTCCATCTGCTTCTTGACCCGACCGCGAATGCGCTTTTCGACCTGCAGCAGGTCGATTTCGGCATCCAGCAGCGCCAGTACGTGCTCGACACGGGTCGGCAGGTCGACGATTTCGAGAATTTCCTGTTTCTGCTCGATCTTCAGGGCCATGTGCGCGGCCATGGTGTCGACCAGGCGCCCTGGCTCTTCGATGCTGTTCAGCGACGACAGCACTTCGGCTGGAACTTTCTTGCCCAGTTGCACGTATTGCTCGAACTGCGACAGCAGCGTGCGCACGAACACTTCCGACTCGCGCTCGGCGGCGTCGGCTTCGTCGATCAGGGAAACTTCGGCACGGATGTGCCCTTCCACTTCACTGAAACGCTCCACAGCACCGCGCTGCTCGCCCTCGACCAGCACCTTGACGGTGCCATCGGGCAGTTTCAGCAATTGCAGCACGGTGGCAACGGTACCTACGCGGTACAGTGCATCCTCGCCCGGGTCATCGTCGGCCGGGTTTTTCTGGGCCAGCAGAAGAATCTGCTTTTCGCCCGTCATCGCCGCCTCAAGGGCTTCAATGGATTTTTCGCGCCCCACGAACAGCGGGATGACCATGTGCGGGTAAACAACGACATCGCGCAATGGCAAAAGAGGCAAGTCGAGGGTGGTCTTCATGATTTCGCCTCTACAGCGGCCTTATGGCCGGAAACCGGTGGAAATGATGCTTGGACCTAATGTGGGGGCAGGCTTGGGAAATTACAAGCGCTAGCGCAGGAAAAGCAGAAAGGGGCCCGTAGGCCCCTTCTTGCTTGCAACCATCAACCGGCCATTACCTGGATCAGGCGTCCGGCGCGGCCTTGGCTTGCGGCTCGCTGTTTTCGTAGATCATCAGCGGCTGCGAAGTGCCATCGATGACGCTCTCGTCGATCACCACCTTGCTGACATCCTTCTTCGAAGGAATCTCGTACATGGTGTCGAGCAAAACGCCTTCGAGGATCGAACGCAGGCCACGGGCGCCGGTCTTGCGCTCCAGGGCCTTGCGCGCAACGGCCTTGAGCGCATCGCTGCGGAACTCGAGGTCGACGTTTTCCATCTCGAACAGCTTGGCATACTGCTTGGTCAGGGCGTTCTTCGGCTCGGTGAGGATCTGCATCAGCGCGGCCTCGTCCAGCTCGTCGAGGGTTGCCAGCACCGGCAGGCGGCCGACGAATTCCGGGATCAGGCCAAACTTGACCAGATCGTCCGGCTCGACCTCACGCAGGGACTCGCCAACCTTCTTGCCCTCTTCCTTGCTGCGTACTTCGGCGCCAAAACCGATGCCACCCTTGGTGGAACGGTTCTGGATGACCTTTTCCAGGCCCGAGAAGGCACCACCGCAGATGAACAGGATGTTGCGGGTATCGACCTGCAGGAATTCCTGTTGCGGGTGTTTGCGGCCGCCTTGCGGCGGAACCGAGGCCACGGTGCCTTCGATCAGCTTCAGCAGTGCCTGCTGCACGCCCTCGCCCGATACGTCACGGGTGATGGACGGGTTGTCCGACTTGCGCGAAATCTTGTCGATCTCGTCGATGTAGACGATGCCCATCTGGGCCTTTTCCACGTCGTAGTCGCACTTCTGCAACAGCTTCTGGATGATGTTCTCGACGTCCTCACCCACGTAACCTGCTTCGGTCAGGGTGGTGGCGTCAGCAATGGTGAACGGTACGTTCAACAGGCGTGCAAGGGTTTCGGCGAGCAGGGTCTTGCCCGAGCCGGTTGGCCCGATGAGCAGGATGTTGCTCTTGCCGAGTTCGACTTCGTCACCCTTCTTGTCACGCTGGTTCAGGCGCTTGTAGTGGTTGTACACCGCTACGGCAAGCACCTTCTTCGCGCGTTCCTGACCAATGACGTACTGGTCCAGGATACCGCTGATTTCTTTCGGCGAAGGCAATTTGTGCGCGCTGCTCTCGGCCTGGGCTTCCTGCACCTCCTCACGGATGATGTCGTTGCACAGGTCGACGCACTCGTCGCAGATAAATACCGAGGGCCCGGCAATCAGTTTGCGCACTTCGTGCTGGCTTTTGCCGCAGAAGGAGCAATAAAGCAATTTGCCGCTGTCCTCGCCGTTACGGGTGTCAGTCATTCGATCGATCCAATCCGGTAGGCTTGCAACACAAGATGAAGGCAATTGCGGGCTTTTTCAAGTCCGCAGGTAGGCGCTTTCCGCGCCTACCTGCTCTGGCACCCCGGTTCAGGAGGCCAGTTGCCGCTTGTCGTAGACCGAGTCGATCAGGCCGTACTCGGCCGCGCGCGAGGCGCTCATGAAGTTGTCACGTTCAGTGTCGCGCTTGATGGTCTCGAGATCCTGGCCGGTGTGGTAGGCCAGCAGCTCGTTCAGGCGGGCCTTGATATTGAGGATTTCCTGGGCGTGGATCTCGATATCGGTGGCCTGACCCTGGAAGCCGCCCAGCGGCTGGTGGATCATCACGCGCGAGTTAGGCAGGCAGTGACGCTTGCCCTTGGCACCAGCAGCCAGCAGGAAGGCGCCCATGCTGCAGGCCTGGCCGATGCAGATGGTCGAGACGTCCGGCTTGATGAACTGCATGGTGTCGTAGATCGACATGCCGGCGGTGACGGAACCGCCCGGCGAGTTGATGTACAGATGGATATCCTTGTCCGGGTTTTCCGCTTCAAGGAACAGCAGTTGCGCAACGACGAGGTTGGCCATGTAGTCCTCTACCGGGCCAACCAGGAAGATCACACGCTCCTTCAACAGGCGCGAGTAGATGTCGTAAGCGCGTTCGCCACGGGCGGACTGCTCGATAACCATCGGGACCAGACCGCCTGCGGCCTGGATGTCAGAGCTCTGCTGAATATAAGAATTGCGGGACATGTCCTGCGCTCACTCCCAAATAGTCATGGCTTGAATACGCACAAGCCAGCTCGAAGGCTGGCTTGTGGGGGTTTCCTACGAGAGAAGCCTGTTACTCAGCGGCGGCTGGAGCCTGTGCTGGTTTAACGGCATCTTCGTACGAGACCGACTTGTCGGTCACAGTCGCTTTCTGCAGAACAGTATCTACAACTTGTTCTTCCAGCACAACCGAACGGACTTCGTTCAGTTGCTGGTCGTTCTTGTAGTACCAGGCGATGACCTGCTCAGGCTCTTGGTAAGCCGAAGCCATTTCTTCGATCATTTCGCGAACCTTGCCTTCGTCCGGCTTCAGCTCGAACTGCTTGACCACTTCGGCCACGATCAGGCCCAGGACCACACGGCGCTTGGCTTGTTCTTCGAACAGCTCGGCCGGCAGTTGCTCAGGCTTGATGTTGCCACCGAACTGCTGAACAGCCTGCACGCGCAGACGGTTGACTTCGTTTTCCAGCAGGGCTTTCGGCACTTCGATCGGGTTGGCAGCCAGCAGACCGTCCATGACCTGGTTCTTCACCTTGGCCTTGATGGCCTGGCGCAGTTCACGCTCCATGTTCTTGCGAACTTCGGTGCGGAAGCCTTCCAGGGTCGATTCCTTGATGCCGAACTGGGCGAAGAACTCTTCGTTCAGCTCTGGCAGCACAGGAGCGGCAACGCTGTTGACGGTGATGGTGAACTCGGCGGCTTTGCCAGCCAGGTCCAGGTTCTGGTAGTCCTCTGGGAAGGTCACGTTCACAACGCGCTCTTCGCCAGCCTTGGCGCCAACCAGGCCGTCTTCGAAGCCTGGGATCATGCGGCCGGAGCCCAGTACCAGCTGGGTGCCCTTGGCCGAACCACCGGCGAACACTTCACCGTCGACCTTGCCGACGAAGTCGATGTTGACCTGGTCGTCGTTCTGCGCGGCGCGCTCGACGGCCTCGAAGCGGGTGTTCTGCTTGCGCAGCACTTCCAGCATGTTGTCCAGGTCGGCATCAGCCACTTCGGCGCTCAGGCGCTCGACGTTGATCGACTCGAGGCCGCCAACGGTGAACTCCGGGAACACTTCGAAGATGGCGACGAACTCCAGGTCCTTGCCCTTTTCGAAGGACTTCGGCTCTACCGCAGGGGCGCCAGCCGGGTTCAGCTTCTGCTCGACGATGGCTTCGTAGAAGGAAGCCTGGACGAGGTCACCGAACGCCTCTTGACGGGCATCGGCTTCGAAACGCTGACGAATCACGCTCATCGGCACTTTGCCTGGGCGGAAGCCGGCAACCTTGGCGCGCTTGGCAGTCTGTTGCAGACGCTTGTTGACTTCGTTCTCGACGCGCTCGGCCGGAACGGCGATGGTCATGCGACGCTCGAGAGCGGAAGTGTTTTCAACAGAAACTTGCATGGATATTCCTCGTTGCACAGACGTTAGCCGGCGTTAGCCCGACTCCAGAATCAAGGGCAAGCATTCTAGTGAGTCGCGCAGCAGAAGTCACCCCACTCGGGACGACGGGAAACCACGCCGGTCGATTAACTTTCACGGCCCGCACGACATAGCGCCGGGCCTGCTTCAATGGGGCCGCACGACGCCACCAGGCGACCTGCAGCCGAAATACCTTGTCAAACAACTGCCACCAACGAATTCGCTTCCTTTATTCAGGTTCGATTTCGTTGAACTTGCAGTACTCCTCCCACTCCATCCCCAGCGCCTCGGCCACCTCACGGTGCGTCTCCAGGCGCATGGCCTGCAGTTGCTCGGGGGTTTCGGCGATCAGTTGCAGGGCCAACTCCCAAGGCTGGATACCCTGCTCCTCGGCCGCATCCTCGAACGCCCACTCGATCTGCTGGGCCTGCTCGCGCGCATCCAGCTCACGCATCTCTTCTAGCAGCTGCGGGTTGGCCTCGGCAAAGCGCTGTAGCGCCAGTGCCTGACGGGCTTCTTTTGCGATCATCGGGCTGTTCCTCTGCCGGCCAAATGGGCCGGCGTTTCAACCGGCTGAAATCTAACAGCTTTTATTGGGGTGTCACCAGAGGATTGCAAGGGCCGGGATGCGATTTGACCGAGAGGTGATTCGCCATGAAATTGTCAGCGCCGCTCGATCTCACAGGCGCTAGAACCTTCAAACCATACACACAGAGCAAAAACAAAAAGGCGCCCGATCTCACGATCAAGGCGCCTTCGAAGAAATATGGGGTGGACGATGGGAATCGAACCCACGACAACTGGAATCACAATCCAGCGCTCTACCAACTGAGCTACGCCCACCATATTGCGGTCTTGCGATGTTGCGGTACAACCTTACAGATGCATGGTGCGGACGAAGAGACTCGAACTCTTACAGCTTGCGCCGCTGGAACCTAAATCCAGTGTGTCTACCAATTTCACCACGTCCGCGTAACGCTTAAAACAAAGGCGCCAGATGCTATCGAGGCGCCTTTGAAGAATATGGGGTGGACGATGGGAATCGAACCCACGACAACTGGAATCACAATCCAGCGCTCTACCAACTGAGCTACGCCCACCATATTGCATTACAGCCTACTTGCTTGCCAAAGCTGCCTAAATGGCGCACCCGGCAGGACTCGAACCTGCGACCATCCGCTTAGAAGGCGGATGCTCTATCCAGCTGAGCTACGGGCGCTTAAGCTTGAAGCCTAACCGAACGAGACCTTTAACAGCTAACTGCTAAACCACTCATTCTGCCCGACTTCGCCAACCAGTGCTAGGCTGTGCCCGACAAGTGCGGCGAATCTTATAGGCGAGCCTGAAAGTCGTCAACACCTTTCTCAAAAAAATTTAAATTATTTAAGGGCTTAGGGGATTTGCCCGACCACCCGCCTTTGCCCTTGGCCCATGTCGTGCGAGAATGCGCCCTCTTTAATTGTTTCCTTCTCGATGGTTAATCACGCGTCTATGACTGCACACCTAATCGATGGCAAGGCGATCGCCGCCAGCCTGCGCCAGCAGATCGCTCAACGTGTCGTGGAGCGTCGCCAGCAAGGCCTGCGTACGCCGGGCCTGGCGGTGATCCTGGTCGGCACCGACCCCGCCTCCCAAGTCTATGTCTCGCACAAGCGCAAGGACTGCGAAGAGGTCGGCTTCATTTCGCAGGCGTTCGACCTGCCCAGCGAAACCACGCAGCAGGCCCTGACCGAGCTGATCGACCGCCTCAATGACGATCCGGCCGTCGACGGTATCCTGCTGCAGTTGCCGCTGCCGGCGCACCTGGACGCCTCGCTGCTGCTCGAGCGCATCCGCCCGGACAAGGACGTGGATGGCTTCCACCCGTACAACATCGGTCGTCTGGCCCAGCGCATCCCGCTGCTGCGCCCGTGCACACCGAAGGGCATCATGACCCTGCTGGAAAGCACCGGCCAGGACCTGTACGGCATGAACGCGGTCATCGTCGGCGCGTCCAACATCGTTGGTCGCCCGATGGCCATGGAGCTGCTGCTGGCCGGCTGCACCGTGACCGTCTGCCACCGCTTCACCAAGGACCTCGCCGGCCATGTCGGCCGCGCCGACCTGGTGGTAGTGGCCGCCGGCAAGCCTGGCCTGGTCAAGGGTGAATGGATCAAGGAAGGTGCCATCGTTATCGACGTGGGCATCAACCGCCAGGAAGACGGCAAGCTGGTCGGCGACGTGGTCTACGAGACCGCCCTGCCGCGCGCCGGCTGGATCACGCCGGTGCCGGGCGGCGTCGGGCCGATGACCCGCGCATGCCTGCTGGAGAACACGCTGTATGCGGCGGAAGAGCTGCACAAGTAATACCGCGTGATATGAAAACGGCACCTCTGGCAGGTGCCGTTTTTTTTGCCCGTGATCAATGCATTGGCTTCACCGGCCTCTTCGCGGGTGAACCCGCTCCCACAGGTTGCGCGCCGTCCCAGAAGATGGCGATATCTCTGTGGGAGCGGGTTTACCCGCGAAGAAGCCGGCGCGTTACTCAGCCGATCACTTCCTGGCCGCCTCCCACGACTTCAGCAGTTCGTTGTAGCTGACTGTCTCGCCCTTGGGCTTTTCGTTGGCCAGTTTCGGTTTCGGCGCCCCAGGCTGGTCGAACCAGTATTGGGCATCCTTCTCCGGGTTCAGCTTCGGTGCACAGGTGGCCTGGGCGTTGGACCGCTGCAAGCGCTCCATCATCCGGTCCTGATCGCGGGCCAGGCCGTCCAGCGCTTCCTGCGGGGTCTTCTCGCCACTGGCCACTTCGGCGATGTGGCTCCACCACAGCTGCGCCAACCGCGGGTAGTCCGGCACGTTGGTGCCGGTCGGTGTCCACTGTACCCGTGCCGGGCTGCGGTAGAACTCCACCAGCCCGCCCAGCTTGGGCGCCAGCTCGGTCATGGCCTGGGAGTTGATGTCCGATTCGCGAATCGGCGTGAGGCCGACGATGGTCTTTTTCAGCGACACGGTCTTGGAGGTGACGAACTGGGCATACAGCCACGCAGCCAGGCGTTGCTTCTCGGGGGTGGACTTGAAGAAGGTCCACGAACCGGTGTCCTGGTAGCCCAGCTTCATCCCCTCCTCCCAGTACGGCCCCTTCGGTGAAGGCGCCATGCGCCACTTCGGCGTGCCGTCGGCATTCACCACCGGCAGACCGGGCTTGGTCATGTCGGCGGTAAACGCGGTGTACCAGAAGATCTGCTGGGCGATGTTGCCCTGGGCCGGCACCGGGCCGGCTTCGGAGAAGGTCATGCCCTGGGCTTCCTTGGGCGCATAGGCACGCATCCAGTCCACGTATTTCTGCGTGGCATACACGGCAGCCGGGCCGTTGGTGTCGCCGCCACGGGTCACGCTGGACCCCACCGGGTGGCAGTCCTCCACGCGAATGCCCCATTCGTCCACCGGCAGACCATTAGGCAAACCTTTGTCGCCGCCACCCGCCATGGAGAACCAGGCATCGGTGAAGCGCCAGCCCAGTGACGGGTCTTTCTTGCCGTAGTCCATGTGGCCATAGACGCGTTTACCGTCGATTTCCTTGACGTCTTCGGTAAAGAACCTGGCAATGTCCTCGTAGGCTGACCAGTTCACCGGCACACCAAGTTCGTAGCCGTATTTTTCCTTGAACCTGGCCTTCAGTTCGGGCCGCTCGAACCAGTCGGCACGGAACCAGTAGAGGTTGGCGAACTGCTGGTCCGGCAGTTGGTAGACCTTGCCATCCGGCGCGGTGGTGAAGGAAATGCCGATGAAGTCCTTCAGGTCCAGGGTCGGCGAGGTGTAGTCCTTGCCTTCGTTGGCCATCAGGTCGGTGATCGATTCCACCTTGCCGTAGCGAAAGTGCGTACCGATCAGGTCGGAGTCGTTGACCCAGCCGTCATAGATGTTCTTGTCCGACTGCATCTGTGTCTGCAGCTTTTCCACCACGTCGCCTTCCTGCAGCAGGTCGTGGGTCAGCTGTATACCGGTGATCTCGCTGAAGGCCTTGGCCAGCACCTTGGACTCGTATTCATGGGTGGTGATGGTTTCCGACACCACGTTGATCTTCATGCCACGGAACGGTTCGGCAGCCTTGATGAACCACTTCAACTCGGCCAACTGCTGTTCAGGGGTAAGGGTCGAAGGCTTGAACTCACTGCCGAGCCACTTTCTTGCCGCATCCTCGTACTGGTCGGCCCAGGCTGTGCCCTGCACGCTGGCCAGTACCAGCAACGCGGCCAGGGTCAAATGTCGCCTGTTGTACTTGTTGTCGAACATTGTGATCTCCCGTTTCAGTTATCCCACAGGGCCGCTCGCTCAGCCCCAGCGCAGCACCACCACCAGCCACGCCAGCGAAAGCAGCGAGGCCACCCACAATGGCCACTCGCTGACGCCAACCACCAGCAAATGCAGGTAGGCGCTGGCCAGCAGGCCGATGAACAAACGGTCGCCACGGCTGGTGACCAGCGGCAGGAAGCCGCGTCGCTCCACGCAGGGGCGGCGCAGTTCGAGCAGGGTCATGCCCAGCAGCAGCACGCCGACGGCGGCGAAGAACAGCGCCGTCGGCAAGGTCCAGGCCATCCACTCCATGCCTTGCCCTCCTCACACCCGGCCCAGGGCGAAGCCCTTGGCCACATGGTTGCGCACGAACCAGATCACCAGCATGCCCGGCAAGATGGTCAGTACCCCCGCCGCCGCCAGTACCCCCCAATCTATGCCCGAGGCAGACACGGTACGGGTCATCACCGCGGCGATCGGCTTGGCATTCACCGAGGTGAGGGTGCGCGCCAGCAGCAGCTCCACCCAGGAGAACATGAAACAGAAAAACGCCGTCACGCCGATGCCGGAGCCAATCAGCGGAATGAAGATCTTCACGAAGAAGCGTGGGAAGCTGTAGCCGTCGATATAGGCCGTTTCGTCGATCTCCTTCGGCACACCAGACATGAACCCCTCGAGGATCCACACTGCCAGCGGCACGTTGAACAGGCAGTGGGCCAGGGCCACGGCGATATGGGTATCGAACAGGCCGATCGACGAATACAGCTGGAAGAACGGCAGCAGGAACACCGCCGGTGGCGCCATGCGGTTGGTCAGCAGCCAAAAGAACAGGTGCCGGTCACCGAGGAAGCGGTAACGCGAGAAGGCATATGCCGCTGGCAGCGCCACCAGCAGCGAAATCAGCGTGTTCAGGCACACGTAGTACAGCGAATTGATGTAGCCGCTGTACCAGCTGGCATCGGTGAAGATCACCCGGTAGTTGTCGAGGGTGAACGCCTGTGGCCACAGGGTCAGGCCGCCGAGTATCTCGGTGTTGCTCTTGAACGACATGTTCAGCAGCCAGTAGATCGGCACCAGCAGGAAGAAGAAGTACAGCAGCAGGGCCAGCGATTTGCGCGTGCTCATGGCCTAGTCCTTGTCGGCATGGGTCATGGCTGTGTAGAACAGCCAGGAAACCAGCAGGATGATCAGGAAGTACACCAGCGAGAACGCCGCCGCCGGGCCCAGGTCGAACTGCCCCACGGCCATGCGCGTGAGGGTCTGGCTGAGGAAGGTGGTGGCATTGCCGGGCCCGCCACCGGTCAGCACGAAGGGCTCGGTGTAGATCATGAAGCTGTCCATGAAGCGCAGCATCACCGCGATCAGCAGCACGTTCTTCAGCTTGGGCAACTGGATATGGCGAAACACCGCCCAGCCCGAGGCACGGTCGATGCGAGCGGCCTGGTAGTACACGTCGGGGATGGCGCGCAGCCCCGAGTAACAGAGCAACGCCACCAGCGATGTCCAGTGCCACACGTCCATCACCAGCACGGTCAGCCAAGCGTCGAACGGGTCGCCAGCGTAGTTGTAGCTGACCCCGAGCTTGGCCAGGGTGGCGCCGAGCAGGCCGATGTCGGCCCGGCCGAAAATCTGCCAGATGGTGCCGACCACGTTCCAAGGGATCAGCAACGGGATGGCCATGACGATCAGGCACACCGAGGCCATGCGCCCCTTGGTCGGCATGGTCAGGGCAATGGCGATGCCCAGCGGGATCTCGATCAGTAGCACGCAGGCGGAATAGATGAACTGACGCAGCAGCGCATCGTGCAGCGCCGGGTCGCGCAGCACCTGACGGTACCAGTCGGCGCCGACGAAGTAGCGGTTGGACTGGTCGAAGATGTCCTGCACCGAGTAGTTGACCACCGTCATCATCGGCACCACCGCACTGAATGCCACCAGCAGGAACACCGGCAGCACCAGCCACCAGGCCTTGTTGTTCGGCACCTTGTTCATGGCCCGGCCTCCAGCAGCACATCGTCGAGGTACAGCATCAGCCACTGCGCCGGCAGGCTGACCCAGGCCTGGGCCACCGGCAGCGGACGGTCCTCGCCCAGGCGCGCCTTGAGCGCGACACCTCCCAGCTCGAGGGTGACGATGCGGTAGGTGCCCAGGTCCTCGACGTCCAGCACCCGTGCCGGGTAGGCATCATCGAACGGGCTCTCCCACAGCTGCACGAATTCCGGGCGGATGCCCAGCTGCAGGCGACCACCGCCTGTGACCGCCAGGCGCTCTCGCAGGTGCTCTCGCATTTGCCCGGGCAGCACCAGGTGAATATCGCCGAACGCCACCCCGTCCGCTTCGGCGCGCACCTCGATCAGGTTCATCCCCGGGCTGCCGATGAAGTAACCGACGAAGGTATGCCGCGGCCGCTCGAACAGTTCGCGCGGGGTGCCGAACTGGACGATGCGCCCGCCGTGCATCACCGCGATCTTGTCGGCGAACGTCGAGGCCTCCAACTGGTCGTGGGTGACGTAGATCATGGTGATGTTGAACTGCTCGTGGATCTGCTTGAGCTTGCGCCGCAGCTTCCACTTCAGGTGCGGGTCGATCACCGTCAGCGGCTCGTCGAACAGGATCGCCGACACGTCATCGCGCACCAGGCCACGGCCCATGGAGACCTTCTGCTTTTCGTCGGCACTGAGGTTGCGCGCCTTCTTGCGCAGCACGGCCGACAGGTCGAGCACCTCGGCAATCTCTTCCACCCGGGCCTGCACCCGGGCTTCGTCCAACCCTTGGTTGCGCAAGGGAAACGCCAGGTTGTCGAACACCGTCATGGTGTCGTAAACCACCGGGAACTGGAACACCTGGGCAATGTTGCGCGCCTGCGGTGACAGCTGGTTGACCGGCTTGCCGTCGAACAGCACCTCGCCGTGGGAAGGAGTCAGCAGCCCGGAGATGATGTTGAGCAAGGTCGACTTGCCGCAGCCCGACGGCCCGAGCAAGGCGTAGGCACCGCCCTGCTCCCACACATGCTCCAGCGCGTGCAGGGCATAGTCCGCCTCGCTGGCGGGCTGGCGGCTGTAGCTGTGCGCCAGTTGGCGCAGGCGGATCTCGGCCATCAACCTCTCCTTGCCTGGCGCAGCCCCGGGGCCTGCACTAGCGCCCCGGTACTGTCGAACACGAACAGCTTGTGGGTGGGGATGAACACGCGGATCGGCGTGTCCACCTGGTATTCGTGTACCCCTGGCAGGTGCAGGATCATGCGCCAGTGTTCGTTGCGTACATGCAGGAAGGTCTCTGAACCACTGATCTCGGCCAGTTCCACCAGCACCGACAATTCCAGGTCGTCGTCGTGCGCCGGCACCAGGCTGATGTGGCTGGGCCGCACGCCAAAGCGGTAGTCACCCTCGGCAAGCGGCTGCAAGTCGGCGTTGCGGGCGAAGTGCACGGCCTGGGCCAGGCACACGTCGTTGCCGCTGATACGGCCAGGCACCAGGTTGATCGGCGGCTCGGAAAACAGCTCGGCAGCCAGCACGCTGCCCGGGCGCTGGTAGACCTCGGCGGTAGGCCCGCTCTGGACGATACGGCCCTCATGCACCAGGGTGGTGGTGCCGCCCAGAGCCAGCGCCTCGTTGGGCTCGGTGGTGGCATACACGGCAATGCAGTGGCGCGCCGCGAACAGCTCGCGCAGCTCCTGACGCAGGCCCTCGCGCAGCTTGTAGTCGAGGTTGACCAGCGGCTCGTCGAACAGGATCAGCGAGGCATCCTTGACCAGCGCCCGGGCCATTGCCGTGCGTTGCTGCTGGCCACCGGACAGCTCCAGCGGCAGGCGCTGCAGGTAGGCTTCGATGCGCAGCATCTCGGCGGTTTCCTGCACCCGTCGGCGAATCTGGGGCTCGTCCATGCGTGCCTGGCGCAGCGGTGACGCAATGTTCTCGTACACGCTGAGGGTCGGGTAATTGATGAACTGCTGATACACCATCGACACATTGCGTTGGCGCACCGGCACGCCAGTCACGTCCTGGCCATCCATCAGCACCCGCCCCCGGTCCGGGCGATCGAGCCCGGCCATCAGCCGCATCAGGCTGGTCTTGCCGGCCAGGGTGCGGCCCAGCAGCACGTTGAACGAGCCGGGTTCGAAACGCAGTGAGGCATCGACGATCCAGGCCTGGTTGTCGACGCTGCGGCTGACCTGTTCCAGCACCAGGGACATGGCGTGGCCTTCTTGTGGTTTTTGTCTGCCGGGCACAGCCAGTTTCGTGCCAGATGCGCCGCAACCGTCTGGCCCGGGGCCTGGCCGGCAACACCGGTCAATCGCAGGTTCACAACTGAACACAAGCACTGAACAACTGAACACTTGCCGGTTTGACATTGAACAACCGTGCACGACACTGAACAGCGGTCGGCCCCATGACAACAATCACACAGGACAGGCCCATGGCCGCATCCGCTTCGCCCCATGCCCAACTGATCCAGGCCTCCTGGGCCCGCTGCCGCGACCACGGCCTGCAACCCCAGCACGCCCCGGACTTCGACTGCCTGACCCGCGCCGAGCTGAGCGCCCTGCTGGAGCGGCGCCAGGCCCTGCTGCGCCTGACCCGCGAAGCGGTGCTGCCGCAATATGCCCACCTGCTGGGCAATGCCAGCTACCTGGTGATGCTGGCCGATGCCAGCGGCTGCCTGCTCGACAGCTGGGGCTCGCGGCGGTTCATCGAGCCGCGCCAGCTGCATGGTTTCAGCGCCGGGGCCCACTGGCACGAGCGCGGTGTCGGCACCAATGCGCTGGGCACCGCGCTGGTCTGCGCCGAGGCGATCCACGTGGGCCAGGACGAGCACTTCCTGCGCCAGAACCGCTATATGTCCAGCGCCGCCGCGCCGCTGTTCGACGCCGAACGGCAGCTGGTCGGGGTGCTCGATGTGGCCAGCGACGGCTACCTGCCCGCCAGCCAGACCTTGGGCCTGGTACGCATGATGGGCCAGAGCCTGGAGAACCGCCTGATCCTCGCCGAGCATGCCGACCAGCATGCGCAATTGATCTTCAACAGCGCCTCCGACAACCTCGACAGCCCCTGGGCCGGCCTGCTGGTGTTCGATGAGCAGGGGCAGGTGCTGGCCGCCAATCACCGGGCCGACACCCTGCTCGGGGGCAACCCGCTGCAGCAGAACATCGAGCAACTGTTCCAGTTGCCCCTGCAACAACTGCTCAGCCATCCCCGGCAACAGCCCTTCGCCCTGCAAGCCACCGGGCGCAACCGCTTTCATTGCCAGTGGCAGCCGCCGCGCGAGGCCCCCGGCCGCCCCGCCGCCATCAGCGCCGAACCACGCCTGGAGAAGGCCCTGGCGCAGGCCGGCCTGCTGCTGGAAAAGGACATCCCCGTGCTGGTGCAGGGCGAAACCGGCGTAGGCAAGGAGGTATTCGTCGATACCCTGCACCGGGCCAGCAGCCGCGCCAGCCAGCCGCTCATAGCCGTCAACTGCGCGGCGATCCCCGCAGAGCTGGTTGAGTCGGAGCTGTTCGGCTACGACAAGGGCGCGTTCACCGGCGCCCATCAGAAGGGCAACCCGGGGCTAATTCGCAAGGCCCACCACGGCATCCTGTTCCTCGACGAAATTGGCGACATGCCGTTGCCCACCCAGGCCCGCCTGCTGCGCGTGCTGCAGACGCGCAGTATCCAGCCATTGGGCAGCGGCAAACCGGTGGCGGTGGATATTCGCGTGGTGTCGGCGAGCAACCGCGACCTGGCCGAAGAAGTGCGCGCCGGGCGCTTTCGCCAGGACCTGTATTACCGCATCGCCGGGCTGGCAGTGGTTTTGCCGCCGCTGCGCGAGCGCAATGACCGCCGGCAGCTGATCGAGCAGGTGCATGCGCGCTACCGTGACCCCGGGCAGCCTGCGCGGCTGCCTGCGGCCATTATCGAGCTGCTAGACCGGCACCCCTGGCCGGGGAATATGCGTGAACTGGTGAGTGTGCTGCAGGTGGCGCTGGCCTTGGCGGGTAATGAGCCGGTTGGCCTGGAACACCTGCCTGCGGGTTTTCTCGCCGAGGCGCAGGTACCTGTGCCTGAGCCTGTGCCGATTGCGACCGAAGAGGCGGACCTGCGCGAGCTGGTGGAACAAGCCAATGGCAACCTCTCGGCGGTGGCGCGCGGGCTCGGGATCAGCCGCACCACGCTGTACAAGCGGCTGCGTGAGCGATGATTGCCCTGGCCTGTACTGGCCCCATCGCCGGCAAGCCAGCTCTCATAGAACTGCACATAACTCATTGAATTAGCAGGGACCCTGTGGGAGCGGCTTTAGCCGCGAACACCGGCGCAGCCGGTGCCATGCACCGCGTTGGATGCTTCGCGGCTAAAGCCGCTCCCACAGGGTACGAGGATCGCTTGCGAATTCAGTTATCTGTGCGACAGTGCGGCCCAAAGGGCTGGGCTATCTCCTGCAGCGCCGCTCTCAAGGCCTGTGATATCCCTGTGGGAGCCGGCTTGCCGGCGATAGGGCCGGCCCAGCCACAGCCGATTCGGCTGCCAGCGCAGCGAAATCAGCCAAAGCCGCTGCCGCCACAGCCCATTACAGCCAGCTTTGCCTCCCCACCCGCCGCACAATGAAACCAGAGCCCACTCTGGAAGCGTCGACCGCAGGGAGACCCCTCATGACCCGTTATATCGATGTGCAAGACCTGGCCCGCCTGGTCAACCGCAAAGGCCTGCCCACGTGCCTGCTGGAAATGGCCGAGTACATCCGCCAGGACTACCTGCGCTGGCCCGCCTTCGAAAAATGCGCCCGGGTGGCCAACCATTCAGCGGACGGCGTGATCGAGCTGATGCCAATCTCGGACGCCTGCCGCTACGCCTTCAAGTACGTCAACGGCCATCCGAAGAATACTCGCCATGGCCTGCTCACGGTGATGGCCTTTGGCGCCCTGGCCAGCGTCGATACCGGTGCACCGTTGCTGCTCAGCGAAATGACCCTGACCACCGCCATTCGCACCGCCGCCACCTCGGCCCTGGCCGCCCGCTACCTGGCGCGCGAAGACAGCCGCAGCATGGCATTGATCGGCAATGGCTCGCAGAGCGAGTTCCAGGCCATCGCCTTCAATGCCCTGCTGGGCATCGATGAAATCCGCCTGTATGACATCGACCCGGCTGCCTCGGCCAAGCTGGTCGCCAACCTGGCCAACCGCCCCGGCCTCAAGCTGAGCATCGCCAGCTCCGTGGCCAAAGCGGTGCGCGGGGCCGATATCGTCACCACGGTAACCGCCGACAAGGCCTGCGCCACCATCCTCACCCCGGAGATGATCGAGCCGGGCATGCACCTGAATGCCGTGGGGGGGACTGCCCGGGCAAGACCGAGCTGCATCGGGCGATTGTGGAGCGGGCCCGGGTGATCGTCGAGTACGAACCGCAAAGCCGGGTGGAAGGCGAGATCCAGCAGATGCCTGCAGACTCGCCAGTGACCGAGTTCTGGCGTGTGGTCGCCGGGGAAGCCAAGGGGCGTGAGCGCACCGAACAGGTGACGCTGTTCGACTCGGTAGGGTTTGCCCTGGAGGATTACTCGGCATTGCGCTATGTGCTGGATACAGCGCAGGCACTGGGTATCGGCACGGACATCGGGCTGGTGCCGGTGTTGGAAAATCCGAAGGATTTGTATGGGCTGTTGCAGCCGCAGGTGGTGGAGTTGCGGGCGGTGCCCAAGGCTGGTTCTGTCTGCGCCTGATAGATGCTGGGGCCGCGCAGCGTCCCCCTTTACCGCCTAACCTGTCCCATGCCCTCTTCTGAAAGAAGCCCAAGCGCATGGACACCAAGGACGCCAACGCCCCCCCCTCGACCGCATCGACGAAGCGATCAT
Organism: Pseudomonas sp. JS425; assembly: GCF_018223845.1. NCBI lineage: Bacteria > Pseudomonadati > Pseudomonadota > Gammaproteobacteria > Pseudomonadales > Pseudomonadaceae > Pseudomonas > Pseudomonas sp. JS425. The sequence continues at coordinate 2,189,979 of NZ_CP073661.1, read as the reverse complement.
CGACATCCTGCGCCATGACGGCCGCATCACTTTCGAAAAACTCTCCAGCCTCGTCCACCTCACCCCGCGCCCCTGCCTGGAGCGTGTACGCAAGCTGGAGCGCCGTGGCGTGATCCGCGGCTACGGGGCGATCATCGACCTGCAGAAGGTCGCGCCCGGGGTGTCGCTGCTGGTGCTGGTCGCCCTGTCCAACCAAAGCGGGCGGGCCGCGCAGAAGGCCTTCGAAGCCACCCTGCGCAACTGCCCGGAAGTGCACGAGTGCCAGCTGATCAGCGGCCACTTCGACTACAGCCTGCGCCTGCGTTGCCACGACATGGAACACTACCGGCTGCTCAGCGAAAGCTGGATGAACGACGACGCCCTGCACATCGACAAGCTGGTGGCGCACCCGGTGCTGGCCGAGGTCAAGCCAATGGCCCGCTGACGCGGCATCAAGGGTCACGCCATTGTTCCGGCTGCCGGTAGGCCTGCGCCCAGGCTTGCACCGCACTGGCCGGCATCGGCCGGGCGATGCAGTAACCCTGTGCCAGTTCGCAGCCCAGGCCCATCAGCACGCGGCCGTGCTCGACGCTCTCCAGCCCTTCGGCAATCACCTCGCGGCCAAACGCCCGGGCCAGGCCGATCACCGCTTCGGTCAGCGCCAGGTCGTCCTGGTCATGCAGGATGTCGCGCACAAATGACTGATCGATCTTGATCGTCTGTGTCGGCAAGCGCTTCAGGTAGCTCAGCGACGAATAGCCAGTGCCAAAGTCGTCCAGGGAGAAGCGCACACCCAGTGCGCGGCAGGCATCGAGACAGCAGCTGACATGCTGCAGGTTATCGATGGCCACCGACTCGACGATTTCCAGGTCCAGCCGCGCCGGGTCCACCTCCGGGTGCGCCGCCAGCAACTGCTGCAGGCGCTCGACAAAGTCACCACGCTGCAAATGCCGCGCGGCGATGTTCACGCTCAGTGACCAGGGCTGCCCCTGACGTTGCCATGCCTGCAACTGGTTCAGCGCCTGGTCGAGCACCCATTCGCCGATTTCCACGATCAGGTCGGTCTGCTCCACCGCCGGCAGGAAATCACCAGGCGGCACCAGCCCGCGGCCTGGCCGCTGCCAGCGCAGCAAGCCCTCGAAGCCCAGCACCTGGCCGCTGCGCAGGTTGACCTTGGGCTGGTAATACAGGCACAGCTCGCCGTTGTGCAGGGCCCGGCGCACCCGCGCCACGGTCTGGTGGGTAGCCTTGAGTTCCTGTTCCTGTGTCACGTCGAACAGGTGATAGCGGTTGCGCCCACGCTGCTTGGCCACATACATGGCCTGGTCGGCATGGCGCACCAAGGTGTCGGCGTCTTCGTCGTCCTGCGGGTACAGGGTCACGCCGATACTGGCGCTGAGCGACAGGCGCTGCTCGCGTACCACATAAGGCGCCGCCAGTGCCCGCAGCACCCGGCGCAGCGCAGCATGCAACTGGCGGTCTTCGACGTTGCGCAGGATCAGCACGAATTCGTCCCCCGACAACCGGGCCACTGCGTCGCCATCGCGCAGGATGTGCTTCAGGCGCCGCGCCACCTCGACCAACAGCAGGTCGCCCATGGCATGCCCGTAGCCGTCGTTGACTGCCTTGAAGCCATCCAGGTCGAGCATGCACACAGCCAGCGGAATGTCTTCACGGCGCGAGTAGGCCAGGGCCTGGTTCAGCAGGTCGGACAGGTAAGCGCGGTTGGGCAGGCCGGTTAGCACGTCATGGCCCACACGCCATTGCAAGGTATGCAGCAGCTGGCGCTTCTCGGTGACGTCGAAACGGATCGACACGTACTTGCGCACCTCTCCGGTGAGCGGGTCGACCAGTGGCACCATGGTGCTGTCGACCCAGTACAGCGAGCCGTCCCTGGCGCGGTTGCAGATCTCGCCCTTCCACACCCGGCCGGCGACCAGCGCCCGCCACATGCCGACGAAGAACTCCGGCTCGTGCAGGCCGGAGTTGAGGATGCGGTGGTTGGCGCCCAGCAGCTCCTCGCGGCTGTAGCCCGAGATGCTGCAGAACTGCTGGTTGACGTAAGTGATGGTTCCACGCAGGTCGGTTTCGGAAAAGATCGCAGCCGCGTCAACGGCTGCACGATAGTTGTCATCCATAAAGCATCCTGCCTTAACGGTTGAAGCGCTCCACAAGAGCACGCAATCCGGCGCACACCTCTTCCAGTTCGGCGCCGCGAGAGGCTGCGGCGTTGGCGCTGTGTGCGCTGTGCTGGGCTATGCCGGCCACACCATTGATCTGCCTCGAGACGTCTTCGGCGACGGCCGCCTGCTGCTGCGAAGCCGTAGCCATCTGCTGGCTCATGTCACTGATGCGCTGCACCGCATCACGAATGCCACGCAACGCCTGCCGCGCTTCCTGCACCTGGGCAACGCCCTGCTCGGCACCGTCGATGCCCTGGCTGGCAATCGCCACGGCCTCCTCTGCGCCACTGCGCAGAGCATCGATGATAGCCTGGATGTGCAGTGTCGACTGCCGGGTCTTGTCGGCCAGTGCCCGCACTTCATCGGCGACCACGGCGAAGCCACGGCCTTGCTCGCCGGCACGGGCCGCCTCGATGGCGGCATTTAGCGCCAGCAGGTTGGTCTGCTCGGCGATGCCGCGGATCATCCCGGTGGCTTCGGCGATTGCACCGGTCTGACCAGCCAGGTGGCTGACCGCCTGGTTGATCTGGGCCACGGTACCGGCCAAGGTGCGGATTGCAGCTCCGCTGGCGTCGGCCACCAGGCTGCCCTGCTCGGCCAGCAGGTGCGCAGTGTGGGCTTCGGCAGCAGTCAGTTGCACATGGTTGGCAACCTCACCGATGGAAGCGGCCATCTGGTTCATGGCAGTGGCGCTCAGGTCGGTTTCCGCACGCTGCTCCAGCAATGCCGCCTCGGTGCTGCGCGACAACGCCCCGGCATCATGTGCAGCCACGGCCATCTGGGCCGCCAAGTCACTTAACCGGGTCAGCGCGGTTTTCAGCCGCGCCTCCTCGCTGATCAGCATCAATTGCAGTTGTCCGCCAGCACCGGGCAGGTCGCTGTAGGTCAAGGCGGCGATCGGGTCGGCGAAGGTGCCGTCTGCGCCCTGCACTATGCGCTCCATCTGCCGCCCAACGGCATTGCGTGCCAACAGGCCATAGGCCAGGAACAGCCCCAGGGTCAGCCCCTGCGCGACCAGGCCGGGCCACAGATTGTTGGCCCCCAAAGCCAGCCCCCCGCCCACGAGCGGTACGGCCAGGTCACGCGCCAGCATGGTCGCGCGCCGTGACCAGGGCAACACAGCCTGACCGTTGCGCATGCGCGCATACAGGGCCTCGGCACGGGCCACCTGCTCACGCGTCGGGCACACCCGTACCGATTCATAGCCCACCACCCGCCCGGCTTCGAGAATAGGCGTGACGTAGGCGTTGACCCAATAGTAATCACCGTTGCGGCAGCGGTTCTTGACGATGCCCATCCAGCTCTTGCCGGCCTTCAGGTAATTCCACATCAACTGGTACACCGCCGGCGGCATGTCCGGGTGGCGTACCAGGTTGTGTGGGCTGCCGATCAGCTCTGCCTCGCTGTAACCGCTGATGGCGGCGAATTCGGGGTTGCAGTAGGTGATCAGGCTGCTGGTGTCGGTAGCAGAAATCAATCGCTGATCGGGGGGAAAACGTTGCTCTACCGGGGTGACCGGAAGGTTGAGACGCACTATGAGACTCCATTCATTCAAACGCCGGGAGCCTGCTTGCGAGGCGATTATCAGGATGAACCCCTGCAATCGACCCTTTGGTGACTTCCCGGTCGGGCGCGGATTCTACGAGGTCAGCCAAGGAATGCAAATAAACCTTACGAATCATAGCGTTATCGAAAATATCGAGGTCGGCATGGCGCTTGGCAAGCTGATTGCAATGTTGCACGAGGCACTGGCCAAAGCCTGATCTGATTCATGTGCGCACGCGGTTCCCCGCTGCGATTCACCTGTGAACGGCCGCACTGCGGCTCGACCCAACCAGATGCACCGAATTAGAGCCAGAGACGCTGGATTGCCCCACAACTGGTCAGACCGGTAAGGCCAAAAATCCTTGCAATGTCGGATTTTTCGCGCTTTCATGGCTTCGCGCTGAACAAACCGGTAAGACCACAATAATTAAGTCCTGCGCTCTTTCGCCCCGTGCGGCTACCGAAGCAAGGACACCGATCAGAGATCCCTCCCATGCTCAAATGGTGCTCGCGTTCGATCTTCCTTCAAGTCGTGCTCGGCCTTGCCCTCGGCATCGCCTGCGGTCTCAGCTTCCCCGACCTTTCCCTGCAACTCAAACCCCTTGGCGACGGCTTCATCAAGCTGATCAAGATGCTCATCGGCCTGATCGTGTTCTGCGTGGTGGTCAGCGGTATCTCGGGCGCCGGCGACCTGAAAAAGGTCGGGCGCATCGGCCTGAAGTCGGTGATCTACTTCGAGATACTGACCACCCTGGCGCTGGTGATCGGCCTGGTGTTCGCCTTCACCAGCGGCATCGGCAGCGGCGCCAACATCCACCTGGACCAACTGTCCAGCGCCGACGCCAGCAGCCTGGCCGAGCGCGGCCAGCACATCCACGGCGCCACGGCGTTCTTCATGGACCTGATCCCCACCTCGGTGATCGGCGCCTTTGCCGACAACAACATCCTCCAGGTGCTGCTGTTCTCGGTACTGTTCGGCAGCGCGCTGAACCTGGTGGGTGACTCGGCAGCCGGCATCTCGCGGCTGATCAACGAACTGAGCCACGTGATCTTCCGCATCATGGGCATGATCGTGCGCCTGGCACCGATCGGCGTGTTCGGTGCCATCGCCTTCACCACCAGCAAGTACGGCCTGGAATCGCTGCAGCACCTGGGCGGGCTGGTGGCGCTGTTCTACCTGACCTGTGCCGGCTTTGTACTGATCGTGCTGGGCACGGTCATGCGCCTGTCGGGGCTGAAGCTGCTGCCGCTGATCAAGTACCTGCGTGAAGAACTGACCATCGTGCTGGGCACCGCCTCGTCCGACGCCGTACTGCCACAGATCATGCGCAAGCTCGAGCACCTGGGCATCGGCAGCTCCACCGTCGGCCTGGTGATCCCCACCGGTTATTCGTTCAACCTCGATGGCTTCTCCATCTACCTGACCCTGGCCATCGTGTTCATCGCCAACGCCACCGGCACGCCACTGGCAATGACCGACCTGCTGACCATCCTGCTGGTATCGCTGGTGACTTCCAAGGGCGCTCACGGCATCCCAGGCTCGGCGCTGGTCATCCTCGCCGCTACCCTGACCGCCGTGCCGGCGATCCCGGTGGTCGGCCTGGTACTGGTACTGGCGGTGGACTGGTTCATGGGCATCGGCCGAGCGCTGACCAACCTGATCGGCAACTGCGTGGCCACCGTGGCCATCGCACGCTGGGAGAAGGACATCGACCTGGAACGTGCGCACAACGTGCTCGACGGCAAGCCCGGTTTCGCCCCCACCCCACGCAAGCAGCCCAACCCCCATCAACAGGAATTTTGAGCGAACGTGGCCGGCACTGACGCCGGCCCTTCCAGGAGCGAACCGTGATCAGCTCATCTACCGTCGTCAACTCAGTGGTGGAAAAACTGCGCCAGGCCCTGGCCCGAGGCCAATGGCGTACCGGCGACATGCTGCCAGGCCAGCGCGAACTGGCCGAACAACTGGGCATCAGCCGCCCCAGCCTGCGCGAAGCGGTGACCGTGCTGGAAACCCTGGGCCTGGTGCGTTCGCTGCCAGGCAAGGGTGTGCTGGTACTGGATGTCGACGCCGCCACCCAGGAACCGGGCCTGGACACCAGCGCCGCAGCCAGCCTGGCCGACGTGCTGGAGCTGCGCTACACCCTTGAGCCTTTCATCGTCGGCCTGGTGGCACAGTCGGCCAACAGTCAGGACATCGGCCAGCTGCGCCTTACCCTGATGGACATGCGTGAAGCGCTGGAGGCCGATGACAGCGAAGCCGGAGTCAGGGCCTACATCGCCTTCCATGAAGCGCTGTTCGCCCTGACCACCAACCCGATCTTCCAGAGCGTGGTGCAACAGACCGGCAATGCCCTCAAGCAGAGCGCCGACATGCTGCGCAATTCGCCAGAGCACCTGGCCGCGCGGCTGAAGGAAAACGAAGCGGTGGTGCGCGCCATACGTGAGCGCAGCAGCGCCCAGGCCAGTGCCCAGATGCGCCAGCACATCCTGGCCGAAGGGTTGCGCATGGGCATCCCGTTGAACATCCCGGACGAACACCCGCATCCATGACCCCAGGAGAGCGACCATGAACGCCGCCCCTCACTTGCCGGCCCTGCTCGCGGCCGGCGAAACCCGCCTGTCGGCCGAGCAGATCTACCCGCGGCTGTTCGATGCCATCCTCGAACAGCGCCTGCCACCTGGCAGCCTGTTGCCCGAACAGGCGCTGGGCCATGCCTTTGGTGTCAGCCGTACAGTGATCCGCCGTGTGCTCGGGCGCCTGTCCGACCAGCAGGTGGTGGTGCAGCGCCCCAGCCACACTGCGCATCTGGCCGTGCCCGACCCGGAGCAGGCACGCCAGGTGCTCAGCGCCCGGCGCCTGGCCGAAACCACGCTGATCACCCTGGCCGCGCAACGCGCCCGGCCGGTACAGGTTCGCCAGCTGCGGCAACTGGTGGAGCGCGAGCGCCAGCACCATGAAAACGGCGAGCGTTGTGCGGCGATCCGCCTGGGCGGCGAGTTTCACCTGAAACTGGCGCAGGTGGCCGCCAATGCGCCACTGGCACGGTTCCTCAACGGCCTGGTGCCGATGACCTCGCTGATCATCGCCCGCTACGAGTCGCCATGCTGCGACCACTGCGCGTGGGAGGAACATGCGGCGATCATCGATGCCGTGGAGCATGGCGATGCCGAGGCGGCGCTGGGCCTGATGCACAAGCACCTCGACCGCCTGGAAGAAAAGCTCGATCTGGAATGACCCACGCTCTTTCTGGTGAACGCGGTCCCTGTGGGAGCGGCCTTGTGTCGCGAAAGGGCCGCTCCCACAGGGACCGCGTTCACGCAGAAATCTGCGTTGATCCTGAACCGCCGATAGGCTGCACGGCAGCCCTTCACTCCCCACCCTATACTCCGAGAACCACCCCAGCCTCTATCAGGGAGGCGGTTGCGTGAGCACTCGAGCCCTCCTGCTACTGTGCCTGCTGCTGGCCTTGGCCGGTTGCGCAGGCAAGCCCCCACCTGTCCCGCCGCCACCGGTGGTGCTCACCACCGCCACCTGGCAACGCATCGACCAGGAACTGATCGAAGCCTCGGTCGGCGCCGGCAGCTCGGCCAACGACTATGCACGCCGTTCCATGCGGGTGTGGAAGGAACAGGTACAGCAGCGTACCGAAAGCGACTTCATCCCTTGGTTTACCGGCTACTGGACCCAGCAGTGGCTGACCCTCAAGGTGGCCTGGTACAAGATCGACAGCGGTGAAGGCCGGGAGCCGGCGGAAAAGCGCCTGGCGCTGTACCTGCAGGAGCAGTACCACAAGCGGGTGATCGAACCGGTGGCCGAGCAGATCAACCCCGAAGGCATTCGCGACCGCGCCAGCGAGCTGTACCTGCAACTGCTCGGCCAGCAGCTGCCGGCCATCATCAGCCGCTACAACGCTCCCCCCGAGCAGTTCAGCCAACGCCTCAACCGCATTCCCGCCATCGCCCTGGGGCCACCGGATGCGCGCAATGCCAGCCTTTACCAGCTGCTGCGGGCCAAGTCGCTGGCCCAGCAACCTGCCTGGCAAGCCATGCGCCAGCATCTGCACCAGCAGGCCAGCAAAGGCCCGGGCAAGACCGATGTCGGGCTGAACTCGGTGGCCAACCAGGCCAGCGAAAAGCTCGGCGCCACCCTGGCTCCGCGCGGCATCGCCAGTGCCGTGGCGTCGGCAGTGGGCAAAGTGGCGGGGGCGATGATTTCTATTGCGGCGGCCGGCTATGGGGTCATGACCCATGACCGCGAACACCCGCAGATGGTCGAGCAGTTGCGGGTGATCCTCAACGTGGCGCTGAACCAGGAATGGCAGGAGCTGATGGAGAACCGCCAGAGCGGGGCCATGTCGGGGGTGTACTACCTTTCGGGCCAGGTCGAGGACAGCTTGCTGGCCAGTGCACCGAGGACGGAGGAACAACCGGTTGAGCAGCAGGTGAAGCAGCAGCAGGAGCCTTTGATCATTCGCCTGCCGCCGTAGTGGTTGACTGTGTCGGCCTTTTCGCAGCACAAGGCTGCTCCTACAGGGACCGCTCCCGCCTGAAGGTTGTGCGGTCGCTGTAGGAGCAGCCTTGTGCTGCGAAAAGGCCGGAACAGGTTGAATCAGGCTGCTGCCAAGGCTGAGCTGGGCAAGCCAAAGATCCGGTCGAACGCCCAGTTGTAGGCAAAGGTGTAGCACGGCACCAGCACGATAAACGCCATGTCCACCAGCAACGCCTCCAGCAATGTCATGTCCAGCCACCAGGCAATCAGCGGGATCAGGTACACCACCAGGGTCAGCTGGAAGCCGATGGCATGCGCCACCCGCCGTGCCACACTGCGCCCGCGCTTGGCCTGGCGGCTCTCCCACCACTCGAACAGGGTGTTGTAGATCAGGTTCCAGAGCATGGCGATGGTAGTGATCATCACCGCCAGAGGCCCGGTATGCGATGCCTGGGTGTCCGACAGGTAGGCCAGCCCGAGGGTCGACATGCACAGCCCGATCAGTTCATAGAAAGTCACGTAGACGAGTTTGCGTTTGAGTCCCTGCACCGGGATTACCTCCAATGACAAAGCGATGGGGCGCGATCATGCTTCATCGCTCTTGACAGCAAAAGTCGGCAGCTGTCAGATCTTCTGACAGGAGGCTGCCATGAACTTTTCCAGCGACAATATCCAGCTGTTTCTCGCCGTGCTCGACCGCGGTTCGTTTTCCGCCGCTGCACGGGCCCTGCAGCGGGTGCCTTCGGCCGTGAGCATGGCCATCGGCAACCTCGAGGCCGAACTGGGCTACACCCTGTTCGAGCGCGGCCCACGGGAAGTCCGCCCCACCGCCGAGGCCAAGGCGCTGGAACCTCATGCCCGGTTGATCGCCGAACAACTGGGGCTGCTGCAGGTGCATGCCCTGGAACTGTCCCAGGGGCTGGAGAGCAGCCTGACCCTGGCCGTGGTGCCGGACATCGACCACCGCCCGCTGCTGGCGGCCATCGCTCACCTGGGTGAGCGGCACCCGCTGCTGGACATCGCCCTGCTCAGCGCCCCGCAGGAAGAGGCCGTACACCTGCTGGACAGTGGCCGCGCCGACCTCTGCGTGGCTTTTGCCGGGTTGCAGGTCGATGCCCGTCGCGGCTTCCAGCACATCGGCATGGAATCGCTGGTGGCCACACTGTCCCCCGCTCACCCGGCCTTGCGCGAGGGGCGTATCCACTACCTCGAAGACCTGACCCGAGTGCGCCAGATCCTGGTGCGTAGCCATGACCTTCCGGTGACAGACCCACGCCCGTTGATAGGCGCCACGCACTGGTCAACCGACAGCTTCGACCTCGCCCTGCAGATGGTCGAGGCCGGCCTGGGCTGGGGCGACTTGCCGCTGTCGAGGGTCGCGCCACTGCTGGCCAGCGGGCGCCTGGTGCGCCTGGATTTTCGCAACACCCGCAACGAGCTGCAGTTGCCGGTACACATCTTCTGGCGCAAGCAACAACCGTTGCAGCAGGCTGCACGCCTGTTGATCGAGCAGTTGTGTAGCCAGTGAATACCGTCCGTCGAAATGACCGTAAGAAATTTCTGTAAGCACTTCAATCTTTTAACCCTTGAGCCGATATCCCGAACGATAGGTTCCGCAATGCGTCATGAGCGCACTGCGCCCTCCCCTCATTGGCCCAAGGTCTCGAAACATGAACCTGAAATTTCGCCACAAGATCCTGCTCAGCGCCTGCGGTGTCGTGGTCCTGGCATTTGCCCTGTTCACGCTCTACAACGACTACCTGCAACGCAATACCATCCGCCAGAACATCGAAGCTTCGGTGCAGCAGTCGGGCGCACTGACCGCCAGTAGTGTGCAGAACTGGATGAGCGGGCGCATCCTGGTGCTGGAAAACCTGGCCCAGGACATCGCCCAGCAAGGCGCTGGCGATACCCTGGAAGGACTGATCGAGCAGCCATCCTATACGCGTAATTTCCTGTTCACTTACCTGGGCCAGGCCACCGGTGCGTTCACCCAGCGCCCCAATGCGCAGATGCCCGCCGGTTACGACCCACGTCAGCGCCCGTGGTACGGCGCCGCGGCCAGCGCCGGGCAGACCGTGCTGACTGCCCCGTACCAGGGGGCTGTCGGCGGCCTGATGGTAACCATCGCCACGCCAGTGAAAAGCAAGAACAATGGCGAGCTGATCGGCGTGGTCGGCGGTGACGTCACCCTCGACACCCTGGTCGAGATCATCAACTCGGTCGATTTCGGCGGCATCGGCCACGCCTTCCTGGCCGACAGCAATGGCCAGGTGATCGTCAGCCCCGACAAAGACCAGGTGATGAAGAACCTCAAGGACATCTACCCTGGCAGCAACCTGCGAGTCGCCGCCGGCATGCAGGATGTCACCCTCAATGGCCAGGACCGCATCATTTCCTTCGCCCCGGTGGCCGGCCTGCCTTCGGCACAGTGGTACATCGGCCTGTCGATCGACAAGGACAAGGCCTACGCTGCGCTCAGCCAGTTCCGCACCTCGGCGATCATCGCGATGCTGATTGCGGTGGCTGCCATCGCCGGCCTGCTCGGCCTGCTGATCCCGATACTGATGAGCCCGCTGACCACCATGGGCCGCGCCATGCGCGACATCGCCGAGGGCGAAGGTGACCTTACCCGCCGCCTGACCGTGCAGAACAAGGACGAGTTCGGCGAACTGGCCACATCGTTCAACCGCTTCGTCGAGCGCATTCATGCCTCGATCAGCGAAGTGTCCTCGGCAACCCGCCTGGTGCACGACCTGTCGGAGAAGGTGGTCAATGCCTCCAATGCCTCGATCATCGGTTCCGAAGAGCAAAGCATGCGCACCAACAGCGTGGCCGCAGCGATCAACGAGCTGGGTGCTGCCACCCAGGAAATCGCCCGCAACGCCGCCGATGCCTCGCAGCATGCCAGCGGTGCCAGCGAGCAGGCCCACGGTGGCCGTGAAGTGGTCGAAGAAGCGATCAGTGCCATGACCGCCCTGTCGCAGCGCATCAGCGAGTCCTGCGCGCAAATCGAAACGCTCAACGCCAGCACCGACGAAATCGGCAAGATCCTCGACGTGATCAAGGGCATCTCGCAGCAGACCAACCTGCTGGCGCTGAACGCCGCCATCGAAGCGGCGCGTGCCGGTGAGGCCGGCCGTGGCTTTGCCGTGGTGGCCGACGAGGTACGCAACCTGGCGCACCGCACCCAGGAATCGGCGGAAGAAATCCACCGCATGATCACCAGCCTGCAGGTAGGCTCGCGCGAAGCGGTGCACACCATGAACACCAGCCAGGTTTCCAGCGAGCAGACCGTGCAGGTGGCCAACCAGGCCGGCGAGCGCCTGGCCAGCGTGACCCAGCGTATTGGCGAGATCGATGGCATGAACCAGTCGGTGGCTACCGCTACCGAAGAACAGACCGCCGTGGTCGAGAGCCTCAACCTGGACATCACCCAGATCAACGCCCTGAACCAGCAAGGGGTGGAGAACCTCAACGAGACCCTGCGCCATTGTGACCAACTGGCCCAGCAGGCCGGGCGCCTGAAGCAGCTGGTAGGCAGCTTCAGGATCTGATGGCCCTGGGGGGCGCTCTGCGCCCCAATCGCGACGCAAGGCCGCTCCCACAGGTGCCATGCGATCCTTGTGGGAGCGGCCTTGTGTCGCGATCGGGCTGCGCAGCAGCCCCCTACGCCACCGCCGCTTTAACCACTTTGCTCCGCCGGACCCAGGCCAGCAGCACCGCCGCCATCAGCACGAAACCCAGGTAGCCGAACAGCGGGTACACCTCACCCACCAGGCTGATGAACCCCACCAGGCTGCATCCGAACGCCGCCGCGCCGGCCACCACCGAGCCCCAGCGAAACCTCACCGTACCCGCCGGCATCAGCCGCGAGAGAAACGAGAACAACGTACCCACCGCAGTGTTGACGATCATGCCGAAGATAATCAGGCACATCACCAGCCCCAGCAGTGGCGATACTTCGTTGGCGATCGACAGCATCGGCATCGGCAGGTCAGCCACGCTGTCCAGGCGCGACAACAGCCCGGCACTCATTACCAGCATCAGCCCACCCAATGCGGCGCCACCAAGCAGCCCACCCCATACAGCGGTTCTCTCGCCCTTGGCCGACCCACCCAGGATGGCCAGGATCGGCGCGCCGGCAACGATGTTGTACGACACGTACAGGAACGCCCCCAGCAGCCAGTGACGGGCGCCCGCCTGTTGCTGGCTGGCCAGTTGGTCGAGCTGGGCGAAGCTCTGTTCCCGGCTGAACACGGCGTACAACGCAATCGCCGAGGCCACCAGGATCAGCAACGGCGTTATGGCACCAATAGCGAGGATCACCCTGCGCACATCCAGGCACACGATGCCCACCACAACCAGCGTCACCAGCACGCTGCCGGCCAGCGCGGGGATACCGAACTGCTGCTCCAGCAAGGCACCACCACCGGCCAGCATGACCACGGTGACGGCAAACATGAAAAAGGTGATCAGCCAGTCGACGAACAGGCCCAGGTGACGGCCGCAGATGGCCTGGATCACATCCTTGTGCGAAGTGGCCTGCTGGCGATTGCCCAGCCCCGCCAGGGCCATGCCGAGGAAGGTGAACAAGGCTGCGCTGACCAGCGCACCGACCAGCCCCCACACACCGAAATCGACAAAGAACAACAACAGTTCCCGCCCCGAAGCGAACCCCGCCCCCACGATCACGCCGACAAACGCGCCGGCAATCTTCAGCTGCTCTTGCATGTGAACCTCTGGATTTATTGTTGTTTTGCTTTTTGGCGGGCAAGTCAGTCCGCCGCTCCTACAGGTAATCCACCGTCCTTGAATGCAGCGCTGGCCCTGTGGGAGCGGGTTCACCCGCGAAGAAGGCACCGCGCTGCATGGCACCGGCTACGCCGGTGTTCGCGGGTGAACCCGCTCCCACAGGGCCAGGCAATCTTCCAGGTTTTGCGCAAGACAGTTGTTCATGCGCAGATTTCTGCCCGCTCAGGCGTCGCCGACGAACACCTGCACTTCGATCTCCACATCCACCCCCAGCGCCAATGCCGAGGCCACGGTCGAGCGCACCGGTAGCGCTGCGCCGAAGAACTCCTTGTACACCTCGTTGAAGCCGGCGAAGTGGCTCATGTCCGAGAGCCACACCGTGGCCTTGACTACCTGGTCGAAACGCGCGCCGCAGGCAGCCAGGCTTTCGGAGATGCGCTCGCAGGCGGCGCGGGTCTGGGTCTGGATGTCGCCGCGCACCACTTCACCGCCAGCACTCATCGGCACCTGGCCGGAAAGGAACAGGAAGCCGCCGGCTTTCACCGCACGGGAGAACGGGAACGGCAGGCTGCTGGGAAAACGCTGGATATCATTGCTCATGGGATGCTCCTTTCAGGGTTGCTGGAAACGGGCCGGGGACAGGCGCTCGGGCACCACCCCCTGGCTGACAAGGCCGGGACACAGGGGCAGGCCCAGCAGCAGGTCGGCAGCCAAGCGCGAGGCGCCCGCAGCCGACTGGATGCCATAGCCACCTTGTGCCGCCAGCCAGAAGAACGCTGGCGCGTGCACATCGAAACCGATCACCAGGTCGCCGTCGGCGACGAACGAGCGCAGCCCGGCCCAGGTGTGGCTCGGCCGGCGGATCGACAGGGTGGTCATGGCTTCGATGTTGTAGATGCCCAAAGCCACGTCGAGCTCCTCGGGCGCGGCGTCCTGGGGTTCGACCGGGTCGGCATTGGCCGGCGACCCCAACAGCTGGCCGGCGTCGGGCTTGAAGTAGAAGCTTTCGTCTACGCCGATCACCGCCGGCCAGCGGGCGAAATCCTGGTCTGCCGGGCCTGGGAAAGTGAAGGCACTGCGCCGGCAGGGTTGCAGGCCGATGCGCGCCACCCCGCACTGCTCGGCCACTCGGTCGGCCCAAGCGCCAGCAGCATTTACCAGCTGGCGCGTCTGTACCCGGCTGCCATCGCCCAGCTGCACCTGCCACAGGTCATCCAGGTACCAGGCCTGGATCAGCTCGGCGTTACAGCGCAGTTCACCGCCAGCGGCGCGATAGCCGCGCAAGAAGCCCTGGTGCAGGGCATGTACGTCCAGATCCATTGCGCCCGCTTCAAGCACCGCGCCGGCCAGGTTCTCGGCACGCAGGCTCGGTACCAGGGCCAGGGCTGCGTCGCGGTCGAGCAGGCTGACTTCGGTGCCGTTGGCCAGGTTCTGTGCGTGGGTCTGCTCGAGCAGCGTGCGCTGTTCCAGGCTGGCGACGTACAGGCAGCCGCGCGGTTCCAGCAGCGGGTGCTCGCAGAACCCTTGCGGTGGTGCTTCGTAGAAGGCCCGGCTGGCACGGGTCAGCGCCTGTATCTGCGGAGTGCCGTAGGCCTCCATGAACATGGCTGCCGAACGCCCGGTGGAATGGTAGCCAGGCTGCGCCTCGCGCTCGAGCAGCAGCACCTTCTGCCGGCCGGCCAGGCGATAACCGAGGGATGCACCAGCGATGCCCGCGCCGATGATGAGGGTGTCGTAGATCGGGATCATGCACGCTCCTGCCAGGGAATTTTCATATATGAGAATTCTAATATATGAGAATTTACGAATACGCAAGGGTCCAAGGTAAGATGCCCGACCAACGCCGCATGCCGAGACCCCCGAATGCCCGCTGCCCTACCCTTGCTGGACCGTGCCGTAGTCGGCCAGCGCCTGCGCCAGGTGCGCAAGGCGCGCCAGATGACACTCAAGCAATTGTCCGAAGCCAGTGGCGTCCCGCTGTCCACCTTGTCGAAGATGGAGCTGGCGCAGGTCTCGGTCAGCTACGAAAAACTCGCCGCCGCCGCCCGGGCGCTGAACGTCGACATTGCCCAGCTGTTGCGCGCCAGCGGCACGGTAACCGCACCAGTGCCGGTGACGGTGGTGGTCGATTCACTGCCAGCGGCGGCGGGCTACTCGACCGGCACCTATGACTATCACCCGATTGCCGGCGACTTCCCTGAACGGCGCATGACGCCCGCCTATGCCCGCATCATTGCCCGTGAACGTGGCCAGTTCGACGATTTTATCCGCCACCCGGGCCAAGAGTTCGCGCTGGTACTGAGCGGGCGCGTTCGTATCGAGTTCGAAACCGGGGAAGCGGTGAGCATCGGGCCGCAGGAGACGGCGTATTTCGACAGCCAGGTGGGACATATCTACCTGTCGGAAAGTGACGATGGCGCAGATGCGCATGTGATGGTGGTGATGACTGATCGCTGACCCGGTGCTGCCTGCCAAGGCCTATCGCCGGCAAGCCAGCTCCCACAGGTACTGCACAGGCCTTGAGGTTGATGCGTCGGTGTGGGAGCCGGCTTGATAGGGCCCTGGCAGGCAGCACCTGGTTATAACCTAATAACGAACAAGTCTATTTGGCTATAAAAAAATCTATATGCTGGCTGCATCCGATAACGGGCAAAGTTGGGCGGTCGAGTAGCGTATGGATGTAGGTTCTTTCGGTTTCACCATTGCAGGCCTGGTCGTGGGTTTCATCGTCGGCATGACCGGCGTCGGTGGCGGCTCGCTGATGACCCCGATCCTGTTGTGGTTCGGCATCAGCCCGGCAACGGCCGTCGGTACCGACCTGCTCTATGCCGCCATCACCAAGGCCAGTGGCGTCTGGGTGCATGCGCGCAACAAGAACGTCGACTGGAAGATCACCGGCCTGCTCAGCCTGGGTAGCGTGCCCGCCGCGGCACTGACCCTGTGGTTCCTCAGCACCCTGCACACCGACACATCGGCGCTCAACGCCGTCATCAAGCAAGGCCTGGCGGTGGTCCTGATCCTGACCGCGCTGGCCATCCTGTTCAAATCGCGTCTGCAGGCCTTCGCCAGCCGCCATGCCGGTGACCACTATCACCTCAGCGACCGCAGCCTGAATACCCTTACCGTGCTTACCGGCGTGGTGCTGGGGGTGATGGTCACCCTTACTTCCATCGGCGCTGGCGCACTGGGTACCGTGGCGCTGTTCCTGCTGTACCCGTTCCTGGTCACCCGCCGCCTGGTCGGTACCGAAATCGCCCACGCCGTGCCGCTGACCCTGGTGGCAGGGCTGGGCCATGCGGGGATGGGCAACATGGACTGGTCGCTGCTGGGTTACCTGCTGCTGGGCTCGCTGCCAGGCATCTACCTGGGCAGCCACCTCACCGGGCGGATTTCCGACCGCGTGCTGCGCCCGTGCCTGGCGGCGATGCTGTTGCTGATTGGCTACAAGCTGGCGTTCTGACCTTCAGCCCAGGCGCAGACGCCATTGCCCGGTAAAGCTCAGCTCCAGGCGCGACAGGGGCAACACGTCGACTCGCTGGCTGGCGCTCATCGGGCAGCAAAGTACTTGTACAAGCACGGCGCGCATCACCATCGGGTGGGTAACTGCCAGCCATTCACCAGGCCTGTCGAAGGCCGCCAGCCAGGCGGCGATGCGCTGGCAAAGCACGGCGAACGACTCGCCGCCGTGAACATCACTGGCCGGGTCCTGAAGCCATTCGGTCAACGCCTGCGATTGCTCGGCCTGCAGTTGCTTCAGTGTCAGCCCTTGCCAACGCCCCAGGTCGCAATCGGCCAATGCCGGCTCGACCTGCACCGGCCCAGAAAACCACGCCGCTGTCTCGCAGGCTCGCCGCTCTGGTGCAGTCAGCACCGGCACACCGGATAGGTCGGCGAAAGGCTGTTGGCCCAGTGGAAGAATGCCGTCTTCGGCATGGTGCAGTCGCCCGGACTTCTGGGCTTGGGTCAGGGCATGGCAGATCAGCGTCAGGCGGACGGCTTTCACCGGTTTTTTCTCATGGCGGGTTGAGGCGCAAGGTTTAGCATGCTGCGGCACTTTTTGCCGCAACAAATATGGCACCGCCTGCGCCAGTGTTCCCCGGTTTATCGGTGAATGGGCCGTACAGCACCCCGATGTCAGAAGGTGATATTCAGCGCAGCGAACACCGCCCTGCCTGGCTGGTTATAGGTATTGGCGCCCGAAGTACTGGCGTTGCCACCACGCAGGATCTGCTTGTCGAACACGTTGTTCACCCCCACCCGCACGTCGTAGTTGGCGTTGAACTTGTACCCGGCGCTCACGTCCACCAGGCCGTAGGCTTCCACATCCTGTTGCGCGGCCTTGTCGTAGCTTTGCTGGGTGCGGTCGTTGAAGGTCGGCGACTTCTGCTTGCCGAAGTAGGTACCCGCCACCTGGAACGACAGCTTCTCGGTGGCGCGCCAGTCGAGGGTGGTGTTGACGGTGTATTCCGGGATCACCGACAGTGGCTCGCCGGTCTCGCGGTTGTCGTTGTCGAGCATCCAGGTCAGGTTGGTGTTCCAGTCCAGGGCCGGGGTCAACTCGATGAACAGGTTGCCTTCGATACCCTCCACCCGCGCCTTGCCAGCGTTGTCCCACTGGGTCACGCGGCTGCCGGTGCCGATGGTGTACAACACATCGGTATCACCGACGATCTTGTTCTTGTAGTCGTTGCGAAAGTACGTGGCACTGGTGCGCCAGGTACCCCGGTCGTACATCAGGCCGATTTCCTTGTTGACGCTGATCTCGGGCTTGAGGTCGGCGTTGCCCTGCAGGTAACAGCCACCGTTGTTGGTCTGCTGCACGCTGCAACCATTGCCGCGGCTGTACAACAAGTAGTTGGGGTTGGACTGGTACAGGTTCGGGGTCTTGTAGGCGCGCGCGATACCGCCTTTGACCGACAGTGCTTCGGTCAGCTTGTGCGACAGGTTCAGGCTGGGGCTGAAGTTGTCGCCGAAGGTTTCGTGGTGGTCGAAACTCAGGCCCGGGGTAATGGTGGTGTCGCCGACAATGATGTTGTCCTCGACGAACAGCGCATAGCTGCGGGCGGTCGTCTTCGAGCTGCTGCGGTCGAAACCGACGAGCCCGTCATTACCCGTGGGGTCCGAGCTTTGTGGGCGCAGCGAGCCCTGATCATTGAGCGTTTCGTACAGGTACTCGCCGCCCAGGGTCAGCACATGCTCGGTGCTGCCCATGGCGAATGGCAGGTTCACTTCGCTGCTCAGGCGCGTGTTGCGCAGGCGCGACATGGCGGCGCCTTCAGCATTGGGAGCACCTTCGGTACGGCCTGCCAGGCCCTCGTTCAGACGCCAGTTGCGCACGTACTCGTAGGCCAGCACGGTCTTGCTGGTACCCCAGGTGAAATCGCCCAGGTGGGTCAGGTCGTAGGTACTGCGCTGCATCACATTGGTTTCGTGGCCGTACAAGCTGGACACGAACTCGACGTCACCACCGCCGTTGCTGTTCATGGTGTCGCCGGCAAAGATATTGCCCTGGCGGCTGTAGCCGGCACTGGCCTCGAAGCGGTGCTCGTCGTTCAGCTTCCAGCTCAGCAGGCCATTGATGTCCTTGTTGCGTACGCCTTCGCGGCCCGCCACCAGCGCACTGGTGGCATGCCCGGCATTGATGTCCAGGTCGTCGGCATCGGTCTTGGCCAGGCCGCCGTACAGGCGGAAGCCGAGGTTGTCGGTCAGGCCGCCGCCCAGGTTGAAGTTGGCCCGGCGGCTGGCGCCCTCGGCGCTGTCTTCCGGCAGCTGGGTGTACAGGCTGACGCTACCCTTGAGTTCATCGGTGGGCCGTTTGGTGATGATATTGACCACCCCGCCCATGGCGCCGGAGCCGTAACGTGCGGCCGCCGGCCCACGCAGGATCTCGATGCGCTCGACCGCTTCTGCCGGTACCCAGTTGGTTTCACCGCGGGTATCGCGGTCGCCGTTCCAGCCATAGCGCACGGCATTGCGTGCGCTGGATGGCTTGCCGTCTATGAGGATCAGGGTGTTTTCCGGGCCCATGCCGCGCAGGTCGATCTGCCGGTTGTTGCCACGCGCGCCGCTGGCGCTGTTGCCGGTCAGGTTGACCCCGGGCTCGCGGCGGATGATTTCGGACAGGTCATTGGCCGGCGGGTGGCGCTTGATGTCTTCGGCGGTGATGATCGACGTACCCAAGGCCTGGCGTGCCTCGCGCTCGGCGGTGACCAGGGTGTCCTGGATCACCAGCGCGTTGTCGGCGACCGGCATCTCCAGCACCTCACCCGTACGCTGTTCTTCGGCCTGGGCCACGGTGGCCACCATGGCCGGTGACGCCAGCGCGACAAACGCCAGGGCCAGGCTGTTGGGTGAAGTCTTGCACTGCATGGGTACATCTCCTGCGATTCATGAGCGAAACGGCACATCCCTGGCGGAGACCGGGAGCCCTCGCCCACCGGCCTCGCAAACACAGTTTGGTGGCCAACAGGGATGGTAAATATATAGATTCGCAAATGAGTTTAAATCTTATTTACGAAGTTTACATGTTTGTAACGGAACTTTGCTGACACGACAGCGTTGCCGGCGCAGCCCGGCTATTCGCGCTGATGCTTGCATACACCTGTCCGATTTGCATCCTGCGTGACGGCTCCTACAGTTTCGAACGTAGCACCCTCTGCCGAGCCTCTTGATGCGCAGCCACGAAGAAAGCCACGCCATGAACGCCACCAGGTCCCTGTCGAAGATCCCTCGCAGCGTCTGGGCGTTGGGCTTCGTATCGATGTTCATGGACATTTCCTCGGAAATGATTCACGCCCTGCTGCCGCTGTACATGGTCACCGTGCTTGGCACCTCGGTAGTGGCGGTGGGCTTTATCGAAGGTGTTGCCGAAGCGACCGCTTCGATCACCAAGGTGTTTTCCGGCGCCCTCAGCGACCGGCTGGGCAAGCGCAAGCTGCTTACGGTGCTGGGCTATGGCCTGGGTGCGTTGACCAAGCCGGTGTTCCCCATGGCCTCCGGGCTGGGGTGGTTGACCGCAGCACGCTTCGTCGACCGGGTCGGCAAAGGCATTCGTGGGGCGCCGCGCGATGCACTGGTGGCCGATGTCACGCCCGCCGAACTACGTGGTGCAGCCTTCGGCCTGCGCCAGGCGCTGGATACCGTGGGCGCCTTCCTTGGGCCGTTGCTGGCGATCGTGCTGATGTGGCTGACCGCGAGCCATTTCCAGACGGTGTTCTGGGTGGCGGTGCTTCCGGCGTTCGTGGCGGTGTACATCCTCATCGCCTTCGTGCGCGAACCTGAAACGCCGGCCACCACCCGGCCGGTGCGCTCACCGCTGGCCCTGCACGAATTGGCACGCCTGGGCCCGTCCTACTGGCGGCTAATCGGCCTGGCCACGCTGTTCACCCTCGCCCGCTTCAGCGAGGCGTTTCTGCTGCTGCGCGCCCAGGACATGGGCCTGGCGCCGCTGTGGGCGCCGGCAGTGCTGGTGCTCATGGCCCTGGCCTACTCGCTGTCGGCCTACCCCGCGGGGGTGCTGTCGGACCGCGTAGGCCGCCGCGGCGTGCTGATGACCGGGCTGGGGCTGCTGGTCGTCGCCGACCTGCTGCTGGCCCTGCTGCCGGGCTGGACCGGGCTGGCCATGGGGGTGGCTGCCTGGGGCCTGCACCTGGGCTTCAGCCAAGGCATCTTTGCCGCCATGATCGCCGACAGCGCCCCCGCGGAGCTGCGCGGTACAGCCTTCGGCCTGTTCAACCTGCTGACCGGCATGGCGCTGCTGGTGGCGAGCGTGGTGGCCGGGCTGCTGTGGGACGGGGTCGGCTTCAAGGCGACATTCCTGCTTGGCGCAGCATGTGCCGGCGGCACCTTGATCGGGGTCGTATTGCTCAGGCCGGCCCCGATCACCGGCAATCCGAACTAGGCCAGCGCTGGCTGCTGCTCCAGTAGCGACCAGCCGCCATGTCCATCCACCTCCAGCCGGTGGGTATGGAAACCTGCCAGTGTACTGCGGTGCCCGACACTGACCAGCAATGCCCCCGGCATTTCCGTACGCAGCAGAGAATACAGGGCATGCTCGAGCCCTTCGTCCATGGCCGAAGTGGACTCGTCAAGGAACACCACCTGCGGCCGGTTGAACAGCACCCGGGCAAATGCGAGGCGCTGCTGCTCACCAACCGAGAGAATGTGTGACCAGTCACAGCTGACTTCCAGTCGCTCGGCCAAGTGGGCCAAGTTGACCTGGCGCAAGGCCTGCTGCATCCGCGTTTCATCCTCAGGTCTGCTGGCCACCGGGTAGGCGATGACCGTGCGCAGATCGCCCAGCGGCAGGTACGGCCGCTGCGACAGGAACAGAGCCTGGTGGCCCAGCGGGCGCCTGACCTCACCCTCGGCGTACGGCCAGAGTCCCGCCAGCGCACGCAGCAGCGTGGTTTTACCGCTGCCCGACGGCCCCTTGATCAACAGCGCCTGGCCGGCATGCAGATCAAGGTCCAGGTCGGTGATAAGGGCATGCCCGTCCGGGCGCAGCACCTGCAGGCGGCTGATCGCCAAGGCATGCTCCTGGTCCTCGGTGATGACGCGTGGCAAAGCGCTCGCCTGCTCGTTGGCATCGAGGAAACCGGTCAGACGGTCGAGGGTGGCCCGGTACTGGGCAAACGCATCATACGACTCGCGGAAGAACGACAACGAATCCTGCACCTGGCCAAAGGCCTGGGAGGTCTGCATGACGTCGCCCAGCTTGATCGCCCCGCTGAAGAAGCGCGGTGCCTGCAGAATGAAGGGGAACACCACTGCGACCTGGCTCACGCCCAGGTTGAAACCGCTGAATTTCAGGTTCCGGAACACCAGCGCCCAGGCATTCACGATCAAGGCACCAAAGCGACCCAGCAACGTGCCCCGCTCGACCTGCGCGCCCTGGTAGAAAGCGATGTTCTCGGCATTTTCGCGCAGACGCATCAGCGCGTAACGGAAGTTGGCGGTGAGCTTTTCGTTGAGGAAGTTCAGGCGGATCAGCGGTCGCCCGAGGCGGAAGGCGATCCAGGTGGCGACGATGACGTAAAGGTACACGGCAAACACCATAGCCCGGGGAATCTCCACACCGGCAACGGCCAGCGGCGCCGACAGCCCCCAGAGGATGCCGGTGAACGCCACCAGCGAAACCAGCGCACTGACTGCGCCCAGGGCGAGGGTCACCGAGTTGCTGACAAAGGCGTTGACGTCCAGTTCGATACGTTGGTCAGGGTTGTCCACGGGCTCGGCGAGGAACTGGCCACGGTAGTAGGCATCGCCGTGCATCCAGTCGTGGGTCAGGCGCTCGGTCAGCCAGACTCGCCATTGGATGCTGAACGCCTGGCTTACATAGAAGGTGAACAGCGAACGCAGTACATGGATGGTGGCCAATACTGCAAAGACACCGAGCAGGTACCAGAAGGCCGCTTGGTCAAGGCCCTGCAAGGCGCTGTAGAAGCCGTTGTACCAGAATGAGAACAGCACGTTCAGACGCACCGAGAATAGCGTCAGAACCAGCAGCAGGGCGAACACCAGTAACGGCCGCCAACTGCGCCTGAAACTGAAATAAGGCCCGGCAAGCTGCCAGAACTGGCTACCCCAGCGCGTACAACGTACGGCCAGTGTGGCGGCTGCTGTGAAGCAGACAAGGGTGATGAACGAAGCGATTGCCAGCCAGCTCAGGCTCTCTTGCAGGGCCTGGTGCCAGTTCATTTCCATGATGGGTATCCGTGCTGAGTATTTCCGCGAGCGTAGCATTGACCTGTGATTCGTCAGGCATAAATGACGCACATTTCATGATTGCCTTCGGAGCTACGCGGGCCCCTGTGGGGCGGGCGAGTCGAGGTGTCGAACCGCCGCGAAGCGGGCGACGTGGTGGATGGCACCGGCTATGCCGGTGTTCGCGGGTGAACCCGCTCCCACAGGGACTGCGTATGCCCGGGAATTTTTTCGCCACAAAGACAAAACCCCTACCTGCATGTGCAGATAGGGGTTTTGCGAAATGAATCTTGACGATGACCTACTCTCACATGGGGAAACCCCACACTACCATCGGCGATGCATCGTTTCACTGCTGAGTTCGGGATGGGATCAGGTGGTTCCAATGCTCTATGGTCGTCAAGAAATTCTGTTGCCAGAATGTCCAGATGGACAGCCCAGCGAATCCGGATATGCGATATTTGTGATGTTGCGAACTTTCGGTTGTTTCGTCTTCACCACCGCAATCTGCGCTAGCAAATTGCTTGGGTGTTATATGGTCAAGCCTCACGGGCAATTAGTATTGGTTAGCTCAACGCCTCACAGCGCTTACACACCCAACCTATCAACGTCGTAGTCTTCGACGGCCCTTTAGGGGATTCAAGATCCCAGTGAGATCTCATCTTGAGGCAAGTTTCCCGCTTAGATGCTTTCAGCGGTTATCTCTTCCGAACATAGCTACCCGGCAATGCCACTGGCGTGACAACCGGAACACCAGAGGTTCGTCCACTCCGGTCCTCTCGTACTAGGAGCAGCCCCTCTCAAATCTCAAACGTCCACGGCAGATAGGGACCGAACTGTCTCACGACGTTCTAAACCCAGCTCGCGTACCACTTTAAATGGCGAACAGCCATACCCTTGGGACCGGCTTCAGCCCCAGGATGTGATGAGCCGACATCGAGGTGCCAAACACCGCCGTCGATATGAACTCTTGGGCGGTATCAGCCTGTTATCCCCGGAGTACCTTTTATCCGTTGAGCGATGGCCCTTCCATACAGAACCACCGGATCACTAAGACCTACTTTCGTACCTGCTCGACGTGTTTGTCTCGCAGTCAAGCGCGCTTTTGCCTTTATACTCTACGACCGATTTCCGACCGGTCTGAGCGCACCTTCGTACTCCTCCGTTACTCTTTGGGAGGAGACCGCCCCAGTCAAACTACCCACCATACACTGTCCTCGATCCGGATAACGGACCTGAGTTAGAACCTCAAAGTTGCCAGGGTGGTATTTCAAGGATGGCTCCATGAGAACTGGCGTCCCCACTTCAAAGCCTCCCACCTATCCTACACAAGCAAATTCAAAGTCCAGTGCAAAGCTATAGTAAAGGTTCACGGGGTCTTTCCGTCTAGCCGCGGATAC
Source organism: Pseudomonas sp. JS425 (assembly GCF_018223845.1). Lineage (NCBI taxonomy): Bacteria > Pseudomonadati > Pseudomonadota > Gammaproteobacteria > Pseudomonadales > Pseudomonadaceae > Pseudomonas > Pseudomonas sp. JS425. The sequence continues at coordinate 2,165,920 of NZ_CP073661.1, read as the reverse complement.
ACTGCATCTTCACAGCGATTTCAATTTCACTGAGTCTCGGGTGGAGACAGCGCCGCCATCGTTACGCCATTCGTGCAGGTCGGAACTTACCCGACAAGGAATTTCGCTACCTTAGGACCGTTATAGTTACGGCCGCCGTTTACCGGGGCTTCGATCAAGAGCTTCGCTTGCGCTAACCCCATCAATTAACCTTCCGGCACCGGGCAGGCGTCACACCCTATACGTCCACTTTCGTGTTTGCAGAGTGCTGTGTTTTTAATAAACAGTCGCAGCGGCCTGGTATCTTCGACCGGCATGGGCTTACGGAGCAAGTCCTTCACCCTCGCCGGCGCACCTTCTCCCGAAGTTACGGTGCCATTTTGCCTAGTTCCTTCACCCGAGTTCTCTCAAGCGCCTTGGTATTCTCTACCTAACCACCTGTGTCGGTTTGGGGTACGGTTCCCAGTTATCTGAAGCTTAGGAGCTTTTCTTGGAAGCATGGTATCAACCACTTCGTCGCCTGAAGGCAACTCGTCATCAGCTCTCGGCCTTGAAATCCCGGATTTGCCTAAGATTTCAGCCTACCACCTTAAACCTGGACAACCAACGCCAGGCTGGCCTAACCTTCTCCGTCCCTCCATCGCAATAACTGGAAGTACAGGAATATTAACCTGTTTTCCATCGACTACGCTTTTCAGCCTCGCCTTAGGGACCGACTAACCCTGCGTCGATTAACGTTGCGCAGGAAACCTTGGTCTTTCGGCGTGCGAGTTTTTCACTCGCATTGTCGTTACTCATGTCAGCATTCGCACTTCTGATACCTCCAGCAAGCTTCTCAACTCACCTTCACAGGCTTACAGAACGCTCCTCTACCGCGTCATCAAAGATGACACCCGTAGCTTCGGTGCATGGTTTGAGCCCCGTTACATCTTCCGCGCAGG
>NZ_CP073661.1:765000-2160000 GCF_018223845.1 Pseudomonas sp. JS425 | reverse complement strand
TCACAAGGGCGCAGTACGCGCCTCCAGCCAGGCCAGCGCGTCCCCCTTGAGCAACGGCGCCAGACGCTCGCGTACCCTGGCGTGATAGCCATTCAACCAGTCCAGTTCTTCCCTGGTCAGCAACTCGGGCACCAGACAGCGGGTATCGATCGGGCATAGCGTCAGGGTCTCGAAGTTCAGGAAGTCGCCGAAGGCGCTCTTGCCGACCTCGCGGTTGACCACCAGGTTCTCGATGCGCACACCCCACTGTCCTGGACGGTACGTACCCGGCTCGATCGAGCTGATCATGCCCACCTGCATCGCGGTCTGCGGCGTGGGCGCCGCCTGGTAGGCAATTACCTGCGGCCCCTCGTGCACATTCATGAAGTAGCCCACGCCATGCCCGGTGCCATGTCCGTAATCCACCTGGTCAGCCCAGATCGGTGCCCGGGCAATGGCGTCGAGCAACGGCGATAGCACGCCTCGCGGGAAGGTGGCCCGCGACAAGGCGATCATGCCTTTGAGCACGCGTGTGCAATCCTGCCTCTGTGCAAGGCTCGGGTTGCCCACGGGCACCATGCGCGTGATGTCGGTGGTGCCCCCCAGGTACTGCCCGCCCGAATCGATCAGCAGCAGACCATCGCCCTCGATGACCGCGTGCGACTGTTCCGTGGCGCGGTAATGCGGCATCGCGCCATTGCCGTTGAAGGCGGCAATGGTCGAGAAGCTCAACGACACGAATCCCGGGCGGCGGGCACGGGCGGCACTCAACTGCTCGTCGACCGTCAGCTCGGTAACCAGCTCACGACCAAGGTTGGCCTCTAACCAGGCGAAGAATTCGCACAGGGCCGCGCCATCCTGCTCCATCACCTGCCGGATGTGCACCAGGTCCTCATCACCCTTGCACGACTTGCTCAAGGTGCTGGGGTTGAGCCCCTCGACCAGCTCCACCTCGGCCGGCAGGTTATCCAGCAGGCCGCAGGTCACCCGGGCCGGGTCGACCAGCAATCGGCTCCCGGCCGGCATGGCGGCGAGGGCCTTGCCTGCTTCGGCGTAGTCACGCACTTCGATACCGTCGGCCGCCAGCACCTGGCGTAGATGTTCGTCGAGCTTGTCCTCGCCGACGAACAGGATGGCCTGCTGCTGGCTGATCAGGGCAAAGGCCACGAACACCGGATTGTAGGAAACATCGCTACCGCGCAGGTTGAACAGCCAGGCGATGTCATCCAGGGTGGCGATGAAATGCCAGTCGGCCCCCTTGGCCTGCACGCTCTGGCGCAACTGCGCCAGTTTTTCCGCACGGCTCACCGTGGCGTGCGGCGGCAAATGCTGATACACCGGGTTGCCTGGCAGCGCCGGGCGCCCTTCCCAGGCCTGGCCCAGCAGATCCTTGTCAGTCACCAGTCGCGCCCCGCGCGCCTTCAGCCGATCGCTCAGTTGGCGCGCCGAAGCCAGCGCCATGACCGCACCATCTACTGCCACGCTGCCGTTGGGCTCGACGTGATCGCCCAGCCATTCCAGCGCACCAGGCTTGCCCGGCAACAGTTTCATCAGCTCGATGCCACTGCCCGCCAGCTCGTGTTCCGCCTGTTCCCAGTAGCGGCTATCGACCCACAACCCGGCAAAGCCAGCCGTGACCACCAGCGTGCCGACGGAGCCATGGAAACCGGAAAGCCACTGGCGCCCTTGCCAGTAACCAGGCAGATATTCGGAAAGATGGGGGTCGGCCGAAGGTACCAGCAAGGCATCGATGCCTTCTGCGGCCATGGCCTGGCGAACCAGCGCCAAACGCTGCGGCACGCTTTGCCCAAGGGTGGTCTGAACGTTCATGCGCTCTCCTGCGGCTACATCACGGTTTATCCAGTGTGCCGATAATGGAACAGCCGCCGAAGCCCTGCAATCTTGGCGACCGACACACGGCATGCATTGCCCGTGACGCCCTGCGCATACCGGACATTTCCTACAGACGGGCCAGAACCACCGATCAAGTTCCGCTGAACTTCCACAAAGCACCGGCTTCACACTGAGTACATTCATTGCACACAGGCAAATGACCATGCCCAACGCCTGCGCCCCTAAAAGCGGCGTGGTGCTGCTCGACACCCGCGCGCCCCCCCCCCGACCACGAGCATGCCGTGCACCTGAAGCTTGCCGACGGCCTGGCCCGCCTTCTGGGCTGCCCGCACGTGCAACCCAGCCAGCCACCAAGCGCCACCGACGGCTACTACTACCTGCCCACCGAAACCCTGGTCGATCCCGAACGCCATGCCGCCCTCGGCATCTGCAGCGAACAGGACCTTTTCGGTGGCCTGGTCGCACACCCCTACATGGCGACCAAGGCGATTTCCCACCCGCTGCCGGCCGGGGCCAGTTTCCCGCCGGGCTGGACCGATGCCTTCGCACGGCAAGCCTGCGATGCCCTGCTGCGCGGCTACACCGTATTCAGCAAGGCCGATGCACGGACCGCCGCACAGCTGTTACTGACGGACGGCCCGTTGCGAATCAAGCCGGTACTGGCCTGCGCAGGCCGTGGGCAACAGGTCATAACCACGGCGGATGAGCTGGAACCGCTGCTGGCCGGCATGGATGACCAGGACCTTGCGCTATGGGGGTTGGTGCTCGAGGAAGACCTGAGCGAAGTGCAAACATTCAGCGTTGGCCAGGTACGTGTCGCCGGCCTGACCTGCAGCTATCACGGCACCCAGCAACTTACCCGCGACCATCAGGGCACGGAAGTGTATGGCGGCTCCGACCTGGTAGTGGTACGCGGTGACTACCAGGCACTGCTGCAACTGCCGCTGGACGAGCCGCTGCGCCTGGCCATCAACCAGGCGATGGCCTACGAACAAGCCGCCGAGCAGCACTTCCCCGGCTTCATCGCCTCGCGGCGCAACTACGACATTGCCCGCGGCGTGAACCCACAGGGCCACCTGCGCAGCGGCGTACTCGAGCAATCCTGGCGCCTGGGCGGTGCCAGCAGTGCCGAACTGCTGGCCTTGCAGGCGTTCGCCGACGACCCGGCATTGCAACGGGTACGTGCCTCCACCCATGAAGTGTTCGGCACCCCCGAACTCCCCACTGACGCCACCCTCTTTTACCAAGGAAACGACAGTGAACTCGGACAACTCAGCAAATTTGCGCGGATTCGCGAACATGACCATTCAGAGTGAAACCGTTGAACTGCAGGTCGAGGATGACAGCATCGTCGGCACCCTGGTCAGCCCCGGCAGCAAGATGCCGGGCATCCTCTTCGTCCACGGCTGGGGTGGCAGCCAGCAACGCGACCTGGCCCGCGCCCGACATATCACCGGGCTGGGCTGCGTGTGCATGACCTTCGACCTGCGCGGCCACGAAAAAACCGAAAGCCAACGGCTGACGGTCACCCGCGAACAGAACCTGACCGACCTGCTGGTGGCCTACGACCGGCTGGTAAGCCACCCGGCCGTCGACACCAGTGCCATCGCCATCATCGGCAGCAGCTATGGCGGCTACCTGGCCACCTTGCTGACCCGTGAGCGGCCGGTCAAATGGCTGGCCCTCAGGGTACCCGCAATGTACTGGGACGACGAATGGAACCTCCCCAAGCAAACCCTCGACCGGCAACGGCTGAACGCCTATCGCCAGCGCCTGCTCGGCCCGGCAGACAACCGCGCACTGGCAGCTTGTGCCGAGTTCGGAGGCGATGTACTGCTGGTCGAGTCCGAGCAGGACGACTACGTGCCGCACAGCACCTTGATGAGCTACCGCTCGGCATTCGTCAGCGCCCATTCGCTCACCCACCGCATCGTCGACGGCGCCGACCACGCGTTGTCCAGCGAAGAGAGCCAGAAAGCCTACAGTTCGATCCTGGCGGCATGGGTCAGCGAAATGGTCATTGGCGCCCGCCTGGATCGCTACCCGCACTACGCGCCCTGGTATGCCTGAGGCTCGCCCACCTGGCAATGCAGGCCGCCATCGGCACCGCGCACCAGGCTGCGCAGGGTCTGGTAGGCAGCAAAGTTGACCCCACGCGCCTGGTACTGGCCAAGCAGGTCGAGAAAAGGTTCCCCGACGAAATATACGGCCGCCGCTGCCCACGCCTGGCGGGACTGCCATTGCAGGTACTGCAGCACCCGGCTGCCATCGTCGCTGGCCTGAATACTGACGCCCTGCAGCCCTTCGCAACGCGCGGCCAGCTCTTCGCTGCGCGCCACCAGCGCTTGGGCCAACGCCTGCTGGAACTTGCCAGGCACTTCATATTCGATCATCTGGGTAAACCACAGGGCATGGGATTTTGCCGTCATGAACGGTCTCCTGGTGACGGACGCCTACAGCGCGATGCCGAGCAGGGTAAAACCTCAAGTTATGTCAAGGTCAAGCGGTTTTCCGCACCGGGAACGCCCCGCGTCCTAACCCGATACCGCGAAGCGCCGCCGGTAATCACTCGGGGTCAGGCCGGTTATGCGCTGAAACACCTTGCGAAACGCACCCGGGTCCTGGTAACCGACGCCCCAGGCGATCTGCTCGACATTGCGCCGGGTGAACTCCAGCAAGCGGCACGCGCGCCCCACCCTCACCTGCTGGCAGTACTCGGTTGGCCGTAGCCCCGTGGCAGCACGAAAACGCCGCAGGAAGGTGCGTTCCTCCAGCCCCGCGCACGCAGCCATGCTGGCCAGATCGGCATCCTGCCCACCGTTGCCCTGCAACCAGTGCTGCACTTTCAGTACCGCCTCATCGCCATGGTCCAGGCGTGGATTGAACACTGCACCAGGCAGCGGCGCCGCGACCGGGTCGACCGCCAGGTAGCGGGCAGTTTCCCGCGCCACCGTCGCGCCCATGAAGCGCTCCAGCAAGCGCAAGCCCAGGTCGGTCCAGGCCATCAGCCCCGCCGAGGTGACGATGTCGCCATCGTCCAGCAACGGCTGCTGGGCCTCGACCCGCACCTTGGGAAAACGCTGGGCAAGCGAATGCACGTGGTTCCAGTGGGTACAGGCCGGGCGCCCGTCGAGCAGACCACTGGCGGCGATGAAAAACACCCCGATGCACACCGATGCCAGCACCGTGCCGTGCCCGTGCAACTGGCACAACGACGCGCGATGGTGCTCAAGCAGCTCACCCTGTGGTGCCGACTCCAGGCTTGGCGGAATGATCAGCACCCGCAGATCGGCCGCGGCGGCAGGTGGGCTCTCAGGGGCAAGCTGCAACCGCCCTGCCTCGTCTGCCTGCCAAAAGCTGATACGCACCGATGGCAACTCGACAGCACCCAGTTCGGCAACCACCCGGTTGGCTACCAGAAAAAGGTCGGCCAGCCCATGCACGGCAGCACGCTGCGCGCCGGGGTACAGCAGCAGGCCGATGTCCAGGCTGGCGGGGTTGTCAGTTTTTGCCTGCATAGTGTCGTTCGCGCCAATCCTCAGGTCAGTGCACACAGCCTATAACTAACGACATCCAACGACTACTGCCACAGGAGGCAGCATGAGCAAGCAGGCGCTGATCATCATCGACATCCAGAACGACTACTTCCCCGGCGGCAAATGGACCCTCGATGGTGCCGAGCAGGCGGCCGACAATGCTGCCCGCCTGCTGGCGGCGGCGCGTCAACGGGGCGACCTGGTGGTGCATGTGCGGCATGAGTTCGACAGCGCCGATGCGCCGTTTTTCGCGCCAGGTTCGCAGGGCGCAGCGATCCATGCCAAGGTAGAGCCTCGGGCCGATGAGCCGGTGGTGCTGAAGCACAAGGTCAACGCCTTCCTCGGTACCGACCTTGAGCACACGCTGGACCGGCATGGCGTCGAGGCCCTGACCATCGTCGGCAGCATGAGCCACATGTGCATCGACGCCGCCACCCGGGCCGCGGCCGACCTGGGTTATGACGTGACCGTGGCGCACGACGCCTGTGCCACGCTGCCACTGGAGTTCGATGGCAATCGGGTGCCGGCGGCGCAGGTGCATGATTCGGTGATGGCGGCGTTGGCGTTTGCCTATGCCAAGGTGGTCAGGACCGATGAGTTGCTGAATAGCTGATCAGGCTTGCTCAGCACCTGTGGGAGCGGGCGTGCCCGCGAATCAGGCGACGCGGAGGATGGCACCGCCTCCGCTGGTGTTCGCGGGCATGCCCGCTCCCACAGGTGATGCAGCCCTGCGCGCTCTTAGATCACCACATTGCGCACAAACCGCACCGCAACCGCCCCATCGTTGCGGTAGGCATACCGGCAGTTGCTGGGAAACACATGGAACTGCCCGACCTGCAGGCGATGCTCGACCCCTTCGATGATCAGCGTCAGTTGCCCTTGCGCCACATAGATCTGCTCGCTCCAGCCTTCGGCATCAGCCTCGCTGGAATAGCACTCGCCCGGTGCCAGGGTCCATTCCCATAGTTCCACCTCGCGCCGCGCCACGCTGCTGCCCAACAGCACCGCCCGACTCTGCGGGTGCTCGCCGGCCCAGGCCAACTCTTCGATGCGCCCGGGGTCGCGCTGGTCAGGTGCCTGGATCAGGGTACTGAAAGCCACGCCCAAGGCCTCGGCAATCAGGTCGAGAGTAGTCAGGCTGACATTCTTCTCGCCCGCCTCGATCGCCACCAGCATGCGCCGGCTGACCCCGGAACGCTCCGCCAACGCCGTCTGGCTCATACCCGCGGCGTTGCGCAGGCTGCGTACATTGAGGCTGACATGTTGCAGCACCGATGCCCGGTGCGAGGAATCTTTGTGCACTATATTGCTCACTGGTCGGTATTGCGCAGTATACTGCCCACTTTGCGGCGATTGTGCGCCGCCCCCTCCGAGTGCGCAAGACCATGAGCCAGCCCAGCAGCAAACCGACCCCCGCCATTACCTTTCGCCTGAGCAAGGCCGAACTGGTGCTGGTATTCATCACCATGCTGTGGGGCGGCACCTTCCTGCTGGTACACAACGTGATGAGCGTCAGCGGCCCGATGTTCTTCGTCGGTCTGCGCTTCGCTGCAGCCGCGCTGTTCGTCGGGGTGGTCTCGGCGCGGGCGCTGCCAGGGCTGACCTTCACCGAACTGAAGGCCGGCATGCTAATCGGGGTGTCGATCATGCTCGGCTACGGCCTGCAGACCATGGGCCTGCAAACCATCAGCAGCAGCCAGTCGGCGTTCATCACCGCGCTGTACGTGCCGTTCGTGCCGCTGCTGCAATGGCTGGTGCTGGGCCGGCGCCCCGGCCTGATGCCCAGCATCGGTATCGGCCTGGCGTTCATCGGCCTGATGCTGCTGGCCGGTCCGGAGGGTGGCAGCCTGCACTTCAGCGAAGGCGAGCTGGTAACCCTGGTCAGCGCCGTGGCCATTGCCGGCGAAATCATCCTGATCAGCCGCTACGCCGGGCAGGTCGATGTGCGCCGGGTCACCGTGGTGCAGCTGGCGACCGCCTCGCTGCTGGCGTTCCTGATGATCGTGCCGACCCAGGAGCGCATACCCGATTTTTCCTGGCTGCTGCTGACCAGTGCCGTGGGCCTGGGCGCCATGAGCGCGGTGATCCAGGTAGCCATGAACTGGGCGCAGAAGTCGGTCTCGCCCACCCGCGCCACCCTCATCTATGCCGGCGAACCGGTATGGGCCGGGATCGTCGGGCGCATCGCCGGTGAGCGCCTGCCGGGCGTGGCACTGCTCGGCGGCCTGCTGATCGTGATCGCGGTGGTGGTAAGCGAACTCAAGGTGCGCCGCCCGCGCGAGGTGGCCGAAGCACAGGAAGTGCAGGATGAAGGCGAACGCCAGGCTGGCCTGTAAAGCCGCCAACTGCGTCTATGCTTTGTAAGAATCTGTTATAAAAAAACAGCTTGTCACAGCCTGTTTGTAGGATTCTGCGACAGCTTGCGTGTTGGTGATCAACCCCTCGGCACGTATGATTCTTTGCAAACTTCTCCAGAATAGAACGCTATGTCATTGATAGTGCTATTGCTTCTGCCGTTCGTGGGCAGTTGCCTGGCAGCCGTGCTGCCGCACAACGCACGTAACGCGGAGTCCATTCTCGCCGGGCTCGTGGCCCTGGTCGGCACTGTCCAGGTAGCACTGCTGTACCCTCAGGTTGCCCACGGTGGCGTGATTCGCGAAGAGTTCCTCTGGCTGCCCAGCCTTGGGTTGAACCTTGTGCTGCGCATGGACGGCTTCGCCTGGCTGTTCTCGCTGCTGGTGCTGGGCATCGGTACGCTGGTGTCGCTGTACGCCCGCTATTACATGTCACCACAAGACCCGGTGCCGCGCTTCTTCGCTTTCTTCCTCGCCTTCATGGGCGCCATGCTCGGCCTGGTGATCTCCGGCAACCTGATCCAGCTGGTGTTCTTCTGGGAACTCACCAGCCTGTTCTCGTTCCTGCTGATCGGCTACTGGCACCACCGTGCCGACGCCCGCCGCGGCGCCTACATGGCGCTGATGGTCACGGGCGCGGGCGGCTTGTGCCTGCTGGTGGGTGCCCTGCTGCTCGGCCATGTGGTCGGCAGCTACGATCTGGACAAGGTCCTGGCTGCCGGCAACACCATTCGCCAGCATGCGCTGTACCCGGTGCTGCTGCCGCTGATCCTCATCGGCGCCCTGAGCAAGAGCGCACAGTTCCCCTTCCAGTTCTGGCTGCCCCATGCCATGGCAGCGCCCACCCCGGTATCGGCTTATCTGCACTCGGCGACCATGGTCAAGGCCGGGGTGTTCCTGCTGGCGCGCCTGTGGCCGGTGCTGTCGGGCAGCGAAGAGTGGTTCTGGATCGTCGGCGGTGCCGGCGCCCTCACCCTGCTGCTCGGCGCCTTCGCCGCCATGTTCCAGAACGACCTCAAGGGCCTGCTGGCGTACTCGACCATCAGCCACCTGGGCCTGATTACCCTGCTGCTGGGCCTGAACAGCCCGCTGGCCGCGGTCGCGGCGGTGTTCCACATTCTCAACCACGCCACCTTCAAGGCCTCGTTGTTCATGGCCGCCGGCATCATCGACCACGAAAGCGGTACCCGTGACATCCGCCGCCTCAGCGGGTTGATACGCCTGGTGCCATATACCGCCACCCTGGCCATGGTGGCCAGCGCCTCGATGGCCGGCGTGCCGTTGATGAACGGTTTCCTGTCCAAGGAAATGTTCTTCGCCGAAACGGTGTTCATCAGCTCCACTGCCTGGGTCGAGGCCACGTTGCCGGTGGTCGCCACCCTGGCCGGCACCTTCAGCGTGGCTTATGCCCTGCGCTTCACCGTCGATGTGTTCTTCGGCCCCACTGCACAGGACCTCCCGCACACACCACACGAACCGCCACGCTGGATGCGTGCGCCGGTCGAATTGCTGGTGCTTACCTGCCTGGTGGTAGGCATCTTCCCTGCCCAGTCGGTCGGCCCGCTGCTGGCCGCCGCCGCCCTGCCTGTGGTGGGCGGCACCCTACCGGAATACAGCCTGGCCATCTGGCATGGCTGGAACGCGCCGCTGATCATGAGCCTGGTGGCCATGAGCGGCGGTATCGTGCTTTACCTGCTGCTGCGCAAGCAGCTGCGCCTTGGCCGCTTCCCCTACCCACCGGTGATCGAGCGTTTCAACGGCAAGCGCCTGTTCGAACACGGCCAGGTGCAGTTGATGCTGCTGGCGCGGCGCATCGAGCGCCTGCTCACCAGCCGCCGCCTGCAATCGCAGCTGTTCATGCTGGTGCTCGCCGCCTTCCTCGCCGGCCTCACCCCCATGCTCTACAGTGGCCTGAGCTGGGGCGACCGGCCGAAGATTCCAGGTTCTGGCGTGTTTGTCGCGCTTTGGCTGATCGCCATCGCCTGCGCCATCGGCGCTGCCTACCAGGCCAAGTATCACCGTTTGGCGGCGTTGATCATGGTCAGCGTCTGCGGCCTGATGACCTGCATCACCTTCGTCTGGTTCTCCGCGCCCGATCTGGCCCTGACACAGCTGGTAGTGGAAGTGGTCACCACCGTGCTGATCCTGCTCGGCCTGCGCTGGCTGCCGCGGCGAATCGAAGGCGTATCGCCGCTGCCGGGCAGCCTCGAGCGTGCGCGCATGCGTCGCCTGCGCGACCTGCTGCTGGCGGTGCTGGTAGGTGGCGGTATGGCCGTGCTGTCCTACGCCATGCTGACCCGGCCGACGCCGAACGACATTTCCTCGTTCTACCTGAGCCGGGCACTCCCCCAGGGCGGTGGCACCAACGTCGTCAATGTCATGCTGGTCGACTTCCGTGGCTTCGATACCCTCGGTGAAATCACCGTACTGGTGGCTGTGGCGCTGACCGTGTTCGCCCTGCTGCGGCGCTTCCGCCCGCCCAAGGAAAGCATGCAACTGCCGGCGCAACAGCGTCAGCTGGCACCCGACGTGGTCACCGACCTGATCAACCCACGGCATGCCACCGACACCGCCCTGGGCTTCATGATGGTGCCCGCGGTGCTGGTGCGCTTGCTGCTGCCGATCGCCCTGCTGGTGTCGATGTACCTGTTCATGCGTGGCCACAACCAGCCCGGTGGCGGCTTTGTTGCGGGCCTGGTGATGTCGGTGGCGTTCATTCTGCAGTACATGGTGGCCGGCACCCAGTGGGTCGAGGCGCAGATGAGCCTGCGCCCGCTGCGCTGGATGGGCACCGGGCTGCTGTGCGCAACCCTGACCGGCGCGGGCGCCATGCTGCTGGGCTACCCGTTCCTCACCACCCATACCGCCCACCTGCACCTGCCGTTGCTCGGCGATGTGCACGTGGCCAGCGCGCTGTTCTTCGATGTCGGGGTGTTCACCGTGGTGGTCGGCTCGACCCTGCTGATCCTTACCGCCCTGGCGCACCAGTCGGTGCGCGCCTACCGCCCGGGTAACCCGGCGAAAACCAGCCAAGCAGGAGCCGCCTGATGGAAGAAGTGATTGCAGTTGCCATCGGCGTGCTGGCCGCTTCGGGAGTGTGGCTTATCCTGCGCCCGCGAACCTACCAGGTGATCATGGGCCTCTGCCTGCTGTCGTACGGGGTCAACCTGTTCATCTTCAGCATGGGCAGCCTGTTCATCGGCAAGGAACCGATCATCAAGGACGGCGTGCCCCAGGACCTGCTGCACTACACCGACCCGCTGCCTCAGGCCCTGGTGCTCACCGCCATCGTCATCAGCTTCGCCATGACCGCGCTGTTCCTGGTGGTGTTGCTGGCCTCGCGCGGCCTGACCGGTACCGACCACGTGGATGGCCGGGAGCGTGACGAATGAGTGGCATGAGCCAATTGATCATCGCGCCCATCCTGCTGCCCTTGGTTACAGCGGCATTGATGTTGTTGCTGGGCGAGAAACACCGGCGGACAAAGGCCCGGCTGAACCTGCTTTCGACCTTCGCCGGCCTGGCCATCGCAGTCAGCCTGCTGCTGTGGGTGCGCAGCCAGGGCCAGGCGGAATCGATCGGTGTCTACCTGCCCGGCAACTGGCCGGCACCGTTCGGCATCGTGCTGGTGGTAGACCACCTGTCGGCCCTGCTGCTGACCCTCACCGGCATCATCGGTTTCAGTGCCCTGCTGTTTGCCCGCGCTCGCTGGGACGGTGCCGGGGCCAGCTTCCACGCACTGTTCCAGATCCAGCTGATGGGCCTGTACGGCGCCTTCCTCACCGCCGACCTGTTCAACCTGTTCGTGTTCTTCGAGGTGCTGCTGGCCGCTTCCTATGGCCTGCTGCTGCATGGCTCGGGCCGCGCCCGGGTGCGTGCCGGCCTGCACTACATTGCCATCAACCTGTTCGCCTCGTCGCTGTTCCTGATCGGCGCCGCGATGCTGTATGGCGTGACCGGCACCCTGAACATGGCCGACCTGGCGTTGAAGATTCCGTTGGTGCCGGAGGCCGACCGTGGCCTGCTGCACGCTGGCGCGGCGATCCTGGCCATGGCCTTCCTGGTCAAGGCCGGCATCTGGCCGCTGAACTTCTGGCTGGTACCGGCCTATGCCTCGGCCAGCGCGCCGGTGGCGGCGCTGTTCGCCATCATGACCAAGGTCGGCCTGTATGCCGTGCTGCGCCTGTGGACTCTGCTGTTCTCAGGGCAGGCCGGGGCCTCGGCGCACTTCGGTGGTGAATGGCTGGTGTACGGTGGCCTGGTCACCCTGGCGGTGGCGGCAGTGTCGATCATGGCCGCGCAGCGCCTGGAGCGCATGGCCGCCCTCAGCATCCTGGTTTCAGCCGGCACCCTGCTCGGCGCCGTCGGTTTTGCGCAATCGGCGCTGACCGGCGCGGCGTTGTTCTATCTGGTCAATTCGACCCTGGCGCTGTGCGCGCTATTCCTGCTCGCCGAACTGGTCGAACGTTCGCGCTCGGCCAACGAAGCACCGCTGGACGACGAAGAAGACGCCATGCCGCCACCACTGGAATCACTGCACCCGCCCAAGGGCATCAACCTCGACGATGAACAGAAGGTGGTGATCGGCCAGATCATCCCGTGGACCATGGCCTTCCTCGGCCTCAGCTTCATCGCCTGCGCCCTGTTGATCATCGGCATGCCGCCGCTGTCGGGCTTTGTCGGAAAGCTCAACCTGATCAGCGCGCTGTTCAACCCGCAAGAGCTGGGCGTGCCTGCCGAGCAGCCGCTGGGCATGGCGGGTTGGGGCCTGGTGGCATTGCTGGTCCTGTCTGGTATGGCCTCGCTGATCGCCTTCGGCCGCGTCGGCATCCAACGCTTCTGGAAGCCTGAAGAGCGCCCGTCGCCGGTGCTGCGCCGCTATGAATGCCTGCCCATCGTCATCCTGCTCGGCCTGTGCTTCATCCTCAGCTTCAGGGCCGAGCCGCTGCTGCGCTACACCCAGGACACCGCCGCCAGCCTGCAGGCCCCCGACACCTATATCGAAGCCGTGATGGCCGCCCGGCCGATTCCTGGCCCCACCTCGCTCGACGTACAGGTGCAGCCATGAATCGACTGTTCCCCGCACCGCTGTTATCGGTTTCGCTGTTCGGCCTGTGGCTGTTGCTGAACCTATCGGTCAGCCCCGGCAACCTGCTGCTGGCAGCCGCGCTCGGCGTGCTGGCGCCGCTGCTGATGGCACCGCTGCGCCCGCAGCATGCCCATGTGCGGCGCCCACTGGCCATCGCCCGGCTGATTGGCCGGGTCGGCATCGATGTGATCATGTCCAACCTGATGGTTGCCCGTGGCGTGCTGCGCGCCGGCAAGCAGCCGCCACGCTCGGCGTTCGTGCACATCCCGCTGGCCCTGCGCGACCCGCATGGCCTGGCGGCGTTGTCGATGATTACCACGGTAGTGCCCGGCACGGTCTGGTCCGAGCTGGCGCTGGACCGCACCGTGTTGCTGCTGCATGTGTTCGACCTGGACGATGAGGCGGCTTTCATCCAGCACTTCAAGGACACCTACGAACGCCCGCTGATGGAGATTTTCCAATGACAGGCCTGCTCGCCAATGCTGTCCTCGCCAGCCTGTTCATCTTCGCCCTGGCCATGGCCCTGGCACTAATCCGGCTGTTCCGCGGCCCGTCCGCCCAGGACCGGGTGCTGGCGCTGGACTACCTGTACATCCTGGCCATGCTGACCATGCTGGTACTTGGAATCCGTTATGCCAGTGACACCTACTTCGAAGGTGCCCTGCTGATTGCGCTATTCGGTTTCGTTGGCTCGTTTGCCCTGGCCAAGTTCCTGCTACGCGGTGAGGTTATCGAATGACTGAAACCCTGCAACTCCCGTTCTGGCTGGAGCTGGTCACCGCCGCGCTGCTGCTGACCGGCAGCCTTTTCGCCCTTATCGGTGCCGTGGGCCTGTTGCGGCTGAAGGACTACTTCCAGCGGATGCACCCGCCGGCACTGGCTTCGACCATTGGTGCCTGGTGCGTGGCACTGGCTTCGATCATCTATTTTTCCTGGCTCAAGGAAGCCCCGGTGCTGCACGCCTGGCTGATTCCGATCCTGCTGTCGATCACCGTGCCGGTGACCACACTGTTGCTGGCCCGGGCGGCGCTGTTCCGCAAGCGCATGGCGAAAGAGCCGGTCCCTGAAGAAGTCAGCAGCGGCCGTGATCGAGGCAACTGACAGGTCGCCGCCTCACCCTTGGGCAAGGCGCTGCAACTCGCGCCGGACCATGGCCGCATAAGGCGGCCGGCCGAGGCGGTATAATTCCCCTGCCACCCAGTTCAACCAGGCGCCTTGCAGTTCTTCGCGCCTGGCCAGCAAACGCTCGGCCTCGGCCACGGCATCCGCCTGGTGCTGCCGATGGAACTCGGCACGCGTGGCAGGCGCGTCGTCACTGTGGGTCATTCACTGGCCTTGAAGGTGGTCAGCTCACCCTTGCGCCATTTGGCAACCTTACCGGTCACCGCCTTGAGCAACTTGCCCAGGCCTTCCTGCACTTGTTGCTGTGCGGCGAATACCAGCATCACACCGTGGCCTTCACGGAACACGATGCCCTCGCCTTCAGGCACCGACACGAAGGCATAGTCGCCCACGCCATATACGTTCAACTTGATTTCGCGAAAGCGCATTTCCAGTTTGCCGCCTTCCCGGCTGGGCAGCACGGCGGCGCGAAAGTGGTCGCCGACCTTCAGTTCCAAACGCTGCTTGTCATCGACGACCAATGCGCTTTCGGTGTCGATTTCGGCCATGTACAGGCCTTCGGGACTCTGTTCCGTAACATAGACAAAGCGGCCCTGGAACAGCTGGGCCAATTTACCGCGCAAGTCGCCCAAGGCGAACAACGCATGGGTATCAAGAGTGCTGACTGCCAATGAAGTAATCCTCAACCGGTTACAACCCGCCCTCACCCAAAGCTCGGTGAGGCACGGCCATTTCTTATCGATAGGCGAAAAGAGTAATAAAGCGATATGCGAAATGTCTGCGCCCGCTGGCGATGCAGCGTGCGGGAATCTTTACCCTGGCTTGCCAGATCTGGCCTCAAATACAGGCTTTCGGCATATTCCCGATTCGGGAAGCGCAATGTCTGACAGCAAAACCGCCAGAAAAAATGCGACAGGCAATGCCAGAGCGCACGTAAGAACGGGCCCTGCAATCCATCAGCGCATTACTGGGGAAAGAATATGCACGAAAACACCGAAATTCGTCGAGAGGCAAAGTACATTTCTTACAAGCGAACGCCCTGAACAACACCCCGTTCGCTTGCCGGCAGCACTCACGGCGATCAGGCAGCCAGGCCCTTCTTCAACTGCTGCCAGGCCGCCTGGCACTCCAAGGCCTCTTCACGGGTGGCAAATGCGGTACCACGGCGTTCGCCATTGACCAGCACCACCCAGCAGACGCGTTTACCCAGTGCACGCAGTGTGGCGGGCACACCCGAACCAATCATCACGGCTACATCGACCCGGCTATTCATCATTCCCTCCGGAATTTAATTAGCACCCTAACGATAAAGTGATGATACGCCTGCTTATGGCGCGGAAACAGCGCATCCCGGTACAGCAGTGTTACGTGCAGGGCAACAAAACCGCCGCCGGTAAGAAACGCAAAAAGCCCCAGGGATCGCTCCGTGGGGCTTGGCACACCGCGCGGGGTTACACTTGGCGCTGGTGGCGATCGAGCTGCTCGTGGCGCTCCTGGGCTTCGATGCAGTACTTGGTGGTCGGGCTGATCAGCAGACGCTTCAGGCCGATTGGTTCACCGCTGTCATCGCACCAGCCGAAGCTTTCGTCGGCAATACGGTCCAGGGCCATTTCCAGCTGCGGCAGCAGGCGCTGGTCGCGGTCGATGGCGTTCACCAGCCAGCTACGCTCTTCTTCGACCGAAGCCACGTCGGCAGGATCCGACGGGGTGTCCAGGCCTTCGATGGTGGCACGGCTCAGCTCGATGCGTTCATGGGTTTCGACTTTCATCGCCTGCAGCAGGCCAGCGAAGAAAGCCAGCTGGTCAGCGTTCATGTAGTCATCGGCCGACATGGCCAGCAACTGTTCCTTGGTCATCGATTTCTCTATGAAAAAATGTGCATTTGGGCGATTCGGGTGCCGCCGACGCCTCGGCATCGGCAGCAGAATTCTTCAAGCGCCAACCGGCACTCTTTTACAGGGGGCGGCAGTCTAAGGCGCCACGTCGCGTGGAGCAACTGCAATTGGGTGCGAATTTGCTTCCGGTGCCCACATTCCGCCAGTCGGCGCCCTCTGCTCTGGCTCTGGCTCTGGCTCTGGCTCTTGATCTTGATCTTGATCTTGATCTTGATCTTGATCTTGATCTTGATCTTGATCTTCGCGACTTCAGGAGGCCGAGCAGAGGTTTTGCGGAGGGAGGTGACGGGCATGGATGCCCGTCAAGCGCTGAGGCCCCATGGATGGGGCCTGCAGCGCGTCCTCCCGGGAGCAAGACCGGCGCGAGGGAACCCCGTAGCGTAGCGGAGGGGCCGGATGATGGGAGCGCAGCGTTTTTTGGTTACTTTTTGTCGCGTTTGACAAAAAGTGACTCGCCGTAAGGGCGAAAAGGTGAGTAAGCGTCGCCATCGTAAATGGACTATGCGCGAGATCAAGACCAGTACGTTTCCGCTCTTCGCTCTTCGCTCTTCGCTCTTCGCTCTTCGCCTTCAAGCGTGGGCATCAACAACAAGGTCAACATTCATTTTCGAAGGTGGCGCTTAATCACCTTTCCGCCCTTACGGCGGGTCACTTTTTGTCAAACGCGACAAAAAGTAACCAAAAAACGCTGGCTCCTATCATCCGGCCCCTACGCTGCGCTCCGGGGTCCCCTCGCTACGGGCCTGCTCCCGGGAGTACGCGCTGCAGGCCCCATCCATGGGGCCTCAGCGCTTGACGGGCATCCATGCCCGTCACCTCCCTCCGCAGTCCCTTCGCTCGGCCTCCTGAAGTCGCAATCGGCGGCGCCTGAGCTACCGTGCGCTTAGAAGCAAAAGCAAAAGCAACGGCAACGGCAACGGCAATGCCGATTCCAATCAGCGGTCCTTGAACTGCGCCTCGCGCTTGGCAATGAACGCAGCCATCCCCTCTTTCTGGTCTTCGGTAGCAAACGCCGCATGGAACACCCGCCGCTCGAAGCGCACACCTTCGCTGAGGGTGACTTCGAACGCACGGTTGACGCTCTCCTTGACCATCATGCTCACCGGAATCGACTTGCTGGCAATGGTCGCGGCCACCTTCAGCGCCTCTTCCACCAGCTCAGCCTGCGGCACGATACGCGCCACCAACCCGGCACGCTCCGCTTCCTCAGCCCCCATCAGGCGACCGGTCAGGCAAAGTTCCATGGCCTTGGCCTTGCCCACCGCACGGGTCAGGCGCTGGGTGCCGCCCATGCCCGGCAGCACGCCAAGGTTGATTTCCGGCTGGCCAAACCTGGCATTGTCCGCCGCCAGGATGAAGTCACACATCATCGCCAGCTCGCAGCCGCCGCCCAGGGCAAAACCGGACACCGCGGCAATGATCGGCTTGCGCCGGTTGGCAATGCGGTCGGAATCGCTGAACAGGTCGTCAACGTAGATTTGCGGGTATTGCAGCTCGGCCATTTCCTTGATGTCGGCACCAGCGGCAAAGGCCTTGGCGGAACCGGTCAGCACCACGCAGCCGATGTTCGGATCGCGCTCGAGCTGGTCCAGGGCCTGGTTGATCTCGCCGACGATCTGCGCGTTCAGCGCGTTCAGCGCCTGCGGGCGGTTGAGGGTAATCAGGCCGACCTTGCCGTGGATATCCAACAGGATAGTTTCGAATGCCATGCAGTCTGCTCCTTCAAAGATTGCGCGCAATGACCATGCGCTGAATGTCGCTGGTGCCTTCGTAGATCTGGCAAACCCGAACGTCGCGGTAGATCCGCTCCAGCGGGAAGTCGCTCAGATAGCCATAACCGCCCAGGGTCTGCAAGGCATCCGAACAGACCTTTTCGGCCATTTCCGAGGCAAATAGCTTGGCCATCGACGCTTCCACCAGCGCCGGGCGCCCGGCATCGCGCAGCGCGGCAGCGTGCAGCACCATCTGCCGGGCCACGGCAATCTTCGTCGCCATGTCGGCCAGGCGGAAGGCCACCGCCTGGTGCTCGATCAGCGCCTTGCCGAAGCTCTGCCGCTCGTTGGCGTAGTCACGCGCCACTTCGAACGCCGCGCGGGCCATGCCCACCGCCTGCGAGGCGATGCCGATACGGCCGCCTTCGAGGTTGGCCAGGGCGATCTTGTAGCCCTCCCCTTCGGCGCCCAGGCGGTTGGCCACCGGCACGCGCACATTGTCGAAAACGATCTGGCAGGTGTCGGAGGCGTGCTGGCCGAGCTTGTCCTCAACCCGCGCCACCTGGTAGCCCGGCGAATCGGTGGGCACGATGAAAGCAGTGATCCCGCGTTTGCCGGCGTCCGGGTCGGTCACGGCAAACACGATCACCACCCCGGCGTTCTGCCCGGAGGTGATGAACTGCTTGCTGCCATTGAGCACGTAGTGGTCGCCATCCAGACGTGCCCGGGTCTTCAGGCTGCTGGCGTCGGAGCCTGCCTGCGGTTCGGTCAGGGCGAAGGCGCCGAGCATCGCACCGCTGGCCAACGGGGTGAGGAACTGTTCTTTCTGCTGCTCGCTGCCAAAACGCAGGATCGGCACACAGCCCACCGAGTTGTGCACGCTCATGATGGTCGAGCAGGCGCCGTCACCGGCGGCGATTTCCTCCAGGGCCATGGCATAGGCCACGTAGCCGGTGTCGCTGCCGCCCCACTGCTCCGGCACCAGCATGCCGAACAGGCCCAGCTCGGCCATCTCGTCGATGGCCTCCTTGGGGAAGCGGTGTTCCTTGTCCCATTGCTCGGCAAACGGTTTCAGGCGCTCCTGAGCAAAGGCGCGTACCGCGTCGGCGATCTGTTGTTGCTCGTCAGTTACCAGCATGATTCACCTCAGTACAGGCATTCGACAGCCATGGCCGTGGCCTCGCCACCGCCAATGCAGATGGCCGCCACGCCACGGCGCAGGTTGTTCTGGCGCAGGGCCGACAGCAGGGTCACCAGGATGCGCGCGCCGGAAGCGCCGATCGGGTGGCCGAGGGCGCAGGCGCCGCCATGGATATTGACCTTGTCGTGCGGCAGGTCGAGGTGCTTCATGGCCGCCAGGGTGACCACGGCGAAAGCCTCGTTGATCTCGAACAGGTCGACCTCGGCCAGGTTCCAGCCAGTGCGTTTCATCAGCTTGTCGATGGCACCGATCGGCGCGGTCGGGAACAGTGCCGGGGTGTCGGCAAAGGCGGCGTGGCCGTGGATCACCGCCAGCGGCTTGAGGCCGCGCTTGTCGGCTTCGGAGCGGCGCATCAGCACCAGCGCCGCAGCACCGTCGGAAATCGAGCTGGAGTTGGCGGCGGTCACCGTGCCGCCTTCGCGGAAGGCCGGCTTGAGCTGCGGGATCTTGTCCAGGCGCGCCTTGGGCGGTTGTTCGTCGTCCTTGATGACGCGCTTCTCCTTGCCCTCGGTAACCTCGACCGGCACGATCTCGGCAGCAAAGCGACCACTCTTGATAGCGTCCTGGGCGCGGGTCAGCGAGGCGATGGCGAACTGGTCCTGGGCTTCGCGGCTGAAGGCATTGGCCTGGGCACAGTCTTCGGCAAAGGTGCCCATCAGGCGGCCCTTGTCGTAGGCGTCTTCCAGGCCGTCCATGAACATGTGGTCGATGATTCTGCCGTGGCCCATGCGGTAGCCGCCACGGGCCTTGTCCAGCAGGTACGGGGCGTTGGTCATGCTTTCCATGCCACCGGCCACCACCACATCGGCAGTGCCGGCCAGCAGCAGGTCATGGGCCATGATCGCCGCCTGCATGCCCGAACCGCACATCTTGTTCAGGGTGGTGCAGGTGGTGTGCTTGTCCAGCCCGGCGCCCAGCGCGGCCTGGCGCGCCGGTGCCTGGCCTTGGCCTGCCGGCAGCACGCAGCCGAACAGCACCTGCTCGACACTGGCAGCATCGATGCCAGCACGCTCCACGGCACCACGGATGGCGGCGCTGCCCAGCTGCGGCGCGGTCAGGCTCTTGAGGTCGCCCTGCAGGCCGCCCATGGGCGTGCGCACGGCGCTGACGATAACGATCGGGTCATTGGCGAGGGTCATGTTCGCTCTCCTTACTTGGCAGCCATGCGCAGTGCGCCGTCGAGGCGGATAACCTCGCCGTTGAGCATGCTGTTCTCGATGATGTGGCGGGCCAGCGCGGCATATTCCTGCGGGCGCCCCAGGCGCGGTGGGAAAGGCACGCCGGCGGCCAGCGAGGCGCGTACTTCCTCGGTCATGCCGGCCATCATCGGCGTTTCGAAGATGCCCGGGGCAATGGTCATCACACGGATGCCGAAGCGCGCCAGTTCGCGGGCGGTCGGCAGGGTCAGGCTGGCGATGGCGCCCTTGGAAGCAGCGTAGGCCGCCTGGCCGATCTGGCCGTCATAGGCGGCGATGGAGGCGGTGTTGATGATCACCCCGCGCTCCCCCCCCTCATCGGCAGCCCCTTCGGCCATGGCCGCGGCGGCCAGGCGCAGCAGGTTGAAGCTGCCGATCAGGTTGACGTTGATGACCTTGGCAAAGCTGGCAAGGCCATGCGGGCCCTGTTTGCCCAGCACTTTCTCGGCACCGACGATGCCGGCGCAGTTGACCAGCCCGTGCAGGCTGCCAAAGGCGCTGACGGCCGCATCGACCGCCGCCTGGGCGGCCTGCTCGTCGCTGATGTCGGCTACCGCGAAACGGGCGTTTTCGCCCAGCTCGCGAGCCTTGGCTTCAACGGCCTGGGCATTGAGGTCGACCAGCATGACCTTGGCGCCGGCCTCGACCAGCATCTGCGCGGTGGCAGCGCCCAGCCCGGAGGCGGCGCCGCTGACGATGAAGTGTTTGTTGGCTATCTGCATGATCGGTTCCTTTCAGGCGCTGGCAGGGGTGGCCTGTTGCGCTTGTTGTTTGGCGACTTCCTGGTTGCGCAGGATGAAGCGTTGCAGCTTGCCGCTCGGGGTCTTGGGCAGCTCGCTGACGAATTCGATTTCCCTTGGGTAGGCATGGGCGTACAGGCGCTGGCGCACGTGCTGGCGCAAAGCCTCTTCAAGCTCGGCGCTGCCCTGGTAACCGCTGGCCAATACCACGAAGGCCTTGATCAGTTCGGTGCGCTCCGGGTCCGGTTTGCCGATCACCGCCGCTTCGATCACCGCTGGGTGCTCGATCAGTGCACTCTCGACGTCGAACGGGCCGACCCGGTAGCCGGAGGTGGTGATCACATCGTCGCTGCGGCCGACGAAGCTGATGCTGCCGTCCTGGTTCAGTTCGACGGTGTCGCCACTGAGGTAGTACTTGCCGACGAAGGCTTTGGTCGGCAGGCCGTGGTAGCCCGCGAACCAGCACAGCGGCGACTGCTCGCGGTCGACCGCGAGGATGCCCGGCTGCCCGGCGGACAGTTCGTTGCCCTGCTCGTCCAGCACCACGATGCGGTGGCCGGGGATGGCGAAGCCGGCCGAGCCGAGGTGTACCGGGTGCTGCAGGCCATGGTGGTTGCACAGCACCATGCCCAGTTCGGTCTGCCCGTAGTGGTCGTGGATGGTCACGCCCAGTTCGTCGGCGAACCAGCGGATCACTTCCGGGTTGAGCGGTTCACCGGCACTGCTGACCACCCGCAGGCGGCCCTTGATCGGTGCCGAGAAGTCATCCCCGGCGGCAATCAGCAGGCGGTACGCGGTGGGCGAGCCGGCCAGGTTGGTGATGCCCAGCTTGTCGATCACCCGTGCGCAGCTTTCAACACTGAACGGGCCATCGTAGAAGGTGGTGGCATGGCCCAGCGACAGCGGGCCAGTGACCGCATAATACAGGCCATAGGCCCAGCCCGGGTCGGCCAGGTTCCAGAAGTTGTCCTCGGGGCGCAGGTCGATGGCATCGCGCATGTAGCCCTGGAACGCGACGATGGCACGCAGCGGCACTTCCAGCGGTTTAGCCGGGCCGGTGGTGCCGGAGGTGAACATCAGCAGGAACGGGTCGTTGCCCGAGCGCATGACCGGCTCGCATTTGTCTGCGGCTTTGTCCAGGCACTGCTGGAAGTCCAGCTCGCCATTGCGGGCATTGACGGTGATGATGGTCGGGCAGGCGTGCACATCGTCCAGCTTGGCGCGGTTGTGGCTGTCGGTGACGACCACGCGGGCGTGGGACTGCTCCAGGCGATGTTCGATGGCCTTGGGGCCGAACGCGGTGAACAGTGGCTGGTACACCGCGCCGAGACGCCAGGTGGCGAGGATGGTGACCAGCAGCTCGGGGGTACGCGGCATCAGGCCGGCGACCCGGTCACCCGCACCCACGCCTTGCGCTTCGAGCACATTGGCGAAACGGGCCGCCAGTGCCTGCAACTGGTCGAAGCTCAAGCGCACGCTGTTGCCCTCGCGGTCTTCCCAGACCAGTGCGGTCTTGCCCTCACCGGCATGGCGGTCGCAACATTCGACACAGGCATTGAGGGCTTCGAGGTTGCCATGCAGCGCCGCCGCAGCAGCCTGGCCATGGTCGAACGCACGAGCGGCCTCGGTGTAATCGCGCATCGTCGGACTCCTGGTTTCTTGTTTTTGGAGTTGAACCATCGGTCCGACGATGTTCGCGCCGCGCTGGCGTCGCGGCAATGGCCTAAGTTGTCAAACTGGATGACCGGTTTGGCCGGTGGCCATCAGCCCGGTGCGCGCTCCAGGCTGATCACGTAGTGCTCGGTCAGTTGCAGTTGCAACGCCAGCCGATCGGCCTGCAGCTGCGCATCCAGAGCCTGTTCCTGGTTCAGATACTGTGCTTCACCCAGTTCATCGCGCCTTACCGCAAGTGCTGCCCGCTGCTCCGCAGCGAGTTGCTCAAGGTCATTGAACGGCTGGGCGAAGTGCTGTTGCAAAAAACGCTGCCAGAATGCGCGCGTGCACAGGTTTGCGACTACATCAACGAGAACGTTCGCCCTTTCCACGGCCGCCTCTGCCGCCTGCAGCCGATGCTCGCTCAACCCTACAGCTGCCGCCCTGAGGCGCATTCTGGCGGGCTGGAAGGGCAACCTGAGCCTGGTGCGCAAGCGTACCCTGTAACGCATTGCCAACGTCGCCAGTACCGCGGGCTCGGCGAAGCCTTCAAGGTTTTGCCGCTCGGCCTCGACATACTCCTCAAGGCGGTCCAGGCGTTGCAAGGCGCGCCCCAATGCCAGCAACCTCGGGCCACGGGATTGGGCGCTATCGCCTGCCGCGTCGCGCTCGGCATGCAGACGCAGCAGTCGGCTGAACAGGTCGATGGCACCGTTGTCATCCATCACCACATTGTCGGCCGCCAGTTGCGCCTGGCGAGCGAACTCGACGTCTGTCTCCAGCATCGACAGGCATTGCCAGCCCATGCGCAGCAGATAAGCCTTGGGCCAGCTGAAGTCCGCCAAGCCTTGCAAAAGCTCCAGCAGATCGAACAGGCGGGTGTTTTCGTCCCGGGTGCTCAGCCGGTCCCAAAGCTCGCCGCGCCCATGGCTGGCGGAGTCGGAACCGACCCACCAGGCTCGGCCGATCTCTTCCTGCGGTTCCTCCAGCAGCGGCTCCAAGGCATAGAGCTTGCCGTAATCGGCCATGCTCAGGCGGTTGCCATCGACCAGGATGCGCTGGCGAAACTCCAGCGGCATGGCCAGCACGCCGTCAGGCACACCCCGCAGGAAATTGTCACGCAGGTCGGCTCGTTGCAGGAAGCCACACAGCTCGAGCCCTCTGGGCCACTCGCTGAGCCCGCAGCGGCGCAAATTCAGCTCGATCAGATGAGGCAGGTGATGGAAGCGCATTTCGTACACCCCCAGCGGGCTGTTGTAGCTCAGGTCGAGGTGGCTGAGCAGCGGCAACCCGTTCAGTGCTTCGATGGCATGGGCATCCAGGCGAATGCGGTTATGCCCCAGGCGCAACCGGCGCAGGTTGGTCAGGTAGCCAAGCCCGCGCGGGCAGCGCAACAGCTGGTTGTGGCTCAGGTCCAGCTCCTGCAGGTAGGTGAATGCCCGCAGAAACTCCTCGTTCACCACCCCGATGGACGTCTCGCTCAGTACCAGGGTGGTGACGTGATAGAAATCGATAGGCGCGGGCATGACCGGCAACGAATCCGTTGGCAGATCATTCAGGACCAGGCGCAGCCCCTGGCGCCTGCCGTCACGGTCGACCACCACATCGTCACCAAGCGCCTGCCAGGCACGCCGTAATCGGTCGGCGAACAGCTGGCGTCGCGCCCGCAAAGTGTCACTCAGCGCAGCCGACACCCAACCATTGAGCGCGCGGTCCAACTGCTCAAAATCGTCCTGCAGCGCCAGGAGCGCATCGGCGACCGACACATTCTGCAGCAGCCAGCGGTCAACTTGCGTTTCCAGCGAATCGCCCAGCCCCGGGAAGAACTGCCTCAGGCCGGCCCGCAGCTGCTCCCTGGGTGTGGTGGGCGGTGATGCGCGCCCACTGAGCAGGTAGCCGACACGGCCATCGGCGAGGCGCTGCCCGGGGTTGAACCAGCGCTCTGTCGGTGCCCAGCCCAGCATGCGGGCGATTTCCTCATGGGTGCCCAGGTGCGCCATGAGCTTCTCGCGCAGGCGCTCGGCATTGGCGTTCTCGGCCAGGCCCAGACGGCCCAGCAGGCTGCGCGATTCGAGCGCGGCCAGCACGGCCTGGAAGATGCACGAGGAAGCAGGCGGCTGCATCGCGAGTTTTCGGCCCTGCCCGTCATACAAGGCAAAGACCCCTTGCTCACGCACCAGCACCCGCTGCTCGGCCGCATCGCCAACCGAACCGATGCGTTTCAACGCCACGGCATCCGCAGCAGCATTGCTCAACGCCAGGCTGAACGCATCAATGGCCTCGACATTCAGCAATGCCAGCACCAACATGCCCGTTTCGTCGCTATATGCACTCGGCAGATAAAACCCTGCCAGCGCCCTGCTCACCTTCGCCTGCGAGCACAACGACCTGGCCTGGGTGGCCAGGCTTTGCGGCAACTTTCCACCACTGACGAACAGCTGGCGAGCCTCGTGACTTGCTCGGTCAGCCAGATCGCGCGCATAGGGCTCAGGCAGCCCCAGCGCCATCAGCGGCTTGAGCAAAGGCTCCGCCGATTCGGGCAGGCGTGTCAGCCGTGCGAACAGCAGGTCGCTCGACCTTGGCCGGTCCGCCAGCACTGCGGCACGCCCTTTTACGCCGCCCGGTCGGGACTCGCACCAGGCCAGCAGCTGCAAGTCCTCATCGGAGACAATGTCGCGTTCCAGGTTGCGGAAGAACGTGTCGATCCGGGCATCGGCATCGAATGCCCTGAGGGTTTCCCGCAAGGTGGCAGGCGTTCGCCGGTTTTCCACCAGCAGGCCGCGCAGTTCGTCCTCATCGATGCCGGCCATGCGCAAGATCCGCTGCGCCTGCTGGTTATCGAAAGGTTGATCGCGCGGCCAAAGGGTATCGAGCATTTTCGCAGGGTCGCGCCAACACTGCGGCTCATCATGCATCAAGCGCCAGCTGCGTTCGCCATTGTGCAGCACGACCGGTCCGTACGCCTCTTCGCGACCGGGGTGGCGCAGACGCCAGGGGCCATCGGGGTCAGGCCGATGAACTTCGTAGAAGACCCCGTCGGCCTTCATCCAGCGGCGCTCGCCATCGGCATAGGCCCCGTCCGCACCCAAGGTGATCGTTTCAGGGGTCGAGGCAAAGGCTGCCAGATCTCGGGACCACAAACGCCCCGCCCCATTGGCGAGCCTTACCGGCTCCAGCGCCGCGACAAACGCGCTGCGCACGAAGGTGACGCCCACCACAGTCGCGGCGGTGCCCGCCAGTATCTCGGCAACCCCCAGCATATGCTCCAGCGCCTCGTGCTGATGGCCTCGCAACCAGTCCTGCGTGCCCTCGAAAACCTCCGAGAGGGTCTGGGCCACCAGTTGCCCGAGCAGCAAGCCGCCCACCACCGGAATAAACAGCCCAGCGAGGTTGAGCACATCGAGACCGGCGGCCTTCCACGCCTCATGCCGCTCACGCGATGCGGCTTCATCGGCATCGGCAGTTGCCACCAGCAACAGGCGGCCATCCTGCTTCACCCGGTTGGTCTGCTGTGCAGCCAGCGCCTGGAAAATGTCATGTTGCGGCACGCTGCCATCGAGCTCCAGGCCCGGCTTGTCATCCTTCAGGCGGGCCTGCAGCTTGTGCATGAACCCGGCACGCTGATCCAGGCCGATCAACTGGCTGAACGCCTGGCGATAGGGTTCATGGCGCAGCTCGGCCACCAGCGCGCGGTTGATCGAGGCATGGCTGTCGAAGTGTCGCAACGCCTGTACCGGGTCGCTGGGCAGGTAGAGCACGCCGCCCTGCGTTTGCCCATGCGTGTCGCGAAGTTGAATCCACACACCATCCGCCACTGGGCAACCGAGGGCTTCGAGCAGGCCCGGGTGGCCCGTGAGGCTGGCGGATCGCCGATCCGCGGGTTTATCCACCAGGGCTTGCAATGCCTCCTTGACCGGCTCGGTGATCTCGCCTTTCAGCGCGGCAACCTCCACGGCCAGACGCAGCCCGGAGCGCTTGTCTTCACACAAGATGCGCTGTGCCGCGGCATCGAATGTGCGGTCCAGCTCCTGCTGGTACAGGCGCCCGGCATCGAGCTTGCGGCACGCCTCGACCAGTTCATCGGTGCCTCGCGAAAGTACCCGTTCCTGCCCCGGCGCGACCAACCCGGTTCCCAGGTAGAAATCGTTGCTGGCGGCAAAGTTGCGCATCAGGCGGAGCAAGCCGTTTTCACGCCGTTGCCCGTAAGTGGGAAATTGCGGCTCTGCGCCGGGCGTGGACGAGAAACGATGGGAAACCTCCAGCCACTCCAACTGCCAGAACGCTACGTCGCCCGGCAGCGGCTCGCGCAACAAACTGGCGAATTGCCGTTCGGCGAACTGCTGCGGTGACGGCAGCGCCAGGGTGATCCCGCGCAACCGGGCCTGGGTGGCATGATGGGCTTCCAGGCTTTCGCGCAAGGTGCGTATCTGGCTTTGCGTGGCCTGTTTGAGCCAGGCAGGCAACCGGTCACCGATGAAACCGTCGTGCAAGTGGCTGGAAGACGCTGATGCGGGCTGTGGTGCGTGTGGTTCGCGGGTCATGGCAGGTCCCTGGATGGCTGTCGAAAGCCACGCATGGTGTGCAACCTGCCAGCGCTTGCGCAGAGGGAACCCCTGCGGTAGAAGCAGGGCGGCACACTGCGTGCCGCCCGTGAAGCGCCGTCACTTTGCCTCTGGCACCATGAACGCTTCGTGCGTAAGGCGCTGGGCAAGTCTGGCCAGGGCCTGCTCGCGTTCATCGCGCAGGGCGTCGCCCAGTTTCCGGTACTCGTCACTGGTCAAGGCCTCCCTTTGCTCGTACAGAGTTTCCATCCGCAGGGAGAATTGCGCTTCCAGGGTTTCGAAGTCGTCCGGATGCTCTGCTCGCAGTACCGGCAACCAGAAATCACGCTCGCTGATGAACACGATCCGTTGCTCACCCGCCTCCACCTCCAGCACTTCCTTGAAGGCCTCCTCCAGTTGCAGCGGCGACACGTTGGCCAGCCTGCCAAACTGCATATGACGAGGTTGGCCCAACAGGTCCAGGCGCTGGGCCAAGCCGCTGAGGTAGGCAAGATTGACCTCCACCTCCTCTTCATCATGATTTCCCCGGCTCCAGCGTCCATCCTGGTAGCGGGCGTCCATTTCGCGCCGGGCGATTTTCTCTACCCAGTGCACGCGAAACAGCCGCTTGGCCAACTGCAGGCGTGCCGAGCGGGTCGAGATCGGGTCACCGCCGCGGGTGGCCTGCTCGACATGCATGCGCACCTCGAGGCGGCTGAACACGATGGCAACGCTGTCCACACAGGTGATGGGCTCCGCTGCCAGGTCAAACAGCGCCATGCGCGTGGCGGTATCGGCATGGGCGACATCCAGCATTGCCCATACCCTGAATCCGAGTTCGGCCGGCGCCTTGCTGAATTCGGCCGTGCTCGTCAGTTGTCTAAGCAGCTCGAAGAAAGCCAGGCTGCCGGGCTCGGCATTCAGCGCATCCCATTTTCCTTGCTGCTCCTGCCGCGCTGCTGGGGCCAAGGTCTGCAACCATTGTTCCCGGGCCGGGGCGTTCCGTTGCGGGCGGGGCGTGTCCAGCAGGCGTTCGACGGAATAAAGGCGATCGAGATCCTGCACTGACAGCGCATTGCCCTCCAGGTGCATGGCACGGCGCAACTGCAACGGGGCCTGAAACAAGGCTGCCGGCAACTCGGCTATCTGGTTGTTGCGAAGGTCGGCGAAGACCAACAGGCCACACCACTCCAGGCCCCGGGGCAGCGCCGTCATCTGCACCCGGTTCAAACGCAGGATCCGCAGGCTGGGCAACCGCTCGAACTGTAGCCTGATGTCGCCGAGCGGGTTGTCACTCAGGTCCAGCGAACGCAAGAGCGCCAGGCCGGTCAGCACATTGGCCTGCGGCTCCGAGACACGAATACGGTTGCGCGGCATCAGCAACTGGCGCAAGGCGGTCAACCGCTCCAGCCCCGCAGGTAGCGCGCGCAAGGCGTTGTCGCTCATGTCCAGGCACAGCAGATTGGGGAAGCAGGCGAGGAACCCCGACGGGATGGCATCCAGACCGAGCGCCGACAGGGTCAATTCCGAAACGTGCGAGAAGTCCGTCCCGACCGGCAACGCGGGCAGGCTGCCCACCGGTACGGCGACGATGCTCAGGCTGAGCATTGCATCGTTGCCGATAGCCCCGGCGGCGCGGTCGCTGCGCATCTGCCAGGCACGCCGCATCGAATCTGCGACGCGTCGGCGTGCACGGCTGGCGCTGCCCGCTACCTCTTCAACCCAGGCCAGCAAGCTGTCATCCAGGCGGCGGTATTCCTGCTCGACGCGCAGCAGGTTCTCGAACAGCCCCCCGCGCATGTCCAACAGGCTCTGGACATAGCGATCGACGCCGGCATCCCCGATACCGGGATACAACGCGCGCACCCGCTGCCGCACCACGCGCTCCGGCGAGCCGATGCACGACTGGCAGCCGCCTAATGGATAGCCCGCTCGGCCATCGGCCAAACGCTGCATGGGCGATGCCATGGGCCTTGCCTCCCGCCAACCGAGCAGGCGCAGCAGGGCCTGCCGGTCACCGGGTAGCCAGGCCTGCATCTGCTCGCGGATTCTGGTCGGCGCATCGGCGCCATTCCAACCCTGTCGCACCCGGTATTCCACGGGCAGGCAAGCGGCCAGCACCTCGAACAGCCCCTCGGGGGCGGCGACCTCGCGCTCATCCGGCAAGCCTCTGTCGTTGTAGAGCTGGAAGCGCCCCTCCCGCCTGACCAGCACCACGGCCTGCTCAAGGTCGGTCTCGGCGAACAGCCGCTCCATCGCTGCCCCGGCATACGGGTCACGGCGCAATACCAGATTGAACCCGGCAGCGCCGGGGCCATGCCGACGCAGCAGGGCAAAGACCAGCGCCACCACTTCCGGCCGATAACTGCCCTGCAGGTACAACGCTTCGCGCATGCGGGTCAGGCGCGCCAGCTGCAGGGCCACCCGCGCCTGTTCAGCCAACGCCAGCGGCAGGCGAGACTCTGCCTGCATGCGCAGGCGCACAGCCTCGGTGGCCTGCTCGAGCACATCGAGGGCATAGGCGTCTGGCAGCGTCGGGAAGTCGCGCTGGATCAAGCCCAGCAGCGGGTCGTCGGCCAGATAAAGCCTGGAGAAATGCTCGAGCATCGCCTCACGCAACTCGCTTGCCGCGTCACGGATCGACAGCACCTGTTCTTCGACGGTTTCACCCTGCAGTTGCAACCGTTCGATGCACCATTGCCACAGCTCGGTAGCGGTATCAGCCTCCCCCGCTTCCAGCCGGCTGAAAAAGGCCTGCGCGCGTGCGTCCACGGCAAAGCGCTGCAAGGTATCGCGCAGCTGCACCGGCAACCCGCGCCGTTCCACCAGCAGGCCACGCAAGTAGGCCTCGTCGACATCCGCGACCTTCAGCACCTGTTCCACCCGCACGGCGTCCATCGCGGTCGCCGCCGGCCAAAGCCGCCCGAGCAACAGTGCGGCGCCCTGCCATTCCAGTGGCCGCTCGTAAGCCAGCCGCCAGCCACGCGCAGAGCAACGTTCCAGCACCGGCCCGAACGCCGTGTCACCTTCGGCATGCAGCAAGCGCCAAGCGCCATTGGCGGTTTGCCTTACCCGATACAAGGCACCATTCGACCGCCACCAATGGCGCTCACCCTCGGCGAGCAAACCGTTGTCGAGCTCCGTCAGCTGAACGGGTGGAGTAGTGTCCTGGTAAGGCGCCAGCTCATTGCGCCACAGCCGTTGCCGGCCATCTTCGGTGATGACCGGCTCCAGGGTTTCGACGAATGCGCTGCGGGCCAGGTGGGCACCGACAACCACCGCACCGGTGGTTGCCACGCTGAAGGCCACCTGAAGCATATGCATCAAGGCCTCATGCTGATGGCCCAACTGCCAGTCGCGCACGCCCTCGAAAGTTTCGGTCAACAGTTGCCTGGCCAGGTCCGCCACCAGCAAAGCCCCGATGACCGGCACGAACAAGCCCGCCAGGTTGAGCAAGACCAGGCCAGCGCCTTTGAGCTCGTCCAGGCGCTGCTCCGCAGCCGCGTCATCGGCCTGGGCGGTGGGCACCGCAAGGAAACGTGCATCGGCTTTGATTCGCTGCATGTGCCAGGCGGCCATCGACGCAAAACCGTCCCCCGCTTCCAACACCCTGCGAGGTTCCAGGTCAGGTTGTGCATCCTGCAAGCGGGTGGCCAAAGCCTGCTCGCAAGTGGCGCGATCATTCAAGGCAATGCGCCGCACAAATGCCTGTCGATAGGCCTGGTTGCCCATCGCCGTGGCCAGGACGCGGTTCGCCTCATCCCAGTTGGTGAACGCGCGCAGGGGTTGCGCCTGATCGTCAGGGGTATACAGGATCACTCTTTTCAAGCGCCCAGGCACCCCGAAGGGAAACGTGGACTGGTGGCGGGGCTGCTCGATCAACTCAACGGCCAGCGCGCCATCCACCCGGCAGCCAAGGACCTGCAGTGCACCGATCTCCAGCTGCACCGGCCCCTTGATCACGGCGGGTTCAACCTTGCACGCGATACGCAGCACCAGCAGGTCTTCCGGATCCAGCTGCTGCTTGATGGCCGCGATCTCGACCGCCACGGCCAGTTCCAGGCGCCGGTCGGTAGTCAGGGCTTTTTCAAAGTCAGGGGTCAATACCTGCGCCAGGTGCCGCTGGTAGGCGCTGCCGACATCCACCTGGCGGCACAGGCTGACAATCCGGTCGATGTCTTCGCTCACCACCTGCTCGTCCTGATGGGCTCCCGGAAGGGTCAAGGCGGTGCCGAGGAAGAAGGACTCGCTGGCCTTGAAGTTCTGCAACAGCTTTTGCAAGGCCGGCATGCGCACGAAGTACGGTTGATAATCAGGGATCAAGCCGGTTCTCACATCCAGCCGTGCGCGTGTTTCGCGCCACACCAGTTTGTCCAGGTCGACCTGCAGCTTCAGCTGGCTGTCCTGGCGCAAGGCAGGCTCGAACAGTTGCTTGGCAAAACGGTCCAGAGGCTGCAGGCGGTCGGCGAACCCTGCCATCTGCCGCTGGCTCGCCAGATAGGCGTTGAAACGCAATTGCAGCCTGGCAAGCTGCTTGGGCTTGGCCGCCTTCAGCCAGGCCGGCAAGCTTTGCGCGATGAAATCTTCGGCGGGGTGAAGCAACTTGGGGTGCAAGGCAGGTTGAGACATCGTCGATTTCCTGGTCAGTGATCGACTTGTCACGATGCTTGTCAGCGGCGCCAGCCGGCAGCGGGAAGGCGTGGTTCCCTAGCCGCCACTGCCGCGCTTGAGGATCAGCGCACGGTAATGCCCAGGGTTGCAGCCGAACCACTTGCGAAATGCCTTGTAGAACGAACTGCTGTCGGCAAAGCCCAGGCGCTCGGCGATTTCGCCCATGGCCGCGTCTTCCTGGCTCAGCCAGGCAATTGCAAGCTCACGACGCACGCTGTCCTTCAACCCTTGGTAGTTCTGCCCCTCTTCGGCCAACCGCCGGCGCAGGGTAGAAGGCGACAGGCACAACTGGCGCGCCAGGCTGTCGCCATCGGGCCACTGCCCCGGGTCCAGGCGCAGCAGGTCGGTGCGAATGCGCCGCCCGAGGCTGGCCGGGTCACGGTACTTGACCAGGATGTTGCCCGGCGCCTCGGCCAGAAAGCGCTGCAGTTCTTCTTCGCTGCGCCGCAGCGGCAGCTCGAGGCATTCGGCAGCGATGATCATGCGCGTGCGCGGGCGCTCGAACTGCAGGTTTTCCGAAAACATCACCCGGTAGTCATCGCAGAACGGCGGCTCGGCACAGCGCAGATCGATGGCCAGGATCGGGATACGCCGCCCGGCCAACCAGCAGGTCACACCGTGCACGATCATCCAGAAGGTGAAATAGGTGAAAGCGCGGCGCGGTGTGTCACGCGGTTCGTTGATGACGATTTCGGCCAGGCCTTGCTGGCGCACCAGGCTTGGCTGCAGGTCTTCAAGCATCAGTGACAGGAACGCCAGCGCGGTTTCCAGGCCGGCGCCCAGGGTTGGCTGGCCCATGCTGGCACGGCACATGAACGCCAGGCTGCCGCTGCGCAGGCCGCGCGGGTCCATGGCGAAGAACTCATCGTTGCAGCGCCGCGCCAGCAGACGCCAGAGCCGGGCATAGGACTCGGCACTGACCCGTGCCGCTGGCAGGTGCAGTTGTTCGACGGCGATACCCGCCCGGGCCAGCAAGCCGGTATCGGGCTCGCCGGCGGGGCAAGTCTGCAACAGCGCTTCGCGCACCAGCTGCATGGAAATGGTGTCTTTCTCGCTCATCGACGGTCCTGTCGGCTCAATGCCGGCCATCTTAGGCCGCCCCGTTGAAAACAGCCATCACAGCCCCGCCGCCAGGCCTAGGAACGCCTGGATCAGGCGCAGCTCACGGCGGCGCTCCAGGCAGCCGATCAGGTGCTGGTTGACCAGGCCGTCACCGGCCAGCGGGCGTGCCACTACCCGCGGGTC
The DNA here is from genome assembly GCF_018223845.1 of Pseudomonas sp. JS425. Lineage (NCBI taxonomy): Bacteria > Pseudomonadati > Pseudomonadota > Gammaproteobacteria > Pseudomonadales > Pseudomonadaceae > Pseudomonas > Pseudomonas sp. JS425. The sequence continues at coordinate 2,127,212 of NZ_CP073661.1, read as the reverse complement.
ATTGGCGACTTCGGTGGACGACACCACGCCAATGCCCAGCTCCGAGGCCACCGCTTCGGTCACCGCCTCGCGGCTGTCCAGCTCCAGCAGCACCCGAGGTTGCACAGCAGCCTTGTTGCAGGCCTTGTCGAAGGTGCGCCGGGTGGTGGAGCTGGGTTCGCGCAACACCATGATCTGCTGGTGCAGCTCAGCCAGCGGCAAATCACCCTCGCCGCTGGCCCAGGCATGCCCCGCCGGCAGCAAGGCGCACAACCGCGACTCGCACAGGTTTTGCAAATGCAGGCCTTTGCGCGGTTCGATCTCGGTCAGCACGGCCACGTCGGCATGTTCGCTGAGCAATGCCGCCAAGGTTTCCTGGGCATTGCCCAGGCGCAGGTTGACGGTAATGCCCGGGTAGCGCTCGCGCAGCAGCGCCAGCATCGGCATGACCCGGTGCGGGCCATCGGCCGCCACCTCCAGGCGCCCGGTCAGCAGTTGCCGATTGGCCTCGAGCATGGCCTGCGCCTCTTCGGCCAGGCCGAACATGGCGCGGGTGATGGCCGCCAGGCGGGTGCCCTCTTCGGTCAACTCCACCCGCCGCGCGGTACGCCGCAGCAAGGTGATCTGGTAGTGCTCCTCCAGCGCCTTCACGTGCCCGGTCACCGCCGGCTGGCTGATGAACAGGCGTGCGGCGGCACGGGTAAAGCTGCCCTCACGGGCCACGGCATCGAAGGCACGCAACTGGAACAGGTTCATATTTATCGGCCTGAATTATAGCTCGGATAACAACAAACAATTTGATTGATGACAGCGCCAATTGCAACCTAGGCCCCGTAGTTTCAGCCCACCGCTTGTGAGGAATAACGGAATGAGCAACGCCCCGATTCTGCTGACCCCCGGTCCCCTGACCACATCAATCCGCACCCGCCAAGCCATGCTGGTGGACTGGGGCTCCTGGGACCGCGACTTCAACCAACTGACGGCCAGTGTCTGCGAGCAACTGCTGGCCATCATCGACGGCAGCGCCAGCCACCACTGCGTACCCCTGCAAGGCAGCGGCACCTTCGCCGTGGAAGCGGCCATCGGCACCCTGGTGCCGCGTGACGGCAAGGTCCTGGTGCTGATCAATGGCGCCTATGGCCAGCGCCTGGCGAAGATCTGCAAAGTGCTGGGCCGTGCCTACAGCACCTTCGAAACCGCCGAAGACCAGCCGACCACCGCCGCCGACGTCGACCGCCTGCTGGCCGCCGATCCGGCCATCACCCACGTCGCGCTGATCCACTGCGAAACCAGCACCGGCATCCTCAACCCGCTGCCCGAGATCGCCCAGGTGATCAAAGGCCACGGCAAGCGCCTGATCATCGACGCCATGAGCTCGTTCGGCGCACTGCCGATCGATGCCCGCGCCATCCCCTTCGAGGCGCTGATCGCCGCCTCCGGCAAATGCCTGGAAGGGGTACCTGGCATGGGCTTCGTGTTCGCCGAGAAAACCGCCCTGGCCGCTGCCGAAGGCAACGCCCACTCGCTGGCCATGGACCTGCACGACCAGCACACCTACATGGCCAAGACCGGCCAGTGGCGCTTCACCCCGCCGACCCACGTGGTCGCTGCCCTGCACGAAGCGCTGCAGCAATACAACGAGGAAGGTGGCCTGCCAGCGCGCCACCAGCGCTACGCCGACAACTGCAAGACCTTGCTCGACGGCATGGCCGCCATCGGCCTGCGCAGCTTCCTGCCTGCCGAGATCCAGGCGCCGATCATCGTCACCTTCCACGCACCGAACGATCCCCGCTACCAGTTCAAGGACTTCTACGAGCGGGTCAAGGCCAAGGGCTTCATCCTCTACCCGGGCAAGCTGACCCAGGTGGAAACCTTCCGTGTCGGCTGCATCGGCGTGGTCGGAGCGGATGGCATGCAGGCCGCCGTGAATGCCGTGGCCGAGGTGCTGCGGGAAATGGAAGTGCTGGACATCTGACCCTTTGCCCACCCAATTTCAGGAACAAGCGCACATGAACTACAGCAACCCTACCCAGCTGCAAGCCGCCATCCTTGACTGGGCCGGCACCGTGGTCGACTTCGGTTCCTTCGCCCCGACCCAGATCTTTGTCGAAGCCTTTGCCGAATTCGATGTGCAGGTGTCCATCGAAGAAGCCCGCGGCCCGATGGGTATGGGCAAGTGGGACCACATCCGCACCCTGTGCGATGTGCCGGAAATTGCCGAGCGCTACCGCAAGGTGTTCGGCCGTACCCCGACCGACGATGATGTCACCGCCATCTACAACCGCTTCATGCCACTGCAGATCGAGAAGATCGCCGTGCACTCGGCGCTGATCCCCGGCGCCCTGGACACTCTCACCGGGCTGCGCCGAGACGGTCTGAAGATCGGCTCTTGCTCGGGCTACCCGAAGGTGGTGATGGACAAGGTGGTGGAGCTGGCCGCGCAGAACGGCTACGTGGCCGACCATGTGGTGGCTACCGACGAAACCCCGAACGGCCGCCCATGGCCGGCCCAGGCCCTGGCCAACGTGATCGCGCTGGGTATCGACGATGTAGCGGCGTGCGTGAAGGTCGACGATACCGTGCCGGGCATTCTCGAGGGCCGCCGTGCTGGCATGTGGACCGTGGCCCTGGTGTGCTCGGGCAATGCCCTGGGGCTGACCTGGGAAGGCTACCGCGCGCTGAGCGCCGAGAAGCTGGAAAGCGAGCGCCAGCGCATCCACGCCCTGTTCGCCGGCTCCCGCCCGCACTACCTGATCGACACCATCAACGAACTGCCCGAAGTGATCGCCGACATCAACCGGCGCCTGGCCAAGGGTGAGATGCCGCAAACATCCTGACCCGGTCATGGGGGCCGCGTTGCGGCCCATCGCCGGCAAGCCAGCTTGTGTCTTCAAGGTCTCTTAAACTCGAAAGGGTGAGAGCAGTGGATGGCAGACTGAAAGCCAGGTGTGCTCTAAAGCACGAGTGGGAGCCTAGTCGCCATCCACCTCCCACTCTGACCTAAGCCCGAACAGTTGAATGAGTGGCGAACTCGCAGTCACAAGCTAGGGCTAAGTCAGAGTGCTCTCACTTCTTGAGTGTAAGAGGGCTTGGCGATGATTTCCTACTTCGTTGGTCTCGACGTTTCGAAAGCGACTCTGGATGTGGGCTTTCTTCCTGAAAGTATTCCCCAGTTCCAGGTCAGGAATGACTCTGAGGGCTTTGCGCAACTGATCGCATGCCTGAACGAGCTTGAGGTCGAACGGGTCTTGCTGGAAGCCACCGGTGGCTATGAACGGGCCGTATTCAAAGCCTTGCGACTGGAGGGTTTGAACGTCGTCAGGGTCAACCCCAGGCGCTGTCGGGACTATGCGAGTGCCATGGGCAAAATTGCCAAGACTGACAAGATCGACGCCCAGATGCTGGCGCGGTTTGCCAGGGACTTCGAGGACTTGCCGCAGATAGAGCCTAATCAAGATCGGGATGAACTGGGAGAGCTCATCAAACTCCGTGGCAATCTTGTCCAGCATCGGGATGATGACAAGCGTCGGATGAAACAAACCACTTCAGCTACGGCCATTACCGTTTATACCGAGCATGTCGCTTACCTGAATGATCAGATTAAGGCCTTGGACAAGGCGATTGAGCGTGCCTCGAACGTGCTGGATCGCACGACAGCCATGCGGCTAAGGTCTGTGAAAGGGATTGGCGTCATCAGTTGTGGCACCTTCATGGCCTACCTACCTGAGCTGGGAAGCGTGACGGGGCGCGAAATTGCAGCCTTGGCTGGGTTAGCGCCGTACAACAAAGACAGCGGCAAGAAGAGTGGCCCGAGGAAGATCGAAGGCGGGCGTTACAGAGTCCGCAAGGCGGCCTACATGTCGATCTGGTCAATGATCCAGCATGTCCCAGAAGTTAGAACCCGCTATGAAGCCCTGATAGCCCGAGGCAAGCGCGCAAAAGTTGCCGCAGTGGCGTGCATGCGCGTGTTGCTGGTGCGCCTGAACGCAATGCTGCGTGACGGAACGGAGTGGAAAGAGCTCAAGCCTCAGGTACCCGCACCCTGATCACGAACGAGGATCGATTTTCTACAAATGCGGGCTTCGCCAGCGACACCGCTACGCGGTATCGAGCGAAGCCCTGCCCGAATGGCACGCTTGAAAATAAATTTCTAAAGACAGTTGCTCCCACAGGTCCAGCGACAATCTTGAGAGCAACGCTGTACCTGTGGGAGATTCTATGGTTTTAGGGAAGTTTTTTAAGCGGCTTTTGACCGATACTCATCTCCGCTTTTCAGTAGGGCAAATACTACTCGCGCCAATTTGCGTGCGAGCATGACAAGCGATGCTGTCGTGCTAAAACCACGTGCCAGGCGCTCTTCGTAGTACGATTTCCATACTGCCGTGCGGCATGCCGACATGGCTGCGTTGTGAAGGAGGCGTCGAGCTTCGGGGTCTCCTCGCTTCGTGAGCTTGGATTGCCCTTTTTTCTGCCCCGACTGCGCAATCCTCAGATCCATACCCAAAAAGGCGATAAACGCATCACCCCCGCTGAAGTTGCCACGCTGAAACGTCGCAGTCAGGCGTGCAGCCGTTAGAAAACCAATCCCCTCGACCTTCATGCAGCGCTTTACCTGAGGCATCAGTCCGGCCTTTTCCAGCAGACCCTTGATCATCTTCTCCACCAGCAGCTCAAGCCGCTGCATCGCACGCAGATGTGTCTTGAAGGCGGCTCTAAGTAGCGGTTCATTAGCCCATCCCTGAGACAGGCTGGTTCGTGCCTGGACCAGTCCCGCACGTCGCCGAAACAGGCTCAGAAGTTGTCGATAGATAGCCGGTGGCGGCGCCCAAGGCGTAAGGTCCTGTCCTTCGTTCTTCAGATAGCGGGCCAACAGCTGGGCATCAATTGCATCTGTCTTAGCGCGTACGTTGACGCCTTTGCGGTAATGGCTCAGGGCGTAACCATCTACCACGTAGATCGTATGCCCAAACTCAAAGGCCAGATCCGTAAACAGAACGTGATAAATGTTGGTCGCCTCGATGGCCACGGACATCGCACCCGAGAGGCCTTTGAGCCATTTCTTAATAGCTGCTTTGGTATTGGGGATTGCTATGAGCTCTGCTGATTCATCGTCCCAGATGACCAGTTCCGCTTTGGCCACATCCACGCCAATCAGCCGCTTTGAATCAGCAACCACCATTGCCATGAGCAACTCTCCTCGATAGTGTTGAAGCACTTGAAGGGTCACCCAGAGGCGCTGGCTTGTGTCTTTCGTCGGTCTGAGCCCGGAAGCATTCTTTATCGGCGCTTGGGTGAAAAGGGAGGAGGGGCGAGATCTCCCACGGTCTGTACTGCGCTAACAGTCAGAAGCTGGCTTTGTCCCTCCTCCTCCCTTCAAGTCTAACCATACAAGCTGGCTTGCCGGCGATGGGCTGCAAAGCAGCCCTGTCAAAACCTTACTCCGGCAACTGCACCCGGGGTTTGGTTGCCGCGAAGATCGCCCAGCTCGACACGAACAGCGCCGCGATCAATGGCCCGATCACGAAGCCGTTGAGCCCGAACACCGCCAGCCCGCCCAGCGTCGACACCAGAATCAGGTAGTCCGGCATGCGCGTGTCCTTGCCCACCAGGATCGGCCGCAACAAGTTGTCCACCAGGCCGATCACCAGCACGCCGAACGCGGTCAGGATCACCCCCGACAAAATCGCACCGGTCAGCAGGAAGTACGCCGCCACCGGCGCCCACACGATCCCCGCCCCCACCGCCGGCAACAGCGACAGAAACGCCATCAGTACCGCCCACACCAGCGCACTCGGGATATCCAGCACCCAGAAGATGAAACCGCCCAGCGCCCCCTGGGTAATGGCCACCAGCACGTTGCCTTTTACAGTAGCCCGCACCACACGGTTGAACTTCAGCTGCAAACGGCGCTTCTGGTGTTCGGGCAGCGGCACTGCCAGACGCACTTGGCGGGCGACTTCCGCGCCTTCGCGCAGGAAGAAGAACAACAGGTACATCATGATGCCGAAGCTGATCACGAACTCGAACGTGCCCTGCCCAAAGTTGAACGCCTGGCTGGCCAGCACCTGGCTGCCCTGGGTGGCCCACTTGCTGATCTTGTCGCGTAGCCCGTCGAGGTTGCCCATGCCCATGCTGTCCAGGCCCTGCTGGGCAAACGCCGGAAGCATGTCCTTGCCGCGCTCGACATAACCGGCAATATCCAGCTCCCCGTGCTCGATGCGCTGGTACAGGGCGGCTCCCTCCTGTACCAGCAGCGCGCTGGTGATGATCACCGGCAGGATCGCCACCAGCAGGCACACCAGCAAGGTGGCCGCCGCAGCCAGATTGCGCCTTCGGCCGAAACGCAGCAGCAGGTGGCGCTGCAGCGGGGCGAACAGGATGCCGAGTATCACCGCCCAGAAGATCGCACCGTAGTACGGCAGCAGGATCCAGATGAAGGCAATGGTCACCAGCGCCAGCAGTACTGCCAGGGCTTTGTTCTGCAGGGCGGTCTGGTTCATCGCGGGTCCTCGCATGGTTTATGCGTTATTAGTGCGCCGCACCTTGGCAAAAGTGCCGCCATTCCCTTGATGCAAATCAATACGGGCCGTATCTGCCAGCCCTAGCATCCGCGCCTTTTGCTCCGGTGCGCACATGACCCCTATCGCCAAGCCCGAACTGCTGGCCCCCGCCGGCACCCTCAAGACCATGCGCTACGCCTTCGCCTATGGCGCCGACGCGGTCTACGCCGGCCAGCCACGCTACAGCTTGCGGGTGCGCAACAACGAGTTCGACCATGCCAACCTGGCCCTGGGCATCCAGGAGGCACATGCCTTGGGCAAGCGTTTTTACGTGGTGGTCAACATTGCCCCGCACAATGCCAAGCTCAAGACCTTCCTCAAGGACCTGGCGCCGGTGGTCGAGATGGCACCGGACGCGCTGATCATGTCCGACCCAGGCCTGATCATGCTGGTACGCCAGCACTTCCCGCAGATGCCGGTGCACCTGTCGGTGCAGGCCAACACGGTCAACTGGGCCAGCGTGCAGTTCTGGCAGCAACTGGGCCTGAGCCGGGTGATCCTGTCGCGCGAGCTGTCGCTCGAAGAGATCGAAGAGATCCGCCAGCAGGTGCCGGAAATGGAGCTGGAGGTGTTCGTCCACGGTGCCCTGTGCATGGCCTACTCCGGCCGTTGCCTGCTGTCGGGCTATCTCAACAAGCGCGATGCCAACCAGGGCAGCTGCACCAACGCTTGCCGCTGGAAGTACGACGCCACCCCGGCCACCGAAAACGCCACCGGCGACATCGTGCGCGAAGTGCAGCCGACGCTGGGCCTGGGTGCACCGACCGAGCAGGTATTCCTGCTGCAGGAAAGCAACCGCCCCGGCACCGAAATGCCGGCGTTCGAAGACGAGCACGGCACCTACATCATGAATGCCAAGGACCTGCGCGCCATCCAGCATGTCGGGCGCCTGGCCGCCATGGGCGTGCACTCGCTGAAGATCGAAGGCCGCACCAAGTCGCACTTCTACTGCGCCCGCGCCGTGCAGTCGTACCGCCAGGCGATCGACGACGCGGTGGCCGGGCGGCCATTCGACCGCTCCCTGATGGACAACCTCGAGTCCCTGGCCCAGCGCGGTTACACCGAAGGCTTCCTGCGCCGCCACGTGCACGACGAGTACCAGAACTACCAGCGCGGCAACTCGGTGTCCGAGCGCCAGCAGTTCGTTGGCGAACTGACCGGGGTGCGCGTCGACGGCCTGGCCGAGGTCAAGGTGAAGAACCGCTTCGCCGTGGGCGACCATCTGGAACTGATGACCCCACGCGGCAACTACCACTTCGATCTCGAGCACATGAGCAATGGCCAGCAGCAACCGCTGCAGGTCGCCCCGGGCGATGGCCACACCATCTACCTTCCTGTTCCCGAGCAGGTGCCATTGGCATACGGCCTGCTGATGCGTGACCTGCCAGCTTGAGCGAGGTGGCTAAAGTTCGATCCTGGTAATGGCGCCAAGCCGCCGGTCGCCCAATTCCTTACGAATCTGCTGGCGAAAAGCGGCGAAACGTTCCAGGTCAAAACGGTAAACAGTGCCGGTGTTCCACACGACGATGTCACGCTGGGCCTCGCTCCAGAATCCGAAGTCGCGCATTTCCACCGTGGCATTGAAGCGAAACGAGTAGACCGCCAGATGGATCTGGCCCTCCTCGTCCTTCTGGCAGGGTGTTATCAGAAACGATGAGGCGACGTCGTTCTGCCAACCCGACTGCAGGAACTTGCTGGCGTGAGCACTGATGCGCAGTTCCTGCATGGATGCGCGCGCCAGTTGGGCCAACAGCGTTGGTGTGCTGCCTGTGCCAATGGGCTCGAGCCCGGTATCGAAATCGTCATGGTCCCTGATGACCTGCGGCGGCAACTCCAGGGCGGCCATCCTTACGCAGCCATGTTTCTCCAGGCGATTGCGGAAGCGGTCGAACCAGCTTTTCCATAGCTCGTCCCGGTCGAGGAAGCGGCTTGCGAACTCATCGGCATGGTCCAGCAACGTTTGCACGTCCTGGCGTTCCTCGTCGGACAGGTTTGGTCCGATGCCGATCAGATTGGTCTTGGAGTACAACAGGCAGTCCAGTGGTAGGGTCATGATCCAGCAGGCTCTCAGATAGGTGTGCCGCACGTTAGCCAGCGTGATGACAGGCCGGCATCCGGAACCACTACCTGGCAGGTAGACTGGCTGCCTGACAACGCTGGCGAACGGCAACAGGCCGCGCTGCGCCTGAAGGCCGCTTACGCTATGCTGCTGGCCAACCGCTGGATACCGGACCGCCCCTGGGGCCGCAACGACACCGGGCGCGTGCAAGGCACAGGCCTGGTCGCCGGTATCCGCCCACGTTTTTGAAGGAGTGCTTCATGATGCTGCGTAAACACCTGCTGCCCCTGGGCCTGCTGGCCATCACCGGCCTGGCCCAGGCTGCCGAGACCATCGACGTCTACCGCGACCCCAACTGTGGCTGTTGCAAGGCCTGGATCAGCCACCTGCGCGACAACGGCTTCACCGTCAACGACCATGTCGAGCCGAACATGAGCGAGGTGAAGCAACGCCTGGGCGTGGCGCCACGCCTGGCGTCGTGCCATACCGGGGTGATCGACGGCAAGTTCGTCGAAGGCCACGTGCCGGCCGAGCAGGTGCGCCTGCTGGCCAAGCGCAACGACCTCAAGGGCCTGGCCGTGCCGGGCATGCCTATGGGCTCGCCCGGCATGGAAATGGGTGACCACAAGGATGCCTACCAGGTCATCGGCGTGACCCAGGACGGCAAGGACACCGTGGTCGCCAACTACTGATGCTCAGCCTGTGGGCGCTGTTCCTCAGCGCCTTCGGCGCCGCTACCCTGCTACCGCTGCAATCGGAGGCCGTGCTGGTCGGCCTTTTGCTGCGCCAGCCCGAGGCCTGGGCCACCCTGCTGCTGGTGGCGACCCTGGGCAATGTGCTGGGCTCGGTGGTCAACTGGGTGCTGGGCCGGGCCATCGAGCACCTGCGTGACAAGCGCTGGTTCCCGTTCAGCCCTGCCCAGCTGGAACGCGCGCAACAGCGCTACCAGCGCTGGGGGCAATGGTCGCTGCTGCTCAGCTGGATGCCGGTGATCGGCGACCCGCTGACGCTGATCGCGGGCATCATGCGTGAGCCGTTCTGGCGCTTCCTGCTGCTGGTGACCCTGGCCAAGGCCGGCCGCTATGGGGTGCTGGCGATGATTACCCTGGGCTGGTTTCACGCCTGGTAACACCTTTCACGTTCCGCGTGGTCCACTGGCTGCTACAGTCGCCCCTTCCTACATGGCCCTACACGGAGTGCCCCCATGCTGCGCGCAACCGCCCTGGCCCTAGCCTGCCTCGCCGGCAGTTCGGCCATCGCCGCCGAATCGCCCACCTATGGCCCCCAGCTGGAGGGCTTTAGCTACCCGCATCCGCTCAAGCATTTCGACTTCAAGTCCCAGGGCCAGGCCCTGCAGATGGGCTACATGGACGTGCCCGCCCAGGGCCAGGCCAACGGCCACAGCGTGGTGCTGATGCATGGCAAGAACTTCTGCGCCGCCACCTGGGAAACCACCATCGATGCCCTGAGCAAGGCTGGCTACCGGGTCATCGCCCCCGACCAGGTCGGCTTCTGCAGCTCCAGCAAGCCGGCACATTACCAGTACAGCTTCCAGCAGCTGGCGAGCAACACCCATGCCCTGCTCGAACAGCTGGGGGTGAAGCAAAGCATCGTGCTCGGCCACTCCACCGGCGGCATGCTTGCCACCCGCTATGCGTTGATGTACCCACAGCAGGTGGAGCGCCTGGCGATGGTCAACCCCATCGGCCTGGAAGACTGGAAAGCCCTGGGCGTGCCCTACCGCACGGTGGACCAGTGGTATGCGCGCGAGCTCAAGCTGGATGCCGAAGGCGTGCGCGAGTATGAGCGCAAGACCTACTACGCCGGGCGCTGGAAGCCGGAGTACGAGCGCTGGGTGCAGATGCTGGTGGGCCTGAACAAGGGGCCGGGGCATGAAGCGGTGGCGTGGAACTCGGCGCTGATCTACGACATGATCTTCACCCAGCCGGTGTACCACGAGTTCAAGGACCTGCAGATGCCCACCCTGCTGCTGATCGGTGACCAGGACACCACAGCCATCGGCAGTGATATCGCGCCGCCGGAGGTGAAAGCGAAGCTGGGCAAGTATGCAGTGCTGGGGCCGCAGGTGGCCAAGCTGATTCCCAAGGGTGAGCTGATTACCTTTGAAGGCATGGGGCATGCGCCGCAGATCGAGGAGCCGGTGCGGTTCAACCGTACGCTGGTGGAGTGGCTGGGCAAGTGAGCCAATAGTCGAGGGGCCGCTTTGCGGCCCTTCGCGGGCTCGCCCGCTCCCACAGGTACTGCACAGGTTTGGGAAGCTGTGCACTACCCGTGGGAGCGGGCAAGCCCGCGAAGGGCTGCAAAGCAGCCCCCTACACTTTCCAGACCTGCTCCTCGGTCCAGCCCAGCTCGGCAAAGTCCGCCGCCCGCAACCCCGCCTCTTCCTCGCAGAAAAACTCATCCAGCTGCGGCGGCCTCACTGCCGTGTCACTGAGCATCGCATGCACCTGCCCGCGGTGATGCACCTGGTGCTCGAACAGGTGCGCCAGCAGCCGCAGCCGTTGCTCGCGCTGCACCCGCTCAGGGCGCACGATGCTCACATAGCGCCCCAGCTCACCATCGCGCAGGCCCCGGCAATAGGCGATCAGCCGGTGATCGGCCTGGGCCTGTTCGGCATGCAGGTCGGTGCAGGTGGCAAACGGCTGTTCGGGGTCGAAGAAGCGCTCGCCGTCGGCGTCGGGCTGCTCGCCACGCTGCTCGCACTCGAGCATGTGCAGGTAGAACCAGTCCACCGTCAGCAGGTGGTTGAGGGTGGCCTTGATCGACGGGAAGAAGCTGCAGCGCGGGGCGACGAATTCGTCCTGGGTCAGTTGCAGGCAGGCCTTGTACAGACGGTGGTTGGCCCAGCCATTGTTGTAGGCCTGGGTCAGCAGATGATGCGACAGCGGCTCCATGGTTCGGCTCCTTTTCAGGCGAAGCGTTGCAGTTGCATCTCCCGTAGCCGGCTCAGGGTCCGTTGGTACGGGAACGCCAGATACCCTTGAGTGTAGAGGGCATCCAGCGGCACCTGTGCCTCCAGGTACAACGCCACCCGGCGGTCGTAGCATTCGTCGACCAAGGCTATGAAGCGGCGCACCGCGTCGTCCTTGGGCGACAGCGCCGGCAGCTCGCGGTCGCCCGCTGCCACCCGCGCCGCAGCATCCTCGGTACCCCGGGCAATGCGCCCGGCCCGCTGTTCACCCCCCAGCGCCGGAATGCCCGACACCAGGATGGCCGGGAACCGGTCGCACAGAGCCATGAACTCCATGGCCGCCAGCGGCTGTTCGCACAGGTCGGTGAAACGGCACCAGATGGCCTGCGCGCTGCGCCGCACCACCTGCACCTGCCGGGAGCCGATCGCCAAAGGCTGATCGTGGCCGTCGTCGCCGGGGCTGAGCTGGCGGAACACCTCGCCCAGCTGGCTGGCCTGCCCCGCTTGCGCCACCCAGTAACGCTGGCGCTCAGCGCCGGGGTGCAGGCGGTGGTCCTGCTCGCCGGCTACCGGCAGCACCTGCATGTGCCGCTGGATGGCGGCGATGGCCGGCAGGAACCGCTCGCGGTTGAAACCGTCGCGGTACAGCTGCTCGGGTGGCTGGTTGGAGGTGGCGACAATCACCACGCCTTGGTCGAACAGTACCTGGAACAGGCGGCCGAGGATGATCGCGTCACCGATGTCGTTGACGAACAGCTCGTCGAAGCACAGCACGCGAATCTGCCCGGCCAGTTCCCCGGCCAGCGCCAGCAGCGGGTCGGCGGTGCCGTTGAGCTGGAACAGGCGCTGGTGGACCCAGGCCATGAAGTGATGGAAGTGCTGGCGCCGGCTGGGCACCCGCAGGCAGCGGTGGAACTGGTCCATCAGCCAGGTCTTGCCCCGGCCGACCGGGCCCCAGAGGTAGATACCCTGGGTGGGGCGGCCCTGTTCGACGGCCTGGAAACAAGCCTGCAACGCCTCGACGGCGCGGGCCTGGGCGGGGTCGGCGACATAGCCCTGAGTGGTCAGGGCCTGCTGGTAGAGGGAATGGGGATCGATAGCCATGCGGCATTCTACACGGCTGACACACCGCGGACCTTGTAGGAACAACGGTCTTGCCCAAATTCAAAAGGCTGCCGCGATCCCTGTGGGAGCGGGCGTGCCCGCGAACACGGGCGAAGCCCGTGCCATCCACCGCGGCGCCTGCTTCGCGGCGGTTCGACGCCTCGACACGCCCGCTCCCACAGGGGCCGCGTACAACAGTGGTGATCAGGCGTCGCCCAGGCCTACCTTGAGCAGCGCGCCGTCCTTGTCATCGGTCAGCACATACAGGTAGCCATCCGGCCCCACCCGTACATCGCGGATACGCGCCTTCAGCTCACCCAGCAAACGCTCTTCATGCACCACCTTGTCGCCATCCAGTTGCAGGCGGATCAGCTCCTGGGTAGCCAGCGCGCCAATGAACAGGTTGTGGTCCCAGGCCTTGAACCTAGGGCTGTCGTAGAACGCCATGCCGCTGATCCCCGGCGACTTCTCCCATACATGGTGCGGGTCGACCATGCCCTGCACATGCTCGCCCTTGGCCTCGGGGATCGGCAGCAGCGAGTAGTTGATGCCGTGGGTCGCAATCGGCCAGCCATAGTTCTTGCCGGGTTCGGGAATGTTGATCTCGTCGCCGCCGCGCGGGCCATGCTCGTGGGTCCACAGCTTGCCGGTCCATGGGTTGAGTGCGGCGCCTTGCTGGTTGCGGTGGCCGAACGACCAGATCTCCGGCCGCACATTGTCCTCGCCGACGAAGGGGTTGTCCCTGGGCACTTCGCCGTCCGGCAAGATACGCACGATCTTGCCTTGCAGCTTGTCCAGGTCCTGGGCAGTCGGGCGCTGGTTGTTTTCACCGAGGGCGATGAACAGGTAGCCGTCGCGGTCGAACACCAGGCGCGAGCCAAAGTGGTTGCCCTCCGACAGTTTGGGCTGCTGGCGGAAGATGACGTTGAAGTTTTCCAGCCGGGCGCGGTCCTGGGACAACTGGCCACGGCCGACCGCCGTACCGGCCTTGCCGTCACTGCCCTCTTCGGCGTAGGACAGGTAGACGGTGCGGTCCTTGGCGAACTCCGGCGACAGCACCACATCCAGCAAGCCGCCCTGGCCCTCGGCCCAGACCTTGGGTACACCGCTGATCGGCGGGCCGACCTTGCCTTCGGCATTGACCACCCGCAAGTTGCCGGCACGCTCGGTGACCAGCATGTCCTTGCCGCCCGGCAGGAACGCCAGGGCCCAAGGGTTGCGCAGGCCATCGGCCAGGGTGCTGACGGTCAAGGTGCCTTCTTCACTGCGAAACTGCTGTTCGGCCGCCGCCTGCGCCAGCAGGGGCAGGAGTGCGGCGGCGGTCAGGGTTACAAACCAGGGTGCTCGAAGCATGCAGGATTCCTTTCGTAGGGCGCTCATGGCGCGCGCGGGTTGCCGCGCGGTGGTCGGCTGGGCTCCAGGTTCGGGGTTTGCTGCTGGCGGCGCAGGTTGTCGCCATTGCCGATGCCGCGGTTGTCCAGGGTGGGCGTGCGCTGGTACGGGTCGGTGGACGGGCCGCGCACGGGAGGCGTGGCCGGCATGCTGCCCTGGCGGCTGTTGGGGTTGGCGCGCTGGATCGGGCTGTTGTAGGGGTTATTGTTGCCGGCGGCGAGTTGCAAGGGCGGCTCGGGGGCCGCTTGCGCGGGCAGGCACAGCACCAGGCCGAGGGCCAGGATGGGCAAGGTCGGGGTCATGCTTCACCTCCTGTACGAAAATGCCGCGCCTGGTGGGTTTGATAGCCTAAGGCGCGAAGGGTTCGCGGCAAAAAGTGTGAATGCGGGTGGAGATGATTCCTGATGTTTCAGTATGGGCCTTGGGGGCTGCTACGCAGCCCTTTCGCGACACAAGGCCGCTCCCACAAACCCCTACGGACGCCGAATTACTGGCCCTTGTCCACCTTGTGCCGCGCCGCATACAGGCACAGCATTTCCATCGCCAGGGTCGCCCCGGCCAGCGCGGTGATGTCAGCATGGTCATAGGCTGGCGCCACCTCCACCAGGTCCATGCCCACCAGGTTGATGCCGCGCAGCCCGCCAAGGATCTCCAGCGCCTGCACCGTGCTCAGCCCGCCGCATACCGGCGTGCCGGTGCCGGGCGCATACGCCGGGTCGAGGCAGTCGATATCGAAGGTCAGGTAAACCGGCCGCTCGCCCACCCGCTGGCGAATCGCCGCAATCACCGCCTCGGTGCCCTGCCGGTGCACCTGGCGGGCGTCGAGGATGGCAAAGCCCTGGCTGTCGTCATTGGTGGTGCGCAGGCCGATCTGCACCGAGCTGGCCGGGTCCACCAGGCCTTCGCGGGCGGCATGCCAGAACATGGTGCCGTGGTCGATGCGCTTGCCTTCCTCGTCCGGCCAGGTGTCGCTGTGCGCATCGAAGTGGATCAGCGCCAGCGGGCCATGGCGGCGGGCATGGGCCTTGAGCAGCGGGTAGCTGATGAAGTGGTCGCCACCCAGGGTGAGCATGGCGCAGCCTGCTTCCAGAATATGCGTGGCATGGGCCTCGATGCTGTCCGGTACCGACTGCGGGGTGCCGCTGTCGAAGGCGCAATCGCCATAGTCGATCACCGCCAGGTGGTCGAACGGGTCGAACGCCCACGGCCAGTGCCGGGCCCAGGCCTGCTGCACCGAGGCGGCGCGGATCGCCCGCGGGCCGAAGCGCGCACCGGGGCGGTTGCTGGTGGCAGTATCGAACGGCACACCACTGACCACCACATCGACACCACGCAGGTCGCGGCTGTAGCGGCGGCGAGAGAAACTGGTAATGCCGGCGTAGGTACTTTCCGCAGCGGTGCCATACAGGCTGTCGCGGGTCATGGCCTGGTCGTTGTTTGCGGCTTGCTCCACGGTCGGGTTCCTTTGTCGTTATCGGTTACTGGCGGCTGCGGAACGCGGTCCACAGGCGGTTGCGCTGGCGCAGGTCGGCCAAGGCCATGCTGCGGTCGGCATACAGGCGCTGGCGCACCGCGGCCGACGGGTAGATGTCCGGGTCATTGCGCACTGCTTCGTCCACCAGCGGCGTGGCCGCCTGGTTGGCGTTGGCGAAGAACAGCGTGTTGGTCAGTGCGGCGACCGACTCGGGCTTGAGCATGAAGGCGATGAACGCCCGCGCGGCCTCGGGGTGCGGGGCGTCCTTGGGAATGACCAGGTTGTCCTGCCACACCAGCGTGCCTTCGCGGGGGATGCGGTAGATCAGCTCGAACGGTTTGCCAGCGCGACGCGCCTGGTCGGCGGCCATCGCCGCATCGCCGTTGTAGGTCAGCGCCAGGCACACGCTGCCGTTGGCCAGGTCGCTGATCTGCCGGCCATTGGCGACGTAGCTGATCGACGGCTGCAGCTGGCTCAGCAGGTTCTGCGCGGCGGCCAGGTCGTCCTTGTCCTGGCTGTAAGGGTCCTTGCCCAGGTAGTTCAGGGCCACGCCGATCACCTCCTGGGGCGAGTCGGGCATGGCAATGCCGCAGTCCTTCAGCCGGCTGGCGTACTCGGGCTTGAACAGCAGGTCGAGGCTGTCCAGCGGTACATCCCCCAGGCGCTGGCGCACCGCTTCCACATTCACCCCCAGGCCCAGGGTGCCCCAGGTGTAGGGCACGGCATGGCGGTTGCCGGGGTCGGCATCGGCGAGCTTGGCCAGCAGGTCCTTGTCGAGGTTGGCATAGCCGGGCATGGCCTGGGGATCGAACGGCTGCAGGGCATTTGCCTTGAGCGCCCGGGCCAGTACGGTTGACGACGGCACCACCACGTCATAGCCGCTACCACCGGTCAGCAGCTTGGTTTCCAGCACTTCGGTGGTGTCGAAGGTGTCATAGCGCACCTTGTAGCCGGTTTCCCGCTCGAAGCGCTGGAGGGTTTGCGGGGCGACATAGTCGGCCCAGCTGTAGAGGTTGACGACCTTTTCTTCGGCCTGCAGCGGCAAGGCCAGGACCAGGGACAGCAGGCACAACGATCGACGCATGGCGAACACCTCGGCAAATGGGTGGATGCCGCGAGCATGCCAACCGGGTTACATTGCAGGAATGGCAAGTTTACAAAGCTGACATTCATCAGGAGCAATGTAATGCTCGGACAAGTGCACGACCCCGACCTGCACCTGCTGCGGCTGTTCGTCACTGTAGTCGAGGCCGGTGGTTTCAGCGCCGCGCAAGGCGTGCTGGGCTTGAGCCAGCCCACCATCAGCCAGCGCATGGCGCAGCTGGAAGCGCGGCTGGGCTACCGCTTGTGCAGCCGCGGCAAAGGTGGCTTTCACCTGACGGAAAAGGGCGCGTTGTTGCTGGACGCCGCCCGTGGGCTATTGCTGAACATCGAACAGTTTCGCCAGCAGGCCAATGGCGTTGCCGGGCGGCTGCTGGGGACCGTGCGCATAGGCATGGCGGAGAGCCAGGACAAGGCGGTGAGCCTGAAGCTGGCGGCGGCCATTGCGGCGTTTCGCAGGCGCGAGGAAGCGGTGCAGCTGGAACTGATCAGTGCGCCACCGGCAGAGCTGGAGCGCTTGTTGCTGGAGCAGCGGCTGGATTACGCCATCAGCTACTTTTCCGGCAACCAGGCAGCCTTCGACTACCAGCCGCTGTTCCAGGAGCGGCAACGGCTGTATTGCGGCAAGGGCCATGTGCTGTTCGGTGAGGCTGGCGTTGGCCGGGAGCGGTTGCTGGCGATGGACCAGGTGCGCCATCCGTACCGGTTTCTCAAGGGCGGTGAGCCGTTCCAGAGCCAGCGCAGCATGGCGGTGGCGGAGCAGATCGAGAGCGTGCTGACGTTCATTCTGTCGGGGCGGCATATTGGCTATCTGCCATGCCATTGTGCGCAAGCTTGGGAGGCTGAGGGGCTGTTATGGGCGCTGGACCCGGGGTTGGACTTTGTGGTGCCGTTTACCCTGGCCAGGCACCGGGCGCAAGCGGTTGGCGAGGCACAGCAGGCGTTTGCGCAGGATTTGCTGGCGTCGTTTGCCTGAACCGGCCTCTTCGCGGGTAAACCCGCTCCTACAGGGTTCTCACACAGCCTGAGGGCTGCGCCGTGCCTGTGGGAGCGGGTTTACCCGCGAAGAGGCCGGGACAGACAACACCCATCAGTAAGCCATGCTCCAGGTCAGCGTGTAGGTACGCCCGCGCCCCTGGTAGTCATACAGGTACGCCGGCCCGTAGGTCGGCGAGTAGAACAGCGTCGCACGCTGCCCCCAGACCGTGCTGTATTGCTTGTCCAGCAGGTTCTGGATGCCGGCGCTGAAGGTGCCGAAGCCGGTATCCTGGCTGCCCAGCAGGTCGAAGGTGGAGTAGCCGTCGATCTCGTGGTCGGCATCGTCCTTCAGGCTGAAGGCATGGTTGGCCTGTAGCCGCGCACTGCGGCCATCGCCCTTCCAGCCGACGAACGCGGTAGCCTTGGACAACGAGGCATAGCGGGCATCGCGCTTGATCCAGCCGCCATCGACATCCTCCTCCTCGGAGCGGGTCAGGTGCAGGGTACCACCGGTTTCCCAGCCGGTCTGGAAGTGCCGGGTCAGCGCGCCCTCAAAACCGAAGTCGCGGCTTTTCTGGTCTTCCACATTGATGGTCAGCGTCTGCGAGTCGACGTTGATGATCTTGTCCGACCAGATGTAGTACAGCGCCGCCTGGGCATCCCAGTCCAGGTCGGCATAGCGCCAGCCCAGTTCCACCTGGCGGCTCTTGATGCCGGCCAGCGGGTTGTCGGCCACGCTCAACCCGGGCTTGCCGTAGTACTTGGCCGGGTCGGGCAGGTCGAAGCCTTCGCCGTAGTTGGTCCATACCTGGTGGCCATTCTTGAAGTCGTAGATGGCACCGACGTTGAACAGGTTGACCTGGTAATCGTTGCTGCCACCCGGCACACCCTTGAAGTCGCTGACGTCCACATCCATCTGCTGGCGCCGGGCGCCGCCGGACAGGGTCAGGTTATCGGTGGCATGCCAGTCCAGCTGCGCGTACACCGACACGCCATCGACCCGGTAGCTGGGGTAGCGCGCGGCCTTGCTTTCCTTTTCCAGCTCCAGGCCACCCGACTCGGACGACGTCTGGGCGTTGAAGGTGGTCTGCTCGGCATTGAAGCGCTCGCGGTCCAGGTCGACGCCGTAGGTCAGCTTCAGCGCGTCCCACTGCTTGGCGAACAGGCCCTTGAGGCTGGTGACTTCGAAGTTTTGCTGCGAGGCGGCGAAGTACACCCCGCGCGAGCCGGTGGGCGTGGCGCGGTTGTAGTACGGGAACGGGTAGAAGTTGTCGTCTTCCTTGCGGTAAGAGGCCTGCAGGTAGAAGTCCTGCCCCAGCACGTCGGTGTGGTGGTAGTTGGCGTTCAGCAGCAGGCGCCGGGTGCGCGGCTCCAGGTCCGACGAGTAGCCGCTACGCAGTTCGGCGTCTTCCAGGTCGGACGGGGCGTTGTAATTCAGGTTGGGGAAGTAGATACCGGTACTGCCATGGTTGCCCGAGTCATAGTACTGGGCCAGCAGGTCGAGGCTCTGCTGGTCGTTCAGTTGCATCCCCAAGGTGCCGAGCACGTCGATGGTGCGGTTGTATTGCAGGTCGGTCTGGGTGTTGTCGATGAAGATCTGGTCGCCGGCGCCGTCGTAGAAGGCTTCGTTCTGCTCGCCGGAAACCCCCAGGCGGGCGTTGAACCGTTCGTTGCCGCCACTGATCGACTGGGCGAAGCGGGTGGCCAGGTCGTCGCTGTTGTTGAAGCCGCTGCTGGCACCGAGCTGGGTCTCGAAACGCGCCGGGCCGGGTTCGCCCTTCTTGGTCACGATGTTGATGATGCCGCCGGTGGCGCCACCACCGTAGATGGCACTGGCGCCAGACAGCACTTCGACGCGCTCGACGTTGAACGGCGAAATGCTGTCGAACTGGCGTGACAGGCCGCGCGAGCTGTTCTGGCTGACCCCGTCGATCATCACCAGCACATTGCGCCCGCGCATGTTCTGGCCGTAGTTGGTACGGCCTTCCGGCGCCAGGTCGAGGCCTGGCACCAGCTTGCCGATGGCTTCCTTCAGGCTGACGCCGCTGTCGATCTGCTCGCGCAACTGCTGCTGGTCGACCACCCACACGGTGCCGGGGATTTCACTGATCGCGGTGCTGGTGCGCGAGGCCACGCTGACCTCGATCGGCTTGAGATTGACCGCCTGCGGCGCAGCGTCGGCCTTGCGCAGGGTCACCGTGCGGGCATCGCTGAAGTGCCAGCTCATGCCGCTGCCGGCCAGCAACTGCTGCAGGGCCTGCTCGATGCTGTAGCTGCCCTGCAAGGCCGGGCTGGATTGGCCGGCGACGTCGCCGGTGGTGTACAGCAGGTGCAGGCCGGCCTGGTCGGCGAACGTGGTCAGGGCGTGGTCCAGCGGCTGGGCCGGCAGGTCGAGCTGGACCTGGCGGGCCTGAGTCTGGGCCTGTTCGGTGGCGGTCGAGGCAAACACCTGCAGCGGGCCGACCAGCATGGCCAGGGCACTGCAGGACATCAGGGCATGGTGAAGCGGACCGCGGCGGCGGTGCAAGGGCTTGAGCATCAGAGGCACGAATGAGCTTCCTGACAAGTCGTAAATGAGAATTGGTTGCTGATCAGTCCCACTACGACGATCTGGCTTGCAGGAACTTGCAGTGCAAGATAAAAAATTTTTCCTGTGCCGGCCTCTTCGCGGCTAAAGCCGCTCCTACAGGGATCTCCACAGCCTTCCAGACCTGTGCAGTACCTGTGGGAGCGGCTTCAGCCGCGAAGAGGCCGGCACAGGCGAATCAATGAACCACGGCCAACCACGGCAGGTAGGTCACCTTCAGCCCATAACGCTGCTCAAGGGTCCGCAACAGGGCCTCCGGCTCATCGAGGTCGAACACCCCGCTGACCTGCATCGCCGCCAGCTTGCTATCGGACAACACGATCCGCCCATGCCGATAACGCTCGAGCTCCGCCAGCACCTGCCCCAGCGGCTTGCCGTTGAAGATCAGCTTGCCGCGCTGCCAGGCCATCTGCGTGCCGGCATCGGCCGCTACTGCCAGTTCATGTTCGCCAACCTTGGCTTCGCCATGGGCCAATACCACGCGGCCATCGCGACGCACGCTGAAGGTGGCCGCACTCCCCTGCACCCGCTCACCGGCCGTGTCGACCACAAAGGGCCGTGAATCATCGGCGGTCTCGAACAAGGCCTCACCAGATTCCAGCACCACCCGCCGCTCACGGTCGCTGAACACCACGCTCAGGGCTGTGGCACTGTTCAGCGTCACCCGCGTGCCATCTGCCAACGTAATCACCTGTCGCTCACCTACCCCGGTGTGGTAATCCGCCAGCAGCATTGGCGCCTTCTGCCAACCCGCCACACCAACGGCCAACACCAGTGCAGCAGCCACCCCCGCCTGTTTGAGCCAGTTGCGGCAATGGCGCAGGGCTTGGCCGATGTATTTCGCCACCATGCTTTCGGAAACCCCCAGGCGCTGCGCGATCTGCGCCTGGGTCAGGCCGTCGACGCGGTTGAGCAACAGCGCCTGGCGGGCATTGTCGGATAGCTGCAGCAGCGCCTGGTCGAGGATCTGCAAGCGCTCCCGGGCCAGCAAGGCCGCTTCCGGGGCCGGCGCCGGGCAGGCGACCTCACCTGCCCGCTCGCTGTCGTCGTGGCTGGCGGCAATGCGCTGCTCGCGGCGCAAGGCATCGATCGCCAGGTTGCCGGCCACGCGGAAGATGAAACTGCGCGCGTGCAGCACCGGCACCGCCTGCTGGTCGATGTTCACCAGCTTCAGGTAGGTTTCCTGCGCGACATCGGCAGCGCGCTGACGGTCGCTCATGCGCCGGGTCAGGAACTGAAGCAGGTCGTCGTAGTGCTCCTGGAAGCTTGCCAGCAGGCCCGGCGCGGGAGAAGTCAGCATGGGTTCGGGAACGGCCAGTAGGAGAAGTTATCGGGCGTTAATGAGAAACAGTATCTTTCATCTGGGCGGTGACTTTCAACGTCGACGCGTATTTGCCACACTGCCCATTCGCCCACTCTGGCAAGGTCGCACTCCATGGCTGCCCGTCTGCACCGCTACGCCCGCCTGTTCCTGGTCCTGCTGCTGGCCTGCGGCCTGGGGGCCTGTGCGCTGTTCCAGGCACGCGACCCGGTCAATATCAGCGTGATCGGTATCGAGCCGCTGCCCGGGCAGGAGCTGGAACTGCGCATGGCGGTGAAGATGCGGGTACAAAACCCCAACGAGGCGCCGATCGACTACAACGGCATCGCCCTGAACCTGGAGGTGAACGGCCAGCCGCTGGCTGCCGGGGTGAGCGACCAGCAGGGGCACATCGGCCGTTATGGCGAAGCGGTGATCGTGGTGCCGGTGAGCATCACGGCGTTTTCCTTCCTGCGCCAGGCCTATGGGCTGGGCCAGGTGGACTCGCTGCAAGGCCTGCCCTATGTGCTGCGCGGCAAGCTGGCCGGCGGGCTGCTGGGGACCGTGCGCTTTACCGACGAGGGCAAGCTGGACCTGCCCAAGGGCGCCTACTGGTAGGCGCCTGGCGGGGTGTGATCAGCGGCTGGCGCTGGCTGCGGCCATCAGCTTGTTGACTTCGCTGCGCACCATGTTGGCGTATTCGGGCGGCGACATGCCATCCAGCTCGGCGCGCACCCACTCGGCCCATTTGCCTTTGCGCCGTGGTTTCTCGGCGATCAACCGTGCCGCTTCGCCCTTGGCCTTGCCCAGGTTGTTCTGCCACAGCTCGAACAGCCGGGCCTTCTCTGCCTCGATCTGCGCCCGTTCCTCGAAGCTCATGTTGGCCAGATTGAAACTCATGAAGGTACCTGCAGGTTTGAAAATGGCCGCTATCTTACACCCAGGTACTGCAACAGCCCAAAGCCGCCGCAACTTTCCCGACGCGCCGGCATCCATTGTTCAAGCCACACCATCGACGAGGACGAGTTCATGGCCCGGAAAAACGCCCCGCTGACCGACAGCGATCAGATCAAGGACCAGGTATTCAGCGAACTGCAGGCGCTGATCGAAGAGTCGGAAAAACTGCTGAACGACAGCGCCGCCCTGGTGGGTGACGAGGCGGAAACCCTGCGCACGCAGGTAAGCCTCAAGCTACGCCAGGCGCGCAATGCCGCCGACAAGGTACGCAGCAAGGCGCAACCGGTGATGGACGCTACCCAGGACTATATCGGTGGCCACCCGTGGCAGACCGTGGCCATTTCCGCTGGCCTCGGGCTGGTGGTCGGCCTGCTGCTGGGCCGCCGTCACTGACGCCTGGGCCGCCTGGTGCGAATCAGGCGGCCTGCGCCATCGGGATACCGCTGTGGAAGCGCAGCTCCTGGTCCGGTGACTGGATCAGCTCCACCTCCGCTGCACGCACCAGGTCCACCCGGCGGGCAATGTCTGCCTCTTCGCCATAGTTGTGCGCCAGTTTCAGATAACCCTGGTAATGGCGCGCTTCGCTCTTCAGCAGGCCGTGGTAGAAGCGGCCCAGTTCCTCGTCCAGATGCGGTACCAACGCGGCAAAGCGCTCGCAGCTGCGCGCCTCGATGAACGCCCCCACCACCAGCGTATCCACCAGCTTGACCGGCTCGTGGGCGCGCACCAGCCGCCGCAGCCCCGACGCATATCGCCCCGCCGACACCGGGCGCAGCGGCACGCCACGACGCTTCATCAGGCGCAGCACCTGCTCGTGGTG
Source organism: Pseudomonas sp. JS425 (assembly GCF_018223845.1). Lineage (NCBI taxonomy): Bacteria > Pseudomonadati > Pseudomonadota > Gammaproteobacteria > Pseudomonadales > Pseudomonadaceae > Pseudomonas > Pseudomonas sp. JS425. Next base: position 2,103,969 of record NZ_CP073661.1, on the reverse strand, counting down.
CACCAGCTCCTCGCGGGCCAGGCGCGACATCATGTTGATCAGGTCGAGGTGGGTGTTGTACTTGGCGATCAGGCTCAGGGCGGTGCTGGCAGCCTTGAACTCGCAGTTCTTGTGGTCGATCAGCAGGGTTTCCTGGTCGGCGAGCGCCGCTTCGATCCAGGCGTCTGGTGTCGGGCAACCAAGAAAGGCGTCGATTTCGGGGATCAGGGACATGAGCGTGCGACCACAAAGAACAGGCAGGGCCGGCGATTATACCGGCGGCGGCGGGCGGCGCCAGTGACTATGCTTGATGTACATCAAGCGCCAGCGGGGGAAGCGCCGACTATAGTCAGGCATTGGTCGCCACCTTTGAAGGGAGTTAACGCCCATGCAAGCCGTCCGCAGCATCCTCGTCGTCCTCGACCCCGAGCACGCCCACAGCCGGGCACTGACCCGGGCCAAGCTGATCGCCGGCGTCACCGGCGCCCGCCTGCACCTGCTGATGTGCGACAAAAGGCATGACCACAGCGCGCTGCTAAGCCTGCTGAGCAGCCAGCTGCATGATGACGGGTACGACAGCGTCACCCATGAGGAGGCCTGGCGCGACAACCTGCACGACACCATCATCTACGTGCAGCAGGCCGAGGGCTGCGAGCTGGTGATCAAGGAACACCGCCCGGACAACCCGCTGAAAAAGGCCCTGCTCACCCCCAGCGACTGGAAGCTGCTGCGCCAATGCCCGTGTGCCGTGCTCATGGTCAAGAGCGAGCGGCCGTGGACCGGCGGCAAGATTCTGGCCGCGGTGGACGTGGGCAACCAGGACGAGGACCACCGCCGCCTGCATGCCAGCATCATCGACCATGGTTATGCCATTGCCGGGCTGGCCAAGGGCGAGCTTCATGTCATCAGCGCTCATCCGTCGCCGATGCTGTCGGCATCGGACCCGGCGTACCAACTGAGCGAGACCATCGAGAAGCGCTACCGCGAGGCTTGCAAGGCGTTCCAGGCCGAGTACGGCATCAGCGACGAGTGCCTGCATGTGGCCGAAGGGCCGGCGGATGTGCTGATTCCGCATACCGAGAAGAAGCTTGATGCCGTGGTAACGGTGATCGGCACGGTGTGCCGCACGGGGATTTCCGGGGCATTGATTGGTAATACCGCGGAGGTGGTGCTGGATTCGCTGGAGGGGGATGTGCTGGTGCTCAAGACCGAGGAAGTAACTGCCCACCTGGCAGAACTCGCCCGCGGCTGAGTTTGCCTTCCTCAGGAGGACACATGATTCCTTGAAATTGCAGGGCCCCTGTGGGAGCGGGTTTACCCGCGAAAGCGGCGGTGAGTCCAACGACGCATTCGCGGGTAAACCCGCTCCCACAGGGATTTCTTACAAGAAGTATCTAGGCCAACGCTTCCTGCACCTTCGGGTCCAGCCCCTCCCCTGCATTGGCCTCGGCCCATTCCGCCAGTTGCCGGCGCATCGCAGGCGTCCAGAAGCTCTGCAGATGCTGCCGTATCCCTTGCACCGCCAGCGCCCGGTCTGGCTCGCTGTCGAAGTAATGGGCAATCTGGTTGGCCATCTTGACCAGATTCTCACTGCTCATCGGCGTACCTCGGTTTTCTCGGCAATACGACGCTCCTTCAACAACCGCCGCTGCTCGTCACTGAAGTCCTGGTAGCGTTTCTGCCACTGCGACGGCTGGAACACTTTCACCACCTCCACCGCCGTCACCTTGTACTCAGGGCAGTTGGTGGCCCAGTCGGAATTGTCGGTGGTAATCACGTTGGCCCCCGACTCTGGGAAGTGGAAGGTGGTGTACACCACACCCGGCGCCACCCGCGTGCTGACCTTGGCGCGCAGCACCGTCTGCCCGGCGCGGCTGCCGATGCCGACCCAGTCGCCATCCTGGATGCCACGGCTTTCGGCGTCGGTCGGGTGGATTTCCAGGCGGTCGGCGTCATGCCAGGCAACGTTACCGGTACGCCGGGTCTGGGCGCCGACGTTGTACTGGCTGAGAATGCGCCCGGTGGTCAGCAGCAGCGGGTAGCGGTTGTTGACCTTCTCCTCGGTGGGCACGTAGCCGGTGAGCATGAAGCGCCCCTTGCCACGTACGAACTGGTCGATGTGCATGGTCGGCGTGCCATCCGGCGCTGCGTCGTTGCACGGCCACTGCAGGCTGCCGTGGCGGTCGATCTCGGCGTAGCTGACGCGGCGGAAGGTAGGCGTAAGGCGGGCGATCTCGTCCATGATCTCGGACGGGTGACGGTAGCTCATCGGGTAGCCCAAGGCATTGGCCAGGGCTATGGTCGCCTCCCAGTCGGCCTTCCCGGCCAACGGCTCCATGACCTTGCGCACCCGCGAAATACGCCGCTCGGCATTGGTGAAGGTACCGTCCTTCTCCAGGAACGAGCTGCCCGGCAGGAACACATGGGCGAACTTGGCTGTTTCGTTGAGGAAGATGTCCTGCACCACCACGCACTCCATGGCCAGCAGGGCCGCGGTGACGTGCTGGGTGTTGGGGTCGCTCTGGGCAATGTCCTCGCCCTGGCAGTAAAGGGCCTTGAAACTGCCGTCCAGCGCAGCCTCGAACATGTTGGGGATGCGCAGGCCCGGGTCAGGCTGCAGCGTCACGCCCCAGGCCTGCTCGAACTCGGCGCGCACAACTTCGTTGGAAATGTGCCTGTAGCCGGGCAGTTCGTGGGGGAACGAGCCCATGTCGCACGAGCCTTGCACGTTGTTCTGCCCGCGCAGCGGGTTCACCCCTACCCCTTCACGGCCGATGTTGCCGGTGGCCATGGCCAGGTTGGCGATGCCCATCACCGCGGTGCTGCCCTGGCTGTGCTCGGTCACGCCCAGGCCGTAGTAGATCGCCGCGTTGCCGCCGGTGGCGTACAGCCGGGCGGCGGCGCGGATCTGCTCGGCAGGCACGCCGCAGACCGGGCCAAGCACTTCGGGGGCGTTTTCCGCCAGGCTGACGAAGTCGCGCCAGCGGGCAAAATCCTCGGTTTCACAGCGGGCATCGATGAAGCGCTGGGCCAGCAGGCCTTCGGTGACGATCACGTGGGCCAGGGCGTTGAGCATGGCCACGTTGGTACCGGGGCGCAGTTGCAGGTGCAGCTCGGCGCGGGCGTGCGGCGAGTCGACCAGGTCGATGCGCCGAGGGTCGATCACGATCAGCCGCGCGCCCTGGCGCAGGCGGCGCTTGAGCTGCGAGCCGAATACCGGGTGGGCGTCGGTGGGGTTGGCGCCGATCACCAGCACCACGTCGGCCTGCATCACCGAGTCGAAGCTTTGTGTACCGGCCGACTCACCCAGGGTCTGCTTCAGGCCATAGCCGGTGGGCGAATGGCATACCCGCGCGCAGGTGTCGACGTTGTTGTTGCCGAACGCCGTGCGCACCAGTTTCTGCACCAGGTAGGCTTCTTCGTTGGTGCAGCGGCTGGAGGTGATGCCGCCGATGGAATCGCGACCGTACTTCAGCTGGATACGGCGGAACTCGCTGGCGGCGTAGGTCACCGCCTCGTCCCAGCTGACTTCCTGCCATGGGTCTTCCAGGCGCTTGCGGATCATTGGCTTGGTGATGCGGTCCGGGTGGGTGGCGTAACCCCAGGCGAAGCGGCCCTTGACGCAGGCGTGGCCGTGGTTGGCGCCGCCGTTCTTGTCCGGGACCATGCGCACCAGCTGGTCGCCCTTCATTTCGGCGCGGAACGAGCAGCCGACGCCGCAATAGGCGCAGGTGGTGATGACCGCACGCTCGGGCTGGCCCAGCTGTACCAGGCTCTTTTCGGTCAGGGTCGCGGTCGGGCAGGCCTGCACGCAGGCGCCGCAAGACACGCACTCGGAGGCGAGGAAGTTCTCACCACCCGCCGCCGCCACTCGCGATTCGAAGCCGCGCCCGGTGATGGTCAGGGCGAAGGTGCCCTGGATGTCCTCGCAGGCACGCACACAGCGGCTGCAGACGATGCACTTGCTAGGCTCGTAGTCGAAGTACGGGTTGGATACGTCCTTTTTTTCGGCAAGGTGGTTGGCGCCGTCATAGCCGTAGCGCACCTCGCGCAGGCCCACCTGGCCGGCCACGGTCTGCAGCTCGCAGTTACCGTTGGCCGAACAGGTCAGGCAGTCCAGCGGGTGGTCGGAGATGTACAGCTCCATCACGTTGCGGCGCAGGCCGGCCAGGCGCGGGGTTTCGGTGTGCACTACCATGCCTTCGCTGACCGGGGTGGTGCAGGACGCCGGGTAGCCGCGCATGCCTTCGATTTCCACCATGCACATGCGGCACGAGCCGAAGGCTTCGAGGCTGTCGGTGGCGCACAGTTTGGGGATGCTGGTGCCGAGCATGGCCGCGGCACGCATCACCGACGTACCGGCGGGCACAGTGATGGCACGGCCATCGATGCTCAGGCTGACCTGTACCTCGCTGTCACGGGCCGGGGTGCCGAGGTCGCTGCTTTTATCAGAAGCGGGGTCGAAGAAATTGATCACTGCGCGGCCTCCGTGTGGGTCAGCCCGAAATCGGCGGGGAAGTACTTCAGCGCGCTGGCCACCGGATAAGCGGTCATGCCGCCCATGGCGCACAGCGAGCCGTATTGCATGGTGTCGCACAGGTCGCGCAGCAACAGGGCCTGGTCATGCCGCTCGGTCATGTCGCTGGTGGCGATCAGCCGGTCGACCACTTCCATGCCGCGGGTCGAGCCGATGCGGCACGGGGTGCACTTGCCACAGGATTCCTCGGCACAGAACTGCAAGGCGAAGCGCGCCATGCTGGCCATGTTCAGGGTGTCGTCGGCCACTACCACACCACCGTGGCCGAGCATCGCGCCCATGGCGGCAAAGGCTTCGTAGTCCAGCGGCGTATCGAAGTGGCTGGGCGGCACCCAGGCACCGAGCGGGCCACCCACCTGCGCGGCCTTCAATGGCCGGCCGCTGGCCGTGCCGCCGCCATAGCCTTCCACCAGCTCGCGCAAGGTCAGACCAAAGGCGCGTTCCACCAGGCCGCCCTGGCGGATGTTGCCGGCCAGCTGGAACGGCATGGTGCCCAGTGAGCGGCCCATGCCGAAGTCGCGATAGAACGCCGCGCCCTTGGCCAAGATGACGGGTACCGAGGCCAGGGTGAGTACGTTGTGCACCAGCGTCGGCAGGCCGAACAGGCCCTGCAGCGCGGGTAGCGGAGGCTTGGCGCGAACGATGCCGCGCTTGCCTTCGATGGATTCGAGCAGCGCGGTTTCTTCGCCGCAGATATAGGCGCCGGCGCCGACCCGCACTTCCAGGTCGAAGGCCTGGCCGCTGCCGGCCACGTCGCTGCCGAGATAGCCGGCGTCACGGGCGATGGCGAAGGCCTGGTCAAGCACGCGGATGGCGTCGGGGTATTCCGAGCGCACATAGATGTAGCCCTTGTCGGCACCCACGGCGAGGCCGGCAATGATCATGCCCTCGATCAGCAGGAACGGGTCGCCTTCCATCAGCATGCGGTCGGCGAAGGTACCGGAGTCACCCTCGTCGGCGTTGCACACCACGTACTTCTGCCCGGCCCCGGCGTCACGCACGGTGCGCCACTTGATGCCGGCCGGGAACGCAGCACCGCCGCGGCCGCGCAGGCCGGAATCGAGCACGGCGGCGACCACCTCGGCACCATCCAGGGCCACGGCCGCTTCAAGGCCGGCAAAACCGCCATGGGCACGGTAGTCGTCCAGCGACAATGGGCGGGTGATGCCGGCGCGGGCGAACAGCAGGCGCTGCTGGGTCTTGAGGTAAGGGATGTCCTCGACCGGCCCCAGGGCCAGCGAGTGGCCACCAGGTTCACCGGGCTCACCGGGCTCACCGGTCAAGGCGTCGAGTAAGGACGGCACGTCTTCCGGGGTGACCGGGCCGAAACCCAGGCGCCCTTGCGCGCTGTCGCACTCCAGCAGCGGCTCCAGCCAATACAGCCCGCGGGAGCTGGTGCGCTGGATATCCAGCGGCAGCTGGCGGCGCTCGGCCTCACGCTGCAATGCATCGGCAACCTGGTCGGCGCCCACGGCACGGGCTACCGAATCGCAGGGGATATACAGCTTCAGCATGCTGCGTCCTCCCGGCAAGCGTTGACCAGCGCGCGCAGGCGCTCCGGGGTAAGGCGCGCATGCACCTGGCCGTCCAGCTCCAGCGCTGGCGAGCAGGCACAGGCGCCCAGGCAGTACACCGGGCGCAGGCTGATGGCGCCGTCGGCGCTGGTGCCGTGGTCGTCCAGCGCCAGCTGTTCGCGCAGTTGCGCGGCCAGCGCCTCGGCGCCCCGGCTCTGGCACGACTCGGCGCGGCACAGGCGCAGGGTGTGGCGCGCCGGTGGCGTGGTGCGGAAATCGTGGTAGAAGCTGATAACCCCACGCACCTCGGCCAGGCTGAGGTTCAGGGCATGGGCAATTTCGGCGACAGCGGCATCGGGGATGTAGCCGATGTCGTGCTGGATGGCATGCAGGATCGGCAACAGCGCGCCGGGGGTATCCTTGTCACGGGCCAGAATGCGTTGGATCACAGGCAGGTGGAGCAATTCATCAGGCATACAGCGGACCTCGGCATCACGGACCCTGCCTGAATTGTTGTGAGGGCAGGTATCCGGCGTGTTCTGCTGCGGCGCGCCGGCCACGTCACGGTTGCGTGGAGCCAGCGGCCTCCTTGCCTGCGGCCGTACGTCTGCGCGCACTGGTCCGAGGCATCCTGCAAGCATGGCACTTGTGGCGCCCGGGGGTTGCGTGCGAACGACCAGGCGCATCCTGAAACCGACGCGGTTTGTTTTCCATGCTTATGCTGGCTGCTCTTGCAGGAGACGGCCCACCCCTTTGGGCTGCGCTGCCGCGCAGAGAACAACGATCGCTCGCCTGGCGCATCGTTTGTAGGAGCAGCCTTGTGCTGCGAAGAGGCCGATACGGGCAACAGATATGGATTGCCAGTACCGGCCTCTTCGCAGCACAAGGCTGCTCCTACAAATGACTGCGCGCGGCTTCAAAGCTGCACGGCTTTGTCAATCAGTGCCTGGCCGCCTCAATCAGCCAGGCTGCTCGACAAAGACACCGCAAGCCGGGCCCATGAGGCGCGCTTACTGGACCGCCTCGGCCTCCAATGACGCAGGCTTGAAGCCCAGGCTTCGCATCAGATCACGTGCCGCCTCGAAGAACATGACCTTGAGGCTTTCGGCATATTCCTCCGTCAAACGGCTTGCTGGTCCTGAAATGACAAGAGCTCCCATCAGTTCCTGCTGCGCTCCGTAGATGGGCAGCGCCATTGAAGCGGCATGCGGGTCGGTGGCTCCCTTCGAGTAGTAGGGTTTTTGCAATGCAATACCGATGTGATACGGCGCGCGCAACGCCTGAGCCCCCGCCGCTTCATCCATCGGCCGCATGTCGCCGGGTTGAAGATTGAGGCGAAGTCGATGGGAAGAGTTAACACGGTACTGGCACATCCGATATGCACCGTGGCGCACATAGAAGGAGGCGGTCTCACCCGACTTTTCAGCCAAATCGTGCAAACGTGGCATAACATGCCTTTCGAGGTCCAATGCCTCTTGATAGACCGTGTTCAAGCGCATGACTTCACTGGCTAGCTGATAACGCCCGTCAGCCATGCGCGTGATGAAGCCATGGTTTTCCAGGGACACCATCAAGCGCATGATCGTGCTTTTGATGAGGCCGGTACGTTCAACCAGCTGAACCAGGCTCAGCGCAGAGTCGCCTATCTGAAACGCGGTCAGCACGGTCAAAACACGGTCTGCCGATGCCACACCATTTACCGCTGGACGCGGCCGCGCTTTCACCATTTGCAAAACCTCACAGGATCGAAGCCCTCGATTGTACGCAAGGGCGGAAAAACCTCATTATCCGACAACGGTCGGCCATCGCCAACGTAGCATGCGCTGTGTGTGCAAGGTAAAAAAAGCCAGCAGGGCAATATATCTGCGCCTGCTGGCTAGAGGTTGATCGCTATCGTATGGGGCAAATATTCGCAGACCTGGCAATCAGCGAACCTTACAGCCGATGCGGCCCTGTTCGCTGCGCTGGCCGATGCTCAGAACAGCGGCAGGGTGTAGTTGATGATCAGGCGGTTCTGGTCACCATTACGTGCTGCCTCGCTGTGCGATTTGCCGTTGCGCCAGGCCACGCCAAGCCCTTTGAACGTGCCGCCCTGGATCACGTAGTCCAGCGAGAAGTCTCGCTCCCACTCCGACTGTTCGGCGCCTGCGGCTGCCTGGATGTGGTCGCCTTTCAGATAGATCACCGAAGCCTTCAGCCCAGGTATGCCGTTGGCAGCAAAGTCATAGCCGTACTGGGCAAACCCGGTACGCTCACCAGCGCGCGTGAAGCTGAGCAGCATCTTGTCCGTCCACAGATACAGGCTGCTGCCACCAGCCCCCTTGTCGATCGATCCCTGGTTGATCTGCACGAAGTTGCTATCGTCGGAAACACGCTGATAACCCAGGGTCAGCGAGTGGCCCCGCAAACGATAGGTGAACGCCGCACTCCACAGGTCGTTGTCGATTTCCCCGTCGCTACCTTTGGTGTATCCACCAACGGTATAGCCCTGGCTACGCCCTGAGCTACTGCCGTTGGCACCGTCCGCACGGGTGCGGAAATAGCGCAGGTCAGTGGTCAACGAGCTGTCATCGGTCAACGCCAGGGTGTGATTGAGGCCGGTGAACTGCTGCAGATAGTAGTCTTCGAGTTGCCCGGCGTAATACTGCAGCAGCAGCGTTTTGGTGGCGCGGTAGTCGGCACCGACAAAGTTGAAACGGTCACTCTCCTGAGTGCCGCCGTTTACGGCCATGCCGGTAAGGTCGGTCGAAGCCCGGCCCCTGGCGCGGTTCAGCGCCCCGCCGATGAGCGTGAGGTTATCGATGTCACTGGACTGCAATTGCACGCCCTGGAAGGTTTGCGGCAGCAACCGGCCATCAGAGGCCACCAGTATCGGCAACCTGGGCATCAGCTGCCCCACGCGCAGCTCGGTCTGGCTCATCTTCATCTTGGCGGTGGCACCGGCGCTGCTCCAGCGGTCAGCTGCGCCATCGCCATCGGAAGGAATCATGCTACCGCCCTGATGCCGCCCTCTGCCGCTGTCCAGCGTAAGGCCCAGCATGGCCGTGGCGTCCACGCCGAAACCAACCACACCGTCGGTATAACCGGAGCGCAGGTCGAGCAGAAAGCCTTGCGCCCACTCCTCGGTTCTGGAGGGCTGCGCCGTGCCGTCGCGGTTATCGCTGTTGAAGTAGAAATTGCGCATCGACAAGTTCGCGTGGCTGTCACCGATCAGGTCGGCCTGGGCAGACAAGCCTATGACGCTGCCGCCTGCTGCCAAGGCAATGCGGCAGATGGAAGGTAGGGATTTCAAGCAAGAGACTCCAAAGGATCGTTGTTATTATTTTGAAACGGCATTTCTTTATATGGAGGCAGATTATCGCAATCTCGTCAATAGGCCGCGACGAACAACCAAAAAATCAGGAATCGCCGCAAAAACAGCTTCACCCTTCGTCCGCTTTTGTTTTATTTTGCAACGCCATTGCATTAAATACGTCAAAACAACAATCGGACGCCCAGGCGTCCCCCGGCCCTACAGGAGCGCCCATGAGCTTCTTTGCTGCCCCGCCGACCGTGGAAACCACGGTATTCACCCGCCTGCCCGACCGCTTCCGCGACCCGCGCCCGACTGCCTGGGCCAATGCCAACCGCCAGGGCCGTGCCATCGACTCGTTCCTCGAAGGCCCATCATTCGATCGTCAAGGCCGGCTTTACGTGACCGACATTCCCAACGGGCGAATTTTCCGCATCTCGCCGCAGGGCGAATGGGAACTGGTGTGTCAGTACGATGGCTGGCCGAACGGCCTGAAGATTCACCAGGACGGACGCATCTTCATTACCGACTACAAGCGCGGGATCATGCTGCTCGACCCAGATACCGGTGCTATCGAAGCACTGCTGGACTCAGCTGGTTCGGAAGGCTTCAAAGGCGTCAACGACCTGGTGTTTGCACCCAACGGTGACCTGTATTTCACAGACCAAGGCCAGACCGGGCTGCAGGATGCCAGCGGTCGCGTGTACAAGCTCGACGCCAGCGGCAACCTGACTTGCCTGCTTGGCACCATCCCCAGCCCCAACGGCATCGTCTACGACCCGCACCTCAATCATCTGCTGGTAGCCGTGACACGCGCGCAACAGATCTGGCGCATCCCGCTGGGCAACGGCTCGATCATCGGCAAGGTGGGCGTTTTCGCCCAGTTGCATGGCGGCCTGGGCGGGCCCGACGGCCTGGCCCTCGATGCGCAGAGCAACCTGTACATCGCCCATACCGGTTTCGGCTCGGTATGGAAGCTGTCGAAAGTCGCTGAGCCATTGCAGCGCATCGTCTCCTGCGCAGGCATCAGCAACACCAACCTGGCCTTCGGCGGCAATGACGGGCAAACCCTGTACATCACCGAATCCGAAACCGGCAGCATTCTGCAGGTGCGCACCACTGCGCCTGGGCTGCCAATGTATTCCCACAGCTGAACCAGCCCCCTGTCAGGGCACACAACAATTACAAAAGAGTGACGACATGACCCACGAAACCCCCGCTGCCCAGGCGCCGCTCAGCGACGCCGAGGGCGAACGCCTGATGCGCCGCGTGCTGTGGCGCCTGGTGCCGTTCATCTTCATCTGCTACGTGATCAGCTACCTCGACCGCACCAATGTCGGCTTCGCCGCCATCAGCATGAACCAGGACCTGGGCCTTACCGCGACGATGTTCGGCTGGGCGGCCGGCCTGTTCTTCTTCGGCTACTTCATGTTCGAGATCCCCAGCAACCTGCTAATGCAGCGCTTCGGCGCACGGGTGTGGATTGCGCGAATCATGATCACCTGGGGGCTGATCTCCATGGCCACCGCGTTCGCCACCGGGCCAATCAGTTTCAGCATTGCGCGCTTTTTGCTTGGGCTTGCCGAAGCGGGCTTCACGCCCGGCGTATACCTGTACTTCACCTACTGGTTCCCCGGCAAATGGCGGGCGAAAGCCACTGCCGCCTTCCTGCTGGGCATTCCTGCGGCCAACATCGTCGGCTCGCCCCTGTCCGGCTGGCTGATGGAACAGCACGGCGTCTTGGGCCTGAAGAACTGGCAACTGCTGCTGGTCACCGAGTCGATGCCGGCCGTGCTGCTTGGCATCGCTTGCCTCTTCGTGCTGGTCGATACCCCGGCCAAGGCAAAATGGCTCAACCCGCGAGAGAAAGCCTGGCTTGACCAGCGCCTATCCCAAGAACAACAGGCCATCGGTGCATCTCATGGCAATACGCTGCGCGCAGCTTTGACCAACCCCAAGGTGTTCACCCTGGCGGCCATCAACTTTTGCTGCATCGTCGGCTCGATTGGCATAGGCATGTGGCTGCCACAGATCATCAAAGGCCTGGGCATCGATAGCGGCGTGGTGGGCCTGGTGGTCGCCCTGCCCTACCTGCTCGGGGCACTGGCGATGACGATGTGGGCACGGCTGGCCAACCGTAGCCGTCACCGCCTGCCCTATGTGGTCAGTGCATTGGCCTTGGCCGCCGTGGCCCTGGTGGCCGCCGCCCTGCTTGACCAGCCGGTGTTGAAGATCGCCAGCCTGTGCGTGGCGGTGGCGAGCATCCTGTCATTCCAGGCCACGTTCTGGGCGATACCTTCGACCTTCCTGACCGGTCGCGCCGCCGCTGGCGGCCTGGCGATGATCGTCTCGATCGGCAACCTGGGCGGCTTCACAGGCCCGTTCCTGATCGGCCTGATCAAGGACGCCACTCATAGCTTCAGCATGCCGTTCTTTGCCGTTGCATCGATCCTGCTAGTCGGCACCTGCCTGATGCTTTGGCTGGGCGACCCCGCCAAGCAGCAGACGCCTCACGGCCAAGGCCAGACAATCTGACCGCTCAGCTGCGACGACGCATGCCGTATTGACCCAACAGCCCGATCATCAGGAACCCTCCGGCGACCCCCAAGGTCGCCGGCGCTCCCCAGCGGGCCGCGATCAGCCCCGCCGCCATGCCGCCCAAAGCTTCGAAGCCGAAGCGCATGGCAATATAGAAAGCGATCACCCGGCCACGCAAATGGCTGGGTGCACCACTTTGCAGCTGCATGTTGGTACTGACATTGCTCAGGGTGATGCCGAAACCCAGAACGCCCAGCGCCAGCAACGCCAGTGGCAGCGCACCCGCCATCCACAAACCGATCAGCGCAACCGCGCATAGCAGTGCTCCAGCATCGGTGAACTGCCGCAGGCGAGGCAATGCACCGCCAACCGCCAGCACCAGCGTGGCCACGAACGCGCCCGCGCCTGCCGCCCCCCACAACCATCCAAGCACTCGCGCATCGCCAGCGAACACGGCCCTGGCCAGGATCGGCAGCAGTGCCGCGTAGCAGGATGCCAACAAGTTGACCATGATCACGTTGACCAGCAACTGGCGAACGTTGCGCGTTTGCCACAGATACAACAACCCTTCGCGAAACACTTGCGCGGTTGAGCCACTGGCCTTTGGGCCAGCAGTACCGCGCACTTTCAGCAAGCCACCCAGCAAGGCCATGAAAGCCACGGCAGTAAGGGCGAAGCAGGCCGCCTCGCCGGCCAGGGCAATGAGCCCACCGGCCAATGGCGGGCCGACGAACCGTGCGGCATTGATCAACATGGCATTGAGCACCAACGCGTTCGGCAGGTCGGCCGGGTCGTCGACAAAACTGCCGATCAGCGCTTGGCGCAGAGGGGTTTCCAAGGCATTGAGCAAGCCAAGCAGCAATGCCATGGCAGCAATGAACGGACCATCGATCCAGTTGCGCCAGGTTGCAAGCGCCAGCACGAGCGACTGCGCGATCAGGATAAGCTGCACGATGATCAGCAACCGGCGCTTGTCATGCCGATCGATCCACGCTCCTGCCAACGGGCCGATGAGCAATTGCGGCGCGAGCGAAAGGAAGGTGATCAGCCCCAGCAGTACGGCAGAACCGGTCAGATGATAGGCCAGCCAGGCCAATGCAACCTGCTGAACCCACTTGCCCAGAGTGGAAACACCCTGGCCTGCGAAATAGATCTGAAAGTTGCGATGAGCGAGCGCCCGCACGGCGGCGGGCCAACGCTTGCGATGCGGTGACGATGAATCGGACAAGTCTGCGAATCCTCAATAGAACCCGCGACCGACACCGACCCAACAGCCGCTGCACACCCCATCGCAAGGTGCGCAGCGCATGCTGGATCAGCCTGGCAGCAGGCAGCCTTTCTTCTTCAAGGACTCCAGGACCCAGGAACGGTCGTTGGTGCCTTGGGCAATGTGTTCCATCTGTGCGGTTTCGGCAGTGTGCTTGGCGGTGGCGCGAGCATAGACCTCGGCGACGTGGTCGTAAGGCACGCACAGCAGGCCATCGTCATCACCGATCACCAGGTCGCCTGGCTCGATCACCATACCATCAATGGCAATCGGCACGTTGATCTCGCCCGGGCCGTCCTTGTATGGGCCACGGTGCGAAACGCCAGCAGCGAACAACGGGAAGTCACCCGCACCGATGTTGGCTGCATCGCGAATGGCGCCGTTGATGACGATACCGGCCAAGCCACGCTTGACCGCGTAGGCCACCATCATTTCACCGATCAGGGCGTTGGTCAGATCGCCACCGGCATCGACCACGATCACATCGCCAGGCTGAGCGATATCGATCGCGTAATGCAGCATGAGGTTGTCACCTGGGCGCGCCTTGACTGTCAAGGCCGGGCCACACAGCACACCTTCGCGATGCATGGGGCGCAGGCGGGCACCACCTGCAGTCATCCGGTTCATCGAATCGCTGACGTTGGCAACCGGAACCTCACGATAACGTGCAACCCACTCATCACCGACTTTACGTGCGCGCTCAAGCACTTGGAAGCCAATGCTCATGTGACATACCTCTCTTGGTGTTATTCGATGTCATCGGCCGCTGCCGAATCTGTTTTTAGAATGTCATTTCATTAAAGTCGTGGCAATTGATTTTTGTCGGCTATTTTTGCTTGCTATCGACGAGCATCTTAATTTTCTTGCAACAGCGTTTCATTATGATAGGGTTTATCCCATTGCCGCAGATGAGCGGCAGACTGCGCCCGAACCGCTCCCAGACAAGAACAAGGTATCCACGATGTCCCGTACCATTCTGCTGACCGGCCCTGAGCTTGCTGCCGAGGCCATGAACCTTGCCGCCGAACAGGGCGTCAGAGTCGTCCCCACTACGCCTTACCTGCCCGCCGAAGAACTGGAAGCGATCATTCGCGCTGAACAGCCCGATGCCATCGTGGTCCGCCAGGGCAAACTGACCCGCGCCATGATCGACGCTTCAGCCAACCTGAAAGTGATCGCCAAGCACGGCGTGGGCTACAACACCATCGATCTCCAGGCCGCCGCCGACCGCAGCATCCCGGTATCGATCGCCCTGGGCGCCAATGCCCAGTCGGTGGCCGAGCTGGCCTTCGCCCTGATGTTCAGCGTGGCACGTCAAACCGCACTGCTGGATGCGCGCATGCGTGACGGGCATTGGGACAAATCCTCGGCCAACGGCATGGAGCTGTCGGGCAAAACCCTGGGGCTTATCGGTCTGGGCTCGATCGGCAGCATCCTCATGGACCTGGTGGCGCCACTGCGCATGAAGGTCAAGGTGTTCGACCCCTACCTCAAGCAACTGCCGGAGCGCCCGCACGTCGAGCGCGAAGAGGATTTCGATCGCCTGCTGGCTGAAAGCGATATCATCAGCCTGCACTGCCCGCTGACCGAGACCAACCACAACCTGATTGGCGCTGCCCAGCTCGAGCGCATGCGCCCAGGCGCCATCCTGATCAACACTGCCCGTGGTGAGCTGATCGACACCAACGCCCTGGTAAAAGCGCTCAGCGAACGCCGCATCGCCGGCGCCGGCCTGGATACCTTCAGCCCCGAGCCGCCGCCTGCAGACAGCCCGCTGTGGGGCCTGCCGACACTGGTCGCCACGCCGCATGTCGGCGCCAACACCACCGAGGCCCGCGAACGGGTAGGCCTGGTAGCGCTGAAGCAGGTTCTCGATGTGTGGGCGGGCAATGCTCTGGACCCGCGTTGCGTGGTCAACCGCCACCTCTTCGCCAGCTGATCGCACCCCTCGCGTGCCTCTCGTGAGCGGGGCACGTTCACACGCGTCACTCCAGAAAAAAAACAATTGGAGAGCACCATGACTTCAGCAACATCGCTGCCGGATGAACTCGAACGCAGCACCATGCGCCGTATCGCCTGGCGACTGCTGCCCTTTCTGATCGTCTGCTACCTGATCGCGATCATCGATCGCGGCAATATCGGCATGGCTTCCCTGCAGATGAACGAGGACCTGCAGCTCACGGCCAAGGTGTTCGGCTTCGCCAGCAGCCTGTTCTTCTTTGCCTACTTCCTGGTCGAAGTGCCCAGCAACCTGGCCATGCAACGCTACGGGGCACGCATCTGGATAGCCCGCATCATGATCACCTGGGGCCTGATCTCGGCAGGCACGGCGTTTGTTCAGGGTGCCAATTCACTGTACGTGATGCGCTTTCTGCTGGGTGCTGCCGAGGCCGGTTTCTTCCCGGGCGTGCTGCTGTACCTCACCTACTGGCTGCCGTCTGCCTACCGCGCGCGCATGGTGGCGCTGTTCATGGTGGCGATCCCTGCCGCCAACTTCATTGGTTCGCCACTGTCGGGCCTGCTGCTGAACCTGGATGGCTGGATGGGCATGCGTGGCTGGCATTGGCTGTTCATTCTCGAAGGCATTCCAGCCGTACTGCTGGGCATCGCCTGCCTGTTCGTGCTTACCGACCGCCCCGAGCAGGCCAAGTGGCTGAGTGACGAGCAACGCGGCTGGCTCACCAAGCGCCTGGCTGATGAAGCCTCGAAAAAGACCGCCATCGGCCATATTTCGCTGTGGAAGCTGCTGCGCCACAAAGACATCTGGGTGCTGGCACTGATCTACTCGGGCGCTTCTGCCGCTGGCAGCACCATGAGCGTGTGGGCCCCGCAGTTGCTGAAAACCTTTGGCCTCAGCGCCATGGAAATCGGCCTGGTGAACGCCATCCCTTACGGCATCGCCTCGGTGCTGATGATCATCTGGGGCCGCAGTTCCGACCGTACCGGCGAGCGTCGCTGGCACACCGCAATGACCATGCTGCTGATTGCAGCAGGCCTGCTGATGACCTTGTTCACCTCGTCCCTGCCGGCAACGGTAGTGATGCTGACCATGGTCCTGGTGGGCGCCTACTCGATGAAAGGGCCGTTCTGGGCGCTGGTGTCGGGTTGGCTGTCCTCCTCGACTGCTGCTGCGGGGCTGGCAGCCGTGGGCGCCATGGCCAACCTGATTGGCGGAGGCATCATGGTCAATGCCTATGGCGCCATTCACGATGCCACCGGCAGCTACTCCTTGGCGCTGATGCCGTTGGCCGCGCTGTGCACCGTGGCCGGGCTCGCGGTACTGGTGATTGGCCGCAAGCGCCAGCGCGAGCAAGCTGAGGCAGCCAGCGCCCTCAGCGCGAAATAAGCCGCGCAAGCCGTACTTCGATGCCCGCTTTCCTGCCTCAGGAACGTGGGCATCGTCATTTCACAACAACAATAAACGAGGAATATCCATGACGTTGTCTCGTCGTCAATTCTTGCAGGCCACCGGTGCACTGGGTGCTGTCGCCTCCATGGGCGCCATAGCCGACGTGCCCTTCAGCAAGGGCGATGCGCACCCGCGCCTGACGCCGCCCGCAGGCAGCATCGACTGCCACATGCACCTCTACGACAGCCGTATCCCGGCCGCACCCGGAGCTACCCTGCTGCCGGCGGATGCCTCGCTGGAGGATTACCGCAAACTGCAGCAGCGCCTGGGCATCCGCCGCATGGTCATCGTCACGCCATCGACCTACGGCACCGATAACCGGGTGATGCTCGATGGCTTGTTGCGCAGCCGCGGCGATGCCCGGGGTGTGGCGGTTGTGTCCAATGCGATTACCGACGCAGAGCTTGCCGAACTGCACCAGGCAGGAGTGCGTGGTATCCGCTTCAACCTGAGCGTTGGCAGCCAGGTGCTCGATGGGCTAGAAAGCCTGGCCGCGCGGGTCGGCGAACTGGGCTGGAACGTACAGGTCGCTCCCGGGCCGCTGCTGCCCGAGGTTGCCCCGCGCTTGCTGGCCTTGCCAGGCAAGATCGTTATCGACCACATGGGCCATGTGCCACAGCCAGACGCGCTGAAGTCGCCGGCTTTCGCCGCACTGGTGCGGTTGCTGGACACCGACCGGGCATGGATCAAGCTGTCGGCACCTTATCTTCGCTCGAAAATCGGAGCACCGCTGTTCGAGGACGTCGGCCGAGTCGCCAGTGCACTGATCAACCATCGCCCTGATCGCATGCTATGGGGTAGCGACTGGCCGCACCCGACGCTTGCCGCCGAGCAGAAACCCGACGATGCGCTGATCCTTGACCTGCTGATGAGCTGGGCTCCAAAGGAGCAAACCCAGACCCTGATCTTGCGCGACAACCCCGCCCAGCTCTACGACTTCTGATCACCTGCCAAACCGAAACGTCGCCCGCATCGGCCGAATGACGAAACTACTCAGATCTATCACGATGAACATGCCCTGCAGGCGTCGTAACGGCCTGGATCAATACTCGCGTTAAAGCTATACCCAAAGGGTTCCGAGTGACGATGAACCATCCGCCCTGTTAGCAACTGGGGGAACTTAGCGGTGTCGAATCAGCTGGTCATACGCAACATGACCCGTCCCGAACTGGACGAGCTCGTCGATTGGGCTGCCCGTGAGGGTTGGAATCCCGGCGTTCACGATGCCGAGCTGTTCTGGGCCACGGACCCTGCCGCCTTCATTGCAGCGTCCTGGGGCGGCGAATTGATCGGTGGCGGTGCCATCACTTCCTACAACGGCGAATTCGGTTTCATGGGCTTTTTCATCGTCCGGCCCGAGTATCGCGGTCAAGGCCTGGGCGATACCCTCTGGCACGCACGCCGCGAGCGACTCCTCGCCCGCCTGCGCCCAGGCGCGAGCATTGGCATGGATGGCGTCTTCGCAATGCAGGACTACTACGCCAAGGGTGGGTTCGTCTTCTCCCATCGCAACATGCGTTTTCGTGCCAAGGCCACCGAACGCCCGGCGCCTTCGCAGGTAGACAACCAGGACATCGTCCCGTTGGCCACCTTCCCGTTCGATGAGGTGGTCGATTACGACCGCACCTGCTTCCCTGCCGCGCGCGCAGCCTTCCTGAGCGGGTGGATAGCCCAGGCCGATGCACTCGCCGTGGGTTGCCGCCGCGAGGGCAGGCTTAGCGGCTATGGCGTGGCAAGGCGCTGCCGGGAAGGCTACAAGATCGGCCCCTTGTTCGCCGATGACGCGCTGGCAGCCAATGCCCTCTACGCGCGCCTGGCAGAATTTGCGCGAGGTTGCCCGCTGTTTCTGGATGCCCCCGAGAATAACCCCGCCGCGATGGCGCTTGTGCGCCAACAGGGCATGATCGAGGTTTTCGGCTGCGCACGCATGTACCTCGGCCCTCCTCCGGCGATCGCACACGAACGTGTGTTCGCCGTAACGACCTTCGAGCTGGGCTGATGTCCGCTCGCAACCTGATCGGTTATGGCGGCAACCCACCCCACCCGCGATGGCCCGGTGGGGCGCGCGTCGCGGTCCAGTTCGTACTCAACATCGAAGAGGGTGCGGAGTCATGCATGCTCAATGGCGACGCACAGTCGGAGGCCTGGCTTCATGAGCTACCGGGCCGCCCGCCGCGTGTGGGGGAACCGGACCTGAGCGTCGAGGGCATGTACGAATACGGATCGCGCGCAGGTGTGTGGCGCATTCTGGAGCTGTTCGGCGCCAGGGGGCTGCCGCTGACCGCCTTTGCCGTTGGCCGAGCACTGGAACTGACCCCGGCGGTTGGCCATGCGCTTTGCGCTGCCGGACATGAGATTGCCGGGCATGGCTACCGTTGGCTGGACTATCGCGACATGCCTGAAGACCAGGAGCGGCGCCATATCCGCCTCACCATCGACGTGATCGAGCAGATCTGCGGTAAACGCCCCGTAGGTTGGTATACAGGAAGGGTCAGCCAGAACACCCGCCGCCTGTTGCGTGAGGAAGGCGGGTTTCTCTATAGCTCGGATGCCTACAATGATGATCTGCCCTATTGGCTCCCAGGCTCGCCCGCCCACCTGGTGATTCCGTACACACTGGTCAACAACGACGCCCGCTATCTGCTGCCCAATGGCTTCGCCTGCGGTGAAGACTTCTTCCGGCTGCTGAAGGATGCTTTCGACCTGTTGTGGCAGGAGGGCGCGCACCACCCGAAGATGATGAGCGTTGGCCTGCATGGACGGATCAGCGGCCATCCTGGTCGGGCGATGGCGCTGGCGCGCTTTCTCGATTACGTGCAGGACCACGACGGGGTGTGGGTCTGCCGGCGCGAAGAGATTGCCAGGCACTGGATAGCCCAGTTCCCCGCCTGAGCGGTCAGTCGTTCGCAACAAACACGGGATCAGCTAACGGCCTGCCCTGCCGGACGCGCCGAGCACAGCCTTGCGCTGGCATTTCATCAGGACCTTACGGCCGGTTTCGACAAAGGGCGTGACGATCAGGCTATAGACCGTCAGGTAACGCTGGTGGTCCTGCTCACCGGTGCCGAAGCGGATGCTTTCGGGCGTTGATGTAGTGACATAGAGCGTGCCGAACATCCAGTCCCAGAGGGACAGGTTGGTGCCGAAGTTCCGGTTGAAATGGCGCGGGGCGTCACTGTGATGGATCTGGTGCTGGGCCGGGCTGTTCAACACATGTTCCAGCTGCGGGCCGAACGACAGCCAGACATGGCTATGCCGCAGATTGGCCGCCAGGCTGTTGAAGATGAACACCAGGTAGGTCACGCCGAACAGGGTGTAGCGGCTGACTTCACCGCCGCAGAGGTACCAGAAGCATCCGGCGTAGAAGCCGATGCCAATGCCTGTGCTCAGTTTCTCGACGATCTTTTCCACGAAATGCACCCGGCTCGCTGTCGCCGGCACCAGCACGGGCGCCGAATGATGGACTTTGTGAAAGGCCCAGAGCCAGCGGGAGTGAAAGGCCCGGTGCGCCCAGTAATGGATGAAGTCCTTGAGCAGGAACACCCCCAACCCGTAGAGCAGGGACAGTGCAAGGTTCTCGCCCAGGCGCGGTCGCGCGCCCCAGAGGTTGCTGAAAAAGGCCAGGTAATCGCCGGAGCGCAGGATGTAGGGGTCGACCAGTTGGACGACGGGCAGCACCAGTGCAACCTTGAGGATGGCCCGCACGAAGTAGTAGCGGTAGTCCAGCAGCGCCGAGGGATGCAGATGTACCAGGGCGCCGCCGATGAACTGCCAGAACGACTGGGCGTCGCTCAGGCCGCGCTGCTTCCTGAAGCGGAACAGGCCATAGGCTGCGCCATAGGAGATGCAAAGGAACAAGGCCCCGAAACGGCCGTTCATATTGAAAATGCCGAGAAACTGGTCGGTAACGGGCGTAATTACCCACTCGGTCAGGTGCTCAAAGACAAGCGACAGGGCATCCACGAAACGTCAGCCTCGGCAAAAGGGACGCAATTGTAAATCAGATTGATTTACTCCAGTGGTTTTATGCAGGCCTGGTGCTGCCTCACCAGCTCCCGCCTGCAGGCACTGCCGCAGTTGAAACTGGGCGGCGGAGTGCGCTGGCGAGGCTCGGAGTTCATTGATCAGCGTGAACGACCCGCTTCGCCCAGTCGACCGATCATGCCGGGCCGGTTACGCTGGTGCTTCCTCTCGCACGGAAGCGCCAGCGATTGCATTCACCCTACTGCCCTCCCCTGCGAACACCGAAGCACCGGTGCCATCCACGGCACGGTCAAGACAATCCCCGATACAGCAATCCCGGCTAGGCGCCTGCATGGCTGAACAACGGATGCTAGCGCTCACCGCACCTCCCGGAGATTCCGTTCGTTGACTGACTCACAGCACAAAGCGACCTACGCGAAACGGTTCGAAGCCGTGCTTGCCTACATCGACAGCCACCTCGAAGGTGACCTGTCGGTAAATGCCCTGAGCCGCGTCGCGCACTTCTCGGCATTTCATTTCCATCGGCAGTTCACGGCATACATGGGCATTCCGGTTTCACGGTATGTGCAACTGATGAGGCTTCGACGCGCGGCGCACCAACTGGTCGCCTCGCCTGCCATCTCCGTGCTGGAGGCAGCTTTCGGCGCCGGCTTCGAAAGCCCCGAAGCCTTTTCCAGGGCTTTCAAGCGTGCGTTTGGCATGGCGCCGAGCGTATTCGCCAAGGCCCCGAACTGGCAGGCCTGGAGTGCGGTTTTCGTTGTTCCTCATCTTTCAAGGAGTATCACCATGCAGATCCGCATCGTGGATTTCGCCGAAACCCATGTGGCCGCGCTCGAACACCAAGGGGCGCCCGGCCTGGTCAGTGAAAGCGTCGCGCGTTTTCGCCAATGGCGCATTCAAAGCGGCCAGTCACCGGTGGCCAGCTGCCGAACCTTCGGCATCCCCTACGACAACCCCGACACCACCCCGGCGCACGCCTTTCGCTTCGCCGTGTGTGGCGAGATATGCGAAGCCGTGCAGCCCAACGATTTTGGCGTGCACGAACGCATCATCCCGGCGGGCCGCTGCGCCGTTATCCGGCATACCGGCTCGCCTGACTACATTGGCGAAACCATCTATCCGCTTTATCGGGACTGGCTACCTTCGAGCGACGAGGAACTGCGGGATCATCCGTTGTTCTTTCACTACTTGAGCGTGTATCCGGAAACGCCGCTGGAGCAATGGCAAACGGATATCTACGTGCCGCTCAAGTAAGTTGGCTGGTGGCTAATCTGGGGAGAAGGCTGCAGGGCCGCGCATAGATCGAGTCCAGACGGATGCCCGGCTCTCTTGGTAAACTAGCTGCCTGCCCTGGCTATCACCGAGCACTTGCCGTCGACTTTTGCCAGGGCGCGCAACCGGATTGCTAAAAACACCTTCGAAACTGCTGAATTTGGTACAAGACACGTTGAACGATATGACCACAAACCCAGGCTCTAACCCAGCAACCACGCGCCCTGAGCCTTCCCGTCGCTTCAGCGTTGCACCCATGATGGACTGGACAGACCGCCATTGCCGGTTCTTCCTGCGCCTGCTTTCCAAAAACACCCTGCTGTACACCGAAATGGTCACCACCGGTGCCCTGCTGCACAACGACGCCCAGCGTTTCCTGCGCCACGACGTCTCCGAGCACCCGCTGGCCCTGCAACTGGGCGGCAGCGTGCCGGCCGACCTGGCCGCCTGTGCCCGCCTGGCCGAGGAGGCTGGCTACGATGAGGTCAACCTCAACGTCGGCTGCCCGAGTGACCGGGTGCAGAACAACATGATCGGCGCCTGCCTCATGGCCCACCCGGCGCTGGTGGCCGATTGCGTGAAAGCCATGCGCGATGCAGTGTCGACCCCGGTGACGGTCAAGCACCGCATCGGTATCAATGGCCGCGACAGCTACGCCGAGCTGTGCGACTTCGTCGGCCAGGTGCGCGAGGCAGGTTGCGGGAGCTTTACCGTGCATGCGCGCATCGCGATCCTGGAAGGGCTGTCGCCGAAGGAGAACCGTGAGATTCCGCCGCTGCGCTATGACGTGGCGGCGCAGTTGAAGGCGGACTTCCCGGACCTGGAGATCGTGCTCAACGGCGGGATAAAGACCCTGGCCGAGTGCCAGGCACACCTTGAAACCTTCGATGGGGTGATGCTGGGGCGTGAGGCGTACCACAACCCTTACCTGCTGGCCGAGGTGGACCAGCAGCTGTTCGGCAGCGAGGCGGCGGTGGTCAGCCGCAGCGAGGCGCTGGCGCAGTTGCGGCCTTATATCGTCGCGCACATGGAAAGTGGTGGCGCGATGCACCACGTTACCCGGCATATCCTGGGGCTGGCCCAAGGGTTCAAGGGGGCGCGGCGCTTCCGCCAGTTGCTGTCGGCGGATATCCACAAGGTGGCGGAGCCGTTGGCGGTGTTCGACCAGGCGGTGGAGCTGTTGCAGGGGCGGTAATTCAGCAGGTGAGCCTGATCGCCAGCAAACCATCCCCTCCAGGATGCCGCAGGGGTTCAGATATATGCAGATGCTGTGGGAGCGGGTTTACCCGCGAAGAAAACAACTCGGTACATGGCACCGGCTTCGCCGGTGTTCGCGGGTAAACCCGCTCCCACAGGGATGGCGCAAACCACCACATTTTGTGTAAGCCAGTTGTATCTCCAGCGGCCCTTGCAAGCAGATGCGGAACCTAGGGGCCGCTTGCGACTCGAATCCTCACCTTTCGCACCGCGCTTCGCGAGCCCTTGAGTGGCCGTCGGGGCTCGGGTAATGTCGAGTCATTGCACAGGACAGAGCACGCCCATGACCTCCAAGCTGGAACAACTCAAGCAGTTCACCACCGTGGTCGCCGACACCGGGGACCTGGACGCCATCACCCGCCTGAAACCGGTCGATGCCACCACCAACCCGTCGCTGCTGCTCAAGGCTGCGGCCATCCCGGGTTACGCCGATCTGCTCAAGCAGGTAAAGGCCGATGCCAAGGGTAATGTCGACCTGGCCTGCGACAAGTTCGCGGTGGCCGTGGGCTCGGGCATCCTCAAGGTCATCCCGGGGCGTATCTCCACCGAGGTCGATGCCCGCCTGTCGTTCGATGAACCCGCGCTGCTGGCCAAGGCGCGCAAGCTGATCGAGCTGTACGAAGCCGCCGGTGTTGGCCGCGAACGCGTGCTGATCAAGCTGGCCTCCACCTGGGAAGGCATCCGCGCCGCCGAGAAGCTGGAGAAGGAAGGCATCCAGACCAACCTCACCCTGCTGTTCTCCTTTGCCCAGGCCCAGGCTTGCGCCGATGCCGGGGTGTTCCTGATTTCGCCGTTCGTGGGCCGTATCTACGACTGGTACAAGAAGAGCACCGGCAAGGAATACGTGGGCGCCGAAGACCCGGGCGTGCAGTCGGTCACTCGCATCTACAACTACTACAAGGCCAACGGCTACAAGACTGTGGTCATGGGCGCCAGCTTCCGCAATATCGGCCAGATCGAACAGCTGGCCGGCTGCGACCGCCTGACCATCAGCCCGGAACTGCTGCAGCAGCTCAGCGATGACCAGGGCAACCTGCCGCAGGTGCTGAAGCCAGGCAATGCCGGCGAGGCCAAGCAACAGCTGAACGAAAGCCAGTTCCGCTGGGCCATGAACGAAGATGCCATGGGTACCGAGAAACTGGCCGAGGGCATTCGCCAGTTCGCGCGGGACCAGGAGAAGCTGGAGAAGTTGATGGCTGAAAAGGCCTGATACATTTCGGGATTGCCTGACGGGCGGGAAGTGTTCAGCATTTTCCGCCCGTTTTTGTTTTACCTGGCCTTAGATTTGTATTGAATTCCAGGGCCTCTTCGCGGGTAAACCCGCTCCCACAAGGATTCCCACAGGCCAGAAGTTGGCGCTGTACCTGTGGGAGCGGGTTTACCCGCGAAGAGGCCCGAGAAGCCACCTGAGCTGTCGATGACCTCCTCTACCCAATTGCCCCTCGTACTCGCCGGCCCGGTACTGCGCCGCCTGGAACCCCAGCGCCTGGCCATCTGGCTGGTCGCCACGCAACCGCTGCAAGCCGAATTCATCTTCCCGGCAGGCGAGGCCCAGGTCGATTGCCAGGTGGTGGCGGTGGGCCAGCACGCCTTCATCCACCTGCTGGACATCCACTTCGCCCAGCCGCTGCCCTGCAACCAGCTGCTCGACTATGACCTGCTGATCAACGGCCAGGGCATCGCAGGCTGGGCGCCGCACCTGCTCTACCCCGGCGCCCGGCGCCCAAGCCTGGTACTGCGCGATCGGCTCGACCACCTGCTGCACGGTTCCTGCCGCAAGCCGCATTTTCCGGCCGCCGATGGCCTGCTATGCGCCGACCGCCTGCTGCAGGCCTGCGAAAAACCCGCGGACCGCCCCGCCGTGCTGCTGATGACCGGCGACCAGGTCTATGCCGACGACGTCGCCGGCCCGATGCTGCGCGCCATCCACAGCCTGATTGCGCGGCTGGGCCTGTTCGACGAGCAACTGGAGGGCGCGGTGGTGCCCGACAGCCAGGCGCTGTACCAGCACCCGGCCTGCTATTACCACCGCGCCGACCTGCTGCCGGCGCAGGAACGCAACGAAACCCTGCGCGAGCGCTTTTTCGGCGGCAAGCGCAAGCCGATCTTCTCGTCCAGCAACGCCGACAACCACCTGGTGACCTTCGCCGAGGTCATGGCCATGTACCTGCTGGTGTGGTCACCGGTGCCCTGGCAGCTGGTGAACCTGGACATGCCCGACGGGCTCACCGCACCGCGCCAGGCACGTTACCGGCAGGAGCTGCCGCTGATCCAGGCGTTTGCCGACAACCTCGGCCAGGTAGCGCGGGTGATGGCCCACCTGCCGTGCCTGATGATCTTCGACGACCACGACATCACCGACGACTGGAACCTATCGGCGCTATGGGAAGAAACCACCTACGGCCACCCCTTCTCGCGGCGGATCATCGGCAATGCCCTGCTCGGCTACCTGCTGTGCCAGGCTTGGGGTAACGACCCGCAGGGTTGCAAGCCACTGGTCGGGCAATGCCAGGCGTTGAACAGCCAGACCCAGGATGAGCTGATCGGCGCACTGCTGCGCTTCCAGGGCTGGCAGTTCAGCCTGCCCACCAACCCACCCTTGCTGGTGCTGGACACCCGCACCCGCCGCTGGCGTAGCGAAAGCAGCCTGGCCAAGCCGTCCGGGCTGCTCGACTGGGAGGCGCTGAGCGAGTTGCAGCAAGCACTGCTGGACCACCCCTCGGCGATCATCGTGTCGCCTGCACCGATTTTTGGCGTGAAGCTGATCGAGACGGTGCAGAAGCTGTTCAGCTGGCTGGGCTACCCGCTGCTGGTGGATGCCGAGAACTGGATGGCCCACCGCGGCGCAGCGCAGGTCATCCTCAACATCTTCCGCCACTCGCGCACGCCGGGGCACTACGTGGTGCTGTCCGGCGATGTGCATTACTCGTTCGTCTATGAAGTGCTGATCCGCCACCGCCAGCGCAGCCCGCACTTGTGGCAGGTGACCAGCAGCGGGATCAAGAACGAATTCCCGCGGCGCCTGCTGGATGTGCTCGACCGGCTCAACCGCTGGCTGTATGCGCCGCGCTCGCCGCTCAACTGGTTTACCAAGCGGCGGGAAATGGAGGTGGTGCCGCGTACGCCCAGCCATAGCAAGGCTGGCGAGCGGTTGTGGAACGGTGCGGGGTTGGGGCAGGTGTTCTTCGATGAACAGGGGCGGCCGGCGCGGGTGTATCAGCTGGATGCGGGTGGGGGTGAGGCTACCGAGTTTGCGCGGCGAGGGTGATCAGGCAGGTAATGCTTGTGTTGGCCTTGCCGGCCTCTTCGCGGGTAAACCCGCTCCTACAGGTAGAGTGCATGACTCAAGACTGGTGCATAACCTGTGGGAGCGGGTTTACCCGCGAAGAGGCCGGTACAGGCTGAAGATCAGGTCCGCTCCAGCGCATTGACCAGGTCATGGAAGGCTTCGCGGTTGGAGTCGTTCAGGCCCATGAGGATCTTGTGCGCCTCCAGCACCTTGGAGCGCACCACGTCTTCGTTCTGGTCCTGGGATGGCAGGTCGGTCAGGCATTCCGGACACGGGATCGGCCGATCGACGATGTTGAACACCTGATCGAAGCCCATCGACTGCAACAACCGGGAAATGTCCGGGTTGGTGGTGACCACGGTCGGCAACAGGCCCACCTTCTGGCGCGACAGGATCGACAACTTGGCCAGCAGGCCCAGGGTGGTACTGTCGATGCTCTCGGTTTCGGTCAGGTCAATGACAATCGCCGAGAAGTTCAATGCGGTGAAAATCTTCTCGATCGTCGCATCCAGCGCCGAACACAGGGTCAGGCGCACTTCACCGACGAATTTCAGGACGAAGGTGCCGCTCTGCTCGGCGAACTGGATTCTACCGGTACTCATTGAAGGTTCCTGCTCAACACCAATAGGGCGATATCATCCGGCATCTCCCCAAGCGTAGCCAATCCGAATCGTTGACGCAGCCCATCCAGGCTGCCACCTGCTGCCCTGACGATTTCCGGCAGGGCGGTTTCTTTATCTTTGAGCGTATCACCCGGCAAAAGGTCCAGAATGCCATCGGACATCAGGCTGAGGCTGAACTGCGGCGGCAGCTCCACTACCAGGTCCTGGTAAGTAGCCTCGTCGAACAGCCCCACCGGCAGGCCGCGGCCTTCCAGGTAGCGGGTGTGCTCGGGGGTGTGCAGCACCGGCAGCGGCAGATGGCCGCCAACGGCGTAGGTCAGCAGGCCGGTGTCTTCATCGATTACCCCGCCAACCATGGTCACGTGCTTGCCCAGCTTGCAGTTGATCAGCCCGCGGTTGATGTGGCTGAGCACCTGCGAAGGTTTGAACTCGCGCATTTTGCTGCCGCGCTTGAATTCGAACAACAGCCGTGTGGTCATGAACTTCAGCAGCACGGTGACGAACGCTGAGGACGCGCCATGCCCGGAGACGTCGGCGAGATAGAAAGCGATGCGCCGTTCGTCCACCCGGAAGTAATCGGCAAAATCACCCGACAGGTACAGCGACGGGATGATTTGGTGCTCGAAGGCGAACTCGCCGGCCACCCAAGGGCTTTCCGGCAGCATGTTCATCTGCACCTGGCGACCGGCGGTCTGGTCCTCCTGCAGCAGATGCAGGCTGGCTTCCAGTTCGCGATTGGCGGCTTCGAGCTTGTCGCGGTAGCGCTGGTTTTCCAGCACCAGACGCGAGCGGTCGAGGGCGCGGCGCACCGAATGCTCGAGCACGGCCAGGTCTTCCAGCGGCTTGATCAGGTAGTCGGCAGCGCCCAGGCGCAACGCTTCCACCGCATCACTCATGACGCCGGCACCGGACACCACGATCACCGGCAACTGCGGGGCGCGCTCGCTGACCTGGCGGATCAGTTCGAGGCCGCCCATCTGCGGCATGCGCAGATCGCAGATCACGAGGTCGGGCTGGTGTTCTTCGAAGACCTGAAGCCCCTGCTGGCCATTGCCGGCCTGGAGGACGCTGAAGCCACTGTCTTCAAGATAGGCGGCGAGGCTTGCACGTACCACGTCGTCGTCATCGATGATCAGCAGCGTTGCACTGGTTTTCTGCATGTGGGCGAACGGCGCCGATTTAGGTTGGTGCAGCGGTGTCGGCAAGGCAGACGGCCAGCTACGGGAATTCTTTATGGTCACACTCTACTTGAGTTGTAGGACAAGAACACCTGCCCGGCAACTGTCTGGCAACTGCGAGAGCTACCTTGTAAGGCGCAGACGGTACTCCCATCCGGCAGGCGTTTCAAGCATGCAAGGGTCGACCCCGGCGCACTTTACAGGGCAAATCACCGAGAGTTATAAGAAAGTCGACCAGCGCAACCCGACGGGAAGGATGCAGCATGCCCCACACGCCCTCCAGCCACGGCGAGAAACGCGATTTCATCCGCATGCGCATCGACACCGAGGTCAGCCTTCTGCACGAAGGCCAGGTGATCGCGGCAGTGTGCCTTGACCTGTCCAGCGGCGGCATGCAGGTGCAGGCACCGCAGCGCTTCCAGGTGGGGGACCATATCGAGGTACGGATCGAGTCCGAGCATCCGGCGCTGAAAGGGCTGCACGCCAGCACGGAAGTGGTGTGGATTGCCGACCAGCCGGGCGGGCAGCAGAAGTTCGGGTTGCGGATTGTGGCGATGCATTGATGGGCCCCGTGGGAGCGGCCTTGTGTCGCGAAAGGGCCGTGAAGCGGCCCCGGCAATACACGCGTGGATGCTGAGATCTGGGGCTGCTACGCAGCCCTTTCGCGACGCAAGGCCGCTCCCACAAAGAACCCGCGCAGGATCAGAAGTCGTCTTCGACCTCGCCATCCTTGACTTTGAACTCGCGGTTCTGCAGGTAGGCGTTGCGAATGAAGATGTACTTGTCACCCTGGATCAGCTTCTCTGCCGACAGCAGGTCGGCGCGGGTGTCGATGATATCCAGGGCAAAGATCGAATTGCGCGTCGGCACATGGTCGATGTAGCGGTAGGGTTTGGTGTAGGTATCCGGGTACTTGGCCACGCCGTCACGCACGGTGCTCGGGCCCAGCAGCGGGATGACCACGTACGGGCCGCTCGGCACGCCCCAGTAGCCGAGGGTCTGGCCAAAATCCTCGTCGTTGCGCTGCAGGCCCATCTTGGTACCCACGTCGAAGAAGCCGCCCAGGCCGAAGGTGGTGTTGACGATCAGCCGCGCAGTGTCCACGCCCGCCGCATGGGGCTTGAACTGCAGCAGGTCGTTGGCCAGGTTGGTCACGTCGCCCAGGTTGCGGAAGATGTTGTGGATGCCATCTTCGAGGAACTGCGGGGTGACCGCCTGGTAGCCCTTGGCCAATGGCTTGAGGGCATAGGTGTCGAGGGTATCGTTGAAACGGAAGATCGGGCGGTTGACCGCTTCCCAGGGATCTTCCTCGGTGGCTGCCTGGGTGGCTGCCACGGGCGCCAGCAGCATGCTGGCGCAGACACAGGCCTGGGTGACTCGTTCGATCACACTGGCACCGATCCTACGCATAGGTGTTCTCCATCGAATTTCTCGGCCGCAAGCGCAAACGGGTGCGCTGCTGTACGGCGGCAGTATAGAGGCTTGCGGGCTGATAAACAGCTTTACACATCGCTGCTCAATATTTTGTGAACAACTGTTGCGCGGTGCCGGTTGTCACAGGGCGGTAACAATCGCCGAATAGCCTGCGGACTATTTGAGGGAAGTTGCCATGGACAATGCACCCGCCTTCACCGCTGTGCTGTTCGGCTTGCGCGGCTGCCTGGTGCAAGCCGCCAACGGTACCCCCTCGCCCGCCCCCGGCGCGCTGGCCACCCTCGCCAGCCTGCGCCAGCGCCGGGTGCCGTGCATCTGGCTGGACGACCTCGACGCCCCCCAAAGCAAGCGCCTGGCGCACGTACTGCCCGCCTGGCTACCGGGGCATTCGGTGACCGGCGTGCGCTGGCCGGCGCCGAACGCCTGCTGGCAGGCCCTGATGACGCTGGACAGCGAACGCCTGGACGGCTGCGTGCTGGTCAGCGGCGACCCACGCCTGCTGCAATCTGGCCTGAACGCGGGGCTGTGGACGGTGGGGCTGGCTGCCTGCAGCCCGTTCTGCGACCGCAGCTCGCGGCAATGGCAAGCCTTGACCCCGCAGGAGCAGGACCTGGCCCGTGGCAAGGCGACGCTGGAACTGTTCAGCCTGGGCGTGCACTCGGTCATCGACCACCTGGAAGCGCTGGACACCTGCCTGCAGGACATCGCCCAACGCCGGCGCAAGGGCGAAAAACCCTGATACAGCACCGTTGACGCGGATCATGCAAAGCATCGGCAGGTGGATTACGCTGAAGACAGGCCAGAACCTTTGCCGCTTCGCTGAGGTCCATGGCTTGCCAAGCCATTGATGGAGAACTGCCAATGCCTGCCCGCGAATTGCAAGAGCGCCTGAACAGCTTGCGCGAGCAACTGGATCGCAACGTGCCGCTTTCGGACGAGGAGCTGGCCGCGCTGCACGAAGAAGCGCGCCAGATCGAGGCGCAACTGAAGCTTGAGGAAGCCACGCCAGACAACAACCTGGTGGACGGCGTGAACCTGGCGATCGAACGCTTCGAGGCCGACCACCCCGACCTCACCGCCACGCTGCGCAGCATTGCCAACTCGCTGCACAGCATGGGGATCTAGAAATACTGGGGCCGCTTTGCGGCCCTATCGCGACACAAGGCCGCTCCTACAGGTACAGCGCAAGCCCCAAATCTTGCGCTGTACCTGTAGGAGCGGCCTTGTGTCGCGATAGGGGCGCGAAGCGCCCCCCGGCGTACTTGCGAACCTTACTGCCGAACCAGGCGCATGTTGTCCGGGCTGATCGCCCCCGTGCTGCGGTAAGGGTTGATATCCAGCCCACCCCGGCGCACATAGCGCGCATACACCGTCAAATGCTCCGGCTGCAGCAGGTTCTTCAAGTCCAGGTAGATCCGCTCCACACACTGCTCGTGGAAGTCGGCATGCTGGCGGAAGCTGATCAGGTAGGTCAGCAGGCTGGCATGGTCCAGCGCCCTGCCCTTGTATTCGACCACCACGCTGCCCCAGTCCGGCTGACCGGTGACCGGGCAGTTGGACTTCAGCAGGTGGCTGTGCAGGGTTTCTTCCACCTGTTGCTCCGGGTTGCAGCGCAGCAGCTCTGGCTGCGGCTGTTCGTAGTTGCTGATGGCAACGTCCAGCTCATCGATGCACTGCCCCGGCAAGGCCACCACGCCTTGGGCCTCGACCTCGGCCAGGGTGCGCACTTTCACGCCCACCGGCTTGCCGGCGGCGGCGGACAGGTCTTTCTCCAGGCACGCCTGCAGCTCGCCAAGCGAGGCGAACACCGTCTGGTTCAACGAGTTCAGATACAGCTTGAACGACTTGGACTCGATGATGTTCGGCGAGTCGGCGGGGATGGCGAACTCGCCGATCGCCACCACCGGCTTGCCCGACGGCAGCAGCCAGCTCAGCTCGAAGCAGTTCCAGTAATCCACACCCTGCCACGGCAAGGTCTGGGCGGTAACGCCCAGCTCGGCCCACTTGGCGGTACGCGGGATCGGGAACAGCAGCTCCGGGGAATAGGTGGCAATGTATTCGCTGGACTTGCCCAGCGGGGAATGTTCGGCAGCGGGATGCATGGAAACTGACCTGAAGGTTCGAAATTGCCCCTAGTCTACCGGTTTTGCACCCCGCCTTGGAGCGCAAGTCAGCGGGATTACATCTTCGTCAGTTTGGGGCAAGCCGGTGCATCGTCACGTATCATCTCAGCATCACCCAATCCCGGTGTTCGCGGGTAAACCCGCTCCCACAGGGTTTTGTGCCGTTTGCTGGAGTCAATTCACCCAATGAAACTGCTGATCGTCGAAGACCAGGCCCGTACCGGCCAGTACCTGAGCCAGGGTCTGAACGAGGCCGGCTTCGCCACCGAACTGGCCACCGACGGCGAGACCGGCCAGTTCCTCGCCCTGACCGGCGACCACGACCTGCTGATTCTCGACGTGATGCTGCCCGGCCGTGACGGCTGGCAGATCCTCCAGGCCGTGCGCCAGGCCGGCCTGGACACCCCGGTGCTGTTTCTCACCGCCCGCGATGCCGTGGAGGACCGGGTACACGGCCTGGAGCTGGGCGCCGATGATTACCTGGTCAAGCCGTTCGCCTTCTCCGAACTGCTGGCGCGGGTGCGCAGCCTGCTGCGCCGGGGCACCAGCCCCAGCCAGGACACCACCCTGGGCCTGGCCGACCTGCGCCTGGACCTGATCCGCCGCCGCGCCGAGCGCGCCGGCCAGCGCATCGACCTGACCGCCAAGGAGTTCGCCCTGCTTGAACTGCTGCTGCGCCGCCAGGGCGAGGTGCTGCCCAAATCGCTGATCGCCTCGCAGGTGTGGGATATGAATTTCGACAGCGACACCAATGTGATCGAAGTAGCGATCCGCCGCCTGCGCCTGAAGATCGACGACCCGCACCCCAACAAACTGATCCATACCGTACGCGGCATGGGCTATGTACTCGAAGAGCGCGCGGAGTGATGCCTCGGGTCTCCCTCGGCAGCCGCCTGGCCCTGCTGTTCGCCGCCTGCACCGCCGCTGTCTCGCTCGGTGCCGGCCTGATATTCAGCCGGGCCAGCGAGCAGCACTTCGTCGAACTGGACCGGCAGCTGCTGGACTCGCGCCTGTCGCTGTTCCGCACCCAGCTGGCCGGCATCTCCACCCCGGCCGAGCTGCAGGCGCGCCTGCCTGCCCTGCGCGATGAACTGGGCCACCAGGCCGACCTGGCCCTGCGCATCAACGGCAGCGACGGCGCCACCTGGTTCGAAAGCCGCACAGGCCTGCCCCGGACACCGCTGCCCGACGGGCTGGCAACCCTGCATGCGCAAGGCACCGACTACCGCAGCCTGGCCGTGCACCTGGCGCAAGGCGCCCCGCAGTCGCCACAACTGACCGTGTATCTCGACATCACCCATCACCAGCACTTCCTGCAGGGCATGCAGCGGCTGATCTGGCTGACGGTGGGCCTTTCGGCGCTGGCCACTGCGCTGCTCGGTGCCTGGGCTGCACGCCGCGGGTTACGCCCGTTGCGGCAGATGGGCCAGGTGGCTGCCAGCGTGTCGGCGCGCTCGCTCACCACCCGCCTGCCGGTGGCACAGATGCCCGAAGAGCTGGCCGAACTGGCGACGGCCATGAACGCCATGCTGCAGCGCCTGGACGATGCCTTCCAGCGCCTGTCGGCATTCTCTGCCGACATCGCCCACGAACTGCGCACGCCGCTGTCCAACCTGCTGACCCACACCCAGGTCACCCTCACCCGCCCGCGCAGCCTCGAAGAGTACCGCGAAGCTCTGCACGGCAACCTCGAAGAGCTGCAATGGATGGCGCAGATGATCAACGACATGCTGTTCCTGGCCAAGGCCGACCATGGCCTGCTAGTGCCCGGGCAAGCACCGCTGGTGCTGCATGAGGAGGTGGATGCGCTGCTGGAGTACTACGCGCCGCTGGCAGAGGACAGCGGCGTGCAGATGCTGCGCGAGGGTGAGGCGCTGCTGCAGGGCGACCGGCATATGCTGCGCCGGGCGCTGTCCAACTTGCTGGACAATGCCTTGCGCTTTACCCCGGCGGGAGGGCTGATACAGGTGACATTGGGGCCAGGGCCGAGGATTGGCGTGGCCAATACCGGGGCGGCTATCGAGCCGGCGGCGCTACCGCGGCTCTTCGACCGCTTCTACCGGGTGGACCCGGCGCGGCGGGAAGGCAGTAGCGAGCATGCCGGGTTGGGGTTGGCGATTACCCGGTCGATCGTGCAGGCCCATGGTGGGCGCATCAGGGCGGAGTGTGCGGACGGGTGGACGCGATTCGTGATCGATTTCACTGAAGACCAGTGACATCGGGGCTGGCACGCCACCCTGTGGGAGCGGGTTTACCCGCGAACACCGGCGAAGCCGGTGCCATGCAACGTGCTGGATTCTTCGCGGGTAAACCCGCTCCCACAGAGCCGCTCAATAACCTGAGGTAGACATTAAACCGCCAGGCCAATCGCCGGCTGCACCTGCGATGCCCGATAAGCCGGGTAAATGGTCGCCAGGAAGCTCATCACCAACCCGGCAGTGCAGATGATCGCCACATCGCCCCACTGCAACTGCGACGGCAAGCTGCTGACGAAGTACACATCCGAAGTAAAGATGTGCTGCCCGCTCACCCGCTCCAGCCAACCGACGATCTGGCTGACGTTGAACGCCGCAACCACCCCAAGCACACCACCGATCAGCGTCCCGACAATACCGATCAGGCTGCCCTGGACCATGAACGTGCCCATGATCTGCGCCGGCGTGGCGCCCAGGGTGCGCAGGATGGCGATGTCCGGCCCCTTGTCGTTCACCACCATCACCAGGGTGGCGATGATGTTGAACGCTGCCACCGCAATGATCATCAGCAACAGCAGGCCGATCATGGTCTTTTCCATCTTCATGGCGCTGAACAGGCTGCCCTGGGTATGCGACCAGTCATCGGCACGGTAGGCATCACCCAGCCCGGCAGCGATGGCCTTGGACACCTGCGGTGCGGCATACAGGTCGTGCAGCTTCAGGCGCACGCCCTGCACCTGGCCCGGCGCCCAGCGCTGCATGGCGCCGGCATCGGCGACGTGAATGTAAGCCTGCGAGCCGTCCAGCTCGGCGCCGACCTTGAAGATACCGACCACGGTCAGGCGCTGCATGCGCGGGGTGATGCCGCCCGGCTCCTTGCTGATTTCCGGCACGATCAGGGTCAGTTTGTCGCCGGTATTCAAGCGGAAGCGCCGCGCAGTCAGCTCACCGATGACCACGCCGAACTCACCCGGCTGCAGGTCCTGCAGCCGGCCCTGGACGATATGCTGGCCGACGATCGAGACCTTGCCCTCTTCGGCCGGGTCGATACCGCCGACCTGGATCGGCTGCATCGCGCCCTTGTACGACAGCATGCCTTCCATTTCGGTAATCGGCGCTGCCGCCATCACCGCCGGGTCGCGCATGGCCGCGTCGGCCACCTTGTGCCAGTCGTCCAGTGGCTGCACGCCGAGGATGGCGGCATGCGGCACCAGGCCGAGGATGCGCGAACTCATTTCGCGCTGGAAACCGTTCATCACCGACAGCACCACGATCATCGCCAGCACGCCCAGCGACAGGCCGATCATCGAGGTCATCGAGATGAACGAGATGAAGTGGTTGCGGCGCTTGGCTCGGGTGTAGCGCGCGCCGATGAAGATGGGCAAGGGTCTGAACATGTACGAAAATACCCAATGAAAACAGGAAAACGGGGCGGCACCGGCCACCCCGTGCAGTCGATCAGATCGCCACCAGGTGGCCGTCGTCGAGCTTCAATACACGATCCATCTGGCGTGCCAGGTTGAGGTCGTGGGTGACCACCAGGAACGCCGTGCGCGACGCACTGGACAGCTCCTGCATCAACTCCTGGATGCCCTGGGCGGTGTGGTGGTCGAGGTTGCCGGTCGGCTCGTCGAGCATTACCAGGCCGGGGCGGTTGACCAGTGCCCGGGCAATCGCCACCCGCTGGCGCTCACCACCGGACAACTCGGCCGGCTTGTGGTTGAAGCGGTGGGCCAGGCCAACACGCTTGAGCAGCGCCTCGGCACGCTCACGGGCCTCGGGGATCGGCGTGCGGCCGATCAGCAACGGCATGCACACGTTTTCGATGGCAGTGAATTCCGGCAGCAAGTGGTGGAACTGGTAGACAAAGCCCAGCTCGCGGTTGCGCAACAGGCCACGGGCACGCTCGCCCAGTGCCGACAGCTCCTCGCCGGCCAGCCAGACGCTGCCCTGGGTCGGCCGGTCGAGGCCGCCCAGCAGGTTGAGCAAGGTACTCTTGCCCGAGCCGGAGCTACCCACGATGGCTACCCGCTCACCGGCGTGCAGCTCGAGGTTGAGCCCGGACAGCACCTGCACCGACTCCGGGCCCTCGTCGTAGGACTTGCCCAGGTTGCGGCAACTCAGAACGGCTTTATCACTCATGCGCGACTCACTCATAACGTAGCGCCTCTGCAGGCTGGGTGCGGGCCGCACGCCAGGCCGGGTACAGGGTGGCGAAGAAACTCAGGACCAGTGCCGCGCCACAGACCATGTACACGTCCTGGGCCTGGATCTGCGACGGCAGATAATCGATGAAATACACGTCGGCGTTGAGGAACTTGTGCCCGATCAGTTTCTCGATGCCGGCGATCACCGCGCTCACGTTCAGCGCGGCGACGATCCCGACCACGGCGCCGATCAGGGTACCGATCACCCCGATCACCGTGCCCTGGACCATGAAGATGAGCATGATCTGCCCGGGCGTGGCGCCCAGGGTACGCAGGATGGCGATGTCGCCACGCTTGTCGTTGACCACCATCACCAGGGTGGAAATGATGTTGAACGCCGCCACCGCCACGATCAGCAGCAACAGCAGGCCGATCATGGCCTTTTCCATGCGGATTGCCTGGTACAGGTTGCCGTGGGTACGGGTCCAGTCACGGCTGTAGAACTCCTGGTCACCCAGGCGCTGGGCGATGTCCCAGGCCACCCGCGGCGCCTGGAACAGGTCGTCGAACTTCAGGCGCAGGCCCTGGACCTGGTCAGGCTTCCAGCGGTGCAGGCGGGACAGGTCGCTGATGTTGGTCAGGCCCAGGTAGCCGTCGATTTCGCCCGCGCCCACGTGGAAGGTGCCGACCA
This sequence comes from Pseudomonas sp. JS425, assembly GCF_018223845.1. NCBI lineage: Bacteria > Pseudomonadati > Pseudomonadota > Gammaproteobacteria > Pseudomonadales > Pseudomonadaceae > Pseudomonas > Pseudomonas sp. JS425. The sequence continues at coordinate 2,067,240 of NZ_CP073661.1, read as the reverse complement.
CGGTGAAGCGCTTCATGCGCGGGAACATGCCGGCCGGGGTCACGCTGACCTCGGGGGCGACGAAGGTGAGCTTGTCGCCGATGCCCACGCCCAGCTTGGCCGCGGCCTTGTCGCCGATCATGATGCCCCACTCGCCCGGCGCCAGCTGGTCCAGGCGGCCTTGCAGGACGAACTTGTCGATGATCGACACTTCGCGCTCGCGGGCCGGGTCGATGCCGTTGAGCAGCACCTTCTGCACCTTGCCTTCGTGGGTCAGCAGGCCCTGCATCTGGGTGAAGGGCGCAACCGCCACCACCTGCGGATTCTGCTTTACTTGTTGGGCAAGGGCCGGCCAGTCGGCAATGGGCTGGCCGCTCTCCAGCGTGGCATGGGGGATCATGCCCAACACGCGGGTACGCATCTCGTGGTCGAAACCGTTCATGACCGAGAGCACCACGATCATCACCACCACGCCCAGGGCGAGGCCGATCATCGAGGTCAGGGAAATGAACGAGACGAAGTGATTGCGACGTTTGGCACGGGTATAACGCGTGCCGATGAATGCGAAAAGAGGTCTGAACATGTCGGGGCTTGTTCGGATGAAAGGGAACGTCCTTGTGGCGAGGCGCCTACGGCGGCTTTACACTCGGACCACCGCCGCTACCTTGGGTTCGCCATGACGACATTAGACGAAGAAGATCGCCGCGAATACTACCGCATCGAAGATCGGATCGCACTTCAAATCAGCCCCCTCAGCGCGGCCGAAGCCCTTGACCCAGAAGTGTTGCAAGATGATTCGCCTTTGTTCAACCTGCTCAGCGAGCTGCACCTGTCCGACTTCGAGTCGCAGCACCTGCTGCGCCAGCTGAGCGAGAAGGACCGCACCCTCGCCGCTTTCCTGCGCGCGCAGAACAAACGCCTCGACCTGCTTAGCGCAGTAGTTGCCCAGACCCTGCTCGGCGAAGTTGGCCAGCCCCAGCCGGTTGTCATTTCCGAAGGCGGCATCGAGTTCGCACAAGCCACAGCGGTTGCCTCCGGCACCCGGGTGAAGGTGAAGATGGTGCTGATGCCGCGCGCCCACGGCCTGCTGCTGCGCGGCAAGGTCACCCATTGCGACCCGCGCCCGGAGGGCGGCTTCGAGGTCGGCACCGAATTCACCGACATGACCGACGCCCAACGGCAATTGCTGGCCCGCTACATCCTGCAACGCCAGCAGCAGCAACGGCGCCAGCAGCTGGAACAGAACGACCCCGCCTCCTGAGCCCATTTTTCTCTGATTTGAAGGAACGAACGTGACCCTGATCTACGGCCACCGCGGCGCCAAGGGCGAAGCGCCCGAGAATACCCTGAAGAGCTTCCAGCAATGCCTCGCCCATGGCGTGACCCGCTGCGAGCTGGACTTGCACCTGTCGGCCGACAACGAGCTGATGGTGATCCACGACCCGACCCTCAAGCGCACCACCGGCAAACGCGGCAAGGTGGTCGAGCACCCGGCCGCAGACCTGGTCAAGATAGATGCCCGCAAAGGCGGCCCGGGCCATGTTCAGCCCTGCCCGATTCCGAGGCTGGAAGAACTGTTCCAGAAGTGCCCGTTCGAGCATTGGCAGCTGGAAGTGAAAAGCGCCTCGCGTACCCGCGCCGCGACCACCGTGCTGGCGATCCGCGAACTGGCCCAGCAGTACGGCCTGCTGGACAAGGTGACCATTACCTCCAGCTCACGCGAAGTGCTGGGTGCCGCCCTGGAGCTGGTGCCGGACGTCAAACGCGGGCTGGTAGCCGAATACGCCTGGCTCGACCCATTGAAGGTGGCACAGAACTACGGCTGCAACCTGCTGGCATTGAACTGGACGCTGTGCACCCCCGAGCGCCTGCTGAAAGCCCAGGCCCAGGGTTTGCACGTGTCGGTGTGGACGGTCAACGAACCGGCACTGATGCGCCGGCTCGCTGACTTCGGTGTGGACAGCCTGATTACAGACTTTCCCGGTTTGGCCAGGACCACCCTCGGGCAGGGTTGAAATCGGTCTCTCCGACCGGCTCAGGCCACCGGTCGGAGCCGCTCAAAAAAGCCGGTTCAGGCCATCGTAGGCAGCTACCCGATAGGCTTCGGCCATGGTCGGGTAGTTGAACGTGGTGTTGACGAAATACTTCAGGTTGTTCAGCTCGCCCGGCTGGTTCATCACGGCCTGGCCGATATGGACGATTTCCGAAGCCTGGTAGCCGAAGCAGTGTACGCCCAGCACCTCCAGTGTTTCGCGGTGGAACAGGATCTTCAGCATGCCTTGCGGCTCGCCGGCGATCTGTGCACGAGCCATGCTCTTGAAGAAGGCTTTGCCCACTTCGTACGGCACCTTGGCCTGGGTCAGTTCCTGCTCGTTCTTGCCGATCGAGCTGATCTCCGGAATGGTATAGATACCGGTCGGCACATCATTGACGAAGCGCCAGCTGCCATTGTCCACGATGCTGCCAGCTGCCGAACGGCCCTGGTCATGGGCAGCACTGGCCAGGCTTGGCCAGCCGATCACGTCGCCGGCACCGTAGATGTTCGGCACGCTGGTGCGGTAGGCCTCGTCGACCTCGATCTGGCCGCGGCTGTTGACCTTGATGCCGATGTTTTCCAGGCCCAGCTTGTCAGTGTTGCCGGTACGGCCGTTGCACCACAGCAAGGCGTCGGCCTTGATCTTCTTGCCCGACTTCAGGTGCAGGATCACCCCGTTGTCCAGGCCTTCGACGCGCTCATACTCTTCGTTGTGGCGCACGGTGATGTTGTTGTTGCTGAAGTGGTAGCTCAGCGCCTGGGAAATTTCCGAGTCGAGGAAGCTCAGCAACTGGCCACGGTTGTCTACCAGCTCTACCAATACACCAAGGCCGCTGAAGATCGAGGCGTATTCGCAACCGATCACGCCGGCTCCGTACACGATCAATTTGCGTGGGGTGTGGCTGAGGCTGAGGATGGTGTCGCTGTCGTAGACGCGCGGGTGGTGGAAGTCGATATCGGCCGGGCGGTACGGGCGCGAGCCGGTGGCGATGATGATGTGCTTGGCGTTGAGCTTTTCCACCACACCGTTCGGGCAGACCACTTCGACGGTCTGCTCGTCGGCGAAGCTGCCGGTGCCGAAGAACACATCCACGCGGTTACGTGCGTAGTAGCCGGTGCGCGACGCTACCTGCTTGGCGATGACCTTCTCGGCGCTTTTCAGCACGTCGGGGAACGAGAACCAGCGCGGCTCACCGATGGCACGGAACATCGGGTTGGTGTTGAACTGCATGATCTGCCGCACCGAGTGACGCAGTGCCTTGGACGGGATGGTGCCCAGGTGGGTGCAGTTGCCCCCGACCTGGCGACGGCTATCGACCATCGCCACCTTGCGCCCTGCTTTGGCGGCGTTCATTGCCGCACCTTCTCCGGCCGGGCCGGAACCCAGCACCACTACGTCGTAGTTGTAGACAGCCATGCGTACTCCTTCAGAACTGGCCCGCAAGCTACGGTCGCTCGCGGGGCGCGATCATGCCGCCGGGGCGCCATGAGAAAATTCGGGTGCAGTCTAATCAAGCGTGAACGCCGCGCACATTAACCCTTGGTCGCGTCGTAGGCCAATTTCGCCCGCACTACATGTGTGAACCATTCCCTGGCGGCGATCATCCCTGCTTGTGCTTTCACTCGCCTTTCACTGCCCGTTCGAATGCGGGCGTAGCTCGGGAGACGAAGCCACCCTCGGCCCGAGTCACCAATACCGCGGCAAGGCCATGCGCCACGGCAAAATCCCAGCCACGTTCCGGGCCCAGGATCAACAGCAGCGTCGAATAGCCGTCGGCCTGCAGCGCCGAGGCATCGAGCACGGTGACTGCGGCCAGGTCGTGCTGCACCGGGCGCCCGAGGCGGGCATCGAAGGTGTGCGAATAGCGCCGGCCATTCTCCTCGAAATAGTGCCGATAGTCACCCGAGGTCGATACCGAAAGGCCATTGACCGGGATGATCTGGCGGGCTATCTGGCGATCTTCGCGGGGTAGCTCCAGGGCGATGCGCCAGGGGCTGCCATCCGGTTTGCGGCCGGCGGCCTTGAGCTCGCCGGTGGCTTCGGCGACAAAGTTGGCCACGCCCATGGCCTGCAGGCGCGCGGCGATCAGGTCGACGGCATGGCCGGCGGCGATGCTGTTGAAGTCGAGCTGCACCGGGGCGTCCTTGCACAGGGCCTGGCCGTCGATATGCAGATGCCGGTAGCCCACACGCTGGCGCACCTGGGCCAGGGCCGACGGGTCGGGCACCTGTTCGTGACGGGCCTGGGGGCCGAAGCCCCACAGGTCGAGCAAGGGTTCGACGGTAAGGTCGAAGGCGCCGCCGCTCTGCTCGGCCAGGTGCTGACCAAGGCTGACCAGTTCGAGCATGTCGGCCGGCAGCACCAGGCACTGGTTGGCGGGCAACTGGTTGAAACGGCTGATGGTGGAGTCGCCGCGGTAGGTCGAGTAGTGCTGGTCGATGTCGTGCAGGATGGTTTCGACCGCTGCCTGCACCTGGACCGGCGCCGGGCCGCCGGGTTCGCGCACGTACTGGATGCTGTAGCTGCTGCCCATGGTCGGGCCGCCCAGGCGCTCCAGGGTGGGGCCCTGGTTGCAGGCGGTGAGCAGCATGAGGATGAACAGCAAGGCTGTGCGCAAGGTTCGGGCTCTCGGTTGCCTGTGCCGGCTTCTTCGCGGGTAAACCCGCTCCCACAGGTATACCACTGCCCTCACGGACGACGCGGCCCTGTGGGAGCGGGTTTACCCGCGAAGAAGCCGGCACAGGCAACACAAATTCTGGATAAAAAAAAGGGAACCCGAAGGTTCCCGTTTTTTCATTGCCTTACAAGCGTATCAGTGCGGAAACGCTGGCGGGTTCACACCGGCCATCTCTTCCATCACACGAACCACCTGGCAGCTGTAACCGAATTCGTTGTCGTACCAGACGTACAGAACAACGCGGTTGTCATTGCAGATGGTCGCTTCGGCGTCAACCACACCGGCGTGGCGCGAACCGACGAAGTCGGTCGAAACCACTTCCTGCGAGCTGACGTAATCGATCTGCTTGTGCAGTTCCGAGTGCATGGCGGTCTGGCGCAGGTACTCGTTGATCTCGTCGCGGCTGGTGGCCTTCTCGAGGTTCAGGTTGAGGATGGCCATCGAAACGTTCGGCGTCGGTACGCGAATGGCGTTGCCGGTCAACTTGCCCTTCAGCACTGGCAGTGCCTTGGCGGCAGCAGTGGCGGCGCCGGTTTCGGTGATGACCATGTTCAGCGGCGCGGCGCGGCCGCGGCGGCTGCCCTTGTGGAAGTTGTCGATCAGGTTCTGGTCGTTGGTGAACGAGTGAACGGTTTCGACGTGGCCGTTGACGATGCCGTACTGGTCGTTGATGGCCTTGAGCACCGGCACGATGGCGTTGGTGGTGCAGGAAGCGGCCGAGATGATCTTGTCATCGGCAGCGATGTCACCGTGGTTGATGCCGTGCACGATGTTCTTCAGCGCGCCCTTGCCAGGTGCGGTGAGGATCACGCGGGCAGCGCCCGGGCAGGCCAGGTGCTGGCCCAGGCCGTCGGCATCACGCCATACGCCGGTGTTGTCGACGATCAGCGCGTTTTCGATGCCGTACTGGGTGTAGTCGACTTCGCTCGGGCTCTTGGCGTAGATAACCTGGATCAGGTTGCCGTTGGCGGTGATGGTGTTGTTGGCTTCGTCGATGGTGATGGTGCCATCGAACGGGCCGTGCACCGAGTCACGGCGCAGCAGGCTGGCACGCTTGACCAGGTCGTTCTCGGCGCCCTTGCGCACGACGATGGCGCGCAGGCGCAGGCCGTCGCCGCCACCGGTCTTCTCGATCAGGATGCGCGCCAGCAGGCGGCCGATGCGGCCGAAGCCGTACAGGACAACGTCGGTGCCTTTGCGCGCCGAAGCGTTCTGCTGGCCAACCACCTCGGCCAGTTCTTCACGGACGAACTGCTCGGCAGTGCGGCCATTGCCTTCCTGCTTGAACTTGTTGGCCAGCTTGCCCAGGTCGACCGAAGCGGCGCCCAGTTTCAGCTCGCTCATGGCCTTGAGCAGGGGGAATGTCTCGTGGACGGACAGTTCGGTTTCGTCGGCTTGACGATGACGCGCAAAGCGGTGCGCCTTGAGGATCGAGATAACCGAACGGTTGATCAGGCTACGGCCATAAATCGAGCTCACCACGTTGTTGTTGCGGTAGAGCTGACCGATAAGCGGGATCATCGCTTCAGCCAGGGCTTCACGATCGATCCACTCACCAAGACACTGGTCGGGCTTCTGAGTCACGGGAACCTTCCACATGTAGGGACAGAAAAAAGGGGCTACATTATGACGCCCCAACGCGTTGCGGGCAATGAGTGCCTGTCGCGGCCACGCAAGCCAGCGTTCATGCCCTTTCGAACCTGACAGCCGGCACCGTCACCGGTACAATCGATCTCTTTGCCGCAACGCTTGGAGTGCAATCTCCCGTGTCAGTTCTGCGCCTACCGCAAATGTCGGCCACGGCCGGCAAACAAACCTGGGGCAATCTACCCGGTGCCGCCCTCAGCCTGGCCATCGCCGAGGCCGCCAGCAGCGCGGGCCGCTTCACTTTGCTGCTGACTGCCGACAGCCAGGCTGCCGATCGTCTGGAACAGGAACTTCGCTTCTTTGCCCCGGACCTGCCGGTGCTGCCGTTCCCTGATTGGGAAACCCTGCCCTACGACCTGTTCTCGCCGCACCAGGACATCATTTCCCAGCGCATCGCCAGCCTCTACCGCCTGCCCGAGCTGAGCCACGGCATCCTCGTGGTGCCGGTCACCACCGCCCTGCACCGCCTGGCGCCGACCCGCTTCCTGCTGGGCAGCAGCCTGGTGCTGGACGTGGGCCAGACCATCGACGTGGAGCAAATGCGCCTGCGCCTGGAGGCCAGTGGCTATCGCTGCGTCGACACCGTCTACGAGCATGGCGAGTTCGCCGTGCGCGGCGCGTTGATCGACCTGTTCCCGATGGGCAGCAAGCTGCCCTACCGTATCGACCTGTTCGATGACGAGATCGAGACGCTGCGCACCTTCGACCCCGAGACCCAGCGCTCGATCGACAAGGTGGATTCGGTGCGCCTGCTGCCGGCGCGCGAGTTCCCGATGCAGAAAGAGGAAGTGACCCGCTTCAAGGCGCGCTTCCGCGAGCGCTTCGATGTCGACTTCCGCCGCAGCGCGATCTTCCAGGACCTGGCCAGCGGCATCATCCCCGCCGGCATCGAGTACTACCTGCCGCTGTTCTTCGAAGAAACCTCGACCCTGTTCGACTACCTGCCGGCCGACACCCAGGTGTTCTCGCTGCCCGGCGTGGAACAGGCCGCCGAACACTTCTGGAACGACGTGCGCGGGCGTTATGAAGACCGCCGTGGCGACCTGAGCCGGCCGCTGCTGCCGCCGGCCGAGCTGTTCCTGCCGGTGGAAGACTGCTTTGCCCGGCTCAAGCAATGGCCACGGGTAGTGGTCAGCACCGAAGACCTCGACCCGGGCGTGGGTCGCGAGCGCTTCCCGGCACGCGCCCTGCCCAACCTGGCAATCGAAGCCAAGGCCAACCAGCCCCTGGCCGAACTGGCCAACTTCCTCGACCAGTTCCCCGGCCGGGTGTTGTTCACCGCCGAATCGACGGGCCGCCGCGAAGTGCTGCTGGAGCTGCTCGAGCGGCTGAAACTGCGCCCGCATACCGTCGACGGCTGGGCCGACTTCATCACCGGCAGCGAACGCCTGGCAATCACCATCGCCCCACTGGACGAAGGCCTGCTGCTGGACGACCCAGGCCTGGCCCTGATCGCCGAAAGCCCGCTGTTCGGCCAGCGGGTCATGCAGCGCCGGCGCCGCGACAAGCGCGGCGAAACCGCCAACGACGCGGTGATCAAGAACCTGACCGAGCTGCGCGAAGGCGCGCCGGTGGTGCACATCGACCATGGTGTGGGCCGTTACCTGGGCCTGGCCACCCTGGAAATCGACGGCCAGGCCGCCGAATTCCTCACCCTGGAGTATGCCGAGGGTGCCAAGCTGTACGTGCCGGTGGCCAACCTGCACCTGATCGCCCGCTACACTGGCAGCGACGATGCCCTGGCACCGCTGCACCGGCTGGGCTCGGAGGCCTGGCAGAAGGCCAAGCGCAAGGCCGCCGAACAAGTGCGCGACGTCGCCGCCGAACTGCTCGATATCTATGCCCGCCGCGCCGCGCGCAAAGGCTATGCATTTGCCGACCCGTCCGCCGACTACGCCACCTTCAGCGCCGGCTTCCCGTTCGAGGAAACCCCGGATCAACAGGCTGCCATCGAAGCCGTGCGTGCCGACATGCTGGCGCCCAAGCCGATGGACCGCCTGGTGTGCGGCGACGTCGGCTTCGGCAAGACCGAAGTCGCCATGCGCGCAGCGTTCATCGCCGTACACAGCGGCCGCCAGGTGGCCGTGCTGGTACCCACCACCCTGCTCGCCCAGCAGCACTACAACAGCTTCCGCGACCGCTTTGCCGACTGGCCGGTGACCGTGGAGGTGATGAGCCGCTTCAAGTCGGCCAAGGAAGTGGCCAACGCCGCCGCCGAGCTGGCCGAAGGCAAGATCGACATCCTTATCGGCACCCACAAGCTGCTGCAGGACGATGTACGCTTCAAGGACCTTGGCCTGGCCATCATCGACGAAGAGCACCGCTTTGGCGTGCGCCAGAAGGAACAGCTCAAGGCCCTGCGCAGCGAAGTGGACATCCTCACCCTCACCGCCACGCCGATCCCGCGTACCCTGAACATGGCGGTGGCGGGCATGCGCGACCTGTCGATCATCGCCACGCCACCGGCGCGCCGCCTGTCGGTACGCACCTTCGTCATGGAGCAGAACAAGAGCACGGTCAAGGAGGCGCTGCTGCGCGAGCTGCTGCGCGGTGGCCAGGTGTACTACCTGCACAACGATGTGAAAACCATCGAGAAATGCGCCGCCGACCTTGCCGAACTGGTGCCAGAGGCGCGCATCGGCATCGGCCACGGGCAGATGCGCGAGCGCGAGCTGGAACAGGTGATGAGCGATTTCTACCACAAGCGCTTCAACGTGCTGGTGGCCTCGACCATCATCGAAACCGGCATCGACGTGCCCAGCGCCAACACGATCGTCATCGAGCGTGCCGACAAGTTCGGCCTGGCCCAGCTGCACCAGTTGCGCGGCCGTGTTGGCCGAAGCCACCACCAGGCCTACGCCTACTTGCTGACGCCAACCCGGCAGAAGGTCAGCGCCGACGCCGAAAAACGCCTGGAGGCGATCGCCAACACCCAGGACCTCGGTGCCGGCTTCGTGCTGGCCACCAACGACCTGGAGATTCGCGGCGCCGGTGAGTTGCTGGGCGAAGGCCAGAGCGGGCAGATCCAGGCGGTGGGCTTTACCTTGTACATGGAAATGCTCGAACGCGCGGTCAAGGCGATCCGCAAGGGCACCCAGCCCAACCTTGAGCAGCCGCTGGGCGGCGGACCGGAAATCAACCTGCGCCTGCCGGCACTGATCCCCGAGGACTACCTGCCCGACGTGCATGCACGGCTGATCCTGTACAAGCGCATTGCCTCGGCTGCCGATGAAGAAGGCCTCAAGGACCTGCAGGTGGAAATGATCGACCGCTTCGGCCTGCTGCCCGAGCCGACCAAGAACCTGATGCGCCTGACCTCGCTCAAGCTGCACGCGGAAAAGCTCGGCATCAAGAAAGTCGACGCCGGCCCCAACGGCGGCAAGATCGAGTTCGAGGCCGAGACCCCGGTCGACCCGCTGACCCTGATCAAGCTGATTCAGGGCCAGCCCAAACGCTACAAGTTCGAAGGCGCCACCCAGTTCCGTTTCCTGGTGCCCATGGAACGCCCCGACGAACGTTTCAATACCCTGGAGGCGCTGTTCGAGCGCCTGACCCCACAGCCTGCCTAAGGAAGACCCATGCGTGCCATCCGTTGCCTGACCCTGCTGCTGGCGCTGTTCGCCCCGGCCGCCTTCGCCGAAGGCCTGTATCAGGTAGAAATGATCCTGGTGCGGCAGAACAGCGTGCCCGCCTTTACCAGCCCGTTCGCCCCGGAAGACTGGAGCGCCGGCGCTCCGCGCCTGGAAAAGGACGCCGAGCGCCGTCTGGCGCTGGAAGACGAAGCCACCCGCCTGGAAGCCACCGCCGACTACACCGTGCTGCTGCACAAGGCCTGGCAGCAGCAAGTGGGCAGCGAGCCCAGCCGCATCGCCTTGGGTGAAGGCGTCGAGCAGTTTGGGCACTTCCCCATCGAAGGCAACCTGAGCATCGCCGAGGGCCGTTTCATCGCGGTCGAGGCCAATTTCTGGGTCAACCAGCTGGACGGTAACGGCAGCGTGCTGCAAAGCGAGCAGTTCAAGCAGAGCAACAGCAACGTCAAGGGCGGCCAGCTGACCTTCCTCGATGGCGGGCACCTGGCGGTGCTGCTGAAGGTGACACCACCAGGTACGCCTAAAATGCCGGTAATGGACCCGGAGATGATGGAGCAGTGATGCAATGAGCCGTGACGCTCTCCAGTTGCTGCGCGAGTACCCGAACTGGACCCAGTCGTTCACCGGCCCGGTCCTGCAACGCGGCGAGCGTTACGCCCGGGAAGACCGGGTAGAGATCGAAAGCTGCATCGGCGCGCTCGTCGAAGCCAGCTGTCGTGGCAGCGAGGGCAGCCCTTATCGGCAGAAGATAACCCTCACCGCCCTGGCTGGCCGCTGCCATGTACGCGGCCAGTGCAGCTGCCCCGTGGGGCATAACTGCAAGCATTGCGCCGCCGCGCTGTTCGTCCTTAGCGAACAACAGGCAACGATAAAAAGTCATGGTGACGCATTACCGGCCGATCTGCAGCGCTGGCTGAAAGGTCTCGAACAGCCTGCGCAGGAGCCTGCCGAAACCCAAGACAAACGTGGGCGCATGGTTTGCTACCAACTCAGGCTGACCGATGAGCCCGGCTGCGCGCTGCGGGTACGCAAAGGCACTCGCGAAGACCAGGGCGTTCGCTATAGCCGTGTGCAGTCACTCTACGATTTCCTTTACGAACCCCCGCGCTTCGTCAAGGAAGACGATATCCGCATCTTGCGCCTGCTTTCGGCGCTCAATCAGGCCGGCAGCCAGGACCGCGGCTACCAGCTCAAAGGCCGGGAAGGCGGCGAACTGTTCCAGCGCGCGCTGGATACCGGCCGCATGCTCTTTGACGAAAACAAGCCCCTGCTGCGCGAGGGCCCTACGCTTGCGGCCGAGTTTCGCTGGGTGCGGCTGGACAATGGTCACTATCGGGGCATCTGGTACCACGGTGAAACGCCGCTGAACTGCGTGATTGCGCTGCTGCCACTTTACTATTTCGATTTCACCGGCAGCGTGGTGGGCAAGCTCGAGCACAGCCTCGATCCGCACATTGCCCTGCAACTGACCATCGCTCCTGACGTTCCGGAACACCTTGTCGTGCCCCTCAGCCACAAGCTCAACGCCTTGAACCACCAACTCCCTACGCCGACCACGCTGGACGAACAACTCATTGACGACCTGCAACCCAGGCCGTACCTGACCCTGGGCAGCCTCGAATTCAGCGCCTACATGCCCAAGACCGGCCGCATGCAACGGCAGATGCAACACCGTGCCGCGCTGGCATTCGACTACGACGGCCTGCGAACCAGCGGCAGCGACGACAAGCCGCTGACCCGCCTGGTCGGCGATACCTGCCAGCGCATCCGCCGCCAGCCCCAGGCCGAACAGGCGCTTCGCAAGGTGCTGCGCGACCTCGGTTTCAAGGCCGCCACCCGGCAGAGCAAGGCCCTGCCAGACAGTGCCGGCGAGATGCTCCAGTTGCCCGATGACGAAGCCTGGCTGCGCTTTGCCCGAGAAGGCCTGCCGCGCCTGCGCGAAGCAGGTTGGGACATCGACATCCACCGTGACTTCGCTTTCAACCTGCAGGAGGTGGATGACTGGTACGCCACCATCGACGAAGCGCCCGGCCATGAATGGTTCGACCTGGAGCTGGGCATTGTGGTCGATGGCCAGCGCCACAGCCTGCTGCCGATCGTGCTGCAGCTGCTGCGCAGCAACCCGGAACTGCTGCGCCCTAGCGAACTGGCCCGGCGCAGTGACGACGAGCACCTGCTGATCGACCTCAACCGTGGTCGCCTCGATGCCCCGGCCCTGCGCGTTGCCTTGCCCTATGGCCGCATCAAGGCAGTGATGGGCACCCTGGGCGAACTGTACCTGCACGAAGACGCCGCTGGCCCCTCCCTGCGCCTGGACCGTGCCGATGCCGCACGCCTGAATGAAATCGACAGCCTTCCTTTGCACTGGGAAGGTGGCGAGCATGTACGCGACCTGGGCCGACGCCTGCGCGATGCCCGTGACTTGCAGGTAGAACCGCCGACCGGGTTGCAGGCAAGCCTGCGCCCTTACCAGCAACAGGGCCTGAACTGGCTACAGGCGCTGCGCGAGATGGGCACCGGCGGCATCCTCGGCGACGACATGGGGCTGGGCAAGACACTGCAGGCCCTGGCACACCTGCTGCTGGAAAAACAGTCCGGGCGCCTGAGCGCTCCAGCCCTGGCGGTGATGCCGACCAGCCTGGTGCCCAACTGGCTGGACGAAGCCCAACGCTTCGCCCCCGGGCTGCGCGTGCTGGCCCTGCAAGGCCCGGGGCGCAGCAAGCATTTCGCCAAATTGCACGAATACGACCTGGTCCTGACCACCTATGCCCTGGTGCCGCGCGACCTCGAGCACCTGCGCGCCCATGCCTGGCATGTGCTGGTGCTGGACGAGGCGCAGAATATCAAGAGCAGCACTAGCAAGGCCGCCCTCGCAGTTTGCGAGCTGCGGGCCAATCAGCGCGTCTGCCTGACCGGCACGCCAATGGAAAACAACCTGGGCGAGCTGTGGTCGATTTTCCACTTCCTCATGCCTGGCTGGCTGGGTGACCTGAAGCGCTTCAACCAGGACTACCGCACACCGATCGAGCGCCACGGCGACAGCGAGCGCATGGCCCACCTGGCCAGCCGCATCCGCCCGTTCCTGCTGCGCCGCACCAAGGAGCAGGTGGCGACCGAGCTGCCGGCCAAGACCGAGATGGTGCACTGGGTCGAGCTTAGCGATGCCCAGCGTGACACCTACGAGGCCGTGCGGGTGGCCATGGACAAGAAAGTCCGCGATGAAATCGCCCGCAATGGCGCCGCGCGCAGTCAGATCGTCATCCTCGACGCCCTGCTCAAGCTGCGCCAGGTATGCTGCGACCTGCGCCTGGTCAAAGGGGTGGAAAGCAAAGGCAACCAGGCCGACAAGGGCAAACTGGGCGCGCTGCTGGAAATGCTCGAAGAGTTGCTGAGCGAAGGGCGCCGGGTGCTGCTGTTCTCGCAGTTCACCTCGATGCTGGCGTTGATCGAGCAGGAACTGGAGAAGCGCAAGATTCGCTACAGCCTGCTGACCGGCGACACCCGCGACCGGCGCACGCCGGTGCAGCAGTTCCAGCAGGGTGACAGCGAAGTGTTCCTGATCAGCCTCAAGGCGGGTGGCGTGGGCTTGAACCTGACAGCCGCGGACACGGTGATCCACTTCGACCCCTGGTGGAACCCGGCCAGCGAAAACCAGGCTACCGACCGCGCCTACCGCATTGGCCAGGACAAGCCGGTATTCGTGTTCAAGCTGATCACCCGGGGAACGGTGGAAGAAAAGATCCAGCTGTTGCAGCAGGAGAAGGCGGCGCTGGCGGCGAGCCTGCTGGATGGCGGGCAGGCCGGGCAATGGCGGCTGGGGGATGAAGAGATCGAAGCGCTGTTTGCGCCGCTGCCCGGGAAGCGCGGGCGGTAGCCCAGAATCCTTCGCTGCCTGTACCGGCCCCTTCGCGGGTAAACCCGCTCCCACAGGGAGATCAGTGCCCTCAAGGGCGGTGCCGTACCTGTGGGAGCGGGCATGCCCGCGAAGGGGCCGGCGCGGTCAATCGACCAACTGCGCCTCTCGCAACGCCCCCAACGCCTCCAGCCACCGCGGCTGCTGGCGATAGTCAGTGCGCGCAAAACTGAAGCCTCGCATCCGAGCAAGGCGCGGCGATGGCTTGACTTTCAAGCGCTGCGCAGCCAGCAGAGCGAGCTCTGCCGAAGCCCGGTCATTACATACCAGGCCCACGTCACATCCCGCACCGAAAGCAGCCTCGACGCGACCAGCAACATCTCCGACCACATGGGCACCGGCCATGGACAGATCATCACTGAAAATCACGCCATCGAAGCCAAGCTCCCCCCTGAGAATGTCCTGAAGCCAGCGCCTCGAAAAACCGGCGGGCTTACTATCGACCTGGGGATAGATCACATGTGCAGGCATCACTGCCGACAGCTGGCGTGCCAATCGGGTAAATGGCACCAGGTCCGTCTTGCGCAGTTCATCCAGGCTGCGATCATCTACGGGAATGGCCACATGCGAATCGGCCTCAGCCCAGCCATGCCCAGGAAAATGCTTGCCGCATGCTGCCATGCCCGCTGCAGTCATGCCACGGATGAACGCCCCACCCAGCTGAGTAACACGCTGAGGATCACCATCGAAGGCACGCGCACCAATGACCGCACTGCGCCCATGATCCAGATCGAGCACTGGAGCAAAACTCAAATCCAGCCCGATCGCCAGCACCTCGGTTGCCATCAACCAGCCACAATGCCCGGCCAAACGCTCGGCATCATCGCTCTGGGCGATCTGCCGCATGGATGGCAACCTGACGAACCCTTCACGCAAGCGTTGCACCCGCCCACCTTCCTGATCGACCGCAATGATCAGGTCAGGGCGCAAAGCACGTACGGAAGCGCACAGCTCCCGCACCTGACGCGGGTGGGCAATATTACGAGCAAAGATGATCAAACCAGCTACTTCAGGCTGGAGCAATAACCGACGATCCTCAGGTGTCAGCCCCGTGCCTTCGATATCGACCATCAAGGCCCCCTGCATACAAACTGTCATTACAAAATCCTCTAATCGAATATCAGAAACCCATTACGGGCGAAGCGGAGAAATCTCCGCTTTGCCCGAGTCTCTGGAATGCGTGCTGCCTGGTACACCGGGGCACATTTCCCGGTGTACTCACGCAATACGCACATCGAAAACGCAGGATCCTGTCTCGGACCGAGCAGGGTGGAGCCTCGTCAGTCGACCAGTTGAGCGTCCTTCAACGCGGACAATGCCTGCTGCCAACGAGGCTGCTGACGATAGTCAGTCCGCGCAAACCCTTGCCCGCGCATGCCTGCGATGCGTGGCGAAGGTTTTACCTTCATGCGTTGTGCCGCACTCAGTGCCAGCTCCGCAGCCGCCCGATCATTGCAAACCAGCCCCATATCACAACCGGCGCTCAGTGCTGCTTCGATGCGGCTCGCCGCATCCCCGACAACATGTGCGCCGGCCATCGACAAATCGTCACTGAAGATCACCCCGTCGAAACCCAGCTCGCCACGCAGGATGTCCTGCAACCAGCGCCGCGAGAAGCCAGCCGGCTGGTTGTCAACCTGCGGGTAGATGACATGCGCCGGCATCACTGCCGCCAATTGCCCGCTCAGGCGGGTGAACGGCACCAGGTCGGCCTGGCGCAGCTGTTCGAGGCTGCGCTCATCGGTCGGGATGGCCACATGCGAGTCCGCTTCGGCCCAGCCATGCCCCGGGAAGTGCTTGCCACAAGCCGCCATACCCGCCGCATTCATGCCACGGATGAACGCCCCGGCCAGTTGCGTGGCACGCAGCGGGTCACCCTCGAAGGCGCGGCTGCCCACCACGGCGCTGCGCTGGTGGTCCAGGTCGAGTACCGGGGCAAAGCTGAGGTCCAGGCCAACCGCCAGCACCTCGGTCGCCATCAACCAACCGCACTGCTCGGCCAGGTACTCGGCGTTGTCATTGTCCGCTATCGCCCGCATGGCCGGCAGGCGCACAAAGCCCTGGCGCAGGCGCTGCACCCGGCCGCCCTCCTGGTCCACCGCCAGGATCAGGTCGGGCCGGATGGCACGGATCGACGCGCACAGTTCACGCACCTGGCGCGGGCTGTCGATGTTGCGGGCAAAAATGATCAGGCCAGCCACTTCAGGTTGGCGTAGCAGGTGACGGTCTTCGGCGGTCAGCCATTTACCGGCGATATCCACCATCAGGGAGCCTTGCAGGCTGACAGTCATGGGTAATCCTTCATTGAAGACTGAGAGAAGCCCACTGGGGGCAGGCGGCCTGCTCGATGCGCACCGGGCAATGGGCCGGCACCTGCTCGAACAGGCTTAGCAAATCGATGTTGCGCAGGCGTATGCATCCATGGGACAGCGCTACGCCCAAGGGTTCCGTATCCGGGGTGCCGTGCAGGTAGATATAACGGCGGAAGGTGTCGACCGCACCCAGGCGGTTGACACCCGGCTCGCAGCCACTAAGCCAGAGGATGCGGGTGAGGATCCAGTCCCGGCCGGGGTATTGCGCATGCAAGGCCGGCGACCACACCTCGCCGGTCCAGCGCCGCCCGGCCAATACCGCATTCAGCGGCAAGCCCGCGCCGATCTTCGCTCGCACCTGGTGCAAGCCACACGGCGTGCAACCCGAGCCGTTGCGCTCGCCGGCGCCGTTGCGCGCCGTTGAAACCGGCAGGCGTACGCGCAGCTGGCCATCGGCAAAACCATAAAGGCGCTGATCGGCGAGGGAAATGTGCAGGAAGTCGAGGTCAGGCATGGGCGCTAGCTTAGCCGAAGCGCCCTGCCCCGCCCAGCCTTCAGGCCTTGGCGGTGGTGGCGCCTGCGCTGGTCTTGGTGCGCGGGCGCAGCTGCGCGGCGGCCATGGCGTCGTCGGTTATACCGCTATCGGCACGCATGCCCGCAGCCAGGAACGGCACCATCAGGCGCATTACCTGCTCGATCGAGGTATTGATGCCGAAATCGGTTTCGGCAATCGCCCGCAGGGCCTTGATACCAGACATGCTGAAGGCGGCAGCACCAAGCATGAAGTGCACGCGCCAGAACAGCTCCAGCGGAGGAATGCGCGGCGCGGCCTCGTTGACCAGTAGCATGTAGCGGCGGAACACCTTGCCGTACATGTCTTCCAGGTAACGCCGCAGGTGGCCCTGGCTCTGGCTGAAGGCCAGGCCCAGCAGGCGCATGAAGATCGACAGGTCGTTGTTGCTGCGCGGCTGCACGGCCAAAGCCTGCTCGACCAGCATATCCAGCAGCTCCTCGAGGCTCGGCTTGTGCTCAGGCTTGGCCTGGCGCCGCTCCAGCTCACGTTCGAGGCTGGCGCAGAACGGCCCGAGGAAGCGCGAAAACACTGCCTGGATCAGGGCCTTCTTGGAGCCGAAGTGATAGTTGACCGCCGCCAGGTTGACCCCGGCCTTGCTGGTAATCAGCCGCAACGAGGTTTCTGCGAACCCCCTTTCCGCGAACAGCTGCTCGGCAGCATCGAGAATGCGTTCAACGGTTTCCGATTGGGCCATGACTACTCCGACTACTCCGCCAGACAAACAGGTGTTTGAAACATACGTTTCAGCCCTGCTTCTGTCAAGGCTCGGTGACCGGCCGGTCGCCATTTAAAAGCGCCAGGAGGGCGGCTGCAAGCGCCATTGCTGCTGTTTATTGCAGGTTTTGGCTTGCAGCGCATCCAGTACTGTATATAATTCCAGTCACTGTACAAAAAGACAGAGCGCTCACCATGTTGAAACTGACGCCACGCCAAGCCGAAATTCTCGCGTTCATCAAGCGTTGCCTGGAAGACAACGGCTTCCCGCCGACGCGCGCCGAGATTGCTCAGGAGCTGGGCTTCAAGTCGCCCAACGCCGCCGAGGAACACCTCAAGGCCCTCGCCCGCAAGGGCGCGATCGAGATGACCCCGGGCGCCTCCCGTGGTATTCGCATCCCCGGCCTGGAAGCCAAGGCCGAAGAAAGCGGCCTGCCGATCATCGGCCGGGTTGCCGCCGGTGCGCCGATCCTTGCCGAACAGCACATCGAGCAATCCTGCAACATCAACCCCGACTTCTTCCACCCCCAGGCCGACTATCTGCTGCGCGTACACGGCATGAGCATGAAGGACGTCGGCATCTTCGATGGCGACCTGCTGGCGGTACACACCTGCCGCGAAGCCCGCAATGGCCAGATCGTCGTGGCCCGCATCGGCGACGAAGTCACCGTCAAGCGCTTCAAGCGCGAAGGCAGCAAGGTGTGGCTGCTTGCCGAAAACCCCGAATTCGCCCCCATCGAAGTCGACCTGAAAGAACAGGAGCTGGTGATCGAGGGCTTGAGCGTCGGCGTCATTCGCCGCTGATCCAGGAGGCGTCATGCAGCAGTTCATTCACGTACCCGAGCAAGCTCAGTTGCCATTGTTCGAAGCATTCCTCGCCCAGCCCGTACTGCCTGGCCTGAAAGCCAGCGAAGTGGCGCGCAAGAGCAGCCAGCCCGAGCTGTTCAGCGAACTGTCGCTGCGCGGAGCCCCCGGGCATTGCCAAAGCCTGCTGGCACCCGTGCTGCGCGAACTGAGCGAAGAGGACGAGACCCGCTGGCTGACCCTGATCGCCCCGCCGTCGAGCCTGACCCAGGCCTGGCTGCGCGATGCCGGGCTCAACCGTGAACGCATCCTGCTGCTGCAACCTCGTGGCAATCAAAGCCCGCTTCAACTGGCCTGCGAAGCCTTGCGTCTGGGCCGCAGCCACACCGTCGTCAGCTGGCTGGGCAATGTCAACGCCACTGCGCGCCAGCAATTGCTGCGCGCTGCCAGTGCCGGAAACGCACAAAGCCTGAACATCCGCCTCGGCTGATGTTCAGGCTTTGCCTGTCACTGCATGAAACCTGATGCCCTGCTGCACCTCAGTGCAGCACACGCGGCCCTTCATCACGCTCAAGCTCGCCATCCATCAGGCGACCGGCCATCTGTACGCCCACGCTGAGCATGGCCTTGGCCACTTCCACATGCTGACCCTGCAGGAACGCCTTGGCGTCTTCCGAGAAATCCAGGGTTACCAGAGAGCCCTCATCCTCGGCGCGACGCAGTTCGATGCGGCCATCAGGCAACTCGACAATTTCCAGAAACGACGTAGACATAAATGGCAGTTCTCCGCGAAAGGCCAGCATTGTACCAGCCGTAGCAGCTATCAGCACTCACTCAACGCGTCACGGAAACGTCTCACCAGGCCTTTGAGGTCGCTGCGCCAGCTTTCCAGTTCGGCACGCGACAGCGCCGGATGCTCGGGCTCATCGAGATTGACCGCCTGGATCAATGGCTGGGTAACGTCGGTTTTCGGCGTTTTTTTCGCGACCGGTGGTCGGAACAAATCGGCATAAGCACCAAGCATTTGTGCCAGCCAGGTTTCGCGCTGGCGGGCCAGCTCCAACAGCTCGGCCACTTCCGGGATGGCGATGCCATTCAGGGCATCGTCGGCCAGTGCCTGCTCGACCGTTGCAACAACTGGCAGGCGGTAGAAGCCACCAATTTCATGACACAGGCCCAGCAATGCGCCGTAGAGATGGAACAGCGCCGACTCGCGTTCGGCCTGGACCAGGCCTTGTGCATTCATGGCCTGGCTTTGTTCGGCCTTGGCCATGGACTCCAGGGCGAGGCCGGCAAAGAACAGTTTCTGATTGGTGCGGGTGTAGAGTTCCTGGGCCATTTCAGTGACCTCCCTAAGGCTGCAAGGCGGATAGCTGCATCATAAATGATTGGGGCCGCTTTGCGCCCCTTCGCAGGCTTGCCTGCCCCCACAGGAATTGCATCAAGCCCAAGGCCTGCGCTGTACCTGTAGGAGCGGGCAAGCCCGCGAAGGGGCGCAAAGCGGCCCCAATTACAGCACTGACAGATCAGCGCTTGTCTTCAACCTTCCACGCATTGCCGTCGTAGAACGCCTTCCAGCCGGTCGGCTTGCCATCAACCTCGGACTGCACGTACTGCTCCTTGGTCTTGCGGCTGTAGCGGATCACTGCAGGGCGGCCTTCCGGGTCTTTCTGCGGCGCATCGCACAGGAAGTGGTACTTCGGATCAATCTCGTGTTTGTGTGGAACGATTTCCAGCACCAGCGGTGCACGGGTTTCGCGATTCTTGGGGAACTGGCTGGCTGCCAGGAACAGCCCCGAAGCGCCATCACGCAGCACGTAGGTATCGTCGACCTTCTCGCACTTGAGCTCTGGCATGTCCACCTTGTCCATCTTCGGTGGCGCCGCCTCGCCGCTCTTGAGCAGTTTGCGAGTGTTCTTGCACGCCGGGTTGGTGCAACCGAAGAACTTGCCGAAGCGGCCAGTCTTCAACTGCATCTCGCTGCCACACTTGTCGCACTCCAGGCTCGGCCCTTCGTAACCCTTGATGCGGTAGTTGCCTTCCTCGATCTCGTAGCCAGCGCAATCCGGGTTGTTACCGCAGATGTGCAGCTTGTGCTTCTCGTCCAGCAGGTAGGCATCCATCGCCGTGGCGCAGATCGGGCAGCGGTGCTTGCCCAGCAACACGCGGGATTCCGATTCGCCCTCGTCGTCGGCGGCAATCTCGTCGCCCGGCACCAGGTTGACGGTGGCCTTGCAGCGCTCTTTCGGCGGCAGGCTGTAGCCCGAGCAACCGAGGAACACGCCGGTGGAAGCGGTGCGGATCATCATCGGCCGGCCACATTCCTTGCACGGAATGTTGGTCATGGTCGGCTGGTTGGCACGCATGCCGTCTTCGTTGGACTCGGCAGTCTGCAGCTTCTTGCTGAAATCGCCGTAGAACTCGTCGAGCACGTTCTTCCAGTCACGCTCGCCCTGGGCCACGTCGTCGAGGTTCTCTTCCATGTCGGCGGTAAAGCCGTAGTCCATCAGGTTGGAGAAGCTTTCGGACAGGCGCTCGGTGACGATGTCGCCCATCTTCTCGGAATAGAAGCGGCGGTTGTGCAGAGTCACATAGCCACGGTCCTGAATGGTCGAAATGATCGCCGCATAGGTCGACGGGCGACCGATGCCACGCTTTTCCATTTCCTTGACCAGGCTGGCTTCGGTGAAGCGCGCCGGTGGCTTGGTGAAGTGCTGGCTCGGGTCGATCTGGATCAGCTTCAGCGCTTCGCCCTGGACCATTTCCGGCAACACGTCGTCTTCGCCAGGCTTGCTCTGTTGCGGCAGCACACGGGTGTAACCGTCGAACTTGAGGATACGGCCCTTGGCACGCAACTCGAAGTCGCCTGCAGCCACGGTGACGCTGGTGGACAGGTATTGCGCCGGCGGCATCTGGCAGGCCAGGAACTGGCGCCAGATCAGCTCATACAGGCGCTCGGCGTCACGCTCCATGCCACTGAGCTTGCTCGGGTGGGTGTTTACGTCGGAAGGACGAATCGCTTCGTGCGCCTCCTGGGCGCCTTCCTTGCTGCCGTACACCAGCGGTGCCTCGGGCAGGTACTGCTTGCCGAACTCGCGCTCGATGTAGCTGCGCGCCATATCCAGGGCGTCGGCCGACAGGTTGGTCGAGTCGGTACGCATGTAGGTGATGTAGCCGGCTTCGTACAAGCGCTGGGCCATCATCATGGTTTTCTTCACACCGAAGCCCAGGCGGTTGCTGGCGGCCTGCTGCAAGGTGGAGGTAATGAACGGTGCCGAAGGCTTGCTGCTGGTCGGGCGGTCTTCGCGCTTGACCACGCTGTAGCTGGAAGCCTTGAGCTTCTCCAGCGCGGCCATGGCCTGGGCTTCGTTCAGCGGCTTGAAGGCCTCACCCTTCTCGCGGGCCACTTCGAAACGCACCTTGGCGTTCTTGGCGGTGCCGAGGTCGGCGTGGATTTCCCAGTACTCTTCCGGGATGAACGCGCGGATTTCACGCTCGCGCTCCACCACCAGCTTCACCGCCACCGACTGTACACGGCCGGCGGACAGGCCACGTGCGATCTTGGCCCACAGCAGCGGCGAAACCATGTAGCCGACCACGCGGTCGAGGAAACGCCGCGCCTGCTGCGCGTTGACCCGGTCGATATCCAGCTCGCCCGGCTGCGAGAAGGCTTCCTGGATGGCCTTCTTGGTGATTTCGTTGAACACCACGCGCTTGTAGCGGGTGTCGTCGCCGCCGATGGCCTCGCGCAGGTGCCAGGCAATGGCTTCCCCTTCGCGGTCCAAGTCGGTTGCGAGATAGATGGTGTCGGCATCCTTCGCCAGGCGGCGCAGCTCTTCGATCACCTTTTCCTTGCCAGGCAGGATCTCGTACTTGGCCTTCCAGCCGTGGTCGGGGTCGACGCCCATGCGTGCCACCAGCTGGCGGCGGGCCTTTTCCTTCGGCGACAGGGCCGGAGCCTCACCCGCGGCCTTGCCACGCTTGGCGGCTGGCTCTTTGCTGGCGCTGGCCGAACCGCTGGTGGGGAGGTCTCGGATATGGCCGATACTCGACTTCACCACGTACTGGTTGCCCAGGTACTTGTTGATGGTCTTGGCCTTGGCCGGGGATTCCACAATGACCAGCGATTTGCCCATGGATCGGAGTATTCCTGAATCTGAAGATGAAAAACGCGTCAGGTGCCAGACGCGGCACCGCTATATATAGTGGCAAAAGTGTGAGGTCAAGTTCGGACTATCACTCGTGCGACTTGCCCAGCAACCCGGGCAGCCCCTCTTCGGCCTTGACCAAAGCAAAGCGTGGCACCTGCTCGCCGTCAACCTCGACGGACTCCTGGAACATCGAAAGTGGCCGTACCCAGAAGCTGTAATCACCATACAGGCATTGGTAGAACACCATCCACTCTTCGCTCTCGGAGTGCCGCGCAACACTGAAGACACGGTACTCAGGCCCTTTGTAATGCCGGTATACGCCTGGTTGTATCTGCATGTTGCCCACCCTCTTGAATAAAACCTGTAAAAAACAAAACCGGGGCACAAGGCCCCGGTCGCTGTCCCGCTACGCGATCAGACGCGTTCGAAGACAGTGGTGATACCTTGGCCGAGGCCGACACACATGGTCGCCACCCCCAGGGTACCGCCATTCTGCTTCATGACGTTGAGCAGGGTGCCGGAAATCCGTGCCCCGGAGCAACCGAACGGGTGGCCCAAGGCAATGGCGCCGCCGTGCAGGTTAACCTTCTCATCCATCTTGTCGAGTACTTTCAAGTCTTTCAGCACTGGCAGGGCCTGTGCAGCGAAGGCTTCGTTGAGCTCGATGAAGTCGATGTCGGCCATGGTCAGGCCAGCACGCTTGAGGGCTTTCTGGGTCGACGGCACCGGGCCGTAGCCCATGATTGCCGGATCGACACCAGCTACCGCCATGGAACGGATGACCGCCAATGGCTGGATACCCAGGTCCATGGCGCGCTGGCCGGACATGACGATCATGCACGATGCACCGTCGGTGATCTGCGACGAGGTACCGGCAGTGACGGTACCGCCTTTCGGGTTGAACGCCGGCTTCAGCGACGCCAGGCCTTCGAGGGTGGTTTCCGGGCGAATGGTTTCGTCGAAATCGAACACCTTCAGGAAGCCGTTCTCGTCGTAGCCCTGCATCGGGATGATTTCATCCTTGAACTTGCCTTCTACCGTGGCCTTGTGGGCCAGCTGGTGCGAACGCAGGCCGAACAGGTCCTGCTGCTCACGGGTGATGCCGTGCATCTTGCCGAGCATTTCCGCGGTCAGGCCCATCATCCCGGAAGCCTTGGCGGCATGCAAGGACAGGTGCGGGTTGGGGTCGACGCCATGCATCATGCTGACGTGGCCCATGTGTTCCACGCCACCGACCACGAATACATCACCGTTGCCGGTCATGATCGCCTGGGCGGCGGTGTGCAGCGCGCTCATCGACGAGCCGCACAGGCGGCTGACGGTCTGCGCCGCGGAGGTGTGCGGGATCTGGGTCATCAGCGAGGCCATGCGGGCGATGTTCCAGCCCTGCTCGAGGGTCTGGTTGACGCAGCCCCAGATCACGTCCTCGACTTCTTTCGGGTCGACCTTGTCGTTGCGTTCCAACAGCTTGCTGATCAGGTGCGCCGACATGTCTTCGGCGCGGGTATTGCGGTGCATGCCACCCTTGGAGCGGCCCATCGGCGTGCGACCGAAGTCGACAATCACCACGTCTCTTGGATTCAGGCTCATATCAAATCTCTCGCTCTAGCTCGTTGACCGCTCAGTTGAAGAAGCGCTGGCCGTTCTTGGCCATTTCACGCAGCTTGGCGGTCGGGTGGTACAGCGGCCCCAGGTCGGCGTATTGATCGGCCAGGGCAACGAATTCGGCCACACCGATCGAGTCGATGTAGCGCAGCGCACCACCGCGGAAGGGAGGGAAGCCAATGCCGTAGACCAGGCCCATGTCGGCTTCGGCAGCGGTTTCGACGATGCCGTCTTCCAGGCAGCGCACGGTCTCCAGGCACAGCGGGATCATCATCCAGTTGATGATGTCTTCGTCGGTGACTTCACGCTGCTCGAAGACGATCGGCTTGAGCACGTCGAGCACGGTGGCGTCGGCGACCTTCTTCGGCTTGCCGCGCTTGTCGGTTTCGTAGGCGTAGAAGCCCTTGCCGTTCTTCTGGCCCAGGCGGTTGGCCTCGTAAAGTGCGTCAACGGCCGAGCGGCGCTCGTCCTTCATGCGGTCCGGGAAGCCTTCGGCCATCACGTCGCGGCCGTGGTGGCCGGTGTCGATGCCGACCACGTCCATCAGGTACGCCGGGCCCATCGGCCAGCCGAACTTTTCCATGACCTTGTCGATACGCACGAAGTCGACACCGGCGCTTACCAGCTTGGCGAAGCCGCCGAAGTACGGGAACAGCACGCGGTTGACCAGGAAGCCCGGGCAGTCGTTGACCACGATCGGGTTCTTGCCCATTTTCTTGGCGTAGGCCACGGTGGTGGCAACCGCCACTTCACTGGACTTCTCGCCACGGATGACTTCCACCAGCGGCATCATGTGCACCGGGTTGAAGAAGTGCATGCCGACGAAGTTTTCCGGGCGCTTGAGCGCCTTGGCCAGCAGGTTGATGGAAATGGTCGAGGTGTTGGAAGCGAGGATCGCATCGTCCTTCACCTGGGCTTCCACTTCAGCCAGCACGGCCTGCTTGACTTTCGGGTTTTCGACCACGGCCTCGACGACGATGTCGACATTGGCGAAATCGCCATAGGACAGGGTCGGGCGAATGGCGTTGAGTGCCTCGGCCATCTTGGCCGGGGTCAGGCGGCCCTTCTCGACGCGATTGCCGAGCAGCTTGGAGGCCTCGTTCAGGCCCAGCTGGATGGCTTCCTCGCGGATATCCTTCATCAGGATCGGGGTGCCCTTGACCGCCGACTGGTAGGCGATGCCGCCACCCATGATGCCGGCGCCGAGCACGGCGGCCTGCTTCACGTCGTGGGCGATTTCGTCATGCGCCTTGGCCTTGCGCTTGAGTTCCTGGTCGTTGAGGAACAGGCCGATCAGGCTTTCGGCAACCGAGGTCTTGGCCAGCTTGGCGAAGCCTGCGGCTTCCACTTCCAGGGCCTTGTCACGACCGAAGTTGGCAGCCTTCTGGATGGTCTTGATGGCTTCGACCGGGGCTGGGTAGTTAGGGCCGGCCTGGCCGGCGACGAAGCCCTTGGCAGTCTCGAAGGCCATCATCTGCTCGATGGCATTGAGCTTGAGCTTTTCCAGCTTGGGCTGGCGCTTGGCCTTGTAGTCCAGCTCGCCACTGATGGCGCGCTTGACCAGGTCAAGGGCACCGGCCATCAGCAGTTGAGGCGCGACCACGGCGTCGACGGCACCCACTTTCAGGGCGTCCTCGGCACGGTTTTCCTTGCCGGCGGCGATCCATTCGATGGCGTTGTCCGAACCGATCAGGCGCGGCAGGCGCACGGTACCGCCGAAGCCCGGGTAGATACCCAGTTTGACTTCCGGCAGGCCAATCTTGGCGCTGGTGGACATGACCCGGTAGTCGGCGGCCAGGCACATTTCCAGGCCGCCGCCCAGGGCGATGCCGTTGATGGCGGCGACGGTCGGCACTTCGAGGTCTTCGAAGGCGTTGAAAATGCGATTGGCTTCCAGGTTGCCGGCGACCAGTTCGGCCTCGGGCAGCTTGAAGTTGTCGACGAACTCGGTGATGTCGGCGCCGACGATGAACACGTCCTTGCCACTGCTGACGATCACGCCCTTGACCGAGGCGTCGGCCTTGATGGCATCGACGGCCTGGCGCAGTTCGTTCAGGGTCAGGCGGTTGAACTTGTTGACGGACTCACCCTTGAGGTCGAACTTGAGCTCGACGATGCCACTTTCAAGAGCCTTAACCGTGATGGCTTTACCTTCGTAAATCATCAACTGATCTCCACGATATGGAAGCTGAACTGTACACGCCGATCGCTGCAGCAAAAGCAGGCCTAGCTGCCCTGCCCCAGGCACACCCGTCAGCGCGCTAGTCGGAAGTATGGCTTGGCGTCATGACATACAAACGCTCAATTCATACGCTCGTTTGATTTGGGTGTGCACACATTCTCCGAAAAGATCGGCGTTGTCAAATGCTCGCGAGCAAGGTGAAAACACGACTTTCCGGTCATTTTGTAGCGTCCCGGTACAAAACATGATGACAGTGATTGCTGACCATTCATGTCGGCGATTGACCATGAACCGCAGAAGAATGGTGCAGCTTTTACCTTGCGCGGCGGCCTTGAACGGCTACACTGGCACTTGCTTGAATGCATACCCGGCCTGCCTGGCCTTTTCTGCGCAGCAGAACGCAAAGCGGCGACTTGGCACCCCACCCCTTCAGGGGTCGGCCAAGCCGCCGCTTTGTCGTTATGTGCTTGCCTTCGGATGAGAAGACCAATGGGAGGGCTTAGCGGGGCCCTGTGGGAGCGGGTTTACCCGCGAACACCGGCAAAGCCGGTGCCATCCACCGAGTCGCCTTTTTCGCGGGTAAACCCGCTCCCACAGGGGCCGCGCAAAGGCAAATTTCAGGCCAGGGTTTCGAGAACGTGGGCAATATCCTGCAACACAGCGGTATCACCCCGCTCGGTCCAGTACAGCGCGATCATCCGGGCATCGGCCTCGACCTTGTAGACACTCGCCGGCAAGCGCGCCAAGGCCTCCATGAAGCGTGGGTCCTCGCAGGGCTCACGCCACTGGTTCCACCACACCCCCGGGGTGATCTGCCAGAAGCTGAAGCTGTCCTCATGCCCGCGGCGACGGGCCCGGTGGTATTGCGGGCACGGGCTTGGCGGTTCCTTTTCCAGCCAGTGCGGCCACTGCTGCGGCGCCAGCTGCATGGCCAAACCCATGCGCCGAGCCTCCAGGCGCAGCTTCATCTGCTCGCTCTGCTTGCGCGAGGTGCGCAGCCAGGAAAGCGGGCTGAGAATCAGCGCGAGGATTGACACCACCAGCAATACCGTCATATCAGTAGTTCCCATAAAACGTTGCAAATGAGCTGGTTAGCCATTTTTCACGGAAGACCCGCCCGAAAGCGACCATACTTCTTCTATCGCGATTGTCAGGAGTTCCGCTCATGTCCTACGAACATCTTCTGGTCGCCGTCGACCTGACCGAAGAATGCGACCCGGTGATCAAACGCGCCATGGCGCTGGCCGCGCCGTCGAATGCCAAGGTTTCGCTGGTACACATCGTCGAGCCGATGGCCATGGCGTTCGGCGGCGACGTGCCGATGGACCTGTCGCAGCTGCAACAGCAGCAGTTCGACCAGGCCAAGGAGCGCATGGACCGCCTGTTCAACAAATACCCGGACATCCACCGCGGCGACTCGCACCTGACCTATGGCCAGCCGCGCCAGGAGATTCACCAACTGGCCAAGGACCAGAAGTGCGACCTGATCGTGGTCGGCAGCCATGGCCGTCATGGCCTGGCGTTGCTGCTGGGGTCCACGGCCAATGACGTGCTGCATGGGGCGCCCTGCGATGTACTGGCGGTGCGCTTGCAGAAGAAGGAATGATTCAACCGGTGCCGGCCCTTTCGCGGGTGAACCCGCTCCCACAGGTACTGCACCGCGTTCAACAGCGGTGCGGTCCTTGTGGGAGCGGGTTCACCCGCGAACAGGCCGGGCCAGGCTAACGCCGATCAGCCTTCCAGCTCGGCCCAGCGCTCCACCAGCACATCCAGCTCACCCTGCAGCTTCTCGATCTTGGCCAGCACTGCCGAGGTTTCCGCAATCGGCCGCTGATAGAAGCCCGCCGCATTCACTTCTTCCTGGGCCTCGGCCATGCGCTGCTC
Organism: Pseudomonas sp. JS425; assembly: GCF_018223845.1. Lineage (NCBI taxonomy): Bacteria > Pseudomonadati > Pseudomonadota > Gammaproteobacteria > Pseudomonadales > Pseudomonadaceae > Pseudomonas > Pseudomonas sp. JS425. The sequence continues at coordinate 2,039,172 of NZ_CP073661.1, read as the reverse complement.
CAGCTCGTCGATCTGCCCCGGCAGCATTTCCAGCTCACGTTGCAGCTTGTAGCTGAGCTTCTTCTTCGAACCATCAGCCACCACTGCAACCTGCGCAGGCGCCGGCTTGGCCTCTACCTTCTCCACCACCGCGCTGTTGAGCTCGGACTTGCCGCCCTTGCTCTCGGTCACGCCCAACAGCTTCGGCGAGCCCCCTTGGCGAATCCAGTCCTCGTAACCACCGACGTATTCACGCACCTTGCCCTCGCCTTCGAACACCAGGGTGCTGGTGACGACGTTGTCGAGGAAGGCCCGGTCGTGGCTGACCATCAGCACGGTGCCCTTGTAGTTGGACAGCACCTCCTCGAGCAGCTCGAGGGTTTCCACGTCCAGGTCGTTGGTCGGCTCGTCAAGCACCAGCAGGTTGGCCGGCTTGCTGAACAGCTTGGCCAGCAACAGCCGTGCACGCTCGCCACCCGACAGCGCCTTTACCGGCGTACGGGCACGCTGAGGGCTGAACAGGAAATCGCCCAGGTAGCTCAGCACATGGCGGTTCTGGCCGTCGATCTCGATGAAGTCCCGGCCTTCGGCCAGGTTGTCGATAACGGTCTTTTCCAGGTCGAGTTGGTGGCGCATCTGGTCGAAATAGGCCACTTCCAGCTTGGTGCCGCGCTCGACCTTGCCTGCGGTCGGCTCCAGGTCACCGAGCATCAGCTTTAGCAACGTGGTCTTGCCGGTACCATTCGCGCCCAGCAGGCCGATGCGGTCCTCACGCTGCAGGACCATGGAGAAGTCCTTGACCAGCACAGGCCCTTCCGGGTGATGGAAGCTGACGTTCTCCAGCACCATTACCTGCTTGCCGGACTTTTCCGCCGCCTCGATCTGGATGTTGGCCTTGCCCTGGCGCTCGCGGCGTTCGCTGCGCTCCACGCGCAGGGCCTTCAGTGCGCGTACGCGGCCTTCGTTGCGGGTACGGCGGGCCTTGATGCCCTGGCGAATCCATACCTCTTCCTGGGCCAGACGCTTGTCGAACAACGCGTTGGCGGTTTCCTCGGCGGCCAGTGCGGCCTCCTTGTGCACCAGGAAGCTGGCATAGTCGCCGTTCCAGTCGATCAGGCCGCCGCGGTCCAGTTCCAGGATGCGGGTGGCCAGGTTCTGCAGGAACGAACGGTCGTGGGTGATGAACAATACCGCGCCATTGAAGCCGCGCAGGGCCTCTTCGAGCCAGGCGATGGCACCGATGTCCAGGTGGTTGGTCGGCTCGTCGAGCAGCAGCAGGTCGGGCTCCGACACCAGCGCCTGGGCCAGCAGCACGCGGCGGCGCCAGCCACCGGACAGTTCGGCCAGGGTCTTGTCGGCCGGCAGCTGCAGGCGGCTGAGGGTGCTTTCCACCACCTGCTGCAGGCGCCAGCCGTCACGGGCTTCCAGCTCGTGCTGGACGTGCATGAGTTTTTCCAGGTCTTCATCACCCTGGATGTTCAGGCTCAGGTGATGGAACTGCGCCAGCAGATCGCCCACACCATCCAGGCCTGCGGCCACCACATCGAACACCGTGCGCTCGTCGGCCACCGGCAGCTCCTGCGGCAGCTCGCCGATCTTCAGGCCCGGGGCACGCCAGATTTCGCCGTCGTCGCCCTTCTGCTCGCCCTTGACCAGGCGCAGCATGCTCGACTTGCCGGTGCCGTTGCGGCCGATGATGCACACCCGCTCGCCACGAGCGATCTGCCAGGACACTTTGTCCAGCAGCGGCATGGCGCCGAATGCGAGGGACACATCGCTGAATTTGAGCAGGGTCATGTTGGTCTCCATAAATCGGGCGCGCATTCTACCTGACTTGGCCCCCGACGGCATCCGCCTGGTCATCCGGCAAGGGCTTTGCGACATCTGGTCGAACTTAATATCCCGATACAAGCACAGTGCTTTCACCCGCCGCCGGCAAACAGCTAAGCTAAGGCAATAGCTTCCAACAGTGCTGGCTCCGCCGTCACTTCCCCATGGTTCAACTGCCCGGACGTATCATGCGCAGCCGCCTGTTACATATTGCATCCTGCCTGCTGCTCACCGCCGCCACCTGCGCGGCGCAGGCCGCCGATCTTACCCTGCAACGCCAGTACTATGACGAGGCCAAGCGCGCGCTGGCCAAAGGCGACAAAGGCCCATACCTGCGCTATGCCCAGGCCCTCAGCGACTACCCGCTGACGCCCTACCTGGCCTACGACGAACTCACCGCCCGCCTGAAAACCGCGAGCAACCAGGAAATCGAAGGCTTCCTTGCCAAGCATGGCGACCTGCCCCAGGCCAACTGGATGAAACTGCGCTGGTTGCGCTGGCTGGCCGAACGCGGCGAATGGAACACTTTCGTCAAGTACTACGACCCCAAGCTCAACTTCACCGAACTGGACTGCCTCAACGGCCAGTACCAGCTCAGCCACGGCCTGCGCGCCGAGGGTTTTGCCACGGCCGACAAACTGTGGAACGTCGGCAAGTCGCAGCCGGCTACCTGCGACACACTGTTCGGCATGTGGGCGGCCGAGGGCCAACTGACCGAGGCCAAGCGCTGGCAACGCACCAAGCTGGCGGCCCAGGCGCGCAACTACGGCCTGGCCAACAACCTGGTCAAGACCCTGACCACCCTCGCGCCGCAGGGGCGCCTGCTAGTAGAGGTGGCGCAGAAACCCGAGCTGCTCAACCAGCCGTCGCGCTTCACCCCGGCCAACGAAGCCATGTCCGACGTAGTCAGCCTCGGCCTGCGCCGCCTGGCCCGACAGGACCCGGAGCGGGCCATGGCGCTGCTCGACGACTACGCCCAGCGCATGCACTTTTCACGCGACGAGAAGGTGGCCATCGCCCGCGAAATCGGCCTGACCCTGGCGCGCCGCTACGACCCGCGCGCGCTCGACCTGATGACCCGTTACGACCCCGAGCTGCGTGACAACACCGTCAGCGAATGGCGCTTGCGCCTGCTGCTGCGCCTGGGCCGCTGGGAAGACGCCTACGAGCTGACCCGCCGCCTGCCCCAGGACCTGGCCAACAGCAGCCGCTGGAAGTACTGGCAGGCGCGCAGCCTGGAGCTGGCGCAACCGAACAACCCACAGATCCCGCTGCTGTACAAGACCGTGGCGCGTGAACGTGACTTCTACGGTTTCCTCGCCGCCGACCGGGCACAAACCCCTTACCAGCTGAACAACAAGCCGCTGGTGCTCAGCCCGCAGCTAGTCAACAAAGTCCGCAACACCCCGGGCATCCGCCGTGCCCTGGAGTTCCACGCCCGTGGCCAGATCGTCGAAGGCCGCCGCGAGTGGTACCACGTCAGCCGACACTTCACCCGCGACGAAATGGTCGCCCAGGCGCGCCTGGGCTACGACCTGCGCTGGTACTTCCCGGCCATTCGAACCATCAGCCAGGCGCAGTACTGGGACGACCTGGACATCCGCTTCCCGATGGCCCACCGCGACACCCTGGTGCGCGAGGCCAAGGTCCGCGGCCTGCATTCGAGCTGGGTCTTCGCCATTACCCGCCAGGAAAGTGCGTTCATGGAGGATGCCCGTTCCCCGGTGGGTGCCAGCGGCCTGATGCAGTTGATGCCGGCCACGGCCAAGGAAACCGCGCGCAAGTTCAGTATCCCTCTGGCATCACCGGCGCAGGTGCTCAACCCGGACAAGAACATCCAGCTGGGCGCGGCCTACCTGAGCCAGGTGCACAGCCAGTTCAACGGTAACCGGGTGCTCGCTTCGGCAGCCTACAATGCCGGGCCGGGACGCGTGCGACAGTGGCTCAAAGGCGCCAAGCACCTGAGCTTCGATGTGTGGGTGGAGTCGATCCCGTTCGACGAAACGCGCCAGTATGTGCAGAACGTACTGTCGTATTCGGTGATCTATGGGCAGAAGCTGAACTCGCCGCAGCCACTGGTGGATTGGCATGAGCGGTATTTCGATGACATGTGATTGCTACTGAGCCTGCGCCGGCCTCTTCGCGGGTAAACCCGCTCCCACAGATATTTCACCGGTCCTGAATGCGGTGCAGTATCTGTGGGAGCGGGTTTACCCGCGAAGAGGCCGGCACAGGCAACACAGCTACTCCAGGATTTCGACCTTCATCCCTACCTCCAACCGCCCACTGCCATCCACTGCCAGGTTCTGCCCGAACAGCACATCCCCCTCCTTCTCACGGAAGGTCCTGAGCGTGGCCATCGGCTCGCGGTCCTCGGTACGCTCGCCGGTAGCCGGGTCGATGGTGGTAAAGATGCAGCGCACACTGGGCTTGAGCACGCGAAATTCCAGGCTGCCGATACGGATCCGCTTCCACCCATCTTCGGCAAACGGTTCGGCCCCCTGCACCACCAGGTTGGGCCGAAAGCGAAGCACCTCCATGGGCCGGCCGATACGGCGGTCGAGTTCTTCCAGCGATCCCTGGTTGATCAGCAACAACGGGAAACCGTCGGGGAACGCCGCCCGGTCACTGTTGAAGCCATAGCCATTGGGCAGATAACGCGCGCGCTGCTCCGGGCAATACACCAGGCGCACGGCCTTGCCCAGCAACTGGCTGAGCCAGGCCGCCGCCGCATCGCCCGCATCCGGCACACGCAAGGTATCGCGCCAGATGGTCACGCCGCGCAGGGCGTCATCGGTAGGTGGCACAGGTACCCGCAAGGGAATTTGCCCAGGTGATTCCAGCAGCAACTGGCCGCTGTCATCATCACTTGCCTTGATCTGGCCTAGATGAGGCCAGGCGCGCTGGGTAAGGAAGCGTCCGTTTTCTTCCTCCACCACCATCCAGCGCCGGTCGCCCTGCAACCCCAGCAACCCCACCGGTGAAGCCTGCAGGCGTTGCGCCTGCCCGGACTTCACCGGGTACCGATACAGCTCACTGAGAAACATCCCTGCCGCCTCGCGTCATGCCAAAACGCCAAGCTTATACCCGGCAGGGGCCGGGATCACGCAGTAGCGGCATCCAGCAACAGGCGTTGCTTGACCACGTCGACCAGGCGATCGGGCTGGAACTTGGACAGGAAGTTGTCGCAGCCAACCTTCTTCACCATGGATTCGTTGAAACTGCCCGACAGCGAGGTGTGCAACACCACGTACAGCCGGCGCAAACGGGCATCGCCACGGATCTCGGTGGTCAACCGGTAGCCGTCCATTTCCGGCATCTCGGCGTCGGTGAACACCATCAGCAGCTTCTCGCACACATCCTCTCCAGCGTCGGCCCAGCCCTTGAGCATGCGCAGCGCCTTCAGGCCATCACTGGCCACGTGCAGCTTCACGCCCAGCTGGGACAGGGTGTCGCGCAATTGCGCCAGGGCCACGCTGGAATCGTCCACCAGCAGCACTTCGCGGCCGCGGGCCCGGGCCAGCACCGGATCGGCGAGTTTGTCGCCGGAAACCCGGGCGTTGTAGGGCACGATCTCGGCCAGCACCTTCTCCACGTCGATCACTTCCACCAGCTTGTCATCGACCTTGGTGATGGCCGTCAGGTAATGCTGGCGTCCGGCGCTGGACGGCGGCGGCATGATCGCCTCCCAGTTCATGTTGACGATGCGGTCGACACCGCCCACCAGGAAAGCCTGCACCGAGCGGTTGTATTCGGTGACGATGATGGTGCTGTCCGGCCCCGGCTGCAGCGGGCGCATGCCGATCGCCTGGGACAGGTCGATCACCGGCAGGGTCTGGCCGCGCAGGTTGACTACGCCGCAGACGAAAGCGTGGCGCTGGGGCATCAGGGTCAATTTGGGCAGCTGCAGCACTTCCTGCACTTTGAACACGTTGATCGCGAACAACTGGCGGCCGGCCAGGCGAAACATCAGGATTTCCAGTCGGTTCTCACCCACCAGTTGCGTGCGTTGGTCTACCGTGTCGAGAATGCCAGCCATTGGAAAGCCCCCAGGCTTAAGTCGGAAAATGTGAAATCAGCCACCCTGTATCGGCGGCTTCACGCACACCTTGACCCTTGCGGGAAAATGCCGTGAAGGCAATTGATATCACTTTACCATCATGCTTTACTGCGGGAAGCGCGGGTGATTCAGCGGGACAGCAAAAGTTCCCCACCTGAGGCCCTTATCAGGGAAACCCTTAGCCACAATCGGGTGAAACCTGATGTTCGCGATATCCTTTAGCCACTAATGTGACGCCATTCTCATTGCATGAATGGAGTCAGGCTTTTGCTAGCTATCGTTTTGGCGTGCCCGTCCCCTGTGCCAGCCCCACGCGCGGGGGCATCATGATGGACAGCGCCTTGTCGTTCGATAACGCCCTGCAGGGTTTCCTGCTGGATGCCCAGGTACTGCTGACCCAGGCCCAGGAATGCCTGCAGCATCTGGAACTGATCGACAACGACCCGGATGCTTGCCACTACCTGGAAAATGCCCTCGACAACCTCGCTCGACAGGCCGCACATCTGGGCCTGCGCGAAATCGCCCATTACACCACCGCCCTGCAGCAGTTGCTGGCACCGGCCTGTCAGGTCGGTTGCCTGCAGCGCGAAGCCCTGCCCGCGGTAGGGGCTTGCCTGACCCTGCTAGCCTGGCAGCTGGAACTGGTCGACCCTTGCACCGGGCGGCTTAACATGGACATCGGCGAGCAGCTGGTGCTGCTGGGTGAACTGGCCAAGGCCGTGCAGCAAACGTTTGCACAACCTTGCACACCCTGCGACGAGCAAGGCAGCGTATGCATCCACCCGCATTCCGAGACGGCAGGCAGCACGCACTCCGGCCGCTCATCTGCCACCTATTGAACTGGCGCAAAATGCAGCCGGGCACGTTTATTCAGGCCCACCCTGGCCGAACCTGGAAAATTCTCGAGGCTTTTCAGGTTGAGGGGGGCCAAGTTGAATCAACAGCACACAAGTTCCATGGCAAGTGCCTGTTGCGCGATCAAGCAAAGCGGCACTTTGCCACCCTCCAGCGCCCGCCCCGCCGGCGTTTCATGGCGTTACCCGATCGCGACCAATGCACTGCGAAGTGGTAATATGCAGCCCCAAAACGCTTGCGAGCAGCAAGGTCGCAAGATCATGTGTTTGAAAGAAAAAGGCAAGTACTGCTCCAAAGCCTCTGACATGGATTGTGCAAGGCCTCCATCAGCAATACTTCAGTGGCTTCCCTACCTATGTTTCCACGCTTGAACACTTCTTCGCGGTGCTGCTCCCGCACTACCCTGCTGCGCTGGGCAACTGTCGGGCTGTGCATGGCCTCGCTGGTCGCCAACCTGTTGCTGTACCTGGCCGATCAGGTGATCCCGGCCAGCCTGCTGGTGCTGCAACTGGTCGCCACACTGGGCGCTACCGTGCACCTGGCCCTGGGTGCCAGGTCGATCAGCCTGCGCCCGGCGGAACTGGCCGAGCGCATGCTCAAAGTCCAGGAAGGCGAGCGCCAGCACCTGAGCCGGGAACTGCACGACGACATCGGCCAGTTGCTCACCGCCGCCAAGCTGCAGCTGCAGTGGCTGCAGAAGCGCATGCCCGACGAGCTGCAAGGCCACTGCGACGCGCTGCGCAGCACGCTGGATGACACCTTGGGCAACGTGCGCGATGTCTCCGCCCTGCTCAACCCGCGGCAGTTGGCCAGTCTGGGCCTGGAGGCCAGCCTGCGCGCACACCTGGTGCGCACCCTGGGCAACAGCGGCGTTCACTGGAGCCTGGCATGCAACCAGCGCCTGGGGGGCATCGACGAGGCCGTGGCCATGGCGGTGTTCCGCATTACCCAGGAAGCCGTGACCAACATGCTGCGCCACGCCCAGGCACGCAATCTGGTCATCCGCCTGCAGCGCACCCCCGAGGGGTTGGCGCTGTCAATCCAAGACGATGGCCGCGGCTTCGTGCCCGCCAGGCAACCGGCCGAAGCAGGCCAGCGGGGCTTGGCCGGTATGCAGGAGCGGGTAACCGCGTTGCAGGGCAGCCTGGACATCACCAGCCAGCTCGGCCTGGGCACGCACATCGAGGCGATGTTCCCATGGCCACCGCGCACTCAGCAACGCGCCAGGAGCACTGCAACCCATGACCTGTAGACTGCTGCTGGTAGACGACCACTCGCTGATTCGCGCCGGTGTGCGCGCACTGGTGTGCGATATTCCCGGCTATGACGTGATCGGTGAAGCCGACGACGGCAGCCAGTTGCTCGAACAGGTGCGCACGCTGGCGCCGGACATAGTCTTGCTGGACATCTCCATGCGCTCGACCAGCGGCCTGGACGCCCTCACCCAACTACGCGCCAGCGGCAGCACCTGCAAAGTGTTGATCCTGTCGATGCACACCGACCCGGACCTGATCATGCGGGCACTGGAAAGTGGCGCCCACGGCTACCTGCTCAAGGACACCAGCGCCACCGAGCTGGAACAGGCCCTGGCCGCGGTGCGCAACGGCGAGCGCTATCTCAGCCCAGCCGTCGCTCATACGGTCATCAACCAGGCGCTGCTGCACACCAGGCAGGGCAAGCAACCAGCTGGCGAGCGGCATAATCTCACGGCGCGACAGCTGGAGATCCTGCGCCTGATCGTGCGTGGCAAGTCCACCCGGGAAATCGCCACCGGCCTGGGCCTGTCGATCAAGACAGTGGAAACCCACCGCTCGCAAGTAATGAAACGCCTGCAAATCCATGACGTGGCCGGCCTGGTGCTGTTCGCCGTGCGCGAGAAAATCATCAGCCTGGACGACTGAGCAACGGAGACCCCTCTGGCAGGTGTAGCCGCAATGCAGCGGGCTTGGCCTGGAAGCGTAACTTTTCGGCCTGCACTGGCTCGCCATCGAGGTTGATGTCCAGCCCCTGCGAGCACTTGATCTCCACCCAGGGCAACCTGGCCCTGACGAACAGACCGTTACCGGCCAACAGCTCACGCAACGTCCCGACCATCTCCTGAGGTGCCGGCAGGATGGCGATATCGAGCAAGCCGTCGTTCACCAGGGCCTCGGGGCATAGCACTTGCCCACCCCCGGCCTGGCGGCCATTGCCGATCCCCAGCGCCAGCAGGTCACCCTGCCAGTCGAAGCCTGGCCCTTGCAGCTCTACCGAGGCGGCCTGCAGTTCGCTGAAGCGTGACAACCCGGTGAACAGGTAGGCGGCCGCGCCCAGTACTTTCTTCAGGTCTTCGGAGGTACTGGCCGTGACCTGGCTGCCAAAACCGCCCGTGGCCATGTTGAGGAACAACTGGTCGCCGGCCTGGCCCAGGTCTATTGGCCGTGCGGATATGTTTAGCAAGGCCAGGGCCGTGGCAGGCTCCAGGGGTATGCCGGCGGCCTTGACAAAATCGTTGGCTGTGCCCAGCGGCAACAACGCCAGGCTGGCCTGGGTACCTGCCAGCCCCATGGCCTCGGCGACATCACGCAGCGTGCCATCCCCGCCTCCGGCGACGATGTGGTCGTAGCCGGCGGCCAGCGCCTCGGTGACCAGGCGCTGGGCGTCACCGGCCTCCCAGGTGACCCGCACATCCAGCACCCAGCCGCTGTCGCGCAGGCCATGCACGGCGCTGCGCACGTCTTCGTTCATGGCCTGCTTGCCGTGCAGGATCAGCATTGCCTTGCGCCCTTGCATGTGCGCGCCTCCGTGAAGTGATCAACCCAGATCTCGACCCTTTGCAGTCGCGGATCGTTGCATGCGCCCGAAAAAATAGCAGGCCGCTCCCAGTATTTAATTGCGTAGGCCGGTCTTTTCCCACACGCCTGGCAATGCACGGCTATGCTCAGCAAATACACTTTATTGCCACGGACGCGCCCCCGGCAGTGGTTCTACCACTGCTGCCCACGGGCGCGTCTTGCTATCCGCAGCCTTTAGCGAGGATTCCGGGTCATGCGCATTCTCTGGACACTGCCGTACCTGCCCTGGCCAACCACCAGCGGCAGCAAGACCCGGCAATACCACCTGATACGCGCACTGGCACAGCGGGGCCACCGGATTACCCTGCTGGTGCAATCGAAGATCCCCCTCGACGATGCCGCCCGCGAGGCCCTGGAGCCGCTGCTCGAGCGCCTGATCGTGCTGCCCCGACGGCCCCTGCACAGCCCGCTCAACCTGCTGGCCTCGCCGATTATCGTTTACCCCATGCGGGCAATTATCAATGGTCTGGCCCCTTGCCTGCGGCACCGCTTCGAGCAATTGCTGGACGAGCCCTGGGACGTGATCCAGATCGAGCACAGCTACAGTTTCCAGCCCTTCGAAAAGGCCCTGCAGGCACGCGGACTGCCGTACATGCTCAGCGAGCACACCCTGGAATCGGTGATGGGTGGCGCCAGCCACGATCGCCTGCCGCTATGGCTGCGCCCGCTCAACGCCTTCGACCGCTGGCGCTATCGACGCTGGGAACAGCGGGTATTGCGCCAACCCACCGAACTGGTGGCAGTCAGCGCCCACGATGCCGAATTGATCGCGCAGATCAGCGGGCGCCCGGTGAACGTGGTGGTCAATGGCGTGGACTGTGATTTCTACCAGCACGTGCAACCCGCGCTGCACAGCCAGCGCCTGCTGTTCGTTGGCAACTTCGAGTATGGCGCCAACCTGGAGGCCATCGAATGGGCGCTGGAAGACATCATGCCGCAGGTCTGGATGAGCAACCCGGCGGTGCGCCTGGCGATTGCCGGGCATGCCATGCCGGCCAGCTGGAAACTGCACTGGAACGACCCGCGCATCGAATGGTTCGGCTACCGCCCCGACCTGCGTGAACTGCAGCGGCGCTCGGCACTGTTCTTCGCACCACTGCGCTATGCCGGTGGCTCCAAGGTAAAAATCCTCGAAGCGATGGCCGCCGGCTTGCCGGTAATCACCACCGGCAAGGGCGTTTCAGGCCTGGCCGCGAACAACGGTGAGCACTACCTGGGCAGTGAGGATGGCGACCAGTTGGCGCTGCTGATCACCCAGTTGCTCAACCAGCCCTGGCGCATGAGCCAGTTGAGCGACGCCGGGCGCCAGTTTGCCCGCCAGCGCCACGACTGGAGCGTGGCCGCCCAGCAACTGGAGAACGTGCACATGCGCCTGGCCCTGGCGGCACCGGTCGAGGCCGCGCCGCTGGCCAGTGCCTGGCTGGGCCGCTCAGCCAAGTAGTTCGCTGAAGGGAATGAAGGGCACGCTGTCACCCTGCTTCGGTGTACTGCCTTCACGCACTTCTACAAGCCCCTCGGCCCAGGCCGCACTGCGCAGTACGCCCGAACTCTGGTTCTTGTAGATGCGCACTTGGCCTTGCTCGATGCGGGCGCGCAGGTACTCGCGGCGCGTGCCAGCCCTGGGCCAGTCAAAGCCGGCCGGCATGTCAAAGCGCAACGGCGTAACATCGGTCACGCCCTGACGCCGCAACAAGTAGGGCCGGGTGAGCAGGCCGAAGGTGACCAGGGTCGAGGCCGGGTTACCCGGCAGGCCGATTACCGGCACGCCCTGGAAGTGGCCGAAGGTCAGCGGCTTGCCCGGCTTGATCGCCAGCTTCCACAAGGCCAGCTCGCCGGCTTCGCGCAGGGCGGCACCGAGGTAGTCGGCCTCACCCACCGAGACACCGCCGGTGGACAGGATCAGGTCGACATCGCCCAGTTCAGCCAGGCAGGTGCGGGTACGTGCCAGGTCATCCGGCAGGATCCCCGCATCAACCACCTCGCAGCCCAGCCGCTGCAACCAGCTGACCAGCAGTCGGCGGTTACTGTTGTAGATCTGCCCCGGCCCCAGCGGCAGGCCAGGTTCGACCAGTTCGTCACCAGTGGACAACACCGCCACCCGCACCTTGCGCACCACATCCAGCCGGCCGTGGCCCAAGGTCGCGGCCAGGCCCAGCTCGATCGGCCCAAGCCGGGTGCCGGCGCTCATCACCTGTTCGCCCTTGCGGGTTTCCTGGCCCTGGGGACGAATGTTCTGCCCGGTCTTCAGCGCTTCGAGAAAGCGTACCCGCCCATCCTCCGCCACTTCGGTGTTTTCCTGCATTTCGACGCAGTCGGCACCTTCGGGCAGCGGTGCCCCGGTGAAGATGCGTGCGCAGGTACCCGGCTGCAGCGGCTGCGGCGCATGGCCGGCGAAAATCCGCTGGCTGACCGGCAGTGGTTCGGCCTGCCAGTCGGCCAGGCGCAGGGCGTAACCGTCCATGGCGCTGTTCGGCCAAGGCGGCAGGTCGAGCGAAGCCACCAGGTGGGTGGCCAGCACACGGCCTTCGGCCTCGGCCAGTGGCAGGTTCTCGGTGTCACGGATAGGTGCCGCTTCGGCCAATGCCAGCAGCTGCTCCAAGGCCTGCTCTACCGGCATCAGCGGCCGGGCCTGGGTAACCTCAGCCACGGCTGTCGCAGGCCGCTGCCTGCTTCAGGTGCGGCACGAAGTTGCACGGGCGATGGCGGGCATCCAGCTGCTCGGCGAGGATACCGTCCCAACCGGTGCGCACCGCGTTGGTCGAACCCGGCAGGCAGCACACCAGGGTGCCGTTGGCCAGCCCGGCCAGGGCGCGGGACTGCACGGTGGAGGTGCCGATGTCGGCCACGGAAATCTGCCGGAACAGCTCACCAAAACCTTCTACCTGCTTGTCCAGCAGGCAGGCCACGGCCTCGGGCGTGCTGTCGCGGCCGGTAAAGCCGGTGCCGCCGGTGATCAGCACCACCTGCACGCTGTCATCGGCAATCCAGGTGGCGACCTGGGCGCGAATCTTGTACAAGTCGTCTTTGAGCAGCACGCGCTCGGCCAGGCGATGGCCAGCCGCGCTCAGGCGGTCGACGAACATCTGGCCGGAGGTATCGGTGTCGAAGGTGCGGGTGTCGCTGACTGTGAGCACGGCGATGTTCAGCGGCACGAAGGGGGTATCTGCCTTGGCTTTCATGGGGGTCCGTCACAAGAAGATGGGATGGCCGCAGTTATAACACAGCACGCGCCCATCACAGCTTGACGCCCGTGGCCCTTGCCCTCGATCAATGCCACAGGTTTGCCGCTATGCTGCACTGTAGACGGAACTTGCGTGGACACCCTGCGTCTTAATGTCATCTAGCACCATCGCACTGGAGAAACACGATGATTCAACGGACCCTACCCGCCTTCCTGCTCGCCTTGGGCCTGGGCGCCCTCGCTGGCTGCGCATCGCCAACCGTCATTACCCTGAACGACGGTCGCGAAATCCAGGCCACCGACACACCGAAGTATGATGAAGACTCCGGTTTCTACGAATTCGAGCAGTTGGACGGCAAGCGCACGCGCCTGAACAAGGACCAGATCCGCACCGTCAAAGAGCTCTGATCGCAGCCTGTTTTTTGCAAAGGCCCTTTTAACAACAAGGGCTTGCGTGCAAAAAAAGTATGCAGTAGGATTTCCTTCATCGGAGTGTAGCGCAGCCAGGTAGCGCGTCTCGTTCGGGACGAGAAGGCCGCAGGTTCGAATCCTGTCTCTCCGACCAAATCCTCATCAAAAGGCCCGCCTTGTGCGGGCTTTTTGTTGTGCGTTGAAAAGTGCCCGGCCCCAGCGCCCCCCCCTTGTGGGAGCGGCCTTGTGTCGCGAAAGGGCTGCAAGGCAGCCCCCAACAACTTGTGCAGGTCAGTGCGACACCTCGGCCTCCACCGGCACATACAGCAACTGCAGGCGCTCGCTGCTCCATGCCCGGGTCTGGTTGGTCAGCGCCAGGTTGTTGTTCAGCTTTTGCCCATAGCTCGGCACGATTTCCTTGAGCCTGGCCTGCCAGGCTGGCGACTGGATACGGTCCTTGAAGGTCTTTTCCAGCACGGTCAGCATGATCGGCGCCGCTGTCGAGGCACCCGGCGAAGCTCCCAGCAACGCAGCGATGCTGCCGTCCTGCGCCGCCACCACTTCAGTACCGAACTGCAGCACACCGCCCAGGACCGGGTCCTTCTTGATCACCTGCACCCGCTGGCCGGCCTGCAGCAACTTCCAGTCTTCGTTCTTGGCGTTGGGGAAGTACTCGCGCAGCGCGTTCATGCGGTCATCGAAACTGAGCATCAGCTGCCCCATCAGGTAGGTGCTGAGGTCGATGTTATCGATACCGGCATTGACCATCGGCAGCACGTTGTGGCTGTTCAGCGAGGCGAACATGTCCAGCAGCGAGCCGTGCTTGAGGTACTTGGTGGAGAAGGTGGCGAACGGGCCGAACAGCAGCACCTGCTTGCCATCGATCATCCGCGTGTCCAGGTGCGGTACCGACATCGGCGGCGCGCCAACCGAGGCCTTGCCGTACAGCTTGGCTTGGTGGCGGGCGACCAGGTCGGGGTTGTCGGTCATCAGGAACTGACCACCGACCGGGAAGCCGGCGTAGCCTTCGGCTTCAGGAATGCCCGACTTCTGCAGCAGCTTCAGCGCGCCACCACCGGCACCGATGAACACGAAGCGGGCGTTGACGGCCTTTTCCTCGCCGCCGTTGGCCAGATCGAGCACCCGCACATGCCAGGTGCCGTCGTCGTTGCGCACGATGTCACGCACCTCATGACGCAGGTTCAGCGACACATTGGGGTTGCGGGTCATCGCGGCGAACAACTGGCGGGTGATTTCGCCAAAGTTCACGTCGGTACCGATGGCCATGCGCGTGGCGGCGACCTTCTGCCCCGGGTCACGGCCCTCCATCACCAGCGGCGCCCACTTGCGGATCTGCTCGTGGTCTTCCGAGATTTCCATGCCGCGGAACAGCGAGCTGTGCTGCAGGGCGTCGACGCGCTTGTGCAGGAAGGCGACGTTGTCGTCACCCCAGACAAAACTCATGTGCGGCACGTTGTTGATGAACGACTTCGGGTTGCTCAGCACGCCCTGCTCGACCTGGTAGGCCCAGAACTGCTTGGACACCTCGAACTGCTCGTTGACCCCAACGGCCTTGCTGATATCGATATTGCCGTCCTTGCCCACACTGGTGTAGTTCAACTCGCAGAACGCGGAGTGACCGGTGCCGGCGTTGTTCCAGGCATTGGAGCTTTCTTCGGCCACCTGGTCCAGGCGCTCATAGACGTCGATCTTCCAGGAGGGCTCCAGCTCGGTGAGGTAGGTACCCAGGCTGGCACTCATGATGCCACCGCCGATCAGCAGCACGTCGACGGTCTTTTCCGGTTCCGCGGGTTTGGAGCAGCCGATGACGCCCAGGCAGAGGAACGTCAGCAGGAATTTCTTCATTGATGTTATCCAGTTGTTGTGTACACGCGCGCCGCCTTGAGCAGGGAACGTGCCAACTGGGTCTGGAGCAGTGGATACAGGGGGCGCGCGACGGGATAGATGGCGGCAATCCGCCAGAGGGCATGGAATGAAGCAGTGGAAGTGGCGGGTTTCCCCAGTAGCCAACCTGGCGCCGTACCGTTGTGGGAGCGGCCTTGTGTCGCAAAAGGGCCGCAAAGCGGCCCCGGCAATCTCTGCATGGATGCTGATACCCTGGGGCCGCTGCGCGGCCCTTTCGCGACACAAGGCCGCTCCCACAAGAGCCGCGTCAGGCGGTGAGGCGGGAGGTGACTTCACCCAGCTGCCCCGACAACCCATGCAGGCGCTGCCCCGCCTGTTCGGTATGCTGCACCGCCTGCTGGTTGGCCGTGGCGATGCGGGTGATTTCGATCAGGTTGCAGGAGATGTCCTCGGCCACGCTGGTCTGCTCTTCGGCCGCCGTGGCGATCTGCCGGTTCATGTCGCGGATCGCTTCCACTGCCAGGGTGATGCGCTGCAGCATCTGCCCGGCCTGCTGCACCTGCTCGGCACCCTCCTCGCTGCGCTGCTGGCCGCTTTCGATGGCCTTGACCGCCTCCACCGCCCCCGACTGCACCGCCTCGATGATCTGGTGGATCTCGGCGATCGACGCCGCCGTGCGCTGGGCCAGGCTGCGCACTTCATCGGCGACGACCGCAAAACCTCGCCCGGCCTCGCCGGCACGGGCCGCTTCGATGGCCGCGTTGAGCGCCAGCAGGTTGGTCTGCTCGGCAATGCCGCGGATCACTTCAAGGACTTTGCCAATGCGCGCGCTGTCATGCTCAAGGTCGCGAATCACCGCCGCCGTGCCAGCGATTTCGCGGTTGACCACGCCGATGATGTCGATGGTCTGCTGCATCACCTGCTCGCCCGCCTGGGCACTGTGATCGGCGTCGTCCGCAGCGCGGGCGGCCTCCGCGGCGTGGCGGGCGACTTCCTGGGCAGTGGCGGACATCTCGTGCATGGCCGTGGCCACCTGGTCGGTGCGCTGGAACTGGTCGTGGGTACCACGGGCCATGTCGCCGGCGATGCTGCGCAGCTGGCCGCTGGCGCCTTCCAGTTCCTGGGCGTTGTCCTGCAGCCGGCCGACCGTGTCGGCGAGGAAATCGCGCAGGGTGTTGGCGGCCCGCGCCAGGCGGCCCAGTTCGTCCTCACGGCGGCTGTCTACCCGGGCGGCAAAGCGGCCCTGGCTCAGCTGCGCGACATACTCGATCAACTGGCGGATCGGCTCGATCAGGCTGCGGTTGACCAGCCACAGGCTGAGCAGCCCCACCAGCACGGCCGAGGCCAGCATCACCAGCAAGCCCAGCCATACCGTGCGCTCGGCACCGGCACTGAGGCTGGCGGCGTGCTGACGGGCATCGGCACGCAGTTGCTCGACCAGTTCGCTCATCTGCTCGCTGACGGCGCGGTCCACGCCCTTGACCGCCAGATCGCCGGCCACCGGGTCGCCGCCCGCCGCCTGGAATGCCTGGCGCCCCTGCGCATAGGTCTGGCCCAGCTGCCGGTGGCTGTCACGCAGTTGCTGCAGCGGCGCCTTGAGCCTGGCGTCGCTGCTGTCGATCAATTGCCCGAGCAGTTGCTGCACCTGCTGCTCGCGAGCCTGGAACTGCTGCCAGTACTTGTCCATGTCAGCCGGCTGGCGCCCGCGCAACAACACGTTCTTCCACTCCTGCACCTGGATCTTGAACTGCAGGTTGGCTTCGTCGATCAACTGCGAGGCCCGCAGCGGCCCGTCGACCAGCTCGGCGTAGCCGCGCACGCTGGACGAAAGGAACTGGAAGCACACCAGGGCGATCAGCAACATCGCCACCAGACTGCCGCCGAGCAGGGAGAGAATTTGCACTCTGAGGGATTTACGCAACATCTGGGATCTCGGAAAGCAGGAGGAAGACCGGAGGGCCGCGCAAGCTGGCAACAAGGCGCAACGCAGCACGGTTACGGGCAGGCCAAAAAAAGGCTGCCATCAAGCAATGGCAGCCAGGTCGAGCACTTACGCAACAGTTGAGCTAGATACTCTCAGGCAAGTACTACAGAAATGTTACGAGGCCACTACAAGCTACCCCGTGGTGAACTGCAAGGCCGCAAGCCGCTCATAAAGCGGGCTCTCTTCGATCAACTGGCGATGCGTCCCCACCGCCACCAGCCTGCCCTTGTCGATGACCGCGATACGGTCGGCATGCTGGACCGTAGCCAGACGATGGGCGATCACCAGTGTGGTGCGCCCGGCCATCAGGCTGGGCAGCGCCTGCTGGATAAGGTGTTCGCTTTGTGCGTCGAGTGCGCTGGTGGCTTCGTCCAGCAACAGGATCGGCGCATCGACCAGCAACGCACGGGCAATGGCCAGGCGCTGCCGCTGCCCGCCGGACAAGCCGATGCCGCCCTCGCCCAGCTGTGTCTGGTAGCCCTGCGGCAATTGCCGGATGAATGCGTCGGCATGGGCACCCCGGGCGGCTGCCTCGACCTCGGCCAGGGTCGCCTCGGGCCGGCCATAGCGGATGTTGGCCTCGACCGTGCCGCGAAACAGCGAGGGGTTCTGTGCCACCAGGGCGAACTGCTGGCGCAGGTGATTGGGGTCAAGTTCGGTGATCGCCTTGCCATCGAGAAGGATGCACCCCTGCTGGGGGTCGTAGAAGCGCAGCAACAAATCGAACAAGGTCGACTTGCCCGCCCCCGACGGGCCCACCAGTGCCACGGTCTGCCCCGGCTCGATGGTCAGGCTCAGGCCATCGACAGCCGCCACCGAGGGCCGTGACGGATAGGCGAACACCAACTGCTGCAGCTCGATACGCCCACTGGCCCGCTGCTGCGGCAGCACCTGCGCCACGGCGGGCGGCAGGATTGCACTGCGCGCCGCCAACAGTTCGGCAATGCGCTCGGCGGCGCCCGCCGCCCTTTGCAACTCGCCGATTACCTCGCTGAGGGTGCCGAAGGCACTGCCGACGATCAGGCTGTAGAACACGAACGCGGCCAGTTCGCCCGCGGAAATGCGTCCGGCGATCACATCCATGCCGCCAACCCACAACATCACCCCCACCGCTCCCAGTACCAGCACGATCACCAGGGTGATAAGCCAGGCACGCTGGGCAATACGCTGCCGGGCCACGGCAAAAGCCGCTTCGACCGTACCGGCGAACAGCTCGCGGTCATGCGCCTGGTGGTTGTAGGCCTGCACGGTCTTGATCTGCCCGAGTGTCTCGGCCACATAGCTGCCCACATCGGCTACCCGGTCCTGACTCTGCCGCGACAGGCTGCGTACCCGGCGGCCGAACAGCAGGATCGGCGCCAGCACCAGCGGCAGGGCCACCACCACGATGCTGGTGAGCTTGGGATTGGTGATAAACAGCAACACCACACCACCGGTGACCATCAGCGCGTTGCGCAGGAACATCGACAGCGAAGAGCCGATTACCGATTGCAGCAAGGTGGTGTCGGCGGTCAGGCGCGACTGGATCTCGGAGCTGCGGTTGTCTTCGAAAAACCCGGGATGCAAACCGATCAGGTGGTCGAACACGGCTCGACGGATATCGGCCACGCAGCGCTCGCCGATCCACGACACCAGGTAGAAGCGGCTGAAGGTACCCACCGCCAGGGCCAACACCAGCAGCAGGAACAGGCCGATGGTCTGGTTGAGCTGATGCGCGGAGCGGGTCATGAAGCCCTGGTCCACCAGCAGGCGGATGCCCTGGCCCATGGACAGGGTGATGGCGGCGGTGACTACCAGGGCCAGCAAGGCAAGCATCACCTGGCGACGGTAAGGACGGACAAACTGCCAACCCAGGCGCAAGGCGCGGCGTTGACGTGGGGAAACCGATTCGGGCATGGCGCTGACCACAATGGTGGGAAACCGCAGCCTACCACTCATCCACGCCTGTGGAACCCTTGCAGGGTTGCTATAGCCTATCGGTCTAACCAGGCTATGGAGCTTTACTGCCGTTTCTGTTGGACTGTGCCTGCCGTGACCCTGCAGGTACTGTCACAGGCCAGTCACGGCACAGGGTTAACCTGCGCTTGAACCTGATGAGGAGACAATACATGAGCTTGCAGCATGGCAGCGACAATCAGAAGCCCCGGACCACACCACCGCCGCAGGTGTGCGGTTCGATCATCGATGCGAAGGGGCGCGAAGTACCGATCACCGAGCAGATGATCCAGCAGGCCTGCAAGGCCCTGGAAGAAAGCCGGGTCGAGCGCGTACGCAAAGGTTGATCGGCGAATTCCTTGCAACCCGGCGCTTGCGCCGGGTTTTTATTTGCCTGAATCCTGTACCGGCCCTTTCGCGGGTAAACCCGCTCCCACAGGGACAACACAAGCCTTGAGGTCAGCGGGCTACCTGTGGGAGCGGGTTTACCCGCGAAGAGGCCGGCACAGCTTTCAAATGGCTGTCAGACCAACACCCCACCCAAGGCACTGACCAGCTGCGCCAACTGCGGCGACTCCCCGCGCACGCGCACCGCCAGCCCCTCGATCTCGCGCCGTGGCGGGTACTGCTTGCGCAACTGGTCGAACGCTGCGCGCTGCTGCTGCGGGTCGTCGCTGAGGCTGCGGCGGAAATCGGCATCGTCGCGGCGTGGGTCGTACACTGCGCGGCAAAGGGTGGCCAAGGCCCAGGCCGGGTCGGTGCTGGCATCCAGTTCGATCTGCGCCAGCGGTGGCCGGGGCAGCAGGTCGGCCAGTTGCACCTGTTTATCCACACCGAGGAAGCGGCACAGCGCCTGGTAGATCTGCGCCGTACCACGCTGGCGACCGTCGAGGCTGTAGCCGGCAATGTGCGGCGAAGCCAATGTGCACAGGTCGGCCAGTTGCAGGTCGACCTGCGGCTCACCCTCCCACACATCCAGCACCGCATGCAGGTCTTCGCGGTCCAGCAGCAGTTCGCGCAGGGCGGCGTTGTCCACTACCGGGCCACGGCTGGCGTTGACCAGCCAGGCACCGGGGCGCAACTGCGCCAGCTGCGCCTGGCCCAGCAGGTGCCAGGTCGGGTGCTCGCCGCCACGCTGCAAGGGGGTGTGCAGGCTGATCACATCGCACTGTTGCAGGATGGTCTCGAGGCTGACGTAGTCACCGCCCTCGGCGGCCTGGCGCAGCGGGTCGCATACCAGTACCTTCCAGCCAAGGCCGTGCAGCACCCGCACCAGGCGGCCACCCACCTCACCCGCGCCCACTACGCCATACACGCGCTCGGGCAGTGCCACGCCATCCAGCTCGGCCAGGGTCAGCAGGCTGCCCAGAACGTAATCGACCACGCCGCGGGCATTGCAGCCCGGTGCGCTGCTCCAGTGGATGCCGGCTTCGGCAAAGTAGTTCAGGTCGAGGTGGTCGGTGCCGATGGTGCAGGTGCCGACGAAGCGCACGCGGCTGCCTTCGAGCAACTGGCGGTCGACCTTGGTCACCGAGCGCACCAGTAGAATGTCGGCGTCCCTTACGCTGGCGGCATCGAGGCTTCGGCCGGGGTAACGGCGGATTTCGCCGAAACCCTGGAAGAAGGCATCGAGCAGCGGGATGTTCTCGTCGGCAACTATCAGCATGGCGCTCTCCTGTCTGGGGAACGCAGTGTAGGCGCAACGCCGGGCGTGTTCCAGAGCGGTTCAGTCGGCTTTCTTGCGGATCCAGTACAGGAAGGTACCGGCGTCTTCCTGCTGCTGCAGCAGTTCGTGGCCGAGGAAGTTGCAGAACTTGGGGATATCGCGGCGGGTCGAGGGGTCGGTGGCGATGACCTTGAGCAGGCCGCCAGCGGCCAGGTTGCGCACGTGCTGGTGCAGCATCATTACCGGTTCCGGGCAGTTCAGGCCGGTGGCGTCGAGGATGGCGTCGGGGGTGAAATCGGTCATGGGGGGCTCCGCAAATGATCGCTATTGTCGCGCATCGCGCGACGTGGTCCAAGCACCGCCTGTGAAGACGCGCCCTGCTCTTGCTCTTGCTCTTGCTCTTGCTCTTGCTCTTGCTCTTGCTCTTGCTCTTGCTCTTGCTCTTGCTCTTGCTCTTGCTCTTGCTCTTGATCTTGATCTTGATCTTGATCTTGATCTTGATCTTGATCTTGATCTTGATCTTGATCTTGATCTTGATCTTGATCTTGATCTTGATCTTGATCTTGATCTTGATCTTGATCTTCGCGACTTCAGGAGGCCGAGCAGAGGTCTTGCGGAGGGAGGTGACGGGCATGGATGCCCGTCAAGCGCTGAGGCCCCATGGATGGGGCCTGCAGCGCGTCCTCCCGGGAGCAAGACCGGCGCGAGGGAACCCCGGAGCGTAGCGGAGGGGCCGGATGATGGGAGCGCAGCGTTTTTTGGTTACTTTTTGTCGCGTTTGACAAAAAGTGACTCGCCGTAAGGGCGAAAAGGTGAGTAAGCGTCGCCATCGTAAATGGACTATGCGCGAGATCAAGACCAGTACTTTTCCGCTTTTCGCTCTTCGCTCTTCGCTCTTCGCTCTTCGCTCTTCGCTTTCAAGCGTGGGCATCAACAACAAGGTCAACATTCATTCTCGAAGGTGGCGCTTAATCACCTTTCCGCCCTTACGGCGGGTCACTTTTTGTCAAACGCGACAAAAAGTAACCAAAAAACGCTGGCTCCTATCATCCGGCCCCTACGCTGCGCTCCGGGGTTCCCTCGCTACGGGCCTGCTCCCGGGAGTACGCGCTGCAGGCCCCATCCATGGGGCCTCAGCGCTTGACGGGCATCCATGCCCGTCACCTCCCTCCGCAGCCCCTTCGCTCGGCCTCCTGAAGTCGCAATCGGCGGCGCCTGAACTATCGCGCTTAGAAGCAAAAGCCGAAGCAAGAGCAAGAGCAAAGCGGTTCGCTGTGCTAGCGCGGTTTCAAGTCCAACCGGCGCAGATGGCAGGTCACTTCCTCGCGGTCGTGATACAGCTGCTTGCAAGCAATCGACACCTTGATCTTGCGCGCCTTGAAGGTCGCCTCCATGCGGTCGAGCAGCCGGCGTACCTCGGCATAGCGCTGCTTCATCGGCAGCTTCAGGTTGACCACAGCTTCACGGCACAGCCCCTCGCCCAGCCAGGTCTCGATCAGCGAGGTGGTACGGGCCGGTTTCTCGACGATGTCGCACACCATCCAGTCCACCGGCTGCTTCGGTTGCCAGGTGAAACCATCGGCCATCAGGTGCTGGACCAAGCCGGTGTCCATCAGGCTCTCGGCCATCGGCCCGTTGTCGATGGCGGTCACCAGCATGCCCCGGCGCACCAGCTGGTAGGTCCAGCCACCCGGCGAGGCTCCTAGGTCGACACCGGTCATGTCATCGCCCAGGCGCTGCTCCCACTGCTCGCGCGGGATGAACTGGTGCCAGGCCTCTTCCAGTTTGAGCGTCGAGCGGCTGGGCGCCTCGCGGGGGAATTTCAGGCGCGGGATGCCCATGGGCCACAGTGCACTGTTGTTGGCCGGGGCAACACCGGCAAATACCCGGCGGCCGCTGATGAAGGTGAGCAGCAGGCGTGGGCGGCTGGCATCGTCGACCAGGCGGCCGGCCTTTTCCAAAGCCTTGCGCAGCGGCACCTCGAACTTGCGGCAGAAGGTGGACAGTTCCTTGCCCTCGTTACTGTCCAGCACCTCCAGCCACAGGCTGCCGAACACCGGGAACCCGGCCAGATGCGCCAGCAGCACACTGATACGGTCGCTTTCCGGCAGTTCGACATAACCGCCACGAGCCCACTGCCGCGGGAAAATCAGCTGGTTGAAGCGCAGTTCCCCCATCAAGCGCTCGGCACCGCCCTCCTCGCTACAGACAAACTCGGCACTGGCACTCTGCGGC
Organism: Pseudomonas sp. JS425; assembly: GCF_018223845.1. Lineage (NCBI taxonomy): Bacteria > Pseudomonadati > Pseudomonadota > Gammaproteobacteria > Pseudomonadales > Pseudomonadaceae > Pseudomonas > Pseudomonas sp. JS425. The sequence continues at coordinate 2,016,336 of NZ_CP073661.1, read as the reverse complement.
TTGCCTTTGGCATAGCCGGCAACGCCCAGGCGGGCGGCATGTTCGCTGATTTCGGCGCACACCTCACCCTCGAAACCGGGCCGGCAATGCATGAACAGGGTATTCATTTCTCACTCCACTACGGCTGGCGCGCCACAGGCGCCGGCAGGGCGGCGATGATAAAGGAAGATCGGAACCTGCGACACGCCCCGCCGGTCCAGAAAAGGGTCAGATGACGCAAAGCGGTCTAACCTGACCTTTCAGCCAGGTCCGTGCCGTGCGGATCGATACACAGCGGTGCCACCGGCATATCTTGCCAGGCACCGGCGCAGAAGGAGTTGGCAATGCCCTCGCTCGATAGCCTGAATACCCTCAAATCCCTCAAGGTCGGCGACCAGACCTACCACTACTTCAGCCTCACCGAGGCCGCCCGCCAACTGGGCGACCTGCAGCGCCTGCCCATGTCGCTGAAGGTACTGCTGGAAAACCTGCTGCGCTGGGAGGACGGCAAGACTGTCACCGGCGACGACCTGCGCGCGCTCGCCCAATGGCTGGGCGAGCGACGCTCCGACCGCGAGATCCAGTACCGCCCGGCGCGGGTGCTGATGCAGGACTTTACCGGTGTGCCGGCCGTGGTCGACCTGGCCGCCATGCGCGCTGCCATGGCCAAGGCCGGCGGCGACCCGCAGAGGATCAACCCGCTTTCACCCGTGGACCTGGTGATCGACCATTCGGTGATGGTCGACCGCTACGGCACGCCGCAGGCCTTCAGCGAGAACGTCGACATCGAAATGCAGCGCAACGGCGAGCGCTATGCCTTCCTGCGCTGGGGCCAGAGCGCCTTTGACAACTTCCGCGTGGTACCGCCGGGTACTGGTATTTGCCACCAGGTCAACCTCGAATACCTCGGCCGCACCGTCTGGACCCGTGAGGCCGATGGCCGCACCTACGCCTTCCCCGACACCCTGGTCGGTACCGATTCGCATACCACCATGATCAATGGCCTGGGCGTGCTTGGCTGGGGCGTGGGCGGGATCGAAGCGGAGGCAGCCATGCTCGGCCAGCCGGTGTCGATGCTGATCCCTGAAGTGATCGGCTTCAAGCTGACCGGCAAGCTGCGCGAAGGCATCACCGCCACCGACCTGGTGCTGACGGTGACGCAGATGCTGCGCAAGAAGGGCGTGGTGGGCAAGTTCGTCGAGTTCTATGGCGACGGCCTGGCAGAGCTGCCCTTGGCCGACCGGGCAACCATCGCCAACATGGCCCCGGAATACGGTGCCACCTGCGGCTTCTTCCCCGTCGACCAAGTGACCCTGGACTACCTGCGCCTGTCCGGCCGCCCCGAGGCGACGGTGCAATTGGTTGAGCAGTACTGCAAAGCCCAGGGCTTGTGGCGGCAGCCGGGCCAGGAGCCACTGTTCAGCGACAGCCTGGCGCTGGACATGCAAGAGGTCGAGGCCAGCCTGGCCGGGCCCAAGCGGCCGCAGGACCGGGTAGCCCTGGGCCAGGTCAGCCAGGCCTTCGACCACTTCATCGAACTGCAACCCAAACCGCTGGCCAAAGAGGTCAGCCGCCTGGAAAGCGAAGGTGGCGGCGGCGTGGCGGTGGGCAACGCCGACCAGGCTGGGGAGATCGACTACAGCCATGAAGGCCAGACCCACACCCTGCGCGATGGCGCCGTGGTGATTGCCGCGATCACCTCGTGTACCAACACCTCGAACCCCAGTGTGATGATGGCCGCCGGGCTGGTGGCGAAAAAGGCCCTGGAGAAAGGCCTGCAACGCAAACCCTGGGTCAAGAGTTCGCTGGCGCCGGGCTCCAAGGTGGTCACCGACTACTTCAAGGCCGCCGGGCTAACCACCTATCTGGACCAATTGGGGTTCGATCTGGTCGGCTATGGCTGCACAACCTGCATCGGCAACTCCGGCCCGCTGGATGAAGCGATCGAAAAAGCCATCGGCAGCGCCGACCTCACGGTGGCTTCTGTGTTGTCGGGTAACCGCAACTTCGAAGGCCGTGTGCATCCGCTGGTCAAGACCAACTGGCTGGCCTCGCCGCCACTGGTGGTGGCCTATGCCCTGGCCGGCAGCGTACGCCTGGACCTGACCCGCTACCCTCTGGGCACTGGCAAGGATGGTCAACCGGTGTACCTGCGTGACATCTGGCCCAGCCAGCAGGAAATTGCCGCTGCCGTGGCCAAGGTAGACACGGCGATGTTCCACAAGGAATACGCCGAAGTGTTCGCCGGCGATGCACAGTGGCAGGCCATTGAGGTACCGCAGGCGGCCACCTACGTGTGGCAGGCCGATTCTACCTATATCCAGCATCCGCCGTTCTTCGACGACATCGGCGGGCCACCCCCGCAGGTCACCGACATCCAGGGTGCGCGGATCCTGGCACTACTGGGTGACTCGGTGACCACCGACCACATTTCCCCGGCCGGCAACATAAAGGCCGACAGCCCGGCCGGGCGCTACCTGCGTGAGCAGGGCGTGGAACCCCACGACTTCAACTCCTACGGCTCACGGCGTGGCAACCATGAAGTGATGATGCGCGGCACCTTCGCCAACATCCGCATCCGCAACGAAATGCTGGCGGGCGAAGAAGGTGGCAACACCCTGCACGTGCCCAGTGGCGAGAAGCTGTCGATCTACGACGCGGCCATGCGCTACCAGCAGGAAGGCACGCCGCTGGTGGTGATCGCCGGCCAGGAATATGGCACCGGCTCGAGCCGCGACTGGGCCGCCAAAGGCACCAACCTGCTGGGGGTCAAAGCGGTACTGGCGGAAAGCTTCGAGCGCATTCACCGCTCCAACCTGGTAGGCATGGGCGTACTGCCGCTGCAATTCAAGGCCGGCCACAACCGCAAGCAACTGGGACTGACCGGCAAGGAGAAGATCGATGTACTGGGCTTGAACGGTACACAGATCCGCCCGGGCATGAGCCTGCCCTTGCGCATCACCCGCGAGGATGGGCAGCACGAGCAGATCGAGGTGCTGTGCCGGATCGATACCGTGAATGAAGTGGAGTACTTCAAGGCGGGGGGAATATTGCATTATGTGTTGCGGCAGCTGATTGCTGGTTGAGGCGCGTATGCTTGGGGCTGCTGTGCAGCCCCAATATTGTTCAACGAGAAGGACCACTCGTGCCTCGCTTCCACCTGATCGCACTTTTACTCCTGGCACTCGGCTACACCCTCGCCCTGAGCCAGGGCAACCTCGGCATCACCACCCTGCCAACCTTTCTCGCCCTGCTTGCCAGCGCCCTACTCGCTCGCCGCCCCCAGCGCTGGCAACAAGCTCTCGGCCACACGTTGTTCATCCTCTTGGCCATCGCCCTGGCATTGCACTGGCTGCCCGGCTTCAACGCTGCCAAGGTCATCGACGGCGTTGCCCTCAGCCCTGGCGCCCTGCCCTTCACGATGTACCTGAACCTGGACAAACCCCTGATCGGCGCCTGGCTGCTGCTGGCCTGCCCTTGGCTGTTCCTGTGGCGCAGCCAGGGCCTGGCGACCAGCCTGCTGTACGCCCTGCCCCTGACACTGCTTGCCTGCCTGGGCGGCGCCTGGGCAATGGGCATGCTGGCCTGGGCCCCGAAATGGCCCGACCAAGCCTGGCTCTGGCTGCTGAACAACCTGCTGCTGGTAAGCCTGACCGAAGAACTGTTGTTCCGCGGCTACATCCAGGCCGGCCTGCAACGGCTGCTGCGCCACCAAGGGCTGGCATTGTTCGCCGCCGCCTTGCTGTTCGGCCTGGCCCACCTGGGGGCCGGCTGGCAATGGGTATACCTGGCTACCCTTGCCGGTATCGGCTACGGCCTGGCGTACCGCTGGGGCGGCGTGGCGGCTGCGGTGCTCTGCCATTTTGGCCTGAACCTGGTGCATTTCACCCTGTTCAGCTATCCGATGCTGGCTCTTGGCTAGCCAGTCGGTCATCATTCGACTTATCCGTCATTAAACAGCAGTAAAAACGAAATAATGACGCTAAATTACTTGAACGTGCTCGTTGGCTAACCCAGATCGAAGTGATGGCCTGTTGCCACAGGTCAAGCACATTAATTATTCATTCAATAAAACCAGCGGCTTGCCGATACCAGTCGAAAGCCCTGCGGACTATCAACCCATGCGTAACAACCAGCCGATTACCCAGAGAGAACGGACTTTCCCTGCCCAGCAGCGGTTGATCTCCACCACCAATGCCAAAGGTGTGATCACTTACTGCAACGATGCCTTCGTCGAGATCAGTGGTTTCACCCGCGAAGAACTGACCGGTGCCCCGCATAACCTGGTGCGTCACCCCGATGTGCCGCCAGCGGTGTTTGCCCACATGTGGCAAACCCTCAAGCAGGGCCAGCCGTGGATGGGCATCGTCAAGAACCGCTGCAAGTCCGGCGACCATTACTGGGTCAACGCCTATGTCACGCCGATCTTCGACAACAACCAGGTGGTCGGCTTCGAATCGGTGCGGGTCAAGCCCACCGCCGAGCAGGTCCGCCGCGCCGAGGCGCTGTACCAGCGCATCAACCAGGGCAAGCCGCCGGTACCGCGCCGGGACAAGTGGCTACCGGTGCTGCAGGACTGGTTGCCGTTCATCCTGATCAGCCAGGTGGGCTTCCTGATCGGCAACTGGCTGGGCCATTCCTGGGGCTTCGCCCTGGCTGCCGGGCTTTCCGTACCGCTGGGCCTGCTGGGCCTGAGCTGGCAGCAGCGCGGCCTCAAGCGCCTGCTGCGCCTGGCCGAGCAAACCACCTCCGACCCGCTGATCGCGCAGATGTACACCGACAGCCGGGGCGTGCAGGCGCGCCTGGAAATGGCCATGCTCAGCCAGGACGCGCGCATGAAAACCTGCCTGACCCGCCTGCAGGACAGCGCCGAACACCTCAGCGAACAGGCGCGCCAGTCTGACGCGCTTGCGCACAAGAGCTCTTCGGGCCTGGAGCGCCAGCGGGTGGAGACCGAGCAGGTTGCCGCTGCGGTCAACCAGATGGCCGCCACCACTCAGGAAGTGGCCAACCACGTGCAACGCACCGCCGATGCCACCCAGGAAGCCAACCGCCTGACCAGCCAGGGCCGGCAGATTGCCGGTGAAACCCGCGAGGCCATCGAGCGCCTGTCGGCGGCGGTGGGCGAAACCGGCCAGACGGTGACGCAACTGGCCAAGGACAGCGACGAGATTGGTGGCGTGGTCGATGTGATCAAGGGCATCGCCGACCAGACCAACCTGCTGGCGCTGAACGCGGCCATCGAAGCGGCACGTGCCGGTGAAATGGGCCGAGGCTTTGCCGTGGTGGCCGACGAAGTGCGCCAGCTGGCCCAGCGCACTGCCGAATCCACCGGGCAGATCCACGGCCTGATCGCCAAGCTGCAACAAACCGCCAGCAATGCCGTACTGACCATGGAAACCGGCCATCGCCAGGCGCAGGAAGGCGTCGACCGTGTGATGCAGGCCGACGAGGCGCTGGTGGGTATCAGTGAAGCGGTGGCCAACATCACCGACATGGCTACCCAGATTGCTGCAGCGACCGAAGAGCAGACTGCAGTGGCTGACGAGATCAGCCGCAACATCAGCACCATCGCCGACCTGGCCGACCAGACTGCCGAACAGGCCCAGCACTCGGCGCTGCTCAGCGAAGAGCTGACCAGTACGGCGGGTACCCAGTACTCGCTGGTGGAGCGGTTCAACCGCTAAGGCGGCTTCCACAGGTACGGCATGCACTTTATACCTGCGCCGTACCTGTGGGAGTAACTGTCTTGCTCAAAATCCAAAAGATTGCGCGATCACTGTGGGAGCGGGTTCACCCGCGAACACCGGCGAAGCCGGTGCCATCCAGCGCGCAGGCTTCTTCGCGGGTGAACCCGCTCCCACAGGGGGCCGCGCAAGCCTTCAGAGTGCATTCACGACAGTTGCTCATGCAACGAGCGCGTGAGCATTACCAATCCAGCTGCAAACAGCTCTCGAAGTAGCGTTCTTCCCCGCTCAGCGGGTCTGCAAAGCGCAGGCTCTGCGCCAGCAACTTCAGCGGCCGCTGGTAGTCGTCCTCGTCGTTGAGAAGCTGCGGATAGAATGGGTCATTGCAGATCCCCGCCCCCAGCGCTGCCATGTGCACGCGCAACTGATGGGTCTTGCCAGTTACCGGCGACAGCCCGTAACGCCAAAGCTCGCCATTCTTCTCCAGCACTTCGGCCAGGGTTTCGCTGTTGGCCTCCCCCTCTACCTCGTGCATGCGGAAAAACGGCTCGCCATGAACCAGGCGGCTTTTGTGCACCAGCGGGAAATCGTGCTGCGGCATGGCCGCCGCAATTGCCTGGTAGCGCTTGTCGATGCGTCGTTCGGGGAACAGCCGCTGGTAGGCACTGCGGCTCTGCGGGTTGGCGGAAAACAGCACAAGCCCGGCGGTATGCCGGTCGATACGGTGCAACGGCACCAGATGCGGGTTGCCCAGGCGGCGGATCAGGCGGCGCAGCAAGGTCTGTTCGACGTATTCACCAGTCGGCGTCACAGGCAGGAAATGCGGCTTGTCGGCTACCACCAGGTGCTCATCCACATGCAGTATGGCCTCCTGCACCGGGATCGGCCGCTCGTTTGGCACCTCACGGAAGTAGTGCAATCGCATACCGCGCTTGTAAGGCAGTTCGGCAGAAACCGCCCGCCCTTCGGCATCAAGCACCCGGCCACGGGCAAAGCGGTCAAGCCACTGGGCGCGGTCGATGGCCTTGAAATGGTCACACAGGCAGTCGAGCACCGTCGCCCAGTTACCGGGGGGCAGGCACACCGTGCTGGCTTGCTGGCGGGCGGGGTCGAAAGGCGTGGTCATGGCAGGGCTCGAAACGTTCACGGCCGCGCATTATCCCCCAAGCCCGCGCCCTCAACCAGCCTGGGCAATGGCCTCGCAGCGCTCCTTCAACCAGCGCAACACCTGCACCGGCTCCCAGCGCCCAGGGTCGTAGAGGGCATACAGCAACCCCTGATACCCCACCACATCCAGCCCGCGGTGATAGCCGGCACGCTGGAACAGGGCCTCGATCTCGGCGAAGCAGGTATTGAAGTGGACCTTGCCGAACGGCGTGCGGTCATCGGTCACCAGGCCTTCGAGGCGCAGTTCCAGAACAGCGTCGGCCACCCGCTCGACGGGCATGCGGTTGACGCTGTACTTGAGTTGCTCGACATTGAGCATGGCTTCACCTCGACACTGTATTTATATACAGCATACGAATATCCTCTTACCGCCGTCAATGCGCTTCATTGCAGGCCCGGCAGATAGCCGGTGCCTTTACGGATGGTCAACACCTGGCGCCGAGGGGCGCCGCGCGACACGGCCAGGTGCACCCAGTCATCGAATTCGAGGATCAGCTGGTCGAAGGGGATGGTGCTTTCGCTGATCCGTCGCACAACCTCGCGCGGGGTCACTTCAATCACCGTGAAATCAGCCGCCAGCCCCTGCAGATGCTTGCTCGTCAGCGTCCCGCCAATGCGCTGATTGACTGCGGGGCTGCGATAACCACTGCTGACGATGACCGGTGCGCCGAACAGCGCGCGCACCTGCTCCAGTGCATTGCACAGCAACTGCAGGTTGGCACGCGCCTCGGCTGGAGGATTGTTGTCGAGCCCTTCCCTGGCGGCGAGCTGCGAAACAGTCATTTCATCGAGGGTGAAATGGGGGGTAATGCGCATGGCTGGATTCCTGATGACCGGTGAAGGATGCCGGCCTCAACGTGCCGGCAGCGGATCATCACAACGCTGCACACCGCATGGAGCAGGGACAGACCTCCCCTGGCGCAATTACTGCGCGAGAAACGCCACCACCTGTTCGGCATCGAACGGCCAGTGCAGCTCGGCGCCGTTGTCACAACGGCGCAGCACCGGAATGATCAGGCCATAGCGTTCGAACAGAGTTTCGTTCTCGGCAATGTCGACCAGTTCCACCAGCAGGCCATGATCGACGAAGGGCATCAGCACGGCCTCGGCCACTTCACACAGGTGGCAGCCGAGGGTGCCGAACAGTTGGCATTCAGGCAGCATGGGGCAAGTCCGCTTTGGCAGGGAGAAACCTATTCTAGGTCCGTCCTGCCCACAGTGCACCTGACCTGGCTCAATCCTGGCTGGTGGCGCCGATACGGTGTAGCGACAGGTCCGCGCCCTGGAATTCCTGCTCATGGCTCAAGCGCAGCCCATGCAGCGCGCGGATTGCACCATACACGGCAAAACCGCCGGCCAATGCCACCACCACGCCCATCAGGCTGCCCAGCAATTGGCTGACCAGGCTGACACCGCCCATGCCACCCAGCACCTCCTGGCCGAAGATGCCGCAGGCCATGCCACCCCATACGCCGCACAGGCCATGCAACGGCCACACACCCAGCACATCGTCGATCTTCCAGCGGTTCTGCGCCGCGGTGAAGGTCCAGACGAACAGCGCACCCGCCACCAGGCCGGTGGCCAGCGCACCAATCGGGTGCATCAGCTCGGAACCGGCACAAACCGCTACCAGCCCGGCCAGCGGCCCGTTATGCAGGAAGCCCGGGTCGTTACGCCCGGCCAGCAAGGCCGACAGGGTGCCACCGACCATGGCCATCAGCGAGTTGATTGCCACCAGGCCGCTGACACCTTGCAGGGTCTGGGCACTCATGACGTTGAAGCCAAACCAGCCGATGATCAGGATCCACGACCCCAATGCCAGAAAGGGAATGCTCGAAGGGGCAAAAGCCACCAACCGGCCATCGCGGTAGCGCCCACGGCGCGCGCCCAGCAGCAACACCGCCGCCAGCGCCAGCCAGCCGCCCATGGCATGCACCACCACCGAGCCGGCAAAATCATGGAACGGCGCGCCGAAGCGTGCCTGCAACCAGGCCTGAACGCCCAGGTTGCCGTTCCACACCACGCCCTCGAAGAACGGATAGATGAACGCTACGATCAACGCCGTGGCACACAGTTGCGGCACAAATCGCGCCCGCTCCGCGATGCCCCCGGAGATGATTGCCGGGATCGCCGCAGCGAAGGTCAGCAGGAAAAAGCACTTGACCAGCGCATAGCCATGGTCGGCCGCCAACGCTGCCGCCGGCTGGAAGAAGCTGACCCCGTAGGCGATCCAGTAGCCGATGAAGAAGTACACCAATGCCGAAATAGCGAAGTCGCTGAGAATCTTCGACAAGGCGTTGACCTGGTTCTTGTGGCGTACAGTGCCCACTTCGAGAAACGCGAAGCCGGCATGCATGGCCAGCACCAGGATGGCGCCCATGAGAATGAACAGGGTGTTTGAACCGTGGACCAGAGAGTCCATCGCGCTGTGCATGTTTTCCATGAAATAGGCAGACCTGCTGAAAAAGGCACCAGGACAGTTCAAGAACCTGCATCCCTGCACCGAATCGGTGCCAGCTCCCTGCCCCGTTTCGGTGAACCGGGCGGAGCCTGCTTGGTTTTTTCTTGGGTTTGTCGTGGATTGAGTTAAGGTTTATCGGTATCCGCTGCGCTGACGCCCTGAATCGGCGCAATACCCGACCAGGGCGCCCCGCAACGTGGCAAAGCCTTAGCAAGGCCCATACCAGCGCCGGTACTTGAACCTTCCGCGCGTGCTATCACTCGAACTACCAACACTCATCGACAGGGAGATACCCATGGCCAGCAAATCGGCAAAGACTGCACAAGAGATATTGATGGCTGACTTCCAGGCACTGGTCCGCGACACCGAGAAGCTGCTGGCCGACACTGCCAACCTGGCAGGCGACCAGGCTGACGAGTTGCGTGAACAGATCCACGACCGCCTGACCCAGGCCCGCGAAACCCTGCAACTGACCCAGGACTCGGTGCGGGAACGCGGCCAGGCAGCATTGAGCAGTGCCGAACAGTACGTGCAGGAAAAACCGTGGCAGGCGATCGGCATTGCCGCTGGCGTCGGCCTGTTGATCGGCCTGCTGGCCAACCGGCGCTGAGGGGTTTCCATGGAGAACGACGCCAACGGCGCCAGCGCCTCGGGCAAGCGCCTGGGGGCGGCTGCCCTGGGGCTGCTGCACAGCCACATCGAACTGTTCGGCATCGAATTGCAGGAGCAGAAGGGCCGCACCTTGAGCCTGCTGCTGTTCGCCGGCCTCGCCCTGGTATTCGCCCTGCTTCTGCTGACGGCGTTGTCCGGGCTGTTGCTGGTGCTGCTGTGGGATAGCTATCGCCTGGCCGGCATCATTGGCCTGTGCGTGTTCTACGGCATAGCCGCGCTGTATTGCGGCTTGCGCCTGAAGGCCGCGGTGTTCGACGAGTCGTCGCCCTTCGGCGCCACCCTCGAGGAACTTGCCAAGGACCGGGAGCGCCTGTTGCCATGAGCCTGCCAGAATTGCCAAACACCCGAAACCCGCGGGAACTGCGCAAGGCGCTGCTGCGCCTGCGCATGGAAATGCACCGCCAGGAAATCCGCCACGAGTCCGCGCAGTTGCTTGAGCCACTGCGCCGCGTGCGCGGCATGGGCAGCTCGTTGCACGACGGGCTGGGCATCAAGCATGCGCCGCTGTGGGGGATTGGCGCAGTGGTGGCGCTGGGTTTCCTCACCGGCAAGGGCGTGCGCAGCGGCAACCTGGCGCGGCTGTTGCGCCTGGGCACCAGCCTGCTGCCGCTGCTGCGCCTGTACCTGCAAGGCAGCCGCCGCCCCTGACCATCGCGATCCTTGTAGGAGCAGCCTTGTGCTGCGAAGAGGCCGGGAGCGGCGAGGAATTTGTATCGATCAAACGGACCTCTTCGCAGCACAAGGCTGCTCCTACAGGATATGCTGCTGCCTTCGACCTACAGGAGACCGCGCCTTGGACTGGCATACCCTGCTCACCCGCGAACGCCTGGGCAAAGCCCTGTACAGCGCCGATGAACTCGGGCGCAGCCCCTTCCACAAGGACCACGACCGAATCATCTTCTCCGGTGCCTTCCGCCGCCTCGGGCGCAAGACCCAGGTGCACCCGGTTTCCAGCAACGACCATATCCATACACGCCTGACCCACTCACTGGAAGTCAGCTGCGTCGGCCGCTCGCTGGGCATGCGCGTCGGCGAAACCCTGCGCGACAGCCTGCCGGACTGGTGCGCCCCCAGCGACCTGGGGATGATCGTGCAGTCGGCCTGCCTGGCCCATGACATCGGCAACCCACCGTTCGGCCACTCTGGCGAAGACGCCATCCGGCACTGGTTCCAGCAGGCCGCCGGGCGTGGCTGGCTGGATGACATGAGCGACGACGAGCGCGCCGACTTCCTCAACTTCGAAGGTAACGCCCAAGGCTTTCGCGTACTCACCCAGCTGGAGTACCACCAGTTCGACGGCGGTACTCGGCTGACCTATGCCACCCTCGGCACTTACCTGAAGTACCCGTGGAGCGCACGCCACGCCGACGCCCTGGGCTACAAGAAGCACAAGTTCGGCAGTTACCAGAGCGAACTGCCGCTTCTCGAGCAGATCGCCCGCAAGCTCGGCCTGCCGCAACTGGAACACCAGCGCTGGGCGCGCCACCCGCTGGTCTACCTGATGGAGGCTGCAGATGACATCTGCTACGCGCTGATCGACCTGGAAGACGGCCTGGAAATGGAGCTGCTGCAATACGCCGAAGTCGAAGCACTGCTGCTCGATCTGGTCGGCGATGACCTGCCGGAAACCTACCGTCAGCTCGGCCCTGGCGATTCCCGGCGGCGCAAGCTGGCGATCCTGCGCGGCAAGGCCATCGAGCACCTGACCAACGCTGCCGCCCGCGCCTTCGTCGAGCAGCAGCAAGCCTTGCTGGCCGGCCAGCTGGCGGGCGACCTGGTCGAACACATGCACGGCCCGGCCAAGCGCTGCGTACTGCAGGCCAAGGACATGGCACGCAACAAGATCTTCCAGGACAAGCGCAAGACCCTGCACGAGATCGGCGCCTACACCACGCTGGAAATCTTGCTGAACACCTTCTGCGGGGCCGCCCTCGAGCAGCACGGCGGACGCACGCCGTCGTTCAAGAGCCGCCGGGTACTGGACCTGATCGGCAACAATGCCCCCGACCCACACGGCTCGCTGCACAGCGCCTTCCTGCGCATGATCGACTTCATCGCGGGGATGACCGACAGCTATGCCAGTGAAATGGCCCGGGAAATGACCGGGCGCTCCAGCCCGACCTGAGCCCTGCCGGTGCAGCCCGGACATCGCCCGTAGCTGCACCGCATATTGTGGGAAACTTCCTACATATACTGGCGGAAAGTTAAACGGCACGAATAAAAGTAAATGAAAAGTTACCAATCACGCTTTGACAATGAATTAAACGCGCTTATTTCGTAGCCCGAATTGTTTTATCTTGTAAGCCATTTCCCATATAGGGCTAATAGCCCTTCCTCGCATGCCCGATGACTTTCAACTGCGATAAGGTGCCGCCTGTCACCCTCAATCGCCCGCAGGGAAGTTGAACATGCATTCCATATTTATCGTCGACGACCATCCCGTCATCCGCCTGGCCGTTCGTATGTTGCTGGAAAACCAGAATTACAAGGTTGTCGGCGAGTCGGACAACGGCGTGGACGCCATGCAGATGATTCGCGAAGCCGCCCCAGACCTGGTCATCCTCGACATCAGCATCCCCAAACTGGACGGGCTGGAGGTGCTTGCCCGGTTCCAGGCCATGGCCTTGCCCGTGAAGGTACTGGTACTGACCGCGCAATCTCCCGCATTGTTTGCCGTACGCCGCATGCACTCGGGTGCTGCAGGCTATGTGTGCAAGCAGGAGGACCTGAGCGAACTGCTCAGTGCAGTAAAGGCCGTGCTGGCTGGTTACAACTATTTCCCCAGCCAGGCAATCAAGCATAACCAGGCGATAGATGCCGACCTGCAACTTTTCCGTCAGGTTAATGACCGCGAACTGATGGTGCTTCAACTATTCGCCCAGGGCCGCAGCAACAAGGAAATTGCCAAGGGCATGTTCCTCAGCAGCAAGACCGTCAGTACCTACAAGAAGCGCCTCATGCACAAACTTCAGGTCAATACACTGGTCGATCTGATTGAAATGGCCAAACGCAACGCGCTGGTCTGAGGGTAGTCATGGCGCACAGTATCGCTCGCCTACTGCTCACCCTGCTCCTGTTCAGCGGCGTGGCACAGGCTACCCATCACGAGGCTTCATCCTATACCTTGCTGGCACGCTCATCGGCCAGGCCGGCATTACCAGCGCTCACGGACGAACAACGGCAATGGCTCGAAGGCCGTCAGGAACTGGTGCTGGGTACCTCGGCACCAGACTACCCGCCGTTCGACATCACCAGTGGGGGCCGCGACTACCAGGGCCTTACCGCCGAGTACGCAAGCCTGATCGGCAAGGCCCTGCAGTTGCCCGTGCGGGTGCTGCGCTTTTCCAGCCGGCAAGCGGCGGTCGAGGCGCTCCGGCAGGGCGATATCGACCTCCTTGGCAGCTCCAACGGCTACGAAGCGGCCAGCGATGGCCTGGCCCTGTCGGCCCCCTATGCCATCGACCAACCGGTGCTGGTAACGCGCGAGGACGAAAGCCGGGCGCTGGACACGGGCCTGGGCGGCATGCGCCTGGGCATGCTCTACCATTACCTGCCCCGGCAGGAGGTGAACAGCGCCTACCCCAAGGCCGAGCTTCTGGCCTTCGGCTCGTCCAGCCAGGCCCTGAGTGCCGTGGCGTTCGGCCAGGCCGACGTGTTCATCGGTGATACCATTTCCACCCACTACCAGCTCAATCGCGGCCACCTGCCGCGTCTGCGCATGGCCAGTTTCGGCAAGCACGAGGCCATCGGCTTCGGTTTTGCCCTGCGCCGCGAGGACCGGGTCCTGATGGATCTGGTGAACGCCACCCTGGACAGACAGACCTCGGCCATACGCGCCAGCATCTTCAAGCGCTGGAGCGCTGGTAGCGACCTGCTGCTGACCGACCGCAAGCTGCAACTGACCGACACCGAAGAACAATGGCTGAAAGACCACCCGGTGATGCGCGTTGCAATCGATGACACCGCTGCACCGGTCTCCTATTTCGACGGCTCGGGGCATTTTCGCGGCATCACCGCCGACCTGCTCGAGCTCCTTCGCCTGCGCACCGGCTTGCGTTTCGAAGTGCAGCGCGCCAGCGGCCTTGCCGACATGATTGCCCGCCTCAAGGATGGCCGCGCCGATGTCATTGCTGCACTGGCCAGCGGCGGGATGAACGAAGACGACCTGCAAATCAGCCAACCCTACCTGGAAAGCGCCTATGTGCTGGTCAGCCGCAAGGACAAACAACCCTTCACCTCGCTGGAACAGCTGCAGGGTCATCGCATCGCCATTACCCGCTACAGCGCCATGGACGCCATGCTGTCGCGGCACTATCCGCAAATCGGCTGGGTCGAGACCGAAAGCTCGTTCTATTCCATGGCGTTGCTCAACAGTGGTGCCGTCGATGCGGTGATCACCAACTTGATCGACGCCAACCACGCCCTGGCTGGCAATCCCGAACTGGTCATCCGGGCCACCGTCGGCAGCGAACCCGCCACCTTCGCCATGGCCACCAGCGCCCCGTCACAAGCGCTGGTGTCGATCCTCGACAAGGCACTGCTGAGCATCTCGCCGGAAGAACTGGGGGTCATCAACAACCGTTGGCGCGGCTTCAGCCTGCACGAGGATGGCAACGACCACGGCTACCGCCGGCTGGCGATACAGGTGGTACTGGGCACCGCCGTGCTGTTGCTGCTGGCCTTGTTGTGGAATGCCCGCCTGCGCCTGCAGATTCGCCAGCGGCAACGCGCCGAACGGGCGCTGAACGACCAGTTGGCGTTCATGCGCGCCCTCCTCAACGGCACGCCCCACCCCATGTACGTGCGTGATCGCGAGGGCCGACTGCAAAGCTGCAACTACAGCTACCTGGAAGCCGTGCAGGCCCGCTCCGAGGAGGTCATCGGCAAAAACCTGGAGGGGAGCCTGTTCGCCGATTACGAGCAGACCCGGCAGATCCACGCCGATTATCTGAAGGTGATGGCCGAAGGCTCGCCGCTGATCATGGACCGGCCACTTCGGATCCAGGGCCGGGAGATGACCATCTACCACTGGATTCTGCCGTACCGCGACTCACTGGGTGAGGTGCAGGGCATCATCGGTGGCTGGATCGACATCAGCGAGCGCCGCCATCTGGTCATGGAGCTGCGCCAGGCCAAGCAGCAGGCCGATGATGCGAACCGCGCCAAAAGCACGTTCCTGGCCACCATCAGCCACGAAATCCGCACCCCGATGAATGCCGTCATCGGCATGCTCGAGCTGGCAGTCAAGCGCGCCGACCAAGGCCGTGTAGACCGCTGTGCGCTGGAGCTGGCCCACCATTCGGCCAAGGACCTGCTGGGCCTGATCGGCGATATCCTCGACATTGTGCGCATCGAGTCCGGGCATTTGTCCCTCGCCCCGGAGGCCGTCGACCTGGCGGCCCTGGTCGAGTCGGTGGGGCGCATTTTCGAGGGCCAGGCCCGGCAGAAAGGCCTGGCCCTGGAGGTGATCATCGCACCGGCCGCCCGCTGCCATGCCCTGCTCGACCCCCTGCGTTTCAAGCAAGTCCTGTCCAACCTGGTAAGCAACGCCATCAAGTTCACCGAGCATGGCCAGGTGCGCATATGCGTCGGCCTGGTGGACGACGGCAGCACTACCCCCGCAGTTCTGGAGCTGGAAGTGCGCGACAGTGGCATCGGTATCCACGCCGACGACCTGCAGCGCCTGTTCAACCCGTTCATCCAGGCCAACCCGCATAGCCAGAGCGCCCGTGCAGGTACCGGGCTGGGCCTGGCCATCTGTCGCAACCTGTGCGAGATGATGGGCGGCAGCCTGACCATAAAGAGCCTGGAGGATGTCGGCACCCAGGTGCGCCTGAAGATGCCGCTGCAGCGGGTTGACGCAGCAGCGCAGCCGACCCCGCTGATCGAAAACCTCGACGTGCCCGACCCACGGCTGAGCGTGCTGGTGATCGACGACCACCCGGCCAACCTGCAACTGATGGCACAGCAGCTTGGCTACCTGGGGCTTGAGCACACCAGCGCCCAAGACGGTCGCGAAGGCCTGGCTACCTGGCGGGCGGGCGACTTCGATGTGCTGGTGCTCGACTGCAACATGCCGCACATGAACGGTTACCAGCTGGCCACTGCCGTACGTACCGAGGAACGCCATGGCAAGCGGCAGCGCTGCACCATTCTCGGCTACACCGCCAACGCACAGCCGGAGGTACGCCGCAAGTGCCTGAGCGCCGGCATGGACGACTGCCTGCTCAAACCCATCAGCCTGGGCACGCTCAGCCAGCGTCTTGCCAGTATCCGCCCACGCCGCCAGCAGAAACCGCGCCGCAAGCTCTACCACCTGGACGGCCTGGCCACGGTGGTCGGGCATGACCCGAATGATCGCCAGCGTTTCCTGCAGGCGTTGCAGCAGAGCCTGCAGGCCGACCTGGCCACCTTGATGGCATTGCATCCGCAGCATGACAGCGATGCCATTGCCGAACAGGCGCACAAGGTGCTCAGTGCCGCGCGGATGCTGGAAGCCCCCGAGCTGATGAAAGCCTGCGAAGCCCTCGAGGCAAGCGGCTTGCCTACCACCCAGTTACGCCTGCGGCGCCAGGCACTGGCGCGGCATATGTACCGGGTAGAACGTGCCCTGGCCAGGGAACTGGCCACAGGCACCTGCACACAGGCAGGCAGCCAGGCGTGTTAACTGGTAGACTGCGCGGCGTTATTACCTAAGAGGATTGTTTCATGGCCACAAACCGCTCCCGTCGTCTGCGCAAGAAGCTGTGTGTCGACGAGTTTCAGGAATTGGGCTTCGAGCTGAACCTGGAATTCAAGGAAGATCTGGATGACCAGGCAATCGATGCTTTCCTCGACGCGTTCCTGGCAGAAGCCATGGACGCCAATGGCCTGGACTATGTAGGCGGTGACGATTTCGGCCTGGTGTGCTCGGTCAAACGCGGCTCGGTCAGCGAAGAACAGCGTGCAGCCGTTGAAGCCTGGCTCAAAGGCCGTAGCGAACTGACCAAGATCGAGGTCAGCCCGCTGCTGGACGCCTGGTACCCGGAAAAGCCGATCAACAAGGCCGAGTAATACCGGCCCGGCTCGATCGCTGGAAAGGCCACCCTCAGGGGTGGCCTTTTTTATTGGGGGTGCTTTTCCGTCGAACGTGGCGCATCGTCGCTGCGCTTGGGGCATAATGCGTATTCTTTCACCCTGGGGCCATCATTCCTTACAGCCCCAATGCCCTTTTCCCTCGCCGTAGGGTATTTATCGATCATGATCAAAACGCTTCGTCCCCTCGTTCTTGCCGGCCTGCTGTTGCCACTCGCCCTGCCCAGCCAGGCCGCCGCCGTCAACACCACGCTGCCTGCCAAGGTGCAGCAGGCCCTCAAGGCCAACAAGCTGCAGGATTCTGCCCTGTCGCTGGTGATGCTGCCGCTGGACGGCCCCGGCACACCGACCGTGTTCAATGCCGATGTCTCGGTCAACCCGGCCTCGACCATGAAACTGGTCACCACCTACGCCGCCCTCGAACTGCTCGGCCCGACCTTCCAGTGGAAAACCGAGTTCTACACCGACGGCACCCTGAGCAACGGTGTACTCAACGGCAACCTGTACCTCAAGGGTGGCGGCGACCCGAAACTGAACATGGAAAAGCTGTGGCTGCTGATGCGTGACCTGCGCGCCAATGGCGTGCGCACCATCACCGGCGACCTGGTGCTGGACCGCAGCCACTTCGTGCAGCCCAACCTGCCGCAGTTCAACGACGACGGTGGCGATGAGAACAAGCCGTTCCTAGTCAAGCCCGACTCGCTGCTGGTCAACCTCAAGGCCCTGCGTTTCGTGGCCCGCAACGATGGCGGCAAGGTAACCATCGCAGTCGAACCGCCGATTGCCAGCATCCGTATCGACAACCAGGTCAAGGCAGTAGCCTCCAGACAGTGCTCGGGTGACGTGCGCTACAACCCGGTGCAGCAGGCCGATGGCATCAGCGTAACGGTCAGTGGTCAGCTGGGTGACGGCTGCAACTCCCAGACCTATCTGTCGCTGCTCGACCACCAGACCTACGCCGCCGGTGCCGTGCGCGCGATCTGGAACGAGCTGGGTGGCAGCATCCAGGGTGGCGACCGCTTCGAGAACGTGCCCAAGGGCGCTCGCCTGCTGGCCCGAGCCTTCTCGCCAGACCTGGTGGAAGTGATCCGCGACATCAACAAGTACAGCAACAACACCATGGCCCAGCAGCTGTTCCTGAGCCTTGGCGCGCAGTTCCGCACCGATGCCGACGGTGACGACGCCCGCGCCGCCCAGCGTGTGGTGCGCCAGTGGCTGGCGAAGAAGGGCATTACCGCGCCGCATCTGGTAATGGAAAACGGTTCCGGCCTGTCGCGTGCCGAACGGGTCAGCACCCGGGAGATGGCCGCGATGCTGCAGGCCGCCTGGAAGAGCCCTTATGCTGCCGAGTTCATGAGCTCGATGCCGCTGGTGGGTATGGATGGCACCATGCGCAAGCGCCTGAAGCGTACCGCCATGACCGGCGAAGGGCACATCAAGACTGGCACGCTGAATACCGTGCGGGCAATTGCAGGCTTCAGCCGCGACAGCAACGGCCATACCTGGGCGGTGGCGGCGATCCTCAACGATCCGAAACCGTGGGGCGCCTCGCAGGTGCTCGACCAGGTGCTGCTGGACCTGTACCGCCAGCCGAAACTGGCCGGCAGTACTGCGGCCAACTGATCGTTAGCCGGTACCGGCCTCTTCGCGGCTAAAGCCGCTCCTACATGTACAGTGCAGGGTTCAAGACCTGTGATGTCCCTGTGGGAGCGGCTTTAGCCGCGAACGGGCCGGCATTGGCAACTGAAAGCTGTCAGGCCAACTCCCCCTCCACCCGGTCCCGCCCGGCCTGCTTGGCCGCATACACGCCTGCATCAGCCCGCAACAGCAAGGCATCGGCCCCTTCCCCCGGTCGCCAGCCCGCCACACCAAAACTCGCAGTCACCCTGCCCACGCCTTCCACCGGCACATTGCGCACCCCATGCCACAGTTCCAGCGCCAGCAGCCGCGCCTGCTCGGCATCGCTCCCCGGGCACAGCACCATGAATTCCTCGCCGCCCAAGCGGCAGAAAACATCGGTACGGCGCAAACGCTGGCTGATACGCAGGCACAGGCTGCGCAGCACGCGATCGCCGACAGCATGGCCAAAATGGTCGTTGATGCGCTTGAAGTGATCGATATCGAGCATGATGACCGCCAGTGCCTGGCCATCGCGCTGGGCCCGTTCCAGCTCGAGCTTGAGCCGCTCCTGGAAGTAACGGCGATTATGGATGCCGGTCAGTGAATCGGTCACCGACAGCGCGCGCAACTCTTCCTCCACACCCTTGAGGTCGGAGATATCGGTCAGGTAGCCATGCCACAACGTGCAGCCCTGCTCGCCCACCTCCGGTGTCGCCTCGCCACGCACCCAACGCAGCCCGGCACGCGGCAGGCAGACCCGATATTCTTCACGCCAGGGCGACAGGTGTTCGGCCGAGTAACGCACCGAGCGGCGCACGCGCTCGAGGTCATCCGGGTGGATGCGCTCGAACACCGCCGTGGCGTCCTCGCGCAACTGCTGCAGATCGACTTCGTAGATGTCGTACAGGCCCTTGCTGGCGTACGGAAAACAGGAATGGCCGTTGCCATCCAGGCGGTACTGGTAGATGCCGCCCGGCACCTCGGCACTGAGTTTTTCCAGAAGGCGGTCACGCGCCGCCAGCGCCTCATGCACCCGACGCCGTTCAGTGACATCGATGCAGATCGCCAGGTAACCGATCCATAACCCCTGCTCATCGAGCATGGCGGTGACCAGCATGTTGGCCACCAGTTGGCTGCCATCGGCGCGCAACAAGGTCCACTCCCCCGGCTCGGCACCATGCTCCTGCACCGTTTCGGCAAACATGGCCTGGCCACCTGCAATCGGCCGGCCGAAACGCAGGCTCAAGGCATGGGCACGCAGGCTCAACTCCTCGGGCAACACCAGGTCCTCCAGGCGCAGCTTGCCGATTGCCTCGCTGGCCGGGTAACCGAGCATGCGCTCGGCACCGGCGTTGAAGGTGCTGACCACGCCCTTGAGGTTGGTGGCGATGATCGCCACCTGGGTTGCGGCATCCAGCACGCTGCGCAGCTGGTTATGGGTACCACGCAGTGACTGCTCGCTGACCCGCAGCTCGGCGGTACGCTGCTCTACCAGGGCCAAGGCGCGCTGGCGCTGGCTGAACAGGCTGTAGAGCAACACACTGAGCAGCAGGCTCAACAAGCCGCCCAGCAGGCTCACCGCCAGCACCGCGGAGGAGCGGTTGGCGCGCACGAAGGCCAGGCTCGGCCGGATACTCAGCTGGAAGTGGTGGTCAGCCAGGTGCAACAACTGGTTGATGGCCAGCGGCAGAGGTGCGACCGGGTTCTGCGAGTCGAACATCACCTCGGGGCCATGCAGCCCGGTGGGGTCGACGATACGCACCACCAGGTTATCGTCTGCCGTAACCGGGCGCCCGTCACTGACCAGTTCACGCATGCTCAGCAGGGCCATCACATAGCCCATTGCCGCGCCGCGGGGGTTGGCATCGGAAAACACTGGCGCCACCATCAGCAGGCCACGCGCATCCGAGCTGGTATCGAACATGGGCAGTGGCTCGGACACCGCCATGCTGCCGGGCCCCAGCGCCCGCGCCAGTGCCGCCAAGGGCACTTCCTGGCCGGCGAGGTCCAGACCATAGGGCAGCCCGGGCAATTCACCCGACTGGGTATAGAGCACCGGGAAGTAATGGTCGCGCTGGGGGGATGGGTGCCACTGGCCTTGTTCATCCTGGTCGCGGATCACATAGCCCGGGCCGAAATGCACACTGGCCTGGCGCTCGAACTCGGCGCGTTGCGCGGCCTCGACACGCGGCGCCCAGGCGTAGGCCAGGGTCCGCTGCAGCAATGGCCGGGCGTAGCCGTCGAACTCGTGTGGGGTGATTTCGTTGGAAAAGCTGAAAAACCGCCGCAGCCCGTCCAGGCGCTGCTGCTGTTCGTCAAACCGCTCGGCGATACGGCTGAAACGCTCGCTGGCCAGCAGCTCGAAGCGCTGGCGCAGTTGCTGCTTGTAGAAGGTTTGCGTGGCTAACGCCAGGACGGCCGTCAACAGGCCACCTACGACCAGGGCGACCACGGCCACCGCCCAGGCGGACACTGCCTCTGTGCACAGGCCAAGCAACCGCGCACGCACGCCACCCTTTGACATACACCCATCTCGTCACGTCAGCGTCCTGCGGATTATCTTGCCCTGCCCTCAGTTATAGCTATTGGCCATTAGCCGCGCAATGTACCTCGTCGCCTCAACGAAGCTCCAGACGCCAGGCGCGATGGATACGGTTATTGCGCGCGAAGTCCGGGTCCAGGGTCTGGGCCGTGATCTCCTCCACCGCATAACGCGCCATAAGGTGCTCGTCCAACTGGAACTTGCGGAAGTTGTTGGAGAAATACAGCACGCCACCCGGCGCCAGGCGGGCCATGGCCAGGTCCAGCAGTTGCACGTGGTCACGCTGCACATCGAACACGCCTTCCATGCGCTTGGAGTTGGAGAAGGTCGGCGGGTCGATGAAGATCAGGTCATAGCTGTCGCGGTTGCCTTCCAGCCAGGCCATCACATCGCCTTGCTCCAGGCGGTTGCGCTCGGAGAAGCCATTGAGCGCCAGGTTGCGTCGCGCCCAGTCCAGGTAGGTTTTCGACAGGTCGACGCTGGTGGTGCTGCGCGCGCCGCCCTTGGCCGCGTGCACGGTGGCCGTAGCGGTGTAGCAGAACAGGTTGAGGAAGCGTTTGCCGGCTGCTTCGCGCTGGATGCGCATGCGCATCGGGCGATGGTCCAGGAACAGGCCCGTGTCGAGGTAGTCGGTAAGGTTGACCAGCAGCTTTACGCCGCCTTCGTTCACTTCCTGGAAGCGGCCTTCGCTCGCCTGGCGCTCGTACTGGCGCGTGCCGCTCTGCCGCTCGCGACGCTTGAGCACCACACGCTGCGGCGAAATGCCCAGGGCCTGCGGGATGGCGGCCAGCGCATCGAGCAGCCGTGCCTGGGCCTTGTCCGGGTCGACCGAACGTGGCGCGGCGTATTCCTGCACGTGCACCCAATCCTGGTACAAGTCGACCGCCAGGGCATATTCGGGCATGTCGGCATCGTACAGGCGGTAGCAATCGACCTGCTCGCGGCGGGCCCACTTGCCCAGTTGCTTGAGGTTTTTCTGCAGGCGGTTGGCGAACATCTGCGCCCCTTCCGACAGGCGCGCCGGCTCGCTGGCCGGTGCTGCCTGCTGGCGGGTTTCCGCGCCTTCAGGCTGCGCCTCGCGGCGCTCGCCGGTAACGAACTGGTCGGGCTGCACCTTGAACAGCAGCAGCTTGCACGGCAAGGCGCCGTTCCAGAACGCGTACTGCTTGTGGCTGCGAATACCCATGCGCTTGCCCAGCTGCGGCGCGCCGGTGAACACCGCCGCCTCCCAGCCCATGCAGGCCTGGCGCAGGCGCTCACCGAGGTTCTGGTAGAGGTACAGCAGGCTGGCTTCGTCACCCAGGCGCTCGCCATAGGGTGGGTTGCTGATGACCAGGCCCTTCTGGTTCTGGTCCGGGCGCGGTTCGAAGGTGCTGACTTCGCCCTGGTAGATCTTCACCCAGTCGCCCAGGCCGGCACGCTCGACGTTGTTGCGGCCTGGCTGGATCAACCGCGGGTCGGCCTCGTAACCACGGATCCACAGTGGTGGCTTGGCCAGGCCGGCCTGTGCCCGCGCCTGCGCCTCGTCATGCACCTTGCGCCACAATGCCGGTACGTGGCCGAGCCAGGCACTGAAGCCCCAGCGCTCACGCTTGAGGTTGGGCGCGATATCGGCGGCGATCATCGCCGCTTCGACCAGGAAGGTACCCACACCGCACATCGGGTCGGCCAGCGCGCCACCTTCGGCGGCAATGCGCGGCCAGCCGGCGCGGATGAGTACCGCCGCCGCCAGGTTTTCCTTCAGCGGCGCGGCGCCTTGCTGCAGGCGGTAGCCACGCTGGTGCAGGCTGTGCCCGGAAAGGTCGAGCGAGAGAATGGCTTCGCCACGGTCCAGGCGCAGGTGCACGCGCACATCAGGGTCGATCTTTTCCACCGACGGGCGCAGGCCTTCACGGTTGCGCAGCTTGTCGACGATCGCGTCCTTGACCTTCAACGCACCGAAGTGGGTGTTGTCGATGCCCGAGCCATGGCCGCTGAACTCAACTGCCAGGGTGCCGTCGGCTGCCAAGTGATCGGCCCAGTCGACCGCGTGCACGCCGTCGTAGAGGTCGTCGGCGTTCTTCATGGAGAAGCGCTTGAGTACCAGCAGCACCCGGTTGGCCAGGCGTGACCAAAGGCACAGGCGGTAGGCGGTTTCCATGTCGGCGGCGCCGCGAATGGCCGAGGTGTGCTCGCGCACGTCATCCAGGCCGAGGCCCCGCGCCTCTTCGGCAAGCAGGCCTTCCAGGCCTTTAGGGCAAGTGAGGTAAAGTTCGAAACGGTCCGACATGAGTAATCCAGCGCCTTGGGCTATTTGACTGACGGGGCGACGCATCGCCCCGCGATGTTTGCCCGCACACCTTTCCAGCAGGCGTGCGGGTGGCCCTTCCCGACACGCGAGCGTGCGATGAAAGGCCGGGCCGCCTGACCGATCTGTGCTTGGCCCAGTGGCAAAGACAGCTTAGATCATCAGGCAGTATGAAAAATTCTGGCGATACCAGGGCCGATGTGACCCTTCGTCGCATTTCAAATTATTTCTGTCATCCGCAAGCAACGCTGGCGAAATGACGTCAATGATCGGCAAACCCTGATCATAGCGGGCTCAACGCTAAACAAGGTTGAGTCGCATTTATTTACTTATCCCCTCACCCTTGGAAAGGTTACGTGCTTATGACAAATCGATCATTCACACCGTGACTCGCATTCGATAGAACTGGTCTCAGGCCACTTCGCAACGAGGTGGCACTTTCAGCTCGCCACGCCGGCAGCGAGCGCACACCGGCAGAAAGACTCTGCCCGGCCTCGGAGAGGCCGACGGGACATTACAGTCAACAAGTGAGGGCAACACCCTATGAGAAGACTTAAGCGTGATCCGTTGGAAAGAGCATATTCACGTGGCTACCAATACGGGGTCACCGGCAAATCCCGCGAACTTTGCCCCTTCAATCTTCCTTCTGTTCGCCAAGCCTGGATCAACGGCTGGCGTGAAGGTCGCGGTGATAACTGGGACGGAATGACTGGCACCGCTGGCATCCATAGACTCAACGAAAATCACGCCGTTGGCTGAACGAGGACACTGAATTCGATTCACCATGCACGCCCTATCCGGGCGGCGGGCGAAGGCCCAGGGGCCCCTTGATGGGGCCCTTTTTTATTGCCCATCAAACCCGTGGCATTGCCGCGATAGCGTCCACCGCCTCACGAATCAGCGCCGGCCCTTTATAGATGAAGCCGGAGTAGATCTGCACCAGGCTCGCCCCGGCAGCGATCTTCTCGGCGGCATGGCGACCTTCGGTAATGCCGCCAGCGGCAATGATCGGCAGCTTGCCGCCCAGCTCGCCCGCCAGCACCTTGACGATATGGGTGCTCTTCTCCAGCACCGGCGCACCCGACAGGCCACCCGCCTCGCCACCGTACGGCAGGCCTTCGACACCTTCACGCCCCAGCGTGGTGTTGGTGGCGATCACCGCATCCATGCCCGACTCCATCAACGCGGCGGCCACCAGGGCGGTTTCTTCGTCGCTCATGTCCGGGGCAATCTTGATTGCCAGAGGTACGCGCTTGCCATGCGTGCCGGCCAGTTGCTCGCGGCGCACGGCCAGGGCATCGAGCAGCTGCTTGAGCGAATCGCCGAACTGCAGGCTGCGCAGGCCCGGGGTGTTGGGCGAACTGACGTTGACCGTGATGTAACTGGCCTCGGTGTACACCTTGTCCAGGCAGATCAGGTAGTCATCGACGGCACGCTCCACCGGGGTGTCGAAATTCTTGCCGATGTTGATGCCCAGCACACCGTTGTAACGCGCAGCCCGTACCCGGCCGAGCAGGTGATCAACGCCCAGGTTGTTGAAGCCCATGCGGTTGATGATGGCCGTTGCCTCCGGCAGGCGGAACAGCCGCGGCTTGGGGTTGCCCGGCTGTGGACGCGGGGTGACGGTGCCGATTTCGACGAATCCGAAGCCCAGCTGGGCGAAACCGTCGATGGCCGCGCCGTTCTTGTCCAGGCCGGCCGCCAGGCCCACCGGGTTGGCGAAGTTCAAGCCCATGACCGTAACCGGCAAAGCCGCCGGCTGCTTGCACAGCATGCCGTTGAGGCCGAGACGGCCACCGGCACCGATCAGGTCCAGGGACAGGTCGTGGGAGGTTTCCGGGGAAAGCTTGAACAGCAGCTGGCGGGCCAGGGTATACATGGGCGGGCAAGGCTCGGGGTGAATGAGGGGGCGATTATAGCCAGCGTGGGGCCGGCATGACAGCAAATCGTGGGGCTGCTGCGCAGCCCATCGCCGGCAAGCCAGCTCCCACAGGTACAACACAAGGGCTGAAACCTGTGCTGTATCTGTGGGAGCTGGCTTGCCGGCGATGAGGCCAATGCAGGCGCCACAAGGCAGTTGCTCCACAGGGAAGCTCCCACAGGTACAACACAAGGGCTGAAACCTGTGCTGTATCTGTGGGAGCTGGCTTGCCGGCGATGAGGCCAATGCAGGCGGCACAGGGCAGTTGCTCCACAGGGATGCTGCCAGATGGCACATCGGTTGCACCGGAAAAGCCCACAGCCTTATCAGTACGGGCGAGGAACCTTGTGAACACTGCACCCCGAACAACGCCCCTGGCCTGGGTCAACGGCAGCGACGCGCCGGAAAAGCCCAGCCTGAACATCGGCTACATGGCCCTGACCGACTGCGCCTCGGTGGTAGTCGCCGCCACCCAGGGCTTCGCCCAGCAGCACGGCCTTACCCTCAACCTCAAGCGCCAGGGCTCCTGGGCCGGGCTGCGCGACAAGCTGGTCAGCGGCGAACTGGATGCGGCGCACTGCCTGTATGGCCTGGTGTACGCCGTGCACCTGGGCATCGGCGGTGTACCGGCCAGCGCCATGGCCGTGCTCATGGGGCTGAACCAGAACGCCCAGGCCATAAACCTGTCCCCGGCCCTGCAGCGCAAAGGCGTGACCAACCCTGAAGCACTGGCGCGCCTGGTGCACCAGCATGGCGCACGCCTCACCTTCGCCCAGACCTTCCCCACCGGTACCCACGCCATGTGGCTGTATTACTGGCTGGCCAGCCAGGGCATCCACCCATTGCGCGACGTCGACAGCGTGGTGGTACCACCGGCGCAAATGGCTGCGCATATTCAGGCCGGGCGCATAGACGGTTTCTGCGTGGGCGAACCCTGGGCTGCCCATGCAGTGGCCACGGGCCAGGGCTTCACCCTGGCCACCAGCCAGTCGATCTGGCCGGACCACCCGGAAAAGGTCCTGGCCTGCGCCCGCGCCTTTGCCGAGCAATATCCCAACAGCGCCCGCGCGCTGATCAAGGCGGTACTCGCCGCCAGCCGCTTCATCGAGCAAAGTCCGGAAAACCGCCGCAGCACCGCGCAACTGCTCAGCAGCAGCGCCTACCTGGACACTCCGCTGGCAAGTATCGAGCCGCGACTGCTCGGCAGCTACCACGATGGCCTGGGCAACCACTGGCAAGACCCGCACGCCCTGCGCCTGCACGATCACGGCCGGGCCAACCTGCCATACCTGTCCGACGGCATGTGGTTCATGACCCAGTTCCGCCGCTGGGGCTTGCTGCGCGATGACCCCGACTACCTCGGCGTGGCGCGCCAGGTCCAGCAACTGGCACTGTATGGCGAGGCGGCCCAAAGCCTCGGCGTGGCCTGCCCCGAGCAGCCGATGCGCAGCAGCCTGCTGATAGATGGCAGCCGCTGGGACGGCAGCGACCCCTACGGCTATGCCCGCAGCTTCAGCCTGCATGCCTTGGGCGACCTGCCCGATGCCCGTGTCGGCGCGTGAGGGGGACCATTCATGTTGCGCATCCTGCTGATCGACGACACCCAGAGCAAACTCGGCCGCCTCAAGGCGGCCTTGAGCGAGGCCGGCTTCGAAGTCATCGAAGCCCCAGGCCTGACCATCGACCTGCCCGCCTGCGTCGAAACGGTGCGCCCGGACGTGGTGCTTATCGATACCGACTCACCGGACCGCGATGTGATGGAACAGGTGGTCCTGGTCAGCCGTGACCAGCCACGGCCGATCGTGCTGTTCACCGACGAGCACGACCCCGGGGTGATGCGCCAGGCGATCCAGGCGGGGGTCAGCGCCTACATCGTCGAAGGCATCCATGCCGCGCGGCTGCAACCGATCCTGGATGTGGCCATGGCCCGCTTCGAAAGTGACCAGGCGCTGAAGGCGCAGCTGCTCGCACGGGACCAGCAACTGGCTGAACGCAAGCGCATCGAGCAGGCCAAGGGTTTGCTGATGAAGATGAAGGACTGCAACGAAGAACAGGCCTACACCCTGATGCGCCGCCAGGCCATGAGCCGGCAGCAGAAGCTGATCCAGGTGGCCGAGCAGATCATTGCCATGCACGAGATGCTGGGCTAGCAACCTGCTTCACGCGGTCCCCTGTAGGAGCGGCCTTGTGTCGCGATGGGCTGCGCAGCAGCCCCGGCAATCTCTGCCGCGAAGCTGAGATCCTGGGGCTGCTGCGCAGCCCATCGCGACACAAGGCCGCTCCTACAAGGAGACTGCAACTTCTCAGAGTTGGCCCATCTCTTGCTGAACAAATATCACCGGTAGCCAACGGCGGTTGCCCCACTTAATCCCCGACAAAGACGTCGCTCTCCCCTCCACGCACGTGGAGCGGGTAGCGGCGTCTTTTTCGTTCCGTTGCATTGCCGAGTGAGGTGTTCGATGAGTACCAGCTTCTGGAAATCCGGGCATGTGCCCACGCTGTTCGCCGCGTTCCTGTACTTCGACCTCAGCTTCATGGTCTGGTACCTGCTTGGCCCATTGGCGGTGCAGATTGCCGCCGATCTGCAGCTGAGTGCACAACAACGGGGCCTGATGGTGGCCACGCCGATCCTGGCCGGGGCGATCCTGCGCTTCGCCATGGGCGTGCTGGTCGACCGCCTGTCACCCAAGACCGCGGGGCTGATCGGCCAAGTGGTGGTCATCGTCGCCCTCGCCGCTGCCTGGCACCTGGGCGTGCACAGCTATGAACAAGCGCTGCTGCTGGGCGTGTTCCTCGGCTTTGCCGGCGCTTCGTTCGCTGTGTCACTGCCGCTGGCCTCGCAATGGTACCCGCCACAGCACCAAGGCAAAGCCATGGGCATTGCAGGTGCCGGCAACTCCGGCACAGTGTTCGCCGCCCTGCTGGCCCCCGCGCTGGCTGCGGGCTTTGGCTGGAACAACGTGTTCGGCTTCGCGCTGATCCCGCTGTCGCTGGCCCTGTTGGTGTTCGCCCTGCTGGCACGCAATGCTCCGCAGCGGCCCAAGCCAAAAGCCATGGCCGACTACCTCAAGGCCCTGGGCGACCGAGACAGCTGGTGGTTCATGTTCTTCTACAGCGTCACCTTCGGCGGCTTCATCGGCCTGGCCAGCGCCCTGCCCGGCTATTTCAGCGACCAGTATGGCCTGAGCCCGGTCACCGCCGGCTACTACACCGCTGCCTGCGTGTTCGCCGGCAGCCTGATGCGCCCGCTCGGCGGCGCCCTGGCCGACCGCTTCGGCGGCATCCGCACCCTGCTGGGCATGTACAGCGTGGCGGCCATCTGCATCGCTGCAGTCGGCTTCAACCTGCCTAGCGCTGCCGCCGCACTGGCCCTGTTCGTCAGCGCCATGCTCGGCCTGGGGGCCGGCAATGGCGCGGTGTTCCAGCTTGTGCCGCAACGCTTCCGCCAGGAGATCGGCGTGATGACCGGGCTGATCGGCATGGCCGGCGGCATCGGAGGCTTCCTGCTGGCCGCCGGGCTTGGCACCATCAAGCAGCACACCGGTGACTACCAACTGGGGCTGTGGCTGTTCGCCAGCCTGGGCTTGCTGGCCTGGTTCGGCCTGCACGGCGTGAAACAGCGCTGGCGCACCACCTGGGGCTCGGCTGCGGTTACCGCGGCACGGGTCTGAGGCACAGCCATGAGCCTGCAACTGAACTTTGCCCAGGCCAGCGCCACCGGGCCGCGCGAGGAAAATCAGGACGCCCTGCGCCTGGTTACCCCGGCACCGGAGCTGGCCGCCAGCAAAGGCTACCTGTTCGCCCTCGCCGACGGCGTCAGCCAATGTGCCGATGGCGGCCTGGCAGCCCGTGCCAGCCTGCAGGCGCTGGCCCTGGACTATTACGCCACCCCCGCGACCTGGAGCGTGGCCCAGGCACTGGACCGCCTGCTGCTGGCGCAAAACCGCTGGCTGCGCGCCCAAGGCAGTGGCCAGCCACTGCTGACCACCCTCAGCGCGCTGGTGCTGCGCGGCCGACGCTTTACCCTGGCCCACGTGGGAGACTGCCGCGTGTACCGCTGGCACGCCGGGCGCCTGCAATGCCTGAGCGAAGATCACGTATGGGACCAGCCCGGCATGCAGCATGTACTGAAGCGTGCGCTGGGCCTGGACCAGCATTTGCTGGTGGATTACCTGGAAGGCGAGCTGCAGCCGGGCGAGAGCTTCCTGTTGTTGAGCGATGGCGTATGGGCCAGCCTGGGCGACCAGCACATCCAGGCGGTGCTGCGCGAGCAACCCGACCTGCAACTGGCCGTCGATACCCTGGTCGCCAGCGCGCACCTGAACGGTAGCCAGGACAACGCCAGTGCCTTGCTGGTGCAGGTCGAGCAATTGGGCACTGCCAACCTGGGTGACACCCTGGCGCAACTGCAGCAATGGCCGGTGCCCGGCCCGTTGCGTGAAGGCCAGGTAATCGATGGCTGGCAAGCCGAAAAGCTGCTTTCGCAAAGCCGCCAGTCGCTGCTGTACCGGGTGCGCGATGGTCAGGGCCGAGCCTGGCTGCTGAAGACACTGCCACCCGCGCGCGAGCAGGAGCCCGGCGCGGCGCAAGGGCTGTTGCTGGAGGAATGGTTCCTGCGCCGGGTCGCTGGTCGGCACTTTCCCGAGCTGCACACCGCCAGCCAGCGCCAGCACCTGTACTACGTGATGCGCGAATACCCCGGCCAGAGCCTGGCGGCGCTGCTGGCCGAGCATGGCCCGCTGCCCATGCCGCAGTGGCTGGAGCTGGCCCGGCAGCTGCTGCAGGCGGTCGGCGTATTGCACCGGCGCAACCTGCTGCACCGCGACATCAAGCCAGAGAACCTGCACCTGGGCAGCGATGGGCAGCTGCGCCTGCTGGACTTCGGCCTGGCCTACTGCCCGGGCTTGTCCGAAGACCCGCTGCACGAGTTGCCGGGCACACCGTCATACATTGCCCCGGAAGCGTTCGACGGCCAACCGCCCAGCCCACGCCAGGACCTATATGCCGTGGGAGTGACGTTGTATCACCTGCTGACCGGGCATTACCCCTACGGCGAGGTGGAGGCCTTCCAGCGCCCACGCTTCGGCCAGCCGGTCAACGCCGCGCGCTACCGCCCCGACCTGCCGGAATGGCTGCAGCACAACCTGCAGCAGGCACTGGCAGCCGACCCAGCGCAGCGCTTCGAAACCGCCGAACACTGGCTACTGCTACTCGAACGTGGCGACCGCCAGGAACTGCCCACCCGCCCACGGCCGTTGCTGGAGCGCGAACCGTTGAAGGTCTGGCGCACCCTGGCCCTGCTGTCCTTGCTGTTCAACCTGATTTTGCTGCTCACCCTGCTCAAGGGCTGAACGCACCTTGCCGATGAGGAAACCCTGATGAATGCGAAAGTCTGGCTGGTTGGTGCTGGCCCTGGTGATCCGGAGCTGCTCACTCTCAAGGCTGTACGCGCCTTGCAGCAAGCCGCTGTGGTGATGATCGACGACCTGGTCAACCCGGCGGTGCTGGAGCACTGCCCACAGGCCCGTGTGATTGCCGTGGGCAAGCGCGGCGGCTGCCGCTCCACGCCGCAGGCGTTCATCCAGCGCCTGATGCTGCGCCATGCGCGGCAAGGGCGCTGCGTGGTGCGGCTCAAGGGCGGCGACCCGTGCATCTTCGGCCGCGGCGGTGAAGAGGCGCTGTGGTTGCAGGGGCATGGTATCGAGGTGGAAGTGGTCAACGGCATCACCGCCGGCCTGGCTGGCGCCACGCAATGCGGAATTTCCCTGACCTCACGGGGTGTGAGCCGGGGCGTGACGCTGGTCACGGCACATACCCAGGACGACAGCGAACTGAACTGGGCGGCCTTGGCCCAGGGCGGGACGACGCTGGTGGTGTACATGGGCGTGGCCAGGCTGGAGCAGGTGCGCCAAGGGTTGCTGGACGGGGGCATGGCACCGGCGATGCCGGTGGCGATGATCGAGAATGCCTCGTTGCCGCAGCAGCGGGAGTGCAGGAGCGATGTGCGGGGGATGGTCGAGGATGCGCGGGGGTTTGGCTTGCGTAGCCCGGCGATTTTGGTGATTGGGGAGGTGGTTGGGGAACAGGTGGTTCAGGAATTGGTGGCAATTGCTGGATGATGCGCTGCCTGCGCCGGCCCTTTCGCGGGTAAACCCGCTCCCACAGGGATTGTGCATGACCTGAAGGGTGCGGCGAACCTGTGGGAGTGGGTTTACCCGCGAAAGGGCCGGCACACACCACACAAATCCCAGACAAAGAAAAACCCGGCCGAGGCCGGGTTTTTCATGAAGCTTCAAACCAATTACTTGGCCTGGGCTTCTACCTGAGCTTCAACGCGACGGTTGACAGCGCGGCCTTCTTCGGTGGCGTTGTCGGCAACCGGACGGGTTTCGCCGTAGCCAACCGAATCAACACGGCTGGATTCTACGCCGTACTGCTGGGTCAGGACCTGCTTGACAGCGTTGGCACGACGCTCGGACAGCTTCTGGTTGTAAGCGTCTGGGCCGACGGAGTCAGTGTGACCTTCCACGGTGGTGGTGGTCTGTGGGTACTGCTTCATGAAGTCAGCCAGGTTCTTGATGTCGCCGTAGCTGTTTGGCTTGACGACCGACTTGTCGAAGTCGAACTTGACATCCAGCTCAACGCGAACGACTTCGGCAACAGCCGGGCAGCCATCAGCGTCAACGGTAACGTTGGCCGGGGTGTCAGGGCACTTGTCGACGTTGTCGCAAACGCCGTCGTTATCGGAGTCGGAGCACACTTCGGCAACTGGGGCCGGAGCGACTTCAGCTTGCTTCGGGCTACCGCCGAAGTTCAGACCAACACCAACGGTCGGGCCCCATTCGGTGTTGCCGTTGTCGATGTTGTACATGGCTTCTACGCCAGCACGGGCGAAGAACATGTCGGTGATGTACCACTTGGCGCCAGCGCCAACGTTGGCGAAGGTGGAGTGGTCGCGGCCGCTACGAGTAGCCTGGCCCAGGCTCTCGTGAGCGAAACCGGCGGAAACGTACGGACGCAGAGCGTCGCCAACGGTACCGAAGTGGTAGGTAGCGTCGAGCTTGGCCTTGGAACCTTTGATGTCTTTGTTGAAGACTTCACCACGAGCGTTGTGGGTCTCGTTGTAGCCGAGGTCCAGGGAAACGTCGTCGGTCAGGAAGTAGCCCAGGCGAACACCAGGATTGGTGCCGTCGTTCTTGAAGTTACGTTCGCTGTCGTAGTACTGCTTGGTAACGTTGCCTTCGATTTCCACAGCGCCTTGGCCTTGAGCCAGAACGCCGAACGAAGTAGCAGCGACGAGCGAGCCAATGGCCAAGCCCAAGGTGTTTTTCAATTTCATCCGTTAAATCCCCATCTGGTGATAGTTAAGCAGTCCCACCACAAACAAGGGGGACAACTCGACGGCAAGTCTAGCAGAACTCGCCGGTTCGTTAGAGATATTTGCACGCCACTAAGTTTCATCGAGGCCGGCAAATTTCTCCCGAAGCTTGTCTAGCGCGCGCTTGTAGCGCATTTTTGTCGCGCTCAGGCCCATGTGCATGATGTCGGCAATTTCCTGAAATTCCAGCTCTGCGACAAAACGCAGCACCAGGATTTCCCGGTCAATCGGGTTCACATGCACCAGCCACTTGTCCAGCCCGCCTTTTTCTTCCGGCTTCGGAGCCTTTTCTTCGGACGCCTCTTCGACAGGGTCCAGACTCAAGGCATCCATCAGCCGACGTTTACGGCGCTCCTTGCGGTACTGGGTAATGCATTCGTTGTAGGTGATGCTGTAGAGCCAGGTCTTGAACTTGGACTTACCCTCGAAGTTCTTCAGCCCGTACAGCACTTTCAACATGACTTCCTGACAGACATCGTCCGCGTCACGGTCGTTCCCCAGATAACGCGCACAGACGTTGAACAGGGTCCGTTGGTAGCGCCGCATGAGCTCCTCATAGGCGCGGGTAACGTGATACAGCTCTTCATGCGAACGCGCCACCAACTCTTCGTCGGTGAGCTCGCGGGGGTCATAACGCATGGGCGGCGAATGAACTTTATTCAAAACGGATCTGGCCGACAGTCAGGTCAATGTCGCCGCGCGACCCCGTGGGTCGATTTTCGCGGCGGCATACATTAACAGCTTTGTGCGGTTAGCGGCTATTGACTCGCTGCTCAAGCAACTCGCGATTGGACAGCGACACCAGTTCGCCATCATCGGTCAGCAGCGTCGTCTTGACCGTACCGATTTCCTCGATGTGCCCTTCGACCTCTCCAATTCGCACCTGCTGGCCCACCTGATAAAGTTCGCGCACGTAGATGCCGGCCAGGATCTGCCCGGCGATTTCGCGGCTACCGAGGCCCATTGCCAACGCAACGGCCAGACCAACGGTAATCAGCCCGATCACGATCACATGGTTCAGCAGGTCGGTTTTCACCTCCAGCTGGCTGATGGCCACCGAGATGCTGATGATGATCACCAGGCCTTGGGTGATACGGCCCAGGCCTGCCGAGTATTCCAGGCCGATGCCTTCGGCAGCGCCGCGTACCAGACCGTTGGCCACCTGGGCCAGCAGCACGCCGGCCAGCAGCACCAGGGCTGCGCCGAACACCTTCGGCAGGTAAAGGGCAAGCATGTCGAGGGTTGCCGAAACCCGCTCCAGGCCCAGCGACTCTGCGGCCGAGACCAGGAAGATGAGCAGCACGAACCAGTAGACGATCTTGCCGATCAGGGTGGAGATGGGTACCTGGATGCCGACCCGGCCAAGCATCTTGGTCAGGCCGGTGCCGGCCATCAGGCGGTCCAGGCCGAACTTGGCCAGCAGTTTGGACAGCAGCGTGTCGAGCAGCTTGGCCACCACGAAACCGAGCAGCACCACGACCAGCGCGCCGAACAGGTTGGGGATGAAGTTCGCTACCTTGGTCCAAAGGGCAGTCATGGCGGTGACCAGGCTCTGGGTCCAGAGATCGAGTTCCATATTCAATCGGCCTTATCTGCTTTGCTGCCGTTGGCAGCGTTGCGGGAAGAGTGTCGACGCACCGGCGCAACATGCGCCGCGCCATTGTTCACGGCGATCAGCAGCGCCTGGCTCCAGCGGCCAAGCAGGCTGAACAGATCGCCCGCGCCAACCTGGCGGTTGGCGGTTTTCAGTACGCGACCCAGGCAAGCGGCGTCGTCCCGGTCGTCCCGGTCATTGCCGGAGGGGGACGCCTTGAGCAGGTCGCGCAGGGATTCTTCAAACGGATCGTGCATGGGCACCTCGCGCAGTGTCAGTCAGAGACGAGATGGCCGGTCGATGGGTCACACATCGCATTGGGACGAGTGTTTCAAAATGAATGCGCGTCGGCTTCTTCGCGGGCACGCCCGCTCCCACAGGGATCCCACAGAACCTGAAGGCTGTGGTGTCCCTGTGGGAGCGGGCGTGCCCGCGAAGAGGCCAGAGCAGGTCAATCGACATCTATACCCACCGCAACCGCCGAAACAGCCACCACTGCCCCACCGCCAGCCCCAGCACGACGATGCAGGCGAACAGGAAACCATAGGGGTTTTCCGCCCCGGGGATGCCGCCGACATTGATGCCCAGCAGCCCGGTGATGAAGCTCATGGGCAGGAAGATGCAGGTGATGATGCCGAAGCGGTACATGGTGCGGTTCATGCGCTCGCTACGCCGGCGATCCTGGCTTTCCAGCACCAGCGCGGCACGTTCGCGGGTCAGTTCCAGCTCTTCGAGGTAGCGGATGAGGCTGTTGTTCAGCTCGTTCCAGTAATCGGCATCGGCATCGGCGAACCAGCTCCATTTGCTGCGCGACAACTGGGCGTAGATTTCCCGCTGCGGGGCAAGAAAACGCCGCAGACCGGCGGCACGCCGGCGGATCTGCTGCAGGCTGCCGTTCTCCGGGGTGTACCGTTCGTCGGATTCAACCTTTTCTTCCTCAATGTCGGCCAGTTCGGATAGGTCGCTGACCAGGCCCTGAACCTTTTCGGTGAGCAGTTCGCCCATCAGCAGCAACAGCTCGGAAGCCGATTTCGGGCCCCTGCCCTCTTCGAGCTTCTGGAGAATCTCGTCACTGGCGCGCAGCGGCCGCAGGCGCAGCGAGATGACCCGCTGCGCCTCGGCAAAGATACGCACCGAGACCATGTCTTCCGGCTCTGCACCCGGGTTGAGGTTGACCCCACGCAGGAACAGCAACAACTGTTCATCGGCCATGGGCAGCAGGCGCGGCCGGGTGTTTTCTTCCAGCAGCAGCTCGCAGGCGAACGCGCTCAGGCCGCTGTCGTGCAGCAGCCAGGTGCGGGTTTGCGGATGGCTGCGATCCCAGTGCAGCCACAGGCTTTGCTCGGGTTGCAGCTGCAGGTCGTCCAGCTCGGTACGGGCAATCGAGCGCGCGCCACCTTTGCCATCGAGCACCAGGGCGTGCACCAGCCCCCACTGCGCGTTGTCTTCCTCGAACATCAAAGCTCCATCAGCACGGGCGGCGCCTTACTCAGGCATTTTCAACGGGCTTGGCGAGACCAGCACGCCATTGTTGTCGGCATACACATACTCGCCCGGGCGGAAGGTCACCCCGGCGAAGGTCACTGGCACGTTGAGGTCGCCGATGCCGCGCTTGTCGGTCTTCATCGGGTGGCTGGCCAGGGCCTGCACGCCGACGTCGGTCTGGATCAACACGTCGACGTCACGCACGCAGCCGTAGATCACCAGGCCTTCCCAACCGTTCCTGGCAGCCTTCTCGGCGAGCATGTCGCCGAGCAGTGCGCGGCGCAGCGAGCCACCACCATCGACGACCAGGACCTTGCCCTTGCCATCGAGCTCGACCTGCTCCTTGACCAGCGAGTTGTCTTCGAAGCACTTGATGGTGACGATCTGGCCGCCGAACGAATCGCGGCCACCAAAATTGCTGAACATCGGTTCCAGCACCTGCACCAGGTCCGGGTAGGCATCACACAGGTCGGGCGTAACGTAATGCTGCATGGGAAGCTCCTGTCAGTCACAACGAAAGCGGGTATCGGCCAAGGCTACACCGTAGAGCCCATTGCAGTCATCCGGGACCAAGCAGTCAGTTGTGTTTTGCCTGTACCGGCCCTTTCGCGAGTAAACCCGCTCCCACAGGGTTTTCACTGCACCCGAGCCCTGTGCAATTCCTGTGGGAGCGGGTTTACCCGCGAAGAGGCCAGCACAGGCGCAACCCATTCAACCGACGGGCACAGGCTCCGCCACCACCGTGGATTCATGCACAGGCACCAGCGGATCCCGCAGCCAACGCTCCACCAGCGGCCACACCTGCACCTGCGCGGCCTTGCTCACCAGCATGTCGACATGCCCGAAAGCGTCGAAGCCTTCCTCGAGCCCCAGCCGCAGAAACTGCTTGCGCTCACCGCCGAATTGCTCGAACAGCTTGCGGCAGGCCCACACCGGGTCCTGGAAGTCCCCCGCACCAGCCACGGCCAGCAGCGGCACATCCACCTTGGCCAGCCCCGCCCACCAGTCGCTCTGTTTGTCGCCAAAGCGCCCGAACAGGCCATGCCAGCGCATGCTTTCCAGGGCCAGGCCGATCGGCTCATCCTCCGGCCCACGTTTGAAACGCGGCCCGGAAATCTGCCCCCAGCGCTTGAGCAGCAGCTTCGCCCCCCAGGCCAGCGGTGGCACCTTCAGCGGCCAGTACACGCGGCTGATCTGGGTACCGAACAGCGCCACGCTGGCCACCTGTTCGGCAGCCAGAAAGCCACCGCCCAGCGCTGCCGCCAGGGTCGTGCCGCCCAAGGAATGGCCGACCCAGTGCGGCGTCTGGCCCGACTGCTCGCGCACGAACGCGGCAATCAGCGGCAGGTCATCGCGGGCATAGGCGGCAACGCTGTTGTGCTTCCAGTCATGGTTGCGCGGCGACAGGCCATGGCCGCGCATTTCCGGGATCCACACATCGAAGCCGGCGCGGGCGAGATAGGCGCCCAGACCAACCCCTTTGGGGGAATACCAGAAGCGGCGGTTGGAGAAGCTGCCGTGCAAGAGAATGACCGGTACGCCCTGGGCCTGGCCCTGATCGGCCAGCCCCAGGCGGGTGACAGCCAGCTCGACGCTGGGGTCAGGGCTGTTGCCGGCCTTGATCCGGTACACGTCTTCGCTGAGGTCGCCGCGGCGTTCGGCACTGAGCAGGGCCACGGGGAATAGAGTACTGCTGCTTTGCATAAGGTTGCTTGGTGCACAAAAAAGGGCGGGTTCCATTGCTGGAGCTCGCCCTGGAGAAAACCAGGCGGGGGTACGCCAGACGTACCCCCGCGTTTTACTGCATCAGACCGCGCCCTGGCCTTCAGCCAGGTAGAACCAGGTTTCGAGTACCGAGTCCGGGTTCAGCGACACGCTGTCGATACCCTGCTCCATCAGCCACTTGGCCAGGTCCGGGTGGTCCGACGGGCCCTGGCCGCAGATGCCGATGTACTTGCCAGCCTTGTTGCACGCGGCAATGGCGTTGGCCAGCAGCTTCTTCACCGCAGGGTTACGCTCGTCGAACAGGTGGGCGATGATGCCCGAGTCACGGTCCAGGCCCAGGGTCAGCTGGGTCAGGTCGTTGGAGCCGATCGAGAAGCCGTCGAAGTACTCCAGGAACTCTTCGGCGAGGATGGCGTTGGACGGCAGTTCGCACATCATGATCACGCGCAGGCCGTTGTCGCCACGGGCCAGGCCGTTTTCGGCGAGCAGGTCGACAACCTGGCTGGCTTCACCCAGGGTACGCACGAACGGCACCATGATCTCGACGTTGGTCAGGCCCATCTCGTTGCGCACGCGCTTGAGCGCACGGCACTCGAGTTCGAAGCAGTCACGGAACGATTCGCTGATGTAGCGCGAAGCGCCACGGAAGCCGAGCATCGGGTTTTCTTCTTCCGGCTCGTACAGCTTGCCGCCGATCAGGTTGGCGTACTCGTTGGACTTGAAGTCCGACAGGCGCACGATGACCTTTTTCGGGTAGAAGGCCGCAGCCAGGGTGCTGATGCCCTCGACCAGCTTCTCGACATAGAAGCCTACCGGGTCGTTGTAGCCGGCGATGCGCTTGTCGACGCTGTCCTTCAGGTCGGCTGGCAGGCCGGCGTAGTTCAGCAGCGCCTTGGGGTGCACGCCGATCATGCGGTTGATGATGAACTCCAGGCGCGCCAGGCCGACACCGGCGTTGGGCAGCTGGGCGAAATCGAAGGCACGGTCCGGGTTGCCGACGTTCATCATGATCTTGAATGGCAGGTCGGGCATGGCGTCGACCGAGTTCTGCTTCACATCGAAGCCCAGCTCGCCCTCGAAGATGAAGCCGGTATCGCCTTCGGCACAGGACACAGTCACACCCTGGCCGTCTTTCAGCACCTGGGTGGCGTTGCCGCAACCGACCACGGCCGGAATGCCCAGCTCACGGGCGATGATCGCCGCGTGGCAGGTACGCCCGCCACGGTTGGTGACGATCGCGCTGGCGCGCTTCATCACCGGTTCCCAGTCCGGGTCGGTCATGTCGGAGACCAGCACGTCGCCCGGCTGGACCTTGTCCATTTCCGATACGTCGTTGATCACGCGGACCTTGCCGGCGCCGATGCGCTGGCCAATGGCGCGGCCCTCGACCAGAACGGTGCCCTTCTCTTTCAGCAGGTAGCGTTCCATGACGTTGGCGCTGGAGCGGCTCTTCACCGTCTCGGGGCGCGCCTGGACGATGTACAGCTTGCCGTCGTCACCGTCCTTGGCCCATTCGATGTCCATCGGGCGCTGGTAGTGCTGCTCGATGATCATGGCCTGCTTGGCCAGCTCGCTGACCTCGGCATCAGTCAGGCAGAAGCGCGCGCGCTCGGCGCGGTCCACTTCGACGGTCTTGACCGAACGGCCGGCCTTGGCTTCTTCGCCATAGACCATCTTGATCGCCTTGCTGCCCAGGTTGCGGCGCAGGATGGCCGGGCGGCCTGCCTGAAGGGTGTTTTTGTGCACGTAGAATTCGTCAGGGTTGACCGCACCCTGCACCACGGTTTCGCCCAGGCCGTAGGCGCCGGTGATGAACACCACGTCGCGGAAGCCCGACTCGGTGTCGAGGGTGAACATGACGCCGGCGGTGCCGGTTTCGGAGCGGACCATGCGCTGCACGCCGGCGGACAGGGCCACCAGCTTGTGGTCGAAGCCCTGGTGCACGCGGTAGGCGATGGCACGGTCGTTGAAAAGCGAGGCGAACACTTCCTTGGCCGCGCGGATCACGTTGTCGACGCCGCGGATGTTGAGGAAGGTTTCCTGTTGGCCGGCGAACGAGGCGTCCGGCAGGTCTTCGGCGGTAGCCGAGGAACGCACGGCAACGGCCATGTTGTCGTTGCCGGCAGCCATTTCGGCGAAGGCCGTACGGATTTCCGAATCCAGACGTGCCGGGAAGTCGGCTTCCATGACCCACTGGCGAATCTGCGCGCCGGTCTTGGTCAGGGCGTTGATGTCATCCACATCGAGTGCGTCGAGCGCGGCGTGGATACGGTCGTTGAGACCACTCTGTTCGAGAAAATCGCGGTACGCCTGCGCCGTAGTGGCAAAGCCGCCCGGCACCGATACACCAGCACCTGCGAGGTTGCTGATCATCTCGCCCAGGGATGCGTTCTTGCCCCCCACATGCTCCACATCATGGACGCCGAGCTTATCGAGGGAAACTACGTACTCTACCAAGGTGATCTCTCCACTAACTGTGTTGGAAAAGCTCAATGGCGCCCGCCTGCCTTCGTTGACTTGGCCGGACGCTTGTGGCCTGTACCTGGAAAATAAGTGAGAATGCCGACAGCCGCATTCGGCAAACCGAACTTATCATATCCAAGAAACGTCATCAGCTTAAGGCCCAGATCGCAAATGAAACGAACCGCGTTCTTCATCTCCGACGGCACCGGCATCACCGCCGAAACCCTGGGCCAGAGTCTGCTCGCTCAATTCGAGAGCATTCCGTTCAATAAATTCACCCGTCCCTACATCGATTCGCCGGAAAAGGCGCGGACCATGGTCCAGCAAATCAACGCTGCGGCCGAGCGCGATGGTGTACGCCCGATCATCTTCGATACCATCGTCAATCAGGACATCCGTGAGATCCTGGCTACCTCGAATGGCTTCATGATCGACATCTTTTCTTCGTTTTTGTCCCCGCTCGAACAGGAATTGACTGCCCATTCGTCGTATTCGGTCGGCAAATCGCACTCTATCGGCGGCAATTCCAACTACATGGAACGCATCGAGGCGGTGAATTTCGCCCTGGACAATGACGATGGCGCACGCACCCACTACTACGACAAGGCCGACCTGATCCTGGTAGGCGTATCGCGCTGCGGCAAGACCCCCACCTGCCTGTACATGGCCATGCAGTTCGGCATCCGCGCCGCCAACTACCCGCTGACCGAGGACGACATGGAGCGCCTGCAACTGCCGGCGGTGCTGAAAAAGCACCACAACAAGCTGTTCGGCCTGACTATCGACCCCGACCGCCTCACCGCCATCCGCCACGAGCGCAAACCCAACAGCCGCTATTCCAGCTTTGCCCAGTGCGAGTTCGAAGTGCGCGAGGTGGAAAACCTGTTCCGCCGGGAGAACATTCCCAACATCAATTCCACGCATTTTTCGGTGGAAGAGATTTCGGCGAAGATCCTGGTGGAGAAAGGGGTGGAGCGCAGGTTCAAGTAAGCCGGTACCGGCCTCTTCGCGGGCGCGCCCGCTCCCACAGGTATCGCACAAGACTAAAGGTCGGTGGGGACCTGTGGGAGCGGGCATGCCCGCGAAGGGGCCAACACAGGAATACAAAAAAGCCCCGGCATCACTGCCGGGGCTTTTCATTTCAGCTCATGGCTCAGGACGGCACCACCGCCGCCTGCCCGCTCATGGCCAGGTCGACCAGCTCGCGGTTGGCCACCGCGTACATCGCATAATCGGTACCCGTTGCATTGCGCAGGTCATCCAGCATGGCGCGCCAGCGCTCCACCATCACCCGGTGCTGCTCGGCCCACAGCGCCACGCGGGCGTCCATGTCTTCCGGTGCATCGGCCATCTGCAGTACCGAGATGGTGATCGCCCGCTGCTGCAGGTCGATGTCGTCGCGGAACGCCTCGCGGGCCAGCGCCTGCCAGTTGTTCTCCACCGGCAGGTTGCTGATTTCCTGCAGGTACCAGGTCAGGTCCAGTGCGCTGCCCACGGCGAAGAACGCCTTGGCCACCTGCGCCGGGTCATGGCCGGTAACGTCCGAAGCCTCGATGATCGGCAACAGGGTGTACAGGTGGGTAGTACCAGCCACCATGCGCGCCAGCAACTCCGGCACACCAGCCTCGACGAAGCCTTGGTAGCGCACCATCCAGCGCTCGCGGGTCGGGCCTTCGAGCAACTCGTCGAGCTTGAGCCCCAGTTGCGCGATCTTCGGCCCGAAGTGCGCGGTGTCGCGCCCGGCGTCCTGCTCGTTGCGGCGGCTGCGCAGGAACCAGCGGGTGGCACGACGGCCCAGGCGCATCAGCTCGTCCATCAGGGTCAGCTGGATTTCCGCCGGCACCTGGTAGTCCAGAGCCTCGATCTGACGGAACCAGTGCGGCAGGTGGAAGATGTCGCGCACGATCACGTAGGCCCCGGCCACGTTGGCCGGGCTCATGCCGGTCGACTCCTTCAGGCGCTGGACGAAAGTGATGCCCATGTTGTTGACCAGGTCGTTGGCGATCTGGGTGCTGACGATTTCGCGCTTCAGGCGGTGGCGGCGCATGGACTCGGCGAATTTGCTGACCAGCGACGGCGGGAAAGCGGTTTCCATGTCGCGGGTCAGGTAGTCATCGTCCGGCACCAGCGACTTGAGCAGCTGTTCCTTGAGGTCGATCTTGCTGTACGAGATCAACACCGACAGCTCGGCGCGGGTCAGGCCCTGGCCGGCGGCCAGGCGCTCGGCCAACTGCTCTTCGGACGGCAGGAACTCGATGGCACGGTCCAGCTTGCCACGGGCTTCCAGGTCGGCCATCAGGCGCTTGTACTCGGCAATCCGCTCGCGGGCGCGGCGGGCCGCCAGCGACAGCGCCTGGGTCTGCTTGTAGTTGTTGCCCAGCACCAGCCCGGCCACTTCGTCGGTCATGCTGCCCAGCAGCTGGTTGCGCTGCTTCTCGGTCATGTCGCCACCCTGCACCACTTCGTTGAGCAGGATCTTGATGTTGACCTCGTGGTCGGAGCAGTCCACGCCGCCGGCGTTGTCGATGAAGTCGGTGTTGGTGGCGCCGCCATGCAGGCCGAACTCGACCCGGCCAAGCTGGGTCATGCCCAGGTTGCCGCCCTCGCCCACCACCTTGCAGCGCAGCTCGTTGCCATTGACCCGCAGCGCGTCGTTGGCCTTGTCGCCGACATCGGCGTGGCTCTCGGTGCTGGCCTTGACGTAGGTACCGATGCCACCGTTCCACAGCAGGTCTACCGGTGCCTTGAGCAGCGCATTGAGCAGCTCGGTCGGGGTCAGGCGATCGGCTTCGATGGCGAAGCGCTCTTTCATCTGCGGGCTGATGGCGATGCTCTTGGCACTGCGCGGGAAGATCCCGCCGCCTTCGGACATGATGCTGGTGTCGTAGTCGCTCCAGGCCGAGCGCGGCAGGTCGAACAGGCGCTTGCGCTCGGCAAAGCTGGACGCAGGCTCCGGGTTCGGGTCGATGAAGATGTGCAAGTGGTTGAACGCCGCCACCAATTGCAGCTTGTCGGACATCAGCAGGCCGTTGCCGAACACGTCGCCGGCCATGTCGCCAACGCCAATGACGGTGATCGGGTCTTCCTGCACATTGATGCCGCGCTCGCGGAAGTGGCGCTGCACGCCCACCCAGGCGCCGCGCGCGGTAATGCCCATCTTCTTGTGGTCGTAACCGGCCGAGCCACCCGAGGCGAAGGCGTCGCCCAGCCAGAAGCCGTAGTCGATGGCGATGCCGTTGGCGATGTCCGAGAAGGTCGCGGTGCCCTTGTCGGCCGCCACCACCAGGTACGGGTCGTCATCGTCATGGCGTACCACGTTGGCCGGCGGCACCACGCCACCGTCCTTGAGGTTGTCGGTGATGTCGAGCAGGCCGGAAATGAAGATGCGGTAGCACGCCACGCCTTCGGCGGCGATCTCGTCACGGCTGCCGCCCAGCGGCAGGCGGCGCGGCAGGAAGCCGCCCTTGGCGCCGACCGGCACGATCACCGAGTTCTTCACCTGCTGGGCTTTCACCAGGCCCAGCACTTCGGTGCGGAAGTCTTCCTCGCGGTCGGACCAGCGCAGGCCGCCGCGGGCGACGTTGCCAAAGCGCAGGTGCACGCCTTCGACCCGTGGCGAGTAGACGAAGATCTCGAACTTGGGCACTGGCTTAGGCAGTTCGGGGATCAGCTTGGGGTTGAACTTGAAGCTGAAGTACGACTTGTTGTGGCCGTTGGCGTCCGGCTGGTAGAAGTTGGTGCGCAGGGTGGCCTTGATCAGGTCCAGGTAGCGACGCAGGATGCGGTCTTCGTTGAGCACCTGCACGTCGTCCAGCGCGGTCAGGATAGCTTGCTCCAGGCGCAGTTGCTTGTCATCCAGGTCTTCCTGGGTGAGCTTGCGCGCCAGGTAGAAGCGGGTCTTGAACAACCGGGTCAGCTCGCGGGCGATGTCGGTGTGGTTGTTCAGGGTACTGGCGATGTAGCCCAGGTCGAAGCCCAGGCGAATCTG
The DNA here is from genome assembly GCF_018223845.1 of Pseudomonas sp. JS425. Lineage (NCBI taxonomy): Bacteria > Pseudomonadati > Pseudomonadota > Gammaproteobacteria > Pseudomonadales > Pseudomonadaceae > Pseudomonas > Pseudomonas sp. JS425. The sequence goes on along the minus strand of NZ_CP073661.1, from coordinate 1,972,293 downwards.
CTTCAGGTAACGGGCGTAGGCGCGCAGCAGCGCCACGTCGCGCCATGGCAGGCCGGCTGTCAGCACCAGACGGTTGAAGGCGTCGTTCTCGGCATCGCCGCGGACGATGTGGATGAAGGCATCCTGCAGGGTGTCATTGAGCTGCTGGATGTCCAGGCTCAGGCCTTCGCTGTAGGTGAAGGCGAAGTCGTGGATCCAGTAGCCGCGGCCACTGGCATGGCGCAGGCGGTACGGGAACTCGCCGAGTACGCGCAGGCCAAGGTTCTCCAGGATCGGCAGCACGTCGGACAGCGCCAGCGGCGTGTCGGCGTGGTACAGCTTGCAGTGCAGGGTGCGTTCCCCGACCTGGGTCAATGGCTGGTAGAAGCTCATCGCCAGCGGCTTGCTTTCCGACAGGTTCAGCACGTGCTGCAGGTCGACCACTGCCGAGTGCGCGGCGAAGCGCTCGCGGTAGCCGGCCGGGAAACCTTTGGGGAAGTCAGCGAGGATGTTGGTGCCCTGGGCTTCGCCGAAGTTCTCGATCACCAGTGCCGAGTAGTCGTCATGCCACGAACGGCAGGCCTGGATCACTTCGCGTTCCAGCTGCTGCGGGTCGATATCGATGCGGTTTTTCGGGTCTACCCGCAAAATCAGCTGCACACGGGCCAGCACCGATTCGGAGAAGAAGGTCCAGAACTCGCAGTCGCTGGCCTTCAGGCGCTCCATCAGCACCTGCTGGATCTTCTGCCGCACTTCAGTGGAGTAGATTTCCCGCGGTACATAGGCCAGGCAGTAGCAGAAGCGGCCGTACGGGTCCTTGCGCAGGAACACGCGGATCTTGTTGCGTTCCTGGATCTGCACGATCGACATGACGGTGCTGAACAGCTCGTCGACCGGGGTCTGGAACAGGTCGTCGCGCGGCAGTACTTCCAGTACCTGGGCCAGTTCCTTGCCCAGGTGGGCCTTGGGATCGAAGCCCGAGCGGCGCTCGACTTCGGTGACCTTCTGCCGGATATAAGGGATGGCATGCACGCTTTCACCGTACACCGACGAGGTGTACAGGCCCATGAAGCGGTGCTCCTTGATCACCTTGCCATTGGCGTCCAGCTGGCGGATCGACACGTAGTCCGGGTAGGCCGGGCGGTGTACGCGGCTTGGCAGCGCGGCCTTGGCGAACGACAGCAGCAGCGGTTCGTTGAGGTAGGCCACGGCGTAGTCTTCGATGCGCAGCTCGTCGCTCGTCAGGCCCACGCGCAGGCGGCGCGGCAGGCCGAGGAACGACTGCTCGTCGTAGACCATCTGGCCGCCATCGGCGTCGCCCTTGACGGTGAATTCTTCATAGCCCAGGAAGGTGAAGTGGTTGTCCAGCAGCCACTCGAGGAAAGCCTTGACCTCGCCCTTTTCGTTCTGCGCCGGGCCAAAGGCGGTCTGCTCCACCTCCGCAACCACTTCACGCAGCTTGGCCTTCATCGGTTCGAAGTCGGCCACCACCACCCGCACCTCGGCCAGCACCTGCTCGATCTCGCGGGCCAGTACCGTCAGCTCGGCGGCGTTGGCGCAACGGTCGATCTCCAGGTACATCAGCGACTCATGGCGTACGCCCTCGCCTTGGGTGCCCTTGGGCAGCAGTTCAAGCAGCTCGCCCTTGGCGCCGCGGCGCACACTGAGCACGGTGGTCTGCAGGGTGTGGATGCTGTAGCCGCGGCGGTTGAGCTCGGTGCGTACCGAGTCGACCAGGAACGGCAGGTCGTGGTGCAGCACTTCGACCACGCTGTGGGTCGATTGCCAGCCATTACGCTCGTAATCGGGGTTGTACACCCGTACTTGCGGGTATTCGGGGTCGAAACGCTCGATAATGCGCCAGGCTGACAGGGTGCAGCCGGCCAGGTCGGAAAGCCTGCGTTGGGTGAGTTCGTCCAGAGAGATGATGCCGAAGAACTGCTCGGCGAACAGCGCAACTTGTGGTAGGGACTGTTCGCTGATGTGCTGCGCCAGGGCCGCTTGCAGTTGATGCTGGAAGTCGGCTTTGCTGGCTGCGGTGAAGAACGCCATCTGTGGTACTCCGCTTGGGCTTTGTAATAATTGAAGCGTCGCTGCGTGCGCCGTCTACGGATCAACGATAGCCAACCCGTGGCAAGGCGGACGGTAAAACCAGGCGTTGAACGTGCGCAGGCACGCCCAGGGCTCGCCGAAGCTTAACGACTGATCGGTCATCAAGGCTTGCAGCGCTGCGACAATTTCGGTCAAGGGGCGGTAACTTTACGTTTATGCCTGTCGGCAAGACTGTCAGAATTCCCTTCCGTTTCCTTTGATCCGAGCCTTGTCCATGCAAATCAATACTGCCCTGCTGTTCGCCACCCCTTGCGATGACGAGGAAGACAACATGGCGACCCTGTGCTGCCACAGCGACAAGGGTCAGATGTTCCTGCTGACCCGCTACCCGGACGAAGACACCGTCGACCTGACCCTGGATGACGAGCCGTCGACGCTGGATGGGCTGAAAGTGACCCTGAGTGCCAAGCGCCTGCTGATCGAAGTGGCGGCGGGCGACCGGGATGCGCTGAAGGGGGATGAGGTGCTGGAGATCAACCTGACCAGCGAGTTGAGTGACATGGATGAAGTGAAGGAAACCCTGGAGAACATCCTGGCCGGGACCGGCACCTTCGTCTGCGAGCTGTGACGAACTGAATACCGGCGCGATCACTGTGGGAGCGGGCATGCCCGCGAACACCGGCACAGCCGGTGCCATCCATCGCGTCGCCTGCTTCGCGGGCGCGCCCGCTCTCATCAAACAAAATGCAACCCGCTGTTTTTTAAGCACCTTAGGCTGCCACCAATTGATATCCCAGCTTTCGGGCTTTGCGAAGCAAAGCCCGAAGCTGTCGGTCTTGGCTTTTGGCTTCGAATGCTTCGAGCCCCTGTTCAACATAAGTCTGTTTTTTTGTCAGCAGTGTGTAGACCAGTCGAGCCAGTTGGTGTGCAGTGGCTTTGATGGCGCAACTGGTGTCCATGCGAGTCAATCTGGCTCGATGCGATGCCCCGATGAAACCCTTGTCGTTGCGTGCATTTGAAGCGGCCTGCTTGAGCGCCTGTGCCGCTCGGTTAATGACCTTAGGACCGCCCCCTGATAGCTGGCGGCCGCCTGAGATACGAGTCGGCGGGGCCAACCCTAGCCAGGAGCAAAAGTGCTGGGATGATGGAAATCGTGAGAGATCAGAGCCGATCTCTCCCGCCAGCACCAGGGCGGTGTCCACGCCAATTGTTGGAATAGCGGTCAAATCGACCCCTAGCACCTGCCAGAGGGCTTGGTGTAGCGCTGCCTGTTGAGCGCTCGTCCGGTGTGGGCTTCGCAGCGCTTTCCTGGGTGGTTGTGGTTCATGCTCTAGTACGGGTAGTTGTTCCAATGCCTTTCCGATGACGGCATCGCATTCAGCGATCTGTTGCTCAAGAAAGTCATAGGCTGCGAGCTCCTGCGCCAATGCATGCAGGTGCTCTCGTCGCCAATTGCCATGCAGGCTACGCGCAATGGTGTCTTTACCTGCCTTGATGCGGCCATCGGTCAGCTCAGCCAATCGAACAGGATCTCGCTCACCCGCGATGATTGCTCGCAAAATTCTCATGCCCGTCACGCCTGAAATATCACTGATGACATTGGCCAACTGGATGTTCATTTGGCTCAGTGCCTTCTGTATCCGGTTCAAGGTTTGAGCCTGGTCTTTCACTTTGAAAGCCCGTTGCCTGACCAGTGAGCGAACGCAGCATGTTGGGTCGCTTGGGCGAAAAGCGCCTCGCAAGAGACCATGAGTCATCAGTTGCCAGATCCATTGGCAATCCAGCACGTCAGACTTGCGTCCAGTTATTTGCCGGGTAGCTCGGGCATTAACAAGATAGACCTCGAATCCCCGTTCGCTGAGGATTTCGTAAATCGGAATCCAGTAAACGCCTGTGGACTCCATGGCTACGACCTTGATGGCCAAGCTATCGAGCCAATCGGCCAGCTTGTACAAGTCGTCGGTAAAGGACGTGAATGACTGAACGGCGTTCTCGTACTGGGGATCAACCGCGACAAAGTGTTCTCGACTACCTACATCAATCGCAGCGCAGTCGGGATGAACGATGGTGAAGCGTTGCTTGGAAGGCTTGCGCGCCATGGTGAATACTCGCAGGATAAAGGGCGCGCGGGGCACACGGTGGCGAAAGGGTTCACTCTCTCATACGTGGTCACAGCTGATTCAGCTGATGCCTACAGGGACTTCACGCCGATACCGTGCGGATCACTCTCCCACGCGGGTGTGCTGACACACACCAGTGCTGGCTACGATCTCTGTCCCGCGCGCTCAAACCCTAACAAAGCGAAAGGCGGCTGGCCCTAATAGGCCAGCCGCCTTTTCTTTTTCAAAATGTCAGCGCTGCCACAGATCTGAAGTCATGCGCCTCATGTTTGCTGCGCGACAGCGCAGCCCGGAAGGGCTGGGTGATCTCCCACAGTGATCGCGCCAGTTTTTAGGTTTTGTGCAAGGCAGTTCCCCCACAACGATCATGCCAGCGCCTGCTGCATCTCCCGGGCCTGCACCCGCAACGCCTGGCAAAACGGCTCCACCGCCGCCGACGCCGGCCGGTGGTCCGGCCTGATCAGCATCACCTGATACGGCACCGACACCCGCAACCGCCGAATTGGCAACCCGCCCTGCGCCGCCTCCAGGCCGCTCAGCGGGTTGATGATCGCCACCCCCAGGCCTTGCCTGACCATGGCGCACACCGAGGCAGCACTGGTGGTCTCGATGACCGTGCGGCGGTTCACCCCTGCCGCGCGAAAGTGCTGGTCCAGGCGCTGCCGGTAGGTGTCCAGGCTGGCCAGGTTGATGAAATCGACCTCATGGAAATCGCTCAGCTCCAGCTCGGCCCTGGCCTGCAACGGGTGCCCGTCGGGCAGCACGCACACCATGTTGGCGCTGAACAGCAATTCGCCGTAGGCGCCACGCGGTATCTGTTCTACCTCGGTCAGGCCCAGGTCATGCTGCTGGGCAACCAGTGACTCCTCCAGCAACGGCGACTCCTGCGCCAGGATACTCACGCTCACGCCCCGGTGCTGCTGGTGAAAGCGCTGGCAAGCCTTGGGCAGCAAAGTCTGGGAAAACAGTGGCAGGCAGGTAATGGCCAGCCGGCCCTGCTCGAAATTGCGGATGGCCTGGGCAAAGCGGTCGATGCGCTCCAGCCCTACGTAGGCCCGCTCAACCTCCTCGATCAACAGCAGCGCCTGGGCCGTCGCCACCAGGCGGCCACCTTCGCGCTCGAACAGGTTCAGCCCGGTTACCTGCTCCAGCCGCGCCAGTTCGCGGCTGACGGTGGGCTGCGAGGTGAACAGCAGGCGCGCCGCACCGGTGACGCTGCCAGCGGCCATGATGGCGCGGAACACTTCGATATGGCGGACGGACAGTTTCACGGGCAACACCTGGCAAGTCGGTAATGGTCATATCAGATATGAATGGCTGACAGAAAAATAGCTATTTTTCTGAATTCCTGCTTTGGCTCATTCTCGTGGCCTTCCTTATATGAGTAGCGCCGCCATGACTGCACCCTTCACTCTTCTGGCCGAGGCTGTCCGCCAGCACGGCTCGCCGCTGTGGGCCTATGACGCCGGCACCATCGCCGAGCGTGTCGAACAGCTGAAGGTGTTCGACACCGTGCGCTTCGCCCAGAAGGCCAACCCCAACCTGCATGTGCTGCGCCTGATGCGCGCCCACGGCCTGGTGCTGGACGCAGTGTCGCTGGGCGAAATGGAGCGGGCCTTTGCCGCGGGCGCCAGCGTGGATGGCGACCCTGCCGGCGTGGTGCTGACCTGCGACGCACTGGACCGGCCGACCCTGGAGCGGGTGGTGGCCTCGAAGATCGAAGTCAACGCCGGCTCCATCGACATGCTGCGCCAACTGGGTGAACGCTCGCCCGGCCACCGCGTGTGGGTCCGCATCAACCCCGGCTTCGGCCATGGCCACAGCCGCAAGACCAACACCGGCGGCGAGAACAGCAAGCACGGCATCTGGCACGAAGAGCTGGGCGAAGCGCTGGCCTGCGTGAAAGCCCATGGCCTGCACCTGGTAGGGGTGCACATGCACATCGGCTCGGGGGTGGATTACCAGCACCTGGAGCAAGTGGCCCGCTCGATGATCGAGCTGATCGGCCGCCTGGGCGTGGACATCGAGGCGTTCTCCATTGGCGGCGGGCTTTCCACCCCGTACCGCAGCAGCGACACGCCGGTCGACCTGCAACGCTACGCCCGGACCTGGGCCGTGGCCCGCAAGGAAATCGAAGCGATGCTGGGCCACCCCGTGCGCATGGAGATCGAGCCGGGGCGCTTCCTGGTGGCGGAATCGGGCTACCTGGTGGCCGAGGTACGCGCTGTGAAGCAGGTGGGCCGCAACACCTTCGTCATGATCGACGCCGGTTTCAACGACCTGATGCGCCCGGCGATGTACGGGGCCTACCACCGCATGACCCTGCTCGACGCCGACGGCCAGCCGGTTGACCGCCCACGGCAGCCGACCGTGGTGGCCGGGCCGCTGTGCGAGTCGGGTGATGTGTTTACCCAGGATGACCAGGAACTGACCCCGCACGACCTGCCCCAGGCGCAGGTGGGTGACCTGCTGGTGATCCACGACGCCGGGGCCTACGGCGCGTCGATGTCGTCGAACTACAACAGCCGGCCGTTGCTGCCGGAGTTCCTGATCGAGGATGGGGCGCTACGGATGATTCGCCGCAGGCAGACAGTGCAGGACCTGCTGGGCCTGGAGGCGGGCTTCTAGATACCGTTTTTCATGCGCTGTCGCGTAGAGAACTGAATTCGCAAGCGGTACGCGTACATTGTGGGAGCGGCTTTAGCCGCGAAGAACCCAACGCGGTGCATGGCACCGGCTGCGCCGGTGTTCGCGGCTAAAGCCGCTCCCACGGGGGCCGTGCCAATTCAATGAGTTATGTGCAGTTCCATGATAGGCGTGTGGCTAGGCCCCCATCAGCCCCTCGCGCACACCGCCCATGTAGTGCTCCAGGCGGCCACGCAACCAGCGTTCGGCAGGGTCGCTGTCGGTGGTACCCAGCCAGACCATGGCCAGTTCCAGCGCCGTGGTCTCGAACGGCAGGTGCTCGGCCTGCAGGTTGCCCCAACGCTCCATGCCCTGCGCGGCATAGTCCGGGCAGCAGGCCAGCAGGTCGGTACCGGCCAGAATCGCCGGCAGTGAACTGAACTGCGGCACCGACAACACCACCTTGCGTTGGCGGCCGATCTCTTTCAGCCAGTCATCGACCACACCCTGGGTATTGGCGGTGGGTGAGACCTGAACGTGCGGGCGGGCGCAGAACTCATCCAGCGTCAGCGGCGTGGCGGACTTGTCGGCCCGCACTACCCGGCCCTGCATAGTGCGCAATACCTTGCGCTTGGCATTGGCCGGCAGCCCACGGGTCTGGCTGATCCCGACCGTCACGTCGCCCGCCGCCAGCAGGTCCGGAATGCGCCAATAATCGACATGCTGCACGACCACCACCACATTCGGCGCTTCCACTCGCAGCGCCCGCAGCAGTGGCGGCAACAACCCCGACTCGACGTCATCGGACAAACCGATGCGGAAGGTCATCTTGCTGGTCAGCGGGTCGAAGTCGTGGGTCAGGCTGAGGGCGACGGACATGGCATCCAGTGCCGGAGTGAGGTACTTGATCACCTCTTCGGCCCTGGCCGAGGGCTCCATGCGGTTGCCCACACGGATCAGCAACGGGTCGTTGAACATCGTGCGCATGCGGGCCAGCGCAGCGCTGACCGTGGATTGGGCGACGAACAGTTTCTCTGCGGCACGGGTGATGTTGCGCTCCTGCATCAGCGCTTCGAACACCACCATCAGGTTGATATCGGCTTTGCGCAGTTCGTTTCGGTTCATTGGCGCTCCCGGCCGTTCTTGTTGTGCGGGTTCAATTCCAGCATCGATGTGGATTGCAGTCGAGCCCATCGATGGCACGGGCTTCGCCCATGTTCGCGGGTAAACCCACTCCCACAGGTACGGCGCCGGGCTCGAGGGCAGTGCCATGCTTGCAGGAGCGGGTCTACCCGCGAAAGGGCCGGCCCGGGCAACACATCAGCTGATGCCCTGCCCCACCGTCCATTGCCCCGCCCCACACAATCCGGGTACCCTTTTTCTTCCTCCCGGCCTCCCCGGCCATACACCGCCCAGGCATGACTCCATGATCATTCGCCAAAGTATCGCTGCAGACCACCCGCAACTGCTCGATATCTGGCTGCGCGCCGTGCGCGCCACGCACCACTTTCTGCAAGCATCCGACATCGACGCACTACTGCCGCAATTGCGCGACGTCTACTTCCAGGCCGTCGAGCTCTGGGTCGCGGTTGACACCGAAGACCGCCCGCTGGGCTTCATCGGCTTCAATGGCAACCACGTGGAAATGCTCTTCGTCGCCCCCGAGCGCCACGGCCAGGGCATAGGCCGCGCGCTGCTTGATTTCGGCCGCCAGAAGCGCAGCGCGATGAGCGTCGATGTCAACGAGCAGAACCCGCAGGCAGTGGGGTTCTACCGGCATTACGGCTTCATCCAGACCGGCCGCTCAGCGCTGGATGGCGAAGGCCGGCCGTTCCCCTTGCTGCATATGAGCCTGCCTGCCCAGGCTTGATTTTCGGGGCGACTTTGCGCCCCTGCTGCTGATACAAATTCGCGAGACAGACCAAAGGTATGAACCCAACGCGTTATACCACCGTGGCAAAGGACTTGATGGAAGGCATCGCCAGCGGCCGCTACCCGGTGGGCAGCCTGCTGCCGACCGAGTTCGAGCTGTGCGACCTGTACGATGTGAGCCGACACACGGTGCGCGCGGCGATCAACCAGTTGCTCAACCAAGGGCTGGTATCGCGGCGCAAGCGCGTGGGTACCCGGGTGGAGGCCAGTAGCCCGCGCGGTGGCTACTCGCAGTCACTGGCCAGCGTGGCGGACCTGGCGCAACTGGCGCAAAACCAGCAACGGGAAATTCAGGACGTGCGCCACTTCGTCGCCGACCTGAGCGAGGCGGCGCGGCTGGGGCTGGTACCGGGCGAGCACTACTTCTGCGTGTCGAGCATCCGTGTCGACCGCGTGCACAACGCGGCGCCGCTGTGCTGGACCGATGTGTACGCGCAGCGCGACCATGCCGAAGTCATCGAGTTGGCCCGCGAGCACCCCGACCAACTTATTGCGGGGCTGATCGAGCAGCACTTTGCCCGGGCGATCGCGGTGGTCGACCAGCAGGTGCGGGCAGTGTTGCTGACCGCGGAAATGGCCCGGCTGCTGAAGGCCGAGGCAGGCGCGCCGGGGCTGAAGATCATTCGCCATTACCGCGAGGAAAACGGCGACCTGATGGCGGTGTCCGAGACGGTGCACCCGGATGATCGCTTTACCCTGATTACCCAGATGCGCCGGGATCGGTCGCCTGGCTGATCAAACCAACCGCGATCCCTGTAGATCTCGAAGGCAATGCGCCCCGCCATCTCGGCTGCCACCTGTACTGGTTGCTTCGATCATCAGCAAAGCGGTTGCGGGGAAGATCGGGCAGGACTATAAGAGCTCGAGTTAACTTGAGGTCAACAGGCATGGCAGCGGACAACACACGGATGCTAACGGTAGGGGAAGTGGCCAAACGCAGCGGCGTGGCGGTTTCTGCGCTGCACTTCTACGAGACCAAGGGGCTGATCGCCAGCGTCCGTACGGCGGGTAACCAGCGCCGCTATCCTTCACTGGTGCTGCGTACGCTGGCCATCATCAAGGTGGCGCAGCGCACGGGTATTCCGCTTGAGGAGATCAAGCAGGCCTTCAGCCGCTATGCGCCCAACAGCAAGCTCACGGCAGCGCAGTGGGGCGAGATGTCGACCGCCTGGCGCGAGGACCTGAACGCCCGCATCCGCACGCTGGAGGCTTTGCGCGACAACCTGGACAACTGCATTGGTTGCGGCTGCCTGTCGCTGGAAGATTGCCCACTGCGCAACCCCGAGGATGTGCTGGGCAAGGAAGGTACCGGGCCGCGGATTCTGGAGAAGAAGGCCCGATAAGGCTGCGCTGGCGGGTAGAGGACTGAATTCACAAGCGGTCCGCGTACCCTGTGGGAGCGGGTTTACCCGCGAAGAATCCAACGCGGTGCATGGCACCGGCTGCGCCGGTGTTCGCGGCTAAAGCCGCTCCCACAGGGTCCCTGCTAATTCAATGAGCCTTGTGCAGTTCCATGAGATCGCGCCCCCATGGCTCAGTTGCCTTTGCCCAGCACATACCGGTCGAAATGCTCGATGTGCTCGTCCAGGTTGTCCTCAAGCATCATCCGGTACTGCTCGCAGAAATACTTCAACAGCTCCTCCCGCGCGGCAGCCAGTTCCGCACTGGTCTTGAAACTGCGGGCGCTCATCCAGGCATTGAAGCGCGAGGCGCCGAAGGTCAGTGAGGCGCTGACCTTGCCCAGGTCTTCGATTTTCTCGATCTGCTGGTTCGCCAGTTCGATATGCGCATCCGCGCGGTCATAAAAAGCCTGATCGGTAGCTTGTGTCATTGCGGTTTACCTTGCTGCTGCATTCAAATTAGGCACAGCGCCGTTTTACAGCGAAAGCTCACGATGTGAAACCGGCAATTCACCTTCATGAGATTGCCCGGCGTCCTGTTTCCCGGCCATGCGCGCCAACAGCATTTTGATGCACACTAGCAGCGGCGCTGCCACGGCAAACAGCAACGCCACAGCGATGAACGCCGTGTCGAAGGCGATCACCGCCCCTTGCCCCGTCACTGCCTGCGACAACAGGCTCATGGCCACTCGTCCAGCAGCCGGCGGGTCAATACCCTCAAGCCGCAACATCGACGTCACCGAATCAAGCCGTTCATTTACCGCCGTCGCGCCTGTGCTCACATGCGCACCAAGCGCCTGGGCATTGAGCACGCCATGCTGGTCGAGCAGCGTCTGCAACCCTGCTACCCCCAAAAGCCCACCCACCTGCCGCCCGGTATTGAAAAGGCCGATACCACTGGCCAGGCTGTGCCGGCCCAGCCTGCCAAAGGCAATCAGAGTCAGCGACAGAAACAGCAACCCCAGCCCGGCCCCGCGCAGCATGACCGCGGCCATCATGTCGTGCATGCCACTCTCGCGGGTCGAGCCCGAAAGCATCCACATCGCCGCCATGATTGCCAGGATGCCAAACGGCACAGTGGCAAAAGGCGCGATACCACGCACCTGGATCAGGTACGCCACCCCCAGCAGCACGGCGATGAACACCACGCCACTGGGTAGAAGCAACAGGCCGGCGTCGGTGGCGGTGAAACCCAGCATGGACAAGGCAAAAGCCGGTATCACAAAGGCGCTGCCGAACAATGCCGCGCCAGCAACGAAGCTGACAATGAAGGCGAAGGTGAAATCACTCGACCGGAACAGACTGAAGTCCAGCAACCCCTGCCCATTACCCGTCAGTTGCTGGCCAAGCAACAGCAACAACGCCGTGCCGCCGACCACGCCGGCCCAGCACATGTGTGCTGCCTCGAACCAATCCCAGCGGCTGCCCTGGGTCAGGAGGTAGGTCAGGCACAGCAACGCGGTGGCCGCCAGTACCCAGCCCGGCCAATCGAAGCGGCGCCGGCCTGGCAGGTCATAGGCAGGCAGCTCGACCAGCAGCAACAGGCCGGTCGCCGCCAAGGTCAGCGGCGCAACGCTGAGAAATATCCAGGTCCAATCCTGGCTATCGATCAACCACCCCTGCATCGACGGCGTGAGTGCCGCTGGCGCGACCACCGCGCCAATGGCGAACAAGCCTTGCAAGACCGGCTGCTGCCGCCGCGGGTAGGCAAGAAAGATCAGTGTCTGCCCCGCCACCAGCAATACACCGCCTGACAGGCCTTGGCAGGCGCGCAAGGCCACCAGCAGCTCGATGCTCACCAATTGCGCCGCACCGACACAGGCCAACCCCATGGCCAGGGTCGCTCCGATGATCACCGCGCGCGGTGGCAGCCTGCCCAGCAGCCAGGGCGCGAACAGGAACCCTGCCAATTTGCATGCAGTGTAAGCAACATCCAGCCAGGCGAATTCATCCGACGTGGCATGTGTATCGCCCATGATGTCGTTGCGCCCTATCGCCAGCACGCTGCTGGCGATGGCGTCGGTGAGCGCAGCCAGTACGATGCCAGCAACCAGCAGCCACCCTTTAAGCCACTTGATGCCCACTTTCCGGGTGCTCACGAGCCACCTCCGACCTCGATCCTCACTCGCGCCGACAGCCCCGGCACGATGCGCCCGGGCAACGGGTTGTGGGCCAGGCGAATCTTCACCGGCACCCGCTGCACTACACGCACGAAATTGCCCGTTGCGTTGTCCGGCGGCAACAGACTGAACGCCGCGCCGCTGCCAGGTGCGAAGCTGTCTACCACGCCTTCGAGGCTGTCCTGCGGGTAGCCATCCAGAGTGACCCGTGCCCGCTGCCCAGGCTGGATTTGCTCCAGCTGGGTTTCCTTGAAGTTGGCCACGATCCACACCCCGTCGACCGGGACCAGGTCGAGCAAGGCAGCACCCGGCGTAACGAATCGTCCGACCCGTACCTGGCGATTACCAATCACGCCGGCAACCGGCGCCCGCACCACGGTATGTTCAAGCTCGATCAGCGCCAGGTCGCGCGCGGCCCTGGCCTGGGCGATAGCCGCCACGGCTGCCTCACGCTGGGCATCCAGCACGGCGATACGTTGACGCTGAGCATCGAGTGTCGCCGCCGCAGCCTTCAGCGCGGCCTCGGCGCTGCTGCGGGCGGCGTCGGTCTGATCGACCAAGGCCTGGCTGATTGCACTGTACCGAATCAGCTTGCGGCTGCGCTCGTGGGTTTTGCTGGCCAGCTGCCGCTCGGCCTGGGCCGACTGGCGCTGCGCCTCGGCCTGGCGGACCTGCGCCTGCTGCAGGCGTGTCTGGGCGTCGACATCGCCAAGACGCGCCTCGGCAGCCTTCAGGTTGGCCTGCGCCTGGGCCAGGTGCGCACGGTAGTCGCGGTCATCGATACGGAACAACACGTCACCGGCCCTGACCTGCTGATTGTCCCCGACCTCCACCGCCGTCACGTAACCCGACACCTTGGCCGCCAGCGACGTTACATCTCCACGCACATAGGCGTTGTCGGTAAAGGCGACGTCAGCAGAGCGCAACGTCAGCCAACCCACAGCCAGCAACAGCATGGCTGCCACGCACAGCACGACGCCCACTATCTTCATCCGTGCAGGCTGCGGCATCACCGCCGCGTGGGCCTGCTCAGGTTCATGTGTGTTCATGATGCGTTGTCCTGTATTCGGCCCTGGTGGCATGGCACTGCCAACAGGGCCGAAGGCCTACTTCTCGCTCGGCGTGACCAGTACCGTCTCATTGCTGTCGAGCACGAACACGGCCATCAGCTTGGCCGGCTTGCTGTCGCTGGCGTTGGCACTGACGCCATGGAAAGCGCCCGGTGCCTCGTACCAGTTTTCGCCAGGTTTGTAGACCTTGGCTGGCTCGCCATTGACGCTGCTGCGCACTTCGCCTTCCAGCACCGTGGCATAGATGAATGCAGATTTCGGGTGCCGATGCGCGGGCGACGCGGCCCCGGGGGCGTAGTCGACGATCACTCCGCGCATGCTTTTGCCTGGCACGTTGGGCAGTGGTCTGTCGAAGACCACGGTGACTTTGCTGACTGGCCGCTCGGCGGCGACAACCGGGGTCATGGCCAGCACGGTGAACGCGGCGGCCAGGAGGGGGCGGCTGAACATGGTGATGCTCCTTCGGTTCGGGATAGGGGTTGAATCGTTCACTGGCGAGCCAGCCAGTCTTCGAAGCGGATCTTGCCAAGCCGCGCGCCGCTGCCGGGAGTCAGCGACTTGTCATCGAGCTCGGCACCGAAATAGCGGGCATGCACATCCGGCACCACCTTTCGTGTATCTCCACGCAGGCGCAGGAAGCGGCGCACCAGTTCATCCAGTGGCGCGGCCTCTGGCCCGGCAACCTCCAGCATGCCGAGCGCTGGTGGCGCCAACGCCACATCGATCAGCGCTGCTACCACATCATCCGAGGCCAAAGGCTGGAACAGCGCCGGCGACAGGCGAATCTCCTCTCCCACCGTCCCTGCCTGGGCAATGCCTTCGACGAACTCGAAGAACTGCGTGGCGCGCAGAATGGTGTACGGCAGCGCGGACTCCCTGATCAGCGCCTCCTGGGCGACCTTGGCCCGGAAGTAGCCATTTTCCGGCAACCGCTCGCTGCCCACGATAGACAACGCGACATGATGCTTGACCCCTGCAGCCTTCTCGGCTGCCAGCAGGTTGCGGGTGGACGTCTCGAAAAAATCGAGCACCGCCTGGTCCTCCCAGGACGGGGCATTCGCCACATCCACTACCACATCCGCACCGTTCATCGCCTCTGCCAAGCCCTCGCGGGTGATGCTGTTCACCCCCGTGCTCGGCGCTGCCGCGACGGCATCGTGGCCGCGCTCGCGCAGGCCGCCGACAAGCTTCGAACCAATGAGGCCAGTGCCTCCGATCACCACGATTTTCATTGGGGCTGTCTCCACGTTCACGACTGCAACCATTGCCGTCGTGGAGGTTCAAGCATGCGCCGCCGGCCTGTGCAGAGTCCTTGCGTACCGGCTGGATTTGCCTCCAGGCTTGCTTGAATTTCCGTCCAAACTGTTCAATTCACGCCCTGGCATGTGCAGCCAGCTTTGCGCTGCCGTATCATCGGCCCATACCACTGAACAGTCGCCTCGGACACGAAGCCTAGGGCGTGCGAGGGGATGCCACGTGCCATTCGAGTTTGACGACTATGTGCTCGACGAACAGCGCAGGGAGCTGACCCTGTGCGGGAGGGCCGTGGCCATCGGCCCGCAGGTGTTCGACCTGCTCTTGCAACTGGTCAGTCACCGCGACCAGGTGCTGGGGCGTGACGAGTTGTTGGCGCGCGTGTGGAACGGCAAGATCGTCTCGGAATCGACCATCACCAGCCATATCAATGCCGTGCGCAAAGCCATCGGCGATTCCGGTGAAGAGCAGCGCCTGGTACGCACGATCGCGCGCAAGGGCTACCGCTTCGTCGGCCTGATCCGCGAGCCTTCCAGCAGCGCGGCACAGGCCCCATCCGAACCTGTTCCCGTCGCCTGTGGGCCCGCCCTGCCCGATAAACCGTCGATCACCGTGCTGCCCTTCCAGAACCTCAGCGGTGACCCTGAGCAGGACTATTTCGCCGACGGGATGGTCGAGGACATCATCGCCGCCCTGTCCCGCATTCGCTGGCTGTTCGTCATCGCCCGCAACTCGAGCTTCACCTTCAAAGGCCAGCGCATCGATGTGCAGCAGGTTAGCCAGGCACTGGGCGTGCGCTATGTGCTCGAAGGCAGCGTGCGCAAGGCTGGCAAGCGGCTACGCATCACCGGCCAGCTGATCGACGCCACCAGCGGCGAGCATCTGTGGGCCGAGCGTTTCGAGGGGCGGCTCGACGACCTGTTCGAGTTGCAGGACCAGGTGACCGAAAGCGTGGTGGGCGCCATCGCCCCGCAGCTGGAACGGGCGGAGATCGAACGGGCCAAGCGCAAGCCCACCGACAACCTGTGCGCCTACGATTATTACCTGCGCGGCAAGGCCAAGCTGCATAACGGCACCCGCGACGCCATCGCCCAGGCTCTACCGCTGTACTACCAAGCCATCGAACTGGACCCTGAGTTCGCTTCGGCCTATGGCATGGCGGCGTGGTGCTACTTCTGGCGCAAGCTCAATGGCTGGATGGATGATCGCGCCCAGGAAATCACCGAGGGTGCCCGGCTTGCGCGCCTGGCAGTGGAACTGGGGCGTGACGATGCCGTGGCGTTAACCCGCGGCGGCCATGCCCTGGGGCACCTGACGGGTGACCTGGACGGCGCGATAGCGCTGCTTGACCGGGCACGCCTGCTCAACTCCAACCTGGCGCCGGCCTGGTACCTGGGCGGGATACTCAGGGCGTTACGCGGCGAGACACAGACCGCCATCGACAATCTCAAGCACGCCACACGGCTGAGCCCACTGGACCCGGAGATGTTTCGCATGCAGGTGGGCATGGCGTTGGCGCATTTCTTTGCCGGGCGGCTGGATGAGGCTGTGGAGTGGGCGGAAAAGTCGCTGGGGAATCTGCCCAGTCTGCTGGCGGCGGTGGCCCTGCTGGCGGCCAGCCATGCACTGAGCGGGCGGATGGACAGCGCGCACCGGGCGATGGAGCGCTTGCGAGCACAAGACCCAGGGTTAAGGGTGTCGACCTTGCGCCAGTG
Organism: Pseudomonas sp. JS425; assembly: GCF_018223845.1. Taxonomy (NCBI): domain Bacteria; kingdom Pseudomonadati; phylum Pseudomonadota; class Gammaproteobacteria; order Pseudomonadales; family Pseudomonadaceae; genus Pseudomonas; species Pseudomonas sp. JS425. Next base: position 1,956,026 of record NZ_CP073661.1, on the reverse strand, counting down.
GCTGCCGATTTACCGCGATGAGGATCTGGCCCGATTTGCCGAAGGGTTGAGGTTGGCGGGGTTACCGGCTTGATCGGGGATGCATGAAACCCTGGCCTGGATTGCCTTCGTTGGAGTACCGAAACTCCAACTACAAATTTGTACCCGCCACCAGTGAACCTGGATTGAGGCGCACAGTCTTAGCCGAGCCCTAAATTCGGCCTTGCCGCCGCCATTCACCAGAGCCATTCACCCCATGCGCCACGCAGTCCGTCGCTCCCCCTTTGTCTCGCTCTGCCTCATTCCTTTTTTCCACCTGTTCGCCAACCCCGCCCATGCCAGCGGGGAAAGGCAACTGGTGGCAGCCATCAACGACTATCGCACCCAGCCACAGCGCTGCGAGCGGCGCATTATCCGGGGCTCGACGCCGCTGGTGCTGAAACCGAAACTGGCGTTGCCAGTCGGCTACGGCGGGGGTTTGCGGGAAGGATTGAAGGCTGCGGGTTATCAGGCCGTGAAGGTGCGGGCCATCCGCCTGGTCGGCGCGCAAGATGCCGAGGAGGCCTTCGATATGCTGCGCAGCGACTACTGCACGGCGCTGCTCGATAGCCAATATGCCGATATCGGTGTGAGTCGCTCACGCAACGAGTGGCGGGTGCTGCTGGCTCGGCCCCTGCTCGATGCCCAGCTCGGCGATGGGCGATCGGCAAGCAAAGCGTTGCTGGCACAGGTGAACGCTGCACGGGCGAAACCACGCCTGTGTGGTCGCAAGCGCTTTGCCGCTGCACGCCCGCTGGCCTGGAACACCGCCCTGGGAACGGCGGCGCAGCGCCACAGCCGGGCGATGGCCAACGACAATTTCTTCGCGCACCGCGACCTCGACGGTGATCTACCTGCGGATCGGGCATGGGATGCCGGCTACCGTGGGCGGCAGATCGGCGAGAACATTGCCGCAGGCCAAGGGTCACCGAGCAAGGCGATGGCAGGCTGGCTGGCCAGCCCCGGGCATTGCGCCAACCTGATGAACCCGATGTTTACCCAGGTGGGTGCGGCCTTTGCCGAGAACTCGCGTAGCGATAACGGCGTGTACTGGACGATGCTGTTCGGCGCGCCTTGAAGGGCACGTGCCAGCCCTGTGACCAAGGCTGGCCTGCCGATCGTTGCCTGCACCACCTCTGACAACCCCGCCATACCTCCCCCGCGCAGTCTCAGATGACTGGCGCTGGCGATGACACATCGCTTGCATATGACACTTTGTGTCATTAATATCGCACTTGTGTCCTGACGGTGTCCTCGCCGATCAGCAATCCATCGCCCTTCCCCATGCAGGTACAGCCCATGACGACCACCATGCAGACCCCCAAGGATCAGCTCGTCAAACTCGCCCAGCAGCAGATGCTGACGGCGCTGGCCGACAACACCTACACTCCTCGCCAGAAACTCGCCCTTACCTGCCGCATCCTGTTCGACGGCGGCCACGATTCGGGCCTGGCCGGGCAGATCACCGCCCGCGCCGAGCAGCCTGGCACCTACTACACGCAACAACTCGGCCTGGGCTTCGACGAGATCGCCGCTTCCAACCTGCTGGTGGTCGACGAAGACCTCACCGTGCTGCAAGGCCGCGGCATGGCCAACCCGGCCAACCGCTTCCATAGCTGGCTGTACCGCGCACGCCCCGACGTCAACTGCATCATCCACACCCACCCACTGCACAGCGCCGCCCTGTCGATGCTGGAAGTGCCACTGGCGATCTCGCACATGGACCTGTGCCCGCTGTTCGACGACTGCGCGTTCCTCAAGGAATGGCCCGGCGTACCGGTGGGCAACGAAGAAGGTGAAATCATTTCCAGGGCGATCGGCGACAAGCGCGCGATCCTGCTTTCCCACCACGGTTTGCTGATCGCCGGCCGCTCGATCGAGGAAGCCTGCGTCCTTGCCATGCTGTTCGAGCGCGCGGCAAAGATGCAGCTGCTGGCCATGGGCGCCGGTGAAATTCGCCCCATCCCGGATGCCCTGGGCAAGGAAGCCCACGACTGGATCTCCACCCCCAAACGTCATGGTGCCGCGTTCAGCTATTACGCGCGCCGTGCCTTGCGTGCCCATGGCGACTGCCTGGGCTGACTGAAGCTGTACTCTTTCCCCAACAACGGCAAAGGTGCCTGGTTATGTCTACACCTGTAATTCGCGGCGTTATCGGCTACACCATCACTCCCTTCACGGCAGACGGCGCGCTCGACCTGGATGCCCTGGGCCTGTCCATCGACCGCCTGATAGAAGACGGCGTGCACGCCATCGCACCGCTGGGCAGCACCGGCGAAGGCGCCTACCTGTCCGACAGCGAATGGGAAACGGTGGTGCGCTTCAGCCAGGCACGCATCGCCGGCCGCGTGCCCAGCGTGGTCAGCGTCTCCGACCTGACTACCGCACGCACCGTGCAGCGCGCCCGCCTGGCACAGGCCTGCGGCGCCACGGCGGTGATGGTGCTGCCCATCTCCTACTGGAAGCTCACCGAAGCCGAAGTGGTCGCCCACTACATGGCGGTGGGCGCAGCCATCGACATTCCGATCATGCTCTACAACAACCCGGGCACCAGCGGCACCGACCTGTCGGTGGAGCTGATCCTGCGCATCCTCGGCGAAGTGCCCAATGTGACCATGGTCAAGGAAAGCACCGGCGACATTCAGCGCATGCACCGCCTGTTCAAGGCCACCGATGGCCAGGTGGCCTTCTACAACGGTTGCAACCCGCTCACCCTGGAAGCCCTGGTGGCCGGTGCCACCGGCTGGTGCACCGCCGCGCCCAACCTGATCCCGGCACTGAACCTGGCGCTGTGGGACGCGGTGCAGCAAGGTAACCTGGCCGAAGCTCGCGCGTTGTTCTACCGCCAGTACGAACTGCTGGAGTACATCACCCGCCGTGGCCTGCCCACCACCATCAAGGCCGGTTTAAAACTGCTCGGCCAGGATGTCGGCGCTCCACGCCTGCCCCTGCAACCGCTGGATGCGCAAGGCAGCGACTACCTGAAGAGCATGCTGGTAGAACTGGCCGACTGACCGTGACAACTGCCCGGCGGCGTCTTGCTGCCGGGCTTCATCCTGGCAACGTTGCTCGCCCTTGGCCAGACTCGACCTGGCGCAACACCTTCGCCAATTTCGCCACGGCCATCGCCAGCTCGCCAGGGGTATGCGCCGCAAACCCCATCAGCAATCCCGCCTCCCCTTTCGTCGACGCATACAGGCCACTTAGCCCCAGCAGGTCTATACCAGCGGCCTGCGCCGCCTTCACGACCTGCTCTTCAGGCATCGGCCTGGTGAAAACACAAGGCATCTGCATGCCGCCTGCGGGCACACGCGCGACAAGAAAGTCCGACAGCTGTGCCTGCACCAATGCCGCCAGGGCATCGCGGCGCTCCGCATAGATCGCCCGCATCAAGCGCACATGGGCGCCGAAGTGCCCGCCTTCGATGAACCTGGCCAAGGTCAGTTGTGCCAGCGAAGCCGTATGCCCGTCCTGCAAGGTTCGCGCAGCGGTCATCGGCTCGACCAGTTGCGGCGGCAAGACCATGTAGGCAATGCGCAAGCCGGCGAACAGGGACTTGGTGAACGTGCCGATGTAAACCGTACGGTCGTGGGCATCCAGGCCTTGCACGCACGCGGTGGGTTTGCCGGCATAGTGAAACTCGCTGTCGTAATCGTCCTCGATGATCCAGGCGCGTTGTTGCCGGGCCCACTCGATCACCGCCAGACGCCGGTCCAGGGACAGGGTCACACCAGTAGGGAACTGATGCGAAGGGGTCAGGAAAACAGCCCTGGCATGGGGAGCCAGCCGTGTTATCTGCGCGACCTGCATGCCGTCCGTGTCCACGGCCACGGCGATGCAATGCAGGCCAGCAGCACCCAGCGCCTTCCTGACCCCATGGTAGGCCGGGTCTTCGATAACCACCTGATCGCCCGCGTCGGCCAATACGTGAGCACACAGGCTGAACGCCTGCTGTGAACTGGTAAGGATTAGCACGCGGTCAGCCGTGGCCTGTGCGCCACGTTCAAGATTGACGTAATCGGCAATAGCCCGCCGCAGTGGCTCGGTACCTTGCGCGCTACTGGGCTCCAATGCCTGGGAGCCATGTTCCTTGAACACCTGCCGTTGCAGCTTTTCCCAGGCCTGCAACGGGAAATTGCGGGTTTCCGCCACCCCCGGCGCAAACGGCCGAGAAACGAAGAAATTGTGCACTCCGCCCTCCTGGCACAGCGCCTGGCCACGACGGCTGATTGCCGGCGGTTCGTCCGGGGCTTTCACCTTGCGGGCCCGGGGCGGGGCCGGAAGGTGCTGCGCACGGGGTGATACGAAGCTGCCACTACCCACCCGGCGCTCGATGAAGCCTTCGGCGTGCAGCTGGCCATATGCAGCCTCGACCGTATCCCGTGACACAGCCAGCGAGGCCGCCAGCGCACGGGAGGCGGGCAACGCCTTGCCCACGGGCAACGCCCCTTCGAGAACAAGCTGGCGTATCGCACGCTGGATTCTTACGTGCAACGGCAGTGACGCGCGCTCTGGGTCGCCGATCCAGGCTTTCACCGACTCCAGTTGTGCATGCTTGAACATTGGTATGGCCATGTGTGGAAAAGTGGTGGGGCTATACCGGCCATTCTAGCGCTATAAAAACCAGCCTTTCCAACCCTATGCGCCAGAACGACCGAGGCCTCGATGAACACGCCCGCACACACTGTTCCAACCCCGCTACGGCTGACAGACATCCTTCACCCCGTGGTGGCGGGGATCGTTTCGGTAATAGTCAATTATGGCGGCACCTTCATCCTGGTGTTCCAGGCCGCCAAGCTGGCCGGGCTGAGCCCGGCGCTGACCTCCTCGTGGGTCTGGTCAGTGTCGATCGGCGTCGGGCTCAGTGGCCTGGTCCTGTCCTGGTACAGCCGCGAGCCGGTGATCACCGCCTGGTCCACGCCGGCCGCTGCGTTCCTGGTCACAGCGCTGGCCAGCGTGCCCTACAGCGACGCCATCGGTGCCTACCTGCTGTCGGCAGCCGGCTTCGTGATGCTGGGAGTGACCGGTTACTTCGAGCGCCTGGTACGGGCCATCCCGGGCGGAATTGCCGCCGGCCTGCTGGCGGGTATCCTGTTGCAATTCGGCATTGGTGCATTCGGCGGCCTGTCGGTCGACCCCGCCCTGGCCGGGCTGTTGATCGCGGCCTATGTAACATTCAAACGCTTTACCGCCCGCTATGCCGTAGTAGGCATTCTGCTGCTAGGCCTGGGCTACCTGCTACTGCAGGGCCAGGTGGACCTGACAGCGCTCAGGCTGGAATTCGCCACGCCGTTGTTCACCGCGCCCACCTTCTCCCTCAACTCCGCCCTGAGCGTGGCCCTGCCGTTGTTCCTGATCACCCTTACCGGTCAGTACATGCCAGGCATGCTGGTGCTGCGCAACGATGGCTTCAAGACCAGCGCCAATCCGATCGTGGCAGTCACTGGCCTGGGGTCGTTGCTGATGGCACCGTTCGGGTCGCACGCCTTCAACATCGCTGCCATCACCGCTGCCATCTGCACTGGCAAGGAAGCCCACGAAGACCCGGGCAAACGCTGGGTCGCGGGCATCGCTGCCGGCGTCTGCTACATCCTCGTAGGGGTATTCGGGGTCACCCTGGCCAGTGTGTTCATGGCCCTGCCGGCCACCTTCATCACCACGCTGGCCGGCCTTGCACTGCTGGGCACCATCGGCGCCAGCCTGGCCAACGCAATGGCAGATGCCCGTTCACGCGAAGCGGCACTGATCACATTCCTGGCCGCGGCAGCCAACATCAACCTGTTTGGCATTGGCGGGGCATTCTGGGGGCTGGTCATTGGCTTGCTGGCCTATGCCGTACTGAACGGCCGCCTACCCGGTTTCTGCCACTTCTCCCGGTAAGCGGGCTTTCCACCATCCTGCCGTGCGCCAGGTGCGCACGCCGTACAACAGGTATCGACATGCCCAAAGCTGGCCCCAAGCTTCTTACCCAAATTGCTGCCGTACACTTCGTCAGCCATGTGCACATCATGCTTATCCCGGCGCTGCTACCCGTGCTCCCCGACTTGCTGGGGGTAGGGTTCGTCGAACTCGGCGCAGCCCTGGCCGTGTTCAATATCGTCTCCGCCCTGGTGCAGGCACCGCTAGGCTATGCCGTCGACCACTACGGTGCGCGCAAGGTGCTCAAGGCGGGCTTGCTGCTGGGCAGCATCAGTTTCCTGCTGGTTGCTGTCAGCCCCAGCTACATCCTGCTTTTGGTGGCGATGGCCATGGCCGGCCTGGCCAATGGCGTGTACCACCCGGCCGACTACGCGCTGCTGGCCAACGGCATCGAACAAGGCCGCCTGGGGCGGGCGTTCTCGATCCATACCTTTGCCGGCTTCCTCGGCTCGGCGGTAACGCCAGCGATATTTCTCGGCATCGCTGCACTATTCGGCACGCAGGCTGCCCTGATGGCGGGCGCGGCTGCGGGGGTTGCCGCCTTGCTGTTGATATCGGTTCCAGGCAGTGGAATCCACCACGTTGCCAAGCCTGGCAAAGGCGGCTCTGGCCCCACTGCAGCAGGTCGCGCGCGACTGTTCACGCCCATGCTCGGGCTGTTGACGGTCCTGTTCATCTTGCTCAACCTGAGCACCAGTGCCATCGAGAAGTTCTCCGTGGCCGCCCTGGTCCAGGGCCAAGACCTGACCCTGGCCTGGGCCAACACGGCACTCACGGCCTTTCTGCTCAGCAGTGCTGCAGGTGTACTGTGCGGTGGGGCCTTGGCTGACCGGACCCGGCGTCACGGCCTGGTGGCGGCCTCGGCCTTTGCCCTGGCTGCCGCGTTGACAACGCTGGTGGCCCTCGGGCTGCTTCGGGGCTGGGGGTTGGTGGTGGTTCTCGGTGCCATTGGCTTGCTGACCGGGATCATCGCCCCGTCGAGGGACATGCTGGTGAAGGCGGCGGCACCGAGCGGCGCCGAGGGCAAAGCGTTCGGGCTGGTCTCGACCGGCTTCAGCATCGGCGGTGCCCTCGGGCCGGTGGCGTTTGGCTGGATGCTCGACCAACGCCTGCCTCATGGCATCTTCGTGGCATCGATCGTGTTCATGCTGCTGACGGTGCTGCTGACCTTGGCACAGGAAGCCTACCTGGCCAGGAAGCACCGACAGCCTGTCTAGCCCCAGGGCTGCTTTGCAGCCCTTTCGCAATGCAAGGCAGATCCCGCAGAACAGCACATGGCCATTGATTCATCTGCGCACTGGCTACTCAGGCGACCGGATTGGCATGCACCACCCGCCCACCTGCTCCCGGCCGATTGACGAACAACACATCCAGCACACTGCCGTGCAACCCCTTCAACGCATTCCAGTTCGCTGATGCATGCACGTACCTGTCTCGCAACAATCGCTGCTCATCCTCGGTCAACCCAGGCTGTTCGCATTCACCCAAGGCAAACGCATGCAACTTGCGGCTGATGCCCAGCAGTTCATCCGGCAGCCGGTACTCAACCTGCCCGCCCAGTTGCGCAAACGGCACACCAGCGCGCACCGCCAGCTCCCGCATGATGCTCAGGTACACCCGCGACAGCTGCCCCGCCACTTCCCGTTCGCGGTACACCGCCGCATACACCTGTTTCTGCGCCTCGCTAGGCAGGCCACCGGCAATCGGAACCTCCCAGGCCAGCACACGCGGCCTGGGCGCGCCCATTTCGCCAAACGACGACGCCAGCAACGCACTGACTGTGGCATGCACACGCGTGTGCTCGGCGCGCATTCTCAGCGGCACCCGCTGAGAATGCGGTTTGCACAGCAGCACCTGCTCCTGCGTGGTATCCGGGTAACCACCGCCAATGTTCGAGTGCACGCCTGGCAACACGATGTCATGGCCGCTGCGTACCAGCGGGAAGTTGTGCCGCTGCTCGTCCCCCGCCACCAGTTGCACCATTTGCCGGGCAATGCCCGCGACCAGACCCAGGCGCAAGCCACCATGGCGGTCGTCGGCAGGATCGAAGTCGCCCTGCAGCGGCGCGATAATCGCAGCAACCGTGTCGAACAGACCGATGAAGTTGATCACGATGCCACAGGGCACAGCCAACAGGCTGCTGCCGCCATCATGCAGCAGGTTGGCCAGATGACGCACAGCCGCAGCGCCGCGGCTGAAACCGAACAAGTCGAACTCGACCCGCTCGAGCCTTGCCTGTGGGTGCGCCTGGCGCCAGTCCCGCAGTTGCCCAGCTATCCCCGCCAAGGCCTCGGTGACCCGCGCCTCGGCCCCTCTACGCCCACACCCGGTGGCCGAGGCATAGGCATGATCCGCCTCCCCCGCCAGGGTGCCCACGCCCTCGACATAGCGCTTCAGAAACGCCATGGTCCCATCAGCATTGGCCCCCTTCGTCGGGTACAGTGCATGCAACAGGGCCACATTGCTCATGGCATTGGCATAACTGCCCCCTTTACCCACCGGTGCATCCACCGCCATCACATTGTTCAGGTTGTTACCGGTGCCATCGAAGAACACGCCAAAACGCAGAGTGACCGGCGTGATGCGTGCAGTGCTACAGCTGTTCAGGTCCATTGTCCTGCCTCCTGCTTGTACAAAAAGCACAAGCAGGCGCCAGCACACCGCCGCGGAACATCAGCCAATGGCCAGCCATATGCAGGACATTTCCGGACCTGCATGGCCCCCGGCAAGGATAAATTTCCCTACCGCCATTGGTCGCCACCCCCCCGGATGGATTAAAGTATCACCCCTTGCCAGGGCAGCTGCTTCCAGCCGCCTGCGGCCCCATACCAGGAACCGTCACCAATGGAACACCGTGAAGCGCTGATCGCGCTGCGCACCTTTCTTTCTTCCCAGATCCTAGGCCAGGAGAAACTGGTCGAGCGGCTGTTGATCGTGCTCCTGGCAGACGGCCACATGCTGGTCGAAGGCGCGCCGGGCCTGGCCAAGACCAAGGCCATCAAAGAGCTCGCCGAAGGCATCGAGGCGCAGTTCCATCGCATCCAGTTCACCCCCGACCTGCTCCCGGCCGACATCACCGGCACCGAGATATACCGCCCGGAAACCGGCAGCTTCGTGTTCCAGCAGGGGCCGATCTTCCACAACCTGGTGCTGGCCGACGAAATCAACCGCGCCCCGGCCAAGGTGCAGTCCGCACTGCTCGAAGCCATGGCCGAACGCCAGGTCAGCGTGGGCCGCAGCACCTACGACCTGTCGCCGCTGTTCCTGGTCATGGCCACACAGAACCCGATCGAGCAGGAAGGCACCTACCCGCTGCCCGAAGCCCAGCTCGACCGCTTCCTGATGCACGTGAAAATCGGCTTCCCCGACGCTGCGGTAGAGCGGCGCATCCTGTTGCAGGCCCGTGGTGAAGCCCTGGGCGGCGAGACCAAGCCCGAGCGCCGGGTCAGCCAGCAGGCGATCTTCGCCGCCCGCAAGGAAATCCTTGGCCTGTACATGGCCGACGCGGTGGAGGAATACCTGGTGCAACTGGTGATGGCCACCCGCACTCCGGCCAAGTTCGATGCCGAACTGGCCGACTGGATCGCCTACGGCGCCAGCCCGCGTGGTTCCATTTCGCTGGACCGCTGCGCGCGCGCGCACGCCTGGCTGGCCGGGCGCGACTTCGTCAGCCCCGAAGACATCCAGGCGGTGCTGTTCGACGTGCTGCGCCACCGCATCATCCTCTCGTTCGAGGCCGAGGCGGCAGGGATCGACCAGGACCGCGTGGTCCAGCGCATCCTCGACGTCGTCGCCGTTGCCTGAGCCCATGCCCACTGCATCGCTGGCCGAACCCGGCATCCGCATCGGCCTTGCCGAGCTGATCGACATGCGCCACCGCGTGCGCGAAATCCAGCTGTTTTCCCGGCCCGGCCAGCGCAGCCCGCTGGTGGGCCTGCACCACTCCAAGCTGCGCGGGCGCGGCGTGGACTTCGACCAGGTGCGCGTCTACCAGGCTGGCGACGATGTGCGCAACATCGACTGGCGGGTTACCGCGCGTACCCAGGAGCCGCATACCAAGCTGTTCCACGAAGAGCGCGAACGGCCAATCTTCATTCTTGTCGAGCAGAGCCAACGGCTGTTCTTCGGCTCGGGGCTGATGTTCAAGTCGGTGCTGGCCGCCCAGGCTGCAGCGCTGTTCGGCTGGGCCGCGCTGGGCCATAACGACCGCATTGGCGGGTTGGTGTTCGGCGACAACGAGCACCACGAAATCAAGCCCCGGCGCAGCAAACAGAGCCTGCTGCAACTGCTCAACCGCCTGGCCAAGGTCAACCAGGCGCTGCACACCGAGGCCACGCCCGGTGCCGACAGCCTCGGCCTGGCCCTGCGCCGCGCCCGCGAAGTGCTGCGCCCCGGCAGCCTGGCCATCGTGATCTGCGATGAGCGCTCGCTCACTGCCCAGGTGGAGCAGCACCTGGCCATGCTCTCGCGCCATTGCGACCTGCTGTTGATGCCGGTGTCCGACCCGCTCGATCATGCCCTGCCCGCCGCTGGCCTGCTGCGCTTCGCCCAGCGCAGCGCGCAGCTGGAGCTCGACACCCTGGACGCCAACCTGCGCCAGGCCTACCGCCAGCAGGCCGAAGCGCGCATCGAGCGCTGGGAGCTGATGGCGCAAAAGCTGCGCGTGCTGCTGATGCCACTGAGCACCCAAAGCGACATGATCGAGCAGCTGCGCGAGTACCTGAACGCCCAGCGGCCACGGAGCGCGTCATGAAGAGCAGCGGCCAATGAACCCGCTTGATCAACTGCAGCCGCTGATCGCCCCCGCGCCGATCGGTCTTTGGCCACCGGCACCCGGCTGGTGGCTGCTGCTGGCCATGCTGCCGCTGCTGGCCTGGGGCCTGTGGCGGGTGCGCCACTGGCGCCCGGGCAAACGTCGTATCGTGCGTGCCGAACAACCCTTGGACCCGGTACGCGTGGAAGCACTGGCCGAACTGGCCCGCCTGCCGCGCCCCTACGATGGCGCGCCGGCCGGGGCGTGGCTGCAACAGATCAACGCCCTGCTCAAGCGCTTGTGCCGCAGCCACTACCCAGGCGCCAACAGCCATACCCTCAACGGCCGCCAGTGGCTGGCGTTTCTCGACAACCGCTGCCCGGCCGCCGGCCTGACCCGCTGGATGGTACTGGTCGAAGGCGCCTACAAACCCGAGTGCAAGCTCGACGACAAGGCCATCGCCGGGCTCAGCCAAGCCGTCGAAACCTGGATTCGCAAGCATGTTTGAACTGGCCTGGCCGTGGGTCTTCGCCCTGTTGCCGCTGCCGTGGCTGGCGCGCCTGGTGCTGCCAGCAGCCGACAGCGGCGAACCGGTGCTCAAGGTGGGCTTCCTCGACGAACTGGAAGGCCTGGCCGGGCGCCGCGCGCGGCTCAACCTGCCAACCTGGCGCCAGCAGGCGCCCTTTGTCGTCATCTGGCTGTTGCTGCTGTGCGCCGCCGCCCGCCCGCAATGGCTGGGCGAGCCGGTGCCAGTGGCCGCCAGCGGCCGCGACCTGCTGGTGGCAGTGGATGTGTCCGGGTCTATGGACTTCCCCGACATGCAGTGGCAGAACGAAGAGATCAGCCGCCTCGACCTGGTCAAGGCGCTGCTCGGCGACTTCCTGCAGGACCGCGAAGGCGACCGCGTGGGCCTGATCCTGTTCGGCAGCCAGGCCTACCTGCAGGCCCCGCTCACCTTCGACCGGCGCACGGTGCGTACCTTCCTCGACGAGGCGCAGATCGGTATCGCCGGCAAGAACACCGCCATCGGAGACGCCATTGGCCTGGCGGTCAAGCGCCTGCGTCAACGCCCGGCACAAAGCCGGGTGCTGGTGCTGATCACCGACGGCGCCAACAACGGCGGGCAGATCCACCCGCTGACCGCCGCCCGCCTGGCCGCCCAGGAAGGCGTGCGCATCTACACCATCGGCATCGGCGCCAACCCCGAAGCCAGCGGCACCCCTGGTCTGCTCGGCCTGAACCCGAGCCTGGACCTGGACGAAGCCTCGCTCAAGGAAATTGCCGACATCACCCACGGTGCCTACTTCCGCGCCCATGACGGCGCCGAACTGGACGCCATCGGCGACACCCTCGATCAGCTCGAACCGGTGGCCCAGCAACCGACCCAGGCGCGCACGGCCAAGGCCCTGTATGCCTGGCCCCTGGCCCTGGCCTTGCTGCTGAGCGTGCTGCTGGTGCTGGCCGTGCAATGGCCGGACAACCTGCTGCACCGCCTGCTGCGCAAGCCGCGCTTCCTGCAACCGCACCCGGAATGGCGCCAGCGTCTGAAGCGCCTGCGCCTGAGGAGGCGGCGATGATCGAACTGTGGCCCGAATGGCTGCGCCCGCTCTGGCTGCTGGCCGTACCCCTGCTCGCCTGGCTGCTGTACAAACTGTGGCACCGGCGCAAGCGCGCCGGGCGCTGGCAGATGATTCTGCCGCCGGCGTTCCATGGCGTCCTGCTCGGCGGTGGCAGCGGCAGCACCAGCAAGCTGCCATGGGTAGCACTGGGCCTGGCCTGGGTGCTGGTGATCCTGGCGCTGCTCGGGCCCAGTTGGCAGCGCGTGGAAGAAAGCCGCCAGCGCCCGGCCGACCCACTGGTGATCCTGCTCGAACTGACCCCGCAGATGCTCGCCGAGGACAGCCCGCCCAACCGCCTGGAGCAGGCGCGGCGCAAAATCCTCGACCTGCTGGAGCACCGCCGCGACAGCCAGACCGCGCTGGTGGTCTACGCTGGCTCCGCACACACCCTGGTGCCGCTGTCCGATGACTTGGCCACCAGCCGCAACCTGCTCGAGGCGGTCGACCCATCGATCATGCCCAAGCCCGGCCAGCGCGCCGACCTGGCCGTGCAAAAAGGCCTTGCCCTGCTTGCCCAGAGCGGCCTGGGCCAGGGCCGCCTGCTGCTGATCGGCTCGTCGCTCAGCGCCCCGGAGCGCGAAGGCATCGCCCAGGCCCTCGGCCGCCAGGGCCCGAGCCTGCTGATGCTGGGCATCGGCAGCCGCGAAGGCGCACCGGTGCGCCAGGCCAATGGCGAATACCTCAAGGACGACCAGGGCGGCATCCTGTTGCCACGCCTGGACAGCGCCAGCCTCAAGGGCTTCATCAACGGCACCGGCGGGCGCTACCGGCATGCTCGCATCGACGACCTCGACCTGCGAGGCCTGGGCCTGTTCGACAGCCCGCGCACCGGGCGCAATGATGGCCAGACCCTGCAACTGGACAGCTGGGCCGACCAGGGGTACTGGCTGCTGCTGCCGCTGTTGCTGCTGGCCGCCTGTGCCGGCCGACGCGGCTGGCTGTTCTGCCTGCCGCTGCTGCTGGCCCTGCCCCAGCCCAGCCAGGCCTTCGAGTTCAACGACCTGTGGCTGCGCCCCGACCAGCAAGGCCAGCGCCTGCTGGAGCAGAATCGCCCGGCCAGTGCCGCGCGCCATTTCCAGGACCCGCAATGGCGCGGCATGGCCCTGTACCAGGCCGGCGACTATGCCGGCGCTGCCGAAGCCTTTTCCCAAGGCGACACCGCCGCCGCACACTACAATCGAGGCAATGCCCTGGCCCGCGGCGGTGAGCTGGAAGCTGCGCTGGACGCCTACGAACAAGCCCTTGAACGCCAGCCCGACCTGCAAGCGGCGCTGGACAACCAGGCACTGGTGCAGCAACTGCTGCAACAGCGCGAGGCCACTGCCGAGGAACAACCGGCCAGCAGCGATACCCAAGGCACGCCCGGCAGCGAAACCGAAGGCAACAGCAGCTCGGCCAGCAGCCCGGCCCAAGGCACGCCCGGCAACGACGAACAGGCCAGCGCCGAACAGCCCGGCGAAGGCAGTAGCAACAGCCAGGTAACGCCCGGCAACCAAGCGGGCGCGGACGACAGCGTCACCCAGCCGCCGCAGCGCCCGGTATCGACCAGCCTTGATACCGAACAGCGCCAGGCCCTGGAACAATGGCTGCGGGAGATCCCCGACAACCCGGCGGAGCTGCTGCGGCGCAAATTCTGGTATGAACAGCAATTGCATCAGGAAACCTCACGATGAGTCGCTTCGGCGTCTTTCTCCTCTGTCTGCTGTGGGCCGTGCTGGCCCAGGCCGAACCGTTGCTGCGTGCCAGCGTCGACCGTACCCGCCTGGAAGCCGGCGAAAGCCTGGAGCTGACCCTGGAAAGCCAGGACGTCACCCAGTTCGGCAAGCCCGACCTGCGCGCGCTGGAGGGTGACTTCGAAGTGCGCGGCACGCGCCAGCTGAACAGCCTGCACAGCCTCGATGGCGAAACCCGCGCCAGTACCCGCTGGATCATCACCCTGCTGCCGCGGCGCAGCGGCAGCCTGCGCATCCCCGAACTGCAACTAGGCCAGTCGCACAGCCAGGCCATCGAACTGCAAGTGCTGCAGGCCGATGCCAGCCGCCAGGACAGTGCCTCGCAGGTGTTCATCGAAGCCACGCTCGACAGCAGCGAGGTCTACGTCCAGGCCCAGGCCGTGCTCACCCTGCGCATCTACCATTCAGTGGCACTGTACGACGACAGCAGCCTCAGCCCGCTGCAACTGGAAAACGCCAAGGTCGAACCGCTGGGTGAATCGCGCACCTATGAAAAGGAAATCAACGGCGTCCGCCACGGCGTGATCGAAACCCGCTATGCCGTGTATGCCCAACAAAGCGGCACCCTCGACATCCCACCGTTGACTTTCACCGCCACCGCCGCCGCTAGCCAGGACGAGGCCCCGCAAGCCAACGGCACGACCCGGGCCGGCCACCAGGTGCAGGTCAGTTCGTTGCCATTGCGCCTGGCCGTACGGCCGATTCCGGCGGCCTGGCCTGCTGGCGCGCCCTGGCTACCGGCCCGCAGCCTGACACTTGAAGAGCACTGGAACCCCGACCCTGGCAACCAGCAGGTGCAGATTGGCGACTCGCTGACCCGTAACATCACCCTGCGTGCCGAAGGCTTGTCCAGCACCCAGCTGCCACCGCTGCCAGCCACCGAAATCACCGGCCTGCGCCGGTACCCCGACCAGCCGTTGCTGCGCAACGAAATCAGCGAACGAGGGATGATTGCCAACCGCGAAGAGCGCGAAGCCTTGGTGCCAACCCACAGCGGCGCGCTGGCCCTGCCGGCGCTGGAAGTGGCCTGGTGGAATACCCGAGAAGACCACCTGGAGCACAGCAGCCTGCCGGCGCGCACGCTGAATGTGCAGGACAACCCGGCGCTGAGCGCCGACACCCCGGTTGGCGACAACAGCAGTGCCAGCAGCTTGCTGTGGCCCTGGCAGCTGGCCACCCTGGTGTTCGCCCTCACCACCGTGCTGGGCTTTGCCCTGTGGTGGCGCGCCCGCTCGCAGCCAGCGGTGCTGCGTGCCGCGCAGGCCGGGCCGAGCCCGCGTACCTTGCTGGATGATCTCAAGCGCGCGTGCCAGGCCAACGACCCACAGGCAACCCGCCAGGCGCTGGACGCCTGGGCCCGCCAGCAGCCGGAGACCCTGGCCGAGATGGCGGCGCGGTTCGTGCCGTTGTCGGATGCACTGGATGGGTTGAACGGGGCGCTGTATAGCGAGAGCGGGCAGTATTGGCAGGGTGAAGATTTGTGGCGGGCGATCGGTACGATCCCGCCGGCTGAGCAGGTATTGCTACCGACCGGCGAG
Organism: Pseudomonas sp. JS425; assembly: GCF_018223845.1. NCBI lineage: Bacteria > Pseudomonadati > Pseudomonadota > Gammaproteobacteria > Pseudomonadales > Pseudomonadaceae > Pseudomonas > Pseudomonas sp. JS425. The sequence continues at coordinate 1,940,446 of NZ_CP073661.1, read as the reverse complement.
AACGGCAGCCTGCCGCCGCTCTATCCCAAGTGATGTGCTGCCTGTGCAGGCCTCTTCGCGGGCATGCCCGCTCCCACAAACCTTGCGCAGTACCTGTGGGAGCGGGTTCACCCGCGAACACCGGCGTAGCCGGTGCCACCCGCCGCCGTACGACATTTCTGAACCTGCACCCTAATGCTTCAGAATCAACCCACTTAGGAATTATCCTACGCGCGCTGCCGAACTATCGCTGTTGTCGGGGAAACACCTCACGGATAACGTTTCCGGGTCGCTTCGGTGACCGGGTGTGAGAACCCGACAGAGATTTTACGCAGCACCTCTATGGTGGCCGTACGTGGGCGGGCCTTGGCCTGGCCGAGTCTTTGCGTATTTCTCCTCGGTTTCTCACCCCGCGTACGGCTGCCACCCTCAATCCGTGAGAAAGATTCAGGTGGCAGTTCCCTTCTCCTTCAGAGGAATACGCCATGAAGAAACTCGTCCCCGATCCACCCGTAAAACTAACGGCCCGCCCCTTCTACACCATCAACCAGGACACCCCCTCGGTTGACGCCCTGATCCACACCCTCCAGCTGATGGCCGGCATCGAAGACTCGCTGGACGAATACATCTGCGCCAATGCCGGCGAGCCCGGCATCAACATGCTGGTCAACGCGGTGCATCACGTACAGATGACCAAGGCCCTGGCCGAGTTGCTGTTGCACCGGCAAACCGGGGATATCACCTGGCACTGACTACACAGCCCCAAGACATGCGCGGCCCCTGTAGGAGCGGCCTTGTGTCGCGATAGGGGTGCGAAGCGCCCCCAGGATCTGCGCATCACCGCAAAATCGCCGGGGCCGCCTTGCGGCCCTTTCGCGACACAAGGCCGCTCCTACAGAGACCGTGATCGGGGCTTCATCAACCTGCGAGCACCGGTTGACCTGGCTGACAGCTCAGATGAACCGCTGCCCCTCGAACGGGTTCCAGCTCTGCTGTCCTTTGGTCTGCTTCAGGTAGTAGGCACGGTTGGTCAGGAAGCTGTACAGAAACGCAAACGCCATGCTGATGCCGTTATCCAACGGGCGCGGGATTTCGCTACCCGTCGCGATCTCGTAGTAGCTCAGGAGAACGCCGATGGCGATCATGATGGCCAGCATGACCAGGTTCTTCTTCCACAGTCCCAGCACGAACCAGTAGATCGGGCCGAAGAAAAAGGCGATGAAGTTGTTGTTGATCAGCAGCTTCTTACCAAATGGCAAGGCGCGGAAAGCGGCTTTGTAGGGCTCGGAGGTGGGTGCGCCGTACTGATCGAAGAAAGCGAAACGCTCCCGCCATTTTGGCTTGAGGTTATCTGGGGTGGATTGGGTTTGTGGGATGCCTTCCATTGGTGACTCCTGTGATTATCGTCCGTGTGTGTCGAATAGCCATGATCATGGCCGGTTTGGAGGGTAAAACAGCATGCTTTTGAGGGCAAGCTTAATACCTCCCGCAAAGCGAGAGCCAAGTCACGAAACACTCAAGGCTTCCAGATCGGCGCGATCAGAAATTCGTTGTTCACCAATTGATGTCGGTCAGGCGACCCAGCGGGTTGTCGTAGTGCAGGTGAACGCGGGTGCCGCTGAGGAACTTCGTATACCCCCTATTAGACTAACTATTGAGCTGTCGCTCCACCTCATCATCAGCCGCACTCAATATACCCTCCACCAGACTTGAATCGATTTTCCAAATGGATAATTTGGGGTTCCCTACATATTGCTGACCATAGGGAATTTCGTAATAAGACGCATCTACTTTTTCCGCAGTTAGCACAGCACAAACTGATCGAATCATTTTTGCATGATCGTGATATTCGCCGTCAAAAATTTCCAACTCTAATACTGGCTCATGCGCCAGAATCGTTGATTTCAACTGCAACAATGGGACACCAAGTACACGATGGAGCTTCATAAGGGCTGAAGCTGAGACCCCAGCCCCCTCCATGACAATCGCAATGACAGACATTGTTCTAGGAACATCGTAAGGTGAAAAATATACATCATAACCTTTTAGCTCGTTACAATACGCCGCCTCAAAGATTCAGGCCAATTCATTTTCATACACCTCAATACCCCGAAGGCAAACTATTGACCCGCTGCAGTTCCGAACCCAATTTAGCAGCCTTAGCAATCATGGAAAAACGAAACCCTGGATCAACAGGGATATCTCCATTTTTATATAACCCCCATCCGGAAAATGATCTTGCCCTCTTCTAGGTATTTACCACTTCACTCGACCCTTGGAAGTTTGATTCATAGTTTAACACCTTTACTTGATCCTCGAAGCCAATCGAGAAAAACCTTCCATTTCTGTATATTCCTTCATCGGAACAATCCGCATGCAGAGGTCTCGTAACCTCAAACCCAGGAGGCGCAGGGTTTTTCATGGGGCCAGAGATGCCACGGCAAATTGAGCCCCATCTTGTAGCAGGGGGAGTTCATGGATCACACTCTATCAGAAATTGGAAAACTGCCCCTTAAAAACTCACCCGACCGCCATAAAACCAAACATATGACTTACCATTTCATTAAATGTTGAAAACTCATAGTAAACATTATCGAAGGCCTGGCGATCTCTCACCTGATATATTTTTGAGGACATTTCCAGCACATAAACATCCATATCACTCTCTCCAAAAACCAAGTAATCCTTCATCCATTCCAAATCACGCCAATTCAAATTCATCTCTATAAAATCATTGGTCTCACCGGCACAATCCGAAAATGGTATTCGGCGAGTTGAATACAAAAATACGCCATTCTCCGCAGCCCCATTACAAACACCTAATAGCTCCAGATACTCTGAGGGCGGCATAGCAAGCAACGCCAACTGACAGCGCTGAACAAATAATTCCAGATCTTCTTCGGATGCACCGGGAATAAGTGCAGGCGCACCAGACAACTTGTCGATCATCATTTTCATTTCAATCATCTAATGACCTAATATGCACGCCCCTCAAGGAATCTACTGATCGACCTCACCCTCACCAACCAAGGAGTCAATAAACACACGAAACGAAGAGGACAACATCTTTTGAGCGTTAATGTGATTTATGCGCATGTCAATATCCGGCTGAAAAACATCAACCGCAAAATAAATAACACTACCTCCTTCTTTATCAAGGCAAATAAAATTACCTGCCTCATCAACGGCAAAAGGTACCAAATGTGCTGGCAATACGTTCCTATGCACCATCAAATTGAAGCATCCGCCTATGTATTTAGTCTCGTCTTTGTCAACGATTTCAGCGCTGGCGATGCTTTTAAAATCTTCAATTCTAATCGGCTCATAATTTTTATCGCCCGCCCAAAACTCCCGATTCGGAGTGCCTCCATTGAAAGACAGGTAAAGCTCCCTGAAGTCCGTTGGAAATTGCATGCCAATTTCAGACTCAAGGTTATCAATATCTAATATCGAGACGGGAGCACCAGAATCAAACAGTTCAAAGTCATCCATTATAGAATCTTCAACAAGTTTTTAATGTTGTTTTCTGTGGGCGGCCTTTAGTCAACCCTTATCCTGTGAGATAGCTATAGCTTCAGGTATCCCATAAGATCCAGAAGGCAAACCAAAATATTTTTCGAATTGCGCGACTGAGCCAGTATGCGGCAACGAAGCCTTGTGAGCAGACTGCATTACTAACTGCATAGTACCTTTGCCCGTCACAGGATCGAAATCGTCCAAGTGGTGCCAAGTGTATTTGCCTATTGATTTCACTTGAGCCTTTGTCAGTCCAGCCTGTTTGTAAGCCTCGGTAAAGTCAGAGCACAGTTCAGGCGCACGCTGTTTAGCAAAATCAAAGCGAGCGAAAACCTCAACGCACTCCGGTTCAACCTCGATTGCCGCAACATCTATCAACCCCACAAGCAGTTCTTGCTAAGCGATTGAATCCAGCACTTTAACAACTGAACCTCACCTTAATAAAACAACTATCTCACCCAATGCTCAGCGAATTTACGAAATCATCAAAGCTCGCACAGACCCTCTCCATTTGCAGACCATCTTGAATTAGTAAATATACAGTTCCAGCGTCTTCCTCCCTCAGAGAAAGCATGAAGCTGTTGCCGCCATCGTCATATGCAAAAGGCACATAGCCATGCAAAGCCTTATCTTGAGCATTATATTCTTGCATTAATTTTTCTATCGGTAGCTCCCCGAATTTTACCGAATTGAAACCATTTATACTAAATACATACTCATCACCTTCCACCTCGGTAACCCTGGGAAATCCGCCATTGTTCCTAAGATAAATTTCCTTAAATAGGATCGGAAGCTTACCATTTGCCAAAGTTTCAATTTCTGAAAAATCACCGACATCAATACTGGATTCAGACCCTTCGAGATCTAACATGAAATTCCTCCTGCTTTTTTCGCGGCCACTGGCTTTCTGGCTGGGAATGTATAAGCTTTTCCGGTTGCAGCTTTATATTGAGATACTCCTCCATTATGAGGAACACCTTGATGAGCCCTCTGCTCTACTAATTGCATAGTGCCTTTATTGGTTTTAGGATTATAGTCATCCACATGATGCCACACATAGCCTCGCGGCGTGGTTTTTTGATTTAATTCGGCCACTTTGTTTGCAGCCTCAAAGTCCTCAATATAATTTCCCGTATATTCAATTACCACTATGGGATTGACCCCTGGATTTTTCGCATAAAGCGCATTGCTACCAGAATAATCTAGGCCACCACCTAGTGTTTTAGTTATACCAAAATAACCACGCTCGGCAAGAGTGCTTAATGCATCCAATCCAAAGGGATCAACCCAAACAACCGGATTGTTGGCATATTTATAGAGATTCCATCCCCCGCCCAAGCCAATTGGGTCTTGGGTGATAAATTGCCCTATCTCAGGACCATAGTACCGGAACGTGTTGTAGTGCAGTCCCGTTTCACTATCAAAGTACTGACCTTGGAAACGCAAATTCTGCTCGATCTCATTGATCGGCAGACTCTCTATTGCCCCCCACGAGCGATACGTCGCCTGCCAGACGATCTTACCGTCACTGTCCGTGACCTCCAGCGGCGTACCAATCTGGTCAGTATGGAAATAATAAAGCTTCTGCTCCTCCCCTTCCGCCTGATCGACCCGCGCCAACGGCGCATAGCTACCCGGCTCATACAGATACAGGATGCTCTGCCCCGGCGTCTCCTCCCGCAGCATTCTCAGCCCTTGCCAGAGGAAGCGCTTCTGCTCGACCTGGCCATTGATCTCAGCCAGCTTGGCCACCCGCCGCCCCAGGCTGTCATAACGGTAGTGCCCGGTACTCTCCAGCTTGCCATTGACCCATGTCTCCGCCCGCACCAGCCGGTTTTCACCGTCATAACCGAAGCGCTGCAACCGGTTGCCATATTCCGAGCATTTTTCGATCAGGTTGCCCCACGGGTCGTAACGATACTCCTGGTCCCGCCAGTGTGTGATGCGGTTGTCCCTGGACTTGGCAAATTGCCGGGCATTGAAATCCAAGCGGTTGCCCGCAGGGTCGTAACGAAACTCTTCGCTGCCAACCAGCGAGCCCGTATCGCGGCTGCGCAACTGGCCGTTCGCTTCGTACTCGTACTTGATCTCGCCACGCAGCTTGTCGAGCGTACGCACCAGTTCACCTGCCGGGTCGTATTGGTAACGGCGGTGAATCGGGTTGTACGCATGCTCCACCAGCAATGAGGTATTGATACCGGTGTTGTGCACCTGCGAGAGCTTGTCGGCGGGCAGCATCGAGGCGTATTGCCGCGCCTTGCGCCCCATCTCGTCATAACCGAAACAACTGGTGAGCTTGCCCTGGGTCCGGTAAACCTCGCGGTGCAGGTCATCACGCTCCATGTCGCTGATCACCTGACCGTCCAGGTTCAGTTGGTGCAGATGCCCACTGCCGTAGTACAGGTGATTGACCTTGCGGCCGTCCGGCAGGGTTAGCGTAGTCAGATTGCCGAGCGGGTCGTATTCGTAGCAGAGCGTGCCGTCGGAGGTGATTTCTTTGATCAGCCGGCCCAGCAAATCGTAGGTGTACTCCAGCTTTTCTTCGCTGATTCCTAGCTGCTTGCCGATTCCGGTCGGCTGCCGCTCGATGCTCAGCAACCGGTCGCTGTCGTCGTACGCGAAGGTCTGGCTCGCATCGCGGTTGATCTTGGCGACCAACCGGCCAATGCTGTCACGCTCGAACAGCGTATGCCGCTCCGGCCGCTCGGCATTTTCGCCATAGCCAATCTCATCCAGCCGGGTCAGATGGCCGCCGAGGTTGTAGCTGAAACGCCGGGTCAGGTTATCCACCCGCACTTCTTCAGTCAGCCGGTCCGAGGCGTCATAGGCAAAGCGGTACGTGGCGTTGTTCTCGTTCACCAACCCGGTCAGACGCCAGGCCTTGTCGTACTCGTAACGAACCGTCCCTCCTTTCGGGTCCCGGCGGTTACTCGGCAAACCACGGGAAGTGCGTAGCAGGCGGGTGATCTGGCCTTTGCCATCGGTGTGGTCGAGCACCTGACCAAGGTCGTTGTAGGTAAAAGTTTCCGCCGTGCCGTCGGGATGGCTGATGCGCAGCACCTCACCGTCGGGCTTGCGCTCCAGCGTGGTGGTCTGGTTCAGCGCATCGGTTACCGCGACGAGGTGCTGGCGTTCGTCGTAGCGGTACCAGGTATTCTTGCCCGAACAATCCTGGTAACGCTCGACCTGTGCCAAGGTGTTCCACCACAGGTACTTGGACTTGTAGGTCGCGTCGATAATGGTGTGCGGCAGGCCGTCATCGCTGTTCAGGTATTCGGTCATTTGACCCAGGGCATCGAATTCGGCGAGCAGGTTGCCCTTTTCGTCGTAGCGCGCCCGCCAGGTGCTGCCATCCGGGTAACTGACCTGGGTCACCAGCGTGGTCAGGTGGTGATATTCGTAGGTGGTCTTGCGGCCCAGCGGGTCGGTTTCTTCGAGCAGGCGGGAGAATTCGTCGTACTTGAATTGCAGGCGGTTACCGTCCGCCAAGGTCAGGTCGACCATGTTGCCATTGTCGTCCAGCTCGGTGGCGTAGCGTTCGCCGCCGTAGTCGCGGCTGGCGATCACCCGGTGGTCGGGGTTGTACTGCACTTCCAGCTCGCGGCCGAGCACGTCGGTGGCCCAGCTGGTGCGGGCGTCGAGGTCGTAGCGGAAGTGGAAGCGTTCGCCATCGGTGGTCCAGTGCTCGACCACGCGCGGCTGGCCGCCGAGAGTTTCCCAACGGTAATGGCAGCCCAGGCCCAGCGCGTTGCTGTGGGTTACCATCAGGCCTTCGGCGTAGCTGAAACTGCGCACGGTGTGGCCGTTGCGGTTGATCACCGCGCTCAACTGGCCGTGTTCATCGTAGCGGTACTGGGTGAGCGTTTCGACCGCCTGGTCGTTCACCACGCGCTTGATGTCGGTCAGGCGGCCCAGCGGGTGGTCGTAGTGCAGGTGCACGCGGGTGCCGCCGGTGCCGCTGATGTCGGTCAGCGTACCGTCAGGCGTGCGGGTGAAATGCAGGAAGTGACCGAGAACGTTCTCGATGCGTTGCAGCGGCACTTCGCTGTTGGTGTCTGGCACTTCGCCGAAGTAGAAGAACAGGTTGTCCCGCGTTTGCAGGATGTAGTGGCCGCCCTCGGTGCACACCAGGTACACCTGCTCGTGCGGGTTGTAGATCCGTTCGCCCGGTTGCAGGGTCACGAACGGAACTTTGCGGCCTTGGTTGTCGGTGAGGTAAATGAATGAGCCCCGCCGACGCAGGCTTTGCTCCCAGGGCAGCACCCAGCCGCGCCCGAGCACGCTGTCGACGGTAAGGTCGCTGGCGTAGAAACGTGACCACTCGATCGGCATCAAGCCCGGGAGGCTGAAGTCAATTTCATCGGGGATCAGCTTGCGGCCGGTGGTGAGGTCGACCGGGTTGCCAACCAGTCCACCCAACACCCTGCGTGCCACAGGCTCGACCATGTAGCGGGCGGCCACTTCGCCAGCAATGAAGCCGGCCGTGAATTTCAGGGCACAAGGTAGGGCGGCCTTCATACCGGCCTGGGTACCCATCTTGAGCACATTCGCAAGGCCACTGGCTGCGCCAGCAATCGCCATCAGCACATCCACGGTGGTGCGCAGCCACTCCGGGACTTCGTCATCCACGGGCAGGTAGCGGTAAGCGCCACCGCCGATGAAGACGTTGTTCGAACCCCCGGAAATGGTCGCGCCGCAGGTCAGCTTGTCGCCCTTGCGCGCCGCCGCGACGCCATTGATGAAGACATTGGTCGAGCCCTCGGCGATCTGCACCGGGCCGGGGTGCTTGTCGCAGGCACCGATGCTTTTCTCGACGCGGGCGGCCTTGCGGCTATTTATGAAGACGTTGGGCGAGGCCGTCAGTATCGTCCCTGAGGGGGATGAGAACAGACTGCCCAGTGCCTCGCCGGCAGCGGTCAGCAAGCTGCCCCCGAGACCTGCCGCGATGCCGGCCAGCAAAGCCACGCCTAACCCGCAGGTGAAGGTGGCGATGGCCACCGTGGCCACCAGTGCGATACCCAGGGCAGCGCCCAGCAGGAAGCCGCCCAATGCGCCGGTGTGTGAAATCTCGTCGCCAAACCTGGCCGCTTCGAACATGAGGGGTTACTCCTGTTCGGCCAAGTTGTGCAACGTGAATGAACGACAAGACTGAAGCAGCGAGCGCTCGGTCAGATCCTTGATCATTGTTGCGTCCTTGAGGCTTGAAACCCAAGGACGCTAGGAAAACGCCGTTAGGCCGTCAATGAACAAGGCGTTCAGTGCGCGGACCTGCTTGTAGGAAAGCACTTACCCGCCAGGAGCGACTGCCTTGCCGCATAGGCTTGGGTTACCATACCGCCCTTGCGCAACACCCATCACCCAAGCCAAGCCCCCGCTTGCTCGACTCGACACCAACAGGTCATCCATGCGTCTGTTTCATACTTCCGACTGGCACCTGGGCCAAAGCCTGCACGGCCAGGAACGCGACTTCGAACACGCCTGCTTCCTCGACTGGCTGCTCGGCCAGCTGCGCCTGCGCCAGCCGGATGCGCTGCTGATCGCCGGCGATATCTTCGACACGGTCAACCCGCCGGTCAAAGCCCAGGAACGTCTCTACGACTTCATCGTCCAGGCCCACGAGCAACAGCCGAAGCTGGACATTGTGATGATCGCTGGCAACCACGACTCCGGCTCGCGCATCGAGCTGCCCGCGGCGCTGATGCGCCGCCTGCGCACCCATGCCCTGGGCCGTGTGCACTGGCTGGACGAGGGCCAGCTGGATGCCGAGCGCCTGCTGATTCCGCTGACCAACGGCCGTGGCAAGGTCGCCGCCTGGTGCCTGGCCCTGCCCTTCCTGCGCCCGGCCGAGGTGACCGGCCCGCAACTGGGTGACGACTACCTGCAAGGCATTACCCAGGTGCACCAGCAACTGATCGCCGCCGCGCAAAAGAAGCGCAAGAAGGACCAGGCGCTGATCGCCATCAGCCACGCGCACATGGCCGGTGGCGCGGTGTCGGAGGACTCCGAACGCAGCCTGATCATCGGCAACGCCGAAGCGCTGCCGGCCAAGCTGTTCGACAAGGCCATCAGCTACGTCGCCCTGGGCCACCTGCACAAGCCGCAGAAGGTCAACCGCGAAGAACGCATCCGCTACAGCGGCTCGCCGATCCCGCTGTCGTTCGCCGAAATCAACTACCCGCACCAAGTGCTGGAAGTGGAGCTGGACGGCACTGGCCTGGTCAGCGTCGAACCGCGCCCGGTACCGCGCGCCGTGGCCCTGCAACGGGTCGGCCCGGCACCACTGGGCGAACTGCTGGAGCAGTTGGCCGAGCTGCCAGTGATCGACCTGCTCGAAGACCCCAACCGCCAGCCCTGGCTGGAGGTGCGGGTGATACTGGATGAGCCGCAACCCGACCTGCGCCAGCAGATCGAAACCGCACTGCAAGGCAAGGCCGTGCGCTTGATCCGCATCAGTGCCGAATACGCCGGCCGCAACAATGCCGAAGACGATGACCTGGCCTTTGTCGAACTGGCCCAGATGACCCCGCAGGACCTGTTCAGCCGCGCCTGGGAGCAGGCCTATGGCAACCCCGCCGACGAACAGGCGCTGGCCGACTTCGCCCTGCTGTTGCAGGACGTGCAGCAGGAAGAGGAACAGCCATGAAGATTCTCGCCATCCGCCTGAAGAACCTGGCATCCCTGGCCGGCCCGGTCGATATCGATTTCACCGCCGAACCGCTGGCCAGCGCCGGCCTGTTCGCCATCACCGGGCCTACCGGGGCGGGCAAAAGTACCCTGCTCGACGCCCTGTGCCTGGCGTTGTTCGGCACCGTGCCACGGCTGAACGACATTGGCCGCGAGGCCAAGGTGCCGGATGCAGACGGTGAAATCCCTACCTCCGACCCGCGCAACCTGCTGCGCCGCGGCACCGGCAGCGGCTTTGCCGAAGTCGATTTCGTCGGCATCGATGGCCGCCGCTATCGCGCCCGCTGGGAAGCCAACCGCGCCCGCGACAAGGCCAACGGCAAGCTGCAGCACAGCCGCCAGAGCTTCTATGACCTGGACAGCGAGCAGGTACTGGGCAGTGGCAAGAACGAGTACAAACAACTGGTCGAAGCCCGCCTGGGCCTGAACTTCGAACAGTTCACCCGCGCGGTGATGCTGGCCCAGAGCGAATTCGGCGCCTTCCTCAAGGCCGACGACAAAGAACGCAGCGAGCTGCTGGAAAAGCTCACCAACACCGCCATCTACACCCGCCTGGGCCAGCGCGCCTTCAGCAAGGCACGCGAAGCCGGTGAGGCCCACAATGCCCTGAAGGACCGTGCCAGCCACCTGCTGCCGATGGCCGCCGAAGCGCGCGCCGAACTCGACCAGCGCCTGGAGCAGGCGCAACAGCAGTTCAAGGCCGACCAGGCTGGCGAGCGCCAGCTGGAACAGCAACGCAACTGGCTGAACGAGCAGCGCCAGTTGCAGGCCCAGCACGCCGAAGCCGGCACCGCGCTGCAGGCCGCCGAACAGGACTGGCAACAACTGGCTGACCAGCGCCTGGACCTGGTGCGCCTGGAGCGTCTGGCCCCGCAGCGTCACCAGTTCCACCGCCAGCAGACACTGACCGCGCAACTGGCACCGGTGGCAGCGAAGATCGCCGAGCAACAGCAGCAGCAAGCCGAACTGCAAGTGCGCACCAGTGAGCTCGAACAGGCGCTGGACGCCGCGCGTCAGGCGCTTGCCGATAGCCAGGCCCAACACAGCGAGAACGCCCCTCGCCTGCGCCAGGCCTTTGCCGCCCAGGACAACCTGGCCCGCCTGGACCAGGAGCTGGCAGCACAGCGCAGCGCCGGCCAGCAGGCCGAGCAGCAGGTCGCCGAAGGCCAGCAGCACCTGCAGCAGCTCGAAGACAACCAGCAGCGCAGCCTGCAGCAACTGGCGCAGATCGACACCGCGCTCGCCGACAGCCAGCATCTGGCGGGCCTGGCCAATGCCTGGCACGCCTACCTGCCGCAACTGAAGCAAGTGATGCTGATCGGTGGCCGCCTGGCCAAGGGCCGTGAAGAGCTGCCCGGCCTACAAGCCCAGGCCAGCCAGGCCAATGCGCACTTGCAGGCCGAGCGCGATGCCTTCGAGCTGCTGTTCCGCGAAGCCAAGGCCGAACCCCAGGCCCTGGCAGAACAGATCGACCTGCTGGGTGGCATGCTGCAGGACAACCGCAAGCAGCAGCGCGCCGTGGAAGAGCTGTCACGTCTGCATGGCCGTGAACTGGAGCTGCGCCAACAGCTGGAGGCCGTACGCGTGCGTCAGCAGCAGGCCATGCAGCAGCGCCAGCAACTGATTACCGAAGGCACCGCCGCCAAGGCCGAGCTGGAAGCCGCCGAGCAAGCGCTCAACCTCACCCGCCAGTTGCTGGAACGCCAGCGCCTGGCACGTAACACCAGCGTCGAAGAGTTGCGCGGCCAGTTGCGCGACGGCGAACCCTGCCCGGTGTGCGGCAGCGCCGAGCACCCGTTCCACCAGCCTGACGCGCTGCTGCAAAGCCTGGGTCGCCATGACCAGGCCGAGGAAGACGCCGCGCAGAAGCAGGTCGAAACCCTCAACAGCAAGCTGGTGGAGCTGCGCACCCAGCTGGGCGTGGTCAACGCCCAGCTCAAGGATTATCAGCAGCAACAGCAGCAACTGGGCGAACAGCTACAACCGCTGGTGGCCCAGGTGCAGGCGCACAGCCTGTGGCCCGCCCTGGCCCCGCAGGACGACAATGCCCGCAGTGCCTGGCTCGACAGCCAGCTGCGGCGCCTGGACGAAGAAATCGGCCAGGACGAGAAACGCCAGAGCGCCCTGCTCGCCCTGCAAAAAGATGCAGCCCGTCTCAACCAGCAATTGCAGGCCGCCCAGCAGGCGCAACAGCAAGCCCAGCGCCACCTGGAGCAACAGCACCAGGCCCTGGCCAGCGACGAGCAGCAGTTGCAGCAAGGCCTTGAGGACCTTGCCGGCGTATTGCCCGAAGAGGCCCTCAAGGCCTTGAACGACGACCCGGCCAATGCCTTCCTCGCCCTGGACCAGCAGATCGCCCTGCGCCTGCAGCAACTGGAGCAGCGCAAGGACGAACAGGAAGAACAGCAAGCCCGCCAGGCCCAGCTGGACAAGCTGCGCGACCAGCAGCAGGCACGCGTGCAGACCCAGCAGCAGCTGCAGCAGAAACTTGCCGCCCTCGACGAGCAGCGCCAGCAGGCCCAGGCTTCGCTCGGCGAACTGCTGGGCGGACACGCCAGCGCCGAAGCCTGGCAACTGCATATGGACGCCGCGCTGGAGCAGGCCCGCGCCCTCGATGCCGACACTGCCCAGCGCCTGCAGGACTTGCGTACCCAAGGCGTGCAACTGGCCAGCGAACTCAAGGCCAACACCCAGCAGCAGCAGGCGCTGGACGCCGAGTGCCAGCAGTTGCAGGGCCAGATCGCCCAGTGGCGCGCAGAACACCCGGAACTGGACGACGCCGGCCTGGATCGCCTGCTGGGCATGGAGGACGCGCAGGTAAATGAGCTGCGCCAGCGCCTGCAAGGCGCCGAAAAGGCCATCGAACAGGGACGCGTGCTGCTGCAGGAACGTGAACAACGCCTGCAGCAACATGCCGCGCAAATGACTGTGGACACCTCGGCCGACGCCTTGGAACAGGCCCTGACCGAACTGCGCGAACGCCTGGCCGGCCATGAGCAGCAATGCGCCGAACTGCGTGCACAGCAGGCCGATGACCAGCGTCGCCAACAGGCGCACCAGGCGCTGGCGGCGGAAATCGAACAGGCCCACCAGCAGTGGCAACGCTGGGCTCGCCTGAACGCCCTGATCGGCTCGGCCTCTGGCGATGTGTTCCGCAAGATCGCCCAGGGCTACAACCTCGACCTGCTGCTGCACCACGCCAACGCCCAGCTGCGCCAGCTGGCCCGCCGTTACCGCCTAAAGCGCGGCGGCAGCGCCCTGGGCCTGCTGGTGCTGGACACCGAGATGGGTGACGAACTGCGTTCGGTGCACTCGCTGTCTGGCGGGGAAACCTTCCTGGTGTCGCTGGCCCTGGCCCTGGGCCTGGCCTCGATGGCCTCCAGCACGCTGCGCATCGAATCGCTGTTCATCGATGAAGGCTTCGGCAGCCTCGACCCCGAGTCGCTGCAACTGGCCATGGACGCCCTTGACGGCTTGCAGGCCCAGGGCCGCAAGGTGGCGGTGATTTCCCACGTGCAGGAAATGCACGAACGCATCCCGGTGCAGATCCAGGTGCGCCGCCAAGGCAATGGCCTGAGTGACGTGGAGGTGTGCGGGTGATCCTCTACTCGTTCCGCCGCTGCCCCTGGGCCATGCGCGCGCGCCTGGCCCTGCGCTATGCGGAGTGCAAGGTGGAGATTCGCGAGGTAGCGATGAAGAACAAGCCGGCAGAACTGCTGGCCTTGTCACCCAAGGGCACGGTGCCGGTACTGGATACCGGTGCCGGGGTGCTCGAAGAAAGCCTGGACATCATGCGTTGGGCGCTGGCGCAAAACGACCCCCAGGACTGGCGGCTGCAGGCCGACCCTGCGGCGGCGCAGCAGGCTGAAACACTGATTGCGCGCAACGACAGCACGTTCAAGGCGCAGGCGAACCTGTACAAGTATGCCGAGCGCTACCCCGAGCATACCCGCGAGCATTACCGCCAGCAGGCCGAGGCCTGGCTGGCGGAGCTCGAGGGCCTGCTGGCAGGCAGGCCCTACTTGCTGGCCACGCACCCGAGCATTGCCGATGCCGCGTTGCTGCCCCTGATGCGCCAGTTTGCCGGGGTCGAACCGCAGTGGTTCGCCGAGGCGGCTTATCCGCGGGTGCGGAGCTGGCTGGAGGGGTGGTTGGCTTCGGAGCTGTTCAGGTCAGTCATGGCCAAATGAACAACTATCAGCATTGCACAGTCCCCTGTGGGAGCGGCCTTGTGTCGCGAAAGGGCCGCACAGCGGCCCCGGCAATCCTGGGGTAAACCGCTGAAATCCTGGGGGCGCTTCGCGCCCCTTTCGCGACACAAGGCCGCTCCCACAGGATCCGTGTCAGGCTTGAGTCAGTGGTTGTGCTTGCCACTCAATGCCGCATGGAAGTTGGCACTCTGGCGCAGGTACTGTTCGGTGTAGCTATGGGTAGCGGACGCCTTGCCGCTGCTGTCGGCATGGGCATGCGCTGGCAATACGACCGAAGCGGAAATGGCGGATGCGGCAATGACCGGGAAGAGATTGAAGTTCATCTGGGCTGACCTCGACGGCGGTGGTTTGACGTTGGCCTGTTTGGGCCTTGGGTCAAACTTACGCCGCCGAAGCCGCAGGCAAAAATTCATTGCGCCAGTATCGACTATCACGCCGATCGATATCACTCGATGAACTTCAGGTCCGACGGCGCATCCTGCTTCAGCGTCTGCACCGTCTCCAACAGCTTGCCGCTGCGCGGATCGCGGCGCATCACCACGATCTGGTTGCTCTTCTGGTTGGCCACCAGCAAGAAGTTGTCACTCGGGTCGAGGGCGAACTCGCGGGGATGATCCCCCTCCACCGAACGGCGCTGCAGGAAGGTCAGCTGGCCATCCTGCTTGCCCACGCTGAACGCCACGATCTCGTTGGCCGTGCCTCGGTTGCTCACATACAGGAAGCGCCCGTCTGCCGACAAGTGCAAGCCACCTGCCGCTTTCGCCGCAGCTTCCTTGCTCTCGGTCAGGGGCAGGCGCTGGCGTTCGACCAGGTTGCCCTCCTGCACGTCGAACATCACCACTTCGGCACTCATTTCCAGGGTCAGGTAGGCGTGCCGACCCTTGGCGTCGAACAACAGGTGGCGCGGCCCGCTGCCCGGCGGCAGGTCCACCGACGCGGGGATCGCCGGCGTCAACGGGTGGTCTGCGCTGGCACCGTCGTAGCGGTAGATGAACACCTTGTCGGCCCCCAGGTCGCTGGCATACAGGTGGCGGCCGTCCGGTGACAGCACCAGCGAATGCACATGGGCGCCGGCCTGGCGCTCGGGGTTGACCCCGCTCGCCTTGTGCCGGGCCTGTTGCACCACCGGCTTGAGCTTGCCGTCCTTGGCCACCGGGACTACCACCAGGCTGCCGCCGGGATCGGGCTTGACCGCGTAGTTGGCCACGAACAGATAACGCTGGTCCTGGCTGAGGCTGGCGTGGGTAGGCTCGTCACCTTGGCTGGGTACCTGGTTGAGCAGCTTGATCTCGCCTTTTGCACTGACGGCGAAACTGCTGACCCCGCCCTTCGGCGTTTCGTTGACCGCAAAGAGCTGGCGTTGATCGGCCGACAGCACCAGCCATGAAGGGCTGACACTCTCCACCACCTGCTGCGGCGACGGGTCGATATGACCGGTCTTTTCGTCGAACCCGTAGCGGTAGATGCCCTCGCTGGCGCCATCGGTGTAACTGCCCACCAGCAAGGTGGCGGCGTGGGCATGGATGGTCAGGCTCATCAGGCTAGCGGTCAGCAGGCTCGTCCAGATCCGATTCATCTTCGTCATCATCCGGGGCGCGAAAGGCACTCATACAGACTAGCCGATGCGCGCCGTCGGCATCGTCGAGTTGCCACTCGTCACCCACGGCGATGGCAGCTGTGATCTGCTCGGGGGTGAAGGTCCAGCGGCGGAGCTGGCGGCCGTCCATGCATTCGATGGTGAGGCCGGATTCATCGGAGGTGAAGTCGAAGGCGTGCAGGCCGTCGATCAGGAGCATGTCGCAGGACTGCAGGGCGGTGGCGAGGGGGGACATGGGGGTACCAATCTGAAATGAGTTGGCATTATAGCCCTGGGGCTGCTTTGCAGCCCATCGCGACACAAGGCCGCTCCTACAGGGATCGCATCAGCCTGCCGATACGCGTTCCCCTGCAGGAGCGGCCCCCTGCGGTCAATGAGCGAAAATGGAGCCCCCCTCCTTGCCCACCATCTTCTCAGGCTTGATCAGGAACCTTGCCAGCGCCGGCAGCAGCCACAGCGCACCGAACATGTTCCACAGCAGCATGAAGGTCAGCATCAGCCCCATGTCCGCCTGGAACTTGATAGCCGAGAAGATCCAGGTGCACACGCCGATGGCCAGGCACAAGCCGGTGAACAGCACTGCCTTGCCGGTCGAGCGCAGGGTCTCGTAATACGCCTCCTGCAACGGCAACCCGGCGCGCAGGAAGCTTTCCAGCCGGCTGTAGATGTAGATGCCATAGTCCACGCCAATGCCCACACCCAGCGCCACCACCGGCAAGGTCGCCACCTTGACCCCGATGCCCATGTAGGCCATCAGCGCGTTGCCCAGCACCGAGGTCAGCACCAGCGGCAGGACGATGCACAGGGTGGCGGCGAACGAGCGGAAGGTAATCAGGCACATCACCGCCACGCAGATGTACACCAGGATCAGGATGGTCAGCTCGGCCGACTTGATCACCTCGTTGGTCGCCGCTTCGATCCCGGCATTGCCCGCCGCCAGCAGGAACTGCAGGCCTTCCTTGTTGTGGCTGTCGGCAAACGCCTTGGCCACGGCAGTGACCCGCTCCAGGGTTTCGGCCTTGTGGTCGTTGAGGAACACCAGCACCGGCGCCAGCGAGCAGTCGCCGTTGTACAAGCCGTCGGCGCGGGCGATGGAGTTGTTGAGAATGTCCGGGTTGCGCGACAGGGTTTCCCATTTCAGGCTGCCCTCGTTCATGCCCTTGATCACCTGCTTGGACACGGTCACGAGGGAAATTGCCGACTGCACGCCCGGGGTGTTCTGCATGGTCCACATCAGCTCGTCGATCGGTGCCATGGTCGAGTGGATCGAGCAGCTTTCCGGCGGGGTCTTGACCATGATCACCAGCACGTCGGAACTGGTCGAATAGTTGCTGATGATGAAGTTGTTGTCCTGGTTGTAGCGCGAGTCGGGGCGCAGCTCCGGCGCACCCTGGTCGAGGTCGCCGATCTTCAGGTTCTGGCTGTACCACAGGCCACCGGCGAAGGCGACCAGCGCCAGGGCCACCGACACCGGCGCCACCTTGGCACTGGCGAAGTTCGACAACAGGCGCCAGAACGGGTGCTCGCGGGTGGCGTCCTGCTTGCTGCGCTCGACGGCCTTCTTGCTGATGCCGACGTAGGAGATCGCTACCGGCAGCAGGATGAGGTTGGTGAACACGATCACCGCCACACCGATGGAGGCACCGATGGCCAGTTCACGAATCACGCCGATGTCGATAATCAGCAGGGTGATGAAGCCCACGGCGTCGGCGAGGATGGCGATCATCCCCGGCAGGAACAGCTGGCGGAAGGTGCGCCGGGCGGCGGTCAGGGCGTTGTCGGCGTCACTCGACTGCAGGGCGATACCGTTGATCTTCTGCACCCCGTGGGAAATGCCAATGGCGAAGATCAGGAACGGCACCAGCATCGAGTACGGGTCCAGGCCAAAGCCCACTGCATGCATCAGGCCCAACTGCCAGACCACTGCCACCAGGGTGGTGATGAGCACGGCGATGGTACTGCGGATGCACCAGGTGAACCAGTACAGCAGCACCCAGGTGATGGCCAGGGCGACGCCGAAGAACATCGCCACCATCACCAGGCCGTCGATCAGGTCGCCGACCTTCTTGGCGAAGCCGACGATGTGCACCTTCACGTTGGGGTTCTGCGCCTGGAACTTGTCACGGATCTTTTCTTCAAGCTGGTGCGAGAACTGCTGGTAGTCCAACTTCACCTGCTTGCCTGGGTCCTGCGGGTCGGGGTAGCTCTCCAGCAGTGGCACATCGACGATGCTGGACTTGAAGTTGTTGCCCACCAGTCGCCCCACCTGGCCCGACTTGAGCACGTTGTCGCGCAGGGTGTCGAGGCTGTCCTGCGAGCCGTTGTAGGTGTTGGGAATCACCTCGCCACCCGAGAAGCCTTCCTCGGTGACCTCGCTCCAGCGCACGCTGGGGCTCCACAGCGACTTCAACCCGGCACGGTCGACGCCAGGGATGTAGAACACTTCGTCATGGATCTGCCGCAGGGTCTCCATGTAGTCCTTGTCGAAGATGTCGCCATTCACGGCCTCCACCGAAATGCGCACGGTGTTGCCGAGGTTGGCCAGGTCGTTGCGGTGCTCCATCATCTGCTCGATGAACGGGTGCTGCAGCGGGATCATCTTCTCGAAGCTGGTGGACGGGCGTATCTGCGTGGCCTGCCAGAACAGGAAGATGCTGACCAGCACGCACAGGGCGATGACCACGGGGCGATTGTTGAAGATCAGGCGTTCGAGCAACGTGGCCTTGTCCTGGTGATGCGGGTGCATGGTGATGCTCTCCCTGCTGGTCATGGACGCACCTCCTGGTCAGCACCCTGCGGGTCAGCCAGGTGCACGCCACCCTGCCCTACCAGCAGCAGGCCGCCATCGGCTAGGCCGCTGACGCCGGCCAGGGCAATGCGGTCGGCGCGGTTGTAGACACTGAAGGTCTGGCCGTCATCGGTACTGCGCAGCACGCTGCCGCCATTGCCGACCAGCACCAGGCTACCGTCCTCGACAAGCGTAGCGCCTGCCAGGCCGAATTCGAGGGTGCCACGTGCGGCCTTGAGCTCGATCGGTTGCCAGCTGTCACCGAAATCGGTGGAGCGGAACAGGTTGCCGCGCAGGCCGTAGGCCAGCAATGTGCGCGGCTGTGCAGTGCCTATCACGCCGAACAGCGAGCCCTCGTAGGGGCCTTGAACCTTGGCCCAGGTCTGACCGTTGTCGGCCGAGCGGAACATGCCGCCCTGCTCGCCGACAATGAACAGGCCCGCGTCACGCACCTGGGCGATACCGTTCAGGTGCAGCTGGTCGGGGTTGTCCAGGCGCTCGGCCACGTCCTGCCAGTGCTGGCCGCCGTCGGTGGTTTCCAGCAAGGCGCCGTAGGCACCTACGGCAAAGCCGTGCCGGGCGTCGAGGAAGGCGACATCGAGCAAGGGTGCTTCGCGGGTCAGGTCTTCGAACTGCTTGCTCCAGGTGGCACCACCATCGCTGCTGGCGAGCACCAGCGCATCGTGGCCGACGGCCCAGCCGCGCTTGTCGTCGAGGAAGAACACCGCGGTCAACAGTTGCCGGGTGGGCACCCGCGCCTGGGTCCAGGTTCTGCCCTGGTCGTCGGAGAACAGGATATGACCGCGATCGCCCACTACCACCAGGCGCTTACCGGCATGGGTGGCGTCGATCAGCAGGCTTTGGCTGGCCTTGGCCGATTCGGTGGAATATTCGTCGGCGGCAGCGGCTTGCACGCTGTCAGCCCACACGCCGAGCCCCAGCGCCAGTACCGCGCTGGCTGCCAATGGCCAGGCAAAGCGCCTGTTCTGTTCCCTCATGACTGTCCCCCTGTTGTGTTCTTGTCTGGTGGGTCAATGCACTGCAGGTACTGCGAAAAGCCTGATCTAGAGGCTTGCAATAGCTTGAAGGGATCGTAGCGGGGATGTTTGCGGGAATACAACGGGCGGGGTGTTATGTTTTGTTGTCGGCTCCAAAAGCTTCGCGGGTAAACCCGCTCCCACAGGTCCTGCACAGCCCGTGAAAGCGGTGCAGGACCTGTGGGAGCGGGTTTACCCGCGAAGAGGTCGGTTCAGGCTACGGAAAACTCAAGCCAGGCTCTTGCTCACAACCTCATACACATCACTGGACAGCTCACCAGAAGCCAGAATCCGCTCCAGCTCACCCTTCATCAGGGCCTGACGCGCATCGTCATACTTGCGCCAGCGGGTCAGCGGTGCCAGTTGGCGCGAAGCGATCTGCGGGTTCAGCGCATTCAGCTCGATCACCAGGTCCGCCAGGAAGCGGTAGCCGGAGCCATCCGCCGCATGGAAGTTGACCAGGTTCTGCCCGGCAAAGGCGCCGATCAACGCACGTACCTTGTTCGGGTTCTTCAGAGTGAACGCCGGGTGCTGCATCAGCGCCTTGACCCGCGCCAGCCCGCCCGGCAGCGTACTGGCCGCCTGCACGCTGAACCACTGGTCCATGACCAGCGGGTTGTCCTTGAAGTGCTCGGCAAAGGCTTCCAGCGCCTTGGCCCGCTCGGCTTCGAACGGTGAGTTGACCAGCACAGCCAGGGCGGTAAGGCGCTCGGTCATGTTGTCGCAGTGCTCGAACTGCTCCAAAGCCGCCTGCAGCACCTGCGGCTTGCCGCTCTGCATCAGGTACGACAGCGCGATGTTCTGCAGGCTGCGGCGAGCGAAATGCTCGGCCGAGGCCACGTAGGCGGTGCTGCGCGACACTTCGCGGTTGGCCTGGTAGCGCGCCCACAGGGCGTCGAACAGCTGCTCGGCGATCTGCTGGCGGGCGAACTCGCGGGCAGCGTGGATGGCGTCCACGTCGGCCACCTGGCTGATCTCGGTGAGGTATGCCTCACCCGGCAGCGAGAGCATTTCGGCAACCATGGCCGGGTCCAGCGACTCATTGCCGAGCACGGTGCCCAGGGCGGTGATCAGGCGCTGGTCGAGCTTCAGTGCCTCGCCGCGCTGATGCTGGCCGATCAGCTCCTGCAGCACCTGCACCGACAACTGCTGCCCCGCCTCCCAGCGGTTGAAGCCGTCGCTGTCGTGCTGCATGAGGAACATCAGCTGGTCGCGGTCGTAGGGGAAGCTCAGCTTGACCGGTGCACTGAAGCCACGCAGAAGCGACGGCAGCGGCTTGGCCTGGATACCCTGGAAGGTGAAGGTCTGCTCGGCCTCGGTCACCGACAGCACGCGGCTGGTGCCCTGCGCCGTATCTTCGCCGGCCAGTTGCAGCGGCAGGTCGTTGCCTGCGGCATCCAGCAGGCCAAGCTCCACCGGGATCACGAACGGCAGCTTTTCGGCCTTGTCCGGGGTCTGCGGGCAGCTTTGGCGGAAGGTCAGGCTGTAGGTTTGCGCGGCCGCGTCATAGGCCTCGCTGACTTCCAGGCGCGGGGTGCCGGCCTGGTTGTACCAGCGCTTGAACTGGGTGAAGTCGACGCCGTTGGCGTCTTCCATGGCCTTGATGAAATCGTCGGTGGTCACCGCTTGGCCATCGTGGCGTTCAAAGTACAGGTCGCTGCCCTTGCGGAAGCCGTCGGCGCCCAGCAGGGTACGAACCATGCGCACCACTTCGGCGCCCTTCTCGTACACGGTCAGGGTGTAGAAGTTGGAGATCTCGATGAAGCTGTCCGGGCGCACCGGGTGGGCCATGGGGCCAGCGTCTTCGGCGAACTGGTGAGTACGCAGGTAGGCCACGTCTTCGATGCGCTTGACCGTGCGCGAGTTCATGTCGGCGCTGAACTCGGCATCTCGGAACACCGTGAAGCCTTCCTTCAGCGACAGCTGGAACCAGTCACGGCAGGTGACGCGGTTGCCCGACCAGTTGTGGAAATACTCGTGGGCGACCACGCCTTCGACGCGCTGGTGGGCGGCATCGGTGGCGGTTTCGGCACGAGCCAGCACACAGCTGGAGTTGAAGATGTTCAGGCCCTTGTTTTCCATGGCGCCCATGTTGAAGTCGTTGACCGCGACGATCATGAAGATGTCCAGGTCGTACTCGCGGCCATAGACTTCTTCGTCCCAGCGCATGGACTTCTTCAGGCTGACCATGGCGTGGTCGCACTTGTCGATGTTCTCGGGCTCGACGTAGATGCGCAGGGTCACGTCACGGCCGGACTGGCGGGTGAAGCTGTCCTCGACGCACCACAGGTCACCGGCCACCAGGGCGAACAGGTAGGCCGGCTTCATGAACGGGTCTTCCCAGGTCGCCCAGTGGCGGCCATCGTCTGCCGGCCCGCTGCCGATCGGGTTGCCGTTCGACAGCAATACCGGGTAGCGATGCTGCTCGGCGATGACCGTGGTGGTGAAGGTGCTCATCACATCCGGACGATCGAGGTAGTAGGTGATCTTGCGGAAGCCTTCGGCCTCGCACTGGGTGCAGAACATCTTGCCCGACTTGTACAGGCCTTCCAGTGCGGTGTTGCTCTCGGGGTGGATCTTCACGCTGGTGTCGAGGGTGAAGCGCTCGGCCTTGGGCTGCACGGTCAGGCTGTCAGCGTCGAGCTGGTAGTCGCCCGGCTGCAGCTCCTGGTCATCCAGCGAGGCGCGCAGCAGCTCCAGCTGCTGGCCATCGAGTACCAGTGGCGGCAGGCCGGCACCGCGTGCCGGGTTGCGGCGCATGACCAGTTGCGCGTGAACCAGGGTATGGTCCTCGAACAGCTCGAAGGTCAGGTGCGTCTCGTCGATCAGGTACTCGGGCGCCTGGTAGTCCTTGAGATAGATCACTTGCGGTTGTTCGGTACGCATGTGCAGGTCCTTTTTACTGGAGCACGGCCAACTGGTAGGCCGTGTACTTGCGAATATTGATCACACCGGTGTCGAAGATCAGGTACTGGCCCTTGATGCCCAGCAGCGTGCCTTCCACTACCGGGTCCTTGTCGAGGTTGAAGCTGACGATCTTCGATGGGTAGGCCTCGACCGGGTACTTCATCTGCACCACTTCGGCGTCGGCCAGCGGCTGGATCGCCTGCAGGCCGAAGCGCCCCTGCAGCTCGCGCAGGCCCTCGGCACAGGCGTCGAAGACCTGTTCACGAATGGCCACCAGGTCGAGCTCCTCGGCATCGCCCTTGAGCAGGGCGCGCCAGTTGGTGCGGTCCGGCACCTGGCTGCGCAGCAAGTCTTCGACCAGGCCGGACTGCTGGCGGGTGGCCACGCGCACGATCGGCAGGGCCTGGGTGGCGCCCTGGTCGAGCCAGCGGGTGGGCAGCTGGGTGGCGCGGGTGATACCGACCTTGATCCCCGACGAGTTGGCCAGGTAGACCACATGGTCGGTCATGCAGAACTGTTCGCCCCACGACGGTTCGCGGCAGGTGCCGGCGTCGTAGTGGCACTTTTCCGGGGCCATGATGCACACGTCGCACTGGGCCAGTTTGGTCATGCACGGGTAGCAGTAACCCTGGCTGAAGCTGGTCTTGGTGCGCTTGCCACAATGGCTGCAGTGAATGGCGCCAAGGTACTCAAGGCGCAGGCGCTGGCCGATCAGCGGGTTGACCGGCACCTGCGTGTCATCCAGGCGAAAGCTGTACTGCACCACTGGCGCCTGCAGGCTTACCGCCATCTTGCTCAACGAGCCACGAGCGAGTTCGATCAATGTACCGAGTCCGACTTGAACAGAATGTTGGCGATCGGCGCGGACTTCGAGGCGCATTCCTGCGGGCCCATGTAGCCGGTACGCTGGTCTTCGGGCAGGTTTTTCATCTCCCAGGCGATTACCGCCTGCAGCGACAGCTCTTTCTGCTCGGCAGTGAGCTTGCGGCCATCCGACCATTTGCCGATTTCCACGGCCAGTTTCAGGCTCTCGTAGATTTCCGGGGTGATGTTTTCAATCATTTGCGCGAAAGTGGACATAGTGTCTCCTGATTCAAGCCGACAGTTTACGCCGGGCCAGCGCCCCACCCAAGAGCCCGGTCAGGCATCCGATGAGCAGCCCGCCGACGTGGGCGGCGTTGGCGATCTGGCCAAGGCCCAGGGTGTCGATCACGCCGCTCAGGCACACCACCAGCCAGATCAGCATCATCACCAGCACGCCCTTGGGCAGGTTGAAGTAACGGTCGGGTGCCAGCCACTGGTACAGCCAGATGTGCCCGAGCAGGCCGTACAGCACGCCGGACAGGCCGCCGAACAGGCTCGGCCCGCTGCTGTAGTGCTGGGCCAGGTTGGACACCAGGCTGAACAGCAGGGTCAGGCCCAGCAGCGCCCACGGGCCCTGGCGCAGTTCGATGCGTTTGCCCAGCTCCCAGTACCACAGGCTGTTCATGGCCAGGTGCAGCACGCCGAAATGCAGCAGCATGGGCGATACCAGGCGCCACCACTGGCCTTGGTCCAGGCTTTGCGCCAGCGGGCTGAAGTACAGGTAGTCGCCCTGGACGCGGAAATCGAGGAAGGTGAACCAGCTGATGGTGGTGAAATTGTCGCCAAGGCCGGTGAGGCCGGCGACGATGAAGCACAGCAGCAGGGTGATAGTGGTGACTTTGCAGGCTTTGGCCTGTTCTGCCAGGGAGGGCCCTTTCGCGGGCTCGCCCGCTCCCACAGGATCGGTGGTGGCTGGCAGGTCGGCGTTGCCGTCGGGGTAGCGCTGGTAGAGTTCGCGGACGTCCGCTGCCAGGGTGTCGGGGGCCCAGAGCACCTGGGCATCGCCCTCCTCGCTGACCCGGTGCGGCACCTGCAGGCGCTGCAGCAGGTGAACGAAGCCGCTGAGGTCGACCGACAGCGGCAGGCGCATCACTTCGATAATGTTCATTGGTTGGCCTGTGGGCGGTCGACGTCGACCCAGACGAACTTGTGCGGGTCGATGCGGGTTTCATCATCCAGCCGGTAGGCTGCCAGCTTGCCATAGAGCACGGCGCTGTAGTCCAGGCAGGCCAGGTTGGCGCGGATCGGCGCCGGGCGGCCGCTGCGCCAGTAATGGCCGACGAACAGCATGGGCTCGTCTTCGGCATAGCGCAGCAAGGCGTTCTTCTGGCTGTGACTGAGCGGGGTGCTGGCCACTTCCGCGGGCAGGGCGTCTGGCTGGAACACGATGTCGCCGTAGGTTTGCGGGTCTTCTTCCCAGAACTTGGTACGGAAGAAGGCACGGGTCAGGCCGTCGCCACCGGTGAGGGTCAGGCCGTCCGGCAGGCGCATGTCGGTACCGCGCAGCAGGCGGTTGCACACGGTGGCGGCAAAGCTGCCGTTCACCGCCGAGGCCTGGATGAAGTGTTCGTCGATGCGCCCGTCGGGGTACTGCTGGCGCAGCGGCTCGATCAGCCGCGGGTCCCAGCAGGCATGCACCAGGCGGAAGCGCCCGGCGTCGACGAACAGCGGCAATTCGTAGAACCAGTTGACGAAGTCGTGCCAGTCAGCGGGGTGGTGGGCAAACTGGGTCAGGGTTTCGTCGATCAGCCGGGCGTGGCGTGGCGTATGCTCGCGCACAAAGGCCTTGCCGCTGCCAGGCAGTGCCGGGGTGACCCAGCCCAGCGCGTTGTACTCGTGGTTGCCCATGATGCAGAACGCCTGGCCGGCCTCGACCATGTCGTGGACGATGTGCAGCGCCTCGCGGATGCGTGGCCCGCGGTCCACGATGTCGCCAAGGAACAGCGCCTGGCGCCGCGGGTGGCGCCACACGCCTGCCACACGCTTGTAACCGAGGGCGTCGAGCAGGCGTTCAAGGGTCAGCGCACAACCGTGCACGTCACCGATGATGTCGAAACTACGCGCCGGATCGAGCATCAGTCGTCCCTGCTTCCCAGCCGGCTGCCCCAGCCGAGCTTGGTGCGGCAGACCTCGTAGTAATTGTGGTCCAGCGGGTGGATCAGGCGCAGCTTCTGCGGTTTCTTGCTCACCGTGATGGTGTCGCCGGGGGCACAGGTGAAGTGGTTCTGGCCGTCACAGGATACCTGCGGGTAGATCTGCAGGTCCTTGGACACCACGATCTTCAGTTCGCTGTTGCCGTCGACCACGATCGGCCGGCCTGACAGGGTGTGCGGGTACATCGGCACGATGACGATGGCATCGAGCTTGGGGTGCATGATCGGGCCGCCGGCCGACAGCGCGTAGGCGGTGGAGCCGGTGGGGGTGGCGACGATCAGGCCGTCGGCCTTCTGGCTGCAGACGAACTGGCCATCGATGTAGATCTCGAACTCGATCATGCGCGTGGACTTGCCCGGGTGCAGCACCACATCGTTCAGCGCATCACCCTGGCCGATGGCTTCGTTGTGGCGGCGTACCTCGGCCTGCAACAGGAAGCGGTTTTCCACCAGGTAGTGGCCGTCGAGCACTTCGGCGACCTTCTCTTCCAGCTCGTCGGGGCGGATGTCGGTGAGGAAACCCAGGTTGCCACGGTTGATGCCCAGCACCGGAATGTTGTGCCGGGCCAGGGCGCGGGCGGCGCCCAGCAGGCTGCCGTCGCCGCCGACCACGATGACCAGGTCACAGACCTCACCCAGCAGCTTGCGGGTGGAAGTTTGCAGGCCATGGCCAGGCAACACTTCGGCGATGGTGTCCTCGAGGATCACGTGCAGGTGGCGCTCGATAAGAAATTTTTTCAGTCGGCGAATGGTGTCGAGCACCTGGGAGCTGCCAAGGCGGCCAATGATACCGATATTGCGAAATTGCTCCATGGGGCTCCTGCGAGGCTCTGCGGCGGGTGACTATGCCGCGATTATGGGCGAAACCACCGGGTAGCGGCAAACCGGCTATGCTCGCAGGATGATGCCATTCGCCCTGCTCCACGACCTGCCCCGGCAGCTACGCCGCCCCAACGTGCGCGACCTGGCCTGGGCCCTGCTGTCGCCTCCGTTGCTCAGCGCCCCGCCCTGCCCCCAGCGCCACCCGCTGGCGGGCAGCCTGTGGGCGGACCAGCCACAGCGCCTGGCAGACTGGCTGCGGGCGCTGGATGACGATGACCGCCCATTGCGCGACTGGCTGGCGCAGCTGGGTAGCCGGCGCCTGGGGCACTACTACGAACGGCTGTGGCAATTCGCCCTGGGCCAGGCCCCGGGCATCGAACTGCTGGCGGCCAACCTGGCGATTCGCGACGGCGGGCGCACCCTGGGCGAGCTGGATGTGGTGCTGCGCGACCGCGACGGTGTGCACCACCTGGAACTGGCCATCAAGCTGTACCTGGGTCCGGAACACCCCGGGCATGACCCCGACGCCTGGCTGGGGCCGGGCTGCCATGACCGACTGGGAAGCAAACTGGCGCACCTGGCACGGCACCAGTTGCCCATGTCGGCGGGGGCACACAGCCGCGAGGTGCTGGCTCGGCTGGGGGTGGAGCAGGTGCAGGCGCATGTGTGGCTGGGTGGCTATCTGTTCTACCCGTGGCCCGGGCATGCGCAGCCACCACAGGGCGCCAATCCGCAGCACTTGCGCGGGCGCTGGCTGCGGCGGCGGGACTGGGTCATGGGCGAAGGTGAGCAATGGCAGCCGCTGCAACGGCATGCCTGGCTGGCGCCAGCGCGGGTCGAGGCGCATGAGTGCTGGGCGGTGGAGCAGTTTGCGGCATGGCTGCATGTGCTGGAGCGGCAGGCTCCGGCGCAGTTGCTGGTGAGGTTGGAGCAAGAGGCTGACGGGGCGTGGCAGGAGGCCGAGCGGGTGTTTCTGGTGGCTGACAGTTGGCCATTTACATCCAAGGCATGATACAGGCTGTTCCGGCCTCTTCGCGGGCTTGCCCGCCCCCACAGGTACTGCACAGGTCTCTGGCTCAGCGCTGTGCCTGTGGGAGCGGGTTCACCCGCGAAAGGGCCGGTGCAGACAACACAATTTTCACAGACCTGGCGCAAAGATTTGTTACCCCGTAGCCACTACAGTACTTCCTGAGCGCCGGCAAGAGCGCTATTCCGACCTGATGACGAGGACCGATCATGGTTTCATCCACCCCCACGACCCATTACGCGCGCCTGTCCATCGCCCTGCACTGGCTGATGCTGGTGCTGCTGGCCGCTGTCTACGCCCTAATCGAACTGCGTGGCCTGTTCCCCAAGGACAGCGTCGAACGCAACCTGATGAAGGACCTGCACTTCATGCTCGGGCTCAGCGTGTTCGTGCTGGTCTGGTTGCGCCTGGCCATCCGCCTGAGCCGCCCGACTCCACCCATCGTGCCCAAGCCTGCGGCCTGGCAGACCGGCCTCGCGCACCTGATGCACCTGGCGTTGTACCTGCTGATGATCATCCTGCCGCTGGCCGGCTGGCTGATCCTCAGCGCCGCCGACAAACCAGTGCCGTTCTTCGGTCTGGAGCTGCCGCACCTGATCGGCCCGAATCCGGACCAGGCCAAGTTCATCAAAGGCTGGCATGAACGCATCGGCAGCTGGGGCTACTGGCTGATCGGCCTGCACGCTCTGGCCGGGCTCTATCACCACTATGTGCAGCGCGACAACACGCTGCTGCGCATGCTGCCCTACAAGTAACCGCGCCGGCCCTGCAGGCCGCCGGTGTGCACCACGATCAGGCGGGTGCCGGGCGCGAACAGCCCGGCCTCGACCTGCTCACGCAGGGCCAGCAGAGCCTTGCCAGTGTAGAGGGCTTCGAGCGGCACGCCTGTGTGCCGCTCGCAATCAGCGATGAACGCCAACAGATCAGCGTCGAATTTGCCGAAACCGCCACGGCAGGCGTCGTGCAGTTGGTAGCCATGCGCGCCGGCCAGTGCAGCTACCGCCACCGGCACACCATGGTCCCTGGGTACCGCCACTGCACCATGCACCACATGTGCGCCCGCCTCGGCCATTACCAGACCGGCCAGGGTAGTCCCCGTTCCAGCAGCCAGCCACCAGGCGTCGTAGCCCGACCAGCCCAGTGCCGCGATCTGCGCCCGTGCCTGCTGCATGATCAGCGCGCAGCCCTGTGCACCGGCCAACCCGCCGCCCCCTTCAGGGATGCAGTACCAACCCGGGTAGCGCGCTTGCCAGGGCTCCCAGAAACCCGCTTGATTTCGTGCGCGGTAGCCGCCATAGCCCAGCCAGTGCAGTTCCATGCCCAGCGTCTGCAGGTCACGCACGGTTGGCGTGTCCTGGGCGTGACCACGCAGCAGGCCGGCGGTGGCGAAGCCGAAGCGCTTGCCGGCAGCGGCCAGGGCGTGCAGGTGGTTGGAATGGTTGCCGCCGAGGCTGATCAGGCCCGGGGCGTTGCTGGCGCTGGCCTGTTGCAGGTGATGGCGTAGCTTGAACCATTTGTTGCCGCTGATCAGCGGATCGATCAGGTCCAGGCGCAGGATGGCGGCTTCTACCTGGGCTTGTTGCAGCCAGGGCAGGATCAGGGGCTGCAGGGGGGCTTGGGGGAGGTCGAGGAGCATGCTGCGAGTTTACCAGTGAAATCCCGGGGGCGCTTTGCGCCCCTGTGGGAGCGGGTTCACCCGCGAACACCGGCGCAGCCGGTGCCATGCACCGCGCAGCCCTATTCGCGGGTGAACCCGCTCCCACAGGGCCGCAAAGCGGCCCCGGCGATCTCAGAGCTCAGCCGCCAATCTCGAACCTTGGTTGATCGCCCGCTTGGCATCCAGCTCGGCCGCCACATCTGCCCCACCAATCAGGTGTACCGACTGCCCCGCCGCCACCAGCCCGTCCTGCAGCTCGCGCAGCGGCTCCTGCCCTGCACAGATCACCACGTTGTCCACCGCCAGCACCTGCGGCTCGCCATCGGCCACGCGAATGTGCAGGCCGGCATCGTCGATGCCCAGGTACTCGACGCTGTTGAGCATCTGCACCCGCTTGTTCTTCAACCCGGTGCGGTGAATCCAGCCGGTGGTCTTGCCCAGGCCGTCACCCACCTTGGATTTCTTGCGCTGCAACAGGTACACCTGCCGCGCCGGGGCATGCGGCTCGGCCTTGATCCCGGCCACGCCACCACGCGCCTGCAGATGGGTGTCGATGCCCCACTCCTTCCAGAACGCCTCACGGTCCTGGCTGGTGGCAACGCCCTGATGCACCAGGTACTCGGAAACGTCGAAACCGATGCCACCCGCACCAATCACCGCGACAGCCTTGCCCACCGGCTTGCGCTCGAGCAGCACGTCGAGGTAGCTGAGCACCTTGGCATGCTCGACACCGGGGATGGCCGGCGTGCGCGGGGCGATGCCGGTGGCCAGGATGATCTCGTCGTAGCCACCGTCCACCAGGGCCTGCACATTGACCCGGGTGTTCAGGCGCAAGTCCACGCCCGTGCTTTTGACCTTGTTGCGGAAGTAACGCAGGGTTTCATGGAACTCTTCCTTTCCCGGTACCCGCTTGGCCACATTGAACTGCCCGCCGATCTCGCTGGCGGCATCGAACAGGGTCACCGCGTGGCCGCGCTCTGCCGCCACCGTGGCTGCCGCCAGGCCGGCCGGGCCTGCGCCGACCACGGCAATGCGCTTCACGGTGCGCACGGGCAGGTAGTTGAGCTCGGTCTCGTGGCAGGCACGCGGGTTGACCAGGCAACTGGTCAGCTTGCCGCCGAAAGTATGGTCCAGGCAGGCCTGGTTGCAGCCGATGCAGGTGTTGATCTCGTCGCCGCGACCAGCAGCGGCCTTGTTGACGAAGTCCGGGTCGGCCAGGAACGGACGTGCCATCGAGACCATGTCGGCATCGCCTTCGGCCAGCACCGCCTCGGCCACCTCCGGAGTATTGATGCGGTTGGTGGTGATCAGCGGAATGTTCACCACGCCGCGCAACTTGGCGGTGACCTTGCTGAATGCCGCGCGCGGCACCTTGGTGGCAATGGTCGGTATACGCGCTTCGTGCCAGCCGATGCCGGTATTGATCAACGTCGCGCCGGCCTTCTCGATGGCCTTGGCCAGCAGCTCGATTTCATCCCAGGTGCTGCCGCCCTCGATGAGATCGAGCATCGACAGGCGGAAGATGATGATGAAGTTCGGCCCGACCGCGCCGCGCACCCGGCTGACGATCTCCACCGCCAGGCGCATGCGGTTTTCATAACTGCCACCCCAGCGGTCGGTGCGGTGGTTGGTGTGGGCGGCGAGGAACTGGTTGATGAAGTAGCCTTCCGAACCCATGATCTCGACGCCGTCGTAACCGGCGCGCTGGGCCAGCACCGCGCAATTGACGAAGTCGGCGATCTGCTTCTCGATACCCGCCTCGTCCAGTTCCTTGGGTTTGAACGGGTTGATTGGCGCCTGGATCGCGCTGGGCGCCACCTGGCGCGGGCTGTAGGCGTAGCGCCCGGCATGCAGGATCTGCAGGCAGATCTTGCCGCCGGCAGCGTGTACCGCCTCGGTGACGATGCGGTGCTTGTCGGCTTCTTCCTCGGTGCTGAGCTTGGCCGCCCCGGAATACACTCCGCCCTCATCGTTGGGCGCGATGCCGCCAGTAACCATCAGGCCGACGCCACCGCGGGCGCGCTCGGCAAAGTACGCCGCCATACGCTCGAAGCCGCCCGGGCGCTCTTCGAGGCCGGTGTGCATCGAGCCCATCAGGGTGCGGTTGCGCAAGGTGGTGAAGCCCAGGTCCAGCGGTGCGAGCAGGTGCGGGTAGCGGTCGGCGGCCATGGAAAGGTCCCCAGGTGGCGTATTCACGGAATGCGGGTGCCTCACCGGCTGGCGGACCCCGTCGTTTGTCTGCCTGCGACATTAAACAGACGTTTGAACGGGCTCAATGATCGAAACTGACAAGTTATTGATCCTCGCGCACAGCGCGACTACCCTAGGAAACTCTTGTTTCCAAGGCGCTGTCCTGCTTCATGCGAAAACTCCTGGCAAGCGCCCTGGCGCTGGTGATGATCGCCGCCCTCTGCGGCTACGGTTTCTGGACCCAGCAGCGCCCGGAAGGCCATTACCTGTCCGACCTGCGCATCGAACTGGCGCTGAACCATGGCGTGCCGGGCGAGCACGGCAACCTGCTTGGCGTCGAACCGCTGCTGTTCCCGGGCGACTACCAGAACCTGCAGCGCCTGCACCGCAAGCTCGCGGCCTACCTGGAGCAAGCCCGCACCCAAGGGCTGGTCGGCCCGCGCACGGTGGTGGTGCTACCCGAGCACATCGGCACCTGGCTGTGGGCGCGTGGCGAAAAGAACGAGCTTTATCAAGTCACGCAAAGCCGCGAAGCCCTGCAATGGCTGGAACTGAGCAACCCGCTGCGCTATGGCCTGGCCATGCTCCGTGCCGACGGGGACGACTGGCGCGCCGACGCGCACCTGCGCATGAAAGCCGAGCAGATGGCTGCGGACTACCAGCAACTGTTCGGTGGCCTGGCCAAGGAATTCAATGTCACCCTGGTGGCCGGCTCTATCGTACTGCCCGCCCCCTACGTGAAACAGGGCGTGCTGCATGCCGGCAGCGGCCCGCTGTTCAACAGCAGCGTGGTGTTCGCCGGCGACGGCTCGCTGCTGGGCCAACCGCAACGCCAGCAGTTCCCCGACAGCGAAATGCGCCGCTATGTACATGATGGCCGCCAGCACCCGCTGCAGGTATTGCAAACCCCTGCCGGGCGCCTGGGCGTGCTGGTGGGCAGCGACAGCTGGTACCCGGAAAACCACCAACAACTGGCCCAACAGGCAGTACAACTGATCGCCAACCCGGTGTTCCTCAGCGGCAAGGGCAGCTGGCAAGCGCCCTGGCGCGGCAATCGCCATCAGGATGCCAGCGCCGGGCTGCCCTTGCGGCGCGGCGAAGTCAGCGAACAGGCTGCATGGCAGCGACTGACCCAATCGGCCGGAACCAGCGTCAGCAGCATGAGCGTGTTCATGCGTGGGCAGTTCTGGGAACAGGGCAGCGACGGCCAGGGCTTTGCCCGCCAGGCGGGTGAATTGCTGGCAGGCACCCCCAGCCCTGGAGCCCGCCTGTTGAACCTGTGGTTGTAAGCCCATGGCCCGCCCCCGCGTGCGCCTGGGCGACCTGTCGGTTGGCTTTGTCCAGCCGCTGACCGAAGCCCTGCGCGAACTGGGCCATGACCCCGAGCCGCTGCTGCGCCGCTATGGCCTGGATGCGGCGCGCCTGGGCGAAGCCGGCGCGCGCTTGTCGATCCCGCGCTACATGCACCTTGGGCACGCTGCCATCGAGCTGTGCGGCGAGGCCGCACTGGGCCTGCACATGGGGCGCCTGAGCCGCCTGGCGCATGCCGGCCTGGCCGGGGTCACCGCTGCCCAGGCACCGAACCTGGGCGAGGCGGCACGTACCCTGTTGCGCTTCGAGCCGCTGTACGCCGCCAACTACCGCGGCCACTCCAGTTTTCAGGAAGATGCCGAGGGCGCCTGGCTGCGCTTCTACTCCATCAGCCCCTACAACGCCTACAACCGTTTCGTGGTCGATTCGCTACTTGCCGGCTGGCTCGCCCAGCTTGCCGACCTGGCCGGTACGGCGGTGCAGGCCGAACATATGGACATCGAGTTCGCCGCACCCGCTTATGCCGCGCGCTACCAGCCGCTGTGCAGCACACCCGTGCAGTTCGCGGCCGCTGGTAACCAGCTGCGCCTGAGCCGCGCCACGCTGCAGTTGGCCAATCCCAGGCATTGCCCAAGCACCTGGCACCACCTGCTGCAGCTGTGCGAGGCGGAAATGCTGCAACGCACGCGGGTACGCAGCCTGGGTGAGCGCATCACCCACCTGCTGGGCCCATTGCTCAACGGCGGTCGTGAGCCGGATCTGGAAGAAGTGGCGCTGCACCTGCAACTTCCGACCTGGACCTTGCGCCGGAAGCTGGCCGAGGAAGGCACCCGTTTTCGCGACCTGCTCAGCGAAACACGGCGCGACCTGGCCGAGACCTACATCCGCGATACGGAACTGGCCTTTGGCGAGATTGCCTACCTGCTGGGGTTTGCTTCGGCCGAGGCCTTCCAGCGCGCATTCAAACGCTGGACGGGCCTTACACCGGGGGAGTTTCGCCGCAGCCAGCGGCGGGTGGGCTAGAGCTCGGTGGCGTCGTCAGCCGGTTCCGGGGTGTCCAGTTCATAAGCCTGGAATTCGAGAAGTTCTTCTTGGTATTCGTCCATAGCCCTAAGCCCTCTTCACTCATTTTTCCTGGTAACTGTCGCCTCACCCTAGGCAGGAAGGATGAAGGATTGATGACAAGCTTATGATCCGGTGCCCAGCAATCGTTAGCCCCGTGCTACTTGATATTAGCCGTTTGTAGGTCATGCAGGCTTTAGACGGCAGGCCCAAGCCGAACTACGCGTGCGCAGTGCTGGCTGCGCTCCCCCGTGCGGTGCGCGAGCATGCCGTAGCCATTTCTGTCGCAGGTGTGCCCCATGACAAGCTCAGCTTGGCACTAAGTGCTCTGGCGACTGCGCACTCAGCGCCCTTTTCAACACTTCGTAGAGTTTGCCGTCACCCGATTGAGCAACGTTGAAGCGCAGGAAATCCCCCGCCGTCATGGATTGGCTGAACGCATTACCGGGCGCCAACACTACACCTTCATTCAGGCAGGTCCTGGCCAGCGTTGCTGCATCCTTGCCTTGAGGGAGCTGGCACCAGAGGTACATGCCTGCCTGGGGAATTATCCACGGCTTGATACCAATGGCCTGAAGCCTCGGCACCGTTCTGTCCATTGCCTCGCCTAACCGGTGGCGGACACCTTCCATGTGTTTTCGGTACCCGCTATCCGTAATCGCTTGATAGATGATGTCCGCGGCCAAGCGTCCGCCGCCGAAGGTGGTCGCGATCTTCAGGTCGACCAGGCTCTCGATCCATTCACCACGGGCGGCGATGTAGCCGCATCGGATTGAAGCAGAGATGGTCTTGGAAAAGCTGCCTATCTGAATCACACGCGAGAGGCCGTCGAAGGCAGACAGCCGTGGCGCGGGCGTATTCTCGAAATCAGCGAAGATGTCGTCCTCCACGATCACCAGGCTAGAGGTGTCGGCCAGCTTCAGCAGCCTGTGCGCGGTGACCGGGGACAGGCTGGCCCCGGTTGGGTTGTGGATGCCGGAATTGGTGATGTACAACCTGGGTGCGTGCCTGAGCAGGGCTGCGCCGAACGCCTCGATGTCCGGGCCTGTCTGCGTGTAGGGTACCCCGACAATGTTCACCCTGTGGGCTTTGAGCAGTGCGTGAAAATTGAAATAGCAGGGGTCGTCGACCAGGACCGTGTCCCCCGGTTCCAGCAGAAAACGGCAAATCAGGTCGATGGCGTGGGTGCCCGATTCGGTGAGCATGATCTGTTCCAGCGGGGCTTCGATGCCGATGCCAGCCAGCCGTCGCGACAGGAACTGCCTGAGCGGCGGATGCCCGAGCGGCGACGCGTACTCGGCCAGTTTTACCGTGTCGGAACGGGCAGCGACTCGCAGCGCTTTACGCATGCCGGCTTCGTACATCCAGGAGGCAGGCAGCCACCCGCACCCTGGTTTCAGCGCATCGCTGGAGGTTTCAAGAGACTGGCGCGAGATCCACAGCGGGTCGACCTCACGATCGAGCCTGGGGCCGAGTTCGGTCAGTGCCAAGGGCGCCACGGGCCCTGCCACGTAGTAGCCAGAGCCAGGGCGGGCGCTGAGCACCCCCTCTGCCATCAACCGTTCATAGGCCTCAAGTACGGTAGAAACCGATACCTGCATGGCCTGTGCCATTGCCCGGACCGAAGGGATCCGCGCACCGGGCGTGTAGGTCCGGGAGGCTATCCTCGCCTGCACCTCACCCATGACGGTCCGAATCAGCGTTCCACTGCGTTTCATCGCACCCTCAACTGTGCTGGATTAATGTGCATAACAGTTCGGTAAAACTGTATTGGATTGTACATGGCCTTGGTGAGCGCGTCAGTGATGTACTGAACCCAGACTTATCGAGGACTGGGCGATGGAAAAATCAACAAGCGGATGGATCAACGGCTTCATAGGCGTCGCCATCTTCGCCGGCTCGCTGCCGGCCACCCGTGTGGCAGTGACGGCCTTCGAACCGACGTTCCTGACCTGTGCCAGGGCAACGATTGCCGCTCTGTTGGGGGCGCTTTTCTTGCTTGTGCTGCGCCAGCCTCGCCCTGAACGCGGTGACCTGTGGTCATTGGCGGTAACAGCGTTGGGCGTGGTAATCGGTTTCCCGCTGCTGACGGCACTGGCCCTGCAGCATGTAACCTCTGCCCATTCCATTGTCTTTGTCGGGCTGCTGCCGCTGTGTACCGCAGGGTTTGCCGTGCTGCGGGGCGGTGAGCGACCTCGGCCACTGTTCTGGTTATTCTCGTTGACGGGTGCCGGAATCGTCGTTGGATATGCGCTTATGAATGGTGGGGAGGCATCGGCGCTGGGCGATTTGCTGATGATGGCGGCGGTCATCGTCTGTGGGTTGGGTTATGCCGAAGGGGCGCGCCTGTCACGGACGTTGGGGGGTTGGCAAGTGATCAGTTGGGCGTTGCTGGTGGCGTTGCCGCTGATGCTACTACTGACAATCACTAATCTTCCGACACCAGATGCCTTCGCCAAAGTAAGCGCCCCTGCGTGGTTCAGCCTCGGCTACGTTTCACTGTTCAGCATGCTGATCGGTTTTGTGTTCTGGTACCGAGGGCTCGTCCAGGGTGGCATTGCAGCAGTGGGCCAGTTGCAACTCTTTCAGCCGTTCATGGGGCTTGGGCTGGCAGCGTTGCTGCTGCACGAACAGGTCAGCTGGATGATGCTTGTGGTGACGCTGGGGGCTGTCATCTGTGTTGCCGGGGCCAAGAAGTACGCCTTGTAGATGTCGATCCAGAAAAAAGCGAATTGGGAAGGCTTCGCCAAGCCGCAGCGCGCCTTGGGGACCTCCGTAAGCTGTTCGCACCGGGGCAGTTGCACAGCACAGGGCCAAGTTCATGGGCACGGAGGATTTTGCCCCATGGCGGTACTGCGCAGATGTTGAGAACTGCGCAGTACCTGTGGGAGCGGGTTTACCCGTACAGGCAAGCCATCAAAGGGCGGGGGACGCGGGCTCAGCGGCCTCGGCAGGCTGTGCTTGCTGTTGTACTTCAATAGGCGCAGCCTCAGCCGGCGGTGCCACTGGCTGCGAGCCCTGGCTGTCATCCAGCACCGGCGCTGCTACCGCCTCGCTGGCCGGGGCTACAGGGGCCGGGGCTGGCGCCGCATCAACCAAAGGCTCAGCAACCGGGGCCGGTGCCACCGGCGCTGCGGCGGCCTGCTCCGGTAGCCCCAGGGCTGCCGCCGGCTTCTCGACATTCGGCGCAGGCGCCTCGACCTCGGCCTTATTGGCCTGCTTCGGCTTGGGCTTGGGCAGATAGCTCTCTACCAGGGCGAAATAGCGGTCATAGAACTGAGCCGCTGTCACAGTCTCGCTGGCCACCTTGACCATCGAGTCGTCGCTGGAGCCGATCGGCATCGATACCGACCCCAGTACACCAACCCCCAGGCTGGCGGAGGTGTTGGACTTTTTCAGGGCGTAGCGGTCCTGCAGGGCGTTGGCGAACATGGTCGAACGCTGCTCGTCGCTCACATCCGGCGCACAGGTGACGTTGAAACTGATCTGCAGGTGGTTCTCGCTGTTCTGCTGGAAGCTCTTGTTGCCCACCACCTGGTTGGCGCCGCTGCTGGTGATGATGTAACCCTGGCTGAGCAAGGCGCGTCGGGCGGCCTCGCAGGAGCCGGCATCGCTCACCGGGAAGCTGCGCGAGAAGGTGCCCGAGTCATCGAAGTTCTCGTGCTCGTAGACGGCGGCTTTTTTCGAGGAACAACCGGTCACGCCCGCCAGCACCAGGGCCAGCCCGAGCGCACCAAAGACGGAAGATCTGGTCATTGCGAATTCCGGGTAAGTCAAGAAGGTGCCTATTGTGCAACACAGCAGGCAGGCACAGGAACCGCTGATCGGTGAAGAGTCTGTCAGGTTCGTGTAAATCTGGGTCAAGGGCGGCAATTGCCAGACGCAGAAACGAAAAAAGCGACCCTAAGGTCGCTTTCTCGTGGCTTCGAGACGTTCAAGGGGCCTCGAAGCGAAGATGGCGCAGCGGACGGGACTCGAACCCGCGACCCCCGGCGTGACAGGCCGGTATTCTAACCGACTGAACTACCGCTGCGTATCATTCAGGCTTGCACCCGATTGAAACCTGGGTCTACCCTTCCGGCGCGATGGCCTCAGGACAGGCACAAAAAAAGCGATAACGTGATCGCTTCTCTTGTGTTTGCTTCAAGGTGTTCAAGGGACCTTGAAACGAAGATGGCGCAGCGGACGGGACTCGAACCCGCGACCCCCGGCGTGACAGGCCGGTATTCTAACCGACTGAACTACCGCTGCGTATCGTTCAGGCTTTCGCCCGATTGAAACTGGGATCAGCCCAAGGCGTTTACCTTGTGGCTTCAGACCGGTGCCAGGCACCCATCTGATACTAAAAAATGGCGCAGCGGACGGGACTCGAACCCGCGACCCCCGGCGTGACAGGCCGGTATTCTAACCGACTGAACTACCGCTGCGCAGTGCGTTCCTCTCTGGCTATCGGTTTCTTGCGAAACCTGAAGCACCAGGAACATCTCAGGAAGTGGTGGGTGATGACGGGATCGAACCGCCGACCCTCTGCTTGTAAGGCAGATGCTCTCCCGGCTGAGCTAATCACCCTCGCGATGTTGCTTGTTGCGTTTGCTTCGCTGAGGCCGCGAAATTTACGCAGGTGGCGAAGCTAAGTCAATAGCCCCATTGAATTTTTTTCAGAAAAGCGCAAAAGCGGTGCGGTTGCCTGTGGCGGCCTCTTCGCGGGTAAACCCGCTCCCACAGGTACCGCACAGGTCTTGAGAACTGCGCTGCACCTGTGGGAGCGGGCGTGCCCGCGAAGAGACCGGTACAGGATATGCACAAGGCTCAGGTGTAGATCATCTTGCGGGTCATGCCGCCATCGACCACGAACTCCTGGCCGGTGACGAACGCCGCTTGCCGAGACAACAGCCAGGCAACCATGGCCGCCACGTCTTCCACCGTCCCTACCCTGCCCGTCGGGTGCTGGGCATGGTCCGCCTCGGTCAACGGCTCGGCACGGCGCTGCGACGGATCACGGGCATCGATCCAGCCCGGGCTCACCGCATTGACGCGAATCTCCGGGCCCAGGCTCATGGCCAAGGCATGGGTCAAGGCCACCAGCCCGCCCTTGCTCGCTGCGTAGGCCTCGGTATCGGGTTCGGATTGCCGCGCCCGGGTGGAGGTGAGATTGACGATCGCCCCATTGTGCGCACGCAGGTACGGCGCACAATGCTTGGCCAGCAGCATCGGGCCGTTGAGGTTGACCGCCAGCACCCGGTTCCACTGCGCCAGGCTCAGGCTTTCCAGGGTCTGGTTGTGCGGGTTGGCGATGGCCGCATTGCACACCAGCGCGTCCAGGCGACCAAACTGCCCCAGCACCTCCGACACCCCGGCGCTGACCTGGGCCTCGTCGGCAACGTCCATGGTGATGAACCAGGCATTGTCACCCAGCGCCTTGGCCGCCTTTGCGCCGCGCTGGCGGTCGAGGTCGCTGAGCACCACCTGCCAGCCTTCGCAGATCAACCAGGCGGCAATACCCAGGCCGATGCCGCGTGCGGCACCGGTCACCAGGGCTACCCGGCCGTTATGGCCGGGCGTACCGCCGCGGATTTCAATCACAGTGCAGCCAACCCGCGCGCCAGGTCGGCCTGCAGGTCGGCCACATCTTCCAGGCCCACGGCAACCCGGATCAGGCTGTCACGGATACCCGCGGCTTC
Organism: Pseudomonas sp. JS425; assembly: GCF_018223845.1. Classification (NCBI taxonomy): domain Bacteria; kingdom Pseudomonadati; phylum Pseudomonadota; class Gammaproteobacteria; order Pseudomonadales; family Pseudomonadaceae; genus Pseudomonas; species Pseudomonas sp. JS425. Next base: position 1,900,960 of record NZ_CP073661.1, on the reverse strand, counting down.
ACGCTCCTGCGGCGTCAGGCGACCGTGGGAGGTGGTGGCCGGGTGGGCGATGGTGGTCTTGCTGTCACCCAGGTTGGTGGTGATGGAAATCACCCGGGTAGCGTCGATGAAGCGCCAGGCGCCTTCTTTGCCACCCTTGACCTCGAAGCTGACCACCGCACCGAAGCCACTCATCTGGCGCTTGGCCAGTTCGTGCTGCGGGTGGCTCGGCAGGCCGGCGTAATGCACCTTCTCCACGCCCTCCTGCTGCTCCAGCCATTCGGCCAGCAGCTGGGCGCTTTCGCAGTGCGCACGCATGCGCAGGCGCAGGGTTTCCAGGCCCTTGGTGAAGATCCAGGCGTTGAACGGGCTGAGGGTGGGGCCTGCGGTACGCAGGAAGCCCACCACTTCTTTCATCTGCTCGGCACGGCCGGCAACCACGCCACCCATGCAGCGGCCCTGGCCGTCGATGAACTTGGTGGCCGAGTGGAACACGATGTCGGCACCCAGCTTCAGCGGCTGCTGCAGCGCCGGGGTGCTGAAGCAGTTGTCCACCACCAGCATGGCGCCGTGGGCATGGGCGATTTCGCTGAGCGCGGTGATATCGACCAGCTCTGCCAGCGGGTTGGACGGCGATTCGACGATCAGCAGCTTGGTATTGGCCTTGATGGCCTTTTCCCAGCCGGCGAGGTCGACCAGTGGCACGTAGTCCACCTGCACGCCAAAGCGCTTGAAGTACTTCTCGAACAGGCTGATGGTCGAGCCGAACACGCTCTGCGAAACCAGCACATGGTCACCGGCACTGCACAGCGACATCACCACGGCGAGGATCGCCGCCATGCCGGTGGAGGTGCCCACAGCCTGCTCGGCGCCTTCCATGGCCGCCAGGCGCTCCTCGAAGGCACGCACAGACGGGTTGGTGTAGCGCGAATAGACGTTGCCCGGCGTTTCGCCAGCAAAGCGCGCGGCGGCATCGGCAGCCGTGCGGAACACATAGCTGGAGGTCAGGAACAGCGCTTCGCTGTGCTCGGCCTCCGGTGTACGGTTTTGACCGGCGCGCACCGCCAGGGTGTCGAAACCGACACCCTCGAGGTCACTGTCCAGTCGTCCGGCATCCCATTGATCCGTCAAGCCGTCGCTCCCGAAATCAGTTGTTGTAGAGGTCGATGATCGCACTGACCGCCTGGTTCTTGGCCTTGGCCAGGTCGTTACGAGCCTGCTCGATGCGGTCGAGGTAGGCTTCGTCGATATCACCAGTGACATACTCACCGTTGAACACCGCACAATCGAACTGATCGATCTTGATCTTGCCGCCACCGACCGAGTCGATCAGGTCCGGCAGGTCCTGGTAGACCAGCCAGTCGGCGCCAATCAACTCGGCCACCTGTTCGGTGGTACGGTTGTGGGCGATCAGTTCGTGAACACTCGGCATGTCGATGCCGTAGACGTTGGGGTAGCGCACCGCAGGAGCTGCGGAGCAGAAGTAGACGTTCTTGGCGCCGGCTTCGCGGGCCATCTGGATGATCTGCTTGCAGGTGGTACCGCGCACGATCGAGTCGTCCACCAGCATCACGTTCTTGCCGCGGAACTCCAGTTCGATGGCATTGAGCTTCTGGCGTACCGATTTCTTGCGCGCGGCCTGGCCTGGCATGATGAAGGTACGCCCGATGTAGCGGTTCTTGACGAAACCTTCGCGGAACTTCACGCCCAGACGGTTGGCCAGCTCCAGGGCCGCGGTGCGGCTGGTGTCCGGGATCGGGATGACCACGTCGATGTCATGCTCGGGACGTTCGCGCATGATCTTGTCGGCCAGTTTTTCACCCATGCGCAGACGGGCCTTGTACACCGACACGCCATCCATGATCGAGTCCGGACGGGCCAGGTAGACATGCTCGAAGATGCACGGCTGCAGTTTTGGTGCTTCGGCGCACTGCTTGGTGTACAGCTGGCCTTCTTCGGTGATGTACACCGCTTCGCCCGGCGCCAGGTCGCGGATCAGGGTGAAGCCGAGCACGTCCAGGGCCACGCTTTCCGAGGCGATCATGTATTCCACGCCTTCGTCGGTGTGACGCTGGCCGAACACCACCGGGCGGATGCCGTTGGGGTCACGGAAGCCGACGATGCCGTAGCCGGTGATCATCGCCACCACGGCGTAACCGCCAACGCAGCGGCTGTGCACGTGGGAAACCGCGGCGAACACGTCTTCTTCGGTCGGCTGCAGCTTGCCACGCACCGCCAGCTCATGGGCGAACACGTTCAGCAGTACTTCCGAGTCGGAGTTGGTGTTGACGTGGCGCAGGTCGGACTCGTAGATTTCCTTGGCCAGCTGCTCGACGTTGGTCAGGTTGCCGTTGTGTGCCAGGGTGATGCCATACGGCGAGTTGACGTAGAACGGCTGCGCCTCGGCCGAGGTCGAGCTGCCCGCCGTCGGGTAGCGCACGTGGCCGATACCGATGCTGCCGACCAGGCGCTGCATGTGGCGCTGCTGGAACACGTCGCGCACCAGGCCATTATCCTTGCGCAGGAACAACCGGCCGTCATGGCTGGTCACGATACCGGCAGCGTCCTGGCCGCGGTGCTGGAGGACCGTAAGCGCGTCATACAGCGCCTGATTGACGTTCGACTTACCGACGATACCGACGATGCCACACATGCGACGCAACCCCTACTTTGACGAAACTTGAGTGAATAGTGCTCAGGGCTTTGCCGGCCCGAGCAACTGTTCCTTGAACGGAAGATCAGCTGGAGTGCCGATCAGCCCACTAGGTGTCCACTGGCCGGTAAAACCCAGGATCAGGTTTTTCGACCAGTCGGCGACCAAGAGAAATTGTGGTATCAGGCGTGATTCCTGCCACCAGGTGTCTTGTTGAACCGGCCCCAGGCTGATCAGCCCGATGGCCACCACCACCAGCAAGGCCCCGCGCGCGGCGCCGAAGGCCATGCCCAGGAAACGATCGGTGCCGGACAGCCCGGTCACGCGAATCAGCTCGCCGATGAGGAAGTTGATCATGGCCCCCACCAGCAAGGTGGCGACGAAAAGAATGGCGCAGCCGGCGATGACGCGCATCGACGGCGTCTGGATGTAGCTTTCAAGATACACCGAGAGCGAACCGCCGAACATCCAGGCAACCGCACCGGCAATGATCCAGATGAGCAAGGACAAGGCTTCCTTGACGAAGCCGCGCTTGAGACTGATCAGTGTGGAGACGGCGATGATCGCGATGATCGCCCAATCAACCAAGGTAAATGCCACGGTGCTGCCTGCAGACGTTTGAGGCGGCGCATTTTAACAGAGCGGCGGGGGCTTGGGTAAGCGGAATGTCAGGTGATTAGCGCTACCCGGGCTTACGCGATCTTTGTGGGAGCGGCCTTGTGTCGCGAAAGGGCCGCAAAGCGGTCCCGGCGATTCTGGCTGTGTCGTTGAGATCTTGGGGCCGCTTCGCGGCCCTTTCGCGACACAAGGCCGCTTCCACATGGACCGCGCCGCTGCAAGACCTATAAAGAACCCGCGAATGAGCGGCAAAGCCGCCCCCCCGGGTTATCAGCTGCGCTCAGGCTGGAAGCGCACCACGAAGCCCTTGAGGCTGTTCTGGCGGTTGATGGCGTCGCGCACGCGCTCGGCCTCGGCCCGCTCGATCAGCGGCCCCACGTACACCCGGTTCATGCCACCCGCCGAGCGGATATAGGCGTTGTAACCCTGGCTACGCAAGGTTTGCTGCAGCTTTTCGGCCCCGGCACGGTTGGACAGGCTGGCCAACTGGATCGACCAGCTGACCGGCAGGCCATTGACGTCGATCTTCGATGGCGCCGCCGGTGCGGCCGGCTTGGCTGCCGGCTGAGGCTCGACCTTGGCCACAGGCGCCTGCGGCTTGGCAGGCTGAGGCTGGGGCTGCACCTGCACTTGAGGCTGGGTCTGCGGTGACGGTGTAATCGGCTGGCTGGGCGTGCTCGCCGGCGCGGTGGACTCGTCCACCACCACCGGTGGCTGTTGCGGCTCTTGCGCAATGGCCTGCGGCTCCGGCACCGCGACCGGCTCCACCTTCACTTCCGGCAGGCTTGGCATGGCCGGCGCCTGCGGGGCATCGACGCGCACCTGACGCATCTCGTCCTCGCGGGTGAACAGCATCGGCAGGAAAATTACCGCCAGCGCCACCAGCACCAACGCACCCACCATGCGCTGTTTCATCCCTTTATCCAGCACTGCCATCTACTCCACCCTCCTGGGCGTGCCGCTCCAGCCATTCCAGTGCCTGGGCAACACAGAAAAACGAACCGAACAGCAAGATCTGGTCATCCGCCGTTGCCTGCGCGCATTGCCCTTCAAGGGCAGCATCGACGCTGGCATAAGACTTCACCGCGGCGCCGACGTTCGTCAAGGCCGTGGCCAGCTCCGCAGCCGGGCGGCTGCGCGGGGTATCCAGTGGCGCCACTGCCCAGTCGTCGACCAGCCCCTGCAGCGGCGCGACAACACCTTCCAGGTCCTTGTCGGCGAGCAGGCCGAACACCGCCAGGCGGCGCCCCTTCAGCGGCCGGGCCGCCAGGCGCCGGGCCAGATATTCCGCGGCGTGCGGGTTGTGCCCGACATCCAGCAACAGTTCCACCGGCTTGCCCTGCCAGCTCAGCTGACGACGGTCGAGGCGACCCGTGATGCGGGTATCCAGCAGCGCCTGGCGAATCTGCCCGGCGTCCCAGGGCAGCCCCATCAGCAGGTAGGCCTGCAGGGCCAGCGTGGCGTTTTCCATGGGCAGGTCGAGCAAAGGCAGGCCAAGCAGCTCTACCGGCGCTCCATCAGCCGCAGTACCCCGCCAGTTCCAGCTGCCATCGGCAATGGCCAGGTCGAAGTCACGACCACGCAGGAACAGCGGCGCAGCCAGTTCGGCGGCCTTATCCAGCAGCGGCTGAGGCGGATCCAGGTCACCGCACAGTGCCGGCTTGCCCTGACGGAAGATGCCTGCCTTCTCGAAGGCCACCAGCTCGCGGGTATCACCCAGGTAATCGACATGATCGACGCCGATGCTGGTCACCAGGGCCAGGTCGGCATCCACCACGTTCACGGTGTCCAGGCGGCCACCAAGCCCCACTTCCAGTACCACGGTATCCAGCTGCGACTGGTAGAACAACCAGAACGCGGCCAGAGTGCCCATCTCGAAGTAGGTCAGGGAAATTTCGCCCCGCGCCGCCTCGACGGCGGCGAAGGCTTCGCACAGGCGCTCATCGCTGGCCTCTTGGCCATCGATCAGCACCCGCTCGTTGTAACGCAACAGGTGCGGCGAGCTGTACACGCCAACCTTCAACCCCTGGGCACGCAGCAGCGAGGCCACGAAGGCACAGGTCGAGCCCTTGCCGTTGGTGCCGGTCACCGTTACCACACGTGGCGCCAGCTTGCCCAGCGCCAGCCGGGCAAGCACCTTCTGCGACCGCTCCAGGCCCATGTCGATGGCCGAGGGGTGCAACTGCTCGAGGTAGGCGAGCCATTCGCCCAGGGATCGTTGTTTCATCACGCGACGGCAGCCGCCTCACGCGCTTGCTCCGGGGTTTCCTGGCCGGTCATCTGCGCCAGCAGGCGGGCCAGACGCGGGCGCAGCTCGCCACGAGAGATGATCAGGTCAATGGCGCCGTGCTCCAGCAGGAACTCACTGCGCTGGAAGCCTTCCGGCAGCTTCTCGCGCACGGTCTGCTCGATCACGCGCGGGCCGGCGAAGCCGATCAGTGCCTTCGGCTCGCCGACGATCACGTCACCGAGCATGGCCAGGCTGGCGGAAACACCACCGTATACAGGATCGGTCAGTACCGAGATGAACGGGATACCTTCTTCGCGCAGGCGCGCCAGCACGGCCGAGGTCTTGGCCATCTGCATCAGCGAGATCAGCGCTTCCTGCATGCGTGCACCGCCCGAGGCGGAGAAGCAGACCATCGGGCAGCGGTGCTCCAGGGCATAGTTGGCCGCGCGCACGAAGCGCTCGCCGACGATGGCACCCATGGAGCCGCCCATGAACGAGAACTCGAAGGCGCTGACCACGATCGGCATGCCCATCAGGGTGCCGCTCATGGAGATCAGGGCGTCCTTCTCGCCGGTTTGCTTCTGCGCGCCAGCCAGGCGGTCCTTGTACTTCTTGCCATCACGGAACTTCAGGCGGTCGACCGGCTCCAGGTCGGCGCCCAGTTCGGCACGGCCATCGGCGTCGAGGAAGATGTCGATGCGCGCACGTGCGCCGATGCGCATGTGGTGGTTGCACTTGGGGCAGACATCCAGGGTCTTTTCCAGCTCCGGACGATACAGCACGGCCTCGCAGGCCGGGCATTTGTGCCACAGGCCTTCAGGCACCGAGCTCTTCTTCACCTCGGAACGCATGATCGAAGGGATCAGTTTGTCGACTAACCAGTTGCTCATGCTTTCTTTCTCCAGTATTGGCAGGCGTGGTCCGGTGTCGCCGGCCCTACCCTGCCCTTGAGCTCAAAATCTTTATGAAACGATGATGGACCGGCCGCCGGGACTACCAGCGCGCCACCCCACCGCTAATGTGTTGTGTTGCCGCCACAGGCTCAGGCGGCTGCCCCGCAGGGCTGCGAAAGCTATGGACGATGGCGCGCAGCCAGCCGTCACATCTGCCATCACGCCTGTTTCACCGCACGCATGAAGGCCTCGATCTTCGCCGCGTCCTTGATGCCCTTGGCTTGCTCCACGCCGCCACTGACATCCACCGCATATGGCCGCACCTGGGCGATGGCCTGGCCGACATTGTCGGCAGACAGCCCGCCGGCCAGGATGATCGGCTTGCTCAGGCGCGCAGGCACCAGCGACCAGTCGAACGCTTCACCGGTGCCTCCGGGTACGCCCGGCACGTAGGTGTCCAGCAGAATGCCGCGGGCACCAGCGTAAAGCCGGCAGGCCGCCTCCAAGTCGTCGCCCGGGCGTACGCGCAGGGCCTTGATCCAGGGGCGGTGGTAGCCTTCGCAGTCCTGTGGGGTTTCGTCGCCGTGGAACTGTAGCAGGTCCAGCGGAACCACTTCGAGGATCTCGTTCAGCTCGCAGCGCGAAGCATTGACGAACAAACCGACCGTGGTCACGAACGGCGGCAGCTCGGCAATGATCGCCCGCGCCTGGCGCACGTCCACGGCGCGCGGGCTCTTGGCATAGAAGACGAAGCCGATGGCATCGGCCCCCGCTTCGGCAGCGGCCAGTGCGTCTTCGATGCGGGTAATCCCGCAGATCTTGCTGCGAACATTGCTCATGGACAGCGAACCCTGCTTGTTACGGTGAAAGGCCGGATGTTAGCAAATGACTTTTCGCCCGTCAGTCTGCCAATGCTTCGTAACCGGTCAAAAAGTGTGGACCGATGTAACGCTTGGGCAGCGCGTACTCCTCGGGGTACTCCACCTGTACCAGGTAGAGGCCGTATGGGTGCGCCGTGACCCCACCTTCGCGGCGGTTGCGCCCTTCCAGCACCTCACGCGCCCAGGTGACCGGGCGCTCTCCGGCACCGATGGTCATCAGTACACCGGCAATGTTCCGCACCATGTGGTGCAGGAAAGCCGTGGCGCGCACGTCCAGCACGATCATCTGGCCATGGCGGGTGACGCGCAGATGGTAGATGTGCTTGATCGGCGACTTGGCCTGGCACTGGCTGGCGCGGAAGGCACTGAAGTCATGGGTACCAAGCAGGTACTGCGCGGCTTCGGCCATGCGTTCGACATCCAGCGGGCGGTGGTTCCAGGTAACTTCCTCGGCCAGATGGGCCGGGCGGATCGGGTCGTTGTAGATGACGTAGCGGTAACGCCGGGCGCAGGCCTTGAAGCGGGCATGGAAGTCGGCCGGCATCGGCCGCGACCAGACGACGCTGATGTCATGGGGCAGGTTGAAGTTGGTGCCCATGGTCCAGGCGCGCTCATCGCGCACGGCGCGGGTGTCGAAGTGCACGATCTGCCCGCAGCCATGCACACCGGCGTCGGTGCGCCCGGCGCAGATTACCGAGATGGGCTCGTTGGCCACCTTGGACAGCGCCTGCTCCAGGGCCTGCTGGACACTGGGCACGCCACTGGCCTGGCGCTGCCAGCCACGGTAGCGCGCGCCTTTGTATTCCACGCCCAGGGCGATGCGGGAGTAGCCTTCGGCCGCGGACTCGGCGGCGGCGGTGTCGATGATGTCCAAGAGCATGAAACCTGTGGGGGTGTACGGAATGGCGGGGATTATAACGACAACGGCAGCCGTGTAGGGCTGCCGTTGAATATGCACCGCATTTGAGGGCCTCTTCGCGGGCTCGCCCGCTCCCACAGGTTACTCACAAGGTCGAAAATGTGTGGAGATCCTGTGGGAGCGGGCAAGCCCGCGAAGAGGCCGGCCCTGCTTACATCAGACCAACCGGGAGAGCATGTCCTCGGCCTCCTGACGCTGGCTGTCGTCGCCATCCTTGACCACTTCATCGAGGATGTCGCGTGCGCCCTGGTTGTCGCCCATGTCGATATAGGCGCGGGCCAGGTCAAGCTTGGTGGCCACTTCGTCGCTACCGGAGAAGAAGTCGAAGTCCAGGTCGTCCAGTGGCTCGGGCTCGGGCTGGGCAGCCGCATCCTCGCTGGTGAAATGCGGCTCCAGCGACGGTGACTCGAGGCTCTGCGACAGCTTGTCCAGCTCAGCGTTGACGTCATCCAGCTCCGAGGTAAAGCTCTTGGCTGCCGGCGAATCGTCTTCCAGCGACAGCGAAAGATCGAAGTCGGATGGCAGATCGAACTCGGAAAGCGGGTCGAACGCTGGCTCGCTGTCGAAGGCAGCCAACTCGGCGGCGACATCCACCGGGGTTTCGTCGACCGCAGCCGGGGCGGCCGGGGCAACCGGCTCGCTGATGTCGAGGTCGAAGTCGGACAGGTCCACAGCGGGCTGTGGCTCGGCCTGTGCCAGCATGGCCTCGAATTCGGCGTCAGCGTCGGCCTGTAGCTCGGCGTCCACCGCAAACGGCTCGTCTTCCGGCTGAACCGATTCCAGCACAGGTTCATCCAGTACCGGCTCTTCGACTACAGGTTGCTGGGCCACAGATTCGTCCAGCAGCGGCGCTGCCAGCGGGTCTTGCTCGGGCAGGTCGTCACCCAGGCTCAGGTCGAAGGCACTGTCCAGGTCCTGCTCGTCCAGGCCCGGCGCATCGAGGGTCGGCACTTCATCGAAGGCATCCAGCTCAGCATCCAGATCAACTTCGGGTTCGAGCGCTGCTTCAGGTTCCGCCAGGGCAACGGCCTCTGGTTCAATCGCCACCTCTGGCTCGACCGCAGGCACTTCCTCCGGCGCCACATCGGCAACCACTGGCGTATCAGGCTGATCCTGCAACAGCTCCTGCACGTACTGCTCATCCATCTCGGCAGCCAGGGCCGCCGCGCCCAGGCCGGCAGCGGCCAGGCCGAGCATGGCCGGGTAGCGCTCTTTCAGCCCGGCAACCGCTTCACTGTTCTGCTCACTGGCCGGCAACTTGCGCTCCTGCTCGACGAACGCGCTCTGGTCACCCTGGCGGGCGTACACATCCATCAGTTTCAGGCGCAGGTCGTCACGCTGCGGCGCGGCGGCCACGGCAGGTTCCAACAGGTCGGTAGCGCGGTTCAGGCGGCCTTCGGCCACGCATTGCTCGACTTCCGCCAGCAGCGCGGCATGGGGGTCGGCTTGCGGTTCAGGTTGCGCTTCGGAGGCGGGTGCCGCCGTTTTTTCCGCGGCGGTGGCGGCGGCAGCCGAAGCGGCGACCACGGCCGGCGACAGGGTCACGCTCGGCGCCGAGACTTCTACGCCATCGAAGCTTGCGCTATCGCTGTCAAAGCCTGCGCCCTGCTCTTCTTCCAGCGCCCGCGCCATGCGCAGGTGCTTTTCAGCCTCCTGCTGGGCCTTGCGCTTGCGCGCCAGCAACAGCAGCAGAAGCAACAGTACGAGGAAGGCACTACCGGCAATCAGCCCGAGCAGCAGCGGGTTGCCCATGATTTCGTCGACGACGCTACCTGGCTGGCCGGCGACAGGTGCAGCTTCGGCGGTAGACACCGGTTTGGGGGAGGTATCGACGGCGTCAGGCGCAGGCTTAACGACCGGTTCGGCCGGTGCAGCCGCCCCCTGCGCTTCAAGGCGGGCCAGCTGGTTGTTCTTCAACTCGATCAGACGCTGCAGCTTGTCCAGCTGGCTCTGCAGGTCGGCCATGCGGCTCTTGAGCTCTTCGTTGTCGCGACGACTGGTGTCCAGGCTTTCCTGGGCCACCGCCAGCTTGTCATTAAGGGCCTTGGCCTGGCCAGCACCGGCCTGGTTGCCCGGGCTGACCAGTCGCAGGTTGTCGCCCTGGGCGATACGCGCCGGAGCTGCCTCGGCGGCACCGCGGCGAGTGGCGTCCAGCTGGCGGGCACGCGGGCCCAGGCGACGGCCTTCACGCCAGGCAGCATACTGCTCGGCCACCTCGGCGGTCGCCTCGCCCTGCGGGATGTTCTGGATCTGCTGCTGGTCGGGCAGGCGCAACACCTGGCCAACCTTCAGCTGGTTGATGTTATTGCCGATGAACGCGTCCGGGTTCAGGGCCTGAATCGCGATCATGGTCTGCTGGATCGAGCCGCCCTGGGTATTGCGCGCGGCAATCTGCCACAGGGTGTCCCGGCGCTGGGTGGTATAGCTGCCGGCAGCGGTCACCGCTGGCGCGACATTGCCTGCCGCAGGCTTGTCGCCCTGGGCCTTGGCCTGGTCGAGCAACACGCTGTAGTCACGCAGCAGGCGGCCCTGCGGCCACATCACCTGGACCAGGAACTTTACCACCGGCTCCGGTAGCGGCTGGCTGGAGGTAACACGCAGCACGCTCTTGCCGTTGGGGTTGATCACCGGTGTGAAGGTTAGGTCTTCAAGGTAGGTTGGGAATGCCACCCCGGCCTTGCTGAAATCTTCCGGCGGCGCCAGGCTCGGTGCCACTTCGGCAGCGGTGAGGTCGCGCACGTCGAGCAGTTCGATCTCGGCGTCCAGGGGCTGGTTCTGTGCCGATTTGAGGGTCAGTTCCCCCAGGCCCAGGGCATTCGCCATGCCCGACGACAGCGCCGATGCTGCAGCCATGGCCAGAACCAGTTTGCGAATTCGAAGCATGACCTCTTCCCTTGTATGAAGCGTCCTGAAACCTGCATGCGGAGCAGGACAATAGTGCTCGCCAGTATCTTTTACGGCATGTGTTTAATCAACAATTGCGCCACTTGCACGGCATTGAGCGCGGCGCCTTTGCGCACGTTGTCGGTGGTCAGCCAGAGGTTGAGCTGCTGGTCTTCATCAACACCATGCCGTACACGACCAACATAGACCACGTCCTGGCCTACTGCGTCGCCTACCGGAGTCGGATAATCGTCGCGCTCCACCAGTTCGACGCTGTCAGCCGCCTCGAGGGCCTGGTTGACCGCCTCCAGGTCGACCGGGCGACGGCTCTGTACCGCCACACTGAAGCTATCGCCGAAAAACACCGGGACTTGAACGCAGCTCACGGAAATCTTCAGTTCAGGCAGGCCCAGCAGCACACGCAGCTCGCCGACCAGGCGGCGCTCCAGGGCGGTGTGGCCTTGCTCATCGGCGGCACCGACCTGCGCCAACATGTTGAACGCCACCTGGCGATCGAAGAAGCGCGGTTCCAGGGGCCGGGCATTGAGCAGCTCGGCAGTTTGCCGGGCGAGTTCGTTGACAGCTTCCCGACCTTGTGCGGACACCGCCAGCGCGGCCATCACCTGCACCCGTTCGATATCCAGCAGGCGCTTGAGCGGTGCCAGAGCAACGGCCAGGGCAACCGCGGCCGAGCACGGGCTGACGATGCGCGCGGGCAATGCCAGGTCAACCAGGCGTTCGGCGTTGGCTTCGGGCACCAGGGCCAGGGCGTCGTCCAGACCAGCGGACAGGTCGATGACCGTGCAACCTGCCTGCAGCGCCTTGCTGGCAAAGCTTCGGCTTACTGCGGCGCCTGCGGCGAAAAAGGCCAGCTTGGCCTGGGCAAAGTCGAAGCTGTCCACCTCACGTACCTTCAGCTTCTTGCCGGCGAACATCACGCTACTGCCCGCCGATTCCATGCTGGCCAGCAGGTGCAGGGTGGCAACCGGGAAATCCAGCTCTTCGAGGATCTGCACCAGGGCTTCACCGACGCTGCCGGTGGCGCCGACGACGGCGATGTCCAAAGGGTGTGTCATGGAAGGGATCCTTTTGCTGAAAACGGCGGGGGGCGGCACTTTACTCGGATTGTAGAGTTTTGTCTGTGCTGGCCCAAATCTAGAGCTGCGCTGCGCTGCGCCGCTCTTGCTCTTGCTCTTGCTCTTGCTCTTGCTCTTGCTCTTGCTCTTGCTCTTGCTCTTGCTCTTGCTCTTGCTCTTGATCTTGATCTTGATCTTGATCTTGATCTTGATCTTGATCTTGATCTTGATCTTGATCTTGATCTTCGCGACTTCAGGAGGCCGAGCAGAGGTCTTGCGGAGGGAGGTGACGGGCATGGATGCCCGTCAAGCGCTGAGGCCCCATGGATGGGGCCTGCAGCGCGTACTCCCGGGAGCAAGACCGGCGCGAGGGAACCCCGGAGCGCAGCGTAGGGGCCGGATGATGGGAGCGCAGCGTTTTTTGGTTACTTTTTGCCGCGTTTGGCAAAAAGTGACTCGCCGTAAGGGCCATCCCTTTCAAGGTCTTTTGATTTTGGCAGCCTTGATGACCCGATCCGTCGAAACGTGGGCATGTACAGCAGTCCCTTGCACCCAGGCTTTGGGCTTGGGCACCTTGGGGCCTCGGGGGCTTTTAGCGACTTGCTTGGGCTGGATGTTTCTGGCCAGTTCAAGTAGCCGCTGGGCCAGGTCTTCCATAGAGACAACCGGCATGTATTCGGATGGGAGGGCAATTTGCATGCCCTCATATCCACCTCTGATCTGAACCGCTAAGTGATAGGTCGACGCCTCCCAATTCTCGGGTAAGGCATCGCGGTGAGCCTGTTCAACACTTCGCTTGAGCAAGGCCAGAACGTTGTATGCCAGCACGGCAGTGGTGAATCCAAGCAAGGCGGCTCGCGGGCTGCCGAGAGTTTCAATTTCACTTTCCAGAATTGCTTCCAACCGCTGGAACATCCCTTCAATGCTCCAGCGGCGCCGGTAGAAGTCTGCGATCTGTTGCGCACTGATGCTCTCGGGCAGGTTGCTCCAGAACATCAAGCTGTTATCACCTGAGTCGTTTGGTGAATGAAGCGTTAACTCGACACGTCGCCAGCGGTGCCCGCCTTTTACTTCGATGGATTGCTCGCGCACAGTGCCTGTGGCGACCGGCATCGGTGCTTGCCACTCACCTTCCTGGATCAAGCGTGGATGCTTGGCCTGCTGGCGAATGACAAACGATGTGTGCACCTGTTCGCACGCCTCCATTACAGGCAGCGTGCAGTAGAGACGGTCAGCGATCCAAACCTGATTGGCCTTTGCCTCAGCCAGCAATGGCAAGACACAGACTCGCTCACTTGCGTAGGCGTCTTCGCACGGTTGGAGATCAATCACCTGATCCAGATCGGGGTCGTAAACCACCACCGAAAACCCGGGGCGAGCCGCCCCGCGCTCTTGGCGCAGTGCGCCAAGACGCTTTTCGGTAGAAGCCAAGTGGCTGCCATCGACCACCCGAACTTGCCAATCAGGAAGCATGGCTGAGCAGCCCAACTCATGAATTGTCGGCGCCAAGCGCTGCGCGCAGCCTGTTACCAGGGCACGCAACAGGGCAGGTTCAGTTCGACTGATCTTGTCGTACAGGGCTGCCAGGCTGACGGGAAGGTCGTCCAGTTGTCTTGCCGCAGCATGCAGCGATGGCTTCAAGCCTAATGAAACAAGCGACATCAACTTGATGATGGTCGAGAACAGCAGCTCGCGAGAATACTGCCGCTGCCGGTGCTCCTCGAAAACCTGATCGACCCACTCCGGCGCAATGGCCTGCTCCAACGCAAGTTTGGCCATTACGCTGGCGGGTGCTTTTTTCTCGAATCGCGCTAGTACATCAGCCCACATTGCTCGGGTCTTCCTGACTGGATTTCAGCGAATTCTACCGAAGACCTTGAAAGGGATGGCCGTAAGGGCGAAAAGGTGAGTATGCGTCATCATCGCAAACGGACTGTTCGCCATATCAAAACCGTCGCTTAAGCGTAAGCGTCCGGCGAACTCTCCTTGCGTAAGTCAGGCTGGCACCCACTGATGCGGCAGCAGCTGCCCGATCTCACTGGCCCGTTGCGTCGGCAGCCGCGTCAGCACATCTTTGAGATAGGTATACGGATCATGCCCATTCATGCGCGCCGACTGGATCAGGCTCATGATCGCCGCGGCCCGTTTGCCACTGCGCAGCGACCCGGCAAACAACCAGTTCGAGCGCCCGAGCCCCCATGGCCGTATCTGGTTCTCGACCTGATTGTTGTCGATGGGCACAGCCCCATCGTCCAGGTAGCGCGTTAGCGCTACCCAGCGTTTCAGGCTGTAATCGAGGGCTTTGGCCGTGGCTGATCCGTTCGGCACCAGGTCGCGCTGGGCCAACATCCAGCCATGCAGTTTTTTGCTGATCGGTACCGCCATTTCCTGACGTATTCGCCAACGGTCTTCGTTGCTCATATCCCGAGCCTGGCGTTCAACCTCGTACAAACCGCTAATCGAGTGCAGCGCCTGTTCGGCCAGCTGACTTTTGTTCGCGACATGCAGGTCGAAGAACTTGCGGCGAGCATGAGCCATGCAGCCGATTTCAGTGATGCCTTGCTCAAAACCGGCTTTGTAGCCCGCGAAGTCATCGCAGACCAACTTGCCATTCCAGGTGTCCAGGAAGTTGCGCGCATGTTCGCCTGCGCGGCTTGGGCTGAAGTCATACACCACCGCATTCAGCGCTGAAAACGGCGTCGTGCTGTAGGCCCATACATAGGCCCGGTGGGTTTTCTTCTCGCCTGGCGCAAGCATTTGCACCGGTGTTTCATCGGCGTGAATTACGCCTTGGCTCAGCACCGCTTCACGCAGTGCATCGACCAACGGCTGGAGCTGCACGCCGGTTTGCCCTACCCACTGGGCCAAGGTCGAGCGAGCAATGGCCAGCCCGGCACGGCCAAAGATTTTCTCCTGCCGGTAGAGCGGCAAGTGATCGGCAAACTTGGCCACCATCACGTGAGCCAGCAGGCCTGCGGTCGGGATACCTTTGTCGATAACTTGCGCCGGAACCGGCGCCTGAATCAGGGTTTCGCACTGACGGCAGGCCCATTTACCACGCACATGTTGCTCGACGGTAAACACGCCCGGCGTGTAATCCAGCTTCTCGCTGACATCTTCGCCAATGCGCTGAAGCTGGCAGCCACAGGCGCACTGAGTGTTTTCGGGTTCGTGACGAATCACGGTGCGCGGAAACTGCGGCGGCAATGGCGCACGCTTGGGCGATTGCCGCGACTCGGCCTGTGACGAAGCGGGAAGAAGCTGTTTTAGCTCTGCCTCGATAGCTTCAAGGTCTGTATCGAGCAGGTCATCCAGCAAGCTGCCTTGCGCCGGGCTGATTTGTTCGCTGCGCTTGGCAAACTTGTGGCGCTTGAGCAGGGCGATTTCGAACTTGAACTGTTCGATGAGGATTTCATCGTTCTGGATCTTCTTGCTCATCGCCTCGACCTGGGACTGCAACAGCAACGCCTGTGCCGCCAAGGCACGAAGCTGTTCCGGGGTCATCTGGTCGAGGTTGGGCGAGGAAGTCATGCCGCCGATTGTGCCAGAGCAGGCACGTGACGACGACACGTAGACCGGCCAAATGCACGGCGGTTACAGCATGCTGATCACACCGCCTGCGCCAACGCGCTGCCACGGCAAGCCCAGCACCAAGGCCTGGAGTTGTTCACTATCGAGTTCGACCTCGCAACCATGACGAATGCCGGGCCAGTGAAACTTGCCTTGATTCAGGCGCCGCGCGGCAAGCCAGACACCCACGCCATCGTGCACCAGCACTTTCATCCGGTTAGCCCGGCGATTGGCGAACAGATAAGCGCAGTGCGGCTTCGCCGCACCGAACACCGCGATCACTCGGGCCAATGCCGTTTCGGTACCGGCGCGCATATCCATCGGCTCGGTGGCCAGCCAGATCGCATCAATGCGGATCATTGAGCGACAGCCCTGATAAATTGCGCGCAGCCGTCGGGATCTGAGGTTGGCCATTTCACCGTGATCACTTGCCCGGCCATGGGCAACTCGATAATCACTGACGCTTCGACTGGCCGTTTAGGCGCGGCTTTTAGCGGGACGAATGCCGGTAGTGAAGCCGCTGTGGGCTGATCTCGATATAGCGGCAGCCATTTGCGGATGACGTTGGCATTTATGCCGTGACTGATGGCGACACTGGACACAGTTGCGCCAGGTTGCAGGCATTCTTGAACGACCTGGGCTTTGAACGGTTTCGGATAAGAGCTTCGCTGGCGCATGGAAATCCTGGCGATAAGGGTGATCGCGTCCGCTTAAAAATACGCGGACACCATCACCCTTAAAGCTGGAGTTCGGAAGGTGAGTTCGCCGGACGCTTACGCTTAAGCTTTTTGGCTTTTTGGCTTTTTGGCTTTTTGGCTTTTTGGCTTTTTGGCCTTTTGGCCTTTTGGCCTTTTGGCCTTTTGGCCTTTTGGATGTGGGCATTCACATCGAGAAGGCATTCATTCGCGACGGCGGCGCGCGCCTAGAAGCAAAAGCGAAAGCGAAAGCAGAGAAGAGCCGGGCCGGCCAGGATGGATCGGAAATAAAAAAACCCGCGCTGTCGCCAGCGCGGGTTTTCGGTCAAACCGGAGCGATCAACGCTCCAACAGAATCCGCAGCATGCGGCGCAGCGGCTCGGCCGCGCCCCACAGCAGCTGGTCACCTACGGTGAACGCGCCCAGGTACTGGGACCCCATGTTCAGCTTGCGCAGGCGGCCAACCGGGATGTTCAGGGTGCCGGTAACCTTGGTCGGTGTCAGCTCCTGCATGCTGATTTCACGCTGGTTAGGTACCAGCTTCACCCAAGGGTTGTGCTGGCTGATCATGCCTTCGATATCGGCCAGCGGCACGTCCTTGTTCAGTTTGATGGTCAGCGCCTGGCTGTGGCAACGCATGGCGCCGATGCGCACGCAGATGCCGTCGACCGGGATCGGGCTCTTGAAGCGGCCGAGGATCTTGTTGGTCTCGGCCTGGGCCTTCCACTCTTCACGGCTCTGGCCGTTCGGCAGTTCCTTGTCGATCCACGGGATCAGGCTGCCAGCCAGTGGCACGCCAAAGTTCTCGGTCGGGAACGCTTCGCTGCGCATGGTCTCGGCAACCTTGCGGTCGATGTCGAGGATGGCGCTGGCCGGGTTGGCCAGGTCATCGGCGACGGCAGCATGGGTAGCACCCATCTGCTTGATCAGCTCGCGCATGTTCTGCGCACCGGCACCCGAGGCCGCCTGGTAGGTCATGGCGCTCATCCACTCGACCAGGCCGGCTTCGAACAGGCCACCCAGGCCCATCAGCATCAGGCTGACGGTGCAATTGCCGCCGATGTAGTTCTTGGTACCCGCGTCCAGCTGCTGGTCGATGACCTTGCGGTTGACCGGGTCGAGGATGATCACCGCGTCATCCTGCATGCGCAGGGACGAGGCGGCGTCGATCCAGTAACCCTGCCAGCCGGCTTCACGCAGCTTGGGGAAGACCTCGTTGGTGTAGTCGCCGCCCTGGCAGGTCAGGATAACGTCGAGGGTCTTGAGTTCTTCGATCGAATAAGCATCCTTGAGCGGAGCTGTATCCTTGCCCACGTTCGGGCCCTGGCCGCCAACATTGGAGGTGGTGAAGAACACCGGCTCGATGAGGTCGAAATCCTGCTCCTCCAGCATCCGCTGCATGAGCACGGAACCGACCATACCGCGCCAACCGATCAGACCTACACGTTTCATCGCAACTACACCTTTGCTAAAAGTGGGCCGCCACCGGGAATTTTGGGTGGCGGGCCAGAGAGATTACAGATTCCGCAGCGCTGCGACTACTGCGTCGCCCATTTCCTGCGTACCAACTTTGCGGCAGCCTTCCGAGAAGATGTCGCCGGTGCGCAGCCCCTGGTCCAGGACCAGGCTCACGGCCTTCTCGATCGCCTCGGCGGCAGCCGACTGATTGAAGCTGTAACGCAGCATCATCGACACCGACAGGATGGTCGCCAGCGGGTTGGCGATGCCAAGGCCTGCGATGTCCGGGGCCGAGCCGTGGCACGGCTCGTACATGCCCTTGTTGTCGGCATCCAGCGACGCCGAAGGCAGCATGCCGATGGAACCGGTCAGCATGGAAGCTTCATCCGACAGAATGTCACCGAACATGTTGTCGGTCACCATCACATCGAACTGCTTGGGCGCACGCACCAGCTGCATGGCGGCGTTGTCGACGTACATGTGGCTCAGTTCAACATCCGGGTAGTCCTTGGCCACGTCCTCGACCACTTCACGCCACAGCTGGCTGGAAGCCAGGACGTTGGCCTTGTCCACCGAGCACAGCTTCTTGCCGCGCACGCGGGCCATGTCGAAACCGACACGGGCAATGCGGCGCACTTCGCTTTCGCTGTACGGCAGGGTGTCGTAGGCCTGGCGCTCGCCGCCTTCCAGCTCGCGCTGGCCACGCGGGGCACCGAAGTAGATACCGCCGGTCAGCTCACGGACGATGAGGATGTCCAGGCCGGAAACGATCTCTGGCTTGAGCGACGAGGCATCGGCCAGTTGCGGGTAGAGGATGGCCGGGCGCAGGTTGGCGAACAGGCCCAGTTGCGAACGGATTTTCAGCAGGCCGCGCTCGGGGCGAATGTCACGCTCGATCTTGTCCCACTTCGGCCCGCCCACGGCGCCCAGCAGCACGGCATCGGCCTTGCGCGCACGCTCCAGGGTCTCGTCGGCCAGCGGCACGCCGTGCTTGTCGATGGCGGCGCCACCGATCACATCGTGCTCCAGGCTGAAGCCGAGCTGGAACTTGTCGTTGGCCAGCTCCAGCACCTTGACCGCCTCGGCCATGATTTCCGGGCCGATACCGTCACCTGGGAGAATCAGAATCTGCTTGCTCATGCTTTCCTCTATCCAATCACGCGGTGCGGCCAAGCGGGCCCCACCGAAAAGTTCTTAACGCTCGGCCCACAACACCAGCACATCGGTGCTGAACGAACCATCGGCCTCGATCTGGTAATACTGCCGTACTTCTTCACCCATGGCTTGCTGCAATTGGCGAATTGCCACGCGCATTGGCTCGGGGGTGCGCATGCGCTCGACCCAGCTGGAAAACTCCAGGCGCAGCGGCTGGCGAGTGTGGCTGCGCACATGCAGGCCAGCCTCGCTGACCTGGCGTTGCCATTCGGCAGCGGAATAATCGCGCACGTGGCTGGTGTCGCGCAGTACTTCGACCGTTTGCAGGTAGGTGTCGAGCAGCGGGCTGCCCGGCGACATGACGTCGATGAACGCCGCCACGCCACCCGGCTTGAGCACTCGGCGCACTTCGCGCAAGGCCAGGCCCAGGTCGCTCCAGTGGTGGGCCGAGTAGCGGCTGAAGACGAAGTCGAACGAGGCGTCGGCAAACGGCAGGCGTTCGGCAGCACCGCGCTCGGTGGTGATATTGGCCAGGCCGCGCTCGGCGGCGGCACTGGCGACCACGTCGAGCATGGCTTGCGAGAGGTCGTAGGCGACCACTTCGGCAACCAGAGGGGCGACATGGAAACTGACATGACCGGCACCGCAACCAAGGTCGAGCAAGCGGGCATGGCCCCGCCCTGCCAGCGCGTCTTGCAGCAGGCCGAATTCACTGCCTTGGGCGTGCACGGCGCTGCTGAGATAGGCGCTGGCCTGTTCGCCGAACTGGCGTTGGACCACATCGGTGTGCTGGGTGCTGGTCATGTCTCGATCCTTTTGGTCTTTCTGCTGCCTGTACCGGCCCTTTCGCGGGTAAACCCGCTCCCACAGGACCTCTACAGGTTTCGAATCCTGCGCTGTACCTGTGGGAGCGGGCGTGCCCGCGAAGAGGCCGGTACTGTCACCTGCAAACTTCAGGCATCACGGAACAGCCAAGGCTGCCCGGCGCGGTGCTTGCCCTCGAAGGCTTTGATCGCATCGCTGTCCTGCAGGGTCAGGCCGATGTCGTCCAGGCCGTTGAGCAGGCAGTGCTTGCGGAACGCATCGATCTCGAAGTGCAGCACCTTGCCATCCGGACGGGTCACCGCC
Organism: Pseudomonas sp. JS425; assembly: GCF_018223845.1. Classification (NCBI taxonomy): domain Bacteria; kingdom Pseudomonadati; phylum Pseudomonadota; class Gammaproteobacteria; order Pseudomonadales; family Pseudomonadaceae; genus Pseudomonas; species Pseudomonas sp. JS425. The sequence goes on along the minus strand of NZ_CP073661.1, from coordinate 1,880,822 downwards.
TGCGCCTGCAGGTCGATGGTCAGCTGATAGCCCGGGATGGCTTCGACCTGCTTGAACAACTCGTCTACTTCCTCGTCGCTGAGGATGATCGGCAGCAAGCCGTTCTTGAAGCTGTTGTTGAAGAAGATGTCGGCAAAGCTCGGCGCGATCACGCTGCGGAAGCCGTACTCGTCCAGCGCCCACGGGGCGTGCTCACGGCTGGAGCCGCAACCGAAGTTCTCGCGCGCCAGCAACACGCTGGCACCCTGGTAGCGTTCGTGGTTGAGCACAAACTCCTTGTTCAGCGGGCGCTTGCTGTTGTCCTGGTAAGGCTGGCCCACATCCAGGTAACGCCACTCGTCGAACAGGTTGGGGCCGAAGCCGGTGCGCTTGATCGACTTCAAAAACTGCTTGGGGATGATCTGGTCGGTGTCGACGTTGGCACGGTCCAACGGTGCGACGAGGCCAGTGTGCTGGGTAAAGGCTTTCATGCTGCGCTCCCTTGGATCAACTCGCGGACATCGATGAAGTGGCCGGTCACCGCGGCGGCGGCGGCCATGGCCGGGCTGACCAGGTGGGTACGGCCACCGGCACCCTGACGGCCTTCGAAGTTGCGGTTGGAGGTGGACGCGCAGTGCTCGCCGCTCTCCAGGCGGTCCGGGTTCATCGCCAGGCACATCGAGCAGCCTGGCTCACGCCATTCGAAACCGGCCTCGAGGAAGATCTTGTCCAGGCCTTCGCGCTCGGCCTGGGCCTTGACCAAGCCCGAGCCCGGCACCACCAGCGCCTGCTTGACGTTGGCAGCGACCTTGCGGCCCTTGGCGATTTCGGCGGCAGCGCGCAGGTCTTCGATACGCGAGTTGGTGCACGAACCGATGAACACGCGGTCGAGCTTGATATCGGTGATCGCCTGGTTGGCGGCGAGGCCCATGTACTTGAGGGCACGCTCGATCGAACCACGTTTGATCAGGTCAGGCTCGGCAGCCGGGTCCGGCACGCGCTGGTCGACAGCGAGGACCATCTCCGGCGAAGTGCCCCAGCTGACCTGCGGCTTGATTTGCGCAGCGTCGAGCTCGACCACGGTGTCGAACACCGCGTCAGCGTCGGAGACCAGGCCTTTCCAGGCTTCGACCGCCTGCTTCCACTGCTCGCCCTTCGGCGCGTACGGGCGGCCTTCGACATAGGCAACAGTGGTGTCGTCCACCGCCACCAGGCCTACGCGGGCACCGGCTTCGATGGACATGTTGCAGATGGTCATGCGGCCTTCCATCGACAATTCGCGGATGGCGCTGCCAGCAAATTCCATGGCGTGGCCGTTACCACCGGCGGTACCGATCTTGCCGATCACGGCCAGGACGATGTCCTTGGCGGTTACGCCGGCAGGCAACTGGCCTTCCACGCGCACCAGCATGTTCTTCATCTTCTTGGCGACCAGGCACTGGGTAGCGAGCACGTGCTCCACTTCGGAGGTGCCGATGCCGTGGGCCAGGGCACCGAAGGCGCCGTGGGTAGAGGTGTGCGAGTCACCGCAGACCACAGTCATGCCAGGCAAGGTGGCACCCTGCTCCGGGCTGATGACGTGGACGATGCCTTGACGCTCGTCATTCATCTTGAATTCGACGATGCCGTATTCGTCACAGTTCTCGTCGAGGGTCTGCACCTGCAGGCGCGACACCTGGTCGACGATGGCCTCGATACCGCCCTTGCGCTCTGGCGTGGTCGGCACGTTGTGGTCAGGCGTGGCGATGTTGGCGTCGATGCGCCAAGGTTTGCGGTTGGCCAGGCGCAGGCCTTCGAAGGCCTGGGGCGACGTCACTTCGTGGATGATGTGACGGTCGATGTAGATCAAGGACGAGCCGTCATCACGGCGCTTGACCTCATGGGCTTCCCAGAGTTTGTCGTAGAGCGTTTTGCCAGCCATCAGACTGTTCCTCATCAGCGTCTTTCTATGCCAAAGACCCCTTGGCTTGTGCGGTCGATGCTAGGGGGTTAGATTGAATAACTCAAATTCATAATTTTTATGCTTTGGATAACCAACAGGAATGCGACCCCATGGATCTGGCCAACCTTAGCGCCTTCATCGCGATTGCCGAAACCGGTAGTTTTTCCGGGGCGGCCGACCGCCTGTTCCTGACTCAACCGGCCGTCAGCAAACGCATCGCCGGACTGGAACAGCAACTGGATGTGCGCCTGTTCGACCGGCTGGGCCGCGAGGTGACCCTGACCGAGGCGGGCCGCGCCCTGCTTCCCCGCGCCTACCAGATCCTCAACGTCCTCGATGATACCCGGCGCGCGCTGACCAATTTGACCGGGGAAGTGAGTGGTCGGCTGACCCTTGCCACCAGCCACCATATCGGCTTGCACCGCCTTCCCCCGCTGCTGCGGGCCTTCACCCGGGAATACCCTGCAGTGGCGCTGGATATTCAGTTCATGGATTCGGAAGCGGCCTACGACGAAATCCTCCATGGCCGCGCGGAGATTGCCGTTATCACCTTGGCACCCGAGCCGCACCACTTGGTCAAGGCCGTGCCGGTATGGGACGACGCCCTGGACTTCGTCGCCGCTCCCGAGCACCCGCTGGCCAACAACCAAGCGGTCAGCCTGGCCGACGTCGCCCGCCACCCGGCCGTGTTCCCCGGCGGCAACACTTTTACCCACCACATTGTTCAGCGCCTATTCGAAAGCCAGGGCCTGACGCCGAACATCGCCATGAGTACCAACTATCTGGAAACCATCAAAATGATGGTGTCCATCGGCCTGGCCTGGAGCGTGCTGCCGCGCACCATGCTCGACGAACAGGTTGCACCCATCGCATTGCCGGGCATACAGCTGTCTCGCCAGCTAGGCTACATTTTGCACACGGAGCGTACGCTTTCGAACGCGGCCAGGGCATTCATGGCCCTGCTCGACAGCCACGCGGGGCCCGCTTGACCGGTCGTCAGCCCGGTATTGCCACCTCCAAGGACGCGTCATACGCCAAAGGTCTGGTACCGATGCCCAAATCAGCGAATCGCTTTTTGCGCCTGCCGCGCATACCAGCGGCCGACCCTCAGGAGTCGGAACAGGCCTGGCAGAACGCCCCACAGTTGCTGGCCGCACTCAACGGCGCGCGGCTGGGTGCCTGGCTATGGGATATCGACAGCGGCCGGGTGAGCTGGTCACGGGGCACCCAGGCCCTGTTCGGCTTCGACCCGCAGCGCCCGCTCCCCGCGGATATCGACTACCTCGACCTGCTGCCGGAGGAAGACCGTGCGCGCACACGCCAGGTGTTCCAGGCAGTGTTCAACGGCGAACCGGTGGAACAGGCCATGCGCCACCGTATCCGCTGGCCGGACGGCAGCCTGCACTGGCTGGAGATCAACGGCAGCCTGACCCACGACCCGAACGGCCGGCCGCAGATGATCGGGGTGATCCGTGAAATCACCCGCCAGCGCGAGCGGGAAACGGCGTTGATCAATTCGGAAAAACGCTTCGCTACCCTGTTCCACCTCAGCCCCAATGCCATTTTGCTCACCCGACGCCACGACGGCATGATCTTCGAGGTCAACCAGCACTTCGAAGACATGTTCGGCTGGCCCGGTAGCCAGGTGATCGGCAAGACCAGCCTGGAGCTTGGCCTGTGGGCAAACCCCGAACAGCGCCACCAGTTGCTGGAGTCGACCCGTGGCAACACTGGCCCTTTGATAATGGAAGTACAGTTCCGCGCTACCAGCGGCAAGGTGCATGACGGCATCCTCTGTACCCAGGGCATCGAACTGGAGGGCGGAACCTTCCTGCTCAGCACCTTTATCGACACCACCGAGCGCAAACGTGCCGAGCAGGCCTTGAAGGACAGCCAGGAGCGCCTGGACCTGGCCCTGGATTCGGCACAGCTGGGCACCTGGGACTGGCATATTCCCAGCGGCATGCTGTACGGTTCGGCGCGCGCCGCACAGCTGCACGGCCTGCCGCCCATCCCGTTTCACGAATCGTTCGACGCGTTTTTCGAAGGGGTCCCGGAGCAAGAGCGCAATTCGATGCGCCAGGCCTACCGTAGCCTGCGCGAAGGACCTGCCGGCAACTACCAGATCACCTACCGGGTACAGCTGGAAAACGGCATTTCGCGCTACATCGAAAGCCGCGCCCGGCTGTACCGCGACGAGCAGGGCAACCCGCTGCGCATGGCTGGCACTTTGCTCGACATCACCGACCAGGTGGAGCGCGAACAGCGCCTGAGCGCTTCGGAAGAGAAGTTCGCCAGCCTGTTCCAGGTAAGCCCCGACCCAATCTGTGTCACCCGCCAGGACACCGGGCAGTTCATCGAGATCAATCCGGCGTTCACCCAGACCTTCGGCTGGAGCACCGAGCAGGTAATCGGCCGCACCGCCGAGGAAATCGGCCTGTGGGCGGAGTCCATCGAGCGCGCGCAACGCATAGAGCGGGTAATCCGCGAACAGGCCCTTAGCAACGTCGCCGTAGTGGTCAACCACCGCAATGGGGCACCGCTGACCTGCGTGATTTCCAGCCGCCTGATCACCGTCGATGACCAGCCTTGCAGTGTTACCACCCTGCGTGACATCACCCAGCAGCAGCGCGCCGAGGCGGCGCTGAAGTCCAGCGAGGAGAAGTTTGCCAAGGCCTTCCACTCCAGCCCTGACGCCATCACCATCACCGAACGCTACAGCGGTCGCTACCTGGAAATCAACGACGGTTTCTGCCGCCTGACCGGCTACAACGCCGCCGACGTGGTCGGCCGCACGGTGTACGAGATCGGCATCTGGGCCGACGACAAGCAGCGCAGCGCCCTGCTGGCCGAGTTGCGCGAGCGTGGCCGGGTGCATCATCGCGAGATGCTCGGGCGCAACAAGCGCGGTGACATCCTCACTGTGGAGGTGTCGGTGGAGCCGATCACCCTCAATGAGGTGGACTGCCTGCTGGTGACCGCCCGCGATGTCAGCCAGCTGAAAAACGCCCAGGCACAGATTCGCCACCTGGCCTACCACGACCCGCTGACCAACCTGCCCAACCGCGCCCTGCTGATGGACCGCCTGAGCCAGCAGATCGCCCTGCTCAGGCGCCACAACCTGCGCGGCGCCCTGCTGTTCCTCGACCTCGACCACTTCAAGCACATCAACGACTCGCTGGGCCACCCGGTGGGCGACACGGTGCTGAAGATCATCACAGCGCGGCTGGAAGCCAGTGTGCGCCTGGAAGACACCGTGGCGCGCCTGGGTGGCGATGAGTTCGTGGTATTGCTCAGCGGCCTGGAAGGCAGCCGCGAGCTGGTCGAAGAGAAAGTCCGCGGGCTGGCCGATACCCTGCGCGAACTGCTGGCCGAGCCGATGTCGCTGGATGGCCAGCGCCTGCAGGTAACACCCAGCATCGGCGTGGCGCTGATCCCTGACCACGGCGCCACCCCGGCCGACCTGCTCAAGCGTGCCGATATCGCCCTGTACCGTGCCAAGGATTCCGGGCGCAACACCACCCAGCTGTTTCATACCACCATGCAGAAAGCTGCCAGCGAGCGCCTGCGCATGGAGAACGACCTGCGCCTGGCCTTGGCCCGCGGCGAGTTGGCGCTGCACTTCCAGCCGCAGGTGGATGCGCGCGACAACCGCATCGTCGGTGCCGAGGTGCTGCTGCGCTGGCATCATCCGCAACTGGGTCAGCAACCACCGGCGCAATTCATTCAGGTGCTGGAAGAAAGCGGCCTGATCCTGGAGGTTGGCAGCTGGATCCTCGACGAAGCTTGCGATGCTTGCGCACGCATGCTCGGCGACGGGCTGATCGACGCCGATGATTTCAGCTTGTGCGTGAACATCAGCCCACGGCAGTTCCGCCAGAACGACTTTGTCGGGCGGGTGCTGCGCAGCCTGGACGATTACCGCCTGCCACGGCGAATGCTGACGCTGGAAATTACCGAAGGCATCGTCATCCAGAACCTGGAGGACACCATCAGCAAGATGCGCGAGCTGAAGCGCTACGGGGTGAGCTTTGCCATGGATGACTTCGGCACCGGTTATTCCTCGCTGACCTACCTGAAACGCCTGCCAGTGGATGCGCTGAAGATCGACCAGACCTTCGTGCGCGATGCGCCGGAAGACCCCAACGACGCCGAAATCGTCCGCGCCATCGTCGCCATGGCTCGCAGCCTGGATCTGACGGTGATTGCCGAAGGGGTGGAGCTGACCGAACAGCTGGAGTTCCTTGAACGGCTGGGGTGCCACCTGTACCAGGGGTACTTGCACAGCCGACCGCTGCCGTTGCCGGAATTCCGGCAGATGTTGCTGGAGGCGCCGGCGGATTACTGAAACCGATGCAGATGCGATTCCTGTGGGAGCGGCCTTCAGGCGATCACAATAAAAAGGGCACCCCTGGGGGTAATGCCAGTCAGTTAAGCTGACTGGCATTTTCATTTTCGGGTCGGATATTTTGCAGGGCGCTGCTTCACCACTCTGGGGAACCATCGATCGGGTCGCCGATGGGGTAGGACATACTGAGCCGCTGACGCCTGCAGATCTGCCAAAAAACCTGGCAAGTTGCCGGGATGGTTTAATGACGTGCCATGCAGCAAGCCCAGAATCGCCCAGCTACAAGCGGTAAAGCTCATCTCGCATGGGTACACGCCTGGGCACTGTCTCGACATCTGCACCATCTGATAACGCAATAGGTTGTAGCCCAACAGCACGCCCCACAGCTCTTGCGCAATCATCTCCGGCGTCTTGCTTCTCAGGGTGTATTCGCCCCCCAGAAGTCCTTGTTTGATCTCCCGATAACCCAGCTCGATTTCCCAGCGCTGACTGTAAAGATCAACGATCTCATCGCCAGGGAAGCGCTGCGCATCGGTCATTGAGGTCAAGACACTCACAACCTTTCCTTTGATTGTTTTGCTCAGCAGTCGTGCCCGCATTTCCAGCGGCAAGCCTGGCCATTGCTTGCGGGCCTGGGGCGATGTGCGCAGGACGACCACGGCATCGTTGCGTCCTAGCGTGTGTTCCACCTCGTACTGAGTGCCCTTTTTCACAGGGATCAGCCAGTGTCGATGCTCACCTTGTGACTGCCAGTGGTGCAGCAAGCCCAACGAATAGAAACCTTTATCGAACAGGGTCAGCGAGTGGTTCGGCGTGGTCGCGATCAGCTGCTCTGCCAGCTTCATTTCACTACTGTGGTAGCTCTCGAAAGTGCTGTTTATCAGTAAGTGGCTGGTCAGCTCCATCTGGCAGACCATCCTAACCTGAGGAAAACCGCCATCCCCATGCTGATTGGTAGCGCCCCCGTAAAACGCACGGTTTTCAGCTGTGTCAGGCGTACTCCAGACAACACCGTCCACACCAAGCAGCGTCAAGCCCAACCAGTGCGGGTGCTTGGTTTCTTCGTGCCACCGCTGCTGAGTGAGCGTGAAAACTTCACGTACAGCTTCACTGCCCAGTCGCTGCCGCCCTTGTACAACAGCACTGGGGGCCACCAGAGGCCTCTTGCCCGGCAGCATGATGTCCATGTGGTTTACGACATCCCAAGCCGACATACGGCGGAACAGCGCCATGCCGATGATGCACCACACCAGGCTCTCAAGCGGGAGGCGTCGCTTGCGAATGGTCGCGACACCTGCCGTCTCAAAAGCTTGTTGCACAAGATCAGGATCGAGCAACGCCCCCAGCCCCTCGAGGGCATGTGGCCGCGATGCCATTTCGTGAGTGAGGGAGAGGGCTTGTGACAGGCGCATAAAAAATCCGATGCTCGTTTCCAAGCATCGGATTTTGCGGCCTACGGGCTAAAGCTCAAAGCGTCAGTCTTAACTGACTGGCATTACCCCTGGGGGTGCCCTTTTTCACATCTACACGATCAGTTCAGCGCTGGCTTGTCGCCGTTGATCGGAATGCGCTTGGCCTTGGCCTCTTCAGGCACGATGCGCAGCAGGTCGATGCTGAGCAGGCCATTGGCCAGGCCGGCGGCCTTGACTTCGATATGGTCGGCCAGGCGGAACGACAGCTTGAAGGCGCGTTGCGCGATACCCTGATGCAGGTAGGTCACTTCAGCAGGGCCATTGTCGCGCTTGCCACCGGTCACGGTCAGGACACCTTTTTCAACCTGCAGGTCGAGGTCCTCTTCCTGGAAACCGGCTGCAGCAACCACGATACGGTAGTGGTCATCGCCATGCTTTTCCACATTGTAGGGCGGGTAGCTGCTACCGGCCTCGTTACGTGCCGCGGATTCGAACAGGTCGTTGAAACGGTCGAAACCAACGGAATGGCGGAACAGTGGAGCGAGAGAGAAAGCGGTAGTCATGGTCATGAACTCCTGAGATTCAGCAAGTAAGTCATTACGCGACCCGACTTCGGCATCGCGTACTCAAGAGATATGGCCGGGGGAAATGCTTTCAAGGGGGGAGCAGAAAAAATCTGGATTCCTGCGTTGGGCTTGACGGCCTCTTCGCGGGTAAACCCGCTCCCACAGGGAGCTCACACATTCCAAAACCTGCGCCGAACCTGTGGGAGCGGGTTTACCCGCGAAAGGGCCGGATCAGGCAACACAAGCCTCCAAGGAAACCGCCTCAACCCCCAGCAACCGGCTGATCCGCGCACAGTCATCTTCCCGCCGCAATTCGGCAAACAGCACAACCGCTTCGGGATAACTGCGGGTCAGCATCGCCAGCCACTGCTTCATCCGCCCCGGTGCATAGCGCGGCGACAACTTGGCCTGGGCCTGACGCCAGAACTCGCGAAGCAACGGCAGCAGGTCGTCCCAGCTCATCGGCTGGTACTCCCGCCCGTCACGCGCCGCGGCAATCTGCAGCCCAAGATCGGGGCGCGAAACCAGCCCACGACCCAGCATGATGTCTTCGGCGCCACTGACCTCACGACAGCGCCGCCAGTCGTCCACGGTCCAGATCTCGCCGTTGGCGAACACTGGCACCTTGACCACATCCTGCACCCGCGCCACCCACTCCCAGTGGGCCGGGGGCTTGTAGCCCTCGACCTTCGTCCGCGCATGCACCACCAGGTGCGCCGAACCACCTTCGGCCAGCGCCGTGGCACACTCCAGCGCGCCATCGGGGCTGTCGAAACCCAGGCGCATCTTCGAGGTGACCGGGATATGTGCGGGCACGGCACGGCGCACTTCACGCACAATAGCGTGCAGCAGCTCCGGCTCCTTGAGCAGCACCGCTCCACCGCGCGACTTGTTCACGGTCTTGGCCGGGCAACCAAAGTTCAGGTCTATCACCGGCGCGCCCAACTGGCAGGCCAGCGCGGCGTTTTCCGCCAGGCACACAGGGTCCGAACCCAACAACTGCACGCGCATTGGTACCCCTGCAGCGGTCCGTGCGCCATTGCGCAACTCGGGCGCCAGCTTGTCGAACGAGGAAGGCGGCAGCAGGCGGTCGCACACGCGAATGAACTCGGTGACGCACCAGTCGATACCGCCCACGCGGGTCAGCACGTCGCGCAGGATGTTGTCGACCAGCCCCTCCATGGGGGCCAGGGCAATTTGCATGTCAGGTTCTCGGCGGAAAAAGCCGGCAGTCTAACAAAAATTGCCGGTGTTTCAGGCGCCGATCAGCGCCGGGCCGTAACCGTCGAGGAACTCCGCCGGCATGCGCTTGGGCTTGCCGCTGGACAGCTCGATGCAGGCAAAGGTGGTCTGGGCGCGCAGCAAAGTCACGCCGTCGCGCGGGCGCTTGAGCTGGAAGCGCCGGGTCATGCGCAGGCGCTGGTCCCAGTTGATGATCCAGGTGGCCAGTTGCAACTCGTCATCCTCGTAGGCAGCGGCCAGGTAGTCGATTTCGTGGCGCACCACGGCCATGGCCCGGTCCAGTCGGCGATATTCGGCCAGGTCCAGGCCCAGGCGTTGGGAGTGGCGCCAGGCGCAGCGCTCCAGCCAGGTAACGTAGACCGCGTTGTTGGCGTGGCCGAGGCCGTCGATATCCTCGTTGCCGACGCGCAGGTCGATGACGAAAGGTGTTGCCAGGTCCCAGCTCATGTTCGCTTCCTTGGAGCAAAAGTGGATTTAGCAGGGCCCTGCAGAAAAAAGTCCAGCCCTTGTGGAGGATTTACCGGCCTCATCGCCGGCAAGCCAGCTCCCACAGGGTCTGCGCTGGTTCAAAGGCTTGCGCTGTACCTGTGGGAGCTGGCTTGCCGGCGATGAGGCCAGTACAGGCAACATCATCAGGCACTTTGCCGCGCTGGTGCGCCAGCCCGGGCCAGCAGCTCCAGCACCGCTTCACTCAGGCGCGGGTCGGACAGCACGCGCTGGTGGCCACCCGCCTCAAGCAGCATCAGGCGGTTATCGAACCAGGCCTTGTGGATAACCCGGGCCTCATCGGCTGCGACCAAGGCATCATCGGCGGCATGCACCACCAGCCCGGGCAACTCCAACTGGTAACCCGTCACATCCAGCCGCGCAATCTGCATGCCCACATCCCGCTCCACCTGACGAATGAATGCAGCCCGCGCCCGCGCCGGCAGCCCCAGACGATGGGCAAAGCCACGCAGTACGCCCAATAGCCGCGCCGGGGCAGCGATGCTGACCGCTGCCTCGGTACGCAGCCCCATCTGCAAGGCCAGCAATACACTGGCGCCGCCCATGGAATGGCCAATAACCGCGCGCAGCGGCGGCAGCTCGGCGGCAGCTTCCAGCAGCGCTCGGGCAAACAACACCACATTTGCCTGTTCGCCAGGCGAACGGCCATGCCCCGGCCCCTCCAGCGACACCACCGTGTGCCCCGCCTGGACCAAGGTTTCGATCAACGCGGCAAACTGGCTCGGGCGCCCCTCCCAGCCGTGCATCATCAGCACGGTCGGCCCCTTGCCCCAGCGCAAGGCCGACAAGCCGAAGCGCAAAGTGATGCGCTCGGCGCTGGCCAGCACGGGCAACTCCCAATCCCGTGGCGGCAGGTTGCGAGGGGTCATGAAGGCACGGCGCATCCTGCCCGCAACATGCTCGGGGGCCAGGCGGCCCAAGGTTCCATTGACACCACGAATCCAGCTCAGGGTAGTCATCGCCATGCTCCAGGCTCAAAGCACCGCCGATTTGGCGGCGCGCAGAATACGATCGGACAGTTCGCTGGTGCCCAGGGCACGGGCAAGCGCCAGGCCACCAACCATCAGGGCCAGGTCGGCCAATGCCTTGTCGGCGTCCTCGGGGCGGTCGACCATGGCGGCTGCCATCAACTCGATGTGCTCGGCCAGAACCTCGCGGAAGGCCTCTGGCAGGCGCTGCATCTCGCCCAGCGAATTGGGCAGCGGGCAGGCATGCACTTCGGCATCACGGTGCTTGCGCGACAGATAGAAAGCACTGGCCAACGCCCGCCGTCCGGCACCATCGAGGCTGGGGTCGATCTGTGCGAGCAAGGCGCGGCGCTCGCCCAGCAACTGGCGGAACGCTTCGAGCATCAACTCGTCCTTGCTGTCGAAGTGGGCGTAGAAACCACCGACGGTCAGGCCTGCCGCACCCATGACCTGGCTGACGCTGGGCTCGGCCGGGCCGTGCTGGATCAACGCACTTCGCGCCGCCTCGAGAATGCGCTCGCGGGTTCTGCTCTTCTTGTCGCTCATCAGGCCACTCGCCGATCAAAATATGATGATCGAAATATTATTCGCATAATATTTTTTGGCAAGCAGAATCTGTAGCCGCCTGTCGGTCGCGAAATTTTGATTAGGGGAGAAAAACAAAAGGCCCATTCAATAATCGAATGAGCCTTCAAAGTCCCGCAAAACGCGGGTAAACGTGGCGTCCCCTAGGGGACTCGAACCCCTGTTACCGCCGTGAAAGGGCGGTGTCCTAGGCCACTAGACGAAGGGGACGTAACCTTCGCGCCGATCCGTTTACGCGAACCGCGGCAGAAATGGTGGAGCTAAGCGGGATCGAACCGCTGACCTCCTGCATGCCATGCAGGCGCTCTCCCAGCTGAGCTATAGCCCCGAAACAAAAGGCTCATCAGTAATCGACGAGCCTTTAAAGCCCTGCAAAACGCAGGAAAAGTGGCGTCCCCTAGGGGACTCGAACCCCTGTTACCGCCGTGAAAGGGCGGTGTCCTAGGCCACTAGACGAAGGGGACGTAACCTTCGTGCCGATCCGCTTTCGCGAACCGCGGCAAATTGGTGGAGCTAAGCGGGATCGAACCGCTGACCTCCTGCATGCCATGCAGGCGCTCTCCCAGCTGAGCTATAGCCCCGGATTTCTAGCCTCTCGGCCCAGCGACATTCTGAAACATCGCTTGTGCAAAACTGGCGTCCCCTAGGGGACTCGAACCCCTGTTACCGCCGTGAAAGGGCGGTGTCCTAGGCCACTAGACGAAGGGGACGAACCTTCTTACCTTCAAGACCCGGTTGCTGGACCCGGTCTTGCCCGACAGCCTTGGCTGCCAGACGGAATTTGGTGGAGCTAAGCGGGATCGAACCGCTGACCTCCTGCATGCCATGCAGGCGCTCTCCCAGCTGAGCTATAGCCCCACAATGTCGCTTTGAACCGAAGCGCTGGCTGGGTGCCTGGCGTTTCGTTTTCGTTCATCGCTGTGGACGGGGCGCATATTAAGATCGGATTGCAGGGCTGTCAAACGAATTTTTCAAAATATTCAAAAAATTTTTCACAGATAACAATCACTTACCGCCCTCCCCTTGCCAAAACCGAACAGTGAGCCCTGTGGGAGCGGGTTTACCCGCGAATGCGACGGAAAACGCACCATCGTATTCGCGGGTGAGCCCGCTCCCACAAGTTCGGCTTGTGGCCTCGGGACCACTGTCAGGCGATAGAGGCCAGCAGCTTTTCCCACTCTTTGTTTTCTTTCTTCGACACACCACCCAGCAGGTCCAGGGCCTGGCGCAGGCGGTAGCGGGTCAGGTCCGGGCCAAGGATTTCCATCGCGTCCAGTACCGAAACCGAGCTGGCCTGGCCGGTAATGGCGGCAAACATCAGCGGCATGGCATCACGCAGCTTCAGCTCCAGCGCCTCGACCACCGCCTGGATGCAACCGGTGATGCGCTCTTTTTCCCACTGACGCAGGCTTTCGAGCTTCCACAGGATCAGCTGGATCACCTGGCGTACCTGGTCGGCCGACAGCTTCTTGCTTTCGAACAGCTTGACGTCCAGCTTCAGCGCGCCTTCGAAGAAGAACCCGCCCAGCGGGGCAACCTGGCTGAAGGTTTCCACCCGGCCTTGCACGTGTGGGGCGATCTTCATCATGTAGTCGCTGTTGAACGCCCACTTCTGCAGGCGCGCGGCGAACTCCTCGACCGGCAGTTCGCGCAGCCACTGGCCGTTCAGCCAGGACAGCTTCTCGATGTCGAAGATCGGGCCGCCCAGCGAGATACGCGACAGGTCGAAGTGCTCGACCATCTCGGCCAGCGAGAACTTCTCGCGCTCGTCTGGCATCGACCAGCCCATGCGGCCCAGGTAGTTGAGCATCGCCTCGGGCATGAAGCCCATGCGCTCGTAGAAAGTCACCGAGGTCGGGTTCTTGCGCTTGGACAGCTTGGACTTGTCCGGGTTACGCAGCAGCGGCATGTAGCACAGCTTGGGCTGTTCCCAGCCGAAGTATTCGTACAGCTTGATCAGCTTGGGTGCCGATGGCAGCCACTCTTCGCCGCGCAGCACGTGGGTGATGCCCATCAGATGGTCGTCGACCACGTTGGCCAGGAAGTACGTCGGCAGGCCGTCGTTCTTCATCAGCACCTGCATGTCCATGCGGTCCCACGGGATCTCGACATCGCCACGCAGCATGTCCGGTACCACGCACACGCCTTCGCTCGGCACTTTCATGCGGATAACGTGCGGCTCGCCAGCGTCCAGGCGGCGCTGCACTTCCTCGGCGCTCAGCAGCAGCGCGCGGCCGTCGTAGCGCGGGGTTTCGCCACGGGCTTGCTGCTCGGCGCGCATCTGCTCCAGCTCTTCGGCGGTGCAGAAGCAGTAGAAGGCATGGCCGGCGTCAACCAGCTCCTTGGCGTACCTGGCGTAGATTTCGCCACGCTCGCTCTGCCGGTAAGGGCCGTGCGGGCCGCCGACGTCCGGACCTTCGTTCCATTCGATGCCGAGCCAGCGCAGGGCATCGAAGATCTGCTGCTCCGACTCGCGCGTGGAGCGCAGCTGGTCGGTGTCTTCGATGCGCAGGATGAACTCACCGCCGTGCTGCTTGGCAAAGCAGTAGTTGAACAGGGCGATGTAGGCAGTGCCGACATGGGGGTCGCCGGTAGGCGATGGCGCGATACGCGTGCGTACGGTGGTCATGGAGAGTCTCGAACGAAAGATGAAACAAAGGCGGGATGTTAGCAGGAGGCAGGCACCGGGCTCCAGCAATGGCGCGAACGTCACTTGTCGACTGGCCATGTGCCGCTGTTAAATTTATTTACATTTCTGGAACGATAGTCCTCATGCCTGCCCAACTCAAACGCCGCCTGCTGGTCTTCTTCACCTTGGTGGCCGTCATCGCCCTCGCCTTCCTGGGCCACTGGTACTTCAAGGGCCGCTTCTACGAAAGCACCGACAACGCCTACGTACAGGGCGAGATCACCCGCATTTCCAGCCAGTTGGGCGCACGCATCGACGAGGTGCGGGTCGAGGACAACCAGCACGTCAAAAAAGGCGACCTGCTGGTGCGCCTGGAGGCCGCCGACTTCGAACTGGCCGTGCAACGCGCCCGCGCCGCCCTGGCTACCCGCGAAGCCGAGCAGGTGCAGGCGCAAAGCCGCCTGACCCAGCAAGCCAGCCTGATCGCCGCCGGCCAGGCCCAGGTGGCGGCCAACCAGGCTACATTTGACCGCTCGCGCCTGGACCTGAGCCGTGCCGAGAAGCTGCGCAAACCAGGTTTCGTATCGGAAGAACGGGTCACCACCCTGTCCGCGGACAGCCATGTCGCCGGCTCGCAGGTCGACAAGGCCCGTGCCGACCTGCAAAGCCAGCGCCAGCAAGTCAACGCATTGACCGCCGAACTCAAGCGCCTCGACGCGCAGATCGCCAACGCCCGCGCCGACCTGGCACAAGCCGAACTGAACCTGACCCGCTGCGAAATCCGCGCACCGATCAGTGGCAGTATCGGCCAGCGCAACGCGCGTAATGGCCAGGTGGTACAGGCCGGTGCCTACCTGCTGTCGATCGTGCCGGACGAAGACATCTGGGTGCAGGCCAACTTCAAGGAAACCCAGATCGGCCGCATGCAGCCCGGCCAGCGTGCCGAGCTGCTGTTCGACAGCTACCCCGACACACCGATAGAAGGCCGGGTCGACAGCCTTTTCGCCGCCTCCGGCGCGCAGTTCAGCCTGCTGCCGCCCGACAACGCCACCGGCAACTTCACCAAGGTGGTGCAGCGTATTCCGGTCAAGCTGACCTTCCGCGCTGACAACCCGCTGCACGGGCGCATCCGCCCTGGCATGTCGGTGACCGCCACCGTCGACCTGCGCAGCGAAGACGAAGGCCACAATGGCCGGTGACCAGCTGCTCAGGCCAACCGCGGAGCCGACACGGCGGGACTGGATCGCGGTAATGAGCGTGATGCTCGGCGCCTTCATGGCGGTGCTGGACATCCAGATCACCAACTCGTCGCTCAAGGACATCCAGGGCGCACTGTCGGCGACGCTGGAGGAAGGCTCGTGGATTTCCACCTCTTACCTGGTCGCGGAAATCATCATGATCCCGCTCACCGCCTGGCTGGTGCAGCTGCTGTCGGCGCGGCGCCTGGCCGTGTGGGTATCCGGCGGCTTCCTGTTGTCGTCGCTGTTATGTTCGATGGCCTGGAACCTGGAGAGCATGATCCTGTTCCGCGCCCTGCAAGGTTTTACCGGCGGTGCGCTGATCCCGCTGGCCTTCACCCTGACCCTGATCAAGCTGCCCGAACACCACCGCGCCAAGGGCATGGCCATGTTCGCCATGACCGCCACCTTCGCCCCCTCCATCGGCCCCACCTTGGGCGGCTGGCTGACCGAGAACTGGGGCTGGGAGTACATTTTCTACATCAATATCCCACCGGGCCTGGTGATGATCGCCGGCCTGCTGTACGGGCTGGAAAAGAAGGACGCGCACTGGGAACTGCTGAAAAGCACCGATTACGCCGGCATCCTCACCCTGGGCCTGGGGCTTGGCTGCCTGCAGGTGTTCCTGGAGGAAGGCCACCGCAAGGACTGGCTGGAATCGCAGCTGATCGTCGGCCTGGGCAGCATCGCCCTGGTCAGCCTGATCACCTTCGTCATCCTGCAGTTTTCCAAGCCACACCCGCTGATCAACCTGCGCATCCTCGGCAACCGCAACTTTGGCCTGTCGAGCATCGCCAGCCTTGGCATGGGGGTGGGCTTGTACGGGTCGATCTACCTGCTGCCGCTGTACCTGGCGCAGGTGCAGGGCTACAACGCCTTGCAGATCGGCGAGGTGATCATGTGGATGGGTATCCCGCAGCTGTTCCTGATCCCGTTGGTGCCGCAACTGATGAAAGTGGTGTCGCCCAAGGTGTTGTGTGCCCTGGGGTTCTGCCTGTTCGGCGCCGCCAGTTTCGGCTCGGGGGTGCTCAACCCGGATTTTGCAGGGTCGCAGTTCAACCATATCCAGATCATCCGTGCCATCGGCCAGCCAATGATCATGGTGACCATTTCGCTGATCGCCACGGCGTATATACAGCCGCAGGATGCGGGTTCGGCGTCGAGCCTGTTCAATATCCTGCGTAACCTGGGCGGTGCGATCGGCATTGCGCTGCTGGCCACGCTGCTGGATGCAAGGACCAAGGTGTATTTCGATTACCTGAGGGAGGCAGTGGTGCCGAGCAACCCGCAGGTGGCGGAACGATTGGCGCAACTGGCGGAGCGGCTGGGCAATGACAATGCGGCGCTGGGCAAGTTGAGCGAGATCACTCACCAGCAGGCGTTGATCATGGCCTATAACGATGCGTTCCACTTTGTGGGGATCGGGTTGGCGGTGAGCATGGTGGCGGTGTTGTTGACCCGCAAGTTGCCGGAGGGGCTGAAGGCTGGGGAGG
The DNA here is from genome assembly GCF_018223845.1 of Pseudomonas sp. JS425. Lineage (NCBI taxonomy): Bacteria > Pseudomonadati > Pseudomonadota > Gammaproteobacteria > Pseudomonadales > Pseudomonadaceae > Pseudomonas > Pseudomonas sp. JS425. Next base: position 1,863,913 of record NZ_CP073661.1, on the reverse strand, counting down.
CCCACTGAATGGGGTTGTCGCCTGAGCCGGCCTCTTCGCGGGTAAACCCGCTCCCACAGGTACTGCGCAGAGCTCAAGGATTACAACGATCCTGTGGGAGCGGGTTTACCCGCGAAGAGGCCAGTGCAGGCAGTAAAGAAATCAGCTGGTGATCAGCCGCTCGCGCAGTTGGGCAATCTCGTCGCGCAATTGCGCCGCGGCCTCGAACTCCAGATCGCGGGCGAACTGCATCATCTTCTCTTCCAGCTGCTTGATGCGCTTGGTGATCTCGCCCGGCGTGCGCAGCTCGGCCTCGTAACGGGCGCTCTCCTCCGCTGCCTTGGCCATGCCCTTGCGCTTCTTGCTGCGCGCGCCGGGCACGGTCGCGCCTTCCATGATATCGGTGATGTCCTTGACCACGCCTTTGGGCACGATTCCATTGGCCTGGTTGAAGGCGATCTGCTTCTCGCGACGACGCTCGGTCTCGTCGATGGCGCGCTGCATGGAACCGGTGATGTTGTCGGCATACAGGATGGCCCGGCCATTGAGGTTACGCGCAGCACGGCCGATGGTCTGGATCAGTGAACGCTCGGAGCGCAGGAAACCTTCCTTGTCGGCATCGAGGATCGCCACGAGCGACACCTCGGGCATATCCAGGCCCTCACGCAGAAGGTTGATGCCCACCAGCACGTCGAAGGTACCCAGGCGCAAGTCGCGGATGATCTCCACCCGCTCGACGGTGTCGATGTCCGAGTGCAGGTAACGCACCCGCACATCGTGGTCGGCCAGGTAGTCGGTGAGGTCTTCGGCCATGCGCTTGGTCAACGTGGTGGCCAGCACCCGCTCGCCCTGTGCCACGCGCTTGCGGATTTCCGACAGCAGGTCATCCACCTGGGTAAGCGCCGGGCGTACTTCCACCTGTGGGTCGACCAGGCCGGTGGGGCGTACCACCTGCTCTACCACGCGCCCGGCGTGCTCGGCCTCATAGGGGCCCGGGGTGGCGGAGACGAAGATGGTCTGCGGGCTGACGTCCTCCCACTCGTCGAAACGCATCGGCCGGTTGTCCAGCGCCGAAGGCAGGCGGAAGCCGTACTCGACCAGGGTTTCCTTGCGCGAGCGGTCGCCCTTGTACATGGCGCCGACCTGCGGAACGCTGACGTGGGATTCGTCGATCACCAGCAGCGCATCGGGCGGCAGGTAGTCGTACAGGGTGGGCGGCGGCGCCCCGGCCGGGCGCCCGGACAGGTAGCGCGAGTAGTTCTCGATGCCGTTGCAGTAGCCCAGCTCCAGGATCATCTCCAGATCGAAGCGGGTGCGTTGCTCCAGGCGCTGGGCCTCGACCAGCTTGTTGGCCTTCTGTAGGTACTCCAGGCGGTCCTTGAGCTCTTCCTTGATGCCTTCCACCGCCTCCAGCAGGGTTTCCCGCGGGGTGACGTAGTGGCTCTTGGGGTAGAAGGTGAAACGCGGCAGTTTGCGGAAGACCTCGCCGGTCAGCGGGTCGAAGGCTGCGATGTTCTCCACCTCGTCATCGAACAGTTCGACGCGGATGGCCTCGAGGTCCGATTCGGCCGGGAAGATGTCGATCACATCGCCGCGCACGCGGAAGGTGGCGCGGGCAAAGTCCATCTCGTTGCGGGTGTATTGCAGGTCGGCCAGGCGGCGCAGCAGCGCGCGCTGGTCGAGCTTGTCGCCGCGGTCCACGTGCAGGACCATTTTCAGGTAGGTCTCGGGGCTGCCCAGGCCGTAGATGCACGACACGGTGGTGACGATGATCGCGTCACGCCGCTCCAGCAATGCCTTGGTCGCTGACAGGCGCATCTGCTCGATGTGGTCGTTGATCGAAGCGTCCTTCTCGATGAAGGTGTCGGACGACGGTACGTAGGCTTCAGGCTGGTAGTAGTCGTAGTAGGAAACGAAGTACTCCACCGCATTGTTGGGGAAGAATGCCTTGAATTCGCCATAAAGCTGCGCGGCCAGGGTCTTGTTCGGCGCAAGCACCAGGGTAGGCCGCTGCACCTGCTGAATGACGTTGGCGATGCTGAAGGTCTTGCCCGAGCCAGTCACCCCGAGCAGCGTCTGGTGCGACAGCCCCGCCTCGATACCTTCGACCATCTGGCGGATGGCCTCGGGCTGGTCGCCGGCCGGCTGGAAACGGGTGACGAGCTGGAACTCGGACATGACGGACCTCGCGGTGTTGCAGCAACTGTAAATTTAGCCAGTAGTCTATACCCAAATGCGCCCGCCGGGGGGCAGTTTCAAGGCACAGCTGTGAGCGCTTGTTACGGTGGACCCGGCAATTAGACCAATGGTCGAAAAATATTTGCGCAAATGACCTGAAAAGCGATGCCGGACTGTCGCGGTGACCGGTCGGTATCACTATACTGACTCCCCGTTTGTGCACCGCTTCAGTGCATTCGGGCTGGAGCGTGTACGTCCTATCACACTCCAATCAGAGCCAAGGTAACAATGAGCCTGTTTTCCGCTGTCGAGCTGGCACCCCGCGACCCTATTCTGGGCCTCAACGAAGCATTCAACGCCGACCCACGTACCGACAAGGTCAACCTGGGCGTGGGCGTATATTGCAATGAGGAAGGCCGCATTCCGCTGCTGCGCGCCGTGATCGAAGCCGAGACCCAGCGTGCCGCCCAGCACGCCTCGCGCGGCTACCTGCCGATCGACGGTATCGCCACCTACGACCAGGCTGTACAAAAGCTGCTGTTCGGCGCCGAGTCGCCACTGCTGGCCGCTGGCCGCGTGGTTACTGTGCAGGCCGTCGGCGGTACCGGCGCACTGAAGATTGGCGCCGACTTCCTCAAGCGTGTGTCGCCAAACGCCGTGGTTGCCATCAGCGACCCGAGCTGGGAAAACCACCGTGCGCTGTTCGAATCGGCCGGCTTCCCGGTGCAGAACTACCGCTACTACGACGCGCCGACCAACGACGTCAACCGCGCCGGCATGCTCGAAGACCTGAACAACCTGCCGTCCGGCTCGATCGTGGTGCTGCACGCCTGCTGCCACAACCCGACCGGCGTCGACCTGAACCTGGACGACTGGAAAAACGTCCTGGAAGTGGTCAAGGCCAAGGGCCACGTGCCATTCCTCGACATGGCCTACCAGGGCTTCGGTGACGGCATCGCCGAAGACGCCTTCGCCGTGCGCCTGTTCGCCGAGTCGGGCCTGGAGTTCTTCGTGTCCAGCTCATTCTCCAAGTCGTTCTCGCTGTACGGCGAGCGCGTCGGTGCGCTGTCGATCGTCACCGCCTCCAAGGACGAGAGCACCCGCGTGCTGTCGCAGGTCAAGCGCGTGATCCGCACCACCTACTCCAACCCGCCGACCCACGGTGCAACCATCGTTGCCACCGTGCTGAACAGCGCCGAACTGCGCCAGATGTGGGAAACCGAGCTGGCCGAAATGCGCGAGCGCATCCACGGCATGCGCAAGCAGATGGTTTCGCTGCTGGCCGAATATGGCGCCAACCGCGACTTCAGCTTCGTTGGCCGCCAGGTTGGCATGTTCTCGTACTCGGGCCTGACCGTCGAACAGGTCGCCCGCCTGAAGAACGAGTTCGGCATCTATGCGCTGGACACCGGCCGCATCGCCGTGGCCGCGCTGAACCAGAGCAACATCCACGTAGTGACCAAAGCTATCGTGCAGGTGCTGTAACTCATTGTTTTGCCTAGGGGTGGCTTGACTTCCCCTGGGCAATCAGTAAGATACGCACAGATTCCGCGATAGCTCAGTCGGTAGAGCAAATGACTGTTAATCATTGGGTCCCTGGTTCGAGTCCAGGTCGCGGAGCCAAAATTTGAAAACCTCCAGATGCGCAAGCACTGGAGGTTTTTTGTTGCACTTATCCCCTCATGCCAGCGCACGGCTGCTGTATCGTCCGAGATCCCTCGACGAGCACAGGCAAGCATGAAAGCCAACGATTTCACCCAGAACGCTCAGCAAGCGGTAGCAATCGCCGCCAACCAGGCCCTCTTGGCAAGCCGACAAGCAACGTTCGCCGTGGGTGGCTGCATCATCGAAAATGCCACTGGCAAGGTACTGATCGCCCTGCACAACCGCGTGCTGGAGCCCTCTGCCAGCCAGGCGCAACCCGCATTCAGGCTCCGCGACCCAACGGGGCATGGTGAGCGCCGGCTGGTCGACTGGTATTTCGACAACCAGCAGCGCCTTGCCCTCCCCCCCACGCATGAACTGACCGTCATCACCACGCTCGACCCCTGCGCCATGTGCGCAGGTGCCTTGCTGACTGCCGGCTTCAATGTTGCCGTAAGTGCGCTCGACACCTTTGCCGGCGTCAATCATGACGGCCGTTTCGAATTCCCCGGCCTGCCGGCCGCACTTCGTCTGCGCGCGCAAGCCACGTGGGGCTACTATGCTGTCGGCAACCCTTTTGATCGCGACTATGTCGGGCCGCCGCAAGGGCCGGTCTACGCTGGCGAACGCATCGACGCCGCAACGATGTGCCTTACCCGTTCGTTGTTCGAGGCCAGCGTGAACCACGTGCACGACGAAAGCAGCAACGCCGGCCTCCCGCCATCTGCCCTGAAAGACCCGATCACCCTACCCAGCCGGAGCCTGGTACGCCAGGCCCTGGCGGGCTTGAGCCCATGGAGCCTGCGCAGCAAAAGTGCAGATCCTCGCCTGCCCGGCATCGAACTGGCCGCGCCATTGGTCGACACAGCTCTCGCGGCAGATACGTGCAACGCCGTAGCCTTGCTGGACCCATTCGGCAATCTGCTGTCCTGCCTGGGCGGTGACGAAACGCGCTCCCCCATTCGCACTGCGTTCATGGAGACCACTCGCAGCTACGCCGCGCTGCGCTGGAACCTGATGAACCATGACGACCCACAGGTCCGCGACGAAGCACACCAGCATCTCACCCACCCCCGTTACTGCACATTCGTCCTGCTCCGTTTTCCGGACCCAGCCGGCAGCGAGGCGGTCATGACCCTTGGCGCGTATGGCTCCACCATGGAACGGCACACCGCGCCGTCCTTCCCCTCAAGCCTGCAATATGTATTGCTGCCAACAGGCTGCACTGCCAAGGATGTTGCGCGACTGGCGCAGAATCTGCCGCCGTTCTACACGAGCAACGTGCAGGTCGCGCCTTGCCAGGTACTGGACCCGAACCTGATGCAGGAAGTTACAACCCGGCTGGGGCAGGCTCAGCGCTCCGAGCCTGCTGCCGGATAGGGCAATGTGACCGCACTGCCTTCATCCACCAGGCTCCAGACCAGCAACTTGGCTGACTGCTTCTGACTGGCGTTGCGCGACACGCTGTGCACGGTACCCGGGGCCTCGTACCAATATTCACCGGCCTTGTAGGTTTTCTCCGGCTCGTTATCGAGCTTCGATACCACTGCCCCTTCCAGCACGTAGGCCATCACTGCGCCCGGGTGCTGATGCGCGGGTGATGCCTGGCCGGGGGCGTAGCTGACGGTGAGCATCACGGCGCTCTTGCCGGGGGCGTTCGAGGGTTGTTGCTGCTGCAGGACCTTGACTTGGTCGGCAGCGTCGCCGTGCGCCCAGGCAGGGGTTTGAGCGACGAACAGGGCAAGAAGGATGATGCTAAAGGGTTTCATGGGGGCTTCTCCTGGATGGCAATTGCCTGCAGGTTAGGCCTGTGGGGCAGAGAGACAAATGACCAATTCGGGGAAAAACCAAGAGGCCGATCATTGCCTGTGCCGTCCTCTTCGCGGGCTTGCCCGCTCCCACAGGTACGGCGCAGTCCCTGAAGCCTCCAGAAAACCCTGTGGGATCGGGCGATCCCGCGAAAAGGCCGGTGCAGGCACCAGATATCTCAGCTGCTACGCCCGATGGGATAAAACTCACCGTGGCTCCAGACCCCAAGCCACTCTTCCCCGTCGATCTCACGCGGCACCGCCAGCTCTACCAACTGGTAGAACACATTGCGATGAATCAGCGCCTCGAGGTTGCTGCGCATCAGCACATACGGCGATGGCTCCTGCGTGACCGGGTCGATCACCACGCGCAGCGGGTTGGCCGGCCCGGCTTCGACCTGGTCCTCGACATTGCTGGTGAAGCGCAGCACCTGCTGCTCACCCTCACCTTCCACATCCAACGCCACAGCCACGAACGGCGCATCGTCGACGCGGATGCCCACCTTCTCTACCGGGGTAATCAGGAAGTAGTCATCGCCATCGCGGCGGATGATGGTGGAAAACAGCCGCACCATCGGCTTGCGACCGATCGGCGTTCCCAGGTAATACCAGGTGCCATCACGGGCGATGCGCATGTCGATGTCACCGCAGAAGTCCGGGTTCCACAGATGTACCGGCGGCAGGCCCTTGGCCTTGGGAATCTGCGCCAGAAGATCATTGGCCTTGCCGGAATCGCTCATCACGCTTGCCTCATTCACTCACACCCAGAAGGCTACGAGCGTACTCGCGCATCGGCGCGCCTAGCAAATCCTCCGGAGTTTTATCGTGGAACGTCAACAAACCGCCACGACTCTTGATACGTGCAGTGTCGATCAGGTAGCGGGTGCTGGTTTCGATGAGCATCATCTGCACCACGCCGGTGTCCCAGCCCAGGCGGTCGACCGCTTGTTCGTCATACCACTCGTCGCCATTGCCGATACGGTCGTCGGTGCGCGCGAAGCGGGTGTACAGCACGTAGTCGGCACCCACCGAACGCGCCTGGGCAATGGCCTCTTCCAGGCCCAGTGGCCCTTGGGCGCGACGTACCAGCGGGAAATATTCGACGAAGCTCTTGTAAGCCTGCTCGGCCACCGCGTTCTGCCGCGGCACCGGTCCCTTGCCCGGAGGCACGAACGCGCCCTGGCCGATGAAGATGAACGAATCGGGCTGCAGGCGGATCGACAGGGTGCGACGGGTATCGCTGTGGTCCAGCAGACCGGCATCGCTCATGTGGTAACGGACGCCCTCGCCCATATCGCTGACATTCATGCAACCGCCCAACGCCATCAGCGCCAGCAGCAAAACCAGGCTACGCATCTTTCCTCCAGTGGCCGGCGACGAAAAACCGGCGAATAGCTGGCGGATGCAGCTTTTGCGCCAGCTTCAGCCGCCAATCACCTTCATCACCATCACATCGCCGGAGAACGCCAGGTCCTGCTTGTCTGCCAAGGCCTTGACCAGCAAGCGCTGCAGCGCCGGCAGCGCCTGATGGCGCGGTTTTTCCAGAAGGTCGCCGACGAAATGACGATTGCCCGACGACAGGCAGCCATGCAGCCAGCCCGTGGAAGACAGGCGCAGCCGCGAGCAGGTGCGGCAGAACGGTACGCTTTCGTTGGCGATCACGCCGAAGTGGCCTCTGCCGGGCACCTGATAACGCAAGGCAGTGGCGTCCAGCGGAGCATCGACCTGAACGTAGGCATGCTTGCCAGCAATCAGTGCGAGCAGTTGGTCGAGGCCGACGAACTGCTGCAGAAAGACGTTTTGGTCACGCGCCAGGTGGCCCATGCGCATGAGCTCGATGAAGCGCAGTTCGAAGCCGCGCTCAAGGCAATAATCCAGCAGCGGCAGCACCTGATCGAGGTTGTGCCCGCGCATCGGCACCATGTTCACCTTGATCTGCATGCCCATGGCGCTGGCCCGCTCCATCCCCGCCAGCACGCTGGCCAGGTCGCCGCCCCGGGCAATACGGCGGAACGCCTGAGGGTCGAGGGTGTCGAGGGAAACGTTCAATCGGCGGATACCTGCCGCCTGCAACTGGGGCAACTTGCGCGCCAGCAACTGGCCATTGGTAGTCATCGAGATATCGTCAAGGTCGAGCTTGGCCACGGCAGCCAGGAAAGCATCCAGACGCGGACTGACCAATGGCTCACCGCCGGTGATGCGCAAGCGTTCGATGCCGGCGGCTTCGATCAGGTAGGCCACGCCACGAGCCAGTGCCTCCGCCGACAGTTCGTCCTGTGCTGCCACCAGGCGCTTGCCGTCTGGCACGCAGTAGGTGCAGGCATAGTTACAGGCAGCCGTCAGGCTGACGCGCAGGTTGCGAAAACGCCTGCCTTGACGATCGACGATCATGAATGACTCCGGCATGGATGATGGGGGCTGGCAAAACCTGACTCATAAATCAGGTTTTTGCAAGCCCTGCACATCGCCGAAATAGGTAGGAGCAGCCTTTCGCAGCACAAGGCTGCTGCTACCGGTACTGCGTATTACCTGAACGCGGATGCTTCAGTTCGAAGGTTCCGGGTCGCGCTTGCGCTTGTTGCCCATGCGCACGCCAATGTCCATCAGGAACTGGAAGAAGCCTTCCTGGTCCTCCAGCACATTGCTCCAGAACGGCGAGTGGTAAAGCGCCACGGCGCCGTGCACCAGCGCCCAGGCGGCGCAATAGTGGAAATACGGCGGCACGTCTTCGAGCTTGCCTTCGCTGATACGGCCCTTGATCAGCTGGGTCAGGCGGTCGAAGTTGGAGGCACGTATGCTGTGCAGCTGTTCGACCATTTCCGGTACCTGGTTGCCCTTGACCACCTTTTCTTCCAGGCGGTCGAACAGCCGGTAACGCTGCGGATCGCGCATGCGGAACTCGAAGTAGGCTCGCGACAGGGCTTCCTTGTCGCGATCGACGTCGGCCGAATGCAACAGCCCGTTCAGGTCGCGCTCGTAGTCGAGCATCAGGCGCAGGTAGATCTCCGCCTTGGACTTGAAGTGCTTGTAGATCGTGCCTTTGCCGATGCCCACGGCGTCGGCGATCATCTCGACGGTGACGCTGTCTTCCCCCTGTTCGAGAAACAGCTTGAGCGCGGTGTCGAGGATTTCCTGTTCGCGACGGCGAAACTCACGGACCTTACGAGGTTCTTTCTGCATAGGAAGGACTGGATGACAATCGAAGCGGTTTATTATGCCTAACTTGCAAGAAATTGCACGGATCATCCAAGCATGTCTGTGTTTCACGATGCTTATGGCCATGCGCTGCGGGAGGAATGAAACGTGGACGTATTCCAAATTTGTTTAAAAATCGATCAATATGCACTGGCACTGCGCCAAAGCTGACTAATACTTGAAGTGTTGGCGCGGCGCATCCCCCCCAAGTGGCGCGCCGATAAAGGTGCTCAGGGACCGCGTACCTTTGTTTTACTCCTAATGGTCTTAACCCGGATTCCCCCCCCAGAACCCGGGTTTTTTTTGGGTGTTTCGAGGGGAAATGAAGCCGGGGGTTCAGGTTTGGGGTTGGTGGGGATTGCATGAGGAACACCAGGCGCCCGCCACCCCTTCGAGTCAGGCCACCCGCGCCAACGGGAACAAGCGCTTGAAGTTGGCAGTGGTCTGTTCGGCCAACTGCTCATAACTGGCCCCGCGCAACGAAGCCACGTACTCCGCCACCTCACGCACATACTGCGGCAAATTCGGCTTGCCGCGATACGGAATCGGCGCCAGGTACGGCGAATCCGTTTCCACCAGCAAACGATCGACCGGCACCTGCCGCGCCACTTCACGCAGGGCATCGGCATTGCGGAAGGTAACGATGCCAGACAACGAAATGTAATACCCCAGGTCCAGCGCCGCCTTGGCCATGTCCCAGTCTTCGGTGAAGCAGTGCAGCACGCCGGCCTGCGGCAGGTTGGCCTCGCGCAGCAGCGCCAGGGTATCGGCACGCGCCGCACGGGTATGCACGATCACCGGCTTGCCGGTCTGCCGCGAGGCCTCCAGGTGCAGGCGGAACGAGGCTTGCTGCAACTCGGCTGCTTCCGGCTCGTAGTGGTAATCCAGCCCGGTTTCGCCAATCGCCACCACATGCGGGTGAGCCAGCTCGCGCAGCAGCCATTCCAGCGCCGGCGTTTCGCCCGGCGCCAGGTCCAGCGGGTGCACGCCCACCGAGCAATCGACATCGGCGTAACGCTCGCTCAGCGCCTTCACCGCACCAGCATTCTCGGCACTGACGCCAATACACAGGAAATGCCCGACCCCGCGCTCACGCGCCGCCTGCAGGGCAGCATCGAGGGAGCCCTGATGGGCGCTCAGGTCAAGACGGTCGAGGTGGCAATGGGAATCTACGAGCATGGGATAACGACACACATGATAAAATGAAAATCAGCGGGCGCCCGGCAACTGCAGCCAGTGGGCCAGCAGCGATTCAAGCAGCAGGGCGCGGTTGAGGTTGGCCTTGCCCAGCACCTTCTGGCGCTGCTCCAGGATCCATGCCTGCACCTCCAGCACCTTGGCCTGGTGGCTCTTCTGCGCCAGGTACTGCACCACCTTGCGCATATCGGCCAAGCCTAGCCCTTCCTCGTCCTGGGTCAATTGGTAGCGCAGAATCAGGTGCGCCCAATCGCAGAACCAGTCGAACAGCAGCAACAACGGCACACCGTTCCAGGCATCGGCCAGCTGGCTGGGCGATTGCTGCTGCTTGAGCAGCTTCTTCACCCCGTCGGTGACCAGCGCACGCTGCTCTCGCACGCCTTGCGCCTGCAAGCTGACCGCCATCAGCGGCGAACCGGCAGCCAGGGTCAGCAACTCGTCGCGCTCGGTCTCGTCACTGTCGGGCAGCGCGCCGGCCAGCCAGGCTTGGCTCTGGGCCAGGCTGGGCTGCGGGCAGGCGACCTGCTGGCAACGGCTCTTGATGGTCGGCAACAGACGGCTGGGCTGGTGGGTGACCAGCAGCAACACGGTATCACCGGAGGGTTCTTCGAGGCTCTTGAGCAGGGCGTTGGAGGCGTTGACGTTCATCGCCTCCACCGGCTCGATCAGTACCACCTTGCGCCCACCCAGCTGCGCGGTCTGCACCACGAAGGCCACCAGCTCGCGTACCTGATCTACCTTGATAGGCTTGTCAGCTTCTTCGGGCTCGAGTACGAAGTTGTCCGGGTGGCTGCCGGCCTTGAGCAGCAGGCAGGACTTGCACGCGCCACAGGCCTCCAGGGCCTGGGGCTGCTGGCACAGCAGGCGGGCCATCAGGCGCTCGGCCAAGGCCCGCTTGCCGATACCCTGCGGCCCATGCAGCAGGTAGGCGTGAGCGTGCTGGCTGCGGCCGGCCAGCTGCTGCCAGAGGGCCTGCTGCCAGGGATAGGCCTCAGCCACGGCAACGCTCCACGATGCCTGGTAGCAACGCATCGATGGAGCGCTGCACGGCCTCCAGAGGCTGGGCGGCATCAAGCAGGGTATAGCGCTGTGGTTCGCGGCCGGCGCGCTGCAGGTAGGCCTGGCGCACTGCTTCGAAGAACGCCTGGCCTTCCTGCTCGAAACGGTCCAGGCGGCCGCGGGCGGCGGCGCGGGCCAGGCCCACTTCGACCGGCAGATCGAAGACCAGAGTCAGGTCCGGGCGCAGGTCGCCCTGGACGAATTGCTCCAGGATGGCGATACGCTCGACTGGCAAACCACGCCCGCCGCCCTGGTAGGCGTATGTCGCATCGGTAAACCTGTCACACAAGACTACGGCCCCGCGGGCCAGCGCCGGCCGGATCACCTGCGCCAGGTGCTGGGCACGCGCAGCGAACACCAGCAACAGTTCGGTGTCGGCCGCCATGCTTTCATCGCTGGGCGCCAGCAGCAGCTCACGCACCTTTTCGGCCAGCGGCGTGCCGCCGGGCTCACGGGTCAACACTACGTCCAGGCCCTGCTCGCACAGGCGCGCAGCCAAGTAGTCGCGGTTGGTGCTCTTGCCCGCACCTTCCGGGCCTTCCAAAGTAATAAACAAGCCGCTCACAGGCAGTCCTTAATGTTGTTCGTCAGGCATCGGCCGTTCGGCCGCTTGCGCGCCGCCGGCAGGGGCGTCCTGCACAGGCGGCTGGTCGGGCGCTGGCTGCGCGGTAGACTCGTCGGCAGGGGCTTCGGGTTGTTCGGCCTCGTCGGTACCTGATTGTGGTTGTGGCTCTGGCTGCGATTGCGGCGCGGGGCTGGAGCGGTAGTCCGCACGGCGCTTGAGCTGGAACTCGCGCACCGCCGAGTTGTGGTCGTCGAGGTCGTCGGAAAACACGTGGCTGCCATCGCCACGGGCAACGAAGTACAGGCTGGTGCCATCGGACGGGTTGAGCGCCGCGTGAATCGCTTCGCGACCGACCATGGCGATCGGGGTCGGCGGCAGGCCGGTGATGGTGTAGGTGTTGTAGGGCGTCGGCTCGCGCAGGTCGGCGCGGGTGATCTTGCCGTTGTAGCGCTCACCCATGCCGTAGATCACCGTCGGGTCGGTCTGCAGCATCATGCCCAGGCGCAGGCGCCGCACGAAAACGCCGGCGATCTGCCCGCGCTCCTGGGGAATGCCGGTCTCCTTCTCTACCAGCGAAGCCATGATCAGCGCCTGGTACGGGTCGCGGTATGGCAGGTCGGTGGTGCGCTCGGCCCACTCCTTGGCCAGCACTTCGTCCAGGCGCATGTAGGCCTGCTGCAGCAACTCGACGTCGCTCATGCCGCGCACGAAGCGGTAGGTGTCCGGGAAGAAGCGCCCTTCAGGGAACACACCGGTATGGCCGAGCTTGTCCATCACTTCCGAATCGGACAGCCCGTCCAGGGTGTGCTTGATCTTTTCATGCTTGGCCACGGCCGCGCGCACCTGGCGGAAGGTCCAGCCTTCGACCAGGGTGAGGTTGTACTGCACCACGTCGGCCCGACGCCAGGCATCGAACAGCTGCTCCACGGTCATGCCGGGGGTCAGGCGATACTCACCGGTGTGCAGAGGGGTGCCAGCCATGTTGAAACGCCAGTACAGACGCAACCAGACGGCGTCGTCGAGCAACCCTTCGTTCTGCATGCGATAGAACATGCGGTTGGGGGTGGTGCCATTGGGCACGTCCAGCAGGCGCTCCTGCGTCACGTGCAGAGGCTGCTCCAGGACCGAGTTGACCTTCCAGGCCGACCAGCCCACGGCAAGGCCGGCGAGGATCAAGCCCATTTCCAGCAGCAGCAGGAATTTACGTCTCACGAATTCAGGTTTCCAGTAACGTACGGGCAACGGCCTGCAGTTTACGGGTGAGCGGGCCCGGCGACCAGTTTAGCTCGGCAACGCCTCGCACGGGCCAGACACCGTAGACGCTGTTGCAGACAAATACTTCATCTGCCTGCTCCAGAGCGTCGAACGGCAGATCGCAGACCTGCACCGGGATGCCCTGCAGCACTGCCTGTTCCAGCAACGCGCCCCGCATCACGCCAGCGACGCCACAGCGGCTGAGGTCAGCCGTGAACAGCGCGCCATCGCGCACCAGGAACAGATTGCTGTACACACCTTCGATCACCCTGCCCTGCCCATCACGCATCAGGCCTTCGGCATGTTCGCTGTCCTGCCATTCGGCACGGGCCAGCACCTGCTCCAGGCGGTTGAGGTGTTTGAGGCCGGCCAGCAGCGGTTGTTCCCCAAGCCGGGTCTGGCACGGAAACAGTCGCACGCCCTGCTCGGCATTGTCGACAGGATAGCTGGGCAACGGGCTGCCCTGCAGAATACGCCGCGGCGCGGCACCGGCAACCGGTGCGTAACCGCGCTGGCTGTCACCACGAGTAAGGATGAGTTTGGCTACACCATCACCGAGCTGGCTGGCATAGCGCAGGAGTTCGTCGCGTACCAGCGCCAGGTCGGTACTGATCGCCAGGCGCTGGCAACCCAGCGCCAGGCGTGCGAGGTGGCCGTCCAGCAGGCTGGGCCGGCCGTCGCGCACGGCGATGGTCTCGAATAGCCCATCGCCGTAGGCCAGGCCGCGGTTCTGCAGGTTGACTGCAGCCGCCGGCTGGCCATCGATCCAGCTTTGCATCAACCGGCGAACCGGCGGAATACCAGCGAACCGTTGGTACCGCCAAAGCCGAACGAGTTGGACAGCACCACATCGATCGGCATGCTGCGCGCTTGGTGCGGCACGAAGTCGAGGTCGCAGCCTTCGTCCGGCTCGTCCAGGTTGATGGTGGGCGGAGCCATCTGGCTGTTGATTGCCAGCACGCTGAAGATCGCTTCTACGGCACCGGCGGCGCCCAACAGGTGGCCGGTCATCGACTTGGTCGAGCTGACCGCCAGCTTGTAGGCATGCTCACCGAACACGCGCTTGATCGCCGCCACTTCGGCCACGTCGCCAGCAGGGGTCGAGGTGCCATGGGCGTTGATGTAGCTGACCTCTTCCGGCTGGATGCCGGCATCGCGCAAGGCGTTGGCCATGCAACGGGCAGCACCTTCACCAGTGTCGGGCGGCGAAGTCATGTGGTAAGCGTCACCGCTCATGCCGAACCCGACCAGTTCGGCATAGATGGTCGCGCCGCGGGCCTTGGCATGCTCCAGTTCTTCGAGCACCAGGGCACCAGCACCGTCGGACAGCACGAAGCCGTCACGGCCCTTGTCCCACGGGCGGCTGGCACGGGTCGGCTCGTCGTTGCGAGTGGACAGTGCGCGGGAGGCGCCGAAGCCGCCCATGCCCAGGCCGCAGGCAGCCATTTCGGCACCGCCGGCGATCATCACGTCGGCTTCACCGTAGGCGATGTTGCGCGCAGCCATGCCGATGCAGTGGGTACCAGTGGTGCACGCGGTGGCGATGGCGTAGTTCGGCCCTTGAAGCCCCAGGTGGATCGACAGGAAGCCGGAGATCATGTTGATGATCGAGCCAGGCACGAAGAAAGGCGAAATACGACGCGGCCCCGAGTCGTGCAGGGTGCGGCTGGTTTCTTCGATATTGGTCAGGCCGCCGATACCCGAGCCCATGGCCACGCCAATACGCTGGCGGTTGGCGTCGGTGACTTCCAGGCCGGCATTACGCACTGCCTGGAACCCGGCCGCCAGGCCGTACTGGATGAACAGGTCGAGCTTGCGGGCCTCTTTGGCCGACAGGTATTGCTCGACCTCGAAGCCTTTCACCGAGCCGCCAAAACGGGTGGAGTAGGCAGACAGATCCGTGTGTTCGATCGGACCGATGCCACTGCGGCCAGCCAGAATGCCCTGCCAGGTGCTCGGTACATCAGTACCCAGTGGCGACAGCATACCCATACCGGTGACCACGACGCGTCTACGCGACACAGTACTCTCCTTTTCTAATGACAGAGTTTCTTGCCATTGCATTCAAGCGATGGAATGAAATGGCAACAAGCTCTTGATACCCGGTGAACGAGACCATCCTGCAAAACGCAGGGTGCTCGCAAAGAAAAAACCGCACGCCGGCAAAGGCAGTGCGGTTTTTCCCGACAAGAAGCGTCGACTACAGCGTCTTAGGCCTGGTGGGCTTTGACGTAGTCTACAGCAGCTTGAACGGTAGTGATCTTCTCGGCTTCTTCGTCAGGGATTTCGGTCTCGAATTCCTCTTCCAGAGCCATCACCAGCTCAACGGTGTCAAGCGAATCGGCACCCAGGTCATCGACGAAGGACTTCTCGAGAGTCACTTCCTCTTCCTTGACGCCCAGTTGCTCGGCGACGATTTTCTTGACGCGTTCTTCGATGGTGCTCATACCTAGTTTTCACTCCTAATGGACATATGTCAGGCAGCTGGCCGGTGGCTAATTTTATAGAAAGACGTTCGCTTTTCAAGCTCAACGCACCTTCACACCAGTCACCACACCCGCTGCCTGGAATCTGGTTGCAGCTTTATAACGGATTTTAGGCTCGCAGTATGACTCTTTTTTTACGAAATCCGTCACATTGAGTTGCAGTGTTACATGTACATCCCGCCGTTGACCGGCACGGTAGCGCCGGTTACGTAGGCTGCGCCGTCGGATGCCAGGAACGAAACCACCTTGGCAATTTCGTCGGCCTGGCCCAGGCGGCCCAGCGGGATCTGGGTCTGCAGGGCTTCGCGCTGCGCTTCTGGCAGCTCGCGGGTCATGTCGGTGTCGATGAAGCCCGGGGTCACCGAGTTGACGGTGATGCCACGCGAGCCCACTTCACGCGCCAGGGCGCGGCTGAAGCCTTCCAGGCCGGCCTTGGCGGCCGCGTAGTTGGCTTGGCCGGCGTTGCCCATGGCACCGACGACCGAGCCGATGCTGATGATACGGCCCCAACGTGCCTTGGTCATGCCACGCAGCACACCCTTGGACAGACGGTAGAGGCTGTTCAGGTTGGTATCGATCACGTCGAACCACTCGTCGTCCTTCATGCGCAGCATGAGGTTGTCACGGGTGATACCGGCGTTGTTGACCAGGATGGCCGGTGCGCCGAACTGCTCGCCGATGGCGGCCAGCACAGCTTCAACCGATTCGGCGCTGGTCACGTTCAGTTCCATGCCGGTACCGGTGATGCCGTGTTCTTTCAGGGTGGCAGCAATGCGCTCGGCGCCGGAGGCCGAAGTGGCGGTGCCGATCACGGTCGCGCCCTGGCGGCCCAGCTCGAGGGCGATGGCCTGGCCAATGCCACGGCTGGCGCCGGTGACCAGTGCAACTTTACCTTGCAGGCTCATGCAAGCTTCTCCAAATCAGGCCAGTGCCGCGCGGGTGGCGGCGACGGCGTCAGGGGTATTGAGGTTGTAGGTGGTCACGCCATCGGCGCAACGCTTGTTCAGGCCGGCCAGGACCTTGCCCGGGCCGCACTCGACCAGGTTGACCGCACCGTTAGCGGCCAGGGTCTGCACGCATTCGACCCAGCGCACTGGCTGGTACAGCTGCGCCAGCAGGTCGTGCTTGAGGGCATCGAGGTCAGCGGCAACGGCAGCGGTCACGTTCTGCACCACAGGAATTTGCGGGGCGTGCCACTCAATGGCGTTGACCGACTCGGCAAAGCGCTCGGCAGCCGGCTTCATCAGCGCGCAGTGCGACGGCACGCTGACCGCCAGCGGCAGGGCGCGCTTGGCACCCTTGGCCTTGCACAGCTCGATGGCGCGATCGACGGCGGCCTTGTTGCCGGCGATGACCACCTGGCCTGGCGAGTTGAAGTTGACCGCGCTGACCACCTGGTCTTCGGCCGCTTCGGCGCAGATTTCCACGACCACGGCGTCGTCCAGGCCAAGAATGGCGGCCATGGCGCCATGTCCGGCCGGCACGGCTTCCTGCATCAGCTGGCCCCGGCGCTCAACCAGGCGCACGGCATCTTTCAGGCTCAGGCTGCCGGCGGCAACCAGGGCGCTGTATTCACCCAGACTGTGACCGGAGACGAAGGCCGGCCTGGCACCACCCTCCTCCAGCCACAGGCGCCACAGCGCGATGGAGGCGGTGAGAATGGCCGGCTGGGTCTTGTCGGTCTGGTTGAGTTGCTCTTCCGGGCCTTCCTGGACCAGCTTCCACAGGTCGTAACCGAGTGCCTCGGACGCTTCCTTGAAGGTTTCGATGATCACTGGCTTCTCGGCGCCGAGCTCGGCGAGCATGCCCAGCGACTGGGAACCTTGACCGGGAAAGACGAATGCGAGAGATGCAGACATTGAACAAGCCCTTATGATCTTGTCGTCGGATAGGGTGCGCCGGCTTTGGACCAGGCGCGGAATCTGAAAGCTTGGATGGATACACAGACCAAGCGGTCACATTTAAGCACTTCAGCGGCGATATGCCTAAGGTCTTTATTCCTTCAGCACCGGCCTCTTCGCGGGTAAACCCGCTCCCACATGGGCACCACAGACCTGAAGGTTATGGGGCACCTGTGGGAGCGGGTTTACCCGCGAAGAGGCCGGCACAGGCTACAACAGCAGGTCCTCGAGCCGCCCATGCAAGCGCTGCGGCAGGTTTTCCTGGATCTCGATCAACGCCCGCTGGATGGCACTCTGGAAGCCCTGCACCCCCGCCGAGCCATGGCTCTTGATGACGATGCCCTGCAACCCCAGGAAACTCGCGCCATTGTGCCGCGCCGGTGCCAAATCGGCCTGCAGGCGTTTGAGCAGCGGCATGGCCACAGCCCCGGCCGCCCGCGACAACACACCACCCTTGAACAGCTGCTCGATGCGCGCACCGATCATCGTCGCCAGCCCCTCGCTCGACTTGAGCAGGATGTTGCCGACGAACCCGTCGCACACCACCACATCGGCTTCGCCGCGATATAACCCGTCACCTTCGACGAAGCCTATGTAGTTGAGCCCGCGAGCGTTCTGCAACAGGCTGGCCGCCAGCTTGACCTGCTGGTTGCCCTTGATGTCCTCGGTACCGATGTTAAGCAGCGCCACGCGCGGCCGCTGCACACCCAGGGCCTGGGCGGCCACCGAGCCCATCACGGCGAACTGGTAGAGGTTCTCGGCGCTGCAGTCGACGTTGGCGCCAAGGTCGAGCAACTGGCAGTAACCGGTCTGGGTCGGGATCGCCGCCACCATGGCCGGCCGGTCGATACCCGGCAGTGTCTTGAGCACGAAACGCGAGAGCGCCATCAGCGCCCCGGTATTGCCAGCGCTGACGCAGGCCTGAGCCTTGCCGTCGCGCACCAGTTCGAGGGCGATGCGCATCGACGAGTCCGGCTTGCCGCGCAGCGCCTGGGATGGCCGCTCGTCCATACCGATTACCTCGCTGGCGGCCACGATTTGCAGGCGCGCGCGATCCGCAGCCGCAAGGCCGCTGACAAGATCTTCGAGGAGAGAGGGTTGACCGACGAGGGTCAGGTGCAGCGAGGGGGTAGCCGAAAGGCAGGCAATGCTAGCCTGGACAATGCTGCGGGGACCGAAGTCCCCGCCCATTGCGTCGATCGCGATGATCTGAGCGGACAAGGATTACTCGTCAGCGCCCTTGTCGACCACTTTGCGACCACGGTATACGCCTTCTGGCGAAACGTGGTGACGCAGGTGTACTTCACCGGTGGTTTTCTCTACCGACAGCGCGTTTTCCGACAGGGCGTCGTGCGAACGGCGCATGTCACGGGCAGAGCGGGATTTTTTGTTCTGCTGAACAGCCATAATTGATTAACTCCTAAACGTTTGGGTCACGCTTTAACTGCGCCAAAACACTGAACGGGTTGGACCGCGATACCTCGTCCTTGCTCGATTCGGGCTCGTCTGCGCCCGCCGGCTGCTGGCATTCTTCCGGATGATGAGCAGGCACGATTGGCAAGGCGAGCAGAAGCTCCTCCTCGATCAATGCCTGCAGATCCAAAGGATCTTCGCCCAGTTCCAGCACGTCATAGCCTTTCGGCAACGACTGGGTATTCGCACCCTCCTTCACCACGGCGTATGTACATTCGCTGTGGATCGGCAGGGTGACCAGCTCAAGACAACGCTGGCAAACCATCTTGACCTCGACGTCCAGCTCGCTGTGGATAACCACCACGTGCTGTTCATCTCGTTCAAAATCGAACTTCGCCTGCACCGTACCGACATTGTCGGAAAGCGGGTCGCAGAGTCTTTCCAAATCAGCGAGCTGCAGCGAACCGTTAAGGGTTACGCCACGATCGGCTAATTTGCGCGGGTCAACGTGAGGTGGAATCGGGTCATTCAACATAGGCGCAGCATTCTAGGGATGCCCCCCGCCCCTGTCAAAGGAAATTCGGCGGCATCGTGCGTGATAGAATTTGTTCAACCGATTCAGGAGTCTACCATGCTTCCTCTGTTACTGGCTTCCAGCTCTGCCTACCGCCGCGAACTGCTTGCACGCCTGCGCCTGCCCTTCACCTGGGCAAGCCCCGATATAGACGAGCGACGCCTGGATGACGAACCGGCGGCGGAGCTGGTGCGGCGGCTGGCCAGGCAAAAAGCCGAGGCCCTGGCAGGCAGCCACCCCGGGTACCTGATCATTGGTTCGGACCAGGTTGCGGTGCTGGGCGAGCAGGTACTGGGCAAGCCGCATACCTTCGAGCGGGCCTGCGAGCAGCTGCTGGAGTGCAGCGGGCAGCAGGTGAGCTTCCTGACCGGGCTGGCGTTGCTGAACAGCGCCACCGGGCACTGCCAGGTGGACTGCGTGTCGTTTACCGTGACCCTGCGCGAACTGGACCGGCAGCGGGTGGAGCGCTATGTGGCGGCGGAGCAGCCGCTGGACTGCGCCGGCAGCTTCAAGGCCGAGGGGTTGGGAGTGAGCCTGTTCCAGAGCACGCACGGGTGCGATGCGACCAGCCTGATCGGGCTGCCGCTGATTAGATTGGTGGATATGTTGACCAGAGAAGGGGTGGTGATTCCCTGAGATTTTGGGGCCGCGCTGCGGCCCTTCGCGGGCACGCCCGCTCCCACAGGCGTGTCGCAACCTGCGGGCCTTGCACGATCCCTGTGGGAGCGGGCATGCCCGCGAAGGGGCGCAAAGCGCCCCCGGCAATCCCGGATCAGCGCAACTGCGGCCCCTGGAAGCCCATCCACATCGCCAAGCGCTCAGCCACGCTGGCGCCAACGCGCTTGGAGAAGCGATCGAGCGCCGACTCCTGCACGGTGAAGTCCACCAACTCCTTCTCGCCCACGATCTCGCGCGCCACATAGCTGGCACTGCCCAGCCCATCCACCAGGCCCAGCTCCTTGGCCTGCTCGCCCGACCAGACCAGGCCACTGAAGAGCTCCGGATGCTCCTTGTCCTTCAGGCGCTCACCCCGCCCCTGCTTGACCATGGCAATGAACTGCTGGTGCGTGGTATTCAGTACGCCCTGCCAGAACTCGGTCTCTTCCGGCTTCTGCGGCGAGAACGGATCGAGGAAGGCCTTGTGCTCGCCTGCAGTGTAGGTACGCCGCTCCACACCCAGCTTCTCCATGGTGCCGACAAAGCCATAACCGGCCGCCGTCACACCAATCGAGCCCACCAGGCTGGCCTTGTCGGCATAGATCTCGTCCGCCGCACTGGCGATGTAGTAGGCACCGGAAGCGCCAAGGTCGGCGATGACCGCATACAGCTTGATGGCCGGGTATTCGGCCCGCAGACGGCGGATTTCGTCATACACGTAACCCGACTGCACCGGGCTGCCTCCCGGGCTGTTGATGCGCATCACCACAGCCTTGGTCTTGCTGTCCTTGAACGCCTCGCGCAGGCTCTTGACGATATTGTCGGCGCTGGCTGGCTCCTGGTCGGCAATCACCCCGCGCACCTCGACCAGCGCGGTATGGCTGGCACTGCGCGACGCTGCCTTGTCCATGTCCATCAACGGCGTGAACAGGATCAGGATGCCGAACAGGTAGACGAAGGTCAGCAACTTGAAGAAGATCCCCCAGCGTCGCGCCCGGCGCTGCTCCTGAACGCCTGCCAGCAGGGTCTTTTCCAGCAGTTTCCAGCTCTTGCGCTCTTCGCGCTCCTCGGGTTCGGCCTCGGGGGCTTTCCATTCGTCTGCCATGCTTACCTACCTTGGAAATGGAATTGCGGAACCACCCAGCCACTCACGCAACTGGGAAAAATGATCGATGCACACCTGCGGACCAAACTCGGCCAGTGCCTGCAGCGACATGGCACCATAGCCCACGGCCACCGAATGCATGCCGGCATTGCTGGCCATCTGCAGATCGAATGCCGAATCGCCAACCATCAGCGCACGCCCTGCTTCGACACCGCAATGCCCGAGAATTTCCTCGAGCATCAGCGGGTGCGGCTTGCCGCGAGTTTCGTCGGCGGCGCGAGTGATGTCGAAGAACTGCTCCCAGCCATTGGCCTTGAGCACCCGGTCCAGCCCGCGACGCGCCTTGCCGGTGGCCACCGCCAGGCGGTAACCCTCGGCACGGAAGGCATCCAGCGACTCGACCACACCCTCGAACAGCGGCGAGGGCTGCTGGTCCAGGGCCATGTAGATATCGGCATAGTGCTGACGAAACTTTTCGACCTGAGCAGGCGCCAGGTGCGGGTACAGGGTGTGGATCGCCTCGCCCAGGGCCAGGCCGATGATGCCCTTGACCGCATCCTCGCTGCTTTGCGCCTCACCGGCACGCTCGGCGGCGGCGTTCATGGCCTCGACGATACGCCCGATCGAGTCGGCCAGGGTGCCGTCCCAGTCGAAGATCAGTAGCTCATAGCCTTTTTTCATAGATCAGGACGCACTCAGACGCTCAACGGTTTTCGCCCAGACTTCATCCACCGGCGCCTCGAGCTTCAGCTCGCCACCGTCCGGCAGCGGCACGGTCAGTGCGTAGGCATGCAGGAACAGGCGCTTGCCGCCCAAGTCGCGAATTTCACGACTGAAGTCTTCGTCACCGTACTTGCTGTCGCCAGCGATCATATGCCCGGCATGCAGGGTGTGCACACGGATCTGGTGGGTACGGCCAGTGATCGGGCGCGCCTCGACAATGGTGGCGAACTCGCCGAAGCGGCGCAGCACACGGAACAGGGTCAGTGCCTCCTTGCCCTCGTCGTTCACCTCGACCATGCGCTCGCCGGAGCGCAGGTTGCTCTTGAGCAACGGCGCGCTGACCTGCTTCTTCGAGGTCGGCCAGTGGCCGCGCACCAGCGCCATGTAACGCTTGTCGACACCGTCGCCGCGCAGCGCGGCGTGCAGGTGGCGCAGCATGCTGCGCTTCTTGGCGATCATCAGCAGGCCGGAGGTATCGCGGTCCAGGCGGTGCACCAGCTCCAGCTCCTTGGCGTCCGGGCGCAACTGGCGCAGCGCCTCGATCACGCCGAAGCTCAGGCCGCTGCCGCCATGCACGGCGATGCCGGCCGGCTTGTTCATCACGATCAGCGCCTTGTCTTCGTAGACGATGGCCGCTTCCAGGCGCTGCAACAGGCCCTGGGCTACCGGCGCCGGCTCGTCACGTTCCGGCAGGCGGACGGGCGGTACCCGCACGATGTCGCCGGCCTGGATCTTGTACTCCGGCTTGACGCGGCCCTTGTTGACCCGTACTTCACCCTTGCGCAGGATGCGGTAAACCAGGGTCTTGGGCACGCCCTTGAGGGCCGTGATGAGGAAATTGTCGATGCGTTGGCCGGCAAGCTCCGGCGCGACTTCGATCAGCTGAACGCCGGAAGTCGGAGGGGTATTGGTCGTCATGGCGGGATCATAACAATTTTTTATGGAATTGAAGCACTTAATCATTGCTGCTATAGTCGCGAACGCCGCCAAAAGCGGCAGGCCAGCGGCACCAGGCTCCTAGCCGGTCCCTGACCAACGCAATTCTCCAGGACGCGAGGCCGTCCTACGGGGTTTTCGCCAGTTTACCGAATTGCCTGGAATCGCCACCAGCGCTGTGTAGAGAAGACCGAAAAAAAACGACAAGTGCGGTGTTTCACCTGCTTACCCGATTCTTTTCGCTGCACCTCTGCCCGCCCCGTCGCTTCCACGCAACGCCCGGCGAATGCTTCGGAAATACCTGCCTTGGACATGAATGGCGCCAGCGCAGTACCTGCGCTGGCGAAAAATGCAACCCGTTGCGGATTCAGCGCGCGGCAGCACCCGAATTATCAGGGATACGTGCAGGGTGGAGATGCACAGCCCTCGGACCGTGTAGCACCGCGTCCGGCCCACCAGCCCACTGAACGGCTGGCGAGCGGATAAGGTCCTGAACAGATGCCCCCGGGCGTCCACGGCTGACGGTTGATTCCTCCTCCTGACTGAGTGCACAAGGCCCGCTTGGTTGATTCGGATTCCAATTCGAAGCCACCGGGGCCTTGTTGGCACCGCAGCAAACAGGACGCGTCGTCGCGACAACGGCAGGCTGGGCAACCGGCTGGTGCCGAACGTTGCTCGACACGGGGGTGGCCCGGCCACCCTTTGCGCACCTTGGCACCGACCATGAGACGTCGTGTGTGCCGAACGCCGTTTCCGGCAGCCCGGAAACCGACGGTACAACATGAAAAGAATGCTGATTAACGCGACTCAACCCGAAGAGTTGCGTGTAGCCCTGGTGGACGGCCAACGTCTCTACGACCTGGACATCGAGTCCGGCGCGCGCGAGCAGAAAAAGGCCAACATCTACAAAGGCAAGATCACCCGCATCGAACCCAGCCTCGAAGCCGCCTTCGTCGACTTCGGCTCCGAACGTCACGGCTTCCTGCCGCTGAAAGAAATCTCCCGCGAATACTTCAAGAAAGCCCCCGAAGGGCGGGTCAACATCAAGGAAGTACTGAGCGAAGGCCAGGAAGTCATCGTCCAGGTCGAGAAGGAAGAGCGTGGCAACAAAGGCGCCGCCCTCACCACCTTCATCAGCCTGGCCGGCCGCTACCTGGTGCTGATGCCGAACAACCCGCGCGCCGGTGGCATCTCCCGCCGCATCGAAGGCGAAGAGCGCAACGAACTGCGTGAAGCCCTGAACGGCCTGACCGTGCCGGGCGACATGGGCCTGATCGTGCGTACTGCCGGCCTTGGCCGCAGCAGCGAAGAAATGCAGTGGGACCTCGACTACCTGCTGCAACTGTGGACCGCCATCAAGGAAGCGTCCCAGGACCGCGCCGCGCCATTCCTGATCTACCAGGAAAGCAACGTCATCATTCGCGCCATCCGCGACTACCTGCGCCAGGACATCGGCGAAGTGCTGATCGACAGCATCGATGCCCAGGAAGAAGCCCTGACCTTCATCCGCCAGGTCATGCCGCAGTACGCCAGCAAGGTCAAGCTGTACGAAGACAGCGTGCCGCTGTTCAACCGCTTCCAGATCGAAAGCCAGATCGAGACCGCCTTCCAGCGCGTGGTCGACCTGCCGTCCGGCGGTTCGATCGTGATCGACCCGACCGAAGCCCTGGTGTCGATCGACATCAACTCGGCGCGTGCCACCAAAGGCAGCGACATCGAAGAAACCGCCCTGCAGACCAACCTGGAAGCGGCCGAGGAAATCGCCCGCCAGCTGCGCCTGCGTGACATCGGTGGCCTGATCGTCATCGACTTCATCGACATGACCCCGGCGAAAAACCAGCGCGCCGTCGAAGAACGTGTTCGCGAGTGCCTGGAAGCCGACCGCGCCCGCGTCCAGGTCGGCCGCATCTCGCGCTTCGGCCTGCTGGAAATGTCCCGTCAGCGCCTGCGCCCTTCGCTGGGCGAAAGCAGCGGCATCGTCTGCCCACGCTGCTCCGGCACCGGCATCATCCGTGACGTCGAATCGCTGTCGCTGGCCATCCTGCGCCTGATCGAAGAAGAAGCCCTGAAGGACCGCACCGCCGAAGTTCGCGCCCAGGTGCCGATCCCGGTGGCTGCCTTCCTGCTCAACGAGAAGCGCAACTCGATCACCAAGATCGAACTGCGCACCCGTGCGCGCATCATCATCCTGCCGAACGATCACCTGGAAACTCCTCACTTCGAAGTACAGCGCCTGCGCGACGACAATCCGGAAGTGCTGAGCAACCAGTCCAGCTACGAGATCGCCGCCGCCGAAGCCGAAGAAGCGCCGCAGCCGACCGCCACCCGCACCCTGGTTCGCCAGGAAGCCGCAGTCAAGACCGCCCCGGCCCGCGCCAACGCGCCGGTACCGGCCACTGTCGAAGAACCGCAGCCTGCCGCACCGGTCGCCCCTGCCCCGGTCGCTCCGGAGCCAAGCCTGTTCAAGGGCCTGGTGAAGTCGCTGGTAAGCCTGTTCGCCGGCAAGGAAGAGCCTGCCGCAGCGCCGGTTGTCACTGCCGCCGAGAAGCCGGCCGCCGAGCGCAGCCCACGCAACGAAGAACGCCGCAACGGCCGCCAGCAAAGCCGCAACCGCAACGGCCGTCGCGACGAAGAACGCAAGCCGCGTGAAGAACGTGCCGAGCGCGCACCTCGTGAAGAACGTGCCCCGCGCGAAGAACGCGCACCACGTGAAGAACGCGCCCCACGCGAAGAGCGTGCACCACGTGAAGAACGCGCCCCACGCGAAGAGCGTGCACCGCGTGAAGAACGTGCTCCACGCGAAGAGCGTGCTCCACGCCAGCCACGCGAAGACCGCCGCGGCAACCGTGGCGAAGAGCGCGTGCGCGAACTGCGCGAGCCACTGGACGCCACCCCTGCCGAGCGTGAAGAACGTCAGCAGCGCGAGGAACGTGTAGCCCGTGAAGAACGTACCCCGCGTGAAGAGCGTGCACCTCGCGAGGAACGCGCACCACGTGAAGAGCGCGCACCTCGTGAAGAACGTGCTCCACGTGAAGAACGCGCACCTCGCGAAGAACGTGCTCCTCGTGAAGAGCGCGCACCTCGTGAAGAACGTGCTCCACGCGAAGAACGCGCCCCTCGCCCACCACGCGAAGAACGTCAGCCACGCGTAGCCGAAGAAGCCGCCGAGCAGGCTGCCGAGCTGGCCGAAGAGCAACTGCCGAACGAAGAGCTGCTGCAGGACGAACAGGAAGGCACCGATGGCGAGCGCCCGCGCCGCCGTTCCCGTGGCCAGCGTCGTCGCAGCAACCGTCGTGAGCGTCAGCGCAACGCCAACGGCGAGCTGATCGATGGCAGCGAGGAAGAAGGCAGCGAAGAGCAGCCACAACAGCACCAGGCCACCGAGCTGGGTGCCGAACTGGCCGCCGGCCTGGCCGTGACTGCCGCTGTCGCCAGCAGCAACATCAGTGCCGACGCCGAAGCCCAGGCCAACCAGCAGGCCGAGCTTGCCACCGCCGAAGTCGCCCAGCAGGTCGAGCAGGCTGAGAAGTTCGAGCAGATCGAAGCTGCCGCCAAGGCTGAAGAAGTGGCCGAGGCCCCAGTGGTCGAGCAGCCGGTCAGCGAGCCTGTAGCCGTGGTCGAGGCAACTGCCGAGCCAGTGGTCGAAATCGCTCCGCAACCAGTGGTCGACGAAGCACCTGCTGCCGAACCGGTAGTGGTTGCCGAAGCACCGGTAGAAGCGCCTGCCGTCGAGGCCGGTGAAATCGAGCAGGCCCCGGCCGTGATCGAAGCCGCTCCGGTTGCCGAGCAACCTGCCCCGGTTGTCGAAGCCCAGCCAGAAGTGGTGGCCGAGCCTGCCCCAGTGGCGGTCGAGCCTGCACCGGTCGAAGCCCCTGCGGCGGTGGAACCTGCCACTGTCATGCTGGCCAACGGCCGTGCGCCGAACGACCCGCGTGAAGTGCGTCGCCGCAAGCGTGAGGCCGAGGCTGCCGCCAAGGCCGCACAGGAAGCTGCCGCAGCCACCGAGGAGCCAGCCCTGGAAGCCAGCGATGAGCAAAAGCCTCATCACGGTTGATAGCCAAGGCTGAATGAAAAAGCCCCGCCAGTTCGCACTGGCGGGGCTTTTTCTTGGCTGGGCGTTTTTCCTGTACCGGCCTCTTCGCGGGTAAACCCGCTCCTACAGTGCCCACCACCCTCAGGCCCTATGAAGTCCCTGTGGGAGCGGCTTCAGCCGCGAAAGGGCCAGCCCAGGCACTGAATCAGTAGAGGTTAGGCTCCATCTCCAGCTCGACCCCGAACCGCTCGAGGATATCGGCCTGGATCCGCCGCGCCAGTGCATGCATCTGCGCCCCGCTCGCCTGGCCGTAGTTGACCAGCACCAACGACTGCAAACGATGCACCCCCGCATCCCCCTCGCGGTGGCCCTTCCAGCCAGCCTGCTCGATCAACCAGCCTGCCGCCAGCTTCACCTGGCCATCGGCCTGCGGATACGCCACCACTCCCGGGTACTGCGCACGGATACGCTCGACCAGCTCCGCCGAGACCACCGGGTTCTTGAAGAAGCTCCCGGCATTACCCAGCTCTGCCGGGTCTGGGAGCTTCTCGCGACGAATGCTGCAGATCGCCTCGCTGATCGCCTGCGCGGTCGGCTCGGTCACGCCCTGTTCCGCCAGGCGCTGGCGCACCGGGCCGTAGTCCAGGTGAGCCTGTAGCGTACGGCTCAAGGCAAAGCGCACACGCAGGATCAACCAACGCCCAGGGTTGCGCTTGAACAGGCTGTCGCGATACCCGAAGGCACATTCAGCCAGGCCGAAGTCACGCAACTCGCCGGTCTCGCGGTCCAGGGCGGTCAAGCCGACAAATACGTCCTTGATCTCCACGCCATAGGCGCCCACGTTCTGCATCGGCGCGGCGCCCACGGTGCCAGGGATCAGGCTGAGGTTCTCCAGCCCGCAATAGCCCTGCGCCAGTGTCCACTGCACGAACGGGTGCCACGGCTCACCGGCCTCGGCCTCGACCACGATACGTTCGCCATCGTCGCTGAGCACGCGCCGACCACGGCTGGCCATATGCAGCACCAGCGCATCGATATCGCGGGTCAGCAGCAGGTTGCTGCCACCGCCAATCACCAGCACCGGCACGCCGCCTTGCCGCGCCTGGGCCAGCGCCAGGCGCACCTCCTGGTCATCATGTGCCTGGGTGAAATACCGCGCCTTCACGTCGATGCCAAAGGTGTTGTACGGCTTGAGCGATACCTGCTCCTGCCACTGCACTGTCATAGCCGCCCCTTGATTTCCAGGACCAGTGCCTGGCACGCCGCTTCAACCAAGTCGAGCACCTGCTCGAAGCCGTCGGCGCCACCGTAGTACGGGTCCGGCACTTCATCCAGCGCTGCGCCATAACGGCGCAGGAACAGGTCGAGCTCGCCCACTGCCGTGTGCGGGCGCATCGCACGCAAATGGCCGAGGTTGCTTTCGTCCATGGCCAGGATCAGGTCATATTCGGCAAAGTGCGCCGCCTTGACCTGCTGGGCGCGTTGCTGCGAGAGGTCATAGCCACGCGCCAGCGCTGCCTTGCAGGTGCGGCTGTCAGGCGCATTGCCGACGTGCCAGTCGCCGGTGCCGGCCGAGGCCACATGCACCCGGTCGGCAAGCCCGGCAGCCCGCAATTGATGGCGCAGCACGCCTTCGGCGGTGGGCGAGCGACAGATATTGCCGAGGCAGACGAACAGGACGCGCATCAGGCCTCCAGCAAGCGCCGTACGCGCTCCAGGTCTTCAGGGGTATCCACGCCCACGGCAGGCGCCTCGATGGCGTCTTCGACGTGGATGCGCACGCCATGCCACAAGGCACGCAGCTGCTCCAGCGCTTCGGTCTGCTCGAGCCAGCATGGGCCCCAACTGACGAAGTCCTGCAGGAAGCCGACGCGGTAGGCGTACATGCCGATGTGGCGGCGATATGGCACGCCTTCTGGCAACAGGTTGCGGTCCTTGGCAAAAGCATCGCGGGCCCAGGGCAGCGGCGCACGGCTGAAGGCCAGGGCGAGGCCGTTCTTGTCGCTGACCACCTTGACCGCATTGGGGTTGAACACGGTTTCCGGCTCATGGATCGGTTCGGCCAGGGTGGAGATGCCGGCTTCCGGATGCGCCGCCAGGTTGGCTGCCACCTGGTCGATGATCACCGGCGGGATCAGCGGCTCGTCGCCCTGTACGTTGACCACGATGGCATCGGCCGGCAGCCCCAGGTGTGCGACCACTTCGGCCAGGCGATCGGTGCCGGACTCATGGTCAGCACGGGTCATCAGCACTTCAGCTCCGAAGGCCTGACAGGCCTCCAGAATGCTGGCGTCATCGGTGGCGATGACTACGCGGCCCGCGCCGCTCTTGCGGGCCTGTTCCCACACGTGCTGCACCATCGGCTTGCCAGCGATCAGCAGCAATGGCTTGCCCGGCAGTCGTGTGGAGCGCAGACGGGCGGGGATCACCACGGTGAAATCCAGGCTCATTTGTCCAGACGCTCTTCATCAGTCAGGGTGCGCGCCTCGCTTTCCAGCATGACCGGGATGCCGTCGCGGATCGGGTAGGCCAGGCCGGCGCCCTTGCTGATCAGCTCGGTCTTGTCAGCACTGAGCTTGAGCGGGCCTTTGGTGATCGGGCAGGCCAGGATATCGAGCAGTTTGGTGTCCATTTGAGGCTTCCTTTAGGCCAGGTGGCCGGGAATTGAAAAAGGGCTCAGGGCTTGCGCAGCAAGCGTTGCAACTGGTTGTCGAACCAGGCGCTGAAAGCCGGCGTGGGCTGCGCCTCGACGGCCAGGTACCACCAGTCGTCAGCGGCGAAGGCCCGGCATTTCACCGCATCCTTCTCGGTCATGACCAGCGGCAGCGGCGGGCTGAAGGCCAGGCTCCGGGCGCTGAACTGCGCATGGTCGGCAAAGGGATGCGGCACCGGCTGCCAGTTTAGCCCCAGCAGGGTATTGAAGAAACGTTGCGGGTTGCCGATACCGGCCACCGCGTGCAGGCGCTGGCCTGCGGGAAAATGGTCAAGCGCACGGCGCTCGCCACTGCGCAGGTTGACCAGGGCGGACGGCTGCAGGCGGAAGCCGAAACCATCGGCGCGGTCTGCGCTGGCGCCGTTGAACAGCACTGCGTCAGCCTCGTGCAGGCGCTCGGCGGGCTCACGCAGTGGCCCCGCCGGCAGGCAGCGGCCATTGCCCAGGCCGCGTGCGGCATCGATCAGCACCAGCTCCAGGTCGCGCGCCAGGCGATAGTGCTGCATGCCGTCGTCACACAGGATCAGGTCGAGGGGTTCGCTGGCCAGCAATGCCTGCACGGCGCGGGAGCGGTCGGGGTCGATCATCAGCGGCACGCCGGTGCGCTGCACGATCAGCAGCGGTTCGTCGCCGGCCTGCCCGGCCACCTGATCGGGCTGCACGCGCCAGGGTAGCTGCGGCGGTTTGGCGCCATAGCCACGGCTGACCACGCCCACCTTCAAACCCTGCTTGCGGCAGTGCTCGATCAGCCAGAGGATCATCGGCGTCTTGCCGGTACCACCCACAGTAATGTTACCCACCACGATGACCGGCACCGGGGCCCGGTAGCTGGCACTTTCGCCACTGAGAAAACGCGCCCGCTTGCGCGTGACCACGCGGCGATACAGCGCCTCCAGCGGGCGCAGCAGCGCCAGGGCCGGGTGCCCGGCGTACCAGGCGGCGAGCAGACGGTCGGCGAAGGCCATCAAGGTGTGCCCTGGGCCGCCTCGACAGTGGTCATGCGCAACTGGCTGAAACCGAGCTTGCCGGCGGCATCCATCGCAGTGACCACGGCCTGGTGCGGGGTCTTGCCGTCGGCGCTGATGGCCAGCGGCAGCTTGTTGTCGCCGCCCGACTCACGCTCGATCGCTTCGCTCAGGGTGGCCAGGTCGCTTTTGGGCAGCAGGTGGTTGTTCACCGAGTACACGCCTTCGGCGCTGATGGTGATTTCCACGAGCTTGCCCTGGTCGGGCGCCGCCGGTTCGGCGCTGGCGGCTTCAGGCAGCTCGACGCGCAGCTGGGTCTCGCGGGTGAAGGTGGTGGTGACCACGAAAAACAGCAGCAGGACGAACACCACGTCGATCAGCGACGCCAGGTTGATGTCGACGTTCTCCCGCTGGCGATTGCGCCGGAACTTCACGCCTTGCCTCCGGCCACTTCCACTTCGCGGTCGCCCTGGATCACTTCCACCAGCTTGATCGCTTCCTGCTCCATGCCCACCACCAACTCATCGATACGGCGCAGCAGGAAGCGGTGGAAGAATACCGCCGGGATACCGACCATCAGGCCGGCCGCGGTGGTGACCAGGGCCTTGGAGATACCACCGGCCAGCACTGCGGCGTTGGCGGTCATCTGCGAGCCCATGAAGGCGCTGAAGATGTCGATCATGCCCAGCACGGTGCCCAGCAGGCCCAGCAGCGGGGCCATGGCGGCGATGGTGCCGAGGGTGCTGATGTAGCGTTCCAGTTCGTGGATGACGCGCGAGGCGGCCTCCTCGATGCATTCCTTCATGATTTCGCGACCATGGCGCGAGTTGGCCAGGCCGGCGGCAAGGATTTCGCCCAATGGCGAATCAGCACGCAGGGCCTTGAGCTTGTCACTGGTCAGTTGCTTGTCCTTGATCCATATCCACACCTGGCCGAGCAGGTGCGGCGGGGTGACGCGACTGACGCGCAGGGTCCACAGGCGCTCGACGACGATAGCCATGGCAGCGATGGAGCTCAGAATGATCGGCAGCATCATCCAACCACCGGACTTGACCAATTCCCACACAGTAAACGCCCCTTCGGAAAAAGGCCGCCACTCTACCATAGGCGCGCCGGGGGCTCATCTGCCGGAGGTCAGGGAATTGGCCTACCCCGGTTTCAACCTTGAGCTGTCGGGTGGCTGAACTGGCCCTTTCGCGGGTGAACCCGCTCCCACAGGTTTTGTACCATCCTCAGGTTCAGTGCAGTACCTGTGGGAGCGGGTTTACCCGCGAAAGGGCCTGCTCAGCCACCGCCCGCATCCCTCCAGAAACGCCGCTGTCGGCGCACACTCTCGACCTCCCCCAGCCTCCCCAGCACCAACCGCAACGCCCCCTGCTCCGCCGTGTCATGCATCACCACCCCATGCCGCCGATAACGTTCGACCACCTGCGCATGCGGGTGCCCGAAGCTGTTGTTGCGCCCGCGCGAAATCAGTACCTCGCGCGGCGCCGTGGCGCGGATGAAGGCCTCGCTGGACGAACTGCGGCTGCCATGGTGCGGCGACTGCAGCCAGTCGATCCGCGGCGCTTCTGTGGCCGCCAGCCAGGCCCGTTCGGCACCGGCTTCCATATCTCCCGCCAGCAACAACCGCTCACCCTGCGCCTCGACCAGCAACGCACAGGAGCGGTCATTGCTGCTCTGTCCATCAGCCCAGCGCCACAGCGAAAAGCGCACGCCATCCCACGTCCATTGCTCGCCACTGGCACAAGGTTGCAGTCGCATTTCATCCAGCACTTCGCCGCCGATTACCCGCTTGACCGGCAGGCCACGTATGATTGCACCAGCACCACCGGCGTGGTCGGCATGGGCGTGGCTGACCAGCATCAAGTCCAGGCTGCCCACCCCCAGCTTGCGCAAGGTCGGCAACACCACCCGCTCGCCCAGGTCGCTCTCTCCCCTGGCCGGCCCGGCGTCGTACAGCAGGTTGTGATGCCGAGTGCGCAACAGCACCGCCAGCCCCTGGCCGACGTCCAGCTGCCAGACCTCGACCTGGCCGAACGGCACCGTCTCCCGGGGTACCCACAGCGCCAGCAGCATTACGCCACCCAACCCGCGCAGTGGTACGCCACGGGGCATCAAAACCAGCAGCGCACCCAGGCACACCAGCAGCCAGGCCCACAACGGCACGGCTGGTGGCAGCCACGCCGGCTGCTGGGCCGCCAGCGCCAGCAGCCGGAAAAGCACATCAAGCAAACCACCCGCCAGCCAGAGCAGCGCCTCCCCTACCCCGCCCAACGGCAGCAGCAAAGTGCCCAGCAACGCCAATGGCAGCACTGCCAAGCTGACCCACGGCACCGCAACAAGGTTGGCCAGCGGCGCACTCAAGCTCACCGGCAAGCCCGTAGCCAGCAGTACCGGCAACAAGCCGATCGCAATCACCCATTGCGCCCGCGTCCAGGCCTGCCAGGGCCGCCAGTTGCCCAGGCGGGCACTGAAGCAATAGACAAGCGTGGCCACGGCCGCGAACGATAGCCAGAACCCGGGCAGCAGCGCGGCCAACGGTTCCAGCAACAGTACGGCAACCAGCGCCAGCAACAACGGCAAGGTCGCACCCAGTTGGCGAAAACGCAGGCGCCAGAGCAACACCACGGCCAGCATCAGGCAGGCACGCTGCACCGGTACACCGCCACCAGCCAACCAACCGTAGGCCAGTGCAGCAGCCATGGCCAAGCCACACGCCCAGGGCAGCCACGGCAGACGAGCGGGCCACAGCCCCCAACGCGCCAGCCCGGCAACCAGGCCATACAGCAAGCCGGCAACCAAGCCGATGTGCTGGCCGGAGATCACCAGCAGGTGCACCGTGCCGGTGGCCTGCAACGTTTGCCAGTCCTCCCGGGCCAGGCCCGCGCCGTCGCCAAGCACCAGCGCCACCAACGCTGCCTGCCGGCCATTGGCGTCCACTGCCAGCAGGCGCTGGCGCAGCGTGTCGCGCCAGCCGCCGGCAACCGGCGCCAGCAACTGCCCGGCCTTGACCGTACCGGTCGCACCGACCCGCCGCGCCAGCAATTGCGCCTCACGGTCCGGCCCATGCGGGTTGAGCAGCCCGGCCGGGCGCTGCAAGGTCACCGCCAGCCGCCACTGCTCGCCCGCGCGCAGCGGCGGGCCGTCGAACCAGCTCAGTTGCAGGCGCTGCGGCAGCTCTGCCCGCCGCGAGCGGGCCGCGTCCAGCTCGAAGCGCACACCCTGCGCAGTCCGGGTCGGCAGGCCGACCACCCGGCCCTCAAGCCACAAGGTGCGACCATCCAGCCCGGTGGCCAGGCGGTCATCCAGGGCCTGCTGCGCAGACCAGCAGGCCCAACACAGGCCCAACAGAAAACAGCCCAGCGGCCACAGCCGCGTGAACAGGCCGAGGCCACCGGCTACAGCCAGCAGCACTAGCCATCCGACAGATGGCAATGCGGGGAGAAAGCCCAGGCACAACAGCCCGAGCGCGAGCGCAAACATCCCTGTGCGCATGAAGTAGAGCTCCAGAAGCGAAATCACCTTCTGAGGCATAGCCCAATTGCCGCCAGTGCTTGCTCAACAATTGTCACAAACTCTAAACGAGACTGAGCGGGAATCAGGGCATACTGCCCGGATCAACGCTCCGGGAGCCTACATGCCGCGCCGACTTTTCAAACGCTACATGCCGGACCCGACCAGTATTCGGGAACACAAGTCCTTACGCTTTTTCGGCAAGTTGCTGCATGACCCGAACCTCTGGCACCTGAACCGCCATTCGGTGGCGAGGGCAATGGGCGTTGGCCTGTTCGCGGCGCTGATCCCGATGCCGGCGCAAATGCTGCTGGCTGCCGCGCTGGCCATTCCGCTACGCGGCAACCTGCCGATCGCGGTCAGCCTGGTTTGGCTGACCAACCCGCTGACCATGCCACCGGTGTTCTTCGTCACTTACATGGCCGGCGCCTGGCTGATGCAGGTACCGCCGCGCACCCTGCCCGACGAACTGACTTTCCAGTGGATCACCGACCAGTTGTCGACGCTGTGGCAACCCTTCCTGCTCGGCTCGGTAGTGTGCGGTGTGGTGCTGGGCATCCTTGGCTACTTCACCACCATGCTCTACTGGCGCTGGTGGGTGGGCCGGCAGTGGCGTCTGCGCCAATGCCGGTGCAAGGCTTCAGGCACGCATGCCGCGGCCGCTGACCAGCAGGCGAACGCACACCAGGTAGAGCACCGCGGTGGCGACCAGCATGAAGGTAATCGCCGTGCCAATGCTGATATCCGACACCCCTAGGATGCCGTAGCGGAACGAGTTGACCATGTGCAGCACCGGGTTGGCCAACGACACGGTCTGCCAGAACGGCGGCAGCAGGTTGATCGAATAGAACACCCCGCCCAGGTAGGTCAGCGGCGTCAGCACGAAGGTCGGGATGATCGAGATGTCGTCGAAGTTGCGCGCGAACACCGCGTTGACGAAGCCCAGCAGCGAGAAGATGGTGGCGGTCAGCAGCACCACGACCACGGTCACGCCCAGGTGGTGCACCTGCAGGTGGGTGAAGAACAGCGACAGGAAAGTCACGATCACGCCCACCGCCAAGCCACGCAGCACGCCACCCAGCACATAACCGACGAGGATGGTGTGTGGCGATACCGGCGACACCATCAGCTCTTCGATGGAGCGCTGGAACTTGCTGCCGAAGAAGCTCGACACCACGTTGCCGTAGGAGTTGGTGATCACCGACATCATGATCAGCCCCGGCACGATGTATTCCATGTAGGTGAAGCCACCCATGTCGCCGATCTGCCGGCCGATCAGGTTACCGAAGATGACGAAGTACAGGACCATGGTGATCGCCGGCGGCAGCAGGGTCTGCGGCCAGATACGCAGGAAGCGCCGCACTTCGCGGTAGACGATGGTGTTCAGGGCGACCCAGTTGGTGCGCAGTTCCACACTCATACGGCCACCTTCGACAGGTTTTTTTCCACCAGGGACACGAACAGCTCCTCGAGTCGGTTGGTCTTGTTGCGCAGGCTCTGCACCTCGATGTTCTGCAGCGCCAGCTGGCCGAACAGCGCAGTGATGCCGATGTCCTTGTCCACCTGCACTTCCAGGGTGTGCGGGGTCAGCAACCGGCACGGGTAGCCCTGCAGCACCGGTGCAGTGGCCAGGTCCTGCCTGAGGTCGAGGACGAAGGTTTCGACATGCAGCTTGCCCAGCAACTGGCGCATGCTGGTGTTCTCGACGATGGTGCCGTGGTCGATGATGCCGATGTTACGGCACAGCTGCTCGGCCTCTTCCAGGTAGTGGGTGGTGAGGATGATGGTGATGCCCTTCTGGTTCAGCTCGGTGAGGAAGCTCCACATCGAACGGCGCAGTTCGATGTCCACACCGGCGGTGGGCTCATCGAGAATCAGCAGGCGCGGCTCGTGGATCAGCGCGCGGGCAATCATCAGGCGGCGCTTCATGCCCCCCGACAGCGAACGCGACTGCACGTCACGCTTGTCCCACAGGCCGAGCTGGGTCAGGTACTGCTCGGCACGCTCCTTGGCCACCTTGGGCGGGATGCCGTAGTAACCGGCCTGGGTCACGACGATGTCGAAGGTTTTCTCGAACTGGTTGAAGTTGAACTCCTGCGGCACCACGCCCAGGCAACGCTTGAGCGCCGACGGCTCGCGGTCCAGATCGTGGCCGAACACGTTGACCGTGCCGCTGGTCTTGTTGACCAGGGTGGAGAGGATGCCGATGGTGGTGGACTTGCCCGCGCCGTTGGGGCCGAGCAAGGCGAAGAAGTCGCCTTCGGCAACATCCAGATCGATGCCCTTGAGGGCCTGGAAGCCGTTGCCGTAGGTCTTGGTCAGCTGTCGGATGGACAGGGCGGAACTCATAGCGGGTCACTTACCGAGAAAAAGGTGCAGGACACGCCAGGTAAAGGCACTGGCGCAGTGAGTGCGGCCAATGGTGCTTGGCCTGGCCGCACAAGTACAGTCATGTGTATTGATAATGACTATCGAAGTGGCCGTGGTGTTCGATCAGGTCAGCGCAGTCATTACCGCTGCCTGGTAGGCAGGACGGGCCTTGAGGCGCTCGTACCAGGCCTCCAGGTGACGCATGGCCGGGCGCTCGATGGGCATTTCGAACCAGGCATAGATGAAGCTGCCCAGTGGGATGTCGCCCATGCCGATCTGGTCACCGGAAAGGTACGGCTGTTTGGCCAGGGCCTCGTCGGCAATGGCCAGCAGCTGGGCGCATTGCTTGTGCGCAGCGTTGATCGCCACCCAGTCGCGCTGGTCTTCCGGGGTGCGCAACAGGCCCCAGAACAGTGGGCGGAATGGCGTGGCGAAGGACGAGGTGGTCCAGTCCATCCACTTGTCCGCCAGGGCGCGCTGACGCGGGTCGTCCAGGTACCAGCCCTGCTCCGCACCGTACTCGGCGCACAGGTAGCGGACGATGGTATTGGACTCCCACAGGGTCAGGTCGCCGTCTTCCAGCATCGGCACCAGGCCGTTGGGGTTGCGGGCACGGTAGTGCGGCTCGTTGACCACGCCGAAGGCGCCGCCGGCGTCGATCGACTCGAAATCCAGGCCCAGTTCGTGGGCGATCCATAGCGCCTTGCGCACATTGCTCGAATTCTTGCGGCCCCAGATCTTCAGCATGGCAACGTCCTTATGAATGCGGAGGTGGTGCAGTCTACTCCAGACTTTCGTCGCCTGTACCGGCCTCTTCGCGGGTAAACCCGCTCCTACAGGGTTCTGCGCCAGACCTGAGAGTGATGCAGTACCTGTGGGAGCGGGTTCACCCGCGAAGAGGCCGGTACAGACAAACACCGGACTGAAACTCCCACCGCCATACCCTGTCACTGTTCTGACCCGGCCGTTCGCAGCGTTGCGTCTAAGCTGTCTGGGACGGCTTACCCCCTGGTTCCAAGGAGGACCGATTATGTTGCTGTTGTGGTTGGTAGTGCTGGTGATCGGCGCGGCGTACCTCACGCACCGGCGCCTGGCGCCCTTGCAGATTCTTGGCATCATGGCGGCTTATGTACTGCTGATGGGCATTTTCAGCAGTGCTCCCGGCTGGCTGCTGACACTGATCTGGATAGTGCTGGCCCTGAAAGTCGCCCTGGTGGCGCTGCCGGAATGGCGCCGCAAGGTATTCACAGGCCCCGTGTTCAACTGGTTCCAGCGCACCCTGCCTCCTATGTCGCAGACCGAGCGCGAGGCGATCGACGCAGGCACCGTATGGTGGGACGGCGAACTGTTCAGCGGCCGTCCCGATTGGCGCACCCTGCTCGCCTACCCGGCTCCGCAGCTGACCGAAGAAGAACAGGCCTTCATCGACGGCCCGACGGAACAACTGTGCGCCATGGTCAGCGACTGGCAGATCGGCCAGGACATGGACCTGCCGGCCGAAGCCTGGGCACATATCAAGCAGAATGGCTTCTTCGCCCTGATCATCCCCAAGGAATATGGCGGCAAGGGCTTTTCAGCCTACGCCCACTCCCAGGTGGCGATGAAACTGGCCACCCGCAGCGGCGACCTGGCTTCCACCGTGATGGTGCCCAACTCGCTCGGCCCGGCCGAGCTGCTGTTGCATTACGGCACCGACGAACAACGCAACCATTACCTGCCACGCCTGGCGCGTGGCGATGAAATCCCCTGCTTCGCCCTCACCGGCCCGCTGGCCGGCTCCGACGCAGGCGCCATGCCTGACACCGGCGTGGTCTGCAAGGGGCAATGGGACGGCGAAGAGGTCATCGGCCTGCGCCTGAACTGGGAAAAGCGCTATATCACCCTCGGGCCCGTCGCCACCCTGCTGGGCCTGGCGTTCAAGGCCTACGACCCGGACCACCTGCTCGGCGAGCAGGAAGATCTGGGTATCAGCCTGGCGCTGATCCCTACCGACACGCCCGGCGTCGAAATCGGCAAACGCCACCTGCCACTGGGCGCCGCGTTCATGAACGGCCCCAACAGCGGCAAGGACGTATTCGTGCCGCTGGATTTCCTCATCGGTGGCCAGGCCATGCTCGGCAAGGGCTGGATGATGCTGATGAACTGCCTGTCGGTAGGCCGCTCCATCTCCCTGCCGGCCGTAGGCACTGGCGCTGCCAAATACACCAGCCTGGTCACCGGCCAATATGCCAATATCCGCGAACAGTTCAATGTTCCGTTGGCCGCCTTCGAAGGCATCCAGGAGTCGCTGGCACGCATCGGCGGCA
Organism: Pseudomonas sp. JS425; assembly: GCF_018223845.1. Lineage (NCBI taxonomy): Bacteria > Pseudomonadati > Pseudomonadota > Gammaproteobacteria > Pseudomonadales > Pseudomonadaceae > Pseudomonas > Pseudomonas sp. JS425. Next base: position 1,825,336 of record NZ_CP073661.1, on the reverse strand, counting down.
ATGCCTGGCTGATGGACAGCGCGCGGCTGCTGACCGCCAAGGCCGTGGACCTGGGCGAAAAACCTTCGGTGCTGTCGGCGATCCTCAAGTACCACCTCACCGAGCGTGGCCGCGAGTGCATCCAGCACGCCATGGATGTGCATGGCGGCAAGGGCATCATCATGGGCCCGAACAACTACCTGGGGCGCAACTGGCAAGGCGCGCCGATCTTCATCACCGTCGAAGGCGCCAACATTCTTTCGCGCAACCTGATGATCTTCGGCCAGGGCGCCATCCGCTGCCATCCGTTCGTGCTCAAGGAAATGGCTTTGGCCGGGCGCGAGGACGGTGACCAGGCATTGAGGGAATTCGATGACCTGCTGATGAAACACATCATGTTCGCCGCCGGCAATGCGGCCAGCACACTGATACTCAGCCTGGGGCTGGGGCGACTGGAATCCGTGCCCGGCGATGCCCTGAGCCAAGGCTACTTCCGTGCACTCAACCGCCAGGCAGCGGCCTTCGCCATGCTGGCTGACCTGTCGATGATGTTGCTGGGCGGCGCACTGAAACGCCGCGAACGGCTGAGCGCAAGGCTGGGGGATGTGCTGAGTTACTTGTACCTGGGCAGCGCTGCGCTCAAGCGATATCACGACCTGGGCTCACCGGAACATATGCAACCTTTGCTGCGCTGGGCGATGGAAGAAAGCCTGGGCCAGGCAGAAACAGCCCTGGATCGGTTGCTCGACAATTTCCCCAACCGCTTTGTCGGCTGTGCGTTGCGCGTGCTGGTGTTCCCCTTCGGCCGCCGCCACACCGGCCCAAGCGATGAACTGGATGCCGAAGTGGCGGCGTTGATCGGTCGCAGCAAGGGCGACCCAGCCCTGGAGGAGCTGCTTGCAGGTTGCTTCCGCCCGCAGGCCGAAGGCGACCCGGTAGCGGCACTACAGCGGGCCGCCGACTTGCTGGATGGGGCGGCCCCACTGCACAAGGCACTGCACCAGGCTATCAAGGAAGGCAAGGTTCGGCCTGCAACGGGGCAGTCGATAATCGATGCGGCAGTGGAAAGCGGTGCGCTACAGCCTGGTGAGGGGCAACGACTGCAGGAGGCAGAGCACGCCCGGCGGGCAGTGATCGATGTGGATGCCTTCGACAAGACACAGTTGCTGCCCGAACCAGGCAAGGTACGCTGAGCCAGGGGGCCGTTTTGCGGCCCCTTCTGTAACCCGCGTATACTCCGCCCCCGTTTCAACCACCCCGAGGACCGCCCCAATGGCCAACCCCCACCTGGAATATCACCTGCAACTGCTTAACCACCTGCGTACCATCCTGGTGGCCCTGGGTGACGCCGAGCAGGTACCAGAGGAAAGCCACGCCCTGTTCCTCGAGCGTTTCGACGAACTGCTGAGCCTGCTGCCGCAGAATCCGCTGGAAAGCCAATATCTGGGCCAGGACCTGATCTGCCAGGTGATCCAGCGCTACCCGCAAATCGCGCACCTGGTACCACGCGACCTGCTGTGGTTCTTCGGGGGAGACTGCCTGCACTACATGCCTGACGAGGAGCTGGACCTGTACCAGCGCCTTGAAGAGCGCCGCTACGAAGCGGAGCAGAACGACGAGCCGTTCGACTGGCACCAGGAAAAACAACTGCTCTCGTTACCAGGCGACTCTGCCAGCCACTGACCACCTCGACAGTCGCGCCTGATCGAGGCGCGACTTGACGCTGTAGCCAACCGCAATCCCCCGTGCTCATGTTGATTCGCCTTACAGACGCTCGGTGCCGGCCTGCTTAACCTGCATGCGGCCCTGCAATTGCTGACCAGCGCTGACCAGGACTCAAAACTGACCAACGGGTATTTCCAATGAAAAAGACCTTGATCGCCCTCGGCTTGGCCGTGGCCGCCAGTACGGCCCATGCCTTGCCAGACAGCGACACCATCCTCTTCACCGGCAAAGTCAACGGCAACACCTGCTCCATCGAGATTGTCGACCCTTATAGCGGTGCGACACTGAACCCAATCGTGTTGCCTGAGGCTGAAGCTTCCAAGCTCACGGGCGCCATTGACAAAGAGTCGACCCCTCTGGGCTTTGGCATTAGCATCACTGCCGGAACCGGTTGCGACCCGACCGGCAAGAAAGGTGTCGTATCCTTCGCTGGCAAAGACGGCCCGGCAGGCACGGGCGACGCTCTGCATGCACTGCACCCTGGCAGCGCCGCTGGCGTAGCGCTGGCAATCAAGGACAACACCGGCGCCATCATCCCTTGGGGAGCCGAATCCAAGGAATATGACCTGAACGACACCGGCGAAAGCAACATGCTGTTCTACGCCAACCTGCGCTCGACCGCAGCCGTTGTCACCGCCGGGCCAGTCAACGCCACGATTCCTTTCGTGTTCGACCTGAAATAGCCCCCTGGCCGCGCCGAGCGCGGCGCGGCCCCTACTTCACAACGCCCTGTGCAAATCATGTCTAACACTGGATACCAACGCCTCCGACGCGCCCTGCTCCCTCTGTGCCTGGCCCTTTCACTGCCAGCCGCCGAAGCCGCGCTGACCATCAACGCTACCCGGGTGATTCACGCCAGCGACGCTCGCAGCTCTTCGGTCGTGGTCGCCAACCCGACCAACAGGCCTTTCGCCGTGCAGACGTGGGTCAATACCCAGGCGGACGATACACTCACCGCCGTACCGTTGGTGCCAACCCCGGTGCTGTTCCGCCTGGACCCTGGCAAAGACCAACTGGTGCAGATCAACCGACTGCCCAACGACCTTCCGCAAGACCGTGAGTCGCTGTTCTTCTTCAATGTCCAGGAAATTCCGCAGCAGGAAACGTCTGGCCGGAACCAGTTGAACGTCGCCATGCGTACCCGCATCAAGCTGTTCTATCGCCCCACCCAACTCAAGGGCTTGCCGCAGGATAACGTCAAGCAACTGAACTGGTTTCTGCAGCAACGCGATGACGCCCTGTATCTGGTGGTCGACAACCCGACACCATTTCACTTCACTTTCGACCAACTGGAAGTCAGTGGTGCCGGGCAATCGGAAAAACCCAGCGCCATGGCCATGGCACTTCCTTTCGCCCAACAGTCCTACCGGCTGACGCAAATCCGCAGGCTGCAAGGGCTGCAGGTAACTTTCAATACCCTCAACGACTATGGTGCCTCTACTGCCGTCATCCGGCAGCCACTGACTCTCAAGGCTGCAAGGTGATATGTAGCGGCTCGAAATTCGGCAAGTCCGGCCAGGTTTGGCCGGCGTCGAAACTGACCCTCACCTCTACCGAGAATTGCTGCCCCAGCTGCAAACTGCCCAAGAATGTCAGTGGCACCGTTACATCACCGTTTGCACCGATCCCTGAGGTCACCTCTTCCTCGGTGATCGCATGATCGTGCATGACTGGCAGAGCACTACCGGCACCCTCAGCGGATACCCCAGTAACGTCGATGCGAACCCTCTGGTCCAGACCGATCAGTTTCCAGGGCGCCAGGGTAATCGCAGGATTCTGCGCCTGCTCCTTCAATGAGAAGGTATTACCTTCGGTACCCGATAGCTTTGGGATAGTCATCATGTTGCGTGGAAACGGCTGTACCATGACCTGCCTGACAGCCGATACCCAAGGGCCATCGCTTGCGTCTACCTTGTAACGCAGCGGTACCGTCTTGCCGCTCATGGCAACTACGTGACGCTCGCCAATGCAGTAGCGACGCCCCCCCTCCACACCCGGCAGCAACTGCTCACCGAAAAATCCAGGTGCCCATTCCACCGTGAACGGCTCGCCCGGATGAATGACAGCCGAATCGGGTATCCGTATTTCCAGTGGCTCATACATGTCGCTCAGTTGCAGAACCACCTGCTCCTGACTGCCAGCCGCCAGCGGCACTTCAGGCCAGGGCAATACACGAGGTACAGGTTTGGCATCGACGGTGACGGCCTTGGGCACAGACGTCATGCTGGTGTTTCCGGCACGATCACGCAGCAGATACTGCGCATAGCGGCCACCATCACCGCGCTCCCGGATCATCTTGCCGTCATATTCAATGAGCACCGGCTGGCCGGCATCCGCAGCGGTCAAGGTGCGTTCGCCTACCTGGGTGTTGTCCAGCGGCTCGTCATCCCAGTAGTAGACGATCGTGTCGCCCGGCATGAATCCCTGATAGTCCGGCACGCTCGCCCGCAACACTTCGCCATGGTCCTTGAGAAACTTGTCAGTTACCGGCTGTGAGCCCAGGTCAGGAAATTCAAGCCGTCCTCTGTCTCCTCCCAGAATCGGTGCAGTGCGATCGATGGTCAAGGTCAGGGCCCTGGATTCAGTCTTCATTCCGTTATAGCCCCGAACGCAATAGGTAACCAGAACCTCGCCTTCCTTGAGCAGGTAGTCGGCCGGTACATCGATGAACAACTCAGCAGGATCGATCTCGGCGTACCAGGTCTTGTCATCAATGAAGTCGCCATTCCAGAAAAGAGAGAGAGTTTCCCGGTTGCCACCGGGCCCAGGATTGGAAATCGGCCACATTGGAACCTCGATCCGCAAGGGAAGGCCCAGCGTTGCAACCGGCAACAACCCAGGCGCGCCATCCGGGATGTCCTCCAACGCCGCTGGTGTCGAAGGAGGGTCGAGAAAATTGGCGCCGTGTGATGAATCCATAGGCATGATGCCTTCCTCCAAAACCAAAACGCCAAGGGTGAGCACTCGCTCACCCTTGCCAACGTTACCAGCGATAGCTCACGCCGATATTCGCACCCCACGGTTGCTCGATCCGCTCACCGTTGCTGTAATCGAAATCGGCATGCATTTGCAGGCGCTCGTCCAGCGCCACCGCTATTCCGACCCCCAGTTCACCACGCGAACCGGCCAGGTCATTGTCGAAACGATGATCATTGACCTTCACCTCATTACTGCTCACGAATTCATGGGCATACGCGACGCGAAGATAGGGCTGGGCGAAACGCCCCTCACCCAGGTCGAACGTACGCCCCAGGGTGGCGCCGGCCTTGCCCAGCAGTGATCGGGTGTCGTCACCGTGTGCCTTGAGACCGTTGTCCAGGCTGTAGTCCTTGCCCGCGATGCTCACCGCCGACCACTGTGTATATGGCTCGACGAAGTAACCGTCACCCAAGGCGATATGACGGCCGAACTCCACAGATCCACCGACGCCCAGGTTGTCGTAGCTGCCCTTGGCACGCTCGCCGTCGCTCAGAGTCACCTTTGAATCGTTGTCGAAGCGGTTGAGTTTGACCACGCCATCGAAGTAATAGCCGCTACCTGCATCGAGCCAAGTGGCATACAGGCCGAGGTAGTAGCTTTTGACTTCGGCAGAACCGCCACGGGTCAGGTTGAGATCGGACGAACTGTGCCCGGCCATGACCCCCGCCAACCACTGCCCGTCGCCCCAAGGCAACGGCGTGTCCGCCCCCAGGGAAAACCCTTGTTGCGTCTGCTTGTAACCTGCCTGCTCGCCGACGTTGTACTGGTTGCCATAAGCTCTGGCCCAGGCCCCTGCCTTGCGCTCGTCCAGGCGCAATTCGCCCATGCGCCCACGCAAGCTGGTCAACTCACCGTACCAGACCGTCGGCGCAGTATTGAACAACGCCAGCACCGATGCGGTGCCAGGGCTGATGACCTTGCTCGAGCCATCAAGGAACCAATCGTTGCCACGCTGTGCCAAGGCATAGGAAAACGCGCCTAGGTCCACCGGCCCGTTGAGCAACGAGAACGAAGCATCGCCACTCTCGATGTGGACCAGGTGCAATGAATTCGGCGCGGTCGGCTCACCGCACCAGCAAGCGCACCCATACCTACAGCTATCAGCCAGAAGTCACGACCTTGCCCACCAGGATCAGCACCACCCTCACCAGCGAGCAAGGGCAGCTGACGACAAGCCTCGACAACCCAAGCTTTGCATTCGAGCGCCCGGATGCCTCCATTACTTCGGCCAGTAACCCCGAGGGCAAACGCACCTACCGCTATACCGACCAGGGCTACCTGCTACAGGAAAGCTGGACAGGCGAAACGGCGAACAACCGCATCAACGACGACCATACCATCCGTTACCGCCACTCGCTGCTGGGCCGCACCTTGGAACGCAGTAGCGACGACACCGAGAACACCATTTACCGCTATGACCCGCAGGGGCGCGTGGCAAAAATCCTGCAGGGTACGCTGGAAGCCAGCTTTGAATACGACGAAGATGGCCGAGTGAAAAAAACCGAAACCGTAGACCAGTACAGCAAACGCAAGGTCACCTGCGAACAGCAGTACGACTGCTTCGGTCGCGAGGTGCAACGCACCCTGACACTGGACAACGGAACGGTAGAGGTGCTGGAGCAGAAATGGCGTGACGATGACCAGTTGCACATCCGGACCCGCCATCAGTCCGGCGTGCTGCTGCTTGAGGAAATCTTCGCCTACGACGACCTGGACCGCCTGGAACGTGTGGACTACAGCGGTTCGCAACTGCCCCGCAACACGGCCGGGCGTGCCATGACCTCTCAGGTAATGCGCTTCAATGAAAGGGACCAACTGACCCGCTGCTCTACCAGCTTCGCAGATGGCGAAACGGACAGCGCCCGCTTTACCTACAAAACCGATGGCAGTTGCCAGCTCCAACGCGTGACCCACACCCTGCAGCCCGACTACCCCGCCGACCAGGTCTTCGAGTACGACAAAGACGGCAACATGCGCAACGATGAATGGGGTCGGAAGCTGCACTACGATGACCGCAGCCGGCTCACCGAAGTTCGCGCCAGCGACGATAAAGAGGTGTTGGCCAGGTACCGTTACGACGGCCATGATCACTTGGTCGGAACCAGGTACGGCGAAGCCGCTGAGGTGCAACGCCGCTACCAGGGCTATCGCCTCAGTGCCACCCTCGAGCAAGGCGTGTTGACCCGCTATCTGTACGACGGTGAGGCAGCACTGGCCATGCAAGTGGACGGGCAGCCGCACGATAACCGCCTGCTACTTACCGATGCGGCGTACAGCGTGATCGGGGAGTATGCCGAAAGTGGCCTGCACAATACCCGCTACAGTGTTTACGGAGAGCGCACGCTGGACAAGGACGACGAGGAAGAGAAGTCCCTGGCCAGCCTGGTGGCGTTCAAAGGCGAGGTACGCGAACCCGTCTTTGGCTGGTATATGCTGGGCCGCGGCTACCGCGCCTACAGCCCAGGGCTGATGTGCTTCAACAGCCCGGACTCGCTCGCACCGGAGCAATCCGGGCTCAACCCTTACCTGTACGTATTGGGCAACCCGGTCAACTGGCGCGACCCCACCGGCCATTACGCCGAGGGCAACAACGATCCGCTACCGCCCGTCATAGACCCCATGAAGGAACCCAAGCAGAATTTCCTGGAGAAGTGGCAGAACGTGGGATTCGCCCTGATAGGCGCTGTTGTCGGCGTGGCCTTCATGTTTGCCTTCCCGCCTGCAGGCATCGGCATTGTATTTGCCGTGGCCGGCGGTGTTGTTACGGCTGCTGGCTTGGGTCTGGCAGTGGCCGGTACACTGACGGATAACAATACTATGGCCATAGCTGGCATTGGGTTGACAGCTCTCGGTGGCGGTTTGATGTCCTTGGCTTCAGTTGGGACGAGAGTTAGCGAAGCGTTTAGAACACCGAGAAAAAGCGTATCAGGAGAAGTTCGCACGAGGAGCGATTCGGTCCAGACAGCGAGTGGTGCAAATAATGACAGTGTTAACGTCGTTAACCCTGTCCAAGTAGCTCCTGAAAACATTTCTCTAGCCACTACGGCTACCGAAAACAGCAGGGTACGCAGAGTAAGCGCGCCTGAGATATCGACAAATGCAAGTTCCACGGAACCAGTCCAACAAACGCCCCAAGGAGGCCCTGAAAGTACTGGAAGTCAACCGCCTGCCCCTCCTAGACAACGGGCTGCTTCGACTGAAAACCTCGAAGACCTTATGAGTCAAATACGTAACTTTAGACAGTTTGACCGACATGTCGACATACGTACAATACGAGCCAGGAACTTCGATAGGAGAGAGTTCCACGGTGTATCCCCAATACCACGCCCTGATTAATTAGTTCACACCTACATTCATTACCAATACAAGTTACCTCTGTTCTCCAGGGCCCTTCGGGGCCCTGATTTTTCACTCCATCCCGCTGCAAACTATTCCCCTCCTCAAACAGAAATCACCTACATCCTGAATCTCCATTAATTCCTATCGTGCGGTCCTTCGTTCTCGCTGCCACGGCCAACCTGCACAAAGGCCAGGCCCGTCGCCCCCGATAGGTAACCGCCCATGCCCCCCCTCCCCCAACGCTCACGCATGCCATCCCGCCTGCGCCTTGCGCCGTTGCTGGCGCTGGGTGGCACCAGCCTGCTGCTGTGTGCCTACCGGCCGGTACAGGCCAGCCCGCCATCACCGGTGTTCAACGCCAGCTTCATGCGCCAGGCGCCCGGCGAGTCGGCCGACGCCGCACAACTGGCACTACAATCACTCGCTGCCAGTGCAGCCTTGGCACCCGGCCGTTACCGTGTGAGCATTACCCTGAACCTGGCTCTGCTCGGCGAGCACGAGCTGGATTTCCTGCCCAGCCTGGACCAACAAGGCCTGCAAGCCTGCCTCTCGGCAGACCTGTTGCGCGAATTCGGGCTGCGCGAAGAGGCCCTGGAGCAGCCGCTGGATGACAGCATGCCCTGTCAGGACCTTGTCAAACTGCTGCCTGATGCCCGTGCCGAACTGGACCCCGGCAAGCTGCAACTGGCCGTGTCGATCCCGCAATTCGCCCTGCGCCGCGACATTGCCGGTGCGGTACCGGCCGAGCGCTGGGACGCCGGCATCAACGCCGCCTTCCTCAACTACCAGGTCGCCACCCAGGCCCTCAACCGCCGGGACGGCAGCCAAGCCAGCCACGACCTGCTGCTCAACAGCGGCGTCAACCTGGGCAGCTGGCGCCTGCGCAGCAGCCAGGCGCTACGCGACGACGGCCAAGGGGAACGCAGCTGGACCCGCAGCAATACCTATGTGCAACGCGACCTGCCCGACAACCGCGGCAACTTCACCCTCGGCGAAACCTTCAGCCACGGCGAAGTCTTCCGCAGCCTGCCGTTCAAGGGCATGCAGGTGGCCTCTGACATGGGCATGCTGCCTGATGTGATGCAAAGCTATGCACCGGTCATCCGTGGCGTCGCCCAGACCCGGGCGAAACTGGAGGTGCTGCTCAACGGCTACCCGATCTACACCACCTTCGTCGCCCCAGGGCCCTATGTGATCGATGACCTTGGCGTTGGCGGCGGCAGCGGTGAGCTGGAAGTGGTGCTGACCGAGGCCGACGGCCAGGTACGGCGCTTCCTCCAGCCGTATTCCAGCCTGACCAACCTGCTGCGCCAGGGCGTATGGCGCTACAGCGCCACCCTGGGCCGCTACAATGGCGCCGAACACCTCGACAATCCATTGCTGTGGCAGGCGACCCTGGCCCGCGGCGGCAGTTGGAGCACCTTGTATGGCGGCGTGCAGGGCGGCGATTACTACCGCGCCGCACTGCTCGGCATGGCCCGCGACCTGGGGCACCTGGGCGCGGTGTCGCTGGATGTCACCCAGGCCAGCGCCGACCTGGGCCAGCGCCTCGGCCAAGTGCAGGGCCAGAGTTATTCCGCCCGCTACGGCAAGGCGTTCACCACCGGTACCAATCTGCGATTCGCCGGCTACCGCTACTCCAGCGAAGGTTACCGCGACTACGACGAGGCCGTACGCGAACGCAATGCCTACAGCGGCTACCTCGGCAACCGCCGCAGCCGCCTCGAAGCGTCGGTATACCAGAGCCTGGGCAATTACGGCTCGCTGAGCCTGTCGCTGTCCCAGGACGACTACTGGCGCAACAACCTGCAACGCAGGCAGTACCAGCTGCAGTACAACACCCAGTACCGCAACATCAACTTCAACCTGTTCGCCTCGCAATCGCTGACCCGCAACAACCACCAGGACCGCCTGATCGGCCTGAACATTACCTTGCCCCTGGACTGGTTCAACGGTGCCAGTGCCACGATCGGCACCCAGGCCAGCAACGGGCGCCAGAGCCAGCGCGCCAGCCTCAGCGGCGGCGCACTGGACAATCGTTTAAGGTATACCGCCTCGACCACCCGCGATATCCAGCAACAGACATCCGGCGCATTGTCGGTCGGCTATCAAGGGGCCTGGGCCAACGTCGGTGCCGGCTACACCCAGGGCAACGACTATCAGTCATTCTCGGCCAACGCCAGTGGCGCCATGGTGCTGCACGCGGGCGGCCTGACCATTGGCAGCCAACTCGGCGAAACCAACGCCCTTGTCGAGGTCCCTGGCACACCAGGCCTCGGTGTGCAGAGCACCCCTGGCGGAAGGACCGACAGCGCCGGCTACCTGATCGCACCACACCTGCGCCCCTATCGCAGCAACCCGCTGCACCTGGACACCGCCGACCTGGCGCCACAGGTACAGATAGACAACGGCAGCACCCAGGTTGTCCCCCGCCGCGGCGCAATCGTCAAAGCAACCTTTGCCGCACGCAATGTCAGCCGCTTGATCCTGACCTTGCTACAGGCCAACGGCAAGCCGCTGCCCTTTGGCGCCCAAGTCAGTGATGAGCAGGGCCAGGTATTGGCGGTGGTCGGCCAGGCCGGCCAGGCGCTGGTGGCCACCGATGACAAACCACAGCCATTGCACGTGCAGTGGGGCGGCCAGACCTGCCAGTTGGCCATCGCCCCTCGAAGCATGCGCGAGGAACAAGGCTACCGCCTTCAGACCCTGCAATGCCCGCAATCCTCGACAGACAGCCCCCGGACCTGAACCCATGAAACCATCCACCCGCGTCTCGTTGACTTCCCTGTGCCTGGCACTGCTGGCCAGCGGCGAGGTCTTTGCACGATCGGCCTGCGACTGGAGCGGCGGCATCAGCGGCGAACTGGAGCACAACATCGATCTCAAACACCAATGGGTAGGCCGCGATGCGCCAATCGGGTCGGTCATTGGCCAGGCCGAAACTTACTACAACCGGCCCAACGAAGCTGGCCTCCAGGTAATCTGTACCAATTTCATGGCCGAAGGCCCAACCCTTACGGCCAACGTGAACAACACCCAGCCACTGTTCACTGGTTCGCTGCCGCCGATCAACGGCGAAGACCTCACCGGCCGCGTGATCCAGACCGGCGTGGATGGTATCGGCATTCATGTGCGCCTGGTCGCACCATATCACGGCAAAGGTGGCAGCCCCAGCAATGCCTGGACTTACATCAACTGGACGTCGGTCCCGTGGCAAGGCTACGCCGATCACGACCCTGGCCCCACCGGCATCCAACTGAACAACCTGCGTGCATACATCACGCTGATCAAGACTGGCCCGATTGCCCCCGGCCCCCACTCCTTCAACGGTATTCAACTGTTCAGTGGCACCTACAGCGATGTCGGCACCGTGATGCGTGCGCACTTGCATGGCACAGTGACCACCGCGCAATGCACGCTGAAGGCCAACGCCGTCAGCCCGGCCCCGGTAGATCTGGGCACCCACGACGTGAAGGACTTCGGCAAACCTGATGACTTCACGAAAGCAGTCCCCTTCAGGATCACACTCAACGACTGCGAAAGCGACGCATCAGGCGGCACCCAGGCCTATATACGGCTCGACGGAGCCAATGGGTCGAAACCGATAGACGTCGACAAGGGTGTATTCAGCCTGTCCAGCGGTTCGGGGGCTACTGGCATCGGTATCCAGGTGCTGCACGCAGACGGCAGCCCCTTTCGGCTGGAAGAAGAAGTTGCCGTGATGCCGCTGAGCCCCGGCGACCTCACCCTGAATTTCCAGGCCCGCTATTACCAGACCGCGCCCACCGTAACCCCGGGCGAGGCCAATGGAGCACTCAATTTCACCGTCACTTATCGCTGATTTGCACCCGGCCTGGCAACTTGCTTGCCAGGTTGTTGGTTTGGGAAAAGCAAAAACGCAAAAATGCTCCGCATCGAAAGATGGGGAGCATTTCTCGTTATAGGGTGCGCCCACCACGTACAGCCCAAGCGGGCAATCCGTGTCCTGGGAGCCAGGAAAATGAAGCCATGAGAGGCTGGAGAGCTTTTTTCAGTACAAAAGCAAACGCCCCGAACAAGTCGGGGCGTCTGGTTACATGTTTGGAGCGGGAAACGAGACTCGAACTCGCGACCCCGACCTTGGCAAGGTCGTGCTCTACCAACTGAGCTATTCCCGCATTTTGAAGCTTTACCACTATCGGCGTGAAGCGCCTTGAAGACCTTCACCACCACTGCACCGCATAGACGCCACAGTATTTAAACTGGAGCGGGAAACGAGACTCGAACTCGCGACCCCGACCTTGGCAAGGTCGTGCTCTACCAACTGAGCTATTCCCGCAAATGGCGTCCCCTAGGGGACTCGAACCCCTGTTACCGCCGTGAAAGGGCGGTGTCCTAGGCCACTAGACGAAGGGGACACACGACACTTTTCAGTGCACCAGGTTTGAACCTCACGATTCAGCCTGGATTTTCTTTTCCTGCCCCGCAGTTAAGCGTTGCCGGAGAAACTGGAGCGGGAAACGAGACTCGAACTCGCGACCCCGACCTTGGCAAGGTCGTGCTCTACCAACTGAGCTATTCCCGCAATTTGGCGTCCCCTAGGGGACTCGAACCCCTGTTACCGCCGTGAAAGGGCGGTGTCCTAGGCCACTAGACGAAGGGGACACGCTGCTGGCATTACTGCCTGCTTTCACTCCCTGCCGCGTTTCGCTGTGTGCTTTACGCTGCAAGTGGCGCGCATTCTATGGATGGTTCGGACAGGCGTCAACCCCTTTGTAGAAATTTATTTAAATCAATGACTTCCGGGTGTGTTGGGGTGCAGATGCGGGATGGGTTGCCGATATAGAGAGAAGCAATCCTGTGCCGGCCCTTTCGCGGCTAAAGCCGCTCCCACAGGGACCGTGCGCAGCTTGAAGGCAGTGCCGTACCTGTGGGAGCGGCTTTAGCCGCGAAAGGGCCGGCACAGGGATTTAGCAGCTGTTCGTCCCACACCGAACTCACTACACTCAAAGCTGTAATTCTTCTTCAATGAGGCATTAACGGTGACACCACTTCTGATCACCCTGCTCATCGTGGCGGGTATCGCGCTGCTGATCGTGATCGGCTACCTAAACAATGTGGTCGAGAACGGCAAGCTCGAGCGCGCCCGGATGAAGATCGAGCTGGCCGACCGCCTGCGCCGCTGTGGCGAAATCACCGAGACCTTCCCCGGCCAGTTCATGACCCCGGCGCTGAAGTTGCTGCTGACCCGCCTGGAGCTCAACCTCAACCAGCGTCAATTGGCGATGGACAAGCACAATGCCGAGATCAAGGCGCGCATCGCCGAACTGGAAAACCTGATTGCCCAGGGTACGCAGATCCCGGTGAACAACCCGCCCAACCCGATCCAGACCGAGATCAAGGCCAAGGATGTGCGTTTCCTGCTGGAGGCGTTGCACAACCAGGTGACCCGAGCCGCCCAGGAGGGCTTCCTGCCCACGCCCGAGGCCAAGCAATGGATCAAGGAAATCCGCCATATCCTGGTGCTGCTGCATATCGAGTTCTTCAACAACCTCGGCCAGCAGGCCCTGCAGCAGAACCAGCCAGGCCAGGCGCGCCTGGCCTTCGAGCGCGGCGTGCAGTACCTGCGCAAGCAGCCGGAACCGAAGGTGTATGAAGAGCAGCTGACGTACCTGGAGAAGCTGCTGGCTCGGGCCAACGCCCAGGTGCTGGACCGCCTGGCCCCGGCGGAGGACGAGCAGAATGAACTGACCCAGGGGCTCAAGACCGATGAGGAAGAGACCTGGAAGAAGAAGGTGATGTACGACTGATGCTTTAACCTGTACCGGCCTCTTCGCGGCTAAAGCCGCTCCTACAGGGACCGCATCGCCCTCAGGCTTGGTGCGATCCTTGTAGGAGCGGCTTTAGCCGCGAAGAGGCCGGTACAGGCAGCGACCATCAGCAGTCGGTCAGCTCCAGAAAAATCGCCGCCAACCGCTCCAGCCCCACCTGATCCGCCTCACTGAAGCGCCCAAGCTTCGGGCTGTCCAGGTCCAGCACACCAATCAACCTGCCCTCCTTCACCAGCGGGATTACCAGCTCGCTGTTGGACGCACTGTCACAGGCAATATGCCCTGGGAACGCATGCACGTCCTCTACCCGCTGAGTCTGCCGGGTGGCCGCTGCCGCCCCGCACACGCCCTTGCTGAACGGGATGCGCACGCACGCCACCTGGCCCTGGAACGGGCCCAGCACCAGTTCTTCGTTGCGGTTGAGGTAGAACCCCGCCCAGTTGAGGTCGTCCACCTGGTTATAGAGGAATGCCGAAAACTGCGCGGCATTGGCGATGAAGTCACGCTCGTCGGCAAACAGCGCCTGCACTTGCGCCGCCAGCAGGTTGTAACCGTCGAGGCCGGCGCCACTGGCATTGAGGTCGATCATTTACTTTTGCTCCAGCAATTGCAGCCCGACCCAGTAGCGGGCGAACTGATAGGCACAACGGCCATTACGGTTACCGCGGCCGGTGGCCCAGCGCACGGCGAGGATGTCGAGTTCTTCGCTGCGCTGCCAGGCCAGGCCGGCAGTTTGCGCGAGCTGGCCGATCCAGTGCTCGACCACGTTCAGGAAGTGTTCCTGGGTGAAGGGGTAGAACGACAGCCACAGGCCAAAACGGTCGGACAGGGCAATCTTGTCTTCCACCGCTTCACTGGGGTGCAGCTCGCCGTCCACGCGCTTCCAGTTCTCGTTGTCGCTCTCCTTTTCCGGCACCAGGTGGCGGCGGTTGGAGGTGGCGTACAGCAGCACGTTGTCCGGAGCCTGCTCGAGCGAGCCGTCGAGCACGCTCTTGAGCACCCGGTAGTCGCCCTCCCCGGCTTCGAACGACAGGTCGTCGCAGAACAGGATGAAGCGCTGCGGCAGCTTCTGCAGCTGCTCGACCACCCGTGGCAGGTCGGCCAGGTGGTCGCGTTCGATTTCGATCAGGCGCAGGCCGGCACCCGCGTGCTCGGCCAGCAGGGCACGTACCAGCGACGACTTGCCGGTGCCGCGCGAGCCCCACAGCAGTGCATGGTTGGCAGGCATGCCGTTGATGAACTGATGGGTGTTGCGGCCCAATTGGTCACGCTGCTGGTCGACGCCGATCAGGTCGCTGAGGCGAATGTCCAGGCTGACTTCCAGTGGCAGCAGGTAGCCGCTGCGGCCATCACGCTGCCAGCGCGCGGCCAGGGTAGTGGCCCAGTCGATGTTCGGGCGCTGGGCCGGCAACAGGGGTTCGAGGCGGGCCAGTACCGATTCGGCGCGGTCCAGGAAAGCAATCAAGCGAGCGTCCATCAGGGCTCCTGCAAATTCAGATTCGGGGCTGCTGTGCCGGCCTCTTCGCGGCTAAAGCCGCTCCCACAGGCACATCACAGGTCTCAAGGGCGGTGATAAACCTGTGGGAGCGGCTTTAGCCGCGAATAGGCCGGCACAGCCAGTAGAGCAATCAAGGCTGAATGTGTGACAGACCCACCAGCAGCCGGGGCTATTCGGCTATGCTTGCGCAGCGCAAGGGACGTGAAACCGGCTCGGGACACATGGATATCAAGTTCACCAATCGCCTGTCATACAAGCAAGCCCGGTTGACAGTCCTGGTCGGCTTCATCCTGGGAACATTGCTCAGTCTCATCCAGATCGGCATCGATTATGCCAGCGAAGACGCGTCCATCAACCGTGAAGTGCGCGCCTTGCTGCAAATCAGCCACAACCCGGCCTCGCGCATCGCCTACAACATCGACTCGGAACTGGCGCTGGAGCTGACTCGCGGCCTGCTGGAGTCGCCGGCCATCATCCGTGCGCGGCTGATCGACAACAACGAAACGGTACTGGCCGACGTCGAACGACCGCGCCTGGAGGACCGCTACCGGCCACTCAGCGACTTCCTGTTCGGCGATCAGCGCCAGTTCAAGGAACGCCTGTATCTGACCCACATGCCCGAGGAAAACCTCGGCACCCTCTACCTGGAGGTGGACACCTACGCCTTCGGCAGCCGCTTTCTCGACCGTGCCGGGATCACCCTGCTCAACGGCTTCGCCCGTAGCCTGGTGCTGACCGGCATCCTCCTGGCGCTGTTCTACATGATGCTGACCAAGCCGCTGGTGACGGTAATTGGTGCGCTCAGCGGCAGCGACCCGCGCAAACCCACGCAAACCCGCCTGCAATGCCCACCCGGACATGAACATGACGAAATCGGCGTACTGGTAAGGGTCGCCAACCAGCAGTTCGTCAGCATGGCCACCGAGATCGATCAGCGGCGCACCGCAGAAAACCGCCTGACCCAGTACCTCAACGAGCTGGAAGATATCGTCTCGGCACGCACCAACGAGCTGAAGGCCAGCAACAGCAGCCTGAGCCTGTCCAACCAGGAGTTGGAAGAAGCCCGCCGCCGGGCGCTGGACATGGCCCAGGCGCGCGCCGCCTTCCTCGCCAACATGAGCCACGAAATCCGTACCCC
Organism: Pseudomonas sp. JS425; assembly: GCF_018223845.1. Lineage (NCBI taxonomy): Bacteria > Pseudomonadati > Pseudomonadota > Gammaproteobacteria > Pseudomonadales > Pseudomonadaceae > Pseudomonas > Pseudomonas sp. JS425. Next base: position 1,808,868 of record NZ_CP073661.1, on the reverse strand, counting down.
GCTCAACGGCATGCTCGGCATGATCGCCCTCGCCCTGGACAGCCCGCTACCCAGCGAGCAACGCCAGCAGCTGGCGATTGCCCATGACTCGGGCAAGGTGCTGGTGGAGCTGCTCAACGATATTCTCGACCTGTCCAAGTTCGATGCCGGCCAGCTGGAGCTGGAGCGCATTCCGTTCGACATGGGCTCGATGGTCGAGGACACTGCCAACCTGCTGTCGCAGAACACCGCGCAAAGCGTGGAGCTGACCTGCCTGATCGCCCGCGACTTCCCCAGCAGCGTGCTTGGCGACCCCACGCGGGTACGGCAGATCGTCAGCAACCTGCTGTCCAACGCCCTCAAGTTCACCCGCTTCGGCCGCGTGGATGTGCGCCTGTCGACCATCGTCGGCGGTGTGCGCCTGGAAGTGCGCGACACCGGCATCGGCATCCCCGAAGAAGCCCAGGCACGGATCTTCCAGCCATTCACCCAGGCCGGCGCCGGCATCACCCGCCAGTACGGCGGCACCGGCCTGGGCCTGGCGCTGACACGCAACCTGTGCAAGGCCATGCAGGGCCACCTGCACATCAAGTCCGACCCTGGCTTCGGCAGCCGCTTCACCGCCGAACTGCCACTGGCCGTGCACACCGAGGCCATTGCGCCAGCACCGTTGCACGGGCGCGTGGCGGCGCTGAGCACGGCCGGCAGCGGGCTCGATGAACTATTGCAGGACCTGCTGCCTGCCTGGGGCCTTGCCTACCAGCACCATGACAGCTGCGCGGGGCTCGACGCCACGGCCATCGACCTGCTGATCACCGACAGCCTGGACCACCTGTTCGAACTGCGCCCGGCATTGAAAACACCGATCTTGCTGGTGACCGCCTACGGCAACTTCCTGCCCAGCGAACAGTCGGTCGCCCTCGCCCCCCTGCACCAACTGGCCCGGCCGCTGGCGCGCAACGCCCTGTACCAGACCTTGCGCCGCACCTTGCAGGGCCATGAGCCCGAACACCCGCTAGCTACCCCGGCCATCACACTGGACCAAGGCCGCGCGCGCATCTTGCTGGTGGAGGACAACCCGGTAAACCAGCTGGTGGCCAAGGGCATGCTGGCCAAGCTCGGCTGCCAGGTACAGCTGGCCACCCAAGGCGCCGAGGCCCTGGAGCTACTGGAACAGGACGAATTCGACCTGGTCCTGATGGATTGCAACATGCCGGTGATGGACGGCTACGAGGCCAGCCGGCGTATCCGCCAAAGCGGTCGCTGGCCCGACCTGCCAATCGTCGCCCTCACCGCCAACGCCATGCCCGAAGAGCGCGAGCGCTGCCGGGCAGCCGGCATGAACGACTACCTGGCCAAGCCGTTCCGCCGTGAAGAGTTGCTGGCGCTGGTCGACCACTGGGTGCCGGTCAACGGCTGAGCAGGCGCTCGATGTCCGCTTCCAGGGCCTGCGGCTTGGTGGTGGGGGCGTAGCGCGTTACCTGGCCAGAGGCCGGGTCGACCAGGAACTTGGTGAAGTTCCACTTGATCTTCTGGCTGCCCAGAATGCCCGGCGCGCGCTGCTTGAGTTCGACGAACAGCGGATGGCTGCCGGGGCCGTTGACCTCGACCTTGCGGAACAGCGGGAAGCTCACGCCGAAATTGCGCTGGCAGAACTGGGCAATTTCCCGTGCATCGCCCGGCTCCTGCTTGCCGAACTGGTTGCAGGGGAAGCCCAGCACCACCAGGCCACGCGCGCGATAAGCCTGCCACAGTTGCTCCAGGCCCTTGTACTGCGGGGTAAAGCCGCACTGGCTGGCGGTATTGACCACCAGCAGCGCCTTGCCGGGGAAGTCGCCGAGCTTCTTGTGCTCGCCGCCCAGGGTCACGCAGGGGATGTCCAGTATCGATCCAGCCATGGTCGGGCTCCGGTCAGTCGCGCGGGCGCAGGTCGATGCACACCGAGTTGATGCAGTAGCGCAGGCCGGTCGGTGGCGGACCATCGGGGAATACGTGGCCCAGGTGCGCATCGCAGCGGGCACAGGTAACTTCGGTGCGGATCATGCCGTGGGAGGTGTCGCGAATCTCGATCATCGCGGCTTCCTCGATGGGTGCGTAGAAGCTCGGCCAGCCGCAGCCGGAATCGAACTTGGTCTGCGCATCGAACAGCGGCAGGCCGCAGCAGATGCAGTGGTAGATGCCGTCGCGGCGCTCGCTATTGTACTTGCCGCTGAACGGCCGCTCGGTGCCCTTGAGGCGGCACACCTGGTACTGCTCGGGGTCGAGCATCGACCGCCATTGCTCCAGGGTTTTCTCGATCTTTTGCATGTAGGGACCTCGGCAGGCTGAATTTCACTGCGCACCGTCTTTTCCGGGGCGCGGGTGGCACGTATATTAGTTGGCTTCGTGTGCCAGGCGTTCAGTCTGGCACCCGCTTCCTGCCCTTTCAAACCTTTCGGCGGGGCGTAGCGCGTTTTCTCAATCGGGATCCCATCATGCAGTTCAGCAAATCGAACAAGCTCGCCAATGTCTGCTACGACATTCGCGGCCCAGTGCTCAAGCACGCCAAGCGCCTGGAAGAGGAAGGCCACCGCATCCTCAAGCTGAACATCGGCAACCCGGCGCCGTTTGGCTTCGAGGCGCCTGACGAAATCCTCCAGGATGTGATCCGCAACCTGCCCACCGCGCAGGGCTACAGCGACTCCAAAGGCCTGTTCAGCGCGCGCAAGGCGGTGATGCAGTACTGCCAGCAGAAGCAGATCGAAGGCGTCGGCATCGAGGACATCTACCTGGGTAATGGTGTGTCCGAGCTGATTGTGATGTCGATGCAGGCGCTGCTCAACAACGGCGATGAAGTGCTGATCCCTGCCCCCGACTACCCGCTGTGGACCGCCGCCGTGAGCCTGGCCGGCGGCAAGCCGGTGCACTACCTGTGCGACGAGCAGGCCGACTGGTTCCCAGACCTTGAGGACATCAAGGCCAAGATCACCCCGAACACCAAGGCCCTGGTGATCATCAACCCGAACAACCCGACCGGCGCGGTGTACTCCAAAGAGCTGCTGCTGGGCATGCTGGAACTGGCCCGCCAGCACAACCTGGTGGTGTTCTCCGACGAGATCTACGACAAGATCCTGTACGACGAAGCCGTGCACATCAGCACCGCCTCGCTGGCCCCCGACCTGCTGTGCCTGACCTTCAACGGCCTGTCCAAGTCGTACCGGGTGGCGGGCTTCCGTTCCGGCTGGCTGATCATCTCCGGGCCCAAGCACCACGCGCAAAGCTACATCGAAGGCATCGACATGCTGGCCAACATGCGCCTGTGCGCCAACGTGCCGGCCCAGCATGCCATCCAGACCGCGCTGGGCGGCTACCAGAGCATCAACGACCTGGTGCTGCCGCCCGGCCGCCTGCTGGAGCAGCGCAACCGCACCTACGAGTTGCTGAACGACATCCCGGGCGTTAGCTGCGTGAAGCCGATGGGTGCGCTGTATGCATTCCCGAAGATCGACCCGAAGGTTTGCCCGATCCACAACGACGAGAAGTTCGTGCTCGACCTGCTGCTGTCGGAAAAGCTGCTGATCGTTCAAGGTACGGCGTTCAACTGGCCGTGGCCGGACCACTTCCGCGTTGTCACTTTGCCGCGGGTGGATGACCTGGAGGCGGCGATTGGCCGGATCGGGAATTTCCTGAAGGGTTATTCGCAGTAAGTGAAGGCCCTGGGGGCGCTTTGCGCCCCTTTCGCGACACAAGGCCGCTCCTACAGGGTTACGCGATCAGTTGTAGGAGCGGCCTTGTGTCGCGATGGGCTGCAAAGCAGCCCCCAAAACCCCACAGGATGTTTCTTACATCCTGCAACGCTCTATCCCACATCCCCCGCGCCATCCTCTGCCATACTCCGCCGTACACAGTTTGAAATAGTCGCCCGATTGAATCGGCACGGCCGGCCCCTTATATACCCCGCAGTAAGCGACAACTCATCCGTCAGGAGAACGTAACAACCATGATGCGCATTCTGTTGTTTGTAGCCACCAACCTCGCGGTGGTGCTGGTTGCAAGCATTACCCTGAGCCTGTTCGGTTTCAACGGGTTCATGGCCGCCAACGGGGTCGACCTGAACCTCAGCAGCCTGCTGGTGTTCTGCGCCGTGTTCGGCTTTGCCGGCTCCCTCGTCTCGCTGTTCATCTCCAAGTGGATGGCGAAGATGACCACCGGTACCCAGATCATCAGCCAGCCGCGCACCCGCCACGAACAGTGGCTGCTGCAAACGGTGGAAGAGCTGTCCCGTGAAGCGGGCATCAAGATGCCCGAGGTGGGTATCTTCCCGGCGTACGAGGCCAACGCCTTCGCCACCGGCTGGAACCGCAACGACGCGCTGGTCGCCGTGTCCCAGGGCCTGCTGGAGCGTTTCTCGCCCGATGAAGTGCGCGCAGTGCTGGCCCACGAGATCGGCCACGTGGCCAACGGCGACATGGTCACCTTGGCGCTGGTGCAAGGCGTGGTGAACACCTTCGTGATGTTCTTCGCGCGCATCATCGGCAACTTCGTCGACAAGGTGATCTTCAAGAACGAAGAAGGCCAGGGCATTGCCTACTACGTAGCGACCATCGTTGCCGAGCTGATCCTGGGCATTCTGGCCAGCATGATCGTGATGTGGTTCTCGCGCCGCCGCGAATACCGCGCCGACGAAGCCGGTGCACAGCTGGCCGGTACCGCAGCAATGATCGGCGCCCTGCAGCGCCTGCGCGTGGAGCAAGGCCTGCCGGTGCACATGCCCGACACCATGAAGGCCTTCGGCATCAATGGTGGCCTGAAGCACGGCCTGGCCGGGCTGCTGATGAGCCACCCGCCGCTGGAAGACCGTATCGAGGCCCTGCGCCGTCGCGGTTGATCCAATCGGTAAAACAAAAGGGCGACTGCGGTCGCCTTTTTTTGTACACCTGTGCCGGCCTCTTCGCGGGTAAACCCGCTCCCACAAGTTCACCACACACCTTGAGGATTGTGCAGTACCTGTGGGAGCGGGTTCACCCGCGAAAGGGCCGGTGCAGGCTACACACCTGTCATCGGCTAACCCGGTACACCCGCTCCAACAAACTCGATACCCCGGCCTGCGAAAACTTCGGGCTTTCTTCAATCACCTCCACAGCCTCCAGCTCATCCACCTGCCACCCGGTAAACCCCTGCCGCAGCTCTTCATCCCCGACCGAAAACGGCGGTCCGTCCAGCAAAGCCTGGTCATAATCCAGAGTCACCACCAACCCCTGGCAACCCGCCGGCAGCAAGCCCGACAACAGCTGCATGTAAGCCACACGCATCTGCGGCGGCAAGGCAATCAACGCCGCCCGGTCATACAGCCCCGCGCAATCGCCAATATCCTCGACCTTCAACGCAAAGAAATCCCCACACCAGAGCTCAACGTCACCACTGCGCCAAACTTCGAAAACCCCGCGCTGTTGCACCTCGGCTTCAAGCCCATGCTCACGGAAGAATGCCTCCACCGCTTGCCGCGACAACTCTACGCCCAACACGCGATACCCCTGCCCGGCCAGCCAGGCCAGGTCCAGGCTCTTGCCGCACAACGGCACCAGCACGCGGCTGCCCGGCGCCAGGCCAAGCGTTGGCCAGTACCTCTGCAGATAGGGGTTCACCTGCGCCTGGTGAAAGCCGATCTGGTTGTCGGCCCACCTCTGCTGCCAGAACGCTGGCTCCATGATCACTCCTGATTTTTAGATGGTTTGTCGGTAAAAGTTGGTTTGGATTTCGATCTGTAGTTGATCGAAGATGATTGCATCTTAACCGTCAGGACCCCGCCATGCTGCCCAGCCTGTTCATTTCCCATGGTTCTCCCATGCTTGCCCTGCAACCCGGCGCCAGCGGGCCTGCGCTGGCAGGGCTTGCCAATGCCCTGCCCCGGCCGAAAGCGATCGTGGTGGTGTCGGCGCACTGGGAAAGCCGCGAACTGCTGGTTACCGGCAGCGCACAACCAGAGACCTGGCATGACTTCTACGGCTTCCCACCGGCGCTGTATGCGGTGCAGTACCCGGCGCCGGGTGACCCCACCCTGGCCGGCCAGGTCAGTGAACTGCTGCAGGCTGCCGGGCTGCCAGCCCGGCTGGACGCGCAGCGGCCGTTCGACCATGGTGCCTGGGTGCCGCTGTCGCTGATGTACCCGGATGCGGGTGTTCCGGTGGTGCAGGTTTCACTGCCCAGCCACATGGGGCCGGCGCTGCAGGTCAAGGTAGGCCAGGCGCTGGCGGGTTTGCGCGATCAGGGCGTGCTGTTGATCGGTTCGGGCAGCATTACCCACAACCTGGGCGAACTGGACTGGCATGCCGGGCCGGATGTGATCGAGCCTTGGGCACTGGCGTTCAGGGATTGGGTGGTGGAAAAGCTGCGGGCGAATGACCAGGAAGCGTTGCTGGGTTATCGGCAGCAGGCGCCGTTTGCGGTGCGTAACCATCCCAGTGATGAGCATTTCCTGCCGCTGTTCTTTGCACAGGGGGCTGGCGGCAAGTTCGGGGTGGTGCACCAGGGGTTTACCCTGGGGGCGTTGGGGATGGACATTTATCGGTTCGACTGAAGGGCCTCTTCGCGGGCTTGCTGTTCTGGTCAAGTATTTCCGGACACCGGTTACGGTGATCAAGCCGCCTGCTGCTCCATAGCTATTGGTGACAGGTAGTCGTTGTAGCTGTGGAGCCTGATTCGGTTGTATCGCATGAAGAAGCTGGTCATGTCCTGCTTGGCTTCTTCAATTTCCTTGTAGCCCTTGGGCGGCACCCATTCTGACTTGAGCGTTCCAAAGAAACGCTCTGTTGGTGCGTTGTCCCAGCATTGTCCCCTGCGACTCATGCTCTGCGTTATGCCATGCTCAAGCAGCTCGGACTGGAAGCGCTGGCTGGTGTATTGGCAGCCTTGATCCGAGTGAAACATCAAGCCTGTATGCTTGCCCCTAACCCCTACTGCCATCCTCAGTGCCTTGCTAACCAAGTTGGCGTCGTTGATCAGGGAAAACGCCCAGCCAACGATCCGACGCGCAAACAAGTCAATCACTACTGCCAGGTGATACCAGCGCTTCCCGACCATCAAACTGGTCACGTCACCGCACCAGACCTGGTTAATTGCTGTTGGCTCAAAGTTGCGTTCGAGCAGGTTCTTGGCCACAAACGCTTCAACACCTTTGGAGCGATTCCGATGAGGACGACGCTGCTTGCTTTCCAGATTTGCCTCCTCCATGAGTTTTCCGGCCAGATACCGTCCCACCTTGAGCTGCTGGGCCTTCAGGTACTCAGAGATCATTCTCGCGCCCGCGCTTCCCCTGCTTTCGACGTGCAGCTGAACTACTTTCTCTCTGAGTTCGTCACGCTTGGTATTCGGTGTTGAACGACGGCGAAGCCAGTCATAAAACGCGCTACGGGATACGCTCAGCGCACTGCAAAGAAGGCTGGTCGGATACGAGCCTGACTCTCTCAGTTCCTCAATCAGGAAAAACGATCGGGATCCGACATCAAGAGAGCCGTAGCCTTTTTTAAGATTTCAGCCTCGGTCTCCAGGCGCTTGATCTTGGCTCGCAGCTGCTGGAGCTCGCGCTGTTCGTCGCTGATCGCTTTGGTACCGGCTACTGGCTGGCCCTTGTGTCGCTCTTTACGCACCTGATCAACCCAGCGGCGCAGGGCTGTAGGGCCGACGTCCATTGAGGCGCAGACGTCGGGAATCGAGCAGTGGTCATCAAGGACCATGCTGGCAGCACGTTGCTTGAACTCGCGGGTGTAGGTCTTTCGTTCTTGCATGGAACCTCCTGATTGGGCGAATCATATCGCCCTTAAGAGGTGTCCGGGATCATTAGGCCAGTTCATGCCCGCTCCCACAGGTCCTCCACAGGCCTTGAGAGCTGTGATGCACCTGTGGGAGCGGGCAAGCCCGCGAAGAGGCCGGCACAGGCAAAAAAAATCCCCAGCCAAAGCCGGGGATTTTTTCATTGCGCCAGGATCAATCCTCGCGGTAGCGACGCAGCTTCAGCTGCTTGCCAGCCACGCGGGTGTCCTTGAGCTTGGACAGCAGCTTCTCCAGGCCATCTTCCGGCAGCTCGACCAGGCTGAAGCTGTCGCGCACCTGGATGCGGCCGATGGCGTCACGAGCCAGACCACCCTCGTTGAGGATCGCGCCCAGCAGGTTCTTGGCAGCGATGCCGTCACGGGCACCCAGGGCAGTACGGCAACGCACACGGCCTTCGGCCAGCGGCATCGGCGCACGGCGCTCGCGGTCACCACGCTCCGAGCGCTCGCCACGCTCACCACGCTCGGTACGCTCACCACGCGGGGCGAAGCTCGGCACCAGCGGCTGCTCACGCTCTACCGCGGCCAGGTCCAGCGCCTGGCCATTGGTGGCCTTGCGCAGCAGGGCAGCAGCCAGGGCACGCGCGCTGCAACCCAGGTCGGCGGTCAGGCGGTCGAACAGTTCGCCGTGGGTGGCTTCCGCTTCGGCAACCAGCGGCGCCAGGCTCGAGGTCAGCTTCTTGATGCGGGCGTCCAGCACGGCCTGGGCATTCGGCAGGCGGGCTTCGGCAACTTTCTGCCCGGTTACGCGCTCGATCACCTGCAGCATGCGGCGCTCACGCGGGGTGACCAGCAGCAGTGCACGGCCATCGCGACCAGCACGGCCGGTACGGCCGATACGGTGTACGTAGGACTCCGGGTCGTACGGCATGTCGACGTTGAACACGTGAGTGATGCGCGGTACGTCCAGGCCACGGGCAGCGACGTCGGTAGCGACAACGATGTCCAGGCGGCCATCCTTGAGCGAGTCGATCACGCGCTCACGCTGGTTCTGGGCGATGTCGCCGTTCAGCGCGGCAGCCTTGTAACCCTTGGCTTCCAGCGCGGAGGCCAGGTCCAGGGTGGCTTGCTTGGTACGCACGAAGGCGATCAGCGCGTCGAACTCTTCCACTTCCAGCAGACGCAGCACAGCCGGGATCTTCTGGTCGGCGTGGACCATCAGGTGGGCCTGCTCGATCGCGGTAACGGTCTGGGTCTTGCTCTGGATCTTGACGTGCTTGGGCTCGCGCAGGTGGCGTTCGGCGATCGAGCGGATCGACGACGGCAAGGTGGCGGAGAACAGCACGGTCTGGCGGCTGGCCGGGATGGCATCGAAGATCACTTCGAGGTCGTCCATGAAGCCCAGCTTGAGCATCTCGTCGGCTTCGTCCAGTACCAGGTACTGCACGGTCGACAGGACTTTTTCGTCACGACGCAGGTGGTCGCACAGACGGCCAGGGGTGGCCACGACGATTTGCGCGCCGTTGCGGATCGCACGCAACTGTGGGCCCATCGGGGCACCACCGTAGACGGCGACCACGTTCACGCCCGGCATCTGCTTGGCGTAGGTTTCGAAAGCTGTAGCAACTTGCAGCGCCAACTCACGGGTTGGCGCCAGGATCAGGGCTTGCGGTTCGCGCTTGCTCACATCGATCTTGTTGAGGATCGGCAGGGCGAAGGCAGCGGTCTTGCCGGTGCCAGTCTGCGCCTGGCCGATCATGTCGTGACCGGCGAGGATGATCGGGATCGATTGTTGCTGAATGGCGGACGGCTCTTCGTAGCCGGTCGCCAGAACGGCAGCAACAATATTCGGATTGAGATCGAGAGCGGCGAAGCCGCCGGTTTCCTGGGTCATGGGTCTGCCTCTAGGTGCATCCGCAAAGACCCATGCTCCAAAGCTGCACAAGCCATGAAAGACCGACAGGTCACCCAGGCAGCTTTGGCGGCGGGGATTTGCGAAAACGATTGAAAAAGAAAACGTGGGAAAGTCCGCCTAGCGGACGTGCAGCCGAAGCTGGACTCGGAGGGTTTGCACCACCTGATTTTGCGGTCCGCTAAAAGACCGGCGCGTACTATACCCGAAATCGTGCGCAGACGTGAGGAATATTTTCAGGGTGCCTGGCCATTGTCGGGCCATCAGCAATGTGCGGCTGAAACGATTCCTGCCTGCGATACCGCGTCGTCTGATTCGCGAGCACGCCCGCTCCCACAGGATACTCACCGCCCTTGAGCACAATGATATTCCTGTGGGAGCGGGCGTGCCCGCGAAGAAGCCAACTCAGGTAGCCGGCCGAATCTCGCGGATCAGCCCCTCAAGGCTGTACCCCAGGCGCGGCGCCAGCGCCTGGGCCCGGGCTTTCAGCCCATCCAGGTCCAGCGTCTGCTCCAGGTCCGCCGGCACCAGCAGGATCACATTGCCCTCCTTCACCGGCAGCTCCCAGTAATGCCGGTGGTACAACCCGCGCAGCAACGCCGCGCCCAGCGGCTTGCCGTCGTCGGTGGCCCACTGGTTGATCACCAGCCAACCACCCGGGTTCAGTTGCTGCTGGCAGTTCTCCAGGAAGTTCCACGCCAGGTGGCCCACCCCCGGCCCATGGTCGGTGTACAGGTCGACGAACAGCAGGTCGGCCTTCTCCGCCGTGGGCAACAGCTCCAGCGCATCGCCGATGCGTACATACAGCCGCGGGTCGTCGTCCAGGCCCAGGTACTCCATGGCCAGGCGCGGTACGTCCGGGCGCAGTTCGATTGCCTCGATGTCGTCCAGCGGCAGGAACTTCATGCAGGCCTGGGTCAGCGTGCCGGCACCCAGGCCGAGAAACAGCGCGCTCTCCGGCTGCTCGTGGCACAGCGCCCCCACCAGCATGGCGCGGGTATAGTCGTACTCCAGCCAGCTGGGGTCGGCCGTGAACACGCAGCTCTGCTCGATCGCATCGCCGAATTCCAGAAAGCGGTAGTCGTCGACTTCATACACGCTGATGACGCCAAAGGCGTCCTGCACCCGTGCCAGTAGCCGCTCTTCCCGTTCCGCCGCCATGCTCACCACCTACCCGCACAAAAACGCGCATTGTCCGCCAACACCCTCGATGCAACAAGCGCAGCGCCAACTGTTACCATGGCCCATAGCCTACAACCGACAAGACCGAGCCCGAGATGAACCAACCGTGGAGCCCCGACAGCTGGCGCGCCCTGCCGATCCAGCAGCAACCGACCTACCCCGATGCCGCGCACCTGCTGAAGGTCGAACAGACCCTGGCCAGCTACCCGCCGCTGGTGTTCGCGGGCGAGGCGCGCGAGCTGCGCCGGCAGTTCGCCGAGGTCACCGAAGGCCGCGCCTTCCTGCTGCAGGGTGGCGACTGCGCCGAGAGCTTCGCCGAGTTCTCGGCGGCGAAGATCCGCGACACCTTCAAGGTGCTGCTGCAGATGGCTATTGTCATGACCTTCGCCGCCGGCTGCCCGGTGGTCAAGGTCGGGCGCATGGCCGGGCAGTTCGCCAAGCCGCGCTCATCGGGCGATGAAACCATCGGCGACATCACCCTGCCCGCCTACCGTGGCGACATCGTCAACGGCATCGGCTTCGACGCGAAAAGCCGCATCCCCGACCCGGAACGCCTGCTGCAGGCCTACCACCAGGCCACCGCCAGCCTCAACCTGCTGCGCGCCTTCGCCCAGGGCGGGTTCGCCGACCTGCACCAGGTGCACAAGTGGAACCTGGACTTCATCGCCAATTCGGCGCTGGCCGACAAGTACCACCAGCTGGCCAACCGCATCGACGAAACCCTGGCATTCATGCGCGCCTGCGGCCTGGACAGCGCGCCGCAGCTGCGCGAAACCAGCTTCTTCACCGCCCACGAAGCACTGCTGCTGAACTATGAAGAAGCCTTCGTGCGCCAGGACAGCCTGACCGGCGACTACTACGACTGCTCGGCGCACATGCTGTGGATCGGCGACCGCACCCGCCAGCTGGACGGTGCCCATGTGGAGTTCCTGCGCGGCGTGCACAACCCGATCGGGGTCAAGGTTGGCCCCAGCATGAACCCCGAAGAACTGATCCGCCTGATCGACACGCTGAACCCGGCCAACGACCCCGGGCGCCTGAACCTGATCGTGCGCATGGGTGCCGGCAAGGTCGGCGACCACCTGCCGGGGCTGATTCGCACGGTCGAACGCGAAGGGCGCAAGGTGCTGTGGAGCTCCGACCCGATGCATGGCAACACCATCAAGGCCAGCAGCGGCTACAAGACCCGCGATTTTGCGCAGATCCTGGATGAGGTGAAGCAGTTCTTCCAGGTGCACCAGGCCGAGGGCAGCCACGCCGGCGGCATCCACATCGAGATGACCGGGCAGAACGTCACCGAATGCATCGGCGGCGCCCGGCCGATCACCGAGGATGCGCTGTCCGACCGCTATCACACCCACTGCGACCCGCGGATGAATGCCGACCAGTCGCTGGAGCTGGCGTTCCTGATTGCCGAAACCCTCAAGCAGGTGCGGCGCTGAGCAACGCCTGGCGCAACTGGCTGCCCTCGGTACGCGGGCAGTTCAGTTGCACCTTCTCCAGCCCCAGCCAGCTGGCCAGGCACAGCAGGTTGCCGGCCAAGGCCTGGTAACCCTCTTCGTCCAGGCCCGCTGCCTCGACATGCACGGCGTGCACTGCCAGTTGCCCCTGGGCGCGCTCGGCGCGCAGGTCCACGCGCGCGCCGATGCGTTCGCGGTACAGGAACGGCAGCACGTAGTAACCGTACACCCGCTTGTGCGCCGGGGTGTAGATTTCCAGGCGGTAGCGGAAGTCGAACAAGCGCTCGGTACGGCTGCGTTCCCAGACCAGTGAATCGAACGGCGACAACAGCGCGCTGGCCTCGATGCGCCGGGGGATGCGCGGCGCGCCGGCGCAGTAGGCAAGCTGCTTCCAACCCTGCACCTCGACCGCTTGCAGGCGGCCATCAGCCACCAGTTCGGCCAGTGCCGCTTTGCCCTGCCCCGGGTCCAGGCGGAAGTAGTCGCGCAGGTCGCGCTCGGTGGCTACGCCCAGGGCGGTGGCGGCGTGCAGCATCAAGCCCTGATGCGCCTCGGTCTCGCTGGGCAGTGGCTGGTCGAGGATCGACCTCGGCAGGACCTTTTCCGGTACATCGTAGAGCCGCTCGAAGCCGCGCCGGCCAGCGACCGTCACCTCCCCTGCGGCGAACAGCCATTCCAGCGCGTGCTTTTCCTCGCTCCAGTCCCACCAAGGGCCAGCCCGCTCCTCGCGGGTGGACAGGCTGCCCGCGCCAAGGGCGCCCTGTTCGCGGACCGCTGCCAGTACCCGAGTGATAACGTCCTGGCGTTCACGGCCAAACTGCGCGAGCTGGCGATAGATGCCACGACCATCGGCGGCCTGGGCCATGCGCCAGCGCAGCAGTGGGTACAGGCTCAGCGGCAGCAGCGAGGCTTCGTGCCCCCAATACTCGAACAACAGGCGTTGGCGACCACGGCCCCAGGCGAGCTGGTCGAGGGCGGCAGGCGAGTAGCTGCCCAGCCGGGAGAACAGCGGCAGGTAGTGGGAGCGGACCAGGGCGTTGACCGAATCGATCTGCAACACGCCCAGGCGTTGCAGCATGCGTTTGAGTGCCGGCAGGGTCGGCGCCGTTTCTGGCTGTTTGCCGAAACCTTGGGCAGAAAGGGCCAGGCGGCGGGCCTGGTTGATGGACAGCTTGAGGGGCAAGCCTGAACTCCTTGTAGTGTCTGTTCCGGCCCTTTCGCGGGTGAACCCGCTCCCACAGGGATCCCATTGGTCTCGGGCAATGTGGAGTTCCTGTGGGAGCGGGTTCACCCGCGAAGAGGTCAGTGGTTCCACCGACAAACTTAGCCTATTTCCGCAACGGATCATCCCAGAAATGCCGCTCGGCCTCCTGCTGGATATCCGCCCGGCTCAACCCCAGGTCGTGCAGGGTCGCATCACTCAGGCTGGCCAGTTCCTGGCGCTGGCGGTATAGCTGCAGCCATCGCGCAGGGCGCTGCAGGGCGGCATGCCACAGGTGGTTCAGGGAAAAGGCAGGTTGCTGGATGCTGCTGACATGACCTTTCATCGTGAAGCCCTCCGTGTTGATGGCTCCAGTCTCCTGCCAGGCATAAGATCAATCCAACGAATGTTTCTGATGCCATGCATCTCGGAGATTGATGCAATGTCCCAGTACCAGAGCCTCGACGCGGACGTACTGCGCACGTTCGTGGCCATCGCCGAGCAGGGTGGCTTCACCCGCGCCGGCGAGGTAGTCAACCGCACCCAGTCGGCGGTGAGCATGCAGATGAAACGCCTGGAAGAGGACATCCTCCAGCGCCAGCTGTTCGAGCGCGATGGCCGCCAAGTGCGCTTGACCGCCGAGGGCCAGGTGCTGCTCGGCTATGCGCGGCGCATCCTCAAGTTGCATGGGGAAGTGTTCAACACCCTGCGCATGCCGCACATGGTCGGGGTAGTACGCATCGGCACGCCGGACGACTATGCCATGCGCTTTTTGCCGACCATCCTGTCGAGCTTTGCCCAGGCCTACCCGCTGGTACAGGTGGAGGTGCATTGCGACTCCTCCAAACAACTGATGCTGCGCCAGGACCTGGACCTGACCATCGTCACCCGTGAGCCGGGTAACGAGATTGGCCAGCTGCTGCGCCAGGAACGCCTGGTCTGGGCCGCCGCGGAAGGCTTCTGCCCGCAGGAGCAACGCCCCATGCCGGTAGCCTTGTTCAACACCGACTGCTTCTGCCGGGCCTGGACCTGCAATGCCCTGGAGGCCCAGGGCATCGACTACCGCATCGCCTATACCAGCCCGAGCCTGGCAGCGATCTTTGCCATCGTCACCGCAGGGTTGGCGGTGACCGCACAGTTGCAGAGCCTGATTGGCGGGAATATCCGCATTCTGGGCGAAAACGAAGGGTTGCCGCAGTTACCGGTGGCCAATGTGATGCTGGTGCGCAGTACCCAGAACCCTTCGCCGATTACCGATTGCATGGCCGACTACATTGTCGAAGGGTTCAAGTAACTAGTGTCGCGATGGGCCGCAAAGCGGCCCCAAAATCTCAAAGCTCGAACCCGAGCATCACCGCACACCCCACCAGAAACACACAGAACATCGCCCGCAACACCTTCTCCGGCAACGCATGGGCCAATTTCACACCCCAGCTGATACTCAGCAGGCCGCCCACCGCCAATGGAACCCCCACCCCCCAGTCAACACTGTGGTGCACCCCATAGGTCACCAGGGTTACCAAGGTACTCGGCGCCGCCAGCGCCAGCGACAGCCCCTGCGCCACCACCTGGGTGGTACCGAACACACTGGTCAGAATCGGCGTGGCTACCACGGCCCCACCCACCCCGAACAAGCCGCCCATGGTCCCGGCAAAGCTGCCCAGTACACCCAGCCAAGGCCAGGCATAGCGCAACTCGGCGCTGGGCGGCATTACCTTCATGAACATCCGCGCAACGTTCCACACCGCCAGGGCCACCAGGAAGCCGACGAAGCCCAGGCGCATTGAATACGCATCCAGCCCGACCGCCCAGATCGACCCCAGCCAGGCGAACCCGAAGCTGCACAGCGACAGCGGTACCGCATGGCGCAACTCGATGCGATTACGCTGGTGATAACGCCACAGCGCCAGCAGCACATTGGGCACTACCATCACCAGCGCAGTGCCCTGCGCCAACTGCTGGTCCAGGCCGAAAAGCACGCCCAGCGCCGGAATCGCGATCAGCCCGCCGCCAATGCCGAACAGGCCACCCATGGTCCCCAGGGCTGCGCCCAACACGATATACAACAACCACTCGATCATCAGGGGCCTCATCCACCTGTACACATAATGCGAGCATGCTATCGATTGCGGGCTGGTGGGGAAACGCACAGCAGCGCACAATGGCTATGCGTTTTTCGCAAAAGCAAGGCAGCCATGAGCCCCGATACCCTGACCGACCAGCTAAGCCTGTTCCTCGATGTGCTGGAAACCGGCAGTTTTTCTGCCGCCGCCCGCCGCCACCCGCTGACGCCTTCCGCCGTGGCCCGCCGCATCGACAACCTGGAAAGCGCCGTGGGCAGCCGCCTGTTCACCCGCAGCACCCACGCCGTGCGCGCCACGCCTGCCGGCAACGCCTTTGCCGAACGGGCCAGGCGCATCATCGAGGAACTGCGCCTGGCCCGCGCTGAAGCGGTGTCGCTGAGCAATGCCCCCGAAGGCCTGATCCGCATCGACGCCCCCGCCGCATTCGGCCGCCGTCACCTGGCCCCGGCCATCGCCGATTTCCTGGTCGCCTACCCGGGCCTGGATGTGCAACTGCGCCTGATCGACAGCTTCGTCGACCTGCATGGCAGCCACCTGGGCGAGGTCGACCTGGTGCTGCGCGCCGGCCCCCTGGCCGACACCCGGCTGGTCGCCACGCCATTGGCCTACATGGTGCGCATCGCCTGCGCCAGCCCGGCCTACCTGGCCAGCCGCGGCATGCCCAGCTGCCCCAGCGAGCTGCCAGGGCACGACGGCCTGGACTGGGACGGCCTTGCGCCACCATTCGCCTGGCGTTTCAACGTGGCCGGGCAAACCCGCCTGTACCGCCCCTCACGCATGCGCATGGCCGCCAACAACGCCGAAACCCTGCTGTTCGGTGCGCTCGCAGGCTTAGGCATAGCCCACCTGCCTACTTGGCTGATCAGCGAATACCTGCTGCGCGGCGAGTTGATACCGTTGTTTTGCGACGGTGGCTTGCCCAAAGCGGAAACCAGCGGTATTTACGCACTTCGCCTGGAACATGAAACGAACTCTCGCAGCCGTTTGCTGCTCGAATTTCTCAAGAGCCGCTTCAGCCCGATTCCACCCTGGGACCTGGCCTTGCGCAGTGAGCTGCGCGAATAAAGCGCGCACTAACGATCCGCGTGCCAGACTTTCCCATTGATTACCTTCAAGGACCTGCATGAACGCCGACACCCAAGCCTCCTGTGACGAGCTGCTGCTGGAAAACCAGGTCTGTTTCGCCCTGCACTCCACCTCGTTGCTGATGACCAAGGTCTACAAACCGCTGCTGCAGGCACTGGGCCTGACTTACCCGCAGTACCTGGCCATGCTCGTGCTCTGGGAGCACGATGGCCTGACCGTAGGCGAGATCAGCCAGCACCTGCTCACCGACCCCGGTTCGCTGACACCGCTGCTCAAGCGTCTGGAGAGCGAAGGCCTGCTGCAGCGCAACCGCAGCCGCGAGGACGAACGGGTGGTACTGGTGCAGCTGACCGACAAGGGCCGCGCCTTGCAGCAGCAGGCCAAAGAAGTGCCGCAGTGCATCCTCAAGGCCAGCGGGCGCAGCCTGGAACAGCTGCAACAACTGCAGGCCGACCTGCTGGCGCTGCGCGAGAACCTGCAGAAAACCCTCTGACAGCTATGCTGTGCGATGGCCGTTCAGATGAACGGTGATGATTTATCTTGCGCACTAACTAATTGCGCGCTAATTTAAATCCCACACCAACCCGCGCCCTCCTCCAGACGGGGAGCGCACAGCACATTAGCGAGGCTCAAGATGCAAAAGGTCACTCCGCTGTACATCGCAGAAGCTACCTCCACCGGTGGGCGCGACGGCAAATCCCGCTCCAGTGACGGCAAGCTGGTAGTCAGCCTGAGCACCCCGAAGGAACTGGGAGGCGCAGGCGGTGACGGCACCAACCCCGAGCAGATGTTCGCCGCCGGTTACTCGGCATGCTTCATCGGTGCCCTGAAGTTTGTGGCCGGGCAGGAGAAAAAAGCCCTGCCGGCGGACGCCTCGATCACCGCGAAAGTGGGCATTGGCCAGATTCCAGGTGGTTTCGGCCTGGACATCGACCTGCACATCAACCTGCCGGGCCTGGCCCAGGCCGATGCCGAAGGGCTGGTGGAAAAGGCGCACAAGGTGTGCCCGTACTCCAACGCCACCCGCGGCAACGTGGATGTGCGCCTGCACGTGACCGTGTAAGGCTGTGGGAGCGGCCTTGCGTCGCGATGGGGCGCGAAGCGGCCCCGGAATCTCGGGTACACCTTGATATTGCCGGGGCCGCTTTGCGGCCCTTTCGCGACACAAGGCCGCTCCCACAAAAGCAAGAGCAAGAGCACGCATCGAGATCTGCAGGAATCGCAGGCACAAAAAACCCGGCTTAGGCCGGGTTTTTTGCGTTTCACAAGAAGGATTACTTCTTGGAACGGCCTTTGAAGCTGTTGTCGCGAGTGTCGATATCGATCCACTCGTCGATCTGGATGAAGTCGGCAACCGAGATCTCGGTACCGTTCTTCAGCTTGGCAGGCTTCATGACCTTGCCCGAGGTGTCGCCGCGTGCAGCGTTCTCGGTGTAGACAACCTGGCGGCTGATGGTGGTCGGCAGTTCAACCGATACCAGGCGGCCTTCGAAGAACACGGCTTCGCAGACGTCTTCCATGCCTTCTTCGATGTACGGCAGAACGGCTTCGATGTCCTCGGCGTTCAGTTCGTACATGGTGTAGTCGGTGGTGTCCATGAAGGTGTATTCGTCACCGTTGATGAACGACAGGGTCGCTTCTTTGCGATCCAGGATCACGTCGTCCAGCTTGTCGTCTGCACCGTAGACGGTTTCGGTCTTGTAGCCGGTCAGCAGGTTCTTCAGCTTGGTCTTCATGATCGCGCTGTTACGGCCCGACTTGGTGAACTCAGCTTTTTGAACCAGCCACGGGTCGTTGTCGATCCGCAGGACGGTACCGGGTTTCAGTTCTTTACCAGTTTTCATTACGAAGTATCCGAATCTGGATGGATTTATAAAAATCGAGGCCGCGTATCATAGCGAATTTCGGTAAAAGTGTACTAGCGCTGTGGCAAGGTCCGGCTGAGCGGCCTGTCGCGCCGCCCAAAGCCGGGCATGCTGCTGCAGTTCCGGCCAGTGCTGACGGGCTGCCTGCCAGGCCTGGCCCATGTCGCGGTCCATGTTCCAGGCACGCCACAGGCCAAGCAGGGCGGCATCGGCATCGCCTGACAACCCCTGTCGATAATGCGCGAGAAACGCTTCGAGCTTTTCCCAATGGGCATTCTCGTCCTGCACGTAAATGTGCCACAGCATCGGCTGCCCGGCCCACTGCGCGCGCACGAACGAGTCTTCGCCGCGCACGGCATTGAAATCACAGCTCCACAGCAACCGGTCGTAGTCGTCCTGGCTGACGAAAGGTAGCACCTGCAGGGTCAGCGCCCCGCGCTTGCGCACGCTGCCCACTTGCAGTGAAGCCTCGCCAAGCCACTGGCCGAGCCCCGCGACAACGCGCCCTTGCGGCACCAGCAGGTGGCAAGGTTGCTCGCCTGAGGCCAGGGCCTCAAGCCAGTTGCCCAATTGCGGGTTTTCGTAGGCGAACAGGGAAATCAGCAACGCCCCCGCTTCAGGGTTTACGCCAAGCCCGTGCAAGAAGGCCTGCCGTGCGCCTTGCTGGAACGCATCACGCCGCGCCAGCAGCGAGCCCTCGCGCAGCAGGCCACCGGTTTTTTTGGTGAAGCCCGGAAAGAAAAATACCTTGCGCAAGCCATTGGGCTGCGGCGAAGGCAAGCCATGGCAACCTTCCACCCAGTCCTCGGCACTGAGGTATTCGAGGTTCAGCCACAGCGGCGGCGTGACACGAGCACGCATTGCCTCCACATAGGCTGCTGGCAATTGGCAGGCGAAGGCACCGATTACCACATCAGCCGGCGCCACCGGCAACCAGGCTACCGGCCATTGGCGCACATCCACACCGTGCTGCCACTGCTGCGGGGCGGTGGCATCGGCCCCGGGGCACATGGGCGTGAATGCATTGAGGTCATCCACCCACAGGCGCACAGCCAGGCCGTGCTCGGCCACCAGCTGCCGGGCCAGGCGCCAGGTCACGCCTATATCGCCGTAGTTGTCGACGACGCTGCAGAAGATGTCCCAAGTGGCTTTCATGTGCCCTGCCCTCGCCCAGCGGAAAAACCGCGCATTCTGCGTATAAATTGTCGCTGACAAAAGCACCTGCGCGGAAAAATGCCCAGGCGCATGCGACAATGCACCCCGAACACCCTGCCAGGAGGCTGCCATGGCGCGCCACCGTGAATTGAAAATCACCCTCAAGCCGTTGCCGTTGATCGTGTGCGTTGCCTTTGGCCTGTGGCTGGGCGCCGTGGCGATCGCCGCCAGCCTGTGGCTGGCCCTGCAACTGTGGCCACAGCAGGTACAGCCACTGGCCCAAACCGTGGCCCCCGCCGCGTACCGGCCTGCCGCGCCGCCAGCGCCAGCCCCTGCGGCGGATGCCCAGGCGGAAATGTTCGAACGCTACAAGGACATCCTGCACAAGCAGGAGCTGCAACAGGCCGCCGAGGCCGCCCAGGGCAGCCCGCGCAACCTCAACAGCCCCAAGTGCCAGTTCTGGCTGCAGCAGAACCGCACCGCGCCCACCGACAAAAGCCAGGCCAACGTGCTGGAGTTCTGTTACTGACCATGGACAAGCCCAGCCTGCTGGCACAGATCGTCGCCACCCTCGAACATGACCTGGATGTGCTGACCCGCGCAGCGCAAACTGCGTACGAAGCCGCCACTGCCGAAGAGAACATCGCCGAGAACAAGTACGACACCCTGGGCCTGGAGGCCTCGTACCTGGCCACCGGCCAGGCCCGCCGCAGCGCCGAGATCCGCAAGGCGCTGCTGACCTACCAGCAACTGCTGCTGCGCGATTACGACCCGGCACGCGGGGTGCAGGTGAGCAACCTGGTGACGCTGGAGGATGAAGATGGCGGGCAGCGCCAACTGTTCCTCGGGCCCGAGGCGGCGGGGTTGAAGATTGGCGAGGGGGATGGGCTGGTGACGGTGATTACCCCGCGCTCGCCGCTGGGGCAACAACTGGTCGGCAAGAAGGTTGATGATGAGGTAAACCTGGGGGCACAGGCATTGTTCATTGTTGATGTTGTCTGAACCGGCCCTATCGCCGGCAAGCCAGCTCCAACAGGATTACCACAAGCCCAAATACTGCGGGGTAACTGTGGGAGCTGGCTTGCCGGCGATAGGGCCGCTACAGGCAATACACTTCTAAAGGGTTTGCAAGGCATCGAACCGCCGCGCCAGCCCCTGCTCCTCGAATTGCTCCACCACAAAATCGACAAACGCCCGGGTCTTGCCCGGCAACAGCTTGTGCTCGGCGAAATACAGGCTGATATGCCCATCATCCACATACCAGTCCGGCAGCACCCGCCGCAGCCGCCCGCCTTCCAGGTACGGCACGGCAAACGGCAGGCTCACCAAGGCAATTCCCAAGCCCTGCTCGGCCACCGCGCAAGCCGCATCCGAATCGCTCATGGTCATCGTCTGGCGCAACTGCAATGGCTGCTGCACCTGCCAACGGCTGGTCAACGGCCATGACCGCACCCGCCCAGTCTGCGGCGAGCGGATCAGGATACCGTCATGCCGTTGCAATACCTGCGGGTCGTCGATCGGCGCGTGCCGCCCCAGGTACGCCGGCGCCGCCACCAGCACCCGGTGCGCCGGGGTCAGCTTGCGCGCCACCACCCCCGGCGGCAGCTCGAAACCTCCGCCAATCGCCGCATCGAAGCCCTGGCCAATCAGGTCGGCCTGGCGGTTGTCGAAATGCCAGTCCGGAGTAATGGCCGGGTAGCGACGCAGGAACTCACCCAGCAATGGCAACACATACAAGCGCCCGAAAACCGTGCCCATGCTTACCCGCAACAACCCGGCCGGCTGGCCTTCGCTGCGGGCCAGGTTGGCCACGGCGTACTGGATGGTGCGGAAGCTGTCACTGACCTCCCCCAGAAATCGCTGCCCTGCCTCGGTCAGGGTCAGCTTGCGGGTACTACGCTGGAACAACCGCACCCCCAGGCGTGCTTCCAACTGGGCAACATGCTTGCCCACGGCAGCCGGGGTAATGCTGAGGCGCCTGGCGGCTTCGGCAAAGCTGCCGACTTCGGCACTGCGGATGAAGCATTCCAACGCGTTGAATGATTCCATGGCCATGATTGGCAACCAAAGGTTTACTCTGCTGATAGTGATTGCCATCTTATCAGCAGGTAATCAAGCGCCGATACTGCGCCCATCCAAGGCATTCCGGCCTGGCTTCCAGCAGGAGATCAAAATGTCCAAGCAACACTCACTCGAAGGCAAGGTGGCCCTGGTACAGGGTGGTTCCCGCGGCATTGGTGCAGCCATCGTGCGACGCCTGGCCCGCGAAGGCGCACAGGTGGCCTTCACCTATGTCAGTTCCGCCGGTCCGGCGCAGGAGCTGGTTGAGGAAATTACCAAAACCGGCGGCAAGGCGCTGGCCCTGCGGGCCGACAGTGCCGACGCGGCGGCCGTGCAACTGGCCGTGGATGACACCGTGAAGGCCTTCGGCCGGCTGGATATCCTGGTCAACAACGCCGGCGTGCTGGCGGTAGCGCCGGTGACCGAATTCGACTTGGCCGACTTCGACCACATGCTGGCGGTGAACGTGCGCAGCGTATTCGTCGCCAGCCAGGCCGCGGCACGCTACATGGGCCAAGGCGGGCGCATCATCAACATTGGCAGTACCAATGCCGAGCGCATGCCGTTTGCCGGTGGCGCCCCTTATGCCATGAGCAAATCGGCGCTGGTCGGCCTGACTCGCGGCATGGCCCGTGACCTGGGGCCGAAAGGCATTACCGTGAACAACGTGCAACCAGGGCCGGTGGACACCGACATGAACCCAGCCAGCGGCGAGTTCGCTGACAGCCTGATCCCGCTGATGGCGATCGGGCGCTATGGCGA
Organism: Pseudomonas sp. JS425; assembly: GCF_018223845.1. Classification (NCBI taxonomy): domain Bacteria; kingdom Pseudomonadati; phylum Pseudomonadota; class Gammaproteobacteria; order Pseudomonadales; family Pseudomonadaceae; genus Pseudomonas; species Pseudomonas sp. JS425. Next base: position 1,786,373 of record NZ_CP073661.1, on the reverse strand, counting down.
GGCGGATGAGATTGCCAGCTTTGTGGCTTACCTGGCAGGGCCTGAGGCGGGGTATATCACTGGGGCCAGCCTGACGGTTGATGGCGGGTTTGCAGCCTGAATGAAGGGTTGCCTGTTCCGGCCTCTTCGCGGGTAAACCCGCTCCCACAGGGATATCACAGGCCCCGAGCCCAATGGTGTACCTGTGGGAGCGGGTTTACCGGCGAAGAGGCCAGCACAGGCTTAACCGATCCCCGACCTCCAGCCCCCCCGCTCTGCTCTGCCGCACAATGCATTGATGTAGTGCCCGACACTTTCCGATAATCCCCCCTTTACTCCTGCCCGCCACGAGAACCCCATGAATACCCCCACGCTCAGCCGTGCCCTGATTCTGCTGATGGCCACCGCCACCGGCCTGGCCGTGGCCAGCAACTACTATGCGCAACCGCTACTGCACAGCATCGCCCAGCAGTTCGGCCTGAGCACCGCCAGTGCCGGCTGCATCGTCATTGCCGCGCAACTGAGCTACGGCGCCGGCCTGTTGCTGCTGGCGCCCCTGGGCGACCTGTTCGAGCAGCGCCGGCTGATCACCGTGATGACTGCCATTTCCACCCTTGGCCTGGTCATCAGCGCCTGCGCACCGAGCCTTCCCTGGCTGATACTTGGCACCGCGCTGACCGGGCTGTTCTCGGTGGTGGCGCAGATCCTCGTGCCCATGGCCGCGACCCTCAGCGAGCCACACCAGCGCGGGCGGGCGGTCGGCACCTTGATGAGCGGATTGCTGCTGGGCATCCTGCTGGCGCGCACCGCCGCCGGGTTCATGGCCGAACTGGGTGGCTGGCGCAGCATCTACGTGCTGGCCGCGGTGCTGATGGCCATCACCGCCGTGGCGCTGTACCGCAGCCTGCCACAACACCACAGCCATGCCGGGCTGAAATACCCAGCGCTGATCGGCTCGGTGTTCCGCCTGTTCGTCGAAGAACCGGTGCTGCGCCTGCGTTCTCTGCTCGGCCTGCTGGCATTCAGCCTGTTCGCCCTGTTCTGGACGCCACTGGCGTTCCTGCTGGCGAAAGGCCCGTATCACTATTCGGACGCGGTGATAGGCCTGTTCGGCCTGGCCGGTGCAGCGGGTGCACTGTCGGCCAATTGGGCGGGGCGCCTGGCCGACCTTGGCAAGGGTTCGCTGGGCACCACCGTGGGCCTGGTGGTATTGCTGCTGTCGTGGGTGCCGCTGGGCTTCGCCGAGCAGTCGTTGCTGGCGTTGCTGCTGGGCGTACTGATGCTCGACCTGGCAGTGCAACTGGTGCACGTGAGCAACCAGAATGCGGTAATTGCCCTGCGACCCGAGGCGCGCACGCGGCTGAATGCCGGGTATATCACCTGCTACTTCATTGGCGGGGCCTTGGGATCGCTGCTGGGCACGCAGCTGTTCCAACGCCAGGGCTGGATGGGGATTGTGCTGGCCGGGTTGGTGATTGGCGGGCTGGCGTTGCTGGCGTGGGGTTTGGCCGAGCGCAAGCGCAAGAACGCTTTGCAGATCGCCTGAAGCCCATTGACCTGAGCGACAATGCACCGCACGACCCTCCGTCGCATGGCCGTTGACTTGCCTGCCGGGTCAGCGCTCAGTAGGCGCTGGTCAATGCCCTTTCCCTGACAGGACAACGTTATGACAAGACTCACGGTGCAATCCGGCGATTTCTTGCAAGGTGAAGGCGAGTATCGCAATGGATCGCTCACACTCAAGACCCCGCGCAGCCCCTCCCCGGGCGAGCGGATTTCCCTGGCACGCATCAGCGACCTGCGGCTGGCCAGCCTGGAATCCAGCCGCAGCCTGGGCAGTGCCCTGGGCTGGGGCGTGGCCGGGGCCCTGGTGGCCGGGCCGGTGGGGTTGCTGGCCGGGCTGTGGCTGGGTGGCAAAGAAGAGGAAGCCACCTTCCTGGCCACTTTCAAGGACGGGCGCAAGCTCATGGCCATTACCGATGGCAAGACCTGGTCGAAGATCGACGACAACTGGAAGCAGCACAGGCGGCCGGCCAGCAAAGGCTGACGGGATATCGCAGGGCCCGGATCGTTTTATGTTGAAGGCGGCTGTAAGATGCCGCCTTTTTTCATGGCCTGTACTGGCCTCTTCGCGGGTAAACCCGCTCCTACAGGAACTGCGCCACTCTCAAGGGCAGCGCTGTTCATGTGGGAGCGGGTTCACCCGCGAAGAGGCCGGCGCAGGTGTCGCGCATCCAGGAGCCCCACCGCATGCCCCCGCGTCACCCCCGCCTGCCCCTGAGCCTGCTCAGCCTGGGCCTGGCCCTGCATTGCCCCCATGTGCTTGCCGAAGACAGCGTGCTACTGGCTCCGCTGCAGGTCTCCGATACCTACACCCACGACGGCTACCAGGTACGCCAGGCAGCAGTAGGCGGCTTCCAGCCCGCCCCCTTGCTCGACACCCCGGCCTCGATCAGCGTATTCGGCCAGCAACTGCTGGAAGACCGCCAGGTACGCCAGCTCAGCGAAGTGCTGCAAAGCGACGCCTCGGTGGGCGAAAGCTACGCCCCCATCGGCTACTACGAAAACTTCAACGTGCGCGGCTTCGAGCTGAATGCCGCCAGCAGCTACCGAATCAATGGCCAGACTATCGCCGGCGAGCAGAACGTGGCCCTGGAAAACAAGCAGCAGGTGGAGCTGCTCAAGGGCCTGTCCGGGCTGCAGAGCGGCGTATCGGAGCCGGGCGGCCTGATCAACTACGTGACCAAGCGCGCCGAAGACGTGCGCAGCGTCACGGTGTCGACCAACGAACAAGGCGAACGCTACCTGGCCACCGACCTGGGCGGCTGGTTCGGCAGCGAGCGACAGTTCGGCCTGCGGGCCAACCTGGCTCATGAAGACATCCGCTCCTACGTCGACCACGCCGACGGCAAGCGCGACTTCGCCTCGCTGGCCTTCGAGTGGCAGATCAACCCGGATGCCACCCTGCAGCTGGATGCCGAATACCAGCACCGTGAACAACGCTCGGTGCCGGGTTACCAGTTGCTCGGTGGCAGCGAAGTACCTCATGGCATCGACCCGGACGACCGCCTGGCCTACCAGCACTGGGCCAAGCCGGTGCAGAACGATTCGCTGAACCTGGGCGGGCGCTTCGAGTACCGTTTCAACGAAGCCTGGACCGGGACTTTGAGTGCCTCGCGCAGCAAGGTGGTGATTGATGACTACAGCTCGTTTGCCTGGGGCTCGAGCGAAGGCGCGTTCTTCGGCAGCAACGGCGACTACGACATCTACGACTTCCGCAGCCCGGACGACACCCGCCGTACCGATGAGGCGCAGGCCATGCTCAACGGGCGTTTCGATGCGCTGGGCGTGGGGCATGAGTTGACCGTGGGCACCAGTGCGCAGCGGCGCACGCTGGATCAGCGCCCCAGCTATATGGAATGGGTAGGTACAGGCAATATCCACACCGGTGCGCCGGCCTTCGATCCATCCGACAAGCCCATCAGGTCTAGCGAACGTCGCCTGGACAGCCGCCAGTACGGGCTGTTCGTGAGCGACCGCATCAGCTTCAACGAGCAATGGCAGACCATACTGGGTGCCCGGGAAGTACGCCTGGACGAGAAAACCTGGAATGAGGACGGCGTTGCCGGCCGCCATACCCGGCAGTACGAACTGCTGCCCAACGCCGCGCTCATCTACAAGCCGCAGCCGGATACCACGGTATATGCCAGCTATTCCAAAGGCCTGTCGGCAGGCGGTACTGCACCCTGGTTCGCCGAGAACAGCTTCGAAATCCTCGCGCCAACGACCTCGCACCAGCTGGAACTGGGCCTAAAGCACGACTGGCAAGGCCTGAGCTTCAGCGCCGCACTGTTCCAGATACGCCAGGCATACCAATACGCGCGCCCGGACGGAGCCGGCACTTTTACCTATGTCCAACAAGGCCAGCAGAAGAACACCGGCCTGGAACTGGGCGCCAGCGGCTGGGTGACCTCGAACCTGCAGGTACAGGCCAGCGCTGCGGCGATTCGGGCGCGGGTGCAGAACAGCGATACCGATGCCTATGAGGGCCACCAGGCGATCAACGTGCCCAGGTTCCGGGCGGCGTTGCAGGCGGAATACACCCTGCCGGTACCGGGGTTGGCACTGCTGGGTGGGGCGCGCTACAGCGCCAGCAAATATGCGAGCCAGGCGGGGAATGTGGAAGTTGGTGGGTATACGGTGTTCGATGTGGGTAGCCGCTACCGTACGCGCATCGGGGGGTATGACACGGTGCTGCGGCTGACTGTGGATAACGTGTTCGACAAGCGTTATTGGCGTGATGTGGGGGATTACCTGGGGGATAACTACCTGTTCCAGGGGGCGCCGCGGACGGCTCGGCTTTCGGCTTCGGTCAGCTTCTAGAATTTTGGGGGCGCGTCGCGCCCCTTCGCGACACAAGGCCGCTCCTACAGGCGTACGCGGTCCCTGTAGGAGCGGCCTTGTGTCGCGAAAGGGCCGCAAAGCGGCCCCCAAAGGCCCAAAAACAAAAAGCCCCCGGCTTTTCAGCTCGGGGGCTCTTCGTAGAATGTGGCGGTGAAGAAGGGATTTGAACCCTTGATACGATTTCTCGTATACACACTTTCCAGGCGTGCTCCTTCGACCACTCGGACACTTCACCGTTTCTCTTCAAGCCTTGCAGCCTGTCGAGGTGCGCTAATTTAGTGAAAGACCTTCCCTTTGGCAAGCATTTTTTTCAATTTTTTCATGCATTTGCATTTGAGCCCCGGCGAACGCTGACCGACCAGTCAGCCTTACTGCTTTACCTCGCCCCTGGCGCTGGGTAACGTCGTCGCCACGCCAACAAAAGGACTCTGCCATGAGCGAGCTGATTACCTACCACGCCGAAGACGGCATCGTCACCCTGACCCTGAACAACGGCAAGGTCAACGCCATCTCGCCAGACGTCATTGCCGCCTTCAACGCCGCGCTCGACCGCGCCACCGAAGAGCGCGCGGTGGTGATCATCACCGGGCAGCCCGGCATCCTGTCTGGCGGCTACGACCTCAAGGTGATGACCAGCGGCCCCAAGGAGGCGATCAGCCTGGTCACCGCCGGCTCCACCCTCGCCCGCCGCCTGCTGTCGCACCCGTTCCCGGTAGTGGTCGCCTGCCCGGGCAACGCCGTGGCCAAGGGCGCCTTCCTGCTGCTGTCGGGCGACTATCGCATTGGCGTCGAAGGGCCGTACAAGGTGTGCCTGAACGAAGTGCAGATCGGCATGACCATGCACCATGCCGGCATCGAACTGGCCCGCGACCGCCTGCGCCGCTCGGCCTTCCACCGCTCGGTGATCAATGCCGAGGTGTTTGACCCGCAGGGCGCGGTGGATGCCGGCTTCCTCGACAAGGTAGTGCCGGCCGAGCAGTTGCAGGATGCAGCACTGGAGAAAGCGCGGGAGCTGAAGAAGCTGAACATGCTGGCGCACAAGCACACCAAGCTGAAGGTGCGCAAAGAGCTGCTGGAGGCGCTGGACAAGGCGATCGAGCTGGATCAGCACTATACAGGTTGACCGTACCGGCCTCTTCGCGGGTGAACCCGCTCCCACAGGGATATCGCACGCCTCAAGAGCAGTGAGGTACCCGTGGGAGCGGGTTCACCCGCGAAAGGGCCAGTACAGGCTTGCACCAGGGTTTGCCCCGACCAGTGCACATCCGTACACTGCCCGGCGACTGTCTGGTGTGAGTCGTACCATGCTTTATTCATTGCGCATGTTCCTGCTGGCGCTGCATTTCCTTGTGGTTGGGGCCCTGGGCCTGGTCATTGGCCTGTGCCGCCCCTTCAACCCCGACAACAGCCGCGTGTTCGCACGCCTCTACAGCCTGCCGGCCACCTGGCTGATGCGCATCAGGGTCAAGGCCGAAGTCGGCCCGCTGTGGGATCAGCCGCCAGGCTGCGTGATCGTCGCCAACCATCAGTCCAACTTCGACCTGTTCGTGCTAGGCCAGGTGGTGCCGCAGCGCACCGTCGCCATCGGCAAGAAAAGCCTGGGCTGGATCCCGCTGTTCGGCCAGCTGTTCTGGCTGGGTGGCAACGTGCTGGTCGACCGCAAGAATGCCTACCAGGCACGCAAGGCCATGCAGAAGACCACCCGGGTACTGCAGGACGACACCTCGATCTGGATTTTCCCCGAAGGCACGCGCAATCCCGGCGAGCACTTGCTGGCCTTCAAGAAAGGCGCGTTTCACATGGCCATCGAGGCCGGAGTGCCGATCGTGCCGGTATGCGTCAGCCGCTATGCCGGGCGCCTCAGCCTGAACAGCTGGCGCCAGCGCACGGTGATCGTGCGCTCGCTGCCACCGATCGCCACGGCGGGCATGACCCTGCAGGACCTGCCGGCGCTGATCGAACAGTGCCGCGGGCAGATGCAGCAATGCATCGACCGCATGGAAGGGGAACTGGCCAAGAGCTAGGTTGCTCTTGAGCCCACTACAGCCCAAGCTGTAACCCGTGTCCAACCGGAATAAGCGAACAACCATGGGTCGAGTCGTGGCATCGGCGGTATACAGCGCCGGCAGAAAGGTCACCAACATCAGCATCGACGAAGGCAGCGAATGGGCACGCAAGCCAGGGCATTTTGTGTGGATTGGCCTGGAAGAGCCCAACGCTGAGGAACTGGCCAACCTGCAATGTCAGTTCAATTTGCACGAACTGGCCATCGAAGACGCCCTGGAAAAGCACAGCCGGCCCAAGCTGGAAACTTTCGGCGACGCCCTGTTCATCGTCACCTATTCGCCGGTGCGCCACGAAGGCAAGCTGGAGTTCATCGAAACCCACATCTTCGCCGGCAACGGCTACATCATCACCTGCCGCAACGGCCACTCCAAATCCTATGCCCTGGTGCGCCAACGCTGCGAGGCGCGGCCGTTGCTGCTGGAGCACGGCGAAGACTTTGTGCTGTACGCCCTGCTCGACTTCGTCACCGAGAACTACCAGCCGGTCAGCGAGGCCATTCATGGCGAGATCGAGGAGCTGGAGCAGAGCGTGCTTGGCGGTTCGCTGCAAGAGGACGATATCCGCCGCTTGCACAGCCTGCGCCGCGACATCCTGCGCCTGCGCCGCTACGTGGCACCGATGGTGGAAGTGAGCGAGGAACTGCAGCGCCTGAACTTCCCGTTCATCGACAAGAACATGCGCCCGTACTTCCGTGACGTGCAAATCCACGTGACGCGGCAGATGGAAGACCTGGCCGGTATCCGTGACATCGCCAGCCAGACCATCGAGATCGGCATGCTGCTGGAGTCGTCACGGCAGAGCATCGTGCAGCGCAAGTTTGCAGCCTGGGCGGCGATCCTGGCGTTCCCCACGGCAATTGCCGGGGTTTACGGGATGAACTTCCAGAACATGCCGGAGTTGGGGTGGCACTATGGGTACTTCGGGGTACTGGGGGTGATCGGGCTGGGCTGTACCGCGTTGTATGCCAGCTTCAAGAAGTCTGGCTGGCTTTGAGATTGTCGGGGCCGCTTTGCGGCCCCCGTGCCCTCACGCCGCGTCGTGCTTGCTCACCGGTTGCTGGATAAACCGCAACATCCACTCCCCCACCAGGTCGCCCTGGTGCTCGGTGGCCAGACTGGCCACGGCCTTGTGGTACACCTCATCACCCAGATACTCCTGGCGCGCATCGAGCAGCGCGCGGGAGTAGTCGTGCACGAACTCGGGGTGCCCCTGGAAGCACAGCACCTGGTCACGAATGTGGTACGCAGCGTTCGGGCAGAAATCGCTGGAGGCGATCACCGTGGCGCCTTCCGGCAGCTCGGTCACCTGGTCCTGGTGGCTGATCAGCAAGGTCAGCTCCGACACCTCCGGGTCCATCCACGGCGCATGGGCCGCCAGCGAATAGCGGTGGATACCCACGCCCCAGCCCTGCTCGGCACGCTCGGCCTTGCCACCCAGGGTCAACGCCAGCAACTGGTGGCCGAAACATACACCCAGCAACTTCTCGCCACGCTCGTACAGCTTCAGCAGGTAGGCCTTGAGGGTCTGGATCCACGGGTCGGTACCAAACGAGTCGGCCTTGCTGCCCGTCACCAGATAGGCATCGAACACTTCGTTGTCGGCGGGGTAATCGCCGTTCATCACGTTGTACACACGAAATTCGGCGGCGATCGGCTGACGCGAGAAGAGCTGCTCGAACATCCTGCCGTAGCCCTGGTACTGCGCGGTCAACTCCGGTCGCAGGACATCGGTTTCAAGGATGCAGATGCGTAACGACATAGGGATAGTCCTGAACGACATGGGTGGGAATCTGCTGTAGAGACTGACGCGAAAGGCACGTACAAGCAAGTAGGCCGCACTGACGAACGGTCACATTTCATCGGTGCCCTGCTGGCACTTGCGCCACCGTCTAGCGAGAGCATGCCAGCCGGCTGGCACTTGGCCTCATAGCCCGAAGAAATTAATGACCGACCACATTAGAACAAAGGGTTCTCAAACATGGATGACGCACACCCTACTGTTGGTTGTATATCCACTTTCAAGAGGCAGGCAGTTCAGGCGTCACGCAACGCCACTGCGATCGACCCGAAGCGCGACAGGGAAGCCAACGGGTATTCAGGAATAACAACAAGAAGGCGGTCCGCCATGTTCAGACAATCGAAAATTCGCCAAGCTGGGCTCATTCTCTTCGCCACGACTTTGCTGCTGATCCTGCCGAACCTTACACGTTTGTTCGGCTGACTGCCGCTGTGGCGCCAACAGGCAACGCACAGGTAACCTGCTGGCCTTGATGGTCGGAGATTACCCATGCGCCACTGCCTTGCACTGTTAGTGTTGCTCCTGAGCCTGCCGCTGTCGGCGGCGCAACTGCATCTTGAACTGGGCGCTACGACGCGCCAATGGAGCAGTGAAGAACTGCTCGACCACCCGCAGGCCCGGGACATCAGCATCGACCAGGACGTTTCCTACAAGCAGCCCATGCGTTATCGGGCTGTGCCGCTGGCCGCGCTGCTGGACGGCGTGAGCGCCAGCGACCACCTGCAGGCAGTGGCGCTGGACGGTTTTGCCGCCGAAATGCCCGCAGCGCCACTGTTGCAGCAGGGGCCGGCACAGGCCTGGCTGGCGGTGGAGGAAACTGACCGGCCATGGCCACCACTGGGCCAAGACAAGCCGAGTGCGGGACCGTTCTACCTGGTGTGGACTGCACCGCAGGCCAGCGGTATCCGCCCGGAGCAGTGGCCGTTCCAGATTTCCACGATTCGCAAGCTGGCCTCCGTCGAAGCGCGTTTTCCGGCGCTGCTGCCCGACCCGAAGTTGCCGGCCGACAGCCCGGTGCGCCGAGGCTTTGCCTTGTTCCAGCAGAATTGCCTGGCGTGTCATAGGTTGAATGGCGCAGGGGATGCACAGGTGGGGCCGGACCTGAATGTGCCGCACAACCCGACCGAGTATTTTCGGCCCGAATATCTGCGCCAGCTGATTCGTGACCCGCAAAGCCTGCGGCAGTGGCCGCAGGCGAAGATGCCGGGGTTTGCAGAGAGTGTCTTGAGTGAAGCGGAGCTGGATGAATTGCTGGCTTACCTGGGGCATATGGCTGGGCGCAGGCCTTGAGGGCTGTGTGTGCTTCTTCGCGGGCTTGCCCGCGAAGAAGGCAACACAAAACTCTCAGGCTATGGGCCGCTCCTGCTTGACCCCCCACCCTTCCACCTCACCGCCATAAGGTGTCACCAGCTGCTCGAAGGCCTCTTCAAAGTCGCCAATCCCGCCATGGGTGGCATACATGACCTTGCTCAGTTCCAGATGCCATGCACCGTCGCCCATCTCCTTGACCTGGGCATTCAGCGATTCCCCACGAAACTGCCCGGCCGCACGGCGGGCCCCTGCTTCGTCGGGGAATATGGCGTAGAACTCGATGGGATGGATCTGGGTGAAGTCGAAACCGCCTGCCTTCATCTGGCGCAGGACGTTGCTGCTGATATCGTCGTTCTGGCTGCTCATGAAACGTCCTCCTGAATAATGCGATGGATAGACTTTCCGTGCACTACGCACCTGCCGGCAGCGGCCGGGCAGTTCGAGCTGATGCAAGACGCGAAGGGATGCGGTGCCGACCCGCAGAATAGGCCGGCACCTTCATGCAGCGTAGTGCCTGCAAGGGCACCACGCAAACGTGTGGTTCAGGGCGTTTCGTGGATGCTGGTGATGGTCACGCCACTCTGCTCCTTCAGCCAGCGTGCGGTGGGGGAAATGGTGCGGTCCTGGAAGTCGTTGAGGTCCAGCTCGTCCATCACCGGGAACAGGTGCGAACGGATGGCCCGCGCGGCGTCCTCCTCGCTGGGGCACTGGTCGCCGTGCAGCGTCAGGGTGGTGAGCACGCCCTTCTGGTCGGCAAAGATGACTTCCCACTCTTTCATTGAACGAACCCTCTAAGTCAACGAACACCGGGTGTGTGATGCCTGAAACAAGTGACCTTGAGGTGGGGAGAATGTTCAGTCTGTGCCGGCCTCTTCGCGGGTAAACCCGCTCCCACAGGGATTTCACAGGGTCTGAGGGCAGTGATATCCCTGTGGGAGCGGGTTCATCGATGCGTCGAACCGCCGCGAATGGGCCGCAAAGCGGCCCCTGTTGCAGCCTTACTTAGGCGTGCCGTGCACTACACCAGCAGTGTTATCCAGCAAGCTCTTGGTCGCAGTCTGGATATACGCTTCCAGCTTCTTCAGCATTTCCGGCTGGTCCTGGCTTTCGATCAGCTCGGCCTTGAACTCGCTGCCCAGCTGGTAGCGGTACATGCGCGGGGTCATGTCCTTGGACTCGATCAGGATACGGTCGCCCTGTACCAGGCCGACGATCTGCTCGCTGCCCGATGGCTTGATCATGCCCATGCCCTGGTCGCCCTCAGGCAGGTTGAGCAGGTCGCGGCCCCAGCACTGGTGACGGGCCTGGCCACCCAGGCGGCCCATGATGGTCGGCACGATGTCGACCTGGGTACCCACGGTGTGGTTGACCGCACCGAACTTCTCCTGGATGCCTGGGGCAATCAGCAGCAGCGGCACGTTGAAGCGGCCCAGGTCCAGCTCGGTGACCTGCTGGTGGTTGCCAAAGCCATGGTCGCCAACGATGACGAACAGGGTTTCCTTGAAGTACGGCTCCTTGCGCGCCTTCTCGAAGAACTGCCCCAGCGCCCAGTCCGAATAGCGCATGGCAGTGAGGTGCTCGTCCAGGCGGCCCTGGCCGGTTACCGGCTCTACCGGCAGGTCTTTGGGCAGTGCGTACGGGGTGTGGTTGGACAGGGTCTGCAGCAGCGCGTAGATCGGCTTCTTGCCATCGTGCTTGGCCAGCTCTTCGGCGCCGCGGTCGAACATGTCCTGGTCGGACACGCCCCAGGTCGGGTCGGAGAACACCGGGTTGACGAAGTCGTTACGGCCAATGAAGGTGGTCATGCCCTGGTTGCCGAAGAACCCGGACTGGTTGTCCCAGGCAAAGTCGCCGTTGTAGACGTAAACGTCGTCGTAATCGCGGGCGCTGAGCAAGGCTGGCAGGCCGGAGAGCTTGTGGCCGCCTTCCGGGGTCTGCATCAGGTACTCGAAGCCTGGCAGGTTGGGGAAGCAGGCCATGGTGGCGAACATGCCCTGGTGGGTATGGGTGCCGTTGGAGAAGAAGCGGTCGAACAGCAGGCCTTCTTTGGCCAGCTTGTCGAAGTACGGGGTGATGTTGTTGGGGCTGCCCAGCGCGCCCACCGAGTGGCCGGCGAAGCTTTCCATCAGGATCACCACCACGTTCTTGATCGGCAGGGTGCGCTCGGCCGGCGGCACGAAGTCGCGGCGGATTGCAGCCTCGTCGGCATCGACCAGGGTGTCGTGGGCGGTCAGCAGCTGCTCGCGCACGCTCTGCGTGGCTACGTCCTGCTCCAGCACCGGCTTCCAGATGTTGGCGCGGTCTTCGCCGAAGCGGCTCTTGGCAGCATCGATCAGGGTCAGGGTGCCGTTCAGGCCCAGCTGGTTGACGAAGTTGGAATCGGTGGTGAAGGCATCACCCCAGCGCATCGGCGGGCCCTGACGCAGGGTGCCACGGGCGGCGACCACGGCCACCAGCAGGATCACCATGAACACCGCCAGGCGGTTGTACCACGGCGCTGCACGGCGCTGCAGGGTGACCTCGCCGGCACCGTTGCCACGGGTCATGCGGTCGATGCCCTTGAACAGCAGGCTCAGCAGCCAGGTGCCGAACAGCCAGGCCAGCAGGTAGCGCACCACCGGGAAGCCGTACCAGAGCATGCTCAGCACGGTCTTCGGGTCTTCCTTGATGTACTGGAACACCAAACCGTTGAGGCGCTGGTGGAACTCGCGATAGAAGTCCATTTCCATCAGGCCGAGGAACATCACCACGCTCGAGGTGATGGTCAGCCAGAAACGGAACAGGCCACGCCGGGCCATGGCCCAGGGACTGAGGATGGCCAGCAGCAGCGGAATGCTGATGTACACCACTACCCGCAGGTCGAAGCGCAAGCCATTGAGAAAGCCTTCTGCGACGGTCGCGCTGGGGGTATCGCCGATCATGTCGCTGTTGTAGACCAGCAGCGCCAGGCGCACGAGGCTGAGCATCAGCATGATCACCAGGCCGCTGAGCAGCGTGTAGGCCAGGTGGGATTTCAGAGTGGGCGAGAACGACGCTCGCGCGCCCCGTTGCTTCAAGGCGTCCAGGTTAGCCATGAATGGGAAGGTCCTAGGATTGCGGGTTTGCGGAGATGGCGCAGGTGTATACCAACGCAGCATTGTGCGGGTGCGGATTCTGTTTAAACCAATGTGAAAATTTTGTCACGGGGGTGTTGCCGCTTTTGTCTGTTACGGCCTCTTCTCGGGCACGCCCGCTCCCACAGGGGGATCACTGCCCTCAGGTCCAGTGATCCCCCTGTGGGAGCGGGTTCACCCGCGAAGAGGCCAGCACAGCCATTCAGATCCGCACATTCCCCCGTGGCCCGGCGATCGCCCAGATCACCAGCCCCACCACCGGCAGCAAGGCGATCAGCAGGATCCACAACACCTTGATGCCCACTTCGCTGCCACTCTTGATCACATTCAGGATGGCCCAGATATCCAGCGCCAGGATGATCAGCCCGACCAGGCTGTTGAACGTCGACCCCATGCCAAAACTCCTGTCAAAGGCTTTGCTGCACAGCATAGTCAGCTATCAAGGCGATAGAAGGGAATCCTTGGCGATTGCCGCAGGTCCCTGAGTAGACTGCCGTTAATCACTGATTCGAGGTTCACATGCCCCCCGCCCACACTCAAAGCGCCGCCCCGACCTCGCTGCTGAACGCCTGGCGCCAGCAAGCCGTGAACACCCCGTGGCTCAGCGCCGGCCTGGGGTTGAGCCTGCTGGCGGTGTTGCTACTGCTGGCCGCCAGCCTGTGGAACGCAGTGAACGGCGACCACGCCGAAAACCTGCACCTGGCCGCACTGGGCGGGTTGTCCGGCTTTGGCGCCACGGCGCTGGGCGCGGTGCTGGCAGTGGTGCTGCGCGATGTCAGGGCCCGCACCCAGGATGTGATGCTGGGTTTTGCCGCCGGCATGATGCTGGCGGCCAGTTCGTTTTCGCTGATTCTGCCGGGCCTGGATGCCGCCCGCGAAATTACCGGCAACGGCCCGGCCGCGGCCTTTACCGTGGTGCTGGGCATGGGCCTGGGCGTGCTGCTGATGCTGGGCCTGGACCGCTTCACCCCGCATGAACACGAAAGCACCGGCCCTTGCGGCCCGGAGGCCGAGCGCATCAGCCGGGTGTGGTTGTTCGTGCTGGCGATTACCCTGCACAACCTGCCTGAGGGCATGGCCATTGGCGTGAGCTTTGCCAATGGCGACATGAACATCGGCCTGCCGCTGACCAGCGCCATCGCAATTCAGGACATCCCCGAGGGGTTGGCCGTGGCGCTGGCCTTGCGCGCTACCGGGTTGTCGAACCTGAAAGCCGCGCTGGTGGCGATCGGGTCGGGGCTGATGGAGCCGCTGGGTGCGGTGATCGGCCTGGGGATTTCGACCGGCTTTGCCTTGGCCTACCCGGTCAGCATGGGGCTGGCGGCGGGGGCGATGATTTTTGTGGTGAGCCACGAGGTGATTCCCGAAACCCACCGCAATGGGCACCAGACGGCGGCGACCCTGGGGTTGATGGGTGGGTTTGCGGTGATGATGTTCCTCGATACCGCGCTGGGCTGAAGATTGAAGCTGCCTGTACCAGCCTCTTCGCGGGTAAACCCGCTCCCACAGGGATCTCACTGGGCCCGAGGGAAGTGATATCCCTGTGGGAGCGGGTTTACCCGCGAAGAAGCAAACGCGGAAATCAGACGTGTACGGCGACCTTCAACGCCTCAAGCGCCGGCTCGACCTTGATCCCCACCTCAGCACCCAGCTCCAGCACCCGCGCCAGGTCGTTCTGCCCTACCATCACCATCTGCAGCTCGTCATCCAGCAACTGGCTGAAGTTGAGCAGCACATACCCACCCGCCTCCTTGTTCAGCGCCCCCATCTGCACCTGAATGCGATTGAGCGCGGTCAGCGGCTCGGTGCGGGCCAGTTGTTTGGGCTTGAGGGTGAACGGCACGCTCTGGTCGAACGAGTCGCTGATCTGCTGGAACAGGTCCTGGTAGCTGTCGGCCTGGAACACCACGGTGTCCGGCAGGCTGCCCAGCACCACCCATTCGCCCAGCGGAATGGGGAAGCTGTCGTCGTAGTTGATGTCGGGGTTGGCGGCCAGAAAGGCAGCGGGGTCGGCGTAGGCCTGGGCGGCCTCGTCGGCGATGCGCTCGATGTCTTCCTCGCGCATGCAGCCAGCGCCAATGAGGCTGATGAATTCGAGCAACTGAGTTTTCATGAAAGGGGGCCTGCGACGGGTGAAAAGTCGCCAAGGATAGCCGCAAATGCCCCCTTGCGGTTAGCCGGCCAGCACTTGCAGGCGCGCTGCGGCGTCCACGGCCCCCATGGTTTGCGCTGCCACCAGTGCGGTGATACCGCGGGCATCCTGACGGGCCGGGTCGGCCCCCTGGGCCAGCAGGTACTCGAGGATTTCGCTGCGGTTGAACATGGCTGCCAGCATCAGTGCGGTGCGGCCATCCTGCGCGGCGGCGTCCACCGGTACGCCGTGCTCCAGCAACAGGCGAATCATGGCCAGGTCACCCTTGAACGCGGCGCCGGCGATGGGCAGTTGGCCGTTATCATTGGCAATCAGCGGGTCGGCGCCATGCGCCAGCAGCACACGCACTGCGTCGTGGTGGCCGTGGTAGCTGGCCAGCATCAGCAGGGTGTCGCCCTTGTGGTTGCGCAGGTTGGCCGGCAGGCCGCTGGCCAGCAGGCGCCCGAGCATCTCGGCATCGCCCTGGCGGGCACGTTCGAACACCTGCTCGGCAAAGGCGGCGGTTTCGTCGTCGGTCATGGTGGTGGGCGTGGGTTGGCTGGACATTTGGAACCTCCTGGCAGAAATCGTTGCCCAAGTCTTTGTCAGGCAAGGCTGCCGGGTCAAAGGTTCAGATTCTATCGGGCTGATAGCTGGCCGCGGGTCGTGCAATATGCACTGTGCAAAATGCACGACCATGCAGGTTGCACGAAAGCGCCTCGACGAAAAATACGTAACCTACTGAAATTAAAGGATTTTTTCAGAAAAAGCTTCCTGGCACGGTCACTGCAACGATCAACTCACGTCTGCCACGCAACAGCCAGGAGTTGATATGGACCTCATCCAGGAAAAGTTCGTTTCGGTATTTTCGGCCTACCAGGTGAATACCCAGGCCCGCCCAGACGGCGGTGTGCTGCTGACCCTGCGCGCAGCTGATGGCAAGGTCACCCGCCGCGTGCTGACCTACGCGCAATTGCACAGTGCCGAGCAGCTGTCCTGGGCGATCAGTGCGATTCGCCGCGATTTGGCCGAGCAGGCCAGTGAATTGCCGGTGATTTCGATGCTGCAGAGCCAGCAGCGGTTTGCCTTGCCGACTTATCGCTGAGTTTTGTGTTGGTTGATCTGGCCTCTTCGCAGCACAAGGCTGCTCCTACAGGGCCCGCGCTGGCCTCAAGCTTCGCGTTTTACTTGTAGGAGCAGCCTTGTGCTGCGAAGAGGCCGGCAAAGCCATCACAACTCATCAATGCCCAGAAACGCCCGCGCAGTCACATCCCCGGTAAACCTCGGCTGCATCCCTTCCTCGCTGCCGTACAACCGCAACGCCAAGCAAAACGGTGTATCGCCCAGCTCGACCCAGCGCCGAGTCCCCGCCGGCAGCACCAGCTGGTCGCCCTTCTCGCACAGCACCGAATACACCCAATCCCCCGCACGCAGGCCAACCTGAGCCCGCCCGCTGACCACGGCAAACACCTCGTCGGCGTCATGCACATGCTCATCGCGAACGTCCACCTGCGCAGGGGCCTCACCCTCACGGTTGAGTAACACGAAAGCCTTGCTGCCATGCGCCGTCATCAACTGGTCAAGGTGCTCGCGACAGGCCTCCAGTACCTCCTCCTGGGCGGTGCCAGGGCGCACACGCAGGCCATGCTCGGCATGGGCAAAGCGCACGCCCTGCTCGGCCAGGGTGGCAACGATATCGTCGTGGTGGGTCAACACCTTGTTCGGCAGTTCCGGGCTGGAGGGGTGGAAAACGCTGAGAATGCTCATCAGGGGCGGGTCCTGGTCGGTTGCGAACAAAGGGCAATGATAACGGCTGCAGCCAAGGCTGCGGCACTGGCCATACCAAAGGTGAAGGTGGGCCCCAGCAGTTTCCAGCTGTAGCCCGAATACAAAGCCCCCAGCGCACCGCCAGTGCCCGACAGCGCCGCATACAGCGCCTGGCCCTGGCCCTGCTGGCGGGCGCCGAAGCTGGCCTGCACGAAAGCGATGCTGGCGGCATGGAAGCAGCCGAAGGTGGCCGCGTGCAACACCTGGGCAAACACCAGCACCGCCGGCTCGCCGGCAAGGTTGCCCAGCAACAGCCAGCGCAGCGCCGCCAGCACGAAGCTGGCCAGCAGCACCCGCTGCACCGAAAACCGCGCGAAGATACGGCTCATGGCCATGAACACCAGTACTTCAGCCACAACCCCCAGTGCCCACAGCAAACCGATGGCCCCCCGGGCATAGCCCAGATGCTCCAGGTGCAGGGTGAGGAAGGTGTAGTACGGCCCGTGGCTGAGTTGCATCAGTGCCACGCAGGCGTAGAACGCGACCACCCCGGGCGCCCGCAGCTGCTGCAGGAAACCGCCCGCGCCGCTGCGCTCGCCCTGCTCCACCGGCTGGGCATTGGGCACCCACAGGCTGGCGGCGACGATGCCGGCCATGATCGTGACCAGCGCCACCGGGTAGATGTCCAGGCTCAGCCACTCGAACAGCCGGCCCAGGCCGACCACGGTGAGGATGAAGCCGATCGAGCCCCACAGGCGCACCTGGCTGTAGCGCGCGGTTTGCCCATGCAGGTGGGCCAGGGTGATGACCTCGAACTGCGGCAGCACCGCATGCCAGAAAAATGCGTGCAGGGCCATGACCAGCGCCAGCCAGGCGTAGCTTTTGCCAAGGAAGATCAGGGCGAAGGTGGCCAGGGTAGATAGCGCGCCCAGGCGCACGATCAGCAAGCGCTGGCCAGTGCGGTCACCCAGCCAGCCCCACAGGTTGGGGGCGATGCAGCGCATGAGCATGGGGATGGCCACCAGCTCGCCGATGCGTGCCGGAGAGAAGCCCAGGTGGTCGAAGTACAGCGCCAGGAACGGGGCGGTGGAGCCGAGCAGGGCGAAGTAGAACAGGTAGAAGCTGGACAGGCGCCAGTAGGGGATTGGTTGCATGGGTGACCTTGTGGGGACCTGTGCCGGCCTCTTCGCGGGTAAACCCGCTCCCACAGGTACCTCACTGCCCTCAGGCCCAGTGATATTCCTGTGGGAGGGGATTGGTTGCATGGGGTGACCTTGTGGGGACCTGTGCCGGCCTCTTCGCGGGTAAACCCGCTCCCACAGGTACCTCACTGCCCTCAGGCCCAGTGATATTCCTGTGGGAGGGGATTGGTTGCATGGGGTGGCCTTGTGGGGACCTGTGCCGGCCTCTTCGCGGGTAAACCCGCTCCCACAGGTACCTCACTGCCCTCAGGCCCAGTGATATTCCTGTGGGAGGGGATTGGTTGCATGGGGTGGCCTTGTGGGGACCTGTGCCGGCCTCTTCGCGGGTAAACCCGCTCCCACAGGTACCCCACTGCCCTCAGGCCCAGTGATATTCCTGTGGGAGCGGGTTTACCCGCGAAGAGGCCGGTACTGGCGAATCAGAGCTGGCCCAGCACCGGGGTATTCACCTTCACATCGGCATTTTGCGCGCGGTGGCGCAGCAGGTGGTCCATCAGCACGATGGCCATCATCGCCTCGGCGATCGGCGTGGCGCGGATGCCCACGCACGGGTCGTGGCGACCTTTGGTGATGACGTCCACCGGGTTGCCGTCGATGTCGATGGAGCGGCCCGGGGTGGTGATGCTGGAGGTCGGCTTCAGCGCCAGGTGGGCAACGATCGGCTGGCCCGAGGAAATACCGCCGAGGATGCCGCCAGCGTTGTTGCTGAGGAAGCCTTCCGGGGTCAGTTCGTCACGGTGCTCGGTGCCGCGCTGGGCCACGCTGGCGAAGCCGGCGCCGATCTCCACGCCCTTGACCGCGTTGATACTCATCAGCGCGTGGGCCAGTTCGGCATCGAGGCGGTCGAAGATAGGCTCGCCCAGGCCCGGCATCACGCCTTCGGCGACCACGGTAATCTTGGCACCCACCGAGTCTTGGTCACGGCGCAGCTGGTCCATGTAGGCCTCCAGCTCCGGCACTTTGCTCGGGTCAGGGCTGAAGAAGGCGTTCTGCTCCACCGACTCCCAGGTCTTGAACGGGATTTCGATCGGGCCCAGCTGGCTCATGTAGCCGCGCACGGTGATGCCTTGGGTGGCCAGGTATTTCTTGGCGATGGCACCGGCGGCCACGCGCATGGCGGTTTCGCGCGCCGAGCTGCGGCCACCGCCGCGGTAGTCGCGAACGCCGTACTTGTGGTGGTAGGTGTAGTCGGCGTGGGCCGGGCGGAACAGGTCCTTGATCGCCGAGTAGTCCTTGGACTTCTGGTCGGTGTTGCGGATCAGCAGGCCGATCGAGCAGCCGGTGGTGCGGCCTTCGAACACGCCGGAGAGGATTTCCACCTCGTCGGCTTCCTGGCGCTGGGTCGTGTGCCGGCTGGTGCCGGGCTTGCGCCGGTCAAGGTCGTGCTGCAGGTCGTCGAGAGAAATCTCCAGGCCCGGTGGGCATCCATCGACAATGGCGACCAACGCCGGGCCATGGCTCTCGCCAGCGGTGGTGACAGTGAACAGCTTGCCGTAGGTATTGCCGGACATGGACGCTCCGCGAGATCTGCCTGAAGTGAACGAAAGCGGCAGTATACAGATGGATTGATCGCCTGTGCTGGCCTCTTCGCGGGTAAACCCGCTCCCACAGGGTAGTCACAAGATGCGAAAATTGTGCTGTACCTGTGGGAGCGGGTTTACCCGCGAAGAGGCCAGTACAGGCAACCTCCCCTTCGAACCTTCCCGCAAACACTGGGTCAAACCCTCATCTCCCCATGTAGTACCGCATGATGTCGCGCCTCGTCGCCCTCTTCTTCCTGCTGTGCACCGGCCTGGCCCAGGCCGCCGCCCCCACCGTGCTGCAACGCCCGATCGACCTCGATACCGGCCAGGGCGTGCTGCACGGCAGCCTGCTGCTGCCGCAACAGCCAACCCCGCCACCGGTGGTGCTGATCATCGCCGGCTCCGGCCCCACCGACCGAGACGGCAACAACCCGGCGTCAGGCCGGGTCGACAACCTCAAGCGCCTGGCCCTGCTGCTGGCCAACGAACACATCGCCAGCGTGCGCTACGACAAGCGCGGGGTGGCCGCCAGCCAGCCGGCCACGCCCGACGAGCGTGACCTGAGCGTGGAGCGCTATGTAGCAGACGTGGTCGCCTGGAGCCGCAAGCTCAAGGCCGACCCGCGCTTCGGCCCGTTGATCCTGATCGGCCACAGCGAAGGCGCGCTGATCGCCAGCCTGGCCGCCGAGCAGGCCGGCGCCAGCGCGGTGATTACCCTGGCTGGCAGCGGCCGACCGCTGGCCGACGTGCTGCGCGAACAGCTGGCCCAGCGCCTGCCGCCGGCACAACTGGCCGGCGGCAGCGCCCTGCTCGACCGCCTGCAGGCCGGACAGACCAGCCTGGAGGTACCGGCGCCGCTACGCCAGGTGTTCCGCCCCAGCGTGCAGCCCTACCTGATTTCGCTGTTCCAGCAAAACCCGGCGGCGGCCTTCGCCCGCCTGCCCATGCCCGCGTTGATCGTGCAGGGGCGCAACGACGTGCAGGTAGGCGTGATCGACGCCGAACGACTGAAGGCCGCCAAGCCGGATGCACAACTGGTGCTGATCGATGGCATGAACCACATGCTGCGCATCAGCCCCAAGGCGATGAGCCAGCAGCGCGACAGCTACCTCAACCCAGAACTGCCGCTGGCAAGGGAGCTTGGCGAGCAGATTGTGACGTTTATCCAGCATTTGCCTTCGGCGTAAGGGAAATAGCCTCAGGTCCTGGGCGCTTCTGCCGATAGGGTGGATAACGGCGAAAATTGGGGCCGCTGCGCGGCCCTTCGCGACACAAGGCCGCTCCTACAGCGTTACGCGTCGTCTCTGCGATGCGCGATCCTCTGTGGGAGCGGCCTTGCGTCGCGAAAGGGGCACGCAGTGCCCCCTCTTGCAGCCGGCACGCACTTGAGGACAAGCCCTGATGACAACCGCCCCCGCCGCCGTAGAGCCAGCCGAAGAGCCCGAGGAAAGCCCTGCCCTGCCCTGGGCCGAGCTGGCCGCCGAACACTTCCAGCTGTTGCGCCTGGCCGCCCTGCCCACCGACCGCAACACCGGCGCGCGGCCCCTGCGCTTCGTGCAGTTCGGCTATGCCGAACGCCACGACAAGGCCCACAGCCTGCTGCGCATGGAAATCCAGCTGCCCGGGCAAAAGGTGCACAAGGAACAGAACCGCCTGGACATTCGCGTCGACCACTCCGCGCGCCTGGTGCGCATTGGCAATGAACATGGCCTGCAACTGGAGCCGCTGAACCGTGGCATCGGCCGCTTCCTGCTGGCCCAGGCCGCGCAGTGGCTGCAGCGCAAGTGGTCGCACTACCGGATCGAGGGCATGGCGCTGCCGAGCAAGGATGCGCTGAACGAAGACTCACGCCTGCGTCGTGACCACTGCCTGCGCGGGATGGGTATCGAGGTGGAGTACGAGGACAGCCAGCATCTGAAGGGCCGTACCGTGGAAATGACGGTGGGCGAACTCAAGGGAGCATGGAACAGCGAGCGCTTGCAGCGAGTGGGGATACTGGATGCTGCCGGCCTGCTGCAGCAGGCTGACCAGCAGTTGCAGGAGAAGGAAGGGCAACTGCGTGAGCGGGATGAACGGGTTGCCAAGTACCAGCGTGAAGACAGCGGGTTGCGCTTTACCATTACCTGCCTGGTGGCGTTTGCGGTGTTCCAGGCGGGGTTGCTGATCTGGATTGCCACGCGCTGAGACCGCGTCGCCTAATTCGCGGGTAAACCCGCTCCCACAGGGTCCGCGTCGCACCTGAGGGCAACGCTATACCTGTGGGAGCGGGTTTACCCGCGAAGAGGCCCTGGAATCAGACCCGGGCCTTGAACAGTTCCTGATGCTGGCGGCACTGCTCGGCGGTCAGCATGAACACCCCGTGCCCACCGCGCTCGAACTCCAGCCAGGCAAAGTCCACCTCGGGGTATAGCGCCTCGACATGCACCTGGCTGTTGCCCACCTCGACAATCAGCAAGCCCTTGTCGGTCAAGTGGTCCGCCGCCTCGGCCAGCATGCGCCGCACCAGGTCCAGGCCATCGTTGCCGCAGGCCAGGCCCAACTCGGGCTCGTGGTGGTACTCGGCCGGCATGTCGTCGAAGTCTTCGGCATCGACATACGGCGGGTTGGACAGGATCAGGTCGAAACGTTGCCCTGGCAAACCGCCAAAACCGTCGCCCTGCACGGTGTACACCCGCCCGTCCAGGCCGTGGCGTTCGATGTTCTGGTTGGCCACTTCGAGCGCTTCGAACGACAGGTCGGCCAGCACTACCTCGGCCTCGGGGAACACGTCGGCGGCAACGATGCCGATGCAGCCAGAACCGGTGCACAGGTCGAGAATGCGCGCCGGCTCGCTCGCCAGCCACGGCTCGAAGCGTTTCTCGATCAGCTCGCCAATCGGCGAACGCGGCACCAGCACGCGCTCGTCAACGATGAACGACATGCCGCAGAACCAGGCTTCGCCCAACAGGTAGGCGGCCGGCACGCGTTCTTCGATACGGCGCTTGAGCAGGTGCTGCAGGCGTACCCGCTCGTCGTCCTCGAGCATGCAGTCCAGATAGCTGTCGGCCACCTCCCACGGCAGGTGCACCGCCCCCAGTACCAGCAGGCGGGCCTCGTCCCAGGCATTGTCGGCACCGTGGCCGAAGAACAGGTCGTGCTCGTGGAAGCGGCTGACCGCCCAGCGGATGTAGTCGCGCAGCGTGCGCAGGCGGGATGTGATCACGGGGTACTCCTAATTCAGACCGGACAAAAGTCTAACAGCCCCACCCGCACATTTGTTCCTTTGCCTTACCCAATGGCTAGCCACAAGCCAGTAACCATGCCGCTTGCGTTGTCAACCATTCCCATTGGCGCCAAGGCAGGGGAGAATAGGTATACAAAAGCCCTATCCAAGGAGCCCTTGATGTCCGTTCCAACCACGATGTTTCGCCTCACTGGCCGCGACTACCCGCCGGCCAAGCTGAGCCACGCCAGCCTGATCATCATCGATGCGCAAAAGGAGTACCTCAGCGGGCCCCTGGCGCTGTCGGGCATGGACGAGGCCGTGGCCAACATCGCCAGGTTGCTCGACGCCGCGCGCAAGAGCGGCCGTCCGATCATCCACGTTCGCCACCTGGGCACTGTCGGTGGCCGCTTCGACCCACAAGGGCCGGCCGGCCAGTTCATTCCAGGGCTGGAGCCGCTGGAAGGCGAAATCGTCATTGAAAAACGCATGCCCAACGCATTCAAGAACACCCAGCTGCATGAGACCCTGCAGGCGCTGGGCCACCTGGACCTGATCGTCTGCGGTTTCATGAGCCACTCCAGCGTCAGCACCACGGTACGCCGCGCCAAGGACTATGGTTACCGCTGCACCCTGGTGGAAGACGCTTCGGCGACCCGCGACCTGGCATTCAAGGATAGGGTGATCCCGGCCGCGCAGATCCACCAGTGCGAAATGGCCGTGATGGCCGACAACTTCGCTTGCGTGGCCCCCACCGCCAGCCTGATCTGAGCGGCTGAGCACAACCGCCCGGCAGCCGGGCGGAACCCGATGGGCGGCCCCAGGTCGAATTCCGGATATCCACAGAGGAGAGCGGAATGAAGCTCAAAGGCAGTTTCGACGCCAAGCGCCTGCGCCCGCGCGAACCGCGTAACTGGGGTGCCCGCCTGGCGGCAGGCCTTTCGGCCATGCTGGCGACCCTTGGCGTGCTGCTGGCGATGGCCGGCGTTGCCGGCCTGCTGGGCAACTACCCTGCCCTGGCGGAGCTCAATGCCAACAAACCGCTGGCCGGCATCCTCACCGTGGCCGGTTTGCTGCTGCTGTGGCTGGGCGTGCGCTTCTGGCGGCGCAGCCGCATTCGCCTGCGCCGCGGGCGGGAACTGAACCTGTCGCCGCACCTGATGAAAAAGCACGATTGAGGCACTGCTGACGCGGTCCCTGTGGGAGCGGGTTTACCCGCGAAAGGGCCGGCACAGGCTGCACAAGGCCCCACAGTCGCGTAAACTACGCCGCCCACGTGGAGGCATCATGCAAGACGACGATTTTTCCCTGTTCAAGGCCGAAGTGCGCGGTGTCAAACCGATCAGGCACGACCGCGCCGAAGTCGGCAAGCCCAAGGCCGACCGCCAGAAGCTGGCCGGCCTGCGTCAGGCGGCGACCGTGCGCAGTGACAAGGCGCTGGTGATCGACGGCATGTCCGACCAGTTCGTCATCGACGTTGGCGCCGAAGACGAGTTGCTGTGGCGCCGCGATGGCGTACAGGAAGGCCAGCTGCGCAAGCTGAAGCTGGGGCAGATCCCGTTCGAGGGCAGCCTCGACCTGCACGGCATGTCCGTGGAAAAGGCCCGCGAAACCCTGTGGGATTTCATCGCCGAGGCCACCAGACTGGAAGTGCGCTGCGTGCGGGTTACCCACGGCAAGGCCGCGCGCCTGGACGGCAAGCGCCCGATGATCAAGAGCCACGTCAACACCTGGCTGCGCCAGCACCCGCAGGTGCTCGGTTTTACCTCGTGCAGCGCCCGCCATGGCGGCACCGGCGCGGTGTATGTGATGCTCAAGCGAACCATGCTCGAAGGCCGCGACGAGTAACGCCGCGCTTGCAGCGCCGCCCTCACCGCCGTACCCTTCGTTTTTGCGATTTTTTCCCACAGGTAGATCCATGTCCCTGGAACAGAACTACACCGAGATCCTCAGCCAGATTGGCGAGGACGTCTCCCGTGAGGGCCTGCTCGACACGCCCAAGCGGGCTGCAAAGGCGATGAAGTACCTTTGCCGCGGTTATGAGCAAACACTGGAAGAAGTCACCAACAACGCGCTGTTCAGCTCTGACAACAGCGAAATGGTGCTGGTCCGGGACATCGAGCTGTATTCGATGTGCGAACACCACATGCTGCCGTTCATCGGCAAGGCGCACGTGGCCTACCTGCCCAAGGGCAAGGTACTGGGCCTGTCGAAGGTGGCGCGCATCGTCGACATGTACGCTCGCCGCCTGCAGATCCAGGAAAACCTCAGCCGCCAGGTTGCCGAGGCCGTGCAGCAGGTAACCGGTGCCGCCGGCGTTGCCGTGGTCATCGAAGCCAAGCACATGTGCATGATGATGCGCGGTGTCGAGAAGCAGAACTCGACCATGATCACCTCGGTGATGCTGGGTGAGTTCCGCGAAAACGCCGCCACCCGCAGCGAGTTCCTCAGCCTGATCAAGTGATTGGCTGCTGACCCCGAGCCGACCCTGCCGGGTCGGCTTTTTCATTTCAGGAGTTGCCCATGATCGTCAAAGCCCTGCGGGTTGGCCTCGGCCAGCTCATCGTGTTCGGCGACTGGATCAGCCGCCCGGCCAAGCGCAAGCGCGACGCCGCCGCCCAGGCCCGCGTCGAGCAAGCGGCCCAGGGCCTGGCGCTGTACCAGTTCCACGCCTGCCCGTTCTGCGTCAAGACCCGCCGCACCCTGCACCGTTTGAACGTGCCGGTAGCGCTGCGCGATGCCAAGAACGACCCGGTGCACCGCCAGGCCCTGCAGGAAGGTGGCGGCCGGGTGAAAGTGCCGTGCCTGCGTATTGAAGAAGCTGGCAAGGTGACCTGGATGTATGAGTCCAAGGCGATCATTGCTTACCTCGATGAGCGGTTCGCTTCGGCCTGACTGTTTGCCGGCGGCCTGTAATGGCCCTTTCGCGGGTAAACCCGCTCCCACAGGTACTCCACTGCCGTCAGGTCCTGTGATTTCCCTGTGGGAGCGGGTTTACCCGCGAAGAGGCCGGCACCGGCTAAAGGTCAGCCCACCATCGGCACATGCCGCGGGTGGCTGCTGACCCGCTCCAACCAGGCCCTCACTGCCGGGTAGTCGGCCAGGTCGAACCCACCCTGCTGCGCCACATGGGTGTAGGCATACAACGCCACATCGGCAATCGAATACTGTTCGCCGACCAGGTACGGCGTCATCTGCAGCTGCCGCTCCATCACCTTCAATGCCTTGTAACCGCCCTTGTGCAGCTTGCGGTACTCCTCCAGTCGCTCGTCCGGCAACCCCAGGTAGAACTGGATGAAACGCGCCACGGCAATGTAGGGCTCATGACTGTACTGCTCGAAGAACTGCCACTGCAGCACCTGGGTGCGCAGGCGTGGCTCGGTGGGCAGGAACTCGCTGCCGTCGGCCAGGTAGTTGAGAATGGCATTGGACTCCCACAAGTAGCTGCCGTCCTCCAGCTCCAGCACCGGTACCTTGCCGTTGGGGTTCATCGCCAGGAACTCGGGCGTTTCGGTCTCGCCCTTGAGGATGTCCACCGGGTGCCATTCATATGGCCGGCCCAGCAGGCTCAACATCAGCTTGACCTTGTAACAGTTGCCCGACTGGTAGTCGCCATAGACCTTGTACATCGCCCCTCTCCCCCTCTATGCCAAAGATCTCACCTGCTCCTACAAAAGCGGGCACCATTCTTGTGGCTGCCTGTGCAGTTCTGCATTTTCACCCAATAGTTGGCGACTGTACGGCTAAAAGCAATGGCCGCTGTATGGCAAGGATCAACCTTGCTCGCTGTAGTCTGAAAAAACTGCTTACACCTTTACAAGGATTTTGTTCATGACCGATGCCACTTCCGTACGCCTGCGGCCCCTGGCAGACAGCTCCCCGTCGGCGGTGGTCGCCGGCTTCATCGCCATGCTCACCGGCTATACCAGCTCGCTGGTGCTGATGTTCCAGGCCGGCCAGGCAGCCGGGCTGACCACCGCGCAGATTTCCTCATGGATCTGGGCGTTGTCGATCGGCATGGCGGTGTGCAGCATCGGCCTGTCGCTGCGTTACCGCACACCGATTACCGTGGCCTGGTCCACCCCCGGCGCCGCCTTGCTGATCACCAGCCTGGGCGGGGTCAGCTATGGCGAAGCGATCGGCGCCTACATCACCTGTGCCGTGCTGGTGCTGATCTGTGGCCTGACCGGCAGTTTCGAGCGCCTGGTCAAGCGCATCCCGGCCTCGCTGGCCTCGGCGCTGCTGGCGGGTATCCTGTTCAAGATCGGCAGCGAAATCTTCGTTGCCGCCCAGCATCGCACCCTGCTGGTACTGGGCATGTTCTTCAGCTACCTGCTGGTCAAACGCCTGTCGCCGCGTTACTGCGTGCTGGCCGCGCTATTGGTGGGTACGGCGCTGTCCGGCGCCCTGGGCCTGCTGGACTTCAGCGGCTTCCGGCTGGAAGTGGCCACGCCGGTGTGGACCACGCCAAGCTTCTCGCTGGCGGCGACCATCAGCATTGGCATTCCGCTGTTCGTGGTGGCGATGACCTCGCAGAACATGCCGGGTGTGGCCGTGCTGCGCGCCGACGGCTACCAGGTGCCGGCCTCGCCGCTGATCTCGGCCACCGGCTTTGCCTCGCTGCTCCTGGCACCGTTCGGCTCGCACGGGGTCAACCTGGCGGCGATCAGCGCGGCAATCTGCACCGGGCCGCATGCCCATGAAGACCCGGCCAAGCGTTATACCGCGGCGGTGTGGTGCGGGATTTTTTATGGCATTGCCGGGGTGTTCGGCGCGACCTTGGCGGCGCTGTTTGCGGCGCTGCCAAAAGAACTGGTGCTGTCGATTGCGGCGCTGGCGCTGTTCGGCTCGATCATGAACGGGCTGACCGTGGCAATGAGCGAAGCGCGCGAGCGGGAGGCGGCGGTGATTACCTTCATGGTTACCGCTTCGGGGCTGACCTTGTTCTCGATTGGTTCGGCGTTCTGGGGGATTGTGGCGGGGGTACTGGCCTTGATGATCCTCAACCCGCGCAGGGCCTGAAGGTATTTGTTGCCTGTACTGGCCTCTTCGCGGGTAAACCCGCTCCCACAGGGATCACACAATATTCAGCATTGTGGTATTCCTGTGGGAGCGGGTTTACCCGCGAAGGGGCCGGTACAGGCAACACAAGCCCCAGGTCCAGATCACAACCTGAAATGCCCCACCATCCCCTTCAGGTCGGTACCCAGCTGCGCCAGCTCGATACTCGACCGGGCATTGTCCTGCATCGCCAACGCCGCCTGATCGGCACTACCACGGATCTGCGTGACGCTGCGGCTGATCTCTTCCGCCACCGAGCTCTGCTGCTCGGCCGCCGCGGCAATCTGCTGGTTCATCTGCTGAATCAATGACACCGCCGCCGCAATGCTGCCCAGCGCGCTTTCGGTCTGCAGCGCATCGGCCACCGCCAAACGCACCAGCTCGGTACTGCCGCGAATCTGCGCCACCGACTGCTGGGCATTGCCGCGCAGGCTGGCGACCAAGGTCTCGATCTGCTCGGTAGACTGCCGGGTACGCCGCGCCAACGCACGCACCTCGTCAGCGACCACGGCAAAGCCACGCCCCTGTTCACCCGCGCGGGCGGCTTCGATAGCAGCATTCAGCGCCAACAGGTTGGTCTGCTCAGCCACGCTCTTGATCACTTCCAGCACGTCGCCAATGGTGTGGATCTCGGCACTGAGGCTGTCGATACCGGCGCTGGCCGTCTCCGCCGCCGACGCCAGTTGCTCGATGCGCTGCATGCTCTGGCGCACCACCTGCTGCCCGGAATCAACCTTCTCATCCGCAGCCTGGGCCGCCTGCGCCGCCTCCTCGGCATTACGCGCCACATCGTTCACGGTGGCGGTCATCTGCTGCATGGCGGTGGCCACCTGCTCGGTCTCTTCCTTCTGGCTGCCCACCTCGCGGTTGGTCTGTTCGGTCACCGCCGACAGCGCCTGCGCATTGCCGGCCAGTTGCTCGATGCCCTGCTGCAAACCGCTGACAATTCCCGACAGGCCCGCCGCCATCTGCTGCATGGCCTGCATCAACTGCCCTACTTCGTCACGGCGTGGTGCCTGGGCGTCGAAGCTCAGCTCGCCGGCAGCGATGCGCTGGGCGCGGGCAATCACATGCTTGAGCGGCCCGACCACGGCGCGGGTGATCAGCCAGGCTGCCAGCACACCTACCAGCAGCGCCAATGCGGTAGCCAGGCCGATGGCCACGGCATTGCGTTGAAGTTCGCCCTGCAAGGCCTGCTCCTGCCCCAGATAAGCCTGGTCGACCCGGTTGGTGACTTGCTCGGCACTGGCCTGCAACTGCGCCTTCAAGCCCTGCTCGCGGGCCAGTTGGTCCGTGTATTCGTTAAGCTTTTCCGAGAAGCTGCCAATGTGCCCCGCCACTTCGCCCAACACACTCTGGTAGCCGGCATCGCTGACAGCGCCCTGCAACTGGCTGACCAGGCTGGCGGCCTCTACAGTCTGGGCGATGCGTTCCTGGCTGACGCCCTCTTCGCCCTTGCGGCTTTTTTCCAGGCGTACCCGCGCTTCGTCCATGGCCTGCAGCATCAGCCGCGACACCTGCGCCACCTGCGTGGCCTGCTCGAGGAACGCGCCGCCCTGCTGGCCCTGGGACTGCTTGAGGGTATACACGCCATCATCGGCCAGGCCGGCCTGCAGTACGTCGAGGTTATTGGCCACGCTGGACACCGACCAACTGGCCATGTCCAGCGCCAGCTCCTTGGCCTGCACCGCCTCGACAAAGGCCTCAAACGCCTGGCCATAGGCTGCCAGGTCGGTTTCCGCCGCCGCCAGCGCCGGCAGGCCACGGGCGCGTTCGACCAGGCCCTGCAAGCCGCTGCGCAAGGCCTCGGCCTGCTGCAGGTCGGACCGCAGGGCAAATGCCTGCTCGTGCTGGCGCAAGCGCAGCAGGTCAGTATTGAACTGGGCCAGCTGGCGCAAGCTGTCGAAGCGCTGGCCAACGCTGTGCAACGCGGCAATGCCAATGCCGGCCACCGCCAGGGTCAGCACCAGCACCAGGGCAAAGCCCAAGCCGAGTTTGCGTGCCATGCCCAGGTTCGCCAGCACACCGTGCTTGCTCGTGCCCATGCCGATTCCCCCTTCTGCGTGCGAGGTTATCCCGAAGGCCAAGGGTGGCAACGTTGCCAGCCGATGAACAAGGGCCTGACGTCAGAATAGTGTCAAATAGCTATGAGCGTGTCGCTATCAGCTTGGCAGAGGTCGCCCTGCGTGCTGAAGGAAGGCCTGGGCGCGGGAGTCCTGCCCGTAAGCGACATTGATGCGCAGCCAGGCGCTGGCCGCGCCCTGGTAATCGAAGGCGCTGCCGGTGGTGAGCAGCACGTCGTGTTCCAGTGCAAGGCGCTCCAGGCTGGCAAAATCGCGGCCTGGCACCCGGGCCCAGACGAACATGCCGCCGTAGGGTTCGCAGAACACCTGCCAGCCAGCCTGCTCCAGCTGGCCGAGCAGCCTGGCCATGTGCTGCCCCAGGCGCACGCGCAGGCGCTGCACGCTCTTGCGGTAACTACCGTTGGCCAGCATCTGCCCCACCACCTGCTCGGCAAAGCGCGAAGTGCCGATGCCGCTGACCATCTTGAATTCGGCCAGACGCGCCAACAACACCGGGTCGGCGACCAGGTAGCCGACCCGCAACGAGCTGCTGAGGGTTTTCGAGAAACTGGCCATGTAGATTACTCGCTGCTCGCTGTCGAGGGTGGCCAGGCGCGTGACGGGGCCTTCCTGGAAGTCGGCGTAGATATCGTCCTCGATGATGCGCAGGTCGTGCTCGCGGGCCAGTTCCAGCAGGCAGTAGGCCACCTTCGGCGTCAGGCTGGTGCCGGTGGGGTTGTGGTACAGGCTGTTGATGAACAGGCAGCGCGGCTTGTGCGCCGCCAACAGCGCTTCGAGGGCCGCCAGGTCCGGGCCTTCGGCGGTGCGCGGCACCGGCAGCATGCGCACCTGGTGTTGGCGCAGCAGGTTGTACAGGTTGTAGTAGCCGGGGTTTTCCACAAGGACCGTGTCGCCCGGGCGCAGCAGGGTGCGCACCAGCAGGTCCAGGCCGTGGCTGGCGCCGTGGGTGGTGAGGATACGTTCGGGGCCGGCGGCGATGCCCAGCTGCGCCAGGCGCTTGTGCAGCTGTTGGCGCAGGCTGGCCAGGCCCAGGGGTGGGCAATAGTCGAACAGGTCCTGCGGATTGCCACGGCTTACCTGGCGCACTGCCTGGGCCAGCTCGGTGGCCGCGCGCCAACTGCTGGGTAGCCAGCCGCAGCCCAGCTTGAGCAATTCGTCATGGCCCTCGCGAAACTGCCGCCAGCTGCCGTCGCTGGCCTCGCCCCAGGGTTGGGCGTCTTCCACGGCCAGGCCGGGTTTGCGCTCGGCGACGAAAAAGCCGGTGCCGTGACGGGCCTCCAGCCAGCCGTTGGCGACCAGGCGGTCGTAGGCTTCGATCACGCACGACGCACTGACCGCCTGGCTGCGGGCCAAAGCCCGAATCGACGGCAGGCGCGCGCCGGGGCGCAGGCGTTGCTGGCCGATCCAGGTTTGCAGGTGGTCGGTGAGTTGCTGCACCAGCGGGGTGGGGCTGGTGCGGTCGAGGGGCAAGTGCATGGGGCAAGTGTTCGCTGGTTTTGAGCGAACAGTTAAGCATAAAAGGGTTGGCGGTGTGTCTGGTGATCGGAATGGGCTGGCATCAGAGTGAACAGGCCCGGCCCGCCTGGCCTTCGCCCTCTGCCTCATCACCCTGGCGGTCAACCTGCAGGCCCCGCTGTACATCACCTATGCCGAACTCTCCGGCCAAGGCGCCGCCGCCACCGCAGTAGCTTTCTCCGGCTACGTGCTCGGCGTGCTACCCGTACTGCTGGCCCTGGGCGGACTGGCCGACCGGGTTGGGCGCCGGCCATTGGTGCTCGCCGCACTGGCCCTGTCGATGGTCGCCACCGTGCTGATGCTGCTGGCCCCCAGCCTGCAAACCCTGGGCCTCGCCCGGCTGTTCCTCGGCCTGGGTACCGGCCTGGCCTCGGCCACGGCCACCGCCTACATGGGTGAACTGATGGGCAGCGCGGACAACACCCGCGCCGCCAACTGGGTTACCGCCAGCACCTCGCTGGGCTTTGGCCTGGGCGCGGCGCTGACTAGCCTGTTCCTGCTGCGCGGCCCCAGCCTGACCCCGGGCAGTTTCCACCTGCAACTGCTGCTGGCGGCGCTGGCCATGCTGCTGGTATGGCGCCTGCCGGACCCACGCCCGGCAAAACGCAACCCCATGCTGCGGCTGCCCTGCTATCCGCGTGGCAGCGTGGCCTATGGCCTGGCCATTTTGCTGGCTTGGGCCTGCGTGGGGCTGGTGATCGCCCTGCTGCCGGGCATCCTGCGCCAGCATGGGCTTAGCGCCTGGTCAGGGTTCTCGACCTTTTGCGTGATCAGCTGCGGGTTGTTGTTCCAGCCCATGGCACGGCACCTGCGCAGCCGTACGGCCACGCTGCTGGGGCTGGTGATATTGCCGTGCAGCTATGCCGTGCTGGCCTGGGGTGCGGACAGCGGCCAACTGGGCGCGGTATTGCTGGGTGCGGTGGCGGCCAGCAGTGCGTGCTACGGGTTTATCTACCTGGGCGGGCTGGCAGCGGTGAACCAGCTCGCCGGCAACGAGAAGACACGGGCCAGTGCCGGGTTCTTCCTGTTGGCGTATCTGGGGTTCAGCCTGCCGGTGATCTTTACCGGGCTGCTGAGTGACCGGTTAGGGTCACAGCTGGCCTTACTGGTATTTGGTGAAGTGTTGGTGGTGGGATGTGTTGTTGTTGGGCTGGCATTGTGGTGGTCTGCCAGGGCCTCTTCGCGGGCTTGCCCGCTCCCACAGAGACATCACAGGACCTGAGGGCAGCGGGGTACCTGTGGGAGCGGGCAAGCCCGCGAAGAAGGCCACGCGGTTTCGGCTCAGATCGCCGTAGCCCCACCATCCGCCGCCAGGCAATGCCCTGTAGTGAACGCTGCGCCATCACTGCACAGGTACAGCACGGCACTGGCAATTTCCTCGACCTTGCCAATGCGCCCCACCGGATGCATGGCAGCGGCAAACTCGGCCTTGCGTGGGTCGGCCTCATAGGCGCGGCGGAACATGTCGGTGTCGATCACCGCCGGGCACACCGCATTCACCCGGATGCCCTTCCTGGCGTATTCGATGGCCGCCGACTTGGTCAGGCCGATCACCGCGTGCTTCGAGGCGCTGTAGATGCTCATCTTCGGCGCCGCGCCCAAGCCCGCCACCGAAGCGGTATTGACGATGGCCCCACCGCCCTGGGCCAACAGCAACGGCAGCTGGTACTTCATGCACAGCCACACACCCTTCACGTTGACGCCCATGATGGCATCGAACTCCGCCTCGCTGCCCTCGGCCAGGCGGCCCTGCTCTATCTCGATACCTGCGTTGTTGTAGGCATAGTCCAGCCGGCCATAGGCAGCGATCAGGCGCTCGTGCAGTTGGCGCACCTCGGCGTCACGAGTAACGTCGCAGGCAATGAACAGCGCCTCCCCGCCCGCAGCGTGGATCAGGGCCACAGTGGCCTCGCCACCGGCCGGGTCGAGGTCGGCCACCACCACCTTCAGGCCCTCCTGGGCGAAAGCCAGGGCGGTTGCCCGGCCGATGCCGGCGGCGCCGCCGGTGACCAGGGCTACCTGGCCGGAAAAGGTCATGCTCATCGCGTGCTCCAAAGCGTGCTTGGTGGGGTTCAGAGCATAGTCAGCCACCACCCGCCCGGGCAGCATCATCACCCCACCGGTTGGGCTACCATGCTTGTCAGTGATGTTAAGGACCTGCCTACATCAACAGGGTAGATTTGACGCCTCCCCCTTCCATTGCCCACAAGGACCCGCCATGACCAACACCAACCGCCGCTTCCTGCTCGCCAAACGCCCGGTCGGCGCCGTGAGCCGTGACGACTTCAGCTTCGAGACCGTGCCCGCCGAACAACCCGGCGAAGGCCAGGTGCTGGTGCGCAACCTGTACCTGTCGCTGGACCCGGCCATGCGCGGCTGGATGAACGAAGGCAAGTCCTACATCCCGCCCGTGGCCCTGGGCCAGGTGATGCGCGCGCTGGGTGTTGGCGAAGTGGTTGCCTCCAACCACCCCGCCTACAAGCCGGGCGACCATGTAAGCGGCGCCCTTGGCGTGCAGGACTACTTCACTGGCGAACCCCAGGGCCTGCACAAGATCGACCCCAACCTGGCGCCCCTGCCCCGCTATCTGTCGGCGCTGGGCATGACCGGCATGACCGCCTACTTCGCCCTGCTGGACGTCGGCCAGCCCAAGGCCGGTGACACCGTGGTCATTTCCGGCGCGGCTGGCGCGGTGGGCAGCATTGTCGGGCAAATTGCCAAGATCAAAGGCTGCCGCGTGGTCGGCATTGCCGGCGGCGCCGAGAAGTGCCAGTACCTGAAGGACGAACTGGGCTTTGATGGGGTGATCGACTACAAGGCCGAAGACGTGCTGGCCGGCCTGAAGCGCGAATGCCCCAAAGGCGTGGACGTGTACTTCGACAACGTCGGCGGCGACATCCTCGACGCCGTGCTGACCCGCATCAACTTCAAGGCACGCATCGTGATTTGCGGCGCGATCAGCCAGTACAACAACAAGGAAGCGGTGAAAGGCCCGGCCAACTACCTGTCGTTGCTGGTGAACCGCGCGCGCATGGAAGGCTTCGTGGTGATGGATTACGCCAAGGATTACGGCAAGGCCGCGCTGGAGATTGCCGGGTGGCTGGCCAGCGGGCAGGTGAAGAGCAAGGAGGATGTGGTGGAAGGGCTGGAGACCTTCCCCGAGACCTTGCTGAAGCTGTTCAGTGGGGAGAACTTTGGCAAGTTGGTGCTGAAGGTTTGATTGGGGATTGCGGTTGGGCTTCCAGGTGCCTGCCTTGGGTTTTGCAGCGCCTGTGAGATCGAGCGCCGCCCGCGCGGCGCTTCGCAGCACAAGGCTGCTCCTACATCTGTTTCGGGCCAATTTTTCCTGTGACAGAGGCGCGCGACCCTTTGGCGTCCACCTCAATATCGTGTCGGACAAACAAGGCGGTCGCGCGCGCAGGCACAGGCGTTACTGGCCCGAAACAGATGTAGGAGCAGCCGGGACTGTCAGTTTTTTTGTGTTCGGGCCGGTAATGGCCTGCCGCCAGGCAGGCCCTGATTTTCACCAGGTTGGCCTGATGAACCGATCTCCGTACAGAATCGCAAATTGATTCATCGCGCTTTTCCAATCATGGGCCGGTTTTCCCCAATTGGCTGTTATGTTGCGCAATCCCAGCCAAATCAGTTTGGTCGCTGCGTCATCATTCGGGAAATGCCCGCGAGTCTTGATGACCTTGCGTAGTTGGGCGTTGATGCTCTCGATGGCGTTGGTAGTGTAAATCACCTTCCTGATGGCCGGAGGGAAGACGAAAAATGGAATCACTCGATCCCAGGCGCGTCTCCAGGCAGCCACCACCGTTGGATATTTCTCGCCCCACGGCCCGCTTTCAAATTCATCGAGTGCTTGCTCAGCCGCTTCAGCATTGATGGCTTGGTAAATCGGCTTCAGCTCCTTGGCCAGAGCCCGCCGCTTGTCCCAGGCCGCGAAGTCGAGGCTGTTGCGGATCAGGTGCACGATGCACGTCTGCAGCGTCGTCTCTGGAAACACGGCGCTGAGGGCCTCTGGCATGCCTTTGAGACCATCGGTCACGGCAATCAGCACATCTTCGACACCACGCGTCTTGAGATCGTTAAAGACCTTCATCCAGAACTTCGCACCCTCGGTGTTCTCGATCCAGATGCCCAAGATATCGCGCGTCCCGTCGGGTAGAACGCCCAGTGCCAGGTAAATGGCCTTGTTGCGCACCAGGCCTTCTTCGCGAATCTTCACCCGCAGCGCATCGAAGAAAATGACCGGGTACATCGGCTCCAGTGGTCGCTGTTGCCACGCGCCAATCTCCTCCATGACCTCATCTGTCACAGAGCTGATGAAATCGGGCGAAACGTCGGTTCCATACTGCTCGGACAGAAAGGCTCGGATCTCTCTGACCGTCATGCCTCGGGCGTACATGGCGATGATCTTGTCATCGAAGCCGGTGTACCGCCGCTCGTGCTTAGGGATCAGAATGGGTGCAAAGCTGCCGTCTCGATCTCGGGGAATTTCCAAACGAAGAGGGCCATCGCCGGTCAAAACCGTCTTGCCACTCTTACCGTTACGCTGGTTGGTTTCATCCTCTGGGCGCTGCGCGCCCGGCGGATAACCCAGGTGGTGGCCGAGCTCGGCATGCAGAGCTCGCTCAATCAGGGCCTTTTTGAACGCCGCAGAGGCATCCTCGATAGCTTCTGCGGTCATCAAACCCTCACCGAACTGCTCCAGCAGCTCTTTGGGGATTTTGGGCAGGTCACGCAGGGGTTTCTTTTTGGTTGGCATACATGCACCTCTTACTCATGTTATGCCCGAACACAAAATTTCTGACACCCTCGAGCAGCCTTGTGCTGCGAAGCGCCGCGCGGGCGGCGCTCGATCTAACAGGCGCTACAACACTTGAGGCGTACACCTGTCAGCCCCCAGAATCGTCAGACTTTCCTGAACCTCGCCCCCACCGCTTCAGTTCGAAGCAGCAAGCGAACTATCCTACACAGCGGTCAGAAGCAGCTGAATTGTCGGGGAAATGCCCCAGGGCTAATTTCACCGGGTCGCCATGTTGGTGACCGGGTGTGAGAACCTGTATGCACTGCTGCTCTACTGTTCAATGGCAGCCATTCGCGGGCAGGCTTCGGCTTGGCCGGCGTCAGTGCACCGGTTTCTCACCCCGCGCAATGGCTGCCACCTTTGTCCGTGAGAAAGATCGAGGTGGTTGCTCCTTGTCACGCACTGGAGATCCACCATGAAGAAGAACACCCCCTCCCCCATCCTCACCGCAGGCCTTGAAACCTTCCTCGAAGCCGGCAACCCCACCCTGGACCTGCTCCGCGTACAACCCGGCGTACCGATCGATGATGCCTACGAGCACGTGTCCGTCCTGCTGGGCTACATCAAGCACCTTGTGCGCGAAGGCGACATGGAGGATGACCACAAGCTGCTGGGCTCAGCCGATTACCTGCTGGCGATGGCCAAGGCGCTGATGAACGACATCGAACTGGCCAAGAACAAGCTGCACTGACAGTGCCAACGCAGCCCCTTGTGGAAGCGGCCGGTACAGCAGGCGCTTCCACACCGTTACAACCCCGCACAAGTCTTCGCACCGTCGCTCTGGTAGCATCCGCCGCGCACCAACATCTTCGCTGCCTCAACCGGCAATCACAGCTAAATCAAGAGCATGGGCCTGGCAAGCAGCACGGCTCTAACGGGGGATCAATGGATTTATGGACTGCCTTCCAGGCACTCATCCTGGGAGTGGTTGAAGGGCTGACGGAGTTTCTACCAATCTCCAGTACCGGGCACCAGATCATCGTTGCCGATTTGATCGATTTCGGCGGTGAACGCGCGATTGCATTCAACATCATCATCCAACTGGCAGCAATCCTGGCGGTAGTATGGGAGTTTCGCGGCAAGATACTGGACGTGGTATTCGGCCTGACCAGCCAGCCCACGGCACGGCGCTTCACCGGCAACCTGCTGTTGGCGTTCCTGCCGGCGGTGGTGCTGGGCGTGCTGTTCGCCGACCTGATTCACCACTACCTGTTCAACCCGATCACCGTGGCGGCTGCACTGGTGGTGGGCGGGGTAATCATGCTCTGGGCCGAACGCCGTACCCACCGCGTGGCAGTCGACCACGTCGATGACATGCGCTGGAGCCATGCCCTGAAGATCGGCTTCGTCCAGTGCCTGGCAATGATCCCGGGCACGTCGCGTTCCGGGTCCACCATCATCGGCGGCCTGCTGTTCGGCCTGTCGCGCAAGGCGGCCACCGAGTTCTCGTTCTTTCTGGCGATGCCGACCATGGTCGGCGCAGCAGTGTATTCGGGTTACAAGTACCGTGAGCTGTTCCAGCCCGGTGACCTGCCGGTGTTCGCCATCGGCTTCGTGACCTCGTTCATCTTCGCCATGATCGCCGTGCGTGCGCTGCTCAAGTTCATCGCCAACCACAGCTACGCGACGTTTGCCTGGTACCGCATCGCCTTCGGTTTATTGATCCTGGCTACCTGGCAGTTCGGCTGGATCGACTGGTCGACAGCTCAGGGCTGATAGCACGACACAAAAATGAAAAAGGGCTGCATCCGCAGCCCTTTTTCATTGGTCAGGTTCAGCCTCGTATTTCAGCGACTACCGCTGCCAGCGCTTGAGCCGGGTCGGCGGCCTGGCTGATCGGGCGGCCGATCACCAGGTAGTCCGAACCTGCATCCAGTGCCTGGCGCGGGGTGAGGATACGGCGCTGGTCATCCTGCGCACTGCCTGCCGGGCGAATGCCCGGGGTCACCAGCTGCAGCGACGGGTGCGCCGCCTTCAGTGCCGGGGCCTCAAGCGCCGAGCACACCAAACCGTCCATGCCAGCCTTCTCGGCCAGCGCCGCCAGGCGCAGCACCTGCTCTTGCGGGTCGACATCCAGGCCGATGCCGGCCAG
This sequence comes from Pseudomonas sp. JS425, assembly GCF_018223845.1. Lineage (NCBI taxonomy): Bacteria > Pseudomonadati > Pseudomonadota > Gammaproteobacteria > Pseudomonadales > Pseudomonadaceae > Pseudomonas > Pseudomonas sp. JS425. Next base: position 1,748,312 of record NZ_CP073661.1, on the reverse strand, counting down.
GTCTTCACGCTCCATGCTGGTCAGCACGGTCACACCAATCAGCAACGGCTGCGGGCCGCTGCGCTTGGCCAGCTCTTCACGGCAGGCCGCCATCATGCGCAGGCCACCGGAGCAATGCACGTTCACCATCCATACACCCATCTCGGCCGCGGCCTTCACCGCCATGGCGGTGGTGTTGGGGATGTCGTGGAACTTGAGGTCCAGGAACACTTCGAAGCCCTTGTCGCACAGGGTTTCGACAATGCCCGAAGCACTGCTGGTGAACAGCTCCTTGCCAACCTTCACCCGGCACAGCGCAGGGTCAAGCTGGTCAGCCAGCTTCAGGGCGGCCTCACGGGTAGGGAAATCCAGGGCGACGATCAGGGGCGTCTGGCAGGCGGACATGGGCAGGGTCTCTTGGCAAGTCGAAAACGGCGCGCATTGTAAACGAAGTGGCACAAGCTTTGGGGCCCGCGGGTCACGGAATTGGCCCGACAGTGGCTGGCTCCTATAATTGAACCAACGGAACGGGCAATTGCTCAACATTTGTACAAGCGCTGCCCATCACCAGCAAAGGAGAACGAAAATGCCCTGGTATGCCTGGCTGATACTCATCATAGCCCTCGGCTCGATCGTCGGCGGGCTGATGCTGCTGCGCGACACCGCAAAAAAACTGCCACTGACCGAAGAACAGCTGCGCAAGGTGCATGAGCGCAATGCCGAAGCGGATGCCAAGGATGCGCAGGACCGCTAGCGCCCCCTGGTCGCTGGCGCTGCCACGATCTGACCCGCTGATACGGTCCCTGTAGGAGCGGCCTTGCGTCGCGAAAGGGCTGCAAAGCAGCCCCAGCTATTCCTGCAACGCCGCTGAACCCCGGGGGCCGCTCTGCGGCCCTCTTCGCGACGCAAGGCCGCTCCTACACGAGGCTCGTCAACCAGCCAATTGCAGCACCTACTTCATGAAAGTCAGGGCCAGGACACAAGCCCCAGCCCCCTCCCCCCTATTCCACCATCACCTTGTCCCGGTTACGCTCCAGCAACGCATTACCAATCCCCTTGATCTCCAGCAGCTCATCCACCGAAGCAAACGGCCCATTGGCCTCCCGGTAGGCCACTATGGCCTCAGCCTTGGCCTTCCCTATCCCATTCAGCTCCTTCTGCAAAGTAAGCGCATCAGCCGTGTTCAGGTCCAGCCGCTGCGGCTGCTGGGCCTGCTGCTGGGTTACCACCGGCACCGGCTCGGCCACCGCCGTGGTACTGGCCGGGGCGGCGCTAAGGGAAAAGGACAGGCTGGCGAACAGCGGCAGCAGCAAGTACGACAGAACGTTGTTACGCATGGTGAACACTCCTGGGTTGGTCATTTTCCAGCAGCCGGTTTCCTTCAGCTGCGCAATCAACCCTAGCGGCAAACCCGACATCGAAACAGCTACCATCATCGGCGAATGGTTACCAAATCGATCAATCACCCAGCCAACTTTGCCAACCCAAAAAACAATCGCCTTTTCCCTCCACTACCCCAGCCCGAGAGCATTGGCGCCATGCATCACGGCCTGTAGCCGAATACCCGTTTGTCCGATGCCGCATTCACAGCAAAACCTGCCCACATTCCTACAACCTCCGGTGAACAAGGCCTGAGCAGGAACAACCGCACTCTCCAGCGGGCCATCCCCACCTACGCCAACTGGCATCACATGAACCAACTGCTAGATTTTTTGAGCAATGGACAGCCGTTTGCTTGAAGGACCAAAGCTGCATGCCCTCACCCACCCGCCGCTTGCCCTCGCTCCCGGCCCGTCCACAAGGCCAGTCTCCGCGCGCCTGCCCGGCCCCTTTTGGCCCACCCGTACCAGCCCGTCCAGCAAGAGGATCACCGCCGTGCCCCTCAAGACCCTCACCGTATTTGGCACCCGTCCAGAAGCCATCAAGATGGCCCCCCTTGCCCTGCAACTCGCCCAGGACGCCCGCTTCGAGTCGCGCGTGTGCGTAACCGGCCAACACCGGCAAATGCTCGATCAGGTACTGGAACTGTTCGGTATCAACCCGATTACGACTTGAACATCATGAAGCCCGGCCAGGACCTGACCGGCGTGACCACGGGGATTTTGCAGGGTATCCAGCCGGTCCTGGCCGAATTCAAGCCCGATGTGGTGCTGGTGCATGGCGACACCGCAACCACCTTTGCCACCAGCCTGGCGGCCTATTACCAGCAAATCCCCATCGCCCATGTAGAAGCCGGCCTGCGCACCAACAACCTGTATTCACCCTGGCCAGAAGAAGGCAACCGGCGCCTTACCGGCACCCTCGCCGCCCTGCACTTCGCCCCCACCGCCACCTCGCGTGACAACCTGCTAAGGGAAGGCATCGACCCGTCGAGCATTTTCACCACCGGCAACACCGTGATCGACGCCCTGCTGGAAGTGGTGCACAAACTGGAGAGCCCAGCGCTGAGAGCCCAGTTCGAACGCCTGTTCGATTACCTGGCTGCCAACCGCCGTATGGTGCTGGTAACAGGCCACCGCCGCGAGAACTTTGGCGGTGGCTTCGAACGCATCTGCCAGGCTTTGGTACAGACGGCGCGCCAGTTCCCCGAGGTGGATGTGCTGTACCCGGTGCACCTCAACCCCAACGTGCGCGAACCGGTCAACCGGCTGCTGGCGGATGTGGGGAATATCTACCTGATCGAACCGCTGGATTACCTGCCGTTCGTTTATCTGATGAGCCGTGCCTATGTGATTTTGACCGACTCGGGGGGCATTCAGGAGGAAGCACCGGCACTGGGCAAACCGGTGCTGGTGATGCGCGATACCACGGAGCGGCCAGAGGCCGTGGCGGCAGGGACGGTGAAGCTGGTGGGTACGGAGGTGGATTCCATTGCTGGTGAGCTGGCCAGGTTGCTGACGGATGAGGGGGCTTACCGGGAGATGAGCGTGGCGCATAACCCCTACGGCGATGGTAAAGCGTGTGGGCGGATAGTGCAGGCGCTCGCTGATTTTACCGTTGCACAGGATGCGCAGAAGCCGCCCAAGGCTTGAGCAATAGAGGCCGCCGGTGCGGCCCTGTACCATACAATCAAGTTAACTAACGTCAATAAATTGTAGGAAAAACGTGAAAGTTCTGTAACATTGGATCCATTGAAGCATGGCTTTTTGATATCGCAAGGATGAAGCGTGGTTGGCGACACACAGATCTGGCAAGACGAATACCCCCACACCCTGCGGTATCGCGACACCACCCTGCACCTTCAGGGACCCATTGCCCCTCACACCCGACAAGCCTTCGAAGAGCTGATCGCGCAAAGCGCCAACGCCAAACGGGTCAGCGCACCGCTCGCCTGCGTGCAGAGCCAGTTGTTCACCAAGCGCGAAAAACTCGACTCACTGAAAAAGAAGCTGCGTATGCAACGCGGAAGGCCCAAGCGCAACGGCATGTACGACTGGTCTCTCGAGGAACTGATCAATACGCGCGAAGCCGGTCGCCGCGGTGCACGGGTGCCAAGGCTGGTCGGCTACGGTTACAGCCGCTCCAGGTTCGGCCTGATGCAGGACTTTTTCCTTATCACCGAATTGCTCGTTGGCCACGAAGACGGGTTGGCAAGAATCCGCAGGATGCCCGAAGCGGTGCACCAGGTAATCGAGGCCGCCTTCGAACTGCTGCATGCCCTGCACTGCCGAGGGGTCACCCACATGGACCTGTGGGCCGCCAATGTGATGCTCCCGCAACAAGGCAAAGCGCAGGCCATCGACCTGGAGAACAGCTTCTCCGAGCCGGGCAATTTCTTCAGCGAAACCCTGGGCTTTCAGTTCGGCTTTTTCTACTACCGGGAAATTTACCTGCGGATTCCACGCTGACTCGGACACCCATTCCACGCACATCCGGACAGTGATTCCACGCTGATCCGGACACTCATTCCACGAGCATCCGGACACCGATTCCACGGCCATCCGGACACTTTCCAGGCAGGCAGCTACGCAGGATTTATTCACTACCATCGACCTCTTTTTCGAAGCAGAGAGGTCGTCGTGGAGCGTTTGTCCATGCGTAAAATCCGTGAGGTGTTGCGCCTCAAGTTCGATTGCGGGCTGTCTGTCCGTAAGATCTCCCGCAGTCTGGGCATAGGCCACAGCAGTGCCGGTGATTACCTCTGTCGCTTTGCCGCCAGCGGTCTAGCCTGGCCCTGCTCGTTGTCCGATTCCGAACTGGAACAGCAACTGTTCCCACTGGCCCCTGCGGTGCCCAGTGAGCAGCGGCCACTGCCTGATTGGTCTTGGGTGCACGCCGAGCTGCGTCGCCCCGGCGTGACCCTGGCGCTGCTCTGGCAGGAGTATCGCCTGAGCCAGCCGCAGGGTTTTCAGTACAGCTGGTTCTGCGAGCACTACCGGGCCTGGCAGGGCAAGCTGGACGTGGTGATGCGCCAGGAACATCGCGTCGGCGAGAAGTTGTTCGTCGACTACGCCGGGCAGACGGTGCCGGTGATCGACCGGCACAGCGGCGAGATCCGCCAGGCGCAGGTGTTCGTCGCGGTGCTCGGCGCCTCCAGCTACACCTTCGCCGAAGCCACCTGGTCGCAGCAGCTGCCGGACTGGCTGGGCTCGCATACCCGCTGCTTCGCCTTCCTCGGGGGCGTGCCGGAGATCGTGGTGCCGGACAACCTGCGCAGCGCGGTGAGTAAGAGCCATCGCTACGAGCCGGACATCAACCCGAGCTACCGCGATCTGGCCGAGCACTATGGCGTGGCGGTGGTGCCGGCGCGGGCGCGTAAGCCGCGCGACAAGGCTAAGGCCGAGGTCGGCGTGCAGGTGGTCGAGCGCTGGATCCTCGCCGCGCTGAGGAACCGCCAGTTCTTCTCCTTGAACGAACTCAACAGCGCCATCGCCTTATTGCTGGAGCGCCTCAACCGACGACCGTTTCGCAAGCTGCCGGGCTCCCGGCACTCGGCCTTCGAAGCCCTGGATCGTCCGGTGCTGCGGCCGCTGCCGGAGCAACCCTACGTGTATGCCGAGTGGAAGAAGGCGCGTGTGCACATCGACTACCACGTCGAGGTTGATGGGCACTACTACTCGGTGCCGTACCAACTGGTGAAGAAACAACTGGAAGTACGCCTGACAGCGCGCACGGTGGAGTGCTTCCACGCCAATCAGCGGGTGGCCAGCCATCTTCGCTCACCGCACAAGGGCCGGCACAGCACACAGGCCGAGCACATGCCCAAGAGCCATCGCGAGCACGCCGAGTGGACGCCACAACGGCTGATCCGCTGGGCTGAGCAGACCGGGCCGAACACGGCCGGCGTGATCAGCCACATCCTCGAACGGCGCATCCACCCAACCCAAGGCTACCGGGCCTGCCTGGGCATCCTGCGCCTGGGCAAGACCCATGGCGAAGTGCGCTTGGAGTTGGCCTGCCGTCGCGCCCTCAGCCTCGGTGCGTGCAGCTACAAGAGCCTCGAATCGATCCTGCGCCAGGGTTTGGAAAGCCTGCCGTTGGCTCAAGCCAACCTGCCCCTGCTGCCGGACGACCACGCCAATCTGCGCGGCCCCGGCTACTACCACTGAACACAAGGAATCCCACCATGCTGCCCCATCCGACCCTGGACAAGCTCCAGACCCTGCGCCTGACCGGCATGCTCAAGGCACTCGCCGAGCAACTGAAAACCCCCGACATCGACAGCCTGAGCTTCGTGGAACGCCTCGGCCTGCTGGTCGACCGCGAACTGACCGAACGCGACGACAAGCGCCTCAGCAGCCGCCTGCGTCAGGCCCGGCTCAAGCACAACGCCTGCCTCGAAGACATCGACTACCGCAGCCCGCGCGGACTCGACAAGGCGCTGATCCTCCAGCTGAGCAGCGGTCAGTGGTTACGCGACGGACTCAACCTGATCATCAACGGGCCCACCGGCGTGGGTAAAACCTGGCTGGCCTGCGCCCTGGCACACCAGGCCTGCCGAGAGGGTTACAGCGTGCGTTACCTGCGCTTGCCGCGCCTGTTGGAAGAGTTGGGCCTAGCCCATGGCGACGGGCGCTTCGCCAAGCTGATGAGCGGCTATGCCAAGACCGACCTGCTGATCCTTGATGACTGGGGCCTGGCCCCGTTCACCGCCGAACAGCGCCGCGACATGCTGGAGCTACTGGACGACCGCTACGGCCAGCGCTCGACCCTCGTGACCAGCCAAATGCCCGTGGACAACTGGCACGAACTGATCGGCGATCCAACCCTGGCCGATGCCATCCTCGACCGCCTGGTGCACAACGCCTACCGGATCAACCTCAAGGGCGAGTCGATGAGAAAGCGGGTGAAGAAATTGACGGCGCCGGGCGCCTCAGACTAACAATGCAACCCCTGCGTCGCTGCGCTCCGACTGCCTGTCCGAATGATCGTGGAACAGGTGTCCGGATCAGCGTGGGCTGAGTGTCCGAATGGCGTGGAATCCGCAATTTACCGTTACATAACCGAAGCGGACTACGATGCTGCGGTTGAATGCGCACTGGCCGAGTACTTCCCTGATGTGCAACGTGCTGCCTTCAACCGGGTGTACGCGCTTGCCAAGCATGAGGAAATCGGGCGCATGAAGCGCCGCGAGATCTTCACCCGTGGCGTACTCGAAAGTCGTTGGTAAAGCACCATAGCTACCCAGATTGGGTTTCTCGGGATTTCGTACAGAGCCTAGATTCAGCACGACGTTCGAACCAGGCTGCAAATTGCACAAAAGCCACTCGGGCCATTGGCCAGCTTGGCTTGGGTACGGATCTTCCCATTTAGGAGTGGCGATCTCGAAAGATCGCATGGCTACCTCGGTACGGCTTCGCTTCAGACCTTCCCTACCGTCAGGCGAACAGGTCGGCCTGATCCAGCGCCTTGCCGATCTGGTCCTTGGTAGAAAGCGTGGGCTCGAAGTCTATCGGCCACGCGATGGCAATTTGCGGATCATCCCAGGCAATGCAACGCTCGCTCTGGGCCGCGTAAAAGTCAGTGGTCTTATAGACAAACTCCGCAGTCTCACTCAACGTCACGAAGCCGTGGGCGAAACCCGGTGGAATCCACAACTGGTTATGGTTTTGCGACGACAACAGCGCACCGACCCATTTGCCAAAGGTGGGCGAACTACGGCGGATATCCACCGCCACATCGAACACCTCACCCTGTACTACACGCACCAGCTTGCCCTGGGCGTGGGGCGGCAACTGGTAATGCAGGCCGCGCAGCACGCCCTTCACCGAGCGGGAATGGTTGTCTTGAACGAAGCCCGGCTGCAGTCCGGTCACTTCTTTGAACAAACGCGCATTGAAACTCTCGTAGAAGAAGCCACGCTCATCGCCGAAAACCTTTGGGGTAAACAGGAAGACTTCAGGAATGGCCAATGAAATAGCGCACATCAAAATACCTTCACTTCAAGCAGCCTCTTCAAGTACTGCCCGTAACCGTTCTTCAGCAACGGCTGGGCAAGGCGCTCAAGCTGTTCAGCGTTGATCCAGCCTGCGCGGTAGCAAATCTCTTCAGGGCAGGCGACCTTTAGGCCCTGGCGCCGCTCCATGGTGGCGATATATTGGCTGGCATCCAGCAGGCTGTCATGGGTACCGGTATCCAGCCAGGCATAACCACGTCCCATGATCTCGACCTGCAGTTGCTGCTGCTGGAGGTACAAGTTGTTGAGGTCGGTAATTTCCAGTTCGCCACGTGCCGACGGCTTCAGCTGCCTGGCCAGGTCGACGACCTGGTTGTCGTAGAAATAAAGGCCGGTGACCGCATAGTTGGACTTGGGGACCTTCGGCTTTTCTTCAATCGACAGCACACGCCCGCTGTCATCGAACTCCGCGACCCCATAACGCTCCGGGTCCTGGACATGATAAGTAAAGACGGACGCCCCCGTCTGCCGCTGGTCAGCGCTCTGTAGCAGCGCCTGGAAGTCGTGACCATAGAAAATATTGTCACCCAGCACCAAAGCGGACACGGCGTTGCCAATGAAGTCTGCCCCGATCGTGAATGCCTGGGCCAACCCGTCCGGGTTAGCCTGCACAGCATACGAGAGGTTGATGCCCCAACGGCTACCATCACCCAGCAGTTGCTCGAAGCGCGGGGTGTCCTGTGGCGTCGAGATGATCAGGATGTCACGAATGCCGGACAGCAGCAGTGTACTGAGCGGGTAGTAGATCATCGGCTTGTCGTACACCGGCAACAGCTGCTTCGATACCGACAGCGTGGCGGGGTGCAAGCGAGTGCCAGAGCCGCCCGCAAGAATGAGTCCTTTACGTGCCATAACAACTCCTAGCGCTGGATTTCGTCCAGCATGCGTTGCACACCTTGTTGCCAAAGCGGCATCTTGAGATTGAAGGTTTCTTCGAGTTTAGCCAATGCCAGCCGGGAATTTCGCGGGCGTGGCGCCGGCGCCGGGTAGGCTTCGGTACTGATTGCGCCTACCCGTTCAGCTGAAACCTTCAAGGCAACGCCATTGCGGCTGGCTTGTGCCAATACGAACTGGGCATACCCGTGCCAGCTGGTTTCGCCGGCTGCAGCAAGATGGTAGGTGCCTGCCAAATGGCGCGCGTCCTGCACGCCGAATATTCGGTGCAGGATATGGGCGGTAACATCGGCGATCAGGTCTGCGCCGGTGGGGGCGCCAAACTGGTCTGCCACCACGTTGAGCGCATCGCGCTCCGCCGCCAGACGCAGCATGGTCTTGGCAAAATTGTGGCCGCGCGCAGCATACACCCAGCTGGTACGCAGCACCACGGCAGAAGCACCGCTGGCCTGAATGGCCAGCTCACCATCGAGCTTGGTACGGCCATAGACGGACAAGGGGCCGGTGGGGGCATCCTCTTGCCACGGCGCCTGGCCAGCGCCATCGAACACGTAGTCTGTGGAGTAGTGGATCAGCCATGCGCCCAGCTTGGCGGCCTCGCATGCCAGAACATCCGGCGCTTCGGCATTGATCCGGGCAGCCAGCTCTGGCTCGCTCTCGGCTTTGTCCACTGCCGTGTAGGCGGCAGCGTTGACGATCACATCCGGGGCTAGCGAGCGCACTGTAGCCGCCAGGCCTTCGAGGTCACTCAGATCCCCACACAAGCTACCGTCGCCCTGGCGGTCAAGCGCAATCACCTCCCCCAATGGCGCGAGGGCACGCTGCAGCTCCCAACCTACCTGTCCGTTCTTCCCCAACAGCAAGATTTTCAAACTTTGTTAGCCCCATATTGCTGTGCGACCCAGTCACGATAGCTGCCGTCCATTACGCCTTTGACCCAGTCCTGGTTAGCCAGATACCAGGTAACCGTCTTGCGAATCCCGGTTTCGAATGTTTCGGCAGGCTTCCAGCCAAGCTCGCGCTCGAGCTTGCGGGCATCGATTGCATAACGGCGGTCGTGGCCTGGGCGGTCGGTGACGAAGCTGATCTGGCTGGCATAAGGCTGCCCGTCAACCCGCGGGCGAAGTTCATCGAGCAGCGCACATACGCGGTGGACGATGTCGAGGTTGGGCATTTCGTTCCAGCCGCCGACGTTGTACACCTCACCCACCTGCCCTGCTTCCAGCACACGGCGGATGGCGCTGCAGTGGTCTTTGACGTATAGCCAGTCGCGAATCTGCTGCCCATCGCCATACACCGGCAGCGGCTTGCCAGCCAAGGCATTGACGATCATCAGCGGGATCAGCTTCTCGGGGAAATGCAGCGGCCCGTAGTTGTTCGAGCAATTGGTGGTGAGCACCGGCAGGCCATAGGTGTGGTGATAGGAACGCACCAAGTGGTCGCTAGCCGCCTTGCTGGCCGAGTACGGGCTGTTTGGCTGGTATTGATGGGTCTCGGTGAACGCAGGCTCACCAGCTTTCAACGAGCCATACACCTCGTCGGTGGAAACATGCAGGAAGCGGAACACCGCCCGCTCTGCCTCGTCCAGGCACTGCCAGTAGCCCCGCACTGCTTCCAGCAACTGGAAGGTACCCACCACATTGGTTTCTACGAATGCCTGGGGCCCGTGAATGGAGCGGTCGACATGCGACTCGGCGGCGAAATTGAGCACGGCGCGCGGGTTGTGCTCGGACAACAGCCGTTGCACCAACGGCCCATCACCGATATCCCCATGCACGAAGACATGTTGCGGATTACCTTCCAGGCTAACCAGGCTCCGCAGGTTCCCGGCGTAGGTCAGTTTGTCCAGGTTGACGATGGTTTCGCCTGACTGGCTTAACCAATCCAGCACGAAATTCGCACCGATGAAGCCGGCGCCGCCGGTTACCAGGATTGTCATAGGGTTGAACGCTTCTTGAGTGAATGTCGCGGAAAGGTAACTGGGCGCAATTCTAGACGGGAAAGCTACGGGAGTGTTGCGGTAAGACGCCGTTCACACGTTGACAGTTGTACTTTTATTACCTTCTGAGAAAATACGAAGCATTCTCAGGGGGGGGGGGGGGGGGGGTCACCTAGGCTCACTGGGATCGTCCGTGCCTTCATTTCTCCTCCGGTCGCTCTTGCAGCCTTGTTTGTCTCCGCGCCTGTCTAGACACGGCCCACGTAGCTAGCTGAGCGGGTGATCACCCCGAGCGCGTTCCCGGGTGTTGATCTGCACCGTGAGCGAGGCGTGGATGTGCCTGACCGAGCCCTCCTGTTCGTGCGTCAACTCACTACATGACTTTGTCTACACCCTACTAACGATAAAAATCCAGTTACTCAGCGGTGACCGGGTTTTTGCTGCCATCTGGACACTGGCGCGCACTCAAAAAATCAGGTATTGATGTCGCGCTTTCAAAAGGAGAATGCTGTGGAGTGGTACGAATCGTTGTTTCTGCAGGCATGCGGCCATGTGATGACCCTGACGAAGGTCGCCAACCGCCGTGCCGCGCAACACGCGCTAAATCTGGATACTGGCAGCACATATGATCTGGTCGAGGCCTACCAACGCGGCGTGACCCTTGTATTCAACACCACAGAACTAAAACAGCGCTTCGCGGACGGTGCCGACTGCGCGCTGCTGATGCTGGTAAATGAACATCAGTTTTCCAGCACACTACAAGATATCAAGCGGCAGCACGACGTGGTACTAAGCGCCACGCTCGGCACCGCCGTACGCTCCAGCGAGTTCGCCACTTACCACGTCGATGTCGCGATCATCCGCGCGACTGCTGCAAGCGCCATAGACATTGCTCATTGAGGCAAGTGGGACTGCATCGCGCAGCCCCTAGGTGGTAACTCCAGCACTGAGCACACCAACCCGCCCATGCCCGCCTTCGCGGCCAGCGCGACCAAGAGCAGCACCGTTCTGTAGGTCTACATTACAAGCCGATACCAGCCAGATCTTCATGGTAGCAGGGCTCACACGCGAAGCGGGCAATTGCTCAAAGCTCGTAAAGTAAACGTGCTGCCCACCACGATCAAAGAAGAACGACAATGCCCTGGTCTGCCTGACTGATACCCTCGGCTCCATCGTTATCGGGCTGCTGTACAACACGGCAAAAAGCTGCGCTGACCGAAGAGCACCTGCGCAAGGTACATGAGCTCAACGCCGAAGCGGATACCAAGGACTCATAGGACAGCTAGGCAACTGCAGGGGGCTGCGGCGTGTTTCCGGCTTGCGAGTATCCGGCTTGACGAAGCCGGGCCGGAAAGACCCGGACTGTGTTTGGCTCCCGTCCTGAAGCCATACAAAACGTTCATACTCAGAGGGAACGCAGGCTGAAGAGCCACGGCTTTTTGGTTGTGCAGCCGAATCCATTTGTGGACGAGGTTGGCATTGAGGCTGTAGTCCAAGGCGATGGAGGCGCCGGGCTCGGAGCACTCCTGGATGACCTAGGCTTTGAAAAATTTGCTGTAGGTACGGCGCTGAGGGTGCATGGAAAATCCGCTTGACGAGCCAGAAATGGTGTCCACTTAAATTAGGTGGACATCATGGCCTTCGGCGGTTGCGTAAGGAAGATGTGTTGGCCGGACGGATACCTCACAAATGTGATAGCCCTGAATACGCAGCTTCACCTATGAGGCTTGAGCATCGGGCGTGCTCGTAATTATTTACAGATCACAATCATACTGCGACTGGTATAACCGGCTGGATTCATGCCGAACAAAAAGTCACCCTCTTCCTCATCTGTGTCGCCGGAACGGGCGACGACTTTGTAACCGCGCGAACTGCAAGAAGCCGCAGCCTTGCTATAGCACCGGCCCCAAGATGAGGAAAGACCAGAACAATTGATATGCAGGCCTTTCTTTCCGTTCCTAACCGTGGTTTTGTCTGTGGTAGCACATCCGGCGATGACAAGAAGGGTCATAATGAGCAAAAAACGTTTCATTTCTGTCCTTGAATGCGAGGTTCGTCGACTCTGACCTGTCGCGACTACTTCGGTTGTAACTGCTCCATTAACCCAACATTCAAATCGTTTAGCTAATCCCGGATGCTGTGCTCCCGATTTCTTGCTGGCGCCCATCCGCCATGATGCGACCTCGATGCAAAAGTCAAAAATCTCTAGCCCAAACCGTCGACTTCTGAAAATCCATCGACGGCCTACCTGCTCTGGTCAAGTCGGACATCAATCTCGCGGTATTTGACCCGTGCTTTTCGTCGATAACCTTCCCCAACTGAGGATGAAACCTGCGCAGCATTACTGTCAGTCGATCCTCCATGCCAAGGTTTTCTACCCGTAACTCACCAGGGGCCAGAGGCTGCTAGGCGCGGAACCCAAATTTTGCACCATTGAATAGCCATTACCTGGCGATTCTGTGCCACTGAAATGGCCTGGCCTTGGCATTCTTATACCGACTGAATGGAATCGGACTATTTAGCACCATTTCTGTGCCACAGAATTGCCATTTAATGCCACGGAAATGCAGGATTCTGTTCTTTCTGTCCTCATTTGAGCCCCTTTGGTCCTGTACCGGGGGTAGGACTTTTTTTGTATCGGGCTCAGGACTTTCTAGTTTTCCAGGGGAGGCAGCCCCAAAAAATGTCCCGAGTCTATTACGTGTTTGGCGTATTTGGCGGTACAACAAAGGACATCCCAAGAGAGCCTCGGCATGACCCACCCTGGGATAGGTTCAGGCTTGACGTGGTAACTCTCGCGAGCAGTTCCACGGCAGCAGCGCTTCATAGTCCGCCACCGACTGCGCATGCGGCAGTCGCTCCAGCACGTGGCGCAGCCACGCATAGGGCTCCTGACTGTTGGCTTTGGCGGTCTCGACTAGGCTATAGATTTGAGCGCTGGCAACGGCGCCCTTGGGCGTGTCGCTAAACAGCCAGGCCTTGCGCCCAATGACAAAAGGCCTTATCGCTCTTTCTGCCGGATTGTTGTCGATCGGCAGGTGACCCGCCTCGACATAACGTTTGAGTTTGTTCCAGTTGCTGGCCAGATAACCGACGGCTTTGCCCAGTGCGTTTTGCGCGGTCACTTGCGGCTGGGTTTTCTCCAGCCAGCCGTGCAGTTGCGCAAGGATCGGCAGGCTGTCTTGCTGACGACCTTGGTGGCGCTGCTCGTCGCTGGCGTCTTTCAGGTCACGCTCGATTCCGTACAACTTGTTGATCAAGTTCAGCGCGATATCGGCCCGCCCAGTCTTGCCTTTCGGTTGCACTTTCTGCGCTTCAACAAACTTGCGTCGAGCATGCGCCCAGCAGCCCATACGCTCGATACCTGGTTGTACGGCCACGGCGTTGTAACCGGCGTAATCGTCGGTCATCAAATAGCCGCAATAACTTTCCAGCAGACGCGAAGGCACTTCCTGCGCACGGCTGGTCGAGTAGTCGAACAGGATCACTGGTTTGCCGGGTGGGCCGCCGGTTTGCACCCACATCCAGGATTGGCTGGTCGCCTCTCGATCCGGTTCTTTCAGCACCTGCACGCGGGTTTCGTCGCAGTGGATCACGCGACTTTCCAGTAGCCGATCACGCATCAGATTGAGCAGCGGTTGCAGATGTTCGCCGCACTGGATCACCCAGCGGGCCAGGGTTTGACGCGAGATGTCGATACCATGACGGCTCAGCACTTTTTCGAAGCGGTGCAGTGGCAGGCCATCAACGTATTTGGTGGTCAGCAGCATCGCTAAAACACTGGGGCTGGCCATACTCTTTTCGATCAACTGCGCCGGCTTGTCGGCGGTGACCGGGGCGGTTTCACAACCGCGGCAACCGTAAACCTTGCGAATGTGTTTGATCACGCGGATCTGCATCGGCACGATTTCGAGCTGCTCGCTGACTTCTTCACCGATGGTGTGTTTGCGGCAGCCACAGGTGCAGGTCAGTTCGTGCTCGGGGAGTTCGTGGATAACTTCGATGCGTGGCAAATCCGCAGGCAGCGGCTTGCGTTTACCACGGCGCTTAGTCGGCGCGACGGCTTCTTCATCAACGTCTTCGGCAACAGGTTCAGCGACGCTTTCGGCTTCGTTGAACAATACTAATTGCGGTGTTGCCGGATCAGTCGTTTGTTCTGACTTGCGACCAAACAAGCGCTGGCGCAGCAGCGCATTCTGCTCTTCAAGATGAACGACCTTGGACTGCATCTGAGCAATTAATTGCTTGAGCACAGCCGGGTCATCGGGAAGGGTGTCGGGCATGGAAATCATGCCGCGGATTATACCCAATCAAGCCACGAATCGCGGGGTCAAAACCTGATGTGGACGGTTGCGCCACAGATCAAAGCCGTCGAGTAGCCAGTTCAGCTCCTGAACCGTCAGCACGATGGCGTCGTCGGTGATATCGGGAGATGTTTTAAAACGTTCGGATTCGAGGCGCTTGAGCCAAAGGCAGAAGCCGTTGCGCTCCCAATAAAGGATTTTCACTCGATTACGGGGCCGATTAAGAAAAACGAACAGCACAGGGTCGAACACGGCCACCTTGATATCTAGTTCGACCAGGGCGGCCAGACCGTCGATGGATTTTCGGAAGTCCACCGGTTTGGGGTAAAGGTATACCTTTTCGACTTTGGTGTCGGGTCGCATCATGACGTGCTGGCTCCAGAGAGAAATCGGGAGCACAGCTTCAGGGATCAACTGTCGGCTTTGAATGTGGTGTTCATGGATCCCTTACCTTCGGTTCGTACGGAAACCATAAAACATCCAAGCTCACTCCTCTAGCGAAAATGGGCTGACTTGGCCAACGTCATTGTCGGAGCCCACGCTGTAGCTGTGGTCGCGGTAGGGACGGCAGTTACCTGCCGCCCCCGCACAGATCCGTACGTGCGGGACTACCGCATACGGCTCCTGCCTCGGGTATGTGACGCGAAGCGATCCTCAGGGTAAGGATGTGCATTTCTGAGCCTAGGTATGTAGAGATCAGCAAGGCGTCCATAGCATGACCATTAAAGTCGATTACGCTGGCTACGACGTTTGAGGGCTTGCCGCCATAGACGGCAAACCGCCGAACGCCCCCCCCAGACGAGTCAGGTTTCCCGGCACCGCGTGGTTATTGAAGTAACCGCTCAGGCGCTTGGACGTGCCAATTGGTTGTTTGCTGGATCACTGCGTAGCGGCAAGCGTGCAGCGGCGATCATGAGTTTGATCCAGTCGGCACGCATGAATGGACATGACCCCTATGCTTATCTCAAGGACGTGCTGACACGCCTGCCGGTGCCCTGCTTCGCGGGAATACGCTTTCCATTTTCGAGAACACCAGTGCGCAACCATCGAGCTATCTTCCAGACTGATCCCGAGGCTACTGGGCGACCTCGGTTTTGACAGCTTTTGAATACTTAACGATGCGTCATCGGACGGTTTGCTTTCGCTCATCTTCTCAATACGTACCTGACGCCTTCATTGGCGCCTTTTCCAACGGTCGCTCACCACCACGCCTTTTGGACGCAGCAGCACCGGGTGGTTTGAAGCCAGCTCCTGCAAGCAGACTTCGGGAGACCTACTCCCATCTTTGATACAGCATCGCTGGCTGACGCCAGCGTTCGTGACACACCCCAGTACAACACCTTGATGCGGTTACGGGCTTTATTGAGGAAGACGAAAAGTACCGGGTCGAACACGGCGACCTTGATGTCCAGTTCGACCAGGGCAGCGAGGCCGTCGATGGACTTTCGAAAGTCCACGGGCTTGGGATAGAGGTAGACTTTTTCGACTTTGCTGTCGGGGCGCATCATGGTGGGCTGGCTTCAGAAAGAAATCGGGAGCACAGCATCAGGTATCAATAAGCGGCTTTGAATGTGGCGTTCATGGCGCGCTTACGTGTAAACGTGATCGTTGACAGTGTTATCGGCAGGCGAGCCGGGCACAGGATAGTGGCCGGCAAACAAATTTGACCGGGCAAGGGCTGGCAGGTTGTTGAATCAGAGATGTTCGGACAATTGCCGACCCTCCTTCATGCAAGGGTCGGCAACTCGCGTCAGATGTCCCGCCGACGCTGCTGGTAGACCCAATCGACAATCTCGCCTTCAGGCGTATAACCGCTGACCAACTCGCGCAGTATCAGGCGCAGCTGGGTAAAGTTGTCCTCAGCCACGGCCTTGAACAGTACCGCCAGACGCTCGCGTAGAAGGTCCCAAGCTAGGTAGTCTTCATTCGCAGCCATGATCATCGGGTGCGCCGTGGGCGATACGTCATCACCGATCAGCAGCTCTTCGTAAAGCTTCTCGCCAGGTCGCAGCCCCGTGAATTGGATGGCAATATCGCCATTCGGGTTGTCCGTACTGCGCACACTGAGGCCCGACAGGTGAATCATCTTTTCCGCCAGCTCGACGATTTTTACCGGTTCGCCCATGTCCAGCACGAACACATCACCGCCCTGCCCCATGGCCCCTGCCTGAACCACCAACTGAGCAGCTTCGGGAATGGTCATGAAATATCGGATGATCTTGGGGTGAGTTACCGTCAGCGGCCCACCGGCCTGGATTTGCCGATGGAACAGCGGTATCACCGAGCCCGACGACCCCAGCACATTACCAAAGCGCACCATGGTAAAACGGGTCTTGTTAACCCGCGAAATCTTGCCGCTGTCGCCGTACATCACAGGGGCAGCCTCACGACTCAACGCCTGCAGGATCAACTCAGACAGGCGTTTGGTGCTACCCATCACATTGGTCGGGCGTACTGCCTTGTCGGTGGAAATCAGTACAAAGTTCGCCGCACCCGACTGCAAGGCCGCCTGGGCCGTGCACAGCGTACCGAACACGTTGTTGAGGATGCCTTCTGCCATGTTGTGCTCGACCATCGGCACATGTTTGTAGGCTGCGGCGTGGTAGACGGTGTCGACGCGCCAAGTGCTCATGACGTCGACCAGGTGCTGTTGGTTACGGACTGAACCGAGGATCGGCAGCAAACGCACCGGCAGCGATTCGCGGGCGATGCGTTGCTCCAGCTCGTTGAGAATGCTATACAGGTTGAATTCACTGTGGTCGAACAGCAGCAAGGTCTTGGGCCCGGACGCAATGATCTGACGACACAGCTCGGAACCGATCGAGCCGCCAGCACCGGTAACCAACACAGTCTGCTTCTTGATGCAGCGCGCAAGCAGCTCCTCTTGCGCGGGTACCGGGTCACGCCCCAGCAAGTCAGCGATGTCGACATTCTGAATGTCATCGACCTTTACCGTGCCGCTGGCCAAGTCGGCGAATGCTGGCACACTGCGCACGTGCAGCGGGAAAGGTTCGAGGAAGGCGAGGATCTCCTTGCGCCGGGCCCGCGATGCCGAGGGCAGCGCCAACAGGATTTCCTGGGCGCCGGTTTCCTTGATCAACTGCTGAAGGTGTTTGGGCTTGTATACCTGCAAGCCGGAAATTACACGCTTGGCAAGGTCACCGTCATCATCGATGAACGCCACTGGGCGCATCGTCCTGCCCATGCGCAATGCCGCCAGCAACTGATTACCAGCAGTACCGGCACCGTAAATGGCAACCTTGACCAGACCGTCATCGCGGCTGGCAAATGGCATCTGCCGGGAACCAGTGAACCAGTCGCCAAGGAAAAACTGGCGCATGATCAGCCGCAAGCCCCCGATAATGACCAGGCTCAGCCACCAGAAGTTGAAGATGATCGAGCGCGGCACCACAACCTTGTGATTGCTGTACCAATACACCACCACGGCAAGAATCAGCGATGACAAGGTGACAGCCTTGATGATCGTCACCAGCGCGTCATTGCCAAAATAGCGCATCACCGCCCGGTACATACCAAAGCGGATGAACAACGGTACCGCAACCGCTGGGGCAGCAAGAAACAACCAGGTGTACTCGAGGATCGGGTTGTACATTTCATCGATGCCCAGGCGCACGATGAACGACAGCCACAACGCAAACCAGATCAACACGACATCTGTGCAGACCTGGATCAGGCGTTTCTGCCTGCGGGACAGGTTCACCAAGAACTGACGGACCCTTTCATTACTCACGTCACTCATCCGGCACTCTCCGAGGTGCAATATCCGCCGCGTCCGACCATCTTACTCATGTTCCCCGGCCCGATACTTGATCGCCAACAGTGTTAGAGGCACATAAGCAATCAGGGTTCCCAGTGCCCCATCCAACTGCATAGCCACGACGGCCGCCGCTATCGGCAACAACCAGAACGTATTGATGGCCGCCACTGCAAGGCTTACGGGCCGATGCTGACCATGACGACGCACGGCATGCTGGTAGGCATGGCTACGATGCGCTTCATAGATCCGCTCGCCACGCAACAACCGCCGCGACAAGGTATAGGTTGCATCGACAATGAACACACCCAAAAGTATTAACCAACCCCAGAATAATAGCGGGTTTATCCATCCCGCCTGCAATACCAGCAGGCCAATCACTACCCCCAGGAAGCCACTGCCAGCATCGCCCATGAATATGCGGGCTGGCGGGAAGTTCCAGAACAGAAACCCGGCCACCGTGGCCGCGAGCAACGCAGGCAGCCATATCGCCTGCAGATTCCCCGACAGCCAGTACAACAGGCAGCCGCCCAGGCAGACACCGATCGCCTCGATGCTCGCTATCCCGTCAATGCCGTCCATAAAATTGTAAAGGTTGAGCAACCACACCAGGAGCAGTGAGCCGAGCACCGTCCCCAGCCAGGTGCTGTCGAGTTGCCAGCCGAACACCTTCAGCGGCGGCATTCCGCCTAACCAGTACAAGGCCCAGCCGGCAGCCACGAAGTGCCCAAGCAGTCGCCAGCGCGCGGCGATATGGCCGTGGTCATCCATGAAACCGATCACCGCCACCAGTCCCCCGGCCCCCACCAGCCCAGTCAGCAAGGCAGGCTCGATGGTACCGCTCCAGCCCATGGCCAACGCGGTCACCAGAAAGGCAACGACAAACGCCAAGCCACCACCGCGAGGGGTGGGCAGACTATGCGAGCTGCGAGCATTGGGAATGTCCAGCAGGCTGCGGGACAGCGCGTAACGACGCAGAGCTGCGGTCATTGCCAGTGACGCAACAACGGCGAGTAGAATCAGCCAGATCATGGGCGATGGTTTTCCAGAAAAGCGCGAGCCGTCACGTGCAGTCCTTGCTCCAGCGAATAAGGTGGATTCCAGCCCAAGAGCTGGCGGTTCTTGGTGATGTCGACCTGCAAGGAACCGAGCAGACGCTGGGCCAGGTCACGACGGCCGAGCAGCCCAGCGGCCAGTCGCAGCCATGCGCCGGGCACCGGCACTAGCCGTGCCGGGCGCCCAAGCGCGTGACCCAGGGCTCGCAGCAGCTGGCTCAACGAAATATCCTCGCCATCGCTGACCATAAAGGTCTGGTTGGCTGCCTGAGGGTGGTCGATACAGGTGATCACCAAGTCCACCAGATTGCCCACAAAGACAAGGCTGCGACGGTTATCTAACGTACCGAAAGGCAGCGGCAAGCCACGCTGCACCCAGCGCATCATGCTGTGGAAGTTGGCTTTGACGCCGGGCCCGTAGACCAGCACCGGGCGAATCACCACGAGTTCCATACCGGTTGCAGCCGCCAATTGCCGCAAGCCTTGCTCTGCCTCAAGCTTGGATACCCCATAAGCGTCCTGGGGCTCAGGTACATCATCGGCGCGCAGCGGCCGGCCTGGCTGGCTGACCTCACCATTGACCTTGATCGAGCTGACAAAGATGAAACGGCGCACACCAGCCGCCACCGCCTGGCGCGCCAGATTGAGGGTGCCTTCTACGTTGACGCGGCGAAACGCCGCCAGGCTGTCGGAGGCGGTTTCCTTCATCACGTGCACACGCGCCGAGGCATGCACAACCAGATCGACACCGACCAATGCCTGAGTCCAATCCGTGGAGCCATGCAGATCACCCACGCTCGCGGCCCGGATGCCAGCAGGTGCAGAGTTGGCGCGCCGCACGGCCGCGCGGGGTACAAACGCCTCACCCGCTGCAAGCACGCGACACAGGGCACCGCCAACAAAACCGTTGGCGCCTGTGACAAGAATCGTTCGTCTATCCATGGAAAAGTATCCGGCCTGCAGGTCTTCGCAACAATTCACGGGTGAGCTCGCGGACAACCCTGCCCCACTCTGCCCCTGCCAGATCAGCGAGGCATAGTTTGTTTCATAAACAGGGCGGCTACAGCAAGCTGCGATACAAGTCGGCATAAGCTGCCGCCATCGCCGGTGCGGTGAACACAACTTCATAGCGCTGCATTGCCTTCTCGCCCATGGCCTGAGCCATGGCTGGCTGGTCCCAGATCCGCTGCATCGCCCGCGCCAATGCCGCGGCATCGCGTGGTGGCACGACCAACCCGGTCTGATCCGCGAGATTGATGAATGTGGTCCCAGAACCCATTTCGCAGGAAATAAGTGGCTTGCCATACATCGCGGCTTCCAGCAGCGAGATGCCGAAGGACTCAGAGCGCAGGTGCGACGGGAACACGAAGCTGTAACACAGCTCTAGCAACGCGTTTTTATCGTCATCGGCCAATCCACCGAGGAAATGCACATTGGCCAGCCCCAGGTCGGCAGCTTGCTGCTTGAGTTCTGCCTCAAGGAACCCACCACCCATGATCACCACCGGGAGGCCATTGATTTTTGCGGCCAGCAGTAAGTAGTCAAGGCCCTTGTAATAGCGCAACGCGCCCACGAACAGGAAGAAACGCTCACCCAACCGCTCGCGCCAATAGGCAAGTTTTTCAGCCGATGCCTGCGGATAGGTGGCCCTGTCCAGGCCGTAGGGAATGATCGACACCTTGTCCTGGAAGCGCGTCAACACCGGACTGTGCGCTGCATAGTTGGGCGACGAGGCAACTACACGGTCGACACTCGAGAAGAAGCGGTTCATCAACGGCTGATACAGTTTGAGCAACCACTTCTGCTTGACGATGTCCGAATGGTAACTCACCACGGAGGGTTTGTTCAGCCGCGCCAGGAAATGCACCAGATCCATGTAGGGCCAGGGGAAATGGTAATGCACGATGTCGGCGTCACGGGCCAATTCGGTGAAGTCCTTGAGGGCCGACAGCGAGAAGCCGGTGGAGGCCAGGTGCAGATCGAGCTTGGATCGGTGAGCCACATGATTGCCTACTGGCTCACCACGCGCCGCCCCACGGTCACTGAGGTAGAGTACCTCGGACTCGATGCCTTCCCCGCGCACACCTTCGGCGATCTGGAAAATGACCTGCTCGATACCGCCCATGGAGTCGGGGTAGTAGGTCTTGAAGAAGTGCAGGACCTTGATCATCGCGCTTCGCGTACCTTCTGGTAGACCTCGATGGTGGCCTGGGCACAGCGCTCCCACGAGAACCCGGCGGCATGCTGCAGACCTTGCTCCACTGCGGTTGCACGCCAGGTTTCATCCTCGAGCCCCTGGCCCAGCAATACACTCAGACCTTCGACATCGTCCGGCTCGCACATGAGCGCCGCACGCCCCGCCACTTCGGGCAACGACGAGCTTTTCGAGCACACCACCGGCACGCCCGAGCTCATGGCTTCAAGGACGGGCAGGCCGAACCCTTCGTAATGCGAAGGAAACGTGAACAATCGAGCTCCGGCGAACAGCAACGGCAGATCTACGCTGGGAGCGAAACCGAGGTACCGGGCCCAGCCCTGCTGCTGAGCTTGGGCGATGCGCTGGTGGATCGCTTCGCTACGCCAGCCATGGTACCCGGTCAGGATCAATGGCCAGCGCTGGCGCAGCGCCAACGGTAGCCGAGCATAGGCGTCAAGTAGGGTCACGAGGTTCTTGCGCGGCTCGATGGTGCCCACGAACAGGCTGTAACCGCCTGGCGTAAGCCCATGACGGGCTAATGTTTCGCGTAGCGCCTGAGGGCTGCGCGGGTAGAATTCCGGCGAACTGGCCAGCGGCACCGCGTGGATACGCTCGATGGGCCAACCGAAATAATCGGCCAGTTCCTGCCGCGTGTAGTGCGAATCGGTGATCAGCGCGTCGGCTCGCTCAAGGGTGAGCTTGAGTTCCTTCTGCAGATAACGTGCGATTTGGGGGGCATGGCAGTGCGCCCAGGTGAAGGGCGACAAGTCGTGAAAGGTCGCCACGCTGCGGCCGCCGAAAGGCGGCAGATAGTAATTGGGGCTGTGATAGACGAAGTCTTCACTGCCTTGTAGGGCTCGCTTGCGCAGGTAAGGCATCAAGCGGCGGTAGGCCTCGACCGCAAGGGCGCTCTTCTGCACGAAACGCTTCAGGCCATGGACGGCTTCGGACTGGTCGGACGGATGCGGCACCCCCGGCAGAAAACGCCGACCTGCAAACAGTCGCAGGTCGGTGATTTCGCTACTGTTCTGCAGCCGGGAAGCCAGTTCATAGGTATAGCGCCCGATGCCAGTCAGAGGGAAGCGGACCGGCTCGACGGAAAGGATGAGCTTCATTTACCGGCAAGCATCCAATCCAGGGTACCGTGCTTGCGGCGGGACGCCGCTCACAGGTTCGGCCGTCGCAAATACTGCCAGCAGTGCTCCCACGTCCATAGCGCCGGCGCTGCAGGCCCTGTACTTCGACGCGCGCAAGGCCTCGTTGCCACCCCACATAGTCAGATGCTCAACGACAAGATTACCGCTCTTGTCGCAAGGGTCGGCAACACCATCATCCCCCACACACTTGGGCATGCTGGCAGTAAACATCAGAACGAAAAGCCTTTTTCGTTACGACGCAGGTCGGCTTCAACCATCATGCGGCAAAGCTCTTCAAGGGTAGTCTTCGGTTCCCAGCCCAGCTTATCCTTGGCCTTGGCCGGATTACCGATCAACAGTTCCACCTCTGCAGGACGGTAGAACTTCGGATTGATAGTGACCAATACCTTACCGGTGGCGACATCAGTGCCCTGCTCTGCCTCGGCTTCGCCGCTCCACTTGATCTCGATGCCCGCGGCCTTGAACGCCATGGAAACGAAATCACGCACGGTTTCTGTGCGATTGGTGGCCAAGACGAACGTATCAGGCTGCTCAGCCTGCAGCATCCGCCACATGCCCTCGACATATTCCTTGGCGAAGCCCCAATCGCGCTTGGCGTCCAAGTTGCCGAGTTCGAGCTTGTCCAGGAGACCAAGTTTGATTTTCGCAACCGAGTCGGTAATTTTACGGGTCACGAACTCACGACCGCGAAGTGGCGATTCGTGGTTGAACAGAATACCGCTAGTGGCAAAGATACCGTAAGACTCACGGTAGTTGATGGTCATCCAGTGCGCGTACAACTTGGCAACGCCGTACGGGCTGCGCGGGTAGAACGGAGTAGTCTCGACCTGAGGGATCGCCTGGACCTCGCCGAACATCTCAGACGTGGAAGCCTGATAGAAACGCACTTTCGGGTTGACTATGCGAATCGCCTCAAGCAGGTTGACAGCACCCAGCCCGGTAATTTCAGCAGTGGTCACCGGCTGCTCAAACGAAACACCAACGAAACTTTGCGCGGCAAGGTTATAGACTTCGGTGGCTTCAGTAGTCTGCAGCAAACGGATGCTGGCCGAGAGATCGGTGAGGTCATACTCTACCAGGTGCAGATTTGGATTGTTTTGAATCCTCAACTCTTCAATGCGCCAGAAGTTTACGGAACTGGTGCGGCGATAGGTACCATATACTGTATACCCCTTCTCCAACAGCAGCTCCGCCAGGTAGGCGCCATCTTGACCAGTGATACCAGTGACGATTGCTTTCATGCGACTTAACCAACTCCGAATAATGCCGTATGTGTAATTGCAGTAGTAACGCGCAGGCGGGGGCGGGGGCTATCCAAATCTCCCGCTAAAGGCTCGACGGCGGAGTCTACACTTCCTGCACCACATACTCGGGCAAGAAAATCATCTCTGCGTCACCGCACATACCGCCGACCTAAGGCCGTAAAAGCATACAGCATTTTGCCTCTACTGGGAATACTGGGGTACTCCCTTTTGCCTAGGCGCCGTCAAGCCGCCGGCTCCAGACAGAGCGCCTCGGCAAGTTTGACGCTCGAACATTCCTGAAAGTCGCTGAAAATCCTGAAGACAGCGGGATTTTCACAACAACTACCACATAATTTTCAACGCGTTCTCCACAATCACCCTGGATCTGACAGAGAGTACTTACCTCATCAGACGCACCGCACGATCACTTTGCAGCCAACATCCATGACAGCGTCTCGACCAATGTTTGCGTTTTCCAAGTTGGTGCATATTGCTTAAGGAGCGCATTATCCCCGCACAAGGTCTTGACCTCATTAGCCCGAACAAAGGCTGGGTTGACCTTCACGGACATACGATGCCCAGTAATATCTTCACACATATCAAGCACTTGCCTCAAGGAGTGGGAAACGCCCGAACTCACATTCACCACCTCGCCTAGCGGGCGAGCCTCAAGCAGGCATCGATAAGCAGACACAATCGCCCGGACATCGCTAAAGTCTCGAGAGACGTCAAGGTTACCCAGTTCGATACATGGTTTTAATGCCTGAAAATGAGAAACCAACTTCGGCAACAGGTAACTGTCAGACTGACCAACACCCGTGTAGTTAAACGGGCGAGCAATAACGATAGGCAGGCGATTCATCCAGAGTCGAGCCATGTACTCCATCGCCAGTTTACTGACAGCATAATCGTTGGCAGGAGCGGGTATCGTACGCTCGGTCAACAGCCCAGCCGAGGCATTGCCATACACGTTAGCACTGCTGACCAGCAAGACACATTCTGGGGTCTTGCCCGCGCCATGAATAGCCTCCAGCAGATTTCGAGTCCCTATCAAGTTCACTTGATAGAACGCATTGGCATCACTATGTTCAACAAAAGCAAGCGCCGCGAGGTGCACAACAAAGTCAGGGCGAATACTTTTCAGCACCTCGCACAAGCCACTGCTATCAGTCAAATCCACTTGCCGATAATTCGCACTCTCGCACGAGCGAGACCCGATACCTATTACGTCATAGCCATGCTCTTCTAACTCAGCCGCCAAGTAACGACCTGTAAAGCCGTGGACACCTGTAATCAGAACTTTTTTTCCGGCACGCTTCATTGGAAAAGAAAACCCTTGTTTGTTTCGGCACATACCTGCCTCAACCCTCATCCGGCATAGCATTGTCAGGTTGGCTTTTTGCCATACCCTTCTACTGGCTCTGTTTGAAGTCACTTAGATTCAGAACAACCAGGCAATGGGCTTCAGGATAACCGATAATCAAACCCCTTCCCACCCTGAAATCAAATCCAACTCACTTCCAGCAGAGCTATGCCTCTCGACACGAACCTCACCGACCAAGCTGCCTCAAGGGAGCGCCTTGAATACCATCGCCAACCCCGAAAAGCCATCAAAACGCCATCTCTCGGCAATCATAGCCCAGAAAATATTACGTTTCCGCACCTGAGGTTTAATATCTGAACCAAAATTCAGCTCGACGTTGTCTTGATAAGCGAGCAAATCATTTCTACTGACTGGTGCACGCTCACACTCCCCGTATCAAGCATCAAAGACGGGTTGAGTGGCGGTTCGTAAGGCGCTGACACGCCAGTAAACTCGGCAATCCCGCCCTCTCTGGCAGCACGATACAAACCTTTGGGATCTCGTGACTCGCAAATTTCCAATGCCGTTGACACATATATCTCTCGGAACAAATCAACGCCCACTATGGACTGTGCAGCTTGCCGATCCGTACGTAGCGGAGAAATCAAGGCGACGATCACGATCAGACCGATATCATTCATCAGACGCGCCACCTCCGCGGCGCGCCTGATATTTTCGCTTCGCGCCTGCGGAGAAAAATCGAGGTCGCTATTCAGCCCATGCCTAACCCGGATTTCTCATGACCGCATAAACAAAAACGGCTGAAAGCCTTATGATTCTTGTCGCCAAACAAAGCCCCATAAGTCTTCAGCCGCGCACAAAATGCTACCAGAAAAACTCCACTTTTCACCCCTCTCTCGCCGCCTCGTCGAGGCCTCTTTCACCGGTGGTCACATCACCTCGGATGCGGGCTTGTTGCTGCTGCGCGAGGTCGACCAGCAACATGGCTTGACCCGCCGCCTGGCCAAAATCGTTCCCGATCGGCGTGATCCTGGGCGTGTCCAGCACGGACTGCAGACACTGCTCGCCCAGCGTATCTATGCACTGGCCGCCGGCTACGAGGATCTCAACGATCATGACGGCCTGCGCCATGACTACGCGCTGCAGACTGCGGTCAACCGCCTGCAACCGCTGGCCGGCAAATCCACTCTGGGGCGCCTGGAACAGCAAGCCGATCGCGAAACGGTGGTGCAAGCCCATCGCCTGCTGTGGGAGCACTTCATCGCCCAGCATGACCAGGCGCCGGCTGAGATCGTGCTCGACTTCGATGCGACCGATGTGCCGGTGCATGGTGATCAGGAAGGGCGCTTCTTCCATGGCTATTACGACCATTACTGCTTCCTGCCGCTCTATGTGTTCTGTGGTCGCCATCTGCTGGTGAGCTATTTGCGCCCGAGCAACATCGATGGCGCCCGACACAGTTGGGCCATCCTGGCACTGCTGGTCAAGTTCATTCGCCGCTTCTGGCCAGAGACCCGCATCGTGTTCCGCGGTGACGGCGGTTTTTGCCGACATCGCATGCTCGACTGGTGTGACCGCAAGCAGGTGGATTATGTGGTGGGTCTGGCCCGCAACACCCGCCTGCAGCGGATGGCGGCGCCGGCCATGCAAGCTGTCGCCGAGGCCTACCAAGAAACCGGGCAGAAGATGTCCGGCGTGTATCGCTTCCTCTATCAGGCCGGTAGTTGGCGTAGGCGCCGCCTGGTCGTGTCGCGCCTGGAACATGGCGAGCAGGGTGCCAATCCACGCTTCATCGTCGTGTCCCGCTTTGCCGAGGATGCTGCCCAGCAGTACTACGAAGACTACTGCGGCCGTGGCGACATGGAGAATCGGATCAAGGACCAACAGTTGGATCTGTTCGCCGACCGCACCTCCAGCCCACGCTGGTGGACCAACCAGTGGCGGCTGATGCTGTCGGCCTTTGCCTATGTGCTGTTCGAACGGCTACGCGATCATCTCCAGGGCACCGCATTGGCGCGCATGAGCATCCATAACCTGCGCTTGAAACTGCTCAAGATCGGTGCGGTGATCATTCGCAACAGCCGGCGCATCCGCGTGCTGATCAGCGAGGCCTATCCGCATCAGGAACTCTTTGCGGGGCTGGTTGCCCGCCTCAAGCCGACCTGAACAGGCGGGCGCCCCCGGCCCGGCTCAATGGGGGAAAGGGGGCAGTGCGCCCCATACGCGGGAATTGAATAAAAAACGATCAATTTTTAGCGGTGGAAGGCAGGTTGTTGATACACCGAGGCTTCACCGGCCACGCCTGCCGGCCTCATGAGAAATCCGGGCTAAGGAAATCCTGAAAAAGACTTCCTGATTTGGCAAAATCCCCGGACACCAATCGCCGAGCTTTTCGATGATGAAACAAATGACCTTCGCCGATGCCGAGTACGCCGGTAAGCGCAAGCAGACCCGCAAGGAGCTGTTCCTGATAGAGATGGATCGGGTCGTACCCTGGGAGGGTTTGATTGCTCTGATCAAACCTCATTACCCAAAGGGCGAAGGGGGCCGTCCAGCCTATCCGCTGATGGCGATGCTGCGGATTCATCTAATGCAGAACTGGTTCGGTTACAGCGATCCGGCGATGGAAGAGGCGCTGTACGAGACGACGATCCTGCGCCAGTTTTCCGGTCTGAGCCTGGAGCGAATCCCGGATGAAACCACCATCCTCAACTTCCGTCGCCTGCTGGAAAAGCATGAGTTGGCCACCGGTATTCTCGGCGTGATCAATGGCTATTTGGGCGACCGTGGCTTGTCACTGCGACAAGGCACCATCGTCGATGCCACTCTGATTCATGCGCCCAGTTCGACCAAGAACAAGGTAAGGGATCCATGAACACCACATTCAAAGCCGACAGTTGATCCCTGAAGCTGTGCTCCCGATTTCTCTCTGGAGCCAGCACGTCATGATGCGACCCGACACCAAAGTCGAAAAGGTATACCTTTACCCCAAACCGGTGGACTTCCGAAAATCCATCGACGGTCTGGCCGCCCTGGTCGAACTAGATATCAAGGTGGCCGTGTTCGACCCTGTGCTGTTCGTTTTTCTTAATCGGCCCCGTAATCGAGTGAAAATCCTTTATTGGGAGCGCAACGGCTTCTGCCTTTGGCTCAAGCGCCTCGAATCCGAACGTTTTAAAACATCTCCCGATATCACCGACGACGCCATCGTGCTGACGGTTCAGGAGCTGAACTGGCTACTCGACGGCTTTGATCTGTGGCGCAACCGTCCACATCAGGTTTTGACCCCGCGATTCGTGGCTTGATTGGGTATAATCCGCGGCATGATTTCCATGCCCGACACCCTTCCCGATGACCCGGCTGTGCTCAAGCAATTAATTGCTCAGATGCAGTCCAAGGTCGTTCATCTTGAAGAGCAGAATGCGCTGCTGCGCCAGCGCTTGTTTGGTCGCAAGTCAGAACAAACGACTGATCCGGCAACACCGCAATTAGTATTGTTCAACGAAGCCGAAAGCGTCGCTGAACCTGTTGCCGAAGACGTTGATGAAGAAGCCGTCGCGCCGACTAAGCGCCGTGGTAAACGCAAGCCGCTGCCTGCGGATTTGCCACGCATCGAAGTTATCCACGAACTCCCCGAGCACGAACTGACCTGCACCTGTGGCTGCCGCAAACACACCATCGGTGAAGAAGTCAGCGAGCAGCTCGAAATCGTGCCGATGCAGATCCGCGTGATCAAACACATTCGCAAGGTTTACGGTTGCCGCGGTTGTGAAACCGCCCCGGTCACCGCCGACAAGCCGGCGCAGCTGATCGAAAAGAGTATGGCCAGCCCCAGTGTTTTAGCGATGCTGCTGACCACCAAATACGTTGATGGCCTGCCACTGCACCGCTTCGAAAAAGTGCTGAGCCGTCATGGTATCGACATCTCGCGTCAAACCCTGGCCCGCTGGGTGATCCAGTGCGGCGAACATCTGCAACCGCTGCTCAATCTGATGCGTGATCGGCTACTGGAAAGTCGCGTGATCCACTGCGACGAAACCCGCGTGCAGGTGCTGAAAGAACCGGATCGAGAGGCGACCAGCCAATCCTGGATGTGGGTGCAAACCGGCGGCCCACCCGGCAAACCAGTGATCCTGTTCGACTACTCGACCAGCCGTGCGCAGGAAGTGCCTTCGCGTCTGCTGGAAAGTTATTGCGGCTATTTGATGACCGACGATTACGCCGGTTACAACGCCGTGGCCGTACAACCAGGTATCGAGCGTATGGGCTGCTGGGCGCATGCTCGACGCAAGTTTGTTGAAGCGCAGAAAGTGCAACCGAAAGGCAAGACTGGGCGGGCCGATATCGCGCTGAACTTGATCAACAAGTTGTACGGAATCGAGCGTGACCTGAAAGACGCCAGCGACGAGCAGCGCCACCAAGGTCGTCAGCAAGACAGCCTGCCGATCCTTGCGCAACTGCACGGCTGGCTGGAGAAAACCCAGCCGCAAGTGACCGCGCAAAACGCACTGGGCAAAGCCGTCGGTTATCTGGCCAGCAACTGGAACAAACTCAAACGTTATGTCGAGGCGGGTCACCTGCCGATCGACAACAATCCGGCAGAAAGAGCGATAAGGCCTTTTGTCATTGGGCGCAAGGCCTGGCTGTTTAGCGACACGCCCAAGGGCGCCGTTGCCAGCGCTCAAATCTATAGCCTAGTCGAGACCGCCAAAGCCAACAGTCAGGAGCCCTATGCGTGGCTGCGCCACGTGCTGGAGCGACTGCCGCATGCGCAGTCGGTGGCGGACTATGAAGCGCTGCTGCCGTGGAACTGCTCGCGAGAGTTACCACGTCAAGCCTGAACCTATCCCAGGGTGGGTCATGCCGAGGCTCTCTTGGGATGTCCTTTGTTGTACCGCCAAATACGCCAAACACGTAATAGACTCGGGACATTTTTTGGGGCTGCCTCCCCTGGAAAACTAGAAAGTCCTGAGCCCGATACAAAAAAAGTCCTACCCCCGGTACAGGACCAAAGGGGCTCAAATGAGGACAGAAAGAACAGAATCCTGCATTTCCGTGGCATTAAATGGCAATTCTGTGGCACAGAAATGGTGCTAAATAGTCCGATTCCATTCAGTCGGTATAAGAATGCCAAGGCCAGGCCATTTCAGTGGCACAGAATCGCCAGGTAATGGCTATTCAATGGTGCAAAATTTGGGTTCCGCGCCTAGCAGCCTCTGGCCCCTGGTGAGTTACGGGTAGAAAACCTTGGCATGGAGGATCGACTGACAGTAATGCTGCGCAGGTTTCATCCTCAGTTGGGGAAGGTTATCGACGAAAAGCACGGGTCAAATACCGCGAGATTGATGTCCGACTTGACCAGAGCAGGTAGGCCGTCGATGGATTTTCAGAAGTCGACGGTTTGGGCTAGAGATTTTTGACTTTTGCATCGAGGTCGCATCATGGCGGATGGGCGCCAGCAAGAAATCGGGAGCACAGCATCCGGGATTAGCTAAACGATTTGAATGTTGGGTTAATGGAGCAGTTACAGAACAAGGACGGCAAACGCGACCCGGAAATGCATCAGACCAAGAAGGGCAACCAGTATTACTTCGGTGCCAAAGCTCACATTGGTGTCGACGATGAGTCCGGGCTTGTGCACAGCGTGGTGGTCACTGCGGCCAACGTCGCGGACGTAACCCAAGTCGACAAACTGCTGCACGGTGGTGAGAACGTGGTCTGCGCTGATGCGGGCTATACCGGTGTAGAGAAGCGTGAAGAGCATGAGGGGCGCCAAGTCATCTGGCAGATTGCAGCCCGGCGCAGCACTTACAAAAAGCACGGTAACCGCAGCGCGTTATACAAAGCGATACGTAAGATCGAAAGAGCCAAGGCCCAGGTTCGCTCCAAGGTTGAGCATCCATTTCGGGTGATCAAGCGCCAGTTTGGTTATACGAAAGTGCGCTTCCGAGGCTTGGTGAAAAACACTGCTCAGATGGTGACGCTGTTCGCCCTGTCGAACATTTGGATGGCGCGTCGACATTTGCTCTCCAATGCAGGAGAGGTGCGTCCGTGAAGAGTGAAGTGACTGCTGCGAGGTGCTTGCAGCGGCAAAAAAGGCTGAAATAGACGGCAGGTTTGACCGGGATTTGAGCGGCTACCGTTTTTTGAAAGTGTCGATGGCGAAGTAGCCGGAAAACAGGGGCTACTTCAGACCATCCCTAAGGTTGTCACCATCCAATACAGCACAAAGCAACCCACGCTTCAGCAACTCTGCTTCCAATGCGTAGGACACAACACTCTTCCCCGAAGCACTCAGCCCGGTCAGCCATAGCGTGAGAGGCACCTGGTTGAGTACTCGCCTCCGGTCATCGCGGGTTGCCACACCGTGCTGCCAAACAATGTTCTTATTCTGCACTCATTAAACCCTCATGCAGCTACGGAGCCGAGGCTACTCAATAATTGGAAACGCATGCGCCTTGCAAAACTGCTCCAGCCCGTCTATTTCATTCAGGATGTGCTTACGATCACTCGCTGACAGGAATACGCGTTTTTCTTCACGCACATGACGACGGTGGAAGAAATTTGCCTTGTCAAAATACGAGAACCCTAAGTCCAGAACCCCGGCGGAGTCTTTCTTTAACTGAAGCGATGCTTGTCTGACGCTAGCTTTGCTGTATTTCTTTTTCAGCTCCCAGATCTCTCCAGGACCCACCATGAGCCCCAGGTACCGTGCAATCGACCACGAAACCCGCAGCGGGCTCTTCTCGACATTTTCAAACTTAACAACCAGAACGGACTGACTAAAATTATTATACGAGAAAAGCCATTTCCTGAAGTCGTCAATGGCCTGAGACAAATCAAAACCGAACACGTCCATCCATGACTCAATGGCCTCAAATGGATTTCTAATGGTGCAAATCCCCTTCATGGCCTCAATCTTGAGCAACCTAACGCCATAGGCATCCACATCATGATTTTTTATGATCACGTGCTTGGAGGTCGAGTCACGGATCACTTGATCTGTGACTAGCGAGGCAGCCACATCACAGCCACCGCGAACACCCAACAGCTCTCGGACAATATTGAACGAGTAAGTTGAACCGCTTCTCGGCATACCGCAAACAGATACCAGCATCTGCTACTTCGACCCATCGACAAATATCAATTTCACGTCGGGATTCATGTACGAAACAGCCGTCGAAACGTTACTGACCACGTGGAAGAGATACCCACAGCGGGCCATGGTCATCGCATCTCGGATAACTTCCCAAGCCATACGAGTCGACCAGTTATCCGGATTGGCTGCAACAAGATGCTGCACCTGGAAACCCTCTTTGGCCTTTTCCTCTTCCGGAAGACTGTCATAGTATTCATCTTCCGAAACGCGCGTGCGCCTGACATCGTCGTAGTAGGAAACCCGATCTCCGAACGCCGCCTCGAACTGTGCAACTACACGATCCTGATCGGTTGCCAAAAAGACCCCCCACTCCTCAGAGTCTCGCGAAATGCCGAGCACATCCAACTGCCCGAGCACGGCATCGACAAATGCCTGACCATGAGCGATACACGCTCCAGGCTGCTCGATAATATGGCTGGGGTGCTTGACGTGTGCAGCCAACATCACCTTGCCCGCGAAGTGCTCAGCTCCAAAATCGTCGATTTCCTTCTGAAAACTCGGCAACAGGCGCACATGATCCTTGAAGGCCTTGTGGTACTGGCGACGGAATGATTGGAAAGAGGCGCTGCTGTACAAATCATACGCATGCGTGTAGGTCAGCAACGGCTCACGGTGCTGATTCCAGATGGTCTGCGGCAGCGAGGAGCGCTCGTACAGGAACTGTTCATCGTTCATCGCATCTGCGGAAAGGCCATACAGCGGTTCAAACAGCTTCAGCCAAATGTTCCCGTCCCTGGGCGTACCGTAGCAAAAACTCACCAGTTTTCCATTCGACTGCTTTTCCAGCAACCGAGTAACATCCCAATCCGGCAGAACCATATGACAGCGATCTTCCGGGAGATCCCAAGCCAAATGACTCATGAAGCAGTTGAACACCGAAAAGAAACCGCCATCATGGGCAGGCAAGACGATACGATTGACCGAGGTCAGCTTGGAAGCAAAGGCGCCAACGCGCTCGATAGCCACACGGTTGCAGCGCTCCGAGACCTTCGTGAAATCCGAACCCCTTGCACGGCTCTTGAACTTTGTCAAGTCGGGCGATACGACCCTGGCATAGTCAATCGCCAACTTATCAAAGGAAAAATGGTGCGCACGAGCGCGTCGAGCCATGGCAGTAGACGCTGCGTGACCCTCTTTGAAAAAGTCGTAGGCTTCGCGCAACTTCACGCGCACATCAGAAATGGAAACACCGTATTGCTTGCCAAATATCTGGTTGTCGATTTCAGGATAGCGGGCCGGCGAAGGAAGCGTGGTATCGATTGCGTAGCACCCTGGACAATCAAACATATCCTGGTGAGGACCGACATCAGAAAGCACCAGCATTTTGCCCAAAGACAATGCTTCACGCGGGCCAATTGAATAACCCTCGCCCTTTGAGCAATTCACAAAAATATCGAACTTTTCGAGCAATTCAGTCTTTTGAGCAACACTCAAATTTTCGTGACTGATAAAAACATTACCCGCTTCATAATGCTTGATCTTATCGACAATCTTGTTATACACGTCGCCGATGGCAAGATTGGAGTGCAGGTAAAGTTCGACGCCCTCTTCATCCTTGAATTCCTGCAAGAATGCCTCTACCAGCACATCAACACCTTTGCGCTGATGAAATGCCGCTACGGAGCCGAAGACAACCTTGTCCCTAGTCTGTGCAAAAGGCCTCACCAGCAAAGGCTCGGTCTCTAGCCCTACCGGCAGGGTACCGACCGGAATTTTTACACCCGATTGAATCGCGACGGCTTCCAGATGATGACTTGTAAAATAAGCAACATCAAACGCAGCATTCAGAATCTCAACCCATTTAGCGGGCAGCTCGTCGGAGTCATACGCGATGTGGGCGATGCGCAGCCCGTCACGCGGAACCAAGGTATAGTGAAGGTCGTGCTCTCCATTCCAAAGCACATCAGTGTAAAAATACACTTTGGCTTTTGAAAGATCTCTGCAAACCGGGATGCGGCGCCCGTTCGGCAAGTAAATGGCGTCCTCACTGACCACACCAGAGTTGGTGGGGTAGATACTGACTGAGAAGAATCTAGACAAGAGTTCACAAGCAGCGTAAGAAACCGCGCCGATGCCAGTACTAAAGTTTGTGCGGCCGATGACACAGACATCAGCATTCGCATTGGTCAAGCCAATCATTTGGATCCACCCATCTTCTTCAGAAGACGCACGATCCTGCGCGCAGGGCCCATCAAGCGCCAAGAGGTGCTCAGCATAATTGCTTCAATGCGCTTACTCAGGTCTGCCACTGCCGCTTGAGAGTTTGCCAGGTCTCGCCTGAGCACGTCCACCTCACGAGCGGCCTCAAGAGCATTCATACGCTCCCGCGTCAAGTAACCGATATGACGAGAACTCTCGTAAAGCTCTTGATAACAAGATTCCAGTTCCAGTTTCAAGTTAGCCTCTTGCAGAGACGCTTCAGTCTTACACTTTTCAAGACTATCCATCAAAAACTCAACCTTCCCGACCATATCCGAAACCTCAAAACACTGAGGAAATTCATATTTCTGCATCGCAATATTAAAAGCCGCATTCTGCTCAGCCATATCGAGATTGGCAGCACGTTCATAATTATCAAACCAATTAGGAGGTACCGCAAAGCCATCGAGCAACAGATCAGCTTTTTCGTTTGCAATATAAAACCTATTGAGACCATCAAAATAAGAAAATTGATAGTCCGACGCGAGCAAGACCGTCTCCCAAAGGTCATGCGTTGGCACCTGCGTATTAGGCTTGGTTGCCTCAACCACAATGACCCAAGGACGAAATTTATTGAAGTCGGCACTCTGCAGGACCGAAAGCTCAGCGCCTTCGACATCGACTTTGAGAAAGTGAATATCCTCGTTCACGAAAGTCTCGCAGATGCTCGCCAGCGTAAGCGTAGGGACATCCACCACATCTACAACTCGCCCTTCGCTCTGATAAGCCTCTGCCAAGTGCTGGTTAATGGTGGATAATCCACCACCCGCGTCGATGGAGTAAAACTTCTTAACGCCCTTGAGCGTATCCACGGCAACGTTAAGGTTAATATCCCGAGGTCGGGATTCATTAACTAGGTCATAAGCATGCTTGACAGGCTCAATATTGACCCCTCTCCAACCCCGGTCATAAAATGCTTTTGTAACCGAGTCGTAATAGGGATCGCATGCGCCAACGTCTATGTAGAAACCGGGCCCATATTTACCCAGCGCTCTCCACAGAATCAAATCCTCAAGATTTTGTGCATATGACTTAAATTTCACCCACACCCCCAAACTCGAACGAACAGCACTATAATATGCAACGACGACTACGGTGCTTCTTGTACTGCCTTACACTACTGCCGCCTACGACTTCAACTGCACATAGCGATAGATAGATGTCAATTATCTGCGCACCTGGCCAGGGTTTTCCTTGAACCAATGATAGGTCTTGGCCAGCCCCGCCTCAAGCGAGTACTCTGGTTTGAAACCAACTTCTTGCAATTTCGAAATATCGTAATCTCGAAGGTGCTGCCCATCCGGCTTGGATGAGTCCCAGACGATATCCCCAGTAAAACCGGAAACTTTTTTGATACATTCCACTGTTTCACGAATCGTCTGCGAGGTGCCGGTCGCGAGGTTAATCGCACCCACAGCCTGCTCACCAATCAAGCGCATCGCACGTGCTGCGTCTTCGTTGAACAGGAAGTCACGGCGCGCACTGCCGGTTCCCCAGACGGGCACACTTTCGCCTTGCTGGATAGCCTTATGGAATTTTGAAATCAGCGACGGAATAACGTGCCCCCATTTCTCATCAAACTTGTCGTGAGGACCGTACAAGTTAGTCGAAATACAGAAGGCAAACTCCATACCATATTGATCACGGTATGCCTCCAATTGCGCCAACATAGCGCGCTTGCTGTGCGCATATGGCGCTTCGGAGTGATGGGGTGGACCGCACCAGACCTGATCTTCAGACATTGGAAGTGTCACGCTGTCAGAGTAGATGGCGGACGAGCCCATCGCCACGATCTTCTTGACTCCGACCCGCTGCGACGCTTCAATCAGATTGGTATTGATCCGTGTATTCTCAAGGAACGCCTGGGCCTTGTTCTGCATGTTACCCATGATGCCATACACACGGGCCGCCAGGTGGTAGACAACCGCAGGACGGACCTCTTCCAGCAGTGCATTGGCCTGAGCCTCGTCGCGTAAATCAGCATCTTTGCTGGAAGGCGCGACAACATTGGAGTAACCCGCCTTCGCAAGTTCCTGCAGCAGCGCCTGCCCAATAACGCCAGAGGCACCAGTGATCAGTATTTTATCAGAGTACATAGTGAGACTTCCTAGTTAAACCAATCATCAACCAAAGTAAGCGTTACACACTTCTTCGGTCGGACCATCCATTTTAATGCGGCCATGCTCAAGCCATATCGCTCGGTTGCACGTATTTGTTATGAGCTCACGCGAATGGCTGGCAATGACCAGGATCTGGGTGGCCTCAACCACATCTGACATCCTAGCTTCGGCTTTGTGCTTAAACCCTTCATCACCGACCGACAACCACTCATCCATGAGTAGTATTTGTGGCCTTACAATTGTCGAGACCGCGAATGCGAGCCGCAAGTGCATACCACTGGAATACGTTCGCATGGGCATCTCAATGAAATCACCCAACTCCGAAAACTCGATGATCTCGTCCATCTGTCGCGTGATCGTAGCCTTGTCCAGACCCAAGAGAGCACCCCGAATGAAAATATTCTCTCGGCCAGTCGCTTCGGGGTCCACACCCAGCGAAATATCGATAAGCGAGCCAATCTCACCTTCGATTTTTGCAGTCCCCAGGGACGGCTCATAAACACCGCTGAGCATGCGCAACAGCGTACTCTTACCAGCACCGTTATGGCCGAGCAAACCCACTCGATCGCCATGCGCCAACGAAAAACTCAGGCCGTCCAATGCCCGAACCACGACACGGCCGTGCGGGTCCGCCCCAAGCTGACCGCCAGTCGCAACCTGCATCAGGCGCTTCTTCAGCGAACGACCATTTGCGTTATAGACTGGGAAGTCAACACTTACGTTTTCAAAACATATTGACGCCATCATTCTTCTCACTAGAGCCAATAAGCAATTCTTGACTTGTATCGGCCGTAAACCACCAATACCAGAATCCAGCCAGATACAGCCAGAACCGCCGAGACCAACCAGTTCACAGGCTCAGGAACCTGCCCCATGATCGGAGCCCTCACGACTTCCAGCAAATGATAAAATGGGTTGTAGGTCAAAACCAATTGCCCCGAGCGCTCAGGCAGTAGGCTGGGCATCCACATGATCGGCGTCAGATAGAAAACCACCTGCAACACACTCGTTACGATCTGTGGCAAATCCCTGTAGCGGGTACAGATCACACCGAGCAGCAGCGCAATCCAAGATAGGTTCATTACCAACAGTAAAAACCCGGGCACCGTATACAAAGCCACCCAGCCCACGGATTTTGACACCGCGAAAAAGACAAACGGCAAGATGACAATATTGTGCGCAAGAATAAGAATATTTCGCCATACCAGACGCATAATATGTACGAACAACGGGATGGGTAACTGCTTGATTATCCCTTCAGCCGCAATGAACCCGGCGCATCCCTCACCGATCACTGTCGATATGAAAGTCCACAAAATCATCCCCACGGCAAGGAACGGCAAGAATTCAGCCATTGCCGCTTTGAAAATTTGCCCAAACACTACGCCAATGGTTCCGATCATAACGCCCATGCTGATTGTCAACCAGAAGGGCCCTAATGCAGAACGGCGATAGCGCTGGCGCAAATCCTGCCACCCCAGCATCCTCACCAGCGAGTGCCGGGCAACAGCATTACTGATATCACCTAAAGCCACGCTGACAGCTTTTTTCTTCATCCAGCACACCGATATATCTGAAGTGGAAAAATAATATCCTCAATAACCAAAGATCGAGCCTTGATTATTGACTGGCAACCGGCCGCAAACGCTCAAAAACAGAACATGCCGTGTCCGCCCACGAAGTCACAACATAGGCTTCGGCGATCCTTTTTTGCTTGGACTCTACATCGCACGGGTGCTCAATGTACCAAAGCAACCTGTCTGCCCACGCCTCGACATTCCAGGGGTCCAGGTACTCAACAAATTCGCCACCCACTTCCGGAATTGACGCACTGTTCGCCGCCAGGCAGAACTTTCCAAACGCCAAGCTCTCTGCAACCGGCAAGCCCCAACCTTCATACAGCGAGGGATACAGTGTCATATGAGCACCTTGGTACAAGTGCGTCAAATCACTGTCCTCAACATTATTGAGAATCCTTATAAATTTCTGGGTCCTCGGGTCAAGTTGTATGTCTTTCAGAAGATCACCAACCCCCCAACCCGGCATTCCAACGAAGACCAGCAACGGCAAATTGGTCACACCCCGATCCACCAACCGGGCATACGCGCGGTACAAGACTTCGTGGTTCTTCCTTCGCTCTATCGTAGAGACAAAAAGAAAATAGGGTTGATCCATGATATCGCGAAGCGCTTTCGAGCACGGCTTCACCGCCTCTTTCGGCAGGTCGCAACCGAGACGCACGACCTCCATCCGAGGCTGCGGGGCCCCCAACTCACTGAGCAGCGCTTGCAAATCACGCTTGGAGCACTCTGAAATGCAGAGAATCTTGTCGGCGCACCAGGCAACGTTTGAAAAATACAGCGCGAATCTGGACGCTACATCCCCCACACAAAGATGCGGCAACTTTGTTGGGATCACATCATAACAGAACAGAATGACCTTGAAGTTCAGCCGCTTTTTCAACTGACAAAGGCTGGAAAAGTCTTTCTGATCCCAATCGAGCCCCATGGAAATATAGGTATCTTCAGCACGAAATGGTGCAGATACTTCCCCCGCCTCAACCGGCCCCCGAGCAATGCCCGGCTCGGGCAAGCGAGTGAGCATTGTACGCAGCGATCGCAACATCTGCTTCAAGGCACGAGCACCCTCGACAACAGCGGAGCGCCTCGGCTGGAGATAGGCATAAACTCGACTTTTCAGCCCCAGGGGAAGCCGGTCGATTACCTGCATCAATTTCTGTTTTAAACGGTGCTCAATCGGCAACTGCAGTTGTTTTTTTGCATCGCTCACACCGCCACTGCCACCGTGGACACTACTTATTCTGGACAGGGCAGCGACCACCGTCGCCTCTTCGACAGCGAAGTAACCCTTTGAAAAATCAAAAGCACAAAACTTGATCAACTCGCCGCTGCGTATCAGTTGTAGCGCGTGGGCCGCACATTCCGCTTCCGTACGAACAACACCAACCGCTGGCCGCCGCCAACCCAGAATAGTGGTAACATCCAGCCAAATAACCGCCATACCTATAGCCTCTCCAACATAATGGCATCAAGCTCAGCAGGAATAGACTGCAGCGTCTTTGCCCACGTCAGCCCTTGTCTGAAGTACATGTCGTCCTCATTCACAGCATTCGCCGGCGCATTCAGCTTGAGCCTAATGAACTCGTGAAACTCGGAGGGTGTTCGGGCGACTTCGACACCTGGCAGGCCAAGGTAATCACCAAATCCACGAAACGCAGCCTCAGTACCCACTACATATTTTCCGGAGTACAGCGCTTCCGCGGTTTTTATGTTGGATCCCCCCCCGTGTGGGATTGGCAGTAAAAAAGCATGCGCCAGGCTTTTGACAGCGGCCAAATCACTATCGGACAGTACATGAAGCAACTGCACTTTGGAGAGGTTAAGGAAATTCCATTTGCCTTTGGCCAACTCCGAAGCCAGGTGATCACATACGCTGCCTGCAACCACCAGCTTCGAACCTGGGGGAATGCAGCCCAGCGCCCCGCCCATGCAATCATTGAAGCCAGTAAAGTTTGGCGGATGTGCACTCGCTACGTAAAGAATCCAAGGCTGCTTGGGGAGGCGCGCCTTCCATTTCTGCACCGTCGTGTCGTCGGTATGCCACGGCGCGATACCGTTCGATGCAAGCACCGCTCGACTTGCGCCCCAGCGTTCGAGAATGTCCCGATCCGCCTCGGTGACGGCCGCAACCAGATCGGCCTCGCAAACAACCTCTCGTTCTAACGCTTCGATCTCTGCAACAATGCCTTCGTAATTGTCAACACCACAGCTCTCCAGAATTTCCTGCTTGAGCGGTGCTTCAATATTCTGAGATCCATAAACCATCAGCACATTGCGGTAAGCATCCAGCGCCTTGATTTTTTTTGCCAAGGGCCACAACCAAGGTTGCTCCACGTGAATGACGTCAAGTGCTGAAGGGAGCGTTGCAAGAATCTTGTTCAGCGCACCATCTTTCGCCGAAGCAAACGCTCCGCTCAGGAAGTCGTTGATCAAGGGCATCTTTTCACCCTTGTAGTAACGATACTTTGAGGTTGCTCCAAACTCGGTATCATGCGCCCCTACCGGGCCACATCCATACCCTTCCGGCTCATAAACGGCAACACTGGAAACATCCCAACCCGCAGCACGATACGCACTCACAAGATTAGCGAGGCGAACTTGCCCGCCATGACGCGCTTCAACAAAAGGATAGGTAGATAAAATTAAAACGCTCTTCACTTTTGTTTAACCCTTGCTGCATCGGTACTTTTCACACAGGTCATTTCAACCGTCAGCATGACGAAGCGCCTGCCTTGATCAGACGTTCCACCTCATTAAACTTCTTCTCCAGATCCTCACCCTCCTTCGCTTCCACGTTCAGTCGAAGAAGAGGCTCCGTATTGGATGAGCGCACATTGAAACGCCAAGTTTCAAACTCCATACTCAGCCCATCCACACGCTCTACTTTAATAGCAGACGACTGATAAAAAGCTTGCACCGACTCGATGAGCGCCTCAGCATCTTTAACCTTGTAATTTACTTCACCACTACAAGGATACATTCTAATTCGTCGGTCAACCATTTCAGAAAGCGTGAGACCGGACGAGGAAATCAGTGCCACTACCAACAACCAAGGAATCATTCCACTGTCGCAGTAGGCGAAGTCCCGGAAGTAGTGGTGTGCGCTCATTTCGCCGCCGTAAACGGCGTCTTCGGCACGCATGCGCTCCTTGATAAAGGCATGGCCAGTCTTGCTCTGGATGGCCTGGCCACCGGCAGCATGGACTTGTTCGATCGTATTCCAGGTCAGGCGCGGGTCATGGATGATCTTGCTGCCCGGGTGCTTGGCCAGCAGCATTTCAGCCAACAGGCCAACCACGTAGTAACCCTCGATGAAGCGGCCATCGTTGTCGAAGAAGAAGCAGCGGTCGAAGTCGCCATCAAAGGCAATACCGATGTCGGCACCAGTATCGAGTACGGCTTGCCGGGTCAGGTCGCGGTTTTCCGGCAGCAATGGGTTGGGGATGCCGTTGGGAAAGTGGCCATCGGGCTCACCATTGATGACGCTGATATCAAGCGACAGGCGCGCCTTGAGCAACTCGAGCACCGGACCGGCAGCACCATTGCCAGGGTCGGCCAGCACCTTCAGCGGCTTGAGCGCAGACAGGTCGATGTAGGTCAGCAGGTGGTCAATGTAGGACGTCTTGCCGAAGGCTTCACGCACAACACCGGGGCAAGACGCCCGGATACCGAGATCTCCTGTTTCGACGCGCTGACGGATATCGTTGAGCCCCGTGTCTCCACTGATCGGACGCGACTGCTCGCGCACCAGCTTCATACCGTTGTAACCCTTGGGGTTGTGGCTTGCGGTAACCATGATGCCGCCATCAGCCTGGTAATGGCTGGTGGCAAAATAGACTTCCTCGGTGCCGCACAGGCCGATATCGATCACATCAGCGCCACCTTCGCTCAAACCCTTCATCACAGCGCGGGACAGACTCGGACTTTCCAGGCGCATGTCCCGGCCGACCACATAGCTGCGCCCACCCAGCTGGGCGACCAGGGCACGACCGATACGGTAGGCAATATCCTCATTGAGGTCAGTCGGCACTTGGCCGCGGATGTCATAGGCTTTGAAGCAGCGGGTCTGAATAGGATCGTACATACATCTCTCTCGATACGGCCTCGCATGGGCGAGCACCGATTAAAAGGGGATGGCCGGCGAATGTTCTGCCGCATGAATGTTGCCCCCCAGGCACCTCAAAAAGGCCCCGGGGGTCGGGGAGGGAAAAAGCCTAACTCAGCCGTCGCAACGACCGTACTTGTCCTCGAAGCGGACGATATCGTCTTCACCGAGATAGTCGCCGCTCTGCACTTCGATCAGTACCAGGTCTATGACACCTGGGTTTTGCAGACGATGCTTGTGGCCGGCACGAATGAAGGTGGATTCGTTGGTATTGAGCATCAGCTCCTGGTCATCGTTGACCACCACGGCCATGCCGCTCACCACGATCCAGTGCTCACTGCGGTGGTGGTGCATCTGCAGCGACAGCGAGGCCTTGGGCTTGACGACGATGCGTTTGATCTTGAAACGCTCACCATCTTCGAGCGTGGTGTATGTACCCCACGGACGGTGCACCGTCTGGTGCAGCATGTGAGCGGCATGGCCGTCGCTTTTCAGGCGTTTGACGATGTGCTTGACGTCCTGAGCATGATCCTTGTGCGCAATCAGCAATGCATCCGGGGTATCGACCACCAGCAGGTCTTGAACCCCAACCAGAGCCGCAAGCCGATCCTCGGTGCTCACATAGTTGTTGCTCGCGCCGTAAGCCATGACTTCGCCTTCGAAGCGGTTGCCATGCTCGTCCGGCGCGGTCAGCTCGCTGACCGCGTTCCACGAACCGATATCGCTCCAACCGATGTCGCAGGGAATGGTTGCGACCTTGCTTGACCGTTCCATCAGCGCATAGTCAATGGAAATGTCCGGCACCTTGGCAAAGCTTTCGGCATCCAGGGCCAGGCAGCTATAACCGGTGGAGGTGGAGCGGCGAGAAGTCTCGAGGGTTTGCGCGACAGCATCAAGCACGTCGGGCGCATGGGCCTTGAACTCCTCGATCACAGCACCAACCTGGAAGCAGAACATGCCAGCGTTCCAGAAGTAATTGCCAGCGGCGACATACCCTTCGGCGGTCTTCTGGTCAGGTTTTTCGACAAAGCGCTCGACCTTGAGCCCACCATCAAGCACACCATCGGCGGCAGCCTCAATGTAGCCGAAGCCGGTTTCTGGGTACTGCGGTTTGATACCGAAGGTCACCAGCCAACCCTTCTCGGCCAAGTACATCGCTTTGCCCACTGCGTCGGAAAAGGCTCTCTCGTCCTGGATCAAATGATCAGCGGCCAGTACCAGCATGTACGCCTGCGAGCCATGGGTCTGAAACAGCTGCAGTGCGGCAGCAGCCACTGCTGCTGCGGTATTGCGACCAAACGGCTCGAGGATGAAGCCTTGGGTAAGGTGCTGGGAATTGACACCGCGGTATTCATCTTCGGTCTTGAACAGAAGCTCGCGGTTAGTGACTGTCAGCACCTCAACCACACCATCCAGACGCGCCGCACGGGTAAACGTCTTCTGGATGAGGTTCTGGCCATCTGGCAGGGTCATGAACGGCTTCGGATGAGCCTCACG
The DNA here is from genome assembly GCF_018223845.1 of Pseudomonas sp. JS425. NCBI lineage: Bacteria > Pseudomonadati > Pseudomonadota > Gammaproteobacteria > Pseudomonadales > Pseudomonadaceae > Pseudomonas > Pseudomonas sp. JS425. Next base: position 1,704,388 of record NZ_CP073661.1, on the reverse strand, counting down.
GGATACTGGCCACAAACGGCTGCCGACGCCACCGGATAGAATTACCGGGATCAATTCCATATTCGAGTCCTTAAAGGCCCTGAGCGCTATCAACCTCAGGAAACCTGCATGTGTCTTATATCTGACCGCCGCCGCGACAGCCGCAACGGCGCTAACTGTAAGCGCCCAACGTGTTTAATCCCTAGCCTTCCATAGGCTCAGGACCCAAGCTAGGCTGTTAGAATACCAGAGTTTTTTCTCAGTAGCTGCCCGCCAAGCACTGGAAACGCGCCCGCCACCAGAGATCCAGGGGCCAAAAGCCGCACCTGTCAGGGCCACGAAACAGATGGCGGTTTCAGAAGCTGAGTGCAACACAGGGCTATTGAATTAAGGATGGACGCTCGTGATGCCGAGCCATCATCTGCGTCATCATTTCGATTGGGCATTGGTAATCAAAACGCTGGCGGCCGAATATTGAGCTCATACGCGATTGCATCCAACTGCTCTTGGCTATGACCAGACAAGTCCGTGTGAATCGCCCCTGGTTTCGTAGACACCTCCAAGCCTCATAATGAGGCCCAAATAGGAGGTGCCATGAGTCGTCAGCGTTACCCCGAAGAATTCAAGATCGAAGCGGTCAAGCAAGTGACCGAGAAAGGCAAACCTGTCGCCGATGTCGCCCAGCGCCTGGGCATGTCCGTGCACAGTCTTTACGCCTGGATCAAGGTCTACAGCAAGCCCCAAGAGCAGCGTCAGCAAGACGACGATCAGCAGGCCGAACTGCGCAAGCTACGCGCTGAACTCAAGCGCGTGACGGAAGAGCGAGACATCTTAAAAAAGGCCGCCGCGTACTTTGCCAAGGAGTGCGGCTGAAGTACGCCTTCATCAAGAAGCACTCGACTGATTACCCGGTGCGGCGCCTTTGCCAAACCCTCAAGGTGCACCCCAGCGGCTATTACGCCTGGCTGGCCGAGCCTCAATCTGCCCGAGCAAAAGAAGATCAACGTCTGCTTGGCTTGATCAAACACGCTTGGCTGGAAAGCGGAGGTGTATACGGCTACCGCAAAATTCACGATGACCTGCGTGAGCTGGGAGAGGAATGCGGCCGAAATCGAGTCAGGCGCTTGATGCAGGCGGAGGGGCTGCGTTCTCAAACGGGCTATCGGCGGCGTCCAGGGTTCTATGGTGGAAAACCAACAGTGGCCTCGCCCAACCACCTCGCGCGGCAGTTCAAGGTAAGTGAGCCGAACAAGGTCTGGGTGACAGATATCACTTACATCCGCACCTATGAAGGGTGGCTCTACCTCGCGGTAGTGCTGGATCTCTTCTCACGCCAAGTAATTGGTTGGTCAATGAAGCCAAGGATGTGCAGCGACCTGGCTATCGACGCGATGTTGATGGCTGTTTGGCGACGCAAGCCTCAGCAGCAAGTTATGATTCACTCAGATCAAGGCAGTCAGTTCAGTAGCTCGGATTGGAAAAGCTTTTTGAAGGCCAACAATGTAATCAGCAGCATGAGCCGGCGGGGAAACTGCCACGACAATGCCGTAGCCGAGAGCTTTTTCCAGCTTTTGAAGCGAGAGCGAATCCGACGAAAGATCTACACAACCCGTGAAGAAGCCCGAAGTGATATTTTCGATTACATCGAGATGTTCTATAACCCTAAACGCCGACACAGCAGTGCTATGCAGCTGTCTCCAGTAGAGTATGAGAAACGCTATTTCCTGAGCTTGGAGAGTGTCTAGAAAACCAGGGGCGATTCAGTGCCCTTGGGCAGATACTGGCGAATCAGGCCGTTGATATTTTCGTTGCCACCGCGCTGCCAAGGGCTATGCGGGTCTCAGAAGTAAACAGCCACTCCGGTGCGCTGGGTGATCTCGGCGTGACGCACCATTTCCCGGCCTTGGTCGTAGGTCATCGTTTTGCGCGCCGCCAGAGGCATGCGGTTCAAAGCAGCACTGAAACCTTCGACAGCCGAGGTCGCGGTAGCGTCATGCATCTTGATCAGCATCAGGTACCCCGTACTGCGCTCCACCAACGTGCCAACCGCCGAAGCATTGCCTTTGCCCTTGATGAGGTCGCCTTCCCAATGACCGGGGGTCAGACGGTCTTCTGCCTCAGGCGGACGAACGTGAATGCTGACAAGGTCAGGAATCTGGCCACGGCGATCCACCCCGCCAGAACGTGGGCGACGGCTGGTTTTGCCTTGTCGCAAGCAAATAAGCTCACCCACCGGCAATGCATAGATGGCGTTGTAGATCGTTTCGCGACAGACGTAGGCGTCTTCAAGCTTTGGGAATTCCATGCGTCGGAGTTTGCCGGCAATTTGTTGAGGAGAAAAGCGCTGTCGCAGCAGATAAACCACCAGGTCGAACAGTTCGCCACCTGGATCGAGCTTGCGCGTGGGTCGACAGACTTTACGGCGTTGGCACATCTGCTGCTGAGCCGGGCTATCCGAATAGGGCGAGGCATTGGCGGCGTTATGACGGAGCTCACGGCTGATGGTCGAAGGGCTGCGACCAAGCATCCGGGCGATCGCTCTTTGGATGGTCTGAAGTAGCCCCTGTTTTCCGGCTACTTCGCCATCGACACTTTCAAAAAACGGTAGCCGCTCAAATCCCGGTCAAACCTGCCGTCTATTTCAGCCTTTTTTGCCGCTGCAAGCACCTCGCAGCAGTCACTTCACTCTTCACGGACGCACCTCTCCTGCATTGGAGAGCAAATGTCGACGCGCCATCCAAATGTTCGACAGGGCGAACAGCGTCACCATCTGAGCAGTGTTTTTCACCAAGCCTCGGAAGCGCACTTTCGTATAACCAAACTGGCGCTTGATCACCCGAAATGGATGCTCAACCTTGGAGCGAACCTGGGCCTTGGCTCTTTCGATCTTACGTATCGCTTTGTATAACGCGCTGCGGTTACCGTGCTTTTTGTAAGTGCTGCGCCGGGCTGCAATCTGCCAGATGACTTGGCGCCCCTCATGCTCTTCACGCTTCTCTACACCGGTATAGCCCGCATCAGCGCAGACCACGTTCTCACCACCGTGCAGCAGTTTGTCGACTTGGGTTACGTCCGCGACGTTGGCCGCAGTGACCACCACGCTGTGCACAAGCCCGGACTCATCGTCGACACCAATGTGAGCTTTGGCACCGAAGTAATACTGGTTGCCCTTCTTGGTCTGATGCATTTCCGGGTCGCGTTTGCCGTCCTTGTTCTTGGTCGAACTGGGCGCATGAATCAGAGTGGCATCGACGATGGTGCCTTGTCGCAGTGACAAGCCACGGTCGCCCAAATAGCCATTGATCACGCCGAGAATACCGGTGGCCAACTCATGCTTTTCCAGCAGGCGACGGAAGTTGAGGATGGTGGTTTCATCCGGGATTCGCTCCAGGCTCAGACCGGAAAACTGGCGCAGGATCGTCGTCTCGTACAGCGCCTCTTCCATCGCCGGATCGCTGTAACCGAACCAGTTCTGCATTAGATGAATCCGCAGCATCGCCATCAGCGGATAGGCTGGACGGCCCCCTTCGCCCTTTGGGTAATGAGGTTTGATCAGAGCAATCAAACCCTCCCAGGGTACGACCCGATCCATCTCTATCAGGAACAGCTCCTTGCGGGTCTGCTTGCGCTTACCGGCGTACTCGGCATCGGCGAAGGTCATTTGTTTCATCATCGAAAAGCTCGGCGATTGGTGTCCGGGGATTTTGCCAAATCAGGAAGTCTTTTTCAGGATTTCCCTTTGGCTCAGACCCTGAAGCTGGGCGAGTTGGATCGTGATGCGTTTTTCAATACTGAGTTCATGGTAAGACATGTGCACACCGTACCGGATTGGCCAGGTGTTGCACTCAGTTTTTGCCGCAGCCGATTATAGCGAATATCAGACAACATCACCCGCCAATGTTCAGTGAGCACCAAACCTATCGCGCAATAAAAACAGCCACCGGTCGCCCCAAGGCCGCCAGACGCGCCTCCAGCGCCTGCTTCAGGGACACTTTTGCGTGCCGCTCGCCATGCATCAGGACAACCCTCCCCGGAGCACAGGGCATGCCCTCGACGAACTTCACCAGGCCACTTTGGTCGGCATGGCCCGAATAGCTACTCTGCGTAATCACTTTCGCCTTGACTTCATACATTCGCCCATCCAGATCGACCTGCACAAAGCCCTCTGCACCTTGACAGGCCTGGATAACAGCTCCCGGAGTGCCCTTTGCCTGATAACCGACAAACATCACCTCATGCCGCGAATCCCCCAGCATGGCCTTGAGGTAATTGACGATGCGCCCACCCGAGCACATGCCATTGCCGGCAATGACAATCGCCGGCCGCCCGGTGCTCTTGAGGTAATTGACCACCTGCTGGTGGCGAGCGTGGCTGTCCACGCTGATCAACTGACTGAAACCCAGCGGGTCGCGCCCTTCGGCAAGGCGCGCCCTGGCTTCGGCATTCCAGTAGTCGTGCAACTCCCGGTACACGCCAGTGATGCGCTGGGCCAGGGGTGAATCGAGGATGATGGGCAGCTGCGACCAGTCGAGCGGGTCGCCAGCGGGGGCCGGGCCGGCTTTGTTCAGCAAGGCCCTGCGGTGAAGAATGCCTTCGATCTCATACAGCAATTCCTGCGTCCGGCCGAGACTGAATGCCGGTATGAGAATGGTGCCGCCATCAGCCAGCGCACGATCGATGGCCGCTTCCAAACGTTGCTGCCGATCACTGCGATCAGGGTGCAGCCGATCACCATAAGTGCTCTCCAGCACCAGTACGTCGGCCCGCTCAGGCGGCTGAACTGGACGCAACAGCGGATTGCCGGGCGCGCCGAGATCGCCCGAGAAAACGATGCGCGAACTGGGCTCAATGCCTGGGTAGCGCACATCACATTCCACATACGCCGACCCCAGAAGGTGGCTGGCACGCTGCAACCGAATGGAACAAGCAACACCCCCACACTCGACAACGGGATGCCATTGCTCGAAAGGCAGCGCAACGATGAGTCGCTGCAACAACGCAAGGTAGCGATCGACCTGAACGGGGTCAGCGCTTATACCCAGCTTGTAGGCATCCTCCAGCACCAGCGGCAGCAGCTTCGCCGATGGTTCGCTGCACAAGATCGGGCCGCGGAAGCCTGCAGCGAGCAGTGCGGGGATACGACCTACGTGATCGAGATGTACATGGGTGACGACCAGAGCCTGGATACCCTGGATATCGAAAGCGAGCGGCGCGAGTTCTGCGCCCGGGGTGACGTCGGCGCCCTGCTCGAGACCACAGTCTACCAGCAGGCTAGTCACTGCATCGAGGTGGAGTTGATGGCAAGAACCGGTAACACCCCGGGTGCCGCCGTGATGAAAAAGGGAAGGATATTCCATGCTACACACTCGCCTGAGTCGAAAATGAAGTGGCCTATTACTCCATGACGACGAGTGCGCGCGAAGGTACCCCTTCCTTAAACAGGGTAGGAATTGTCTTAATTGCCGCTCAACGCTGCTTGCCGCGCAGAGGCGCGAATCTTGCGCTTGCTGCGCTGCACGCCGTAGGCACCCAGCAACGGCCCGACTGCCAGGCCAATGACCAGGGCGGCCAGAACCAGCACTGCGACCGGCATGGCCGGGGCAGCCCAACCGAACAGGACCAACGAGACGGTTTGCTGGTTCTCCAGCACGAAGAACAGCACCACAGCCGCCAACAGCAGCACGAACACCGCCGCCAGGGCGCGCTTGAGGTTACGCATCAGATTGCTCCTTGTGGAATCAGGTGTGGGCCTCATGCTCTTCTTCATTGACCCGATCGCGCAACTCTTTGCCGGGCTTGAAGTGCGGCACGAACTTGCCTTCGAGGCTGACCGACTGGCCGGTCTTCGGGTTACGGCCTACGCGAGGGGCGCGATAGTGCAGCGAGAAGCTGCCGAAACCGCGGATCTCGATGCGATCGCCGGTGGCAAGGCATTGTGACATCTGCTCAAGCATGGTCTTGATGGCCAGCTCCACGTCCTTGGACGAGAGCAGCCCCTGATGGGTGACAATACGTTCGATCAGCTCCGACTTCGTCATATTTTTCCCTTCGTTATCAAGCAGCTAGATCATTGCTTAACCAGTTTGTAGCACGCTGGGAGGGATTTGAACAGGGTGGTTCTTGACTTAATAAAAAAATTCAAGATTGAAGTTTTACAGGAATGGTCTAGCTGGCGGCGCCTGGCAGGCCCGGCCTCATCGCCGGCAAGCCAGCTCCCACAGGGATAATGCAGGCTTTTGGAAATCGGGCTTGGGTCGCTGGCCCTGCAGAGATGCTACCTGCTTCGAAGCCAGGTACCGGCCTGTTGAGAGCAGGCTTTTCGCGACACAGGGCTGCTTCACAAGGGGATCGTGCAAGTACTGGGAACATGGGCCAGACCACTGCTCCCCGCATGGACATCACCTGCCTTGAAGCCAGCACAGCCCATGTGGGAGCGGGCGCGCCCGCGAACACCGGCGTAGCCGGTGCCATCCATCGCGTCGCCTGCTTCGCGGGCATGCCCGCTCCCACAGGGGATCGCGCCAGTTTCCAGAAAGGTGGGGGGCACACCGATAGACCACTGAGGCAGCACATGCATTGAAGGCCACACCACCCTCTGTGGGAGCGGGCGCGCCCGCGAACACCGGCATAGCCGGTGCGATCCATCACGTCGCCTGCTTCGCGGGCATGCCCGCTCTCACAGGGGATCGCGCCAGTTTCCGGAAAGGTGGGGGGCACACCGATATACCACTGAGGCAGCACATGCCTTGAAGGCCACACCACCCTCTGTGGGAGCGGGTTCACCCGCGAACACCGGCGTAGCCGGTGCCATCCATCGCGTCGCCTGCTTCGCGGGCATGCCCGCTCCCACAGGGGATCGCGCCAGTTTCGGGAGAGTTGGGCACACCGTTATACCGCTGAGGTAGCACATGCACTGAAGGCTACACCACCTTCTGTGGGAGCAGGCGATGCCATGGATGGCACCGGCTACGCCGGTGTTCGCGGGTGAACCCGCTCCCACAGAGGGATCGCGCCAGTTTCCGGAGAGGTGGACACACCATTATCCCACTGAGGGGGGGCGGACACGCCAGCTGCTGGAGCCCGGACGCCTATGCCAATTGCTGCCGGGAGCCCGCTTGGGAAAAGCGTTTGCGCATCGCCAAGGCAGGCTTCTCTACCAGCCCCCACGACACATACCCCGCCAACCAGGACGCCGGCACAGCCGCCAACATCAGCCAGTAAGGCCCGGCCCATGGCATTGCCCACGCCAACACTTGCTGGATCGGAAATGCATACAGGTAGATACCGTACGAGTAATCCTCCACAAACGAAGGAAGCTTCAACTGCGGGCAATAAGCTACGTACAACGTGCCGTACATCGTCAGAACGGCAAACGCAAAAACCTCAAGACGCCCACCCTTGGCCAACACGAACAACGCAACAAAGGCAAACAACAGCCAGCCGGTATACGGGATCACCGCCCGGTGCGAATAGAACACCGCCCCTGCCAGGAAGCACACCACCAACTTGAACGGGTACTCCGCAAAGGCTGGATGCAGGGTATGCAACCCCAGTGCAACCACCAACGCGGCAAGCGTCAAACCTGTCATCGGCCACCGGCAAACCTTGGCCACCAGCACCAATAGCCACAGCACCACGTACATGCGCATTTCCAATGGGATGGTCCACAGGCTGCCATTGACCGAAGCCCCATAGGGGCGCGGGGTAAAGCTCACCCCAGGCAAGAGGAACTGGGCATCCTTGAAAACCAGCAATGGGCTATAGACGTACCTGTAAACCTGACGCTGGGAAAGATACTCATCAAGCGGCAGCGAGGTAATGACAGGCCCTAGCACAAAGGCCATAAGCAGCAGGCACACAAGCAAGCCAGGCAAGATCCGCAATGCGCGGGCCAGGTAGAAATCCCGGGTGCTATTTTTTTCTCCACTGGCCGCGATCAGGAAACCGCTGACCATGAAGAATACTTCCACGCCCAGGCTATGTACGGGCACCGGCATGCCCAGCAGCAGCCCAGGGTCGGTGCAACCCAGGCACTCCAGATAGGAGAGCGCAAAGGAATGCCCCACCACGACGGCAGTTGCCGCCAGCAGCCTGATGATCAGGAAATTGTTATCGCGCCCGCGACCTTCCATGACGTCGCCAAACATCAACATCGCACAATCCCCCGACATGGCCTTCTTTCAGCATAAAAAAAAGGCGACCCGAAGGTTAATGCCAGTCAGTTAAGCTGACTGGCATTTTCATTTTCGGGTCGGATATTTTGCAGGGCGCTGCTTCACCACTCTGGGGAACCATCGATCGGGTCGCCGATGGGGTAGGACATACTGAGCCGCTGACGCCTGCAGATCTGCCAAAAAACCTGGCAAGTTGCCGGGATGGTTTAATGACGTGCCATGCAGCAAGCCCAGAATCGCCCAGCTACAAGCGGTAAAGCTCATCTCGCATGGGTACACGCCTGGGCACTGTCTCGACATCTGCACCATCTGATAACGCAATAGGTTGTAGCCCAACAGCACGCCCCACAGCTCTTGCGCAATCATCTCCGGCGTCTTGCTTCTCAGGGTGTATTCGCCCCCCAGAAGTCCTTGTTTGATCTCCCGATAACCCAGCTCGATTTCCCAGCGCTGACTGTAAAGATCAACGATCTCATCGCCAGGGAAGCGCTGCGCATCGGTCATTGAGGTCAAGACACTCACAACCTTTCCTTTGATTGTTTTGCTCAGCAGTCGTGCCCGCATTTCCAGCGGCAAGCCTGGCCATTGCTTGCGGGCCTGGGGCGATGTGCGCAGGACGACCACGGCATCGTTGCGTCCTAGCGTGTGTTCCACCTCGTACTGAGTGCCCTTTTTCACAGGGATCAGCCAGTGTCGATGCTCACCTTGTGACTGCCAGTGGTGCAGCAAGCCCAACGAATAGAAACCTTTATCGAACAGGGTCAGCGAGTGGTTCGGCGTGGTCGCGATCAGCTGCTCTGCCAGCTTCATTTCACTACTGTGGTAGCTCTCGAAAGTGCTGTTTATCAGTAAGTGGCTGGTCAGCTCCATCTGGCAGACCATCCTAACCTGAGGAAAACCGCCATCCCCATGCTGATTGGTAGCGCCCCCGTAAAACGCACGGTTTTCAGCTGTGTCAGGCGTACTCCAGACAACACCGTCCACACCAAGCAGCGTCAAGCCCAACCAGTGCGGGTGCTTGGTTTCTTCGTGCCACCGCTGCTGAGTGAGCGTGAAAACTTCACGTACAGCTTCACTGCCCAGTCGCTGCCGCCCTTGTACAACAGCACTGGGGGCCACCAGAGGCCTCTTGCCCGGCAGCATGATGTCCATGTGGTTTACGACATCCCAAGCCGACATACGGCGGAACAGCGCCATGCCGATGATGCACCACACCAGGCTCTCAAGCGGGAGGCGTCGCTTGCGAATGGTCGCGACACCTGCCGTCTCAAAAGCTTGTTGCACAAGATCAGGATCGAGCAACGCCCCCCAGCCCCTCGAGGGCATGTGGCCGCGATGCCATTTCGTGAGTGAGGGAGAGGGCTTGTGACAGGCGCATAAAAAATCCGATGCTCGTTTCCAAGCATCGGATTTTGCGGCCTACGGGCTAAAGCTCAAAGCGTCAGTCTTAACTGACTGGCATTAACCCGAAGGTCGCCTTTTTTTACCGATCAAACAGAACTCAGTTCTGCTTGGCCATTGCTTCGCGCAGCAGCGCAGCCATGGTGGTGTCGGCAGCCGCTTCCGGAGCGTTTTTCAGGCTCTGGATGGCTTCGCGCTCTTCAGCATCGTCCTTCGACTTGATGGACAGGCTGATAACGCGGGACTTGCGGTCAACGCTGATGATCTTGGCTTCGATCTCTTCGCCTTCCTTCAGGACGTTACGCGCGTCTTCAACGCGGTCACGGCTGATTTCGGAAGCTTTCAGAGTAGCTTCGATGTCGTCGGCCAGAGTGACGATGGCGCCTTTGGCGTCAACTTCTTTCACGATGCCCTTGACGATAGCGCCCTTGTCATTGACAGCAACGAAGTTGGAGAACGGATCGTCTTCCAGCTGCTTGATGCCCAGGGAGATGCGCTCGCGCTCTGGGTCGACCGACAGGATGACGGTTTCCAGCTCGTCGCCCTTCTTGAAACGACGCACGGCTTCTTCGCCGGTTTCGTTCCAGGAGATGTCGGACAGGTGAACCAGGCCGTCGATGCCGCCGTCCAGACCAATGAAGATACCGAAGTCGGTGATCGACTTGATGGTACCGGTGATCTTGTCACCCTTGTTGAACTGGCCGGAGAAGTCTTCCCATGGGTTGGACTTGCACTGCTTGATGCCCAGGGAGATACGACGACGCTCTTCGTCGATGTCCAGAACCATGACTTCCACTTCGTCGCCAACCTGAACGACTTTCGACGGGTGGATGTTTTTGTTGGTCCAGTCCATTTCGGAAACGTGTACCAGACCTTCAACGCCTTCTTCCAGCTCAGCGAAGCAGCCGTAGTCGGTCAGGTTGGTAACGCGAGCCTGTACGCGAGTACCTTCTGGGTAACGGGCAGTGATAGCTACCCACGGATCTTCGCCCATCTGCTTCAGACCCAGCGAAACGCGGTTGCGCTCACGGTCGAACTTCAGAACGCGTACGTCGACTTCGTCGCCAACGTTAACGATTTCCGATGGGTGCTTGATGCGCTTCCAGGCCATGTCGGTGATGTGCAGCAGGCCGTCGATACCGCCCAGGTCGACGAAGGCGCCGTAGTCGGTGAGGTTCTTGACGATACCTTTGACTTGTTGGCCTTCCTGCAGGGTTTCCAGCAGGGCTTCGCGCTCGGCGCTGTTCTCGGCTTCCAGCACGCTGCGACGGGAAACGACAACGTTGTTGCGCTTCTGGTCCAGCTTGATGACCTTGAATTCCAGCTCTTTGCCTTCCAGGTGGGTGGTGTCGCGCACAGGGCGGACATCAACCAGGGAGCCCGGCAGGAACGCACGGATGCCGTTAACGTCAACAGTGAAGCCGCCCTTAACCTTACCGTTGATAACGCCCTTGACCACTTCTTCGGCGGCGAAAGCTGCTTCCAGAACAATCCAGCACTCGGCGCGCTTGGCTTTTTCACGGGACAGCTTGGTTTCGCCAAAGCCGTCTTCGACCGCGTCCAGCGCAACGTGAACTTCGTCACCGACCTTGATGGTCAGCTCGCCAGCTTCGTTGTAGAACTGCTCGAGCGGGATGACGCCCTCGGACTTCAGGCCAGCGTGTACGGTAACCCAGTCGCCGTCGATGTCGACAACGATACCGGTGATGATGGCACCCGGCTGAAGATTGAGGGTTTTCAGGCTTTCTTCAAAGAGTTCTGCAAAGCTTTCGCTCATTTTAATTCCTGTAGATTCGGGCGAAACAGACGCCCATAGCCACATTCCAGACAATGTGGGTTTGTTTTAAGTAAAGGAAAGCCGGCAGGACGTTGACTGGTGCCCCTGCCTGCTTTCCTGGCTATCAGAGAAGGTCGCGCAGTGCGATCTCGCTCCTGATACGTTGCAACACCTGCTCGATGGACAACTCGGTAGAGTCCAACTGAATGGCATCGACCGCTGGCTTCAGCGGGGCCACTGCACGTTGGGTGTCGCGCTCATCACGCGCACGAATCTCATCCAGCAGACTCGACAGACTAACATCTTCACCCTTGCCCTTCAACTGCAGGTAGCGGCGACGCGCTCGCTCCTCCGCGCTGGCGGTGAGGAAGACTTTCAACGGCGCATCCGGGAACACCACGGTGCCCATGTCGCGGCCGTCGGCTATCAGGCCAGGCGCCTCGCGGAATTCGCGCTGACGCACCAACAACGCATCACGCACGGCTGGCAGCGAAGCAACCATCGAGGCACCGGCACCAACGGTCTCGGTGCGGATGACGTTGCTGACGTCCTCGCCCTCGAGGATGATCTGTTGCAGCTTACCGGGCTCGGCGGCAATGAACTGCACATCCAGATGGGCGGCAAGCTTGGTCAGCAGCTCTTCGTTGGTCAGATCGACGCCATGATTGTTGGCGTTGAACGCCAGCAGACGGTACAGCGCGCCAGAGTCCAGCAACTTCCAGCCCAGCTCGCGGGCCAGCAGCCCGGCGACTGTACCCTTGCCCGAACCGCTTGGCCCATCGATGGTGATAACCGGCGTCAGGGCACTCACGACTTGCCCTCTTCCGCCACGCGGATGCCCACTTCGGCGCACAGCGCCAGGAAGTTGGGGAACGAGGTTGCGACGTTGGCGCAATCGTGGATGCGGATCGGCGCGCTGGCGCGCAGCGAGGCAACACTGAAGGCCATGGCGATACGGTGGTCACCGTGGCCATGCACTTCGCCGCCGCCCAACTGGCCGCCATCAATGATGATGCCGTCCGGGGTCGGCTCGCACTTGATGCCAAGGGTGATCAGGCCGTCGGCCATGACCTGGATACGGTCGGATTCCTTCACCCGCAGCTCTTCGGCTCCACGCAGCACGGTACGCCCTTCGGCGCAGGCAGCGGCGACGAACAGCACCGGGAACTCGTCGATGGCCAGTGGCACCAGCTCTTCAGGAATGTCGATACCCTTCAGCTTGGCGCCGCGCACACGCAGGTCGGCTACCGGTTCGCCGCCGACTTCACGCTGGTTTTCCAGAGTGATGTCGCCACCCATCAGGCGCAGGATGTCGATCACGCCGGTACGGGTCGGGTTGATGCCAACGTGCTCCAGCACCAGCTCGGAACCTTCGGCGATGGACGCTGCCACCAGGAAGAACGCCGCCGAGGAGATGTCGGCCGGCACTTCGATACGGGTAGCAGTGAGCTTGCCGCCGGACTGCAGTGAGGCCACCGGGCCGTTGCTTTCGACGCTGTAGCCAAAGCCGCGCAGCATGCGCTCGGTGTGGTCACGGGTTGGTGCAGGCTCGGTGACGGTGGTCTTGCCTTCGGCGTACAGGCCGGCCAGCAGCAGGCAGGATTTGACCTGGGCACTGGCCATCGGCAGCGTGTAGGTCAGCGCCTTGAGCTTGTGGCCACCGCGGATGGTCAGCGGCGGGCGGCCTTCAGGGCCAGTCTCGACCACGGCACCCATTTCGCGCAGCGGGTTGGCCACGCGGTTCATCGGGCGCTTGGACAGCGAAGCGTCGCCGGTCATGGTCACGTCGAACGGCTGGCCGGCCAGCAGGCCCGACAGCAGGCGCATCGAGGTACCCGAGTTGCCCACATATAGCGGCCCGGGTGGTGGCTTGAGGCCATGCAGGCCGACACCGTGAATGGTCACGCGACCGTGGTTCGGGCCTTCGATGACCACACCCATGTCACGGAATGCCTGCAGGGTCGCCAGCGCGTCCTCACCTTCGAGGAAGCCTTCGACCTCGGTGGTGCCTTCGGCCAGCGAGCCGAGCATGATCGAGCGGTGGGAAATCGACTTGTCGCCCGGTACGCGGATTCGCCCGGACAGGCGGCCACCCGGTTGGGCCAGGAAAATCAGATCGTTGGCGTTCATAGCGTCCACATAGGCCCGGCGGGCCAGGATTTTACTGAAATGCTCGCGGGCAACGCGTGCGCGGGTGAATACACCCAGCAGCTGGTGCCCGTCCCCTTCAGCGATCGCGTCGCGCAAGGCGTCGAGATCGCTGCGATATGTATCAAGCGTGCGCATGACAGCGTCGCGGTTGGCGAGAAAGATGTCGTGCCACATGGTCGGGTCGCTGCCGGCGATTCTCGTGAAATCGCGGAAGCCTCCCGCAGCGTACCGGAAGATCTCGAGGTTTTCATTGCGCTTGGCCAGTGAATCGACCAGGCCGAAGGCCAGCAGATGCGGCAGATGACTGGTGGCGGCCAGCACTTCGTCGTGGCGTTCGACCGACATATGCTCCACATCGGCGTCCAGCGCGCGCCACAGGCGGTCGACCAGGGCCAGGGCGGCCGGGTCGGTTTCGGCCAGCGGCGTGAGGATGACCTTGTGTCGGCGGAACAGGGCAGCATTGGAGGCCTCTACCCCGCTCTGCTCGGAGCCGGCGATGGGGTGGCCGGGGACGAAGCGCGGCAAGCGCTCCCCAAAGACCACCCGCGCCTCACGCACGACGTTGCCCTTGGCGCTGCCGACGTCGGTGATGACGGCAGCGCCAAGGTCGAGCTTGGCCAGGCGGGCCAGGACTTTTTCCATGGCCAGGATCGGCACGGCCAACTGGATGACATCGGCACCGACACAGGCGGCGGCAAGGTCTTCTTCGCAGCGATCGACCACGCCCAGGGCCACGGCCTGCTTGCGCGAGGGGGCGTCCAGGTCGACACCGACCACTTCGCGGCACAGGCCGCTTTCACGCAGGCCCTTGGCGAACGAGCCACCGATCAGGCCGAGGCCGACCACGACCAGGCGGTTGATGATTGGCGCGGGTTTGGTTGTTACTGCTTTTACCACTGGTGCGAACCCTGTTCAGAAATCTAGACAGCCTGCGGGGCCCATTGGGGCCGCTGTGCGGCCCTTCGCGGGCACGCCCGCTCCCACAGAGTTCGACATCACGCTGTCACTGTGGGAGCGGGCGTGCCCGCGAAGGGCTGCAAAGCAGCCCCAAAGGCCTTGAATCAAAGCACCGCCTTCGGATACGAACCCAGCACCTTCAGCGCCACAGCCTCCTGGCTGATCTGCTCGAGCACCGCCTTGATCAGCGGGTCGCGGTGGTGGCCAACGAAGTCGATGAAGAACACGTAGGTCCACTTGCCGCTACGCGACGGGCGAGTCTCGATGCGAGTCAGGTCGATGCCGTTCTGGTGGAACGGTACCAACAGCTCGTGCAAGGCACCCGGCTTGTTGCTCATCGAAACGATGATCGAGGTCTTGTCGTCGCCGGTCGGCGGCACTTCCTGGTTACCGATCATCAGGAAGCGCGTGGAGTTGTCCGGGCGGTCTTCGATCTTCTCGGCCAGGCGAGTCAACCCGTACAGGTTGGCCGCCATGTCGCCGGCGATCGCCGCCGAATTCCACTCGCCCTTGACCCGCTTGGCGGCCTCGGCATTGCTAGACACGGCCACGCGCTCCACGTTCGGGTAGTGCGCGTCCAGCCACTTGCGGCACTGGGCCAGCGACTGGGCGTGGGAGTAGATGCGAGTGATGCTGTCGGTCTTGGTGTTCTCGCCCACCAGCAGGTGGTGGTGGATGCGCAGCTCGACCTCGCCGCAAATCACCATGTCGTGTTCAAGGAAGCTGTCCAGGGTGTGGCTGACAGCACCTTCGGTGGAGTTTTCCACCGGCACCACGCCGAAGTTGACGGCACCGGCCGCCACTTCGCGGAACACTTCGTCGATGGCCGCCATCGGCCGGCTGATCACAGCGTGGCCGAAGTGCTTCATGGCCGCAGCCTGGGTGAAGGTGCCTTCAGGGCCGAGGTAGGCGATTTTCAGCGGCTCTTCCAGGGCCAGGCACGACGACATGATTTCGCGGAACAGCCGCGCCATCTCTTCGTTGTCCAGCGGCCCCTTGTTGCGCTCCATCACGCGCTTGAGCACTGCGGCTTCACGCTCGGGGCGGTAGAACACCGGTTTTTCGCCTTCCGCCAGCGAGGCGGTCTTGACCTTGGCCACTTCCTGGGCGCACCGGGCGCGCTCGCTGATCAGCTCGAGGATCTTCTCGTCGAGGCTGTCGATGCGAACGCGCAACGCCTTCAGTTCGTGCTCGGACATCAGCCGTGCTCCTTCTCGAATTCGGCCATGTAGGCCACCAGGGCTTCGACTGCTTCAAGGCCCAGGGCGTTGTAGATGGAGGCGCGCATGCCGCCTACCGAACGGTGGCCCTTGAGGTTGAGCAGGCCACGGGCATCGGCGCCGGCGAGGAAGGCCTTGTCCAGGCGCTCGTCAGCCAGGCGGAACGGCACGTTCATCCACGAACGGGCGTTGTGGCTGATCGGGTTGGTGTAGAACTCGCTGCTGTCGATGAAGCCGTACAGGCGGTCTTTCTTGGCGCGGTTGCGCTGTTCCATGGCATCGACGCCACCCTGCTCTTTCAGCCACTCGAACACCAGGCCCGAGAGGTACCAGGAGTAGGTGGCCGGGGTGTTGTACATCGAGCCGTTGTCGGCCGATACCTTGTAGTCGAGCATGGTCGGGCAGCTGCTGCGGGCGCGGCCCAGCAGGTCTTCGCGCACGATCACCACTACCAGGCCGCTCGGGCCGATGTTCTTCTGCGCGCCGGCGTAGATCAGGCCGTACTGCGACACGTCGATCGGGCGCGAGAGGATGTCGGACGACATGTCGACCACCAGTGGCACGTCACCGGTTTCCGGCACCCAGTCGAACTGCAGCCCACCAATGGTCTCGTTGGACGCATAGTGCACGTAGGCAGCGTTCTTGGTCAGCTTCCACTCGTTCTGGCCCGGGATGGCCAGGTAGTCGTAGGGCTTGGCGCTGGCGGCGACGTTGACGTTGCCGAAGCGGCGCCCTTCCTCGATGGCCTTTTTCGACCAGATGCCGGTCTCGATGTAGTCGGCGGTGCCGTTTTCCGGCAGCAGGTTCAGCGGGATTTCGGCGAACTGCTGGCTGGCGCCGCCCTGCAGGAACAGCACCTTGTAGTTGGAGGGGACGGACAGCAGGTCACGCAAGTCCTGCTCGGCCTTTTCGGCGATGGCCACGTAATCGTCGCTACGATGGCTCATTTCCATCACCGACAAGCCCTTGCCACGCCAATCCATCATCTCGGCCTGGGCGCGCTGCAGAACAGCATCAGGAAGCGCGGCAGGGCCTGCGCAGAAGTTAAAGGCTCGTTTGCTCACATCCACTCTCGCTCTGCCAAATGGTACAAAATCGTAATTCGGTGCTGACTAACTAAAACTGTGTCGCCTGTCATGGGCCTGCCTTACAGGCCATCGCCGGCAAGCCAGCTCCCACAGGGACTGCGCAAACCCCGAAGCTCGCGCTGAACCTGTGGGAGCCCGGCTTGCCGGCGATGGGCCGCACAGCGGCCCCAATGACCTGGCCTGATCAGTCAAACGGGGCGACCTTGGTCGCCCCGTTCGGGTTTTACGCTTGCTTACTCCTGCGGGGCCTCTTCGGCACCAGCAGCTTCTTCGTTGTCTGGCGCTTCAGCCTCGACGCCCTCTTCGTCCGCCTCGATCACATCATCGAGTTCGTCCTCGGAAGGCTCCTGGATACGCTCCAGGCCCACCAGCGTCTCGTCGGTAGCCAGCTTGATCAAGGTCACACCCTGAGTGTTACGACCCAGGCTGGACACCTCGCCAACGCGGGTACGCACCAGCGTGCCCTGGTCGGAGATCAGCATGATCTCCTCGCCTTCCTGCACCTGGATGGCACCGATCAGCAGACCGTTGCGCCCCTTGGTGCCCATGGCGATCACACCCTGGCCACCACGGCCGCGACGCGGGAACTTGGACAGCGGAGTGCGCTTGCCGAAGCCACGCTCGGAGGCAGTGAGAATCTGCGCGCCAGATTCCGGGATCAGCATGGAGATGATCTGCTGGCCCTTGCCCAGCTTCATGCCGCGCACGCCACGGGCGTTACGGCCCATCTCGCGCACCACGCTTTCAGCGAAGCGGATCACCTTGCCGGCGTCGGAGAACATCATGACTTCCTTGGCGCCGTCGGTGATGGCCGCGGCGATCAGGGTGTCACCTTCCTTGAGCTTCAGGGCGATCAGGCCGTTGGAGCGCGGACGGGCGAACTGCACCAGCGGGGTCTTCTTCACAGTACCCGAAGCGGTGGCCATGAAGATGTAGGCGCCGGTCGGCTCGGCCACCCATTCAGGGGTGTCGCCGTCTTCCTCGTCCACCTCCTCGGCCTCGACCACTTCGCCTTCGAGCACGGTGTCTTCCGCGTCCTCCAGCTCTTCGTCGGCGTCAGCGTTCTGCTGCAGGGCCTCGAGGTCGATCTGCAGCATGGCGGTGATGCGCTCACCTTCCTCCAGCGGCAACAGGTTGACCAGCGGGCGGCCGCGAGCGGCGCGGGACGCTTCAGGGATGTCGTAGGTCTTCAGCCAGTACACCTTGCCCTTGCTGGAGAACAACAGCAAGGTGGCATGGCTGTTGGCAACCAGCAGGTGCTCGACGTAGTCCTCGTCCTTCACCCCAGTAGCCGACTTGCCTTTGCCGCCACGGCGCTGGGCCTGGTAGGCGGACAGCGGCTGGGTCTTGGCGTAGCCGCCGTGGGAGATGGTCACCACGCGCTCTTCTTCCGGGATCATGTCGCCGTAGTTGAGGTCGTGGCGCGCATCGAGGATTTCGGTACGGCGGGCATCGCCATATTCGGCGCGGATGGCTTCCAGCTCTTCGCGGATCACTTCCATCAGGCGCTCGGCGCTGCTGAGGATGCGGATCAGTTCGCCGATCTGCTCGAGGATTTCCTGGTACTCGGCCAGCAGCTTCTCGTGCTCCAGGCCGGTCAGGCGGTGCAGGCGCAGGTCGAGAATGGCCTGGGCCTGTTCCGGCGACAGGTAGTACTTGCCTTCACGCAGGCCGTACTGCTCCGGCAGGTCCTCGGGGCGGCAGGAATCGGCGCCGGCGCGCTCGACCATGACCTGCACGGCACTGGATTCCCAGGCAGTGGAGATCAGGGCTTCCTTGGCCTCGGACGGGGTCGGCGAGGCCTTGATCAGGGCGATGACCGGGTCGATGTTGGACAGCGCGACCGCCTGGCCTTCGAGGATATGGCCGCGTTCGCGGGCCTTGCGCAGCTCGAACACGGTACGGCGGGTTACCACTTCACGGCGGTGACGCACGAACGCTTCGAGCAGGTCCTTGAGGTTGAGCAGACGCGGACGGCCGTCGACCAGGGCCACCACGTTGATACCGAATACGCTCTGCAGCTGGGTTTGCTGGTAGAGGTTGTTGAGCACCACTTCCGGCACCTCGCCGCGACGCAGCTCGATGACGATGCGCATGCCGTCCTTGTCGGACTCGTCGCGCAGCTCGGTGATGCCTTCGATCTTCTTCTCTTTGACCAGCTCGGCGATCTTTTCGATCAGACGAGCCTTGTTCAGCTGGTACGGCAGCTCGGTAACCACGATCTGCTGGCGACCACCGACCTTGTCGATGTCTTCGATCTCGGAACGGGCGCGCATGTAGATGCGGCCACGGCCGGTGCGATAGGCCTCGATGATGCCCTGGCGGCCGTTGATCAGGCCGGCAGTCGGGAAGTCCGGGCCAGGGATGTGCTGCATCAGCTCATCGATGGTGACTTCGGGGTTGTCGATGAGTGCCAGGCAGCCATCGATGACCTCGCCGAGGTTGTGCGGCGGGATGTTGGTCGCCATGCCCACGGCGATACCGCTGGAACCGTTGACCAGCAGGTTGGGAATACGGGTCGGCATGACCGCCGGGATCTGCTCGGTGCCGTCGTAGTTGGGCACCCAGTCGACGGTCTCCTTGTGCAGGTCGGCCAGCAGCTCGTGGGCCAGCTTGGCCATGCGCACTTCGGTGTATCGCATGGCTGCGGCGTTGTCGCCGTCCACCGAACCGAAGTTGCCCTGGCCGTCGACCAGCAGGTAGCGCAGCGAGAACGGCTGGGCCATACGCACGATGGTGTCGTAGACCGCGGTGTCGCCGTGCGGGTGGTACTTACCGATCACGTCACCGACCACACGGGCGGATTTCTTGTACGGCTTGTTCCAGTCGTTGCCCAGTTCGCTCATCGCATAGAGAACGCGACGATGCACGGGCTTCAAGCCGTCACGCGCATCGGGCAGCGCTCGCCCGACAATCACGCTCATCGCGTAGTCGAGGTAAGACTGTCTCAGTTCGTCTTCGATATTGACCGGGAGGATTTCTTTGGCCAGTTCGCCCATGAGAAGCCTGATTCCTTTTTCTGGTGAAACTTCGCAGCTCCATCAAGGGCCGAACGAAGCTCGCCGCCGCAGCGCATAAGGGTGCGACGACTTACGACAAATCAATGAGTTGTGCCATGGATCTGCGCAATGAAGGCCGCCGTGGTGGGCGGTCTTGGAAACTGCCGGATGTTATCACAAAGGCAGGGGCGGTGGGGAGATGTGGCAGGTGGCCTCACACGAGGTTGAATCTGGATTTTTTATAGCCTGTGCCGGCCTCTTCGCGGGTAAACCCGCTCCCACAGGTACACCACCATCCTCAGGCCTTGTGCTATCCCTGTGGGAGCGGGTTTACCCGCGAAGAGGCCGGCACAGGCGCCACGAATATCAGTGCAGCCGCTTGCGGCAGATCAATTGCGCCAGCTTGGCGGCATCCGGCCGCTCGACGATGCCGCGCTCGGTCACGATCACGTCGATCAGGTCGGCCGGGGTCACGTCGAATACCGGGTTGAACACCTCGACATCCGGCGCCACGCGGGTGCCGCCAATGTCCAGCAACTCGTCGGCAGCGCGCTCTTCCAGCGGGATGTCCTCGCCCGTGGCCTGGTTCAGGTCGATGCTGGTGCTCGGCGCCACCACCATGAACCGTACGCCGTGATGCATGGCGCTGACCGCCAGCTGATAGGTGCCGATCTTGCTGGCCACATCGCCGTTGGCGGCGATGCAGTCCGCGCCCACCACCACCCAGGTGATGCCCTTGCTTTTCATCAGGTGGGCCAGCGCCGAGTCGGCGCTCAGGGTCACCGGGATGCCCTCGTTGGCCAGCTCCCAGGCGGTCAGGCGCGAGCCATGCAACCAGGGGCGGGTCTCGCCAGCGTATACACGCTCGACCATGCCCTCCAGGTAACCGGCACGGATCACCCCCAGTGCGGTACCGAAACCACCACAGGCCAGGGCGCCGGCGTTGCCATAGGTGAGCAGGATCTGGGCGTTGCCCTGGTGGCGACGAATCAGCTCGATACCGTACTGGGCCATGGTCAGGTTGGCCTCGCGATCGCTCTCGTGGATGGCCACCGCTTCGGCCTCCAGCGCCGCCAGCACGTCTTCGTCCGGACGCAGGCGCTGCAGGCGCTCACGCATGCGGTTCAGCGCCCAGAACAGGTTGGCGGCGGTAGGGCGCGCTTCAGCCAGGACAAGGAAGTCTTCCTCCAGGTCCATTTCCCAGTCGCCGCCCTCGGCCAGCCGCTCCTCAAGGGCCAGCACCAGGCCATAGGCCGCGGCAATGCCGATGGCCGAGGCGCCGCGCACGGCCATGTCGCGGATCGCCGCTGCAACCTGCGCGACATTGTCGCAGGCCAGCCAGCGCTCTTCCGA
The DNA here is from genome assembly GCF_018223845.1 of Pseudomonas sp. JS425. NCBI lineage: Bacteria > Pseudomonadati > Pseudomonadota > Gammaproteobacteria > Pseudomonadales > Pseudomonadaceae > Pseudomonas > Pseudomonas sp. JS425. The sequence continues at coordinate 1,683,289 of NZ_CP073661.1, read as the reverse complement.
CGGCAGCAGGCGCTGGTCGAGCAGGTGCAGGACGCCGCCCTGCCAGCGGATCCCGGTCACCTTCTCCGCCGCCAAAAGTCGCTCGCGCATCGCCTCTCCCCGTCGTTCGGATATCAAAAGCCGGCGATTATAGCGACCCTCGGGGCCGAGCGCTCGGGTATACTCCGGCGCAATTTTGCGAAGTTTCAGAGGACTGTTCTAATGAGCAACGTCGACCGCGCCGAAATCGCCAAGTTCGAAGCGCTGGCCCACCGCTGGTGGGACCGCGAAAGCGAGTTCAAGCCGCTGCACGAAATCAACCCGCTGCGCGTCAACTGGATCGACGAGCGCGTCAGCCTCGCCGGCAAGAAGGTGCTGGACGTGGGTTGCGGCGGCGGCATCCTCAGCGAGGCGATGGCCCTGCGCGGCGCCACGGTCACCGGCATCGACATGGGCGAGGCGCCACTGGCCGTGGCCCAGCTGCACCAGCTGGAGTCGGGCGTGCAGGTGGAATACCGGCAGATCACCGCCGAAGCCCTGGCCGAGGAAATGCCCGAACAGTTCGACGTGGTCACCTGCCTGGAAATGCTCGAGCACGTGCCCGACCCGTCTTCGGTCATCCGCGCCTGCTACCGCATGGTCAAGCCTGGCGGCCAGGTGTTCTTCTCCACCATCAACCGCAACCCCAAGGCCTACCTGCTGGCCATCGTCGGCGCCGAGTACATCCTGAAGATGCTGCCGCGCGGCACCCACGACTTCAAGAAGTTCATCCGCCCGTCCGAGCTGGGCGCCTGGAGCCGCGTTGCCGGCCTGCAGGTGAAAGACATCATCGGCCTGACCTACAACCCACTGACCAAGCACTACAAGCTCAGCAGCGACGTCGACGTCAACTACATGGTCCAGACCCTGCGCGAGGAATAAACATGAGTTTGCGAGCAGTACTCTTCGACATGGACGGCACCTTGCTCGACACGGCGCCGGACTTCATCGCCATCTGCCAGGCCATGCTCGCCGAGCGCGGCCTGCCGGCCGTCGATGACAAGGTGATCCGCGACGTGATCTCCGGCGGTGCCCGCGCGATGGTCGCCGCGACCTTCGCCATCAGCCCGGAGGCCGAGGGCTTCGAAGCCCTGCGCCTGGAGTTCCTCGAGCGCTACCAGCGCGACTGCGCGGTGCACAGCAAGCTGTTCGACGGCATGGCCGAGCTGCTGGCCGACATCGAGAAAGGCAACCTGCTGTGGGGTGTGGTCACCAACAAACCGGTGCGCTTTGCCGAGCCGATCATGCAGCAACTGGGCCTGGCCGAGCGTTCGGCGCTGCTGATCTGCCCGGACCACGTCAAGAACAGCAAGCCCGACCCCGAGCCGCTGATCCTCGCCTGCAAGACCCTCGGCCTGGACCCGGCCAGCGTATTGTTCGTCGGCGACGACCTGCGCGACATCGAGTCTGGCCGCGACGCCGGTACTCGCACGGCGGCAGTGCGCTACGGCTATATTCATCCAGAGGACAACCCCAACAACTGGGGCGCCGATGTGGTGGTGGACCACCCGCTGGAACTGCGCAAGGTGATCGACAGCGCGCTGTGCGGCTGCTGAACCCCGTCTAGACCGCAGCACAGCCCCTGTGGGAGCGGGTTCACCCGCGAATGCGTCAGCCCCGGCGCCAGCGGTGCCTGATCGTACGCATTCGCGGGTAAACCCGCTCCCACAGGGGACGGTGCCGCGCCAACGAACTCGAAGGACCTACCATGTTCGACTACACCGCCCGCCCCGACCTGCTGCAAGGCCGGGTCATCCTGGTTACCGGTGCCGGCCGCGGCATCGGCGCCGCTGCCGCCAAGGCCTACGCTGCGCTGGGCGCTACTGTGCTGCTGCTGGGCAAGACCGAGGCCAATCTCAACGAGGTCTACGACCAGATCGAAGCCGCCGGGCACCCGCAACCCGTGGTGATCCCGTTCAACCTGGAAACCGCCCTGCCCCACCAGTACGACGAACTGGCGGTGATGATCGAAGACCAGTTCGGCCGCCTCGACGGCCTGCTGAACAACGCTTCGATCATCGGCCCGCGTACGCCGCTGGAGCAGCTGTCGGGTGACAACTTCATGCGCGTGATGCACATCAACGTCAATGCCACCTTCATGCTCACCAGCACCCTGCTGCCGCTGCTGAAGCTGTCGGAAGACGCTTCGGTGGTGTTCACCAGCAGCAGCGTCGGGCGCAAGGGCCGGGCCTACTGGGGCGCCTATGGCGTGTCCAAGTTCGCCACCGAGGGCCTGATGCAAACCCTGGCCGATGAACTGGAAGGCGTGGCACCGGTGCGCTCCAACAGCATCAACCCGGGTGCCACGCGCACGGCGATGCGGGCACAGGCCTACCCTAGCGAAAACCCGCAGAACAACCCGCTGCCGGAAGAGATCATGCCGGTGTACCTGTACCTGATGGGGCAGGACAGCAAAGGGGTGAATGGGCAGGCGTTCAACGCCCAGTAAGGCTTTTGCCGGTACTGGCCCTTTCGCGGGTGAACCCGCTCCCACAGGGTTATTCACCGCCCATGAGGGCAGCGCAATACTTGTGGGAGCGGGTTTACCCGCGAAGAGGCCGGGACAGAAGAGCGATCAGCCCGCTGCCAACACCGGGCGCATGCGCCCCTGCTGGCGCCCTTCCAGCTGCATGCACCGTTCCAGGAACAGGTACATGCAGTCGTAGCTCTTGCAAATCGCCTTGCGCAGTTCATTGCGCAGCCCCAGGGTCGGGTTCTCGCCCGCCAGGGTGCAGATGATCTCCAGCGCCTCCCACGGGTGCGCGTCGTCATACTGGGCATGCATCTTCAGCCACTTCATCGCCCGCTTGCGCTGGTCCTCCGGGAAGCCCAGCGCATAGGTGTCGGTGGAGCACACCACCGCCGACCATTCACCGGTCGCACCTTCGATGGCGTAGTTGGTCGCCGCCATGGAAATGGCCAGGTTCTCGGTGGCGCACACGCGCCAACACCAGTCGTTCAGGCCGTTCAGTTCAGGCGGCACTTCCTGGGCCTGCAGCTCGTGCAGGTGCACGCCATGCGCCTGGCACCAGTTCACCCAATAGTCGGCGTGGTTGAGCTCGACACGGATGTTGCGCATCAGCCAGCGCCGCGCCATGTCTTCGCCCTGGTGCCGGCCATAGCGGGTCTTGGTCAGGTTGTGGGCCATGTACAGCGAAAACTGCTCCACCACCGGCCAGCCACCGATCAGGTACTGGCGAATGGTCGATTGCTTCAACTGGCCATCGCGCAGGCGCGCGTAGAACTCATGCTCGACTACCCGGCGCTTGCTCTCGCGGCAGTCTTCAATCAGTTGCTGGGCCCATTGGGGGTAGCTGGCGGGATCCATCAAAGGCCCGATACGAACGAATGCGTCAATCACTTTCAGCTCCTTGATCCTTGTGATTTCTAGCTAGCGAAACGTGCCAGGTGCCCGCTGCAACAGAGGCCGGGCGGCGATCCGTTGGCGCTGCAGACTGTCACAGGTGAACACCTGGGGGCGTTCGATGAGGTAGCCCTGGGCATAATCCACGCCAATTTCCTGCAAGGCCTGCTCGATCAAGGGTGTTTCGACGAATTCGGCAATGGTGCGCTTGCCCATTACGTGACCGATGTGGTTGATGACCTCGACCATGGCCCGGTTGACCGGGTCGTCGAGCATGTCCTTGACGAAACTTCCGTCGATCTTCAGGTAATCCACGGGCAAATGCTTGAGATAGGCGAACGACGACATGCCGGCGCAGAAATCGTCGAGCGAGAAGCGACAACCCAACCCCTTCAACTCGTTGATGAAGCGGATGGCACTGCCAAGGTTGGCTATGGCGCTGGTTTCGGTGATTTCGAAACAGATCATCCGTGGCGGAATAGCGTATTCGACGAACAGGCGTTGCAAGTATTCGAGGAACTTGTCGTCACCGATACTCGACCCCGACAGGTTGATCGCGCAGATCGAAAGCGGCCCCTCGCGCCCTTCGTCCAGGCACTGACGGATGACCAGGAACACATTGCGCACCACCCAGCGGTCCAGCGCGGTCATCAGGCCGTAGCGCTCGGCCGCCGGGATGAAGCTGCTGGGCAGGATGGTACGCCCGCTTTCGTCGTGCAGGCGCAGCAGGATCTCGATATGGCCGGGGCCTTCGAATGTTTTCAGCGGGGCGATTTCCTGGGCGTACAGGCAGAAGCGGTTTTCTTCCAGGGCCACGTGCAAGCGCTGGATCCAGGCCATTTCACCAAAGCGCATGGACAGCTCGCTGTCGTCGGCATGGTACACCTGCACGCGGTTGCGGCCCTTTTCCTTGGCCATGTAGCAAGCCATGTCGGCGGCGCGCAGCGAGGTTTCGAGGGTGCCGGGGGACTGGGCCATGTGCACGAGGCCGACACTGACGGTGGTGACGAACGGCCGCCCTTTCCACACGAAATGCAGGCTCTGCACCAGCTGGCGCAGCTGCTCGGCAATGCGCTCGGCCTGGTCGGGCGGGCAGTTTTCCAGCAGCACGCCGAATTCGTCACCACCCAGCCGGGCCAGGGTATCGCCCTCGCGCAGGCCGGACTGCAGCACGGCGCAGATGTGCCGCAGCAGCTCGTCGCCGGCGGCATGCCCGCAGGTATCGTTGACCAGCTTGAACTGGTCGAGGTCCAGGAACATCAGCGAATGCCGCCCGGCCTGGCGCGCCAGGTCATTGAGCGCCTGCTCCAGGCGGTATTCGAACTCGCGGCGGTTGGCCAGGCCGGTCAGGGCGTCATGGGTCGCCTGCCAGGACAGGTTGGCGATGTACTGGCGCTCCTGGGTCATGTCGTGCAGCACCAGCACGATACCGCTGACCTGGCCGTCATTGACGATCGGCGAGCCGACCAGGTTGACCGACACAGTGCTGCCGTCCAGGCGCTGGATCAGCCGGGCATGCTCGGCGCCGCCCTTGAGGCTGCCACTGAGCACCTGCTCGACCAGGCTGCGGCCGTCTTCCTCGGCCTGCTCGTCCACCAGGCTGAACAGCGCCGACAACGGCAGGCCCTGGGCTTGGCCGGCCTGCCAGTGGGTCAGTTGTTCGGCGGCCGGGTTCATGTAGCCGATACTGCCCTCCACATCGGTGGTAATCACCGCATCGCCAATGGCCTGCAGGGTAATCTGCGCCCGCTCCTTTTCTTCTTGCAGGGCGCTGGCAAAGGCCTGGCGCTGGGCCAGCAGCTTGCTGGAGCGGCGCCAGGCAATGGCAATCAGGAACATCGCGGTCAGCAGGTTGGTGATCAGCAGCACCCGCAGCAGCATGCGCGAACCCTCGCCCAAGGCATCGCTGAACGCCTTGGCGGCCGGGGTTACCCCTTCGTTGATGGTGACGATGCGCGCCTTCCAGTCGCTGAGCGTGCGGGCGTCGACCGGGCCAGCAGCAAAGCTGCTGCGCATTTCCACGGCCAGCATATCCAGCTTGCCCAGGTAGTCGTCGCCGATGTCCCAGTAGTCGATGGCCGTCTGCATGTAGCTTACGTTGCGAAAGTTACGGTAGAACCAGATGATCCGCTCGACATCGTCGGGGTGGTTACCGCCTTGCAGCACGGCCTGGCGTGCGGCATCCAGGTCGGGGCTGGGCTGGTCCATCACTTCGCGCAGTTGGTGGTCGCCCTGGGGCACGGTGATGGCCTGGCGATAGCGCTGATAGGTGCTGTCGTCGCGGGTTTCGGCGTACAGGTTGAGGTAGTAGATGGCGTCTTTCTGCGCCTTGGACCACAGGCTTTCGCCCGCGACGTAGGCACGCACGGCCGAGAGCGTATAAAGGCTCAGGCTGCCCAAGGCTACCTGGAAGACCACAACGGCGATGAAGGGCCAGGTGATGCCGAGCAACTTTGGCGCTTCTAGAGTGCGATGTCCCTTCATGGAGTCCCTGTCACAGAGCAGATAAGGCGCAAATCAACCCAGACAAAGCACAGCGTAGGCCATTTGCCATCCCGGTGGTTGGGTTTTTTATGGCAGGAAAGGGGGGTGATTTGCATATGGCCTGAACTGGCACTGTGGGAGCGGCCTTGCGTCGCGAAAGGGCTGCAAAACAGCCTCGGCAATTTCTGCATCTGCCTTGATTGTCTGGGGCCGCTTTGCGGCCCTTTCGCGACGCAAGGCCGCTCCCACAGGGGCCCGCACAGGCAGCCACAAATTCAGCTCTGCTGCAGGTGCCCGTAAAGCTTGGCATATAACCCACCCTCGGCAATCAGCTGCTGGTGGTCGCCATCCTCGGCCACATGCCCGCCGTCGAACACCAGCACCCGGTCGGCCTGTTTCACCGCCGACAGGCGGTGGGCGATGATCAGTGTGGTGCGGCCGCTGAGGAAGCGCGCCAGGGCCTGGTGCAGGTTGTATTCGGTGGCGGCATCCAGGGCCGAGGTGGCTTCGTCGAGGATCACCACCTTGGGTTCGGCCAGCACCATGCGGGCAATGGCCAGGCGCTGGCGCTGGCCACCGGACAAGCGCACGCCGGAGCGCCCCACCACACTGTCCAGGCCCTGCGGCAAGGCGGCGATGGTGGCATCCAGCTGGGCGATGCGCAGTGCCTGCCAGCAGGCCTCATCGCTGCAGTCACGGCCCATGGTCAGGTTGGCGCGCACGGTGTCGTTGAACAACGACGGGTGCTGCAACACCACCGCGACGTTTTCACGCAGGGTTTCCAGGCCGATTTCCTGCAGGCTGGCACCGCCAAAGCGGATGGTGCCGGCCTGGGCGCTGTAAAGCCCCAGCAACAGCTGCACCAGGGTGCTCTTGCCGCCACCGCTGGCACCGACTATCGCCACCTTCTCGCCCGGGGCGATGGACAGGTCGAGGTGCTCGAGCACCGGCTCGTCGGCATAGGCAAAGCGCAGGTCGCGTACTTCGATACCTACCGTCTCGCGGCCGGCGAACGGGTCGCTGGCCGCCGGATACTGCGGCTCGTCGGCGCGTGCCAGCAGTTCGTTGAGGCGGCTCAATGCACCGCCGGCGGCGTAGTAGGCGTATTGCAGGTTTAGCAGCTGCTCCACCGGGCCGATCATGAACCACAGGTAGCTGAATACCGCCAGCATCTGGCCGATCGACAGGTCGGAGAACAGCACGGTGAGCATGGCCGCGGCGCGGAAGATATCGATGCCGAACTGGAACAGCAGGCCACTGGCGCGGCCGCTGGCATCGCTCTTCCACTGCGAGTCCACGGCGTAGTCCCGCACTTCGCGGGCGCGCAGGCCAAGGCGACCGAGGAAGTAGCCTTGGCGGTTACCGGCACGGATTTCCTGAATGGCGTCGAGGGTTTCCGCCAGCGCCTGGGTAAAGCGTGCGGTGCTGTCGTTCTCGAGCTTTTTCAGGTGCTTGACGCGCTTGCCCAGCTGCACGGTGAAATAGATCACCAGCGGGTTGAACAGCAAGATCAGCATGGCCAGCTGCCAGTGCATCCAGATCAGGATGGCCGCCGTGCCGGTAAGGGTCAGCATGGCCACCAGGAAGCGGCTCAGGGTTTCGCCGACGAACTTGTCGAGGGTGTCCAGGTCAGTGACCAGATGGGTGGTTACCGTGCCGCTACCCAGGCTTTCGTATTCCTTCAGCGAGATGCGCTTGAGCCGCTCGATCAGGCGAATGCGCAGGCGATAGACGATGTCCTTGGCCAGGCCGGCAAACAGCTTGGCCTGGATCACGTTGAACGCCAGCGCGGCCAGGCGCAGGCACAGGGTCAGCAGCAACATCAGGCCGATGTAGCCCGCCGCCACCTGCCAGCTGGACGGCAGCAGGTGGTTCATCCACTTCAGCGCGGCATCGCCGTGGCCCAGCAGCACTTCGTCCACCAGCAGCGGCAGCAACAGCGGGATGGGCACGCTGCAGCAGGCCGCCAATACGGCGATGAAGTTGGCGGACCAGAGGTTTTTCTTGTGATGCAGGGCCAGGCGGCGGATTTCCGCCCAGCTCAGTCGATCGGCCGCAGTGTGGGGCTTGCCCGGCACCGGGTCGGGTGACCCAGGCACATCAAGCACAGGCGGCCTGCTGCAGCCAGCGGCCGAGCAAGGGTTGCAGGCGCTCCAGCGGCTGATAGCCGTTGGTCAGCAGGGCCAGTTGGCCATTGCGTTCGGCCAGCAAGGTCGGGAAACCGGCGATGCCCAGGTCCTGGGCCCAGCTGAAATCGGCTACAGTGGCGGCGCGGGTGTCGGCACAGGCGAAGGCCTCGGCGAACACGGTGCGGTCGAAGCCTGCCTGTTCGGCCAGGTCGACCAGATGCGGCGCAATGGTGACGTCCACGCCCTGCTCGTAGAACGAACGCTGGATCAGCGCCAGCAGCGGCCAGACGCGTTCGGCGTCCAGCTCGCGGGCGGTGACCAGGGCACGGCAGGCCGGCTCGGTGTCGTAGACGAAGCCGTCGGGCATGGCCCCCTCGAAGCGGAACGGCTGGCCGGTGGCGTCGGCCACCGCCTGCCAGTGTTCAAGGATGTACTTGCGGGTAGAGCTGTCCAGGGCACTGCCGCCGGTACGCAGCCCGCCCGGCACCAGGCGGGTAGGCACGCCTGCGTCACGCGCCTGGGCGATCAGGGCCGCGGCCACGGGTGCGAAACCCCAGCACCAGGAGCACATCGGGTCCATCACATAGATCAGGCGGGCAGACATGCATCAAGCCTCGGCTTTGTAGTTGTAACCGATCGGGTGCGGCAGGTTGCGGGCCTTGGCCAGCTCGATCTGCTTCTGCCGGTCGATGGCGCTACGCCGGGTCTTCTCGCTCAGGGTGTCCCAGCAGTGCGGGCAGCTGACCCCTGGCGAATAGTGCTCGGACGCGCGCTCCTCTGCGTTGATCGGGTGGCGGCAGGCGTGGCACTGGTCGTACTCGCCTTCGCTCAGGTCATGGCGCACCGTGACGCGGTTGTCGAAGACGAAGCAGTCGCCGTCCCACAGGCTTTCTTCCTGAGGCACTTCCTCGAAGTATTTCAGGATGCCGCCCTTAAGATGATAGACCTCCTCGAAGCCTTCACCGAGCATGTAGCTGGAGGCTTTTTCGCAACGGATACCGCCGGTACAGAACATCGCAACCTTCTTGTGCTTGCTGGGATCGAAGTTGGCCTTGATGTAGTCGGGGAACTCGCGGAAGGTTTCGGTCTTCGGGTCGATGGCGCCCTTGAAGGTGCCGATGGCCACTTCGTAGTCGTTGCGGGTGTCGATCAGCAGTACTTCCGGGTCGCTGATCAGCGCGTTCCAGTCCTTGGGCTCGACGTAGGTGCCGACCGCCTGGTTCGGGTCCACGCCCGGTACGCCGAGGGTTACGATCTCTTTCTTGAGCTTGACCTTGGTGCGGTAGAACGGCTGTTCGTCGCAGTACGACTCCTTGTGGTCGACATCGGCCAGGCGTGGGTCGTTGCGCAACCAGGCCAGCAGGCCGTCGATGCCTTCGCGGGTGGCCGACACGGTGCCGTTGATGCCCTCATGGGCCAGCAGCAGGGTGCCCTTGACGTTGTTGTCGAGCATGGTCTTGAGCAGCGGCTCGCGCAGCTCGACGTAGTCTTTCAGGGTGACGAACTTGTAAAGCGCCGCGACGACGATGGGTTGGGACATGAAGCAGGATCTCCAGTGGTTGCCCTCGTAAGGGGCGGACCGGGTTACACAAGAAACAGGGGGCCGCTGCGCGCCCCATCGCCGGCAAGCCAGCTCCCACATGTATTGCGCCACACTCAAGAAGGGCACTTTACCTGTGGGAGCCGGCTTGCCGGCGATGGGCTGCACAGCAGCCCCCTTTTGGGATGTTGCGGATTCTACCAGAACAACAACAAGGTTTCAGTGCCCGCCGCCCGCGCACACCGGCGAGGCCGGTGCAACGCCGACCTTGGCCCACTCTTCGGCGGTGTAGGTGTGGATGGCCAGGGCATGGATCTCGCCCATCAGCTCACCCATGGTGGCGTACACCTTCTGGTGGCGCTTGACGCTGTTCAACCCGGCAAACTGCTCACTGACAATCACTGCCTTGTAGTGGGTCTCCTGACCACGACTGTGCATGTGGCTTTCATTGAGCACTTGCAGGTGTTGCGGCGCCAGGGCGGCCAGCTGCTGTTCGATACGCTGTTGCATGGTCATCGCGGCGTACTCACTTCTTCGCCGGGGCGGCGGCCTTGCCAGCGTTCGGGTCCAGTTCCTTGGTCATGTCGTCCAGCAGCTTGTTCACCACCGGTACCGCTGGCTCCAGGCTCTGCTGCGTCAGCTGGGCCGACTGCTGGGTGACCTTGGGCATTTCGCGCAGCACTTTCTTGCCCAGCGGCGATTCGTAGAACTTGACCAGGTCCTTGAGCTCCTGCTCGGTGAAGGTCTGGGTGTACAGGTCGACCATCTTCGGCTTCAGCTTGTTCCAGCCGATGGCGTTGTCCAGCGCGGCGTTGGCCTTGGCCTGGTAGCTTTCCAGCACCGGCTGCTTGGTGGCCGGGGCCTTGGTCTGGGCGAAACGCTGGGCGAACATCTGCTGGACCTGCATGTACACCGGGGTGCCCAGCTTGTCGGCGTTGGCCAGGGTCAGGAATTTCTCGGCAGCAGCGTTGTGGCTGGCGGTGGCAGCGAGTACCTGGCCGCTGGCGCAAGCCAGGGCAACGGCGGCACAAAGGACACGGAGACGGGTCATTGCATTTCCTTCAGAAGAGAGGGAGGCGGGTACCTCAGAGTAGAGCATTCTGCGCCGTGGTGGCGATGTGCTCAAGTGGCACGACGAGCGACGGAACCGCTCGGTCGAATCAGGGCCTAAACTGCGATTTCGAACTACAAGGGAGTGAGTACAGAATGAGCCGTATCGAGACAGACAGCCTGGGCCCGGTCGAAGTTCCTGAGGACGCCTACTGGGGTGCGCAGACCCAGCGTTCGCTGATCAACTTCGCCATTGGCAAGGAACGCATGCCCATCGCGGTGCTGCATGCCCTGGCGCTGATCAAGAAGGCCGCGGCACGTGTCAACGACCGCAACGGCGACTTGCCAGCCGACATCGCCCGGCTGATCGAACAGGCCGCCGACGAAGTGCTGGGCGGCGAGCATGACGACCAGTTCCCGCTGGTGGTCTGGCAGACTGGCAGCGGCACCCAGAGCAACATGAACGTCAACGAAGTGATCGCCGGTCGGGCCAATGAACTGGCCGGCAAGGGCCGCGGCGGCAAGGCGCCCGTGCACCCCAACGACCACGTCAACCGCTCGCAGAGCTCCAACGACTGCTTCCCCACCGCCATGCACATCGCTGCGGCGCACGCGGTGCACGACAAGCTGCTGCCGGCCATCGCCGAGCTGTCCTCGGGGCTGGCCGAGCTGTCGGCACGCCACCACAAGCTGGTAAAGACCGGCCGCACGCACATGATGGACGCCACGCCGATCACCTTCGGCCAGGAGGTCTCGGCCTTCGTCGCGCAGCTCGACTACGCCCAGCGTGCCATCCGCGCCACCCTGCCGGCGGTGTGCGAACTGGCCCAGGGTGGCACTGCCGTGGGTACCGGGCTCAACGCCCCGCATGGTTTTGCCGAAGCCATCGCCGCCGAGCTGGCGGCGCTGTCCGGCCTGCCGTTCGTCACTGCGCCGAACAAGTTCGCTGCCCTCGCCGGCCACGAGCCGCTGACCAGCCTGGCCGGCGCCCTGAAGACCCTGGCCGTGGCCCTGATGAAAATCGCCAATGACCTGCGCCTGCTGGGTTCCGGCCCGCGCGCCGGGCTGGCCGAGGTACGCCTGCCGGCCAACGAGCCAGGCAGCTCGATCATGCCAGGCAAGGTCAACCCTACCCAGTGCGAGGCGCTGTCGATGCTGGCCTGTCAGGTGCTGGGCAACGACGCGGCGATCGGCTTTGCCGCCAGCCAGGGGCATTTGCAACTGAACGTGTTCAAGCCGGTGATCATCCACAACCTGCTGCAGTCGATCGAATTGCTGGCTGATGGCTGCCGCAACTTCCAGCAGCACTGCGTGGCGGGCATCGAGCCGGATGCCGAGCAGATGGCGGCACACCTGGAGCGGGGGTTGATGCTGGTGACGGCACTGAACCCGCATATTGGCTATGACAAGGCGGCAGAAATTGCCAAGAAGGCCTATGGCGAAGGCAAGACCTTGCGCGAGGCGGCACTGGAGTTGAAGTACCTGACAAATGAGCAGTTCGACCAGTGGGTGAGGCCGGAGAACATGCTGGCTCCGGGGGGCAAGGGCTGAGTCGTGCACTGCCTTTACCGGCCCTTTCGCGGGTGAACCCGCTCCCACAGGATTACCACAAGGCTGAATATTGTGGGATGCCTGTGGGAGCGGGTTCACCCGCGAAGAGGCCGGTACAGGCGATCATTGAGCCTGGGCCAACCGCGCCCTGCGGGCGCGCCACCCGGCCACCAGCGAAGGCCCCAGTGCCACCAGCGCCGAGCCCAGCACCACGGTCACTGCCCCCACATAGCCCAGGGCATTGATGTCCTCGGCGTGCACATAATCAGGCCAGACCAAGGCCGCCAGTGCCACCGCGACAAAGGTCACCAGCGGGGTCAGCGCCAGCGTGGCACTCACCCGCGACGCCTCCCAGTGCGCCAGCGCCTCGGCGAACGCGCCATAGGCCACCAGGGTGTTCAGGCAACAGGCCAGCAACAGCCAGCCTTGCACCGGGGTCAGCTGCAACGCCTCCAACGGGTGGGCCCAGGGTGTCAGCAGCGCGGCGCAACTGAGGTAGATCACCATCATTACCTGCTGCGAATGCCACACCGTCAGCAACTGCTTCTGGCTGAGCGCATAGAACACCCAGACGCTGGTGGCCAGCAGGATGATCAGTACGCCGGTGGTATAGGTGCCGAGCGAGGTCAGCAGCTCTTCCAGGCGCTGGTTGAAAAACAGCCCGAACCCCGCCAGCAGGATCAGCAGGCCCACGCCCTGCCCCAGGCTGAAGCGCTCGCGGAACACGAACACGCTGGCCACCAGCAACAGCACCGGGCCGATCTGCACGACCAGTTGCGCGGTGCCCGGGCTGAGCAGGTTCAGGCCAATCAGGTACAGCACGTAGTTGCCCATCAGGCCGAGCACGGCCACTAACACCAGGCCTTTGCCCTTGGGCGTCAGCTTGCTGAAGGAAGGCAGCCTGCGCTTGGCGGCCAGCCAGGCGAACAGCAGGCCGCCGGAGACCAGCAGGCGGTACCAGGTGACGGTGACCGGGTCGACCACTTGCAGCACCTGCTTGAGCTTGATCGGCAGGATGCCCCAGAGCAACGCCGTCAAAAGTGCCAGGAAAAGGCCATAGCCCCAGCGGCCGGTAATGGTGTGCATAAAATCCTCGATCGAGCCCGTGGTGGGGGTGGTTGAATTCTACGGGCTTGGAGGGCGGGGACGGTGGTGGGTGCCGGGAAAAGAATTCATCAGGTCATTCTTCTGCGGCATGGCTTGGCAGTTGTGCTGCCTGTTCTGGCCTCTTCGCGGGTAAACCCGCTCCCACAAGGATCACGCAAGATTCAGCCCTGTGGTATTCCTGTGGGAGCGGGTTCACCCGCGAAGAGGCCGGCACAGGCAAACAGGAACTTCGATTATTTCTTGTCCCTGGCAAACGCCGCCTCAAGCGCCTGGTTGATGGTGCGCAACACCTTCACCCGCGCCCAGCGCTTGTCGTTGGCCTCCACCAGCGTCCACGGCGCAATTTCGGTGCTGGTGCGGTCGACCATGTCGCCCACCGCCTGGACATAGTCGTCCCATTTGTCGCGGTTGCGCCAGTCATCCTCGGTGATCTTGTAACGCTTGAACGGGATCTGCTCGCGCTCTTCGAAACGCTCCAGCTGGGTCTGCTGGTCGATCGCCAACCAGAACTTGACCAACACCGTGCCGGCATTCACCAGCTGTTCCTCGAAATCGTTGATCTCGCTGTAGGCACGCATCCAGTCCGCCGGGCTGCAGAAGCCTTCCACACGTTCCACCAGCACCCGCCCATACCAGGAACGGTCGAAGATGGTGAACTTGCCACGCGCCGGAATGTGCCGCCAGAACCGCCACAGGTATGGCTGCGCGCGTTCTTCTTCAGTGGGTGCCGCAATGGGCACGATGCGGTACTGGCGCGGGTCCAGCGCGGCGGCCACGCGGCGGATGGCACCGCCCTTGCCGGCAGCGTCGTTGCCTTCGAACACCGCCACCAGGGCATGCCGGCGCATGTGCTTGTGGCGCAGCAGGCCGGCCAGGCGGGCCTGCTCGGTGACCAGTTGCTCCTGGTAGTCGGACTTGTCCAGGCGCAGGGTCATGTCCAGCGCGCCGAGCAGGCTGCGCTGGTCGATGCTGCGGCCCAGCGGGGCGACATTGCCCTGGTGCTTGCCTTTGGGGTTGTTGTCCAGTGCCGCCTGCAGGCTTTCCAGCAGGATGCGCCCTACCGCCAGGCTGCGGTAGTTCGGGTCGACGCCCTCGATGACATGCCATGGCGCGTAGTCGCGGCTGGTGCGGCGCAGCACGCGCTCACCAAAGCGCACGAAACGGTCGTAGGTTTCCGACTGCTGCCAGTCCAGCGGGCTGATTTTCCAGCTGTGCAGCGGGTCGTCCTTGAGCGATTTCAGCCGCGCCTTCATCTGCTTCTTGGACAGGTGGAACCAGAACTTGATGATCAGCGCACCTTCGTCGCACAGCATCTCTTCCAGGCGTTCGGCGCCGGTGATGGCCTGGTCGAGCACGGCATCCTTGAACACCCCGTGCACCCGCCCCTGCAGCATCTGGCTGTACCAGTTGCCGAAGAACACGCCCATCCGCCCCTTGGGTGGCAGGGCCCGCCAGTAGCGCCAGGCCGGCGGGCGGGCCAGCTCTTCGTCGGTCTGCTGGTCGAAAGTGAGCACATCGATCATGCGCGGGTCCATCCACTCGTTCAGCAGTTTGACCGTCTCGCCCTTGCCGGCGCCTTCGATACCGTTGATCAGCACGATCACCGGGAAGCGCGCCTGCTGCTTGAGTTCGTACTGGGCTTCGAGCAGGGCCTCGCGCAAAGCGGGTACCTCGGCGTCGTAAGCCTCCTTGTCGATGCTGTGGCCGATTTCTGCGGATTCGAACATGCACTGGCTCCTTCAATGGATAAGCAAGACTAGCGGATTTGAAGGCTTGTGCAGTACCTGTGGGAGCGGGCGTGCCGGCGATAGGGCCGGCACAGCCAGCGCAAAATCCTCAGATGGCATAAAATCCGCCCATCCGCTGCAACCGAGCCAACCATGTCCACCCTCCTCCAGCACGCCCAGATCGACTGGGACGACCAGGGCCGCCCCCATTCGCGGCAATACGACGACGTCTATTTCGCAGTCAACGAAGGCATCGAAGAAACCAGGCACGTGTTTCTCGGGCAAACCCGTCTGGCCGAGCGCTTTGCCAACCTCGCCCCGCACGCCTGCGTGGTGATCGGCGAAACCGGGTTCGGCACCGGCATGAATTTCTACTGCGCCTGGCAACTGTTCGAGCAGCACGCCCATGCCGAGGCCCGCCTGCATTTCGTCAGCGTCGAAAAATACCCCCTCGGTCGCGACGACCTGGCCCGTGCCATACGCCTGTGGCCGGAACTGGCGGCCTACAGCCAGCCCCTGCTGGAGCAGTACGTGGCGGTGCACCCTGGCTTCCAGCAGTTCACCTTCGACAACGGCCGGGTCACCCTCACCCTGCTGATAGGCGACGTACTGGAGCAGCTGCCGCAACTCGATGCGCAGATCGATGTGTGGTTTCTCGACGGCTTCGCGCCGGCCAAGAACCCCGACATGTGGACCCCGGAGCTGTTCGCGCAACTGGCACGGCTGTCACACCCGGGCACGGTGCTAGGCACCTTCACCACCACCGGCTGGGTACGCCGCAGCCTGGTCGATGCCGGCTTCGCCATGAAGAAGGTGCCGGGCATCGGCAAGAAATGGGAAGTGATGAGCGGCGCCTATGTCGGCCCTGTACCCAGCCCCGGTGCGCCATGGTATGCGCGCCCGGCTGCCGTTGCGGGGCCGCGTGAAGCGCTGGTGATAGGCGCCGGGCTCGCCGGCAGCACCACCGCCGCCAGCCTGGCACGGCGTGGCTGGCAGGTGACCGTGCTGGAACGCCACGACACGCCGGCTCGGGAAGCTTCGGGTAACCCGCAAGGGGTGCTGTACCTCAAGCTGTCCGCCCATGGCACGGCGTTGTCGCAGATGATCCTGGCCGGTTTCGGTTACACCCGGCGCCAGCTGCAGCGCCTGCAACGTGGCCATGACTGGGATGCCTGCGGCGTGCTGCAACTGGCCTTCGACAGCAAGGAAGCCGAACGCCAGGGCAAACTGGCTGGGGCCTTCGAACATGGCCTGCTGCACTCGCTGGAACGTGCAGAAGCCGAAGCCATCGCAGGTGTGGCCTTGCCGGCTGGCGGGCTGTTCTATCCCGAAGGTGGCTGGGTGCACCCGCCGGCGCTGTGCCAACAGCAGTTGCAGCACCCGGGTATTCGCCTGCTGACGCACCAGGAGGTGCTCGAGCTGCGCAAGGTCGACGGGCAGTGGCAAGCCTGGGCTGGCGAACGTTTGCTGGCCAGCGCGCCGGTGGTGGTGCTGGCCGGTGCCGCCGACGTACTGCGCTTCGAACCATGCGCGCAGCTGCCGCTCAAGCGCATCCGCGGGCAGATCACCCGCCTGCCGGCCACCCCCAGCAGCCGCGCGCTGCGCACCGTGGTGTGTGCGGAAGGCTATGTAGCGCCGCCGCGCGGCGATGAACACACCTTGGGCGCGAGCTTCGACTTCCACAGCACAGACCTGGCGCCGACGGTGACCGAGCACCAGGGCAACCTGGCATTGCTGGACGAGATTTCGGGCGATCTGGCCCAGCGCCTGGGTACGGCCGAGTTGGACCCCGGGCAATTGCAGGGGCGTGCGGCGTTCCGTTGCACCAGCCCGGATTACCTGCCGATCGTCGGGCCGGTGGCGGATGCGCAGGCGTTCGCCCAGGCCTATGCAGTGCTGAGCCGGGATGCACGGCAGGTGCCGGATGTGGTCTGCCCCTGGCTGGATGGGTTGTATGTGAACAGCGGGCATGGCTCGCGCGGGTTGATCACGGCGCCGTTGAGCGGCGAACTGGTGGCGGCGTGGGTGTGCGGGGAGCCGCTGCCGTTGCCACGGGCGGTGGCGGAGGCGTGCCACCCGAATCGGTTTGCCTTGCGCAGGTTGATTCGCGGGAAATAGGGGTTGGGGCCGCTGTGCGGCCCTTCGCGGGCTCGCCCGCGAAGGGCTGCGCAGCAGCTCCATATAACAGATCGATCTAAAACTCTCGCAAACCACATGGGTCAGTTCCTTAAGGTGCCCTAATCCGGGGCACCCCCTCCCCAACGGAAAAACCGGTAAGGACCTATGTGCGGATTAGCAGGAGAGTTGCGTTTTACACCCATCGACCAAGCCCCTCGCCCAGCCGACCTGGCTGCGGTAGAGCGCATAACCCACCACCTGGCGCCCCGTGGCCCGGATGCCTGGGGCTTCCATAGCCAAGGCCCGATCGCCCTCGGCCACCGGCGCCTGAAAATCATGGACCTGTCCGACGGCTCTGCCCAGCCGATGGTGGACAACACCCTGGGCCTGTCGCTGGCCTTCAACGGCGCCATCTACAACTTCCCCGAACTGCGCCAGGAGCTGCAGGCCCTGGGCTACAGCTTCTGGTCCGACGGCGACACCGAGGTGTTGCTGAAGGGCTACCACGCCTGGGGCGCGGCCCTGCTGCCCAAGCTCAATGGCATGTTCGCCCTGGCGATCTGGGAACGCGACAACCAGCGCCTGTTCCTCGCCCGCGACCGCCTGGGCGTAAAGCCCTTGTACCTGTCGCGCAACGGCGAGCGCCTGCGCTTCGCCTCGACCCTGCCAGCGCTGCTCAAGGGTGGTGACATCGACCCGATGCTCGACCCGGTGGCACTCAACCACTACCTGAATTTCCACGCCGTGGTGCCGGCGCCACGCACCCTGCTGGCCAACGTGCAAAAGCTGGAACCCGGTACCTGGATGCGCATCGATCGTCATGGCGAAGTGGAACGCCAGACCTGGTGGCAGCTGCACTACGGCGCCAACCCCGATGAACGTGAGCTGGACCTGGAAGGCTGGACCACCCGCGTGCTCGACGCCACCCGCGACGCCGTGGCCATTCGCCAACGGGCAGCGGTGGACGTAGGTGTACTGCTGTCTGGCGGGGTCGATTCCAGCCTGCTGGTCGGCCTGCTGCGCGAAGTGGGCGTGGATGACCTGTCGACCTTCTCCATCGGTTTCGAGGATGCCGGTGGCGAACGCGGCGACGAGTTCCAGTACTCCGACCTGATCGCCAAGCACTACGGCACCCGTCACCACCAGCTGCGCATTGCCGAGCACGAAATCATCGACCAGTTGCCAGCCGCCTTCCGCGCCATGAGCGAACCCATGGTCAGCCATGACTGCATCGCCTTCTACCTGCTGTCGCGGGAAGTGGCCAGGCACTGCAAGGGCGTGCAAAGCGGCCAGGGCGCCGACGAGCTGTTCGCCGGCTACCACTGGTACCCGCAGGTGGACGGCGCAGAGGATGCCTTTGCCGCCTACCGCGAAGCCTTCTTCGATCGCAGCCACGCCGAGTACCGCGACACCGTGCAGGCACCCTGGCTGCTGGAAAGCGACGCAGCGGGCGACTTCGTCCGTGAACACTTCGCCCGCCCTGGCGCCCCCGATGCGGTAGACAAGGCGCTGCGCCTGGACAGCACGGTGATGCTGGTCGACGACCCGGTCAAACGGGTCGACAACATGACCATGGCCTGGGGCCTGGAGGCGCGCACGCCATTCCTCGACTACCGGCTGGTGGAGCTTTCGGCACGCATTCCGGCACGCTTCAAGCTGCCCGACGGCGGCAAGCAGGTGCTCAAGCAGGCGGCGCGGCGGGTGATCCCGCACGAGGTGATCGACCGCAAGAAGGGCTACTTCCCGGTGCCGGGCCTGAAGCATCTGGAAGGCGCCACCCTCGGCTGGGTACGTGAACTGCTGACCGACCCCAGCCAGGACCGCGGGCTGTTCAACTCGGCCATGCTCGACCGCCTGCTGAGCAACCCGCACGGCCAGCTGACACCGCTACGCGGCTCCAAGCTGTGGCAGCTGGCGGCGTTGAACCTGTGGCTGAGCGAACAAGGAATTTGACCGATGAAAGCCCATGAAATCGCTTACGGTCAGCGCCTGCTGCGCGGCCAGGCGCCGTCCTACGAGCGCCTGCAGGCGCGCCTGGCCGGCGACGGTAGCCAGCCCCACGACCAGCCGCGCGCCGTACATTGCGGCTGGGGCCGGCTGCTGATTGGCCACACCTACCCCAACCCGGCCGACCTGGCCGCCGACCTGCTGGAAGAACGCCCCGGCGAGCGCGATATCGCCCTGTACGTGGCCGCGCCGCAGCAGTTGCTGGCCCAGGCCCCGCAGCAACTGTTCCTCGACCCGTCCGACACCCTGCGCCTGTGGTTCACCGACTACCGCCCGGCGCAGCGGGTGTTCCGCGGCTTTCGTGTGCGCCGGGCGCAGAACCCGGGCGACTGGCAGGCGATAAACACCCTGTACCAGGCGCGCGGCATGTTGCCGGTCGACGCCGAGCTGCTTACGCCTCTGCACCTGGGCGGCCCGGCGTACTGGCTGGCCGAGGACGAAGACAGCGGCGCGGTGATCGGCAGCGTCATGGGCCTGAACCACGCCAAGGCGTTCGACGACCCCGAGCACGGCAGCAGCCTCTGGTGCCTGGCGGTAGACCCGCACTGCACCCGCCCCGGCGTGGGCGAGGTGCTGGTTCGCCATCTGATCGAACACTTCATGAGCCGCGGCCTGGCCTACCTGGACCTGTCGGTGCTGCACGACAACCGCCAGGCCAAGCGCCTTTACCAGAAGCTGGGTTTTCGCAACCTGCCGACCTTCGCGGTCAAGCGCAAGAACGGCATCAACGAACAGCTGTTTCTGGGGCCGGGGCCTCAAGCCGACCTCAACCCCTACGCACGCATCATCGTCGACGAAGCGCTGCGTCGAGGCATCGAGGTACAAGTTGACGATGCCGCTGGCGGCCTGTTCACCCTCAGCCTGGGCGGGCGCCGCATTCGCTGCCGTGAGTCGCTCAGCGACCTGACCAGCGCCGTGACCATGACCCTGTGCCAGGACAAGCGCCTTACCCAACATGCCTTGCACAATGCCGGGCTGCAGGTGCCGGCGCAGCAGCTGGCCGGCAATGCCGACGACAACCTGGCGTTTCTCGAAGAGCATGGCGCGGTGGTGGTCAAGCCGGTCGATGGCGAGCAAGGCCAGGGCGTGGCGGTGAACCTCACCTGCATCGACGACATCACCCAAGCCGTGGCGCATGCCCGCCAGTTCGACAGCCGCGTGTTGCTGGAAAGCTTCCATGCCGGGCATGACCTGCGCATCGTGGTGATCGGCTATGAAGTGGTGGCGGCAGCCATCCGCCACCCAGCGCAAGTGCTGGGCGATGGCAAGCACAGCATCCGCGAGCTGATCGATGCCCAGAGCCGTCGGCGCCAGGCCGCAACCGGTGGCGAAAGCCGCATTCCACTGGACGACGAAACCGAGCGCACCCTGCGTGCGGCGGGCTTTGGCTACGACGACGTGTTGCCCGCCGGCCAGCGCCTGGCCGTGCGACGCACCGCCAACCTGCACACCGGCGGCACCCTGGAAGACGTGACCGAACGCCTGCACCCGGTGCTGGCCGACGCCGCCGTGCGCGCGGCGCGGGCGCTGGAGATCCCGGTGGTGGGGCTGGACTTCATGGTGCGTGATGCCGGGCAACCGGAGTACGTGATCATCGAGGCCAACGAGCGTGCCGGCTTGGCCAACCATGAACCGCAACCGACCGCCGAGCGTTTTATCGATCTGCTGTTTCCGCATAGCCGGCCTTTGGCGTAACCGCTGCCGGCCTCTTCGCGGGTAAACCCGCTCCCACAGGTACGGTGCTGCACTCGGGCTCTGTGGGGCCCTGTGGGAGCGGGTTTACCCGCGAAGAGGCCGGCTCAGGAGTAAAGGAGTCCCCAACCATGTCCGACCGACATCCCGAACCCGATCTCGACTACCTCAAGCGCGTGCTGCTGGAGATGCTCGCCATCCCCAGCCCCACCGGCTTCACCGACACCATCGTGCGCTACGTGGCCGAGCGCCTGGACGAACTGGGCATCCCTTTCGAACTGACCCGCCGCGGCACCATCCGCGCCACCCTCAAGGGCCGCCAGACCTCGCCCGACCGCGCCGTATCCGCTCACTTGGACACCATCGGCGCCAGCGTGCGCCAGTTGCAGGACAACGGCCGCCTGGCCCTGGCGCCGGTCGGTTGCTGGTCCAGCCGCTTCGCCGAAGGCAGCCGGGTCAGCGTGTTCACCGATACCGGCGTATACCGGGGCAGCGTGCTGCCGCTGATGGCCAGCGGGCATGCCTTCAACACCGCCATCGACCAGATGCCGGTCAGCTGGGAGCACGTTGAGGTGCGCCTGGACGCCTACTGCGCCACCCGCGCCGACTGCGAGGCGCTGGGTGTAAGCATCGGTGATTTCGTTGCCTTCGACCCGCTGCCCGAATTCACCGAAAGCGGCCACATCAGCGCCCGCCACCTGGACGACAAGGCCGGCGTGGCAGCGCTGCTGGCGGCGCTGAAAGCCGTGGTGGAAAGCGGCCGCCAACCGTTGATCGACTGCCACCCGCTGTTCACCATCACCGAAGAGACCGGCTCGGGAGCGGCTGGCGCCCTGCCCTGGGACGTCAGCGAGTTCGTCGGCATCGACATCGCCCCGGTGGCGCCTGGGCAGGCCTCCAGTGAGCATGCGGTGAGCGTGGCCATGCAGGACTCGTCGGGGCCTTACGACTACCACCTGTCCCGGCACCTGCTGAAACTGGCCGGCGACCACGACCTGCCGGTGCGGCGCGATCTGTTTCGCTACTACTTCAGCGATGCCCATTCGGCAGTGACGGCGGGGCACGATATTCGTACCGCGCTGGTAGCCTTTGGTTGCGATGCCACCCATGGCTACGAGCGAACACACATCGACAGCCTGGCGGCGTTGAGCCGCTTGTTGTCGGCGTACCTGCTTAGCCCGCCGGTGTTTGCCAGTGATTCGCAGCCGGCCAATGCGTCGTTGGAGCGCTTCAGCCACCAGCTGGAACATGATGCACAGATGGAGAGCGATACGCGGGTGCCGGCGGTGGATAGCCTGGTTGGCAACAAGGCTTGAGGCCATGGGGGCTGTGTTGCAGCCCCAAAATCTCGAATGTTTCGCGTAGCATGCCCCCACCAACACCCTAGGCAACGCCAACATGCTGATCCCTTACGACCAACTGCAAGCCGAAACCCTGACCCGCCTGATCGAGGACTTCGTCACCCGTGACGGTACCGACAACGGCGACGACACCCCGCTGGAAACCCGCGTGCTGCGGGTGCGCCAGGCATTGGCCAAGGGCCAGGCGTTCATCCTGTTCGACCCGGAAAGCCAGCAGTGCCAGTTGCTGGCCAAGCATGATGTGCCCCGCGAGCTGCTCGACTAACAGGCCTGGCCTCTTCGCGGGCTCGCCCGCTCCCACAGGCATTTCACAAGTCTTGAGGGCGGTGCAGTACCCGTGGGAGCGGGCGTGCCCGCGAAGAGGCCGGCACAGGCAACATCAAACCCTGCGGGCTTTGGCCTGCTGCCCTTCCTTGATGCGCTTGTACACCTCGGCCCGATGCACCGGTACCTGCCGCGGTGCGTCCACGCCAAAGCGCACCATCCCGTCCCGCGTTGCCACGACCATGATCCGAATGTCATCACCAATCACGATGATCTCTCCCACTTCGCGCCCTATTACCAGCATGCTCCGTTCCTCCAGCGAAAGGGAAAACCAGAGCCTGCCTTGACGGCATAGGGCTACTCAATAGTTCTGCCGTGATTCAGAAGCACCCTACATCTGCCGGTAACTTTCCTTACAGACGGATCATCGCGACCGAGCCTTGGCCCGCATTTTCACCGCCATCTCAGCCATCTCGTCATACAGCCGCTCAGGTGCCTGACGCTTCAGTTGCCAGGCCTGGCGCCCGGCCTCATGGGGCAGGATCAGGAACTCACCAGCGGCAACCTGCCGGTGGATGTATTCGGCGATGTCCGCCGCATTGATCGGCGAGCCTTCAAGCAGCTTGCCAACCTGGGCTTTCATCGCCGGGTTCGGCCCGCGGAACGAGTCCAGCAGGTTGGTCTGGAAGAAAGACGGGCACACCACGTGCACCGCCACTTCCAGTTCGCGTAGCTCGACCAGCAGGCTTTCCGACAGGGCAAGTACGCCGGCCTTGGCCACGTTGTAGTTGCTCATGCCCGGCCCCTGCATCAGCGCAGCCATCGAGGCGATGTTGATGATACGCCCCTTGCTGCGCTCCAGCAGCGGCAGAAAGGCCTTGCAGCCCTTGACCACGCCCATCAGGTTGACTGCG
The DNA here is from genome assembly GCF_018223845.1 of Pseudomonas sp. JS425. Classification (NCBI taxonomy): domain Bacteria; kingdom Pseudomonadati; phylum Pseudomonadota; class Gammaproteobacteria; order Pseudomonadales; family Pseudomonadaceae; genus Pseudomonas; species Pseudomonas sp. JS425. The sequence continues at coordinate 1,659,963 of NZ_CP073661.1, read as the reverse complement.
ATCTGCCAGTCCCAGTCCTCCAGCGACAGTTCGGCGAAGAACCCGCCCGAAGCAACGCCGGCGTTGTTGACGATCACATCGATACCACCGAACTGCTCGGTGCAGGCCTGGGCCAGGGCGGTGAGCTGGCTGTAGTCGCGCACGTCGCAACGCTGGGCAAAGCCATCGCCACCGGCTGCGCGGGCCAGCTCCAGGGTTTCGCGCAGGCCGGCTTCGTTGACATCGGCCAGCGCCAGGCGCCAGCCCTCGCGCGCCCAGCGCAGGGCGATCTCGCGACCGAGGCCGGACCCGGCGCCGGTGATCATGATGCGGTTTTGCATGGTGGCTGGCCTTGTTCTGATGGGTTGTGCAACCAGTCTAATCAAGGCCTGGGGGGCAGGCAGGGTTCATCAAGGTAGTGAATGGAGGGGCATGACTGTGTGGTCAGTACCGGCCTCTTCGCGGGTAAACCCGCTCCCACAGGATCATCACAAGCCTGAGGGTTGCGCTGTCCCTGTGGGAGCGGGTTTACCCGCGAAGAGGCCGGTACTGGCAACCATTCAAATGGAATCTTTAACGTTCACCACCAGTCCTTATTTACAAGAGGCCAGCAGTCCGAGGCCCTTGACCCTCAACCACGCAAGGACTCCGTCATGACCACGATTCTCATCATCATCCTGATCCTTCTGCTGATTGGTGGCTTACCGGTCTTCCCGCACTCGCGCAGCTGGGGCTATGGCCCGTCTGGCATCATCGGCGTGGTGCTGGTAGTTCTGCTGGTTTTGTTGCTACTAGGCATGATCTAGCAGCGAAAACACAAAAAAACCGCGCCGAAGCGCGGTTTTTTTCATTGCCGGAAGGATCAGTGCGAAACAGCACCCGAAGCGCCCAGGCCAGTCTGCGAACGCACGAATTGCGGGAAGAACAGCGCACGTTCGTCTTCGGCAGCCTTGGACTTGTCGGTGACCGAGAAGAACCAGATACCGACGAAGGCGATCAGCATCGAGAACAGAGCCGGGTACTCGTACGGGTAGATCGGCTTCTCGTGGCCGAGGATCTGCACCCAGATGGTCGGACCGAGGATCATCAGCGTCACCGCACTCACCAGGCCCAGCCAGCCGCCGATCATGGCACCGCGGGTGGTCAGCTTCTTCCAGTACATCGAGAGCAGCAGTACCGGGAAGTTGCAGCTGGCAGCGATGGAGAACGCCAGGCCGACCATGAAGGCGATGTTCTGCTTCTCGAAAAGGATACCCAGGCCGATCGCCAGTACGCCCAGGGCGACGGTGGTGATCTTAGACACGCGGATCTCGTCCTTGTCGTTGGCCTTGCCCTTGCGCCATACACTGGCGTACAGGTCGTGGGACACCGCCGAGGCACCGGCCAGGGTCAGGCCGGCGACCACCGCCAGGATGGTGGCGAAGGCAACAGCCGAGATGAAGCCGAGGAACACGCTGCCACCCACGGCGTTGGCCAGGTGCACCGCTGCCATGTTGTTGCCACCCAGCAGGGCGCCAGCGGCGTCCTTGAAGTCCGGGTTGGTGCTGACCAGCAGGATGGCGCCAAAGCCGATAATGAAGGTGAGGATGTAGAAGTAACCGATGAAGCCGGTGGCGTACAGCACGCTCTTGCGCGCTTCCTTGGCGTCACTGACGGTGAAGAAGCGCATCAGGATGTGCGGCAGGCCGGCGGTACCGAACATCAGCGCCAGGCCCAGCGAGAATGCCGAGATCGGGTCCTTGACCAGGCCGCCCGGGCTCATGATCGCCTCGCCCTTGGCGTGCACCTTGATTGCCTCGGAGAACAGGGTATTGAAGTCGAAGCCCACGTGCTTCATCACCATCAGCGCCATGAAGCTGGCACCGGACAGCAGCAGCACGGCCTTGATGATCTGTACCCAGGTGGTGGCCAGCATGCCGCCAAACAGCACGTACAGGCACATCAGGATACCCACCAGGATCACCGCCACGTGGTAGTCCAGGCCGAACAGCAGCTCGATCAGCTTGCCGGCACCGACCATCTGCGCGATCAGGTAGAACGCCACCACCACCAGCGAACCGGAGGCCGACAGGGTGCGGATCTCCTTCTGCCCGAGGCGGTACGAGGCCACGTCGGCGAAGGTGTACTTGCCCAGGTTGCGCAGGCGTTCGGCGATCAGGAAGAGGATGATCGGCCAACCGACCAGGAAGCCGATCGAATAGATCAAGCCATCGTAGCCAGAGGTGAACACGAGTGCGGAAATACCCAGGAACGAGGCGGCCGACATGTAGTCACCGGCAATCGCCAGGCCGTTCTGGAAGCCGGTGATCTTGCCACCGGCGGCGTAGTAGTCCGACGCCGACTTGTTGCGCTTGGAGGCCCAGTAGGTGATACCGAGGGTGAAGGCGACGAAGGCCACGAACATGGCGATCGCGGAGACGTTCAGCGGTTGCTTCTGCACCTCGCCGGTCAGGGCATCGGCGGCCCACACGGCGGGTGCGAAGGCTCCGCAGGCCAGTACGGCCAGGGCTTTGGCGTGGCGAATCATTGTTGCGCCTCCTTCAGGATGGCCTTGTTCAGCTCATCGAATTCGCCGTTGGCGCGGCGTACGTAGATGGCGGTCAGGACGAATGCCGAAACGATCAGGCCGACGCCCAGGGGGATGCCCCAGGTAATCGACGACTCAGGGCTGAGCTTGGTGCCCAGAATCTGAGGACCGTAAGCGATCAGGAGGATGAAGGCGCAGTACAGGCCGAGCATGATCGCCGAGAGAATCCAGGCGAACCGTTCGCGTTTGGTGACCAGCTCCTTGAAGCGGGGGCTGTTTTGTATCGAGAGGTAAATGCTGTCGTTCATTGTTTTTGTCCTAGCAGCACAGATAGGGGTGGAACCCACGACCCTTACTTTATGCGGCTATCGGACGCCAACCAGACGACCTTAGTCTTAGATGCAACGGTGTTTTACCGGTTGCGTAACAAAGTGATGACCCATTCGCGGGCACGCCCGCTCCCACAGGGGCATCACCAGCCCGGAAGGCAGTGATATCCCTGTAGGAGCGGGTTCACCCGCGAAGCAGCAAAACTGGCCCTGACGGGTTGTTACTTGCCAGTCCACTCCTTCACGCGATCAGGGTGCTTGGCCACCCAGTCCTTGGCCGCCGCTTCAGGCTTGGCGCCTTCCTGGATAGCCAGCATCACTTCGCCAATCTCGTCCTTCGACTGCCAGTTGAACTTCTTCAGGAACTCCGCCACTTCCGGTGCCTTGGTGGCCAGTTCCTTGCTGCCGATGCTGTTCACGGTTTCCGCGGCGCCATACACGCCTTTCGGGTCTTCGAGGAACTTCAGCTTCCACTTGGCGAACATCCAGTGCGGTACCCAGCCGGTCACCGCAATCGACTGCTGCTTGGCATAGGCACGGCCCAGTTCTGCTGTCATCGCCGCGCCGGAACTGGCCTGCAGCTTGTAACCGGTCAGGTCGTAGTCCTTGATTGCCTGGTCGGTCTTGAGCATTACGCCGGAGCCGGCGTCGATGCCGACGATCTTCTGCTTGAAGGTGTCATCGGTCTTGAGGTCGGCGATACTCACCGCCTTGACGTACTCAGGGACGATCAGGCCAATCTTGGCGTCCTTGAAGTTCGGGCCGTAGTCGACCACGTTGTCCTTGTTCTTGGCCCAGTACTCGCCATGGGTCACCGGCAACCAGGCCGACAACATGGCATCGAGCTTGCCGGTGGCCACGCCCTGCCACATGATCCCGGTGGCCACGGCCTGCAACTTCACGTCGTAGCCGAGTTTCTGCTTGATTACTTCGGCAGCCACGTTGGTGGTCGCCACGCTGTCAGCCCAACCATCCACGTAACCAATGCTGACTTCTTTGGCCATTGCCTGTGCCGCACTCATGGCCAGTACCATGGCGGTGCCCACACCCAGGAAACGTCGCATTTTTGTATTAGCAGCCATCAAAGCATCCCCTCGTCAGGTCTCGGAATTTGCATCATCGTCCTGCAACAATAGTCGACCTGCTCCAGCTACGACCTATATCCGCCCCATATGCGACAGCACTATGCCATTAGCGCCATCGGCCTATGCCGCCCTGCGCGATCCTTGCATGCCAAAAGTTTGGCGCCGGGCTACTATCTACCCTTTTGCACCTGACGATGGACCGCCCGATGCCCAGTTCTACCCGCCTGCTGCTGCCGTTGTACCTGCTTGCCTGCCTGCTCGCCCTGCTCGGGCTCGGAGGGCTCTGGTACGGGCTTGGCAAGCCGGTGCAACTGCCGGACGCGGCCAGCGCGACGCACAAGCTGCAATGCGCCTCGTATACCCCGTTCGACAAGGACCAGTCGCCCTACGACCGGCCGTTGCGCCTGCGCCCGGCGCGCATGGATGCCGACCTGGCGTTGCTGGCCGAGCGTTTTCAGTGCATCCGTACCTATTCCCAGACCGGTCTCGAGGCAATCCCGGCGCTGGCACGCAAGCATGGCCTGAAGGTGATGCTGGGTGCCTGGGTCAACGCCCACTCGGCCGACACCGAGAAAGAAATCGAGCTGCTGATCGCCGCCGCCAATGCCAACCCCGACGTGGTCAGCGCGGTGATCGTCGGCAACGAGACGCTGCTGCGCAAGGAAGTGACCGGCGCGCACCTGGCCACGCTGATCGCCCGGGTGAAAAGCCAGGTCAAGGTACCGGTGACCTACGCCGATGTGTGGGAGTTCTGGTTGCAGCACCCGCAGGTGGCGCCTGCGGTGGACTTCCTGACTATCCACCTGCTGCCTTACTGGGAAGACGACCCGCGTGGCATCGACGAAGCCCTGGCCCATGTCGCCGATGTACGCCGGGTGTTCGGCACACGCTTCGCGCCGAAGGACGTCCTGATAGGCGAAACCGGTTGGCCCAGCGAAGGCCGCCAGCGCGAAACCGCGGAGCCCAGCCGGGTCAACGAGGCGCGTTTCATTCGCGGCTTCGTGGCCATGGCTGAAAGCAACGGCTGGCACTACAACCTGATCGAGGCGTTCGACCAGCCATGGAAGCGCGCCAATGAGGGGGCGGTCGGCGGCTACTGGGGGCTTTACGATGCCGACCGGCAGGACAAGGGCGTACTCGAAGGGCCAGTGAGCAACCTGCCTTACTGGCCGCAGTGGTTGCTGGCCAGTGCCCTGCTGATGGTGCTGATGCTGATGCTTGCCGGGCGCCCCGCCACCCCGGCGGCGGCCATGCTGCTGCCGTTGCTGGCGGCGTTTGGGGCAGGCTGCCTGGGGCTTTGGGGCGAGTTAATGCGCACCCATGCGCGCTTTACCGGGGAGTGGCTGTGGGCGGTGCTGCTGGCGGGGCTGAACCTGCTGGTGCTGGCCCATGCCGTGCTGGCCCTGGCGCGGCGCACGGGCTGGCGCGAGCGCCTGTACGCCTGGCTGCAGGCGCGGGCCGGCTGGCTGTTGCTGGCAGCGGGTTTTGCCGCGGCGGTGAGCATGCTGGCGATGGTGTTCGACCCACGCTATCGCAGCTTCCCCAGCGCAGCGTTGGCGTTGCCGGCGCTGGTATTTGCACTGTGGCCGGTGCCGGCGCGGCGGGCGGAGGTGGCATTGCTGGCGTTCATCGTCGGTGCCGGGGTGGCGCCGCAGTTGTTTGTGGAAGGGTTGGAGAACCAACAGGCCTGGGGGTGGGCCGGGGTGAGTGTGCTGATGACCGCGGCCTTGTGGCGGAGCTTGCGCCTGCGCCCGGCCTGATATCCTTGGGACCGCTTCGCGCTCCATCGCAGGCAAGCCAGCTTGTATGGTTAGACTTGAAGGGAGGAGGAGGGACAAAGCCAGCTTCTGACTGTTAGCGCAGTACAGACCGTGGGAGATCTCGCCCCTCCTCCCTTTTCACCCAAGCGCCGATAAAGAATGCTTCCGGGCTCAGACCGACGAAAGACACAAGCCAGCGCCTCTGGGTGACCCTTCAAGTGCTTCAACACTATCGAGGAGAGTTGCTCATGGCAATGGTGGTTGCTGATTCAAAGCGGCTGATTGGCGTGGATGTGGCCAAAGCGGAACTGGTCATCTGGGACGATGAATCAGCAGAGCTCATAGCAATCCCCAATACCAAAGCAGCTATTAAGAAATGGCTCAAAGGCCTCTCGGGTGCGATGTCCGTGGCCATCGAGGCGACCAACATCTATCACGTTCTGTTTACGGATCTGGCCTTTGAGTTTGGGCATACGATCTACGTGGTAGATGGTTACGCCCTGAGCCATTACCGCAAAGGCGTCAACGTACGCGCTAAGACAGATGCAATTGATGCCCAGCTGTTGGCCCGCTATCTGAAGAACGAAGGACAGGACCTTACGCCTTGGGCGCCGCCACCGGCTATCTATCGACAACTTCTGAGCCTGTTTCGGCGACGTGCGGGACTGGTCCAGGCACGAACCAGCCTGTCTCAGGGATGGGCTAATGAACCGCTACTTAGAGCCGCCTTCAAGACACATCTGCGTGCGATGCAGCGGCTTGAGCTGCTGGTGGAGAAGATGATCAAGGGTCTGCTGGAAAAGGCCGGACTGATGCCTCAGGTAAAGCGCTGCATGAAGGTCGAGGGGATTGGTTTTCTAACGGCTGCACGCCTGACTGCGACGTTTCAGCGTGGCAACTTCAGCGGGGGGGATGCGTTTATCGCCTTTTTGGGTATGGATCTGAGGATTGCGCAGTCGGGGCAGAAAAAAGGGCAATCCAAGCTCACGAAGCGAGGAGACCCCGAAGCTCGACGCCTCCTTCACAACGCAGCCATGTCGGCATGCCGCACGGCAGTATGGAAATCGTACTACGAAGAGCGCCTGGCACGTGGTTTTAGCACGACAGCATCGCTTGTCATGCTCGCACGCAAATTGGCGCGAGTAGTATTTGCCCTACTGAAAAGCGGAGATGAGTATCGGTCAAAAGCCGCTTAAAAAACTTCCCTAAAACCATAGAATCTCCCACAGGAGTTATGCTGCCTACGAAATCGGCGCGGTCCCTGGACTGCCCCCAAGAAGTTGGACACCAATCCAACCCTTGGGGGATCTATGGGTAAATACACAGAGCAGTTCAAGCTCACGGCTATCACCGCTTACCTAGAGGGCAGCCGGGGCTTTCGCAAGGTGGCACAACACTTTGGCATCGATTTCAGCCTGCTTCGGCGCTGGGTTGCTGGCTACCAAGTCGATGCCAGCCTCGGCCCTCGCTCGCATGGTCGCCGCTACACCGAGGAATTCAAGCGGCGGGTGCTCAAGTACATGCTTGAGCATCGCCTGTCCCTGCGCCAAACAGCGGCGCACTTTGACCTTGGACAGTCCTCACAGATAGGCATTTGGCTGCGGCAGCACTACAGTGGCAGTCCTGAAGCCACTCTCGCCAAACAAAGAAAATCAGCCGTGCCGAAGAAAATTAAGCCCATCAAGCCGACAGATACCAATGACGCAGAGAAATCTCGTGAGCAGTTGTTGAGCGAGCTCGAGTATCTGCGCATGGAGAATGATGTCCTAAAGGAGTTAAAGGCTCTGCGAGAGGAGAAGGAGCGAACACGGACGAAAAAGCCCTGATCGTCTGTAAATTCAGACATAAATATCCGCTGCCTGATCTCTTGCAGATGGTGGGGTTGGCACGCAGTACCTTTTATTACCAGATCAAGTGCCAGCAAAAGCCGGACAGGCACGCCTCGCTCAAGGAGTTGGTGCAGCGTGTCTATCACGAGGAGAAAGGGCTGTATGGCTACCGCCGCATTGCCCTTGCCATCAGGAATCAGGGGACCTTGGTCAACAAGAAGGTCATTGAACGGTTGATGGCTGAGCTTGGTTTGCAGTCCGTTGTACGCCCGAAGAAGTATCGATCCTATCGCGGCATTGTCGGCAAGATGGCAATGAATTTGCTGGAGCGTAATTTCGTCGCGCAACGCCCCAACCAGAAGTGGGTGACCGATGTCACTGAGTTCAAAGTGGCCCAACAAAAGCTCTACCTGTCGCCCGTGATGGACTTGTACAACGGTGAGATCATCGCCTATGAAACAGCTTGCCGGCCTACTTATGGCTTGGTCGGGAACATGCTGGAAAAGGCGCTCGATGGGTTGGGTGAAAAGCCCAAGCTAGTGATCCACTCAGACCAAGGATGGCATTACCAGCAGCCCCAATACCGCCATAAGCTCGCAGCGCGCGGTGTGAAGCAGAGCATGTCTCGCAAGGGCAATTGTCTGGATAATGCAGCGATGGAAAGCTTCTTCGGCACACTGAAGTCAGAGTTCTTCTACCTGAAGCGCTTTGAAAGCGTCGAACAGCTGAAGGCGGGCCTGGAGGAGTACATCCATTACTACAACCATGACCGCATCAGGCTGAAACTCAATGGCCTGAGCCCTGTCAGCTACAGGACTCAGGCCACTGGCTAAAACTGTCCAACTTTTCGGGGGCAGTCCAACCTGTGGGAGATTCTATGGTTTTAGGGAAGTTTTTTAAGCGGCTTTTGACCGATACTCATCTCCGCTTTTCAGTAGGGCAAATACTACTCGCGCCAATTTGCGTGCGAGCATGACAAGCGATGCTGTCGTGCTAAAACCACGTGCCAGGCGCTCTTCGTAGTACGATTTCCATACTGCCGTGCGGCATGCCGACATGGCTGCGTTGTGAAGGAGGCGTCGAGCTTCGGGGTCTCCTCGCTTCGTGAGCTTGGATTGCCCTTTTTTCTGCCCCGACTGCGCAATCCTCAGATCCATACCCAAAAAGGCGATAAACGCATCACCCCCGCTGAAGTTGCCACGCTGAAACGTCGCAGTCAGGCGTGCAGCCGTTAGAAAACCAATCCCCTCGACCTTCATGCAGCGCTTTACCTGAGGCATCAGTCCGGCCTTTTCCAGCAGACCCTTGATCATCTTCTCCACCAGCAGCTCAAGCCGCTGCATCGCACGCAGATGTGTCTTGAAGGCGGCTCTAAGTAGCGGTTCATTAGCCCATCCCTGAGACAGGCTGGTTCGTGCCTGGACCAGTCCCGCACGTCGCCGAAACAGGCTCAGAAGTTGTCGATAGATAGCCGGTGGCGGCGCCCAAGGCGTAAGGTCCTGTCCTTCGTTCTTCAGATAGCGGGCCAACAGCTGGGCATCAATTGCATCTGTCTTAGCGCGTACGTTGACGCCTTTGCGGTAATGGCTCAGGGCGTAACCATCTACCACGTAGATCGTATGCCCAAACTCAAAGGCCAGATCCGTAAACAGAACGTGATAAATGTTGGTCGCCTCGATGGCCACGGACATCGCACCCGAGAGGCCTTTGAGCCATTTCTTAATAGCTGCTTTGGTATTGGGGATTGCTATGAGCTCTGCTGATTCATCGTCCCAGATGACCAGTTCCGCTTTGGCCACATCCACGCCAATCAGCCGCTTTGAATCAGCAACCACCATTGCCATGAGCAACTCTCCTCGATAGTGTTGAAGCACTTGAAGGGTCACCCAGAGGCGCTGGCTTGTGTCTTTCGTCGGTCTGAGCCCGGAAGCATTCTTTATCGGCGCTTGGGTGAAAAGGGAGGAGGGGCGAGATCTCCCACGGTCTGTACTGCGCTAACAGTCAGAAGCTGGCTTTGTCCCTCCTCCTCCCTTCAAGTCTAACCATACAAGCTGGCTTGCCTGCGATGGGCCGCAAAGCGGCCCCTTTCAGCCTTACTCCGGCGACCTGACCAGCCGCAACCCCGCCAGCACCAGCGCGAACACGGCAATGCTGGCGGTATACAGCACCAGTGCCGGCACCGCGAACACCAACGCCACCACTGCCAGCCACCAGCCGCCACGCCCGGCAACAAACTGCGCCAGCAGCGCCAGCCCCAGCCCGCCCCAGGCCATCACCTGATGATGAATGCCCAGCCCCAGCAACGACCGTACCTCACACTGCCAGTACGCCGCCGGCGCCGTGCACAGCCCCACCCACTGCCCGTCCTCCATCAGCCCATAGCGCACGCCATAACTGGCAGCAAGCCAGAGCCCCAGAAACAGCACAAGCAGCGCAGCCGGCAGCGAACGAGACATCCAGCTCTCCAATAGCGGTAATCGAAAGCATCCATGATCGCTTATGCCCAGTTGTAAGGCAAAATCACATCCCTGCAGCTATGTTGCAGATAACAAGCACACCAAAGACCACCGCACCTGGCAACTTTGCCCGGCCCGTTGTGGTCCTAGCCTGCACACTGCTCGACCTTGCGTTCTTTTGGGGGATTACATGCTTCGATCTTTGCGCCTCGCTGCCTTGCTCGGTGGCCTGCTCATGGCTGTGGCCGCTTCGGCGCGGGATATCGACGCCGCGAGCTATGGTTTCCCCTTGACCAACCCGTTCGAGGCAACCATCGCCACCACGCCACCGGACCAGCGCCCCACCCTGCCCGAAGATGACGAAATCAACCAGTCCGACTACAGCCTCAACCTGCGCCCGGACCGTGAATTCACTCTGCCGGACAATTTCTGGGCGGTGAAAAAGCTCAAGTACCGCCTGGCCCGCCAGGACCGCGAGGCGCCGCTGATCTTCATCATCGCCGGCACCGGTGCGCCCTACACCAGCAGCATCAACGAATACCTGAAGAAGCTGTTCTACCAGGCCGGCTTCCACGTGGTGCAGCTGTCGTCGCCAACCAGTTACGACTTCATGAGCGCCGCCTCGCGCTTCGCCACCCCAGGCGTCAGCCAGGAGGATGCCGAAGACATGTACCGGGTGATGCAGGCCGTGCGTGCCCAGCACCCGCGCCTGCCGATCAGCGAGTTCTACCTCACCGGCTACAGCCTGGGCGCACTCGACGCTGCCTTTGTCAGCCACCTGGACGAAACCCGCCGCAGCTTCAACTTCAAGCGTGTACTGCTGCTGAACCCGCCGGTCAACCTGTACACCTCGATCAACAACCTGGACAAGCTGGTGCAGACCCAGGTCAAGGGCATCGACCGCAGCACCACCTTCTACGAGCTGATGTTGGCCAAGCTGACCCGCTACTTCCAGGAAAAGGGCTACATCGACCTCAATGAGGCCTTGCTGTACGACTTCCAGCAGTCGCGCCAGCACCTGTCCAACGAGCAGATGGCCATGCTGATCGGCACCTCGTTCCGCTTCTCGGCAGCCGACATTGCCTTTACCTCCGACCTGATCAACCGCCGCGGCCTGATCATTCCGCCGAAGTTCCCGATCACCGAGGGCAGCAGCCTCACGCCATTCTTCAAGCGTGCCCTGCAGTGCGACTTCGACTGCTACATGACCGAGCAGGTCATCCCCATGTGGCGCGCCCGGACCGACGGCAACAGCATCCTGCAACTGGTCAACCAGGTCAGCCTGTATGCACTTGAAGACTACCTGAGCAGCAGCGACAAGATCGCCGTGATGCACAACGCCGACGACGTCATCCTCGGCCCTGGTGACATCGGCTTCCTGCGCAAGGTGTTCGGTGAGCGTCTGACCCTTTACCCCCATGGCGGCCATTGCGGCAACCTCAATTACCGCGTCAACAGTGACGCCATGCTGGAGTTCTTCCGTGGTTAACAAACTCCTCTTCGCCACTGCCCTGTTCGCCGCCGGCCACGCCCTGGCTGCCGAAACCGCCCCCCGGGCCAGCGTGGTCGAGGCCGACCCGCAAGTCACCGAAGCGCCACTGGCGCCCGAGACCGATGGTTTCCTCGACCCGCTGCGTGAGCTGAAATTCAACCCGGGGCTGGACCAGCGCGAGTTCGAGCGCTCCACCCTGCAAGCGCTGAACGTGTACGACCCGCTGGAGTCGATCAACCGGCGCGTCTATCACTTCAACTACCGTCTGGACCAATGGGTGCTGCTGCCGATGGTAAGCGGCTACCAATACGTCACCCCGCGCTTCGTGCGCACCGGGGTGACCAACTTCTTCAACAACCTGGGCGACGTGCCGAACCTGTTCAACAGCGTGTTGCAGCTCAAGGCCAAGCGCTCGGCCGAGATCACCGCGCGGCTGATGTTCAACACCATCATCGGCGTGGGTGGGCTTTGGGACCCGGCAACCAAGATGGGCCTGCCGCGGCAAAGTGAAGACTTTGGCCAGACCTTGGGCTTCTATGGCGTACCGGACGGGCCGTACCTGATGCTGCCGGTGCTGGGGCCTTCGAACCTGCGCGATACCACCGGGCTGGTGGTGGACTATGCAGGCGAACAGGCGATCAACTACCTGAACGTGGCCGAAGCCAGCAGCGACCACCCGGAAATCTCCGTGCTGCGCGTGGTGGACAAGCGCTACAGCACCAAATTCCGCTATGGCCAGCTCAACTCGCCGTTCGAGTACGAGAAGGTGCGGTATGTGTATACCCAGGCGCGCAAGTTGCAGATAGCCGAGTAGGCAGGCCAGGCCTCTTCGCGGGTATCGTGCGATCCCTGTGGGAGCGGGTTTACCCGCGAAGAGGCCGGCACAAGCAACATCAAATCCCCAGGAACTGGCAAAGCTCCCGCTTCTTGGCCAAGGCATCCTTTCGCCCCAGCTCTATCAGCTCGCTGCAGTAACTGGCCTCGAACAGCAAATAGCTCAACACCCCCGCCCCGCTGGTACGCGTCGCCCCCGGCCCACGCAGGAACATGCGCAACGCCGCCGGCAACTCGCGCCGATGTCGCGCGGCAATCTCGTCCAGCGGCTGGCTGGGCGCCACCACCAGCACGTCGATCGGCGCCAGGCCCAAGCGCCGGGCGTCCAGGTGCGCCGGCAACAGGTGGCTCAGGTGGTTGAGGCGCTGCAGCAGCTCGATGTCGTCTTCCAGGCTGTCAATGAACGTACTGTTGAGCATGTGCCCGCCGATCTGCGCCAGGCTCGGCTGCTGGCCGCTGAACACGCGCTGGGTCGGCAACGGTGGCGCCGGCCGCTGCGGGTTGCCACTGACCCCGACTACCAGTACCCGGCTGGCGCCCAGGTGCAGGGCCGGGCTGATCGGTGCCGACTGGCGCACCGCACCATCGCCGAAATATTCATCACCCAGCCGCACCGGGGCGAACAGCAACGGGATGGCCGCGCTGGCCAGCAGATGATCGATGGTCAATGGTGTGGGCATGCCGATACGGCGATGGCGCAACCAGGCTTCGATGGTGCCGCGGCCCTGGTAGAAGGTCACTGCCTGGCCGGACTCGTAGCCAAACGCGGTCACCGCGACGGCGCGCAGTTGCCCGGCGGCCAGGGAGTGGGCAATACCGTCCAGGTTCAGGTGCGCCTGCAGCAAGCCGCGCAATGGGCTGCTGTCCAGGAGCGCCACTGGCGCCGGGCCACCCACGCCCAGCAGGTTGTGGGCGACGAAGCGGCTGGCCTGGCGGACCACACCGGGCCAGTCGCTGCGGATGACAAGGTGGCTGCGGAAGTTCTGCCAGAAGGCGGTGAGCCGTTGTACGGCATCGCTGAAATGGGTGGCGCCGCTGGCCAGGGTGACGGCGTTGATAGCCCCGGCGGAGGTGCCCACGATGACCGGGAACGGGTTGTGCGCGCCGGCGGGCAGCAACTCGGCAATGCCGGCCAGCACGCCCACCTGGTAGGCGGCGCGGGCGCCGCCGCCAGAAAGGATAAGACCGGTTACCGGGGGTGGGGCCATAGGAGTCCTTCCTGGGGTTGGTGGGCTGTCAGTGCCGGCCCTTTCGCGGGTAAACCCGCTCCTACAGGTTCTTCACCGGCCTTGAAGGCTGTGCAATACCTGTAGGAGCGGGCGCGCCCGCGAATAGGCCGGCACAGGCAAAACAAAATTCAGCGCTTCTTCTTGTCATACAGCCGCGGCTCCCCTTCGGGCCGCGACTTGAACCGGCGATGCGCCCACAGGTACTGCTCGGGGCATTCGCGCAACACGCTTTCCACCCACTGGTTGATTCGCAGGCAATCAGCCTCTTCGCTCTCCCCGGGGAAATCCGCCAGCGGCGGGTGGATCACCAGGCGATAGCCACTGCCGTCCTCCAGGCGCTTCTGGGTGAACGGAATCACCTGCGCCTTGCCCAACCGGGCAAACTTGGTGGTAGCGGTCACCGTCGCCGCCGGGATGCCGAACAGCGGCACGAACAGGCTCTGCTTGGCGCCGTAGTCCTGGTCGGGTGCGTACCAGATCGCCCGGCCCGAACGCAGCAGCTTAAGCATGCCGCGCACGTCCTCGCGCTCCACCGCCAGCGAGTCGAGGTTATGCCGCTCGCGGCCGCTGCGCTGGATGAAGTCGAACAGCGGGTTGCCGTGCTCACGGTACATGCCATCGATGGTGTGATGCTGGCCCAGCAGTGCGGCGCCGATCTCCAGGGTGGTGAAGTGCACCGCCATCAGAATGGCCCCCTGCCCCGCCTGCTGGGCGGCCTGCAAGTGCTCCAGCCCCTCGACATGGGCCAGGCGCGCCAACCGGGCCTTGGGCCACCACCAGCTCATGGCCATTTCGAAGAAGGCGATACCGGTGGAGGCGAAGTTGGCCTTGAGCAGGCGCTGCCGTTCGTCGACCGACAGCTCCGGGAAGCACAGCTCCAGGTTGCGCGCGGCAATGCGCCGCCGCTCACCGGCAAAGCAGTACATCACCGCTCCCAGCGCGGCACCGACTTTCAACAGGACCCGGTACGGCAACTGGACCACCAGCCACAGCAGGCCCAGGCCCAGCCACAGGCCCCAGAAACGTGGGTGAAGGAAATAGGGACGAAAACGCGGGCGTTCCATTGAAGCTTCCGGAAAGACAAAGGCCGCGCATTCTACAACGGATCAGCGCATGTTGCGGGCAACCGGTCTTATCGTTATAAGTCAGGGCACTTTTTTCGCAACAAGCCGTCTATGCAGACCATGAGCCCAAACCACACACCCGACACCGCCTCCGTGTTCCAGCTCAAGGGCAGCATGCTCGCCATTACAGTGCTGGAATTGGCGCGCAATGACCTTGAAGCCCTCGACCGCCAACTGGCGGCCAAAGTCGCCCAGGCACCGAACTTCTTCAGCAACACGCCACTGGTGCTGGCGCTGGACAAGCTGCCGGCCGACGAGGGGGCAATCGACCTGCCCGGTTTGATGCGGATCTGCCGCCACCACGGCCTGCGTACCCTGGCCATCCGTGCCAACCGCATCGAGGACATCGCCGCCGCCATCGCCATCGACTTGCCGGTGCTGCCGCCATCCGGCGCGCGCGAGCGGCCGCTGGAGCCCGAACCCGAGGTGAAGAAGCCAGAGCCAGCCCCTGTCCCGCCACCAATCCTCGAACCCGAGGTGCGCCCGACCCGCATCATCACTGCGCCAGTACGTGGCGGCCAGCAGATCTACGCCCAGGGCGGCGACCTGGTGGTGACCGCTTCGGTCAGCCCGGGGGCGGAACTTCTGGCCGATGGCAACATCCATGTGTACGGCGCCATGCGCGGCCGCGCCCTGGCCGGCATCAAAGGCAACACCAAGGCACGTATCTTCTGTCAGCAGATGACCGCCGAAATGGTCTCCATCGCCGGCCAGTACAAGGTCTGCGAGGACCTGCGCCGCGACCCGCTGTGGGGCACCGGCGTGCAAGTCAGCCTGTCTGGCGACGTGTTGAACATCACCCGTCTTTAACGGATACTTGCCAGCATTTTTAGTGCAACTTTTCTTACCGTTGCCATTTATTTGTATTTTTGCAGGGACGTGTGTCCCGATTATTTTAGGGGTGAAACACCTTGGCCAAGATTATCGTGGTTACTTCCGGCAAGGGGGGTGTGGGCAAGACCACCACCAGCGCCGCCATTGGTACCGGCCTCGCACTGCGTGGCCACAAGACCGTCATCGTCGACTTCGACGTGGGCCTGCGTAACCTCGACCTGATCATGGGCTGCGAACGCCGCGTGGTGTACGACTTCGTCAACGTGGTCAACGGCGAAGCCAACCTGCAACAGGCCCTGATCAAGGACAAGCGCCTCGAGAACCTGTACGTGCTGGCCGCCAGCCAGACCCGTGACAAGGACGCGCTGACCCAGGAAGGCGTGGAAAAGGTCCTGATGGAGCTGAAGAAAGACTTCGACTTCGTCATCTGTGACTCGCCGGCCGGTATCGAGAAAGGCGCACACCTGGCCATGTACTTTGCCGACGAAGCCGTCGTGGTCACCAACCCCGAGGTATCCTCGGTACGAGACTCCGACCGCATGCTGGGCATCCTGTCGAGCAAGTCGCGCCGCTCCGAGAACGGCGAAGAGCCGATCAAGGAACACCTGCTGATCACCCGCTACCACCCGGAGCGCGTGGAAAAGGGCGAAATGCTGAGCATCGCCGACGTCGAAGAGATCCTGGCGATCAAGCTCAAGGGTGTGATCCCCGAGAGCCAGGCAGTGCTCAAGGCTTCCAACCAGGGTATCCCGGTCATCCTCGACGACCAGAGCGATGCCGGCCAGGCCTATAGCGATACCGTCGACCGTCTGCTGGGCAAAGAAAAGCCCCTGCGGTTCATCGAAGTGCCGAAGCAAGGATTCTTCGCGCGCCTGTTTGGAGGCAAGTAAACCATGAACCTTTTTGACTTCTTTCGTGGCAGACAGAAACAGACCAGCGCGTCGGTAGCGAAAGAGCGTCTACAGATCATCGTGGCGCACGAGCGCGGCCAACGCAGCGAACCGGACTACCTGCCAGCGCTGCAGAAAGAACTGCTGGAAGTGATCCGCAAATATGTGAACATCGGCAACGATGATGTGCATATCGAGCTGGAAAACCAGGGTAGCTGCTCGATTCTGGAGCTGAACATCACCTTGCCGGATCGCTGATCCGGCGACCAGGTTTTGATCATTGGGGCTGCTTTGCAGCCCATCGCGACACAAGGCCGCTCCTACAAGGGTTATGCATTTCCCCTGTAGGAGCGGCCTTGTGTCGCGATGGGCCGCAAGGCGGCCCCAGTGTTTTCCCCGATATAACCGAGACCAAGCAATGCCGCTGTCCAACATCCAGATCCTGCACGAAGACGCCGCCATCCTGGTGATCAACAAACCGACCCTGCTGCTGTCGGTACCCGGCCGCGCCGAGGACAACAAGGACTGCCTGATCACTCGCCTGCAGGAAAACGGCTACCCCGACGCGCTGATCGTGCACCGCCTGGACTGGGAAACTTCCGGCATCATCCTGCTGGCACGGGATGCCGACAGCCATCGTGAGCTGTCGCGCCAGTTCCACGACCGCGAAACCGAAAAGGCCTACACCGCGCTGTGCTGGGGCCAGCCGGCGCTGGACAGCGGCAGCATCGACCTGCCGCTGCGCTACGACCCGCCGACCAAGCCACGGCATGTGGTGGACCACGAGCAGGGCAAGCATGCGCTGACCTTCTGGCGCATCGTCGAGCGCTGCGGTGATTACTGCCGGGTAGAGCTGACACCGATTACCGGGCGTTCGCACCAGTTGCGCGTGCACATGCTGTCGATCGGGCACCCGCTGCTGGGCGACCGGCTGTATGCCAACCCCGAGGCACTGGCTGCCCATGAGCGGTTGTGCCTGCATGCCTCGATGCTGAGCTTTACCCACCCGGTGTCCGGGGAGCGGTTGAAGTTCGAGTGCCCTGCGCCCTTCTGATTGTGTACAGCCTGTACTGGCCTCTTCGCGGCTAAAGCCGCTCCCACAGGGACCGCACCGCTTTCGACGGTTGTGCAGTACCTGTGGGAGAGGCTTCAGCCGCGAAGAGGCAGACACAATTTGTCGACCTAATACGCTAAACTCGCGCCACTGCTGTCTGGAGTGAGCTATGCGCGACGCACTGAATTCTGGCCTTATCGACTTCCTCAAGGCCTCCCCCACGCCCTTCCATGCCACCGCCAGCCTGGCCCAGCGCCTGGAAGCTGCCGGCTACCAGCGCCTGGACGAGCGCGACAGCTGGGTCACGGTACCTGGCGGCCGCTACTACGTCACCCGTAACGACTCGTCGATCATCGCCATCAAGCTGGGCAAGCAGGCACCGTTGCTGAACGGCATCCGCATGGTCGGTGCCCACACCGACAGCCCGTGCCTGCGGGTCAAGCCGCAGCCCGAGCTGCAGCGCCAGGGCTTCCTGCAGCTGGGCGTCGAAGTGTATGGCGGCGCCCTGCTGGCGCCATGGTTCGACCGCGACCTGTCGCTGGCCGGCCGGGTCACATATCGCCGAGACGGCAAGGTCGAAAGCCAGCTGATCGACTTCAAGCTGCCGATCGCGGTCATTCCCAACCTGGCAATCCATCTCAACCGCACCGCCAACGAAGGCTGGGCGATCAACCCGCAGAACGAGCTGCCGCCGATCCTGGCCCAGGTGGCGGGTGACGAGCGCATCGACTTCCGCGCCCTGCTCACCGAGCAACTGGCCCGCGAGCACGAGCTGATCGCCGACGTGGTGCTGGATTACGAGCTGAGCTTCTACGACACCCAAAACGCCGCGCTGGTCGGCCTGAACGGCGATTTCATCGCCGGCGCGCGCCTGGACAACCTGTTGTCGTGCTATGCCGGCCTGCAGGCACTGCTGGCCGCCGACAGCGACGAGACCTGCGTACTGGTGTGCAACGACCATGAAGAAGTCGGCAGCTGCTCGGCCTGTGGCGCCGACGGGCCGATGCTGGAGCAGACCCTGCAACGCCTGCTGCCGGATGGCGACGCCTACGTGCGCACCATTCAGCGCTCGTTGATGGTGTCGGCCGACAACGCCCACGGCGTGCACCCCAACTACGCCGACAAGCACGACGGCAACCACGGGCCCAAGCTCAACGCCGGGCCGGTAATCAAGGTGAACAACAACCAGCGCTACGCTACCAACAGCGAAACCGCCGGGTTCTTCCGTCACCTGTGCATGGCCGAGGAAGTGCCGGTGCAGAGCTTCGTGGTACGCAGCGACATGGGCTGTGGTTCGACCATCGGGCCGATTGCGGCCAGCCACCTGGGCGTGCGTACGGTGGATATCGGCTTGCCGACCTTTGCCATGCATTCGATTCGCGAACTGTGCGGCAGCCATGACCTGGCGCACCTTGTGAAGGTGCTGAGCGCCTTCTACCGTTGCCGCGAGTTGCCCTGATGCCTTGATGCAAGCAGGCCCGGCCTCTTCGCGGGTAAACCCGCTCCCACAGGTACCGCACAGTTCCTGTGGGAGCGGGTTCACCCGCGAAGAGGCCGGGCCTGCTTGCACCTGCTGAAGGTCAATCCCGCTTCGCCCGCTACCCGCTATGCTTGTTACATGGCCCCACTGCAAAAGGATTGCTGTCCATGTCCCCGTTCCTGTCCCTGTTCGTGCCGGTGTTTCTGTTCCTGTTGCTGCTGACCATCGGTTTCAGCCTGCGCGAGCGCAATATCGGCGTTGTGATGATGTGGGTCGGCACACTGGGTATCTTCGGCCTCACCTGCTGGAAAATCCTGGAGCAACTGCCGTCGTGAACCTCTACACTCGGTCAATCGTTTGACCTGAGGTAGTTTTGCCAGTGCCTGCTCTCCTGCGTTGCCTGTTCCTGCTGCTGTTCCTGTTTGTCACCCCGTTACAGGCTGCGGGCCTGCCAGGCCTGCTGGGTGGCAGCGCGCCCGCGCAGCCAGAAGCCAGCGAACCGCTGGGCAAGTCGCTGGACGAGGTGATCAAGAACCTGGAAAACGACCAGCAGCGGGCCAAGCTCCTGGCCGACCTGAAAAAGCTGCGCGACGCCACCAGGCAATCGCAACCCACCGTCGAACAGGGCGTGCTCGGCCTGATCGGCGGCGCCCTGCAGGACTTCGAAAAGCAGTTCAGCGGCGATGCCAGCCCGTTCCATCGCTGGGCCGCGGAAATCGAACAGGCCCAGGCCGAACTGACCGAGTTGATGGTGCCGGTGCACCAGTGGCCGGCCATTCTGTTCGGCTTTGCCGCCGTCATCGCCGTCTGGAGCGTGCTGGCCTACGCCTTCAACTGGGTCGGGCATCGGGTACGCCTGCGTTTTGGCCTGAGCGAGGAACTGCCGCAGCACCCACGCACCTGGGATCTGGTGCGCTTTGCCCTGCGCAAGCTGGGCCCATGGCTGGTGGCGCTGGTGTTCACCGTTTACCTGAGCTTCGTGCTGCCGCCGTCGCTGGGCAAGTCGCTGGCCATGGTGCTGGCCTACGCACTGGTGGTCGGCACCTGCTTCTCGGCCATCTGCGTGATTGCCTTCTCGCTGCTCGACGGCCCCCACCGCCACCGCGCCCTGTACATCCTGCGCCACCAGGCCTTCCGCCCGCTGTGGCTGATCGGCAGTTTCGCCGCGTTTGGCGAAGCGATGAGCGATCCGCGCCTGATGGTCGCCCTCGGCACCCACCTGGCCCACGCCCTGGCTACCCTGGCCAACGTGATCGCGGCGCTGTGCACCGGGCTGTTCATCCTGCGCTTCCGTCGCCCGATCGCCCACCTGATCCGCAACCAGCCGCTGTCACGGCGCCTGACCCGGCGCACCCTCAGTGACACCATCGAGATCCTCGGCAGCTTCTGGTTCGTGCCAGCACTGATCCTGGTGGCGATTTCGCTGTTCGCTACCTTTATCTCGGCCGGCGACACCAGCACCGCCCTGCGCCAGTCGCTGATGTGCACGGTGCTGGTGGTGGTGTGCATGGTGCTCAACGGCCTGGTGCGCCGCCACGCCGCCAACCCCAAGCGCGCCAGCAAGCGCCAGGCGGTGTACGCCGAACGCCTGCGCAACTTCGGCTACCTGCTGGTGCACCTGTTCATCTGGCTGGTGTTCATCGAACTGGGGCTGCGTGTGTGGGGCCTGTCGATGATCAGCTTCGCCGAGGGCGACGGCCACGACATAAGCGTGCGCCTGCTGGGCCTGGCCGGCACGCTGATCGTCGCCTGGCTGGTGTGGATCCTTGCCGACACCGCCGTGCACCACGCCCTGGTGCGTTCGCGCCGGGGCCTGGCCAACGCCCGCGCGCAAACCATGATGCCGTTGATCCGCAATGTGATGTTCGTGGTCATCTTCATCATCGCGGTGATTGTCGCCCTGGCCAACATGGGCATGAACGTCACCCCGCTGCTGGCGGGTGCCGGTGTGATCGGCCTGGCCATCGGCTTTGGTGCCCAGTCGCTGGTGGCCGACCTGATCACCGGCTTGTTCATCATCATCGAGGACTCGCTGGCCATCGACGACTACGTGGATGTGGGCGGCCACCTGGGCACGGTGGAGGGGCTGACCATCCGTACCGTACGCCTGCGTGACATCGACGGCATCGTGCATACCATCCCGTTCAGCGAGATCAAGAGCATCAAGAACTACTCGCGCGAGTTCGGCTACGCGATCTTCCGCGTGGCGATCCCGCACAGCATGAACATCGACCAGGCCATCACGCTGATTCGCGAAGTGGGGCAGAAGCTGCGCAACGACCCGCTGATGCGCCGCAACATCTGGTCGCCGCTGGAGCTGCAAGGGGTGGAGAGCTTCGAGTCGGGGTCGGCGATCTTGCGAGCGCGGTTCAAGACTGCGCCGATCAAGCAGTGGGAAGTGTCGCGGGCCTTCAACCTGGCGTTGAAGCGGCAACTGGATGAGGCGGGGCTGGATTTGGCAACGCCACGGTTGTCAGTGCAGGTAGTGACTGCCGGTTCCTCCAGTTAGGGCCTCTTCGCGGGTGAACCCGCTCCCACAAGTACTGTGCAAAGGCTGAAACCTGTGCGGCCCCAGTGGGAGCGGGCGAGCCCGCGAAGAAGCCAACACCTCAACCCGCCTGGGCGCGGATGCGGATGGCATCATGCCGCCAATACTCCAGGTCGCAGTCGATCAGGTGCCCATGCTGGTCACTGTTGACCCGGGTGATATGCAACCCGGGGCTTCCCGCCGACACCTTCAAGGCACCGGCTGCCTCCACCGGCAACGCCGTCGGCAAGATCTCGAAGCACACCTGCCCATACTGGATACCGTACACCCGCCCATAAATCTCGGTCAGCGATTGGGCCAGGTCCTGTTCGAGAATCTCCGGGAAGTACCGGGGGTT
Organism: Pseudomonas sp. JS425; assembly: GCF_018223845.1. Classification (NCBI taxonomy): domain Bacteria; kingdom Pseudomonadati; phylum Pseudomonadota; class Gammaproteobacteria; order Pseudomonadales; family Pseudomonadaceae; genus Pseudomonas; species Pseudomonas sp. JS425. The sequence goes on along the minus strand of NZ_CP073661.1, from coordinate 1,638,176 downwards.
GAGGTAGTGCTCGGCATACAGCACCGCCCGCCCATCGATCCGCCGCAACCGGCAGATACGTACCACGCTGGACAACGCCGGCAGTTGCAAGCGCGCACAGATGGCCGCCGACGCCGGCTGCAGCCGAGCTGACAAGAGTTCGGTACTGGGCACCCGCCCCTGGTCGCGGACCATGGCATGGAAGTGGCTGCGCTCGATCAGGTCATAGGTCAGCCGCTCGGGCGCGACGAACCAGCCGCGACGCTCTTCGCGGTAGATCAGCCCCTGGGCTTCCAGCTGCACCAGCGCCTCACGCAGGGTAATGCGCGTGGTATCGAACACCTCGCTGAGCTTGCGCTCGGCCGGCAGCTTGCCGCCCGGCGCCAGCAGGCCGTGCTCTATCTGTTCCTGCAGGGCGTGACAGATGGCTGTTACCGCACGCGGTGGCATCGGCTGCATCAAAGGTTACCTATCTGGACTAGTCCAGCCCCAGAACAGGGCACTTGGAGAATAGTGCAAGCCTAGGCAGGGCTGATGAACATCCTGTGACAAGGCTTTGACCAGACACTGCCAGAAACGCGCCAAGCCAGCAGAACCGGGGCGGTTCAGTGGTCTACGCTGTAGCTTCAGGGCCTTCATCGGCCCTTCCCTACATCAAACTGTCACGCAAGCAGCCTACCTTGGCTCAAGGTTTGCTGACCTAGACCAACGGTCACCAGACAACGGCTTCACTCATAACAACCATCGCTAAAGGCACCCACCAAGGAGCTTCGGATGAAAAAGTTGTTCATGGCGTCACTGCTCGGTTCGGCCATCGCCCTGTGTACCACGGCAATGGCCGCCGATACCGACCTCAAGGCCCTGGAAGACGCCGCCCGCAAGGAAGGCAACGTCAACAGCGTGGGCATGCCCGATGCCTGGGCCAACTGGAAAGGCACCTGGGAAGACCTGGCCAGCAAGTACGGCCTGAAGCACAGCGACACCGACATGAGCTCGGCCCAGGAAATCGCCAAGTTCGAAGCCGAGAAGGACAACGCCAGCGCCGACATCGGCGACGTGGGTGCCGCCTTCGGCCCGATCGCCGTGAGCAAGGGCGTGAGCCAAGCGTACAAGCCGAGCACCTGGGACCAGGTGCCGACCTGGGCCAAGGACAAGGACGGCCACTGGGCGCTGGCCTATACCGGCACCATCGCCTTCATCATCAACAAGGACCTGGTCAAGGAAGGCGAGCGGCCAACGACCTGGCACGACCTGGAAAAAGGCAAGTACAAGGTTGCCATCGGTGACGTCGGCACCGCAGCCCAGGCCGCCAACGGCGTGCTGGCAGCGGCTATCGCCTACAAGGGTGACGAGACCAACCTGGCACCGGGCCTGCAACTGTTCACCAAGCTGGCCCAGCAGAAGCGCCTGTCGCTGGCCAACCCGACCATCCAGACCCTGGAGAAGGGCGAGGTGGAAGTGGGCGTGGTGTGGGACTTCAACGGCCTGAGCTACCGTGAACAGATCGACCCCAAGCGTTTCGAAGTGCTGATCCCGTCGGATGGCTCGGTGATCTCCGGCTATACCACCATCATCAACAAGTACGCCAAGCACCCGAATGCGGCCAAGCTGACACGTGAATACATCTTCAGCGATGCCGGGCAGATCAACCTGGCCAAAGGGCATGCGCGGCCGATCCGTGCCGAGCACCTGAAGCTGCCGGACGATGTGCAGGCCAAGCTGCTGCCCAACGAACAGTACAAGGCTGCACAGCCGATCAAGAATGCCGAGGCCTGGGAAGCGAGCTCGAAGAAACTGCCGCAGATGTGGCAGGAGCAGGTGATCATCGAGATGGAGTAAGGGGCTAGTTTCTCTAGCGCCTGGACGGGCCCTTTCGCGGGTAAACCCGCTCCCACAGGTACAGCGCACACCTCAAGGCCGGCGCATGACCCTGTAGGAGCGGGTTTACCCGCGAAGAAGCCAACGCGGTTTATGACTGGAGCCACCATGCAACACAACGTCATTCTGGTCCTGCTCGACGGCCTCAACTACCAGGTCGCGCATCATGCCATGGGCCACCTGCACGCCTACGTCGAGGCCGACCGTGCCGCGCTATACCGCGTGGAATGCGAACTGCCGTCGCTGTCGCGGCCGCTGTATGAGTGCATCCTCACCGGTGTACCGCCGATCGACAGCGGCATCGTGCACAACAACGTCAACCGTCTGTCCAACCAGCGCAGCGTGTTCCACTACGCCCGCGAGGCCAACCTGGGCACTGCGGCTGCGGCCTATCACTGGATGAGCGAGCTGTACAACCGCTCGCCCTTCGACCCGCAGCGCGACCGCCATACCCACGCACCGAAGCTGCCGATCCAGCACGGGCTGTTCTACTGGGACGACCGTTACCCCGATTCGCACCTGCTGGCCGATGGCGAATACCTGCGCCGCCGCCACGCCCCCAATTTCCTGCTGGTGCACCCGATGAGCATCGACGATGTCGGCCACCATCACGGCCTGGACAGCAGCCAGTACCGCAACGCCGCGCGCAGCGCCGACATCCTGCTGGCCGACTACCTGCCAGGCTGGCTCGAAGAGGGCTACCAGGTACTGGTCACCGCCGACCACGGCATGAACAACGACCGCTCGCACAATGGCCTGCTGACCGAGGAGCGCGAAGTGCCGCTGTTCGTCTTCGGCGATGCCTTCAGCCTCGACCCTGCGGCCAAACCGCTGCAGACCGAGTTGTGCGGGACCATCTGCGAGCTGCTCGGCGCGCCGCATGACAAGACCGTCTGCCGGGAGCTGCTGAAGTGACCACACCCAAGAGCAGCAACACCCGTGGCCGCTACCTGGCCCTGCTCTGCCTGCTACCGTTCGCCGTGTTCTTCGTCATCTTCCAGATCGCCCCGCTGGCCTGGGTGGCGATCAACAGCCTGCAATCGGAAGCGGGTTGGGGCGTGGACAACTTCAGCAAGGTATTCGCCTCGAAGTTCTACCTGCAGGCCCTGCAACGCAGCCTGGAGATCAGCTTCTGGTCGAGCCTGTTCGGCATCGTCATCGCCACTCTGGGCGCCTACTCGCTGCGCCAGGTGGACTCGAAGCTGCGCGACTTCGTCAGCGCCTTCGCCAACATGACCAGCAACTTCGCCGGGGTGCCGCTGGCCTTCGCCTTCATCATCCTGCTCGGTTTCAACGGCGCGCTGACCCTGCTGCTGAAGCAGGTCGGCCTGCTGGAGGACTTCAGTATCTATTCCAAGAGCGGGCTGATCCTGGTGTACACCTACTTCCAGATCCCGCTTGGCGTGTTGCTGCTGTACCCCGCGTTCGACGCACTGCGCGAAGACTGGCGCGAGTCGGCCGCACTGCTGGGGGCCAGCCACTGGCAATTCTGGCGACACATCGGCCTGCCGGTGCTGACCCCGGCACTGCTGGGCACTTTCGTCATCCTGTTGGCCAACGCCCTCGGTGCCTACGCCACCGTGTACGCGCTGACAACCGGCAACTTCAACGTACTGCCGATCCGCATCGCCGGCCTGGTGGCCGGTGACATCAGCCTCGATCCCAACCTGGCCAGCGCCCTGGCGATGGTACTGGTGGGGCTGATGACGCTGGTCACGGTGATGCACCAATGGCTGCTGAAAAGGAGCTACCATGCGCGCTGACGCCCGTTCCGGCGGCTGGTACCACCGCGCCGTGGTCTACCTGCTGTTCCTCATCCTGCTGCTGCCGCTGGCCGGCACCCTGCTCTACTCGCTGGCCACCAGCTGGTCGGCCAGCCTGCTGCCCAGCGGCCTGACCTTCAAGTGGTACATCGCGCTGTGGAGCGAGCCGCGCTTCCTGGCCGCCTTCGGCCAGTCGCTGCTGGTGTGCGTGGGCGCGCTGCTGCTGTCGGTGGTACTGATCCTGCCGCTGCTGTTCGTGGTGCACTACCACTTCCCGAGGCTCGATGCGCTGATGAACATCCTCATCCTGCTGCCGTTCGCGGTGCCGCCGGTGGTGTCGTCGGTGGGGCTGCTGCAGCTGTATGGCAGCGGGCCCATGGCCATGGTCGGTACACCGTGGATCCTGATCGGCTGCTATTTCACCATCGCCTTGCCGTTCATGTACCGGGCCATTACCAACAACCTGCAGGCGATCAACCTGCGCGACCTGATGGACGCCGCCCAGCTGCTGGGCGCCAGCACCTGGCAGGCGGCGCTGCTGGTGGTGCTGCCGAACCTGCGCAAGGGCCTGATGGTGGCACTGCTGCTGTCGTTCTCGTTCCTGTTCGGCGAGTTCGTGTTCGCCAACCTGCTGGTCGGCACCCGCTACGAGACCCTGCAGGTGTACCTGAACAACATGCGCAACAGCAGCGGCCACTTCAACAGCGCGCTGGTGATCTCGTATTTCGCCTTCGTGCTGGTACTGACCTGGGTCGCCAACCGCCTGAACAAGGACAAGACCTGACATGAGCTTCGTCAGCGTACAGAAACTGCAAAAAAGCTACGCCGGCAGCCCGGTGTTCGAGAACATCGACTGCCATATCGAACGCGGTGAGTTCGTCACCCTGCTTGGCCCGTCCGGTTGCGGCAAGTCCACGCTGCTGCGCTGCATCGCCGGGCTGACCCCGGTGGACAGCGGGCAGATCCTGCTCGACGGCCATGACATCGTACCGCTGAGCCCGCAAAAGCGTGGCATCGGCATGGTGTTTCAAAGCTATGCGCTGTTCCCCAACATGACCGTGGAGCAGAACGTCGCCTTCGGCCTGCGCATGCAGAAGGTCAAGGCCGACGAAAGCCAGGCCCGGGTACGCGAGGCGCTGGAACTGGTGGAACTGGGCAACTTCGCCGGGCGCTACCCGCACCAGTTGTCCGGCGGCCAGTGCCAGCGCGTTGCCCTGGCCCGCTCGCTGGTCACCCGCCCGCGCCTGCTGCTGCTCGACGAGCCGCTGTCGGCGCTGGATGCGCGCATCCGCAAGCACCTGCGCGAGCAGATCCGCGCCATCCAGCGCGAGCTGGGGCTGACCACCATCTTCGTCACCCACGACCAGGAGGAGGCGCTGACCATGTCCGATCGCATCTTCCTGATGAACCAGGGGCGCATCGTCCAGAGCGGCGATGCCGAAACCCTCTACACCGCGCCGGTGGACCTGTTTGCCGCCGGCTTCATCGGCAACTACAACCTGCTCGACGCCGACAGCGCCAGCCGCCTGTTGCAGCGCCCGGTGGCCAGCCGCCTGGCGATACGCCCCGAGTCGATTACCTTGGGCATCAACGGTGAACTGGACGCCGAAGTGCGCAGCCACAGCCTGCTGGGCAACGTGATCCGCTACCGGGTGCGGGTGCGCGAGGTGGAACTGGTGGTCGACGTGCTCAACCGCTCACCGTCCGACCTGCACGCGGACGGGCAACGGGTAAGCTTGTCGATCGACCCCACGGCGCTACGGGAAGTGGCCTAAGGAGAATCAACACCATGGCACTGGCAATTTTCGATCTGGACGAAACCCTGATCCACGGCGACTGCGCCTCACTGTGGAGCGAGCAGATGGCCCGGCTAGGCTGGGTCGACGGTAAAGCCTTCCTGCGCCGCGACCATGAGTTGATGGAAGCCTATGGCAAGGGCCACCTGCGGATGGAGGACTACATGGCCTTCAGCCTGGAGCCGATTGCCGGGCGCACCCTGGAAGAGGTCGAGCACCTGGTAGCACCGTGGGTCGAAGAGGTGATCGAGCCAATCATCTACGGCGACGCCTGCCGCTGCATTGCCGAGCACCGCAAGCGCGGGGATCGCATCCTGATCATTTCGGCGTCGGGTACGCACCTGGTCGGGCCGATTGCGGCGCGGCTGGGGGTGGACGAATACCTGGCGATCGAACTGGAGGCGGTGAACGGGGTTTATACCGGCAAGACCCACGGGGTGCTGACCTACCGCGAAGGGAAGATCACGCGGTTGCTGGAATGGCTGGACCAGGAGCAGGAGAACCTGGAAGGAGCGACTTTCTATTCCGACTCGCGCAACGATTTGCCGCTGTTGCTGAAGGTGGATCATCCGCATGTGGTGAACCCGGATGCGGTGTTGCGGGAGCATGCCGAGATCAACAAGTGGCCGATCCTGAGCTGGGCCTGAGGTAATCGCATTGCCTGCACCGGCCCTTTCGCGGGTAAACCCGCTCCCACAGGGACCACACAGTTTTCAAGCCTGTGGTAATCCCTGTGGGAGCGGGTTCACCCGCGAAGAGGCCAGGCCTGCTTACATCAGGCTAGGGTCTATCACCATCACCAGCTTGCCCGACACCTGGTTGGTCTCAAGCTCGGCATACGCCGCCTGGGCAAACTCCACCGGGTAGGTGTCCACCAACTGCGGCGACAGGCGCCCTTCGGCAAACAGCGGCCACACCTGCTGCTGCAACTCGCGCAGCAGTTCGGCCTTGAAGCCGTCATCGCGGTTACGCAGCGTGGAACCGGTAATCTCCAGGCGCTTGCCCAGTACCTGTGCCAGGTCCAGCTCGAACTTGCGCCCGCCCATCAGACCGATGATCACCCAGCGCCCGTCACGCGCCAGCAACTTGAGGTTGAGCTCGCCGTAGCTGGCGCCCACCGGGTCGAGAATCACGTCGAACGGGCCAAAACCTTCCAGCGCTTCCAGGTTTTCGTTACGTACCACACCACCGGCGGCGCCCAGCGCCTCGCAGTAGGCCAGGCGGTCCTGGGAACCGACGCTTACCCATACCGGGCTGCCGAACGCCTTGCACAGCTGGATGGCGGCCGAGCCAACGCCGCTGGCGCCAGCGTGCACCAGCACCTTCTCGCCAGCTTTCACGCCACCCAGCTGGAAGATGTTCAGCCAGGCAGTGGCATATACCTCCGGCAACGCCGCCGCTTCGTGCAGGCTCAGGCCTTCGGGCACCGGCAGCACGTGGCGGGCATCCACCACCACTTCCTCGGCCATGGCGCCGCTGGCCAGCAGTGCGCACACCCGGTCACCCACCCGCCAGTCGGCACCGGCCCCCACTTCCTCGATCACCCCGGAGCACTCCAGGCCCATGTACGGGCTGGCGCCTGGCGGTGGTGGGTACAAACCTTTCATCTGCAGCAGATCGGCGCGGTTCAGCCCCGCAGCAGCCACGCGAATGCGCACTTGACCCGCGTCGCAGGCCGGGCGCTCGGCCTCGACCCAAGCCACATGTCCGTCAACGCCTTGCAATGCCTTCACAGTGCCTCCATAGTTGAATCATATGACCGAGCCTGGGAACGCCAAGTCCCCAGGCTTTTTGCAGTATGCATCCGGTTTTTTGCAACCGGTGAACAGAAAAGACGGCCTACTATGCGTGATCAATTGTCTCCACGTCGAATCAGCATGAAGCATTTCCTCCCAAGCACCGCCCTGGCGCTGATGATCGGCCTGGGCAGCCTCACGCTCGGCGGCAATGCGGCGGCCGCCAACAAATGGGACAACCTGCAGCCGGACCGCGACGAGATCGTCGCCAGCCTCAACGTGGTGGAATTGCTCAAGCGCCACCACTACAGCAAGCCGCCGCTGGACGACGCCCGTTCGGTCATCATCTATGACAGCTACATCAAGCTGCTGGACCCGGCGCGCAGCTACTTCACCGCTGCCGACATCGCCGAATTCGACAAATGGAAAACGCAATTCGACGATTTCCTCAAGAGCGGTAACCTGGACCCGGGCTTCACCATCTACAAACGCTACCTGGACCGCGTCAAGCAACGTCTGGACTTCGCCCTGGCCGAGCTGAACAAGGGCGTGGACAAGATCGACTTCAACGCCAAGGAAACCTTGCTGATCGACCGCAAGGACGCCCCGTGGATGAAGGACCAGGCCGAGCTCGACGATTTGTGGCGCAAACGCGTCAAGGACGAAGTGCTGCGCCAGAAGATCGCCGGCAAGGAACCCAAGCAGATCCAGGAAACCCTGACCAAGCGCTACAAGAACCAACTGTCGCGCCTGGACCAGACCCGTGCCGAGGACATCTTCCAGGCCTACATCAACACCTTCGCCCAGTCCTACGACCCGCACACCAACTACCTGTCGCCGGACAACGCAGAAAACTTCGACATCAACATGAGCCTGTCGCTGGAAGGCATCGGCGCAGTACTGCAAAGCGACAACGACCAGGTCAAGATCGTGCGTCTGGTGCCGGCAGGCCCGGCGGCCAAGACCAAGCAGGTGGCACCGGCCGACAAGATCATCGGTGTGGCCCAGGGCAACAAGGAGATGGTCGACGTGGTCGGCTGGCGCCTGGACGAAGTGGTCAAGCTGATCCGCGGCCCGAAAGGCTCGGTGGTGCGCCTGGAGATCATCCCCGCCAGTAACGCGCCTAGCGACCAGACCAGCAAGATCGTGTCGATCACCCGCGAGGCGGTGAAGCTCGAGGAGCAGGCAGCGAAGAAGTCGGTGCTCAAGCTCAAGCAGGACGGGCGTGACTACAAGCTGGGCATCATCGAGATCCCGGCCTTCTACCTCGACTTCAAGGCCTATCGCGCCGGTGACCCGGAGTACAAGAGCACCACGCGTGACGTGAAGAAGCTGCTGACCGAGCTGCAGAAAGAAAAAGTCGACGGCGTGGTCATCGACCTGCGCAACAACGGCGGCGGCTCGCTGCAGGAAGCCACCGAGCTGACCAGCCTGTTCATCGAGAAAGGCCCGACCGTGCTGGTGCGCAACAGCGACGGCCGTGTCGACGTGCTGGAAGACGAAAACCCCGGTGCCTTCTACAAGGGCCCACTGGCACTGCTGGTCAACCGCCTGTCGGCCTCGGCTTCGGAGATCTTCGCCGGTGCCATGCAGGACTACCACCGTGCGCTGATCATCGGCGGCCAGACCTTCGGCAAAGGCACCGTGCAGACCATCCAGCCACTCAACCATGGCGAGCTGAAGCTTACCCTGGCCAAGTTCTACCGGGTTTCCGGGCAGAGCACCCAGCATCAGGGCGTGCTGCCGGACATCGACTACCCGTCGATCATCGATACCAAGGAGATCGGCGAGAGCGCCCTGCCCGAGGCCATGCCGTGGGACACCATTCGCCCGGTGGTCAAGCCGGCGGCCGACCCGTTCAAGCCGTTCCTGGCCCAACTCAAGGCGCAGCATGAAGCGCGCAGCGACAAGGATGCAGAGTTCACCTACATCCGCGACCGCCTGGCCCTGACCCAGAAGCTGATGAACGAAAAGACCGTCAGCCTCAACGAGCAGGACCGTCGTGCACGCCACGATGCAATCGAGGCCAAGCAGCTGGCACTGGAGAACATCCGCCGCAAGGCCAAGGGTGAAGAGCCGCTGAAGGAGCTGAAGAAAGAGGACGAGGACGCGCTGCCGACCGAGGATGAAAACACCAAGCCGGAAGACGATGCCTACCTGTCGGAAACCGGCCGCATCCTTATCGACTACCTGAGTGCAAGCACCAAGGTGGCCAAGAAGTAAGACTGTGGCAATGATGGCAAATTAGCTTTACTTGTCATCAAACAGTCATCGCGCTGTCGTGAAATAGAGGGGCCGGGCGCGGAATCGCCCGGCCCTTTCATTTTCAGGAATACGCCATGACCGTCGCCGAACAGCTCAGTGCCTTGAGTGCCATCCTGGCTCAACGCAGCATCCACAGTCTGTTCCAGCCGATCATGTGCCTGAGCGAGCAACGGGTTTTCGGCCATGAGGCGTTGAGCCGCGGGCCGTCCAACAGCCCGCTGCACGCACCGCTGAACCTGTTTACCATCGCCCGCCAGGCCGGCCGCCTGACCGAACTGGAGGCTGCCTGCCGGGAAAGCGCCTGCCGGCGTTTCAGCGAACAGCAGTTGCAGGGCAAGCTGTTTCTCAACATCTCGCCTGAATCGCTGCTGGAGCTGCACTACCCCTCCGGGCAGACCCTGAAACTGCTCGAACAAGTCGGCCTGCCACCCAGCCGGGTGGTGATCGAGCTGACCGAACATACCCCGACCGACGACTTTCAGCTGCTGTCCAATGCGCTGCACCACTACCGGGACATGGGCTTCTCGATTGCCATCGACGATCTGGGAGCGGGTTATTCGAGCCTGCGCCTGTGGTCGGAGCTGCGCCCCGAATATGTGAAAATCGATCGCCACTTCATCGACGGCATCCACCGCGACCCGCTCAAGCGTGAGTTCGTCGGTTCGATATTGCAGATTGCCCGGGCGTCGAAGGCGCAGGTAATTGCCGAAGGCATCGAGATGGCGGAGGAGCTGGCGGTGCTGGTGGAGATGGGGGTGGACTTGGTGCAGGGCTACCTGCTGGGGCGGCCGCAGGAGCTGGGGGCGCGCGAAAGCCGGCCACTACCGGCGCTGATGAACGTTCCGCAGGCCGAACAGCCGACGGTGCGGCTCAACGCGACGATTGGGCAGTTGCTGGAGTTGTTTGGCCGGCACCGGCACCTGGAGGTATTGGAGGTGGTAGATGCCGATGGCAGGGCTTGTGGGCTGATCCACAGAGATGCTTTGCCTGTTCCGGCCTCTTCGCGGGTAAACCCGCTCCCACAGGTACAACACAAGGCTCAAGACCTGTGGTGAACCTGTGGGAGCGGGTTTACCCGCGAAGAGGCCGGGACAGGCAACGAATCAGGCCGTTTCGGGATAGCTGTACTCGAACACCCTGACCACCTCGGAGGCATGCCATGAGGCCGCTTCCATGCCGTCGACCGGCCCGGAAAATCGGCCCAACCGTTCAACGCACTCAAAAAACCCGGTACGCGGCAAACGGCTGGCACCCTGGCTGATCACCAGCGAGCTGCGCAATGGCTGCTCTGCGCGGGCATCCAGCACCGCCAGGTACTCCAGCGCGGCTGTCAGCGTCTGCATGGCCGGGCTGGGCAACTGCAAACGCTCGATCAGCGCTCGATAGGTCAGCAAGTGACGTTGACGACGGGCCAGGTCAAGCTCGCCCAGCAGGTTATCCCAGTGCTGACGGCTGATCCTGACCTGGCTCATGATGGTTCGCTCCAGCCAGCCACCCCCAGATGCCAGGCCAGAGCACGGCGGATAGCAGCATCCGGCTGGCGTTCACCTGATTCGATCATGGCCAGGTATGCCGGGCTTACCCCGACATTGCGCGCCAGTTGCTCAGGGGCAATGCCCTTGGCCTGGCGAATCTGTGCCACTTCGCTGAAGGCCGGCAATGGCGCACTGGCCACATCGCCCTGCACTTCACTGGCAAGCACCTCGGCTGGTGCCTGCCCAGCGGCCCTGAGCAGTGCCTGGTACTGTTCCCAGGGAACGACGGCGTACTCGGGTTGACCGTCCCGGCTGATGACCTGAATACCCATTACAAACCCCTTTAAAAAGGATTACAGCATGTAATCCGTAGGCATAACCCTTATGCCAATTATATTACCAACTCTGGGGTCTGTGCAGTTGCGCTGCGGTTGCGGCCAGTTTCACTGCGTGTTGCGTTCCAACCGCAGCGCTTCGGGGGTAGCCGGCAGGCGCTCGACCACGCGCAGCCGTTCGGGCGCCTGGCTGTCGCGCCAGGCCTTGAAGCGCGCCAGTTCGTCAGCCACGGTCTTCAGTACCCAGCCCAGGACCGCGATGTCGTCGAGGAAACCCACGCCCAGCAGCCAGTCGGGGATGGCGTCGATGGGGCTGACGAAATACAGCAGCCCGGCGACGATGGTGACCAGCGCCTTGGGGCTGATGGCACGGTACTCGCCGCGCCACCAGGCCAGGCACAACGACTGCAGCAGCTTCACGTCTTCGCGCAGCTGGCCGATGCGCGGGCCTTTGCGAGCTACCGCGAACAGCAAGGCGGGCAACCGGCCGCGGCTGAGCAGGCGCTCGGCCAACGGCAGGAAACGGGCAAAATTCCAGGGTGCGCTCATGGAGCCTCCAGAGGAAAAGGTTATCCACATTTATTGTGGATAACCTTGTGAACAGGGCGACGTTTCTGACCCCAGGTGCCTGCCAGGCAAGGGCCTCGGTCAGATCGGGCGTTTTTTACACAGTCGTTTCACACCGTGGGTGCGTACGCCGCAAACGATTTGCGTCAGAAGCATCCTGCTGCTTCACGCTGCATTTCCTCGGACAGTATCAGCAGTTGCAGGTTCGTCCAACTACCCGGCACAAACGAAAACGCCCCGTCGGGACGGGGCGTTTTGCGTGGGCCAGCCAGTGTTACTTGGCAGGCGCTTCGGCCGGGGCCTCGGCAGGAGCTTCCGCTTCTGGCTCGGCGCCTTGCAGCTGGGCCGGATCCTTGATGGCGATCAGTTCCAGGTCGAATACCAGTACCGAGTTGGCCGGGATCAGCGGGCTTGGGCTCTGCGCACCGTAGGCCAGTTCAGCCGGGATGAACAGCTTGTACTTCTCGCCGACGTGCATCAGCTGCAGGCCTTCGACCCACCCCGGGATCACGCCGCTGACCGGCAGGTCGATCGGGCTGCCGCGCTCGACGGAGCTGTCGAACACCTTGCCATCGATCAGCTTGCCTTCGTAGTGGACGGTGACCACATCAGTCGCCTTGGGCTGCGGGCCGTCGGCCTTTTTGACCACTTCGTACTGCAGGCCCGAGGCAGTGGTGACCACGCCTGGCTTCTTGGCGTTTTCCTCGAGGAACTTCTTGCCGGCGGAGGCGGCTTCTTCGCTGGCCTTGGCCAGGCGCTCTTCGGCACGCTTCTGCAGCGCGGTGAAGGCCTCTACCAGCTCTTCGTCCTTGATGCGCTGTTCCTTCTTGCCAACGGCGTCTTCGATGCCGAGGGCTACTGCTTTCGAATCAAGGTCTTCCATGCCTTCCTGAGCCAGGCTCTTGCCCATGTTCAGGCCGATACCGTAGGAGGCTTTCTGTGCCGGAGTCTTCAGCTCGGGGCTGCTGGTCTGTTGATCACAGCCAGCCAGTACCAGGCCTACCAGGGCAACCGCAGCCGCCAAACGATGCTGTTTCATGCTATTTCCTTGTTCATGCGCCAAAAGGGCAATCAGGGTAAAGCCGCGAGCTTAGCAGGCGGCCATGACCAATGGCTACCGGCATAGGAGCGGGTTTTGGTAAGGAAGTTCAGTAGTTAAACGCTTATTCATCAAAGGATGTGCAGCCACTGGCCAGTATTGATCGGTTGCGGCGCCTTTGCCCGGTTTTGCGGCGGATTTATTTAGCTGAATGCTGAAAAGCCTGCACTGGCCCTATCGCCGGCAAGCCAGCTTGTATGGTTAGACTTGAAGGGAGGAGGAGGGACAAAGCCAGCTTCTGACTGTTAGCGCAGTACAGACCGTGGGAGATCTCGCCCCTCCTCCCTTTTCACCCAAGCGCCGATAAAGAATGCTTCCGGGCTCAGACCGACGAAAGACACAAGCCAGCGCCTCTGGGTGACCCTTCAAGTGCTTCAACACTATCGAGGAGAGTTGCTCATGGCAATGGTGGTTGCTGATTCAAAGCGGCTGATTGGCGTGGATGTGGCCAAAGCGGAACTGGTCATCTGGGACGATGAATCAGCAGAGCTCATAGCAATCCCCAATACCAAAGCAGCTATTAAGAAATGGCTCAAAGGCTTCTCGGGTGCGATGTCCGTGGCCATCGAGGCGACCAACATTTATCACGTTCTGTTTACGGATCTGGCCTTTGAGTTTGGGCATACGATCTACGTGGTAGATGGTTACGCCCTGAGCCATTACCGCAAAGGCGTCAACGTACGCGCTAAGACAGATGCAATTGATGCCCAGCTGTTGGCCCGCTATCTGAAGAACGAAGGACAGGACCTTACGCCTTGGGCGCCGCCACCGGCTATCTATCGACAACTTCTGAGCCTGTTTCGGCGACGTGCGGGACTGGTCCAGGCACGAACCAGCCTGTCTCAGGGATGGGCTAATGAACCGCTACTTAGAGCCGCCTTCAAGACACATCTGCGTGCGATGCAGCGGCTTGAGCTGCTGGTGGAGAAGATGATCAAGGGTCTGCTGGAAAAGGCCGGACTGATGCCTCAGGTAAAGCGCTGCATGAAGGTCGAGGGGATTGGTTTTCTAACGGCTGCACGCCTGACTGCGACGTTTCAGCGTGGCAACTTCAGCGGGGGTGATGCGTTTATCGCCTTTTTGGGTATGGATCTGAGGATTGCGCAGTCGGGGCAGAAAAAAGGGCAATCCAAGCTCACGAAGCGAGGAGACCCCGAAGCTCGACGCCTCCTTCACAACGCAGCCATGTCGGCATGCCGCACGGCAGTATGGAAATCGTACTACGAAGAGCGCCTGGCACGTGGTTTTAGCACGACAGCATCGCTTGTCATGCTCGCACGCAAATTGGCGCGAGTAGTATTTGCCCTACTGAAAAGCGGAGATGAGTATCGGTCAAAAGCCGCTTAAAAAACTTCCCTAAAACCATAGAATCTCCCACAGGTTCACCACAGGCCCGGAAGCAGTTGCTATCCCTGTGTGTGGCTTGCCGGCGAAAGGGCCAAAAATACCTGCGTTCAGGGGTAGCTGCCCTCTCGGTACTGCCCCGCTACCTCGCGCAACACCTCGCATACCCACTGCCCAGGCAGGCTCTGCGGCAAGGCAGCATTGCGACAGATGCCGACCGAGCCGCCCGGCTCGCGCACACCCAGGTCGAGCTCGACCAGCTCGCCCCGGCGCAGGTCGAGCAACACCGCATCGCGCGGCGCAACCCACACTGCATCACTGCCCAGCAGGTAGCGCCGGCTCAGCGCCAGCGACAGGGTTTCCAGGCGCTGGGCGGGCATCTGGATGCCACATTGCACGAACAGGCTGTCGGCATGCTGGCGGATGGTGGTGCCGGCTGGCGGCAGCACCAGCGGGTAATGTCCAACCTCCCCGCGCTCTACTGGCTTGCAGGCCAGCAGCGGGTGGCCTGGCCGCACCACCAGGCTCATCGACTCGCTGTACAGGTGCTCGAACGACAGGCCTTGGATCTGCGGGCTGTCGGTCATGCGCCCGACCACCAGTTCCAGTTCGCCGAGGCGCAACTGGCCGAGCAGCTGCGCGCTGACCCCGGTGACCACACTGATTACCAGCGCCTCATGCCGCTGGTGCAGGCGGCACAGCACTTCGGGCATGAGCAGGCCTTCGACCGTGGACAGCACACCGATACGCACCTGCGACGGCGCCCGCGCCTCGCCACGCAGGCTGCTGACGCCATCGCGCAGGGCCTGCACGCTGGGCCCGGCGTAGCGCATGAAACGCGTGCCGGCCGGGGTCAGCTCGACGCCCTGACGGCTGCGCGCGAACAGGCGCGTTTCCAGCAGGTCTTCGAGTTCCTTGAGGGTCTTGGAGATGGCTGGCTGGCTGATTGCCAGGATGTCGGCAGCCCTGGCCAGGCTGCCCTGCCGGGCAATCTCCAGGAAGCACAGCAGGTGGCGGTACTTGATGCGGGTGTCGAGGTTCATGGGCTCAAGCTTACCGCATGCAGATAGCCTGTACCGGCCCTTTCGCGGGTGAACCCGCTCCCACAGGGATCTCCGCAGTTCTCCAGACCTGTGCAGTACCTGTGGGAGCGGGCGTGCCCGCGAAGAGGCCGGTGCAGGCGGCAGATGAATATCAGGCCACAGCCAACTCCACCGCCTCCCCGTTCAACCGCACCGGCCACACCCGCAGGCGCTGCCCGCTATCCTCCAGGCACTCCCCGCTCTCCAGGCTGAAGTGCTGCTTGTACAACGGCGCGGCCACCACCAGCTCGCCCTGCACACTGCCAACCAGGCCGCGGCCGATGATGTTGGCGCCGGATCGCGGGTCACGGTTGTCCACCGCGTACAGCGGCTGCGCCTGCCCCGGCAGGTAGAACAGCGCCACCTGGGCCCCGTCGAGCCAGACCACCACCCCGGAATCAGCCACCAGGTCATCGGCCTGGCACACCACCTGCCAGTTCTCGTGGGTTTTCACAGCAGCATTGGACAAGTTCATCAGACAGCCTCCTCGACGGTTGGGATCAGGTGCAGTGGCGCAGCAGGCCGGCGCTGTTCGCGTTCGCGCACGAAGTGCACGTCCGGGTCGGCGCGGCGGTCGTTGACGAAAGTACGGAAGCGCTTGAGCTTCTCGGGGTCGTTGAGGGCGTTGGCCCATTCGCATTCATACTGGTCGACCACATGCTGCATCTGCGCCTCCAGCTCGCTGGCCAGGCCCAGGCTGTCGTCGAGGATCACCTGCTTCAGGTAGTCCAGCCCACCTTCCAGGTTCTCGCGCCACACCGAGGTGCGCTGCAGTTTGTCGGCGGTGCGGATGTAGAACATCAGCACGCGGTCGATCAGGCGCACCAGGGTTTCGTCGTCGAGGTCGGTGGCGAACAGTTCGGCGTGCCGCGGGCGCATGCCGCCGTTGCCGCATACGTAAAGGTTCCAGCCCTTGTCGGTGGCGATCACGCCGATGTCCTTGCTTTGTGCCTCGGCGCATTCGCGAGTGCAGCCGGACACCGCGAACTTTAGCTTGTGCGGGCTGCGCAGGCCTTTGTAGCGGTCTTCCAGGCGCAGGGCCATGCCGACGCTATCCTGCACGCCATAACGGCACCAGGTGCTGCCGACGCACGACTTTACCGTGCGGGTCGACTTGCCGTAGGCGTGGCCGGTTTCGAAGCCGGCCTCGATCAGCTCGCCCCAGATCAGCGGCAGCTCGTGCAACTGGGCGCCGAACAGGTCGATGCGCTGGCCGCCGGTGATCTTGGTGTACAGGTCGTACTTTTTCGCCACCTGGCCGATCACGATGAGCTTGTCGGGGGTGATTTCACCACCGGGGATGCGCGGCACCACCGAGTAGGTGCCGTTCTTCTGCATGTTGGCCATGAAGGTGTCGTTGGTGTCCTGCAGCGGCACCAGCGCCGGGTCCATGATCGGCTGGTTCCAGCACGAGGCGAGAATACTGCCCACCGCCGGCTTGCAGATGTCGCAGCCAACGTGGCCCTTGCCGTGGCGTTCGAGCAGTTCGTTGAAGGTACGGATACCCTCTACCCGCACCAGCCCGTACAGCTCCTGACGGGTGTAGGCGAAGTGCTCGCACAGGCTCTTGTCCACCGCCACGCCGCGGGCGGTCAGCTCGTGCTCGAACACCTGCTTGAGCAGTGCCGCGCAACCACCACAACCGGTGGCGGCCTTGGTGCAGCCCTTGACTGCGGCAAGGTCGCCGCAGCCGCTGTCTATGGCGGCGCAGACCGCGCCCTTGCTGACGTTGTGGCACGAGCAGATGGTCGCGCTGTCGGGCAGCGCATCGGCGCCCAGGGCCGGTGCGCCGCCGCCTTGCGGCAGGATCAGTGCCGCGGGGTCGGCTGGCAGGGCGATGCCGTTCTGGGCGTATTGCAGAAGGGTGTCGTAGTAGCTGTTGTCGCCCACCAGCACCGCACCGAGCACGTGCTTGCCGCTGGCATCCACCACCAGCCGGCGATAGGCGCTGTTGGCTTCGTCGATGAATCGGTAGCTGCGTGCGCCCGGGGTGGCGCCATGGGCATCGCCGATAGAGCCGACATCCACGCCCAGCAACTTGAGCTTGGTCGACATGTCGGCACCGGTGAATTCGCCAGCGGCTTCACCCATCAGCAATGCCGCCAGGTTGCGCGCCATGCTGTAGCCCGGGGCGACCAGGCCGAACACGCTGCCGTTCCACGAGGCGCACTCGCCGATGGCAAAGATGCGTGGGTCGCTGCTGCGGCAGTGGTTGTCGATCACCACGCCACCACGCGCGGCGATGTCCAGGCCACAGGCACGGCCCAGGGCATCCTGCGGGCGGATACCTGCGGAGAACACGATCAGATCGGTTTCCAGATGCTCGCCGCCATCGAAGTTCATGCGGTAGCGGTAGTCTTCACCCGCACTGATCGACTGGGTGGCCCGCGACAGATGCACGCCAACACCCAGCGCTTCGATCTGTGCCTTGAGCGCGGCACCGCCCTCGCCGTCCAGCTGCACCGGCATCAGCCGTGGGGCGAATTCCACCACGTGGGCTTCCAGGCCCAGCGACTTGAGAGCGTTGGCTGCTTCCAGGCCAAGCAAGCCACCGCCCACTACCACGCCACGTCGGGCACTGGCTGCGGCAGCGCGGATGCCGTCGAGGTCGTCAAGGGTGCGGTAGACCAGGCGGGCATTGCCGCTGGAACCTTCGATCGGTGGCACGAAGGGATAGGAACCCGTGGCCAGCACCAATTGGTCGTAGCCGTAACGGCCCTCGGCAGTAACCACTTCGGCGTGCTCACGGTCGATTTCCAGCACCGCTTCACCGAGGTGCAGGTGCACACCGTTGGCGCCGTAGAAGTCCTGCCCGCACAGAGCCAGGGTTTCGGCACAGCTGCCGCCGAAGTACTCGGACAGGTGCACGCGGTCGTAGGCACGCTGGCGCTCTTCGCCGAACACATGCACTTCGAAGCGCTGCAAGGCGCCGCGGCTGACCAGTTGTTCGACGCAATGGTGGCCGACCATGCCGTTGCCGACGATGACCAGTCGCTCTCGTTGCCCGCTGCTCGCTGTTGCCTTCATAAGCCGATCCTCGATCAAAAAAAAAAGCGCCTGGAGCCGAAGCTCCAGGCGCCTTTGCCTGTATTCATCACGGTAGGGGGCCCGGGTTGATCGCCGTTGATCAGTGGGCTTTGTTGTAACTAGGGTAAAGCAGGGAGTGTGCCAACTGGGTTGCCTGTGCCGGCCTCTTCGCGGGTAAACCCGCTCCCACAGGGATCTCCACAATTTTCAGACCGGTGCAGTACCTGTGGGAGCGGGTTTACCCGCGAAGAGGCCGGCACAGGTCATGCACATTCGCAGTGCACAACACCCCATCCCGGTGCACATCAATAAACATCCCGCCGATACCGCTTGGCCCTGCCCAGCGCTTCGACATAAGCCGCAGCCACCGCGGCATCCATGCCGCCATGCTCGGCCACGATCGCCCGCAACGCCGCATCCACATCCTTGGCCATGCGCTGCGCATCGCCACACATATAGAAGTACGCGCCCGCCTCCAGCCACTGCCACAACTGCGCGCCCTGTTCGAGCATGCGCTGCTGCACATAGACCTTCTCGGCCTGGTCGCGTGAAAACGCCGTGTCCAGACGCAAGTGCCCTGCAGCCTGCCAAGCCTGTAGCTGCTCCTGGTAATAGAAATCGGTGGCCGCATACTGCTCGCCAAAGAACAGCCAGTTAGCCCCTTTCGCCCCACGTGCCTCTCGTTCTTCGAGGAAGGCCCTGAACGGCGCAATGCCGGTGCCGGGACCGACCATGATCACCGGCACGCTGTCGTCCTCGGGCAGGCGAAAGTGCTTCGACACTTGCGGGAAGATGGCTACCTTCAGCGCCTGCGCACGGTCGGCAAGGAAGCTTGAACACACCCCTTTGCGCGCGCCATAGCGCACCGTGGAAACGGTCAGGTGCACCTGCTGCGGGTGCGCCAGCGGGCTGGAGCTGATCGAGTACAGGCGCGGCTGCAACGGCTTGAGCAGCTCCAGCCAGCTGGCCAGCGGCAGTTGCTGGGGGAAGGCGCGCAGCACATCGACCAGTTGCCGCCCCCACAACCAGTCCTGCAGCTCGGCCTTGCACTCGGGCTGCAGCAGGCGCTGCAGGTCCGGGGCATTGCCGGCGAAGGCCTGCAGCTGCTGCGTGGTGACCTTGGCGATTTCCAGGTGCGCTTGCAGGGCTTCGGTCAGCGGCATGGCGGGCTGGCCTTTCAGCTCGACCATGGTCTGGCCATCGAGCTGTATCAGCGCCAGCAGCTCATCGACCAGGGCGGGACAGTTGCGCGGCCACACGCCCAGGGCATCACCGGCGGCATAGGTGAAGCCGCTGCCGCTGAGGTCGAACACCAGTTGACGGGTTTCCTTGGTAGCACCCGGGCCGTTCAGCAGGCGGTTTTCCAGCAAGGTGGCAGCCCAGGGTTGCTGCTTGCCATAGGCCGCCACGGGCGCAGGCTCGGTGACCGGTTGCGGTGCAGCAGCGCTGCTTAGCGTGGGCAGCAGCGCATCCAGCCAGGCGGCGAAGGCGTCGTCGAAGTCCGGCTCGCAGTCCACCCGCTGCAGCAGGCGCCGCCCGCCCAGCTCGGCCAGGCGTTGGTCGAGTTTGCGGCCAAAGCCGCAGAACTGGTCGTAACTGGAGTCGCCCAGGGCCAGCACGGCAAAAGGCAGTTCGGCGCAGTGGGCGCCCTCCTCGCCCTGCAAGGCTTGCCAGAATGCCGCTGCGCTGTCGGGCGCGTCACCATCGCCAAAGGTGCTGGCGATCAGCACCACGCTGGCGGCGCCCTGCAGCTGGCGCGGGCTGACCGCTTCCATGCAGCTGAGCTGCACGTCGAGGCCGGCACCGCGCAGGCGCTCGGCACAGCGTTCGGCCAACAGCTCGCCGTTGCCGGTTTGCGAAGCCCACAGCACCTGGTGCCGTGGTGCCATCAACGCCGCATCGGGCAGCACCGCCGGCTGGGCGAACAGCCCGGCCAGCAAGCCATCGACGAACAACCGGCGGTTGGCGGCCAGCGGCGCACTGGCCGGCAGACAGGGCACGCCCTCGGCGCGGGCCTGGTCCAGGCCCAGCAGAAAGCCTTGCAGGTAATGGCGCTCTTCCTCGGCCAGCACCGGAGCTGGCAGGGTGTCCAGGCCAAGCAGACGGGACAGGGTGGCGGTCGGCATGCGGGCAGGCTCCGGATTGGCAGTGTTCAGATCAAGGGCTTCGATGCGCTCACCGGCGACCCGCTCCAGGGTCACGGCACAATGCTTGAACGCCGGCTGCAGCGACAGCGGGTCGACCGCATCGCAGGTCACGGCGTTGATCGCCAGTTGCTCGCCGATCAGGTCATTCCAGTGAAACGGGGCAAAGCAGTTGCCAGGCATGACCCGGTCGCTGATTCGCGCGGGTAGCACGGCCTGCCCGCGGCGCGAGCGAATGGCCACCAGGTCCTTTTCGGCGATGCCCAGCCGGGCAGCATCGTCGCAGTGGATTTCCACGAAGGGGCCGGGCTCCAGCTTGTTCAGCGCCGGTACCTTGCCGGTCTTGGTCAGGGTGTGCCACTGGTGCTGCACGCGGCCGGTATTCAGCACCATGGGGTAATTGCCATCCGGCAACTCCGCCGCCGGCAACCAGGGCCGGGCGAAGAAGCGGGCCTTGCCGCTGGCGGTCGGGAAGGCCAACACCGGGCGCTCGCCCTGTGCATCGCGCAACAGCGTCTGGCTGCTGCCGTCGTTGTGGTAGCGCAGCGGGCTTCGCGGGTTGTTGTTGCCCGGGGCGCAGGGCCACTGGTGCGGCTGCTCGCGCAGTTCGGCATAGCCGATGCCCCGCAGGTCGTAGCCGGTGGTTGGGTTGTGAAAGCGGCGGATCTCCTCGTACACCGCCTCGGCATCGGGGTAGTCGAAGGCGTCGGCATAGCCCATGGCGCAGGCGACCCGGGCGATGATCTGCCAGTCCGGCAGGCTCTGCCCGGGCGGTTCGACGGCACGTGGCATGAGGGTGAGGTTGCGCTCGCTGTTGATCATCACGCCCTCGCCTTCGGCCCACAGCGCAGCTGGTAGCAGGATGTCGGCGTAGCGGTTGGTCTCGGTGTCGAGGAAGGCATCCTGGGTAATCACCAGTTCAGCCTGGCGCAGGCCGTCGATCACCTGCTGGCGGTTGGCGACACTGGCCACCGGGTTGCTGCAGATGACCCAGCAGGCTTTTACCACGCCGCTTTTCATCTGCTCGAACAGCGCCACCGTGCCCTCGCCGCCTTCGCTGCGCAGGCTGCCCGGGGCCAGTTGCCACTGTTGCTCGACGAAGGCACGGTCCTGCGCTACCAGCGCCGAGCGCTGGCCTGGCAGGCCGGGGCCCATGTAGCCCATCTCGCGTCCGCCCATGGCATTGGGTTGGCCGGTCAACGAGAACGGGCCGCTGCCCGGGCGGCAGATCGCGCCCGTGGCCAGGTGCAGGTTGCAGATCGCATTGGTGTGCCAGGTACCATGGATGCTCTGGTTCAGGCCCATGGTCCAGCAACTCATCCAGTTGCGGGCACTGCCGATCCATTCGGCGGCCTTGATGATGTCGGCCTCGGCCAACCCGGTGATGGCGGCCACGTGGTCAGGGGTGTAGTCATCGAGAAAGGCCGGCAGTTCATCCCAGCCTTCGGTATGGCGGGCGATGAAATCAGGGTCGGTGTGGCCGTTACGCAGCAGCAGGTGCAACAGGCCGTTGAGCAAGGCCATGTCGCTGCCGGGGCGCACCTGCAGGAACAGGTCGGCCTTGTCGGCGGTGGCACTGCGCCGCGGGTCGACGACGATCAGCTTGGCCCCCGCCTTGACCCGGTCGAGCAGGCGCAGGAACAGGATCGGGTGACAGTCGGCCATGTTGGCGCCGATCACCAGGAATACGTCGGCGTGCTCGAAGTCCTGGTAGCTGCCGGGCGGGCCATCGGCACCGAGCGACAGCTTGTAGCCGCTGCCGGCACTGGCCATGCACAGGCGCGAGTTGGACTCGATGTGGCGGGTGCGGATAAAGCCCTTGGCCAGCTTGTTGGCCAGGTACTGGGCCTCCAGCGACATCTGCCCGGACACGTAAAGCGCCACGGCGTCGGGGCCGTGCTGGTCGATGATGCCGCGCAAGCGACCGGCGGCTGCGGCGATGGCCTGGTCGATGCCGGTACGCGCTGGCTGCTGGCTGCGCTGCTGGCGCACATAGGCATCCTCCATGCGCCCGGCAGCAGTCAGCGGCAGGTGTGCGGTGAGACCTTTGGTGCACAGGCGGCCGAAGTTGCTGGGGTGCTGCTTGTCGCCGCTGATCTTGCCGACCTTGCCATCGGCGACGCTCATGACGATGCCGCAACCGACGCCGCAGTAGGGGCAGACGCTGCGTACTTCGCTGTTGGCCATGGGCGGGCTCCTGTAGGGAACGCAAAAAGGCGCCGGCTGCCCCTGCTTGCTGGGCAAGCGGGGCAACACGGCGCCTTTGTCGTGAAGTTTTGTGGGCTGTCGACGTTGATAGCCCTGGGTAGCGGTAGATCAGCAATTAATGGGCCAGCTGTGCCGGCCCCTTCGCGGGTAAACCCGCTCCCACAGAGGTATAGCAAGGCCTGAGGGCAGTGATGTACCTGTAGGAGCGGGTTTACCCGCGAAGGGGCCGGCACAGGAGTGCACCATGCGATGGCAACCCCGCACCCCATGGCGCTATGCTGGGGCACATTCCAGCATGAGCCACTGCCCTCCCCCCATGTCCCAGGTGATTATCAAGACCCCCGCCCAACTCGACCTGATGCGCCGCGCCGGCCAGCTGCTTGCCCAGGTGTTCGCCGACCTCGACAGCTTCATCCGCCCCGGCGTGACCACCATGCAGATCAACGACCGCGCCGAGGCGTTCATCGTCGGCACGCTCAAGGCCCGCCCGGCGAGCAAGGGCCAGTATGGTTTCCCCTATTCGCTCAACACCTCGGTGGACCATGTGGTGTGCCATGGCATGCCCAAGGTCGATGAAGTGCTGAAGGAAGGCTCGATCATCAACGTCGACATCACTCTGGAACAAGGCGGCTATATCGCCGACTCGTCAAAGATGTACAGCATCGGGCCGATCAGCGATGAGGCGCAGCGCCTGGTCGACACCACCTATGACGCGCTATGGAAAGGCATCGAACAGGTACGCCCCGGGGCTACGCTGGGTGATATTGGCCATGCCATCCAGACCCATGCCGAAGCGGCGGGCTACAGCGTCGTACGTGAGTATTGCGGGCATGGCATTGGCCAACAGATGCATGAAGGGCCCGAGGTGCTGCACATTGGCCAGCGCGGGATGGGCCTGAAGTTGAAGCCGGGGATGGTGTTTACCATCGAACCGATGATCAACCAGGGCGGACGCGGGACGCGCACACTGAAGGACGGCTGGACAGTGATTACCCGCGACCACAGCTTGTCGGCGCAGTGGGAGCATACCGTGGCGGTGACCGAGGATGGGGTCGAGGTGCTGACCTTACGGGAAGAAGAGCGTCGCCGCTGAAATTGCTACAGATCCTCTGTGGGAGCGGGTTCACCCGCGAACACCGGCAACGCCGATGCCATGCACCGTGTCGCATCCTTCGCGGGTAAACCCGCTCCCACAGGGGCCAGGCAGTGCCTGATGGTTTTTTGCAGAAACAAAAAAAGCGACCCTAAGGTCGCTTTCTCTATTACTTCCGGGTGTTCAGTAGGCCCTGGAAGTGGAATATGGCGCAGCGGACGGGACTCGAACCCGCGACCCCCGGCGTGACAGGCCGGTATTCTAACCGACTGAACTACCGCTGCGCTAAACATCGAGTGGTGGGTGATGACGGGATCGAACCGCCGACCCTCTGCTTGTAAGGCAGATGCTCTCCCGGCTGAGCTAATCACCCATGTCTCTCGGTGTGGCGCGCATTCTACGGGCGACTTCGCGCTCTGGCAAGCACTTATCGAACTTTTTGCAAAATTCGCGAAAACACCAAATCGCAGGCACAAAAAAAGCGACCCTGAGGTCGCTTTCCTTGTTACTTCCGGGTGTTCAGTAGGCCCTGGAAGTGAAATATGGCGCAGCGGACGGGACTCGAACCCGCGACCCCCGGCGTGACAGGCCGGTATTCTAACCGACTGAACTACCGCTGCGCTAAACATCGAGTGGTGGGTGATGACGGGATCGAACCGCCGACCCTCTGCTTGTAAGGCAGATGCTCTCCCGGCTGAGCTAATCACCCTTCGTCTCGGTGTGGCGCGCATTCTACGGACGGCCCCGTACCCTGGCAAGCACTTTTTTAACTTTTTTCAAAAAAAACCTCAGGCCTTTCAAAGACCTAGCGTTGCCACGTGCATCTTTACATTCAGCTACAGCTACTGGCACTCCGACAGGGTTGGCCTGAGAGCACCGCTCGGAGAATAATGCCCGCCTTATGCATTAAGGAGAGATTGCCCCTCATGTGGTTCAAGAACCTGCTGACCTACCGTCTGACCCAGGAAGTCCCGTTCGAGCCTGAAGCGCTGGAAGCGGCCCTGGCCAGCAAGCCGGCCCGCCCCTGCGCCAGCCAGGAGCTGACCACCTATGGTTTCGTCGCGCCATTCGGCAAGGGCGAAGACGCTCCCCTGGTGCATGTCAGCGGCGAGTACCTGCTGATTGCCGCGCGCAAGGAAGAACGCATCCTGCCCAGCAGCGTGGTCAACGACGCGGTGAAGGAAAAGGTCGAAGAGATCGAGACCGAGCAGATGCGCAAGGTCTATAAAAAGGAACGCGACCAGATCAAGGACGAGATCATCCAGGCCTTCCTGCCGCGCGCGTTCATCCGCCGCTCGATGATCTTCGCCGCCATCGCCCCGCGCCTGGGCGTGATCCTGGTCAACTCGGCCAGCGCCAAGCGTGCCGAAGACCTGCTGTCGACCTTGCGTGAAGTGATGGGCTCGCTGCCGGTGCGCCCGGCCACCGTGAAAATCGCACCGGTTGCCACCATGACCGAGTGGGTCAAGTCGCAGGAAGCTGCCGAAGGCTTCTATGTGCTGGACGAGTGCGAACTGCGCGACACTGCCGAAGACGGCGGCATCGTGCGCTGCAAGCGCCAGGACCTGACCGGCGAGGAAATTCAGCTGCACCTGAGCACTGGCAAGGTGGTCACCCAGCTGGCCCTGGCCTGGCAGGACAAGCTGTCGTTCATTCTGGATGACAAGATGGTGATCAAGCGCCTGAAGTTCGAAGAGCTGCTGCAGGAGCAGGCCGAACAGGATGGTGGCGATGAGGCTGCGCAACAGTTCGATGCCAGCTTCCAACTGATGATGATGACCTTTGCCGAATTCCTGCCGGTGCTGTTCGAGGCGCTGGGTGGAGAAGAGATTCCGCAAGGGGTCTGACTGGTTTTGAAATGCCGGTGCTGGCCTGGGAGATATCCTCAGACCGTACTGGCCCTTTCGCGGGCTTGCCCGCGAAGAGGCCAGTGAAATTATTGAAGCGATAAAACAAAAAGGAATTGCCCCCCATGCGTGCCCTCGCCACCCTCAGCCGCTTCGTCGGCAATACCTTCGCCCTGTGGGTGCTGGTGTTCGCCGTACTGGCCTTCCTGCAACCGCAATGGTTCATCGCCCTGAAGGTGGCCATCGTGCCGCTGCTGGGGCTGGTGATGTTCGGCATGGGCCTCACCCTCAAGCTCGATGACTTCGCCGCCCTCGCCCGCCAGCCCTGGCGGGTGATGCTGGGGGTGGTCGCGCACTTCGTGATCATGCCGGGCATGGCCTGGCTGCTGTGCCAGCTGTTCCACCTGCCGCCGGAAATCGCCGTGGGCGTGATCCTGGTTGGCTGCTGCCCGAGCGGCACGGCATCGAACGTGATGGTCTGGCTGTCCCGTGGCGACCTGGCGCTGGCGGTGGCCATCGCTGCGGTGACCACCCTGCTCGCCCCGCTGCTGACCCCGGCGCTGATCTGGTTCCTGGCCTCGGCCTGGCTGCCGGTGTCCTTCATGGACATGTTCTGGTCGATCCTGCAGCTGGTGATGCTGCCGATCGTGCTCGGCGTACTGGCCCAGCGGCTGCTTGGCGCGCGGGTGCAGGCGGCGGTGCAGGTACTGCCGCTGGTGTCGGTGGTGAGTATCGTGATGATCGTGTGCGCGGTGGTGGCGGCCAGCCAGGCGAAGATCGCCGAGTCAGGGCTGCTGATCATGGCGGTGGTGATATTGCACAACAGCTTCGGCTACTTGCTGGGGTACCTGACCGGCAAGCTGTGCAAGCTGCCGCTGGCACAGCGCAAGTCGCTGGCGCTGGAGGTGGGCATGCAGAACTCCGGGCTGGGCGCGGCACTGGCGGCGGCGCATTTTTCGCCGCTGGCTGCGGTGCCGAGTGCGTTGTTCAGCGTTTGGCACAATATTTCCGGGGCGCTGCTGTCTACCTGGTTCCGGCGCATGGGGGAACCTGTGGCAGAAGCCGAAGGTGGGGAGCCGGCCAGGCATTGATGTTGCCTGCACTGGCCCCTTCGCGGGTAAACCCGCTCCCACAGGTACTGCACAGGTCTGAAAATTGTGGAGAACCCTGTAGGAGCGGGTT
This sequence comes from Pseudomonas sp. JS425, assembly GCF_018223845.1. NCBI lineage: Bacteria > Pseudomonadati > Pseudomonadota > Gammaproteobacteria > Pseudomonadales > Pseudomonadaceae > Pseudomonas > Pseudomonas sp. JS425. The sequence goes on along the minus strand of NZ_CP073661.1, from coordinate 1,611,356 downwards.
TACCCGCGAAGAGGCCCGCGCAGGCTTGCCCAGAGCGCTGCATATGTGCACCATGGCACCCACTGTGAGGACGACCTCACGACGCACCGCGTGACCATTCCGGGGACGGCCCCATCATTCACAACGATGGAGACGCACCATGTCCTGGATCATCCTGTTCTTCGCCGGCCTGTTCGAGGTCGGCTGGGCCGTCGGCCTGAAATACACCGACGGCTTCAGCAAGCCACTGCCCACCATCCTCACCGTCGCCGCCATGGCCATCAGCCTGGGTCTGCTGGGCCTGGCCATGAAAGAGCTGCCGCTGGGCACCGCCTATGCCATCTGGACCGGCGTCGGCGCCGTCGGCACGGTGATCGCCGGCATCATCCTGTTCGGCGAGTCCATGGCCCTGGTACGCCTGGTCAGCGTGGCGCTGATCATTACCGGCCTGGTCGGCCTGAAAGTCAGCGCCAGCTGACGCCCTTCCCTAGCGCAGGTTGCCGCGCAGGCGGCTGACCTGCTCACGCAAGGCTTCTGGCTGCGCCGCCTCCACCGGGATGGCGGCGCCTGCCACGATGGTCACCCGCGACCACAGGCGCTTGAAAAAGCCCTTGGCCGGGTCACGGCTGAAGAAGCTGCCCCACAGCCCCTGCAAGGCCAACGGAATGACCGGCACCGGGGTTTCTTCGAGGATGCGGTTGACGCCGCCCTTGAACACGTCGATTTCGCCATCCCCGGTCAGCTTGCCTTCAGGGAAGATGCATACCAACTCGCCATCGGCCAGGTACTCGGCAATGCGCGCGAAAGCACGTTCGTAGATGGCCAGGTCTTCGTTGCGCCCGGCAATCGGGATGGCGCCTGCGGTGCGGAACACGAAGTTGAGTACCGGCAGGTTGTAGATCTTATAGTACATGACGAAGCGTATCGGCCGGCGAATCGCCCCTCCCAGCAGCAGCGCATCGACGAACGACACGTGGTTGCAAACCAGCAGCGCCGCGCCTTCGTCGGGGATGCGCTCGAGGTCGCGGTGCTGCACGCGGTACATCGAATGGCTGAGCAGCCAGATCAGGAAGCGCATGGTGAACTCGGGCACGATCCTGAAGATATAGGCGTTGACCGCGATATTGAGCAGCGACACCACCAGGAACAGTTGCGGGATGGTCAGCTTGGCCAGGCCCAGCAGGATGATGGTGAGCACTGCCGACACCACCATGAACAGGGCATTGAGGATGTTGTTGGCCGCGATCACCCGGGCGCGCTGGTCTTCGGCGGTGCGGGCCTGGATTAGTGCATACAGCGGTACGATATAGAAGCCGCCGAACACCCCAAGGCCGACGATAGACAGCAGGATCCACCAGGCCTGGCCCATGCCCAACAGCGCCAGCCAGTCGTGCGGTGCCGCCGCAGCCGGCACATCGCCGGAGTGCCACCACCAAAGCAGGCCGAACAGGCTCAGCCCGAACGAGCCGAACGGCACCAGGCCGATTTCCACCTTGCGCCCGCTGAGCCGCTCGCACAGCAGCGAACCCAAGGCAATCCCCACCGAGAACAGGGTCAGCACCAGTGTCACCACCGTGCCGTCACCGTGCAGCCAGTCCTTGGCGTAGGCCGGGATCTGCGTGAGGTAGATGGCACCGACGAACCAGAACCACGAGTTGCCGACGATCGAGCGCGACACCGCCGGCGGCTGCCCCAGGCCCATGCGCAGGATCGCCCACGACTGCCTGAAGATGTTCCAGTCCAGCAGCATTTGCGGTGAAGCGGCAGCGGCCCGCGGGATCCAGCGGCTGGCCAGGTAACCGAGCACGGCAGTGCCGACCACGCCACCAGCCACCACGGTGGCATAGCTGTCGGCCGACATCATCACCCCAGCGCCGATGGTGCCGGCGAGGATGGCCAGGAAGGTACCGGTTTCCACCAGCCCGTTGCCGCCGACCAGCTCTTCCTCGCGCAGGGCCTGCGGCAGGATCGAGTACTTCACCGGGCCGAACAGCGCCGAGTGGGTTCCCATGCCGAACAGCGCCACCAGCATCAGCGCCAGGTGGTTGGTGATGAAACCGAGCGCGCCTACCGCCATGATCGCGATCTCGGCCAGCTTGATGGCCCGGATCAGCGCATCCTTGGCGAACTTCTCGCCAAACTGCCCGCCCAGCGCAGAGAACAGGAAGAACGGCAGGATGAACAGCAGGGCGCACAGGTTGACCCAGATGGAACGGTCGCCGTCGCCCAGGCTGAGCTTGAACAGGATCGCCAGGATCACCGACTGCTTGAACAGGTTGTCGTTGAAGGCACCCAGCGACTGGGTGATGAAAAACGGCAGGAAACGCCGCTTGCCGAGCAAGGTGAATTGCGAGGAGTGACTCATCGTCCTTGGTCCTGAGGGCTTTTCAATTGGAGGCGCGCAGGGCGCGACAAGCCACAAATCTGCATGGGAAATGCACTGACTGGCAAGCGCTCAAGGATTTTGGAGGGCTGTACCGGCCCTTTCGCGGGCACGCCCGCTCCCACAGGGATATCACATGCCTTGAGGGCATGTGATAGCGGGTGTGGCCGCGAAAGGCCTGCGCAGCAGGCCTCTGTTGGCATATGCTGGCCCCCGGCAAAACAGAACAACAAGGATGTGTAATGCTCGCCGCCATAAAACGCTACCCGCACAGTGTGCGCCTGCTGCTCGGCACCACCTTCACCCTCACCGTCGCCCGTGCCCTTACCCTGCCCTACCTGGTGGTGTACCTGGCTGACAACTTCCAGCTGCCGATCAGCCAGATCGGCCTGCTGATCGGTGGTGCGCTGATCATCGCCTCGCTGCTGAGCCTGTATGGCGGCCACCTTGTGGATACCTTGCGCAACCACACCCTGGTCAGCGCCAGCACCCTGCTGTTTGCCCTGGCTTTCGTCGGCGCGGTCGCCAGCAACTCGGCGCTGCTGTTCTTTATCTGCCTGGTACTGATCAACCTGGCCCTGGCAGTGGTCGACATCGCTGCCAAGGCGGGCTTCTGCGCCTTGCTGCCGGTGGAGGAACGGGCCGAAGTATTCGCCATCAAGTACACCCTCAGCAACGTCGGCTACGCCGCCGGCCCGCTGCTGGGCGTGGCCATGCTGGAACTGAACGACCACATGCCGTTCATTGCCTCCGCCCTGCTCGGCCTGGGTATGTGCCTGGCCTACTGGCGCCTGGGGGACCGCGACCTGCAGGCCAGTGCGCCGGACAAGCCCGGGGTCGGCTTTGGCCAGGTGGCGCTGGGTCTGGCCCGTGACCGACGGCTGGTATGCTTCACCCTGGGCGGGGTACTGAGCGCGGTAGTATTCGGCCAGTTCACTGCCTACCTGTCGCAGTACCTGGTGATAACCAGCAGCCCGGCCGAGGCGGCGCGCCTGATCGGTTACCTGGTGACCACCAACGCGGTGACGGTGATTGCCCTGCAGTACCTGATCGGCCGCCGCATCAGCCGCCAGCGCCTGATGCCCTGGCTGCTGGCCGGCATGGGCCTGTTCATCGCCGGGCTGCTGGGCTTTGCCCTGGCCGGTTCGGCGCTGGCGTGGTGCCTGGCGATGCTGGTGTTCACCCTGGGCGAGATCATCGTGATCCCGGCCGAGTACATGTTCATCGACCTGATCGCGCCGGAGCACTTGCGTGGGGTGTATTACGGCGCGCAGAACCTGTCCAACCTCGGTGCGGCGCTGGGGCCGGTGATGGTGGGGTTTGCCCTGGTACATCTGTGGCCGGGGGCGATCTTCTACCTGCTGGTGTTGTCGGTGATACTGGCGGGGTTGTTTTATTGGCTGGGTACCCGCAAAGGATGATGTCTGCTCTGCTGGCCTCTTCGCGGGTGAACCCGCTCCCACAGGACAGCGCCGCTTTCGAAGCCTGTGCAGTAGCTGTGGGAGCGGGTTCACCCGCGAAAGGGCCGGCACAGGTTAAAGAGAACCCTGCGACCACCTGCCACTGCGACCATCGTCTGCGCTGACGAAGCGGCACCTGCGTGCCAGACTGATTGATCGGGACCGCGTTATCTTTTTGCTTCGGAGTCTTCATGTCGTTGTCCAGCGGGCTGATCGCCGTGGTCGCCCTGGCCTATATGGCCATCATGTTCGCCATCGCCTTCTACGGCGACCGCCGCAGCACGCCGTTGCCGCCGAAGCTGCGTGCCTGGGTGTACAGCCTGTCGCTGGCCGTTTACTGCACCAGCTGGACCTTCTTCGGCGCGGTCGGCCAGGCCGCCGAACAGCTCTGGGCATTCCTGCCGATTTACCTGGGCCCGGTGCTGCTGCTGATCTTCGCGCCCTGGGTGCTGCAGAAGATGGTGCTGATCAGCAAGCAACAGAACATCACCTCGATCGCCGACTTCATCGCCGCGCGCTATGGCAAGTCGCAGTCCCTGGCGGTGGTCGTGGCGCTCATCTGCCTGGTAGGCGTGCTGCCGTACATCGCCTTGCAACTCAAGGGCATCGTGCTGGGCGTGAACCTGCTGATCGGCGCCAACGCCGACGCCACCGGCACCCGCGTACAGGACACCGCACTGGTTGTTTCGCTGGTGCTGGCGCTGTTCGCCATCGTCTTCGGTACCCGCAGCCTGGACGTGACCGAACACCACCGTGGCATGGTCCTGGCGATTGCCTTCGAATCACTGATCAAGCTGCTGGCCTTCCTCGCCGTGGGCATCTTCGTCGTCTTCAACCTGTATGACGGCTTCGACGACCTGTTCAGCCAGGCCCGCCAGTCGATCCACCTTCAGGACTATTGGCAGGAGACCATCAATTGGCCGTCGATGGTGGTGCAGACCGCCGTGGCGATGATGGCGATCATCTGCCTGCCACGGCAATTCCACGTTACCGTGGTGGAGAACATCGAACCCCAGGACATGCGCCTGGCGCGCTGGGTATTCCCGATGTACCTGGCGCTCGCCGCATTGTTCGTGGTGCCGATCGCCCTGGCCGGGCAGATGCTGCTGCCGGGCACGGTGATCTCCGATTCGTTCGTCATCAGCCTTCCTCTGGCCGAGGCACACCCGAGCCTGGCCCTGCTGGCATTCATCGGTGGTGCATCGGCGGCCACGGGCATGGTCATCGTCGAGGCCGTGGCGCTGTCGACCATGGTCTCCAACGACATGCTGCTGCCCTGGCTGCTGCGCCGTACCAACGCCGAGCGGCCGTTCGAGGCATTCCGCCACTGGATGCTCTCGGTACGCCGGGTGACCATCGTGGTGATCCTGCTGCTGGCGTATGTCAGCTACCGCCTGCTGGGTTCCACCGCCAGCCTGGCGACCATCGGCCAGATCGCCTTTGCCGCCGTAACCCAGCTGACCCCGGCCATGCTCGGTGCGCTGTACTGGAAGCAGGCCAACCGCCGCGGCGTGTTCGCCGGCCTGGCTGCAGGTATCTTCCTTTGGTTCTACACCCTCGTCCTGCCGATCGCGGCGCACAGCCTGGGATGGTCGCTGCAGCTGTTTCCGGGGTTGGCGTGGCTGCACGGCAATCCGCTAAACCTGCCGATCAGCCCGCTGACCCAAGGCGTGGTGCTGTCGCTGGCGGGTAACTTCACGCTGTTCGCCTGGGTTTCCGTGCTTTCGCGCACGCGAGTTTCCGAGCATTGGCAGGCCGGCCGCTTCATCGGCCAGCAGACTAGCGCCAGGCCCAGCAGCAAGCCGCTGCTGGCGGTGCAGATCGACGACCTGCTGACCCTGGCCTCGCGCTTCGTTGGTGAAGAACGCGCCCGGCAGAGCTTCATCCGCTTCGCCTACCGCCAGGGCAAGGGCTTCAACCCCAACCAGAACGCCGACGGCGACTGGATCGAACATACCGAACGCCTGCTGGCCGGCGTACTCGGCACGTCGTCGACCCGCGCCGTGATCAAGGCCGCCATCGAAGGCCGCGACATGCAGCTGGAAGACGTGGTGCGTATCGCCGACGAAGCCAGCGAGGTGCTGCAGTTCAACCGCGCCCTGCTGCAAGGGGCCATCGAGAACATCAACCAGGGCATCAGCGTGGTCGACCAGAACCTGCACCTGGTGGCCTGGAACCGCCGTTACCTGGAACTGTTCAACTACCCCGACGGGCTGATCAGCGTGGGCCGGCCGATCGCCGACATCATCCGCTACAACGCCGAGCGTGGCCTGTGCGGCCCGGGCGAGGCGCAGGTGCACGTGGCGCGGCGCCTGCACTGGATGCGTCAGGGCCGGGCGCACTCCTCCGAGCGCTTGTTCCCCAATGGCCGGGTGATCGAGCTGATCGGCAACCCGATGCCGGGCGGCGGTTTCGTCATGAGCTTCACCGACATCACCCCGTTCCGTGAGGCCGAGCAGGCCCTGCGCGATGCCAACGAACGCCTGGAGCAACGGGTGGCGGAACGCACCCAGGAGCTGTCGCAACTTAACCAGGCGTTGTCCGAAGCCAAGAGCCGTGCCGAAGCGGTGAGCCAGTCCAAGACCCGTTTCCTGGCTGCGGTCAGCCATGACCTGATGCAGCCGCTGAACGCGGCCCGGCTGTTCTCCGCCGCCTTGTCGCAACAGGCCGAGGGCATGAATGAAGAGGCCCGGCAGCTGGTGCAGCACATGGACAGTTCGCTGCGCTCGGCCGAAGAGCTGATCAGCGACCTGCTGGACATCTCACGCCTTGAAAACGGCAAGATTACCCCGGATGCCAAACCCTTTGCCCTCAACGAGCTGTTCGACACCCTGGGTGCCGAATTCAAGGTGCTGGCCGCCGAGAAGGGCCTGGAATTTCGCCTGCGCGGCAGCCGCCTGCGGGTGGACAGTGACATGAAGCTGCTGCGCCGGGTGCTGCAGAACTTCCTGACCAACGCCCTGCGCTATGGCAAGAGCCCGATCCTGCTGGGCGCACGGCGCCAGGGTGAACAGTTGTGGCTTGAAGTGTGGGACCGCGGCCCCGGCATCGCCGACGACAAGCTGCAGGTGATCTTCCAGGAGTTCAAGCGCCTGGACAGCCACCAGACCCGCGCCGAGAAGGGCCTGGGCCTGGGCCTGGCGATAGCCGACGGCCTGTGCCGGGTGCTGGGGCACAAGCTGGAAGTGCGCTCGTGGCCGGGCAAGGGCACGGTGTTCCGCGTCAGCGTACCAATTGCCCACCAGGCCGCACCGGCGCCCGCCGCCCCGGTGGAACAGGGCGGCCAGCCACTGGCCGGGCTGCAGGTACTGTGCGTGGATAACGAAGACAGCATCCTGATCGGCATGAACAGCCTGCTCAGCCGCTGGGGTTGCCAGGTGTGGACCGCGCGCAACCGCGCCGAATGCGAAGCTCTGCTGGCCAAGGGCATGCGCCCGCACCTGGCGCTGGTGGACTACCACCTGGACGACGGCGAAACTGGTACCGGGCTGATGGGCTGGCTACGCACGCGCCTTGGCGAGCCGGTGCCGGGCGTGGTGATCAGCGCTGACGGCAGCAAGGAAACCATCGCCATGGTGCATGCCTCTGGCCTGGACTACCTGGCCAAGCCGGTCAAGCCGGCGGCCCTGCGTGCCATGCTCAATCGCCATCTGAGCCTGGTTCAGTAAGCGCTTCGTCCGGCAACGCCTCATCGGACAGCGCCCGCTCCAGCAGGTCGGCCGGCAGGCTCTTGCTGGCGCGGGCGCCCAGCAGCTTCAGCTGTTCGCTGCGGCTGACCAGGTTGCCGCGCCCTTCGCATAGCTTGTTACGCGCGGCAGCATAGGCCTTGTCCACCTGCTGCAGGCGGCTGCCCAACTCGTCCAGGTCCTGGATGAACAGCACGAACTTGTCGTACAGCCAGCCGGCGCGTTCGGCAATCTCGCGGGCGTTCTGGCCCTGGCGTTCCTGCTTCCACAGGCTGTCGATCACCCGCAAGGTGGCCAGCAATGTGGTCGGGCTGACGATCACGATCTGCCGGTCGAAGGCTTCCTGGAACAGGTTAGGCTCGGCCTGCAGGGCTGCCGAGAAGGCGGCCTCGATCGGTACGAACAGCAGCACGAAATCCAGGCTGTGCAGGCCTTCGAGGCGGTTGTAGTCCTTGCTCGACAGGCCTTTGACGTGGCTGCGCAGCGACTGCACATGCTGCTTGAGCGCAGCCTCGTCGTTGCCGGCGACGAACTGCTGGTAGGCGGTGAGGCTGACCTTGGCATCCACCACTACCTGCTTGTCGCCGGGCAGCATGATCAGAACGTCAGGCTGGAAGCGCTCGCCATCGGCGCTCTTCAAGCTGACTTGGGTCTGGTATTCGCGGCCCTTTTCCAGGCCGGCATGCTCCAATACCCGTTCGAGGATCAGCTCACCCCAGTTGCCCTGGGTTTTCTGGCCCTTCAGCGCCTGGGTCAGGTTGGTGGCTTCGTCGGACAGGCGCAGGTTGAGTTGCTGCAGGCGCTCCAGCTCCTTGCCCAGCGAGAAGCGCTCGCGGGCTTCCTGCTGGTAGCTCTCTTCCACGCGTTTTTCGAAGGCCTGGATGCGCTCCTTGAGCGGGTCGAGCAACTGGCCGAGATGATGCTGGCTGGTCTGGGCGAAGCGCTGCTCGCGCTCGTCGAAGATCTTGGTAGCCATGTCAGCGAACTGGGCGCGCAGGGTGTCGCGGGCTTCCTGCAGGTCTTCCAGGCGCTGCTGGTGGCTTTCCTGCTGCTCGCGCAGTTCGGCGTCCAGGCGTGCGGTCTGGGCCTCCAGGCGACGCAGTTCGGCTTCGCGGTTGGCACGTTCGAGGTTCCAGGCGTGAGCGGCATCACGGGCATTGTCACGGTCGATCTGCAGCAGTTCCAGCTCACGGCCCTGGGCGGCCAGCTGGGTCTGCTTGACGGTGTTGGCTTCGCTGAGATCGCTTATTTCATCGCGGCTGGCGTCCAGTTGCGCCTGCATGCCGGCCAGAGCCAGCTGGGCAGCATTGAGGCGCTCTTCGAGCAAAGCCTGCTCGCCTTGCCGCGTGCCCTGGCGACGCTGCACCTGCATGACCCAACCCAGGCAAGGTAATGCACCTGCCACCAAGCCCAGCAGAATGCTGGCCAGATCCACTGTCATGCTTACCCCGAATGATCCTGGATGAATGCATCGCAGCTTATCAGCCTGAGCGGTGTGTTGCCTGTTCAGGCCTCTTCGCGGGTAAACCCGCTCCTACAGGGATTGCACAGTATCCGAGGTATAGCTATTCCTGTGGGAGCGGGTTTACCCGCGAAAAGGCCAGTGCTGGCAACACACCTCAGGCATGGAACCACTGCCGCAAAAGCCGCCGCGCTTCCTGCGACCCCTGCCCCGCCGCCAGCTCCAGCCAGTACCGCGCCTGCTCCGGCTCGTTGTGCTGGCACAGCCGCGCATACTCCAGTTGCGCGCGCCGATCACCGGCGCGGGCCGCCTGGCGCAGCAGTTCATGGCCAATACGCCGGTCACGGGCGTTGCCGCAATCACGGCACAACATCTGTCCCAGGCGGCTTTGCGCCACTACCACACCCTGACGCGCCGGCTGTTTCAACAGGCGCCCGGCCAAGTGCTTGACCTGCGGCTTGTCACCCAGGCGCGGGTTGTCGAGCAGCCACAAGGCCACTTTGAGGGAGAAACGTTTGGGGGGAGGCGCAGGCGTCGATGCAGCAGGGCTGGCGAGGTGTTTACCGCGAAACTTCATGAGCAACAGGATTGGCAACTCGAAAGGCGCGCCACTCTACCCTTTTTTTTGCGACATGGCCTTCCGATTTCTGCAGGATTGAAAAAATTTTCAATGATCTTTTCTTGACGTTTTCAAGTGGATGACCAACTGGCCTTCTGAAGCATGTCGATTGTCGGACAGTTCACTGTATTGCTGGCACGCCCGTCCTAGAGCAAGCGCCAGGGACAATCCACAGTTCCTGTGGATAACTCGGTGGACAACCCCCTGGCATCCCCCGCAAACCCCTATGAATTGGGGCTTTCGCTCAAACTGACGATTTTTTCACCAGCTAAAAATAGTGTTTTTTTTCATTGACTTAACCGGCCAGTCAAGGCATTGGCGAGGCTGTCATGGCATGCTGCAAGGCAGTTGCAAGCGCTGCTTCAAATGTGAACAAGTGCACCAAAAACCTTCAATTGAATGCACGAAATCGGTACATCAGCCCGGATACGGGCCTTTTGCAGCCCCTTCCCATCAGGGAAAATACGCGCCATACTGCGCGGCTAACCTGTACTTGCACGAAGTCCTTGCCAAGCACCTGTATTTTCGTTAAGGTGCGCATCGTTAGTACCAAGCTGAAAGTCAATTCTGGCCTCAAGCGTCCTTGCAGACACACTCCTCCCAAGGGTGGCGCTGCTGAAACCAGGACCGGCCCATTCGATGATTCACTCGCTAGCCCAGCGCTGTTCAAGCACGAATTACGTGACAGATTGATCAGGATCCCACCCCGACGGCCTAGAACCTTGGCCCCGGCGTGCTGCCTGCCCTCTGAAGTACCTACCAGTCAGCCCACGCGCCCACCTTTGATTGCGCTCCCTCTGGCTGCCCTGTTCCAGTCAGGTTCGTTCGTCCCTTAATAAAGGCGTCACTGGAACGTTTCTATCATGCACGGATCATAACCCCCGTGTTTAAAGCAGGAACCTCCAACAATATGCAAACTCATCATCAGATTCAGGCTGCCATTGGCACCCTCTCCCAGGCCTTCTCGCCGTTGAAGTGCCTTATCGTTGCCCCTCGCAAAGGCAGCTTCAGCTTCACCCTGGTAGACGAACACGGCGTCGCCTGCCACACCGAGCGCCTGTACCCCGAACAGTACAGCCGCAGTGAACCGCTGCAGGCGGTCATCGCCCGAACCCGCCAGTCGCTCACCGCGTGAGCGGCGAATGCTGCGGTATTCAAGCGCTGAATCATGCCATCGCAAGCCTGCCTGAACGTTCGTGGCGTAATTGCCTTAAGGTATATAGCCAAGTACGTCAGGCAGCAATCGATTTAAAAACAGCCCTTTACACCACGATTATCACACTACACTTCAACTCGAGCGGTGCTTGCCGCTTCCGGCGGGCCTGATCACTCACCAGCTGCCAAGCTCCAGCGCCCGTCCGGCCCTTAATTGCTCGAGGGTATCATGGGTATCGCGGCGAATGAATTGTGTCAGTATGTGATCCGACCCACCCTGGTCTACCTGAACCGTCACTGCGCCAGCGCCGAAGCCTTGTTGCTTGGCATCGCCGCCAGCCAGTCGGCCCTGGGGTCGGCCTTGCACGACCGTCGTGGGCACGGTCTGTACCGTATCGGCGAACACCGTCACCAGGCTATCTGGGACGACTATCTTGCCCGTGACCCCGACCTGGCCAGCCTGGTCCGCGGCCTGGCCAGCCAGCACGCCTTCCTCGGCGGCCCGCACCTGGAACTCACCGTCAACCTGCGTTATTCAACCGCGATTGCCTGGATGCTCATCGAAGAGCAGGCCACGCCACTGCCTGCCGCCGATGACCTCCTTGCGCTTGCGCGAATCTGGCGACAGATTTTCAACCCTCAAGGTCGCCTGCGCGACTTCACACACGCCTGGCATACCTGCATAGATCAGAGATTGCCGCAGGCATCTTAAGACGCGTCCTACAACGTGCCCGGAAAAAAGGGAATTTTGGTCGGATTGTCCTACAAAACCGCTCTATCTCCTGCGATTGAGGCTATAGCGCGGCGCGTGATTTGTTGGTAGCTTTTCGCCCCGGAGATCCCAAGGAGTTTTCTAATAATGAAAAAAGTAATGCTCAAAGCCTCCCTCGGCGTAGCCGTTGCACTTGCTTCCAGCCAACTGCTCGCCGCAGGTTTCGCGCTGAACGAACAAAGCATCAGCGGCATGGGAACCGGGTTTGCGGGACGTTCGTCTTCTGCCGAAGATGCCAGCACGGTGTATGGCAACCCTGCGGGCATGTCTCGCCTCAAGCGCGAACAGGTCACCGTGGGTGGCGCGGCTGTCATTGCCAAAACTGATATTTCGGGTCGTGGTAGCAATTTCGGGGGGGAAACCGATGGCGACATGGTCCCGGTCGTGGGTGTACCCATGGGCTATTACGTCAAACCGATCGATGATCACTGGAGCGTCGGTTTCGGCGTTTACGTGCCATACGGCCTGATCACGGACTACGGCAGCGACGACGCGGCACGCTACTGGGGCAAGAAGAGCAAGGTCGAGGTCGTCACCTTCCAGCCAACCATCAGCTATGCCTTCAACGACAAGGTGTCGATCGGTTTCGGTCCGACCATCAACCGTATCAAGGGTGAACTGGGCTCGAATCTGTCCAGCAAGGCGCTGCTGGGCCCGAACGGGCCGGATGGCGAAATCAAGATCAAGGGCGACGACACCGCGATCGGTTACAACATTGGCGTCCTCGTACAAGCTACAGACCGTACCCGCCTGGGCCTGACCTATCACTCGATGGTCGACTACAAGCTTGAAGGCGACACGCGAGTGTCGTACCCGATTGCAGCCCTCGGTCTGAACGGCAAATTCGACGCCAGCCTGAAAATAAAGACGCCAGAATCGGTGGACTTCTCGATCACCCATGAACTGGATGACCAGTGGACACTCTATGCGGGTAGCACCTGGACTCGCTGGAGCCGCCTGGAGAGCATCGTTGTCAAGAACGAAGCACCGGCGGGCTACCCACTGCAGACCATCACCGAAGAGCAAAACTGGCATGACACCTGGGCACACGCCATTGGTGCTGCCTACAAGGTGAACAAGGAGTGGACCCTGCGTGCAGGCTTCTCCGTCGACCAGTCGCCCACCAACAACCATGATCGCTCGCCGCGCATTCCTACCGGCGACCGCAAGGCTGTCAGCTTTGGTGCCGGTTGGAGCCCGAACGACGACATGACCATCGATGTTGCCTACTCGTATCTGTGGGAAGAGGATACCAAGGTGAACAATGTGTCCGGCTCGCCGACACAACAGGCGCTGAAAGGCACCTATCAGGCCAAGTATGAGAACAGTGCTCACGGTATTGGTGCATCCCTTACCTACCGCTTCTGATTCATACGCGTGACATGAAAACCGCCCTCGTGGCGGTTTTTTTACACCTTCACCTGCCAGTCATCGCCCAGGCATTCGCGCAGGTAGTCCATGAACACCTGTACTTTTGCGGTCATGGCAAAGCGGTCGGCCAGGCACAGATAGATATCCATCGGTTCGGTCTGGGCATAGGCCTGGCCGCTATCGCTGTATTCGAACAACGGCACCAGCGCCCCGTTATCCAGATGCGGCCTTACGATGAACTCGGCAAGGCGGGTGATGCCGCCATCGTGCAGCGCCATCTGGGTCAGGGCATCGATGTCGTCGCTGATCAGGACACTACCGAACTCTGCCTCGAACCGCAGCCCGTCGCGCATGAACCCCCAACGCAGGAAGCGTCCATCCACCGGGTAGCGGAACACCAGGCAGCGGTGCTCACGCAAGGCCTCGGGCGTGGCCGGCACGCCGGCGCTTTGCAGGTAACCGGGCGAGGCACAGCAAATGAACGGTATACGGGCGATATGCCGGGCCAGCAACTGGTCTTCGAGTTGCGGGGCAATGCGCAGGCTCACGTCCACATCCTCCCGCGCGTGGTTGACCCGGCGATCAGTCGTTACCAACTCTATCGAAAGCAGTGGGTAGCGGGCGCTGAACGCGGGTATCAATGGCGCCAGCACGTGGCGACCGAAGGCGGACGTCGAGGCAATGCACAGCCGCCCTTGGGGCTCACTGTCGGGGGTGGTGACGGCCTGCTCGGCCAAGGCCAGGTCGCGCTCGATGTGCCTGACGCGTTCGTAATACTGGGTGCCGGCGGGTGTCAGCGCCATACTGCGGGTGGTGCGGCTGAGCAGGCGAACCTGCAAGTGGCCTTCCAGGCGTGCCAGGTTCTGGCTAACCGCGGCCGGGCTCAGGCCCAGGTTGCGGGCACCGGCGGCGATGCTGCCGGCTTCGACCACCTTGATGAAACTGCGAATGGCGTTGAGCAGGTCCATGCTGAGCCCTTGGATTCGTAAGAATCTCTTTATAAAGAACTCAATGCGGCTGGTCTACAGCTGCTGCCGGGTGCGTTGCTAACCTGCGCCTCTACTTACTTTTCAGGAGTTCGCATGAGCAACCTGTCCCAGGCACGCGGCCGACGCAAATTGCACCCGGGCGCCACGCCCTACGTTTTTGCCTTCTACATGTCGTCGATCATGGCGCTATTGATGTGTTTCGTGATCACGGCAGCGAATGGGGGGGTCAACCCTGAATACCTTGGCAACGTGCTGAAGGCTTACCAGTTGGCGATGCCTGTGGCGTTCGTCTGTGTATTGATGGTCAGGCCGGTGGTTGTGCGGTTGGTGGCGATTACTGTGCATGCAAAGTGAAGTAACCCCAAAGCCCAGGCAAGCCCCCTGCTCTTGCTCTTGCTCTTGCTCTTGCTCTTGCTCTTGCTCTTGCTCTTGCTCTTGCTCTTGCTCTTGCTCTTGCTCTTGCTCTTGCTCTTGCTCTTGATCTTGATCTTGATCTTGATCTTGATCTTGATCTTGATCTTGATCTTGATCTTGATCTTGATCTTCGCGACTTCAGGAGGCCGAGCAGAGGGCTTGCGGAGGGAGGTGACGGGCATGGATGCCCGTCAAGCGCTGAGGCCCCATGGATGGGGCCTGCAGCGCGTACTCCCGGGAGCAAGACCGGCGCGAGGGAACCCCGTAGCGTAGCGGAGGGGCCGGATGATGGGAGCGCAGCGTTTTTTGGTTACTTTTTGTCGCGTTTGACAAAAAGTGACTCGCCGTAAGGGCGAAAAGGTGAGTATGCGTCGCCATCGTAAATGGACTATGCGCGAGATCAAGACCAGTACTTTTCCGCTCTTCGCTCTTCGCTCTTCGCTTTCAAGCGTGGGCATCAACAACAAGGTCAACATTCATTTGCGAAGGTGGCGCTTAATCACCTTTCCGCCCTTACGGCGGGTCACTTTTTGTCAAACGCGACAAAAAGTAACCAAAAAACGCTGGCTCCTATCATCCGGCCCCTACGCTGCGCTCCGGGGTCCCCTCGCTACGGGCCTGCTCCCGGGAGTACGCGCTGCAGGCCCCATCCATGGGACCTCAGCGCTTGACGGGCATCCATGCCCGTCACCTCCCTCCGCAGTCCCTTCGCTCGGCCTCCTGAAGTCGCAATCTGCGGCGCCTGAACTATCGCGCACTTAGAAGCAAAAGCCGAAGCAAGAGCAAGAGCTGCTAGGTTATGGCTGGGAGGCAATGGCCTTTTCGATGGCTGCCCGGAACGCTGGATCATCCGGCTTGGTCAGGCTGGAAAAGTTATCAATCACCTTGCCCTTGCGGTCCACCACGTACTTGTAGAAATTCCACTTCGGCGCACTGCTCTGGCTTGCCAGCTCCGCGAACAGCGGTATCGCATCTGCGCCCCGCACCGCCTGTGTCTTGGTCATGGTAAAGGTAACGCCATAGTTGGCATAACATACCTTGGCTGTCTTCTCGCTGTCGGCGTCCTCCTGCTTGAAGTCATTGGACGGCACACCAAGCATTTCCAGGCCTTGCTCGTGATATTCCTTGTACGTCGCCTCAAGCCCCTCGAACTGCGGCGCGAAACCGCAGTAACTGGCCGTATTCACCACCACCAAGGGCTTGCCGGCAAAGCGCTCGCACAGGTCCACCTGCCCCTTGCCTCGCAACTCTGGCAGGCTGCCCTGCAACAACGCCGGGCAATCAGCAGCCCAGCTCGATGCGCTGGCAACCAGGGCCAGCACCGGCACCGTCAACCAATGTGCACGCATGACTCTTTTCTCCCGCAAGACAATCCTCGAACTTGCAGGGTAGCGCCTAACAAACACTCATGCCCAGTTGCATCAACGCCATCCCGCCCTTGTGCCAGCCCCACCACACCAGCGCCAGCAACGACAGGGCGGCGAGGGCCAGTAACCCTCGAACCAGGTAGCGGTTCATGCGGCCTGGGCCTGCAGGCGGGCAACCGGGCGTTCGCGCACGGGCCAGTTGAGGGCGGCAGCCAGCAGGCTGAGCAGGATGGAAATCTGCCAGACCAGGTCGTAGCTGCCGGTGCGGTCATACACCACCCCGCCCAACCAACCGCCCAGGAAGGCACCCAGCTGGTGGAACAGGAAGACGATACCGCCAAGCATGGACAAGTTGCGCACGCCGAATACGGTGGCAACGGTACCGTTGGTCAACGGCACCGTGGACAACCACAGCAGGCCCATGGCGATGCCGAACAGATAAGCACTGAATTCGGTCACCGGCGCCCAGAGGAACAGCACGATCACTACCGCACGCAGCAGGTACAACCCGGTCAGCAGGCGCGGCTTGGACATGCGCCCACCCAGCCAGCCGGCAGTGAAGGTACCGACGATATTGAAAAGGCCTACCAGCGCCAGCACCGTGGTGCCGGTAGTCGCGGCCAGATGCTGGTCGACCAGGTAGGCCGGCAGATGCACGCCAATGAACACCACCTGGAAACCACAAACGAAAAAGCCCAGCGCCAGCAACCAGAAGCCTGAGTGCGAGCAAGCCTCGCGCAAAGCCTGGCTCAGGGTCTGTTCGGCTCCATGAGTGGGCAGAGGCCGGTCGCGCAGCAGGCCGACGAAGGGCACGATCAGCGCCACCATCAGGCCCAGTACCAGCAACGCTGCGGACCAGCCCAGCCACTGGATAAGGCCGAGAGTGCCCGGCAACATTGCGAACTGGCCGAAAGAACCGGCAGCGCTGGCAATACCCATGGCCATGCTGCGCTTTTCCGCCGGCACGGCACGCCCGACCACGCCGAGGATGACCGAGAACGAGGTGCCGGACAGACCGATACCGATCAGCAAGCCGGCACTCAGCGACAACGACCAGGCCGAGTCGGCCATGCCCATCAACACCAACCCGGCAGCGTAGAGAATACCGCCAATGATCACCACCCGCGCCGCACCCATGCGGTCGGCCAGGGCGCCGGCGAACGGTTGCGCCAGCCCCCAGATCAGGTTCTGCAAGGCAATGGCGAAAGCAAACACCTCACGCCCCCAGCCGAAGTCCGCGCTCATAGGCGCCAGGAACAGGCCGAAGCCGTGCCGCACACCCAGGGATAGCGCCAGGATCAGCGCTGCCCCCACCAATACCCACCCGCTGGTTCGCCACACCGAAGTCATTGTCGTTATCTCCAGCACATCGCAAGGTTTTACGGGTATATACCCGCTTATAGTCGTATCAATTTCAAGCCAGCTGATTGAGCAAACGGACCAGTTCATCCCGCTGCCCTGCCCCCAGCCGCTCCACCAACTCTGCCTGTGCCTGTTCCCAGGCCGGATGGGCCGCGTGCAGCAATTGGGTACCGGCCTCGGTCAGCAGCACCACGCGGTTGCGTTGGTCGTCACCATCGGCCAAGGCCACCAGCCCTTCAGCCTCCAGCACCCGCAGGTTGCGGCCCAGGGTACTGCGCTCCAGGCCCATGGCCTCCGCCAGGGTGGTGATACTAGGACGATCGAGCCGCTGCAGATGGCGCAACAGGGAAAACTGGGCGACATTGACCCCAAAGCTGGCAAGGGCCTCGTCGTAATGCCGGCTCACCCCACGGGCGGCGCGACGCAGATGGGTGCAGATGCATTCACTGGTCAACATGGATACGTGTATATACCCGCGTCATGTGTGTTGCAAGAGTTTTCACGACTGTCAGACACCTCAGCCTGGGTTCAGCCGCTTGCGAATCGGCTCGAACTCAACCGTGGCCTTGCGCGGTAGCGGGTCTGGAGTGCCCTGCTCGATTGCCTGCCAATAGCGCCACGGCACCTTGGTCGAGCCCAGTTCGTAGTCCATGCCATCCCAGTTGTCTTCACGGAAGCTGTAGAAGGCCCAGTGCAACCGGTGGCGATCCAGCACGCTGAGCACGTCTTCCAGGTATTGCCGGCAGCCCGGCAGCCTGCGCATGCAGCCGAACTCACCCACCACTAGCCGCGAGCGGGGCACGTTCATGGCCGCAGCCCAATCCAGCGGCTGGCGCAGGTATTGCGCCACACGCTGGCCATCCCACTGCTGCGTCTGCCCCGCAAACGGTGCCGGGCCGGGATAGGCGATGGGTTGCTTGCGCGTCATGTTCGGTGCACTGGTCACCAGATAGGGCTCGTACATGTGCACGCTGTACAGCACCCGCTGGTCTTCCAGGGGAGCCGGCCAGTAACCGAAGGCGTCGGCGGCGGCGAACCAGCCGGCATCGAGCATGACCGGCGTGTCCGCGTCCTCCTCGCGAATGGCCGCTATCAACTGCCGATACAGAGCCGGCAGATCACGCGCACTGCCCTGCTGCCCTGCATACCATTGCTGCATTCGCCCAAGGTCGGCATGCTCGGCCAGGCCACCGTGCTTCTCCGAAGCGGGCTCGTTGACCAGGTTGTAGGCGGCGATGGCCGGGTGACCTTTCAGCTCACGGGCCAGATCCCGCCAGAAGGCCGCAGACTGCAACCAGTAGCGTTTGTCCTGCCAGAGGCGGTCGTCGAACTGGCCCTGGTTGTTTTGCGACCAGCGCATGCCGGGTAACGAGAGCGGTGAGATGACCACCTTGAGGCCGGCCTGGTGGGCGCGGTCGAGGGTAGCTCGCAGCGTGGCCAGGTCGGCGGCAGGCAGGCCTTGGTAGGCATCGGCATCGCCGATGAGGAAATCGCGTTCCGCCGGCTGCCATTTGTCGTAGGACAGCCGCACCCAGGTCGCGCCATAACCGCTCAAGGCGTCGAAGTAGGCTTGGTCAGGTGGCAGCCGGTTGAAGCTGTTGCCACCGTGGCGGGGGTAGTTCCAGAAAGCCATGAGATCGGCTGCCACGGCGGCAGGCCCCATGGCCAACAAAAACGCAGCAAGAATGACATGACGCATGGTGCCGACACTCCTCGACAGTTTGCGGGAGGGGCAAGCATACGCCAGTGAAAAGATGCCGGTTCTTGCTGAGTTTTTTCAGGAATTTACCGACACGTTAGGCTCAGAAACGCCCTACAGACACATCTGATTGCGCTCCTGCAGGGCCCAGAGCAAGGCTCAGAGGCCCAACGCCAACCCCAGCACCACGGCCAGTTCGAGCAACTCCAGCATTGCACCAGCGGTATCGCCGGTAGTCCCGCCCAGGCGCCGGCACATCAGGTGCCGCAACCAGGCAAACACCGCCAACGCCAGCACCACGATCCACCCGCCCAGGACCAGGCAGAAAAGCACACAGCCCAGCAGCACCCAGCCGGCCGCCTGCCGGGGCAGGTGCTCGGCCAGCGCCTGCCCCAAACCGCCCTGCCGTACATAAGGTGTACTCAGGAACAGCCCGAGCATCGCCGCCCGCCCGATCAACGGTGCCAGTAGCAACTGTGCGCCAATGCCCTGCTCGACCACCACCCACAAAGCGCAGAACTTCAGCAACAGCACCAGCACCAGGGTGACCACGGCAATCGGCCCGCTACGTGGGTCCTTCATGATCAGCAAGGTGCGTTCGCGGTCACCGAAACCGCCAAGCCAAGCGTCGGCGCTGTCCGCCAGGCCATCCAGGTGCAAGGCGCCACTGAGCAACACCCACAACGTGAGCAGCAGGGCCGCGTGCAGCGGCGCAGGCGTGCCCTGCAGCAGGTAGCTGGCCAGCCACAGCAACAGGCCGAACAGCAACCCGACCAGCGGGTAGCAGAGCAGCGAGCGCCCCACCTCGCGCGGCGCCGGCATGCCCGGCAGACTCACCGGCAGGCTGCTGAGAAACTGCAAGGCAATCCACAACGGCAACATGTCAGCGCCCCTCGACCCACTGGCCGTCGTCACCCGGCACCAATCGCATGAGCGCAGCGTGGCCGACTTCGACCTGCAGCAACTGCGCCCTTGGCAAACCACGGGCACGGGCCAGCAGCAGCCGCATCACGCCGCCATGGGTGACCAGCAGCACACGCTTGCCAGCATGCTGCTGGCTCAGGCGCTCGACAGCCGCCAGCACACGCTCGGCGAACGCCTCGACCGGCTCGCCATTGGGCGGTGTAAACGCGTAAGGGTCCGCCCAGAAGCGCCCCAGCGCGTCCGCCTGGTCTTCCATGATCTGCGCCGCACTACGGCCCTCCCAGTCGCCAAAATGCAGCTCCTGCAATGCCGCTTCGCGCTGCACAGGCAGGTTCAGCCGCTCGCCCAGTTCCTCGGCAAAACACGCACAGCGCTGCAGCGGCGAACTGACCAGCACCTCCCACGGGCCGGCTTCGGCCACGGCTTGACGCATCTGCGCCCAGCCCTTGTCGGTCAAGGCATCATCAAGGCTGCCACGCAGGCCGCCCTGTTCCGTTTCGCCATGGCGCAGCAGGTCGAGGATCATGCCGGGCGGTCCGCCACCGCAGCCTCGGCGAAGGTCGCCATCTGCTCGTGCAACGCACAGGCCAGGCGCAACAGCGGTACGGCCAGGGCAGCCCCACTGCCCTCGCCCAGGCGCAGGCCCAGGGCCAGCAACGGCTCGGCCTGCAAGGCGTCGAGCAAGGCTTTGTGCCCAGGCTCTGCGCCTTGGTGGGCGAACAGCAACCAGGCCCGACACTGCGGGTTGAGGCGCACCGCCAGCAGCGCGGCGACACTGCAGATGAAGCCGTCCACCAGTACCGCGATACCCGCCTGCGCACAGCCAATGTAGGCACCGGCCAAGGCCGCGATCTCGAAACCACCGACACAGCCCAGTGCCTGCAATGGATCGTTGGCGCTAAGGCCATGCAGGCTCAACGCACGCTCGATGACCTCGGCCTTGTGCCGCACCCCGGCGTGGTCCAGGCCGGTACCCGGGCCACTCAATTCAGCCGGCGGGCAGCCGAGCAACACGCTGGCCAGGGCAGCGGCAGCCGTGGTGTTGCCAATACCCATCTCGCCCCCGATGAACAGCTGCGCGCCCTGTTCGGCGGCGCGCAGGGCACTATCGCGGCCAGCCTGCAGGGCGGCCTGCAGCTGGCTCTCGGTCATTGCTGGCTGGCAGGCGAAGTTGGCGGTACCGGCGCCCAGGCGCAGATGGCGCACGCCAGGCAGTTCCAGGTGCGGGTCGATGGTGCCCAGGTCGACCACTTCCAGACTCGCCTGCAGCTGGCGCGCCAGCACGCTGATTGCCGCGCCACCACCGACGAAGTTGCGCAGCATCTGCCCGGTCACCGCTTGCGGGTAGGCCGAGATGCCTTCCTCGACCACGCCGTGGTCACCGGCAAAAATGCTGATTGCGGCGTTATCCAAGGTCGGCCGTTCACACCCCTGCAGGCCGGCCAGCTGAATGGCCAATCCTTCCAGTTGGCCTAGCGAACCGGCAGGTTTGGTCAGCTGCTGCTGACGGGCGCGGGCCTGGTCCATGGCGGCGTTGTCGATAGGTTGGCAGGCGTCACGCCACCAGGCTTGGATCATAGTGCAGGTCCTTTGAGCATTAGGGGCAGGCCGGCCACAGTCAGCACCACGCGCTGACAGCGTTCGGCCACGGCCTGGTGCAGCCAGCCGGCCAGGTCGACATAACGACGAGTCAGCTCGCCCATGGGCACGACGCCCAGTCCGGTTTCGTTACTGACCAGGATGACCGTGCCCGGCAACTGTTCCAGGCAGGCCAGCAGCGCATCACGCTCCTCGGCCAGGCGCTGGTCGTCTTCGAGCATCAGCAGGTTGGTCAGCCACAGGGTCAGGCAATCCACCAGCAGGCATCGCCCTTCGGCCGCTTCGGCGCGCAGTACCGCGGCCAGGGCCAGGGGTTCTTCGATCAACCCCCAGCCATCGGGGCGACGCTGGCGGTGCAGCAGCACGCGTTCGTTCATTTCACCATCCAGCGGCTGGCTGGTGGCGATGTAGGTCACCGGCAGGCCACTGGCGCTGGCCAGCCGTTCGGCCAGGCGGCTCTTGCCCGAGCGGGCGCCGCCGAGGATCAGGTTGAGCATGTCAGGCCACCCCACAGAGCTGGCGCAGGCGCGCGGTGTCCAGGTGCTTTTCCACCAGGTCGGCCAGGCGTTCGATATCGCGTTCGCGCAGGGCCTGGTAGTCGACGGCCTGCACATCATCCAGCCCAGCCCAGCGCAGCAGCGCCGCGCACGACTGGCTGCCTTCAAACAGGCCGTGCAGGTAGGTGGCAAGTATCTGGCCATCAGCACTGACAGCACCATCGCAACGGCCATCGGCAAGTTGCACGGCTGGCTGCTCCACGGCAGGCCCCGTGGTGACGCCGGCATGAATTTCATAACCGGCAACCGGGACTGCTTCGAGGTTCAGTGTGCCGGCAACGTTGCGCAGTTGCTTCTCGGCTTCGAGCACCGTGGCGTAATCGAGCAGGCCAAGCCCCGGGCTGGAGCCAGCAGCCCCTTCGAGACCAAGCGGGTCATGCACTTCGCGGCCCAGCATCTGCAGGCCACCGCAGATCCCGATCAGCTTGCCGCCATAGCGCAGGTGCCGGTCGATGGCCTTGTCCCAACCGCGCTCACGCAGTTGCGCCAGGTCGCCGCGCACACTTTTGGAACCCGGCAGGATGATCAGGTCGGCGGCCGGGATCGGCTGGCCCGGGCCGATGAACTGCAGGTCCACCTGGGGGTGCAGGCGCAGTGGGTCGAAGTCTGTGTGGTTGCTGATACGCGGCAGCACCGGGACGATCACCTTGAGCACGCGCTCGGCCTTTGCCCCCTGGCGTGCGTCGATGCCGTCTTCGGCTTCCAGATGCAGGTCGTTAACATACGGCAGCACGCCCAGTACCGGTTTGCCGGTGCGCTGTTCCAGCCAGTCCAGCCCCGGCTGCAGCAAGGCGATGTCGCCGCGGAAGCGGTTTATGACAAAGCCCTTTACCCGCGCCTGCTCACTGGGCGATAGCAGTTCCAGGGTGCCGACGAGATGGGCGAACACACCACCACGATTGATGTCGGCAACCAGGATCACCGGGCAGTCCACCGCTTCGGCAAAGCCCATGTTGGCAATGTCACCGGCACGCAGGTTGATCTCTGCCGGCGAGCCCGCGCCTTCGACCATGACCACCGACCAGGCAGCACTCAGACGCTGGTGCGAAGCCAGCACCGCCTGCATGGCGATAGCCTTGTAGTCGTGGTAGGCCACCGCGTTCATGCTGGTAACGGCACGGCCATGGATGATCACCTGGGCGCCGGTGTCGCTGTTGGGCTTGAGCAGCACCGGGTTCATGTCGGTGTGTGGTTGCAGCCGGCAGGCCTGGGCCTGCACCGCCTGGGCCCGGCCGATTTCACCGCCATCGGCGGTCACCGCGCTGTTCAGCGCCATGTTCTGCGGCTTGAACGGCACCACGCCGACGCCCTGGCGCAACAGCCAGCGGCACAGTGCGGTCACCAGCGTGCTCTTGCCAGCGTCGGAGGTGGTGCCTTGCACCATGAGGGTGGTCATGCCGTTTCCTTCTGATAGGCCGCCAGGGCTTGGGCCAGGCGCTGTTCGTCCGCCGCACAGGCTGGCAGCCCCAGGCGTATCGCCTGCGGCTGCTCGAACAGCCGCACCAAGATGCCGCGGCGGGCGAGAAAGTCATGCAGTTGCGCAGCGTGCTCGCTGCGTACGTACTGGAACAGATCGCAACCACCGCTGGGCGCCAGGCCGGCGCTGCGCAACAGCATAGCCAGCCGCTGGCTGGCGGCAGCGCAGCGTTCGACCTGCACACGCTGGGCGACGTGGTCGGCCAGGCTGGCCTGGGCCAGCACCCGGGTCGGGCCATTGACAGTCCACGGGCCGAGCAACTCGGCCAGGCGCAGCAGCAGGCTGCGTTCGGCGGCAACGAACCCCAGGCGCACACCAGCCAGGCCGAAGAACTTGCCGAACGAGCGCAGCACGATCAGCCCCGGGCGCTCGGCACAATCGACCACGCTTTGCGCCGGGGTGTTGTCCATGAACGCTTCATCGACCAGCAGCCAGCCACCGCGGGCGGCCAGGCGCATGTGCCAATCCAGCAGGCGTTCACGCGGCACCCGGCGGCCGGTAGGGTTGTTGGGGTTCACCAGTACCAGTACGTCGAGGCTGTCGAGCGTCGCCTCGACCTGCGCTTCATCCAGCTCCAGCAACTGGTGCCCCGCCCGTTGCCACGCGTATGGATGCTCGGCATAGCATGGCGTCAACACCCCTACCCGGCCGGCTGCGCGCAACAGCGGCAAGGCCTGGATCGCGGCCTGGGAACCGGCCACCGCCAGCAATTGGCGGGCGCCGTAATACGCACGCGCGGCGTCCTCCAGGCCGTCCTCGGTCTCCGGCAGGCGGGCCCAGGCCTCCATGGGGATCGGTGGAATCGGGAAAGGCCATGGCGCAATGCCGCTGGACAGGTCGAGCCACTGCTCGCGGGCGATGCCGTATTGCCGTACCGCCCGCAGCAGGCGGCCTCCGTGTTCAAGCATTGATATAGGCCCCCAGGCAGATCACCAGCAGCCACAGCCATACGCCGCGCTGCACCAGGCCCCAGCCACGATCGATGGCGTCGGCGTCGGCCATTGGCCCGTCACCCAGGCGTGGCCGCTCATGCAGCTCGCCGTGGTACACCGCCGGGCCACCGAGTTCCACCCCCAACGCACCAGCACCGGCGGCCATCACCGGCCCGGCATTGGGGCTGTCCCACAGCGGGCCCTGCTTGCGCCAGCAGGCCAGGGCCAGGCGGGTCTTGCCCAGCAGCGCGTAGGTCAACGCCACCAGCCTGGCGGGAATATAGTTGAGCACATCGTCGACGCGCGCCGCGCACCAGCCGAAGCGTTCGAAGCGCTCGTTGCGGTAGCCCCACATGGCGTCCAGGGTGTTGCTCAGGCGGTACAGCACCACGCCCGGCGCGCCGGCGACCACGAACCAGAACAGCGCGGCGAATACAGCATCGCTGCCATTCTCCAGTACCGATTCGGTGGCCGCCCGGGCAACCGCAGGTTCGTCCAGTTCACGGGTTTCGCGGCTGACCAGGTAGCCCACACGGCGCCGCGCTTCTTGCAGGTCACCCTGGCGCAAGGCACTGGCCACTGGCAACACGTGTTCGCCCAGGCTGCGCAGCCCGACGGCGCAGTACAGCGCCAGCACGTCGACCAGCCAGCCGATGTACGGCAGCCAGGAGAGGATCAGTACCACCAGGGTAAGCGGCACCACGGCCAGGAACCATGCGCTCACCCCGTGGCTGCGCCAGCCGCGCCCACCTGCATTCAGGCGGCGCTCGAGGTTACTGGCCATGTTGCCGAAGGCTACCAGCGGATGGCGCCGCTGCGGTTCGCCCAGCAAGGCATCCAGGGCCATCCCGGCCACGGTCAGCAAGGCCACGCTCATTGGCGCTCTCCCCATTGGTTCTCAAAGAGCATTTCACTCAAGGGCCGTTCCTCGGCCCAGTTTTCCAGCACCAGCATCGGTGCCGGGTAGAACTCGGTTACCGGCCCCAGGCACAGCACCGCGACCGGCTTGGCCCCGGCCGGCATGCCCAGCAGCGCCGCCAGCGCCTGCGGGTCGAACAGCGACACCCAGCCCATGCCCAGGCCTTCGCCACGGGCTGCCAGCCACAGGTTCTGGATGGCGCAGGCCAGCGATGCCAGGTCCATTTCCGGCAGGGTGCGGCGGCCGAAGATATGCGGCTCGCGGTTGTCCATCAGGGCGGCCACCAGCAACTCGGCGCAGTCATTGATGCCCTCCACCTTCAGTTTCATGAAGGCGTCGGAGCGTTCGCCCAACGCTTCGGCGGTACGCACCCGCTCTGCTTCCACCAAGGCCTGGATGCGCGCACGCAGGTCGCGCTGGGTGATGCGGATGAAACGCCAGGGCTGCATCAGCCCGACGCTGGGCGCCTGGTGCGCGGCAGCCAACAGGCGGCCCAGCAGTTCCGGGGCTACCTTGCCACCGGCGAAATGGCGCATGTCACGGCGTTCGCCGATGGCCCGATAGATCGCGGCGCGCTCGGCGTCGCTGTAGGCGTGTTCGCTCATGGTCGCAACAGCGCCGCCGCCGCATCAGGGTTGGAGGGAAAGTAGAAGTGCACGTAGGAAGCCGTCAGCCGACCCAGACGATACACCGCTTCGTTGCCACGCCCGCCGTTGGGGCTCAGACCACGTGCGATCGGCTCCAGTACGGTACTGGTCAACGAATGGTGATAGGTGTGACCGCGCAGGGTGCCTTCCGGCAGTTCCACCGCCTGCAGGGCCAAGGCAGCCAGGCGCTTCTGCATGGTCGCTTCGCCCGGCAGCAGGCCGAGCAGCTCGGCACGCTCGCCGACCACGTCGGTCAGGGCATCAAGCAGGTACAGCATGCCGCCGCACTCTGCCAGCAACGGTTTGCCCTGGGCGTGATGGGCACGGATCGCCTCGCTCATTGGCGCGTTGGCAGCCAGGGCGTGGTGGTGCAGTTCGGGATAACCGCCTGGCAGATACAGGCTGTCCACTGCTGGCAGTTCGCGGTCATGCAGCGGCGAGAAAAACTCCAGCTGCGCGCCCAGGTTGCGCAGCAGGTCGAGGTTGGCGCCATAGGTGAAGGCAAAGGCCTCGTCCCGCGCCACGCCAATGCGCACACCGGTCAACGAGGCGGTAGTGGCTTGCGGCTCGGGTTCGGCAAAGGTCACTGGCGGCGGCAAGGCGGCATCGCAACTGGCGCCAAGCGCCTCGGCAGCGGCATCCAGGCGAGCGTCCAGGTCGTTCAGCTCGCTGGCCTGGACCAGCCCCAGGTGGCGGCTGGGTAGCTCTATACCGCGCTCGCGGGACAAGCCGCCATACCAGCGCAGGCCTTCGGTCAGGCTACCTTCCAGCAGTTGCGCGTGGCGCAGGCTGCCCACCCGGTTGGCCAATACACCGGCAAACGGCAGGTCCGCCTGGTAGCGTGCCAAGCCCAGGGCCAGGGCGCCAAAGGTCTGGGCCATGGCCGTGCCGTCGATCACCGCCAGTACCGGCACGCCGAAGTGACGCGCCAGGTCGGCGCTGGACGGCGTGCCGTCGAACAGCCCCATCACCCCTTCGATCAGGATCAGGTCGGCCTCGCCGGCGGCTTCCCACAGCAGGCGGCGGCTTTCCTCGGCGCCGATCATCCACAGGTCGAGCTGGTACACCGGCGCGCCGCTGGCCCGTTCGAGGATCATCGGGTCGAGGAAGTCGGGCCCGCACTTGAACACCCGGACCTTGCGCCCGAGGTTGCGGTGCAGCCGGGCCAAGGCAGCGGTGACAGTGGTCTTGCCCTGGCCTGAGGCCGGCGCCGCGATCAGCACGGCAGGGCACTGGCGCGGCTGGCTCACAGTTCCACGCCCTTCTGTGCACGGATGCCGGCCTGGAAGGCGTGCTTGAGCATGCCCATCTCGGTCACGGTGTCGGCCAGCTCGATCATCTCGGGTTTCGCGGCACGGCCAGTGACGATCACATGCTGCATCGGTGGGCGGGCCTGGATGTCGGACAGCACCTGGTCAAGGTCGAGGTAGCCGTGCTTGAGGGCGATGTTCAGTTCATCGAGCACCACGAACTGCACGCTCGGGTCTTGCAGCAACTGGCGCGAAACGGCCCAGGCGGCTTCGGCGGCGGCGATGTCGCGCTGGCGATCCTGGGTTTCCCAGGTAAAGCCCTCGCCCATCACGTGGTAGCGCACCTGCTCGGGGAAACGGCGGAAGAACAGCTCTTCGCCGGTGCTGTTGCGGCCCTTGATGAACTGCACCACACCGCATTGCATGCCATGGCCCAGTGCGCGCGCGAGCATACCGAAGGCCGAGCTGCTCTTGCCCTTGCCATTGCCGGTCAGTACCAGCAGCAGGCCGCATTCGTTGGGGGAATTGGCGATGCGTTCGTCGATGATCGCCTTCTTGCGCTGCATGCGCGCCAGGTGGCGTTCGTCGCGTTCGGTGGATTCGCTCATCAGGGTTCTCCGCTGGCTGGCGCCACGGCAACGCGCGGCGACAGGTAAAAGGCGGGCAGACGGAGAACGCGCAGGGGCCGTGGCCGTACGCCACGGTGCACCGCGCATCACCCTCCGTGATGCCGTTGGCAGTATCAGGCCGGTCTCCGGGCTTGTGAGCGGGCCTTGGCCCAGGCCTGCGCGCCTTCCCGGGTGCTTGCACCCAGTGGCCCTGCGCGGCCGTGACTCACCTACCGTTGCGGGGGCAGCGCCGGAATCGCGCCATGCTGGCACCCACCGGCTTCCCAGTTTCACCCTGCCCAGTCGGGGCTGGCAGGGCACCTGAAACACGCGCGAAGGTTAGAGGGTTGGACCGGGAGCGTCAATCGAAGCGGGCCGCTTTGCAGCCGAACAGGCTCCGCCTGGGTAATGGCCAATTCACCTTGTTGTGCCACACTGAATACAGTGATATCACATAGCCATCACTTTCGGCTGAACGCGATCACAACTACAACAGGAGAGCGCAGCATGCGAGGCCAGATCATCAACAACCCGCGCCTGGAGTTTCTTTCTCCGGTGCTGGAGCGCTGGGGCGACTGTATCGACCGCTTCAACCAGTTTGCTGGCGATGCCGAAGCACCTTACTGGCATGGCGCCGCCGCCAATACGGGGCTGCTTGCCGCAGCGGCCTGGCAAACCAAACTGGCGGCGCTGCAGCAGTTTGCCGGCAAGAAGCAGCGCGACGAAGGTGAACACGAAGGGCGCTGCGACCTGTCGATCAGCAGTGCCGATGAAGCGCTGTACCTCAGTGTCAGTCAGCGCTGGCCAAGAATCGCTCGGCTGGACATGGCCGACGCCCTGCAGCAGACCACTGCCTTGGCGCGCCAGGCGGCCTACCCCAGCCAGTTGAAAGCTGGTGCGCTGTTCATCAGCCCGTGGAAGGCTGGCCAGCATGCCAGCCCCGAGGAACTGCAGGACCTGGTCGACGATCTGCAGAAACATACCGCCTGTGCCATCGCCTGGTACTTCCCGTATGCCTACCGCAAGTTGCACAACGAGCTGGGGCAGTATTTCCCGGGGGTGGCGTTGTTGCTCAAGCAGGCTTGAAGCAACTTCGGCTCAGGCCGGGCGACGTGGCTTCTGTGGGAGCGGGCGTGCCCGCGAAGAACCCAACGCGGTGACTGGCACCGGCTGCGCCGGTGTTCGCGGGCGCGCCCGCTCCCACAGAGCCCCTGCTAAATCTTTCAGTTATATGCGGCTCCATGAGAGCGCGGCCCGTGCCGCGAATGGCCTGCGCGCGTTTCAGGTCCTAACGCATCATGCCGAGTTCGGCATCATCCAGCAGCGCTTTGCCCAAGGCGCAAAGGTAGTGCGCGGCCCAGATCAGCTTTGGCTTTTCTTCCATCAGGCCGTCGATGGTCAGGTCCCGCGCATAGCCGATCAATTCCGAGGCTTGTTCGCGGGCGTTCTGGCAGGAGATGCCGGGTTCGATGCGGAACAGGGGGTGGGTCTGGTTTTCACCTTGAAAGAATATGGTTTTGCCGACTGTGCATTTCGTGTCTTCGGTGGTCATTTAAGGCTCCTGTCGTAGTGAAGCGACCACCAACCGCGGCTAAACAGTATGGTGGCAGCTGTACGTGGGTTAGCCGACCGGGACGTCAGGCACCCGGCGCACCCGCAGGTGCCCCACGCACAGCCGCCATAAGGCGTCAATGCCGATTACTCGGTATTGCTCAGCTGCGGTGTCTGACGATTTCGGGCGGCTAACCCGGTCATTGAAGGTCAACGACATGCCGAGACTAGAGGCCGCATTTGGCGCGCGCAACGGAGAATAGGTGTTAAGAGTGCGGATTCCACGCTGACTCGGACACCCATTCCACGCACATCCGGACAGTGATTCCACGCTGATCCGGACACTCATTCCACGAGCATCCGGACACCGATTCCACGGCCATCCGGACACTTTCCAGGCAGGCAGCTACGCAGGATTTATTCACTACCATCGACCTCTTTTTCGAAGCAGAGAGGTCGTCGTGGAGCGTTTGTCCATGCGTAAAATCCGTGAGGTGTTGCGCCTCAAGTTCGATTGCGGGCTGTCTGTCCGTAAGATCTCCCGCAGTCTGGGCATAGGCCACAGCAGTGCCGGTGATTACCTCTGTCGCTTTGCCGCCAGCGGTCTAGCCTGGCCCTGCTCGTTGTCCGATTCCGAACTGGAACAGCAACTGTTCCCACTGGCCCCTGCGGTGCCCAGTGAGCAGCGGCCACTGCCTGATTGGTCTTGGGTGCACGCCGAGCTGCGTCGCCCCGGCGTGACCCTGGCGCTGCTCTGGCAGGAGTATCGCCTGAGCCAGCCGCAGGGTTTTCAGTACAGCTGGTTCTGCGAGCACTACCGGGCCTGGCAGGGCAAGCTGGACGTGGTGATGCGCCAGGAACATCGCGTCGGCGAGAAGTTGTTCGTCGACTACGCCGGGCAGACGGTGCCGGTGATCGACCGGCACAGCGGCGAGATCCGCCAGGCGCAGGTGTTCGTCGCGGTGCTCGGCGCCTCCAGCTACACCTTCGCCGAAGCCACCTGGTCGCAGCAGCTGCCGGACTGGCTGGGCTCGCATACCCGCTGCTTCGCCTTCCTCGGGGGCGTGCCGGAGATCGTGGTGCCGGACAACCTGCGCAGCGCGGTGAGTAAGAGCCATCGCTACGAGCCGGACATCAACCCGAGCTACCGCGATCTGGCCGAGCACTATGGCGTGGCGGTGGTGCCGGCGCGGGCGCGTAAGCCGCGCGACAAGGCTAAGGCCGAGGTCGGCGTGCAGGTGGTCGAGCGCTGGATCCTCGCCGCGCTGAGGAACCGCCAGTTCTTCTCCTTGAACGAACTCAACAGCGCCATCGCCTTATTGCTGGAGCGCCTCAACCGACGACCGTTTCGCAAGCTGCCGGGCTCCCGGCACTCGGCCTTCGAAGCCCTGGATCGTCCGGTGCTGCGGCCGCTGCCGGAGCAACCCTACGTGTATGCCGAGTGGAAGAAGGCGCGTGTGCACATCGACTACCACGTCGAGGTTGATGGGCACTACTACTCGGTGCCGTACCAACTGGTGAAGAAACAACTGGAAGTACGCCTGACAGCGCGCACGGTGGAGTGCTTCCACGCCAATCAGCGGGTGGCCAGCCATCTTCGCTCACCGCACAAGGGCCGGCACAGCACACAGGCCGAGCACATGCCCAAGAGCCATCGCGAGCACGCCGAGTGGACGCCACAACGGCTGATCCGCTGGGCTGAGCAGACCGGGCCGAACACGGCCGGCGTGATCAGCCACATCCTCGAACGGCGCATCCACCCAACCCAAGGCTACCGGGCCTGCCTGGGCATCCTGCGCCTGGGCAAGACCCATGGCGAAGTGCGCTTGGAGTTGGCCTGCCGTCGCGCCCTCAGCCTCGGTGCGTGCAGCTACAAGAGCCTCGAATCGATCCTGCGCCAGGGTTTGGAAAGCCTGCCGTTGGCTCAAGCCAACCTGCCCCTGCTGCCGGACGACCACGCCAATCTGCGCGGCCCCGGCTACTACCACTGAACACAAGGAATCCCACCATGCTGCCCCATCCGACCCTGGACAAGCTCCAGACCCTGCGCCTGACCGGCATGCTCAAGGCACTCGCCGAGCAACTGAAAACCCCCGACATCGACAGCCTGAGCTTCGTGGAACGCCTCGGCCTGCTGGTCGACCGCGAACTGACCGAACGCGACGACAAGCGCCTCAGCAGCCGCCTGCGTCAGGCCCGGCTCAAGCACAACGCCTGCCTCGAAGACATCGACTACCGCAGCCCGCGCGGACTCGACAAGGCGCTGATCCTCCAGCTGAGCAGCGGTCAGTGGTTACGCGACGGACTCAACCTGATCATCAACGGGCCCACCGGCGTGGGTAAAACCTGGCTGGCCTGCGCCCTGGCACACCAGGCCTGCCGAGAGGGTTACAGCGTGCGTTACCTGCGCTTGCCGCGCCTGTTGGAAGAGTTGGGCCTAGCCCATGGCGACGGGCGCTTCGCCAAGCTGATGAGCGGCTATGCCAAGACCGACCTGCTGATCCTTGATGACTGGGGCCTGGCCCCGTTCACCGCCGAACAGCGCCGCGACATGCTGGAGCTACTGGACGACCGCTACGGCCAGCGCTCGACCCTCGTGACCAGCCAAATGCCCGTGGACAACTGGCACGAACTGATCGGCGATCCAACCCTGGCCGATGCCATCCTCGACCGCCTGGTGCACAACGCCTACCGGATCAACCTCAAGGGCGAGTCGATGAGAAAGCGGGTGAAGAAATTGACGGCGCCGGGCGCCTCAGACTAACAATGCAACCCCTGCGTCGCTGCGCTCCGACTGCCTGTCCGAATGATCGTGGAACAGGTGTCCGGATCAGCGTGGGCTGAGTGTCCGAATGGCGTGGAATCCGCAGTTAAGAGTATCTTTGGGAAACGGCCTACAAGAAAGGTGTTAAATCTGATTCTTGGTCTCGCCCCGACGCCACAGCGCATCTCACTGGCACATTGAGTCACCACCAGACCTGCATGCTCTTGCTCTTGCTCTTGCTCTTGCTCTTGCTCTTGCTCTTGCTCTTGCTCTTGCTCTTGCTCTTGCTCTTGCTCTTGCTCTTGCTCTTGCTCTTGCTCTTGCTCTTGCTCTTGCTCTTGCTCTTGCTCTTGCTCTTCGCGACTTCAGGAGGCCGAGCAGAGGTCTTGCGGAGGGAGGTGACGGGCATGGATGCCCGTCAAGCGCTGAGGCCCCATGGATGGGGCCTGCAGCGCGTACTCCCGGGAGCAAGACCGGCGCGAGGGAACCCCGTAGCGTAGCGGAGGGGCCGGATGATGGGAGCGCAGCGTTTTTTGGTTACTTTTTGTCGCGTTTGACAAAAAGTGACTCGCCGTAAGGGCGAAAAGGTGAGTATGCGTCGCGATCGTAAATGGACTATGCGCGCGATCAAGACGTAAGCGTCCGGCGAACTCACCTTCCGAACTCCAGCATTAAGGGCGATGGTGTCCGCGTATTTTTAAGCGGACGCGATCACCCTTATCGCCAGGATTTCCATGCGCCAACGAAGCTCTTATCCCAAGCCATTCAAAGCCCAGGTCGTTCAGGAATGCCTGCAACCTGGCGCAACCGTGTCCAGTGTCGCCATCAGCCACGGCATCAATGCCAACGTCATCCGCAAATGGCTGCCGCTCTATCGAGATCAGCCCGCAGCGGCTTCACTACCGGCTTTCGTCCCGCTAAAAGCCGCACCTAAACGGCCAGTCGAGGCGTCAGTGATCATCGAATTGCCCGTGGCCGGGCAAGTGATCACGGTGAAATGGCCAGCCTCAGATCCCGAGGGCTGCGCACAATTTGTTCGGGCTGTCGCTCAATGATCCGCATCGATGACATCTGGCTGGCCACCGAGCCGATGGACATGCGCGCCGGCACCGAGACGGCACTGGCTCGGGTGATTGCGGTGTTCGGTGCGGCGAAGCCGCACTGCGCTTATCTGTTCGCCAATCGCCGGGCCAACCGGATGAAAGTGCTGGTGCACGACGGCGTGGGCATCTGGCTTGCGGCGCGGCGACTGAACCAAGGCAAGTTCCACTGGCCCGGCATTCGTCATGGCAGTGAGGTCGAACTCGACAGCGAACAACTCCAGGCGTTGGTACTGGGCCTGCCGTGGCAGCGCGTTGGTGCAGGCGGTGTGATTACCGTGCTGTAACCGCCGGCCATTTGGCCGGTCTACTTGTCGTCGTCCCGCGCCTGCTCTGGCACAATCGGCGGTATGACTTTCTCGCCCAACCTCGACCAGATGACCCCGGAACAGCTTCGTGCCTTGGCGGCACAGGCGTTGCAATTGCAGTCCCAGGTCGAGGCGATGAGCAGAAAGATCCAGAACGATGAAATCCTCATCGAACAGTTCAAGTTCGAAATCGCCCTGCTCAAACGCCACAAGTTTGCCAAGCGCAGCGAGCAAATCAGCCCGGCGCAAAGCAGCTTGCTGGATGACCTGCTCGACACCGACCTTGAGGCTATCGAGGCCGAGCTGAAACAGCTTCTCCCAGCTGCGCCACAGGCCGAACCACGGCAGTCCCCGAAACGAGCGCCCTTGCCGCCGCAGTTTCCACGCACAGTAATTCGTCACGAACCTGAAAACACCCAGTGCGCCTGCGGCTGCCAACTTCAACGCATCGGCGAAGACGTCAGCGAGAAGCTGGATTACACGCCGGGCGTATTTACCGTCGAGCAACATGTGCGTGGTAAATGGGCCTGCCGTCAGTGCGAAACCCTGATTCAGGCGCCGGTGCCGGCGCAGGTTATCGACAAAGGTATCCCGACCGCAGGTTTGTTGGCCCACGTGATGGTGGCCAAGTTTGCCGATCACTTGCCGCTGTACCGGCAGGAGAAAATCTTTGGTCGCGCCGGACTGGCAATTGCTCGTTCGACCTTGGCGCAATGGGTCGGACAAACTGGCGTGAGACTTCAGCCGCTAGTTGATGCTCTGCGTGAAGCGGTGCTGAACCAGGGTGTGATTCACGCCGATGAAACACCGGTGCAAATGCTTGCGCCAGGCGAGAAGAAAACCCACCGGGCCTATGTCTGGGCGTACAGCACGACGCCGTTTTCGGCGCTCAACGCGGTGGTTTACGACTTCAGCCCAAGCCGTGCCGGACAACATGCACGCAACTTCCTGGGCGACTGGAACGGTAAGCTGGTTTGCGATGACTTCGCTGGCTACAAGGCCGGATTTGAGCAAGGCATCACTGAAATCGGCTGCATGGCTCACGCCCGTCGCAAGTTCTTTGATCTGCACGTAGCGAACAAAAGTCAGCTGGCCGAACAGGCACTGCACTCGATCAGCGGCTTGTACGAGGTCGAACGTCAGGCGCGGGACATGAGTGATGAAGAGCGCTGGCGAATACGACAAGAATTGGCGGTGCCGATCCTCAAAACACTGCATGACTGGATGTTGGCCCAGCGCGACTTGGTGCCCAACGGATCAGCCACAGCCAAAGCCCTCGATTACAGCCTGAAACGCTGGGTAGCGCTGACGCGCTACTTGGACGATGGGGCTGTGCCCATCGACAACAACCAGGTCGAGAACCAGATACGGCCATGGGCACTCGGGCGCTCGAACTGGTTGTTTGCCGGGTCGCTGCGCAGCGGCAAGCGCGCGGCGGCGATCATGAGTTTGATCCAGTCGGCACGCATGAATGGGCATGATCCGTATGCCTATCTCAAGGATGTACTGACGCGGCTGCCGACCCAACGGGCCAGTGAGATCGGACAGTTGCTGCCGCATCAGTGGGTGCCGGCCTGACTTACGCAAGGTGAGTTCGCCGGACGCTTACATCAAGACCAGTACTTTTTCAGCTCTTCGCTCTTCGCTCTTCGCTCTTCGCTCTTCGCTTTCAAGCGTGGGCATCAACAACAAGGTCAACATTCATTTTCGAAGGTGGCGCTTAATCACCTTTCCGCCCTTACGGCGGGTCACTTTTTGTCAAACGCGACAAAAAGTAACCAAAAAACGCTGGCTCCTATCATCCGGCCCCTACGCTGCGCTCCGGGGTCCCCTCGCTACGGGCCTGCTCCCGGGAGTACGCGCTGCAGGCCCCATCCATGGGGCCTCAGCGCTTGACGGGCATCCATGCCCGTCACCTCCCTCCGCAGTCCCTTCGCTCGGCCTCCTGAAGTCGCAATCGGTGGCGCCTGAACTATCGCGCGCTTAGAAGCAAAAGCAACGGCAACGGCAGTTGGAAAGTTGCCGGGAACCTGGCGAATGTCACCGACCTCTCAATTCATAGGCCCTGTTAGGAGGACGCCGCCCCATGAAACACCTGACGCCTTGGTTATTGGCCGCCAGCCTGACTGCCTGCGGCGAAACCGCCCTGCTGAATGTACTCGACGGCAGTGGTCCAACCCCCCAGCTGCCTGCTCCGGTCAAGACAACCCTCCCCACCGTGAATATCGCCCCGGCAGTGGGCTGGCCCAAGGACGCCAAGCCCGAGGTAGCACCAGGCACTCAGGTGAAAGCATTCGCCAGCGGGCTCGACCACCCTCGCTGGCTATACCTGCTGCCCAACGGCGACGTCCTGGTAGCCGAAACCAATGCCCCATCCAAGCCCGAAGATGGCAAAGGCCTGCGCGGCTGGGTCATGAAGAAGGTGATGAAGCGGGCAGGCGCAGGCGTACCCAGCGCAAACCGCATTACCCTGTTACGTGACGCCGACCACGACGGCGTGGCTGAAATCCGTACGACCTTCATCGAAGAGCTCAACTCACCGTTCGGCATGGCGCTGGTCGGGAAGGACCTGTATATCGCCAACACCGACAGGTTGATGCGCTTTCACTATGAGCCCGGTGCCATGCAAATTCGCAATGAAGGCCAGCCAGTGGTCGAGTTGCCAGGCGGGCCGCTCAACCACCACTGGACCAAGAACGTGATCGCCAGCCCTGATGGCAAGAAGCTTTTCGTGACGGTCGGCTCCAACAGCAACGTAGGCGAAAACGGTATGGACAAGGAACAGGGACGCGCCGCGATCTGGGAAGTGGACCCCACCAGCGGCCAGCACCGCCTGTTCGCCACCGGCCTGCGCAACCCTAACGGCCTGGCCTGGGAGCCGCACAGCGGTACGTTGTGGACGGCAGTCAACGAGCGTGACGAGATCGGTAGCGATCTGGTACCGGACTACATCACTTCCGTGAAGGACGGCGGTTTCTATGGCTGGCCCTATAGCTACTACGGCCGCCACGTGGACGAGCGCGTGCAACCGCCAGCGCCTGAAAAAGTAGCCCAGGCGCTGGTGCCCGACTACGCCGTAGGCCCACACACGGCATCGCTAGGGCTGGCATTCGCCGAACCGAACGGGCTACCACCGCCCTTCGAACAAGGGGCATTCGTGGGCCAGCACGGGTCGTGGAACCGCAAGCCACACAGTGGCTACAAGGTGATTTTCGTACCGTTCGACCCATCAGGAAAGCCCTCGGGCAAGCCCGTAGACCTGCTTACCGGTTTTCTGGATGAGCATGGCAAGGCCCAAGGGCGCCCGGTCGGCGTAATCACCGACGGGCGTGGCGGCGTGCTGGTAGCCGATGATGTCGGCAACGTGGTCTGGCGGGTGAGCAAAGCCCCGCCTGTCCTCAGGGGTTCTGCGCCAGATGCCCTTGCGGAATGACGCGCTTGGCCTGCAGGTAAGCCTTGGCCCAGTAACTGTTGGACAGGTAGTCCAGACGCACCGTGCCACCGCTGGAAGGTGCATGCACGAAGCGCCCTTCCCCGACATAGATGCCCGCATGGCTGACCTGCGAGCCGCCACTGGTGGCGAAGAACACCAGGTCGCCGGACTGCAGCGACTTGGCATCCACGGTTGGCGCGCGCATTACGATCATCTCACGCGTCGAACGCGGCAGGCTTATGCCGGCAGCATCACGATAGACGTACTTGATCAGGCCACTGCAATCGAAACCGGAGTCCGGCGTATTGCCACCCCAGCGATAAGGCGTGCCCACCAGGCCGATGGCACGCATCAGCACGTCATCGGCAATCGGCGAAGGGCTGGGCTGGCTATAGGTTACCTGCGGCTGTACCACAGGAGCCGGCGCAGGCGCACGGCTGGAGCAGGCAGCCAGCAAGGCTGCCAAGGAGAGAAATGCGAAGCGCGCCATCTTTACCATGGCCAGAACATCCTGTCTGAGTCCGCTGGGCCGCAGCCGAAAAGAGTTGAGAAATTAGATTAGACGCTTTCTATAAATGCGCACGGCGGCGAGCTTTTTTTCAAAGCATCGCCGCCGCGGCAGGGTACATCATTTTGCTATCAGTTGCGCGCGATATTGGTGGTCGGCGCCATGGCCAAGGCACGCTTGGCTTCGATGAAGGTCTTGCTCCAGTAGCGGTCACCGAGGCTGTCGATGCGCACACCACCGCTGCGGCGGCTGCTGGAGTGAATGAACTGGTTGTCACCCAGGTAAATGCCAGCATGGCTGACTCGGCCGCGACCATTGGTGCTGAAGAACAGCAGGTCACCTGGCTTGAGTTTGTTGCGGGCCACTTTCGGGGCATCGACGTTGATCATTTCACGCGTGGAACGCGGCAGGGTCACACCCGCCTCTTCGCGGAACAGATAGCCGATGAAACCACTGCAGTCGAAGCCGGACTTCTCCGAGGTACCGCCGAAGCGATAGCGAGTGCCGATCAGCGACATGCCGCGCTCGAGAATGCTGTCAGCCAGAGCTGGCAACTGGTAAGGCTTGCTGCTGGAGAAGGCCTCCAGGTCATCTTCGGTAGCCAGCTCTTCCGGCTCGCCGAATACCGACGAGGAGGAGGCTTTGGCCTTGAAGGCCGATTGTGCGGCGATCGGGGAGTGATCCTGGGACTGCAGCTCTGAATGAGAAGCTGGGCCTTGGGCCGCGCAGCCAAAAAGCAGGGTCACGAGTGCGAGTGGCACGAGGGGTGCGAAGCGCTTCAGCATGGGCACGACCGTGTCTGTAATCCTTTAGAAGGGTGAAACTATGCCCTCTATCATGGCCATTTGCAAATTTTATCGAAAAAGATGTGACTTTTTCGTTTTGCCGCTCTGGCCCAGCGTTTTCGGGGCTACCAGCCCAGGGTTTCTTTGAGGAAAGGGATGGTGAGCTTGCGCTGTGCCTGCAACGAGGCCTGATCGAGGCGTTCCAGCAGGTCGAACAACGCGCTCATGCTGCGTGCGCCGCGGGTGAGGATGAAGTGGCCGACTTCGTCGGTAAGGTGCAGGCCACGGCGCGAAGCACGCAGTTGCAGGGCACGCAGCTTGTCTTCATCGGACAGGCCACGCATCTGGAACACCAGGGCCAGGGTCAGCCGCGACTTCAGGTCGGGCAGCTTGATCGGCAGTTCGCGCGGCGATGCCGAGGCGGCCAGCAGCAGGCGCCGGCCGCTGTCACGCAGGCGGTTGAACAGGTGGAACATGGCCTCTTCCCAGTCAGCCTTGCCGGCGATCACGTGCAGGTCGTCGATGCACACCAGTTCGTACTGGGCCAGGTAGTCGAGCAGCCCTACGCCACGATCGAGCAATTGCGCCAGCGGCAGGTAGACGGCTGGCTCGCCGCGTTGCTGGAAGCGGTGGGTAGCGGCCTGTAGCAGGTGGGTACGGCCAACACCTTGCTTGCCCCACAGGTAGATAAGGCTCTCGGTCCAGCCGGCGTCGGCTTCGCATAGCCGCTCGACGTAGCCCAATGCCGCAGCATTGGCGCCCGGATAGTAGTTGATGAAGGTGGCGTCATCGCGCAGGCGCACACCCAGGGGCAACTGGATCGGTGGTTTCATGCTCGCGGGCGGTCGACAGGACCGCAGGGGGCCTTTGGTGAACAATGTGCAAAGTCTATACCCGCAGCGCGGGGCGCACAATCACGGCAGCGGATAGCACAAGTAAAATCAATGAGTTGCGCTTTTTTGGCTATTTTGGGGCTGCTTTGCAACCCTTCGCGGGCTTGTCCGCTCCCACAGGGGGCGCGTAAATCATGGGCTCAGCGACACATCTGTGGGAGCGGGCAAGCCCGCGAAGGGCCGCAACGCGGCCCCAATTTTCTTAACTGGCCGGCATTAAGGCGGCCCTGGGATCACAACTCCGGGTCGATATCCCCGGCATACATGTCCGATTCCTTGTACAAGTCATGCACATGCCGCAGCAGCACCATGATCACCGCCGCCACCGGCAGCGCCAGCAACACCCCGGTAAAGCCGAACAGCTCACCGCCGGCCAGGATCGCGAAAATCACCGCAACCGGGTGCAGGCCAATGCGGTCACCGACCAGCAGCGGGGTCAGCACCATGCCTTCCAGCGCCTGGCCGACCATGAACACTGCGACGATACCCAGCATCGGGTACAGGTCGCCGCCATACTGGAACAGGCCAGCCACCAAGGCCGCGCCGATGCCGATGATGAAACCCATGTACGGCACGATGGCAGCCAACCCGGCGAGCATGCCGATCAGTAGCCCCAGTTCCAGCCCCACCAGCATCAGCCCGGCCGAATAGATGATGCCCAGGGCCACCATCACCATCAATTGCCCGCGCACGAACGCCCCCAGCACCTCATGGCATTCGCCTGCAAGGCCCATCACTTGCGGCTCACGCTGGCGCGGCAGCAGGCCACGCAGCTTGGCCATCATCAGGTCCCAGTCGCGCAGCAGATAGAAACCCACCACCGGGATCAGCACCATGTTGGCCAGCCAGGCCATCAGCGCCAGGCTCGAGGCAGTGGCATGGGACAGCAGCACACCGACGATATCGGTGGTCTGGCCCATGTGCGTGCCGATGGCGGCCTTGATCTTGTCGAACTTCCAGAAGCCGTCAGCCAGGCCCAGGCGGCTCTGCACCCAGGGCAGCGCCACGTGCTCGAGCCAGTCGAGCATCTGCGGCGCCAGTTCGTACAGGCGCACCAGCTGCTTGGCCAGCAGCGGCACCAAAACCAGCAGCAAGGCCAGCAACAGCAAGGTGAACAGGCCGAACACCACCACTACGCCCCAGGTGCGCGACAGCCCCAGGCGCTCCAGGCGGTCAACCAGCGGGTCGGCCAGATAGGCCAGCAGCACGCCGACCAGGAACGGGGTAAGAATGTTGTGCAGGCTGTAAAGCAGCACGGCGACCAGCAGGGCAACGCCCAGCCAGATCCAACGACGTACGTCGGTCACGGTGTGCTCCTCTTACCAGCGAAAACGCAAACCGTCGAACGGCTTGGGTGCTGGCTGGGCCGGCACTGGTTGCCCAGCGCCGGCAGCGTCTGCCGGAGCTGGAGGGGGCTGCACAGCGGGCGCCTGCTCTACCGGTACTTCCTGCAGCTTGGCCAGGCCAAGCTGGGCGCGCAGCTGTTCGCGGTTGGCGGTCACGCCGTAGGTCAGGGTGCTGCCTTCGGCCATCTGCAGGCGCGGGCCAAAGGGTTCGAGCACGCGGGCCAGCTCGGCGTAGCGCTGCAGGTTCATCCCCTGCACTTGCACCTGCAACTGGCTGCTGGCGCCCGGGCGGGTGACGTAGCGCGGCGCCAGGCTGCTGCTGAGCGCCAGCATCACGGCGTCGGCCAGTGCTGCCGGGTCGGCACCCTCGGCAGTGCCATGTTCACGCTGGTCGCCCAGCCAAAGCTGCCATTTGCCCTGCCATTTGCCGTCGGCTTCCCGGGCATGCACCGCCAGCAAGGCATCGGCGCCGTAGCGCCCTGAGGCTTCGCGCAGCGCCGCAGGGTCACTGCCTTCGATCTGCTCGGCATTGGCCACCAATTGCTCCTGCAGGTCGGCCAGCGGCAGCCGCAACGGCAGGCCACGGTGCTGGGCGGCACGACGCAGGGGCTGGGCGCTGGCCTGGCCGTCACCTACCAGGTTGCTGCCTTCGACACTGTCGTTCAGCCACCAGCCGAGAATCGAGGGTCGGTTGCTGCCCCACAATGCCAGGCCGGCCTTGCGCAAGGCCCGTTCGGTACTGCCAGGGTCGAACTCGACCAGCACCGATTCGGGTGGCCCGGCTTCGCTGGCGACCTGGTTGATGATTTGCTGCGGGTCCTTGCGCAAAGCGGCCAATGCCGGGCTTTGCGCCGCCTTGGGGTCGCCGGTCAGGCGCGTTACCAGGGTATCGAGAGCCTGGATGGTAGCCGCGGCACGGGCTTCGGCGCCCTGCCCTGTCACCGGCTCGCGCACCTGGTAAAGGCCGGTGACATTTTCAGCCTGGGCAGTGGCCGAGATCAGGGCCAGGCAACCGGCTGCCAGAATATTGAAGAGACGCATGGAGGATTCCTGTCCATTTACCGCAATGCCTATACCTTATACACGGGGGCGAAAGGTAACCAGTCGCGAGGATGAAAGATTGGTTGCGGAGATTGCCTGGGAAATGTGATGGTCTGACAGGTGCTCGCCGCAACAGGTTCAGCGCCTGCGCGTGCATGGCGCGGCCCTTGTGGCGTACACCCCCAACTTTTTACCTATTTTCATGCCCTGCCCGTCGGCCTGAGGATGGCCGCTGCCCGGCAACCCTGATAAAATCGCGCGCCTTCACAGACCACTGACGTTTCAGGCAGCCGCCGCTTACCAGCCGGCCTTGGCCGTCATGGTCGTTTTTAAGAATCCCTCCCTCCTAAAGGCCTGGATCAATGAGCAAGCAACCCTCCCTGAGCTACAAGGACGCCGGTGTAGACATCGACGCCGGCGAAGCACTGGTCGAACGCATCAAGGGCGTGGCAAAACGCACCGCACGCCCTGAAGTCATGGGTGGCCTGGGCGGCTTCGGCGCCCTCTGCGAGATCCCGGCCGGCTACAAGCAGCCGGTGCTGGTCTCCGGCACCGACGGCGTCGGCACCAAGCTGCGTCTGGCACTGAACCTGAACAAGCACGACAGCATCGGCCAGGACCTGGTCGCCATGTGCGTCAACGACCTGGTAGTGTGCGGCGCCGAGCCATTGTT
This sequence comes from Pseudomonas sp. JS425, assembly GCF_018223845.1. NCBI lineage: Bacteria > Pseudomonadati > Pseudomonadota > Gammaproteobacteria > Pseudomonadales > Pseudomonadaceae > Pseudomonas > Pseudomonas sp. JS425. The sequence goes on along the minus strand of NZ_CP073661.1, from coordinate 1,569,323 downwards.
CTTCCTCGACTACTATGCCACCGGCAAACTGAACGTCGACGTGGCCGCCACCGTGGTCACCGGCATCGGTGCCGGCTGCGAACTGGCCGGCTGCTCGCTGGTCGGTGGTGAAACCGCCGAAATGCCTGGCATGTACGAAGGCGAAGACTACGATCTGGCCGGCTTCTGCGTCGGCGTGGTGGAAAAGGCCGAGATCATCGACGGCTCCAAGGTTGCCACCGGCGACGCACTGATCGCCCTGCCGTCCTCGGGACCGCACTCCAACGGCTACTCGCTGATCCGCAAGATCCTCGAAGTGTCCGCCACCGACATCGAGAACACCCAGCTGGACGGCAAGCCGCTGACCGACCTGCTGATGGCGCCGACCCGCATCTACGTCAAGCCGCTGCTGCAACTGATCAAGAACACCGGCGCGGTCAAGGCCATGGCCCACATCACCGGTGGCGGCCTGCTGGACAACATCCCGCGCGTACTGCCGGCCAACGCCCAGGCGGTCATCGACGTGGCCAGCTGGCAGCGCCCGGCGGTATTCGACTTCCTGCAGGAAAAAGGCAACGTCGACGAGCATGAAATGCACCGCGTGCTGAACTGCGGCGTCGGCATGGTCATCTGCGTGGCCCAGGACCAGGTAGAAGCAGCCCTGAACGAACTGCGCGCCGCTGGCGAGCAGCCATGGGTGATCGGCCACATCGCCGAAGCCGCCGAAGGCGCTGCCCAGGTCGAGCTGCAAAACCTCAAGGCACACTGATGCCAAGCAAGACCTGCAATGTAGTGGTACTGCTGTCGGGCTCCGGCAGCAACCTGCAAGCCCTGATCGACAGCTGCCAAGGCCAGGACAGCCCGGTGCGCATCCGTGCAGTGGTTTCCAACCGCGCCGATGCCTACGGCCTGCAACGCGCCGCGGCGGCCGGCATAGACAGCGTCGTGCTCGAGCACACCCAGTTCGACGGCCGTGAAGCCTTCGATGCCGCGCTGATGGCGCGCATCGACGGTTTCGCCCCCGACCTGGTGGTGCTGGCCGGTTTCATGCGCATCCTCAGTGGCGACTTCGTGCGCCACTACCAGGGCCGCCTGCTCAACATCCACCCGTCGCTGCTGCCCAAGTACAAGGGCTTGCATACCCACCGTCGGGCGCTGGAGGCAGGCGACGGCGAGCACGGCTGCAGCGTACACTTCGTGACTGAGGAACTCGATGGCGGCCCTCTGGTCGTACAGGCTGTGGTGCCGGTGGTGCCTGACGACACCGTCGAAAGCCTGGCCCAGCGGGTACACCGCCAGGAACACCTGATTTACCCGCTGGCGGTGCGCTGGTTCGCCGAAGGGCGCTTGCGTCTTGGCGAACAGGGTGCATTACTGGATGGCCAGCCACTGGCGGCCAGCGGTCACTTGATTCGATCCTAGGAGAATTTATGCGTCGCGCCCTGCTCTTGGCTCTCGCCGTGCTCGCCCTGCCCCTCCAGGCAGCTGATCTGAAGCCTTTCTCGGCCAGCTATACCGCAGACTGGAAGCAACTGCCCATGAGCGGCACCGCCGAGCGCAGCCTGGTCAAGAATGCCAACGGTACCTGGGACCTTAATTTCAAGGCTTCCATGATGATCGCCAGCCTGACCGAGCAAAGCACCCTGCGCATGGACAACGACACCCTGCTGCCACAGAAGTACCACTTCGAGCGTGGTGGCCTGGGCAAGGCCAAGAAGGTCGACCTGACTTTCGACTGGAACAGCAAAAAGGTCACCGGCAGCGACCGTGGCGATGCCATCAACCTGCCGCTGAACCGTGGTGTGCTGGACAAGTCGTCCTACCAGTTGGCCCTGCAACATGACTTGGCCGCCGGCAAGAAGAGCATGACCTACCAGGTGGTCGATGGTGACGAGATCGACACCTACGACTTCCGCGTGCTGGGCACCGAAAAGGTCACTACCAAGACTGGCCAGGTCGATGCGGTGAAGGTCGAGCGCGTGCGCGACCCAAGCCAGAGCAAGCGCATCACCGAGCTGTGGTTCGCCAAGAACTGGGACTACCTGCTGGTGCAACTGCGCCAGGTCGAGACCGATGGCAAGGAATACGTGATCGTGCTGCAGGATGGCACGGTCGATGGCAAGCCGGTGAAGGGCAACTGAGCCAGCGCTGCCAGCAGTACCCGAAGCCCCGCCTTGTGCGGGGCTTTTTTTTGATTGCGCTCCGGCTTCCATGAAACTTGTTTCATGCCGGTTTTATTTACTTAGCCTGCTAACAAACTCTATAAAGAGGTTGTGCGACACAGTGTCGCAGCCAACTGAAACAGTGGAGTTTAACGATGACAGTCCAAGTAACCGAACGCGACGAATCGAAAATGTCCCACGAAGGCCTGGCCGCTGGTGTGCGGATCTGGGATGTGCACCAACAGGGCCAACTGGTGGGGATGTTCCACAACGAACATGAAGCGCATCAGTACCGTACAGAGCTGGAAAACCTGGAAAACCAGCGCGCCACGCAATGACCCATCTTCAAATGAAAAACCCCGCCAAGGCGGGGTTTTTCGTGGTTACCACATCAGATCATCAGGGATCTTGTAGGCTGCGTACGGGTCGTCCTCGTCCGCTTCCTCGACATGGGTGTTCAGCAGCAGGACACGGCCAGGGTCGCGCTCCTGGATCTTCAATGCCGCCTCACGAGGGATCACCTCATAGCCGCCGGCAAACGACACCACGGCCAGCGCACCATTGCTCAGCTTGGTCCGCATCAGAGCATTGACGGCAATGCGCTTGACCTTCTTGTCGTCGACGAAGTTGTAGTAGTCCTCGGTGCTCAGCTTCGGCAGGCGAGTCGCTTCGATCAACTGCTTGATCTGCGCCGCGCGGGCCTTCTGCTCGGCTTTTTCCTGCTGCTGGCGGTTCAGTTCCTGGTCACGCTTGGCTTTCTCGGCCATGGCTTCCTTGGCCATGCGCTGCTGGCTGTCGTCCACCTCGACCTGGCCTTTGTGCTCCAGGCGTTTCTGTTTCTTCTCGGCCTTGTTGGCCTGGGAAACCTGTTTCTGGTTGACCAGACCGGCTTTGAGCAGTTGGTCGCGAAGGGAAAGGCTCATGAATGTTCACTCACTTATGCAACAGCTCAGCCGCAGCTGGGCAGGTTCTTTTCCTGACGTTTGGCTTCACCCCAAAGGGCATCCAGTTCATCAAGGTTACAATCTTCGATGGGGCGGCCACTGTCGCGCAATGCCTGTTCGATGAAGCGGAAACGCCGCTCGAACTTGCGATTGGCACGGCGCAGGGCGTGTTCCGGGTCATGTTTGAGGTGGCGGGCCAGGTTGACGGCGGCAAACAGCAGGTCGCCGATTTCATCCTCGAGCGCATCGGCATCGCCGTCGGCCATGGCCTGCAGCACTTCGTCCAGCTCTTCGCGCACCTTGTCCAGCACCGGCAATGCCGCAGGCCAGTCGAAACCAACCGTGGCTGCGCGCTTTTGCAGTTTGGCTGCCCGCGACAACGCCGGCAATGCCGCTGGTACGTCGTCGAGCAACGACAGCTGTTCGGGCTGGCTCTTTTCCGCGCGCTCTTCAGCCTTGATTTCTTCCCAGCGTGACTTGACCTGGGCCTCGTTCAGGCTGGGGGTGTCCACCGGCGCATACAGCTCGCCGGTGGGGAATACATGCGGGTGACGGCGAATGAGCTTGCGGGTGATGCTGTCGACCACGCCGTCGAACTCGAAACGCCCCTCCTCGCGGGCCAGCTGGCTGTAGTAGACCACCTGGAACAGCAGGTCGCCCAGCTCACCTTGCAGGTGCTCGAAGTCGCCACGCTCGATGGTATCGGCAACCTCGTAGGCCTCTTCGATGGTGTGCGGGACGATGCTCGCGTAGTTCTGCTTCAGGTCCCACGGGCAGCCGTACTGCGGGTCGCGCAGGCGGGCCATGAGGTGCAGCAGGTCTTCGAGGGTGTAGGTCATTCAGGCAGGTCCTTCGGTGGTGGCTTCTTCGCGGGCTTGCCCGCTCCCACAGGATGCATGCAGGTTTCGAAATCTGCATCTTGCCTATGGGAGCAGGCAAGCCCGCGAAGCAGGCACCGCAGTCTCAAGGTGTACGATTACGCCGCGTCTCGATGATGTTGGGCAACTGCGAGATCCGCCCCAGCAGGCGCCCCAGCGCATCCAGGCCTGGAATCTCGATGGTCAGCGACATCAGCGCGGTGTTGTCTTCCTTGTTCGAGCGGGTGTTCACCGCCAGCACGTTGATCTTTTCGTTCAGCAGCACTTGCGACACATCGCGCAGCAAGCCCGGGCGGTCGTAGGCACGGATGACGATGTCGACCGGGTAGGTCTGCACCGGGATCGGCCCCCAGCTTACCTGGATCATGCGCTCCGGTTCCTTGCCCGCCAACTGCAGCACCGAAGCGCAGTCCTGGCGGTGGATGCTCACACCGCGGCCCTGAGTGATGTAGCCGACGATGGCGTCGCCAGGCAGCGGCTGGCAGCAACCGGCCATCTGCGTCAGCAGGTTGCCGACACCCTGGATCTGGATGTCGCCACGCTTGCCGGTACGCGGCCCGGTAGGCTTGCGCGGTACCAGTTCGATCTGCTCGATGCGCTCGGGCTCAAGCAGCTGCTGGGCGGCGTTGACCAGGTGCGCCAGGCGCAGGTCGCCGGCACCGAGCGAGGCGAACATGTCCTCGGCGGTCTTGACGTTGGTCTTCTCGGCCAGGCGCTCGAAATCCACCTGCGGCAGGCCCAGGCGGCTGAGCTCGCGTTCGAGCAAGGTCTTGCCGGCAGCGACGTTCTGATCGCGTGCCTGCAGCTTGAACCAGTGTACGATCTTGGCCCGTGCCCGCGAGGTAGTGACGTAGCCCAGGTTGGAGTTCAACCAGTCACGGCTGGGATTGCCGTGCTTGCTGGTAATGATCTCGACCTGCTCGCCGGTCTGCAGGCTGTAGTTGAGCGGCACGATGCGCCCGTTGATCTTGGCGCCGCGGCAGTTGTGGCCGATTTCGGTGTGCACGCGGTAGGCGAAGTCCAGCGGCGTGGCACCTTTTGGCAAGTCGATGGCGTGGCCGTCCGGGGTGAACACATAGACCCGGTCCGGCTCGATGTCGACCCGCAGCTGCTCGGCCAGGCCACCGATGTCGCCCAGCTCTTCGTGCCACTCCAGCACCTGGCGCAGCCAGGAGATCTTCTCTTCGTAATGGTTGGAACTGGACTTGACGTCGGTGCCCTTGTAGCGCCAGTGGGCACATACCCCAAGCTCGGCTTCCTCGTGCATGCCGTGGGTACGGATCTGCACTTCCAGCACCTTGCCCTCGGGGCCGATCACCGCGGTGTGCAGGGAGCGATAGCCGTTCTCCTTGGGGTTGGCGATGTAATCGTCGAACTCCTTGGGGATATGCCGCCACAGGGTATGCACGATGCCCAACGCGGTGTAGCAGTCGCGAATTTCCGGCACCAGCACGCGTACCGCGCGCACGTCGTAGATCTGGCTGAATTCCAGGCCTTTGCGCTGCATCTTGCGCCAGATCGAATAGATATGTTTCGCCCGGCCGCTGATGTCGGCCTTGACGCCAGTGGCCAGCAGCTCGTTCTGCAGCTGGTTCATAACCTCGCTGATGAACCGCTCGCGGTCCAACCGGCGCTCGTGCAGCAGCTTGGCGATCTGTTTGTACTGGTCGGGTTCGAGGTAGCGGAAGGAAAGGTCTTCCAACTCCCACTTGATGTGGCCGATACCCAGGCGGTGCGCCAGCGGCGCATAGATATCGAACACCTCGCGCGCGACACGCAGGCGTTTCTCGTCGTCGGCGGCCTTCACCGCACGGATCGCGCAGGTGCGCTCGGCCAGCTTGATCAGCGCCACGCGCACGTCGTCGACCATTGCCACGAGCATCTTGCGCAGGTTCTCGACCTGCGCCTGCGAGCCCAGCACCAGCGATTGGCGCGGGCTGAGGCTGGCGCTGATGGCGGCCATGCGCAGCACACCGTCGATCAGCTTGGACACTACCGGGCCAAAGCGCTGGCTGACCTCGGCCAGCGTCACCTTGCCCTCGCGCACCGAGCGGTAGATGACCGCCGCCACCAGGGAATCCTGGTCGAGCTTGAGGTCGGCTAGGATTTCCGCGATCTCAAGGCCCGCCTGGAAGCTGGACGTACCGTCCGCCCAGGAATGCTTGGCCGGGTTGCCCTTTTTCTCGACTTCATGGGCAAACTCGCAGGCCTCTTTCAGCGCTGCGCGATCCAGTGCCGAATCGACGCTTACCACATGGTCCAACCATGCTTCGAGATTGATACTGCCGTCGGTGTTGACCGGCTGGTGCACTCTCACCTGTACCATCTTTGTTTTACCTTTCCATACAGCACACCACACGGGTGCGCTGGCGATCACCGTGCGGCCACCATTCCATGAAAGCCGCACCAAGGGGCCAGTCAGCTAGCCCGCTTCGAATAACGCCATGGCCTCGACATGCGCCGTCTGAGGAAACATGTCGAGAATCCCGGCCCTTTTTAACCGGTACCCCTGGCCGACCAGCACCTGCGCGTCTCGCGCCAGCGTGGCCGGGTTGCACGATACATAGACCAGCCTTCTGGCCTTGAGGCGGGCGATGCCTTGCACCACCTCGAAAGCACCGTCGCGCGGTGGATCCAAGAGTACCGCAGAAAAGCCCTCGGCGGCCCATCCGGCACCCGCCAAAGGCTGCGATAAATCGGCCTGAAAAAACCGTGCGTTATGCACATTGTTGTTCCGGGCATTGGCCGCGGCCCGATCGACCATGGCCTGCACTCCTTCCACTGCCACTACCTCGCGCGCCTGCCGGGCCAGTGGCAGGGCGAAGTTGCCCAGGCCGCAGAACAGGTCCAGCACGCGCTCGTCGGCCTGCGGTGCGAGCCAGGCCAGCGCCTGCTCTATCATTGCCGTGTTGACCTGGGCATTCACCTGTACGAAGTCACCTGGGCGCCAGGCCAGTTCCAACTGCCAAGGCGCCAAGGCAAAGCCCAGCTGCGCGGCCGGGTCCACTGGCGCCGGCTCCCCTTCGCCCTGCAGCCACAACTGGGCATTGGCCTGTTCGCAGAACGCCTGCAGCCTGGCCAGGTCTTCGGCGGGCAACGGCGCGACATGGCGCACCAGCAGCGCCTCGGCAGTACCGCTGAACAGTTCCACATGGCCCAGCGCCTGCGGCTTGCTCAGCGAGCGCAGCACGGTCGGTAAATGGCGCAGAATCGACTGCAAGGGCTGTACCAGCACCGCGCAATCGTCGATGGCAATGATGTCCTGGCTGGCTTCGGCACGGAAGCCGACCTCCAGCTGACGCGCCTTGGCGTCCCAGCGCACGGCCACGCGGGCGCGGCGCCGGTAGCCGAACTCCGGCCCACTCAGCGGTGCGGCCCATTCCTCGGGCTGCACGCTGGCCACCCGCTGAAGCTGCTCTGCCAGGGTGCGCTGCTTGAGCGCCAGCTGCGCTTCGTGCGGCAGGTGCTGCAGGTTGCAGCCTCCGCAACGCTCGTAATACCGGCACGGTGCCTGACGGCGTTCGGGGCTGGCCTGCAGCAGGCGCTCCAGGCGGGCCTCGACCACTTTGCCACGGGCATTGAGCACCCGCGCCTCGACGGCCTCACCGGCCAGGGCGCCGCTGACGAACCAGGTGCGCCCTTCGTGGAAGGCAATGCCCCGGCCGTCACCGGCCAGGCGCTCGATTTCCAGGCGCTGCTTCTTGCCCACCGGGACCTGGGGGCTGCGGTTGCCGCCAGCCGGCTGGAAGCGCAGGCCGCTGTTGCTTTTTTTCTTTGACATTTAGCTCGGGTCGAACAGGCCGGTGGACAGGTAACGGTCGCCGCGGTCGCAGATGATCGCGACCATCGTGGCATTTTCCACCTCGCGGGACAGGCGCAGCATGGCCGCGACTGCACCACCGGAAGACACGCCGCAGAAAATGCCCTCTTCACGGGCAAGGCGGCGGGTGGTTTCCTCGGCTTCCTGCTGCGACATGTCGACCACGCGGTCGACACGGCTGGCGTCGAAGATTTTCGGCAGGTATTCCTCGGGCCAGCGGCGAATGCCCGGAATTGCCGAGCCCTCCATTGGTTGCAGGCCAATGATCTGCACCGCCGGGTTTTGTTCCTTGAGGTACTGCGAGCAGCCCATGATGGTACCGGTGGTACCCATGGAGCTGACGAAATGGGTGATGGTGCCCTGGGTCTGCTGCCAAATCTCGGGGCCGGTGCTGTTGTAGTGGGCGATGGGGTTGTCGCCATTGGCGAACTGGTCCAGCACCAGGCCGCGGCCTTCGGCCTGCAGCTTCTCGGCCAGGTCACGGGCGCCCTCCATACCCTCTTCCTTGGTCACCAGGATCAGCTCGGCGCCGTAGGCGGTCATGGCGGCTTTGCGCTCGGCGGTGGAATTGTCAGGCATGATCAGGATCATCTTGTAGCCCTTGATCGCCGCAGCCATCGCCAGGGCGATGCCGGTGTTGCCGGAGGTGGCTTCGATCAGGGTATCGCCGGGCTTGATCTGGCCGCGCAGTTCGGCGCGGGTGATCATCGACAATGCCGGGCGGTCCTTCACCGAGCCGGCGGGATTGTTACCTTCGAGCTTGAGCAGGAGGGTGTTGCTGGTTTCGCCAGCGATACGCTGCAGGCGAACCAGGGGCGTATTGCCGACGCAATCGGCGATGGTTGGGTACTGCAAGGTCATGGCGTATTTCACAATCCGGACGGCAGGGGTGCCTATCATACCGGCAAACCCTTCCCGGCCATATCACGCAATCTGTGATGAATATAGCTACAAGCTATATCGATAGCCTGTTCCGGCCCTTTCGCGGGTGAACCCGCTCCCACAGGGACTCCACTAGCCTCAAGAGTAGTGATGAACCTGTGGGAGCGGGTTCACCCGCGAAGGGGCCGGGACATGTATTGGCAAGCGCATCCACAACCGCAGCCCGCGTTTGCCATTCTGCGCCCACAAGGTGCCACCCTGACGCTGGATGGCACTGCGGGCGATGCTCAGCCCCAGGCCGAAACCACCATCCCCGGGCCGCGAACCGTCCAGCCGTGAGAACGGTGCAAAGATCCGCTCCAGGTCTTCTTCAGCCACGCCACCGCCTTCGTCTTCCAGCCACAACCGCCAATACTCGCCTTCACGCTGCCCACCGAGGCGCACCACACCCTCGGCCGGCGAGTGACGAATGGCATTGCGCAACATGTTCTCCAGCGCCTGGGCCAGGTAGTTCAGGTTGCCCTGCACCCAGCAGTCCGCCGGCACTTCGCAGCGCAGCCGCGCCGGTGCCCAGCCGCTTTCGTACCTGGCATTCTCGGCCAGCAGCTCCCACAGCGCCTGCACCTCGATCGGCTCAAGGTTCATCGGCGCACGTTCGGCGTCCTGCCAGGCCAGTTGCAGGGTATCCTCGACCAACTGCTGCATGCAGTCCACCTCCCGTGTCAGGCGTTCACGCAGGCGCAGCAGGTCGGTTTCGCCATCGCAGGCCACCCGCAGCCGGCTGAGTGGCGTACGCATTTCGTGAGACAGATCACGCAGCAACTGCTGCTGCATGGCTACCGTGCCCTGCAGCCGCTCGGCCATCTGGTCGAAGGCACGGGCCAGTTCACCCAGCTCGTCATGCCGGGCGATGGTGCGTGAGTCCAGGCGAGCCGACAACTGGTCGGCGCGCCAGGCATTGGCCTGCTCGCGCAATTGGTTCAACGGCACGATCAGCATGCGATAAAGGCCAACACACAACAGCAGGGTGAACAGACCCGGGATAATGCCGTTGGTGACGATACGCCACAGCATCCGGTACTGGCCGGGGTTGAAGCGCTGCGGCAGTTCGATCACCAACATGCCCTGCTCCGGTGCCCCCGGGAACGGTATGCGCAACCAAGGCTGGTCGACACTGCGCCGGCTCATCGGCCAGTCGACACCGCGCAGGCGGGTCAACCGCTGCATGATCTGCGGGTCGAGGCTGGCGCTGTCGAGCGGCCGCAGGTTCAGGTCGAGCACGCCAACCCAGCCGCGTTCGCGCTGGTGCATCGTCGCCACCCAGCGGTCCAGCCCTGCCCGCCCACCACTGCGCCATGCCTGCTCTGCCTCGGCGGCATAGCCACGCAAAGCCTGCCGCGCCGGCTCCGAAAGGAAGGCGTTCTGGGTCTCCATGTGCCGACCCCAGGTGTAACTGAGGCCGATCATCAGCAGGCAGAAGCCCACCAGCAGGATCGCCAGCTTCCAGAACAGCGAATGGCGGTCGAGCATGGGTTACTCCGCCTCGCTGGCGCTGAGCACGTAGCCCTTGCCCCACACGGTACGGATCTGCCGTTCGTGATAGCCGATGCCCTTGAGCTTGCGGCGTATCTGGCTGACGTGCATGTCCAGGCTGCGGTCATGCCGCGAATAGCCTCGTTGTAGCACTTGCTGGTAAAGGAACGGCTTGCTCAGGACTTCGTCGAGGTTGCGGTTGAGAATGTCGAGCAGGCGGTATTCGCTGGGTGTCAGGCCGGCCAGGTGGCCATCCAGGCGCACGTCGCACAGCGCCTCGTCATATTGCAACTCGCCACCGCCTTCCTGCACCTGCGGGGCGTGATGGCGCCGCTCGAGGGCCACACGGCGCAGGATAGCCTCGATGCGCACCCGCAGCTCTGCCATGCTGAACGGCTTGGGCAGGTAGTCGTCGGCACCACGCTGGAAGCCGCTGATGCGGTCGGCTTCGGCACCTAGCGCCGACATCAGGATCACCGGCGTGGCGCTGCGCTTGCGCAACTGCGCCAGGGCATCCAGGCCGTTTAGCCCGGGCAGCAGGATGTCCATGAGCACCACGTCGAAAGCATGGCGTCCCGCCGTTTCAAGGCCCTCCAGGCCGTTGCGGCACCAAGTCACCTGGAAGCCGCCGCGCTGCAGCTCTTCGTGCAGATAGGCACCGAGGACCGGATCATCCTCGATGGCGAGGATATTGGAGTTGTGAATAGCTACAGGATTCATTGGCAACTGCCATGCATTCTCAATTGGGTGATTATTGAGTATCCAGCGCCTGCCAGGCAACCGCCCTGCGACCAATGCCGCTGCAAGGGCACAAAACACGTACTAAAGAGGTGCAATAGCACGGCAGGCGGAGTAACTTCCCGGCTTGGCCGTCATCGCTTGACGGTGTCCAGGCACATGACAGGAGGCGAGTGTGCTCGATCGCTTGGGAATTCGCAGCCGGGTCCTGCTGCTGGCCCTGCTGCCGGCCGGCCTGATGGCATTGGTGCTGGGTAGTTACTTCACCTGGCTGCAACAGAACGACCTGCGCACCCAGCTGCTGCAACGCGGCAAGATGATCGCCGAGCAGCTGGCGCCGTTGGCCGCGCCCGCCATGGCCAAGCTGGCACCGGCACAACTTGAGCGCATTGCCGCACAAACACTGGAGCAGGCCGATGTGCGCGCAGTCGCCTTTCTGGCCCCGGACCGCACGCGCCTGGCCCATGCCGGCCCGAGCATGCTCAACCAGCCGCCCAGCGGCGGCACCGGCACCCAGCTGCTGCAACGCAGCGGCAATGACGCCACCCGCTATCTGATGCCAGTGTTCGGCCACCACCGCGACCTGGCCACCGATGCCGTGCCGACCGAAGCCGAACGCCTGCTGGGCTGGGTCGAGATCGAGCTGTCCCACGACGGCACCCTGCTGCGCGGCTACCGCAACCTGTTCACCAGCCTGTTGCTGATTCTCGCCTGCCTGGTGCTCAGCGGCCTGCTGGCACTGCGCATGAGCCGCACCATCAACGACCCGATCAAGCGCATCAAGCATGCGGTCAACCAGCTCAAGGACGGCCACCTCGAGGAACGCCTGCCGGCCATGGGCAGCCATGAGCTGGACGAGCTGGCGCGCGGCATCAACCGCATGGCCGAAACCCTTCACAACGCCCACAAAGAACTGCAGCACAGCATCGACCAGGCCACCGAGGACGTACGCCAGAACCTGGAAACCATCGAGATCCAGAACATCGAGCTGGACATGGCGCGCAAGGAAGCCCTGGAGGCCAGCCGCATCAAGTCGGAGTTCCTGGCCAACATGAGCCACGAAATCCGCACCCCGCTCAACGGTATCCTCGGTTTCACCCACCTGCTGCAAAAAAGCGAGCTGACACCGCGCCAGCTCGACTACCTGAGCACCATCGAGAAGTCTGCCGACAACCTGCTCGGGATCATCAACGAGATCCTCGACTTCTCCAAGATCGAGGCCGGCAAACTGGTGCTCGACAGCATCCCCTTCAACCTGCGCGACCTGATCCAGGACACCCTGACCATCCTCGCCCCGGCCGCCCACGCCAAGCAGCTGGAACTGCTCAGCCTGATCTACCGCGATACCCCGTCGTCGCTGATCGGCGACCCGTTGCGGCTCAAGCAGATCCTTACCAACCTGGTCAGCAACGCAATCAAGTTCACCCGCGAGGGCACCATCGTCGTACGCGCCATGCTCGAAGATGAGCACGAGGACAGTGCGCAGCTGCGCATCAGCGTGCAGGACACCGGCATCGGCTTGTCGCCGCAGGATGTGCGTACGCTGTTCCAGGCCTTCAGCCAGGCCGACAACTCGCTGGCCCGCCAGCCTGGCGGCACCGGCCTGGGGCTGGTGATTTCCAAGCGCCTGATCGAGCAGATGGGCGGCGAAATCGGCGTCGACAGCACCCCGGGCGAGGGTTCGCAGTTCTGGATCAGCCTCAACCTGCCCAAGGCCCACGATGGTGTCGAGGAGCTGCCGCTGCAACCGCTGCTGGGCCGCCGCGCAGCCATCGTCGATGGCCACGAACTGGCGCGCCAGGCGTTGGAGCACCAGCTGGAAGACTTCGGCCTCAGCGTCAGCCTGTTCGCCTCCTTCGACCAACTGCTGCAGGGCGTGCAAGCCGCCAGCCAGGCCGGCCTGCCGTTCGAGTTCGCCGTGCTCGGGGCCAACCTTGGCAACCTGTCGCCCGAGCAGCTGGGCCATTACCATCAGCAGCTCGAGCGCTACCATTGCCAGTGCGTGGTGCTGTGCCCGACCACCGAGCAGGCGCTGTACCACCCGTACCTGCCCAACGGCCATGGCCAGTTGCTGTCCAAGCCGACCTGCACGCGCAAACTGCGCCGCCTGTTGCTGGAACTGGTGCAACCGCGCCGCCCGCAGGGCGAGGTGAACAGCATCAACGGCCAGCGCCAGCCGAAGATTCTCTGCGTCGACGACAACCCCGCCAACCTACTGCTGGTGCAGACCCTGCTCGAAGACCTGGGCGCCGAGGTGCTGGCCGTCGACAACGGCTATGCGGCAGTACAGGCGGTACAGAACGAACCGTTCGACCTGGTGCTGATGGACGTGCAGATGCCCGGCATGGACGGCCGCGCCTGCACCGAGCAGATCCGCCTGTGGGAAAACACCCAAAGCGGCGACCCGTTGCCGATCGTCGCCCTCACCGCCCACGCCATGGCCAACGAGAAACGCGCGTTGCTGCATGGAGGCATGGACGACTACCTGACCAAGCCAATCAGCGAACGGCAGCTGGCCCAGGTGGTAATGAAATGGACCGGCCTGAGCCTGGGTGCGCCAGAGCAGGAACGCCTGGCCGAGCAACTGGCCAACGGTGATGACCTGAAGGTGCTGGACCCTGAGGAAGGCCTGCGCCTGGCCGCCGGCAAAGCGGACCTGGCGGCCGATATGCTAAGCATGCTGCTGGGCTCGCTGGAAGCCGACCGCGAAGCCATACGCGCCGCCCGCGAGGCCGACGACCGCAACCGCCTGATCGAACAGGTGCACCGCCTGAACGGCGCCTCACGTTATTGCGGCGTCCCGCAGTTGCGGGCCGCGTGCCAGCGCAGCGAAACCTTGCTCAAGCAGGAAAACCCGCTGGCACAGCAGGCACTGGACGAACTGGATGCGGCAATCAACCGCCTGGCGGCGCAGGCCAGACTGAGCGCCTGACACAGTTCCCTGTGGGAGCGGGCGTGCCCGCGAACATGGGCGAAGCCCGTGCCATCCATCGCGAAGTCTTCTTCGCGGGCACGCCCGCTCCCACAGTGGCCCGCGCCATATTCAAGGTATGCTGTACCTCCTGCACTGGAAAAGGAACCCACCATGCGCGCCCTGTTGTTCAGCAGCCAGCACTACGACCAGGAAAGCTTCACCCGTGCCGCCAGCGGCACCACACTGGACCTGCACTTCCAGCCCGCCCGCCTGACCCTCGATACCGCTACCCTGGCCGATGGCTACGAGGTGGTCTGCGCCTTCATCAATGACGAGCTCGACGCCCAGGTGCTGCAGCGCCTGGCCGCAGGCGGCACGCGCCTGGTCGCCCTGCGCTCGGCCGGCTACAACCATGTCGACCTGGCCGCCGCCCAGCGCCTGGGCCTGACCGTAGTGCGAGTGCCGGCCTACTCGCCGCACGCCGTGGCCGAACACGCCGTGGCGCTGATCCTGGCCCTGAACCGGCGCCTGCACCGGGCCTACAACCGCACCCGCGAGGGTGACTTCACCCTGCACGGGCTGACCGGCTTCGACCTGCACGACAAGACCGTCGGCGTGGTCGGTACCGGCCAGATCGGCACCGCCTTTGCCCGCATCATGGCCGGTTTCGGCTGCCAGTTGCTGGCCTATGACCCTTACCCCAACCCCGAGCTGCTGGCCTTGGGCGCGCGCTACCTGCCATTGCCCGAGTTGCTGCGTGAAGCGCGCGTCATCAGCCTGCACTGCCCGCTGACCGAGCACACCCGGCACCTTATCAATGCACAAAGCCTGGCCCAGCTGCAGCCCGGCGCCATGCTGATCAACACCGGCCGCGGCGCGCTGGTCGACACCCCGGCGCTGATCGACGCGCTGAAGAGCGGTCAGCTCGGCTACCTGGGCCTGGACGTATACGAAGAAGAAGCCCAGCTGTTCTTCGAGGACCGCTCCGACCTGCCGCTGCAGGACGACGTGCTGGCCCGTCTGCTGACCTTCCCAAACGTGATCATCACTGCCCACCAGGCGTTCCTTACCCGCGAGGCACTGGATGCCATCGCCGCGACCACGCTGGACAACATCAACCACTGGGCGGCAGGCAATCCACAGAATCTGGTGATGGGTTAGTGCTAGGATACGCGGCATTTCTGGAGGACCCATGGTCGAGCACGATTTCCGCTACACCCTTTTCAACCCGCAACATACCCTGATCGAGTGCCGCGCCCTGGTGCCGGGCCGCTACCAGGTCACCGGCAACGGCGGCTCGATGCACAAAGGTGACACCCTGCTGGTCACCCTCAAGGGCAGCAAGGACTTGTCCATGCGCCTGACAGTGGAGAGCGTGCGCCACCTGATCAACCCGCGCGGCCAGTGGGTTGCCGTGGCCAGCGGCCCGGTGTTCAACGAGCTGGAAATCCTCACCTGGCAGGTCGCGTGCGACAGCTGCGACGCCGTGCTGGACTTCGAGTTCGCGGTGGACGCCAAGCTGGGCAAGAAAGCCCGCCAGCCTGCCGCCAGCGCACGCATTGCCGAGCTGGGCTGGGCCAGCCGTGGCGAAAAACACCTGTGCCCGCGTTGCCAGGAGAGCGCCGAGTGAAAAATCTGCTGACCGGCGTGCTGATTGCCACCGGCCTGCTCGGCTGCGCCGCAGAACCTTCCAAGCTGCAGCAGGAGCGCAGCTATGTGCTGGAGTGGATTGGCGAACGGCCGCTGATCGACTACAGCCACCTGACCCTGACCTTGGCCAGCGATGGCCGTGCCTATGGCAATGGCGGCTGCAACCACTTGTTCGCGCCATACACACTGGACGGCGAGCACCTTAGCTTCGGCAAGGTCGGCAAGACCCGCAAGCTCTGCGCGCCGGCGTTGATGGAACAGGAAAAACGCTTCCTGCAGGCGCTGGAAACAGTGCAGCGCTGGGATGTGTCGCCTATCGAGCAGATGCGTTTCTGGCCGGCCGAAGGCAAGCCACTGCGCTTCTGGCCTGAGGAAGGCTGAATATTGCCGGGGCCGCTGTGCGGCCCATCGCGACACAAGGCCGCTCCTACAGGAGATCGCATCCCCCTGTAGGAGCGGCCTTGTGTCGCGATGGGCTGCAAAGCAGCCCCAAAATGCATCAGGCGCCCTTCAGTGCCTTGATCCTGGCCTGCAGCCCTTCCAGGGTCTGCTCGCCCATCAATTGTTCCCGCACCTTGCCCTTGTCATCGATGATATAGGTCACCGGCAATGCCTCGCTACGCGGCAGGTCATAGCGCTCGGCCGGGTCCTGCGCCAATACGGTGAAAGCGATCCCCAGGGTTTCGGCAGCCTGCTTCAGCTCCTGCCCTTGCAAGCCATCGAAGTTCACCCCCACCACCTTGATACCATCGGCCGCCCACTGCTTGGCTGCCGCGTTCAGTTCAGGGATTTCGGTACGGCACGGCCCGCACCATTCGGCCCAGTAGTTGAGCACCAGCCAGTGCCCGTCGATTTGTTCGGCCTTAACCGTCTTACCGTGTTGGTCCACGCCATAATCGGCACCGCAACCACCGAGCAACAGGCTCGCGGTGATGGCCAGTACTGCTGCCAGACGCCTTGCCATGGGTCAATCCTTCTCGAGTTTTAAAGCAAATTGGTCAGTCGCTGCGGTTAGAATAGCCGCCACACCCTGCTGGATGCGACCCGACATGACCGACCTCACGCTCTATCATAACCCGCGCTGCTCGAAATCCCGCGGCGCCCTGGAACTGCTCGAAGCTCGCGGCCTGGCGCCGACAATCGTGCGCTACCTCGAGACCCCGCCCGACGCGGCCACCCTGAAGTCTCTGCTCGGCAAGCTGGGCATCGCCCCGCGCCAGCTGCTGCGTACCGGCGAGGACGAGTACGAGGAGCTGAACCTGGCCGACCCGTCGCTTACCGACGCGCAACTGATCGACGCCATGGCCCGGCACCCCAAACTGATCGAGCGGCCGATCTTCATCGCTGGCGACAAGGCCGTAGTCGGCCGACCACCCGAGAAAGTACTGGAGATCCTGCCGTGAGCGAGCCCTACATCCTGGTGCTGTATTACAGCCGCCATGAGTCGACCAGCGAGATGGCCCGGCACATCGCCCGCGGCATCGAGCTGGCCGGCATGGAAGCCCGCCTGCGCACGGTACCGGCGATTTCCACCGAGTGCGAAGCAGTGGCCCCGGACATCCCTGCCAATGGTGCGCTGTACGCCACCCTGGATGACCTGCGCCACTGCGCCGGCCTGGTACTGGGCAGCCCGACCCGCTTCGGCAACATGGCGGCGCCGCTCAAGTACTTCCTGGATGGCACCAGCAGCCTGTGGCTGGGCGGTGAACTGGTCGGCAAGCCGGCAGGCGTGTTCACCTCTACCGCCAGCCTGCACGGCGGGCAGGAAACCACTCTGCTGTCGATGATGCTGCCGCTGATGCACCACGGCATGCTGGTGATGGGCCTGCCGTACAGCGAATCGGCATTGCTCGATACCCGTGGCGGCGGCACCCCGTATGGCGCCAGCCATCATGCTGGCGCCGATGGCAAGCGCGAGCTCGACCAGCACGAGATAGCCCTGTGCCGCGCCCTTGGCCAACGCCTGGCGACCACTGCAAAGGCCCTGGAGGCTGCACGTGGCTAAGAAGCCCAAGGTATTGCCGCCGCTTGAGTGGCTGGCGCCTCGCCTGCGCCTGACTCGGGCGCTGAGCCTGGCATTCTTCTTCGGCCTGATCGCCCTGCTGGTGGCGAACAACCTGTGGTTCGCCAACCTGCACGGGGCGCGGGTCGAGGTGATCCTGGCGATCGAACTGGTGCCGTTGCTGCTGTTGCTGCCGGGCATGCTGACAGGCAGCGCCCGGGCACATGCCTGGAGCTGCTTCGTGGTGAATATCTATTTCATCAAGGGCGTGCTGGCGGCGTTCGACCCGGCGCGGGCGGTATTTGGCTGGGTTGAAGTACTGGTGAGCCTGGGGCTGTTCATTTCCGGGCTGCTGTATGTGCGCTGGAAGTTCCAGCATGAGCGGCGCATGGCGGGCGAAGGCAGTTAGATTCTTCGCGGGCTTGCCCGCTCCCACAGGGTTCGCGCCACACTTGAGGTCGGCGCTGTACCTGTGGGAGCGGGCATGCCCGCGAAGGGGCCAGCACAACTCTCAATGGTTGACGGTATGCGCCAGCATCACCGACAACTGGCACAGCGGCCGCCCACTCTCCGCATGCCACTGGTTGAACGCCTGCTGCACCAGGGCCAGGTCCCGCTGGCTGGTCGGCGGCTTGTCGACCACCTTCTGCGCAATCAACGCCGCAGCCATGTCATCGGTAGGGATGAACGTGTCCTTGCCGACCATGCGCAAGAAACGCGGTGCCGACAACCCGCCCAGCTGGTTGCCGTGCTTGGCCAGGTACTTCCACAAACCGACGATGTCGGTCACCGGCCAGTCGGCGATGAAGGCGCCGAAACTGCCCTTCTCCTTGGCCACGTCAAGAACCATCTGCGCATTGCGCGGCACGCTCTTGAGCTTGCCCAGGTGGCGAATGATGCGCTCGTCGTGCATCAGCCGCTCGAGGTGCTCGGCGCCCATCAATACCACCTTCTCCGGGTCGAAGCCGAAGAACACCTGCTCGAACGCCGGCCACTTGGCATCCACCAGGCTGTGCTTGAGCCCGGCGCGGAACACGCGCAGGGCCAAGGTCGAAAGGTAGCGGTCGTCGCTGATATCACGCAGTTGCGCCGGTGTGCGCGGCTGCGGCAGGAAGGCCTCCAGGGCCTGAGCCGAGCCGAAGCGGTTCAGGCAGTACTCGTGCAACCACTGGTAATCGCGCATGGGCTCAGATGTTCAGCACGTCAAGGAAACGCGGAGTGGCATTCTCGTCGATCTTCAGGCTGGTGAAGTCGAACAGGTTGCGGTCGGCCAACTGCGACGGTGCCACGTTCTGCAGGGCACGGAAGATGCTCTCGGTACGCCCCGGGTGCTTGCGCTCCCACTCCACCAGCATGTCCTTGACCACCTGGCGCTGCAGGTTTTCCTGCGAACCGCACAGGTTGCACGGGATGATCGGGAATTCCTTCATGTCCGAGTAGGCCTGGATATCCTTCTCGCTGCAGTAGGCCAGCGGGCGGATCACCACATTGCGGCCATCGTCGGCGCGCAGCTTCGGCGGCATACCCTTGAGCGCGCCGTTGAAGAACATGTTGAGGAAGAAGGTTTCGACGATATCGTCGCGGTGGTGCCCCAGCGCCATCTTGGTCGCGCCGATTTCGTCGGCAAAGGTGTACAGGGTGCCACGGCGCAGGCGCGAACACAGCGAGCAGGTGGTCTTGCCCTCGGGGACAAGCTCCTTGACCACCGAATAGGTGTCCTTCTCGACAATGTGGTACTCGACACCCAGTTCCTTCAGGTAGGCCGGCAGCACATGCTCGGGGAACCCCGGCTGCTTCTGGTCCATGTTCACCGCGACGATCTCGAACTTGATCGGTGCCACCTTCTGCAGGTGCAACAGAACGTCGAGCATGGTGTAGCTGTCCTTGCCGCCGGACAGGCAGACCATGACCTTGTCGCCATCCTCGATCATGTTGTAGTCGGTGATGGCTTCGCCGGCGAGACGACGCAGGCGTTTTTGCAGTTTGTTCTGGTTGACCGAGAGGGTGCCCATAGCGCTTGGATCCGCGAGGTGTGACAAAAGCCGACCATTTTACGCACAAACGCGGCGGCGCTGTAGGCATTCCGATAAAGACTTCATTGTAATCAACAGCGCGCCTTACAGCGCAATTTGCTCTAAAAAGCACGGTTTATGCGGGTAACCGCTTCCTATACTGCGACATAAGGCCACATTACCGCTTGCTTCGGTGTTCGGGCCTAGGGCCGCTTGCGCTCCATCTGGGGGGCGTTTGGCAACATTGAGAGGAGTGATCGGCATGATTCATCACGTTGTGGGGCTGTTTACCCATCCCGACCAGGAATGGCGGGAAATTCGTGGCGAAGAAGAAACCATCAGCCACATGTACCTGACGCACACCCTGATCCTGGCTGCGATCCCCGCCGTTTCGGCGTTCATCGGTACAACCCAGGTCGGCTGGGTAATCGGCGACCGGCCAGCGGTGATGCTGACCATGGAAAGCGCCATCTGGATGAGCATCATGTCGTACCTGGCGATGCTTGCCGGGGTGGCGGTAATGGGGGCGTTCATCCACTGGATGGCCCGCACCTATGATGCCAACCCGTCCATGGCTCAGTGCATCGCCTTTGCCACCTACACCGCCACACCGTTGTTCATCGGCGGCCTGGCGGCGCTGTACCCTCACCTGTGGCTGGGCATGCTGATCGGCACGGCCGCCATCTGTTACACCGTGTACCTGTTGTACGTCGGTTTGCCGACGTTCATGAACATACCGTCCGACGAAGGCTTCCTGTTCTCCAGCTCGGTGCTGGCGGTAGGCCTTGTGGTACTGGTGGCGATCATGGCCGCCACGGTGATCATCTGGGGACTGGGCGTGGGGCCCGTCTACACCAACTAGAACAGACTCGACCAACACTGGGGCATCAAACCTGGGGCCGCCGCAAGGCGGCCTCTGGCTGTGCGCTGACCGGTGGCTCGGCAGGTTGCCCGGGGTTGCGGCATAATGTCCGGTCAGGAGAACCACCCCGCCATGCCCGAGCTGCTCAGACAACGCGTCGAAACCTGTTACCAGCAAGCTGAAACCTTCTTCAAACGCCCCTTCCCACGCCCGGAAATCAGCTTCAAGCTGCGCGGGCAAAAAGCCGGCGTCGCCCACCTGCACGAGAACCTGCTGCGCTTCAACCTGCAGCTTTACCGCGAAAACCAGGAAGACTTCCTGCGCCAGACCGTGGCCCATGAGGTGGCGCACCTGGTGGCCCACCATCTGTTCGGCGACCGAATCCAGGCCCATGGCGAAGAGTGGCAGCTGATCATGCGCGGGGTGTATGAACTGCCGCCCAACCGTTGCCACAACTACGAAGTGCAAAGGCGCGTGGTGACCCGCTACATCTACCGCTGCCCCTGCCCGCAGAGCGACTTCCCGTTTACCGCGCAACGACACAAGCTGGTGCGCCAAGGGCGGCGCTACCTGTGCAAGCGGTGTCGGGAGATATTGGTGTATAGCGGCGAGACGCGCGTCGAATAGATTGTGTCTTGCCTGTTCCGGCCTCTTCGCGGGTAAACCCGCTCCCACAGGGGTACCACTGCCCTGTGGGAGCGGGTTTACCCGCGAAGAGGCCAGTGCTGGCGATATATGAATCACAGGCACAAGAAAGGCGACCCCAGGGTCGCCTTTCTTGTGCATCAGCCTGCGCCTTACTTCTCGACGAAGGCTCGCTCGATCAGGTAGTCACCCGGCTCGCGCATGCGCGGGGAAATCTTCAGACCGAAGCTGTCCAGCACTTCGCTGGTTTCGTCGAGCATGCTCGGGCTGCCGCAGATCATCGCGCGGTCGTCCTGCGGGTTGATCGGTGGCAGGCCGATGTCGCTGAACAGCTTGCCGCTGCGCATCAGGTCGGTCAGGCGGCCCTGGTTCTCGAACGGTTCACGAGTCACGGTCGGGTAGTAGATCAGCTTGTCGCGAACCGACTCACCGAAGAACTCGTTCTGCGGCAGGTGCTCGGTGATGAACTCGCGGTAGGCCACTTCGTTCACGTAGCGCACGCCGTGCACCAGGATCACTTTCTCGAAGCGCTCGTAGGTTTCCGGGTCCTGGATGACACTCATGAACGGTGCCAGGCCAGTGCCGGTGCTCAGCAGGTACAAGTGCTTGCCCGGGTTCAGGTCGTCGAGTACCAGGGTACCGGTAGGCTTCTTGCTGATGATGATCTCGTCGCCTTCCTTCAGGTGCTGCAGCTGCGAGGTCAGCGGACCGTCCGGCACCTTGATGCTGAAGAACTCCAGGTGCTCTTCCCAGTTCGGCGAGGCGATGGAATAGGCGCGCATGAGCGGACGGCCGCTTTCTTGTTGCAGGCCGATCATCACGAACTGACCGTTCTCGAAGCGCAGGCCCGGGTCGCGGGTGCACTTGAAGCTGAACAGGGTGTCGTTCCAGTGGTGCACACTGAGGACACGTTCGTGGTTCATGTTGCTCATTTAATGGGGCTCCTGAAGAAAGACGCGGCGCGCGCAAGACGCGCAGTTGCGCGATAGTTTAGGGGCAGCGACAATATCTGTTAACTGGATTATCAAGATATGTGTTATCGGTTATATCGATATGCGATTTACACTTCGTCAACTGCAAGTCTTCGTTGCCGTGGCCCAGCACCAGAGCGTTTCCCGCGCCGCCAGTGTGTTGGCCTTGTCGCAGTCGGCCGCCAGCACCTCGATCACCGAGCTTGAGCGACAGTCCAGCTGCCAGCTGTTCGACCGGGCCGGCAAGCGCCTGAGCCTCAACGCCCTGGGCCAGCAACTGTTGCCGCAGGCAGTGGCCCTGCTCGACCAGGCCAAGGAAATCGAAGACCTGCTCAACGGCAAGTCCGGTTTCGGCTCGCTGGCAGTCGGCGCCACGCTGACCATCGGCAACTACCTGGCCACCCTGCTGATCGGTAGCTTCATGCAGGTGCACCCGGAAAGCCAGGTGAAGCTGCATGTGCAGAACACCGCGCATATCGTGCAACAGGTGGCGCATTACGAAATTGATCTGGGTCTGATCGAAGGCGATTGCAACCACCCGGACCTGGAAGTGCAGCCCTGGGTCGAGGACGAACTTGTGGTGTTCTGCGCGCCACAGCATCCGCTGGCCAAACTGGGACGCGCCGATGTACAGACCTTGTCCCAGGAGGCGTGGATCCTGCGCGAACAGGGCTCAGGCACACGCCTGACTTTCGACCAGGCCATGCGCCACCACCGCACCAACCTCAACATCCGCCTGGAGCTGGAACACACCGAAGCCATCAAGCGCGCGGTGGAATCGGGCCTGGGCATCGGCTGCATCTCGCGCCTTGCCCTGCGTGACGCCTTCCGCCGCGGCAGCCTGGTAGCGGTGGAAACCCCGGAGCTGGACCTGATGCGCCAGTTCTACTTCATCTGGCACAAACAGAAGTACCAGACCTCGGCCATGCGCGAATTTCTCGAACTGTGCCGCAACTTCACCGCGGGTTTCACACGCAGTGACGAGATCGTGTTGCCACCGATCGCTTAAAGCAGGATCACACCCCACACCAGCGCCACCATGGTCAATGCCACCAGTTGCGCGGCGCTGCCCATGTCCTTGGCGTTTTTCGACAGCGGGTGGCGCTCCAGCGAAATACGATCGATGGCTGCCTCCACCGCCGAGTTGAACAATTCGACGATCAAGCCCAACAGGCACACGGCGATCATGATTGCACGCTCTGCACGGCTGACCGGCAGCCAGAAGGCAATCGGGACCAGCAGCACGTTGAGCAGCACCAGTTGGCGGAACGCGGCCTCACCCTTGAAGGCAGCGCGCAGCCCATCCAGCGAATAGCCGGCGGCGTTGAAGATACGTTTGAGGCCAGTCTGGCCCTTGAATGGCGATGTCATGTGAGTCACTTCACAGCGGAAAGGCCAGCAGACTAGACCGGCACGGGTAAAAAAAGCGTGAAGCCACGCCCACTCAGCTGCTGGCAACCGATTCAAGTTGTTGCAGCAACAACGCCGCCTGGGTGCGGGTACGCACACCCAGCTTGCGGAAGATCGCCGTCACGTGAGCCTTGATGGTTGCTTCCGACACGTTCAGCTCATAGGCGATCTGTTTGTTCAGCAGCCCTTCGCAGACCATGGTCAGCACCCGGAACTGCTGCGGCGTGAGGCTGGCAAGGCCTTCGCTGGCGGCCTTGGCTTCGGCCGAGACATCGACCCTTTCGAACGCCTGCGGCGGCCACCAGACCTCACCATCGAGCACCTTGCGCACTGCATCCTGGATCACTTCCAGGGTGCTGGACTTGGGAATGAAGCCACTGGCGCCAAATTCGCGGGACTTGACCACCACTGCAGCCTCTTCCTGCGCCGATACCATCACAACGGGGATCTGCGGGTATTGCCCGCGCAGCAGCACCAGCCCGGAAAAACCATAGGCACCCGGCATGTTCAAGTCCAGCAACACCAGGTCCCAGTTGTCTTTTTCGCTCAGACGGGTTTCCAGTTCGGCAATGCTGGCAACTTCTACCAGGCGTACATCCGGGCCCAGGCCGAGGGTAACGGCCTGGCGCAAGGCGCCACGAAACAGCGGGTGGTCATCGGCAATCAGGATTTCGTAAGTGGCCATCGATCTGGGGATCCTGTTCTGTGTCGGGCACTCGGGTAAGGGTCATTATGAACCAAAGCAGGGGTTGTGCCCCTTGGACTATAGGAAGGTATGCAAACGCTGGTGGGTGTCGTCCTGCTCGTCCAGCGGCAGACGACGCTTGCCGCTCAGGTAATGCAGGCTGAAGACATCCAGGTAGGCGTCCAGCGCCTGCGAGGCCTGGGTATCGCCGGCAAGGTCCAGGCACATGGCCGCGACTTCCGCGGTACAGAAGTGATCATCGCGCTTGGAGCGGCGCAGGCGGTAGCGGGACATCTGCTCGGCCTGCAGGCTCAACACCGGGAAGCGATCAAGGTACGGGCTTTTGCGGAACATCTTGCGCGCTTCGGTCCAGGTGGCATCCAGCAGGATGAACAGCGGACGCTTGCCGGGCTCACGCACTACCTCGCTGACCACTCGCTCCTGGGCAACGAATTCGCCGGGGAAGACGATGTAGGGCTGCCAACGCGGGTCGTCAAGCAACGCCAGCAAGCGTTCGTCTACCGAAGTGCGCAGCCAGCCGAAAGCCGAGGTGTCCTCGATCAGGTCGGCAATCAGCCAACCGGTATTGGTGGGCTTGAGCGGCTCGGTGTCATGCATCAGCAGGCACACGCCGGACTCGGCCTGCACCCGGGGCTTCCAGGCGCACAGGCAATGAGTGGCAATGACCCGGCAATCGGGGCAGCGTTCGGCACGTGAACCACGGGCGATGAAGGGCTTGTTGCTGCGAGCCAGGCGTTCGGCGCGCAGGCGCGCTACCGCATGGCTCATGCCGGCAGGCCTCTGGACAGGTTGGGAATGGACACAAGGATGACTCGGAGAAAACTAAGGGCGCCAGTCTACCAGAACAGGGGGCAATTGCTGTGCAGGTGGCGACGCGGTCCTTATAATCGCTGCTTTTACCGTACCCCAGCCTCGCGCCTGCGCGATTTTCAGGGAACGCCGTCGACCTGCGCATGTCAAAGCGCCAGTCATCGAACCAGGAGAGATTCATGCTGCGCCGTATCGTCCCCGCCCTGAGCCTGTTGCTCGCCCTGCCCCTGGCAGCCCAGGCGGCTTCCAAGCAGGAATACGACCTGAACAACATGTTGCAGAAGGTTGCCAAAGAGAGCAGTGTCGGCACCCCGCGAGCCATCAACGAGGACATCCTCGATCAGGGTTACACGGTGGAAGGCAAGGCACTGGTCAACCACCTGAGCGTGCGCCAGGACCATGCCGCGCGCATGCAGGCCAACCCCGAACAGGTCCGCAGCCAGCTGGGTGATAGCGTCTGCCGTAACAGCGGTTTCCGTAACCTGATGTCCAAAGGCGCGGTGATGGTCTACCGCTTCACGGTATACAAGACCAACCAACCGATCATGGACCAGGCATTCGACAACGCCAGCTGCGTGGCCGGCAACAAGAAGAAGTAACCAGCTCGGATCGCTACGCCTTCTCGTCTTCACGGGCGCACCAGCGCCCCTCAGCGGCATCGGCGCGCATCTCTGCCAGCAGCGCCTGCAGGTAGCGCGACTGGCATTCCAGCCCCGACAGCCTGCGCCGACACTCGGCCTCCAGGCTCAGGTGATGCACCTGGGCCGCATTCTCCAGCTGCTGGTAAAGCTGCCGGTCAACTTCGATGATCAAGCGATGCATACCGCCACCTCCTGCATCGACACGTTTCGCTTTACCCAGTTAACCAAACCCGCATTCCCCGTGGCTGCATGCCGACGGGCGGCTGTGGCGAACACCCCCGGCAGGATTGAGCGCAAGGGTCTAGATTGAGGTCAGAGGTATAGGTGCAGAAGGAGACGTTGCATGCCTTACCAATCGAGTGAACTGCTGTTCAGCCATTTCCGCGACAACAACATCGACCTGAGCAACATCGACGCACAACTGCAACTGGTGGCACCGAACAGCCCCAACCTGGCGCTGTACCGAGACATGATGCTGACCATCCTGCGCATGGCCCATGACGACACCGACCGCTGGAGCGCCAAGATCACCCTGCAGGCCCTGCGCGAACTGGACCACTCGTTCCGCACCCTGGAACGCTACAAGGACCGCCGCAAGGTGACCGTGTTCGGCTCGGCGCGCACCCCGCTGGAACACCCGATGTACGCCCTGGCCCGCGAACTGGGCGCAACCCTGGCGCGCTCCGACCTGATGGTCATAACCGGTGCCGGCGGCGGCATCATGGCAGCCGCCCACGAAGGCGCCGGCAGCGACCACAGCCTCGGATTCAACATCACCCTACCCTTCGAACAACACGCCAACCCCACGGTAGATGGCACCGACAAGCTGCTGCCGTTCCATTTCTTCTTCATCCGCAAGCTGTTCTTCGTCAAGGAGGCCGATGGCCTGGTGCTGTGCCCGGGTGGTTTCGGCACTTTGGATGAAGCATTGGAGGTGCTGACCCTGATCCAGACCGGCAAGAGCCCGCTGGTACCGGTGGTGCTGCTGGACTCACCAGGTGGCAGCTTCTGGCGCGACTGCCTGGACTTCATCAGCCGCCAACTGGAGGAAAACCGCTACATCTTGCCCAGCGACCTGAAACTGCTGCGCCTGGTGCACAGCGCTGACGAGGCAGTGGAGGAAATCAACCAGTTCTACAGCAACTACCACTCCAGCCGCTGGCTGAAGAGCCAGTTCGTGATCCGCATGCATCACCCGCTCAGCGAAGCGGCGCTGTATGACATCCAGGAAGGTTTTGCCGATTTGCGTTTGAGTGGCAAGTACCACCAGCAACCTGACAGCAGCGCCGAGCACGAAGTGGGCAACTTCAACCACCTGACCCGCTTGTCATTTGCCTTCAATGGCCGGGATCAGGGCAGGCTGCGCGAGCTGGTGGATTTCATCAACCTGCCGGAGAACTGGGCCAAGCCGCAGCCCATGCATACGACGCAGCGGGCCAGGGAGGCGTTGAAGGTCAGTTGATCGTGACACAGGTCCGCTCCCGCAAAGGACTGCAAAACGGCCCCAGCCCTCAGTAATCGTCGCGATCACGCCCACTGAGCAGCCGGCCGATCATGTCCATGGGGAAACCCCGGTAAGCCAGAAACCGGGTCTGCTGGGCACGGCCGCGGGGATCTTGCGGGCGCTGCCCGGCAAACTTGCGCTGCCATACGTCACGCATGCGCTCGCCCCAGTCCACCTCGCTCTCGCGTAGCGCCTGCTCGATATCAGCACGCGCCAAACCGCGCTGGCCTAGCTCTTCGCGAATACGCGCAGGGCCATAGCCGGAGCTTGAACGGTACCGGATGAAACTTTCGAGGTAGCGGGCTTCGCTAAGCAACCCTTCTTCGGCGAGCCGATCGAGTTCAGGCCCAATCAACTCGTCCGAAGCGCCGCGCTGACGCAACTTGCGCGTCAGCTCGACGCGACCGTGCTCACGTCGCGCAAGCAGGTCCATGGCTGTCCGCCGGATGGCGACGGGGGTGTCGAGTACGGCGGACATGTTCGGCTATCTACCGCGCAATCAATAGCCGGCGTCAGCGTCGGCCATGTCATCGGCATCGGCTTCGGCAGCAGCAGCCTTGCCAGCAGCCGCAACAGCACCAGCGGTCAGCAGCTTCTCGCGAATCTGCTTCTCAATCTCGGCGCCAATAGCCGGGTTCTCAGCAAGGTACTTCGCGGCGTTTGCTTTGCCTTGACCGATCTTGTTGCCTTGGTAGGCGTACCAGGCACCGGATTTCTCGACCAGGCCTTGGGAAACACCCAGGTCAATGATCTCGCCGTTACGGTAGATACCCTTGCCGTAGAGGATCTGGAACTCAGCCTGACGGAATGGCGGCGAAACCTTGTTCTTGACGATCTTGACGCGGGTTTCGCTACCGACCACCTCGTCGCCTTCCTTGACCGCACCGGTACGGCGAATATCCAGACGCACCGAGGCGTAGAACTTCAGGGCGTTACCACCGGTGGTGGTTTCCGGGCTGCCGAACATCACACCGATCTTCATACGGATCTGGTTGATGAAGATGACCAGGCAGTTGGCGTTCTTGATGTTACCGGTGATCTTGCGCAGCGCCTGGGACATCAGGCGCGCCTGCAGGGGAAGCAGTACGGGCAGGGGTTCATATAGGCTGGTGCCTACGAAACCAAAGCGCTGCAAAGCCATGCCGTTCATACCTTTCACCCTTGCGGAAGCCCGATTTCTCTCTAAGATCCCTACCTGAACCGATTTCAGATAGGCGCGAGATGAGCAGGACATCAGAAAATTTCGTTGATGGTATCAGAAGCTGCTGCCCCAAGGACATCCTCGCCTACGTAGAGAAGCATCCTCCGCGTCGGCGGGCGCCGCACATCCGCGACTTCTTCATGCTTGCACATGGACTCGATCCAGAATGGCACCGGAAGCCAGTTGTCATTACAAATGCTTGTCGTCAATTCCTGTCAAACCGACGTAATGCCACTTCTGAAAAGACCGGGAAACCTGTAAAAGAAGTAACTGTTATCTCTGATTACAGTGCGGTACACCTGTACTTAGCCAAGCTTCAAAAAGCAAAAAGGTTGCCGAGCAACACCCTCCTGCCGCCCATACCAGATTCGACAGATGTATTCTCAGAAAAAGAATGCAACATCCTCGGATACTTGACACTAAAACATGCCATTGAAGCCGCATCAATGGATGCTGCCTTGAACGACATCGCTGACCAAATCGAAAAGCACAGATCGGTGATTTTGACGCGCTGCCAAAGCATAGTCATTGAAGGATATGCCAAGTTTAAGCAGACTCAGGACATGATCCTAAGTAGCGACCTGAACGCCATGCGATTGACAGATGACAATCTCGACCCCACACAGAGAGCATTCAGAAGTGGCCAGCGCATTAGTTTCTTTTCGAAAAGTCACCCAAGAGGATTTATCAATACGGTTGCGTACCTGGCTGAAGAGCAGAACGGGCTGTATACACGTCGTTCTTTCCCTGGGGCTCACCATGTAAATTCCTGGTCTGCTTATGAAATCAGGCCACACTTGGGAATAACCGACGAATTTGCGGTCGCTGCAATGTGCATCATCATTGACGAACTTGGCATTAACGTCTCTGACCTCGCCAATGCCAAAGTCAAAAAAACAAAAGAAGGACAGTTCGTAACCATCAGGGAAGATGGTGGCGTTACAATTACGACGCTCAAGCCCAGAGCTAATAAATTGATAGAGCGGCACGCTCCTAAAGCAGAGCCAGATAGCGAGAATACTCTGGATGCCAACACCGTTCTATGCATGCTATTACAAATGCGCGAGCGACACGCCCAGGCACTGAAGTCAAACTACTTATTTGTACTTGACGGATCGAGTAAAACTCGAACTGGAGAGGAAGAGATATATAGAATCTTGGACACCAGAAGAAAGCTTGCCTTCAAAGCCATCATTGATTCCCTGCCTGAGTGGGTGGCCAAGGCTGAGCCATCAATGCCAAAAATCAGAGTCTCACGCGGACTGCTGAAATGGATTGAGAGTGGTGGCGACACACTCGAATCCACGATTTATCTAGGTAACTCTCTGCTAACAGCATTAAGGAACTACATTCCACCATCGATTCAAGAATTCGTTTACCGAAAGAGACTCCGCGACCATCAAAACATCCAGCTACTCATCACAGAAGAGCTAACAGCGCCTGCCAGCAATGACAAAGGCCAGAATTACGAGTGCGCCAAGAGCCAGTTAATTGAGGCTGTAAAACATCTAAGAAACATCAACCATAAACCAGAAACTAACAACTCAGATCAAAAACTTCTCTTCCTTTGCTCACCAGAAGGCATTGAGCTGATTGTCTCTTACGCAAAGTACGGAACAAAACAAGAGCTCATTTCCACCTGCAAGAAGATCATCTCAAAGATCGAAGATGAAGGTAGTCGAAAGATGATCAAGCTACTTGCGGACACCACCCCAAAACTAATCAATTTTGACCTGCTTGAGGTGAGCGCGAATGATTAACAATAAAATCAAGAAAATCACGCCATCGGCAGCAGTCTCACAAAATACACTTCCTAGTTGGGTTCACCCTGCCTCAACAAAAATGGAATGGTACGTCCCAAAAACCGGAACAAAAGTATCTGCCTCTGATGATCCACGTTCTACAAAGTATGCAAAAATCAGCTTCGACTATGAGTTATTCGACGAGTCCTCCACAGCAGATCTTGTGTGGAATCTGTTTATCCGGGACTTACAGTCATCAGCTATCGCCCTGATTGAAAGCTCAAAATCAAGACGACCCCATGCTCTCGTCCACTTCGTTAGAGCGGCCTTTGAAATTGCCGACCATGTATATGAGGCAAGGCATCGCTCAAATCAGGCCCCTAAGATCGTCACCTTGGCTGACATCACGCTGGACGATATCAAAACCTTCCTGGAAGCTCACGACTTAACACTCATGGGCATAAATATCGCGGAACTTGACTCAAAACTAGGCCCAGCATCTAGAGGATTGAGGAATATTGTTCCTCTAATCTCAGAAATGCAGATCCCACCCATTACAAAAAAGATTCTAATTCAAAAGCTTAAAAACAATACAGACAACTGCCGAGAATTCACCTGCACATATACTGCCGATGAAGAAGATGAAACAGATAACCTCAGCATCTCCACAATTCAAAACAAGTGCACGAACTTAACCTATTTACACGCCACAAAAGAGCATCAAACTCACCGCTTCGAGGTGGGGGCACATTTAATTTCGGATGCACTTAGTAGCGTCTCCGACAATTTTGTCGAAAAAAACCAAACCCCCTTAATGCCTGCAAATATAGCATTTCACTACATCAGCAACGCGATTGTATTCCATCGAGACTACGCCCCACACATTCGAAAGTACATCCAAGAGCTCGACGACTACTACAACAAGGAAATTGTCGCAAAATATGCTGCAAGCACCATAAGGTCAAATGTACACATCTTCAAGAAGCAAACCCTTGAGGCCGTAGCAGTCCCCAAAGCACTGCGACACCTCAATATTAAAACGTATGGTAAATGCGGCAGCACCAGGGGTGGAATAGAATGCAACTCGGTCATGCGCGACCACATCTCCACTGACGAACTAATAGACTTCTACGCCATCACAACACGCATCCTTATTCACACTTTTTCTGCTTGCCGAGTATTGAGTGCTGCATTACTTGATGCGAATTGCCTTACAGTTTCAAAACTGGACGGCTTATGGGATTTGAAGCTTAAGATCCCGAAAGCAAGTAACAGCCATGAGCTTGAAATCATCAAGCGCCCAATTCCTAAAGTCATTTGGGATTTTATTTACGAGTACATCGAATTTATGGAGGGTCGCCACCCAAACATGACCTCCATCTGGCCCTCCAGCGCTAATAAAGGGAAAGACCGAAATGAGATGACACTTCGTAAAAAACTGGATCAGTATTCTGATTGGATTCAAGTACCCAAGATGGGCGAAACCAGGTGGTATGCGCGGCCCCATCAATTCAGGCGTTTCTTCGCTGCCTTTTTCTTCTACCTAAGCGGAAGCACTGAAATTGAATCGTTGCGGTGGATGATGGGGCATATCGAACCTAGCGTGACGCTTTACTACGCCAATATCGCAAATCAGCCTGACTGGGAGCGAGACACACTAGAATTCCTAACAGACTTCCTTGAGGGTCATGTCGGCAAAGACGTATTAGTCGACGAAGATCTGCAGAAAGATTTTGCCGAGCGCGAACTTGAAGTCAAACTTGGCGACCACTCTTTGCTATCTGATCACCTTCAAGAGCTGGCAAGCCTTCGGGAAATCAAAATTCAAATCATCAACAATCAGAAAGTCTTTATATACGCGAGCAAATAAAATGAGCAGATATTCAAAGGGGGAGACCTCAGCAGCCAAGCTCCAAGAGAAACAGGCCAAAACACAAAGCTTGCTCGCCAAAATCCTGCTGATAAGAAAAGCAATCGAAGAAGGCCAGCGACTTCCTTCACTAGACGCACTTAAAAGTAAAAGGGGCATACCTTTCAAGGCAGCTCTCGCCTGGGCAGACACTGACCTCGAAGTTACTTCCTGCTCTTACAATACATCGCGAGAGCCTTACAACATCGAATACTCAGACCAGCTCGCAGCCGCTTTGGAGGAATACAACAATCTAACTCCCGCCACTGAGCCCTCCCCACCGCAGAAGCGAACAACCCAGCGATCACAGCAAGAAGAAATCTCCACTCTAAAAAATCAAATTGACTACTTAACGAATACATTAGGTGAGATGTACAGGGCCTACATGCAACTCACTGCGAGAGTGGACGAACAGACTCGCCAAGACCTCAGATATCAGCAAGTTTTAAAAAGCCACACCCAGGCACTTGATAGGGCCCATCTTACCCTGGTGAAGCCATGATTCATGTAGCCAAAGCTCCTCGCCTTGACTTCCTTTTTAATCACGGCCATGTCACACCACCGCCTCTTCCGATGCTTTTTGACTCCTGTGGAAATTTTTGTTGGGAACTCAATAGCTATCTTACGGCTTTCGGCGGCGGCGCGAACAGCTACGGGGCCCGACCAGCAGTCAAAACAGTATTCAGCTACGCTGATACTCTAAACGTCTTCCAAGAATATATAGAACGCAAAAAATTAACTATCTTTGATGTTACTGACGAAACCCTGTACGATTTCGTTAAGCACAGCCAGGTCTCTAGAACAGCGAATTCGACCACCATCAAGAGAACCATCAGACGCATACTTTCACTACTAGAGCACACACAAAAAGAAAACAAGCTCTACAACTTACTTACGATCGACCCTAGCGCACGCAACTTTCAAATCAACGCAACAGAGGACTACTACAAACTTAACAGGCGAACGCCACTGCGATTTCTAACCCACCCATGTATTGATGAGCTAAGGGACACTCCGACCGAGCCGGTAAGCTTCATTCGAAATAATGAGCTGAATGCATGGCATGAGGCAATCCACGACTACACCTCCAACCAATATATAATCGATAGATGGTACACCCTTGCAACTTTACTTGAGTACGCTGGCAGTCGCATAGAAGAAGCCATTAACATCCCAGCAAGCTCCATTATTAACGCCTACAAAAATAACAACCTTGTAAGAAACATTCCCGTCTTAAAAGGTAAATATAAGGGATGCTTGCGCCAGGTATTAATACCGAGGGTCGAGCTGCAAGAAATATACAAATTCATAATACTCACTCGATCCAACCATCCTCACAGCGAGCTTCATGACAAAATCTTTGTGAGCGAAGATACTGGGCAGCCCCTGGCTCGAAGCACCTTTAACTCCTACTACAGTGTAGTCATCAAAGCTTCGAGACACGCAGAGCTCCTCAAAGGCATCTCTTATCATAATTTTCGTCACCGATACTTCACAATATTAGTCGCTAACAACATCAGTAAGCTTTCGAAAATGTCGAAGGCCAATATACTTGATGTAGCGATGTCCATTGCTCGCGACGACTCATATCATGCATCTAAGAACACACTCTCCACCTACATTCACCTGACACAAGATCCGGAAATTCAAGAAATCCTTAAAGCAGAACCTAATGCGTCCACGACCCTCCAGTCGATCCAGAGCATTGTCGATGCAAAGGACGGTAGATCTTCCGACGAGAAGCTCGCGGCGATAGAGGCTTTGATGAATGCCAAGTTTCCTTGAGATGCTAGGATGGCGACCCTCCCTGGCGATCTATAAAGGCTGCCAGGGAGAACTTCTCATAAGGAGGTACAGATGTCCTGGGTCAGAAAGCTATCGCTTCGGCTGTTCCCTGATAAGCGCCCGGCCTGGGTGCAGCAGCAAGAGCAAGACTTTATAGCCGCCGTTAAGGAATCTCCGAACAAGCCTTCAGTTATGCGAGAATCCCCGCAACACCTGATCCGAGCCGCCCATGAGCCAGATGAGCTTTTCCGACTTTGAGTACGCCGGCAAGCGCAAGCAAACCCGCCGAGAGCGCTTCCTCGCCGAAATGGATCAGGTGGTGCCCTGGGCAGGCCTGCTGGAGCTGATCGAACCGTTCTACCCCAAGGCCGGCGGCGGTAGAAAACCCTATCCTCTGGAAACCATGCTGCGCATCCATCTGTTGCAGAACTGGTTCTCCCTGAGCGACCCGGCCATGGAGGAAGCGCTCTACGAAATCACGCCCATGCGCCAGTTCGCACGCCTGACGCTGAGCGCGCCAATCCCCGAAGACACCACGATCATGAACTTCCGGCACTTGCTGGAGAAGCATCAGCTCGCACCGGCAATCCTTGCGGTCATCAATGGTTATCTGCAGGAAAAAGGCCTGTCGCTGCGCCAAGGCACCATCGTCGATGCCACCATTATTCATGCCCCCAGCTCGACCAAAAATAAAGAAGGCAAGCGTGATCCCGAGATGCACCAGACCAAGAAAGGCGGTCAGTATTTCTTCGGGATGAAGGCGCACATCGGTGCCGATGTCGAGTCCGGCCTGGTGCATCACGTCCATGGCACCGCTGCCAATGTGGCCGATGTCACGCAGGTGGCTGAACTGCTGCATGGCGAAGAAAACGCCGTGTATGCAGATGCCGGTTACACCGGTGTCGAAAGGCGCGAAGAACATGAAAATCGGGGGGTGATCTGGCAGATTGCAGCGCGTCGCAGCACCTATTCCAAGCTGAACCAGCGCAGCGTACTGTACAAAGCCAAGCGCAAGATCGAGTTCTGCAAGGCTCAGACACGGGCCAAGGTCGAGCATCCGTTTCGCGTGATCAAGCGGCAGTTTGGTTACGTGAAAATACGTTTTCGTGGGCTGATGAAAAACACGGCTCAGTTGACCACGCTGTTCGCCCTGGCAAACCTGTGGAGGGTTCGAAAACAGCTCATGGGTATGGGTGAGGTTCGCGTTTAACACGGAGAACCGGTCGAAAAAGCTCTCCGTACATGATTTTTCGGTCACTTTTCGTCCAATGACGCTGTAGGTGCCTGGAAAATTGCAACTTGCCGCGGCTGCACGACAAGTTGATCGGAGCATCCCTTATGGCATAATGACATTATTGCTCATGGAGACTCATCTTGCGCTCGAACCTGCCTGTCACAACCGTTGAACAAATATTTCCAGTCCAGCAGCGATTGATCTCTGCTACGGATACGAATGGGAATATTTCCTATGTGAATGACGAGTTTATGAGAATAAGTGGCTATTCTCGTGAAGAGTTGTTGGGCAGTCCGCACAATTTGGTTCGTCATCCCGACATGCCTCCAGCTGTTTTCGGGCTGATGTGGGGCTATCTGAAGGCTGGCAAAAGCTGGATGGGTATCATCAAGAATCGCTGCAAGAATGGTGACTTCTATTGGGTCAGTGCGTATGTGACACCTATTCTCGAAGATGGCCGCTTAACAGGCTACGAGTCCGTTAGAGTCAAGCCGACTCGGGAGCAAATTGATCGCGCACAAAAGCTGTATGACCGGTTGCGTGCAGGTAAAAATTCCATTCCCCAAAATCGTCATTATGCGGCATTCATGAGGAGGATGGTCTTACCTGCAACTGCGGCTGCGTTGGCAATAGGTGCGGCTAGCGTGCTGCCAAGCCTGGCAGCACAAGCGGTAACTGCCGTGCTCTTTCTCGTTACAGGATGGTGGTCCTATACGCGGCTGGAACATCAGTTGAGTCATATCATGAAATGCGCCCCTGACGCTTTTTCAGATCCGATTAGCGCCATCACTTACAGCGATACGTATGGCCCTTCAGCGCAGTTGGAAATGATATTGATTAGTGAGGATGCACGCCTTAAAACCGCACTGACTCGGCTAAGCGATCTGGCCAGCCAAGTGGCTGAAGCCGCTGCGCATTCCTCCTTACTCTCGAACCAAACTGAAAATGCCTTGCTGGTGCAGCGAGCGGAAACGGACATGACGGCAGCCGCCATGACGGAGATGGCGGCCTCAATCAACGAAGTGGCAGGGCATGTTCAAAGAACCGCCATGGAAGCGCAAGCAGCAAATGAACTGGCTGAACAAGGTGATAAAGTCGCCGGTACTTCCCGTGAGGCCATTCAGTTGCTGGCCAGTACCGTCACGAATATCAGCACTGCTGTGGATTACCTTGCCAATGAAACCCAGCAAATTATGGCTGCTGCGGGGGTGATTCAAGCCATTGCTGATCAAACCAACCTACTCGCTCTCAACGCTGCAATTGAAGCGGCTAGGGCTGGTGAGCAGGGTCGTGGTTTTGCGGTAGTAGCTGATGAAGTCCGGGCCTTGGCTGCTAAAACCCGCGTATCGACTCAACAAATTCAAAACGTCATTGAAACCCTTAAAAAAGGCGCAGATGAGGCTGTGAGCATTGCCAAACTCGGTATTCGCGAGGCCGACCACGGTGTACAGCAAGTTATAGAGGCGCAGTGTGCTCTCCAAGGCATTCGCGATGCTGTTGAACGGATCAGTGGTATGAGCCAGCAAATGGCAGCCGCTTCAGAAGAGCAGGCTAGTGTCGCTGAAGATATTGCTCGGCAGATTAATAACGTAGCGGGAACGGTTGAGAGAACAGCGAAGAATGCTAACTCCGCCGTGATTCGTGGCCGCGAACTTGAAAGTACATCCCGTGGTTTAAACTCGTTGGTTGAACGGTTCAACAGGTAGTGACCTTATGACTATTTTGGTGAATTAGGTTTATATATGAGTGCAAGATACCGTGCAGCGGTGGATGCGGCAGCTATTTTCTCGGAAACCGATAGATCCGGAATAATCACCTATGTCAATGAACAGTTCTGTGATATTTCTGGCTATAGCGCACAGGAGTTGATTGGGCAAAACCACCGCATACTAAACTCAGGGCAGCATCCCCCTGAGTTCTTTATTGATATGTGGAAAAAAGTTTCACGTGGGCAGGTATGGAAAGGTGAAATTTGCAACCGTAAAAAGGATGGCAGCCTGTATTGGGTAGAGAGCACGATTGTACCCATGTACGATGATGCCAGCCAGCGGGTGCAGAAATACGTTTCCATTCGTTTCGATGTGACCGAAAAGCGGAAGTTTCTGGAAACCTTGCAATGGCAGGCTGAGCACGACGAGCTGACGGGTCTTCCAAATCGTTTTTTGCTGTCCAAAGCGCTTGATCAGGCTATTGTCAAAGCAAAGAGCCAGTCCAGCACGGTTGCCGTGGGCGTGCTTGATCTCGATGGGTTTAAGCAGATTAACGACCGCTATGGCCACGAGATAGGTGATCGTCTGTTAGTGGCGGTGGCTGATCGCCTGAAACATAGTATGCGTATCGAAGATACCGTAGCCCGTTTGGGAGGCGATGAGTTCGTGCTGATTTCGGGTGTGCGGGATCCCAAGGTGTTGGAAAGCGCCCTGCAGAGGCTTTTAGCTGCCCTTTCCGCCGTCTACGTCATCGATGGCATAGGCATTAATATTTCCGCCAGTATCGGTGTGACGCTCTATCCAAACGATAATGAGAATGCCGATACACTGCTGCGTCATGCCGATCAGGCTATGTATAAGGCCAAACAAAGTGGCCGTAACTGTTTCTATTTGTTTGATGTATCAAAAGATAAGCTGATTAAATCAGCTTTTGATTCCGTAATACGGGTTCGCCAAGCGTTACATGATGGTGAGTTATACTTGCATTATCAACCAAAAATAAGTTTGAGCAGTGGGGCAGTGATTGGTTTTGAAGCACTATTGCGTTGGCAGCATCCGCGAGATGGACTTATATTACCGCAGTATTTTATACCGTTGATTGAGCAGAGCGATCTGATCGTGGAGATCGGCGAGTGGGTCATAGATCAGGCGCTCAGTCAAATAGAACAATGGGCGGACTTGGGTCATTCGTGGTCTGTGAGTGTAAACATTGCAGCATTACATTTGAAAAAAGAAAACTTTGTAAAGTCCCTAAAGTTTTTGCTGGACAGCCACCCTAATGTTTTGCCGCAGATGTTGGATATTGAGATTACCGAATCAGTGGTGATAGAACACTTATCACATGTCACTCAGTGCCTCATTGCTTGCCAGGATCTGGGTGTGACATTTTCGTTGGACGACTTTGGAACCGGGTATTCATCGCTGAGCTACCTTAAACAACTGCCCACGCAGTCAATCAAGATAGACAAATCTTTTATACGCGACATACTCATCGATAAAGACAGCTTGGGGCTGACTAAGGCGATCATCGGCCTAGCGAAATCGTTAAACCGCGAGGTTATTGCTGAAGGGGTGGAAACGGTTGAGCACGGAGTGTTGCTGATGAACCTAGGTTGTGATGTAGCGCAAGGCTATGGTATTGCGAAACCCATGCCGGTAGAACAAGTGCCATCTTGGGTGGCGAAGTTTGTCCCTGCTCATTTATCTAGAGGGGTAATAGATAAACCGCACCGTCCATGAACTGATTGCGTCGTCGCAACCTAGTGGATTGAGCGGTTAATTCATTTATCCACCGGTAACGATATACTGTGCGTCCAATGCCATGGATTGGTTATGCGCATGGCTCGACCGACTTTCCCCATTCGCTCGAAATATATTTTTTATGATACACTATCCCAGCTGTTTTTTTCTGGAACAATGAAATAATTAATATTATCATAAACAACAAATCGATAATAATAAAGAGGATCATATATGTCGGATCAAGAGTTAATACTAGAGCAACTCCGTAACGTGAATTATGATAAGTTAAGCAAACAAGATATCGTAACAATGCTAAATGCAGGGGAACAGACTCTAGAAAATATGGCAGCATCAAGAAAAACTGCCATTGATATAATAGCAGAGGCAATGAACCAGACAAAGAATACGCTTGAGGCACTTGATTATTCTGGAAAGGTAGAAGCTGAAATCAGGAAAAATCTCAGCATACTGAGAGAGCTACTGATGACTGGCGATCTATAGCCCCCTAGACTGGGCGAATTAGGTTTTGTACGAAAAGTCGTTGTGGCTAAAATTGCCGCCATGACCGGTTGGAGGCCCGTATGGCAAGGCGTTACGAACTTTCTGATGCGTCATGGGAGCTGATCAAGGATTTGGTTTCTCCAGAACAGAAAATGGGCCGTCCTCGCAACGATGATCGTCAGGTTCTCCACGGAATTCTGTGGATCCTGTGCTCGGGCGCTCCCTGGCGCGACCTGCCTGAACGCTTTGGGCCTTGGTCAACGGTGTATCAGCGTTTTCGTGACTGGCGCGACGACGGCACATTCGAGCGAGTACTGGAGCGTCTGCATATTCGGCTGAACCGGGAAGGACTGATCGACTTGGACACCTGGATGATCGACTCCACCGCAGTACGAGCAACCCGAGCCTCTTCAGGCGCCGGGAAAAAGGGGGGCCTGAAGAACCGTTAGACCATGCCTTCGGGCGCAGTCGAGGCGGTCTGACCACCAAGATTCACATGGTGTGCGATGCCAATGGCGTGCCATTGCATTTCAGGCTTTCACCAGGACAAGCCAGTGATGTCTCCCACGCTCAGCCGCTGCTGGATGCTGTAAGAATTGCTGGCAAGCCAGGACGACCGCGTAAACGTAGCCGGTGGTTGCTGGCTGACAAGGGATACGATGCCGAGCACCTGCGCCAGTACTGCGACCGTTACCGAATGCAGCCGGTAATCCCATTGCGCGCTATGCCGCGCAAACCTCGACCTGGCTTGCCCCGACTGTTTGACCGGCCCAAATACCGGCAACGGAACATCATTGAGTGGATGTTTGGCTGGCTGAAAGAAAATCGCAGGATCGGCACTCGCTATGACAAGCTGGCCAAGAGCTTTGCAGCCATGGTCACCTTGGCCTGCAGCCTACGTTGCATGCGGCAATACTTTTCGTACAAAGCCTAGGGCGGCCAACAACGCCGCGCGGAATTAACGCGCTAGATATCAAAATTGTAATTTTAGAGAAGGTTCTTAGTCGCCCTCGACAGTGTTGAGATAGACATGATCCTTCCAGATTTTAAGATTTAACGCACCCTATCCGCTGCCAAAATTACGGAATTGTAATTATTGACTCACCTTGTCGTTAGCTTCGCGTTCCTAAACTACAAACCAACAAAGGCCGCTAATCAGGCAGGTCTAGTATGAACCGAGGTTCAAAATGAAATTTGTCAAATCTATCGCTATTGGCAGCCTGCTGCTGGGTCTCATGGGTACCGCTTACGCTGAAGGCGGCTTCGAGCGAGCGAAACAGTTCAACGAGAACTTCCGAACCGAACAGGCTCGCCTATGGAGCGATGACTCTTCGGACCAGAACAAACAACAAGTCGCTCAAGAGAAAAAGAAAGAAAGCAAGGATGGTAAGGAGCAAGCCGACAATTAATCGGCGGTTATATAGGACTTCAAATGACGAAAGTAATCGACAAAAAAGCCAGGGTAAAAACCTGGCTTTTTTGTGCATGGAATTTAGCCTTCGTTCTTGCGAGGCGTTCCCGCATTGCTTTCTCCAGCCAGACCCTCGGCACCTTGTACGGTACGTTTCCAATGGCAAAGCAGGAGCTGGCTGGCGTTCGCTTCGGTGATCGGGGTGCAAGCCAGATCAGCGGGCAGACCATCCTTGCTGTCTCGCAAGCGTCTGGACAGATAGAACGAGCCATCCTGCGGCCACTGGGCAGGATCCTTGATGTTCTCGGACTTCCCGCTGCTGTAAAACTCCGATGAGTATGAGCGGCGGCCAGGATAGATCAGGGGAGCAGAGTGAGCGGTCTGCACATTCAGCCACGCTTGAACCACATCTCGCTGATTCTGTGGTCGCTCTTCTAGTACTCCGGCGTAGATGATGCCCGCACCGATGATTGGCAACACTAAAGCGCTCGCAGCGGAAGCCCAGGTGGTCTTCGGGCCAACTTCGCTGATCCGTGCGGACAGCAGCAATGCCCAAGCTGGCAGTGCAGGTAGCAGGTAGGTCCACAGAATGTTGCCAGCGAATGTGAAGAAGACCGGTGTCGCCAAGGCCCAGAGCCATAGGTAGGCTTCGAAGCGCTGCATCGCTCCACGCTTGCGGATCAGCAGTGGTAGGAACAAGGCCCATGGAAGGAGCGACAATCCGAGCTGGATCCAGATGGTGCCATATGGCTTTGCATGAGCACTGCCATACAGGTCGCCCGCCCAGTTACTGACGACGTAGCGGCTCCAGTGCTCACCAACGAAGAAGTACTCCATGAAGCCGGGCGTTTTCATCTCGGCCGCGACATACCAAGGCACGGATATACCGAACATAAGCACAAGGCCGCTGATCCAGGGAAGCTTCAGTACCCGTCCCCATTCCTTGTAGATAACGAACCAGGCGAATGCCGGCGCCCCCATAAGCACCAGGGTCAGCGGCCCTTTGGCAAGCAAGCCCAGCCCGAGACCTGCGAACATCAGGTAGGCATCCGCCTTGCTGGCGCACTTCATCCAACGCCAGAAACCGTAGCTGGCCAGCAGAATCGAGAACGACAAAACAGGGTCAGTCAGCACAACACCGCTGGAGACCAGGCCAAGGGTGGTGCTGGAAAAGATAATGGCAGCCCAGATTCCGGCGTTACGAGAAATCTGCTGCGTGCCGAGTTTGATGATGATGAAACAGCTTGCCAAGTGCAGTAGCCACGCTGGGAAACGCGCAGCGAACTCGTTAACGCCGAAGACCGTCATGCTCGCGGCCTGGGTCCAGAAGGACAGCGGTGGCTTGCCCCAGAACGGTACCCCGTAATCGAACATAGGCGTGATCCAGTCATTCAACTCGACCATCTTGCGAGCCATTTCAGCGTAGCGAGCCTCCGATGTGTCCATCAATGGGTAGATGCCCAGCCCCACCAAACGCAATAGCAGTATCGAACCCAGGACCCACCACAGCGTCCTCTCGTTCTTCAGGCTCAGCATTTCTTACCCTCGATCGAAGCCATCGAAGGGTGGAGTGACACTGGATCCGCCTTGCTGCTGTGCTTCAGGAAATAGAGAGGCCGGCGCTTCACTTCCGCGAGTGTCACGCCAAGGTACTCCCCCACCATGGCGACACCGACGCACATGAATGAAGCCATTCCGACGAGCAGGTGATGGATGTCGAAACTGCCAGCCACGAGCGACGCAAGCATGTAGCAGATGCTGGAGACGAAAAGTCCGAAACTGATGAGGCTGAAGATGCGCAGCGGTTTGCGAGAGAAGCTGACGATACTCTCGATGGCCAGATTGAACAGGCCAGCTGCATTCCACTTGGTGCTTCCGGCATGGCGAACAGTACGATTGTAGGGTAGTTCGATGGTACGAAAGCCTACCCAGCCAATCATGCCTTTGAGAATCCTGGAGCGCTCGTCCAGCGCCCGCAGTGCTGCCAGCGGAGCAGGTCCAATCAATCGGAAATCACTGACATCGGTCGGCATGTCCACCTTCTCCACCAGGCGATGCATGACCCAGTAGTATGCCCGGGCACTCATGCGCTTAAACCACGAATCACCGATTCTCAGGTTACGCTGCATGTTCACCACGTCGTAGCCGCGTTGCCAGTAGTCCACCATGGCCGCGATGAGCTCTGGTGGGTCCTGCAGGTCGACATCAATGAAGATCAGCGCACTGCCACGGGCATGGTCTATCCCGGCGCTCAGTGCAGCCTCTTTGCCGAAGTTGCGACTCAGAGACAGGTAACGTACAGATGACCCATCCTGATAGTGGCGAAGAATGTCGGCCGTCCGGTCTTTACTGCCGTCGTCGACATAGAGGATTTCGCAGGAGACGGATAATCGCTTCACCACGCGGGTGATGCGCTGGTGGAACTCGGGGATGGTTTCCTCTTCCTCGAAGCAAGGGACCACAATGGTTAACAACGGATCAGGGCGCTCGGGAAAGCGATGTAATGTCTGCATGATTGAATGTCCAAAAACGATGTGCAATGAATCCAAGTGCAGTGAGGCTTAAGGTCACTACGATTTGGGAGATGAGAGGTGACAGATTCGACTTGATGAGGCCCCACATACCCACGCCATTGCCGAAGTTTGTGGCTAACACGACCAGTGCAAACCTGACAGGCTGAAACTTACGAGAGCCATCTGCCACAAAACAGAGCGCCCGATTTCCAATAAAGCTTGCAATGGCTCCAACCATGCCGCCACAGATACTGGCCAGCAACGGAGTAGCGAACTCTGTCGTAACCAGCACCAGGAACACCGCATAATGGAATCCCGTTGCTATGAAGCCGATTCCCAGATAACGAATCAGTAAGTTAATAAGAGGTTTGGTTTGATTGTCCATTGCCAAAGCTTATGGAGGCAAAGGTGAAAAAATAGTGAAATAAATGTAAATGCGCAATTAGCTGGATCCATATATGGCAAGAAATAAAGTGGCGCACTACGATAGCACGGCACAATATCAAAGGGATTACTTGAAAATTACGCTTTCGAAATAAAAGGCTTCCAATAACGTATGCATGACCTGTGGATTACAATGTTGAAAGCATAAGGAAATGCTGGGCATCATTGAGATAGATTCCCCGAATTAAGGGGGACTTAAGGAATCTCCGAACAAGCCTTCAGTTATGCGAGAATCCCCGCAACACCTGATCCGAGCCGCCCATGAGCCAGATGAGCTTTTCCGACTTTGAGTACGCCGGCAAGCGCAAGCAAACCCGCCGAGAGCGCTTCCTCGCCGAAATGGATCAGGTGGTGCCCTGGGCAGGCCTGCTGGAGCTGATCGAACCGTTCTACCCCAAGGCCGGCGGCGGTAGAAAACCCTATCCTCTGGAAACCATGCTGCGCATCCATCTGTTGCAGAACTGGTTCTCCCTGAGCGACCCGGCCATGGAAGAAGCGCTCTACGAAATCACGCCCATGCGCCAGTTCGCACTCCTGACGCTGAGCGCGCCAATCCCCGAAGACACCACGATCATGAACTTCCGGCACTTGCTGGAGAAGCATCAGCTCGCACCGGCAATCCTTGCGGTCATCAATGGTTATCTGCAGGAAAAAGGCCTGTCGCTGCGCCAAGGCACCATCGTCGATGCCACCATTATTCATGCCCCCAGCTCGACCAAAAATAAAGAAGGCAAGCGTGATCCCGAGATGCACCAGACCAAGAAAGGCGGTCAGTATTTCTTCGGGATGAAGGCGCACATCGGTGCCGATGTCGAGTCCGGCCTGGTGCATCACGTCCATGGCACCGCTGCCAATGTGGCCGATGTCACGCAGGTGGCTGAACTGCTGCATGGCGAAGAAAAGTAAGGGATCCATCATCCCCACATTCCAACCGTCCACCTGATTCCCGATGCTGTGCTCCCGATTTCTTTCTGGAGCCAGCCCGCCATGATGCGCCCCGACAGCAAAGTCGAAAAAGTCTACCTCTACCCCAAGCCCGTGGACTTTCGAAAGTCCATCGACGGCCTCACTGCCCTGGTCGAACTGGACATCAAGGTCGCCGTGTTCGACCCGGTACTTTTCGTCTTCCTCAATAAAGCCCGTAACCGCATCAAGGTGTTGTATTGGGAGCGCAACGGCTTCTGCCTTTGGCTCAAGCGCCTCGAAGCCGAGCGTTTCAAAACTTCACCCGACGCGACCGACGAAGCTATCGTACTGACCGTCCAGGAACTGAATTGGCTACTCGACGGTTTCGATCT
This sequence comes from Pseudomonas sp. JS425, assembly GCF_018223845.1. Classification (NCBI taxonomy): domain Bacteria; kingdom Pseudomonadati; phylum Pseudomonadota; class Gammaproteobacteria; order Pseudomonadales; family Pseudomonadaceae; genus Pseudomonas; species Pseudomonas sp. JS425. The sequence continues at coordinate 1,524,770 of NZ_CP073661.1, read as the reverse complement.
CTGGCGCAACCGTCCGCATCAGGTTTTGACTCCTCGTTTCGTCGCCTGACCGGGTATAATCCGGGCCATGATTTCAGTGCCCGATAACCTTCCTGACGACCCTGCCGCGCTCAAACTACTGCTTGCGCAGTTGTTGGCCGAGCGCACGGTCGACAAAGGTCAGATCGTCGACCTTAAAGAACAGGTCAAGCTGCTGCGTGACCGATTATTCAATCGCAAGTCCGAGCAAACCGTCGAGTCCAACACGCCCCAACTGGCGTTGTTCAATGAACCCGAAAGTCAGTGGGTACCTACCGCTGATGATGCCGACGAAGAAGTTGTTGCGCCAAGCAAGCAGCGCGGCAAACGCAAGCCACTGTCGGCTGACCTGCCACGCATTGAAGTCATTCATGACTTGCCCGAGCACGAACTGACTTGCGCCTGTGGTTGCCGCAAACACGTGGTTGGCGAGCAAACCAGCGAACAACTCGACATCGTGCCGATGCAGATCCGTGTGCTTAAACACGTACGCAAAATCTATGGCTGCCGTGGCTGCGAAACCGCGCCGGTCACCGCTGACAAGCCGGCCCAATTGATTGAAAAGAGCATGGCCAGTCCCAGCGTGCTGGCGATGTTGCTAACCACCAAGTACGTCGATGGCCTGCCGCTGCACCGCTTCGAAACGGTGCTGAACCGACATGGTATCGAGATCCCCCGGCAAACCCTGGCCCGCTGGGTCATCCAGTGCAGCGAACACTTTCAGCCACTGCTGAACCTGATGCGTGACCGCCTGCTGGAAAGCCCGGTGATCCATTGCGATGAAACTCGCGTGCAGGTGCTCAAAGAGCCGGATCGTGATCCGACCAGTCAATCCTGGATGTGGGTGCAGGCCAGTGGCCCGCCTGATCGACAAGTCGTGCTGTTCGATTACACCACCAGCCGCGCGCAGGAGGTGCCGCTGCGCCTGCTGGAGGGCTATCGCGGTTACGTGATGACCGATGATTACGCCGGTTACAACGCGTTGGCGCTACAGCCGGGCGTTGAACGACTGGCGTGCATGGCGCATGTCCGGCGTAAATTCGTCGAAGCGCAGAAGGTGCAGCCTAAGGGCAAGACCGGTCGCGCCGATGTTGCGCTGACGATGATCAACAAACTGTATGGCATCGAACGCGACCTCAAGGATGCCAGCGATGAACAGCGATTCATCGGTCGTCAGGAACGAAGCCTGCCGATCCTTGAGCAGTTGAAAAGTTGGCTCGACAAGACGCACTCACAGGTGACACCGCAAAGCGTACTGGGCAAGGCGGTGCTTTACCTGGCAAACAACTGGAACCGCTTGGAGCGGTATGTCGAGGCGGGCCACCTGCCGATCGACAACAACCTGGCAGAGCGGGCCATAAAGCCGTTTGTGATCGGGCGCAAAGCTTGGCTGTTCAGTGACACGCCCAAGGGAGCCACGGCTAGCGCGCAGATCTACAGCTTGGTCGAAACCGCCAAGGTCAACGGCCAAGAGCCCTATACGTGGCTGCGCCACGTCCTGGAGCGACTGCCGCACGCCTCATCGGTAGCAGCCTACGAAGCGCTGCTGCCATGGAACTGTTCGCCAGAGATGCCACGGTAACCTTGGCTTCCACCTTGTGGTAGGTGGGGTTTATGGATCGGTTACGAAGAAAACGCCGTGTATGCAGATGCCGGTTACACCGGTGTCGAAAGGCGCGAAGAGCATGAAAATCGGGGGGTGATCTGGCAGATTGCAGCGCGTCGCAGCACCTATTCCAAGCTGAACCAGCGCAGCGTACTGTACAAAGCCAAGCGCAAGATCGAGTTCTGCAAGGCTCAGACACGGGCCAAGGTCGAGCATCCGTTTCGCGTGATCAAGCGGCAGTTTGGTTACGTGAAAGTACGTTTTCGTGGGCTGATGAAAAACACGGCTCAGTTGACCACGCTGTTCGCCCTGGCAAACCTGTGGAGGGTTCGAAAACAGCTCATGGGTATGGGTGAGGTTCGCGTTTAACACGGAGAACCGGTCGAAAAAGCTCTCCGTACATGATTTTTCGGTCACTTTTCGTCCAATGACGCTGTAGGTGCCTGGAAAATTGCAACTTGCCGCGGCTGCACGACAAGTTGATCGGAGCATCCTCAGCTCTGTGCCTCGGGACGCTAGTTGGTCTTTGCGCTCTGTAGCCGGGATGCATTCAGATCAGAGTAGTAGCTGACGTTTGAGCAAAGGTTACATTGAAGGATCTACTTTAGAGTCGGGGAGCCAACTCCCCTATCATTTGAATTCGTAGGGCTAGTGCTCAAATCGCTCAGAACCACATCCGAATACCAGCTACAAACCGGGCCTCGTTTGTCTTTTCCCCTTCATCGCTAGCCAGGTCAGCCGTCTTACCATATGAGCGATTCCAGCTAACACCAATGTAGGGTGCGAATTGACGAGTAATTTCGTAGCGCAACCGCAGGCCTAGTTCGGTGTTGGCCAATCCAGATCCTATGCCGCGCTGAGGATCATTTTTCCCGTACAAGTTTACTTCGGCGGTCGGCTGCAAGATCAGGCGATTGGTCAACAGGATGTCGTAATCGCCTTCAAACCGAGCTGCGGTTTGACCGTTCTCACCAATATAAGCAGTCGCTTCAGCTTCAAAGTTATAGAGGGCCATGCCCTGAATACCGAGCGCTCCCCATGTTTGAGGTGATCCAGGTTTGAAGTCTTGTCGGATGCCGGTGACGACATCCCACCAAGGACCGATGGCGTGTCCCCACAGAGCCTGAAGTTCAGCGTTTTCGGTTACGCCATTGGTACGTTCACCTTCCGAACGCAACCATAGGCGATCGACGTCACCGCCGATCCACCCTTTTGCATCCCAAGCCAGCGCACTACCGTTGTCAGCGTCTTGGTACTCAAATTTATCCAGGAGGATGAACGAGTTAATTTTTTTATCGTGCACACCATGGCCTGGGAAGTCTGGAAAAGCGGCGGCCCGGTCAGCGTCGGTAAGTACGGGGATCGGGGTTCGGCTTGTGGTAGTCGCCCCTCCATCCATGCTTTCCATACCGTCCATTTGCCCGTTATCCATGCTCATCTTGCTGTGATCCATAGCCCCCATCTTGCTATGGTCCATGGCTCCCATTGAGCCGTGGTCCTTGGAGTGATCCATCGCGGCATCTTTCGTTTTGGCTGGTTTGGATTTTTGTGCAGTTGAAGACTTTGCGTCCGCACTTGATGGCATCGCCATCGACGGATCCATCTCTTCAGCGGCTCAGAGCCGCGATGACGAACAAGGTTTTGATAGGGTTCATTTGGGGGACCTCGGATGATTATTGGTAACCCCTGAATCCACATCAATCGTTGACTCTTGGGGGGTGAGCTTGAGGCTCAATAGGACTATAAGACTCATCCCCTGTCAGGAAGCTTAGGCCAATATTACAGTTGTGTCAGGTTGCGATATTTCTCTTGACATACAGAGTGATTAGTCCGTAAGGTCTAAGCTATCCAACGACACATAACCTCCATCCACCATCTAAAATTTACCTGTGCGGTGTTGTAAGTTTCCGGTCACTGCACGATGGCGTGGCGTTTTTTGAGTTTTCGCTGAAATCATACATCGACTCGGACGCACTACGTTAAGCACTTGAGTGTTCGATAGGTGGGAATTAAATGGCAGCGTAACTATAGGTGGCCACCGGTGAGTATTAATTTTGAAAAAGCGCTTGGCTCCGCAGAAAGAGCATTACTTTTTCGCAGCCAACGAGCTGAGGTACTTAGCAATAATATCGCTAATGCCGACACTCCTAACTTTAAGGCCAGAGACTTGGACTTTTCTGCTGTACTGGCTAGCCAAACAAAAGGAGGTTTGGCTACTCCGTTCTCTTTAAAAACAACAAACCCAAAACATATTGCCGTAAACGAATTAGTAAGTGATATTCACGGCGGTGCTTTGCTTTACAGTACGCCGAACCAACCTTCCATTGATCAAAATACTGTGGATCAACAGGTCGAGGTCGCAAAGTATACGGAAAATGAAATTCATTTCGAAACCGCCTTTACTAGATTAAATGGAGCATTTAAGGGGCTACTTAAAGCTCTGCGAGGTGAATAATAAACTTTACCCAGCGAGGGAATCAGCGCCTCAGGCGCTGATTTGGGAAGGGAAACCGGGTGCTTCGACAGTTTTACGGACCTGCTCTGGTTTTTCGCTGCTTTCAACGCTTACCTTACCTGCCGCGCGATCCACGGAAATCATAGCCTCGCTGTCCAGTGACTGAATTGCTTTGGTGATTTTGCTGACGCAGCTACCGCAACCAATGCCTGATACGTTTAAGACGAACATGGTTATTCCTCTTGTGCTGAGCGGTCTATTTTCACCGCAACAACAGGATCAACGTTGACACGACGGTAAGGTCAAGAGTTATGTATAGCGGGCTGCGAGCATCGGTTACGCTCAATCAATTCGGGTATTCCTCAGCCTCAAAGCATTGAAAACTACAGACGCAGAACTGACGCTCATGGCTAACGCAGCAATCATTGGAGACAGAAGGTGCCCCGTCAGTGGATAGAGCAGGCCTGCGGCGAGGGGAATACCCATTGAGTTGTAAAGGAAGGCGAACCCCAAGTTTTGCCGCATGTTTTTTACCGTTGCAACCGAAAGTGCCCGTGCCCGTAAAATCCCCATCAGGTCGCCTTTTACCAGCGTGAGCTGCGCGCTATTCATCGCGACGTCAGTCCCTGTACCCATGGCAATGCCCACATCTGCTCGCGCCAAGGCCGGTGCGTCGTTGATACCGTCGCCGGCCATGGCAACCTTTCGACCGGATTGCTGGAGGTCCGCCACCAGGCGCTCCTTGTCCTGAGGTTTCACTTCACCATGAACCTCTTCAATACCCATCTCCTTGGCGACAGCACGTGCGGTGGTGAGCCCGTCTCCCGTGGCCATGATGATTTTTACGTTATCAGCCTTAAGCTTGGTGACTGCTTCTTTAGAGGTCGGTTTTATCGGGTCTGAGACCGCCAGTAATCCTGCCAAGACCCCGTCAACTGCTAGATAGATGATGCTGATGCCTTCAAGGCGCAACAACTCTGCACGGTCTTGTAAGACCTTTGTGCTCACGCCGGCAGCTTCCATCAGTGCAGTGTTGCCCAGCTGTACTTTCTTGCCATCAACGAGGCCACTGACTCCGATCCCTGATCCGGACTCAAACGATTCAGGCTTGGTGAGCGCAACATTTTCAGTTCGGGCGTGATCGACGATGGCATGAGCTAAAGGATGTTCGCTGCCTTGATCAAGGCTAGCGGCCAGTTGAAGCACATCGTGTGAGTTGAAATCGGGTGTGGCCTCCACACTGTGAAATACCGGCCGTCCCTCTGTCAGGGTCCCCGTTTTATCGACAATCAGTGTGTCGATCTTGCAAAGGTTTTCAATGGCACTGGCATCCCTGAACAGCACACCCATACTGGCGGCTTTACCTGTCGAAACCATGATCGACATGGGCGTTGCGAGACCCAGTGCACAGGGGCAAGCGATGATAAGTACGGCAACAGCGTTTATCAGGCCGAAGACCCAGCTGGGTTCCGGACCGAATAGCCCCCAGCCTAAGAGTGTCAGCAACGCAATCGCGATAACCCCCATCACAAAGTAGCCGGCAATCGAGTCGGCCATTCGTTGCATTGGCGCCTTGGAGCGTTGGGCTAGAGCGACCATTTGTACTATCTGCGACAGCATGGTGTCGGCGCCGACCTTTTGCGCCTTCATCACCAAGCTTCCATGAGTATTAAGCGTGGCGCCGATCAAACTATCCCCTGCTCTTTTCATTACCGGCACAGGTTCACCAGTGAGCATGGATTCATCCACCGCACTTTCTCCCTCGAGTACAGAGCCATCAACTGGCACTTTTTCACCAGGTCTGACCCGCAAATGGTCTCCCAAGTGAACATGGGTAAGAGGAATGTCTTCCTCCTGACCATCAGCGTTGATCTTGCGTGCAGTTTTGGGAGAAAGGCCTAGAAGGGACTTAATGGCGGCGGAGGTTTGTGAACGTGCTTTGAGCTCAAGAATTTGCCCAAGCAAGGTGAGCGAGATGATGACCGCAGCGGCTTCGAAGTAGACGCCGATGCGTCCATCTTGCATGAAGGTGGTGGGAAAACTTTGGGGAAATAGGGTTGCCGCGATGCTGTAAAGATACGCTGCGGCAGTACCCAAACCTATCAGTGTCCACATATTTGGACTGCGATTTCTAACAGCTGCTATGGCCCTTACAAAAAAGGGCCAACCTGCCCATAAGGTGACCGGCGTCGCAAGAGCAAACTCGATCCAGTTTTGAACCGAACCATGGAAGAGTTGTAATGAATGGCCCGCCATGGCTAGAACGGTCACTATCACGGTTAAAGGCAGAGACCACCAAAAGCGGCGCGTGAAATCACGGAGCTCGGTTTTGTCATCGTCATCAAGCGCGGGCATGACCGGCTCTAATGTCATGCCACATTTAGGGCAATTGCCGGGCCCTGGCTGTCTTATTTCCGGGTGCATAGGACAGGTAAACTCAGTGGCTACCTGTAGCGCGGGCTCTATAGCGGCGCTGCTGGGTTCAGCGCTGGGATGATTACCAATGTAGCGTTCTGGATCTGCCCGAAATTTCTCTTGGCATTTCTGGCTACAAAATTGATACGTCTGTCCTTGGTAAGACTCGCCAAATTTACTTGGAGGTGTAACCGCCATACCGCACACCGGGTCACGTAGATCACCGTCATGGGGCGAGGCAGCGTGGGCGGGACCGTGATCGTGGTGGCTCGGTGTAGTGGGCATAGCTATTTCTCTTCCTTGTTGGTTCCTGCCTGATCGCCATGGGCATGTCCGCCATGTCCATGCCCAAAAAAATGCATCAATGGACAGATCAACAGGATGAGGTAGGGCAAATACGGATAAACGTGGGTGAAATGTTCCCGCACCCCGTAAAAGGCACCGATCGCAACGAGCATGATCAGTACAACGCCTGTTTTGCGCCTCCAAAATGGTGGGGAGGTGCCTCCAGCCGGATGCTGATGGTTATCCATGATCTAGACCCGTTTGTGAGCGTGTTGCTCTGATCTCTGCCTCAGAGCATAGCGAACTCTTGCGTCGACGCGGTTTTAACGGTCGGTTCAGGCTTACTTCAAGTCAAATTGACCGACCATCCCCGACTGGTAATGACCTGGCACGTTGCAGGCAAATTGAAGTCCAGTTGTGTTGTTGAAGGTCCAGATCAACTCCTTGGTTGCCCCTGGCTCGATCAGCACGCTATTCGGGTCGTTGTGTTCCATTCCAACCATCTTCATGCCTCCCATGCTATGGCCCATATTGCCCGACATTTTTCCAGTTCCGGTGGGTGTAAGCGTTCCATTCTGGAACATGCTCGCCATTTCTTTTTGGTGCGCCGCGTGAGCAGCGGCTTGGCCGATATTGAACTCGTGCAGCAACGCCCCTTTGTTGTGAAGTACAAAGCGAACCGTTTCACCGGGCTTTACGTCGACGCTTTTAGTTTTGAAGAAAATATCACCCATCTCCACATCAACCGTGCGAGTGACCTCTGAGGCGACTCCAGGCTGACCGATATCCTCTTTCCCATGACCTACGCTGGCCATCGCCGTAGCGCCGAGGAGTAGGGTGATTGCCGCAATAACTGGACTAATGAGCTTAGTTTTCATGGTGACCTCGAGAGCAAGTGGAAAACACTAGCTATGCTAAAGGGATAGAGCTGCCCGTTAACTGACTTGAACACTACATTTCTGTCAGTTTTCCTGAGAAAACACGGCGCCCAGATGACGCCGTGTCTAGCGGAGCGGTTCAAAGAGCCCCGTCGGAGGTATTCGGTTACTGATGGTTCTCAGAAAGCATCAGTTTGTGCTCGCGCTGCATTTGGTTCAAAACGTCATCAACCATGGCGTCGTGTTTTTCCATCCAGGCGAGGTGCTGCTGAGGTGACATTGATGCGTTTGGGTGATCTTGATGGAGCTGGCTCATGATTTCGCCCAGCATTTTCATATGCTCGGCCATGTGTACATGGCGCTGTCCTTCAGGGGCTTTTTCAGCTTGTACCAAGGTTGCTTCTGCTTTGTCGCGCAGGCTCTCCATACGCTCCGCGATCCGGTCTGCGCCACCTTCAGCCAACGCAAAAGACGAGACAAATATCGAGCTCACAAAGAAAAGGACTTTTAGGCGATTCATAGGACAGCTCCTTATGGATTTACTTTCCGGCTCCCTTAGGGATGCTCCGATCAACTTGTCGTGCAGCCGCGGCAAGTTGCAATTTTCCAGGCACCTACAGCGTCATTGGACGAAAAGTGACCGAAAAATCATGTACGGAGAGCTTTTTCGACCGGTTCTCCGTGTTAAACGCGAACCTCACCCATACCCATGAGCTGTTTTCGAACCCTCCACAGGTTTGCCAGGGCGAACAGCGTGGTCAACTGAGCCGTGTTTTTCATCAGCCCACGAAAACGTACTTTCACGTAACCAAACTGCCGCTTGATCACGCGAAACGGATGCTCGACCTTGGCCCGTGTCTGAGCCTTGCAGAACTCGATCTTGCGCTTGGCTTTGTACAGTACGCTGCGCTGGTTCAGCTTGGAATAGGTGCTGCGACGCGCTGCAATCTGCCAGATCACCCCCCGATTTTCATGCTCTTCGCGCCTTTCGACACCGGTGTAACCGGCATCTGCATACACGGCGTTTTCTTCGCCATGCAGCAGTTCAGCCACCTGCGTGACATCGGCCACATTGGCAGCGGTGCCATGGACGTGATGCACCAGGCCGGACTCGACATCGGCACCGATGTGCGCCTTCATCCCGAAGAAATACTGACCGCCTTTCTTGGTCTGGTGCATCTCGGGATCACGCTTGCCTTCTTTATTTTTGGTCGAGCTGGGGGCATGAATAATGGTGGCATCGACGATGGTGCCTTGGCGCAGCGACAGGCCTTTTTCCTGCAGATAACCATTGATGACCGCAAGGATTGCCGGTGCGAGCTGATGCTTCTCCAGCAAGTGCCGGAAGTTCATGATCGTGGTGTCTTCGGGGATTGGCGCGCTCAGCGTCAGGAGTGCGAACTGGCGCATGGGCGTGATTTCGTAGAGCGCTTCTTCCATGGCCGGGTCGCTCAGGGAGAACCAGTTCTGCAACAGATGGATGCGCAGCATGGTTTCCAGAGGATAGGGTTTTCTACCGCCGCCGGCCTTGGGGTAGAACGGTTCGATCAGCTCCAGCAGGCCTGCCCAGGGCACCACCTGATCCATTTCGGCGAGGAAGCGCTCTCGGCGGGTTTGCTTGCGCTTGCCGGCGTACTCAAAGTCGGAAAAGCTCATCTGGCTCATGGGCGGCTCGGATCAGGTGTTGCGGGGATTCTCGCATAACTGAAGGCTTGTTCGGAGATTCCCTAGGGAAACTCTGAAGAGGACTTCCAGATTTGGCAGAATGTCTGATCTCAACCGCCGAGACGCCTGATGAAGCAGATGACCTTCGCCGATGCCGAGTACGCCGGCAAGCGTAAGCAGACCCGTAGAGAGCTGTTCCTGATCGAGATGGATCAGGTGGTGCCGTGGAAAGGCTTGATCGCCCTGATCGAGCCACATTATCCAAAGGGCGAAGGCGGTCGACCGGCCTATCCGTTGATGGCGATGCTGCGCGTACATCTGCTGCAGAACTGGTTTGGCTACAGCGACCCGGCAATGGAAGAGGCGCTGTATGAAACGACGATCCTGCGCCAGTTTTCTGGACTGAGCCTGGAACGAATCCCGGACGAAACCACCATTCTCAACTTCCGACGTCTACTGGAGAAGCATGAGTTGGCGGGTGAGATTCTCGGTGTCATCAATGAGTATCTGGGGGATCGTGGCTTATCGTTGCGTCAGGGCACCATCGTCGATGCCACCTTGATTCACGCGCCCAGTTCGACCAAAAACAAGGACGGCAAGCGCGATCCCGAGATGCATCAGACGAAGAAGGGCAATCAGTTTTACTTCGGCGCCAAAGCCCACATCGGCGTCGATGATGAGTCGGGTCTGGTGCACAGCGTTGTGGTCACGGCAGCCAACGTTGCCGACGTCACTCAGGTCGACAAATTGCTGCACGGTAAGGAAAACGTGGTCTGTGCCGATGCCGGTTACACCGGTGTCGAAAAGCGCGAAGAGCACACTGGGCGTGAAGTTATTTGGCAGATTGCAGCCCGGCGCAGCACGTATAAGAAGCATGGCAAGCGCAGCGCCTTGTATGAAGCGACCCGCAAGATCGAGAAGGCCAAGGCCCAGGTGCGAGCCAAGGTCGAGCACCCGTTTCGGGTGATCAAGCGCCAGTTCGGCTATACGAAAGTACGCTTTCGAGGATTGGCCAAGAACACCGCGCAGATGCTGACGCTATTCGCTTTGTCGAACCTGTGGATGGCACGCCGACATTTGTTGGCGTGCGCAGGAGAGGTGCGCGCGTAATGCAGGAAATGGCTGCTGCGAAGCACCTTGCAGTGATCGATGGGCCCGAAAAACAGAGAATGTTGGTCAGGTTTCAACGTACGTCGTTTTTTGATGTGTTGGCTGCTCGATAGCCGGAAAATTTCCGGCTATTTCAGACCATCCTTAGCGTAAATAGGCCGTTGGGGCGCCCTGATAGCAGAGATGTCTCTTCCTCCACAGTTATCAGGTGCGTACCACACAGTTTATGCGCATTAAATAGAGGTCCACTTCAAAAATGGACTCTCCAAAATGCGTAACGCTCTCGTCTCAATCTCAGTTAACACCATCGCAAGCCTTCTGACTGCGCTCGTGCTTCACTGGATCACTCCCCCTCTTACTGACCTGTCCATTCGATTGATCGCTGCGTAGCATCGTGTAAACCTATTTTTTTACCTGTTAACTACAGTGGCTAACAGGTAAAAAACTGGTTTACAGGGACAGCGCTCGGCAGCTGTCCAGAACTGCTGCCAAGCGATAGCGCTATACCGCTATACCGCTATCAGCTACCAGCTACCAGCTGGTGCTTGGACGACCGTTAGCTGAATCCTGGAGGGCCGCTTAGCCCCCATATGTACGGTATTTCGAGCAGTCCTTTTTTTGTTCGCGCAGCCTTCCGGCTCACCGCTGTTGGGGTTTACGTCGAACCGTGGGAAATTGCTGCCGGCAATCTCAAGGCGCAAGCTGTGACCGCGCTTGAACAAGTTGCAGGTTGCAAACGGTTCGATCTGCACCTTGAAACATTCCCCAGGTACCGTCGGCTTCGGATCGTTCCAGCTGTCCCGGTAACGGCAACGAATGATGCCGTCTGTAATGTTCATGGCATACCCCTCTGGGAAGTCATCGCTTGGCGGATAGACGTCGACCACCTTAGCGGTAAAGTCAGTGTCTAAGCCGTCGGTCTCGACCCACAGCTGGATCGTTATCGGACCGGCGACAGCAAGGTCAGCTTCCAGCGGCTCAGTTTCGAAACACAGCACATCGCTGCGCTGGCAGATGGCACTGCCATCTCCGCGCGCGCCGAAAAAGCGTGGTGTTTCTCGCTGATCAAACGCTCCGCCTTCGAAGACAGGAGCGCCGGAAGTCAGCGCGCCGCCGATGGTCGGTACTGGATTAGATGGATCGGCGAGGAAGTGGCAAGCAGCATCAGTTGCCGGTGGCTCCCCTTTGCTCAACTGACCGTCAGGATGAAGATAAAGATCCAACTGCTGGCTGCCAGGCAATGGCCACTGCTCAGCATCAAGCCACTTACCACCATGATCTATTCGCGTGTCCTGAAGCTTGCGACCACTACCACCGCCCATCATGAATACCTGCACTTGTTGGGCTGGTGCAATGATCTGTAGCTGCAGATGGCTTACAAACCACTCAATACGACAGGACAGCCAATCCTGCGCCACTTGCCCATCGAAGGCAGCGGCTGGGCCAAACTCGGCATCACCGCTGTGGCTAATGTTGCGGTCACCATGCAGCCAAGGGCCCATTACGAGTCGTTGTGGTGCCTTACCGTTCGCGGTGAGGGGCCATCCTACTTCGTGTCTTAGAGGCCTGAGTAAGAGCCTCCTGGCAAGGGCTTGCACGGGGCAGTGAAATCCAAGGCTGAGCGGTACGAGGACGTCTGGACATTCATCATCCCGAGCACTGTGTGAAACAGGTTGTCGTGGCTAAGAGGTGAGCTTGCTTGAGCTTTCAAACAGCCGACGTTGAGCCTTTCACTCTTCGCAAGAGAATCGGACATCCAAAGCACCAATGGCACCTTGGTTTGCTCTTCAGGAGCCATCGCATAAGGCAGCCCATGCAGGTAGAGCCCACCCTCACCCAGTGATTCTCCGTGGTCAGAAACGTACAGGAGCCCAGTGTCGAATTTGGTGTTCGCTGCCAGGATGTCGATCAGCCCGGCTGTAACGTAGTCGGTGTAAAGGATCGAGTTATCGTAGGCATTGAGCACTTCCTGCTGCTTACATTTGTCGAGCTCGTTGGTCTCGCACACCGGCGTGAATTTCTTGAATTGCGCGGGGTAGCGCTTGTAGTAGGCCGGGCCATGGCTACCTTTGTAGTGGAGCACCAGGACAGCATCGCCTTCCTGACGCTTGATGAAGTCTTGCATCTCCGAGAGCAGCACCCCGTCCTTACACTCCTCGCTGGTGCAAAGTTGGGGATCCGCGTGAGAGGCAGCCTTGTGGTTGGGAACCCTGTCGCAGACCCCTTTGCACCCCGAGTTGTTGTCAGTCCACATGACACTAATGCCTGCGCGTTGAAGCACGTCGAGCAGCCCTTCTCGGCTCTTGGCCAAGCCATCTTTGTACTCGGCCTTACCCACATCCAGGAACATGCATGGCAACGAAACTGCGGTGGCGGTGCCGCAGGAGCTGACGTTGGAGAAGCTGATGACGTTGCGTTTTTCCAGCTCCGGGTTCGTTTCACGGGTGTAGCCATTGAGGGAGAAGTTGGCGGAGCGGGCGGTCTCTCCTACAGCCAGTACCAGCAGCCTAGGTTTACGGGCCGCCCCCTGTCGATTAACTACCGCATCAGTTCCAATGGCCGTCAGCGTTTTAGGTGTGGCCAGCTGGCGCTTCAGGTAACCATGGCCAGCCGCAAACAAGTTGGTGGGTACCAGGATCAGTCGGATCTCCCGATTGTTGCGCAGCAAGGAGGCATATGACTGGTATTGACTCAGCACGATGCCAGACAAGGTCAACAGAGCGAGCGACAGAGCAATGACCCTGCTGACCAAAGCTCTGGCCCAAGGCTTGCGCCGGAGGGGAACCCGGGAGATCAGGTAGACGGGCAACACCCCAACCATTGCGACCCACAGACCGAGCTTCCAATTCAGCAGCTCGGTTGCCTCAGCGACGTCTGTCTCCACAACGTTGGTGAACATTGTGTAATCGATCACGATGCCATAGGCATTCATGAAGTAACTCGCAAAAGCCGCGCTGATCAGTACGAGACATAGCAAAGGTTTGGTCAGCCGCGCCCATGACAGCAAGCTCAGAACGGTAAACACCCATGCGAATACTATGACTGGGAGGCTAGCTGCTAGCAGCCAGTTCACTTCATCGGTTTTGAATACCAGCTTCCAGAGCACGCTCCAGAGCTCAGCATTCGCGAATAGCAGCAACCAAAGAGTTACCAGCCCAATGAGCAGATTAGTGCTGATTCCTTCCTGTCGGGCAGTGCGAATAGCAAAGATCCATTTACTTAACAGGGTGTGAACAATGGATTTTGAAGGTGTCATTATCAAACTCTGAGAGGCTGCTTATCCATGCGTTAGCTGTGGAGTTAGCGGGAGCTGCTTGGCAAACCTTCGACAGATGCTGAGCGATTGCGCAATGTGCGGAGCGCCAGGGGCCTTAGACCCTAGGCGTTGGAGACGCTTAGAATGTGTGAGGCATAGGGACAAAAGAGAAACAAATCTCGCTGAGCGCATTATTTCCGGCGCCTGATAACGACACGATGACCTCGTGATTACAATGCTGACAGAAATGCAATAACTGCTGTTTTAATTGCCATCGACCGGGCTATGATCAAAATTAGGGCTACACCATCCATTAAACGCAGAGCGCCGCTCAGCTAGATAAATTTAATTTCACAAACAAAACGGTTTCGTTTTGACGTAGGCTGATTTTGAACTTTCACTTTAGCTTACAAGTCTTTCTCGCGAGCAGAACATTCTTTTCAACTTTTGCTCGTTAATATGTCACCTATCAATGAGGGGCAAATACCATGAGCTTTTTCAAAAATATCCTGGGCGGGCACCATGGCCGTGGAAAACACGGCGGAGGCAAGCACCACAGCGGAGGACATGGGGCCGAGCAATATGATCGCCATGGCCGGCAGCAGGGCTGCGACGGCGGCAACCAGGTGTATGACGGCGGGCGCCCTGCCACTCCAGCCCCCATCAAAGATCTGCAGGGCTGCAGGCAGTGCCGGACGGCAAACGATCCGTCAGCACGCTTTTGTCTAAACTGCGGAACACCACTATCGAGTGGTTGCACCGCCTGTGGCTCGTTGCTGAGCGCAGGAGCAAAATTCTGCAGTCAGTGTGGCCAAGCGACGCTCTAACGATAGGCAGATAGGAAGGCCAACGAGACCACAACCCTGCGCAAGGAGAAATACGTGGGTTCAAATCATGACCATGGCAGCGCTGCAGTACGCGAGGGGCATCAGAAGAAGCTAATCATGGCACTCGCCTTGACTGGCAGCTTCATGATTGCAGAAGTGATCGGTGCGTGGATTACCGGCAGCCTGGCGCTGCTGTCGGACGCATCTCACATGTTCACAGATACTGCCGCCTTGGCGATCTCACTGATTGCACTTCAGATAGCCAAGCGGCCGGCGGATCAGAAAAGAACCTTCGGCTATGCGCGCCTGGAGATTCTGGCTTCGACCTTCAACGCCGTGCTGCTCTTCCTGGTGGCGATGTACATCTTGTACGAGGCCTACCAGCGCTTCTTCATGCCGGCGGAGATCGCTACCGGAGCGATGATGTGGATCGCAATCGCCGGCCTGATCATCAACCTAATCTCGATGCGCCTTCTGGCATCTGCGAGCAACGAGAGCCTTAACGTCAAAGGCGCCTACCTCGAAGTTTGGAGCGACATGCTCGGCTCGCTAGGCGTAATCATCGCGGCACTCATCATCCGCTTCACCGGCTGGTCCTGGGTCGACACGATTGTCGCTGTGGCAATCGGCCTTTGGGTTCTGCCGCGGACGTGGCAGTTGCTTCGCGAAAGCCTGGGGATCCTCATGGAGGGTGTTCCGAGGGGGCTCGACGTTACGGCAATCGAGGCCACCATCCTCGGCGTGGATGGCGTCAAGGACGTTCATGACTTGCACGTCTGGGCCGTCAGCAGTGGCAGCAACGTGATGACGTCGCACGTAGTGGTACGGGATTCTGCAGATGGGGATACGGTGCTGGCGGCCGTTGTGGACGCTGTCAGCGATGGATTTGAAATCCATCACTGCACTATCCAGATCGAGCGGGCAGCTTTCCACGAGAGCGTTCCCTCGCCCTCGCACTGATCGATCGGTAAACACCCTGCAAACACATCCCCCTCCTGGCTGAGGGGGATGTCGTAGAAAAAATGCGGTGAAGGATGGCGTAAACGGCAGGAGCACTTCGAGAGGGGTTGGAGAATGTCTTGCCCCCCCGTCCACTATCTCCAGAAGGTTCAGCGATGGTTTGGATCATCACGAAGTACCTACTCACTGCCGGAATAGTGATTCTCGTATCAGAGCTGGCGAAACGCAGTGACAAGCTGGGCGGCCTGGTCGCCGCCCTACCCCTGGTCACTGTTTTGACGCTGGTCTGGCTTTATTTGGAGAACCAGAGCATGGAGAAGATTTCCAATCATGCTTGGTACACGTTCTGGTACGTGCTTCCGACACTGCCGATGTTTATCGCGTTCCCGTTGCTGCTACCTAAGCTCGGCTTCTGGCCGACACTTATCAGCAGCATCCTCATCACAATGGCCAGTTTCGGATGCTTCGCCATACTGCTGCGCCGGTTCGGCATTCAGCTTCTATGATCCTTTGACCGCAGCATCATCTTGATGAGTCTTAAGGATGCTCCGATCAACTTGTCGTGCAGCCGCGGCAAGTTGCAATTTTCCAGGCACCTACAGCGTCATTGGACGAAAAGTGACCGAAAAATCATGTACGGAGAGCTTTTTCGACCGGTTCTCCGTGTTAAACGCCATCCCTTTCAAGGTCTTTTGATTTTGGCAGCCTTGATGACCCGATCCGTCGAAACGTGGGCATGTACAGCAGTCCCTTGCACCCAGGCTTTGGGCTTGGGCACCTTGGGGCCTCGGGGGCTTTTAGCGACTTGCTTGGGCTGGATGTTTCTGGCCAGTTCAAGTAGCCGCTGGGCCAGGTCTTCCATAGAGACAACCGGCATGTATTCGGATGGGAGGGCAATTTGCATGCCCTCATATCCACCTCTGATCTGAACCGCTAAGTGATAGGTCGACGCCTCCCAATTCTCGGGTAAGGCATCGCGGTGAGCCTGTTCAACACTTCGCTTGAGCAAGGCCAGAACGTTGTATGCCAGCACGGCAGTGGTGAATCCAAGCAAGGCGGCTCGCGGGCTGCCGAGAGTTTCAATTTCACTTTCCAGAATTGCTTCCAACCGCTGGAACATCCCTTCAATGCTCCAGCGGCGCCGGTAGAAGTCTGCGATCTGTTGCGCACTGATGCTCTCGGGCAGGTTGCTCCAGAACATCAAGCTGTTATCACCTGAGTCGTTTGGTGAATGAAGCGTTAACTCGACACGTCGCCAGCGGTGCCCGCCTTTTACTTCGATGGATTGCTCGCGCACAGTGCCTGTGGCGACCGGCATCGGTGCTTGCCACTCACCTTCCTGGATCAAGCGTGGATGCTTGGCCTGCTGGCGAATGACAAACGATGTGTGCACCTGTTCGCACGCCTCCATTACAGGCAGCGTGCAGTAGAGACGGTCAGCGATCCAAACCTGATTGGCCTTTGCCTCAGCCAGCAATGGCAAGACACAGACTCGCTCACTTGCGTAGGCGTCTTCGCACGGTTGGAGATCAATCACCTGATCCAGATCGGGGTCGTAAACCACCACCGAAAACCCGGGGCGAGCCGCCCCGCGCTCTTGGCGCAGTGCGCCAAGACGCTTTTCGGTAGAAGCCAAGTGGCTGCCATCGACCACCCGAACTTGCCAATCAGGAAGCATGGCTGAGCAGCCCAACTCATGAATTGTCGGCGCCAAGCGCTGCGCGCAGCCTGTTACCAGGGCACGCAACAGGGCAGGTTCAGTTCGACTGATCTTGTCGTACAGGGCTGCCAGGCTGACGGGAAGGTCGTCCAGTTGTCTTGCCGCAGCATGCAGCGATGGCTTCAAGCCTAATGAAACAAGCGACATCAACTTGATGATGGTCGAGAACAGCAGCTCGCGAGAATACTGCCGCTGCCGGTGCTCCTCGAAAACCTGATCGACCCACTCCGGCGCAATGGCCTGCTCCAACGCAAGTTTGGCCATTACGCTGGCGGGTGCTTTTTTCTCGAATCGCGCTAGTACATCAGCCCACATTGCTCGGGTCTTCCTGACTGGATTTCAGCGAATTCTACCGAAGACCTTGAAAGGGATGGTGTTAAACGCGAACCTCACCCATACCCATGAGCTGTTTTCGAACCCTCCACAGGTTTGCCAGGGCGAACAGCGTGGTCAACTGAGCCGTGTTTTTCATCAGCCCACGAAAACGTACTTTCACGTAACCAAACTGCCGCTTGATCACGCGAAACGGATGCTCGACCTTGGCCCGTGTCTGAGCCTTGCAGAACTCGATCTTGCGCTTGGCTTTGTACAGTACGCTGCGCTGGTTCAGCTTGGAATAGGTGCTGCGACGCGCTGCAATCTGCCAGATCACCCCCCGATTTTCATGCTCTTCGCGCCTTTCGACACCGGTGTAACCGGCATCTGCATACACGGCGTTTTCTTCGCCATGCAGCAGTTCAGCCACCTGCGTGACATCGGCCACATTGGCAGCGGTGCCATGGACGTGATGCACCAGGCCGGACTCGACATCGGCACCGATGTGCGCCTTCATCCCGAAGAAATACTGACCGCCTTTCTTGGTCTGGTGCATCTCGGGATCACGCTTGCCTTCTTTATTTTTGGTCGAGCTGGGGGCATGAATAATGGTGGCATCGACGATGGTGCCTTGGCGCAGCGACAGGCCTTTTTCCTGCAGATAACCATTGATGACCGCAAGGATTGCCGGTGCGAGCTGATGCTTCTCCAGCAAGTGCCGGAAGTTCATGATCGTGGTGTCTTCGGGGATTGGCGCGCTCAGCGTCAGGAGTGCGAACTGGCGCATGGGCGTGATTTCGTAGAGCGCTTCTTCCATGGCCGGGTCGCTCAGGGAGAACCAGTTCTGCAACAGATGGATGCGCAGCATGGTTTCCAGAGGATAGGGTTTTCTACCGCCGCCGGCCTTGGGGTAGAACGGTTCGATCAGCTCCAGCAGGCCTGCCCAGGGCACCACCTGATCCATTTCGGCGAGGAAGCGCTCTCGGCGGGTTTGCTTGCGCTTGCCGGCGTACTCAAAGTCGGAAAAGCTCATCTGGCTCATGGGCGGCTCGGATCAGGTGTTGCGGGGATTCTCGCATAACTGAAGGCTTGTTCGGAGATTCCCTAGCAGAGCGCTCAATGCGTTGGTTTATTTCCATACCGCTTTGTGCATTGGCTGTTAGTGATGTGAAGAGCATAAACACGGCGATCGCTGATACAGTAGTGTTCATAAAAAGTCCCTTAATAAAAAAGCGCCCGTAGGGGGGCGCTAAAATTCACCTACCAAAGGAGCGTATGGTTTACAGGTGAATGCACTGACGCGAACAACTGCCCGTTGCTCTTGCCAAGCTGCTTTGAAATGAGACAATTTCCAAAGCAGCGATGCCTCTTCCGCTGCCCTTAAACTAGCAAAGGAGGCTAACACCAAGATGATCGCGCAATTACAATTTGGACATGTAATAGATTGTAAGGTAATTATTCGAGGGAATACTGAGCCGCCACGTGAACTAATTCGCAGAAAGGCGCAGCAGTTTGATGCCGAGCATGGGTACTGCCTGCGTGGCGCTCTCTATCCAAGGCCGGTACGAGCCCTGCAAGCTGACGACCGAAATGCTGCCTGTCCTGACCGATTCCACCTGCCAGGCGAATCTGTCGGACACCGCCGCAGGCCCCAGAATCCACTATGCTTAGTGGTGGAGCCTGCATGACTGTCAGAAATCTTGCGGCTACATTACAAATTTGTAGGATTTCGCCGCGGCCAGCTTCTTCGCGTTAAGATTCAAGCGTCCTCAGGTGACCCGGCGTATGGACAGAGGTAGCGACTACCACATGCCATACCCTCAGCCAAACTTTCGAACAGCCTGCAACCATAATCTTGGCGGATTATGGCCAACTCCTTCCTCACACCTTGAGATAAGTTATGCGCGTTCTAGTTGTGGAAGACGAAATTAAAACTGCCGAATATCTTCAGCAGGGCCTATCCGAAAGCGGGTATGTCGTAGATATCGTGCACAACGGTGTAGATGCCCTGCACTTGTTCAACACTAATGTCTATTCGTTGGTCCTTCTGGACGTGAACCTCCCGGGTATCGACGGCTGGGACCTGCTGGAAACCATCCGTAAGACCAGCCGGGTCCGCATCATCATGCTGACCGCCCGCGGACGCATCAATGACAAGCTCAAGGGCTTGGACGGCGGCGCGGATGACTACCTTGTGAAGCCATTCGAATTCCCTGAACTGCTTGCTCGCATCCGTTCGCTGCAACGCCGTGGTGATGAGTTAGTCGAGAAGAGCTCGCTGAAAATTGCCGATCTGGAACTCGACTCCGTCCGCCATCGCGTCTTCCGCGGTGGCACACGCATCGATCTCACCACCAAGGAATTTGCGCTTCTGCACCTGCTCATGAGCCGAACGGGCGAAGCGCTGACTCGCTCTCAGATCATCTCGTTGGTCTGGGATATGAATTTCGATTGCGACACCAATGTCATCGATGTAGCCATACGGCGCTAGCGGTCGAAGATCGATGACCCGTTTGAAACCAAGCTCATTCACACGCTTCGTGGCGTTGGGTACGTTTTTGAGGAACGCGCATGAGGCCATTCAGCCTGGCTGCAAAGCTGGGGTTAAAAGTTGGGTTGATGAGCGCAGCGTTGCTGCTTCTGTTCGCCACCTTCGGCTATATGATGGTAGGCAAGGCTCTGGAAAGAAATACCAGAGCGGACCTGGAAGTAAAGATGGCGGGGATGGCTCACAACCTGTCCACCATCCCGGACATCTCCGGCGTCAACGCGGATGCGCATCAGCTTGTCGATTTGGTCATGGGCCACAACAACCTGTATGTGAGCATATTCGATACCTCACAGAATCATACTCCCCTGCTCTCGATTGGCTCGAAACAGGTCAATCTGGAGGTGCACAAGTTTCAGCCGGCGGCCCAGCCCAAAGAGCACGAATGGCGTGATACGCAGGACCGTCCTCTGCTGAGTGCTTCTCGAATCATGCGCTTGGGCGATGGAACAGAGGTCAGCGTCTACATGACCATGGACCAGTCATCCAGTGAGGCGCTGCTCGATGCGTTGCTGACCTGGGCCCTGATGATGTCCCCCGTCATCCTCGCACTGATCCTGGCCATTGGCTGGTGGACTGTGCGCAGAGGCCTGCTGCCACTGACCAAGTTCCTCAAGATCGCGTCGAAAATCTCAACCGAGAGCCTCGACCATCGCCTTCCAACTGATGGGATGCCGGCAGAACTCAAAATGCTCGCCGACGGCATTAACATCATGCTGGCTCGCCTGGATGATGGGGTTCAGCAGCTATCGCAGTTCTCTGACGACCTTGCTCACGAACTTCGGGCACCGCTCTCCAACCTAATGGGCAAGGCTCAGGTTGCCTTGACCAGAGAACGATCGCTTTCCGAATACCGGGAGGTTCTGGAGTCGTGCACAGAAGAGCTGGACCGCATGAGCCGCATGGTTTCCGACATGCTGTTCTTGGCCCAGGTCAGTCATCCAGCATCCATGGTGGAGTTCGAACCCGTCTCCTTGGTCGACGAGGTCCAGCGCGTGTGCGACCTCTTCAGCATTTCGGCAGAGGAAGGCGAGATCCAGCTGCAGATCTCTGGCAGTGATGATGTGGTACGCGGGAACCGTCTGATGGTTCAACGAGCCGTCTCGAACCTCGTGTCAAATGCGATCCGATACTGCCCTCGCGGCCGCACGGTCTTCGTGAAGGTGCAGCATAGTGCGAGCGGTACGACGTTGAGTGTCGGCAACCCCGGCCGCGGTATTGCCAAGGAACACCACGCGCACTTGTTTGAGCGGTTCTACCGTGTGGACAAGAGCCGAGCACGGAGCGAAGGCGGTACCGGTCTTGGCTTGGCCATCGTTCAGTCGATCATGAGCCTGCACCAGGGGTCGGCGAGCGTCGAGGTGACCGAAGAAAACTTCACCTGGTTCCACCTTCACTTTCCCGCAGCCCAGCAACTGCAGCCGGCAATGAACGCCGCTTGAACCGCGCAGACATGATTAGGCCCGTCAATCGACGGGCCTTTTAGTTTGCCTCAATGCATCAGTGCCGGAGGACCACAGTGTCCATGGGCGACCGCAGAATCACTGACTTAATAATCTTCTGTTCGTCAGGACTGGCGTTCTTCCACAGGTGGGAGAAGTACTGAGCATTCACTTTCTCTTGGGCACTTACGCTGCCGGCGGCATCGATCAGGCGCATGGTCGAGTAGACACAGATCAGCGCCAGGATGAAGAACGCCGTGGCGACCACCATCACATAACGCTTGGCCAGCACCGGTGCACGCTTGAGCTCCTGCATAGAGGCGTCCGCGGCCTTTGTAGCTACTGTAAGCTCCGAGATCAGTGGCTGGATGGCGGTGTCAACTCCGCGGCATGCGGCTGAATACGCTGCTGCAGCGGCGCGCAAGGCAACCTCTTCCGCATTCGACCAAGCCTTCTCTGCCTTTCGCACCTCCTCCTGAATCTGCCGGCCGACAGCGTCCACCTGCTCCACCAGTTCGTTCGACCTCTCCAGAACAGCGCTTGAGGTGAGCGTTTGCGAGGTCAGCTCATCGAGTTGGACAGTGAGTTTTTCAGTGCAGTGGCGAAAGTCACTGATAGCAATTGCCCAGGGTTCTATATCATTCATGGCTATCTCCTAGGCTTTGTACGAAAAGTATTGCCGCATGCAACGTAGGCTGCAGGCCAAGGTGACCATGGCTGCAAAGCTCTTGGCCAGCTTGTCATAGCGAGTGCCGATCCTGCGATTTTCTTTCAGCCAGCCAAACATCCGCTCAATGATGTTCCGTTGCCGGTATTTAGGCCGGTCAAACAGTCGGGGCAAGCCAGGTCGAGGTTTGCGCGGCATAGCGCGCAATGGGATTACCGGCTGCATTCGGTAACGGTCGCAGTACTGGCGCAGGTGCTCGGCATCGTATCCCTTGTCAGCCAGCAACCACCGGCTACGTTTACGCGGTCGTCCTGGCTTGCCAGCAATTCTTACAGCATCCAGCAGCGGCTGAGCGTGGGAGACATCACTGGCTTGTCCTGGTGAAAGCCTGAAATGCAATGGCACGCCATTGGCATCGCACACCATGTGAATCTTGGTGGTCAGACCGCCTCGACTGCGCCCGAAGGCATGGTCTAACGGTTCTTCAGGCCCCCCCTTTTCCCCGGCGCCTGAAGAGGCTCGGGTTGCTCGTACTGCGGTGGAGTCGATCATCCAGGTGTCCAAGTCGATCAGTCCTTCCCGGTTCAGCCGAATATGCAGACGCTCCAGTACTCGCTCGAATGTGCCGTCGTCGCGCCAGTCACGAAAACGCTGATACACCGTTGACCAAGGCCCAAAGCGTTCAGGCAGGTCGCGCCAGGGAGCGCCCGAGCACAGGATCCACAGAATTCCGTGGAGAACCTGACGATCATCGTTGCGAGGACGGCCCATTTTCTGTTCTGGAGAAACCAAATCCTTGATCAGCTCCCATGACGCATCAGAAAGTTCGTAACGCCTTGCCATACGGGCCTCCAACCGGTCATGGCGGCAATTTTAGCCACAACGACTTTTCGTACAAAACCTAATTCGCACTGGCAGGGGGACTTCAACCGAAGTCACCAGTGTCAGATAATGGTTGCAGCTGAGAACCATGGCTTAGCGTACAAACATCTCAGTGCTCTGTGATTTCCCTTTATTTCGCATGACCCGTTAGTCACGCTTTAGGAATCTCCGAACAAGCCTTCAGTTATGCGAGAATCCCCGCAACACCTGATCCGAGCCGCCCATGAGCCAGATGAGCTTTTCCGACTTTGAGTACGCCGGCAAGCGCAAGCAAACCCGCCGAGAGCGCTTCCTCGCCGAAATGGATCAGGTGGTGCCCTGGGCAGGCCTGCTGGAGCTGATCGAACCGTTCTACCCCAAGGCCGGCGGCGGTAGAAAACCCTATCCTCTGGAAACCATGCTGCGCATCCATCTGTTGCAGAACTGGTTCTCCCTGAGCGACCCGGCCATGGAAGAAGCGCTCTACGAAATCACGCCCATGCGCCAGTTCGCACGCCTGACGCTGAGCGCGCCAATCCCCGAAGACACCACGATCATGAACTTCCGGCACTCGCTGGAGAAGCATCAGCTCGCACCGGCAATCCTTGCGGTCATCAATGGTTATCTGCAGGAAAAAGGCCTGTCGCTGCGCCAAGGCACCATCGTCGATGCCACCATTATTCATGCCCCCAGCTCGACCAAAAATAAAGAAGGCAAGCGTGATCCCGAGATGCACCAGACCAAGAAAGGCGGTCAGTATTTCTTCGGGATGAAGGCGCACATCGGTGCCGATGTCGAGTCCGGCCTGGTGCATCACGTCCATGGCACCGCTGCCAATGTGGCCGATGTCACGCAGGTGGCTGAACTGCTGCATGGCGAAGAAAACGCCGTGTATGCAGATGCCGGTTACACCGGTGTCGAAAGGCGCGAAGAGCATGAAAATCGGGGGGTGATCTGGCAGATTGCAGCGCGTCGCAGCACCTATTCCAAGCTGAACCAGCGCAGCGTACTGTACAAAGCCAAGCGCAAGATCGAGTTCTGCAAGGCTCAGACACGGGCCAAGGTCGAGCATCCGTTTCGCGTGATCAAGCGGCAGTTTGGTTACGTGAAAATACGTTTTCGTGGGCTGATGAAAAACACGGCTCAGTTGACCACGCTGTTCGCCCTGGCAAACCTGTGGAGGGTTCGAAAACAGCTCATGGGTATGGGTGAGGTTCGCGTTTAACACGGAGAACCGGTCGAAAAAGCTCTCCGTACATGATTTTTCGGTCACTTTTCGTCCAATGACGCTGTAGGTGCCTGGAAAATTGCAACTTGCCGCGGCTGCACGACAAGTTGATCGGAGCATCCTTAACTCCCTCAAGACCCTCCATGTCTGTGAGGGTGGAAGGATGTCAATCGACCCGGAAGAGATCCGAGACCAGGTCTTAGCGTCACGGGAGCGACTGAAAGAATTTGTCCGCAGACCTGAAGCATAGGTTTGCTACCGTGGTCACGTTCGTGGCCAAGTGACGCGATCCGACCTCGATGCTGGTTTAAACGCCTGGCTCTCGCTCCCAAAGCCGCCACACAGTGCCCTTCGAGTACCCCAGAGCACGAGACACCTCAGCCTGGGTAAGGCCGTCTTTTTTCAGCGCCTGAACTGCCTTCCACTTCTCTCTTGCAGCCGTCACACGCGGATGCTCAATCTCGCGAGGCCGTCGCTCCATGATCTCGTTGGCTTTGCCCAAGGCCTCTGCTTCCACAATTGCATCGATCAGCACCTGGTGTGTCGTCTGCTGATTTTCAGCAGCAATGACCATGGCGAATAGGGTCGCTGGGCTGATGTTCAATGAAATGGCCAGATCCTTCACGGTATCGATGGTGGCCGTGAAGCGAGCCGCTTCCAATTCGCTGATTGTTTGCTGACGCACAAGACCAGAGATCTCCTGCTGAGACAGGCCTTGCTGCGTTCGCAGTGACTGGAGCACAGCGGCGAGAGAGTGGCGTAGCGGCATTTCTGCCTCCGCAAAATGAGACGGTATGCCTCGTTTGCCTCGACTCGCTCAAACAGATATATTGGTTCGAGTGAGTCGAATGGCGATCTGCCGCTGCGTTCCCGTTCGCACATCACCTCGTCGTTTTGGATACCGAGGTACTTGGTGACTGATAGCCCTGATGAGCACGAGCTGCTCCGGGAAGGACAAATCTCTTCCGCCGGCACGTTGCTGTCTCGACCTGAGGTTGAGGCACTGCTCGCCGAACGCTTCCCTCGTAGAACGTACTGCCTCGTTGAGGACTGGCTCCTCTTCCATGTGGATGAGCCGCCTGAATCGCTTGCAAGGGTTCGTTCTGTAGGCCTGCAGCCGATGTTCCTGTACTCCCATTGCGTCATCTACGACAGCGAGGGACGGTTTCCGCCTGGAGGGTGGGTGCGTTCCACGCTGTGCAAGACCTACGACGGCGTATGCATGTTTGAGACGCGAAACACGGTGTACGTGCTGATCGGCCAGGGTCGTGAGCAAACCGCCTCGCTGAAGACAATATTCGCATTATTTTGACCCGCAGGTTCCGCTAGGCGGACTTGCCCAGATGAGATCCACGATGTTCCGCATTAGCACGCAAGACCAGGCTGGCCCGGTAGGTATGTTTGGGGATGGCCTCGCCCACTTTCATGCAGTCTCCCGATCTCTAGCGACTCACTGGTACCACGTCAGCATCAAGCGCCGGTTCGAGGATCGATTTGTAGCCTCCCAGGAAATGATCAATGACGAGGCGCGCCTTGTGGAGCTGCTGGTATCCCAGGACGAGAGCCTGGTTGTCCAAGAAGTCCAAGCGGTCACCCCCTGCTGGATGAACAAGGATGGCAGTTGGAAGATGGAAAAGCTGACTTCTCTATCGATGGGGTTCGACCGTGCTGAAGTGCCCGTTTGCGTGCTTGAGGTCGAGAGCGGTGCGGTATACCTCGATACGCATGAGCCTGAACTTAATGTCGGCTCTCTGATTGGCGTGAAAGAGCTTTACCGTCGACGTGCCACGAAACCCAGCACCGGGACTGAACATCGGAGTGCTCACGCGTGACAGAGGACAACACGGTAGCGGTCGACTTTCACGTCAAACGCTATAGCGATTTCGACCTGCTGCGGATTGCTCGAGCGGTTGGCCAACAGTATGAGGACGAGATCACTGCGTTTCTCGTGAACGTCCATATTCACAGACTAAGCGCTGTGGGCGTAGTTTTTGGCCATGTCCGCCAGGAGCCTTATGGTCGATTCGCCGATGGGCACCTGATCCAGACTTCCGACATCCTGGCTATGAAGAAGGAAGGGAAATTCTGGGTGATCACTACCATCCATTCCCGGTATGTGATTGCCACCTTCCGGCGCGATGGTGGGCGTCGAAGCCTGAAGGACTTTTGCCGACTGGTTGGTAACCGCTTCCCGAACACTGAACTGATTCATTAGTTTGAGACTGGGCATGCGAGCGTGCCCAAGGCTCAGCAAGCAGCACCGCTGATTGTGAGGCGTGCCGCATGCGCGGGCGGCTGTCGTGAACCAGGCCACACGTTCGTGCGGCCTGGCCCTGCGGGCTTCCATCCTCACGTCTATGGCCCGTCGTGGGCCGGCGCGCTCCGCTTGCGGTTTGATCGCAAATCACATGGCCGAGCCTCTACCCCTACAGTGAAACTTAAGCACTATGAAGACGCCGCCTGAAGTTCTACCCGAGATCGACATTGGAGAGTTCCGTCAGCGCTATCCGCAGCTGTTTTCTGATCCTGGCGTCGATTTGATCTACTGCGGGCCTGGCTGGAAAAACCTCCTCCTCGCACTGTGCGATACGCTGCGGGATCATCTGGCTCGCCACCCTGATGTTGTCCCGGTGACCGTCGCGCAGATCAAATCCAAATTCGGCGAGCTGCACTTTTTCTACGATGGCGGGGATGCCTACTGCCGAGGAGCGGTGGATGTTGCCACCGAGCTATCGCTGAAGACTTGCTCCTACTGTGGCTCTCCTGCAAGGCAGGTGGGTACGACCTGGGTCAGTACGCTCTGCTCCGCACATAGCAGCAATGCTTCTCTGACTTCTTAGAAGAAGCCCGGGCTTACTATCGTTTCGGATGGTGGGCTCTGAGCTCGATAGCCCGTTGGGTCTTTCACAGCGATGTCGTATGCTCGATTAGCTGTGCTTGATCAAGGACGCGTGGCATGCCCAAGATAAAACCGTTTGATATGAAGCTCCTGGATCTCCTCTTCGAAATGGAAGGGGGGTACGTTTTGGATTTTTCGAACGCTACCTTCAGCCGGTTCTTCCTCGGGGAGTTGGAGATCGATATTGATGATCAACTCTTCACCGCCGATGGTACGTCCAAGGCCAAGCGCTTTCGCAGCTTCCTAAACCTTGCAGATACCCAGACGTGTGTACGAGCCTTGAAGGCCGTGTGGGCACATCGACAGGCTCACCTGTTGTATGAAGGTCGAGATGACCCAGTTGCGAATGCCGAAGGGCGTTTTCTAACCCTGATCCAAGATTTGGAATCGGGCACCTCCAGTAGCGGCGTTGCAGGCGATCCATTTGCCGCAGTACGCAAAGTCAGCATTGATGAGGCGGCCAAGCTCAAGCAGGCCCTGCTTGATATCCATAAGCTCGCGCCTCAGGCACGTGGTTATGCGTTTGAGACGTTCCTGCAGCAGTTGTTTGAGGCCTCCAATCTCCAACCACGTGCCCCTTTCCGGAATACCGGGGAACAGATCGACGGGAGCTTCCTCTGTCGCGGTGACATCTACCTCGTCGAAGCGAAGTGGGTAACTAACCCCGTTGGAGCTGGTGAGCTTCATATCCTACAGGGCAAGATCAACGAGAAGGCTGCATGGACACGCGGAGTGTTCATCAGCTACTACGGTTTCACGGATGTTGGACTAGAAGCCTTCGGTCGTGGGAAAAGCCTGGTGTGTATTTCTGGCAAAGACATCCACGACGCACTCGACAAACAGATACCGTTCGCCGAAGTCATCGACCGCAAGGTTCGAGCTGCCGCAGAGACCGGATCGGTGTTCGTTGAGGTGAAAACCCTGTTTTAGATCGAGAGCTATCTTCAGTCCGGGATAGCAGTTGAGCAGGGACTGAATGTATTCTTGCCCCACCAACAACGTAGGAAGCTAACAATGTCTCGTCTTGCAGAATTCCGTCGTCTTGAGCTGCAACTCGCTCAGCAGCTCGCAGAATTGGAAGCGATGAAAAGCGATGGCGCCATCCAGGCCGAAATGGAGTTTGAAAACAAACTCCGTGCCTTGCTTGGCGAATACGGTTACAGCCTCCGCGAAGTGATTAACATCCTGGATCCGCAAGCTGGCACTCGTCGTCTAGCCCCTCAGACTCAAGAGAAATCCACTCGCAAGCCACGCGAGGTCAAGGTATACAAAAACCCGCACAACAGTGAAGTCGTGCAAACCAAGGGCGGCAACCACGCTGTTCTGAAGGCATGGAAAGCTGAACACGGTGCCGAGACTGTGGAATCGTGGCGTCAGTAAGCATCGCTTCTTGACGCAGCGAATGCCTGGTAGGTAGCCTCATGTAGTACGTGTCCGGCGCCAGAACCTCTCAGAGGAAAAGACCTCTTCAACGGCAACCTAAACCCCGTCGTGGAGAGCCGGAGACCCCGAGCAAGACCTTAAAACCGCCTCTCCAGGCGGTTTTTTATTTCTGTAAGTACCCTGGATGCTTGGCTCAGAGGTGTTTCGAGTACGATCAGCTCCGGCACACTTTCCCCTACCGACAAAGCGGGCCTGTCAGATCGGCCAACTGCTACCGCATGAGTGGGTGCAGACCTGACTTACGCAACGTGAGCTGGACGGACGCATACACGCGGGCAGTATCACCAGCCTGCGTAATGAGTTACGAGCAGTCCCCACTCGATAGGCGTTGGACGTTACGTCCGTGTGGCCGTATAGCCTGCATTCATTGATATAAAAGGTTCAGCAGGTAGCGGCAGCCATCGTCCTGGCCAGAGATGTAACTCACCGGCCTGTCGACCGCAAATTCAAGCACATCACCAGGCTGCATCGAGTATCTCTCGTCACCGTACAGCACCTCTAGCGCCCCCTCGAGCAACCAAACTCGCTGATGGTAGGGATTGCTGTGCCATTGAGGGTAATCGACTCGAGTAGCCGGTGGCAGGTCGATTTCGATCAGCTCGCTACTGCTAGACTCCTTCCGTTCCGCGACCTGCCTACGGATGTAGCCGCTTTGGCTGTCCTGCCAGGTTGGCTGGTCTGCCTGACGTCGCAGAATTGAGTAAGGAAGCGCAGTTTCCTCTGTGAGTAGCTCGGTCAGCGAAACCCCTAAGCCCGCTGCCAGTCGACCCAGAACTGCAGCTGTTGGACTGCTTTCAAGTCGTTCGATTTTCGAGATCATGGCCTTGCTCACGCCTGCCTTCTCGCCAAGTTCGGCCAAGCTCAGGCGCTGTTCCTGACGGAGCGATGAAAGCTGTTTTGCGATGATCTGATCAATCGTCTTCATGTCTTCTCTTCTGCGCAAATCACCTATGCGATACGAATCGTATCATATAGTGGATTTCTGGAGAGCATATGAACAACCTGGTGCGTTGTACCGAAGAGCGGCATTCAGCCGCGATACTGGAGATTTTCAACCACGCGATTTTGACCTCCACGGCCCTGTACGATTACAAGCCTAGGACTGCCGAATCCATGATCGGGTGGTTTGAGGTAAAGCGACGCAACGACTTCCCGGTGGTTGGCGTTGAAGACGATGCCGGGAAGCTTCTCGGTTTCGCCAGTTATGGGACGTTCCGCGCCTGGCCCGCCTACAAATACAGCGTCGAGCACTCGGTCTACATCCACCATGAATCCCGTGGCAAAGGGCTAGGGAAGCTTCTAATGCAGAAGCTCATAGACGAGGCTATCGCACGTGACGTTCACACGATGATAGGAGGGATCGATACCACCAACCGAGGCAGCATCATACTGCATGAACGGCTCGGCTTCGTTGAGGCTGGGGTGATCAAGCAGGCTGCTTTCAAGTTCGGTCAGTGGCTGGATCTGGGTTTTTACCAAAGGATCTTGGAAACACCAGCTTCACCAACCGAGGACTAAATCCTGGCTTCAAGACATGTGATGAACTGCTTAGCCATTAGCAACCTTGACCAGGTTGACCCAGTAGGCCGAGCCAGTTGCCAGAATCGAGTCGTTGAAGTCGAATTCAGGCGTGTGAATGTTGGCAGCGTACCCATCATCTCGGCCATTCCCGATCAAAATGTAGGCCCCTGGCACCTCATGAAGCATGAAGGAAAAATCCTCGCCTGCAGTCAGTGGCTTAAGTTCAGTGTTCACACGCCCCTCGCCAACAGTTAGGCCTGCCGCACTGACAGCCAGCTCGGTTTGAACTGCTGCATTGATCACGGGCGGATATCGCCGCAGGTACTCAAATTCGACTTCGCACCCGTTCGCTGCTGCACATGCCTGAGAGATCTCGGTCATACGTCTCTCAATCAGGTCACGGGTTTCTGGCAAAAAGCTTCGAGCAGTACCTCGGACAACAACCGACGATGGAATCACGTTCGCTGAGTTGTAGTGGCCGCCGTACACGTATCCGACGCTGAGCACGGCAGAGTCGGATGGAGCCACATTGCGAGAGATGATCGACTGGATGCCGGTGATGAAGTTCGCTCCTGCGAGCGTTGCATCGGTGGCCAGGTGCGGCATAGAGCCATGGCCACCTGAACCTGAGAAGGTAACCGTCCATGTGTCGCTGGCAGCCATCATGGGGCCTGGGCAGATCGCAAAGTCGCCAGCAGCAATGCCAGGCATGTTATGCATGCCGAACACCATATCGCAGGGGAAAAGCTTGAATAGGCCTTCTTCTATCATCACTCGTCCGCCCCCCTGGCCCTCCTCGGCGGGTTGGAAGATGAAATGGATGATGCCTGGAAAATCCCGATTCAGAGAAAAGTAGCGTGCCGCCCCTAGGAGCATTGCAGTGTGGCCATCATGCCCGCACGCATGCATTTTCCCTTCGTGAATTGATTTGTGGCCACGCAGGGAGTGCTCCTCGATGTTGAGTGCATCGAGATCGGCACGCAGGCCGATGGTGATTCCTGGCGAGCGTCCAACGAGCGTTCCAACGACCCCGGTTTTTGCCAGTCCACGGTGAATCTCCAAGCCCCACTGAGTGAGCCGGTCGGCGACCAGCTGTGAGGTGCGATGTTCTTCGAAAGCGGTTTCAGGATGTTTGTGGATGTCGCGCCTGATAGCGATGAGCTCTTGTTGAAACTCTTTAATGTCGGCAAGCACGTGGTTCATGAGTTTGTTCCTGGATCGATTTAGCGGTGCCCGGCGAGCGCCTCTGACCTGTTACCAGGCTGGATGGGCGCCTGCCGGGTGCGCTTGTAAGCGTCAGGCGATTGCTGCTACTACGGACATCTCAACGAGCAGGCTTGGCTTGAACATAGCGGCCTCAACACAGGCTCGCGCAGGAGCCTGACCTTCCGCGACCCACTCTTCCCAAACCTCGTTCATGGCAGCGAAGTCGGTGGTGATGTCTTTCAGATAGATAGTCACTGTGAGGATTTTCGACTTGTGACTACCGGCCTCCTCAAGAAGCCTGTCGATGTTCGCCAGGGTCTCGGCAGTTTGAGTGCGAATGTCGGCATCGTGGTTGTTCGCCAACTGGCCTGCGAGATAGACGATGCCATTGTGAATAACGGTGTTGCTCAGGCGCTCATTAGAGTGCAGTCGCTGGATTGCCATGATTATGGGCTTCCTTTTGGTTGGAGTAACGGGAGATATCAAGGCCTTTGGCGCTGATCTTTGGCTTTTTTCCTGCCATCAAATCGGCCAGCAATCGACCTGAGCCGCAAGACATCGTCCAGCCTAGAGTCCCGTGGCCGGTATTGAGGAACAGGTTGCGGTATTTTGTTTTACCTACAATCGGAGTACCGTCAGGCGTTGCTGGCCGTAGCCCTGTCCAAAACGTAGCTTTGGTGAGATCCCCACCTTTTGGATAAAGGTCGCCTACAACAAGCTCAAGCGTGTCTCGGCGGCGAGCGTTCAGTGACAGATCGAAGCCTGCTATTTCAGCCATGCCACCAACACGGATTCGATCATCGAAGCGTGTGATAGCGACCTTGTAGGTTTCATCAAGAATGGTTGATGAGGGAGCCATGCTTGCATCGGTGATGGGAATCGTAAGGGAGTATCCCTTAAGGGGGTAGATAGGTGCTTGGATGCCCAGCGGCTTTAACATCTGGGGGCTGTAACTTCCCAGCGCCAGCACATATTGGTCGGCTACTTCGAGTTTTCCGTCGATCCATACGCCGGAAATAGTATCTCCAGAGCATTCGAGGCGGTCAATATTACATCCAAAACGAAACTCCACACCAAGCTCTTCGGCCATCTTTGCCAACTTCCGCGTGAACATCTGGCAGTCACCGGTTTGATCATTTGGCAAGCGAAGAGCCCCTGCTAGCTTATCGCGCACACTTGCGAGCGCCGGCTCAGCTTTAGCAATTCCGTCGCGATCAAGTAACTCGAAAGGCACGCCTGACTGTTTCAGGATAGCTATATCCTTAGCAGCATTATCTACTTGAGCTTGAGTGCGGAACAGTTGCGTAGTACCGAGCTGGCGAGCCTCGTAAGATATACCAGTCTCAGCCCTGAGTTCATCCAAGCAGTCTCGGCTATATTCGGAAATCCGAACCATCCGCTCTTTGTTAACTGCATAGCTTGCCGGATTACAGTTGCGCAACATCTGGATCATCCAACGATACTGATCCAGGCTAGACGTAGGTTTGATCGCTAAAGGTGCGTGTTGCTGAAGCATCCATTTAATGGCCTTCAATGGCACTCCAGGTGCTGCCCAAGGTGAGGCATACCCCGGAGAAACCTGCCCTGCGTTTGCGAAGCTTGTTTCCATCGCGGGGCCGTCCTGGCGATCTACCACGACGACTTCAAAACCCTCTCGAGCGAGATAGTAGGCACTGACAGTTCCGACGACGCCGCTACCGAGTATCAGTACACGCATTTCCAGGCACCTCGTAATTTAGAAATTCTTTGTTCTTCTCGCAGTGCGCGATACGGCCAGTGTAACCAGATGCCAGAAGTGAATTTCGCTGAAAAAATAACGTAGCTCAGATAAAAATCTTAAAACCGCTGAAGAGCATAGGCAATATTTCGGATGATTTTTCGTCACTCCAGTGGATTGTGTTGCTGGTAGCTATGTGATTGATTAAATACTGCGTTATGACGCGCAAGAGATGACAGCAGTATGCGGATTCCACGCCATTCGGACACTCAGCCCACGCTGATCCGGACACCTGTTCCACGATCATTCGGACAGGCAGTCGGAGCGCAGCGACGCAGGGGTTGCATTGTTAGTCTGAGGCGCCCGGCGCCGTCAATTTCTTCACCCGCTTTCTCATCGACTCGCCCTTGAGGTTGATCCGGTAGGCGTTGTGCACCAGGCGGTCGAGGATGGCATCGGCCAGGGTTGGATCGCCGATCAGTTCGTGCCAGTTGTCCACGGGCATTTGGCTGGTCACGAGGGTCGAGCGCTGGCCGTAGCGGTCGTCCAGTAGCTCCAGCATGTCGCGGCGCTGTTCGGCGGTGAACGGGGCCAGGCCCCAGTCATCAAGGATCAGCAGGTCGGTCTTGGCATAGCCGCTCATCAGCTTGGCGAAGCGCCCGTCGCCATGGGCTAGGCCCAACTCTTCCAACAGGCGCGGCAAGCGCAGGTAACGCACGCTGTAACCCTCTCGGCAGGCCTGGTGTGCCAGGGCGCAGGCCAGCCAGGTTTTACCCACGCCGGTGGGCCCGTTGATGATCAGGTTGAGTCCGTCGCGTAACCACTGACCGCTGCTCAGCTGGAGGATCAGCGCCTTGTCGAGTCCGCGCGGGCTGCGGTAGTCGATGTCTTCGAGGCAGGCGTTGTGCTTGAGCCGGGCCTGACGCAGGCGGCTGCTGAGGCGCTTGTCGTCGCGTTCGGTCAGTTCGCGGTCGACCAGCAGGCCGAGGCGTTCCACGAAGCTCAGGCTGTCGATGTCGGGGGTTTTCAGTTGCTCGGCGAGTGCCTTGAGCATGCCGGTCAGGCGCAGGGTCTGGAGCTTGTCCAGGGTCGGATGGGGCAGCATGGTGGGATTCCTTGTGTTCAGTGGTAGTAGCCGGGGCCGCGCAGATTGGCGTGGTCGTCCGGCAGCAGGGGCAGGTTGGCTTGAGCCAACGGCAGGCTTTCCAAACCCTGGCGCAGGATCGATTCGAGGCTCTTGTAGCTGCACGCACCGAGGCTGAGGGCGCGACGGCAGGCCAACTCCAAGCGCACTTCGCCATGGGTCTTGCCCAGGCGCAGGATGCCCAGGCAGGCCCGGTAGCCTTGGGTTGGGTGGATGCGCCGTTCGAGGATGTGGCTGATCACGCCGGCCGTGTTCGGCCCGGTCTGCTCAGCCCAGCGGATCAGCCGTTGTGGCGTCCACTCGGCGTGCTCGCGATGGCTCTTGGGCATGTGCTCGGCCTGTGTGCTGTGCCGGCCCTTGTGCGGTGAGCGAAGATGGCTGGCCACCCGCTGATTGGCGTGGAAGCACTCCACCGTGCGCGCTGTCAGGCGTACTTCCAGTTGTTTCTTCACCAGTTGGTACGGCACCGAGTAGTAGTGCCCATCAACCTCGACGTGGTAGTCGATGTGCACACGCGCCTTCTTCCACTCGGCATACACGTAGGGTTGCTCCGGCAGCGGCCGCAGCACCGGACGATCCAGGGCTTCGAAGGCCGAGTGCCGGGAGCCCGGCAGCTTGCGAAACGGTCGTCGGTTGAGGCGCTCCAGCAATAAGGCGATGGCGCTGTTGAGTTCGTTCAAGGAGAAGAACTGGCGGTTCCTCAGCGCGGCGAGGATCCAGCGCTCGACCACCTGCACGCCGACCTCGGCCTTAGCCTTGTCGCGCGGCTTACGCGCCCGCGCCGGCACCACCGCCACGCCATAGTGCTCGGCCAGATCGCGGTAGCTCGGGTTGATGTCCGGCTCGTAGCGATGGCTCTTACTCACCGCGCTGCGCAGGTTGTCCGGCACCACGATCTCCGGCACGCCCCCGAGGAAGGCGAAGCAGCGGGTATGCGAGCCCAGCCAGTCCGGCAGCTGCTGCGACCAGGTGGCTTCGGCGAAGGTGTAGCTGGAGGCGCCGAGCACCGCGACGAACACCTGCGCCTGGCGGATCTCGCCGCTGTGCCGGTCGATCACCGGCACCGTCTGCCCGGCGTAGTCGACGAACAACTTCTCGCCGACGCGATGTTCCTGGCGCATCACCACGTCCAGCTTGCCCTGCCAGGCCCGGTAGTGCTCGCAGAACCAGCTGTACTGAAAACCCTGCGGCTGGCTCAGGCGATACTCCTGCCAGAGCAGCGCCAGGGTCACGCCGGGGCGACGCAGCTCGGCGTGCACCCAAGACCAATCAGGCAGTGGCCGCTGCTCACTGGGCACCGCAGGGGCCAGTGGGAACAGTTGCTGTTCCAGTTCGGAATCGGACAACGAGCAGGGCCAGGCTAGACCGCTGGCGGCAAAGCGACAGAGGTAATCACCGGCACTGCTGTGGCCTATGCCCAGACTGCGGGAGATCTTACGGACAGACAGCCCGCAATCGAACTTGAGGCGCAACACCTCACGGATTTTACGCATGGACAAACGCTCCACGACGACCTCTCTGCTTCGAAAAAGAGGTCGATGGTAGTGAATAAATCCTGCGTAGCTGCCTGCCTGGAAAGTGTCCGGATGGCCGTGGAATCGGTGTCCGGATGCTCGTGGAATGAGTGTCCGGATCAGCGTGGAATCACTGTCCGGATGTGCGTGGAATGGGTGTCCGAGTCAGCGTGGAATCCGCAAGCAGTATTCAATTCCTGCGCGCTTTGAACTTTTTTCGTTGATAAACTGCGAAATACCGCACGACTTCGATTAGGGCAAGAGATAACGAATACACCTGCTATCAGGGCCAAATGCCAAGCGGCGTGATAAGAATAAAAAGGAAGGGTGGCGCGCTGCTGCTTAGGTGGACGTAGCCAGTCGGCTTGCCCGGAGGATTGTAGCTTCGCAACAGCCTAGGTGCAGATTTGCACCCAGGCTCTATATCATCTACCTATTAGGTTACTTTGCCCCAGGGATTCCATCCCCGCGAATCGAGCAGCCTTTTGTCTCGATCACAAAGAACAATGCAATAATCCCAAGTGCTGATGCAACCATAATGTAGTAGGCAGGTGCGTCAGGTGAGCCGAGGAATTTAATAATTTGATCGCATACCAGTGGTGTTGTACCGCCAAAAATAGACGCCGAAATATTGTAAACAATGGCCAGCGCCGCATACCGGATTTGCGTTGGAAACATTGCCGGGAACATAGCGGAAATGGTGGCAAGCTGAGGGACAAAAAACGCTCCTAGCACTGCAAATCCTATCACTGACCCCGTCAGCCCTGTGGACATTAGCTTGAACATGGGAATCGCTAAAATGAATAGGCCTATAAGCGAGAAGAACCACATCTTTTTGAAGCCAACCACATCTGAGATTCGCCCCGCCAATGGTACGAACATCATCATAACCAACATGCCAACCAGGGGTGCAAGCAATGACATGTTTTCGCTTGCTCCGACTTCCTTGTGCATATAAGTAGGCATGTATGCCAGCAGAATGTAATAAGTGATGTTGAGTGCTGCTACCAGTACACCTAGCGACAATGCTGCCTTCTTGTACTTCCCGAAAATTTCAGAAATAGAAGTTTTGGGTCGAGCAGGCTCGCTTGCCATCTTCTTTTCGAGTTCTAGAAACACAGGGGTGTCTTCGATCCTGGTGCGCAAATAGACTGCGATGACGCCCAGTGGAGCTGCGATCAGGAATGGAACGCGCCACCCCCACTCGTACATGGCGGCATCTCCAATGGCGACCGATACGCTCAAGGTCACCAAAGCGCCGAGTGAAAAACCAGCGAGGGAGCCAAACTCCAGGAAGCTACCGTAAAAACCTCGCCGCTTGTCAGGCGCGTATTCCGCTAGAAAAGTAGCTGCTCCACCGTACTCACCGCCAGTTGAGAAACCTTGGATGAGCCTCAGCGCGATAAGCGCTACAGGTGCTATCCAGCCTACCGATTGATAAGTAGGCAGGATGCCAATAATAAATGTTGCTACAGACATCATGAGGACAGTCATGGCCAGCACGCGCTTGCGGCCAATTCGGTCACCTAGTGGCCCCCAAAACATCCCGCCAAGGGGTCGAATGAGGAACGAGATAGCGAATGTTGCTAGGCCGAAGTAAAGGGCTTCAGATTGAGAGCCAGGAAACAAGGCAGCTGAGATGAAGGTGAGCCCGTAAGCATAGATTCCGTAATCGAACCATTCCGTTGCGTTGCCTAATGCAGCGGCGACCACGGCTTTGCGAGGCATGCTCGTGCTCGAACTTTTTAATGTGCTCGAAGAAATGGTTGAAGCTGGATGCGTACTAATAGACATAATTTACCACTTTTCTTAGGTAAGACGAACTGGCTAGTCAGGCTTGAATGCACATGGCCAAATGACCAACTGCTGATCTGCGCTTTATCGCGAAGCCGCTCTTTGATTTCGATAATAGTTGGCAGTTATGCAAGAAGTCGCTGCGGGGCATGTTGTCACCTTTTTTTGTTATCTGTCTTTTAGCGCTTGAGCAGGAGGTCTACGCCACCAGCCCAGTATGGTGTACTACTCTTATCCAACGTCGTCCTTGATAAATTTCAGGCGTTAGGCACAGGTTGTGCTCGTTCCTGGGGAACAATCAATTTTCAACCTCTTTAAGGTTGTGTGCTTTTTTGTAAACATAGAAGTGGCTGGAGTGATGGTGCTTTTAAAGCACCATCACATTGTCGCTGAAAATAGCCGTGGCACTATAGCTCCAGCGACTTGCAAACTTTTCGTCAGTCCTTGACGAAGAGTTTGCGAGGAGTTGAGCAGAACGTCTCGACCCCAGTATCAGTGATCAGGATGCTCTCGGTGATCTCGAGCCCCCAATCATCCATCCATAGGCCAGGCATGAAGTGGAAGGTCATACCAGGTTTGAGCACGCTGTTGTCGCTCGGGCGCAGGCTCATGGTGCGCTCGCCCCAATCTGGTGGATAGCTGATACCGATTGGGTAACCGCAACGGCTGTCCTTGTGGATATCGAACTTCTCAAGCACGCCGAAGAAGGCACGTGCGATATCACCAGTGGTGTTGCCAGGCTTGGCGGCCTCGAGGCCGGCAGCGATACCTTCGACGACTGCTTTCTCACCGTCGATGAAATGCTGCGGTGGCTTGCCCAGGTAAACAGTTCGGGACAGCGGGCAGTGATAGCGCTTGTAGCAGCCGGCGATTTCGAAGAAGGTGCCGGCGCCGACCTTGAATGGAGAGTCATCCCAGGTCAGGTGTGGGGCGCTGGCGTCTGCTCCGGTAGGAAGTAGCGGCACGATGGCCGGGTAGTCCCCGCCATAGCCATCGACACCGAGAATGCCACTGGCATAGATATCTGCAACCAGCTCGTTCTTCCGCATGCCGGGCTCAATACGCTCCAAGATGCGGTCATGCATCTTCTCGACGATTCGGGCAGCCACACGCATGTAGGAAATTTCTTGCTGGGACTTCACCGCACGCTGCCAGTTTACGAGCGCGTTCGCGTTAAGGAACTTGGCCTTTGGCAGATGCTGCTGCAGTGCCAAGTATGCCGCAGCGCTGAAGTAGTAGTTGTCCAGCTCAACGCCGATAGTGAGCGAATCCCAGCCACGCGCCTGGATCACCTCTTTGCAGAGGTAGTCCATTGGGTGACGTTCAGTCGACTGAACGTAGATATCGGGGTAGCCGACAATATTGTCTTGCTTCATGAAGACTGTACGTCGAGCGCCGTTAGCGTCCTGGTTACGGCCATACCAAACAGGCTCACCTTCCATGGCCAGCAGTACGCACTGGTGGACGTAGAACGACCAACCGTCGTAGCCGGTCAGCCAAGCCATGTTCGAAGGGTCAGTAACCAGCAGCAGCTCGATGTTCCTAGCCTGCATTTCTGCACGGACTTTGGCGATACGCTGGGCGTACTCCTCCCGTGTAAACGGAAGGTTCACAACAATTTCAGACATGATCGATCCCTCATGATTGGGGTATGGTTTTATTGTGTTGCCTGGTGATTCAGTTGTTGTAGAGCAAGCCTTTGCCTGTGCTGATTGCTCTGGAAAAAGCCAGGTTGGCAATCGCTGTGTCCTGAACGCCTGTGCCGGTGAGATCGCAAAGAGTTACGTCGGTTGGAGTCAACCTTCCGACACGATCTCCAAGGATCACCTGACCCAGTTCGGCGTACACACGAGGGTCTTGTGCAACACCAGCGTTGATCGCGTGATGGAGTTCTCCGAGTGTTGCCGTCTGGCTGACTCGATCCGCAACGTAGTGATCGACTGCTGCTATTACCTCAGGAGCAACCTCGTTTTTGTGTTCGGTGTCTGCCCCCATAGCCGTGATATGGAGACCAGGCCGCAAGTGCCTGCGATGTAAAATTGGCTGATTGCTCGGCGTGCAGGTGACTGCAATGTCAGCGCTCGACATTGCTTCATCGACCGACTCTGCGGCAGTGGCTTCCAGGCCGTAGACGCTCGATAGCTGCAAGGCCAATTGCTGCGCTTTTGCGGCACTCCTAGCCCATACCCGTACTCGCTTGATATCCCGTACAAGAAGCAGCGCTTTGAGTTGAAGCTCGGCCTGTTCACCTGCACCAAGAAGGGCAACCTCTTCACTGTCCTGGCGGGCGAGCCAACGTGCAGCCACAGCCCCAGCAGCTGCTGTCCTAACGGCAGTGAGGTATCCGTTGTCGAGTAGGAGCGCTTGGAGAAGTCCAGTGCGTCCAGAGAGCAGCATCATCATGCCGTTCAGACTTGGTAGGCCTAGACCAGGATTGTTGAAGAAGCCTGGACTGACCTTGATAGCGAAATTCTCAAGGTCTGGCAGGTAAGCGGTTTTGACGTCCACCTCACCATTGTGCTCGGAGATGTCTAACCGGAGGATTGGCGGCATGACCACCTTGCCTCTGGCCAGCGATGCAAATGCGTTTTCCACTACATCGATACTGTCTGTATCGAGCGTTACGCACTCACGAATTTCGCGTTGGTTAAGCAGAAGGACTTCGCTCACGTGGCACCTCTTCAAGCACGTGCTGGGCGGCGGTCGCGCACAGCTTCCAGGATGATGCGTTGGTGTTGGGCCATGTCGACATTCCCACCGCTCACGACGATCACGATTGGCCCTTGAGCTTCAACCTGCCTGGTAAGCAGAGCTGCAATACCTACCGCTCCTGCTCCCTCAATGACGAGCCGTTCTTCTAAGTAGGCATGGAGCATCGCATCCGCGATTGAGCCTTCATTGAGCAAAATCACGCGGTCGATGAGTCGACGGGTGAGCTCAAATGTGTACTGGTTTCGCAGTCCAACTCCGCCACCGAGCGAGTCGGCCAGCGTGGCTACTTCTTCAACATTCACGGGCTTTCCAGCCTCGAGGCTCTGTGCCATTGCTGCGCCAAGCCT
Source organism: Pseudomonas sp. JS425 (assembly GCF_018223845.1). NCBI lineage: Bacteria > Pseudomonadati > Pseudomonadota > Gammaproteobacteria > Pseudomonadales > Pseudomonadaceae > Pseudomonas > Pseudomonas sp. JS425. The sequence goes on along the minus strand of NZ_CP073661.1, from coordinate 1,484,217 downwards.
CATGCTCACACCATGTGTTTTCACCTGGGGAAGTAGTGCCTTAAGAGCCAAGGACACGCCGGAGAAAAGTCCTCCACCCGACAGAGGTATGAGTACCTGCGAAACGGAAGGAAGCTGCTCAGCGATCTCCAGGCCCAAAGTGGCTTGGCCTGCAATTACATCCTGGTGATCGAAAGGAGGGATGAAGGTAAGGCCCTCTTCTTGAGCGAGACGGGCAGCTTCGAACTGAGCATCGTCTTGAGAGTTACCAACCACCTGGACAGCGGCGCCCAGCGCACGAATCGCAGCCACCTTGTTAGAAGGGACAAGTCTTGAAAGGCACACGGTAGCGCGAACGCCGGCGGCAGCTGCGGCATAGGAAAGGGCACGACCATGATTGCCCGTAGAAGCGGTGACTACTCCCAGAGCACGCTGTTGAGAGGTAAGGCCCGCAATCGCGTTCGTGGCCCCTCTCAGCTTGAAGCTACCAGTCGCCTGGTGGCATTCCAGCTTGAGGTACACGGGCACTCTCATGAAGTCGGAGAGGCTTGGAGAGAGCTCCATTCGCGTTTCGCGCACCAGGTGCTTAATGCGCTCCCGGGCGATGAGGGCCTCTCGAACTGTCACTGCCGGCATGGTAGACCACCGAACGATTGTTTTTTCGGAGTCTACGAGCCGCTGATTGTCATAATGAATGTACTAGGGCAATCCGGTGGCGTTTTTTCAGATTTGTGTCAAACGGTCAGAAGTCATGGACTCCTGGGTATTGTTCAAAAGTCATCCGCATGGTTTTCAGGGCCTGGGATAGCTCGCTTTCACTCGTTTCAGCGCCGATGCAAAGCCGGATGCCGCGTGCTGGGGTCACCCCCCGAACGGTGAACGGCTCCGGTGACGTAACCGCAATATGCTGTTGTCGAAGCGTGCGCACCAGGCTGGAAACGTCCCAATGTGCTGGCACATTCAGCCAAGCGTTTAACGAATGAGGGCGATGGCAATAGAGGTAGTCCCCCATCTCATCTGCTACCAGCTTCTGGCGTGTCTCCAGGAGCCTTCGCTGCAATTGGATCAATGTGTCCGCCCTCCCATCCATAATCCACCGTGCGGCGACCTCGGCAAGCATGGGGGCAGCCATCCAGCTCGTCACGCGGAGGATGCTTTCTGTTCGCAGCGCCAGTCGTTTAGGTACTTTAAGGAACCCAATGCGTAGCCCTGTCAGAACTGACTTCGTCATGCTGGTGCAGTAAAACGAGAGCTCGGGGGCATATGAGCTGATTGGAGGGCCTTCGTACTGGTTAAGTAGGGGGCCATAGACGTCATCCTCAATGATGTGGACACCGAAGCGACGAGCGATGGAGGCTATCTCTTTCCTACGGCTATTGGGCATCAACGCGCTGGTCGGGTTATTAAGGTTCGGCGTGCATACCAGGGCCGTAACGCGCTCGTTGCTGCATATGTCCTCAAAGTGCTCGGGATCGATCCCGTCACGATCAGTGTCTAGGCCTTTCAGATTGAAACCGAGGACTTGAGAGTTCCCAATAACACCGTGATCGGTCATGCCTTCACAGAGCACCAGGTCATCAGGGCCTGCAAGGGAGGCCAGCGCCAGAAATAGACCGTGAGCTGCCCCATTTGTGATCAACACATCTTCTCGAGCCAGCCCCGCCAAGCCAAGGCGCCCAAGCCAATGGCAGGCGGCATCACGATGAGCATCGAACCCCGCTACAGGTCGGCACAGCCGGATCCAGCTTTGATCGACCTCATTAGCAAGCTCGGCACATGTTTCTCGCCAGTACCTGTCATGCTCTGGGGTGTGAATGATTCGGGCGGTGGATAGATCGACGAGTGCGCGCTCGGGAGCATCGAGAATGTAGCTTGCTACACGGTCACTCATTCGCCGAGAAACGAAACTCCCGCGACCCACTTCGCACCTTACTAGCCCTTGGCGCTCGAGTTCCTTGTAGGCGTTGGTCACGGTTTGGACACTTATCCCCAAGGCATCGGCAACCTGCCGTTGAGGTGGCAGGCGCTGATCATCCGCCAGCTTATGCTGTTCGATGTCCGAGCTGATCGCTTGGACAAGAATCTTGTACTTGGACTCGCCGCCACGGGCGTGCTCAACCGCTTCCCGCCATTTTTCCATCATCGCTATGCTTGCTCCTAAGCCACGGCCTACAGCATGGACGTTACAACATGTTGAGATCAATTGTCCTAGTGCAATGCTCGTCACGGAAAGCCTTTTGTATGCTCATCTCACGCTTCCGAGGAAGGCTTGGGTCTTCTTCAAGCTACCGCTATCAATTCCAAAAATAGCGGCGCTGCAGCGTGATCTTCTATCTGCCCAAAACTCCGCGCCACGCGGGCCAATTACAATAGAGGGAGATTTTTGATGAACTTGGTCACTTCGCTTTCCGCAGTCGCTCAACGCCTGACCCTGGCGTGTGCCATTGCGAGCATCGCCGTATCCGCACACGCAGCTACAACCCTCGACTCTCTCAAAGAGCAGGGCAGTGTTCGGATTGGCTATGCCAACGAAACGCCTTTCGCCTATACCGGAACCGATGGAAAAGTCACGGGCGAGTCGCCTGAAATCGCCACCGCGATTTTCAAGCAGTTGGGGATCAAGGACGTCAATGGTGTACTCACCGAATGGGGATCGCTGATTCCTGGCCTGCGAGCTGGTCGTTTCGATGCTATCGCAGCCGGCATGTACATCACTCCAGCCCGCTGCAAGCAGGTCTTGTTCACCGACCCTCACTACCAGCTCCCTGACGCGCTCCTGGTGCCGAAAGGCAATCCCAAGAAGCTGTTCAGCTACGAAGATGTCGCAAAGAACCCAGAGGTGAAGCTGGCCATTATGGCGGGCACCGTGGAGCTCCAGTACGCCCGTGACTCTGGCGTGAAAGACGAACAAATCCTCCAGGTTCCAGATACCACGGCTCAGCTGCAGGCAGTTCGTGCCAAGCGGGCAGATGCTGCTGTAGGCACACAGCTCACGATGAAAGGGCTCGCGGCCAAAGGCGGTGATTCGGTAGAGGCCATGACCGACTTCAAAGATGACCCTTCCCATATCGGCTACGGTGCCTTGGCCTTCAGACCGGAAGACAAGGAGCTTCGTGACCAGGTCAATGCCCAGCTCAAGAAATGGCTCGGTAGTGAAGAACACCTGAAAACAGTGGCGCCATTCGGATTCGACAAGAGCAACCTCACTACGAAAACAGCTGCGGAGCTCTGCGGGCAGTAACCCTGCATCCAAATCGGCGCGTCAAATCCACTGCCGCGCCTTTGGCTGATTTAACGTGAGGTAGAGTCAAATGGCAGATTTACTACCACTTATGCTCCAGGGCGCATGGGTTACCCTGCAGGTCACCTTCTTCGGATCTCTCCTGGCCATCGTTGCAGCGACCCTGGCGGCACTCGGCAAAATGTCGACATGGAGGCCGCTGCGCTGGTTTTGCGTCGTCTACATTGAGATATTCCGGGGTACGTCGCTGCTCGTTCAGCTGTTCTGGCTTTTCTTCGTCCTTCCGCTTCCTCCATTCAACCTCGAGCTTAGCCCCTATACCGTCGCAATCGTTGGCCTTGGGCTACATATCGGCGCTTATGGTGCAGAGATAATGCGCGGCGCGATTAATTCGGTAGCTAAAGGTCAATATGAAGCTTGCACAGCACTTAACTTTGGCCCATTCACACGCTTTCGTCGCATCATCTTTCCGCAAGCCCTGCTCGCAGCGATGGGGCCTGGAACTAATCTGCTGATCGAGCTGTTGAAAAACACATCCCTTGTTTCCCTTATAACGCTTGCAGATTTGAGCTTCAGGGCGCGCCAACTCGATCAGGCTACATTTGAGACTCTCAAGGTCTTCGCCCTTGCGCTGCTCATGTACTTCGTAATGGCCCAAGCGATTAACTTGGCAATGCGGCGTTTAGAGCGACATCTGGCCCGTGGTCGTGTCCAAGGGAGCCTGTGATGAATTTCTTCGACTGGAACTATGCAATACAGCTCTTGCCCGAATTGTTCCGGGCAGCTCTTAACACAATCGGCGTCACATTGCTGGGTTTTGCAATCGCTATCGTTCTTGGGCTGTTCCTCGCCATTGGCAGACGCAGCGCAAGAATATGGATCTCTTGGCCAATAGGTGGGGTGATCGAATTTATCCGCAGTACACCTTTACTGATCCAAGTTTATTTTCTTTATTATGTTCTGCCTAACTACGGCGTTAGCCTGACAGCAATGCAAGTAGGCGTGCTAGGCATTGGTCTACACTACGCCTGCTATCTGGCAGAGGTATATCGAAGCGGACTCGATTCGGTTCCACGAGGGCAATGGGAGGCAGTGACAGCACTCAACATGAGTCCTTCGCTTGCCTATCGAAACATCATTTTACCCCAAGCTCTTCGCCCGATTTTACCACCGGTTGGCAACTACCTGGTTGCGATGCTGAAAGATACACCTGTGCTTTCAGCTATCACTGTCGTTGAGATCATGCAGCAAGCAAAGAACATCGGCTCTGAGACATTCCGATATCTTGAGCCCATCACCATGGTAGGCGTGTTCTTCCTTGTTCTGAGTATTGTTCTAGCTTATATGGTACGCCGCGTTGAAGCGCGCTTGGAGCAAAAATAATGACCACTTCTCCTGTTTCCACCATTCAGATAGCTCCAAGCGAAATTTTGACAGGTGTCAGTTCAGGTGCAACTTCGTCACCGGCCATTGACAAGCCCATGGTTAGCTTCCGAAACGTAACCAAGCGATATGGCAACTTCACTGTCTTGGACGGCCTGGAACTGGATGTTTCGGCAGGCGAAAAAGTCGCCATCATTGGCCCCAGCGGGTCAGGTAAGTCGACGCTGCTCCGAGTGCTGATGACCCTTGAGGGAATCGATGAGGGAAGCATCCTGGTCGAAGGCGAGTCGCTGACTCACATGCAAGGAAGGAATGGAAAGCTGGTTCCAGCCGACGCGAAGCACGTGCGTGCTGTCCGGGGCAAAATAGGAATGGTATTCCAAGGGTTCAACCTCTTTCCCCACCGTACTGCGCTGGAAAACGTCACTGAGGCCCCCGTCCATGTCCTGGGTGTAAAACCAGCTGAAGCCAGGGATCGCGCCGTGCAGTTGCTTGAAATGGTTGGACTGGGCGCCAAGCTCGATCATTACCCTTCGCAACTGTCTGGTGGCCAGCAGCAGCGGGTCGCGATAGCACGGGCCCTAGCCATGAGACCAAAGGTCATGCTTTTCGACGAGGTCACCTCGGCGCTCGACCCGGAACTCTGCGGTGAAGTCCTTAACGTCATCCGTCGACTTGGAAGCGAGCATAAGCTGACCATGCTTATGGTTACTCACCAAATGGGCTTTGCTCGGGAGTTTGCGGATCGCGTTTGCTTCTTCTACAAGGGTCGAATTCATGAACAAGGTGCTCCAGGCCAACTGTTCGAGAACCCCCAGGAAGAGCGTACCCGCAGTTTTCTGAGCGCCGTTAGAGAAGCAAATTAAGAATTTCTGCTGGCTCTTCAGGAGTAGCCCTCCTGAAGAGCCAAGAGGTGCTAAGCATCATCAATTGGAAGTGTGAATCCGGCCTTTACCCGATCCATCACGACCATTGTTTTGAAACTCTTGATGTCATTGTTTTCGTAGAAGAACCTTCGGGTGAAGTTCTCGTAGTCCTCCATATCCTTTGAGGTTACGAGGAGTACAAAGTCAGCATCACCCGTGACATAGGATCCGCTCATGACCTCAGGGGTATTTTTAATGGCCTGCTTGAACTTATCGATAATGTCTGAGCGCTCTCGTTCCAAAGTGACCAGCACCAGCATGGTGACATGTCTTCCAACCGCTTTAGGGTTGATGATGGAGACGTCGCTCTCGATGACCCCTTCGCTGCGCAGGCGCTTAAGCCTGCGCTGGCAGGCCGTGGAAGATAAACCGACCAAATCACCAAGCTCTTCAGAGGTGAGCCTGTTGTTGACTTGCAAGGCACTTAAAATTCGTAAGTCAATCCTATCAAGCTCCATGAGTTTCTCACCCCTACTAATACTTGATGAAAATGAGTCAGTTGCGTTAGCTGAGTGTACATCAGATACGTCAGCCAACAAAGCTAAATGCCAATGCGAGTAGTGCACCACCCCTACGCACTGGTTACACCTGTTGGGTCGAGTCATAGCCGCTGCGCTGAGCCTTAGCCTACTTGAACGACAAACAAATAAGGAATATGCAATGAAACCTAGTCCCATCAAGCCAACTATCGACTTCGACCAACAAGGGGTGTCGCACGGGTTCTTGAAGCTGCCTTACTCACGTGATGACTCTGCGTGGGGCGCGATCATGATTCCTATCACCGTCATGAAAAACGGGATCGGCCCGACTGTGCTCCTCACTGGCGGCAATCATGGCGACGAGTATGAAGGCCCGATTGCACTCACCAAGCTGGCTAATCAATTGGACATTGAGACAGTCAGAGGGCGAATCATTATTTTGCCCTTCATGAACTATCCTGCTTTTAAAAACGCCTCCAGAACCTCTCCGATTGATCGCGGGAACCTGAATCGTACCTTCCCAGGTAAGGCTGACGGGACAGTTACGGAAAAAATTGCTGACTATATCCAGCGACACTTGCTGCCATTGGCGGATTACGTCCTTGATATCCACTCTGGCGGCAAGACTCTGGATTTCATTCCATTTGCCGCTGTTCATATTCTGCCGGACAAGCTGCAGCAGCAGAAAGGCGAACGCGCAATGGATGCTTTCGCGGCACCTTACAGCATGAAAATGCTGGAGATCGATAGCGTGGGCATGTTTGATACGGCTGTCGAAGAAGCTGGCAAAATTTTTGTTACAACCGAGCTTGGTGGTGGGGGCACGGCTAGCGCCACCACTATTCAAATTGCAGAGCGTGGGGTACGAAACTTCCTGATTCATGCAGGCGCGGTTATGGGTGATCTTGATATTGCTCAGGACAGCATCTTCCTGGATATGCCTGACGACAATTGCTTCATTGCGAGCGAGCATGCCGGGCTCATTGAATACTGCTTCAATCTGGGCGATCAGGTCTCCAAAGGCGATGTGATTGCTCGAGTGTACGACGTCACAAGAACAGGTGTGGCACCTACCGAATACAAGGCCCAACGTGACGGCCTCCTTGCCTGCCGTCACTTCCCGGGGCTCGTGCAGTGCGGTGACACAATCGCAGTTCTGGCTGAGAAAATTTCTTAAACATTTGCCCCTCCAACAAGGCTGCCAAGTGCAGCCTTTTTTGTTTTTCTACACAGAATTGGTTTTGTTCCAACCGTTTTATATGCACCTACAGACCTGAAATCGCATCTCTGAGAAATGACGCAGGAAAGCTGCGCGAATGTGAAAACATCACAGCATTACTGCGCGCACGGGTTGGAATACTCACATTTCCAGCGCCAAGCCAGACATAGAATGATCCTCGTCGAACATCAGCTTTATCTCTTCGAGGCATATAAAAATGAAAGATCTTGCGCCCTCCGCCCTCAATAAGCTTCGTCGTAATGACCTGCTTGAAACTCGGGCCTACATTGATGGGCGCTGGGTTACTGGCGAGGGCTCGCTCGACGTCACTGATCCAGCTAATGACCAGGTGATCGCGCAGGTAGCCCATTGCGACGAGTCCTGGGTAGATCTGGCCGTCGAAGCCGCTTCGCGTGCCTTCGATGGTTGGCGGAACACCTTGCCGGCACAGCGCGGTGCAGTCCTTCGTAAATGGGCAGCACTGATGCGTGAGAACCAAGAAGACTTGGCGATCATCATGACCTGCGAGCAAGGTAAGCCGCTCAGCGAATCACGCGGAGAGATCAATTACGGCGCGAACTTTGTCGAGTGGTTTGCGGCAGAGGGTGAGCGTTGCTACGGCGAGACAATTCCAAGCCATCTCCCGAACAGCCAGTTGGTCACTAAGCTGCAGCCGATTGGTGTAACCGTGGCCATCACGCCCTGGAACTTCCCCAGCGCCATGATCACCCGCAAGGCTGCTGCTGCACTGGCGGCTGGATGCCCGATGATCGTCAAGCCGGCGCCTGAAACTCCGCTGTCTGCCCTGGCTCTAGCACGGTTGGCTGAAGAGGCTGGTATTCCTGCTGGTGTGTTCCAGGTGCTGACCGGGGATGCACCGAAGATGTCGGCTCGTCTCTTGGCCGCCTCCGCAGTCCGTGCGTTCAGTTTCACCGGTTCCACAGAGGTTGGTCGGATTCTGCTGCGTCAGTCTGCGGATACGGTCAAGAAAGTATCCCTTGAACTGGGTGGCCATGCTCCGTTCATTGTGTTCGACGATGCCTCGATTGCTGAAGCTGTCGAAGGCTGCATTGGCGCCAAGTTCGCAACCTCAGGTCAAGATTGCCTGGGCGCGAATCGCATCTATGTGCATCGCAACATCTACGGTCAATTCGTAGAGGAATTCACCAAGGCCACCGAGAAGTTACGCGTTGGCCATGGCCTTGAAGAGGGCGTCGATATCGGCCCAATGACTAGGGTAACGGTTGCCAACAAGTGCCGAGAGCAGATTTCGAATGCTCTCTCGCTGGGTGCAAAACTCACCTGCGGCGGTATCGACAATCACTTGGGTAGCAGCTTCGTCCTTCCGACTGTTCTGGCTGACGTCACGGACAAAATGGACATCGCTTTCGAAGAGACCTTCGGCCCCGTGGCGGCAATCCTGCCCTTCGATTCCGAAGATGAAGTAGTGACCAGGGCCAACAACACCGAGTTCGGCCTCGCTGCCTACGTGTACACCAACGACCTTCGTCGTGCCTGCCGAGTATCTGACCGACTCGAGTACGGCATGGTCGCACTCAACACTCCGAAGTTCACCGGCGCACCAATCCCGTTTGGCGGCTGGAAGCAATCGGGCTTGGGCCGTGAAGGCTCGAAGCACGGTTTGGCTGAGTACATGGAACTGAAATACGTCTGCATCGGCGGTCTGTAAAAATCACAAGAGGATTGAAAAATGGATAAGCAAAAGCAAGATTTGATCTCCCAACAAGATCGCGGTGCAGTGCTCCACCCGTTCACCCAGCTGAAAGACTTTGCCTCTGGCAAGGCAGGTGATCCAACAATCATCGAAACCGCGAAAGGGATCACTATCACTGACGCGACTGGGCGTGAGTACATCGATGGCTTCGCTGGCCTGTACTGCATGAACGTCGGCTATGGCCGTACCGAAGTCGCCGAGGCGATCTCCAAGCAAGCCCACAAGCTGGCGTACTACCACACCTATGCTGCGCACACCACGGAAGAGCTCGCTCGCCTGTCTGACCGCCTGGTGAAGATGGCTCCGGGCAAAATGAGCAAGGTCTTCTACGGCATGTCCGGTTCGGATGCCAACGAGACCCAAGCCAAACTGGTCTGGTACTACAACAACCTGCGCGGTAAGCCGAACAAGAAGAAGATCATTGCTCGTGAGCGCGGCTACCACGGTTGCTCCGTAGTTTCTGGTTCCATGACCGGCATGTCGTTCTACCATGACCACATGGATCTGCCGATTGCAGGCATCCTGCGTACTGGTGCTCCTCACTACTACTGGGGCGCCGAGCCAGGTGAGACTGAGCTGGAATTCTCTGCCCGCCGTGCACGTGAACTCGAAGAGCTCATCCTGCGTGAAGGCCCAGACACCATCGGCGCATTCATTGCTGAGCCTGTGCTCGGAACCGGTGGTATTACCCCTCCGCCAGAAGGCTACTGGGCTGCTGTTCAGCCTGTATTGAAAAAGTACGACATCCTGCTGATCGCTGACGAAGTGATCACCGGCTTTGGCCGTACTGGTGCCATGTTCGGCTGCGACAAGTACGGTATCGAGCCTGATCTGATCACCGTAGCTAAAGGCCTGACTTCTGCCTACGCACCGCTGTCGGCTTCGATTGTTGGTGAGAAGGTGTACAAGGTGATGGAGGAAGGCGCTGATCGCGTTGGTGCCTTCTCCCACGGCTACACCTACTCGGGCCACCCTATCGGTGTCGCGGCAGCAAACGCTGTGCTCGACATCGTCGAGGGTGAGAACATTCCAGCGCACGTCGACAAGGTTGGTCAGTATTTCCAAAAGTCGATGCAGGAGACCTTCTCCTCGCTGCCAATCGTCGGCGAAGTGCGTGGTGTGGGCATGATGGCCGCCATTGAGTTCGTAGCGGATCCGGCCACCAAGAAGCGTTTTGACCCAGCCCTCAAGGTTGGTGCACGGATCTCGAAAGCAGCCCGTGATCGCAACTTGATCGCTCGTGCTATGCCTCACGGTGAAATCCTGGGCTTTGCTCCTCCTCTGGTCACGACCGAACAGGAAGTGGATCGCATCATCAGCATCGCACACGAAGCTGTGCTGAGCGTCCTTGATGAGCTGAAGGTCTGAGCCATCAACGTTGGCAATGATGCCAGCTGAATTACCCTCTTCGTTTTAAGCCCGCCTTCAAGCGGGCTTTTTTTGTTTCAAGGGTATGGGCGGTCGAAAGCGTATTGGAGCTTCTTTGCTCAGGTATGAACACCGTTGGAAGCATCGTGACCACCTCGCTATAGCAGGCCTTCGCGGGTTGGTGAGCAGTGTCAAACCTTCAAAAACCTGCTCCAATCCAAGTCCGGGCTGTTTGTGGCCAATGTCTATGCAGCTAGAGCCCGTGAAGGGCTAACCTGTACACATGGGCTACGTTTGACATGTGGCCGCAAATAGTTCAAAGCTGCCATGCGGGAGACCCTTCGCTTGCCCGCTAGATTGTTAATTCGAACTCCGGGGCTTCAGACTCGTCATGCGCTACGAACAAATCTCGTCTTTGGAAGAATTTCTGTCCCAAGTTGAAAGTAAACTCTTGGATCCCGAGCAGCGGGTTAGCGTGTCGTTCCCTTCCACCTCAACCACCCCTTGGAACTCGGATGCTCTGATTCGCGCCAATCTTTCTACGCTGGAGAGCGTAGCAGGATCCGCAAATGTATACGCCATATTTACCGGCGCAGGCGGTGGGTCAGAAAGCTGTTTTTGATCACAAAAGAATTCGATGGGGATTTTTTAGAGTCAAGCTGGGCGAGAGGCGAACGGTAGTTCACCTTGAAGGGGGAGGTATTGATTTTTACACGAAATAAAAAGCCTAGCTGGGGAGCTAGGCTTTATGGGGAACAGCATCTTAACTAGCGACTACTATGAGTGACCTCAGGCCACTGCAAGATCAATAGTCGTCAGCCGGCTCTTCAATTGCGGACTGGTTGGTAGCTGCTTCAGCTTGAGGCTTCGACATCAGCTTCTCGCGAATCATACCTTCCAGCTTGTCCATGGCAGGCTTGTTTTCCAGCAGCCACTTCATGGTATTGGCCTTACCTTGGCCAATCTTGTTACCTTCGAAGGAGTACCAAGCACCGGACTTCTCAACGAAGTTGTTGGAGACAGCCAGGTCAACGATCTCGCCAGCCTTGCTGATACCCTGACCGTAAACGATCTGGAACTCTGCCTGCCTGAAAGGAGCAGCAACTTTGTTCTTGACCACTTTAACGCGGGTTTCGCTACCAACCACCTCGTCGCCTTCCTTGACCGCGCCAATACGGCGAATGTCCAGACGTACCGAGGCGTAAAACTTCAGGGCGTTACCACCAGTGGTGGTTTCCGGGCTGCCGAACATGACACCGATCTTCATACGGATCTGGTTAATGAAGATACACATAGTGTTGGAGTTCTTCAGGTTACCAGTGATCTTCCGCATCGCCTGAGACATCATTCGGGCGGCAAGGCCAACATGGGAGTCCCCGATCTCGCCTTCAATCTCAGCCTTCGGTACAAGTGCAGCAACGGAGTCGACAACAATAACGTTAACCGCACCCGAACGAGTCAGAATGTCTACGATCTCAAGTGCCTGTTCGCCAGTGTCTGGCTGCGAGCACAGAAGATCATCGATGTTTACGCCGAGTTTGGCGGCGTAGATTGGATCAAGTGCGTGTTCGGCATCGACGAATGCGCAGGTCAAACCTTGACGCTGAGCTTCGGCAATTACAGAAAGAGTCAGGGTAGTTTTACCAGAGGACTCAGGGCCGTAGATTTCAACGATACGACCACGTGGCAGACCACCCACGCCCAGAGCGATGTCCAGACCAAGAGAACCGGTCGAAACAACATCGATGTCCATTGTGCGGTCGGAGCCGAGCCGCATGATGGCACCCTTACCAAACTGCTTCTCGATCTGAGAAAGAGCCATTTCCAACGCTTTGTTTTTTGCCTGATCCATTCTCGCCGACCACTCAAATTAGGATTAATCGAATATTGCTGATTAGCTTAGGGCGTATCCCTTGTGAGGGAAGGGAGACCTCCTAAGTGAACCAAAACTATGCTGCGATTCCGAATACTGCATCCTGCAGACCCACGTGCATGTCACCCATCTCGCCTTCGATCTCGGCCTTCGGTACCAGGGCGGCCACGGAGTCGACGATGATCACGTCAACGGCGTTGGAACGCACCAGCATGTCGGTGATTTCCAGGGCCTGTTCGCCGGTGTCCGGCTGCGAAACCAGCAGGTCGTCGACGTTGACGCCCAGCTTGCCGGCGTACTCCGGGTCGAGGGCGTGTTCGGCGTCGACGAAGGCACAGGTGGCGCCGTTTTTCTGGGCTTCGGCGATGACCGACAGGGTCAGCGTGGTCTTACCCGACGACTCCGGGCCGTAGATCTCGACGATACGGCCTTTTGGCAGGCCGCCGATGCCCAGGGCGATGTCCAGGCCCAGCGAGCCGGTGGAGATGGCAGGGATAGCCTGGCGCTCGTGGTCGCCCATGCGCATGACGGCGCCCTTGCCGAATTGGCGTTCGATCTGACCCAGGGCCGCAGCCAAGGCGCGCTTCTTGTTGTCGTCCATTGAAATCCTCACGTGTTCGACTTGGCCCTGACGGCCGGAATACCTGTATAAGTAGCCAGTATTATTCCACAGGCAGGCGCCCGCGCAAACCCCTGTCGTCGATTTACTCGGCACCAAGCTGTAACAAGCCGTCTAACGCGGCGATCACCGTCTGTCGACGCACCGCCTCGCGGTCGCCGTCGAACTGGCGCCGCTCGCTGAATACATGGTTGCCATCGGCCCAGGCCAGCCACACGGTGCCCACCGGTTTGGCCGGCGAACCACCGTCCGGCCCGGCCACGCCGCTCACCGCCACGGCAAAGCGCGCGCCGCTGGCGGCCTGGGCGCCGCGGACCATGGCTTCGACCACTTCCTGGCTGACCGCGCCAACCTGGCCGAACAACGCTGCGGGCACTCCCAGCTGACGGGTTTTCTGGATGTTGGAATAGGTCACGTACCCAGCCTCGAACCAGGCCGAGCTGCCGGGCACGCGGGTGATGGCCTCGGCGATGCCGCCACCGGTGCAGGATTCGGCGGTGGTCACCTGCGCGTTGAAGCGGCGCAGGTGTTCACCCAGGCGGGTGGCAAGCGTAGTGATCGGGTCCATGTCGGGCTCCTTGGAGGCAGGCTTCTACCCTAGCATCTTGGTGAGGTGGGATGGGCGCCCGCTTCGGTCTCGCACATCACTTGTTCCAGGCCACTACCGGCCACGGCAGGGGCGCCGGGCGGAATATCGCAGGTACAGCCCGCCGGGTAGCCGTGTTAACCTATGCGGCTTGAAAATCCGGTGGGTCTCGGCGTCGCGCATGCAACACAGAACGCCCCAATTTGCCCCACAATATTGAGACCTACTTTGTAAGCCTTTGATGAATAAAGCAATTTCCGATTTTTCCGCACACACCCCAATGATGCAGCAGTACTGGAAGCTGAAGAACCAGCACCCGGACCAGCTGATGTTCTACCGCATGGGCGACTTCTACGAGATCTTCTACGAAGATGCGAAAAAAGCCGCGAAACTGCTGGACATCACCCTGACCGCGCGCGGTCAGTCGGCCGGCCAGTCCATCCCAATGTGCGGGATTCCGTTCCATTCGCTGGAAGGCTACCTGGCCAAGCTGGTCAAGCTCGGCGAATCGGTGGTGATCTGCGAGCAGATTGGCGACCCTGCCACCAGCAAGGGCCCGGTGGAACGTCAGGTTGTGCGCATCATCACCCCGGGTACGGTCAGCGACGAGGCCCTGCTCGACGAGCGTCGCGACAACCTGATTGCCGCGCTGCTCGGGGACGAGCGCCTGTTCGGCCTGGCCGTACTGGACATCACCAGTGGCAACTTCAGCGTGCAGGAGATCAAGGGCTGGGAAAACCTGCTGGCCGAGCTCGAGCGCCTCAACCCGGTCGAGCTGTTGATCCCCGACGACTGGCCGCGCGACCTGCCGGCCGAGAAACGACCGGGCGCCCGTCGCCGTGCGCCATGGGACTTCGACCGCGACTCGGCGCGCAAGGCCCTGTGCCAGCAGTTCGCGACCAAGGACCTCAAGGGCTTTGGCTGCGACAAGCTGACCCTGGCCATCGGTGCCGCCGGTTGCCTGCTGATCTATGCCAAGGAAACCCAGCGCACCGCCCTGCCACACCTGCGCAGCCTGCGCCACGAACGCCTGGACGACACGGTCATTCTCGACGGTGCCAGCCGCCGCAACCTGGAGCTGGACATCAACCTGGCCGGCGGCCGAGACAACACCCTGCAGTCGGTGATCGACCGCTGCCAGACCGCCATGGCCAGCCGTTTGCTGAGCCGCTGGTTGAACCGCCCGTTGCGCGATCTCAAGGTGCTGCAGGCGCGCCAGGACTCGATCCGCTGCCTGCTCGACGGCTACCGCTTCGAGAAGCTGCAGCCGCAGCTCAAGGAAATTGGCGATATCGAGCGGATTCTCGCCCGTATCGGCCTGCGCAATGCCCGCCCACGCGATCTGGCACGCCTGCGCGATGCACTTGGGGCGCTGCCCGAGTTGCAGAATGCCATGGCCGAGCTGGAGGCACCGCACCTGGCGCGTCTGGCCGCCATTACCGGCACCTATCCCGAACTGGCTAGCCTGCTGGAGCGGGCGATCATAGACAACCCGCCGGCGGTGATCCGCGATGGCGGCGTGCTCAAGGCCGGCTATGACAACGAACTGGACGAGTTGCTGGCGATCAGCGAAAACGCCGGCCAATTCCTGATCGATCTGGAAGCGCGGGAAAAGGCCCGTACTGGCCTTGCCAACCTCAAGGTCGGCTACAACCGGGTGCACGGCTACTTCATCGAACTACCGACCAAGCAGGCCGAGCAGGCCCCGGGTGACTACATCCGCCGTCAGACCCTAAAGGGCGCCGAGCGCTTCATCACCCCGGAGCTGAAGGCGTTCGAGGACAAGGCACTGTCGGCCAAGAGCCGCGCCCTGGCACGCGAGAAGATGCTCTACGATGCCCTGCTGGAAACCCTGATCAGCCACCTGGCACCGCTGCAGGACAGCGCCGCCGCCCTGGCCGAACTGGACGTGCTCAGCAACCTGGCCGAACGAGCACTGAACCTCGACCTGAACTGCCCACGCTTCGTAGACGAGCCGTGCCTGCGCATCGAGCAGGGCCGTCACCCAGTGGTGGAACAGGTACTGACCACACCCTTCGTGGCCAACGACCTGGGCTTGGACAACAGCACGCGCATGCTGATCATCACCGGCCCGAACATGGGCGGTAAGTCCACCTACATGCGCCAGACCGCCCTGATCGTGCTGCTGGCGCATATCGGCAGCTTCGTGCCGGCTGCCAGCTGCGAGCTGTCGCTGGTCGACCGCATCTTCACCCGCATCGGCTCCAGCGACGACCTGGCCGGTGGCCGCTCGACCTTCATGGTCGAGATGAGCGAAACCGCCAACATCCTGCACAACGCCACCGACCGCAGCCTGGTGCTGATGGATGAAGTGGGCCGCGGCACCAGTACCTTCGACGGCCTGTCGCTGGCCTGGGCCGCCGCAGAGCGCCTGGCCCAGCTGCGCGCCTACACGCTGTTCGCCACGCACTACTTCGAACTCACCGTGCTGCCGGAAAGCGAGCCACTGGTGGCCAACGTGCACCTGAACGCCACCGAACACAACGAACGCATCGTATTCCTGCACCACGTGCTGCCTGGTCCTGCCAGCCAGAGCTACGGTCTGGCCGTGGCGCAGCTGGCCGGCGTGCCGACGGCCGTCATCCAGCGTGCCCGTGAACACTTGGCGAGGCTGGAAACCACCAGCCTGCCGCATGAACAACCCACGGCCCAAAAGGCCAAGGACGTGCCACAGGTCCCGCACCAGAGCGACCTGTTCGCCAGCCTGCCACACCCGGCCATAGAGAAGCTGGGCAAGCTGCAGCTGGACGAAATGACACCGCGTCAAGCTATCGAAATGCTATATCAACTAAAGAACCTGTTATAACGGCGCCCACTACAAGCTGGTAGAATCCGCCGCGGTTTGCTGGTGCTGCAGGTTATTAGCCTGGCCTGCAGCCACATACCCGTAAACCGCGCGGCCCTGAGAGGAAGGGCCGCCGCCGTCGCCTGAGGAGAGAATTAGAAATGACCTTCGTCGTCACCGACAACTGCATCAAATGCAAATACACCGACTGCGTGGAAGTCTGTCCGGTGGACTGCTTCTACGAAGGCCCGAACTTCCTGGTCATCCACCCGGACGAGTGCATCGACTGTGCCCTGTGCGAGCCGGAATGCCCAGCGCAAGCCATCTTCTCGGAAGACGAAGTGCCTGCGGGCATGGAAAACTTCATCGAGCTGAACGCCGAACTGGCGGAAATCTGGCCGAACATCACCGAGCGTAAGGACGCCCTGCCGGACGCTGAGGAATGGGATGGCAAGACTGGCAAGATTGCCGATCTGGAGCGCTGATAGCGTCCGGACACTAAAAAGGCCCTTTGGGGCCTTTTTTGTTTTCTGCGGGCAAAAAAAGGGGCGGTTTGACCCGCCCACATTTTTTCCGTAGTCCCTGTTTGTCCCAAACATCATCCTGATGAAATCGCGTCTTGCGATGTCCCTGGCTTTCCTCCTGAAAGCCTGTGCATGTCCCTGTGCACAGTTCGAATACTAGCGACTTGAGCCTGGCCGGCAACCGCGAAACCTCACAGGGTGTTGCAGGTGACACATCTCCTCACAGCTGAATAAGTCCGGATTTTCAATGAGTTGGGAAAACGCAGGATCTGGATACGACAATGATTTACTGAAGCGTGCATAAAAGGCTTACAGAACAAGTAAGCAAAGGCTTACACGCGATGTTATTGGGGTAGCGCAGTACATAATGTCTTGGGGCTGCTTTGCAGCCCTTTCGCGACACAAGGCCGCTCCCACAGGATAGTGGTGCATTCAAAGGCGATGAAATACCTGTGGGAGCGGCCTTGTGTCGCGAAAGGGGCGCAAAGCGCCCCCGCAATTTTGAATGGGACACCTCTGATCGCCACATACAAAAACGCCCCGAAATCATCGGGGCGCTTTGTGTTACAGACTTCCGCTACTGGAACAACGACTCACTGGACAGGCCGTTCTTCTCGAGAATCTCACGCAAACGCTTGAGCCCCTCGACCTGGATCTGCCGCACCCGTTCGCGGGTCAGGCCAATCTCCAGTCCAACATCTTCCAGGGTGCTGCTTTCATGCCCGCGCAAGCCAAAGCGGCGCACCACCACTTCACGCTGCTTGTCGGTCAACTCGCCCAGCCACTGGTCGATACTCTGCGACAGGTCATCATCCTGCAGCAGTTCGCATGGGTCGGTCGGGCGGTCGTCGGTCAAGGTATCGAGCAGGGTCTTGTCCGAGTCTGGGCCGAGCGACACATCCACCGAAGACACCCGCTCGTTCAGGCCCAGCATACGCTTGACCTCGGCGACCGGCTTCTCCAGCAGCGTGGCTATTTCTTCTGGCGAGGGTTCGTGGTCCAGTTTCTGGGTCAGCTCGCGCGCAGCGCGCAGGTAGACGTTCAGTTCCTTGACCACGTGGATCGGCAGGCGAATGGTGCGGGTCTGGTTCATGATCGCCCGTTCGATGGTCTGGCGAATCCACCAGGTCGCATAAGTCGAGAACCGGAAACCACGCTCCGGGTCGAACTTCTCGACCGCACGGATCAGCCCAAGGTTGCCCTCCTCGATCAGGTCGAGCAGCGACAGGCCGCGGTTCACGTAACGACGGGCAATTTTTACAACCAGGCGCAGGTTGCTTTCGATCATGCGCTTGCGGCCGGCAGGGTCGCCCTTTTGCGACAGGCGCGCAAAGTGCACTTCCTCTTCCGGCGAAAGCAGAGGCGAGAATCCTATCTCGTTGAGATACAACTGGGTGGCATCGAGCGCCCGGCTGTAATCGATGTACTTGTGTTGCTTGAGCGAAGAGCCCGACTTGGCCCTCGTCCGAACCGAAGATACAGCAGGTTCGTCTGACACCACATCCGTTTCCAAAACGATACCCGTCTCCATCAGAAGCAGGTCATCGTCGATGTCAAACTCCGGCACTTCTTTACTGAGAGCCATTGTTATAGTCCTTTGCTGAGTTCGAACTCAGACTCGAGCGGCACCTATCTCCTTGGCAGCGCTGGAGCCTGTCCCCTCTACATCACAGGAACAGGCCGGGTACAACGGTCAACGACGTGGCAGGAACTGGAGCGGATCGACGGGTTTGCCCTGGCGGCGAATCTCGAAATGCAGCTTCACCCGATCTGTGCCCGTGGACCCCATTTCAGCAATCGACTGCCCTGCCTTGACCTGCTGCCCCTCCCGAACCAACAGCCTGCGGTTATGGCCGTAGGCACTGACGTAGGTATCGCTGTGCTTGATGATGATCAGTTCGCCGTAGCCCCTCAAGCCACTCCCGGCGTACACCACTGCACCATCAGACGCAGCAAAAACAGGCTGTCCCAAATCACCGGCGATATCAATGCCTTTATTCAAACTACCGTTTGAAGCGAATTTTCCAATCAGCACGCCGTTGGCGGGCCAGGTCCAGCCACCTACCGCACGCTCCGCGGCAGGCACCGTGGCGCTGCTGGAGGCTGCCGGCGTGGCCGGTTTGCTGGTGTTGCCAGGAGGTGTGCTGGTGCTTCCCACAGGCCGCCGGATGACCGTGGTCTTGCTCGACGACGACGGGCTGGACACCACCGTGGTGCTGCCGGTAGAGCCGCTGCTGAAACGAATCGCTTGCCCCGGGCGAATGGTGTAGGGCGCCGCGATACCGTTGCGCGCAGCCAGCTCCTTGTAGTCCCAGCCATAACGGAAGGCGATGGAGAACAGCGTATCGCCAGGTTTGACGATGTACTGCCCGGTGGTTACTGCCGGGCGCTTGGGCACGGTGTTGTTGCGGTCGACCACCCGCGCGCTGTTGCTGCTGGTGCTCGAGCAACCTACCAGTAGCGTGCCCATGGCCAGTGCAATCACCAGAAGCGTGAAACCCGACCCGTCCTTGCGCTGCCGAATGACTGTGTGACCCACCCGCGCTCCCCTCATGGTGCCGAAAACGAAATGACAACAAATGCAATATTATTGCAATTATAACCAAGCCCGCCCGCATTGGCAGGGTTGGTGAAAGACTGCTGCAAAGCCTTGCAACACGCTGTGCGCTAGCGCTTCACCCCGCCAGATAGACAGGGCGTTGCAGCAAGAATTCGGTGCTGGCGCAAAAATATCGCGCGACTCGAACCAGCAGTGTTCAGGCCAGCGGGCCGTTGAGCAGCGGTACGAAGCGCACGGCCCCCAGCACGCGGCGGGAGAATCCATGCTCCTCGCGCACGATCAGCATCAGCTGCTGGGTTTCGCCGGCTGGGCCCACCGGGATCACCATACGGCCACCCGGCGCAAGCTGGTCGAGCAGTGCCTGCGGCACTTCCGGCGCTACGGCGGTGACGATGATGCCGTTGTACGGCGCCAGCGCCGGCCAGCCTTCGCAACCATCCCCCCAGCGGAACACCACGTTGCGCAGGTTCAGCTCCACCAGGCGCTCCTTGGCCCGGTCCTGCAACACCTTGATGCGTTCCACCGAGAACACCCGCTCGACCAACTGAGCCAGGATTGCCGTCTGGTAGCCCGAGCCGGTGCCGATCTCGAGCACCTTGTCCAGCGGCCCGGCCTCGAGCAGCAGTTCACTCATGTGGGCAACCATGAACGGTTGCGAGATCGTCTGGTTGTGGCCGATCGGCAGCGCGGTGTCTTCGTAGGCGCGATGCGCCAGCGCCTCGTCGACGAACAGGTGGCGCGGGGTACGACGGATGACGTCGAGCACCTTGGTGTTCGAAACGCCCTCCTCGCACAGGCGCTGGATCAGCCGCTCCCGGGTGCGCTGGGAGGTCATGCCGATGCCACGCCGCAGCATATCGTCCTCACGCATCAGAGCAGGCCCTCCAGCCAACCGTCGAGCTGCTCGAAGGCATCACTGAAGGTGCGGTCGAGCTGCAGCGGAGTGATCGATACATAGCCTTGCATCACCGCGTGGAAGTCGGTCCCCGGGCCACCGTCCTCGGCATCCCCGGCGACAGCGATCCAGTAGCCTTCCTTGCCGCGTGGGTTGACCACCTTGGTCGGCGCCGCCGCCCGCGCCCGGTGACCGAGGCGGGTGAGCTGGATGCCACGAATGTGCTCCAGCGGCAGGTTGGGGATATTGACGTTGAGCACGGTGCGCGGTGGCAAGGCCAGGCGCGACTGAGCCTCGACCAGGCGGCGGGCGATGTGGGCCGCGGTGGGCAGGTTGTCCGGCTGGCGCGACAACAGCGAAAACGCCAGCGAGGTACCGCCGAGGAAACGGCCTTCCAACGCGGCCGCGACCGTGCCCGAATAGAGCACGTCGTCACCCAGGTTGGCACCGAGGTTGATCCCCGACACAACCATGTCCGGCGCCTGTGGCAACAGCCCATTGAGCCCCAGATGCACGCAGTCGGTCGGCGTGCCGTTGAGGCTGATGAAGCCATTGGCCAAGGTCTGCGGGTGCAGTGGCCGGTCCAGCGTCAGCGAACTGCTGGCGCCGCTCTTGTCTTGATCCGGGGCAATAACCACGCACTCGGCGTAATCCACCAGCGCAGCATGCAGCGCGGCGATGCCGGGTGCGGTAACACCGTCGTCGTTCGAAATCAGAATACGCATGAGCTGTCCGTCTGCCCCGCCGACACCAGATCCACGATTTCGCGCACCACCACGGTGGCGAAACATCCGGCCGGAAGGACGAATTCCAGTTGCAGGATATCAGGCTCGGGATAATGCCACGTAAGACCGCCAATAGGGAGCCGCAGAATGCGTCGTTCGTGATCCATGCCCGCCAGGGCCAGCCACTGGCAAAGTGCCGGCTGCCGTGCGGCGATCGCATCCTCTTGTTGCGCGGTACTCCCCGTAACCGGCGAATCGCCTGCCCCCCACAGCGGGCCGGTCGGATGCAGGTCAAGAATCGCCAGCCGAGGATCGGAACATTCCGACTCCCCAGCAGGAAAGAAGCTACGACTCGTGGTGAACGCCAACAGGTCGCCCACCTGCGCACGCGCCCAGCTGCCGTCGGCAACACGGGCTGCCAGCACCTGGTTGAACAGGTAGCTGCGCCCGGCCGAGAGCAACCGCGAACGCACGTTGCGCTGTTCGGGCAGGGCATTGCGTGCGGCCCAATCAAGAGCGTCGTGAACGTTGCCGCCACCGTGGCCGAAGCGCTGGGTGCCGAAATAATTCGGCACACCGTACTGCTTGAGCTGTTCCAGGCGCGCATCCACCGCTTGGTGATCGGCAGCCAGGGCAGTCAGGCGCAGCGTGAAGCCATTGGCCGAATGCGCACCGCGCTGCAGCTTGCGCTGGTGGCGCACCTGCTTGAGCACACGCAGGCTGGCATCCTCGGCACGCGACAGGTCCGGGTCGGCCTTGCCGGGCAGGTGCAGGCTGAACCACTGGCGGGTCAGGGCCTGGCGGTCCTTGAGGCCGGCGTAGCTGATCGTGCGCACCGGCACCCCTGCGGCACGGGCCAGGCGGCGGGCCGCCTCCTCGGTGTTCAGGTCACGCTTTTCGACCCACAGCCACAAGTGCTCGCCCTGTCCCGACAGCGGGATGTCCAGCACTTCGTCGACTTGGAAATCTTCGGCCACTGCCTTGAGAACGGCGGTACCCAGTGGTTCGCCCGATGCACGCGGGCCCAACAGTTCCAGTTCGGTCATGCTGGCAGCAACAGGGCTACCGAATGCACGGCGATGCCCTCCTCGCGGCCGGTGAAGCCGAGCTTCTCGGTGGTGGTAGCCTTGACATTGACCTGGTCGAGTTCGACCTGCAGGTCTTCGGCGATCAGTTTGCGCATGGTTTCGATGTGCGGTGCCATCTTCGGCGCCTGGGCGACGATGGTGGCGTCGATGTTGCCGACCTTCCAGCCCTTGGCCTGGACGATGCCGACCACATGGCGCAGCAGAACACGGCTGTTGGCGCCTTTGAACTGCGGGTCGGTGTCGGGGAAATGCTTGCCGATGTCACCCAGCGCTGCCGCGCCAAGCAAGGCATCGCTCAGGGCGTGCAGCAGCACGTCGCCATCGGAGTGGGCCAGGAGGCCGTATTTGTGGGGGATACGCACCCCGCCCAGGGTAATGAAATCACCGTCGCAGAAACGGTGCACATCGTAGCCGTGGCCAATACGCATAGAAAAACGCCCTGAATGAGTCAGGGCGTGATTCTACCTGCTTTTGAGGCATTGGGGCTGCTTCGCAGCCCATCGCCGGCATGCCAGCTCCCACAGGTATGGCACAGGGCCCGAGGGCCATGCAGTCGAGGTGGGAGCTGGCTTGCCAGCGATGAAGCAAGCACCACAGCTACGCCTTACACCCGCCCCAAGGCCACCGCATGATGACGCAGGTGCTCCTCGATGAAGCTGGCGATGAAGTAGTAGCTGTGGTCATAGCCAGGCTGCAGGCGCAGGGTCAGTTCATGCCCACCTTTGCGTGCCGCCTGCTCCAAGGCTTCAGGCTTAAGCTGCTTCTCGAGGAAGTCGTCGCGGTCGCCCTGGTCCACCAGCAACGGCGGGCATTCGCCGGCCGGAGCCTCGGCCAGCAGCACGCTGGCATCCCACTCGCGCCAGCGCGCCCGGTCTTCACCCAGGTAGCGGCTGAAGGCTTTCTCGCCCCACGGGCAATCCATCGGGTTGCTGATCGGCGAGAACGCCGACACCGAGCGGTAGCGCCCCGGGTTGCGCAAGGCGCACACCAGCGCGCCATGCCCACCCATGGAGTGGCCACTGATGCTGCGCTCGCCCGAAGCCGGGAAGTGCGCCTCGATCAACGCGGGCAATTCCTCCACCACATAGTCGTGCATGCGGTAGTGCTGGGCCCAGGGCTGCTGAGTGGCATTGAGGTAGAACCCGGCACCCAGGCCGAAGTCCCAGGCACCGTCCGGGTCGCTCGGCACCTGCTCACCACGCGGGCTGGTGTCGGGGGCTACGATGATCAACCCAAGCTCCGCAGCCAGGCGCTGGGCGCCGGCTTTCTGCATGAAGTTCTCGTCGGTGCAGGTGAGGCCGCTGAGCCAGTACAGCACCGGCAGCTTCTCGCCCTGTTCGGCCTGCGGCGGCAGGTAGACGGCGAACACCATGTCGCAACCCAGCACCTTGGAGTGATGCCGGTAACGCTTGTGCCAGCCGCCGAAGCTCTTCTGGCAGGAGATGTTATCCAGGCTCATGGCAAACCTCAGAAGTGGATGACGCTGCGGATGCTCTTGCCTTCATGCATCAGGTCGAAGGCCTTGTTGATGTCTTCCAGGCCCATGGTGTGGGTGATGAAGGTATCCAGCGGGATCTCGCCCTTCTCGGACATTTCCACGTAGCTCGGCAGCTCGCTACGACCACGCACGCCACCGAACGCCGAACCACGCCATACGCGACCGGTAACCAGCTGGAACGGACGGGTGGCGATTTCCTGGCCGGCACCGGCCACGCCGATGATCACCGACTCACCCCAGCCCTTGTGGCAGCATTCCAGCGCAGCACGCATCAGCTGCACGTTGCCGATGCACTCGAACGAGAAGTCCACGCCGCCGTCGGTGAGATCGACGATCACTTCCTGGATCGGGCGGTCGTAGTCTTTCGGGTTGATGCAGTCGGTAGCACCCAGCTGACGGGCGATCTCGAACTTGGCCGGGTTGATATCGATGGCAATGATGCGCGACGCCTTGGCCTTGACCGCACCGATCACTGCCGACAGGCCGATGCCGCCCAGACCGAAGATGGCCACGGTGTCACCCGCCTTGACCTTGGCGGTGTTGAGCACCGCGCCGATACCGGTGGTGACGCCGCAACCCAGCAGGCAGACCTTTTCCAGCGGCGCTTCTTTCTGGATCTTGGCCACGGAGATTTCCGGCAGCACGGTGTACTCGGAGAAGGTCGAGGTACCCATGTAGTGGAACAGTTGCTGGCCTTTGTAGGAGAAGCGCGTGGTGCCGTCCGGCATCAGGCCCTTGCCCTGGGTGGCGCGGATGGCCTGGCAAAGGTTGGTCTTGCCCGAGAGGCAGAACTTGCACTTGCCGCATTCCGGGGTGTACAGCGGAATGACGTGGTCACCGACGGCGACCGAGGTGACGCCCTCGCCTACCGCCTCGACGATCGCGCCACCTTCGTGACCGAGGATCGACGGGAAGATGCCCTCCGGGTCGGCGCCCGACAGGGTGTAGGCGTCGGTGTGGCAGACACCGCTGGCGACCACGCGCAGCAGCACTTCACCGGCCTTGGGCATGGCCACGTCGACTTCGACGATTTCCAGGGGTTTCTTAGCTTCGAAAGCTACAGCAGCACGGGACTTGATCATCAAAGGTCTCCAGACAGAGTGTCGATTCAGTCTGGCAGTGTAATTCACCGCTTTTTGATGAATAATCAGGCCAAAGACAAAACATTATTGCCATACAGGGATAATCAATGAGCAGCCGCTGGGAAGGCATCGACGAGTTCGTCGCCGTGGCCGAGTCGGGCCAGTTCACCGCGGCCGCAGAGCGTCTGGGGGTTTCCTCGTCGCACATCAGCCGGCAGATCGCCCGACTGGAGGAACGGCTGCAGACGCGCCTGCTGTACCGCAGCACCCGGCGGGTGACCCTGAGCGAGGCCGGGCAGACGTTCCTGCAGCACTGCCAGCGCTTGCAGGATGGCCGCGAGGAAGCCCTGCGCGCCATGGGCGATCTGGCCAGCGAGCCCAAGGGGCTGCTGCGCATGACCTGCGCGGTGGCCTACGGCGAGCGTTTCATCGTGCCGCTGGTGACGCGGTTCATGGCGCTGTACCCGCAGCTGCGGGTGGAAGTGGAACTGAGCAACCATACCCTCGACCTGGTGCATGAAGGCATGGACCTGGCCATCCGCCTGGGCCGGCTGGCCGACTCGCGATTGGTGGCAACCCGCCTGGCGCCCCGGCGCATGTACCTGTGTGCTTCGCCGGACTACCTGGAACGTTATGGTCGGCCGCACAGCCTGTCGGAACTGGCGCGGCACAACTGCCTGGTAGGCAGTTCGGATTTGTGGGCGCTACAGCAGGACGGCCGCGAGATCAGCCAGCGAGTCCAGGGCAACTGGCGTTGCAACAGCGGGCAGGCGGTGCTGGACGCAGCGCTGCAGGGGATGGGGTTGTGCCAGTTGCCGGATTACTACGTGCTGGAGCACTTGAACAGTGGTGCGCTGGTGTCGTTGCTTGAGGCGCACCAGCCACCGAATACCGCGGTGTGGGCGCTGTATCCGCAGCAGCGGCACCTGTCGCCGAAGGTACGGCGGCTGGTGGATTACCTGAAAGAAGGGTTGGCGGGGTTGCCGGAGTATCGCTTGAACTGAAACCTTGTGCTGGCTGCTCTGGCCTCTTCGCGGGTAAACCCGCTCCCACAGGTACAGCGCAAACCTGAAGGGATGTGCGATACCTGTGGGAGCGGGTTTACCCGCGAAGAGGCCGGCACAGGAGCAAGAAATTCAGCGGCGCCCTGCCCAACGCTGGCGCAACCACTCCAGATCTTCCGGTCGGGTCACCTTGATGTTGTCACTGCGCCCTTCGACCAGCCGCGGCGCCTGGCCGGACCACTCGATGGCAGAGGACTCGTCGGTCACCAGCACATCCGACACAAGACACTCGGCCAGCGCCTGATGCAACGCCCCAAGGCGGAACATCTGCGGTGTATAGGCCTGCCAGATGGTACTGCGGTCTACGGTAGCGCCCACCCGGCCATCAGCATCGGCCCGCTTGAGGGTATCGCGCGCCGGCACCGCCAGCAGGCCACCCACCGGGTCGTCCGCCAGCTCCGACAATAGCTTGTCCAGATCGCTGCGCGCCAGGTTCGGTCGTGCAGCATCGTGTACCAGCACCCAATCACTGTCCGCAGCCCCGTGAGCATGCAGCACCAGCAAGGCATTGAGCACCGAGTCGGCACGCTCTCGACCACCCGCGGCACGCTGGATGCGCGGGTCGCTGGCGCAGCGCAGGCGAGGCCAGTACGGGTCATCTTCGGCAATGCTGACCACCACGCCCTTGAGCATCGGGTGGCCAAGAAAACAGTCGAGGCTGTGCTCGATAATGGTTTGCCCGGCCAGCTCCAGGTACTGCTTGGGGCGGTCGGCAGCCATGCGGGCACCTACGCCCGCAGCAGGAATCACGGCCCAGAAGGCCGGTAAGGTTTCGATCATTTCTGTGGCAACTGGAAGAGGGTTTCGCCCTCTTTGACCATTCCCAATTCGTGGCGAGCCCGCTCTTCAACGGTCTCCATGCCTTTTTTCAGCTCCAGCACTTCGGCATCGAGCACGCGATTGCGCTCGAGCAAGCGCTCGTTTTCGGCATGCTGCTCAGCAATCTGCTGCTTCAGCTCGGTCACTTGCGCCAGGCTGCCATTACCCACCCACAGGCGGTACTGCAGGCCACCCAGCAGCAGGAGCAGGACGAGGAACAACCAATAGGGACTGCGCATCACGTTATCCAGGTTAAAAAGGCTGCCGGGTATTTTTACTTCCGGGCCTCGAATAGCACGAAGCCTGGCCGAGGCCAGGCTTCGTCGACAGAAACCCGTTGAAATGTAGGAAAGTTCAGTACGAACGTTCCCACAACTCCGGCTGCTGTCTTTTTACCATCTCTTGCTTAACCGCGAAACTCGGCACGACCGCGGTAAACCGCTTTGGCACCCAGTTGCTCTTCGATGCGCAGCAGTTGGTTGTACTTGGAAACGCGGTCGGAACGGCACAGCGAGCCAGTCTTGATCTGGCCGGCAGCAGTACCCACGGCCAGGTCGGCAATGGTCGAGTCTTCGGTTTCACCGGAGCGGTGCGAAATCACTGCGGTGTAGCCAGCAGCCTTGGCCATCTGGATGGCTTCCAGGGTTTCGGTCAGCGAACCGATCTGGTTGAACTTGATCAGGATCGAGTTACCGATGCCCTTCTCGATGCCTTCCTTGAGGATCTTGGTGTTGGTCACGAACAGGTCGTCGCCAACCAGCTGCACCTTGGCACCGATCTTGTCGGTGAGGATCTTCCAGCCAGCCCAGTCGGACTCGTCCAGGCCGTCTTCGATCGAGATGATCGGGAAGCGCTCGGTCAGGCCTTTCAGGTACTCGGCAAAGCCTTCAGCGTCGAACGACTTGCCTTCGCCGGACAGGTTGTACTTGCCGTCTTCGTAGAACTCGGAAGCCGCGCAGTCCAAGGCCAGGGTCACGTCGGTGCCCAGCTTGTAGCCGGCTTTCTCAACGGCTTCGGCGATGGCGCCCAGAGCGTCTTCGTTGGAAGCCAGGTTAGGGGCGAAACCACCTTCGTCACCAACGGCGGTGTTCAGGCCACGGGCCTTGAGCACGGCTTTGAGGTGGTGGAAGATTTCGGTACCCATGCGCAGGCCGTCGGAGAAGGTCTTGGCGCCAACCGGCTGTACCATGAACTCCTGGATGTCGACGTTGTTGTCGGCGTGCTCGCCACCGTTGATGATGTTCATCATCGGTACCGGCATCGAGTACTGGCCAGGGGTGCCGTTCAGGTTGGCGATGTGCGCGTACAGCGGCAGGTCCTGGTCCTGGGCAGCGGCCTTGGCGGCAGCCAGGGAAACGGCCAGGATGGCATTGGCGCCCAGCTTGGCCTTGTTCTCGGTACCGTCCAGCTCGATCATGGCGCGGTCCAGGGCCTTCTGGTCGGCAGGGTCCTTGCCCAGCAGCAGGTCACGAATCGGGCCATTGATGTTGGCAACAGCCTTCAGCACGCCCTTGCCCAGGTAACGGCTCTTGTCGCCATCACGCAGCTCCAGCGCTTCGCGCGAGCCAGTGGAAGCACCGGACGGCGCGCAGGCGCTGCCGATGATGCCGTTGTCGAGCAGTACATCGGCTTCCACGGTGGGGTTGCCACGCGAATCGAGAACTTCACGACCTTTGATGTCGACGATTTTTGCCATTGTTGTAAGCACTCCAGAATTGACGAAAACAACTTAGCTTAGGAAATTCCAGCCGTTCACCGGGCGGACTTGCAGTGGGCAGGCCGGGTGAAGGGAACCCCTGACCGACTGGTCAGGGGTGGATCGGGCGGTACTTTACCCGAGAATCGAGCTTTACGCGGTTTCTACCGTCGGAAAACTTTTCACCAGGTCGTCCAGTTGCTTGAGCTGGGCCAGGAATGGCTCCAGTTTGTCCAGGCGCAGGGCACATGGGCCATCGCACTTGGCGTTGTCCGGATCGGGGTGGGCTTCGAGGAACAGACCGGCCAGGCCTTGGCTCATGCCGGCCTTGGCCAGGTCGGTGACCTGGGCGCGGCGACCACCGGCGGAATCGGCGCGACCACCCGGCATCTGCAGGGCGTGGGTCACGTCGAAGAACACCGGGTACTCGAACTGCTTCATGATGCCGAAGCCGAGCATGTCCACCACCAGGTTGTTGTAGCCGAAGCTCGAACCACGCTCGCAGAGAATCAACTGGTCGTTACCGGCTTCTTCGCACTTGGTCAGGATGTGTTTCATTTCCTGAGGCGCGAGAAACTGGGCCTTCTTGATGTTGATCACTACGCCGGTCTTGGCCATGGCCACCACCAGATCGGTCTGGCGCGACAGGAATGCCGGCAGCTGGATGATGTCGCACACTTTGGCTACAGGCTCGGCCTGATAAGGCTCGTGTACGTCGGTGATGACCGGCACGTTGAAGGTGCGCTTGATCTCTTCGAAGATCTTCAGCCCCTCTTCCATGCCAGGGCCACGGTAGGAGGTTACCGACGAACGGTTGGCCTTGTCGAAGCTGGCCTTGAACACGTACGGGATACCAAGCTTCTCGGTCACCCGCACGTACTCTTCGCAGACCTTCATTGCCAGGTCACGGGACTCCAGGACGTTCATGCCGCCGAACAAGACGAACGGCTTGTCGTTGGCGATCTCGATGTTACCGACGCGAATGATCTTCTGGGTCATTGATCAGGCCTTGTTCTTCTGAGCCAGGGCTGCCTTGACGAAACCGCTGAACAGCGGGTGGCCGTCACGCGGGGTCGAGGTGAATTCCGGGTGGAACTGGCAGGCGACGAACCATGGGTGGTCCTTGGACTCGACCACTTCCACCAGCGCGCCGTCTTCAGAGCGGCCGGAAACCACCAGGCCGGCATCGATCAGTTGCGGCAACAGGTTGTTGTTCACTTCGTAGCGATGGCGGTGACGCTCGGTGATCACGTCCTTGCCGTAGCAATCGTGCACCTTGGAACCGGCCGCCAGCTGGCAATCCTGTGCGCCCAGGCGCATGGTGCCACCCAGGTCGGAGGCTTCGCTGCGGGTTTCGACGGCACCGGTGGCATCGGCCCACTCGGTGATCAGGCCGACTACCGGGTGGCCGCTGTTGCGGTCGAACTCGGTGGAGTTGGCGTCCTTCCAGCCCATCACGTTACGGGCGAATTCGATCACGGCCACCTGCATGCCCAGGCAGATACCCAGGTACGGCACCTTGTTCTCACGGGCGTATTGCACCGCGGTGATCTTGCCTTCCACGCCGCGCAGGCCGAAACCGCCCGGCACCAGGATGGCATCGGCACCTTCGAGCAGGCTGGTGCCCTGGTTCTCGATGTCTTCCGAGTCGATGTAGCGCAGGTTGACCTTGGTGCGGTTGGTAATGCCGGCGTGGCTCATCGCTTCGATCAGCGACTTGTACGCATCCAGCAGCTCCATGTACTTGCCGACCATGGCGATGGTCACTTCGTGCTCAGGGTTTAGCTTGGCATCGACCACCTTGTCCCACTCGGACAGGTCGGCGCCATTGCACTGCAGGCCGAAACGCTCGACGACGAAGTCATCCAGGCCCTGTGCGTGCAGCACGCCCGGGATCTTGTAGATGGTGTCGACGTCTTCCAGCGAAATCACCGCACGCTCTTCAACGTTGGTGAACAGCGCGATCTTGCGACGCGACGAGGCATCGACCGGGTGGTCGGAGCGGCAGATCAGCACGTCAGGCTGCAGGCCGATAGAGCGCAGCTCCTTGACCGAGTGTTGGGTCGGCTTGGTCTTGGTCTCGCCAGCGGTGGCGATATACGGGACCAGGGTCAGGTGCATCAGCATGGCGCGCTTGGAGCCCACTTCGACGCGCAGCTGGCGGATGGCTTCGAGGAACGGCTGCGACTCGATGTCACCCACGGTACCGCCGATTTCCACCAGGGCCACGTCGGCATCGCCGGCGCCCTTGATGATGCGACGCTTGATTTCATCGGTGATGTGCGGGATGACCTGGATGGTCGCGCCCAGATAGTCACCACGACGTTCCTTGCGCAGTACGTGCTCGTAGATGCGGCCGGTGGTGAAGTTGTTGTTCTGGGTCATGGTGGTGCGGATGAACCGCTCGTAGTGGCCCAGGTCGAGGTCGGTCTCGGCGCCATCGTGGGTGACGAACACTTCACCGTGCTGGAACGGGCTCATGGTGCCCGGATCGACGTTGATGTACGGATCCAGCTTGAGCATGGTGACCTTCAGGCCCCGCGCTTCCAGGATGGCCGCCAGGGAAGCCGAGGCAATGCCTTTCCCCAATGAAGAAACAACACCGCCCGTGACGAATATGTAGCGCGTCATGAAAAACCCTAGAAGTCTGCGTTAAGGCGGCCAGCGCCGCCGGAGAAAGCGAAGGAAGGCCGAAGCCCCCGATCACCTGCGTCAATCACAGTGCATCTCGAAAAACTGCCGCGTCTGTACAGACCAGGGGTATCCCCGGCATGGAGCTCGCTCGTCATTTCCAGAATCAGCCCAGCAAAAAACTGCTTGGTAATCGGCAACTCCTGTGTTTTCGCGGAACCCACAGAAGCTGTATCAAGAAGGGAGGGTAGTCTACCCGAATGTACCCTTCAGCTCAAACCTTGCGCGTTCGTCGGCAACTGCCAGGACAGCTGGCAATCAGCCTGCACCAGCCCGGGCAGGTTGGCCACCGCCAGCAAGCGTTCGCCCTGGTACAGCAGTGGCAGGCGCGGGCGCAGGAAAAGCGGCACCTGCAGTTCGTTTAACAGGCGCTTGAGGTCGCGTCGGCCGCGGCCGGGGACATCCAGCACTTCACCGCCCTGGCGGTAGGCAATGCGCAAGCCGTCCAGCGGCGCTGCGCCAACAAGACGCACCCTGCCGTTACCCGGCAACAGCAAAGGCTTGGCGGGATCGGCCCAGGGCAGTTCGCCGACGGGCAGCTGCAGCCAGTCACCACTCAACCACCAGATGCGGCCATGACTGCGCAGCAACTGCCCATCGGCAAGCTGCCAGGCGGGCCGGGCATCGGCGGCGGCATCGCGCAGGTCCGCCCAGCCGGCCCAGTGTCGGGTGTCGGGCAGGCGGGTACGGTGGCTCAGCCAGTACTGCAGGGCATTGCGCTGACGGGCCGGCGACAGTGCCACCAGGTTGGCCAGATCGAGGGAGTCCAGCCCCGGCCAAGCCAGCGGCGCGCCCTCCCCGGCGAGCGCCAGGTCGTCCTGGGCAAGCTCGTCCAGCAGGCCTTGGGCTTCGCTCAGGTGCTCGGCGGCGCGGGCCAGGTTCTGGCTGGCCTGCGGCCAACGTTGCTGAAGCAGCGGAAACACTTCGCTGCGCAGGTAGTTGCGGGCAAATTGTGTGTCGACATTTGACGGATCTTCGATCCAGGCCAGCCCATTGGCCTGGGCGTGGTCCTGCAGTTGCTGGCGGGAACAGCCCAGCAATGGCCTGACCAGGCTGCCCTGCCCTAGCGTCCGCTGCCCCGGCATTGCAGCCATGCCACGCAGGCCTGCGCCGCGCAGCAGGCGGAACAGCAGGGTTTCGGCCTGGTCGTCGCGGTGCTGGCCGGTGAACAGGATGTCGCCTGGGCCGAGGGCTTGCCTGAAGGCAGCATAGCGGGCGTCGCGGGCGGCCTGTTCGAGGCTGGCGCCGGGGGTGACCTGGACGTGGATGACCTGGAGTTCGATGCCGAGATTGTCGCAGACGGTTTGGCAGTGGGCGGGCCAGGCATCGGCGGCGGGCTGCAGCCCGTGGTGGACGTGGATGGCGCGCAATGGAGGGGATGCGTGATTGCGGGCGTAGTCGGCCAGCAGGTGCAGGAGGACGGTGGAATCGAGGCCGCCGGAGAAGGCGATGTACCAGGCTGGGGCGTTGAGCCAAGGGGTGAGGTTGATCATCGAACCCGCACTCAATTCGAGAATGCATTCGCGGGTGAACCCGCTCCCACAGGGATCGCGCCGTTTCAGAGGGCTGCGCAGTACCTGTGGGAGCGGGTTCACCCGCGAACACCGGCGAAGCCGGTGCCATTCATCTCGCTATCAGATACCGTAGCTCATCAGGCGATCGTAACGGCGGGCCAGCAGCGCGTCATGGTCGAGCTTGCCGAGCATGTCCAGCTGCTGTACCAGGTCGGCACGGATGCTTTCCGACATCTTCGCCGGGTCACGGTGGGCGCCGCCCAGCGGCTCCTGGATGACCTTGTCGACGATGTTCAGGCTCTTCAGGCGCTCGGCGGTGATGCCCATGGCTTCGGCTGCGTCGGCTGCCTTGTCGGCAGTCTTCCACAGGATCGAGGCGCAGCCTTCCGGCGAGATCACCGAGTAGGTGGAGTACTGCAGCATGTTCAACTGGTCGCACACACCGATGGCCAGCGCACCGCCGGAACCACCCTCACCGATCACGGTGGCGATGATCGGGGTTTTCAGGCGCGCCATCACGCGGAGGTTCCAGGCGATGGCCTCGCTCTGGTTGCGCTCTTCGGCGTCGATGCCCGGGTAGGCGCCCGGGGTGTCGATGAAGGTCAGGATCGGCATCTTGAAGCGCTCGGCCATTTCCATCAGGCGGCAGGCCTTGCGGTAGCCTTCAGGGCGCGGCATGCCGAAGTTGCGGCGTACCTTCTCGCGCACTTCGCGGCCCTTCTGGTGACCGATGACCATGACCGGCTTGCCGTCCAGGCGCGCAGTACCGCCGACGATGGCAGCGTCGTCGGAGAAATGGCGGTCGCCGTGCAGCTCTTCGAACTCGGTGAAGATGTGCTCCAGGTAGTCCAGGGTGTAAGGACGACGCGGATGACGAGCCAGGCGGGCGATCTGCCAGCTGGTCAGGTTGCCGAAGATGCTTTCGGTCAGGGTGTTGCTCTTGTCTTGCAGACGGGCAATTTCATCGCTGATGTTCAGCGAGTTGTCGTTGCCTACCAGGCGCAGGCCTTCGATCTTGGCTTGCAGGTCGGCAATCGGCTGTTCGAAATCGAGAAAATTCGGGTTCATAGTCATCCGTCTTGGGTCTACGGCCAGGCGGCCGGCCGGTTGATCCGTTTGGCGCCCTACCTTAAGGGATCAGGCGCATTCAGGTCGAGATTAAATTTTTGTCGGTTCAACGATATTGCAGGAAGACGTTCTCACGCCCGAACTGGTCACGCAGCGCCTGAATCAGCCCATCGGCAGGGTCGATAGCCCACTGCTCGCCGAACTGCAGCATGGCCTTGGCGTCGCTGCCGGTGTATTCGAGGGTGATCGGGCAAGCGCCGCGATGGCGGGTAATCAACTCGCCCAGCCACTTCAGCCGGTCGCCCTTGAGCGCTTCGTGTGCCACCTTCAGGCGCAGGCTCTCGGCCAGCTTGGTGCGCGCATCCTCCATGGTCATCACCTGCTTCACCCGCAGGCGCAGGCCACCGGAGAAATCGTCGTTGCTGACCTCGCCTTCGACAACCACCATGGCATCGGTCTGCAGCAAGGACTGTGCCGCCATGAAGGCATCGGCAAACAGCGATGCTTCGATGCGCCCGGAGCGGTCATCCAGGGTGACGAAGCCCATCTTGTCACCCTTCTTGTTCTTCATCACCCGCAGGGCAATGATCATGCCGGCGATAGTCTGGGTATCGCGTGACGGCTTGAGGTCGATGATGCGCTGGCGGGCGAAGCGGCGGATCTCGGTCTCGTACTCGTCGATCGGGTGGCCGGTGAGGTACAGGCCAAGGGTGTCCTTTTCGCCCTTCAGGCGTTCCTTGAGGGTCAGTTCGCGCACCTTGCGGTGGTTGGCATAGACGTCGGCATCCGCCTCTTCGAACATGCCGCCGAACAGGTCGACGTGCCCACTGTCAGCGGTGTGGGCGGCCTGCTCGGCAGCCTTGATTGCCTCGCCCAGCGCCGAGAGCAGAGTTGCACGGTTGATGTCGATGTTGGCGTGGTAGGCCTTGATCTCGTCATGGAAGTGTGGGCCCAGGCGGTCCAGCGCACCACTGCGGATCAGCGCGTCGAGGGTGCGCTTGTTGACCCGTTTGAGGTCGATGCGCTCACAGAAGTCGAACAGGTCCTTGAATGGGCCACCCTGGGCGCGGGCCTCGACGATCGCCTCCACCGGGCCCTCGCCGACGCCCTTGATGGCGCCCAGGCCGTAGACGATGCGCCCGTCATTGTTGACGGTGAACTTGAAGTCGGAGAAGTTCACGTCGGGCGCGTCGAGGCGCAGCTTCATGCTGCGCACTTCCTCGACCAGCACCACCACCTTGTCGGTGTTGTGCATATCCGCCGACAACACCGCAGCCATGAACGGCGCCGGGTGGTGGGTTTTCAGCCACGCGGTCTGGTACGACACCAGGCCATAGGCGGCGGAGTGGGATTTGTTGAAGCCGTAACCGGCGAACTTTTCCACCAGGTCGAAGATGTTACCAGCCAGGTCTGCATCGATATTGTTGTTGGCACAACCTTCGATGAAACCACCGCGCTGCTTGGCCATCTCCTCGGGCTTCTTCTTACCCATCGCACGGCGCAGCATGTCGGCGCCGCCGAGGGTATAGCCAGCCATCACCTGGGCGATCTGCATCACCTGTTCCTGGTACAGGATGATGCCGTAGGTCGGTGCCAGCACCGGCTTCAGGCCTTCGTACTGGTAGTCCGGATGGGGGTAGGCGAGCTCGGCGCGGCCGTGCTTGCGGTTGATGAAGTCGTCCACCATGCCCGACTGCAGCGGGCCTGGGCGGAACAACGCCACCAGTGCGATAAGGTCTTCCAGGCAGTCGGGCTTGAGCTTCTTGATCAGCTCTTTCATGCCCCGCGATTCAAGCTGGAACACCGCCGTGGTTTCGGCCTTCTGCAACAGCTCGTAGGTCTTGCGGTCGTCCAGCGGGATGAAGTCGATGTTTACATCGGGCAGGTTCTTCTTGGCCTGCTCGCGGTTGATGATCTCCATCGCCCACTTGATGATGGTCAGGGTCCGCAGGCCGAGGAAGTCGAACTTCACCAGGCCGGCGGCCTCGACGTCATCCTTGTCGAACTGGGTTACCAGGCCGCCGCCCTCTTCATCACAGGCGATCGGCGAGAAGTCGGTGAGCTTGGTCGGGGCGATGACCACACCACCGGCGTGCTTGCCGGTACCGCGTGTCACGCCCTCGAGCTTCAGGGCCATGTCCCAGATTTCGCGGGCGTCTTCGTCACCCTTGAGGAAGTCGCGCAGGATCTCTTCCTGCTCGTAGGCCTTTTCCAGGGTCATGCCCACTTCGAACGGGATCATCTTCGACAGGCGGTCGGCTAGACCGTATGACTTGCCCTGTACCCGCGCCACGTCCCGCACCACCGCCTTCGCCGCCATGGTACCGAAGGTGATGATCTGGCTGACCGCGTTGCGGCCATAGGCTTCGGCCACATAGTCGATCACCCGGTCACGGCCATCCATGCAGAAGTCGACGTCGAAGTCGGGCATGGAAATACGTTCAGGGTTGAGGAAGCGCTCGAACAGCAGGTCGTAGGCCAGCGGGTCGAGGTCGGTGATCTTCAGTACATAGGCCACCAGCGAGCCAGCACCCGACCCCCGGCCCGGGCCGACAGGCACACCGTTGTTCTTGGCCCACTTGATGAAGTCCATCACGATCAGGAAGTAACCGGGGAAGCCCATCTGGATGATGATGTCCAGTTCGAACTTCAGGCGGTCCAGGTAAACCTGGCGCTTCTCTTCGTAGTTGGGCGTGGTCTCTTTCGGCCACAGCACTGCCAGGCGCTCTTCCAGGCCTTCGTGGGACACATGCCGCAGGTAGTCATCGATGCCCATGCCATTGGGCGTGGGGAAGTCGGGCAGGAAGTACTTGCCCAACTGCACCTGGATGTTGCAACGCTTGGCAATCTCGACGGTGTTGGCAATGGCGTCGGGCAGGTCGCTGAACAGTTCGGTCATTTCTTCGGCCGACTTCAGGTACTGCTGGTCGCTGTACATCCTTGGCCGGCGCGGATCGTCGAGGGTCCAGCCCTCACCGATGCATACGCGGGTTTCGTGAGCATCGAAGTCCGATTGCTTGATGAAACGCACATCGTTGGTTGCCACCAGCGGAGCGCAGAACCTGTCGGCCAAGGCCACGGCGGCGTGCACATATTCCTCGTCGCGGGCGCGGTTGGTGCGCTGCACCTCGACATAGAAGCGCTCGGGGAACATCGCCATCCAGTCCTGCAGCAGGGCCTCGGCTTCATCTTGCCGCCCCGCCAGCAAGGCCATGCCGATGTCACCTTCCTTGCCTGCGGACAGGGCGATCAAGCCCTCGCTGGCCGGGGCGATCCATTCACGCTGAAGGATCACCAGGCCGTTGCGCTGGCCCTCGGTCCAGCCGCGCGAGATCAGCTCGGTGAGGTTGCGGTACCCCTTGGGGTTCATGGCCAGGAAGCAGATACGCGACAGCGGTGCTTCCGGGTCGGCAGCGGCCAGCCACAGGTCGGCGCCGCAGATCGGCTTGATGCCCGCGCCCATGGCAGTCTTGTAGAACTTTACCAGCGAGCACATGTTGCTCTGGTCGGTGATCGCCACCGCCGGCATGTTCATCCCGGCCAGCGCCTTGGCCAGCGGCTTGATCCGCACCAGGCCGTCGACCAGCGAGAATTCGGAGTGGACGCGCAGGTGAACGAAGGGAACCGACATGGAAGATCCTGTAGCAGTGCTGAACGACAAGGGCGGGATTGTAGCGTAAATGGGGATAGGATTTGGGATTGCGGTGTCGGCCAGAGAATAAAGAATGTGCGCGCACCGCCCCACTGTGGGAGCGGGTTCATCGAGGCGTCGAACCGCCGCGAAGAATCCAACGCGGTGTATGGCACCGGCTGCGCCGGTGTTCGCGGCTAAAGCCGCTCCCACAGAGGATAGCGTGACATCTGCAGCAACGAACTAATAGGTCAGATCAGGGAGTCGGTAACGCCTTCACGTGCGTCCCACGCGGCCCGCACCGGGGCAAAGGAGCGCCGATGAATGGGCGTAGGCCCCAACCGTGCCAGCGCCTCGAGGTGCACCGGGGTCGGGTAGCCCTTGTGCCCGCCAATGCCATAGCCCGGGTAGATCAGCTCGAATGCGCTCATCTCCCGGTCACGGGTCACCTTGGCCAGGATCGACGCCGCCGCGATGGCCGGCACCTGGCTATCGCCCTTGACTACCGGCGACGCCGGTACGGCCAGTTTCGGGCAACGGTTACCGTCGATCAGGGCCAGCTTCGGTGTAATGTGCAGGCCTTCCACCGCGCGCTGCATGGCCAGCATGGTCGCGTGCAGGATGTTCAGGCGGTCGATTTCTTCGACCTCGGCGCGGGCGATGCAGAAGCTCAGGGCCTTTTCGCAGATCTCGTCGAACAGCGCCTCGCGCTTGGCTTCGGTGAGCTTCTTCGAATCGTTCAGGCCGAGGATCGGGCGCGCCGGGTCGAGGATCACCGCTGCGGTCACCACCGCGCCGCACAGCGGGCCACGGCCCACTTCGTCGACGCCGGCGACCAGGTCTTCGACCAGGTTGAAGTCCAGTCCAATTTGCATGTCAGCGGTCCTTGAGCAAGGCCAGTACCGCCTCGGCCGCCTGGTTGGAGGCGTCACGGCGAAGGGTGCGGTGAATTTCGTCGAAACTTTCGGTCTGCCGGCTGCCATCGGCTACCAGCGGCGCCAGGGTATTGGCCAGTGCTTCGCTGGTGGCGTCATCCTGCAGCAGCTCGGGTACCAGCGCACGCTGGGCCAGCAGGTTCGGCAACGAAACGTAGGGGCTCTTTACCAGGCGTTTGAGGATCCAGTAGGTCAGGGGCGCCAGGCGATAGGCCACAACCATCGGCCGCTTGTACAGCAGCGCTTCGAGGGTGGCAGTACCCGAGGCGATCAGCACCGCGTCACAGGCCGCCAGGGCCTGGTGCGACTGGCCATCGAGCAGGGTCAGCGGCAGCTTACGCCCTTCGAGCATCTGCTCGATCTGGGCGCGCCGCGCGGCATTGGCACAGGGCAGTACGAAACGCACGCCCGGTACCTGCTGGCGCAGCCTTTCGGCAGCATCCAGGAACAGTGCCCCCAGGCGCCCTACTTCGCCGCCCCGGCTGCCCGGCATCAACGCCACTACCGGCCCTTCGCCCAAGCCCAGCGCGGCACGCGCCGCAGGACGGTCGGCTTCTAGCGGGATGGTATCGGCCAACGGGTGGCCAACGAAGCGCACTGGCACGCCCTGCTCTTCATAGAACCGCGCCTCGAATGGCAACAGCGTCAGCATCAGGTCGCAGCCTTCGCGAATCTTCAGCACACGCTTCTGCCGCCAGGCCCATACCGACGGGCTGACGTAGTGCACGGTCTTGATCCCGGCCTGACGCAGTTTCAGTTCGATGTTGAGGGTGAAGTCGGGGGCATCGATGCCGATGAACACATCGGGTTTTTCACCGATCAGGGTCTCGATCAGCAGCTTGCGCCGCTTGAGCAGCTCGCGCAGGCGCCCCAGCACTTCGACCAGGCCCATGACGGCCAGGCGCTCCATGGGGAAATAGGATTGCAGGCCTTCGGCTTCCATCAAGGGACCACCAACGCCGATGAACCGTACATCGGGGTGGCGTGCCTTGATGGCACGCATCAAGCCTGAACCGAGAATATCGCCGCTGGCCTCACCTGCGACCAAGGCTACGCAAAGCTGGGCCATGTCAGCGGGTGATGCCGCGGGCGGAGTTCACGATCGACTGGCGGAACAGATCGACCTCAGGGTGCTTCGCAGCCAGTTCGTCCAGCTCCTTGAGCGCGTCTTCGACGGTCAGGCCCTGGCGATAGACGATCTTGTAGCAACGGCGCAGCACATGGATCACCTCGTCGCTGAAACCCCGGCGGCGCATGCCTTCGAAGTTCATGCTGCGGGCTTCGGCCGGGCTGCCGAACACGGTGACGAAGGCCGGGACATCCTTGCCGATCGCCGTGCCCATGCCGGAAAACGCGTGGGCACCGATATGGCAGTACTGGTGCACCAGGGTGTAGCCGGACAGGATCGCCCAATCCCCCACGTGCACATGGCCGGCCAAGGCCGTGTTGTTGACCAGGATGCAGTGGTTGCCGATGACGCTGTCGTGGCCGATGTGGGCATAGGCCATGATCAGGTTATGGTCACCGACGGTGGTTTCAGAACGGTCCTGGACGGTACCGCGGTGGATGGTCACCCCTTCGCGGATCACATTGTGGTCACCGATCACCAGGCGCGTCGGCTCACCCTTGTACTTGAGGTCCGGGGTGTCTTCGCCGATCGAGGAAAACTGAAAGATTCGGTTGTGCTTGCCGATGCGGGTCGGCCCTTTGAGCACAACATGCGGGCCGATAACGGTGCCCTCCCCGACTTCCACATCAGGGCCAACGATCGACCAGGGGCCGACCTCGACACCATCGGCCAGCCTGGCCGACGGGTCGATAATGGCCCGAGGATCAATCGAATTCATAGGGAGCGTTCCGCGCAGGTGATTTCTGCCGAGCAAACCGGCTTGCCGTCGACCAGGGCGCGGCACTCGAATTTCCAGATCATGCTCTTGCGGCTGAGGAACTTGGCTTCCAGCACCAACTGGTCACCTGGCAGTACCGGCTGACGGAAACGCAGCTTGTCGGAGCCGACGAAGTAGTACAGGGTGCCATCGGCCGGTTTGGCGTCGAGCATCTTGAAACCGAGGATACCCGCGGCCTGTGCCATGGCTTCGATGATCAGGACGCCCGGCATGATCGGGTGCGCCGGGAAATGGCCGTTGAAGAACGGCTCGTTGATGCTGACATTCTTGTAGGCACGAATGCTCTGGGCCTCGTAGTCCAGCTCCGTCACGCGGTCCACCAACAGGAACGGGTAACGGTGAGGCAGGTATTCGCGAATCTCGTTGATGTCCATCATTTCGGGGGGGAAGCCTGTAATAAGAATAGGGAGCGCAGGTGCTGACCACACGCTCCTTTTGCAGTCCAAAGAGGAGCCAGCTAGCGACTGTTCACTCTTGCTCAGGGAATGGTATCAGCCTTCTGATGTCGGCTGGCCACCTGAGGTCACGGTATCGACGCGTTTTTCCAGCTGCTGGAGACGCTTGGCCATGTCGTCCAGGTGGCGGATACGCGCGGCGCTCTTGCGCCATTCAGCCAGTGGCTGCATGGCAGTGCCGGAAGAATAGGCACCCGGTTCGGTGATCGAACGGGTCACCATGGTCATCCCGGACACGAAAACGTTATCACAGACATCGATATGACCCACCATGCCGACACCTCCGGCAATGGTGCAATGCTTGCCGATGCGCGTGCTGCCGGAAATCCCGACGCATGCAGCCATGGCCGTATGCTCACCGATCTGAACGTTGTGGGCGATCTGGATCTGGTTGTCGAGCTTGACCCCATCAGCGATGCGAGTATCCGACAGTGCCCCGCGATCGACCGCAGTGTTGACACCGATTTCCACGTCGTCGCCGATGGTAACACCACCGATCTGGGCAATTTTGCGCCACATGCCCTTCTCGTTGGCAAAACCGAAGCCTTCACCGCCAATCACGGCACCTGACTGGATGACCACACGCTTGCCGATGGTCACATCATGGTACAGGGTGACCCTCGGGGCCAGCCAGCCGCCCTCACCGATCACGCAACGGGCACCGACCACACAGTGTGCTCCCACACTGACATTGGCCGCGATGCGCGCACCGCTTTCGATGACCGCGAACGGCCCGATGCTGGCACTGGCGTCCACCTGCGCGTCCTCGGCCACCACGGCGCTGGGATGAATACCCGCCACAGCCTTGGGTTTGGGGTCGAACAGGTGGGAGATGCGCGCATAGGCCAGATACGGGTCGGCGACGATCAGCGCATTGCCGGCAAAGCCTTCGGCGTCCGCCGCCTTCAGCAGCACCGCAGCCGCCTGGCTGCTATCCAGGAACTTGCGGTACTGCGGGTTGGCGAG
Source organism: Pseudomonas sp. JS425 (assembly GCF_018223845.1). NCBI lineage: Bacteria > Pseudomonadati > Pseudomonadota > Gammaproteobacteria > Pseudomonadales > Pseudomonadaceae > Pseudomonas > Pseudomonas sp. JS425. Next base: position 1,442,885 of record NZ_CP073661.1, on the reverse strand, counting down.
GAAGCTCAACTGACCTGGGCCAGCCTCCTGCAAGGTGGCCAGCCCGGTAATCTGCAGCGCCTCGGGGCCCTTGAGAGTGGCGCCGAGGGCCTCGGCCAACTGGCCTAGCGTCATGGTCACGGTCATATCAACGGGCTTGGTTCATGCGCTCGATGACCTGGCGGGTGATGTCGTACTGAGGCTTGACATCGATGACCGCGCCACGCTCGAGGACCAGGTCGTAACCACCTTTCTTGATCACTTCCTCGACAGCGCCATCCAACTTCGGCTTCAGCTGCTTGAGCATGTCGCGGTCAGCAACGGCCTTGGCTTCGTTCAGTTCCTTGGACTGGAACTGGAAGTCACGGGCCTTCTGCTTGAACTCGAGTTCCAGGCGCTCGCGCTCCTGCTGCTGCATCTTGTCGCCGCCCTTGATCAGACGGTCCTGGATGCCCTTGGCGCTGCTTTCCAGGCTTTTCAGCTTGGTCAGTTGCGGGCCGAACTTCTTCTCGGCATCCACCGCGTATTTCTTGGCGGCGTCCGACTCCAGCAGGGCCATCTGATAGTTCAGGACGGCAACCTTCATTTCGGCGAAAGCCGGGGTGGCGACAAGCGCCGCGGCCACTACGGCCAGTTGGGTCAACTTACGCACGATGCACTCCTGGATAAACCGTTGTCATTAAGCGAGGGCCGACCTCAGAAGGTCTGGCCCAGAGAGAATTGGAACACCTGGGTGTCGGCATCGTCCGGCTTCTTCACCGGCATTGCCAGGCTGAAGCTCAGCGGGCCCAGTGCGGTGATCCAGGTCACGCCCAGGCCGACCGAGCTGGCCATACCCGAGAAACCGACCTTCTCGCAATCAGGCTGGTTGCCGCAATTGGTGTCGAACACGTTACCCACATCCCAGAACACGGACGTGCGCAGCGAACGCTGATCCTTGACGAATGGCAGCGGGAACAGCAGCTCCACACCACCTTGTACCAGCACGTTGCCACCAAACGGCAACGGATCCTGGTCCGGGTCGGCAATGGTGCCTGGCTTGCCACCGTTGGCCTCGCCGCGGCTTGGGGTACTGCGTGGGCCCAGGCTGCTGTCCTTGAAGCCACGGACGGAGTTGAAGCCACCCGCGAAGTAGTTCTCGTAGAACGGCAGGCCGGAGGTGCTGCCGTAACCATCACCATAGCCCAGTTCGGTGTGCAGGCGCAGGGTGTAGTCGTTGGTAATCGGCTTGAACAGCTGGCCGCGGTAGTCGAGCTTGAAGAACGACAGGTCGCTGCCCGGAATGGTGGATTCCAGGGTCAGGCTTTGCGAGTGACCACGGGTCGCCAGCACGCCTTTGTTCAGGGTCGACTCCGACCAGCCGATCGAGGCCTTGAAGTTCAGGAAGCTGTCGCCTTCCTCTTCGAGGAAATCGAAGATCTCGTCAACGGTGTACTTGCCGGTCTTGATCTTGTCCTGCTGCACGCTCAGGCCATAGGTCAGGCGCGAGGTCTCGCTGATCGGGTAGCCGAGGCTGACGCCTGCACCGTAGCTGTCCACCGCGTAGCTGGCCACGTCGACGTCGAGGTCGTCGTAGTCGGTGCTGCGGTAGAAGGCGTTGTAACCCAGGCTCACGCCATCGGCAGTGAAGTAGGGGTCAACGAAGCCGAAGTTGTAGCGGGTCTGGTATTCCGAACGGGTCAGGCCGATGGATACCTTGTTACCAGTACCGAGGAAGTTGCTCTGGCTGATCGAACCACCGAGGATCAGGCCGGCGCTCTGGGCGAAACCGACGCTGGCGGTGATCGAGCCGGAGGCCTGTTCCTCGACGCTGTAGTTGACGTCGACCTGGTCGTCGGTGCCCGGCACCGGCGGGGTCTCGACGTTCACTTCCTTGAAGAAGCCCAGGCGTTCCAGGCGGGTCTTGGACTGGTCGATCAGGTAGGTCGAGGCCCAGCCGCCTTCCATCTGGCGCATTTCGCGACGCAGCACTTCGTCTTCGGTCTTGGTGTTGCCGCGGTAGTTGATGCGGTTGACGTAGGCACGCTTGCCCGGGTCGACCACGAACATGATGTCGACGGTGTGGTCTTCATCGTTCGGCTGCGGCACGCCGTTGACGTTGGCGAAGGTGTAGCCTTCGTTACCCAGGCGGCGGGTGATCAGCTCGGAGGTGCTGGTCATCACCTTGCGCGAGAACACCTGGCCAGGCTGCACCAGCAGCAGCGACTTGACCTGGTCTTCCGGCACCTTCAGGTCACCGGACAGCTTCACGTCACGGACGGTGTACTTCTCGCCTTCGTTGATGTTGACGGTGATGTAGACGTGTTTCTTGTCCGGCGTGATGGACACCTGGGTGGAGGCGATGTCCATGTTGATGTAGCCGCGGTCCAGGTAGTAGGAACGCAGGCGCTCCAGGTCACCGGAGAGCTTTTCGCGGGCGTACTTGTCGTCGTTCTTGAAGAACGACAGCCAGTTGGTGGTCTTCAGCTCGAACAGCTGCGCCAGGGTCTCGTCGTCGAACACGTTGTTGCCAACGATGTTGATGTGCTGGATGGCGGCGACGGTGCCTTCGTTGATCTTGATCTTCAGCGCCACGCGGTTGCGCGGCTGCGGCACCACCTCGGCGTCGACCTCGGCCGAATAGCGGCCCTGGGCCACGTATTGGCGCTGCAGTTCGTTACGCACACCTTCGAGGGTGGCACGCTGGAAGATCTCGCCTTCGGCCAGGCCGGATTGCTTCAGGCCTTTCATCAGGTCTTCGGTGCTGATCGCCTTGTTGCCTTCGATCTCGATGCTCGACACCGACGGGCGTTCGACCACGTTGATGATCAGGACATTGCCATCGCGGTTCAGCTGAATGTCCTGGAAGAAGCCGGTCTTGAACAGGGAACGGGTCGACTCCACCAGTCGGCGGTCATCGGCCTGGTCGCCGACGTTCAGCGGCAAGGCACCGAAGACACTGCCGGCGGAAACCCGCTGCAGGCCGTTGACGCGGATATCGGAGATGGTGAAGGACTCGGCGTGAACTTCAGCGATCATCAGTGCGGACATGACCGCAGTTAGCAGCAGACGTTTCATGAAGTCCTTTTATTCCAACTGGCAATAAACAGCCCGCCGCGACAAGACGGCAGGTTTCGCAATTGAGCGAAGCTTTATAGTCGACCCAGATCGTTGATCAGGGCGAGCAACATCACCCCTATGACCAAACTGATACCGATCTGGACCCCCCAACCTTGCACCCGATCCGACAGCGGACGACCGCGCACCCACTCGACCAGGTAAAACAGCAAATGCCCCCCATCCAGAACCGGGATAGGCAGCAGGTTAAGAACCCCCAGGCTTATGCTCAGGTAGGCCAGGAAATTCAGGAAATCCCCCACGCCGGACTGGGCTGAAGCGCCCGCCACTTTAGCAATGGTTATCGGTCCGCTCAAGTTTTTTACCGAGAGCTCCCCGAACAGCATTTTCTTCAGCGATTCAAGGGTCAGGACGCTCATGTTCCAGGTGCGTGACAAGCCCTCACCCACCGCATCCAGCGGGCCGTAGCTGACTTCGCGGAGCATGTTGGCAGGCCATTCGCCACCTTTTACCCCGGCGCCCAGATAGCCGCCGGCCGCCTTGCCCTCGCCCTTGCGCGCCAGGGTGACCGGGACGTCCAGCACAGCATCATCGCGCTCGACACGCACCAGAACCTTGGCTTGCGGGCGGGCCCGCACGGCATCGACCACCTGCTGCCATTCGCTCACCGCCACGCCATCGAGCGCCAGCAGCTTGTCACCGGTTTTCAGGCCCGCAGCGGCAGCCGGCCCCTTCGGATCGATCTCGGCCAACACCGGCAAGATCGCCGGGCGCCAAGGGTGCAGCCCAAGGGACTGGATCGGGTCCGGCTCGTCGGCGCCCTTGAGCCAGCTGTCCAGCTTCACCTGCAGCTGGCGCTCGGCGCTGGCGCCCTCTTCACGCACGCCAACCTGCAAGGTGCCGCTCTCGCCCAGGCGGCGAACCAGTTGCAGGTTGACCGCAGACCAACCATTGGTCGGCTTGCCATCGATGGAGACGATTTCCTGACCTGCGGTCAGGCCTGCCGATGCTGCCAGGCTGCCCGCATCGACCGCGCCGATCACCGGGCGGATCTGCTGGGTACCCAGCATCGCCAGCACCCAGAAGAACAGGATGGCCAGCAGGAAGTTGGCAACCGGGCCCGCCGCGACGATCGCGATGCGCTGGCGTACGGTCTTGCGGTTGAACGACTGCTCGATCAGCGCCGGCGGCACGTCCCCCTCGCGCTCGTCGAGCATCTTGACGTAGCCACCCAGCGGGATCGCCGCGATCACGAACTCGGTGCCATGGCGGTCATGCCAGCGCAGCAGCGGCGTGCCGAAGCCCACCGAGAAGCGCAGCACCTTGACACCGCAGCGGCGTGCCACCCAGAAGTGGCCGAATTCATGGAAAGTGACCAGCACACCCAAGGCTACGAGGGTGCCGATAATCATGTAGAGCGCTGTCATATCCATCTCCGAATGATGTTCAGCGGGCTGGCATCATGCCCAGCCCCCTCGTGAACCGTGGCGGGCCTGCATCAGCGACCGTGACGCCTCAGCCACTCACGGGAAAGCTCCCGGGCACGCTGGTCGGCGGCGAACACCGCGTCCAGCGACGGCAGCGGTACGACGGGCTCCTGATCGAGCACCTGTTCGATCATACCCGCGATCTCCGGGAAGCGGATACGCCGCTGGAGAAATGCCTCGACTGCGACCTCATTTGCCGCATTGAGCACGGCCGGTGCGCTGTTGCCGGCCTCGGCAGCCTGCCGCGCCAGGCGCAGGCAAGGGAAGCGCTGTTCGTCGGGCGCCTGGAAGTCCAGACGGGCGATGGCGAACAGGTCCAGCGGCGCCACCCCGGAATCGATCCGCTCGGGCCAGGCCAGGGCGTTGGCGATGGGTGTGCGCATGTCCGGGTTACCCAACTGCGCCAGCACCGAACCGTCCACATAATCCACCAGGGAGTGGATCACGCTCTGCGGGTGCACCACCACCTCGACCTTGGCCGGTGCAGCATCGAACAACCAGCAGGCCTCGATCAGCTCCAGGCCCTTGTTCATCATGCTGGCCGAATCCACGGAAATCTTGCGCCCCATGGACCAGTTGGGGTGCGCGCAGGCCTGTTCCGGGGTGACGTCCAGCAGCGCCTCGACGGGGGTCTCGCGGAACGGGCCACCGGATGCGGTGAGCAGGATCCGGCGCACGCCGACGGCACTCAGTCCGCGCGCGTAGTCGCCGGGCATGCACTGGAAGATCGCATTGTGCTCGCTGTCGATCGGCAGCAGCACGGCACCACTGCGCCGCACCGCCTCCATGAACAGCGCGCCGGACATCACCAGCGCCTCCTTGTTGGCCAGCAACACCTTCTTGCCCGCCTCGACCGCCGCCAGGGTGGGGCGCAGGCCGGCGGCGCCGACGATGGCCGCCATCACCGCGTCCACTTCCGACGCAGAAGCCACCTGGCACAACCCGACCTCGCCTTCCAGCACCTCGGTGGCGCAACCTGCCGCAACCAGGCTTTCGCGCAGTCGCGCGGCCGCCTCGGCATTCGGTACCACGGCGAATGTCGGCCGATGGCGCACGCACAGCGCAAGCAATTCGTCGATACGCGAATAGCCACTCAGGGCGAACACCTGATAACGGTCGGGATGGCGCGCGATGACATCCAGCGTGCTCAGGCCGATGGAGCCGGTGGCCCCGAGCACGGTAATACGCTGCGGACGGCTCACATCACACCCCATTCGGCGGCCCATAGCAGCACGGCGAAAATCGGGATCGCCGCAGTCAGGCTGTCGATACGATCGAGTACCCCACCATGGCCAGGCAACAGGTTGCTGCTGTCCTTGATGCCGGAACGGCGCTTGAACATGCTTTCGGTCAGGTCACCGACCACCGAAGACATGACCACCAGGGCTGCACTCAGCAGGCCCAGCAGAATCTGGCCGAAGCCCCAGTCGCGACTGATTCCGACCACCAGGGTAATCACCAGGCTGACCGCCAGGCCGCCATACACGCCTTCCCAGCTCTTGCCAGGGCTGACCTGAGGCGCCAGCTTGCGCTTGCCGAAGGCACGGCCAGAGAAGTACGCGCCAATATCGGCAGCCCACACCAGCACCATGACCGACAGGATCAGCCAGTTACCCAGCGGCCAGTGCTTGAGCAGCACCAGACCCTGCCAGGCCGGCAGCAAAACCAGCAGGCCGATCAGCAACCGGCAGGCTGCACTGGCCCACAGCTCGCTACTACGTGGATAGGTAAGCACCAGCCAGGTGGCCAACCCCCACCAGATCACCGCAGCGCCCAGCACCCAGGGCGCCAGCTCCGGAAGGATGTACAGCAGCATCAGCGCTCCGGCGACGACCACGGCATAGGCGATGCGCAGCGGCTGGGCCATGAGCCCGGCCAGACGCGCCCACTCCCAGGCGCCGAGGGTCACCACGAAGCCGATGAACAGGGCGAAGTCCCCACCGTTGAGCAGGAAGAAGCCACCCAGCGCGATCGGCAGCAGGATCAGCGCGGTAATGATGCGTTGTTTAAGCATTAAGCACGAGCTCCAGCCTCGACCTGCTCGCTGGTCTTACCGAAGCGGCGCTGGCGCGAAGCGAAATCGGCCAGGGCGGTGCGCATGGCCTCGTGTTTGAAGTCCGGCCAGTACAGGTCGGAGAAGTACAGCTCGGCGTAGGCCAGCTGCCACAATAGGAAGTTGCTGATGCGGTGCTCGCCACCGGTGCGGATGCACAGGTCCGGCAGCGGCAGCTCGCCGGTTGCCAGGCAGGTCTGCAGCAGGCCCGGGGTGATGTCTTCCGGGCGCAGGTGCCCGGCTTGCACTTCCCGCGCCAGCCGCTGGGCGGCCTGGGCGATGTCCCACTGGCCACCGTAGTTGGCCGCGATCTGCAGGATGAAGCGGTTGTTGCCGGCGGTCAGCGCCTCGGCCTCGCGCATGGCGGCCTGCAGCTCGGGATGGAAGCGCGAACGGTCACCGATGATACGCAGGCTGATGTTGTTCTCGTTGAGGCGTTTGGCCTCGCGGCGCAGGGCCGAGAAGAACAGTTCCATCAGCGCACCGACCTCTTCGGCGGGACGCTGCCAGTTCTCGCTGGAGAAGGCGAACAGGGTCAGCACCTCGACCCCGGATTCGGCACAGACTTCGATGACCGCGCGAACGGCGTCGACACCCGCCTTGTGCCCGGCAACACCGGGCAACAGGCGTTTTTTCGCCCAGCGGTTGTTGCCATCCATGATGATCGCGACATGACGCGGCACCGAGGACGGTGCCGCTGGCTTGGTCTTTTCCATTAAAAAACCCCGGCCTTAGACGGCCATCAGGTCCTTTTCCTTGGCTTTGAAGGCGGCATCGACTTCGGCAACGTACTTGTCGGTCAGCTTCTGGATCTCGTCAGCGGCGCGACGTTCTTCGTCTTCGCTGATTTCCTTGTCCTTGGTCAGCTTCTTCAGGTCGGCCAGAGCGTCACGGCGCACGTTGCGCACAGCCACCTTGGCATCCTCGGCAACGCCGCTGGCCTGCTTGGTGTAGCCCTTGCGGGTTTCCTCGGTCAGGGCCGGCATCGGCACACGGATGGTGGTGCCGGCGCTGGACGGGTTCAGGCCCAGGTCGGAGGTGAGGATGGCCTTTTCGATGGCAGCACTAAGGTTTTTGTCGTGCGCGACGATCTTCAGGGTGCGGGCATCTTCGACGGTGATCGCGGCCACCTGGTTCAGCGGCATCTCGCTACCCCAGGCAGTGACCTTGACGCTGTCCAGGATGCTTGGGTGGGCGCGACCGGTGCGGATTGCCGCGAGGTTGCGAGCCAGGGCCTCGAGGGACTTGGTCATGCGCTCCTGCGCGTCTTTCTTGATGTCGTTGATCATGCTTGGCCTTCCTCGATCAGAGTACCTTCAGCGCCACCCACCACAATGTTCAGCAGGGCGCCAGGCTTGTTCATGTTGAATACCCGCAATGGCATCTTGTGGTCACGGCACAGGCAGATTGCGGTCAGGTCCATTACACCCAGCTTGCGATCCAGGACCTCGTCGTAGGTCAGGTGATCGAACTTCTCGGCATGCGGGTCCTTGAATGGATCGGCAGTGTACACACCATCGACCTTGGTCGCCTTCAACACCACGTCGGCATCGATTTCGATGGCGCGCAGGCAGGCGGCGGAGTCGGTGGTGAAGAACGGGTTGCCGGTACCGGCGGAGAAAATTACCACATCCCCGGAGTTGAGGTGGCGAATAGCTTTGCGACGATCGTAATGATCGGTGACACCGACCATGGAAATGGCCGACATTACCAGGGCCGGGATGTTCGAGCGCTCCAGCGCATCGCGCATGGCCAGGCCGTTCATCACGGTGGCCAGCATGCCCATGTGGTCACCGGTGACGCGGTCCATGCCGGCTGCGCTGAGCGCGGCACCGCGGAACAGGTTGCCACCACCGATCACCAGGCCGACCTGGACACCGATCCCTACCAGCTGGCCAACTTCGAGGGCCATGCGATCCAGCACTTTCGGGTCGATCCCGAAGTCTTCCGAGCCCATCAGGGCCTCGCCGCTAAGTTTGAGCAAAATGCGTTTATAGCGAGGTTGGCGACCACTCACCTGCTGGGCCATTGCGAGTCTCTCCTGCGGCGTACTTTTAGAAAATTCGTGCGGGCTGTTTGCAGCCTGCTAACTGTAGCGTGGCACCGCTTCGGTGCCAGCGGCGACGGGCCTTATAAACCCTTCGCCGTTTTGACAAAGAGGCTGCGCGCGTGAGCGGGCAGCCTCTTCGGGGCGACAGACGGGGCTGTCTTACTGCTTGGCAGCAGCTACCTGAGCGGCAACTTCAGCAGCGAAGTCGTCGACTGGCTTCTCGATGCCTTCGCCTACTTTGAAGTAGGTGAAGGAAACGATTTCAGCACCGGCTTTCTTGGCCAGCTCGCCAACCTTGACTTCCGGGTTCATGACGAAGGCTTGCTCGACCAGCGAGGCTTCGGCCAGGAACTTCGAGATACGACCTTTGATCATGTTCTCGACGATGTTTTCCGGCTTGCCGGCGATCTTGTCAGCGTTCAGCTGCAGGAAGACGCCCTTCTCGCGCTCGATGGCTTCGGCCGATACTTCCGACGGCAGCAGGAACTCAGGGTTCGAAGCTGCAACGTGCATGGCGATGTTCTTGGCCAGATCGACGTCGCCGCCTTTCAGGACAACGGCAGCGCCGATCTTGTTGCCGTGCAGGTAGGCACCGACAACGTCACCTTCAACGCGCACCAGGCGACGGATGTTGACGTTCTCGCCGCACTTGGCAACCAGGGCTTCACGAGCAGCTTCACGCGAAGCGATCAGCGGAGCAGCGTCGGTCAGCTTCTGGGCGAAGGCTTCTTCGATGCTGTCGGCAACGAAGTTCTTGAAGTCGTCTTGCAGGGCCAGGAAGTCGGTCTGCGAGTTCACTTCCAGCAGGACGGCGGATTTACCGTCGGTCTTGACGGCGATAGCGCCTTCAGCAGCGACGTTGCCAGCCTTTTTGGCGGCCTTGATGGCGCCCGAGGCACGCATGTCGTCAATGGCTTTTTCGATGTCGCCGCCGGCCTTTTCCAGGGCCTTCTTGCAATCCATCATGCCTTCGCCGGTACGCTCGCGCAGTTCTTTGACCAGCGCTGCAGTAATTGCTGCCATTTCAAAATCCTCTTGGAAAGTTTTTCAACCATTCCACCCGTTCGTCACGGGCGTTCAATTCTGCAAATCCACTGTGTTTATCTCAGCGGGCCCATGATGCGGGGCCGATGCTGACAGCAGGATTTCAAGGTGGCAAAAAGGGGGCAGAGCCCCCTTTTTGCGTGCCAAGTCGACGCTAGCGTCTAATTACTCGGCAGCAGGTGCAGCCGCTTCTTCAGCGTAAACTTCGGTGCCGCCGGCAACGTTGTTGCGGCCGCGGATGACTGCGTCAGCCATCGAAGTCATGTACAGCTCGATAGCGCGGATGGCGTCATCGTTACCTGGGATGATGTAGTCAACACCTTCCGGGCTGCTGTTGGTATCGACAACGCCGATTACCGGGATGCCCAGCTTGTTGGCTTCGGTGATCGCGATGCGCTCGTGATCAACGTCGATAACGAACAGAGCGTCTGGCAGACCACCCATGTCCTTGATGCCGCCCAGGCTGCGATCCAGTTTTTCCAGGTCGCGGGAGCGCATCAGGGCTTCTTTCTTGGTCAGCTTGGCGAAAGTGCCGTCTTCGGCCTGGGTTTCCAGGTCGCGCAGACGCTTGATCGAAGCGCGGATGGTCTTGTAGTTGGTCAGCATGCCGCCCAACCAACGGTGGTCAACGTACGGCGAACCGCAACGAGCAGCTTGCTCGGCGACGATCTTGCCGGCGGAACGCTTGGTGCCGACGAACAGGATCTTGTTCTTGCCCTGAGCCAGGCGCTCTACGAACGACAGAGCGTCGTTGAACATTGGCAGGGTTTTTTCCAGGTTGACGATGTGGATCTTGTTACGCGCGCCGAAAATGTACTTGCCCATTTTCGGGTTCCAGTAACGGGTCTGGTGGCCGAAGTGCACACCGGCCTTCAGCATATCGCGCATGTTGACTTGGGACATGATAGTTCCTTGATAAGTCGGGTTGGGCCTCCACGTATCCCAATGACCAACCCGCGAATTCTGCAACTCGGGGCACCCAGGTCATCGTGTCGACACGTGTGTGGGTTAAGTGCTGACGGGGTCGTCCCCGAAAGCGGCGCATTTTATACCACAGACCGCGACCGAACGGAACCCGGATACTGTTGCGTCCGTCAGCGGTTTTTGCAGCACCCCGGCTTTCGCGCCAGAATGCCAGCTGTAGACAGCAGCATTGCCGCCTTTATCCCGACCGATCGGCGCCCTGCTCTGCTAGAATCCGGCCTTTCCCGTTTGTTCGCGCCGTGCACGGCGCTGTAGAGAGCCTGTAATGACCGTCACCATCAAGACCGCAGAAGACATCGAGAAGATGCGCATCGCTGGCCGCCTGGCCGCCGAGGTGCTGGAAATGATCGAGGAACACGTCAAGCCCGGTGTCACCACCGAAGAGCTGGACCGCCTGTGTCACGACTACATCGTCAACGTCCAGCAGGCCATCCCGGCACCGCTCAACTACAAGGGCTACCCGAAGTCGATCTGCACCTCGATCAACCATGTGGTCTGCCACGGCATCCCCAACGACAAGCCGCTCAAGGACGGTGACACGCTGAACATCGACGTCACCGTGATCAAGGACGGCTACCACGGCGACACCAGCCGCATGTTCCACGTCGGCACCGTGCCGGTATGGGCCGAGCGCCTGTCCAAGGTCACCCAGGAGTGCATGTACAAGGCCATCGAACTGGTCAAGCCGGGCTGCCGCCTGGGCGACATCGGCGAAGTGATCCAGAAGCACGCTGAAAAGAACGGCTTCTCGGTGGTGCGCGAGTTCTGCGGCCACGGCATCGGCAAGGTGTTCCACGAAGAGCCGCAGATCCTGCACTACGGCCGCGCCGGCACCGGCATGGAGCTGAAGGAAGGCATGACCTTCACCATCGAGCCGATGATCAACCAGGGCAAGGCCGACACCAAGGTGCTGGGCGACGGCTGGACCGCCATCACCAAGGACCGCAAGCTCTCGGCCCAGTGGGAGCACACCCTGGTGGTGACCGCAACCGGCTACGAGATCTTCACCCTGCGCAAGGACGACACCATCCCGCGCACCTCGGCCTGACCGCACTCCCACAGGCCACCCCCACGACAGGAACGTGACGCGATGCCCCAGGTGGACCCCGAGCTGTTCGACCGCGGCCAGTTCCAGGCGGAACTGGCCCTCAAGGCGAGCCCCATCGCCGCCTTCAAGAAAGCCATCCGCCAGGCCGGCGAGGTGCTCGACAAGCGTTTCCGCAGTGGCAGCGAAATCCGCCCACTGATCGAGGCCCGCGCCTGGCTCGTCGACAACATCCTGCAACAGGCCTGGAACCAGTTCGACTGGGGCGACCAGAGCGGCATCGCCCTGGTCGCGGTGGGTGGCTACGGGCGCGGCGAGCTGCACCCGCATTCGGACATCGACCTGCTGATCCTGCTGGGTGCTGCCGAACACGAGCAGTACCGCGACGCCATAGAGAGGTTTCTCACCCTGCTGTGGGACATCGGCCTGGAAGTGGGCCAGAGCGTGCGCACCGTCGACGAGTGCGCCGAGCAGGCCCGCGCCGACCTGACGGTCATCACCAACCTGATGGAAAGCCGCACCATTGCCGGCCCCGAGGCGCTGCGCCAACGCATGCTTGAGGTGACCAGCACTGCGCACATGTGGCCGAGCAAGGACTTCTTCCTGGCCAAGCGCGCCGAACTCAAGGCCCGCCACCACAAGTACAACGATACCGAGTACAACCTCGAACCCAACGTGAAAGGTTCACCCGGTGGCCTGCGCGACATCCAGACAGTGCTGTGGGTGGCCCGCCGCCAGTACGGCACACTCAACCTGCACGCCTTGGCCGGCGAAGGTTTCCTGCTGGAAAGCGAGAACGAGCTGCTGGCCTCGTCCCAGGACTTCCTGTGGAAGGTGCGCTACGCCTTGCATATGCTGGCCGGGCGCGCCGAGGACCGCCTGCTGTTCGACCACCAGCGCAGCATCGCCGCGCTGCTGGGCTACAGCGACGACAACCCCAAGCGGGCGATCGAGCAGTTCATGCAGCAGTACTATCGGGTGGTGATGAGCATCAGCCAGCTGTGCGACCTGATCATCCAGCACTTCGAGGAGGTCATCCTCGCCGATGACGACAGCGGCACCACCCAGCCGCTGAATGCGCGCTTCCGCCTGCATGATGGCTATATAGAGGCAGTCAGGCCGAACGTGTTCAGGCGCACACCGTTCGCCATGCTGGAAATCTTCGTGCTGATGGCTCAGCATCCCGAGATCAAGGGCGTACGCGCCGATACGGTGCGGCTGCTGCGCGAACACCGGCATCTGATCGACGACACTTTCCGCACCGATATCCGCAACACCAGCCTGTTCATCGAGCTGTTCAAGTGTGAAATCGGTATCCACCGCAACCTGCGGCGGATGAACCGCTACGGCATCCTTGGCCGCTATCTGCCGGAGTTCGGCCTGATCGTCGGGCAGATGCAGCACGACCTGTTCCACATCTATACGGTCGATGCGCACACCCTCAACCTCATCAAGCACCTGCGCAAGTTGCAATACACCCCGGTGTCCGAGAAATTCCCGCTGGCCAGCAAGCTCATGGGCCGCCTGCCCAAGCCCGAGCTGATCTACCTGGCCGGCCTGTATCACGACATCGGCAAGGGCCGCCAGGGCGACCATTCCGAGCTGGGTGCGGTGGATGCGCAGAAGTTCTGCGAGCGCCACCAGTTGCCGGCCTGGGACAGCCGGCTGATCGTCTGGCTGGTGCTGAACCACCTGGTGATGTCGACCACCGCCCAGCGCAAGGACCTGTCCGACCCTCAGGTAATCAACGATTTTGCCCTGCACGTGGGCGACGAGACACGCCTGGACTACCTGTACGTGCTGACCGTGGCCGATATCAACGCCACCAACCCCAGCCTGTGGAACTCGTGGCGGGCCAGCCTGCTGCGCCAGCTGTACACCGAGACCAAACGCGCCCTGCGCCGAGGCCTGGAAAACCCGCTGGACCGCGAGGAGCAGATTCGCCAGACCCAATCGGCAGCGCTGGATATCCTGGTGCGCGAAGGCACCGACCCGGACGACGTCGAGCAGCTGTGGTCGCAGCTGGGCGATGACTACTTCCTCAAGCACACCGCCGCCGACGTGGCCTGGCACAGTGACGCGATCCTCCAGCAGCCGGCCGATGGCGGGCCGCTGGTGCTGATCAAGGAAACCACCCAGCGCGAGTTCGAGGGTGGCACGCAGATCTTCATCTATGCCCCCGACCAGCACGACTTCTTCGCCGTGACCGTGGCGGCGATGTCGCAGTTGAACCTGAACATTCATGACGCGCGGATCATCACCTCGAGCAGCCAGTTCACCCTCGATACCTACATCGTGCTGGACAACGACGGCGGCTCGATCGGCGACAACCCGCAGCGGGTCAAGCAGATTCGCGACGGCCTGACCGAAGCGCTGCGCAACCCCGAGGACTACCCGACCATCATCCAGCGCCGGGTACCGCGCCAGCTCAAGCACTTCGACTTCCCGCCACAGGTGACCATCCTCAACGATGCCCAGCGGCCGGTGACCATCCTCGAAATCACCGCACCTGACCGCCCTGGCCTGCTGGCCCGGCTGGGGCGGATCTTCCTGGAGTTCGACCTGTCGCTGCAGAACGCCAAGATCGCCACCCTCGGCGAGCGGGTGGAAGACGTGTTCTTCATCACCGATGCCGACAACCAGCCGCTGTCCGACCCGCAACTGTGCAGCCGACTGCAGGAAGCCATCGTCCAGCAGCTGCAGGCCGGCCAGGCCAGCGATGCCAGCCCTACCCGCGTGACCTTTTAACGATTAGACGATTGACGAGACCTTGCGCCGATGAACCATGCCTTGACCCAGCTTCAGCCCTACCCGTTCGAGAAACTCCGCGCCCTGCTGGGCAGCGTTGCACCTGCGGCGGACAAGCGCGCCATCGCCCTGTCGATCGGTGAGCCGAAGCACGAATCGCCGGCGTTCGTCGCCCAGGCCATGGCCGACAACCTCGACAAGCTGGCGGTGTACCCGAGCACCATCGGCCTGCCCGCCCTGCGCCAGGCCATCGGCCAGTGGTGCGAGCGGCGCTTCGGCGTACCGGCCGGCTGGCTGGATGCCGACCGCCACATCCTGCCGGTCAACGGCACCCGTGAAGCGCTGTTCGCCTTCACCCAGGCCGTGGTCAACCGCGCCGATGACGGCCTGGTGGTCAGCCCCAACCCGTTCTACCAGATCTACGAAGGCGCAGCGCTGCTGGCCGGTGCCACCCCGCACTACCTGCCGTGCCTGGAAAGCAACGGTTTCAACCCCGACTTCGACGCCGTGCCGGCTGAAGTGTGGAAGCGTTGCCAGATCCTGTTCCTGTGCTCGCCGGGCAACCCCACCGGCGCACTGGTGCCGATGGACACCCTGAAGAAGCTGATTGCCCTGGCCGACGAGCACGACTTCGTGATTGCCGCCGACGAGTGCTACAGCGAGCTGTACTTCGACGAGGACGCCCCACCACCAGGCCTGCTGACTGCCTGTGCGGAACTGGGCCGCAGCGACTTCAAGCGCTGCGTGGTATTCCACAGCCTGTCCAAGCGCTCCAACCTGCCGGGCCTGCGCTCGGGCTTCGTCGCCGGTGACGCCGAGATCATCAAGCCGTTCCTGCTGTACCGTACCTACCACGGCTGCGCCATGCCGGTACAAACCCAGCTGGCCAGTATCGCTGCCTGGCAGGACGAGGCGCATGTGCGTGAGAACCGCGACCAGTACCGCGCCAAGTACGACGCCGTGCTTGATATCCTGCAGCCGGTGCTGGATGTGCAGCGCCCGGATGGCAGCTTCTACCTGTGGGCCAAGGTGCCCGGCAGCGATGCCGAGTTCACCCGCGACCTGTTCGAGGCCCAGCATGTGACGGTGGTACCGGGGTCGTACCTGTCGCGTGAAGTGGATGGCGTGAACCCGGGTGCCGGGCGTGTGCGCATGGCACTGGTTGCACCGCTGGCCGAGTGCATCGAAGCGGCGGAGCGGATTCGCGAATTCCTGCAGAACCGCTGATTCGACAGGCGCCGTACAGCCCTCGAGTGTTGTGCAGTACCTGTAGGAGCGGGTTTACCCGCGAACACCGGCACAGCCGGTGCCATGCACCGCGTCGCCTGATTCGCGGGTAAACCCGCTCCCACAGGGCCGCAAAGCGGCCCCCTGCGGTCTACCTGACTGACCCCAGGTTTGCTTCACTCATATCCAGCTCACCCAGCACCTGCCTCACCACTTCATCCCCCACCAGATGCTGGCGATGCAGTTCATACAGCTCCAGCCGCTGGGCCCGCAGCGCCCGCAGGCGCAAACGCCGCTCCAGCAAGTCCATCTGCTCAGCCAGGGCCTTGGCCTCGGCGCTGTCATTGTAGCTGTCCAGCTCATCGCGGTATTCCGCCATCAAGCGCGCCTTCAACTCGGTCGCCAGGGTCGCCTGCGCGGCATCCTGCGGCGCATTGCTGTCGATCACTTCCTCTGCCTCCAGCGCATGGATCGCCGCCTCGGCCGTCCGTCGCCAGGCCTCCTGCACTTCCTGGTGCAAGCGCTCGTCCGGGCTCTTGGTCACCCCGCGCAGCAACAGCGGCAGCGTGATACAAGCGCTGATCAATGACAACAGGATCACACCGGCCGCAATGAAGATCAGCAAGTCACGCTCCGGGAAGGCCTTGCCTGCTCCCATAAGCAACGGGATCGACATCACACCGGCCAGGGTAACCGCACCGCGCACACCACCCAGGGTCAGCAGCCAGCAGGAGCGCGCCGTGGGCATCAGCACCAGCGCCGGCTTGCCGCGCCAGCGGCGTACCACACCGATCGAGCGCCAGATGCTCTGGACCCAGATGAACCGCAGCAAGATCAGCGCCACAAAGATCGCCACCACGTCCAGGCAGCGCCAGGCCAGGGTCGGCCATACGGTGGGTTCATGGCTGACCACGGCCTTGATGATGTCCGGTAACTGCAGGCCCAGCAGCAGGAAGATCAGGCCGTTGAAAGCGAACTCCAGCAGCGACCACACACTGCGGTTGAGCAGGCGCGTGCTGGTCTGCCGTGGCAGCAGGTCGAGCCAGCTCTGCATCATGCCAGCCGCTACCGCCGAAAGGATGCCCGACACGCCCAGGCGCTCGGCCAGCACGTAGGCAGCGAACGGCAGCAGCAACATGAACACCACGTGGGTGGCCGGGTCGTCCCAGCCGCGGGCGATCATCCAGGCACGCAGGCGGCCGATCAGCCAGCTCAGGGCCACGCCCACCGCCAGGCCACCCAGGGCGACCAGTACGAAGCTGAAGCTTGCGTCGGTCAGCGAAAACACCCCGGTGATCGCCGCCGCCAGGGCGAACTTGAAGGTCACCAGGCCCGAGGCATCGTTCATCAGGGCCTCGCCCTGGAGCATGTGCATCAGCGGGGTGGGCAGGCGGTCCTGGGTAATGGCCGAAACCGCCACGGCGTCGGTTGGCGACAACACTGCGGCCAAGGCGAAGGCCACGGGCAGCGGGATGCTCGGCAGCAGCCAGTGAATGAAGTAACCGGCCCCGACCACGGTAAACAGCACCAGCCCCACGGCCAGCGCCACCACCGGCCCACGAATGCGCCACAACTCGCGCTTGGGAATGCGCCAGCCGTCGGCGAACAGCAACGGCGGCAGGAACAGGAACAGGAACAGCTCGGGGTCCAGTGCCACATGCAAGCCCAGCGTCGGCCAAGCGAGCAAGGCACCGGCGGCGATCTGTACCAGCGGCAAGGGCAGCGGAATCATGCGGCCGACCAGCTTCGACACGCTGACCAGCGTCAGCAGGATGAGGACGGTGTAGGCGGACTGCATCCGGGAAAGCTTCCTTTGTGAACCAGAAACGACAACAGGGCGAAACATCGCCATTGAAACAATATGTTAGCGGCGGTGGGCGATTCGGGGCCGCTGCACGATAGTCGCAGGTGGCGGATGAATATGTAACATGATGATACTTCGGTTTGTCGGTGGCGCAGGTTCGACCCCTTATCGCCCAGCAGATGCATGCCTTGAGCCTTGCAGTGTGTCGGAGACCGAGCGCCGCGCGGGCGGCGCTCGGTCTCCGACACACTGCAAGACCCAAGACATGCACACCCGTGGCGCTCACAGGATCGTTCCCGCATAATCCCGCGACTGAAATCGGAAAACGGAGAGATTGGGGCAGCCTGTGACCCCAATGCACACAATGACCTACACGCTCTACGGCATTAAAGCCTGTGACACCATGAAAAAGGCAAGTACCTGGCTCGAAGACCAGGCCATCGCCTACGAATTCCACGATTACAAGGCCCAAGGCATCGACCGTGACAGCCTGAACCGCTGGTGCGAGGAACACGGCTGGGAAGTCATCCTCAACCGTGCCGGCACCACCTTCCGCAAGCTGGACGACGCCAGCAAGGCCGACCTCGACCAAGCCAAGGCCGTCGAGCTGATGCTGGCCCAGCCGTCGATGATCAAGCGCCCGGTGCTCGACCTTGGCGCGCGCACCCTGGTCGGCTTCAAGCCCGACCTGTACGCCGCTGCCCTGGCCTGAGCCCCTACCCTATTTCGCACGAGGTAATCACATGTCCAATACCCTGTTCAGCCTGGCCTTCGGTGTCGGCTCCCAGAACCGCCAGGGCGCCTGGCTGGAAGTGTTCTACGCACAACCGCTGCTCAACCCGAGCGCCGAACTGGTCGCTGCAGTAGCCCCTGTTCTCGGATACCAAGGTGGCAACCAGGCCATCGCCTTCAGCAACGCCCAGGCCGCGCAACTGGCCGAAGCCGTGAAAGGTGTGAATGCCACCCAAGCCGCCCTGCTGACCCGCCTGGCCGAAAGCCACAAGCCGCTGGTCGCCACCCTGCTGGCCGAAGACGCCGCGCTGACCTCGACCCCAGAGGCCTACCTCAAGCTGCACCTGCTGTCGCACCGCCTGGTCAAGCCGCACGGCGTGAGCCTGGCTGGCATCTTCCCGCTGCTGCCTAACGTGGCCTGGACCAACCAGGGCGCGGTCGATCTGGCCGAACTCGCCGAACTGCAACTGGAAGCGCGCCTGAAGGGCGAGCTGCTGGAAGTGTTCTCGGTGGACAAGTTCCCGAAAATGACCGACTACGTGGTCCCGGCCGGCGTGCGTATCGCCGACACCGCCCGCGTGCGCCTGGGCGCCTACATCGGCGAAGGCACCACCATCATGCACGAAGGCTTCGTCAACTTTAACGCTGGCACCGAAGGCCCGGGCATGATCGAAGGCCGCGTTTCCGCTGGCGTATTCGTCGGCAAGGGCTCGGACCTGGGCGGCGGCTGCTCGACCATGGGCACCCTGTCCGGTGGCGGCAACATCGTCATCAAGGTTGGCGAAGGCTGCCTGATCGGCGCCAACGCCGGTATCGGCATTCCGCTGGGCGACCGCAACACTGTCGAAGCCGGCCTGTACATCACCGCCGGTACCAAGGTGAACCTACTGGACGAGAACAACCAGCTGGTCAAAGTGGTCAAGGCCCGCGACCTGGCCGGCCAGACCGACCTGCTGTTCCGCCGCAACTCGCTGAACGGCGCGGTGGAGTGCAAGACCCACAAGTCGGCCATCGAGCTGAACGAGGCGCTGCACGCGCACAACTGAGACCCCTTCAACCGCTGCCGGAGCGAGCTTGCTCGCGAACAGCGGATTCTCAGCGTTTGAAATGTTAAGATCGGGTCTGGCACCACGCCAGACCCGATTTTCATTCCAGGCCCCGCGACCATGTTTCAGCCCTCCCCCTGGCGTGCCGATTTTCCCGCCATCGCCGCCCTGCAACGGCAGCACCAGACCTACCTGGACAGCGCCGCCACCACCCAGAAGCCGCAAGCCCTGCTCGATGCCCTGAGCCATTACTACGGCCATGGCGCAGCCAACGTGCACCGTGCCCAGCACTTGCCCGGCGCACTGGCCACACAGGCCTTCGAAACCAGCCGCGACAAGGTTGCCGCCTGGCTCAATGCGCCAGACTCGCGGCAGATCATCTTCACCCACGGTGCCACTTCGGCGCTGAACCTGCTGGCCTATGGCCTGGAACACCGCTTCGAGGCCGGTGACGAAATTGCCGTCAGTGCCCTGGAGCACCATGCCAACCTGCTGCCCTGGCAACAGCTGGCGCGCCGGCGCAACCTGCGTCTGGTGGTGCTGCCGCTGGATGCCCATGGCCGCATCGACCTGGACCAGGCGCTGCAACTGATCGGCCCGCGCACCCGGGTGCTGGCGGTGAGCCAGCTGTCCAACGTGCTGGGCACCTGGCAACCGTTACCGGCACTGCTGGCCCATGCCCGTGCGCAAGGCGCGCTGACAGTGGTCGACGGTGCCCAGGGCGTGGTGCATGGCCGCCATGATGTGCAGCAGCTTGGCTGCGACTTCTATGTGTTCTCCAGTCACAAGCTGTACGGCCCGGAAGGCGTGGGCGTGCTGTACGGCCGCAGCCAGGCGCTGGAGCTGCTGCACCATTGGCAGTTCGGCGGCGAGATGGTGCAACTGGCCGAGTACCACAGCGCCAGCTTCCGCCCGGCGCCGCTGGGGTTCGAGGCTGGCACGCCACCGATCGCCGGGGTGATCGGCCTGGGTGCGACCCTGGACTACCTGGCCAGCCTCGATGCCCAGGCACTCGTAGCCCATGAAACCAGCCTGCACCAGCACTTGCTGCGCGGCCTGGCAGACCGCGATGGCGTGCGCATCCTGGGGACGCCACAGGCGGCCCTTGCCAGTTTCGTCATCGAAGGCGTGCACAACGCCGACATCGCCCACCTGCTGACCGAGCAAGGCATTGCCGTGCGTGCCGGGCACCACTGTGCGATGCCGCTGCTGAAGGGCTTGGGCCTGGAGGGCGCGATCCGCGTGTCATTGGGGCTGTATAACGACAGCGATGACTTGCAGCGTTTCTTCGAGGCGTTGGATCAAGGCCTGGAGCTGTTGCGATGACCTTGCCCGATCAGGCGCGCCAGGCGCTGGAAGCTTTCGAGCAGGGCAAGGGTTGGGAACAGCGTGCGCGGCTGCTGATGCAGTGGGGCGATCGGCTGGAACCGCTGGCTGATACTGAAAAGACCGAGGCCAACCGGGTGCATGGTTGCGAAAGCCTGGTATGGCTGGTGGCCGAGCAGGCCGAGGGTTTGTGGCGGTTCAAGGCCAGCAGCGATGCACGCCTGTTGCGCGGGCTGCTGGCGTTGTTGCTGGTGCGGGTGCAGGGGTTGGCCAGTGAAGAACTTGCCGGGCTCGATCTGCGTGAGTGGTTTACTCAGCTGGGCCTGGAGCGCCAGCTTTCGCCATCGCGCAGCAATGGGCTGCATGCGGTGTTGCAGCGGATGGCGGAGCTGGCGTCCAACCGTTGAATCGGTGCTGGCTTCTTCGCGGGCTCGCCCGCTCCCACAGGACCTTCACCTATCTTGAGAGAGATGCAGTACCTGTGGGAGATTCTATGGTTTTCAGCAAGCCAGTTTCGCGCCTTTAGTGACGTATTCGTCCTGATTTTTCATCAGGGCGAATGCCACCCGCGCGAGCTTTCTTGCCAGGATTACCAACGCTTGGGTTGTTGCTTTACCACTGCTCCGATGCTGTTCGTAAAGCCCTTTCCAGGCTGCCGATCTGCTGGCCGCCATCGCAGCGTTGTGCAATAAGCGACGAATTTCTGAACAACCTCGCTTGGTGAGGCGACGTCGCCCATTCTTCTGTCCGGAATCACTGACTCGTAAATCCATTCCTAGGAATGCAATGTACGAGTCACTGCTTTTGAACTCGCCCCTTGTAAAAGCCATCACCAATGCTGCGGCGGTGAGAAAACCAATGCCCTCTACTGCCTGGCAGCGAGCGACTTGTTCCTGCAGCCCAGCGTCTCGCAGTACTTCTTTAATCTTCTTTTGAATCAACTGATCCAGCCGATCTATCGACTTCACAAAAGTTTCGAAGGCGGCTTTCAAAAGGCTTTCGTTAGCCCAGCTCTGAGTCATTGCAGTACGAGCAGTCACCAAGGCGGCTCTGCGTCGCAAGAGGCTCTGAAGCTTGCCGTAGACAGCGGGAGGCGGGCTCCAAGGGCGAAGGTCCTCGCCTTCATTTTTTAAAAAACGGGACAGCAACCGAGCATCGGAGGGGTCGGTTTTAACCCGTCCCCCAACACTCTTCCGGTAGTTGCTCAATTGAAAACCATCGATGACATAGACCTCGAAGCCTAGGCTGTGGGCCAATTCAACCAGGTCCAAGTGATAGACGTTGGTCGCCTCAACAGCGATAGCGGTGTTGAGGGGTTGTTGCTTGAGCCACCTTCTGATCTCGAGTTTGGAGTTTTTGAGCCTGATGATCTCGTCGCGATCATCGTGGTGGATAACCAGCTCAGCTTTCGCGACATCCGCACCCACGATCAACTTACCTACCTGCATTGCCATGGGCCGCTCCTCACGTTATGGTTTTTCGGCTTGAAGGGGTTTCACCAAGAGGCGCTGGCTTGTTTCTATCGTCGCTTGCAAACGATGCATTCTTTATCGGCGCTTTGGTGGAAGGGGTGGGGCGATGTCTCCCACGGTCTGTACTGCTGTGAACAGTCAGAATCGGGCATTTAGTCCCACCACCCCTTCAAGTCTAACCATACAAGCGGGCAAGCCCGCGAAGAAGCCCACGCGGTCTATTCAGGCTTGACCCGCTCCGAAGGCCGCCGCGCCCCCGCTACCAGTTTTTCCACCGCCTTGCTCGCTGCCACCATGCCAAAGGTCGCGGTCACCATCATCACCGCGCCAAAGCCACCCGAGCAGTCCAGCCGCACGCCCTCGCCCACGAAGCTTTTCTGCAGGCAAACGCTGCCATCGCCCTTGGGGTAGCGCAGCTGTTCACTGGAGAACACGCATGGCACGCCATAGTTGCGGCTGACATTGCGCGAGAAGTTATAGTCGCGGCGCAGGGTGGAACGCACCCGCGAGGCCAGCGGGTCGTTGAAGGTCTTGTTCAGGTCGGCGATCTGGATCTGTGTCGGGTCGATCTGCCCACCGGCGCCCCCCGTGGTGACGATGGCGATCTTGCGCCGCCGGCACCAGGCAATCAGCGCCGCCTTGGCCATGACGCTGTCGATGCAGTCGATCACACAGTCGAGGTTCTCGGTGATGTACTCGACCATGGTGTCGCGGGTGACGAAGTCAGCGACAGCATGCACCGTACACCCCGGGTTGATCGCCCGCAGGCGCTCGGCCATGACCTCGACCTTGGGCCGCCCCACCTGCCCTTCCAAAGCATGGGCCTGGCGGTTGGTGTTGCTGACGCACACATCGTCAAGGTCGAACAGGGTGATCTCGCCCACGCCACTGCGTGCCAGCGCTTCCGCCGCCCACGAGCCTACTCCGCCAATGCCGACCACGGCCACATGGGCCTGGCCCAGACGGTGCAACCCCTGGTCGCCATACAGCCGGGCAACGCCGGCGAAGCGTGGATCTTCTGTGCTCATGTTCATACCCCAAAAAACCGGCGCGCATTATATGCCAGCGGGCCCATGGCCTGCATCGTTAGGAAAGAGACTACCAACCCTGCTTTAATGTCCTATCACTTCGACACATATGGACGACAATGTCTTCACGTAAATTCGGCCTGAACCTGGTCGTGGTCCTGGCCATCGCCGCGTTGTTCACCGGGTTCTGGGCACTGATCAACCGCCCGGTCTCCGCCCCCGCCTGGCCAGAGCAGATCTCTGGCTTCTCGTATTCACCGTTCCGCCTGGGCGAAAGCCCGCAGAAGGGCCAGTACCCCAGTGACGACGAGATGCGCCAGGACCTGGAACAGTTGAGCAAACTGACCGACAGCATCCGGATCTACACCGTGGAGGGCACCCAGGCGGATATCCCGCGCCTGGCCGAGGAATTCGGCCTGCGGGTGACGCTGGGCATCTGGATCAGCCCGGACCTGGAGCGCAACGAACGCGAAATCGCCACGGCCATCCAGCTGGCCAACACCTCGCGCAGCGTGGTGCGGGTGGTGGTGGGCAACGAGGCGCTGTTCCGCGAAGAAGTCACCCCGGAAAACCTGATCAAGTACCTGGACCGGGTACGCGCAGCGGTCAAGGTGCCGGTGACCACCAGTGAGCAATGGCACATCTGGAAGGAAAACCCGCAGCTGGCCAAGCACGTCGACCTGATTGCCGCGCACATCCTGCCGTACTGGGAGTTCGTGCCTATGAAGGATTCGGTCGAGTTCGTGCTCGACCGTGCCCGCGAGCTGAAGCACCAGTTCCCGCGCAAACCCCTGCTGCTGTCGGAAGTCGGCTGGCCGAGCAACGGCCGCATGCGCGGCGGCGCCGATGCCACCCAGGCTGACCAGGCCATCTACCTGCGTACCCTGGTCAACACCCTCAACCGCCGTGGTTACAATTACTTCGTCATCGAAGCCTACGACCAGCCGTGGAAGGCCAGCGACGAAGGCTCGGTGGGCGCCTACTGGGGCGTGTACAACGCCGAACGCCAGCAAAAATTCAACTTTGACGGCCCGGTGGTGGCAATACCGCAATGGCGCGCCCTGGCGGTGGCCTCGGTAGTGCTGGCGATGATCGCCTTGATGGTACTGTTCATCGACGGTTCGGCCCTGCGCCAGCGCGGCCGCACCTTCCTGACCTTCATCACCTTCCTGTGCGGGTCGGTGCTGGTATGGATCGCCTACGACTACAGCCAGCAATACAGCACCTGGTTCAGCCTGACCGTAGGCGTGCTGCTTGCCCTCGGCGCGCTGGGCGTGTTCATCGTGCTGCTGACCGAGGCCCACGAACTGGCCGAGGCAGTATGGATACACAAGCGCCGGCGCGAATTCCTGCCGGTGCAGGCCGATAGCGCCTACCGGCCCAAGGTATCGGTGCATGTGCCGTGCTACAACGAGCCGCCGGAGATGGTCAAACAAACCCTCGATGCCCTGGCCGCGCTGGACTACCCCGACTACGAAGTGCTGGTGATCGACAACAACACCAAGGACCCGGCCGTGTGGGAGCCGCTCAAGGCCCATTGCGAGAAGCTCGGCGAGCGCTTCAGGTTCTTCCACGTCGCGCCCCTGGCCGGTTTCAAGGGCGGCGCATTGAACTACCTGATCCCGCATACCGCCAAGGACGCCGAAGTGATCGCGGTGATCGACTCGGACTACTGCGTCGACCGCAACTGGCTCAAGCACATGGTGCCGCACTTCGCCGACCCGAAGATTGCCGTGGTGCAGTCGCCGCAGGACTACCGCGACCAGCACGAAAGCGCCTTCAAGAAGCTGTGTTACAGCGAGTACAAGGGCTTCTTCCACATCGGCATGGTCACCCGCAACGACCGTGACGCGATCATCCAGCACGGTACCATGACCATGACCCGCCGCAGCGTGCTGGAAGAGTTGGGCTGGGCCGAGTGGTGCATCTGCGAGGACGCCGAACTGGGCTTGCGGGTATTCGAAAAGGGCCTGTCGGCCGCCTATGCCCACAACAGCTACGGCAAGGGCCTGATGCCCGACACCTTCATCGACTTCAAGAAGCAACGCTTCCGCTGGGCCTACGGCGCCATCCAGATCATCAAGCACCACGCCAGCGCCCTGCTGCGCGGCAAGGGCAGCGAGCTGACCCGCGGCCAGCGCTACCACTTCCTGGCCGGCTGGCTGCCGTGGATCGCCGATGGCATGAACATCTTCTTCACCATCGGCGCGCTGCTGTGGTCGGCGGCGATGATCATCGTGCCGCACCGGGTCGACCCGCCGCTGATGATCTTTGCCATTCCGCCGCTGGCACTGTTCTTCTTCAAGGTCGGCAAGATCATCTTCCTCTACCGCCGCGCGGTAGGGGTGAACCTGAAAGATGCCTTTGCTGCGGCGCTGGCCGGGCTGGCACTGTCGCATACCATCGCCAAGGCGGTGCTGTACGGGTTCTTCACCAGCAGCATGCCGTTCTTCCGCACACCGAAGAACGCCGACAGCCACGGGCTGCTGGTGGCGATTTCCGAGGCGCGGGAAGAGCTGTTCATCATGTTGCTGCTGTGGGGCGCAGCGCTGGGCATCTACCTGGTACAGGGGCTGCCGAGCTCGGACATGCGCTTCTGGGTGGCGATGTTGCTGGTGCAATCGTTGCCTTATGTGGCGGCGCTGGTGATGGCGTTCCTATCTTCGCTGCCCAAGCCTGGGGAAAAGGCCGCCGAGGCGCAGCAGGCCTGAGATCCTGGGGCCGCTTTGCGCCCCTTTCGCGACACAAGGCCGTTCCCACAGGTATTGCACACGCCTGATGGGCTGTGGTGATCCTGTGGGAGCGGCCTTGTGTCGCGATAGGGCCGCAAAGCGGCCCCAATGGCCCATCGGTTTGATATAAGATAACGCCCTCAGATTTCCCCGCCTTGCCTTGCCCCGGAGTTCCCCATGACGGCCCCTGCCGAGCTCTCGCCTACCCTTCAACTGGCCTGCGACCTGATCCGCCGCCCCTCGGTCACCCCCGTCGACGCCGACTGCCAGGCGCAGATGATGAACCGCTTGGGCGCCGTAGGCTTCCAGCTCGAGCCGATGCGCATCGAGGACGTCGACAATTTCTGGGCCACCCACGGCAGCCAGGATGGCCCGGTGCTGTGCTTCGCCGGCCACACCGACGTGGTACCCACCGGCCCGGTGCAGCAATGGCAGCATGAGCCGTTCGAAGCGCTGATCGACGCCGACGGCATGCTCTGCGGTCGTGGCGCCGCCGACATGAAAGGCAGCCTGGCGTCCATGGTAATTGCCAGCGAGCGCTTCGTGCAGGACTACCCGGACCACCGCGGCAAGGTCGCGTTCCTGATTACCAGCGACGAGGAAGGCCCGGCCCACCATGGCACCAAGGCCGTGGTCGAGCGCCTGAAAGCACGCAACGAGCGCCTGGACTGGTGCATCGTCGGTGAACCCTCCAGCACCACCCTGCTGGGTGACGTGGTCAAGAATGGCCGCCGTGGCTCGCTGGGCGCCAAGCTGACCGTGCGCGGCAAGCAGGGCCATGTGGCCTACCCGCACCTGGCGCGCAACCCGATCCACCTGGCCGCTCCGGCCCTGGCGGAACTGGCGGCCGAGCACTGGGACGAAGGCAACGCGTTCTTCCCGCCGACCAGTTTCCAGATCTCCAACCTCAATTCCGGCACCGGCGCCACCAACGTGGTCCCCGGCGAGCTGACCGCCCTGTTCAACTTCCGTTTCTCTACCGAGTCCACCGTCGAAGGCCTGCAGGCGCGGGTGTCGGCGATCCTCGACAAGCATGAGCTGGACTGGTCGATCGACTGGGCGTTGTCGGGCCTGCCATTCCTTACCGAACCGGGCGAATTGCTGGACGCCGTCTCGGCCAGCATCAAGGGCGTCACCGGCCGCGACACCCAGCCGTCGACCAGCGGCGGTACCTCCGATGGGCGCTTCATCGCCACCATGGGCACCCAGGTGGTCGAGCTCGGCCCGGTCAACGCCACCATCCACCAGGTGGATGAGCGGATCCTGGCCAGCGATCTCGACCTGCTGACCGAAATCTATTACCAGACCCTGGTCCGGTTGCTCGCCTGATGCTCGCCTGCCCTCTTTGCCAGGCGCCACTGAGCCGGCTCGACAACGGTGTGGTGTGCCCGGACGGCCACCGCTTCGACCGGGCCCGCCAGGGTTACCTGAACCTGCTGCCGGTGCAGCACAAGAACAGCCGCGACCCGGGTGACAACCAGGCCATGGTCGAAGCCCGCCGCGATTTCCTCGACGCCGGCCACTACGCGCCGGTGGCGCGCCGCCTGGCCGAGCTGGCCGCCGAACGCCAGCCCGGAGCCTGGCTGGACATCGGCTGTGGCGAGGGTTACTACACCGCGCAGATCGCCCAGGCCCTGCCGGCCGCCGACGGCTACGCCCTGGACATCTCCCGTGAGGCGGTCAAGCGTGCTTGCCGCCGAGCGCCCGAGGTTACCTGGATGGTCGCCAGCATGGCCCGCGTGCCGCTGGCCGACGCCAGCTGCCAGTTCATCGCCAGCGTGTTCAGCCCGCTGGACTGGGCCGAGGCCAAGCGCCTGCTCAGTCCCGGCGGCGGCCTGATGCGGGTCGGCCCCACCAGCGGCCACCTGATGGAGCTGCGCGAAGTGCTCTACGATGAAGTACGCCCTTACGCCGACGACAAACACCTGGCCCTGGTCCCCGAAGGCATGGTCCACGCCCACAGCGAAACCCTGGAGTTCCGCCTGAGCCTGGCCGCGCCCAAGGCCCGCGCCGACCTGCTGGCCATGACCCCGCACGGCTGGCGCGCCAGTGCCGAAAAGCGTGCCCGGGTGATTGACCAGCCCGAGCCGTTCGAAGTCACGGTTTCAATGCGTTATGACTATTTCGTGCGCCAAGACTGAGCACACCCGGAGCCCTTATGCGCCAACCTGATATCGAGATCTACCTGAAGGACGCCGACGTCGACCACAAGCAGATTGCCGAGTGGCTCGCCCAGGCAATCGGCCCATGCAGCGAATGGAAGCAGAAAGGCCATACCTTCAAATGCCAGGCCGGTAACATTCCGGTCACCTGGTTACCCAAGGCTGTAGGGAAATGGAACAGCCTGTACCTGGAAAGCGACCAGACGCCGTGGGCCGATGACGTTGCCTGCGCCCGCGCCGCATTTGCCGCACTGGGCGTGGAAGTGCGCTGCGCGCCAGGTGGCTGGGTGGAGGAAGATGGGGAAGAAGATGCCGACCGCTGGGTCCGCATCAGCGCCGACGGTGAAGAGGAAATCACCTGGCGCACCTGAATGCACTGCATTCTTTGTGGGAGCCCGGCTTGCCGGCGATGCAGGCAACACGGTGCCTGGCACCGGCTTCGCCGGTGATCGCCGGCAAGCCAGCTCCCACAACAAGCCTTACCGCATGAGGCTCAGAGGCCTACCACGTCCTCGGCTTGCAGGCCTTTCTGGCCCTGCACGCAGGCGTATTCCACCCGCTGACCTTCGACCAGGGTACGATGCCCCTCACCGCGGATCGCCCGATAGTGGACGAATACATCCGCACCACCTTCGCGCTGAATGAAGCCATAACCCTTGGCATCGTTGAACCACTTTACATTCCCAGTCTCACGAGACGACATCTGAACTACTCCGGATTTTTATTGTGAAGATCGCCTTGCAGACACAGAGTCCCTCCCTGTGTCGACGCCGCTTGCGCAAATATCTTGCAAGTGGCAGGCCGAGTATATGACACAGAACAAAAAAATTTGATGAACGTCGCGCCGTTCGGCGATTTTTGCTGAACTTGCGCGGATACGGCAGACTAATTGGCTGGATACCCACCTGAAAACCACCCCCAGGGCACACACCCCATGACCCGTTCCCCCCTGCGCCGCCTGATCTTCGGCGCCCTGCGTCGCCTGTTGTACCTGTGGGTGCGCTCCGAGACCATCAACCAGTCTTCCCTCACCCTCAAGCTCGACCGCAGCCGGCCGGTATTCTATGCCTTGCCCTCGCCCGCGCTCACCGACCTGGTCGTGCTCGACCATGAATGCACCAAGGCGGGCCTGCCGCGCCCGGTGCTGCCGGTGGCGGTTGGCCCGCTGCAGGAGCCTGCGGCATTCTTCTACCTCACCCCGGACCCGGACTGGCTCGGCCGCCATGACAAGCGCGGTGCCCCACCCACCTTGGAGCGCCTGGTCGCCGCCATCAGTCAGCATGCCGAAGAGGATGCGCAGATCATTCCGGTCAGTGTGTTCTGGGGGCAGACCCCGGCAAGTGAATCCAGCCCGTGGAAGTTGCTGTTCGCCGACAGCTGGGCGGTTACCGGGCGCCTGCGCCGGCTGCTGACCGTACTGATCCTCGGGCGCAAGACCCGGGTGCAGTTCTCCGCGCCCATTCACCTTCGCGAACTGGTACAGCACAACAAGAGCCACGAACGCACCGTACGCATGGCCCAGCGCCTGATGCGCGTGCACTTTCGCAACCTGAAGACCGCAGTCATCGGCCCGGACATCTCGCACCGGCGCAACCTGGTCAAAGGCCTGATCCACGCGCCCCAGGTGCGCCAGGCCATCGTCGATGAGGCGCAGCGGGAAAACCTGCCGCTGGCCAAGGCCGAAGCCCAGGCCCTGCGCTATGGCAACGAGATTGCCTCGGACTACACCTACACCGCGATCCGCTTCCTCGAAGTGGTGCTGAGCTGGTTCTGGAACAAGATCTACGACGGCATCAAGGTCAACCACATCGAGCAGGTGCAAGGCATCGCACCCGGCCACGAAGTGATCTATGTGCCGTGCCACCGCAGCCACATCGACTACCTGCTGCTGTCGTACCTGCTGTTTCGCAACGGCCTGACGCCGCCGCACGTGGCCGCGGGCATCAACCTCAACATGCCGCTGGTGGGTAACCTGCTACGCCGTGGCGGCGCCTTCTTCATGCGCCGCACGTTCAAGGGCAACCCGCTGTACACCGCGGTGTTCAACGAGTACCTGCACACCCTGTACACCAAGGGCTTTCCGGTCGAGTACTTCGTCGAAGGCGGGCGCTCGCGCACCGGGCGCATGCTGCAGCCGCGCACCGGGATGCTGGCCATTACCCTGCGCAGCTTCCTGCGTTCATCGCGTACGCCAATCGTTTTCGTGCCGGTTTACATCGGCTACGAGCGCGTGCTCGAAGGCCGCACCTACCTGGGCGAGCTGCGCGGTGCCAGCAAGAAGAAAGAGTCGATCTTCGATATCTTCAAGGTGTTCGGCGCGCTCAGGCAGCGATTTGGCCAGGTGTACGTGAACTTTGGCGAGCCGATCCGCCTGGCCGGTTTCCTCGACCAGCAACAACCCGGCTGGCGTGAACAGGACCACGGCCCGCAGTACCGCCCGGCCTGGCTCAACGCCACCACCACCCGCCTGGGCGAAACCGTTGCCCGCCACCTCAACGAGGCGGCCGCTATCAACCCGGTCAACCTGGTGGCGCTGGCGCTGCTGTCCACCAGCCGCCTGGCCCTGGACGAGCGCGCCCTGACCCGCGTGCTCGACCTGTACCTGACCTTGCTGCGCCAGGTACCCTACTCGCCGCACACCACCCTGCCCGACGGCGACGGCCAGGCGCTGATCGAGCATGTGCGCGGGATGAACCTGGTGGCCGAGCAGAAGGACGCCCTGGGCCGCATCCTGTACCTGGATGAAGGCAACGCGGTACTGATGACCTATTACCGCAACAACGTGCTGCACATCTTCGCCCTGCCGGCGCTGCTGGCCAGCTTCTTCCTCAGCAGCTCGCGCATGAGCCGCGAACTGCTGGGCCAGTATGTACACGCGCTGTATCCCTACCTGCAGGCCGAACTGTTCCTGCGCTGGACGCCGGAACAACTGGATGCGGTGATCGACCAGTGGCTGGCCGCACTGGTTGAGCAAGGGCTGCTGCGCCAGGACAACGCCATCTACATTCGCCCGGCGCCCAGCTCGCGGCAGTTCGTGTTGCTGACCCTGCTCGCCCGCACTATCACCCAGACCCTGCAGCGTTTCTACATGGCCACCTCGCTGTTGCTCAACAGCGGGCAGAACAGCCTCAGCGCCGAAGAGCTGGAAGACCTGTGCGTGATGATGGCCCAGCGCCTGTCGATCCTGCACGGCCTGAACGCCCCGGAATTCTTCGACAAGACCCTGTTCCGCCACTTCATCCAGACCTTGGTCGAGCAAGGCGTGCTGCATGCTGACGCCCAAGGCAAGCTCGGTTATCGCAACAAGCTCGGCGAGCTGGCCGAAGGCGTGGCCAAGCGCGTGCTGTCCGCGGAGCTGCGCCTGTCGATCCGCCAGGTGGCATTGCACCGCGATGAGCCTGCGGAGGTTATACAGCGGTAGCTTTTCAGGCTGCTCTCAGCCCTTGGGAGGGATCAGGATCACGGTGCTACTTCAGCACATCCCTCTCAAGGAGCACCAACATGACTCAAATGAAGACGCTGGACGTTGAAATCGTTTCCTCTGGCGATAACACGCTCGCACCGTCCGGCCTGGTTGAATTGAAGCTGATCGATATTTCGAAGGCAGATGCGCGCTCCATCAGCCTTGCCGAGTTGCGTCTGCGCTGTGGCGGCCTGATGCCGATCAAACTGCCGCTGACGTTTGATACCAGCCTCATCGACCCACGCCGCAGCTATGCCCTCGCCGCGCGCATCGAGATAGACGGCCAACTGCGCTACATCACCACCAGCCGTCACTCGATAGAACCAGCCACGGTATCGGGTACACAACGGGTGACTGTCGACCAGATTGCCACCGAAAACGGTCGCCAGTTCAGCGACAACCTCGCTGAGTGACTGGCGCCTGTACCCATGACCGAACCGAGGAAAACCAACATGCTACCCGCCAACTTCATCGAGATCCGCGGGACCGTGCTTGTCCCGTCGTGCATCCATACAGCTGAAGGCGCACCGCACCTTGGCGTACGCGTACAGTTGGGCACGGATGAGAACAAGATCATCCTGGCCGCCTGGGGGTGCCAGACGCTTGGCGTCGCAATGCCTTTCAACTTGCTGCTGGACCGCAATAGCCTGCCGAAAGGTGCCGAACCAACGCTAGTGGCCAGTTATGGTGTTGGCGTCAATGAAGAGCCAAACAGCTTGAGCCTGTCGATGCCACTTGCAATCGACCAGCCTGAGCCAAACCCTCCCATGGTCCTGAGGATACCCGCCCAGCCTGGCGAGCAAAGTCAGCAGCCCCTGTCGCCCGCGATCATCGAGATGAAGAACATCATCGAGATTCCCGAAGAGTTGCTAAGGCCACAGGCGCTGATGACGTTCGGCCTGTATCGGACCCAGGAAGACGGTTACAGCAACAGAAGCTCCAGCTACATTGCCGGTGCCGCCCTGTGGCCGACACAGGGACCTGTGACGCTTACCACGTACCTGGATGGCAACACAGTCAATGACGACGAACCCTTGCATCTGCGCGTGGCCTACTACGACCCACATACCATGACCCCGTACGCCGCGAGAACGCTGCGCGGCCTGACCCTTCAAAGCGTTACCGAACTGGAGGCAATCAGCCTGCGACCGCCGCGCCGCAGCTGAATATTGCGCTTCGCCTTGCTCTCCCCCTCCTTGTCGCATCTTCATCAAGGACCCACCAGAAGAAATCCGCTAAAGTCCCTGGGGTTGGCCACAAGCCAACGCCAAGGACTTCGGAGATACCATGAAAAAGCTCTTTATGCTGTGTTGCGCATCCTTGCTAGCAGCCTGTTCCAGCCATACCCCGTCCAACCAGGCCAGCCTGGATGGCGAAGTCTTCTACCTGCAACGCAGTGCCCTGCCACCGGCCGCCACCCTCAGCGTGGAGCTGCAGGACGTCTCGCTGATGGACGCCCCGGCGGTTACCCTGGCCCGCCAGGCTGGCCCGGTCAAAGGCAACGTACCGCTGCCATTCCACCTCATCTACGACCCGGCCCAGGTCAAGCCAGGCCACCGCTATGCGGTAAGCGCGCGCATCGAGCTGGACGGCAAGCTGCTGTTCATAAACACCGAGCACCACGGTGTCATGCTCGACGGCAGTGACCCTCAGCCCGTGCGGATCAAGGTCGATCCGGTCCGCTGACACCCGTATTCATCTGTTTACAAGGAAAGCTTCATGATCCGCACTTCCCTGCGCTTCACCACCCTGTGTGCCGGCCTGCTGCTGTCGGCCAGTGCCCTGGCCCTGTCGCTGGGCGATCTGACCCAGAAAGACGCCACTGGCGGCCTGAAGGATGCCCTGACCCAAGGCGCACAATTGGCCGTCAAGCAGCTGAGCACCCCCGGCGGCTTCAGCGACAACCCCGACGTGCGCATCGAACTGCCTGGCAACCTGGGCAAGGCCGCCAAGGCGATGAAGATGTTCGGCAAGGGTGAACAGGTCGAGGCCTTGGAAGCCAGCATGAACAAGGCCGCCGAGGCTGCTGTGCCGCAGGCCCAGGCGATTC
Organism: Pseudomonas sp. JS425; assembly: GCF_018223845.1. Lineage (NCBI taxonomy): Bacteria > Pseudomonadati > Pseudomonadota > Gammaproteobacteria > Pseudomonadales > Pseudomonadaceae > Pseudomonas > Pseudomonas sp. JS425. The sequence goes on along the minus strand of NZ_CP073661.1, from coordinate 1,409,396 downwards.
TGGTAGATGCCGTGAAGAACATGAGCGTGACCGATGCCAAGGGCATCCTCGCCGGCGGTGACGATTCGGCCACCCAGTACCTGAACAAGAGCAGCCGCGAGCAGATCCGCGCCAAGTTCCTGCCGATCGTCAAGCAGGCTACCGACAAGGTTGGCCTGGCTCAGCAGTACAACAACTTTGCCGGGCAGGCAGTGGCGTTGGGTGTGGTCGATGCCAAGAGCGCCAGCATCGAGAACTACGTGACTGAAAAGGCACTGGATGGCCTGTTTGAAATGATTGCCAAGCAGGAGCAGAGCATTCGTCAGAACCCGGCCGAAGCGGCTACAAGCCTGGCCAAGAAGGTCTTCGGCGCCCTCTGAGGGCCCCCTGGGGGCTGCTTTGCAGCCCATCGCCGGCAAGCCAGCTCCCACAGAGATAGCGCATGGCTTGAGGACAATGCGGTCGAGGTGGGAGCGGCTTTAGCCGCGAAGAATCCAACGCGGTGTATGGCACCGGCTGCGCCGGTGTTCGCGGCTAAAGCCGCTCCCACAGTGTCCCTGCTAACGAGTTATGTGCAGTTCTGTGGGAACTGGCTTGCCGGCGATTCGAGGGCAAAGCCCTCCCCTGCGGCCTTCAGCCCTTCTTCACCCTGAACCAAGCCGCATACAACGCCGGCAAGAACAGCAGGGTAAGCACGGTGGCCACGATCAACCCGCCCATGATCGCCACCGCCATCGGCCCGTAGAACACACTGCGCGACAACGGGATCATCGCCAGCACCGCCGCCAGAGCAGTCAGCACGATCGGGCGGAAGCGCCTCACCGTGGCTTCGATGATCGCTTGCCAGCGATCCAGCCCCGCCGCGATGTCCTGCTCGATCTGGTCCACCAGGATCACCGAGTTGCGCATGATCATCCCCGCCAGGGCAATGGTGCCAAGCATGGCGACAAAGCCGAACGGCTGGCGGAATACCAGCAAGAACAAGGTCACGCCAATCAGCCCCAGCGGCGCAGTGAGGAACACCATCACCGTGCGCGAGAAGCTGCGCAGCTGGATCATCAGCAAGCTCAGCACCACCACCACGAACAGCGGCATGCCGGCATTCACCGACTTCTGCCCGCGCTCGGAGTCCTCGACCGTGCCGCCCACTTCCAGCAAATAGCCGTCCGGCAGCTTGGCGCGGATGTCATGCAGGGTCGGCTCGATCTGCTTCACCAGCGTCGCCGGCTGCTCCTTGTCGTAGATATCGGCGCGCACGGTCACCGTCGGCAAGCGGTTACGGTGCCAGATGATGCCCTCCTCGAAGCCGTACTCCAGAGTCGCGACCTGCGACAACGCCACGCTCTGGCCATTGTCGGTCGGCAGTGCCAGGCTGCCGAGGTTGCCCAGCTCGCTGCGTTCCTGCCGAGTGCCGCGCAGCAGGATCTCGATCAACTCGTTGTCCTCGCGATACTGGCTGACCGTGGTGCCGGTCAGCGAGCTTTGCAGGAAGCTCGACAGGTGAGCGGTGCTCACGCCCAAGGCGCGGGCGCGGTCCTGGTCGATTTCGAGGAACACCGCCTTGCTCGGCTCTTCCCAGTCCAGGTGCACATTCACCACATGCGGGTTCTGGCGCACCTTGTCGGCCACTTCACGGGCCAGCGCACGGGCCTTCTCGATGTGCTCGCCAGTCACCCGGAACTGCACTGGGTACCCCACGGGCGGGCCATTTTCCAGGCGGGTGACCCGGGCACGCAGGTCGGGGAACTGCTGGTCCATGGTGCTGATCAGCCAGCTGCGCAGGCGCTCGCGGTCCTCCATCGACTTAGCCAGTACCACGAACTGGGCGAAGCTGGCCGCCGGCAGCTGCTGGTCCAGTGGCAGGTAGAAACGCGGCGAACCGGTGCCCACGTAGGCCACATAATTGTCGATACCTTCCTGCTGCTTGAGCAACGCCTCCAGTTGCTTGACCCGCTCGGCGGTGTTGGCCAGCGAGGCACCCTCGGCCAGTTTCAGGTCGACCATCAACTCCGGGCGCCCTGAGGCCGGGAAGAACTGCTGGGGCACGAAACGGAACAGCAGGATACTTCCTACAAAGGCGGCAATGGTCAGCAGGATCACCGTCTTGCGCCGCCGCACGCACCACTCCACCACACGCCGTACACGCTGGTAGAACGGTGTGGCGTAAGGGTCTGGCGCGTGGCCGTCCTTGCCATGACGGGAGGCATGCAGCTTGGCCAGGTCCGGCAGCAGGCGCTCGCCCAGGTAAGGCACGAATACCACGGCGGCGACCCAGGAGGTCAGCAAGGCGATGGTCACCACCTGGAAAATCGAACGGGTGTATTCGCCCGTACTGGAGGCCGCCGTGGCAATGGGCAGGAAACCCGCCGCCGTGATCAGGGTGCCGGTGAGCATCGGGAACGCGGTGCTGCTCCAGGCGTAGCTGGCCGCCTTGAGGCGGTCGTAGCCCTGCTCCATCTTGATCGCCATCATCTCCACGGCAATGATCGCATCATCGACCAACAAGCCCAAGGCCAGCACCAGCGCGCCGAGGGAGATCTTGTGCAGGCCGATACCGAAGTAGTGCATGGCGGCGAAGGTCATGGCCAGCACCAACGGGATGGCCAGCGCCACCACCAGCCCCGTGCGCAAGCCCAACGAGAAGAAACTTACCAACAGCACGATGACCAGCGCCTCGACCAGCACCTGGACAAACTCGCCCACGCCGGCCTTGACCGCCGCCGGCTGGTCCGAGACCTTGCGCAGTTCCATGCCGGCCGGCAGGCTGCGTGCCAGGCGCTCGAACTCGCTTTCCAATGCCTTGCCCAGCACCAGGATGTCGCCGCCGTCCTTCATCGAAACCGCCAGGCCAATGGCATCCTCGCCCATGAAACGCATGCGCGGTGCGGGCGGGTCGTTGAAGCCGCGGTGCACCTCGGCCACATCGCCGATACGGAAGGTGCGTTCAGCTATGCGGATGGGGAACTGGCGGATCTGCTCGACGCTGTCGAAGCGCCCGCTCACCCGCAGTTGCAGGCGCTCGCTGGGCGTTTCGAAGAAACCGGCGGTGCTGACCGCATTCTGCTCCTGCAGGGCCTGCTGCACGGCCTCCAGCGGCACGCCGAGGGTGGCCAGCTTGACGTTGGATAGCTCGATCCAGATTTTCTCGTCCTGCAGCCCGATCAGCTCGACCTTGCCCACGTCCTTGACCCGCTGCAACTGGATCTGGATACGGTCGGCATAGTCCTTGAGCACCGCGTAGTCGAAGCCCTCACCGGTCAGTGCATAGATATTGCCGAAGGTGGTGCCGAACTCGTCATTGAAGAACGGGCCCTGGATCTCCGGCGGCAAGGTGTGGCGGATGTCCGCGACCTTCTTGCGGATCTGGTACCACAGCTCGGGGATGTCCCTGGAATGCAGCGAGTCGCGGGCCATGAAGGTGACCTGCGATTCGCCCGGGCGGGAGAACGAGACGATCCGCTCGTACTCGCCGGTTTCCATCAGCTTTTTTTCGATGCGCTCGGTGACCTGACGCGACACTTCCTCAGCGGTGGCACCGGGCCACAGGGTACGAATGACCATGGCCTTGAAGGTGAACGGCGGGTCCTCACTCTGGCCGAGCTTGGTGTAGGACATGGCGCCAATGGCCGCCAGCAGGATCATCAGGAACAGGACGATCTGGCGGTTGCGCAGCGCCCAGGCAGAAAGGTTGAAACCCATCGGGACTTACTCCTTGGCCGTCAGGTTCACTACGCGGTTGGTACGGTCCACGGGGCGTATCTCCTGGCCCTCGCGCAATACATGGCCACCCGCGGCGACAACCCAGTCGCCGGGGGCGAGGCCTTCAAGCACGGGTACGCTGTCGGCGCCGTAGGGCCCCAGGCGCACCACTGCCCGCTCCAGGCGGCTGTCCTTGTTGACCCGCCAGACGTAGGCCTGGCCGTTTTCCGCTGTGACTGCCGACAGGGGCACCGCCAACGGGATCAGCCCTTCGTGGGCGATGAACACCCGGGCGCTCTGGCCCAGCTCCGCCGGGGTGTCGGCCGAGGTAAAGGCGATGCGGGCAGCGAAAGTGCGCGAACGTGGGTCGGCAGCCGGTGACAGCTCGCGGATACGCCCCTGGAAGCGCTCCTGCGGGTGCGACCATAGCTCCACGCTCACCGGCTGGCCCACGGCAAAGCGGGCGAACTGCTGCTCCGGCAGGCCGATGGCGACTTCCCGCTCGCCATCTGCGGCCAGGGTGAACACGGTCTGCCCTGCGCCGACCACCTGGCCCACTTCCACCTGGCGCTTGGCGATCACCCCGGCCTGCGGGGCGCGCAGCACAGCATATTCAGCCTGGTTACCAGCCACGTCGAACTCGGCCTTGGCCTGTTTCAGCCGGGCCAGGCCGGCACGGTAGAGATTTTCGGCGTTATCGAACTGGGAATGGCTGACCATTTGCCGGTCCAGCAGCTTCTGGTAGCGATCGCGCTCGGCGCGCACCAGCGACAGGTTGGCCTCGGCGGCTGCCAGCTGGGCACGGTTGGCCTCCAGTTGCAGGCGCACATCCTGCGGGTCCAGTTCGGCCAGCGGCTGTTCGGCCTTTACCCGCTGCCCCTCCTCGACCAGGCGCTTGCTGACCTTGCCGCCTATGCGGAAAGCCAGTTCCGGCTCGAAGCGTGCACGCACTTCGCCGGGGTAACTGTCGGCAGCGGCTTCGGCCGGCTGCGGCTGCACCACCAGCGCCGGGCGCGGCGCAGCCGGTGGGGCGGCTTCCTGGCCGCACGCCGCCAGCAACATCGCGGCAGCGGCAGACAGAGCAATGAACAAGGCAGGGCGCAACATGATGAATCCTTTCGCGATGGGTACATTCAATATTTGTACTGGGGAGTATATTAAGTCAGGCAACCGGCGCCGGGAAGGTAGGATGCATTGGTTTTTGCAGGATATGGCCGAAGCCCTGTTCGCCTGACACGCCAGAACGGTTCAACTCGAAGGCTGGCGCCTGACCCGTTAAGATGAGCGATTCTTCAACCAGATGCAGACCACAATGTCCAACGACGCACCCATCGGCCCGGGCCGGCCCAAGGACCTGGCCAAACGCGAGGCAATTCTCGAAGCAGCCAAAGCCCTTTTCCTCAGCCTCGGCTACGCCAACACCAGCATGGATGCGGTCGCTGCGGCGGCAGGTGTTTCAAAGCTCACCGTATACAGCCACTTCACCGACAAGCAGACGCTTTTCGGCTCGGCGGTAATGGCAACCTGCCAGATCCAGTTGCCCGACATGCTGTTCGAGTACCCCGAGGGGGTGCCGGTGGAAGAGGTGCTGCTGACTATTGCCCGTGGTTTCCAGGCGCTGATCAGCAGCGATGAGGCAGTCAAGCTCAGCCGCTTGATCATGGCCCAGGGCAGCCTGGACCCGAGCTTTGGCGAGTACTTCTACGAAGCCGGGCCCAAGCGCGTGCTGGCGGGGATGGAGGCACTGTTGCGAGGGGCGCATGAGCGCGGCCTGTTGCGTATCGACAACCCCCTGCGTGCGGCGGAGCACTTCTTCTGCCTGGTCAAGGGCGCACCGGATTACCGGTTGCTGCTGGGGTGCGCGGGGCCGCTGGAGGGGGATGAGGCCGAGGCGCATGTGCGCGAGGTGGTTGGGGTGTTCTTGCGGGCATTCCAGCCCTGATATCAGGCTGCCTGTGCGGGCCTCTTCGCGGGTAAACCCGCTCCCACAGGGTCGATGTGATCTTGAAGTTTGTACAGCACCTGTGGGAGCGGGTTTACCCGCGAAGAGGCCCGAACAGGCATAGCCAAATCAGGCCTTCAGCGCCTTCTTCGGGTAAATGTCATACCGGCTCGACTTGCCCTCCAGGCTGTGGCTCGGCTTGGGCCCGTCAATGATCGGCGCCTTGCGCGGCCGCTTCACCACCACCCGGTGGCTGGCCAGCGCCAGGGCGGCTTCGAGCAGGGCCGGGGCATCCAGGTCATCACCGACCAATGGGCGGAACACACGCATTTCCTTCTTCACCAGCGCACTCTTGTCCCGGTGCGGGAACATCGGGTCGAGGTAGATCACCTGGGGCGCCTCGCCTTCCCAGGCGCGCATGCGCTCGATGGCGTTGCCGGTCAGCAGGCGCATGCGCCCCACGATCGGCCCCACCTCTTCATCCGCACGGGCCCGCGCCAGGCCGTCCTCCAGCAGCGCGGCAATCAGCGGCTGGCGTTCGATCAGGGTCATCTGGCAGCCCAGGCTGGCCAGCACGAACGCGTCCTTGCCCAGCCCGGCAGTGGCATCCAGCACCTGCGGACGCACGCCCTGGGCAATGCCCACCGCCTTGGCGATCATCTGCCCGTTGCCACCACCGAACAGGCGCCGGTGCGCGGCCTGGCCTTCGACAAAGTCCACCCGCACCGGCCCCGGTGCCTGCGGGCCCAATTGCTGGATCTGCAAGCCATCGACGCCCACCTGTACGGCAAACCCGGCAGCATCGTCCTGCAGCGGCAACTCCAGGCGCTGTGCCCACGCAGCGGCTTGCGCCTCGAATTCAGCCGACAGCGCCTCGACCCGGATACCTGTGCCCTGCTCTTCCATCATTCACACCTAGAAATTAAACCCAGCCCTTAATGTATCGGCTACTTCGGCCGATACAGGCAATATCCCGCTATTCTGCCAGAGCACAACGCGCGCGACTGCCATGTCAGATACTCTTCCCATCGGCTTGACCTACCTGTCGCCTGTCGGCAACTACAGTCAGCACAACACTCAGGCACTCGGGGGCGTCAGCCACCTGTGGCAGGATTTCTTTGCCCGGGCCATGGCCGAGCAGCAGGAAGAGCCCGTAGACAGCGTCAGCCAGTCGTTCGTGCAATACGACCAGAGCAGTGGCGAGCCGATCGGCGGCGCCCGGGCGCTAGCCCTGATCGACGCCCAGCGTGCCTGCCCGGTGCATGACACCATCGTGGCACCGCCCGAGCCACTGTTCCTGCCCAAGGCAGAACTCGAAGCCAACCTGCTGCCGCCCGCCCCCGAACCGTTCAGCGCAGTCGAGCTGATCGAGCAGCAGCGCCAGCTCGATATCAGCAACAGCTGGCTACGCCCGGTGGTGATGAGCCAAGGTCACCCGATTGCCGAGCCCGGCCCCGGCCCTGTTCCGCGCTCGCTGTTCCTGCCGATCGCCGAGTTCGAGACCAACCTGCTGGACCCGGCGCCCGAACCGTTCGATGACACCACCCTGGCCAAGCAACAGAACGACCTGGAGTTCGACATTCACTGGGCACGCCCGGTGGTGCTTAACAACGTGCGCGCCCACGCCTGAACGCGCCCAGGCTCAGCGACAGATCTGCCAGCGGCCCATGTCCACATGAAAGTGGTTGTGGTGTGCAGCGTTGTAGTCCGGCCCAAGTACCGTGCTGAAGCTGTCACAAGCCGCCCGCTGCACCTGACGAAGGAATTCCGCTTTCTGCCCGCCCGCCTGCCAGTCCCGCGCAAGGACGATGCGCTGGCCGTCTCGCAGGCGAAAGCCACTGATGTCCAGGGCATCGGCCGTGGCGTGCTGGCTCAGCCGGCCCTGCTTGCGGTGGTAGACATTGCGGCAGGCAAAACTGCCCAGGTGGTCGACCTGAGCCACCGACTGCCCCAACACCCGTTGCGCCACAGGCTGCAGGCCATGGTTTTCGAACAGTGCATACGCCACTGCCAACGGACAACTGGCCAGGAAGCTGCCGCCGAGCCGCGCCTGACCACCGTCGATACGCCATACATTCCGCAATGGGCAGTTGGCAGTAGCCGAACTGTCGGCTTGTGCCCGGTAGCGCAGTTGGCTGGTTTGAAGTGCCAGGCGACACAGCGTCGGGTCATCGCGAAGGCGGGACAACTTGTATGGGGTCAGCAGGTTGGGGGGCTGACGCACGTCCAGCGGCGCCCACGGGTTCCACGCGGCGGGCAGCCGCCAACCCAGGTGCCAGGCCAGCCCCGCAAGCAGCGACAGGCTGGCCAGCAACGCCAGCACGGCCCTCATCAGCGGCGGAACAGGTCGTTGAGTTGTGCGAACGGCAGCGCCTGCTCCCCATAGCCGAAGGTGCCCTCATCGCGAATCTCCAGCGCGGCACGGTGGAAGGCCCCCAACGCGGCACGGGCAAGCGACGAGCCGACGCTGATGCGGCGTACACCCAGGTCCTGCAACTGGTTGACGCTCAGCGGCACGCCCGCCATGCCCATCAGCACATTCACCGGCCGTGGCGCGACGGCCTGCACCACCGCGCGGATTTCCTCGACAGTACGCAGCCCTGGCGCGTAGAGCACATCAGCACCGGCCTCGGCATAGGCCTGCAAGCGCCGGATGGTGTCGTCCAGGTCCATGCGCCCGTGCAGCAGGTTCTCTGCCCGGGCGCACAGGGTGAACGGGAACGACAGGCTACGCGCTGCCTGCACAGCTGCACGAATGCGCTCCACGGCCAGCCCGAAGTCGTAGATGGGCGCTTCACTGCGGCCACTGGCATCTTCGATGGAACCGCCTACCAGGCCACCCTCGGCAGCGCGCAGGATGGTCTGGGCACAATCTTCGGGCAGGTCACCAAAGCCGTTCTCCAAGTCGGCAGCCACCGGCAGCGGGGTGGCATCGACGATCTCCCCGGCATTATCAAGGGTATCGTCCAGGCTCAAGGCGCCTTCGGCGTCCGGACGGCCCAGGCTGAAAGCCAGGCCTGCACTGGTGGTGGCCAGCGCCTCGAAGCCCAGGCTGGCCAGCAACTTGGCCGAGCCGGCATCCCACGGGTTGGGGATGACGAAGGCGCTGTCGCGCTCGTGCAGGGCCTTGAAGGCTTCGGCTCGCAGGGTTTGCACATCCATGGTTCAACCTCCGGCAGTCAGGGGAAGGTCAGAGTAGCCCCAATTGTTCGACCTCGGGGGTGCGCGGCAATTCCGGCAACGCGGCAAGGCCCGGCAGGCGCTGCATCAGGCGTTGATGAAAGCGCTGGGCCAGTGCCGCGGCCAGGCGATTGTCCGAGGTATGCAGGAAGATGTAGGGGTTGCGGCCTTCCTCGATCCAGGCGGCGACCTTGTCCACCCAGGGGGTAAGAAAGGCCTCGTTGGCCTCCAGCTGCGGGTGGCCGATGAAGCGCACCTGCGGGTGCTGGCTGAAGGCTGCCGGGCGTGGCGGTACCTTGGGCTTCTTCGCCTGCGCATGCAGCACGGCAGGTTCACGAGAGGTGCAGCTGAACAAGGCGCGCGGGTCCAGGCAGATACGTTCCACGCCACGCTCATGCAGCAGGCGGTTTAGCAACCGCTCTTCTTCACCCTTGGCGAAGAAAGCCTGGTTGCGCACCTCCACGGCCACCGGCACTCCGACTTCGTCAAGGAAGTGGCAAAGCTCGCCCAGCCGTGCGGGGCTGAACTGGGCCGGCAACTGTAGCCAGTACGGCGCTACGCGCTGGCCCAGCGGGGCCATCAGGCGGGTGAAGTCAAAGGCCGGTTCCAGCTGATCACGCAGGTCGCCTTCATGGCTGATGTCCCGGGGGAACTTGGCAGTGAAGCGAAAGTGTTCGGGCATGATCTGCGCCCAGCGCGCAATGGTGCCGGGTGCGGGACGTGCGTAGAAAGTGGTATTGCCCTCGACGGCGTTGAACACCTGGCTGTAGTAGCCGAGCATTTCACCGCTGTTGGCGTCGGCGGGATACAGGTAGTCGCGCCAGGCGTTTTCGCTCCATGACGGGCAACCGAGAAAATAAGGCAGTGGTGATGGACTCATCCACTAAATGTACAGGTCGAGCCCCAGTACTTCCATGTCCCAGTCGGTAAAACCGGCAGTGCTCAGGTAGCTGGCCAATGCGGTAGCGGTGCGGCGGTCACGGGCGCGGGGGAAAATCATGTCCTGCTGGCGGGCTGGCAGGCCATCGCTGCGACGGCGGGCGGTGGCTTCCTGAGAGGCAGTTTCGACCTCCTCGATCACCTCGGCATCATCGATGGCCTCGTCACGTACCGCTGCCTTGCGCGGGGTGCGCTTGATCGGATAGGACTGCGATGAGAAACCGTCGATACGCATGGCATGAGCACTCAGAACCAATGATGGCAATTTAGCAGCATCAGGGTTCCATCGCTAATGCTCGAGTGATAACTGGACCACAGATCGCGCAAAAGGTTTTAGTGTCATCGGCGATAACCGACGAACAACACTCAGCGCTTCTTGGGTGTCGCTACATTATCGCGCAGGTAGACCGGTTGCGCCTGTTCGGCAACGATCGCCTCGCCGCGTGCCCAGGCAAAGCTGGCCAGGCTAAGGATGTCCAGGGCGTTGGGCAAGGCACTGGCATTGCTGGCGGCCACCTGCACCGCCAGGCGCTCGGCATAGCCCCAACCGGTACCGGCACCGAACCACTCGCCAGCGCTGCCCGCCGGCAGCGCCACCTGCTCGGGCGGCAGCACTGCCTCCTGGCCGACCAGGCGCATTTCACCTTCGGCGGCCTGATAGCAGCCCCAATACACTTCATCCATGCGCGCGTCAATGGCGGCCGCCACTTGCTGTACACCGTGTTCGCGCAGCGCGCCCTGGGCCAGTGCGGCCAGGTTGGACACCGGCAAAACCGGGCGTTCCAGTGCGAAGGCCAGGCCCTGGACCACCCCGATGGCAATGCGCACGCCGGTGAAAGCGCCCGGGCCACGGCCAAAGGCGATGGCATCCAGCGCATTCAGCGTCACGCCGGACTCGGCCAGCAGCTGCTTGATCATCGGCAGCAGCTTCTGGGCATGCATGCGCGGGATCACCTCGTAATGGCTGGTTACCTTGCCGTCATGCAGCAGTGCGACGGAACAGGCTTCGGTGGCGGTATCCAGGGCCAGGAGGGTGGTCATCGAACGGGTATCCAGGTACAAGGGGGAAAAGAGCGGCAGTATAGAGCAGCGGCGGCGTTGTGTCCCGAAGGGGCAGCTGTACGGCCCTTTGACGCGGTCTCTGTGGGAGCGCGACCCACAAACGACAACGGCCCGCAAGCGGGCCGTTGTCGAGGTGCGTCGGGTGCTGGATCAGCTCAGGGCTGCCAGGACCTTGGCGGTGATGGCTTCGACCGAGCCGACGCCTTCGATGTGGCTGTACTTCGGCTTGCCGGCATTGGCGGCCGACAGCTTCTGGTAGAAGTCCACCAGCGGCTTGGTCTGGCTGTGGTAAACCGACAGGCGATGGCGAACGGTCTCTTCCTTGTCGTCATCACGCTGGATCAGGTCTTCACCCGTCTCGTCGTCCTTGCCTTCCACTTTCGGCGGGTTGTACTGAATGTGGTAGGTGCGGCCCGAAGCCAGGTGCACGCGGCGGCCAGCCATGCGGCCGACGATTTCTTCGTCGTCCACGGCGATTTCGACCACGGCGTCGATGTCGACACCGGCAGCGACCATGGCTTCGGCTTGCGGGATGGTGCGTGGGAAGCCGTCGAACAGGCAGCCCTTGGCGCAATCAGGCTGGGCGATGCGCTCCTTGACCAAGCTGATGATCAACTCGTCGGAGACCAGCTGGCCGGCATCCATGACTTTCTTCAGTTCCAGGCCCAGCGGGGTACCAGCCTTGACGGCGGCACGCAGCATGTCACCGGTGGAAATCTGGGGGATACCGAACTTTTCGGTGATGAACTTTGCCTGAGTACCTTTACCGGCCCCGGGAGCTCCCAGCAGAATTACGCGCATCTCGTGCTCCTCAAATTTTGTTATGAAATTCAATGGATTCGGCAACCAGGGCCAAGTCCGGAAAATCGGGTATGACCATAAATCGGTCAGAAGGCTGCTCAAGATACACAGCGCCCGGCAGCCAGACAAGCGTCCCAAAGTTGCAGGATTGCGCCACCTACGGCTGGCCTGGCAGGCGGTTGCGCCCGGCGCAACCACCCTCTTCGCCCACTTGCATCCCCCGCACGGCACCTGCCCTGTGCGCCCCGGGCCTACCTTCAGCCGGTATTGCGCAGGCCGGCTGCGATACCCGCCACAGTCACCAGCAAGGCCTGCTCCAACGGGCTGTCCAGAGCGGCTTCGCGGCTGCGCGAGCGGGCCAGCAACTCGGCCTGCAGGCGGTGCAACGGGTCCAGGTAGGTATTGCGCAGGCTGATGAATTCCAGCGTCTCGGGGCTGTGCGCCAGTAGCACCGGCTGCCCGGTAAGGCCCAGTACCACCTGGCACGACTGCGACAATAGGTCGCGCAGGTGCGCACCCAAAGGCAGCAGGTGAGGTTGCACTAGACGTTCGTCGTAGGCCTCGGCGATCTGCGCATCGGCCTTGGCCAGCACCATCTCGAGCATGTCGATGCGGGTGCGGAAGAACGGCCATTGCTCGCGCATCTGCGCCAGCAGTTCACCCTGGCCACGCGCCAGTGCATTGTTCAATGCCGTTTCCCAACCAAGCCAGGCTGGCAGCATCAGGCGGGTCTGGGTCCAGCCGAAAATCCACGGGATGGCCCGCAGGCTTTCGATGCCACCGGCGCGGCGCTTGGCCGGTCGGCTGCCCAGCGGCAGGCGCCCCAGTTCCTGCTCCGGGGTGGACTGGCGGAAATACTCTACAAAATCGGGGTTCTCCCGCACCACGCCGCGGTAGGCCTTGACGCCATCGGCGGCCAGTTGGTCCATCACCTCGCGCCAGGCCGGCTGCGGTGGTGGCGGTGGCAACAAGGTGGCCTCCAGCACCGCAGCCAGATACAGGTTCAGGTTCTGCTCGGCGATGCCCGGCAAACCGAACTTGAAGCGGATCATCTCGCCCTGCTCGGTGGTGCGGAAGCGCCCCGCCACCGACCCTGGTGGCTGCGACAGGATCGCTGCGTGGGCCGGGCCGCCGCCGCGGCCTACCGTGCCGCCACGGCCGTGGAACAGCAGCAATTCGACCTGGTGCTCGGCGCAGATACGCACCAGGTTTTCCTGGGCCCGGTACTGCGCCCAGGCCGCAGCCGTGGTACCAGCGTCCTTGGCCGAGTCGGAATAGCCGATCATCACTTCCTGCGGGCCGCGCAGGTTCGCACGGTAGCCTGGCAGGCCGAGCAGGCGCTGCATCACCGGGCCGGCATTGTCGAGGTCGGCCAGGGTCTCGAACAGCGGCACCACGCGCATGGGCCGAGTCAGGCCGGCCTCCTTGAGCAGCAACTGCACCGCCAGCACATCCGAGGCAGCACCGGCCATCGAGATGACGTAAGAGCCCAGCGAGGCGGCCGGCGCAGCGGCAATTTCCCGGCAGGTGGCCAGTACCTCGGCGGTATCGGCCTGCGGCTTGAAGTGCGCGGGCAGCAGTGGCCGGCGGTTTTTCAGCTCGGCCTGGAGGAACTCGATGCGCTGCTCTTCATCCCAGTCGGCATAACGCCCCAAGCCCAGGTAGTCGGTAATCTCGCTCAACGCATCACGGTGGCGAGCGGCGTCCTGGCGCACGTCCAGGCGGCCCAGGAACAGGCCAAAGGTCACGGCGCGGCGCAGGCAGTCGAGCAACGGGCCTTCGGCGATCACACCCATGCCGCAGGCGTGCAGGGACTGGTAGCACAGCTCCAGCGGCGCGATCAGGTCGCGGTTGTCCACCAGCACCTCGGCGCTGGCCGGCTGGCTGCTGGTCAATGCCGAATGCGCCCACGCGCGCGTTGCTCGCAGGCGATCGCGCAGTTGCTTGAGCAGGGAGCGGTAGGGTTCGGCACTGTCGCCGACCTGCTCACGCAGCGCATCGTCCGCCTGCTGCATGGACAACTCGGAAGCCAGCGCATCGATGTCGCGCAGGAACAGGTCGGCAGCCATCCAGCGCGCCAGCAGCAGGACTTCGCGGGTGACCGCTGCGGTCACGTTGGGGTTGCCATCACGGTCACCGCCCATCCACGAGGCGAAGCGGATCGGCGCCGCTTCCAGCGGCAGGCGCAGGCCGGTAGCCTCCAGCAGGGCCTTGTCGACCTTGCGCAAGTGGCTGGGAATGGCGTGCCACAGCGAATGCTCGATTACCGCAAAGCCCCACTTGGCTTCATCTACCGGCGTCGGTCGGGTGCGGCGGATTTCTTCGGTGTGCCAGGCCTCGGCGATCAGCCGGCGAAGGCGCTCGCGCACCTGCTGGCGCTCCCCCGGGGTCAGGTCGCGGTGGTCCTGGGCAGCCAGTTGGCCGGCGATGGCGTCGTACTTCTGGATCAGGGTGCGGCGGGCCACTTCGGTGGGGTGCGCAGTGAGCACCAGCTGGATGTCGAGCTTGGCCAATTGCCGGGCCAGGGCATCATTGCTGTGCCCGGCCTGCTTCAGGCGCGCCAGCAACTCGGGCAGCACCCGGGCCTCGAACGGCTCGGGGTGGTCGGCGTCGCGGCGGCGGATCAACTGGTACTGCTCGGCCATGTTGGCCAGGTTGAGGAACTGGTTGAAGGCCCTGGCCACGGGCAGCAAGTCTTCATCGGCCAGGTCCGCCAGGGTCGAGCTCAGTTGCTCGCCGGCGCTACGGCGGTCGGCCTTGGCACTGTGACGGATGTCTTCGATCTTCTGCAGGAACGCCTCGCCATGCTGCAGGCGAATGGTATCGCCAAGCAGTTCACCCAACACATGGACATCTTCACGCAAACGCACATCGATATCGGTCATTGGCCCTCTCTCCGGCGCGGCTCTGGCGCATTGCATCCCTTTTTCAGCCCTTACGCGATCCCCTGTGGGAGCGGGTTCACCCGCGAAGCATCCAGCGCGGTGCCTGGCACCGGCTGCGCCGGTGTTCGCGGGTGAACCCGCTCCCACAGGGGGGCTCGGTATTCGCTCCAAGAGTGCCCACAGCCAGGCGCCGATGGCAAGCCGTGATCGGCCAAAGCAAACTAAAGTGAAAGCACGACACTCCCATGCATTGCAGCCCTTTCAGGCGTCAACAGAGGTCAGCATGAAAATCCGTGAACTCGCCCAGCACTGGGAACAGAATGCCGCCGGCACCCTCAGCCCCACGGGCCATGTCCTGCATCTGGACCTTGAGTCCGAAGCGCGCCTGGCCGCGCTGATCGACATGTACCCCAAGCGCACCGCCGAGGAACTGCTCGGTGAGCTCGTCGCGGCAGCCCTCGAGGAACTGGAAGCCAGCTTCCCCTATGTGCAAGGCCGCCAGGTCATTGCCACCGACGAGGAAGGCGACCCGCTGTACGAGGACATCGGCCCTACTCCGCGCTTTCTGTCACTGTCGCGACAGCATCTGCACGCCCTGAGCAACCCAGCAGCCGACAGCGAGAAGTAACCGGCCGCCCCCGCTCCGGGCCTGGCAAAGGCCCGGAATACCGCTACGCCCCGCGAAAGTTCCAGGCGAATCGCACTGACCGATTAGTCAGAAATAGTTATCCGCTCAAGATGATTTTTTCTGAACTATCCGAAAAACGCGTCAGTCACAGCCAATAGCCATCACGCTAAAACCCTGCACACCTGCCGTTGTGCACCGTTGAGCTGAAGCGCGTGCACGTGTCAGGGAACGAGCGATGGACTGCTACGGACAACGTCGTAAACAGGAGTGATCCAATGGAACTGACCACCAAGAACACCCGCATCTACAAACCCTCATCCACTCATGTGCGCGGGTTCAAGCTGGCAGCGCTGGCCTTGGGCAGCAGCCTGGTCCTGGCCGGCTGTGCGGGCAACCCGCCCACCGAGCAGTATGCAGTCACCCAGTCCGCCGTGAACTCGGCCGTCAGCGCTGGCGGCACCGAGTTCGCCGCCGTGGAAATGAAAGCGGCCCAGGACAAGTTCAAGCAGGCCGAGATCGCCATGCATGACAAGAAGTACGACGACGCCAGGCGCCTGGCCGAACAGGCCGAATGGGACGCCCGCCTCGCCGAACGCAAGGCCCAGGCGGCCAAGGCCCAGAAGGCCGTGCAGGATGCCCGCCAGGGCGTTCAGGACGTACGTGAGGAAGGCCTGCGCAGCGCTCAGTGAGCCCTGCCCTGCCCACCTCGGTCTTCGCACACGATCAAAGGATGAACACTATGCGCAACTACGTCATGATTCCCGCCCTGCTGGCCCTGAGCGTCGGCCTTGCCGCCTGCTCGCACGACCCTAACGCCAACCTCGAATCGGCCCGCACCAACTTCTCCTCGCTGCAGAGCGACCCGCAATCGAGCAAGGTTGCGGCGCTGGAGACCAAGGACGCACAGGACTGGCTGAACAAGGCCGACAAGGCCTACATGGACCGTGAAGACGAGAAGAAGGTCGACCAATTGGCCTACCTGACCAACCAGCGCGTCGAAGTGGCCAAGCAGACCATCGCCCTGCGCACTGCCGAAAGCGAACTGAAAAACGCTTCAGCCCAGCGCGCCCAGGCCAAGCTTGACGCACGCGACGCACAGATCGCCAAGCTGCTGGACAGCCTCAACGCCAAGCAGACCGACCGCGGCACGCTGGTCACCTTCGGAGACGTGCTGTTCGACTTCAACAAGGCCGAACTCAAGAGCAACGCCTACCCGAACGTCACCAAGCTGGCGCAATTCCTCCAGGAAAACCCGGAACGCAAGGTGATCGTCGAGGGTTACACCGACAGCGTCGGCTCGGCCAACTACAACCAGGGCCTGTCAGAGCGCCGCGCCAACAGCGTACGCATGGCACTGGTACGTGCCGGCGTCGACCCAGCGCGCATCGTCGCCCAGGGCTATGGCAAGGAGTACCCGGTCGCGGACAACTCGAGCAATTCGGGGCGTGCGCAGAACCGCCGGGTGGAGGTGACCATCTCCAACGACAACCAGCCGGTGGCACCTCGCTCTGTGAGCCAGGTACAGCGGTAAGGCTGGCTAGCTGAACTGACAAGCCCCGCGATCGAAGCGGGGCTTTCTTTTGCCTGTTCCGACCCTTTCGCGGCTGAAGCCGCTCCCACAGGGACTGGCGCGGTCCCTGTAGGAGCGGCTTTAGCCGCGAAAGGGCCAGCACAGGCAGCAGAGATAATGGCTCACTGCACCTGCTGCGGCGTTTCCTCGCCCATGCAACGCACAGCACGCTTGCGGTTGTCCACCAGCACCCCGGTCAGGCCTTTCTGCTGGGTATCGAACAGCACCAACACGCCGTCGACGCACTGAGCCACTTGTGGCGCCGGGTCCAGCGAGACCTTGTAGTCCTCGCCGGGGATGGTCTTGAGCATGGTGAAGTCCTGCAGCAACAGGGCATCTTCGGGCTTGGCGAAATGCAGGTAACCGTAGTACCACAAGGCCCCCACCGTCACGATGATGCTGCCGACACCGGTCAGGATCAGCGGGATGGCGTTGCGTTCTTCACTCATTGCTTGTTCTTCTCGTCAGGGTAATTGGGCACTTCGGCCAGCCGCCGCAGGCCGTTGAAATGGCTGGGGTCGTCGAGGAAACGCAGCATCACCTGGCGCCAGGTCGGGTCGGCGAAGGTCTGCACGTGGCCACCACGGGTCAGTTGCAGCACCCGCGGCGCTGGCGCGTGCTGGTACAGGCGGATGCCGTTGTCCATCGGCACCAGGGTATCGTCGATGCTGTGGAAGAACAGCTTGGGCGGGCTGCTCAGCTGCTCGATCGAGCGGATCGCGCTGTCACCGTCCGGCACCAGCCACGACAGCGGCACCTGCAGCGGCCAGGTAATCCACGAGGTGCTGAGGGCAAAGCGCCCGACCGCACGGTAACTGGCCGGCACACCGTCGAATACCAAAGCACTGAAACGCTGGCGCTGCTCCGGGTGGGCCGCCAGGTAGTGAATGGCCATGGCCCCGCCAAGGCTCTGCCCCAGCAGCACCAGCGGCTTGCCCTTGACTTCGGGCGCCTGCTCCAGCCAGGCCATGGCCGCGGCGATGTCCTGGTACACCTCGGGCAGGCTCGGCTCGCCCTGGGACAGGCCATAGCCGCGGTAATCGATCATCAAAACCTGGTAGCCCTGCTCCGGCAGCCAGTAGCTGCCGCCCAGGTGCCCAGGCAGGTTGCCGCCATTGCCATGCAGGTGCAGCACCGTGCCCTTGACCTCCACCCCGGCCTTGGCCGGCAACCACCAGCCGTGCAGGCGGATACCATCAGCAGTGATCAAGGTGACATCGCGGTACTCGAGCCTGGCCCGCTCGGGCGTGAACGGCTGGCCGCGCTCGGGATAGAACAGCAGGCTGCTGCAACCGCACAGGCCCAGCAGGATCAAACCCAGGGCCAGCAGGCGGCAGCACTCAGAGAATGTTCGCGTAATCGGCTTCAATACGGTCCAGGCTCAGGTGGTTGAGGAAGTTGGAGAAGCACATCCAGGCCGACAGCGCATTGAGGTCGCGGAACTGCTCGGGCAGATACTTGGGCGGCTCGACCAGGCCTTCCTCGACCAGCTGTCGCAGGGTACGCATGTCTTCCAGGGTGGTCTTGCCACAGAACAGCAACGGGATCTGTTCGAGCTTGCCCTTCTTCACGGCCAACTGAATGTAGTTGTAAACCATGATGAAGCCTTTGAGGTAGGACAAGTCCTTGGTAAATGGCAGGCCATTGGGCACCGACCCGCGGAACACACGGCTGGCGTTGCTGTAGCTCTGCGCCATCTCGAACCCCTGCTCGCGGAAGAAGTTGTAGATCTGCATGAAATCGGCACCCTCCTCGACCATGTGGATGGCGCGGGTGCGGTTGGTGAGCTTGCGCAGGCGGCTGGGGTAGGAGGCGAAGGCGATCACCTCCATGAGGATGGCCAGGCCTTCCTGGGTGACCGTCGACGAGGGCGGGCCCTTGGCCAGGAAGGTACAGATCGGCTGGTTCAGGCCGTTGAGCGTGGTACCGACATGCACCAGCCCTTCGTGCACCTCCAGGGCGCGCACGTCACGGGAGTTGAACATGGCGTCGGCACGCACCTTGATGTAGTCGGCCCCGGCCGCGGCATCGGCGACGATACCGTCGGACTCGAACACACGGATGGTCTCCTCGGCCTCGCCGAATACCTTGTTCAACCGGTGCTGGAGGATTTCCACGGCTTCCTTGGCAGTGAGGTTCTTCGGCTCGTCCTTGAGGTCGCCACGGCCATCGATGTTGTTCAGGTAGTCCGACAGCATCAGGCCAAGGTCGGCCAAGGTCGGATCACCAGCGTGGAAGGCATCCGAGGCAGCGCCGTACAGTTCCTGGGAGATCAGCCCGAAATCCTCGGTGCCACGCGCTTCGAGCATGCGCACCACCATGCGGTATTCGCGGCACATGCGCTTCATGATCTGCCCGACCGGGTTGAACTGGCCGAGCTGGCGAATGATGTCGCGCTCGATGCCCTGAAACTCGGCCTTTACCGCGCTGGAATCGAACGCCAGCGGGCGCGACTGGTAGTAGGCACGGTCGACAGCCGGCGGCTCCTTGCCCTTGGCCTTGAGGAACCCCTGGCGGATGTTGTCGTCCCACTTCACCGCGTCCAGAACCCGGATCGGGGTCTGCGCCGCAACGATGCGGTCGGACAGGGCACGGATGGTTTGCTGGTATTCGTCCACCGGGGACTCCTTTCTAGTACAAGAAACCTGTACCGGCCTCTTCGCGGCTAAAGCCGCTCCCACAGGTACTGCATCAGGCTCGAAACCGGTGCGGTCCCTGTGGGAGCGGCTTTAGCCGCGAAGAAGCCAGCACGGTCATTTGCCGGAGCGCTGGAACCGTGCCACTTCAACGAACAGGTCGGAGTTGGCCGGGTCGTCCAGGTACGCCAGCACCCGCGCCGACGGGCTGTCGATCAGCACGCCGTCGCCGTTGTCTTCCGGCACTTCGGTGCTGCGCCCGGTCAGCTCCTTCTTGTCCACCGCCTGCTGCACCTGCTCGACATCCAGGTTGTAGACCACCAGTTCCTTGCCATCGACGATATCGAAACCGCCGATCAGGAAGTTGCCACCCAGGCGCTTCGGCACGCCAGCCGACAGGTACCAGCGGTTACCGTGGCGCGACACGGTGAACACGTATTCCTCAGGGGCCTTGCCCTTGGCCGTGGCCACCGCCTTGTAGGCATCACCGCCGCTACGGCTGATCACCAGCTTCAGCGGCTCGCCCCAGGCGTCCTTGCTGCTCCACTTGCCCAGCAGGGCCTTGGGCGCCGCCTGGTTGCTCGGCAACGGCTCGTGGAAGGTCACCAGACAACCGCCCAGCAGCAGGAATGACAAAGTCAACAACACCACACGCCAGGCTTTCATCAGGTTCTCCTTGAAAAGTCGGTCTCGGCTCAGGCCGATGCCAGCACCAGCTGCAGGTATCGGCTAAGCATAGCGAGCATCTGCCCATCGGCTTGCGCGTTCGCATCCTTGAGCAGGCCCTGATATTCCATCTGCTCGATAATCGCCGTCAACATTTGGGCGTCCTGTTCCGGTTGCTGCGAGCCCACCACCTGCAGCAATTGGCGGGTGCCATGCAGCAGGATCTGGTCATGGGCGCACACCAGTTGAGCCAGGCGCGGGCACAGCAGCGCCTCCTGGCGGAAGGCCTGCTCGGCCATCAGGAAATCGCGGCGATTCAGCAGTTGTCGCTGCACGTAGTCGGCAGTCATGCGTGCTACCTCGTCAGCCAACCGCGCCCGCGCCTGCGGGCTGCCGTCACCCTGGGCCAGCAACTGGCGCAACACCACCTCGGTATTGGCCCACAGCTTGGCCATGTAGGCGGCGCTGCGTTCGACGTACTGCGCGAAGGTATCGGTCAGCAGGTCCTCGATATCCTTGAAGTAGTAGGTGGTGGCCGACAATGGCACACCGGCCTCGGCGGCGACGGCGCGATGGCGCACACCGCGTACGCCATCGCGCACGACAATGCGCATGGCGGCGTCGAGGATCAGTTGGCGGCGCTGCTCGCTGCCCTGCCGGGCAGTCTTGCGGCCTTGGTATTGCACGCTTTCGGCGACGGCGGTGGCGATGCCGGCGGCGCCCTGTTGAGGCATTGCGGGTGTCACGGGGGGTACCTCATGGACAGTGTTTCGTCAGTGCCGGCCTCTTCGCGGCTAAAGCCGCTCCCACAGGGACCGCACCAGCCTGAGGGTAGTGGGATCCCTGTGGGAGCGGCTTTAGCCGCGAAGAGGCCGGTACTGACAACATAAAGCTTCAGGCAAGAAAAAGCCGCCTCGAAAGGCGGCTCATTCAATTCACTCAGGCCTGCGGACGCATGTGCGGGAACAGGATCACGTCGCGGATCGACGGCGAGTTGGTCAGCAGCATCACCAGGCGGTCGATACCGATACCTTCACCTGCAGTCGGCGGCATGCCGTACTCCAGTGCGCGAACGAAGTCGGCGTCGTAGTGCATGGCTTCGTCGTCACCGGCGTCCTTCTCGGCCACCTGGGCCAGGAAGCGCTCGGCCTGGTCTTCGGCATCGTTGAGCTCGGAGTAGGCGTTGGCGATCTCGCGGCCACCGATGAACAGCTCGAAACGGTCGGTAACAGCCGGGTTGTCGTCGTTGCGACGGGCCAGCGGCGATACTTCGAACGGGTACTCGGTGATGAAGTGCGGCTGCTCCAGCTTGTGCTCGACCAGCTCTTCGAAAATCATCACCTGCAGCTTGCCCAGGCCTTCGTGGCCCAGCACCTTGGCACCGGCCTTTTTGGCGATGTCGCGGGCGCGGTCGACGTCCTGCAGGTCGGCAGCGGTCAGCTCCGGGTTGTACTTGAGGATCGAGTCGAATACCGACAGGCGGGCGAACGGCTCGCCGAAGTGGAACACCTTGTCGCCATACGGCACGTCGGTAGTGCCCAGTACCAGCTGCGCCAGCTCGCGGAACAGTTCCTCGGTGAGGTCCATGTTGTCGCGATAGTCGGCGTAGGCCTGGTAGAACTCGAGCATGGTGAATTCAGGGTTGTGACGAGTCGAAACGCCTTCGTTACGGAAGTTGCGGTTGATCTCGAACACCTTCTCGAAGCCACCAACCACCAGGCGCTTGAGGTACAGCTCCGGCGCGATGCGCAGGAACATGGCCATGTCCAGGGCGTTGTGGTGGGTTTCGAACGGCTTGGCCGCGGCACCGCCCGGGATGGTTTGCAGCATCGGCGTCTCGACTTCGAGGAAGTCGCGCTCGATGAGGAACTTGCGGATGTGCGAGATCACCTGCGAACGCACACGGAAGGTGTGGCGGGTTTCTTCATTGACCATCAGGTCGACGTAACGCTGGCGGTAGCGCTGCTCGGTGTCGGTCAGGCCGTGGTGCTTGTCGGGCAGCGGGCGCAGCGACTTGGTCAGCAGGCGCACGTTGGTCATTTCGACGTACAGGTCGCCCTTGCCGGAACGGGCCAGGGTACCTTCGGCGCTGATGATGTCGCCCAGGTCCCAGGTCTTGACCGCGGCCAGGGTTTCTTCCGGCAGGGTCTTGCGGTTGACGTAGACCTGGATACGGCCGGTCATGTCCTGAATGACCATGAACGAGCCGCGGTTGAGCATGATGCGGCCGGCAACCTTGACCGGAATCGCTGCAGCTTCCAGTTCTTCCTTGGTCTTGTCCGCATACTGCTTCTGCAGGTCGTTGCAGTAGCTGTCGCGACGGAAGTCATTGGGGAAGGCATTGCCCTTGGCGCGCTCGGCGGCAAGCTTTTCCTTGCGCAGGGCGATCAGGGCGTTTTCTTCCTGTTGCAGGTCTTGCGCTTCGGTCTTAAGGTCGCTCATTTCGTCATTCTTTCCATCAGGTGTTCGGTGCCCCTTTCGGGCAGGGCACGCGGTACCGGCCCATGCCAGGTACCGCGGCGGTTGTGTGCGATTTACAGCCCTTGCTTGAGGCTCGCTTCCAGGTACTGGTCGAGGTCGCCGTCCAATACCTTCTGGCAGTCGCTGCGCTCTACACCGGTACGCAGGTCCTTGATACGCGAGTCATCCAGCACGTAGGAGCGGATCTGGTGGCCCCAGCCGATGTCCGACTTGCTATCTTCCAGCGCCTGCGAGGCGGCGTTGCGCTTCTGCATTTCCAGCTCGTACAACTTGGCCCGCAGCATTTTCATGGCGGTGTCCTTGTTGGCGTGCTGGGAGCGTTCGTTCTGGCAGGCCACCACGGTGTTGGTCGGTACGTGGGTAATACGCACCGCCGAGTCGGTGGTGTTCACGTGCTGACCACCGGCACCGGAGGAACGATAGGTGTCGATACGCAGGTCGGCCGGGTTGATCTCGATCTCGACCTTGTCGTCGATCTCGGGCGACACGAACACCGCCGAGAACGAGGTGTGGCGACGGGCACCGGAGTCGAACGGGCTCTTGCGCACCAGGCGATGCACGCCGATCTCGGTGCGCAGCCAGCCGAAGGCATACTCGCCCTTGATATGCACGGTGGCGCCCTTGATGCCGGCGACTTCACCTTCGGAAAGCTCGATGATGGTGGCATCGAAACCACGCTTGTCGGCCCAGCGCAGGTACATGCGCAGCAGGATGTTGGCCCAGTCCTGCGCCTCGGTACCACCGGAGCCGGCCTGGATATCCAGGTAGGCGTTGTTCATGTCCATTTCGCCGCTGAACATGCGACGGAACTCGAGTTGGGCCAGTTTTTCTTCCAGGCCTTCCAGCTCGGTCACGACGTCGCCGACGGCGCCTTCGTCATTTTCCTCGACGGCCATGTCGAGCAGGTCCTGGCAGTCCGCCAGGCCGCCGGACAGCTTGTCCAGGGTCTCGACAACCTGTGCCAGCATGGCACGCTCGCGGCCCAGGGTCTGGGCGTACTCGGGCTTGTTCCAGACGTTGGGGTCTTCCAGCTCGCGGTTGACTTCGATCAGGCGGTCATGCTTGTGATCGTAGTCAAAGATACCCCCGAATGGACTGGGAACGCTCGGTGAGGTCCTTGATGGTGTTCAGGATCGGTTGGATTTCCATGGGCTGGCTACTCGCACGAATTCGGTGAAAAGCCTGCGAGTATAACCGAGTCCGCCGCAGGGCGGCAGACCCGCCGGGCGCCGAATGGCCGCAATTACCGTGCAGGCCCTGTCAGGCGATGCCAACCTGGTTGCGCCCGCCATTCTTGGCCTGGTACAGGCCTTTGTCCGCAGCCGAGATCAGTTGCCGGCTATGGCTGCCGATGGACGGAGTCTGGGTGGCAAGGCCAATGCTCACGGTCAGATACGAGTCGGGCACCGGCGCGGTGTGCGGGATGCCCAGGCCGAGCACGGTCTGGCGCAGCTTCTCGGCCACCAGGCGTGCCCCACCCGGCGAGGTGTTGGGCAATACCAGGACGAATTCCTCGCCGCCATAGCGCGCCGGCAGGTCGGTCGGCCGCGAGCACGAGCCGCGGATCGCCTCGGCCACCTGGCGCAAGGCCTCGTCACCGGCCAGGTGGCCAAAGCTGTCGTTGTAGGCCTTGAAGTAATCCACGTCGATCATCAGCAGCGACAACTGCTGCTGCTCACGCATGGCCCGGCGCCATTCCAGTTCCAGGTACTCGTCGAAATGGCGGCGGTTGGACAACCCGGACAGGCCATCGGAGTTCATCAGCCGCTGCAGCATCAGGTTGGTATCGAGCAGTTGCTGCTGGCTGACGCGCAAAGCACGGTAGGCCTCGTCGCGCTGCAACAGGGTAAGGTAGGAACGCGAGTGATAGCGGATGCGCGCCACCAGCTCGATGGTATCCGGCAACTTGACCAGGTAATC
This sequence comes from Pseudomonas sp. JS425, assembly GCF_018223845.1. Lineage (NCBI taxonomy): Bacteria > Pseudomonadati > Pseudomonadota > Gammaproteobacteria > Pseudomonadales > Pseudomonadaceae > Pseudomonas > Pseudomonas sp. JS425. The sequence continues at coordinate 1,385,008 of NZ_CP073661.1, read as the reverse complement.
GTTGGCCCCGGCAGCAAAGGCTGCGCTCTTGACCAGCGGGTCCTCCTTGGTCGACAGGACGATGATCGGGATATCCTGGGTCGCCGGGTTGTTGCGGTATTCACGCACCAGGGTCAGCCCGTCCAGGCCAGGCATGATCAGGTCCTGGAGGATCACCGTAGGCTTGATTCGCACGGCCTGGGCCACTGCCTGGTGCGGATCGGCGCAGAAGTGGAAGTCGATGTTCTCTTCGTTGGCCAGGCCACGCCGCACCGCCTCGCCGATCATGGCCTGGTCGTCGACCAGCAGCACCATCGCCGAGTTCTCGTTGGGGGTCGTGAAACCTTCGATCGGTAAATCATTCATACCTGTTCACCCGATCACTGCCGGCCTGGCGGCGTGATTCAATACACTTCGTCATTTTGCGAAAAATTCCATCAAGCGCCCGGCTATGCGTTCCAGCGGGCGGATCTCCACTGCGGCATCGATGGCCGCAGCGGCCTTGGGCATCCCGTATACCGCGCTGCTGGCCTGGTCCTGGGCAATGGTCAGGAAACCCTGCTGGCGCATCAGCTTCAGGCCCTGGGCACCATCGCGGCCCATGCCGGTAAGCAACACACCCACCGCATCGCCGGTCCAATAGCGCGCCACACTCTCGAAGAACACATCGATCGAGGGCCGGTAGATTTCATTGACAGGTTCGGCAGTGTAGGCCAGTTGGCCGTTCTGTAGCAGGCGGATGTGGTGATTGGTGCCGGCCAGCAATACCTGCCCCGGCTGTGGTGGCTCGCCCTCACGGGCCAGGCGCACCGGCAAGCCGGCGGCGCTGCTGAGCCATTCTGCCATGCCCGCGGCAAATACCTGGTCCACATGCTGGACCAGCACGATGGCCGCCGGAAACGCCGCCGGCAGGCCCTTGAGCAGTACTTCGAGGGCCGCCGGGCCGCCAGCGGACGAACCGATCGCGACCAGCCCGCGGTGCTGTGACGCCGCCCGCACGGGTGCGGCGACCGGGCGTGCGGCCGGTGCGCGCTGCTGACCAATCAACCAGCTTATGTTGAGGATCTTGCGCAGCAGTGGCGCTGCCGCTTCACGCGGATCGCCCGCCCCCAGCGCCGGCGTGTCGACCACGTCGAGGGCGCCGTGGCCCATGGCCTCGAATACCCGGTGCACGTTCTGCTTGCGATCGACCGTGACGATGACGATGGCGCAAGGGGTTTCGGCCATGATCCGCCTGGTGGCCTCGACGCCATCCATGACCGGCATGATCAGGTCCATGAGGATCAGGTCTGGCTGCTGCTCGGTGCAGCGCTGCACCGCCTCGGCGCCATTACTGGCCACCCACACCACCTGGTGCGCCGGTTCGAGGGCAACCGCCCGGCGCAGCGCCTCGACGGCCATGGGCATGTCGTTGACGATGGCGATCTTCATCCCTGAGCACCTCCGATCAGCTCAACCACAGCATCCAGCAACGCATCGTCATGGAAACTGGCCTTTGCCAAATAGTAGTCGGCGCCGGCATCCAGGCCCCGCCGTCGGTCTTCCTCACGGTCCTTGTAGGACACCACCATCACCGGCAGCGATTGCAGGCGCTGGTCGCGGCGTACCAGGGTGACCAGCTCGATGCCGTCCATGCGTGGCATGTCGATGTCGGTGATCAGCAGGTCGAAGTCCTCGCCACGCAAGGCATTCCAGCCGTCCATGCCATCCACCGCAACGGCCACGTCGTAGCCACGGTTGCCGAGCAGCTTGCGCTGCAGTTCACGCACGGTCAGCGAATCATCGACCACCAGGATGCGCTGGCGCGCCACGCCACGGGTGCCGCTGCTGCCGCGGTCAATGCGTTCCAGGCTGCCAGTGCTGAGCAGCTTCTCCACCGAACGCAGCAGGTCCTCCACATCGACGATCAGCACCACCGAGCCGTCGTCGAGCAGGGCGCCGGAAGAGATGTCCTGCACCTTGCCCAGCCGTGGGTCGAGCGGCATCACCACCAGCACCCGCTCGCCCATCAGTCGCTCCACGGCTACCCCGTACAGCTGCTCGCGCTCGCGGATCACCACCACGCGCAGGTTGCTCTCCTGCGTTTGCCCGGCCGGGCGATTGAGCAGTTGGCTGGCCGCGACCAGGCCTATGTGCCGGCCTTCGTGCCAGAAATGCTGGCGCCCCTCGATCTGCACGATCTCTTCGGCACTTACTTCGAGCGTGCGTTCGATATGAGCGAGCGGGAAGGCATAGGCCTCGCCACCCACCTCGACCACCAGGCTGCGCACAACCGACAAGGTCAGTGGCACCTGCAAATGGAAACGGCAGCCCTGCCCGGCCAGCTGGGTCAGCTCTATCGAACCGCGCAGCTCCCGGATCATGTGCTGCACCGCATCCAGGCCGACACCGCGCCCAGACACCTCGGTGACTTTGTCGCGCAGGCTGAAACCGGGCAGGAACAGGAATGTCAGCAACTCTTCCTCGCTCATGCGCGCCACCGTGTCAGCGGGCGACAGGGCGCGCTCGACAATGCTGCTGCGCAGGCGTTCGAGGTCGATGCCGGCACCGTCGTCAATCAGTTCCAGGCTGAGCATACCGGCCTGGTGCGAGGCCCGCAGGCGGATCACGCCCTCCTCCGCCTTGCCCGCCAGCAGGCGCCGCTCGGGCAGCTCGATGCCGTGGTCGACCGCGTTGCGCAACAGGTGGGTCAACGGTGCCTCGAGCTTTTCCAGCACATCACGGTCGACCTGGGTCTTCTCCCCTTCCACCAGCAGCCGCACCGGCTTGCCCAGCGAACGGCCAAGGTCGCGCACCATGCGGCTCTGGCCGGTCAGCACATCGGCAAACGGCCGCATCCGGCAGGCCAGCGCGGTGTCGTACAGCAATTGTGCGCGCTGGCTGGCCTGCCAGCCGAACTCGTCCAGGTCGGCAGCCTGCTGCTGCAGGATCTGCTGGGTTTCCGCCAGCAGGCGCTGGGTCTGTGCCAGGGCCTCGAGCACCTCGCTGCTCTGGCCACTGTCCTCCAGTTGCATGCGCAGGCCATCAAGCGCTTGCATGCCCTGGCCGTGCATGCGCTTGAGGCGCTGCAGGGTGGCCAGGTAAGGCTTGAGCCGCTGGGTTTCCACCAGCGACTTGCTGGACAGGTCGAGCAGGCTGTTGAGGCGATCGGCGGTGACCCGCAGCACCCGCTCCGTACCTTCGCCGGTGCGCTTGCCGGCCTTGCGACGCAGGGCCAGCTCGGGCTCAGGCTCCAAGGGTTCGACGGGCAGCGGCAACGGTTTGGCTTGCACGGTTTGCGCCGGCGCTTCCGGCAGCGCTGGCACGGCTGGCGGCGCGGGGGGCAAGGCTGCCGCCCCCGGGTCGAGCAGGTTGGCCATTTGCGCAAGGAACACCGGCAGGGTCGCCTGCGCCCCGGCATCGCCAGGCGTGGCGATGCGCATCAACAGGTCGGTGCCCTGCAACAGGGCATCGATATGCTCGGCGCTCAGCCGCAGGCGACCCTCCTGGGCTGCCACCAGGCAGTCCTCCATGACATGGGCGACACTGACGCCAGCGTCCACTCCGACGATCCGCGCCGCGCCCTTCAGCGAGTGGGCCGCGCGCATGCAAGCCTCGAGCTGGTCGGCCTGCGTGGGATTACGCTCCAGCGCCATCAGGCCGGCACTGAGCACCTGGGTCTGCGCCTCGGCCTCCAGGCTGAACAGTTCGAGCAACGATGCGTCGCGCATTTGCTCTGGGGTCATGACAGGCTCCGCTGCACGGCAGACAGTAAATGTTGATCGTCCAGCACCCGCACGCTGCGGCCACGCCATTGCAGGACCGCTGCGGTGAAGTGGGAGGCGTCCTGCCCGCTGTTCAGCAGCAGCGGGTCGAGCCGGTGAATGCCGTCGATTTCCTCGACCGCCATCACCACCGGCCCGCCCTCCGCGGCCAGGATCAGCATGCGTGGCATCGCCCGGCCGCCACGTTGCTCGGCAGCGCTGGCCTGCACACCCAGCAAGTCAGCCAGTGACAGGCACGGCACCAGCGCACCACGTACGTTGGCCACCCCCTGCAGCACCCGCGAGCGCTGGTGCGGCAGCGAATGCACCGCCTGCAGCGGGGCAATTTCGGCCAGGCAGGCGGTGGGCAGCGCCAGCCATTCTTCGCCAAGGCGGAACAGCAGCATGGAGCGGCCGGTGTTTTCCTCCACCGGCGCAGCCACGGCTGCCTGGTGGTCCTGCATAAGTGCGTAGCGGTCGAGCAGGCGTGTGGCCGCTGCGGCATATACCTCGCAGTTGCGACAGTGAACATGACGCTCCAGCAATGGGCACTGCTTGTCGCCGTGCACGCCAATACGGTTCCAGCAGTCATCGACGTGCGTGTCAGCCTCGGCGAGCAATTGCATCGCGGATTCCTTCATCGTTCAGACTCCCGGCCAACCCGCGCGGCGCGCTCCTGCAGGCGCCGGGCACCGGCCAGGTCACCCTGGGCTGCCAGCAAGGCAGCCAGGTGTACCAGCGCCTCGGAGTGCTGCGGTTCCAGGTACAGGGCTTTGCGATAGTGGGTCAGAGCCTGCTGCGCATCGCCTTCGGTGTCGCTGAGCAGCCCCAGCCAGTAGTAAACCTGCGCCGAAGGCGCGAACTGGCCCAGGTAGCGCTGGCATTCGGCACGGGCCTGCTCGCTGGCACCGGCGTTGGCAAGCCGGGCAATGCTGGCCAGCAACTCAGTTGCATCCTCGCGTTTGTGCTCGCGCGCCGGTGCTGGCTTGGCGGCAAAGGGGAGCACCCGCAATGGGCGCGGCAACGCTGCGCTCGGTAACGGAGAGCCTGGCTTGGCAGGTGCTGGCGACGTGCGCCGCAAGGGCTGGACCGGGGGCGTAGCCAGCGCAGCGCTACCGCCCTCCTGGCGCACGTAGGCGAACGACTGGGCAATCCCCAGCGGGCGCATGCCCAACCGCGCCAGCAAGCTGCCTTCGGCGGGGCCGATGAACAGCACGCCTTGTGGATGCAGCAAGCGCTTGAGCACTTCGAACACCCGTTGCTGGGTCGGCACGTCGAAATAGATCAGCAGGTTGCGGCAGAACACGAAGTCGTACAGGCCATCGCGGCTGGCCAGCGCCGGGTCGAGTACGTTGCCCACCTGCAGGCTGACTTGGTCACGCACCCGCTCATGCAGGAGGTGGCCTTCGTCGAGCGCATCGAAGTAACGCTCGCGAAAGCCCAGGTTACTGCCACGGAAGGCATTGCGCCCGTACACGGCCTGCCCGGCCTTGGCCACGGAACTGGGGCTGATGTCCATGCCGTCGATCATGAACGCCCCCGGCGCGATACCGGCATCGAGCAAGGCCATGGCCAGCGAATAGGGCTCCTCGCCGGTCGAGCAAGGCAGGCTGAGCAAGCGCAGCGGGCGCGCCCCGGCCAGCTCGGCCAGGCGCTTGTGCGCCAGGCTGGCCAAGGCGGTGAAGGATTCGGGATAACGGAAGAACCAGGTTTCCGGGACGATGACCGCTTCGATCAGCGCCTGTTGCTCATCCGTCGACTGCTGCAGATGCAGCCAGTAATCATCCAGGTCCGCGGCGTCCACGGCCACGCAACGCTGGCGCAGCGCACGCTCGACCATGGGCGAGCCCACCGACTCCACGTCCAGGCCAATGCGCTCGCGCAAATAGCGGAAAAAATGCTGTTCGTTCATGTCGGCATCCCTGTCGGATCACCCGCATACAGCAACTCGTGCACGGCATCGGGGAGCAGGTCGTTGACTTCGATGCGCTGCAACAAGCCCTGCTCATCCTGACGCACCGGGCCCAGATACGGGGCCTCGCCGCTGTCCACGCCATACGGCTGGAACTCGTCGGGGTGGCAACGCAGGGTTTCGGTGGCCTGCTCCAGTATCAGGCCAAGCTGCAGGCCGACTCGGTAGTGCACCAGAACCAGGCGGGTACTGGTGCGCTGCGCTGCCGGTTGGCCGAAGCTCAATGCCGCCAGGTCGACCACTGGTACCAACAGGCCTCGGTGCGCAAGGATACCTGCGACCCAGGCAGGTGCCTTGGCGATCGGTTTCAACGGCTGGCGCGGCAGCACCTCGATCACCTCGTGCACGCTCAGGGCAAAGCGTTGCTCCCGAATGCGAAACTGCAGGTACAACGCCCCCTTGGCGTTGCCCGTCCGCGCGGCGCGCGGTTGCAAGTCGTTCATCGCGGTCAGACTTTGAAGCGCGATACGCCGCCACGCAGGCCTGCGGCCACCTGGCTCAGCTCATCGATGGCGAAACTGGCCTGGCGCAGCGACTCGACTGTCTGGGTGCTGGCATCGCTGAGCTGGGCCAGCGCCTGGTTGATCTGCTCGGCACCGGTGGCCTGGGCCTGCATGCCTTCGTTGACCATAAGCACGCGCGGCGCCAGAGCCTGCACCTGGTGGATGATCTGGCTGAGCTGTTCGCCCACCTGCTGCACCTCGAACATGCCGCGGCGCACTTCTTCGGAAAACTTGTCCATGCCCATGACCCCGGCCGACACCGCCGACTGGATCTCGCGCACCATCTGCTCGATGTCGTAGGTGGCAACGGCGGTCTGGTCGGCCAGGCGGCGCACTTCGGTGGCCACCACGGCAAAGCCGCGGCCGTACTCGCCGGCCTTTTCCGCTTCGATGGCAGCATTGAGCGACAGCAAGTTGGTCTGGTCGGCAACCTTGACGATGGTCACCACCATCTGGGTGATGTTGCTGGCCTTTTCGTTGAGGATGCCCAGCTTGGCGTTGACCAGGTCGGCGGCGCCCATCACCTGGTGCATGGTTTCTTCCATGCGTGCCAGGCCCTGTTGGCCGGAGCCGGCCAGGCTGGAGGCCTGGTCGGCGGCCGAGGTGACTTCGGTCATGGTACGCACCAGGTCACGCGAGGTGGCGGCGATTTCCCGCGAGGTGGCGCCGATTTCGGTGGTGGTGGCAGCCGTTTCGGTGGCGGTGGCCTGCTGTTGCTTGGAGGTTGCGGCAATTTCGGTCACCGAGGTGGTCACCTGCACCGACGAACGCTGGGCTTGGGCCACCAGGTTGGCCAGGGCCTCGGCCATTTCGTTGAAGCCGCTTTCGATGGCGCCGAACTCGTCCTTGCGGTCCAGGCTCAGGCGCATGCTCAGGTCGCCGGAGCGCAGTTTGTCGAGGGCATGGACAATGCGTTGCATGGGCGCGGTGATGGCGCGCATCAGCAACAGGCCGCAGATACCGGCGGCGATGATCGCCAGCAGCAGCGAAACCATCATGCTGCCCTTGGCGGTGCTCACGGCACCGACAATCTCGTTGGTGTCGGCGTCAGCAGCGGCACGGTTGTGCTCGATCACTTCGTTCAGAAGCTTGCGGCCGTCCACCCAGGCCGGGGTCAGCACATCGGTGATCAACCGCTGGGCTTCGGCATAGTCGTGCTTTCGGTAGGCTTCCAGCACCTGCTCGATGATCTTGAGGTAGGCAACCTCCATCTGGATGAAGGCATCGAACCGCGCCTGGTCGTCATCATCCTGAATGGTGCCCTGGTAGCTGGCCATGTGCTCTTTCAGGCGGTCCTGGAAGCTCTTGAACAGTTCCGCATCGGCCGAGGTGAATTCACGCTGGTTGGACAGGCCTACCAACTGCTGGCTAGCCACGTAACCGTCGACCCAGGCACTGCGGATCATCGAGCTGTAGTAGAGGCCGGGAATGCTGTCGGTCCCCACTGCCTGTTCGGCGGATGCGATGGTCACCAACCGCGAGTAGGCGGCCACGATCATCAGCAGCATGATGGCGATGATCACGGCGAAACTTGCCAGGATCCGTTGGCGCAAGGTCCAGTTCTTCACATTCAGCCCTCAGGAATTCACAACGAGCGGGAAAAATCGCCGAAGTATAGCCCAGGCGCCCAGTGCTCATGCGGCTGAAATGTGGGGTGACCAGGTAACCTTGCCGACAGACCGGTCATTTGTGCCCAACGCCATTGGGGCCGCTGTGCGGCCCATCGCCGGCAAGCCAGGCTCCCACCTCGACCGCATGACCTCAGGTCATGTGTGATCCATGTGGGACCCGGCTTGCCGGCGATGGGCTGCAACGCAGCCCCCATCACTGGCCGGCGGCAAGCCTTGCCTGGCTTTCCAGCTCCTGGCGCAGGGCCGGGTCCAGGCGCAGCTGGCGGGCCAGTTCGTCCAGGTAGGCGCGCTCCATGAAGTTTTCCTGGTCGACCATCATCACGCTGGCCAGGTACATCTCGGCGGCCATTTCCGGCGTTTGCGCGGCACGGGCCACTTCGGCCGGATCCAGCGGCTTGTTCAGCTCGGCATGCAGCCAGTGCTGCAACTCGCGGTCGTTGTCCAGGCGGGTGAATTCACCCTCGATCAGCGCACGCTCGCGTTCGTCGATATGGCCATCGGACTTGGCCGCCGCCACCAGCGCCCGCAGTACCGCCTGGCTGTGCAGCTCGGCCTGGGCCGGCGGCAGGCGGTCGACGGTCTGTGGCTCGGTGGCGGCCACCTGCTGGCGCGCCTGCCAGTTGCCGTAGGCCTTGTAGGCCAGCACACCGAGCGCGGCCAGGCCGCCATAGGTGAGGGCCTTGCCGCCATATTTGCGGGCTTTCTTGTTGCCCAGCAGCAAACCCATGGCACCCGCTGCCAGGGCACCACCACCGGCACCGGAAAGCAGGCTGCCAAGGCCGCCGGCACTGGCGCCTGGCTTGCCAGAGCTGCCCTTGCCGGCCTGGCTGGCGAGCAAGTCCTGGCCGGACTTGAGCAACTGGTCGAGCAATCCCCGGGTGTTCATCAAACGGTCTCCACGTTGGCCAAGGGAACCGTCAGGTTAAGCCCTGCCCGCTCGATCGCCATGGGGGGATTTGCTTCCGGATGTTGCATTGGCTGGCAAAAAGCCAACTAGACTCGATATCGCCAATACCGCGCGTAAACCGCACTACGCCTATAACGCTCGCTTCACGGCTTGCTTGATGACTGCCCCGACCAAAATCTCCAAGAAGAGGGAACACCATGTCAGTGCACAAGACCGCATTGCTCGGCGCAACCGCCTGCGCCGTGCTGGCCAGCGCCAGCCTGCAGGCTGCCGAACCGCCCAAGGCCCTGGGGCCCGGCGAGGGCCGCCTGGACATCGTCGCCTGGCCCGGCTACATCGAGCGCGGTGAAAGCGATAAGGCCTACGACTGGGTGACCGGCTTCGAGAAGGAAACCGGCTGCAAGGTCAGCGTCAAGACCGCCGCCACCTCGGACGAAATGGTCAGCCTGATGACCAAGGGCGGCTACGACCTGGTCACCGCCTCGGGAGATGCCTCGCTGCGGCTGATCGCGGGCAAGCGGGTACAGCCGATCAACACCGACTTGATCCCCAACTGGAAGAACATCGACCCACGGCTGCAGAACGGTGGCTGGTACGTGGTCGACAAGCGGGTCTACGGCACCCCGTACCAATGGGGCCCGAACGTGCTGCTGTACAACACCGACGTGTTCAAGCAGGCGCCCACCACCTGGGGTGTGCTGTTCGAGCCGCAGAACCTGCCCGACGGCAAGCCGAACAAGGGCCGCGTGCAGGCCTACGATGGGCCGATCTACATCGCCGATGCGGCGTTGTACCTGAAGACGGCCAAACCGGAACTGGGCATCCAGGACCCGTACGAGCTGAGCGAAACACAATACAAGGCCGTGCTGGAACTGCTGCGCCAGCAACAACCGCTGATCCACCGCTACTGGCATGACGCCACGGTGCAGATGAGCGACGTGAAGAACGAAGGCGTGGTTGCCTCCAGCTCCTGGGGCTACATGGTCAATGGCCTCAAAGCCGAAAAGCAGCCCGTGGCCTCGACCATTCCCAAGGAAGGCGCGACCGGCTGGGCCGACACCACCATGCTGCACAGCGAGGCCAAGCACCCCAACTGTGCCTACAAATGGATGGACTGGTCGCTGCAGCCGAAAGTACAGGGTGACGTGGCGGCCTGGTTCGGTTCGTTGCCGGCGGTGCCGGCGGCCTGCACCGGCAACGAGCTGCTGGGGGCCGAGGGCTGCAAGACCAACGGTTTCGACAACTTCGACAAGATCGCCTTCTGGAAAACCCCGCAGGCCCAGGGCGGCAAGTTCGTGCCGTATAGCCGCTGGACCCAGGATTACATTGCGATCATGGGCGGGCGCTGAGGTTGCCTGAATGCCTGTGCCGGCCTCTTCGCGGGTGAACCCGCTCCCACAGGTAGAGCACCACCCTTACAGGCGGTGATGAACCTGTAGGAGCGGGTTCACCCGCGAAGAGGCAGGCACAGGAGTAAGCCAGTTGTCCGGAGCACACGCATGCCCCTAGCCGTCCAGTTCACCCACGTTTCCCGCACCTTCGGCGAGGTCAAGGCCGTCGACCAGGTCAGCATCGACATCATCGATGGCGAATTCTTCTCCATGCTCGGCCCCTCTGGCTCGGGCAAGACCACCTGCCTGCGCCTGATCGCCGGCTTCGAGCAACCCACAAGCGGTTCGATCCGCATCCACGGTGTCGAGGCTGCGGGCGTACCGCCCTACCAGCGCGACGTCAACACCGTATTCCAGGACTACGCCCTGTTCCCGCACATGAACGTACTGGACAACATCGCCTACGGCCTGAAGGTAAAAGGCGTTGCCAAGGCCGAACGCCACAGCCGCGCCGAAGAAGCCCTGGCGATGGTGGCCCTGGCCGGCTACGGCGCGCGCAAGCCGGCGCAGTTGTCCGGTGGCCAGCGCCAGCGCGTGGCCCTGGCCCGCGCGCTGGTCAATCGGCCACGAGTACTGCTGCTGGACGAGCCGCTTGGCGCGCTGGACCTGAAGTTGCGCGAACAGATGCAGGGCGAGCTGAAAAAGCTGCAGCGCCAGCTGGGCATCACCTTCATCTTCGTCACCCACGACCAGACCGAGGCGCTGTCGATGTCCGATCGCGTCGCAGTGTTCAACCGCGGCCGTATCGAGCAGGTCGACACCCCGCGCAACCTGTACATGCAGCCGGCCACCACCTTCGTAGCCGAGTTCGTCGGCACCTCCAACGTTGTGCGCGGCGAACTGGCCACCTTGCTCAATGGCAGCCCGGCGCCCTTCTCCATTCGCCCCGAACACATCCGCCTCGGCGACCCGGCCACAGCCGGCCAGCACGTCCAGGTCAGCGGCCAGCTGCGCGATATCCAGTACCAGGGCAGTGCCACCCGCTACGAGCTGCAACTGGACAGCGGCCAGTTGCTGGCGGTGAGCCAGGCCAACGACCGCTGGCAGGCCCAGGCACAGGCCTGGCAACCCGGGCAACGAGTACAGGCGCACTGGCCCCGCGAAGCCATGACGGTGCTGCAGGAAACGGAGGGCCGCTGACATGAGCACGCTGCGCGGCCTGTCCAACCTGCTGTACCGGCGCCCCAACCTGTACCTGGCCCTGCTGCTGATCCCACCGCTGACCTGGTTCGGCGCGATCTACCTGGGCTCGCTGCTGAACCTGCTGTGGCAAGGCTTCTATACCTTCGACGACTTCACCATGGCGGTGACCCCGGACCTGACCCTGGGCAATTTCGCCGCGCTGTTCAACCCGTCGAACTTCGACATCATCCTGCGCACCCTGGGAATGGCGCTGGCGGTGTCGCTGGCCAGCGCGGTGCTGGCCTTCCCCATCGCCTACTACATGGCGCGCTACACCAGCGGCAAGACCAAGGCATTTTTCTACATCGCAGTGATGATGCCGATGTGGGCCAGCTACATCGTCAAGACCTACGCCTGGACCTTGCTGCTGGCCAAGGGCGGCGTGGCCCAGTGGTTCGTCCAGCAGCTGCACCTGGATGCCCTGCTGCAAATGGTGCTGGCGGTCCCGGGCGTGGGCGGCAGCACGCTGTCGACTTCGCACCTGGGGCGCTTCATGGTGTTCGTGTACATCTGGCTGCCGTTCATGATCCTGCCGATCCAGGCCTCGCTGGAACGCTTGCCGCCGTCGCTGCTGCAAGCTTCGGCAGACTTGGGCGCCAGGCCCGGCCAGACCTTCGTGCAGGTGATCCTGCCGCTGTCGATCCCGGGCATTGCCGCCGGTTCGATCTTCACCTTCTCGCTGACCCTGGGCGACTTCATCGTGCCGCAGCTGATCGGCCCGCCCGGCTATTTCATCGGCAGCATGGTCTATGCCCAGCAAGGGGCGATCGGCAACATGCCGATGGCCGCCGCGTTCACCCTGGTGCCGATCGTGCTGATCGCGGTGTACCTGTCCATCGTCAAGCGACTGGGAGCCTTCGATGCACTCTGAAAAAGCCTCGACCGGGCTGCGCCTGGCGGCCTGGGGCGGGTTACTGTTCCTGCACTTCCCGATCCTGATCATCTTCCTGTATGCCTTCAACACCGAAGACGCGGCGTTCAGCTTCCCGCCCAAGGGCTTTACCCTGAAGTGGTTCGCCGTGGCCTTTGCCCGGCCCGATGTGCTGGAAGCGATAAAGCTGTCGCTGCAGGTGGCCTGCCTGGCCACGCTGATCGCCCTGGTGCTCGGCACGCTGGCCTCGGCGGCGCTGTACCGGCGCAGCTTTTTCGGCAAGGAGAGCATTTCGCTGATGCTGATACTGCCTATTGCCCTGCCTGGCATCATTACCGGCATCGCCCTGCTCTCGGCGTTCAAGAGCCTGGGGATCGAGCCCGGCGTGTTCACCATCGTGGTCGGCCACGCCACGTTCTGTGTGGTTATCGTCTACAACAACGTGATCGCCCGCCTGCGGCGCACTTCGCAGAGCCTGATCGAAGCTTCGATGGACCTCGGTGCCGACGGTTGGCAAACCTTCCGCTACATCATCCTGCCCAACCTCGGTTCGGCGCTGCTGGCCGGTGGCATGCTGGCCTTTGCCCTGTCGTTCGACGAAATCATCGTCACCACCTTCACTGCCGGCCACGAACGCACCCTGCCGATCTGGCTGCTCAACCAGCTCAGCCGCCCGCGCGACGTGCCGGTGACCAACGTGGTCGCCATGCTGGTGATGCTGGTGACCATGCTGCCGATACTTGGCGCCTATTACCTGACCCGTGGCGGCGAAAGCGTCGCGGGCAGCGGCAAATGACCCTGGAGGAGTCCCCGATGCAAACGCAGATGCTGATCAATGGCCAGCTGGTCGCTGGCGAAGGCCCGGCCTGGACGGTGCTCAACCCGGCGCTGGGCAGTGCCCTGGCGCAGATCAACGAAGCCAGCGAGGCCCAGGTGGACAGCGCCGTGCGCGCCGCCGACCAGGCCTTCGACAGCTGGTCGCAAACCAGCCCCAAGGAACGCTCGCAAGCCTTGCTGGCACTGGCTGACGCTATCGAAGCCCATGGCGACGAACTGGCCCGACTGGAATCGCAGAACTGCGGCAAGCCGCTGAGCGCCGCGCTGAATGACGAGATCCCGGCAATTGCCGACGTGTTCCGCTACTTCGCCGGTGCGGCGCGCTGCCTGGGCGGCTCGGCAGCTGGCGAGTACCTGCCGGGCCATACTTCGATGATCCGCCGCGACCCGCTGGGCGTGGTGGCCTCGATCGCGCCGTGGAACTACCCGTTGATGATGCTGGCGTGGAAGATCGCCCCGGCCCTGGCCGCCGGCAACACGGTGGTGATCAAGCCCTCCGAGCTGACCCCGCTGACCGCCCTGCGCCTCGGCGACCTGGCCCGGGACCTGCTGCCACCGGGGGTGCTGAACATCCTCTTCGGCCGTGGCCAGACGGTCGGCAACCCGCTGGTCAACCACCCCAAGGTGCGCATGGTGTCGCTGACCGGCTCGATCCCCACCGGCGCGCACATCATCAGCGCCACCGCCGACAGCGTGAAACGCATGCACATGGAACTGGGCGGCAAGGCCCCGGTGCTGGTGTTCGACGATGCCGACATCGATGCCGCCATCGACGGCATCCGTACCTTCGGCTTCTACAACGCCGGCCAGGACTGCACCGCCGCCTGTCGGCTGTACGTGCAGGATGGCATCTACGAGCGTTTCGTCGAACGCCTGGGGGCCGCGGTGGCCAGCCTCAAACCGGGCCTGCAGGAAGCCGAGGACACCGAACTGGGGCCACTGATCAGTGCCCAACACCGTGACAAGGTCGCAGGGCTGGTGCAACGGGCCATTGCCCAGCCACACATTCGCCTGGTGACCGGTGGCAAGGCGATTGATGGCGACGGTTTCTTCTTCGAGCCGACAGTGCTGGCCGACGCCCTGCAGGACGACGAAATCGTGCGTAACGAAGTGTTCGGCCCGGTAGTGTCGGTGACCCGCTTCAACGACGAAGCGCAGGCGCTGGAATGGGCCAACGACTCCAACTACGGCCTGGCCTCATCGGTATGGACCCGCGACACCGGCCGCGCCCACCGCCTGGCGGCGCGCCTGCAGTATGGCTGCACCTGGGTGAACACCCACTTCATGCTGGTCAGCGAAATGCCCCATGGCGGGCAGAAGCATTCGGGGTATGGCAAGGACATGTCGATGTATGGGCTGGAGGACTACACCTGTGTGCGGCATGTGATGATCAAGCATTGAGCGGTCGTGTTGATCGAGGGGCTTTTGCATCCCCTCGATCAACATCTCAGACATTTCCTTCAAGCACGATCCCCTCCATCCTACTACGCATCCATTGAGCCCCTCTCATTGGTATCATAATCTGATACCATGAATAACCATCAGCAAGCCACACTTGAAGCAGTACTGAAAAAGCCGGTTCCCAGGACGCTGGAATGGGTGCGACTGGAGTCAATGTTGGTATCACTGGGTGCCCGGATCATCGAAGGAAGAGGGTCACGGGTTCGCTTTGAACTCAATGGCGCAGTAGCAACCTTCCATCGCCCTCATCCGGACAGGCACGCCAAGCCCTATCAACTAAGAGACGCCCGCCAGTTCCTCGAGCAGGCAGGAGTAATACCATGAATGTCATGACCTACCGCGGCTACGCCGCTCGTATCGAATACAGCGACGAAGACCAGTTACTGATCGGCCATGTCGCAGGTATTCGCGATGTGATCGGTTTCCATGGCGAATCGATCAGTGAGCTGCGCCAAGCATTCGAAGACGCCGTGGACGATTATCTTGAGACTTGCCAACGCCTGGGCCGTGAGCCACAGAAAACCTACTCCGGCAAGCTCAGCCTGCGCCTGGAGCCTACCCTTCATGCCAGTGTGGCGGCCAAGGCCGAGTTGGCCGAGAAAAGTATCAACCAGTGGGTAAGCGATATTCTCAGCAAGGCTGCCTATAGCTGAATTGAGATGCCGACGCGGTCGTTGTAGAAGCGACCTTGTGTCGCGAAAGGGCCGCAAAGCGGCCCCGGCAATATCAGCGGCGGAGCTGGAAACCTGGGGCCGCTTCGCAGCCCTTTCGCGACACAAGGCCGCTCCTATAACGACCGTGTAATGCTTGGGTCAGGTCAATCCCGCAGGTCCGACTCGTGAATCGGGTTGGCCCGGCTGGTGGCGCGCTGGTACTGCGCAGGCCAGGTAGCTTTGTTGCCGCCCAGGTCGTCGTCGGCGTGCAGCGGCCAGTACGGGTCGCGCAGCAGTTCGCGGGCGAGGAAGATGATGTCGGCCTGGCCAGTGCGCAGAATGTGCTCGGCCTGGGCCGGTTCGGTGATCATGCCCACGGTGCCGGTGGCGATTTCCGATTCCTTGCGCACACGCTCGGCGAAGCGCGTCTGGTAGCCCGGGCCGGTGGGGATTTCGGCGTTGACCGAGGTGCCGCCGGAGGACACATCGATCAGGTCGACGCCCAAACCACGCAGGCGGCGGGCCAGTTCGACGGTTTCATCCGGGTTCCAGCCGTCCTCGACCCAGTCGGTCGCCGACACCCGCACGAACAGCGGTAACTCGGCAGGCCAGACTTTGCGCACGGCCTCGACCACCTGCAGGGTCAGGCGGATGCGGTTTTCGAAGCAACTGCCGTATTCGTCGCGACGCTGGTTGCTCAGCGGCGACAGGAACTGGTGCAACAGGTAGCCGTGGGCGGCGTGGATTTCGACCACCTTGAAACCGGCCTTCAGGGCGCGCTCGGTAGAGGCGACAAAGGCGGAGATCACAGCCTGAATCTCATTGTGGTTCAACTCGTGCGGCGTCGTGTGTTGCGGGTCGAAGGCGATTTTCGACGGGCCCACCGGTTGCCAGCCGCCCTCCTCGAGCTTGACGCTGCCTTGCTTGCCCAGCCATGGGCGATAGGTGCTGGCCTTGCGCCCGGCGTGAGCCAGCTGGATGCCGGGCACGCTCCCCTGGGCGGTGATGAAACGGGTGATGCGTTGCAGCGGGGCGATCTGAGCGTCGTCCCACAGGCCGAGGTCTTCGGCGGTGATGCGGCCATCGGCGGTCACCGCCACGGCTTCAGTGATTACCAGGCCAGCGCCGCCCACGGCGCGGCTGCCTAAATGGACAAGGTGCCAATCGTTGGCCAGGCCATCGACGGCGGAATACTGGCACATCGGCGAAACGGCGATGCGGTTGGGCAGGGTCAGCTGACGCAGGGTGTAAGGCTCGAGCAGCAGGCTCATGAGGGCACCTCCCAAGGACTCCAATGGTGATCCGGCCCGGACACTCAATTGCACGTCCCTGGCCCAGGTCCGGTCATAACTTCAGACTAGACCAGAATGGTTGGGGGGGAGGTTCCATGGGATTTCGCGTGGGGTGCGGGGGTTTGGATCGAGGGTGATGTCGCCTATGAGATCGCTCTCAAGGCAGGTACCTGGCAGCCCTGAGCTCCGCTACAGGCAAGCACTCTGACAGGCATTTCAGATATCCCCTACGAGTTGGATCTGGTGATACCTGGCCTGAGGAAATACCCTACATGTTCTGTCGACAGGCGTCTGATTGTTCCTGGAAACACTGCCACTTAGGCTTTCTGAGTCGCTGAAATCCAGCGATGCGGGTGTGGAAACTCGGTCAACCTTCAAGTTCCTGTCGTAATGGCAGCTGTGTGCGGGAGGCCGTTTGGCCTACCGGGTTCCTTGAAGGCCGGTTTTCCACCCTGCATACAGTTGCCGCCCTTCGTGTGGAAACGGCGGTGGCAACTCCTTTAACCTTCAAGGAATTGCTAGAAAAATGATTACAGAAGACACCCAGTTCACCGTCGGCAAGACCACTTTCTTTCAGGGTGAAAACCAGACTCACCCATTATTTCGCATCGAAGCGGGCATTCCGTGCCGAGACGCCCGTGATCAGGCTTCGGAATTGATGGGCTATGTGCGGGAGTTGACCATCGTCGGGCTAATGGATGAGAAACCCATGATGATCTGGGCTGCGCACTATCTCAGTGCGATGGCCAAGGCACTGATGGATGATGCCGAGTTAGGTATGGCGCGCTGAGTTTGATGTGATCATCGATCGCACATGGAGCACATTAGCCAGCCCGCCGCAGAGCCTTGTGGGAGCGGGTTTACCCGCGAAGAATGCGACTTGGTGCATGGCACCGGCTTCGCCAGTGTTCGCGGGTAAACCCGCTCCCACAGGTACAGCGCAAGCCTTGAGCCCGGTGCAGGCCCTGTGGGAGCGGGCATGCCCGCGAAGCAGCGACGCGGTGGATGGCACCGGCTGCGCCGGTGATCGCCGGCAAGCCAGCTTGTATGGTTAGACTTGAAGGGAGGAGGAGGGACAAAGCCAGCTTCTGACTGTTAGCGCAGTACAGACCGTGGGAGATCTCGCCCCTCCTCCCTTTTCACCCAAGCGCCGATAAAGAATGCTTCCGGGCTCAGACCGACGAAAGACACAAGCCAGCGCCTCTGGGTGACCCTTCAAGTGCTTCAACACTATCGAGGAGAGTTGCTCATGGCAATGGTGGTTGCTGATTCAAAGCGGCTGATTGGCGTGGATGTGGCCAAAGCGGAACTGGTCATCTGGGACGATGAATCAGCAGAGCTCATAGCAATCCCCAATACCAAAGCAGCTATTAAGAAATGGCTCAAAGGCCTCTCGGGTGCGATGTCCGTGGCCATCGAGGCGACCAACATTTATCACGTTCTGTTTACGGATCTGGCCTTTGAGTTTGGGCATACGATCTACGTGGTAGATGGTTACGCCCTGAGCCATTACCGCAAAGGCGTCAACGTACGCGCTAAGACAGATGCAATTGATGCCCAGCTGTTGGCCCGCTATCTGAAGAACGAAGGACAGGACCTTACGCCTTGGGCGCCGCCACCGGCTATCTATCGACAACTTCTGAGCCTGTTTCGGCGACGTGCGGGACTGGTCCAGGCACGAACCAGCCTGTCTCAGGGATGGGCTAATGAACCGCTACTTAGAGCCGCCTTCAAGACACATCTGCGTGCGATGCAGCGGCTTGAGCTGCTGGTGGAGAAGATGATCAAGGGTCTGCTGGAAAAGGCCGGACTGATGCCTCAGGTAAAGCGCTGCATGAAGGTCGAGGGGATTGGTTTTCTAACGGCTGCACGCCTGACTGCGACGTTTCAGCGTGGCAACTTCAGCGGGGGTGATGCGTTTATCGCCTTTTTGGGTATGGATCTGAGGATTGCGCAGTCGGGGCAGAAAAAAGGGCAATCCAAGCTCACGAAGCGAGGAGACCCCGAAGCTCGACGCCTCCTTCACAACGCAGCCATGTCGGCATGCCGCACGGCAGTATGGAAATCGTACTACGAAGAGCGCCTGGCACGTGGTTTTAGCACGACAGCATCGCTTGTCATGCTCGCACGCAAATTGGCGCGAGTAGTATTTGCCCTACTGAAAAGCGGAGATGAGTATCGGTCAAAAGCCGCTTAAAAAACTTCCCTAAAACCATAGAATCTCCCACAGGTACAGCGCAAGTCTCAAGCCCGCCGCAGGCCCTGTGGGAGCGGGTTTACCCGCGAAGCAGGCGACGCGGTGGATGGCACCGGCTTCGCCGGTGTTCGCGGGTAAACCCGCTCCCACAGGTACAGCGCAAGCCTCGAGCCCGGTGAAGGCCCTGTGGGAGATTCTATGGTTTTCAGCAAGCCAGTTTCGCGCCTTTAGTGACGTATTCGTCCTGATTTTTCATCAGGGCGAATGCCACCCGCGCGAGCTTTCTTGCCAGGATTACCAACGCTTGGGTTGTTGCTTTACCACTGCTCCGATGCTGTTCGTAAAGCCCTTTCCAGGCTGCCGATCTGCTGGCCGCCATCGCAGCGTTGTGCAATAAGCGACGAATTTCTGAACAACCTCGCTTGGTGAGGCGACGTCGCCCATTCTTCTGTCCGGAATCACTGACTCGTAAATCCATTCCTAGGAATGCAATGTACGAGTCACTGCTTTTGAACTCGCCCCTTGTAAAAGCCATCACCAATGCTGCGGCGGTGAGAAAACCAATGCCCTCTACTGCCTGGCAGCGAGCGACTTGTTCCTGTAGCCCAGCGTCTCGCAGTACTTCTTTAATCTTCTTTTGAATCAACTGATCCAGCCGATCTATCGACTTCACAAAAGTTTCGAAGGCGGCTTTCAAAAGGCTTTCGTTAGCCCAGCTCTGAGTCATTGCAGTACGAGCAGTCACCAAGGCGGCTCTGCGTCGCAAGAGGCTCTGAAGCTTGCCGTAGACAGCGGGAGGCGGGCTCCAAGGGCGAAGGTCCTCGCCTTCATTTTTTAAAAAACGGGACAACAACCGAGCATCGGAGGGGTCGGTTTTAACCCGTCCCCCAACACTTTTCCGGTAGTTGCTCAATTGAAAACCATCGATGACATAGACCTCGAAGCCTAGGCTGTGGGCCAATTCAACCAGGTCCAAGTGGTAGACATTGGTCGCCTCAACAGCGATAGCGGTGTTGAGGGTTTGTTGCTTGAGCCACCTTCTGATCTCGAGTTTGGAGTTTTTCAGCCTGATGATCTCGTCGCGATCATCGTGGTGGATAACCAGCTCAGCCTTCGCGACATCCGCACCCACGATCAACTTACCTACCTGCATTGCCATGGGCGGCTCCTCACGTTATGGTTTTTCGGCTTGAAGGGGTTTCACCAAGAGGCGCTGGCTTGCTTCTATCGTCGCTTGCAAACGATGCATTCTTTATCGGCGCTTTGGTGGAAGGGGTGGGGCGATGTCTCCCACGGTCTGTACTGCTGTGAACAGTCAGAATCGGGCATTTAGTCCCACCACCCCTTCAAGTCTAACCATACAAGCGGGCATGCCCGCGAAGCAGCGACGCGGTGGATGGCACCGTCTTCGCCGGTGATCGCCGGCAAGCCAGCTCCCTCAGGTACAGCGCAAGTTTCAAGCCCGCCGCAGGCCCTGTGGGAGCGGGTTTACCCGCGAAGCAGGCGACGCAGTGGATGGCACCGGGTTCGCCGGTGTTCGCGGGTGAACCCGCTCCCACAACGGGCCAGCGCCAGGCCGTCAGCAGCGGCGGTATCTACCCTCAACGGGGCTCCATGTGGGCAATCATCAACTGCACACTTTCATTACCACGAAACTCGTTCACATCCAGCTTGTACGCCAGCTCGACCCAACGCACCGTCGGGTTCGGCCACACTTCGCGGTCAATGCCAAAGGCAATGCCGTCCAACCGCACCGAGCCGCACTCGCTCTTGAGCACCACCTTCAGGTGCCGCTCGCCCACCACGCGTTGCTCCACCAGCTGGAACACGCCATGGAACAGCGGCTCGGGGAAGTGCTGCCCCCAGGGCCCGGCATGGCGCAGGGCCTTGGCCAGGTCGAGGTGGAACTCCTCCACCGCCAGGCTGCCGTCGGACAACAGCCGACCGGTCAGGTCCTCTTCGCGCAGCTGGCGTCGTACTTCTTCATCGAACGCCTCGGCAAATGCCGGGAAATTGGCCTCGGGCAACGACAACCCCGCCGCCATCGCGTGGCCGCCGAATTTGCTGATCAGGTGCGGGTGGCGCGCCGCCACCGCATCCAGCGCATCGCGAATATGGAACCCCGGCACCGAACGCGCCGACCCTTTGAGCATGCCCTCGCCAGCGTCGGCAAAAGCGATGGTCGGCCGGTGGTAACGCTCCTTCAGGCGCGAAGCCAGAATACCGATTACCCCCTGGTGCCAGTCGGCATCGAACAGGCACAGGCCATATGGCATCGACTCGACAGGCAGGTCCTTGAGCTGGGCCAGGGCCTCGCGCTGCATGCCCTGTTCGATGGACTTGCGGTCCTGGTTCAGGTCGTCCAGCTGCTGGGCCATGTCCTGGGCCAGGGCCGCGTCTTCACACAGCAGGCATTCGATGCCCAGGCTCATGTCGTCCAGGCGCCCGGCAGCATTCAGCCGCGGGCCAAGGATGAAGCCGAGGTCAGTCGAGGTGATGCGCCGATGATCGCGACGGGCCACTTCAAGAATGGCCTTCAGCCCCGGTCGGGCGCGGCCGGCACGAATGCGTTCGAGGCCCTGGTGCACCAGGATGCGGTTGTTGGCATCCAATGGCACCACGTCCGCGACGCTGCCCAGGGCCACCAGGTCGAGCAATTCGCCGATGTTCGGCTGCGGCTGCGTTTCATAGCGGCCCAGGCTGCGCAGACGCGCACGCAGGGCCATCAGCACGTAGAAGATCACCCCTACCCCAGCCAGCGCCTTGCTCGGGAAACTACAGCCCGGCTGGTTGGGGTTGATGATGGCGTCGGCGTCGGGCAACTCCGCGCCCGGCAGGTGGTGGTCGGTGACCAGCACCTTGAGCCCGGCGGCTTTGGCGGCTGCCACACCGTCGACGCTGGAAATCCCATTGTCCACGGTGATCAGCAGCTGCGGCTGGCGTTGCAGCGCCACCTCGACGATCTCCGGGGTCAGGCCGTAGCCGTACTCGAAGCGGTTGGGCACAAGGTAGTCGACGTGGGCCGCGCCCAGCAGGCGCAGGCCCAGCACGCCGACAGTACTGGCAGTGGCGCCGTCGGCATCGAAGTCGCCGACGATGAGGATGCGCTGGCGCTGGTCGATAGCCTCGACCAGCAGATCCACGCCGGCCTCGATGCCCTTGAGCTGCTGGTACGGCAGCAGGCGCGCGAGGCTTTTGTCCAGCTCGGCCTCGCTCTGCACGCCGCGCGCGGCGTACAGGCGGGTCAGCAAGGGTGGCAGGTTACCCAGGAATGGCAGGGTGGGCGGCAGCGGGCGAGGTTCGATACGCATGAGGGGCTTCAGCCACGCTCACCAAGCAGCCACTCCAGCTGCACTTCGTGCTGGCCACGGTCGTCGGTGACGAACAACGTGCCTTCACTGATCATCACGTCCCACTTGATGGTGCGGGGCATGTCGGTGGCGAGGGTTTCCAGCACCTCCTGCGGCACGGCGGCGATGCTCAGGTTCTTCAGCCCCTTGACCGCGTCTACCACCTTGTTCTGCCATACGCGCAGGCTGCCGTAGGCCAGCAGGCTGGTACGCTCGGTGCGGCGCGAGCACCAGGTCAGTCGGTCGGCGTCCGGCTGGCCTACCTCGATCCAGTGCAGGATGCGATCGTCCAGGCTCTTTTCCCACAGCGCCGCCTCGTCCACGTCGGACAGGCCACGGCCGAACGACAGGTTTTCGTTGTACCAGAGGGCGTAGGCCAGCAAGCGTACGGCCATGCGCTCTTCGGTTTCCGAAGGGTGGCGGGCAATGGTCTGACGGACGTTTTCGTACACGCCGCGGTCGAGGTCGGTCAGGTTCAGTTCGAATTTGTAGGTGGTGGACGGCTGGGCCATGGTCGACGGGCTTCTTGCGCAGAGAAAAAGTGACACAGTCTAACCGATACTGCCCTTCGTTGCCCCGCAGCAGTATCTGCCGCTTCGGACCTATGATAAAACCACGCATCTGCCCAGCTGCCACGGATGCCCCATGACTACGCCCAGCAAACCCCTCGCCGGTCTCAAGGTTGTCGAACTCGGCACCCTCATCGCTGGCCCGTTCGCCTCGCGTATCTGTGCCGAATTCGGCGCCGAGGTGATCAAGGTCGAATCGCCCGATGGCGGCGACCCGTTGCGCAAATGGCGCAAGCTGTACGAGGGCACCTCGCTGTGGTGGTTCGTGCAGGCCCGCAACAAGCAGTCGCTCACCCTCAACCTCAAGCACCCAGAGGGGCGCGAGATTCTAAAACGCCTGCTGGCCGACGCCGACATCCTGATCGAGAACTTCCGCCCAGGCGTGCTGGAAAAACTCGGCCTGGGCTGGGACGTGCTGCACGCGCTCAACCCGCGCCTGGTAATGGTGCGCCTGTCGGGCTTCGGCCAGACCGGGCCGATGAAGGACCAGCCGGGCTTCGGCGCCGTGGGCGAGTCGATGGGCGGCCTGCGCTACATCACCGGCTTCGACGACCGCCCACCGGTGCGCACGGGCATTTCCATCGGTGACTCGATTGCTGCCCTGTGGGGTGTGATCGGTGCACTGATGGCGCTGCGACACCGGGAAGTCAACGGCGGCCAGGGCCAGGTGGTGGACGTGGCCCTGTACGAAGCGATATTCGCCATGATGGAAAGCATGGTCCCGGAGTTCGATGTGTTCGGCTTTATCCGCGAACGTACCGGCAACATCATGCCAGGCATCACGCCCTCCTCCATTCACACCAGCGCCGACGGCAAGCATGTGCAGATCGGCGCCAACGGCGATGCGATCTTCAAGCGCTTCATGCAAGCCATTGGCCGCACCGACCTGGCCGACGACCCGACCTTGGCCACCAACGATGGCCGGGACCTGCGCCGTGACGAGCTGTACGGGGTAATCGACCGCTGGGCCAACAGCCTGCCGCTGGAGCAACTGATACAGGTGCTGAACACCGCCGAAGTGCCGGCCAGCCGCATCTATTCGGCCGAGGACATGTTCAACGACCCGCAGTACCTGGCACGCGAAATGTTCCTGCAGGCCAAGCTGCCGGACGGCAAGCCATTCCGCATGCCGGGCATCGTGCCCAAGCTGTCGGACACCCCCGGCTCCACCGAGTGGGTAGGCCCGGCGCTGGGCGAACACACCGAGGCACTGCTCGGCAACCTGGGCTACGACGCGGCGGCCATCGCCAGCCTGCGCGAAGCAGGCACGGTCTGACCCTGGCGCGGCCCTGGTCCATGCGCGCAGCCCGTTGCCTACGCCACCTGGCCCTGCTGTGCGGGCTGCTGCCCGCATTGCTGTTGCAGCCTGCCAGCGCCAAGGAGCGCCTCTTCTGGCTGGTGCGCGACCTGCCGCCGTTCACCATTCTGGAAGGGCCGGAAAAAGGCCAAGGGGTGATCGACCAGTTGCTGCCCCTGCTGATCAGGCAGATGCCCGAGTACGACCACAGCATCCTGCGGGTCAACCGCGCCCGCGGCATCCAGATGCTGCAGGACCCGAAAAGTTTCACCTGCGACCCGACCCTGCTGTGGACGCCGGAACGCGCCGAATATGTGAGGTTTTCCGTGCCTTCCCTGGGCGTGCTCAGTGGCGGCCTGGTGCTGCGCAAGGAAAGCGAGGCGCTGGTGGCGCCTTACCTCGACGGCCAGGAGGTAGACCTGCTCAACCTGCTGAGCAAGACCCCACTGAAGCTGGGTGTTGTCGCCGAGCGCAGCTATGGCACACAGATCGACGCCATCCTGCGCCAGTTGCCCGACACCGCGTTCAGCCGCCACTACGGCAACGACGCCACCGCCAACCTGCTGCAGATGCAACAGCTCGGGCGCCTGCGCATGGTGCTCGGCTACTGGCCCGAGGTGCGCTACCTGGTCGACCTGCAAGGCGGGGCACTGGCTGACTACCAGTTTCACCCTGTGAAAGGGGTAAACCGCTACCAGTTTCTGCATGTGGGCTGTTCAAACAGCGAGCTGGGGCATGAAGCCATTGCGCACATCGACCAGCTGCTGCCTGCCCTGCGTCGGGATGTGTTGCCGGAGTTGTATGCACGCTGGCTGGACCCGGCGTTGCAGGAAGACTATCTGGAAGAGAGCAAGCGCTTCTTCGAAGACCGCTGATTGCCTGCACCGGCCCTATCGCCGGCAAGCCAGCTCCCACCTCGACCGCATCAACCTCAAGCCATGTGCAGTAACTGTGGGAGATGGATTGCAGGCGATAGGGCCGGTGCAGGCAACTCAAAAAGAAACCCCGGACGCTGGGGAAACACGCCCGGGGCCAAGCGAAAGCCCTTGGGGGCTTCCCGTGCAGCCTTGCCAGCGCCGGAGCAAAGCACTGGCCCGGCTGCCCCTACAGTGTCTGATAAACCACTCAGGCAAAGGTTCCATGGGGTTGCTGGCGCTGCTGCAATGCCGCGATCACACAGGGCTGCAAACGCCCTTCGGCGATCTGCAGGTCACGGTGAAGGCCATCCACCAGGTCGACCAACAGGCGTTGTTCCTGCAACTGGCGTTCGCTCACCGTGCGTCGCAAGGTAATGCCGGCGAGGCGGTCATGAACGGTCAGTTGGCGATTACCCTGGGCATCGGCTATGCCGAGGTGGGTCTGATAAGGGGTCAGGGCTTCGTTGAGCAGTCTGCAGATTCTTTCCATCCGGATCACTCGCTGCGTGGTGGGATATAGAGGAACTGACCAACAGACGCAGCGGAAAGTTCGTTACACCGCGGCTGCTTCAGTGAGCATGCGGGGCGGACGTGACAGTTTGAATACGCCGCCACGGGCGCACCTGCAGTGCCTGCAGAGCGCGCTGCAGGCTTGGCATCGACAGCGGCCAGGGCAGTTCGGCGAGCACCCACAGGCCCCGGTTTCTGGCCTCTTGGGCAAGGTTGCGGCGCTCGGGGGTAGCCTGGCCGACGAACAGCAAAGCACGAGTTCGGTGCTGCTGTTCGAGCAAGGCAAGGCCGGCCCGGGTTGGCATGGCGTGGTCAAGGATCAGCAGATCGGGGCGGTGATCGGCGTTCAGGCAGGCGTCGAGGTCTGCACTGGTTTCGCTGATGCGCACATGGAACATGCCCTGAGCGTTGAGGGCCTGGTGCAGGAGGATCTGATGGGATGGGCGAGCCTGGTGGATCAACACGTAGGGCTGGTGCATGAGCCGCTCCTGATGGGAGGACCGGCTAATTTAGGCGTTGCGCTGGGCGACCTGAATAGGATGTTTCTGATGGAGCAGTGGGAAGATTCGGATAATTAGACCTGCTCCGCAGCCCATCGCCGGCAAGCCAGCTCCCACAGAGATTGCACATGACCTTGGGTCTATGTGGTCGGGGTGGGAGCTGGCTTTCCGGCGATGGGCCGCAGTGCGGCCCCGATGCTTACAAAGGCTTGCCGCGGTTACCATGCTGGCTGACAAAGCCCTGCACGGCCTTCAGGTCATTGGCCAGCACCGTGCAACGCTCTTCACGGCTGAACAGGTCGCTGAGGTGCGCTGGCAGCTCCAGCGCCTTGCCAACACCGGCCTTCTCCACCGCTTCCGGGAACTTGACCGGGTGCGCGGTACCCAGCACCACCATCGGCGTGTCCAGGCTGCGGCGGCACTCGCGGGCGGCCTTGACGCCGATAGCGGTGTGCGGGTCGAGCACTTCGCCGGTAGCGGCGAACACTTCGGCGATGGTTTCGCAGGTCTGCTCGTCGCTCACTGCCAGCGAGTCGAACAGCTTGCGCGCTTCGGTCCAGCGGTCTTGCTCGACGCTGAAACCGCCACCTTGCTTGAAGTTGGCCATCAGCTCGGCAATGGCGCCGCCGTTGCGGCCGTGCAGGTCGAACAGCAGGCGCTCGAAGTTGGACGAGACCATGATGTCCATCGACGGCGACAGGGTCGCGTGCAGGGTTTCCTTGACATACTGGTTGCCGCTCATGAAGCGGTGCAGGATGTCGTTGCGGTTGGTGGCGACGATCAGCTGGCTGACCGGCAGCCCCATGTTACGTGCCAGGTAACCGGCGAAGATGTCGCCGAAGTTGCCGGTCGGCACCGAGAACGCCACGGAACGCGCCGGGCCACCCAGCTGCAGGGCAGCGTGGAAGTAGTAGACGATCTGGGCCATGATCCGCGCCCAGTTGATCGAGTTGACCGCAACCAGGCGGGTGCCCTTGAGGAACGACTGGTCGGCGAAGCTGGCCTTGACCATTTCCTGGCAGTCGTCGAAGTTGCCTTCGATGGCGATGTTGTGGATGTTGTCGCCGAAGATGGTGGTCATCTGCCGGCGCTGCACTTCCGACACGCGCTGGTGCGGGTGCAGGATGAAGATGTCGACGTTGTCGCAACGGCGGCAACCTTCGATGGCGGCGGAACCGGTGTCACCGCTGGTGGCGCCGATGATCACCACGCGCTCGTTGCGCTTGGCCAGCACGTGGTCCAGCAGGCGGCCGAGCAGTTGCAGGGCGAAGTCCTTGAACGCCAGGGTCGGGCCGTGGAACAGCTCCAGCACCCACTCGTTGCTGTTCAATTGACGCAGCGGGGCAACCGCGGCGTGGGCGAACTCGCCGTAGGTTTCCTCGAGGATCTTCTTGAAGTCGGCGTCGGCGATGCTACCTTCGACGAACGGGCGCATCACCCGGAAAGCAAGTTCGTGGTACGGCAGGCCAGCCCACGAGGCGATTTCTTCCTGGGTGAAGCGTGGCAGGTTTTCCGGGACGTACAGGCCGCCGTCGCTGGCCAGGCCAGCCAGCAGGACGTCTTCGAAATTGAGGGCCGGAGCCTGGCCGCGGGTACTGATATAGCGCATGGGTGCAAACCTTCGATACTGGGGCCGGGGCCGCGCTGGCGGCCCCACGGCACTATTGTTAGTTGAGCTGCTCGACGCGAATGCGCACGACCTTGCCGATGACGTCCTGCAGGGCTTCCAGGGCGACGATGGCGTCGTTGATGCGCTGCTCGACCACGCGATGGGTCAGCAGGATCATCGGCACCAGGCCGTCCTGTTCCTCGGCTTCCTTCTGCATGATCGACTCGATGTTGATGCCACGCTCCGAGAGGATGCTGGCCACCTGGGCCAGTACGCCAGGGTGATCCTTGGCCTGGATGCGCAGGTAGTAGGCACTTTCGCAGGCTTCGATCGGCAGGATCGGGTGGGCCGACAGCGAATCCGGCTGGAAGGCCAGGTGCGGCACGCGGTTTTCCGGGTCGGAGGTCATGGCACGGACCACATCCACCAGATCACCGACCACCGACGAAGCGGTAGGCTCCATGCCGGCACCGGCGCCGTAGTACAGGGTGGAGCCAGCGGCGTCGCCGTTGACCATGACGGCGTTCATCACGCCGTTGACGTTGGCGATCAGGCGGTCGGCCGGGATCAGCGTCGGGTGTACGCGAAGCTCGATACCTTCGGCAGTGCGGCGGGCCACACCCAGGTGCTTGATGCGGTAGCCCAGGGCCTCGGCATAGTTCACGTCAGCAGTGGTCAGCTGGGTGATGCCTTCGGTGTAGGCCTTGTCGAATTGCAGCGGGATGCCGAAAGCGATCGAGGCCAGGATGGTCAACTTGTGCGCGGCATCGATGCCTTCAACGTCGAAGGTCGGGTCGGCTTCGGCGTAACCCAGCGCCTGGGCTTCGGCCAGCACGTCCGGGAAGGCGCGGCCCTTCTCACGCATTTCGGTGAGGATGAAGTTGCCGGTGCCGTTGATGATGCCGGCCAGCCAGTTGATGTGGTTGGCCGACAGGCCTTCGCGGATGGCCTTGATCACCGGGATGCCACCGGCCACGGCCGCTTCGAAGGCGACGATCACGCCCTTCTCGCGGGCCTTGGCGAAGATTTCGTTGCCGTGCACGGCAATCAGCGCCTTGTTGGCGGTGACCACGTGCTTGCCGTTTTCGATGGCCTTGAGCACCAGTTCGCGGGCCACGGTGTAGCCACCGATCAGCTCGATGACAATGTCGATCTCCGGGTTGCTCGCAACTTCGAACACATCAGCGGTAATGGGGGTACCGGTAATCTGGCAGTTCGGGTTCTGCGAGCGCATGGCAATCTGTGCCACTTCAATACCGCGCCCGGCACGGCGGGCGATCTCCTCGGCGTTGCGCTGAAGTACATTGAAGGTTCCGCCACCGACGGTCCCCAACCCACAGATGCCTACTTTGACCGGTTTCACTGTGAACTCCCCATTGAACGGCCGGCACCTATGCCGACCGTGAAACATGCCGTCACCCCATGACGACGGCGTACTGAATTGGATTACTTGGCCAGTGCCAGCTTGGCGACCTGCGGTGCCGGCTGGTAGCCCGGAATGACCTGGCCGCTTTCAAGGACAATCGCCGGCGTGCCATTGACGCCGATCGACTGGCCCAGCTGGAACTGCTTGCTGACCGGGTTGGCGCACTTGGCGGCCTTGATTTCCTCACCCTCGACCATCTTGTCCATCGCCGCACGGCGGTCGCTGGAACACCAGACAGCCTGCAACTGCTGGTCACCCGACGAACCGAGGCCCTGGCGCGGGAAGGCGACATAGCGCACTTCGATACCGCGGCGGTTGAGCTCGGGCACCTCGGCGTGCAGCTTGTGGCAGTACGGGCAGGTGGTGTCGGTGAACACGGTGATGTGCGACTTGGTCTCGCCTTTGGCAGGATAAACCACCATCTCGGCGGCTGGAATGCCGTTGATGAGCTTGGCAATGCCCAGGCGCTCGGTCTTCTCGGTGAGGTTGACCGGCTTGCCGTCCTGGATCTGGAACAGGTAGCCCTGCATCACGAACTGGCCGTCGCCGCTGGCATACAGCACGCGGCCGCCCTGCAGCTTGACTTCATAGAGGCCGCTGACCGGGCTGCTGGCCACGCTTTCGACGGGCACTTCCAGCTCAAGGTTCTGCAATGACTTACGGATGGCCTGCTCGGCAGCAGCATTGCTATCGGTTGCCGCGGCAGCGGCAAAGGTACTGGCCAGCGCCAACGCGGCGGCGGCGAAAAACTGGGTCACGCGCATGGGAACTCCTGAAGGCGGACAGGGGCCGGAGGGCGCCACCTGCGGAAAATACGCGGTGACCGTGCGGCCCTTGGTGCAAACCGCTCAAGCCTACCACATCACACCGCCGGTGAAGGGCCTTGCAAGGACCGGTCGGCGGAACATGAAAAACATTCATCCACGCGGGTGGTGCTGGGCATGCAATTGCTGCAGGCGGGCCTTGGCGACATGGGTGTAGATCTGCGTGGTCGAAAGGTCACTGTGGCCCAGCAGCATCTGCACCACGCGCAGGTCGGCACCATGGTTGAGCAGATGAGTAGCGAAGGCATGGCGCAGGGTATGCGGCGACAGCGGTTTGTCGATACCGGCGACCCGGGCATGGTGCTTGATGCGATGCCAGAAGGTCTGGCGGGTCATCTGCTCGCCACGCTGGCTGGGGAACAAGACATCGCTGGGGCGGCCATTGAGCAGTTCGGCGCGGCCATCGCGCAGGTAGCGCTGCAACCAAAGCACCGCCTCTTCGCCCATGGGCACCAGGCGCTCCTTGCTGCCCTTGCCCATCACCCGCAGCACGCCTTGGCGCAGGTTGACCTGGTCGAGGGCCAGGCTGACCAGTTCGGTGACCCGCAGGCCGCAGGCGTAAAGCACTTCGAGCATGGCGCGGTCACGCTGGCCAATGGCTTCGCCCAGGTCCGGGGCCTGCAGCAAGGCTTCGACGTCGGCTTCGGACAACGACTTGGGCAGCGGCTTGCCCAGTTGCGGCATGTCGACTTGCAGGGTCGGGTCGATGGCCACCAGCTTTTCCCGCAGCAGGTAGCGGAAAAAACCGCGCAGGCCGGACAGGAAGCGTGCCGTGGAGCGCGGCTTGTAGCCTTGGTCGAGGCGCCAGGCCAGGTGGTCGATAATCAGGTCGCGGCCGGCGTCGGGCAAGCTGACGCCGTGTTCCTGCAGCCAACCGTTGAACAGGGCCAGGTCGCTGCGGTAGGACATGCGGGTGTTGTCGGACAGGCCCTTTTCAAGCCACAGGGCGTCGAGGAACTGGTCGATCAGGGGGTGGTCTAGGGCGGGCATTCGGGGCTGCTGGGTGTTGGAGGTGGCTTAGTGTTTCACAGCAGCATAATTGTTGTCTGTACTGGCCTCTTCGCGGCTAAAGCCGCTCCCACAGAGATATCACCGCCCTTGAGGTATGTGCGATCCCTGTGGGAGCGGCTTTAGCCGCGAAAGGGCCAGTGCAGGAGAACTCAGGCCTGGGGCAAAACCGGCACCGGCCGCTTGTCCTCGTCGATGGCGACGAAGCTGAACACCCCGTGAATCGCTCGCTCGCGCCCATCCAGGTACATGTTCTCGACGAACACATCCACCTGCACCTGCAAACTGGTATTACCCACCTTGATGACCGTCCCCACCAACTCGACGATCGAGCCCGCCGGTATCGGGTGCTTGAAGTCGATGCGGTCAGTGGACACGGTCACCAGTGGCAGGCGGCAGAAGCGCGTGGCAGCAATGAACGACACTTCGTCCATCCAGGCCAGGGCGGTGCCGCCGAACAGGGTGTTGTGGTGGTTGGTGGTGTTGGGGAACACCGCCTTGGTCACGCGGGTCACCGACAGCTCGGTGCGGCGCAGGATTTCCTGGTCTCGGGTAGTCATGGCAATCACATCTTCGGGGGGTCAAAACGCAAAAAAGCAGCCCGAAGGCTGCTTTTTTCTCGCTAGGCGGCCTCGGCCACCGGGCAAACTGCACTCAGGACAGTTTTTCCTTGATGCGAGCGGCTTTGCCGGACAGGTCGCGCAGGTAGTACAGCTTGGCTTTACGCACGTCACCACGACGTTTCACGGCCAGGCTGTCGATTTGCGGGCTGTAGGTCTGGAAGGTACGCTCTACGCCAACGCCGCTGGAGATCTTGCGCACGGTGAAGGCGCTGTTCAGACCGCGGTTACGCTTGGCGATAACGACGCCTTCGAACGCCTGCAGACGGGAACGCTCACCTTCCTTCACTTTAACCTGAACGACAACGGTGTCGCCTGGTGCGAAGGTCGGGATTTCCTTGCTCATCTGCTCGGCTTCGAGCTGCTGGATGATCTTGTTGGTCATGCTGTGCTCCTAAGATGGATACGTGATCCACCATCGATACGTTTAACTATCGTCCCGCTCGCGGAGATATTCCTCGAGCAGCTTCTTCTCTTCTCCAGAAAGCGAGCGACTTTCCAGAAGATCGGCGCGTCGTTCGAAGGTCCTACCAAGGGACTGCTTCATTCTCCAACGCCGGATGTGTGCATGGTTGCCACTTAGCAACACGTCGGGAACACGCTGATCCGCATACACCTCAGGTCGGGTGTAGTGCGGGCAATCGAGCAGACCGTCGGTGAAGGAATCTTCTTCCGCCGAGTCCACATGCCCTAAAGCTCCGGGCAGCAGCCGTGTAACCGCATCGATCAGTACCATGGCCGGCAGCTCGCCACCGGAAAGCACATAGTCGCCAATCGACCACTCCTCATCGACATGAGCCTCGATAAAGCGCTCGTCGATGCCTTCATAACGACCGGCGATCAGGATCAACGATTCCTGTTCGGCCAGGCCTTTGACCGCCTGCTGAGTCAGCTTGCGGCCTTGTGGCGAAAGGTAGATCACCTTCGCCGCTGCTCCGGTCGCTTGCCTGGCGCTAACCAGGGCGTCTTCCAGAGGCTTGATTTTCATTACCATGCCCGGACCACCGCCAAACGGCCGATCATCCACCGTGTGGTGACGATCTGTGGTGTAGTCCCGCGGGTTCCAGCAAGTCACCTGAAGCAACCCCTGTTTCACCGCGCGGCTGGTAATGCCGTACTCCGTGATGGCCGAGAACATCTCGGGGAACAACGTGATGACGTCTACGCGAAGGTTACCCATCGTTTAGAAGTCCGCGTCCCATTCAACCCGCATCACGCCTGCTTCCAGGTCGACGTCGAGCACGCATTGCGCCGTATAGGGCAACAGACGCTCGCGATCATCCAGGCTGCCTGCGCAGGGCTTGACCACCATTACATCGTTCGCACCGGTCTCCAACAGGTGATCGACCTTGCCGAACAGTTGTTCGTCCTGGTTGATGACCTTCAGGCCGACCAACTGGTACCAGTAGTACTCGTCAGCAGCCAGGTTGGGCAAAAGGCTCCGCGGAATGCAGATTTCGTAACCGCTCAGAAGACGGGCTTCATCGCGATCATCGAGGCCTTTCAGCTTCACGACCAGGCCCTTCTGGGAGCCACGACCGTTGACCAGCTCGACCTGCTTTACCTTGCCTTCGTGCCGAAGCGTCCAGCGCGGATAATCCAACAGGTTTTCAATCGGATCGGTAAAGGAATACACCTTCACCTCGCCGCGAACGCCGTGAACCGAAAAAATCTTGCCAACGACGATGAGGTCGTCAGCCTTTTCTGGCGTCGCGTTCATACTACTCAGGCAGCAGCCTTGGCAGCGTCCTTCAGCAGCTGAGCAACGCGCTCAGACGGCTGTGCACCCTGGCTCAGCCAGTAGTTGACGCGCTCTTGGTTGACCGACAGCTTGACTTCGGCGCCAGCAGCGATCGGGTTGAAGAAACCTACGCGCTCAACGAAACGGCCGTCACGGGCGTTACGCGAGTTGGTCACGGTCAGGTGGTAGAATGGGCGCTTTTTCGAGCCGCCACGGGCCAGACGAATGGTTACCATGTGAACATCGTTCCTATAGTCGGTGCTGCAGTTGATACAGCAGCTGGTACTGCAAATCTGAATGCCAAATAGGCACACGGGTGCCCAAAAGGCCGCATATTCTCGGGGAATACACGGACATTTGCAAATGACTTTTTCGGCAAGGCCCTGCCCTGCCGTCCAGATCTGCCGGTTGAGCCGCGAAATCCGCGGCCATTGCCCCGCCACGGCGGGGGTTCTGGACGCCTGCCGGACAAACGGCAGGCCCCCGGAATAGGGGTTACAGCTTCGGCATGCCGCCGCCCGGCAGCATCCCGCCAAGGCCGCGCATCATCTTGGCCATGCCGCCCTTGGCGGAGAATTTCTTCATCATCTTCTGCATTTGCTTGTGCTGCTTGATCAGGCGGCCGACGTCCTGCACCTGGGTGCCGGAACCGATGGCAATGCGGCGCTTGCGCGAGCCGCTGATCAGCTCCGGATCACGGCGCTCGGCCGGGGTCATGGAGTTGATGATCGCTTCCATCTGCTTGAACTGCTTCTCGGCGGCGCCCTGGGCGTTGCCCATCTGCGACAGGTTGACCCCGCCGATGCTCGGCAGCTTGTCCATCAGGCCGCCGAGGCCGCCCATGTTCTTCATCTGCTGCAGCTGGTCACGGAAGTCTTCGAGGTCGAAGCCCTTGCCCTTCTTCAGCTTCTTGGCCAGCTTGTCGGCCTTGGCCTTGTCGATGTTCTGCTCGGCCTGCTCGATCAGGCTGAGCACGTCACCCATGCCGAGGATGCGCGAGGCGACGCGGTCGGGGTGGAACGGTTCGAGGGCTTCGGTCTTCTCGCCCATACCGATGAACTTGATCGGCTTGCCGGTGATGGCACGCACCGACAGCGCGGCACCGCCACGGGCGTCACCGTCGACCTTGGTCAGCACCACGCCGGTCAGCGGCAGCGCCTCGCCAAAGGCCTTGGCGGTGTTGGCGGCGTCCTGGCCGGTCATGGCGTCGACCACGAACAGGGTCTCGATCGGCTTGACCGCGGCATGCAGTGCCTTGATCTCGTCCATCATGTCGGCGTCGATGTGCAGACGGCCGGCGGTGTCGACGATGACCACGTCGATGAACTTCAGCTTGGCTTCGCGGATGGCCGCTTCAGCGATGGCCACCGGCTTCTGGCTGATGTCGGACGGGAAGAAGGTGACGCCGATGTCGTTGGCCAGGGTTTCCAGCTGCTTGATCGCCGCCGGGCGGTAGACGTCGGCGGACACCACCATCACGCTCTTTTTCTTGCGCTCCTTGAGGAAGCGCGCCAGCTTGCCGGCGGTGGTGGTCTTACCGGCACCCTGCAGGCCGGCCATCAGCACCACGGCTGGCGGAGCGGCGTTCAGTGCGAGGTCTTCGTTGGCCGCGCCCATCAGGCTTTCCAGCTCGGCCTGGACGATCTTCACGAACGCCTGGCCCGGGGTCAGGCTGCGCGACACCTCGGTGCCGACTGCACGATCCTTGACGCTGTTGACGAAATCCTTGACCACCGGCAGGGCAACGTCGGCCTCGAGCAGGGCCATGCGCACTTCGCGCAGCGTGTCCTTGATGTTGTCTTCGGTCAGCTTGGCCTTGCCGGTGACATGGCGCAGCGTCTGTGACAGGCGGTCGGTCAGGTTTTCGAACATGGTGATCCTTTCAGGCCCAGTAAAAGCCGAGGTTTGTCAGGCGCCCAGGGGGGAATGCATACCCGCCGGGCACAGCAAGGCGGCGATTATAGCGAAGTGCGGCGGCGGCGCACACCTTGCTGGCGGCCTGGTAGATATTCGGTGGCTGTGCCGGCCTCTTCGCGGGTGAACCCGCTCCCACAGGGCCTGCACCACATTCGAAACCGGCGCCGTACCTGTGGGAGCGGGTTCACCCGCGAATGCCGTACCGCGGTCCGCCAGTCTTCCTAGACCAGCGCGATCTATGCCAAACTCCGTCTCTTTAAGGCTCGCCAACCAGGACTTATGTTCTCCTCACCCAGCCTCATCCCCAACCTGATCGCCGCCGGCCTATATATAGCTGCGGCCATCTACCAGGGCTCTTACCTTGCCCAGAACCGCAAGGCCGACAAGCGCCTGCTTGCCCTGCTGGGTGCCTTCGCGGTACTCGCCCAGGCCGGTGCGCTGTTCTTCCAGCTGATCACCCCGCTGGGCCTGAGCCTGGACTTCTTCAGTGCCGCCAGCCTGATCGCCGTGGCGGTCATCGCCCTGACCCTGCTGGCCTGCTTGCGCATACCCGTGGAAAACCTGTTGGTGCTGCTGTTCCCGCTGGGCGCGGTGACCGCGCTGCTGGCCCAGTTCGCGCCCCCCGGCACGGTGCCGCTGGTCAACGAAGAGCCGGGTATCCTCGCGCATATCCTGCTGTCGATCCTGGCCTATGGGCTGTTCACCATTGCGGTGTTCCAGGCCCTGCTGTTGCTGCTGCAGGACCGCCAACTGAAGAACAAGCACCCGTCCGGGCTGATCCGCAACTTCCCGCCGCTGCAAACCATGGAAAGCCTGCTGTTCGGCTTCCTCTGGGCTGGCTGGTGCCTGCTGTCGCTGTCGCTGATCTCCGGCTGGCTGTTCCTCGACAACCTGTTCGCCCAGCATCTGGTACACAAGACCCTGCTGGCCTGTATCGCCTGGGTGGTGTTCAGCGTGCTGCTGTGGGGCCGCACCCGCCTGGGCTGGCGTGGCCACAAGGCCATCCGCTGGACGCTGGCCGGTTTCTGCCTGCTGATGCTGGCCTATTTCGGCAGCAAGCTGGTTCGCGAATTCATCCTGCATATCTGACGGCCGCCCATGGATACCCTGCCGTACGCACCGCTATTCGGCACCCTGGCACTGGCCCTGTTGTGGTCGGCGCTGTTCACCGCGGTGGACGCCGCCCGCCTGCAACTCAATGGCACGCTGCGCACCGGCGAGGACGGCCAGCCCGTGCTGCCGGCCCAGGCCCTGGTGCTGTGCGCCAGCCTGGGCAAGCTGCTGGTGCTGGGCCTGGCCTGCCTGCTCGGCCAGCGCCATAGCGGCGAGCACGGCTTCTGGCTGGCCGGGTTGGCCGCCACCCTCGTCCTGCTGGTGTTTGCCGAATACCTGCCGCGGCGCCTGGCCCGGCGCAACCCGCAAGCGTTCGTCAGCCTCGGCACCAGCCTGCTGAAAGTACCCCTCGCCCTGCTGCAACCGCTGGCCTGCCTGCTGGATGGCATGGCCAAGCTGATCCTGCGTCCGTTCCGCGTGCAACCCACGGCCGTGGCCCTGCACCCGCAGGAAGCCGACGAATTCGACGAGGATGAGGAACACGAAGCACCGCGCCACGGCCTGCTCGACGGCCTGCAGTCACTGGACAAGATGACCGTCAACGACATCCTGGTACCGCGCAACGAAGTGGACGGCATCAGCCTCGACGAGCCGATCGAGCGCATCATCGAGCAACTGATCGTCAGCCGCCACACCCGCCTGCCGGTGTACCACAGCGACATCAACCAGGTTGAAGCAATCCTCAATACCAAGCTGATCAGCCACCTGCTGCCCAAGGCCGAGCTGACCCTGGAGATGCTGCTCGGCGCCTGCTACGAGCCCTATTTCGTACCCGAGAGCACGCCCCTGCAAATGCAGCTGCTGAACTTCCACAAGCAGCAGCGCCGCCTGGGCGTGGTGGTGGACGAATACGGCGAGGTGCTGGGCATCGTCACCCTGGAAGACATCCTCGAAGAGATCGTTGGCGAGTTCGAGGATGAACACAGCCTGGACAACCCCCACGTGCACCCACAGCCCGATGGCACTTTCGTCATTGACGGCACCGCTTCGCTGCGTGAAATCAACCGCAGTCTGGGCTGGCACCTGCCCTGCGACGGCGGGCCGAAAACCCTCAACGGGCTGGTCACCGAAGCGCTGGAAAGTATCCCGGAAAGCGCCGTTTGCCTGAAGATCGGCCGCTATCGCCTGGAAATCCTCGAAACAGAGGACAATTGTGCCAGCAAGGTACTGGTGTGGACCGTGACCCGATAGCTATACTCGGGTCACGCTTACCCAGCCCCGCCGTCCCGCCTGCTACCCGCACCCGGCGCTCCACGGCCAGTCCGCTCCACTGACACGCCCCGCGGTCCTGCTTCAACACCCCGAACAGTGCCCGCCCCCGCCCCTATCCCCCTTGGGCTATCGTCAGTCGGGCGCACACAACAACAAAACGCTCCGGCGCCCGCGCCACCGTGCCTGCCCTTTTGCATTGCACGCCGCGGGGCTTATCCCAATGGAGCCGGACCAGACTGTCAGGGACCTATTCAATGACAACCAGCAGCACCTATGCCGAAGCGCCTGCCGCGCCGGTCAACTCGCCCGCGCGGGTAGCCACCGCCAGCTTCATCGGCACCGCCATCGAGTTCTACGATTTCTACGTCTACGCCACTGCCGCCGCCCTGGTGATCGGCCCGGTGTTCTTCCCGTCCGGGTCAGGCACCGCGCAGATGCTGGCGGCCTTCCTCACCTTCGGTATCGCCTTCCTGGCGCGCCCGCTAGGCTCGGCACTGTTCGGCCACTTTGGCGACCGTATCGGCCGCAAGTCGACCCTGGTCGCCTCGCTGCTGCTGATGGGCGTGTCCACCACGGCCATCGGTGTGCTGCCAGGATATGAAAGCATTGGTGTATGGGCGCCGATCATCCTCTGCCTGCTGCGCTTTGGCCAAGGCCTGGGGCTGGGTGGCGAATGGGGTGGCGCGGCCTTGCTGGCCACCGAGAACGCGCCCGAAGGCAAGCGCGCCTGGTTCGGCATGTTCCCGCAGCTGGGCCCGTCGATCGGCTTTTTGGCCGCCAACGGCCTGTTCCTGACCCTGGCCCTGGTGCTCAGCGACGAGCAGTTCCGCGAGTGGGGCTGGCGCATTCCGTTCCTGCTCAGCGCCGCGCTGGTCCTGGTGGGCCTGTATGTGCGCCTGAAGCTGGAAGAAAGCCCGGTGTTCGCCAAGGCCGTCGCCCGCCACGAGCGGGTGAAAATGCCGGTGGTCGACCTGTTTTCCAGATACTGGCTGCCGACCCTGCTGGGCGCAGCGGCGATGGTGGTGTGCTACGCGCTGTTCTACATCTCCACGGTGTTCTCGCTGAGCTATGGCGTGACCACGCTGGGCTACAGCCGCGAAACGTTCCTTGGCCTGCTGTGCTTCGCGGTGGTGTTCATGGCCCTGGCCACACCACTGTCGGCCTGGCTCAGCGACCGCTACGGGCGCAAACCGGTGCTGATCGTCGGCGGCCTGCTGGCAGTGGCCTCGGGCTTTACCATGGAGCCGCTGCTGACTTCGGGGTCGACCGCAGGTGTGGCGCTGTTCCTGGCCATCGAATTGTTCCTGATGGGCGTGACTTTTGCGCCGATGGGGGCACTGCTGCCTGAACTGTTCCCGACCCACGTGCGTTATACCGGCGCTTCGGCGGCCTATAACCTGGGCGGCATCGTCGGCGCATCGGCGGCACCGTTCTTTGCCCAGAAGCTGGTGAGCATGGGTGGGTTGAGCTGGGTGGGGGGTTATGTGTCGGTGGCGGCGTTGATCAGCTTGATTGCCGTGCTGTGCCTGAAAGAGACCCGCAATACGCAGCTGTAAGTAATTGGGGCCGCGTTGCGGCCCTTCGCGGGCACGCCCGCTCCCACAGGGGTAGCGCCGAAACCTGTGGGAGCGGGCGTGCCCGCGAAGGGCTGCAACGCAGCCCCAATCGGATCAGAACTCGACCTTGACCGCCTGCGAAGCACGGGTCGCCTTGGCACGCGCCGCTTCGACCGACTCATCACGCGCCAGGCACACGCCCATGCGGCGGGTACCGTTGATTTCCGGCTTGCCGAACAGGCGAATGGCGGTATCCGGCTCGCTCAGCGCCGCACCCAGGTTGGCAAAGCTGGTCTGCTGCGACTGCCCCTCGGGCAAGATCACCGCCGAAGCAGAAGGGCCGAACTGGCGCACTACCGGAATCGGCAGGCCAAGAATGGCACGGGCATGCAGGGCAAACTGCGACAGGTCCTGGGAAATCAGGGTCACCAGGCCGGTGTCATGCGGGCGTGGCGAGACTTCGCTGAACCACACCTGGTCGCCCTTCACGAACAGTTCCACGCCAAACAGGCCACGACCGCCCAGGGCATCGGTGACCGCCTTGGCCACCCGCTGCGATTCGGCCAGCGCCTTCGGGCTCATGGCCTGCGGCTGCCACGATTCCTGGTAGTCACCCTTCTCCTGGCGGTGGCCGACTGGCTCGAGGAAGGTGGTGCCACCGACGTGGCGCACGGTCAGCAGGGTGATTTCGTATTCGAAGTCGATGAAGCCCTCGACGATGACCCGGCCTTTGCCGGCGCGGCCGCCTTCCTGGGCGTAGGCCCACGACTTCTGCAAGTCGGCATCGCTGCGCAGCAGGCTCTGGCCCTTGCCCGACGAGCTCATCACCGGTTTGACCACGCACGGGTACCCGACATCGGCCACGGCCTTGGCGTAGTCTTCGTAGGTGTCGGCGAAGTGGTACGGCGAGGTTGGCAGGTCCAGCTCTTCGGCGGCCAGGCGGCGGATGCCTTCACGGTTCATGGTGAGCTGGGTGGCGCGGGCGGTCGGCACCACGTTGAAACCTTCGTTTTCCAGCTCGACCAAGGTGGCGGTGGCGATGGCTTCGATTTCAGGGACGATGTAGTGCGGCTTCTCGGCCTCGATCACCGCGCGCAGGGCCACGCCATCGAGCATGTTGACCACGTGGCTGCGGTGCGCCACCTGCATTGCCGGGGCATTGGCGTAGCGGTCGACGGCGATCACTTCGACGCCCAGGCGCTGCAGCTCGATCACCACTTCCTTGCCCAGCTCGCCACAGCCGCAGAGCAGTACACGGGTCGCGGTGGGCGACAAGGGGGTTCCGATACGGGTCATTTCAGGTCCTCGAAGGCGTCCGGGGCCGCACCAGGCTTGGCGCCGCCCGCTGAAAAAGGACCGCTATTCTACACCATCAACCCGCCACGGCGGCCCGCCGGGCGCGAAATGCCATGGCCAGCCACACGGCGGTGACACCAGCGAATTTCGAGGCCATGGCGGTGCCGATCACGGCTGGGGTCAGGGCACCGATCATGCCGAAGAAGATGAAGGTGTCGACCGGGATGCTCAGCGCCGAGCTCAGCCACAGGCGGTCGCGCAGCGGTCGGCGGGTGATGCTGAACACCAGCCAGTCGATAAGTTCGGAAATGAAGAAGGCGGTGGCGCTGGCCAGGGCTATGGCCGGTTCCGAGGTGACGTAGGACAGCACCAGCGCCGCCAGCATGGCGACCAGAGCGCCATGGCCGAAGCGGGTTTGCACCATGTCGCGCAGGATGAACACCAGGCCGCCCCAGGCGGACCAGATGATGTCCAGGTGTGGCGCGCTGGAGAAGGCGTAGTTGATCAGCACTACGCTGCTGATGTAGGCAATCAGATAGAACATGGCTGGTAGTCTGTGGGCAAGCCGCACAGATTACCGCTGGCTGGTTCGCGGGTAAACCCGCTCTCAAAGGTACAGCTTCAGGTTCGAGGGCTGCGCAGTACCTGTGGGAGCGGATTCACCCGCGAAGAATCCAACACGGTGGATGGCACCGGCTGCGCCGGTGTTCGCGGGTGAACCCGCTCCCACAGGGGGGGCGAGTCAGCCCTACAGGATGAGGCCGGCCTCTACTGCCCTTTCATGGCAAAGTTTGAGCACCGCCCGGCGTTCGTCGTTGTCCATCCGCCCCCAGCGGCCGATCTCGGCCACGGTTCGCTGGCAACCTGTGCAGATATCCTGCTCGTCCAACGCACAGATACTCACGCACGGCGAGGCTACCGGGCGCTCCACTACATCACTCATCATCAACCACCAACTCCCGTGCATAACGCTGGGCATTGTGCACGTAATGCGCGGCACTGGCTTCGAGCATGCGTTTCTGCTGTTCGGTCAGCTCGCGCACCACCTTGCCCGGCGAACCCACCACCAGCGAACCGTCGGGGATCTCCTTGCCTTCTGCAATCAGCGCATTGGCGCCAATGATGCAATGCTTGCCGATGCGCGCGCCATTAAGGATCACCGCATTGATACCAACCAGGCTGTAGTCGCCCACCGTGCAACCATGCAGCATGGCGTTGTGGCCAACGGTCACGCCCTTGCCCAGGGTCAGCGGCGAGCCCATGTCAGTGTGCATCACCGTGCCATCCTGCACGTTGCTGCCTTCGCCAATGTCGATCAGCTCGTTGTCCCCGCGCAGCACCGCGCCAAACCACACGCTGGCATCGGCCTGCAGGCGCACCTTGCCGATCAGCGTGGCGTTGGGTGCGGCCCAACTGGTGGGGTGGCTCTCGACCCGCAGGTCGCCCAGGCGGTATTTCATGCTTGCTCCTCAGGCTGCAACGCAGACGACG
Source organism: Pseudomonas sp. JS425 (assembly GCF_018223845.1). Classification (NCBI taxonomy): domain Bacteria; kingdom Pseudomonadati; phylum Pseudomonadota; class Gammaproteobacteria; order Pseudomonadales; family Pseudomonadaceae; genus Pseudomonas; species Pseudomonas sp. JS425. The sequence goes on along the minus strand of NZ_CP073661.1, from coordinate 1,343,433 downwards.
GGGTTGGCCCCGCTCAGTTTTCGATGTAACGCTCAGGGGGCTGGTGCAGGCTGATGCCGGCATCGAACAGCAGGTTGACCAGTTCGACGATCATGATCGCCGACAACCCCCAGATCTTGTATTCGCCATAGCGATAGCTGGGCACATACCAGCTGCGCCCCTGGTAATCGATACGGTGGGTATGGTCGCGCGGGTCCTGGCGGAAGAATTCCAGCGGCACGGTGAATACTGCCGCGATCTCGGCATCATTGGCACGGTATTCGACAAAATCGGGGATGAGCCCGACGAATGGCGTCACTTTCAGGCCGTGCAGCGAAATCAGCGGGCTGAGCGGGCCGATCACTTCCACCAGGCCTGGTGGCAGGCCGATTTCTTCTTCGGCTTCACGTAGCGCGGTGAACACCAGGTCCGGGTCTTCCGGGTCGCGGCGGCCACCGGGAAAGGCCACTTCGCCGCCGTGGGTGGACAGGCCCTTGGCGCGCAGGGTCAGGACCAGCTCGGGCGCTTCGCTGCGGGTAATGGGCAAGAGGACCGCCGCTTCGGGGAACCGCCGGTCGGTTTCCAGTGATGCGGGTTGGTGGTTGCTCATTCGGCGAAGTAGCTCGTCCAGCATTGCGCACGCTCATATCCAAGGCCTGCCTTGCATGATGCACCAAAGGCGCGAAGCACCCAAGCCCCGTGCGCTTGCGACGGCACGGCCGGCGCGCCAAGATAGCCCGAAGCAAAAGGAACGACACATGAAATTCTGCAGCGCGTGCGGCCAGCCGGTCACTCAGCGGATCCCCGAGGGCGACAGCCGCCTGCGGTATGTCTGCGGGGTTTGCCAGACCATCCACTACCAGAACCCCAACATCGTCGCCGGCGTGTTGCCGACCTGGGGCAGCCAGGTGTTGCTGTGCCGGCGCGCCATCGAGCCACGCCGCGGCTTCTGGACCCTGCCCGCCGGTTTCATGGAAAACGGCGAAACCCTGGACCAGGCCGCCCGTCGCGAAACCGTCGAGGAGGCCTGCGCCCGGGTCGGCAGCATGAGCCTGTACCAGCTGTTCGACCTGCCACACATCAACCAGGTGCACGTGTTCTTCCGCGCCGAGCTTGCGGACCTTGATTTCGCTGTCGGTGTCGAAAGCCTGGAGGTGCGGCTGTTCGAGGAACATGAGATTCCGTGGGGCGAGCTGGCTTTCCGCACCGTCACTCGCACACTAGAATGCTACTATCGCGATCGCATCGGGCAGCACTACCCCATAGGCCATGAATACCTGCCGCCGATGAACGTCTCGCCCACCACCTAGAAGCCTTTAGGGATACCGTTACATGCGCTGGTTGCTTGCCCTTTTCTGCCTTTGCGTTACCTCGGTGTCCCAGGCGGCCTTCACCGAGACCATCATCCGCAAGCCCCAGCCGGCAGTGCAAACCCCGTCGCCTTCGCAGCAGGCCATGCAACCGCTGATCGACAAGGTGCTGGTGATCAAGTCCGAGCGCCGTCTGCAACTGATCAGCCGTGGCGAACCGCTGAAGACCTACCGCATCTCGCTGGGCAAGCAGCCAAAGGGTGCCAAGGAGCGCGAAGGCGACAAGAAAACCCCCGAGGGCCTTTACTGGCTGGACTGGCGTAAGCAAAGCGACCGTTTCAACCTGGCCATACACATCAACTACCCGAACATCAACGACGCGGCCCGTGCCACTCGTGAAGGGGTGAGTGCCGGCAGCATGATCATGATCCATGGCACGCCGATCAACGACGAGTATCCGGAGTGGTACTTCCACACCCTGGACTGGACGGATGGGTGTATTGCCATGCGTAACCGCGACATGCAGGAAGTTTGGGACCTGGTGCGGGATGGCACGTTGATCGAAATTCGGCCCTGATAGCGGGCCTTTCAACTGATGCTGTAGGAAGCTTCCCACCATCAGGCAAGAACGCGCCCTACAAGCGCTTAGGCCGGGTACTGCATCCAGGCGAACCCCTTAATTTTTAGCATCCACGCAGACGAGTACGAAATCCGTACATCATTTGCGGGGTGCTTCAATGCCGTTCCACATTCATCGCGCCACCTGCTGGGCGCTCACCTGCTGCCTGTCAGGTTTGCTGGCCGCACCACAGGCGTTGGCCGACGACCCGGCCAGCCAGCAACTGCGCGATCAGCAGCGTGGGCTGCAACAGCTGGAACAGCAACAGCGGCTGGAACGCTGGCAGCGCCAGCCCGCCCCGGCTGAAAGCCACGACACCACCGCCCCCCTCCCGCACGACCAGCGCTGCTGGGCCATCACCGGCGTACGCGTGGCCGGCAACCGCGAGCTTTCCGACTCGGCGCTAACGCCAACCCTCCGCAGGTTCATTACCCCGTGCATGGGTATCGCGGAAATCAACGGGCTGCTGAAAGCCATCACCCAGCGCTATGTGCAAGCCGGATACCCGACCAGCCGGCCCTACCTGCAGCAACCTCCACAAAACGGCGCACCGCTGAATCTGGTCATCGTCGAGGGGTTCGTCGAGTCCATCGAAATGGCCGGCCCCGAGTTGCCCCTGTCGCTCCCCGGCGCGTTTCCCGGCCTGCTCGGGCAGCCACTGTTCCTGCCAGCCCTGGAGCAAGGCCTCGACCAGCTCAACCGGCTGCGCGCTTATGACCTGTCCGCAGAGTTGCTGCCCGGCGAACTGCAGGGCGGCACCCGGGTTGTCGTGCAGCCGCGCAAGGTGGCCTCGCGCGGGCACTTGGACAGCCGCTTCGACAACCGCGGCAGCGACCTGACCGGGCGTCATCGCCTGAACTTAGGCTTCGGCCTGGACAGCCCGCTGGGCCTCAATGATGACCTGCGCCTGTCGCTGTACGGCACGGTGCTTGATGCGCCCGGGCAAAGCCAAGGCATCTCGCTGTACTACAGCATCCCCTACGGCGCCTGGACCTTCGCGCTCAGCGCCAGCGAGCTGCGCTACGAGGCGCCGCTCCCCCACAGCCGCCAGGTAGCCGACGGCAGCAGCAGCAGCAGCTACCAGGGCCTGAGCGTCGAGCGGGTGCTGTGGCGCAACCAGCAAGGCATGCTCAGCGCCAGCGCCCGGCTGGACCGCAAGCAGATGGTCAACCGCAGCGCGGGCGCGGTGATCGTCCAGCAGAGCCCCACCCTGGTCTCCTTGGAAGCGGGTATCAACCTGCTGTGGCTCCAGGGCGGCCTGTGGAATGGCTACCTCGGTGTCGCCCAGGGCGTCGATGCCTTCGGCGCCGACCGCTCACCGCTGGGAGCGGAACGCCTGCGCCCGGATTTTCGCAAGTACCGCGCCAACCTGCTGCACCTGCGCCAGGGCCCGGCCAGCCACCCATGGCGCTGGCAGAGCGAACTGGCTCTGCAATACAGCAGTGACCCGCTACCCGCCGTCGAGCAGTTGCTGGCCAGCGACGATTCGGCCGTGCGCGGGTTTCGCCTGCGTACCTACTCCGGCGCCAGCAGCGCCGTCTGGCGCAACACCGTCAGTCAGCCGCTGCCGGAGCGCTGGACGGCTCCCCTGCAGGTACGCCCCTACATCGGCCTGGACCTGGGCTGGACCCGCACTGCCGAAGGCAAGCCTTCACAACGCCTCGCCGGGGCCACTGCCGGTGCCGAACTGAGCCTGCCCGGCAGCCACCTGCGCCTGGGCTACCAACGGGCACTGTACGCCAGCGACTCGCCCCGCCCGCTGCTGGAACCCGGTTTCTGGGTAGTGGAACTGGCCCTGACCATCTGATTCACCCACAACAAAGAGAACGAGAACATGCAAACACTCTCGCAGTCACCGTATTCCCGCCCGGATATCTTGCGCTGGGCCATCTTCCTCGGCCTGCTCGGGCCCGGCGCCGCACTGGCCCAGGGCGGCCTGGCAGCAACCAGCGGCCCCGGTGGTACACCGGTCATCAACGACGGCCACGGCGTCCCGGTCATCGATATTGTCGCGCCAAACGCCAACGGGCTGTCGCACAACCAGTTCCTCGACTACAACGTCGACCGTTCAGGATTGGTGCTGAACAATGCCACCCAGGCCGGGCAGTCGGAACTGGCCGGTGCCCTGGCGGCCAACCCGCAATTCCAGGGCCAGGCCGCCTCGACCATCCTCAACGAGGTGGTCAGCCGCAACGCCTCGCTGATCGAAGGGCCACAGGAAATCTTCGGCCGCCCGGCCGACTACATACTGGCCAACCCCAATGGCATCACCCTCAACGGCGGCAGTTTCATCAACACCACACGCGCCGGCTTCGTGGTGGGTACCCCCGAGTTCGAGGGCCAGCAACTGAAGTACCTCGACACGCTCAACGCCAGCGGTACCCTGCAAGTGCTCGAGGGCGGCCAGCGAAACCCCAACGGCGCCCTCGAGCTGATTGCCCCGCGCGTGGACAGCAAAGGGCTGCTGATGGCGCGCAACTCCATCGATATCACAGTGGGTCGCAACCGTATCGACAGCAGCAGCGGCGAAATTGTCGAGCACCTGCCCGGCACCCCTTCCAGCATCGATGCCAGCCTGTTCGGTGCCATGCGCGCCGGGCGCATTCGCGTGGTGAGCACTGCAGAAGGTGCTGGTGTGCGTGTGGGGGCATCGCAGCTGCTTGGCATCGACGGGGTCGACATCCAGTCGGCCGGCGCCCTGCAGGTCAGCGGCAAGGCCGACAGCCCCGTCGAACTGCATAGCGAACAGGGCGATCTGCGGCTGACCGCTGCCGATGACCTGACACTCGAAACCGTCGACGGGCAAGCTCGGCGAATCGAGGCCAAGGCGGGCAAGAAGCTCACGCTGGATGCCACAACCCGCGAGAACATCGAGCGCGACAGCGACAGCTGGAACAAGAAGTTCCTGTTCGTCACCCGCGAAACCTACAACCGCGAAACTACCACCACCCAGCAGCAGCAACAGGGCAGCCGCTTGCAAGGCAAGGACAGCGTGCTGCTGCAATCCGCTGACGACATGCGCCTGGTGGCTGCCAAAGTGGATGCTGGCAATGAGCTGACCCTCGACAGCGGCGCCAACCTGGCCATCGCTGCCGGCATCGACAGCCAGCACACCGAAGAGCAGGTTCGCCACCGCAAGGACTTGTGGCGCGGTGACAGTGATACCGACCAGTACAAGGAAACCGCACAAGGCAGTGCGCTCCAGGCCCAGCGCATGACGCTCAAGGCCAAGAATACTGTCGATGTGAAGGGGAGCAGCCTGCACAGCCGCGGCGACATGGCGATCGAAGCCAAGGAGGCAAACATCGCTACCACCGCCCTGCAGCAGCGCGGTACCCGGCGCAACTATCGCGGCGACCTGGTATCCGGCACCTTCTTTGGCGACCGCAAGGGTAACGACAGCGAAGGCCAGGCCGTTGCCGGCAGCAGTGTCACGGCGGATGGCAAGCTTACCGTGACAGCTGACCAGGTAGCCATCAAGGGCAGTACCGTGTTCGGCAAGGAGGACTCGGTGCTCTACAGCACAAAAGGTTCACTGGCCATCGAAGCCGACCATGGTCGCACCACCTCTACCGACCGTACCAGCGACAGCAAGCTGTTCGGCCTGATTGGCAGCGACCGCGAGAACACCGAACGTACGCAACAGGTGCTTACCAGCGACGTCAGCTCGGCCACCAATTTGCGCCTGGCCAGCGCCGAGGAAATGCGCATCCAGGGGGCCAAGGTCGTAGCGGGCGAGCACCTGCAGGTAGAGGCCAAGGGCGACCTGCTGATTACCAGCGCACAAGGGGTTGACGAGCGCGAAACCCGTAACCAGCAACGTGGTTTCACTGCCAGCGCCAAGCAGACCCAGGAGGCCGAGGATGGCAAGCCCGAGTCCCGCCAGTATTCGGCCGGCATTGCCTATGACGTCGCCACCACCAGCAGCAGGTAGCGCACCAGCAGCCAGGTCGCCAGTGAGCTCGAGGGCGCCTCGGTGAGCCTTGGCAGCAGGGCTCACCTGCAAGTCAACGGTTCCACGGTGAAAGCCGCCGCAGGCGACCTCGATGTGCAGGCCCAAAAGGTGACCCTGGGGGCAACCCGCAATGACCACGACACCACCACCAGCACCACCCAGAGTGGCGGCGGCTTGACGGTGACCGGCGGCATCGACCGGCTGGGCAGCTTGTTCGAAGGCCATCACAACCGCCAGGTGCAGACTGAACGCGACAGCAAGGCGCAACGCAGCACATTGCAGGCCAGCGGCGACCTGAAGCTCAAAGGCGATGAACTGGTCACCGAGGCCGCACGCGTCAAGGCTGGCAACACTCTGCAGGTAACGGCCAAACGTATCGACAACCGCGCGGTGCAGGATACCGAGGAACGTGAACAAAGCCGTGACGACTGGTCGGGCAGCCTCGGCGCCAGTGTCGAGTATCGCGACCTTACCCGCCCCATCGAACGCCTGGTGCTGGGCGAAGAAGCCGCACGCTTCCAGCAAGCCTCCCCCGAAGACGCCATGGCGCCGCCCAGTGTCGGCGCCGACATGACCGTGGACCACCTCAAGCGCCTGGAAAACCAGCGCCGCGGCTTTGCCCAGGTGAGCGAGTTGTCCGGAGCCAAGGTCGAAGTCAAGGCCGACAACATCACCGACCAAGGCACCGCCTGGCGCGCCAACGCCGGCAAGCTGCAGATCGAGGCCCGACAACACCAGATGCAGGCGGCCGAGAACACCCAGGAAAATACCGTGCAACGCCTGGCCTACGGCGGCGATGTTCGCCTGGACACCAGCACCGGCGAAGACCTCAATGTACGCGCCGCCGGCAAAGGCGGCTCGCTGGACAAAAAGGACAGCACCAGCAGCGCCGTACCCGGCAGCCTGTATGGGCAACAGGGCATCCAGGTGCAATTGGGCAGCTCAGGCCACTATGAAGGGACGCGCATCGATGGCGGTGAAGGCAGCGTGGTCATGAGCAGTGCCGGTTCGCTGACATTGCCCCAGGCAACCGATCAGGTCGAACAGCAGTCACGCCAGCTCGATGGCAATGCCTGGGCCAAGGTCGGCAACCGCCCGGGCAGCACCGGCGTCGATGGCCGGGGCTACCTCGACCACGGCCAGAGCCAGAGCACGCAGCTCAAGGCCCAGGTGGCGCAGATCGACGCCAAGGGCCAGGTACAGCTGAGCAGTGGCGGCGACCTGTTGCTCGAAGGCACACGCATTGGCAGCCGTGAGGCCAAGACCGGCGACATTCAACTGCAAAGCGGCGGTCGGCTGCAGGTCAAGGCGGCCAGCGATACCCAGAACGCTACCGGCGCCAAGATGGGCGGCGGCGTGGAGCTGGCGGTCAAGGCTGGCGACACCAAGGGCGGTGCCATCGGAGGCCACTTCAGCCACGGCAAGCAGGATGAAGAGGCACGCCAGGCGGTGAATGCCCTGTTCGCCAGCAACGGCACAGTGACCCTGGGCAGCAGCGCCCGCGAGAATGTCGCCCTGCACCTTGAGGGCCTGCAGGCTTCGGCCGAACAAATAACCCTCGACGCATCGAATGGGGGCATGCTGGTGGAAGCGTCATCCAGCCAGGAGCGACGTGACAACCTCGACATCACCGCCGGGGCCGGCTTCGACATGGCCAAGGGCGCGCTCGATACTCGCGGCCTGCATGGCCGCGTCAAAGTGGAGCTCGACAAGCGCGACAACCTCACCTGGAATGCCAGCGACCTGCGCGCCGAGCGCATCGACTTGCAAAGCCGCGGCGATACCCGCCTCGAAGGCACCACCGTGGAAGCTGGGCATATCAAGGGAATGATCGATGGCGACCTGCGTATCGCCAGCCGCAAGGACAGCGTCGATACCCTGAGCGTGAAAGGCGATGCCCGCCTGAGCCAGGAGAAAAACCCGCGGGGCTACGTCAACGCGGCCACTTCGGTGGCAGGGCCGCTGGGGAGCAAGGTGAATGAAAAAGCTGGCTCCGCCCTGAGCAAGGCAGACCCGGGGCTGTCGCCCACTTTCAGCCTCGACGTGTCGCACGTGCAGCGCGACAGCGTAGGCCAGCAGGCCACGCTCAAAGGTAGCGACGGCATCGACCTGCAGGTTGGTGGCAAAGCTCAGCTGGTGGGGGCACGCTTGCAGTCGGCCAAAGGAGATGTGGTACTCGACGCCAACTCGGTTAGCCGGGAAACACTGAGCGGTAACGACTATCGCCGGGATGTGTCGATCGATGCGTCCAACTCGCCAGTGGACCTGGGCACCGCGGTGGCCGAAATGGCCAAGGGCAAGGGTGCGGCGGATGGGGAAAATGCACTGGACCTGGGGTTGTTGAGGACCAGTGGGCACAATCGCAGTGAGCAGTGGGCTTCGAGTGTGCAGGGCAAGAAAATCTGAGGCAGGCGCCGCGCTGGAGGGCACGGGCTTCGTGCCCTCTTTTAGCATTTGGGCCAGACAGTTGATTGGTTGTAGGAGCGGCAAGCCAGCTTGCCGGCGATAACACCTGTCTACCAGCGCAAATCCCGCTGCCCTGCCAGCGCCTGCGGTCCAAGCCACTGCACCCCACGCAGCAAAGGCGTCAGCGCCGCCTCCGGCTGCAACTCGACCACCACCTGTGCCCGGCGCGCGGGCAGGTCAGCATCCACTGCCAACTGATGCTGCCCCTGCTGCGCCAACTGCCCGCGCAGGTGCCAGCCGCTGCGGCAGTCCATTTCCAGCCAGCCCTGCCCCAAGCCCAGTGACCAAGGCTCGCTCAGGGCAAGGTCGGTTACCGTCATGCGGCCTTCGCTGGAACGGCATTGCCGCCCTGCCCCCTGCACCCGCAACGTGCCCTGCCACTGGCCGGCCAAACGGTAATCCGTCGCCACCGTCGCCTGGGCCCCCATGGCCGTCGCCTCCAGCCGCCAACGCCATGGCCAGCCTTCGGCGCGCAACTGCCAGGCCTGGCTCTGGAAGCCGAGCTGCGCGTTCGCCTGCATGCGCCAGGGCTGCACCACCCAACGCAATGGCCCGACCGGCCCCAGTTGCTGCGCCTGGCCTTGCCACAGGCTGCCGCTGACCTCACGCGCAGGCAGGCCTATCCCGCGCACCACCCAGCTAGCCGGTAGTTCCACCAGCAATGTCACGGTGAATACCAACAGCACCCACGCCACACTTCTTCGGCTCATGGCCGCACCACCAGGTCGAAGCGCAATCTCTTTTCATGCTGTTCCAGCCCCCACTGCAATGGCTGTACGCCTTCTGCACGCAGGGTCTGCAACCAGCCCTGCAGCACTCGCTCGTCGGCCACCTGCCCACGCAGTTGCCAGGTCTTGCCCTGCGCATCGACCTCGGCCAGTTCGATCTGCCGCGCCTGGGCCGACTGGCGTAGCCGCTCCAGGCTCAACCCCGGGCCGCCTTGAAGGCTGGCCGCCTGTTCGGCCAGCCCGCGCCACTGGCTGAGCTCGCGCCATTGCGCAAGGCCTGCGCGCAGGGACAGGAAGGCCAGCAAAACAGCAATCAGTAGCCAGGCGAACTTCAAACGGTGACGCTGTATCCAGTCCCGGTTCATGAGGCTGCTCCCAGGTCGAACACCACTTGGCCGTCCTGCACCTGGACAGAGGCCCCGGCGGCTGTCGCCATGTCGCTCCATGGCGGCGCACCGCCCTCGCCTTCCAGCCGCAAGTGCCAGCGCTGGCCATCGAAGCGCACCGCTTGCAGGCGCCAGCCGGGGTGGTCACGCAGCCAGGCCTGCAACGCAGCCTGCAGGTCTTCGAGCTGGCGCGTGCGCAGCTGCTGTTGCAATTCACTTTCGCGCAGGCGTTTGAGGGCCTGCGCGGCGTGCCGGGGGCTGGCCTGCTCACCGGTCACGGCGATGACCTGGCTGCGCCAGAGTTGCGCCTGGGCCCACTGCTTGCTCAACCACAGCCCGCCCCAGACGGCAGCCAGTACCAGGCAGGCCGCAAGCAACCGTTGCTGCAGCCGGGACACCACCGGCAGCGAACGCACCTTGCGGGTACGCTCGAACAGGCCGGGCAATGAATCGAGCGGTGCCAGCGTACTGGGCCAGTCGCCGCTCAGCGAAACCTTTTGCAGCTCCGCCCACGGTTGCCGTGGCACCTCGCCCAGTGCATCCGGCCAGGCCAGCCAGTGCTCCTGCCCGCCTTCGGCCAGCCCTTTGTACAAATACATGCCGGGTGTGCGCTGCCATTGCCAGGCATGTCCCGCCTCGGGGGGCGGCAGCAACTGTAGTTCTGCCCAGCAACGTGCCACCTGCAAGCCCCATTCGGCGCACTGCCCGCGCCAGTCGTCCAGTTGCTGACGGGCCACTACCAGTAACCGAAGATGGCCAGGCTCGCGGGCCAGGCAGGCGCATGCCACCTCGTCGACTGCCTGCAGCAAACGGTCTTCGAGCAACAGCGGCCATTCTTCACGCTTGAGCCCGGGCGGTGCCGGCACGCGGAAGTAGCTGCAGGTCTCGGCAGGCAGGATCAACGCCACACGGGCTTGCAGGTTCGCCGGGGGCTCGCCCTGCCCATGGCGTTGCACAAGGCCACCCTCGGCCAGCGCCCAGTGCCAGACAACGCCCGGTCGCAGCAACAGCCACGACTGAGCCGGGCTGCGCCGCCGCCATTCAAACTTCATGAGCGCCCCCACGGGAGGGCGAAGGTGCAGACATAGGGTGCTCCGTCACGCTGCAGTTCCAGACGCACGCCACGGCCGGGGTGCGCAGGTTGGTCGGAAGGCCAGGCCAGCCAGCGGCCTCCCTCGTAATAGAGAACATTCATGGCGCTGACCCGGTCGAGCCGCTCGCGCTGGACCCAGCGTGGGGCGGCGGCGGCATAGAGGTCGGCCGAGCTTTCCAGCAGCAGGCGCTGCTCACGCGCCTCGAAGCGCAGGCGCTGGCGCTGCAGGCGCGAGCCGCCCTCGGCTTCCGGCATGCCGGTGCTGGCGACCCAGAGCAATTGGTTGCTTGCCGGTTGCCAGTCCAGCCGGCGGCTGGCCAAGGGCAGGCGCTGGTCGTAGACCCGGCGCATTACCGGGCTATCAAAGCGACGCTCCAAGGCCAGGCAGAAGTCCAGCACCGAGGTTTCCTGCGTGGTGACCTGCAGGCGTTCGCGAACCTTGAGCCAGCCGTTGACCAGGGCGGCGAGCATGATGCCGAGTACGGCGGTAAGTGCCAGGGCGACCATCAGCTCGATCAGGGTAAGGCCGGCCTGGCGGTGCCTCGTGGGTAGACATCTGCGCGGGGGGTGAAACTGGGTCTCTGTGGGAGCGGGCGCGCCCGCGAACACCGGCGCAGCCGGTGCCATCCACCGCGGTGCCTGCTTCGCGGGTAAACCCGCTCCTACAGGGGCAGGCATCTGCGCGGGGTGGAACTGGGCCTCTGTGGGAGCGGGTTCACCCGCGAACACCGGCGAAGCCGGTGCCATGCACCGCGGTGCCTGCTTCGCGGGTAAACCCGCTTCTACAGGGACCGCACAAGCTTCACGGTCTCTGTAACTCATGGCCGCTTCAGGGGCAGGCATCTGCGCGGGGTGGAACCGGGCCTCTGTGGGAGCGGGTTCACCCGCGAACACCGGCGAAGCCGGTGCCATACACCGCGGTGCCTGCTTCGCGGGCAAACCCGCTCCTACAGGGACCGCGCAAGCTTCACGATCTCTGTAACTCATGGCTGCTCCAGGGGCACGCATCTGCGCGGGGTGGTACCGGGCCTCTGTGGGAGCGGGTTCACCCGCGAACACCGGCGAAGCCGGTGCCATCCACCGCGTTGCCTGCTTCGCGGGTAAACCCGCTCCTACAGGGACCGCACAAGCTTCACGATCTCTGCAACTCACGGCTGCTCCAGGGGCAGGCATCTGCGCGGGGTGGAACTGGGCATCTGTAGGAGCGGGTTCACCCGCGAACACCGGCGAAGCCGGTGCCATGCACCGCGGTGCCTGCTTCGCGGGTAAACCCGCTCCTACAGGGACCGCGCAAGCTTCACGGTCTCTGTAACTCATGGCCGCTCCAGGGGCAGGCATCTGCGCGGGGTGGAACTGGGCATCTGTAGGAGCGGGTTCACCCGCGAACACCGGCGAAGCCGGTGCCATGCACCGCGGTGCCTGCTTCGCGGGTAAACCCGCTCCTACAGGGACCGCACAAGCTTCACGGTCTCTGTAACTCATGGCCGCTCCAGGGGCAGGCATCTGCGCGGGGTGGAACTGGGCATCTGTAGGAGCGGGTTCACCCGCGAACACCGGCGAAGCCGGTGCCATGCACCGCGGTGCCTGCTTCGCGGGTAAACCCGCTCCTACAGGGACCGCACAAGCTTCACGGTCTCCGCAACTCACGGCTGCTCCAGGGGCAGGCATCTGCGCGGGGTGGAACTGGGCATCTGTAGGAGCGGGTTCACCCGCGAACACCGGCGAAGCCGGTGCCATGCACCGCGGTGCCTGCTTCGCGGGTAAACCCGCTCCTACAGGGACCGCACAAGCTTCACGATCTCTGCAACTCACGGCTGCTCCAGGGGCAGGCATCTGCGCGGGGTGGAACTGGGCATCTGTAGGAGCGGGTTCACCCGCGAACACCGGCGAAGCCGGTGCCATGCACCGCGGTGCCTGCTTCGCGGGTAAACCCGCTCCTACAGGGACCGCACAAGCTTCACGGTCTCTGTAACTCATGGCCGCTCCAGGGGCAGGCATCTGCGCGGGGTGGTACCGGGCCTCTGTGGGAGCGGGTTCACCCGCGAACACCGGCGAAGCCGGTGCCATCCACCGCGTTGCCTGCTTCGCGGGTAAACCCGCTCCTACAGGGACCGCACAAGCTTCACGGTTTCTGTAACTCATGGCCGCTCCAGGAACACGGTGTACTGGCCTAGCGGCAGGCGCTGGTCGCGGTCGGCGAACAACAGCAGCTCGCCACGACGCAGGTCGCATACGCCGGTGCGGCGCAGTTGCAGTTGCCAGTGGCAGCGCTGGCCGCCTTGGCTCAGTTCACCGCCAACCTGGTTTTCCGCCGGCCAGTACTGCTCGACGGCAAAGCGGGTTTGCAGTTCTCGCGCGCATAGCAGGCCAAGGCGGTGTTGCTGCAGGTTGTCCTGCACCGCCAGGCGCTGGCGCAAAACCTGGCTGGTGATCACCGCCAGCACCGCGGCAATCGCCAGGGCCACGGTCACCTCCAGCAGGGTGAAGCCACGCTGATGTCGCTTCATGGGGCGACCACCACCTGCAAGCGGCCATCGCGGCTCCAGGCCCACTGCTGGCTGCCATCGGCCCAACGCCAGCACACCTTGCCTGGTTGCGCCCAGCCATGCGGAGTGAACAACAGGCGCGGCTGCGGGCTGGCCGGCCAGTCCGGGCGCAGCCCCTTGGGCCAGTCACCAAGGGCGACTGCCTCGACCACCCAGCCATTACCCTCGCGCCGGACGAACTCCGGACGCTGGCCATTCCAGCGCAGCCCGCGCAGCTGCCCGGCATGCCGGGCCAGCGCAGCCTGCGACCGGGCCTCGCTCGCCAGCCGTTGCAGCGCCTGGTCGACACTGGCCTGGCTGTTGCCGAACCCGGCCACCACCAATCCGGTCATCAGCCCGGCGATGGCCAGCACCACCAGCAATTCGATCAGGCTGAAGCCCCGCTGACGACGCACCCGTTACAGTTCCCAGTTACCCAGGTCGGCATCCTGGCCTTCGCCGCCCGGCAGCCCGTCGGCACCCAGCGAGTACACGTCGACCCGGCCATGTTCGCCGGGCATGCGGTACTGGTAAGGGGTGCCCCACGGGTCTTCCGGCAGGCGGCGCACGTAGCCGTCGCTGCGCCAGGCCCGTGGCAGCGGCTCCTGGGCCGGCTTTTTCACCAGCGCGGCCAGGCCCTGCTCGCTACTGGGGAAGCGCAGGTTGTCCAGGCGGTACATGTCCAGCGCTTGCTCCAGGGTGGCCAGGTCGGCCATCACCTTCTGCTTCATGGCCTTGTCCTGGTTGCCCAGCACGCTGGGCGCGACCACGGCGATGAGCAGGCCGATGATGAAAATCACCACCATGATTTCCATGAGGGTGAAACCGCGCTGGCGGTTACGTCGATGCTGCATGGCAGTACTCCTTGTCGTCACAGTTGCAGGCCCTGGTTGAGTTGCATGATCGGCAACAGCACCGCCAGCACGATGAACAGCACCACGGCGCCCATCACCAGGATCATCAGGGGTTCGAACAGCGCCATGGCGGTATCGACCTGGCGGGCGAAGCCGCGCTCCTGGTCATCGGCCACGCGCTCGAGCATGTCGGCCAGGGTGCCGCTGGCCTCGCCGCTGCCGACCATGTTCACCAGCAACGGCGGGAACTGCTGGCTGGCATCCAGCGCGCGATGCAGGCTGGTGCCGCCCTGAACTTGCTGGCGCACCTGCTCCATGGCCAGGCGGATACGGCGGTTGCCGACGGTTTCGGTGGCCACTTGCAGGGCTTCGAGCAGGGCCACGCCACTGCCGCTGAGGATTGCCAGGCTGCGTGCCAGGCGCGCGCTTTCCAGCACCTGCAGCAGGTTGCCTATATGTGGCAGGCGTAGCAGCAGCTGGTCACGGCGCAGGCACCAGTGCGGCTTGCGCAGCAACCAGCCGCCGAGCGCTCCAAGCAACAGGGCCAGCGCCAAAAGCCAGGGCCCGGCCTGCACCAACCCTTGGCTCAGGCCGATCAGTAACGAGGTAATGAGCGGCAGGCTTTGCCCGGCATGGGCGAACTGTTCGGTGAGCTTGGGTACGACGAAGGTCATCAGGCCTACCACCACGGCAAGCGACACCCCCATCAACACGGCGGGGTAAATCAGCGCGGTACGTGCCTTGTGCTGCTGTCGTTGAACCTGCTCCAGATGGTCGGCGAGGCGGGTCAGCACCTGGGCCAGGCGGCCGGACCGCTCGCCGGCCTCGACCAGCGCGCAGTACAGGCCGGTAAACGGTGCCCCCTGACGTGCCAGGCTGCGAGCCAGGCCCAGGCCTTCGGCCAACGAGCCGCACAAGGCCACCAGCACACTGTGCAGGGCGGGCTGGCGCAGTTGCCGTTCCAGGGTAGCCAGGGCGTCGACCAGAGGGATACCGGCACCGGTCAGGGTGGCCAGCTGACGAGTCAGTTCGCACAGCTGGGCGCGGCTCAGGCGCTGGCGCCGGGGTTGCCGGGTGCCGGCTTCGTGACGCTGCAAGCGGCGGGCGAACAGGCCCTGCTCACGCAACAACTGGCGGGCATGACGTTCGCTGTCGGCCTGCAAGCTGGCCTTGTGGGTCTTGCCGGCGAGGTCGACGGCCTGGTAGCGATAGGTCGGCATGGCTCAGCCCTGCACCACGCGCAGTACTTCGGCCAGGCTGGTCTCGCCACGGGCCAGGCAGTCACTGGCCATCGCCACCAGACTCTGCCGGCGCTCGGCCAGGTAGTCCTGCATGGCCAGCTCACTGGCGCCGTCGTACAACAGGCCGATCAGCCCGGCATCCAGCTCGATGAATTCATACAGGCCCAGGCGCCCGACATACCCGCTGCCCTGGCACTGCTCGCAGCCCACCGCATGGTAGCTGCTGCCCAGCGCTGCCAGCTCGGGCCACAGGTCGCGTTCCGCCGGCTGCAGCGGGTGCGCCACGGCGCAACTGCACAGGCGCCGCACCAAACGCTGGGCCAGTACGCCGCGCAGGCACGAGGCAATCAGGAACGGTTCGATGCCCATGTCGCGCAGGCGGGTCACCGCGCCCACCGCACTGTTGGTGTGCAGCGTGGACAACACCAGGTGGCCGGTGAGGCTGGCCTGCACGGCGATCTGCGCGGTCTCCTGGTCACGGATTTCGCCGAGCATGATCACGTCCGGGTCCTGACGCAGGATGGCGCGCAGGCCGCTGGCAAAGGTCAGCCCGGCACGCGGGTTGATGGCAGTCTGGCCGATGCCGGCGATAGCGTATTCCACCGGGTCCTCGACAGTGAGGATATTGCGGCTGCCGTCGTTGAGGCTGTTGAGGCTGGCATACAGGGTCGTGGTCTTGCCCGAACCGGTCGGCCCCGTGGACAGCACTATGCCGTTGGGCCGCGCCAGGCAACTGCGCAGGCCTTGCAACACCGCCGCCGGCATGCCCAGGTTGCCCAGCGCCAGCAGGCTGGCCTGCTTGTCGAGCACGCGCATCACCACCCGTTCGCCGTGGATGCCGGGCAGTGTCGAGACCCGCACATCCACTTCGCGCCCCGCCGCACGCAGGGTGATACGGCCATCCTGGGGCTGGCGCTTTTCGGCGATGTCCAGACGGGCCATGACCTTGATCCGCGACACCAGCATGGCCGACAGCGCACGCGGTGGGCGCAACACTTCGCGCAGGTGGCCATCGACCCGCAGGCGCACCACGAGGCTCTGCTCGAAGGTTTCTATATGAATGTCCGAAGCGCGCAGGCGCAGGGCCTGGCCGAACAGGCCGTTGATCAGGCGGATCACCGGGGCTTCATCGTCGCTTTCCAGCAGGTCCTCGATGCGCGGCATTTCGCTCATCAGGCTGTCCAGGTCGACCTGGTCGCCGATGCCCTCGATCAGCGCCTCGGTGGCAGCATCGCCGGCCTGGTACAGCTGGCCGAGGCGTTCGTCGAACAGTGCAGGCTCCAGGTATTCGAGCAGGCTTGGCTGGCCGTGCACGCGCAGCAGCTCCTGCAATTGGGCGCTGTCGGCGTCGTGCCGCAACCATAGCTGCCAGCCCTCCTCCGCAGGGGCCATGGCCACCCCGCTCTGCCGTGCCTGGCGATAGGGCAGCATCACCAGTCACCGCCTTCCAGCCGTGCGCGGCTGGAGGGGAACACCTGCAACAGCGGCGTAGCGTTTTGCGCATCCGCCAGGTCGGGTAACTGCAGCGGCGTGGTCTGCTGCAAGGTGCGGTACTTGTCTTCGCTGAGCCCGGCCAGGCTCGGCCCGTCACGCAGGATGCGCGGGCGGATGAACACCATCAGGTTCTGCTTGGTGTTCTTCGTGGCGTCGGAGCGGAACAGCCGGCCCAGGTAAGGGATATCGCCAAGCAGCGGCACACGCTGGTCGCTGGTGCTCAGTTCGTCGCTGATCAGGCCGCCGAGGATCACCAGGCCGTTGTCCTCGACCATGACCTTGGTCTTGATCTCGCGCTTGTTGGTGATCACGTCGCTGGCAGCCGTGATGTCGGCAATCGACGACACTTCCTGGACGATGTCCAGGCGCACGCTGTTGTCGACGTTGATCTGCGGCTTGATGCGCAGCTTCACCCCGACTTCCTTGCGCTCGATGGTCTGGTACGGGTTGGCGTTGTTCTGCGTCACCGATCCGGTGACGAAGGGCACTTCCTGGCCGACCAGGATCGACGCCTCGGCGTTGTCCAGGGTCAGCAGGGTGGGCGTGGACAGCAGGTTGAAGCCGCTCTTGCCCTTCAGCGCGTTGACCAGCATGGCGAAATTGAAACCGCCGCCGAAATGGCCGATACCCGCCATGGCGCCGGTGGTGCTGGACAGCAAATCGCCAAGGGCCTCGTTGTCGCCACTGGCAGCGGCCCCGGCGATGCTGGCGATGTTCACTCCGTTACTGCCGAAACTGACGATGCCGGCACCGAACTTCTCGTCGGCGAACAGCCACTGCACGCCCAGCTCCTGGGCGCTGCTGTCGGACACCTCGGCGATGATCGCTTCCACCACTACCTGGGCACGGCGGATGTCCAGCTGCTGGACGATGGCGCGGTAAGCAGCCAGCTCGCTGTCGGGGCCGACCATGACCACGGCGTTGGTGCCTTCTTCGTATTCCAGGCGGATGCCCGAGCCTCCGGCGACAGGCACTACGGGCCTTTCCTTGCCCTCTGCTTCGCCAGCACCTTCAGAGGGCGCCATGCCTTCCTGGCTGAGCCCGCGCAACACCTTGACCACTTCACCAGCATTGGCATGGCGCAAGTAGATGACCTGGGTACTGCCACTGCCTGGTGCGTCCTGGGGGCGGTCGAGCTGGCGCAGCAAGCTGGCGATACGTTCCAGGTTGCTGCGCCAGTCGGTAACTACCAACTGGTGCGCTGCCGGATAAGGTGTGATCACACCGACCCGTGGGTCGATCAGGGGCTTGAGAATGCCCAGCACCTGCTCGCTGGCGGCGTTGCGCACATTGAATACCCGCGTAGCCACACTGTCGCTGCCTTCCCCCTGCTGCCCTCCCGCCTCCACCGGCACAGGCTCCAGGCGGGCGGCCTGGTCGGGAACGATCTTCACGCTGCCGTTGGGCAGGTCGACAGTGGCGTAGCCCTGGGCGCGCAGCTGGGCCAGAAAGATGTCGTAGATGGCATCGGCGTCGTGCAGGTCGACGGTGCGCACGGTGACCTTGCCCTTGACCCGGGGGTCGACGATGAAGGTGGTGCCGGTGATGCGCGACACGCTGTCGATGAACTCGCCCAGTTCGGTGTCGACGAAGTTCACCTCGTACATCGGCGTACCGTTGTCGTCGAACACCGGCTCTTCAGCACAGGCCATGGACAGGGCCAGGCTCAGCGCGGCCGCCACGCAATATCTAACAGGCATCGTTCATCCTTGCCGCTTGAAGCCGGTCACGGCGGGGCGTGGCGGCCAGGACAGGCGTTCACGCCGCCCCTGGTTGTTGAAAATCAGGCCATCGCTGTCGATGTCCTGCAGCACGATCCCTGGCGCCAGGCGCTGGCCGCGGGCCAAGGTGCGCACCTGCTCGCCATAGCGCAGCACCACCACGCTGGAGGCCAGCGGCTGGGCCTTGAGGCCACCCAGGTATTGCAACGGCAGGCGGGTGATGGCGATGGCACCGTCGTCGACGGGTACCTGCCAATGGCCGACCATCAAGCCAGGCAACGGTTTGTCGGCCACGGCAGGCGCAGTGGCCGGTTGCGGCTGGCGGCCCAGTTGCAGCACGCACTGGGCGGCCAGCCAGCCGGCCAGGGTCAGGCCAGCGCCAGTCAGCAGGCGCGAGGCGAGCATCACGAGGCCAGTTGCCTTGGGTGCCAGCCCGGGTGCCCCTGCACGTAACGCACTTCGGGCAGTTGCAGCGGCGCCAGTTGCCAGTCGGTCGGCTGGCGGGCGAGCCAGGCTTCGACCCGTTGCCACAGCGGCTCGCCGGCCTGGGTTTCGAATTGCAGGCCAAAGGTGCGGCACAGGCCCTGCACCGGTTCCAGGCCACTGATGCGCTTGCCTTGCGGGCTGTAGCTGACACGCCAGGCCTGGCCCTGCCAGCGCGGCAGGTCCTGGCTGTTGTCCAGCAGCAGCGGGTCGCCGAACAGTTGCTCCGCGGCGTTTTCCAGCACTTGTTCGACCTGCCGGGCCGGCGCTTCGACCACCGGTGCCGGGTAGCCACCGGTGAGGCTGATCAGGTGTTCGCGGGTAATGGCCGCCCCGGCGGGCAGCGGGTAGTCATAGCGCAGGCCCGGCAGCAGCACCGACATGCTGCTGTCATCGGCCAGGGCCTGATGCAGCAGACGGTCCCAGCTGCCGCCTCGGGTGTCGCGGCGCCACAGCGCCTGGGGCGCGCGGGCCAGCGGTTGATCGAGCCAGGCCGCGTGGCCGGCGCGCTGCTGGCGCAGTTCTGCCTGCAATGCCCCGATACGCTGCTGCGCGGCGGGTACCAGCTGGTGCTCAAAGGCCGGGTAGAAACGCCCATCGAACTGCCACAACCCCGCCACGCGCTGGCAGCGCAGGCGGAAGGCGCCGCTGCCCCGGCACCCAGCGAACAGCACCGGCACGCGGCGGCCGCTGGCCTGGCTAACCTCGACCGGCGCCGGCCACAGGTCCTGGCCGCGGGCGCACAGCAGCACGTCGATCTGCGGCACCCGCTCGGCCAGCCACAGGCCCGGCCCGGTACCGACATCGGCCATGGCTACCACCAGGTCAGCATCGCGCCGCGCCTGTTCGAACACCGGCTGCAATGATTGGTACCACTGTTTAAGAGAGGCTTTCTGGTCCTGGGCGTAGGGGTCGGTCACGCCGACCACAGCAATACGTGCACCGCCACGTTCGAAGATGTGCAAGGCTTCCAGGCCCAAAGCCCGGCGTTGCGTGTCTGCCAGCCCGGCGCCCAGGGTAACGGTGCCAGCCTGGCGATACAGCGCCGGGCTGCGCTGTGGCCACAGCACGCGCTCGTCGCTGCTGACCCGCGCTTCGCTGCCCAGCAGTTGGCTGCCCTGCAGGCCGCTTTCGCCCTGGGTCAAGTAGGCCAGGCCACTGCCATTCCAGCCCTGGCCGTTTTCCAGGGTCAGGCTGTTGCCCGCCCCAGCCTCGCCGCGCAGTTGCTCGAGCAACGCCGCCAGCACCGCATAGCCGCCCAGCTGGGCAGATGCAGCCTGGCTGGCATCGAGCAGTGGCGCCAGTTGCGGGTAGGCGATACTGGCACTGCTGCCGGTCATCCATGGTGCGCGGCCCAGATGGCTGACCGGCCCCAGGCGGGTGGCCGGCACCACGGCCTGGCCAGCTTGGCGGGCATCGAGGGTATCGGCCACGTACAGCAGGTCGAGGCTGGCGTTGCCGCCCTGCTGCCCAGGGAAGGCGGAGCAGGCGCCGAGCAACGGTGCCAAGGCACCGATACCCATCCAGCCGATCACTTCGCGCCTGTGCACACTGCTTGCCATCGAACCCGCCATCCTTATCCATGTTCACTCAGGGCACCGGATGTTGCGGCGTCGGCATTACAGTTTGATGGCAGAAATCCGACAGCCATTCCAAAGTGATCTGTAGAGCACGCTTCTAAGAGCGAGTTGTTTTAAAACCCCTTTAACATTTCTGCCAATGAATCATCATATTTGCGCACTAAAGTCGCGGTTCCTCCAACTCAGCCAACATAAGGACACCCTGATGAGTCGAGATACCGGCGACAACCTGGACCGGAACCAAAGCGGCAACCTGCCGATGGCCAGCGTCATGGACGCCTACCTGAGCCGCCGCAGCGTGATGCGTGGCAGCCTGGGCGCCGCCATCGCCATGATTGCCGGTACCGGCCTGACAGGCTGCTTCGACGGTGGGGGTTCCGACCACGATGACCCGGTCACCGAACCGCCAGTGACCGAGCCCCCCGTGACTGAGCCGGAAGTGCCGAAACTGGCCCTGGGCTTCCAGTCCATTCCGGGCTCGCGCACCGACGCCTGTGTGGTAGCCGCCGGCTACAGCGCCTACGTGCTGGCACCCTGGGGCACGCCGATCAACAGCAATGGCAACCCGTGGAAATCCGACGGCAGCAACACCTCGACCGACCAGGCCAACGCCATGGGCATGCACCATGATGGCATGCACTTCTTCCCCATCAACGGCAGCTCCGAAGACGGCCTGCTGGCGATCAACTTCGAGTACATCGACACCGCCGCCCTGCACCCGGCCGGCCCGACCACCGATGTGAACGGCAAGCGCCCGGTCGAGGAAGTGCGCAAGGAAATCAACGCCCACGGCGCCGGCGTGGTGCGCCTGCAGAAAATCGGCGGCCGCTGGCAGGTGGTCGACAACGACCCGCTCAACCGCCGTTTCACTACCGCCTCGCGCATGGAAATAACCGGCCCCCTGCGCGGCACCGATCACGTGAAGACCAAGTATTCGCCGGACGGCACCCACTGCCGCGGCACCAACAACAACTGCGGCAACGGCTACACCCCCTGGGGTACCTACCTGACCTGTGAAGAGAACTGGCCAGGCATCTTCGTCAACAAAGGTACCCGCCCTGAAGACCAGCGCCGCATTGGCGTGGGTACCTCCAGCGGCCAGTACAAGTGGGAAACCGCAGCCGGTGACAGCAGCGAAGTGGCAGATGAGTTCGCCCGTTTCGACGTCACCGTAAAAGGCGCCAGCGCTACCGACGACTACCGCAACGAAGCCAGCACCTACGGCTACATCGTCGAGATCGATCCGTACAACAGCGCCACACTGGCCACCAAGCGCACCGCGCTGGGCCGTTTCCGCCACGAAGGCTGCGCCCCGGGCCTGCCCGTCGCTGGCAAGCCGCTGGTTTGGTACATGGGTGACGACTCGAACAACGAGTACCTGTACAAGTGGGTTTCCACCGCGGTGTGGGACGCCGCCGACGCCAACCCGGCCGACCGCCTGGCCACCGGCGCCAAGTACCTTGACCAGGGCAAGCTGTACGTGGCCCGCTTCAATGCCGACGGCACTGGCGTTTGGCTGCTGCTGGACGTAGGCACTGCGACCACTGGCGGCAGCACCTTGGGTGCGCTGTATGGCGACCTGCCGGGCATCATCCTCAACACCCGTGGTGCTGGCGATGCGGTGGGCGCAACGCCGATGGACCGCCCGGAATGGACCACGGTCAACCCGCTGAACGGCGACGTGTACCTGACCCTGACCAACAACAGCGCGCGCACCCCGGAAAAGGTCGATGCAGCCAACCCGCGCGGCCCGAACCGTCACGGCCACATCATCCGCTGGCACGACAGCGACGACCAGCTGAGCTTCACCTGGGACATCTTCGTGTTCGGCGCCAACGCTGCGGGCACCGCCGACATCAACCGCTCCGGCCTGACCGAACTGAACCAGTTCGCCAGCCCGGACGGCATGAGCTTCGATAGCCGTGGCGTGTTGTGGTTCGAGACCGACAACGGCGAGAGCACCGTGACCGACTACACCAACGACCAGCTGCTGGCAGTGATCCCCACCAATCTGGTGGATGCCAGCGGCAAGCAGGTGCCGGTGAACGCGCAGAACCAGGTGGACCTGCGCCGCTTCTTCGTCGGACCGAATGGCTGCGAAGTGACCGGGATTACCTTTACGCCGGACAACAAGACGCTGTTCGTCAACATCCAGCACCCGGATAACTGGCCGTATACCGACAAGGCCACCGATGCCACCCCGGCAGGTGCCACGGTAAGGCCGCGGGCTGCGACCGTGGTGATCCAGCGTATCGATGGCGGGGAGATCGGCACCGCCTGATCGATCTGCGCACGGGGGCCGCTTTGCGGCCCTATCGCGACACAAGGCCGCTCCTACAAGGGATCGCATTCCCCTGTAGGAGCGGCCTTGTGTCGCGATGGGCTGCAAAGCAGCCCCGGCTACCCTACCAGGCTATTGGATTTGAGCCACGCACCCGCACTTGCTGCGCGGTACCCGTGGAACTGCCCAATCACCGGCAAACCATTTCCTCAGAAGTGAAACCAACTGAGTGCGTCAACACCAAGTCGACTACGGATTTGGTCTGCGCGCTCTCTGATATTGGACATGGTTCGCTCATAATCTAAACGTAGTTCGGTGCCTTCTGCCACATATGAAATATTCTGACTAAAGACTTGTTCGTGCCGATTAATGTCAATAAGTTGCTGATACAGAGACTCTGCCTGATCGAGGTCAAGTAGCTGTGGTCCCGCAGTTTCATGGCGGGGCGGAGTTCGAACCCCGTTGGCCGATGGCAGCTGTTGATCTGTACTACCTGCTGGTGCACGACGGTTAGCCAGATACTCTGTACCCCGCTGAGCCATAGGGTTTCTCAGTGTTTGCGTAACAGCTTGTGTGGGCATATCGGCTTGTGTTTGTTGCCGCTGTAGTCTGGCACGTAGTGCCTCCACACGCTGTGCTGCAGTCTGCCGCTGAGCGTGTTGGGCCCCTGCCCTTCGCGGTTGCTTCAATAGCTTTTGCGGTACTTTACGCAGACCGCTTAGATCCGCGTGACCACTTGGATCCGACCCCATGACTGGATTTCCTGAGCAATAGCTATAAGCATTTCGTCCGCCTGCACCAAAAGGGCTCCAGCCATCAGGTGAAAGAAATCGCCTCAGGGCTGGGCTGTAAGCCCGATAACCATTGCCTAGCAGGTAGGTGCC
The DNA here is from genome assembly GCF_018223845.1 of Pseudomonas sp. JS425. NCBI lineage: Bacteria > Pseudomonadati > Pseudomonadota > Gammaproteobacteria > Pseudomonadales > Pseudomonadaceae > Pseudomonas > Pseudomonas sp. JS425. The sequence goes on along the minus strand of NZ_CP073661.1, from coordinate 1,319,834 downwards.
GGAACGGCAGTCTTCTCGCTCACCATTGTAGCCAAGCATGAATGCCGAGCTACCTTGGTTTTGGTGGTGCCCGTAAGGGCAATAGGCACGCAGAGCTACTGACACAAAGTTTGGCCTCGCAAGACGGCGAGCTGAAAGTTTTGGTCTTTCCGAGGCCAGGCGCAACTAGCAAGATTATCAGTACACGCGGCTGGTTTCAGCTCACGATCACAGGTCCTGAATACCGTGCAATTCCCGTATGTGGCTGGCTTGCCGGCGATTGGGCTGCAGAGCAGCCCCGGCTATTTCAAGCCTTACCAGGCTATCGGCTCGCGGCTACGCACCCGCACTTGCTGCGCCGGTAGCCGGGCATGCCATTGCACCACCCCCAATGCCTCCACCTGGAACTCGCTGCGTATCACCCGCCCCTCCTCCGCGAACGACAGTTGCAACAGGAAATACCCGCTGTTCAGCAGCAGCCCTTCGCTCAAGCGTTCGAAAGTTTCGTCATCCACCGCCCCCAGGGCCTGGCGTAGCGCAGTTGCATCCACATATCCCGACGCCGGCCGTCCGCTGATGATGCGGCTGAGCAACGAGCGCGGATAACGCCCTTCATACAGCGCCTCCAGCAACGGCAGATGCTCCAACCCCAGGGCATTGGCATTCAGCCGCCAGCCGGTGGTCTGCGGCAAGGCGCACAGCATCGGGTAACGGCCCTGGCGGCTGGCGTCCGGCTCCAGTAGCAGATTCAGCTCGCTGGTATCGAGCATCGGCTGGTTGGCAGCCAGGCGCGGTGGTTGCTGGCGCAGGTACTGGGCGCTCTCGGCGCCCTGCAGGCGGGCATCGCTGTCGGCATCCAGCCAGTCGGCCAGGGCATCGACCAGGCGCTCGGCAGCCATGTCGTCGCCCAGCAGGTAACGCAACTGGCGCGCAGCACGCTCGCCGTCAGCGCCAAGCAGCGCATTGACGTTGAAACAGCTGTGCTGGTCGCGCACCCGCAACTGCGCCTGGCCGGCGCCAAAATCGTAGTTCAACGGCTGCCCGCGCAAGGCCTGCCAGAACAGCGGGCTAAGCCGCCAGCTGGGGTCACGCAGGGCCTGCTCGGCATAGGCCAGGCCGGCCTGCTCCATCGCGCGCGCCTGCACCCGCTGGTGCAACAGGCGCACATCATCGACCTGGCGTCGGCCATCTTCCACCAGCCAGGCCATGCCCGCCGCCAGCATCGCCAGCACAACCATCACCATCAACAGGGCCACGCCCTGCTGTTGCCTGCCACCCATCCTTGCCTGCCTCTGTCGCCGAATAAAGACGCCAGTCAACACGCCCGGTGTTGCAGGTAGATGGCAGTGACCGTTCGTCATGTGTACGTCATCTGCGCGCGGCAGGATTGTCTTTCCTTTTCATGACCTTAGAGGAGTGGTCGCAATGGGTGGCATTGGAATCTGGCAACTGGTGATCGTACTGCTGATCGTATTCCTGCTGTTTGGTACCAAGCGCCTCAAGGGCCTGGGTAGCGATGTGGGCGAGGCGATCCAGGGTTTTCGCAAGTCCATGGGCGGTGACACCGACGCCACTCCCCCAGCGCATACGCAGGTGCAGCAACAGTGCCCGCTGACAGGTCAGGGTACGCAGCAACCGCAAGCGGATCGTCAGCCCTGATGTTCGAGGTAGGCTTCAGCGAGTTGCTGCTGGTCGGCATCGTCGCGCTGTTGGTTTTAGGCCCGGAGCGCCTACCGGTGGCGGCACGCACCCTCGGGCGCGGCCTGGGCCAGGCGCGCAGGGCCATGCACGCCCTGCGCAGGCAGGTGGAGCGGGAGATCGAACTGCCCGCTGTCGAGCTACCCAATCTCGACAGTACGCCTTTGCAGCGCCTGGAACAGGAGATCCGCCAAGGCATCAGCCTGAAAGCGGAGCCGGCCAATGATGCGGCCACGGTCGCGCCCCCCAAGGAAAACCTTTCATGAGCATTGCCATGGATCCGGTGGCGAGCATGCCGCTGACCGAACACCTGCGCGACCTGCGCAAACGCCTGGTGCGTTGCCTGGCGCTGGTGGCGCTGGTGTTCGCCGGCCTGTTCCCCTTCGCCCAGACGTTGTACACGCTGATCTCCGAACCGCTGCGGCGCTTCTTGCCGGAAGGTGCGAGCATGATCGCCACCAGCGTCACTTCGCCGTTCCTGACGCCGTTCAAGCTGACTGCGATGTGCGCAGTGTTTATCGCCATGCCACTACTGCTGCACCAGGCCTGGGGCTTTCTGGCGCCGGGGCTGTACCGCCGTGAACGGCGCATTGCCCTGCCGTTGCTGGTATCGAGCATCGTGCTGTTCTACGCCGGCATGGCCTTCGCCTTTTTCCTGGTGTTCCCGATGATGTTCGGCTTCTTTGCCAGCGTGACACCGGAGGGGGTGGCGATGATGACCGATATCAGCCAGTACCTGGACTTCATCCTTGCGCTGTTTCTGGCGTTCGGGCTGGCGTTCGAGATCCCGGTAGCGACGTTTATCGTGGTCTGGGTGGGGTTGGCCGATGTGGCTACATTGCGGCGCAGCAGGCCCTACGTGATCGTCGGCTGCTTCGTGGTGGGGATGATCCTGACGCCGCCGGATGTGTTTTCACAGACGATGCTGGCGGTGCCGATGTGGGTGCTGTTCGAGGTGGGGTTGCTGGCTTGTGGGTGGTTGAAGCGGCCTGGGCAGGGCAAGGAGATTGTGGCTGGATTGTAGGGCCCTATCGCCGGCAAGCCAGCTTGTATGGTTAGACTTGAAGGGAGGAGGAGGGACAAAGCCAGCTTCTGACTGTTAGCGCAGTACAGACCGTGGGAGATCTCGCCCCTCCTCCCTTTTCACCCAAGCGCCGATAAAGAATGCTTCCGGGCTCAGACCGACGAAAGACACAAGCCAGCGCCTCTGGGTGACCCTTCAAGTGCTTCAACACTATCGAGGAGAGTTGCTCATGGCAATGGTGGTTGCTGATTCAAAGCGGCTGATTGGCGTGGATGTGGCCAAAGCGGAACTGGTCATCTGGGACGATGAATCAGCAGAGCTCATAGCAATCCCCAATACCAAAGCAGCTATTAAGAAATGGCTCAAAGGCCTCTCGGGTGCGATGTCCGTGGCCATCGAGGCGACCAACATCTATCACGTTCTGTTTACGGATCTGGCCTTTGAGTTTGGGCATACGATCTACGTGGTAGATGGTTACGCCCTGAGCCATTACCGCAAAGGCGTCAACGTACGCGCTAAGACAGATGCAATTGATGCCCAGCTGTTGGCCCGCTATCTGAAGAACGAAGGACAGGACCTTACGCCTTGGGCGCCGCCACCGGCTATCTATCGACAACTTCTGAGCCTGTTTCGGCGACGTGCGGGACTGGTCCAGGCACGAACCAGCCTGTCTCAGGGATGGGCTAATGAACCGCTACTTAGAGCCGCCTTCAAGACACATCTGCGTGCGATGCAGCGGCTTGAGCTGCTGGTGGAGAAGATGATCAAGGGTCTGCTGGAAAAGGCCGGACTGATGCCTCAGGTAAAGCGCTGCATGAAGGTCGAGGGGATTGGTTTTCTAACGGCTGCACGCCTGACTGCGACGTTTCAGCGTGGCAACTTCAGCGGGGGGGATGCGTTTATCGCCTTTTTGGGTATGGATCTGAGGATTGCGCAGTCGGGGCAGAAAAAAGGGCAATCCAAGCTCACGAAGCGAGGAGACCCCGAAGCTCGACGCCTCCTTCACAACGCAGCCATGTCGGCATGCCGCACGGCAGTATGGAAATCGTACTACGAAGAGCGCCTGGCACGTGGTTTTAGCACGACAGCATCGCTTGTCATGCTCGCACGCAAATTGGCGCGAGTAGTATTTGCCCTACTGAAAAGCGGAGATGAGTATCGGTCAAAAGCCGCTTAAAAAACTTCCCTAAAACCATAGAATCTCCCACAGAGATATCACAGGTTCTTATGACTGCGATATTCCTGTAGGAGCGGGCTTGCCCGCGAATAGCCTTGATGCAGTCTAGAACTCGGCAAGCCGCCAGACTTCGTAGGCTGGCGTCTCGTACGGGTGGCTCTGCTTGAGTGCAGCGACGACCTGGGCAATCAGATCGTCAGCCACCACCAGCTCCACCTTCCACTCTTCCACCGCCTCGACCTGGCCGGTTTGCCCGAGGAACGGCTGGCTGCCGTCCAGCGGGCGGAACTGGCCCTGGCCCAGCGTCTGCCAGGCGCAGTGGTCATAGTCACCGATGCGCCCGCCACCAGCGGCGAACACAGCGGCCTTGACCACTTCGACGTGGCTGGCGGGGACGAAGAAGGCGAGCTTGTACACGCCTTAGTTCACCCACACCCGTGCGTTACGGAACATACGCATCAGCGCGGCATCTTCCTGCCACTCATCCGGGCGCCAGGAGTTCTGCACGGCACGGAACATACGCTCCGGGTGCGGCATCATGATGGTCACGCGGCCGTCGCGGCTGGTGAGGCCGGTGATACCACGCGGCGAGCCGTTCGGGTTGGCCGGGTAGGCTTCGGTGACCTTGCCGTGGTTGTCGACGTAGCGCAGGGCCACGCAGCCGGACATGTCCGCAGCCAGCAGTGCCTCTTCGCTGGCGAACTCGGCATGGCCTTCACCGTGGGCGATGGCGATCGGCATGCGCGAACCGGCCATACCCTGCAGGAAGATCGAGTTGGACTTCTGCACTTCGACCATGGCCACACGCGCCTCGAACTGCTCCGAGCGGTTGCGCACGAAGTGCGGCCAGTGCTCGGTGCCCGGGATCAGTTCGTGCAGGTTGGACATCATCTGGCAACCGTTGCACACGCCCAGGGCGAAGCTGTCGGTGCGCTCGAAGAAGGCCTGGAAGGCGTCACGGGCGCGGCTGTTGAACAGCGCCGACTTGGCCCAGCCTTCACCGGCACCCAGCACGTCACCGTAGGAGAAGCCACCGCAGGCGACCAGGCCCTTGAAGGCCTCGAAGTCGACACGGCCGGCGAGGATGTCGCTCATGTGCACGTCGATGGCGGCGAAGCCGGCGCGGTCGAAGGCGGCTGCCATCTCGACCTGACCGTTGACGCCCTGCTCGCGCAGGATGGCCACTTGCGGACGCACGCCCTTCTTGATGTACGGGGCGGCGATGTCGTCGTTGACGTCGAAGCCCAGCTTGACCGACAGGCCCGGGTTGTCTTCCTCGAGCAGCAGGTCGAATTCCTGGTCGGCGCAGTCGGCGTTGTCACGCAGGCGCTGGATCTGGTAGCTGGTCTCGGCCCACTGGCGCTGCAGCATGCGGCGGTCGTCGTCGAACAGCACTTCGCCGTTCAGGCTGATGGACACTTCACCGTTGTTGACCGGCTTGCCGATCACCGCGACGCAGCCTTCACCCAGGCCAGCGGCGCTGAACTGTGCCAGTACGTCCGGGGTGGCATCCTGGCGAACCTGGATGACCGCGCCCAGTTCTTCGTTGAAGAGGATGGCCGGCACGTCGCCTTTGCTGTCGGTCAGCGGGTCGAGGTGCAGGTCGAGGCCGCAGTGGCCGGCGAAGGCCATTTCCAGCACGGTGGTGACCAGGCCGCCGTCGGAACGGTCATGGTAGGCCAGCAGGTGACCATCTTCGTTCAGGCCCTGGATCACGGCGAAGAACGCCTTCAGGTCTTCGGCGTCGTCGACGTCCGGTGCCTGGGCAGCGATCTTGCCGTAGGTCTGTGCCAGGATCGAAGCGCCCATGCGGTTCTTGCCGCGGCCCAGGTCGATCAGGATCAGGTCGGTCTCGCCCTTGTCCATGCGCAGTTGCGGGGTCAGGGTCTTGCGGATGTCGGTGACCGGGGCGAAGCCGGTGATGATCAGCGACATTGGCGAGGTAACGCTCTTCTCTACGCCCTCGTCGCTCCACTTGGTCTTCATCGACATCGAGTCTTTGCCGACCGGAATGGTAATGCCCAGCTCCGGGCACAGCTCCATGCCGACAGCCTTGACGGTGTCGTACAGGCGGGCGTCTTCACCTGGGTGGCCGGCGGCAGACATCCAGTTGGCCGACAGTTTGATGTCGGACAGCTTCTCGATGCGCGAGGCAGCCAGGTTGGTCAGTGTCTCGCCAATTGCCATGCGGCCGGACGCCGGGGCATCCAGCAGAGCCAGCGGGGTGCGCTCGCCCATGGCCATGGCTTCACCGGTGTAGACGTCGAAGCTGGTGGCGGTGACGGCGCAGTCGGCCACCGGTACCTGCCACGGGCCGACCATCTGGTCACGGGCTACCAGGCCGGTGATGGTACGGTCGCCGATGGTGATCAGGAAGCTCTTGCTGGCCACGGCCGGGTGGCTGAGGACGCGCTGAACGGCGTTGTCCAGGTCCAGCTTGCTCGGGTCGAAGTCATCGCCCAGCTCGGCTTCGCGGGTAACCGAACGGTGCATGCGTGGCGGCTTGCCCAGCAGTACGTCGAGCGGCATGTCTACCGGCGTGTTGCCGAAATGGCTGTCGCTTACGGTCAGGTGCTTCTCTTCAGTCGCTTCACCCACTACGGCAAACGGGCAACGCTCACGCTCGCAGATTGCCTTGAAGCGCTCGAAGTCGACGGCGCTGACGGCCAGCACGTAACGCTCCTGCGATTCGTTGCTCCAGATTTCGTGCGGGGCCATGCCCGGCTCGTCGTTGGGCACGTTGCGCAGTTCGAAGCGGCCACCACGGCCACCATCGTTGACCAGTTCTGGGAAGGCGTTGGAGATACCACCGGCGCCAACGTCGTGGATGAAGGCGATCGGGTTGTTGTCGCCCAGCTGCCAGCAGCGGTCGATGACCTCCTGGCAACGGCGCTCCATTTCCGGGTTTTCGCGCTGTACCGAAGCGAAGTCGAGGTCAGCCGAGCTGGCACCGGTCGCCACCGACGAAGCGGCGCCGCCGCCCAGACCGATCAGCATGGCCGGGCCGCCGAGCACGATCAGCTTGGCGCCGACAGTGATCTCGCCTTTCTGCACGTGGTCTTCACGGATGTTGCCCATGCCACCGGCCAGCATGATCGGCTTGTGGTAGCCGCGAACTTCTTCACCGTGCGGGGTGTTGATGGCCTGCTCGAAGGTACGGAAGTAGCCGGTCAGGGCCGGGCGACCGAATTCGTTGTTGAACGCAGCGCCACCCAGTGGGCCTTCAATCATGATGTCGAGGGCGTCGACGATACGCTCAGGCTTGCCGTAGGCCTGCTCCCACGGCTGTTCGAAGCCCGGGATACGCAGGTTGGACACGGTGAAGCCGGTCAGGCCAGCCTTGGGCTTGGCGCCACGGCCGGTCGCGCCTTCGTCGCGGATTTCGCCGCCGGAGCCGGTGGAGGCGCCGGAGAACGGGGCGATGGCGGTCGGGTGGTTGTGCGTCTCGACCTTCATCAGGATGTGCACCGGCTCCTGCACCGCGCCGTACTGGCGGGTTTCAGGGTTCGGGAAGAAACGGCCGGCAACGTTGCCGACGATCACCGAGGCGTTGTCCTTGTACGCAGACAGCACGCCTTCGTTGTGCATCTGGTAGGTGTTCTTGATCATGCCGAACAGGCTCTTTTCCTGAGCCTGGCCGTCGATGTCCCAACTGGCGTTGAAGATCTTGTGGCGGCAGTGCTCGGAGTTGGCCTGGGCGAACATCATCAGTTCGATGTCGTTCGGGTTGCGCTTGAGGCCCTGGAAGGCGTTGACCAGGTAGTCGATCTCGTCTTCGGCCAGGGCCAGGCCCAGGTCGATGTTGGCCTTGGCCAGGGCGTCACGGCCACCGGCGAGGATGTCCACCGAGGTCATCGGCTTGGGCTGGGCATGGCTGAACAGGTCAGCGGCCTGCTCCAGCTGGCCGAGCACGCGCTGGGTCATGCGGTCGTGCAGCTCGGCGGCGATCAGTTCGGCGTCGGCTTCGCTCAGGCTGCCGGCAACGTAGTAGGCAATACCGCGCTCCAGGCGCTGGATCGACTGCAGGCCGCAGTTGTGAGCGATGTCGCTGGCCTTGCTGGCCCACGGCGAAATGGTGCCCAGGCGCGGCACGACCAGGAACAGGCGGCCGCTCGGCTCCTGTACCGGCACGCTCGGGCCGTACTTGAGCAGACGGCCCAGCACCTGCTGCTGGTCGGCGGTCAGCTCGCCGTCGACATCGGCGAAATGGGCAAATTCGGCATACAAACCAGTAACAGCGGGGACTTTCTGGCTCAGTTGCTCGAGTAATTTACCGTGGCGAAAGGCAGAAAGGGCAGGAGCGCCGCGCAGGATCAACATCGTCGGGACAGCCTCAGGAAGGGGTGTGCTTAGAGGCCGTGCATTCTAGCCTAATTCGAAGGGTTTCGGCACCCGCTCTAAGCCACGGCTGCCGGGCGGCGGAACCGGACTTGCGGGTCAAAAAAAATACACCTGCCTAGCGCCCTGTAGGAGCGGCCTTGTGTCGCGATGGGGCGCGCAGCGACCCCAGGGATATCTGCGGCGGAGCTTAAAATCTGGGGGCCGCTGCGCGCCCCATCGCGACACAAGGCCGCTCCTACAAGGGGACTGGGCCGCCATTGCACATAAAGCGCTACCAGACAAGCTAACAGTTGTCGAGATATGGTTGGGCCAGTCCTTTGCGTATACTGAAACCTATGTTCGCCCACACTGCTTTGCGCCAGCGTTGCGCCAGATGGCTTTTCGCAACCGGACTCTTTCTGCTGCTCGGTGCCTGCGTTGAAAAACCCAGCACCCTCGAGCGCGTGAAGGAGGATGGCGTGCTGCGCGTGATCACCCGTAACAGCCCGGCCACCTACTTCCAGGACCGCAACGGCGAAACCGGCTTCGAATACGAGTTGGTCCAGCATTTCGCCGAAGATCTGGGCGTGAAGCTGCAGATCGAGACCGCCGACAACCTCGACGATCTGTATGACAGCCTCGGCAAGCCCTCCGGCCCGGTGCTGGCAGCGGCCGGCCTGGTCACCAGCGAACGGCGCAAGGCCCAGGTCAGGTACTCCCACCCTTATCTGGAAGTGACCCCACAGGTCATCTACCGCAACGGCCGCACGCGCCCCACCAACGCCAAGGGCCTGGTCGGAAAGAAGATCATGGTGCTCAAGGGCAGCAGCCATGCCGACCAGCTGGCCGAGCTGAAAAAGCAGTACCCGGGCCTGGAATACGAGGAATCCGACGCCGTCGAGGTGGTCGACCTGCTGCGCATGGTCGATGAAGGCCAGATCGACCTGACCCTGGTCGACTCCAACGAGCTGGCGATGAACCAGGTGTACTTCCCCAACGTGCGGGTTGCCTTCGACCTGGGCGACACCCGCGACCAGCGCTGGGCGGTGGCGGCCGGTGAAGACAACAGCCTGCTCAACGAGGTCAACGAGTTCCTCGACAAGGCGCAGAAGAACGGCACCCTGCAACGCCTGAAGGACCGCTACTACGGCCATGTCGACGTCCTGGGCTATGTGGGTGCCTACACTTTCGCCCAGCACCTGCAGCAGCGCCTGCCCAAGTACGAGAAGCACTTCAAGAGCTACGCCAAGGTCGAGCAGGTGGACTGGCGCCTGCTGGCCGCCATCGGCTACCAGGAATCGATGTGGCAGCCCGAGGTCACCTCCAAGACCGGCGTGCGCGGCCTGATGATGCTGACCCAGCGCACCGCCCAGGCCATGGGCGTGTCCAACCGCCTGGACCCGAAGCAGAGCATCCAGGGCGGCGCCAAGTACTTCATGAAGATCAAGGAAGAGCTCGACGACAGCATCCAGGAACCGGACCGCACCTGGTTCGCCCTGGCTGCCTACAACGTCGGCACCGGCCACCTGGAAGACGCCCGCACCCTGGCCAAGCGCGAGAAGCTCAACCCGAACAAGTGGCTGGACGTGAAGAAGATGCTGCCGCGGCTGTCGCAGAAGCAGTGGTATCGCCAGACCAAATACGGCTATGCACGTGGCGGCGAGCCGGTGCATTTCGTGGCCAACATCCGTCGCTACTACGACATCCTCACCTGGGTGACCCAGCCGCAGCTCGAAGGCCAGGTGGCCGAGGGCAGCCTGCATGTGCCCGGGGTGAACAAGGACAAGCCGGCGGAGCAGTCGCCGCCGATGTAGGCCTGCACCGGCCTCTTCGCGGGCACGCCCGCTCCCACAGGAATATCAATCTCCTCAGGCCTGCGGTGTACCTGTAGGAGCGGGCGTGCCCGCGAAGGGGCCGGAACAGGTCAAGACTTGGCTCGGCGAGCCTTGAAGAAGTCACTGAGGATCTGCCCGCACTCCTCCGCCAGCACCCCGCCCTCCACCATCACCCGGTGGTTCAGGAAACCCTGCCCGAAGAACTGCCCCTGGCTCTGCACGATCCCCGCCTTGGGCTCCAGCGCACCGAATACCACCCGCATCACCCGCGAATGCACGATCAACCCCGCACACATGCTGCACGGCTCCAGGGTCACATACAGGGTGCTGCCGGGTAGCCGGTAGTTACTGGCGGATTTCGCCGCCGCGCGAATGGCCACCATCTCGGCGTGCGCACTGGGGTCACTGTCGATGATCGGCCGGTTGAAGCCCTGCCCGATCACCTGCCCATGCTGCACCAGTACTGCGCCCACCGGCACCTCGCCCATGGCCGCACCTTCGGCGGCCAGGGCCAGGGCCAGACGCATGAATTCCTGATCGCGGCTGCGATCGATGATCTGCGGGCGCATCAGACCACCGCGATCGCGGCCATCAGGCCGGTTTCCATGTGGTCGATGACGTGGCAGTGGAACATCCAGGTGCCCGGGTTATCCGCCACCAGCGCCACCTGGGCGCGCTCGTTCTTGCCCAGCAGGTAGGTATCGGTGAACCACGGCTCCTTGATGTCATGACGGTTGGAGCCGATCACCTTGAAGCTCATGCCGTGCAGGTGGATCGGGTGCTGGTATTGGGTCATGTTCTTCAGCTCGAAGATGTAGCTCTTGCCCTTCTGCAACGTGGCAATGGGGCGCTCGGCGCAGGTCTTGTCGGTGATGTCCCAGGCCTGGCCGTTGATCTGCCACATGCTCGACGGCTTATCCTGGTCCGTAGTGACCGAGACTTTCGCCGCCCACTCAAAATTGAAGTTGAGCTTTTCGGCATTCTCCAGGTCCGGCTCGGCGATCGGGTTGGGCGGTAGCGCCGGCGGCCAGTCACTTGGCGCGTCGTTGCTGGCAACCGAACGCAGGGTGCCCAGGCGCACGAAACCGTCGCGCAGGGAGATCTCCTCACCCTCCACAGGAATACGGACAGCCAGGCAGATACGCATGCCTGGGCCGAGCCAGTAGTCATCGTCCAATGGGCGCGGGGTTACCGGATTGCCGTCCAGAGCATAGATTTTTGCCTCGCAGTTGCCCTTGAGGTTGATGCGGTAGGTCCAGGTGTTGTCCAGGTTAAGCAGACGCACCCGCACAACCTGGCCGGCTGGCAACTCGGTGACCGAATCGGCCTGGCCATTGATGGTGATCAGGCGCCCGGCGGTGCCGTTGCGCGCCGCCTCACGCGGGATGCTGAACGGCAACCAGGCGCCCTGCTCGTCCACGTGCCAGTTCTTCAGGCTGAGCGTGCGTTCATGCTGGAAGCCGGTCGGCTCGCGCTCCTCGACGATCAGCGGGCCGACCAGGCCACGGCCCAGCTCTTCGGAACTGCTGACATGCGGGTGGTACCAGTAGCTGCCGGCGTCCGGCACACGGAATTTGTAGTCGAAGTACTCGCCCGGCTTGACTGGCAGTTGCGACACATAGGGCACACCGTCCATTTCCAGCGGCAGGCGAATGCCATGCCAGTGGATGGTGGTTTCCACCGGCAGGTGATTGATGAAGCGCACCCGCAGCCAGGTGCCCTGGCGCACACGCAACTCGGTGCCTGGCGCCGAAGGGCCGAAGGCCCAGGCCTCGGTCTTGAAGCCCGTCACCAGCTCGACGTCCAGGGGAGCAGCGATCAGCTCGTAGTCATGCCCGGCGTTGTCGTCCTCGACCTTGCCCAGCCAGTAACGTGCCGCGCCACCGGCGCCCAGGCCAACCACAACCAGGCCGGTCAGGCCCTTGAGCATTTGTCGACGGGTGAAGGACATCGGTGCGGGTACCTCGCGTTCTGCGCAATCAAGCTGCCAGCATGGCTGGCGGTGAAGGGCGAATACGATACACCTGCAAATGGGAAATATTAAGTGAAGTATCCAGCCATCGTTTGCTTTAGCCACTCTATTGGCCATTCGGCAGACTTAACGGAACTGACCGACAAGCACGAGATCAAATTGACACCATTGCCAGAGGCACCTCAGATGAGAAAATGCCTCGCAATGCAATCGGCAGCTCGATTGGCGGCTGGCTTGACCGTCAGCGTGGTGCATGGGAAAGAATCGCCTGCCGCCCGCACACTCACCTGCCTTCTCTAAAGGAATGCAATGGTAAATGGACTTATCAACTCACGTCCCTAGCTGGGGCGACATCGAACGCAACCTGGACCAAAAATTCAGCGTCCTCAATCAAAGCGTCAGCAGCGGCTTGCGCAATGTCCATGACAGCTGGGACGGCTTCACCCGTCGCGTAAGCGATGGCGCCAGCCAGGCTTATGGCGCTGTAGGCGGACACCGGATAGACAATGTCCGGCAGGCGATGGCTTTGTCCTATCCCATGATGCAGTCAAATCTGTCGCGCAAATGGGCGTCCATCAATATCGACCAGATTTTGCCCGTACTGCTCAAGCTCGTGCAGGAAGTGGTGATGATTCTCGGCGGCAGCGTCGCGCTAGGCGGCGCTATCGGCGGCGCCGTGGGTTCTCTCGCCTTTGGCGTCGGTGCGGCACCTGGGGCGGTCGCAGGCAGCGGTATCGGCCTGCAGGTCGGCAACCTGATCCTGATGGCGCTGGGCCTGGCCGCCATCGCGGAGTATTTCTATCAAGGGCTTCCCGCGTGCCTGGCCTCCATGCAAGAGGGGCTTGCTACCGCGTGGACTGCCGAAGACGGCTTGAAACCCTCCGGTCTCGACCCTTCGGGCGGCTCGGCGGCGCTGGTTCAAGAGCGTACCGAACACGCTGCAAGGCAACTGGCCCGTGGGCAAGAGCAGCTGGTGATGCTTTTGCTGATGGCAATTGTGACCTACCTGACCCGCGGGCAGATGAAAGCCGGCGTGATGAGCAGCGTGGAAAGCATCGCCAGCCGTAGTGCCAAGCTTCAGGCCGAAATCTCCAACAAACAGTTGGCCAACTGGCTGGCGAAGAACGAAAGCAGGCTGCTGGCTGAACCTGAGTTGCAGATGAAGGCCGCGACACCGCTGCAGAAAGCCGAGCCAGAGCTGCCGCCAGCAAAGCAAGCCACTGAAAAAAACATTGCGGCGGCGCCCAAGAAGCTCATGAGCCTGCGAGAGGCAGTGGGCAAGGACATGGCAGAGCGATGGATTGCCGAAGGCCGCGCCCGGGCAGATGTTCGGGCCCCGGAGCTTTCGAAACTGCTCAGCGACGATCAAATAGGCGCACTTTACGGTTACTCTACCAACGATGTGTACAAGGCGTATAACCTGGCGATGCGCCAAGGCACAGCCACGCCTGAAATCATGGCTTTTGCCGAGCATGCAACCGAAGGTCTGGCACGCTTGCCTCGCTACGTTGGCGCTGAAACCTACCGTGGAACGGATCTGCCACTGGATGTGCTCAATCGGATGCAAATGGGCGCAGTGGAGACCGACATGGCATTCTTCAGCTCATCCGCGACAACACCATTCGCAGGCAATACCCAGATGGTCGTACGCGGCGTATCCGGCAAGGACATCAGTTTCCTGACGCAAATTCCCGAGGCGGAAGTACTGTACCCGCCGGGTACTTCTTTCAGGGTACTGAACCGGATTGAGCAAGGCCCCACGACTCATCTCTTATTAGAAGAAGTTCTATGATCGACCTGCACAGCCCTACCCTTGAAGTTACCGAGTATGCCTACCGGTACAACCACTTGCTACCAGCGCCCACCCCACGCGAGTCCGCAGGCCGTGCCTACGTGCACCCGCAATGGCAAGAATCGCGCGCTTGCACATTAACCCCCGAACAATCGCTCGACCGAGCCAAAGGTGCGTTGCTGGGTTTGGCCATTGGCGATGCCGTAGGCACCACCCTGGAGTTCCTGCCTCGCGATAAAGCACACGTCGATGACATGGTCGGCGGCGGGCCGTTCAGGCTCAAGCCAGGTGAGTGGACCGATGATACGAGCATGGCGCTTTGCCTGGCGGACTCGTACCTGGCTTGCATGCGATTCGACCATGCAGATTATCTCGAGCGACTGTGCAGGTGGTACAAGCGAGGGGAAAACAGCGCAAACGGTGTCTGTTTCGACATCGGCAATGCTACACGCCTTGCCTTGGAAGGGTGGCTACGCCATGGCCTGGACTGGATAGGCAACACAGAGCCGAATACGGCCGGCAATGGCTCCATCATCCGGCTCGCCCCCACCGCCATATTCAGGCGCCACATGCTGCCATCCACGTGGCGCGAAGCCCAAAGCCAGAGTCGGGCCACCCATCGGGCGCCCGAAGCAGTGAGTGGCTGCGAACTGCTGGGCGCGCAGCTGCACCTCGCCCTGAACGGCGCCGACAAGGATGAAATGTGCCGCCCGATGGTCCGCCCGCTACAGCCCCGCGCCACCATCATCAACGCTGGCGAATACAAGGAAAAAAGCCGCGACCAGATCCGCTCCTCAGGGTATGTCATCGACACCTTGGAAGCTGCGCTATGGGCGGTTTGGAATACCGACAATTTCAGAGACGCAGTGCTACTGGCGGCAAACCTGGCAGACGACGCCGACAGCGTGGCAGCCGTGGCTGGGCAGCTGGCCGGAGCGTTGTACGGGGTATCCGGCATGCCCGAGGAATGGGTAAAGACAGTGGCGTGGTCTGAACACATCCTGGACCTCGCCCAAGCGTTGCACGACCAGGCGCCTGAAAACGACCCGTTCTATTCGCTGTGATGATGCGCCCGTCGGGGCAGACAGCTGAATGATAAAGGCCCAGGCCTCGGTCTTGAACCCCGGCACCAGCTCGACGTCAAGCGGCGCGGCGATCAGTTCGTAGTCATGCCCGGCGTTATCGTCCTCGACCTTGCCCAGCCATTAGCGGGCCGCGCCTCCGGCGCCCAGGCCCACCACAACCAGGCCAGTGAGGCCCTTGAGCATTTGTCGACGAGTAAAGGACATCGGTGCGGGTACCTCATTCTGCGCAATCAGTCTGCCAGCAGGGGCTGGCGATAAAGGGCGAATACGATACACCTGCATTTGCGAATGATTAAGTGAAGTCTTGTCGCGCGACCGGTTATCTGCCCCGACACCTGTGGCAACCTGCTCCCCCCGGTACCCAACTAACGCCCAGAGGCTGACTTGCCCGATTCAGGGTGGGCTGCTTAAGTTCAACAGACGGGGTGCACAGGTGCTGGCCTTCTGCCCGCCTATCGCTTCAGACAAGACGCCTGCTCTGTGAATGCGAAGGTTTGACACCATGTGGCACAGGAATTCATTACTGTATTTTTCGCTGCTGCTCACTTCAGGCCTTCTTCTGGCACCGAAGATCATCCTGATCGAGTTTTTCTCCTATCGATGGGTGGAGACCGGTGTTCTCGATATTGCCCTGTACTTGCTTCAAGACGTGCTGCTGGTGGTCGCCTTCTTTGTGATTGCTGCCACCACCATTACCAGAAACAAATTCAATTTTTATCTGGTAAGCATCGCCTCAGGCGCCTTGCTGCTGTTCCTGCTGGTGGACATGCGAGTTCGGGAGCTATGGCTGAAGCCACTGGACTGGCAACTGATACGCTACAGCCTGCAGAACGCAAGCAACCTGACCTCCGGAGCCGAGGTGTTCCTCACCCAAGCCGCCGGGTTCGGGCACACATTCAGGTTCATTGTCCTTGTGCTTTTTCTTGCCTACCTGGTGACCTGGTCTTTCGCTGGGCTGGCAACCTACATCGCTTATAAAGAACAGCGCACGGTCACAATAAAGAAAAGACAACACCTCTGGGCGTCGCTGCTGATGATAGGCGCCCTGCTCATCGGCTCCATCCATGCCAAAGACGCACGCTATTACCTGAACGAAAATATTGTCGTCAGCCCGCTGGTCACAACACTCAGAAGCACGACTCCCTTGAATGCAGCTCCGCATAGACCGCCGCTGCCATTCGAACAACCCGCCTACCCGCTAACCAGCGTCAACGACATCCGAAAACTTCAATCTCATGCCACACCAGACTTCAAGAACCTGGTCTTCATCATTCTGGAGTCGGTGCGCTGGAACAGCGTTTTTGCGCCCGACATCAAAACCGCCGAGAGGTATCCCACCTTCGATAAGCTCTCTCGGGAGGGCATGCTCTTCAAAACGTACGTATCAGTGCCTCACTCGTCCAAAGGCTACCACGCGATCCTGACGGGGCTGCACGCCTACCCAGATATTGAAATCAAAGAGGCCATGTACCTGCTACAACCCAGCGTCATCCATGAGCTGAAAAACAGGAAAAACATGGAAGCCGTCGCATTCAGCTCGCTGTACCTGCAATTCGAAAACATGGAGGGTTTCCTGAAGTCCATCGGCGTATCGAATGCCTATGCAGTTTCGGAGATCACCCATGCCGAAAATCGCTCACAACACGCCAGTAGCTTCGGAGAGAGTGATGAACAGCTGTTTTCGTCCAGCATCTCTTACCTGGAGAAGATAAAAAAGAATGGCCAGGGTTTCATCGCACTCTACTTCCCAAGCGCAGCCCACTACCCCTACCAATGCAGCCAAGGGCCCCCATTACTGAGCGAGCTGGAAAAGTATGAAGACTGCATAGCCAGAACAGACAGCGTACTGGGTGAAATGCTGACATCATTCGACAAGCAAGGCCTGCTGGACTCGACATTATTCGTGCTCGTGGGTGACCACGGTGAGTCGTTTGGTGAGCACGGTCTCTTCATTCACAACGCTTCCATGCACGAAGAAGAAGTGACCGTACCCCTGATTTTCTGGGCCAAGGAAAGGTCACTGCCCAAACCCGCCACAACGACCAGTCACCAGATCGATGTTGCGCCCACGGTCGCCGACTTCTTTGGCGTGACCGAGTCGCCCCTGTCTGTCCAAGGCATCAGCTTGTTGAGGGAACATGGCAAGCGCACATTCTTCATGTCCACGTTCTTTGACCAACTGGCGTCAGCCTTGGTGGAGCACCCTTACAAATACATATACGAATTCAGTTCGGACACCCTGACCAAATACAATATCGAGGATGACCCGCAGGAAAAGCACCCGCAGCGCGTGGAGGGCGATGAGTTCGTCGCGGTGAAGAGCAGGTTGCTTTCCTATAATGTCTACCAGAAAGCGCTATTTGCCAAAAAGCCAAAAGAATAAGCAAATCTGAATGAGCAAGAACCAGAAAGCCCGCAATCATGCGGGCTTTCTGGTGTATCCGTGCCTACGGGTACCAGCCTGAGCTGGCTACCCGATCATTCCCACTCGATAGTCGCTGGCGGCTTGCTCGACACGTCGTAGGTAACGCGCGAGATGCCGTCGATTTCATTGATGATACGGCCGCTGACGGTTTCCAGCAGCTCGTACGGCAGGTGCGCCCAGCGCGCGGTCATGAAGTCCACGGTCTCGACGGCACGCAGGGCCACGACCCAGGCGTAGCGACGGCCGTCGCCGACGACGCCTACCGACTTGACCGGCTGGAACACCACGAATGCCTGGCTGGTCTTGTGGTACCAGTCGGCCTTGCGCAGCTCTTCGATGAAGATGTGGTCGGCGCGACGCAGGATGTCGGCGTATTCCTTCTTCACTTCACCCAGGATACGCACGCCCAGGCCCGGGCCCGGGAACGGGTGGCGGTAGACCATGTCGTACGGCAGGCCCAGCTCCAGGCCGATCTTGCGCACTTCGTCCTTGAACAGTTCACGCAGCGGCTCGACCAGCTTGAGGTTCATTTCCTCCGGCAGGCCACCGACGTTGTGGTGCGACTTGATCACGTGGGCCTTGCCGCTCTTGGCGCCCGCCGACTCGATCACGTCCGGGTAGATGGTGCCTTGGGCGAGGAACTGGATGTTTTCCAGCTTGCTGGCTTCGGCATCGAACACGTCGATGAAGGTGCGGCCGATGATCTTGCGCTTCTTCTCCGGGTCGGCTTCGCCGGCCAGGTTGTCGAGGAACTGCTTTTCAGCGTCGGCGCGGATGACCTTGACGCCCATGTTCTCCTTGAACATGGCCATCACCTGGTCACCTTCGTGCAGGCGCAGCAGGCCGTTGTCCACGAATACGCAGGTCAGCTGGTCGCCGATGGCGCGGTGCAGCAGTGCGGCAACGACGGAGCTGTCGACGCCGCCGGACAGGCCCAGCAGGACGTTGGCCGAACCGACCTGCTCACGCACCTGGGCAATGGCGTCTTCGACGATGTTGGACGGAGTCCACAGGGCTTCACAGCCGCAGATGTCCTGCACGAAGCGGGACAGGATGCGACCGCCCTGCTTGGTGTGGGTCACTTCCGGGTGGAACTGCACGCCGTAGTAACCGCGCGCGTCGTCGAACATGCCAGCGATCGGGCAGCTCGGGGTGCTGGCCAGCACGTGGAAGTTGCCCGGCATCTGGGTGACCTTGTCGCCGTGGCTCATCCACACGTCCAGGCCCAGCACGCCGTCGGCGTCGATGTGGTCTTCGATGCCGTCGAGCAGGCGGCTCTTGCCGACTACATCCACGCGGGCATAACCGAATTCACGCAGGTCGGAACCTTCGACCTTGCCGCCCATCTGCTCGGCCATGGTCTGCATGCCGTAGCAGATGCCCAGCACTGGTACGTTCAGGTCGAACACCGCCTGCGGGGCGCGCGGGCTGTTGGCTTCGTGGACCGACTCGGGGCCGCCGGCGAGGATGATGCCGCGCGGGTTGAATTCGCGGATCGCTTCATCGTCCATGTCGAACGGATGCAGCTCGCAGTACACGCCGATTTCGCGCACGCGGCGGGCGATCAGCTGGGTGTACTGGGAACCGAAATCGAGGATCAGGATGCGGTGAGCGTGAATGTCGAGGGCCATGACTCAATCTCGTCAGTGGAAATCGGAAACGACGCGGGGCTGTCATGACAGCCCCGCTTTCTGTTGTAGCTGGAAGCCTCAGCCTACGCGGTAGTTAGGGGCTTCTTTGGTGATCTGCACGTCATGCACGTGGGACTCGGCCATGCCGGCACCGGTGATGCGCACGAATTCCGGCTTGGTGCGCATCTCTTCGATGGTTGCGCTGCCGGTGTAGCCCATGGACGAACGCAGGCCGCCCATCAGCTGGTGGATGATCGCGGCCAGCGCGCCCTTGTAGGGAACACGGCCTTCGATGCCTTCCGGTACCAGCTTCTCGGCGCCGGCCGAGGAGTCCTGGAAGTAGCGGTCGGACGAGCCTTGCGCCTGTGCCATGGCCCCCAGCGAGCCCATGCCGCGATAGGCCTTGTAGGAACGGCCCTGGAACAGTTCGACTTCACCCGGAGCCTCTTCGGTACCGGCGAACATCGAACCCATCATCACGCAGGAAGCACCGGCAACGATGGCCTTGGACAGGTCACCCGAGAAGCGGATGCCGCCGTCGGCGATCAGTGGCACGCCAGTGCCTTCCAGTGCAGCGGCAACGTTGGCGATGGCGCTGATTTGCGGCACGCCGACACCGGCAACAATACGGGTGGTGCAGATCGAGCCTGGGCCGATACCGACCTTGACCGCGTCAGCGCCTGCTTCGGCCAGAGCCTTGGCGGCAGCGCCGGTGGCGATGTTGCCGCCGATCACCTGCACTTGCGGGTAGGTTTCCTTGACCCAGCGAACGCGGTCGATCACACCTTTGGAGTGACCGTGGGCGGTGTCGACCACCACCACGTCAACGCCAGCAGCCACCAGGGCGGCAACGCGCTCGCCGGTGTCCTTGCCGGTGCCGACCGCGGCGCCGACGCGCAGGCGACCCTGGTCGTCCTTGCTGGCCAGCGGGTAGGCCTTGGCCTTTTCGATGTCCTTGACGGTCATCATGCCCTTGAGGTTGAACTTGTCGTCAACGATCAGGACTTTTTCCAGGCGGTGCTTGTGCAGCAGCTCGCGGACTTCGTTCTTGTCGGCGCCTTCGCGGACGGTGACCAGACGCTCTTTGGGGGTCATCACGTCGCGGACCTTGGCGTCCAGGCGGCTTTCGAAGCGCACGTCACGGGAGGTGACGATGCCGACCAGGTCGCCATTCGCCAGCACCGGAACGCCGGAGATGTTGTTCAGGCGGGTCAGGTCGAACAGGTCGCGCACGGTGGCGTCGGCGTCGATGGTGATCGGGTCCTTGACCACGCCAGCCTCGAACTTCTTGACCTTGCGGACTTCGCTGGCCTGTTGTTCGATGGTCATGTTCTTGTGGATGATGCCGATGCCGCCTTCCTGGGCCATGGCAATGGCCAGGCGCGCTTCGGTCACGGTATCCATGGCAGCGGATACCAGCGGAATGTTCAGCTCGATGCCACGGGTCAAACGGGTCTTGAGACTGACTTCATTAGGCAGTACCTCGGAATAGCCAGGTACAAGGAGGATATCGTCGAAGGTCAGGGCTTCTTGGCTGATACGCAGCATCGCGGGGGCTCCCGGGCGGGAAAAATGGAAGCGCGCCATTATACTCATGCACGGCGCGCCGCTCAATGCAAAATAAGGGCCTTCGGTCAGCCTTGTGGCAGTTTTACCTGTACCACGGCCACCGGCTGGTCGAGCCAGTCGGCGAAGCTGTCGAGAAAGGCCTGGGTGAACCCGGCCTCGCCCCAGTTGTTGAAGATGAACCCCAGGTTGGAAAAGGCACATGGCTGCAGGTAAATGAAGCCATTGATGTCATCTTCGAAGCCGCACAACGGGCAGGTGAAGTTGTCGCTAACTGCCGGCATCCATTCTTCCAGGCTTTCGAACAGCGGCTCACCCACCTCGCGCCGGCACTCGGGGCAACCGGCCTCTTCGAGGAAACCTTCGGTAGGGGTATAGATGCAGCGCTTGAGCATCACCTCCAGGCCGTTGACCTGTTCGCCGAAGGGCAGTTTCTCCGGATGCAGGGCCACTTTGCGGGCACCTTCGGCCAGGGCATGGCCCATGCGGTTGCCGGTGCGGCCACAGGTGGTCAGCTGTTCCTCGACGACTTTCTCGCGCACCAGCCAGCGCAGGATGGCGCGGGCACGGGCTTCGTGCACCGGGACGGTAGACAGCTTGGGAACGATGATGCTCTGGGTGTTCATGAACGGGACAAGCCTGAAAAACGCGGTAATAGCGCAATTCTACCGCCTGCTCAGGCGCTCAGGTAGCGACCGATAAGCGCCAGGCCGCTGGCCAGCACCAGCCAGGTGACCAGGCGCACAAAGGCTTCGCGAGACAGCCGATGGGTAAGCCTGCGCCCTGCCCAGAGGCCGACGAGCATGACCGGCAACAGGCAGGCGGCGAGCAACAGCAGGCTCTGGTCGGCATAGACGCCTGCGATAAGGAACAGCGTCAGCCGCACCACCGTACTGCAACTGATCAGCGCGCTCTGGGTAGCGCGCACCTGCTCCTTCACCTCCAGCCGCGCGCTCAGGTACAGCGCATAAAGGAAGCCGCCGCTGCCGAACAAGGCGCCGAACAGCCCGCCTGCCGTGCCCATCGGCATTGCCCAGAAACCCGACAGACTGGCCGGCCGTACCTTCACCGCCAGCCCGTACAGGGCATACGCCGTGACGAACAGCCCCATCAGCAGCAGCAACAGGTCTGACTTCAGCTGTAGCAGGAATACCACACCCAGCGCGCAGCCAATGGCCATGAACGGCAGCAGCCGCAACAGTTCGCCGCGCACGACATCGCGGCGCGAGGGCAGCAGGTTGCCGAAGGCGGCGACGAAGTCCAGCAGCACCAGCAGCGGAATGATCCGCGACAGCGGCATGAAGTGGATCAGCACTGGGCCGGCCACCAGCGCGGTGCCGAAACCGGCGATGCCGAAGACGATGTAGGCAGCGCCGACACCAAGCAGGATAGGCAGCCAGTCGAGGCCGGAAAACGACAGTTGGGCGAGCATGACAGCAGTTCCTGGGAAGACAGGCAAAGGTTAGCCAGCCATGAGCCATGCCGACTAATATGCCTTTGTCGCCACACTCATCTCGAAAAGGCATGACATGACGTCGATCCGCCAATTGCGTTACTTCGTGGAAATCGCCGAATGCGGCAGCTTCAGCGCTGCCGCCGAGCGGCTGTACATCGCCCAGTCGGCGCTGAGCCGGCAGATCAAGGAACTGGAGCAGCAACTGGGCACGCCGCTGTTCGAACGCACCGCGCGCCTCCCGCGCCTGACACTGGCTGGCCAGGCCTTTTTGGAACGGGCGCGGCGCTTGCTGGCCGACTTGGCGCAGGCCGAGCGTGTAACCCGCGACATTGGCGAAGGGCTGCAGGGCAGTCTGCGCCTGAACCACTCCAGTACAGTGCCGCTGACCGGCCCGCTGCTGGCTCGCCTGGGCGGTTACTTGCGCGACAACCCAGGTGTTTCGCTGGAAATTGCCCAGCAGTCGTCGGAGGCGCAGTTGGAGGATATCGCTGCCGGGCGGTTGGATATCGGCCTGCTGCGCTTGCCGGTGCTGCGCCAGCATGAAGGGGTGGTGCTGCATGAACTGTTCAGCGAACCCCTGCTACTGGCGGTCGCCGCCGCGCATCCCTTGGCCAGCGCGCCACAGGTGAAACTGGAACAACTGCGGGAAGAGCGCTTCATTTCCATTCCGCACCGGGACCGTGGCGGGCTGAGCTACCTGTCGGCCTCGATGTGCATGGAGGCAGGCTTTTTCCCGCGAGCAGCGCAGGTGCTGTCGCGCAAGACCACCCAGTTGCAGTTGATTCAGGCGGGGTTTGGGGTGGCGTTGTTGCCGGAATGCATGCGAGAGATTGCGCCAGCCTCAGTCAGCTTCGTGGCACTGGAAGGAGGGTGTGAGAGTACTGTGGCGATGGCTTGCAGGCGTGACGCAGGTTCGATGGTGCGCCAGTTCGTGACGGCGATGCAGGCTTGAAAGGCCGGCCCCCATAGAACTGCACTTAACTCATTGAATTAGCAGGGGCCCTGTGGGAGCGGCTTTAGCCGCGAACACCGGCGCAGCCGGTGCCATGCACCGCGTTGGATTCTTCGCGGCTAAAGCCGCTCCCACAGGGTATGCGGACTGCTTGCACTTTCAGTTATCTACGCGACAGCGCAGCCCAAAGGGCTGGGCCGGCTCCCACAGGGACAGCATGAGGCCCAAGCCAGCGCGATACCTATGGGAGCCGGCTTGCCGGCGATAGGGCCGGGACAGACAACCGGGGCCGATGTCCTTTATGATGCCCGCCATGATCAGAGACCCTTTCGAACGACTCGGCCTGGACCGCGAGGTCCTTACCGTCAGCCAACTCAACGGCCGCGCCCGCGTGCTGCTGGAAGACGTGTTCCGCAGCGTGTGGGTGGAAGGCGAGATTTCCAACCTCGCCCGCCCGGCGTCCGGCCACATGTACTTCACCCTCAAGGACAGCGGCGCACAGGTACGCTGCGCGCTGTTCCGGCAGAACGCCACGCGGGTGCGCCAGGCCCTGCGCGACGGTCTGGCGGTGCGGGTACGCGGCAAGGTTTCGCTGTTCGAAGGGCGTGGCGATTACCAGCTGATTCTCGACACCGTCGAGCCGGCCGGTGATGGCGCCTTGCGCCTGGCCTTCGAGGCATTGAAAGAGAAGCTCGGTGCCGAGGGGCTGTTCAGCGCCGAACGCAAGCAGCCGCTGCCGGCCCACCCGCAGCGCATCGGCATCATTACGTCGCCCACCGGCGCAGTGATCCGCGACATCATCAGTGTGTTCGGTCGCCGCGCCCCGCAAGTGGAACTGAACCTGATCCCCACCGCAGTACAGGGCCGCGAAGCCACTGCACAGATCGTGCGCGCGATCCGCCTGGCCGATAGCCTGGGGTTCGATGCGCTGATCCTGGCCCGGGGCGGCGGCTCGCTTGAAGACTTGTGGTGCTTCAACGAAGAAGCCGTGGCGCGGGCCGTGGCCGCCTGTGTCACGCCGATTGTCAGCGCCGTGGGCCATGAGACCGATGTCTCGATCAGCGACTTTGTCGCCGACGTGCGCGCGCCTACACCGTCTGCTGCCGCCGAACTGCTGGCCCCCGACAACAGTGGCCTGCAGCAACGTCTGGATGGCCTGCAACGGCGCCTGCTGCTGCGCATGCAGAACCGCCTGACCCACGACCGCCTGCGCCTGGAGTCGCTGACCCGGCGCCTGCGCCACCCGGGCGAGCGCCTGCGCCAGCAGGCCCAACGCCTGGACGACCTGGACATGCGCTTGCGCCGCGCGTTCATGCTCAACCTCAACCAGCGACACGAGCGCCTGGCACGCCTGGACACCCGCCTCGCCGCGCAGCACCCGGGGCGAACCCTGAAACTGCTGGGCCAACGCCTGGACAGCCTGGCCGAGCGCCTGCCACGGGCCATGCGCGAGGTGCTCAAGGACCGCCGCCAGCGCTTCCAGGCCCAGTTGCAGACGCTGCAGGTGGTCAGCCCGCTGGCCACCCTCGCCCGCGGCTACAGCATCCTGCTGGACGAACAGGGCCAGGCCATCCGCAGCGCCGAACAGACCCGAAATGGCCAGCGCCTGACCGCCCGCCTGAACGAAGGCGAGCTGTTGGTGCGGGTCGAAGACAACCACCTGACCCCGGTCACCCTCTCACTTCTGGACTGACACATGCCCCGCCTGCTCGCGCCCCTGCTTGCCCTTTGCATCCTGCTGCTGGCCGGCGGCGCCCAGGCCAGCTACATCACCCGCACGCTGAACAAGCCGGTACCCGGCGGCGTGGCGGTGGTCGACCTCGGCCCCGCCGCCAGCGCGCCCAGCGCCCGCTTCGACGGCAAACCGGTGCTGGTGGTGAAGGAGCAGGACAACTGGCTGGCCATCGTCGGCATCCCGCTGACCCAGAAGCCCGGCACCGCGACGCTGAGCCAGGGCGGCCGTACCCTGCCCTTCACGGTCGGTAGCAAGAAATACCCCGAGCAGCGCATCACCCTGAAGAACACCCGCCAGGTCAACCCGAACCCGGCCGACCTCAAGCGCATCGATCGTGAGCTGGCCGAGCAGATCAAGGCTTACCGCAGCTTCAGCCCGACCCTGCCCAGCAATCTGATTCTCGACAAGCCGGTCAGTGGCCCGCTGTCGAGCAAGTTCGGCGTGCGCCGTTTCTTCAATGGCGAAGAACGCAACCCGCATGCCGGGCTGGACTTCGCGGTGCCGGCCGGCACGCCAATCAAGACCCCGGCCAATGGCAAGGTGATCCTGGTGGGCGATTACTTTTTCAACGGCCGCACGGTGTTCGTCGACCACGGGCAGGGCTTTATCAGCATGTTCTGCCATATGTCGAAGATCGATGTGCAAGTGGGGCAGCAACTGCGCCGGGGCGAGGTGGTCGGGCGCGTGGGCTCGACCGGGCGGGCTACCGGGCCGCACATGCACTGGAACGTCAGCCTGAACGATGCACGGGTGGATCCGGCGATTTTCATTGGTGCGTTCCAACCCTGAGAGCGGTACTGCCTGTGCCGGCCTCTTCGCGGGTAAACCCGCTCCCACAGGGATGGCGCTGCACCTGTGGGGGCGGGTTCACCCGCGAAAGGGCCAGCACAGTCGACATCAGTTCAACTGTGTTGCGCCATCGAAAAATACTGCGCAACAATCAATAAGCCAGCCTTTCTTTCATGCCATAAAATCTCGCCTTTCAGCTTTTTTTAAGCATTCCTCTCAATTTTTTCTGAACGCTTGCCATCACCCACCCCACTGGTTAGGGTTGAAGGCATGAAAACCTACAGCACCCTCATCCTGCTCCGACAACATCGCAGCCTCTGCCTGGTCAGCGCCCGACTACCAGGCTGAATCGCGTCGCCTCGCCTTTTATCTCGTTATCGCTCGGCAGGCCCGATCTCGGCCGCACACAAAAGGATTGCTTCCATGACCATGCTCAAAGACCCTTCGAAGAAATACCGCGCTTTCCCGACCATCGACCTGCCTGACCGTACCTGGCCGTCGAAGACCATCACCGCCGCGCCAATCTGGTGCAGCTCCGACCTGCGTGATGGCAACCAGTCGCTGATCGAGCCGATGGATTCGGAGAAGAAACTGCGCTTCTGGAAGACCCTGGTGCAGGTTGGCGTGAAGGAAATCGAAGCCTCATTCCCATCCGCCTCGCAGACCGATTTCGACTTCGTGCGCATGCTGATCGAAGACGGCCACATCCCGGACGACACCACCATCCAGGTGCTCACCCAGGCCCGTGAAGACCTCATCGCCCGTACCTTCGAATCGCTGCGCGGGGCGAAGAAGGCCATCGTCCACCTGTACAACGCCACCAGCCCGTCGTTCCGCCGTATTGTCTTCAATCAGGACAAGCAAGGCGTGAAGGACATCGCGGTGAACGCGGCCAAGCTGTTCGTCAAGTACGCCGCCCAGCAGCCGGAAACCCAGTGGACCTTCCAGTACTCGCCGGAAACCTTCAGCGCCACCGAGATGGAGTTCGCCAAGGAAGTCTGCGACGCGGTCATCGAGGTGTGGAACCCGACCCCCGAGCACAAGATCATCCTCAACCTGCCGGCCACCGTGGAAGTGTCCACCCCGAACATCTACGCCGACCAGATCGAGTGGTTCTGCCGTAATGTCAGCCGTCGCGACAGCGTGATCATCAGCCTGCACTGCCACAACGACCGTGGCACCGGCATTGCCGCCACCGAGCTGGGCCTGATGGCCGGCGCCGATCGTGCCGAAGGCTGCCTGTTCGGCAACGGCGAGCGTACCGGTAACGTCGACCTGGTGACCCTGGCGCTGAACCTCTACACCCAGGGCATCGACCCACTGCTGGACTTCTCCGACATCGACGGCGTGCGCAAGGTGGTCGAAGAGTGCAACCAGCTGCCGGTGCACCCACGCCACCCGTACGTGGGCGACCTGGTCCACACCGCGTTCTCCGGCTCGCACCAGGACGCCATCCGCAAGGGCTTCGCCAAGCAGCAGGAAGGCGAACTGTGGGAAGTACCTTACTTGCCGATCGACCCGGCCGACATCGGTCGCAGCTACGAGGCGGTAATCCGCGTCAACAGCCAGTCGGGCAAAGGCGGCATCACCTACCTGCTCGAGCAGGAATACGGCATCAGCCTGCCGCGCCGCATGCAGATCGAATTCAGCCAGGTAGTACAGGGCGAAACCGACCGCCTGGGCCTGGAAATGACCGCCCAGCAGATCTACAGCCTGCTGCACAAGGAATACCTGCAGGCCAACTCCCCGTATGCGCTGGTCAGCCACCGTCTGCAGGAAGAGAACGGCCACAGCGCCGTGGAAGTGGAAGTCGCTGGTGAAGGCGAAACCACCCTGCACTGGCGCGGCAAGGGCAACGGTGCACTGGAAGCACTGGTGGCCGGCCTGCCGATTGCCGTGGAGATCATGGACTACAACGAGCATGCCATTGGCGCCGGCACCAATGCCAAGGCCGCGGCCTATATCGAACTGCGCGTGGCCGGTGGCCGCCCGGTGCATGGTGTGGGTATCGATGAAAACATCACCACGGCCAGCTTCAAGGCATTGTTCAGCGCGCTGAATCGCTCGCTGAGCCAGCAGGAAGCCAAGGCGGCCTGAGCCGTACCGCAATGAATGAGAAAGCCCGCATCGTTTGATGCGGGCTTTTTTGTTGGCCTGTGCCGGCCTCTTCGCGGGTGAACCCGCTCCTACAGGGATCGCGCTGCACTTAGCATCTGTACAGTACCTGAGGGAGCGGGTTCACCCGCGAAAGGGCCGGTACAGGCGCTGCAAGATCTCCAGGCAAAAAAAAGGGGCGCCGACCAAGCGCCCCACAAGCCGTAAAGCACACAACAAATTCAGTTGGCGTCCAGCAGCGCCATCGCTTCCGCACTGCACGCTTCGATCCGCGCCCAGTCGCCGTTCTTGATCCAGCTGCTGTCGAGCATCCAGGTACCACCCACGCACATCACATTGGGCAACGCCATGTAGTTGCGCACGTTGGCCGGGTTCACCCCGCCCGTAGGGCAGAAACGAATATCGCCGAACGGGCCGCCAAAGGCCTTGATCGCCGCTACCCCGCCGCTGATCTCCGCCGGGAACAGCTTGAAGCGGCGGTAGCCCAGGGCGTAGCCCATCATGATTTCGGACGGCGTGCTGATGCCTGGCAGCAGCGGGATCTCGCTGTCCACACCAGCTTCGAGAATGTCTTGGGTAATGCCTGGCGTAACGACGAATTGCGCACCCGCAGCTTCAACCGCGGCGAACATGCCACGATCGAGCACGGTGCCGGCACCGACACAAAGCTCCGGGCGCTGCTCGCGCAACACCTGGATGGCCTTCAGGCCATATTGCGAGCGCAAGGTCACTTCCAGGGTACGGATACCGCCGGCGGCCAGGGCGTCAGCCAGCGGCAGGATGTCTTCCTCACGGGCGATGGTGATCACCGGCAGGATGCGCGCCTCTTTGCAAATGGCGTCGATCCGTGCGGCTTTGTCGGCCATCGAGAGCTTGGGCTGTGGGCGTTCGAGGGTGGTCATGACTGTGGATCCTTGGCTCATGGGCACCAGTAGATGTCCAGGGGGGCGTGAAGAAAAGCGCGTATCGGCATTTCGGAAAGGTCGGTGCCAGCCAGCGCGGCGCGCAGGGTAGCGAGTTTGCCCTGCCCTTGTAGGGACAGCGCGGTAAAGGCGGAACTGGCCAGCAGCGAGCGGGTCATCGAAAGGCGCTGGCGCGGTACGCTCGGTGCCAGCAAAGGCAGGCAGCGGCGTGGGTTGGCCAGGTCGAGGCCTGCTTCCAGGTTGGGACTGGCGGGGAACAGCGAAGCTGTATGGCCATCATCCCCCATGCCCAGCACCAGTACGTCAATTGGCGGCAGCTCGGCCAAGGCCTGATCGGCCTTGCCTGCAGCGGCATCAAGGTTCTCCGCCTGCTGGTAAAGACCAACGAAGCGGGCCTTGGCCGCCGCGCCCTTGAACAGGTGGCGCGCCAGCAGGCCGGCATTGCTGTCGGCATGCTCCACCGGCACCCAGCGCTCATCGGCCAGGCTGACGGTGACCTTGGCCCAGTCGAGGTTTTCGCTGGCCAGCTTCTCGAGAAACGGTACCGGGCTACGGCCGCCGGATAGCACCACGCAGGCCTGGCCCTTGGCGGCAATGGCTGCGCGCAGGCGCTCGGCCACGTCATGGGCCTGGGCTGCGGCCAGAGCCTTGGCATCCGCCAGCTCATGTACCGTCACAGTCGCTGGCAGTTTCAGTTCAGATATCCCCATACCACGCCCTCCCATCGCGTGTGATCAGTGCAATCGAGCTCATCGGCCCCCAGGAGCCTGCGGCGTACGGCTTGGGCGCATCGCCTGCGTTACGCCAGCCAGCAATCAGCTGGTCGCACCACTTCCAGGCATACTCGATTTCATCCTTGCGCACGAACAGGTTCTGGTTACCGCGCATCACTTCGAGCAACAGCCGCTCGTAGGCATCCGGGATCCTTGCACTGCGCCAGGTATCGGAGAAATTCAGCTGCAACGGGCCGCTGCGCAGTTGCATGCCTTTATCCAGGCCCTGCTCCTTGGTCATAACCCGTAAAGAAATGCCTTCGTCCGGTTGCAGGCGGATGATCAGCTTGTTACCGATTTGCAAACGCTGTTCCGGAGCGAAGATGTAGTGAGGCGTTTCCTTGAAGTGGATGACGATCTGCGACAGTTTCTGCGGCATGCGCTTGCCGGTACGCAGGTAGAACGGCACCCCCGACCAGCGCCAGTTGCGGATGTCGGCACGCAGTGCGACGAAGGTTTCGGTGTCGCTCTGGGCGTTGGCGTTGTCTTCTTCCAGGTAACCGGGCACAGGTTTGCCATCGCTGTAGCCGGCGATGTACTGGCCGCGCACCACACGGGTGCTCAGCCCTTCGCCGGTGATCGGTGCCAGGGCCTTGAGTACCTTGACCTTCTCGTCACGGATGGCGTCGGCCGACAGTTCGCTGGGCGGGTCCATGGCGATCAGGCACAGCAGCTGCAGCAGGTGGTTCTGGATCATGTCGCGCAGCTGGCCGGCCTTGTCGAAGTAGCCCCAGCGGCCTTCGATACCGACCTTCTCGGCGACGGTGATCTCCACATGGGAGATGGAATTCTGGTTCCACTGGGTTTCGAACAGGCTGTTGGCGAAACGCAGGGCGATCAGGTTCTGCACTGTTTCCTTGCCCAGGTAGTGGTCGATGCGGTAGACCCGGCTCTCTGGGAAGAACCGAGCCACAGCATCATTGACCCGGCGCGACGACTCCAGGTCGTGGCCAATGGGCTTCTCCAGCACCACTCGGGTGCGTGCGGCCAGCCCGGCCTTGTCGAGGTTTTCGCAGATGGCCCCGTACACCGCCGCAGCGGTGGCGAAGTAGGCAATCAGCGGCAGCTCGTCCGGCAACTGCTCGGCCAGGGCCTGATAGCCCTCGGGCTGGAGGAAATCCAGGTGCTGGTAGCTCAGCCTGGCGAGGAAACGGCCCAGTGCGGCGGGCTCGATATCGGCCTCGGGCACATGCCGGCGCAGGTGCGCCTCGATGCTGTCCAGGTGACCCTGCGCGCTACCGGCCTCGCGGGCCAACGCCAGCAGGCGGGTTTCCGGGTGCAGCAGGTTGGCCCGGTCGAGCTGATAGAGGGCAGGAAACAGCTTGCGCAATGCCAGGTCGCCTAAGGCGCCAAACAGGGCAAAGGTGCAAGGTTCGACACTGATCGCAGCCATGATGTTGGTTCTTTCCTAAAGTTGGTCTAGGAATACCGCTTTCACATACGGTTTTCAAGGGATAATGTAGTAAAAACCACAACATTACACACAAGTGTTACAGACAAGTGGTACGTCAACCGCGCCGACAGTACGATAGACGACCGTGCAAAAAGCCTGCTGCTCCAACAGCCGGCTGTCTTCCCGACCCAAGGACACACCCATGGACCGCGTGCGAAACCTCCTGGAACAGATCCAGGGCCGCCTCGACGAGCTGAACAAGGCCGAACGCAAAGTCGCCGAAGTCATCCTGCTCAATCCGCAACAAGCCACCCGTTTCAGCATCGCTGCGCTGGCCCAGGCGGCCAAGGTCAGCGAACCGACCGTCAACCGCTTCTGCCGCTCATTCGGCGTCAGCGGCTACCCCGAGCTCAAGCTGCAGCTAGCGCAGAGCCTGGCCAGCGGCGCCGCCTACGTCAGCCGCGCGGTGGAGGCTGACGATGACCCGGCAGCCTACACCCAGAAGATCTTCGCCAGTGCCATCGCCTCGCTCGACAGCGCCTGCCAGCAGCTCGACCCGCAACAGGTCAGCCGTGCCGTGGACATGATGATCCAGGCCCGGCAGATCCACTTCTTCGGCCTGGGCGCCTCGGCCCCGGTGGCGCTGGACGCCCAGCACAAGTTCTTCCGCTTCAACCTGGCAGTATCGGCCCACGCCGACGTGCTGATGCAGCGCATGCTGGCCTCGGTGGCGCACACCGGCGACCTGTTCGTGATCATCTCCTACACCGGGCGCACCCGCGAACTGGTCGAAATGGCCCGCCTGGCCCGGGAAAACGGCGCCTCGGTACTGGGCCTGACCGCTGCCGGTTCGCCACTGGCCAATGCCTGCAGCCTGAGCCTGCACATTCCGCTGCCGGAAGACACCGACATCTACATGCCGATGACCTCGCGGATCATCCAGCTGACCGTGCTCGATGTGCTGGCCACCGGCATGACCCTGCGTCGCGGCGTGGACTTCCAGCCTCACCTGCGCAAGATCAAGGAAAGCCTCAACGCCAGCCGCTACCCGATCGAGGACGACGAGCTCAACTGAGCCGGTGTGCCTGCAGGCGCAGGTGTGCACGCTGCCCCGGCGCCAGGCTCAGGCCCTCGCCACTGCCGCTGGCGGCCTCGACACAGACGAAGCGCTGGCATTCACGCCCGGTCACGCCCATCAGCGGGCGGTTGCCCGGGTGCCACACCACCGTGTCGTCGCTGTCACCGGTATCGATGCACAGCTCGCGCTGCCAGGCCGGGTCCTGCAATTGCACCCGCGGCGTGCCGGGGTAGACCTTCTGGCAACCGCCCTTGAGCTTCAGCGCGCCATCTTCACGGCAGGCCTGGCGGTTCAGACGGTCGTAGCCTTCGATATCCTCCAGCCCGGACAGCGCTATCTCGGACACGTCACTGATGCGCCAGTAGGCCAGCAGGGCATGGCTCAGCTGACAGGGTTCGCTGTCCTGGTGCTCGGTGCTCAGGCTCAGCTCCATGCGGCTACCCAACCGGGCATGAAGGTCGACCTGCCAGTCGCACAGGTCCAGCCGCCATTTCAGGGTTACGCCCTCCTCGTCCTCACGGCTGTCCACCAGCTTCCAGTCGAGCAGGCGCGCCCAGCCATGGGCGGGCCACAAGTCCTCGCTGGGGTGGCGGCCATACCATGGCCAGCACACCGGCACGCCACCGCGGATCGCCCCCACCTGCGGCCACTGCTCGGCGCACCACAGCCAGGGCCGTTCACCCGCTGGTTGAAAATGCAGCAGTTGCGCACCCTGGCGGCTGAACACCGCCTGACAACGGGGATGGTCGATGATCAGCACATCGCGCTGCTGGTAACGCTCCCACTCGAATGTCGGCCGGGGCCGCTGCGAGGTGAAGAAGCGATGGAGCGGATGTTCGGGCATGGTTCAGAGCTCTTGTTGTTTGAGATAGCGCTGTCTCGGCCTATCCCCGACAACCACTGAAGACCAGTGGTTGCCGGGTACCGAAGTGGATTGGCGTAAATTTACAACAATTGCTCTCAGAATGACGACTGAATCTTCAACCCTGCGACCAGCGCGTTGTCCACCTCATCCACGCCGCCGGGGCTCTTGATGTACTGCAGGTTGGGCCGCACGGTCAGCCAGTTGGTGACGTGGAAGCCGTAGTAGAGCTCGGCGTTGTACTCGGTACGCTGCAGCGGCACGAAGCCTGGGTTGTCGTAATCGCTGATGCCGCTCTGGGCGTTGAGCAGTTCGGCGCGTTTCTTCACATCGTCATTCACATGAATGCGCGCCACGCCGAAGCCGATATCGTCCTTGGGCCGGGCGTCGAATGCGCCTTTGTAGACCAAGCCCAGTTGCTGATAGTTGTCGACGACGTTGGTGGCCTTGTCGTGCACGGTGAAGTTGGCGAACAGGCTCAGGCCACGGTTTACATCGCCGCCATGGGCAGTGACCTGCTGCTGTGCCACCACCCACCAGCCATGCTTGCTGGAGTGCGACTTGAAGGCCTCGCCCGTCAGCGCCTGCGGGTTGCCGTTGACGTCATCGAACACATCGTCGGCCTTGGCCGTGCTGTAGTAATAACCCAGGCGGTACTCGCCCGGCAGGCCATTGACCTTGGGTGACCACACCGCTTCCACCGGCAGGATCGCGCCTTTGGTGCCGCTGCCACTGAGCTTGAAGCCGTTGCCGGTCTCCAGGTTGGAAGGGTTCTGCTCGAAGGCACCGACCTGAACGAAGAATTCCGGAGTGATGTTGTATTTCACCCGCAGCGCCCACTGGCTGACCGGCCAGTTGTACCAGATGCCGCCAACCCAGTTGCCCACCTGCGAGCCGCAGAAGGCCAGGTTCTGGAAGTCGCAGGGGAAACTGTTGAAGTCCTCGCCCTCGCCGAAGCGGCCGAATTTCACGTCCAGCGCACCGTCGAAGTACTTCTGCTTGACCCACATCTGGGTCAGGCGCCAGGTCTGGCCGCGGCCCCACACCTCCTGCACCGAGCTGAACTGCCCGGCGCGCGGGTCGCTGATGCGGTCGTTGGACAGGTTGCGGCCGCTGCGCTCGGTGATCGCCAGCTTGAACTCGGCGTCGTGCCAGCCAAAGATTTTCTGCAGGTCCAGGTGCGCGCCGAGGGCGAACTGGTCGCTGTAGCGCGCAGTCTTGTCGTCGTTGTATCCACCGTGCAGGTTACCGGCAACCTCGCCGACGTAATCGAGGGTGAAGTCATAGCCCTTTTCCAGCAACTCGGTGCGGGTGCCGCCCCAGTCGCCGGTCATCCACTTCGATTCGCTGGAGAAAGCTTCGGCAGCCTGAACGCTGCTGCCAACAGCCATCGCCAGTGGCGCGAGCAAGGCCAGCGAGCCCAATGTCCTGATGCGTTTGCGCTGTTCCATCCCTTTGCGTCCTCTTTTTCTTATTTGATGGTGTAGACGAGTTATCGGCCCTTGAAGTGCGCCACGTTGTCTTTCATGGTTGCAGCAGTGGTGGCCAGGTGCAGGCGCTCGCCGCTGGCGGCGTCGAACAGCAGCACCCGGGCTGGGTCGAATTGCAGGTTCAGGTTATCGCCGACCCGGCACGCCACATCCGGCGCCAGGCGGCAGCAGACCTTGGTCTGGTTGAGGGTGACGAATACCAGCAGGTCTGGCCCGGTGGGCTCGGTCACCTGCACCTCGGCGCGAATGCCGGGCAGGCCATTGCCCTCGGCTGCGCCCAGGGCAATCTGCTCGGGGCGGATGCCGAGGATCACCTCGCGGCCATCCATCTCGTCCGCGGCCATTCCCAAGGGCAGCTCGCAACGCGCCTGGCCGCTGTCGAGCACGGCCAGCAGGCGCCCGTCCTGTTGCGTGAGGCGCACCGGGATGAAATTCATCGGCGGCGAGCCGATGAAGCTGGCGACGAACTGGTTGGCCGGATCGTTGTAGATTTGCTGCGGGGTGCCGAACTGCTGGATGATGCCGTCCTTCATCACCGCCACCTTGTCGCCCAGGGTCATGGCCTCGATCTGGTCATGGGTGACGTACACGGTGGTGGTCTTCAGGCGCTGGTGCATCAGCTTCATTTCGGTGCGCATCTCGACGCGCAACTTGGCATCGAGGTTGGACAGCGGTTCATCGAACAGGTAGATCTTCGGCCGCCGTGCCAGCGCCCGGCCCATGGCCACGCGCTGTTGCTGGCCACCGGACAGCTGCGCCGGCTTGCGTGCCAGCAAGTGCTCGATCTGCAACAGCTTGGCCACCCTCGCCACTTCCTCGTCGATTGCAGCTTGCGGCAGCTTGCGGATCTTCAGGCCGAACTCGATGTTCTCGCGCACGCTCATGGTCGGGTACAGCGCGTAGGACTGAAACACCATGGCGATGTCGCGGTCCTTGGGGCTCATGCCGCTGACGTCCTGCTGGTCGATGAGTATCGCGCCGCCGGTGATCTGCTCCAGCCCGGCGATGCAGTTCATCAAGGTCGACTTGCCGCAGCCCGAGGGGCCGACCAGGATCAGGAACTCGCCATCCTTGATCGACAGCTGGATGTCCTTGAGGGTGTCCGGCAAACCGCTGCCGTAGGTCTTGTTCACATTGCGAAGTTCGAGCGTTGCCATGACTTACCCCTTTACCGCGCCAGCAGTCAGCCCGCGGACGAAATATTTGCCTGCCACCACGTAGACCAGCAGGGTTGGCAGGCCGGCGATCATCGCCGCCGCCATGTCGACGTTGTATTCCTTGGCCCCGGTGCTGGTATTGACCAGGTTGTTCAGGGCCACGGTAATCGGTTGCGAATCGCCGCTGGAGAACACCACGCCGAACAGGAAGTCGTTCCAGATCTGGGTGAACTGCCAGATCAGGCAGACCATGATGATCGGCGTGGACATCGGCAGGATGATGCGGCGGAAGATGGTGAAGAACCCGGCACCGTCCAGACGCGCGGCCTTGACCAGCGCATCGGGGATGCTTACGTAGAAGTTGCGGAAGAACAGCGTGGTGAAGGCCAGGCCGTAGACCACGTGTACCAGCACCAGGCCGGTCGTGGTGCTGGCCAGGCCGAGCTTGCCGAGGGTGAACGAGGCCGGCAGCAGTACAGTCTGGAACGGCAGGAAGCAGCCGAACAGCAGCAGGCCGAAGAACAGCTGCGAACCGCGGAAGCGCCACATCGACAGCACATAGCCGTTCAGCGCGCCGATGGCAGTGGAGATCAGCACCGCTGGCACGGTGATCATGATCGAATTCCAGAAGTAACCGCTGACCGTGCTCCAGGCCTTGACCCAACCGATGCCGGTAAATACTGCCGGCCAGCTCAGCAGGTTGCCGGTGCTGATGTCTTCCGGGGTCTTGAAGCTGGTCAGCAGCATCACCACCAGCGGTACCAGGTACAGCAGCACCGCCAGCAACAGCACGGCGTGGATGGCGATGCGGCTCGGGCTCAGCACCGCTTTGTCGAGAGGGCTATGCATGGCGTTTGCTCCGCAGCTCCGAGTACAGGTAAGGCACGAGGATCGCCAGGATCGCCCCGAGCATCAGGATGGCGCTGGCCGAGCCCATGCCCATCTGGCCGCGACTGAAGGTGAACGAATACATGAACATCGCCGGCAGGTCGGACGAGTAGCCTGGGCCGCCGGCAGTCATGGCCGCCACCAGGTCGAAGCTCTTGATGGCAATGTGCGCGAGGATCATCAGCGAGCTGAAGAACACCGGGCGCAGACTGGGCAGTACCACGCGCCAGTAGATGCGCGGCAGGCTGGCGCCGTCGATCTGCGCGGCACGGATGATCGACGGGTCGACGCCACGCAGGCCGGCAAGGAACATTGCCATGATGAAACCCGAGGCCTGCCACACGGCGGCGATCACCAGGCAGTACACCACCCGGTCGGGATCGATCAGCCAGTCCAGGCGAAAGCCCTCCCAGCCCCAGTCACGCAGCAGCTTGTCCAGGCCCATGCCGGGGTTGAGCAGCCACTTCCAGGCGGTACCGGTGACGATCATCGACAGCGCCATGGGGTACAGGTAGATGGTGCGGATGAAACCTTCGCGACGGATGCGCTGGTCCAGCAAGACCGCCAGCACTACGCCGATGACCAGGCTGATGGCGATGAACAGGCCGCCGAACAGCAGCAGGTTCTTGCTTGCCACCCACCAGCGGTCGTTGTCGAACAGCCGGGCGTATTGCGCCAGGCCGGCCCATTTGTAGGTCGGCAGGAAGGTCGAGGTGGTGAAGGACAGAACGAAGGTCCAGAGGATGTAGCCGTAGAAGCCCACCAGGATGATGAACATACTAGGCGCCAGCACCAGCTTGGGCAGCCAGCGCTGTAGCGCGTCCAGGGGTGAGGCCCGCAGTTGGGCGGTTGCTGTGGTCATGGTTCACCTCAAAGGCACAACGGCCCGCTTTTGTGGGAGCGGCCTTGTGTCGCGAAAGGGCTGCGAAGCAGCCCCGGGGGCCTGATGAACGAAACTGTTCTGGAAGGACTGCGCTGCCTGGTTCTGGGACCGCTTTGCGGTCCTTTTCGCGACGCAAGGCCGCTCCCACAGTCAGGCTGCGTTAGCCTCCGAGCTGCTTACTGGGCAGCCTTGATCGCCGCCGCCAGCTTCTTCGCCGCATCGGCCGGTTCGGCCTTGGGGTCGTTGATGTAGTTGGTCACCACATCGAAGAACGCGCCCTGCACGGCCAGCGTGGTGGCCATGTTGTGCGCCATGCTCGGCTGCAGGCCGCCATTTTTGGCATCGGCCAGGAAGTCCTTGGCAGAGGTCTGCGCGCAGGCGTCGAAACCATACTTGCCCATGTCGGCCAGCATGTCGTTGCGCACCGGGATCGAGCCTTTGTTGCTGCTGAAGACCTTCTGGAAGTCCTCACCCAGCACCTTGCGGGCAATGTCCTGCTGGCCGGCAGACGTGCCGGCGTCGTTCTGCTTGAATACCACCAGCGAGTCGATGTTGTACAGGAAGGCCTTTTCGGTGCCGGGGAACGGCACACACTGGTAGTCCTTGCCGGCGGTCTTCTTCGCCAGGGTCCATTCGCTCTTGGCCCAGTCGCCCATGATCTGCATGCCGGCCTTGCCGTTGATGACCTTGGCCGCTTCCAGGTTCCAGTCCTGGCCTTTGCCATCCGGGTCCATGTAGGTGGCGACCTTTTTCAGTTCGGTCAGCGCCTTGACCATCTGCGGGCCGGTCAGGGCCGTGCTGTCGAGGTCGACCAGGGCCTTCTTGTAGCCATCGGCCCCCATCACCGCCAGCACCACGCTTTCGAACACGGTGCTGTCCTGCCACGGCTGGCCGCCATGGGCGAGCGGGATGAAGCCGGCGGCCCTGAGCTTGTCGGCGGCGGCGTAGAATTCGTCGAGGGTGGCTGGCGCCTTGTCGATCCCGGCCTTCTTGAAGACCTCGGGATTGATCCACAGCCAGTTGATGCGGTGGATGTTCACCGGCACGGCGACATAGTCACCGTCGTACTTGACGGTATCCGCGACCTTCTTGTCGAGCAGTGAGTCCCACTTTTCTTCCTTGGCCACATCCTTGAGCACATCGGCGTCGAGCAGGCCGGTGGCAGCCCAGTCCTGGATGTCCGGGCCCTTGATCTGCGCGACACCCGGCGGGTTGCCGGCCACGGCGCGGCTCTTGAGCACGGTCATGGCGGTGGCACCACCACCACCGGCGACGGCGCCGTCCTTCCAGGTGAAGCCATCTTTTTCGACCTGGGCCTTGAGCACATCGACCGCCGCTTTTTCACCACCGGAGGTCCACCAGTGCACGACCTCGACACTGCCTTTGGCATCGGCAGCCAAGGCACTCAGCGGGAACAAGGAGGCCAGTGAGATTGCGGCAGCGAGACGGAGCGTGGAATTCATCGAAGCACCTTTCTTGTTGTTATGCCGTGCAAGTCGATCGCTTGCGTTGCATGAAGTCTAAACAGCGTGCTCGCCTCGCCAGGTAACGAAGCGATGCGTGAATGTCATCGTTTGGTTACATTGCCGGCAAAGCTGCAGGCCAGGCTGGGTGCCAGTGGCAAGCCCGGCAGCAGCAGCGCCTGATAGGCATGGTAGAGGTCGGGTTTGCCTGGCCAGATGGTCGCGGCCGGCTGGTTGTGCGCATCGAGTTCGTGGTGCCAGCTGCCAGCGCCATGGTCGATGAAATGGTTGGCGATGAAGTCCCAGCAACGGCGGTACCACTGTTCGTAGTGCCTGTCGCCCGTGCGCTGCAACAGTGCTGCTGCGGCGGCGCAGGCTTCGGCATGTACCCAATGCAGGCGTGCGCGCACCACCGGGCGATCGTCCCAGTCCAGGGTGTAGACGAAACCGGGCGCGCCATCGACGTTCCAGGCCTGCTGGCAGGCTGTGTCGAATAATGCGCGGGCGCAGTCTGGCAGCCACCGCGGGGCTTGCAGGCCGGACCGTTCCAGGCTGGCCTCCAGGTGAAGCAGCAAGCGCGCCCACTCCAGGGCATGCCCGGGCGTGGAGCCATAAGGCCGAAAGTGGTCTGCCGGGTGCGCCTGGTTGTAGTGCGGCAGCGGCTGCCAGAGGGCGTCGAAATGCTCGATGACCCGGTAGCCGTTGGCGGCGGCATGGGTATGGATGATGCGTTCGGCGATGCGCAAGGCACGTTGCAGCCACAGGTTGTCGCCAGTTACGTCTGCCAGGGCCAGGAAGGCCTCGACCGCATGCATGTTGCTGTTGGCACCACGGTACTGCTCGGGCAGCTGCCAGGCGCGGGAGAAGGCTTCCCGCAGGGCACCCTCCTCTTCGCTCCAGAAATGCGCTTCGAGCACCTGCAC
The DNA here is from genome assembly GCF_018223845.1 of Pseudomonas sp. JS425. Lineage (NCBI taxonomy): Bacteria > Pseudomonadati > Pseudomonadota > Gammaproteobacteria > Pseudomonadales > Pseudomonadaceae > Pseudomonas > Pseudomonas sp. JS425. The sequence goes on along the minus strand of NZ_CP073661.1, from coordinate 1,280,450 downwards.
CGCGTCTGCCAGCAGGGCTGGTGCACCACCAGCACCTGCCATTACCGCCGAGCTGGCGGCCAGGGCGACAAAGGCATGCAGGTAAGCCGCCTTGCCGCTGTCGTCATGGCCACCGGGGTGGGCGAACCAGCCGCCGTAGGTGGCATCCTGCAGCGCGCCACGCAGTGCGGCCACGCCGTGTTCGGCATAGGCCAGGTAGCCGGGCACCCCTTGCAGGTGGGCCAGGGCAAAACAGTGGGTCATGCGGGTGGTGATGAGGGTTTCGGCGCGGGCACCGGGGGCAAGCAGGCCTGCGGCGTCGAGGCTACCGAAGCCACCGGGCAGTTTCGAAGCCGTGGCGAAGGCCAGCAGGCGTTGCCCTTCTGCCATGCGCCAGGCGTTGTGGGCCGGGGCGTCGAGCCAGCGGGTGGAAGCCAGGTTGGAGGTGCTCATGGGCCAGCTTGATCCTTGCCAGTCGTCTGCGAATTCTAGTGAGCGGGCCTGGATGGGAATGTCACCAAGGAGGGTGGCTTTGTCACCAGCCAGTGACATTTGTGTTGCCTGTGCCGGCCTCTTCGCGGGTAAACCCGCTCCTACAAGTTTTTGCGTTAGCCTCGGAGTCTGTATGGACCTGTGAGGTCTTTGTGGGAGCGGGTTTACCCGCGAAGGGGCCGGTAGAGGCAATACAACCCTTCAGTCCATGCCCCGCGGCAGATACAAGGTCACCCGCAACCCGCCCTCACGCAGGTTCAGCAAGCTCACCTCCCCGCCATGGCTATGGGCAATGTTGCGCGCAATCCCCAACCCCAGCCCGTACCCCTGCTGCTGCCCGGCCAGACGGAAGTGCGGCTCGAACACCTGCTCCAGCTGCTGCTGCGGCACCCCCGGCCCCTGGTCATCCACCTGCAGGACAAACCCCTCGGCATTGTCGATGATGCGCAACCGTGCCCGCTCGCCGTACTTGATGGCATTGTCGATCAGGTTGCCGATGCAGCGCCGCAACGCCAGCGGCTTGCCCGGGTACGGCGCCAGCGCCCGGCCTTCGAGCGTTATGCGGCCATCGCCGAGGTAAGGCTCGGCCAGGATTTCCAGCACCTGGTTGAGGTCGACCGGCTCGATGTTCTCGTGGATGTCGGTGTCCTTCACGCACTGCAACGCGCCTTTGACCAGCAGTTCCAGCTCGTCCAGATCCTGGCTGAACTTGGCCTGCAGGCGCTCGTCCTCCAGCAGCTCGACGCGCAGGCGCAAGCGGGTGATCGGTGTGCGCAGGTCGTGGGAAATGGCGCTGAACAGCTGGCTGCGCTCGGTCAGGTAGCGGCTGATGCGCTCGCGCATGCTGTTGAACGCACGCCCCACCTCGACCACCTCGCTGCCACCGCCTTCGGCCACCGGCGCTACATCGGCGCCCAGCGACATCTCCCGCGCAGCCCGCGCCAGGCGCTTGAGCGGCCAGCTTTGCCAGTGCACCAGCAAGCCGATGAACAACAGCAGCAAGGCCGTGGTCAGCACGATGAAGCCGATCTGTTGACGCGGCAGGCGCTCGGCCTCCAGGCTGGTGTAGGGTTCGGGCAGCAGCGAGGCGATGTACAGCCACTCACCCTCGCCCAGGCGGATCTGGGTTACCAGCACCGGCGGGTTGAGTGGCTCCAGGGTCAGCGAGTAATGCGCCCAGGACCGTGGCAGTTCGTCGAGCTTCAGCCCGCTGTTGAAGATACGCAGGTCGTCCGGCCCCACGAACTCCACGGAAATTTCCATCTGCGAACCCAGGCGCTCATGCAGCACTTGCTGGAACACATCGATCACCGCCTGCTTGCGCGGGGTAACGGGCAGTAGCGGCATGTCCAGCGGTTTGGCGTTGAGGGACACGAAAAAGCGCGTGCCGCCCATGCTGCGCAGCTGGTCGAGGACCATCGGCCGGTAGGCCACCGGCAACGAGCGGAAGTAGCTGACACTGGCACTCATCGAATGAGCCAGGCTGCTGGCGCTGGCACGCAGGCCCTGCAACTGGCTGGCGCGCAATTGGGCAACCCAGATGACGCTCGACAACCCCTGGGCCAGCAGCACTACCAGCAGAGTCAGCAGCAGCATGCGCCCCAGTAGCGAACGCGGCAGCAGACGCCAGCGCCGCTCAGGGCGCATTGCAGACATGGGCAGCCAACAGGTAACCGCTGCCGCGTACGGTGCGGATCAGCCGGGGTGGTTTGTCGGTATCGCGCAGGCGCTGGCGCAGGCGGCTGACCGCCATGTCGACGATGCGGTCCAGCGGCATCGGCTCGCGACCACGGGTGGCGTTGCCGATGGTGTCGCGGTCGAGGATCTGCTGTGGGTGGTCGAGGAACAGCTTGAGCAGGGCGAAGTCGGCGCCGGAGAGAATCACTTCCTCACCATCGCGATGGAACAGGCGGTGGCTGACCGTGTCCAGGCGCCAGTCGTCGAAGGCCAGCACCGCACTGCCCGGCGCCGCCTGGCCGAACTCGGCGCGGCGCAGCAGGGCCTTGATCCGCGCTTGCAGTTCGCGGGGGCTGAATGGCTTGCCCAGGTAGTCGTCGGCGCCCAGCTCCAGGCCGATGACCCGGTCGGTTTCGTCGGAGCTGGCGGTGAGCATGATGATCGGTACCCGTGCCTGTCGCGGGTGCTGGCGTACCCAGCGGCACAAGCTGAAGCCGTCTTCGTCGGGCAGCATGACATCGAGGATGACCAGGTCGCAGGGGGTGGTTTCCAGCGCGCGGCGAAAGCCCTTTCCGTCGGCTTCGGCATGCACCTGGAAGCCGGAGCGGCTCAGGTAGGTTTGCAGCAGTTCGCGGATTTCCTGGTCGTCGTCGACCATCAGGATTGATTTGCCGGCAGTGCTCAAGGTGGTCCGTCCTTTTGTTAGTTACAGGTCTTTGTTGCCTGTTTTTATTGGGGCCGCTTTGCGGCCCCAGTCAGTGAACCTGCGCCTGTTGCAAAGCCACCCCGGCCCCCAGCAACCCGGAAAACTCCGCCGTCACCAGCCAAACCGGCACGCCAGCGAAATAGCCACTCATGCAGCCCTTGTCGGAAAAACTCGCGGCAAACCCGCTGCGCAGGAACAGCTCGGCAAAGCGCGGGATCACGCCGCCGACAATATAGACCCCACCCCGTGCGCCCAGCGTCAGAACATTGTTACCAGCGACTCGGCCGAGGAACCGGCAGAACTGCTCGATCACCGCCAGCGCCCGCGGCTCGCCGCCGAGCGCGGCATCGGTGATCTGTGCCGGGGTCTTGTGTCGGGGTGTGTCGCCGTCCAGCGCGCAAATTGCCTGGTACAGGCGCAGCAGGCCACCGCCACTGAGCACGGTCTCGGCGCTGACATGGCCGATCTGCCCGTGAATCTGTTGGTGAATCGCCGCTTCGCGGGCATTGCCCACCGGCAGGTCGACGTGCCCGCCCTCTCCCGGCAAGGCATGCCAGTGCTGTTCGCCCAGGCGCAATAACGCGCCAACGCCCAGCCCGGTACCCGGGCCAATGACCAATGCCGGCCGAGACAGGTCCGCCTGGCCTGGGCATACTTCGCGGAATTCGCCGGGGCGCAGGCGGGTCATGCCCAGCGCCATAGCGGTAAAATCGTTGATCAGCAGCAGCCGCTCGACCTGCAATGTCTGGCAGAAGGCCACGCGGCTGAGGCGCCAGTGGTTGTTGGTGAAGCGGAACTCATCGCCATCGACCGGCCCGGCCACCGCCAGGCAGGCAGCAGTCACGCCGCCGCGGGGAATGCCCAAGCCTTCGAGGTAAGCCTCGATGGCCTGTTCCGGGCTGGTATAGTCCTCGGTGGCAAATACCTTCACTTCATGCAGCTGGTTGTCACGCCACAACGCAAAACGGGCATTGGTGCCGCCGATGTCGCCAACCAGCAGGTCCTTCATTTGAGGTTCTCCAGGGCCGAGGTGAACGCACTGGCGCCCTGCTCTGCCGGGCTGAACGCCATGCGCATGAAGCCGAACAGCTCGCGCCCGCAGCCCAGGTCGTTGCCCTGTGGCGCTGGCGGCAGGTCGCGGCTGGCCAATTCTTCAGCCGACACCATTACCCGCAGCGTGCCTTCGACACCATCGACCCGCACAATATCACCATCGCGCACCCGTGCCAGCGGGCCGCCGTCATAAGCCTCGGGGCAAACGTGAATGGCCGCCGGGATCTTGCCCGAGGCACCGGACATGCGACCGTCGGTGACCAGCGCCACCTTGAAGCCACGGTCCTGCAGCACGCCGAGGAATGGTGTGAGCTTGTGCAGCTCCGGCATGCCGTTGCAGCGCGGGCCCTGGAAGCGCACCACGGCGACGAAGTCACGCTCCAGCTCGCCGGCCTTGAACGCATCGGCCAGCGACTGCTGGTCGTGGAACACCCGCGCCGGGGCCTCGACCACCTGGTGCTCGGGGGCAACAGCGGACACCTTCATCACGCCGCGGCCGAGGTTGCCCTCCATCACCCGCAGGCCGCCTTCGGCCGAGAACGGCCGCGCCACCGGGCGCAGGATGCTTTCGTCCAGGCTGTGCTGCGGCCCTTCGCGCCACACCAGCTTGCCGTTGTCGAGGAACGGCTCCTGGGTGTAGCGGCGCAGGCCATGGCCGGCCACGGTGTTGACATCTTCGTGCAGCAGCCCGGCATCGAGCAGCTCGCGGATCAGGAAGGCCATGCCGCCAGCGGCCTGGAAGTGGTTGATGTCGGCCTTGCCGTTGGGGTAGACGTGGGACAGGGTCGGCACCACCTCGGACAGGTCGGCCATGTCCTGCCAGGTCAGCTGGATACCCGCAGCCTGGGCAATCGCCGGGATGTGCAGGGTATGGTTGGTCGAGCCGCCGGTGGCATGCAGGGCGACGATGGAGTTGACCAACGCCTTCTCGTCGACGATTTCACCCAGCGGCATGAAGCTGCCGCTGGCCTTGGTCATGCGCGTGACCTGCTGCGCGGCCTCGGCGGTGAGCGCGTCGCGCAGCGGTGTGTACGGGTTGACGAACGAGGCGCCCGGCAGGTGCAGGCCCATCACCTCCATCACCAACTGGTTGGTATTGGCAGTGCCGTAGAAGGTGCAGGTGCCAGGACTGTGGTAGGACTTCATCTCCGACTCCAGCAGCTCTTCGCGGCTGGCCTTGCCTTCGGCGTAGCGCTGGCGCACATCGGCCTTCTGCTTGTTGGAAATGCCGGAGACCATCGGCCCGCCCGGAACGAAGATGGTCGGCAGGTGGCCGAAGCGCAGCGCCCCCATCATCAGGCCGGGAACGATCTTGTCGCAGATGCCCAGCATCAGCGCGGCGTCGAACATGTTGTGCGACAGGGCCACGGCAGTGGACATGGCGATCACTTCGCGGCTGGCGATGGCCAGCTCCATGCCCGGCTCGCCCTGAGTCACGCCATCGCACATGGCTGGCACGCCACCGGCGAACTGGCCGACCGAGCCGACCTCACGCAAGGCCTGCTTGATCTGCTCGGGGAAGTGCTGATACGGCTGGTGCGCCGAAAGCATGTCGTTGTAGGCCGAGACGATGGCCACGTTGGCCGCGTTCATCAGGCGCAGGGTCTGCTTGTCGTCGCTGCCGCAACCGGCCACGCCATGGGCGAAGTTGGCGCACTGCAGGCTGGCACGCATGGGGCCGTCACTGGCCGCGCCGCGAATCAGTTGCAGGTAGCGTTCGCGGGTGGCACGGCTACGTTCGACCAGCCGCTGGGTAACCTCAAGGATGCGCGGATGCATGTACTGGACTCCAGGCTAATTGTAAGGGCGGTTTGCCGGGCATTTCCCCTCCAAACGATTGCGGCCTAGGCTCAAGGTAGAGGAGCCCGCTGCATCGGTGGAGGCACGTCGCCCAACCACTCGTTGTATATTTAAACAAAATACTGCCACTAAAAAGGCTTGTTTTCTATCGGCAGGTGAATAATCTTGTAATTCCAACAACAAAACCGTTTCAGTGAAGCTCCTTTGTGCCACAGCTTTCACTCGGACTGCCAGAGGTACTGCCATGACCCTACGCATCGCCATCAATGGATTCGGCCGCATCGGGCGCAACGTCCTGCGCGCACTGTATACCCAAGGCTACCGCCAGGACCTGCAGGTCGTCGCCATCAACGACCTGGGCGACAGCGCCATGAATGCCCACCTGCTCAAGTACGACAGCGTGCACGGTACTTTCGACGCCAGCGTCGAGGCCGACCACGAAAGCCTCACGGTCAATGGTGACCGTATCGCGGTCAGTGCCATCCGCAACCCGGCCGAACTGCCCTGGAAGGCCGAGGCGATCGACGTGGTGTTCGAATGCACCGGGCTGTTCACCGAGCGTGCCAAGGCCGCCGCCCACCTGGCTGCGGGGGCTGGCAAGGTGATTGTCTCGGCACCGGCCAAAGGCGCCGATGCCACCGTGGTGTACGGGGTCAACCATGACATCCTGCGGGCCTCGCACCAGATCATCTCCAATGCCTCCTGCACTACCAACTGCCTGGCACCGATTGCCCAGGTGCTGCACCGCGAGTTCGGCATCGAACAGGGCCTGATGACCACCATCCATGCCTATACCAACGATCAGGTGCTGACCGATGTGTACCACGGCGACCCGTATCGTGCGCGTTCGGCAACCCAGTCGATGATCCCGAGCAAGACCGGCGCTGCCGAGGCCGTGGGCCTGGTATTACCGGAGCTGGCCGGCAAGCTGACCGGCATGGCGGTACGGGTGCCGGTGATCAACGTGTCGCTGGTGGACCTCACGGTAAATCTCAAGCGCGAGGCCACGGCCGAACAGGTCAACCAGCTGTTCCTCGAGGCCAGCAAGCATTCCAGGGTATTTGGCTACAACGCCTTGCCGCTGGTTTCCTGCGATTTCAACCACAACCCGCTGTCGTCGATCTTCGATGCCAACCATACCCGGGCCAACGGGCGCATGCTCAAGGTGCTGGCCTGGTATGACAACGAGTGGGGGTTCTCCAACCGCATGCTGGATAACTGCCTGGCGTTGTGCCGCGCCGGCTGAGCATGACATGGCATTTTTACCGCCTGTGAGATCGAGCGCCGCCCGCGCGGCGCTTCGCAGCACAAGGCTGCTCCTACATCTGTTTCGGGCCAATTATTCCTGAGGCCAAGGCGCGCGGCCCCTTGGCTTTCACCTCGATATCGTGACGGACAAACAAGGCGGTCGCGTGCGTTGGCACAGGCGTGACTGGCCTGAAACAGATGTAGGAGCAGCCTTGTGCTGCGAAGCGCCGCGCGGGCGGCGCTCGATCTCACAGGCGCTGATAATGCCGCGGCGAGCGCCTCTGCGCCCAATACTCACAATCTTTACCTTTTCCTAACATTTCCAGGCTTGACCTCTCAGGCGGATGATAAGCATTATCATTAACCTTTCGTCGGCCAGGTCCCCCTGTGAGTCAGTCCCGGTTCAACTCTGTCTTCCTCGTCCAGCGTCTTACCCTGCTGCGCACCCTGCAACGCATGGTGGGCAACCCCAACACTGCCGAAGACCTGTTGCAGGAAACCTACCTGCGGGTTTCCCGCGCGCTCGGTGAGCGGCCCATAGGACACATCGAGCCGTTCGTCTTCCAGACCGCGCGCAACCTGGCCCTCGACCATCTGCGCGCGCGCCGGGTGCAATCGCGCATGCTGGTCGACGACGTGCCCGACGAGGTCCTGCACAGCGTGGCCGCGCCGGCCACCAGCAGCGAGGATGCGGCCCATGCCGAGCAGTTGCTCAAGCACCTGAGTATCAGCCTCAAACAGCTGAGCGAACGTCAGCAGCGCATCTTCATACTAAGCCGGCTGCATGGCGCCACCTACCTGGAAATCGCCAGACAACTGAATGTTTCGCCCAGCACGGTACAGAAGGAACTGAAACTGATCATGGCGATCTGCATGGGTGTCGCCGACCGCCTCAAGTGAGGCAACCCAAAGCCCTTGCCACACCCCGCCTCAGCCTTGATCATTCGAAAAAAACCATTCAAGGATTCACCGTGACCGACAGCCCTGCCCCTCGCCCGTCACCCGTCGGGCCCAGCGCCCGTGCTCGTGCCATGGACGAGGCGCTGGACTGGCTGGTACGCCTGCAATGCGCCGACGCCGAGGACACCCAGGCCTTCGAAGCCTGGCTGAGCGCAGCGCCGGAAAATGCCGAGGCCTATGTCGAGGCAGAAGCATTGTGGAACGGCGCACCGCTGCACCAGGTGGCCGTGCAGATGCATCGGCAACAGCGCCGCTCGTGGCGCGGGCGCCTGCGCAGCCACTGGAAACCCCTGGCCACGGCAGCGCTGCTGCTGGTCGGGCTGTTCACCCTCGGCAACCTGCCCATGCGCCTGCAGGCCGACCACCTGACAGTGGTGGGAGAACGCCAGCGCCTGCAGCTGGAAGACGGGGCGAAAGTGCTGCTCAACACCAATTCGGCATTTGCCAGCGAGCAGCGTGATGGTCTCCAGGTCGCCCGCCTGCTGCAGGGTGAGGCCTATTTTCAAGTCCCCGAGGGCGCGCTGCTGCCACTGGAAGTGCAGGCCGGGCCGTTGCGCGCACAGGTGCGCGACACCGACTTTGCCGTGCGCTACCTCGACGGCGAGGCACAGGTGCGGGTGCAGCGCGGCGATGTCGACCTGCAGGGGGCCCGCGACCAGCGCATCCGCCTGAGCGCCGGCGACAGCATCAGCGTCGGCCCCCAGGGGTTCGGCCAGCGCCAACGCCCCGACATGCACAAGGACCTGGCCTGGGTCGACGGCCGCCTGGTGTTCGAGAACTGCCCGCTGAGCCAGGTGCTGGCCGAGGTGCAGCGCTACTACCCGGGCTGGATCATCAACCGCAATGCGCAGCTGGAAGACATGGCGGTCACCGGCAACTACCGCCTTGACCAACCGCTGGAAACCCTGCGTGCGCTGGCCCACATCACCTCGGCACAGCTGCATGAGTACCCGGCGCTGGTTATCCTGAACTGATCTTTTGCCTGTCTCGGCCTCATCGCCGGCAAGCCAGCTCCCACCCCGACCGCATTGGCCTCAAGCAATGCGATGTCCCTGTGGGAGATTACCCAGCCCTTTTGGGCTGCGCTGTCGCGCAGAGAACAAATATCGCTCGTCTGACGCGGCCTTTGTAGGAGCAGCCTTGTGCTGCGAAGAGGCCGGTACAAGCAACAGACAGGCTTTGTCAGTACCGGCCTCTTCGCAGCACAAGGCTGCTCCTACAGAACCTCGCCGAACCAATGAGTCATGTGTTGTTCTATGAGAGCTGGCTTGCCGGCGATGAGGCCCGTGCAGGCAGCACATGATCATGGCCCCCTGAATTTATTTTTACGCAGTCACGCTACCCCGCCCGTCTCGTTATAGCCAATGCAACTGATTCTCGTTTGAAAGCGAGGACAGCCATCACCTATAACAGTCCGCGCGTCAGGGAGCGCTTCCGATGTCCACAGGTCCTACCCGCCCCTCCAACCTTCCTCGCCATGGAGGGCAACTGTCCCTCCTGAGCCTTTCCCTACTGAACCTCGCCCTGCTCGCCAGCGGCGCCATCAGCCTGCCGGCACTGGCCGCCGAACCGGCACAGGCCAGCAGCCCGCGCATGGGCGACTACCGCTTCAGCATCGGCCAGCAGCCGCTGGTTTCGGCCATCAATGCTTTCAGCCAGGTCACCGGCTGGCAGGTCGGCTTCAGCGCCGAACTGGCCGACGGCGTGGCATCACCAGGGGTGCAGGGTTCGCTACCGCCGGAAGCCGCGCTCAAGCGCCTGCTGCACGGCACCGGCCTGGGCTTTCGCAAGATCAGCAACGGCAATGTGGTGCTCGAACGCCAGGCCAGCGCCAATGTGATTGCCCTGCAGCAGGTGACCGTCAGCGCCACCCGCAGCGCCCAGGACGTCAGCCAGGTGCCGAGCACCGTCAGCGTGCAGACCCGCGAGCAACTGGACCGGCAGAACGTGAACAACATCCAGGACCTGGTGCGCTACGAACCAGGTGTGTCGGTAGCCGGCACCGGCCAGCGCAGCGGCCTGAACGGCTACAACATCCGTGGTATCGATGGCGAGCGCATCCTCACCCAGGTGGACGGCGTGTCGATCCCCGACAGCTTCTTCTTCGGCCCCTACGCCCAGACCCAGCGCAACTACGTTGACCCGGAGATCGTCAAGCGTGTGGAAATCCTCCGCGGCCCGGCCTCGGTGCTGTATGGCAGCAACGCCATCGGCGGGGCGGTGAGCTACTTCACCCTCGACCCGGACGACATCATCAAGCCTGGCAAGGACGCCGGTGCCCGCCTGAAAACCGGCTACAGCTCGGCCGACGAAAGCTGGCTGACCTCGGCCACCGTCGCCGGCCGCCAGGGCGACTTCGACGGCCTGTTGCACCTGAGCCAGCGCAACGGTCACGAAACCGAGACCCACGGCGGCCACAGCGGTGACGGCCTGGCGTGTACCGAAGCCAACCCGATGGACGTGCGCACCACAAACGTGCTGGCCAAGCTGGGCTGGAACTACGCCGACGAAGCGCGCCTGGGCTTCACCTACGAGCGCTACAAGGATGATCGCGACCAGAACATCCTCAGTGCGGTGGGCGGGCCTTTCATTCCTGGCTTTGGTGCCCCAGGTTACTACAAGGCGCGTAACGGCAACGACACCGTCACCCGCGAACGCCTTGGCATCAACCATGAGTTCGGCCTGGATTCGCTGGTCGCCGACCATGTGAAGTGGAGCCTGAACTACCAGATCGCCAAGACCGACCAGCACACCGAGGAAGTCTACGCACCGCCTGGCCGTCAGGTACTGCGTACCCGAGACACCCTGTACAAGGACCGCCAGTGGGTATTCGACGCCCAGCTGGACAAGGCCTTCAGCCTCGGCGCCACCGACCACCTGTTGACGTACGGCACCACCCTCAAGCACGAGAAGGTCACCGGTTCCCGCAGCGGCACCGGTACCTGCCTGGCCGTTGGTTCAGGCTGTTCTGCCGCTGGCGCCGAGCGCCCGGCAGACGGCCAGGCCCTGGTCAGCGACTTCCCGGACCCGACCGTGAACACCTACAGCCTGTTCGTGCAGGATGAAATCCGCTGGAACAACTGGACCTTCATGCCTGGTGCTCGTTACGACTACACGCGCATGGAGCCCAGGTTCACCGAGGAATTCCTGCGTGGCCTGGAGTCCAGCGGTACCGCACCAACCTCCCAGGACGACTCGGACAAGAAGTGGCACCGCGTCTCGCCCAAACTCGGCCTGACCTACGCCTTCAACGACAACTACACCTGGTATGGCCAGTACGCCGAAGGTTTCCGCACCCCGACTGCCAAATCCATGTACGGGAAGTTTGAGAACATCGAGCAAGGCTACCGCGTCGAAGGCAACCCGGGTCTCGAACCCGAAAAGAGCAAAAGCTATGAAACCGGTCTGCGTGGCAACTTCGACGCCGGTAATTTCGACATGGCGGTGTTCTACAACAAGTACCGCGACTTCATCGACGAAGATGCCGTACAAAGCGCCAACCTGGAGCAGACCTTCAAGGCCAACAACATCAAGCACGCCACCATCAAGGGTACCGAGGTCAAGGGCCGCCTGAACCTGGACCACTTCGGTGCGCCGCAGGGCCTGTATACCCAGGGCTCGATCGCCTACACCTATGGCCGCAACGATGACACCGGCGAGCCACTGAACAGCGTCAACCCGCTCAAGGGCGTGTTCGGCCTGGGTTACGAACAACAACACTACGGCGGCCTGCTGAGCTGGACATTGGTCAAGCGCAAGACCCGCGTCGACGACAGTACCTTCTACTCGCCCGACGGCTCGAGCTCCAAGTTCCGCACCCCGGGCTACGGGGTGCTGGACCTGACCGGTTACTACAAGGTCACCGACGACGTGACCATCAACGCCGGCCTGTACAACCTCACCGACAAGAAGTACTGGCAGTGGGATTCGGTACGCAGCTACGACGGCCAGGGTGAAGCGGCCGTGACCCAGCCGGCCAACATCGACCGCCTGACCATGCCGGGGCGCAACTTCGGCATCAATGTGGTTTGGGATATCTGACCTGGATTATCGCTGACAGGTTTGTTTCGTCAGTGCCGGCCTCTTCGCGGGTAAACCCGCTCCCACAGGTATCGCGCAGACCTCGGGCCTATGATGTCCCTGTGGGAGCGGGTTTACCCGCGAAGAGGCCAGCACTACCAGCACAAATACCAGCTTTTTTTACTGTCCCGCCCCCGCTGTTTCGTCTTGTCTCTAGACCCCCCTCTTCCAAGGACTGCCCCATGACCGACCGCCCAGCCCTGCGCTCCCAGCGCCTCAACCAGATCACCCACGCCCCCCACGCCGAACTTGATGCCCTGGTCAAAGCCCACGCGCCCTTCGACAGCCGCGAAAGCTTCGCCCGCTTCGTGGTCGCCCAGTACCTGTTCCAGGCCGAGCTGCAGGCCCTGTACAACGACCCGCAACTGATCGCCATCGTCCCCGACCTGGCCGAGCGCTGCCGTGCCGAACAGGCCCGCCTGGACCTCGCCGACCTTGACACCGAAGTACCACCAGCCGTGCCGGGCGCCCTGCGCAACCCGAGCCTGGGCGAGGCAATGGGCTGGATCTTCGTCTCCGAAGGCTCCAAACTGGGCGCTGCGTTTCTGATCAAGCGTGCCGTGGCCCTGGAACTGTCCGAAACTTTCGGTGCTCGACATCTGGGCGAACCGGCCGGTGGCCGTGCCGAAGGCTGGAAACAGTTCACCCGCATTCTTGATGGCCTGGCCCTGTCGGCCGAAGAGGAAGCCGCTGCCGAACGCGGCGCAGTTGCTGCCTTCGAGCGCTTCACCAAGCTGCTCAAGCATGCCTATGCTGCAGATGCCGCGCTGGTTTGACACGCCATACCCCGGCCACCCTACCGGTGGCCGAACCGCTTCCATGCAGTGAGACCATGACCCGACCCGCCCGTTCGAAACTCGCCCGCCTGCTGTATGCGACCTTGGCTTACGTGAGCCTGGGCGTGGGCCTGGTCGCGATCGTCATTCCCGGCCTGCCGACCACCGAATTCATCCTGCTGGCTGCCTGGGCGGCCACACGCAGTTCGCCGCGCCTGTCTGCCTGGCTGGAAAACCACCGGTTGTTCGGGCCGATCTTGCACAACTGGCGCAATGGCAAGGTGATCCAGCGCCGGGCCAAGGTCAGCGCGACCCTCAGCATGCTGCTGTGCGCGGGCCTGATGCTGACGCTTCTGGAACACCGCTGGCCGGTGTTCCTGGCCATTGCCGGCATGACCCTGGGCAACCTGTGGATCTGGTCCCGCCCCGAGCACGCCCCCTGCCCTGCCCCGTCACAAGCTCAGCAGCCCTGAGTACAGGGCATAGGCCGCCAGCGCGGCACCTGCCAGCACAGCAGCGAAAATCAGCTTTTCCCAAGTGGTGAACAAGGTTTTACCCTGCTCATGCTTGGCCCTGGCGAACAGGATCACGCCCGGGGCGTACAGCAGCGCCGACAGCAGCAGGTACTTCAGCCCGCCGGCGTACAACAGCCACACGGCATATACCAGGGCAACCAGCGCCACCAGCAGGTCCTTGCGGCGCAGGGCCGGCTGCTCGTCGTAGGTTTCTGCACGTACCGCCAACAGCACGGCGTAGGCCGCCGACCACAGGTAGGGCACAAGAATCATCGACGAGGCCAGGTAGATCAGGCTGGTATAGGTACCGGCGGAAAACAGCGTGATCAGCAGGAAGCCCTGGATCATGCAGTTGGTCAGCCACAGGGCGTTGGCCGGTACATGGTTGGCGTTTTCCTTGGCCAGGAAACGCGGCATGGTCTTGTCCCGCGCCGTGGCGTAGAGGATCTCGGCACACAGCAACGCCCACGACAGCAGCGCGCCAAGCAGCGAAACCGCCAGGCCGATACTGATCAGCAAGGCGCCCCATGGCCCGACGATATGCTCCAGCACCGAAGCCAGTGACGGGTTCTGCAGCCCGGCCAGTTGCGGCTGGGTCATCACCCCCAGCGACAGCACGTTGACCAGCACCAGCAGCGCCAGCACTCCCAGAAAACCGATCACCGTAGCCTTGCCCACATCCGAGCGGCGCTGGGCGCGCCCGGAATACACACTGGCGCCCTCGATGCCGATGAACACGAACACGGTGACCAGCATCATGTTGCGCACCTGCTCCAGCACGCTGCCGAACTGCGGGTTGCTCAGGCCCCAGATGTCACGTGTGAAGATATCGGCGCGGAAGGCGAACGCGGCGATCACCACGAAAATCAGCAACGGCACCACCTTGGCCACGGTGGTCACCTGGTTGATGAACGCCGCTTCCTTGATGCCGCGCAGCACCAGGAAATGCACCGCCCACAGCAGCAGCGAGGCGCAACCGATGGCGATTGGCGTGTTGCCCTCGCCGAATACCGGGAAGTAGAAACCCAGGGTGCTGAACAGCAGCACGAAGTAGCCGACGTTGCCCAGCCAGGCACTGATCCAGTAGCCCCAGGCCGAGGAAAAACCCATGTACTCGCCAAAGCCGGCCTTGGCGTACGCGTACACTCCCGAGTCCAGCTCCGGTTTGCGGTTGGCCAGGGTCTGGAATACGAAAGCCAGGGCCAACATGCCGACTGCGGTGATACCCCAACCGATCAGCACAGCCCCCACATCGGCACGCGCCGCCATGTTCTGCGGCAACGAGAAGATCCCGCCTCCAATCATCGAGCCGACCACCAACGCGATCAGCGCGCCCAGGCGCAGCTTCTGTCCCGGTTCGCTCATGAGCCTTCCTTTTTTTTTGCGCACTGTCACGGGCTTGAAACAGCCATGCGGTCCATATAAGTGTTGCTACTTATAATGATCCTGACCAATGAAGCTATAGCACTAATAACTGCTTTGTCTATGCCAGCTTTTGAGTAAAAACTAGCAGCTCCGGAGCAACTAGAAAAGAATCCGATAAAACTCGAAATTCTTGTGAAAAATTTGCGAAAGCGGCAAAAACGGCTAGCGTCAAGCATCGCAGGCTGAACAGAGCGTTTGCTCTAGATGGACATGGAGGTGCCAGCATGCAAGGCCTGCAGCATAAGTTGTCGGCACTCTCCAGGAGCTTCGTGAAGGAATTTTCCTACTTCACGTCGCCATGAACTGACCCAAGTCAGCGAATGGCAGCGGCGTCGGATTTACTCTGTCGTCAACTTTCTCCTGGCAGGAGTTATTAAATGTCTGATTCATCCGGAAAACTAAAGCTCGGCGCGTTAGTTGCACTTGTCGTCGGTTCGATGATTGGTGGCGGTATCTTCTCGCTGCCGCAAAACATGGCTGCCAGCGCAGGGGTTGGCGCTGTACTGATCGGCTGGGCGATCACCGCGGTCGGCATGCTGACCCTGGCGTTCGTGTTCCAGACCCTGGCCAACCGCAAGCCTGACCTGGATGGCGGGGTGTATGCCTACGCCAAGGCCGGTTTTGGCGACTACATGGGCTTCTCCTCGGCCTGGGGCTACTGGATCAGTGCCTGGCTGGGCAACGTCGGCTACTTCGTGCTGCTGTTCAGTACCCTGGGCTACTTCTTCCCGATCTTCGGCGAAGGCAACACCCCGGCCGCCATCATCGGCGCATCAGTGCTGCTGTGGGCCGTGCATTTCCTGGTGCTGCGCGGCATCAAGGAAGCAGCATTCATCAACCTGGTCACCACCGTGGCCAAGGTGGTGCCGCTGCTGCTGTTCGCCCTGATCTGCCTGTTCGCCTTCAAGCTCGACATCTTCACCGCCGACATCTGGGCGGTAGGTACGCCAGAGCTGGGCAGCGTGATGAACCAGGTGCGCAACATGATGCTGGTCACCGTGTGGGTGTTCATCGGCATCGAGGGTGCGAGCATCTTCTCGTCGCGGGCGGAAAAACGCTCTGACGTGGGCAAGGCCACGGTCATCGGCTTCGTCACCGTGCTGCTGTTCCTGGTGCTGGTCAACGTGCTGTCGCTGGGCATCATGACCCAACCAGAACTGGCCAAGCTGCAGAACCCGTCGATGGCTGCCGTACTGGAGCATGTGGTCGGCCACTGGGGCGCGGTACTGATCAGCGTCGGCCTGATCATCTCGCTGCTCGGGGCCCTGCTGTCGTGGGTGCTGCTGTGCGCCGAGATCATGTTCGCCGCCGCCAAGGACCATACCATGCCGGAGTTCCTGCGCCGCGAGAATGCCAACCAGGTACCGGCCAACGCCCTGTGGCTGACCAACGCCATGGTGCAGATCTTCCTGGTGATCACGCTGTTTTCCAGCAGTACCTACCTGTCGCTGATCTACCTGGCCACCTCGATGATCCTGGTGCCTTACCTGTGGTCGGCCGCCTATGCCTTCCTGCTGGCTCTGCGTAGCGAAACCTACGAGCAGGCCCTGGCCGAACGGCAGAAGGACCTGGTGATCGGTGGTATCGCCCTGTTGTACGCCGTCTGGCTGCTGTACGCCGGTGGCGTGAAATACCTGCTGCTCTCGGCCCTGCTCTACGCACCTGGCGCGATCCTGTTCGCCAAGGCCAAGCGTGAGGTTGGCCAACCTGTCTTCACCAACGTGGAAAAACTGATCTTCGCAGCCGTGGTCATCGGTGCCCTGGTGGCAGCCTTTGGCCTGTACGACGGCTTCCTGACCCTTTGACCCACGTCTTCGTTCAACTGGAGGAATGAAATCATGTCCGCTGAAAAACAGAAGTACGGTGTCCACTCCGAAGCCGGCAAACTGCGCAAAGTGATGGTTTGCTCGCCGGGCCTGGCGCACAAGCGCCTGACGCCGAGCAACTGTGACGAGCTGCTGTTCGACGACGTGATCTGGGTCGACCAGGCCAAGCGTGACCATTTCGACTTTGTCACCAAGATGCGCGAGCGTGGCGTGGATGTGCTGGAGATGCACAACCTGCTGACCGACATCGTCCAGCAACCCGAAGCACTGAAGTGGATCCTCGATCGCAAGATCACCTCCGACACCGTCGGTGTCGGCCTGACCAATGAAGTGCGAAGCTGGCTCGAAGGCCTCGAGCCACGCCATCTGGCCGAGTTCCTGATCGGCGGCGTGGCAGGCCAGGACTTGCCGGAAAGCGAAGGCGCCAGCGTGGTCAAGATGTACAACGACTACCTGGGCCACTCCAGCTTCATCCTGCCACCGTTGCCCAACACCCAGTTCACCCGCGACACCACCTGCTGGATCTATGGCGGCGTCACGCTCAACCCGATGTACTGGCCGGCGCGCCGCCAGGAAACCCTGTTGACCACCGCCATCTACAAGTTCCACAAGGAGTTCACCGGCGCCGACTTCCAGGTGTGGTACGGCGACCCGGACAAGGACCACGGCAACGCTACCCTCGAAGGCGGTGACGTGATGCCGATCGGCAAAGGCATCGTGCTGATCGGCATGGGCGAGCGCACCTCGCGCCAGGCCATCGGCCAGTTGGCGCAAAACCTGTTCGCCAAGGGCGCGGTGGAAAAAGTCATCGTCGCCGGCCTGCCAAAATCCCGTGCTGCCATGCACCTGGACACCGTGTTCAGCTTCTGCGACCGCGACCTGGTCACGGTCTTCCCGGAAGTGGTGAAAGAGATCGTGCCGTTCATCATCCGCCCGGACGAAAGCAAGCCTTACGGCATGGACGTGCGCCGCGAGAACAAGTCGTTCATCGAGGTGGTGGGCGAGCAGCTTGGCGTCAAGCTGCGCGTGGTCGAAACCGGTGGCAACAGCTTTGCCGCCGAGCGCGAACAGTGGGATGACGGCAACAACGTGGTGGCCATGGAACCGGGCGTGGTCATTGGCTACGACCGCAACACCTACACCAATACCCTGCTACGCAAAGCCGGGATCGAGGTCATCACCATCAGTGCCGGCGAACTGGGCCGGGGCCGGGGTGGCGGCCACTGCATGACCTGCCCGATCGTGCGCGACCCGATCGACTACTAACGACCATTACCCCCGGCCGCCCTCATAAAGCGGCGGCCGGTGCGTTCACCAAACTCAAGGAGAAAAGTCATGGCGTTCAATATTCACAACCGCAACCTGCTCAGTCTGGAACACCATACCACCCGTGAGCTGCGCTACCTGCTGGACCTGTCCCGCGACCTCAAGCGTGCCAAGTACACCGGCACCGAGCAGCAGCACCTGAAAGGCAACAACATCGCGCTGATCTTCGAAAAAACCTCTACCCGTACCCGCTGCGCCTTCGAAGTGGCCGCCTATGACCAGGGCGCCAATGTCACCTACATCGACCCGACCTCCTCGCAGATCGGCCACAAGGAAAGCATGAAGGACACTGCCCGCGTGCTCGGGCGCATGTACGACGCCATCGAGTACCGGGGCTTCAAGCAGGAAATCGTCGAAGAGCTGGCCAAGTTCGCCGGCGTTCCGGTGTTCAACGGCCTGACCGACGAATACCACCCAACCCAGATGATCGCCGACGTGCTGACCATGCGTGAGCACAGCGACAAGCCCCTGCACGACATCAGCTACGCCTACCTGGGCGACGCCCGCAACAACATGGGCAACTCGCTGCTGCTGATCGGCGCCAAGCTTGGCATGGACGTACGCATCGCCGCGCCCAAGGCGCTGTGGCCGCATGACGACCTGGTCGAACGTTGCCACAAGTACGCCGAGGAAAGCGGCGCACGCATCACCCTCACTGAAGACCCGGTTGCCGCGGTCAAGGGTGTGGACTTCGTGCACACCGACGTGTGGGTATCGATGGGTGAGCCGATCGAAGCCTGGGGTGAGCGCATCAAGCTGCTCAAGCCGTATCAGGTGAATGCACAGCTGATGAAGTCCACCGGCAACCCGCGGACCAAGTTCATGCACTGCCTGCCGGCGTTCCACAACTCCGAAACCAAGGTAGGCAAACAGATCGCCGAACAGTACCCGGACCTGGCCAACGGTATCGAAGTGACCGACGACGTCTTCGAATCGCCGGCCTGCATCGCCTTCGAGCAGGCGGAAAACCGCATGCACACGATCAAGGCGATCCTGGTGTCGACACTGGCTGACCTGTAAAGGCTGACTCGGCAAGCCGGGCAACCCGCTCCCACAAGGGGGCGGCGATACCGGTCGAGAGCAGCGCTCCCTTCTTTCGTTAAAGGACATTCCCCATGCGTATCGTTGTTGCATTGGGCGGCAACGCCCTGCTGCGTCGCGGCGAGCCCATGACCGCTGACAACCAGCGGGCCAATATTCGCACCGCCACCGAACAGATCGCCAAGATCCACCCAGGCAACGAGCTTGTCATCGCCCACGGCAACGGCCCGCAAGTTGGCCTGCTATCGCTGCAGGGCCTGTCCTACAAGCCCGACGAGGCCTACCCGCTGGACGTGCTGGGGGCCGAGACCGAGGGCATGATCGGCTACATGATCGAACAGGAACTGGGCAACTTGCTGGCCTTCGAAGTGCCGTTCGCCACCCTGCTGACCCAGGTCGAAGTGGACGCCAACGACCCCGCTTTCAAGGACCCGACCAAGTTCATCGGCCCGGTCTATGGCAAGGAAGAGGCCGAGCGCCTGGCCAAGGAAAAGGGTTGGGTGGTCAAGGCCGACGGCGACAAGTACCGCCGAGTGGTGGCCAGCCCGAAACCCAAACGCATCTTCGAGATCCGCCCGATCAAGTGGCTGCTGGAAAAGAGCAGCATCGTGATTTGCGCCGGTGGCGGCGGCATCCCCACCATGTACGATGAGAACCGCAAGCTCAAGGGCATCGAGGCGGTGATCGACAAGGACCTGTGCTCGGCCCTGCTGGCAGAGCAGCTGGACGCCGACCTACTGATCATTGCCACCGACGTCGATGCGGCCTATGTTGACTGGGGCAAGCCCACACAAAAGGCCATTGCCCAGGCCCACCCCGACGAACTCGAACGCCTTGGCTTCGCCGCTGGCTCCATGGGGCCGAAGGTGCAGGCCGCCTGCGACTTTGCCCGCAACACCGGCAAAGTGGCAGTGATCAGTTCGCTGGAGAACATCGAAGACATCGTCAAAGGCACCGCCGGCACGCGCGTTTCCACCGCGAAGCCGGGGATCAGCTACCGTTGAATGCAGTAGGCGGGCGCCAGCGTCCGCCATTTTCGACCTTCCAAAGGAGCTTGCCATGGCCCAGTACCAACCCGGTCATGTACACATCGAGCGCACCGCGCTGAACCAGAATGACCACAGCTATGACCTGAACATCGAATACGAGGCAGTGTCGGACCCCAAGGAAGGTAGAGGCATCCAGTTCAAGATGCATGGCAGCATCGAAGGCAAGCCAGTGGAAGAAAAGTTCTTCCTGGCCAAGGATCAGGTATTGCCCAGCTTCCTCATGCAACTGAGCCGAAGGGCGCAGTCGTACCTGAAGCCACCGAAGAAATTCGAGAGCCTGAGCTCGCCGCACAAGCTTTATGACCATATGTTCGCGGACATTCGCGAAAAGCTGGATGTGAAATCGGGCGACCCGATCAAGCCTGAACATCTGGAGTGATTTCAAGAACCGGGGCCGCAAAGCGGCCCCGACAATGTTGAGGCATACTACCGCCCTCCCCCAGCCACAACCGCACCCTCCCCATGCGCATCCACGTCAGCTTCATAGACCGCGTCGGCATCACCCAGGAAGTCCTCGCCCTGCTCGGTGCCCGCAACCTCAACCTGGACGCCGTGGAGATGGTACCGCCGAACGTCTACATCGACGCCCCTACCCTCAGCCCCGCCGTACTCGAAGAACTGCACGACGCGCTGTTCGAGGTACATGGCGTGCAATCGGTGGACGTGGTCGACATCCTCCCTGGCCAACGCCGGCACCTGCAGCTCGATGCCCTGCTGGCGGCGATGAGCGACCCGGTGCTGGCCGTGGACAGTGCCGGCAAGGTGCTGCTGGCCAACCCGGCGCTGATCGAACTGTGCGGCCGCAAATCGGCCGGGCGCTCGGTGGGTGAGCTGTTCGGCGACCCGGCGCTGCTGCAGGCCCTGCTGGACAACAACTTCCACCTGCCCATGCGCGAGATGCAGCTCAACGGCCAGAGCCTGTTGCTGGACGCCATGCCAATTACCAACGCCGGTGGCCTGCTTACGCTGTACCCGCCCACGCGCATGGGCGAACGCCTGTCGGCCCTGCACCACGACCATGCCGAAGGCTTCGATGCCTTGCTCGGCGAGTCACCGGCCATCCGCACCCTCAAGGCCCGCGCCCTGCGCGTGGCGGCGCTCGATGCACCGCTGCTGGTGCATGGCGAAACCGGCACCGGCAAAGAACTGGTAGCCCGCGCCTGCCACGCCATCAGCAGCCGCCACGCGGCACCATTCCTGGCCCTGAACTGTGCCGCGCTGCCCGAGAGCCTGGCCGAGAGCGAACTGTTCGGCTACGCCCCCGGGGCCTTCACCGGCGCACAACGGGGCGGCAAGCCCGGGCTGATGGAGCTGGCCAACCAGGGCACGGTATTCCTCGATGAAATCGGCGAGATGTCGCCATACCTGCAGGCCAAGCTGCTGCGCTTTCTCAGCGATGGCAGCTTCCGCCGGGTGGGTGGCGACCGCGAAGTGAAGGTAGATGTACGCATCATCAGCGCCACCCACCGCGACCTGGAGCGCATGGTCGCCGAAGGCAGCTTCCGCGAAGACCTGTTCTACCGCCTGAACGTGCTCAATCTGCAAGTGCCACCGCTGCGCGACCGCGGCCAGGACATCCTGATGCTGGCGCATTTCTTCATGCAGCAGGCCTGCACGCAGATCCAGCGCCCACCCTGCAGGCTGACCCCGGCTACCCATTCGGCACTGCTGGCCAACCCTTGGCCGGGCAATGTGCGCCAGCTGCAGAACGTGATATTCCGCGCCGCAGCCATCTGCGAGGGCAACCTGGTGGATATTGGTGACCTGGACATCGCCGGCACCTCGGTGGCCCGTGGTCAGGACAGCGATGTGGCCAGCCTGGAACAGGCCGTGAGTGATTTCGAGCGCGAACTGCTGCAACGCCTGTACGCCAGCTACCCGTCCACGCGGCAACTGGCCGGGCGCTTGCAAACTTCACATACCGCCATTGCGCAGCGCCTGCGCAAATATGGAATACCGGGCAAAGCCTGATACCTGTCAGATAGCGTCAACGGGGCTGCTACGCAGCCCATCGCAGGCAAGCCAGCTCCCACAGGTATCGCACACGTGCTGAATTCTGCGCGATACCTGTGGGAGATTGCCCAGCCCTTTTGGGCTGCGCTGTCGCGCAGAGAACAAATATCGCTCGTCTGACGCGTCCTTTGTAGGAGCAGCCTTGTGCTGCGAAGAGGCCGGTACTGACAAAGCCTGTCTGTTGCTTGTACCGGCCTCTTCGCAGCACAAGGCTGCTCCTACAGAACCTCGCTGAACCAATGAGTCATGTGTTGTGCCATGTGAGAGCTGGCTTGCCTGCGATGGGCCGCAAAGCTGCCCCTGATAGTTATTGCAATAATCCGGTTGTTATTCAGGCTTTTCCTACGCCAGTGAAAGATACTCTCCCACGTATGCCTCGTAGAATGGTGACAGTGTATTCCCACCTGTCACCCCACTTGCCCGCCCCATAGCGGGAAGTGGTCCGCTACTGGATATAACGAGAGCACCTGATGTTTGAACTCGATTTTTACGGGACGCTTGTAGCCGCCTCTTTGGTACTGTTATTGGGGCGCGGCCTGGTCGCGCGTATTGGTTTCCTGCGCACTTACAATATTCCGGAACCTGTCGCTGGCGGCCTGGTAGTGGCCTTGGCGTTCCTGGCGTTGCGCAGTTTCGATATCCACGTGCAATTCGATACTTCACTGCAAACTCCTCTGATGCTGGCATTCTTCGCCACCATCGGTTTGAGTGCAGACTTCGCCAGCCTGAAAAAAGGTGGCCGCGTGGTTACCGTGTTCCTGCTGGTGGTAACCGGTTTGCTGCTGGTCCAGAACGCCATGGGCATCGGCCTGGCAACGGCACTGGGCCTCGACCCGCTGATGGGCCTGCTGGCCGGCTCTATTACCTTGTCCGGCGGCCACGGTACAGGCGCCGCGTGGGGGGCCACTTTCACCGAAAAGTTCGGTCTGGCGTCGGCCTCCGAACTGGCAATGGCATCAGCTACCTTCGGCCTGGTACTGGGTGGCCTTATTGGTGGCCCGGTCGCCCGGTTGCTGATCAGACGGGTAACGACACCTGGTATCGAAGAACCAGCACCACAACTGCCCAAGGGTTTCGAACAACCAGACAAAGAACGCTTGATCACGCCGTTTTCATTTATCGAAACATTGGCGCTGATCGCTGTCAGTTTGCTCGCAGGCTCGTTACTTAACGGTATGCTGAAAGGCACTGCGTTTGAACTGCCAACATTCGTTTGCGTGTTGTTTGTGGGCGTGGTGTTGCGAAACGGCCTTTCGGCGCTCGGCTTTTATCAAGTATTCGAACGGGAAGTCTCGGTATTGGGCAATGTGAGTTTGTCGTTATTCCTGGCCATTGCCTTGATGTCGCTCAAGTTGTGGGACCTTTCAGCGCTGGCATTACCATTCTTTGCATTGCTCGCCGCACAGACATTGGTCATGGCACTGTTCGCGATATTCGTCACGTTCCGGGTCATGGGCCGCAACTATGATGCAGCGGTACTGGCTGCCGGGCACTGTGGTTTCGGCCTGGGTGCAACGCCAACGGCAATCGCCAACATGCAAGCGGTGACCCAGCGCTACGGAGCCTCGCGCATTGCCTTCCTGGTGGTGCCGATGGTGGGGGCATTCTTCATCGACATCATCAATGTCATCGTCATCAAGCTGTATCTGGCGTTGCCCTGGATTGCCTAGATCGAGGTCAGGCCATGCTCCAGGGCGTATTTCACGAGTGCCGCAGGGGTATCGATATTGAGCTTGCGCCTGATGCTCAGCCGATAGGTTTCCACTGTACGGACACTGATATCCAGCTCTTGGGCCATTTTCTTGTTGTTGTGCCCCTTGGCGATCATTGACAGCACTTGCAACTCACGGGGCGTCAGCTCGTGCTCGTCCCGGTTGCTCACGGCGAGCTTGCGAGTGATTTCCGAGCTGTAGAAGCTTCCTCCCGCAGCGATGGCCTCGATGGCCGCGATGAGCTCTGCGGAAGGCGCATTCTTCAGCACATAACCTAGCGCTCCGGAACTGATGGAGGTGCGGACGTACTCCTGGTTGTCGTACATGCTCAGCATGAGGATCCTGATATCCGGGTAGCGTTCGCGCAGCTTGCGCGTGAGCTCCAACCCGTTCATGTCCTGAAGCCCTACGTCGACCAGGAGAATGTCCAGTTCAGTAGTCGCTACCAACTCGATTGCCTGGGCTCCTGACTCGGCCTGGCCGACAACCTCGAAGTGCGGGATCGCGCACAGCAGCGCCTTTACGCCGTCACGCACAAGGACGTGGTCGTCGACCAGGGCGATTCTGACCGGATGGGTTACGCTCATGGAGTCCTCGAGGGTTGGCGTGGCAAGGCTGCTCAGCTGATCGTAACCGGTATCTGCACCTGTAGCTCGGTACGGCCGTAAGAGGATGCGATGTTGACGCTACCCGAGTGGTGGTCCACTCGTTCGCGAATGTTCCTCAGGCCGATACCGTGGCACTCGTCTGCTGCGCGGGTGTCGAACCCTACCCCGTTGTCCTCCACACGCAATACGATCATGCCCTGCTGTTGCGTGACGGAAACGATCGCGGCAGTGGCTTTGGCATGACGCTCCACGTTCGCGAGGGCCTCTTGAATGATGCGGAACAGCGTCAACCTGAGGCTGGTATCGATGTCCGCCGCATCCATTCCACATTCGTACTGGGTGTGAATCGAGGTACGTTGCTCGAACTCACGGACATGTTGCTCGATGGCAGGCGACAACCCCAACGTGTCCAGAAGCGAGGGGCGCAGATCATGGGAAATGCGGCGTATCTCACCGATCGCCGCGCCAAGTCTGCAAGTACCTTTGCGCAGGTTTTCCAGGCCCTCGCTCCGGCCGTTGGCCAGTTCGATGGCGGCCAGCTCATACTGGAACTTGATCGACACCAGCTCCTGACTGATCCCGTCATGCAGTTCACGCGAAACCCGCGAGCGCTCCTCCTCCTGCAGGTTCACGATCCGCTGGTTGAGCGTGGAAAGCTTACGGTCCGCCAGGCGATGCTCACTGACGTTCAGCATCAGGCCACCGGTAAAAATCACCAGTACGGCAATCAACGAGAACGAGGCGATCGCCAGAACCGTGGTCAGTACCCCGGTAGCGACCTCTTGCCGGGACTTGCGGGTCGCCACCTCCACATCGTCGATGTATATGCCTGTGCCAAGCATCCAGCCCCAACGGTCCAGCATCACGACATATGACAGTTTCCCGGTAATCTGCCCGGAAGAAGGCTTCTGCCAGTCGTACAACTGGAATCCATCGCCCTCCCTGGCGCTCTTGAGCAGCGCCTGGATGACCGGTAGCCCGTTCTTGTCGGTCAGCGTAATGAGTTGCTTGCCAACCAGCTCGGACTGCCTCGGGTGCATCAGGTTCTTGCCCTGCTGGTCATACACGAAGAAGTAGCCGTCGAGGCCGAAGTTGGCTTGGGACAGGATCTCCAGTGCACGCTGCCGAGTTGCTTCATTATCGGTGCTGCCTTCATACAACGGCGCGATGAGGCTCATCGCCAGGCTTAGGTAGTTTTTCAACTCGGCCTTCTTTGCTGCCATGATGCTGCTTTCAACCAGGCGTGCCTGTTCCTCCTCCAGCTTGCGACTCTGGGCAAACACGAGGACACAGATGAACAGGACCGAAAGGACGAGTGGAAGCACACTGAGAGTGACGATCTTGTGCTTGAGTTGCATGGTCATTTCCAATGCAGGAGCGGGCCGGCAACAGCACTATGCCTGCTGCCGGCCTTCCAATGCGAGAGCACCATGATGAACGTTGCGCCTGCCTGGGCTAGTCAGCGCTCAGCAGCAACGAACTGGGCGTCCCTTCCCGCCACCGTAACGTGCCTCCTGGCGCTCCCGGAAAAACGCCTCGTAGGACATCAGCGGTTTTTCCGGGTGCTTGAGCTGCATGTGCTCCACATAGGCGTCGTAGTCTGGCATGCCGACCAGCATCCGGGCGGCTTGCCCCAGGTACTTACCCATCTTGCTCAGGTCATTGAACATTCCGGGCGCCCCCTCAGACGTCCGGCTGTGGCTGGAACGGTGATTCCTTGTCGGTGCGCTCGGGCATGACCCAGGCACGGCGCCCCACCTTCACGGCAAAGCAAAGAATGCTAAGGACCACCAACAGGAACAATGCTGTCAGCGTCGCGTTGGTATAGGCATTGAACACAACGTGCTGCATTTGCATCAGATCCTTCGCAGGCGCCAGCACCTGGCCTGCAGCGGCAGCATCACTGTACTTCTTGGCAAGCGCCAGGAAGCCCATCGAGGGGTCCTTGTCCAGCAGCTTGATAAGACCGGCCGTAGTGGTGCAGATCAGCAGCCAGACGGCTGGAATCAAGGTAACCCAGACGTATCGCTGACGCTTCATGCGAATAAGCACCACACAGCCGAGCATGAGCGCGATCCCGGCCAGCATCTGGTTGGAGATGCCGAACAGCGGCCACAGGGTGTTGATGCCACCCAGCGGGTCGATCACCCCTTGGTACAGCAGCCAGCCCCACATGGCCACGCAACCTGCGGTAGCGATCAGGTTCGCCGTCCAGGAGTCGGTCTTCTTCAGTGCCGGCACGAAATTGCCGAGCAGATCCTGCAGCATGAAGCGCCCTGCACGGGTGCCGGCATCGACGGCGGTGAGGATGAACAGTGCCTCGAAGAGAATTGCAAAGTGGTACCAGAACGCCATGGTGTTCTCGCCTGGCAGCGCCTGGTGGAGGATCTGGGCAATCCCCACGGCCAAGGTCGGCGCTCCGCCGGCGCGAGCCAGGATGGTGTGCTCGCCAATGTCGGTGGCAGTCTGTTGCAGGATTTCCGGTGTTATGGTGAAACCCCAGCTGCTCACGGTAGCCGCCACGGTCGCGACATCGCCACCCACCACAGCGGCCGGGCTGTTCATGGCGAAGTAGATCCCAGGTTCGATGACCGATGCCGCGACAATGGCCATGATCGCGACGAAGGACTCCATCAGCATCGCGCCGTAGCCGATGTAACGGGCATGACGTTCATTGGCCAACAGCTTGGGTGTGGTACCCGAACTGATCAACGCGTGGAAGCCAGACACCGCGCCGCATGCCACGGTGATGAACAGGAAGGGGAACAGGGCGCCCTTCCAGACCGGGCCCGTACCATCGATGAAGTGGGTAACGGCTGGCATTTTCAGGTCGGGGGCGATGACCAGGATGCCGATTGCCAGGGCGACGATGGTCCCGATCTTGAGGAAGGTCGAAAGGTAGTCCCGTGGCGCCAGGATCAGCCAGACGGGCAGTACCGCGGCAACGAAGCCATAGCCGATGAGCATCCAGGTAATCTGCAACCCGGTGAAGGTGAACGCAGGCCCCCAGACTGGGTCGGCGGCGACCAGTCCACCGCACCAGATGGACGCCAGCAGCAGGACCACGCCGATCACAGAGATCTCACCGATACGCCCTGGGCGCAGGTAGCGCATGTAGACGCCCATGAACACTGCAATCGGCAACGTGGCCATTACCGTGAACATGCCCCAGGGGCTCTCCGCCAGCGCCTTGACCACGATCAGAGACAACACCGCGAGGATGATGATCATGATCAGGAAGGCACCGAACAAGGCAATGGTACCGGGAATGGAACCCATTTCTTCGCGTACCAGTTCGCCCAGGGAGCGACCATTGCGACGGGTGGAGATGAACAGCACCATGAAGTCCTGGACAGCGCCCGCCAGGACCACACCGGCGATCAGCCAGAGTGTTCCGGGCAGGTAGCCCATTTGCGCGGCAAGCACCGGGCCAACCAGAGGGCCCGCGCCGGCAATGGCAGCAAAGTGGTGCCCGAAGAGAATGTGCTTGTTGGTCGGTACGTAGTCCAGGCCGTCGTTGTTGAGTACGGCGGGCGTGGCGCGTGTGGCGTCCAGTTGCATTACCTTGTTGGCGATGAACAGGCTGTAGTAACGGTAGGCAATGAGATAGATGGCGACTGCTGCAGTCACGATCCAGAGGGCGTTGATGGCTTCGCCTCTGCGTAGTGCAAGGGTGCCCAGCGCGAACGCACCAAGCAAGGCAACGGCAAACCAGGCAATTCGGGTAGCCAGTGTGGTCATCGAATTTTCTCCTGTCGCGGGTGGTAAACCTGCGACGGCTTTTGTTGTTGTATGTGTCCGGATAAGGACGGCGACACTTTCGCCATGCCGGGTCCACAAGAAAATTCGCAGTACTACGGGCGCGATCTACGTAGAACTACGTAGAACGGGCATCGCAAGAAGGGCCGCCTGAAGAACTGACGGCTGAAACTCGCGCCCTGCAGGAGGATTGTATTGATTTCAGTACATCGTATTGAAATCAATACACACCCATACAGATTCGGCAGTGCAAGGGTTTGATCCCCAAACCCTTTTCCATCCCCCTGCCGCTGTAGCGTTTTCATTCCAAAAGAATGACAAACTGAATACGAAAAATAATTAACATATTGATTTATAACGATTTTTAACGATTGGCCGCATTTTTGCTAAGGGAATCCCAACCCCAAGAGCGCGGAGCCACTGCGCCTAACGCCCTGCTTCCCGAGGATTCCCCATGAGCGAGTTGCGTTTCACTGAAGATCACGAATGGCTGCGCGTCGAAGCCGATGGCAGCATTACCGTGGGCATCACCGCCTACGCCCAGAATGCCCTTGGCGATGTGGTTTTCGTGCAACTGCCAGAGTTGCAGCAGTATGAGAAAGGCAGCGAAGCGTCCACCGTCGAGTCGGTCAAGGCCGCCAGCGGTGTGTACATGCCCCTGACCGGCGAAGTGGTCCAGATCAACGACCAGCTCGAAGACAGGCCGGAACTGGTCAACGAAGACCCGATGGGCGAAGGCTGGTTCTTCCGCTTCATTCCCGCCGACGCCAGCGCCGTGGCCGCCCTGCTCGACCAGGACGCCTACGACCGCCTGATCAAAGCCAACGACGACGCCTGAGGAACCCCGCCATGACCATCAACCTCGGCACCGCCAACGAATTCATCGCCCGCCACATCGGCCCGCGCGCCGCTGACGAGCAAGCCATGCTGGCCGCCCTCGGCTTCGACTCGCTGGAAGCCATGACCGCCGCGGTCATTCCCGACAGCATCAAAGGCACCAGCGTGCTCGGCTCACACAACGGCCAGAGCGAAGCCGACGCGCTTGCCGCGCTCAAGGCCATCGCCGGCAAGAACCAGCTGTTCAAGAGCTACATCGGCCAGGGCTACTACAACACCCACACTCCGGCACCGATCCTGCGCAACCTGCTGGAAAACCCGGCCTGGTACACCGCCTATACCCCGTACCAGCCAGAAATTTCCCAGGGCCGCCTGGAAGCGCTGCTGAACTTCCAGACCCTGATCAGCGACCTGACCGGCCTGCCGATCGCCAACGCCTCCCTGCTCGACGAAGCCACCGCTGCGGCCGAGGCCATGACCTTCTGCAAGCGCCTGTCGAAGAACAAGGCCAGCCACGCCTTCTTCGCCTCCGTGCACTGCCACCCGCAAACCCTCGACGTGCTGCGCACCCGTGCCGAGCCGCTGGGCATCGAGATCGTGGTCGGCGACGAGCGCGAGCTGGGCGATGTCAGCGCTTTCTTCGGCGCCCTGCTGCAGTACCCGGCCAGCAACGGTGAAGTGTTCGACTACCGCGAAGTGGTCGAGCGCCTCCACGCCGCCAACGCCCTGGTCGCCGTTGCTGCCGACCTGCTGGCCCTGACCCTGCTGACCCCGCCGGGCGAGTTTGGCGCCGACGTGGCCATCGGCAGCGCCCAGCGCTTCGGTGTGCCGCTGGGCTTTGGTGGCCCGCACGCGGCCTACTTCTCCACCCGTGACGCATTCAAGCGCGACATGCCAGGCCGCCTGGTCGGCGTGTCGATCGACCGCTTCGGCAAGACCGCCCTGCGCCTGGCCATGCAGACCCGCGAACAGCACATCCGCCGCGAAAAGGCCACCAGCAACATCTGCACCGCCCAGGTGCTGCTGGCCAACATCGCCAGCATGTTCGCCGTGTACCACGGCCCGGCCGGCCTCAAGCGCA
The DNA here is from genome assembly GCF_018223845.1 of Pseudomonas sp. JS425. Classification (NCBI taxonomy): domain Bacteria; kingdom Pseudomonadati; phylum Pseudomonadota; class Gammaproteobacteria; order Pseudomonadales; family Pseudomonadaceae; genus Pseudomonas; species Pseudomonas sp. JS425. Next base: position 1,250,487 of record NZ_CP073661.1, on the reverse strand, counting down.
TCGCCGAACGTACCCATGCCCTGACCGCGATCCTGGCCGCCGGCCTGAAGACGCTGGGCGTGCAGGTAGTGGGCGCCAGCGCCTTCGACACCCTGACCCTGGCCACCGGCAGCGCCACTGCCAGCCTCCATGACAAGGCCCGCGCCCAGGGCATCAACCTGCGCCAGATCGACGCCACCCACGTGGGCCTGTCGCTGGACGAAACCACTAGCCAGGCCGATGTCGAGACCCTGTGGCAACTGATCGGTGGCGACCAGGCCCAGCCGGACTTCAACGCGCTGGCCGCCAGCACCGGCTCGCTGCTGCCTGCCGCCTTGCTGCGCCAGTCGGCCATCCTCTCGCACCCGGTATTCAACCGCTACCACAGCGAAACCGAGCTGATGCGCTACCTGCGCCGCCTTGCCGACAAGGACCTGGCGCTGGACCGCAGCATGATCCCGCTGGGCTCGTGCACCATGAAGCTGAACGCCGCCAGCGAAATGATCCCGGTCACCTGGGCCGAGTTCGGCAACCTGCACCCGTTCGCCCCGGCCGAGCAGAGCCAGGGCTACCTGCAGATGACCACCGAGCTGGAAGCCATGCTCTGCGCCGCCACCGGCTACGACGCCGTGTCGCTGCAGCCCAACGCCGGTTCCCAGGGCGAGTACGCAGGCCTGCTGGCCATCCGCGCCTACCACCGCAGCCGTGGCGAAGGCCACCGCGACATCTGCCTGATCCCGTCGTCGGCCCACGGCACCAACCCGGCAACCGCGCACATGGCCGGCATGCGCGTGGTGGTCACCGCCTGTGATGCCCGCGGCAACGTCGATGTCGAGGACCTGCGCGCCAAGGCGATCGAGCACCGCGAGCGCCTGGCCGCGATCATGATCACCTACCCGTCGACCCACGGCGTGTTCGAGGAAGCGATCGGCGAAATCTGCGCGATCATTCACGACAACGGTGGCCAGGTGTACATCGACGGCGCCAACATGAACGCCATGGTCGGCCTGTGCGCCCCGGGCAAGTTCGGCGGCGACGTTTCCCACCTGAACCTGCACAAGACCTTCTGCATCCCGCACGGCGGTGGCGGCCCGGGCGTCGGCCCGATCGGCGTCAAGTCGCACCTGGCGCCGTTCCTGCCCGGCCACGCGCAGCTGGAAAACACCGAGGGCGCGGTTTGTGCCGCGCCGTTCGGCAGCGCCAGCATCCTGCCGATCACCTGGATGTACATCCGCATGATGGGCGGTGCCGGCCTCAAGCGTGCCTCGCAGATGGCAATCCTCAACGCCAACTACATCGCCCGTCGCCTGGAAGAGCACTATCCTGTTCTGTATACCGGCGGCAATGGCCTGGTGGCCCACGAGTGCATCCTCGACCTGCGCCCGCTGAAGGACACCAGCGGTATCAGCGTCGACGACGTGGCCAAGCGCCTGATCGACTTTGGCTTCCACGCCCCGACCATGTCCTTCCCGGTGGCGGGCACGCTGATGATCGAACCGACCGAAAGCGAGTCCAAGGAAGAACTGGACCGCTTCTGCGACGCGATGATCCAGATCCGCGAAGAAATTCGCGCGGTCGAGAACGGTAGCCTGGACAAGGACGACAACCCGCTGAAGAACGCCCCGCACACTGCGGCCGAGCTGGTTGGCGAATGGGCCCATGGCTACAGCCGCGAGCAGGCGGTGTACCCGCTGCCAAGCCTGGTGGAAGGCAAGTACTGGCCGCCGGTCGGCCGGGTCGACAACGTGTTCGGCGACCGCAACCTGGTGTGCGCCTGCCCGTCGATCGAGAGTTATCAGGACGCCTGATAGCCCTCGGGCCCACCACCTGACTCAAGGTGTGGTCCGCTGTGGGAGCGGGCGTGCCCGCGAATGCGATGTTGGCTTCAACCACGCATTCGCGGGCACGCCCGTTCCCACAGAGTTCACCGTTTGCCCAATATCCTGGCTGGAGGTCCACCATGTCTTTGAGCGTCTTCGACCTGTTCAAGATCGGCATCGGCCCCTCCAGCTCGCACACGGTCGGCCCGATGCGCGCCGCCGCGCGCTTCGCCGAAGGGCTGCGTCGTGATGGCCTGCTTGCCGGCACGGTCAGCGTCAAGGCCGAACTGTATGGCTCGCTCGGCGCCACCGGCAAGGGCCACGGCAGCGACAAGGCCGTGCTGCTGGGCCTTGAAGGCGAACACCCCGACGTCATCGACACCGACACCATCCCTGCCCGCCTGCAGGCCATCCGCGACAGCGGTCGGCTGAACCTGCTCGGCGAGCACAGCATCGCGTTCATCGAAAAGCAGCACCTGGCGATGATCCGCAAGCCGCTGGACTATCACCCCAACGGCATGATCTTCCGCGCCTTCGACGAGGCCGGCCTGCAAATCCGCAGCCGCGAGTACTACTCGGTGGGCGGCGGTTTCGTGGTCGACCAGGACGCTGCCGGCCACGACCGCATCGTCGAGGACAGCACACCGCTGACCTACCCGTTCAAGACCGCCAAGGAGCTGCTCGGTCATTGCACCGGGCAAAACCTGTCGATCAGCCAGGTAATGCTGGCCAACGAGGCGGCTTGGCGCCCCGAGGCGGAAACCCGTGCCGGGCTGTTGCGCATCTGGCAGGTGATGCAGGACTGTGTCGAAGCCGGTTGCCAGCATGAAGGCATCCTGCCGGGCGGGCTCAAGGTCAAGCGCCGGGCACCGGCGTTGTACCGCCAGCTGAGCCGCAACCCTGAAGCCAGCCTGCGCGATGCCCTGTCGGTGCTCGACTGGGTCAACCTCTATGCACTGGCAGTGAACGAGGAGAACGCCTACGGCGGGCGCGTGGTCACCGCGCCGACCAACGGCGCGGCGGGCATTGTCCCGGCGGTGCTGCATTACTACATGCGCTTCGTACCGGGAGCCAACGAGGACGGGGTGGTGCGGTTTCTGCTCACCGCCGCGGCCATCGGCATCCTGTACAAGGAAAACGCCTCCATCTCCGGTGCCGAAGTAGGCTGCCAGGGCGAGGTCGGCGTGGCCTGTTCGATGGCCGCCGGGGCGCTGTGCGAGGTGATGGGTGGCAGCGTGCAACAGGTGGAAAACGCTGCCGAAATCGGCATGGAACACAACCTGGGCCTGACCTGCGACCCGATTGGCGGGCTGGTCCAGGTGCCTTGCATCGAGCGCAACGCCATGGGCTCGGTGAAGGCGATCAACGCGGTGCGCATGGCCTTGCGCGGCGACGGGCAGCACTACGTGTCGCTCGACAAGGTCATCCGCACCATGCGCCAGACCGGCGCCGACATGAAAAGCAAATACAAAGAGACCGCCCGTGGCGGCCTGGCCGTCAACATCATCGAATGTTGACCCGACAACAACAGCAAGGAGTCACCGATGTCCGAAACACTGCTCAAGACCCCACTGCACGCCCTGCACCTGGAACTGGGTGCGCGCATGGTGCCGTTCGCCGGCTATGACATGCCGGTGCAGTACCCGTTGGGCGTGCTCAAGGAACACCTGCACACACGCGAGCAGGCCGGCCTGTTCGATGTCTCGCACATGGGCCAGATCACCCTGCGCGGCAGCGATGCCGCCAAGGCCCTGGAAAGCCTGGTGCCGGTGGATATCATCGACCTGCCGGTGGGCATGCAGCGCTATGCCATGTTCACCAATGAGCAAGGCGGCATCCTCGATGACTTGATGGTTGCCAACCTGGGCGACGACACGCTGTTCCTTGTGGTCAACGCCGCCTGCAAGGATCAGGACCTGGCCCACCTGCAAGCGCACATCGGCAGCCGTTGCGAGGTACAGCCACTGTTCGAGCAGCGCGCCCTGCTGGCCTTGCAAGGCCCGGCGGCAGTCAAGGTGCTGGAACGCCTGGCCCCGGAAGTGGCCGGCATGACCTTCATGCAGTTCCGCCCGGTGAAACTGCTGGGTGAAGACTGCTTCGTCAGCCGCTCAGGCTACACCGGCGAAGACGGCTACGAAATTTCGGTACCGGCGCATGCCGCCGAAGCCCTGGCCCGCCGCCTGCTGGCAGAGCCCGAAGTGCAACCGATCGGTCTGGGTGCGCGTGACTCGCTGCGCCTGGAAGCCGGCCTGTGCCTGTATGGCCACGACATGAATACCGAAACCACGCCGGTGGAAGCCAGCCTGCTGTGGGCTATTTCCAAGGTTCGCCGTGCCGATGGCGCGCGTGCCGCCGGCTTCCCGGGTGCCGAAGCCATCTTCGCCCATCAGCGAGATGGTGTGGCGCGCAAACGTGTGGGCCTGTTGCCGCAGGAGCGTACCCCAGTACGTGAAGGCGCGGATATTGTCGATGCAAACGATAAACCTGTAGGCAAAGTGTGCAGCGGCGGCTTTGGCCCGACACTCGGTGCTCCTGTAGCAATGGGTTATATCGATAGTGAACATACCGCTATCGACACCCCACTGTTTGCCGTGGTGCGTGGCAAGAAGGTTGCCTTGAAGGTCAGCAAAATGCCTTTTGTGGCACAACGTTACTACCGGGGCTGAAGCCGTTTTGTGAAGGTTACGGGCAGGTTCGACATATTCGTTTTCGAACCTGTCCAATAACTTTTGAACATGGCGCCAGGCCAGGCGCCATGCCGTTTCCGACAAATCGGTCGGTTATCGGCAAACGGCCGATTTTCCATACGACCAAGGGCTTGTTTTTCGCTCGGGAGTTGGCGTAGAGTCACTGCACTGTGTTTGCATGGGTCGCAACAGTTCGTGACCTGGGCCAGTAGCCGCAATCTGCTACAACCCGTTCGACGTCTCTTACTTTCCTGCAACCCAGCCCAGTAATCTTTTGCTTCCTTTATTGCAAAAGAAACTGTCATCAAAATTCAAGCTTCATAGGAAATAAGACAATGGCTGAGCGTCAGAACGGTACCGTCAAGTGGTTCAATGACGAAAAAGGTTACGGCTTCATCACCCCAGAAAGCGGTCCGGATCTGTTCGTGCACTTCCGCGCTATCGAAGGTAACGGCTTCAAGAGCCTGAAAGAAGGCCAGAAGGTCACCTTCGAAGCAGTCCAGGGCCAGAAAGGCATGCAGGCTGACAAAGTTCAGGTCGCCGGCTAAGCCGAACCCGACTTCGAGAAAAGCCCCTGCCAAGTGCAGGGGCTTTTTTTTGCCCGTAGAATAGCGGCTTCGTCTTCTGGAGCCGTTTTGCATGTCCAAGCCTCTGCTCACACCCCAGGGTGATTTTCCTCCGGTCGGCCTGGGCCGGCGCCTGGCGGCAATGTTCTACGACTTCCTGCTGTGCACGGCGTTGCTGATCGTGACCGCAGGTGCCTACAAGATGATCCAGATGGCGATCATCGGCGAAGCCCGCATGCGCGAGCTGACCGAGGCTGGCGCTCTGGACGGCGACCCGCTGCTGTCGACGGTGCTGCTGTTCGTCCTTTTCGGTTTCTTTGCCAAGTTCTGGACCCATGGCGGGCAGACCCTGGGCATGCAGGTGTGGGGCGTGCGGGTACAGAACGCCGATGGCACGGCCATCAGCCTGTGGCAGGCGCTGCTGCGCTTCGTGGTGTCGATTGCCTCGTGGCTGTGCCTGGGGCTGGGTTTTTTCTGGGCGTTGATCGACAAGCGCCAGAGGGGCTGGCATGACATCTATTCGGAAAGCCAGCTGGTGCGGGTGCCTAAGCAGAAGAGATAAGTACAAGCTTCAGGGCAACCAATGTACCTGTAGGAGCAGCCTTGTGCTGCGAAGAGGCCATCACTGGCAACGAGAGTGTTTTGCCAGACCGGCCCTTTCGCAGCACAAGGCTGCTCCTACAAGTTCGCCGCAAGCCTACAGCTATTGGTCAAGCAGCAAAAAGCCGACCCCGAGGTTAATGCCAGTCAGTTAAGCTGACTGGCATTTTCATTTTCGGGTCGGATATTTTGCAGGGCGCTGCTTCACCACTCTGGGGAACCATCGATCGGGTCGCCGATGGGGTAGGACATACTGAGCCGCTGACGCCTGCAGATCTGCCAAAAAACCTGGCAAGTTGCCGGGATGGTTTAATGACGTGCCATGCAGCAAGCCCAGAATCGCCCAGCTACAAGCGGTAAAGCTCATCTCGCATGGGTACACGCCTGGGCACTGTCTCGACATCTGCACCATCTGATAACGCAATAGGTTGTAGCCCAACAGCACGCCCCACAGCTCTTGCGCAATCATCTCCGGCGTCTTGCTTCTCAGGGTGTATTCGCCCCCCAGAAGTCCTTGTTTGATCTCCCGATAACCCAGCTCGTTTTCCCAGCGCTGACTGTAAAGATCAACGATCTCATCGCCAGGGAAGCGCTGCGCATCGGTCATTGAGGTCAAGACACTCACAACCTTTCCTTTGATTGTTTTGCTCAGCAGTCGTGCCCGCATTTCCAGCGGCAAGCCTGGCCATTGCTTGCGGGCCTGGGGCGATGTGCGCAGGACGACCACGGCATCGTTGCGTCCTAGCGTGTGTTCCACCTCGTACTGAGTGCCCTTTTTCACAGGGATCAGCCAGTGTCGATGCTCACCTTGTGACTGCCAGTGGTGCAGCAAGCCCAACGAATAGAAACCTTTATCGAACAGGGTCAGCGAGTGGTTCGGCGTGGTCGCGATCAGCTGCTCTGCCAGCTTCATTTCACTACTGTGGTAGCTCTCGAAAGTGCTGTTTATCAGTAAGTGGCTGGTCAGCTCCATCTGGCAGACCATCCTAACCTGAGGAAAACCGCCATCCCCATGCTGATTGGTAGCGCCCCCGTAAAACGCACGGTTTTCAGCTGTGTCAGGCGTACTCCAGACAACACCGTCCACACCAAGCAGCGTCAAGCCCAACCAGTGCGGGTGCTTGGTTTCTTCGTGCCACCGCTGCTGAGTGAGCGTGAAAACTTCACGTACAGCTTCACTGCCCAGTCGCTGCCGCCCTTGTACAACAGCACTGGGGGCCACCAGAGGCCTCTTGCCCGGCAGCATGATGTCCATGTGGTTTACGACATCCCAAGCCGACATACGGCGGAACAGCGCCATGCCGATGATGCACCACACCAGGCTCTCAAGCGGGAGGCGTCGCTTGCGAATGGTCGCGACACCTGCCGTCTCAAAAGCTTGTTGCACAAGATCAGGATCGAGCAACGCCCCCAGCCCCTCGAGGGCATGTGGCCGCGATGCCATTTCGTGAGTGAGGGAGAGGGCTTGTGACAGGCGCATAAAAAATCCGATGCTCGTTTCCAAGCATCGGATTTTGCGGCCTACGGGCTAAAGCTCAAAGCGTCAGTCTTAACTGACTGGCATTAACCCCCGAGGTCGGCTTTTTTTGTACAGCTCAGGCCATCAACCTGCCCGACGCAACAACCACACTCCGGCCAATGCACAGATGCCTGCCGGGATCACCACCGCCAGCAGCGGCGGGAAGCCGAACACCTGGCTCGAAGGCCCCAACAGGTCCTGGGCGATGCGGAACACGAAGCCCACCAGTACACCGGTGAACACGCGCTGGCCAAGGGTTACCGAACGCAGCGGGCCGAAGATGAAGGAAATGGCCATCAGCACCAGCGCCGCGGTCACCATCGGCTGCAATACCTTGGTCCAGAACGCCAGCCAGTAACGGGCATTGTTCAGGCCCTGGTCGGACAGGTAGTGGATGTAGTCCCACAGCCCGGTGATGGACAGCGACTCCGGCGCGAGGATCACAGTATTGAGCAGTTGCGGCGTGAGCGAAACGTCCCAGCGTTCCTGCGGCGCGGTCACCACTTCGGTGTGGTCGCCACGGAAGAAGGTGGTGCGCACGTCGCTGAGCATCCAGTGGTCGTCCTGGTACTGTGCACGGCGGGCGAAGCTCGAGGTGACAATCTTGCGCTCGCTGTCGAAGCGGTAACGGGTCACACCCAGCAGCAGGCCGTTAGGCTGCACGGCGTTGATGTGCACGTACTCCTCGCCCTGGCGGTGCCACATGCCGCGCTTGGAGCTTTGCGCCTCACCACCGCCCTGGGCCAGGGAACGGTCGGCCTGGGCCTTGTTCTCGGTCACCGGCGCCACGTACTCGCCGATCAGCAGACCGACCAGCATCAGTACCAGCATCGGCTTCATCACTGCCCAGACGATGCGCCCGATGGAAACCCCTGCAGCACGCATGATGGTCAGTTCGCTGCTGCTGGCCAGGCTGCCCAGGCCGATCAGGCAGCCGATCAAGGCGGCCATCGGCAGCATTTCGTACAGCCGCCGCGGTGCGGTCAGCAGGACGAAGTTGCCCGCCTCCATCACCGTGTAGGTGTCACTCAGGTCGCTCATCTCGTCGATGAAGGCAAACAGCGAAGCCAGGCCGAGGATGATCCCCAGCACGGCGAGGATGGCCAGCAGCACGCTCTGGCCGATGTAGCGGTCGAGCTTACCCATGGGCCACCTCCGCACGACGGGCGGCGCGCTTGAGGCGCAGCGGCTCCCAGTACATCAGGCCCAGGCCGATCAGCAGGAACAGGCCGTGGACCCACCACATGCCCAGGGCGATCGGCAGTTTGCCCTTCTCGAGGGCGCCGCGTACGGAAATCAGCATTGTCAGGTAGGCCATGTACAGAAGAATTGCCGGCAGCAGCTTGAGGAAGCGGCCCTGGCGCGGGTTGACCCGGGACAGCGGCACCGCCAGCATGGTGACGATGAACACCAGGATCGGCAGCGACAGCCGCCATTGCAGCTCGGCGCGCTCACGCAGCCCCTTCTTGCCGATCAGCTCGGAAGTGGGGATGGCTTCGCGATCGGTCACTTCCTCGGCGACTTCCGGCTTGGGCAGCAGCACTCCGTAGGTGTCGTACTTGATTGCACGGTAATCCGCCTGGCCCGAGTTGCCGTCGTAACGGTAGCCGTTTTCCAGCACCAGGTAGCGGTTGCCGTCGGCCTGGATTTCCTGGTGGCCTTTTTCGGCAACCAGCACCGACGGGGCGCGGTCCTTGGTCTTGTCCTGGTTGAAGCGCTTCTCGGAAATGAACACCCCGGCCAGGTTGATGCGGTCGTCCGACAGCTCTTCGGTGTAAGTCACCCGCGAGCCGTCGCGCAGGGTCTGGAAGCGGCCCGGCACCAGGGTGTCGAACTCGGTCAGGGCATCCTGCTGGGCGATGATCTGCTGCACCTGGGCCACGCCCAGCGGTGCCAGGCTCAGGCTAAGCCAGGCCACCAGCAGGGCGACCAGGGCGGCCGGCGCCATGGTCAGGCCCAGCAGGCGCTGCTGGCTCATGCCGGTGGCCGACAGCACGGTCATCTCGCTTTCCAGGTACAGGCGCCCGTACGCCAGGAGAATGCCGAGGAACAGCCCCAAAGGCAGGATCAGCTGCAGGAAGCCCGGCAGACGGAAGCCCATGATCAGGAACAGCACGCTCGGGTCGAGCACACCCTGGGCAGCCTGGGCCAGGTACTTGATGAAGCGCCCGCTCATGATGATCACCAGCAGCACGGCGCTGACGGCGCTCAAGGTCACCAGGACCTCGCGGGACAGATAACGAAAGACGATCAAACCAGACACTCCTGGGTTGTCAGGGCGGACTGCCAATCAATGGCGCCAGACAATGACTTAGTACAGCCAAGACCAATGCCGGTTCGCCAAAGGCGAACCTCCATGTAAAGTGCGCGCATTATCCTGTGATTGACCGCCCCTGTCACTTCGCCGCGCATGAAGGCGCATAACGGGGTTGTCAGCACGCTTGCCGCAGGCTCAAACTGGCAGCTTTTCCGCTGGCGCGCGACGACGCGGCCAGGCCCGTCCAGAGCGCTGGAATACACAGCGCCGACTGTATCGATCATTCGGGGATCCTGACATGGAACTGGTTGTAAAAAGCGTAGCTGCTGCATCCGTAAAAACCGCCACCCTGGTCCTCCCGGTAGGTGAAAACCGCAAGCTCGGCGCCGTGGCCAAGGCCGTCGACCAGGCCAGCGAAGGCGCCATCAGTGCCGTGCTCAAACGTGGCGACCTGGCCGGCAAGCCGGGCCAGACCCTGCTCCTGCAGAACCTCGCGGGCCTGAAGGCCGAGCGCGTGCTGCTGGTGGGCAGCGGCAAGGACGAAGCCCTGGGCGACCGCGCCTGGCGCAAACTGGTCGCCAGCGTCGCCGGCGTGCTCAAGGGCCTGAACGGCGCTGACGCAGTGCTGGCCCTGGACGACATCGCGGTCAGCAACCGTGATGCCCACTATGGCAAGTACCGCCTGCTGGCCGAAACCCTGCTCGACGGCGAATACGTGTTCGATCGCTTCAAGAGCCAGAAGGCCGAGCCGCGCGCCCTGAAGAAGGTCACCCTGCTGACCGACAAGGCCGGCCAGGCCGAGGTCGAACGTGCCGTCAAGCATGCCAGTGCCATCGCCACCGGCATGGCCTTCACGCGCGACCTGGGCAACCTGCCGCCCAACCTGTGCCACCCAAGCTTCCTGGCCGAACAGGCCAAGGACCTGGGCAAGGCGCACAAGGCGCTGAAAGTCGAAGTGCTGGACGAGAAGAAGATCAAGGACCTCGGCATGGGCGCGTTCTACGCCGTCGGCCAGGGCAGCGACCAGCCGCCACGCCTGATCGTGCTCAACTACCAGGGCGGCAAGAAGGCGGACAAGCCGTTCGTGCTGGTGGGCAAGGGCATTACCTTCGACACCGGCGGCATCAGCCTGAAGCCTGGCGCCGGCATGGACGAAATGAAGTACGACATGTGCGGTGCCGCCAGCGTGCTCGGCACCCTGCGTGCGGTGCTCGAGCTGCAGCTGCCGGTCAACCTGGTGTGCCTGCTGGCCTGCGCCGAGAACATGCCGAGCGGCGGCGCCACCCGGCCGGGTGACATCGTCACCACCATGAGCGGGCAGACCGTGGAAATCCTCAACACCGACGCCGAAGGCCGCCTGGTGCTGTGCGACACCCTGACCTACGCCGAGCGCTTCAAGCCGCAGGCAGTCATCGACATCGCTACCCTGACCGGTGCCTGCATCGTCGCCCTGGGCAGCCACACCACTGGCCTGATGGGCAACAACGACGACCTGGTCGGCCAGTTGCTCGACGCCGGCAAGCGCGCCGACGACCGTGCCTGGCAGCTGCCGCTGTTCGATGAGTACCAGGAGCAGCTGGACAGCCCGTTCGCCGACATGGGCAACATCGGCGGGCCGAAGGCCGGCACCATCACCGCCGGCTGCTTCCTGTCGCGCTTTGCCAAGGCCTACGACTGGGCGCACATGGACATCGCCGGCACTGCCTGGGTCAGCGGCGGCAAGGACAAGGGCGCCACTGGCCGCCCTGTACCCCTGCTGACCCAGTACCTGCTGGACCGCGCCGGCGCCTGACGCCATTGAGCCGGTGGCGCTGCGCGCGCCACCGGCCGGCGATACCACCATGAGCAAAGTCGATTTCTACATCCTGCCCACCGACTCGCTGTCGGCGCGGCTCGATTTCGCCTGCAAGCTATGCGAAAAGGCCTGGCGCCTCGGCCACCGGGTCTACCTGCATTGCCAGGACGCCGAGCAGCGCAACGAGCTGGACCAACGCCTGTGGCGCTTCAAGGGCGAGGCCTTCGTGCCCCACGACCTCGCGGAGGTGCATGCCGATGCCAGCGTGGCATTGGGCCTGGCCGCCGACAGTGCGGGCGACCACCACGACCTGTTGATCAACCTGGGCGCCGGCGTACCGGCCTTCGTCGGCCAGTTCGAGCGGGTGGCCGAAATCGTCGTTGAAGAGCCTGGCATCCGCCAATCGGCCCGTGAACGATTCCGTTTCTACCGTGAACAGGGCTATGCTCTGCAAGACCACCGCTTACAGCGACTTTGACGACGATGGACAAGCCCTCCCCCCTGCCCGATTCCGCCCATCTGCTCGATGACCTCGAGTCGATACGCCAGCTGCTTGGCGACGCCGACCTGCAACCACCGCTGCTGACCGAGACGGTGGAGCAGATCCCGTTGCTGCTGGAAGAAGCGCCCGGCAATCATGTGCCTACGGCCGAACCAATAGCTGCCGAACCCGAAGATGACCCGCAGACTCGTCGCCAGGACACCCTGCTGCATCTGGAAAGCGAACTGCGTGCGGCGGCGCAGATGATCATGCAGGACGTGATCAACGACTTTACCCCGCACATCGAGAACGAGATCAAGCGCCGGCTGGATGCGCGGATCGAGCGGTTGATCAAGCGTTCCGAGTAGATATACCGAACATCCGGGTCGCCTGCTTCGCGGGCACGCCCGCTCCCACAGGGTCCCCACAGACCGCAAGACCTATGGTGCACCTGTAGGAGCGGGCGTGCCCGCGAAGCAGGCGCCACTGTTCCGACAGTTGTCAGCAGCTTGTCGCCTGCGGCCCCCAGCTTGGTTATACTTCCCGGCTTTCCCGAATAAATGCACAGGGTCCCGCCGCGCATGGATAAGACCTACCAGCCGCACGCCATCGAAACTTCCTGGTACAACACCTGGGAGTCCGAGAACTATTTCGCCCCACAAGGTGCAGGCGAGTCCTACACCATCATGATCCCGCCGCCGAACGTGACCGGCAGCCTGCACATGGGCCACGGGTTCAACAACGCGATCATGGACGCCCTGATCCGTTTCCGCCGCATGCAAGGCCGCGACACCCTGTGGCAGCCAGGCACCGACCACGCCGGTATCGCCACCCAGATGCTGGTCGAGCGCCAGCTAGAGGCCAAGGGCCAGAACCGTCATGACCTGGGCCGCGAAAAGTTCCTGGAAAAGGTCTGGGAATGGAAGGACCAGTCCGGCGGCAACATCAGCCGTCAGATCCGCCGTCTGGGCTCGTCGGTCGACTGGAGCCGCGAGCGTTTCACCATGGACGACGGCCTGTCCGAAGCGGTCAAGGAAGCCTTCGTGCGCCTGCATGAAGACGGCCTGATCTACCGCGGCAAGCGCCTGGTCAACTGGGACACCAAGCTGCACACGGCCATCTCCGACCTCGAAGTGGAGAACCACGACGAGAAGGGCCACCTGTGGAACCTGCGCTACCCACTGGCCGATGGCGCCAAGACCGCCGAAGGCAAGGACTACCTGGTCGTCGCCACCACCCGTCCGGAAACCCTGCTGGGTGACGCGGCCGTGGCAGTCAACCCGAACGACGAGCGCTACCAGGCACTGATCGGCAAGTTCGTCGAACTGCCGCTGGTCGGCCGCCGCATCCCGATCATCGCCGACGACTACTGCGACCCCGAGTTCGGTACCGGCTGCGTGAAGATCACCCCGGCCCACGACTTCAACGACTATGAAGTCGGCAAACGCCACAACCTGCCGCTGCTGAACATCTTCGACAAGAATGCCTTCGTGCTGGCCAGCGCGCAGGCCTTCAACCTCGACGGCAGCGTCAACGAGCAGGTGGACACCCGCCTGCCGGCCCAGTACGCCAACCTCGACCGCTTCGTCGCACGCAAGCAGATCGTCGCCGACCTGGATGCCCAGGGCCTGCTGGTGAGCATCGACGACCACGCGCTGAAAGTGCCGAAGGGCGACCGTTCGGGCACCGTCATCGAGCCGTGGCTGACCGACCAGTGGTACGTTTCCACCAAGCCGCTGGCAGAACCTGCCATCGCCGCAGTGGAAGATGGCCGCATCCAGTTCGTGCCCAAGCAGTACGAGAACATGTACTTCTCCTGGATGCGTGACATCCAGGACTGGTGCATCAGCCGCCAGCTGTGGTGGGGCCACCGCATCCCGGCATGGTACGACGAGGCCGGCCAGGTCTATGTCGGCCGCAACGAGGAAGAAGTGCGCGCCAAGCACAACCTGGGCGCCGACGTGGTCCTGCGCCAGGACGACGACGTACTCGACACCTGGTTCAGTTCGGGCCTGTGGACCTTCTCTACCCTGGGCTGGCCGGAACAGACCGAGTTCCTCAAGAAGTTCCACTCCACCGACGTGCTGGTAACCGGCTTCGACATCATCTTCTTCTGGGTTGCGCGCATGATCATGCTGACCATGCACCTGATCAAGAACGAGGATGGCACCCCGCAGGTACCTTTCAAGACCGTGTACGTGCACGGCCTGGTACGTGACGGCCAGGGCCAGAAGATGTCCAAGTCCAAGGGCAACGTGCTGGACCCGCTGGACATCGTCGACGGCATCACCCTCGACGCCCTGCTGGAAAAACGCACCAGCGGCATGATGCAGCCCAAGCTTGCCGAGAAAATCGCCAAGCAGACCAAGGCCGAGTTCCCCGAAGGTATCGCCAGCTACGGCACCGACGCCCTGCGCTTCACCTTCTGCTCGTTGGCCTCCACCGGCCGCGACATCAAGTTCGACATGGGCCGCGTCGAAGGCTACCGCAACTTCTGCAACAAGATCTGGAACGCCGCCCGCTACGTGCTGGACAAGGGCGAAGACTGCGGCCAGAACGGCGAGGCCTACGAGCTGTCGCTGGCCGACCGCTGGATCATCTCGCAGCTGCAGCGTACCGAAGCCGAAGTGACCCGCCAGCTGGAGCAGTTCCGCTTCGACCTGGCCAGCCAGGCGCTGTACGAGTTCATCTGGAACCAGTATTGCGACTGGTACCTGGAGCTGTCCAAGCCGGTGCTGTGGGACGAGAACGCCCCGGTCGAGCGCGCCCGTGGCACCCGCCGCACCCTGGTGCGCGTGCTGGAAGTGGCGCTGCGCCTGGCGCACCCGTTCATGCCGTTCATCACCGAAGAAATCTGGCAGCGCATCGCGCCGCTGGCCGGCATCGAAGGCAAGACCATCATGCTGCAGCCATGGCCGGTGGCCAATGAAAGCCGCATCGATGCTGCCGCCGAAGGCGACATCGAGTGGCTCAAGGAGCTGATGGTCGGCCTGCGCAACATCCGCGCCGAAATGAACATCGGCCCGGGCAAGCCGCTGCCGCTGTTCCTTAAGAACGCCAACGCCGACGACCAGCGTCGACTGCAGGAAAACGAAGCCCTGCTGAAGAAGCTGGCCAAGGTCGAATCGTTCACCGTACTGGGCGATGCCGACGAAGCGCCGCTGTCGGCCACCGCCCTGGTCGGTGACCTGCAAGTGCTGGTGCCAATGGCCGGCCTGATCGACAAGGATGCCGAGCTGGCGCGCCTGAACAAGGAAATCCAGCGCCTGCAGGGTGAAGTGGCACGCGTGGGTGGCAAGCTGTCCAACGCCGCCTTCGTCGACAAGGCACCACCTGCCGTGATCGAGAAGGAACGCGCCAAGCTGGCCGAGTCCGAACAGGCCCTGGCCAACTTCACCGAGCAGCATGCGCGGATTGCAGCGCTTTAATCACTAGAGAAAAGCTGGGGCCGCTTTGCGGCCCTTTCGCGACACAAGGCCGCTCCTACAGGGACGGCGCCGGTCTGAAGGGCGCCGCTATCCTGTAGGAGCGGCCTTGTGTCGCGAAAGGGCTGCAAAGCAGCCCTAGGCTCTATCAGCCACCGCTCGTATAGGGCTGGACACTGCCATGACCCCGAACAAACCCACCCTGCACCCGCGCAACCGCCACCAGGGCCGCTACGACTTCCCCAGCCTGATCAAGGCCCACCCTAACCTGGCGCGCTTCACCATCACCAACCCCCACGGCAAACCCAGCATCGACTTCGCCAACCCCGAGGCCGTAAGGGTGTTCAACCGTGCGCTGCTGAAGGCCCAGTACGGCATCCAGCACTGGGATATCCCCGCCGACTACCTGTGCCCGCCGATTCCCGGCCGCGCCGACTACATTCACGTCGCCGCCGACCTGCTGGCCGATGACAATGCCGGCGAGATCCCCAAGGGCGCCCAGGTGCGTGCGCTGGACATCGGCGTGGGGGCCAACTGCATCTACCCGCTGCTGGGCCACAGCGACTACCGCTGGCGCTTCGTTGGCTCGGACATCGACCCCGTGGCCCTGGCTTCGGCCAAGGCCATCGTCCAGGCCAACGGCCTGGGCAAGGCCATCACCCTGCGCCAACAGGCCAACCGTGCGCACATCCTCAGCGGCCTGCTGCAGGAGGGCGAACGCTTCGACCTGACCCTGTGCAACCCGCCCTTCCATGCCTCACGCGACGAAGCCACCCGTGGTAGCCAGCGCAAGTGGAAGAACCTGGGCAAGCAGGACCCCAAGCGCAAGCTGCCGGTGCTCAACTTCGGTGGCCAGAACAACGAACTGTGGTGCGAAGGCGGCGAGATCCGCTTTGTCAGCCAACTGGTCAGTGAAAGCGTGCAGTACGCCGAACGGGTATTGTGGTTCACCAGCCTGGTGTCCAAGGCCAGCAACTTGCCGGGGATCGAGGCTGCGCTCAGGAAAGCGGGCGCCAAGGCCGTGCGCATCAGTGAAATGGGCCAGGGGCAGAAGCAAAGCCGCATGGTCGCCTGGAGCTTCCACGACGACGAGGCGCGCCAGGCCTGGCACGCCGGGCGTAAAACCCAGGCATGAAAAAACCGCGTCCGGGCAAGCCGGGCGCGGTTTCGTCAAAGCTTCAACAATTACTTGTTGATGGCGTCGGTCAGCACTTTGGCCGGAACGAACTTGACGACTTTCTTGGCAGCGATTTCGATGGCAGCGCCAGTCGAAGGGTTGCGGCCGGTACGGGCAGGACGCTCAGCGACTTTCAGTTTGCCGATGCCTGGCAGAGTGATTTCAGCGCCGTTTTCCAGCTGGTCGGCAACGATCTGGCCCAGTTGCTCCAGAGCGTTCTTGGCGGTGGCTTTTGGCGCGGCGATCGATTCGGCGATGTCGGCAATCAGTTGGTCTTTGGTCAATGCCATGGTGGTGTTCCTTCCCTATCAAATTCGATGGTTATGCAGCGGACTACGACGTTATCGGGCCAGCCCCTGAAAGTGGAGGGCCGCGCCAATCGCGTATGTAGATACGCAAATCGACGTTTGGTTCGACACGACGACAGCACGCTGCCAGCAATGCGCCACACAAGGGGCGCAAGACCGCGCAAAGCTACCACAGGAGCAGATAAATATCCGCTGCACGCTTCGATTTAATGCAGGTTTTTCGGGGGTTTTAGCCCAAAACGCACAAAATTGAACAAAAAACGAACAACCGGCATTTCTGCCAACATCCGGCCACTGCATCACCTGATGTCTAGGGTAAACTGGACGACTTTTGCAGCTCGCCGAGAATTCCATGCCAATCCGTCATTGCATCGTTCACCTGATCGACAAAAAGCCCGATGGCAGCCCCGCCGTGCTGCATGCCCGCGATTCCGAACTGGCTGCCTCCGACGCCATCGAAAACCTGCTGGCCGACCTCAATGACAGCTACAACGCCAAGCAAGGCAAGGCCTGGGGCTTTTTCCACGGCGAGTCCGGCGCCTACCCGCTGAGCGGCTGGCTGAAGCAGTACCTGGACGAAGAAAAGGACTTTACCTCCTTCAGCCGTGTGGCCGTGGAGCACCTGCAAAAGCTGATGGAAGAGTCCAACCTGTCCACCGGCGGCCACATCCTGTTTGCCCACTACCAGCAAGGCATGACCGAATACCTGGCAATCGCCCTTCTGCACCACAGCGAAGGTGTGGCAGTGAACGCCGAGCTTGATGTGACGCCTTCGCGCCACCTCGACCTTGGCCAGTTGCACCTGGCGGCGCGCATCAACCTGTCGGAGTGGAAGAACAACCAGAACTCCAAACAGTACATTTCGTTCATCAAGGGCAAGAATGGCAAGAAGGTCTCGGACTACTTCCGTGACTTCATCGGCTGCCAGGAGGGCGTCGACGGCCCGGGCGAAACCCGCACCCTGCTCAAGGCCTTCAGCGACTTCGTCGAGAGCGAAGACCTGCCGGAAGAGTCCGCCCGCGAAAAAACCCAGACCCTGGTCGAGTACGCCACTACCCAGACCAAGCTCGGCGAGCCGGTCACGCTGGAAGAGCTGTCCAGCCTGATCGACGAGGACCGGCCCAAGGCGTTCTACGATCACATCCGCAACAAGGACTACGGCCTGTCGCCGGAAATCCCCGCAGACAAGCGCACCCTCAACCAGTTCCGCCGCTTCACCGGCCGTGCCGAGGGGTTGTCGATCAGCTTCGAAGCGCACCTGCTGGGGGACAAGGTCGAGTATGACGAAGCAGCAGGGACCTTGATCATCAAGGGCCTTCCGACCACCTTGGTGGATCAGTTGAAGCGGCGCAAGGACTGATGACCCCGGGGCTGCTGCGCAGCCCATCGCCGGCAAGCCAGCTCCCACAGGTACTGCACAGGCCTGAGGTCTATGCAGCCGAAGTGGGAGCTGGCTTGCCGGCGATGGGGCGCGAAGCGGCCCTAATTAGCAGCCACTACTGCGCCATAGGAGGCCACCAACGCCTCCTTCGCCGACTTGCGCAGCCGCTTCACCAGCCGCTCCTGGCGTAACGCCTCGCCCTTGTCCGGCCATTGCTCCACATACACCAGCGCCTGGGCCGGGCTGGTCTTGAAGTAGCGCGCGCCCTGCCCTTTCTGGTGCGCCAGAAAGCGCCGCTGCGGGTCATCGCTGATACCGCAATACAGCGATCCATTGGCAGCCCTTACCAAGTAGACATACCAGGGTTTGCTGGCGGCAATTTCGACGGGCTCACTCACCCTGAGCCTGCTGGAATGCTCGCAATCCTTTGAACGCCTGCTGGCGTACCTTGTTCTGCACCAGCGGCGACCAGCCCAGCAGCATGCCAGGCACACCCAGCGCCTGCCGCGACCAGCGCCACAAGTCGAATTGGTCATCGTGCTGGCAGATCAGCCCGTCACGGATCACGAAACGCGCCTGGATATCGTTGACCACGATGCGGCCGGTCTGGCTGAACAGGTAGGTGGCCACCCAATGTGCGGCGCCAGTGCGTTCATCGGCGCGGACGTTGTCGAAGGTCAGGGTGAAGTCCTTGGCCCGGCTGGTGAGCATTCGCCACATGTCGCCTGCATCCTTGCCACGCAAGGTGCCGAAGACCGGGTCGCTGAAGACGATATCGTCGCTGTAGCAGGCGACCATGGCCTTGGCGTCCAGGCGCTGGAAGGCCTGGTAGAAGCGGGTGATCAGGTCGCGGTTGGCGTCGCTCATGTGGGCTGGTCCGTCCTGGGAGTCGAAAGCAGCACGATAATCTTCCCCGGTTGGTTATGCCAGTACCGGCCCTTTCGCGGGTAAACCCGCTCCCACAGGTACAACATGACTTCAAGATGTGTGCAATCCCTGTGGGAGCGGGTTTACCCGCGAAGAGGCCGGCAATGCCACATGCCCCTTCAGACTTTCTCGCTGCTCACCTGCACATGCAAAGCCCGCCCGGCCCCCAGGCCGAACACGATGGCACCCACCCCCAGCACGGCAAAAATCCACCCCACTGCCGCCCACCCCCCGGTCAGGTCATGTACCAGCCCCACCGCAAACGGCCCCATCGACGCCAGGGTATAACCCACCCCCTGCGCCATGCTCGACAGGTTCGCCGCGACATGGGCATCCTTCGAGCGCAGTACGATCAAGGTCAGCGCCAGGGCAAAGGTACCGCCCTGCCCCAGGCCCAGCACAACCGCCCAGCCCCACAGCCCGGAAAGCGGCGCATACAGGCAACCGAACAGGCCGGCCAGGGTAATCAGCATGACCAGCACGATCGCCAGGCGCTGGTCCTTGCCGCGAGTAGCCAGCCAGGGCGCACTGAGCGAACTGACCAGCTGCACGATCACCGACCCCGACAGCACCAGCCCCGCCTCGGTCGGGCTCAGGCCGCGACCGATCAGGATCGATGGCAACCAGCCAAAGACGATATAGGCCAGTGACGACTGCAGGCCCATGTACAGGGTCACCTGCCAGGCCAGCGGATCACGCCACAGCCCACGCACACGATAGGCCACCTTGTGCAGGCCATGACCTTGGCGGGCCTGCGGCAGCCATACCAGCATGGCCAGCAGGGCCGGCAACATCCAGAAGCCAAGCCCCAGCGCCCAGCTGCCGTCGAAATGCTGGGCCAGGGGCACCGTGGCGCCAGCCGCCATGGCGGCGCCCAGGCACAAGGCCATGGTGTACACGCCGGTCAGCGTGCCAGCGTGCTGCGGGAAATCGCGCTTGACGATGCCCGGCAACAGCACGCCAATGATGCCGATACTGGCCCCGGCCATCAGGCTGCCGAGGAACACCCCGGTGGCCCCCAGGCTACTGCGCACGACAATGCCAAGCGCCAGGGTGGCGAGGATGCCGAGGATTACCCGCTCGCTGCCAAAACGCCTCGCCAGCCCCGGCGCCAAGGGAGCGAACAGGCCCAGGCACAGCACTGGCAAGGTGGTCAGCAAACCGGCCTGCGAGGCATTCAGCCCCAAGCCTTCGGACACCTGGCCCAGCACCGGCGCCATGCTCGACAATGCCGGGCGCAGGTTCAATGCCACCAGCACCAGGCCGAGCAACAACAGCCAAGGCCGCTGTATCTGTACCGGCTGCTGTTGGACCTGCTCGTCGTCAGCCTCGGCGTCGATCAGCAACTCATCGAGGTCCCGCTCGCTCGGTGGGGTGTTACGGGTGATGGAATCAGCCATGGCCTTCTCGGAGTCAGGATTCGATAAGGGTACGGCTCAGGCGCTTGGCCTGCTCCGCATCGCGTTGCTCGATTGCGGCAAGGATCTGCCCATGCAGGTCGAACGTGGCCTGGCAGCGCGGCACGGTTGCCATGTTGTGCTGCAGCGCGGCAGCCACCACCCCGGAAAAGTACCGGTACAGCTCACTCAAGGCCGGGTTATGGGCGGCATCTACCAGGCGCTGGTGAAACACCAGGTCGCAGGCCACATAAGCATCGATATCACCGTGAAAATGCCCGGCACTGTTGGCCAGGGCATCACGCAGCGCCTGAAGATCGGCGTCGGTTCGGCGCAGCGCGGCCAGGCCGATGGCCTCGGCTTCGAGGATGTGCCGGGTTTCACGGGCCTGCTCGGGCGTGCAGCGTGACATCGCCTGCACCGCCTGTAGCGGGTCCTGGGCCGTGCGCAGGTAGCTGCCATCCCCCTGGCGAATCTCCACCAGGCCACTGAACGCCAGCACACGCATGGCCTCGCGTACGGTGTTGCGGCTTATGCCCAACTGCAGGGCCAGTTCCGGCTCGGTCGGCAAACGCTGGCCAACCTGCCAGTCGCCCAGCAGGATGCGTTCTCGCATGCGCTCGACGGCCAGTTCGACCAGGGAGCGCTTGGTCAATTCGGTGCTCATGAAACTCAACCAATCATCCGATGAATCTGCTCAGCATAATGTATACCGGCAATACAGCAAACATTGATGGTTTCTGGCGATAGTGGAAATCCCTGTGGGAGCGGGCATGCCCGCGAAGAATCCAACGCGATGGATGGCACCGGCGTTGCCGGTGTTCGCGGGCACGCCCGCTCCCACAAGGGCCGCGTCACGGCAGCTTGCAATACCGTTAGTTCAATGCATCAAGCAGCGCCTGGTTCATCTCTGGCGTACCGATGGTGATGCGCAGGAACTGGGCAATGCGCGGCTGCTTGAAGTGGCGCACGATCACGCCCTGCTCGCGCAGGCGTGCAGCCAACTCACCGGCATCGTGCTGCGGATGGCGGGCGAAGATGAAGTTGGCCGCCGACGGCAGCACTTCGAAGCCCTTGGCCCGCAGTTGCCCGACCAATACCTCGCGGCTGTCGATCACCTTGCGGCAGGTTTCTTCGAAGTACTCGCGGTCCTCGAACGCCACCGCTGCGCCGACGATCGCGGCACGGTCCAGCGGGTAGGAGTTGAAGCTGTTCTTGATCCGCTCCAGCGCTTCGATCAGGTCCGGGTGGCCAACCGCCAGGCCAACCCGCAGCCCCGCCAGCGAGCGCGACTTCGACAGGGTCTGGGTGACCAGCAGGTTGTCGTAGCGGTCCACCAGGCTGATCGCTGTTTCGCCCCCGAAGTCGATGTAGGCTTCATCCACCACCACCACCGAATCACGGTTGGCCTGCAGCAACTGCTCCACCGCCTGCAGCGGCATCAGGCAGCCGGTCGGCGCGTTGGGGTTGGGGAAGATGATGCCGGCGTTGGGCTTGTTGTAGTCCTCGATGCGGATCTGGAACTGCTCGTCCAGCGCCACCTGCTCGAAGGCAATACCGTAAAGACCGCAGTAGACCGGGTAGAAGCTGTAGCTGATGTCAGGGAACAGCAGCGGTGCGTCGTGCTGGAACAGGCCGTGGAAGATGTGCGCCAGCACCTCGTCCGAGCCGTTGCCGACGAACACTTGTGCCGGCGTGACGCCGTAGTACTCGGCCACCGCCTGCTTCAGCCGGTCACCGTTCGGGTCCGGGTACAGGCGCAGGTTGTCGTTCAGCTCGCCGCGCATGGCTTCCAGCGCCTTGGGCGACGGGCCGTAGGGGTTTTCGTTGGTGTTCAGCTTGACCAGGCGGGCCAGCTTGGGCTGCTCGCCCGGCACGTAAGGCACCAGGTCCTTGACGAAGGGGCTCCAGAATCGACTCATGCTCAGTTCCCCTTCTCTTGGGTCAGAATGCGGTATTCGGCGCTGCGGGCGTGTGCGGTCAGCGACTCGCCACGGGCCAGGACCGAGGCGGTGTGGCCCAGCTCGGACGCGCCCTGCTCGGAGCAGAAAATGATCGACGAACGCTTCTGGAAGTCATAAACCCCCAGCGGCGACGAGAAACGCGCGGTACCGGAGGTCGGCAGCACGTGGTTGGGCCCTGCGCAGTAGTCGCCCAGCGCTTCGCTGGTGTGGCGGCCCATGAAGATCGCGCCAGCGTGGCGGATGTGCGGCAGCCAGGCCTGCGGGTCGGCGACCGACAGTTCCAGGTGCTCCGGGGCAATGCGGTTGGCCACTTCCATGGCCTGCTGCATGTCACGCACCTGGATCAGCGCGCCACGGCCATTGATCGACTTCTCGATGATCCCGGCACGTTCCATGGTCGGCAGCAGCTTGTCGATGCTGGCTGCAACGCGGTCGAGGAAGGCGGCGTCCGGGCTGACCAGGATGGCCTGGGCATCTTCGTCGTGCTCGGCCTGGGAGAACAGGTCCATGGCGATCCAGTCCGGGTCGGTCTGGCCGTCGCACACCACGAGGATTTCCGATGGGCCGGCGATCATGTCGATACCCACCTGGCCGAACACGTGGCGCTTGGCGGTGGCGACGTAGATATTGCCCGGGCCGACGATCTTGTCCACCTGCGGCACGCTTTCGGTACCGTAGGCCAGCGCGGCGACAGCCTGGGCGCCACCGACGGTGAACACACGGTCGACACCGGCGATGCAGGCAGCCGCCAGCACCAGTTCGTTGACCTCGCCACGCGGGGTCGGCACCACCATCACCACTTCGGCCACGCCAGCAACCTTGGCCGGAATGGCGTTCATCAGCACCGACGACGGGTACGACGCCTTGCCACCCGGCACGTACAGGCCGGCGCGGTCCAGCGGGGTGACCTTCTGGCCAAGCACGGTGCCGTCGGCCTCGGTGTACTGCCAGGAATCCTGCTTCTGCCGCTCGTGGTACATGCGCACACGATTGGCGGCCTTTTCCAGGGCTTCGCGCTGGCCAGGGGTAATGCGGGTCAGCGCCAGTTCCAGGCGCTCGCGACCGAGGATCAGGTCATCGATGGACTTGGCATCGACACCATCGAAACGCTGGGTGAATTCCACCAATGCCGCATCGCCACGCTCGCGCACGGCCTTGATGATGTCGAGCACGCGCTGGTTGACCGCGTCATCGGACACACTTTCCCAGCTCAGCAGATGATCCAGATGTCGGGCGAAATCCGGATCAGCAGCGTTGAGACGGGCAATTGCAGTGGACACGGTCATGGCGAGGGCCTCGATTATTGGCGAATGCTCAGGCGCCCTAGGCTACCAGTCCATCCGCGCGGGCACCCGAGAAAAATGGCTATGACGCGGATAGACGGGCGCGGCAGCGAAGGCCGCGCGCAGTCGGTAGAGAGTCAGCCGCGGTGTCGCGATTCGACCGCTCCGCGCAGCGTGTCGATCAGGCTCTGGATACGGGCGTGCTGCATTTTCATGGAGGCCTTGTTGACCACCAGGCGCGAGCTGATCGTGGCGATCAGTTCCTGGGGCTCCAGGCCGTTGGCACGCAGGGTGTTGCCGGTGTCGACCACGTCGATGATCTTGTCGGCGAGGTTGATCAGCGGAGCCAGTTCCATCGAGCCGTACAGCTTGATGATGTCGACCTGGCGGCCCTGTTCGGCGTAGTAGCGCTTGGCTACGTTGACGAACTTGGTAGCCACGCGCAGACGGCCCTTGGGCTCGGGTGCGCCGACCACGCCAGCGGTCATCAGCTTGCAACGGGCAATCTGCAGGTCCAGGGGCTCGTAAAGGCCCTGGCCGCCGTACTCCATCAGCACATCCTTGCCGGCCACACCCAGGTCGGCGGCACCATGCTCGACATAGGTAGGCACGTCGGTCGCACGCACGATCAGCAGGCGCACATCGTCCTGCGTGGTGGGGATGATCAGTTTGCGGCTCTTGTCCGGGTTCTCGGTCGGCACGATACCGGCCTCGGCCAGCAACGGCAGGGTATCGTCGAGAATACGGCCTTTGGAAAGCGCGATGGTCAACATTGGAACGTCGGTCCTTAAGCGGCTACTGCTGGCCGGGCGTCGAGCCCGACCGCATTCAATTCGTTAGGCACATCCTGTGAAAGCGGGCAAATCCCACCCCCACAGGATGCACCAGGCAGACGACTAGCCCGGTACGCGACGGATCTTCGCGCCCAGCATCTGCAGTTTTTCTTCGATGCACTCGTAACCACGGTCGATGTGGTAGATGCGATCGATCAGGGTATCGCCTTCGGCTACCAGCGCCGACAGCACCAGGCTGGCGGAAGCACGCAGGTCGGTGGCCATTACCGGGGCACCCTTCAGCGCCTTGACGCCAGTGACGATGGCAGTGTTGCCTTCGACCTGGATCTGCGCGCCCATGCGGTGCATTTCGTAGACGTGCATGAAGCGGTTTTCGAAGATCGTCTCGATCACTGCACCGGTGCCTTCGGCAATGGCGTTGAGCGAAATGAACTGCGCCTGCATGTCGGTCGGGAACGCCGGGTACGGGGCGGTACGCAGGTTGACGGCTTTCGGCCGCTTGCCGTGCATGTCCAGCTCGATCCAGTCTTCGCCAGTGTTGATGTCGGCGCCAGCTTCCTTGAGTTTTTCCAGTACGGCTTCAAGGATGGTCGGATCGGTGTCCTTGACCTTGACGCGGCCGCCGGTCACGGCAGCGGCCACCAGGTAGGTACCGGTCTCGATACGGTCCGGCATCACGCGGTAGTTGGCCGAGTGCAGGCGCTCGACGCCATCGATGACGATGGTGTCGGTACCAGCGCCCTGGACCTTGCCGCCCATGGCGTTGATGAAGTTGGCCAGGTCGACCACTTCCGGCTCGCGCGCGGCGTTCTGCAGCACGCTGCGGCCCTTGGCCAGAGCAGCGGCCATCATGATGTTCTCGGTACCGGTCACGCTGACGGTGTCGAAGAAGAAGTGCGCACCGCGCAGGCCACCCTCAGGTGCCTTGGCCTTGATGTAGCCGCCTTCGACTTCGATCTTCGCGCCCATGGCCTCGAGGCCACGGATGTGCAGGTCGACCGGGCGCGAACCAATTGCGCAACCGCCAGGCAGGGCCACTTCGGCCTCGCCGAAACGGGCAACCATCGGGCCCAGCACCAGAATCGAGGCGCGCATGGTCTTGACCAGCTCGTAAGGTGCAACCAGTGTCTTGATGGTGCGAGGGTCGATCTCGACCGCCAGCTTTTCGTCGATCACCGGCTCGATGCCCATGCGGCCGAAGAGCTCGATCATGGTGGTGATGTCGTGCAGGTGCGGCAGGTTGCCCACGGTGACCGGGCCGTCGGCCAGCAGGGTCGCCGCCAGAATCGGCAGGGCTGCGTTCTTCGCGCCCGAAATGCGGATCTCGCCATCAAGGCAAGCGCCGCCAGTAATAATCAGTTTGTCCATTGGAATCTCGCCGCCACGTTGGCTCAGGTGCGCTCAGCCCAGGCTGCGCTGCTGAAAAATTTCATGGTTACCGCATGGATGCTGCCATTGGCGATCCACGGATTCAGGTGAGCATAGATCGCCTGCTGGCGTTTGACCGGGCTCAGGCCAGCCAACTCGTCGCTGATCACGTTCAACTGGAAGTTGCAGCCTTCGCCTTCAACTTCGACCCGGGAACCCGGCAATTTCTCTTCAAGGAAGCTTTTAACTTCTACGGCCTGCATGCTCAACCTCAATCGGCGCCCGATGCGCACGGGTCGGCCATCATACAAAAAAGCCCCTCGCCTGCGAAGCCCAACGAGGGCTTCGCTGACCGAGGGGCCATCATCCGTGCCGGGCCATCAGGTTGCCAGCACTTCATCGAGGTCATAGACCTCGGCAATTTCCCGCATGTCGTCTGGCATGCTGCGCACCTGGCAACCCTTGCCTGCGGCCTCGGCATCGCGCATGAAGGCCAGCAGCAACGACAGGCCGACACTGGTGGAACGCTGCACTGCCGAACAATCGAGCACCAGCTGCGCCTCGCGGCAGGCCGCGATCAGCGCCTTGCCCTGCTTGCGCAGGACCGGCCCGCTGCGGTAGTCCAGCACGCCGGCCAGGCGCAGCACGCCCGGCTCGGCCATGCTTACACCGGCCTCACTCATTTGACGGTCTTCTCTGGCGAGTTGTCGGCGGCCTGCTTGGCCTTGGCCACTTCGCCGGCCCAGCCGTCGATGGTCTTGTCCAGGTCGTTGCCATTGCGCTGCATGGCGTCGGCGAACTGGTCGCGGAACAGCTTGCCGATGTTGATGCCGTTGACGATCACGTTACGCACCTTCCACTCGCCGCCGATGTTTTCCAGGGTGTACTGCACCGGATACACGGCACCGTTGTTGCCGGTGACCTTCATACCAACGCTGGCGCGCTTGCCGTCATCAGCCTTGGCCGGGTCGACGGTGATGCCCTGGTTGTTGTACTCGAGCAGGGCATTGCCATAGAACTGCATCAGGCTGCGCTTGAAGTTTTCCTGAAAGCGCTGCATCTGCTCGGGGGTAGCCTTGCGCGAGTACTTGACGGTCATGATGCTTTTGGAAATACCGTCAGCGTCCACCACCGGGCCGAGGATGCGGTTCAGCGCATCATAGAAGGCATTGGGGTTGGACTTGTACTGTTCCTTGTTGGCCTTGAGGTCGCCCAGCAGTTCAGTGGTGGTGCCCTGAACCACATCGTGTGGCGTCTGCGCAGCCACGGTCAGCAGGGGCAAGGCTGCCAGCAGGACCAGCAGGCCACGTCGCAGGATGGAAATCATGGAAACTCCTTAATTAGCTGGTTGCGCTTCTTTCGGTTCCTTGCCAACGGAGTTGAGCAGGAACTTGCCAATCAGATCTTCCAGCACCAGTGCCGACTGGGTGTCGTGGATGGTCCCGCCGTCCTTGAGCACCTGGTCCTCACCGCCCACGCTGATGCCGATGTACTTCTCGCCAAGCAACCCGGCGGTCAGGATCGAGGCAGTGGAGTCGGTCGGCAGGTTGTCCACCGACTTGTCCAGCTGCAGCGTCACCCGACCGGTGTAGGAATCGCGGTCCAGATCGATGGCGGTAACCTTGCCGATGGTCACACCGGCCATGGTCACTTTAGCTCTGACCGTCAAACCGGCGATATTGTCGAAGTAGGCATAAACTTTATAGGTATCGCTGCTCGGGCTGGCCGACAGCCCGCTGACACGCAGGGCGAGCAGCAGCAGCGCCAGGATCCCGGCCAGGAGGAACAGGCCGACACCGATTTCCAGGGTGCGGTTTTGCATCAGAAATCTCCAAACATCAAGGCGGTCAGAATAAAGTC
The DNA here is from genome assembly GCF_018223845.1 of Pseudomonas sp. JS425. Lineage (NCBI taxonomy): Bacteria > Pseudomonadati > Pseudomonadota > Gammaproteobacteria > Pseudomonadales > Pseudomonadaceae > Pseudomonas > Pseudomonas sp. JS425. Next base: position 1,222,899 of record NZ_CP073661.1, on the reverse strand, counting down.
CAGACCCAGCACTGCCAACGAGGCATAGACCACGGTCTTGGTGGTGGCACGGCTGATCCCTTCTGAGGTGGGCTCACAGTCATACCCCTGGAATACGGCGATCCAGGTCGTGACGAAGGCAAATACCAGGCTCTTGATCAGCCCGTTGAGCACGTCGTCGGTGAACGAAACACTGTTCTGCATGTTGGCCCAGAACGAGCCCTCGTAGACGCCCAGCCAGTCCACCGCCACCCACGAGCCACCCCAGATGCCGACCACGCTGAAAATCAGCGCCAGCAACGGCAGCGAGATGAAACCGGCCCACAGGCGTGGCGCGACGATGTACTTGAGCGGGTCGACGCCGATCATTTCAAGGCTCGACAACTGCTCGGTGGACTTCATGTTGCCGATTTCTGCGGTCAGCGCCGAACCGGCACGGCCGGCGAACAGCAACGCCGTCACCACCGGGCCGAGCTCACGCAGCAGGGTCAGGGCGACCATCTGCCCCACCGCCTGCTCCGAGCCGTACTTGGTCAGGATGCTGAAGCCCTGCAGCGCCAGCACCATGCCGATGAACACCCCGGACACAACGATGATCGCCAGCGACAGCACGCCCACCGAGTACAGCTGCTTGGTCAGCAGCTGGAAGCCGCCGCCGATGCCGCCACGGCCGATCAGCGCATGGAACAGGAACAGGCAGGAGCGCCCCAGCACCGCCAGCACGTCGATGGCCGAGCGCCCCAGCAGGCGGACACGTTCGAGTAAGGATTTTCTGCGCATCAACGCGCTCCCAGCAGGTCGGCGCGGTAGTCAGGCGCAGGGAAATGGAAAGGCACCGGGCCGTCCGGGTCGCCCTTCATGAACTGACGAATGCGCGGGTTATCCGAGCCCATCAGCTCGTCAGGCGTCCCCTGGCCCAGCACCTGGCCGTCACCAACCACATAGATGTAGTCGGCGATGCTGGCGGTTTCCGCCAGGTCGTGGGAAACGACGATGCTGGTGATACCCAAGGCATCGTTGAGCAGGCGGATCAGACGCACCAATACACCCATGGCGATCGGGTCCTGGCCTACGAACGGCTCGTCGTACATGAGAATCTGCGGGTCCAGGGCAATCGCACGGGCCAACGCCACACGGCGTTTCATGCCACCGGACAGCTCGTCGGGCATCAGGTCGATGGCACCGCGCAGCCCCACGGCCTGCAGCTTCATAAGCACGATATCGCGGATCATCTCATCCGACAGCTGGGTATGCACGCGCAGCGGGAACGCGACGTTCTCGAACACATCGAGATCGGTGAACAGCGCGCCGCTCTGGAACAGCACCCCCATTTGCTTGCGGGCGTCGAACAGGTCGCTGCGCGACAACGTCGGCAGGTTCTGCCCGGCAACCCAGACCTCACCGCTGGAGGGGCGCAACTGCGCGCCCATCAGGCGGAGCAACGTGGTCTTGCCGCAACCCGATGGCCCCATGATGCCGGTGACCTTGCCGCGCGGGATGCGAATGTCGACGTTGCTGAAAATGCTGCGCGAACCACGTTTGAAGGTAACCCCCTTCAACTCGACCGCGTAGGCGCTATCCACACTCATCTAGACTCCTTGCTGGTGCAGCCTCGTCCTAATGGACGTCGGCCTCCACCTGGAAGGCACAAGCGCCCCTGGCAGGCCGAATAGCGGCGAACTATAGCACCGCTGACAGCGCCGCCCCAAGGTCGGCTAGCGAGTCGTTCAGCCCTGCGACAGGCTGGCGAGACATTCACCACGGCAATCGAAAGCGTGAGGGTTTCTTTCATTGCAGCTATAATCGCCGCCTTTTCATCAGGCATTGCTTTTTCGACATGAGCCAATCCAGCGAGCTGATCCAATCCGCCCAACGCACCCTGCGCCTGGAACTCGAGGCCGTAGAGGCCCTGCTGGCGCGCATCGACGACAATTTCGTCAAGGCCTGCGAACTGATCCTGGCCAGCAAGGGCCGGGTCGTCGTGGTCGGCATGGGCAAGTCCGGGCACATCGGCAACAAAATCGCCGCCACCCTGGCCAGCACCGGCACACCGGCATTTTTCGTGCACCCGGCCGAAGCCAGCCATGGCGACATGGGCATGATCACCCGCGATGATGTCATCCTTGCCCTGTCGAATTCCGGCAGCACTGCCGAAATCGTCACCCTGCTGCCGCTGATCAAGCGCCTGGGCATCAAGCTGATCAGTCTGACCGGCAACCCGGACTCGCCCCTGGCCCAGGCTGCCGAGGTCAACCTCGACGCCCGCGTCGAACAAGAGGCCTGCCCGCTGAACCTGGCCCCCACCTCCTCCACCACCGCATCGCTGGTGCTGGGCGACGCGCTGGCCATTGCCCTGCTCGAAGCCCGCGGCTTCACCGCCGAGGACTTTGCCTTCTCGCACCCGGGTGGTGCACTGGGCCGCCGCCTGCTGCTCAAGGTGGAGAACGTGATGCACGCCGGCGACGAACTGCCCCAGGTGCCCCGCGGCACCCTGCTCAAGGACGCACTCCTTGAAATGTCCCGCAAAGGCCTGGGCATGACCGTGATCGTCGAAGCCGACGGCAAGCTGGCCGGGATCTTCACCGACGGCGACCTGCGCCGCAGCCTGGACCGCAACATCGACGTCCACACCACCCTGATCGATCAAGTCATGACCGTGCACGGCAAGACGGCCCGCGCCGAAATGCTCGCGGCCGAGGCCCTGAAGATCATGGAAGACCACAAGATCGGCGCCCTGGTGGTGGTGGACCGCGAGGACCGCCCCACCGGCGCCCTGAACATGCACGACCTGCTGCGCGCCGGCGTGATGTAAAGGAGCAATGGAATGAACCAGGACCTCATGCAACGCGGCAAGAACATCAAGCTGGCAGTGTTCGACGTGGACGGCGTGCTCACCGACGGGCGCCTGTACTTCCTCGAGGACGGCAGCGAGTTCAAAACCTTCAACACCCTCGACGGCCAGGGCATCAAGATGCTCATGGCCTCGGGCGTGACCACCGCGATCATCAGCGGGCGCAAGACCCCGGTGGTCGAGCGCCGGGCGAAGAACCTCGGCATCCCGCACCTGTACCAGGGCCGCGAGGACAAACTGGTGGTGCTGGACGGCCTGCTCGCCGAACTGGGCCTGAGCTATGCTCAAGTGGCCTACCTTGGCGACGACCTGCCCGACCTGCCGGTGATCCGCCGGGTCGCACTGGGCATGGCGGTGGCCAACGCCGCGCCGTTCGTTCGCCAGCACGCCCATGGCGTGACCCAGGCACGTGGCGGCGAAGGCGCGGCCCGTGAATTCTGCGAACTGATCATGCAGGCCCAGGGCACCCTGGACGCTGCCAACGCCAACTACCTGTAAGGCTGCCCATGTTCAGCAAGAAAGCCCGCAACATTGCGCTGCTCGCGGTGATCGCCGCCCTGCTGGTGGCGATCGGCTACTGGAATGTCAGCCCGGAAAGCTTCCTCGACAAGCCTGTGGCCCAGGTCGACGAAAGCGCCATCGACTACTACGCAGTCAACGCCCACAGCGTGCAGTTCCTGCCCGACGGCAAGCTGCAGTACGAAATGACCGCTGACAAGGTCGAACACCTGAAAGCCAGCGAAATCACCCTGCTGACCACGCCGGACCTGCACCTGTACCGCGGTACCGAATACCCGTGGCACGTACAGAGCACCCGCGCCGAGGTCAACCCGGACGGCAGCGAAGTCGAACTGATCGACAACGTACGGGTCGCCCGCACCGACGAAAAGCAGCGCGAAATGATCATTACCAGCTCACGCATGACCGTGTTCCCGCAGAAGCAATATGCGCAGACCGAGCAAGCCGTTAGAATCGACGGCGCCGGTGGCACAACTACGGGCAAAGGAATGAAAGCGTATTTGAAAGAAGGCAAGATGGACTTGCTCTCTAACGTAAGAGGACAGTATGAGGCTCGTTAAAACCCTCCCCCTTTTGCTCAGCCTGAGCGCAGCACTGGGAAGCGCGAGCGCCCTCGCCCTGCCGAATGACCGTGACCAGCCTATCCGCATCCAGGCCGACAACGCCCACCTGGACGACAAGCAGGGCGTGGCCACCTACACCGGCGACGTGATCATCACCCAGGGTTCGATGATGATCAAAGGTAACACCGTGACCATCACCCGTTCCGCCTCCGGCGACATCGACGTGGTGACCTCGGTGGGCAACCTGGCCTACTTCGAGCAGCAGCAGAGCGCAGCCAAGCCGGACAAGATGAAAGGCTGGGCGGTGACCATCCAGTACCAGTCGCAGAAGGACATGGTGATCCTCACCGACCGCGCCAAGGTCGAGAACGAAGGCAACACCACCGAAGGCGAGAAGATCGTCTACAACACCCAGACCCAGGTGGCGACCGCCGGTCGTGGTGGCAACGTGACCTCGCCGCGTCAGCGTATCGACATGGTGATCCAGCCCAAGAAGAAGGCCGAGTAAATGGCAACCCTCAAAGCCCAGCACCTGGCCAAGAGCTACAAGGGGCGGCAAGTCGTACGCGACGTCAGCCTGTCTATCGACAGCGGCCAGATCGTCGGCCTGCTCGGCCCCAACGGCGCCGGCAAGACCACCTGCTTCTACATGATCGTCGGCCTGGTCCAGGCCGATCAGGGGCGCGTGCTGATCGACAACCTCGATGTCAGCCACCAGCCCATGCACGGTCGCGCCCGCGCGGGCATCGGCTATCTGCCGCAGGAAGCCTCGATCTTTCGCAAGCTGTCGGTGGCCGACAACATCATGGCCATCCTCGAGACCCGCAAGGACCTCGACCGCGACGGCCGGCGCAAAGAGCTGGAAAGCCTGCTGCAGGAATTCCACATCAGCCACATTCGCGACAACCTCGGCATGAGCCTGTCCGGTGGTGAGCGCCGCCGCGTGGAAATTGCCCGCGCGCTGGCGACCGCACCCAAGTTCATCCTGCTGGACGAACCGTTTGCCGGTGTCGACCCGATTTCGGTCGGCGACATCAAGCAGATCATCCATCACCTCAAGGCCAAGGGCATCGGTGTACTGATCACCGACCACAACGTGCGTGAGACCCTGGATATCTGCGAAACCGCCTATATCGTCAATGATGGCCGGCTGATCGCCGAAGGCGACGCCGAAACCATCCTGGCCAACGACCTGGTCAAAGAAGTTTACCTGGGCCACGAGTTCCGGCTCTGAGCCCGGCACGCGCCTGGAGTACTGGCAAATAGCCCTGGAACCTGGGGTAAAGTGTTACGGTACTCTAGGCAAACGCTACAATTTAAGGCATAAAACTTGCTTGATCTGGCGCCCCGGCGCCCTCGTGTAGTGGATGGCGCATGCGCGCCGGCGAACAAGGTATTAAGCCCCAGCCATGAAACCATCGCTCGTCCTAAAAATGGGCCAGCAACTGACGATGACACCGCAGTTGCAACAGGCCATCCGCCTGCTCCAGCTCTCCACCCTGGACCTCCAACAGGAAATCCAGGAAGCGCTGGAGTCGAACCCGATGCTCGAACGTCAGGAAGACGGCGACGACTTCGACAACAGCGACCCGATGGCGGACAACGCCGAGAACAAGCCGGCCGCTGAAGTCCAGGACAACAGCTTCCAGGAAAGCACGACCAGTGCCGACACCCTGGAAGACGGTGAATGGAGCGAGCGCATCCCCAACGAACTGCCGGTCGACACCGCCTGGGAAGACATCTACCAGACCAGTGCCAGCAGCTTGCCGAGCAACGACGACGACGAGTGGGACTTCACCACCCGCACATCGGCCGGCGAAAGCCTGCAAAGCCACCTGCTGTGGCAACTGAACCTGGCTCCGATGTCCGACACCGACCGCCTGATCGCCGTCACCCTGATCGACAGCATCAACGGCCAGGGCTACCTGGAAGACACCCTCGAGGAGATCTGCGCCGGTTTCGATCCGGAGCTGGATATCGAGCTGGACGAGGTCGAAGCGGTACTGCACCGCATCCAGCAGTTCGAGCCAGCAGGCGTTGCCGCCCGCACCCTTGGCGAATGCCTGTTGCTGCAATTGCGCCAGCTGCCCGCCAGCACCCCGTGGATGGCGGAAGCCAAGCGCCTGGTCACCGACTTCATCGACCTGCTCGGCAGCCGCGACTACAGCCAGCTGATGCGTCGCATGAAAATCAAGGAAGACGAGCTGCGCCAGGTCATCGAGCTGGTACAAAGCCTCAACCCGCGCCCCGGCTCGCAGATCGAGTCCAGCGAGCCTGAGTACGTGGTGCCCGACGTCATCGTACGCAAGGACAGCGACCGCTGGCTGGTGGAGCTGAACCAGGAGGCCATTCCGCGGCTGCGCGTAAACCCGCAGTACGCTGGCTTTGTGCGCCGGGCCGACACCAGTGCCGACAACACCTTCATGCGCAACCAGCTGCAGGAAGCGCGCTGGTTCATCAAGAGCCTGCAAAGCCGCAACGAAACCCTGATGAAGGTGGCCACGCAGATCGTCGAGCACCAGCGCGGCTTCCTCGACCACGGCGACGAAGCGATGAAGCCCTTGGTGCTGCATGACATAGCCGAAGCGGTGGGCATGCACGAGTCGACCATTTCGCGGGTAACCACGCAGAAATACATGCACACCCCGCGTGGCATCTACGAACTGAAATACTTTTTCTCCAGCCACGTCAGCACCTCCGAAGGCGGAGAATGCTCGTCTACGGCTATCCGCGCGATCATCAAGAAACTGGTTGCGGCGGAAAATCAGAAAAAGCCATTGAGTGACAGCAAGATCGCTGGTTTACTGGAGGCACAAGGCATCCAGGTAGCCCGTCGCACCGTCGCCAAGTACCGCGAGTCCCTCGGCATCGCACCGTCGAGCGAGCGCAAGCGACTGATGTAGCCCCTGAGATGTGCCACAGCGTTTGTGGGGCAGGTGCAAGACCTGCCTCTCTATGCACGGGCAACAAAGGAGAAGCTGTATGCAAGTCAATATCAGTGGACAGCATGTAGAAGTCACCCAGCCACTGCGCGATTATGTGCTTGAAAAGCTCGCTCGCGTGGAAAGTCACTTCGACAAGATCACCAACGTGCAGGTCATCATGAAAGTCGAGAAGCTGCAGCAGAAGGTCGAGGCGACATTGCAGATTCCCGGCGGCGAAGTGGTTGCCAACGCCGAACACGAAGACATGTATGCAGCGATCGACGCCTTGGCCGACAAGCTCGACCGCCAACTGAAAAAACACAAGGAAAAACAGCAAAGCCTGCTGCAAGGTGCAGCTGCCCGCTGATCCCCCTCATCCATGATCCGACTTGAAACCATCCTGACCCCCGGCCGTTCCCTCGTGAACGTGCCGGGCGGCAGCAAGAAGCGCGCCCTGGAAAAGGTCGCCACCGTCATCGCCGAACAAGTGCCCGAACTGGAGATGCAAGACGTCTTCGAAAAACTGGTCGCCCGGGAAAAACTCGGTTCGACCGGTTTCGGCAACGGCATCGCCATCCCGCACTGCCGGCTTGAAGGATGTTCCGCTCCGGTCAGCGCCCTGCTGCACCTGGAAGCGCCTATCGACTACGACGCCATCGATGGCGCGCCGGTGGACCTGCTGTTCGTCCTGCTGGTGCCAGAAGCCGCCACCGATGCCCATCTGGAATTGCTGCGCCAGATTGCCAGCATGCTCGATCGCAAGGAGGTCCGTGATCGCCTGCGTGCGGCCACCAGCAGCGAGGCCCTGTTCCAGGTTGTCCTGGACGTACAGAACGAGCACTGAACATGCGCCTGATCATCGTCAGCGGCCGGTCCGGCTCCGGCAAGAGCACCGCCCTCGATGTCCTGGAAGACAACGGTTTCTACTGCATTGACAACCTGCCCGCCGGGCTGCTGCCGCAACTGGCGGAAAATGCGCTGATCAACACCGAGTTGCAGCAACCCAAGGTCGCCGTGTCGATCGACGCGCGCAACTTGCCCAGCCACCTGACGCGTTTTCCCGAGTTGCTCGAAGAAGCCCGCGCCCGGCATATCCAGTGCGACGTGCTGTACCTGGATGCCGACGAAGACGTACTGCTCAAGCGCTTCTCGGAAACCCGCCGACGCCACCCGCTGACCAACGCCAACCGCTCGCTCGCGGAAGCGATCCGGGTGGAAAGCGAATTGCTGGGGCCGATTGCAGACCTGGCCGACCTGAAGATCGACACCACCAGCCTGAACCTGTATCAGCTGCGTGATTCGATCAAGCTGCGCCTGCTCAACCAGCCCGAGCCTGGAACGGCGTTCCTGGTCGAGTCGTTCGGTTTCAAGCGAGGAATGCCGGTCGATGCCGACCTGGTGTTCGATGTGCGCTGCCTGCCCAACCCCTACTGGAAGCCCGAGCTGCGTGAGCACTCCGGCCTCGACCAACCGGTGATCGACTACCTGGCCGCACAGCCGGATGTCGAAGAGATGTTCAACGACATTTCCAGCTACCTGCTCAAGTGGCTGCCCCGCTTCGCCGCCAGCAACCGTGCCTACGTCACCATTGCCATTGGCTGCACCGGCGGCCACCACCGCTCGGTGTACATCACCGAACGCCTTGGCCAACTGCTGCAGCAATCCCTGAAAAACGTCCAGGTCCGCCACCGCGACCTCTAGCCCAAGGATCCGCCCCACGATGCCCGCCCGTGAAATCACCATCATCAACAAGCTGGGTCTGCATGCCCGGGCGGCAGCCAAGTTCGTCGGCGTTGCCGGCCGCTTCCCCTGCCAGGTCAGGGTTGGCCGTGCGCCGGACAAGTTGGTGGATGGCAAGAGCATCATGGCGGTGATGATGCTGGCGGCCGGCAAGGGCACCCAGGTGCACCTGCATACCGAAGGCGAGCAGGACGTTGATGCCATGGATGCGCTGGTCGAGCTGATCAACAACTTCTTCGACGAAGGCGAATGAATTGCAAGCGGTACGCTTACCCTGTGGGAGCGGCTTTAGCCGCGAAGAATCCAACGCGGTGCATGGCACCGGCTGCGCCGGTGTTCGTGGCTAAAGCCGCTCCCACAGAGTCCCCGCTAATTCAATGAGTTATGTGCCGCTCCCACAGCGAAACCGGTGAACACCCCATCATCCGGCGCAAACCGATGCACACCCCCAAGCTGGCCAGGCCAGGTCCAACCAGGCGAAGCCGCGCGCCAATAGCAATGCAGTGCCTGCGAGCAACAGCAAAGTCCCAAGCGTCATGCGAAACAGGCGAAACAGGCGCACGCGGCTGACGGACATCATCTGGGAGCGCATACCGGGGAGACTCACTTCAGGGTTTCGAGGTAGCGGCGCTCCACTTCCGCCCAGTCAATGACGTTGTGAAAGGCACCGATGTATTCCGGACGACGGTTCTGGTACTTCAGGTAATAGGCATGCTCCCACACGTCCAGGCCGAGGATTGGCGTGTTGCCGTGCATCAGCGGGCTGTCCTGGTTGCCGCTGCTTTCCACTACCAGCGTTTTCTGCGGGGTCACGCTGAGCCAGGCCCAGCCACTGCCGAAGCGGGTCAGCGCAGCCTTGGTGAAGGCCTCCTTGAAGGCATCGAAGCCGCCCAGTTGGGCGTCGATGGCCTGCGCCAGAGCACCCTGCGGCTCTCCCCCGCCCTGCGGCGACATCACGGTCCAGAACAGGCTGTGGTTGGCGTGCCCGCCGCCATGGTTGGTCACCGCACCACGCAGGTTTTCCGGCAGTTGCCCGACCGCGCCGAGCAGTTTTTCCACCGGCCACTCAGCCCACTCGGTGCCTTCGATGGCGGCGTTGAGGCCAGTGACGTAGGTCTGGTGGTGCTTGGTGTGGTGGATTTCCATGGTCTGCGCGTCGATGTGCGGTTCCAGCGCAGCGTAAGCGTAAGGCAGTGCAGGCAAGGTATGGGGCATATCAGTGAATTCCGTAGGCATGGGTTGGGCGATGACCAACGCGGCCACCGCTGGCGCTTGGGCCGTGACTCAGTGTCAGATACCACCGGCGGTGAGTTTTTCCGGGTCCAGTAGCGCTTCCAGCTGGTCACGCGATAGGTCGGTGTGCTCCAGCGCCACGTCGATGATCGGACGGCCCTGCTTGTAAGCGGTCTTGGCGATTTCAGCGGCCTTGAGGTAGCCGATGATCGGGTTCAGCGCCGTGACCAGAATCGGGTTGCGTGCCAGGGCTTCCTTGAGCTTGCTTTCGTTGACCTTGAAGCTGGCGATGGCCTTGTCGGCCAGCAGGCGGCTAACGTTGGCCATCAGCTCGATGCTCTCCAGCAGGTTGCGGGCGATCACCGGCAGCATCACGTTCAGCTCGAAGTTGCCGGACTGGCCAGCGATGGCAATGGTGGCGTCATTGCCGATCACTTGGGCGGCGACCATGGCGGTGGCCTCTGGAATCACCGGGTTGACCTTGCCAGGCATGATAGAAGAGCCCGGCTGCAGACCTTGCAGCTCGATTTCGCCCAGCCCGGCCAGCGGGCCAGAGTTCATCCAGCGCAGGTCGTTGGCAATCTTCATCAACGCCACGGCGGCAGTCTTGAGCTGGCCGGACAGGGCCACTGCGGTGTCCTGCGAGCCGATCAGGGCGAACAGGTTTCGCCCGGGGGTGAACTCGACCTGGGTCAGGCCGCTGAGCTGGCGGGCGAAACCGGCAGCGAACTGTGGGTGGGCATTGATGCCAGTGCCCACAGCGGTGCCACCCTGGGCCAGCGCCTGCAGGCTGGGCAGGGTCGCTTCGATGTGTGCCTTGGCGCCATTGATCTGTGCCGCCCAGCCATCCAGCACCTGGCTCATGCGCACCGGCATGGCGTCCATCAGGTGAGTGCGGCCGGTCTTCACGTACTGATGCACCTGTGCCGACTTGGCCTCGATCACCTGTACCAGGTGCGCCATGGCGGGCAGTAGCTGCTCGTGCAAGGCCAGGGCGGCGCTGACGTGAATCGTGGTCGGGATGATGTCGTTGCTGCTCTGGCCGCAGTTGACGTGGTCGTTGGCGTTGACGGCCTCACCCAGCACGCGGCTGGCCAGAGTCGCGATCACCTCGTTGGCGTTCATGTTCGAGCTGGTGCCGGAGCCGGTCTGGAACACATCCACCGGGAAATGCTGGATGAAGTCACCCGCCAGCAATTGCTCGACTGCCGTGACGATGGCCTGGCCCTGCGCGGTCGACAGCTGTTCCAGTTCGACGTTGGCCTTGGCCCCGGCAGCCTTGGCCAGCAGCAGCGCTCGAACGAACTGGGCCGGCATGCGCTGGCCACTGATCGGGAAATTGTCGACCGCGCGTTGGGTCTGGGCACCGTACAGGGCCTGGGCCGGCACCTGCAGTTCGCCCATGCTGTCACGCTCGATACGGGTATCACTCATCATCAAATCCTTGCATCAGTTCATCGGGAGAAATCGACGGCAGCAGGCGGCAATTGGCCAACTGCAGGGCGTAGGGCTGCCAGCGCTGGTTCTGGGCCTCGCGGTCGAGGTTGCGCAGGTCCAGCAGTGGTCGCCAGGCCTGGTCCAGGCACAGGCAGCGCCAATGCCAGGGCAGCATGCGGTCGCAGGCGGTATCCAGCAGCAGGCGGAAGGAGGTCAGCGCCACCGTCCATGGCGAGGTCTCGGTGCAGCACACCAGGTAACGGCCTTCAGCCAGGTAATGCTCGATCAGGCGCGGTTCGTCGGGCTCCAGCGCACAGCGGATGCGTCGGCTGAGCCAGCGCCAGTTTTCCAGGTAGGGCAGTTCGCGGAGGACCGGTTTCATGAACATCATCGCCGAGTTACTAGTTAATGATATTCATTATTAAGTGATAAATAGAGTCACTTCAATATAGATGATGGAACAAAAAACCCGGCATGGGGGCCGGGTCTTCGGTTTCATTGAAAATTCTGTAGTGCCTGCACCGGCCTCTTCGCGGGTAAACCCGCTCCTACAGATTCTGCATAAGACTGGAGCCTTATGCGATTCCTGTAGGAGCGGGTTTACCCGCGAAGAGGCCGGTACAGGCTATGAATCAGCTACCTGCCACAGTCATCCGCTCGATCAGCACCGACCCGGTGTGAATGTTGCTTCGGGTCTCAAGATCGCTGCCGATCGCGACAATCTGCTGGAACATGTCTTTCATGTTCCCGGCAATGGTCACTTCCTGCACTGCGTGCTGAATCTCGCCATTCTCGACCCAGAAGCCCGCCGCGCCACGGGAATAATCCCCCGTCACCATGTTCAGGCCATGCCCCATCAACTCGGTCACCAGCAGCCCGCGGCCCATGCGCCGGATCAGCGCCGCCTGGTCTTCGACACCATGGCTGACGAACAGGTTGTGCACACCACCAGCGTTGGCTGTGCTTGGCAAACCCAGCTTGCGCCCGGAATAGGTACCTAGCAGGTACGACACCAGCTCACCCTTGTCGACGAACGGCTTGGCATAGGTAGCCAGGCCATCGCCGTCGAATGCGGCACTGCCCAGTGCCCGCGGAATGTGCGGACGCTCGTCGAGGGTCAGCCAGGTGGGGAACAGGCGCTGGCCGATGGTCCCCTCCAGGAACGACGACTTGCGGTACAGGTTGCCGCCGGAGATGGCCGACAGGAAGCTGCCGAACAAGCCACCTGCCAGCTCGGCCGAGAACAGCACCGGCACCTCGCAGGTCGGCACCGGACGCGCACCCAGGCGGCTGGCGGCACGCTGGGCAGCGCGCACGCCGATGCTACGCGGGTCGGCCAGCAGGTTGCCCTGGCGGTTCACGTCGTACCAGTAGTCACGCTGCATCTGGCCGTCGCCTTCGGCGATCATCACGCAGCTCAGGCTGTGCCGGGTCGAGGCGTAGCAACCGATGAAACCATGGCTGTTGCCATACACGCGGCAACCCTGGTGGGTATTGAGGGTGGTGCCGTCGGCATTGAGGATGCGCGGGTCGGCGTCGAACGCCGCCGCTTCGCAGGCCAGGGCCATCTCGATGGCCTTCTCTGGCTCGAGGTTCCAGTCGTGGTACAGGTCCAGGTCCGGGATCTCGCGGGCCATCAACGCTGCGTCGGCCAGGCCGGAACATTCGTCTTCGGAGGTATGCCTGGCAATCGCCAAGGCCGCGGCGACGGTTTCGCGGATCGCTTCCGGGCCACTGGCCGAGGTGCTCGCCGAGCCTTTGCGCTGGCCCACATAGAGGGTGATACCAAAGCCCTGGTCGCGATTGAATTCGACCGTCTCGACCTCTCGTTGACGTACCGTGGTGGACAGGCCCTGCTCCAGCGACACCGCAACTTCGCAGGCGCTGGCCCCCTGACGGCGCGCCTCGGCGATGATCGCCTCGACCTGCTCCTGCAATGCTGGCAGGTCCTTCGGACCTACGCTCTGGACTGCACTCATGGTTCTCTCCACTCAAATTCTGCGTTCGGCGAGGGTCATTCTACGACCGGGCCGGACAAGCGGCCCCCGACTGGTTATCATGGCGGCGATTTCTAGCGGACTGCCACCATGGTTGATTCAAACGACGACGCCTTCGACGGCGAAAAAAGCAAAACCCAGATCAAGCGCGAGCTGCATGCGCTGGTCGAACTCGGCGAGCGCCTTACCACGCTCAAGGCCGATACCCTGGCTCGCCTGCCGTTGACCGACGAGCTGCGCAAGGCCCTGACCGAAGCCAGCAAGCACACCGCTCACGGTGCCCGCAAACGCCACATGTCGTTTGTCGGCAAGCTGATGCGCGTGCAGGATCTGGATGCCATCCACGCCCTGCTCGAACAGATGGACAGCTCGACCCGCCAGTACAATGAGCGCTTCCACAGCCTGGAGCGCTGGCGCGACCGGTTGATCGACGGTAATGACGAAGACCTCGAACGCTTCGTCAACGAATACCCCGACACCGACCGCCAGCAGCTGCGCTCGCTGGTACGCCATGCCCAGCACGAGAAGGCCCGGAACAAGCCGCCTGCCGCCGCGCGCAAGGTGTTCAAGTACATCCGCGACCTCGACGAGCTGCAGCGCGGATTGCGCTGATCGCCCTGGGGCCGCTTTGCGGCCCATTCGCAGCACAAGGCTGCTCCTACAGAAATACGCGATCCCTGTAGGAGCAGCCTTGTGCTGCGAATGGACCGCAGAGCGGTCCCTGAAGCCATCACGCCCCTGTACCGCCTACGGTGATCGCATCCAGCTTCAAGGTCGGCTGCCCGACGCCCACCGGCACCGACTGCCCGTCCTTGCCGCAAGTCCCTACCCCGCTGTCCAGCGCCAAGTCGTTACCGACCATCGACACCCGGCTCATCGCCTCCGGGCCGTTGCCGATCAGGGTCGCCCCCTTCACCGGCGCGGTAATCTTGCCGTCTTCGATCAGGTAGGCCTCACTGGTCGAGAACACGAACTTGCCGCTGGTAATGTCCACCTGGCCACCGCCGAGGTTGGCGCAGTAGATACCCTTCTTCACCGAAGCGATGATTTCCTGCGGGTCGCTTTCGCCCGCACGCATGTAGGTGTTGGTCATGCGCGGCATCGGCAGGTGCGCGTAGGATTCGCGGCGGCCGTTGCCGGTCACCGCCATGCCCATCAGGCGCGCGTTCAGCTTGTCCTGCATGTAGCCCTTGAGCACACCGTTCTCGATCAATGTGGTGCACTCGGTCGGGGTGCCTTCGTCATCCACGCTCAGCGAGCCACGGCGGCCTTCGAGGGTGCCGTCGTCGACAATGGTGCACAGGCTCGACGCCACTTTCTCGCCAATGCGGCCGCTGAACGCCGAACTGCCCTTGCGGTTGAAGTCACCTTCCAGGCCATGGCCGACAGCCTCGTGCAGCAGCACGCCCGACCAGCCCGAACCCAGCACCACCGGCAGGGTACCAGCCGGTGCCGGGATCGCCTCCAGGTTCACCAGGGCCTGGCGCAGCGCTTCGCGGGCATAGCCCATGACCCGCTCTTCGGTGAAGAAGCGGTAGTCGGTACGCCCGCCACCGCCCTGCCCGCCACGCTCGCGGCGGCCGTTCTGCTCGACGATTACGCTGACATTGAAGCGCACCAGCGGGCGCACGTCGGCGGCCAGGCTGCCATCGGCCGCAGCGATCAGGATGCGTTCCCATACCCCGGCCATGCTCACACTGACCTGCTGGATACGCGGGTCCAGCGCGCGGGTGGCGGCGTCGACACGCTTGAGCAGCTCGACCTTCTCGGCACGGCTGAGCACATCCAGCGGGTTGTCCGCCGGATAAAGGGCAGTCACGTCCTGGCTGCGGAAGGCCTGCACCTTGCCGTTCTGCCCGGCACGGGAGATCGAACGGGCGGCACGGGCGGCCGAGGTCAGCGCTTCGAGGTTGATTGCGTTGCTGTAGGCAAAGCCGGTCTTTTCACCGGACTGGGCACGCACGCCCACGCCCTGGTCGAGGTTGAAACTGCCCTCTTTGACGATGCCGTCTTCCAGCGCCCAGGTTTCCGAGATCTGGCCCTGGAAATACAGGTCGGCGGCGTCGATGCCGGGGCCGGCCAACTCACCCAGCACGCTCTGCAGGCTGTCCAGGGTCAAGCCGCCTGGGGCCAGGAGCTGCTCGCTGACGGTGGATAACATCTGGCTCATAGTCACTCCGAGGTGTGCGCAGGCCGCAACGCGCCCTGCGAGAAAAAGCGCCGGTGCGATACCACCGGCATGCGCGCCCGGATGGACGCTTGTTCGTCAATGTCGCGTTCGGCGAGCAATACTGCTTCACCTTGCGCCTGTTCAGCGACGATGCGCCCCCAGGGGTCGACGATCGCCGCATGGCCATGGGTTTCCCGTGGCCCCGGGTGGGTGCCGCCCTGTGCAGCAGCCAGCAGGTAGCACTGGGTCTCGATGGCCCGGGCGCGCACCAGCACTTCCCAGTGCGCCGCGCCCGTTACCGCAGTGAAGGCGGCTGGCGCAGTGATAAGTTCCGCGCCGGCGGCGCGTAGTGCGCTGTACAGTTCGGGGAAGCGCAGGTCGTAGCACACGCTTAGCCCCAGCCGCCCTACTGGCGTATCGGCCACCACTACCTGGGCGCCGTGGGCATAGTCGTCGGACTCGCGGTAACGGCCACGATTGACGGCAACGTCCACATCAAACAGGTGCAGCTTGTCATAGCGTGCCGCTACCTCACCGTGTTCGTCGATCAGCAGCGAGCAGGCATGGGCCTTGGCTTCAGGTTGGCCGACCGGTGGCAATGGCAAGGTACCGGCGACAATCCATAACTTGAGGTCGCGGGCGGTGCGTTTCAACCATGGCAGGATCGGCCCTTCGCCCAACGCTTCGGCGCGGCCGATGGCAGCGGCGTCCTTGCGGCCCATGGCAGCGAAGTTTTCCGGCAGCACCGCCAGCCGTGCGCCGCCAGAGGCGGTCTGCTCCAACAGGGCACCGGCGCGCTGCAGGTTGGCCAGCACATCGTCCTGGCTGACCATCTGGATTACCGCTGCCTTCATGGGCACTCCTAGCGGGATTTCTCGAAAGGTTTCACAAATGTGATTCTAGGCTCTTTCACCGGACCTTCGACACGGTAGTGCACGCTGGCGAAGCGTGACACCCGGTCACCGATCAGCCGGTCCACCAGGAACAGCGCCCCGCCCACGGCTGGCGCGCCGACAATCAGGGCTGCCAGCGGCAGGTTGTTGGTCACTGGCAGACTTACCTGCAGGTTGGTATCGACCCGGTCGCGCACCAGGTCCAGTGTGCCGTCCAGCTCGAAGTTGCTCGACGGGCCGGTCACAGCGATTGGCTCGCGGGTCACATAGACACCGTCACTGGCTACCAGCAAGCCTTTGACACGGTCGTAGGCCAGGCCCTTGTCGAACAGGTCGGAGAAGTCCAGGCGCAAGCGCCGGCCGATGGAGTTGAAGTTCAGCAGGCCGAACACCCGCAGCGCCTGGGCACTGCCCTCGACCTCAACGAACTGGCCGGTGCGCAGGGCTGCGTCCATGCTGCCGGAGAAGCGCTTGAGGCTCACCGAGGCCGGCGAACCCGGCCAGCGGCCATCCACATCCAGGCGGAAGTCGCGGCTGGTCACGGTCGGTGCAAAGCCCCAGGCCTTGAGCACATCCGCCAGGTTCTTGCCGTCCAGGCGCCCTTTGTACCAACTGCCGGTTTTTCCCGGTTCGCCTTCCCAGCCACCGCCACCATCGATACGCAGGCCTTTGAAGTCGAGGTCTATATCGCTGGCGGTCACGCCACGCGCGGTCGGCCGCAGCTTGAGCGACGCACTGCCGTACAGGTCGTCACCGCGATAGAGCTTGTCAATGCTCAGGTCCAGCGCCGGAACCTTGCGCGGGTCGAACGAAGCCAGCGGGTCCGGGCCCTCCTCGGCCTGTGCCTCTGCCTGCTTTTCCGCCGCGCTGGCGGCGGGCAGGCGCAAGGTCTGCATGCGCACCACCATTGGCGCGCCCTTGGCATCCGGCACCCGGGCGTTGCCGATGACTTCCTTGCTATCGAGGCGCAAATCCCAGGCGGGGCCGCCACGGGCCAGGCGCACCACGGCCTGGTTCAGGTCCAGGCCAAAGGCTTTCAGCTGGCCGATGCTCAGGTCTACGCCTTGCAGGTTCTGCCTCGCGCTACCGCCCGGGTCATCGCCGGCCAGGCGCGCCGCCTGTTCCTGCCAGGGCCCCAGGTCCAGCGTCTCCAGGTGCCCGCGCACTCGCAGGCCCTGGCCGGCAGGTACCTGGGCGTCACCGGTGCCCAGCAGCAACTCGCCACGGCCCTGCCCCAGCTTCTCGGCCGGCGCGGCGTAGGCAAAGCGGGCAAGGTCGGTGTAGGCGACATCGAAGCGCCGCTCCGGCCCCTGCAGGGTCATGCTGAAACGGGTGTCACGGGTATCGGACGCTGCCTTGCCAAAGGGTGCTGGCAGGTCGATGGCCAGGCCCTTCAGGCTGGAATTGACGCTCAGGCGGTTGTCTCGGCTACCCAGGCTGACCTGCAACTGGTACGGCAGGTCGCCGGAAGCCGGCAAGGCCTGGTTGAACTGCAGCCAGTCGGTCAGTGCCTTGAGCGACACCTGGCCGCTGGCGTTGACGCGTGTCTGCATCTGCCCGGGCTGGCCTTCGGCGGTGATTTGCGCCGTCACCGGCTTGCCGAAGGCCTGCAGGCTGATGCCCTTGCCGCTCAGGCCCTTGTCCAAATCGAAACTGAAGTCACCCTTCAGGCGGCTCAACTCCAGGCTCGGCGGCGCCACCTTCAGCCGGGCATCGTCGGTGGCAAAGTCCACCTGCACTTTCGGCCGCTGCCCGCGGGCCAGCGGAATGTCGAGCTTGACCTTGCCCTTGAGCGGCCCCTCGCCCTCCCAGCCGGCAAATATCTCGCCAGTGCCGATTGGCGCCTCCTTGAGGATCTTCAGGCCATCGCCCAGGCTCCCGTCGAAGTCACCATCGAGGTACAGGTGGCTTTGCTGCCCCTCGTCGACATGCGGGATATCGACGCTCACATTACTGACCTTGGTGTCGAGGAGTACGCCACGCTGGGCCTTGATGCGCACACCACTGTCCTCGATGAACACATCGCCATCCACGTGCTGCACCTGCGGCCAGCCCGGCTGGAAGTCCAAGGCTGCATCACGCACCTTGAAGAACAGGCTGATGCTGCGGGCTTCCGGCGCGACACCATGGTTCAGCGAGCCTTGGTACTGGAAGTAGCCTTCGTCCACCGTGCCTTTGACGATCGCACTGCGCAGCCATTCGTCGAGTGCCGGGCTGAGCACCTCGGGCAGGTACTTGGCGGTGTAGCGGCCATCGCCTTCGGTCAGGCCGACGCGCAGGTCCATGTAGTCTTCACGGCCTTCTTCGAACAACAGGCGAATGAGGAAGTCACCGGCGATCTTGCCCTCCTCGCCCAGTACCTTGAGGTAAGGCGCGGCCAGGGTGAAACCCTCCTTGTCCAGGGCCCAGGTCAGGCGCGCATTGGCCTTCTGATAATGCCAGGGTTTGGCGAAGATCGGGTACAGGTGCAGCATGAACGCATCGGTATCAAGGCGTAGTTCGCCATGACCAAGGTCTCCGCTGATGCTGCCGCTGACGTTACCGGCTGCCGGGGCATTGTGATAGGCATCGAAACCGACCTTCTCCAGGTTGGCTTCGAACTGCAGGCGCTGGTCACCCTCAGCCTTGGGCCGGGCTATCAGACGCACATTGCGCAACGCGCCGGTCACATTCAGGCCATCGACCACAGCCATGACCTTGTCCGGCAGTGGCGCCAGGGCATCGACGAGCGGTGTCAACGGCGTGAGGTCGAGGCGGTCGGCCTGCACGTTCCAGCTTTCCGCGGCAGCGTCCTCGCCTGGACGCTGCTGCAATTGCAGGTGCGACTCCCAACGGGTCTTGCCGACGTCCATGGCCAGGGAGTCGACTACCACATCGAAGCCTTGTTCCTGGCGCTGGAACCAGGCACCCAGGGCCAGGTTGTTCAGCCTGGCCGCCTTGCGCCCGGCATAGGCACCGTGCAGCTCCGGTGCATTGAGGCGTACAACGGCCTGCTGCAACTGCCCCTTGCTCCAGTCGACCCAGAACTCGCCGCCCGCCCGCAGGGCGTCGGCATGCCACTGGCCCAGCAGGCGTGGTGGCAGCCAACGCGCCCAGTCACTCTGTGGCAGGCTCAGGTAGGCTTCAACCTGGCCGTCGCGCCAGGCGCTGGGCGTGGCACGACTGCGCAGGTTCAGCGAAAGCGGTTGGCCATCGGGCAGGGTCGCGCGCAGGTCCAGGGCATGGCGCGAAGCTCCGGCCTGCAGGCCAACGCTCACATAAGTGAGGGTCAACGGGTCACGCTGCCAGGGGTGCAGGGTGACCTGACTGTCGAACACATCGATGCGGCCCAACTGGCGCAGGCGCTGCAACAACTCGGCAGGGTCAAGCGGCGCATCGTCCTTCTTCGGCAGGCCTTCGAGGCTCCAGGCGCCCTGCTCGTTCTCGCGCAGAATCAACTGCAGGCCGCCCAACTGAATGCGTGCCAGGCGTACTTCTCGGGCAGTGAGGCTAGCCCAGACATCGGGGACTACCTTGACGTCGTCCAAGCGCAGGGCCGTGGCCCCCTCGCCCAGTTGCAGGTCGCGCACCCGCAGCACCGGTGCCAGGCCGCTCCAGCGGCCTTCCAGGGCACCAACGTGCACGGGCAGGCCCAAAGCCTGCTCGGCCTTGCTTTCCACATCGGCGCGATACTCGGCCACCAACGGCACCAGTTCGCGGCCGAGGCTGACATACAGTGCCACCAGTACCGCCAGCAGGGCGCAAACGCCCAGCCCCCAGCGGGTCAAGGCGACAAGAACGCGGGTCAGACGTCCCATGGCCATTGCCCTCCAGGTCGTTTATCCATGATGGCCCGTAGCCCCGGATTTTCCAGCCCGGGCCACCTGCGGCGCGTTTCAGAAGGCCTCAGAGCAGCACCACATCGTATTGTTCCTGCGAATACATCGACTCCACCTGGAAACGAATGGTTCGGCCGATAAAGGCCTCCAGCTCCGCGACGTTACCGGATTCTTCATCCAGCAACCGATCGACCACCTTCTGGTTGGCGAGCACGCGGTAGCCTTCGGCCTGATATGCACGGGCCTCGCGCAGGATCTCGCGGAAGATTTCGTAACAGATGGTCTCGGGGGTTTTCAGCTTGCCACGGCCCTGACAGGCCAGGCAGGGCTCGCACAGCACCTGTTCCAGGCTTTCGCGTGTGCGCTTGCGGGTCATCTGCACCAGGCCCAGCTCGGTGATGCCGATGATGTTGGTCTTGGCGTGATCGCGCTCCAGCTGCTTTTCCAGCGTGCGCAGCACCTGGCGCTGGTGCTCCTCGTCTTCCATGTCGATGAAGTCGATGATGATGATGCCGCCGATATTGCGCAGGCGCAGTTGCCGGGCGATGGCGGTGGCGGCCTCGAGGTTGGTCTTGAAGATGGTCTCTTCAAGGTTGCGATGGCCGACGAAGGCGCCGGTGTTCACATCGATCGTGGTCATCGCTTCAGCCGGGTCGACCACCAGGTAGCCACCGGACTTCAGCGGCACCTTGCGCTCCAGTGCACGCTGGATCTCGTCCTCGACGCCATACAGGTCGAAAATCGGCCGTTCGCCCGGGTAGTGTTCGAGGCGGTCGGCGATTTCCGGCATAAGTTCGCCAACGAACTGCGTGGTCTTCTGGAAGGTTTCCCGCGAGTCGATGCGGATCTTCTCGATCTTCGGGTTGACCAGGTCACGCAAGGTACGCAGGGCCAGGCCCAGGTCCTCGTAGATGACCGTGGGCGCACCGCAGGTCTTGATCTGGGTGCCGATCTGCTCCCACAGGCGGCGCAGGTAGCGAATGTCCTGCAGGATCTCTTCAGCGCGTGCGCCTTCGGCGGCGGTACGCAGGATGAAGCCACCGGCGTCCTTGATGTTCTCGCTTTCCATGCAGTCGCTGACTACCTGCTTGAGGCGCTCGCGCTCGGCTTCGTCTTCGATCTTCAGGGAAATGCCGACATGGCTGCTGCGCGGCATGTATACCAGGTAGCGCGACGGGATCGACAGCTGGGTGGTCAGGCGCGCGCCCTTGGTGCCGATCGGGTCCTTGGTCACCTGCACCACCAGGGCCTGTCCCTCGTGCACCAGAGCGGTGATGTTCTCTACCGCCGAGCCTTCGCGCTGGGATATTTCCGAGGCATGGATGAATGCCGCGCGCTCCAGGCCGATGTCGACGAAGGCCGCCTGCATGCCCGGCAGCACACGCACCACCTTGCCTTTGTAGATATTGCCGACGATGCCCCGGCGCTGGGTGCGCTCGACATGCACTTCCTGCAGCACCCCGTTTTCCACCACCGCCACGCGCGACTCCATCGGGGTGATGTTGATCAGGATCTCTTCACTCATGGCAGGCTCTCGTCAAAGGTCTTGGATAATGATGGATGGCGTATGCAGTGCTGGCTACCGCTGGTTTGTTACCTCTGGCGTATGCGCGGGCGATTGCCAGCAGGCAATGCCGAATTGGCCAAGCAGTTCGGCCGTTTCACTGAGGGGCAAGCCGACCACCGCCGAGTAGCTGCCGGAAAGGCCGGTGACGAACACCGCCCCCAAGCCCTGGATGGCATAGCCGCCGGCCTTGTCCGCGGGCTCGCCGCTGGCCCAGTAGCGTTGCGCTTCCTCGGCGCTGATCGCACGGAAGCGCACCTTGCTGGTGACGCACAGGCTGTGCACGCGCTGGCCATCGCTCAGGGCGACCGCGGTCAATACCTGGTGCTCGCGGCCCGAAAGGTCGGCCAGCATGGCCAGGGCATCTTCGCGGTTTTCCGGTTTGCCGAGAATACGACCATCGAGCACCACGGCAGTGTCTGCGCCCAGCACCACAGCCGGACCTTCGAGGCAGGCCAGGCCGGCGGCAGCCTTGGCCCGGGCCAGGCGCTCGACGTAGGCCGGTGCGCTTTCATCGGGCAGTGGGGTTTCATCGATGGGGGCACTGACGACACTGAACGGCACACCGATCTGGGTCAGCAGTTCACGACGACGGGGCGAGCCGGAGGCCAGGTATAGCGGGTTCATGCAGACATCTCCCTGTCAGTCGCGGCGGCGCCGTCAGTTGATATGCAAGCGTCGGCGCAGGTCGCGCAGGGCGAAACTGATCCACGGCCAGAGCAAGGCACTGATCACCGCCGACCAGACCAGCGCCAGGGTGGGCAGCCGGTTGCCGGTCAGCGCGCTGAGCCACAGCTGGATCAGTTGGGCAATGCCGAAGATCACCAGGATCACGAGGCTCTGCTGCCACATGGGGAACATGCGCAGGCGCTGCTGCAACGACAGCACCAGGAAGGTGATGAGGGTGAGGATCAGCGCGTTCTGCCCCAGCAGGGTGCCGTACAGCACATCCTCGGCCAGGCCCAGCACGAACGCGGTGGTCATGCCGACCTTGTTCGGTACGGCGAGGGTCCAGAACGACACCAGCAAGGCCAGCCACATGGGCCGGAACACTTCCATGAACTGCGGCATGGGCGAGACGCTGAGCAGCAGGCCGATGGCGAAAGTCAGCCAGATGACCCAGCCGTTGTTGCGGCGTGATGCAGCCATCATTGCCTCCGGGTGTGAGCGGGTGCGGCAGGCGCGGCAGCCGGCGTGGCAGGTGCCGCCGCCGGAGCTGCAGGCTGTGCAGCCGGGGCTGTCGGGGCCGCTGATGTAGCCGGCGCGGCAGGGGCGCTGCCAGCTGGTGCGCCCTGCTCACCCGTCGTGGCCGGCAGGCCTGCGGCCGAGGTGCCCTTGCGGTCAGCCTCTTCCTGGGCAATGGCGGCATCGGTGGCGCGCTGTTCCGGGCTGCGCCGGTCGCTGAACACCAGCAGCATGTAGCGGCTGCGGTTGAGCGCGGCGGTGGGGATGGCACGAACGATGGCGAACGGCTGGCCGGAATCGTGGATCACTTCGTTGACCGTGGCCACCGGGTAGCCGGCCGGGAACCGTTGCCCCATGCCGGAACTGACCAGCAGGTCGCCTTCCTTGATGTCGGCGGTATCGGCCACATGGCGCAGCTCCAGGCGTTCCGGGTTGCCGGTGCCGCTGGCGATGGCGCGCAGGCCGTTGCGGTTGACCTGCACCGGGATGCTGTGGGTGGTATCTGTAAGCAACAGTACCCGCGAGGTGTAGGGCATCAGCTCGACCACCTGGCCCATGAGGCCACGGGCATCGAGCACCGGCTGGCCGAGGAACACGCCATCACGTTCGCCCTTGTTGATCAGGATGCGGTGGGTGAACGGGTTGGGATCGACACCGATCAGCTCCGCCACTTCGACCTTTTCGTTGACCAGCGCCGAAGAGTTAAGCAACTCGCGCAGGCGCACGTTCTGCTCGGTCAGGGCCGCCAGTTTCTGCAGGCGCCCCTGCAGCAGCAGGGCTTCGGTCTTGAGCTTTTCGTTTTCGGCGATCAGTTCGGT
This sequence comes from Pseudomonas sp. JS425, assembly GCF_018223845.1. Lineage (NCBI taxonomy): Bacteria > Pseudomonadati > Pseudomonadota > Gammaproteobacteria > Pseudomonadales > Pseudomonadaceae > Pseudomonas > Pseudomonas sp. JS425. The sequence goes on along the minus strand of NZ_CP073661.1, from coordinate 1,199,208 downwards.
GCGGCTGCCGAACTGGCCGGCCACACCTTGCCACGCACGCTGCGGCAGGTCGGTGATCCAGTACGACTCCATGAGTACCAGGCCCATCTGGCTGCGCACTGGTTTGAGCACGTCGAAGCGCGCGTCGACAACCATCAACGCGACCGACATCACCACCAGGACGAGCAGGCGAACGCCCAGCGAAGGGCCCTTGGAGAAAAGCGGTTTAATGGGCCGTTCCTCGTGGACGACTCAGGAGGTCATTGGACATGGGACAACGCACCAGCCTGGTTGCGGGTTGACGGATACGGCGCCCCGAACGGGCGCCAGCCCAGCACATACAGGTAGCACTGTGCGTACTACCTGTAAACCGGGCGCTCGTGAACAGCGAGCGGAATCACTCGCTGGAGAGCAGGTCCATCGCGTGCTTGTCCATCATCTCCAGGGCGCGACCGCCGCCACGGGCGACACAGGTCAGCGGGTCTTCGGCGACGATCACCGGCAGGCCGGTTTCCTGGGCCAGCAGCTTGTCGAGGTCACGCAGCAGCGCGCCACCACCAGTCAGCACCAGGCCACGCTCGGCGATGTCCGAGGCCAGCTCGGGCGGCGATTGCTCCAGGGCACTCTTGACCGCCTGGACGATGGTCGCCAGGGATTCCTGCAGCGCTTCGAGCACTTCGTTGGAGTTCAGGGTGAAGGCACGCGGTACGCCCTCGGCCAGGTTGCGGCCGCGCACGTCGACTTCACGTACTTCGCCGCCCGGGTAGGCAGTACCGATTTCCTGCTTGATGCGCTCGGCGGTGGACTCGCCGATCAGGCTGCCGTAGTTGCGGCGCACGTAGGTGACGATGGCTTCGTCGAAGCGGTCGCCGCCAACGCGGACGGATTCGGCATAGACCACGCCGTTCAGGGAGATCAGCGCGATTTCAGTGGTACCACCACCGATATCGACGACCATCGAACCGCGGGCTTCTTCGACCGGCAGGCCGGCACCGATGGCGGCGGCCATCGGCTCTTCGATCAGGAACACTTCACGGGCACCGGCACCCAGCGCCGATTCGCGAATGGCGCGGCGCTCTACCTGGGTCGACTTGCACGGCACGCAGATCAGCACGCGCGGGCTCGGCTGCAGGAAGCTGTTCTCGTGAACCTTGTTGATAAAATATTGCAACATTTTTTCGCAGACGCTGAAGTCGGCGATGACGCCGTCCTTCATCGGACGAATGGCAGCAATGTTGCCAGGCGTACGGCCCAGCATGCGCTTGGCTTCGGTACCGACGGCGACGACGCTTTTCTGGTTGCCATGGGTACGGATGGCAACAACCGAGGGCTCATTCAGGACGATACCGCGCTCACGCACGTAAATAAGGGTGTTGGCAGTACCCAGGTCGATGGACAGATCGCTGGAAAACATGCCACGCAGTTTCTTGAACATGGGAAAGTGACCCTGGGGAAAGCGTGGGTAAAAAAGTGCGGCAAACTCTAACAATGGCAGGGATTTTGGGCAAGGAGCCAATATGTTAAATTGGCTGTTTTTCCGAGCACGCCAGCAGAATTTCGCGGCCGTTAGACCGCCAGAAAGCTGACATGTTCCTCACTGCGGACCCGAATTCCGGTCTTTGTTTCCCCTGGAGATCCCCATGGCGCTTGAACGCTGCGACGTGGAAAAGATCGCCCATCTGGCCCGTCTGGGCCTGAATGATGGCGAACTGCCACGCATTACTGACGCACTGAACAGCATTCTCGGGCTGGTCGACCAGATGCAAGCGGTCGACACTACTGGCATCGAGCCACTGGCCCACCCCCTGGAGGCCAGCCAGCGCCTGCGTCCCGACCAGGTCACCGAAAGCAACCAGCGCGACGCCTACCAGGCCATCGCGCCGTCGACCGAAAGCGGTCTGTACCTGGTTCCCAAAGTCATCGAGTAAGGGATAGTGCCTGCCATGCATCAATTGACCCTGGCCGAGATCGCCCGCGGACTCGCCGACAAGTCGTTTTCCTCCGAAGAGCTGACCGGCGCCCTGCTGGCGCGCATCAAGCAGCTCGACCCGCAGATCAACAGCTTCATCAGCGTCACCGAAGACCTGGCCCTGGGCCAGGCGCGTGCCGCCGACGCCCGTCGCGCCGCTGGCGAAACCGGCGCGCTGCTGGGTGCCCCGATCGCCCACAAGGACCTGTTCTGCACCAACGGCGTACGCACCAGCTGCGGCTCGAAGATGCTCGACAACTTCAAGGCGCCGTATGACGCCACCGTGGTTGCCAAGCTGGCCGAAGCCGGCATGGTCACCCTGGGCAAGACCAACATGGACGAATTCGCCATGGGTTCGGCCAACGAATCCAGCCACTACGGCGCGGTGAAGAACCCATGGAACCTTGAGCACGTCCCGGGCGGCTCGTCGGGCGGTTCGGCCGCGGCTGTGGCTGCACGCCTGCTGCCAGCCACCACCGGCACCGACACCGGCGGCTCCATCCGCCAACCGGCGGCACTGACCAACCTCACCGGCCTCAAGCCAACCTACGGCCGCGTGTCGCGCTGGGGCATGATCGCCTACGCCTCCAGCCTCGACCAGGGCGGCCCGCTGGCCCGTACCGCCGAAGACTGCGCCCTGTTGCTGCAAGGCATGGCCGGTTTCGACGCCAAGGACTCCACCAGCATCGAAGAGCCGGTGCCGGACTACAGCGCCAACCTGAATGCTTCGCTGCAAGGCCTGCGCATCGGCCTGCCGAAGGAGTACTTCGGTGCCGGCCTCGACCCACGCATCGCCGACCTGGTCCAGGCCAGCGTCAAGGAGCTGGAAAAGCTCGGCGCGGTGGTCAAGGAAATCAGCCTGCCGAACATGCAGCACGCCATCCCGGCCTACTACGTGATCGCCCCCGCTGAAGCCTCGTCCAACCTGTCGCGTTTCGATGGCGTGCGCTTCGGCTACCGCTGCGAGAACCCGAAAGACCTCACCGACCTGTACAAGCGTTCGCGTGGCGAAGGCTTCGGTGTCGAAGTGCAGCGCCGCATCATGGTCGGCACCTACGCCCTGTCGGCCGGCTACTACGACGCCTACTACGTGAAGGCGCAGCAGATCCGCCGCCTGATCAAGAACGACTTCATGGCCGCCTTCAACGACGTCGACCTGATCCTCGGCCCGACCACGCCAAACCCGGCCTGGAAGCTCGGCGCCAAGAGCAGCGACCCGGTCGCCGCCTACCTGGAAGACGTCTACACCATCACCGCCAACCTGGCGGGCCTGCCGGGCCTGTCGATGCCGGCCGGCTTCGTCGATGGCCTGCCGGTCGGCGTGCAGCTGCTGGCGCCATACTTCCAGGAAGGCCGCCTGCTCAACGTCGCGCACCGCTACCAGCAAGTGACCGACTGGCACACCCGCGCCCCCAACGGCTTCTGAGGAATTCACACATGCAATGGGAAGTTGTGATCGGGCTGGAAATCCACACTCAGCTCGCCACCCAGTCGAAGATCTTCTCCGGCAGCGCCACCACCTTCGGTTCCGAGCCGAACACCCAGGCCAGCCTGGTTGACCTGGGCATGCCTGGCGTACTGCCAGTACTGAACCAGGAAGCCGTGCGCATGGCGTGCATGTTCGGCCTGGCCATCGATGCCGAGATCGGCAAGCGCAACGTGTTCGCGCGCAAGAACTACTTCTACCCGGACCTGCCCAAGGGCTACCAGATCAGCCAGATGGACCTGCCGATCGTCGGCAAGGGCCACCTGGACATCGCCCTGGAAGACGGCACCATCAAGCGCATCGGGGTAACCCGCGCGCACCTGGAAGAAGATGCCGGCAAGAGCCTGCACGAAGACTTCAGCGGCTCCACCGGCATCGACCTGAACCGTGCCGGCACCCCGCTGCTGGAAATCGTCTCCGAGCCCGACATGCGCAGCGCCAAGGAAGCCGTGGCCTACGTCAAGGCAATCCACGCGCTGGTGCGTTACCTGGGCATCTGCGACGGCAACATGGCCGAAGGCTCGCTGCGTTGCGACTGCAACGTGTCGATCCGCCCGAAAGGCCAGGCCGAGTTCGGCACCCGCTGCGAGATCAAGAACGTCAACTCGTTCCGCTTCATCGAGCGCGCGATCAACAGCGAGATCCAGCGCCAGATCGACCTGATCGAGGACGGCGGCAAGGTGGTACAGGAAACCCGCCTGTACGACCCGAACAAGGACGAGACCCGCTCCATGCGCAGCAAGGAGGAAGCCAACGACTACCGTTACTTCCCCGACCCGGACCTGCTGCCGGTGGTGATCGAGGACAGCTTCCTCGAAACCGTCCGCGCCGGCTTGCCGGAACTGCCGACGCAGAAGGTCGAGCGCTTCCAGAACCAGTACGGCCTGTCGGCCTACGACGCTAACGTGCTGGCTTCCAGCCGCGAGCAGGCGGACTACTTCGAGGAAGTGGTGAAGATCGGTGGCGATGCCAAGCTGGCTGCCAACTGGGTCATGGTCGAGCTGGGCAGCCTGCTGAACAAGCTGGGCATCGAGATCGACCAGGCGCCGGTCAGCGCCGCACAGCTGGGCGGCATGCTGCTGCGTATCCGTGACAACACCATCAGCGGCAAGATCGCCAAGACCGTGTTCGAGGCCATGGCCGCCGGTGAAGGCGATGCCGACAGCATCATCGAAAGCAAGGGCCTGAAGCAGGTCACCGATACCGGTGCGATCGACAAGATGCTCGACGAAGTGCTGGCGGCCAACGCCGAGCAGGTCGAACAGTACCGCGCAGCCGACGAGGCCAAGCGTGGCAAGATGTTCGGCTTCTTCGTCGGCCAGGCGATGAAAGCCTCCAAGGGCAAGGCCAACCCGGGGCAAGTGAACCAATTGCTCAAGGCCAAGCTCGAAGGGTGATTGTTTTACCCCTGTAGTCCTGCGAGGGCTTCGCCCTCGTTCGCGGCTAAAGCCGCTCCCACAGGTAAAGCGCAGCTCGCCAGTGCAGCGCCGTACCTGTGGGAGCGGCTTTAGCCGCGAATGGCCGCACCGGAGCATTCGAATTGCTAAAACGATCCCTGAGCACCCTCGCCCTCTTCTCCCTGCTGGCCGGCTGCGCCAGCCAGGACATCGACCCCGACGGTTACGACAAGACCGGCACCGCCTCCTATTACGGCTCTCGCCACCACGGTAAACGCACCGCCAGCGGCGAACCGTTCAACCAGCACGGCCTCACCGCCGCTCACCGCAGCCTGCCCTTCGGCAGTCGGGTACGGGTGACCAACCTGGCCAACCAGCGCAGCGTCGTGGTGCGCATCAACGACCGTGGCCCACACACCCGCGGCCGCCTGATCGATCTTTCACGTGCCGCCGCAGAAAAAATCGGCATGATCCGTAGCGGAACCGCGCGCGTGCGAGTACAAGGGCTTAGCGACTGACGCGACAGGAGTCCGACCATTTTCGACCTGGCTACCCTACCTACCTCCAGCCTCCTGCAACTGGGCATCGCCCTGCTGTTGCTGATCGGCGGTGCCGAACTGCTGGTTCGCGCAGCCCTGCGCCTGGCCCAGCGCCTGCACGTACGCCCGCTGATCATCGGCCTTAGCCTGGTGGCCTTCGGCAGCACTGCCCCGCAAATGACCGTGAGCCTGCAGGCCGCCTACCAAGGCGCGCCGGACGTGGCGGTGGGCAGCGTTATCGGCAGCAACATATTCAACGTATTGGTCATTCTCGGCCTGGCCGCACTGATCATCCCGCTGCGCGTGTCGCGGCAACTGGTGCGTCTGGACATTCCACTGATGATCGTCGCCAGCGGCCTGGTCTACGCGTTATCCGCCAACGGCCACCTGGGCCGGGCCGAAGGGGTGTTGCTGCTGACCGGACTGGTCGGCTACCTGGCAATGCTTTGGCACCAGTCGCGCCACTACGCCCGCACCTACCCCGCACCGACCACCGTCACCAGCAGCGCCGGGCGCTTCTGGTCGGGCACGCTGCTGCAGGTGCTGGCCGGCCTGGGCCTGCTGAGCCTGGCGGGTCACTTGTTGCTGGAAGCCGCCGTGGAGGTGGCCACCGACCTGGGCCTGTCCGAGCGCATCATCGGCCTGACCGTCGTTGCCATTTGCACCTCCCTGCCGGAACTGGCCGCTGCGCTGATCGCCGCCCTGCGCGGTGAGCGGGAAATTGCCGTGGGCACAGTGATCGGCAGCAACCTGTTCAACCTGCTGGCCGTGCTGGGCCTGACCGCGCTGGTCACTCCCGAGCCGCTGTCGATCTCGCCCAACGCCTTGGCCTTCGATCTGCCGGTAATGCTGGGTGTTGCTGCGCTGAGCCTGCCGGTGTTCTATTCCGGCTACCGCATCACTCGCGCCGAAGGCTTGGTGTTCCTCTGCCTGTACCTGGCCTATGGGCTGCACGTGGCGGCGTTTACCATGGGCATGCCACTGGCCGGCCGCCTGGAGCGGTTGATGCTGTTCTACGTACTGCCGGTGCTCGCCATGGTGTTGCTGTACACCACCGCACGAGCCTGGCGCCGCCAACACTAAGGAAAACAACATGGCTGATAGCAAGAAAACCGGCGAACAGATTCGGCGCCAGGTGATGGGCGATGCGTTCGTCGACCGCGCCCTGGGCAATGCCACCGACTTTACCCAGCCGCTGCAGGACTTCGTCAACGAACATGCCTGGGGCAGCGTGTGGGCCCGCGATGGGCTGCCGTTGAAAACCCGCAGCCTGATTACCCTGGCCACGCTGACCGCACTCAAGTGCCCGCAGGAGCTCAAGGGGCATGTGCGCGGGGCGCTGAACAATGGCTGTACGGTGGAGGAAATTCGCGAAGCGCTGCTGCATTGCGCGGTGTATGCGGGGGTGCCGGCGGCGATTGATGCGTTCCGTGCAGCACAGGAAGTGATCGACAGCTATCAAGGCTGACCCAGCCTTTTTCAGGCTCGGCCTCTTCGCGGGTAAACCCGCTCCCACAGGTACTGCACAGGTCTTAGAGCCTGTGGAATCCCTGTTGGAGCGGGCGTGCCCGCGAAGAGGCCGGTACTGTGTTACCTACCTGGCCTGGCGAGCCTTCTTCATCTTGAAGGCCACCCACAGCACCAGGATCCACCCCGGAATCAGCATCACCGAGATGCGAATCGGCGGGGTCAGGTACATCACCACCAGAATCAGCACGATGAACGCCAGGCACAGGTAGTTGGTTACCGGGTGCCCCCAGCTCTTGTAGAACGGGGTAATCCCGGCCGCCAGCTTGGCCTTGCGGAACTTCAGGTGGGTGATACTGATGCTCGCCCAGTTGATCACCAGCGCCGACACCGCCAGGGCCATCAGCAAACCAAAGGCTTCGCCCGGCATCAGGTAGTTGATCAGTACGCATAGCCCGGTGGCAAAAGCCGACACACCCAGCGCGGTCAGCGGCACGCCGCTACGGCTTACCTTCAGCAACTGACGCGGTGCATCGCCCTGGCTGGCCAGGCCAAACAGCATGCGGCTGTTGGCGTACACGCAGCTGTTGTACACCGACAGTGCGGCCGTCAGCACCACGATATTGAGGATGGTCGCCACCAGGTCACTGTCCAGTTCATGGAAGATCATCACGAACGGGCTGCCACCCTGCACCACCTTCTGCCATGGGTACAGCGACAGCAGCACCGCCAGGGCACCGATATAGAAAATGAGGATACGGTACACCACCTGGTTGGTGGCCTTTGGGATGCTCTGACGCGGGTTGTCGGCCTCGGCGGCGGTGATGCCCACCAGCTCCAGGCCACCAAACGAGAACATGATCACTGCCAGTGCCATCACTAGGCCGGTGACGCCGTTGGGGAAGAAGCCGCCGTACTGCCAGAGGTTGGCCACGCTGGCGTCCGGGCCGCCATGGCCGCTGGTCAGCAGCCAGGCGCCGAAGCCGATCATGCTGACGATGGCCACCACCTTGACCAGGGCGAACCAGAACTCCATCTCGCCGTAGACCTTAACCTGGGTGAGGTTGATCAGGTTGATCACCACGAAGAAGATCGCCGCCGTGGCCCAGGTGGGGAAGCCGGGCCACCAGTACTGCACGTAGATGCCCACCGCGGTAAGCTCGGCCATGCCGACCAGTACGTACACCACCCAGTAGTTCCAGCCCGAAACAAACCCGGCAAACTCGCTCCAGTACTGGTGGGCGAAGTGGCTGAAGCTGCCGGCCACGGGCTCTTCAACAACCATTTCACCGAGCTGGCGCATGATCAGGAAGGCCATCAGGCCGGCAATGGCGTAGCCCAGCAGGACGGAGGGGCCCGCCAGCTGGATGGTCTGGGCAATGCCCAGGAACAACCCGGTACCGATGGCCCCGCCCAGCGCGATCAGCTGGATATGGCGATTCTTCAGCCCGCGCTGTAACCGCTCGGGCGTGCTCTGGTCTTGCATGAAGTGTCCTTTAGCTCAGTGAGGCTGTGTTTTTGTGTTGTTTGCAGTCAAGGATCTAGATCCATCCGCCCCACTGCAAGATGAAAATACCAATGTTGGTGGTGATCGCCGCCATTAGCGTGGTAATCACGATGATCGATGCAGCCAGCTCATGGTTGCCGTTCGCCGCCCGCGCCATGACGTAGCTGGCAGCTGCAGTCGGGCTGCCGATGTACAGGAACAGGATGCCCAGCTCGGCGCCGCGGAAGCCGCATAGCCAGGCACCGAGGGTACCCAGCAGCGGTAGCCAGACCATCTTCACCAGGCTGGCGTCGATGGCCAGCCTGCCACTGTCGCGCAGTGCCGCCATCGACAGCGTGCCACCGATGCAGATCAGCGCCAGCGGCAGGGTCATCTGCGCCAGGTAATCGCCCGAGGTCAGCAGCCAGTTGGGCAGCGGCACCTGGCCGTAGGCCATGGGCGTGGCCACCAGCACACTGATGATCAGCGGGTTGCTGAAGATGCTCTTGCAAATGCTCCACGGGTCGGATTTCAGGTCCGGGCTGTAAACCGCCAGCACCACCGCCGACAACGAGTTGTACATGAGGATGACCAGGCCGGCGAGTACCGCCCCCAGGGAGATGCCGTAGTCGCCGTAGAGACTGGCGGCCAGGGCCAGGCCGATCACGCCGTTGTTGCCACGGAATGCGCCCTGGGTATAGATGCCCCGGTCGGCCAGCGGGCTGCGCCAGATGGCCATGCCCCAGGCAATGGCGAAGCCGGCCAGGGTGGCGACGATGAAATAGAGAAGGACGCCGGGTTTGACCGCCGTGGCCAGGTCGGCGTGGTAGATGCCGAGGAACAGCAACGCCGGCATGCACACGTTGAACACCAGTTGCGAGGCTACGCGGTTGAAATTGTCGTCGATCAGGCGGATACGTTTGAGCAGCACGCCCATGAACAGCATGGCGAAGACCGGGGCCGTGATGTTCAACGTCTGGATAAGAAGGGCGAGCATGCGCAAGCGATCCTGGAAGGGTTGCCGTTAGGGGGCTAATGATACGCCAACGGCCGGGACTTGCGGGGATCGCGGGGTGATAAAGAGAAGTTTCTGGCAGTTACGGCCCTTTCGCGGGTAAACCCGCTCCTACAGGTACTGCACAGGTCTGGAGGCCTGTGAACACCTGTAAGAGCGGGTTTACCCGCGAAGAGGCCGGCACTGCCAGTACTGAATCAGCGCCGAACCGGGCGCTTCTGCAGTTTGCGCTGCAAGGTCCGCCGGTGCATGCCCAGCGCCCGCGCGGTGGCCGAGATATTGCCCTCGTGCTCGTTCAGTACGCGCTGGATATGCTCCCACTGCAGGCGGTCGACCGACATCGGGTTTTCCGGCACCAGGCTGTCCAGGTCGGTGTGCTCTGACAGCAACGCAGCCAGCACATCATCGGCATCGGCCGGCTTGCACAGGTAGTTGCAGGCACCACGCTTGACCGCTTCCACCGCAGTGGCAATGCTCGAGTAACCGGTCAGGATCACCACGCGCATTTCCGGGTCCAGCTCCAGCAGCTTGGGCAGTAGCACCAGGCCGGAGTCGCCCTCCATCTTCAGGTCCAGCGTGGCGTAGTCCGGCAGGTCTTGCTGGGCCAGGATCAACCCTTCCTCGGCAGAGCTGGCGGTGCTTACGCGGAAACCGCGGCGGCTCATGGCCCGGGCCATGACCCGGGTGAAGGTGGCATCGTCATCCACCAGCAGCAGGTGCGGCAGCTCTTCGCCTTCGACCTGGTTTTCTTCGCTCATCATTCATCTCCTCGCTTGCCATAGGGCAGGCGCAGTTCGGTCAGGGTGCCACCCTGTTCATGACTATAGAGTTTCACCGAACCGCCCGCACGGGTCACGCTGGCCTTGCTCAAGAACAGGCCCAGGCCGAAGCCTTTGCCCTTGGTGGTAATGAAGGGTTTGCCGATGGCCTCGGCGATCGCCGGCGGCACGCCGGGGCCGTGGTCACGGATGCTGATGACGATGTCATGGGTGTCCCAGTCCAGGCGCACTTCAAGGTCGTCGGGGCAGGCATCGGCGGCATTGTTCAACAGGTTCAACAGCGCCTGGGTCAGGTCCGGCGGCGGGGTCAGGCGCGGCACCTGGCCGTCGCGCAAGCGCTGGAAGCGGTAGCTGGCTTCCGGGCGCATCAGGTGCCAACGGTTGAGCGCCTCGTCCAGCCATGCCGTGACATCCTGCTCCACCACGGCCAGGCGGCGGTTGGCTTCGGCGGCGCGTACCAGCTGTTGCAGGGTTTCCTTGCACAGCTTCACCTGGTCCTGAAGGATCTGCAGGTCTTCCTGCAGCAACGGGTCGGCGTGGTCCTGGCGCATTTCGTTCAGCAGCACGCTCATGGTCGCCAACGGTGTGCCCAGCTCATGGGCGGCACCGGCGGCCTGGGTGGCCACGGCCAGCAACTGCTCGTCGCGCAGGCTTTCTTCACGCCGCTCGGAACGCAGTTGCTCCTGGCGGCGCAGCTCTTCGGCCATGCGTGCGGCAAAGAAGGTGATCACCGCCGCGGCCAGGGCAATACTCAGCCACATGCCATACACCTGCATCTTGTCCCGCGCCATCGGCAGGCCTTCGAGCGGGTAGAACTGCACCAGCAGCAGGCTGTAGGCGGTCAGGGCAATGCCGGACAGGATCAGCGAATACAGCCACGGCAAGGTAACTGCGGCAATCGCCAGCGGCACCAGGTAATACGAAACGAACGGGTTGGTCGAGCCGCCGGAGTAGTACAGCAAGGCACTGTGGATCAGCAGGTCGCAGGCCAGCTGCAGGGCATATTCCAGCTCGGTGACAGGTAACGACAGGCGCAGGCGCAGGGCCGTGAAGGCGCACAGCAGCGAAGACAAGGCCAAGGTGCCGGCCAGCGACAGCCAGGGCAAAGGCAGCAGTTCGGTCCAGTAGGCGACGCCCACGGAGCCGGCCTGGGCAGCCAGGACCAGGACCCGAATGACGGTCAGGCGCCAGAGGTTCTGGCGAGTAGCGGACAGCGGTTGTACGGCGGCGAGCATGAGCTCTCCTGATGATTGCTCCAGAAAAATCGGCTGGAGTATACCGAAGCCAGGCGCCTCGCTGCAGCGATGCGGCAAAGCGCCACACTTTGTCACAGGTTCATGATGGCACTTTTGAACCCACTACACTGTTGCCGGTCTGATGGGCCATGCGTGGAATGGATGGCCACAACCCACGCCTTATATTGCCAAGGAGTACCACATGCAAATCCCACGTCGCGGCACCGCCCTGATCCTGTCCTGCGGCCTGCTCGCCAGCCTGCCGGCGCTGGCTGCCGATGAGCCGCGCTACAATCAGGTCTCGCTGCGTGCCGAGGTCAGCAAGGAAGTGGCGCGCGACCTGATGGTCGTTACCCTGTACAGCGAAGCGCAGAACACCGACCCGGGCAAGCTCGCCAAGCAGATCACCGAGACCATGAACAAGGCCGTACAGCAGTCGCGCCAGGTCAAGGACGTGAAGATCAGCCAGGGTAGCCGCAACAGCTACCCGGTATATGACAGCAAGGGCCAGAAGATCACCGGCTGGCGCGAGCGCGCCGAGTTGCGCCTGGAAAGCGCCAACTTCCCTGCCCTGTCGCAGCTGACCGCCGACCTACTGCAAGAGCTGAAGATGGGGGGCATGGACTTCTCCATCGCCCCGACCACGCGCAAGGCCAGCGAGGATGCACTGCTCAAGGATGCGGTGGATGCCTTCAAGGCACGCGCGCAACTGGCTACCGAGGCACTGGGTGGCAAGGGCTACAAGGTGGTCAGCCTGAACCTCAACAGCAGCGGTTACCCGCGCCCTTACCTGCGCAGTGCGCCGATGGCGATGAAGGCCATGGGGGCTGATGAGTCGGCACCGGCGCCGGATATCGAGGCAGGGACCAGTGAAGTGAGCATGAATGCCGATGGCCTGATCGAAGTGCAGATGCCTTAAATTCACGAAACACCTGTGGGAGCGGGCTTGCCCGCTCTCATGGAACTGCACATGACTCATTGAATTAGCAGGGACCTTGTGGGAGCGGCTTTAGCCGCGAACACCGGCGCAGCCGGTGCCATGCACCGCGTTGGATTCTTCGCGGCTAAAGCCGCTCCCACAGGGTACACGGATCGCTTGCGAATCCAGTTCTCTGCCAAATCAGCATTTTCAGACATTTCCTACGCACCAATAAGGTGCTTCCTACGCCAATCCCGCCTCGAAATATCCCGCAAAAAGCCATCATTTTGCCTACGCAAACGTTTAACTTCTTCGAAAGTTATATCAATGCGACATCCATGTACGCCCGTACCACTTTTCTGGCGCCAACTATCCCTCCGCATATTGCATTGGGAACACCCCTGCATAAGTATCCGCAGGTCGGCTCACGAGGCCACCTCAATCGAAAAATGACAACAATGAGGCCACCATGCTCAAACACGCAGTCATTCCGTTCCTGCTAGGCGCAGGCTTGCTCTCCGGCGCACCGTCGGCCCTCGCAGCGTCCAACCTGGTGTTCTGCTCCGAAGGCAGCCCGGCCGGCTTCGACCCGGGCCAATACACCACAGGGACTGACTTTGACGCCTCGGCCGAGACCGTGTTCAACCGCTTGACCCAGTTCGAACGTGGCGGCACGGCAGTCATCCCGGGTCTGGCAACCAAGTGGGAAGTCTCCGACGACGGAAAGACCTACACCTTCCACCTGCGCGAAGGGGTCAAGTTCCACACCACCGACTACTTCAAGCCCACCCGCAACTTCAACGCCGACGACGTGCTGTTCACCTTCAACCGCATGCTCGACAAGGACCACCCGTTCCGCAAGGCCTACCCCACCGAGTTCCCATACTTCACCGACATGGGCATGGACAAGAACATCGCCAAGCTGGAGAAGCTCGACGAACATACCGTCAGGTTCACCCTCAACGAAGTCGACGCCGCATTCATTCAGAACCTGGCCATGAGCTTCGCCTCGATCCAGTCCGCCGAATACGCCGACCAGTTGCTCAAGGACGGCAAGGCCGCCGACATCAACCAGAAGCCGATCGGCACTGGCCCGTTCGTGTTCAGCAAGTACCAGAAGGACGCGCAGATCCGCTTCAAGGGCAACAAGGACTACTGGCAACCTGATGACGTGAAGATCGACAACCTGATCTTCGCCATCACCACCGACGCCTCTGTGCGCATGCAGAAGCTGAAGAAGAACGAGTGCCAGGTCACCCTGTTCCCGCGCCCTGCCGACATCCAGCCGCTGAAACAGGACCCCAAGCTGCAGATGCCGCAGCAAGCCGGTTTCAACCTCGGCTACATCGCCTACAACGTGATGGACAAGGTCAAGGGCAGCAACGAGCCCAACCCGCTGGCCCAGCTGAAGGTCCGCGAGGCGCTGGACATGGCCGTGGACAAGAAAAAGATCATCGAGTCGGTCTACCAGGGCGCCGGCCAACTGGCGGTCAACGCCATGCCCCCGACCCAGTGGTCCTATGACGACAGCATCAAGGACGTGCCATTCGACCCTGAAAAAGCCAAGCAACTGCTCAAGGAAGCCGGCATCAAGGAAGGCACCGAAATCACCCTGTGGGCGATGCCCGTGCAACGCCCGTACAACCCCAATGCCAAGCTGATGGCCGAGATGCTGCAATCCGACTGGGCCAAGGTCGGCATCAAGGCCAAGATCGTCAGCTATGAATGGGGCGAGTACATCAAGCGCTCCAAAGGCGGCGAACAGGGCGCCATGCTGATCGGCTGGAGCGGTGACAACGGTGACCCGGACAACTGGCTGGGCACCCTGTACGGCTGCGACGCCATGAACGGCAACAACTTCTCCAAATGGTGCTACAAGCCCTACGACGACCTGATCAAGCAGGCCAAGGCCACTTCCGACCAGGCCAAGCGCACCGAGTTGTATCAGCAGGCACAGCACATCCTCAAGGAGCAGGTGCCGATCACCCCGATCGCCCACTCCACCGTGTACCAGCCCATGAGCGCCAAGGTGAAGGACTTCAAGATCAGCCCGTTCGCGCTGAACTCCTTCTACGGCGTCAGCGTGGACAAATAGGCTAGCCAAGGCACCCGCCGAGCGGCGGGTGCCCCGCCAACCTCGTCCCCCTCCATGTCGTCCCGCCGCCATCCGCAGCGGGGTCGGCGACCTGTTGCCGCCATTCGTACCCCGAGGCGGCGCAAACAGACGTAAAAGGACTTGCCATGCGCCATACCACCCGAGTTTCCGCCCTGCTGGCCCTGGGCCTGATCAGCCAATCGCCGGCGCTGCTGGCCAACAACCTGGTGTTCTGTTCCGAAGGCAGCCCCGCCGGCTTCGACACTGCCCAGTACACCAGCGCCACCGACAACGACGCCGCCGAACCGATCTACAACCGCCTGGTCGAGTTCGAACGCGGCGGCACTGCCGTGCACCCTGCCCTGGCGACCCGCTGGGAGGTGTCCGAAGATGGCCTGCGCTACACCTTCCACCTGCGCGAAGGGGTGAAGTTCCACAGCAACAAGGCCTTTGCACCGAGCCGCAACTTCAACGCCGACGACGTGCTGTTCACCTTCAACCGCATGCTCGACAAGAACCACCCGTTCCGCCAGGCCTACCCGACCGAGTTCCCCTATTTCATCAGCATGGGCCTGGACAAGAACATCGCCCGTGTCGAAAAGACCGGTCCACTGACCGTGGTGTTCACCCTGAACAAGGTCGATGCCGCGTTCATCCAGAACCTGGCCATGAGCTTCGCCTCGATCCTCTCTGCCGAATACGCCGAACAGTTGATGACCAGCGGGCGCCCCAGCGACATCAACCAGCAACCGATCGGCACCGGCCCGTTCGTGTTCCAGCGTTATCAGAAGGATTCGCAGATCCGCTACAAAGGCAACAAGGCCTATTGGTCACCGCAGGACGTGAAGATCGACAACCTGGTGTTCTCGATCAACATCGACCCTTCGGTGCGCATCCAGAAGCTGCGCCGCAACGAATGCCAGGTCACCCTCCACCCGCGCCCCGCAGATCTCCCGGCGCTCAAGGCCGACAGCAAACTGCAGGTGCTGCAACAGCCTGGCTTCAACCTCGGCTATATCGCCTACAACACTCAACACCCACCGTTCGACCGGTTGGAAGTGCGCCAGGCAATGGACATGGCAGTGAACAAGCAGGCGATCATCCAGGCTGTGTATCAGGATTCCGGCCAGCTGGCAGTCAACGCCATGCCGCCAACCCAGTGGTCCTATGACGACAGCATCAAGGACGCCCCCTTCGATCCGGAAAAGGCCAAACAGCTACTGCAGCAGGCCGGAGTCAAGCCGGGCACCGAGATCACCCTGTGGGCCATGCCGGTGCAGCGCCCGTACAACCCAAACGCCAAGCTGATGGCGGAAATGCTCCAGGCCGACTGGAGCAAGCTCGGCTTCAAGGTGCGCATTGTCAGCTATGAATGGGGCGAGTACCTCAAGCGCATGAAAAGCGGCGAGCACGATATCGCCCTGATCGGCTGGACCGGGGACAACGGCGACCCGGACAACTGGCTGGGCACCCTCTACAACTGCGATGCCATCGGCAGCAACAACTACTCGCTGTGGTGCGATCCGCAGTACGACAGCCTGGTCAAGCAGGCCAAGCAGGTCACCGACCGCGCGCAGCGCACCGCCCTGTACCAGCAGGCCCAGCAGCGGCTCAAGCAGCAGGTGCCGATTACCCCGGTGGCACATTCAACGGTCAACCAACCGCTGAGCATCAAGGTTTCCGAATTTAAGGTCAGCCCTTTCGGGCGCAACGACTTTTCCGGTGTGAGTGTTGATTGATCTTTGACCCTCAAGGGCCTCTTCGCGGGTAAACCCGCTCCCACAGATACGGCGCACATGCCGAAACCTGTGGTGCCCCTGTGGGAGCGGGTTTACCCGCGAAAGGGCCGGCACAGCCAACACAACGCCCCGATTCTGCCCGGTGACCCCGGGCAACCCTGGCAACACCGCAGCAAGAAGCCCGGCCCACAAGGCCAGGCAATAACTAGAAGAACAGAAAGGGAGCTTTAACCTTGAGACTATTCACCTTGACCGCACTGGCGTTATCCATCAGTGCCTTATCCACCGTGACCCAGGCCGACCCGCAAAGCCAGGAATACGTGCCCATCACACTAAAAGGCAGCAGCGAGCAGGAGCAGGCCAGCGGCTTCGTCGACGGCCAGAGCCTGTCCGGCAGCACCCGCAACTGGTATGCCCGCGAGCGCGCCGCACGCGCCCCGCTGTGGAAGTACTACAAGAGCGACGGCACCCGCCACGACACCCACAGCCGCGAGAACTGGGTGCAGGGCACCATCCTCAACTACAGCTCCGGCTTCACCCAGGGCACCGTCGGCTTCGCCGTCGAAGCCGCCGGTTACAATGCCATCGCCCTGCTGCAGAACCGCGAGGACGTCGCCGGCCCCAACAACCGCACCCTGACCCACAGCGACGGCGACCCGGTCGGCCAGTGGAGCAAGATGGGCCTGGCCAACGTCAAGGCGCGGGTGTCCAACACCACGCTCACCGTCGGCCGCCAATCGGTGGACACGCCGATGATCGCCTACATCGGCAACCGCGCCCTGCCCTCGAGCTTCCAGGGCGCGTTCCTGCACAGCGCCGAATTCGACAACCTGAGCTTCGACCTGGGCACCTTCGACCGCGTCTCGCCACGTACCGAACAGAGCCTCAGCAAGTTCCGCACCGAGTACAGCGCCACTGGCGTGGAGACCGACCGCGCCAGCACCGCCGGCATCAACTACCAGCCGCTCAAGAGCCTGAGCACCAGCCTGTACGCCACCAAGGTCGACGACTTCTGGAACCAGTACTACTTCGGCGCCAACCACGTGCTCGGCGACAGCGCAGTGCTAAGCCTGAGCACCGGCCTGAACTACTACAAGACCGTCGACGCCGGCAGCAAGAAGATGGGCGAGATCGACAACGACACCTACAGCCTGTCGTTCGGCCTGACCCACCAGGCCCACACCCTCAGCGCCTCCTGGCAGCAGGTCAACGGCAACGAGTACTTCGACTACCTGCACGAAACCAACGGCATCTACCTGGCCAACTCGCTGCTGTCGGACTTCAACGGCCCCAACGAGAAATCGCTGCAGATTTCCTACGTGCTGAACATGGCGCCGTACGGCGTGCCGGGCCTGAAGTTCAACCTGTACAACGCCCGCGGCTGGGGCATCGATGGTACTCATTACCGCGGTACCGCCTACGACGTGAACGGCCTGGATGGCGAAACCCACTACGAGTGGGGCTTCGGCACCAGCTACGCGGTACAGAGCGGGCCATTGAAAGACACCAGCATCCGTGCCACCTACACCGCGCACCGCGCCAGCAAGGCCCAGGGCGATGGCAGCCTGGATGAGTTCCGGGTGGTTACCACCATTCCATTCAACATTCTCTGACCGCCGGCGCCACGGCCTGCTTCGCTGCGGGCCGTGGCGGCTACGCTGGAATCAATGCAAGCAGGGAGTTTCAACCCATGCAGAGAGCTTTCATGAAATCGCGGCCACTGCGCCTGGCCCTGGCCGCACTGCTTCTGGGCGGTGCCACGCAACTGGCGGCCAAACCATTGGTGGTGTGCACCGAAGCCAGCCCGGAAGGGTTCGACATCGTCCAGTACACCACTGCGGTCACCGCCGATGCCTCGGCCGAGACGGTGTTCAATCGCCTGGTCGACTTCAAGCCCGGTACCACCGAAGTCCAGCCGGCCCTGGCCGAGCGTTGGGACATTTCAGCCGATGGCCTGACCTACACCTTCCATCTGCGCCAGGGCGTGAAGTTCCACACTACCGACTACTTCAAGCCCACCCGCGACTTCAACGCCGATGACGTCCTGTGGAGCCTCAATCGCCAGCTCGATCCGAACCATCCATGGCATGACAAGACCAGCGTCGGATACCCGTACTTCGAGAGCATGGGCTTCAAGGACCTGCTCAAGTCGGTCAGCAAGGCCGACGAGCACACCGTGGTAATTACCCTTACCCGACCGGAAGCGCCGTTCCTGCGCGACATGGCCATGGGCTTCACCTCGATCTACTCCGCCGAATACGGCGACCAGTTGCTCAAGGCTGGCAAGGCTGCCGAGTTGAACAGCAAGCCGATCGGCACCGGCCCGTTCATCTTCCAGCGTTACAACAAGGATGCCCAGGTTCGCTTCAAGCCCAACCCGGACTATTTCCGCGGCAAGCCGCCGGCCGATGCGCTGGTCTTCGCCATCGCTACCGACAGCAATGTGCGCCTGCAGAAACTGCGCGCCAACGAGTGCCAGGTAGCGCTCTATCCCAAGCCCGATGACGTGCCGTCGATCAAGCAGGACCCGAAACTCAAGGTCGAGGAGATCGAGGCCTTGGTCACCGGTTACATCTCGATGAACACCGAACACAAATACCTGAGCGACGTTCGCGTGCGCAAAGCCATCAACATGGCCTTCGACCGCCAGACCCATGTCGACCAGTTGTTCGGCAAAGGCAACGCATTGGTCGGCGTGAACCCGTACCCGCCGACCATGATCGGCTACAACAACGAGAACAGAAACCCACCCCGCGACCTGGCCAAGGCGCGCGATCTGCTCAAGCAGGCGGGCGTGCCCGAAGGTACGGTAATCACCCTGTTCACGCGCAACGGCGGCGGCCCGACCAACCCCAACCCGCGCTTGTCTGCCGAGATGCTGCAGGCCGACCTCAAGCAGATCGGACTGAAGCTGGACATCCGTGTGATGGAGTGGGCCGAAATGCTGCGCCGGGCCAAGAAGGGCGAGGCCGACCTGGTGTCCACCGGCTGGGCCGGCGACAACGGCGACCCGGACAATTTCCTCAGCCCGCTGCTCAGTTGCGATGCCGCCAAAAGCGGCGAGAACTATGCACGCTGGTGCAACCCCAAGTTCCAGGAGCTGATCAGCCGCGCCCGCGAAGTGATCGACAACGACGAGCGTGCAAGGCTCTATAACGAGGCATTGAAAGTGTACGATGACGAACAACCCTGGATCAGCATGGCCCATCCGAAGATGTTCACCGCCATGCGTGACAACGTGGAGGGCTACGTGATCAACCCTCTGACCAACAACAACTTCGCCACCACCAAGGTGAAGTAGAACAACAACGACCGCCGGCAACCCACACGGGAACCGGCGGCACCACCGTAGCGGGCTGATCGCCCCACGGCCTGATGAGGTAACCCCGACAATGTTGAGCTTTATTGCCCGGCGCCTTGGCCTGCTGATACCGACCTTTTTCGGTATCACCTTGCTGACCTTCGCGCTCATACGCCTGATCCCCGGCGACCCGGTGGAAGTGATGATGGGCGAGCGCAGGGTCGACCCCGAAATGCATGCCCAGGCCATGGAGCGCCTGGGCCTGAACAAGCCGCTGCCGGTCCAGTACCTGGACTACGTCGGCAAGCTGGCCCAGGGTGACCTCGGTGAATCGCTGCGCACCCGCGAGAGCGTGTGGAGCGAGTTCCTCACCCTGTTCCCGGCCACACTCGAACTGGCCTTCGCCGCCCTGCTGTTCGCTGGCATCGTCGGCCTGCTGGCCGGGGTGATCGCCGCGCTCAAACGTGGTTCGCTGTTCGACCACGGGGTGATGGGCATTTCGCTGGCGGGTTATTCGATGCCGATCTTCTGGTGGGGCCTGATCCTGATCATGTTCTTCTCGGTAAGCCTGGGCTGGACCCCGGTGTCCGGGCGCATCGACCTGCTCTACGACATCGAGCCGAAGACCGGCTTCATGCTCATCGACACCCTGCTCAGCGACGAGGAAGGTGCGTTCAAGGACGCGGTGATGCACCTGATCCTGCCGGCCATCGTGCTCGGCACCATCCCGCTGGCGGTGATTGCCCGCATGACCCGCTCGTCGATGCTCGAAGTGCTGCGCGAGGACTACATCCGCACCGCCCGCGCCAAAGGCCTGTCGCCGGCACGCGTGGTGTTCGTGCACGGCCTGCGCAACGCGCTGATCCCGGTACTGACCGTATTCGGCCTGCAGGTCGGCACGTTGCTGGCCGGTGCGGTGCTGACCGAAACCATCTTTTCCTGGCCGGGCATCGGCAAGTGGCTGATCGAAGCCATCGGTGCCCGTGACTACCCCGTGGTCCAGAACGGCATCCTGTTGATCGCCTGCCTGGTGATCCTGGTCAACTTCGTCGTGGATATCCTCTACGGCCTGGCCAACCCACGCATCCGTCATCAGCGCTGAGGCCTTCGCCATGACTAGCCCGATTCCGAAATCCGTCACGCCGGCCAGCCCGGTGGACCAGAGCCTGCTCTACCCCTCGCCATACAAAGAATTCTGGCAAGCCTTCGCCCGCAACAAAGGCGCGGTGATGGGCCTGGCCTTCATGTGCCTGGTAGTGTTCTGCGCGCTGTTCGCGCCGTGGGTTGCCCCGCACGACCCGAGCGAGCAGTACCGCGAATTCCTGCTGACCCCACCGGTGTGGCTCGAAGGTGGCAGCTGGCAGTTCATCCTCGGCACAGACGAGCTGGGCCGCGACCTGCTTTCGCGGCTGATCCAGGGCGCGCGGCTGTCGCTGCTGATCGGCCTGTCGTCGGTGGTGATGTCGCTGATCCCTGGCATCCTGCTGGGCCTGCTGGCCGGTTTCTTCCCGCAACTGCTAGGCCCGTCGATCATGCGCCTGATGGACGTGATGCTGGCCCTGCCCTCGCTGCTGCTGGCAGTGGCCATCGTCGCCATCCTCGGCCCAGGCCTGATCAACACCGTGATCGCCATCGCCATCGTGTCGTTGCCATCCTACGTGCGCCTGACCCGCGCCGCCGTGATGGGTGAGCTGAACCGCGACTACGTCACCGCCGCGCGCCTGGCCGGTGCCGGGCTGCCACGGCTGATGTTCGTCACCGTGCTACCCAACTGCATGGCACCGCTGATCGTGCAGGCCACCCTCAGCTTCTCCTCGGCCATCCTCGACGCCGCCGCCCTGGGCTTCCTCGGCCTTGGCGTGCAGCCGCCGACACCGGAGTGGGGCACCATGCTGGCTTCGGCCCGCGACTACATCGAGCGCGCCTGGTGGGTGGTGAGCCTGCCCGGCCTGACCATTCTGCTCAGTGTGCTGGCAATCAACCTGATGGGCGACGGCCTGCGCGATGCGCTGGACCCGAAACTCAAGAACGCCGCCTGAGGAGAACGCCATGTCACTGTTGCAGATCAACAACCTGAACGTGCGCTTCGGCGACGCCAATGCGGTACCGGTGGTCGATGGCCTGGACCTGACGGTGGAGGCCGGCGAGATCCTGGCCATCGTCGGCGAATCCGGCTCGGGCAAGTCCGTGACCATGATGGCCCTGATGGGCCTGATCGACGCCCCCGGGCGCATCACCGCCGACTCGCTCACCTTCGACGGCACCGACATGCTCAAGCTCAGCGGTCGCCAGCGACGCAAGGTAGTGGGCAAGGACATCGCCATGGTTTTCCAGGACCCGATGACCGCGCTCAACCCCAGCTACACCGTGGGCTACCAGATCGAGGAAGTGCTGCGCCAGCACCTGGGCCTGAAGGGCAAGGCCGCGCGCCAGCGTGCCCTGGAGCTGCTGAAGAAGGTCGAGATCCCGGCTGCGGAAAGCCGCCTGGACGCCTACCCGCACCAGCTGTCCGGCGGCATGAGCCAGCGCGTGGCGATTGCCATGGCGATTGCCGGCGAGCCCAAGCTGCTGATTGCCGACGAACCCACCACTGCGCTGGACGTGACCATCCAGGCGCAGATCATGGAGCTGCTGGTCAACCTGCAGAAGGAGCGCAACATGGCGCTCATCCTGATCACCCACGACCTCGCCGTGGTCGCCGAAACGGCCAGGCGGGTGTGCGTGATGTACGCCGGCCAGGCCGTGGAAGTGGGCCAGGTGCCGGAGCTGTTCGACGTGCCCGCCCACCCCTACAGCGAAGCGTTGCTGGCGGCGATCCCCGAGCACAGCATCGGTGCCGAACGCCTGGCCACCCTGCCCGGCATCGTCCCAGGCCGCTACGACCGCCCCGTGGGTTGCCTGCTGTCACCGCGCTGCCCGTACGTGCAGGACAACTGCCGGCGCCAGCGCCCGCCCCTCGATCCCCAGGCCCATGGCCTGGTGCGTTGCTTCTACCCGCTGAACCAGGAGGTGGCGTGATGGCCGTCGTTCTATCCGCCCGGGAGCTGACCCGGCATTACGAAGTCTCCCGCGGGCTGTTCAAGGGCCACGCCCTGGTCCGCGCGCTGAATGGCGTGTCGTTCGAACTGGAGGCCGGCAAGACCCTGGCCGTGGTCGGCGAGTCCGGCTGCGGCAAGTCGACCCTGGCCCGCGCCCTGACCCTGATCGAAGAGCCGTCGTCCGGCTCGCTGCAAATTGCCGGCACCGAAGTGAAAGGCGCCAGCAAGAGCGAGCGCAAGCAACTGCGCCGCGATGTGCAGATGGTGTTCCAGAGCCCCTACGCCTCGCTCAACCCACGGCAGAAGATTGGTGACCAGCTGGCCGAGCCGCTGCTGATCAACACCTCGCTGAGCAAGGCCGAGCGGCGAGAAAAGGTGCAGAAGATGATGGAACAGGTCGGCCTGCGCCCCGAGCATTACCAGCGTTACCCGCACATGTTCTCCGGTGGCCAGCGCCAACGTATTGCCCTGGCCCGGGCAATGATGCTGCAGCCCAAGGTGCTGGTGGCGGACGAGCCGACCTCGGCGCTGGACGTGTCGATCCAGGCCCAGGTGCTGAACCTGTTCATGGATTTGCAGAAGGAGTTCAACACTGCCTACGTGTTCATCTCGCACAACCTGGCGGTGGTGCGGCATGTGGCCGATCAGGTGCTGGTGATGTACCTCGGCCGGCCGGCGGAGATGGGGCCGAAAGAAGATATCTACGAAAGGCCGTTGCACCCGTATACCCAGGCGCTGCTGTCGGCGACGCCGGCGATTCACCCGGACCCTTTGAAGCCGAAGATCCGCATTGCCGGGGAGTTGCCCAACCCGCTGAACCCGCCGGATGGGTGTGCGTTTCACAAGCGCTGCCCGTATGCGACCGAGCGTTGTGCCAAGGAGGTGCCGGCGCTCAGGCAGGTGAGTACCCGGCAGGTGGCTTGTCACTATGCCGAGCAGTTTCTCTAGCCTTTAGATAGCCGGGGCTGCTTTGCAGCCCTTTCTCGACACAAGGCCGCTCCTACAAGGGACCGCGATCTCCTGTAGGAGCGGCCTGGTGTCGCGATGGGCCGCAAAGCGGCCCCACAATTTCAATGCATGAAGAACCAGATCAGAATAATCACCGGAATCGGCACCCCAATCATCCAGAGCAGTATCGAGCGCATGGCCTTTCTCCTTGTTCGATGTTGAACAGACCGGTGCACTCGCCATGCCATCCCTGTCAAAAAATCAGTCTCAACCAAATCAACGGCTTACGCCCCATACCGCTTGGCAGAACCGTGCAATATGCCGGATCCACACCCTTGCAGCTGGGTGTTCTGCAATGCACTATCAGGCTCATGATCGCCCACACCCTCCCCGACGGCCCCGAGCAGACCCCGCTCACCGCCGACACCGTGCTGCGCTACCACCTGTGCTGGAAGCGCCGCGACCTCGACGGCGTCATGGAGCTCTACCACCCCGACATTCAGTACCACGACTTCTTCCAGAACCGCGTGCTCGGCTACCAGGAACTGCGCGACTACGTGCGCGCCTGCCTGCCCCATGAAGCCGGCGAAGATATCGTGCACAGCGACCGCATCCGCGTCGACGGCTGTACCGCGTTCATCCAGTACCAGGTCACGGTCCAGGGCGGCGATGGCCTGGTGGCGTTCCAGTCCAGCGAGGCGATTACCGTCAAGGACGGCCTGATCTGGCAGGTCAACGAATATGCCACGCTGGTACACCGCAACGGCAGCGGCCACGCCAGCAGTGGCCCACGCCCGGCCACCAGCCGCCTGGGCCTGTCGCCGAGGCAGTTGTCGACCATGGCCCAGGACCTGGAACACTACTTCCAGCGCCAGCGCCCCTACCTGGACCCGGAACTGGACCTGCAGCAGGTGGCCGACGCCAGCGGCTACAGCCGCAACCAGATCTCCTACCTGCTCAACCAGGTGCTCGGGCAAAGCTTCTACTGCTACGTCAACCAGGCCCGCCTGCAGCACCTGATGGCCAGCCTTGATAACGACAGCATCGAGGCCACGATCGACGAGCTGGCGTTCAATGCCGGTTTCAACTCGTTGTCGGCGTTCTACAAGTGTTTCCGCGAACACACCGGGCTTACGCCCAATGCGTACCTGAAGCAAATTTCCCTGCGTGCACGCACGTAGGACAGCCGCCCGCCGACACCACTAGGATCGCCCACAGACCTTGACGGATGTGGAGCCGAACCCGATGCAACCCCTGCGCACGCTCAGCCTGTGGATGGACCAGCTCGACGAGCCGTTGTGCGCCCGCCCGGCCCTGCGCGAGGACCTGGACGCGGATGTATGCATCATCGGCGCTGGCTACACCGGCCTGTGGACCGCCTACTACCTCAAGCGCCAGGCGCCACAGTTGAACATCGCGGTAATCGACGCCAACATCGCCGGCTTCGGCGCTTCGGGGCGCAACGGCGGCTGGCTGATGGGCAACCTGCTCGGCGAAGACCGCCTGCTGGCCACCCTGTCACCGCAACAGCGCCGCGCCAGCATCGACCTGCTGCATGGCATTCCCGATGAAGTACACCGCGTACTGCATCGCGAGAGCATCGACTGCGACTACCGCAAAGGCGGCGTGCTGTACTGCGCCGCGCGCTACCCGGAACAGGAGCGCAGCCTGCGCGCCTACCTAGACGACCTTTATCGCCAAGGCATGACCGAGGACGACTACCGCTGGCTGCGCCCCGAACAGCTTGACGCTCAGTTGCGGGTCAGCAACGCCTATGGCGCCATCTACAGCCCGCACACCGCAACCATCCAACCCGCCAAGCTGGCGCGTGGCCTGGCCCGGGCGGTAGAAGCGCTGGGCGTACCCATCTACGAAAACACCCCAGCCATCGACTGGCAGCCGGGTGAGGTGCGCACCCCGTTGGCGCGCATCCGTTGCCAATGGACGGTACCCGCCGTGGAGGGCTATGCCGTCAGCCTGCCGCCACTGGGCAAACATCAGCTGCCGGTACAGAGCCTGTTGGTGGCCACCGAACCACTGCCGGAGGCCACCTGGCAACAGATCGGCCTGAACCAGGGCGAGGCGTTCAGCGAAAGCAGCCGCCAGGTCACCTACGGCCAGCGCACCGCCGACGACCGCCTGGTATTCGGCGCCCGTGGCGGCTACCGCTTCGGTGGCCGCCTGCGCGAAAACTTCAACCTCGACGAACAGGAAATCGAGCTGCGCCGCTACCTGTTCAGCGAGTTGTTCCCACAGTTGAAGCACGCACGCATCACCCATTCCTGGGGCGGCAACCTGGGCATGGCGCGGCGCTTCCGCCCGCACATGCTCTGCGACCGTCAACGCGGCATCGCCCTGGCGGGCGGCTACGGCGGCGAAGGCGTCGGCGCCACCAACCTGGGCGGGCGCACCCTGGCGGCGCTGATCCTCAACCAGCACAACGAACTGACCGCGCAACCCTGGGTACTCGACAACCGCCCGCTTTCAAGCCTGGCCAGCTGGCCACCCGAGCCCTGCCGCTGGCTGGGCTACAACGCGATCATCCAGAGCTTCGTCCACGAGGACCGGACCCTCGCCAACCCCGCCAGTGCGCCCTGGAGGCGGCGCCTTGCCAGCAATCTTGCGGACTTCATGGAAGGCTTCATGCGCTGATTTTTCCCCCTCACTGACACAGGATTTACCGGTCATGAGCATCACCCATTTCAAGAACACCGACAGCGCCGTGCTCGACAGCTCCAACCCGGTCGCGGTGCCGCTTGGCGACCCCGTTGCATTGACTTCGGTCACCTGCGTGGAACGCAGCGACGGCGTCGAAACCGGCATCTGGGAGTGCACCCCCGGGCGCTGGCGTCGGCAGATCGTGCAGCAGGAGTTCTGCCATTTCATCAAGGGCCGCTGCACCTTCACCCCCGACGGTGGCGAGCCCCTGCTCATAGAAGCCGGAGACGCACTGATGCTACCGGCCAACAGCACTGGCACCTGGGACATCCAGGAGACCGTGCGCAAAACCTACGTTCTTGTCTTCTGATCCGCTGATCGCCTGCCTTCGATAACAACACACAAAGCAAGGTAACCCCGACATGCGCACGCTCCTTCTCGCCCCCCTGATGCTGGCCGCCAGCGTGGCCGGCGCCGCCGAAACGGTGAAGATCTACAACTGGTCCAGCTACGTTGCCCCCGACACACTGAAGAACTTCCAGCAAGCCAGCGGTATCGTGCCCACCTACGACGTTTACGACAGCAACGAAACCCTCGACGGCAAGCTGATGACCGGCAACTCCGGCTACAACGTGGTGTTTCCGTCCAACCATTTCATGGCCCGGCAAATCCAGGGCAAGGCCCTCAAGCGCCTGGACAAGTCGCAATTGCCCAACTGGCACAACCTCAACCCGGTGCTGCTCAAGGCGCTCGAAGTGAACGACCCGGGTAACCAGTACGGTTTCCCATATCTGTGGGGCAGCACCGGCATCGGCTACAACATCGACAAGGTCAAGGCAGTGCTGGGCGACGATGCCCCGGTGGACTCCTGGGACCTGATCTTCAAGCCCGAGTACATGAGCAAGCTGAAAAGCTGCGGCGTCGCGGTATTGGACAACGGCCCTGAACTGTTACCGATCGCCCTGCACTACCTGGGCCTGCCACACCACAGCCAGGACCCGGCGGACTACGACAAGGCCAAGGCGCTGCTGATGCAGGTGCGACCGTACATCAGCTACTTCCACTCCTCGAAGTACACCGGCGACCTGGCCAATGGCGATATCTGCGTGGTGGTGGGCTTCTCGGGGGATGTACTGCAAGCGAAGAACCGCGCCGAGGAGGCGAAGAACGGGGTGAAGGTGGGCTACTCGATCCCCAGGGAAGGCGCGCCGATGTGGTTCGACATGGTTGCCATGCCGGCCGATGCACCGGATGAGAAGGCCGGGTATGCCTACATGGACTACCTGCTACAGCCGGAGGTGATGGCCAACATCAGCAACCATGTGCAGTACGCCAACGGCAACCTCAAGGCGGACGGGCTGGTGGATCCGGCGATGAAGGGTAATACGATGATTTACCCGAGCGAGGAAGTAATGGGCAAGCTGTATGCGCTGGAGGCGATGCCGGCCAAGATCGACCGTATTCGCACGCGGATCTGGACCAGTATCAAGGCCGGGAATTGATTTCGGCCTTAACACGGTCCCTGTGGGAGCGGGTTCACCCGCGAATGCGATGTTGAGTTTACCGACGCATTCGCGGGTAAACTCGCTCCCACAAGGGTCAGGAGCAGGCCCTGAAAATCAGTAGCAAGCTCTCGAAATCAGTGGTGCTCGCGGGTAGCGCGGAACTTGATGTCCGGCCAGCGTTCTTCCATCAGCGACAGGTTGACCCGGGTCGGCGCCAGGTAGGTCAGGTGCCCGCCACCGTCGATGGCCAGGTTCTCCATGGCCTTGTTCTGGAATTCCTCGAGCTTCTTCTTGTCGTCACAGCCGATCCAGCGGGCCGACCACACGGTGATCGGCTCGTAGGCGCACTCGACCTTGTACTCTTCCTTCAGGCGGCTGGCGACCACGTCGAACTGCAGCACACCGACTGCACCGAGGATGATGTCGTTGCTGCGCTCAGGGAAGAACACCTGGGTAGCACCTTCTTCGGCCAGCTGTTGCAGGCCCTGGCGCAGCTGCTTGGATTTCAGCGGATCCTTCAGGCGCACGCGGCGGAACAACTCCGGTGCGAAGTGCGGGATACCGGTGAAGCCCAGTGCCTCGCCTTCGGTGAAGGTGTCGCCGATCTGGATGGTGCCGTGGTTGTGCAGGCCGATGATGTCGCCGGCATAGGCCTCTTCCAGCTGCTCACGCTCGGAGGAGAAGAAGGTCAGCGCGTCGCCGATGCGCAGGTCCTTGTTGATGCGCACGTGGCGCATCTTCATGCCCTTCTCGTACTTGCCCGAGCAGATGCGCATGAAGGCGATGCGGTCGCGGTGTTTCGGGTCCATGTTCGCCTGGATTTTGAACACGAAACCGGTGAACTTCTCTTCCACAGGCTCCACGGTGCGCTCGTGAGCCACACGGCCCAGCGGGCGCGGCGCCCAGTCGACGACGGCGTCAAGCACATGGTCGACACCGAAGTTGCCCAGCGCGGTACCGAAGAACACCGGGGTCAGCTGGCCGTTGATGAACTCTTCCTGGTTGAACTCGTGGCAGGCGCCCTGCACCAGCTCCAGCTGTTCGACGAACGAATCGTACTGGTCGCCCAGGTGGGCACGGGCTTCGTCCGAGTCCAGCTTCTGGATGATCTTGGCTTCGGTGCGCTCATGGCCGTGGCCCGGGGTGTACACCACGATGTAGTCACCGGTCAGGTGGTACACGCCCTTGAAGTCGCGGTAGCAACCGATCGGCCAGGTGATCGGCGCGGCCTTGATCTTCAGCACGGCTTCGATCTCGTCCAGCAGCTCGATCGGGTCGCGGATGTCACGGTCGAGTTTGTTGATGAAGCTGACGATCGGCGTGTCGCGCAGGCGGCACACGTCCATCAGGGCGATGGTACGTGGCTCTACACCTTTACCGCCGTCGAGCACCATCAGCGCCGAGTCCACCGCGGTCAGGGTGCGGTAGGTGTCTTCCGAGAAGTCTTCGTGGCCGGGGGTGTCGAGCAGGTTGATCATGTGCTCGCGGTACGGGAACTGCATCACCGAGGTGGTGATGGAGATGCCGCGCTGCTTCTCCATTTCCATCCAGTCGGAGGTGGCGTGGCGGTCGGACTTGCGCGACTTCACGGTACCGGCGACGGCAATGGCCTTGCCCATCAGCAGCAGCTTCTCGGTGATGGTGGTCTTACCGGCGTCGGGGTGGGAAATGATTGCGAAAGTGCGGCGCTTCGCGACTTCGGCGGCCTGGTTGGTCATGGGAAATCGCCTGACTGGGGGATTAAAAAGGGGCGATATCATACCTGAAGTTGGGCCGGGACCAAAATTTGCTGAACCGGCGGTGCCTGTTCCGGCCTCTTCGCGGGTAAACCCGCTCCCACAGGTATCACACCGCCTTTGAAACCTGTGCAGGACTTGTGGGAGCGGGTTTACCCGCGAAAGCG
This sequence comes from Pseudomonas sp. JS425, assembly GCF_018223845.1. Lineage (NCBI taxonomy): Bacteria > Pseudomonadati > Pseudomonadota > Gammaproteobacteria > Pseudomonadales > Pseudomonadaceae > Pseudomonas > Pseudomonas sp. JS425. The sequence continues at coordinate 1,169,750 of NZ_CP073661.1, read as the reverse complement.
CCCGCCCAGAGGCCACAAATTCGCCAGGCAATCGCTTTATCACGACAAATGGCCCAAGAGCAGTTATTTCAACGCCTACAAAGCACTAACCCGCTGCTTTTTCTCGTCAATTTTCCAACCAACCAGTGATTAACGCTGGCCAAATGCCGCCCCAGGTGGGAACCTTTACGCCCACGGAGACGTCCACTCCCCTGCAACCCGCTTCGGTTGGGGAGCTGGTTTCATCAGCATTTTCGGGCCCGACGGGGTTCGGCTCATGGCCTGATCGCAGCCTTCGGCGTGCGTCACGCTGCTACTCGCGAACACACCACCCGCCGCCAGGACTGGCCGGCAACCAAGAAGTGTGCTCGCCGACTACACAAGGAGTCCGCCTGTGGCAAAACGCTACGGAAAAGGGCTGTTGGGATGGGCCTCCGTGCTCGTCATCCTGGCCCTGCTGGTCCACTGGATCGGCATCGACACGATCGCGCGATATCGCGACGATCTTGGGTTCTACCTGCAAGCGCACCTGCTACTGGTGCTGGCTTCGATGGCGGCGGCGCTGGCCGTGGGCATCCCCGCCGGCATTGCGTTAAGTCGACCGCACCGGGTCGACAAAGCCGAACGCTTCATGCAGTTCTTCAACGTTGGTAACACCATCCCTCCCCTGGCCGTTCTGGCCATCGCCCTGAGTATCCTGGGCATCGGCGCCGGGCCCGCGATCTTCGCGCTGTTCCTCGCCTCCCTCCTGCCCATCGTGCGCAATACCTACGAGGGCCTGAAAAACGTCCCCGCCTCGCTCAAGGAAGCCGCCACCGGCATCGGCATGACTCCGCGCCAGCAACTCTGGCAGGTGGAGCTGCCCAACGCCGTGCCGATCATCGTTGGTGGCGTGCGTGTGGCCCTGGCGCTGAACGTCGGCACCGCACCGCTGGCGTTCCTGATTGGCGCCAACAGCCTGGGCAGCCTGATCTTCCCCGGCATCGCCCTGAACAACCAGCCACAACTGCTGCTGGGGGCTGCCTGCACCGCACTGCTGGCGCTGGCGCTGGACGCAGCGGTGAGTTTCTCCAGCAAGCGCTGGCTGGAACGTGGCCTGGCTGGATAACGAGAGGGAACGTATGAACAAGAGAATCGCCTTGTTGTTGGGCGCGACCCTGCTGTTCGCAGGATTTGCCCAGGCAGCGGAAAAACCACTTGTCCGTATCGGCGCGCGGGTGTTCACCGAACAGACCGTACTTGCCGAAATCACCGCGCAATACCTGCGCGCCAACGGTTTTGATGTGCGCGTCACCAGCGGCCTTGGCAGCAACATCGCACGCCAGGCCCAGGAAACCGGCCAGCTCGACCTGATGTGGGAATACACCGGCGTGTCACTGGTGTCGTACAACCATATCGACGAGCGCATGCCCAGTGCCGAGGCCACCTACGCCAAGGTCAAGGCACTGGACGCGAAGAAGGACCTGATCTGGCTGACCCCGTCGAAGTTCAGCAACACCTATGCGCTGGGCCTGCCCAAGCAGGTCGCCGAGGCTTATCCGCAGATCAACTCCATCAGCGACCTCAACCAGGTACTGCGTGACGAAAGCCACCGCAACCACCTGGTGGCGCTGGACACCGAGTTCGCCAACCGCCCGGACGGCCTGGTAGGCCTGAAAGCGATGTACGACCTGCAAGTGGGCCGCGCCAACATCCGCCAGATGGATGCCGGCCTGGTCTACACCGCCATGCACAACAACCAGGTGTTCGCCGGCCTTGTGTACACCACCGATGGTCGCCTGAACGCGTTCAACCTCAAGCTGCTGGAAGACGACAAGCACTACTTCCCCGACTACACCGCCGCCCCGGTGGTGCGCAAACAGGTGCTCGACGCCAACCCACAACTGGCCGGCCTGCTCAAGCCTCTGGCCGAGCAACTGGATGACGAAACCATGCGCCAGCTCAATGCCAAGGTCGACGTCGAACACCAGAACCCGACCACGGTGGCCGCCGCCTTCCTGCGTGACCACGCAATGCCTGCCGAGGTACAACCATGAGCCTGCTCGACACGTTCGCCCACCTCGACTGGGCCCAGGTACTGCAGCTGACCTGGCAACACATCATGCTGGTCGGCGTCGCCGTGGGCCTGGCGATCATCGTCGGCGTACCGCTGGGCATCCTGATGACCCGCTTCCCGGCCGTCGCCGGCCCATTGCAGGCCAGCGCCACGGTGCTGCTGACCATCCCCTCGATCGCCCTGTTCGGCCTGCTGCTGCCGTTCTACTCCAGGTTCGGCCAGGGCCTGGGGCCGCTGCCGGCGATCACTGCGGTGTTCCTCTACTCACTGCTGCCGATCATGCGCAACACCTACCTGGCTTTGACCAACGTCGAACCCGGCATCCGTGAAGCCGCGCGTGGCATCGGCATGACCTTCGGCCAGCGCCTGCGCATGGTCGAACTGCCCATCGCCGTGCCGGTGATCCTCGCCGGCGTGCGCACCGCCGTGGTGATGAACATCGGCGTGATGACCATCGCCGCCACCATCGGCGCCGGCGGCCTTGGTGTACTCATCCTTACCTCCATCAGCCGCAGCGACATGTCGATGCTGCTGGTCGGCGCCGTGCTGGTCAGCCTGCTGGCGATCATCGCCGACCTGCTGCTGCAAACCCTGCAACGTGCCCTGACTCCAGAAGGACTGCGCTCATGATCGAACTGAAGAACCTCAGCAAAACCTTCAACGTCAACGGCAAGGACGTCAAAGCCGTCGACTCGGTAAGCCTCACCGTCAACGAAGGGGAAATCTGCGTGTTCCTCGGCCCCTCGGGCTGCGGCAAGAGCACTACCCTGAAAATGATCAACCGCCTGATCACGCCCACTTCCGGCCAGGTGTTCATCAATGGCGAAGACACCACCGGGCTGGACGAGGTCACCCTGCGCCGGCACATCGGCTATGTCATCCAGCAGATCGGCCTGTTCCCCAACATGACCATCGAAGAAAACATCACCGTGGTGCCGCGCCTGCTCGGCTGGGGCAAACAGAAGTGCCATGAACGCGCCCGCGAGCTGATGCACATGATCAAGCTGGAGCCCAAGCAGTACCTGCAGCGCTACCCGCGCGAGCTGTCCGGCGGCCAGCAGCAGCGTATCGGCGTGATCCGCGCCTTGGCGGCGGAAGCGCCAGTGCTGCTGATGGACGAGCCGTTCGGCGCGGTCGACCCGATCAACCGCGAGATGATCCAGAACGAGTTCTTCGAGATGCAGCGGGCGTTGAACAAGACCGTGATCATGGTCAGCCACGACATCGACGAAGCGATCAAGCTGGGCGACAAGATCGCCATCTTCCGCGCCGGCAAGCTGTTGCAGCTGGACCACCCGGACACCCTGCTGGCGCACCCGGCGGATGATTTCGTCAGCAACTTCGTCGGCCAGGACAGCACCCTCAAGCGCCTGCTGCTGGTACGTGCGGAGGATGCGGCGGACAACGCGCCATCGGTGAGCCCGCAGACGCCGGTGAGCGATGCGCTGGAGCTGCTGGACGAGCACGACCGCCGCTACGTGGTGGTGACCGATGCGCAGAACAAGGCACTGGGCTACGTGCGCCGGCGTGACATGCATCGCCAGCAAGGGACTTGTGGCGACTTCCTGCGGCCGTTCAATGCCACGGCGTCGCATGATGAGCATTTGCGCATCCTGTTGTCGCGGATGTACGAGTTCAACCGGGCGTGGCCGCCGGTGCTGGATGCCGAGCAGGTGTTCTTGGGCGAGGTGACGCAGGAGTCGATTGCGGCGTACCTGAGTTCGGGGCGCTCGCGGGGGGCCAAGACCAGCATTGTCTCGCCGGCTGAGGCGGTGGTTTCGTAATAGCCGGGGGGCCGCAAAGCGGCCCCGGCAATCTCGGCTCAAAACCCAAGTAATGGATTGCCTGTGCCGGCCTCTTCGCGGGTAAACCCGCTCCCACAGGGTCGGTGCAAGGCTAAAGACCTGCGCGGTACCTGTGGGAGCGGGTTCACCCGCGAAGCAGGCGACGCGATGTCAGAACCCTACACTGGCCTGCACGTAAAAGGTCCGCGGCTCACCCACATAGATGCCGGCATTGTTGTCGCTGGAGCGAGTGAAGTACTGCTTGTCGAACAAGTTCTTCACCCCCGCCGCCAGCTTCAGGTTGGACATCTGGGGCCCGAACTCATACCCGCCACGGGCATGCCAGGTCACATAACCCGGAATATCGCCAAACTGCCCGTCCGCACTCGGCTCGGTGATGTAGTCGCCGTTGAAGCTGCCATCGGCATTGATCCCGGTACCCGGCGCGCGCTGCTTGGATTGGGCGTAGGCATCCAGGTTCCAGGTCCAGTGATTGACCGCGTAACGCACGCCGGCAGTGGCCACCTGGCGTGAATAGAACGGCAGGTCACGGCCCTCGAAGCCAGGAATGTCCCCTTCATAAGTAGCGCGGGTATAGGTATAGCCACCGCTCACCGACAGGCCTTCCAGGCGCGGGTCCAGCCCGTCCAGGTCATAGCGCACCGAGGCCTCGATACCCTGGTGCTTGGTCGCACCGAGGTTGGTCCAGCCCACATCGTTGCTGATGTACTGCAGTTCGTCATCGAAGTCGATGTAGAACGCCGTCAGCTCACCGGCAAAGCCGCCATTGTCATAGCGGGTACCGATTTCGTAGGTCTTGGCCTTTTCCGGCTCCAGGCCATTGGCCGTGCTGTTGCCAGTACCACCCTGGCCCAGCTGGAAGTACTGCAGGCTACCGAACGAGGTCTCGTAGTTGGCGAACACCTTCCACGCATCGGAGATGTGGTACATCACGCTCAGCGCCGGCAGCGGCTCGTTGCTGGTGATGCTGCGTTTCTTCTCCGGCACCGGCTGGCCGTTGGCACCGAGCACCGGGCGATCGCGCCAGTCGGTGTTGATATGCTCGAAGCGGATACCTGGGGTGATGGTCCAGTTACCCACGTCGATCTTGTCGTCGATGTAGTAGGCACTGGCCTCGGTACCACCGCTGCGGTCCTGGAACACATGGCCGTCGGAGCCCGGGGCGGGCGTCGGCACGTTGTCGATCAGCGCCAGGCGGGTCGACTGCTCACGCATCGCTTCCTTCAGGTAGCGGTAGCCCACGCTGACTTCCTGGGTGGTCGGGCCGGCGAAGAAGATCCGCGACAGCCGTGGTTCGATGGCAAAGGTGTGGTAGTTGCGCGGGTACGACGACAGGGTCTTCATGTCGCGCGAGGCAATGGAGCTGCCGCGGAAGCTGTCGGTGTAGTAGGTCAGCACTTCGAACTGGGTGGCGTCGTCGAGCTGCCGCTGCCACTTGAACGACACGTCCTTGCGCCGGCCGGCGAAGTAGTCGTAGTCGCGCAGCGACTGGTACGGGTTGCTGTCGTACTGCGCCTGGGTCAGGCCACCAGGCATGTCGGCACGGCCGTCGTAGTAGTGGAAGTTGAGCCAGAACTCGTCAACGTCGGTCGGTGCCCAGTGGGTCTTGAGGATGACATCGTCGATGTCGTTGCCATTGTTGCTTTCACGGTAGCCGTTGCCATTCACCCCGGTGTACAGCAGCGCCACGCCCATGCCGTTGTCCGCCGTACCGCCGACGAAGGCCGACTCGGTGTGCTTCCAGCCGCCATGCTGGGAGGTTTCCAGGGTGGTGGACAGCTCGGCCGAGGGCTTCTCGGGGATTGCCCGGGTAACGAAGTTGATCACCCCACCGACGTTCTGCGGGCCATAACGCACGGAACCGGCGCCACGCACCACGTCGATGCTGTCGAGGTTGCCCGAGGAAATCGGCGCCATCGACAGTTGCGGCTGGCCATAGGGGGCGAAGGCCGCCGGAATGCCGTCGATCAGCACCGTGGAGCGTGGCGACAGGCGCGAAGTCAGGCCGCGAACGCCCACGTTCAGCGACAGGTCGCTGCCGCCGGTACCGTTGGAGTCCTGCACCTGAACGCCCGGAATGCCGCGCAGCACGTCACGCACGTTCATTGCGCCCTTTTCCAGCATCGCCTCGCGGCGTACCACGGTACGCGCGCCGGGGTGGTTCTGCACCACGCTCTGCTGGGCATCGCCCAGCCAGTCACCCACCACCTTGACGTCGGTGGGTGCCAGCTCCAGGCTACCGGTGGTGAGGGTGCCATCGGCCTGGGCCGGCTTGACCACCACGGTGCCCTGGGACATCTCGTAGGTCAGGCCGCTGCCTTGCAACAACTGCTGCAGCGCCTGCTCGGGCGCCAGCTGGCCGGACACCGCCGGGGCCTGCTTGCCGGCCACCAGTTCGGGGTTGAAGAACAGCTGCAGGTTGGTCTGCTGGCCCAGTTGGTTCAGCGCCGATGCCAAGGATTGGGCCTGAATCTGAATAGTGGCGTCTGCGGCCTGGCTGTTGACGGCCACGGCGCTGACCGCAAGGGCCAGCGCCAGGGCGCGGAAGCGTGGGAAGGGATTGTTGTTGTTCACGTCGTCGAAACTTCCTGGAATACGGAATAAACGCCAACCGCATGCAAATGGAAATGCTTGGCAGTTGCAGCTGGCGGGGAAGACGAACGAGCGGAAAAAAACCTGAATCTATTTCGCGATTATTTCGCGCGAGCCATCTTCATGGGCCTTGATGGCCACTGGCAGGATGCTCGGCAAGGCACGCAGCAGTGCGTCGGTGTCATCGGTGCTGAAGGTGCTGGACAGCCGCAGCTGCGCGACTTTGCCGGGGGCGACCCGCAGCGGCTGGCTGCGGTAACGCGAGGCTTCGGCCACCACCTCGGCCAGGGTGGCGTTATCGAACACCAGCCTGCCTTGGCGCCAGGCAGTCAGGGCGCCGGTATTCACCGCATAGGGCGCGGCCACCTGGCCTTGTGCATCTATATGCGAGCCCTGGCCCGCCGTGAGCTGCGCCAGCGAGGCGCCTTTGCCCTGCACACGCACCGAGCCCTGCTCCACCGCCACGCGGGTGCTGGCCGGGTCCAGGCGGACGTCGAAACGGGTACCGGTGACAGTCACGCTGCCCTGGGCGGTGTCGACCACGAACGGCCTGCCACTGTCGTGGGCGACGGTGAACATCACCTCACCCGCCATCAGCCGGACATGCCGCTGGCCGGCGCTGAAAGCGACCTGCACTTGCGTGCTGCCGTTGAGCTCAAGGTGCGATCCATCCGGCAGTTCGACCTGGCGGCGTTCGTTGAAGGCGGTCTGCAAGCTGCCCTGGTGATTCAGTTGCTGGTAGTGCCAGCCGCCCCAGCCCAAGCCCAACGCCAGTGCGGCCACGCTGGCGGCCAAGGCCTGGCGCACGAAGCGCCGACGTGGCAACTGGCGTACCGGTGCCGGCTGGCACAGCGCTTCCAGGCGCTGGCGCGGGATGAACTCGGCGGCCTGCCACAGGCGGGCGAGCTGCTGGTACTCTTCACGGTGTCGCGCATCGCCTTCCAGCCAGGCGTGCAGCTGCGCCTGCAGCCCGGCATCGCGAGGTGCATCCTGCACCCGGGCGAACCACGCGGCCGCCTGCTCGCGGACGGTATCGGTACCGTGCTGTTTCATCGAAAAGGTCTCCTGACTCATCATGCCGACACATCCAGGTGCTCGCGCAGATGCCGGAGCGTGCGGATCATATACTTTTCGACCATGTTCTTGCTCAAACCCATGCGCTCGGCGATCTCGGCCTGGGTCAGGCCTTCGAGCTTCTGCCAGATGAACACCTGCCGGCAATTGAGCGGCAGTTCGGCCAACGCCCGCTCGACACTGTCGGCCAGCTCCAGTGCATGGCGGCGGTCCTCGCGACGGAAGCCATCCACGGCAATATTGCGTGCGGTCTGGTGCAGGTAGGCGCGTGGCTGCTCGACCTGCTCGCGCGGGTTTTCCAGTACCCGGACAAAGGCATCGTGGGTGAGGTCCTCGGCCTGCTGTCGACTGCGCAACTTGCGCGTCCAGGTGCCGATCAGCTCATGGTAGTGGTCGAGGAAGCCTTTGGGTCCGGACACGGTCGGGGTCATCAGGGAGGCAGACAAGGGTGCGAATAGTAATGTTTCTCATCAAGGACGGCAATTCCGCCAGTCGGTAACAAAAAATTTATCGTCTTTTTCATGCACGGCAGTGCCAGGGAAATGTGGCCATAAATATGAACACCTGAGGCCCCTTCACGGGCACGCCCGCTCCCATAGGAACCGCGAGATGCCTGTGGGAGCGGGCGTGCCCGCGAAGGAGCCAACGCGTTCCATTCCACTATTTTTTACGCTTGAAACACTCCGGGGAACATCAGCCGGTCACATGGGTCGGTTATTCAAATGGCAGGTCGTCGATCCGCGTCGATCACGCCCGGATTGCCTGTTGATTCTGCATTCTTCACGCCCTAAAGTGCGCGCCGAACGTCCATGCTGGAAACGATCCATCCGGCTCAAGTACTGAGTAGGCGAACCAAAGTGGGGATACGGAGGACGTTCAGTTTGCAGCCACTTAAATTTTCAGTTTGCCCATGGAGTCCCTGAGCATGTCGATCCAGGTCGAAGACTATTTCGCGCGTGACACCTTCCAGAAAATGAAGGCGTTTGCCGACAAGCAGGAAACCCCTTTCGTACTCATCGATACCCAGATGATCAGCCAGGCCTACGACGACCTGCGCGCTGGTTTCGAATTCGCCAAGGTGTACTACGCGGTCAAGGCCAACCCAGCCGTGGAAATCATCGACCTGCTCAAAGAGAAAGGTTCGAGCTTCGACATCGCCTCGATCTACGAGCTGGACAAGGTGCTGGGCCGCGGCGTCAGCGCCGACCGTATCAGCTACGGCAACACCATCAAGAAGTCCAAGGACATCCGCTACTTCTACGAGAAGGGCGTGCGCCTGTATGCCACCGACTCGGAAGCCGACCTGCGCAACATCGCCAAGGCCGCACCGGGTTCGAAGGTGTACGTGCGTATTCTCACCGAAGGCTCGACCACTGCCGACTGGCCGCTGTCGCGTAAATTCGGCTGCCAGACCGACATGGCCATGGACCTGCTGATTCTCGCCCGCGACCTGGGTCTGGTGCCTTACGGCATTTCCTTCCATGTCGGCTCGCAACAGCGCGACATCAGCGTGTGGGACGCCGCCATCGCCAAGGTCAAGGTGATCTTCGAGCGCCTGAAGGAAGAAGACGGCATCGAGCTGAAGCTGATCAACATGGGTGGCGGCTTCCCGGCCAACTACATCACCCGGACCAACAGCCTGGAAACCTACGCCGAAGAGATCATCCGCTTCCTGAAGGAAGACTTCGGTGACGACCTGCCGGAAATCATCCTCGAGCCGGGCCGTTCGCTGATTGCCAACGCCGGTATCCTGGTCAGCGAAGTGGTACTGGTTGCACGCAAGTCGCGCACTGCCGTCGAGCGCTGGATCTACACCGACGTGGGCAAGTTCTCCGGCCTGATCGAAACCATGGACGAGTCCATCAAGTTCCCGATCTGGACCGAGAAGAAAGGCGAGACCGAAGAAGTGGTCATCGCCGGCCCGACCTGCGACAGCGCCGACATCATGTACGAGCACTACAAGTACGGCCTGCCGCTGAACCTGGCCATCGGTGACCGCCTGTACTGGCTGTCGACCGGCGCCTACACCACCAGCTACAGCGCAGTGGAATTCAACGGCTTCCCGCCGCTGAAGGCTTACTACCTGTAATGCGAAACGGGGCCGAAAGGCCCCGTTTTCATTTGTGTACTCCTGTGCTGGCCTCTTCGCGGGCAAGCCCGCTCCTACAGGGACGGCGCTACATTGAAAACTGGCGCTGTACCTGTGGGGGCGGGCTTGCCCGCGAAGGGGCCGGCCCAGTCAACATCAGGCTTCGCGCCGCTCAAGCTCCTGGGCATAGCTCCCGGCAAAGGCCATCAACGCCGGCCCCGCCCCCTGCAGGGTCACCAAGGCACTGCGCAGGAAATTCATGTTCCCCTCGACCCGCGCCCGCTCCAGCCAGGGCCCGGCTTCCGCCACCTGTCCCCGCTCGACAAGCACCAGCGCCAGGCTGAACATGCCACGAAAGTCCCCCGCCTCGGCCGAGCGCCGATACCAGCGCACCGCCCGTGTCGGATTGGGCGCCGTGGCGATGCCTTGTTCCAGGTAACGCCCGTACAGGTTCATCGACTTGGCATGCCCCATGTGCGCGGCCTTCTCGTAGCACATCAGCGCCTGTGCCTGGTTGGCCGGTATGCCGCGCCCGGTGGCCAGCAAGTTGCCCAGGTTGTACAGCCCCCAGTCCAGCCCGGCATCGGCCGCACGCGCATAGTGAATGGCCGCCTGCGTCTGGCTTGGCTCACCGCCCCAGCCATGCTCCAGGCAACGGCCCAGCATGTTGTGCGCCATGGCACTGCCACCCTGCGCGGCGATGCCGAACCAGCGCCTGGCGACGGCTGCATCCGCCTGAATGCCGCGCCCGTCGAGCAGGATCTGCCCTAGCAGCAACTGTGCCTCGACCGCGCCCTGCCCTGCCGCCGCCAGGATCGCCTGGGCGGCCTTGCCAGGGCTTTCTTCCAGCATGGCCCGCAAACCGGCCACATCCACCACTTCCTCACGCCGCAACTGATAGGACACGGCTCAGACCTCGGCCCAGCGGCGCAGCAGATTGTGGTAGGTGCCGGTCAACTGCAGCAGTGACGGATGGTCCGGCACATCGGCAGTCAGTTGCTGGATGGCATTGTCCATCTCGAAGAGCAACGCCCGCTGGCTGTCCTCGCGCACCAGGCTCTGGGTCCAGAAGAACGCGGCATAACGCTGGCCACGGGTAACCGGGTTGACCTTGTGCAGGCTGGTGCCGGGGTACAGCACCAGGTCACCGGCGGGCAGCTTGACCTGCTGCACGCCATAGGTGTCCTGAATCACCAGCTCGCCGCCGCCGTAGCTGTCCGGATCGCTGAGGAACAGCGTGGAAGACAGGTCGGTACGCACCCGCTCCGGGTTGCCCTTGGGCTGGCGCAGGGCGTTGTCGATGTGGAAGCCGAAACTGCCGCCTTCGCGATAGCAGTTGATCAGCGGCGGGAACACCTTGTGCGGCAAGGCTGCAGACATGAAGCGCGGGTTCTGCCACAGGCGGTCGATCAGCGCGCTGCCAATTTCCTTGGCCAGCGGGTGGCCTTCCGGCAGTTGCAGGTTGTGCTTGGCCTTGGCCGACTGGTAGCCGGCCGTGATCTTGCCGTCGGCCCAGTCGGCCTGCTCCAGCGCCTCGCGGATACGGGCCAGTTCATCGGCGTGAAACAGGCCAGGGATGTGAAGCAGCATGGCGACAGCACCGTCGGAAAATGTAATGCGCCAATGATATTGATTCCCTTTTGCGCTTCACAAGCCCCAATTGCCGCTTAAGACGTTTCAGCTTGATGAAACCGTAAAGGCAAATTGTAAAGATTGTAAATTATTCACGAATGGTAACGAATCTCAATTGTGAGTCACAATTGCTTACATTAAGATCCGCGGCCTTACCACCTTGGGGAAGGTCCTTAGCAATGCGCCAGTACGTACCATCTGCAGTGAGTTCACCACGCCTGATCGTGTCTGCCATCGGCGTAGCCCTCAGCGCTTCGTCGGCCTACGCCGCCGACCCGGTCGCCAGCAGTGCTATCACCCTCGACGCCACCAGCGTCAACGGCAAGGCTGAACAGGCCAGCACCGATTACAAGGTCGACCAGGCATCCTCGCAGAAGTACACCGCGCCGCTGGTGGATACCCCCCGCTCGATAACCGTGATCCCGCAGCAAGTGATCAAGGACACCAACGCCCTGACGCTGCAGGATGCACTGCGCACTGTACCGGGCATCACCTTTGGTGCCGGCGAAGGCGGCAACCCGCAAGGCGACCGCCCGTTCATCCGCGGCTTCGACGCCCAGGGCGACACCTACCTGGACGGCGTGCGCGACACTGGTGCGCAAACCCGCGAAATCTTCGCCATCGAATCGGTAGAGGTAGCCAAGGGCCCGAACTCGGCCATCGGCGGCCGAGGCGCCGCCGGCGGCAGCATCAACCTGGTGAGCAAGCGCGCCCACCTGGGCAACTCGCTTGACGGCGCCTGGACCTGGGGCAGCGACCAGACCCAGCGCTATACCTTCGATGGTAACTACCAGTTCAGCGACTCCGTTGCCGGGCGCCTGAACCTGATGACCCACGAAAGCAACGTCGCCGGCCGCGACAAGGTCAACTACGACCGTTGGGGCATCGCCCCATCGCTGGCTTTCGGCCTGGGTACTCCGACCCGCGTGAACCTCGACTACTACCATCTGGAAAGCGACGACCTGCCGGATTCGGGCATTCCGTACACCATCCCGACCGCTGGTAGTACTGCCCGCACCTCGGCACACCCGAGCAAGCCGTACGACGGCGGCGACAGCGACAACTTCTATGGCCTGACCGGTCGTGACTTCCGCAAAAGCCGCGTGGATATTGCCACCTTTGCCATCGAGCACGACTTGACCGACTCGCTGACCATCAAGAACACCCTGCGCCATGGCAACAGCATGCAGGACTACATCCTGACCCAGCCTGACGACAGCAAGGGTAACGTCAACAACGGCAGCGTCTGGCGCCGCGCCAATACCCGTGTGGGCAACACTGCCACCACCACCAACCAGACCGACCTGTTCGGTGAGTTCTACCTGGGTGGCATGAAGAACAGTTTCTCGACCGGTATCGAGCTGAGCCGAGAAGAGAGCAAGCGCTCGAGCTATACCGTCGATACTGACACCGTCCCGGGCGGCACCGCCAACACCAACTGCACCCCAGGCATGATCGGCGCCACCAGCGGTTACAACTGCACCTCACTGAGCAACCCGAACCCGGACGATCCGTGGAACGGCAGCATCGCACGCAACTACGCGGGCACCGATACCAAGAGCAACACCCGCGCAATTTATGTTTTTGACACACTCGAACTGACGCCCGAGTGGCTGTTGAACATGGGCCTGCGCTACGACCACTTCGACACCCAGTACCGCACCTACGACGCCACAGGCGCCACCGTGGTGAACAGCAAGGGCGTTGTCTCCAAAGGCAAGGATACAAGCGAGTTCGTTACCGGCCAGCTGGGCCTTGTATGGAAGCCGGCCGAGAATGGCAGTATCTACGTTTCCTACGCCACCTCCGCAACGCCACCCGGAGCAATGCTGGGCGAAGGTACTGAAGGCAACCCGCTGGGCAACACCACCGACCGCGCCGGCAACTTGCTGAGCAGCGATCTGGAGCCGGAGGAAACCACCAACTACGAAATCGGCACCAAGTGGGACCTGCTCGACCAGCGCCTGTCCCTGGCCGCAGCGCTGTTCCGCACCGAGAAGGAAAACGCCCGCGTCCAGGTTGACACCACTACCTACGAGAACGTCGGCGAAACTCGCGTACAGGGCATCGAACTGTCTGCCAGCGGCAAGATCACCGAAAAATGGCAGGTATTTGCCGGCTACACCTACATGGAAGCTCGCCAGATAGACGGTGGTGCCGTGAACAAGGCCAACGACGGCAACCAGCTGCCGAACACGCCGAACAACAGCGCCAGCTTGTGGACCACCTACTCCATTACACCGAAGCTGACCGTGGGTGGCGGTGCCTTCTACGTGGATGACGTGTATGGCAGCGTGGCCAACACCACCATGGTCGACAGCTATGTACGCTACGACGCCATGGCCGCCTACAAGCTGACCAAGAACATCGACCTGCAGCTGAACGTGCAGAACCTGACCAACGAGGTGTACTACGACAAGGCCTTCTCTACCCACTTCGCCAACCAGGCGGCGGGGCGGACGGCTCTGTTGACCACCAGCGTCCACTTCTGATGCCGGGATCGGGTTGATCTGTTGAATGGGCTGCGCCTGTGCCGGCCCTTTCGCGGGTGAACCCGCTCCCACAGGTACTCCACTGGCCTCAGGTCCAGTGATATCTCTGTGGGAGCGGGTTCACCCGCGAAGAGGCCGGTACAGACAACACAAGCCTGACTGACTCGCCCACCCTGCCCCGTTCATTCCCGTGAGCGGGGCTTTTGCGTATCAAGGCATAATGCACGCCGCGCAGTGTGCGGCAGAAACACAAGGTGATCATGTGGTGAAGAAGACGCTGTTCCAATTGCACTGGTTCTTTGGCATCACCGCTGGCCTGGTGCTGGCCTTGATGGGTATCACCGGGGCTTTGTACTCGTTTCAGGACGAACTGCTGCGCGCGCTGAATGCCGATGTCCTGAAGGTCCAGGTGCGCCCGGAGGGCGTGCTGCCCCCGGCCGAACTGGTCCAGCGGGTCGAGGCCCAGCAGCACGACAAGGTGGCGATGCTGTGGGTCGATGTACGCGAAGGCAACGCCGCACGCGTCTTCTTTACCCCACCGCCAGGCGAGCGCCGTGGCCAGTTGCGCTACGCCGACCCGTACACCGGCGAACTCAAGGGAGAAGTGGCCGGGCAAGGCTTCTTCAACCTCATGCTCAACCTGCACCGCTTCCTGGCCATGGGCGACAGCGGCCGGCAGATCACCGGTGCCTGCACCCTGATGCTGGTGTTCTTCTGCCTCTCCGGCCTGTACCTGCGCTGGCCGCGCAAGGCGCTGGACTGGCGCACCTGGCTGACCTTCGACTGGGCCAAGAAAGGCCGCGCCTTCAACTGGGACCTGCACGCGGTGGCTGGCACCTGGTGCCTGCTGTTCTACCTGCTGTTCGCCCTGACCGGGCTGTTCTGGTCCTACGAGTGGTACCGCGACGGCCTGAACAAGCTGCTGGCCGACACGCCGGCCGCCGGCCAGCAGCAAAAGCGCGGCGAAGGCCGGGGCCGCCACGGGGCCGCAGAAAATCGACAAGAACGCCCCGCCGCTGGTGGTCGACTACGACGCGATCTGGGCCAACCTCAAGGACGCTGCCGGCCCGGGCCTGGCCATGTACAACCTGCGCCTGCCACCGGTAGGCGGCCAGCCGGCCAACCTGTTCTACCTGCTGGATAACGCCGACCACCCACGTGCCTTCAACACCCTGGTACTGGACCCGGCCAGCGGCCAGGTGAAAAGACATGACCGCTACACCGACAAGTCCTTCAAGGCCCAGCTGCTCCAGAGCGTCTACGCCCTGCACGTGGGCGAATACTTCGGCCTGCCGGGGCGCATCATCGTCACCATCGCCAGCCTGACCATGCCGCTGTTCTTCGTCACCGGCTGGCTGCTGTACCTCGACCGCCGTCGCAAGAAGCGCCAGGTACGTGCCGCCCGTGGCAACGTCACCAGCAACACTGCCAGCGGCGACAGCTGGCTGATCGGCTTTGCCAGCCAGAGCGGGCTTGCCGAACAACTGGCCTGGCAGAGCGCCGGGCAGCTTCAGGCTGCCGGCCTGCCAGTGCAGGTACGCGCCCTGGCAGAACTGGGTGAAAGCGACCTGCGCCAGGCCCGACGTGCGCTGTTCGTGGTCAGCACCTTCGGCGACGGCGAAGCCCCCGACAGCGCCCGCGCCTTCGAGCGCAAGGTGCTCGGCCAGCCTTGGGCGCTGGACAACCTCAGCTACGCCCTGCTCGCCCTCGGTGACCGCCAGTATCCGCACTTTTGCGGCTTCGCCCGCCGCCTGCAGGCATGGCTGGGTGAGCGCGGGGCCAGCAGCGCATTCAGCCCGGTGGAAGTGGACAACGCCGACCAGGCCGCGCTGCAGCAGTGGCAGCAGGAACTGGCGCAACTGACCGGCGCCCAGCCAGTGGCCGCCTGGCAGCCGCCGAGTTTCGGCAACTGGTCGCTGGTGCGCCGCGAACTGCTCAACCCGGGCAGCCAGGGCCAGCCGGTGTACCTGCTGGGCCTGCGACCGGAGCAGCCCGCCAGCTGGGAAGCCGGCGACCTGGTGGAGATCCTGCCGCTCAACGGCCAGCCGAGGATCGACGCCTTCCTCGATGGCATGGCGCTGGACGGCGGGGCCAAGGTGCAAGTGAATGGCTTGGCCGAAACCCTCGCCCAGGCCCTGTCCGGTCGCCAGTTGCCGACCCGTCGCGATCACTTGGTCGGTTTGCAGCCGCAGGCGCTGGTCGACGCACTGGTGCCGATCGGCAGCCGCGAATACTCGATTGCCTCGATCGCCAGCGATGGTGTGCTGGAGCTGATAGTGCGCCAGGAACGCCATGCCGATGGCAACCTGGGCCTGGGTTCCGGCTGGCTGACCGAGTACCTGCCGCTTGGGGGTATGTTGAGCCTGCGTTTGCGACGCAACAGCAGCTTCCACCTGCCGGAAACGACTGCACCGCTGGTATTGATCGGCAATGGCACCGGCCTGGCCGGCCTGCGCAGCCTGCTCCGCGCGCGGGTGAATGCTGGCGAGCAGCGCAACTGGCTGCTGTTCGGCGAACGTAACCGGGCGCATGACCTGCTGTGCGGCAACGAGCTGCAAGGCTGGCTGGACAACGGCGACCTGGCACGCCTGGACCTGGCATTTTCGCGGGATCAGGCCGACAAGGTGTATGTGCAGGATGTGTTGCTGCAGCAGGCTGAAACGCTCAAGCGCTGGGTCGCGGATGGTGCCTGTGTGTATGTCTGCGGCAGCCTGCAAGGCATGGCTGCCGGGGTGGATGCAGCGCTCAACGGCATCCTCGGGGAAGCGGTTGTGCAACAGCTGATCGAGGATGGGCGGTATCGGCGGGATGTGTACTGATCGGAAACTGATGTAACCAGCACAGGCCTCTTCGCGGGTAAACCCGCTCCTACAGGTACTGCACAGAATTCAAACACTGTGGGGGACCTGTGGGAGCGGGTTTACCCGCGAAGAGGCCGGTACAAGCTGTCAGTGAAGCTCGAAGGTATCGGCATCCAGGTTGGCCGGGAACTTGGTCCGGTAGGCCGCCAGCTCTGCCGCGCTCAACACAGCGGTGAAAACACCGTCGGCCTCGCCGGCACTGAGCAGGCTCTCGCCCTGGAAATCCAGCACCTGGCTGTCGCCGGAATAGGCAAAGCCCTTGCCGTCGGTGCCCACCCGGTTCACCGCCGCCACATAGCACAGGTTCTCGATACCCCGCGCCGGCAACAGGCGGTTCCAGTGCTGGCGGCGCGCAGCCGGCCAGTTGGCGGTGTACAGCAACAGGTCGGTGTCCTGGGCATCGCGGCTCCACACCGGGAAACGCAGGTCGTAGCAGATCAGCGGGCGAATCCGCCAGCCCTTGAGCTCGAACTGCACCTGGCGCTCACCCGGGGTGTAATGCTTGTGCTCACCGGCCATGCGGAACAGGTGACGCTTGTCGTAGTGCAGGATCTCGCCATCCGGTCGGGCCCACAGCAGACGGTTGCGGTGGCTGCCATCGGCGGCCTGGATGATCACGCTGCCGGTAATCACCGTGTTGTACTTCTTCGCCTGGGCCTTCAGCCATTTGTAGGTCGGGCCGTTTTCCGGCTCGCACAGGCTTTCCGATTGCATGGAAAAACCGGTAGTGAACATTTCCGGCAGGATCACCAGGTCCACTTCGCCCACCTGCTCCAGCAGCTCTTCGAAGTGCGCATAGTTGGCCTCACGGTCGTGCCAGGCCAGGGTGGTCTGCACCAGGGCGACTTTCAGATTCGGCAGTGTACTCAGATCGCGCATAGTTTTTCCGCTGCCTGACGCAGCGTCTCCTCTCGTTTGGCAAAGCACAGGCGGACCAGGCGTTGCTCGGGGATGGGTTGCTGGTAGAACACCGACACCGGGATGGTCGCCACGCCGTGCTCACGGGTCAGCCACAGCGACATGTCGACATCGTTCAGGTCCGGGCGGATCTGCGAATAGTCCACCAGCTGGAAATAGGTGCCCGCCGTGCGGGTGAAGCGGAACCGCGAGCCCTCCAGCAAACCGCAGAACAAGTCTCGCTTGGCCTGGTAGAAGGCCGGCAGTTCATCGATATGCTCGGGGTGCTCGGCCATGAAATCGGCCAGGGCGCACTGCAGCGGGGTCACCCCGCAGAAGTTGACGTACTGGTGTACCTTGCGCAACTCGGCACTCAGCGCCGGCGGGGCGATCACGTAGCCGGTCTTCCAGCCGGTGACGTGATAAGTCTTGCCGAACGAGCTGACCACGAAGGCGCGCTGGTACAGTTGCTCGTGGGCCAACACGCTGGCATGGCGTACACCGTCATAGACCAAGTGCTCGTAGACCTCGTCGCTGACCAGGTAGATATCGCGGTCAGCGATAAGCCGCGCCAGTTGGTCCAGGTCTTCACGGGTAATCAGCGCACCGCTGGGGTTGTGCGGCGAATTGAGAATGACCATGCGCGTGCGCGGGCTGAGGGCATCGCTGAACTTCTGCCAGTCGATGCGGAAATCGCCATCGCTCAGCTGTACATGCACGCAGCGCCCACCAGCCAGTTCCACGGACGGCTCGTAGCTGTCGTAGCAAGGGTCGAAGACGATTACCTCGTCACCGGCATGCACCACAGCCTGGATGGCGCAGAAGATCGCCTCGGTGGCGCCAGGGGTGATGGTCACTTCCCGGTCGGCATCCACCTGCGCGCCATACAGCCGCGCGACCTTGGCCGCCACCTGCTGGCGCAGGGCCGGCAGGCCGGTCATCGGAGAATACTGGTTATGCCCTGCGGCCACATGCCGGCCGACTGCATCGAGCAGCGCCTGCGGGCCATTGAAGTCGGGGAAGCCTTGCGACAGGTTGAGCGCGCCCGTCTGCACGGCGAGCTGGGACATGGTGGTGAAGATGGTCGTGCCGACATTCGGCAGTTTGCTGCGGATCATGGAGCCCTCTTTCCTGGGGTGTATCCGGCACGGGGTGGAGTCCGAGCATAGCGGATCGAGCGGTCAGGAAAAAGGTTGAAACAATAGGGGGATTTGCGCTGGATCAAAGGGCCTCTTCGCGGGTAAACCCGCTCCCACAGGTCCTGCACAGATTTCGAAAACTGTGGGTCCTGTAGGAGCGGGTTTACCCGCGAAGAAGTCGACGCGGAATCAGCGCTTGTCGCGGCGCTTCTTCTCGGCCTTCTTGTGGTGCGACATCAGGCGGCGCTTCTTGTTGACCTGGCGGTCGGTGAGGGTGTTCTTCTTGCCCTCGTACGGGTTCTCACCGCCCTTGTACTCGATGCGGATCGGCGTACCGACCAGTTTCAGCACACGGCGGTAGGTGTTTTCCAGGTAACGCGAGTACGACTTCGGAATCTTGTCGGTCTGGTTGCCGTGGATCACGATCAGCGGTGGGTTGGCACCACCAAGGTGGGCATAGCGCAGCTTGATGCGGCGGCCGTTGACCAGCGGCGGCTGGTGCTCGCTCACGGCATCTTCGAGGATCTGCGTCAGGCGGCTGGTCGGCCAACGGGTTACCGCCGACTTGAACGCGGCCTGCACCGACTTGTACAGGTGGCCCACGCCGGTGCCGTGCAGGGCGGAGATGAAGTGGATGTCGGCGAAATCGACGAAGAACAGCCGGCGCTCCAGCTCGGTCTTCACGTAGTCACGCTCGCCCGGCTCCATGCCGTCCCACTTGTTCAGGGCGATGACGATGGCGCGGCCAGCTTCCAGGGCGAAGCCCAGCAGGTTCAGGTCGTGATCCACCACGCCTTCGCGGGCGTCCATGACGAAAATCACCACGTTGGCGTCCTTGATCGCCTGCAGCGTCTTCACCACCGAGAACTTCTCGACTTCCTCGTGGATCTTGCCGCGCTTGCGCACGCCGGCGGTGTCGATGAAGGTGTACTTCTCGTCATCGCGCTCGAACGGGATGTAGATACTGTCGCGGGTGGTGCCCGGCTGGTCGTAAACCACCACGCGCTCTTCGCCGAGCATGCGGTTGACCAGCGTCGACTTGCCGACGTTGGGGCGGCCGATGATGGCGATCTTGATGCCATCCTTCTCGCTCGGGCCCGGGATGCGCACCGCTTCCTCGCCTTCGGCGACTTCGGCGTCCAGCGCTTCCTCGACCTGGTCGCGTGGCAGGTGGCCGAGCACGGCCTCCATCAGCGCATTGATGCCGCGGCCCTGGGAGCCGGCTACCGGGATCGCGTTGCCCATGCCCAGCGGCGAGAACTCGGCGCGTGCCACATCGGCATCGATGTTGTCGATCTTGTTGGCAACCAGGATCGCTTCCTTGTTCCGCTTGCGTAGGTGCTCGGCGATCATCTGGTCGGCAGCGGTCATGCCGGCACGGGCATCGACCAGGAACAGCACATAGTCAGCTTCTTCGATGGCCATGAGCGACTGCTCGGCCATTTTCTCGTCCATGCCCACTTCGTCACCGGTGATACCGCCGGTGTCGATCAGGATGAAGGAACGACCCTGCCAGGTGGCATCACCGTACTGGCGGTCACGGGTCAGGCCCGACAGGTCACCAACGATGGCATCGCGGGTCTTGGTCAGGCGGTTGAACATGGTGGATTTGCCGACGTTTGGGCGGCCCACCAGGGCGATTACGGGAACCATTCGGCTCTCCACTCTTGAATTCTTGAAAATGCAAAGGCCGCTGCAAGGCAGCGGCCGGAGTTCGGGCGGCGTGTCCTACGCCGCGGCTTGAAGCCCGCCAAGGCTTCAAGCATAGCTTCAGCGGATGGTCAGTGCCTCGAGCTTGCCGCTGTTGCCGAAGACGTAGATGGTGTCGCCGACCACAAGTGGGCGGGCACGCAGGCCATCACTGTCGATACGCTCACGGCCGACGAAGCGGCCATCGACCTGGCTCAGCAGGTGCAGGTAACCCTCGAAGTCGCCCACCGCCACGTAGCTGGAGAACACTTCAGGCGCGGTCAGCTGGCGGCGAGCCATGGTGTCGTTGGTCCACAGGGCGCTGGACGAGCGCTCGTCGACGCTTTCGACAGTACCGGAAGCTTCGCTGACATAGACGTTACCGTAGCCTTGGGCGACACCCACGTAGCTGGAGGCATCACGCTGCCACAGCACGCGGCCGCTTTCCAGGTCCAGGCCCGCGACGCGGCCCTGGTAGGTGCTGACGTACAGGGTACCACCCGACAGCAGCAGGCCGCCGTCGATATCGACCACGCGGTCCAGCTCGGAACGGCCCTGCGGGATTGCCACACGGCTTTCCCACACCGGTACGCCGTTGTTGATGTCCACCGCCACCACCTTGCCGGTGGACAGGCCGGCGACGGCCAGGCGGTTGGTGGCGATCGGCGCGCCGGTGCCACGCAGGGTCAGCACGGCCGGGGTGTTTTCGTAGATCCAGCGGCGGTCGCCAGTGGCAGCATCCAGGCCGATCAGGCGATCGTCTTGGGTCTGCACCACCACCACATCACCGTTGTTGGCAGGCGGGGCCAGCACTTCGCTGGTCACGCGGGAGCGCCAGCGCTCCTCACCGGTGCTGGAGTCCAGGGCGATGACTTCACCCTTGAGGGTACCGATCATGACCAGGCCGTAGCCCACGCCGACAGCGCCGGAAACCGGCAGCTCGAGGTCCTTCTTCCATACCACGTCGCCGGTGATGCGGTCGAGGGCGAAGACTTCGCCGTTGACGTCGGAGGCGTAGATACGGTCGTTCTCGATGGCAGGTACGAGGGTGTTGTAGGTCTCGCCCTGGCCGTCACCGATCGAACGGCTCCACTGCTTTTTCAGCACCACTTCCTCGGTGAACTTGGTCAGCTCGGCCGGAGGCAGTTCCTTCTTGCTGTTGCTGCTGCAACCTGCGGCCAGTACGGCCAGGGTCAGCACTGCTGCATGTTTCCAACCGATCACTTACGCGTCCCCTTTGGCCAAGTCATCCAGCTTCAATTGCAGGCCACCGACCGCCGCCTCATCGGACAACGCAGCCTTGGCTTTCTCGTAAGCGCTGTGCGCGTCGTCGGCGCGACCCAGTTGCACCAGCAGGTCACCTTTCAACTCTTCGCGGCTGGCCAGGAAGGCTTTGTCGGCGTCGCCGTCGAGCAGCTTGAGGGCATCCTCGGCCTTGTTCTGGGCGGCCAGCACACGAGCCAGGCGCTGACGCGAAATCTCGCCCAGAGTGGCATCGGCCGGCTTGTCCAGCACGCTCTTCAACTCGGCAGCAGCGTCGTCGAGCTTGCCGCTCTCGACCGCGACCTTGGCAACGAACAGGCTGCCGTACTGGGCGTAGGCGGTACCACCGAACTCGCTCTTGAGCTTGCCGGCCAGTTCCGCGACCTTGGTCGCGTCAGGCTGGCCAGTCGGCGTCAGGCTGGTCTCCAGCAAGGCCTGGTACAGCTGCGAGGCACCTTGCGACTGATTGTTCTGGTACTTGTGCCAGGTATTCCAGCCCAACACCACTACGCCAGCCAACAGGGCACCGGTCAGCAGCGGCTTGCCGTTGCGGTTCCACCAGTCCTTGACCCCTGCCAGTTCATCATCGGTACTCGACACCCCAATACTCCTTTTCGCCTATTTGCTTGTTGAACCGCGTTACGCCTGCGCGATCGCGGTTTCCAGGTGCTCAGCCAGAGCATCCCAGGCAATGTTCTGTTGTTCGCCCTGACCACGCAGGGGCTTGAAGCCGATCTCTTGCTGGGCCAGCTCGTCGTCGCCGAGGATCAGGGCGAACAGCGCGCCACTCTTGTCGGCTTTCTTGAACTGGCTCTTGAAGCTGCCACCGCCGGCGTTGACTGCCAGGCGCAGGCCCGGCAAGCGGTCACGCAGGCTTTCGGACAGGCGCAGGCCGGCCAGCTCCGCCTGTTCGCCAAAGGCGCACAGGTAGACGTCGATCTGGCGGCTGATGGACTCGGGCACCTTGCCCAGGGTTTCCAGCAGCAGGATCAGGCGCTCGATGCCCATGGCGAAACCGACGCCCGAGGTCGGCTTGCCGCCCATCTGTTCGACCAGGCCGTCATAACGGCCGCCGGCGCAGACAGTGCCCTGGGCGCCGAGCTTGTCGGTGACCCACTCGAACACAGTCTTGCTGTAGTAGTCCAGGCCACGCACCAGCTTGGTGTTGATCACGAACGGGATGCCGGCAGCGTCCAGGCGGGCCTTGAGGCCCTCGAAGTGCACGCGCGACTCTTCGTCCAGGTAGTCTTCCAGCTTCGGCGCGCCGACCAGCACCGCCTGGGTGTTCTGGTCCTTGCTGTCGAGGATGCGCAGCGGGTTGCTCTTCAGGCGGCGCTGGCTGTCTTCGTCCAGTTGCTCCAGGCGCGCCGAGAGGAACTCGACCAACGCATCACGGTAGCGTGCACGGGCTTCGCTGGTGCCCAGGCTGTTGAGCTCCAGCTTGACCGCGTCCTGGATACCCAGCAGGCCCCACAGGCGCCAGGTCAACATGATCAGCTCGGCGTCGATGTCCGGGCCATCCAGGTTGAACACTTCCACGCCAATCTGGTGGAACTGGCGGTAGCGGCCCTTCTGCGGGCGCTCGTGGCGGAACATCTGGCCGATGTACCACAGTTTCTGCACCTGGCCGTTGCCGGTGATGCCATGCTCGAGTACGGCACGCACGCAGGCGGCAGTACCTTCGGGGCGCAGGGTCAGCGAGTCGCCGTTGCGGTCCTCGAAGGTGTACATCTCTTTTTCGACGATGTCGGTCACTTCACCGATGGAGCGCTTGAAAAGCTCGGTGAACTCGACGATCGGCGTGCGGATCTGGCTGTACCCGTAGGTATCCAGCAGGCCGGCCACGGTGCCCTCGAAGTAGCGCCACAGTGGCGACTGTTCTGGCAGGATGTCGTTCATGCCACGGATGGCTTGTAGCGATTTGCTCACGAAAAGTCCTTACGAATTCTGTGTGTCAGCCACGGACGATCAGCGCCGCGTCGGCTTCGGCCTTTTCGGCCGCTTTCTGGCGGATGAGCTTTTCCAGTTCATCGACCAGGTTGTCGTTGGTCAGCTTCTGCGCCGGCTTGCCGTCGATGTAGACCAGGTTCGGCGTGCCACCGGTCAGCCCCACATGGGACTCCTTGGCTTCGCCCGGGCCGTTGACCACGCAACCGATCACCGCCACGTCCAGCGGCACCAGCAGGTCTTCCAGGCGCCCTTCCAGCTCGTTCATGGTCTTGACCACATCGAAGTTCTGCCGCGAGCAGCTCGGGCAGGCGATGAAGTTGATGCCACGCGAGCGCAGGTGCAGCGACTTGAGGATGTCGTAGCCGACTTTCACTTCTTCGACCGGGTCGGCCGCCAGCGAGATACGGATGGTATCGCCAATGCCTTCGGCCAGCAGCATACCGAGGCCGACAGCGGATTTCACCGTCCCCGAACGCAGGCCACCGGCTTCGGTGATGCCCAGATGCAGCGGCTGCACGATCTGCTTGGCCAGCAGGCGGTAGGCTTCGACGGCCATGAACACATCGGATGCCTTGACGCTGACCTTGAAGTCCTGGAAGTCCAGGCGGTCGAGGTGCTCGACATGGCGCAGGGCCGACTCGACCAGCGCCGCCGGGGTCGGTTCGCCATACTTCTTCTGCAGGTCCTTTTCCAGGGAGCCGGCGTTGACGCCGATACGGATCGGGATGCCCCGGTCGCGGGCGGCATCGACTACCGCGCGCACACGGTCTTCACGGCCGATGTTGCCCGGGTTGATGCGCAGGCAGTCGACGCCCAGTTCGGCCACGCGCAGGGCGATTTTGTAGTCGAAGTGGATGTCGGCAACCAGCGGCACGCTGACCTGCTGCTTGATGCGGCCGAACGCCTCGGCGGCGTCCATGTCCGGCACCGAGACGCGCACGATGTCCACGCCGGCATCGACCAGGCGCTGGATTTGCGCCACGGTGGCGGCCACATCGTTGGTGTCGGTGTTGGTCATGCTCTGCACCGCGATGGGGGCATCACCACCCACCGGTACATTGCCGACCCAGATTTTGCGGGATTCGCGACGTTTGATCGGAGATTCGCCGTGCATGATTACTGTCCCAACTTCAGGCGAGCGGTCTCGCCACTGGTGAACGGGGCAACATCGACGGCCTGGCCGTTGTAGCTGACCTGGGCGCCACGGGCAAAGCCCAGGCGTACCGAGAACGGCGGCTTGCCGGTCAGCTCGAGGTTGTCCCCCTTGCGCTTGATGGCGCTGAACAGCACCTTGCCGTTGCCGTCGGTGACCTGGGTCCAGCAATCGGCGACGAACTGGATGGCAACCTTGGCGCTGCCAGCTGGCACTGCGGCAGGGGCGGCAGCGGCCACGGCCGCTACCGGCGTAGCAGGTGCAACAGCCGCCGGGGCCGGGGCAACCGGTGCTACCGGCGCAGGCGCGGCAGCAGGTGCGCTGGCGATCGCTGGCACAGGCGCCTGCTGGGCCGGTGTCGGTACTACGGCAGCGGTATCGGCAGGTGCCGGGCTTGCCGGTGCCGGTACGGCGGTGGCAGGCTGCTCGGCTGCGCCCTGCTCAAGCGGCAGCGGCGCACTCTCAGGCTGCTGGCCAGCGGAAACAGCCTGGTCTTCAGGCTCATCGAGCGGGTGAATCTGGGTGGTGCCGTCGGCGCTTTCGACTTCGACGTGCTCCAGGGCAATCTTGGCCAGCTCCTTGCCACGCAGGCTGCCCTGGTCCTGCCACCAGACGAAGCCGCCGCCGACCACTGCCACCAGCAGCAGCAGGCTGACGCCACGCAGAATGTTGTGCGACAGGCGCACGGGCTCTTCGATACGGCCCAGCGAGTGCACGTCGCTGCCTTTGGCGTGGGTGCCGGTGTAACGGTCGAAGGCGTCCACCAGGGCAGCCTGGTCCAGGTCCATCAGCTTGGCATAGGCGCGGATATAACCACGGGCGAAGGTATGCCCCGGCAGCTTGTCGAAGGCGCCGGTTTCCACGTGGTTCAACGAACTGACAGTGAGGTTGAGCTTGCGGGCCACCTCGGCTTGTGACCAGTCCCGGTTCTCACGGGCCTGACGCAAAAGCTCACCGGGGTTCTGGCCAGGCGCTACTGCTACTTCGGGATGCGCGGCTTTCATCGTTGCTCCGACAGGTATTGCTGATATTCCGGCGTACCGGGATAAAGTCGTTGTAATTGCTGGCCCAGCTCGGCCAGTGTGCCTTGCTCGTCGAATACCCTGGCAAGGCGGCTGCCCAGCAGCAGGCTACGGGCATCGTGGTCGCTCAACTGGCTGAAACGATCGTAGTAGTCCCGGGCCGGCACATAATGCCTGTTTTCGTAGGACAACTCAGCCATTTCCAGCAACGCTTTCGGCTGCCGCTGGTTGAGTTGCAGAGCTTTCAGCAGATACGCATGCGCCTGGTCGCGGCGCTCGAGTTTCAGGGCGGTCAGGCCCAGGTTCTCGTAAACGCGTGAGCGCTCAGGATACAGGGTATCGGCGCTGGCAAGGCGAAACATCTGCTCGGCCTCGGCAAATCGGCCCTGAGCATAAAGGAAACTGCCGTAATTGTTGCGAATTCGCGTGTCGCCGGTACGTGCCTTCAGCGCCTTGCGGAAGTGCGTTTCGGCCAGCGCAGGCTCGCCTTCGGCCTGAAAGACCAGCGCCAGGGCGGCGTGCGCATCGGCATCACCAGCATCCAGGGCCAGGGCCTTGCCAAGCGGCGCCTTGGCCTGCTCGGTCAAACCCTGTTGCAAATAACCCAGCCCAAGCTGCACATAGGCCCGCCCCGCCTCTGCCCTGCCCTGGCGGCTGGCCAGGGGGTCGCCCGCGCCGCCCGACACGCAGCCGGCCAGCAGCGAAAGCGCAAGGATCGACAGCGCGGCGCGCAGGCTCATGGGCAAGGTCCCGGTCAGTGGCTGACGGGGCTGTCTTGCAGCTCGGCGTCCGCGGACAGCTGGCGCACAGCGATGTAGCGCTCGCTGCGGCGGGTGCGGTCGTTGACCTGGCCGACCAGCTGACCACAGGCAGCGTCGATGTCATCACCACGGGTGGTGCGGGTGGTGACGTTGAAGCCACCATGGTGCAACAGATCCTGGAAGCGGCGAATGGCGTTGTTGCTCGGCCGCTCGTAGCCCGAGTGCGGGAACGGGTTGAACGGGATCAGGTTGATCTTGCAGGGTACGTCGCGCAGCAGCTCGATCATTTGCGCAGCATGCTCAGGCTGGTCGTTGACGTCCTTGAGCAGGGTGTACTCGATGGTCAGCACGCGCTTGCCACCCAGGGTGGACATGTAGCCCATGCACGATTCCAGCAGCATCTTCAGCGGGTACTTCTTGTTGATCGGTACCAACTTGTTGCGCAGTTCGTCGTTCGGTGCGTGCAGCGACAGGGCCAGCGACACGTCGATGTGCTTGGCCAGCTCGTCGATCATCGGCACCACGCCCGAGGTGGACAGGGTGACGCGACGCTTGGAAATGCCATAGCCCAGATCTTCCATCATGATCTTCATGGCGGCGATGACATTGTCGAAATTCAGCAGGGGTTCGCCCATGCCCATCATGACCACGTTGGTAATGGCGCGGTCGATCTTGGCCGGAACGGTCCCGAAGGATTTGTTGGCAAGCCACACCTGGCCGATCACTTCGGCGGCGGTGAGGTTGCTGTTGAAGCCTTGCTTGCCGGTGGAGCAGAAGCTGCAGTCCAGGGCACAGCCGGCTTGCGACGACACGCACAGGGTGCCGCGATCGTCGGTGGGGATGTAGACGGTCTCGACGCAGCTGCCGGAGGCAACGCGGACCACCCACTTGCGGGTACCGTCGGCGGAAATGTCTTCACTGACCACTTCCGGGCCCCGAATCTCGGCAACGGCCTCGAGCTTTTCGCGCAAGGCCTTGCCGACATTGGTCATGGCGGCGAAATCGTCGACGCCATAGTGGTGAATCCATTTCATGACCTGACCGGCACGAAAACGCTTCTCTCCGATCGACTCGAAGAATTTTTCCATTTCCTGCAGGGTCAGGCCCAACAGGTTGATCTTGCCAGTCATGTCACTCATGGAATCACCCAAGACCTGCTTCGCTTAGCGAATGCGGTCGCACAGCTCGGTAGCGGAGAAGAAGTAAGCGATTTCGCGGGCAGCCGAAGCTTCCGAGTCGGAACCGTGAACAGCGTTTTCGTCGATGGAAACGGCGAAGTCAGCACGGATGGTGCCGGCAGCAGCTTCTTTCGGGTTGGTGGCGCCCATCAGCTCGCGGTTGGCCAGAACGGCGTTTTCGCCTTCCAGAACCTGAACGATGACCGGGCCGGAAGTCATGAAGGCAACCAGATCACCGAAGAAGCCGCGCTCTTTGTGTTCGGCGTAGAAGCCTTCGGCTTCGGCCTTGGACAGCTGCTTCATTTTCGAAGCGACGACGCGCAGGCCGGCTTTCTCGAAACGAGTGGTGATCTCGCCGATGACGTTCTTGGCAACGGCGTCAGGCTTGATGATGGAGAAAGTACGTTGAACAGCCATGGAAAACTCCAGAAAAATGAGTGTTGCGAAAAATTAAACCCGCGAATTATACGCGGGTTCCAGGGGATTGCCTAACCTGCAGGACGCGTTCAGTCGGCTTCTTCGATCCAGGCCGCCTGGATGGCCTCGAGCACTTTCTCACCGCCACGTGACGGATCGTCGCTGAATTCTGGCAAGGCCAGCACCCAGCGGTGCAGATCGACGAAATTCACATAACGAGGATCGACTTCCGGCTTGCTTTCTGCAAGCTGGATGGCGATCTCAAGTACATCAATCCATTTCAGGCTCATGGGTAAACCTCAGTGCGGCGCTTCGGCGGCGTGGTTGAGCGAATACTTGGGGATCTCGATGACCAGGTCCTGGTCAGCGACAACCACCTGGCAGCCGAGGCGCGATTGAGCCTCCAGGCCCCAGGCCTTGTCCAGCATGTCCTCTTCCAGTTCGTCGGCTTCTTCGAGCGAGTCGAAGCCCTTGCGCACGATGCAGTGGCAAGTGGTGCAGGCCTTGACGCCGCCGCAGGCGCTTTCCATCTCGATGTGATGGTCGTGGGCCAGTTCCAGGATGTTGGTCCCGGTCTCGACTTCCACGGCCAGCCCTTCGGGGCAGAACTTCTCGTGCGGCAGGAATGTCACCAGCGGCATCGGTTACTCCTCGATCTCATTCAGGTTGCGCCCGGCCAGTGCGGCTTTGACCGTCGAATCAAGGCGACGGGCGGCAAATGCGTCGGTCACCTGCGACAGACGCTTGGTCTGTTGCTCGATGGCTGCGCCATCGGTGCCGGCCAGCAAATCACGTAGTTCTTGCATCTGGAATTCGATGGCGTCGCGCTCGTCACTGCTGAGCAGGCGCTCGCCGTCGGCGTCCAGGGCGCCCTGTACTGCTTCGAGCAGGCGCTCGCCGTCAACCTGGTGCTCACGCAGCTGGCGGGCCTGCTTGTCGGAACCTGCGTGTTCGAAGGAGTCCTTGAGCATGCGGGCGATTTCGCCGTCGGTCAGGCCGTAGGACGGCTTGACCTGGATGCTGGCTTCCACGCCCGAGCCCAGCTCGCGGGCGGCGACGCTGAGCAGGCCATCGGCGTCGACCTGGAAGGTGACGCGGATTTTTGCCGCACCGGCGACCATGGCCGGAATGCCACGCAGCTCGAAGCGCGCCAGCGAGCGGCAGTCGCTGATCAACTCGCGCTCGCCCTGCAGTACATGGATCATCATGGCCGACTGGCCATCTTTATAGGTGGTGAACTCCTGGGCACGCGCCACCGGGATGGTGGTGTTGCGCGGGATCACCTTCTCCATCAGCCCGCCCATGGTCTCAAGGCCAAGCGACAGCGGGATGACATCCAACAGCAGCAGTTCGCCACCTTCGCGGCGGTTGCCGGCCAAGGTATCGGCCTGGATGGCGGCACCGATG
Source organism: Pseudomonas sp. JS425 (assembly GCF_018223845.1). Taxonomy (NCBI): domain Bacteria; kingdom Pseudomonadati; phylum Pseudomonadota; class Gammaproteobacteria; order Pseudomonadales; family Pseudomonadaceae; genus Pseudomonas; species Pseudomonas sp. JS425. Next base: position 1,140,294 of record NZ_CP073661.1, on the reverse strand, counting down.
GCCACCACCTGGTCGGGGTCGATCGAGGTCAGCGGGGTGCGACCGAACAGTGCTCCGACGGCTTCACGCACACGCGGTACGCGGGTCGAACCACCGACCATGACCACGGCACTGACTTCTTCCAGCTCGATACCGCTGTCACGCACGGCGCGACGGCAGGCCTTGAGGCTGCGGGCGACCATGGGCTCGATCATGGCTTCGAAGCCAGCGCGGCTCAGCTCGCCCTGCCAGGTGCCATGGCTGACGCTGACCACGTCGGCGTCGGTCAGGGCTTCCTTCGCGGCGCAGGCGGTCTGCAACAGTGCGCGCTGGGTGGCCGGGTCCAGGTCGGATGACAGCCCGGCCTGCTCGATGATCCAGCCAGCGATGGCGTGGTCGAAGTCGTCACCGCCCAAGGCAGTATCGCCACCGGTGGCCAGCACTTCGAATACGCCGGCAGTCAGGCGCAAAATGGAAATGTCGAAGGTACCGCCGCCCAAGTCATAGATGGCCACCACGCCTTCGGCGTTCTGGTCCAGGCCATAGGCCACGGCAGCGGCGGTCGGCTCGTTGAGCAGGCGCAGCACGTTCAGGCCGGCCAGGCGCGCAGCGTCCTTGGTGGCCTGGCGCTGGGCATCGTCGAAATAGGCCGGCACGGTGATAACCGCGCCCACCAGCTCACCACCAAGGGTGGCTTCGGCACGCTCGCGCAGCACCTTGAGAATATCGGCGGACACTTCCACCGGGCTTTTCGGCCCCTGCACAGTGTCGATGAACGGCATGTGCGACTCACCGCCAACGAAGCGGTACGGCAGCTGCTCGCCCAGTTGCTTGACGTCGGCCAGGCCGCGCCCCATCAAGCGCTTGACCGACAGCACGGTGTTCAGCGGGTCGCTGGAAGCGGCATCGCGTGCAGCCTGCCCCACTTCGTTGCGCCCTTCGAGGTAGCGCACCGCGGACGGCAGAATGACATTGCCCTGCGCGTCGGGCAGGGGCTCGCTACGGCCGCTGCGCAGTGCGGCGACCAGGGAGTTGGTGGTACCCAGGTCGATCCCCACCGCCAGGCGGCGCTGATGCGGCTGAGGGCTTTGACCGGGTTCGGCAATCTGCAGTAGGGCCATGCTTATCTGAATACCTTAGGTGCTATCACGGGCAGCACCGGGTTAATCGTCGAGGCGCTCTTCCAGTTGGCGCACTTCTTGGGCGAGCTTGTCGAGGAACTGCATGCGGCGCATCAGGCGTTCGGCCTTGTCGCGCTCGCCTGGGGCGTCCCAGCAGGCGGCAAAGTCCTCGTTCAGCGTGTCCTGGGCGACCTTCAGGCGCTTCTTGAACACGGCCACGCCATCGAGGTCGGCTTCGTCCTGCAATTCTTCGAGCTCTTCACGCCACTGCATCTGCTGCAACAGGAAGTCAGGGTCGTGGACCGTGACCTCCTGAGGCACTTCGTGGCCGCCGATGGCCAGCAGGTAGCGGGCGCGACGCGGCGCACTGCGCAGTGTCTGGTAGGCGTCGTTGAGTGCCGCGGACTTTTCCAGCGCCACGCGCTGCTCGCGCTCGGAGGCGTCGGCAAAGCGGTCGGGATGGACTTCGCGGGCCAGCTCGCGATAGCGAGTGGCCAGCTTGTCGAGATCCAGGCGGAAGCTTGGCTGGAGGTCAAACAATGCGAAATGACAAGGAGTGCCCACAGCCAGCCTCAAACGTTGAAGCTTTCGCCGCAGCCACACTCACCGCGCACGTTGGGGTTGTTGAACTTGAAGCCTTCGTTCAACCCTTCCTTGACGAAGTCCAGTTCGGTGCCATCGAGGTAGACCAGGCTCTTGGGATCGATGATCACCTTGACGCCATGGTTCTCGAACACCTGGTCCTCGTCCGCCAGCTCGTCGACGAACTCCAGCACGTAGGCCAGGCCCGAGCAACCGGTGGTGCGCACGCCCAGGCGAATGCCTTCGCCCTTGCCGCGCCCTTCCAGGGAACGCCGCACGTGGTTGGCGGCGGCTTCTGTCATGCTGATAGCCATCAGGACTCCTTACCTCGCAACAGGCGACTTAGATCAAGCCTTTCTTCTGCTTGTAATCGCGAACGGCTGCCTTGATGGCATCTTCGGCGAGTACCGAGCAGTGGATCTTGACCGGCGGCAACGCCAGTTCTTCGGCCAGCTGGGTGTTCTTGATGGTTTCGGCTTCGTCCAGGGTCTTGCCCTTCATCCACTCGGTGGCGAGGGAGCTGGAAGCGATGGCCGAACCGCAGCCGTAGGTCTTGAACTTGGCGTCTTCGATCACGCCCTGCTCGTTGACCTTGATCTGCAGGCGCATCACGTCACCGCAGGCCGGGGCGCCGACCATGCCGGTACCGACGTCCGGGTCTTCGGCGTTCATCTTGCCGACGTTGCGCGGGTTTTCGTAGTGGTCGATGACCTTTTCACTGTATGCCATGGTGCAATTCCTTCCTCATCAGGGAGCCGCTCTTGCCGGCGACTGCTTAGTGGGCGGCCCACTCGATCTTGGAGATGTCAACGCCGTCTTTGTACATGTCCCACAGCGGCGACAGCTCACGCAGTTTGTTCACGGCCTCGCAGACTTTCTGCGCGGCGTAGTCGACTTCTTCTTCGGTGGTGAAGCGGCCGAAGGAGAAGCGGATCGAGCTGTGCGCCAGCTCGTCATTGCGGCCCAGGGCGCGCAATACGTAGGACGGCTCGAGCGACGCGGAGGTGCAGGCCGAACCGGACGATACGGCGATATCCTTCAGCGACATCAGCAGCGATTCGCCTTCGACGTAGTTGAAGCTCAGGTTCAGGTTGTGCGGTACGCGGGCAGTCTTGCTGCCGTTGACGTACAGCTCTTCGAGGTCCGAGACCTGCTTGAAGAAGCGGTCGCTCAGGGCCTTGATGCGTACGTTTTCCGCGGCCATTTCCTGTTTGGCGATGGCGAAGGCTTCGCCCATGCCGACGATCTGGTGGGTCGGCAGGGTGCCCGAACGCATGCCGCGCTCATGACCACCTCCGTGAATGATGGCTTCCAGGCGTACACGAGGCTTGCGGCTGACGTACAGCGCGCCGATGCCTTTCGGGCCGTAGACCTTGTGCGCCGAGAACGACATCAGGTCGACCTTCAGCTTTTGCAGGTCAATTTCGACCTTGCCGGCCGATTGCGCGGCGTCAACGTGGAACAGCACGCCGCGCGAGCGGGTCAGTTCACCGATGGCGGCGATATCGTTGATCGAGCCGACTTCGTTGTTCACGTGCATCAGCGAAACCAGGATGGTGTCGTCGCGCAGCGCCGCCTCGACCATGGCCGGGGTGACGATGCCGTCTTCGCCTGGCTCGAGGTAGGTGACTTCGAAACCTTCACGCTCCAGCTGGCGAGCGGTATCCAGGACCGCCTTGTGCTCGATCTTGGAGGTGATGATGTGCTTGCCCTTGGTCTGATAGAAGTGCGCGACGCCCTTGAGTGCGAGGTTGTCGGACTCTGTGGCACCGCTGGTCCAGACGATTTCGCGCGGATCGGCGTTGATCAGTTCGGCAACCTGGCGGCGACCGTTCTCGACCGCTTCCTCGGCTTTCCAGCCAAAGACGTGGGAGCGCGAAGCCGGGTTACCGAAGTTCCCGTCGACCAGCAGGCAGTCGGCCATCTTCTGGGCCACGCGTGGGTCGACCGGGGTGGTCGCGGAGTAATCGAGGTAGATCGGCAACTTCATTTGTCTCTCCTATCAGGCGGTGGCGTCGCTCGTCGTCCCGGAGGGATCAATCGACGGCGGACGTCTCAATCTTGTCCAGCTGGGCGGTTCGGCCTGCGACACGACGCAGGTCCTGGCGCTGGGCGACTTCCTGCACCTCACGGCGCATGACGAGGTCGGCCAGGCTTATACCGCTGAGGAATTCATGGATCTGCTGGCTGAGGTCGCACCACAGGTGGTGGGTCAGGCAGGTATCACCGGCATGGCAGTCCCCGAGGCCCTGACAACGGGTGGCATCGACCGATTCGTTGACCGCATCGATGACCTGGGCCACCTGGATGGTTTCCATGCCCCGCGACAGCTGGTAGCCACCGCCTGGACCACGCACGCTGGAGACCAGGCTGCTGCGGCGCAGCTTGGCGAACAGCTGTTCCAGATAAGAGAGGGAAATGCCCTGGCGCTCGGAAATGTCGGCCAAAGACACCGGCCCATGCTGCGCGTGCAACGCCAGGTCGAGCATGGCGGTCACGGCGTATCGGCCTTTGGTAGTCAGTCGCATGGCTATTGGGTACCACGGGAGTTACAGGATGTGAGCGAGTATGCGATTCCCGAGCATTTAAGTCAACTATTAGACCTAGTGCTTTAGTCGGGTTTGCATCGGGGAGGCGGGCGCGATTGTAGCAGACAGGGGGCGTGAGCACACGCCCCGTATGTCACCATGATTTCAGCGCGGCGCAATCAATGTGACTGAGTGTCGCGCTGAGCCACCTGGGCAACTTCCTTGAAGTCATCTTCCGGCAGGGCTGGCAGTTCCTTGGCGCAGTAATCACTACCCATCTTGGTCAGGGCGCCGCACATGCCCTCCAGCCGTTCGTCAACTGCCTGCAGGTGGTCGAGCATCTGGCCGATGGCACGGGCCACCGGGTCGGGCATGTCGCCACTGACGCCATAGGCATCGAAGCCGATCTTCTCAGCCATGGCCTTACGCTTGGCCTCGACCTCGTTGTCTTCGCTCTTGACGATGATTCGCCCGGGGATACCAACCGCCGTAGCCCCGGCCGGCACGGCTTTGGTCACCACCGCATTGGAACCGATCTTGGCCCCGGCGCCGACGGTGAACGGGCCCAGCACCTTGGCCCCCGCCCCTACCACCACACCGTTTTCCAGGGTGGGGTGTCGCTTGCCTTTGTTCCAGCTGGTGCCGCCCAGGGTCACGCCCTGATAAAGGGTGACATCGTCGCCGATCTCGGCGGTTTCGCCGATGACGATGCCCATGCCGTGGTCAATGAAGAAGCGCCGTCCGATGGTGGCGCCGGGGTGGATCTCGATGCCGGTCAGCCAGCGGCCGAAGTTCGATACCAGGCGGGCCAGCCACTTGAAATCACGCTTCCACAGGGCATTGCCCAGGCGGTGCAGCCAGATGGCGTGCATGCCTGGGTAGCAGGTCAGCACCTCAAAGGCGTTGCGCGCAGCCGGGTCACGGTGGAATACGCTTTGAATATCTTCACGCAGGCGTTCGAACATCTGTCAGTCCTTCCGTTTATGCGGCTCGCCCCGGACCACTTTCTGGGTCTCGGTGAGGATGCCGCGCAAAATGCTCATTTCCGAACGCTCGACCGCCACCCGCCCATACAGCCGGCGCAGGCGCGGCATCAGGTGCTTGGGCTTTTCGGGGTCGAGAAAGCCGATACCGACCAGGGTCTTCTCCAGGTGGTCGTAGAACAGCTCCATTTCGTCCATCGTCGCCAGCTCGCTGGCGTCAACCTTCTCGACTTTGCCCGGCGCTGCACCGGCGGCCAGCCAGGCCATGCGCACCTCGTAGGAGAGCACCTGGACAGCGGCAGCCAAGTTCAGCGAGCTGAAGTCGGGGTTGGAGGGAATGTGCACGTGGAAGTGACATCGCTGCAGCTCTTCGTTGGTCAGGCCGGCGTGTTCACGCCCGAACACCAGGGCGATTTCCTCGCCACCGTTGGCATGCTCCACCGCCTTGGCCCCGCACTCGCGCGGGCCGATCAACGGCCAGGGGATGCTCCGCTCGCGGGCACTGGTGCCCATTACCAGGTTGCAGCCGACCAACGCCTGTTCGAGGCTGTCGACCACTTGGGCATTGTCCAGCACATCGTCGGCACCCGAGGCTCGGGCACTGGCATCCACGGCGGGGAACTCTTTCGGCTGCACCAGCACCAGACGCGACAAGCCCATGTTTTTCATGGCACGTGCAGCGCCGCCGATGTTGCCGGGGTGGCTGGTATTGACCAGAACAACACGAATATTTTGCAGCAAGGTGTTGTGCTCACAGATGCAGGAATCAGGGCCTTCGATCTTACAGAACCGACAGACGTAACGCCATGAAAGCAAATGTGACACTTCTGCCGCCAAAGTTTTCTGCTAGAATGATCGGCTTTCTTCTTTAACATCTCCAGGTGACCCGCCCATGCAGCCTATGCTGAATATCGCCCTGCGCGCCGCTCGCAGCGCCAGTGAACTGATTTTCCGCTCCATCGAACGCCTGGATAGCATCAAGGTCGATGAGAAAGAGGCCAAGGACTACGTCTCCGAAGTCGATCGCGCCGCCGAGCAGAGCATCGTCAACGCCCTGCGCAAGGCCTACCCGAACCACTCCATCCAGGGCGAGGAAACCGGCCTGCACGCGGGTAGCGGCGAAGAAGGCAAGGATTACCTGTGGATCATCGACCCGCTGGACGGCACCACCAACTTCCTGCGTGGCATCCCGCACTTCGCCGTCAGCATCGCCTGCAAATACCGTGGCCGCCTTGAGCACGCCGTGATCGTCGACCCGGTTCGCCAGGAAGAATTCACTGCCAGCCGCGGCCGTGGCGCCCAGCTCAATGGTCGCCGCCTGCGTGTCAGCTCGCGCACCAGCCTGGAAGGCGCCCTGCTGGGTACCGGCTTCCCGTTCCGTGACAGCCAGATGGCCGACCTGGACAACTACCTGGGCATGTTCCGCGCCCTGACTGGCCAGACCGCCGGTATCCGCCGCGCCGGCTCCGCCAGCCTGGACCTGGCCTACGTGGCCGCCGGCCGTTTCGACGCTTTCTGGGAGTCGGGCCTGTCCGAATGGGACATGGCGGCCGGCGTGCTGCTGATCCAGGAAGCGGGCGGCCTGGTGAGCGACTTCAACGGCGGCCATGACTTCCTCGAGAAGGGCCATATCGTTGCGGGCAACATCAAGTGCTTCAAGGCCGTGCTGACTGCCATCCAGCCGCACCTGCCAGAGAACATGAAGCGCTAAGCGCGGATTGCCGGCAAACAAAAAAGCACCCCTCGGGGTAATGCCAGTCAGTTAAGCTGACTGGCATTTTCATTTTCGGGTCGGATATTTTGCAGGGCGCTGCTTCACCACTCTGGGGAACCATCGATCGGGTCGCCGATGGGGTAGGACATACTGAGCCGCTGACGCCTGCAGATCTGCCAAAAAACCTGGCAAGTTGCCGGGATGGTTTAATGACGTGCCATGCAGCAAGCCCAGAATCGCCCAGCTACAAGCGGTAAAGCTCATCTCGCATGGGTACACGCCTGGGCACTGTCTCGACATCTGCACCATCTGATAACGCAATAGGTTGTAGCCCAACAGCACGCCCCACAGCTCTTGCGCAATCATCTCCGGCGTCTTGCTTCTCAGGGTGTATTCGCCCCCCAGAAGTCCTTGTTTGATCTCCCGATAACCCAGCTCGATTTCCCAGCGCTGACTGTAAAGATCAACGATCTCATCGCCAGGGAAGCGCTGCGCATCGGTCATTGAGGTCAAGACACTCACAACCTTTCCTTTGATTGTTTTGCTCAGCAGTCGTGCCCGCATTTCCAGCGGCAAGCCTGGCCATTGCTTGCGGGCCTGGGGCGATGTGCGCAGGACGACCACGGCATCGTTGCGTCCTAGCGTGTGTTCCACCTCGTACTGAGTGCCCTTTTTCACAGGGATCAGCCAGTGTCGATGCTCACCTTGTGACTGCCAGTGGTGCAGCAAGCCCAACGAATAGAAACCTTTATCGAACAGGGTCAGCGAGTGGTTCGGCGTGGTCGCGATCAGCTGCTCTGCCAGCTTCATTTCACTACTGTGGTAGCTCTCGAAAGTGCTGTTTATCAGTAAGTGGCTGGTCAGCTCCATCTGGCAGACCATCCTAACCTGAGGAAAACCGCCATCCCCATGCTGATTGGTAGCGCCCCCGTAAAACGCACGGTTTTCAGCTGTGTCAGGCGTACTCCAGACAACACCGTCCACACCAAGCAGCGTCAAGCCCAACCAGTGCGGGTGCTTGGTTTCTTCGTGCCACCGCTGCTGAGTGAGCGTGAAAACTTCACGTACAGCTTCACTGCCCAGTCGCTGCCGCCCTTGTACAACAGCACTGGGGGCCACCAGAGGCCTCTTGCCCGGCAGCATGATGTCCATGTGGTTTACGACATCCCAAGCCGACATACGGCGGAACAGCGCCATGCCGATGATGCACCACACCAGGCTCTCAAGCGGGAGGCGTCGCTTGCGAATGGTCGCGACACCTGCCGTCTCAAAAGCTTGTTGCACAAGATCAGGATCGAGCAACGCCCCCAGCCCCTCGAGGGCATGTGGCCGCGATGCCATTTCGTGAGTGAGGGAGAGGGCTTGTGACAGGCGCATAAAAAATCCGATGCTCGTTTCCAAGCATCGGATTTTGCGGCCTACGGGCTAAAGCTCAAAGCGTCAGTCTTAACTGACTGGCATTACCCCTCGGGGTGCTTTTTTTATGCCTGTCGAAGCCATGCGGCCTTACTGGCCGGCTTCACTCAGGATCAGCTTGCCATTCTTGTCCAGTGGAATGGTCGAACCGGGCTCGTGATCCATCTTCACCTGCCCGACCTTGTCGCCGATGGTGTACTTCACGTTGTAGCCCACCACCTTCTCACTGATATCGTTGACCGTATTGCAGCGGGTTTGCGTGGTGGTGTAGGTGTCACGCTCCTGCATGCCCTCCTGCACCTTGTTACCGGCATAACCACCACCGACCGCACCGGCAACGGTGGCGATCTTCTTGCCGCTACCACCACCGATCTGGTTACCCAGCAGGCCACCGGCAATGGCGCCCACCACGGTACCGGCGATCTGGTGCTGGTCCTTGACCGGCGCCTGACGCGTCACGGCGACGTCCTTGCAGACCTCACGGGGGGTTTTTACCTGTTGTTTGATCGGTTGCACGTCGGTGACCTGTGCATATTCAGGCCCCTTGTTGACCAAGCTGTAGGTCGCGACAGCACCTCCGGCAGTCACACCGACAGCACCCAGTACCGCACCCACAAGCATTGATTTGTTCACATGAACCTCCTGATCATCACCCGCGGGTCCGACCCGCCTTCTCCCAGCCTTGGAGTAAAAAAAAAGGCGCGAGTTCAACACTCGCGCCTTTTTGGCCGCCAAACGGCGTGGAGCACGCCTTATGGACGGTCGTCCACACCATCGGTCTTGGCTGGCGGGATCAGGTCTTCACTGCTCAGGTTCAGCCAGATCAGTACCACGTTGGCGATATAGATCGACGAATAGGTACCGGCCATGACGCCGATGAACAGTGCCAGCGAGAAGCCGAACAGGTTGTCGCCACCGAAGAACAGCAGCGCGGCAATGGCCAGCAAGGTCGAAACCGAGGTGGCGATGGTCCGCAGCAGGGTCTGGGTGGTGGAAACGTTGATGTTCTCGATCAGCGAGGCCTTGCGCATGACGCGGAAGTTCTCGCGCACCCGGTCGAACACGACGATGGTGTCGTTCAGCGAGTAGCCGATGATCGCCAGCACCGCTGCCAGCACCGTCAGGTCGAAGGTGATCTGGAAGAACGACAGGATACCCAGGGTCACCACCACGTCGTGGATCAGCGAGACGATCGCGCCCACGGCGAACTTCCACTGGAAGCGGAAGGCCAGGTAGATGAGGATGCCGCCTAGGGCCAGAAGCATGCCCATGCCACCCTGGTCGCGCAGCTCTTCACCCACCTGCGGACCAACGAACTCGACACGCTTGACCTTGGCCGGATTGTCGCCGCCAGCCTTCTGCAGGGCTTCAGCTACCTTGTTGCCCAGCTGCGGGTCATCACCCGGCATGCGCACCAGCAGGTCAGTGGTGGCACCGAAGCTCTGCACTACTGCTTCGTGGAAGCCGGAATTGACCAGCTCGGCACGCACCGCCTTGAGGTCGGCCGGGCGCTCGTAGGTCAGCTCGATCAGCGTACCGCCGGTGAAGTCCAGGCCGAAGTTCAGGCCCTTCTGCCACCAGCTGAACAGAGCCAGCACGGTGAGGAGCACGGTAACGGCGAACGCGACATTGCGCACGCCCATGAAGTTGATGGTTTTCATCGCAGCTCCCTCAAACCCACAGCTTCTTGATGTCACGCCCGCCGCAGGTCAGGTTGACCATTGCACGGGTCACCATGACGGCGGTGAACATCGAGGTGAAAATCCCGAGGGACATGGTGACCGCAAAGCCCTTGACCGGGCCGGTACCCATGGCGAACAGGATGCCGCCGACCAGCAGGCTGGTCAGGTTGGCGTCGATGATCGCGGTGTAGGCGCGGTTGAAGCCTTCATGAATGGCGCGTTGCACCGACATGCCGGCGTTCAGCTCTTCGCGGATACGCGAGAAGATCAGCACGTTGGCGTCCACCGCCATACCCATGGTCAACACGATACCGGCAATACCCGGCAGGGTCAGGGTGGCGCCCAACAGCGACATCAGTGCCAGCAGCAGGACCATGTTGCCTGCCAGGGCGATGGTGGCGATCACACCGAAGGCGCGGTAGATGGCGATGATGAACAGCGAGACGAACAGCATGCCCCACAGCGACGCATCGATACCCTTGGTGATGTTGTCGGCACCCAGGCTTGGGCCGATGGTACGCTCTTCTGCAAAGTACATCGGCGCAGCCAGGCCACCGGCACGCAGCAGCAGGGCCAGTTCGGACGATTCGCCCTGGCCGTTCAGGCCGGTGATGCGGAACTGGCTGCCCAGCGGCGACTGGATGGTCGCCAGGCTGATGATCTTCTTCTCTTCCTGGAAGCTCTGTACGGCAACGTCCTTCTCGACGCCGTCGACGGTCTGCTTGACGTAGCGGGTGACCGGCTTCTGCTCGATGAAGATCACCGCCATGCTGCGGCCGACGTTGCTGCGGGTAGCGCGGGTCATCAGCTCGCCACCGTGGCCATCCAGGCGGATGTTCACCTGCGGGCGACCTTGTTCGTCGAAGCTGGCCTGGGCGTCGGTTACCTGGTCACCAGTGATGATCAGGCCGCGCTCGACCGCGGCGGAACGGCCGCCTTCACGGAACTCGAACACCTCGGTGGTGGCCTTGGATGCGCCTGGCTCGGCACCGAAGCGGAACTCCAGGTTGGCGGTTTTACCCAGGATACGCTTGGCTTCGGCAGTGTCCTGCACGCCTGGCAGCTCGACCACGATGCGGTTGGCGCCCTGGCGCTGTACCAGCGGCTCGGCCACACCCAGCTCGTTGACCCGGTTGCGGACGGTGGTGAGGTTCTGCTTGATCGAGTATTCGCGGATCTCGGCGACTTTCGCCTGGGTCAGCGCCAGACGCAGCACGGCGAGCTCGTTGCGCTCGGTGGTGGTCAGGTCGAAGTCATTGAAATTCTTGCGGATCAGGACACGAGCCTGTTCGCGGGTAGCATCGTCAGCGAAGCCCAGCATGATGCCGCCATCCTGCTGCGGCAGGCTGCGGTAGCGGACGCGCTCTTTGCGCAGCAAGGTCTTGACCTCGCCTTCGTAGACTTTCATGCGGGCGTTCATGGCCTTGTCCATGTCCACTTCCAGCAGGAAGTGCACACCACCTGACAGGTCCAGGCCCAGCTTCATCGGGCTTGCGCCCAGGTTGCGCAGCCATTGCGGGGTAGTCTGGGCCAGGTTCAGGGCCACGACGTAATCATCGCCCAGTGCCTTGCGCACTACATCCTTGGCTGGTAGCTGGTCTTCCTGATTGGTCAGGCGGATCAGCCCGCTGCCCTTCTCACCCAGGCTCACGCCCTTGACGGCGATCTTGGCATCGACCAGCGCCTTGCTGACGCGGTCGAGGTCGGCCTGGTTCACCTGCAGCGCCGAACTGGCACCACTGATCTGTACCGCCGGATCATCCGGGTAGAGGTTGGGAGCGGAATAAATAAAACCGATCGCCAGTACCAGCACGATCAGTGCGTATTTCCACAGAGGGTATTTGTTCAGCATCACGCCGCCCGTTCAAGACGCGGGGCGCTTTGCGCGCCCCGACTGGAAAAATGAAACCGGTAACTCAGATAGCCTTGAGCGTACCTTTTGGCAGGGTGGCCGCGATGGCACCCTTCTGGAACTTCAGCTCGACGTTGTCGGAAACTTCCAGGACCACGAAATCATCGGAAACCTTGACGATCTTGCCGGCGATGCCGCCGTTGGTGACAACTTCGTCACCCTTCTGCAAGTTGCTCAGCAGGTTCTTCTGCTCTTTTGCACGCTTGGCCTGCGGGCGCCAGATCATCAGGTAGAAGATGACCAGGAAACCGACCAGGAAAATCCACTCGAAGCCGGTACCGGCTGGGCCGGCGGCAGGTGCAGCGGCGTCCGCGTAAGCGGCGGGGATCAAGAAGCTCATTGGGCACTCCTAATGTAATTTTCTAATAATGGATGCAGACAGTCAGTCCAAAGGCGGCACAGGAAGCCCGCGCTTGGCGTAGAAGGCGTCGACAAAGGCGGCCAATTTACCTTGTTGAATAGCCTCGCGTAAACCGGCCATCAAGCGCTGGTAATGGCGCAAGTTGTGGATGGTATTCAGCATGCTGCTCAGCATTTCGCCGCACTTGTCCAGGTGATGGAGATAGGCGCGGGAGAAGTTGGTGCAGGTGTAGCAGTCACAGGTCGGATCCAGCGGCGAATCATCGTGGCGATGGAACGCATTGCGAATCTTGATCACCCCTGTATCGACGAACAGATGACCGTTGCGCGCGTTACGCGTCGGCATCACGCAGTCGAACATGTCGACGCCGCGGCGCACACCCTCAACGAGATCTTCCGGTTTGCCTACCCCCATAAGGTAACGAGGTTTGTCAGCAGGCATCTGGCCCGGCAGGTAATCCAGCACCTTGATCATTTCGTGCTTGGGCTCGCCCACCGACAGGCCACCGATGGCCAGGCCGTCGAAGCCGATGTTTTCCAGGCCTTCCAGCGAGCGCATGCGCAGGTCCTGGTACATGCCGCCCTGGACGATACCGAACAGCGCCGCAGTGTTGTCGGCGTGGGCGTTCTTCGAGCGCTGGGCCCAGCGCAGCGACAGCTCCATGGACGCGCGCGCCACATCGTGCTCGGCCGGGTACGGGGTGCACTCGTCGAAAATCATCACCACGTCCGAGCCCAGGTCACGCTGCACCTGCATCGACTCTTCCGGGCCCATGAACACCTTGGCGCCATCGACCGGCGAGGCGAAGGTCACGCCCTCTTCCTTGATCTTGCGCATGGCGCCCAGGCTGAACACCTGGAAGCCACCAGAGTCGGTGAGGATCGGGCCTTTCCACTGCATGAAGTCGTGCAGGCCGTTGTGCTTCTTGATCACCTCGGTGCCCGGGCGCAGCCACAGGTGGAAGGTGTTGCCCAGGATCATCTCGGCGCCGATGGCTTCGATGTCGCGTGGCAGCATGCCCTTGACCGTGCCATAGGTGCCCACCGGCATGAACGCCGGAGTCTCCACGGTGCCACGTGGGAAAGTGATGCGGCCACGACGGGCCTTGCCGTCGGTGGCCAGCAGTTCGAAGGACATTCGACAGGTGCGACTCATGCTTGATCCTCGGGCCCGCGTGGCGCCGGATTGCGGGTGATGAACATGGCATCACCGTAACTGAAGAAGCGGTACCCCTGCTCGACCGCTGCCGCGTAGGCGGCCATGGTCTCGGGGTAGCCGGCGAAGGCCGAGACCAGCATCAGCAGCGTGGACTCCGGCAGGTGGAAGTTGGTGACCAGGGCGTCGACCACATGGAACGGCCGGCCCGGGTAGATGAAGATGTCGGTATCGCCACTGAAGGCCTTGAGCACGCCATCGCGCGCTGCGCTCTCCAGCGAACGCACGCTGGTGGTGCCGACTGCGATTACCCGGCCACCACGGGCGCGGCAAGCCTCGATGGCATCGACCACCTCCTGGCTCACTTCAAGCCACTCTTTATGCATGTGGTGGTCTTCGATCTTGTCGACCCGCACCGGCTGGAAGGTGCCCGCGCCCACGTGCAAGGTGACGAAGGCACGCTCTACACCCTTGGCGGCAATCTTCTCCAGCAACGCCTCATCGAAGTGCAAGCCTGCGGTCGGTGCGGCGACTGCACCGGCTCGTTCGGCGTACACAGTCTGGTAGCGCTCACGGTCGGCGCCCTCGTCGGGGCGGTCGATGTACGGCGGCAGCGGCATGTGGCCGACACGGTCGAGCAGCGGCAGCACCTCTTCGGTGAAGCGCAGCTCGAACAGCGTGTCATGGCGTGCGACCATTTCGGCCTCGCCGCCGCCATCGATGAGGATGACCGCGCCTACCTTGGGCGCCTTGCTGGCGCGCACATGGGCCAGCACCCGATGGCTGTCGAGCACGCGCTCGACCAGCACTTCCAGCTTGCCGCCGGAAGCTTTCTGGCCGAACAACCGCGCCGGGATCACCCGGGTGTTGTTGAACACCATCAGGTCGCCGGGGCGCAGGTACTCGAGCAGATCGGGGAATTGCCGGTGCGCCAGCGCGCCGGTTGGCCCATCGAGCACCAGCAGACGGCTGCCATGGCGCTCGGCCAACGGGTGGCGGGCGATCAGGGAATCGGGGAGTTCGAAGGAAAAATCGGCGACGCGCATGATGATGTTCGGTTCGGCAGGGCCGGGAAGTTTAGCCCAATGTGTGAAAATTGACCATGAAAGCCGATTGACCGACCAGCGGTGGCTCTCTATACTGCGCGCCACAAGCCCTGATGGCGGAATTGGTAGACGCGGCGGATTCAAAATCCGTTTTCGAAAGGAGTGGGAGTTCGAGTCTCCCTCGGGGCACCAAGATCCGGAAAAAACCGACCTTATGGTCGGTTTTTTTTTTGCCCGTCCGGTCAACGCCAGCGATCCAGCTGCCCCTGGGCACGGCTGCTGAAAATCGTCAGCAGCTCGCTCAATGTATGCGGTGACGGTTCGGCAGTGCGGGTCACCGCATACAAGGTAATCGGCAGCGCCGGGGCCAGCGGCCTGATCGCGGTCGCCCCAGGCGCCGCGCCAAGTGCGGTGAAGGGATCGATCACCGCCAGCCCAGCACCGGATTCGACCATCGCCCTGGCCAGTGAATAGGTTTGCACCGCAATGCTCACCCGTGGCGGCGGCTCCACCGCCTTGAGGTAGCTTTCGAGGCGCACCGACAGCGGGTCGGCGCTGGACAGTCCGATCATGGGCGCACCGGCCAGTGCCGCCAACGGCAGCGGCTTGCCTTCATCTTCCAGCGGCCAATAACCTGCCGGTGCCAATGCCACCAAAACCCCGCTGGCCAGCGCCTGAGCCTTGAGCGCAGGGTGATCTGGCTGTTGCAAGGTCAGGGCGACATCGATCTCCCGCATCAACAGGTTCTGCACCAGTTCGCGACTGTGGGCGCTGGACAACTCGCAGGCGATATCCGGATAACGCTGGGTCCATTCATGAATGGCCGGCGGCAGCAGCGACAGGGCCAGTGCCGGGGTCGCACCGATCCGCAGGCTGTGGCCTGGCGCGCGACGCAGGCTTTGCGCCAGGCGTCGCACCCCTTGCAGACTCTCCGTTACCTTGTCGACCTCACGCTCCAGCTCCAGCGCTTCGGGCGTGGGCTGCAGCTTGCCGCGCACCCGCAGGAACAACGGGAAGCCCAGTTGCTGCTCGGCGTGCTGCAGAACCTTGGTCACGGCAGGTTGGGAAACGTGCAGCAACTGTGCGGCACCGCTGACCGAGCCGGTCTGGCGGATGGCCTGGAAAATCTCGATATGGCGAAGGCGCATGGCAAGTCCATAACCTTTGTTTATGGCTCAGCGATCTTTATTCATTTTTCGCCACCTGTCACCTGGCCCTAACCTCAGCCTCGTTCCAACCACGACCAAGGACTGACATGGCTCAGCATGTATGCATCATCGGCGGTGGCGTCATTGGCCTGTCAACCGCTTACGCACTGGTACGCGACGGCTTTGACGTGACGCTGATCGAGGCTCGCGATTCGTTGGGCAGTGAAACCAGCTTCGCCAACGGCGGCCAGCTGTCCTATCGGTACGTGGCGCCCCTGGCCGACGCAGGTGTGCCATTGCAGGCCCTTGGCTGGATGCTGCGCGGTGAATCGCCGCTGCGATTGCGCCCGCGCTTCGATCGTGCCCAATGGCGCTGGATGGCAGCATTCCTTGGTGCTTGCCGCTCCTCGGTCAACCGCGCCAACGCAGGCCACCTGTTGCGCCTCGCGCTGTTGAGCCAATCGACCTTGCAAACCTGGCGAGAAGAGGATGGCCTGGACGGTTTCAACTGGCGGCGCAACGGCAAGCTGGTCACCTTCCGCCAGGCCAGCAGCTTCGAACATGCGCGCAAGAACCTTGCCGCGCCCCAGCAACAACAGGTGCTGTCGCACGCCGACTGCACCCGTCTGGACCCGGCACTGGCAGAGGCGCCCTTTGTCGGCGCCATCTATACCCCGGATGAAGAAGTCGGCGATTGCCACAGCTTTTGCCAGCAACTGGCGGCGCGCCTGCAGGCGTCGGGACGCTGCAAGTTCCGCCTGGGCCAGGCGGTGTCCGCAATTCGCCATGCGCATGGCGTGGTGAATGCGATTGAACTGGACGACGAAGTGCTGCCGGTGGAGCACCTGGTGGTTGCGGCCGGCCATCGCAGTGCGTTGCTGGCACTGCCGGGCATCGACCTGCCGCTGTATCCACTCAAGGGCTATAGCCTGACATTACCGATCGGCGCACAGCACAAGGCGCCGGACCTGAGCATCACCGACTACGATCGCAAGATCGTCTACGCCCGGATTGGCGAACAGCTGCGGGTGGCGGCGATGGTCGACATTGTCGGTTTCGATCCGTCGCTGGACCCCAAGCGCCTGGCCCTGCTAAAACGCCAGGCCCGTGAAACCTTCGCCAATGCTGGTGACTACGACTACGCCATCGAATGGGCCGGCATGCGGCCGGCGACCCCCAGCGGCGTACCGCTGCTGGGCGCAACGGCGTATAGCAATCTGTGGCTGAACCTCGGCCATGGTGCGCTGGGCTTCACCCTGGCCTGCGCCAGTGCACGATTGCTCAGTGAACTGATCGGCCAGCGCCGCCCCTCCATCGACCTGCAGGGTTTTACGCCCCGCGCAGCTTGAACGCTAACTCCTTAGAAGGACCACCCGATGACCATTAACCGTATCCAGCCCAATCCACGCTTGTCCGGCGCCGTGACCTTCGGCGACCTGGTGTTTCTCTCTGGCCAGGTGCCGGACGACGCCACCGATGCCGGCGGCCAGACTCGCCAAGTGCTGGAAAAGATCGACGCATTATTGGCCGAGGCGGGCAGCGACAAGGATCACTTGCTCAGCGCGACCATCTACCTGAAGGACATCGGTAAAGATTTCGCTGCGATGAATGAAGTGTGGTCCGCCTGGTTGTCGCCCGGCCAGGCACCAAGTCGCACCACCTTGCAGGCCGAACTGGCGCGTCCGCAGGTGTTGGTGGAAATAACCGTTATTGCAGCACGTCGCTAACCCCTCACCTACAACGGAGAATAACAATGCGAAAAATCACGTTGATCGGCTGCACCCTTGGCCTGTTGCTAGGCACCCAGGCCCATGCTGACGAAGCAGCGCTGGGGCCTACCCTGAGCAAGATTGCCAGAGCCAACAGCATTACCCTGGGCTATCGCGATGCTTCGGTGCCGTTCTCCTACGTGGGAGACCATTCGGGACAACCCATGGGCTACTCAGTAGACCTGGCGAAAAAGATCGTCGAGCGGGTACAGCAAAAGCTGGCATTGCCCCAGCTCAAGGTGAAGTACAACCTGGTGACATCGCAAACCCGCATTCCGCTGGTACAGAACGGTACCGTTGACCTGGAGTGCGGCTCGACCGGCGTCACCGCAGAGCGCCAGAAGCAGGTGGCGTTTTCCTACGGGTTCATCTATGTCAAAGGTCAATTACTGACAGCCAAAGACAGCGGAATCAAGAGTTTCACCGACCTGCGCGGCAAGAATGTGGTAACCACTGCAGGCACCACGAACGAACGCTATCTGAAAAGCTACAACGTCGATAACAAGATGGACATGTACGTGATCAGCGCCAAGGACCATGGTGAAGCTTTCCAGATGTTGCAGTCCGGCCGGGCGGCGGCGTTCTACATGGACGATGCGCTGCTCTACGGCGAACGCGCCAAGGCTCGCGATCCGCACAACTGGGTGGTGGTCGGGGAAGAGCAGTCGCGGGAAATCTACAGCTGCATGGTGCGCAAGGATGACCCGCAGTTCCTCGCGCTGGTGAACGCGTCGCTGGGCGAACTGTACAGCTCAGGGGAGATCAACGGGATCTACCAGCGCTGGTTCGAACAGCCGATTCCGCCTAAAGGCTTGAACCTGGAGTTCCCGATGACCAGCGAACTCAAGGCCATCTTTGCCAAGCCGGTGAGTGATCCGGTGCAGTAGCTTCTGCTCCCCGCTCATACCCATGAAGATTACGGGCCGGCAGGGACCTGCGAGCGCGGTACTGCCAAAAGTCGCTACTGCGTGAGCGTTACCACCACAGTAGCGACCACCCCCCCACTGGTTAGTCGGAAGCTTTATCCGTCACCAAGGTTTGAGGATTGCTACTCCCCCATACGGTAGTAGCAAGGTCCACCAGCAAAGTTCCGCTGAGTTCTTCAAGTTCACTCTGGGTAATTTCGCTGTCTCCTTGTTTACCGTTACGGCTCATGCCACCTGCGCTCAAGGCCAGGTGGACCTTCTCAGTCGCTGCCCATGTTTTTCTGCAATAGCGGCCATTTGTCGAGCATAATCGAGGCTACTGACCAGCTCCTCCATCTTGTACGGCAATGCCCCTTCCACCTCGGCCAGCTTGCAATGCTGCCAAGGTGATACTCAGGGATATGTCAAACCGTCACATGGATCACGCAACCGCTTTGTCTGCCAGCGCCCAGCCCTCAGGCCGTAGCGTGTGCCAGTCACTGACCTGTTGATAAGCATGGCCAATGCGCAGAATCAGCGGTTCGGCGAATGCCCGCCCCACAATCTGCATCGAGACCGGCATGCCTTTCTCATCGAACCCGATGGGCACCGCCACCGAACACAGGTTCAGCAAGTTGGCGAACCGTCCCAACAAGGCCAGCGGTGTGCCATATTCATCGACCTCATCCAGCGGCACACTGCCAATAGCGTTGGTCGGGAAAACGCAGGCGTCTATGTTGGTCATGGCCTCCTGCATGGCATGCCGAGCGGCACGGCGCTGATTATGCAACTGGATGTACGACGCTGCGTCGATGTCGCGACCACTGAGTATGCGACGTTGAACATGGGGATCGAAACGCAGATCGTCGCGCTCGAACAAGCTACCCAGGCTGGCATAACCTTCGGCGCTCATCAGTCCACCAGCGATGCGCATGCACTGTTCCAACGTGGTGGGTAGCGATTGCTCTATCAGTTGCACGCCCAACGCGGCCAGCTGCTCGAGCCCCAAATCGTAAGCCTTCAGCACCCCGGGCGCGACATGCGCTCGTTCGGCCTGTGGCAACACCCAGATGCGCAAACCGGCTACCGGCTTATTGAGACCGTTTGCGGCGCTGAATACAGGCGCCTGGGCCGAAACCGGATCCAGCGGGTCTGGCCCCAGCAATGCATCCAGCATCCACGCCGCATCCTCAACGGTATGAGTGATAGGCCCTACCGAATCCAGCGAAGGACACAGTTCGATCAAGCCATGGCGACTGATAAGCCCACGCGTGGTTTTCAGCCCGACCAGGCCGCACATGCCCGCCGGAATTCGTACCGAACCACCGGTATCGGTGCCCAACGCAGCGCTCGCCAATCCACTGGCCACGGCCACTGCCGAACCGCTGCTTGAGCCCCCCGGAGCGTGATGCACGTTACGGTCCCATGGGTTCCATGGCGTGCCCATCACCGCATTGGTGCCCCAGCCGCCGAAGGCGAATTCGACGGTATGGGTCTTGCCAAGAATTATTGCACCAGCACGTTCCAGGCGTTGCACTGCAGTGGCGGTCACCCTCGAAACACGCGGTTGCTGTGCCACTGACCCGCCCGTGATGGCCTGGCCATCGATCTCGAACAAGTCCTTGATAGCCAGAGGAATGCCATGCAGCGGTCCCAGGTGTATACCGGACGCACGCTGGCGATCAGCGGCGATGGCTGCGCTCAAAGCGCGCGAGGGATAGGTCTCGACATAGGCATTGAGCTGCTCGTCAAAGTGCTCGATGCGCGCCAGTTGCGCACGAACCAGCGCTTCGCTAGTCAGCGATCCCGCCTGCAGTGCCTGCTGCAACTGGGCAATGCTGTGGGAAGTAACTCGATCCATGATGCTCATATGTTCAACCTCGCACGGTTTTGCGCCCGCGTGAAAAGTGCTTTTCAAGCACGCGCGACAGCATTGAAAGAGGGAAGGCGATAACAAAATAGAAGAGTCCTACCAGCAGGAAGACATGCATTGGCAGGAAGGTTTCCGAAGCGATGGCCCGCGCCGCCAGCATCAACTCATCGGTGGCGATCAGAGCGCACAATGAGCTGTCCTTGAGGATTGACACGTAGGCGTTAAGCAGTGGTGGCAGTATGACGCGAATCACTTGCGGCAGGATGACGGTAGTAAACGCTCTGAGCGGCGTCAGTCCGATGGCGATAGCGGCTTCGCGCTGGCCGCGATGCAGCGAATCCAGGCCGCCACGAAGGATTTCCGCAACGTAAGCGGCACCCTGCAACCCCAGACCGATGGCCCCGGCCCAGTAGCCGGACAACGTCAACCCCAGGCTGGGCAATGCGAAATACAGGGCCAGCAGCAACGCCAGAAGAGGCACAGCGCGCATGCTCTGAATAAAGAACGCTGCCAGCCGTTTCAGGATGACACTCGGACTTCTCATCGCCCAGACCAACAACGCCCCCAGCACGACTGCCAGGGCGAACCCCACCAGGGACAATTCGGCAGTGATCCGTGCCCCGAGCAACAGGCGAGCACTCCAGTCGCTCCAGTACTCTGGGTACTGTTGGAAAAAGCTGATCATCGCGCGCTCCCAAAATGACGTTCGAGGCGAATGAATCCCACACCGATCGGTAGAATCATCGCGGCGTAGATGCACATCACAGCCAAATAGATCAGTGAAGTCTGGAAGGTGGATGTCACCAGATTGCGCGCAAGGAACATGATTTCCGGCACGGCGATGGCCGAGGCGATGGACGTGTCCTTGATCAATTGCGTGACGTAGTTGGCGAACGCTGGCAACGTCACGCGCAGGGCCTGGGGCAAGAGAATGCAGCGCAAAATCTGCATCCGGCTCAGCCCCACAGCCAACCCGGCTTCATGCTGACCGACATGCAGCGACTGCAAGCCGCTACGGAAAATATCGGCCAACACCGCGCTGCCCACCAGACTCAATCCAACGATGGCGGCCAGCCACGCGGGCAAGTTGATGCCAAGGTAGGAGAGACCGAAATAGATCAGGAACAAATGAGCCAGCGCAGGAACATTGCGCATCCACTCAATGAAACAGCCGATCACCCCATGCAACACCCGTGATCGACTGAACGTCAGCAACACCGCCAGCACTACCCCTCCGACACTCGCCAGCAGCAAGGTACATAGCGCGATTTCCAGGGCGGTGAGCGCGCCTTTGAACAACAGAGGCAGTAGCCCGACAAAGACCTCGAAGTTCGCCATCAAGCGCCCTCCATGGCCATGCGCCCAAGAAAACTGCGGGTGCGCTCATGGCTTGGGTTGTCGATTACATGCGCCGAAGGCCCTTGCTCGATTATGTGTCCGCCATCCATGAAGATCACCCGATCCGCCACATCCCGAGCGAAGCGCACTTCATGGGTCACCATGATCATGGTGCGGCCCTCTTGCGCCAGCTCACGAATCACGGCCAGTACTTCCCCCACCAGTTCGGGGTCCAGTGCCGAGGTCGGCTCGTCGAACAGGATGACCTTCGGTTGTTGGGCCAACGCGCGGGCGATAGCGACTCGCTGTTGTTGTCCACCGGACAACTGCTCGGGGTAGACCTCGGCTTTATGCCGCAGATGGACTTTTTCCAGCATGGCATCGGCCAGCTCATAGGCCAGCTTTCGCGGCATACCCTGTGCCTTGATCGGCCCCAGCGCAACGTTGTCGCGTACGCTCAAATGTGGCCAGAGGTAAAAGAGCTGGAACACCATCGCGATCTCGCGACGCTGCGGAGCCATTTCCCGATCACTCATCAGACGTGTGCGTTTACCGTCCTTGACCTGGCCGATCAACTCATCCCCCAGCCAGATATCACCTCGAGTGGGTTTTTCCAGGTAATTGATGCAACGCAGGCACGTGGACTTTCCCGACCCGCTGGGGCCGATCAACGACAGGGTTTCACCGGCTTTCAACTCCAGGTTGATCCCTTTGAGTACTTCCAGATCACCATAACTTTTGTGCAGGTCATGCACTCGCAGCAACGCAGGTTCGGACGGGGTCGACATCTTGGTTAACCTCTTTTTTTTATAGACATGGCGATGAACCGGCACCGGGTACCGGGCCGATTCATCCGCTCAAGCGCTTACTTGCAGCCGGGCAGTTTCCAGTCCGCCGGACGGTCGACCCCCTGCCTCAGGTCCTTGCCTTCCGGCACATACCAGACATCCTGAGTCAGGCCGTAGCGGGCACCGATCGTGCGCATTTCACAGCTTTTCCAGAGGGTCTGGATCTGTTCGTTCACGGCAGCCACCAGCTGCGGGCTGGCCTCTTTGTTGAAGCCGTAAACCACCTGACCTAGCCCCGTAAGCAGTGGGAAATTCGGATCGTTGTCGGTGAAGGCGTTGAAACGCAGGTGCCACTGCTCGTTGCGAAAAATGGCGTATTGCATGACTGGAGGATCACCGATCACTGCATCGATGCGTCCGGCGAGAAGATCGCGCACCGCAGCATCGGAGGTGTCGTACAACGCAACTTGCAACCCTTCGATCTTGCGCATCTCTGGGATGAACGAGAAACCGGTGATGGTGCCGACCTTCTTGCCCTGCAAATCTTTGAGGCTGCTCCAGTTGGTCTTGTCGGTCTGGGTGATGCCGTTCTTGAAATAGTGAATCGGGTCACTCACGGTCATGATCTTCGCGCGCTGCTCGGTCCAGCCCATGGTGCCGGCCATGACATCCACGCGGTTAGCTTGTACCGAAGCGATGGTGCTGGCCCAGTCCATCAAGGCAGGCTTGACCTTCAAGCCCAGCTTCTCAGATATTTGTTGAAGGATTTCACCGTCATAGCCGACCATCCGGCTGTCTTGATAACCGGTCCCCGGCATATCGCCAGTGAACGCGATAGTAAGGCTTCCAGGCTCTACCGTTTCCAGTGCGAATGCCGGCACCGAGGCCAGCATGGATACCAGCAAACCCGCGTAGATACCGGCAAAACGTCGAACGTTGGGCTTCTTCATCACGTGCTCCCAGATTGCTTTTTTTATGAACAGCATGGTGTTAGGCAGAAGCTCATCGTATGGTGATGATCGGGATAACTGGTTGGATGCTTTGCAGGAATGATTGAACATTTGCGACATTTCGGAGATGCACTGCCCAACGCCTCCAGCGCAAGCCTCGTGGAAGCGCTTGACAAGGGTCAGGCACGACATCCGCCAAGCCGACGCGGCGCCACCGAGTTGTCTATAGGTATCGTGCTATGGCCGCGCTTCCCCTTGCTGTCACTCTCGGGGCTGACCGATGCGTTGCGACATGCTGCCGATACCGGCGATCAGAGCCGCCCGATACGATGCCAATGGAAAGTCCTCGGTACCCCTGGGCAAAGAGTCATTTCCAGTTGCGGGCTGGATGTACCCATCGACAGTGAACTCACCGACCCTCATCAATTCGATTACATCGTGGTGATTGGTGGGCTACTGGACTACCTGGAGGCAGCGCCGAAGACTTATCCGGCATTCCTGCATCAGGCAGCCGCCGCTGACGTGCCTTTGATCGGCCTATGCACAGGCAGCTTCGTGCTCGCGCGACATAGCCTGATGGAGGGACGTACTGCCTGTGTGCATGCCTACCATTGCGATGACTGGAAACGTCTGTTCCCACGATTGCGCTTTGTCAGCAACAGTGACTTCCTCATCGACAAGGATCGGATCACCTGCGCAGGTGGTATCTCGGTGATCGAGTTGGCCATCCATCTTATCGGGATGCATTGCGGCCCGGATCGGGCCGGCAAGGTCGTTCACCAGATGACAGTTGCGAAAAGCAGTTCTGGCAGTTTCGTCGATCGGCGCAAGGCACTCGGCTACGCCAGCTCTTCGAACAGGCGCCTGCACGAAGCCGTGATGCTGATGGAAAAGCACATGACCGAGCCTTTGGATATCGACGCGATCGCGAACCTTGTCGGTACCAGTAAACGGCAACTGGAGCGTCTGTTTGTCGCCGAAACCAGTAGTACTCCGGCCCAGTTCTATCGCCAGGTTCGACTCAGGTTTGGCCGCTGGCTGCTCATCAGCTCGGATCGACATATCGGAGAAATCGCTTTCGAATGCGGTTTTGCCGATGCTCCCCATTTCATTCGGCATTTCCAGAACCTGTTCGGCATGTCCCCCGGCAAATTGCGCAAAGAGCTGATGCGAAACGCGACCCCGACCAAGGGGGAAACAGTTTCATGAATAGTGAACATTGACCCGTCGCGGGGCAGAATATGACTTCCCCGCCCCTTGTGGGAGCGGGCTTGCCCGCGAAGTGGCCCGACCAGCCAGCACACAAGGACTTGCCATGCACCTGACCCACCGCCCCGTACGGCCCGACGATATCCCTGGAATCTGCAGCTTCCCGCAAAGCCCGGCCGAACTGTTCTACATGTTCCCCAAAGCCAAGTACCCTCTCTCCCCCGCCCAACTGAACGATGCCATCGCCCAGCGCAGCGGCTCCACGGTGGTGGAGGGCAACGGCACGGTGCTGGCATTCGCCAACTTCTACAAGGCCGAACACGGCGGCGTGTGCGCCCTGGGCAACGTGGTCGTGGCCCACGCCGCACGCGGCCACGGCGTAGCGCGCTACCTGGTAACTACCATGATCGAACTGGCCCGCCAACAGTTCGCAGCCCGGGAGGTCTGGGTGTCGTGCTTCAACCACAACACAGCGGGCCTGCTGCTTTATCCACAGCTGGGCTTCGTGCCGTTCGGCATCGATGAACGGCAGGCGTGGGATGGCTCGCGGGTGGCGTTAGTGCAGATGAAACAGGTGTTTATCCAACCCGGCTGAGCCAGCGAGGCACTGCATGGGGCTGGACGAGAAGATCCAAAATCCCTTGCAACAATCACACACAGAACCTTCGCCCTACCTCGACGTCGGATCCTGCATCTGCCAATTTTCGAGGTAGCCCGCGTGAAAGACATCATTGTCCGCAAGTACCGCCTGGCGGTGAAGACCATCGGCTATATCGGCTGGTCGCTGTTCTGGCTGCTGATCTGGGATGTGCTGGTCACCATCGATTTCATGCTGTTCTTCAACAGCAAGTTCACCCTGCCGTTGATCCCGCTGACCTTGCTTGGCTCGGCGCTGGTGGTGCTGGTGAGCTTTCGCAACAGCAGCGCCTACAACCGCTGGTGGGAAGCTCGCACATTGTGGGGGGCGTTGGTGAACAGTTCACGCAGTTTCGCGCGGCAGGCGCTGACGCTGATCGATGACCCGGATGATGGCCTGAACCCGGTCAAGGCTACCCTGCTGCGTCGGCATATCGCCTATGTAAACTGCCTGGCGGCGCACCTGAAGGGCGAGCGCTGCCCGGATGAACTGATGGCGTTCATTCCGCCAGCGGAATTCGAGCGGCGCAACCGCTCGAACAATTTCGCCAACGACATTCTGAGTGGTTCGGCGGCGTTGCTGGCGCGGGAGTACCAGGCCGGGCGGCTGGACAGCATTCGCCTGGCAAGGCTGGAATCGACGCTGGTGGACCTGTCCAATGCCCAAGGTGGCATGGAACGGATCGCCAATACGCCACTGCCCTACCCTTACGTGTACTTTCCGCGGCTGTTCATCACCCTGTTCTGCCTGATCGTACCGGTGGGGCTGGTGGAGTCGCTGGGCTGGTTCACGCCGCTGGCATCGACGGTGGTGGGCTTCATGCTGCTGGCCATCGAGCGGATCGGGACGGATTTGCAGAGCCCGTTCAGGTTCAGTGAGCATCAGATCCAGATGGACAGCATTTGCGAGACGATCGAGCGGAATCTGGAGTCGATGCAGCGGGAGGCGCAGTGTGGGGAGTTGGCTTAGTGCCAGACCTCAACTGCCCTATCGGCGGCAAGCCATCTCCCACAGGGGCCGTGGAATCCTGTGACCTTGCACCGTATCTGTGGGAGCTGGCTTGCCGGCGATAGGGCCGCAACGCGGCCCCGGCTATCTGTCAGGCCCGCACATAGCGCTGGCGCAACACATCACTCAACGCATCCACCAGTAACACCAGCACCAGCATCCCCATGATCACCGTGCTGGCCTGGGCCTCCTGGAACAAACTCAAGGTTGTGTACAGCATCTGCCCCAACCCGCCAGCCCCGACAAATCCCAGCACGCTCGCCATGCGGATGTTGTTTTCCCACCGATACAAGCTATAAGCCAGCAACTGCGGCCACAGATTGGGCAAGGTGCCAAAGCAGAATGCCGCCACCTGGCTACCGCCCTGCAAGCGGATGGCAGCTGCGGGCTCCGGCGGTGCGTTCTCCAGCGCCTCGGCAAACAGCCGCCCCAGCACGCCAGCGGTATGCAGCGCCAAGGCCAGGGTGCCAGCATTCGGCCCAAGCCCGGCCGCCAGTACCGTCAGCGCGGCCCACACCAGTTCCGGGATGGCCCGCAGGGCATTCAGCAACAACCGCGCACAGGCCTGCAGCGGCCAACCGAACCGGCCAGCGGCCGGCAGCGCCAACAGCATGCCCAGCAGCATGGCCAACAAGGTGCCCAGGCCGGACATGGCCAAGGTTTCCAGCGCCCCATGCGCTACCGCGCGCAGATGCCCGGCAGACAGGTCAGGGTGCAGGAAACGCCCGGCATATTCGCCCATCTGCCCCAGCCCGCCGTTGCCGACCAGCGCCTGCAAGTCCAGCTTCAGGTAGGCGAACGAGGCCATCACTGCAGCCACGATGGCGCCGAGCACCAGCCAGTTGATGACCCGGTTCATGCAAGCCTCCAGCGCAGGAAGCGGCTGAGCAGGTCGGCCAGCATCACCAGGACCAGGAACGTCAGCAGCATGCTTGCCACTTCCGCTCCCGCGAACATGCGCATCGACAGGTCGATCTGCTGCCCCAGCCCGCCAGCACCGACAAAGCCCATCACCACTGAGGCGCGTACCGCGCACTCCCAGCGGTACACGGTGTAGGACACCACTTCGGACACCGCACTGGGCAGGATGCCGTAGAAAAACGCAGCCAGGCGGCCACTACCCGCCTGCAGCAAGGCATGCGCCGGGCGCTGGTCGACCGATTCGAAGATCTCGGCATACACCTTGCCAAGCATACCGCTGTAGGTAATGGCGATAGCCAGCACGCCCGCCGTCGGCCCCAGCCCGACGGCGCGCACGAACAGCAACGCCCAGACGATTTCCGGCACACTGCGCAAGAAAATCAGCAACCAGCGTACCGGCAGGCGTAGCAGACGCGACCACAACCCGGCGCGACCGCCATGTGAGGCGGCATGCAGCGACAAGGCTCGGCTGGCCAGCAACCCGGCAGGGACCGCCAGCAGCAACGCCAACGCCATGCCGGCCGTGGCCACGGCCAGGGTCTGCAAGGTGGCCTCATAAAGCAGGGAAAGGAAGTCGGCATCGTGTGCTGGTGGCCAGAAGGCACTGGTGAAACTGGCGATCTGCTGGCGATTCTCCGCTTGAAGCAGGACCGCCGGGTTCAATTCGCTCAGCTGCACGCCAGGCCACAGCACCGCCACAGCCAGCAGGGTCAGCAGCAACCGATGCAACAGCGCCGGGTCGCGGGCATCAAGTTTCAACATCGCGGTATCTGCACGGTCAGGGTCGGCCCCTGGCTCGGTGGTGAGGCCAGTTGTTCATTCGCATACAACGCATCCAGCAACTGCTCGGTCACCGCTTGCGCCGGGCAGTCGAACACCACCTGCCCTTCGCGGATACCAATCACCCGCGGAAAGTGCGCCAGCGCCAGGTCCACGGCATGCAGGCTCGCCACCAGAGTGACGCCATTGGCCTGTGCGTGGCGGTTGAGCAAGGCCAGACTGTGGTCAGCCAGCACCGGGTCCATGGCCGACACCGGCTCGTCGGTCAACAAGACCTGCGGCCGCTGGTACAGCGCCCGGGCAATGCCCACACGCTGCAACTGGCCACCGGACAATTGCCCGCACTGTACGAAGAGTTTGTCGGCCAACCCCAGCTCGGCCAGTACCTGGCGCGCCCCCGGCACATCGCAGGGGTACAGCAGGTTGAACAGGCCACGCAGCATGCCCCACTGCCCCAGGCGGCCGGCCAGCACTGCCGTCACCACCCGCTGGCGCGGCGGCAAGGGCGGTGCCTGATGCACCAGGCCTACCCGCGCACGCAGGCGCTGGCGGGCTCTGGAGGACAACGCCCATGGCTGCTCGCCGAGCAGTTCCAGGCGCCCGCTGCTGGGCTGGACGGCGGTCGCCATCAGGTGCAACAAGCTGGACTTGCCCGCCCCCGACGGGCCTATGATGGCGACGCGCTCGCCCTGGCCGATGCTCAGGCTCACGGCATCAAGCGCACGCACCTGGCCATGGCGCAGCCCGGCCTCGTGCAGATGGATCGCCACATTGGAAGCCACTGTCGATATCACTTGAGCAGGCCGGCCTCGCGCGCAGCCTGCTCGGTGCCCACGTAGTTCTCAGGTTTGGTCTCGATGAAGCGGCTGGCCGCCTGCAGGTCGAGGATCGCCTTGTGCTCCGGGTTGGCCGGGTCGAGGTCGAGGAAGGCTTTCTTGATCTTCTCTTTCAGCGCCGGGTCCATGTTGCCGCGCACGGTCCAGTTGTAGTCGAAGTAGGTCGGGGTGGTGGCGAAAACCTTCACCTTGGCGGTATCGACCTTGCCGGCATCCACCAGCTTCTGCCAAACGCTGGCATTGAGCACGCCGCCATCGACCTTGCCGGCCTGCACCCAGGCCACAGTGGCATCGTGGGCGCCGGAGTAGGCAACGCGACCGAAGTAGTCTTCAGGCTTGATATTGTCCTGCTTGAGCATGAAGTAACGCGGCATCAGGCTGCCCGAGGTGGATGAGATGGAACCGAAGGCAAACGACTTGCCCTTGAGGTCGGCCAGGCTCTTCACATCAGGGTTGGCGGTGATGAATTTGGAAGTGAACTGCGCATCCTGTTCACGCTGCACCAGCGGCGTGGCGGCAGGGTCCTTCAAGTGCACCTGAACGAAGGTGAAGCCCCCCAGCCAGGCCAGGTCCAGGCGGTTGGAAGCCAGCGATTCGACTACCGCCGGGTAATCGGCCACCGGCACGAACTTCACCTCCATGCCCAACTGCTTGGCCAGGTACTCGCCCAACGGTTTGAACTTGCGCTGCAGTTCGGTCGGTGCTTCGTCAGGGATGGCGCTGACCCGCAGAGTGTCGGCGGCCTGGGCGACAACGGCGCAGCAAGACAGCACGAGGCCGGCGGCGAGCGCCAGAGGGCGTTTGAGCATGGGGTGTTCTCCGGTTCAATAGCGGGGAAATGTCGGCCTATACGCCGACGACGGGAATTATAAGAGGCGCAGGCGCAAAGGCCAGCTTTGCTACAATCGCGCATCAAATTGACCTCCTGAGGTGCACATGAGCGAGCCGATTCGCCTGACCCAGTACAGCCATGGTGCCGGCTGTGGCTGCAAGATATCCCCCAAGGTGCTGGATGTGATCCTCGCAGAAAGCGGCGCCCAGGCCCTGGACCCGAAACTGTGGGTGGGCAACGCCTCGCGCGACGACGCTGCCGTGTACGCGCTGGATGACGAGCGCGGCGTGGTTTCGACCACCGACTTCTTCATGCCGATCGTCGATGACCCGTACGACTTCGGCCGTATCGCCGCCACCAACGCCATCAGCGACATCTACGCCATGGGCGGCGACCCGCTGATGGCCATTGCCATTCTCGGCTGGCCGGTCAACGTGCTGCCACCAGAAGTGGCCCGCGAAGTGATCCGCGGCGGCCGTGCGGTATGCGCCGAAGCCGGTATCCCGCTGGCCGGCGGCCACTCCATCGACGCCCCCGAGCCGATCTTCGGCCTGGCCGTCACCGGCGTGGTCAGCAAGCGTCACCTCAAGCGCAACGACACCGCCAGCGCAGGCTGCCGCCTGTATCTGACCAAGCCACTGGGTATCGGCATCCTCACCACCGCCGAGAAAAAGGCCAAGCTGCGCACCCAGGACCAGGGCCTTGCCCGCGACTGGATGTGCACCCTCAACACGCCCGGCAGCCGCTTCGGCAAGCTTGACGGGGTCAGGGCCATGACCGACGTCACCGGTTTCGGCCTGCTCGGCCACCTGGTGGAACTGGCCGAGGGCAGTGGCCTTACCGCTCATTTGGACTATGCCGCCGTCCCGCGCCTGCCCAGCGTCGACCACTACCTGGCCGAGGGCTGCATCCCCGGCGGCACTCTGCGCAACTTCGACAGCTATGGCCACAAGATCGGCACCCTGAGCGACGACCAGAAGCATCTGCTATGCGACCCGCAGACCAGCGGTGGCCTGCTGGTGGCGGTTACCCCGGAGGGTGAAGCCGAGTTCCTCGCGGTGGCCGCCGAACTGGGCCTGCAACTGGCGCCGATCGGCAAGCTGGTCGAGCGACAGAGCCACGCGGTCGAGGTGATCTGATGCGCCCCGACTGCACCGACTTCCGCCAGTTGTTCCTCGACGACGTGCCGATGATGGACATGCGTGCACCTGTCGAATTTGCCAAGGGCGCCTTCCCGGGTGCCGTCAACCTGCCACTGATGAATGACCAGGAGCGGCAAAAGGTCGGCACCTGCTACAAGCAGAAGGGCCAGGCTGAAGCCATCGTTCTGGGCCACAAGCTAGTCAGCGGTGAGATCAAGCAGGCACGTCTGGAGGCCTGGGCAAAGTTCGCCGAGGATCACCCGGAAGGCTACCTGTACTGCTTCCGTGGCGGCCTGCGCTCGCATCTTGTCCAGAAAGTGCTGCGCGATGAGAAGGGCATCCACTACCCCCTCGTCGAGGGCGGCTACAAGGCCATGCGCCACTTCCTGCTGGAGACTACCCAACAGGCGGTCGCGCAATGTGATTTCGTGCTAGTGGGCGGCCTGACCGGCACCGGCAAGACCGAAGTGCTGCACCTACTGGACAACGAGCTGGACCTGGAGGGCTACGCCAACCATCGCGGTTCCAGCTTTGGCAAGCGCGCCACTGCACAGCCAGCGCAGATCGACTTCGAGAACAGGCTGGCCATAGACGTGTTGAAAAAACGCGCCCGGGGTATCGAGCAGTTCGTGCTGGAAGACGAAGGCCGAATCGTGGGCAGCTGCACCGTACCGCTGGAGTTGTACCAGGGCATGCAGCAATACCCGCTGGTGTGGCTGGAAGACAGTTTGGCCAACCGCGTGGAGCGTATCCTGCGCGACTACGTGATCGACCTGAGCGCCGAGTTCGTCAGCCTGCATGGTGAAGAAGATGGCCGGCGGCTATTTGCCGAGACACTTCTGCAGAGCATGGGCAGGATTCAAAAGCGCCTCGGCGGCGAGCGCCATCAGCGGCTGTCGGAAATCCTGCGCCAGGCGCTGGACGAGCAGCAGCGCAGTGGTTCGGTAGAGTTGCACCGGGTCTTCATCGAAAGCTTGCTGAGCGAGTATTACGACCCGATGTATGCCTACCAGCGTGCAGCGAAAGCAGAGCGTATCGAGTTTGCCGGGGATGCGGTGGAAGTGCGCGAGTATCTCAAGGCCCGGGCGCTGCGCGAACCACGCAAGTAAAAACGGGGCCGCTTCGCGCCCCATCGCCGGCAAGCTGTTCTGGTCAAGTATTTCCGGACACCGGTTACGGTGATCAAGCCGCCTGCTGCTCCATAGCTATTGGTGACAGGTAGTCGTTGTAGCTGTGGAGCCTGATTCGGTTGTATCGCATGAAGAAGCTGGTCATGTCCTGCTTGGCTTCTTCAATTTCCTTGTAGCCCTTGGGCGGCACCCATTCTGACTTGCGGATTCCACGCCATTCGGACACTCAGCCCACGCTGATCCGGACACCTGTTCCACGATCATTCGGACAGGCAGTCGGAGCGCAGCGACGCAGGGGTTGCATTGTTAGTCTGAGGCGCCCGGCGCCGTCAATTTCTTCACCCGCTTTCTCATCGACTCGCCCTTGAGGTTGATCCGGTAGGCGTTGTGCACCAGGCGGTCGAGGATGGCATCGGCCAGGGTTGGATCGCCGATCAGTTCGTGCCAGTTGTCCACGGGCATTTGGCTGGTCACGAGGGTCGAGCGCTGGCCGTAGCGGTCGTCCAGTAGCTCCAGCATGTCGCGGCGCTGTTCGGCGGTGAACGGGGCCAGGCCCCAGTCATCAAGGATCAGCAGGTCGGTCTTGGCATAGCCGCTCATCAGCTTGGCGAAGCGCCCGTCGCCATGGGCTAGGCCCAACTCTTCCAACAGGCGCGGCAAGCGCAGGTAACGCACGCTGTAACCCTCTCGGCAGGCCTGGTGTGCCAGGGCGCAGGCCAGCCAGGTTTTACCCACGCCGGTGGGCCCGTTGATGATCAGGTTGAGTCCGTCGCGTAACCACTGACCGCTGCTCAGCTGGAGGATCAGCGCCTTGTCGAGTCCGCGCGGGCTGCGGTAGTCGATGTCTTCGAGGCAGGCGTTGTGCTTGAGCCGGGCCTGACGCAGGCGGCTGCTGAGGCGCTTGTCGTCGCGTTCGGTCAGTTCGCGGTCGACCAGCAGGCCGAGGCGTTCCACGAAGCTCAGGCTGTCGATGTCGGGGGTTTTCAGTTGCTCGGCGAGTGCCTTGAGCATGCCGGTCAGGCGCAGGGTCTGGAGCTTGTCCAGGGTCGGATGGGGCAGCATGGTGGGATTCCTTGTGTTCAGTGGTAGTAGCCGGGGCCGCGCAGATTGGCGTGGTCGTCCGGCAGCAGGGGCAGGTTGGCTTGAGCCAACGGCAGGCTTTCCAAACCCTGGCGCAGGATCGATTCGAGGCTCTTGTAGCTGCACGCACCGAGGCTGAGGGCGCGACGGCAGGCCAACTCCAAGCGCACTTCGCCATGGGTCTTGCCCAGGCGCAGGATGCCCAGGCAGGCCCGGTAGCCTTGGGTTGGGTGGATGCGCCGTTCGAGGATGTGGCTGATCACGCCGGCCGTGTTCGGCCCGGTCTGCTCAGCCCAGCGGATCAGCCGTTGTGGCGTCCACTCGGCGTGCTCGCGATGGCTCTTGGGCATGTGCTCGGCCTGTGTGCTGTGCCGGCCCTTGTGCGGTGAGCGAAGATGGCTGGCCACCCGCTGATTGGCGTGGAAGCACTCCACCGTGCGCGCTGTCAGGCGTACTTCCAGTTGTTTCTTCACCAGTTGGTACGGCACCGAGTAGTAGTGCCCATCAACCTCGACGTGGTAGTCGATGTGCACACGCGCCTTCTTCCACTCGGCATACACGTAGGGTTGCTCCGGCAGCGGCCGCAGCACCGGACGATCCAGGGCTTCGAAGGCCGAGTGCCGGGAGCCCGGCAGCTTGCGAAACGGTCGTCGGTTGAGGCGCTCCAGCAATAAGGCGATGGCGCTGTTGAGTTCGTTCAAGGAGAAGAACTGGCGGTTCCTCAGCGCGGCGAGGATCCAGCGCTCGACCACCTGCACGCCGACCTCGGCCTTAGCCTTGTCGCGCGGCTTACGCGCCCGCGCCGGCACCACCGCCACGCCATAGTGCTCGGCCAGATCGCGGTAGCTCGGGTTGATGTCCGGCTCGTAGCGATGGCTCTTACTCACCGCGCTGCGCAGGTTGTCCGGCACCACGATCTCCGGCACGCCCCCGAGGAAGGCGAAGCAGCGGGTATGCGAGCCCAGCCAGTCCGGCAGCTGCTGCGACCAGGTGGCTTCGGCGAAGGTGTAGCTGGAGGCGCCGAGCACCGCGACGAACACCTGCGCCTGGCGGATCTCGCCGCTGTGCCGGTCGATCACCGGCACCGTCTGCCCGGCGTAGTCGACGAACAACTTCTCGCCGACGCGATGTTCCTGGCGCATCACCACGTCCAGCTTGCCCTGCCAGGCCCGGTAGTGCTCGCAGAACCAGCTGTACTGAAAACCCTGCGGCTGGCTCAGGCGATACTCCTGCCAGAGCAGCGCCAGGGTCACGCCGGGGCGACGCAGCTCGGCGTGCACCCAAGACCAATCAGGCAGTGGCCGCTGCTCACTGGGCACCGCAGGGGCCAGTGGGAACAGTTGCTGTTCCAGTTCGGAATCGGACAACGAGCAGGGCCAGGCTAGACCGCTGGCGGCAAAGCGACAGAGGTAATCACCGGCACTGCTGTGGCCTATGCCCAGACTGCGGGAGATCTTACGGACAGACAGCCCGCAATCGAACTTGAGGCGCAACACCTCACGGATTTTACGCATGGACAAACGCTCCACGACGACCTCTCTGCTTCGAAAAAGAGGTCGATGGTAGTGAATAAATCCTGCGTAGCTGCCTGCCTGGAAAGTGTCCGGATGGCCGTGGAATCGGTGTCCGGATGCTCGTGGAATGAGTGTCCGGATCAGCGTGGAATCACTGTCCGGATGTGCGTGGAATGGGTGTCCGAGTCAGCGTGGAATCCGCATTCTGACTTGAGCGTTCCAAAGAAACGCTCTGTTGGTGCGTTGTCCCAGCATTGTCCCCTGCGACTCATGCTCTGCGTTATGCCATGCTCAAGCAGCTCGGACTGGAAGCGCTGGCTGGTGTATTGGCAGCCTTGATCCGAGTGAAACATCAAGCCTGTATGCTTGCCCCTAACCCCTACTGCCATCCTCAGTGCCTTGCTAACCAAGTTGGCGTCGTTGATCAGGGAAAACGCCCAGCCAACGATCCGACGCGCAAACAAGTCAATCACTACTGCCAGGTGATACCAGCGCTTCCCGACCATCAAACTGGTCACGTCACCGCACCAGACCTGGTTAATTGCTGTTGGCTCAAAGTTGCGTTCGAGCAGGTTCTTGGCCACAAACGCTTCAACACCTTTGGAGCGATTCCGATGAGGACGACGCTGCTTGCTTTCCAGATTTGCCTCCTCCATGAGTTTTCCGGCCAGATACCGTCCCACCTTGAGCTGCTGGGCCTTCAGGTACTCAGAGATCATTCTCGCGCCCGCGCTTCCCCTGCTTTCGACGTGCAGCTGAACTACTTTCTCTCTGAGTTCGTCACGCTTGGTATTCGGTGTTGAACGACGGCGAAGCCAGTCATAAAACGCGCTACGGGATACGCTCAGCGCACTGCAAAGAAGGCTGGTCGGATACGAGCCTGACTCTCTCAGTTCCTCAATCAGGAAAAACGATCGGGATCCGACATCAAGAGAGCCGTAGCCTTTTTTAAGATTTCAGCCTCGGTCTCCAGGCGCTTGATCTTGGCTCGCAGCTGCTGGAGCTCGCGCTGTTCGTCGCTGATCGCTTTGGTACCGGCTACTGGCTGGCCCTTGTGTCGCTCTTTACGCACCTGATCAACCCAGCGGCGCAGGGCTGTAGGGCCGACGTCCATTGAGGCGCAGACGTCCGGAATCGAGCAGTGGTCATCAAGGACCATGCTGGCAGCACGTTGCTTGAACTCGCGGGTGTAGGTCTTTCGTTCTTGCATGGAACCTCCTGATTGGGCGAATCATATCGCCCTTAAGAGGTGTCCGGGATCATTAGGCCAGTTCAAGCCAGCTCCCACAGGTATTGCACTGCCTGACAGGGTATGCGCTCCCTGTGGGAGCTGGCTTGCCGGCGATAGGGCCAGTACTGGCAGTACTCACTGCCCAGGGCTGAGCACGCGCTCCAGCTCCGCCGCCCGGTCGCGGGTCATGTCCATCACACAGGACCCACCTTCCAGCTGTGCCATGGTCCCGCCACTGGCCTGCACATGGAACCCGCAATTGCCATCGCGGTAGGCAAGCCACTTGCGCTGCACATCACGCAGGCTCTTCTGCTGCCCGGCATCCAGCTTGCCCATCAATTGCTTGTACACCCGGTTCAAACGCTGGTCCTGCAACTGCGTCTCGGCCCGAATGCACTCGCTCATGGCAACGGTACTGGACGCCTTGTCCATGCACTGCCCGTATCCCGGCGTGTAGTCATCCGCCTGGGCCAGCGGCAGCACACAGGCCAATGCCAGGCCCGTCAGGTAATGCTTGGTCATAAACTCTCCTTGTGGGCATCACAGCGTCTGCGGCTGTTCCGGTGGCATCAGCACCTTGCCCGGCTCGAAGCGCAGCGACGGCATCTGCGTTGCCGCATAAAACATCACGCCAAGCGCCGCGATCAACACCACATCCAGCCAGCTCCAGCCCGGCATGTCGTCGGCGCTGCGTGCCCTCCAGCAATGCCAGGCCTGGCCCATGCAAAACACCACCATTGCCGCCAGCCACAGGTAGAAACCGGCACCAAAACCGGTCAGGTCATGGAACTCATAGCTCTGATTGTCCGGCAGGCGGTCAATTCCAAAGCTGCTGGCCGCCAGATACACAGCCACCAGCCCGACCAGCAAGGCCAGACGACGAAAGCGCCGATGGGCAAGGATTGCCAGGGCCAGCAGCGGGTTGGCAAACCACTGGTACAACCCGAAGGGCATGCCCCAAGGCCCGTACAACAGCATCTGCAGGGCCGGCATGTGGCGGTCACCACTCATCAGCGCGCCGTCGAAGAACAATGCGAGCAGGTAAAGCAGCAGGCTGGCGCTCAGGTAGAAAACTGGCAAGAGATTTACTTCCTATGCAACCGGGGGCTCTAGCAGAAGGCCATAAATACCCGAATCGGACAACTCGCCGGCAACGCACCAACGCGCACGCAATGTGCCTTCCAGCACAAAGCCCTGGCGCTCCAGAGTGCGTGCCGAACCTTGGTTGCGCGGGTCGATCTCGCCTTCCAGGCGGCGCATGTGCAGGGTGTGGGCGAGGTAATCGATGAAGCAGGTCAGTGCTTCGTCCATGTAACCCCTGCCCTGCACCGCGCTGGCCAGGCAGTAGCCGATTTCACCACGGCGAGAGACATCGTCGATATTGAACAGCT
The DNA here is from genome assembly GCF_018223845.1 of Pseudomonas sp. JS425. Taxonomy (NCBI): domain Bacteria; kingdom Pseudomonadati; phylum Pseudomonadota; class Gammaproteobacteria; order Pseudomonadales; family Pseudomonadaceae; genus Pseudomonas; species Pseudomonas sp. JS425. Next base: position 1,103,333 of record NZ_CP073661.1, on the reverse strand, counting down.
GGACCATACCGATCAGTTCGCCGTTGTCACGGCGGTACATGCCAAGCTTGAGCTGGTCACCATTGGCATAGGCTTCGCGGTCGGCGGCCAGGGCGCTTTCGGCTTCGGCCAGGTCTTGCCAAGGTGCATGGTGCCAATAGCGCATGACCTCGGGGTCGGCCATGATCGCCAGCCATTGCGCGGCATCGGCATGGCGCATGGGGCGCAATTGCAGACGCGGGCTGTCGAGGCAGAGGTCACTGGGGAAACTGCGGGGTGGGGTCACGCCGGATCTCCTGTCCATTGCTGGGGAGATGACAGTTTAACGTCAAGCGATCGGTTCAAGCATCCCGGGGCTGCTGCGCAGCCCATCGCCGGCAAGCCAGGCTCCCACAGGTGCACCACAGGCCCGGAGCCTTGCACTATACCTGTGGGAGCCTGGCTTGTCGTGGCGACGAACCGCGTCGATGGGCCGCAAAGCGGCCCCAAAAATCGTTCAGGCGCCCCGATTCAAGCCCATTTCCATATCATTGATCAGCGCCTTGGCCATGGCACTGAGGATGCGCGCCGCGCTGCCGGCGATCTTGTCGCCCTCCATCTCGGCCTCTTCGTTCAAATGCTTGATACAGCCGATCAGCACCGACAATTCATCGAATGCCAGATCAAGCGGTACACCCGGCTCTACCCGGTACAGCTCAAGGAATTTCTCCGCACCTACGGTGGTGCGGGATTTGAGGTGGTCGCTCATGCCTGGGCCTCCTGCGCCTTTATGTGGGCTAACAAGGCGTGCAGCAGGGCAGTTTGCGTCGACATGTTTTCGAGAAGGGTGGAACGCAGGTCCGGGGCTTCTGCGTCGAGGTATTGGAGGATGGTGTTGGAGAGAATGTCCATGACCTGGGTAGCCTGGGACTTCGCGGCTTGGTAAGTAAGGTCTGTAACGGGTGGATCAGGTACAAGTTTTTTCATAGTCATCTCGGAAATATTTTCAGAGGCAACCACTCGCATCCTTCTCACAGATAAGGTGGCAGCCGTACGCGAGGTGAGAAGACCAGTGTCCGAGGCACCGGCCAGACCGAAGTCTGCACGCGCACGGCTGCCATAACTGGCAAGCCATCTCGAAACACCGGGCTTCTCACACCCGATCGCCAATTGTGACGACGCCGAAACGTTATCTCTGAGGTAGCTACTTGCCTATCAGACGGCATCCGACTGAGGCCGTAGGATAATTCCTAATCCCTGGCAACCTGAAGCATTTGGTTTCAGGTTCAGAATCTTCTTACAGCTGATGGCCCTTTCGCGGGTAAACCCGCTCCTACAGGGTACGGTGATACCTGTAGGAGCGGGTTTGAACTGGCCTAATGATCCCGGACACCTCTTAAGGGCGATATGATTCGCCCAATCAGGAGGTTCCATGCAAGAACGAAAGACCTACACCCGCGAGTTCAAGCAACGTGCTGCCAGCATGGTCCTTGATGACCACTGCTCGATTCCCGACGTCTGCGCCTCAATGGACGTCGGCCCTACAGCCCTGCGCCGCTGGGTTGATCAGGTGCGTAAAGAGCGACACAAGGGCCAGCCAGTAGCCGGTACCAAAGCGATCAGCGACGAACAGCGCGAGCTCCAGCAGCTGCGAGCCAAGATCAAGCGCCTGGAGACCGAGGCTGAAATCTTAAAAAAGGCTACGGCTCTCTTGATGTCGGATCCCGATCGTTTTTCCTGATTGAGGAACTGAGAGAGTCAGGCTCGTATCCGACCAGCCTTCTTTGCAGTGCGCTGAGCGTATCCCGTAGCGCGTTTTATGACTGGCTTCGCCGTCGTTCAACACCGAATACCAAGCGTGACGAACTCAGAGAGAAAGTAGTTCAGCTGCACGTCGAAAGCAGGGGAAGCGCGGGCGCGAGAATGATCTCTGAGTACCTGAAGGCCCAGCAGCTCAAGGTGGGACGGTATCTGGCCGGAAAACTCATGGAGGAGGCAAATCTGGAAAGCAAGCAGCGTCGTCCTCATCGGAATCGCTCCAAAGGTGTTGAAGCGTTTGTGGCCAAGAACCTGCTCGAACGCAACTTTGAGCCAACAGCAATTAACCAGGTCTGGTGCGGTGACGTGACCAGTTTGATGGTCGGGAAGCGCTGGTATCACCTGGCAGTAGTGATTGACTTGTTTGCGCGTCGGATCGTTGGCTGGGCGTTTTCCCTGATCAACGACGCCAACTTGGTTAGCAAGGCACTGAGGATGGCAGTAGGGGTTAGGGGCAAGCATACAGGCTTGATGTTTCACTCGGATCAAGGCTGCCAATACACCAGCCAGCGCTTCCAGTCCGAGCTGCTTGAGCATGGCATAACGCAGAGCATGAGTCGCAGGGGACAATGCTGGGACAACGCACCAACAGAGCGTTTCTTTGGAACGCTCAAGTCAGAATGGGTGCCGCCCAAGGGCTACAAGGAAATTGAAGAAGCCAAGCAGGACATGACCAGCTTCTTCATGCGATACAACCGAATCAGGCTCCACAGCTACAACGACTACCTGTCACCAATAGCTATGGAGCAGCAGGCGGCTTGATCACCGTAACCGGTGTCCGGAAATACTTGACCAGAACAGTTTACCCGCGAAAGGGCCGGTACAGGCTAACGAAATACGATCAGGCCACCTCAGCCCCATCATCCGGCCAATGCGGTTCGTTGGCCCCGGGCGGGGTCAGTGGTGGCAGGCCATACGCCGCCCGCGCATCGTCGCAGCTGGGGTTATGCACCCCACCCTCCCACGACGCCTCGAACTCGCGGCAGGGGCTGGAACGGTTGGCGTAGATGGTGCAAGCCACTTCCTGGCCGATCTCGCCCTGCAGGCTGATGCAGCGGCAGGGTTTGGCATCGGTGCCGATCATGGCAACACGGGTGGGGTTGATCTGTACCACCAGGTCGTCCGGCACAAGGCCCCCGGCGGACTGGCATTCGCCCCAGAAAAAGGACACACGGAAGTACCCGCAGCAGGCGCCGCAGTCAAGGCAAGGGTTGTATTCGGACATGATGGCACGGAGGGAAGGTTGTTGTTATCGGGGCTGGCCCGCGGCGCCATTTTCAATCCAAGCCGGGGCGGCTGGATAGAGGGGAATGCAAAAAATATTTGCCGCTGATCCGGCAATTGAACACGGGCGACCAATGACTTCCCCGGCCGCCCGTTCAAGTCAGCGTAATGCCTTGTAGGTGTTGACATCCCAGCGCTGCAGGCCAAGGCCCTCGGTCGGCTCATAGCCATCACCACACACCTTGCTGAAGTGAATGCAGGTCTCGCCGCAATACACCAAGCGGTCGTCATCTTCGCCCTCGGTAAGTAGGGTATACGACTCGCTACGCATGGCCTTGTAACGCCCTTCGGCAGCGGCCATGAGCATGTGATATCGCATCAAATGCTCGTCGCTCAGGAACAGGCGCCTGTCCAGTTGCACACCCCAGCGGGTCAGGCAGACCTCGGCAAAATGACGAACGATCAATCCCGGCTCCGCCAGTACCTTGCCATCACTCGCACCGTCGATGGAGGCGTTGCCCACCAGCGTGGCGTGGCGGCCTGGTATCGGGTAGATGCATATCCGTGTACTCGGTTCGACCGAAGGGATCACACAGGCAAAGCCTTTGGATCGCTCGTCCCGCGAATAGAAACCCACATACTCGCGGACATTGCCCGCCAAGGTTACCCGCTGGCTTTGCAGGTTACCGATGCCCGGCACCGGGTCGATGGCGAAGATATTCACAGGTATGTCCCGCAATACAGGGACCTGCGCCATGGCGTTGGCCAGCATGTGGCAACTGATCCCTCCCCTGCTCCAACCCACCAGGTTCACCTGGGTCGGCAAGCGCGGCTTGCGGAACAGGTTGATGATGCGCTCTTGCAGCTCCTGTGGCGTCGGGTGGCGTTCGCCGTAGTCATAGGTGCGCCAGAACCAGGAAGCTGTAGAGGTGGCATCCGGGATCGGAACACCGGCCTCCTTGAGCCGCTCGTATTCTTCCTCGCTCAGCTTGGTGCGCTGCCAACTGCTTTCGCCTTTGATCACCTTCAGCACATGGTTGACGTTCTCTTCCCAGCCGCTGCCAAACAACTGGCCGCTCCAGTTGAAATAACCACCGGGCTCGACGAACAGATTGTCATCCTGCAGGTTGCCGCTGCCGGGGCCGTCAACGGCAATCCAGTGAGCGAACTCGCGGCCCTGGTCATTGCTGGCCAGGGTCGAGACCAGCTCACCATTCCAGAAGTTGGGGTTGGCATCGTCGAAGCGGTGGGAGCCGGTGCCGCAGAAATAGGCGGTGAAGACACTCATCTTTCGGGTCTCTGAAGTGAGAAATGAGTGCAGAAAAATATTTAACTGGGTAGCTGTAGAGCAGTAGGAAAGCTGCTCCTACAGGTACGGCGCAGGCCGTGCGGCATGTGCCGTACCTGTAGACATGAGGGCTTACTTACGAGTCAGGCCATCAGCCCGGAACATCTGCCGGATCCCGCGAATCGCCTGGCGAATACGATCCTGGTTCTCGATCAGGGCAAAACGCACATGGTCATCACCATAATCACCAAAACCGATCCCCGGCGACACACAAACCTTGGCTTCGGCCAGCAGCTTCTTGGAAAACTCCAGCGAGCCCAGGTGCGCATACTCCGGCGGGATCTTCGCCCATACGTACATCGAAGCCTTGGGGTTCTCGACCATCCAGCCCAGCTCGTGCAGCCCTTTCACCAGCAGGTTGCGGCGCTGGCGGTACTGCTCGGCAATGTCTCGTACGCACTGCTGGTCGCCTTCCAGTGCTGCAATGGCAGCCACCTGCAGCGGGGTGAAGGTGCCGTAGTCGTGGTAGCTCTTGATCCGCGCCAAGGCACTGACCAACTCGGGGTTGCCGACCATGAAGCCGATCCGCCAGCCGGCCATGTTGTAGCTCTTGGACAGGGTGAAGAACTCCACCGCGATGTCCTTGGCCCCCGGCACCTGCATGATAGACGGGGCCTTCCAGCCATCGTAGACGATGTCGGCATAGGCCAGGTCATGGACCACCAGCACGCCATACTGCTTGGCCAGGGCCACCACGCGCTCGAAGAAGTCCAGCTCCACGCACTGAGCGGTGGGGTTGGACGGGAAGCCGAGGATCATCATCTTCGGCTTGGGGATCGACTCGCGGATGGCCCGCTCGAGTTCGTTGAAAAAGTCCACGCCCGGCACCAGCGGTACCGAACGCACCTGGGCACCGGCGATCACCGCCCCGTAGATATGGATCGGGTAGCTGGGGTTGGGCACCAGCACTGTGTCGCCCTGGTCGAGGGTGGCCAGCATCAGGTGCGCCAGGCCTTCCTTCGAGCCGATGGTGACGATGGCTTCGCTTTCCGGATCGATGTCGACCTCGTAGCGTTCCTTGTACCAGTTGGAGATGGCCCTACGCAGGCGCGGGATGCCGCGGGAGGTGGAGTAGCCGTGGGTGTCTTCACGCTGGGCGACCTGCACCAGCTTCTCGACGATGTGCGGTGGGGTAGCGCCATCGGGGTTGCCCATGCTCAGGTCGATGATGTCCTCGCCACGGCGGCGGGCAGCCATCTTGAGCTCGGCAGTGATGTTGAAAACGTAAGGGGGGAGACGATCGATGCGCGCAAAGCGACGCGGCGAACCTGGGTTGGCCATGGCTTCCTCTGAGTACGTAAGCGCCCGGAACCGTCCGAGCGACGCTGGCCGATATGGCGGCCTGGATCAGAAGATAATGCCGATACAGCATTCCTGTAAAGGACAATTTCCTGTTTTCATAGATCTTTTCAGATGTATTTTTTGAAAATAAGAAATTTATATTCTGCTGTGCCGGCCTCTTCGCGGGTTTGCCCGCTCCCACAGGATTACTCACTTGTCCCGAGACCTGCGCCGTACCTGTGGGAGCGGGCGAGCCCGCGAACGAGGCCGGCACAGAAAAACGCCCATAAAAAAAACCCGGCACAGTGGCCGGGCTTTTTCGTGAAACAGGCAGCAGTATCAGCGTGCGTATGTCATCAGCACGTCCGCAGCGGTCTGGCTGTCCACACCCATCATCACACTCAGGGCAGTGACGGTGAGGATGGAGAAGCCGAACACCTTGCGTGCCCACTTGCTGTCGTCCTCGGCCTTGTAGCCAGCCCAGGCCATGTACAGCCAGTACAGGCCCATGGCTGCTGCCACGGCCAGATAGCCGAGGCCGGCGTAACCGCCGAGGGTAAGCATCAGGGTTGCGAGCACGAAAGCCAGCACGTACAGCACGATCTGCTTCTTCGCCGCGAGGATGCCACGTGCCACCGGCAGGACCGGAATGTTGGCAGCGCTGTAATCCTTGAAGCGGAAGATCGCGATTGCGAAGCTGTGCGGCATCTGCCACAGGCTGAACATCACCAGCAGGGTAAACGCAGCCAGGTCGAAGCTGTTGCTCACGGCGCAATAGCCGATCACCGGAGGCATGGCACCAGACAGGCTGCCGACCAAGGTGCCGTGCACCGATTTACGCTTCAGCCACAGGCTGTAGAAACCGACGTAGACGATGAAGCCGATCAGCGCACAGAACGCCGACAGCGGGTTGGCCTGGACATACAGCAGGCTGAAACCCGCCACCCCGAGCAGGGTGGCGTAGATCAGCGCGAGGGGCAGCGACATGCCGCCCTGGACCATGACGCGGTTCTTGGTGCGCTCCATCTTGTGGTCGATGTCACGGTCGATGCAGTTGTTGAACACGCATCCGGACGCAACCACCAGCGAAGTACCGATCACCACCGCCAGGAACAGGGCGAAATCCACATGGCCCTTCGAGGCAAGGAAGAAACCGCCTGCCACGGAAAGCACGTTACCGAAAATGATCCCCGGTTTGGTGATTTGGATAAAGTGCTTAACGGACATGCAGTCTTACCTCACTTGGCCAACATTTCGAAGTGGATGCTGAACATGATCCACAGCGACAGGCCGACAAGCAGAGCGATCACCAGGGTGGTGAACAGGAACGTCGAAACGTTGTTGCGTTGCTCTTTCGAGCGGTCCATGTGCAGGAAGTACACGAGGTGCACTACTACCTGGATCACGGCCATGGCAACAATGATCAGAACGGTCAGGTTCTTCGGCAGGCTTGGCGACATGGCCAGGCCGAACGGGATCGCAGTCAGGATGATCGACAGGATGAAGCCGATCATGTACGACTTGACGCTGCCGTGGTTACCTTCGTGATGAGTGTCGTGTGCGTTAGCCATTACAGAACTCCCAGCAGGTAGACGACGGTGAATACGCAGATCCAGACCACGTCCAGGAAGTGCCAGAACAGGCTCAGGCAGCTCATGCGGGTCTTGGCGGTCGGCGTGATGCCGTGCTTGTTGATCTGGTACATCATGATTGCCATCCAGATCAGGCCGGCGGTCACGTGCAGACCGTGGGTACCTACCAGGGCGAAGAAGCCCGACAGGAAACCACTGCGGTTCGGGCCGTAGCCCTCGGCGATCAGGTGATGGAATTCGTAGATTTCCATCGCGATGAAGCCTGCACCGAACAGGAAGGTCACAGCCAACCAGCCCAGTACGCCAGCTTTCTTGCCGTCGAACATCTTCAGCATGGCGAAGCCGAAGGTGATCGAGGACAGCAGCAGGAACAGCGTTTCAACAGCTACGAAATCGAGCTGGAAGATGTCATGACCCGACGGGCCGCCGGCAAAACTGCCGGACAGCACCGCGTAGGTGGCGAAGAGCGACGCAAACAGGATGCAGTCGGTCATCAGGTACAGCCAGAAACCGAGTACGGTCATCTGGCCCGAGTCGTGGTGGTGGTCGTCATGCCCATGGTCGTGACCATGAGCAGCACCGTGCATTACTTGACTGGACATTGATTACACCCGCTCAAACGATTCGACACGTGCGCCGGCAGGCAGAGCACCTGCTTTGGCCAGCGCTTTCATGCGCTCGCCTTCGATGCGCGCCACTTCTTCGGCCGGAACCATGTAGCCCTGGTCGTCACGCGCAGCGTGGCGAACGAAGACAGCGATGGTTGCAACCAGGCTCGCGCCAACCAGCCACCAGATGTGCCAGATGAAGGCGAAGCCGAAGACGGTCAGGAACAGGCCCATGAACAAACCGGTGGAGGTGTTGCTCGGCATGTGGATCGCTTCGTACTTGGCCGCAGGCTTGTAGGCAACACCGGCTTCCTTGGCTTCGTGCCAGGCGTCCAGGCCAACCTTCTCAGGCATGTGGGCGAAGTTGTAGAACGGAGGTGGCGACGAAGTCGACCATTCCAGGGTACGGCCGCCCCATGGGTCGCCGGTCACGTCCAGGTTCTGGTTGCGGTCGCGAACCGATACGTACAGCTGGATCAGCTGGCAGGCGATACCGAACAGGATCAGCACGGCGCCGACAACGGCTACGTACAGGTAGGGTTCCCACAGCGGGTTGTCGGAGTGGTTCAGACGACGCGTCATGCCCATGAAGCCCAGGGCGTACAGCGGCATGAACGCTACGTAGAAGCCCGAGATCCAGAACCAGAAGGCAGCCTTGCCCCACTTCTCGTTCAGGGTGAAACCAAAGGCTTTCGGGAACCAGTAGGCGAAGCCGGCGATGTAGCCGAATACCGCACCACCGATGATCACGTTGTGGAAGTGAGCAATTACGAACAGGCTGTTGTGCAGCACGAAGTCAGCACCTGGAACAGCCAGCAGAACACCAGTCATGCCACCGATGGAGAAGGTGATCATGAAGCCCAGGGTCCACATGATCGGCGCGGTGAAGCGCAGACGGCCCTGGTAGATGGTGAACAGCCAGTTGAACAGCTTCACACCGGTCGGAATGGAGATCAGCATCGTCGCCAGGCCGAAGAAGGTGTTGACGCTGGCGCCGGCACCCATGGTGAAGAAGTGGTGCAGCCATACAGCGAAGCCCAGCACGGCGATGGCGCCCGATGCGTAGATCATCGAGTGGTGGCCGAACAGACGCTTGCCTGCGAAGGTGGAGGTAACTTCCGAGAACACACCGAAGGCCGGCAGGATCAGGATGTAAACCTCAGGGTGACCCCACGCCCAGAACAGGTTGACGTACATCATCGGGTTCCCACCAAGCTCGTTGGTGAAGATGTGGAAGTCCAGATAACGGTCAACAGTCAGCAGAGCGAGTGCAGCGGTCAGGATCGGGAAGGAAGCCACGATCAGCACGTTGGCCCAGGTGCAGGTCCAGGTGAAGATCGGCATGTCCATCAGTTTCATGCCAGGTGCGCGCATCTTCATCACGGTGACGAGGAAGTTCACGCCGGTAAGCGTCGTACCCAGGCCTGAGAGCTGTAGCGCCCAGATGTAGTAGTCGACACCCACCCCAGGGCTGTACTGAATGCCCGCGAGCGGCGGATAGGCAACCCAGCCGGTCTTGGCGAATTCACCAACGCCCAGCGAGATGTTGACCAGCAGCACGCCTGCCAGCAGCAGGTAGAAGCTCAGGGAGTTCAGGAACGGGAAGGCAACGTCACGTGCACCGATCTGCAGAGGAACCGCAAGGTTCATCAGGCCGGTGAAGAACGGCATCGCCATGAAGATGATCATGATCACACCGTGAGCGGTGAAGATCTGGTCATAGTGTTCAGGCGGCAGGTAGCCTTCGGAGCCACCGGTAGCGGCAGCCAGCTGGGTACGCATCATGATGGCGTCGGCAAAGCCGCGCAGCAGCATGACCATCGCGACGATGATGTACATCACCCCGATTTTCTTGTGGTCGACAGTCGTCAACCACTCGCTCCACAAGTAGGTCCACTTGCGGAAGTAGGTGATAGCACCGACGACAGCGATACCACCGAGCGCGATCATGGCAAGCGTCACCATGACTATCGGCTCGTGATAGGGTATCGCCTCCAGGCTTAGTTTACCGAACATCTCTTACTCCTCTGCACCGGCAGCTGGTTGCATACTCGATTCCACACCCTTGGTAGTGGCCAGATCTTTGCTGCCTGCTTCTTCGTGGCTCGGACGACCGCGGTTCATGCCTTCGTACTTGTCGACGATCAGCTGGAACTGGTCAGGCGAAGCCTCGCTATACAGCGCGACTGGGTTGTTTTCGCTTGGTTTGGCCAAGGCGTCGTATTCGGCCTTGTCCAGCTTCTTCGGCGACTGCTTGACCTCGGCGACCCACTTGTCGAAGTCTTCCTGAGAGGTGGCAGTAGCCTTGAATTTCATGCCGGTGAAGCCAGCACCGCTGTAGTTGGCGCTGATACCGTCGAACTCGCCGTTTTCGTTGGCGATCAGGTGCAGCTTGGTGGTCATGCCGGCCATGGCGTAGATCTGGCCGCCCAGGCCCGGGATGAAGAACGAGTTCATCACGGCGTCGGAAGTGACGCGGAAGTTGACCGGGGTGTTAGCCGGGAAGACGATCTTGTTGACCGTGGCAATGCCCTGCTCCGGGTAGATGAACAGCCACTTCCAGTCCAGTGCGACCACGTCGATCTGCACCGGCTTCACATCGGAATCCAGCGGACGGTACGGGTCCAGCTTGTGGGTGGAGTGGTAGGTGAAGTAGCCCAGGGCGATGATGATCAGGATCGGGATGATCCACACCGCGGCTTCGATCTTGGTCGAGTGCGACCAGTCGGGGGTGTAGGTGGCAGCCTTGTTGGAAGCACGGTACTTCCAGGCGAAAACCACGGTCATGATAATGACAGGAATCACCACCAGCAGCATCAGGCCGGTAGCGATCAGGATCAGGTTCTTTTGCTCAATGCCGACCTGACCTTTCGGGTCGAGCAGGGTCCAGTTGCACCCACTGAGTAAAAGCATGCCTAAAAAGGGCAATATGCCAAACAGTCTGGGGTAACGCTTTTTACTCATCTCACGACCTCTAGATCAGCTTGCTTCAATGCAATTTGTGTTTTGGTAGCCAGCACTTCGTCCTGCCAAGTGAGGCATTTCGCGCCCGAACTCGCTCCTGCCCGGGGTCCGACTGCAGGACCTTGGCGTCAAGCGGGTTAGCGGTGCTTATGGTTTCGTAGGCAACAGGCCTGTACTTCAGACCAAGTCCATTTGGTGCGGGAAAACGCGGAGGGGGATCCGCCCGGTATCGCCGTTGGGCGAAACTTGACGAAGTCAGCAAAAAGGAGCGCTGGGGCTTCCTTCAATCCTGCGACTCGCAAGCAGTGCCGAACGGAAATTGGGGGCGATTGTAGATAGGTCGCCAACCCTTGACTATGACTTATTGAGCAACAGTCCTTTACAGAATCTGCAACAATACCGCTCAAAAATTCAACTTCGCGACAGTTTGTCGCACCCCGCTTGATAGCCCCCAAAGCCGCATTCTGCAAGGCCTCCGAGTTGATCTGGATCAAGCGGTGAGCGAATTTTCCCTCTTCTCATGCGGCGTAAAAGACCCCATGCAATTCGGTACTTTTGTCTAACCCTGGCGTCGGTTGCGATAGATCCCGAGTGGAACCAGCACAGCCGTCAGGACGAACGCCACCAGTGCCCATTGCGCCAGCGACAGACCAAGGATCGGCGGGTATGGCGTGCTGCAGAAGCCGTCGACCTGGAACACCAGCGGCCAGAGCTTGGCCAGCGGCAGGTCGTCCACGATCGGCTGCAGGGTGTCGATGCCACAACTGACCATGGGGTTGGCGAGTATATACACATGGTTGCCGGCCGCAACGATTCCGCCGATGGCGCTGAGCACCACCAGTACCTCGAAGAAGGTGAGGCTACGGCGCCCGGGCATCGCCGCGGCGATGAAGGCGAACACGGCGATGAACAACAGCGCATAACGTTGCAGGATGCACAGCGGGCATGGTGCCTCGCCCAGGACTATCTGCATGTAGAGGGCGCCACCGATCAGCGAAATGCAGATCAGGCCCAACAGTACCAGAAAGCGCCGTTCCCGATTCAGGCGCGATGTTTGTTCGTTCATTGCCGGTTCCTTCGATGGATAGTGGCAGCGTGATCCGCCTGCCTGGCGCAAGTCTACACGCTGTGCAGGGCCTTTGAGCGTGCCGAGGAAGCGGCGTGATAGCGCTGCGCAGGGCTATCCGGTGTGGCTGAGACCGGCCGCAACGACGTCGGTTCAACGCAGGGCGGCAAAAAAGCGGCTGCCCGGGTGCCGCGCAGGGGCAAGCCCCTCGACACCCGGGAGTGAAGGATACCGTGATTAAAGGAGGATTAAAGATGAAAGCTGCACAGCCGCTTTCATCTCTCCTTTATATATAGGCAGGAAGGTGAAGTGCGGCCCAGCGGCTGGCAAGCCAGCCCCCAGGCGGCGAATGCGATCGACCGTTTCGTTCTCGATTACCCACGGGCGGGAGCAGTGCTGCAAGGGAGCTGGCTTGCCAGCGGCTGGGATGAATATGCTGTAAGCCTGTACCGACCTCTTCGCGGGCTTGCCCGCTCCCACAGGTACGCCACAGACTTCAGATCCTGTGGGGTACCCTGTGGGAGCGGGCAAGCCCGCGAAGAGGCCAGTGCAGGCGCTACATCACTCCAGCGCTGCCGCCGGCCCGAAGAACTCGTAGCGACTCTGCTGCTCTGGCACACCCAGGCCCTTCAACTGGCGCTTGACCGCCGCCATGAAGCCCTTGGGCCCGAGGAAGTAGGCATCCACGTCTCGCTCTTGCGGCAGCCACTCGGCCAGCAGGTCTTCGCTCAGCAGGCCCACGGCATCAGCCGCGCCGCCACCCTGCGGTTCTGCATAGCAGTAGAAGCGCTTGAGCTGCGGGTGACGCTCGGCCAGCTCGTCGATCCAGTCGCGGAAGGCATGCACGGCGCCGTTACGGGCGCAGTGAATGAAATGCACCTCACGCTGGGTTTGCAGTGCCGCCTGCAGCATTGGCAGGGTCGGGGTAATACCCACGCCACCGCTGATCAGCACCAGCGGCTTGTCGCTCGCTGCCAGGGTGAAATCGCCAGCCGGCGGGAACAGCTGCAGGGTATCGCCCACCGCCAACACATCGTGCAGGTAGTTGGAGACCTTGCCACCCGCCTCGCGCTTGACGCTGATGCGGTATTCCTTGCCGTCGCACAGTGCCGACAGGGAGTAGTTGCGGCGCTGCTCGGCGCCGTCGATGTCCAGCTTCAGGCCGATGTACTGGCCAGGCTCGGCCCTGAGCACCGGTTTGCCATCCACCGGGGCAAAGTAGAACGAAACGATTTCGCTGCTTTCCTGCTCACGGCGCACCAGGCGGAATTCGCGGGTGCCGCGCCAGCCGCCTTCGGCCTCTTCCTTCTGTTTATAGAGGTTCTCTTCCGCGCCGATCAGGATGTCGGCCAACTGGCCATAGGCCGCGCCCCAGGCGTCGATCACGGCGGGGGTGGCGATTTCCTTGCCCAGCACTTCTTCGATGGCGCGCAGCAGGCAGCTGCCGACGATCGGGTAGTGCTCCGGCAGAATCTGCAGGGCAACGTGCTTGTTGATGATCTGGCCGACCAGGCCGCCAAGTTGCTCCAGCTGGTCGATATGGCGGGCATACATCAGCACGCCGTTGGCCAGGGCGCGCGGTTGGTCACCGCTGGCCTGGTGGGCCTGGTTGAACAGCGGGCGCACTTGCGGGTACTCGCTGAGCATCATCTTGTAGAAGTGGGTGGTCAGCGCTTCGCCGCCGCTTTCCAGCAGGGGGACAGTGGCCTTGATGATTGCACGTTGTTCGGCATTGAGCATTGCAACAACTCCTGAGCCTGTGGCTTCAAATGACTGCCCGAGCTATTACATCAATCATGCCAACTCTTATCTCCAGCAAAATCAGGGGCTTGACGCAGGTCATGTCAAAACGACCCACCTCGACGTATAGTCATATCGACCCACAGGAGTCCATATGACCACGAAGCCCCTGCTCACCACCCTGCTGCCCCTGGTCAGCGACCTTTCCCGCGACCTGCCCGACCAGGAACGCTATCGCCGCCTGCTGCAGGCCATGCGGGGGTTGCTGCCCTGTGATGCCGCCGCGCTGCTGCGCCTGGACGGCGAGTGGCTGGTGCCGCTGGCAGTGGACGGCCTGAGCCCCGATACCCTGGGCCGGCGCTTCCGAGTCAGCGAGCACCCACGCTTCCAGATCCTGCTCAGCAGCCGGGAACCCACCCGCTTCGCCAGCGACTCCGAGCTGCCCGACCCTTACGACGGCCTGGTCAACGCCCCTGATGCCAACCTGGAAGTACATGACTGCATGGGTTGCCCGTTGATGGTCGACGAGCGCCCTTGGGGCCTGGTTACCCTCGATGCCCTCACCCCCGGGCAGTTCCAGAGCCTGGAGCTGGGCGCCCTGCAGGCCTTCGCCAGCCTTGCCGCCGCCACGGTCACCGTGGCCGAGCGCATCGAGCACCTGGCCCTGCGCGCAGAAGACGAACACCATCGCGCGGAGATCTACCGCCAGGCCAGCGGCCAGGACAAAGAGCTGATTGGCCAGAGCCCCGCGCACAAGCGCCTGGTCGAGGAAATCCGCCTGGTCGGTGGCAGTGACCTGACCGTACTGATCACCGGTGAGACCGGCGTCGGCAAGGAGTTGGTGGCCCAGGCCCTGCACCAGGCCAGCAACCGCGCTGACAAGCCGTTGGTCAGCCTCAACTGCGCCGCCCTGCCTGACACCCTGGTAGAAAGCGAACTGTTCGGCCATGTACGCGGAGCCTTCACCGGCGCCCATGGCGAGCGCCGCGGCAAGTTCGAGCTCGCCAATGGCGGCACATTGTTCCTCGACGAAGTCGGTGAACTGCCACTGACGGTGCAGGCCAAATTGTTGCGCGTACTGCAGAGCGGCCAGTTGCAACGCCTGGGCTCGGATCGCGAACACCGGGTGGATGTGCGCCTGATCGCAGCCACCAATCGCGACCTGGCAGCAGAGGTACGTATTGGCAACTTCCGCGCCGACTTCTACCACCGCCTCAGCGTATACCCGCTGCACGTTCCGCCGTTACGCGAACGTGGGCGGGATGTGCTGCTACTGGCTGGCTACTTCCTCGAACAGAACCGTTCGCGCCTGGGCCTGAACAGCCTGCGCCTGAGCAGCGAAGCCCAGGCCGCGCTGCTGGCCTACGACTGGCCAGGGAACGTGCGTGAACTGGAACACCTGATCGGCCGCTCGGCGCTCAAGGCGCTGGGCCAACATTCCGACAGGCCACGCATCCTCACCCTGGAAGCCATCGACCTGGACCTGCGCGCAACCGCAACGCCCGGCACCCCGCCCTCCCCTGCCGCGCCCTTGCCAGCGGCACCGCTACCCGAAGGGGGCCTGCGCGAAGCCGTCGACGACTACCAGCGCCAGCTGATCGAGGCCTGCCTGCAGCGGCACCAGGAAAACTGGGCAGCGGCTGCCCGGGAACTCGGCCTGGACCGCGCCAACCTTAGCCGCCTGGCCCGTCGGCTGGGGCTGCGCTGATTGAAACCAGCGCGGTACCTGTGGGAGCGGCTTTAGCCGCGAAGAATCCAACGCAGTGCATGGCACCGGCTGCGCCGGTGTTCGCGGCTAAAGCCGCTCCCACAGGGTCCCGAGCATTCCTTGGCTCGGTGCAAAATGACTAAAGCCAAGCCCGAACAGGCCGATAACCGGTTATCCCCTGTTCGCCACGAAGGTCACCATGGCCACGCAAAATGCCCGCGCGGACTCGCTGTCCCTGCTGCTGTTCACCCTGCGCAGCGGCAAGTTGATGGCAATCAACCTGCTCAAGGTCAGCGAGATAATCCCCTGCCCACCGTTGACCAAGCTGCCCGAATCGCACCCCCACGTGAAGGGCGTGGCAACCCTGCGCGGCAATTCGCTGTCAGTCATCGACCTGTCCCGCGCCATCGGCGAACGGCCGCTGGCCGACCCTGACGGCGGCTGCCTGATCGTCACCGAGATCAGCCGCTCGCGCCAGGGCCTGCATGTGCAGGCGGTCAGCCGCATCGTGCATTGCCTGAGCACCGACATCAAACCACCCCCTTATGGCTCCGGCAGCCGCTCGTTCATCACCGGCGTGACCCGGGTCGACAACACTCTGGTGCAGGTGCTGGACATCGAAAAAGTCATCCACGCCATCGCCCCGCCGGTGCCCGAACCGCATCACGGCACCCTGAGCGAGGAAGACGCCAGCCTGCTGGCTGCCGCCAATATCCTGGTGGTGGACGACAGCCAGGTAGCCCTGCAACAGTCGGTGCACACCCTGCGCAACCTCGGCGTCGAATGCCATACCGCGCGCAGCGCCAAGGACGCCATCAACGTGTTGCTGGAGCTGCAGGGCACCGCGCAAGAAATCAACGTGATCGTCTCCGACATCGAAATGAGCGAAATGGACGGCTACGCTTTCACACGCACCCTGCGCGAAACCCCCGACTTCCAGCACCTGTACATACTGCTGCACACCTCGCTGGACAGCGCAATGAGCAGTGAAAAGGCGACCCAGGCCGGGGCCAATGCCATCCTCACCAAGTTTTCCTCGCCAGAGCTGACCGATTGTCTGGTGGTGGCGGCGCGCGCCGTGGTGTTCGCCGAGCGCTGATATATTCGGAGACAAACTCCCCGGCTTGCCGTCGGGGTCGAGTCAGGCATAATTCGCGCCCCTCGCAAGTAACTTGCCGGAACCCGTATGAAGTTTTTCAGCTCTATCCTGATCAGTTTCGCCCTCTTCAGCGGTATCGCCCAGGCCTCCAGCAGCCAGGCCTGGAACGAGCAGCGCCAGCAGATGCTCAAGGCTTGCCTGGCCGCCAGCCAGTTCAAGGATGCTCACGCCCGCAGCAAGCCCGCCGAGTTCGATGATCAGGTCGGCATGAGCGCCCTGCTGATCGAAGGCGTCTACCCCCAGAAGCACATGCAGCAGCGCACCGGCACCGAGCTTTGCTTGTACGACCGCCAGCACCAGCGCGCCTTCGTCAGCGAGTGGAGCCCGGAAGCCAAGTGACCGACAGCCTGCGTTTCGCCTGTACCGGCTGCGGCAAGTGCTGTACCGGCCACCACGTGCCCTTGACCCTGGCCGAAGCGCGCCGCTGGGCGGACAACGACGGCCAGGTGGTGGTGCTGATCGAAGCCTTCGTTGCGGACGGCCCTGGCATGCCAGTAGAACAGCGTGATCATGTGCTGCGTCGTTCCCATCCCGTGCCCTGCGGCGACAGCGAAGTACGCGTCTCGGTGACCTTTGCCGCGTTCAACCCCGGGCGCTGCCGCAACCTCGACGACAACGACCTGTGCACCATCTACGACCAGCGCCCGCTGGTCTGTCGCATCTACCCGGTGGAAATCAACCCACATATACCGCTGCGCCCGGGCAGCAAGGACTGCCCGCCGGAAGCCTGGCAACAGGGGCCGGAGCTGATTCACGGCAGGCAACTGGTCGATGCCGGGCTGGAGGCGCTGGTGCAGGCCTCGCGCCAGGCCGACCGCGATGACATCGCCGCCAAGGTGGCGGTGTGCCAGGCGCTGGGCATGACCACCAGTGCGCTCAAGGGCAACGGATTTACTGCCTACCTGCCTGACATGGGGGCCTTCCGCGCGGGTCTGGAGCAGATACCGGAGGCTGGCCTGGCACAGTGGGCCCTGCACGTGGAGGACGCGGCGCTGGTGGCGAGCTTGCAGGAACATGGTTTGCGCACCACCAGCGAGCCCCCGGTGTATTACGCCTTCATCAGCTTCTAGCTATGCCTTGGCGGGGGCAACTGTCCTGTTCCAGATCTATGAACCGGCGCCATCCCTGTGGGAGCGGCTTTAGCCGCGAACACCGGCGGAGCCGGTGCCATGTACCGCGCTGGATTCTTCGCGGGTAAACCCGCTCCCACAGGGAACGCGGATCGCCCAGCTGATCAGTTCTCTGCGCGACAGCGCAGCGCAAAAGGCGAACGATCTCCTGCGGCGCAGGCGAAACTGACAG
This sequence comes from Pseudomonas sp. JS425, assembly GCF_018223845.1. Taxonomy (NCBI): domain Bacteria; kingdom Pseudomonadati; phylum Pseudomonadota; class Gammaproteobacteria; order Pseudomonadales; family Pseudomonadaceae; genus Pseudomonas; species Pseudomonas sp. JS425. Next base: position 1,085,565 of record NZ_CP073661.1, on the reverse strand, counting down.
CACTGTCAGCCGGCGGTCACGCTGCCGACCCGGTTCGGGGGCTATAAGATTGAATACAGCCCACTTCCCTCCCCTATGGCCAAGGTGCCCGCACCGATGCGACGTCCGTCCCGCCCTGTCATCCTCGCCGCCCTGGCGCTCCTGGTCCTGGCGGTAGCGGGCCTCTGGTTCGGCCAGCGCCAGCCAGTACCTGCCACCCGCGCGCAAACCGCCATCCCGGTGCGCGTGGTCAGCGTCGTCCAGCAGAACGTGCCGCGCTATGCCAGCGCCATCGGCTCGGTGCTGTCGCTGCACAGCGTCGAGGTGCGCCCGCAAGTGGAGGGTGTACTGACCCAGGTGCTGGTCAAGGAAGGCCAGTGGGTGAAGGAAGGTGACCTGCTGGCCACCCTCGACGACCGCGCCATCCGCGCCAACCTCGACCAGGCCCGTGCCGAACTTGGCCAGAGCCAGGCGCAGATCCAGGTAGCCAACGTCGACCTGCAGCGCTACCGCCTGCTGAGTAACGACAACGGCGTGTCGAAGCAGACGCTCGACCAGCAGCAGGCCCTGGTCAACCGCCTGCAAGCCACGGTCAAGGGCAACCAGGCGGCCATCGCCAATGCCGAGGTGCAGCTGTCGTACACGCAGATCCGCTCGCCAGTGACCGGCCGGGTAGGTATTCGCAACGTCGACCCCGGCAACTTGGTGCGCACCAGCGATACCCGCAGCCTGTTCAGCGTCACCCAGATCGACCCGATCGCCGTCGAATTCGCCCTGCCGCAGCAAATGCTGCCAACCCTCCAAAGCCTGCTGAAGGCGCCCACCCCGGCACTGGTGCAGGCCTACATGGATGCCGACGGCGAACGCAGCCTGCTCGGTGAAGGCCACCTGGCACTGATCGACAACCAGATCTCCGCCACCACCGGCACCGTGCGGGTAAAAGCCGAGTTCGACAACAAGGACGGCCGCCTGTGGCCGGGCCAGCTGGTCACCATCCGCCTGCGCACCGCCGTGGAAGAAAACGCCCTGGTAGTGCCGCCTCCGGTGGTACAGCGCGGCGTCGACGGGCACTTCGTCTACCGCCTGGACGGTGACAAGGTCACCAGCGTGCCAGTCAAGGTGCTGTACCAGGACAGTGGGCTCAACATCATTGCCGGGGTCAAGCCGGGCGAGCGCCTGGTGCTCGATGGCCAGTCGCGGCTCAAGCCAGGTTCGCGGGTCGAGGTGGCTCCCGATGCCCCCGCGCCGTCGGAAATGGCCGACCGGCGGAGCCAGCCATGAACACGCGCAACGGTGTTTCGGCCTGGTGCATCGACCACCCCATCGCCACCCTGCTGCTGACCTTCGCCCTTGTGCTGCTGGGGGCCATCGCCTTCCCGCGCCTCCCGGTGGCACCACTGCCGGAAGCCGACTTCCCGACCATCCAGGTCACCGCCCAGCTGCCCGGCGCCAGCCCGGAAACCATGGCCTCGTCGGTGGCCACGCCGCTGGAAGTGCAGTTCAGCGCCATCCCCGGCATGACCCAGATGACCAGCAGCAGCGCACTGGGCTCGACCAACCTGATCCTGCAGTTCACGCTCGACAAGAACATCGACACCGCCGCCCAGGAAGTGCAGGCGGCCATCAACACCGCCACCGCGCGCCTGCCGCAAGACCTGCCCAACCCGCCGACCTGGCGCAAGGTCAACCCGGCCGACAGCCCGGTGCTGGTGCTGACGGTAAGCTCCAGCCAGATGCCTGGCAACGACCTCAGCGATTACGCCGAAACCCTGCTCGCGCGCCAGCTGAGCCAGATCGACGGGGTCGGCCTGATCAACATCACCGGGCAACTGCGCCCGGCGATCCGCGTGCAGGCGCAACCCGAGAAACTGGCCGCCATCGGCCTGACACTGGCCGACTTGCGCCAGGCCATCCAGCAGACCAGCCTGAACCTGGCCAAGGGGGCTCTGTACGGCGAGCACAGCGTTTCGACCATCGCCGCCAACGACCAGTTGTTCCATCCCGACGACTACGCCCAGCTGATCGTCTCCTACCGTGACGGTGCACCAGTGCACCTGAGGGACGTGGCAAAGGTGATCAATGGCGCCGAGAACGCCTACGTCAAAGCCTGGTCCGGCGACCAGCCCGGGTTGAATCTGGTGATTTTCCGCCAGCCTGGCGCCAACATCGTCGATACCGTGGACCGGGTACTGGCTGCCCTGCCCAAGCTGCAGGAGATGCTGCCAGCCTCGGTCGAAGTGTCGGTGCTGCAGGACCGCACCCAGACCATCCGTGCCTCGCTGCATGAAGTGGAGCTGACCCTGATGATCGCCGTGGCCTTGGTGATCGGGGTGATGGCGCTGTTCCTGCGCCAGTGGTCGGCGACCATGGTGGTGTCCAGCGTGCTCGGCGTATCGCTGATCGCCAGTTGCGCGCTGATGTACATCTTCGGCTTCAGCCTGAACAACCTGACCCTGGTGGCCATCGTCATCTCGGTGGGCTTCGTGGTCGACGATGCCATCGTCGTGGTGGAGAACATCCACCGTCACCTGGAGGCCGGCGACGACAGCCGCACGGCAGCGCTCAAGGGCGCCGGGGAAATAGGCTTCACCGTGGTGTCGATCAGTTTCTCGCTGATCGCCGCGTTCATCCCGCTGCTGTTCATGGGCGGCGTGGTCGGCCGGCTGTTCAAGGAGTTCGCCCTTACCGCCACCGCCACCATCCTGATTTCGGTGGTGGTTTCGCTGACCCTGGCGCCAACCCTGTGCGCACTGTTCATGCGCCGCCCGCCCGGAGAGCACAAGGGCGGCTTCGGCGAGCGGCTGGTCAGGCGGTACGAAAAGGGCCTGGACCGCGCCCTCGCCCACCAGCGTCTGACCCTCGGGGTGTTTGGCCTGACCCTGGCCCTGGCGGTGGCCGGTTACGTGGGTATTCCAAAGGGCTTTTTCCCGCTGCAGGACACCGGCTTCATCCTTGGCACCAGCGAGGCGGCGGCGGATGTGTCGTACCCGTCGATGATCGAGAAGCACCAGGCGCTGGCCAAAATCATCGAGGCCGACCCGGCGGTGCGCGCGTTCTCCCACTCGGTGGGTGTCACCGGCAGCAACCAGACCATCGCCAACGGCCGTTTCTGGATCGCCCTCAAGCCGCGTGGCGAACGCGATGTGTCGGCCAGCGAACTGATCGACCGGCTGCGACCCAAGCTGGCTCAGGTACCAGGCATCGTCCTGTACATGCGTGCCGGCCAGGACATCAACCTAAGCTCCGGCCCGTCGCGCACCCAGTACCAGTACGTGCTCAAGAGCAACGACGGCATGGCGCTGAACCTGTGGACCCAGCGCCTGACCGAGCGCCTGCGGGAAAACCCGGCGTTCCGCGACCTGTCCAACGACCTGCAACTGGGCGCCAGCGTCACCCGCATCGATATCGACCGCCAGGCCGCGGCACGTTTCGGCCTGACCACCACCGACGTCGACCAGGCGTTGTACGACGCCTTCGGCCAGCGGCAGATCAGTGAATTCCAGACCGAGACCAACCAGTACAAGGTGATCCTCGAACTGGATGCCCGCCAGCGCGGCAAGGCCGAAAGCCTCAACTACTTCTACCTGCGCTCGCCGCTGACCAACGAGATGGTGCCGCTGTCGGCAGTAGCCCATGTAGCGCCGCCCAGCACCGGGCCACTGTCGATCAGCCACGATGGCCTGTTCCCGGCAGCCAACCTGTCGTTCAACCTGGCCCCAAGCGTGGCCCTGGGCGATGCGGTGACCATCCTCGAGCGCACCCAGCGCGAGCTCGGCATGCCCGACTCCATCAGCGGCAACTTCCAGGGCGCGGCCCAGGCCTTCCAAAGTTCGCTGTCGAGCCAGCCGTGGCTGATCCTGGCTGCGCTGGTGGCGGTGTACATCATCCTCGGCGTGCTGTACGAAAGCTTCGTCCACCCGCTGACGATCATCTCCACCCTGCCCTCGGCCGGCCTCGGCGCGCTGATCCTGTTGTGGGCCTTGGGCCAGGACTTCAGCATCATGGGGCTGATCGGCGTGGTGCTTCTGATCGGTATCGTCAAGAAAAACGGCATCCTGCTGATCGACTTCGCCCTGGAGGCCCAACGCCGCCAGGGCTTGACCCCGGAGCAGGCGATCCATCAGGCCTGCCTGACGCGCTTCCGGCCGATCATCATGACCACCCTGGCCGCCTTGCTCGGCGCGGTGCCGCTGATGTTCGGCTTCGGCACCGGCTCCGAACTGCGCCAGCCACTGGGCATCGCCGTGGTTGGCGGCCTGCTGGTGAGCCAGGCGCTGACGCTGTTCACCACCCCGGTCATATACTTGGCCCTGGAGCGCCTGTTCCACCGCCGTCAGGCCGCCCGTGCGGCGGCGCCCAGTGCCAGTTAGGACAAGACCATGCGTGTGCTGATCATCGAAGACGAAGAAAAAACCGCCGACTACCTGCATCGCGGCCTCAGCGAACAGGGGTTTACCGTCGACCTGGCGCGGGACGGCATCGATGGCCTGCACCTGGCCCTGGAAGGTGACTACGCAGTGATCGTGCTGGATGTGATGCTGCCGGGCCTGGACGGTTATGGCGTGCTGCGCGCCCTGCGCGCGCGCAAGCAGACACCGGTCATCATGCTGACCGCCCGTGAACGGGTCGAAGACCGTATCCATGGCCTGCGCGAGGGTGCCGACGACTACTTGGGCAAGCCGTTTTCCTTCCTCGAACTGGTCGCCCGCCTGCAAGCCCTGACACGCCGTAGCAGCAACCATGAACCGCTGCAGGTGCAGGTGGGTGACCTGTGGATCGACCTGATGGCGCGCAAGGCCACGCGCGCCGGCCAACGCCTTGAGCTGACGGCCAAGGAGTTCTCACTGCTCAGCGTGCTGGCCCGCCGGCAGGGCGAAATTCTGTCAAAGACAGCGATTGCAGAGCTGGTCTGGGACATCAATTTCGACAGCGACGCCAACGTCGTCGAAGTGGCGATCAAGCGCCTGCGCGCCAAGCTCGACGGGCCTTTCGACAACAAGTTGCTGCACACCATCCGAGGCATGGGTTATGTCCTGGAAAGCCGTGCGGGGTAATTCCATCGCGCTGCGCCTGTCGGCGCTGTTCATCCTGGTGGCGCTGGGCGTGTTCCTGCTGATCGGTTCGGCGCTGTACCGCCAGGTAGACCGCAGCCTCGACCTGCTGCCGCAAGCCGAGCTGGACGCGCGCTTCAGCGTGCTCGAGTCCACCCTCAACCGCTTCGGCACACCGGAGCACTGGGTCAAGATCAACAACAAGCTCGACCTGCTCAGTGAAGAGGACAAGCGCATTCGCTTCTGGGTGGTCAGTAGCAACCCGGCCTATGAATACGGCCACCCCAGCGAGCTGGTCCGCGCCTTCGCCGAAGGCGCGCAGGGCATGCGTGACCTGCGTCTGCCCGACCGGCCCTACCCTTACAAGGTGCTGGTCAGCGAACTGCCGGCCCTGGGCGAGCGGCCGCCGCTGCGCTTTCTGATCGGCATCGACACCGAAACATTCTGGCAGGCGCAGCACAGCCTGCTGGTAGCGATTGTCGGGCTGGCGGTGCTCGGCGTGCTGCTGGCCTCGCTACTGGGCTACTGGGTGGCGCGTATCGGCCTGCGCCCGCTGCTGGCATTGTCCGTTGAGGCCCAGGCCCTGGCCCCTCCGCACCTGGACGGGCGCCTGCAGACTCACGCCCTGGCCCCGGAACTGGCGCAGTTCGCCGGCGCCTTCAATGCTGCGCTCGACCGGGTAAGCCAGGCCTACTCGCGGCTGGAGGCGTTCAATGCCGACGTCGCCCACGAACTGCGCTCGCCGCTGACCAACCTGATCGGCCAGACCCAGGTTGCACTGACCCGAGGGCGCAGCGCCGAGCATTACTTCGAAGTGCTGCAATCGAACCTTGAGGAGCTGGAGCGCCTGCGCAGCATCATCAACGACATGCTGTTCCTGGCCAGTGCCGACCAGGGCAGCAAGGCCACTGCCCTGACCCAGGCCTCGCTGGCCCAGGAAGTGGCGACCACCCTCGACTACCTGGACTACATTCTCGAAGATGCACAAGTCAGCGTGAGTGTGAGCGGTGACGCCCAGGCGCCCATCGAAAAGGCCCAACTGCGCCGGGCGCTGATCAACCTGCTGAACAACGCCGTGCAGCACACCGCACCGCACCAGGTGATCGAGGTGCAGATCGCTGCCGGGCCGGAGCAGGTCAGCATCGCCGTGAGCAACCCGGGGCCGGCGATCGACGATGAGCACCTGCCGTTGTTGTTCGAACGCTTCTACCGGGTGGATGCGGCACGTAGCAATAGTGGTGGGGGTAACCATGGGTTGGGGTTGGCGATCGTCAAGGCGATTGCGCTGATGCATGGTGGGGAGGTGTTCGTGCGTAGTGCCGCTGGGGCCAATACCTTTGGTATCAGGCTGCCCACCCATGCCTGACAGGAGGCCACTCCCACAAAAGTAAAGACCGCGTAGGCCCTCTAGCATGCGGGTTTGCGGCGAAAGTCCAATTGCTTTTACTGCGATAGTTACCTTTTGCGCAACAGTGCTTATCGCTCTTCGCTCTGTTTCAAGTGCATTGAAAGGACTAACTTTACCCCCGTCCTCATTAGCACTTGCATCGCAAGAAGGTAGTTTCAAATGTCCAACAGTATGGGTATTGCCAGCGTCTTCGTCCTGTCTTCCCTGTTGTTGTCGCCCCTGGCCATGGCTGAAGAATCCAAGGCTTTCGTCACCCGTAATGCTGAGTTCGCCGCAGTCCACCAAGAGGCCCGCGAAGCCGTAGCCGCACAGCAGGTAGACACTGCAAAAGACGCTAACCAGACAGCTTCCAAGGTCTCTGTCGATGCCAATGCCGACAGCTGATCAAGTGCTGTCGCTGCTCCCGTTTTCCCTTGGCTACGCCATGGGCACTACCAGTGCCGATATGTTAGCCTTTTAAAGCCGCTGCCGATCAGCGGCTTTTTTTATGTGCTTCAACTATCAGCCAAGCTGTAACGTTCACCTATAAAAAAGACGCACATTCGAAAATAAAAACTGCCCCACCGCCAGACCCAAGGAGCTAGTACCGGTGCCTTCCGCGTTTCGTTTTACCCCGCTGTTCATTGCGTTGACTGCAACGATCCCTTTCGCCGCCCAGGCAGATGAAGACAAGGCTGATGGCTTCATCGAAGGCTCGTCCTTCAACCTGCATTTCCGTAATGCCTACTTCAACCGCGACAACCACAACGCCGGCGTGCGCGACACCCGCGAGTGGGGCCAAGGTGCGGTTGCACGTTTCGAGTCGGGCTACACCCCGGGTGTGGTCGGCTTTGGCCTGGACGCCCATGCCATGTTGGGCCTGAAGCTCGACGGGGGCGGCGGCCATGCTGGCACCAGCATCCTGCCGACCCACCAGAAGAACGAAGACGAACTGGGTGCTGCCCCGCACTCCTTCTCCACCGCCGGTGCCGCAGTCAAGCTCAAGGCGTTCGACACCGAGCTGAAAGCCGGTGACCTGTTCCTCACCAACCCGGTGATCGCTGGCGGCGAAACCCGCATGCTGCCGCAGACCTTCCGTGGTGTGAGCCTGACCAACACCAGCATCGACGGCCTGCTGCTCGAAGGCGGCCAGGTGAGCTTCACCAAGCCGTACAACCAGAGCGGCCACCGCCGCATCGACACCTACTACGGTTCGCTGGGCGAGCATGACAAAAGCAAGCACCTGAACTGGGCCGGCGCGTCGTGGAGTGGCACCCCGAACATCACTGCCAACCTGTATGCGGCCGAACTGAAGGACATCTGGAACCAGTACTACGCCGATTTCGACTACACCTATGTGGTCAACGACCTGGTCAGCCTGAACCCGGGCGTGCACTTCTATCACACTCAGGACACCGGCCAGGCACTGCTGGGCAAGATCGACAACAACACCTATAGCGTGCATTTCACCCTCAATGCCGGGTTCCACAGCGTCACGGCCGCCTATCAGCGGGTCAATGGCAACACGCCGTTCGACTACATCAACCTGGGCGACAGCGTCTACCTGGACAACTCGCGCATGTACTCGGACTTCAACGCACCGAACGAGCGCTCGTGGAAACTGCAGTACAACTATGACTTCGCTGGTGTGGGCATCCCTGGCCTGAGTACGGTGCTGTCGTACTCGCGCGGTGAAGCCGACCTGACCAAGGCCACCCAGGACACCACCCACTACGACTACTACCGTGCCGATGGCAAGAACGCCATGCACTGGGAACGCGACGTGGACATGAAGTACGTGTTCCAGGAAGGAGACCTCAAGGACCTGTCGGTGCTGGTGCGCTATGCCACCCACCGCGGCAGCCAGGGTTATGCGTCGATCGACAGCAACAGCGACAATGATGAACTGCGGGTGATCGTGGATTACCCGTTGAACGTGTTCTGATCCAGACCCGGGTGCGAGGGCTTCGCCCTCGTTTCGCCGGCAAGCCAGCTCCCACCTTGACCGCATTGACCTCAAGCCTTGTGCGGTACTTGTGGGAGCTGGCTTGCCGGCGATGGGCTGCGCAGCAGCCCCTGCGTGATTCCGTCGGACAAATCTTGTCCGACAATCCCCGCTTCCCTAGAATGTCGCCGCCGCGAATGGCCCTGCCCACGCAGTAGCGAGCATGACCACCCGATTACCGCGTTTCGCACACTACAGGTCGCACCCCGAGCTGATCCTCAATCTGGGCAGTTGCCTTGCCGTGCTCGCCATCGTGGCCATCGTCAGCTACCTGCTGGCGCGGGAGCGCGACAATATCGAGCTGTCGGCGATCCGCTCGTCCAACAATATTGTCCAGCTGATCGAAAGCGACATCCTGCGCAACGTCGAACTCTACGACCAGTCGCTGCAGGGCCTGATCTGGGCGGTCGGGCGCAAGGAGCTGCCGGAAATACCCGGCCCGGTGCGCCAACGCCTGCTATTCAATGAAGCCTTCGTCGACCGCAAGCGCGGTGACGTGCTATGGCTGGACAAGCAAGGCAACGTGGTGGGCGATTCCACCAGTAGCGTGCCACGCAAGGCCAACTTCAGCGGTACAGGGGTATTCCAGGCCCATCTGCACAACGCCAACCTCGGTCTGCTGGTCGGCCCGCCGTTCAAGGCCAGGCTCGGCGACCTGGACTGGTGCATCAGTTTCAGCCGGCGCATTTCCGGGCCCAATGGCGAGTTCGTCGGCCTGGCCGCGGGGGCACTGCGCCTGTCGTACTTCAGTGACCTGTTTCAGCGCCTGGACATCGGCGACGATAGCAGCATCAACCTGCTCAACACAGACGGCCAACTGTTGGCCCGCCAGCCCAGCCGCGCGCAAGACCCGGCGATTGGCAGCAATTATGCCGAACGGCCCAATTTCAAACGCATTCTCAGCGAGCAGAACGGCAGCTTTACCGCACGCTCCAGCCGCAACGGCACCCCGCGCATGTACACCTTTGCCCGGGTCGCTCAGTTGCCGTTGATCGTGCTGGTCGTGCGTTCGGCCGATGAAGTTTTCGAGTCGTGGCGCCGCACTGCGATCGTGGTCGGCGTCGCCACAGGGGTACTGTGTGTGGGTATCCTCTGGCTGACCCTGCTGCTGGGCCGCGAGTTGCGCCGCCGGCAAGAAGCCGAACAGGGTCTGGCCAACCTGGCCGCCACCGACAGCCTGACCGGCTTGCCCAACCGCCGCCACCTGGACCAGGTACTCCGTCAGGAATGGGCCCGCGCCCAGCGCAATCGCAAGTCATTGGCAGTGCTGATGGTGGATGTGGACCACTTCAAGGCATTCAACCAGCGCCACGGCCACGCCGGTGGCGACCATGCCTTGCGCGAAGTGGCCAGGACCATCGAGGCGTGCATCCGCCGCCCGGCCGATCTGGCGGCGCGCTATGGCGGTGAAGAATTCCAGGTGGTGTTGCCGGAAACTGACCTGGCCGGTGCGCAACTGCTGGCGGAGCGCATCCGCGCCAGCGTCGAGGCGCTGGCACCATTTGCCGACGATGCCCACTCTGTCACGGTGAGCATCGGCATCGGCCTGTCAGGCACCCAGCACGACCTGGCGGGGGTGCTGGGTGCTGCGGACGAAGCGCTCTACCGAGCCAAGGCCAAGGGCCGCAACCGGGTAGAGGGGCCTGCGGACTAGCTGCGGGCGCGCGCGGCGTTGCGCAAGGCCCTGACCTGATCATGGTTACGCTGCACACCTTGCAGCTGTTTTTCCACCAAGGTGTAGGTCTGGTCGCTGGCGGTGCGGCCCAGCTTGACCAGTTTCTCGCGAGCTTCCTTGTAGGCCTTGAGGGCATGGTCCTCGCCCCGCTCCACCTCGTTCAGCACCGCTTCCTCATCCTTGCCGGTGACCATCGCCTTGAGGTTTACCCAACCCCGATGCAGGTCACCGCTGATGCTGGTAGAGGTTTCCGGGTCGCCCCCCAGGCGACGCACCTCGCTCTGCAGTTCGCCGGCCGCATTGGCGCACTCACCGGCACGCTGAACGAAGAACGCTTTAAGTTCGGGGTTCTTCACATCATCGGCAGAGGCCTTGAAACCTTTCTCACCATCCTTGCTGTACTCGATCAGGTCGTTGAGCACGTCGATCACGTCTTTGTTGGGATTGCTCATGGCACAAACTCCTTGGCAGGTGATAGTCATCTGTATGGGAGCAGCGTTCGTGCCAAGCGAGGATTATCTACAAATTCCTTAACAATCAATAAGATAGAAACACAAGGTCTGAGTTTGATCACGGCGTTCTGCATGATTGCCGCTTGGGCCTTCGTGCAGATTGCAGTATGGTCGGCGCTTTTCAACAGCCAGGTGCGCCGATGATGAAGCCGGAAACCCTCGAACTGCTGGTCACCCGCACCATGCCGTTTGGCAAGTACCAGGGACGAATCATTGCCGACCTGCCAGGGGATTACCTGGCCTGGTTTGCGCGCAAGGGTTTCCCGTCGGGGGAATTGGGTGGCTTGCTGGCGCTGATGCACGAGATCGATCACAACGGGCTGGGCGATCTGCTTGTGCCGTTGCGGCAGAAGCACGGGCGTTGACCTGTTCCGGCCTCTTCGCGGGTGAACCCGCTCCCACAGAGACCGCGCCGGACCTGATGCCTGTGCAGTCCTGTGGGAGCGGGTTCACCCGCGAAGAGGCCAGTAAGGCCCGCTAAAATCTCTAACCCTTCACCGGCGCTACCGCCAACTCCACCCGCTCACTCTTCTTGATCACCGCATACACCACCGCCGTCAGCAGGCTGCCCGCCACGATCGCCAACAAGTACAGCAGCGCATGGTTGATCGCATTGGGGATCAGCAGCACGAACAGGCCGCCATGCGGCGCCATCAGCTTGCAGCCGAAGTACATCGACAATGCCCCGGTCAATGCCCCACCGGCCACGCTGGCCGGGATTACCCGCAGCGGGTCCTTGGCGGCAAACGGGATCGCCCCTTCGGAGATGAAGCACAGCCCCAGCGCCAACGCCGCCTTGCCCGCTTCACGCTCGCTCTGGGCAAACTTGCGTCGGGCCAGGAAGCTGGCGATACCCAGGCCAATCGGCGGCACCATGCCGGCGGCCATGGTCGCCGCCATCGGTGCATAGCTCGATGAAGCCAACAGCCCCACCGAGAAGGCATAGGCGGCCTTGTTGATCGGCCCTCCCAGGTCGACGCACATCATGCCGCCCAGCAACAGACCCAACAGGATGGCATTGGTGGTGCCCATGCTGTCGAGAAATTGCGTGAGCCCTTCCAGCATCGCCGCCACTGGCTGGCCAACCACGTAGATCATCACCAGGCCGGTGAACAGGCTGGCCAGCAGCGGGATGATCAGGATCGGCTTCAGTGCCTCCAGGCTGCTGGGCAAGCGCGCCCAGCGGGCAATGGCCTTGGCGCTGTAGCCAGCGAGGAAGCCGGCGACGATACCCCCGATGAAACCGGCGCCCAGAGTGCTGGCCAGCAGGCCGCCGATCATGCCGGGCGCCAGCCCCGGGCGGTCGGCGATGGACCAGGCGATGTAACCCGCCAGCAGCGGCACCATCAACTTGAACGCAGCCTCGCCGCCGATCTGCATCAACGCCGCCGGCAAGGTGCCCGCTTCTTTGTAAGCCTCGATACCGAATACGAACGACAGGGCAATCAGCAGGCCGCCAGCCACCACCATCGGCAGCATGAACGACACGCCGGTGAGCAGGTGCTTGTATACCCCGCTCTTCTCGCCCTTGGCTGGCGTGCTCGCCGCTGCGGCATCGCCGCTGTTTTCCACCTTGGCATCAGCCAGGGCCTTGTCGAGGGTCGCGCGGGCTTGCTTGAGGGCGATACCGGTGCCGCAACGGTAAATGCGCTTGCCAGCGAAACGCGCGGTGGGCACTTCGATGTCGGCGGCCAGCAGCACTACATCCGCTGCAGCGATGGCTTCGGCAGACAAGGGGTTGCGCGCACCGACCGAGCCCTGGGTCTCGACGGTGAGCTCGTAGCCCAGTTGCTGCGCAGCCTGCTGCAAGGCTTCCGCGGCCATGAATGTATGCGCGACGCCAGTCGGGCAAGCCGTGACGGCGACGATGCGTGCGCCAGCGCTGCCAGTTTCAGCCGGAAGGCCTGGCACCGTGGCCAGCAGATGGGCGCTGGAAGCCGCCTCATCGAGGAAGCCTTCGCGGTCGGCCAAAGCCTGGGATGGCGTGCTCTGGTACACGCGCTTGCCGACGAAACGCTCCAGGTCCACCGGGCCGGTGCTGACCACCAGCACCCAGTCGGCCTCGGCGATCTGCGTGGCGCTCAGTTGCCGCTCGGGGTGGCCGGCATCCTGCACTTCGACGCTGGTACTCCAGCCCCGCCGCTGGGCTGCGGCGGACAGCAAGCGCGCGCTCAGCACGCTCGACACCTGGCCGTTGGGGCAGGCAGTGACAATGGCAATATTCATCGGCAACCCTCTTTTTGTTCTGTCAGTTGCACGGCAGCTTCCAGACGCGCCAGTTGCTCGCGGTCACGGATGCCGAAACCAACCTGGGTAACAGCCTGTGCAGCGATGGCGGTGGCACGGGTCAAGGTCTGCGCCGGGGCTTCGCCCTGCAGCAGGCCGTGGACCATGCCGGCCACCAGCGAATCACCTGCACCCACTGTGCTGGCAACCTGCACCTTGGGCGGGCAAGCATGTACGGCATGGCCGCGGGTGAACCAGCTGACGCCCTGCTCTCCCGCCGACACCACCACGTGTTCGACGCCACTGGCCAGCAGGCGCTCGGCAGCAGCGCGCTGCTGCGCCGGGTTATCCACAGCCAGGCCGAGCACCTCGCCCAACTCTTCGGTATTGGGCTTGACCAGCCAGGGCGAGCTCTGCAGGCCGGCACGCAGGGCTTCACCGCTGCTGTCCAGAGCCACCTTCAGGCCTTGCGTCTTGAGCTGTTCGAGCAACTGTCGGAACCAGTCGGCGCTGATCCCACGCGGCAGGCTACCAGCCACCACCACCGCATCGTGGCCCGGGGCAACCTGCGCCAGGCAGCGCAGCAATGCACTGCGCGCCGCTTCGTCGACTTCCGGGCCTTGGCCGTTGATGTCGGTGACACGGCCATCGGCTTCGACCAGCTTGATATTACTGCGGGTTTCGCCCGGCACGCGGACAAAGCAGTCGACGAAGCCGCGCCAGTCGATCAGCGCCTCGAAAGGCTGCAGGTTGTCACGCCCGAGGAAGCCGCCAACAGTGACGGTGTGGCCCAGGTCGGCCAGTACCTGGGCAACGTTCAGCCCCTTGCCTGCGGCGTGGCTGTGCTGCTCCTGGCTGCGATTGACCTGCCCTGGGCGCAGGGTACCCAGGCCGATGGTGATATCCAGCGCAGGGTTCAGGGTGAGGGTGAGGATCTTGGCCATTCAGTAACGCTCCACCAGCGCGCGAACCGCTGCGGCGCTGTCCTGTTGCAGGGCCTCGCGCGCCAGGGCGCGGGCCGTCTGGTGATCGGCCTGGCGAACCAGGGCCTTGACTTCGGCAATGCTGCGCGCGGCGACGCTGAGTTCGTCCACGTCCAGGCCCAGCAGCACGGGCACAGCCTGCGGGTCGGCCGCCAGCTCGCCGCACACGCCCACCCACTTGCCATGGGCATGGGCGGCGCGCACGGTCATGTCGATCAGGCTGAGCACCGCCGGGTGCAGGCCGTCGGCCTGGGCCGAGAGGCTGGGGTGACCACGGTCGATGGCCAAGGTGTACTGGGTCAGGTCGTTGGTGCCGATGCTGAAAAAGTCCACTTCGCGCGCCAGTTGTGGTGCCAACAGCGCTGCCGAGGGCACTTCGACCATGATACCCAGTTGCAGGTCGGCTACCGGGATCTCGGCGCGCAGGCGCTCGACCATGGCGCGCGCCTCGCGCCATTCATGCACCTGCCCGACCATCGGGAACATGATGCGCAGCGGGCGCTGGTCGGCAGCGCGCAGCAGGGCGCGCAACTGGTCTTCCATCACCTGCGGGCGCTGCAGGGTAAGGCGTACGCCGCGCACACCGAGGAACGGGTTTTCCTCGGCAGCGATCGGCCAGTACGGCAGCGGCTTGTCGCCACCGACATCGAGGGTGCGCACCACCAGCGGGCGCCCGTCGAGGCCATCGAGCACACGACGGTACTCGGCTTCCTGGGTCGCCACGTCCGGGGCCTGGGTGTGGGCCATGAAAATCAACTCGGTGCGCAGCAGGCCAACGCCTTCGGCGCCCTGCTCCACTACCTTGGCGATGCCGTTGCTCTCGCCGATGTTGGCAAACACCTCGACAGCGTGACCATCGCGAGTGACCGCCGGCTCGAAGCGGTTGGCCCAGGCGGCCTGCAAGCGTTGCTCGCGCAGGTCGCGCTCGGCCAGGGCCTTTTGCAGTTCATCCGCCGGCGGCGCCACGCTGACCACGCCACGCTGGCCATCGAGCAGCAACGGCGTGCCGCTGTCCAACAGCAGTATCGACGCCCCCGCGCCCACCACCGCCGGAATGCCCAAGGCACGGGCGACGATGGCACTGTGGGCGGTGGCGCCACCCTGGGCGGTGACGATACCGGCGACGCGGCTCGGGTCCAGCCGGGCGACATCGGACGGGCCGACTTCGGTCATTACCAGCACGTAGGGTTGCTCGGGTTCAGCCTGGGCCTGCACGCCACACAACTGCGCCAGCACGCGGCGGCCGATGTCACGCAGGTCGGCAGCACGTTCGGCGAGCAAGGCATCGTGCAGCGACTCCTGTTGACGCGCCGCCGCCTCGATCACTGCCATCCATGCTGCCGCGGCGCTTTCGCCCTGGCCCAGGCGCTGCTCGACATCATCGCTCAGGGCCGGGTCTGCGAGCATTTCCTGATGGGTGACGAAGATTTCGCCAATGGCCTTGTCGCTGCGCTGGACCAAAGCCTGCAGCTCGCCATTCACGGCCGCCACAGCTTCACGCAGCTTCTGCCGCTCCTGGGCGCAGGACTCACCGCGCAGGGGGTAGTCGAACTCACGCTCGACACACACATGGGCCGGGCCACTGGCAATGCCGGGCGCAGCACCCACGCCGTGGATACGGCTACCGGCTGCGGGCGCTTGCAGCACTTCGGCCGCTGCGCCAGCTACAACCTCAGCACTCTGCGGCAGTGGCTCCACCTCTTCACCCAGGCCTTGTTCGATGGCGGCCAGCAGCACCGGCAAGGCATCGGGGGCGATGCCGGGCTCAGCCACCAGCTCCAGTGTCTGGCCACGTCGGGCGCCGAGACTGAGCAGCTTGCTCAGGCTCTTTACGGACACCGCCGGCTGCGCGCTATCCGCCAGCCGCACACGGATTTCCCCCTCGAAACCTTTGGCCAGTTGCGCCAATACCTTTGCCGGGCGGGCATGCAAACCGTGCGGGTTGGCCAGCACCACGCGCGCACTGGGCCAGTCTGTCGGCGCCTCACCGCCTAGTACCTCCAGCACCGCGCGGCTGCTGGTAGCCTGGTAGAGCATCTGGCCGCGGCCTTCGATCAGCACTTCGCACAGGCGTTCGAGCAAGGCCTGGTGGGCTGCACCGAGGCTGGCCAGGCAGAACAGGCCGTTGAGCGGTTGGTCGCGGTAACGCAGCGGCTGCTGCGGGGTGATGAAGGCCAGCCCCGGCTGGCGCACCTGGCGCTCGCTGTGCAGCCACCACAGGCCCTCGCCCAGCGGCAGCGGTTCGGCCTGCTGCAGGACGGCGGCAAAACCGCTATCGACGCAGTCGGCACGCTGTAACAGACGGGCGCCGCGCCAGGCCAGCTCATCGAAGTCTTCGGCCGGCAGGTTCAGGCCGACCAACTGCGCATCCAGCGCCAGTTCCTGAGGCGCGCCCTGCAACAGCTTCAGCAACGCCTCCGCGGAACCGGCGCGGCGCAGAGCTTCGGCCAGGTCGGTCTCGCCCAGGGCGCGGGTCAGCAGTTGCAACAGGCGCAGGTGCTCATCGGAACGGGCGGCGATGCCGATAGCCAGATAGACCATCTGGCCATCGCCCCAGTCCACGCCCTCGGGAAACTGCAACAGGCGCACGCCGGTGGCGTACACCAGGTCACGGGTCTGCGGCGTGCCATGGGGGATGGCAATGCCCTGCCCAAGGAAGGTAGAGCCTTGTGCCTCTCGGGCCTGCAGCCCTTGCAGGTATCCCTCGGCGACCAGGCCGTCATCGACCAGCCGGTCGGCCAGCAGGCGCAATGCCTCGGCCTTGTCGGCGGCCTTCTGGCCCATGGCTATCTGCTCCTTGGCGAGCTCGAGCATGACCTTCTCCTTTTGCAGTTCCCGGTCGGGTACTGGAGTATTGTTGTGGAATTCACATGAACGGCCAGTTCAACAGCCTTGCACCGATGGCAGCCGAGGCAGAAAATTCGGCAGCTGAAACGATTAATCTGACCAGGCGGCCACGTTACTCGATAATCTGCCGATGAAAAAGCCCCATCCTGTCGGACAATTGCGACAATGGTCGTCTGCGCGTGGCGCCCTCGCCGGGTCAAACTACCCGGTCAGGGCTCACAGCCAGCCCCGGTAATAACAAGGAAAATTCGGTGAAACTCAGCGATATCGCCCGTCTGGCCGGTGTGTCCGTGACCACTGCCAGCTACGTCATCAATGGCAAGGCCGAACAGCAGCGCATCAGCAACAGCACTGTCGAGCGGGTACGCGCGGTGGTCGAGGCCCACGGCTTCACCCCCAACCCGCAGGCCGCTGGCCTGCGCAGCCGGCATACCCGCACTCTGGGCTTCATTCTCCCGGATCTGGAGAACCCCAGCTACGCCCGCATCGCCAAGCAGCTCGAACAAGGTGCCCGCGCCCGTGGCTACCAGTTGCTGATTGCCAGCAGCGACGACCAGCCCGACAGCGAGCGCCAGTTGCAACAGCTGTTTCGCGCCCGCCGTTGCGATGCACTGTTCGTCGCCAGCTGCCTGCCGCCAGAAGACGACAGCTACCGCGAGCTGCAGGACAAAGGCCTGCCGGTAATCGCCATCGACCGCCGCCTGGACCCTGCGCACTTCTGCTCGGTGATCAGTGACGACCGCGACGCCAGCCGCCAGCTGGCCGCCAGCTTGCTGAGCGTCGCCCCGCGCAGCATCGCCTTGATCGGCGCCCGCCCCGAGCTGTCGGTCAGTCAGGCACGTGCCGGTGGCTTCGACGAAGCCCTGCAAGGCTATGCCGGCGAGGTTCGCCGCTATCAGGGCGAAGCGTTCAGCCGAGAGTGCGGCCAGCGCCTGATGCAGCAACTGATCGATGACCTTGGCGGCCTGCCGGATGCCC
The DNA here is from genome assembly GCF_018223845.1 of Pseudomonas sp. JS425. Taxonomy (NCBI): domain Bacteria; kingdom Pseudomonadati; phylum Pseudomonadota; class Gammaproteobacteria; order Pseudomonadales; family Pseudomonadaceae; genus Pseudomonas; species Pseudomonas sp. JS425. Next base: position 1,067,922 of record NZ_CP073661.1, on the reverse strand, counting down.
TGGTGACAACCTCCTACGTGCTGCTGCAAGGGGTGTTCGACACCCTGCAGGCGCGCACTGCCGACTCACGCCAGCTGCAGCTGGGTACCTTTGGCGACAACCAGTTGCTCGACTTCCTGCCGCTGCCAGTCAATGCCATGGCCCAGCAGCATGGCTTGATTGCCGCCACCGCGCTGGAACTGGCACTGGCCGCGATCGAGGACAAACGCTACGAACCTGGCGTGCATGCCGTCGGTCGAACGTTCAAGCAACGCATTACAGCGGCCTGAACATGCGCCTGATCGACACCCACACCCACCTGGACTTCCCCGACTTCGACGCCGACCGCCAACAACTGCTGGCCAACGCGGTGTCGCGCGGGGTGGAGAGGATGGTGGTGCTGGGGGTGTACCAGGCGAATTTCCAGCGGGTGTGGGACCTCGCCTGTGCCGACCAGCGCCTGTTCGCCGCGCTCGGCCTGCACCCGATCTACCTTGACCAGCATCGCCCGGAGCACCTGGCGCAGCTGCGCGAGTGGCTGCAGCGCTTGCACGGCGACCCACGGCTTTGTGCCGTGGGCGAGTTTGGCCTGGATTATTACCTCGAAGACCTGGACAAGGCCCGCCAGCAGAAGCTGTTCGAAGCGCAACTACAGATGGCCTGCGACTTCGAACTGCCCGCACTGCTGCACGTGCGCCGCAGCCATGCCCAGGTGATCGCCACGCTCAAGCGCTACAAGCCGGCGCGGGCGGGGGTGATTCATGCGTTTGCCGGCAGTTACGAAGAGGCCCGCGAGTACATCAAGCTGGGCTTCCGGCTTGGGCTTGGCGGTGCGGGTACCTGGCCGCAGGCCCTACGGCTGCGCAAGACCCTGGCGCGGTTGCCGCTGGACAGCGTGGTGCTGGAGACCGATGCGCCGGACATGGCGCCGGTTATGTTCCCCGGGGTAAGGAACAGCCCGGAGCACCTGCCGGAAATTGCCGGGGTGCTGGCGCAGGTGATGGGGGTGGATGTCGCGGAACTGGCTCAAGCCAGCACCCGCAATGCTTGCGAGTTGTTTGGCTGGTAGCTGAAGTGCTGGCACCTGCGTGGGCCTCTTCGCGGGCTTGCCCGCTCCCACAGGGACCGCGCAAATCTTGAGACCGGCGCAGTACCTGTGGGAGCGGGCAAGCCCGCGAAGAAGCCAGCGTGTCAGTTCAGACAAGCACCGTCCACAGCGCAAACCCGGCATACCACAGCACCGCACAGCGCAGCAGCAGCTCCCACAGGCTGTCCAGCCGTCCCAGCCCGCGCTGGCTGTCTTCTTCTTCGGGAATGTCATCGGCAATGCGCCCGACCCTGGCAACCAGGTGGGCGGCGCTGATGTGCCAGTTGAGCACCTCGTGCAGCATCACCCGGGTAACCGCGAGAAAATTGCCGACCAGGGCGAAACTCAAGGCCAGCACCCGCACCGGCAGCCAGTCCATGATATGCCTGAGCTGCTCGGCACGGGCCTTCAACGTCGGTTGCTTGCTGTGTTCGCCACACAGAGCCAGCAAGCGATAGGCCAGGGCTGCACCCGGGCCCAGCACGAAGTACCAGAGGATCACCGCGAAAAAGCCTTGGTACACCTGCCACAGCAGGTTGCCCTGCACCTGCACCAACAGGCTTTGCGGCTCGTCGGCCGCCAGCCCCAGGTCGCGCTCGGCCACGTGCAGCGCGGCCTGGTCGTCACCGCGCCGCCAGGCATCACGGAACGGCCCCATCGATGCCTTGGCATCGCCGCGGCCCAGGCTGTAGATCAGCACCAGCAGGTGCACCGGCAACGCCAGCAAGCCATACGCCACCGGGTCCAGAACATGCAGCAGCAAAACCAGCAGCGCTACCGGTGCCAACACCAGAATGGCCAGCGTCCACCATGGGTGCACCTTGCCGCTGCGCTCCAGGCGCACCAGTTCGCCGAGGAAGAACCCATCTCGCTGCACCTGATGGCGCAGGGCCGAGAACTTCTCGACCCAAAGCGCCAGCAACAACACCAGAAAACTCATGCCTTGTCCTCGTTTTGCTGCAGCGCCTCTCGGTAGCGCGGCCAGTCGAAGGCCGGGCCGGGGTCGGTCTTGCGCTGCGGGGCAATGTCGCTATGGCCCTGGATGCGGTCCAGCCCGATGGCCGGCCAGGCACCGCGGATGTGCCGGGTAAGTTGCTCCAGCACCGTGTACTGGGCATCGGTATAAGCCAGGTCGTCGGTGCCTTCCAGTTCGATGCCGATGGAGAAATCGTTACAGCCTTCACGCCCGTCGAAGCACGACACCCCGGCGTGCCAGGCACGGTCGAGCAACGACACGAACTGGGTCACCGCACCGTCACGCTCGACGAACAGGTGCGCCGACACGGTCAGGTGGTTGATGCTGGCGAAGTACGAGTGCTCATTGGGGTCCAGGCGGTTCTGGAAGAATTGCTGGACCTTGCCGGTACCGAAGCAGGCCGGCGGCAGGCTGATGTTGTGAATAACCAGCAGGGAAATCGATTCGCCTTCGGGGCGAGCATTGAAGTTCGGCGAGGGGCAATGGGTGATTCCGATTCCGTGGAACCAGCCAGTGGCACGGTCCAATTGCATGGGGCAGATCCTGAGAGCGCCGTGAACAGGTCAACAGTATGCCCTGCGGCCAACGGCGTTTGCATGTGAATCATTGTAATGCTGTGGGAGCGGGCGTGCCCGCGAACACCGGCGCAGCCGGTGCCATCCACCGCGGCGCTTGTTTCGCGGGCACGCCCGCTCCCACAGAGATCGTGCCAGCTTGCAGATAATGCGCAAGACAGTTGTGCCTACCGCCGCAGCCCGTCGAGCACCGCCTCAAGCGCCCGCTCGAACAAAAGCCCGTCATCCAGCACCCGCACCTCACCTCGATGCAGTGCCCGGGCCAGGCTGGCCCCGTTCCATTCGCGTACTTTCATACCGGTGCGGTTGGCGAACACCAGCCGGTCGCTACTGTCGACGCGCGCCACCAGTTTGCAGCGCAGCGGTTCGTCCTCGTCCAGCACTTCTACCCAGGTACCGATACGCAGGCGCTGCACGTGGCGCAGCGCCACAGCCTGCCCGTCGGCAAACTGCGACGGAGCACAAGCGGGTTCCTCGGCAATCGCCAGGACGATGTCCTCGGCCACCAGCACTTCGCTCAAGGGCTGGCCCTCAGTGCCGGGCTGCATCGCGGTACCCGCGCACGCACGCAGGTGCAGCTGTTCCAGTTGCAGGAAGAATTCGCGGGTCGCTGCCGAGTCCAGGGCCACGCTGGCCAGGCCATCGCGCAGTGCCTTGAGCAGGCCCGGTACCTGCTGCAGCAAGGCATGCGGCTCATGCGGCGGAGTGATGCTGGCCAGCAGCGTGTCCATCGTCTGCAAGGCATCCCGCCAGGCCTGGGATGCTTCACCTTGCTTGAGCCAGGCCAGCAGCAGTACCTGGCTCCAGGCTTGCACCAGCATCTGTACCACCACCTGCGGCAATAACCTACCGCGCAGCCGTTGGTTGAGAGCATGCTGCACCTGCTGCCTGGCCTGCAGTGTTCGGGCACGCCCTTCTTCGGCGTCGCGGGTGCGTTGTTCGAGCAGCTCGTTGCGCCGCCGCTCGTCCTGGTTGAAAGCGAGGAAGTCTTCGAGCAGTTCGGCGAACAGGCTGGTATCTTCGGCAAAATCATTGAGAAGGCGCTGGACGATACGCTCCACCCGCAGGTGCAGGCTGTCACGCATACCGTCGCCGCCGCATTCCCAGCCGATTGCCGCGCCAGCGATCTCGTTGAGCAGCCGGCGGGCCGGGTGGCTGGCACGACTGAGCAGCCCCTTGTCCAACAGGGCCACTTTAAGCAGCGGAATGTGCAAACGCCCGATCAGCGCACGCAGGCTGGCCGGCAAGTTGTCGTCGTTCTGGATGAAGACGAACAGCAGGCCAACCAGGTTGATCATGTCCTCGTCGGCAACATCGATACGCCGGCGTGTGCCGCTGCGCACGCTGACCCGCAACAGCAATTGTTCAAGCTGTTGGCCAAGTTCGAAATCGTCGGCCTCGTGGGTAGCGGGCACATAGTGCTGCAAATGCGAAAGCAGGCGCAGCAGGTCGGCGGTGCTGATTGGCTGGGCGGCGGCCACCGCCTGCAAACGAGGCGCGAACTTTCCACGCACCGGGGCCAGCAGTGTTTGCAACGAGGCAAAGAAAGCCTGCCCTGCCGCGTCCGAGCCCACCTCGTGACCCAGGTTCGCCGGCCCACGACCTGCGCTCATGCGCCGATCTTCGGCACGCCGACGTGGTGCCGACGGCAATTCAGGCAATACACCGGCGGCGGCCAGCAACTGGTTGGCTTCGCCATAGATCACGTCGGCATCGCGCAACACATAGCGCTCGAACAGTTTGAGCAGGACCAGCTTGACCCGCAGGCCAACCCCCAGGTTGCGGCCAGCGTCGAGGAAGTAGCCGCACAGCGCTGCGGGCCCCAGCGGGTTGTGCTGCTCGTGCAGGGGGCGGTCGAGCAGTACCTGCAAGCGCAGGCCCAGTTGCTGCAGGGCAATACCGTCGCGTGACAGCACGCGCGCGACCATGCCTTCTATCGCGCCAGCCCGTTCCACGTGGGCCTTGCTGCGCAGGTTGCCCGGCTCGACCATGTGCGCCAGCAGGTCAACCTGGCCGATACGGGCAAAGGCATCATAGAACGTGTCGAGAAAACCGCGCTCGATGCTCTTGCGCTTCAGGCGCAGGTCACGCATGGCCTCGAAGTACAGGTTCTGGTCACTGCGGTCGAAGGCCTTGTCGGCCATCTCGAAGAGGGTGTCGTCAGCATTGTCGAACAAGCCCTGCAGGCCCTGACGCAACTGCAAGGCGGCCTTGTCGCGCACCTGCAGGAGCAATACCGGAAGGCAAGGCAGAGGCGTACGCCCGCCTCGATCGATGGCTGCCGCCAAGGGCACCACCTTGCCTTCTTTTTGCATCCTGTACTCCTTGCAGGGTGTCTCGCCCGAAGGGGCTGAAGATCGTCAAAGTCATGACGCCAAATACTAGTCACCATTATCGGTAAAAATCCACACAGCTGCCAGCGCCGTTTCACTAGCTGGCTAATGACCCTGATTTACCCCGCCTGCTCACACCGGCCGACCAAAGGTCATCGCCGAGGCGACTGTACACACCGGCCCCCTGCCCTATAATCGCCGGCATCTAGCTTGTGGAGCCGACCATGCCGAACCTACGCCTTGCCGACCTGACCGCTGAAATCGAAGCCAATGTGCGCCGTGCGCTGTTGGAGGACATCGGCAGTGGCGATATCACCGCGCAGTTGATCCCGGCCGAGCGCCTGGCCAAGGCGACCATCATTACCCGCGAAGACTGCGTGATCGCCGGCACCGCCTGGGTCGATGCCGTGTTCCGCCAACTCGACCCACGCGTGGCCGTGCACTGGCAGGTGGCCGATGGCGAGCGCGCCACGGCCAACCAGCCGCTGTTCCATCTGGAGGGCCCCGCGCGTTCGCTGCTCAGTGGTGAGCGCAGTGCATTGAACTTCCTGCAGATGCTGTCGGGTGTCGCCACTCGTGCGCGCTTCCTTGCCGACCTGGTGGAAGGCACCCAGGTACGCCTGCTGGACACCCGCAAGACCCTGCCGGGCCTGCGCCTGGCGCAGAAGTATGCAGTGACCTGCGGCGGTTGCGACAACCACCGCATCGGCCTGTACGACGCCTTCCTGATCAAGGAAAACCACATCGCAGCCAGCGGCGGCGTGGCCGCGGCCGTGGCGGCGGCGCACCGCATTGCGCCGGGCAAGCCGGTGGAAATCGAAGTGGAAAGCCTGGATGAGCTGCGCCAGGCACTGGCCGCTGGTACCGACATCATCATGCTCGACGAGCTGACTCTGGAAGAGATGCGCGAAGCAGTGCGCATTACTGCGGGCAAGGCCAAGCTGGAAGCCAGTGGCGGGGTCAACGAGACGACCTTGCGGGTGATTGCCGAGACTGGGGTGGACTACATCTCGATTGGTGCCATGACCAAGGATGTGAAGGCAGTGGACCTGTCGATGCGGTTGAGCCTGTAAGCTGATTGCAGGCATGAAAAAACCGGCCTCAGGGCCGGTTTTTTCATTGGTGGCGCTCTCGGATCAGAACGAAGCGTTGGCCAGCCCATCCAGGTAACGCTCGACATCCAACGCCGCCATGCAGCCGGCACCGGCCGAGGTAATGGCCTGGCGATAAACGTGGTCGGCCACGTCACCGGCGGCGAACACGCCCTCGATGTTGGTGGCGGTGGCATTGCCCTCACGGCCGCCGTTGACCACCAGGTAGCCGTCCTTGAGGGTCAGCTGGCCTTCGAACAGCGAGGTGTTCGGGGTGTGGCCAATGGCGATGAACACGCCGTCGACCTTGATTTCGTCGCTGCTGCCATCGTTGTTCTTCAGGCGCGCACCAGTCACGCCCATGTTGTCACCCAGCACTTCGTCCAGGGTGGCGTTGAGCTTGAGCTCGATCTTCCCTTCGGCCACACGGGCATGCAGCTTGTCGACCAGGATCTTCTCGGCGCGGAAGGTATCGCGACGGTGTACCAGAGTCACCTTGCTGGCGATGTTGGCCAGGTACAGCGCCTCTTCCACGGCAGTGTTGCCGCCACCCACCACGGCGACCGGCTTGTTGCGGTAGAAGAAGCCGTCGCAGGTGGCACAGGCCGAAACACCCTTGCCCATGAAGGTTTCTTCCGACGGCAGGCCCAGGTAGCGGGCGCTGGCGCCAGTGGCGATGATCAACGCGTCACAGGTGTACTTGCCGCTGTCACCCTGCAGGGTGAAGGGTTTGTTGGCCAGGTCGACGGCGTTGATGTGGTCGAAGACGATTTCGGTTTCGAAACGCTCGGCGTGTTCCTGCATGCGCTGCATCAGCGCAGGGCCGGTCAGGCCGTGGGGGTCGCCCGGCCAGTTGTCGACTTCGGTGGTGGTGGTCAGCTGGCCACCGGCCTGCATGCCGGTGATCAGCAGCGGCTTGAGGTTGGCACGGGCGGCATATACCGCAGCGCTGTAACCGGCAGGGCCGGAACCGAGAATGATGACGCGCGAATGACGTACTTCAGACATGTCGAACTCCTGTCGAGCGGGCCGCAGGGCCGGCATCGGTGTACCGGCTGCGCCTGCCTGGAAATTAAAAAGGACCCACGCAGCACTTGGGGAAGGCTACAACGCGCAGGCCCATAAAGCGGAAAGTGAGCGCACTGTAGCGAGGTCGCAAAGATTAAGGAAATATCCTTCGACAATCCACCTCATAGCCATCGTCTATTCAGCGATTTGATCGATAGCCAAGCCCTGCTGCTTTTGTTACAGCCCGTTTCCCGCCCGCTGCCCGCCTTTCGTCGGCGCGGCAAACTCGGTAAGGTCAGCGCGTTTTCCTTCTCTGCGGAGTCTCTCGATGCAAGCCCCTGTACTCTCTGGCCCCCAGTACCTGCGCGAAGGCCTGAAACTGGTGCTGAGCCCCAATCTGCGGTTGTTCGTGCTGCTGCCGCTGGCGGTCAACCTGCTGCTGTTTGGCGGCCTGATCTACTTCGCCGGCCACCAGTTCAGCCTGTGGGTGGACGCCCTGATGCCAAGCTTGCCGAGCTGGCTGAGCTTTCTCACCTACATCCTCTGGCCGCTGTTCGTCGCCCTGGTGGTGCTGATGGTGTTCTTCACCTTCACCCTGGTGGCCAACATCATCGCCGCGCCGTTCAATGGCTTTCTGGCGGAAAAGGTCGAGGTTGTGGTGCGTGGCGAGGACAATTTCCCCGCGTTCAGCTGGGGCGAGCTGGTGGCCATGGTGCCACGTACCTTCGGCCGTGAAATGCGCAAGCTGGGCTACTTCCTGCCGCGGGCCATCGGCCTGTTCATCCTGTCGCTGATCCCGGTGGTCAACGTGGTGGCGGCGCCGCTTTGGCTGATCTTCGGGGTATGGATGATGGCTATCCAGTACATCGACTACCCGGCGGACAACAACAAGATGAGCTGGCAGGACATGCTCGCCTGGCTGCGGCAGAAGCGCTGGCAATCGCTGGGCTTTGGCGGCATCACCTATCTGGCGTTGATGGTGCCGGTGGTGAACGTGCTGATGATGCCGGCGGCGGTGGCCGGGGCTACGTTGTTCTGGGTGCGGGAGCGGAACTGAAGGGGCGAGGGGCTGCAGGGCAGCCCCTTTTTGCGGGCTGCATTTTCAAAAGTCGGAGAAACTGTAGGGCTCGAGGGTGGCAATCTGAGAAAGCAGTATTAGATGCTCCACTGCCTTAACCTTCTCAAGGTTAGCAAGGTCGCTTGAGCCGCCGAACGCCAGGGCTGGAACGAACCCATACATTTCATCATGCTTTAGCATGCCCAGTTTTTTCTTTGCTGGCTCGAACATTCCATCAAAGTCAACAGACGCCTTCTCTTTCCCAAGGAAGAAACCTTGCACTTCACTGTCCATATCCGCCGCCGTCAACTCATATTCACTTCCCCTATATCGTGAAATATGAGCCAAAATCTTTACTGAGAAACCCGTTTGCTCTCCAAAGAGATACAAGTCACCAAATGCACCGCGAGCGATCAGGTGGTATCTATCCCGCCTCTCCAATATTGTGCCTTCGATAAGCGAGGCAGTTACCTCTTCATATTCCTGGGGATTGACAGTCCAAAATATCCCGTCACCATATCCGCACCAACCGTGCTCACTCCAATACTCTAACAATTTGCTCGGCAAGATCCCTCTGTATCGATCCAGACTTGAGGGAGGAACCTCCTGTCGAAAAAACGGCTCACCAACTTGCTCTACAAACAGGGAAAAAATCTCATCCACGGCGAAACCCTCAAGCGACTAGCATTTATGCAGTTTTACGTTTAACAGGCCTGACCCCACACCCGATCTTGAAGCTTTCTCGGCAGCAGCTTTCAAACCATAAACTCTGCTTTTCCATTGCGTGCCTATGCTCGAGTTAACTTGCCTGTCGCCAAAGTCAGAAATAGTATCCCGTCCACCGGCGATCAAGTCAGGATTATGCAAAGCTGCGAGAGATGACATGGTTTCCTTTGCTTGCTTCACCGAGAGCTTTCTAGCTTCAATGGCACTCATAGTTTTCATCAGATCCCTCTGAATCCTCTCCTGCAACTTATCATAAAGTTCCTTTCTCGCTATTTTTGCAATGCGCGGATCTCGCTTGGCCGGATTAGCGATATTTTCGAGAAACTCTTCAACCGTAAGCCGGTTTAGCCCATCCTGCTGTCCCTTCAACTGCCGTTCAAACTCGCCATGCTTGGATACTGGCAATTTGTCTGCCTTGAAGCACGCCACGGTATGCAACGGCATGCTACCGGGCTTCCCTGTCGAGGGCTCCTTGTCTTTCCCTGCCGGCCGATCAGGCTGCATCGGTTGCGGCTCACCCACCGCCCCCTTGCGCCGCTCCGGCACCTGCAGATCCGGCCGTTGCTTCAACCCTTCTTCATGCTTGAGCATCCATTGCCCCAGCCGCGCACCTTTGCGGCTGGCCGCCATTTCCTGGGCCAGCACCCGGGCATCGCCGCGGCCGCGGGTGAGGTACGACACGATCGCCCCCAACAACAGCAGCACGACTTCCACATGGCCTTGGGCAATCTGATGCGTGGCCCGGGATATCGCATAGGGGTCGTCCCGGCAGAACGGGCCCGTGCCTTCATTGCCGCAGGTGCCTTCCCAGGCGAAGCGAATGCCGTCGACGTAGTACTCGCCGATACGCGGCAAGCCCTCGATGAAGAACTCGGCGATGGAGGCCAGCCCCAGCGCGCCGAGGATCCAGCCACTGACCTTGAGGCCCATGGCCGCGCCCGCGCCGGCGAACGGAATGGTTCCGGCGCCGCCGGCGAATGCGCCAACCCCCGCGCCAAGCAGGCCACCGGTAATGGTGCTGCCGGCGACGATCATCGCCATCTGCCGCACGACCATCAGCAGTTCGTCGACGATGCTGTTGATGTCGAGGTCGGCGAAGCGCTGGCGCAGCATGTGCGCCGCCTGCCATTCGGCGTGGTAGAAGGCTGTGCGGACGGCTTCGATCCGGCGCAGGTTGAGGCCTAGCGAGGCGACCTCTTCATTGAGGCTGGTGCGGAACTGGCCACCGCTTTGGTAGCCCACCAGGGCGATGACACGTGACTCGATCTCGTGCCAGGAGGGCACGAGGTAATCCAGGTACATGAGGTGTCTCCCTGACAGCGTGTGCAGGGGGAAATCCCATCATGGATTCGGATCGGAGGTTTCTTAGCCAGTTGTAGGAAAATGCGACTTCTTTTACGGCAGGTTCAGCGAAGTTGAGCTGTTCAGCCGGCACCATGGACAAGGTTGGGGATCTTTGTCGTGCCTGAGATCGAGCCCCATCTGGGCGGGGGCTCGACTGCATATGCGCTACAAACCTCAGGCCATATCAAAGACTCAACTGGCTGGAAAACTGCCCCACCACATCCACCACCCGCTTCGCACCATCCTGAATCTCGACGATCACGCTCCCTGTCTCGTCCGCCAGTGCCAGGCCCTGCTCGGCCTGGCGCTTGCTGGTGTCGATGATCGCCACTGCCGCTTGGGCCAGTTGCTCGTTCTGCTGTACCACGCGGGCGATTTCCTCGGTGGCGGTGCTGGTGCGCGAGGCCAGTTGGCGCACTTCATCGGCAACCACGGCAAACCCACGTCCCTGTTCGCCAGCGCGGGCCGCTTCGATGGCCGCGTTCAGCGCCAGCAGGTTGGTCTGCCCGGCAATGTCGCTGATGGTCTTGATGATCGAGCCGATCACCCGCGACTGGGTATCCAGTGCCTGGATACCCTCTGCCGCCTCTTGCATCGACGCTTCCAGCCCGCGCATCACGCTGACGCTCTGGGTTACCACATCGGTGGCCTTGCGGGCACTGGCATCGGTACCCAGCGAGGTGTTGTAGGCGACATCCGCCGCCTCGGCCACCGCCTGCTCCTGGTTGACCTGATCGGTGATGACGGTGGCGAACTTCACCACCTTGTACAGCACGTCATGGGCATCGAAAATCGGGTTGTATGAAGCTTCCAGCCAGACCACCCGGCCGTGGGCATCGATACGCTTGAAGCGGTCGGCAACGTACTCGCCACGGCGCAGCTTGTCCCAGAACGCCTGGTAGCCGGCCGAGTTGGCCTCCTCCGGCTCGCAGAAGATGCGGTGATGCTTGCCACGGATCTGCTCCAGGCGGTAACCGACAGCGCCCAGGAACCGGTCGTTGGCAGTGAGGATGGTGCCATCGAGATCGAACTCGATCACCGCGGTGGAGCGCATCAGGGCCTTGATCAGGCTTTCGTGCTCGCGGGAGGTCTCGATGGTGCGGGTAAGGTCGCTGGAATGCAGCGTGAAATACTTGATGCGCCCCTCGCTGTTCTTGACCGGCTGCAGGATCGACCGTAGCCAGGCTTCCTGGCCATTGCCACGCAGCAGGCGGAATGCACCGTTCAGGTGTTCACCGCGGCTGATTGCGCCCTTCATGCGCTGGTGGAAATCCAGCGTCTTCACATGGGCGGGGACGATGTCCTCGATGTTGCGCCCAAGCAATTGTTCGCCACGGTAGAGCATCTCGCTCTCGAAGTTGGCATTGACCATCTCGATCCGTCCCTGAGGGTCGAGTTGAAGTACCAGCATCTCGCTGTCGAGGCTATTCTTGACCTGTTCTATGGACATCAGGTCTTCGCGAAGCTGCCGGATTTCTTGCTTGAGCTTGTTGTTGAACATCACCGCTCTCCTGGAGCGAATCGGGTAGTCGAATGCATCTTCATCGGCTGCCGATGCCCCCGCTTGAGTGCCCTGCAATGAAATATTCACGTGGACATACGCGTCGGCGAGCAGGCGTCATCTTTACGTCACACGGCAGTCACATTGGCGCAATCCAGCAGGCGGAAACTTTTTGTCATGAATACACCCGCCCTACGCATTTCCCTGGTCAGCGAAACCTTCCCACCCGAGATCAACGGCGTGACCAATACCCTTGGCCGCCTCAGCGAGGGGTTGCGCCAACGCGGCCATGAGATCGAAGTGGTGCGCCCACGCCAGGCCGGAGAAGCAACGCGGCACAGCGACCCGAACCTGATGCTGTGCCGTGGCTGGCCACTGCCTGGCTACCCGGGCTTGCAATGGGGCGAGGTATCGATGCACAAGCTGTTGCGCCGCTGGCGTCGACAGCGCCCGGATGTGCTGTACATCGCCACCGAGGGGCCGCTTGGGCTCAGTGCACTGCGCGCGGCCCGGCGCCTCGGGGTTGCGGTGGTCAGTGGCTTCCACACCAACTTCCCGCAGTATTCCGGCCAGTACGGGCTGGGCCTGCTGACGCGCCTGCTCACCAACTACCTGCGCTGGTTCCATCGGCGCACGGCGATCACTCTGGTACCCAGCCTCAGCCAGCGCCTGGAGCTCGAACGCCGTGGCTTCGAACGCCTGGAGCTACTGGCCCGGGGGGTCGATGCCTGCCTGTTCAACCCGGCCCGGCGCAACCCCGCATTACGGGAAAGCTGGGGGCTCGGCCCGGATGATATCGCCGTGCTGCATGTGGGGCGGCTGGCGGCAGAAAAGAACCTGGGCTTGCTGCGCCCAAGCCTGGAGGCCCTGCAGAAAACTTATCCACACAAACGTCTGCGCCTGATAATGGTCGGTGACGGCCCGCAGCGTGCCGCCCTCGAACAGCAGGTACCGGATGCCATGTTCTGCGGCGTCCAGCGTGGCGAGGTGCTGGCCGAACACTATGCCAGCGGTGACCTTTTCCTGTTTCCGAGCCTGACCGAAACCTTTGGCAATGTGGTACTCGAAGCCATGGCCTCGGGGTTGGCGGTGGTCGCCTATGACGAGGCAGCCGCCGCGCAGCATATTCGTCATGGCCATAGCGGTGCGCTGGCCATGCCGGGGGATCAGGTGGCGTTCATCGATGCAGCCTGCTGGCTGCTGGAGGAAGAAGAGACGTTACGGCGGGTGCGCCTGAATGCGCGAAAGCATGCCAGCCACCAGGGATGGCCGGCGATTGTCGAGCAGTTCGAGGGGTATCTGCATGCAGCCCGGAACCAGGCTGCGACCTCGCCTGCTTCGAGGCTGGGTGCTACGCGATCTGTGTAGGAGCGGCCTTGTGTCGCAATCGGGCTGCAGAGCAGCCCCTCGATAGTTGCGACAATGCTGATATCCGGGGGCCGCTATGCGGCCCGATCGCGACACCAGGCCGCTCCTACAGAGGGACCGCGTCAGGCACTTCAGGCCAAGGCTTTCTCGATAGCCTGCACCACCGCAGGATCATCCGGCGCCGTGCGCGGCGAAAAACGCGCCAGCACCCGCCCGTCCTTGCCCACCAGGAACTTCTCGAAGTTCCAGGTAATGTCGCCCGGGAACTCCGCCCCCTCACCCGCCAGCAGTCGGTACAGCGAATGGCGCTGCGGCCCGTTGACCTCCAGCTTGGCACCCAGCGGGAAGCTCACCCCGTAGTTGAGGCTGCAGAACTCCTGAATTTCCTTTTCGCTGCCAGGCTCCTGCCCGGCAAACTGGTTGCACGGAAGGCCAAGCACGTTGAAGCCCTTGTCCTTGTAATTCTGGTAGAGGTTCTCCAGGGCCTTGTATTGCGGCGTGAGGCCACACTTGGAGGCAACGTTGACCACCAGCACCACTTGGCCCTTGAACGGTGCGAGGGGCAGCTCCCCGCCGTTCAATGCGTCCAGTTTCAGGTCGTGAAATGCACTCATGATGAATCCCCTCTCAGGTTCCCGGTTGCCGCGCAGGCGAATTACGCCCACTAAAAAGGCGCTCGTCCAAACCGTCCACCTCCCGTAGGAAGGCAAATCGGCTTGCCCGAGCGCCTGGCGACTTTCTGAGCTTAGCGCAGAAAAATCAGTGGTGATGGCCACCTTCACCGTGGATGTGCCGGTGAGCGATTTCTTCGTCGCTGGCATCACGAACGTTGACCACCTTGACCTGGAAGGTCAGACGCTGGCCGGCCAGCGGGTGGTTGCCGTCGACAGTCACGTCGTCGCCGTCGATGTCGCGAATGGTGACGATCTGCATCTGGCCATCCGGCGCCGAAGCGTGGAACTGCATGCCCACTTCCAGTTCGTCGACACCTTCGAAAAGGCTGCGGTTCAGGGTGCTGACCAGCTCGGCCAGGTATTCGCCGTAGGCATCTTCCGGCTCGATGGAAACGTTCAGCTCATCACCGGCCTGCTTGCCTTCCAGGGCTTTTTCCAGGCCCGGGATGATGTTGCCGGCACCGTGCAGGTAAACCAGCGGTGCACCGCCGGCGGAGCTGTCGATGGTCTCCCCGGCGTCGTTGGTCAGGGTATAGTCGATGGAGACAGCCTTGTTGGCGGCGATCAGCATGGGGCAAGACCTTTTGCAAAAGTATGTAGAGCGGACAAGTGTAACCAAGCCATCGCCCGATTGCGAACGCACTGCGGACGAGCAACGGCCCATCAGTCGGATCACCGGCTTCCACCAGGACGAAGAGGGCCACTGGGTGGCCGAACTGTCCTGTGGCCACACCCAGCACCTGCGCCACCAGCCGCCGTGGCAGGCACGCCCCTGGGTGCTCGACCCGACCCAGCGCGAGCAGCGCATCGGCCAGCCTTTCGCTTGCGGCTGGTGCGCACAAGGGGCCGATAGCGCTACCCTTGGCCGTTAATTTCTTGCACCGCTTATTTCGAGAAGCACGCATGCAGACATTTTTCATTGCGCCGACCGATTTCGGTGTCGGCCTGACCTCCATCAGCCTGGGCCTGGTGCGCACCCTGGAGCGCGCCGGGCTGAAGGTCGGCTTCTTCAAGCCGATCGCCCAGCCCCACCCGGGTGACACCGGCCCCGAACGCTCCACCGAGCTGGTCGCCCGCACCCACGGCATCAAGCCCCCGGTGCCGCTGAGCCTGGCCCACGTCGAGCGCATGCTCGGCGATGGCCAGCTGGACGAGTTGCTCGAAGAAATCATCCGCCTGTACCAGCAAGCCTGCATCGGCAACGACGTGGTGGTGGTCGAGGGCATGGTGCCCACGCGCCACGCCAGCTATGCGGCGCGGGTCAACCTGCACCTGGCCAAGAGCCTGGATGCCGAGGTGATTCTGGTATCGGCGCCGGAAAACGAAGTGCTCAGCGAGTTGTCCGGCCGGGTCGAACTGCAGGCCCAGCTGTTCGGCGGCCCGCGCGATCCGAAGGTGCTCGGGGTAATCCTCAACAAGGTGCGCACCGACGAAAGCATGGCCGACTTTTCCACCCGCCTGCGCGAGCACTCGCCGCTACTGCGCGGCAACGACTTCCGCCTGCTGGGCTGCATCCCCTACCAGCCTGAACTGAACGCCCCGCGCACCCGCGATGTGGCCGACCTGCTAGGTGCCCAGGTGCTCAACGCCGGCGACTATGAACAGCGGCGCATGAGCAAGATCATCATCTGCGCGCGTACCGTTGCCAACACGGTGCCACTGCTCACCTCGGGTACCCTGGTGGTGACACCGGGCGACCGCGACGACATCATCCTCGCCGTCAGCCTCGCGGCGATCAACGGCGTCCCGCTGGCCGGCCTGCTGCTGACCAGCGACAGCAAACCTGACGCGCGTATCCTTGGTCTGTGCCGTGGCGCCCTGCAGGCCGGCCTGCCGATCCTGTCGGTCAGTACCGGCTCGTACGACACCGCCAACCAGCTCAACTCGCTGAACCGCGAGATACCAGTGGACGACCGCGAGCGCGCCGAATTCATCACCGACTTCGTCGCCAGCCACCTCGACGCCGCCTGGCTGCACCAGCGTTGCGGCACGCCGCGTGAATTGCGCCTGTCCCCAGCCGTGTTCCGCTACCAGTTGATCCAGCGGGCGCAGCAGGCCAACAAGCGCATCGTCCTGCCGGAAGGCGCCGAGCCGCTGCTGGTGCAGGCAGCGGCCATCTGCCAGGCCCGCGGCATTGCCCGCTGCGTGCTACTGGCCAAGCCCGAGGATGTCGACGCCGTGGCCCGCGCCCAGGGCATCACCTTGCCGCCGGGCCTGGAAATCCTGGACCCCGAGGTAATTCGCGGGCGCTATGTAGAGCCGATGGTCGAGCTGCGCAAGAGCAAGAACCTCAATGCACCAATGGCCGAGCAGCAACTGGAAGACCCGGTGGTGATCGGTACCATGATGCTGGCCCTGGACGAAGTGGACGGCCTGGTCTCGGGCCTGGTGCACTCCACCGCCAACACCATCCGCCCGGCTCTGCAACTGATAAAGACCGCACCGGGCTCGAGCCTGGTGTCGTCGGTATTCTTCATGCTGTTCCCCGAACAGGTGCTGGTGTACGGGGACTGCGTGATGAACCCGCACCCGAGTGCTGTCGAACTGGCCGAGATCGCCCGGCAGAGTGCCGAATCGGCACAGGCCTTCGGCATCGCGCCACGGGTGGCGATGATCAGTTATTCAAGCGATTCGGCCAGCGACGAGGAAGTCGAGAAAGTGCGCGAAGCGACCCGCCTGGCACAAGGCGCGGCGCAAGAGCTGCTAATCGACGGGCCGTTGCAGTATGACGCGGCGGCCAACCCGGCGATTGCGCGGGACCTGGCGCCGGGCAGCCCGGTAGCCGGGCGGGCGACGGTATTCGTGTTCCCAGACCTGAATACCGGCAACACGACTCACAAGGCGGTGCAACGCAGCACCGACGGGGTCAGCCTGGGGCCGATGCTGCAAGGGTTGCGCAAGCCGGTGAACGACTTGCCGCGCGGGGCTCAGGTTGACGATATCGTGCATACCATTGCCCTGACGGCGATTCAGGCGAGCGTGGCGGGCTGATACCTGCGAAGCATGCACCGCGGTGCATGGCACCGGCTTCGCCGGTGTTCGCGGGCACGCCCGCTCCCACAGGAACCGCGCATTTCCTGAGCCTCGCGCTAAACCTGTGGGAGCGGGCAAGCCCGCGAAGGGCCGCCAAGGGGCCCCGGCGGTCAATCAGGGATACTGCTGAACCTGACCTTGCTGGTCATACTGCTGACCCGGAATCGGCTTCAGGTTCACTTCCACACGGCGGTTCTGCGCACGGCCATTGGCGTCGGCGTTGCTGGCGATCGGCTGGTCCGGGCCCATGCCACGTACGGTGATACGCGAGGCATCTACACCCTGCGAGGTCAGGTAGGTGCTGACCGCCTGCGCACGGCGCTGGGACAGGTCCATGTTGTGCTGGCGGCTGCCAGTGCTGTCGGTGAAGCCGACCACTTCGATGGTGTTCTGGTTGAACTGCTTGAACGAGCCGGCCAGGTTGTTCAGCGGCGAGTAGAAGCTTGGCGCGATGTTGGCCGAGTCTGTTGCGAAGGTGATGTTGCCCGGCATGATCAGCTTGATCTGGTCACCCTGGCGCTGCACTTCCACACCGGTATTGGCCATTTGCGCGCGCAATTCGGCTTCCTGCTTGTCGGCGTAGTAGCCATAACCGGCTGCAGCGGCACCCACGGCGGCAGCGCCGATCAGTGCGCCCTTGCCACGGTTGTTGTGGTCGATGGCGGCACCGGCGATAGCACCGGCCAGCGCGCCCAGGCCGCCGTATTTGGCAGTTTTGCTCATCCCGGTGGAGCCCTGCGCCTGCCCTTGGCTGTCATAAGGGTTCTGGCCGGCACAGCCGGTCATCAGGGCAGCGGCGGTTGCGACGATAATCAGACGACGCATGGTGAACATGGACAAGCTCCTACTGAATTCATGAATGCGACAGATCATAAAGGGATCTATGCCAGCCTTGGATTGCATCGGTGCCGAAAAATTCCGTGAAAGTGCCTTCATGTGCCATCAGGCACGCACAAAGGGGTTCTCGCGCATTTCGTCGCCCAGGCGGGTATCAGGCCCGTGGCCGGTCACCACGATGGCCTCCTCGTCCAGCCGGTACAGCCGCTCCCTGATGGAACGGACGATGGCCCGCTGGTCGCCACCCCACAAATCGGTACGGCCAATGCCCCGGCGGAACAGGGTATCGCCGGCGATCAGCAGCTTGGCGTCGGCAAACCAGAAACTCATCGAGCCTGGCGTGTGGCCTGGCGTATGCAAGGCCACGCCACATCCACAGGCCAGCTCCTCGTCATCCCCCAGCCAGCGGTCTGGCGCGGGTACCGGAGTGTAGGGCACGCCGAACATCTGGCACTGCATTTCCAGGTTGTCCCACAGCGACTGGTCGTCCTTGTGCAGGTGCAGCGTGGCGCCGGTCAGCTCCTTGAGCTTGCCCGAGGCGAGGAAGTGATCGAAGTGCGCGTGGGTGTGGATGATGCTCACCAGCGTCAGCCCGTGGGCCTGCAGGCGGGCAAGGATCTTGTCCGGGTCACCGCCGGGGTCGACGACGATGGCCTTTTTGGTCAGCGGGTCGCCGATCACAGTCCACATGTAGCAACGTTGACCACAAGATCCACATGTAGGAAAATATGGACAACGATCATTTTTCGGACATCTATGTTTAGTTCAGCCAAAAACCGTGATCTCAATCGGTCTCGGTATAATTCCAGTGCTTACCGTGTGCTCATACCCCAATTCAGGTTAATGCATACGCGCTACGAAACATACGAGAACACATTCGACTCATCCAGCCCTCCAAGACCAGATTATTTGGCATGGCCTGCAGAGAATGGCTACTACCCAAACTTTCCAGTCATCATCCAAAGCAATAATGAACCGTGGTCTATTGCTAACTTATATCTAGTTTGCAAGCTTCAGCGCGAACACGGGTACGAATCGAGAACCTACCGAAGCATTGCAGGCTCTTCGCATTTAAGGGTGTAGAAAAAATCTGACCGGCTGGAAAAGGAGTCGAGGATCTTAGAAAATGTAAGCTCTCACACCAACAAAAACTAAGCCCCCGACGTGAACAATCTTACCTTTTCTAGCCCTGATCTTTCCAGCTTTTGCCAACTGAATAACCTCGGCCTGACTGCCACTGGACAACATCTTTGTGCAGAGCGCGCCGTCATCGAATGTCGTTTAACCAAAGCACCCGAGCCATGCCCCAAGTGCGGGGCTGCTGGTGTTTCACGCGGTACTGTCGATAGGCATCTTGCTCACACACCTTACGGACAACGACCAACCAGATTGCTGCTGCGTATCCGTCGCTGGCGTTGTGCTTGCGGCTGTTTCTGGCATGAAGATACAAACAGTGCAGCACCTCCACGTTCAAAGCTTTCATATGGGGCGATACGCTGGGCATTAGCTGCCATCGTGCTGGATCATCTGTCGGTATCTCGTGTTGCGAGCCAGCTTGATGTTGCATGGCACACCGCTAATAATGCCATTATCAACGAAGGACGGCGCCTGCTTTTTAATGACTCGACACGTTTTGACGGTGTGACCGTGCTGGGCGTGGATGAGCATGTTTGGCGACATACACGCTGTGGTGACAAGTACGTCACCATCGTGGTTGACCTTACGCCCGTGCGTAACAAAAACGGGCCGGCCCGCTTGCTCGATGTGCTGGAAGGCCGCTCCAAACAAGCCTTTAAGCAATGGCTACAGAGTCGCCCCAAATCGTGGCGTGACCAGATCGAAAGCATTGCCATGGACGGTTTTACGGGGTTTAAATCTGCAGCGCAAGAAGCCCTGCCTCAAGCCCAAACCGTGCTGGATCCTTTCCATGTCGTGCGCTGGGCAAGCAACATGCTGGATGAATGCCGCCGGCGTGTGCAACACGACATCCTGGGCCGCAGAGGGCGTAAAAATGACCCGCTCTACAAAAGCCGTCGAACGCTACTGACTCGGATCAGCTACCTGTCTGACGCCAACAAAAAGCAACTGTTCCAGCTGTTTGCAGATGAGCACCACCTCGAAGTGGATTGCACCTGGAGCATGTACCAACGGGTGGTCAGCGCCTACAACGAGCCGGATCGAAAACGTGGTAAAAAACTCATGGAAGAGGTCATAAATATCATTACAGCCAGCGACTTGCCCAAAGCGCTCATCGAGGTGAAAGGCTTGGGGGAAACGCTGAAAAAATACGCTGAGAGCATCCTTGCCTACTTCGACCGGCCAGGAACCAGCAACGGTCCAACAGAAGCTATCAACGGGCGACTTGAGCACTTACGAGGTACCGCCTTGGGCTTTAGAAATTTAACCAATTACATAGCCAGGTGCTTGCTGAAGTCAGGAGGGTTTAGAAATCAGCTACACCCTTAAATGCGAAGAGCCGCATTGCAGATCACCTCCTCAACTATTTACGATTCCTCGAAGACGAGGACTTGAATTTCTTACACCTTCCTCAGAACAATCGTCTCAAAGTTACTTTTCGCTACCACAAGCATCTTATAGAGCTTCGCGACCAAGGTCACATATCGACCAGCACAGCAAGCACTCGCATAAATGCAATTGCTAGATTTTATAGGGACATAGTGAAATGGGGCATTATTCAAAAAAGTGAAATCCCTAACCCGCCATTTGACGAAGTGCATAAGAAAATTCAAATCACTTCAAAATACGGAACCCAGAACATTATTAATGTCCAATCACATAATCTTGTAATTCCAATTCCGCAAAAACCTAGTCAAGCTGAATACATTCAAGATGGCGGCGCTCTACGCCCGCTCACTGTCACAGACCAGAAGTTCGTACTGAAAGCCTTGCTCTCCTCCTCCCGTGAATACCAGTTGATGTTTTACTTAGCGTTATTCACGGGTGCTCGAATTCAAACCGTGGGGACTCTTAGAGCGAAAAATTTAAACCTGAAATTAGATGGCGACGGGAATCTCCGGCTTCCGGTAGGCGCAGGCACACTGGTAGATACCAAGAAAGGGAGCCCAATGACTCTTCTGTTGCCTGGGTGGCTTGTTAAGGATTTATTGATATACAGCCATAGCAGCGAAGCAATAAAGCGACGCGAACGCTCATACTATGGAAACACTGAAGATAACTATCTATTCCTGAGTAAAAGCGGTGTACCCTACTACACCAGCAAAAAAGAACTATATGACAGGCAAAACCCTGATGTGAATCGAAATACTTTTCTCACGGATCGAGCGAAAGGTGCCTCTATTCAAGATGGTGGTTCAATTCGTCAGCACATCCATGAAATTCTTTTGCCTCGCATTCTTGAAGAGCAACCGGACTTCCAAAGCTTTAGATTTCATGACTTGAGAGCCACGTTTGGAATGAACCTCCTAGAAGCCCAACTGAAGCATCTAGGCGACAAACCCATAACTTCAGCGCTGGACTATGTACAGCAACGAATGGGACATCGAGATAAGGCGACCACAATGCAGTACCTTAACTACAAGTCCCGTTTAGAGTGGAAGTCACACGTACAAAGCGAATATGAGCAGTCCCTCTTCAATTACGTGAACATTGCAACGTAAGCCATGACAATTGATTACAGCCTACGACCTATCACTATAATTGAACATAAAGCCGAAGCCGTCGAAGCGCTCCACCCTCATCTCACTGTAATAGCGAGCAGCAATATATCCTCGAACGGAAAGCGGCATTTAGACTTTGGATCACTGTGTTATAGATACAGAAAAAAGGGCCCAAACAATAAGCAAGCTATGTATGCTGGAATGCTGGTCAGAGTTGACTCTCTAGATAAAGACCGCGTTCCGATTGTAAGCAAATTGATAGAGCGTGCCAGATCACATAAGAGCTTCGCTTCCACAGTAGGTTTCTACAACGAAACAAAATACTTATTTGACTGGATTGATAGCCAACCAACGGAAAACCCAGGCTCCATACTAAAAGTTTCACATGAGGCTTATATCGGATACACCAAACATTTACTACATAGACTAAACAATCCATCTATGAGGGGAAAATCCATTGCAACCAGTACAGCTGCGCGAATGCAAACGGTAGCGCGGCAGGTTGTTTCCTTGGCCACAAGTGTTCACGAACGAGAGATAGCTGCGTTCGCGCCCTTAATCATTCAAAAAGCTGGAAATAAACATGTCAATTTAAAACAGTTGAGCGAAGACACGCAGGCCCGGACATTTGCGACGCTCATCTCCTTCATCAATGAAGCTCATCGAATCTTGGTGGCGGAGGAAAGCTTCCCAATGAAACTTGAATCCCCAGGAACCAAACCCTTTTATCTGTACAACCTTCACCAAGGCAGCAATAAAAGCAAAAATGCAAGTATTAGTATTATCAGCCTGCTGGATTCAAGCCCAACATATCCAAGCTGGGACGTGGTAAAAAATGAATACAATCTTCCTGATGACGGGAGTGAATTCCTCTACAAATCAGGCTACGAACAGTCGAAGCGAAATCATATCGAAAGCAATAACAATAAGCGCTCTCCCATCCGCCTCCAGATTGCAAATCACGCAATGACGGCCGGAATGATGGCATTTATAGCTGCTACAGGCTGCAACTTGAGTGTGGCGCAAAACCTTAACATAGATGACTGTGAAGTTGTCCCTAGCACACAAGGTAGACGATTTTTCGGAATAAAGCCTCGCGCCCAGGGTAAAACAGTCACGCCAGAGTTCGGCGCACGCTTTACACCTATATTTAGGAACATCATCGAGATACGCAACTGGCTTCTTGATGACGAAGAATCACCGCGCTTGTTTGCCGTTAGGCCGAAAGGGACTAACAGCGTGGGTTATGTTGGCACAAGTTCGTTCGCGACCTTTAAAGCCATTCTTCGAAAATATTGTCCGCATATCTCATGGGTTTCCGCAACGCAGTGGCGGAAGAATGTGAGCTATGGTTATATTAGTAAAAGCGGCGGCGATACCGCTTTGACCGCAGAAAAACTTAATAACACGGAGCGCACCGTCTCACGAACTTATGCGAGACCGTCACTAGAAGAGTTTGCGGGTCAAGTTTCACACTTATTTGACTCTATACACGCAGCTGCCATTGCTCGCTCTCGAAAGGTCGATCATATACCTGTGCGTATGATTTTAGAAAAGAAGCCCGAAGAGGTCATCGGCGTGGGAAGCTGTGACAAGGCCGCTGATTCTCAACCGCGCCGTAGCGCAGGATTTACTGAAGACGCCCCCGTGCCTTCATGCCGCTCTCCCGAAACTTGCTTATTCTGCGAATTCTACGCGGTTCATGCTGACGAAGAAGATATTCGCCGCCTCTTGTCTTTGCGATATATCATCACAGCAGCCAAACAGGATCAAGACCATGACCACTGGGAATTGAAGTTTGGTCCATCCATTCACAGGATTGATGAAATCCTTTCGATGGTTGCTGATAGTGATGTCGCAATGCCGTTGATGATCGACCGGTTGAAAGGTGAAGTAGACTCCGGCGACCTAGATCCATTTTGGGCAATTCACCTAGACACCATGGCTTATGTAGGGATAGTAGTTTGAATTCAGAAAAAATCGCATTTAGCATACGCAGCCAAGCTCACATGCCATTGATGAGCTTACCCGCACAAGATTACCTTACTCCTGATGATGACCTCGTCATATCAATTGATGCTGCGGGACAAGTAATCTCTCGTTTCAGAGACGATGTATGGGACGTGCGAGTTTACTGCCCAAAAAATAAGTGCGTCTATAATTTTTCAAACTGGTGCGACACTGACAGCCCGCTAAAAAAAACCATTATTCAAGAGCTTAAAATTACACAAATGGCGAGACTCTATCTTTCGGGGTCGCCCAGAAAGGTTAACTCAACACGAATTGTACTCCTTCGCAAAATAGCCAGACTAGCCTTGACCAATAGAACCACTCTAACAGAACTATTCAACGAGCCCAAGTATTATCCGTCGTTTATTTCCAGTTTCTCTACACTCAGCCCCAAGACAATGAAGGCACTCCTTGCAGTTCTACGAGATTTGTTCTCGATTCGAGCAAGACATAGCGACTTTTTAATCGCCCCACCAAACTATCAACTACTTGAAAGACTTGAGGTCATTTACAATAAATACCCCAAGACCAAACTCAACGAGCCCTCTCAGACAAAACTTATTCCTTCGCGAATCTACGGCGAACTGATCATCGGGCTTCATATAATACTCGATGATTTCAACCAGCACGCCTCAAGAATTATTGAACTGCACGACAATCGCTTAAAGCATAAAGCTTATGGTGCATCCAAGACTCATAGCCGGCGAAGTAAGAAGGTCATCCCTTGGAAACTTGCGACAGAAGATCTCGGGCTTACAAAGTTTTTCGAGCGCCAATCCGTCACAAACTGGAAACAGCTAGCTAACTATATCGGCATTGTTCACGCGGCAGCAAAATACTGGATCCACTTGTTTTCCGGTATGCGAGACAACGAGGCAAATTTTTTACCAGCTGACACTTACACCTCGATCAAAGCAGGAACAGCTTCTTTCAAAATATTGAAAGGATTCACCTCAAAAATAGCTGGACAGAATCATACGGATACTTTTTGGGTAACGCACGAGATCGTTGAAAAAGGCGTGGAAGCGGCTACGTCAGTCGGCAGGATATCAGCACTTACGTGCGACTGGGATGATCAGATCAGATCTCAGTACCCACTTTTCCCCGGACGCGTTTCCAGAAAAACTAATACCGTAATCGCAAACAAGCATACCTGGCACTTCGAAGGAGCACCTACAGCTAATAGCATATGTAACTCGGCACACTCAGCCCTTATATCAAAAATTCCTGCGTTGAATATTTGCGAAGAAGATATTCGCGAACTGGAGATGTTTGATGGCTTCCGAAACTGGAGGGAAGATCCAACTCTGACAATTGGCTCGCCTTGGCCCCTTGCTACTCATCAATGTAGACGGGCACTCGCTGTTTATGGTGCTCGTTCCGGCATGCTTTCTTTAGGGTCAATCGCTCTCCAGTTTAAGCAACTAACGGAAGCCATGGCCTCTTATTACCGAAAGGGTAGCATTTTTGCAGTTAATTTTCTGCAATCAGACGATGCTCGAGGCTGGCTGGAGGAGCTAGAGCATGAGCGAAGAGCTGTCCAATTTATGAATTATGACAATGACGTGATCAGCACATCAGGCCGTTTGTGGGGTGGTGAGGGCAATCGTATTCAGCAGGCTAGAGATAAAGGGCAGCCATTGATTATTTCAACGGACAGATCGTTGACGGAGAAAAAATTTCTCAAAGGTGATATGGTATATAAAAGAGGACCACTCGGGGGATGTACTAATTTAGAGCACTGCAGCAAAATTTCTTTTACAAGCATATTCGCATGTCTCGATTGTGAGAAAGCGATCCTAAACGACGATCAAAGCTTGAAGAAAATCAAAAAAGGGATCGACAACTTAATAAGGCAGCAGGATTTTTTCCCTAAAAACAATCCTCAATACAAACAGCTAGAGCTTGAAATCAACTCACTTAATGAAAAGCTGAAAAACCGAGGACTGCTCAAAAAAATGGAGGAAGTGGAGTGAGCGCGATTCATGAGTACCGTGCAGCTTTACTGCGGTTGATTGAGAACAGACCGAGCATACTTCCCAAAGGCTCTTCAATCAACAATGACACTGTTGCCCTGGAGGCAGGTCGCAAAAGAGGCTCTATCAAAAAAAGCAGAGCCGAGCACGCACAGTTAATATTGGACATCAAGGCAGCGGCCATCAAGCCACAAGAAACCAGAAATGATTCAAACTTGCAAAAAGTAGAGAAGCAAAAAACACTTAAAAAATCAGCAATAGTACAGAGAGACAGCTTCCGAGAAAAATACGAAAAAGCACTGGCCAAAATTGCATCATTGGAATACGAAAACTTTTATCTAAAGAAACAGCTTACAGAGATTATCGAAACGGGCAACACGAACAACAACGTAATCGACTTAATCAAAACCAAATAAATTGCTGCCCCTAATGGGGGCATATTTCAAAGCCTAGCAGGCACCGGAAAAGTCAATTGAAACGAGCGCGCTTACGAGTTTCACAAAGGTCATGCTCGTACCGAGATAACCTTCTTAATCATTTTTCCAGTTGCTCTCCAATGTGAGCTTACTCGAAACCTATAAAAATTACGACAACTAAAAATGCAAGCCTCCTAGTTCACTCGGGTACGCGCAAATCGCGCTTAGCTGAAAAAATTATCTCTCTAACCCTGAGGTTATCGCGCAGCGGCGAGTAATTGACGCTATAACATGACCCGCTTACCACCTTATAGATGTAGCCCTCTATCGTTCCCGATGCGTCTTCGGCAACGCTAACCTCTTCTAGTGGCTCCATCACCCAGTGAGTCTCTCCCCTCATGTGACCAGGAGACATGAGGTGTGCCTGCGCGAACCACGAGTGCTCATCTAGCTCCGAAAGCATCTGTTGAAGGATCGGCACCGTGGGGATCATCAGCATGCTGCCCACAACATCATCACCATAATCGCGTACCAGTTCCACGTAAAACCACGGGTGGTGTAGCTCCAGCTCGATAAATTGCCAGTGACGGGTGTAAGGCTCTCCAAAGACGGCTGGGCTGAGCTCGGCATGTTTGTAGGTCTTGAACATCGAACAAATCCTCAAAATATTAACAATAGTTAATGGATGTCTGACGTTCAAGACGGCTTCATCATTCCTTTTGTAGGAAGGAAAAAAATGGAGCTGAAACAGGCGTTTGGGCAGGCAATGCGACTGCTTCGGAAATCCCGAGGTCTCAGCCAAGAAGCCTTTGGGGGCCACACCAGCCAAACCTACCTCAGCCAATTGGAAGCCGGAGGAAAGGGTCCATCTTTGGAAATGGTTCACGGACTCGCGTCTGTCATGAACGTTCATCCACTGACGATATTGATGCAGTGCTACCTTTTTATGGACGAGAAGGCCACCCTGGATTCAGTCATGGAGCGAGTCCGCGTGGAACTCTGTGAGACGCTACCGGACTGATGTGGATTCCGCGCCTACACCGCTGCATGCTCAGATTGATCGCGGCTTGCTCCGTGATGCACAGTAGGTCGCACCAATGTCGGAGATCTAGCGGACGCCTCAAGTGACCAAGAGTCCTAGCTACGAGGAGCAGCAATGAAGGGCCGGCGGAAGGTAAAAACTGAAAAGTGGCGTACAAAATCGGAGTATGAAAGCACCGTCCGGAAGCTTCTGCAGGGTCGGACCGGAACGGAAGGACGCTTTCTTGACATTGCTGCCCGAACAGGCAAGAGAATGGAGCCCGTTGGTCGACTGGCAGGGTGAGAAATTTTCATGCACGGCTGAGGAATGCAAATGAGCGAGCAGCAGATACTGGCATTTTGCAACCACTTTCCATTGGGATGTTGGAGCATCGCCCACCGATGCTTCCTGGGAAGGTGCGAGCAGACGATAATGCTAGCAACGCGCGTTCTTGGAAGCCGCGTGCTTGCTGAGCATTGGCTCTACAAACCAGCGCTCGGGTTAAGGTATCAGTTGCCTTGCTGCATTCTGGCAACAACGTCAGGCTTTGAAGTAGTAGGTACGCTTTTGGAACGAATTGAGCAGGGTATTTACCCTTAGCGCCGTAGTGAATGGTATCTGCGTTGCATCCTCGAAAAGGTATTACTCGTGCGTGTGTATCGTGTCGACTAAAGCCGAGTTCAACTGGGGAGCAGCTAGGTTGGAGGTAGTGCTTTTATCCGATGCCGCCCATAGAGCAGGAGTCAGCGATGTCTGTCGCAGAGTCTATCTCAAAACGAATCAGATACATGCCCAAGGGCAAGCCCTTTGTCGGTGCTTTATTCGCGCAAGCAGGGTCCCAGTCCTCGGTTTATAAAGCGCTGTCTCGCATGGTGCTCAATGGCCTCCTTGAGCGAGTTGCGCGCGGCGTCTACATGCGTCCCAAGCATAGCGAGTACACAGGTAAGAAGGTTCGAGCTAACCCTATTTCAGTTATGGAGGCGATCACCAGGTCAAGAGGCGAAATTGTTCAGCTACACGGAGTAGAAGCTGCTCGCCGGCTGGGACTAAGCACTCAGATGCAGATTCTACCAACCTACTACACTAGCGGACCGACGCGCGAAATCAGGATGGGTAATGCAGTGGTTCGCTTGCGCCATGCTTCTCGGCAACGGCTGCAGCACGCTGGAACTAAAGTGGGGCTGGCCCTTACTGCATTGTTTTATCTTGGAAAAGAAGGGCTAACTAACCTGACCATCAGTAAAATTGCAAACGCACTTAGCGACGAGGAACTTAGAACGCTCATGGCCTGCACGATGCCTAAGTGGATGCGATCGGCACTGGCCGATTCAGTCGCAGTCGATGCGTGCTATGACAATCGAGATGTCCCTTTGGGTACCGTCGTGGGGGCGCAGCGTTCAGTCATTAGGTAGCAAGTCGCCGTCGCGTCTGTTCATCGATGTTCATAGCGATGCAGCGGATTTGCCCGAGCGGCGACTTGGCGTCGATGAGCTTGTACAGCACGTCTCTACGACTACGAGGCACCTTCTTCACGATGTTTTTGGCAACGCGGCGTATGCTGGCATCTGTGCCATGGATTTTTTCCGCAAGCAGCAGGAGCAGCAGTGCGTCGTCGACGCTCATCTCTTTTTTCATGGTTCACCAAAGAATTGACCGAGCATGTCGGAACCGCTCCGATCGGTGTCTGGCAGGGCGCGCGCTAGCTTTCAGAATCGTGGAAGATTGTGCAAATTGAGCCTTGCGGGTGCGTGCGCGTCTGTTACCAAATACAAGCCTCGGGCTACAAAAATATCTGCTCCAGGCAGCCACCCTTTCTGGCCCCGGACCAAAGTCTTGAACTTGATGTCACCCACTGTGATCAAGTCGGCAATAAATGCCCGGTCGGCGAGAAGCTCAGGCCCTATTTGGCTGCCAGTGTTCCGTCTCACTTTAACCTGTTCAATAAAGGTTTGGTCAGAGTTGAACTTGATCGCTGAAATATAAAAATCTACCACGACAATGTCCTTGTTAGGTTATGTCTCGTCAACTAGGTCGTGGATACATAAAAGAATCTGGGTCTCACTTCCTGTCACCCTGAAACGTGCTGTCAGGGCACTGTTTGAATACTGAAAAAATGCCTTCCCGGATAATCCCGGGAAGGCTCAAGCGCAAGTCTACCTACGCGCCAGGGGGAAAGATTCAGTACTGTGTTGAGCCGGCCGTATTCTGCTTAGAAAAACCGACGCTAATCAACACAAAATTAATGCACCAATCCAGCATTTTTTTTGAGTTATCCCCTCAGCATCTCTCTGAGTATGATTGCCGCGCCCAATGAGGCTTAGTAAGCAAGGAGGGTTTATGACTGATTCACCGTCTGAATTTTCTGATAAAAACTGCGAAGATTTATCTGTTCCGAGCAACTACCGCACAGACAAGCTTGTGATTCCCATCACCGCTCACCCTGAACAAAAGCAGGGGTTTGCAACACAGCAAGGTGCTTTCGAGTCCACAGCCGTCGGGGCGTTCAAAAGCTCTTCCGACGACGGCATCGAAGACGGCAACGACCTCATCGACTGGCTGCAAATGCTGCTGGAGGCAGAGCACGCAGGGGCGTTGATCATGGTCGATAGCCTGAAGGAGGCCAGGAATGAAGTGCTGATACGGCAATTGGAAGCTCTCCATGTCTCCGAGGCAGCCAGTTGCCAGAGACTACGCCGTAGTCTGAAACGACTCGGAGCGGTTCCTTCAAAGAAGATCAGTGATTTCCACGCAAAGACCATGATCATTTCTGATATGGATGAGCGCTTAATGTTTATAGCCCGAGGCCAACATTGGGTTGCTAAGCGCATTAAAGAAAGGCTTCCTACCATTTCACAGCGTTGGCTATACGAGGAATTAAAGGCAGTTTTAACGCTTCATACCTGATCTCTTTCCAGTAACTCCGCAGCACTGAGAAGACCGAGAAAGGAAGCTGTATATGTCTACTGATTTTGCTAGCACGCCGGCCACCCTCGATTCTGGCCGCGAAAACTCCTCAACCCGATTTGTGCGTACGTTACTTCAGCAAGCTGATATAGCTATCAACGGCGATCAGCCTTGGGATATGAAAGTCTACCATCCCGATGTGCCTCGGCGCGCCTTGGCCCATGGAAATCTTGGTCTCGGCGAAGCCTATATGAACGGCGAATGGAGCAGCGATGAACTAGATGAGTTTTTTGCACGGTTACTTCGCTCCGGCGTTGTCGATCAGGTCAACCCGACCGCTCTGCTTTTTCACTCCCTTAAAGCTCGTTATCTGAACAAACAAACCTCTCAGCGAGCTTGGGAAGTCGGAGAGCAAC
The DNA here is from genome assembly GCF_018223845.1 of Pseudomonas sp. JS425. Lineage (NCBI taxonomy): Bacteria > Pseudomonadati > Pseudomonadota > Gammaproteobacteria > Pseudomonadales > Pseudomonadaceae > Pseudomonas > Pseudomonas sp. JS425. The sequence continues at coordinate 1,037,952 of NZ_CP073661.1, read as the reverse complement.
ACTACGATCTAGGCAACGACTTTTATGCCTCGATGCTGGATAGCCGGATGACTTACACCTGTGGTTACTGGAAGGATGCGGTGACGCTGGAGGAAGCCCAGGCAGCCAAACTGGATCTCATCTGTCGCAAGCTGGAATTGCGACCAGGAATGCGAGTGCTGGACATCGGGTGTGGCTGGGGAAGCTTCATGAGTTACGCCGCGGAGCATTACGGGGTGGAGTGCGTCGGGGTCACCATCTCCCGTGCCCAGGCGGAGTGGGCGAAGCATCGATATCGAGACCTTCCGCTTGAGTTTCGCCTTCAGGATTATCGCGATGTGGATGAGCAGTTCGACCGGATCGCCAGCGTAGGTATGTTTGAGCATGTGGGCCGCAAGAACCATCGGATCTACATGGAAACCGCTCAGCGCTGCTTGACGGATGACGGCCTGTTCCTCCTGCATACGATCGGGAAGAACCATCGAAATAGCGTTCCCGATCCGTGGATCGACAAGTACATTTTCCCCAATGGAGACCTGCCGTCTCTGGGGCAGATCGGCGACGCTGTTGACGGCTTGTTTGTAGTCGAGGACGTGCACAATTTTGGCGCCGACTACGATCGCACGCTGATGGAGTGGGCAAAGAGGTTCGAGCACGAATGGCCTCGTTTTGCGGGTGAGCTCGGGGAAAGGTTCTATCGAATGTGGCGTTACTATCTGCTCTCATGCGCCGGCGCATTCAGAGCAAGGGACATCCAGCTTTGGCAGTGGGTGATGTCCAAGCGTGGTATGCCTGGTGGCTACCATCGCGTCAGCTGATTTACTCTACCAACTCGCTCCTAAGCCCCTAGCAAGGGGCTTTCAGCTATTCGGCGCAGTGCGACTGGGTCGCTTCAATCCCCTTGCATTGAAAGGTTGAGGTATCGAATTGGGATTCAGCTCAATGAAAAGACTGTGGAACGCTGTGAAAATTAGGCTCGGTCTTAAGCCAGGCGCGGCCGCACCAGTACAGCGGTCTCTCGAGATAGGTACAGAAGCACCGATTCGCACAAAGGCAGAAGACCGCCTACGCCGAGTAGGTTACGCATCTCGCATCGCTGAAGTGCTTTCGGAGCTTAGTCCTCGTGAAGGGCGAATTTTCGCGATCCGCGGGGGCTGGGGCTTTGGCAAATCGTCCCTCAAGCACCTTGTCATTGAGCAGCTTGAGGCCAAAGACAAGCAATCCGATTGGCTTGATTTCAACCCCTGGCAGTGGGGTGACGGAAACGCTATTAGCCGAGCTCTTTTCGGGCAAATCGCGGACAGACTGGGCGGTGACCACTCTAAGGAAGCGCTTGAACGCGCTGAAACCCTTCGCAAGTACGGCGCGATACTGTCAGGCGCAAGTGGTCCGCTCAAACAAGCAGGGGCATCTCAGCAGAAGATTACGACGATCCTCACCAATGCGTCACTGGTCTCCTTTGCTTCCTCAATCGGCTTCAACTTGCCCTCAGCAGCGGTGGTCGCTGGTGTTCTGGCCGCCATAGCAATTGCCATATCACTACTTGGCCGCTGGTTGAGCCACCTCGGACGGGATCGCAGCGGCGAGTCACTCGACAAAATCAGGATCGCTCTGGAAGAGCGCCTCAGGGAGCTGAAACGCCCGCTTATCGTCTTTGTTGATGACATAGATCGGCTGGAGCAAGACCAGATTCGAGTGCTGCTTCGCCAGGTGAAAGCCAATGCCAACCTGCCCAACATCGTTTTCGTTTTGCTGTTCCAGCCGAGCATCGTGGAGAGCGCGCTGGACCCTGTAGCGGATGGGGATGGACGAGCCTTCCTGGAGAAGATTGTCCAAGCGAGTTTCGATCTTCCAATGGTGCCAACTCACATGGTACATCGGATTTTCACTGAAGATTTGTCGCAGTTGGCAGGCCCCTACGCCATAGAAAAAAACGGTTTTGACCACGTCCGATGGGGCAATGCATTGATTGGTTCAATTCAACCGCGGCTTCGGAATATGCGGGATGCCCATCGGTTGGTTTCCTCTGTTGCGGTACATTTGCCGCTGCATGCGTCCGGTGATCTGCTCGAAGTGAATATTGTGGATTTTCTGGTTTTGGAGACGCTTCGGGTTTTCGAACCGGACCTTCATGAAGCGATTTTTCAGGAGAAATCACTGCTGCTGCAGGACGGTCGCTACAGGGGAGATGGCAATAGACCGCTAGCGGAAGCAGCCATGCAAGATCTTCTCAATAGAGTGCCAGAGGACCGCCGCGATCTTGCCAAGGAAACCATAGAATTGTTGTTCCCTCAGGCCGAATGGGCCATGGGCGGCCCTCGTTACGACCATGGCTTCCAGCAGCAATGGGCTGGAGCCAAGCAAGTATGTAGCTCTCGATTCTTCCCACGGTATTTCGAGTTGCAGACCGCACTCGGTGAGATTTCAGAACGTCGCTTCAGTGAGTTCGTCGATGCAGCGCTGACGGAAGAACAGTTGGCTGCGTCGATCGCTGCAATTGAGGCCGACGGCTTGCTCCCCGCACTCGTAGCGAGGCTTGACGAGTCAGTCAATCGACTGCCAGTCGATAATGCTGCAGTGCTGCTGCCAGGTTTGTTTTCCATCGCACAGAAACTCGTAGGCCACGACGGAGACCCTTTCAGCTCTCCATGGGTGCGCGCATGGAGAGCGACGTCATGGTTCTTGAAGTACATCCCAGAGGGCGACCGAGGACGCCTGGCGATCGAAGCTTTTCGAGAGACCAAAGCTTTGTCCGTGGCCGCGATGCTTATTCATCTCAGTGACCCTGCAGACTATAAAGATAAGGCCAATTTCGAGCCTTCACTTGACCTTCCGACAGTCGAGGCGATGAAGGCTATTTGGCTGCAGTTGGTCCGGAGTCGGTCCGTAGACAAGAATGCCTTGTTAGCCGAGCCAGACCTGGCTTCACTGCTTTATCGATGGAGGAGCTACTCCGGATCGGTTGATGAACCACGCAGGTGGTTACTGAGCGCCATCAACACGGATCAGGAATTCGCGATCATGGCTTCAAGCCTGATGAGCGTTGGCACGAGCCACACCGTCGGCGACCGAGTGGGCAAAGTGCAGCACATGTTCAGCAGGGACACGATCGAAACGTTCATCGGGCTAGAGTTCGCCATCGCACGGTGCGAGTCAATCAAACCAGCCGATTTCCCGAACCATGAGCTCCCACTGACAACTCTTCGACGTCATCTTGAGGCTTGGGCGCAAAACGAAGGTGAATTATTGCACTGGTAAGCCCGTCTTCAGCGGTACATCGCGCCGCAGCAATATACCCGCCTGGCGCAGTGTGATGCAGCGCCAAGCGGGGCTGAGGAGCTCGTTCGAACGACGAAGCAATGAGCTATTGCGCAGACCTGGACTCCCAAGTTGCGAGCAAAAACATAGCCATTGAGCCGGCCAGATTTACCGCAAGCTCGGCGTGCCGGGGAGCAGCTTTCGCCCCGCTTTTACCTTTACCATGAGCGTCACTGAGACGATTCCTCAATGCACCCAGCCCCTCAACCACAGCAGTGCATCCTCCGAGGATCTGCTTGAAAATAACCTCTTCATGCTGTGCTTTTGTCAGGTTGAGGAGCGTTGCCGTTTGCTTGTAGAGCTTGTTCAAGTCGGGATTCGCTTCATGTTCGGTTTCACCTGCTTCGTCCAAAATATGCTTGCAAACAGACTCCAAAAGCGTGCGAGCCATGGTGATGGCCCCCTCTGGATCCGAGGCGCGACGCTCGATGGCTTTAGTCCAGGCAACGCTCACATGCTCAGCATCGAAACGACTCATTGCCTCCGATACAACGGCATCAGACGGATGCTGAGCGCCAGACTCGGCATACTCCACAAGTGCTCTGAACTCATCCCAAATGAAGGTTCTGCGTTCAGCGTACGAGGCGTACTTGGGTTTGATGAATCCCCAGAACTGATCCAGATTACGGTGCCGCTTCACCCAAGCTGGAACGAGTGAAGCTATCTCCGGAACGTCGAGGACGCTCTGACGATAAAGTGGATAGTCACGTTCATCATCGTTGCTACCGTTCCCGGTCGCACGATTGATGTAAATCGACTGCAAGGCTTCTACATCGTCTATCAGAGACACTGGCGTACGTTCCTCCAATGGAATCCGTGGATCGGTCTGAGATGCCACCCCGTCGTGAGTCTACTCCTGGTACGCCCTTCTCAAAGGCGCACAATTATCGATACAAAGATATCATTCGGCTTGGCGCAATGTGCGCCTGCAACTTAACGATTCGGTACCCTGCAAGGAACTGTGGGCCGTCACTTCCTTTGAATTTTTGTTGAGAATGGGTGAAGAGCTTGAGCGCCGAACTGGACAACAAAATCAGAAATTTCCTTTGCATCTCCCTCCATGGGTCGATTTCAAAGGCATCTGAGCAGCTCGACATTTCTCCACCCAGCCTTAACAGAGGTGAGTGACACTGGGGATTCAGAATGAATAAACCGGCTCCGTAGACACCAACTTCCATAAAGGCCGCTATCGACCCAAAGCGGTCGTCGCAAATGGCTACCTACTACCATATGCAGTCGACAGCGACCGGCTTACAGGGACGGGATGGTACATAAACCAACAGCTCCATGATGGTCTCAAAGTGTCAACTCGGTTATTAAAGGTTGGGTCAGCTTTACGACTGTAGGGTCGCGAAGTTGTCCCGGAGAAAAATCGTGCCAGCAGAGCTTGGCCAAAACCGGGTCGTAAACCCACGGATGGTCAAGCACCTCATGTGTCTTAAGGAGGCGACCTCGCAGAAAGATCTCCTGCTCTTCATTCGAAACATTCGGGGGCCAGTACACACCAAAGTGCCGTATATTCATGTGCTCATAGACCTTGGTCACTTGAGGTGCTCCGCCAATGTCTCTAAACTTTCCGGATGAGAGCACTTCGAAAAACGCCACCGCCGGAACCATGTCAAGTTTTGGGCGTTTTACCCTACTTTGTTTGAGGATTTCGGACACTCGCCGGACAGTCGCTTTTACAGGTTCCTCGTCGCCTACGTACGCTACCAACTCTCTACCGTAGGTCTTGGGAGGTGTCGCTACGAATTTTTTACTTTTTGACCGGAACTCAATGCGGCGAACAAAGAAGTCTTTCCTGCGCGCTGAATATCCTGCAAAGATAAATGAACACGCCGGAATCGCCATGGAAGGATGCGCAGTATCTTTCACGAAGGAGAGTGAGTCATTTAGCATCTGGATGATTTGTTTGCATAAGTCAGCTACGTCGACAACTCGATCCCGCAAGTTAATAAATGATTCTACGTAAGAGGAAATTTGAGCAATTAATGGGTACGTCCAAGAGGTGTCTCCAGCGAACGCAATAATAGTGTCACTTCGGCCAATGCCGAATATCTTCGGACCATAATCCCAGATCTTCCCGCCACTTAGCCTGCTGTCAGAAAGCATCCAAAGTTCTCGACCAGTATGGGTCTTTCTAGTCCAAGCTACTACCAGTGTCATGAACGGTTCCTGTTGGGATCATTAGGGTACTAATGTTTGGTCGAACGAGTCTAAGGGAGTCACTCCGCTACCCAAATAACCAGAGAAACAACTGGACCCTAGTCAGAAGAGTCAATCTGGGACAATGATTTTGGCTAGATCTTCATAGAGCTCAGCGAAGGCATCAAAATGACTAAGGCCGCGCGCTACGTAGCTAGCTGGAAATGCGCGCTGTATCGGAGTGATGAGCAGGGTTCCAGGCTGATATCCGCTAGTGAGTTGCTTGGTCCCTAGTAATGCGCACGCGGTGGACTTGAAGGACAGCTTGCACTTTTCAGAGTTATGCGCTACTCGATTCCTGATAGCGGAAGCATGTCGAATAAGACCTTCCTTTCCATTCAGCGCACCGTAAGGGTGCTGATCAAAAAAGAAATCAGCCGTGCGCCACACCCCTCGCGGCTCGGTGACCTTCAGGTAATCTTTGCTCCGCTTGTAGTCGGGGTCATGCGACAATACCTCGTAGGCGTGATTCAAGTCTTTAGCGCGGCCGTATTTAGGTGTCGGACAATAGCCATTAGCAGCCTCAGCTCCCGTCATATATCGTACTAGTGAGGCTTCGAGAAATTCTTCCCAAGCGGAAACCATGCCCATGAACGCGAGTTCGATCATCTGGTTTACGTACTTGGTATGTATGGTGTTTATGGTGTTTTTAGGAGACCATCTCGGCAGGGCCTGGACAGCATGAGTCATATTCTGGGCCCGAATAATCTCTGCCACGAGAGTTCGCTTAATGTGTGCAACTTTCGACTTTGCCGCCATCCCCTGTCCTCAAAAAATTCCATAGTGGTATATCAAATTTGCACGGGAGTCCTTAGATAGGCCTCGCGCACGATGAAACGAGACAGTTTAAAGTAATCATGCTCCATGTGCACTCTCGCTTACATGCAGCGTAGGGTTGGTTGGGGAAGCAGACGAGCGTCAGGTTTGGGTCGATAGCGGCCTATTGATTACGGCAATGTATCTACCAGTTCGGCAAGATAGGCTACCTAAGCTTCCAGCAATACCCGGTATCGTCACCACCGGACCATTCAGGCTGAGCTTGCTGTCGGCGGACTGTCCACGCGAGCCAGGGGTAAGTACCATCTGGGAGGCTTGATTTAGAGAGGCCCAACGGCAATGAACGAGTACAAGCTCCACGCCCAAGACACGGGCGGTAAACACATCGACAAGGATGCATTCGAGTTAGATACCCTCCGAAGGACACCTTGGTATCAACCAGGGAGTGGCGACAAGCTCGCGCAATTCGCGGTTTGCCCTCGGTGCGACAATCCAATTCAGCTGGTTGGGCTATACCAGTTACCGCCCAACGTTAAGAATCCGTTTGGGAAGCACACTACGTCCGGTATCCATGGGATTGGTCCGATTGATACCGAGGCCCGTGACAACTGCCCTTATTTCAATCCACGCCAGCACGAGAAAACGGACCGTAAAATCAGGTTTGATGGCGTTCCTCGGAAAATTGTCCACCTTTTGATTGAGCAATTTGACCGCGTCGTTTACATCCTAGAGAAGCAAACCCAAGTGGTGCTTTCCACGAAGGCTTTGGGCGGCATGCTGGAGCGTTATAAGGCTGAACAGGGGTATCTCTACACTGGCGCGACATTACGCAATGTGAATCGCCCCTAGTTTCGTAGACACCTCTAAGCCTCATAATATCCCTTGATGGGGGGTGCTATGAGCCCCCGCAGCGTTAACTTCAGTCTCCGCTATCGACCTAGAGAGGCCAGTCGCCAACGGCAGCAATTGACAACTTCCGTCTGTCGTGGACAGTTGCTTTGGGTCGTAAGGAGCTACAAAGGGAGCATCACTGGTCCGTTAAAGCTTCATTCACCGTTCACGATACCTCTAGGCAGAAACGTTCTTATAACTTCAGGCTGAAAAGGACTTAAAGTATGCCCGATATCGCATAGAGACTTCTTGCAGGAGGTCATGATAAACATGATCATCTACGACCCCTCGGGTTTCCATAATGTCAATGAAGCGACTGAGCTTGGTTTTGGCGGACATTTCGTGACGTGCGTCATAGCACCACTTGAGCTGATCTCTTAGGCTATATTCAGGTGACAGTCGAGCTGCCCGCATAAGCAGTTCGAACGTTTCAATATCGAAGGAATGGAAGTACGATGAGATATCTTGTCCTGCCGCATTGTAGATAACGTGTTCCTTTAAAGTCATTGGAAAATTATTCATGGTAACGGCCACAAAAAAATAATTCACCCTATCATTGAAAGCAGGGTGGGCGTGCTTTTTCATGATATTCGTCACAGCTTTCACTGACTGTTCCCACGGCTTGTCAAGTAACTTCGTCAGGCTTTCATTTACTTTTTCCGGTTTGTTTTCCGAAGACAAACTAGCATAGAGAGGGCGCGCAGACTTAAACTCGAATACGACAATGCAATTCTCTTCAGGCAGAGCGATCATAAGGTCGGGAGACTTGAGGCTATTGTCAGCGCCGAAACTAAACTCCTCAATGACTTGGTACTGCCCGAGGGCGCTCATAAAGGTCAAGCCATAATTTTGGGCATATTTTTCAAACTCAACGCCAAATTTGCTTAGAAAAACTTCGATCTCGCCATTGGCTTTATGAATTCGATAAAGAAGATTCTCAAATAGCAACTCCTCTAGAAGTTTTCCTTCGACAGGCACGTATCTCCCACTTTCAATCTCGAAAAGCGGTCGCTCCCGATATAGCATGAATTCGTTTGGCTTACCTGTGGTGCTGTCAGAAAATGCTCTGCCTTCTGCAACTGAAAACGAAATATCTTTAAATATGGCGGAAATTTGCGATGCGGGTGTATTGAGTTGAATGCTGAACCATTCTGCCGAAACTGCCCATTCATCAAAACCGTGCGCCGTACCCAGGTGGGGGCGCAAGCCATGCCAATACTCGATCAGATAATAAATAGCATTGATATAAGTTCTAATTGGAGCACCGATCTTTTCCTCAAATACCCTTATATATGGCGTTAAGGGGCTTTCAGTGCAGAAAATATGCTGTGCTCTTCTGAGCTTGAGAAGCCTATGATCCCTTCCATTACTTGTGATCGCCTTGAGAAAGACCTGCTCGCTATCATCCTTGAGGTCATCCGGCCTATCATTAAGCTTAGCGAATACTTCGTGTAGCACTTCATATTCTGATCGAGCACTTGAAGAATCTATGCGTGGCGACCATTCTTTAAAAATTAGGGTCCATAGGCGCCAGCATTGCAATCTTGAAAACACCACTCGCTTCTCGGCGTAAGTTCGCTGTGACTTTGTTTTGCAAATTCTCTTTATCGCCCATTCACGAAAGAACTCCTCTTCTTGGTGAACATAAGAAAGCGTGGAGAGATGTAATAATAGCTCTCGCCTATTGCTACGCCCTAGAATTCTAGAAAAGCTCCTAGGTGTCTTATAAAAATCCTTATGTGACAGCAAAAGCCCTGAATTTGCCATTTTCCTGATGTCAGGCATGTCTTATCCTTCATCCATGTATGTTTATGAGCGCTCGCTCAATTGACTCCAACGCCCCTTACTAACTCCGGTTTAGGTGGTCGAGCTCAGAGCGATGATATCATAGAGCCATCTCTAATCTGATTTGCCCCAGAAATCGAAGACACGCCTAAATGGCTGCTTCTAGCCGATAGCTGCTCCTAGCCATGGGCAGCTTTGGGTCGATTGCGGCCTTGCGAGGAGGTTGATGTCTACGGAGGCGGTTTAGTCATTTCCGAATCTCCGGTTTCCCCTCTGTGAGGCCGGCCACCGCCATGCATCAGATCTTGATTGACACACGTGCCGCCTTGGATAGCCTTGCGATTGAGGGCTGCAACTGCCCATTTGTCGGGCCTGGGCACCAGCATGAGCCCCCCCGCAATTTTGGCAGCAGAGGAAACTGGTACCTCTGAAGTAGTGACGGCGGGCATTGCCGGTCGGATTCTGAACCCAAGGTCGCCAGACTGGGAGCTAAAGGATCGCTGCGACTACTCCTCATCCCTTACCGAAAACGCACACGTCGGTCGTGAGGGGAGAACACACTGGCCCTTACTAGGCCAATCAACTTTTGTGAGAGGTGAGGGCTCTGGCGGTCGTTTCGGTACAGCGCAGTCCACTTTCCAGGTAGGAGGAAATACTGGGTCGGCGATTGGACCACTGCTTGCGGCCGCGATCATCATTCCTCATGGACAAGCCGCTGTGGCATGGTTTGTCTTGATTGCCGCACCTGCCGTATTTGTGGTGTGGCGACTGTCTCAATGGTCCGTCACACATGGTCAAACGAAGCTGAAGAGCTTGGCGCAAAACCAAGCAGTGGGGCTGTCTAAAGGGATTCTCCGATCAAGTCAGCACAGGCAGCCTGACCTGTGCTGAAATAGCGGTCCGTTCATCCACGCCAACAAGTCTTGCCCATGAGTCAGATGAGCTTCTCCGATTTCGAGTACGCCGGTAAGCGCAAGCAAACCCGCCGAGAGCGCTTCCTCGCCGAAATGGATCAGGTGGTGCCCTGGGCAGGCCTGCTGGAGCTGATCGAACCGTTCTACCCCAAGGCCGGCGGCGGTAGAAAACCCTATCCTCTGGAAACCATGCTGCGCATCCATCTGTTGCAGAACTGGTTCTCCCTGAGCGACCCGGCCATGGAAGAAGCGCTCTACGAAATCACGCCCATGCGCCAGTTCGCACGCCTGACGCTGAGCGCGCCAATCCCCGAAGACACCACGATCATGAACTTCCGGCACTTGCTGGAGAAGCATCAGCTCGCACCGGCAATCCTTGCGGTCATCAATGGTTATCTGCAGGAAAAAGGCGTGTCGCTGCGCCAAGGCACCATCGTCGATGCCACCATTATTCATGCCCCCAGCTCGACCAAAAATAAAGAAGGCAAGCGTGATCCCGAGATGCACCAGACCAAGAAAGGCGGTCAGTATTTCTTCGGGATGAAGGCGCACATCGGTGCCGATGTCGAGTCCGGCCTGGTGCATCACGTCCATGGCACCGCTGCCAATGTGGCCGATGTCACGCAGGTGGCTGAACTGCTGCATGGCGAAGAAAACGCCGTGTATGCAGATGCCGGTTACACCGGTGTCGAAAGGCGCGAAGAGCATGAAAATCGGGGGGTGATCTGGCAGATTGCAGCGCGTCGCAGCACCTATTCCAAGCTGAACCAGCGCAGCGTACTGTACAAAGCCAAGCGCAAGATCGAGTTCTGCAAGGCTCAGACACGGGCCAAGGTCGAGCATCCGTTTCGCGTGATCAAGCGGCAGTTTGGTTACGTGAAAGTACGTTTTCGTGGGCTGATGAAAAACACGGCTCAGTTGACCACGCTGTTCGCCCTGGCAAACCTGTGGAGGGTTCGAAAACAGCTCATGGGTATGGGTGAGGTTCGCGTTTAACACGGAGAACCGGTCGAAAAAGCTCTCCGTACATGATTTTTCGGTCACTTTTCGTCCAATGACGCTGTAGGTGCCTGGAAAATTGCAACTTGCCGCGGCTGCACGACAAGTTGATCGGAGCATCCTTAAACGCCCATCGCGGTCGTTCGCTTTGCGGTATTGGATCTTGTTGGACTATCTCAGCTCTTTGGCCAGCTCTAACCACGCTATTGCAGCCGGAGGCAAATGCGCACCGGCGCGCCAAGCCAGTGCGATGTTCCAATCCGTATCTGGCTCATCAAGAGGTACCAGAGCGATGCCCGCATGTTTATGTTTTTGCGCAAGCATTCGCGGTAAAAATGCTACCCCCAAACCAGCAGCTACCAGGTCGGCGATGAAATCAATTTGCCCGCTGCGGGCTGTCACCCGGGGCACAATCGCTCTTCGATCACATGCGGCCATTATTAATGCGTTAAGTGCAAACCCCTCCTCAAAGAGGATGAATGGCGAATCCGCCAGATCACTGAAGTTGATCCGCTTGCGTCGCGAAAGCGAATGGGCGCCAGGCAGTACAGCCACTAAGGGCTCGTTACGCACTTGCTGATAAGCGAACGTTTCATCGATCGGAATCAGTAGTGCAGCCAGGTCCACCTCTCCGGCCTCCAGGCACTCACGCAGTTTCTTACTCCCATGCTCTATCAGTTCTATATTCACCCTCGGATAGCGGCTGCGATAAGTGGCAAACATCTGAGCGAACAACACCCCGCAGCCTACAGGGGGTAAGCCGATCCGCAGCGTACCGCCCTTCAGATCCCGCAGTTCATTGATCTCTGCGATCAGATCGTTGCGCTCTGCGAGTAAAACCAGTGCGCGTCGAAAGGCAATCTCACCGGCGGCCGTCAACTCGCTTTTATGGCCGATACGGTTCAAGAGTGGTGTTCCCAGTTCATCTTCGAGCGTTCTGACCGCCTTGCTGACTGAAGACTGAGTCAAAGACACCACCTCAGCGGCTTGTGAGAACCCTCCCTGGCGCACCACTTCTACAAACACTCGCAGCGTTCTGAGATTCATGTGTATTCCAATAGCGACTTATTTTGAGTAGGAAAAGTTGTTTTTATCATGATCAACAAACCCTTATCGTGAAATCCATTCAGCAACCTCCTGCGTCGCTGAAATTTTCTAGACACATAGGAGTTGTAGAGAATGATTATTTCATCGGCGTCCGACTATCGCGAAGCTGCCAGACGCAAGTTGCCGCGATTTCTATTCGACTACATCGACGGCGGCGCCTATGCCGAACACACACTGCGGGCCAATAGCTCTGACCTTGCCAGCATCAGCTTGCGTCAACGCATTTTGAGAAATGTTGACAGCCTGAATCTCAAGACGACGCTATTTGGAAAGGAACAGAGTCTGCCGATCATCCTCAGCCCCGTTGGACTGACCGGTATGTACGCCCGTCGTGGTGAAGTGCAAGCGGCCAAGGCTGCGGCCACGAAAGGCATCCCCTTTTGCCTGTCCACAGTATCGGTCTGCTCGATTGAAGAGGTTGCTTCCCAGAGTCCGCAATCGATCTGGTTTCAACTCTATGTGCTCAAGGATCGCGGGTTTATGCGTAATGCCCTGGAGCGCGCTCAAGCAGCTGGCGTTACCACGCTGGTGTTCACCGTAGACATGCCGACACCAGGCGCTCGTTACCGTGATGCCCACTCGGGCATGTCCGGTCCATTCGCAGCTACACGGCGCATCCTGCAAGCCACTACTCGGCCGGATTGGGCGTTGAATGTCGGTATCCTCGGTCGCCCGCATGATTTGGGCAACATCTCCAAGTACATGGGCAAAGCCACCACCCTGGAAGATTATGTTGGCTGGTTAGGCAATAACTTCGACCCCTCCATCAGTTGGAAGGATTTGGAGTGGATCCGCGAGTTTTGGAAGGGCCCGATGATTATCAAGGGCATCCTTGATCCACAGGACGCCAAGGACGCAGTCAGTTTTGGCGCTGATGGCATCGTGGTCTCCAATCACGGCGGTCGCCAATTGGACGGTGTGCTGTCCACCGCCAAGGCTTTGCCTGCCATTGCCGACGTGGTGGGCGATGACCTGACGGTGCTGGTGGACTCCGGCATTCGTTCCGGGCTGGATGTTGTGCGTATGCTCGCGTTAGGCGCCAAGACGTGCCTGCTGGGGCGTTCGACGGTTTACGCTCTGGCCGCCGACGGACAGCACGGGGTCGAGAATATGCTGGATATCTTCTCGAAAGAAATGCGCGTGGCAATGACGCTCACGGGGGTGACCTCGATTGACAAGATCGATCGAACCGCACTGGTTTCAGTTGAGTAGTGAAGGTTCGATCATGTCGCAATCACTGACCGTTAAGATGTTGCAAGCGGTACGCAATGTGCCCATTGGCTACGTAGTGTGTGGTGGGATTGTCTGTACTGTGCCGGCGCTCCTCGCGGCTCGCTTGCACAACCCTTTGTTCTGTTGGTCAGCGATTGCCGCATTCTGGAGCTATCTGTCGATTCCGGACAATAAGTCCGCAAAAGATTGTATTGTCGGCCTGGTTTTCGGCATGACCGGCGCCGTGGCGTCAGGGCTAGGTGCCTGGACGATGGAATGGCCGCCGCTGGCGATAGTGCTGTCGGCCCTCTTCGCGTTTGCGGGTGCTTACGCCCAGGTTTGCGGCGCGCGCATCAGCACTCCTGCTTTGCTGACAGCGACGGCATTTGCGGTATCCACTGCATTCCCGGCAAAGGACTTTGCCCAGGGACTGGATTATGCACGTTACTTTCTCTACGGCAGCTTATGGGCTACAGGCTCCGCATTACTGTTCCAATGGTGTCAGAACGATCAATCTGATGCTGTTAAGCCGCCAGTTTTATGGTCGGCCCTCAGAGAAAATTTCACACCCAAATCTAACCTCTTTCTGCATGGTCTTCGCGTAGCGCTGTCGGGAGCCCTGTCAGTCTGGATGGTTCAATTGTGGTCGTTGCATTACGGCTACTGGATGACCCTCACGGTGTTTCTGATCATGCAACCCTACATGTCTTCAACGTTGAAGATGTCTCTGGAACGCGTCGGTGGCACCTTCTTGGGGGGAGCCATTGCTGCCGTTCTTGGTTACGTAATCCATGATCCGGTTTTGTTGGCTGCACTGATACTGCCTGTCTCTATTGGCACCCTGGCTGGGCGCTCTGTGAGCCACATCAGCTATTTAATGTTCCTCACTCCCCATTTCATTCTGGTCGCGCAGATTGGCCAGTCAGGAGGATCTGAGCTCGATTTGGTATTTTTACGGATGCTCTACAGCACCGGTGGTGCACTTTTAGCGATCATTGCTTCGCTTGTGATTTTTCCTCGCTGGCAAACGGCTGAACCGTAAAGGAACGTGCCGTCTCTTTTGCCATTGCGCTACCGCCGACCTTCACACACCGGTGACTCGCCAATGCGGCCTTGCTTGCACAGGTCCAGGTTGTCCCTGCGCTTGAACGGCGGCCTCAGGTTCCAAGTGCAACAGTCAGTTGATAGTGTTGAGCCGATTGGTTGCCAGCAGTTGCAGATGCGTCGCCAAACAGCCATCAACATCGCGTCGATAGCCAGGTCGCTGCACATCCTTGGCTTCATTGACCAACCAATTACTTGGCGTGAGAACAAATCCAGCACTACCGCGAGGTAGAGCCACCCTTCATAGGTGCGGATGTAAGTGATATCTGTCACCCAGACCTTGTTCGGCTCACTTACCTTGAACTGCCGCGCGAGGTGGTTGGGCGAGGCCACTGTTGGTTTTCCACCATAGAACCCTGGACGCCGCCGATAGCCCGTTTGAGAACGCAGCCCCTCCGCCTGCATCAAGCGCCTGACTCGATTTCGGCCGCATTCCTCTCCCAGCTCACGCAGGTCATCGTGAATTTTGCGGTAGCCGTATACACCTCCGCTTTCCAGCCAAGCGTGTTTGATCAAGCCAAGCAGACGTTGATCTTCTTTTGCTCGGGCAGATTGAGGCTCGGCCAGCCAGGCGTAATAGCCGCTGGGGTGCACCTTGAGGGTTTGGCAAAGGCGCCGCACCGGGTAATCAGTCGAGTGCTTCTTGATGAAGGCGTACTTCAGCCGCACTCCTTGGCAAAGTACGCGGCGGCCTTTTTTAAGATGTCTCGCTCTTCCGTCACGCGCTTGAGTTCAGCGCGTAGCTTGCGCAGTTCGGCCTGCTGATCGTCGTCTTGCTGACGCTGCTCTTGGGGCTTGCTGTAGACCTTGATCCAGGCGTAAAGACTGTGCACGGACATGCCCAGGCGCTGGGCGACATCGGCGACAGGTTTGCCTTTCTCGGTCACTTGCTTGACCGCTTCGATCTTGAATTCTTCGGGGTAACGCTGACGACTCATGGCACCTCCTATTTGGGCCTCATTATGAGGCTTGGAGGTGTCTACGAAACCAGGGGCGATTCACTTGGGCGATGGCTCGCAGCGAGGCGCCTTGCATACGCATGATCATTAGCGTTACGCGCTCTTCGATGGTCAAGTGGGTGTAGTGAGTAGTCATGCAGCACCTTACCTCGGGTGTTGCACTTGGTCACTGAGACCGCCCTTGCCGCCGCCGCGCAGCAAGTTGATCGGAGCATCCCTAGTGACCAGGTAGTACAGCAGACACACTGCTTTCGCTTAAAAGCGCGCAGGTGCTGTGCGAATTTTCGGCCGCCTGCTAACTGGAAGGCGGCCAAGGGCTTGGGATGCTTACGTCAATGGGTGGCCTATTCCTTGGTCTACAGTGCTGATTTGTAAGCCGAGCCTCGCGGCCGCTCGCTCAGAGGCTTGTCGTGCCTGGCCGTCCATCCACACTCGGCCTTTGCGTTCTTCTATCATTCGTTCAGCCCCGACTTCTTCAGGTGTGCCTGAGTGAAAGGGTGGCTCGGGTGAATATTCAATAATGAGCTGCACATGTTTCGCGGCATCTTCTCCACAAAGTTGCGAGGCCAGAGTCAAACCAAAATCCAGACCGGCTGTGACGCCTCCTCCGGTCAAACGATTTCGGTCATGCACGACACGGCCCCTTTCATGAACCGCCCCCATGAGTGGCAACAGGTCTACAACGCCCCAGTGCGCTGTCGCCCGATAACCTTTCAGCAGTCCCGCCGCAGCAAGCACCAATCCTCCGGTACAGACACCGGTCACATACTTGGCTGAAGCACCTCGATCTGCGAGGAAGCTGAGCGTCTGCTGATCTTCCATGGCAACCAGAGAGCCCATCAGACCGCCCGGTACAAACAACACATCCAGATCATTCGGGCAGTGATCGAAAGTGATATCCGGTGTGACGCTGATACCAACATCCGTTGAAACCGGATCTAGCGTTTTTGCGACCAGATAAATGTCACACCCTAGTATTCGGAGGATGGTCTGCGGCCCGACGAGATCCAGTAAGGCCATACGAGGATGAATCAGCATTGCAACCTTGCGTCCAGCCCCAGGAGCCTTGGTGCGTGGCATTGGCATACCCGCGTCCATCTCTTTGGCGATAGCCTTTTCCCCAATTAGTAATCCCCCCGCCAGTGCGATGGAGAGCGATAGAAAGTCACGTCTTCCCGGGTACCCGCAGCCTCCCCCGCGGTGCCATCGACGCGCTGGACAGGCTGGTCTCTGCGTCGTCCATATCGGCAAGCAGGCGCACCACGCGGTCATAGTAGGCAGCGCCATCGGCAGTGACGTTAACTTTCCGCGTGGTGCGATTGAGCAGGCGCACACGCAGCCTTGCCTCCAGTTGCTGGACGAGCTGAGTCACGCTGGTCTTGCTCATGCTCAGGGTGGTTGCCGCCTTGGTGAAGCTGCCGGTTTCCACAACCCGGGCAAAGGCCTGCATCGCATCGAAACGGTCCATCTCACGCCGCCAATCGGTTCGGATTGTTTGGATTCTACAAACAGTCATGACCAGAGTTGCCCCTTATCCAGGACGGCGCTGTTTCTACAGTGGGTCCATCGTAACTAGCGGGCCGCAATGGCTCTGATTGAGGTATGTCATGAACAGCAAACGTGATGTTGTTTTCCCGCCTGACCGCCATGCACTGCACGAGCTCCACCGATACTCGCCAGCGATTCGATCCAACGGTTTTCTGTTCGTATCAGGTCAGGTTGGCAGTCGCAAGGATGGGGCGGCCGAGCCAGACCTCGCGGCGCAGGTACGTTTGGCCTTTGCCAACCTCAATGCGATCCTGGCCGAGGCTGGCAGCAGTTTCGATGATGTGGTCGACACAACCATTTTCATGGTGGACCCCGTCTCGAAATTCGAGACCATTTGGGCGGTTGCAGCTGAATACTGGGGCGAGGCTCCTTACTCGACGGCTACCGCACTTGGTGTGACCTGGTTGGCCGGCTTCGACTTCGAGATCAAGGTAATTGCCAAACTAAAGTAATAGATTCGGCTGAGCGGCTTGTGTTCTGCTGAAGCGATGGCCCAAGGCAAGCAGCTCAGAGGATTGATCCATCTGAGCTGGCTTGATCTGTCGCATCATGGCGATATGGGCTTCCAACCGGAGTTGCCACTTGTTCCGCAGCGATTTTCGTGTGTGCCTTCAGGCGCTCGAATGGCCGGTTTCGACTTCGGAATCACGGTAATCGCCAAGGTGCTGTACTAACGACGACTCAACCGCTATCTAAGGTCGCTGGTGACAACAGGCTCGTGTTCACTTAACGCGATGGACCATCCCTGCCGGGTAGTGCCCTGGTGGCATTGACCGCATCTGACCGGCTGCGACCTCACCTATCATTCAAAACCTTTGGCTCCCTAAGGTTTTTTCTTGTTTGGCAACAATTGGTCCATCTGAGAGACTGTCCCTCCTCATCACGGCGTGCCAGGTCGGCTGGTATCAGCGATGTTTCGGAGTCCTTGCATGAAACGAGTCAAACTCGATCGGATCAACCGTTCAATCCTTGAGCACCTACAGAACAACGCAAGGATCAGCAATCTGGAACTGGCAGAGAAGGTCAATCTGTCGCCCAGTGCTTGCCTCCAGCGCACCAAGTCGCTTGAGGATGCGGGCTATATCCGGCAGTACATGGCGTCGATTGACCTCGACGCTATCTGCATCAATGTCATGGCGTACGTGATGTTTCGACTGCGAGACCATGCATCCCATTTGCGTGGAAGGTTCGAACGCCACATTCGTCAGCGTCACGAATTCGTCGATTGCCTGAAGGTAGATGGTGAGTTTGACTACATCGCGCTGGCGACGTGCTCCACCGTAAGCGACTTCAACACGCTCCTCGAGCAGTTGCTTGAGGAGGACCCAAATATTCAGAGGATCAGCAGTAACATGATCCTCGACAAGACTAAGTGGTTTGCTGGCTATCCCCTGGATAGGTTGATCTGGCGCGACTGACCGTACTTACTGCGGAGGACATAGGCGATTCCCGCAGCATGTGCGGGGATCATGGGATAACTCCGATTTTTTGGCAGCAAGGCCGGTCGACAATGGGCTTTTACTAAAAGTAGAGGTCCGCATGTCCGCTCTGAATCCTCGCGTCGTCATAGAAACCGCAATGGGTACATTTGCCGTACTACTGCATGCGGACCGCGCGCCCCTCACCGTGGCTAATTTCCTCGCGTATGTCGACTCAGGTCGTTACGACGGCAGCAGCATTTTTCGCATCGTTAATCCAGCCAACCAGGAGCCGGCTGACCCAGTTCGTATTAGCGTCATCCATGGTGGGACTCGGCCTCTGGCGGCCAGCAATCTGTCGATGATCCCGCTGGAAACTACGCAAAAGAGTGGACTTCAGCATCGGCATGGCACGTTGTCTATGGGGCGAGATGAACCCAATAGTGCTGAAGGAGATTTTTTCGTTTGTATCGGTGATCAGCCGCATTTCGACTACGGTGGAGCCCGTCAGCCGGATGGAATGGGCTTTGCTGCGTTTGGTGAGGTGTACGAAGGCATGGCGGTAGTCGAGGCGATCTTTGCCGCGGCCGGACCTACCGAATACCTAGCGCCAGAGGCGGAGATTCGCATTCTGCGCGCCTACCGGAGGGCTTGAGCATGTACTCGAACAGAGTTGTGGCGGTGCGCCGTACCATGTCCGCACGCAATATCGATGCGTTCCTGCTTCCCCGTAGTGACCAATATCTGAATGAAGATCTCGCGCCTGCCGATGAGCGCTTGTTGTGGTTGTGTGGTTTCAGTGGAAGCCAAGGGGTGCTTGCACTTACCGAGAGTTCCGCAGCGTTGCTGGTGGACGGCCGCTACAGTGTCCAGGCTGAGCAGGAATGTGGCGATTGGTTAGACGTTCTCGACCTGGATGACGGCTTGTTATTCGACTGGTTGCAAAAGCAACTGCCTGAAGGCTCGACTGTGGGTATCCACGCCTGCTTGCATAGTGCCGCCCAATGGCAGCTTTGGAGTGGACTAGCCGCAGCCAGAGGGTTGAATCTGGTTCCGATGGATCAAAACCCAGTAGACACTTGCTGGGCCGATCGGCCGGTCCTTCCTGCCAGTCCTGTAACGGAGCAGCCGTTACGTTGGGCAGGGGAAAGCTCAACGGACAAGCTCTCGAAGCTGGCGGTAATGCTCCGCGAAGTGGGTTGTGATGGGCTCTGGCTGCCGGCGCCAGATATGGTGGCATGGTTACTCAATGTGAGGGGCCAGGACATCGATATTGCACCATTGCCTTTCAGCTCAGCGCTGCTATATGCCGATGGATCGTTGGATTGGTTTATAGATGTCGCGCGTCTTCAACTCCCCGCCGGCTGGTTGCCGAATGAGGTCGAAACATATCCACCAGCAGTAGCCGAGCGACTGGCTGAACACTTAATACGACGTGGCTGTCGTCGCATATGGTTGGAACCAGCGAGCTGTAATGCCTCGACCTTCGAACAGCTGCAGCGAGGCGGTGCCTCTTTGCATCTGGCCCCTCACCCACTATTGCTGATGCGCGCCCGCAAGAACGCAGCGGAACTGGCGGGTATGCGAGAGGCACATGTAGTTGATGGCCTAGCGCTGTGCCGTTTTTTGCATCAGTTCGATGAGTACCCGCAACGCTTCCTAGGTGAGGACGAGTTGGCTGTGTCCGCCGCTTTGGAGCTGAGTCGACGGAGTAATACCGACTACCGGGGCGTGAGCTTTGAAACAATTGCCGCCTGCGGAGCGAATGGCGCGCAGCCGCATTACCTGCCAAAACCAGAACATGCCGGGCGCATGGAGAAAGGCCAGTTGCTATTGATCGATTCTGGCGGCCAGTACCCGCAAGGCACCACCGATGTCACCCGCGTGCTGCCGATTGGCTCGGCAACGGTACGCCAGCGTGCCTTGTATACCCGAGTGCTTCGAGCCCATATCGCGCTTGCCTCTAGTCGCTTTCCTAAGGGGACCAGCGGGCAGCAACTGGACTCAATTGCGCGGAGTGTCATGTGGCAGGCAGGTCTGGACTACGCGCACGGCACCGGTCACGGTGTTGGGAACTACCTCCATGTCCATGAGGGTCCGCAACGCATTGCTAAGCATGCTAGTCCCGTCGCTCTGGAGTCGGGGATGGTTGTTTCCATCGAGCCTGGAGTGTATTTGCCGGGCGATCTGGGTATCCGAATAGAGAATCTCTACGAAGTCATGGCGTGCGAGCGCTTTGCTGGCTTCCTGGTTTTCAGGGCTCTGACGTTGGCTCCATTTGAGCCATCGCTGATCGATCGGGAGCAGATGGGCGCCTCGGAGCTGAGGTGGCTGGATGACTATCATGAAAGAGTGTGCCGCAGCTTGGCACCCCACATGGAGCCGGAGGTGGTTGAGTGGCTGCAGGGCAGAGCCGGCGCCGAACAATCTGCGGAACCGCTCTGATAATCCGCTGTAAGTTCATTCCTGTACCCAGAAAAGCGAAATTTGCTTTCCCTGCCACCGAATAATATGTCCCCAGCGTTCGCGAGCGCCTAATAACAATTTCAATGATCCGCTGGTGCCTCCTTGCAAAGTGGGGGGGGCTGGCATTGCCCGGTGAGAGGCGAACATGAGCAGCAATGAAAGTGCAGTACCTGAAGGCTATACAAGGCGCCCCGTACCGCAAGAGGAGACGGTATCCGGCTATGGCTTGGCCCTGATTACCTTTGGCATTGGCATGACGCTCCCGGTGTTCTGGCTTGGCGCAGATGTCACTGCGAAGGTCGGTTTCAACAAAGCTTGCTGGATTTTCCTCGGGGTTTGCGCTGTGCTCGGCGTACTTGCCGCGCTCACGGCCTTGGCTGGTGTACGCAGTCGCCTGAGCACCTACATGGTGCTGCAGTTCTCCTTTGGTCAGCATGGCGCCAAGTTGCTCAACTTGATCATGGCAATCACGCTGCTCGGATTCTACGCCGCTACCGTGGACATCTTCGGCAGTACAATCTCCAGTGCGTTGGAGAGCGCATTGGGAATGGTAACGCCGGCCTGGGGACACAGCCTGTGGGGAAGTATTTTGATGACTCTCATGGCGATCTTTGGCCTGCGTGGGCTGGATCGTTTGTCGGTCTGCTCGGTGCCACTGATGGGGCTGTTCCTGCTCTACACGCTTTACCTCGGATTGGAGCGCGCGGTACCAGGGCAGCTTGTCGGATTTGAAGGCGGTGGTGACAGTTTGGCGCTGGCAATCTCCAGCACCATTGGCATGGTCGTTCTGACTCCAGTACTGATGCCGGACTTCACACGTTATGCACGTACCGATGCGGATGCGCTGATCACAATCTTGGGGATGGTCATTGGCTTCCCGTTTGTATTGATCGTCGGCGGGCTTCTGTCCATCTCCAGTGGGCAGGCCGAGATCATGGCGATCATGGCGGTGCTCGGTGTGCTTTTGCCGGCCCTGATCGTGATGGTTTTCTCGACCTGGATCACCAATACGGCCAACCTCTACTCAGCCACTTTGACTCTGGCCACGATAACCCGCACGCCGAGCTGGAAGCTCACCGTCGGCGGAAGTGTCCTTGCCACGGCTCTGGCTTTGGGCGGGTTCATGAATCACTTCCTGGATTTCATCCTGACTCTGAGCATTGTCATTCCACCCTTGGCCAGCATCTACCTTGCTGACTTCTTCATCGTCAATCGTCAACAGTACGCAGTCGAGCAGCTTGATCAGCTACCGGCCTTCGGTTGGCCCGCATTGACCAGTTGGGCACTGGCTAGCCTTGTGGCCTGGATGACCACCTATGAAAACTGGACGCTCACAACCCAGCCGACCCTCGACTCTCTGCTAATCGCTTTGGTGGCTTATCTGGTGTTACAGCGACTGCGCAGGCCGCAGATCGCGCCAGAGGCACCGCACCGCAACATCTGACGCAACCGCTTATGGGCACCGGGCATGACTCGGAAGGCGAAGCCATGCCTGTAGGAAACCAAATTGAAGCCAGGCGGGCTCCGCCCGCCCCCTATCTGCCATATACAAGAATTTCAGGAGCAGATCGTGTTGAAGATCGTAAAAGCAATTTTTCTCGCTGGGCTCATCTGCTGTGGGGCCGCCCGTGCTGAAATTTCCAGCACCGTAGCGCTTACTTCGGAATACCAGATGCGTGGCATCGGCTACTCGGGTGACGATCCGGCACTGAGTGGCAGCCTGAACTGGTACGGCAGCAATGGCACGTATGTTGGTACCTGGGTTTCCAACACCGATAGCTTCGCTGATGGTGATCCCTATGACGACGGTGCCAGTATCGAGGTCGATTTCTATGGCGGCTACAACGGCCAGCTAGAGAACGGGCTGCGCTATGGCGTAATCGGGTACTACTACTACTTCCCTGGTACCAACTACACGATCGATTACCCAGAAATCGGCTTCAGTACCGGTTATGGAAACTTCAACGCCTATTACTACTACTCCAACGACATGATCAGCAGTTCGATGGAGTCCCACTATGTTGCGGCCGATTACACCTTCAACTTGCCCTGGCAGGTGGACCTGACCTTTGCGGCAGGCCACTCCTTCGGCGAGTACTACCGCAACACCGAGCTAACCGGTGCTCACGAGTACAGCAACTGGGAGATTGCTGTGAAGCGCAGCTTCGGCCCTGTCGACGCCAAGTTGAGCTGGGTTGATACCGATCTGTCCGGGCGCTTCTACAACGACGGCGAGTTCCTTCGAAACGACGGTCGTTTCATTTTCACCCTGTCCCACACCTTCTAATGCCAACGCGCCTGGCCTGGCCGGGCGCGTGTTTTCCTTGTAATTGGAGTGAGCCATGGCAATTCGCATCGCTACTGATATCGGTGGCACTTTTACCGACCTAGTCTATTTGCAAGATGGCGTGGTGCGCGCCGTCAAGGCCGACACCACGCCACCGAACTTCGAGCAGGGTTTGCTCGATGCAGTGGAGAAGAGTGGTGTCGCCTACAGCGACATCTCGTTCTTTGCCCATGGCTCGACTGTCGTGATCAACACCCTGACAGAGCGTAAGGGTGTAAAGACTGCTTTGATCACCACCCAGGGATTCAGGGATGTGCTGGAGATTGCTCGTGGCAATACTCCGGACATCTTCAACCCGCATTACCGCAAGCCTCCCCCTTTCGTGCCGCGAGAGCTGCGTCTGGAAGTTACCGAGCGACTGAATTATCAAGGTGATGTGGTTACGCCGCTGGACCTGGAGCAGCTACCAGCAATGCTGGACTACCTTCGCGGGGCTGGTGTGGAGGCAATAGCTGTTTCCCTTCTTCATGCCTACCGCAACCCCGACCATGAACAGCGCCTGGTGACCGCCATTGAAGAGCTCTGGCCAGAGGTTGCGGTTATTGCTTCGCATCAGGTGAGTCGCGGTTGGCGCGAATACGAGCGGACCAACTCCTGCGTGCTGTCGGCTTATGTCATGCCGGCTACTCGTGATTATCTGGACAACCTGCATCAGCATTTGGCTGCTAAAGGACTTCGCCAGGCGCCTTTCATCATGAAGTCCAACGGGGGCATCGCGCCTTTGGCTGCGGTCAAAGGCGACCCGATCAGCCTGGTTGAGTCTGGCCCGGTTGGCGGCATCCTCGGGGCGCAAGCCTATGGGAACTTGATTGGTGAGACCGAATTGCTGGCGTTGGACATTGGTGGCACGACCGCCAAATGCTCGTTGATTCACGATGGGCGAGTTGAAATCAGTAATGACTATGTAATCGAGAAGACGCCGACCAGTGCGGGCTATCCGATCATGTCGCCTGTGGTGGATATCGTGGAAATCGGCAACGGGGGCGGCAGTATCGCTTGGGTCGACGCAGCCGGAAGTTTGCGTGTCGGGCCGCAGAGTGCCGGTTCAACACCAGGCCCGGTAGCATACGGACGTGGTGGTATGGCACCAACCACAACCGATGCCAATTTGATAACTGGACGGATTAACCCACAAGGCTTTGCCAACGGCGAAATCGAGCCGGACTTAGCCTCTGTGGAGCGAGCGTTCGCCCGCATCGGTGATCAACTCGGTGTTTCAGCGAATATCCTCGCCCATGGTGTGCTGCAGATCGCCAACGCCAACATGGTCAACGCACTCAAGCTGATTTCTGTGAATCGTGGTTACGATCCTCGCGATTTCTCCTTGATGGCATTTGGTGGTGGCGGTGCCTTGCACGCCACGGCCCTGGCTGCCGAGTTGGGTATTCCCAAGGTGATCATTCCTCCCTTTGCAGGCGTGTTCTCTGCCTGGGGAATGTTGATGCTGGATGTACGCCGTGACTACATCCAAACCCACCTCCAAATGCTCGACCAGGAGGGGCTGGCCGAACTGGAAAGCGCTTTCGCTGCTCTTCAATCCAGCGCCGAAACCGAGTTCGCCAGCGATGGCTTGTCACCTGAGAGCCTTCGCTTCGAGTGGCAATTGGATGCCCGCTACCTGGGTCAGGAGCACACCGTGAAGATTGCTCTGGATTCGCTCGAGCTACAGGCAATGCTCGAGTCGTTCCACGAGCGGCATCAGCAGAACTACACCTTCCGTCTTGAAGCTCCAGTAGAAGTGGTCAACCTGCATTTGGTGGCCTTTGCCGAGGTGCGGAAATCACCTATTGCTCCAATTGCGCCAAGCGCTGATTCCTGTGCGGAACAGGCGCGGAGAGGGCAACGGATGGTGGAATTCGAGCCGGAGCGGCCCGTATCGACCCCAATCTATCGCCGAGAGGTCCTTCTCGCTGGTATGCGCTTTGTCGGTCCGGCAATCATCGAAGAGGCGACTACCACCACTGTGGTGCGTCCTGGGGACCGCGTCGAGGTAGACGCCTACGGCGGCCTTCATATCAACATCAGCACTCAGG
The DNA here is from genome assembly GCF_018223845.1 of Pseudomonas sp. JS425. Taxonomy (NCBI): domain Bacteria; kingdom Pseudomonadati; phylum Pseudomonadota; class Gammaproteobacteria; order Pseudomonadales; family Pseudomonadaceae; genus Pseudomonas; species Pseudomonas sp. JS425. The sequence goes on along the minus strand of NZ_CP073661.1, from coordinate 1,012,890 downwards.
AGGCATGACCATGTCCCAGGCCAATCCTTTTACCTGTGAGGTCATCAAAAACGCTTTGGTGGCAATCGGCGAAGAAATGTTCATCGCCCTCAAGCGTACCAGCATGAGCCCGATCATTTACGAGGCACTGGACTATGGCATCGGCTTGACCGATGCGCGTGGCCAATTGATCTCTCAGGGTAATGGCATTCCCGGCTTTATCGGCACACTCGACGGAGCGGTGCGCAGCGTTCTGGAGAAGTTTGACCTTCACGACATTCAACCGGGCGACATGTTCATCACGAACGACCCGTATGGTGGTGGAGGAACCCATCTCTCTGACGTGTCTATGATCATGCCGGTCTTCCATGAGCAACGGCTTATTGCCTGGACCGCCAACAAGGCGCACTGGACCGAGGTGGGCGGCAAGGACCCTGGCAGCTTCAGCTCCGATGCGAGTGAAATCTACCAAGAGGGTCTGCAGTTTCCGACTGTGCGCATCTATGACCGCGGTCGGATCAACCAAGCTTTGGTGGATGTAATCGCCGCCAACGTCCGCCTACCGGAAATGACCATTGGCGACTTGCATGCGTGTGCGGCCGCATTGCGGGTGGGCGAGCGCCGGTTGCTTTCTCTCGTAGCCAAATACGGTGAGGCTACAACCCTGGATGCCATGGAGCGCTTGCTCGAACATGGTGAGGCAATGGTGCTCGAATGCTTCAAGACGCTGCCCAAGGGCGTATTTCATGCTGAAGACGTGATCGATGAAGACGGGCTTGGGAATGGGCCATTCTGGGTCAAAGTGCGTGTGGAAATCAGTGACTCGCGCTTCCTGGTAGATTTCACCGGCTCCAGCCTGCAGGCACCAGGACCGATCAACAACACACTGGCCGGCCTGCAGTCGGCGGTGCGGGAAGTATTCATGGGTGTGGTTCGCCCAGGCATACCGGCGAACGCAGGCTGTTTCCGACCGGTCGAAGTGATCTGCCCATCCGGGACCATCTGCACGGCTGAGCGTCCTGCGCCAGTATCCGCCTACTTCGAATCCATGGTCACTGCCGCGGACGTAATTCGCCGCGCGTTGGCGCCCCTGTTGCCGGACCGGTTGATTGCTGGCCAACTTGGTTCGGTTTGCTCAATGGTGCTCAATGGCCACAATTCCGGCACAGGCGAGGAATACCTGTTAGTCCAGCCTCTCGTGGGAGGATGGGGGGCTGGGCAAAATAAGGATGGGGAGAGTGGCCAGTTCTGTGTAGGTAATGGTGAGACCAGCAATATCCCTGTTGAGATCACTGAGCGTTGCTACGAAGTATTGGTGGAGCGCTATGCTTTCAACGAAGAAGGCGGTGGTGCCGGGCGAAAGCGAGGAGGTCGTGGTGTGGTCCTGGACTATCGCATCCTCTCGCCTAAAGCGTGGGTCTCGACCTTTTTCGGTCGTGGTGTGACACCACCATGGGGTATTGAAGGTGGCTCGGATGGTTCCTGCAACTATGCCGAAGTAACGCGGGCAGACGGTCGCGTGCAACGCTTCAGCCGAGCTAATCGGGTGCCGCTGGAACAGGGTGATCTTTTGCGCCTGGTAACAGCTAACGGTGGCGGTTGGGGGCCGGCGGATGAGCGGTCGTTGGATGAAATTAATGGCGACATTGCTGGTGGCTATCTGACCAGCTCACAGGCTATGGCTGACTATCCGCAGTTCCGTGCTGCTTGCGCACATAAATGATTGAGGCGAGTGGGGTAGAAAGCGCCGCAGTGCTTCCTACCCGTGCCAGTGCGCTAGCAGGGAGCCAAGAATTCAGTTTTATTAACAGTACTGACAAGCGTTTGGTCGTCGTACTGGAACCGGAGTCAAGCGAGTTCTGGATAAAACGTGGTTCTGCCATCCGCGTTGTCGTGCGCAGCGAAAAACCTGCGTCGGCGCTTGACTTGGAGTTTTTACCCGGCGGTCTGGTGATTTATCTGGCTAAGGGGGCTCATGCGGCAATTTACCAGGATGGCAAATTGCTAGGTGAAGCCCGAAGGGCGAGGAGCCTTACTCGACGGCTAAATGTAATTAAATAAACTTGTTAGGCTGATCGTGCTGATCAGCCTAACTCTCTTGTGGCGGAAATCAAACGACTACTTCAGCATCTTTATGGTGTTATCTGTGGAAATTACGGCAAACTCAAGCCTAGCCCCGAGTAGCTCATAGGGCACCTTATATGACGATCTCCAGAGGCATTGAAGTGGCAAAAACCTGACCTAGTACAACTCTTCTAAGTAGAGTCCTACCATGCATTCCCTGAGAATCGGCTTGCACAATGAGTTGCACGCACGTCCCTCAATCTACTTCCATGAGCCCGCGCATGTCTTTCACATGGCTTTGCTCGAGGAGGGAAATGCTCTAGACCAAATAGTCGGTAAACTGGAGACCGAAGGCGAGAACACTGCAACGCATTGCAGGTCCCAAGGGCTACTGAGGTTGGATGGCTTCTCAATGAAATGGGAGCGCCACACCGAGTTTCTGTCCTTAACTTTAGTACTACCTAAGTCTGAAGGAGGCGAATTTTGGCCAGCAATTCCTGACTATCTAGAATCGCTAGTATCGGGGCACGAGCACTTGATCGTGGAGTGTACCCAGATTTTAGTTGAAGCCGAGGATAGCTGGGAGGTAAGCGTACGGGGAATACGCCTTGCGTAGATCAGCCAGGCATCCTGGGAAATTGCACCTCTCTTGACCAAGCGTTTGCATTGCACTTGACCACCTGTTGGCATCGGATTTGACCAGCCAATTGCATTGGATCTGACCACTCAAAGCACGGCGTAACTGAATAGCTACAAAAACGATGTGGGCGGCATCATCTGCGGCGTGCCATCAATGATGCACATCCAGCCCCAGGTTTTGAGTGCTGGCGTCTTGTTGAACTCTTTCACCAAATCGGCGGCGATCTGCCCTATGTCGATCTGCAGTGCGAACTGCGGCCGCATCGCGTGCATAACATCTACCCCCACATCGCCGGCCAGAAGTTCGCACATCAGTCTGGTGCGTAGCTTCCAAGGAGTTCTTTCCGCGTCGTTCCGGATGCTGAAAGACCATGGTGTCCAGATGGGCCGACGCGCGGCAGTTGGTCGAAGAACGCCAGTGAGCCTGCGCCCAGGGTTGCCGTGAAGGCAGCCGGCAAGCTGAACTTCACCACAACCGACCAATCAGTCTGCTGGGCCATCAGCCCGAGCTTAAAAAGATTGTTGGCGAAGTGCACCACGGCGGTGGCCGCAATAGCGAGCTGCAAGGGGAAGAAAAGGGCAAATACTGGCATCAGCGCTGTCCCTTGACCGAAGCCAGAGAGCAACGTCAGCCCTGAAGCCAGCAGTGCCGCAAAGCCGATCAGAATGAGTTCCATGATGGTCGACCTCAATTATCGATTTACGCTATCGTACATCGATAATTTCATCCAACCCTGTCACAGATCAAGTAATGACCATGACTGAGATCACCAAGACTGACCGTAGCCCTTGGGCTGTTTTTTTGATCTTCCTCTGCTTGGGGCTCACCTCCTTCGGCGGCCCAATCGCACACCTGGGCTATTTCCGCGATGAGTTCGTGGTGCGTCGACAATGGTTGAGCGAGCGCAGCTATGCGGATCTTGTCGCCCTTTGCCAGTTTCTGCCAGGGCCGGCCAGCAGCCAGGTCGGTATCGCGCTCGGTCTGTCGCGCTCTGGCTATCGCGGCGCGCTGGCCGCGTGGCTGGGCTTCACCTTGCCCTCCGCAATTGCCCTGATCCTCTTCGCACTCGGCATCGCCAGTTATGGTGATGCCATGCCTGCTGGCGTGCTGCACGGTTTGAAGGTGGTGGCCGTGGCAGTGGTCGCCCAGGCGGTCTGGGGCATGGCGCGCAATCTGTGTCCCGATGCACCGCGTATTTCCATCATGGCGGCGGCGACCTGCTTCGTGCTGCTCATACCCTCTGCCTGGGGGCAAGTGAGTGTCATCATCCTTGCAGCCATCGTCGGCCTGCTGCTGTTCAAACCGCAACAGGGAGAGGCCCATGATCCACTGCCGATCAGCGTGCGGCGTCGCGTTGGCCTGTTCTGGCTGGCGCTGTTCTTTGCTCTTCTGCTGGGGCTGCCGTTGCTAGCAGCTGTGTTCCCGAATCAGACATTGGCGATGGTGGATGCCTTCTACCGCGCCGGCTCGCTGGTATTCGGTGGCGGGCATGTCGTGCTGCCGCTGTTGCAAGCTGAGGTCGTACCAACAGGCTGGGTCGACAATGATGCATTCCTCGCGGGCTATGGTGCGGCGCAGGCCGTGCCGGGGCCTCTGTTCACCTTTGCAGCCTTTCTCGGCGCCTCGATGAACCAAGCACCAACTGGCTGGCTTGGCGGCCTGATCTGCCTTCTGGCGATCTTTGCGCCGTCTTTCCTGCTGGTGGTGGGTGCCCTGCCGTTCTGGGAACACCTGCGCCGTAACCTGCGCACGCAGGCTGCACTGCTCGGCATCAATGCGGCCGTGGTCGGCCTGCTGCTGGCTGCTCTCTACCAGCCCGTGTGGACGAGTGCGATTCATGGCCCGCAAGACTTCGGCCTGGCCCTTGTGGCACTGGTGGCGTTGATGTTCTGGAAGCTGCCGCCGTGGCTGGTCGTGCTGGGCAGCGGTATCCTAGGCGGGCTGTTGAGCATTGCCCTGTGAGAGGCGGCGAATGACCGACAAAGACCTCTACGGCGGGTTGATCCGCCTGCACATCCTGCACCACGCCGCCGAGGCTCCCATCTTCGGGCTGGCCATCATCGAAGAGTTGCGACACCACGGCTACGAGCTTAGCGCGGGCACGCTGTATCCGATGCTGCACGGTCTGGAAAAGAAAGGTTATCTGCGCTCGCACCATGAGCGTACCGGGCGCCGTGAGCGACGCATGTACGAGATTACCGATGAAGGCCGAGTCGCGTTGGCGGATGCCAAAGTCAAGGTCAGGGAGTTGTTCGGAGAGTTAATCGAAGGGCGCTGATGGCCTTATCCGGAGTGCCTGCGGCCAGCTACTTGCTTTCATGACCGCGCACTGACCGAAAGCAGTGGTCTATTAGCTACGTCCGCTTTTGGCCGATTCTGTTGAAAAAGTCGACCATGGTTTCCGCAGCAGAAAAGTATGCGTCCGAGATTGAAATCTTTACTTTCGGCAGAGGCTTCCGGACTCAGATTTCACGTAGCAGTGTGCAAAAAAGGCGTTTTAACCAGTCAATGACCGGGCTGTTTGGGCGAACCGACTTTTTCAACAGAGTCGGTCGATTTCTGCCGGTCAGGGCGTACCCGTGCGCGGTTCAAATTCGATGCAAACAACTGGTCAAGTCGAGTGCAAACGGGTGGTCAAGTCCATGCAATTACGCAGCATCCACTGATGCGGCAGTAGATGTTCGATCTCACTAGCTTTCTGCGTCGGCAATCGCGTCAGTACATCCTTGAGATATGCGTACGGATCATGCCCGTTCATGCGTGCCGACTGGATCAAACTCATGATCGCTGCCGCTCGTTTGCCACTGCGCAGAGACCCGGCGAACAACCAATTGGAGCGCCCAAGCGCCCATGGTCTGATCGTGTTCTCCACCGGGTTGTTGTCGATGGGTACGGCACCATCATCCAGGTAGCGCATCAGCGCTACCCAGCGTTTCAAGCTGTAATCCAGAGCCTTGGCCGTGGCCGACCCCTCGGGCACGAGGTCGCGCTGAGCCAGCATCCATTCATGTAACTTCTGTGCAATGGGCGCCGCTATTTCTTGGCGTAATCGCCATCGTTCTTCATCGCACATGTCTTTGGCCTGCCGTTCGACTTCGTACAGCCCGCCGATTGAGTGCAGCGCTTGTTCGGCCAACTGGCTTTTGTTCGCTGCATGCAGGTCGAAGAACTTACGGCGGGCATGCGCCATGCAGCCGATTTCGGTGATATCCAGGTCGAAGCTGGCCTTGTAACCCGCGAAGTCATCACAGACCAGCTTGCCGTTCCAGGTGCCCAGGAAGTTGCGCGCATGTTCGCCGGCGCGGCTGGGGCTGAAGTCGTAGACCACCGCCTTGAGGGCCGAGTAAGGCGTCGTGCAATAAGCCCAGACATAAGCTCGATGCGTTTTCTTCTCTCCGGGAGCCAGCATCTGCACCGGAGTTTCATCGGCATGCACGACTCGCTGAGCCAGCACCGCTTCGCGCAGTGCATCCACCAGCGGTTGTAGCTGTACGCCAGTTTGGCCCACCCATTGAGCCAGCGTTGAACGCGGGATCGCCAGGCCTGCACGGCCAAAGATCTTTTCTTGCCGGTACAGCGGCAGATGGTCAGCGAATTTGGCTACCATCACATGCGCCAGTAGGCCTGCGGTCGGGATGCCCTTGTCGATCACCTGGGCCGGCACCGGTGCTTGGATCAGTGTTTCGCACTGGCGGCAGGCCCACTTTCCACGTACATGCTGCTCAACGGTAAACACGCCAGGTGTGTAATCCAGCTTCTCGCTAACGTCTTCGCCGATGCGCTGAAGCTGGCACCCTCAGACACACTGGGTGTTCTCTGGCTCGTGACGAATGACGGTACGTGGGAACTGCGGCGGTAGCGGCGCGCGCTTGGGCTTTTGGCGGGGTTCGTCCGACGTTGGGGCGGGACGAAGCGCGTTCAGTTCTGCCTCGATAGCCTCAAGGTCGGTGTTGAGCAAGTCATCCAGCAAGCTGCCTTGCGCTGGGCTGATCTGCTCGCTGCGCTTGGCGAACTTGTGGCGCTTGAGGATGGCAATCTCGTGAGAGAGCTGCTCGATGATCGTCTCGTCACGATGGATTTTTCGCGCCATGGTGTCGACCTTCGACAGCAACTGCGCAGCGAGTGCGCGCAGTTGTTCGGGTGTCATTTGGGCGAGATTGGGCGAGGAAGTCATGCCGTGGATTTTACCAAAGCGATCCACCTGCCACAGCTGAAAAGCAAGGCTAAATCACTGTGATTGCGCCGTTAGCGCCAACTCGCTGCCATGGCAAACCGAGCACCAGCGCTTGAAGTTGTTCAGCGTCGAGCCCAACTTCCAAGCCGCGATGAGTGCCAGGCCAGTGAAACTTGCCTTGGTTCAAACGCCTCGCGGCAAGCCAGATGCCCACGCCATCGTGCACCAGCACCTTCATCCGGTTGGCCCGGCGGTTGGCGAACAGATAAGCGCAGTGCGGCTTCGCCGCACCGAACACAGCGACCACGCGGGCCAACGCAGTTTCGGTGCCGGCGCGCATGTCCATGGGCTCGGTGGCTAGCCAGATGGCGTCGATGCGCATCATTGCGAGAGGCTGCGGATAAAACGTGCGCAGCCGTCCGGGTCGGAGATGGGCCATTTTACCGTGATGGATTTGTCGCCCAGCGACAGTGCGATGACCACGGCTTCATCAGCTTGCCGTTTAGGAATCGGTTGCAGCGGTACAAACGCGGGAAGTGGCGCGACGGGTTTATCACGGTAAATCGGCAGCCACTTGCGAATCACGTTGGCATTGATGCCGTGGCTGATGGCGACGCTGGAAACTGAGGCACCGGGTTTCAGGCATTCCTGCACGACCTGGGCCTTAAAGGGTTTGGGATAGGAGCTTCGTTGGCGCATGGAAATCCTAGCGATAAGGGTGATCGCGTCCGCTTAAAATAGGCGGACACCATCGCCCTTAATTCCGGATTTCTGAAGGTGTGTTCTCTGGCCGCTTACGATGAAAGGCCAATCCTTAACTGTTTGCAATGCGTTGACGCTTCCCTGGAGCGACTGGCATCACGCATAAAAGCTGCTGAGGGTAAGGCTGCCAGCCTCTCAGCAGAAGCCCATACCGCGATGATGCGGCAAATCGAGTCCGCTCGAATGGATTACCACTCAGAGCTGGTTGCTCTGTCCTACGCAGTAAGAATGACACTCACTGGTGTGATCTGATAGAAGACAGATGCTACGGACGCTTATTCGGAATAAAGCGGCTCGTCATTCTCGAAGCTAGCGTATACATTTCGATAGGACCTACATGGAGACAACGTATGCCTCTGGATTGGCAACTCATTACTGAAGAGACCTTGTCATCTCTCGATTTGGACAGCCTGCTTCAGGGTGTAACAGATTTCGAATGCTTCAGTTTTCAAACTGAAATTTCTCGTTTGGAAAAGGAGGAAAGTCGATGGAGCTCTGCTCAACTGGAGGGTTTACGCTTTATTGGTGCATCGCTTTCAATGATGCTCCACGCGAACCAGCCGTCTGAGCCGTTTGGTCCAATGTTCGTGATGGGCGGCCGACGGAGCGCTGTTCCGACTGATTTCCCCAAAAAGTGCCTTGGTGAGTTACAGGCCTGGGCAATTTCTCTTAGGGACCCAGAGCTTCGAGCAAGATTCTTGGATCTGATATGGGTACAAGCTCGTTCTTTTCCAGCTGCTCTGGGAGCTGTTGAGGCGTATCTTGAATCGGCGTTACGGCTTGAATGTCCCACTGTTTGGTCGAAATGTCTCGAGCGCATAGAGCGATCTTTACGTCTCTCTGCTGGATTGGGCAAGGGCGCAGCTCAGCTACGGCTAAAAGTTTTAAACGAAACTGAAGCCATGCTTCATAGGCATCAAGGAAAAGACCCACTTTATCTGACATTGCGCCTCACACGACTGCTGCTGGAATTCAAGCACGGCGAACCTAGTCAGTTCGCCGCATACGCTCGTGCAGCAGCCGCCGCCGCTGAAACAGAAAAAAACTACTGGCGTGCGAAGGACTACTATCAACTGGTAGCCGAATGCCTTCGCACCGCAGGTGATATGGACGGAGAAGGGGCCGCACTCAGAGACTCAGCAGAGTCATTGGTTAAAGAGGCCGAACTGGCACGTGCCCAAATCGGGCGCGGAGCGATGGCTGCTGCGTCAATTTTGTCAGACGCTGTAGAGGCTATGCGACAAGCTCCAGGTGGACGCGAACGAGCAGCAGAGCTACATGATCAATTGCTGAAACTACAGAAAGAGTCCTTAGATGATTACAAGCCAATTTCGACCAGCATCGACCTGACCGAAATGGTTCTAAACTCAAGGGCGGCTGTACGTGATAAAAGCTTTCATGACGCTGTTATTGCTTTGATTAGCATGGGAGCACCACCATCGATTTCCAAGCTAGTCCAAGACGTCAATGACCAAGCTCGTGTCTCAGTTCTGGGCAGTATGTTGTCCAGCGAGATCGTCAATTCTCGCGGCCGGGTAGTCGCTCGCGCTCCTGGACTTGATGGCGCTACTGACGATATCAAGCACGATGGATTGCGTTGGAGGATGTTTAGCACGGCGCGCTTAGGAAGAGGACTTTATGTACAAGGTGCCTTTGAACCCGGGCGTATTGAGATTTTGGCTGAGCACTTTCCGGACCGGCTCGACGTACTAAGCTTGATTCAGCACAGCCCCTGGATTCCCCCCGGACATATGGAAAGTGTACTTCGTGCGTTGGTAGCTGGTTTCCATGGGGACATGCTGGTTTCATCGCATCTTGTAATTCCTCAACTCGAAGCCATTATTCGTCATGCCGTTGAATCAATGGGCGGAGCCACCTCAATGCTAGAACCTGGCGGAGTACAACCGGAGCGACCTCTAAGCGCTCTTCTCGATACTCCTGAAGCACTCAAAATTTTTGGATCGGATGGAGTATTTGAGCTACAGGGTTTGCTTGTTGATCCTCTCGGCACAAATCTGCGAAACGAAGTAGCACATGGTTTGATTGATGATGAAGGCCTATTTGGCACAGACGCCTTATATGCGTGGTGGCTGCTGCTGAAATTTTGCGTAGTCACATCGAAAATTGTGCAGCGACAATCGAACAACCCCCGCTAGTGATAGCTAGCTTGGGGAAGGTGACACAGCACAATTCCAATGATAACGAAAAATTAAAAATTTAACTTATCAGGATTCGGGATACAACCATTTTAAACGGAACGCAAAATCGAATGAAGCAGGACAAATTCGGCGGCGGGGACGCCGCCGAATTTTGGTTCATATCTCATACGGCAGAAAAGCAGCTTCAACTACCTTTCACCCTTTGAACCTTGAAATCAGCGTTCTCAATACTATGAGTGATCGTAGTACCCTCGATGGAATAGACTACGATCGCTAACTCCCTACCTTCAAGGGAATCCAAGTTTGTGAAAAAAGCTGCCTCAAACCCTTGCAAGACACTTTGAAAGATGGGTGGAGTCACCTGATTACCCAGCAGGTCGAAGTCAGCACCGCAACGCTCAGAAATTCGCAAGTAAGATGCAAGCCCGCCCTCATTCATTGCCAGAACCGTTTCCTCTGGAATGTTCAAATTCGCCGTCTTCAGAATCTCCTGACCTGTTGGCTTGCTTTCGATAACAGCCCCACTCAAAATTTCAGAATAGATGCTAATCAGTCGTTCGTCTTGAGCTGATATATCTAACGAATTAATCTTGAGGCTCCCATCAATAGCCATTGCAACTATTCTGGCCCTGCCTACTAATTGTACGACGTGGTCGAAAACATCAAAGAGTGGAGCATAGTCATGAGACGAGCTTTCACCAAACTGCAAAATTTCTCCCTTCGAATTCAGCTCAATAACCATCCTTGAAGTTTCATGTCGACTTAGAAAGCTTACGGCTTTCTGAAGCTTAGGGAGATGCATAACATTGGAGAAGGTAGACCCTATCCACTTCTGCGGATCAAAATTGTAGTCAATCTTTATCACCTGACTACTTGCGTTAAATGTAACTCTATGAGTGAACAGTCCATCCAGACAGCTACCGACTATAAATACATTCTCCCCCGCGACATGAAGGCTCGAGTCAAATGATGCCAATTCAAACTCTGCATCGCTTTCCATCGATCTTAGATACAGGGTCGAAGGCAAGAGCGTTTTCGCAGGCTCAAGAAACAGTACGCCTTCCCGCTGACTATTACTGATCATCTCAAATAGAGGGGAACCAGAAAAATCGAAATCGCTTGTTTTTATCTCAATACCTTCGCCCGTCTCCAGATATTTCTTCCACTTCTGATTGGCTGCGCGAGCTGCATCCTCGTCCTTAAAGCGAATTTGAACTTGAACTTTTTCTCCTGGCTTCGTACTTATTTCATGCGCCAAGTGGTTACCGCTAGCAGTAATCTTTATTACAAACCTCTGATCAAGCTGACTAAGGTACTCTTCATAGCCACGAACAAAGCCACATAGAGGGGTTTTTCCAATCTCGCCAATACCTGTGTAGGCAAGCTTAGTGGCATTCGCTACTGCTTCGACTAACTTCTGCTGCAGCTCACTGGGTCCGATGGATGTCTTGCCAAGCAATTCCATGGCTCGCTTCTCAGCGCGAAACTTCCACTCTTTCAGAAGCTCAACAGGAAACCTAACTTCATCAGTGTCAATAAGTTTCGAGCAAGATTGACATAACCAAACTCCATTCGTAGCCGAGCCCCTAATTTCCGAGGTCATGGTCGGATCGTAGCGACGCGCTCCCGGCCCAGGTGCAGCAGCTGCGATATGTGCAGCGACACCAATATTGGAATACCCGCTTCTTTCCTCCATAGTCGGCCCGAATGTATAGACTTTGCAATCTGGATTTGAGCATATCCCCCCACACATTTCTCGAAGCTGTCTTTTCACTGGCTCCGAGAAATCGTCTCTAACTTTTTTTGAGCTCAACTTATTTCGTGACTTCATTTGAGTGGGGTCAGTCATGGATACGCTTCTTCGAACCGATAAGCCTATATGCTAATGACTGGAAGCTGATTTATCCACACAATCTTGAAAGAACTGCGAGAGATTAATTTTATCGAAAGCGCGAATAACTGCCCTGCAGTATATGCAGCTTGATTCGAATACGCGACTTTGTATCAAACCGTTGAACCCATGATCGACGATCGCACAGAGCTAACGTCTGGCTAGGCCTGCAGCCCACTCCCATGCATCATCTACCTCAGCAGCGGGGAGCCATTGCTCAAAAGGACGATTTTTTAGTCGATGATGGGTACCACATCCTATGTGGACAAAAATCCGGGATCTGTCCACATAAACAGAAGTCCATATGGACAAGCCAGAAGATCGGCTAAACCCTTGCTACACCGATGCCATGACCATGTCCATATTGTCGCTACATTATGACTACCATGCGGGTGCAGTTGCACTGCAGGGGGCCTACGGGGAAGGTTTCGCGGATGAGCGCTGACGATGGATTCTGCATAGGGAATACGGGAACCGGTTAATCGAAGAGGGTCTGTACGCGAGCCAGTGCATCAAGGATGACGACCTCGGGTACCGACTCTATGCGTTTGGCAAATCGGGCTTCAAGGTCGACTGTGCGCACCTGATTGCAGAGCATCACGCCCTGAGTCTGCGTACCCGCACCGCTGAGCGTGACGGCGAAACCCGCATGCCTGGCAAAATCGCCACCTTGAGTGATCGGCACTACCACAGCCAGGCCTGACGCATTGAACGCAGCTGGAGTGAGCACCAGCGCAGGTCGCCCGGCACCCTGCTGCTCCCGTCCAACAGTCGGATCGAGATTGACGCGAACGATATCGCCCCTGGCGAACTTCACCCGATTCACACTTCACGCCCTACTGGTGGCATCGCGTTCCAGTCGGCCATGTCCTCTGGCTCCGGTGCATCCAGATCGCACTGAGCCATCAGCTCTTCAAGGGTGTATTTGGGTTTCGACCTGACGGGTTTGAGCACCATGGTCTCACCCGCGGTGTCCAGGCTCAAGGTAGAGCCGACTCCGAGACGCATCTGCTTGAGCACTGCAGCCGGCAAGCGAATCGCGGCGCTGTTACCCCACTGTTGAATCTTGATCTGCATGAGTATCTCCCAAGGTAGATACATAGTAGAAACCCTCCAAATGATTGCAAGCGAAATGTAGAGACGTCGTATCTACACTGTCATTTGCCCGGTATGGACAAAAGCCCTGCAACCTCAAGAAGGAAATGCCCTACATCACCTTGGGAACCTACTTTCCACCTGCAAAAATTTGAAACGTAATCCTTGTCAGTTTCAAGGCAAAAACAACCTGAACAACCCACCCCCAAGCGCGCCGCCATTGGAGATCTCGATCCGCCCGCGCACCCCGCCGCTTTCATGCAGTGCCGCGATCCGCGCCGCAAAATACAGGCCAAGGCCGGTACTGCCGCTGGTCGAGTCGATACCCTGGATGAATTCTTCCTGGCGTTCGAGCATCCGCTGTGGATAACCCGGGCCGTCATCGTTGACGCAGATGGCCAGCTGGTTGTCTGCCTCTTCGATGGTGATCAGCAAGGCATGCGCGGCAAAGCGGGTGGCGTTGGTGATCACGTTGGCGATCACCGAGGCCACCAGCTCGCGGTCGAAGAAGCCCAGCGGGTTGTCGGTGTCGATGCGCCAGGTGGCAAGGATGTCCTTGTGCTTGAGCACCTCCTCGTGTGCCGCGAGCTGGGCTTCGATAAAGTCGTCCAGTTCGTGGTAGTCCGGGCACACCGGCAACTGGTTCACGCCCAGTTTGTACAACCCCAGCAACTGCACAAGCATGCCGTTGAGGTGGCGAAACTCATGTTCCATAACCCCTTGCTCGGCACCACTTCGCAGCTCCTCGGGCAAGCGCTGCATCCACTGGTTGTGGGACTGGATCAGCGCCGACAGGGAGTTCTTCAGGTCGTGCACGGTGGAGGCGATCACCGTGGAAAAATCCAGCCCCTGGTTGTCTTGATTCATGCGCCGAACACTCGGATGTGCAGTTTGCGGTAACGGTCGTAGCGGTTGTCGCTGGCGGGGATGCCGGCCACGCTGGTCAGGGCGTCGCGACACTCCTGCATGATCGCGGGCTGAGGGTTGTCTCCGCCGATGCGCAGCAGCGCCTGGGCAGTGTTGAGGGCGATGCTGATGTTCTTCGGCTGCAAACCCAGCGCCTTGCGGAACAGCTGCAAAGCCTCGCCGAGCTGCCCTCCCTGGTAACTGCGCACACCCTGGCGATTGAGGGTGACCGCTTCGGTAATGGCGTTGAGCACGCTGGGGTCGTCCGTCAGCTTGCCGACCCTCTCCATGACCTTTGGGTCATCGCCATAACTTTCCACACAGTTCTTCAGCACGCCGATGGCGGCAGCTTCCTGTCCCATGGCCTGCAACTGCGCGGCAACGGTCAGGGCCGAATCGACCGAGAAGAACTGGTTCATCTTGTCCAGGCGCTGGATCGCCTGTTCGGTCAGCTTTGCAGCCGTTTCAGGGTCGCCGGCCTGCTGCAGGCTGGCGGCCTTCATCATGCGGGCACGCACCTGCAGGCCTTGGTCCTCGGGGTTTTCCTTGGCCACTTCGCTGAGTGTGCTGTTGATCTCGACCCGTGTGCGCGCATCCAGCCCAAAGCCGGCATTCCTGCTCATCAGCGCCTGCACCAGGCCCAGGTTGTTCTCGGGGTCCTTGTAGCGTGAGCTCTGGCCCTGATTCACCGCGTGGCGAAATGCCTTCGAAGCACTCTCGAAGTCTTCGTTTTCCAACGCCAGCTTGCCCAGCGTCGACTGCCGGCGCACCGATAACGGCGACAGGCGCACGGCTTCTTCAAGCATGTTCTGCGCACGCCTGGTCTCGCCTTGGGCCACCAGCACCTCGGCCATGCCATCGTACAGGCCTGGCATGATCGGGAAGGCCTTGAGCGCCTGCTCGTACACGCCCTGGGCCTGGGCATTCTGGCCACGCTTGTGCATCAGGCCGCCCAACGCCGAGTAGACCCACGGCTGCGGGCGGCTGGCCAGGATGGCCTTGAGGAACTTCTCCAGTTCCTCGAAGCGGTTGAGGTTGCGCAAGGCATCGGCCCGATAGCGCAGGCACAGCGGGGCCAGGCGTGGGTCGCGCTTGCACAGCTCGGCGCAAGCCGCCAGCACTTCTGCCGGGCGATTTCGGTCCAGGGCCTGCAGGATCGGCTTGAGCAGGGTCTTGCGCTGGTACAGTTTCTCGACGCGCTGGGCCAGGCCAACTCGGTTGAACGGCTTGGTCAGATAGGCATCAGGCTCGTGCTCGATGGCGCTGAGGACAATGGCCTGGCTGCTCTCGGCAGTGACCATGATGAATATGCACTCATGGCTGATGTGCTTGTCGAGGATCAGGTCTTCGAGCACCTGCTGGCCGTTCTTCTTGCCGTCGCCCAGGTGGAAGTCCTGCAGTATGACGTCATAGCGCTTTTGCGCGCACATGCGCAGCGCCTGCTCGCCGCTGTCGGCGGTGTCCACGTCACGCACGCCCAGTTCGCGCAGCATGGAACGGGTCGACGTGCGAAAGTCGGTAAAGTCGTCGACGATCAGAAAGCTCTTTTGCCCGTACTGCAGCATCAACACGACCTGCCTTGGAATGATTGAAAAATCGCGCGAGGCGATGCCACCGATAGCTGTATCGGCAGCTGGTCGGAAAAGATTAGGGTAGAGCATTCGCGGCCACGAACCATGGCCTCGAGCCATCACTTTAACGAGCAAGACCCTGCTGGGCCAATATCACAACAGCAGCCCCAGGGACTTGGCCTTCGCCACCGCCTGGGTACGCCGCTCCACCCCCAGCTTGCTGTTGATATGGCTGGCGTGGGTTTTCACCGTGTGCAGGGAAATGAACAACCGCTCGCTGATCTGCTGGTTGGAACAACCCTGGGCAATCAGCTCGAGCACGGCCAACTCGCGGCTACTCAGGGCTTCGCCGCTGCCGGTGCTGGCGCTTGGTATCTGCGGCAAGCGCTTGAGCAACTCGGCCTGCACCGGGCAGGCGGCTACTGCATGGAGCTGTTCGAGAAGCCACTGCGGGTACTGCTCCAGCAAAGGCTGGAACGGTTGCAGCACGCCGCCATGGGCTGCCGCCAGCAACCGTGGCAACAACTGGGCGGCCTGCTCTTCCCGACCTTCGCCCAGCAACAAGCCAAGCCACTGGCACAGGGCACTGACGCTGAGCATCATGCCGCCACTGGCCTGGCCGCGCTCGACCAGGCCTGCCAGCCGCTGCGCCGCATCGGCGCTACGCGACTGGATACGCTCGAGGGATGCCTGCTGCAAGGCGATGTGCAACGGCAGCAACGGGTGGAACTCCGGGGCCGCCGCCGGTTGCTCGCCACCATAAGTCTGGCCCAGCCGCAGCAGCCAGGACTCGGCCAGGTCGATGCGCCCCTGGGCCAACCACAACTCGCATTTGACCAGGGTGATCATCGCCAGATAGTAGACCGGCGGTACATCCCAGATGTGCATCAGCCGCTCGGCCTCGGCCAGTTCGGCAAAGGCCTCGGCAAAGTGCCCTTCTCGGCCATCGAGCGTAGCGATCACACAGTGGCCGATGAGCACACTGATATCACGGCAGGCCCGAGCCTCGCCCAGCCCAGCACGTAAACGGGCACGACCCTGGGACGGCTGCAGACGCGACACCAGCAGGTAGCCCTCGTAAAGCGTCAGGCGGGCGCGCACGGCATAAAGCCGCTGTGCCGAGAGCCCTTGCAGGCGCTGCAACCCCTGGCGAACTTCGTCCAGCGCGCGCAACACCTCGCCACGGGCATGCAGCACCCGCGCCCGGTCGTAATGGGCCAGGGCCTCGAACAATGGGTTGCCAACACGCTGGGCCAACTCCAGCGCCTCACGGTTCCAGCCGCGGGCCCGCCAGAAATCGCCATCGGCAATCGCCAGGTTGGACAGCGTCGACAGGCACACCAGGCGTTGGCCATAACGCTTGCTCGGCAAACTCTGCAGCGCTTCACCGCAATAGGCCAGGGTGCGCTCGCGATCACCACGGCCACGGGCGATAACACCACTCAGCGCCAGCCACTGGGCCAGCATGGACTTTTGCGCGGTCGCCGAAGGCGCGGGCAGGAAGCGGCTGAGATAACCCGCCAGCTCCTCGGCCGCGTCCAGCTGGCACGCCAGGCCCAACGCCCAGCTGTACAGCACGATCAGCCGCGGCGTGCTGATCAGCAGGCTGTCGGGCAGGTCCATCTTCCAGCGCAGCAACATGCCGACGTTCTGTTCGGCCAGCAGTTGCTCCTCGGACAGGCTCTGCACCAGGTCGGCGGCGACATCGAGGTAACCGGCGCGCAGGGCCTGCTCCACCGCTTCGTCCAGCAGGCCCTGGCTTTCGAACCAGCGGCAGGCACGCAACTGCAGGTCGGCCAGCGGCTCGCTGGCCTGGCGGCTGCGCAACAGGTCGGAGAACAAATGGTGATAGCGGAACCAGTGGCCATGCTCGTCCAGCGGCACCAGGAACACCTGGTGCGCCTGCAAGAAACGCAGGATCGCGGCACTGTCGTGGCGGCCGCGTACGGCATCGCACAGCGGGGCGCAGAAACGTTCCTGGCAGGCCGTTTCGTAAAGGAAGGCCTGTACATCGGCGGGCAGCATGTCGATGACTTCTTCCAGCAGATAGTCACGGATCAGGCCCTCGCCGCCATGCAAGGCCTGGGGCAAGGCCTGCTCGTCAGCGGACTCGCTTGCCGCCAGCTGCCAGAAACGCAACCCGGCCACCCAACCGTCGCTGCGCTGGATCAGGTTGTCCAGAGCCTGGCCACGCAGCCCGTTGGGTTGGCGGCCGATCACCGCCAGTGATTCTTCGGCGGTCAGGCGCAAGTCCTGTTCGTTGAGTTCGACCAGGTGCCGCGACAGGCGCAGGCGCGCCAGGTGCCAATCCGGGCGTTGGCGGCTGGTGACCAGCAGCACCAGGCCGGGGGGCAGGTGATTGAGGAAGAACTGCAGGCAGCGGTCGAGTACCGGCCCCTGGGCCAGGTGATAGTCGTCCAGCACCAGCAACAAGGGAGTATCGGCTTGCAGGTACAGCGCCAGCTCGTCGAGCAGGCCGTCGAGCCATTCCTCGAAGGCGAACGGCTGGTGGCGCTGGCGCATTTTCAGCAGACCCATGGCCTGGCCGCCCAGCGCCGGGCAATACTGCTGCAGGCCTTCGAGCAGGCGTTCGAGGAATCGGCCAGGGTCGGCATCCCGTTGGCTCAGGCCCAGCCACAGGCTACGCCAGTGCTCGGGCAGCGCTTCGCAAAATTCGATGGCAAGGGAGCTTTTGCCGAACCCTGCCGGGGCATTGACCAGTAACAACCGCCCGCCGAGACCGGCTTGCAGCCGCTGGCACAGGCGCAGGCGCGGCACATGGCCGTCCGGCAAGGGCGGCCGGAAGAAACGCCCGTCCAGCAGGCCCAGGGCCTGGCTGGTGAATCCATGCGTACGGGACAGATCTGTCATGGCCGGCTCGTTCTGATTGGAAGACTACGGCGGTATGGATGCTTGCGAGACTAGCGGGTAACGCTACGCATTTGAAGATGATGGGCGCAATTACACTGAAAAAGACTGCGACAAAAAGCAACATGACTGATGGACAGCGGCTGGGGCGGGGGTTTGGAGGGGTATTCACCAGCTTTATTGCTGTACCGGCCTCTTCACGGGTGAACCCGCTCCTACAGAGATTGCGCAGGTTTCAAGCCCAGTGCAGTACCTGTGGGAGCGGGTTCACCCGCGAAGGGGCCGGTACAGGAAAATGAAACGCCCCGGACAAGCCGGGGCGCTCCGAGGTTGCGCGATACTTAGCGAATACCCGACTGGCGCAGTGCCGCTGGCTGGAAGTCAGCCTTGCTGGCACTGAAGCCGAAGTCGTAGGCGCGCTTCTCTTCGTTCTTCATGCCCAAGGCCAGGTAACGGCCCGACTGCAGGTCATAGATGGCCTCCAGGGTGTACCACGGCACTTCCACGTTGTAGTACGGCTGGGCATGTGCCTCGGACACGCGCCACAGTTGGCCACGGCCGTCGTACTGGTCAATCACCGCAGCCTGCCAGGTGTCCTCGTCGATGTAGAAGTCACGCTTGGCATAGATGTGCCGCTGGCCCGGCTTGAGGGTGGCGACCACGTGCCATACACGGCGCAGCTCGTAACGGGCCAGGTCCTGGTTGATGTGCCCGGCCTTGATGATGTCGGTGTACTTGAGCTTGGGGTCGTCGAGCTTGAAGGCGTTGGACGCGATGTACATCTCCTTCTTGCCTTCCAGCTTCCAGTCATAGCGGTCTGGCGCACCGTTGAACATGTCCAGGTTGTCGGAGGTGCGCAAACCGTCGGCGGCGGTACCCGGGCCGTCGTACGACACTTGTGGTGCCTGGCGTACGCGGCGCTGACCGGCGTTGTAGATCCACGCCTTGCGTGGTTCCTTCACCTGGTCGAGGGTTTCGTGCACCAGCAGCACGGTACCGGCCAAGCGCGCAGGCGCGGTCACTTCCTGCTTGAAGTAGAACAGGATGTTGCCCGGGTTGTTCGGGTCGTAATCCTTCATTCTTTCGCGGAAGACGAACTGGTCGGAGAAGTATACCGGGTTGAAAGAGCCGTTCTGCTGGGGCGTTGCCTGGGTCACCAGACGGCTGACGCTACCGCCCCGGTAGCGGGTGATGTGGTTCCAGATCACCTCCAGGCCGCTTTTCGGGATCGGGAACGGTACAGCCGTGCGGAAGTTGTTCAGACCGTTGCCGCCTTCGACCAGGGTGGTCTTGGTAGCGTTTTCCTTGATGGCGGCGAACACATCGGCCGGCACCGTGGAACCGCGATGGGTCTTGAATACCGGGATCTTGAAGGTGTCCGGATAGCGCTTGAGCATGGCCAGCTGGCCCGGCGAGAGCTTGTCCTTGTACTGGTCGGCGTTCTGCGCGGTGATGGTGAACAGTGGCTTGTCACTGCCGTACGGGTCGGACAGGAAGCCCTTGCCGTCGACGCTGCCCGCGCTCTTGGACAGCGGTTCCCACGGGCCGATCGAGCCATCGGCGTTGCCAGCCTTTTCGGCGCCCATCGGAGTCAAGGTACTGCCCAGCTTGGCCGCCTCGTCGGCGGATACTGCAGCCATGACGCTGGTCGCCAGCAGGGACAGGCCCAGCACACCGGCTTGCAGCAGACTTCTGGTCTTGTTCATGTCGTGTCGTCCTGGATCTGTATGCTTAGAAGTTCACGCCGAAGCTGAGGGCGACGAAGTCGCGGTCATCCACGGTGGTGTACTTGCCGTCGAAGAAATTGGTGTACGACAGGCTCGCCGTGTAGGTGTTCTGGTACTCGGCGTCCAGGCCCAGGCTGACAGCCTTGCGGCCCTCCTCAAAGTTGGCGCCAGGGCCAGGCGAATAGCCGGAAACGTCATGCGACCAGGCCACGCTCGGCTTCAGGTTGACCCCGGCGAAGACGTCGTTGTAGTCCCAGATGACACGGGCGCGGTAACCCCAGGAGGTACTGGTGGTGTAGCCGTCGTTCTCGCAGTTGCGGTTCAGGTTGGCAGTGGATGCACCGGCGCCAGCGCCTGCAATGGTGCTGGCGTTGAGTACCTGGCAGGTATCGGCACCACCGGTGGAAGGCAGCGGGCCAGGGCCGAACACTGGATCGCGACCGTAGCGAGTGTCGTGCGCGTTTTCGAGGCCGCCCACATGGGTGACACCCACTTCGCCCACCACGGTCATGCGGCTGGCACCCATCACCTGATCGAAGAAGTGCGTCAGGGTAGTCTGGAATTGCGTGATTTCCTTACGGCGATACCCATGCAGGTCCTGCCCCGGAGTACCAGTCAACAGCGAAGCATTGCTCAAGGCGCCGCCAATGGGACGAACCCCGGCAAACAATATATCTGTGGTGTTGAGTTGCACTGGC
This sequence comes from Pseudomonas sp. JS425, assembly GCF_018223845.1. Lineage (NCBI taxonomy): Bacteria > Pseudomonadati > Pseudomonadota > Gammaproteobacteria > Pseudomonadales > Pseudomonadaceae > Pseudomonas > Pseudomonas sp. JS425. The sequence goes on along the minus strand of NZ_CP073661.1, from coordinate 992,356 downwards.
GCGTTGGGGCGGTAGCTGAGTTCGCCGCTCCAGGCGGTCCCTGTAGGCAGCGTGGTGGAGAAACTCAAGCCATAGAGGCGGATATCCTCCGGGTATTCGACAAAGTACTCGGAATTACCCGCCACGATCAGGGGTGCCAGGGCGCGCAGCTGTGCAGGCAGGGCGCTCAACCCGGCGAACACGGAGGGTGCAGCCCCTGTAGCGCTGAAGATCGGCGCACGGCTGTGATAGTTCATGAAGTAGGCACCGAACTCGGTGTCCAGCGGTTCGAACATGTAGCGCATGGCCACACCGAATTGGCCGCTATCACGTGCATCGCGGTCGGCGCCGCGGCGCACCATCACCCCTTCTTCGTTGATATCCACGCCCCGAGTGGCAAGGAACTGCTGCGCCGCCCCTGGCACCGTGCGGCTGCTGTTGAGCACACGCAGGTTGTCGGTACAGCCGTCGGCAATGATGTCCGGCTGGGAGAAGAACGTGCCGCAGTTGTCGACGACCGTCTGGTCCCATTCGATCTGGTAGAAGGCCTCGGCCGACAGGTTGTCGGTCAGGCTCTGCGAAATGTAGAACATGTTGACCGGAATCAGGCCTTCCTTGATCTCGGCCCCCGGGCGGCGAAACGCCGACACGTCGATCGGGTTGATCGAGTTGATGCCGCCACCGATGAAGGTACTTTCACCCCAGCTCACCACCTGCTTGCCCAGGCGCACCGAGCCTGGCTGATCGCCGATGGAGTAGTTGTGGTAGACGAATGCGTCGAGTAGCTCGGCACCGGACGATTTGGCGCCTTCCTTGCGGTTGGAGTCGCTGATGTCCTTGAACTCGCGGCCTTCGTCCTTCAGTTCGAAGTCGTACCAGTACTTGCCGCGGACGAAAACGCCGGTGTCGCCGTACTTGAGCTCCAGGTCATGGATACCCTTGAAGATCTTGGAGAAGGTTTCGCCCTTCTTGAAGTTCAGGTGGCCATCGTCGGATGTCTGCGACAGGCCCTTGCCGCCGTTGTTCACCCCGATCAGGTTCTTGTTGGGGTTGGCCGTCGACCAGCTGGCGCCGATGGAGAGCGACGAGTCGAACTGGCCTTCGATTTCACCAATGTTGAAACTGACAGCGAAAGCAGGACTTGCGAGCGTGGAAGCAAGGCTGACGGCCAGGGGCAACTTGGCCCGGCGCCAGAACAGGTTTGCAGATTTCATCGACGCTACTCCATGTACTTTTTTTGTTATGGCAGTGAGTCCTTTCAAGAACGGCCCGAGCGACCGGTTTGCAGGCTTGCGCCCGCGGCGACACGGCTTGCGCATGTCGCCTCCCCCATTCCTGAAAATCCCCTGGCCCCGACTATAGCCAGCAAGGCACAGGCGCTTGATCCCTCTAAAGTGTGATTTGCGCTCCGTGCGGCCAACTCGCTGCCATGTTGCCCCGGCTGCGCGCTGGCAGTGCTAAAGGATGGCGTATTTCTGCCGTTTGGCAAGGCTCCACCCCTCTAGCATGCGGGTCGCGCGCTGCAGTACGCGACCCGCATGGCGGTTACAGCGTGGAGAGGAACGCGCTGTTGCTGGCCTGCCACTGGACGATGTCCTGGCGGATGCGTTTCTTGTCGAGCTTGCCGACACTGGTCTTGGGAATTTCGGTAACAACGGCGATCTGGCTTGGAATCGCCCACTTGTTGATGTGCCCCTGCTCGACGAACGGCTTGAGGTGTTCCTTCAGCGCCTTGGCGTCGATGACCTGGTCTTCGCGTACCACCAGCAGGGCAAACGGGCGTTCACCCCACTGCGGGTCGGCCACCCCTACCACCGCCACTTCGCGCACGGCCGGGTGACGGCTGATCAGGTCTTCGAGGTCGAGCGAGGAAATCCACTCGCCACCGGTCTTGATCACATCCTTGATACGGTCGCGGATGTCGATATAGCCCATGCCGTCGAGCGTGGCGACATCACCAGTGTGCAACCAGCCGCCCTGCCACAGCTCCTCGCTTTTTTCCGGTTCCTTGAAGTAGCCCATGGTCAGCCATGGCGCACGCAGCACCAGCTCGCCCTGGGTTTCACCGTCGGCGGGCAGGAAGTTGCCGTCGCCGTCGACGATGGCCGCCTCCACCAGCGGCACCGGCACGCCGGCCTTGATGCGGTAGGTGACGCGCTCATCCTCGCTGCCGGCCTGCAGTTCGTCGTTCAGGTGGGCGGCGGAAATCAGCGGGCAGGTCTCGGACATGCCATACGCAGCGGTCAGCTGGATACCGCGTGCCAGGGCGGCCTGGTACAACGAGCGGTTGAGTGCGCTGCCACCGATAATGATCTTCCAACCGCCGAAGTCCTGACCTTGGGAGGTCGGGCAGTTGAGCAGCATCTGCAGGATGGTCGGCACGCAATGGGAGAAGGTGACCTTCTCTTCGCGCCACAGTTTGACCAGCATGTCCGGCTCGTAGCGCCCCGGATACACCTGCTTCATGCCCAGCATGGTGGCGGCGTAGGGAATGCCCCAGGCGTGCACATGGAACATCGGCGTGATGGGCATGTACACGTCGTTGCTACCCAGCAGGCGCACGCTGTCGATGCTGCCAGTCACCGAAGCTTCGGCCAGGGTGTGCAGCACCAGTTGCCGATGAGTGAAGTACACACCCTTGGGGTTGCCGGTGGTGCCAGTGGTGTAGAAGGTGGTGGCCACCGAGTTCTCGTCGAAGTCCGGGAAGTCGTAGCCCGGGCTGGCAGCGGCCAGCAGTTGCTCGTACTCGCCCACCAGGTTGGGCAGCTCGGCTGTCTTTTCCGGGCCGTCGGTCAGCAGCAGGGTCTTGTCGACCGTGGTCAGTTGCCCGGCGATGGCCTGGTACAAGCCGACGAAGTCACTGTTGACCAGCACCACGCGGTCTTCGGCGTGGTTCATGGTGTAGAGAATCTGCTCGGGCGACAGGCGCACGTTGATGGTGTGCACCACCGCACCGATCATCGGGATGGCGAACATGCATTCCAGGTAGCGGTGGCTGTCCCAGTCCATCACCGCCACGGTGTCACCGGCCTTTACCCCGGCTTCGGTCAGCACGTTGGCCAGGCGCGCTATGCGCTCGTTGAGCTGGGGGTAGGTCAGCCGCATCTGGTCTCGGTAGACGATTTCGCGGGTCTTTTCATAGCGGCTGCCAGACATCAGCAGTCGCTTGATCAGCAGGGGGTAGGCGTAGGCGCCCTCGGCGGGCTTGATGATGCGGGTCTGCAACATGGGTATCCCTTTTCTGGAAAGCGGGCCGGACAAGTCTGGGAACTACTGTAGTTCGCCAATGTGACGGCTAAATCAGCCGAAGGAATGGTTTGCGTGATGAAGGTATGAGTGGCGGGCGTTGACGGGCGGCAAGGTTGAACTAGACACTGCGGCGGCAGCTTCAGGTTATGTGGTGAAGCTGATGGCCTATTCGCGGGTAAACCCGCTCCCACAGGTATTGCACCATTGCAAAGGCTGGTGCAGTACCTGTGGGAGCGGGTTTACCCGCGAATGGCCGCGACACCGAAATCCCGCCCAGCCTCGGAGAACTTCATGCCCAGCCCGCGTCGCGCCGTGTTTCTCGATCACCAGTCCCTGGACCTGGGCGATCTCGACCTCTCGTCCCTGAAGCAGCAGTTCGACGAGTTCGAACTGTTCGCCGCCACCCGTCCTGAGCAGGTCGCCGAACGCCTTCAGGGCGCGGTAGCGGTGGTCAGCAACAAGGTCATGCTCGACGCCGCGACCCTGGCCGCCAACCCGCAACTGAAGCTGATCCTGGTGGCCGCCACCGGCACCAACAACGTCGACCTGGCGGCCGCCCGCGCCCAGGGCATCACCGTGTGCAACTGCCAGGGCTACGGCACACCGTCCGTCGCCCAGCACACCCTCGCCCTGCTACTGGCACTGGCCACCCGCCTGTGCGACTACAACCAGGCGGTAGCCGACGGCCAGTGGGCCAAGGCCAGCCAGTTCTGCCTGCTGGACTTCCCCATCGTCGAGCTGGAGGGCAAGACCCTTGGCCTGCTCGGCCACGGTGAACTGGGCGGCGCGGTGGCGCGACTGGCCGAAGCCTTTGGCATGCGCGTGCTCAGCGGGCAGATCCCCGGCCGCCCGGAACGCGCCGACCGGTTGCCGCTGGACGAGTTGCTGCCGCAAGTCGACGCCCTGACCCTGCACTGCCCGCTGAACGAGCACACACGACACATGCTCGGGGCCCGCGAACTGGCCTTGCTCAAGCCAAACGCACTGGTGGTCAACACCGCCCGCGGCGGCCTTATCGACGAGCAGGCGCTGGCCGACGCCCTGCGCAGTGGCCACCTGGGTGGCGCCGCCACCGACGTGCTGAGTGTGGAGCCGCCGGTCAACGGCAACCCGCTGCTCGAGCCCGGCATCCCGCGCCTGATCATCACCCCGCACAGCGCCTGGGGCGCGGTAGAGTCGCGCCAGCGCATCGTCGGCCAGCTCAGCGAGAACGCCCAGGCCTTCTTCGCCGGGCAGCCACGCCGCGTGGTTAGCTGAGCCCGACGCCCGCCTCTGCTAAACTGCGCCACTTTTTCCAGGAGGCGTCGTCCATGGACCCGCGCAGTGAAGTGTTGCTCCGCCAGGCAGAGCTGTTCCAGGGCCCGCTGCTGCTCGCCGGCGCCCCCGCCGACGGCCTGCTAGGCCAGTTGCCCAATGCCCAGGCCTGGACCTGGCATGCGGGTGATCAGGCTACGCTCGAAAGCCGCTTCGCCGGGCGCAGCCACTATTCAGTGGAGCCCCCTGAAGTGGCTTTCGACAGCGCCGTGCTGTTCCTGCCCAAGTCCCGCGAACTGACCGCCTACCTGCTCAATGCCCTGGCCTCGCGCCTGGCGGGCCGCGAGCTGTACCTGGTCGGCGAGAAACGTGGTGGCATCGAGGGTGCGGCCAAGCAGCTGCAGGCCTTTGGCAAGCCGCGCAAGCTCGACAGCGCCCGCCATTGCCAGCTGTGGCAGGTGACCATCGAGCACGCGCCAGAAGCCAAGCCCCTGGAAAGCCTGGCCGAACGCTTCGAGCTCAGCCTGGAAGACGGCCCACTGCAAGTGGTCAGCCTGCCCGGTGTGTTCAGCCATGGCCGCCTCGATCGCGGTACCGCCCTGCTGCTCAAGCACCTCGACGGCCTGCCGAGCGGGCATGTGCTGGACTTCGGCTGCGGTGCCGGGGTGCTGGGCGCCACGGTCAAGCGCCGTTATCCACAAAACCGGGTGACCCTGCTGGATGTGGATGCCTTCGCCGTGGCCGCCAGCCGCCTGACCTTGGCCGCCAATGGTCTGGAGGGCGAAGTGATCAGCGGCGACGGCATCGACGCGGCGCCGACCGAGCTGAGCCTGATCCTGAGCAACCCGCCGTTCCACACCGGGGTGCACACCAACTACCAGGCATCGGAAAACTTGCTGAAAAAATCAGCCGTTCATCTGCGAAAAGGTGGCGAAATGCGCCTGGTTGCCAACAGCTTCCTGCGCTACCAGCCACTGATCGAAGGGGCGCTGGGCAACTGCCAGGTACGCGACGAGGCGGACGGTTTCCGCATCTACCAGGCAACACACGGATAAAAACAGCGCTTGCCGAAAGCGTTTTGCCTAGGCAGAATCCGCACCGTCCTAGGGGAGTAGTCTCCCGCGAGCACCCAGCTCGCCCGGTACGCGTCAACATACTTGGTCCACAGACCATGGCGCGTGCGACCCACCATGCCAGCCTGCATGGCGAGATCCGCATAGACGGATCCAGGGTTTGACAAGACCTATGACACGCACACCTTACCCGGGGCGGGGAGGCTGTACGTGTCATAGCCGTGTCGACCCGCCCCCGTAGGAATTCTGATGCTGGAATCTTTGCTGGTCCCCACCGCCATCGTTGCCCTCGCCGAAATCGGCGACAAGACGCAACTGCTCGCGCTCATACTCGCTGCCCGCTTCCGCAAGCCCTGGCCGATCATCGCCGGCATCATCGCCGCCACCTTGGCCAACCATGCCGCGGCTGGTGCCGTGGGCGCGTGGGTCGGCAGCTTCTTCAGCGACTCGGCACTGCACTGGATCCTGGCCGCGAGCTTCACCGCCACTGCCCTATGGACCCTGGTTCCGGACAAGATGGATGACGACGAGAACCCGGCGCGCCGCTTCGGGCCGTTCCTGACCACGCTGATCGCGTTCTTCCTGGCTGAAATCGGTGACAAGACCCAGGTCGCCACGGTGATGCTGGCAGCACAGTATCCGTACCTGATCATGGTCATTATCGGTACTACCTTGGGCATGCTGATTGCCAACGTGCCGGTGGTTTTGGCGGGTAACTTCGCAGCGGACAAACTGCCGCTGACGCTGATCCGTCGCCTGGCGGCCACGGCGTTCTTCGTGCTGGCGATCGTGGCCGTGTACTCGGCGATGAAAGCCAGTGGCTGGGTGGGTTGACTGCTGATGGGGGCCGCTCTGCGGCCCCTTACGGTCTTACTTCTTGGCCGCCTGATACAGCGGCATCACCTTCGGAATGGCCGCCTGCAACGAAGCAATGCGGCTCTGGGACGCCGGGTGAGTGCTCATGAACTCAGGCGGTGCGCCTTCGGAAGCCTGGCTCATCTTGTTCCACAAAGTGATCGCGGCATTCGGGTCGTAACCGGCACGCGCCGAGAGCTCCAGGCCGATCAGGTCGGCTTCGTTCTCGTTGGCCCGGCTGTTGGGCAGGGTCATGGCATAGTTCACCACGGTATCGGCCATGGCCATGCTGCCCTGGCCGAGGCCGAACAGGGCACCGGCGCCCTGGCGCGCCATTTCCACGCCATACGCCTTGGACATCGCCTCGCGGCTGTGCTCACGCAAAGCGTGGGCGATCTCGTGGCCCACCACCGCAGCAATTTCCGCATCGGTGAGCTTGAGCTGATCGATCAGGCCGGTGTAGACGATGATCTTGCCGCCCGGGCCGCAGTTGGCGTTGAGCTCGTCGCTCTTGATCACGTTGACTTCCCAGTTCCATTGCGCGGCATCCGGGCGGAACTTGGGGGTCTGGGCAATCAGGCGGTTGGCAATTACCTGCACACGCTTGGCATCTGCGCTGGACTTGTCGAGCACACCTTTGTTCGATGCCTCACCCAGGGTCTGCTGGTACGACTGGGCGTACATCTGGTTGACCTCATCGGTCGAAAGCATGCTGAACATGTACTGCTGGCGCTCGACGCCGACAGCACCGCCGCTGGTGGTATTAACCGCCTGGCAGCCGGCCAGCAGGATGCCAGCACTCAACAGGCTGACGACAAAAGACTTGCGCATGAAAACACTCCCTTTTTACATGCGCCGTATCGTAGGCCGAGTCGCTTGGGGCCGCCATAGCCGCAGGGAAGATTTTCGTCGCCTGTGCCGCCCCCTTCGCGGGTGAACCCCCTCCTACAGGGATAATGCGATCGTTGTAGGAGCGGCTTCAGCCGCGAAGAGGCCGGCACAGCCATACATCAGGCCGGAGTCAGGCACTCCGGCGCATCCAGCTTCGGATCATTGACGAAATGCGCCAGGGCCCGTTCGCGCAACGTCGCCGGCGGGCTGGCCAGCAATTCATGCAGGCGGGCCAGCGGCGTGTCCGGGTCAAGCCAGGCGGCCTGCCCTGCCTCGTCCAGTATCAGCGGCCGACGCTGGTTCATCGCCGCCTGGGTCACAACCGCACAACTCAACCAAACCTGGTCCTGCACCGGGTAGGCCTCCCACACGGCGGCGAAGTACAGTGATGCACCCTCCCCCGGGGTCAGCCAGTACGGGCGCTTGCGCACGCTGCCGCGCCATTCGTAAAAGCCGTTGGCCGGCATCAGGCAGCGGCGCAGGCGAAACGCGTCGCGAAACATCGGCTGCTCGGCCAGGGTTTCGGCGCGGGCATGGGCGGGGGTGCGGGACAGGTCGGTGAGCCAGGCCGGGGTCAGCCCCCAGCGCGCCTTGGCCAGTTGCAACTGGCCGTCAAGCTGGCGCTGGATCAGCACCGAAGCCCCGGGCGAGATGTTCCATTGGGCTGGCTGGCCAACGGGAAAGCCCGGCAGACTGGCAAGAGCCTGGGGCCAGCGAAACAGGGCGTAACGTCCACACATGGGCGAATTCAGAACCTAGCAGATCAAGGTACCGGGGAAACTCTCCGGTTCGTCGCCAACCAGTGGCTGGGCATCATTGTACGCATCGATCAGCTGCCGTGCGTACTCGGCCTGTTCATCAGCCACGGCAAGCCCAAGCAAGCCCTGCATCGGCAGTTCACCGGCAGCACCGATCAGGTCACGACCAACCAGGTGCGCCTCGACCCCCTCGCTGGCGAGCATGCCCGCCAGCAATTCAGCCTCGAGCAGGTTTTCCGGTTCGTAGATACGCTGCATCAGTCATTCTCACCGAATACATCCAGCATCCACTCCTCGCCATGAACTTGCAGCACGAAGCGGATAGGCTTGCAGCATACCTGACAGTCCTCGATGTACTCCTGATCGCCACCGGACAGGTCCACCGTGGTTTCGACTTCTTCGCCACAATAAGGGCAATCGTAGATAGCAGTTTGCAGCATCGCGGCCTCCGGGGTGACTTATGCGTATAATTGCCGGTCTGTTTACAGGGCCTGTGTGTGTCCGAGCCGTTTTTCGGAGCCCGCCCCTACCTTATTACCCTAGCCGTTTCCAACAAGAGAGCATGATGGGCGAATTCGATGCCATCCGACCGTACGACGACGCTGAGGTCCCTGCCGTTCTGGCACGCCTGCTCAGCGACCCGGCATTCCTCGATATCCTCACCCACTTCCGCTTCCCGCGTGCGGCCGGTGCTCTCGGCTGGTTGCTCAAACCGCTGATCGCCCGCCGTCTGCGCAAGGAATTCGCCGGTGTCACCTGTGTCTCGACCTTGCAGGACAAAGTCGAGTACTACGTCGACCAGACCATCGACCGCGCCACCGACGGCGTCACCTATTCGGGCGTGGAGCAGCTCAAGGCCGGCACCGCCTACCTGTTCCTGGCCAACCACCGTGACATCGTCATGGACCCGGCCTTCGTCAACTACGCGGTGTACCACGCCGGGCTGCCCACGCCGCGTATCGCCATTGGCGACAACCTGCTGCAAAAGCCGTTTGTCAGCGACATGATGCGCCTGAACAAGAGCTTCATCGTGCACCGCTCGATCAGTGGGCGCCGCGAGAAGCTGGCGGCCTACCAGTTGCTCTCAGCCTACATCAACCACTCGATCCGCAACGACGCCACGTCGATCTGGATCGCCCAGGCAGAAGGCCGGGCCAAGGACGGTGACGACCGCACCGATTCGGCGATACTCAAGATGTTCCACATGAGCCGCAAGGACGAGCCGTTCGGCGCGGTGATCCAGAGCCTGAACCTGACACCGGTTTCGATCAGCTACGAATATGACCCGTGCGACCAGGCCAAGGCCCGCGAGTTGTATATCCGCGCCACCACCGGCACCTACAAGAAGGCGCCGGGCGAGGACGACAACAGCATCGCCAAGGGCATTACCGGCTACAAAGGCCGGGTGCACATCAACTTTGCCCCGCCGGTGACCGAGTATCACGAGGATACCAAGCAGCTGGCAGCGGAAATCGACCGGCAGATCCTCGGTGGCTACCGACTGTTCCCGGTGCACTACCTGGCCTATGCAATGTGGGATGGCAAGGATGAGGCGCTACAGGTGCCGAGCGCCGAGAAGGTGTTCCCGGCCGATGAGCTGGCTCGGGCCAAGGAGGAATGGCAACGCCGCCTGGATGCCTGCCCTGAGGAGCAGCGGCCGTACCTTGTGCTGCAGTATGCGACGCCGGTGCGCAACCAGTACCAGGTCAGGCAGCAGGCACCGGTTGCCTGATAGATCCTAGGGCTGCTTTGCAGCCCATCGCGACACAAGGCCGCTCCTACAGGGGATCGCACATACCTGTAGGAGCGGCCTTGTGTCGCGATGGGCCGCAAAGCGGCCCTGAAATCTCAAATCCAGGTACTGAACCAGGACAGCAGCAACGCCATCGCCAGGCACGAAAAACCGAGAATGTAGAAATACCGCGGCACCCGCAGGTCGAACGCGTCCACCACCCCCTCGTCCACCGCCATGTATTCGCGGGTCTCGGCCTCGCGCCGCCGCGCACTGTGCAGCAGCAACCCGCCCGGGCAGGTCAGCAGCAGCGCCAGCAGATTGATCAGCTTGGTCGGGTGGGCGGCCAGGAACCCCCAGAGCACTTGCAAGGACATCACGCAACCTCGGTATGAGCGACGGCAAAGGCCGGCATTCTACCCAAGTCATGCCCAGACGCCCGGCTCAGGCGACAAAGTGTCATCGAATTTCATCTGGCATGGCATGAAGATTTGCCGGCCTTTTCGCGGGCACAGACAACAAAAAACCCGCTGCCTGGAACACAGGCAGCGGGTTTTGTTTTATAGCTGAAGGCTTACTGCCCCAGCACCTGACCGATGGTCGGGTCCTTGAACATGCGGGTCAGGGCATCGCTCAGCACATCGCCCACCAGCTGGGTGTTGGTTTCCTGGTTCGGCGCCATGCCGAAACGCTGGTCCAGCGAAGCGCCGTAACGGCCACTGTAGCGGCGGCCGCCATTGGACACGTCGGCACGGAAGGTGGCGCCGATGGTAGCCTCGGTCACGTACAGGTTGTCTTTCGGCGACTGGTACTTCAGTTCGGCCAGGGTCACGGTCAGCTGCGGCGCGTTGTAGGCGTTCGGCGTCGGGGTGAAGCCGAGCAGGCGTACGGCGGCTTCGGCCTGGGCCTGCAGCTTGGGCACGATGTCGTTGCCACTCACGCTGATGGTACTGGTCTCGGGATACATGCCACCGCGAGTGCCCAGGGACTGCGAGGCCCGGCCATCAACTACCCGGACCACTACCGGCTGGCCATGGCCGACCGGGGCGAGCTGGGCCTTGAGCGTGGGTTGCGGGTTGAGTTGTTGCGGGCTGTGGGCACAACCGACCAGGCTGAGGCTGGCCACGGCGATCAAACCGAACAACAGACGTTGCAACATGCGCGTTACTCCAGAAAAAGCGGCGAAGGCCCACAGTATACCTAGCCACGCATCGACCAGTCATCGGTCCGGCCCGCTTGTCACAATCGTTTCATCGCCGCGCCCTTATCCTTGCGCCAAGCCCTAACGCACAGGACTCGCTGCCATGGCCTCGCTCTGGACCCTGCTGTTCCAACGCCCGCGCCACAACACCTATGCCCGCCTCGATGCCGACGGCAAATGCCTGGCCTTCAAGCAATGCAGCCAGGCGCCCAGCGGCAGCGGCTGGGTGCAGATCGGCGAAATCCGGCTCGCCTGGCTGGGCCGCGAGCTGCCCGCCAGTGCCCGGGTTTGCGCCCGCGCAAGCCGCCGCTGGCACCAGCGCATCCTCGCGGCCTGACAAACGCTGCAATAAAAACCACGAATGGCGACATTTCTGCCCGCGACATCGCTATAATCTCCCCCCGATTATAAGGACGTCTCCTGATCGGGCCCCGCACTCGCCGATTGACCCCGGCAACTTCAATGCTTCGCCCACAGAGAGCCTTCCACTCAGGTCTTGCATCGGCTGTCGTGCCTGCTTTTCCGGCCCTTCACACTGCATGAACCTGCGGGTTGCCATCGCGCAGTCCCCTTTTGAGGTTCACGTCTCCAAAAGAGCGTGAAAAAACGGTTTTCACAACTTCACAAGAGTGTGGCGAGCAAATGAACAGTCTGGCATGTGCAAAAGCGGCAGATGTGTCCCGAACAGCCCTGAACAGGCGGCAAATGCGCTCATCCCGTATGAGTGTCTGAGCCGTTCCATAACGCACGCACGACACCTTGACCATAAGTCGAATTGCCGCACCCGTGGCAAACCGCGTTCAATACGCGAACCCGAAGACTGATTGGCGGTGTCCGCGGAAGTTGCAAGAACTGCGAAAAGTCGGACATGGCGACCCTGGCGAACCCAGGTCCTATGCTGTCAATTAGGTAGCTGTAGATTGTGGAGACGCGTTAAATGGCGCAGAACGAATCGGTTGATGTGGTACTGGTAGGCGCAGGCATCATGAGTGCCACCCTGGCCGTACTGCTCAAGGAGCTCGACCCGACCCTGAAGCTTGAGGTCGTGGAGGCGATGGACTCCGGAGCCGCGGAAAGCTCCAACCCCTGGAACAACGCAGGCACCGGCCACGCCGGCCTGTGCGAGCTTAACTACACGCCCCAGGCCGCCGATGGCAGCATCGACATCAAGAAGGCCGTGCACATCAACACCCAGTTCGAGGTTTCGCGCCAGTTCTGGGCCTACCTGAGCAAGAAGGGCAACTTCGGCTCGGCACGTGCCTTCATCAACCCTGTCCCGCACCTGAGCTACGTCGAGGGTGACAAGGGTGTTTCCTTCCTCAAGAAGCGCTATGAGCTGCTCAAGCAGCACCATGCCTTTGCGGACATGGAATACACCGAAGACAAGGCCGTGATGAAGGACTGGATGCCGCTGATGATGCCAGGCCGCCCAGCCGACCAGCACATCGCCGCCACCCGCGTGCTCAAGGGCACCGACGTCAACTTCGGCGCCCTGACCAACAAGCTGCTGAAGCTGCTGGGCGACTCGCAGGACGCCCAGGTCAAGTACAGCAAGAAGGTCGTTGGCCTGCGCCGTAACGGCAAGGGCTGGACCGTGAGCATCAAGGACGTCAACAGCGGCGGTAGCCGTGAAGTGGACGCCCGCTTCGTCTTCCTCGGCGCCGGTGGCGCGGCCCTGCCGCTGCTGCAGCTGTCGGGCATTCCGGAAAGCAAAGGTTTCGGCGGCTTCCCGGTCAGCGGCCAGTGGCTGCGTTGCGACAACCCGGAAATCGTCAAGCAGCACCAGGCCAAGGTCTACAGCCAGGCCGCGGTCGGCGCCCCGCCGATGTCGGTACCGCACCTGGATACCCGCGTGGTCGATGGCAAGAAATCGCTGCTGTTCGGTCCATATGCCGGCTTCACCACCAAGTTCCTGAAGCACGGTTCGCTGATGGACCTGCCGCTGTCGGTACGCATGGGCAACATCGGCCCGATGCTGGCCGTGGCCCGTGACAACATGGACCTGACCAAGTACCTGGTCAGCGAAGTGATGCAGTCGATGGAGCAGCGCCTGGAAGCCCTGCGTCGCTTCTACCCGCAGGCCAAGGCCGAAGACTGGCGCCTGGAAGTAGCCGGTCAGCGCGTGCAGATCATCAAGAAAGACCCGAAAAAAGGCGGCGTGCTGCAGTTCGGTACCGAGCTGGTCTCAGCCCAGGACGGCAGCCTGGCTGCACTGCTCGGCGCATCGCCGGGCGCTTCGGTGACCGTTTCGATCATGCTGGAACTGATCGAGCGCTGCTTCCCCGAGCAGGCCAAAGGTGCCTGGGCTGCCAAGCTCAAGGAAATCTTCCCGGCTCGCGAGAAGATCCTGGCGACCGATGCTGCCCTGTACCACAAGATCAGTGCCGACAACGACGTGGCGCTGGACCTGGTGGAAAGCAGCCCGGCGGCCAAGCATTACGCCTGATTCGGCCGGTAACGAAAAAAACGCCCCTCGGGGCGTTTTTTTGTGCCTGGATCTTTGTAAGCCTGCTCCGGCCCTTTCGCGGGTGAACCCGCTCCCACAAAGACCGCACCACAACTAAGGGCTGTGCTGTACCTGTGGGAGCGGGTTTACCCGCGAAAGGGCCGGAGCAGGTTTACAAATCAGCCACGGGCCTTGGCGATGATCTCGATGTAATCCGACGCATTGCGCTGGTCGGCAATCTGCTCGACAAAGGTCTTGCCGTGCTCGTCCTTGCCATCCAGGTCCAGCCCAGCCTCGACGAAGAAGCCGACAAAACGCTCGAAATCGTCGATGCGCAGGCCGCGGTAGGCCTTGACCAGCTTGTGCAGCGACGGCGAGGTCACGCCATCGGCCGGCTCGAACTGGAGGAACGACTTGATGTAGTCGTCGCTGATCTCGTCACCGATTACCTGTTTCTTGTCTTTACGCATTGCCGACTCCAACTGGACCATCACGAAATTTCGAAGGCCGGCAGTGTACCCCCCGCAGGCCGGGCGCCTCAACGCGTACGTACGGTACCGGTGTGCAGGTCGGCCCAGACGTGGCCGTTGCCGTAGGTGAGGAACTGCACATACAGCGTCTCGTTGCGCAGCAGGTCCATGATCACGCGGTAGTCGCTGAGCGGATAATTCAGGCTCAGGGTGCGGGTTTTCTCATCGTATACGGGTTTCTTCAGGCTCTTGGCCGCTTCACCGTCAAAGGTCAGCAGTACCTGGGCGATGGTTGCGCCCTTGCTCAGCGGCTTGCCCTTGAGGCGCACCTGCAACGACGAGGTGATCGGGATCGGCTGCTGGTCGGATTGGCGTTGGGTACCCACTACCACCGAGTAGTCGGTCACTTGCAGCAATTGCTGGCCGGTCGGCGCTTCCTGGCGCAGGGACTGGTCGTCTGGTGGCAGGAACTGGCTGTGTAGCGGTGCGGCGGCGAGTGGCAGGCTGACCGCCAGCAGGAGGGGAAGAAACGCACGCATGTGAGGCTCCTTGAATGAAAGAGCACTCTAGCATGCTGTGTCTGGGCTGTACCGGCCCTATCGCCGGCAAGCCAGCGCCCACAGGTACCGCGCTATCCATGTGGGAGATTCTATGGTTTTAGGGAAGTTTTTTAAGCGGCTTTTGACCGATACTCATCTCCGCTTTTCAGTAGGGCAAATACTACTCGCGCCAATTTGCGTGCGAGCATGACAAGCGATGCTGTCGTGCTAAAACCACGTGCCAGGCGCTCTTCGTAGTACGATTTCCATACTGCCGTGCGGCATGCCGACATGGCTGCGTTGTGAAGGAGGCGTCGAGCTTCGGGGTCTCCTCGCTTCGTGAGCTTGGATTGCCCTTTTTTCTGCCCCGACTGCGCAATCCTCAGATCCATACCCAAAAAGGCGATAAACGCATCACCCCCGCTGAAGTTGCCACGCTGAAACGTCGCAGTCAGGCGTGCAGCCGTTAGAAAACCAATCCCCTCGACCTTCATGCAGCGCTTTACCTGAGGCATCAGTCCGGCCTTTTCCAGCAGACCCTTGATCATCTTCTCCACCAGCAGCTCAAGCCGCTGCATCGCACGCAGATGTGTCTTGAAGGCGGCTCTAAGTAGCGGTTCATTAGCCCATCCCTGAGACAGGCTGGTTCGTGCCTGGACCAGTCCCGCACGTCGCCGAAACAGGCTCAGAAGTTGTCGATAGATAGCCGGTGGCGGCGCCCAAGGCGTAAGGTCCTGTCCTTCGTTCTTCAGATAGCGGGCCAACAGCTGGGCATCAATTGCATCTGTCTTAGCGCGTACGTTGACGCCTTTGCGGTAATGGCTCAGGGCGTAACCATCTACCACGTAGATCGTATGCCCAAACTCAAAGGCCAGATCCGTAAACAGAACGTGATAGATGTTGGTCGCCTCGATGGCCACGGACATCGCACCCGAGAGGCCTTTGAGCCATTTCTTAATAGCTGCTTTGGTATTGGGGATTGCTATGAGCTCTGCTGATTCATCGTCCCAGATGACCAGTTCCGCTTTGGCCACATCCACGCCAATCAGCCGCTTTGAATCAGCAACCACCATTGCCATGAGCAACTCTCCTCGATAGTGTTGAAGCACTTGAAGGGTCACCCAGAGGCGCTGGCTTGTGTCTTTCGTCGGTCTGAGCCCGGAAGCATTCTTTATCGGCGCTTGG
Source organism: Pseudomonas sp. JS425 (assembly GCF_018223845.1). Taxonomy (NCBI): domain Bacteria; kingdom Pseudomonadati; phylum Pseudomonadota; class Gammaproteobacteria; order Pseudomonadales; family Pseudomonadaceae; genus Pseudomonas; species Pseudomonas sp. JS425. The sequence goes on along the minus strand of NZ_CP073661.1, from coordinate 976,724 downwards.
GTGAAAAGGGAGGAGGGGCGAGATCTCCCACGGTCTGTACTGCGCTAACAGTCAGAAGCTGGCTTTGTCCCTCCTCCTCCCTTCAAGTCTAACCATACAAGCTGGCTTGCCTGCGATGGGGCCGGTGCAGGCAACATCAATCGAACTGCGCGCGCATCCAGGCCTGGTACTCGTCCACGCCCTCTTCTCCTTCGCGCGGCGCCCAGTGCGCATGTTCGCCTTCACCCACCGGCCGATACGGTCCGGCCTTGCACTCGAACAGGATGCTGTCCGGCTTCAGCACCACAAGCCCATGGTAAATACCAGGCGCCAGGTCCACACCCAGGCAATCCCCGCCCGCCTGCAGCACTCGCTTGTCGGTCACCGCCCCCTGCTCGTTGAAGAGCAGCAGGCCCAGGCAACCCTTGAGCACGACCAGCGTTTCGGCTTTGTCATCGCTCAGGTGCCGATGCGGCGGGATATAGGTGCTCGGTTGCAGCCCGACTGCCATGCGGTGGCAAGGCTCTTCCATCTCATGGAAATTGTGATGTTGCCGCCCGCGCGGGTTGGCTGCAGCCTTTGCGGCCAGCCCGGCGAACAGCGATTGGTCGATGAACGCAGGCTGGCGCATGATCACAGCCCCTTTACGGCGAAGATGCCGTTGGCGTTGCGCCAGTAGCCTTTGTAGTCCATGCCGTAACCGAAGATATAGCGGTCGACGCAGGGCAAGCCCACGTAGTTGGCCTTGAGTTCCGGGCTGGCCTTGCGGTCATGTTCCTTGTCGATCAGTACCGCGGTGTGCACCGAGCGCGCACCAGCATGCTTGCAGAACTCGATGATGGCGCTGAGGGTGTGGCCTTCGTCGAGGATGTCATCGACGATCAGTACGTCACGGTCGATGAACGACACTTCGGGCTTGGCCTTCCAGAACAGCTCGCCGCCGCTGGTCTGGTTGCGGTAGCGGGTAGCGTGCAGGTAGCTGGCTTCCAGTGGGAACTGCAGGTGGGTCAGCAGTTTGCCCGAGAAGATCAGGCCGCCGTTCATCACGCAGAAAACCACCGGGTTCTTGTCGTGCAGGTCCTTGCAGATCTGCTCGCCGACTTTGGCGATGGCCGCTTCGACTTCGGCTTCGGTGTACAGGCAGTCAGCTTCACGCATGACTTGACGGATATGCTCGAGATCGGCGGACATGGCGCTCTCCGGGGGTGCATTTTGGAAAAGCGGGCAAAGGTACGCATCCGCTCGTCACAGATCAAGCATTTATGGACTAACGTCCAGAATGACCAGACGACAGCACAGGCTGAATAGATTAATCTAGCGCGGTTTTTTTGCCCGCCTTTCGGAGCCCCCCTATGCCCACTCGTGAGATCCGCCATCCGCTGATCCGCCACAAGCTCGGCCTGATGCGCCGTGCCGATATCAGCACCAAGAATTTTCGCGAACTTGCCCAGGAAGTCGGCGCGCTCCTGACCTACGAAGCCACCCAGGACCTGCCGCTCGAAACCTACGAGATCGACGGCTGGTGCGGCAAGGTGCAAGTTGAAAAAATCGCCGGCAAGAAGATTACCGTGGTACCGATCCTGCGAGCCGGCATCGGCATGCTCGACGGCGTGCTCAGCCTGATCCCGGGCGCCAAGGTCAGCGCCGTCGGCGTTGCCCGCAACGAGGAAACCCTCGAAGCCCACACCTACCTGGAAAAGCTCGCGCCGGACATCAACCAGCGCCTGGCCCTGATCATCGACCCGATGCTGGCCACCGGCGGTTCGATGGTCGCCACCATCGACCTGCTGAAAAAGGCCGGCTGCAAAGAGATCCGCGCCATGGTTTTGGTCGCTGCGCCAGAAGGCATCGAAGTGGTGGAAAAAGCCCACCCGGACGTGCAGATCTACACCGCCTCGATCGACCAGCGCCTGAACGAACACGGCTACATCGTGCCGGGCCTGGGCGATGCCGGTGACAAGATCTTCGGCACCAAGCAAAAGGACGCCTGACCATGCAGGACGGCTTCAACGACCCGCTCTGGCGCCAGGTCGTTTCGGGCGCGCAGATGCTCTTCGTGGCATTTGGCGCGCTGGTGCTGATGCCACTGATCACCGGCCTCGATCCGAACGTAGCGCTGTTCACTGCCGGCATCGGCACCCTGCTGTTCCAGCTGGTCACCGGCCGCCAGGTACCCGTGTTCCTGGCCTCGAGCTTTGCTTTCATCACCCCGATCATCCTCGCCAAGGGCCAGTTCGGCCTGGCCGAGACCATGGGCGGCGTGATGGCCGCAGGTTTCGTGTACACCTTCATGGGCCTGATGGTAAAAATCAAAGGCACTGGCTTCATCGACCGCATGCTGCCGCCGGTGGTGATCGGCCCGGTGATCATCTCCATCGGCCTGGCCATGGCGCCGATCGCCGCCAACATGGCGATGGGCAAGGCCGGTGACGGCAGCGTGCTGCTACCGTACAAGACCGCCATGATGATCTCGATGCCGGCCCTGCTGACAACGCTGATCGTTGCCGTGTTCGGCAAGGGCATCTTCCGTCTGGTGCCGATCATTGCCGGCGTGTTCGTAGGCTTTGCCCTGTCGTTCGCCTTTGGCGTGGTCGACACTGCCAAGATCGCCGCCGCGCCGTGGCTGGAGCTGCCCAACTTCACCGCGCCAGCATTCAACTGGCAGGCCATCCTGTTCATCGTCCCGGTTGCCCTGGCACCGGCGATCGAGCACATCGGCGGGGTGATCGCGGTCGGCAGCGTGACCGGCCGCGACTACCTGAAGAAGCCCGGCCTGCACCGCACCCTGCTGGGTGACGGCCTGGCCACCACCGCAGCCGGCCTGTTCGGCGGCCCGCCCAACACCACCTATGCCGAAGTTACCGGCGCGGTGATGCTGACCAAGAACTACAACCCGAAGATCATGACCTGGGCGGCGATTTTCGCTATCACCCTCGCCTTCATCGGCAAGTTCGGCGCATTGCTGCAAAGCATCCCGGTACCGGTGATGGGTGGCATCCTGTGCCTGCTGTTCGGCTCGATCGCGGCGGTGGGCATGAACACCATGATCCGCCACAAGATCGACCTGGCTGAAGCGCGCAACCTGGTGATCGTGTCGGTGACACTGGTGTTCGGTATCGGCGGCGTACTGATCGGCAGTGGTGATGGCCCGGATGACTGGGGCCTGAAGGGCATCGCCCTGTGCGCCATCGTGGCTATCGCCCTGAACCTGATCTTGCCGGGCAATGATGGCTGGAAGCACAAGAAGGATCAGTTGCCTTGATTCGGCTTTAGCCTGACCCGGCCACTTCGCGGGTAAACCCGCTCCCACAGGTACCCCGCTGCCCTCAGGCCTTGTGCAAAACCTGTGGGAGCGGGTTTGTTCTGGTCAAGTATTTCCGGACACCGGTTACGGTGATCAAGCCGCCTGCTGCTCCATAGCTATTGGTGACAGGTAGTCGTTGTAGCTGTGGAGCCTGATTCGGTTGTATCGCATGAAGAAGCTGGTCATGTCCTGCTTGGCTTCTTCAATTTCCTTGTAGCCCTTGGGCGGCACCCATTCTGACTTGAGCGTTCCAAAGAAACGCTCTGTTGGTGCGTTGTCCCAGCATTGTCCCCTGCGACTCATGCTCTGCGTTATGCCATGCTCAAGCAGCTCGGACTGGAAGCGCTGGCTGGTGTATTGGCAGCCTTGATCCGAGTGAAACATCAAGCCTGTATGCTTGCCCCTAACCCCTACTGCCATCCTCAGTGCCTTGCTAACCAAGTTGGCGTCGTTGATCAGGGAAAACGCCCAGCCAACGATCCGACGCGCAAACAAGTCAATCACTACTGCCAGGTGATACCAGCGCTTCCCGACCATCAAACTGGTCACGTCACCGCACCAGACCTGGTTAATTGCTGTTGGCTCAAAGTTGCGTTCGAGCAGGTTCTTGGCCACAAACGCTTCAACACCTTTGGAGCGATTCCGATGAGGACGACGCTGCTTGCTTTCCAGATTTGCCTCCTCCATGAGTTTTCCGGCCAGATACCGTCCCACCTTGAGCTGCTGGGCCTTCAGGTACTCAGAGATCATTCTCGCGCCCGCGCTTCCCCTGCTTTCGACGTGCAGCTGAACTACTTTCTCTCTGAGTTCGTCACGCTTGGTATTCGGTGTTGAACGACGGCGAAGCCAGTCATAAAACGCGCTACGGGATACGCTCAGCGCACTGCAAAGAAGGCTGGTCGGATACGAGCCTGACTCTCTCAGTTCCTCAATCAGGAAAAACGATCGGGATCCGACATCAAGAGAGCCGTAGCCTTTTTTAAGATTTCAGCCTCGGTCTCCAGGCGCTTGATCTTGGCTCGCAGCTGCTGGAGCTCGCGCTGTTCGTCGCTGATCGCTTTGGTACCGGCTACTGGCTGGCCCTTGTGTCGCTCTTTACGCACCTGATCAACCCAGCGGCGCAGGGCTGTAGGGCCGACGTCCATTGAGGCGCAGACGTCGGGAATCGAGCAGTGGTCATCAAGGACCATGCTGGCAGCACGTTGCTTGAACTCGCGGGTGTAGGTCTTTCGTTCTTGCATGGAACCTCCTGATTGGGCGAATCATATCGCCCTTAAGAGGTGTCCGGGATCATTAGGCCAGTTCAGTTTACCCGCGAAGAGGCCAGAACAGGCAACCTTGGACTCAGGCTTTTTCGCACATCCCCGCCAGCGCCTTCACCCACTCCGGGTGATCATTCAGGCAAGGCACCAGCACCAGCTCCTGCCCGCCGGCCTCGACAAACTGCTCGCTCCCGCGCATGCCGATCTCTTCCAGGGTCTCGATGCAATCGGCCACGAACGCCGGGCACATTACCAGCAGCTTCTTCACCCCAGCCTTGGCCAGCTCGTCCAGCCGCGCCTCGGTATAGGGTTCGATCCACTTGGCCCGCCCCAGTCGTGACTGGAACGACACCGACCATTTGCCATCGGGTATGCCCATCTTCTGCGCAAAGGCCCTGGCCGTTGCCAGGCACTGCCCGCGGTAGCACACCGCGCGCATGTCGGCACTGGCATCCTTGCAGCAATCGGCCGCCTGGAAGTCATGCTTGCCGGTAGGGTCCAGCTTCTTCAAGTGGCGCTCCGGCAAACCATGGAAGCTCAGCAACAGGTGATCGTAATCCTGCTCCAGGTAAGGCCGGGCGCTGGCGACCAATGCCTCGATGTAGTCCGGGTGCTCGTAGAATGGCTGCAGCACGCGAAGTTGCAACGGCAACTGGCGTTCACTGACCGTCTGCCTGGCCAGTTCCACCACAGTGGTCACCGTGCTGTCAGCGAACTGTGGATACAGCGGCGCCAGGGTCACCTTGCGCACACCCTGGGCCACCAGGCGCTCCAGCACCTCGGGCAAGGCCGGCTGGCCATAGCGCATGGCAATCTCCACCGGGCCATGGGGCCAGTGCTCGACCATCGCCGCCTGCAGGCGACGGGTCAGCACTACCAGCGGCGAGCCCTCTTCCCACCAGATCGAGCCATAGGCGTGCGCCGACTGCTCCGGGCGCTTGATCAGGATCAGCGACACCAGCAGGCGCCGTACCGGCCAGGGCAGGTCGATCACATACGGGTCCATGAGGAACTGGTTGAGGTAGCGGCGCACATCGGCCACCGAGGTGGAGGCCGGGGAACCCAGGTTGACCAGCAGCAGGGCGTGATCGGTCATGCAGCGTCCTATGTCAGAGGCAGCTGGACAGGTTGTCCAGAGCCGATTGCAGATCGTTGAAGCGGAAGGTGAAGCCTGCCGCCAGCAAGCGTGCCGGGCGGGCGCGCTGGCCGCCGAGTAGCAGGGTCGACAGCTCACCCAGCCCCGCCTTGAGCAGCAGTGCCGGCACTGGCAGCAGCGCCGGCCGGTGCAAGGCGCGGCCCAGGCGCCTGGCGAACTCGCGGTTGCGCACCGGCTCCGGGGCGCAGGCATTATAAGGACCGCTGGCATCCTTGTGCTGCAAGAGAAAATCAATCAGGGCGACCTGGTCGTCTATATGGACCCAAGGCATCCACTGCCGCCCGTCACCCAAAGGCCCGCCCAGCCCCAGTTTGAAGGGCAGGCGCAGGCGCGACAAAAAGCCGCCGTCACTGGCCAGCACCAACCCGGTACGCACCAGCACCACGCGAATGCCCTGAGCCTGCGAACGCATCGCTGTCTCTTCCCAGGCAATGCACAGTTGGCTGGCGAAATCTTCGCGCACCGGCGGTGAAGCCTCGGTCAGCTCGCGTTCGCCACCGTCTCCATACCAGCCCACCGCAGAGCCGGAAATCAACACTTCCGGGCGCTGTTCGCGGCTGCCCAACCAGGCCAGTAACTGCTCGGTGAGGGTGACGCGGCTGGCCCACAGCAGGTTGCGCCGGGTCGCCGTCCAGGGCCGATCGGCAATCGGCGCGCCGGCCAGGTTGATCACTGCGTCCAGCTGAACATCCGCCTCCAGTTGTTCCAGGCGGGCGATGCCACGCACGCCGGTCCCACAAATTTTCGGCACCTGTTCAGGCCGCCGACTCCACACCGTCAGGCGATGACCCTGGCCGAGCCAGTACTGGCACAGGTGCTTGCCAATCAACCCGGTGCCGCCTGTCAGCAATATATGCATGGCTGTGTCCTCGCAGAATGCGGCGGTGGTCTATTTTTAACATCAAGGCACTTTTTTGACCCGACGCTCTCGGATAAACATAGGCCAACCTGCCTGCCAACACGGAATAACCTTATACAACATTTGAGCATTGTACAGGTTTGCCTGACAGCGTAGTCTGCTTACAGCAAGGTTTGAAGAGGCCATCATGACAGTACCTATCGCCATCATCGGGGCCGGTATCGCCGGCCTGTCAGCCGCCCAGGCCCTGCAGAAGGCCGGGCAATCCGTGCATTTGTTCGACAAGGGCCACGGCAGTGGCGGGCGCATGGCCAGCAAGCGCAGCGAAGCTGGCGCGCTGGACCTCGGCGCCCAATACTTCACGGCCCGTGACCGCCGCTTCGTCGAGCAGGTACAGCAATGGGTTGCCGCCGGTTGGGCCGCGCAATGGAAGCCACAGCTGTACAACTACCGCGATGGTGAACTCAGCCCCTCCCCCGACGAGCAGACGCGCTGGGTGGGCGTGCCGCGCATGAGTGCAATCACCCGCGGCCTGCTCAAGGACGTGACGGTCAACTTCGGCTGCCGCATCGCCGAAGTGTTCCGCGGCAAGCAGTACTGGCACCTGCAGGACACCGAAGGCTGCAGCCACGGCCCCTACAGCCGCGTGGTGATCGCCGTGCCGGCGCCACAGGCCACGCCGCTGCTGGCCGCTACCCCGAAGCTCGCTGCCGTGGCCGCCGGTGTGCAGATGGAGCCCACCTGGGCCGTCGCCCTGGCCTTCCAGACACCGCTGGATACCCCGATGCAAGGCTGCTTCGTGCAGGACAACTCGCTCGACTGGCTGGCGCGCAACCGCAGCAAGCCCGGGCGTGACGAGCAACTCGACACCTGGGTACTGCACGCCACATCGGACTGGAGCCGACAACACATCGACCTGCCCAAGGAGGAAGTGATCGAACAGCTGTGGGGCGAATTCGCCGAACTGGTCGGCTGCGTGGTGCCAGCACCTACTTTTGCCTTGGCCCACCGCTGGCTTTATGCCCGTCCGAGCAGCAACCATGAATGGGGCGCACTGGCCGATGCTGACCAGGGCCTATACGCCTGCGGCGACTGGTGCCTGTCCGGCCGTGTCGAGGGCGCCTGGCTCAGTGGCCAGGAAGCGGCGCGTCGACTGCTCGAACATCTCGAGTGATGTAGGGTTATACAAAAAAAACTGTTTGCATAACTTCCGGGCTGTGCTGGAATGAACCTGTACAACTATTTTGTCTCGTACAGGTTTTTGGAGGCAGCCCATGCACGACTCATCCGCCCACAGCAAGCCGCGTATCGCCATCAGCGCCTGCCTGACCGGGCACAGCGTGCGCTATAACGGCGGCCACAAGGCCTCCGACCTGTGCCGTATGCAACTCGAGGAACATTTCGACTGGTTGCCGGTGTGCCCGGAGGTGGCCATCGGCCTGGGCGTGCCGCGCGACCCGATCCGCCTGGTCGGCGACCCCGAGCAGCCGGAAGTGGTAGGCACCCGCAACCCCGGCATGGACCTGACCGGGCCGCTGCGCAGCTATGGCGAGCAAATGGCGGCGGAACTCGATGATATCTGTGGCTACATCTTCATGCAGAAATCGCCTTCCTGTGGCCTGGAGCGGGTCAAGGTATACCAAGACAATGGCCACCCTGCCTTCCACGGTGGGCGGGGAGTGTATGCGCAGGCGTTCTGCGCACGGCGGCCGGACCTGCCGGTGGAAGAAGAAGGCCGCCTGCACGACCCCGTGCTACGCGAGAACTTCATCAGCCGCGTGTACGCGTACGCCGACTGGCAACGCCTGCTGGCCGAAGGCCTGAGCCGTGGCGCTCTGGTGCGATTCCACTCACGCTACAAGTACCTGTTGATGGCCAACAACCCGCAGGCCTACCGCAGCCTCGGGCGCCTGCTCGGCAGCATGAGCAAGGACGATGACCCGCAAAGCATCGGCCCGCGCTACTTCAGCCAGCTGATGCAGGCTCTGCGCCGCTGTGCCAGCCGCGGCACTCATTGCAACGTGCTGCAGCATCTGAGCGGCTACTTCAAGGACATCCTCACACGGCAGGACAAAGCCGAGCTGCAGGCCATTATCGGCCAATACCAGCAAGGCGTGGTGCCGCTGGTAGTGCCGCTAACCCTGCTCAAGCACCATTTGCGCAAGCATCCCGATCCGTATCTGCAGCAGCAGGCCTACCTTCAGCCGCACCCCGAGAGCCTGGGCCTGCGCAATGCCGTCTGAGATCCTGTTGCCCATCGGCGAACTGGCTCGCCGCACGGGCGTCAATCCCGTCACCCTGCGAGCCTGGGAGCGCCGCTACGGCCTGCTCAAGCCCCAGCGTACCGCCAAGGGCCATCGCCTGTATCCGCTGGAGCAGGTCGAACGAGTAGAAGCGATCCTTGCCTGGCTGCAGCGCGGCGCCTCCGTCGGCCAGGTACGCGAGCTGCTCGACAAACCGGCTAGCACGCCGCCGAAAGGCGACTGGCAAGCCCGGCAGTTCCAACTGATCGAGGCCATCGCCACGCTGTCGCAGCGCGCCCTTGACCAGCAGCTCAACCAGGCGATGGCCCTGTACCCGGCCGTCACTCTGTGCGAGCAATTGCTGTTGCCGCTGCTCGACCTCCTCGACCTGCGCTGGCGCAACTATTTCAACGCACGGCTGGAACAGGTGTTTTTCCACAGCTGGTTGCGCAGCAAGCTGGGCGCCAGGGTCTACCACGACAACCAGTTGCTGCATGGGCCTGCCATCTTGCTGGCCGAAGACAGCGAACACACTTTCAGCCCCGGTTTGTGGTTGTGCGCCTGGCTGTTCACCAGCAACGGCCTGCCGGTCGAAGTGCTGGAGCACACCATTGCTGGCGCGCACCTGCAACGCGCAGCCACCATGCTCAAGCCACGCGCCGTGCTCCTGCACCTGGGGCCACGCATCGATGACAAGGCGTTGCACCGTACCCTGTCCAACCTGCCCGTGCCGACCCTGGCTGGCGGGCCGACGCTGGCGCTGCATGAAACCCGGCTGCGTGCCTTGGGGCTGCCCAATCTTGCCCTGTTCGATACCCCGCAGGCGGCATTGCGTTTGCTGCAAGCCCATGACCGCCAGCCTGGAGAGATGACCGCACCATGCACCTGACCTGGCTGCGCAGCGACCTGCGCATCGATGACAACACCGCGCTAGCCGCCGCCAGCGAACGCGGCCCGACCCTCGCACTGTGGCTGGTCAGCCCCGGGCAATGGCTGGCCCACGACGACGCCGCCTGCAAGGTCGACTTCTGGCTGCGCAGCCTGCGCGACCTGCGCCAGTCGCTGGAGCGCTTGAACATCCCCCTGCTGATCCGCAAGATCGACACCTGGGACCAGGCGCCACAGGCCGTACTCGACGTCTGCCGCCAACATCAGGTGCAAAGCGTGCACTGGAACGAGGAGTACGGCATCAACGAGCAACGTCGCGACGACGCCACCCGCGCGCTGCTGGAAAAGTCGTCCATCCAGGCCCACAGCCACCTCGACCAGCTGTTGTTCCGCCCTGGCACCATCCTTACCCGCAGCGGCGACTACTTCCAGGTGTTCAGCCAGTTCAAGAAGAGCTGCCTGGAGCACCTGCACCGCAGCCTCCCTGCCCTGGCCCGCCAGATAAAACGCCAGGCACCGCTGCATGTCAGCAGCGACCCGATCCCACAGCACGTGGACGGCTTCGAAAAACCCGCGCAGGCACTGCGCGACCACTGGCCGGCCGGCGAAGCCGAAGCGAAGGCGCGGCTGACCCGTTTTCTCGATGAAACCATCGACGATTACCAACAGCTGCGTGACTTGCCTGCCAAGCCCGGTACCAGCCAGCTCTCCGCCTATCTGGCCGCCGGCATGATCTCGCCACGCCAGTGCCTGCACGGTGCCCTGGCCAGCAACCGCGGCGAGTTCGACAGCGGCAGCAGCGGCGTGCAAACCTGGATCAACGAGCTGCTCTGGCGCGAATTCTACAAACACATCCTGACCGGTTATCCACAGGTCTCGCGTCACCGAGCCTTCCGCGCCCAGACCGAAGCCCTGCCCTGGCGCGATGCACCGGCCGACCTCGAAGCATGGGAACAGGGCCGAACCGGCTTCCCGATCATCGACGCCGCCATGCGCCAACTGTTGCACACCGGGTGGATGCACAACCGCCTGCGCATGATCGTGGCCATGTTCCTCAGCAAGAACCTGCTGATCGACTGGCGCAAGGGCGAGCGGCATTTCATGCGCCACTTGATAGACGGCGACCTGGCCGCCAACAACGGCGGTTGGCAGTGGAGCGCGTCCACTGGCACCGACGCAGTGCCCTATTTCCGCATCTTCAACCCGGTTTCACAGTCGCAGCGATTCGACCCGCAAGGGCGTTTCATTCGGCACTGGCTGCCGGAATTGCAGGGGGTAGATGAAAAAGCCATTCATTTCCCCGTGAAGTCGGCCGATCTTTTTGCTAGATATTCCTACCACAGTCCAATTGTCGATCTCGACAGCAGTCGTCAGCGCGCACTGGAGGCATTCAAGAACCTCCCGCGCCGGCAGGATCAGAGGGCAGCATCTTGAACAACGCACGCAGTATCTGGGTGACGGGAGCAGGCAATGGACTTGGCCTGGCTTTAGTGGAGGGGCTGCTCGGGCAAGGACACCGGGTAGCTGCAAGCGCGAAGCATGGCGAGGCACTGGATGCCTTGGGTGCACGCTATGGCAGCCAGCTGTTGCGCTTGCCGTGGCAGTTGCACGAAGAACATCAGGCGGCCCAGGCCAGCCAGCAGATCTGCCATGCCTGGTGCACGCTGGATGGCTTGATCATCAACGCCGGTACCAGCGATTACCTGGCGGACGATGTGGCGGACAGCGAGCTGTTCGAGGCGATCGTCACGGACAACCAGTTGGCCGGCGAGCATTGCCTGGCCAGTGCGCTGCCGTTGTTGGCGAAGGGTGACTCGCCGCAGGTGATGGCGGTGTTCAACCGTTATTCGGCGCTGCAGTTGCATGCACCGACGCAGGTGCCTGCGGGCTGGAACAACATGCCGCAATGGATGCGCGAGCAGCGTCAGGCGTTGAAGGCGCAGGGGGTTGAGCTGACCGTGGTGGGGCCGCAGTCGCTGAAGAACCCCGTGACACCGGCGCAGGCGCTACCGGAGGCATGGACGCCGCAGGATGCGGCAGAAGAACTGCTGCGGCGGTGGCCGCAGAGGGAGCCCGAGCTTGTGCTGGAGGCCTTGGATCTCAATGGCCTGTGGCCGTTGACGCGCTAGAGCCTGGCATCGGCACTGCTTTGTTCGCGGGTAAACCCGCTCCCACAGGTACACCACTGCACTCAAGATACAGGGGGTGCTATGGGAGCGGGTTCACCCGCGAAGAGGCCCGCACAGGAGAGGTCAGAGCGCCATGCGGTAATGCAGGCTATAGCTCTCCACCCCATCGTTGGGCTGCTTGATGCCCGCGTTGGAATAGTGAATCGCCCGCACGCCAATCTCATGCCCACCGGCAAAGCGCAATCCAAAGCCGATGCGGTCCTCGAACTGGAATGCCGAGCCCAGCTCGTTGTCTTCCAGCTCGGTGCTGGAGAATGCCGCCACGCCAATCCCAGCCTCTATATAAGGCTTCACCGACTCCCCGGCAAACTCGTAGACGAACACCGGCGCGAACGACAGGCTATGGTTGCTCGCGGTCTCGTCACCATCCCAATAGGTGTAGGCCCCATCCCAATACCCCGTCAGGCGCCCGACGCTGGTCTGCCACCAGCTCGCTTCCCAATTCGATTGCAGCCCCAACCGGTAGACCATGGTCGAGTCACCGGTCTGCCCCACCGAAAACGAAACGTCGGTAGCCTGCGCCGACAGTGAGTGCCCCAGGGTGAAGACGGCAGCCGCCGCCAAGCCGAGCAGCTTCTTCATGAGCAACATCCTTCTTTGCTGTTATTGGTATCCGCCTCATTTCAGGCAAGGCGGTAGAAAACGGCAGCGGTACGATAGTTCAGCTTCTTTTCACGTTTTTTTCACAATGAAAAGCTTTGCACACTGTCCGACTTATGCCACAGCAAAGGCAGGATCTTTCTGAGATATTGCGGATCGGCACTGGTCCAGAAGCGGGTATCCCTGGCCGGCCCATCGGCCAACAGGTCATCCGCGCCCAGCAGCCGCTGCAGTTGGCGTGCCACTGCAGCACCGGTATCGATGATGGCGACGTCGGCTGGCACCATGCCGGCCAGCAACGGGCGCAGGAAGGGGTAATGGGTGCAACCGAGAATCAACGTGTCACAGCCAGCGGCCAGCAACGGCTGCACATAACCTTGCAGCAACTGGCGCAGCGTCGGGCTGGCCAGGTCACCGGTCTCGATCAGATCGACCAGGCCCGGGCAAGGTTGGGTGATGACCTGTACGTCATTGGCAAAACGATCGAGCAAGGCAGCGAACTTGGCACTCTGCAGGGTACCGGTAGTGGCCAGCACACCGACCACGCCAGAGCGCGTAGCGGCGGCAGCGGGCTTCACCGCCGGCTCCATGCCCACCAGCGGCCAGTTCGGGTACAACTCGCGCAGGTCGGCCACCGCCGCCACCGTGGCGGTATTGCAGGCCAGTACCATGGCCTTGGCGCCCTGTTCATGGAAGAACGCAGCAATGCGCCGGAGACGCTCACGGATATAGTCCGGCGACTTCTCGCCGTAGGGTATGTGGCCGCAATCGCCCACGTACAGTAGCGTCTCGTTGGGCAGCAGGCGCTGGATCTCGGCGAGTACCGACAAGCCGCCAACCCCGGAGTCCATCACGCCGACCGGCGCCGATCGCTCAGCCATCGCGCTTACCACAGACCGCACAAGCCGGGTCGCGCTTGACCCGCAATTCGCGGATACGAGTGCCGAGAGCATCGATCAACAGCAGGCGGCCGACCAGCGGCTCGCCGAACCCGGCCAGCAGCTTCATCGCCTCCAGCGCCTGCAGGCTGCCTACCAGGCCCACCAATGGGCCGATCACGCCGGCTTCGCTGCAGGTCAGTTCGGCTTCGCTGCCATGGCCATACAGGCAGTGGTAGCAAGGGCTGTAGTCACGCCGTGGGTCGAATACCGACAACTGTCCTTCCAGGCGGATCGCCGCACCGCTGACCAGCGGCTTGCCAGCCGCGACGCAGGCAGCGTTGACCGCCTCGCGGGTACCGAAATTGTCAGAGCAGTCCAGCACCAGGTCGACCGCTGCCACAGCGGCCGCCAGCGAGTCCTCGTCCAGAGCCTGGCGATGGGCAACCAGGCTGATTTCCGGGTTGATTGCCTGCAGGCGCTGCAGGGCCGAATCGACCTTGCTCATGCCCACGCTCGCACTGTCGTGGATCACCTGGCGTTGCAGGTTGGTCAGGTCGACGGTGTCAAAGTCCGCCAGGTGCAGCTCACCGACCCCGGCGGCGGCCAGGTACAAGGCGACGGGCGAGCCAAGGCCGCCGAGCCCGACGATCAGCGCCTTGCTCTGCTTGAGCCGCAACTGGCCGTCGATGTCGATCTGGGCCAGCAAAACCTGCCGGCTGTAACGCAGCAGTTCCTGATCACTCAGCATGGCAGGCGCCCCAGGGTAATGCGTTCATGGCCGCCCAGGTCCGTGCGGCTGGCGACCTCGATGAAGCCTTGTTCAGCCAGCAAGGCGCGCACCGCCGCTGCCTGATCGTAGCCGTGTTCCAGCAGTAACCAGCCACCCGGTACCAGGTGCGCGGGCGCCTGGGCAGCTATCACGCGCAGATCGTCCAGGCCATCGGCACCGGCCACCAGCGCACTGCTGGGCTCGAAGCGTACATCACCGGCGACCAAATGCGGGTCTGCGGCAGCGATGTAGGGCGGGTTGCTGACAATCAGGTCGAAACGCTCGCCGGCCAGACTGTCGAACCAGTGGCTGAGCCGTACCTGGGCGTTTGCCAGGCCCAGCCGCTGGCGGTTGCGCTCAGCCAGGGCTGCAGCCTCCTCCACGCGGTCCACTGCGGTCACCTGCCAGGCCGGGCGATCGCTGGCCAGGGCCAAGGCAATCGCGCCGGTGCCGGTGCCCAGGTCAAGGACCTTGGCCGGCGTGGCGGGTTGCAGTTCAAGGGCAGCTTCGACCAGCAGCTCGGTATCCGGCCGCGGGATCAGGGTATGCGGTGCCACTTCCAGATCGATCTTCCAGAAGCCCTGCAGCCCGAGAATGTAGGCGACCGGTTCGCCGCCACGGCGGCGCTGCAGGTAGCCAGCATAGGTCTCGGCATCTTCGCTGCTGACGATTCGCTCGGGCCAGGTGTGCAGGTAGCTGCGCGATTTGCCGATGGCCGCGGCCAACAGCAACTCGGCATCCAGCCGCTCGGTAGGCGACTCTGGCAACTGCGCGTTGCGCAGCAGGCTGGCGATGATGGTCATCAGTCCCCCAGAGCGGCCAGTTGATCGGCCTGGTATTCGGCCAGCAGCGGTTCGATCACCGCCTCCACCCCGCCGGCGAGGATATCGTCCAGCGAGTACAGGGTCAGGTTGATACGGTGATCGGTCACCCGCCCCTGTGGATAATTGTACGTACGGATGCGCTCGGAACGGTCACCCGAGCCGACCAGCAGCTTGCGCTCGGTGGCGATGGCATTCTGCGCGGCGCTGGTCTGCATGTCGTTGAGCTTGGCCGACAGCCAGGACATGGCACGGGCACGGTTCTTGTGCTGCGAGCGCTCTTCCTGGCACTCGACCACGATACCGGTGGGCAAGTGGGTGATACGGATCGCCGAGTCGGTCTTGTTGACGTGCTGGCCGCCGGCACCGGATGCGCGGTAGGTGTCCACGCGCAGGTCGGCCGGGTTGATCTCGATGGCCGCCTGTTCGTCCGGCTCGGGCAGTACCGCCACGGTACACGCGGAGGTGTGGATACGGCCCTGGGATTCGGTTTCGGGCACGCGCTGTACGCGGTGTGCGCCGGACTCGAACTTGAGCTTGCCGTACACGCTCTCACCCTCGACGCGGGCGATGATTTCCTTGTAGCCGCCGTGCTCGCCTTCGTTCTCCGAGAGGATTTCCAGGCGCCAGCCACGCTTTTCGGCGTAGCGCGAATACATGCGGAACAGGTCGCCGGAGAAGATCGCCGCCTCGTCGCCACCGGTGCCGGCGCGGATTTCGAGGAACACGTTGCGGCCGTCGTTGGGGTCCTTGGGCAACAGCATGCGTTGCAGCTGCGACTCCAGCGTCAGCAGTTGTTCCTTGGCTTCACGCACTTCTTCCACGGCCATTTCGCGCAGGTCCGGGTCACTGTCCTTGAGCAGCGCCTGGGCACCTTCGAGGTCGTCCTGGACTTTGCGCCACTCTTTATAAGCAGCGTAGACCGGCTCGACTTCGGCGTATTCACGGGAATAGGCGCGAAAGCGCGTCTGGTCGGAAATGACCTCGGCATCACCAAGCAGAGCGGTGAGTTCTTCGAAGCGGTCCTGGAGGATTTCCAGTTTGTTCAGCAGCGACGCTTTCATTGCGGGGATTTGTCCGTCGAGCCCTCGTTGAGGGCAAAGAGTTCCTGGGCCATGGCCAGCGCATCGAGGCGGCCCTCGGCCGAGAGCCTTTTCAATTGCACGCTGGGCGCGTGCAGGAGTTTGTTGGTCAGCCCCCGGGCCAGTTGGGCCAGTACGTCTTCGGGGTTGCCGCCGTTGGCCAGCAGCCGCTGGGCCTTTTGCAGTTCTTCGTCGCGCAGGCGCTCGCATTGCTGGCGATAGGCCTTGAGCACATCCACCGCGGCCAGCTCGCGCAGGCGCAGCATGAAGTCCTCTGCCCCCACCGACACCAGCTCTTCGGCGGCCTGGGCCGCGCCCTGGCGACTTTTGAGGTTTTCTGCCACAACGTCGTGCAGGTCATCGACAGTGTACAGGTAGACGTCATCCAGTTCGCCGACTTCGGTTTCGATATCGCGCGGTACGGCAATGTCGACCATGAAAATCGGCTTGTGCCGGCGCTGCTTCAGCGCGCTCTCGACCGCACCCTTGCCAAGGATCGGCAACTGGCTGGCGGTGGAGCTGATGACGATGTCGCTGTTGGCCAGCTCCTGAGGGATGTCGGCCAGCAGAACGGCGTGCGCACCGAACTGTTCGGCCAGGATGCTGGCCCGCTCAAGGGTACGGTTGGCCACGACGATGCGGCGCACGCCCTGCTCATGCAGGTGGCGGGCGACCAGGGTGATGGTTTCGCCGGCACCGATCAGCAGGGCCTGGCTGCGGCCCAGGTCGCTGAAGATCTGCTTGGCCAGGCTGACCGCGGCAAACGCCACCGACACCGGGTTTTCGCCGATGGCAGTGTCGGTGCGCACCTGCTTGGCGGCACTGAAGGTGGCCTGGAACAGGCGCCCGAGCAGCGGGCCGACGGTGCCGGCCTCACGCGCCACGGCATAGGCGGACTTCATCTGGCCGAGGATCTGCGGTTCGCCGAGCACCAGCGAGTCCAGGCCGGAGGCCACCCGCATCATGTGCTTCACCGCCTCGTGCTCTTCGTGCACGTAGGCGCTGGCGCGCAGCTCGTCCAGGCTGAGGCGGTGGTAGTCGGCGAGCCATTGCAGCACGGCATCGGCGGACAGGTGGTCCTGCTCGATATAGAGCTCGCTACGGTTGCAGGTCGACAGAATCGCCGCTTCGCGGCTGGATGTCAGCCGGCAGAGCTGCTGCAGGGCGTCTACCAGCTGCTCTGGGGTAAACGCCACGCGCTCGCGTACGTCTACCGAGGCAGTCTTATGGTTGATACCAAGTGCAAGAAAGGCCATGCAAGGTCGCTGGTTGTGACGGGAAGCCGATAATTGTCCTCTTTCGCAGGTTTCAGGACAACCACCGTTCGCTATTGCGCTGATAGTCGTGCGGCTATCGCCTTTTCGTAGCCTGCCCTAGCGGTGTTTTCAGGTCTTGCCGGCTTTTGATCTGGCTTTTGATCCTGATCTTGATCTTCGCGACTTCAGGAGGCCGAACGCAGGCCTTGCGCATGGAGGTGACGGGCATGGATGCCCGTCAAGCGCTGGGCCCCAGGATGAGGCCTGCTGCGCAGTCCTCCCGGGAGCAAGCCCTACGCTCGGCCTCCTGAAGTCGCAATCTGCAGCACCTGATCTACCGCGCTCTTAGAAGCAACAGTCACAGCAAAAGCCAGAGCCATCGGCTCGACATCGCCCTAGCCAACTACGCCGACCGGGTCGAGAAGACTCTTTGACATATGTCCATAAGACTTATCCACAGTCTTGTAGTCCATTTCCCAAATACATGCCCAGCTGTTGCCCTACCCTCCTTCCGCACCTAGTCTTGACGCCGCTACATCGATATTCCTCACCGAGACAGCGATACGAGTGGGATAGCATGGCTTTATCAGTCAGTCGGTTTATTTCTATCTACTAATTTTGCTGATGACTAGAAGCTATGTTGGTGAGGATTAGTAAAGATATTGACGGACTGCAATGATGCACATTTACCTGGTGACGCACCCAAAACAAGCATTTTTTAAATTCTTGTTTAACCTATCTTAAAAATGATTTTCTATGCAGGGTATGCTTCATGCATGGCAGGAAGCTATATAATAGGCGCGAGCAATGGAAGAATTTGCAGCATCTCGTAGGCACTCAGTGCTCCTTTGGGGCGTTAACTTGTGTGCCATTTCGGCCTCTACGCTGAGTTATATTTATCTTTCCTACTACATTTATGCTAATACTGCCAGCCTAATACTTTCCCAAGTAGTGCTGTTTGCGCCAATGGTTCTGCCGGTAATTTTTGTCGCTCCTATCTACCGTCTGGCTGACTATCTAGCGCCACGCACCTTGCTGTGGAGTGCCAACTTGCTGTCGCTGGGCTGCGCGGCGGTCACCTACAAGATCCTGCCACATCATGTGGAAGTCGCCGTGTTAGGCGCGGTAGTCATTGGCGCCCTGGATGCGCTGCAACGGGTAGGGCGTATTGTTGCCATCAAGTGTTATTTCCCGAGTGCGCAAATCGCCAGCTCAGTGCCTCTGACACTCACCGCACAATTCATTGCCGGCGGCCTGGCAGGCATCAGTCTGGTACTGTTCAAAGCCAACATGACGCCTGGGTTAGCCCTGCTCATTACTGTCAGTCTTTTTTCCATCGCGGCTTTGGCGGCCTATCTACTACCTGCGCCAACAAAGCCTCCGATCACCGTGCAGGTCGCACCAAGACTATTGACTGCCCTTGGTTCGCTTTTGCAGGAGTATCCCGCGCTACGCCTCAGCCTCTATCAGTTCATCGTCTTCGTCAGCGTTTTTCAGGGTTTCTTCAATGTGTCCAGGGTGCTGTTACCGGCCCATGTGCTGGGCTTGGGAGAGGTGTATATCGGCTTGTTGCAGGCCGTCAATAGTTTGGCAGCTTTGGTGGGCGCAGTACTGTTCTATCGTTTGGGCAAGTGTAATTTGCGACCGCTACCTATGCCGATGGCTGTAGCCAGCGGCCTGTTCATGATGCTCGCAGCGTTCGGCCATGATATTCAGTCCAGTTACATCGCGTATTTTTTCTACATATTCTTTTTCGAACTGACATTTTTCAAGTTGCAAGCCGATCTTGTCAGGAGCACACCTACCAGTGCCATGCCGTTGATGGCATCTGTCCAGTATGCTGGGGTGTACTTAGGCATGATAATTACCATCTTCGTCGGTTCAATTCTGGTTAAGTATGCAGGCCTGTTCAGCACGAGCGTTATCTTCGTTGCTTTCTATTTCGTCGTAACCAACGCCCTTCGAAAGACAGTTGCGATCAAGGGAAAACAACCTGTCTAAATAGTTTCTTCAAGGAGAACAATATGCCCACATTAGCGCGTGTATTTCCGTTCGTCCGTCTTTTGGATTTGGCGAACATATTAACAATGTTCAATATCGGTTTGGCCTTCGGTACTGTTTATTTTGCGTTGCAAAGACGGTTCATTCTGGCGGCAACGGTGATTTGCCTGGCCGCGATGCTCGATTTCCTTGACGGCCACATCGCCCGACGCTACCTGGCGGCGAACAACGCGCAACGGGCCTTCGGCAAGCATCTAGACAGTTTTGCCGACTTGCTCAATTTCAGCATCACGCCAGCCCTTGTCATCCTAATCCTCGACCAGTCTCTTTCGGCCACGCTGGCCGCAGCAACTCTGGTTTTCACAGCCATTTTGCGGCTATCGCTGTTTGGCATGCCCAGCACATCGGCTGGCGAGGGATATCAGGGGCTACCCACCACATATTCAGGATTTGTCTTTGCGCTGGCGCTGATGGGGCTATCGGCCGGGCATTACGGTGCCGGTGTGATCGTCGGCCTGGTGGCCCTGGTCGGCATCCTCCAGGTCACCAGCTTGAGAATTCCCAAGTATGGCGCACCTTCGACGGTCGCTTGCTTCGCAATGCTGTTCGGGCTCAGCACCATTTACTTTCATCCCTGGTAATCCGAGGTTCCAATGAAACACGTGGTTTTCGTCGACAGCACCGTAAGCGGCCTGCTGGCTTTTGAGGCAGCCAAACGGCTTGGCTGCCATGTCACCTTCATTCATCAGCGCGACGCCTCGTTCCTGACGATCTCGATCAAGGACGACACCTCCCGTCTCGAGCCTTACCTGCGATATGTGGATACTTATTTGCGTATCGATAATCTGGAAGACGGCGAACTCAGCCAGTTGTTGGCCAACCTGCACGCGGAGCGTCCTATTGACGCCCTCATCTCTACCTCTGAAGCAGCCATAGTACCGGTGGCGCGTGAGGCCCAGCGTATCGGCACCCTCTACCCGAGGTACGAAGCTCTGTGCGGGGCGGTATACAAGAGTCGATTGCGCGAAACGCTGCGGGCACACGGACTACGCTCTCCTGATTTTGAAGTACTGAGCGAGGAGCAACTGATCAACGGGGTCGTTCCGAGTTTGTCGCTGCCATTCGTTGTCAAGCCGACCCGAGGATTCGCCAAGCAGTTTTCCGCCATTTGCCATAGCCAGGCCGACGTTGACGCCTTTCTCGCCGAGCTGCGCCAGAGTCGCAAGGGTGCTGATCCTATGATCGACCACTTGGTAAGCCGCGACTATCTGGTCGAGCAATACATCAACGGTACATTGCATTCAGCGGAAGTCATCGTCCAAGACGCCAAGGTCTCCTGCTTTGCGACCACCATCCGTTTCCGCGCCGACCATAGCGAAATATTAGAAATGACCGCGACCATGCCGTCAGGCCTTGACGCAGCACAGCGCGACGAGATCAAAGCATATGTGCAGGCAGTGTTCAGCGCTCTGGGGCTGGATGTTGGCCTTTATCATGTTGAACTGTTGCGCGATGCCAAAGGGCCCTGTCTAGTGGAGATCAACGCACGCATGATGGGTAGCGTAGCGCCGCAGATGTACCGGATGCTGACCGGCATCGACCCGTTCGAACTGCTAGTCCGTCTGCACCTAGGCGAGCCCATTCTAATTGACGACTCAGTGCTTCAGCGCGCAGGTAGCGTCGTAACTGTCGCCTCCCGCAATGGCGGTCATATCGCCAACGACTACACCCCCGACTCCCTACAGCCATTACTGGACAAGTACAACATCCGGTTTTGCACCGCCCACGTTGCGCCTGGCCAGGCGGTAAACGTCTATAGCGGCAACATCGGCACAATTGGCCACGTCATCGTTGAGGACGACTGTCCCTACGCTGCGGCGAAAAAGGGCAATCGCTTCCTGCGCGAGCTGTCCTCACTTTACGGCCTTGAACTCGCGACTTATACCGGCGCCGAGTTGGCTTAAACCTGACACAAACTTACAGCCCCTGCGAAGGACTGATTGGACTGATTAGGGAAGACATATGCACTCGGTAAATCCTTCTTCCGTGTTCGCTTTTTCCGGCAAGGCCGATACCCTGCAGCAACTGGCACCACTTCTGAGCACCGGGCAAGTGTTGCCCCTTCATCGATTCACCGTGGCACAGTGGCGGGAGGACTGGCAGGCAGTGATCTCGCACTGTCAGGCGTTCTTTGGCGATGAGCCGCTGATTGTAAGATCCAGCTGTCTAGCCGAAGACCGCGACGGCCATTCCGGTGCAGGGATGTACGCGTCAATTCTAGATGTGTGTGGCGGCCAGGCACTCGGCGAAGCCATCAAGACGGTGATCGCCTCCTACGGCCTAGCTCGCGAGCGCGATGAGGTGCTGGTGCAGCAGATGGCGAGAGGTGTATTGGCCAGCGGAGTGGCGATGACCCGTGATCCAGAGACGGGTTTGCCATATTACGTAGTTGACTATGTACTAGGTGCCAGCACCGACGGTGTCACTGCCGGCAACGAGACTGTGCACGCTTTCGTCTCCCTTGGCAGCGAGGCGGCAAGCGAGCCTGCGGAATTACTAGGGCTGTTTTCGTTGCTCGAAGAGGTACAAGTTCTAACCGGGCACGATGCCTTGGACATAGAGTTCGCGATCACTGTCGATGGCCCTCTGCTATTCCAAGTGAGTCCCATGACCGCGGATGGGCCCCGTAATGCCAGCGCACTTGCCGACGCCCAACTACGCAAAGTTTTGGAGCACGAGGCCTCTCAGCTCGAAGAGCTGATCTGCAAGCAACGCCATCCGCGTCCTACGTCGACCGCCTTCCTTGGCCTTATGCCGGACTGGAACCCGGCGGAAATGATCGGTACCAAGCCGCGGGCGCTAGCCTACTCGCTATATAAGGAGCTGATCACTGACCTTAATTGGGCCTCTGCCAGGTTCCGATACGGCTACCGGGATCTGCGGCGCAAACCGCTGATGTACCAGGTGGGTGGCTCTCCTTACATCTGCATTGCCCACAGCATCGAGTCATTCATCCCTGCCTCGGTACCTCAAGATGTTGCCGAGCGCGTAGTCGAACAGTGCGGCGACTACTTGGCCATGCATCCTCATCTGCATGACAAGATCGAGTTCGCGATCATTCCTACTTGCTTCACGCCAGAGCTTACTAGCCCCGGTGCCGCTGCCGCGCTGCCGGCGCTCCGGACTCTTAGTACCGAGCAGCACGAATGCTACTTGAACGAGCTACGCCAGTTGACCGAGCACATTATCTCCCCCAGCGGCCCGTTCTTCTCCGACCTGACACGCCTACCGAGTATTACTGACAAGGTGCAGAGTTTAATGGCGGGGGAACCTCGGCGCGAGTCCTTGCAACGTATGAGGAATGGCCTATCGGCGGCCAACGTGGTCGCTGAAATATTCGCTGGCGCTGCCCGTGCAGCGTTCATAGGTACCGCAATAATTAAATCGCTGGAAACAGCGGGGGTAGTATCTGCCGGTTTCATCGATCATGTGACCGGAGGGGTCAATAGTATCGATCGCGAGATGGCCAGCGATTTCCAGACGTTGCATAAGGACGATTTCCTAAAGCTGCACGGTCATGTCCGGCCGGGTACCTACGATATACGTGTGGCACGCTACGACGAGACTCCGGAGCGTTATTTTGACTGGCAGCGCCCATTACAGCGGCCCCCAAAATCTATGAACGGGCTAACTGTATCTCGGGCCCAGGTCAACGCCATTCAGCAAGCTTTTGACCAGTGCGGTCTTAACGTTTCCGCCGAGCAGTTTCTACAATTTGCTCAGGCCGCTATTGCGTCGCGCGAGAAGCTCAAATACCTCTATGCAGCGTTTGTTTCGGATGTTCTGCGCTCACTATGCGATTGGGGTGAGGTACATGGTTTTGACCGCGACCAACTCAGCTTTGCGCAAATCACCGAATTTACCAGCGTTTATGCCGACATCGATCGCAAACGTTTGCACCAAGCAATTGCCCACAACCGCAGCCGCTGGTATGAAACGCAGTTAGTCCGTACGCCAAGCATCATCTGTCAGCCGCAAGATCTATTCGGCCATCGAGTGCACTGGTGCAATCCCAACTTCATCACTCGACGTGCCACTCACGCGCGGGTGGCCCAAGTGCTTCCAGGGCAATTGGCACCGGACATAGAGGGTTGCATTGTCTTAATCGAAAACGCTGATCCGGGTTTTGATTGGATTTTTACCCACCGCATTGCTGGTTTCATCACCGCCTACGGAGGCGAGAACTCGCATATGTCGATCCGAGCCCGAGAGTTCGCCATTCCCGCAGCTATCGGCGTGGGCGATACTCGATTCAAAACCCTATTGGCGGCGACAAGCCTGCTGCTCGACTGCGCCGAGCGGCGTATACAGGTGCTGGCATGATTTTGGTTGGGATGACCATGCTCAGGCAGTTCAACGCCGAACGCCAGGAATGGCGGGACGCGCTTGACCAGCGCTGGGTTGAATTCTTAGACCAATGTGGGCTGACCCCGCTGTACCTTCCAAACGATCCGAGAGTCAGCATGGCGCTAGTCCAATCATTGCGCCCTCAGGGCCTCTTGCTTACTGGTGGAGGGAGCTGCCAGGCCCTGAGTGGGACAGCCGACACACGCGACGCCACTGAGAGGGTCTTGCTTGATCTTGCGGAAAATCTACGGCTTCCGGTGCTCGGTGTATGCCGCGGCATGCAGGTAATGTTGACGCGAGCTGGCGGCACTTTGGAACGTTTGGCCGGCCATGTAGGCGAACACATGATCAACATGCAAGAACAACGGCGGCGAGTGAATTCCTATCATGAATACGGCTTTCGGGAGGCGCCCGACGGCTACCGCGTAATAGCCCTGGCCGACGACGGCGTGATCGAGGCTGTGTATGACGACCACCGTCGTCATACCGGGATCATGTGGCACCCCGAGCGAGAACTACCTGCCGATCCATTGGATATTCAACGCGTGCGACATGCCTTTGGAGCTTTTTCATGAAAGCCATTATTCTTGCTGCAGGTCGCGGGAGTCGCTTACAAGCCCTGACCGATGAACGCCCCAAGGCCTTGGTACCCTTTAATGGTGTGCCACTGCTACAGCGCGCGATTGAAACGCTCCGTCGATGCGATGTCAGCGAGGTTGGCATCGTTGCAGGCTATCGAAGCGAAATGCTTGCACCATTCACCGACACTTTGTTTCACAACCACCGCTGGCACAGCTCCGGTATTTTCAGCTCTCTAAATTGCGCCAGCGGTTGGTTGAGCGCAGAGCCTTGCCTTGTTAGCTACGGTGACATCTTCTACGACAGCACCCTAGTATCCGAGCTAATTAACCATCCAGCCGATATTGTCCTGGGCTACGATCCCGCTGCAGTGCGTCTCTGGCAGCAACGCTTCAACGATCCGCTACCAGACCTGGAGAACTTCCGGTTAGTCGATGGATTGGTGAGCGCTATTGGACAGACCGCTACCAGTCTTGAGGTCATTCAGGGCCAGTACATAGGCTTGTTCAAAGTCACGCCAGCGGGTTGGCAGGCGTTGAAAAGGCAATTGCAAGGGCTCACGCCTCAGGCACGCGACCAGACTGACATGACATCGCTATTAGGGGCACTAGTCAGCGAGGGTTTTCCAGTCGCCGGCGTGGCGACGCACGCTCCCTGGGGAGAAATTGACTGCCCCAGCGACGTGGCACTATACGAGCGGATCTATCCTGACCTGTGATCTCGACAAAATTGTCGGCGCAGGTAGGGGCTGGGTCATTGTGTCAGAAGCCCCTTCGAACCTCTCCCCCACCCCGCTGTCCCACTCTGCACCACCCAGCCTGTAAACCACGACCTTCGCAGGTGGGTTTGCCACCGCGCTTGTGTCATCATGCTCCGACCGCCGGTGAGTCCTTTTTAAAGCCTTCTATGAACAAACCATACGCATTGCTGCTTGCCTTCGCCCTGCTCCAGGGCTGCCAGAGCCTGGCCCCGCAAAAGGCCGAGCCTCCCGTCGCCGAGGCCGGCAAGAGCGAGGCGGAAAAACCCGTGGTGTATGGCTCGTTCAAGCAGGATACGCTCTACAGCCTGCTGGTGGCCGAACTGGCCGGCCAGCGCAACCGCTTCGACATCGCCCTGGCCAACTACACCGACCAGGCCGCGAAAACCCAGGACCCCGGGGTTTCCGAGCGCGCCTACCGCATTGCCGAATACCTCGGCGCCGACGAACCGGCACTGGACAACGCCCTGGTCTGGGCCCGCAACGACCCGCAGAACCTCGACGCCCAGCGCGCCGCAGCCATCCAGCTGGCCCGCGCCGGCCGCTATGACGACTCCATGACTTACATGGAAAAGGTCCTGCAGGGCCAAGGCGACACCCATTTCGATTTCCTCGCTCTGTCCGCCGCCGAAACCGACCAGAGCACCCGCGACGGCTTGCTGCAAAGCTTCGAACGCCTGCTGGCGAAGTACCCGGACAACAGCCAGCTGGTGTTCGGCAAGGCCCTGCTGCTGAACCAGGACGGCAAGGCCGAAGAAGCCTTGGAGTTGCTCGAGTCGCACCCGCCGCAAAACGGCGAAGTCGCCCCGGTCCTGCTGCGCGCGCGCCTGCTGCAAGCCCTGGACCGCGGCCCGGAGGCCCTGCCACTGCTGCGCGGGGCGATTCGCGACAACCCGGACGACAAGCGCCTGCGCCTGACCTACGCGCGCACCCTGGTCGAACAGGACCGCATCGCCGATGCCAAGGGCGAGTTCCTCAGCCTGGTCCAGCAATACCCCGAGGACGACGAGCTGCGCTATTCGCTGGCGCTGGTGTGCCTGGAAAACAAGGACTGGGATGAAGCCGAGGGCTACCTGCAGGAGCTGATCGAACGCGACAGCAACGTCGACGCCGCGCACCTGAACCTGGGCCGCATCCGCGAAGAGCGCCACGACCCTGCAGGCGCCCTGCGTGAATACGCCCTGGTCGGCCCGGGCCCCGACTACCTGCCGGCGCAGCTGCGCCAGGCCGACATCCTGATTGCCAACGGCCGTGGTACCGAAGCCTCGCGCCTGCTCGCCGATGCCCGCGAATCCCAGCCGGACTACGCCATACAGCTGTTCCTGATCGAATCGGAAAGCTACAGCAACAACAACAAGGACGCCCAGGCCAGCCAGGTGCTGCAGCAAGCCATCCAGCGCTACCCGGACGACCTCAACCTGCTGTACACCCGTGCCATGCTGGCGGAAAAGCGTGACGACCTGCCGCAGATGGAAAAAGACCTGCGCGCCATCATCGCCCGCGAGCCGGAAAACGCCATGGCCCTGAACGCCCTCGGCTACACCCTGGCCGACCGCACCACCCGCTACAGCGAAGCCAAGGCGCTGATCGACAAGGCCCATCAGCTGACCCCGGATGACCCGGCGGTGCTCGACAGCCTGGGTTGGGTCAATTACCGCCTGGGCAACCTCGACGAGGCTGAAACCTACCTGCGCAAGGCCTTTGCCAGCTTCCCAGACCACGAAGTGGCCGCCCACCTGGGCGAAGTGCTATGGGCCAACGGCAAGCGCCGCGAAGCCCGCCAGGTCTGGGCCAAGGGCTTCGAAGCCCAGGCCGACAGCCCCATCCTGCGCAAGACCATCCTGCGCCTGACCGGATCCGAGACTCTCTAACACCATGTTCCTGCGCCATTGCATTACCTTCACCCTGATCGCCCTGCTGGCCGGCTGTGCCGGCTTCGGTAGTCGCGAGGCCCTGCAGGGCCACGGCGACCCGCAGCAGTGGCGCGCCCATAAAGAGCAACTGAGCAGCCTCGATGGCTGGCAGATCAACGGCAAGGTCGGCATCCGTGCCCCGCGCGACTCCGGCAGCGGCACGCTGTTCTGGCTGCAACGCCAGGACTACTACGATATTCGCCTGGCCGGCCCGCTGGGCCGTGGCGCCGCTCGCCTGACCGGCCGCCCCGGCGGCGTGGTACTGGAAGTGGCCAACCAGGGCCGCTACGAGGCCCTCAGCCCCGAAGCCCTGCTGGAAGAACAACTGGGCTGGCAGTTGCCGGTCTCGCACCTGGTCTGGTGGGTCCGCGGCCTGCCGGCCCCCGACAGCAAGAGCAAGCTGACCCTGGACGGCGACAGCCGCCTGGCCAGCCTCGACCAGGACGGCTGGCAGGTGCAATACCTGAGCTACACGGAACAGAACGGCTACTGGCTGCCCGAGCGTATGAAGCTGCACGGCAAGGACCTCGACGTGACACTGGTGGTCAAGGACTGGCAGCCCCGCCAGCTGGGGCACTGATACATGCAGACCCTAACCCTGCCCGCTCCGGCCAAGCTCAACCTGTGGCTGCACATCATCGGCCGCCGTGCGGACGGCTATCACGAGCTGGAAACCGTGTTCCAGTTTCTCGATCACGGCGACGAACTGAGCTTTGCCGTGCGTGACGACGGCGTGATCCGCCTGCACACCGAGATCGAAGCAGTGCCGCATGACAGCAACCTGATCGTGCGTACTGCGCGCAAGCTGCAGGAACAATCCGGCACGACGTTGGGCGCCGATATCTGGCTGACCAAGGTGCTGCCCATGGGCGGCGGCATCGGCGGTGGCAGCTCGGATGCCGCCACTACCCTGTTGGCCCTCGCCCACCTGTGGCAACTGGACTGGGACGAAGACCGCCTGGCCGCACTAGGCCTGAGCCTGGGCGCCGACGTACCGGTATTCGTGCGCGGCCACGCGGCATTCGCCCAGGGCGTGGGTGAACAATTGACCCCGGTCGACCCGGAAGAGCCGTGGTATGTCGTGCTTGTGCCGCAAGTGTCTGTCAGCACAGTAGAAATTTTTTCACATCCACAGTTGACACGTGATTCGCTCCCCCTTAAGATGCGCCCCGTTCCCGAGGGAAACAGTCGAAATGACTGCCAACCGGTGGTAGAGCAGAGTTACCCGGAAGTTCGCAATGCGTTGAATTCACTGGGTAAATTCACTGAGGCTCGACTGACCGGTACTGGAAGTTGTGTGTTTGGGGCCTTCCCAAGCAAAGCCGAAGCTGATAAAGTTCTGGCCCTTCTTTCAGCGACCCAAACAGGGTTTGTGGCGAAAGGAAGCAACGTTTCGATGTTGCATCGCAAGCTGCAAAGTCTGGTCAAGAAGTCGAGCGCATAAGCGTTCGCAGCAACAGATACAGGGGCGTCGCCAAGCGGTAAGGCAGCAGGTTTTGATCCTGCCATGCGTTGGTTCGAATCCAGCCGCCCCTGCCATTTTCCTTATACTCATCCAGGTTACCCTCAGCCTTCAGGTACTGCGCGTGTCCAAGATGATGGTCTTTACGGGGAACGCCAACCCCGATCTGGCTCGGCGTGTCGTACGTCAGCTGCATATCCCTCTCGGTGACGTTTCTGTCGGTAAGTTCTCCGACGGCGAGATCAGCACTGAGATCAATGAGAATGTCCGCGGTAAAGACGTCTTCATTATTCAGCCGACCTGTGCCCCGACCAACGATAACCTGATGGAACTGGTAGTGATGGCCGACGCCTTCCGCCGCTCCTCAGCATCCCGAATCACCGCCGTGATTCCTTACTTCGGATACGCCCGCCAGGACCGCCGTCCGCGTTCGGCACGTGTAGCCATCAGCGCCAAAGTCGTCGCTGACATGCTCACTGTCGTAGGTATCGACCGTGTACTCACCGTCGACCTGCACGCTGACCAGATCCAGGGTTTCTTCGATATCCCGGTCGACAACATCTACGGCTCGCCCGTACTGGTCGACGATATCGAGGACCAGCGTTTCGAGAACCTGATGATCGTCTCCCCGGACATCGGTGGTGTCGTGCGCGCACGTGCCGTTGCCAAGTCCCTGGGCGTCGACCTGGGTATCATCGACAAACGCCGCGAGAAGGCTAACCACTCCGAGGTCATGCACATCATCGGCGACGTCGAAGGGCGCACCTGCATCCTGGTAGACGACATGGTCGACACCGCCGGCACCCTGTGCCACGCGGCCAAAGCCCTGAAAGAACACGGCGCTGCCAAGGTTTACGCCTACTGCACGCACCCTGTCCTGTCGGGCCGCGCGATCGAGAACATCGAGAAGTCGGTACTGGACGAGCTGGTGGTGACCAACACCGTTCCGCTGTCCGCCGCTGCTCAAGCCTGTGACCGTATCCGCCAGCTGGATATCGCACCGGTTGTCGCTGAAGCGGTCCGCCGCATCAGCAACGAAGAATCGATCAGCGCGATGTTCCGCTAAGCGGAACACACGCTGACGAAAAGCGCCCCGCCCCAACACTGGTTGTTGGGGCGGGGCTTTTTTGCCATCCCCGTTGGCGCTGGTCGCAAACGCCCTCGGGGGGCTACTTTGGAGAAACAAAATGACCGAATTCACTCTGAACGCCCAAGCGCGTACTGACCTGGGGAAAGGTGCGAGCCGCCGCCTGCGTCACTCCGCGAACATCCCAGCCGTTGTCTACGGTGGTAACCAAGACGCTCAGTCCCTGACCATCCTGGCCAAGGAAATCACCAAGCTGTTCGAAAACGAGGCTGCCTTCAGCCACGTTCTGGAACTGAACGTCGACGGCGCCAAGCAAAACGTCGTGGTCAAGGCTCTGCAGCGCCACCCGGCCAAAGGCTTCATCATGCACGCCGACTTCGTTCGCGTCGTTGCTGGCCAGAAACTGACCGCCAAGGTACCGGTTCACTTCATCAATGAAGAAGCCCCGGTCAAGAAAGGCGGCGAGATCTCCCACGTAGAAGCCGAGATCGAAGTTTCCTGCGAAGCCAAAGACCTGCCTGAGTTCATCGAAGTCGACCTGGCCAACGCTGAAATCGGCACCATCATCCACCTGTCGGACCTGAAAGCTCCGAAAGGCGTAGAGTTCGTAGCTCTGGCCCACGGTGATGACAAAGCTGTTGCCAACGTTCACGCTCCACGCGTTGCTCCAGAAGCAGAAGGCGCTGCCGAGTAATCCACTCGCGCGCCGGCGTTGATCGGGTTACAGTGCCGCGCGCCCTGTAACCCACCAACTCCAAGGAAGAGCCCCTGACGTGACCGCCATCCAGTTGATCGTCGGCCTGGGTAACCCCGGCCCCGAATACGAACAGACCCGGCATAACGCAGGGGCTCTTTTCGTTGAACGCATTGCCAGCGCCCAGCGCGTCTCGTTGACCGCTGACCGCAAATATTTCGGCCTGACGGCTAAGTTCAGCCATCAGGGCAACGACGTTCGTCTGCTCATCCCCACCACCTACATGAACCGTAGCGGCCAGTCCGTGGCGGCCTTGGCCAATTTCTTCCGCATCAAGCCGGAAGCGATCCTGGTGGCACATGACGAACTCGACCTGCCCCCGGGCGTCGCCAAGCTCAAGCGCGGCGGTGGCCATGGTGGGCACAACGGCCTGCGCGACATCATCGCGCAGCTCGGCAACCAGAACGACTTCCACCGCCTGCGGCTTGGCATCGGCCACCCGGGTGACGCCAAACTGGTCTCCAACTTCGTCCTGGGCCGCGCGCCGCGCGCCGAGCAGGAGAAGCTCGACGCCAGCATCGATTTTGCCCTCGGCGTGCTGCCGGACGTGCTTGCCGGCGACTTCGCCAAGGCGATGCGCGAGCTGCACAGCCAGAAGGCCTGATTTCCTTAGAGAGGGGAATACCCATGGGTTTCAATTGCGGCATCGTCGGCCTGCCCAACGTCGGCAAGTCCACCCTGTTCAACGCCCTGACCAAGTCTGGCATCGCGGCGGAGAACTTCCCCTTCTGCACCATCGAGCCTAACAGCGGCATCGTGCCGATGCCCGATGCGCGCTTGAATGCACTGGCTGAAATCGTCAAGCCAAACCGCATCCTGCCGACCACCATGGAGTTCGTCGACATCGCCGGCCTGGTGGCTGGTGCCTCGAAAGGCGAAGGCCTGGGCAACAAGTTCCTCGCCAACATCCGCGAGACCGACGCCATTGCCCACGTGGTGCGCTGCTTCGAAGACGAGAACGTGATCCACGTTTCCAACAGCGTCGACCCCAAGCGTGACATCGAGATCATCGACCTCGAGCTGATCTTCGCCGACCTCGACAGCTGCGAGAAGCAACTGCAGAAGGTTGCCCGCAACGCCAAGGGCGGCGACAAGGAAGCCCTGGCGCAGAAGGCCATCCTCGAACAGTTGATCCCGCACTTCACCGAAGGCAAGCCAGCGCGCAGCCTGATGAAGAACATGAGCGCCGAAGACAAGGCGGTCATCCGCGGCTTCCACCTGCTGACCAGCAAGCCGGTCATGTACATCGCCAACGTGGCCGAAGACGGCTTCGACAACAACCCGCACCTGGACGTGGTCAAGGCCATCGCCGAGGAAGAAGGCGCGGTAGTGGTGCCGGTGTGCAACAAGATCGAAGCGGAAATCGCCGAACTGGAAGACGGTGAAGAGAAGGATATGTTCCTTGAGGCCCTGGGCCTGGAAGAGCCTGGCCTGAACCGCGTTATCCGCGCCGGTTACGAGCTGCTGAACCTGCAGACCTACTTCACTGCCGGCGTGCAGGAAGTACGCGCCTGGACCGTACGCGTCGGTGCCACCGCACCACAGGCCGCTGGCGTGATCCACACCGACTTCGAAAAAGGTTTCATCCGCGCTGAAGTGGTGGCCTATGACGACTTCATCCAGTTCAAGGGCGAGAGCGGTGCCAAGGAAGCCGGTAAATGGCGTTTGGAAGGCAAGGACTACATCGTCAAGGACGGTGACGTGATGCACTTCCGCTTCAACGTCTAAGCGCCAGACTGCAGTACCCACGAACCCCTTGAGGCCAACGCCTCAAGGGGTTTTGTTTTTTCTGGCATTTGGCAAGCGGCACGCTCCCCCTGTGGGCTTTAGCCGCGAAGAATCCAACGCGGTGCCTGGCACCGGCTGCGCCGGTGTTCGCGGGCATGCCCGCTCCCACAGCTACCACGCATTTTCTGGACATTGCATCAAAGGCCTTGTGTCGCGAAAGGGCCGCAGAGCGGCCCCGGAATTCAGCATCTAAGCTGTGATTCAGCACCCTCCCCTGGACGCACGCCCCATGCCCGAAAAAACCCGCCTCGACTGGCAACGCTGGTTACCCGGCCTGGTCACCCTGCTCCACTACCAACCCGCCTGGCTACCCAGGGACATCGCCGCCGGCCTGGTGCTCACCACCATGCTGGTGCCGGTGGGTATCGCTTATGCCGAAGCTTCCGGCGTACCTGGCATCTACGGCCTGTACGCCACCATCATCCCGCTGCTGGCCTACGCCCTTTTCGGCCCCAGCCGCATCCTGGTGCTGGGCCCGGACTCGGCGCTGGCCGCGCCGATCCTGGCAGTGGTGGTGCAGTACGCCGCCAGCGACCCGCAACGGGCAATCGCCATCGCCAGCATGATGGCCCTGGTCGCCGGGGCGTTCTGTGTGATCGCCGGTTTGCTGCGCCTGGGCTTCATCACCGAACTGCTGTCCAAGCCGATCCGCTATGGCTACATGAACGGCATCGCCCTCACGGTGCTGATCAGCCAGTTGCCCAAACTGTTCGGCCTGTCGGTCGACAGCCAGGGCCCACTGCGGGATACCTGGAACCTGATCCAGGCATTGCTCGCCGGCCAGGGCCATTGGCCAAGCTTCGTGGTCGGTGGCGGTAGCCTGGCGCTGATCCTGCTGCTCAAGCCGTTCAAGCGTTTGCCGGGCATTCTCATTGCTGTGGTGCTGGCCACGCTGGCGGTGAGCCTGCTGGGGCTCGACCAGCAAGGCGTGAAAGTGCTCGGCGAACTGCCCCAGGGGCTACCCAGCTTCGTGTTCCCCTGGGTCAGCGATATCGACCTGGTGGAGGTGCTGCTCGGTGGCATCGCAGTAGCGCTGGTGTCGTTCGCCGATACCAGTGTGCTGTCACGTTCATACGCCGCGCGCATGAAGGCCCCGGTCAACCCCAACCAGGAAATGTTCGGCCTGGGTGTGGCCAACCTGGCCTCGGGGCTGTTCCAGGGCATCCCCATCAGCAGCAGCTCATCGCGCACCCCCGTGGCCGAAGCGGCCGGCTCGCAGACTCAGCTCACCGGTATTATCGGCGCGCTGGCGGTGACCCTGTTGCTGCTGGTGGCGCCCAACCTGATGCAACACCTGCCCAACAGCGCCCTGGCGGCAGTGGTGATTGCCGCAGCATTGGGCCTGTTCGAGTTCGCCGACCTCAAGCGCATCTTCCGCATGCAGCAATGGGAATTCTGGCTGTCGTTCACTTGCTTCGTCGGCGTAGCGGTATTCGGGGCCATTCCCGGTATCTGCATTGCCGTGGCTATATCGGTGATCGAATTCCTGTGGGACGGCTGGCGGCCGCATCATGCGGTGCTGGGACGGGTGGATGGCACCCGCGGTTACCATGATGTGCAGCGTTATCCACAGGCCCGACGCATTCCGGGGCTGGTGCTGCTGCGTTGGGATGCCCCGCTGTTCTTTGCCAATGCCGAACAGTTCCAGAGCACGGTGATGGCGGCGGTGGATGCATCGCCTACCCCGGTACAACGGCTGGTGATCGCGGCAGAGCCGGTGACCAGCATCGATATCACCTCGGCGGACATGCTGGCCGAGCTGGACCGGGCGCTGGAGGCGCGGGGGGTGGAGTTGCAGTTTGCCGAGATGAAGGACCCGGTAAAGGACAAGATGCGGCAGTTCGAGTTGTTCGAGCATATGGGGGAGTCGGCATTTCATCCCACTGTTGGGGCAGCGGTGGACGCCTACCTGGAAGAGAGTGGGGTTGACTGGAAGCCCTAGGTTTTCCTGGGCTGGCCTCTTCGCGGGCATGCCCGCTCCCACAAGAATTGCGTGATCCCATGGGCAACACGATACCTGTAGGAGCGGGTTCACCCGCGAAGAAGCCCACGCCGCATCCGAAGCCGGTCGATCCAGATCAGCATGGCACTGGCATACACCGACACCGCCAGAAACAGCGCCATGCGCACGGCAAAGGCGCGGTACACATCCTGCCCGCCCGCGCTGTCCTGCACCGACTGCCCCAGCAAGATCAGCATGGTCGTCAGGCAACTCACCCAGTACGCCGGGCTTTGCCTGGTATCCACCGCACGGTAGAGCCTGCGCCCCTGCCAGAGAACGAACAGCAGCACCCACAGAAAAAACATCCACAGGTGCACGAACAGGCTCAACGCGCCCCACATCAATATCGCCAGCAACCCGGCCAGCAAGGTCGAGCCGATCAGCTCGCGGCTGGCATGCCGTGCGCGGGTCTCACCGGCCTGCTGCCCCAGGCTCACTGCCTTCATGATCAGCGGCATGTACTGGTCCGGGGCGATCAGCGCCAGCAGGAAGGCCGGCATGACGATCAACGTAGCACGCAAGGCAACCCAGCTCACCTGGTCACCGTCGAGCAGAGGCGGTGCCGGTTGCGCCGGCGCATCGGCCGGCTCGGGAAACAGCACATGCGCCGCTGCCGTGCCCAGCACCGCCAGCAGCATGCCTTTGGCCAGCGCTTCGACCACCGACAGCGCCAGGCTGAAGTCGCTGGTGCCGGCGGCAGCGATCATGGTCAGGCCGATAACCAGCAAATTGGCCAACAGGCCATTGCCGCCTTTCAGTGCATAACGCAAGGTAAGGAAAACCCCCACGCTCACCAACAACACCCCACTTACCGGGGCATGGCGCAGCAGCGGAATCAGCAGCAGCCCGCTGCCGCAGGCAAGCAGCACCAGCACCGCCAAGGCCGGTGCCGCACGCAGGGGCAAGGGCTGGCTGCGCATGGCCAGCAACAACACCGCGAACACCGGCGCCAGGATCGGTACCGGCAAGCCGATGCCGAAACTCACCGCCAGGCAAAGCGCCACGCCCCAGGCCAGGCGCAGGGCACGCAGGCGGCGTAGTTCAATAGGCATACGACAGCCAGCTCATCAGCCACATGAACAGCCGGCCCAGCAGGTTCAATGGGTTGCCCTCGCTTGGCAGGGCCATGACTTCGGCCTGGCCACCGACCCGCAATACGGTCTTGTCCTGCAACTGGTCACGCTCCAGTTCGACGATAACCGGGAAGCGCTGTGCGGAGCGCAGCCACTCGCGGCTGTTCTGTACGGTCGGCAACGTACCTGGCGGGGCACTCTGGCCTACGCTCACACCGTAGCCGATGCTGCGAATGCGCCCCTTCAACACCGTGCCGGGCAGCGCATCAAGCACTACCAGCACCGGGGTTTCAGGGCGCAGCCGACCTAGGTTGTTCTCGGTCATGTCGGCACTTATCCACACGTCATGGATAGCGATCAGGGTCATCATCGGGCTGCCGGCGCCAACATAGTGGCCAACGTCGGTGCGCAGGTCGGTGATCAACCCGTCTGCATCGGCGCGTACCATGGTGCGCGCCAGGTCCAGCCGGGCTTTTTCCACATTGGCCGCCGCGCTGCGCAGCTGGGCGTTGTCGTCCTGCGCCCCGCCCTGCTGCTCACGGGCCCGCTCAACTTCGGCACGGGCTGCCGCCACCTGGCTGATGGCCTGGTCGCGGGTGGCCTGGGCGCCCTCGAGGCGGCGCACCGACACCGTGCCCGGGTCTTCATCGATCAGGCGCTTGAGCCGCTCGGCGTCCTGCCGGGCCTTGCGCTCGTTGGCCTGGGCCGCCACCAGCGCCGCCTGGGCCGAGTCGATGCCAGCGGTGTGGGCGCCGATCTGCCGGCGTACCGTGTCCAGGTCGGCTTCGGCTCGGGCCAGGGCGATGCGATATTGCTCCTGGTCCAGTTCGAACAACACATCGCCCTTGCGCACTTCCTGGTTGTTGCCCACCGCCACACGCTTCACCTGCCCAGCCACCTCGGCACTCACCGGCACCACGTAGGCCTGCAGGCGGGCTTGCTGGGTATAGGGCGTGAAGCGATCGGCCAGCAGGTACCACAGCAGGCTCACGACAATCAGCAGCAGCACCCAGCGCATGCCGCGATCGGGGGCTGGCGGGGATGGCGTCGGCGTGGTGTCGCTCATTTCGTTTCACCTTGTGCATGTGCGCTGGGGCCTGGTTCGTCAAGCAGCTCACCCCAGTCGGTGCGTTGCTGCATCTGCTGGCGGGTGGCCGGGTCGATCGGTGCGCGGCTGGCGTCCCAGCCGCCGCCCAGGGCCTTGTAAAGCGTCACCAGGCTGCTGACCGCATTGCCGCGGCTGACCAGGTAGCCGTCCTGTTGCTGCAGCAGCAGTTGCTGGGCGTCGAGCACGCGCTGGAAGTCGGCAAAGCCTTCGCGGTACTGCGAGCTGGCCAGGTTCAGGGAGCGCTGCGCGGCCTGCGAGGCCTGGTCGCGGATACTTGCGCTCTGCAGCGAGCGCACCAGCCCGCTGGCGGCATCGTCGGCCTCACGGGCGGCTTCGCGCACATCCTGGTGATACAGCTCGATCAGTTGCTGCAAGCGGGCATCTTCCACGCGCACAGCGTTCTTGCGTCGACCGTAGTCGAACGGGTTCCAGATCAGGCTGGGCCCGGCGGCGATGTCGAAGGTATCGGGCAAATGATTGGCCGTGACGAAACTCCAGCCGATGCTGCCCAACAGGCTCAGTTGTGGATAAAGGTCGGCCTCGGCTACCCCGACCAGCGCCGACTGCGCCGCTACCGCCTGCTCGGCGGCACGGATGTCCGGGCGGCGCTGCAGCAGGCGGGCGGGCACATCCTGCAGCACGGCACGGTCCGGCAACGGCAACTGGCCATGACCGGCATCGAGCTGTGGCAGCGGCCCGGGCGCGCGGCCCAGCAGCGAGCAC
The DNA here is from genome assembly GCF_018223845.1 of Pseudomonas sp. JS425. Classification (NCBI taxonomy): domain Bacteria; kingdom Pseudomonadati; phylum Pseudomonadota; class Gammaproteobacteria; order Pseudomonadales; family Pseudomonadaceae; genus Pseudomonas; species Pseudomonas sp. JS425. Next base: position 939,781 of record NZ_CP073661.1, on the reverse strand, counting down.
AGCACGTTGCGCAGGGCATTGAGCTGGTTCTGGAACTCGGGGATGGTGGCCTGGGTAGCCAGGTACTGGGTGCGCGCCTGTTGCCAGTCGAGTTCGTCGTTTTCGCCATGACGGAACAGCCGCTCGGTTATCTCCAGGCTGCGCGCCTGGCGGCGGGCGTTTTCTTCGGCGATATCCAGCCGCGCCTCGGCGGTGCGCAGGGCAAAGTAGGTGTCGGCCACCTGCGCACGCAACAGCAGCATGGCATCGGCGTAATTGGCCTGGGAGGCGAAGTAGACGGCGTCGGCGCTTTCGATGGCGCGGCTGAAGCGCCCCCAGAAGTCGATTTCCCAGCCAATGTCGAAGCCCGCGCTGGATTGCCAGAACACCGAGTCGCGAGCGGTGGCGGTGCCGGACTGATCCTGCTTCAGGTAAAGGCTCTGCGCGCGCAGTTGCTGCAGCTGTGGATAACGCCCGGTCTGCACGATGGCCAACTGGGCGCGGGCTTCGGCAACGCGCAAACCAGCCACGCGCAGGTTGCTGTTATTGGCATCGGCCTCGGCGATCAAGGCATCCAGGGCAGGGTCGGCGAACACGGCCCACCACTGACGAAGGTCGGGCGCCGCGGCCTGCTGCCCGGCCTGCTCCAGCAGCGGGGTATTCCAGGTACCCAGCCACGGGTCCTGCGGCGGCTGGAAATCCGGGCCGACCTGGGTACAGCCCACCAACGCGGCAGCCAGGCTCAGTGCAAAACCACAGAAGCGTCCGGGCATGGCAGGCCTTGGCTTACGCCGACGGTTCGACGGGATTTTCCGGCACCTGCAGCGCCACCCACTGCCAGAACAGTACATAAGTGACGCCCAGGATCACCGGCCCGATGAACAGGCCGATGATGCCTTTGACCACCATGCCGCCCAATGCCCCGATCAGCACCACCGGCATCGGCACGTCCACCCCGCGCCCCAGCAGCAGCGGCTTGAGCACGTTGTCGGCAAGCCCGGCGACGAAGGTGTAGATGGCGAAAATGATGGTCGCCACGGTAAAGCCTTCGACGTTGAAGATGTAGATGATCACCGGCACCGTTATCAACGTGGCCGGTGCCTGGGCAATCCCCAGCATGAGGATGACGATTGCCAGCATCCCCGCTCCCGGTACCCCTTTGATGACGAAGCCGACACCGATCAGCAGCATCTGGATGAAGGCAATGCCGATCACGCCCTGGGCCACCGCGCGAATGGTGGCGGTGCACAGCTTGGCCAATGGCTTGCCGCGCTCCTCCCCCGACACCCGCATGGCAATGCGCTGCGCCGCGATTTCGCCGCGGTCACCGAACGCCATGATGATGCCCGAGACGATGATCGCCGCGATGAACAGCAGGAACGCGCCGCCCGCACTGGCTGCAGCCCCCAGCACCGTGCGCCCGGCACCCTTGAGCTGGGGCATCCACTGGTTCAGCACACCGGCCATGTTTTCCGAGGCGGCCAGCCACAAGGCATGCACCTTCGGCCCGATCAGCGGCCAGGCCGCCACCGAGTCGGGAGGGGCCGGCACGGTCCAGGCCCCGCTTTTCAGCAGCGTCACCAGGCTGTCCACCGATTCGCCGATCGACATCACCACCAGGTAGATCGGCACCAGCAGCACGACCAGTACCAGCAGAACGACCAGCGTCGCCGAAAGCCCGTCCTTGAGCCCTGTGCGGCGCTGGATGCGGCAATACAACGGGTACAAGGTCACCGCCAGGATCACCGACCACAGCATCAGCTCCAGGAACGGCTGGAACGTCTGGAAGGCGAATATCACCAGCGCAGCCACCAGGCCGGCCTTGATGAGCACATCGAGCAAGCCCCGCGACAGGCGGCTGTCCATCTTGATACCCGGTTGCATGCTTCACCTCCGAACTCCAGGTGCGCCATGTGGCGCGATTCAGTGGCCCGCTTCAGGGGCTGCCGGTGTGGGGCTGTCGTCACGCAACTGCCGCGCCAGGGCCATCATTACCAACGGCACTACCGCCATCGACAAGGTGATGGCCAGCACCAGCAGGTCATGCACCTGCTGCCCCAGCACCTGATGATCCAACGCCAGCTTGAACACCACGAAGGCAAACTCGCCGCCAGACGCCAGCACCACGCCCAGGCACAGCGCCTGGGCCTGGGTGAGCCCACCTGCGGTGCGGCCCAGGCCATAAAGCAGCGGCAATTTGATCATCACCAGCAGCAGGGTCAGCCCCAGCACCATTAACGGCATGCCGAACAGCAGGCGCAGGTCGGCGCTCATTCCCACGCCAACGAAGAACAGCCCCAGCAGCAACCCCTTGATGGGCTCGATCTGGGTTTCCAGTTCGTGGCGGAAAGGCGACTCGGCCATCAGGACGCCCGCCAGAAACGCCCCCAACGCCATGGACACACCTACGTGCTCCATCACCCAGGCGGTGCCCAGCACCACCAACAGGGCGGTAGCGGTAGACAGCTCGGGCAGGCCAGAACCGACTGTCCATTTGAAGACAGGGGTCAAAAGGTAGCGGCCAAAGATGATCAGCACACCTATGCCAACCACCACCGCCAACACCGGCCAGGCGCCTTCGTCGGCGGTACTGACATCACCACCGAGCAGCGGCACCACGGCAATCAGCGGGATCGCGGCAATGTCCTGGAACAGCAGGATCGCCACGGCCAGGCGGCCGTGCGGCTTGCCCAGGTCCTTGCGCTCGGCCAGTACCTGCAGGCCAAACGCAGTTGACGACAGCGCAAGGCCCAGGCCCAGCACGATGGCAGCCGGCTTCGACTGGCCGAACAGCCAGTACGCCAGCAGGCCAAGCACTACAGCACTCAGGCCCACTTGTAGCGAGCCGACGCCAAACAGCGCCCGGCGCATGCCCCACAAACGCCGCGGCGAAAGCTCCAGGCCGATGACGAACAGCAACATCACCACACCCATCTCCGACAGGCGTGCCACGTTATCCGGGTTGTTCAGCAGGCCAAATACCGATGGCCCTATCAGGATGCCCGCCAGCAGATAGCCGGGCACCGCCCCCATTTTCAAACGCTGCGCCAGCGGTACCAGAAGCACCACGGCCAGCAGGAACACCACCGTCGCCTGCAACAGGCTGCCATCATGTGGCATAGGCTCGCACCCTCGCTGCTCCCCGCGGGGAGAGATCAGAAACGCTCTTCGACGACTTTGAACGGGTAGTTGACGGCCTTGTATTTGCCGATCTTGCCGCGCTTGGGCAATTTCACCAGCCCGTCACGGGTGATGTCCTTGTAGGGAATGCGCGTCAACAGATGGCTGATGATGTTCAGCCGGGCACGGCGCTTGTCGTTGGAATGGGCCATGAACCACGGTGCCCATGACGAGTCGGAGGCGGCGAACATTTCGTCGCGGGCCCGGGTGTATTCATCCCAGCGTGTGTAGGACTTGAGGTCCATCGGCGACAGCTTCCACAGCTTGCGGCCATCGTTGATGCGGTCCTGCAGGCGGCGGGTCTGCTCTTCGGCGCTGACCTCCAGCCAGTACTTGATGAGGATGATCCCCGACTCGACCATCATCTTTTCGAACAGCGGCACCACGGTGAGAAACTTGCTGCTCTGCTCTTCACTGCAGAAGCCCATCACTCGCTCGACACCGGCGCGGTTGTACCAGCTGCGGTCGAAGATCACTACCTCGCCCGCGGCAGGCAGGTGGCCCAGGTAGCGTTGCACATACATCTGGCTCTTTTCCCGCTCGGTTGGCGCCGGCAGCGCCACCACGCGGAATACTCGCGGGCTGACGCGCTCGGTAATGGCCTTGATGGTACCGCCCTTGCCGGCGCCATCGCGGCCCTCGAAGACAATGCACACCTTCAGGCCCTTGGCCACCACCCATTCCTGCAGCTTCACCAGCTCCACGTGCAGCTGCTTGAGCTCCTTCTCGTACGCCTTGCCGCCCAGTTTCTCCGGCTGGTCCTTGGGGTCTCTCTTCCTGGACGACTTCGACATGGCACTCTCCTGAGGGCGAATGAAGAGTCAGTATGGTCGATCCATGGCAGTTTGCCGCTTCGCTTATGGATTTCGCAGGCTTGCCTCTATCTCATTGATTCTACGAGTGCTGGTGAGTGTTCCGGGGTGGGTGTAGGAGCGGGTTTACCCGCGAATGCGTCATCAAAGCTACCGATGCATTCGCGGGTGAACCCGCCCCCACAGGGTACGGGGTGCCTTCAAGGCCGGATTACTTGGCCATCTTGTTGTAGCTGGTCATCAGGTTGCGGTAGTCCGGAATATGGTTGGAGAACAGGGTCCCCAGCCCTTCGATGTCGTTGCGCCAGTCACGGTGCAGCTCGCAGGCCACGCCGAACCAGGTCATCAGTTGCGCCCCGGCGGCCTCCATGCGCCGCCAGGCCGAGTCACGGGTCAGTTCGTTGAAGGTGCCGGAGGCATCGGTGACGACGAATACCTCGAAGCCCTCCTCCAGCGCCGACAGTGCCGGGAAGGCCACGCACACTTCGGTCACCACGCCGGCGATCAGCAGCTGCTTCTTGCCGGTAGCCTTGACGGCCTTGACGAAGTCCTCGTTGTCCCAGGCGTTGATGTTGCCAGGCCGGGCGATGTACGGGGCGTCGGGGAACTGCTCTTTCAGTTCGGGCACCAGCGGGCCGTTGGGGCCGGTCTCGAAACTGGTGGTGAGAATGGTCGGCAGCTTGAAGTACTTGGCCAGGTCCGACAGGGCCAGGACGTTGTTCTTGAAGCGGTCGGGGTCGATGTCCCTTACCAGCGAGAGCAGGCCGGTCTGGTGGTCGACCAGCAGCACGGCGGCGTTGTTCTTGTCCAGACGCTTGTATTGGAAGGCCATGACGGGTTTCCTTGCGTTAGCGGGTTGGGAATATCAGCGTAGGCAAGGATGAAAGGTGGATGGGACCGTCAGTCGGTTCGCCTGCCAAGGCCGGCGATGGGGCCGCACGGCGGCCCCTGCGATGCTTAGCCGAGTACCTTGCCAGCTACCTCATCGACCGCCACCTTGGTGATGGCGACGATCTTCTCGGCATCCTCCTGGTTCAGCACCAACGGCGGTGCGAAACCGAGAATGTCACCATGCGGCATGGCCCGGGCGATCATCCCGCGCTCAAGGCACGCTGCCGACACCTGTGGCCCGACTTTCAACGCCGGGTCGAACGCCGTACGCGCCTCGCGATCGGCCATGAACTCGATTGCGCAAAGCATGCCGTCACCCCGTACTTCACCTACCAGCGGGTGGCCTTCGAAGGTTTCGCGCATGCGCCGGTTCAGGTATGCACCCACCACTTCGGCATTCTCGGTCAGGTTCTCGCGCTCGAGAATATCCAGGTTGGCCAGCGCCGCCGCCGCGCAGATCGGGTGCCCAGAGTAGGTCCAGCCGTGGCCCATCGGGCCGGCCTTCTGCGAGCCTTCTTCGATCACGTTCCACACCTTCTCACCAACGATCACTGCCGACAGAGGCGCATAGGCGCTGGTCAGGCCCTTGGCCGTGGTGATCAGGTCCGGGCGGATGTCGTAGCGCTGGCTGCCCATCTTCGAGCCCAGGCGGCCGAAGGCGCACACCACTTCGTCGGCGATCAGCAGCACGTCGTAGCGATCGAGCACGGCCTGGATCGCCTTCCAGTAGCCCTTGGGCGGCACGATGATGCCACCGGTGCCCATCAGCGGCTCGCCAATGAACGCGGCGACCGTGTCGGGCCCTTCGGCCAGGATCAATTGCTCCAGCTCGTCGGCGCAATAGCGCACGAAGGCCTGCTCATCCATGCCGGCCGGTGCCTTGCGGTACCAGTGCGGGCAGACCGTATGCTTGACGCCTTCCACCGGCAGGTCGAAATGCTGGTGGAAGCTGGGCAGGCCGGTAAGGCTGCCGGTCATGATGCCCGAGCCGTGATAGCCGCGGTCGCGAGAGATGATCTTCTTCTTGAGTGGACGACCGAGGATGTTGTTGTAGTAGCGCACCAGCTTGACCTGGGTCTCGTTGGCATCGGACCCCGACAGGCCGTAATAGACCTTTTTCATCCCAGCCGGCGCCCAGTCGATGATGCGGCTGGAAAGCTCGATGATCGCTTCGGTCGAGTGGCCGACGTAGGTGTGGTAATACGCCAGCTCCTTGGCCTGACGATGGATCGCGTCAGCGACCTCGGTACGCCCGTAACCGATGTTCACGCAGTACAGGCCGGCGAAGGCGTCGATCAGTTCGCGGCCTTCATGGTCACGCAGGCGGATGCCCTCGGCACCGGTGATGATCCGGCCCTTGAGCGCGCCGCTGGCGTGATCATGGGCGTGGGTCGAAGGGTGCATGAAGTGGGCGCGGTCCTGTTCGAACAGCTGGCTGAAATCTTGGCTCATGGCAAACACTCCTTAGAACTGACCGTGGTGGTGCAAGCAAACGTATTTGGTTTCGACGAAGGGTTCGAAGCCCTCGCTGCCGCCTTCGCGGCCCAGGCCCGAGGCCTTCATGCCGCCGAACGGGATGGGGTGGCCGGTGAACTTGACGCCGTTGATCGCCACCATCGCGTGGTCGAGCCGGCGCACCAGCGGGTGCACGACATCGAGGCGGTTGCCGACGATGTAGGCAGCCAGGCCGTACTCGGTGTCATTGGCCATGGTGATGGCCTGCTCCAGCGTGTCGAACGGCATGACCCCGGCAATCGGCGCGAAGTTTTCTTCCTGGTAGATGCGCATCGCCGGCGTGACATCGGCGAGCACCGTCGGCTGGAAGAACCAGCCACCCAGCGCATGGCCCTCGCCACCGACCAGGCGCCGGGCGCCACGCTGCAGGGCGTCCTCGACCCGGGCCTGGGTGGCATCGAAGGCGGCCTGGTGCATCAACGGGCCGACCTCTGCCGCCGTCTCCTCGCCATCGACCATCGCCGGGCCAACCTTCAGCGCCCGCACCGCTTCGGCGAAACGCATCAGGAATGCTTCGTACAACGGCCGCTGCACCATGATCCGGTTGGCCGCGCAGCAGTCCTGGCCAGACGTCTGGAACTTGGCGGCCACGGCCACCCGCACGGCCAGCTCCAGGTCGGCATCGGCGCAGACGATGAACGGCGCGTTGCCGCCCAGCTCCAGCGCCACTTTCTTCACATCCTGAGCCGCGGCTTGCAGCACCAGCTTGCCGACACGGGTCGAGCCGGTGAAGCTGACCGCCCGCACGCGGCTGTCGCACACCAGGGTTTCCATGGCCATCTGCGGCTCGCCGATTACCACGTTGAACACCCCCGGCGGGAAGCCGGCGTCCTCTGCCAGCTGGGCCAGGGCCAGCGCCGAAAACGGTGTTTCGTGGGCCGGCTTGACCACCACCGTGCAGCCGGCCGCCAACGCCGCAGCCGCCTTGCGGGTGATCATGGCACTGGGGAAGTTCCACGGGGTGAGCAGCGCGCAGACCCCGACGGGCTCCTTCAGCGTACTCAGCTGGGCACCCGGAATATGGCTGGGGATAGTCTGCCCGTTGAGGCGCCGGGCCTCCTCGGCAAACCAGGGGATGAAGCTTGCCGCATAGGCGATTTCACCGCGTGCTTCGGCCAGCGGCTTACCCTGTTCCTCGCTGAGAATGCGCGCCAGAGCCTCCTGGTGCTCGAGCATCAATTCAGCCCAGCGCCGCAACAGCGCAGCGCGGCTGTCCAGACTCTGCTGGCGCCAGGCCGGGAAAGCCCGCTGGGCGGCATCCACCGCGGCGACGATCTGCTCGTGGTCGAGCAGCGGCACATGGCCGATGACCTGGCGGTTGGCCGGGTCATGCACGGCGATGCTGTTGCCGCTGTGGCTGTGCAGCCATTGGCCATCGACGTGGCACAGGCTGTTGAATGGGTAGTGGTGTGACATGACTGTTCTCCATACCTCGTTGTCGTGGCGCCAGGTTCAGGCCAGTACGTCGGCTATCACCGCCAGGGTGTCGCCGCACTGCACCAGGCCGGGAAAGTGCCGGGCTGCGAGCAAGCCATTGCGTCGGGCGCGGTACTCGACCGGGGCGCTGCCGGTGCGGCGGATGTCATGGATACGGGCGATCACTTCGCCCTGGCTGACCGTTTCGCCCAGGTCGCGGCACATCTCCAGCAATCCGTCGTGCTCGCTGGCGATGAAGCAATCGCCATCGGGCATGTCCAGCAGGGTTGTCTCGCCCTGCTCCACTTCGCCGGCAAGGATGCCGGCGTGAATCAGCACATTGCGCACGCCGCGCTCCGCCAGGGCCACGCTTTTCGCCGTGGAGGTGCCACCACCGCCCAGTTCGGTGGTGATGAACACCTTGCCCTGCTCTTCTGCCGCGGTGTCGTACATCGCCTGCGCATCCAGCTCGAGCATGCGCATGCTGTAGGGCGCGGCGAAGGCCTGCATGCCGGCTTCACAGCGGGCCTGCTGGGCCTTGTCGGGCAGCACATGGCATGCAGCGAACGGCAGGAAATCGAGGGTGCGACCACCGGAGTGGATGTCCAGGACGATATCGGCCAACGGCAGCAAGGTGCGCCGGAAATAATCGGCGATCTTTTCCGTCACGCTGCCATCAGGCCGGCCAGGGAAGCTGCGGTTGAGGTTGCCCCGGTCGATCGGCGAAGTACGGGTGCCCGCCTGGAACGCCGGTGTGTTCATGAACGGCACGATGATCACCCGCCCGTTTACCTGCTCGGGCTGCAGCTGCTGAGCCAGCTTGCTCAGCGCCACCGGGCCTTCGTACTCATCACCGTGATTGCCACCAGTGAGCAAGGCAGTAGGGCCACTGCCATTCCTGACCACCGTCAGCGGAATCATCACCGCCCCCCAGGCCGAGTCGTCACGCGAGTACGGCAGCTTGAGGAAGCCGTGCTGCACACCGTCCTGCTCGAAATCCAAGGTACAGGTGATCGGGTTGGCCACCGTGGCGGCGGCCTGAGCGATTGCATTCATGGGTCAGTCCTTCACGAACAGCTGGCGCGGCACGTTGCACAGGGTCTCGACCCCGGTCTCGGTGATGAGGATGCTTTCGGTGATCTCCAGGCCCCAGTCGTCCATCCACAGCCCCGGCATGAAGTGGAAGGTCATGCCCGGTTGCAGCACGCTGGTGTCGCTCGGGCGCAGGCTCATGGTGCGCTCGCCCCAATCTGGCGGGTAACTGATACCGATCGGGTAACCACAGCGGCTGTCCTTGTGTATGCCGAACTTCTCCAGCACACGGAAGAACGCCCTGGCGATGTCACCGGTGGTATTGCCTGGCCGCGCGGCATCGAGGCCGGCCGCGATACCTTCGACCACCGCCTTTTCGCCATCGAGAAAGTGTTGCGGCGGCTTGCCCAGGTACACGGTACGCGACAGCGGGCAGTGGTAGCGCTTGTAGCAGCCGGCAATCTCGAAGAACGTGCCGGCGCCGCGGGTGAACGGTGAATCGTCCCAGGTCAGGTGCGGCGCGCTGGCATCAGCGCCAGTCGGCAACAACGGCACGATGGCCGGGTAGTCGCCACCGTGGCCATCGACACCGAGGATGCCGCTGCGGTAGATCTCGGCCACCAGCTCGTTCTTGCGCATGCCGGGCTCGATGCGTTCGAGGATGCACCCGTGCATCTGTTCGACGATGCGCGCGGCGATACGCATGTATTCGATTTCCTGCGGCGACTTGACCGCCCGCTGCCAGTTGACCAGCCCGGCGGCATCGCTGAAGCGCGCCTGCGGCAAGTGCTTGCACAGCGCCTGGTAGGCCGCCGCGCTGAAGTAGTAGTTGTCCATCTCCACGCCGATGCTCAGGCCGCCCCAGCCCTTGGCCAGAATCACCTCCTGGCACAGGTAGTCCATCGGGTGGCGCTCGCGTGACTGCACATAGATATCCGGGTAGCCGACGATGTTGTCGTGCTGCATGAACACCGTGCGCCTTGCGCCATTGGCGTCCTGGCCGCGGCCAAACCAGATCGGCTCGCCATCGAGCGCCAGCAGCACGCACTGGTGCACGTAGAACGACCAGCCGTCATAGCCGGTGAGCCAGGCCATGTTCGATGGATCGGTAACCAGCAAAAGCTCCAGGCCCTGTGCCTGCATGGCAGCGCGGGTCTTGGCCAGGCGCTGGGCGTACTCCTGCCGGCTGAACGGCAGGTTGACCACTGTCTGTGACATACGGATGCCCTTCTTGTGAGTGGGTTGTGAAAACTGTCAGCTGTGAAACGCCAGGCCTTTGTTGGCGGCGATTGCGCGTTCGAAGGCAAGGTTGGCGATGGCGGTGTCCTGGGCCCCGGTGCCGGTCAGGTCGCACAGGGTGACCTCTTCGGCCTGCACACGGCCCGGGTGCAGGCCGGCGATGATCTGGCCCAGCTCGGAATGAACGGCCTGTTCGCTGACCACGCCAGCGCGCAAGGCGTGGTGCAGTTCGCCCAGCACGCGGGTCTGGCTCAGGCGGTCGGCCACATAACGGTCGAGCCGGGCCAGGGCCATGGGCGCGATCTCGTTCTTGTGCTCGGCATCCGAGCCCATGGCAGTGATGTGCAGCCCCGGTTGCAGGTGATGCGGCTGGATCAGCGGCTCGCGGCTGGGGGTGCAGGTGATGGCGATATCGACCGCCTGCATGGCCTGGTCGACACTGTCGCAGGCCTGTACCTGCAGTTGCCCATCGCGCCCCAGGTCATCACATAACGCTGCGGTTCTCTGCGCATCGCGCCCCCACACCTTGACCTGCTCGATCGGCCGCACCAGGCGCAGTGCCTGCAGCTGCAGGCGTGCCTGTTCGCCACTGCCGATCAAGGCCACGCTGCGGCTGTCCTGCCGCGACAGCCAGCGGGCAGCCACCGCACCGGCTGCAGCGGTGCGCACGGCGGTGAGGTAGCCATTGTCGAGGAGCAAGGCATCGAGCAGGCCAGTGCGGGCCGACAGCAGCATCATCATGCCGTTGAGGCTGGGCAGGCCAAGCTTGGGGTTGTCGAAAAAGCCTGGGCTGACCTTGATCGCGAAACGCTCCAGACCAGGAAGGTAGGCGGTTTTCACGTCCACCTCGCCGTTGTGCTCGGGCACATCCAGGCGCAGGATCGGCGGCATCGCCACATTGGCCGTGGCAAGCAGGGCAAAGGCCTGCTCGATGGCATCGATCGCGTCGCGGTCGAGGGTAATGCAGCTACGCAGGTCGGCTTCGCTGAGCAAGGTGATGGCCGGCATTCGAATACCTCCAGTGAAGGAACGTGAATTTCAGGCGTCGCCGCCATTGATGACGCGCTGATGCTGTGCGCTGTCGACGTTGCGCCCGCTGACCACCACCACCACCGGGCCGCGGGCCGTCACCAAGCCGTCGAGCAGCGCGGCGATGCCGACTGCACCGGCACCTTCGAGTACCAACCGTTCGTGCTGGTAGGCGTGGCGCATGCCATTGGCGATCGACGCTTCCGGCAGCAGGTGGAGTTGGTCGAGCAGACGCTGGGTCATGTTCAGGGTGTGCTGGTTGCCCAGGCCGATGCCGCCGCCGAGCGAGTCAGCGAGTGTCGGCAGCTCCTCAACCTCGACCGGCCTGCCGGCCTGCAGGCTGGCGTACATCGCCGCGCCGCGCTGCATGCTGATGCCATGGGTGGTGATCGCCGGCTTGATGCTTTTCATGGCCAACGCCACACCTGCGAACAGGCCACCACCGGAGAGCGGAATCAGCACCTGCTCCACCTCGGGCAACTGCTCGATGATTTCCAGGCCCAACGTGCCCTGGCCGGCGATGACCTGAGGGTGATCGAAAGGTGGGATCAGGGTTGCGCCCTGTTGATCGGCATGTTGTTGCGCGGCCTGCTGGGCATCGTCCTGGGAGTGGCCGACGATGCACACTTCGGCGCCCAGATCGCGGATGGCCTGGACTTTGTTGGCTGGCACCAGTTGCGAAAGAAACACGGTTGCCTTCACGCCCAGTTGCGCAGCAGCGTGGGCCACCGCCCGGCCGTGATTGCCGGTGGAGGCCGTAACCACGCCGCAAGCGCGTTGTTCAGCGCTGAGTGCGGCGATGGCATTGCTGGCCCCGCGCAGCTTGAAGCTGCCGGTAGTCTGCAGGGCCTCGAGCTTCAGGTAGACCGGCGTGCCCAGGCGCCGTGACAGGCTGGGGGAAAGTTCCAGCGGCGTGCTGCGCACCAGGCCGTGGATACGCTGGCGGGCGAGGTAGAGATCGTGAAGCGAGAGCGCTGACATGACCGGGACCCAACAAGTGAGCTGATGTTGGGCGGAGTGTATGAGGCGAAAATTGTCGTGCTGAATGTACTAGGGCAATTTGCCGGGGAATTTGTTTTTGCCTGTACCGGCCTCTTCGCGGGTAAACCCGCTCCCACAGGTTCCGTGCGGGGTTCAGGAAATGCGCGATTCCTGTGGGAGCGGGTTTACCCGCGAAGAGGCCGGTACAGGCCGCTCAAAGCTCGTGGATCTGCGGATACTGCCCGAACAACTCCCGCATATCGCCAAAGGCCTGGCGCAACTTTGCCTCGGAACACTCGGCGCCCACGCACAAGCGCACGGCCCGTGGCCGCGGTGTACCGCGCACCAGGAACGGCTCCGGCGGCGTCACCGCAATCTGCCGGCGGCGCAAGGCACGCACCAGGCTGTCCACTTCCCAGCGCTCGGGAATGTTCAGCCAGGCACCCAAGGCATGGGCGTGCTGACCACGCACATACTCCCCCAGGTACTCACGCAACAACGCCTGACGCTCGCCCAGCAAGGTGCGCTGCAGCGCCACCAGTTGCGCCGCGCGCCCGTCGTTGATCCAGCGCGATGCAATCTCCGCCACCAGGGGCGTGGCCATCCAGCTGTTGACCCGCAAGATGCTCTCGGTGCGCAGCGCCAGCCGCTTGGGCATGGCCAGATAGCCCACGCGCAGGCCGGTAAGCACCGATTTGGTCATGCTGGTGCAGTAGAACGACAGCTCCGGCGCATAGGAACTGAGCGGCCTGGCATGGCTGCCACCCAGTAGCGGGCCGTAAACGTCATCTTCGATGATATGCACGCCAAAGCGCCGGGCAATTTCGGCAATCTCCTGGCGCCGGCTGTCGGGCATCAGGCTGACGGTCGGGTTGTTGAGGTTGGGTGTGCACACCAGCGCGGTCACCCGCTCGTTGCTGCAGATGTCCTCGAAATGTTCCGGGTTGATGCCCTCGCGGTCCATCTCCAGGCCCTTGAGGGTGAAACCGAGCACCTGTGAATTGCCGATCACGCCATGGTCGGTCAACCCCTCGCACAGCACCACATCATCCGGCCCGGCCAGCGAGGCCAGGGCCAGGAAGATGGCGTGGGCGGCGCCGTTGGTTACCAGCACATCGTCACGCTCGACCTGCATGCCCAGGCCGGCAAGCCAGCGCACCGCGGCCTCGCGGTGGCTCTCGAAACCGGCGATGGGCCGGTAGGCATGGATCCACGGCTGCTCCTCTTCCACGGCCAGCTCGGCGCAAGTGTCGCGCCAGATGCGCTCATGCACCTGGGTGTGCAGGATGCGGGTGATGGAGAAGTCGACCAGGGTACGCTCGGGCAGGTCGATGATGTCATCCGACACACGGTCGCTCATGCGCCGGCTGACGAAACTGCCACGGCCGATCTCGCAACGTACCAGGCCTTGGCGCTCGAGTTCCTTGTAGGCATTGGTCACGGTCTGCACGCTGATGCCCAGGGCATCGGCTACCTGTCGCTGCGGTGGCAGGCGCTGGTCATGTACCAATACGCCGCGCTCGATCTCGCCGGTGACGGCCTGGACCAGGATCTTGTATTTGGACTCGCCGATGCGGGCCGCGTCCAGGGCTGCCTTCCAACTGTTCATCATGAGGTTCGCTTCGCTTGCCGGGGCCAGGGTCACAGCATCCCCCGTACAAGTGCTTCGGGCAATTGTCCTAGTGCAATGCCATCGCCGTTTCAGCTTTTGTATGCTCGCCCCAAGGTCGAACTCCCGCTGCCTGGCAGCCTCGAACAAAAGACCGACCTGCTATCGCTGTTTTGCTCCACTGCCTCCTAACACAGAGCCGTCGACGACGGTTTTTATAACAAACAGGAGCTTCATTGATGAGCCAGCCTTTCAACGTTCCACGCCCCTTCCAGCGCCTGCTGATGGCCTGTGCCGCCGTCGGTGTGCTCGCCAGCGCCCAGGCCGCCAGCCTGGACGAGATCAAGGAAACCAGCCGCATCCGCATCGGCTACGCCAACGAAACCCCGTTCGCCTTCACCGAAACCGATGGCCGTGTAACCGGTGAGTCACCGGAAATCGCCAAGATCATCTTCGAGAAAATGGGCATCAAGCAGGTCGATGGCGTGCTCACCGAGTGGGGTTCGTTGATCCCGGGCTTGCGCGCCGGGCGCTTCGATGTGATTGCAGCAGGCATGTACATCACCCCCGCACGCTGCAAGCAGGTGATCTTCACCGACCCGCAGTACGCCCTGCCCGACACCCTGCTGGTGGCACAGGGCAATCCGAAGAACCTGCACAGCTACGCCGACATCGCCAGGAGCCCGGACGTGAAGCTGGCGATCATGGCCGGCACGGTCAACCTCGCCTATGCCCGCGACTCCGGCATCACCGATGCGCAGATCCTTCAGGTGCCGGACACCACCGCCCAGTTGCAGGCCGTGCGTGCCGGCCGCGCCGATGCTGCCGTGGGCACCCAGCTGACCATGAAGGGCCTGGCGAAAAAGGGTGGCGACAAGGTCGAGGCGATCAGCGACTTCACGGATGACCCGGCCCACACCGGCTACGGTGCCCTGGCCTTCCGCCCCGAGGACAAAGCCCTGCGCGACGCGGTCAACGCCGAGATGAAGAAGTGGCTGGGCAGCGAGGAGCATCTGAAGACCGTCGCGCCGTTCGGCTTCGACCGCAGCAACGTGACTGACAAGACCGCCGCCGAGCTCTGTGCCCAGCAGTGAATCGAGGTGGCATGGCGCTTGCCGTGCCATTCCCTGTGTAATCCGATTATTCAGGTCGAACCATGGGTGAATTGATACCGTTGTTACTGCAAGGCGCCTGGATCACCATCCAGGTGACCTTCTTCGGCTCGCTGCTGGCCATCGTCGCCGCGATCCTCGCCGCCCTCGGCCGGCGTTCGTCATGGCGGCCATTGAGCTGGCTGTGCGTGGCCTACATCGAGCTGTTCCGTGGCACCTCGCTGCTGGTGCAGTTGTTCTGGCTGTTCTTCGTATTGCCGCTGCCACCGTTCAACGTCGAACTCAGCGCCTACACCGTGGCCATCGTCGGCCTCGGGCTG
This sequence comes from Pseudomonas sp. JS425, assembly GCF_018223845.1. Classification (NCBI taxonomy): domain Bacteria; kingdom Pseudomonadati; phylum Pseudomonadota; class Gammaproteobacteria; order Pseudomonadales; family Pseudomonadaceae; genus Pseudomonas; species Pseudomonas sp. JS425. Next base: position 924,666 of record NZ_CP073661.1, on the reverse strand, counting down.
CACATCGGTGCCTACGGTGCCGAAGTGATGCGCGGGGCGATCAGCTCGGTGGCCAAGGGGCAGTACGAAGCCTGCACCGCGCTGAACATGCCCGCCACCACCCGCTTCCGGCGGATCATCCTGCCGCAGGCATTGCTGGCGGCCATCGCACCTGGCACCAACCTGCTGATCGAACTGCTGAAGAACACCTCGCTGGTGTCGCTGATCACCCTGTCGGACCTTAGCTTCCGCGCCCGTCAGCTGGACCAGGCGACCTTCCAGACCCTGGAAATCTTCAGCCTCACCCTGCTGCTCTACTTCGTCCTGGCGCAGGTCATCAACTTCCTCATGCGTCGGGTCGAACGGCGCCTGAGCCGTGGTCGCCTGCGGGGGAGCCTGTCATGAATTTCTGGGACTGGAACTACGTCGCACAAATCCTCCCCGACTTGCTGCAGGCGTCGCTGAAAACCCTGGGCATCACCTTGGTTGGCTTCCTGATCGCAGTGGTGCTGGGCCTGTTCCTGGCCATCGCCCGACGCAGCCGCCAGGCCTGGCTGTCGTGGCCGGTGGCATTGCTGATCGAGTTCATCCGCAGTACGCCGCTTCTGATCCAGGTGTATTTCCTCTACTACGTGCTGCCCAACTACGGGGTGAACATGACGGCCATGCAGGCCGGCATCATCGGTATCGGCGTGCACTACGCCTGTTACCTGGCCGAGGTTTACCGCGGCGGCCTCGACTCGGTGGCGCGCAGCCAGTGGGAAGCGGTGGTCGCCCTCAACTTCGCGCCGTGGACCGCCTACCGGGCAGTCATCCTGCCCCAGGCGATTCGCCCGATCCTGCCGCCGTTGGGCAACTACCTGATCGCCATGCTCAAGGACACCCCGGTGCTGTCGGCCATCACCGTGGTGGAAATCATGCAGCAGGCCAAGAACGTCGGCTCCGAAAGCTTCCGCTACCTCGAGCCGATCACCCTGGTCGGTCTGTTCTTCCTGGCCTTGAGCGTCGCTCTGGCCTACCTCGTTCGGCGCCTTGAAGTGCGCCTGGAGCTCCGCTGATGATCGCCCCTGTGACCCACTTCGCCACTGCCACCGCCACCCAGCCGCTGGACACCCACATGCCCACACCGGCCATTGCCCAACCGATCGTCAGCTTCAAGGACGTGACCAAACGCTACGGCAGCTTCACCGTGCTCGACGGCCTCAACCTCGATGTCGCCCCCGGCGAAAAGGTGGCGATCATCGGCCCCAGCGGCTCGGGCAAATCGACGTTGCTGCGGGTACTGATGACGCTTGAAGGCATTGACCAGGGCATGATCGAAGTCGATGGCGAATCGCTCACCCACATGCCCGGGCGCAACGGCCAGCAGCTCATCGCCAACGAGCGCCATGTACGCAAAGTGCGCGCGAAGATCGGCATGGTGTTCCAGAGTTTCAACCTGTTCCCGCACATGAGTGCCTTGCAGAACGTGATCGAAGCCCCGGTCCAGGTACTGGGCGTGAAGCCCTCCGAGGCGCGCGAACGGGCTGCGGAGCTGCTGGAGATGGTTGGCCTGGGCAACAAGTTCGAGCATTACCCGTCGCAATTGTCCGGAGGTCAGCAACAACGCGTGGCGATTGCCCGGGCGCTGGCGATGCGACCCAAGGTGATGCTGTTCGACGAAGTGACCTCGGCGCTGGACCCGGAACTGTGTGGCGAGGTGCTGAACGTGATCCGCCGGTTGGGCAGCGAACACAACCTGACCATGCTGATGGTGACGCATCAGATGGGCTTTGCCAGGGAGTTCGCGGATCGGGTGTGCTTCTTCTACAAGGGGCAGATCCACGAACAGGGGACGCCGGCGCAGATCTTCGAAAACCCGCAACAGGAGCGGACCCGGGCGTTCCTCAGTGCAGTGCGGGAGGCGAACTGACCGGCGATCGTCGCGTCAGTACTCGCGCCGCTTGCGAAACGCCCAGCGCCCCACCAGCACGGTGAAGGTCGCCACCAGGGCCACCAGCACCCAGAAACCATGGGGGTTTTCCGCCAGCGGCACACCCCCGACATTCATGCCGAAGAAACCGGCGATGATGTTGATGGGCAGCGCCAGCACGGTCACCACGGTCAGGGTGAACAGGGTGCGGTTGGTCTGTTCGTTGAGCTTGGCGGCGATTTCTTCCTGCAACAGCTTGATCCGCTCACCGAGGGCGGTGAGGTCGCTGATCACCAGGGTGAACTCTTCTGTGGCCGCGCGCAGCTGGCGTATGTCCTGTTCCTGCAGCCAGTCGGGCGGCCGGTTGAGCAGGCGCAGCAGCGCCCCCGGCTCCAGCGCCAGCAGGCGCTGCAAGCGCACCAGCACCCGGCGCATGCTGCCCAGTTCGGCGCGGTTGTCGCTCAGGCGCTGGGACAGCAACTGGTCTTCGATGCGGTCGACGCTGGTGGTGGTTTCACGCACGATCTGGGTCAGCACATCGCCCTGGTCGCGCAACAGATGGACCAGCAACTCGATGGACGAATGAAAGCGCTCGCCATGCTTGACCGACGAGCGCAGCTTGTCGACCGAATGCAGCGGCTGCAACCGCGCGCTTACCAGCAACTGGCTGCTGGCGCAGGCCCACAGCGTGGAGATGTCCGAGGACACCAGGCCGAAGTTGAACACCACATCGTTGACCACCGCCAGCAGTGCCGAGTCGGCGTGTTCGATACGGGTCGAGCGCGAACCTTCGCGCAGGGTTTCGAAGAAGGCTTCGGGCAACTGCAGGTGGGTGCGCAACCAGCGTTCGCAGGCAGCGTGGGCCAGGTTCAGGTGCACCCAGAGAAACTCGCCAGGTTCCAGCGGCTGGCCGAGCGTGCGCAACAACTGCGCCGAATCGATTTCGCGCCCCGGCTGGCCAGGGCGGAAGGCGAAGGCGTAGAGCAGGCCGAACAGGTCGTGGTCCTGTGGCAGATGCAGCGCGGGATGGCCCATTCGAACTCGCAATGAGGCACGGGGAGATGGCAGAAAGGTTGCTGAATATTCGTTGCAGTCAGATGACAGCTGGATAGCTGAAAGCCCTTTGGGCTGCGCTGTCGCGTAGAGAGCCGAATTCGCAAGCGGTCCGCATACCCTGTGGGAGCGGCTTTAGCCGCGAAGAATCCAACGCGGTGCATGGCACCGGCTGCGCCGGTGTTCGCGGCTAAAGCCGCTCCCACAGGGTCCCTGCTAATTCAATGAGTTATGTGCAGCCTTATGAGAGCGGGCACACCCGCTCCCACAGGATGCGCAGTGCGAAACCTGAGAAAGCGCCTCCATCACTTCACAAATTCCTGAACTGATTATTTGCCCGCAGCGATTTTTCCCCTCGCCAACCGCCACCAGAATCGCTTCACCACAATCACAAGAACCGTGAGGCCACTCCCGTGGACCAGACACTCCAGGTACGGCAAGCCGCCGCCGACCTCGTTGCGGCGTTCGCCAGCAACGACACCGCTCGCTATTTCGCCTGCTTCAGCGAAGACGCCACCTTCCTTTTCCACACCCTGCCGCAACCGCTGCTGTCGCGCCATGCCTACGAGCAACTCTGGGCCCAATGGCAGGCCGACGGGTTTGCCGTGCTCGCCTGCGAATCGGGCAATGCCCAGGTGAGCCTGCAAGGTGACATGGCGATCTTCATGCATGATGTGGCCACGCACATCCGCATCGCCGGCGAAGAACACCAGTTGAGCGAGCGCGAAACCATTGTCTTCCGCCGCCACGGCGAACGGTGGCTGGCCTGCCACGAGCACCTGTCGGTCGTATCGCCGGCCTGATCCCCTTTACGCGGCCCTGCCGCCCTGCCATCGCACCCACAAGAAGGCCCGCGCACTGCGCCGGCCCACAACAACCGCGCTGGAGCATCACCATGAGCCACTCGACCGGTATCGAGACCAACGGCGTCGAACAGATCCCCGACGATCAACGCGACGCCTCCCCGCTGGACCTGTTCCGCCTGATCTTCGGCGGCGCCAATACCTTCGCCACGGCCGTGCTGGGCAGCTTCCCGGTGCTGTTCGGGCTGTCGTTCCAGGCCGGCGTGTGGGCGATCCTGCTCGGCGTCGGCGTAGGCGCGCTGATCCTCGCGCCCATGGGCCTGTTCGGCGCGCTCAACGGCACCAACAACGCGGTGTCGTCGGGTGCGCACTTTGGCGTGCACGGGCGCATCGTCGGTTCGTTCCTGTCGCTGCTCACCGCGGTGGCATTCTTTTCGCTGTCGGTGTGGAGCTCGGGCGACGCCCTGGTCGGCGGTGCCAAGCGCCTGGCCGGCCTGCCGGAAACCGACCTGACCCTGGGCCTGGCCTACGGCCTGTTCGCGGTGCTGGTGCTGGTGGTGTGTATCTTTGGCTTCCGCTTCATGCTGTGGGTCAACAAAATCGCCGTGTGGGCCTCGAGCCTGCTGTTCCTGCTGGGCATCGTTGCCTTTGCCGGGCCGTTCGACGCCGGTTATGCGGGTAGCGTAAACCTCGGCCAGGCGGGCTTCTGGGCGGCATTCGTCGGTGCGGCGATCCTGGCCATGAGCAACCCGGTGTCGTTCGGTGCGTTCCTCGGCGACTGGTCACGCTACATCCCGCGTGAAACCCCAAAGGCTCGCATCATGCTGGCAGTGATCGCGGCCCAGGGCGCGACACTGATCCCGTTCCTGTTCGGCCTGTGCACCGCCACCCTGGTGGCCACCCAGGCGCCGGACTACATCGCCGCCAACAACTACGTCGGTGGCCTGCTGGCGGTGGCGCCAAGCTGGTTCTTCCTGCCGGTGTGCCTGATTGCGGTGATCGGCGGCATGTCGACCGGCACCACCGCGCTGTACGGTACTGGCCTGGACATGTCCAGCGTGTTCCCACGCCTGCTCAGCCGTGCCGGCGCCACCCTGCTGATTGGCGTGCTGGCGATCGGTTTCATCTTCATCGGCCGCTTCACCTTCAACCTGGTGCAGAGCGTGTCGACCTTCGCTGTGCTGATCATCACCTGCACCAGCCCGTGGATGGTGATCATGATCCTCGGCCTGATCACCCGCCGCGGCTTCTACCATGCCGACGACCTGCAGGTGTTCACCCGCGGCCAGCGTGGCGGCCACTGCTGGTTCCTGCATGGCTGGAACTGGCGCGGCATGGGGGCGTGGATCCCCAGCGCGGCGGTGGGCCTGTGCTTCGTCAACCTGCCAGGACAGTTCGTCGGCCCACTGGGCGACCTGGCCGGCGGCATCGACCTGAGCCTGCCGGTCACCCTGGGGCTGGCCGGTGTGCTGTACCTGCTGCTGCTCAACCTGTTCCCCGAACCTGCCGGCGTGTATGGCCCCCAGGGCCCGCGTTGGGTGCGTTGCAAAAGCACCGCGCACTCGCCGGTAACCACCGCCGAAACGGCCTGACTGGAAACCGACCATGACCACTTCCCACTACATCGCCGGCCGCTGGGTCGAAGGCCAGGGCAGCGACTGCATCAGCGTCAATGACCCGGCCTTTGGGCAACCGTTTGCCGAACTGAAGGCCGCCAGCGTCGCCCAGGTAGACCAGGCAGTGACCGCTGCCCGTGGCGCCCTACCCGCCTGGAAAAACACCAGCGCCAGCGAACGCGCCGCCTACCTGCGCGGCTTTGCCGAACAACTCGGGCAGCGCCGTGAAGCATTGATCACCTTGCAGATGCGCAACAACGGCAAGCCACGTCACGAGGCGGAAATCGACCTGGACGACGCCATCGCCACCTTCGGCTACTACGCCGAACTGGCCGAGCAACTGCCATCGAAGAACCGCGATGTGCCGCTGGCTGCGCCGGGTTTCAGCGCTCGCACCCGCCTGGAACCAGTGGGCGTGGTCGGCCTGATCGTACCGTGGAATTTCCCGCTAGTGACCAGCGCCTGGAAGCTCGCCCCGGCCCTGGCCGCTGGTTGCACCGTGGTGCTCAAGCCATCGGAAGTCACCCCGCTGATCGAACAGGCCTATGGCCAGATCGCCGATGCCCTGGAGCTGCCGGCCGGGGTGTTGAACATCGTCAACGGCAAGGCCGAAACCGGCGCTGCACTGAGCAACCACAATGGCCTGGACAAGCTGTCGTTCACCGGCAGCAATAGTGTCGGCAGCCAGGTAATGCGCAGCGCTTCGGCGCAGTGCCGGCCGGTGACGCTGGAGCTGGGCGGCAAGTCGGCGATCGTGGTGTTCGATGATTGCGACGTGGGCCAGGCAGTGGAATGGATCGTCGCCGGCATCACCTGGAACGCCGGGCAGATGTGCTCGGCCACTTCGCGGCTGCTGGTGCAGGACGGCATTGCCGATGCATTGCTGCCGCGTTTGCAGGCCGCACTGGAGCAGCTACGGGTCGGTAATCCATTGACCGAAGAGGTCGACATGGGGCCGCTGACCAGCCAGGCGCAGTGGCTGAAGGTGGCCGGCTACTTTGCCACGGCGCGGGAAGAAGGCCTGCAGTGCCTGGCCGGTGGCAAGGCGCTGGACCGTGATGGCTGGTTCGTCAGCCCGACGCTGTATGCCGATGTGCCGAAAGACAGCCGCCTGTGGACCGAGGAAATCTTTGGCCCGGTGCTGTGCGCGCGTCGCTTTGCGACCGAGGAACAGGCGATTGCCGAGGCCAACGATAGCCGCTTCGGGCTGGTGGCTACGGTGTGCTCCGCCGATCTGGAGCGCGCCGAGCGGGTGGCCGATGCGCTGGAGGTTGGCCATGTGTGGATCAACTCGGTGCAGGCGGTGTTCGTCGAGACCTCGTGGGGTGGCACCAAGGGTAGCGGGATCGGGCGTGAGCTGGGGCCTTGGGGGTTGTCGGCCTACCAGTCGGTCAAGCATGTGACGCGCTGTCTGGGTTGAGATTTCCGGGGCCGCTTTGCGGCCCTTTCGCCGGCAAGCCATATGCCATCCCTGTGGGAGATTCTATGGTTTTAGGGAAGTTTTTTAAGCGGCTTTTGACCGATACTCATCTCCGCTTTTCAGTAGGGCAAATACTACTCGCGCCAATTTGCGTGCGAGCATGACAAGCGATGCTGTCGTGCTAAAACCACGTGCCAGGCGCTCTTCGTAGTACGATTTCCATACTGCCGTGCGGCATGCCGACATGGCTGCGTTGTGAAGGAGGCGTCGAGCTTCGGGGTCTCCTCGCTTCGTGAGCTTGGATTGCCCTTTTTTCTGCCCCGACTGCGCAATCCTCAGATCCATACCCAAAAAGGCGATAAACGCATCACCCCCGCTGAAGTTGCCACGCTGAAACGTCGCAGTCAGGCGTGCAGCCGTTAGAAAACCAATCCCCTCGACCTTCATGCAGCGCTTTACCTGAGGCATCAGTCCGGCCTTTTCCAGCAGACCCTTGATCATCTTCTCCACCAGCAGCTCAAGCCGCTGCATCGCACGCAGATGTGTCTTGAAGGCGGCTCTAAGTAGCGGTTCATTAGCCCATCCCTGAGACAGGCTGGTTCGTGCCTGGACCAGTCCCGCACGTCGCCGAAACAGGCTCAGAAGTTGTCGATAGATAGCCGGTGGCGGCGCCCAAGGCGTAAGGTCCTGTCCTTCGTTCTTCAGATAGCGGGCCAACAGCTGGGCATCAATTGCATCTGTCTTAGCGCGTACGTTGACGCCTTTGCGGTAATGGCTCAGGGCGTAACCATCTACCACGTAGATCGTATGCCCAAACTCAAAGGCCAGATCCGTAAACAGAACGTGATAAATGTTGGTCGCCTCGATGGCCACGGACATCGCACCCGAGAGGCCTTTGAGCCATTTCTTAATAGCTGCTTTGGTATTGGGGATTGCTATGAGCTCTGCTGATTCATCGTCCCAGATGACCAGTTCCGCTTTGGCCACATCCACGCCAATCAGCCGCTTTGAATCAGCAACCACCATTGCCATGAGCAACTCTCCTCGATAGTGTTGAAGCACTTGAAGGGTCACCCAGAGGCGCTGGCTTGTGTCTTTCGTCGGTCTGAGCCCGGAAGCATTCTTTATCGGCGCTTGGGTGAAAAGGGAGGAGGGGCGAGATCTCCCACGGTCTGTACTGCGCTAACAGTCAGAAGCTGGCTTTGTCCCTCCTCCTCCCTTCAAGTCTAACCATACAAGCTGGCTTGCCGGCGATCGAGGGCGAAGCCCTCGCCTTGCCCCCCTCAGATGTAAGACTTTTCCCAACCTGAAACCAAATGCTTCAGCTGGAAGTAGCTTGGGAATTATCCTACCCGCGCCGCAGCCGTTTCTCTGTTGTTGAACAGGAGCATCAGGGCTAATTTCCCTGGGTCGTCACAAATGGCGACCGGGTGTGAGAGCCCGTGCTGATCTGGTTGCAACCTCAACGGTAGCTGTGCGCGGGCAGGCTTGGTCCTGGCCGGGTTCCTAGGTCTCCGGTCTCTCACCCCGCGTACGGCTGCCACCCGATCCTGTGAGAGGGAATGAGGTGGTAGCTCCTGACCGACCTAGGGAAACGCAATGAATAAACTTGTGCCCGATCCACCTGTAAAACCTGGCTCCCGCCCGTTCTACACCATCAACAACGACTTGCCCTCACCCGAGGCACTTCGTTACGTCTCGCAATTGCTGCTCGGCATTGAGGACACCCTCGACGAATACATCTGCGCCAACGCTGGCGAACCGGGCATCGGGTTGTTGGTCAATACCGTGCATAACGTGCAAATGACCCGGGCGCTCAACCAGTTGCTGTTGAACCGCGAGTAAGGCCTGGAATTGATGCCGGGCTCACCGGCCTCTTCGCGGGTAAACCCGCTCCCACAGTGATAGCGCAGGCCTGAAGGGCAGCACCGTACCTGTGGGAGCGGGTTTACCCGCGAAGAGGCCGGCACAGGTGATACAAAACTTTGCGTCCGCGTGACTTTGCCCGCCCACCGCAAAGTCCCACTTCCTGGTACCCCCACAATCACAACACCAGGCCGGACCACCCATGCACCCTCAACGCACCGCCTTGCACAACGAACTGCACGCCCGCCCGTCGCTGTATTTCGACGGCCCGGCGCATGTCTTCCACCTGGCCTTGCTCGGCGGCGATGCTGCCTGTGCGGCACTGCTGCAACGATGCTGCCCGGATGCCCTGGACACCGCAGCCGCCCAAGGCATCACCCGCCTGGATGGCCATCCGTTCAAATGGGAACGGCACACCGAGTTCTTCACCCTGACCCTGGTGGTGCCCTGCACTGCCGCCGACACCGAGTGGCAAACGCTGCCGCCGGTGCTGGCCGAGGCTATCGCCCCGCAAGCGGCGCAAGTGATCAATGCGGTGCAGGTGCTGGTCCGTGACGAACACGAACTGGACCTGCCCCACTACGGTTTCAAGGACCCGTGCGGCTCCTGCGTCGGCGGTGGCGATGCGGTGGTGTGGAGCGATTTTCGCCTGACCGAGGACGGCACCAACCGCTTCCTGTTCATCAACCGTCGCCTCAATGCCTACCGACAGGGCCGCATGATCCGCCGTCTGCTGGAGATCGAGACCTACCGCATGATGGCCTCGCTGACCCTGACCACGGCCAAGGACCTCAGCCAGGAACTGGATGCCTTCGACAAGACCCTGGTCAACCTCTCGGAGCGAAGTGCCGGTGTCGATGACCATGATTCCAAAGGCTTGCTGGAAGCCATTGCCCACCTGTCACGCCAGGTGGTCAGCCGTACGGTGAAAACCCGCCACCGCTTCGGCGCCACGCAAGCCTATGCGCAACTGGTGTTCGAACGCCTGGGCGAGCTGCGGGAAAGCCATGTGGGCGATTGCCAGCGCCTGGGGGTTTTCATCGAACGCCGGTTCAAGCCAACCGTGCGCTACTGCGCGGCCACCGAGCAGCGCCTGGAGCAGCTGGCAAAGAACGTGGCCAACCTGGGCGACCTGTTGCAGGCGCGGGTACAGGTGGAAATGGAAGAGCAGAACGCCGAGATCCTGCGCAGCCTCAATGCCCGGGCCGATGCCCAGGTGAAGATCCAGCGGGCGGTTGAGGGGCTGTCGATCATTGCCATCACCTACTACCTGCTGAACTTGTTCAAGCTGCTGTATGGCGGGCTGAATGTGCTGGGGTTGGGGCTGACGGCGCGGGATGGGCTGTTGGCCATGGCGCCGCCTGTGCTGTTGGTGTTGCTGGTGATTTTGCTGAGGATCAGGCAGGCCAAGCAGCATTGAGGGTTGGGGGCGCCTTGCGCCCCTATCGCGACACAAGGCCGCTCCTACAGGGACTGCACATTTCCTGTAGGAGCGGTCTTGTGTCGCGATGGGCTGCAACGCAGCCCCCGATGCTCACACCGGCTCGTCAGCCGGCCGTGCATTCTCTTGCACCAACACCATGCTCTGCGGCGACGACAGGGCAATACCTTCATCACGCAGGCGCCCAAGGATGGTAAACAACAGGTCACTGCGCGTACCGGACACCTGCCGCGGCCCCGCCACGTAACCACTCACACCTATCACCATGCCGCTGCTGGTCAGGTCCTTGAAGGTGACCGAGGTAGCCGGCGCATCCAGAATCGCCTCGTGCTCCTGGTAAGCCGCCAGCAGCAGTTCACGCACGCGGTTGGCATCGGTCTCCAGCGGCATGGTCAGGGTAATGCCGACCACGCCCAGGGCGTTGCCCATGGTCACGTTACGCACGTTCTGCGAGATGAACTGCGAGTTGGGCACGATAACCGTCGAGCGGTCGGACATCTGGATCTCGGTGGCGCGCACGTTGATACGGCGAATGTCGCCCTCGACACCCGCCAGGCTGACCCAGTCGCCCACCTTGACCGGGCGCTCGGTCAGCAGGATCAGGCCGGAAATGAAGTTCTGCACGATCTGCTGCAAGCCGAAACCGATACCCACCGACAGGGCACTGACCACCCAGGTCAGGCTGGTGAGGTTGATGCGCAGGGTCGACATCACCAGCATGGCCAGGAAGATGAAGCCCAGGTAACCCACCAGAGTCACCAGCGAGGCACGCATGCCGGCGTCCATGTCGGTTTCCGGCAGCAGGCGATCGCTCAGCCAGCGCTTGACCACGCGGATGGCGAACAGGCCGCCGAGGAACATCACCACTGCCAACAGAATGTCCTGGGGGACAATGTTCATGTTGCCCAGCAGCTTGCCACCGGTCTCGTCCCAATCACCCAGGCTCAACAGCAGTTCGCTGGGGCTGGTGCCCGACGGCATCAGTGCCAGCAACAACGCCAGGAACAGCACCACGGTGCGGCCGATACCGGCCAGGATGGTGCTGGCCTGGGCCTGGTGACGTGGCGCCAGGCCCAGGGTCGAGGCCAGCGCCAGGCCGCCGGGCTGGCGGGGCGACAGCAGGGTTTCGCACAGGTCGCCAAAGAATGTGGTCAGCAGGTAGGCACAGGTAATCACCAGGCTGACCCACAGCAGCTTGGCGGTGAGGAAGTAGGCGAGTGTCAGGTAACCGGCGAGCAAGGCCAGCAGGATCAACGTAAGCCAGATCACCATCACGAACGGGATCAGCCCGGCCAGGCCTGTGGGGCGCTCCAGGTCATGCTTGCGCAGGGTGCGGCGGTAACGCAGCAGCGCACCGGCGAAGGTGAACGCCACTACCAGCGCGGTCAGGCCGTTGACCGCCACGGTCAGCGCCAGGCTGGCACCGATCACGCTGTTGATGCGTTCCATGGTCATCATGACCATCAGCGCCAACGCCAGCACCTTGGGGAACCAGCCCAGGGCGCTGGCCACTTCATCGTGAATAGGCGGCAGGCGCCAGGACGGACGCTGCAGCATCAGCATGGCGCGGCCCAGGCCGGTGATGAAGGCACTGAACACCACCAGGGCAAGTACATGATTGGCCAGGCTGGCGATATCGGCGCCCAACTCGGCGCTGCTCTCCAGCCCCCAACGCAGCAGCGAGACCGAGCCGGCGATGGTGCCCAAGGTTGCCAGGCTGACACCCAGCGCCAGCGCACTGCGGCGCAGGCGGCCTTCGGGCAGCCAGCTGACCATGGCGCCGGCGAGAAGGCGCTCGAGCACGCGGCGCACCAAGGTCCAGACCAGGATTGCCGCCACCAGGCTGGTAATGAACAACCAGCGATTTTCAGCGCTGAAGGCACTGCCGATGGCATCAGCCGTCTCACCACGCAGGTCACGCAGGCGTGCCACATCGTCCTGGGTGGGGCGAATGATGCTCTGCCAGAATGCCGGGGTCAGCGGTGAGGCCGCGCGGCTGGTGATCTGCGAGTTGAACTGGCTGCGGCGCAGGTTGACGATTTGCGTGGACAAGTCGCGCGCCGACTGGGTCAGCTTGGAGGCTTGGTCCTGCTGCGCCACCAAGGCCTTCTTCTCGGCCTCCAGCGCTTTACGCTGCTGGGTCAGGGTAGCCGCCTCGTCCGGCTGGACCGGGCCGATGACCTTGAGCTTGTCGTCGACTTTTTCAACATCAGTGGTGCGCAGGGCAGTCAACGCGTCGGCCTGACGCTGCACCTGCATTGCGCCCAGGCGCAACTGCGAAAGCAGATCGTCATTGGCGTCGCTGGTAACGCCCTGGCGTATCTGGTCCAGCCGCTCGCTCAACTGCTCGATGCTGGCGTTTTCATCCAGCACGTCCGCTTCGGCAACCGCCAGATTGGACAATGGCGTGGCCGGGGCCGACCAGGCCGGGCTGGCAATGGCCAGCATCAGGGCCATGAAAACCATCAGGCCTGGACAATAACGGGCAAGGCTGACACGCCTCATCGAATATTCCTCTTTACAATTCGATTTGGCGGGGGATTCTACGCGGCTTCACACGATCAGGAGAGTGCCGTTTCTCGTTTGAGCAACTGCTGTTTGCGCTCGATGCCCCAGCGGTAACCACTGATGTCGCCGTCGCGGCGGACCACCCGATGACAGGGGATGGCCACGGCGATGTGGTTGGCCGCGCAGGCCATGGCCACCGCACGCACCGCCTTGGGCGCGCCGATGCGCTCGGCGATGTCGGTGTAGCTGACCCGGCTGCCGGCCGGCACCTCGCGCAGGGCTTGCCACACCCGCTCCTGGAACGCAGTGCCTTGCACATCCAGTGGCAAGGCCAGGCCCAGGGCGGGTGCTTCGACGAATCCCACCACCTCGGCGACCAACCGTTCGTAAGCACTGTCGCCGCCGACCAGGTGGGCCTTGGGGAACTGGTCCTGCAGATCGTGCAGCAGGGCCTCGGGATCGTCGCCCAGCAGGATCGCGCAAATGCCCTTCTCGCTCTGGGCCAGCAGGATGGCACCCAAGGAGCATTGGCCAAGGGCGAAGTGGATGGTTGCCCCGGCGCCGCCGGCGCGGTATTGCCGCGGACGCATGCCCAGGCGCTGGTCGGCGCTTTCGTAGAAACGGCTGTTGGAGTTGTAGCCGGCGTCGTAGATGGCATCGGTGACAGAGCGCTGGCCATCTTCCAGGTGAGCGCGCAGGCGCCGGGCACGGAAAGCGGTGGCATAAGCCTTGGGGGTCAGGCCGGTTTCGGCCTTGAACAGGCGATGCAGGTGAAAAGGGCTGACGGCCAGTTGGGCGCTGAGTTGGTCGAGGCTGGGTGCCGGGTCGATGGCTTCGATCAGGCGGCAGGCGCGGGTGACCAGCTGGCTGTGGCGGGTGGCGCTGGTGGTGGCGGTGCAACGTTTGCAGGCGCGGTAGCCGGCGGTTTCGGCGGCAGCTGGGGTGTCGTAGAACTCGACATTGGTTCGCTTGGCAAGACGCGATTTGCAGCCGGGGTGGCAGTAGATGCCGGTGGTGCGCACGGCGTAGACGAAGTGGCCGGTGGCGGCGGTTTCGCGGGATTCTACGGCTTGCCAGCGTTGGTCGGGGGTGGTGTAGGAGTTCATTGGTAAATGTCCAGATAGGTTGTTGCCTGTGCCGGCCCTTTCGCGGGTAAACCCGCTCCCACAGGTACTGCATAGCCTTTCAAGGCTGTGGATATCCCTGTGGGAGCGGGTTTACCCGCGAAGAGGCCGGCACAGGCAGTGCAAAACCTCAAGCCCGCCACAGGTACCAGGCCGCCACGGTGCGGTATGGCCGCCAGCCGCCACCCAGCGAACGCATTTGCGCCGGCGTCGGCGCCTTGTCCAGCCCCTTCAGCCGCCGATACCCCTCGCGCACGCCAAAATCGTCGACCGGCAGAACGTCCGAACGCGCCAGGCTGTAGATGAGCAACATCTCCACCGTCCACCGCCCTACCCCGCGCAATGCCACCAGCCGTTCGATCAACGCCTCGTCAGCCATGGCCAGCGCCTCTTCCCGGCTCGGCACCAGGCCATCCAGCCGGCCTTGGGCAATACCCTGGATCGTCGCCATCTTGCTCGCGGAAAAACCACAGGCGCGCATGGTTTCCGGTGTAACCGCCAACAACTGCTCCGGCCCTGGGAACGCAGCCTCCGGGAACAACGCCAGCAAGCGCCCAAGAATTGCCTCGGCAGCACGGGCATGCAACTGCTGGTAGGCAATCGCTCGCACCAGCACTTCGTAAGGCTCACGCCCCGGCGTGGCCTGGTGCAGGCAAGGCCCGGTCGCCTCGATATGCCGCGACCAGTCCGGGTCGAGCGCCGCAAGGTATTCAGTGGCCTCACGGTAGGCTTCAGGCGATAGGTCGGACAGGATCATGGCACCTCCAACGGGTCGATTGCAGGCCCAGCTTAACGCAGCCGTTCATCGGACAAACGCCGATTCTTGCGCGGCTAATTCCTGGCAGGGTATTGCTCGGCACCATCGCCCCGCAACCGCACCGTGCGCCGGTACGACTGCCGGGCAAAGCACACGAACAACCCGGCCATCAGCGCCAGCGCGATGGGCAGACCATGCGGCGCCACATCCATCGCCGCACCGCTGACCAGCGGCCCGACCAGGCTACCCACACCCCACAGCAAGCCCACGCTGGCATTGGCGGTAACCAGGTCCTGCCCCTTGAAGCGCTGCCCGATCAGTACCAGCGCCAGGGTATAGATGCCGCCTGCCACGGCGCCCAGCAGCACCAGCAGCGGCCATAGCAACCAGGTCAGGTTCAGCAGCCAGGGCAGGCCGATACCGATCGCCATCGCCAGCAGCCCGCATACCAGGTGCAGCCCGGTGCGCTCCACCCGGTCGGCCAACCAGCCAAGCGGCAACTGGAACAACATGTCACCGGCAAACACGACGGTCACCATCAGCGCCGCCACGCCCACGGCAAAGCCATGGCTGGTGGCATACACCGGCAGCAGCGACAGCACCACGGCATCGAAGAACGAGAAGAACAGCACCGCCACGCATAGCGCCGGCGCCACACGGAAGAAACCGGCCAGGCCGAAGCTCTTTTCACCTTCTTCATGTTCCACATGGTCGTTGGGTACGGTCAGCACGATGCACAGCAGCGCCAGGCCATAGCAGGCGGTGACCATACCGGTGATCCACGGGCTGTCGGCGCCCAGCACCGCCAGCATTGCCGGGCCGAGCACCTGGAAGCCGGTGAAGCTGGTGGCGTACAGGGCCATGATCTTGCCGCGGTTGTGCTCCGGGCACAGTTCGTTGACCCACGACTCGCCAAGGATGATGGCGATACCCATGCCCAGCCCCAGGCCCAGGCGCAACAGCGCCAGCTGCCACAGCGAGCCGAACGCCGACTCGAGCAAGGCAATGCTGAACGTGCACAGGCTGAAGCACAGCAGGTAGATGGTGCGCCGGGTCAGGTGGCGACAGCAGGCGTCGACCAGGAACGCCGAGAGCATCATGCCCGCAGCGGGGATGGCCGAGATGATGCCGATTTCCAGGGTGCTCGCACCGGCTTCATGCAGGCGCAACGACACCAGCGGCAGGCTGGCCCCCAAACTGAAACCCACGACCGAAACGGCGAACAACAGGCCCGCCAGCAAACGCATGTTCATGTACCACTCCTTACAAACCGAAAAGACGTGCAGACACAGGCGCGCACGCCAGGGCGGCGAGCGACGCGAAAGCGCAGATCAGTTCAGGCGAGGTGTGGCGAGAAGGTGAAGGCAAACAGCACGCTGCGGCGACGCTTGAGCACCGTGTCGCGCGGCCACGCACGACGCAGGGCCTGGAAGGCAGGCTGGCGGGCGTTCGGCAGGGACTGGGTACGGCACATTGCTTTGACTACTACGCAGGTGGTTGAAGAAAGGGCGGACTCTAGGCCACCGCAGGTTGGCTCGTCAATTGCCCAGGGGGCCTCTACGAGGCCGTTTCGCGACACAAGGCCGCTCCTACAACAGTACGCAGTCCCCCTGTAGGAGCGGCCTTGTGTCGCGATGGGCTGCAAAGCAGCCCCGGCAATATCAGCGCTTGCCGGTACTTGGCAAGAACACCGCCAGCAACCCGAACAAAGGCAGGAACGAACACACCTCGTACACGTACTCGATGCCACGCAGGTCCGCCACATACCCCAGCAAGGCCGCACCGATGCCACCAAAGCCGAACATCAGCCCGAAGAAGATCCCGGCAATCATGCCCACGCTGCCCGGAACCAGCTCCTGCGCATACACCACGATCGCGGAAAACGCCGAAGCCAGGATAAAGCCGATCACCACGCTCAACACGGTGGTCCAGAACAGATCGGCATACGGCAGCACCAGGGTGAACGGCGCCACGCCAAGGATCGAAAACCAGATCACGGCCTTGCGCCCGATGCGGTCACCGATCGGCCCGCCAAAGAAGGTACCCGCCGCCACCGCACCAAGGAACAGGAACAGGTGCAGCTGCGAGCTGGCCACCGACACATCGAACTTCTCGATCAGGTAGAAGGTGAAATAGCTGGTAAAGCTGGCCATGTAGAAGTACTTGGAGAACACCAGCAGGCCCAGCACGATCAGCGCCGCCACCACCCGCCCGCGGGAAATGCCGTGGGTCGCCTGCACAGCCTTGCGCGCCTTGGCCTGGTTGAGGTGCTCCTTGTACCAGCCACGCAGCATCAGGGTGACGCCGAGAAAGAACAGCGCAGCCAGGCCGAACCAGGCCACGTGGCTCTGGCCGAACGGAATGACAATGGCTGCCGCCAGCAGCGGCCCCAAAGCCGACCCGGTGTTGCCACCGACCTGGAAGGTCGACTGGGCCAGGCCGAAGCGCCCGCCCGATGCCAGGCGCGCAATACGCGAGGTTTCCGGGTGGAAGGTCGACGAACCGATACCCACCAGGGCCGAGGCCAGCAGAATCATCGGGAAGCTGCCGACGAAGGCCAGCATCACGATACCCACCAGGGTACACAGGGTGCCCAGTGGCAGCAGGTTCGGTGCCGGTCGGCGATCGGTAAAGAAGCCGACCCAAGGCTGCAGCAGCGAGGCGGTGATCTGGAACGTCAGGGTGATCATGCCGATCTGGGCGAAACTCAGGTCGTAGTTGGCCTTGAGCATCGGGTAGATCGCCGGCAGCACAGACTGGATCAGGTCATTGATCAGGTGCGCCAGGGCGCAGAAACCGATTATGCGCATCACCAGCGGCGTGGCTTGGCTCGCCGCCGCACTGGTGGGCGCCGTGGAGGCGCTACTGATAGCCATGTGCCTGAATCTCCGTCCGTAGTTTGGGATCCGATTATCGGAAAACAAATAGATACATAGCTACCTTTTATTTCCTTTGTCCGCGACACACTTGAAAATGGTTCTCAATATAATTAGCATCCTTGGCCAAAACACCCGTCATCGTTGGGCGAAACGGCCCTAATCACGAGCACACCAACCCAATGAGCCCAATGCCCGTTCGCGTCCGTCCACGGCAGATCAACGCGCACCGCAGCCATCTGGGCAAATGGCTGGCGCTATTGTTCCTCCTGGGGCTGGCCGCTACCGCCTACCTGTACTGGCCGCTGATACAGCGCCTGGGCAGCGAATTGCATACCGATGCAGGTGAACGCCGCAGCATCCGCCTGGCCGATGGCACCACCCTGCACCTGGGCAGCGCCAGTGCGATGAACGCCGACCTGCGTGGCCGCACGCGCCAACTGCACCTGGTGCAGGGCCGGGTATACCTGGAAGTGATGCTCGACGGCAGGGCCATGGAGATAGCAGTGGGCGACGCGCGCATCCAGGTGTTCGGTACCCGCCTGCAGGTCGCCCGCCATGCAGGCCATGACGAACTGGTGGTGCTCAGTGGCAAGGCCATGGTTATCCAAGGCAGCGAACAGCGCATGGTATCGATGGGTGAGCGGGTAACCTTCGATGGCGCGCATATCGGCCCGGTACGGAAAGCCGACCTCAAGGCCGCCGATGGCTGGCGCAGCAGGCAGTTGAAAGCCGGTGACATGCCGTTGGGCAAGGCAGAACCCGGGCCTGGCCGCTAAGTTTTTGAAAGCGTGCAAATTTTTTTTGAAATGAGTGTTGACAGGGGGGCCGTTCAAGAGAATAATGCGCGCCATCGGCTACATAGCTCAGTTGGTTAGAGCATAGCATTCATAATGCTGGGGTCCGGGGTTCAAGTCCCTGTGTAGCCACCAAACAAGACGAAGGGCTTACCGCAAGGTAAGCCCTTTTTCTTTGCCTGCGAAAAATACCACAGGCCTGCACCCTTCCCGTACAGGGCATGCAATTGCCACCTCAACGCATTCCGGTCACCGCCACGGCCAGGCCCAACCCGATCAGCGCCAGGCCAATAACCCGGTCCACCAGCCTTTGCCGCTCGATCATCGCCTTGCGCAATGCCGTACTGGAGAAAAATACCGCCACCAGGCTGAACCACACCCAGTGAGCAATGGACATGAAAGCGCCGTAGGCAAAATCCAGCGCCAACGAGCTGCCCGGTTGCACTACCTGGGTGAAGGCACTGATCACGAACAGCATGGTCTTGGGGTTGAGGGCGTTGGTCAGAAAGCCCGTGCGCAGGGCCTGCGTTACGCTGGTGGCTGATGCGGCAACCCCGTCGAGGCTGATACGCCGGGTGTTGGTCAGCGACTGGAAACCCAGGTAGACCAGGTAACCCGCGCCCAGCACTTTCATGCCCAGGAACAGGGTCGGGCTCTGGCTGATGATCACCGCGATGCCCAGCACCGTGTACAGGACGTGCACCTGCACTCCCAGGGCAATGCCCACGGCGGCAGCCAGCCCGGCCTTGCGGCCTTGTGCATAACTGCTGCGGGTGACCATGGCGAAGTCGGCACCGGGGCTGATGACGGCAAGCAGGGTGAACAGGGCTACGGCAATGAGTTCGGTCATGCTGGTGGCTCTCGATAGACGATGGAAATGCACAGACCGGGTAATTATCGAGAGCTTATAGACCAGGAAAAATCGATTTATAGTGAAGCAAATCTGATAGCTTTCCTCACAGATATCTAGAGCCTGTGTCGGCCTCTTCGCGGGTAAACCCGCTCCTACAGGGGCGGCGTATCACCTGTGGGAGCGGGTTTACCCGCGAGAGGTCGGCACAGACAAACAGGAATGCCATGAAACTGCCGCCACTCAACGCCTTCCGCTACTTCGACATAGCCGCCCAGACCGAGAGCTTCGTGCGCGCCGCCGAGCACCTGCATGTCACCCATGGCGCCGTCAGCCGCCAGGTGCGTCTGCTTGAAGAAAGCCT
Organism: Pseudomonas sp. JS425; assembly: GCF_018223845.1. Classification (NCBI taxonomy): domain Bacteria; kingdom Pseudomonadati; phylum Pseudomonadota; class Gammaproteobacteria; order Pseudomonadales; family Pseudomonadaceae; genus Pseudomonas; species Pseudomonas sp. JS425. Next base: position 905,300 of record NZ_CP073661.1, on the reverse strand, counting down.
TGGTGTGGAGTTGTTCGAGCGCCGCAACCGGGCCATTTTCCTCACCCCTGCCGGCCGTGCCTTGCAGGGCACTACCCAGGCGATCTTCGAGCAGCTCGAAGGCGCCGTGCAGCGTTTGCAACAACAGGCCCGCGACAACGTACTGGTGCTGTCGTGCGAGCCGACCATCGCCATGCGCTGGCTGATCCCGCGCCTGCCCCGCTTACACGCCGCCCATCCCGACCTGCAGTTGCACCTGGTGGCCGCTGGCGGGCCATTGGATTTCGCACGTAGCGGTATCGACCTGGCAATTCGCCGCGATGACTTCCACTGGGACAAACAGCTGTACAACCAGAAGATCTGCGACGAATGGATCGGCCCGGTCTGCCACCCCACCGCCCCCCTCCAACTCGAAGGCCAGCGCCTGCTGCACAGCGCCACCCGCCCCGGCGCCTGGCCCAACTGGCTGCGCCTGAGCGGCCAACAGGTCCGGCACACCGAGCGCAGCGACTACCAGCACTTCTACCTGTCGATTCAGGCCGCCAGCGCCGGCCTGGGCCTGGCCATGGCCTCAGCCCTCATGGTGCGCGACGAACTCGACAATGGGCAGTTGCAGGCACCGTTCGGCTTCGTGCGTGACGGCTCGGCCTACCACCTGCTCAGCCCCTTGCCGCTGGAAGACGACGGCAAGCGCCAGCGCTTCGCCACGTGGGTGATGGGCGAATGCAGGAGCTGCCTGGGTCATCTGGGCTTGGTACAGAACGACGAACCCGCACGGCCGTCACCACCCCAGGTACGGTAACCCGCGGTATCCACATGAATACGCCCGGAGGGGTAGCGCCCCAGGCCCATGTTCCAGGCCTGGCCGTATTGCTGCCAGAACCGGCACAGCGGGTTGGGGTCCGCCCAGTCGGGCAGCAGGATATCGACAGCGAACGCCCGGGTATGGGCGCTGTTGGCCGCCCCGCCGGCGCAGGCATTCAGGCGCGGGGCTCGATAGGCTGAAACCACTTCGAACTGACGCAGGATGCCCTGGTCATGAAGCGTCTTTATCAGCGAGAGCGTCGAGCGCACTGCCGGCCAGTTGCTGGCGGGCGGCACGGCGAAGGGGGACGCGTGGCACTGCTTCCAGTCCGAAGCCGAACGCAGCAGCTGATGGATCGGCACCACGCCATAAAGACGGGCATCCACAAGCATCTCGCGAAATGGCCGTGTCTGATGGTCCCCGGCCCATTGCGCGAACAACCAGATATCACGCTCATCGGCCTGCGCTCCTGCACCCAACATGCCCAGCACCAGCGGCAGCCATCCTGCCCTTTTCATCCCTGCTCCCCTTGCCACAGTATGTGCCACGCTGCCGAATACGGCTGCGCCCAACAAGGAGTTAAGCATGCACAAGATGGCATTACCGAGCCTTGCCGCCCTGGCCTTCAGCGGCCTTGCAGCCGCCGATGCGCGAATCGACCTGGGCGACGCCCAGCGCGTCACCCGCCTTTTCGCCTTCCCCAACAACTGTCACGTGATCTGTTATCGCGACTGGACCCTGGAGCAAACCGTAGAACACTATCTGACTCAGAGCGTACGCCGCGACGGCCATGCCGCGGCCCAGGTGCATGTAAGCCGCGACAACGATCGCCTGCACGCAACCATCAGTGGCGTACCCGCCAACTATGCAAAACCCCTGCGCAAGCTGCTCGACAGCGGTGAACTGGCCTATCAGGCGGCCACCCGGCTGAACGAGGACGGCAAATGGTCCTACGACTGGTATCTGTTCCTGCCGCTGGGCATGGCCCTGCAGAACCGCCGCAGCATCGAACTGCTGCACTTCCCGCCGGACTACTCGCTGACCCAGGCCCAGGACTACCTGCGCTCCAACACCACCGACCGCTGGGCCGAGCTGTTGACATTCAATGGCGTCGACGCCAGCCAGACCCCGGCCTACCAGACCATCATCGATATCGCTCCCATCGCCGCGCCCGCCAGCGCGGGTGAAACGCTGAAGGAAACCTACAGCTACTTCAAGGACTACCAGGTGCGCATGGTCAGCGAGATGACCCTGCAAAACCCCGCCAGGCCTCTGCCGATGGTGGCATTCGGCGCGCCGGTACGCAGCTGGATCCAGCAGCAGTACGGGCCGCAGGTGAATGTGCTGGGCCTGGTCAGCATCAGCCCGCAGGCAGGTGCCAAGGTACCGGTACTGGGTGCCAACCACCCTAGTGCCATCTGGTATGCGGCAAACAAGGACAGCCACGGCGGCGACCAGGATGCAGCTGATGCTGCCGGCTTGAAAATGATGGGGCAGGACCTGACGGCAGCCTGCTGGCAGGCAGGGATGGGGCGCAATCAACGGGCCGATGCCAAGCTGACGCTGGATGCCTGCTCGACCAAGTGGCAGGTTACACAAAAGAAACAAACCTGCGAGCTGTTCTTCCGCACCATTCGCAAGTACACGCCGGAGCAGGCGGCGGCAAAATGCAATACCGGCAGCGTGACCAGAAGCCTGCGCGACCTGGCCAAGCCGATGGAGGCTCAGCCACAGGACCTGTGATTGAAGCCCGCCCTGCTCAATCTTCGAGCAGGGTGCAGGCCATCACCAAGGCGTCTTCACGGCCGCCGGCAACCGGGTAATAGTCGCGGCGGCGGCCGATTTCGTTGAAACCAAAGCGTTCGTACAAACGATAGGCCGACTGGTTGCTGGCACGCACCTCCAGGAAGCACTCGCGGCCATTGAGCTGGTAGGCCCGGGCCATCAGATGCTCGAGCAGCCGCAGGCCCAGGCCGCGGCCCTGGTTTTCCGGCTTGACGGTGATGTTGAGCAGGTGGGCCTCGTCGATGATCACGTTGATCACGCCATGGCCCACCTGCTGCTGGCCGTCGAACATCAGCCAGACTTCATACGATTTGAGCGCATCCTGAAAGATCCCTCGAGTCCAGGGATGACTGAACGCGGCATATTCGATCTTAAGTACGGCATCCAGATCCGCCTCGGTCATCCGGCGGAAGCTGATCGAGTCACTCATTCAACGCTCTTCCAGCGCGCCATCAGCTGGCGCATGGCTTTCCAGACGTCCGCCTTGCGCTGCGGCTCGTCCATCAACAGTTCAAGGCCCGGCAAGGCCCAGGCTTCGCCCAGGCCCTCGAGCTTCAGGGTTTGGTAATAGGCTTCGCCGTCGACATTGGCGGCAAAGCGCAGCGCCGGCAGGCCGACCAGCCACAGGCAGGTGCACGGGGCGTCCTCCAAGCGCGCCTGGACAAAGCCCTGGACAAAATCGCGCGCCGCCTCCGGGCCCTGGTCCATGTTGCCGCGCACCAGCAGCGGCCAGCGCACCGGCTCGCCGATGATCTGCGGTGCGTCGGGCAGGCCGGCGGCGCGCAGCATGTCCTTGAGCAGCAGGTACGACGGGTCGCGGCTCTGGAACGGCTGGCCGGTGGCCAACTCCACCAGTAGCAGGCAGCTGCCGGCTCGCAGCAGCTGCAGCGAGAAGCGCGGGGGTGGCACCATGGCCGGGCGCGGTGGCGTGGCTTGCTCCTCGGCCTCGACAGGCTTGGCGGCCGGCTTGGGCGCACTGCCCGGGCGCGGAATCTCGATTTTCGGCCGCTCGCCGGAGCGGGCCTGTGGGGTGACTGGCGCCTCGTTGGCAGCCGGTGGCGGCCTGACGTCGAAGTCGAGATCCTCGACCGGCGCCACCGGCAGCAGCAGCTCGGGCCGCGACGGTGCGGCGAACGGCAGTTCGGCGCGCGGCAGCCAGTGCACCACTTGCATGGCGGAAAGGTAGGCGCGGCGACGGGGTTCGGTGAGCAAGGGACGGGGTTCCGAGGGGTGAAGACAAAGGGCCATTCTAACGCCGTTGGCATTCGAGTGCCGCAACTGGTCGGCGGATTTTTATTGCCTGCACCGGCCCTTTCGCGGGTGAACCCGCTCCCACCGGTACTGCGCAAGGCCCTGTGGGAGCGGGTTCACCCGCGAAAGGGCCAGTGAATCCCGTACAACGACAAAGGTTATCTCTCATTACAGACCAAGGGGTGAAAACCTCCCCCCCGGATGCAGTACAATCGCCCCCTTTTTCTTGGCAACGAGTCGAAGCCAATGATCGAACCCAAGCGCGTCCTGCGCGCCCTAGCCGAACACTGGGCCCTGATCGAGCCGCTGTGCGAGCGTTTCGACCAGGGCACCCTGAGCCTGGTCGAATTGCGTCAGCATGTGGCCCGCCAGCAGGTCGAGAGCACCCCGCAGGACATCACCCAGCTGCTCGACGTGTGGATCCGCCTGGATATCCTGGTCCCGGTGGCCAAGAGCCCGAACCGTTTCGAGCTCAACGCGCAGATCCACGACTTCCTCGCCTACCTGCGCCGCGAACACCGGCTGGGCCTGTGCCTGGAGATCGAAGCCTACCTGCGCCACCTGGAGCGCCTGGCCGGGCATATTCAGGACGCCTTCGACAACCGCGACAGCGACGACCTGGCGCGCCAGCTGCGCCTGCTCGACATGCGCGTGCGCGATGTACTGAAGAAGCTCGACAACGACGAACAGGCACTGGTGGCCGTGGCCGAGCGGGCCAAGACCAGCAACCGCCAGATCCCGCTGCGCCAGCGCTATGCCGAAGTACTGGCGACCTGGGACGAGTATGTCGAGCCGATGATCCAGCTGGTCAACGCCGACGGCGCCTTCGAACAGGGCGTGCGCAAGGTCGAGACCGTGCTGCTGAAGCTGCTGGGCGAACAGGCGCGCCTGGGCCACCTGGTCGACGACGACATGCTGCTGCGGACCCATGCGCGCATCCTGGAAATGCAGACCAGCGCCCAGCTGACCCTGCGCCACGCCCGCGAACTGCTGCTGCCGCTGCGTGAAGAAGCCCGCCGGCACAACGCCGTGACCCGTGGCGCCGCACTGGCCCTGTCGGTGATCCGGCGCAAGGGCATCGACGCCGTACCGCAAGCGGCCATGCCGATGTTCACCCGCCCGCAAAGCACTTTCCTCGGCAGCGCCAGCCAGGTCGAGGCCTATGTCTACGCCCTGGCCCGCTTCGAGCCCAAGCCGGCGCGCTTCCCCAAGGCCCACAAGACCCAGTCCGGCGCCCTGCCCCGTGCACCGCGCACGGTCAAGGAAATGGCCGAACGCTGCGAACAGGCCCTGCCGCTGCCCGACCTGATGGTCTGGCTGCTGGAGCAGGAACCCGAAGGCGCCACCGACGAGCTGCTGTACTGGTTCTCGCGCCTGTCGCGGGAAAAGCGCTTCAAGCGCGAACGCCTCGACCGCCGCGAGTACATCACCCAGGAACACCTGGTCAGCCTGCGCTCGTTCGCCCTGACCTCCAGCCGCGAAGACGCCGCCAGCGCGCCTACCGAATCCAACGCGAGCCCAGCCCATGCATCTTGATCTTTCCGAACTGTCCCAGCTCGCGCCGATCTTCCGCGAGCTGTTCAAAGGCTTCCACGTCAGCCGCCGCGACCCCGAGCTGTATGCCCAGCTGTCGAACTTCCAGGACCAGTACCGCACCCTGTTCAAGGCCCTGGGCTTCGAACTGGTGTGCGACACCCGTGGCTTCTACTACTTCGTGCCGGACATGACTGCCGCGCAGGTCAACAAGACCGCGCAGCGCCTGTCGCTGTTCACCTTCATCCTGGTCGAACACCTGGCCGACCAGGGCCGCGACCCGATGGCCGTGCTCGATGGCGGCAGCATCGGCCGTGACGAACTGCCCTCGCTGCTGGACAAGTACCGCGACCTGTTCCTGCAGGCCGAAGTGCAGACCGTGGACGAGCTGGAAGAAAAAATCCTGCGCCGCATGACCCAGCTCGGCTTCGCCTTCGAGGAAGGCGGCATCTACCGCTTCCTGCCGCCGATGCATCGCTTCCTCGACGTGTGCCTGGCCGTACAGCAGGACCGCGACCTGGCAGCCACCCTGCACAGCGACCTGCCGCTGCCGACCCCGGTACTGGTCGAGGAAGAAAGCCCCGAAGAACTCAACCGCACCGACGACCCGCTCGACCTCAGCCCCTTCGAGGGCGAGGAAAGCGAAGAGGAAGCCCTGGCCCGGGCCATCCGCGAAGAGCAACAGGAGATTGACGCATGAGCCAGGAACGCTACGGCATCCGCCGCTTCGCACTGCTCAACACCGCCGGCTACAGCCTTGGCCTGTTCCCGTTGGAGCACCCACTGTCGGTATACGGTGCCAACAACCTGGGTAAATCGGCGTCGATCAACGCCCTGCAGTTCCCGATCCTGGCGCGCATGTCGGACATGAGCTTCGGCAAGTACAGCCTCGAGCAGTCGCGCCGCTTCTACTTCGCCAGCGATACCTCGTACATTCTCTGCGAACTGAGCCTGCCCCACGGCCCGCACGTCATCGGCGTCGTCGGCCGCGGCCCGGGCGGCGGTTTCGGCCACCAGTTCTTTGCCTACAAGGGCGAACTGGACCTGGCCCACTACCAGAAGAACGACACGTGCCTGCGCCAGAAAGAGCTGTTCACCAACCTCGAGCGCCTGGGGATCAAGGCCTACGAGCTGAAGCCGGACGAACTGCGTCGTCTGCTGGTCGGTGGCCACACCTCGGTGCCGCTGGACCTGACCATGATCCCGCTGCGCTCGACCAGCGAGCAAAGCCTGAAAACCTTCCGCGCGCTGTTCATCAACCTGCTGCACATGCGCGAAATCACCGCCGCCAAGCTCAAGCAGCTGTTCCTCGACGCTTTCGAGCACAGCCTGCGCTCCGGTAGCGTCGACTACATCGCCGCATGCGAGGAAGCCTTCCGCGACGTGCGCCGCATGGAACAGGACTACAACGCCCTGGTCGCCGCCGGCCCGCTGGTCGAGGCCCTGGCCGGTGGAGTGGCCCAGCGCGACATCCTGCGCGGCAAGCTGCACCGCATTTCACCAGTGCTCGACACCCTGCTGGGCACCTGGCAGGAATACGCCATGGCGCGCAAGGAAGAGCTGGTGATCCAGGCCGAGCACTACCGTGGCGAGCAGGACCGCCTGCAGAACGACCAGCGCGGCGGTACTCAGGAACTGATGCGCCTGGAGCGTGAAATCACCGGTATCCAGCGCTGGCTGGGCGAACTGTCGGTGCTCAAACATCGCTTCGCCCTGGTCGATGACGTCAAGGTGCTGGAGCAGCAACTGCTGGCGGCCAAGGACGCCCACGACGAACTGGCCGGCGCCCTGGCCCAGTCGCGGCAGTTCAGCGCCGAAGACCTGGACGAACGCGTCCGCGACCTGGAAAAGCGCCTGAAGCAGGTCAAGCAACAGCTCGACCACGCCGACAACAACAGCTACGCCCGCCTGCGCGAAGAGTTCTCGCAGCAGGACGTCGACCGCCTGATGCGCCTGTTCAATGGCGCGCTGTTCAGCCTGCCGCTGGGTGACCGCGGTATCGAACTGGACGACAGCGACCTGTGGGTAAAATCGCTGGAAGCGGTGCTCGACGGCTTCAAGGGCGAACGCTTCGAAGCCCCGGGCCTGTCCATCGACCTGTCGCACATCGACCCACCGGCACTGCAGGCCCTGGCCGACCGTGCCGCCCTGCGTGACCAGAAAGAGCGCCTGGAAAAAGAGCTGAAGCAGCTCAAGACCCAGCAAGCCGTGGCCGCCGACCGCTCCGCCTCCAAGGCGCAGACCGAGGCCCTGTACCAGGAAGTACTGGACGCGCAAAAAGCGCTGGAAGACTTCCGCCGCAGCGAAACCCTGGCCGCCGAAGAGCCCGAGAAGCTGGAGCAGCTGTCGCAGCTCGAAGCCGCCCAGGACGAACTCAAACGCTCCAGCGACGCCTTCACTGAACGTGTCCAGCAGCTGTCGGCCAAGCTGCAGCTGGTCGGCCGGCAGATCGGCGACCTCGAGGCCAAGCAGCGCACCCTGGAAGACGCCCTGCGCCGTCGCCAGCTGCTGCCGGCCGACCTGCCCTACGGCACGCCGTACATGGAAGCCATCGACGACTCGATGGACAACCTGCTGCCACTGCTCAACGACTACCAGGACAGCTGGCAGAGCCTGCAGCGGGTGGACAACCAGATCGAGGCGCTGTACGCCCAGGTGCGCCTGAAAGGCGTGGCCAAGTTCGACAGTGAAGACGACATGGAACGCCGCCTGCAGCTGCTGGTGAATGCCTACGCGCACCGCACCGACGAAGCCCTGACCTTGGCCAAGGCCCGCCGCGCGGCGGTCACCGACATCGCCCGGACCCTGCGCAACATCCGCAGCGACTACGACAGCCTCGAGCACCAGCTGGCCCTGTTCAACCGCGAGATCAACAAGCGCCAGGTATCCAACCTGGAGAGCTTCCGCGTGGTGCTGGCGCCGAACAAGGAAGCGCTCAAGCACATCGACCAGATCATCCACAGCGCCGGTCAGTACGAAGAAGGCGAAACCCTGTCGGTATTCGACCTGACCCAGAGCGCCGAGCAGGACAACAAGAACGAAGAAGCCAAGGAATACCTGGCACGGCTGGTGGCGGCCAACCACAACCAGCTGGGCCTGAAGGACCTGTTCGAGCTGGCGTTCGAGATCACCAAGGTCAACGGCCAGCCGGTGATCCATGCCGACATCGACGGCGCGGCATCCAACGGCACCACCATGACCATCAAGGCGCTGACCAACATGTACCTGTTGCTGCACCTGATGGACCGCGACCTGGCCGGGCGTATCCGCCTGCCGTACTACCTGGACGAAGCGGCGGACATCGACGAACGCAACCAGGCTGCACTGCTGGAGACCAGCCTGCAGCTCGGCTTCGTGCCGATCCTGGCGAGCGTGAAGCCGCAGGTGTCGGCGCGCGTGGCGATCGACCTGGAAGGTGGCAGTGGGCCGAATGGCATCTACATCGACGAGGCGGACTGGAAGTTCATCAGCCGTCGGGATGAGGTGAAGGCGGTTGTGCGTGAGGATCATCAGGCCGAAGAGTTGGCCTGATATCGGAGTAGTGGGGCCGCTTTGCGGCCCTTTCGCGACACAAGGCCGCTCCCACATTGACCGGTGTACGCAGGACCTTTGTGGGAGCGGCCTTGTGTCGCGATGGAGGCCAAAGGCCTCCCGGCGATCTGTCAGGCTATCAATGAGCCCAAGGCAGAATCGGAATCGCGGTCACCGCATTCTGCGGGCTGCCTTCGATCATGCGGTCGCTGTACACCAGGTACACCAGCGTATTGCGCTTCTTGTCGAGGAAGCGCACCACCTGCATGGTCTTGAACACCAGCGAGGTGCGTTCCTTGAACACTTCCTCGCCATCCTTCAGCTCACCCTTGAAGTTGATCGGCCCGACCTGGCGACAGGCAATCGATGCCTCCGCCCGGTCCTCCGCCAGCCCCAGCCCACCCTTCACGCCGCCGGTCTTGGCCCGCGACAGGTAGCAGGTCACGCCCTCGACCTTGGGGTCGTCGAACGCCTCGACCACAATGCGGTCATTCGGCCCGAGGAACTTGAACACGGTGGATACCTGGCCGATTTCCTCGGCCCCGGCCAGCATTGGCAGCACCAATGCCGCCACGCCGATTACCCGCTTCAGCACGCTCATACCAGCACCAGGTTGTCGCGGTGCACCAACTCCGGTTCTGCACTGTAGCCCAGCAGGCTTTCGATGGCATCGGATGGCTGGCCGATGATCTTCTGCGCCTCAAGGGCGCTGTAGTTGGCCAGCCCACGGGCTACTTCCAGGCCGTCCGGGCCGACGCACACCACCATTTCGCCACGACGGAAGCTGCCCTGCACGGTCTTCACGCCAACCGGCAGCAGGCTCTTGTTGGCCTGGCGCAGCGCCTGCACGGCACCGGCATCCAGCACCAGGGTGCCACGGGTCTGCAGGTGGCCGGCCAGCCACTGCTTGCGCGCGGCAAGCATGCCGCGCTCGGGCGACAGCAAGGTACCCAGGCGTTCGCCAGCCTTGAGGCGATCCAGCACGCGCTCGATGCGGCCACCGATGATGATGGTGTGGGCACCGGAACGGGCAGCCAGGCGCGCGGCGCGCAGCTTGGTCTGCATGCCGCCACGACCCAGCGCGCCACCGGTACCGCCGGCCACGGCATCCAGTGCCGGGTCGTCGGCGCGAGCCTCGTAGATCAGCTGGGCTTCGGGGTTGTTGCGCGGGTCGGCGTCGAACATGCCATCGCGGTCGGTGAGGATCACCAGCAGGTCAGCCTCGACCAGGTTGGCCACCAGCGCCGCCAGGGTGTCGTTGTCGCCGAAGCGGATCTCATCGGTGACCACGGTATCGTTTTCGTTGATCACCGGCACCACGCCCAAGTCGACCAGCGTGCGCAGGGTGCTGCGGGCGTTCAGGTAGCGCTTGCGGTCGGACAGGTCGTCATGGGTCAGCAGGATTTGCGCGGTGTGCTTGCCGTGCTCGCCGAAGCTCGACTCCCAGGCCTGCACCAGGCGCATCTGGCCGATCGAGGCTGCCGCCTGCAGCTCGTTCATCGCACTCGGTCGCGACGTCCAGCCCAGCTGGCTCATGCCGGCAGCCACGGCCCCGGAGGAGACCAGTACCAACTCCACGCCTGCCTCACGCAGCGCGACCATCTGCTCGACCCAAACGGCCATGGCACCGCGATCGAGGCCTTTGCCATCGGCGGTCAGCAGAGCACTGCCAATCTTCACGACCCAGCGCTTGGCGCCCGTCACCTTGCTTCGCATCTTCTTCCAACCTATGTCGAATCTGTAGATACCGTGGATACAAAAACGCCGCTCCAAAGAGCGGCGTTTAGTGTACTGCAACCGGTCAGTCGCGCACGTAAATGATTTCCGGGCCGTCTTCGTCGTCCTCGAAATCATCGTCCCAACCGTCATCGTCGCCGATGTCGTGCACGCTCTTGACACCAGTACGGCGCAGGGTACGGGCGTCGTCCAGGGCCTGCAGCTGGGCACGGGCTTCGTCTTCGATGCGCTGGTCGAGGTCGGCCAGCTCTTCGGCGTAGGCCGGGTCGTTGGCCAGGCGGTCGGCGCGGTCTTCGAGGTAGCGCATCAGGTCGTGGCTGAGCTTTTCGGTGCCCTGCTTGGAGATGGCCGAAATCACGTAGACCGGGCCCTCCCACTGCAGGCGCTCGACCACTTCCTTGACCCGCTCGTCGCGCTCGTCAGCAATGACCATGTCGGCCTTGTTCAGCACCAGCCAGCGCTCACGCTCGGCCAGCGACGGGCTGAAGCGGGTCAGCTCGTTGACGATGACTTCGGCGGCATCGGCTGGGCTGCTTCCGTCCAGCGGCGCCATGTCCACCAGGTGCAGCAGTACGCGGGTACGCGCCAGGTGCTTGAGGAAGCGGATACCCAGGCCGGCGCCCTCGGAAGCACCTTCGATCAGGCCAGGAATGTCGGCGATGACGAAGCTCTTCCAGCGGTCGACGCTGACCACACCCAGGTTCGGCACCAGGGTGGTGAACGGGTAGTCGGCCACTTTCGGCTTGGCGGCCGAAACCGAGCGAATGAAGGTGCTCTTGCCGGCATTCGGCAGGCCCAGCAGGCCGACGTCAGCCAGCACTTTCATTTCCATCTTCAGGTCACGCTGGTCACCTGGCTTGCCCGGGGTGGTCTGGCGCGGTGCACGGTTGGTGCTGGACTTGAAGCGGGTGTTGCCCAGGCCGTGCCAGCCGCCTTGGGCGACCATCAGTTTCTGGCCCGGGGTGACCAGGTCACCGATCACTTCCTGGGTGGAGGCGTCGATCACGGTAGTGCCGACCGGCACACGCAGGTACAGGTCGTCGCCTTTCTTGCCGGTGCAGTCGGTGCTGCCGCCGTTGGCGCCACGCTGGGCCTCGTGGTGACGGGTGTAGCGATAGTCGACCAGGGTGTTGAGGTTTTCGTCGGCGATCATGTACACCGAACCACCGTCGCCACCGTCACCACCGTTGGGGCCACCGTTCTCGATGAATTTCTCGCGACGGAAGCTCATGCAACCGTTGCCACCGTCACCGGCCTTGACCCGAATGGATACTTCGTCAACAAACTTCATTCAAAACCGCCTCTCGCCTGCTGGCGAGTTGAATACCTGAAAAACCTGAGGCTCTTGCAAAAATGAGCGCGGCGGCCCCGTACGACCGTAGAAACCCACGCCGGCAGCCCATACAAACAGCTTTGCAAGAGGCTCACCACAAACGAAAAAGCCCCGTCGCATGACGGGGCTTCTGGAGCGACGTCGCGATTAAGCGGCGACGATGCTCACGTAACGGCGCATGAACTCGCCTTTTTTCTCGAACTTGATCACGCCTTCGATCTTGGCGAACAAGGTGTGATCCTTGCCCATGCCAACACCGTAGCCAGCGTGGAATTCGGTGCCGCGCTGACGGACGATGATGTTGCCTGGCTTGATAACCTGGCCGCCATACATCTTCACGCCAAGGCGTTTCGATTCTGAGTCGCGACCGTTACGAGTACTACCACCAGCCTTCTTGTGAGCCATGGTTCAATTCTCCAAATAAATTCAGGGGATCTAGGGGATTAAGCCTGGATACCGGTGATTTTGATCTCGGTGAACCACTGGCGGTGGCCCATACGCTTCATGTGGTGCTTACGACGACGGAACTTGATGATGCGAACCTTGTCGTGGCGGCCTTGCGAAACGACTTCGGCCACTACTTTAGCGCCAGCAACAACTGGAGCACCGATGGTGACTTCTTCACCGTTGGCGACCAGCAGGACGCGATCGAAGGTCACGGATTCGCCAGTGGCGACTTCCAGTTTTTCGATCTTGAGGAATTCACCTTCAGCGACTTTGTACTGCTTGCCGCCGGTAACGATTACTGCGTAAGACATGGTATTTCTCCGATAATCCTGCTCACCCAGCGCTTTATATGATGAGTATTGGCTGGCATGGCTGCACAGGGCTGGAACGGCCCGGTGCAATTGCGTAAGGCAGGTGCTGCCCAGGAAGTTAGGGTGCGCGATTGTACGCAACCGCGGTTTTGCTTGCAAGTGCCGCCCCCGGGGCGCTGGCACCGCGCCTTGACACACCGGGACCCGCGACCTAGCATGCCGCGCAACCTCACTGGAGCAGCCGATGCAACCCCAATCCTTCTACCGCGCGGTGGCTGATGATTTCAGCGCCGTCGACGAGATCATCAAGAAGCAGCTGACCTCGCGCGTGCCGCTGGTATCGAAGATCGGCGACTATATCACGTCCGCCGGTGGCAAGCGCCTGCGCCCCCTGCTGGTGCTGCTGTGTGGCAAGGCCCTGGGCCGCGAAGGCGACGACCTGCGCCTGCTGGCTGCCACCATCGAATTCCTGCACACCGCTACCCTGCTGCACGACGACGTGGTCGACATGTCCGGCATGCGCCGTGGCCGCTCCACCGCCAATGCCCTGTGGGGCAACGCGCCGAGCGTGCTGGTGGGCGACTTCCTCTATTCGCGCTCGTTCGAGATGATGGTCGAACTGGGCTCGATGCCGGTCATGCAGATCCTGTCCAAGGCCACCCGCGTGATTGCCGAAGGTGAAGTGCTGCAGCTGTCGCGGGTACGCGACGCCAGCACCACCGAGGAAGTCTACATGGAGGTCATCCGCGGCAAGACCGCGATGCTGTTCGAGGCTTCGACCCACAGCGCCGCCGCGCTGGCCGAAGCAACCGACGAACAGCGCGAGGCCCTGCGTACCTTCGGTGACCACCTGGGCGTGGCGTTCCAGCTGGTCGACGACCTGCTGGACTACAAGGGCGACTCGCAGACCCTGGGCAAGAACGTCGGTGACGACCTGGCCGAAGGCAAGCCTACCCTGCCGCTGATCTACACCATGCGCGAAGGCACCGCCGAACAGGCTGCGCTGGTGCGCCAGGCGATCCAGAAGGGTGGCCTGGAAGACCTGGAGCAGATTCGCGTGGCAGTCGAGGAGTCGGGTGCTCTGAAGTACACGGCGGAGCTGGCGCGTGACTATGTGAAGCGTGCCATCCAGTGCCTGGAAGTGCTGCCGGCCAGCGAATATCGTGATGCGCTGGTCGAGTTGAGCGAGTTTGCTGTCGCGCGTACTCACTGATAGACCGAGTCGTCTTCATTCGCGGGCAAGCCCGCTCCTACAGGATTGCGTCGCCTGTATGAGCTGGCTTGCCCGCGATGCTTTTGTCCGGACATAATCACTTCTGAAAAAATACCTTATACAATTCGGGTTTTTAACCGCCCGTCTGTTTGTTTGAGGAACCGAAGTGAGCACTCTGCCACCCTGCCCGAAATGCAACTCCGAATACACCTATGAGGATGGCACTCAGCTGATCTGTCCTGAATGCGCCCACGAGTGGTCGGCCAGCGGCGACGCCGAAGCGGCCAGCGACGAGGTGGTGAAGAAGGACTCGGTCGGCAACATCCTGCAGGATGGCGACACCGTCACCGTGATCAAGGACCTCAAGGTCAAGGGCTCGTCCCTCGTGGTCAAGGTCGGCACCAAGGTCAAGAATATCCGCCTGTGCGACGGCGACCACGACATCGACTGCAAGATCGACGGCATCGGCGCCATGAAGCTGAAGTCCGAGTTCGTTCGCAAAGTCTGATTTTCCAAAAAACCGCCAATTGGCGCTTGCTATTCAGGTAATAAGAATTATTCTCATTGGGACTGCTATCCAAGGAGAATAGCCATGACTTATCTGATCGACGCCTGGCTGGACCGCCCTCACCCCTACCTGCGCATTCTTCATCGGGAAACCGGCGAAGTGTGCGCAGTGCTTGAAGAAGAAGCGCTCGACGAGCTGCGTGACCAGGGCGACCTGGACATGAGCGGGCTGAATTCGAGTGAACCGGGGGTACTCAAGGAGCTGGTGCGGAATCTGTTTCTGTTCTGCTATGCGCGGGCGTTGCGCCCCGGGGGGACAGACTGGAATTGAGGCTGGCAGGGCCGGCCTCTTCGCGGGTGAACCCGCTCCCACAGGGACTCCACAGCATTTGAATCCTGCGCTGTACCTGTGGGAGCGGGCTTGCCCGCGAATGGGCCGCAAAGCGGCCCCGAGGGCATTACAGAACGTCGAGCAGCTCGACGTCGAACACCAGCACGCTGTGCGGCGGGATGCTGCCAACGCCTTGGGCGCCGTAGGCCAGCTCGCTCGGCACGTACAGGCGCCATTTGCTGCCAGCGTTCATCAGCTGCAGGGCTTCGGTCCAGCCAGCGATCACACCACCTACCGGGAATTCAGCCGGCTGACCACGGTCGTAGGAGCTGTCGAACACAGTGCCGTCGATCAGGGTGCCGTGGTAGTGGGTGCGCACATTGTCTTCGCGGGTCGGCTTGGCGCCTTCACCTGCGGTCAGTACTTCGAACTGCAGGCCCGAAGCCAGGGTGGTGATGCCGTCACGCTTGGCGTTCTCGACCAGGAATGCCTTGCCAGCGGCAGCAGCGGCTTCAGCCTTGGCAGCTGCTTCGGCTTGCATCACTTCGCGGATCACCTTGAAGCTGGCCGACAGGTCGGCTTCGCTGACGCGGCTGTCGGCGCCGTTGAAGGCATCGGTCAGGCCAGCCAGGATGGCTTCCAGGCTGACGCCCGGTGGCGGGTTGTCGCGCAGCTGGCCGCCCAGCTGACGGCCGATGCCGTAGCTGACGCGCGTTTCGTCGGTGGACAGGTTGAGTTCGGACATTGTCGTGCTCCACTGCAGGGCGCAGTGAAGCCGCGCCCTTGATGAAAAGGGCGAGCAGCCTAGCACACTGGGGCGCTGCGAGCAGCTACCAGGCCGAGCGCTGGGAAATCGGCACCTTCAAGTCTTCTTCCGGGTGCGTGCCCATGCCGCACATTTCGTCCTGCACCGACCAGTGCACCAGGTTCATCGAGACCATGGGGATGGTTTGCAGCAACTTGCGTGCATCCTCCACCGAATGCACGCGCAAGCGTTCACCACGTGTGTCGGAGAGAGGATGGGGGTGGCCTTTGATCCGCGCTTCGAGCAGGTAGTCACCGCCTTCGATGGCGATCAGGTTCAGTTCGTCGACATGGCCAGCCCTGGCCTCGGTGTTGAGCTGATGCAGGTTCATGAGAGCACCTCGCGATGGGAACCACGCATGAGAGCTCATTTTTTGTACAGAAAGGGCGAATGCACAAGGCATGACTGACGCCGCTCGTCAGTTGGGCCGTGTCGGCCTCTTCGCGGGCTTGCCCGCTCCCAGAGGGATTGCGAAGAGGCCTGAAAGGTTCAGTGCTTGGTCAGCTTGTCCAGGTAACCCATGCAGAATGCCGAGACCACGAAGGTCATGTGGATGATCACGTACCACATCAGGTAATCGGTGGAGATGTTCTGTGCGTCCATGAACACCCGCAGCAGGTGGATGGACGAAATGGCCACAATCGATGCGGCAACCTTCATCTTCAGCGACGAAGAGTCCATCTTGCCCAGCCAGTTGAGCTTTTCCTTGCTCTCGTCGATGTCCAGTTGCGAGACGAAGTTCTCGTAGCCGGAGATCATCACCATCACCAGCAGGCCGCCCACCAGCGACATGTCGATCAGCGACAGGATCACCAGGATCAGGTCGGCTTCGCTGAGGGCGAAGACGTTGGGCAGGACGTGGACCACTTCCTGGAAGAATTTCAGCGCCAGGGCCAGCAGGCCGAGGGACAGGCCGAAGTAGATGGGGGCGAGCAGCCAGCGCGAGGCATACATCGCATTTTCGAGGATACGTTCCATGGAGTTTCGGGACTCATCAGGTGACTAAAAAAGCGACGGCGAGTATAGCCAGCCACCTGTTACAGCAAAAGCCCGGTGAACGGGGCTGCTTTGCAGCCCATCGCGACACAAGGCCGCTCCTACAAGAGATCGCGGTCCCTTGTAGGAGCGGCCTTGTGTCGCGATGGGCCGCAAAGCGGCCCCCTGCATCAATCAGGTCTCAGGATGAAACTGGTAATCCCCCAGATTCCTACACCGCTCACCGTTGATCCGCCGCAACTGCGCCTGCAAATGCAAACACCAGATCTGCGGATCCTCGGCCACCTGGTACCCATGCAAGGTCAGGCTGTCGACAATGGCATTGAGCACAGATTCGGCCACCAGCGGCCCATGGAACGGCCCTTGGGCCTTGATCGCGGACGGTTGTTCACCGGCCATGCCGGCGGCGAACAGCAGCGTCCACATGCCGTTATCCCCGGCCAGCGGACGGATGCCGCATTCGATGCGGGTCACCAGGCCCAGGCACTGGCGTGTGAGGCTGAGATTGCGCATGGCCGCGCCCCCTCCAATAAGCCTTGTTCAGCCTGAACCTCAGGCTGTTTCCATCCTGAACGCTGTTACCGTCCTTAAGTTCCAGCATAGAAGAACGGTAAAGAAAGATGGAAAACCGGCGCTGAACGGTAGCACATCGCCGCCAGCGCCGGTTTCTTGACTCAGGCCGGCTTGGCCTGGGCAATCACCTCTTCCAGGCGCTCTTTCTCCGCCTTCTCGATTTCTTCCTCGCTGATCATCTCGGCAATCTCACGCAGGCGCTCCACCACCCGCGCGTTGACGCTGCCTTCGGTGAACTGGCCCTTGTCATCCAGCACACCGGCCTCCTCGCCCACCAGCAGGCTCAACGCCTCGTCGGCCTGGCTGACCGCGTACACGTGGAACATGCCGTTCTCCACTGCCTGCAGCACACGCTCGTCGAGCATCAGCGTGGCAACGTTGGCACGCGGGATGATCACCCCCTGCTCGCCGGTCAGGCCACGCGCCTCGCACAAGCGGAAGAAGCCTTCGATCTTCTCGTTGACCCCACCCACCGCCTGCACTTCACCAAACTGGTTGATCGAGCCGGTAATGGCGAAGCACTGCTTGAGCGGCGTGCGCGACAAGGCCGAGATCAGCGTGCAGGCTTCGCCCAGCGAGGCACTGTCACCGTCCACATAGCCGTAGGACTGTTCCAGGGCGATACTCGCCGAGATCGCCAGCGGGAACTCCTGGGCATAGCGGCTGCCCAGGTAGCCGGTGAGGATCATCACACCCTTGGAGTGGATCGGCTGCCCGAGGTTTACCTCACGCTCGATGTCGACGATACCGCTGCCGCCCGGGTACACGGTGGCGGAGATACGCGCCGGCATACCGAACGCCGAATCACCCACTTCCAGCACGGTCAGGCCGTTGCACTTGCCGATGGCCGCGCCTTCGGTGTCGATCAGGATGATGCCGGCGAGCATGTCGTCCAGCACCCGCTGCGAAACACGCCCGGTGCGGGTGGCCTTGGCCTTGAGCGCACGCTCGATGTGCCCGGCGTCGGTCATTTCGTCACTGGCCAGCTGGCGGATGAAATCGGCTTCGCTGACCAGCTGGAACAGGTCGCCGATACGTGCCGACAGGCGCGACTGGTTTTCTGCCAGGCGGGCACTGTAGGTGGCCAGACGCGCCACCGCGTCACTGGTCAGTGGCGCCATGCCCTCTTCGTTGGTGCGGGTGCGCAACAGCTGGGCGAACTGCTCCAGGTTCTCGTCGACCATGGGCATGTCTTCGTCGAAGTCCACCAGCACCCGGAACATTTCCTGGAAGTCCGGGTCGTGGTCCTGCAGCGCGTAGTAAAGCTGGCGCGAACCGATGATAACCAGCTTGATGTTCAGCGGGATCATCTGCGGCGTCAGGCTAACGGTGGCCACCCGCCCCAGCTCGCCCAGTGGCGACTCCATCTTCAACTTGCGCGACTGCAGCGCACGCTTGAGCGCGTCCCAGACGAACGGCTCGCCCAACATCTTCTCGGCTTCCAGAATCAGGAAGCCGCCGTTGGCGCGGTGTAGCGCGCCTGGGCGCAGCTGACGGTAAGAGGTGTACAGCGCACCCTGGTCGGTGCTGTATTCGATACGGCCAAACAGGTTGTCGTAGGTCGGGTGCGGCTCGAACACCACCGGCGCACCGCCATCGGCGTGGTGGCCGACCACCAGGCTTGGGGCGTACTGCTCTTCCAGCAGCTTGCGCGCGGCCGCGTCGGTCTTGCTGTCATCGACCAGTTGCTCGACCACGGTACGCAGCAGGTTCAGCTGCACAGACTGCAGGTAGGCGCAGACCGCAGCGTTCTCGGCGTACTTCTCCGACAGCGGCGCCAGCAACGGCTGCAGGGCCAGGGTGATGGTTTCTTCGTTGAGCTGGCGCAGCTGGTTGTTCGACTCGCGTTTCCATTGCGGCAGGCTGGCCAGCTCTTCGTTCAGGCGTTCCTCGAGCAGGGCGATATCCTCGTGGAACTGCTCGCGCACCTCTTCCGGCAACTGGGCGAATTCGGCTTCATCCAGCGCCTTGCCGTCGGCCATCGGGGTGAAGGCGACGTTGCTGGCGTCACGGTACAGGGCCACGTCCTTTTCCAGCGAGGCGCGCTCGATCACATCCAGGGCGCGGTCGTAACGCTGGTTGAAGGCGCGGTCGATGGCGCCTTTCTTCTGCTGGTAGGACGGGTGCTCGAATACCGCAGGGAAGGTCGACAACAGGTTGTCGATCAGCCCGTTCATGTCGGCAATGAACGCCCCGGCGGTGCCGGACGGCAATTCCAGTGCGCGGGGTTCGCGCGTGTCATCGAAGTGGTTGACGTAAACCCAGTCGGCCGGGGTCTGCTGACGCTTGCCCTCGGCCTTGAGGTAGCGCTTGACGAACGAGAAGCGGCCGGTGCCGGGCTCGCCCATCACGTAAACGTTGTAACCAGGGCGCGGCATGGCCACGCCAAACTGCAGGGCCTCGACAGCACGCTCCTGGCCCAGGACTCCGCGAAACGGCTCCAGATCGTCGGTATTGGTAAAGGCAAACTGCTCGGGGGAGAAACGCCGGGTCAGGGCTTCAGGCGCGAGACGCAGGCGCGCAGCGACAGGATCGGGCATTGGGTTTCCTTACTTCGGCGGGGCAGATAGGCAGCATTCTGGCGCTGCCCGCGCGCGCCTTGCAAGGCTCCGCAGGACTTTATGTCGCAGCCGGTGCGGGTCATGCAACAGCAAATTTTTCGCAATCAACAACGCAACTCTTAGATCGTGCCTAAACTCCAAGCTGCGCGGGTGGGTGAAAAGCTTTCCCGACCTGGCAACCGAGTTGCCAGAAACCCTGACCCTTGGTTAAGTCAAATAGAGAACAAATGCTATGAAACGGATTCTTCTGGGTACTCTGTTCACCGTGGTCTCGATCAATGCCATGGCCGAAGCGCCAGGCGGCCCGAACTGCGGCTGGGGCAACATGCTGTTCGAAGGCCAGCGCGGCACTCCGGCACACTTCCTGGCTTCCACCACCAACGGCACCTCCGGTAACGCCACCTTCGGCATGACCTCCGGCACCAACGGTTGCTCGACCAAAGCGTCGCTGACCTACGGCGGCAAGTCCTGGTTCGCCATGAACGGCATGATGAATGAGCTTTCCGAAGACATGGCCATGGGCCAGGGCGAAGCACTGACCACCTATGCCGTGGTTCTCGGCGTGGCCCCTGAAGACCGTGGCTACTTCGCATCGGTCACCCATCAGCACTTCAACCAGATCTTCAGCAGCGCCGACGTCACTGCCGAAACCGTCCACAGCAACACCCTGGCTGTTCTGAAGAACGACCCACGCCTGGCCAAATACGCAACCGAGGCCTGAGTGCAGCTCCTCCCGCCCCGGCCCCGGGGCGGGTTTCGCCTTTTTTCGGCATCGTTAAGAAGTAGTTGCCCGACATGCTCAAACGCTTCGTATCTCTGGCGCTGTGTGCCTGCGCCCCTGTTCATGCCGCGCCTGTGCTGGACCAAGGCCGTGTCCAGCAACTGGCCAACACCCCTTACTGGATTGCCCTGGGCCATTACGAAACCGCCAAGCTGGGTGGTTGGCGCAGCTACGTGGATGATGATGCGTTCTTCCTTGCCGAGGACGGCGCGCACCACCCCGACCAAGAGCTGCAAGCCACGGTCGAAGCGCTGTACGCCCCGGCCAGCCTCGGTGACAAACATGCCCAGTGCGTATTCCCGGCGCGCACCCGCTGGCTGCGCGAACAGCTCGACCTGCAAGACTTGCCGCAACCTGACTGCCAGGAGTTCACCACCTGGTACCAGTCGATCGACCCACACAGTGCGGCGCTGATCTTCCCGGCGGCCTACCTGAACAGCCCGTCATCGATGTTCGGCCACACCTTGCTGCGCATCGACCAGTCCAACACCCGCAGCGACGACACCACGCTGCTGAGCTACGCAATCAACTTCGGCGCCTACATCGAAGGCAGCGACAACAGCATCCTGTATGCCTGGAAGGGCCTGATGGGTGGCTACCCGGGCCTGTTCGCGCTGATGCCCTACCAGGAGAAACTGTCCGAATACCGCAGCCTGGAAAACCGCGACCTGTGGGAATACCAACTGGACCTGACCCCGGAAGAAACCGGGCGCATGGTCGAACATGTGTGGGAGCTGAAGCAGATCCAGTTCGACTACTTCTTCTTCGATGAGAACTGCTCGTACCGCCTGCTGGAGCTGCTGCAGGTGGCCCGGCCGGGCCTTGACCTGACCTCGCAGTTCCCGCTGACCGCCATCCCGACCGACACGGTGAAAGCCGTGAAGCAGTCCGGCATGGTCGCCAGCGAGACGTACCGCCCCTCTCGCGAACGTGAACTGCTGGCCCGGGCCGAGCCGCTCGATCACGACGAAAAGCGCCAGGTGCTGGCTGTAAGTGCCGACACCGGGCAACTGCAGAGCCCCGAATTCAAGGCCCTCCCCCGCCAGCGCCAGGCGCTGGTGCAGGACGCCGCGTACCGCCTGGAGCGTTACCGTGCCAATGGCCAGGAGCGCGACCCTGGGCAGGCGAAACGCAGCTTCGAACTGCTGCGGGCAATCAACAGCAACCCGCCCCCGCCCCTGCAGATCGAGCGCCCAGGCCTGCCCGAGGACGGCCATGACTCGCGCACCTGGCAGCTGGGCGTAGGCACCCGCGAAGACCGCGCCTACGCCGAGTACGGCCTGCGGATGGCCTACCACGACCTGAATGACAACGCCTATGGCTTCCCGCTGGGGGCGCAGATCGAGATCCTGCAGCTGAAGCTGCGCCAGTACGAAGGCAATGACTGGCAGGTGCAGCGCCTGGACCTGGCCACCATCCGCTCGCTGACACCGCGCAACGAGCTGCTCAAGCCCTGGTCATGGCAGGTGGCCGGCGGGCTGGAGCGCGTGCCGGGCAAGCATGATGACGAAGTGCTGGTAAGCCATGTGAACGGCGGGGCCGGCGGCACCTGGCAACTGGCCGACGGGTTGCTGGGCTTTGCCCTGGGCACTCTGCGGGTCGAGCACCACAATGATTTTGCCCAGTTCATCGCCCCGGCGGCGGGCTTCAATGGCGGGCTGCTGTGGCGCAACGGGCTGGGCAACATGACGCTGGAGGCCAAGGGCGATTATTTCACCAATGGCGAAGTACGGCGCAGTGTGAGCCTTAACCAGCAATGGGAGATCAGCCAGAACCTGGGCCTGCGGTTGAGTGCTTCGCGAGAGTTCAGCCACCTGGCTACGGCGCAGAACGAGGTGATGCTGGAGTTGAAGTGGTATCACTACTGAAGCGGACTTTGTGGGAGCGGCCTTGCGTCGCGAAAGGGGTGCGAAGCGCCCCCAGATTGTTGCACTCATGCAGAATTGCCGGGGCCGCTTTGCGGCCCTTTCGCGACGCAAGGCCGCTCCCACAAATGACCGCATCAAGGCTGACCTGTGTGAACCAACCGACTCTTTGACACTGTTTTAACGGCTCCCCGACAAATCGCCACCTAGACTTTCCAGTATCAACCGGAGGGTTTTGTGGTTATGTCGCGGTACTGGTTCGGCGTGTGCATGGCGTTGTTGCTGTCTGGTTGCGAAACCACCCACGAGCAGATGGTCCACCAGGGTTATCCCCCCGCCTATGCCGATGGCTTCCAGGACGGCTGCAGCAGCGGCCGACAGGCGGCAGGGCTGATGGTCGGCGCTTTTCGCAAGGACGTGCCGCGCTACCTGCACGAGCGCCAGTACGAAAGCGGCTGGGACGACGGCTTTCGCCAGTGCCACGCCATGCAGAACAGCGAAGAACAGCGCCAGTACCACGAGCGCTTCTGGGACCAGCGCGAGCGCGACTGGGAGCAGGAAAAGGACCGCGACGCCGCACGCGCCTATCGCCACAACTGAGTCGCAAACGGACATCCCTTGAAACCGGCGGCCTGCGATGATGGTCTCCTGCAAAAGGAGGCCACGCATGAGCCGAGCATTCGTCAACGAAGACCAGGCCGCCGCCCAGGCTGATCAGCCGGTCGAGCGACGGGTCAGCGAACAACCCAACTACGTGACCGCCAGTGGCCTGCGCCAACTGCAGGAGCGCGTGACCGAGCTGAATGCCCTGCGCAGCGAACTGCAGGCACAAGTTGAACGTGGCGACAAGCAGCGGCTGGCGGATACCGAACGGGACCTGCGCTACTTCAGCGCGCGAGTGCAAAGCGCCCAGGTTGTGCCGGCGGCGACGTCGCGCAGCAAGGTGCAGATTGGCAGCCGGGTGCGGTTTGTCGATGCGCAGGACCAGGAACATGTGGTGCGGCTGGTGGGCGAGGATGAGGCGGATGCCGGGCGGGGGTTGATAAACTGGGGTTCGCCGTTGGGGCGGGCTTTGCTCGGGGCGGGGCCTGGGGATGAAGTGGTCTGGCGGCGGCCGGTGGGGGAGCAGGTGATCGAAGTGGTTGAGGTTTTTGGTGAAGATTGAGGACCTGGGGGCTGCTTTGCAGCCCATCGCGACACAAGGCCGCTCCCACAGGAGTACGCAATTCCCTGTGGGAGCGGCCTTGTGTCGCGAAAGGGCCGCAAAGCGGCCCCAACGGCCTCAGATCAAACCACGCCCTGCGCCAACATCGCATCAGCCACTTTCACGAAGCCCGCGATGTTCGCACCTTTGACATAGTTGATGCTGCCATCCGCCTCTTCACCGTAATGCACGCAAGCATGGTGAATCGACTGCATGATGTTGTGCAGCTTGCTGTCCACCTCACCGGCAGTCCACAGCAGGCGCATCGCGTTCTGCGACATCTCCAGGCCCGACACGGCCACGCCGCCGGCGTTGGAGGCCTTGCCCGGGGCGTACAGGATGCCGGCCTCCAGGAAGATATCCACAGCCTCCAGGGTAGTCGGCATGTTGGCGCCTTCGGCCACGCAGATGCAGCCATTGCGCAGCAAGGTGCGGGCGTCTTCGGCGTCCAGTTCGTTCTGCGTGGCACACGGCAGGGCGATGTCGCACGGCAGGCTCCACGGGGTCTGGCCCTTGCGGAACTCCAGGCCGAACTGCGCGGCCAGTTCGCTGATGCGGCCACGCTTGACGTTCTTCAGCTCCATCACCGCATCCCACTGGGCATCGGTCAGGCCGGCTTCGGCGTACAGGGTGCCTTCGGAGTCGGACAGCGAAATCACCTTGCCGCCCAGGTCCATGACCTTGCGCGCGGCATACTGGGCCACGTTACCCGAACCGGAAATCGCCACGCGGCAGCCATCGATACGCTTGTCCTGGCGCTTGAGCATTTCCTCGGCGAAGTACACGCAGCCGTAGCCGGTGGCTTCCGGACGGATCAGGCTGCCGCCGTAGGTCATGCCCTTGCCGGTCAGCACCGAAGTGAACTGGTTGGCCAGGCGCTTGTACTGGCCGAACATGAAGCCGATTTCGCGGGCACCCACGCCGATGTCACCGGCCGGGACGTCCAGGTCAGCGCCAATGTGGCGGTACAGCTCGCTCATGAACGCCTGGCAGAAACGCATGACTTCGGCGTCGCTCTTGCCTTTGGGGTCGAAGTCCGAGCCGCCTTTGCCGCCGCCCATGGGCAGCGAGGTGAGAGAGTTCTTGAACACCTGCTCGAAGGCCAGGAACTTCAGCACGCCCAGGTTGACCGACGGGTGGAAGCGCAGGCCGCCCTTGTACGGGCCGATGGCGCTGCTCATCTGGATGCGGTAGCCGCGGTTGACCTGCACCTTGCCCTGGTCATCGACCCAGGACACACGGAACAGTACGGCGCGCTCGGGCTCGACCATGCGCTCCAGAATGCCGGCCTGCAGGTAATGCGGGTTGGCCTCGAGGAATGGCCAAAGGCTGCGCAGCACTTCTTCCACAGCCTGGTGGAATTCAGGTTGGGCCGGATCGCGTTGCTTCAGGCGCGCGAGGAAATTGTCGACAGATTCGATCATGGTAGACATCTCACCAAGAGGATTGGACTTATTGGTTTTTTTCAGGAATGTACCAAGAAGCAATCGCACCGGAATAGGGCGAAATGTCGTTTTTTTGAAATTATTTGGTGCGTTTTATATAAGTGTATACAAATTCGCTATCAGTGTTGGCCTCTTCGCGGGTAAACCCGCTCCCACAGAGGAGCTGCGCAAGCCCGAGAGCTATGGGCATCCCTGTGGGAGCGGGTTTACCCGCGAAGAAGCCAACACCACTTTCCAGCCGAGCACAAAAATGGGGCCTCGAAGGGCCCCATTCTTGTGCATCAGAACACCGGCTTACTGGGCCAGCTTCTTGTGCCGTACACGGTGCGGCTGGGCAGCAGCATCGCCCAGGCGCTTCTTGCGGTCGGCTTCGTACTCGGTGTAGTTACCCTCGAAGAACACCACGTTCGAGTCGTCTTCGTACGCCAGGATGTGGGTAGCCACACGGTCCAGGAACCAACGGTCGTGGGAGATCACGATCGCCGCGCCCGGGAAGTCCAGCAGGGCTTCTTCCAGCGAACGCAGGGTTTCGACGTCAAGGTCGTTGGACGGTTCGTCGAGCAGCAGGACGTTACCGCCCTCCTTCAAGGTCAGGGCCAGGTGCAGGCGGCCACGCTCACCACCGGACAGGTCCTTGACGAACTTCTGCTGGTCGCCACCCTTGAAGTTGAAGCGGCCCACATAGGTACGCGACGGGATCTCGTAGTTGCCGATGCGGATCATGTCAGAGCCGTCGGAAACCTGCTGGAACACGGTCTTGCCGCCGTCCAGGTCTTCGCGGCTCTGGTCGACGCAGGCCAGCTGCACGGTTTCACCGATCTCGATGCTGCCCGAGTCCGGCTGTTCCTTGCCCATCAGCATGCGGAACAGGGTCGACTTACCGGCACCGTTACCACCGATCACACCGACGATGGCGCCTTTAGGCATGGAGAACGACAGGTTGTCGATCAGCACGCGGTCGCCGTAGCCCTTGGTGACGTTCTTGAACTCGATGACCTTGTCGCCCAGGCGCGGACCGGCCGGGATGTAGATCTCGTTGGTTTCGCTGCGCTTCTGGAATTCCTGCGACTGCATTTCTTCAAAGCGCTGCAGACGTGCCTTGGACTTGGACTGGCGGGCCTTGGCGCCTTTGCGCACCCACTCCAGTTCCTCTTTCATGGCCTTTTCGTGGGCGCTCTGCTGCTTGGATTCCTGCGCCAGACGCTCGGACTTGGCTTCCAGCCAGCCCGAGTAGTTGCCTTCGTACGGGATACCGGCGCCGCGGTCCAGTTCCAGGATCCAGCCAGCGACGTTGTCGAGGAAGTAACGGTCGTGGGTAATGGCTACCACGGTGCCCGGGAAGTCGTGCAGGAAGCGCTCCAGCCAGGCCACCGAGTCGGCGTCCAGGTGGTTGGTCGGTTCGTCCAGCAGCAGCATGTCTGGGGCCGACAGCAGCAGGCGGCACAGGGCCACGCGGCGCTTCTCACCACCGGACAGGTGCTCGATGCGTGCATCCCAGGCCGGCAGGCGCAGGGCGTCGGCGGCAACGTCCAGCTGGCGCTCCAGGTTGTGGCCGTCAGCGGCCTGCAGGATGGCTTCCAGCTTGGCCTGCTCGGCGGCCAGCTTGTCGAAGTCGGCATCCGGTTCGGCGTAGGCAGCATAGACCTCGTCCAGGCGCGCCTGGGCGTCCTTGATCACGCTGACCGCTTCCTCGACCACTTCGCGCACCGACTTGTTCGGGTCCAGTTGCGGTTCCTGTGGCAGGTAGCCGACGTTGATGTCGGGCATCGGACGGGCTTCGCCGTCGAATTCCTTGTCGACGCCCGCCATGATCCGCAGCAGGGTCGATTTACCCGCGCCGTTCAGGCCGAGCACGCCGATCTTGGCGCCCGGGAAGAACGACAGGGAAATGTTCTTGAGAATTTCCCGCTTCGGCGGCACGACCTTGCTCAGCCGATGCATGGTGTAGACGTAAGAGCCTGTTTTGCCTGATTTGTCATTTTTTGACATGGTTTGATTCGCCTTTAATCCTGTATTTTCAGTGCTTTGAGGGTAGAGACAGGCGCTCAAACCCTGGAGAGTAAAACGTTAGGTTTTGCGTTGACCGCCCGATACCCCTGACTATACTTAGAAAAGTTATGTTTATGAGGGAGCAT
Organism: Pseudomonas sp. JS425; assembly: GCF_018223845.1. Lineage (NCBI taxonomy): Bacteria > Pseudomonadati > Pseudomonadota > Gammaproteobacteria > Pseudomonadales > Pseudomonadaceae > Pseudomonas > Pseudomonas sp. JS425. The sequence goes on along the minus strand of NZ_CP073661.1, from coordinate 878,172 downwards.
CATGGGTTTCCAGGTCATAGAGCAGGTAGTGAATGCTGCTCGAAGAAAGCTGTTGGTGCAAGACTACATCCCTGTGTACTACCCCAACCTATACATCACCATGGAGCACTCGGGCAGAGCCCTCGAAACAACCAAGAAATATCTTGAGCATCTAGCTGTGTTTGAGGAGTTTCTGGCGTTTTCCTCCATTGATCTGATTTCTCACCTCGAACAGCGCCCTCACAGCCGGTACCTAACAGACAGTGAGCTTTCCAGGTTTGTGTCGGACGCGGGGTTCAGCAAGGAAATCTTGGCCATGAAGTATGCGGGGATGCGATTGCATCCGACCGCCTACAAATCCGTTAGCAAAGTCCATGCGCAGCAGCGAATCGAGGCGGTACGCGACTATCTGGCCTTCCTCTATGACAAGTTGGGTGATCACTCAACACGATATGAGGCAGTTGACGATCTGAAGAAGCGCATAAACCGCAAGATCAAAGCGGCCAGGCTTGCGTGGAAAAAAACGCGAACGGACCAAATGAAGGGGCTTACTGCCCAGGAGCGAACCCGTTTGCTGGAAATCATGCATCCGGATAGCGCCGAGAATCCCTTTTCAGATGATGCCATCAGGCTGCGTAACTACATCATTTTGCTGTTGGGTCTCGACATGGGGCTGCGACGCTCCGAGATGTTGTTGATCAAGACCAAAGATATTCACTGGCACAGTCGTCAACTGGCGGTGGTCAACCTGGAGGATGAGAGCATCGATCCACGAACCATGGCCCCGCAATTCAAAACCCACGAGCGCATGCTGGTGATGACCGATGACCTGTATGACGCGATCACTGAGTACGAATCGAAATATCGCCACAGAAAGGCCCGTAGCGGCACATCGCAAGCAAGGAAGCATCCGTTTTTGCTTGTGGCGCACAAGCGAAATGAGGGCGGGCCTCTAACCATCAAGGCAGTGGATGGCGTTCTGTCGAGGATTCGAGTAATAGCGCCGGAACTGGCTCATGTCCACCCGCATATTCTCAGGCATGACGCGGTCTACACCATGCTGGAAAGCATGCGTGAGGAACTGGCAGCGCTCACGCCGGAGGATCGTACCACGCAAGTTCAAAAGACTCTGACATGGATGTTCGGCTGGAGTCCCGAGTCGAACATGCCCGGCCTCTACGGCGCAAAGTTCTGGAAGGAGGAGGCAGACAAAGCGATACAGAAACGGGCCGAGCGGTTTACGTCCAGCCGTCAGAAGGCCGGCATGACACCAGGAGGTTCAGCGTGAACATCGCCGTCGAAGCACTTCAGGCCCCCACGAAGGACAGCCTCGATGCATGGCTGAGCACGCCTCGCCTGGCGAAATGTGGGGAGGTGTTCACACCGACTCACCCCATGTGGAAACCCGATAAATCGGCCAGAAACCCAGTCAACTGGAAAGCGGCCCTTGCCTGTGTTTCGCCGGATTGGCAGCCCTGGTTGCACGCCGCCCTGGCCTATCGAATGGCTGATCATGCAACGGGCTCGGTTGCTAAAGTCGGCAGTGTGTTGTCGCGGGCTGCTCAGGCCAGTCTTGACCCGCTCAACGAGGATCACCTAATCGCTCTGCGGGAGCGCTTTAACGTCAGCGAGTTCAGTCAGTTCGCCGCTTTCATGGCGTTTTGGTGCGACTGCGAGTCCCTCGAACAACGTCCGCCACAAGCCCTGATCGAGGCCTACCAGGCACTGCCCAGAAAAAAGAAATCCAGCCACGATGTGATCCTCAGCCTGGACCCCGAACAGGGTCCGTTCACCCAGGTGGAGCAGGACGCGCTGCACCAATGGATACATGAGCGGTTCTGTCACGGTCAGCTAGATCCCGAGCAATACCTGTATCTGCGCCTGTTGATGATTTACGGGCAGCGTGGCGCTCAGGTGCGCATGATGGTTTTTGGTGATTTCACGAAGACCGATAAGGGCTGCAAGGTCAGGTTTCATTGGGCAAAGCAAAAAGACGGCGAGGCGGGTTGGCGAGCAAAGTCCGAAATCTTCAGTCTGGATGAAGACCTGTACACCACCGTGCAGGCCTACAAGGCCATGGTTCTGGCGAAACTCTGGCAAACCTATCCATACCGCGCCGACTGGGATGCAGCCATTGAGAATGTGCCGCTCTTTCGCCGGAAGATGGATGATGAAGCAGAATTTCCGAATCGGGTGAATCCCCCTATTTTACTCGATAGCCCCCTGCAAAAAGCCCTCGAAAAGGCGCCGCAGCCAATCTTTCATGTTGGAGCAGGCACGGTTCAGGCATGGCTTGATCGCATCGAGCGGATTGAGGGCTTTCCGATTTCGCCTCGCACCCATCAGCCGCTGAAAGTGACGCGGGGGCACCGGTTCAGGCACACCCTCGGCACGGACCTGTCCAATACCGGGCTGGATGAGTGGACGATGGCCAGCGCATTGATGCACAAGAATACTCGGACAGTGCGAAAGTACCGCCAGGTGTCGCCGGAGCTGCTGGCCTTGATCGACGCGAAGATGAGCGACCATCTGGCCTTGGTTGTGAATGCGTTCACCGGGATCATCGTCACGGATCGCACCTCAGCAAAAAACGGGGATCGAGCGGATCGACAAATCGAGGATCTGGCAGTGTGCGGTGCCAATGCCGCCTGCCATCTCGATGCGCCCTTTACCTGTTACGCATGCGGAAAATTCCAACCCCTTCTGGATGCCAATCACCGCGCTGTCCTTGAGCGACTGGAACGTCGGCGGGCGCAAACCATTGCCACGGATAAAACGACCGGCGTGCTCTGGGATCGGGCCATTCTGGCGTGCCGCAAGGTGATTCTGGATTGTGAGGCCACGCGCCAATCAGGGAGGAAAGGCGAATGACCGATGCGTTTGATTCTGAACTGACGAACAACATTGTTGATTTCGAGCCTAGGAGCCAACTGGCTGCGGAGGCTCAGCTCGCGGCGTTTATCGAATGGGCAAAACAGACCCTGCCGAAAGGCATTCCCAATCGCGTGCACTCGAGTATTTGCTGGGAGGACGGCAGTTGGCACAAGCATGGCGTCCAATTCTGTAGCTTCACGGCGCAGGGATCGACCAAGGCAGCCCCAAAGGCGATACAGGCACCCTTCACGGAGTTTGCCAAGGCTATCATGGTGTACCGACGGGTGTATTTGCAGAAAAAGGCAATTAAAGACTGGCTAAGTGCCCTGAAGGTGCTGGAAGCTGCCTTGGTCAAGCTGACCGGTACGCGGGATGTGACGCAGGTGTCCGCCGCTGCCTGCAATGAAGCGTGCGAGCAACTGAGTCGTCACTGGGCAAAAGGCAACAACGCATACTGTAGCAGCAAGGCACTTGAGGCCCTCATCTCACTGATGCGGGCCAAAAAACTGCTCAAGACCGATTTTCGGTGGACCTCTCCGCTGACGATGAAGCCGCGTGGCACGCTCAAGCAGCAAAAAGCGGATTGGGAACAGAAACTGCCCAACCCCGAAGCGATCAAAGCGCTCGGGGAAGTGTTCACTAACGATTTGACCCGCCCTCTGGATATCGTTGTGACATCCGCCTGTGCGCTGTTGCTGAGCGCCCCGAGTCGCGTGGGTGAGTTGGCGGATGTTGAATTGGATTGTCGGGTGTTCAAAGAGGATACCCACGGCAAACGGCGCATGTTCCTGCGCTGGTACGCGGAAAAGATAAACCAGGTTACGCTGAAGCCAGTCGTTAAGCCCGAGATGGAGCCGGTCGTCGAGCGGGTCATCACCTTGTTAAAACCGATCACCGATGAGGCGCGGGCTTACGCCGCCTGGCTGGAAGAGCATCCCGATGAGTTTCCGCCCCATGAAGGGCTGCCACCCAAGGGGCCTGATGAACCGCTCACCTTTGCCGAAGCCTGTGCCGCGCTGAAACTCAGTGTTCATGAGAACCACAACCCGCGAATTACATTCCAAAAGGGTTTCCTAAAACCCATGGAGCAGAACAAGGCTCTCAGCCCCGCCGCCCGAGCCCTTTTGGCCGAGATTCGTGATGGTTTGGATGCCATTAGAGGGACGCCGATATACGTGAAGGACAAGCCAGGAGTCCAGGGTGTTGAGTTGGACGGCCGGTGTGTGATCACGCTGCGCACGCTCAATGTGCTGCTGCGTGAGAAGTATCTCCCAAAGGATTTTCCCTACACCACGCCGTACACGGAGGGCAAGGCGCGGGTGAAGTTTCGTGATGCCTTATTCACCGTGCGCACGGGAGCGCTGGCTGAAGACGCAGGTGGCACTGCCGTGACGCACGGGTTTGGCGTAGAGATCGCGGCGAACCCTAACCGAATGAAGGCGCAATTAGCCAGTATGAACAACCCGGCAAGGAAAAGTCTGTTCGAGCGCCATGGCTACCCCGGTGTCAAGGTCAACACGCATGCGTTTCGACACGAATTGAACACGCGGATGCAACAGGCCGGTCTGTCGCAGCTCCTGATTGACGCCTTCTCCGGGCGCACGACGATGGGATCGGTTTACAACCACGAGACCATCGAGGAGCGCACCCAAGGAGTTGCGGCTTACCACCCCAAAACGAAAAACAGCACCGCTGCTCAGCGTCTGGACAAGGTAAAAACCAATCAGCCTCTGAATCTTGCTGATGTAATGGACCTACGCGAGGGTGAGCAGGACCGCATTATCCATCAAACCCATCTCGGCGTTTGTGTGCACAACTTTGCGTCCGAGCCCTGCCCGAAAATGGGTGCCTGTTTGGACTGCGGGCGGCTTGGCTGCGTCAAGGGGGATGACGTGAAGCTGGCCAACCTCAAGGAAGAACGCGACGACCTCAAACGCCGTTTCGATAAAGCCCTGGATGCGCAGTCTAGGGGTGTATTTGGGGCGTCGGAGTCGGCCAAAAAACTGGGTGAGAAGCTCTTTAAGTGCGAGGCGCTCATGCAAATGCTGGAAAACCCGGAGCTCGAAAACGGTGCCATTGTGTGGAACGCCGATAACGGCTGGACGCTGACCAAGAACGCCGCCGCAATGTCGGGACTGATCGAAGTCAAAGTAATTGAAGAGAACCAGGTGCAAAAGGCGTTGCCATCGTTGGATGACGTCTTGGCTTTGCTAGATGAGATCGAGGGCTAACGATGGGGCATTTAACGCCAAAGGATGAGAAACGCATCATTAAGCTAATTGAGGAATGGTCAGAGCCGAAGCTAACTTGGCCTTTGCTCGTTGAGGCCTGCAAAGAAAAACTGGGTATCAGTCGTGTTCGCCAGTCCCTGATGAATCTACCTGCCGTGGATTTAGCGATGAAGAATTCCAAGGCGGCATTGAAGGCTAAGAAGCTAAAGCCGGGCTGGATTGCCGATATACAAGCAGCCAACGAGCGCATTGAGGAACTGAAAGCGAGTAACCAAAAGCTGTTAGCTGCTGTTCGAGATATGCATAGCCGTTTTTTGATCTGGCAAGCCAATGCTGATCTACACGGTCTAACGCAATCGATGCTGGAGCGGCCGGTTTCACAGCTTCAAAAGAAGAGATGATTGCGCAATTGTGCGTAATTGCATTCACTTGGCCACCCGTTTGCATCGACTTGACCAGGCGCTCGCGTGGGGCGCAGCTTTCCCGTAGCGTCCCCGGTAATCGTTGGCCTGTTCCTTGGACGTCCACGCGTTGAAGATCTACCTCACTTTGCTCGCCTCTAGAGACCGCAGAGGGATTGCGACCTAGAGCTATGATCGCCTGGACCACTACACGGAGATGCTCAGGCATCAGGTAGCCGATGCCATCACCCGACTGTACGATTCCCGGCTGATATCGTTCAGGCCAGGGGAATTTCAGAGCGAGTAGGAATTTGACCGGACTAACCGCTATTTGGTGAGGGAATTTGGTACCCATTGGCCATCTTCTGATGATCAGCAAGCAGCTGCCGAGAAAGACACGGATGCGAGCACGGCTGCCAAGTGGCAAGAAATTCAAGGAAATAGCAGGGAATGAAAGGTTTCAAAAAGGACAACCATTACGTACCGCAGTCGTATCTGAAGCACTGGACGATAGAGGGCAAAGTCCTTGCCTATCGTCTGCTAGTGCCCCATGAAAAAAGCGCGGTTTGGAAGCCGCATTCAACCAAAAGCGTGGCGGTGCTTCGGCATCTTTATACTCGCTTGTCTGGTTCTGAAGCCAGTGACGAAGTCGAGCGATGGCTTGAGCGTGACTTCGAAACGCCTGGATTCGCATCCATCGAAAAGGTAGTTAGCGAGTCGCAGTTGACCCGCGAGGATTGGAACAACTTATTCCGCTTTGCTGTTGCGCAATCTGTCCGTACTCCTGCCCAAATGGAGAGCTTTTTCAAACGCCAAACTGAAACGCTTGAGGCATTTCTGTCAGAGACCATGGAGTGGTCAATCAGCCAAATCGAGGCAGCTTCAGCCGCCGGAGTTCAGTCTGAACCCCCTCCGGTTGTAGACCCTTACGGCAAGCTGCCGCTGAAAATTCACCGTGCGAAGAGTGAGGATGGCGAAGAAGGCATCAAAGCCGAAATCCTAATCGGGCGGAAATTTTGGCTCTGGCAGATCGAACATGTGCTCAAGAGCACCATCAATCGGTTGCCAAATCATCGTTGGACCATTCTACACGCTCCACCTGGAGTCACCTGGCCAACGTCCGACAACCCTTTCATGAGGGTAGGAGTTGGTACGAATGGAACAATTAGTCTTGAGGGCGGCTGGGATGTGCCAGGCACACAGCTGTTCATGCCACTCAGCCCCAAGCATCTCCTGTTCACGTGTGTGGGCTCACCGCCACCTCGGCGCGGCACCACGTTGAGTCTCGCTCAAGCAGCATTTTTCAGGACGATGATTTTGACCGGGGCCCATCACTATGTATTTGCAACAGATACGCGAGATATCGAAGAGTGCAGGCCACGTACGGTCTGTCCCGAGCAATTCAAAGCAGTGCGAAAGCATTGGGCGGAATGGCATGACAGCCAGTCGAGAGAGGAAGCCAATTACCCCGACCGCTGATTTTTGCGGCTCGCCCACGCTTTCATGAGCCAACTCGCCTTCACAATGGCGCCGTTGGGAGCGGTAAGCTGGGGCTGTTCACTAGCATTCCAGTAAAAAATAGTAAAGCCCGCCATGTGAGGCGGGCTATCAAGTGTCTCCGAGGGGAGGCCATGGCCAACAAAGTCTCAGAGCAATCCTCCACAGGTTACCCATTTTGCGCAGCTTGTGCCATCGACCATTGGGTATGACGCAGGCTATGGGGCTGTAATCTCGTCGATTTGTCCTTGCTGCGAATGGCTGTTTTTGGCCAGTCGATAAGCGTAGGTTCGAAGGTCAAGCTTCACCCCCTTGGTTCGCTGCGGATTCCACGCCATTCGGACACTCAGCCCACGCTGATCCGGACACCTGTTCCACGATCATTCGGACAGGCAGTCGGAGCGCAGCGACGCAGGGGTTGCATTGTTAGTCTGAGGCGCCCGGCGCCGTCAATTTCTTCACCCGCTTTCTCATCGACTCGCCCTTGAGGTTGATCCGGTAGGCGTTGTGCACCAGGCGGTCGAGGATGGCATCGGCCAGGGTTGGATCGCCGATCAGTTCGTGCCAGTTGTCCACGGGCATTTGGCTGGTCACGAGGGTCGAGCGCTGGCCGTAGCGGTCGTCCAGTAGCTCCAGCATGTCGCGGCGCTGTTCGGCGGTGAACGGGGCCAGGCCCCAGTCATCAAGGATCAGCAGGTCGGTCTTGGCATAGCCGCTCATCAGCTTGGCGAAGCGCCCGTCGCCATGGGCTAGGCCCAACTCTTCCAACAGGCGCGGCAAGCGCAGGTAACGCACGCTGTAACCCTCTCGGCAGGCCTGGTGTGCCAGGGCGCAGGCCAGCCAGGTTTTACCCACGCCGGTGGGCCCGTTGATGATCAGGTTGAGTCCGTCGCGTAACCACTGACCGCTGCTCAGCTGGAGGATCAGCGCCTTGTCGAGTCCGCGCGGGCTGCGGTAGTCGATGTCTTCGAGGCAGGCGTTGTGCTTGAGCCGGGCCTGACGCAGGCGGCTGCTGAGGCGCTTGTCGTCGCGTTCGGTCAGTTCGCGGTCGACCAGCAGGCCGAGGCGTTCCACGAAGCTCAGGCTGTCGATGTCGGGGGTTTTCAGTTGCTCGGCGAGTGCCTTGAGCATGCCGGTCAGGCGCAGGGTCTGGAGCTTGTCCAGGGTCGGATGGGGCAGCATGGTGGGATTCCTTGTGTTCAGTGGTAGTAGCCGGGGCCGCGCAGATTGGCGTGGTCGTCCGGCAGCAGGGGCAGGTTGGCTTGAGCCAACGGCAGGCTTTCCAAACCCTGGCGCAGGATCGATTCGAGGCTCTTGTAGCTGCACGCACCGAGGCTGAGGGCGCGACGGCAGGCCAACTCCAAGCGCACTTCGCCATGGGTCTTGCCCAGGCGCAGGATGCCCAGGCAGGCCCGGTAGCCTTGGGTTGGGTGGATGCGCCGTTCGAGGATGTGGCTGATCACGCCGGCCGTGTTCGGCCCGGTCTGCTCAGCCCAGCGGATCAGCCGTTGTGGCGTCCACTCGGCGTGCTCGCGATGGCTCTTGGGCATGTGCTCGGCCTGTGTGCTGTGCCGGCCCTTGTGCGGTGAGCGAAGATGGCTGGCCACCCGCTGATTGGCGTGGAAGCACTCCACCGTGCGCGCTGTCAGGCGTACTTCCAGTTGTTTCTTCACCAGTTGGTACGGCACCGAGTAGTAGTGCCCATCAACCTCGACGTGGTAGTCGATGTGCACACGCGCCTTCTTCCACTCGGCATACACGTAGGGTTGCTCCGGCAGCGGCCGCAGCACCGGACGATCCAGGGCTTCGAAGGCCGAGTGCCGGGAGCCCGGCAGCTTGCGAAACGGTCGTCGGTTGAGGCGCTCCAGCAATAAGGCGATGGCGCTGTTGAGTTCGTTCAAGGAGAAGAACTGGCGGTTCCTCAGCGCGGCGAGGATCCAGCGCTCGACCACCTGCACGCCGACCTCGGCCTTAGCCTTGTCGCGCGGCTTACGCGCCCGCGCCGGCACCACCGCCACGCCATAGTGCTCGGCCAGATCGCGGTAGCTCGGGTTGATGTCCGGCTCGTAGCGATGGCTCTTACTCACCGCGCTGCGCAGGTTGTCCGGCACCACGATCTCCGGCACGCCCCCGAGGAAGGCGAAGCAGCGGGTATGCGAGCCCAGCCAGTCCGGCAGCTGCTGCGACCAGGTGGCTTCGGCGAAGGTGTAGCTGGAGGCGCCGAGCACCGCGACGAACACCTGCGCCTGGCGGATCTCGCCGCTGTGCCGGTCGATCACCGGCACCGTCTGCCCGGCGTAGTCGACGAACAACTTCTCGCCGACGCGATGTTCCTGGCGCATCACCACGTCCAGCTTGCCCTGCCAGGCCCGGTAGTGCTCGCAGAACCAGCTGTACTGAAAACCCTGCGGCTGGCTCAGGCGATACTCCTGCCAGAGCAGCGCCAGGGTCACGCCGGGGCGACGCAGCTCGGCGTGCACCCAAGACCAATCAGGCAGTGGCCGCTGCTCACTGGGCACCGCAGGGGCCAGTGGGAACAGTTGCTGTTCCAGTTCGGAATCGGACAACGAGCAGGGCCAGGCTAGACCGCTGGCGGCAAAGCGACAGAGGTAATCACCGGCACTGCTGTGGCCTATGCCCAGACTGCGGGAGATCTTACGGACAGACAGCCCGCAATCGAACTTGAGGCGCAACACCTCACGGATTTTACGCATGGACAAACGCTCCACGACGACCTCTCTGCTTCGAAAAAGAGGTCGATGGTAGTGAATAAATCCTGCGTAGCTGCCTGCCTGGAAAGTGTCCGGATGGCCGTGGAATCGGTGTCCGGATGCTCGTGGAATGAGTGTCCGGATCAGCGTGGAATCACTGTCCGGATGTGCGTGGAATGGGTGTCCGAGTCAGCGTGGAATCCGCAGTTCGCTTCGCGGAGCGGTTCAGGGCCAGCTAAACCCGCATCGCGGAATCCGCCCATAGACTGCTTTCGACCCATTATAGATAGTCCGTTCCACCTTCACTCTGGGTGCTGGTCATGAAACGGTTTTGTCGGCAGTTTGAAGCATCCCCCTAATGCCACAGCGACTATAGGGCACCTCTAAAAATTGCACGCTGGAGCCACATCGAGCGATGAAGGTCGCTAATCCCCGGACATGCTGCTGGCTAGATCTGCAGAGCGCACGGTCTATCTGGCCAGGATGACCCGGCCATCGGCCCGATTCAGGCCATTTTCAGCAGGCTCGTCATCCGTTTCAGGTTGTACGCCGCCGATTTTATCGTCAGGCCAAATTCCGCCCGAGCCAGGCCGATGCTCCTGATCGTCTTTCCTCCCATCTGCGCCAAGCTGGCGAAAATATGTTCGACCCGCGCTCTGGGGCTGGCGATACGTCGATTGCGCGCCTTGTCGCGTTCGCCAATCGGCTGCCCGGCCTGACCTTTGCGCTGGATGTGGGGTCGCCAACCGATCTGCTTGAGCCAACGCTCGCGGGGCTTGTCGTGATACCCCCGATCGGCCCAGAAATCGCGGCTGCTATTGTTCCGATCCAGTACCTCTACCAAATGCAAGGTATCGGCCACGCTGGCGTCACTCACCTTGACCTGACGGATCAGCTTATGCCGCCGATCCACACTGACCGAGAGCTTGTAGCCGAAGTGGGCCTTGCCATGCTTTTTCGTCCAGCGTGCCTGGACATCCTTTTGCCGGCGCTTGGCCGGCGACCATTCGGTCGGCACCCTACCGGCCTTGACCTGGGCCTGCTCCTCGGTGCTGTTGTGCTGGGTCGGGGCCCGGACGATGCTGGCGTCGATGATCTGCCCCTCGCGCGCGCTGAAGCCGTGCAACTGAAGTTGGCGTTGCACTTCGTCGAAAATCAGGTACTCGACCTTGGCCTGCACCAAGCGCTCACGGAAGTTCCAGATCGTATTGCGATCCGGTACGCGGGACGAGTTCTTCAGACCAGCAAAACGCTGGAAGCTCATGCGATCGAGCAGTTGAAACTCCATCTGCTCGTCGGACAGGTTGAACAGGTGCTGAAGCACCAGCAGGCGAGTCATTAGCTCGGTGGGATACGGCGGCCTGCCGCCTTTAGCACGGCTCGGGCGCGGAACCCATCGGTCAATCTCGGTGGCCATGGTTAGGAAGTCGACATGCTTGTTCAGCAAGGCCAGCGGATCACCCAGGCTATCGAGTTTTGCTTCGCGTTCCTGGTCGGCAAACAGGCTGAGCATGGGAGAGATCCTGGCGGTCAAGGGCTCACAATCCTACCTGATGGCGGGGTTTTTAGAGGTGCCCTATAGTCGCCATCAGCAACAGCATCATTGGGGCGCCCTGACCGCTCAACACAAAGGCTGCAGCAAATGGACCAGCGGCCTGAGCGAGAAGCATGGGCCGCGCCAGTGCTCCCATCCGGGCGCCATATCCCTGAGGGCCAAAAAGCACCAACGGCAATGTGCCTCGGGCGATGGTCAGAATCCCCATACCCGCGCCGTAAAGTGCCGCTCCGGGAAATGCCAGCCAAGGCACACCAGGGATAAACAGGCAGATGCCGATGAGGCTCACCATCACTCCGACACGAGCCGACCAGCTCGGATGAAGATGCCGGGCAATCGAGAACTCCAGCACCCTGGCCACCACCTGGGCCGGTCCAATCACCATCCCGACTGCCAATACCGTTACCGTTGGCAGACCCAGTTGCTTGAGCGCTGTGAGCAGGTGAACAGAGAGGCTGGCCATGACGAAGGCGACTACCGTCAGCAGTCCTGCAACAAGCCAGAAAAGGCGGCGGCTACGTTCATCGAGCGTCACCGAAGTCAGTTCTTCCGAGGTTGATTCTTTTCCTGAGCCGAGCGGTTTCGGTACCGCCAGCCAATGAACAGGCGGGCCGACCACTATATGTATCGCAGCAAGCACTAAGCAGGTATCCCGCCAGCCAATCCATGCCTCCAGTGCCGCCAACGCGGGCCATCCGACAGTACTGGCAAAGCCGCCAATCAAGGTCAGTCCCGTTATGGCACCCCGAGCACGCTCTCCCAGCAACGTCCCCAGAGTGGCAAATGCCGCGTCGTACAAACCCGTGGCCATGGCTACGCCGAGGAGCGACCAAGCCAGGTAATAGAGCCACAGAGAGCTGGCGATCGACATCACCATGAGCCCTGCACCCAGCATCAGCGAGCTGAACACAAGGACCGAGCGCCCGCCGCGGCGATCAATCAGTCGGCCAGCCAGCGGAGAGCAAAGGCCAGCAACCAGCATGCCCCAGGACAGTCCGCCCACGACAAACGATAGAGACCAGCCCGTATCGCGAGCAATTGGACCTGCCAGGACCGCCGGCAGGTAGAACGTCGACGCCCAAGCCAAGATCTGGGTGATGCCCAAGGTAAACACCAACCGAGCGCGACCCACGTTGGCTGGCAGGAGCTGTTCATGTCGAGTCACGGCAGTCCTTGTTATGGTTGTTAGTAACAACCAATGTAGTCGACTGAGCTCTGAAAGGTCAATCTGATGACCGGACAGTTGACGGACGCGCTCATCGCCCATATTGTTGCAGGTAACAACTAACTGGAAATGACATGCTGAACAAGCACAACGACGACCTTAGCCGTGATGCTGAAGACCTCTACGAAGCCCTGAATCAGCTGGTGCGCGTCTACCAGTTCAGGGATCGCGATCGCATCTGCTGCTATGACGTATCCGTCACCCAGTGCTACGCCATCGAGACCTTGGTGAAGCAGGGACCACTACGTCTGCAGGCGCTGGCCGAGGAAATGTTCCTGGACAAGAGTACGGCTAGCCGTGTCGTCGATACGTTGGAGCGCAAAGGGTATGTCTCCCGCGTGGAAGATCCGGAAGACCGCCGTGCCGTGCGGGTCCAGGCTACCGAAGCCGGTGCCGACCTGTATGAGCGCATTCGCGATGATCTCATCAATGAAGAAAAGGCGATGATCAGTTGCATGGCGCCGGAAGTACGCCAGGGAGCCCTGACGCTCCTGCGGCAGTTGACCCGCGCTGCTGAGGTACGTTGTGGCTTGGTAAACGAGAGTTGCTCAGCGAAGCCGCAAGAATAATGAGGGGGAGATCCCCCTTTTTTAACTAAATTGTTGTCACTACCAACTTAAAAAAGGAAGCCAGATGCACATTCGCCCCGCTCAGCTCGGTGATGTTCAGGCCATCGCCGAGATTTACAACCAAGGGATCGATGACCGTAGTTCTACGTTTGAGACCCAGCCTCGGACCGCCATGGATGTACAGCCCTGGGTTGCCGATATGTCTCGCTTCCCGGTGCTGGTCGTCGAGCTAGACGGCGCAGTAGTGGCGTGGGCAAACCTGAGCAGCTACCGCGCGCGCTCCTGCTATGCCGGCATCGCTGATTTCTCGATTTACTTGCGGCGAGATGTCCGTGGGCGTGGCATCGGCAAGGCACTGCTGAACGCACTGTTGAGCGAAGCAGAGGCACGGGGCTTCTGGAAAGTCCTTTCCCGCATTTTCACCTTCAACGAAGCGAGCCTTGCGCTCTGCCAGTCCTGCGGTTTCCGAAAGGTCGGCGTCTATGAAAAACACGCATGCCTTGAAGGACGCTGGCTTGATTGCGCCATCGTTGAACGAGTCTTCCCCTCCAACCAACCTGACACAGGAGAACGAGCATGAGCCAATCTGATCTTCCCATCGTAATCATCGGCGCCGGCCCCGTGGGGCTGGCGGCTGCTGCGCACGCACTGGCCCGGGGTATGAACCCACTCATTTTTGAAGCAGGCGGCCAGGCTGGAGAAAGCATTAGCCAATGGGGCCACGTCAGCATGTTCTCGCCCTGGGAATACAACGTAGACAAGGAGGCTGCAACGTTACTGTCGGCAACGGGCTGGCAAGCGCCTGATTCCGACACGTACCCCACAGGTCGTGAACTGCTGGATCACTACTTGCTCCCGTTAGCTGAGCTGCCAGTCATCAAGGAGCGACTTCATCTGAACTCCCGCGTCACTGCTGTGACGAAAGTCGGCGCTGATGTGCAGAAAACCAAAGGCCGCGAATCTGCCGCGTTCCTGGTGCGTGTTAAAGGGCCAAAGGGTGAGCAAGACATCCAAGCTCGCGCAGTCATCGATGCCTCGGGCACGTACGAGACCCCGAACTGGATGGGCGCCTCCGGCATTCCGGCGTTGGGAGAGTTGAACGCCAAAGCGCATATTGCCTATGGGATTCCCGATGTCAGCGGCAATGCGCGCGATCGTTATCTCGGGCGCCGAGTGCTGGTTGTAGGTGGCGGACACTCGGCATTCAACGCTCTTCAGGATCTGGTCCAACTGCCCGGTACCCAGGTTTCGTGGGCTATTCGCGGACACTCGCTAGATAAAATTCTGGGTGGTGGTGCCAATGACAAATTGGCCGAACGCGGCAGCCTGGGTCTGCGAATCCGTGAATTGCTCGAACAAGGAAAGATCTCGCTACACCAGGACATCTCCATCAGCCAGGTCGACACGACCGAACAGGGGCTGGTCGTGCACAGCAATGGCCAAGCTCTGCCAGAGGTGGATGAGATCATCGTGGCCACGGGCTTCCGCCCAAATCTGCAGCTTCTGGGCGAGCTACGACTGGCTATCGACCCGGCTACACAGAGCCCTGTTCAGTTGGCCCCGTTGATCGACCCGAATGAGCATAGCTGCGGTACCGTTCGCCCCCATGGCATCGATGAGCTCTCTCATCCCGACGAAGGCATCTTTATCGTAGGCATGAAGAGCTACGGTCGTGCTCCGACATTCCTGATGATTACCGGGTATGAGCAGGTGCGCTCAATCATGGCCGGGCTTGCAGGCGACTGGGAAGCGGCACGGCGTGTCGAGCTGGAACTGCCAGAAACCGGTGTCTGCAGCCTTCAGTTCGAGGAGCAAGGTGAAGCTTCCAGTTGCTGCGCACCCGAGGCCGCTACTCAAACCAGTTGCTGTGCATCACCGGAACCCCTGGCAACGCCTTCAGCCCAAAAGTCGAGCTGCTGCACACCGGCAGGCCGCGCATAACCCCATGCTCTGGGACTGCTCTTTCGCCCTGCACGAGTTCAAATCGTGCGGGGCGAACTGGGCAGGTGAGGCAATCGCCTATCGCTCAAATGCTCAAGCAGCCGCGGCATCAGGTATGCCGCATCGGCTCCTACACCTCGCAGGGTCGCCGAGGCAAAATTCCTTTGCTTGGGCAGACCCACGAAGTACAAGCCAGGCACCTGAATTGCCACGCCGTTTCGCTGTAGCGTACGCCCGTGCCGGTCAACGACTGGGAGCTGCGCCAGAAACTCCTGGTTAGGGCGAAATCCTGTTGCGAATATCAGCGCGTCAATCTGGGTGCTGCTTCCGTCTGGCCAAATCACACCGTCGGGCAGTACCTGCTGGAACATGGCTCTGCGCTGAATTCTGCCGCTGCTAAGTGCCTTTCGGTACTTGCCGGTGTCGAGCACTGGAGTGCTTTGATCACTCAACCATCGTGTTTGCTCCAACCCGGTGAATTTCAGCCACACATGAAAATCGAGTCCCAGAATCCGCTGAGGGAAGAAGCGGATCTTCTCGCGGGTCGCCAGCACCACCTGTGCGACGCCGGCAAGCTCATAGGCAATCTGAACAGCCGAGTTCGCTGCCCCCACAACGACAACACGCTGGCCGGCAAAGGCCTCAGGTGTTCGATAAGCCGAGCTATGCAGACAGTGTCCTGAAAAGTTCTCCAGCCCAGGAATGTCAGGCATGAAAGGACAGCTGAAGCCCCCTGATGCCACTACCACAGCACGCGCAGTGAAAGTCGCTCCGTTGGCGGTGCGAACCTCAAATGCCTTGTCCTTCTGCACGACCGCCACCACGCGGGTATCGCCCTGAAAAGGCAGCTGAAACTCGGCGGCGTATGCCTCCAGGTACTGCACCACTTCGTCTCGCAACGGGTAGCCCTTGGGATCGCCAGGAAACGCCCGCCCCGGCAGCGCAGAGTACTCAGCTGGTGAGAACAGCTGCAGGCTTTCGTAGTAGTTGCGCCAGTTCCCGCCTGGGGATTTCTGCTCATCCAAGATGAGATATTCCAATCCTTGCTGCTGCAATTGCCAGCCAGTCGCCAAACCTGCTTGCCCACCACCGATGACAACCACATCCAGAACGCGATTCGAATCATTCATATGTGCGCACTCATGCATATATAGGTGCAAAAAAAGGCCGGGCTACGGACAGCACAGCGAAACCAGACCTTTGGTTCGCTGGAGCAGGCCTTCCAGTCGCTCGACGATCGCCCCACCATTCACTTCATAGAACACCTGCCTACCCACCTTGGTGGCCTTCACGATCTGGGCGTCATGCAATACCTGCAGGTGCCTGGAGATCACCGAGCGCTCCTGTGGCAGCTCTTTGGCGATTTCGCCGACATCAGCCCGGCCGAGCAATAGTACGCGCTTGAAAACCGCGACTCTGGAAGGCTCGCAAAGCGCTTTGAAGAAGGCTTCGTCCAGCGACTCGATGGCGGCGTCGATGGCTTGAGTGCGGAGATTATGGTTGGTCGTCATGCGGCCAATATATGTGCATGAACGCGCACATGTAAAGCCACCCATCATCGAGGGGTTGCGATACATTCGAAAAAGCGTATATTCGAAAAACCATATACGTGCAGGGTATCGAGTGATGACTGGCAAGATCCGCGTCCTGTTTGTTTGCACCGCAAACGCCGCTCGCTCCCAGCTCGCCGAAGCTTTGCTCCGGCACACAGACCCTGTTCACTTCGAAGCTTTCAGCGCAGGTACCCAGCCTGGCCAAGTCGATCCGCGCACCTATGCCGCCCTCGAATATCTCGATATCGATACCAAGGCTCTACGCAGCAAGTCCATCGACGAGTTCGCAGGGGAACGGTTCGACTACGTGATTACGCTCTGCGACAAGGCAGCCCATGAGTGCCTTACGTTGCCTGCCTTCGGCGAGGTTCTGGCGTGGAACTTCGAAGACCCTGTCACCAGTGACCAACACGATGCCTTCCGACACACGCTTCACGAGATTCATGAGCGCATCAAGATGTTCGTCCTGGTGAAAACCAAACACTGAGAATTGCTATGACTGACTCGCTGACCCCCACCAAGGTTTTCAAATGCCTCGCCGACGAGAACCGCATTCGGATGATGCTGCTGATCGCTCGCGAGGAAGAACTCTGCGTCTGTGAACTGACCTGCGCGCTGGAAGAAAGCCAGCCCAAGGTTTCCCGCCACCTGGCGCAACTGCGCACCTGTGACCTGCTGGAAGACCGCCGTCAGGGCCAGTGGGTTTATTACCGGCTGCATCCTTCGCTTCCCGCCTGGGTACGTGAGGTCTTGGCGACGACGCTTGAGGCCAACCGCGAATGGCTAAGTACAAGCACCAAACGACTGGACACCATGGGTGACCGCCCTCAACGCGTCGCCTCCTGCTGCTGATCATTGCCGAGAAAAACCGATGAAAGTTCTGTTCCTCTGCACCGCCAATAGCTGCCGCAGCATCCTCTCCGAGGCTGTTTTCAATCATCTGGCCCCGGCCGGCATGAAGGCCTACAGCGCCGGCAGCCAGCCAAAGGGTGAGGTGCACCCGCTGTCCATCACCGCGCTGCAGCGTGCCGGTATCTCCACCGAGGGCCTCAGCAGCAAGTCCAGTGACGCGCATGCCGAACTGGCACCGGACTTTGTCATCACCGTCTGCGACAAGGCCGCTGGCGAAGCCTGCCCCGTATTCTTCGGACCAGCAGTGAAAGCTCACTGGGGACTTTCTGACCCTTCGGATTTGCACGGTAGCGCCGCCCAGCTGGACGCGGCGTTCGACAACACGCTTGAGCAGATCAAGCGACGCCTCAAGGCATTCATCGCACTGCCTTTCGACCAAATGGATGCCGCCCAGCTCAAGGTCGAGCTGGCCCGCATCGGAACGCTCTGACGTTTAGGGAGATCCACCATGAGCAAAAGCCGACTTTCATTCCTAGACCGCTACCTGACGGTCTGGATCTTTCTGGCCATGGGCCTGGGCATTGGCCTGGGCAGCCTGTTCCAGGGATTGCCTGCGTGGCTGAATAGCCTGTCGGTAGGCTCGACAAACATCCCCATCGCCATTGGCCTCATCGTCATGATGTACCCACCTCTGGCGAAAGTGAAATACGAGGAGTTGCCACAGGTATTCAAGGACAAGCGCATCCTTGCCCTGTCGCTGATCCAGAACTGGGTGATCGGCCCGGTCCTGATGTTCGGGCTGGCCGTTGTCTTCCTTTCCGACAAGCCTGAGTACATGACCGGCCTGATCCTCATCGGCCTGGCACGCTGCATCGCCATGGTGCTGGTGTGGAACCAGATCGCCGGTGGCAACAACCAGTACGTGGCCGGTCTGGTCGCCTTCAACAGCATTTTCCAGATCCTGTTCTTCAGCGTGTACGCCTGGATCTTCCTGGGCCTCTTGCCGCCGCTGTTTGGCCTTGAAGGTAGCGTCATTGAGACCAGCCTCCTCGATATCGCCCAATCGGTGCTGATCTATCTGGGCATCCCGTTCCTGGCTGGTTTCTTGACCCGCAAGATCCTGATCAGCAGCAAGGGCGAGACCTGGTATCAGGAGCGCTTCATCCCGAAGATCAGCCCGCTGACCCTCGTGGCGTTGCTGCTGACCATCGTCGCCATGTTCAGCCTGAAAGGCGACATGGTGCTGCAACTGCCGCTGGATGTGCTGCGCATCGCTATCCCGCTGACCATCTACTTCGTGGTGATGTTCTTCATCAGCTTCTGGATGGGCAAGCTGCTGGAGGCCGACTACCCGCGCACCACTGCGCTGGCGTTCACCGCAGCAAGCAACAACTTTGAACTGGCCATTGCTGTGGCCATCGCCACCTTCGGTCTTGCCTCGCCGGTCGCGTTTGCCACCGTCATCGGGCCCTTGGTGGAAGTGCCGGTACTGATCTCACTGGTGGGCGTGGCCTTGTGGCTCAAGCGCCGCTGGTTCGATCAGCCATCCGGTGCCTTGTCTCAGGAGTAAATCATGACCGAACACCACATCCCCAATATCGACAACGATCTGGTCGACCTGCCGACAGCAGACAAGCTGGCAGTCGAGCAAAAGTCCACTCATAAGCCTCGCATCCTGCTGCTGTACGGATCGACCCGCGAACGCTCGTTCAGCCGCCTGCTGACGGAAGAAGCGGCACGCCTGCTGGAGCACTTCGGTGCCGAGACGCGGATCTTCAATCCGACCGGGCTGCCACTGGCGGATGACGTGCCCGATGACCATCCCATGGTCAAGGAGCTGCGCGATCTGGTGCTGTGGTCGGAAGGCATGGTCTGGTGCTCGCCGGAACGCCACGGTGCAATGACCGGCGTGTTCAAGTCGCAGATCGACTGGATTCCACTGAGCATGGGCGCCGTGCGCCCCACTCAAGGCAAAACCCTCGCGGTGATGCAGGTCTGCGGCGGCTCGCAGTCGTTCAACGTGGTCAACCAGCTGCGCGTCCTCGGCCGCTGGATGCGCATGTTCACCATCCCTAACCAGTCGTCCGTGCCGAAGGCCTATCTGGAATTTGACGAGGCGGGCCGCATGAAGCCCTCTTCGTACTACGACCGTGTCGTCGACGTAATGGAGGAGCTGGTGAAGTTCACCCTGCTGCTTCGTGATCGCTCCGACTACCTGGTCGATCGCTACTCCGAACGTAAAGAGTCGGCTGAAGAACTATCCAAGCGTGTCAATCAACGATCCATTTGAGGCTTTGTGAGCATGCAATTGCACCCGTATTCCGTGTTGGCTAATTCCGAACTGGTCGGCCAGCTGATCTTCACTCCGTGCCCCGGTACCAAGGAGACATCGGTATCTCAGGCTCTGGCAACGCTGCGCGATGCCGGCGCGAGCGCGCTGGTAACCCTGATGCCGAGTGAAGAACTGCTGCAAAACGAGATCGATCTGCTTCCCGAGGAGTGCCAACTGCTGGGCCTCGAATGGTTCCACCTGCCGGTCGAGGACGACGAAGCGCCCGGTGAGCCGTTTGCGGCCGCCTGGGAGGCTCACCGGGAACGCCTGAAAGAGCTCGTGATGACCGGTAAGACGATCGCCATTCACTGCAAGGGCGGCTCTGGTCGCACCGGCCTGTTTGCCGCCCGCCTGATGATCGAGTGCGGCATCCCTGTGCAGGAAGCTGTTTCCCAGGTCCAGGCCCTGCGTCCACGTGCGATCCAGAACCCTGCGCACGTTGGGTATATCAACCAGTTCAGCGACACCCTCTGACCTTTCGCTAATCGCGATTCGAGAACAAGAACATGGCTATCAAAGTAGGTATCAATGGGTTTGGCCGTATTGGTCGCTTGGCGCTTCGCGCATCCTGGGACTGGCCGGAATTCGAGTTTGTGCAGATCAATGACCCGGCCGGTGACGCCGAGACCCATGCCCATCTGATCAACTTCGATTCGATCCACGGACGCTGGCACCGTGAAGCCCGCGCAGAGGGCGACGCGGTAGTGATCGAGGGCAAGCGCATCAAGGTCACCGCCAACAAGACCATCGCGGACACCGACTGGTCGGGCTGCGACCTGGTCATCGAGGCCAGCGGCAAGATGAAGTCGGTAGCCGTGCTCCAGGCCTACCTGGATCAGGGCGTCAAACGTGTGGTTGTCTGCGCTCCAGTGAAGGAGAAAGGCGCACTGAACGTGGTGATGGGCGTCAACCAGCACCTGTTCGAGCCGGCGCAGCATCGTATCGTCACCGCCGCCTCATGCACCACCAACTGCCTGGCCCCGGTGGTCAAGGTGATTCACGAGAACCTGGGCATCCGCCACGGCTCGATCACCACCATTCACGACCTCACCAATACCCAGAGCATCCTTGATACACCGCACAAGGACCTGCGCCGTGCCCGTGCCTCGGGCATGAGTCTGATCCCGACCACCACAGGCTCGGCCACCGCAATCGCCGAGATCTTCCCCGAACTGCGCGGCAAGCTGAATGGTCATGCCGTGCGTGTACCGCTGGCCAACGCCTCGCTGACCGACTGCGTGTTCGAAGTAGAACGTGAGACGACGGCTGAAGAGGTCAACGCGCTGCTGAAAGCCGCTGCCGAAGGGCCGCTGAAGGACATTCTGGGCTACGAAGAGCGCCCCTTGGTGTCCATCGACTACCGCACCGATCCGCGGTCCTCGATCATCGATGCGCTGTCCACCCTTGTAGTCAACGGTACCCAGGTGAAGATCTACGCCTGGTACGACAACGAGTGGGGCTACGCCAACCGTGCCGCGGAACTGGCACGCTTGGTCGGCGCAGCGGAGTAAACGGCGATCATGAAGGCGTTGTCAGCCCTGTCTGCGGAAGTGCGTCAGTACCTGCTGGTTACCGGCAATTACTGGGCCTTCACCCTCACCGACGGCGCATTGCGCATGTTGGTGGTACTGCACTTCCATTCGCTGGGCTACACGCCGCTGCAGATTGCGGCGCTGTTCCTGTTCTACGAAGTGTTCGGCGTGATCACCAACCTCGTGGGCGGCTACCTCGGCGCCCGCCTGGGGTTAAACCGCACGATGAACATCGGCCTTGGCATGCAGGTGGTTGCCCTGCTGATGCTCACGGTACCAGCAGCCTCGCTGACGGTGCCGTGGGTAATGGCCGCCCAGGCGCTCTCCGGCATCGCCAAGGACCTGAACAAGATGAGCGCCAAGAGCTCCATCAAGCTCCTGGTGCCGGACAGCCAGCAAGGCACCCTCTACAAATGGGTGGCCATCCTGACGGGCTCGAAAAACGCGCTCAAAGGCGTGGGCTTCTTCCTCGGGGGAGCACTGCTTGCGCTGCTCGGTTTCAGCCAGGCGGTACTGGCCATGGCGGCGGTGCTGGCCCTGATTTGGATCGGCAGTCTGATCCTGCTGAAAAAAGACTTGGGCAAGGCCAAGGCCAAGCCGAAGTTCCGCGACATGCTGTCCAAGAGCCGGGCCATCAACATCCTCTCGGCCGCACGGCTGTTTTTGTTCGGTGCCCGGGATGTCTGGTTCGTGGTGGCTCTGCCGGTGTACCTGAGCTCTGCGTTTGGCTGGGACTTCTGGCTGGTCGGTGGCTTCTTGGCCGCATGGGTAATCGGCTACGGCATCGTCCAGTCGTTTGCCCCCCACATCACCGGCAAGAAGCGTGGTCATGTGCCCGACGGCCGAGCAGCCTTCATCTGGGCAATCGCCCTGGCCGGGCTGCCTGCGCTCATTGCCGTGGGCCTGTCGGCTGGCTGGCCGGCGCAGGTAGTCTTGCTCGGTGGGTTGATGTTGTTTGGCGTGCTATTCGCCGTGAACTCATCGCTGCACAGCTACCTCATCGTCAGCTACGCCAAGGAGGACGGCGTCTCCCTGGATGTGGGCTTCTACTACATGTCCAACGCCCTGGGTCGCTTGGTCGGCACGCTGCTGTCAGGTTGGGTGTTTCAGGCCTATGGGTTGGAGGCTTGCTTGTGGGTTTCCAGCATCTTCGTGTTGGCCGCCGCACTCATCTCGATCGCACTGCCCAGGCACAGTGAAATGGCACACCAGGCAAACTGATCAGTGAGGAAATACGGAGGCCATCAGGCCTTCGCTTTCACCACAAACTGATCAATTTCTGCTGCAGTACTGCGGGCTGTGCGTGTCACCCCGATCAAGGTTGCTGATGCAGAACCCGTCCACTCGCCATAGCCGACCATCCACAGCCTGGGCTCACTCACAGATCGGGTACCTTCGACTTCTACACGTCCTTGCTCAGTAACAACCCCAAGGCTCGCGAGATGTCCCAAGGCGGGTTTGAACCCAGTGCACCAGATCACCGCATCCACTGCGGTTTCCGAGCCGTCTGCCCAGACCACACCGTCAGGGGTGAAACGAACGAAGGGTCTCACCGCGTGCAGAACGTCTCGCTCACGCGCCTCCACCACAGGCGGGACCATGACCACGTCGCCCAACCCGCCGACCGGCTGCTCAATGACACGCCCCTCCATCTGCGCTTTCCAGCGCTCCGTGGCCCGCTCGAACAGTACTCGGCCATCGACATCATCAGGTAGGAAGAGAGGATCGGTGGGAGTTACCCAGGTCGCATCCGCTACTTTGGAAACCTCTGCGAGAATCTGGGCGCCGGAGTTGCCACCGCCGACGACCAGCACGCGCTTGCCAGAGAAGGTCTGCGGTTCAACGTAGTCCGCCGAATGCAGCTGTAGGCCACGAAACAGCTCAGCGCCGGGGTAGGCAGGTATGTTCGGATTGCTCCAAGTGCCTGTAGCACTGACCACTGCTTTGGCATCCCAATGGTCAGACTCTGAATGGACACGTAACGCGCCGGCAACGCGCTCGATCGAGGTGACGCGCACCGGCCGTTCCATTGGAAACTGATAGCGCGCCTCATACTGGGTGAGATAGTCGATGACATGCTCGCGAGAAGGATAGCCATCCTCCACAGGCGGCATCATCCAACCGGGAATAGAGCTCCAGGTAGCCGGCGAGAATAGCCGCAGGGAATTCCAGCCGTGTCGCCAAGCCCCGCCGGCGCCCGGCTCGGCATCCAAGATGATGAACGAGAGATCTGTTCGACGCAGGAAGTACGCCGTTGCCAGCGCCGCTTGTCCTCCGCCAATGATGACTACATCCAACAAGCGCTCTGCATGGGCTTTCATCTAGACACTCCCCTGATCCATTGAGGGGGTTATCTTTCCAGATGGGGGAGAATATTTCTAATAATACGGCTACGTAATTCATAGCTGCTTTGGATGTCTGCTTAGGGTCGATAGCGGACAGTCGGGAGTTTTCGTTTTCAATCTATTGTTGCCTTCCGCACTCATCACAGATCTGCTTCCGAAGATGGGGCGCTAAGCGTCGAGATGGTCGTTCATCGTGGTCAAAGGTTACCAACCAAGCTCGCACAGAGCTCAGATGATTTGCGATTAGATTGTCCCTATTTATGAGACAGAAATTCCATTGAAGGCGTCTTTTTGTCTTAAGTTCGTGACAGTAAAGTGGGTTTATCACAGGCAGGCACCAAGGCCTCAAGGAGACGAATCATGATCACTGTCCGGAACGCTGAAGAACGTGGCCGCGCTAACCATGGCTGGTTGAAGTAATCTCATACCTTCTCATTCGCTGACTACTACGATCCCGATGAGCGAGGATTTTCTGACCTTCTGGTCATCAACGATGACCGGGTGATCGCTGGCAAAGGCTTCGGCCAGCACCCACACCGTGACATGGAGATTTTCTCCTATGTGCTCGAAGGTGCCTTGGAGCACAAAGACACCCTTGGTACCGGGTCGGTCATCAAACCGGGCGATGTGCAATTGATGAGCGCGGGCAGCGGGGTCGCTCACAGTGAGTTCAATCACAGCAAAGCGCTGCCGGTTCACTTCCTGCAAATCTGGATTGTGCCCAATGTACGTGGTGCGACTCCCCGTTATCAGCAGCAGCATTTCAGTGATGATGAAAAGCGCGGCAAGCTCCGTTTGATCATTTCGCCTGATGGCCAGCAGGGTTCGCTTCAGGTTCGCCAGGATGCACGCGTCTATGCAGGCCTTTTCGACGGCGACGAGCATGCCTCTCTGACTCTGGCTGACAACCGCCATGCCTATGTGCATGTTGCGCGTGGGCGCATTGAGTTGAATGGCCAATTGCTTCGCGAAGGTGATGGTGTTCGGATGAGGAAAGAGCAGGTAATTGAGCTTTCCAACGGCCGTGACGCAGAAGTGCTCGTGTTTGATCTGCGACCTAATGAGCTGCCACTCATGCCCTGAAACATGCAACTAAAGGACTGTCTTACCTCTTCTCACAGAGGGATGAGACGCCAGGCCCCATTAGTGGATCAAGGAATGCCAATTTGGCACTCGTGGGAAATTGCACCTGACTTGACCAAGCGTTTGCATCCCACTTGACCACCTTTTTGCATTCGACTTGACCAGCCATTTGCATCGGACGTGACCAGCGCACGGGCACATCTTGACCGGCAGGAATCGACCCAGAGCTTCCTTTCGAAATGTCTACGAAACCAGGGGCGATTCAGTGAACGACACTGAAGTAGTTGCTTTGGTTTTTAACGAGTGGTAGCGAAAAATGAAATGCACAAGCCCTTTAACTCATCCACTCACGCGCAGATCGCGCTCAGCAGAAAAAATGATTTCTGTGACCTTGAGCTTTTCTTGCCGAGGCGAGAGATGGATGCTGTAACAAGCCCCACCTACTACCTTATAGATATAACCCTCTTCAGCTCCTGAATCGCATTCAGCAATGCTCACTTCCTGGAGCGGTTCCATCACCCAGTCCTTCCCGCCTCTCATGTGACCAGGAGACATCAGGTGAGCCTGCGCAAGCCATGAGCGGTCATCAAGCTCCGAAAGCATCTGTTGAAGAATCGGTACCGTAGGGATCATCAGCATGCTGCCCACGATGTCATCACCATAATCACGCACGAGCTCCACGTAAAACCATGGGTGGTGCAGCTCCAGCTCAATAAATTTCCAGCGGCGACTGGAAGGCTCTCCGAAAATGTCGGCTGAGCTGAGTTCGGCGTGCCTGTAGGTCTTGAACATCGAAAAATCCTCAAAATATTAACAATAGTTAATGGATGTCCGACGTTCAAGACGGCTTCATCATTCCTTTTGTAGGAATGAAAAAATGGAACTGAAACAGGCATTTGGGAAAGCAATGAGGCAGCTTAGAAAATCCCGCAACCTCAACCAAGAAGATTTCGGTGGCCACAGCAGCCAAACCTACCTCAGTCAACTGGAAGCCGGTGGAAAAGGCCCTACCCTCGAAATGGTGCATGGGCTCGCCACTGTCATGAATGTTCATCCTTTGACGATCTTGACCCAGTGCTACCTTTTTATGGACAAGGATGCCACTCTGGATTCAATCATTCAGCGCGTTCGTGAGGAGCTCAGCGTGACGCCATCTGACCGATGAGGATGGGCACCTGCCTCCTTCAGCATGGGCTGAGATGTACTGTCTGATGCAATCAAAGTCTGCGCTGCCTGACCCAGTGGCTGGGTTGCGCCTGGGCCCTACCTATGCAGAAAAGGAGAGACATTGAAAGGCCGGCGGAAGGTAAAGACTGAGAAGTGGCGTATCAAGTCGGAACAGGAAGGCAGCGCCCAAGAGCTTTTGCGAGGGCGGGCACAAACGCAAGGAAAGCTCCTCGATATCGCGGCACAAGCCGGCAAGAGAATGGAGCCCGTTGGCCGACTTGCCGGTTGAGAGATACGCTTTCACATTTGAGGTGTGCAAATGAACGATCCACAGATACTGGCGCTTTGCCCCAGTTCACCGTTGGGGTGCTGGAGCATCGGCCACCGATGCTTCAAGGGAAGGTGCGAGCAAATCGGGCACCTGGCAACGCGAGTACTTGGCAGTCGAGTACTTGCCGCACAATGGCTATACAAGCCAGCGATCGGCCTAAGGCATCAAGTGCCTTGCAACATCTTGGAAACCGGATCGGGCTACCAGCAGGTGGTGACACTTCTAGGTCGAATTGAGTACGGTGTCTACGCTTAACGCCGGTAGGTTCATATCCAGACGACCTGTCAACCCGCATGACATAGGATTAGCTGTGTCTGTCGCAGAATCTATTTCCAACTGTATCAAGCGCATGCCTAAGGGAAGGCCCTTTGTTAGGGCGGTATTCGAGCGAGCGGGCTCCCGCTCTGCGGTGAACAAAGCTCTGTCTCGGATGGTACTCAGGGGTTACCTAGAGCGTGTGGCCCGCGGCGTTTACATGCGTCCCAAGTACAGCCAATACACGGGCAAAAGGGTTCGAGCCAACCCGATTTCTGTAATGGAAGCTGTTGCCAGGGCAAGAGGCGAGACTATCCAGATCCATGGTGCAGAAGCTGTTCGTCGACTTGGACTGAGTGTTCAGATGCAGGTTTTGCCTACTTACTACACCAGTGGAGCGACCCGTGAGATCAAGATAGGTAGCGCGGTTGTTCGGCTGCGCCATGCGTCTCGCCAACGACTTCAGCAAGCTGGAACGCGAATAGGTACGGCCCTGACTGCTTTTTTCTATCTCGGAGAAAATGGGGTGAATGAGCAGGTCGCGAGCAAGATTGCCAACTCGCTCAGCGCTGAAGAATTCAAAAAGCTCATGGCATGCAAAATGCCCAAGTGGATGCGCTCAGCACTGGCCAACTGCGCTATAAATGCGAACTGAAAGATTTAAGGAACAATAAAATCCTCAAATCAAGATACAACTAACATCTCCGTTGTCGCGACCGATTCTGGAATTCAGGCTCCGACAATTGCACTAAAAGTCATTCGGGGATATAAACAATAAAGCTTGGGCGTCGACCACGAGAAAGAGAGATTGATATTTTGGTGCCTCCACTGACCTCGCCAAACTTCGTTGAGCAGGTTCAATTGGTCAGTCATCGCGTAGCTCGGCGACACGCCGAACGAAAGCTACTTCTGATCAGCATCATCTGGACGCTTGTCGTTCAGGCAGACAATATCGAACTCGTCGCTAAAAAAGACGCGTCACCTGCCTGAATTACCACGAGAGGCTCCGCATATCTTATTCGTCACTATCCGCATTGTAATACTTGAATGCCATTTTCGATTCAAGAGCTGTCAGAGTTGTGCAAACATGCTTTGATTTAGGCTGACTTTATACTCCACCTAAATAAATAGACGAGTGATGCATAGCTGATACTCTCAGACTAGCAACTAGGAAGAGCCACCACAATCCGTACTGCAGTTGGGGTGGTGGCCCCGTCAACTTAGCGTAAACAAGAGAGCTCTGGCTAGACTCTCTCGCTTTGCAAACTATATCGCGGCCCGCTGACGTGCCTGCTCTCTTGCCTGTAACTGCAGAGCTAGGGTGGCTTGAATCTCGCTGTATAATTGCGCCTGCTCGTTATCACGGTCTGAAACCGTCACTACAAGCGCGTAGGGTTCTTCAACCAGCACATCCGGATGATTCCACTCCCGATCCTGGCGAATTACCACCACGAACCACTTCTCGTCCGGATTGCGCTGCTTGAAGGTCCATTTTGAGGATTGCACAGTACCTCTGCTTCGCAGCTGCGCAGAGATATCACGATTGGTGGCTGCATCGTCGTTTCGTGTCTCTGCTTCGTCCTGGTTTTCCTTGTTGAAGTGCGCCTGCACTTCATCAAGCGACTTACCTTTGACCAACCTGTAGCTAATCTGCGTGGCGAGATAATCCAACCGCGTGGTTCTCACAGCTGGCGAATAAGCGAGGGTCACGCTCAATTCCCTCAGCCCTCTCGCTTTGCGCAGATAAGACGCTGGCAGTGGCAACTCGAAGAACTGGCAGGCGTCTTTTTCAATCGTCTCCTCGCACATTAGCACTACGCAGTGATCTGAGGATCGAAACAAATCGCTTTCGTTCACCTGCCCATAGCCGGCAACGTCGCGAGAAATCTCACGGTTATAGGTGGCTTTGTTGACCTTGTATCCCTTCCTCATTTCGTCAGGGAAAGCGGTCTCAATCTCGCTCGGCAGCGATGCGTGATTCACCAGCATCGCTCGCAGCAAGTTGGCCGAGGCGTCCGGATATTCATTGAGTAAACGGCCGGAAAGGTAGGTGATGTAGGGGGCAGAGAAACTAGTACCGCAGATTTCTTTGAACAGCGTATTGCCCTGAAACTGGTAGTTCAAGGTCAGAACGCCCAGGCCGCGCATTTCCGTCTTCCACTGGTTGTTCCTGAAATGTACCGGGCACGCCAGGTTTCCTCCATGAGCCACCAGCTCCGGCTTCAACGCGCCTTTAACCGACGGGCCATGCCGCGTGAATGGTGATGGCTGATTCTCACAGGACGGGGATAGCTGATGAATTTCAGGATAACGCTGACTATCCACGGTGGCATCGTGTCGGGCAATACTGCCTACCGTTAGCACGTTCATCGCAGGTGCTGGATCAATGATGACGCTGCTCTCGTGCAACAGGTATTCTGGGTACTCTTCGCGCCAGCTATTGATAGGTACAGCTGGATCAGATGACCCCATGAAGTTACCGGTCGAGACTACGAACAGGATGTTGTGCTTACGCGCAAGCACATCCAGGATGTAAGCCAACCCGCGAACGTGGCTGCCGTCATAGGGAGCATTACTGTTCCCCAATGAGAGGTTGAAGATCCTGCACCCTAAACCTACGAAGTGCTCAACAGCCTCCGTCAGAGTAGCCTCAACGGTGTGCTCGTCGTAAATAGGATTTTCGGTATCTGGACATTTCCGCATGACCTTGCCGTTGTAGAGCCAAAACTCCGGACGCCAGTAATTACTGCGGTCACAAGCTTCAACGTCACCATACAGAGCGATGCCGGCTACAGCGGTACCATGCCCCACTTCATCAAACTCGTCTTGGCCTTCAACGAATGATTCACTCTCGGCAATTGCGGATCTAAGAAGTGGATGGTTCGTATTGATCCCACTGTCGAGAATGCATACTCGTGCTGCTTCGAGAGCAGGTTGCGGAATATTGCCTGGAAGCTCAGCTATATCTCGGTTCAGCTGGGCATAAGTGATGCCAGTCTGCGGTATCCGATCGACCAGACGCACATCGCTGTGATTCAAAAGTAGGTCAGCCTGCGCCTGCGTAGCTTCGACGCGATACATGACCAAGCTGTCGTAATTCAGCTTGTGCACTGTCTGCATGCCAGCCTCTTCCAACCATTTTTCAAAACCCGTGACGAGGCGAATCCGTGCTGGGTGATTCATGACGTAGTGAGGCCATAGCTCAACATCCAGCTTGAAGTGCTCCCCCTCGGGGAGGCCAAGATTGCGCAGCGCCCAGCTCTTCCTATCCTCGGCAGACCAGGCGTCGATACCCTCGATGGCTTCGAGAATCTGCTTATAGCTTACGGTCTGACCCAGGACGCCGAGCTTGTTCAGGTGATCTTGGAAAACCGCTAGGCCCTGCTCGGTGGCGAAGACGACACACACCTGCTTGCCTTCCTGACTGATGAACTCTAGGCCATGCTTTTGGAGATTTTCGAAGGTCATCGCGCCGTCGTACTGCAACTTAAGCACGAAAGGGGAGTTTTCTGCAGACTTGATTTGCTGGCGCGCAATGCCTGCGGCAGTGACGAAGTAGCCGTTCAGCTTTTGACCATGCCCGCGCAAGTCACCACGCTTGGCGAACTTCGGCGGATTTTTTGTCCGGCGGGCATTGTCGAGATTTTCGCGCTCAAAGCTCAGGTGCTTGTACGTTGCCATTCATCGTCCTTGATTGCAGCGGATCAGTGTTTTCGAAGCCCCTCTCGCACCAGTGCACTACGAAGCTCTTTGATGGTGAGGAACTCTTGGTTTCGCAATATCATACGCTTAATGGCACGCCGAACAACTCGTTCGACATCGGCACCACTTTTCCCTTCAAGCTCTGCCAGCAACTCGCCGTCATCTAGCTCAAATTGTCGGCGAATACCCCGCAACTTTAGCTGCAACAACGAGGTAAGCTGTTTCCTATCAGGAAGTGGAAATTCAATGGCGTCATCAAACCGGCGCCAAATTGCTGAATCAAGAATACTTTCGTGGTTGGTCGCTGCCAAAATGAGGCTCTGACCATCGTAAGCATCCATCATCTGCAATACAGCATTGACCACACGGCGGAGCTCACCGTGATCAGAACTATCACCACGCTCTTTGCCAATCGCATCAAACTCGTCAAACAAAACAACCAACTGATGCTTGGAAATGAACTCAAACACCTTTCGCAGGTTGGCGGCAGTTTCTCCGAGGAACGACGACACCAGTGCGTCGAGCCGGACGATAGCCAGTGGCCGGTCCAACTCGAAGGCGATCACTTCAGCCGCAAGAGTCTTACCGCAACCTGGTGGACCGAAGAAAATGACCTTGCCTGATGGCTTCATGCCGTAACTGCGAAGGACCTCAGAACGGCGATGCTCCTCAAGCATCTCCTCGATCATGACGGAACTGCTCTCAGGGAGGATGATCTCTTCAAGCGATCGCTTGGGCGGCCTAATATCGAGAAGCGGAAGTCCACGCTCCTTATCTACAGGAATGTCAGCGGTAAATTGCGGTTTACGTGCGGACTGAACATGCATGTCGCCGCCGTAAAGAATCTGTTCCAAATCGTTAGCCAGAAGGTGGTGCTGTTTTTGCCGCTCTTCTTCGATAATAGCTTCCGAAGCACGACGGAAGGCCGCCTGATCTCCGAGCGTTCCGGCCTTGAAGAGCTGCCGTAGTATTTTTCCGTTAGCCATTTGATAGGTCCTGCAATTAGGTTGTTTCTCAGAGTCGTCAACTCATGAAACCAATTCTTGCCCTAAGCAGTACAACTAACAGGCTGAATCAATGAGAGCTAACATGAACGGACTCCTTTCCAATAATTGCTATAGTGCAAACTCTAAAAACTCTTACACTAAGCTTACTGCAAGAGTATCGCCTAGGGTGGCTATTTGTCCAGTATTTCCAAAGCCTCAGCTCGGATTTTCAATGACAGTCGACGAGCGGCTTTGCTTGCGAGGACGATGAGCCGCCCTCTGTAAAAATGCCACTCCAAGGATAGCCAGGTACCCGCGAAGCAGCATGCTGGCCGGGAGAACCTGCAAGCATCTGCAACTAGATAACTTTTGCTAAAACTAAAAAGTCGAACACCAAGCATGATCCATGCGTGCACCAGAACACCTACAAATTCTGCAAACTTATACAGCTATCAAACTTTCAGCTGTCTGTTCAGCATGTAGGGTGCTTAAGACCTGCAGTTTTAGAGATTAGAGTTGCGCCACACATGCGATGACCGGCGAACCGCGCTTTCTGCCAGATGAAAAAAGTTAAGTTTCGAGGTTAGATCTGGCCCCAAAAGCGCCAAAAGGTTACTAAAATTTAGACAAGGCAACGTTTTTTAGATTTTTTGCCATTGCCGATAGGCTGGAGCCCAGAACTGTAGGGGAAAAATCTCTCAATCAGAAAACGCGACCAAAAACTAATAGCGCAGATATGCATATTGAGCCAAAACCAAGCCCTCTAATCAGATAGGTAAAGACATCGACGATCGCCCCGGCGCGCTGGCCAGGGGGATGTATTTACGGGGTGTCATTGAACAAAGTCGACCATTCTACGCCAACGCGCGGCGTTGCATAGGAGGGGCGGATGGTGGGGGTGGGATCGGGGGGAATCTATTGCCTGTGCTGGCCTCTTCGCGGCTAAAGCCGCTCCCACAGGTACTGCACAGTTCTCGAAGGCAATGATAATCCCTGTGGGAGCGGCTTTAGCCGCGAAAGGGCCGGTATAGCTGCAGATGACTCAGACGTGACGCTGCTTGGCCTTGCCCCGAGGCAAGCGGCAACGGTCGCCCTGCTCGGCCAGGCGCGCGGCCCAGGCGGACTTCACGCTGAAGCCACCGCTACGAGCCGGCTGCTGCTCGGCAGCTTTGGCCGGTTTGGCGGCCGCAGGCACGCTGACAACCTTGGCCGCCGGCTTGACCTCGGCCACGGTAACAGCCGGCTCAACTGCCGCCTTGGCGGTCTTGCGCAGTTCGGCCAGTGATGGGCTCTTGCTCTTGGCGACAGCTGCCGCCTCGGGTTTGCTCAGCGAACGCTGGCAAGACTTGCAGGATACGTCCTCGGTCACGGCAGTGCTGACAAGGGTCTGACTGCTGCGCCCGCAGGCGGAATCGAGGCCATTGGAGGAAAAGTGAGTAACCAAAACCGAACATCTCCGATGCGTTGTCATTTGAAGCGGGCGCTATTCTCGCACAGGTTGCAGGGGCTTGCCGAACCACCGGGCAGGCACCACCGGTCACATCGGCTGGCACTTTGCCATAATCCTAGGCATGCTAGCCCGTTTCGGGTGTCCGGCCTTATAGTGCGCCACCGCGGTCTGGCAACCAGACACCGGCACACACCGTGCATGATCCATCCCTGCCATCGCCAGCCCAATCGCAGGATCAACGCTTGACCAATCTTACTCATCCGTCGTCATTGCGTTCCGCGCCACAGGCGCCCGTCGCCTCGCTGCGCGGGTCGATCAAGGGTGCGCTGGCGCTGCTGGCCCTGATCCTGCTGGGCCTGCTGCTGTGGCAGCTGTTCGCCCAGTTCAACCATACCCAGGCTGACCTGCGCAAACAGAGCCTGGACGCCACCGCCGAACTGGCCGACCACCTGAGCCTGAACATGGCCCTCAAGGCGCAACAGGCCGTGAATGTGGTGCAGCCCTACGTCAAGGCGCCGACGCCCTCGGCCTTGCCCAGCCTGCTGGGCACCCTTCGCGAGCGCCTCCCGGCCCTGCAGAGCATGGCCTGGCTGGACGCTACCGGCCAGGTGCAGGCCGACAGCCTGGCCGGCAGCCCCGACCGCCATTTGCTTGACGAGCTGCTTAGGCTGAACCAGGGCAGCCCGTACTTCTTCACCAATTCGGGCGACAACCGCACCGTCTACCTATTGCTACGCCAGGCCACCGAACAAGGCCGCGGCTACTGGCTGCTGCGCCTGTCGCCGGACTACTACCGCACCCTCACCCTCCACCTGGATGGTGCCGGCCACCCGCTGTGGCTGTTGGAAAACAGCCGCAACGGCGAGGTACTGCAAAGCCATGCGCCGGCCGTTACCAGCAACGAACCGCTGCAAAGCGTGATGCTGGCTTTCATCGACAACAGTACCTGGCAGTTGCGCGGCCTGTTCGACGCCAAGCTGGCCCAACAGAAGCTGCTGCCGGCGCTGCTCGGCAAATGCCTGCTGGTGCTGTTCTGCGCCCTGCTGCCGATGCTGGCCCTGGTCAACATGCGCCGCCGCCAACGGGCGCTGCAGGACGACCGCCGGCGCTATCAGGAAATTTTCGAAGGCACCGGCGTGGCCTTGTGTGTGCTCGACCTGTCCAGCCTGCCCGGCCAACTCGACCGTTACCACCTGCGCAACCGTGCCGCGCTCAAACACAGCCTGGCCCTGGACCCCAACCTGCGCCGCTCGCTGCTGCTGGAGCTGAAGATCACCGAGATCAACCAGGTGGCCCGCCAACTGTTGAACATCGACAGCCACGAAGGTGCCTGGCAGCGCCTGATCGATGGCACTGGCGATGGCCGCGACAGCATCGGCATGCAACTGATCGACGCGCTGATCGAGCAGCGCCCGCTGCTGGAGCTGGAGGTGCGCCTGCCGGCGCCGCTGGGTGGCGAGTTGCACCTGTGGCTGATGGCCCGCCTGCCGCAGCAGCGCCGCGACTGCCAGGCGGTCATCCTCAGCATCAGCGACATCACCAGCCGCAAGCAGGTGGAGCTGTCGCTGCTGGAGCGTGAGAGCTTCTGGTCGGACGTGGTGCGCACGGTGCCCGACCAGTTGTATGTGCAGGACGTGCTCAGCCAGCGCATGATCTTCAGTAACCGCCACCTCGGCCAGACCCTGGGCTACGACCGTACCGAGCTGGCGCATATGGGCGAGCGCTTCTGGGAGCTGCTGCTGCACCCCGAGGATGCCACGCACTACCAGGCGCTGCGCCAGCAACAGCGCGACAGCGGCCATGACCAGCCGCTGCACTGCCAGCTGCGTTTCCGCCACCGTGATGGCGGCTGGCGCTGCTACGACATCCGCGAACAAGTGCTGACCCGTGACGCCGACGGCCTGGTGACACGCATCATCGGCGTGGGTAAGGACGTGACGGTGCAGATCGAGGCCAGCCAGTCGCTGCGCGACAGCGAACAGCGCTACCGCATGCTCGCCGAAAGCATCAGCGACGTGATCTTCTCTACCGACAGGCTGCTCCAGCTCAACTACGTAAGCCCCTCGGTGCAAAGCGTGCTGGGCTACCAGGCCGACTGGATCTTCGCCAACGGCTGGCAGTCGATCATCGCCAACCCGTCCCAGCTCACCGGCATCTATAGCCTGATGGAGCGCGTCAGCAAGGCCATGGGCGACCCGGCCCAGCTTGCCCAGCTACGCAGCCAGCTGCCCACCCAGCTGTTCCTTTTCGACTGCCTGCGCGCCGATGGCCGCAAGATCCCCATCGAACTGCGCCTGGTGCTGGTGTGGGACGATGAAGAGCGCTTCGAAGGCGTGCTCGGGGTTGGCCGCGACATCAGCCAGCAACGCCGTGCCGAGAAAGACCTGCGCATGGCCGCGACGGTATTCGAGCACTCCACCTCGGCCATCCTCATCACCGACCCGGCGGGCTATATCGTCCAGGCCAACGAAGCGTTCAGCCGCGTCAGTGGCTACGCCGTCAGCGAGGTGCTCGACCAGTTGCCGGGCATGCTTACCGTCGACGAGCAGCAGGAAGGCCACCTGCGCTACGTGGTGAAGCAGCTTTACCAGCGCGGCAGCTGGGAGGGCGAAATGTGGCTCAAGCGCCGCGACGGCGACCACTACCCGGCCTGGGTCGGCATTACCGCAGTGCTGGACGACGAAGGCGACCTGGCCAGCTACGTGTGTTTCTTCACCGACATCAGCGAGCGCAAGGCCAGCGAACAGCGCATCCACCGCCTGGCCTACTACGACGCCCTCACCCACCTGCCCAACCGCACGTTGTTCCAGGACCGTCTGTACAACGCCCTGCAGCAGGCCGAGCGGCAAAAGGCCTGGGTGGTGCTGATGTTCCTCGACCTGGACCGCTTCAAGCCGATCAACGACTCCCTCGGCCACGCTGCCGGCGACCGCATGCTCAAGGACATGGCCCAGCGCCTGCTGGCCTGTGTGGACAACGACGACACCGTGGCGCGCATGGGCGGCGACGAGTTCACCCTGCTGCTGCAACCGCGCGCTACCCGTGAAATGGCACTCAACCGCGCCATCCACGTGGCCGAGAACATCCTCGGCAGCCTGGTGCGGCCGTTCGTGCTGGAAAACCGCGAGTTCTTCGTTACCGCAAGTATCGGCATCGCCCTCAGCCCGCAGGACGGCAGCGAGCTGAGCCAGCTGATGAAAAACGCCGACACCGCCATGTACCACGCCAAGGAGCGCGGCAAGAACAACTTCCAGTTCTACCAGGCGGAGATGAACGCCAGCGCTCTGGAACGCCTGGAGCTGGAGAGCGACCTGCGCCATGCCATGGAGCAGAACGAGTTCATCCTCTACTACCAGCCGCAGTTCAGTGGCGACGGCAAGCGCCTGACCGGCGCAGAAGCCCTGCTGCGCTGGCGCCACCCGACCCGCGGCCTGGTCCCGCCGGGCGAATTCATCCCGGTGATCGAAGAACTGGGCCTGGTGGTGGACGTGGGCGACTGGGTGCTGCGCGAGGCCAGCCGCCAGCTCAAGGCCTGGCACAAGGCCAAGGTGCGCGTGCCCAAGGTGTCGGTGAACATCTCGGCGCGGCAGTTCTCCGACGGCCAGCTGGGCACGCGCATCGCCACCATTCTGGAAGAAACCGGCCTGCCACCGGCGTGCCTGGAGCTGGAGCTGACCGAAAGCATCCTGATGCGCGAAGTGAACGAAGCCATGCAGATTCTCGCCAGCCTGAAAAACCTCGGCCTGAGCATCGCGGTGGACGACTTCGGCACCGGTTACTCGTCGCTGAACTACCTCAAGCAGTTCCCGATCGATGTGTTGAAGATCGACCGCACCTTCGTCGACGGCCTGCCTGAAGGCGAGCAGGATGCGCAGATTGCCCGAGCGATCATCGCCATGGCCCACAGCCTCAACCTGGCGGTGATCGCCGAAGGGGTGGAGACCCACGAGCAGCTGGAGTTCCTGCGCGAGCATGGTTGCGACGAGGTGCAGGGCTACCTGTTCGGGCGGCCGATGCCGGCGCATCAGTTCGAGGCGCAGTTCGCCAACGAGAAGCTCTTCATGTTCCATTGAGCAGTTGCCGGCGATGGGGCGCACAGCGCCCCAAAAAACGGACCTGCGAGTCAACTCCAGTTCCCGCCCAGCCCAGAAACGGCGCGGGATGCAACGTGAAGCCCATTGGTCCGCGACTTGATGCCACTTCATATGCCAGCCGCGGATCAATCGGTTAGAATGCCCCCCCAATTCACCCCGATCCTTGAGGACCGCCATGTTCAGCCGTGATTTGACCATTGCCAAGTACGACGCCGAGCTCTTCGAAGCCATGCAGCAAGAAGCTCTGCGCCAGGAAGAGCATATCGAGCTGATCGCTTCGGAAAACTACACCAGCCCGGCAGTCATGGAGGCCCAGGGCTCGGTCCTGACCAACAAGTACGCCGAAGGCTACCCAGGCAAGCGCTACTACGGTGGTTGCGAGTACGTCGACGTCGTCGAGCAGCTGGCCATCGACCGTGCCAAGGAACTGTTCGGCGCCGACTACGCCAACGTCCAGCCGCACGCCGGCTCCCAGGCCAACGCCGCCGTCTACCTGGCCCTGCTGTCGGCCGGTGACACCATCCTGGGCATGAGCCTGGCCCACGGTGGCCACCTGACCCACGGTGCTTCGGTAAGCTCCTCGGGCAAGCTGTACAACGCCATCCAGTACGGCATCGACAGCAACGGCCTGATCGACTATGACGAAGTCGAGCGCCTGGCTGTCGAGCACAAGCCGAAGATGATCGTTGCCGGCTTCTCGGCCTACTCGCAGGTTCTGGACTTCGCCCGCTTCCGCGCCATCGCCGACAAGGTCGGTGCCTACCTGTTCGTCGACATGGCCCACGTTGCCGGCCTGGTTGCCGCTGGCGTGTACCCGAACCCAGTTCCGTTCGCCGACGTGGTCACCACCACCACCCACAAGACCCTGCGCGGCCCGCGCGGCGGCCTGATCCTCGCTCGCAAGAACGAAGAGATCGAGAAGAAGCTGAACTCCGCCGTCTTCCCTGGCGCCCAGGGTGGCCCGCTGGAGCACGTCATTGCTGCCAAGGCCATCTGCTTCAAGGAAGCCCTGCAGCCTGAGTTCAAGGCTTACCAGCAGCAGGTCGTGAAGAACGCCCAGGCCATGGCCAGCGTGTTCATCGAGCGTGGTTTCGACGTGGTTTCCGGTGGCACCCAGAACCACCTGTTCCTGCTGTCGCTGATCAAGCAGGAAATCTCCGGCAAGGATGCTGACGCCGCCCTGGGCAAAGCCTTCATCACCGTCAACAAGAACTCGGTACCGAACGACCCACGTTCCCCGTTCGTCACCTCGGGCCTGCGTTTCGGCACCCCAGCCGTTACCACCCGTGGTTTCAAGGAAGCCGAGTGCCGCGAGCTGGCTGGCTGGATCTGCGACATCCTGGCTGACCTGAACAACGAAGCGGTGATCGACGCCGTGCGTGAGAAGGTCAAGGCCATCTGCAAGAAGCTGCCGGTTTACGGCAACTGATTGGCGATTGCCTGACAGGAAAAAGCCCGGCCTAGTGCCGGGCTTTTTCGTTTTCAGGTGGCGAATCCTGTGGAAGCGGGCGTGCCCGCGAAGAAGACGACTCGGTGGATGGCACCGGCCTGCGCCGGTATTCGCGGGCACGCCCGCTCCCACAGGCTATGATTGCGTTCCTCCCTTCAAGCACAGGCCCTACCTTGACCAGAGAGCAACTTGAAACCCACCAGGTCCCGATCTATTTCGTCGCCGTGCTCGCCGCCGTCACGTTCGGCCTGCTGACCAGCGACACTGCACAGCTCCTGGAGGCGCTGGTCACCCCCGCCATCGCCGTGCTGATGTACGCGATGTTCCTGCAGATCCCCTTCCTCGACTTGCGCCAGGGTCTGGGCAACCGCCGTTTCACTTCCGCCCTGCTGCTGGCCAACTTCGTCCTCGTGCCGCTACTGGGATGGGCCATCACCCGCGGGCTGGTCGAGCGCCCGGCGATCCTCATCGGCGCGCTGCTGGTGTTGCTGACACCGTGCATCGATTACGTGGTGGTTTTCACCCACATCGGCAAAGGCGACTCCCGCCTGACCCTGGCCGCCACCCCTGTGCTGCTGTTGGTACAACTGGCAATGCTGCCGCTCTACCTGGCCCTGATGCTGGGTGACAACAGCAGCGTGGCCATTTCCATCACCCCGTTCGTGGAAGCCTTCGTGCTACTGATCGTGCTGCCGATGGTCCTCGCCGTACTCACCAGCGCCGGCGCCCGTCGCTCGCGCACGGTCTCGGCCTGGAACGATGCCTGGGCGTGGATGCCGGTACCGGCCATGGCCTTGGTGCTGGTGGTAGTGATCGCCTCGCAGATTGCCGTGGTGCTGCGTGATTTCGACCGCTTGCTGCCGGTGATTCCGGTGTACATCGGCTTCATGCTGCTGGCGCCAGTGCTCGGGTTCGTTGCGGCGCGCTTGCTGCGCTTGCCGGTGACCGAGGCACGCTCGGTAACCTTCAGCGCCGCCACGCGCAATTCGCTGGTAGTGCTGCCGCTGGCGCTGGCGTTGCCGGAAGACATGCGCGGTTTGGCGGCGGCAGCTGTGATTACGCAGACATTGGTGGAACTGCTAGGCGAACTGGTCTACGTAAAGGCGATACCCCGGTTTGTGCGCTGACCCGGGGCGTCAGACGCTTTGGGTCAGGAGCGCTCAGGGCACACGGCAAACACCTGTACCTCGACCAGGTAACCCTCTCCCAAGTCTGCGCCTACGCAAGCCCGTACTGGTTTCGGACAACCCTGCAACCAGGCGTCGTACACCTCATTGACCAGGTCGAAGTGGCTGTAGTCGGCAATCCATAACTGAACCCGGGTCAAATGTTCCTTGCCGACGTTGGCCTCAGCCATCAGCCCATCGATCGTACTCAACGCCTGGCGCAACTGCCCCTGCACATCCTGCTGCAGGTCGTCCGCGACCACGCCAGCCGTTTCGAACAGGCCCCTGTAGCTCACCGCCAGCGACATCCGTTCGCCTTGTCCATACCGTTCGATCATCAAGATTCCTCCTATTAGCCCATCTGGTTGAGGCAGACGACTTTGGGCTGGGTCATGTCCTCGTAGGCGAACCGCACCCCCTCGCGCCCAAGGCTCCCATATTTGGAGCCACCGAATGGCATGGCATCGAAGCGGTAGTCGGACGAGTCGTTGATCATCACGCCACCCGCCTCGATACGCCGCGCCAGGCTCAATGCCAAGGACAGATCGCGGGTAAACACACCGGCGTGCAAGCTGTACTCCGGGGCGTTGGCCAATGCAATCGCCTGCTCGATATCCTCGAAAGGCGCCAGCATCACCACCGGTGCGAATACCTCTTCACGCCACAGCCGGCTGGCGTGGTCAACACCCTCCAGCACCGTCGGCGAATAGGTCGCCCCCTGGCGCTTGTGGCCACAGAGCAGGCGAGCGCCGCCTTGAAGGGCCTGGTTCACGCGCTCTTCAATCTGCCGGGCCGAGCCTTCGGTGATCATCGGCCCCATGTCGGTTTCGCGCAGGCCAGGATCACCCACCACCATCGCCTGGGTCAAGGCAACGAAGCGCTGGCGGAACGCCTCATAGATCGAAGCGTCCACCAGGATGCGCTGGGTGCCGATGCAGTTCTGCCCGGCCGCCCAGAATGCGCCTGACACACAAGACTCGACAGTGGCCTCGAGGTCGCAGTCCTTCAGTACCAGCACCGGGGCGTTGCCACCCAGGTCCATGGCCAGTTTTTTCAGGCCCGCCCCCCGGGCAATCTGTTCGCCCGTGGCGAAGCCGCCTGTGAAGGAAATCATCCGCACTTCACGCACAGCCACCAGGGCCTTGCCCAGTTCGGCACCGCCAGTGGCCACGGTGACGACGGCCTCTGGCAGCCCCGCGTCGACCAGGTACTGCACCAGCTTCAAGGCAGAAAGCGGGGCCAGCTCCGAGGGTTTGAGAATGACCGCATTGCCCCCGGCAATCGCTGGCCCCAACTTGTGCGCCACCAGGTTGAGCGGGTCGTTGTACGGCGTGATGGCCAGGATCAGCCCCAGCGGCTCGCGTGTGAACCAGCCCTGACGCGATTCGGAGCCTTCGTAGGCATCGAACGGCACCACCTCGCCGGCATTGCGCCGCGCTTCCTCGGCAGACAGCTTGAGCGTGTTGATGCAGCGTTTCACCTCCTTCTCGGCCTGACGCAGGGTCTTGCCCGCTTCGTCGACAATCAGGCCGGCAAAATCGGCTGCATCGCGCTCTATCAGCCGGGCCGCCTGCTCCAGGATGCTCGCGCGACGGTGCCGAGGCAGCGCAGCACTTTCGTGCACGCCCTGCCGAGCACGCACGAGCAGACCTGGCACGGCATCGGCAGCAAGGTTGGCGACGCTGCCGACCAGGTTACCGTCGAACGGGCTGTAGACATCGATCAAGGCGGGTTGCTGGACGGCTACCCGGGACACGGAAGTCAGGCTCATGAAGGTTGCTCCTCAGGCCGAGCGGCCAGCAGTGTGGATGGCGACGATATCCGACAACAGGGCGAATGCCGTTTCGACACGCCCCGCACCCGGGCCGGACACGGTTACAGCGCCCAGCAATTCGGTGTTGAACGCAACCGCATTGGTGGCACCGGAAATACCCGCCAGAGGGTGGTTGCCGGGCAACAGGCGCGCTTCGACGCTGGCACGCACCGAACCATCGGTTTCACGGCTGGCACTGCCGATCAGTTTCCAGCGCTGGCCCGCCGCCTGCGCTTGCTGGATAGCAGCGCTATCGAGGCTGCTGATCCCGCTGCAGGTCACATCACTCACCTGCAAGCAAGCGCCGAGCAGCTCGTTGGCAAGGATCACCACTTTCAGGCGTACGTCATACCCCTCCACATCGGCGCTCGGGTCCGCCTCGGCATAGCCAAGTGCTTGCGCCTGGGCCACTGCATCGGCAAAACCGAGCCCCTCTTCCATACGCGTCAGCACATAGTTGGAGGTGCCGTTGAGGATGCCCTCGAACCCCACCAGGCCTGCGCCGGCCAACGTCTGGCGCGCCATGCGCAGCACCGGCGTACCACTCATGACCGCGCCTTCGTACTCGAACGACACACCATTGGCCTTGGCCAGGGCCTTCAGCGCCGCAGCATGCAATGCGATCGGCCCCTTGTTGGTAGTGACCACGTGCTTGCCAGCTTCCAGCGCCCAACGGCAGAAGGTTGCCGCCGGTTCACCGTCCTTGGGGTTGGTGAATGTGGCCTCGGCGATGATGTCGGCGCCAGACTGCTTGATCACCGATTCGTTGAACGCTTCAGCCGAACCTTGCGGGATCTGCGCCAGCGCCCCCTTCTGAGCAGGCAGAGCAGCCAGCGTGGCCGCATCCAGGCCGTTGCGGTCGATTGCCGACCCCAGGAACAGGTCGGTGACGCCAACGATCTTCAGGCCAAAGCCCAGCTCTTGCTGCCAGCGCGCATTGCGTTCGGCGATCAGTTGGGCCAGGGCACGGTTCACACCGCCAAAGCCAACAAGTGCAATTTTGTATTCGGTCATGGTTCGCTGTCCTTTCCAGACGGTTGGTCGATGGGGACAAGCGTAAGAGCCGTGCAATGCCAGTTGAATATGGCAATCCGCTGTATTTACTGGCCAATCTGACCAGTAGCCGATGCACGCCTGAGCGCCGCCGGAATGCAAAACGCCGCCAGGGCGCAAACCCGGGCGGCGTTGTTGTAGCAATGGTTGCCAAAAGGCAAACGCGCGTCTCAGATCACCGAGGCCAGGACGAACGATGTCACGGTGTTCTCGACCCCTGGCATGGCGGCAATCTCCTTCCATACATGGTGCACCCGTTCCGGGCTGGAAGCCTCGACGCGCAGCAGCAGGTCGAATTCGCCGCTGAGCACTTCACACTGGATCACCTCGGGGATCTGGCGCAACGCATCGAGCACAGCCTCTCCGCGCATGCGGTCGTAGCGGTAGACGAAGATGACCGCGTTGATCAGCGAGGTCGGTCGTCGCCCCTCACCGATACGCAGGGTATAGCCCTGGATGGCCCCGTCACGCTCCAGGCGCTCGATGCGCTGGCGTACCGCATTACGCGACAGGTTCACCTTGAGCCCCAGTTCGGCATGGGCAATGCGTGCATTGGCGGTGAGTTCGGCGAGAATTCGCTCGTCCAGGGGGTCGAGGATGCGCTTCATCGTCCTGCCTGCAACCGGGCCAATATCTCATGAACCCCCGCCAGGTCCTCTGGCGCCAGCAGCGGCCCACTGCCCGCGCTGCCAACACCACAGGCCGGCACCTCGCCATGCCAGGCCCCAAGCTCCGCCAGCAACCCGGCAGACTTTTCCGGGGCAAACTGCCCCAGCGTGACGATCGGCGCACCAATGTTGCGCCGGTGCAGGCGCCCGGCGAATGCCCCGGTGGCAGCGTGTGGGTCTACTGCGCAGCCGGTTTCCTGGAACAGCGTGACGATTTCTTCGCGAATCAGCGCGTCATCCACGGCGTAGGAGTCGAACAGCATGCGCGCGTGCAGCCACTGGCGGTTGCCGATGCTCAACTCGCCACAATCCTCGAAATGCTCCATCAGTGCCCGGGTCGCCCCACCATCGCGGTCATACAGCTCCCAGACGAAACGTTCCAGGTTGGAGAACAGCGAAAAGTCCATGACCGGCGACAAGGTCTGGCTGGTGGAACCACGGCTGTAGCGATTGCAGTGGATGAACCGGTGCAAGGCATCGTTGCGGTTGGTGGAAACAATGATCTGGTTGATTGGCAGGCCCATTTTCTGGGCAATGAACCCCGCGTAGATCTCGGCAAAACTGGCCGTGGGGATGCTGAAACCCACCGGCCGAATCCCACCACCCAGCTGAAGCGCCGCGTGGAAATAGAACACGATCTGCGCCAGCACGCCGACCCAGTTGGTCGAGTTGAAGCTCACGGGAATCAGCCCGGGGCACGGCCATGCACGCAGCAGCGTCGACACCA
This sequence comes from Pseudomonas sp. JS425, assembly GCF_018223845.1. Classification (NCBI taxonomy): domain Bacteria; kingdom Pseudomonadati; phylum Pseudomonadota; class Gammaproteobacteria; order Pseudomonadales; family Pseudomonadaceae; genus Pseudomonas; species Pseudomonas sp. JS425. The sequence goes on along the minus strand of NZ_CP073661.1, from coordinate 834,630 downwards.
GTGACTGGCAGTCATCGAAGCTGCCGTCCACGGCCACGCAGCTCACGCTTTCGGAAGCGGCACTGCGCATCACCGCCGCCCGGTCGGCCGGTGTCCCGGCACTGGGGTAAAGCGCCAGCAAGCGTGCCGTAGGGCAATGCCGCAAGGCTTCGATAGCGGCCACCGCCGTATCGCCGTTGCTGGCACCGACCAGCATGACCCGTTCGCAATCGGGGCCCAGGAAATGGCGGATGAGCCGCGCCTGCAACTGCGCGGCGAAATCCTTGGAGGAACGGGTAGGCCCGTGAAACAGCTGCAGGATCCATTCGTTATGGCCAATCTGCTGCAACGGTGCGATGCCACGGTGCTTGAAGCCGCGGTAGCTGTCGCTTACCAGCGCTCTCAGGGTCGGCTCATCGAGCGTGTCGCCGACAAACGGCGCCATTACCCGCCAGGCCAGTTCGTCGAACGGCAACCACGACCAACTGGCAATATCCTGCTGACTGAACGTCGGCACCGCAGTCGGCACGTACAGCCCGCCATCGTCGGCCAGCCCGGAAAGCAGCGCCGTGCGGAAATCAACCCGTGTCTCGTTGCCGCGCGTGGATGTGTACTGCATCGGTGCTCCAGGTAAATATTTGATTAACGGTGGGCCATCGCCACCAACCAGTGGCTGAACGCTTGGGCATCCGTGGACAACGCCTCACCCAGGCCACGTACCAGGTAAAACGACTCGCTCGCCTCGATGCGCTGCGCAAAAGGCGCCACCAGCCGCCCCTCCTGCAGCAAGTCCTCGACCAGCGACGAGCGCGCCAGTGCCACCCCAAGCCCCAGTTCCGCCATGCGCAAGGTCGCCACCAAAGTGTCGAACTGCAGGCCGCTGGAAGAATCGACCTGATCGGCGCCTACCCGCTCCAGCCAATAACCCCACCCCTCCTCGTAACCCAGCACGTGCAGCAAAGGGACGCGGGCCAGGTCGCGCGGCTCGCGTAGCGGGGAGCCGGCAATCAGCGCAGGCGAGCAGACTGGCACCAGCAGGTCGCGGGTCAGGCGCTGCGCCTCCACGCCAGCCCACTGGCCGCTGCCCCAGCGGATTTCCAGGTCATCCTCTGCATCCAGTTCCTTGACCCACAGGTTGCTGATGTAGCGGATGTCCACCTGTGGGTGCGAACGGCGAAAATCGGCCAGGCGGGGCGCCAGCCAGAAATGCAGGAACGACAGGCTGCCGCGCACTTTCAGGGGCCGACGCTGGCGTTGCCCGAAAATTTCATTGGTGCCTACCGCCAGGCGGCTTATCGCATCCTGCACCACCGGCAGGTAGGACTGGCCTTCTTCGGTCAACCCCAGCCCCCGGGGCAGGCGCTTGAACAGCGCCACCCCCAACTGGCTCTCCAGGTGGCGGATCTGCTGGCTCACGGCCCCTTGGGTGAGGTGCAGTTCCTCGGCTGCATGGGTGAAGTTCAGGTAACGCGCCGACACTTCGAAGGCTCTGAGCCAGTTCAAGGGGGGCAGGGTTTTCTGGGTCATCGGCGGTTTCTCGTGGCAACGTTCCGGTGCCCTAGTATCACCCTGCTCTGGCGGCCTCGGAACCTGTTGCCAAGGCTTCCGGTTGCAGCGGGCGACGGTCGCGGTACTTGCGGGTCAGCCAGTAGGCCAGGTAACACCAGGCGATAAATGGAAGACCAAAGTACAGGGCCACGCGCTGGGCCGGGTCGAAGGCAATGCCGACGCAGGCCAGCACGCAGCAGAAGATGGCCGCCAGCGGCACGAACGGGTAGCCGCGCACGCGGAACTTGAGGTCTTCGAGCTTGCCGCCATTGGCGATGTAATGGCGACGGAATGCCATCTGGCTGGCCGCGATGCTGATCCACACCACCACCACCGCCAACCCGGAAATGGACACCAGCGCCAGGTAGATGGTGTCGGGGGCAAACACACTGCTCAGCAGCGATGCCATGCCACCGGCCATGCTCAGGACGATGGCATTGAACGGCGTGCCACGACGCGACAGCGCCGCGTACCGGCGGGGCATGTTGCCTTGGTCGCTGAGGGTCCACAGCATGCGCGCCGCAGCATAGAGCCCGGAATTGGCTGCCGACAGCAACGCAGTGATGATGACGAAGTTCATGATGTCTGCGGCATAGGGGATACCGATCATGGCAAACACCATCACGAACGGGCTTTCAACCAACCCTGCCTGTTCACGTGGCAACAAGGTTGCCAGCACGAAGATGGTACCGACGAAGAACAGTGCCAGGCGCAGGACCGTGGTACGGATGGCCTTGGGTACGTTCTTTTCCGGGTCGCGGGTTTCGCCGGCGGCGATGCCGATCAACTCGGTACCCGAGAACGCGAAGGCCACCGCCAGCAGGGTCATGGCGATCGACCAGAAGCCCGTAGGGAACAGCCCCTCGCGGGTGAAGTTGCCCAGCCCGACACTGTGCGCCTGGGTAATTTCGAAAACGCCCAGGATCGCGCCGCCGCCCACCACCAGGAAGGCAATCACCGCCAGCACCTTGATCAGTGACAACCAGAATTCGGTTTCGGCAAACGACCGCACCGAAATGATATTGCTGATGAACACCGCAAACCCGAACAGCGCACTCCATATCCACACCGGCGTATCGGGGAACCAGCGCACCATCAGGATACCGGCGGCGGTGAATTCCGAGCCGATGGCCACGGTCCAGGTCAGCCAGTACATCCAGGCCACCATGTAGCCTGTACCCGGCCCGAGGTAGCGCGTGGCGTAACTGCTGAACGAGCCGACTTCCGGCATGTGTACCGCCAGTTCGCCCAGGCACATCATCACCAGGTAGACCATGATCGCGCCGAGGATATAGGCGATGACCGCCCCCAGCGGGCCCGCCTGGTTGACGGTGTAGCCCGACGTCAGGAACAGGCCGGTACCGATGACACCGCCCAGCGCCAGCATGACGATATGGCGGGTTTGCATATCCTGCTTGAAGCTATGCGCCGAAGCATTTCTCGTTGTCGTTGTCTGCAGGGACATTGTGGTTTACTCATGAAAGTTGGCGGGCAAGGACGTTGCAACGACCTCGTCTTGGCAGAGCGAAGCGAATTGCCTTGCATATTGTTTTTGTTCGACTTCATGAAGTGGCACCCACCGCAAGGAGCGGGTGCTACACGCTTGCCTCAGGCCTGTACTTCGGCCAGGCAGGTGTCTTCGTCACCGTGCAATTCCTTTGCTGCGGCCAACTCCTGGCGCACCGATGCACAGGCCTGTGCCAGGTCTGCCAGCAGGTCCTCGGTGTCCTCGATGCCCACCGAAATGCGCACCAGTCCTTCGGAAATGCCCAGGGCCAGCCGTTCTTCGAGGGTGTTTTCCACATGGCTGGTGGTACGCGCCGGGCCGTAGATGGTTTCTACCGCGCCCAGGTTGCCCGCCCGATGGGCGTACTTCAGGCGCGGCAGCAGCCGCGCTACGGTGGGCATGCCACCTTTGAGCACGAAGCTGACAATGGCGCCGAAGCCACGCATCTGCGCCTTGGCGATCGCATGGCCCGGATGCTGGGGCAACCCCGGGTAGTTGACCGCTTCGACCAGCGGTTCAGTAGTCAGGTAATGCGCCAGGGCCTGGGCACTGGCCTGTTGCTGACGCAGGCGCAGGGCCAGGGTCTTGATACCGCGGATGATCAGGTAGGCGGAAAACGGGTCCAGCGCCGCACCGTTGATCTCGCGGTAGTGGCGCACCTGGGCCATCAACGACTCGGCACCGCACACCACCCCGCCCAGTACATCACCGTGCCCGGACAGGAATTTGGTGGCACTGTGCACCACCACATCCACGCCCAAGGCCAGCGGGTTCTGGTTCAGCGGGGTGGCGAAGGTGTTGTCGGCCACCACCACGGCGCCAGCCTTCCGGGCGGCAGCGCTCAGGCGCTGGATGTCCAGTACCTTGAGGGTGGGGTTGGTAGGGGTTTCCAGATACAGCAGGTCGCAACCCGCGGCGATCTCGCGCTCCAGCGCTTCGGTGTCGAGGGTGTCACACAGGCAGACCTGCACGCCCATGCGCGGCAGGAACTCTTCGAAGATCTTGTTGGTACCGCCGTAACTGTCGCGGGTCGATACCACACGCTTGCCGCTTGAGAGGAAGGTATGCAGCACGGCACTGATGGCAGCCATGCCGCTGCTGAATGCCACCGCCGACTCGGACTGTTCCAGCTCGCAGAGCTTGGCTTCCAGGGTAGCGACTGTCGGGTTGCTCATGCGGCTGTAGATGTAGCCGGGCAGCTTGCCCTGCGCCACGTCGTACCAGGCATCGATGTCGTTGTAGCCGTAGGCGGCACTGACCACGATCGGGGTCTGGGTAGCGTTGTACGGATGCTGAACCTGCTCCCCGCTCCACACCACACGCGTACCGATACCGGCCGCTGCATTGCCCTCGAATTTCTCGTTCTTGTTCATATCCGGTTCCCGCACCGCTGAGTTGTGTACACCGATTCGGCATCGGCTTTCAGCGGACTATAGGGGCATGGCGGGGGGACTGAAAAACGATGGAATCCGGGTCTGAGTAACGTTTTTTTTAATGGCTGGGGCCGAGCGGGTGCGGAAGCCGCCCTGCCCCTTCAAGGCTTTACGCCAGGTTGCGTTTCAGCTCGGCGATATGCTCCGGGCCAATGCCACAGCAGCCACCGATCATGCTGGCACCCCGTTCACGCCAATCGTTGGCCCATGCCAGGTAACCCGGCGGGTCAAGGTCTTCGCGCAGCTCATCCAGGCCGTCGTTGGCGGTGGCTTCCTTCGGCTGTGGCGGGAAGGCGTTGGCATAGGCGCCGATGGCGATGTCGGCGTTGTGTCGCTCGATTACCGAGCGCGCTACATCCAGTGCAGCGCCAATGACCTCGGGCTGGCTGCAGTTGAACAGCACGGCCGCCGCGCCCAGGCCGACCACGGCTTCGATGGCATCGGCCACTGGCTCGCCGGAGCGCAGGCGTGGCACCTCGTCGACCTCTTCGTCCTGCAGGGTGAACGACACCCAGAACGGCCTGCCGTCTGCCGGCAATTGGCTGTGAATGGCTCGCACCTCGGCAACCGAGCTCTGGGTTTCGGCCAGCCACAAGTCAACATGCGGGGCCAGGCCCTGCAGCAACGGGGCCAGCACCTCCTCGACGCGCTCGGGCTGGAACAGGTCCGGGCGATAGGAGCCGAACAGCGGCGGCAGCGAGCCCGCCACCTTGACCGGGTGTGCTGCGGTATCGGCGGCATGCCGCGCCAGCTGGCCTGCGATATTGGCCAGTTGTCGCCCTTCCTCTGCAAAACGCTCTTCGCCGATGTGGAACGGCACCACCGCATAGCTGTTGCTGGTAATGACCTGGGCACCGGCAGCGATGAACGCTGCGTGCACACCAACCACCGCTTCCGGCGCCTCGCTCAGCGCCAGCGCCGACCACTCGGGCTGACGAAACGGCGCCCCACTGCGCTGCAGCTCACGGCCCATGCCACCGTCGAGAATTACCATCGCTCGCTGTTTCATATAACTACTCTAAAGGTGCTTATGAATAAAATTCATTATGTAGGTGACATTTATAACTATTAAATACCGCTTCCTATAATTGGCCAACATTTCAGGTATGTCCATGCGATTTTCTACTGTGCTCGGTGCGGGCCTCGTGCTGCTCGCAACTGCTTCCCAGGCCTTTGCCGGTGCCACGCTGGAGCGGGTTGAATCGCGCAAGGAACTGGTCAACGTTTTGATGGAAAGCTACCCACCGTTTTCCTTCCTCAATGACCAGAACCAGCTGGACGGTTTCGACGTGGATGTGGCCAAGGCCGTGGCGGACAAGCTCGGCGTCAAGCTGCGCCTGGAAACCCCTTCGTGGGACGTGATCGCCGCAGGCCGCTGGAGCGGCCGCTACGACATCTGCATCTGCTCGATGACCCCGAGCAAGGCCCGCGCCGAAGTGTTCGACTTCCCGGTGGAGTACTACGCATCGCCTGCGGTGATCGTGGTCAACGCCAAGGATGAGCGCATCCATGGCGCCAAGGACCTGGAAGGCCGCAAGGTAGGCCTGACCAGTGCATCGAGCTACGAGAGCTACCTGAACAAGAACCTGGTGATCGAAGGCGACGAAGACAAGAAGATCGAATACCCCTTCGATTTCGTGCAGATCGCGCCCTACGACACCGACAACGTCGCCTTCCAGGACCTTGGCCTGGGTGCCGGCGTACGCCTGGACGCCATCCTCACCAACCTGGTGACCGCGCAGCCGCGTCTGGACCAGGACAAGCGCTTCAAGCTGGCAGGTGCCCCGCTGTATGAAGAGCCGAAGTCGGTGGCCATCGAGAAAGGCGACCCCGAGTGGGATGCCAAGGTGCGCCAGGTGTTTGCCGAGTTGAAGGCTGACGGCACCCTGGCCAAGCTGTCGCAGAAATGGATTGGCGCCGATATCAGCAAATGAGCACCTTCCCCTCCTCCCCCAAGCCCGTGGTCAAGCCCACGGGTGCCGGCCTGTTCGGTTTTCGCACCCGGCTGCTGCTGACCTGGCTGGCGCTGTTTGGCCTGTTCGTTGCGTTTTTCCTCAGTTTCGATCTGAAGTTCTCGATCATCCTGGAGAAGTTTCCGAACCTCGCCGGGTTCAAGCTGGGGCCCAACGGCTTTCTGCAAGGCGCGGCACTGACCCTGTTCCTTTGCCTGTGCTCGATGGTGGTGTCGGTGCTGTTCGGCTTCGCCGCCGCGCTGGCGCGGTTGTCGAACAGCGCGGTGCTGGTGGGTATCGCCAGCTTCTACACCTCGTTCTTCCGCGGCACACCCCTGCTGATCCAGATTCTGCTGATCTACCTGGGGCTGCCACAGCTGGGCCTGGTACCGGGCGCCATCAGCGCCGGCATCATCGCCTTGTCGCTGAACTACGGGGCCTACCTGAGCGAAATCTTCCGCGCTGGCATCCTCGGCGTCGCGCGCGGGCAACGTGAAGCGGCACTGGCGCTGGGCATGCGCACGCCGCAGATCTTCTGGCATATCGTCCTGCCCCAGGCCATGCGGGTGATCATTCCGCCTACGGCCAACCAGTTCATCTCGATGCTGAAGGATTCATCGCTGATATCGGTGATGGGGGTATGGGAGGTGATGTTCCTGGCGCAGTCGTACGGGCGGTCGAGCTATCGATACCTGGAGATGCTGACCACGGCGGCGGTGATTTACTGGGTGCTGTCGATCCTGCTCGAGCTGGTGCAGGCGCGGCTGGAGCGGCATTTTGGCAAGGCTTACCAGCGCTAGGGGCCAGGCTGGGTTGGCAGCCCCCCCTTATTGAATTGCACGTAAACTCATTGAATTAGCAGGGACACTGTGGGAGCGGCTTTAGCCGCGAACACCAGCGCAGCCGGTGCCATGCACCGCGTTGGATTCTTCGCGGCTAAAGCCACTCCCACAGCGTTACAGCGCCTTCATTTCAGCAATATCCCGCGCCACCTGATCAGCCGATTGGTCAAACATCGCCTGCTCCTGCGCATCCAGCGGCAACTCGATCACCCGCGCCAGCCCCTCCTCTGCCAGTACGCAGGGCACACCCATGGCAATATCCGTGCGCCCGTACTCGCCTTCCAGGATCGCCACCGCCGGCAAGATGCGGTTTCGCCCGTTGGCGATCGCATCGACCATCTGCGCAATCGCCACGCCCGGCGCATCGCAGGCGCTGCCCAGCTTCTTCAGCCCCAGGATCTCGCCACCACCCTTGCGGGTGCGCTCGACGATCTGCTCGATCTGCTCACTGGACAGGAAGTGCGACAACGGCACCGAACCGATCTGGCAGTAGCGCATCAGCGGCACCATGCTGTCGCCATGCCCGCCCAGGACCAGCGCCGTGATATCCCGGGCAGAGAACCCGGTCTGCTCGGCGATGAAACACTTCATGCGTGCGGTATCCAGCACCCCCGCCTGGCCGAACACCTTGGTGCGCCCCAGCCCGCTGAGGCTCCAGGCGCGATAGGTGAGCACATCGACCGGGTTCGACACCACCAGCACCGTCGCAGTTGGTGCATGCAGCTTGATGTCGGCCATGATGCCGTCGAGGATTGGCAGGTTGATACTCAGTACATCCTGACGTGACTGCCCCGGCTTGCGCGGCACGCCTGCGGTGATGACCACCAGTTCAGAGCCGTCCAGCATTTCAGCCTTGGCCCCGCCGTGAACCCGGGTATCGGAACCCGACTCGACTGCCGCCTGCCACACATCCAGCGCTTTGCCTTGCGCCATCTCGCCCTGCACATCCATCAACACCAGCTCACGGCACAACTCTTCCCGAGCGATGATCTGCGCTGCCGCCTCGCCGACCATGCCGGCACCCACGATTGTCAGTTTGTTCACACGACACCTCCCAGCGGCGCGCGCCACCAGGAACACGCCTGCAATACAGAGAAGTATCGCCTGCTGAGGCGAAAAGACCACACAAAGGCAAATGGAAGCGGTACGCGTACCCCGTGGGAGCGGCTTTAACCGCGAAGAATCCAACGCGTTGCCTGGCACCGGCTGCGCGGTATTCGCGGCTAAAGCCGCTCCCACAAGGACCGCGCCACCTTCGAGTGCAGTGCAGTACCTGTGGGAGCGGCTTTAACCGCGAAGAATCCAACGCGTTGCCTGGCACCGGCTGCGCCGGTATTCGCGGCTAAAGCCGCTCCCACAAGGACCGCGCCACCTTCGAGTGCAGCGCAGTACCTGTGGGAGCGGCTTTAGCCGCGAAGAGGCCGGTGCAGGCTGGCCTAGAACTCGAAGGTACTGGACAAGCTCACCTGCCGCGCATCGCCAATGGCCACAAAGTACTGGTTCACCGCCAAGCGCCCACAGAGTCACTGCCAATTCAACCGACCCTGTCCTTGCACGGCGATTTTCCATCTGGCAAGGTTGCCAGCAGAACGCCCACCGACTGACCAGCGCTGCCCCACATCAAAGGAAACCTGACCTGTCACTGCAACCCTCCGTTCGCCGTGATCTGCTGATTCTGTGGCTTTCCATTGCCGCAGTTGCGCTTGTGCTGGGATGGCTGCTGCTGATAATCAGCCGCCAAGGCGCCGGCCCTCAGATTGCGCAGGCGCGCCAACTCACCTCGACCAGTTGCCAGGCGCTCCAGGCGGGTGCGGCACGGGTTCGCCAGCAGCTCCCGCCTGCACAAGACCACCCCGATCTCATGCCCCCCGCTGCCGCACAGGCAGTGCTGGATTTGGCACTGCGCGATCAGCCGGGCATGGAGGGCGGCTTCTGGCGAGCGGATGCGGGTGTGGTGGCCTACGCCTTCCCAACCTACGACGGCACGGGAATCAAACGCGACCCGCCGAGCGCTGAGTTGCAGCGCATTGCCTCCACGGCCCAGCGTGCGCAGGATTCTGCAGGCCTGGTGGCGGATGTGCGACCGGGCTTACGCGAAGCCGTGGCTTTCGCCGCCTGCCCCGTTCAGGCCTATGACCGGCAGCTGATCGCCTGGACCCTGATGCGCGTTCCGCTGTTGGCCACAGAAACAGTCAATACCTTGATACTCGCGGTAAGCCTGCTGCTGGCGCTGGTCGTTGTCTCCGGGGCATGGCTGGGCTGGATGATTTCGCGTTGGCAGCGCCAGTCGGCGCATTTGCGAAAGCAACTGGCCCAGTCCGAGCGCCTGGCCACGCTGGGGCGCGTTTCCGCCGGGCTTGCACACGAGATCCGCAACCCTTTGGGCACGATGCGCATGAAGGTGGAAAACGCGATGGCTGCCCCGGCTGACCGGCGCGAAGCACGTGTGGTTGGTGCCCTGGAGGCTGTACTTTCGCAAACGGCACGGCTGGAGACGCTGGTGTCGAGCCTGTTGGCATTGACCCAACCTTTCCGCGCCGAGCGCCAGGCAGTTGACCTGCAGGAATGGCTGGAGGAGCGGCGTAATGCCCACGCCGAAGCAGCGCAAAAGAAAGGCGTACGAATAACACTGGCCGTTGAACCGGAGCTGACCGCTAGCGCGAAGCAAGTTGCGCTGTTCGACCCGACACAAATGGCGCGGGTCTTTGACAACCTGCTGCTCAATGCGCTGGCGCACACGGAAGAACGCGGTGAAATCGAGCTCGGTGCACATCGCACGCACCGCGGCACATTGCTGTTGTGGGTGGCGGACGATGGTTCCGGCATTCCGCATGACCTGCGCGATACACTGTTCGAACCGTTCTCCACCAACCGCGCTGGAGGTACCGGCCTGGGGCTGGCGCTGGTGCGCGAGATCGTGCAGGGTCACGGCGGGCGGGTCGGTCTCGCCGAGTCGGCCAAAGGAACGCGCATAGAGATGGAGCTACCGTGGCCCGAATCCTGATCGTCGACGATGACGCCGCATTCCGCGACAGCCTTGCAGAAATGCTGCAAGACCTGGGGTATGCGGTGCTGCAGGCTGAAACCACCGATGCAGGCCTGCACAGGCTGCGCACCGAGGACGTGGATGCGGCCATCGTCGATCTACGGCTGCCGGGCGAGGATGGCCTGGTGTTCCTGCGCCGCGCGGCGCGCATCTCGCCGGTGCCTTGCATCATGCTCACCGCCTATGCGAGTGGCGGCAACACCATCGAGGCGATGAGCCTGGGCGCGTTCGACCACCTGACCAAGCCCGTGACCAGGGCCGCCCTGATCGAGACGCTCGAACGGGCCCTGCGACGGGCAGCCAACACCCCAGACAACCCCCAGGCGGCCGGGGCATCACCTGCCGCAAAAGAGCCCGTGGATGGCACCGAACTGGTCAGCAGCAGCGAGGCCATGCGCCAGGTCTTCAAGCGTATCGGGCTGGCCGCGAACTCCGATGCCACTGCGTTGATCCTGGGCGAGACGGGCACAGGCAAGGAACTGGTCGCGCGTGCCTTGCATCGCAACAGCGGGCGAGCCACCGGCCCCTTCGTCGCCGTCAACTGCGCGGCGATCCCGGCCGAACTGATGGAAAGCGAGCTGTTCGGTCATGTCAAAGGCGCGTTCACCGGTGCCATCACTGAACGCACCGGGCGCTTTCGCGAGGCCGATGGCGGCACCCTGTTCCTCGACGAAATAGGCGATATGCCGCTGGCCACGCAGGCGAAGATCCTGCGGGTGCTGCAGGAACGCGAAATCACCCCCGTGGGCGCCAATCGTGCCCAGCCGGTGAACGTGCGCATCATCGTGGCCACCCACCGAGACCTGCCCAGCGCAGTCAAGGAAGGGCGCTTCCGGGAAGACCTGTGGTACCGCCTGCAGGTAGTACCCCTGTGGCTGCCGCCGCTGCGTGAGCGCCTGGGCGACGTGCTGCTGCTGGCCGAACACTTTCTACGCCTGCTGGGCGGCGACTCGCCCAAGCGGTTGAGCGCGGCGGCAGCCCGGCTGCTGCTGGCCCATTCCTGGCCGGGCAACGTGCGCGAACTGCGCAATGCCATGGAGCGCGCGGCCATTCTCAGCCACGGCCCGGTCATCGAGGCCGAACACATCGGGTTGCAGACGGCGGCGGCGCCCACCCCGGGCCTGGACATTGACTGGGAAGGCCCAATGGCACAGGCCGTTGCCCAGCTGGAGCGCGAAATGATCGTGCGCGCCCTGGCTGCGACGGCGGGCAACCGCGCAGAGGCGGCGCGGCGCCTTGGCCTGTCTCGCCAGCAGCTCTACCGCAAGCTGGCCGAGTTCGATCTGGACTAACCCCTTCGCACGCAAAGGAGGTGTCCGATTCCGTGACACCTTAGCGTCACGGAATCGGACGGCACATCACTCCTATCAATCATAACTGTTTGATTTAATTGATAATTTTATCTGGCATGGTGTTTGCGCTACAGGTTGGGTGTTCCCAACCCAAAAGAGCTTCTCCAATGTCCAGGTATTTCATAGCCACATCTCTTGCACTGGCAATTGGCCTGGGTAGCCTCAGCGCGCATGCCATGCCGCCCGCCGCCGCCCATCTGCCTCCAACACCGCATCAGGGTGTGGAAACACCTGGCCTGGTGAGCCAGTACGTGGTGGAAGGCCAGGTGCAACGGATGCTCATCAATCCCTATGGTGAGGTCGACGGGCTGCGCCTGAGCGACGGGACCATTGCAAAGTTTCCACCGCATATGGCCGATGCGCTCACAGCCACGGTCAAAGTGGGGGACGCCGTCCGCATCATCGGGCGGGTGGAAACGCGAGGCACGGTCAAAGCCGACGCCATCATCCACGCCGACAGCGGGCGCACCGTGTACGACCAGCCGCCACCGGTTGGCGAAGGCCGAGCCCTGCCGCCACACCTGCGCGCCCAGCGTTTGCAGCCCCAACAGGTGGAAGGCCAGGTGGAGACCGTGCTCACTGGCCCACGGGGCGAGGCCAACGGCGTCATCCTGAGCGATGGCAGCATCGTACGTTTCCCGTCAGAGAGCCTGCGTATTTCCGTGCAGACGGGCGCACCGTTCGCGGCATCCGGGCTGGGCACGCGCAATGCGTTTGGCACCGCTTTGGAAGCGGTCAGCATGGGCACCACGTTATCCACCCTGCAGCCGCTCTATGACCGCGCGCCATAAGGGAATGCCGCTATGCACCCGGCAACGCCTTACATAACTCCGGCGCATGCCAGCTCACGGCGCTGGCTGTCCGGCCTCAACTTCTTCCTGGCCGATGTCCGTGACGGCCTGGGCCCCTTCCTCGGTGTGTTTCTGGCCAGCCATGGCTGGCGAGCCGATGACATCGGCTACGTGATGGCCGCCGGCGGCATCGCAGGCATGTTGGCGACCACGCTGATGGGCGCGTGGATCGACGCCTCGCGCCACAAGCGACTGCTTCTGGCAAGCGGCGCCATTGCACTCATTCTCGCCACGGCAGCGCTATGGACGGCGCCAACGTTCGGCGTCGCCGTCGCCTCTCAAGTGGTGACGGGTGTTGTGGGTGCGTTGATGGGCGCCGGCATCATGGGCATCACCTTGGGCATCGTTGATCAAAAAGACTTGTCTCGGCAGCTAGGCATCAACGAAGCCTGGAACCATGCCGGCAACGTGGTAGCGGCTGCCTTGGCCGGGCTGGCAGGCTACCGCTGGGGGCTGTCAGCCGTATTCGTCCTGATGGCCCTGATGGCGTGCGCGGCCCTTGCCTGCTTGCGCAAGATCGATCCACATGACATCGATCATGAGCGTGCCCGCGGTGGTGACCTCACTGGCAACCAGCCTGCGCAAGGTAGCAGCCCCTCGCCTTCCATGGTGCGGGTTTTGACGCACTCGCGCGAGCTGGGCCTGCTCGCGATCACCATGCTGCTGTTCCACCTTGGCAATGCCGCGATGCTGCCCTTGCTGGCACAGTCGGTTGTCACGCGTGGGCTGGCCGACCCCAGCGTGTTCACGGCATCCACCGTCATCGTGGCGCAGCTGGTCATGATTCCCGTGGCGCTTTGGGCCGGGCGGCATGCCTCTCGGCACGGGTATCGGGCACTGATCCTTGCCGCCCTCCTGGCCTTGCCCTTGCGCGGGCTGATCGCCGGTTGCTGGGAGTCCCCTTGGGCCCTGATTCCGGTACAGGCCCTTGATGGAATCGGGGCAGGCCTGCTGGGTGTCGCCTTGCCAGGGCTTGTCGCTTCCATCCTGCGCGGCACTGGGCACATCAATGCAGGGCTTGGTGCAGTGATGACGATACAGGGAATAGGCGCGGCCATGAGCCACGCACTTGCCGGCTGGATCGCGCAACATTTCGGCTATGGCACAGCCTTCGTCGTTCTAGGTATCGTGGCTGCAATCGGGCTACTCACCTATCAGACAGGCCTTAGGAAGGAACACCCAAGCCGGCAATTGCCAGCTCAGCCAAATAACGTTGACACGATATAGCGTGCTGCACGCCATCCACCAAAGGCTGGCACCCGGCCAAGCCGCGCCAACTCATTCATTCACCTGAGTAAACTGCATGCCTGTATTTGATCCATCCTCGCTCATCTGGGCCGTCGCCGCCGTTGCGACCGGTGGGGTAATCCTGCGCCCCTGGCGGGTGCCGGAATATGTCTGGGCAGTCGGCGCCGCTGTATTGCTGACCGCGTTTGGCCTGGTGCCACTACCCACGGCCCTCGGCGCTGTCGCCGAGGGTGGCGATGTTTACCAGTTTCTGATCGGTATGATGGTGCTGGCCGAACTGGCACGCCAGGAAGGCCTGTTCGACTGGCTGGCCATGTACGCCGTGCAGCACGCACGGGGCTCCGGCCAGCGCCTGTTCGACCTGGTGTTCCTGGTGGGGGTACTGGTAACGGTGTTCCTCTCCAACGATGCCACGGCTGTGGTGCTTACCCCAGCGGTGTACGCCGCATGCAGGGCGGCCAAGGCCGAGCCGCTGCCCTATCTGTTCATCTGTGCCTTCATCGCCAATGCCGCCAGTTTTGTGCTGCCCATTTCCAACCCGGCCAACCTGGTAGTGTTCGGCAGCCAGATGCCGCCGTTGCTGGATTGGCTGCGGCAGTTCACCTTGCCGTCGCTTGCGGCCATCGGCCTGACCTACCTTGTGCTGCGGCTGGCCCAGCGCAAACAGATACGCCAGCCATTGGCAACGATTATCGACATGCAACCGCTGTCCAGCGGTGCACGCTTGTGCGCGCTGGGTATCGTGCTGACAGGCGCCCTGTTGCTGCTGACCTCCGCCCTGGACCGGCAGCTCGGCTTGCCCACCTTCTGCGCCGGCATCGCCACGGCCGGGCTGATCCACCTGCGCCAGCGGCGCAACCCGATGCCGGTGCTCAAAGGTGTGGCATGGGGCGTACTGCCGTTGGTCGCGGGCCTGTTCGTGCTGGTGGAAGCGGTGGCACAGACGGGTGTGATCGAGCACCTGGCCCATGGCTTGGCCGCGCTGGCGCGCAGCTCCGAGCACCAGGCGAGCTGGGGCGCCGGCGTGGTCGCGGCTATCGCCGGCAACCTGATGAACAATCTGCCGACCGGCCTGATCGCAGGCTCCGTTGGCCATATTGTCGATTTACCCGCGAAAACCACTGCGGCGCTGCTGATTGGCGTCGACCTCGGGCCGAACCTGTCGATTACCGGCTCCCTGGCCACTTTGCTCTGGCTGGTTGCCGTTCGCCGTGAAGGCGAACACGTCGGTGCCTTGGACTTCCTGCGCCTGGGGGCGCTGGTAATGCCGCCTGCCTTGATCGGGGCGTTGGGGTTGCTTCATTTGTGAAGCGCTCGCAAGCGGTCCGCGTACCGTGTGGGAGCGGGCGTGCCCGCGAAGAATCCAACGCGGTGCCTGGCACCGGCTGCGCCGGTGTTCGCGGCGGTTCGATGCCTCGACACGCCCGCGCCCACTAGGTCACTGCCAACTCAATGAGTTATGTGTTGTGGAGAGCGTGGGAGGCGCCGGGCAATTTACGCCTTGAACAAACGCTCGGCGATGAAGTCGACGAACACACGGATCTTCGGCGACAGGTGGCGGCTCGATTGCCACAGCGCCCAGAACTGGCCCTGGTCGGAGGTATGCGCATCAAGCAGGCTTTCCAGTGCGCCAGTCCTGACCGATTCACGTACCAGAAAGTCCGGCATGTAGGCGATACCATGGCCGTCCACCGCAGCCATCAGCATTGCCTCCATGTTGTTCAGCGTCAGCACCGTGGGTAAGCGCAACTGGGTAATCTCGGGATCGGCGCCGAGGCTCCAGTCCATGATCTTGCCGGTCGTGACAAAGCGATAGCGCAGGCAGTCGTGTCGCTCCAGGTCGGCTAGCGTCTGGGGCCGCCCCTTGCGTGCCAGGTAGGTAGGCGCTGCGCACAGGACAAAGCGGAACGGCCCGAGCTTGCGCGACATCAATTTTGAATCGGCTAGCCCACCACTGCGGATCACCACATCGAAGCCATCGTCGATCAGGTCGACCAGGTGGTCGTTGAAGTCCATTTCCAGTTCGATTTCAGGGTACGCCTTGCGAAAAGCCGGCATCAGCGGCAGCAGAAAACGGTAGCCGATGGTCGGAAGGCTGACCCGCAAGCGACCACGCGGGGCCTGTATCGCATGGGACAGCATGGCCTCCGCATCCTGGAGGTCGTCGAGGATGCGCCGGCAGCGCTCATAGAACAGCTGGCCTTCCGCCGTCAGGCTGACCTTGCGCGTACTGCGCTGGAACAGCCGCACCTTCAACGAACTCTCCAGGCGGGCAACGTTCTTGCCGACCGCCGATGCGGAAATACCGCCGCTCATCAATGATCCTGCCTAACTAACAGGGTCCTGCCCGTTTCGCTCCATCACCTTCCCACACTGCTCACTGGCCAAACGGCTGATGATCCGGATCGCCTGGTGGATACCGGCAGTGTTGCGAAAGCTCAGGTGGGGGTTGTGTTCGCACTCCAGCATTTCGTCGTGCTGGACCAGGGCTTCGCCTAACAGTTCGAGGGTCCAGGCGTAGCTTTGGATGGTGGATAGGCGTTCTTGGTCAGTCATGGGTGCACCTCCGATTGGGCGGAGGCGGAACGGGATTGGCTGGAGGTGAAGTAACTGAGCGTCGTCCAGGAATAAAGGTGGAGAACGAATGCGAGGATCTTGGATGAACGTGAGGTAGGCATGCATGCGGTCCTTTTCGGTTGAAGCACCACGCTGACCGTCGCCAAACGGTTAGGGTGGCAGCTGTACGCAGGTTGGCGAACCGAGGAAAAGGAACTCGGCAGACCCGAAGGTCTCCCACGCACAGCCGCCATTACACGAAACTGCGGACGCAAAAAAAGCGCCTGCAATCGTGGTCGGGGCGCCGTTGCGCCTTTTCGTTCGGGTCGCCAAACCCGGTCGCGGAATTGGCCGCGACTGGAGCAAGGTATCGCTGAGGGGGCGCTAATGCAAGGTTCTCCATTGTATGAATATTCGCTGAAAACTGTAGGCAAAAGTCAGGACGGGGGCGAGCCGAAGCTAGAGAACCTGAAACTCGCCAACTTTTTCTGGTGCGGAGACAGGAATCGTATCGATACCTAACCATATGATTTTTAACAATACTTTCAACAAAACCCCTCCCCGCTACCTCTAAAATTACCTCAAGGCGCCTCCTCGATAGGTCTGTAACCAAGATGGGACGGAGGGCATAAAGCATCAGTGGGATTACTCCATGCCTGCGGCAAACAGCGCAACGGCGGCCAGTGAACAGCTACAGTTTGCCTCTGCCGCTCACCATCAGTGCCCCCTTTCGTCAACAAAGTGCATTTGTTGCCCGCCGACAGCGGGGCTAGTCCTCATCGTCGAATACATTCGTCCGCCCAGGGTAGTAGTCAACTGTCAGTGATTCAGTCACCTCTACCACAGCCATGGTGTGCCTAAACCGCGAGGAGCGATCGCCGAATCCAGGCTCAAACTGACGAAGTACTATCAAGATGAGCAAGTGCGCGCTGTTCGCGGTTAGGTACTTTTGGACCAAGTCCGACCGGCAACGTAGTTGAGTACCACTGGACCGGTTTTCTTCGTAACGGTCGGCTTGCTGGCTCCAAGTTTCAGAATGCACAACGACAGCACCAGACGGATCAACCCACCGACGTCCGAGGGCGTCTGCCATCGCGATGTGCGCGAAAGCATTTACATGGCTGGCAAGTCTCAACCGCAAAGCTGCCTGGGCTACGCCCAATGAATCGGATGCATCTAGCCCCTCATCGAGCTCAGCATCGACGACCCAAGGCATGAAGGGCAGATGCGATTGCGCGGCCTCAGAATCCGCATCCTCATACTCGTCCAACCGAGGAATATAGGCTTGGAACGGCTCTTGGCGGGCGAGATCAGATGCGACCAGAGTGCTTTCCTTGGCCGAGACCAAAGCAGATCGGATGTGGACGTCGACTCCGTCGATAGACTTCCACTCGCCATCAACGACTAACCAATCGCCCAGCTCGCCGCTGATCCCCAGTAGAGATTGCAGCGTGCTCGGCGCTCCAGTTAGGCCAACTGTACCCTCGTTAACTTCCCGTAGATTGATGCGGGTGGCCAGAGGTCTCCGATCCGTGACGTCGGCCAACCAAAGCCCATCTTTACGAGTCAACATTCGCCGATTCAACCACTCCTCCCACGGGTCACCCTCGTCATAGGGGCCCTGAACCACTGGGAGTTTGGAGAGAAACTCACCGGCTACCGCATGTAAGGCATGCCAACACAACTGCTCACCATAGGTATGATGATCAGGGGAGAAACCGCGATGACCTCCACGGCGGTACACAGCGCGCCCGCCCTGATCCGACATATGAGTGATTTCAGAATCATGCTGTCTTACCCATTGGTTTATTGCATCCCCTGTGGACCAATATGCTTGGCCGAAGACCTCACCTAGCTGGCTGACTTCATACTTTCCAAAGTCATAATCAAGATGTAATGACTTCAATGGCTTCGACACGCCCTCGGGCCTACCTTTGTAAAACGAGCCACCAAGATGCTTGCTCGACTTAGCCATTGGATAGGTCGAGTGATTCACACGTTCAAGCTCGGTTACTACCTCTTGCTCCAACGTGAGGTGACCACCGCGGCTGCACGTGAGCAGTGCTTGCGCCGAGAAATGCTTGAAAAGCACATGAGGGTTTGTTGCATCCAGGGCAATTCGCTTGATAAGGGTCTGGTGTTTACAGACCGCTGCTGGATTATCAACGGCAATTCGCGCCAATGCGATCAGGAGCCAAAGCTTCGCATGAAGATGGAAGAACGGCATTTCCGCAGCTTGAAAACACCCCGCATCGGTCGCGTCAATCTTCATCACAACCTTGTCCAAAATATCTGCCCGGCCAAGTCGTACAGCAACCCTGAGGCTATGCGCGGCCATCCAACGTCTCTCAGCCTGAGGCGCACCAAGCGCGAACCAGAAAAGACCGGCAGCCGCCTCCGCTTGATCACCGGGCGGGTAGAGATTGGATTGCCACGGGCCGTCCACTACCGAAGACGCCAACTTGGCTGCTCCAGCGTTTAATAACCGATGGATGGCCGCTTGACCGACACCCTCTGCAGCCGACGCATTAACGGTAGTCCCCAGGCTCAACCAAACGGATGCCGGCACATCGAAATTGGGCCGGGAAAACTCCTTGATCAATGCCAAGGTGAGCGTGTGACGGTCCACGCCTGAAACCGCCGAAAGCTCATTGATGTCCGAGGTGTTTAGATAACCAAATGAAACAAACTCATCCGCGCACTGCCGGATAATGATTTCGGCGCAGTCGTATAGCGTGCTGGCAAGAGCATTGGATGCTTGCGACCAAGCACTTTTGCAGGAACTCAGAACGCGAAGCTGCGGATTCCACGCTGACTCGGACACCCATTCCACGCACATCCGGACAGTGATTCCACGCTGATCCGGACACTCATTCCACGAGCATCCGGACACCGATTCCACGGCCATCCGGACACTTTCCAGGCAGGCAGCTACGCAGGATTTATTCACTACCATCGACCTCTTTTTCGAAGCAGAGAGGTCGTCGTGGAGCGTTTGTCCATGCGTAAAATCCGTGAGGTGTTGCGCCTCAAGTTCGATTGCGGGCTGTCTGTCCGTAAGATCTCCCGCAGTCTGGGCATAGGCCACAGCAGTGCCGGTGATTACCTCTGTCGCTTTGCCGCCAGCGGTCTAGCCTGGCCCTGCTCGTTGTCCGATTCCGAACTGGAACAGCAACTGTTCCCACTGGCCCCTGCGGTGCCCAGTGAGCAGCGGCCACTGCCTGATTGGTCTTGGGTGCACGCCGAGCTGCGTCGCCCCGGCGTGACCCTGGCGCTGCTCTGGCAGGAGTATCGCCTGAGCCAGCCGCAGGGTTTTCAGTACAGCTGGTTCTGCGAGCACTACCGGGCCTGGCAGGGCAAGCTGGACGTGGTGATGCGCCAGGAACATCGCGTCGGCGAGAAGTTGTTCGTCGACTACGCCGGGCAGACGGTGCCGGTGATCGACCGGCACAGCGGCGAGATCCGCCAGGCGCAGGTGTTCGTCGCGGTGCTCGGCGCCTCCAGCTACACCTTCGCCGAAGCCACCTGGTCGCAGCAGCTGCCGGACTGGCTGGGCTCGCATACCCGCTGCTTCGCCTTCCTCGGGGGCGTGCCGGAGATCGTGGTGCCGGACAACCTGCGCAGCGCGGTGAGTAAGAGCCATCGCTACGAGCCGGACATCAACCCGAGCTACCGCGATCTGGCCGAGCACTATGGCGTGGCGGTGGTGCCGGCGCGGGCGCGTAAGCCGCGCGACAAGGCTAAGGCCGAGGTCGGCGTGCAGGTGGTCGAGCGCTGGATCCTCGCCGCGCTGAGGAACCGCCAGTTCTTCTCCTTGAACGAACTCAACAGCGCCATCGCCTTATTGCTGGAGCGCCTCAACCGACGACCGTTTCGCAAGCTGCCGGGCTCCCGGCACTCGGCCTTCGAAGCCCTGGATCGTCCGGTGCTGCGGCCGCTGCCGGAGCAACCCTACGTGTATGCCGAGTGGAAGAAGGCGCGTGTGCACATCGACTACCACGTCGAGGTTGATGGGCACTACTACTCGGTGCCGTACCAACTGGTGAAGAAACAACTGGAAGTACGCCTGACAGCGCGCACGGTGGAGTGCTTCCACGCCAATCAGCGGGTGGCCAGCCATCTTCGCTCACCGCACAAGGGCCGGCACAGCACACAGGCCGAGCACATGCCCAAGAGCCATCGCGAGCACGCCGAGTGGACGCCACAACGGCTGATCCGCTGGGCTGAGCAGACCGGGCCGAACACGGCCGGCGTGATCAGCCACATCCTCGAACGGCGCATCCACCCAACCCAAGGCTACCGGGCCTGCCTGGGCATCCTGCGCCTGGGCAAGACCCATGGCGAAGTGCGCTTGGAGTTGGCCTGCCGTCGCGCCCTCAGCCTCGGTGCGTGCAGCTACAAGAGCCTCGAATCGATCCTGCGCCAGGGTTTGGAAAGCCTGCCGTTGGCTCAAGCCAACCTGCCCCTGCTGCCGGACGACCACGCCAATCTGCGCGGCCCCGGCTACTACCACTGAACACAAGGAATCCCACCATGCTGCCCCATCCGACCCTGGACAAGCTCCAGACCCTGCGCCTGACCGGCATGCTCAAGGCACTCGCCGAGCAACTGAAAACCCCCGACATCGACAGCCTGAGCTTCGTGGAACGCCTCGGCCTGCTGGTCGACCGCGAACTGACCGAACGCGACGACAAGCGCCTCAGCAGCCGCCTGCGTCAGGCCCGGCTCAAGCACAACGCCTGCCTCGAAGACATCGACTACCGCAGCCCGCGCGGACTCGACAAGGCGCTGATCCTCCAGCTGAGCAGCGGTCAGTGGTTACGCGACGGACTCAACCTGATCATCAACGGGCCCACCGGCGTGGGTAAAACCTGGCTGGCCTGCGCCCTGGCACACCAGGCCTGCCGAGAGGGTTACAGCGTGCGTTACCTGCGCTTGCCGCGCCTGTTGGAAGAGTTGGGCCTAGCCCATGGCGACGGGCGCTTCGCCAAGCTGATGAGCGGCTATGCCAAGACCGACCTGCTGATCCTTGATGACTGGGGCCTGGCCCCGTTCACCGCCGAACAGCGCCGCGACATGCTGGAGCTACTGGACGACCGCTACGGCCAGCGCTCGACCCTCGTGACCAGCCAAATGCCCGTGGACAACTGGCACGAACTGATCGGCGATCCAACCCTGGCCGATGCCATCCTCGACCGCCTGGTGCACAACGCCTACCGGATCAACCTCAAGGGCGAGTCGATGAGAAAGCGGGTGAAGAAATTGACGGCGCCGGGCGCCTCAGACTAACAATGCAACCCCTGCGTCGCTGCGCTCCGACTGCCTGTCCGAATGATCGTGGAACAGGTGTCCGGATCAGCGTGGGCTGAGTGTCCGAATGGCGTGGAATCCGCACGCGAAGCTTCTCATGGAGCTTCAGTTGCTCCTGACGAGCAATCATGGTGACGTATTGTGACCACTTGCCATAGGGAATTTTCGCCTGAACTTGCTCGAAAAAGTCGCGTTGCGCCCCCCATCCCCAACCATTTAGCTCATGGAGTTTCTCTAGAGCATCTGCAAGGGAGAGCTCTTCCACAGGGTCTGTTTCGAGGACAAGTGACGCAAGCAACGATTCGGCAGCAACTTGCTCTTGATGGCGTCGCTCGACATCGGCGAGAAGGGGTGAACCTCTCCAGTTATTCAGGTCGTTGTATTCGCGTGTAGAGACTTCAATCCGCTCAGCCAGTGAGGTCAAGTACTCGTACTCGCCGGACATCTCATCGAAGGCGGACTTTGCCAGGCCTGCCAAGGCACGAGGTACCGCGGCGCCAAATCCGTGAGGATTGTTTTGCTGGTACTGGGTGATCAACTCCTCTGTGACCCCCTCCAGCCGCCCCACTTGCCGACGCTCTAGGGTCTCAATCAATTGCTCAGTACCGCACACATAGAGCTCTGCCGGATTAGCAGTGCGAAGGATTGCCACGGCAGCCGCTGGATCGATCTTCTCTAAATGGATCAACGCCCTGACATACGGGAGGAGTGTGTAATCAAGTGTGACCCTACCGCGATCCTCCCACCGCGCAAGCTTAGCCAACCCTTTCACGCCCGAGACTCTAGCCATCGCCATGCCATACAGGCCCCAATTGAACTTGTTTTCCTCCTCACCGAGATTCAATTCGCAAATGTTCGAAAGCGTATGACTGTCCTCATCCGATAGCTCCTCGCCATGCAGGGAGGCTGCAAACTGCAT
The DNA here is from genome assembly GCF_018223845.1 of Pseudomonas sp. JS425. Taxonomy (NCBI): domain Bacteria; kingdom Pseudomonadati; phylum Pseudomonadota; class Gammaproteobacteria; order Pseudomonadales; family Pseudomonadaceae; genus Pseudomonas; species Pseudomonas sp. JS425. The sequence continues at coordinate 812,087 of NZ_CP073661.1, read as the reverse complement.
CAACTCATTCACGAACTGATAGTCGCCAGAGCCGACGGCATCCATCTGCTCCAAGCCCCGATGAAAGTAGACAACAGCTTCCTGCTGGCTGGCTGGCGATACCGCTCGCGCTAAGTCGGCGAACAACGCTGCTCGCTGCTTGACCTCATCTTCTCGTTCGATGGCCTTTTTGGCGATGTTGGCTGTAGCCCCGGCCAGAGCTTGAAACTCGGGCCGGACGGCCAGCACACTAACGATGCTGATCAGATGCGGAATATCGGAAACTCCCCGGGCTTGTACTGCCTCCAGGTAGTTGACAACCTCAGCGTGCTCTAGAGAAGGTGCTGCTTCGAACGCCAACGTCAGAAGCCGGTCGGCCACCAATAGTCGTTGTCGTTGAGCATCAGTGCCACCGGATTGGTAGTCGTTGCAGCGGAGCAGCTCTGGCCAGAGGTCGAGTAGGGGAGTCAAGCAAAGCCCACTTTCAAGCGGGTGACCGAAGCAGGCGGCAAATGCACGGGTGATTGTTAACCAGTGATCCAGTTGGTGTGCCAGGAACTTCACGGCAGAGCTTTTCGTATCGGCTGAGATGCCCTTCTCATGGCTATCATTCGCGAGCTTCTCTTTAGCCTTCGTCTCGAGCTCAGCCTTCAAAGCTGTAATGAGCTCCAGCCCTTGTAGTTCCGCAGGCATATGCAAGATTAGATCAGCCAGTTCTTGGGGGAGCAGATGTCGCTCAAGGAGGTTTACCTCCTCGGCGGCGCAGAGCAGCGCCTGCTTTGCCAGAAATGAATAGACCTCTCCAGACCAGTAATCGCTCATGTATACGTACAACGAAGGAGCAGATACTGGCGTGGCGACCAGGATGCCGCGGGCCTCTGTTTTCATTCCCTGCATCAAGGCTATTGATGCTGCTCGTAACAACCCACGGATGATCCGCGGATGTTTGTAGCCATGGTCCTTCTCTCCCACCCGCACCTGTCCGGCTTTTTCGCAAGCCTCCGCGAGCCTGGTGATCAGGACTTTTTGCAGGGATTGATCTCCTTCAACAAAAGGAATCAGAGCTGTCAGAGCTCCCGAACCCAACAACTCCGATTTCAAGAAAGCTTCTACCGCGCAGCTTTGGAGGCTCCCCAAATCAGCGCCCAGGCGTAGGAGGGGTACTAGAGTTTCGGCCACCTCAAAGGCATACCAATCCATCCATACCGCGAAGTCGTGTGCCGCACGTTCACTCTCCCCTTTAATGAGATAGCAGAAAGGCACGGCAGCCATGTCCAAGGCAGTCGGGTCCGCTCTGTCGTGCTGCAACTGACGTTCGCGGTCTTGTTCAAACCAGTGAGTTCTCCACTCTCTAACCCGGTGGGCGTGGTGATAGGCATCTGCTAAATCACCGCCAAGACCATAAGCAATCGTCAGCCGCGCGTGACGTGTACCAGGCCAGTGAGTACGTAACTCAAAAAGACGCCGGATTGAGTCAGCATCCCCGGAAAACACCGTGAGGTCAGGATTGTCGAGAATGTAATCCGTACCACGCTGATCCACGGCGGCAAGCGTCGATAATTCCACCAGAAGAGGGACCAAGTGGTTCACTTCATCCCTCTCCGCCGCGTAGGCCACTGCCGCCCGCAAACGCGCGTGTCGAATGGCCTGCCGACTCACAGCACTTTTGATGGAACTCGGGGTCCGGTCATCAAAAGCAAGGTCGAACAGCCGCTCGCCGTCCTCCAGTTGCTGCAATAAATCGGGCAATGTGGTCGCGGCATAGATCGACGTGGCCTGCATGCCAAAAAGGTTATTTGCGAGACTGCGTAAGATGTCTTTATTTGCGCAATGCTGGTCTCGGATGAGGGTTTCTGTGGGCTCATCCCGGAACATCAGTCCATGCTTGGTATGCTCTAACAGCGGGGACAGGTCTGCGGCGAAGCTGGCGATAGCACCCTCAGCCAGCCCGCTGGCCTCAGCAAACTCCCGCACGGGGACTGGCGGCGGCAGAGACGCCAGGCCCGTCAAAAACATATTGATTTCAGGGTCACGGTAGCCGTGCTTGCGCGCCTGTTTGAGCGCGGACTCGATTCGTTTGTGTAGCAGTTCATCCAACTGGATGACATTGTCCCTTTCAGATGAAGCCAGAAGTCCGGGAGCATCTGCGACCAGATGCTCAAGGACGCGAGCGTTGCCTCGTGATCGAGACTGAGCAACTTGAACATTGGCTTCGCTGTGCTCGACCAGCCGATCTCGCAGGAACTCGCGGGTTTCATCGATCGTGAAGGGCAGTAACTCGAACTGTTCACATATCGCGTCGCCCGTCGCCAAGGCACGTCGATGGGTGCGTGAGCTAACCACTACTTGCACGCCTGGGATCGGATCACCGTGAGTTATGCTGGCGAGCAGAAGCGCAGGGAAGGATGCTTCACCGCGATCTCTGGCTTGCTCGCCAGCATTATCGATTGCGTCAAACAACAGGATGAGTTGCCGATTTGCCCCGAAGCGTCGAACCGTTTCTGCGGCTTGATTCATTCGTAAGCGAAACACCCTGATCAGGTCATCGCTGTTATCGGTACCCGGTAGTAGTGGGTCACAAAAACCTCGACACGCCAGTTCATTGACGATGTGAACCAAACCTTTCCGTGGGAGATGCCGAGCATCGCCAGGGGCGCGGTACTGCCCCATGCCGAAACAATCGAAGAGAACAATCTCATGGGTTTCTGCAAGACGACCCGCAATCGAATTCATAAAAACCGTCTTACCGATACCACCGTCCGCATGGATGACCAAAGGGGCGGTAAGTTGCGGAATTTTTGCGACGACATCGGATAGCTGGCGACGCTCTAATACCGCGCCGACATCTGGAAAACTTGCGGGACAGGGCATGAGGTCGCGTTCATCTTGCAGTTCTAGGGCAGTCAAAATATCAGCGCGAGTTATGACATTTCGCCGTTGATTGGCGAGGTTCGCTTTATCTCGAGCAAGCTCCCTGATGGAGTTGAGCCGGACTCTGGCCTGAGGATCACGTGCAGCGGCCCAGTCCGCGAGGACCACTGCCAACCGGTGCTTGCTTTCCCGCAGATCTCCGCGAAGCCCCGTGAAATGCAGCCGGCTAACAAACTCCACCAAGTCCTTGCCCTTGAGCTTACAAGCTGCCTTGACTTGGTCTGCCTGCTCTTTCGCGGTGCCCGTCAACACCGTTCCGGCAATGATTCCAGCGATCGCATTGTCCAACTCAGAGAGAATCGGACGGTTCGTCACAAGCTCAAAACGAAGCTTGTCTCGCGCTTGAGCAGTGCCGTATTTGGTTTTGTGAGATCGATAGGTCTTGGCGAATTTATCAATGGTTTTCTTTGCGTCAGCCGCGCGAAATGCCTTGTCTTCCGACGCTTTGGAGTATTTGACCTGCACTACAACGATCTGGTGCGCCTGCTCGAACGAGGCAGCACTCCCAAAATACAAAACGGCATCGGCAATTTCGTTGCCCGCGTCCGCTGCTCCTTTTTGGTCAATGGGAGAAAAGCCCTCAATCGCAACCCCAATGAATTTGTCTTTAGGCAGCACCAACCCCAAACACTTACGGGCCACCCACGCCTCGTGGAATTCGTGACCGTCCCGGGACGCCCGGACACTGTCCATTTTTTCACGCGTTTTAGTCATTGCGATCGAAGCGCTCCCTGCTCGCCTTTCTGAGTCTCTATGAGTCGATCATGACATTTTCTGCTGGCGCGGCCTATCTGGAGGAGCTGTCAAATCAGTCTTTGCTGTAGCGGGAGATCGGATAGGAAGACCGCACCCGATGCCGTGTTGTACGAATTGATGGTCATCAATTTGCGCCCTGAACTCGCTCGAATCACAGTATTGGTCGAAATCGTCTATATCACGCCCTTTACGTGGTGCCTGAATCCAACATCGATACAATGTTCCGTAATGCCTAGCGTTTGAACACCCATGACTTTTCTAATCGACGAGTGATCAGCCGCACAGTCAACAAGTAGTAATACCGCGTCAACTCACTGTGGCGGTCTAGGCAATGCTCGAGAAACCACGCCACATGCTTTCTCTGCCAGGACCAAGGCGTCTCACGCTGCCAGCGCTCGGCAATTGCAGTGTGGATGGCCTTCGCCTGCCGTAAATGGCGTTGACGCGTCGCGTGCGACCCGGATAGCACGCCCGCCAAGAACCACTCCATATCGAATGGTTTGCTCATGTCCGCCCTCCAACGTAGGCAGCGGCCACGTCCATCCGACCGTGCCCCAGTTCGTAGCTGATTTGCCACCGGGCCTCACGATCAAGGTTCCTATCTACCTGGTAGCATTGGCCGCCGTTAACCGGCGCAACGTGTTGGGTGATCTGCTCGTAGCGCTCACATGCATACGCCGCCCGCAGCTCATGGAAACCTTTTAGGTTGTCTGCATGTAGGATGTCCCGCGCGGGACGGACGATTTCCTGCAGAACGCTCCGATAGCTTTCGTTAGAAGCAATTAGGTTGCGGCTACTCGCAGGCGACACCTGCCGTGCAAACCAAAGTGCGTCTTGAACATGCTGGTCTACCGCAATCCATCGTGGCGCTGAGGCGCCAGCTCGGCCGCCTTTGGTGCCATCCTGGATGTTTATCCTGCCTAGGTCGTTAGCCTCACGGCTCAGCCGTGGTAAGTCGGCCAGGATGGCCTCACGCAAGCGCATGCCGGTAGCTCGTGCTAACAGAATGATCGCGGCGGCCCGTAGGTGATGATGGCGGCAAAGCGTATCGACGATCTGCTTAACCTGTTCACGGTCTTGCCCCTGTGGCACCGACTGTCGAACCCCGGTGCGCTGCATACCCAACGCCTTGCTCGGACTTGGCAGTTTCACATGCTGATCACCGCGAAGCGCTGCCATGGTCCTGTTAACGCTGGATAGGCGGTTTTGTGCGGTGCTGACAGCAAGGTCACCGCGCCTAACCACGTCGCGTAGATACGCCGCATAGTCCGCCAACACCTTCCGATCAATCTGCCGCGCATCATTCATACCCGGCCCCTGTTCTGAGCGGCACCATTTCACGAATGCCTGCCACCGATCACAGTGCGCCTTGACCGTGCCGTAATGGCCGCCGCCGAACATGTCTTTCAGCGCTTGCGGCCCTGCGTAGCTCAATTGCCTGCCGTAGCCGAAATTGCGGCCATCGCGTCTACTCACCAATGCCATATTGGTCACCTCATCTTCTGCTTTCTCCGATCCTCGCCCCACGTCATCCCGCCAAGAATGCTGAGTGTTATCAGGGATCAAGGCCCCTGCGACCTGTGGGGAATGTCCTCTACGCGGGACTGGCGGCTCCTTACGTCCGGGAGCAAGGGCATCTCATGATCTGGCCTCCTGAACACCGTTACCGGTGGGCGGGTGGAAGCAGTGCTGGCTGACTAAACCAGCGCCTGAAGATCCTGAGCCAGGTGCAAGCAGCAATGCGATGACCGGGGGCATGCCTGACTGTCAGTCAGGTGCAGTCCATTCCCTGGTCTGCGGCACCATCGTCTACAGCGCTGTTGCTGGTGACATCGGCGTTTGTCACGCCGATTGTCACGATGGGGATTGCCGCAAAGCCTTGTGCGATCAGGGCTGCAGCAGTGTTAGAAGTGCCCGTCTCTTTCCAGAAGAAAGAGACGGGCACAGGTTGGCGCAAAAATTTGGCCAAGCGGATAGGTTGCTGCAGGGCAGCGAAGTACGGAGTATCTGGCGCACGAGCGCCATATGTATAAGAGCATCCATCACATGGGTAGTGACCGGGTGAGCTGCCGGATGCGAATCGCCCTTGGGGAGAACCACCGCCAGAGCGGCGTGACCTTGAAGGCTCTGGTCACCTGGGGTGCTGTCAACGACAGCCTTTGCACTGTCTTTTCTACGCCCGCAATCCGGGAGGGTCAAGCGATGTGCACCGCATGGTTTTGCGATTGAAAATGGTACTGGGCGTATACGGAACACCGTGGCACCCAGTGGCCGATGTGGTGCTTTTGATCTTTTTAGGTAAGGTCCATCCAAACAGGGCGGCTTTGCAGCCCTGTTTGGATGGACCCGAATGGAAAGCGGATCATCGAAACTTCAAAGCCGTGCGCTCACTCGACTGCGCCACGCCTTGCTCTTAGGCTAGAAACGTTTGCCCCGGTCTGATTCGCGAACTCATGCGGCGAGATATGCTCCTGCCGGTTCGCTTCGAGGTAACGGCTCCACCAACTCATGATCATTCGCCGTTCCTCCAGGAACTCAGCCTTGTGGATATACGCCGCTCGAACGTTGTTGCGCTCCCTGTGGCTCATCTGCCGCTCGATAGCCGTCTCTGACCACAGCCCGGATTCGACCAAGGCACTGCACGCCATGGACCGAAAGCCATGCCCGCAAATTTCGGTCTTGGTGTCGTAGCCCATGTTCCGCAAAGCGCTGTTGACCGTGTTCTCAGACATAGGCTTCCACGAGCGAGCGTCACTGGTAAACACCAGATCAAAGTACCCCGTGATCGCATGAATCTGTTCGAGTAACGCCACCGCTTGCGGTGACAGAGGGACCAGATGGATATCGCCCGCCATCTTCGTCCCTCTGGTCGAATACGGAACGCCTTCCAAAGCGGGCCGCGTATCCGGTATCTCCCATATGCCGCGCTTCAGGTCGAACTCACTCCAACGTGCGAAGCGCAATTCGCTGGAGCGCACGAACACGTGTAGCGACAGCATGACTGTCAGCCGAGTGAGCGTACGTCCCTTGTAGTTCTCGATGCGGTCCATCAACTCAGGCAGACGAGAGAGCGGGAGTGCAGGCCGGTGCGTAACCCGTGGCGCGCTGATGAAGCCCTCAAGATCATATGCAGGGTTCACCGTGATCAGCCGCTGCCGCTTAGCCTCACGCATGATGCTCTGTAGGTAGTTTTGCACCCTCAAGGCCACATCGATCGTGCCGCGTTTTTTGATCTCTTCCAGCGGCTGCATGAGGTCGAAGGTATCCAGATCAACGATGGCGCGTGCGCCGAGCAGCGGGAATACGTGAGTCTTCAAGCGACTCAACACAGTCCTAGAATGGCCCGGCGCCCACTTCACGGACATTTCCTTATGCCAGTCCAAGGCAACGCGTTCGAACGTGTGCCCTCTGACAACCGCCTCGGCCTTGGCCTGCTGCTTGGACGCGATCGGATCAATACCCTCAGCCAGCATCCGCTTAGTTTCCAGACGCTTCTGCCGAGCATCTGCGAGACCAATGACGGGATAGTTGCCAAACGAGGTCAGCCCCTCTCGCCCATCTGGTTTCACATACCGGAAACGCCAGCCTTTGCGGCCGTTGGGGTAAACGAGGAGGTAAAGACCGTCACCGTCGAAAAGCTTGTATGGGCGGTCAGTAGGTTTGGCCGAACGACATGCGGTGTCAGTCAGGGGAGCAGTAGTACGAGCCATAAGGGTAAACCCCTTTATCGAATCGACTTTATCCCAAACGTTACCCCTAAATCGGCTGGCAGCTGTCGGAATCCGACGGAACGCCATAACGAAAAAACCCGCCAGAAGGCGGGTTTTACGGGGGTTACAGAGAATTTGGTAGCCTTCGCTGGAACCTGAACTGGTGCCGGAGACAGGAATCGAACCTGCGACCTTCGCGTTACGAGTGCGTTCTAGACACTAGCAGGCACGGACCAAACCCAGTGAATATTGGGCGTTACCGTGTGGTTGTGTCGTCTGAAACATGTCCGTATAGTCCATTTCGCTGTCACCCTGCTGTCACGGACGCCGAGCCATGAAAACCAAGTTTACCGCCAAGCTTCTTGCGGGCATTCAGCCGCAGGAGAAGCCCTACCGCATACACGATACAGCGCAGCCCGGCCTATCCATCAGAGTGCTACCCAGCGGCCACGCTAGCTATATGGTCAGTTGGGGCAGAAACCAAGCGGCCACTCTGGGCCGGGTCGGTATGATGACACTCGACCAGGCCAGGACGGAAGCTGCAAGGTGGCTGGCGGAAGCGCACGAGCACGGAGCCCCGTTGGTCGCTACCAAGAACAAGCGCCGGGTCATTCACACCCTGGAAAGCTATCTGACCGAAAGCTATTACCCTTGGCTGGAAACGCACCACAAAGCTCACCAGAAAACGCGGCACGCCATAGAGCACAGCTTTACCTCGTTGATGGCAAAGCCCCTGTCAGATCTCAACCAGCGCGATCTAGAGGCCATGCGGGTAAAGTGGCTAGCAGCCGGCCTGAAGGAAGCTACCGCCAACAGGAAACTGGCAGCGCTTCGTGGCGCCCTCTCCAAAGCCGTAGAGTGGGGCGTGATCGAGACTCACCCCATGACCAAGCTCAAGCCCCTGCGCCTCGATACACGCGGTCGGGTTCGATTCCTATCAGGGGAAGAGGAACAGCGCCTACGCAAAGCCCTAGAAAACCGCGAAGAGCGCATACGACGCGAGCGTGATACCGCCAACCAATGGCGTCAGGCCAGAAAAAAAGACGAGCTACCAGATCTGCGCAAGCTAACGTTTGCGGACCACCTTAAACCCATGACAATAATCAGCTTGAACACAGGACTTCGGCGCGGAGAATTATTCAACTTAACTTGGGCCGACATTGATATTCAGCGAAGGAATTTGACGGTAGTTGGAGATAGTGCAAAATCCGATCAGACACGACACATTCCACTAAACACTGAGGCTCTGCATACAATATGCGAGTGGCAAAAACAGTCGACCGATAGTGGACGTCTATTTCCAAGTCAAACTGGCGGACGTATGGATAACGTTAAAAAGTCATGGGATGGAGTGTTGAAGGCCGCCGAAATATCCTCATTTAGATGGCATGATCTGCGTCATACGTTTGCCTCAAAACTCGCTATGAGGGGCGTACCGCTCAACACGATAAGAGATCTGCTAGGCCATGCCGATCTCAAGATGACCTTGCGTTATGCCCACTTAGCGCCAGACACTAAGGCTGCTGCCGTAGAGTTACTTTAGGATCACAAGCCAGAAATCTTTAGGTACTCTTTATATCTAACTCTTAGATTTGGATTCTTCTCTTTGAATTCCGCATAGTTTTCAAGAGAGGCCATATGCAAACGGATGCTCTCAAGACTAACACAAGGTACAACGCTGAAGCCATCTTCACTTACGAGATTTTCTTCAGCTGTAAAAATATTATCCTGCCCTCCAAACAAATCAATATTCAATACAATCGCCTTAGTGATTTCTTTATCACGAGCTGTAAGAACCTCATACGCCAGATAGTGGAGCCTTAGCTTCGTTAATAACGGCTCACCAGAACAATACGCCATTTTAATTGCGTCTTTCAAAGTTAGTTCGCCGTGCTCTAGCACGCTTTCATTTATTAAATAATCTACTTCCTCGATCTTTATCTCTCCTGCTGCCTGAGTGATCAACCGTTCAATAACTCTGGTCGCAGTTACCCCCTCCACATTAGCGATAGACTCCAAAAGAAGCTTGCAGACGGGATCAACTCGCAGATGAATTATCTCTGACTTTTTTCGGACAGCCATTTTTGATCCTTACAAAAAGGGAATGCCCAAAGAATGCCACAGGAAAACGAACAACACAAGACCAAGGCAACACATAATTTTGTGTTGACACACTGAGTGGCGCCACGATAAGGTGCGCTCATCGTCAACTTTAGGGGCCGCTAGGCTCAGATTGAGGAGAAAGTGTATGAGGCACCGAGAACTGCCAACCCCCCTCTCTGTTGGGGTAGACGAAAGCGCACGCTTAATCGGGGTCGCCCGATCAATGATGTATGAAATTCTGGCGCGCGGTGATATTCAGAGTTTTAAAGTAGGCCGACGCCGCTTAATACTGATTAAAGAATTGGAGGAATTTATCAATCGCCAAGCTAAAGACTGTGCACGCTGAAATGGCTACATGATAGGAGAAGATCACAAATGGCATGTGCTGACATCCAGCATGCTAAAAATATCACCGCAGAAATTTTCGACGCTTCTGATGCACTTGAATGCGACACCTAATAATAGAGCGCAAGTACCACACATAATATTTAACCGTACGCCCGTCTAGTCAGGATATGGGGACGGCTCAATCAAAACTGTAAACGACTATTATTCAACGGGAGTGGTAGTCGTGAAGAAAAATTGCGCTTTTTGCCTATCGACAATTGAGAAAGGATCCAAACAATGGAAGAACCAGATTTACTGCACTACTAAATGCAGAAAAAATGCCCACCGCAAGATAAAATCTGCAAAAGCGAAAATCGAAAAAAAGCGCGCGAATTTAACCCAGAACGATGAAGTCTTATACCTGCTCAGACAGTGCAGAAGAGCGGGGACTGTACAAATACTGAACGGGCACGATCTAAGAAGCTTCATCGAAACTATGGAGCTTGTTAGATACAGGCCAAATGCAGATGTCCGATTATGCCATATCGCCCCCGTCAAGGGAAAAAAGTCAGTCGGACTATTCCACTGTAAAAATCTATTCTATGGCGGCACATACCAGAACCGAAAGTTTGGAAATCGCTATATTTCCGGGGGGCTATCAATAAAAACCAAAAAACTGCTTGGCAAGTGGTCAGTCCACGACGGAATGACAAACAATGAAATACTTATATTAGTTGAAAAATACTTAGGGGGAATAATACCTAAATACCTTGAACAGGCACCAGTCTGGAAATCCAAGAAAGTACAAATAATCAATAAAATAATAGAGCTAGGCGAGCGCAACGAGTTCGAGACTTTATTTCAGAAAAGCCATAAAGAACTAAGCGAAATCTGGGCAAAACTAAGCCACAGAAGACAACCATCATGGTCTATCCAAAGAGAATCAAAGTACATCGCCTATATGGATAGCATCACGAGGTTCATTGGCTACAAAAACAAAAACTTCAAGAGCTTAGAAAAGCTGAGAAGAACCATGGTAATTGCATACATGGCTCTAGAGCGAGAAAAGGAAAGCAATACTAGAAATAAATATTTTTACGTTAAATATGAACCTCTAATCAGCATTAAGTACGGGCAAGCAATCTTAAAAAAATCAAGCTCCTGGAAAGAGCTAAAAGACCTAGTATATGAAACAGCCTTTAACACTTTACAAGGGGCCGATTTAGACGCAGAAAAATTTCACAACGACGTACTGTCATACTTGGAATTCCCGATAAAAGCTTGGCTTGAGGACAACTCCTTGTATGCAAGCTCTTTTGACTAACAAAGCCTATTACAAAAACTATAAGACTTCGCACTTAAGCCCAGCCGCATTAAATATAGCGAAATGCAGATAGCCGCAAGGCTATCTGCCGCTTGAAAGCCGACTTACAACTTAGTCGACCGCAAAATTGCCTCATAGCAGTCGCCAAACATCTTTTTACTTTTAAACATTGTCATGGCCAAGTCGACTTTACCTGCTTTATGCTCAACCCTAATAAACTTCTGATTCATGACATCTTCGATGCTCACCTTCAAAATATCTGAACATCTAATTTCATTTATTTTTGAGCTAAAATGCCCTGCCGGGACAAACAGAGTTTTCGATGACAGCCTAATTGCCTTTTTCTTTCCTGAAACCTTGGAAAAGAGCAGTACCATTATGACATAGATACAAAAGACAATACCTAAAACTCCGACAACCTTCATCACCACGTGAGCGTCCCAACCAAGGTGGACCAGAAGCTTAGTGAGGCCACCAGGAACTCTATCCAAACCAGAAGTAAAAACCAAGTATAGAGACATGCCACCAAAAGCAAGCACCAACAATATCATTTTTATGAAGTTTGGCTGGTAAGTAAAGCTGCTCTCAACTTCAGCGCCACCATTAACATATTCAGCTGAAGTTTTCATATCGGCTCCTCAGCAACGTTAACATAAAAATTCCCGTCATCAGTTGCTTCTACCGTATACCAAACTGGGGCAACGCTTTCTTTTGCTGGACCAGTCATCTTTAGCTCGGCCGCGCATTTAAACGCCCCGGTCTTTTCGTTCTCATCAGTGGTGCGTATATTGGCCACACTGAAATTTATAGAACGCACTAAAGCCGCGCCCAACTGTTTTGTGAGCTCACCTTTAGTTATGTCTATAACCAAATCAGTAGTTCGAACATCACTGCATGATGGAACACTATTGGAACATGCCCCCAATATCACTAGAGAGCCACAAAGTCCTGCCAAAGCCAGGCACTTACTCAACGACATTCCCATATAAATCTTCCTTGCACCATCTTAATATACGTACTAACTCGAAAAATCACTCGCCGCCATTTTCAGCAAACCATTGGAGTTCGTCCGCTCTTTCTTGAGTCATACTAAGCTCACATCCAACACCATTTAGAACATCCATAGAACCACCAGATAAGGTATAGTACATACCACAATTGGAGTCCCTATACTTTATCCACACACGCTGAACATCTCGCAGCTGTGTTTTTTTATCAGCCGCAAGATTAGCCATTGCGACCTTATAATATTTGTTCAATCGCTCATTTTGCTTCGTCAGTTCCTCGTTACTACAATCACTCAGGTTTGATGTAATCCCTTCAGATTTGTCCACACACATAGCGTACTCAGCAGAGTAGTTTTCCTGTGCTGACGCGTGGAGTGAAAATACGAGCGATAGTGAAAGCACAGCTAGATGGCGATTCATTATTAAAGTCCATTTTACAACTCAGGAAATCCAATGATAACCATGAATGGCATTTTGCCGCTACACCTTTTAGCTATCAGTAGATAGCTCGCAGCGGGCATTGCCTGCATTACAAGCAAGGCTTCAAGTCTGAAAGCGTGTCATTTTTACGTATACTTAGACTGATACAGGCGAACTGATCCTCCTATCAGCCGTTTTGCTTGATATGTAACACCCAAAGTGCAACACTAGTAGGAGAACACCCTAACTGATACAGGACGCATCATGTTTATACGTGCCTACCTTCGTGCATCCACAGACGAGCAGGACGCCGGTCGCGCCCGCGACTCGCTGGAAAGGTTCGTGCAGGATCAGAACAAGGCCATTGCTTGTGAGTACATTGAGAATGCCAGCGGGGCTGCATCGGATCGCCCTGAGTTGTTGCGTTTACTCAAGGATGCTCGAAAAGGGGATGTTCTGTTGGTTGAGTCCATTGATCGTCTCTCTCGCCTGCCTGTAGACGATTGGAACAAGCTCAAGACAGCTATAGACGCTAAAGGCCTTCGCATCGTCGCGTTGGACCTGCCTACTAGTCACCAGGGATTGCGTGATACCAAGGGCGATGAGTTCACGAATCGTATGCTTAGCGCAATCAACTCAATGCTTGTGGAAATGATGGCTGCGATTGCTAGGAAGGATTATGAGCAGCGGCGGGAGCGCCAAGCACAGGGAATCCAGAAAGCTAAAGCAGCTGGAAAGTACCAAGGGCGCCCGGTGGATGAAGAGCTGCACAAACGGGTCAAGGAACTGCTGGGAGCTGGTATGGGCATCCGGGCCACCGCTAGGCATGCCAATTGCTCGACTACTACCGTGCTACGCATCCGCGATACGGCAGCGTAAAATGTCGCCAGCACCACGAAAAAGCCCCACTCAGAGCGCTCTGAGTGGGGCTTTTTGCTGTCACCATGCTGTCACAGCCTCTTCTGCTGTCACATAAAAATCGCTGGAGACCTTGAATTTACTGGTGCCGGGGACAGGAATCGAACCTGCGACCTTCGCGTTACGAGTGCGCTGCTCTACCGACTGAGCTACACCGGCGTGTAGCGCAACGTACCACTGCTCGCACCCGTTACGCAAACCCCTGTTTCCGCTAGTTTATTGCCCCACCCTCAAGGCGCCTCGCACCCCTTCGGCGCCAGGTCTTCCTCGATGTCGGTCGTACACGTCCATCCGCTAGCCGAACGCGTCAGGGTCAGTGCCTTGCCGAGCACGGTCGCCGGCGCATCCACCAGCGTGCAAACGATGCTCCCAGTGCCATCCGCCGCCTTGCCGCTAGCCGTGATCGCACAGTGCGCCGTCGCCGGCTGGCCACCCAGCGCGGCCACATCCGGCACATCCTTCCCGTCATTCAACCGCAGGTCCATCGCGGTCTTCAGCGCGCTGATCTCCAGCAACCCGGCCGCGGCCTTGGAGCGTGACTGGTGGTTGGTGTACATCGGTAAGGCGATGGTCGCCAGAATGCCGATGATCGCGACGACGATCATCAGTTCGATCAGGGTGATACCGCGTTGCCCTTTCATGAACGTTTTCCTTTTTGATACGCGTACTCGTTGAGGTCAGGCTCGACCCCGGCTGGCAGCGGCGCAGTAGGCCTGAACAGACACCTTTTGTCACCCCTGCCCGCTTGGGCGTCGTCTTCGCTGAACTACTCTAGTGAGCATCTCGGACGCACGCCCTTGCATGGGCGCGGCAAGCTGTTTCCAGGCTTGTCGCACGGGCAGAAAAAGGACCTTGTATGACCCAATCCACACTCCTCTACACCTGGCACGGCACCGACGCCAATGGCGCACCGGTCAGTGGGCAAACGCCCGGGCGCAGCCCGGCTTATGTGCGTGCCGGGCTTATCCGCCAGGGCATCAAGGTTGCCAGTTTGCGGCCTGCCGGTGGGCTGACGTTCAGTTTGCCGAATCGGCGGGCAAAGGCCGACCCGGCGGGGTTCAGCCGGCAGTTGGCGACCTTGCTCAAGGCCGGGGTGCCGCTGCTGCAGGCGTTCGAGGTGATGGGGCGCAGTGGCTGTGATGCGGCGCAGGCGGCATTGCTGGGTAGATTGAAACAGGATGTGGCCTCGGGCCTGGGGCTGGCAGATGCGTTGCAGCGCCACCCGGGGTGGTTCGATGCGCTGTACTGCAACCTGGTGCGGGTGGGTGAGCAGTCCGGCACGCTCGACCGGCAGCTGGAACAGTTGGCAGGCATGCTGGAGCAACGTCGGGCGCTGCACAAGAAGGTGCGCAAGGCGATGATCTACCCGTTGCTGCTGTTGCTGACGGGGTTGGGGGTGTCGGCGATCCTATTGCTGGAGGTGATTCCGAAATTCGAGGGCATGTTCTCTGGCATGGGCGTGGCGTTGCCGGCATTTACCCAATGGGTGATCGACTTGTCCACAGGGCTGAGCCGCTTTGCGCCGCTGTTGCTGGTGATGGGCGTGGTGCTGGGTTTTGCCATGCGCCAGCTCTACCGGCAGCACGCGCCAGCGCGCCTGTGGATATCTTGCCGGGTGCTGGGCTTGCCGGTGTTCGGCACGCTGCTGGGGCAGGCGGCGCTGGCGCGCTTTGCGCGTAGTCTGGCAACGTCCTATGCCGCCGGCGTGCCGTTGCTGGATGCGCTGGGCACGGTGGCAAGGGTCAGTGGTGGCGACCTGCATGAACAGGCGGTGTTGCGGTTGCGTCAGGGCATGGCCAATGGGCAGGGGCTGCACCAGGCGATGGCCGCTGAGCCGCTGTTTCCGCCGCTGCTGGTTCAACTGACGGCCATCGGGGAATCCAGTGGCACGCTGGACCAGATGCTGGAAAAAGCCGCCAGCCATTACGAGGAACAGGTCAGCCAGGCGCTGGACCAATTGACCAGCCTGCTGGAGCCAGCCATCGTGCTGGTCCTGGGCCTGCTGGTGGGCGGCCTGGTGGTGGCGATGTACCTGCCGATCTTCCAGTTGGGTAGCTTGATCTGAACATGACTTTATGGACTTTGCTGGCTGAGCAGCCGGCGTACTTTCTCACCTTGGCCACGGTGCTCGGCCTGCTGGTGGGCAGTTTTCTCAATGTGCTGGTGTACCGCCTGCCGATCATGCTGGAGCGGCAATGGCAGCGTGAGGCGCAGGAAATGCTGGAGTTGCCAATCACGCCGCACGAGCGTTTCGACCTGTGGCTACCCGCCTCGCGCTGCCCGCATTGTGCGCATCGGATTCGCGCGTGGGAGAACATTCCGGTCATCAGCTACCTGGCCTTGCGCGGGCGTTGTTCAGCCTGCAAGACCCGCATCAGCCCGCGCTACCCATTGGTGGAGTTAGCCAGCGCGCTGCTGTCGCTGGTGGTGGCCTGGCGCTTTGGTGCTTCGCCCGAGGCCTTGCTAGCGCTGCCGCTGACCTGGTGCCTGCTGGCCCTGAGCCTGATCGATGCCGAGCACCAGTTGCTGCCGGATGCGCTGGTGCTGCCGATGCTGTGGCTGGGGCTGATCGTCAACGCCTTTGGCCTCTACGTCCCGCTGACCAGTGCGTTGTGGGGCGCGGTGGCTGGGTACCTCAGCCTTTGGACGGTGTACTGGGTGTTCAAGCTGGTTACCGGCAAGGAAGGCATGGGCTATGGCGACTTCAAGCTGATGGCGCTGATCGGGGCCTGGGGTGGCTGGCAGGTGTTGCCGTTGACCCTGCTGTTGTCGTCGGTGGTCGGGGCGCTGGCTGGGCTGTGCCTGTTGCGCTTGCGCCGCCATGCCATGGGCACGGCGATCCCGTTTGGCCCCTATCTGGCGATTGCGGGGTGGATTGCCGTGCTCTGGGGTGATGAAATATACGCCTCATACACAAACCTGCTTGGATTCTGATGACCACTGCGGCCTTTACCCCCTGGATTCTCGGCCTGACCGGCGGCATTGGTAGCGGCAAGAGCGCCGCTGCCGAGCGTTTCGTCGAACTTGGCGTGCATCTGGTCGATGCCGACCAGGCGGCGCGCTGGGTGGTCGAGCCTGGCCGCCCGGCCCTGGCCAGCATCGTCGAGCGCTTTGGTGCCGGCGTACTGCAGGCGGACGGCCAACTCGATCGTTCGGCACTGCGCCAGCTGATATTCGCCGACCCGGCACAGCGCAAATGGCTGGAGCAATTGCTGCACCCGCTGATCGGGCAGGAAATTTTCAGCTACCTGGCCAAGGCGGAGTCGCCGTATGCGGTGTATGTGTCGCCGCTGCTGATCGAGTCGGGCCAGCACCAGAAAACCCAACGGGTGCTGGTGATCGATGCGCCGCAGGAGCTACAGGTGGCGCGTACCCTGGCGCGTGACAACACCAGTGCCGAGCAGGTGCAGGCCATTCTCAAGGCCCAGCTGGCCCGCGAGGAGCGCCTGCGCCATGCCGATGATGTGGTGGTCAATGACGGCGACCTGGCCGCGCTGCATCAGCAGATTGACCGCCTGCACCACTTTTACCTGACTTTACGAGGAGGCCAGCCATGAGCCAGCCATTGACCGTCGATTGCCCGACCTGTGGCGCACCTGTGGAATGGAACGAGAAAAGCCCGTTCCGGCCATTCTGTTCGGACCGTTGCAAGCTGATCGACCTGGGGGCTTGGGCGGCGGAGGAGCACAAGATTCCGGGGGCGGAAGAGTCCGAGGATGAGCTGTACTCGGGGGATTTGGAGCCGCGGCATTGATCCGATAGCAAGGTGTCCTTCAGGGCCCTTTCGCGGGTGAACCCGCTCCTACAGAGACCTCACGGCTTTCAAGGCTGGTGCATTACCTGTGGGGGCGGGTTTACCCGCGAAAGGGCCAGTACAGCCGCCACAAAATCACCGCTCATCCTCCTTCCAGGGCGCCTGCAGATACCGCGTGCGGTTGAAGGTTTCCAGCCACTCCGGGCAAAACACCACCAGCGCACTGATCACCGTGCCGTTGATGAACGCTTCGGGGAACATCATCAGCCACAGGTAGCCGATAAAATCGCTGAGCCACTCCGGCATGGCGAAGCGCCCGTCCAGCCACAACAGCCCCAACGCAGCCGACAGGCAGGCCAGCACGGTCAATGCCGCCGGGAAGAACCCTGAACAGAAGATATACACAAACAGGTTCCGCGGCTGGGCGCGCTCGACCCCTATCGCGCACGCCTCGGCGATCAGCACCGGAAGGCCAACCAGCAACAAGCCATTCACCCCCAGCGCCGCCAGGTCCTGACGCCCCAGCACCAGCAAACCGAGCTGGGCCATGAACCCGCCAAGCACCGCCAGTGGCCAGTCCAGCAACAGCGTGACCGCCGTCATGCCTATGAAGTGGTACGACACACCGGTATCGAAATCGCGCCGCACCAACCACAAGGCAAACAGGCAGAACACCGTGCCAAACAGCAGATGCTGGCGGCGCCGGTCGGTGAACAGCTCAACCCAGCGCACCTGGCTGACCGCCCAGATCAGCAACGGCACATATCCCAGCCAGCCAAGCGTAAGGGTGGTGCCCGACAACACCTGCGCGCTGATCACTTGACGAATGCCCCTTGCAGCCATGTGGATAAATCCGAGTCTACACCCATTCTCCGTTTCATTCGGTTGCGCTAGGCTGGCACCCTCACTCGATGCAGGAAGCATTGCTCATGCCGGAAGGAATCAACCTCGCCCTGCTGCTGGCAGCAGCGCTCAACGCCATCATCGGCGTACTTCACCTGGTCATCATCGCCGTCGGGCCGCGCTGGTACCGTTTGTTCGGGGCCGGCGAGCGCATGGCCGTGGCCGCCGAAAACGGCCGCTGGTACCCAGGGCTGATCACCGCAGCCATCGCCTGCGTGCTGCTGGCCTGGTCGGGGTATGCGCTGTCAGCTGCCGGGGCCATCGGGCGGTTGCCCTTGCTGCTGCCGGCCATCTGCCTGATCACCTTGGTGTACCTGGCGCGCGGCCTGCTGGGGCCGATATTGCTGGCGGGTACCGGGCGCTCGCGGCGTTTCATCGTGGTCAGTTCGCTGATCTGCCTGGGGTTTGGCCTGGTGCACCTGCTTGGGGTGGTGCAGCAATGGCCAATACTGGGCTGAATTCTGCGCACAAACAGCATCTTATCGTCATCGATTAGCAGCTAAGCTTGTCTGCATGGATGACTCAGACTACCTGCGCCTGCTTACCATCCAGGCGGAACAAGCCAATGCCTTTCTCTCCAACGCCCGCAAGTGGGAGCGGGAGCGTTGGGTGTGCCAACGCCTGTTGCAGGGGCTGAACATCCCCTATCGCAGCGAGGACTTCACCCCGGCCGGGCAAGAACCGCCAGACGTGCTGTTCCGCGACGCGGCGTTCGAGGTGTTTTTCGTGCTCGACGAGGGCCGCCGGCTCAACGATGAATGGCGCGAAGAACTGCAGCGCCGTCGCAGTGCGTTTTCCCTGGCGCAACTGGTGCGCCGCGAAGCGCGCCCGCGGCGCATCAGTGCCACCGAGCTGCTGGGGCGGCTGGCGCCAACCTTGCGCAAGAAGGCGCACAACTACCGGGAACGCGGGCTGGAGCTGAACGAGCTGGACATCATTGCTTTCGCCAGCCTCAAGCGCGAAGTGCTCGACCTCAATACCCATTTCCCGCCGCCCACCGAATACCTGCGCCAGGGCTGGCGCTCGCTGTCACTGGTAGGGCCGACATTTGCCCGGGTGCTGTTCGCCCACCCCGATGCGCCGGACTTCCTGCGCGGCAACCTGGGCCGCAGCATTGTGTTCGACGTGGGCATCAGTCTTTGATCCACTGCAGCGAGTGTTTGCGATGGCGTACACTCGGCGCCAGAGATAGAAAGCCTTATCATTTGTTTCAAGCGCTTGCGTGAACGCTGTAGCGTTTACGCAGTCCCAAACGTCTACCTGACGAGGCCCCACCATGACCAGCCGCCTGAATCCGGAAGATCAGCGTCGTGTCGATGAGTATCTGCGAGCCCCCCAGCACCAAGTCGAGCGCAGGCCCTTCCGGCCGTGGCTGCTCCTTGTGCTGGTGGTGGCCGTGACCATCGGGTTGGGTCTCATCAGCCGCCTGCTCAGTGGACTGGTGCTATGAGCTGCTTCGCGCTCGCCCTCCCCTCGTGCAGTTTGCGGCCGGCCCCCGGGGCCACGAATTCCGTAAACCTTATGAGATATCCCCATGACTCATCGCATCGTGATTGTCGGCGGCGGCGCCGGCGGCCTGGAACTGGCGACCCGCCTGGGTAAAAGCCTGGGCAAGCGCAAGCAGGCCGAGATCACCCTGGTCGACGCCAACCTCACGCACATCTGGAAGCCTCTGCTGCACGAAGTGGCCGCCGGCTCGCTGAACTCCTCGGAAGACGAACTGAACTACGTGGCCCAGGCCAAGTGGAACCACTTCAACTTCCAGTTGGGGCGCATGAGCGGCCTGGACCGTGAAGGCAAACAGATTCAACTAGCCGCCACCCTCGACGAAGAGGGCCGCGAGCTGCTGCCTGCGCGCACCTTGGGCTACGACACCCTGGTCATTGCCGTGGGTTCCAACACCAACGACTTCGGCACCTTGGGCGCGGCGCAGCACTGCCTGTTCCTCGACACCCGCAAGCAGGCCGAGCGTTTCCACCAGCAGTTGCTCAACCACTATCTGCGCGCCCACGCCGGTGACGTGGCGAGCGAGAAGATCAGCGTGGCCATCGTCGGCGCCGGTGCCACCGGAGTGGAACTGGCAGCCGAGCTGCATCACGCGGCCCACGAACTGGCGGCCTATGGCCTGGACCGCATCCAGCCCAAGGACATGCACATCACCATTATCGAGGCCGGCCCGCGCGTACTGCCGGCGCTGCCAGAGCGCATCAGCGTGCCGGTGCACAAGACCCTGGAAAAGCTCGGGGTGAAGGTGATGACCAATGCCGCCGTCAGTGAAGTGACCGAGGATGGCCTGAAAACCAAAGACGGTGAAGTGATCCAGGCCAGTTTGAAAGTGTGGGCGGCTGGTATCCGTGCGCCGGCGTTCCTCAAGGACATCGATGGCCTGGAAACCAACCGCATCAACCAGCTGGTGGTGCGCCCTACCCTGCAAACCACGCGCGATGACAACATCTTTGCCTTCGGTGACTGCGCCGCCTGCCCGCAACCGGGTAGCGACCGCAACGTGCCGCCACGTGCCCAGGCGGCGCACCAGCAGGCTTCGATGCTGGCGCAGAGTTTGAAGGCGCGGCTGGAGAACAAGGCGCTGCCGACCTATGAGTACAAGGACTACGGTTCGCTGGTGTCGCTGTCGCGCTTCTCGGCGGTGGGCAACCTGATGGGTAACCTGATGGGCAGCGTGAAGCTGGAGGGCTGGCTGGCGCGGATGTTCTACGTGTCGCTGTACCGGATGCACCAGATGGCGTTGTACGGGTTCTTCCGTACGGCGTTGATGATGCTGGGTAGCAAGATTGGCCGGGGTACCGAGCCGCGCCTGAAACTGCACTGACAGACACCAGCATGCCCTGTGGGAGCGGGTTTACCCGCGAATGCGATGGTGAACCTGCTGCCGCATTCGCGGGTGAACCCGCTCCCACACAGGGCTGTGTGGGCCCAAGAGCCCATGCTTGTGGGATAAATTCAACGCAAAAAAAAAGGGCATCTCATGCGAGATGCCCTTTTTTCATGGTGGGTCGTGTAGGATTCGAACCTACGACCAATTGGTTAAAAGCCAACTGCTCTACCAACTGAGCTAACGACCCGGAAATGGTCGGGGTGAGGGGATTCGAACTCCTGACATCCTGCTCCCAAAGCAGGCGCGCTACCGGACTGCGCTACACCCCGTGATACTTAAAGAAAAAGGGCATCTCGCTTGAGATGCCCTTTTTACATGGTGGGTCGTGTAGGATTCGAACCTACGACCAATTGGTTAAAAGCCAACTGCTCTACCAACTGAGCTAACGACCCGGAAAATGGTCGGGGTGAGGGGATTCGAACTCCTGACATCCTGCTCCCAAAGCAGGCGCGCTACCGGACTGCGCTACACCCCGAGATTGGCTCCGCGACCTGGACTCGAACCAGGGACCCAATGATTAACAGTCATTTGCTCTACCGACTGAGCTATCGCGGAACTGAACTTCGGTACATCTTTACAGCTTCGAAGCTTGTGTTAGCTTCGGTCTCTTTGGCTATCCGCTTTCGCGTTGCAGCTGCTGAGGCCGGCTATTCTACATTCTTCGTTTTGCTTGTCAACCACTTTTTTTCATTCAACTTACTGATTTGTAAGTTGTTTTGCGGTCACCGGTGTTGCTGGTGATTCGCTTAGTGCCTGACAACGCGGCGTATATTAGGGGCACCAGATTTTAGATGCAAGCAAAAATTTCAAAAATTTCAGCTAGTTATCCAGGAGGCCGGAAAGGCCCGGATTTTCTGGGGCTGTGAGGGCCTCTTCGCGGGTAAACCCGCTCCCACAGGTACTGCACAGGCCTTTGAGCTGTAGGTAATCCTGTGGGAGCGGGTTTACCCGCGAAGGGGCCGGCACAGGCAAAAAAAGCCCCGCAGATGCGGGGCTCATGGTTAAACAGATCAGCCGAAGACGATTTCGTCGCCTTCCACCTTGGCGGTAATCGCCGTGCCCGGCATGAACTTGCCTGCCAGGATCAACTGCGCCAGCGGGTTCTCGATCCAGCGCTGGATCGCCCGCTTCAGTGGCCGTGCGCCGTATACCGGGTCGTAACCCACGGCAATCAGCTTGTCCAATGCCTCCGGGCTCAGGCTCAGCGACAGTTCGCGCTCCAGCAGACGGCTGCGCAGGCGGCCCAGCTGGATTTCGGTAATGCCGGCAATCTGCTCGCGGCCCAGTGGCTCGAACACCACCACTTCGTCGATACGGTTGATGAATTCCGGACGGAAATGCGAACCCACCGCATCCATCACCGCCGCACGCTGTGCCTCGCGGTCACCCACCAGTTCCTGGATCTGCGCCGAGCCCAGGTTGGAGGTCATCACGATCACGGTGTTGCGGAAGTCCACGGTGCGCCCGTGGCTGTCGGTCAGGCGGCCGTCTTCCAGCACCTGCAGCAGCACGTTGAACACATCCGGGTGGGCCTTCTCCACCTCGTCCAGCAGCACTACCGAGTATGGCTTGCGCCGTACCGCCTCGGTCAGGTAACCGCCCTCTTCATACCCCACATAGCCTGGTGGGGCACCGATCAGGCGAGCCACGGAATGCTTCTCCATGAACTCGGACATGTCGATGCGCACCATTGCCTCTTCGGTGTCGAACAGGAACTCGGCCAGCGCCTTGCACAGCTCGGTCTTGCCCACCCCGGTCGGGCCGAGGAACAGGAACGAACCACTCGGCCGGTTCGGGTCGGACAGCCCGGCACGCGAACGGCGCACCGCGTTGGCCACGGCGGTTACCGCCTCGTTCTGGCCGATCACACGCTGGTGCAGCAGCTCTTCCATCTTCAGCAGCTTTTCACGCTCGCCTTCGAGCATCTTGGCCACCGGGATACCGGTCCACTTCGAGACCACTTCGGCAATTTCTTCCTCGGTCACCTTGTTACGCAGCAACTGGTTTTCGGTCTTGCCGTGCTGGTCGACCATCTGCAGGCTGCGCTCCAAATCCGGGATCACCCCGTACTGCAGCTCGGCCATGCGGCTCAGGTCGCCTTTGCGACGGGCGGTCTCCAGCTCCTGACGGGCCTGCTCGATCTTTTGCTGGATCTGCGCCGAGCCCTGCACCTCAGCCTTCTCGGAGGCCCAGATTTCTTCCAGGTCGGCGTATTCACGCTCCAACCGGTCGATTTCCTCGGTCAGCTTCTCCAGGCGTTTTTTCGCCGCTTCGTCTTCTTCCTTCTTCAGCGCCTGCGACTCCACCTTCAGCTGGATCAGGCGACGGTCGAGGCGGTCGAGCACTTCCGGCTTGGAGTCGATCTCCATGCGGATGCGGCTGGCCGCTTCGTCGATCAGGTCAATGGCCTTGTCCGGCAGCTGACGGTCGGTGATGTAGCGGTGGCTGAGCTTGGCCGCAGCAATGATGGCGCCGTCGGTGATGGCCACCTTGTGGTGCACTTCATAACGCTCTTTCAGGCCCCGCAGGATGGCGATGGTGTCTTCCTCGCTCGGTTCCTCGACCAGCACCTTCTGGAAGCGGCGCTCCAGGGCAGCATCTTTTTCGATGAACTGGCGGTACTCGTTCAGCGTGGTGGCGCCAACGCAGTGCAGCTCGCCACGAGCCAGGGCCGGCTTGAGCATGTTGCCGGCGTCCATGGCGCCCTCGCCCTTGCCGGCGCCGACCATGGTGTGCAGTTCGTCGATGAACAGGATGATCTGGCCTTCCTGCTTGGACAGCTCGTTCAGCAGGCCTTTGAGGCGTTCTTCGAACTCGCCGCGGTACTTGGCACCGGCAATCAGCGCGCCCATGTCCAGCGCCAGCAGGCGCTTGCCCTTCAGGCCGTCCGGCACTTCACCATTGATGATGCGCTGGGCCAGGCCTTCGGCGATGGCGGTTTTACCTACGCCAGGCTCACCGATCAGCACCGGGTTGTTCTTGGTACGGCGTTGCAGCACCTGTACGGTACGGCGAATTTCGTCGTCACGGCC
The DNA here is from genome assembly GCF_018223845.1 of Pseudomonas sp. JS425. Taxonomy (NCBI): domain Bacteria; kingdom Pseudomonadati; phylum Pseudomonadota; class Gammaproteobacteria; order Pseudomonadales; family Pseudomonadaceae; genus Pseudomonas; species Pseudomonas sp. JS425. The sequence goes on along the minus strand of NZ_CP073661.1, from coordinate 788,027 downwards.
AATCACCGGGTCCAGCTTGCCCTCTTCGGCACGCTTGGTCAGGTCGACGGTGTACTTGTCCAGCGCCTGGCGCGATTCCTCGGCGTTGGCGTCATTGACGGCCGCACCGCCACGCAGGTTGTTGATGGCGTTTTCCAGGGCCTTCTTGCTCACGCCCTGGCTCAACAACAGCTTGCCGAGCTTGCTGTTCTCGTCCATGGCAGCCAGCAACACCAGTTCGCTGGAAATGAACTGGTCGCCCTTCTGCTGGGCCAGGCGGTCGGCCTGGTTGAGCAGGCGCGCCAGGTCCTGCGACATGTTCACGTCGCCGGTGGGGTTCTGGATTTTCGGCAGCTGGTCGAGTTCTTTCACCAGTGCCTGGCGCAGGCTGTTGATGTCGAAGCCTACCTGCATCAGCAGCGGCTTGATCGAGCCGCCCTGCTGCTCGAGCAATGCCTGCAAAAGGTGCACCGGCTCGATGGCAGGGTGATCCATGCCAACCGCCAGGGATTGGGCATCGGATATCGCAAGCTGCAGCTTGCTGGTCAAACGGTCTATTCGCATGGGGATACCTTCCTTTTAAAGGGCAGGTCGGAGCGATGGACAGCGCCTGTTTGTGAAGAAACCTGCCTGAGATGACCTTATAGATAAGGCTGATTCTGGAAGATTCAAGCGTAGCGGGGTTGACCAGGATCAACCTGTTGGATTAGTGCTGGGCCATTCGCGGGCATGCACGCCCCCACAAGTACTGCTCCGCTCTCAGGGCCTGTGATTATCCTGTGGGGGCGGGTTCACCCGCGAAAAGGCCGATGCAGGCTAGCGCGGTTCCAGCCACACAAGGGAAGCAAAACGCCCCCCCTGCGGAGTACGGCGATAGGAGAAGAACCGCTCGTCGCTGACCGTGCACAAGCCACCGCCATGAACAGCAGTCACCCCACGCGCCGCCAAACGAATACGCGCCAGCTCATAGATGTCGGCCATCAACTTGCCCGGCCGGGCACCATCGACAAAGGCCCTGGCCGCTTCCGGGTGCACCGCCGTAAAGGCATCACGCACTTCCAGCCCCACTTCGAACGCCTGTGGGCCAATCGCCGGGCCCAGCCACACCAGCACCTCTTCGGGTGGCAATGCCAGGCGATCCAAGGTGGCCTCCAGCACACCACCGGCCAGCCCGCGCCAGCCAGCATGCGCCGCCGCCACACGGGTACCGGCCCGGTCGCAGAACAGCGCTGGCAGGCAATCGGCAGTCATCACGGTGCAGGCAATGCCAGGCTGATCGGTCCAGCTGGCGTCGGCCTCGGCCACCACGGCCGGGTCGGCATTTGCCACCACCAGCCCATGCACCTGCTTGAGCCAGGCCGGCTGGATGGCGAATTCGTCGCTCAGGCGACGACGGTTCTCGGCCACCGCGACAGGGTCGTCCCCAACATGGTCGCCAAGGTTGAAGGTTTCATAGGGCGGCAGGCTGATGCCGCCCTGGCGAGTGGTGACACAGGCGCGCACCGAGGCCGGGGCCGGCCAGTCGGGGAACAGCAGCGACTGAGTCAGGCCACTCATCCGATAAAGCTCTCGCGGTCCTGGTTCAGCAGCGACAGCAACCAGACGAAGTCGTCCGGCAGCGGCGATTCCCATTCCATGCGCTCACCGGTGGTCGGGTGTACCAGCGCCAGGAAGCGTGCGTGCAGGGCCTGACGCGGGAAGGTTTTCACCGCCTCGACCATGGTCGGGCTGGCTGCCGGCGGGATGCGGAAGCGGCCGCCGTAGGTCTGGTCGCCGACCAGCGGGTAGCCGACATGAGCCATGTGCACGCGGATCTGGTGGGTACGGCCGGTTTCCAGCTTCACCCGCACATGGGTGTGCGAGCGGAAGCGCTTGAGCACACGGTAGTGGCTGATCGCAGGCTTGCCGCCGTCGGTGACTGCCATGCGCTGGCGCATGCCGCCGTGGCGACCGATGGGCGCGTCGATCTTGCCACCGGCAGTCACCACACCAACCACGATGCATTCATAAATGCGGCTGACCGAGCGCTTTTGCAGCTGGTCGACCAGGTTGGTCTGCGCCTGCAGGGTCTTGGCCACCACCATCAGGCCGGTGGTGTCCTTGTCCAGGCGGTGCACGATGCCGGCGCGCGGCACGTTGATGATGTCGGGCACATGGTGCAGCAGCGCGTTCAGCAAGGTGCCGCTGGCATGCCCGGCAGCCGGGTGCACAACCAGGCCGGCAGGCTTGTTGATCACCAGGATCTGGTCGTCTTCATAGACGATGTCCAGCGCGATGTCCTCGGCCTCCCACTCGCCCTGGGCCTCTTGCTCGGCCTCCAGCGCCAGCACGGCGCCACCATGGACGGTGTCACGCGGGCGCAGGACCGCGCCATCGACCGTCAGGCGGCCTTCTTTGATCCAGGTAGTCAGCCGCGAGCGCGAATACTCGTCGAACAATTGGGCGGCGACCTGGTCGAGGCGTTGACCGCCCAGTTCGGACGGGACCTCTGCGCTAAGTTGAATGATCTCGGACATGCTCGATTCGGCGGGCGCACAGCCTTTGGTTTCGGCTGCGAGCTTGTGGTTAAATACGGCTTCTTTTGTCCCGGGGTTGGCCGGGGCGCTCATCATAACAGGACGGCACCGCCCAAGACAGCGGCCGTCAAAGGGACGCAAGCCGCCATGCAAGTGAAACACCTGCTGCTGATCGCCATCCTCGGGCTCACCGCGGCCTGTTCCTCCAATAAGGAAGTGATCGACGAGAACCTCAGCGAGGCCGAGCTGTATCAGCAGGCGCAAGCTGACCTGGACAACTCCAGCTACACCAGCGCCGTGAACAAGCTCAAGGCCCTGGAGTCGCGCTACCCGTTCGGCCGCTATGCCGACCAGGCGCAGCTCGAGCTGATCTACGCCAACTACAAGAACTCCGAGCCCGAGGCTGCCAAGTCGGCTGCCGAGCGCTTCATCCGCCTGCACCCGCAGCACCCGAACGTCGACTACGCCTACTACCTCAAGGGCCTGACCTCGTTCGACCAGGACCGTGGCCTGGTGGCGCGCTTCCTGCCGCTGGACATGACCAAGCGTGACCCGGGTGCTGCCCGCGACTCGTACAACGAGTTCGCCCAGCTGACCAGCCGCTTCCCCAACAGCCGCTACGCCCCCGATGCCAAGCAGCGCATGATCTACCTGCGCAACCTGCTGGCGTCGTACGAAATCCATGTGGCCGACTACTACCTGAGCCGCCAGGCCTATGTAGCCGCTGCCAACCGTGGCCGCTACGTGGTGGAGAACTTCCAGGAAACCCCATCGGTCGGCGACGGCCTGGCGGTGATGGTCGAGGCGTACCAGAAGATGCACCTGGACGAACTGGCCGCCACCAGCCTGGAAACCCTCAAACTCAACTACCCGGACCACCCGAGCCTGGTAGATGGCGAGTTCCAGCCAAAGCAGACCGAGTCTGACGGCCGCGGCTGGCTGTCCAAGGCGACCCTGGGCCTGATCGAAACCGAAACCCCGCTGCCACCGGGTGAAACCCGCGCCAACCAGGACGTCGTCAAGCAGTTCCAGGATGCACGTGACGAGATGCCGCGTGAGCTGCTGCCAACTGACGAGAACGGTGACCCGATCGTGCCGGAAGGGCCGAAGGAAGCCGAGAAAGACCGCTCCTGGTTCAGCTACATGACCTTTGGTCTGTTCGACTGATACGTAGCGGTACATGAAAGGGAGGCCCTGGGCCTCCCTTTTTTATTGGCCGCGTCCTAGACTGTCGGCTTCTTCAACCGACAAGCTGGACACCATGGTTCGCCTACTTTTCTGGATCGCCCTGATCGCCGCTGCGTTCTGGCTGTGGCGCAAGTTCAAAGCCAGCCAACAGTCGCACCCCGAGGCCAAGCTGGATGCGCCGCTGAAGATGGTGCGCTGCGCCCATTGCGGCGTGCACCTGCCCAATGACCGGGCGCTGCAGCAGGGCAACGAGTGGTATTGCAGCCAGGCGCACCTGCAGCAAGGGCCAGGCCGCCAAGACTGAATTCAAATCTCCACTGGCTTCTTCGCGGGTAAACCCGCTCCCACAGGGATCGCACAGTTTTCGAAACCTGTGCTCTACCCGCGAAGAGGCCCTCAGCCCAGCCGCCCGGTTGGCGCATAGGGCGCCGGGTCGATGATCGGCTCGGCCCCGGTCAGCAAGTCGGTAAACAGCTGGCACGAAGCCGGCGCCAGCACCAGCCCGTTGCGGTAATGCCCGCAGTTCAACCACAACCCCGCATGCCCCGGCACCGGCCCGATATACGGAATACCTTCCGGCGACCCCGGCCGCAGCCCGGCCCAGTGCGCCACCACCGTGGCCCCCTCGAGCTCAGGCAGCAACTCCACCGCCGAGGCCTTCAGGCTCTCCAACGCCTCCTCGGTCGGGGTCTTGTCGTACCCGGCATGCTCCAGCGTGCTACCCACCAGAATATGCCCGTCACGCCGCGGGATCGCATAGCGCCCCTTGGCCAGCACCATGCTCGGCAGGAAGTCTTCGGCACATTTGAACAAAATCATCTGGCCCTTCACCGGCTCCACCGGCAGCTCCAGGCCGAGCGTACGCAGCAGGTCGCCACTCCACGCGCCAGCACTGAGCACCACCTCATCCGCCGCCAGAACGCCGTCTGCCGTCTGCACCCCGGTCACGCGACCGCCCTGCTGGACAAAACCGGTAACCTGGCAGTGCTCACGCAAGGTCACGTTGGGCAACGCCAGCAACGCCGCCTTGAGCGACTTCACCAGGCGCGGGTTGCGCACGTTGGCCACGCCGGCCATGTAGATGGCACGCTTGAAGCCCGGGCCCAGCACCGGCACCGCGTCATAGGCCGCCGAAATATCCACGGCACTCAGAGGCCGCTGCTCACGCTCGGCCCAGGCCAGCGCTTCGGCCTCGTCGTCCAGGTCGAGCCAGTACAGGCCGGTGGTGTGCACTTCGGGGTCGACGCCGGTGCTGGCGAACAAACGCTCGCCCAGCTGCGGATAAAAGTCTTGCGACCAGTGTGCCAGGGCGGTCACGGCCGGGCTGTAGCGCCACGGGTACAGCGGCGAGACGATGCCACCGCCAGCCCAGGACGACTCGCGGCCGACTTCCCCCTGATCGCACACCACCACCTGCCCGACCTTCGCCGCCAGGTTGAATGCCGTCAGCAGGCCAATCACTCCGCCGCCGACCACCACTACTTGCTTGCTCATCTGTCGATCCAACACCTGAAGTAAATCCGCGATGCACCGGGCATCATTCAATCTTCAGCTTCCCCAGCAATGCACGCTGTCTTCGACGGCACCCGGATTGCGCTGCACGCCGGCCTGGTCGAGCTGGAAATCGCCACAGCGGTCCTGCGCCATCAGCCCGCTCGGCAGCCGCCGGGCGCGCAGCGTGAAGGTGTCGCTGTCGCGCTGGGCCTGCAGGCTGTAATAGCGGGTACCGTCGGGCAACGCCGGGTCGCCCTCGGCGTATTGGCCAGTGCGTACGCGGTGGCGCTCCAGGCGCAGGGCGGCATCATGCAGCAGGCCAACCACTTCGCTGCGCGCGGCTCGCCGTAGCTGGTCGCTGTAACTGGGGTAGGCAATGGCTGCCAGAATGCCGGTCACGGCCAGCACAATCAACAACTCGATCAGGCTCAAGCCTTGCTGCATGTCAGTCTCCTCGCAATCTCTGCCGCCAGGCAATGCGCCGGGTTGTGTCGCCGTCCATGGCGTAGACCGCTTCCAGCACATGCCGTGACTGGGTTTGCAGGCTGACGGCGGTGACGCGGTACAGGGTGACCTGCTGCCCTTCCGGCATATGCGCCGCGTGTTCGCTGGTACCCAGATTCTGCAAATGGAAATAGCCGGTTCGCGTGCGCTGCCACTGCCCGCTCAGGTCATGCGGTCGAGCGGGTGGCGGGCACGCCTCGCAAGGGTCGGGGGGAGCCCGCTCGAGCTCGCCTGCCCCTGCCAGCAGCGTGGCCTCGGCCTGCTCCAGCGCCAGCAGGCCTTCGCTCAGATAGCCGGTCATTCGCGTTTGCACCAGCGCATTACGCAGGGCAGACGCCGCAAACAGCCCAAGCAGCAGGCTCAGGACCAAGGCCAACAACAGGACTATGCCACGCTGACGATTCATGAGGCCGGCACCGGGTTGCGGATTGCGACGCTCAGTTCATGGTGCTGTTCAAGTTCGAGCGTGGGTTCGTAAAGCGTCAGGGCAATATCCACCCCCTCACCCTGTGCCATTTGCACACGTTGGAAACGTATTGAGCGCACATTTTCAACCAGCGGCTGGAAGTTGCTTTTGTTGCGTTTGAATCTCAGCGTATTGCCCTGGAGTTGGTAGACATATCTGCTGATGGGGTAAACCTGTGGGTAGCCCTCCTTCAACTCATCGTCCACAGACACCTTGCTAGTACAGTCCGTGTGCAGGAACCACTGCGGGCCCCCGGCTTGCCCAGGTAACTCCGCAACGACCAGGCTAAGGGTGGATGCTTCGACTTCCATCGGCCGGGCGAATGCGTGCCCTGCGCTCGAACTGCCGAAGTGCTTTGGCCGCAGTCGCAGGCAGCCGAACATCCCGGTCATGCGGATATCCTGGGCCATTCGCAGCAATGCCAGGCGTGCCTCATCCTGCATGCGTACTGCCGTGCTTTGCAGCCGCCAGGTATGGTGGGCCGAGGCAAATAGCTGGCTGGCCGCCGTCAACAGCAGCAACCCGATGGTCAGCGCCAGCATCACCTCAAGCAAGCCGAAACCACGCTGGCCGCGACTCATGGCCGCCCCCTTTCATGCTCACTGTGCGCCGCCATTGCCGCCTGTCCATCGCGGCGCGCGTTCTCCGCAGCCTGCAATGCCTGCAGTTGCAGGCCTGCCGCTGCGAACATACCCACAGCCACCACTACCACCGCCAATAACACTTCCAGAAGCGTCATGCCCCGCTGTCTTGCGTGCATCCCTGCACCTCCTGCGACTTTTCCTGCAATTGCATTGAACCCGGGCGACTGGACCGCCGGTCCAACGACCGTGAAGCTACAGCCAAGCACTTCCAGGGAGGAATGCACGGTGAAGCAACGAGGTGTAACACTGATACAAATGTTGTCGGCCCTGGCGGTGGCCGTATTGCTGACACAACTCGGCATGCCGGCCTACGCCAGATTGAGCGACGACCTACACAGGGCGGCAGCTGCGCGTGACTTGGCGCAGGCACTGCGCAGTGCGCGCAGCCATGCCATGTTGCAAAGCCAGCCGGTGCTGGTGCAGGCGTTGGACGGTAACTGGGGGAATGGTTGGCAGGTGATGCTGGAGCATAACGGGCAGGTGCTGCGCGAGCAGCGTCTTTCACGGCCGCTGAAGATCACGAGCAATCGCGGTGAGCAGCTGAAATTCAGTGCGCAGGGTGTTCCGCTTGGGGCCAACGGTAATTGGTTAGGTTCAACGATGGAGATTTGCGAGCGCTTGACCGCAACTAGCCAGTATCAAGTTGTGATGGCATCGACTGGCAGGGTCAACGTACAGATGGGAGAGCCAAAAAAATCCCGATGCAAAGACACCTCCAGCTAGCATATGTGGTCGTTGTGGGAGCGGCCCTTTCGCACACAAGGCCGCTCCCACATAAAACAGCACCAGGTGGGTGCCGTTTCAGATCAGCGACCGAACCCGCAGTTCCTTGGGCATGGAGAAGGTGATGTTCTCTTCCCGCCCATCCAGCTCTTCAGCACCGGTGGCGCCCCAGGCCTTGAGCTGCTCGATCACGCCACGCACCAGAACTTCGGGAGCCGAAGCGCCAGCGGTGATGCCGACCCGCGCCGTCTGGTCGAACCAGCCACGCTGCAGGTCCTCGGCACCGTCGATCAGGTAGGCCGGGGTGCCCATGCGCTCGGCCAGCTCGCGCAGGCGGTTGGAGTTGGAGCTGTTCGGGCTGCCGACCACCAGTACCACGTCGCACTCGTCCGCCAGTTGCTTGACCGCGTCCTGGCGGTTCTGGGTGGCGTAGCAGATGTCATCCTTGCGCGGGCCGCCAATGTTCGGGAAGCGCGCACGCAGGGCGTCGATCACGCGGCTGGTGTCGTCCATCGACAGCGTGGTCTGGGTGACGAACGCCAGGTGGTCCGGGTCCTTCACCTGCAGGTTGGCAACATCCTCCTCGTCTTCGACGAGGTAGATGGCGCCACCGTTGCTGGCGTCGTACTGGCCCATGGTGCCTTCGACCTCCGGATGCCCTTCGTGGCCGATGAGAATGCACTCACGGCCGTCGCGGCTGTACTTGGCCACTTCGATGTGCACCTTGGTCACCAGCGGGCAGGTGGCATCGAACACTTTCAGGCCACGGCCAGCAGCTTCCTGGCGCACGGCCTGGGAAACCCCGTGGGCACTGAAGATGACGATGACGTCGTCCGGTACCTGGTCCAGCTCTTCGACAAAGATGGCGCCACGGTTGCGCAGGTCTTCCACCACGAACTTGTTGTGCACCACTTCGTGACGCACATAGATCGGCGGGCCGAAGACTTCCAGCGCGCGGTTGACGATTTCGATCGCCCGGTCGACCCCCGCGCAGAAGCCGCGAGGGTTGGCGAGTTTGATTTGCATGCTCGGCTCCAGGCTTACAGGGCCTTCACCTCGAGGATCTCCACCTCGAAGGTCAGGGTCTTGCCAGCCAATGGGTGATTGAAGTCGATGGTCACCTGGTCGTCATCGAACGCTTTGACTACACCCGGCAGCTCGGTGTTGGCGGCGTCGTTGAAGATGATCAACAGCCCTTCGGACAACTCCATGCCCTCGAACTGAGACCGTGGCATGACTTGCACGTTCTGCGGGTTTGGCTGGCCGAATGCGTTCTCCGGGGCCACCACGACGGTACGCTTGTCGCCACCCTTGAAGCCGAACAGGGCGTTCTCGAACCCTGGCAGCAGGTTGCCATCGCCAACCTTGAAGGTGGCCGGGGCCTTGTCGAACGTGCTGTCGACGGTGTCGCCGTTTTCCAGGTGCAGCGCGAAGTGCAGGGTGACTTCGGTGTTCTGGCCGATACGGGTGTCAGTCATGGACCGGATCCTCGGACTTCTTGCTCTTGAACATATCCAGCGCCAGCATCACCGCACCAACGGTGATGGCGCTGTCGGCCAGGTTGAAGGCCGGGAAGTAATGGCGGTTCTGCCAGTGCACCAGGATGAAGTCGACCACATGGCCGAGCACGACGCGGTCGTACAGGTTGCCGATCGCGCCACCCAGCACCAGCGCCAGCGCCACGGCCAGCCAGGTCTCGTTGCGCCCCAGGCGCTTGAGCCACACTACCAACACGGCACTGACCACCACGGCGATCAGGGCGAACAGCCAGCGCTGCCAGCCGGAGCTTTCAGCCAGGAAGCTGAACGCCGCGCCGGTGTTGTAGGCCAGGGTCCAGCTGAAGTAGTCAGGGATGACGACAACCTGCTGGTACATGGTCAGGGCATTGTTGAAATACAGCTTGGTGGCCTGGTCGAGGACCAGTACCACCAGGCTCAGCCAAAGCCATGCAAGGCGCCCGAAGCGCCCCGCTACAGGGTTAGGCATAGTGGCGCACCTCGCCGGAACCGCTCAGGTTGTCGACGCAACGGCCGCAGATTTCCGGGTGCTCCGGGTGGCTGCCGACGTCGGCGCGGAAGTGCCAGCAACGGCCGCACTTGGTGTGGCCGGACTTGACCACTTGCAGCTTGAGGCCTTCGACTTCGGTGGCCACCGCTTCGGCCGGCGCTTGCGCGAATGGCACCACGCTGGCAGCCGAGGTGATCAGCACGAAGCGCAGTTCGTCGCCCAGCTTGCCCAGGTCGGCGCTCAGGCCTTCGTCGGCGTACAGGGTGACTTCGGCCTGCAGGTTGCCGCCGATGACCTTGGCGGTACGCTGGTTTTCCAGCTCCTTGTTGACCGATGCCTTGACGGCCATCACGCGGTCCCAGTAGGCGCGGTCCAGTTCGGTACCTACCGGCAGCTCGCTCAGGCCTTCGTACCAGCCGTTGAGCATTACCGACTCGTTGCGCTCGCCTGGCAGGTACTGCCAGATTTCGTCGGCCGTAAACGCCAGGATCGGCGCGATCCAGCGCACCAGCGCCTCGCTGATGTGGTAGAGCGCGGTCTGGCAGGAACGGCGAGCGACACTGTTGGCGCCGGTGGTGTACTGGCGGTCCTTGATGATGTCGAGGTAGAAGCCGCCCAGTTCCTGCACGCAGAAGTTGTGCACCTTGGAGTAGACGTTCCAGAAACGGTACTCGCTGTAGTGCTCTTCCAGCTCGCGTTGCAGCAGCAGGGTGCGGTCAACCGCCCAGCGGTCCAGCGCCAGCATGTCTTCCGGGGCCAGCAAATCGCGGGCCGGGTCGAAGCCGGACAGGTTGGAGAGCAGGAAGCGTGCAGTGTTGCGGATACGGCGGTAGGCGTCGGCGCTGCGCTGCAGGATTTGCTCGGAAACGGCCATTTCACCGGAATAGTCGGTAGCGGCAACCCACAGGCGCAGGATATCGGCACCCAGGGTGTTGTTGACCTTTTCTGGCTCGATGGTGTTGCCCAGCGACTTGGACATCTTGCGGCCGTTCTCGTCCACGGTGAAGCCGTGGGTCAGAAGCTCGCGGTACGGCGCGTGGCCGTCGATGGCGCAACCGGTCAGCAAGGACGAGTGGAACCAGCCGCGGTGCTGGTCGGAACCTTCCAGGTACAGGTCGGCACGCGGGCCGGTGGCGTGGCCAATGTCATGCGAGCCACGCAGCACGTGCCAGTGGGTGGTACCCGAGTCGAACCACACGTCGAGGGTGTCGGTGATCTTGTCGTACTGCTCGGCTTCAGCGCCCAGCAGTTCGGCGGCGTCCAGCTTGAACCAGGCCTCGATGCCTTCCTGTTCGACGCGCTTGGCCACTGCTTCCATCAGCTCGACGGTGCGTGGGTGCAGCTCGCCGGTCTGCTTGTGCAGGAAGAACGGGATCGGTACACCCCAGTTGCGCTGACGGGAGATGCACCAGTCCGGGCGGTTGGCGATCATCGAATGCAGGCGCGCCTGGCCCCAGGCCGGGACGAACTTGGTGTCTTCGATGGCTTTAAGTGCGCGCTCACGCAGCGGCTCGCCGGTGGTCGGCTGCTTGTCCATACCCACGAACCACTGCGCGGTGGCGCGGTAGATCAGCGGGGTCTTGTGGCGCCAGCAGTGCATGTAGCTGTGGCTGATGGTTTCGGTGTGCATCAGCGCGCCGACTTCGCTCAGCTTCTCGACGATGGCCGGGTTGGCCTTCCAGATGAACTGGCCGCCGAAGAATGGCAGCGAGTCCACATACACGCCGTTGCTCTGCACCGGGGTGAGGATGTCGTCGTTGACCATGCCGTAGCGCTTGCAGGTGACGAAGTCGTCTTCACCGTAGGCTGGCGAGGAGTGCACCACGCCGGTACCGGCGCCCAGTTCGACGTAGTCAGCCAGGTAGATTGGCGACAGGCGGTCATAGAACGGGTGGCGGAAGTTGATCAGTTCCAGTGCCGAACCCTGGGCGGTGGCAATGACCGAGCCTTCCAGGCTGTAGCGCTTGAGGCACGACTCGACCAACTCTTCGGCCAGAACCAGCAGACGCTCGCCGGTGTCGACCAGGGCGTACTTGAACTCCGGGTGGATGTTCAGCGCCTGGTTGGCCGGGATAGTCCACGGGGTGGTGGTCCAGATCACGATGGCAGCCGGCTTGGCCAGCGAAGCCAGACCGAAGGCAGCAGCCAGCTTGGCGTCATCGGCTACCGGGAAGGCAACGTCGATGGTCTGCGATTTCTTGTCGGCGTACTCGACTTCGGCCTCGGCCAGGGCCGAACCGCAATCGAAGCACCAGTTCACAGGCTTCAGGCCCTTGAACACGAAGCCTTGCTTGACCATCTCGGCCAGGGCGCGGATTTCGCCGGCCTCGTTGGCAAAGTTCATGGTCTTGTACGGGTTGTCCCAGTCACCCAGCACGCCCAGGCGGATGAACTCGGTCTTCTGCCCTTCGATCTGCTCGGCGGCGTACTCGCGGCACAGCTCGCGAGTGCGGTCGGCGGACAGATGCTTGCCGTGGGTGACCTCGACCTTGTGCTCGATCGGCAGGCCATGGCAGTCCCAGCCCGGCACATACGGCGCATCGAAGCCGGCCAGGGTCTTGGAACGGACGATCATGTCCTTGAGGATCTTGTTCAGCGCATGACCGATGTGAATCTTGCCGTTGGCATAGGGCGGGCCGTCGTGCAGGACGAACTTGGGACGATCCTTGCCAATTTCGCGCAGCTTCTGGTACAGGCCAATGCTGTCCCAGCGCTGCAGGATCTGCGGTTCGCGCTGAGGCAGGCCGGCCTTCATGGGGAAGGCGGTGTCCGGAAGGTTAAGCGTGGCTTTGTAGTCGGTCATTTCAGGCTCTTCGTTAGCGGTTGAGCGTGCCAATGTGCACGTGCGGCGGCGATATCCGCATCGATCGCCGACTTCAGCGCCTCCAGGGAGGCGAATCGCTGCTCTTCTCGCAGCTTGTGGTGGAACTCCACCGTCAGGCGCCGGCCGTAAAGGTCGCCGGCATAGTCCAGCAGATGAATCTCCAGGTGCGGGCGCCCATCACCGGCAACGGTGGGGCGCACGCCGATATTGCCGACACCCGGCCAGGCCTTGCCGTCGATTTCGATGCTGGCCAGGTAGACCCCGGACAGCGGCACGCGGCGGCGCTTGAGCTGAATGTTGGCGGTAGGTGTGCCGAGCTGGCGGGCCAGCTTCTGGCCATGCAGCACGCGGCCGCTGATGCGGTACGGGCGGCCCAGCAGGTGCTCGGCCAGCTCGAAGTTGCCTTCGGACAGGGCCTTGCGCACTTCGGTGCTGCTGACCCGCAGGCCGTCCTGGATCACCGTGTTGGCAGCCTCGACGGTGAAGCCGTACTGCTTGCCGGCCTCGACCAGGAAAGCGAAGTCGCCGGCGCGGTCGCAGCCGAAGCGGAAGTCATCGCCCACTTCGAGGTGGCGTACACCCAGGCCGTCGACCAGGATGGCCTTGACGAAGGCATCGGCGCCGAGCTTGCTCAGGCGCTGGTTGAATGCCAGGCACAGCACCCGGTCGATACCCTCGGCCGCCAGCAGCTCGATCTTGTCGCGCAGCCGGGCCAGGCGGGCCGGCGCGGTGTCGGGGGCGAAATACTCGCGTGGTTGCGGTTCGAAGATGACCACGCAGGTCGGCAGGCCCAAGGCCTGGCCGCGCTCGCGCAGGCGCGCCAGGATAGCCTGGTGGCCGCGGTGAACCCCGTCGAAGTTGCCAATGGTGGCGACACAGCCCCGGTGCTCGGGGCGCAGGTTGTGAAGACCTCGAACCAGCTGCATAACGCGCTTCTTGCTCATAAAGTGGCCGATTATAACCACACCCGGGCGCCGGTGACAGGCAGCAGCGCCCAAGGGCGGCGTGGAATTCGAAAAACCGACGCCTGACCCGCCCGATGCCTCAGTGCAAGGCCTTGCGGGCGAAATGCCGAGGCCGGAAGCCGCACAGGTACAGGCAGCCGAAATAGGTCACGACGCCCGCCAGTACCAGAGCCCCCAGGCGCACCAGGCGCTCGAGCATGTTGCCCTGTTCCCAGGCCGGCAAATAATGCATGCCGGCCAGCAACACCGCCGACATCAGCCCCACCGCCAGCACCAGCTTGAGCAGGAATATCGCCCAGCCTGGTTGCGGCTGGAACAGCTGCTGACTGCGCAGTTTCCAGAACAGCAGGCCGGCGTTCAGGCAGGCCCCCAGGCTGATCGCCAGGGCCAGGCCGGCATGCGCGAGCGGCCCGATCAGGGCCAGGTTGAACAGTTGGGTGCAGACCAGGGTGAATACCGCGATCTTCACCGGTGTACGGATATTCTGCTGCGCGTAGAAGCCGGGTGCCAGCACCTTGACCAGAATGATCGCCAGCAAGCCCACGGAATAGGCGATCAGCGCCTTCTGGGTCATGGCTGCGTCGACGGCAGTGAACTTGCCGTACTGGAACAGCGCCACGGTCAGTGGCTCGGCGAGAATGGCCAGGGCCAGGGTGCATGGCAGCACCAGCAGGAAGCACAGGCGCAGGCCCCAGTCGAGGATCCGCGAGTATTCCTCGCGGTCCTTGTTGGCGTAGGTCTTGGCCAGGGTCGGCAGCAGTATGGTGCCCAGGGCCACGCCCAGTACGCCGGAAGGCAGCTCCATGAGGCGGTCGGCGTAGTACATCCACGACACCGAGCCGGCTACCAGGAAGGAGGCGAAGATGGTGTTGATGATCAGCGAGATCTGGCTCACCGACACCCCGAGGATCGCTGGCAGCATCTGCTTGAGCACCCGCCACACGCCGGTATCGCGCAGGTTCAGGCGTGGCAGCACGAGCATGCCGATCTTCTTCAGCGCTGGCAGCTGGTACAGCAACTGTGCCAGGCCACCGGCCAGCACGCCCCATGCCAGGGCCATGATGGGCGGGTCGAAATACGGCGTGAGCAGCACGGCGAAGGCAATCATCGCCACATTCAGCAAGGTCGGGGTAAAGGCCGGCACCGAGAAACGGTTCCAGGTATTGAGGATTGCCCCGGCCAGGGAGGACAGCGAGATCAGCAATATATAAGGAAAAGTCACCCGCAACAGGGCGGTGGTCAGTTCGTACTTTTCGGCACTGTCGACAAAGCCTGGTGCGGTCGCCCACACCACCCATGGCGCCGCCAGGATGCCGATGGCGGTCACCAGCGCCAGAACCAAGGTCAGCAGGCCACTGACATAGGCGACGAAGGTGCGGGTCGCCTCCTCGCCTTGCTGGGTCTTGTATTCGGCCAGGATCGGTACGAAGGCCTGGGAAAACGCGCCCTCGGCGAAGATGCGCCGCAGCAGGTTGGGCAGCTTGAAGGCGATGAAGAAAGCATCGGTGGCGATGCCGGCGCCGAAAACACGCGCCAGGATGGTGTCGCGGACAAAGCCTAGCACCCGGGAAATCATGGTGATCGAGCTTACCGCAGCCAGGGATTTGAGCAGGTTCATCGAAAAGATTCACGCCAAGGGCAGAGGACGCTGCCAGACAGCGTCCGAATGTGCGATACTCCCGCGCCTTCGCAGGGGAGCCAAAAATTCCCGAGTTTACAGGTCGCGCAGCAGAAAGGAATATTTCCCTCTTGTTGGCGCACCGCTCGGCGGAACCTTGCAGGTGGCCTTGACATCCGTTCGACTGATCGGCATGATTCGCGGCCTATTTTGTTTGCTATTTACCTAAAGTCTTTCGAGGAGCTCGACGGTGGCCAACACACCTTCCGCCAAGAAACGTGCAAAACAGGCTGAGAAGCGTCGCAGCCACAACGCCAGCCTGCGTTCCATGGTCCGCACCTACATCAAGAATGTAGTCAAGGCCATCGACGCAAAAGACGCCGAAAAAGCGCAAGCCGCTTACGTTCTGGCTGTGCCTGTAATCGACCGTATGGCCGACAAGGGCATCATCCACAAGAACAAGGCTGCTCGTCACAAAGGCCGTCTGAATGGCCACATCAAGGCGCTGAAAGAAGCTGCAGCTGCCTAAGCGACGCGCTAGTCGAAAAACCGACCCTAGGGTCGGTTTTTTGTTGCCTGCGATTTGACGGGCTTGCCTGGATAACCTGATCCGGCCTCATCACCGGCAAGCCATGCGCGGTCCCTGTGGGAGCTGGCTTGCCGGCGAGGGGCCGCAAAGCGGCCCCTTCTGCAATCTTACTTGGCAATCTGAATCTTCGGCGCCCACTGCAGCCATTCATCCTCGGCCTTGTCGAACAAGGCGAACGTCTGCTGCGGCCGTGCCGGGTTGCCCATCTGCTCGCCATCCGGCGTGGCGAAGGCGATACCGCCGTCGATCATGGTCTCCACCGACTCGGTACGCACCGTAACCCCCTTGACCAGCCCCCAATCGAAACCGAAGCCGCTGCTGTTCCAGAAGCGGCTGCCGCTGCGCACCAGGGCCGCATAGCGCGGCTCGATCAGGATATGGATCAATACGCGGTCAGCGCTCTGGCCCAGCTCGAAGCCCGTCACCTTGCCCACCGCAACCTCACGATAGGTCACCGGCACGCCCGGCTTGATCGAGCCACGGCGCGGGGCGCTCAGCGTCAACGGCAGCCCGACTTCAGGCCCTGCCACCTGCGGGGCGTCGGCCAAGGCGATGAAATCGCGCTGCGGGCCACGGTCCTTGGCAGCCGGCTGCACTTCCAGGTACTGCCCGCCCACCAGGGTGTCGAGGTTCTGCGTGCGCACCAGGCCAAAGGCTGGCTTGACCACCCAGAACTGCGTACCGACGCGGGCGATACGGTCCGCCGCTTCGGTAATGCGCGCCCGCAGCAGCACCGCCTGCAAGTCATCGGTCAGGTCGACGCTCTCGACGCTACCCACATCCAGGCCGCGGAAGCGAATCGCCGTGCCAGGCTTGAGGCCGTCGGCACGGTCCACACGAATGGTGATCAACGTACCCGCGCGGTTGACCGCCTCCTGGCTGTCATGCAGGCGGAAGCGTGGGATGTGTCGTTTGAGCGGCACATCAGGCCGTGGCGTATCGAACGCGATACCACCAGCCATCAGGGTCTGCAGTGATTCACTCTTGATCTTGATGCCCGACAGGCCGCCCGTCAGGGTGATGCCACTGACATTCCAGAAGCGCGACGAACCGTTGACCAGCTTTTCGTATTCCTTCTCGATATGCACTCCGATCAGGATGCGATTGCTGTTGCGGGCGAACTGGTAGCTCTGCACGCTACCCACCTTCACCTGGCGGTACATGACCGGGCTACCGACTTCCAGCGAACCCAGGGTGTCGGCGAACAGCACCATGTGCAGGCCTGGTGCCTTGAGGTCGAGCGGAGGCGCCTTGGCGCGGGCTTCGAACTCACGCTCTGGCCGCGCCCCTTTCTCACCAGGGCGAATGGCGATGTAGTTACCCTTGACCAGCGCCTCCAAGCCAGTGATACCCGCCAGGGAAATTGACGGTTTGACCACCCAGAACTGCGTGCCCTCGACCAGATAATCCTCGGCCAACGGGTCCAGCGTAAGCTCGGCCGAGGCACTGGCCAGGTTGTCTGCCATTGTCAGGGCTTTCAGCGAGCCTACCTGGATGCCCTTGTACATGACCGGTGTACGGCCCGCCTGCAGGCCCTCGTAATCGCTCAATTTCACCTTCACCCGGATGCCGGCCTGGGCCGCATCGAAGTCCTCATACAGACGGAACGGCAGGTTCGAGTCGGTGGGTGGACTGTCCTTGCGGTGTTCCGGCGTGGCAAAGGCGATACCACCGGCGACAATGCTCGACAGCGATTCACTACGCACTTTCACGCCCGACAGCGAAGCATCGATGCTGACGCCGCTGGCATTCCAGAAACGCGTGTGCTTGCGCACCAGGCTGGCATAGGCCGGCTCGATGAAGACCTTTATCTCGACAGTGCTCTGGTCCTCGGACAGGCGGTAGCTTTTAACCCGGCCAACCTGGATCTGCTTGTAGAACACTGGGCTGTCACGGTTGAGCGACCCAAGCCGCTCGGCCTTGAGGGTAAGGTGCAGGCCCGGCTCAGTGTCCGACAGCGGCGGAGCAACCTTCAAGGCAGTAAAACGCTTGGTGCGCTCCCCCTCCCCTGGGCTGACGGCGATGTAGTTGCCTGACACCAGAGTTTCCAGGCCGGAAATACCCGCCAGGCTGACGCTCGGCTTCACCAGCCAGAAACGCGTGCCTTTGGTCAGATGCGGCTCGGCAGCCTTGTTCATCTCGATGGTGGCGATCACCCCCTGGTTCTCACCCTTGGCGTCGAGCACCAGGCTCTTGACCTTGCCAACCGGCATGCCCTTGTAGATCACCTCGGTCTTGTTGGCGACGATACCCTCACCCGACTCGAAGCGGACCTCAATTTCCACACCGGCATCACGGTAAGCCTGCCACGCAAGCCAGCCACCGATCATCAAGGCGATCAAAGGCAGGATCCATATGGCCGACCAGTTCGAGGCTGGGCGGGTTTTAGCCGTTGGCAGGTCACTCATGGTCGTCATCCGACTCCGTGTTATCCCAAATCAGTCGGGGATCGAAAGTTAAAGCGGCAAGCATTGTCAGGATCACCACAGTTGCAAAGGCGACAGCGCCCAGGTTGGCTTCGACACTGGCTATTCGGCCGAAATTCACCACCGCCACCAGGATGGCGATGACAAAGATATCGAGCATGGACCAGCGCCCAATGAATTCGATGAAGCGGTACATCAATATCCGTTGCCGTGCCGAAAGCGGCTGACGGCGCTGAACGGAGTACAACAGCAAGCCGATGCCCACCAGTTTGAACGTGGGCACCAGGATACTGGCAATGAACACCACGGCAGCAATGGGCACCATGCCATGCTTGAGCAAGGTGATGACACCGGACATGATCGTGTCGGGGCTGCCTTGGCCCAGGGTGCTCACGGTCATGATCGGCAGCATGTTGGCCGGGATGTACAGGATCGACGCGGCAATCAGCAGCGCCCAGGTACGCGCGATGCTGTTCGGCCGACGGGCATGCACGATGGCACCGCAGCGTGTACAGGTTTGTGAAGTGCTGTCTGGCTGTTGCCGGTTCAGCTCGTGACATTCATTGCAGACAAGAATGCCTGCATCAATCGCCCGCATGCAGGTCCTCCCCTGATAGCGCACTCCAGATCTGGTGCGGTGACATCACCACCTCGAGCCACACCTGGATCAATAACAGGCTGATGAAGCAGAACAGCCCCAGACCTACCGTCAGCTCGGCCAGGTCCACCAGCTTGACGATGGCTACCAGCACGCCCATGAAATAGACCTCGAGCATGCCCCAGTCACGCAAGTGGTGATAGATGCGGTAGAACAGCAGGCCGAAACTACGCCCCACGTTCAGACGGATACTCAAGAGCACGACCAGCTGACAGAGCAGTTTTGCCAGAGGGATGGCCATGCTGCACAGGAAAACCACGACGGCCACACCGCGCATTTCCGAGTTGTACAGGCCCAGCACGCCGCTCCAGACAGTATCGTCCGATGTCTGGCCAAGCAGGTGCAGCTGCATGATCGGCAGGAAATTGGCAGGCACAAACAGCAGCAAGGCGGTGAGCACCAGGGCCAGGCTGCGGTTGACCACATTGTGCCGATGGGCGTACAGCTCATAGCCGCAGCGCGGGCATTGGGCTTTCTCATCATGCTGGAGCACGGGCTTGCGCAGCAGCAGGTCACATTCATGACAGGCGACAAGCTCGTCCAACGGCAACTGGGCCAGGGTTTCAGGTTCGACAGGATTGGGCATATAGCGCTTCTGAATAGGTGCGTGGGCCTATTCTAGTGTTCTGGCTCGAATTGTGGGAGGCGACGATTGAACGGTGACCAGTGCGGGCGAGTCGAGGCGTCGAACCGCCGCGAAGCAGGCGACGCGGTGGATGGCACCGGCCTTGCCGGCATTCGCGGGTGAACCCGCTCCCACAGGGGCGGCGTATGCTTGGGAATTTTTGCGCCAGAAAGACAAAACCCCTACCTGCATGCGCAG
Organism: Pseudomonas sp. JS425; assembly: GCF_018223845.1. NCBI lineage: Bacteria > Pseudomonadati > Pseudomonadota > Gammaproteobacteria > Pseudomonadales > Pseudomonadaceae > Pseudomonas > Pseudomonas sp. JS425. The sequence continues at coordinate 768,603 of NZ_CP073661.1, read as the reverse complement.
ATAGGGGTTTTGCGAAATGAATCTTGACGATGACCTACTCTCACATGGGGAAACCCCACACTACCATCGGCGATGCATCGTTTCACTGCTGAGTTCGGGATGGGATCAGGTGGTTCCAATGCTCTATGGTCGTCAAGAAATTCTGTTGCCAGAATGTCCAGATGGACAGCCCAGCGAATCCGGATATGCGATATTTGTGATGTTGCGAACTTTCGGTCGTTTCGTCTTCACCACCGCAATCTGCGCTAGCAAATTGCTTGGGTGTTATATGGTCAAGCCTCACGGGCAATTAGTATTGGTTAGCTCAACGCCTCACAGCGCTTACACACCCAACCTATCAACGTCGTAGTCTTCGACGGCCCTTTAGGGGATTCAAGATCCCAGTGAGATCTCATCTTGAGGCAAGTTTCCCGCTTAGATGCTTTCAGCGGTTATCTCTTCCGAACATAGCTACCCGGCAATGCCACTGGCGTGACAACCGGAACACCAGAGGTTCGTCCACTCCGGTCCTCTCGTACTAGGAGCAGCCCCTCTCAAATCTCAAACGTCCACGGCAGATAGGGACCGAACTGTCTCACGACGTTCTAAACCCAGCTCGCGTACCACTTTAAATGGCGAACAGCCATACCCTTGGGACCGGCTTCAGCCCCAGGATGTGATGAGCCGACATCGAGGTGCCAAACACCGCCGTCGATATGAACTCTTGGGCGGTATCAGCCTGTTATCCCCGGAGTACCTTTTATCCGTTGAGCGATGGCCCTTCCATACAGAACCACCGGATCACTAAGACCTACTTTCGTACCTGCTCGACGTGTTTGTCTCGCAGTCAAGCGCGCTTTTGCCTTTATACTCTACGACCGATTTCCGACCGGTCTGAGCGCACCTTCGTACTCCTCCGTTACTCTTTGGGAGGAGACCGCCCCAGTCAAACTACCCACCATACACTGTCCTCGATCCGGATAACGGACCTGAGTTAGAACCTCAAAGTTGCCAGGGTGGTATTTCAAGGATGGCTCCATGAGAACTGGCGTCCCCACTTCAAAGCCTCCCACCTATCCTACACAAGCAAATTCAAAGTCCAGTGCAAAGCTATAGTAAAGGTTCACGGGGTCTTTCCGTCTAGCCGCGGATACACTGCATCTTCACAGCGATTTCAATTTCACTGAGTCTCGGGTGGAGACAGCGCCGCCATCGTTACGCCATTCGTGCAGGTCGGAACTTACCCGACAAGGAATTTCGCTACCTTAGGACCGTTATAGTTACGGCCGCCGTTTACCGGGGCTTCGATCAAGAGCTTCGCTTGCGCTAACCCCATCAATTAACCTTCCGGCACCGGGCAGGCGTCACACCCTATACGTCCACTTTCGTGTTTGCAGAGTGCTGTGTTTTTAATAAACAGTCGCAGCGGCCTGGTATCTTCGACCGGCATGGGCTTACGGAGCAAGTCCTTCACCCTCGCCGGCGCACCTTCTCCCGAAGTTACGGTGCCATTTTGCCTAGTTCCTTCACCCGAGTTCTCTCAAGCGCCTTGGTATTCTCTACCTAACCACCTGTGTCGGTTTGGGGTACGGTTCCCAGTTATCTGAAGCTTAGGAGCTTTTCTTGGAAGCATGGTATCAACCACTTCGTCGCCTGAAGGCAACTCGTCATCAGCTCTCGGCTTTGAAATCCCGGATTTGCCTAAGATTTCAGCCTACCACCTTAAACCTGGACAACCAACGCCAGGCTGGCCTAACCTTCTCCGTCCCTCCATCGCAATAACTGGAAGTACAGGAATATTAACCTGTTTTCCATCGACTACGCTTTTCAGCCTCGCCTTAGGGACCGACTAACCCTGCGTCGATTAACGTTGCGCAGGAAACCTTGGTCTTTCGGCGTGCGAGTTTTTCACTCGCATTGTCGTTACTCATGTCAGCATTCGCACTTCTGATACCTCCAGCAAGCTTCTCAACTCACCTTCACAGGCTTACAGAACGCTCCTCTACCGCGTCATCAAAGATGACACCCGTAGCTTCGGTGCATGGTTTGAGCCCCGTTACATCTTCCGCGCAGGCCGACTCGACTAGTGAGCTATTACGCTTTCTTTAAAGGGTGGCTGCTTCTAAGCCAACCTCCTAGCTGTCTAAGCCTTCCCACATCGTTTCCCACTTAACCATGACTTTGGGACCTTAGCTGACGGTCTGGGTTGTTTCCCTTTTCACGACGGACGTTAGCACCCGCCGTGTGTCTCCCATGCTCGGCACTTCCAGGTATTCGGAGTTTGCATCGGTTTGGTAAGTCGGGATGACCCCCTAGCCGAAACAGTGCTCTACCCCCTGGAGTGATACATGAGGCGCTACCTAAATAGCTTTCGAGGAGAACCAGCTATCTCCGAGCTTGATTAGCCTTTCACTCCGATCCACAGGTCATCCGCTAACTTTTCAACGGTAGTCGGTTCGGTCCTCCAGTCAGTGTTACCTAACCTTCAACCTGCCCATGGATAGATCGCCCGGTTTCGGGTCTATACCCAGCGACTAAACGCCCTATTAAGACTCGCTTTCGCTACGCCTCCCCTATTCGGTTAAGCTCGCCACTGAATATAAGTCGCTGACCCATTATACAAAAGGTACGCAGTCACCTAACAAAGTAGGCTCCCACTGCTTGTACGCATACGGTTTCAGGTTCTATTTCACTCCCCTCTCCGGGGTTCTTTTCGCCTTTCCCTCACGGTACTGGTTCACTATCGGTCAGTCAGTAGTATTTAGCCTTGGAGGATGGTCCCCCCATATTCAGACAAAGTTTCTCGTGCTCCGTCCTACTCGATTTCATTGACAAGAGATTTTCGTGTACGGGGCTATCACCCACTATGGCCGCACTTTCCAGAGCGTTCCACTAATCTCAAATCAACTTAAGGGCTGGTCCCCGTTCGCTCGCCACTACTAAGGGAATCTCGGTTGATTTCTTTTCCTCAGGGTACTTAGATGTTTCAGTTCCCCTGGTTCGCCTCTTGCACCTATGTATTCAGTACAAGATACTCAGCTTATGCTGAGTGGGTTCCCCCATTCAGAGATCTCTGGATCACAGTCTGTTTGCCGACTCCCCAAAGCTTATCGCAGGCTACCACGTCTTTCATCGCCTCTGACTGCCAAGGCATCCACCGTATGCGCTTCTTCACTTGACCATATAACCCCAAGCAATCTGGTTATACTGTGAAGACGACATTCGCCGAAAATTCGCATGTTGCTCTTTCGAGCAGAACTCACAAATTTTACCTTAGCCTGATTAACCAGCAGTGAAACTGGCCATCAGTCTATATCTATCACATATCCGAATTTTTAAAGAACGATCTGACAAAAGTCAGAAATCAACATTCGAAACGAATGCTCATTTCCAAGTTCTGACCAGGAACAACACAAGATCCATACAGGATCTTGATCGTCTTCAACCATGAATCAAGCAATTCGTGTGGGAGCTCATCAGCAGGCTGATGTCGTCGATTAAGGAGGTGATCCAGCCGCAGGTTCCCCTACGGCTACCTTGTTACGACTTCACCCCAGTCATGAATCACACCGTGGTAACCGTCCTCCCGAAGGTTAGACTAGCTACTTCTGGTGCAACCCACTC
>NZ_CP073661.1:0-762500 GCF_018223845.1 Pseudomonas sp. JS425 | reverse complement strand
GGGCCCATGTCCAGGCCGCACGAGGTGCCGGCACCAATCTTCAGGGCCTTGATCTGCGGTTCCAGCTTGGCAATCAGGGCGTCAGCCACCTGGTCACCCACGCATACCGCCACCGAAATGGCCATGCAACGCTCGCCGCACGAACCGTAGGCCGCCCCCATCAGTGCGCTCACGGCATTGTCCAGGTCGGCATCCGGCATCAGCACCGCATGGTTCTTCGCACCACCCAGGGCCTGCACACGCTTGCCGCGCTTGGTGCCTTCAGCGTAGATGTACTCAGCGATCGGAGTCGAACCGACGAAGCTCAGGGCCTTCACTTCCGGCGCTTCGATCAGCGCATCCACCGCTTCCTTGTCGCCGTGCACCACGTTGAGGATGCCCTTCGGCAGGCCGGCTTCCAGCAGCAGCTGGGCGATGAACAGAGTCGAGCTCGGGTCGCGCTCGGAAGGCTTGAGGATGAAGGCGTTACCGCAGGCGATGGCCAGTGGGTACATCCACAGCGGCACCATGGCCGGGAAGTTGAACGGGGTGATACCGGCAACCACGCCCAGTGGCTGGAAGTCGGACCAGGCATCGATGTTCGGGCCAACGTTGCGGCTGTACTCGCCTTTGAGCACTTCCGGCGCGGCGCAGGCGAACTCGACGTTCTCGATGCCACGCTTCAGTTCGCCGGCAGCATCTTCCAGGGTCTTGCCGTGCTCTTCGCTAATCATCTGCGAGATACGCGCTTCGTTCTGCTCCAACAGTTGCTTGAAGCGGAACATCACCTGGGCGCGCTTGGCCGGTGGGGTGTTACGCCAGGCCGGGAAGGCAGCCTTGGCCGAGTCGATCGCTTCCTGCACGGTCGCGCGGCTGGCCAACTCGACTTTGCGCACGGCCTGGCCGGTGGACGGGTTGAAGACATCGGCGGTGCGCTCACCCTTGGTAACCAGTTCGCCGTGGATCAGGTGCTGAACAATGCTCATGCAAAACTCCAGATAAAGAAGGTTGAGGCAGGCGCGCGATGCGTTCACGCGCCAGGCATCAGAATCGGAAAGATCAGTCGATCAGGTTCAGGGTTTCGCCTACTGCGTCGAACAGGCGATCCAGTTCCTGCGGCGTGGTGTTGAAGGTTGGGCCGAACTGCAGGGTGTCGCCACCGAAGCGTACATAGAAGCCTTTCTTCCACAGTTTCATCGCCGCCTCGTACGGACGCACGATGGCATCACCGTCGCGGGCAGCGATCTGGATCGCGCCGGCCAGGCCGTAGTTGCGGATATCGACGATGTTCTTGGTGCCCTTCACGCCATGCAGCAGCTTCTCGAAGTGCGGCGCCAGCTCGGCGGCGGCCTGCACCAGGTTTTCCTTCTGCAGCAGGTCCAGCGCGGCGATACCGGCGGCGCAGGCTACCGGGTGGGCCGAGTAGGTGTAGCCGTGCGGGAATTCCACGGCGTACTCCGGGGTCGGCTGGTTCATGAAGGTCTGGTAGATCTCGCTGCTGGCGATAACCGCGCCCATCGGGATGGCGCCGTTGGTCACCTGCTTGGCGATGCACATAAGGTCCGGGGTCACGCCGAAGGCTTCGGAGCCAGTCATAGCGCCCATGCGGCCGAAGCCGGTAATCACTTCGTCGAAGATCAGCAGGATGTTGTGCTGGGTGCAGATTTCACGCAGGCGCTTCAGGTAACCCTTCGGCGGCGGCAGAACACCAGCCGAACCTGCCAGCGGCTCGACGATCACGGCAGCGATGTTGGAGGCGTCGTGCAGCTCGATCAGCTTGAGCATCTCATCAGCGAGGGCAATACCACCCTCTTCCGGCATGCCTTTGGAGAAGGCGTTGACCGGCAGCACGGTGTGAGGCAGGTGGTCGACATCCAGCAGCTGACCGAACAGCTTGCGGTTACCGTTGACGCCACCGAGGCTGGTGCCGGCGATGTTCACGCCGTGGTAGCCGCGAGCACGGCCGATAATCTTGGTCTTGGTCGCCTGGCCTTTCAGACGCCAGTAGGCACGCACCATCTTCAGCGCGGTGTCGGCACACTCGGAACCGGAGTTGGTATAGAACACATGGTTCAGGTCGCCCGGGGTAAGTTCGGTGATCTTCTCGGCCAGCTGGAACGACAGCGGGTGGCCGAACTGGAAGGCCGGGGAGTAGTCCAGTGTGCCGATCTGACGAGCCACCGCTTCGGTGATTTCCTTGCGGGTGTGCCCGGCGCCGCAGGTCCACAAACCGGACAGGGCATCGAAGATCTTGCGCCCCTGGTCGTCGAACAGGTAGCTGCCTTCGGCCGCCACGATCAGGCGTGGGTCGCGCTGGAAGTTGCGGTTGGCGGTGTAGGGCATCCAGTGCGCATCCAGCTTGAGCTGGCTGGCGATACCGGCGGGGGCGGTTTCGGGCATGTTCATCGGCGGTTCCTCGGAAGACGATTAGGCAACGATGGATGTTGTTGCAGCTAAATTGGCACGGCGATAAAGTCTGGAAAAGCCAACATTTCTAATCTTCAGACAGGCCCTGACTAAACTAATGAGCCGACGCCCCGATCCACTCGCCCAAGTCAGCGATTTTGACATCCGTCTGCTGAAGATCTATCGCAGTGTCGTAGAGTGTGGCGGTTTCTCGGCCGCCGAAAACGTGCTGGGCATTGGCCGTTCGGCCATCAGCCAGCAAATGAACGACCTTGAGCAACGCCTTGGCCTGCGCCTGTGCCAGCGCGGACGCGCCGGGTTCTCGCTGACCGAGGAAGGCCGCGAGGTCTACCACTCGGCGCTGCAACTGCTCAGCGCTCTGGAAAGCTTTCGCACCGAGGTCAACGGCCTGCACCAGCATTTGCGTGGCGAGCTGAACATTGGCCTGACCGATAACCTTGTGACGCTGCCGCACATGCGCATTACCCATGCCCTGGCCGAGCTCAAGGACCGCGGCCCCGATGTGCGCATCCAGATCCGCATGATCGCACCCAGCCAGGTCGAGCACGGCGTGCTTGATGGCAGCCTGCATGTCGGCGTGGTGCCGCAGACCAGCCCGCTGTCGGGCCTCGAGTACCAGCCGCTGTACAGTGAGCGCTCGCTGCTGTACTGCGCAGTCGGCCACCCGCTGTTCTATGCAGATGACCAGCAGATCGACGACGACCGCCTCAACAGCCAGGAAGCCATCACCCCCACCTTCCGCCTGCCGGCCGAAATCCAGGCGCATTACCAGGCACTGAATTGCACGGCCAGTGCTTCGGACCGCGAAGGCATGGCGTTTCTCATCCTTACCGGGCGCTACATCGGCTACCTGCCAGACCACTACGCCACGTTCTGGGTGCAGCAAGGCCGCTTGCGTGCCCTCAAGCCCCGGGAACGCTTCTATGATCTGAGTCTCAGCTGGGTAACGCGCAAGGGCCGGCGGCCGAACCTGGTACTGGAAAGCTTCCTCGAAAGCCTGGCTGCGACACGCTGATGCCAGTCTGTGCCGCAAACGCTTGTCACTTCGGCACAGGCAGGTAATCTTGTCCGACAGCCGCAGCCACTGACCCGTACGGAATCGTCCATGACCCTAGAAGTCCCTGCGCATCGCCTCTCCGCCTCGGGCAAGCCCGCGGGCCGCATCCGCCAGAAGAACGAACAGGCCATTATCCAGGCCGCCGAAGACGAGTTTGCCCGCCATGGTTTCAAGGGCACCAGCATGAACACCATCGCCCTCAAGGCGGGGTTGCCCAAGGCCAATCTGCATTACTACTTCACCAACAAGCTGGGCCTGTACATTGCAGTACTCAGCAACATCATCGAGTTGTGGGACAGCACCTTCAACGCCTTGAGCGTCGACGACGATCCGGGCGAAGCCCTGAGCCAGTACATCCGCACCAAGATGGAGTTCTCCCGGCGCAACCCGCAAGCCTCGCGGATTTTCGCCATGGAAGTGATCAGCGGCGGCACCTGCCTGAGCGAATACTTCAGTGCCGACTACCGCGAATGGTTCCGCGGCCGGGCCGCGGTGTTCCAGGCCTGGATCGAAGCCGGAAAGATGGACCCGGTCGACCCGGTGCACCTGATCTTCCTGCTGTGGGGCAGCACCCAGCACTACGCCGACTTCGCCACCCAGATCTGCCAGGTGACCGGCCGCAGCCGCCTGACCAAGCAGGACATGGAAGACGCGAGCAACAATCTTATCCACATCATTTTGAAGGGCTGCGGCATAAAGCCGGCTGCCTGATCGTCATTTATGCCTTCTACCTTGCTCGACCTCTGCGAGTATCGCGAGGAAATCCGCAAAAGCCGCTTCATCACCATGGCCGGGCCGATCAGCAGTGCCGCCGACGCGATGAGTTTCATCGAACGCCACAGCGACCTGGCCGCCACCCACAACTGCTGGGCCTGGAAGCTTGGCGCCCAGTACCGCAGCAGCGATGACGGCGAACCTGGCGGTACCGCGGGACGGCCAATCCTCGCGGCCATCGAAGCGCAGGACTGCGACCAGGTGGTAGTGCTGGTAATCCGCTGGTACGGCGGCATTCAGCTGGGAACTGGCGGCTTGGCCAGGGCCTACGGCGGCGGCGCCAACAAATGCCTGCAACAGGCACCCAAGCGGCTGCTGGTGCAGCGCAGCGAATTCACCTGCAGTTGCAGTTTCAGCGAACTGGCACTGGTGAAGCTGCGCCTGGCGGAGGTTGACGGCCTGGTCCTGGATGAGCAGTTCACCGCCAATGGCGTGGACCTGTTGATTGCACTCGGTGACGCCCACCTGGCGCCACTGCAGCAGCAGTTGGCCGACTTGAGCCGCGGGCGCATTCTGCTCGAAGCACGTTGAACATTGCCCACAACAACTGTGGGCCGGCCTGTGGATAAGCTTGGGGCATTCGCTTGCAGGCAGCATTAATCAAGGGCTACAGAGGCTTGATCATATTTTGATCACCATTTGATGACAGCCGCAAACCGTTGATGCTCCTGACGTTATCCCCAGGTCCCCAGCCTGCGTACCCCCGCACAGCCATCTGCGCTTGCACACAATAACTGTGGACCAGCTTGTGGATAACCCGTGCGCCAACAAGCCGAAGGCCACGCCGTACAAGGGCCTGACGCAACTGGTGATTTTTCGTACAGCCCACCACGAGGCGCTCGGCACCACAGTGCATTATCCTCAATATCCTTCTTCGAACCGATCACGGAGCGCATCCAAATGGCTAACGCAAAAACCGCACTCATCATCGGCGCCTCGCGCGGGCTGGGACTGGGCCTGGTGCAACGCCTGCAGGAAGACGGCTGGACCATCACCGCCACCGTGCGCAACCCGCAGCAGCCCGGCGCCCTGGCGGACGTGCCCGGCGTGCGCATCGAACAGCTGGAAATGAACGACACGGCCCAGCTCGATGGCCTCAAGCAACGCCTGCAAGACCAAGTCTTCGACCTGGTGTTCATCAACGCCGGGGTCATGGGGCCTCTGCCGCAAGACCTTGAGACGGTGCAGAACAAGGACATCGGCGACCTGTTCATGACCAACGCCGTGGCGCCAATCCGCGTGGCCCGCCGCCTGGTCGGCCAGGTACGCGAAGGCAGCGGCGTACTCGCCTTCATGAGCTCGATCCTGGGCAGCGTGACCATCCCCGACGGCGGCGAAATCTGCCTGTACAAGGCCAGCAAGGCGGCCCTGAACTCGATGATCAACAGCTTCGTCGTCGAGCAACAACGCCCCGACCTTTGCGTACTGGCCATGCACCCGGGCTGGGTGAAAACCGACATGGGCGGTGAAAACGCCGAGATCGACGTGCTGACCAGCACCCGCGGCATGCTTGAACAGATCAAGGCGCAAAGCGGCAACGGCGGCCTGCGCTTCATCAACTACAAGGGCGAACCCTTGGTCTGGTGATTCACCAGGTCGCAGCCTGGCCGTGCGCAATGCCCGGCCAGGCTCTGTAGAATGGCGGCAACCGTACCTGATCGAGATGACCCACCATGTATGACTGGTTGAACGCCCTGCCCAAGGCCGAACTGCACCTGCACCTGGAAGGCTCGCTGGAGCCCGAGCTGCTGTTCGCCCTGGCCGAGCGCAACAAGATCGCCCTGCCCTGGGCCGATGTGGAGACCTTGCGCGGTGCCTATGCCTTCAACAACCTGCAGGAGTTCCTGGACCTGTATTACCAGGGCGCCGACGTGCTGCGCACCGAGCAGGACTTCTACGACCTGACCTGGGCCTACCTGCAACGCTGCAAGGCGCAGAACGTGATCCACACCGAACCGTTCTTCGACCCACAGACCCATACCGACCGCGGCATCCCCTTCGAGGTGGTGCTCAACGGCATCAACCAGGCGTTGAAGGACGGTCGCGAACAACTGGGCATCAGCAGTGGCCTGATCCTCAGCTTCCTGCGCCACCTCAGCGAAGATGAAGCACAGAAAACCCTCGACCAGGCCCTGCCATTCCGCGATGCGTTCATCGCCGTTGGCCTGGACAGCTCGGAAATGGGGCACCCACCGAGCAAGTTCCAGCGAGTGTTCGACCGCGCCCGCAGCGAAGGCCTGGTCGCCGTTGCCCATGCCGGCGAGGAAGGCCCGCCCGAGTACATCTGGGAAGCCCTGGACCTGCTGAAGGTCAAGCGTATCGACCACGGTGTGCGCGCCATCGAGGACGAGCGCCTGATGCAGCGCATCATCGACGAGCAGATCCCGCTCACGGTGTGCCCGCTGTCGAACACCAAGCTGTGCGTGTTCGACCACATGAGCCAACATAACATCCTCGAGATGCTCGAGCGCGGCGTGAAGGTCACGGTCAACTCTGACGACCCGGCCTACTTCGGCGGCTATGTCACCGAAAACTTCCACGCCCTGTACACCCATCTGGGCATGACCGAAGACCAGGCCCGTCGACTGGCCCAGAACAGCCTGGATGCCCGGCTGGCCTGAATGACCTGACGGCGACATATCTGTGGCGCCGTCAACCTACCTGCAACGTCGGCACGCGGGCAATGCGATTGATCTGCTGGATACCCAACGCAGAAATATGCAATGCCCGCGAGTCCTCGGCCTCGCGCATCCAGCCAGATTGCAGGAACAGCCGGAACAAGGCCTGCCCCAGCACGCCGCCCAGGTGCGGCCCCTGGTCGTTCCACTCGGTGCAGCGGCAGATCACGCAGCCACGTTGCTGGTGCGGCGCCAAGGCATCGATGTAGACCCCGACCAAAGCCAACTGCGTCCGCCCCTCTTCGCTTACCATCAACTGCCGACCACTACCCTCCAGCCAGCCGGCCACCACCAGACGGTGATACAGCTCACCGGCCAGTTCCCCCCCCAAGTGATCGCCACAGCGACGCGCCCTGCGTATCGACATGGGCAGCGGTGATACCGGTGCCTTGGCCCGCTCCCCCCTGGCACTCTCCAACTGGACACTGGCCAGGGCCTCCACCGCTGCCCCGACTTGCGGGGTGGCCAGCCGGAAGTAGCGCTTGCGCCCCCGCGCTTCGTGTCGGAGCAAACCGGCCGACGACAACAACGAAAGATGAGCGCAGGCCGATGACGAGGTCAGGCCTGTCATTACCGCGAGCTCGTTGGCCAGCCGCGGCGTGCCATCGATCAATGCCCACAACATGGCACTGCGCTTGGGGTCGGCCATCAGGCTGGCAATCTGGCTGATACTGCTGGCTGCGTTCATGTCCCTGTAACTCCCTGCAAGTTCACTGTGTGGATGCGATGGCCACCCCTGGCAGGGAAGCGCCTCTCGCTGGCACTGGCCTGGTTCGCCAGTATAAGCCGCAAAAAACGCCATTCAGGCAGCGCCGCGCAGTGGTGCCACAGGCAAAATACCACTGGGTATGCCTACCCATGGCAGGCAGCGGAACAGTGCGTGAAAGCTGCCCGGACCGCGTGGGCAAGCAGCCCGGCACACATGGCAGGAGCCCGGGAACGACAGGCGGAAAAAACACCGGATGCAACTTCGGACGCGGCCGACAAGCAATTTCCACAAGTAGCGCAAGCCAAAGCGAAGGTTCCACGTGCTTGCGGGCATTGCACCCCAAGCTGGAAAAAACATGTAGAAAACGTTCTTGCCGACCGTCAGTCAGGACACTGATGCAGGTCATGGCGGGCAGAAAGTGCAGCGCTACACTTCATCCGCTCTCCCCCTTTGGAGGTATGCCGCGATGAAAATTGTCGTCAGTGCGTCGAGCCGAAACCCCGCTTGCCCCTGGCAGGTCCAGCTCGATCAACACGTGGTCAGTTTCCGCAGCGAGGCCGAGGCGCGTGCCTTCGTCGCCACGCTGGAAACCCGTCTGCAGGCACCTCACCCGCTTATGCGGGAGCCTTGGCCGGCAAGCGTCGGGTCAGCAGCGCGACACTGACCACCAGCGCCCCGCACAGGCTGATCACCAGCGCCATCGGTACCGCACTGCCATCATGCAGCAGCCCCACCAGCGCCGCTGCACCGGCGGCGACGCTGAACTGCAGGCAGCCCATCAGCGCCGAGGCACTGCCGGCCCGCGCCCCCTGCCCGCTCATGGCACAGGCAGAGGCGTTGGGGATGATGCAGCCGAGGCTGGAAATGCAGACGAACAGCGGTACCAGCAGTGGCCACAGCTGTGTTGGCCGCATTGCCGCCACGGCCAGCAACACCAGGCCCGCAGCCAGGTACAGCCATACCGCACGCGCCAACAGAAATGCCGGCCCGCGCTTGGCCAGCAAGCGTGCATTCACCTGCGCCACCAGGATGAAGCCGGCGGCATTGGTGCCGAACAACCAGCCGTAATGCTCGGCCGGCACGCCATAGAGCTTGATGAACACGAAAGGCGAACCGGCGATGTAGGCAAACATGCCGGCGATGGCGATACCACCGGTCAGGGCATGGCCGACGAACACCCGGTCAGCGAACAGGCGCAAGTACTGGCGCATGGCGCCAGACAGCGGTTGCCGCGGTATGTGCTCGGGCAGGCTTTCCGGCAGGCCCAGGCTGACCGCCAACAGGCAGCCGGCACTGAACAGGCTCAGGGCGAGGAAGATCGATTGCCAGCCGGCCACGTTCACCAGCACCCCGCCCAGCATCGGTGCCAGGATTGGCGCCAGCCCCATGACCAGCATCAGCTGCGAGAACACCTTGGCCGAGGCCACCGGGTCGCACTTGTCACTGACGATGGCCCGCGAAAGCACCATCCCGGCGCAACCGCCCAACGCCTGGACAAACCGCGCCAGCACCAGGGTATCGAGGTCGGGGGCATAGGCACATGCCAGTGACGCCAGGGTGAACAGGGTCACCCCGAACATCAGCGGCTTGCGTCGGCCAAAGCGGTCAGCCACCGGCCCGTAGGCCAGTTGCCCGATGGACAGGCCAAGGAAGTAGGCGGCCAAGGTGGCCTGGACGTGTTTTTCATCGGTGGCGAACGCCTGCGCCATGGCCGGGAAGGCGGGCAGGTAGAAGTCGATCGCCAAGGGCCCGAACGCACTGAGTGCGCCCAGGATGAGCACCATTCGCAGGTTCATCAGGAATCCATAGCAGGCTAAGCAAGTGCTCGATTCTACCTGCTGTGGCCCCTATCCATGTGAAAACATTTGCAACAATACCGAGCCTGGAGCGCCCCCTGTGGGAGCGGGCGTGCCCGCGAATCAGGCGGCGCGGTGGATGGCACCGGCTACGCCGGTGTTCGCGGGCACGCCCGCTCCCACAGGTCAGTATTCAGGCCGCCTCGACCTGATAACCTTCATCGCGAATGGCCGTGAGGATCCGCTCCTGAGCCAACTCGCTCTGCACCCGTACCTGCCTGGCCGCCAGATCGACCTCCACCTTGGCCGCGGCATCCTGCTCCTGCACTGCCCGGGTCACGGCTTTCACGCAATGGCCACAGGTCATGCCTTGTACATTGAACACTTGCATGGGGGTTACCTCCTTCAGGTTTTCCACAAGTCTCAAGCTTGCCATCGGGGCAAGGTCAAGACTTGCCGACACCAGCCGGGGTGGAAATCCGCGCGCGCGTCGGCCAAGCTGCGCCTTTGATGATCAGGCAAGCAGGAGATTCTTCATGTTCAGGGCAGCATTGGCCGTCGTCGGGCTATTGAGCACGCTGGCTGCAGTGCCACCGGCCAGCGCCGAGGGCAACTCGGACTACAGCGTGCTGATCATTTCCCGGGAGCGTCTGGAAGTGGCCACCAGTTGCGAAATCGGCATCTACCTCAACGACCAGCTCTCCGGGCGCGTGTTCCAGGAGCAGTCCACCTCGTTCAACCTGCCGCCCGGCCCGGTGGACGTGCGCCTGCGCCTGCTGCCCGGGCAAATGCCCGGCTGCGCCCCGGGTGTCGAGGACCAACGCAGCACGCGACTGAACCTGCAGGCGGGCCAGATCAACAAATACCGCATCGCCATGGGGCAATATGGGCTGGAGTTGAAGCGAGCCGGCCTGGGCTATTGACCTTACCTGCGTGGCAAGGTTGATGCTGGAGGCCTGTCCAAGGAGGAGAGCCATGCCCGCATCCACCACATACGACCTGCCGATCTCCGGCATGACCTGCGCCAGTTGTGCCGGCCGGGTCGAACGCGCCCTGCGCAAGGTCACCGGCACTGAACAGGTCAGCGTCAACCTCGCCACCGAACAGGCCCGGGTCCAGGCCCCGGTCAACAGTCTGCCCGCGCTGGTCGAGGCCATACGCGAAGCCGGCTATGGCGTGCCCACCCGCACCGTCGAACTGCAGATTGGCGGCATGACCTGCGCCAGTTGCGTCGGCCGCGTAGAGCGCGCTCTCGGCAAGCTGCCGGGTGTTGAACGGGTCAGCGTCAACCTGGCCAGCGAACGTGCGCACCTCGAAGTGCTCGCGGCCCTCGACGACAACCTGCTGATCGACGCCGTGCAAAAGGCCGGCTATAGCGCCAGCCTGCCGCAAGTCGCCAGGGACGACCAGCATGCCGCCCAACGCCGCCTGCGTAACGAACGCCTGGCGGTCGGCGCAGCATTGCTGCTCGCCCTGCCGATGGTGGTACCAATGGTGGTGCAGCCGTTTGGCGTGCACTGGATGTTGCCAGCGTGGGTGCAGTTCCTGCTGGCCACACCGGTGCAGTTCATTCTCGGCGCGCGGTTCTACGTGGCCGCCTGGAAGGCCGTGCGCGCAGGTACCGGCAACATGGACCTGCTGGTGGCTCTGGGTACCAGCGCCGGCTACGGCTTGAGCCTGTACCAGTGGGCGCAAGCCCCCGCCGGCATGGCCCCTCACCTGTACTTCGAAGCTTCGGCCGTGGTGATTGCCCTGGTGCTGCTGGGCAAGTACCTGGAAAGCCGTGCCAAGCGCCAGACCGCCAGCGCCATCCGTGCCCTCGAGGCCCTGCGCCCGGAACGGGCCGTGCGCCTGGTCGATGGCCGGGAAGAAGACGTGGCCATTGCCCAACTGCGCCTCGGCGACCTGGTACTGGTCAAACCCGGCGAGCGCTTCCCGGTCGATGGCGTGGTGGAAGACGGCAGCAGCCATGCCGATGAAGCCCTGATCAGCGGCGAGAGCCTGCCGGTGCCCAAGCAGCCCGGCGACAGCGTCACCGGTGGCGCCATCAACGGCGAAGGCCGGCTGCTGGTACGCACCAAGGCACTGGGTACCGAAACCGTGCTGGCACGCATCATCCGCCTGGTGGAAGACGCCCAGGCGGCCAAGGCACCGATCCAAAAGCTGGTCGACCGGGTCAGCCAGGTATTCGTCCCGGCCGTGCTGGTACTGGCGCTGATCACCCTGGCCGGTTGGTGGCTGGCCGGCGCGCCGCTGGAAACCGCGCTGATCAATGCCGTCGCGGTACTGGTCATCGCCTGCCCCTGCGCCCTCGGCCTGGCCACACCCGCAGCGATCATGGCCGGCACCGGGGTTGCCGCCCGCCATGGCATCCTGATCAAGGACGCCGAAGCGCTGGAGCGCGCCCATGCGGTCAACCGCGTGGTGTTCGACAAGACCGGCACCCTCACCTCCGGCAGCCCGCGCGTTGTCCACAGCCAGGCGCAGGTGGGCAGCAGCGCCGACCTGCACCGCCTGGCCGGTGCCTTGCAGCGCGGCAGCGAACACCCGCTGGCCAAGGCGGTACTGGATGCCTGTGCCGAACAAGGCCTGGACGTGCCTGGCGTTACCGACAGCCAGTCGCTGACCGGGCGTGGTATTGCCGGGCGCGTGGAAGGCCGCGAGCTGGCCCTGGGCAACCGCCGCCTGCTCGATGAAAGCGCCCTGCCACCCGGCGACCTGGCCGCCAAGGCCCAGGCCTGGGAAGCCGAGGGGCGCACCCTGTCATGGCTTGTCGAACGCGGCGCGCAGCCGCGTGTGCTGGGCCTGTTCGCCTTTGGTGACAGCCTCAAGCCCGGCGCCGCGCAGGCAATCGATACCCTGCATGCGCAACACATCAGCAGCCACCTGCTGACCGGCGACAACCGCGGCAGCGCCAAAGTGGTGGCCGATGCCCTGGGCATCGACGACGTGCATGCCGAAGTGCTGCCGGCCGACAAGGCCGCGACCGTGGCCGCGCTCAAGCAGGATGGCGTGGTCGCCATGGTCGGTGATGGCATCAATGATGCGCCGGCGCTGGCCGCCGCCGATATCGGCATTGCCATGGGGGGCGGTACCGACGTGGCCATGCAGGCCGCCGGCATCACCCTGATGCGCGGCGACCCACGCCTGGTACCGGCCGCCCTGGAGATCAGCCGCAAGACCTATGCGAAGATCCGCCAGAACCTGTTCTGGGCGTTCATCTATAACCTGATCGGCATCCCGCTGGCCGCGCTGGGTTACCTCAACCCGGTACTGGCCGGCGCCGCCATGGCCCTGTCCAGCGTCAGCGTGGTGAGCAACGCGCTGTGGCTCAAGGCGTGGAAACCCACCAGCAACACCCAGGAGGCCCCATGAACATAGGCCAGGCCGCCCGCCGCAGCGGGCTCAGCACCAAGATGATCCGTTACTACGAGTCCATCGGCCTGCTCAAACCCGCCACGCGCAGTGACAGCGGCTACCGCCTTTACCAGGCGGAAGACTTGCACAGCCTGGCCTTCATCAAGCGCTCCCGCGACCTGGGCTTTTCCCTCGAGGAGGTCGGCAAGCTGTTGACCTTGTGGCAGGACCGCCAGCGTGCCAGCGCCGATGTGAAAGCGCTGGCCATGCAGCACATCGATGAGCTGAACCGGCGCATCGAAGAGCTGGTGAGCCTGCGCGACACCCTTGGCGAACTGGTATCGCACTGCCAGGGAGACGAGCGCCCGGACTGCCCGATCCTCAAGGATCTGGCCAATGGCACTGCTGGTGGCTGCTGTCACTGAGCCACCCGCAACGCTTTTGGTATGCCATATACGTCCAAACACGACCGAATAGTCACCAACTGCGACTTTATCCAATAAATACGGGCGTTTCCCTACATTAAACCCGGATGCTGCCGATGCAATTGTTACCTGCCTCGTATGTCGAAAATAACAAATCCGGGAGCGTCGATGAGCATCAAACAGAAACTGACCTGGGCATTCGCGGTCATCGCCGGCTTGCCCATCGTCCTAGTGGCGACCCTTGTGGTCCTCAACCTGCGTGGCGAAGCCCGCGACGGATTCCTCGATGGCAGCAGCCGGGAAATCCGCCAGGTCAGCAACGCGATGAACATCTTCTTCCAGGGCATCAACCAGAACGTCGAGTACCTGGCTGCGCAGCCGATGGTCGCCGCCACGGGTAGCGAACTGAACAAATACATGAGCGCAACCCCGTCCTATGAACTGGGCGAGCAGGCCAGCAAGCTGCTGGAGTTCATGACCCGCCTGGCCACCACGCATCCCAGCTATGCGTACCTGTCCTACGGGGTGAATGACGGTGGCTATGTCGGCTGGCCGGCCGGGCAGAAGTTCGTCAATTACGACCCGCGCACCCGCCCCTGGTACCAATTGGCAATGGCCAACCCTGGCAAGACCTTGCGTACCGGCGCCTACTACTGGGCTGCCGACGACGCTGTGCTGGTCAGCACCGTGCGCACCGTCGCCAACCAGTTGGGCAACCCTGGTGGCGTGGTCAACGTCGACGTCTCGCTCAAAGGCCTTACCGAGATCGTCCAGCAGATCAAGCTGGGCGAAAGCGGCTACGTGCTACTGGTGGAAAACAACGGCAACGTATTGGTCGACCCTCGTGACGCCAAGCATAACTTCAAGCAACTGGCGAGCTTTGGCGACGGGTACGCCGAGCTGGCCAAGCACGGCAAGGGGCTGGCCGAAGTGGAGCTGAATGGCGTGCGCTACATGGCCAACATCTACCCGGACGAACAGCTTGGCTGGACCCTGATCGGCCTGATCGAACAAAGCGAAGTGATGCAGACCACCACCCGGCTGACCTGGCTGATCGGCGTGGTGGCCCTGGTACTGGCCGCGCTGTTCGCCGTGGTCGGTGCCACCTTCGCCAAGCTGATCGTACGCCCGATCAACAGCGTCACCAGCGGCCTGGAAGATATCGCCCAGGGCGAGGGCGACCTGACCCGCAATCTGGAGATCCGTGGCCGCGACGAAACCGCACAACTGGCCAGCTGGTTCAACCAGTTCCTCGGTGCCATTCGCAGCCTGATCCAGCACATCGGTGCTGCCGCCAGCAAGATCCTCAGCACCTCCAGCAGCTCGACCCGCGTTTCCAGCGACATGGCCGAAGCCGCAGGCCGCCAGCGCGAAGCGGTGGACATGGTCTCAACCGCCTTCCACGAAATGGTCGCCACCGCCAACGAAGTGGCACGTTCCTGCAGCCAGGCGGCGCAATCGGCCGACAGCGGCCAGCAACAGGCCCGCGAAGGCCAGCAGCAGATCGATGCCGCGGTACATAGCGTTGACCGCCTGAGCCAGGAGATCGAGCAGTCGGCGCAGTCGATCCAGCAACTGGAGCGTGACAGCAACGCCATCCAGTCGATCCTCGGCACCATCCGCTCGATTGCCGAGCAGACCAACCTGCTGGCGCTCAACGCCGCCATCGAAGCGGCACGTGCCGGCGAGCAGGGCCGTGGCTTTGCCGTGGTTGCCGACGAGGTGCGGGCGCTGGCCAAGCGCACTGCCGACTCCACCGCCGAGATCGACGGCCTGCTGGGCAACCTGGCCAGCCGCACTGCCGAAGTGGCTGCACAGATGCACGCCAGCCTGGAGGTTTCGCAGCAGTCGGTGAGCCGCATCGGCCTGGCCCGTGACAGCTTCGGGCAGATCCGCGAGTCGGTGGATGTGATCCGCGACATGAACACCCAGATTGCCACGGCGGCCGAAGAGCAGCACCAGGTGGCCGAAGACATCAACCGGCACATCAGCCAGATTCACGGCGATGCGCAGCTGGTGGCCGAACTGGCCCAGGCGGCGCGGATGGATTCGGAGAGCCTGGCCGGGCTGTCCAATGAGCTGGATGCACTGGTGCGCAGGTTCCGTACCTGATGTGTTGCCTGCGCTGGCCTCTTCGCGGGTGAACCCGCTCCCACAGGGATCACCGCAGCTTTGCAAGCTGTGCAGTACCTGTGGGAGCGGGCGTGCCCGCGAAGAGGCCGGCACAAGCGACCAATCACTAAAGCCTCAATTCTCCCGGCGTCGCGCCGAACAATTGCTTGAACGCCGCAATGTAAGCCGAGGTGGAGTCATACCCACACCCCAACGCCGCCTCGGTCACACTCTCCCCGGCCTCCAGCAGCGCCAGCGACGACAACAGCCGCATACGCTGCCGCCAGTTGCGAAAACTCAAGCCCGTCTCCCGCTGGAACAGCCGCATCAGCGTCTTCTCCGAGCAACCCAACTCTCGCGCCCACTGCTGCAAGGTCTGCGACTGGTCCGGTGCAGCGATCAGACCATTGCACAGCGCCAGCAACCCCGGGTGCCGTGGCAGTGGCAACGAAAAGCCGACTTCGGGCAGCATGCGCAACTGGTCGAGCAGCACCGCCACCAGCCGCGCCTCGGCGCTGTCAACCTCCGGGTATTCTGCCGGGAACAGGCAGAACTGCTTGATCAGTTCGCGCGCCAACGGGGTCACTTCCAGTACCCGGCATTGCTCCGGGGCCCACGGGCAGGCATCCCGGCGCACGTAAAGGCTGCGCATTTCGGCCTGCATCGAGGTGACCACTTCGTGTTCGGCATCGGCTGGTATCCACACGCCCCACTGGGGCGGGGCGAAGTAGCTGCCTTCCTGGGTATACACCCCGAGGACGCCGCTGATGGCATAGGAAAACTGCACCCAGTCGTGCTGGTGGCGGGTGGTCCAGGAGCCGGCGCCAAGGCTTTCGGCTCGTGCATAGAGCGGCCTGGGCAGGTGGTCCAGCGCCGGAATGGGGCGGGGGTGTCCGATGATGGGCATGGTGGTTTCTTTTAGTTCTGACCAGACAAGCCTAACAGCTCAGCGCTCGACGATGACGGTCACCCCCTGCCCACCCGCAGCGCAGATCGATATCAACCCCCGCCCCTTCCCCGACCTCGCCAGCAGCTTGGCCAGGTTGGCCAATATCCGCCCCCCGGTCGCGGCAAACGGGTGCCCGGCCGCCAGCGAACTGCCCTTGACGTTGAGCTTGCTGCGGTCAATCGCCCCGAGCGGCGCATCCAGCCCCAGCCGTTCGCGGCAATAATCGGCATCTTCCCAGGCCTTGAGCGTGCACAGCACCTGGGCAGCAAAGGCTTCGTGAATCTCGTAATAGTCAAAGTCCTGCAGCGTCAGGCCATTGCGCGCCAACAGCCGCGGCACCGCATACACCGGCGCCATCAACAGCCCTTCGCGACCAGTAACGAAATCCACCGCAGCGGTTTCACCATCGACCAGATAGGCCAGCACCGACAGCCCCTGCTGCTCGGCCCATTCCTCGCTGCCCAGCAACACCAGCGAAGCACCATCGGTCAGCGGTGTGGAGTTGCCCGCCGTCAGCGTGCCCTGCCCGCTGCGGTCGAAGGCTGGCTTGAGCTTGGCCAATTGTTCCAGCGTCAGGTCGGGGCGCAGGTTGTTATCACGGGTCAAAGACAGAAACGGCGTCAGCAGGTCATCCTGCCACCCTTCGGCGTACGCGGCAGCCAGCGCCTGGTGGCTCAGCAGCGCCAGCTCGTCCTGCTCGGCACGGCCAATGCGCCAGGCCTGGGCCATGCGTTCGCAATGCTCGCCCATAGACAAACCGGTGCGCGGCTCACCGTTGCGCGGTAATTCGGGTTTCAGGTGGTGAGGACGCAGCTTGAGAAATGGCTTGAGCCGTTCGCCCAGGCTCTTGCCACGGTTGGCCTGCAACAGGATGTGGCGCAGGCCTTCGTTGACCGCAATCGGCGCATCGGAGGTGGTGTCCACACCGCCGGCTATGCCGCAGTCGATCTGCCCCAGGGCAATCTTGTTGGCCACCAGCAGTGCCGCCTCTAGCCCCGTCCCGCAGGCTTGCTGGATGTCATAGGCTGGCGTCAGCGGCGACAGGCGCGAACCCAGCACGCACTCACGTGTCAGGTTCATGTCTCGCGAGTGCTTGAGCACAGCGCCAGCCACCACCTCCCCCATGCGCAACCCATGCAGGCGGTAGCGTTCGATCAGCCCTTCGAGGGCGACGGTTAGCATCGCCTGGTTGCTGGCCGTGGCGTAGGCGCCATTGGAACGGGCGAAGGGAATTCGGTTGCCGCCCAGGATCGCGACCCGGCGAAGTGAACGCATGCGCTTGTTCCTCCTGAAACAATTTGATCCGTACAGCCTAGGTGTTTTTACCGCATTCGAACGACCTTGCCACAAAGTTGGTCCACACTTTCAAGCTTGCCTTCCGGGAGACCCACTCATGAGCGATCGCTACCTCGGCTTTGCCAACTCCAACCTCGGCCGCCGCCTTGTGGATGCCCTTGGCCTGCCACGTCCAGCGCCGCTGGAGCGTTGGCAGGCAGGCCGCCTGCGCCCGGTCGAAGGTGCCCTGGTACTGGGTGGCGGGCCACTGGCGAGCCAGGTCGAAGCCATTGCCCCGCGCCTGACCGACACGCTTTACAGCTTCAATACCGACAACCTCCAGGCCGAAGCATGGGTGGCTGGTCTGGGGCCGAAGATCAAGGCCGTGGTATTCGATGCCAGTCACCTGTCCGACAGCGACGCGTTGAAGCAGTTGCGCGAATTTTTCCAGCCACTGCTGCGCAGCCTGGCATCGTGCGCCCATGTGGTGCTGCTGGGCCGCACGCCAGAAAGCCTCGACGACCCGTTGGCCAGCATTGCCCAACGAGCCCTGGAAGGCTTCAGCCGCTCGCTGGCGAAGGAACTGCGCAACGGTGCGACCGCGCAGTTGCTGTATGTCAGCCCCGGCGCGGAGGACCAGCTGGAAGGCGCCCTGCGCTTCTTCCTCTCGCCCAAGAGCACCTTCATTTCCGGCCAGGTGCTGCGCCTGCATGCCTGCGCCAGCCAGGTCGAGGACTGGACACGGCCGCTGGCTGGGCGCCGCGCCCTGGTGACCGGTGCCGCGCGCGGCATCGGTGCCGCCATTGCCGAAACCCTGGCCCGGGACGGTGCCGACGTACTGCTGCTGGACGTGCCCCAAGCCAGCCAGGACCTAGACGCCCTGGCCGCGCGCCTGGGTGGCAAGGCGCTGCCCTTGGACATCTGCGCCGGCGACGCGGCAACGCAACTGCTTGCGGCCCTGCCCGACGGCGTCGACATCGTGGTGCACAATGCCGGTATCACACGCGACAAGACCCTGGCCAACATGACCCCGGAATACTGGGACGCGGTGCTGGCGGTAAACCTCAAGGCACCGCAGGTGCTGACACAGGCGCTGTACGACAACGGCGCCCTGGGTGAAAACGCGCGCATCACCCTGCTGGCCTCGGTCAGCGGTATCGCCGGCAACCGCGGGCAGACCAACTATGCCGCGAGCAAGGCCGGGCTGATCGGCTTGGCCCAGGCGTGGGCGCCCCGGCTCGCCGAGCGCGGCGGCAGCATCAATGCCGTGGCACCCGGTTTCATCGAAACCCACATGACCGCCGCCATGCCCATGGGCCTGCGCGAGGCCGGGCGACGCTTGAGTTCGCTTGGCCAGGGCGGCCGCCCGCAGGATGTCGCCGAAGCCATCGCCTGGCTCAGCCAGCCAGGCTCCGGTGCAGTCAACGGCCAGGTGCTGCGGGTATGCGGCCAGGCCTTGATGGGGGCTTGAGCATGAGCCGACACTGGCACGACCTGCACAGCCCGGCTTCGCGCACCAGCCTGTACCTGCGCGCGGCCAGCAAGCGCAGCATCAGCGGCGACCAGCTGCCGGACGACGGCCTGCGCTGCTTCATCCGCGTCCAGCCGGGCAACCTGGCCGCCTATCGACGGTTGTGCCACTTCACCGACGATGGCCGCCTGCCGGGGACTTATCCACATGTCATGGCGTTCACGCTGCAGCTGCAGTTGATGACCGCGCCAAACTTCCCCTTCCCGCTGCTCGGCCTGGTGCACCTGCACAACCGCATCGAGGTGCTGCGCCCGCTGGGCGGTATCGAAGGGCTGCGCTTTGCGGTGCATGCAGGCAATCTGCAAGCGCATGCCAAGGGCGGCACCTTCGACCTGGTCACCGAAGCCGAAGACGGCATCGGCCTGCTGTGGCGCGAGACCAGCCGTATGCTGGTGCGCGGGCTGAAGCTGGAAAGCCAGGCAGGTGAGCCTGCCGAGGACGAACCGCAAGCGTTGCCGGAGGCAACCCGCTGGTACGCCGACAGCGATATCGGCCGGCGTTATGCCAAGGTCTGCGGGGACTACAACCCGATCCACCTCAGCGCGGCCAGTGCCCGGCTGTTCGGCTTCCCCACGGCCATTGCCCATGGCATGTGGAGCAAGGCCATGGCCCTGGCGGCATTGCGCGGGCACCTGCCGCACAGTGGCTTTGCCTTCGAGGTGGATTTCCGCAAGCCGGTGCGGTTGCCATCGGAGGTGGTGCTCGGTGCCAGTGAGGCGGGGGCTACGGGAGAGCTGCGGCTGGATGGCCATGGAGGGGTACTGCATATGGTCGGGCGCTGGGACCGGCTTTAAATCGTGAGGCTGCTTCGCAGCCTTTTCGCGACACAAGGCCGCTCCCACAGGTACCGCGTTCGGTTTGATGCCGGTGACCTCCTGTGGGAGCGGCCTTGCGTCGCGATGGGCCGCATAGCGGCCCCCTTGCTTTGCATCGGGCCTGCGCAGAAGCTATGCAGCATTAGGAGACCCCCGATGAACCTGCAAGAACTCACCCAACGCCTGCACCAGATCCGCGACAACAACGACTGGCGCGGCTTTCACAGCCCGAAGAACCTCGCCATGGCCGCCAGTGTCGAAATGGCCGAGCTGGTGGAAATCTTCCAGTGGCTGAGCGAAGACCAATCGCGCCAGCTGCCAGCCGATAAGCTGGCCCATGCCGGCCAGGAAATCGGCGATGTGGTGCTCTACCTGTTGCTGCTGTGCAGCGAACTTGGCCTGGACATGGACCAGGTGGTGCGAGCCAAGCTGGCCGACAGCGAGAGGCGCTTCGCCCGATGAACGACCGTCACTTCGATGAGCTGGCTACCCGCTTTGCCGAAAAGATCTACGGCGGCGCCAAGGGCGCGATCCGCCTGGCCGTGCTGCAGGCCGACCTGGCCGAAGCCCTGCCTGACCGCCCGCTGCGCATCCTCGACATCGGTGCCGGGTTGGGTCACATGGCTTTGTGGCTGGCCCAGCGCGGCCACCAGCTGACCCTGGCCGAACCCGCCGAGCCTATGCTCGACGGCGCACGGGCGCGCTTTGCCGAAGCCGGCCAACCGGCCACCTTCATCCAGGCCCCCTGGCAAGACCTGCTTGGCCAGCTGACCGAACCCTACGATCTGGTGCTATGCCACGCCGTACTCGAGTGGCTGGCCGAGCCCGAAAGCATCCTGCCGGTGCTGCACCAGCTCACGGCCCCTTCCGGGTGGCTGTCGCTGGCCTTCTACAACCGCGACGCCCTGGTCTATCGCAACCTGCTCAAGGGCCATTTCCGCAAGTTGCGCAGCAACCGGCTGGAAGGTGAAAAGCAGAGCCTGACCCCGCAAAAACCGCTTGATCCACGGGAACTCAGGGCGCAACTTGATCCTATGTGGCAGGTTGAAAGCGAAAGTGGCGTGCGGGTGTTCCACGACTACATGCCCAAGGAATTCCAAGGCAAGGCCGAGCTGCTCGACCTGCTGGAAATGGAACTGGCCTACCGTCGCCACCCCAGCTTCGCCGGGCTCGGCCGCTACCTGCACTGGGTCTGCCGCCCCCGTTGACCTGCCCGCCGGGAGGAATACATGCCGTACCGTCTGTTGTGCCTGGCCGTGCTGCCGCTTGCCCTGGCTGGCTGCCAGGGCAGCAACCCCTACGTGGCCAGTAGCCGCCCGTTACCACCGGCACCGGCCCAGGCGGCCAGCACCTTCGATGCCAGTGCCTACCCGACACCGGCCCGTGATTACGGGCACTACCGTAGCTGGAGCTGGCTCAACGGCCAGTTGCCCAGTGGCTCGGTCGATACCGACCCGGCGCAACTGACCGATGCCGTCAGCGGCGCACTGGACCAGCATGGCCTGCGTCCCGCCCGGGGCGGCCCCGGCGACTTGCTGGTCAGCGCCGACATACGCCTGGAAAAGCGCTTGCGCCAGGTACGTGACTACGATGCCTACGACCCTTACTACGGCCCGTATCCCTATGGCGGTGTCGGCTATGGCGGCTACCGCCATGGCTATGGGGGCTATGCCAGCGTGCCCATCGTGCGCACCTACGAAGTGCAGGTGATGGTGGTGCGTATCGACCTGTACGACGCCCGCAGCGGCCAGCCGGTATGGAGTGCCAGTGCCGAAAGCGGCAGCGACAAGGACTCGCCGCGTGAACGCGAAAGCGCCCTGCGCGATTCTGTGCACAAGGCGCTCAACGGCTATCCTCCCAGTTGATATCCAACGGAGAACCATCATGTTGCGCCGTCTCGTTCTACTGTCATTCGCGTTGTTGCTCGCCGCCTGCTCCAGCAATAACGTCCAGCAGGATTTCGATGCCAGCCGTGACTTTGCCGCCTACCGCAGCTGGGCATGGCAGGAACCGGGCCTGCAGTACCGCCCGGATGACCCACGAATCAAGAGCGACCTCACCGAGCAGCGCATTCGCCAGGCAGTTGCAAGCCAACTCGACCAGCGTGGCCTGCGCCCGGTACAAGGCGGCGCCCGGCCGGACGTGACAGTGCGCGCGTACCTGATCGTCGAGCAGCGCCAGCAACAGATCACCACCAACTACGGCGGTGGCTGGGGAGGCTACTGGGGCGGCTACTGGGGTGGCCCGATGTACAACGAAACGCGCAGCGTCGACTACAAGGTCGCCACCATCCAGATCGACCTGTTCGATGGGCGTGACGGCAAGCTGGTGTGGCGCGGCAGTGCCGAGCAGATCATGAACAACTACCCGCCAAGCCCTGAAGAACGTAACAGCGCTATCCAGAACACCGTGACCAAGGTGTTGGCCAACTACCCGCCGGGGAGCAGGAAGTAACACCGAACGCGGTTATGCAGGCGCCGCAGCCCCTGTGGGAGCGGGTTTACCCGCGAAGAAAACAACGCGGTGCATGGCACCGGCTTTGCCGGTATTCGCGGGTGAACCCGCTCCCACAAGGGTCGCCTGCGAGGCCTGTTTCAACAGCGACAAAATCCATCCCGACCACGCCTTTTTGCCTTTCCCGCCCCACTCGCCCGCAGGTTCCCGTCTATCTTCACTTAAGGAAACCTGACTGACCGGGTAGATGTGTTCAACATTTGGGAAGGGCTACCTGCCAATGCAAAGCATTGTTCTCCTGCTGTGGCTTGCCTTGTGCTCCGAACAGGACGTGCGTCAACGCCAGATATCCAACATGCTCACCCTGGGTGTGGCTGCCTGCGCCCTGGCCTGGCTTTTCGCCACTGGCCGCAGCTGGATCGGCGCCGATGCCAGCGATGCCGGATGGGCGCTGGCCATCGTCATGTTGCTGACCCTGCCCGGTTACATGCTCGGCCGTTTCGGTGCCGATGACGTCAAGCTGATGGGCGCCCTGGCCCTGGCCACCAGCCCGCAATACGTGCTTGGCACCTTCATCGGCGCCGGTGTCAGCGTGCTGCTGTGGCTGCTTACCCGCCGGCGCCTGTGGACGTTGCTCAACCCCAAGGTAAAAAAGCGCTTGCAGGCCTTGACCGAGGAAATGGGTGACAAGCAGGCGTTCGTCCCCTATGTGCTCACCGGTTTTCTTTTGACTGCTGTATGGATCCAGTGAGCAATCTCGTGGTCCGATGGCTGTACAGAATTTGTAACTTGTACAAATCCACTACCCCCGACTATTTTTAGTTTGCAAAGCGCTTGGCCCGGGAGCAGGACCGCGTAACGACAGGGAGTTGATCGTGTCCAGAGCATTCAGTGATGTGAAGATATTGGTGGTCGATGACCAACCAGTGATAGTCGAACAATTGTGTGAGTTTCTCGAAACCAAGGGTTACCGCTGCCTGCCGGCCCACTCCACTGACGAAGCCCTGGAACGTTACCTGGCAGACGAGGCCATTGGCGTGGTCATCTGTGACCTGCACATGCCTGGTCGTGATGGTATTGAACTGGTCCGCGAACTGAAGATACAAGGCGGGCAGCGCGCGTTCGAGGCCATCATGGTGACCGGTCGCGCGGAGAAGCAGGATGTGATCCGAGCGTTGCGCGAGGGCTTTGCCGATTACTACCAGAAACCCATGGACCTCGATGAACTGCTGGAGGGCGTACGCCGCCAGGAACAGGCCGTGCAGGAGCGCCAGCGCAGCTTCCGCGAGCTGGGCGGGTTGAGCCAGCGTCTGCAAGAGCTGGCAGAGTCGATGGACGAGCTTTACCAGGACCTGCAAAAAGCCCGGGGCCAGGGCATGCACCGGCGTGCCAGCGATGTGGACGAGAGTGAAAGCGAACTGCCAGCGGCGTTCGAGAAGCTGTCGCCACGCCAGCTGGAAGTAGCCCGCCTGGTGGGCAAGGGCCAGACCAACTACCAGATCGCCTGTGAGCTGGGCATTACCGAGAATACCGTGAAGCTGTATGTGTCGCAGGTGCTGCGCCTGACCCACATGCACAACCGCACCCAGCTTGCACTGGCACTGACACCCAGTTCGTCGCCAGTGCATCAGCGGTTTACTACCCACTAAACAGGTAGCTTCAAGATTTCGGCGGCTGCGTTGCAGCCCACAGCGCCCCCTTACATTTGAACGCCAAGCGTCAAAGTCAGCCGAGGCCCACGGTCCAGGCTGTCCAATGCCGCATCCGCCAAAGGCTTGGCCAGCTCCAGCGCCACATTGAACAAGCGCCCATCGCCCAACCGCACACCAAGCGCCGCCGAAGCCAGGTGGGCATCCTGCACAGGCCCCCGGTTATGCCAGGCCTGCGCCGTATCAACCACCACATAGGGCTGCACCAACGCCAGCCAGTTGGCGTGCATGCTGTAATTCACCTCGTAAGCCACACCCCAGCCCTTGTCCCCGTCCGCCTGGTCGCGCGGGTAGCCACGGCCGAAACTCTGCCCGCCAAACCCCGCACGCTCGCTGTCGGGCAAGCGGTCATCACTCCAGTACAGCGCCCCGGACACCACCCCCTGCCAGTTACCGAGCAACCTGTCGCTCTGCAAGCCGGAAAGCCGCAACCGCAGAAAATCCAGATCGTAGTCGGCATCGCTGCGTGCCCCCAGATAATCCAGGCCCTGATAGACCCCGGCGCTGACGATGCGCAAACGGCCCTCTTCCACCTTGCGCCAGTCGCCCTCGAATGACAGCGCACGCACGTAGGTGTCGTAGTCCCGTGCCGATGGCAACCCATCTACCCGGTCTTCGAAGTGCTCACTGACCGAATATACCTGCCCCTGCACCACCATCCATTCATCCGGCCTGACGATCACCGGCTGGCGCAGGCCGATCGCATAGCGATCGCTGTCGCGCTTGCGGGTGATATCACGGCCATCATCCAGCCGAATCCGCGTGCCCGGTTCGCTGCGATAACGCGAGGCCGACAGCAGCAGCTGGCTGCCGCCCGCATCCAGGTATTGGCTGTAAGCCAGGCGCTGATAATGCACCTGGTCATTCCCTGGTGGCAGCAACACGCTGGCCTGGATCTGTTCGGCAAAGCGGGTCTGGGCGTGGCTGGTTGCCGTCAGCAGCGCCTGCGCATCGTCGCGGTTGCCATCAACCACGGTAACGGCAGCGCTGAACGGCTTGCGCCGGGCATGCACGGTCAACAGCGTGGCACCATCAGCGGTTCGCGCCATGGCCAGCTGTGGGTCTATCGTCACCCCTGGCAGGCGCTCGGCCAGGCCCAGGTAGCGCTCCAGCGTTTCCCGGGTCAGCGGGCGCTCGGTTGCAAGCCGCTCCAGCAGCTGGTGCAGATAGGCGCTTGCCGGGCCGATATCGCCGACCACGCGGTAATCCCGAATATAGCCTTCGACCAGCACCACATTGACTTGGCCATCAGCCACCTCCTGCGGCGGCAGGTAGGCGTAAGACAACAGGTAGCCTTCCTGCCGATAGCGCTGGGTCAGGCGCGCGGTGTACTGCTGGAGCTCGCCCAAGGTAGTCTGGCGCCCGATCAGCGGTTGGTAGTGTTCGCGCAGGTCGCTCAGGGGGAACACCGTGCCGCCTTCGAAGCGCACTTTATGCAGCACCAGCCGGGTATTCGCAGGCGCCCACGCGGGGCTGTCGCCATCCTCCTCGGCCAGCTGCAGGTGAGCACTGACCGGGCGGTAGGCGTCTATCGGCAGGTTGGCGCCGGGCAGGCGACGTTCGTACTCATGGCTGTCGAGAAAACCTGGCAAAGGCTCGGCATGGGCCGCAAGCGCCCAAGGCAGCAACAACAGGGGCACGGCCAGAGGACGCATAGCGCGCTCCATGTTCCCTGGGGCTGCAAAGCGGCCCCAAATTGCTTGACTGACAGGCATCAGGGGCGCCAGCCGGTCACACCCGTTACCTGCAAGCGTAGGTGCTGCCTCGGCCCTCGTCGAACGGCTACTCGCTGACCTGGAACGCCACGCGCGCCGTCTCGCCGCTTTCATCCAGCGCGCTGATTTCGGCCTGGCCTACCTGTTGGAAGCGCACCAGCAGGCTGTCCTGGCCCAGGGTTTCGCCCAATGGCTGGCCGTTGAGGAACCACCAGCGCCGACCGCCGCCGCCCAGCGCCGACACATGCAGTTGCAACGGCTCGCTGCTGGTGGCCGGACGGCGCAGGTTGTCGCCCGGGCGCACGCCCACGATCGAAAGCGGTGGCGCGCTGACCGGCACATGCGGCGGGCAGGCCGGATCGATGGCCGGCAGGCGCGCCGCACGCCGCTCCACACGTGGCAGCCAAGGCTCCAGCGGGGCGGGCCATAGGGCGATATCGCGGGCCTTGGCGCCCGGGCAACTGCCATCGACGCGCAGCCCCTGGTCGTTGACCCATACGCTTTCACGCAGGCCCAGGCCGAGTGGCTGGTCGGCGGCCTGCAGGGTTGGCGGCGTAGTGCCGTCCAAAGTCCAGGCGAAACGCTGACGCCGGCAGTTGGGGTCCTTTTTGCTCATCGGCTGGCCCAGTGGCCAACAGATCGCAGCCACGCCGACGTTCGCCGGCACCCGCTCCACCGGCACGCTGATGCCACGCTGGCTGTCACGGTTGCTCAGCAGGTCGTGCACCTGCAGCATCAGCGGCGCTGCCGAAGCCAGCCCGAATTGGCCGGGGACCGGTGTGCCATCGGGGCGGCCAATCCATACGCCGATCAGGTAGCGCGGGCCCACGCCGATCGACCAGGCATCGCGAAAGCCGTAGCTTGTGCCCGTCTTCCACGCCAGTTGCGGGCGTTGCACCAGCTCGGCATGCGGGTCGCGGTCGGGGCGCGCCTGGCCGCTGAGGATGCGCCGGATGATCCACGCAGCCCCTGGTGACAGCAGGCGCCGTTCCAGCAACGGATCCTGCGGTTGCAGGCGCACCCTCGCACTATTGCCACCCCGCGCCAGCGCAGCGTAGCCACCCACCAGATCCTCCAGGCGGCTGCCCGCGCCACCCAGGATCAACGACAGGTTGGGCTCTGCCAGAGGCGGCAATATCAGCGGCATGCCCGCCATGCGCAGTTGCGCGGCAAAGCGTTTCGGACCATAGGCCTCCAACAGCTGCACCGCCGGCAGGTTGAGCGACAGCGCAAGCGCCGAACTGGCCGACACCGGCCCGCTGAAGCCCATGGAGAAGTTGCCGGGGCGGTAGTCACCGTAGCGTCGCGGCACATCCTGCAACAACGACTCGGAATGGATCAGGCCGTCATCCAGCGCCATGCCGTAGAGGAACGGCTTGAGGGTGGAGCCCGGCGAGCGCAACGAACGCACCATGTCGACATGCCCGAAGCGGCGCTCGTCGGCCAGGTCGATAGAACCC
Organism: Pseudomonas sp. JS425; assembly: GCF_018223845.1. Taxonomy (NCBI): domain Bacteria; kingdom Pseudomonadati; phylum Pseudomonadota; class Gammaproteobacteria; order Pseudomonadales; family Pseudomonadaceae; genus Pseudomonas; species Pseudomonas sp. JS425. The sequence goes on along the minus strand of NZ_CP073661.1, from coordinate 735,278 downwards.
AGGTAGGCACGCACCGCCATGGTTTGCGCATCGACCACCAGAATGGCAGCGGAGGTGCGCTCTGGAAGCCGCGCGCGCCAGCCCAGCAGCAGGTCTTCGAGGCGCCGCTGCAGTGCGGCGTCGAGTGTGGTACGGATCAGCGGCGGGCTGTCGGCGCTGTTCAGGCGCCGGGCCAGCAGCGGCGCCAGGGCCGGTTCCTGACGTGGCGCCAGCACCAGCGGTTCTTCGGCAGCCTCACGGATTTGCTGAGCCGGCCACACCTGGTATTCGGCCAGGCGTTGCAGCACCTTGTCCCGGGCGCGCTGGGCACGCTCGGGGTGGCGGTCCGGGCGCAGGCGGCTGGGCGCCTGGGGCAGCACGGCCAGCAGTGCCGCTTCGGCCGGGGTCAGGTGCATGGGCGACTTGCCAAGGTAGGCCCAGCTGGCCGCCGCCACGCCCTGCAGGGTGCCGCCGAAGGGCGCGCGGTCCAGGTAGATTTGCAGGATTTCGCGCTTGGACAAGTGCCATTCCAGCTGCGCCGTGCGCCATAGTTGGCGCAGCTTGCCGGCCAGGGTGCGCTCATGCGGGTCGAGCAGGCGTGCGACCTGCATCGACAGCGTGCTGCCGCCCGACACCACACGCCCGCCACGCAGGTTCAGCCAGGCAGCACGGGCCAGGGCCAACGGGTTGACCCCGGGGTGGCTGTAGAACCAGCGGTCCTCATAGGTCAGCAACGCCTGCAGATACAGCGGCGAAACCTCGTCGGGGCTAACCGGGTAGCGCCACACGCCATCGGCATCGGCAAAGCGCCACAACGGCGTGCCGTCCTCGGCCAGCACCACGCGGGCCAAGTCGTCTCCGGGCATGGGCAGCGGCCATAGGCGGTCGGCCAGCCACAACAGGCCGAACAGTACCAGCATGCCGATCGCCGTGGCGCGCAACAGCCTGCCCGCACGGGTATTCGGCCGCGTTAAGCTTGGCATCGGGAACCGACCTGGCCAGGTGATGGCCAAAGGCTTGGGAACGGCAACATCGCCGATTCGTTCATCAGGAAGCAACTATGCATGTAGAAGGTTTTTTCGAGTGGCTGGGCCAGGCGCTGGGGTCGTTGATCCGCTTCATCGTCGACGCATTGAGCGGGCTGTTCAACCTGCTGGCCAGTGCCGGAGGCAATTTCATCGATGGCCTGGCGCGCACCTTGGGCATGGAGACCTCGCTGCTCAGCATCCTCGCCCTGATCATCGGGCTGGTGCTGCTGTACTCGGCAATCCGCGCGTTCATGCGCGCCTCGATCATCCTCGGGATCATCTGGCTGCTGTTGGGGTTGTGGGTGATGAGCTGGGTGATTCACTGACATTGAACTGCCCGGCGCAGACCTGTGGGAGCGGCCTTGTGTCGCGAAAGGGCTGCGCAGCAGCCCCAGGATCTCAGCTCCGCCGCTTGAAATGCCGGGGCCGCTTTGCGGCCCTTTCGCGACACAAGGCCGCTCCCACATAGTACGCGCAAGGCAGGTGCTTAGCGGGCTTTTACGGTCATCTCCCCTTGCCCATCCCCCACAGCCTGCAGGTTTGGCCGGTACATCGATTCAACCTGCGGCGGCGGCACGCGGTAGGTGCCCGGGGTCACCGCCCGAGCCAGGTACAGCAGGTGGGTGGTGCCATAGCTGTCCAGTTTGAGCGCGGCGACGTAACGATCATCGCGATACTCCTGGTGCACCACGCTGGCGTTCTGCATCGATTCGCGCCATTCCTTCACCGCACTGCTGGCGTTTTCCAGGCTGGCGGCACTTTGCGCCAGGTTCTGGTTTTCCAGCTCCAGGCCCGCCGGTAACAAGTCCACCACCAGCGCATCCGGCACCCGGTCTTCAGCCTTGAGCGCCAGGTGCACCAGCACCAGGTCTCCGCTGCGCAGGTTATGCAGATCCAACGGCTGACCATTCATGCCCAGGTACTCACGGCGGATCTGCATGCCGTTGCCAACGGCCGCAGGCGCCTGGCGTGGGTAACCCGACAAGGTCAGTTGCTGGTACAGCGTCTCGCTGCCTTGGTTCTGCACACTAAGCGGCGAAGCCAGCAACGGGCCTTCGAGCTTCATGCCAGACTCGGCATTGTTGAACTCGCGCACTTCGCCCGCGCTGTCCAGGCGCGCCTGCCACTGGCCTTCCGGTTTGCCCAGCAGGCCACGGCCGGCCAGGAACAGCGCATTGCGCTCCTGGGTCGACAGCCAGCGGTTGGCCGCCAGCTCATCCGACAGGGCGAACAGGCGCTGGTCGACCTGGCGGCTGGCCAGGTTGTTTTCCTGCAGCAGCGCCAGGATCAGTGCCTGGTCGCGCAGGGCGCTACCATAGTCGGCCATCCAGCCTTTACCGCGGCTGATGCCCAGGCCTGCCTGCAGGGCCTGCTCGGCACGCGGCTTGTCGCCCATCTTGTCCAGCGCCACCGCCAGTTGCACCAGTGGCAGGCCAGAGCGGGCGTCGGCGCGGCGTTCGAACAGGCCACGCAGGGCACCCAGCGGCGCCTGCTGGCTGCGCGACAGCACCAATGCCGCATAGGCCTGCACGGCGAAGCGGGTGTGTTCGGCGTTCTCGCTGTAGTCGACTTCGATCAGGTTGCGCTCCTGCAGGTAGCGCAGCAGGCGCTCGCTGGCCTTCTTCAGCGCTTCGGCCGGCACACCATAGCCTTGGTCACGGGCGCGCAGCAGGAAGTCGGTGACATAGGCGGTCAGCCAGTATTCTTCTTCGCTGTCCGAGCTCCACAGGCCGAAGCTGCCGTTGTAGCGCTGCATGCCCAGCAGGTGCTCGATACCCATCTCGATCTTGCGCTTGCGCACATCGGCTGGCTCGCCCTTGATGCCCAGGCGCTTGAGGCTGTCGGCATCGGCGTACAGCGACGGGTAGAGGCCGCTGGTGGTCTGCTCCAGGCAACCGTAGGGGTAGGCTTCGAGGGCACGGATCTGCTCGGCCAGGTTCAGCGGTGGCCGGCTCGACAAGGCCAGGCTGGCTTCAAGCCCGGCGGGTTCGAAGGCGGCCAGGTCTGCTTCAGGCAGGGTCCATGGCTGGTCCTTCAAGGCCACGCGGTAGTGCTTGAGCATCGCCGGGTAAGCCGGGCGCACGCCCAGCGTCCACTCGCGCTCGAACGCGCCGGTCGGCTCGTTCGGCAGCTGCAGGCCAGTGACCCGCACATGCACCTTGCCCTGCCCCAGGCCACCTTGGGCCTGGACCGGGATCAACAGCGTCGAGCGCTGGCCTTCAGCCAGGGCAACGTTCTGCACGGCGTTGGCCGCCAGGCTCAGCTGCCCTTCGGTGATGATTTCAACGTTCAGTTGCTGGGCACGACCCGACAGGTTGGCCAGGTCCAGCGCCAGGCTGGTACGGTCGCCACCGGCCAGGAAACGCGGCGCCGAGAGTTCGGCGATCAAGGGCGCGGCGACCACGGTCTTGCCTTCGGCCATGCCGAAGTGTTCGTCGGTCCAGGCCTGGGCCATCAGCCGCAGTTCGCCATTGAAGTCGGGGATATCGACCGTGGCCAGGCCCTCGCCCTTGTCGTCCAGGGTCACCGGCAGGCTCTGCTGGGCGACGATGGTCACCGTGGTGTTGGGGCGCTTGCCACCCTTGGCCATCGCCGCGTCACCACCAAATGCCAGGCTGGCCAGGCGGCCTTGGCCGGCTTCGATCAACTGGCCGTAGATATCCAGCTGGTCAGCACCATAGGCCTTGCGCCCGAACAGGCTGGCGAACGGGTCGGGGGTCTTGAAGTCGGTGATGTTGAGGATGCCCACGTCCACCGCCGACAACAGCACATGCACCTGTTCAGGCACACTGCCATCGGCATTTGCAGCCTTGACCTTCACGGTCAGCGGCTGTTTCGGGCGCATTTTCTCCGGCGCCTGCAGGCTCACCGCCAGCTTGCGTTCGGCGCGGTTCAGCGGCAGGTGCAGCACGCCCACCGCGCGTTTCGGCGTGGCGTTGGCCTTGCGCTCACCCGGGCGGATCACCAGCGCGCTGATGTACAGGTCATGGCGGGCCCACTGCTTGTCCAGCTGCACGTCGAACGTCTTGCCCTCGGCGGGCACGTCGATCTCCTGCCACCACAGCGGGCCATCGCTGGACTCGATCATCAGGTAGCCACTGCCGGCTGCGGGCGGGGTGACGGTGACCTTGGCGGTAGCGCCGTCGGCGTAGGCCGGTTTGTCCAGCGCCAGCTTGACCTGGTCCGGCCGCACCGCACCGCCCTCGGCGTTGTCCTGGGCGCGGTAGCCAGCCCAGAAGCGCGCGCTGGACACAAGGCCCGTCTCCGGGTCCTCCACCTCGACACGGTACGGGCCCCATTCCACCTGGAAGCTCAGCTTGGCCGTGGAGCCGGCCTTGACGCTGACGGTCTCTTCGCTCTGGGTGAGGAACTTCTCGTTGTAGGCGTAGCTCCAGCCATCGCTCTGCGAGTAGTTCCAGTAGTAGTCGCGGCGCTCGCGTACCAGCCGCACCTTGAGGTCGTTGGCCGCCAGCTTCTTGCCGTTGCGGTCGGCCACCAGGAACTCGAACTCCACCGGCCCGTCACTGTCGGTTTCCTCGCCGTCGAACAGGCCACGCAGGCCCGGCAGGCGCTCGGCCGGCCAGATGGGTTGTTCCAGGCGCCGGGTGATCGGCCGGCCACCGGACTCCTGCAGGCTGGCCTGCACGGTCAGTTGCAGCGGCGAGCGGGCTTCGGCCCAGCGGCTTTCGATATCGACCACGGCCTTGCCGGCCTGGTCGAGGGTGACTTCGTCCAGCTCCAGGTCCTGGTTCAGCTCGGTTTCGGTGACCGAGCCGAACTGGTAGCCAGGCAGCGCCGGTACCGCCTCGCGCAGTGGGCGAACATAGGCCTGGCCGCTCAGGCGGTTGCCGGCAGCCGGGGCGCCGTAAAGGTAACGGCCATTGACCTGGATGCGCGCATCCTGATCCGGAGACAACGGTTTGCTGCTGCCCTTGAGTTCCAGCGCCAGGCGCTCGGGCAGGAAGTCTTCGACGAGAAATTCATACACCTGCTTGCGCCCGCCGCCCAGGTCGAGCAGCAGTTGCCAGCGGCCGGTCGGGGCCTCGCTGGCCAGCTGCAACTGGTACTGGTACAAGCCATTGCTGTCGGCTTCCCAGACGAACTTGCGGCTGACCTGCTCATCCGGGCGACGCACTTCCACGCTCACTGGCTGCGCCTTGACCGGCTTGCCGTCCTGGTCGCGCAGCAGGCCGTTGAGCAACACCGTTTCCCCGGGGCGATACAGGTCACGCGGGCCGAAGATGAAGAACTGCAGCGGGTTGGCCTGCGGGCCGGTGATGTCGAACTCGGCCAGGTCCAGCGCCGCGCTGCTCAGGCGCAGCAGGGTGGTGTGCACGCCCTGGGTGGCGATCAGGGTGTCGGCCTTGGGCGTGATCGGCAGCTGGGCGTGGCCATCGCTATCGGTGCTGGCCTGGGCCAGCAGCTTGCCCTTGTCGTCATGGATTTCCAGGTTGACGCCGTTCATCGCCTTGCCACCTTCCAGGGCCTGGGCGAACACATCGAGGCGGTCGCGGTAGCGGTGCGCGGACACACCGATGTCGCTGAGGGTGAACAGCGTCGCTGGTTGCGAGTAGTCGTAGGTGCCCGAGGCACGCATCACCGCCAGGTACACGCCTGGCTCCTGCAGCGGCTTGATGCCGGCGATCGGCAGCAGCACGGTCTCGCGGGTGTTGCGTGCGGGGTTGAGGTCGAAGCGGCCGCTGTAGACCAGCTCGGCCATGTCCAGGGTTTCCTTGGACTGGTAGTAGTACAGGCTGCTGTTGCGCCCCCAGTTGACCAGAAAGGTCGAGAGCATGTCCGGCTTCACGCGGAAGAACTCGACATCGACCTTGTCGACGTTGAGGGCGATCACCGGCAGACCCTCGGCCAGGCGCGTGGGCAGCAGCGAACCGCGGCTGGCGAAGCCGATGGTCGGCTGCATGTCGCGGGTTTCCAGGCGGCTGATCGACTCGCTGTCCAGTTGCTTGCCATTGACCGCCAGCAGGCCCTTGTCGACGGTCAGCACCAGCTTGCGCTGCGGCTCCAGATGGCGCAGACGCAGCTCCATCTGGTTGTCGGAGAGCTCCCAGGCGCCGTCGAGCTTGCCTTTGACGGTGTCGACCAGGTGCACTTTGCTGGCGAAGTCCTGTTTGGCATCCAGCGGCGCGGAGAAGCTGATCGACAGCGTCGCGGCGCCATCGAGCTGCACTTCGGAAACATCCAGCACCGTCAGCTCGCGGCCCTCGTAGCGTTTTCCGAGTTCGGCCTGGTCTTCGCGTTGGGGTGCCGGGGTGGCGACGGGCGCTGTGGCCGCCGGCTTTTCGGATGGCGCCGGCTTGTCCGGCGTCGAAGAGTCACAGGCACTGAGCAAAGCCAGCGCGCAGGCCAGCAACAATCCTTTGTTGAACATGGAGTAGAACTCTTTGGCAGCGTGTACGTGAGGGCAGCAACTATAGCGCAACTATGGTCGCGCGAATTGGCTGCATGGCCGGTACACTGCTGGCAATTTAGAAAAGCGGGGGCGCTTTGCGCCCCTTTCGCGACGCAAGGCCGCTCCCACAGGTACTGCACAGGCTTCGGTTTACACGATTCTTGTGGGAGCGGCCTTGTGTCGCGAAAGGGCTGCGCAGCAGCCCCAAGATTCCCCAGGACACCCGATGACCTCACTGACCACCGACTGGCAGCACCGCCCCACCCACCACAAGGTCTGGGCCCTGGCCGCGCCGATGATCCTGTCCAACATCTCCGTGCCGCTGGTAGCCCTGGTCGACAGCACGGTCATCGGCCACCTCCCCCACGCCCACCAGTTGGGTGCCGTAGCCGTGGGCGCCACGCTGTTCACCTTCATGGTTGGCCTGATGGGCTTCCTGCGCATGGGCTCCACCGGCTTCGCCGCCCAGGCCGCCGGCCGTGGCGACGGTGCAGCGTTGCGCCAGGTACTGGTACAAGGGCTATTGCTGGCGGTCGGCTTCGCCCTGCTGATCGGCCTGCTGGCCCTGCCCTTCAGCCAGCTGGCGCTGCACGCGATGCAGCCCAGCGCGGCCCTGCAGCAAGCCACCGAAGACTTCTTCCATACCCGCCTGCTCGGCCTGCCCGCGGCACTGGCCAGCTACGCCCTGGTCGGCTGGTTCCTCGGCACCCAGAACGCCAGGGCGCCACTGGCCATCCTGCTGACCACCAACCTGCTGAACATCGCCTTGAACCTGTGGTTCGTGCTTGGCCTGGACTGGGGCGTGCTGGGTTCGGCGCGGGCGTCGGTGATCGCCGAATGGAGCGCCGCCCTGCTCGGCCTGGCCCTGACCCAACCGGCCCTGCGCGCCTACCCGGGGCAGATCGTGTGGGCGGCGCTCAAGTGCTGGCAGGCCTGGCGGCCGCTGCTGGCGGTGAACCGCGACATCTTCCTGCGCAGCCTGGCGCTGCAACTGGTGTTCCTGCTGATCACCGTGCAAGGCGCTCGTCTGGGCGAAGCCACCGTGGCGGCCAATGCCCTGCTGCTCAACGGCCTGCTGCTGACTGCCTATGCGCTTGACGGGTTGGCGCACGCGGTAGAGGCCCTGTGCGGCCATGCCATTGGCGCCCGCGACCGCGACACATTGCGCCGCTCGCTGGTGGTGGCCTGTGGCTGGTCGCTGATCACCAGCCTGGGGTTTGCCGGGTTGTTCCTGCTGGGCGGGCACCTGTTCATCGATTTGCAGACCGACATCGAGAGTGTGCGGGCAGCGGCTTATCCGTACCTGCCGTACCTGGCATTGCTGCCATTGATTGCGGTGTGGAGCTATTTGCTGGATGGCTTGTTCATAGGCGCGACACGGGCGCGGGAGATGCGTAATGCGATGTTGGTGTCGGTGGTGATTGCGCTGCCCTTGGGGGTGCTCATGAGTGCGTTTGGCAACCATGGGTTGTGGTTGGCGTTTCTCGGGTTCATGGGGTTGCGGGCGGTGACATTGGGGTGGGTGGGGTGGAGGTTGCAGGAAAAAGGGCTTTGGGTTCAGTAATGCCGGGGCCGCTCCCACATTGATCGGCGTACGCAGGACTTTGTGGGAGCGGCCTTGTGTCGCGAAATGAGGGCGAAGCCCTCACCTGCGGATTCACAGCCACACACAATCCCAATGTGGATAATCACCAGCCCGCCGCACCAGGCCAGCCCGAATGGGATTGGCGATGATGTAGCGCGCCACTGCCCTCACATCCTCCTCGCGGCGCAAAGCCCGATCATGAAAGCTGGTCTGCCAGATATGCCGCCTTTCAGCCCCCACCTTGTACAGCGCACAACTGCTTCTGGACTTGAACTCGCACATCAGCCTACCCAGGCTCGACGGCCCAAGCTCGAGAAGCCAGTGAAGATGATCCGGCATCAAGACCCACGCCAGAGATCGACACGCCTTGCGCTCTTCGCTGAGCCGCAATTGCTGGATAACTGTTCTGGCGAACAAGAAGTCTTTGAACAACGGTGTTCGGTTGCGAGTGGTCGTGGTGAGCAGGTAGAGACGCCCTGGTTCGGACACTCGGCCACTACGTAAACGATGGGAGCCGGGACTTTCCATGTCGTCCTCCTTTGAACATTGCATTCAAAGGTAGCGGCGCTGATGCGATAGGCGAGGACTGGACCATTACCAGGTATGACGCGGTGAGGGCTTCGCCCTCATATCGCGACGCAAGGCCGCTCCCACAAAAAAGCGGGAGCGGCCTGGCAATCACGAGGACAGGTACGAAGACCGGGTCAACCCAAGGCGCAACGCATCCAGGTACTGAGTCCGCTCCCGCGCAGTGATCTTGGCGCTGGCCACCTTGTCACGGTAATGCGTCATCAACTCCTCCGGCGACAGGTGCACATAGCGCAGCATGTCTTCGATGGTGTCGTGGGTCTCGATACCGGCGTGGTACACGCTACCGTCGGCGTTCTGGTAGATGTTCACCGAGTCGGTGTCACCGAACAGGTTGTGCATGTCACCGAGGATTTCCTGGTAGGCACCAACCAGGAACACACCCAGCAAGTAGTCCTCGCCCTCCTTCACCGCATGCACCGGCATGCTGGTCTCGATGCTCTGCTCGTCGACGTACTGGTTGATCTTGCCGTCGGAGTCGCAGGTCAGGTCCTGCAGCACGGCACGACGCATCGGCTCTTCGTCCAGGCGGTGCAGCGGGATGATCGGCAGTACCTGGCCGATGGCCCAGGTGTCCGGCAGGCTCTGGAACACCGAGAAGTTGCAGATGTACTTGTCGGCCAGCTTGTCGTTCAGCTCGTCCAGCACTTGGCGGTGCGAGCGCTGGCGGGCTTTCAGCGAGTTGTGCAGGCGGCGGCACACGGCAAAGTAGCACTGCTCGGCCAGGGCCTTCTCGGCCAGGCTGATCTTGCCATCGGCATACTGCGCGGCCACGTCACCCATGTAGTGGGTGGCGCGCCAGTAGGTCTCGGTCACCATCTCGATATCGGTCGGGCCGAGCAGGTCGACCAGCCACTGCACTGTCTCGGGCAGGGCTTCCTTGTTCTCGATGGTCGGCACGTCGTCGTTGTGCTTCTCGACGTCGGTCACCTGGATCACCAGCATGGCGTGGTGGGCGGTCAGCGAACGGCCGCTCTCGGAGAAGATGTGCGGGTGCGGCAGGCCCTGCGCGTCGCAGAATTCCTTGAGCATGCCCACAACAACGCCGGCGTAGTCGTCCATGTCGTAGTTGATCGAGCTGGCATTGCGCGAGTGGGTACCGTCGTAGTCCACGCCCAGACCACCGCCAACGTCGATATGGTCGACCGGCAGGCCCAGCGCACGCAGCTCACCGTAGTAACGGATGGCTTCCTTGAAGCCGTGTTGGTAGTCCGCCAGGTTGGCGATCTGCGAGCCCATGTGGAAGTGAAGCAGGCGGATACCTTGGTCCAGGCCGGCATCGCGGAAGCGCTGTACCACCGAAATCAGCTGGGCGGCGGACAAGCCGAACTTGGACTTCTCGCCACCGGTGTCGGCCCACTTGCTCGAGGCCAGCGACGACAGGCGCACGCGCAGGCCGACTTGCGGCTTGACCTTGAGCTCGGCGGCCTCGTCGATCACCAGGGCCACTTCCGACTCTTTCTCGATGACGATGAACACGTTGTGGCCGAGCTTCTGGCCCATCAGCGCCAGGCGGATGAACTCGCGGTCCTTGTAGCCGTTGCAGACGATGGTGCCACCCTTCGGCGCCAGCGCCAGCACTGCCAGCAGCTCAGGCTTGGAGCCGGCTTCCAGGCCAATGGAGACGTTCTGCGTAGCGATGATGTTTTCCACCACCGCTTCCTGCTGGTTGACCTTGATCGGGTACAGCGCGGTGTACTTGCTCTGGTATTCCAGGCGCGCGATGTTGGCATCGAAGGCGCCGGTCAGCTGGCGCACGCGGTCTTGCAGAATGTCGGGGAAGCGCACCAGCAATGGCAGCGACAGGCCGCTCTGGCGCAATTCGTCGACCTGTTCGAACAGGTCGATCGGTGCGCTTTTTGGGCCGTTGGGGCGTACTTCGACGCGCCCGGCTTCATTGATGGCGAAATAACCAGCGCCCCAATGGCGGATGCCATAAACACTGCGGCTGTCGGCCACGGTCCATTGGCTACCATCGTCTTTGCGTGTGCGTCGTACGGACATTCAAGTCCCCTATAGATAAGTCGAAGACACTGCCCCGCAAGGAGGCGGGCGCAGTGTAAAAGCCGAAAATGACGATTCGTCCGTGCCCTGGATAGACCCTGGTCACGGCAACGAGTTTAGAAAGCACTGGGCAAAAAATCGCGTGGCCGCATCAGCCGCCGGATTTTTTCGCCTTGAAGCCCTGCTTGGTCAGCTCACCGATCAGCAGTTCGACATGGTCGCCCTGGATTTCGATGACCCCATCCTTCAGGGCGCCACCGGTACCGCAGCGGCGCTTGAGGGTAGAGGCCAGCTCCTTGAGCTGATCGAGCGGCAGCGGCACGCCGGTGACGGTGGTCACGGTCTTGCCGCCGCGGCCCTTGCTTTCGCGGCGCACACGGGCAATGCCATCGCCTTCGGGGATGACCTGCTGCTTGCAGGTACAGGCATCCACCGGCTGGCTACAGTCGGGGCAGTGCCGACCGGTGTCGGTGGAGTAAACGAGACCGCCAAGGGCGGCGAAGGAAGAAGCTTTCTTGGCCACTTTTGTTCCTCTGTGCTGAGGACAAAAACTGGTCGGCCCCAGGGGGTTGAGCCCGACCGCGAAGCCCCACTCTGGCAGGGGCGGCGCTACTGCCACAAGACCTGCGGCAGCCCGAAAAGGGCGCGCAGTGTAACGATAAATCCCGCTGTTGCTAAGTACCGGAATGCGGCATTTTGCGAATGTTTTGCGACCCCCTCGCGGGTAAACCCGCTCCCACAGGTACTGCGCAGGTTTCACGACCTGTGAAATCCCTGTGGGAGCGGGTTTACCCGCGAAGGGGCCCGCATGGGCCACGCATCTATTTGAGGCTGGCTTTATAGCGCTGCAACGCCGCCAACGAGTCCGGGCAATACGGCTTCGTCAGGCTTTCTTGCTCAGCCTGCTCCAGGCCAATGAACCGCGCCTCGATCACCTCTTCCGGCTGTAACCGCAATGGCGCATCCGACACCGCCGAATACACCGCACACCACAAGTGGTTATCCGGCTGGTCAAAGTAGAACCGCTCATGAAAACGCAGCTCCACACCGTCGATCCCCAGCTCCTCGGCCAGCTCCCGCGCCGCCGAATCGGCATACGCCTCCCCGGCCGTCACCATGCCGCCTGCCGCCACATCCCAGTAACCCGGGTACAGCGCCTTGCTCAGGGTTCGCCGGTGCACGCACAGCTCACCGGCACTGTTGAACAGCAGAATGAACGTGCAACGCCCTATCAGGCCCCGCTCACGCAGTTCGGCCCGGGGCAAGGCACCCAGCACCCGGTCGGCTTCGTCCACCCAGGTGACCAGTTCTCGGTCGGAAGCCGCCCGGTGGGCGGCCTCGTTCGGGCTGATCGCCATCATCAACCCTGCGACAGCAGCTGACGCAGGTCGATGACCGCCGCGTTGGCCCGGGAAATGTAGTTGGCCATGACCAGTGAGTGGTTGGCCCACATGCCGAAGCCGCTGCCGTTGAGCACCATCGGGCTCCACAGGGCCTCCTGCGAGGCTTCCAGCTCACGGATGATCTGGCGCACGCTGACCGTGGCGTTCTTCTTCGCCAGCACGTCGGCAAAGTCCACCTCGATGGCGCGCAGCAGGTGCGACAGCGCCCAGGCCTGGCCACGGGCTTCGTAGAACACGTTGTCGATCTGCAGCCATGGGGTTTCCACCAGCTCCTCGTCCACCTGCGGCGCCTGGCCGGCGACCAGCGACTCAGTCTTCAAAGTGGTGTTGAGCTTGACCCGGCCAACGCTGGCCGACAGGCGCTGCGACAGCGAGCCCAGGCGGGTGGCCACGTCACCCAGCCAGTTGTTCAGGTTGTCGGCACGGGTATAGAAGATTGCGCCCTTGTCGCCGGCAGCCAGACGGGTCTGGTAGCGGGTCAGCGACTTGATGCCCTCTTCGAACTCCGACTCGCTCGACGGCAGGATCCAGCTCTTGTTGTCGAAGTTGAAACGCGGCTCGGCCTTGGCCAGGTCGGCGTCTTCGGTCGACTGCGACTGCGAACGGGCGAAGTCCTTGCGCAAGGCACGGGACAGGTCACGCACCTGGACCAGCACGCCATATTCCCAGCTCGGCATGTTGTCCATCCACAGCCCGGGCGGGAAGCGGTCGTTGGAAATGTAGCCACCCGGCTTGTTCAGCAAGGTGCCGGCCACAGTCTTGAGGGTTTCGATAGTGGTGTAGCCCACCACCATCTGCTGGCCGGTACGCTCGGCTGCGGCCTGGGCGTTCTGCTGCACCGGGAACAGCTCCGGCTCCTGGCTCCAGTACCAGCCCAGGCCAATGCACACCAGCAGGTACAACCCGATCAGGGTCCCCAGGGCACGGCTCCAGAGGCCGCCAAGATAGCTACGGGCGGCGGCGCCACGGCCGTCGACACGCTCGCGGGGCTCGGCTTTGGCCTCGCGGTTTTTCCAGTCCAGCATGGCTTTGTCCTTAATCAGTCACGACGGTTCAGGGGCTTGGACCACAGGCCTACGCCAGGGTGCCACGGCAAGCCCGCGTGGCAGCACTATAAAGCAGACACCGCCTTACGCATAAGCGACCAATCGGTCAGCAACTGAATATTCGTTCTGGCCGCTTTGTTGACGCAGGGCACTCACGCACCTGAAAAGAACTGCTAGCATAGAGCCATCATTGCCCCTGCACACCCCAACCTACAAGTAGCCAGGACATGAGCCAAGCAGCCGAGCCGAGCCCGCTGTGCCCCGCCCAACAGCTGACGCGTAGCGGCCTGCGCAAGGACGACCCGCTCGATCAGGTGCTGCTGCCGCCCCTGCGCAAGCCGGTGTACATCCTGCTGCAGGACCACGAGCGCGCCCAGCGCCTGGCCCAGCAACTGGAATTCTTTGGCCTGGTGGTGCAGGCGCTTGCCAGCGCCGCGGCGTTTCAGGCCTCGATCAGCGAATACCCGCCCTCGGCCATCATCATGGATGTCGACTTCAACGGTGCCGGCCAAGGCCTGCTGTTGGCTGCCCAGATGCAGCAGGGGCTGGCCCGACATATACCACTGCTGTTCTTCAGCCATCACGAAACCGACACCCCGACCCGCCTGGCCGCCGTGCGCGCCGGTGGCCAGGACTTCCTCACCGGCACCCTGGAAGCCTCCAGCCTGTTGGAAAAGGTCGAACTGCTGACCAATGCAACCCCGCACGACCCGTTGCGCGTACTGGTCATCGACGACTCACGCACCCAGGCGCTGTACACCGAGCGCGTGCTGGCCAGCGCCGGCATGATCACCCGCAGCCTGACCGACCCGATCCGCACCATGGCCGAGCTGGCTGACTTCCAGCCCGACCTGATCATCCTCGATCTGTACATGCCGGCCTGCACCGGCCCCGAACTGGCCAAGGTGATCCGCCACAGCGACCGTTATGTGAGCGTGCCGATCATCTATCTGTCTGCCGAAGACGACCTGGACAAGCAGCTGGATGCCATGAGCGAAGGCGGTGATGACTTCCTGACCAAACCGTTTCGTTCTCGCCACCTGATCACCACCGTGCGCAACCGCGCCGCTCGCGCCCGGCACCTGAAGGCGCGCATGGTGCGCGACAGCCTGACCGGGTTGTACAACCACACCCACATCCTGCAATTGCTGGAAGACTGCAGCTTCCGCGCCCGTCGCGAGCAGCTGCCGTTGTGCTTTGCCATGCTCGACATCGACCACTTCAAGAAGATCAACGACCGCCACGGCCACCCGATGGGCGACCGGGTGATCAAGAGCCTGGCGCTGTTTCTCAAGCAGCGCTTGCGCAAGACCGATTTCATTGGCCGTTACGGCGGTGAAGAGTTCGCCATTGTGATGCCCAATACCGCGCTGGACGCGGCGCACAAGGTTCTCGACGAAATCCGCAGGCGCTTTGCCGAGATCCTCTACCCGGCGCAGCCACGGGACTTGCAGTGCACCTTCAGTGCAGGGGTGGTGCAGTTGGATGAGGGGCTGGATGCGCTGACCATGGCCAGTGCGGCGGACGAGGCGCTGTATCGGGCCAAGCATGCCGGGCGAAATTGTGTGGTGCGTGTAGAGCCCTGAATCAGGCTTTGCCTGTGCCAGCCTCTTCGCGGCTAAAGCCGCTCCCACAGGTACTCCACCGGACTGAAGGATTGCGCAGTCCCTGTGGGAGCGGCTTTAGCCGCGAAGAGGCCGGCACAGATTAAAATAGAGGCACTGTGCCACTTTTTTATGGCGCCAACCCCCTGCCGTCATCACCCCGTCACAAAATCGCAATAACTTCAGCCACCGACCTCTCCCTCCCCCGCAGGAAGCTCGCGGCTATGCGCCTGAAGTGGCTGACCAATTTCAACACCCTGTTGCTGGTAACCGTGTGTATCGCCTTGGGCGCCACCCTTTGGTGGTCGCAGCGGGCCCTTGAGCGCCCCTACCAGTTGATGGAGCGCTACCTGGGCCTGTCCCAGCAGTTCCAGAACCAGGCGGCCCGCAACATCCAGGCGTACCTGGGCAGCGGCGATGCCCTGCGCCATGCCGCGGCGATGGAGGCCAACCAGCAGTTGCAGGCCGCGCTGGCCGAGTGGCCCAGCGAACTGGCCGACAAACTGCGCCCCAGCCTGGACAGCCTGCAGGCCTTTACCGCCGAGGAGCTGCTGGCCGCCGGCAAGCTGGCTGGTGACCCGCAAGCCCTGCTGCTGCAAGCCGAGCGGGAACTGGGCGCCAACTTCGAACAACTGGCCGGCTACGCCCGCGACAGCGGCAGCGCCGACGCCAACCGCTACCTGGTGCCACTGCTCGACGCCACCGTGCACCTCGGTCGCCTGTCGCTGGCCCGGGACAAGCTGGTCAGCAGCGGTCGCCCCGAGCTGGCTGACGAAGTGGAGCGCGAGCTGCAACTGATCCGTGCCCAGGCCCAGGCGATCGATGCCTTGCCCTTGCTCGGCGTAACCCGTAGCGCCGAGTCCGGTGCCGACGACTTCGCCGCGATGATGGGCCTGGAAACCCAGGCCAGCGCCCAGCAGGAAGACATTGCCGTCGGCCTCAAGCGCGAACTGCAGAGCCTGCTCGGCCGCTACCCGGCCGAACTGCAGCGCACCCGCGAACAGATCGAGCGGCGCGTCGCCCTGGCTGCCAGCACTGGCCAACGCCTGGAGGCCGTGCAACAGGCCATTGCGGCACTGGAGCCCGAGGTACGCGGCCAGCATGCGAAAATTGCCGGCGAAGTGCGCATCATCCAGGGTCTGATGATCGGCCTGATCCTACTTATCGCCCTGCTGATCGACACCTTGCAACGTCGCCTGGCGCGCACCCTGACCGGCCTGGCCCCGGCCCTGTCGCGCTGGGCCGAGGGTGACTTCGCCGAGGCCATCGCCCTGGGCAGGACCAACCGCGAACTGCGCGACATCCAGGAATCGCTCAACCGCCTGCGCCAGTATCTGGTAGAGCTGGTCGGCACCATCCGCCACAACGCCGAGCAGGTGGCTGGCAGCAGCCACGCCCTGGCCGGCATGAGCGCCGCCCTGCATGACGGCGCCGAACGCCAGGCCGGCGACACCGGGCAGATCCGCGATGCTTTGGGTGAACTGGAAGCGACCATCCAGCAAGTAGCCGGCGACGCCAGCGCCGCAGCCGACGCCAGCCGCGATGCCGGGCGTGCAGTGGAACAGGGCCAGGCGGTGATCGGCCAGAGCCTGTCGGGCTTGCGTGAGTTGGTCGACGAGGTGCAGGGCAACGCCCGCATGATCGAGCAACTGGCGGAGGAGTCGGCCACCATCGGCGGCGTCCTGACAGTGATCCGCTCGATTGCCGAGCAGACCAACCTGCTGGCGCTGAATGCCGCGATCGAAGCGGCCCGCGCCGGTGAGATGGGCCGTGGTTTTGCAGTGGTGGCCGATGAGGTGCGTTCGCTGGCACAGCGCACCACCGGGGCGACCGGCGAGATTCAGGCACTGATCGACCGCTTGCAGCAGGCAGCCAGAAGCTCGGTGGCCGGGATGCGTGCGCAGCTTGAGCATGCCGAGGCCACGGCCAACCAGGCCCAGGCGGCGGACGGGGCGCTGGACGAGATCGTCTGTGCCATTCGCACCATTTCGGACACTGCGGTGCGGATTGCCGATGTCACGGCGCAGCAGAGTGGTGCCGTGAGTGAGATTCGCGACCACAGCGAGCGAATTCATGAGCTGGGTGAGGACAACCTGCAGCGCATTGGCGAGGGGCGCGAGCAAGGCGAGCAGTTGCTGAGTTTGGGGGGTGAACTGAACCGGGCGGTGCGGGCCTTCAGAGTCTAGGTTGGCCTGTGCTGGCCTCTTCGCGGGTAAACCCGCTCCCACAGGGATAGCCTATGCGGACGAGGGGGGAGCGGGTTTACCCGCGAAGAGGCCGGCACAGGCAGCACATGAGCCAGCGGCCATGTGTCGCCCCCGCAACCAGCATGGCCCCAACCCGCACCAACTCCGCTATCATGCCCAGCACGTTCCACCTCGCGAGTCCGCCATGCGCCGCCTGTTTTTCCTGCTGTTCCTGCTGCTGGCCAGCCCTGCCTTCGCCACGGGCCTGCTCGACAACCGCCCCAGCGCCACCCTCGGCGCAGCTTCGCTGGCCAACAACGCCGACTTCCTGCCGGTACACGAAGCGTTCAAGCTCAGCCTGGTCCAGGCCGATGCGCAAACCATCAAGCTGCGCTTCGTCGCAACCGACGGCTACTACCTCTATCGCCACCGTTTCCAGTTCCGCACCGAACCGGCCGACATTGCCCTGGGCACACCAAGCATCCCCAAGGGCGAGGCCAAGCACGATGAGTTCTTCGGCGATGTCGAGGTGTACCACGGCGTGCTCGATATCGAGCTGCCGCGCAATGACCCGCGCGCCTTCACCCTGCTGGTGGGCTACCAGGGCTGCGCCGACAAAGGCCTGTGCTACCCGCCAGAAACCGCACGCCTGAACATCGATGGCGAAGGCGGCAAAAGCACCCCGGCCGGCGGTGAACACGCCTGGACCTGGAAGTCGCTGCTGCTGTTCTTCCTCGCTGGGGTCGGCCTGACGTTCACCCCCTGCGTGCTGCCGATGCTGCCGATCCTTTCCGGCGTGGTGCTGCGCGGCCAGGCCGGCGGCCTGCGCGGGCTGGCGCTGTCGCTTGCCTATGTGCTGCCGATGGCGGCCAGCTTTGCGGTACTCGGTGCGTTGATGGGGTTGTTCGGCGCCGGCCTGAACCTGCAGGCGCGCCTGCAGTCGGCCTGGGTACTGGTGCCCTTCGCTCTGTTTTTCGTGGTGTTCGCCCTGGCCATGTTCGGCCTGTTCGAACTTAAACTGCCGCAAGCCCTGAGCAACCGCCTGAACAATGTCGCCAGCCACACCCGGGGCGGCTCGCTGCTGGGCGCGGCAATATTGGGCGTCCTCTCCAGCCTGCTGGTTTCGCCCTGTGTGTCGGCGCCGCTGGCCGGTGCGCTGCTGTACATCAGCGCCAGCGGCGATGCCCTGGGCGGCGCACTCAAGCTGTTCGCCCTGGGCCTGGGCATGGGCGCACCATTGCTGCTGGTGGCCACCGGTGGCGCGGCCTGGCTGCCGAAAAGCGGCCCCTGGCTGAACACGGTGAAGAATGCCATCGGCGTCCTGCTGCTGGGCTTGGCCATCGGCTTGCTCAGCCGAGTGCTGCCAGGCCCGCTGACCTTGCTGCTGGTCGGTTTCCTCGCCGCTGGCGTGGCGCTGTTCCTCGGTGCCCTCGAGTTCGTCGTCAAGACCGCACGCCAGCGCCTGGCCCAACTGCTCGGCCTGGCCCTGCTGGTGTACGCCCTGGCCTGCTGGTACGGCGCCCTCAGCGGCCAGGGCGACCCACTGCGCCCGTTGCCGCCGGCAACCCTTGTGGCCACCGGCAACGGGCCGGCGGTGCAGGCGGATAGCTGGCAGACCATCACTACCCCCGCCGCACTGGACGCTGCCCTGGCCCAGGCCAAGGCAGCCGGCCAGCCGGTGCTCTTGGACTGGTACGCCGATTGGTGCATCAGCTGCAAAGTGATCGAACGCGAGGTGCTCACCGCTCCGCAGGTGCAAGCGCAACTGGCCGGCTTCAAGCTGCTGCGTTTTGACATCACCGAAAGCAATGCCGAACAACGCAGCCTGCTCGATCGCTACCAGCTGTTCGGCCCGCCCGCTCTGCTGTTCTTTGCCGCGAACGGTAGCGAAATAACCGCTGATCGGGTCATTGGCGAGATAAATGCCGGTGAATTTGCGCAAATTCTCACACGCGTGCGCGGTAAAGTCGGTCTATAACTTCCCGCGAGCTGTGAAAAATCCAGAAATCAGTGACCAAATTTAATTATTTGGTCACATACTTCGCGCGAACCTCGGACATCGTGCTGGCTATTGCCGGGAACTGGACACTTGCCGTCGCTTTACGGCACACTCGCCGCGCTGTGTCGAATTGCCCTACAAATCCAAGGAATCCGCAGATGGCAACGCTACTGGTGCTCCACGGCCCCAACCTCAACCTGCTCGGTACCCGCGAGCCTGGCCACTACGGCGCCGTGACCCTGGCCCAGATCAACCAGGACCTGGAGCAACGTGCCCGCGCCGCAGGCCACCATCTGCAGTACCTGCAGAGCAACGCCGAATACGAACTGATCGACCGCATTCACGCCGCACGCAATGAGGGTGTGGACTTCATCCTGATCAATCCGGCTGCTTTCACCCACACAAGTGTCGCATTACGTGACGCATTGCTTGCGGTGAGCATCCCATTCATCGAAGTGCACCTGTCCAACGTGCACAAACGCGAACCGTTCCGCCACCACTCCTACTTTTCCGATGTTGCCGTAGGGGTGATCTGCGGCCTGGGCGCCAGCGGTTATCGCCTGGCCCTGGAGTCCGCGCTGGAACAACTGGCTGCCAACGCACAGCCCAAATGATGAAAACCCTGGCCTCAGTGGGCCAGGGTTCGAGAGAAACGTTTCAGATACGTTTTTTTGTATTTCGCCCCCTGACCGAACCTTTGGGAGTTGATGATTAATGGATATCCGTAAAGTCAAGAAACTGATCGAGCTGCTGGAAGAGTCTGGCATCGACGAACTGGAGATCAAGGAAGGCGAAGAGTCGGTCCGTATCAGCCGTCACAGCAAGACCCCGGCTGCCCAGCAGTACTTCGCACCGGCTCCGGTAGCCGCTGCCCCTGCTGCTGCCCCGGTTGCCGCCGCTGCCGCTCCGGCCGCTGAAGCCGCTGCCGCCGCCCCGGCCCTGAAAGGCACCGTGATCCGCTCGCCGATGGTAGGTACCTTCTACCGCAAGCCTTCGCCGACCTCGCCGAACTTCGCTGAAGTTGGCCAGACCGTGAAGAAGGGCGACACCCTGTGCATCGTCGAAGCCATGAAGATGATGAACCACATCGAAGCCGATGTCGGCGGTGTCATCGACGCCATCCTGGTAGAAGACGGCCAGCCGGTTGAGTTCGACCAGCCGCTGTTCACCATCGTTTGAATCGCGGAGAGCCAACGATGTCTGGGAAGCTCGAAAAAGTCCTGATCGCCAACCGCGGGGAAATTGCCCTGCGGATCCTGCGTGCCTGCAAAGAGCTGGGTATCAAGACAGTCGCCGTGCACTCCACCGCCGACCGTGAACTGATGCACCTGGGCCTGGCAGACGAGTCGGTCTGCATCGGCCCTGCATCGTCCAAGGATTCCTACCTGCATATCCCGGCAATCATCGCTGCCGCCGAAGTGACCGGCGCCACCGCGATTCACCCGGGCTACGGCTTCCTGGCGGAAAACGCCGACTTCGCCGAGCAGGTGGAAAAGTCCGGTTTCGCCTTCATCGGCCCGAAAGCCGACACCATTCGCCTGATGGGCGACAAGGTTTCGGCCAAGGACGCGATGATCAAGTCGGGCGTACCGACCGTACCGGGCTCCGATGGCCCGCTGCCGGAAGATGAAGAAGTCGCCCTGGCGATTGCTCGTGACGTCGGCTACCCGGTAATCATCAAGGCCGCCGGTGGCGGTGGTGGTCGCGGCATGCGTGTGGTGCACAAGGAAGAGGACCTGATTTCCTCGGCCAAGCTCACCCGTACCGAAGCCGGTGCAGCCTTCGGCAACCCGATGGTCTACCTGGAGAAGTTCCTGACCAACCCACGCCACGTGGAAGTACAGGTACTGTCCGACGGCCAAGGCAACGCCATTCACCTGGGTGACCGTGACTGCTCGCTGCAGCGCCGTCACCAGAAGGTACTGGAAGAAGCGCCAGCCCCGGGCATCGACGAGAAAGCCCGTCAGGAAGTGTTCAAGCGCTGCGTCGATGCGTGCATCGAGATCGGCTACCGTGGTGCGGGTACTTTCGAGTTCCTGTACGAGAACGGCCGCTTCTACTTCATCGAGATGAACACCCGCGTGCAGGTTGAGCACCCGGTGTCGGAGATGGTGACCGGTATCGACATCGTCAAGGAGATGCTGAGCATCGCCGCTGGCAACAAGCTGTCGTTCCGCCAGGAAGACGTGGTCATCCGTGGCCATGCGCTGGAATGCCGTATCAACGCCGAAGACCCGAAGAAGTTCATCCCGAGCCCAGGCAAGGTGAAGCACTTCCACGCCCCGGGCGGCAACGGCGTGCGTGTTGATTCGCACCTGTACAGCGGTTACTCGGTTCCGCCGAACTACGACTCGCTGATCGGCAAGCTGATCACCTACGGCAAGGACCGCGACGAAGCCATGGCGCGCATGCGCAATGCCCTGGACGAGATCGTCGTCGACGGCATCAAGACTAACATCCCGCTGCACCGCGACCTGGTGCGTGATGAAGGTTTCTGCAAAGGCGGCGTCAACATTCACTACCTCGAGCACAAACTGGCTAGCCAGGAGTGATCGCGTAGTGTGATGTACTGAAAACCCCGGACTTGTTCCGGGGTTTTTTATTGCCTGTCAGGGCCTCATCGCCGGCAAGCCAGCTCCCACAGGGATTGCACACGGCTTGAGGTCTATGCGGTCGAGGTGGGAGCTGGCTTGCCGGCGATTGGGCTGCAAAGCAGCCCCCCGGGTCCTACCCCTTCATCCGCGGCATCTCGATGTGGTGCTCATGCACCCGCCGGTACAAGGTTGCCCGCGATATTCCCAGAGCCCGCGCCGCATCGGCCGGCTTCCAGCGATGGCGGATCAGCGCATCCAGCAGCAACTGCCGGGCCGGACAAGACATGCTGCTTTCTGCCGAAGCGACCACCTCGCCGCGCACCTCCTGCGGCAGGTCCTGCACCTGCACCCGCCCGTCCTCGCTCACCGCACAGGCATAGCGCAACACCTGCCGCAGCTGGCGTAAATTCCCCGGCCAGCGGTAAACCAGCAGCGCCTGCAGCGCATCATCCGCCAACACCACCTCGACTCCGCAGGCCTCGGCTTCCTCGGCCAGCAACTGGTGAATCAACCCCAAGCGGTCCTCACGCTCGCGCAGCGGCGGCAACTCGAAGCGGGCATTGGCCAGGCGGAAGTACAGGTCCTCACGAAAACGCCCATCCTCCACCATCGCCGCCAAATCGCGGTGGGTCGCGCAAATCACCTGAATATCCACCCGCTCCCGCCGCGCCGCGCCCAGCGGCGCCACTTCACCCTCCGCCAGCACGCGCAGCAACCGGGTTTGCAGGTTCAGCGGCATGTCACCGATTTCGTCGAGGAACAGCGTGCCGCCATCGGCCTGCTGCAACAGCCCCTGCATACCTTTGCTGGAAGCCCCGGTGAAGGCCCCGGCCACATAGCCGAACAGCTCGCTCTCGATCAGGCTTTCCGGGATGGCCGCGCAGTTCAAGGTGACGAACGGGCCATCGCGACGCAGGCTTTGCTGATGCAGCTGGCGGGCGAACACCTCTTTGCCAGCCCCCGTCTCGCCTTGCACAAGCACCGCCAGGTTGCAGTCCTTGACCCGCGTGGCCAGGCGCAGATGCTGCTCGATACGGGCGTCCTGGGCCTGGCGCAACGGCTGCGCACGCTGGCGCTGTCGGGGTGCGCTGACCCGGCCGTACAGACCACCCAGGCCCGGCAGGCGTTGAGCGGACGATGCGTTCACGCGGCGCAACTGATCCATGTCGAACAGCTCGCCAATGTGCTCGGGCAAACGCCCCAGATGCTCCACCAGGCGCTGGCGCGCCAGGCTGTTGATCGCCTGCAGGCGGCCATCGCCATCCCAGGCCAGCAGGTAGTCGGGCTGGCTTTCCACATAGCCCGGCGTGCCATGGGCACGCATTACCCAATGGCCCTGGGCACTGTGCATGAAGAAGGCATTTTCGATCTCGCGCGCAGTCTGCTCGACCAATTGGCGGATCAGGTGCTGGCTGCGGCGGTCGTCCGGCGACTGCAAGGCCGAGACATCCACCACGCCCAGCAACTCGCCCAGCGGGTCGAACACCGGTGCCGCCGTACAGGTCAGGCCAATGAACGCGGCGCGGAAGTGGTCGCGCTTGTGCACCGTGACCGGCGCCTTGCTGGTCAACACCGCCGCCACGCCGCAGGTGCCCTCCTCGCCCTCCGACCAGCAGGTGCCCAGGTACAGCCCGGCCTTTCGGCAATCGTTGCGGATGGCCGACTCGACCCGGTAATCGATGGTGCGCCCCAAGGCGTCGGTGAGCAGCACGCAGTAGTCGGCACCGCGCACCCGCTCATGCAGGCGGGCCACGGCATCGCTGGCGATGCGCAGGAACAGTTCAGCGCGCTCGCGGCATTCGTTGAGCAGGCTTTGGGACAGGATGCGCGGCCCCTGCTGGGACCCGGGGTCGAGGCGGTACAGCTCCATGGAACGGCGCCATGAATCGAGGATCAGCGGTGGCACCGGCGCCTGCGGCAGGCGGTCGGCATTCTTCAGCACCCTGCTGACGCAGTCGACATGGGCTCGGGAGTTCGCGGCAAGCATGCAGGCCCTCCGGTTCTCGTTGCTGTTTTTATCGTTGTCCGGCCATTAAGCGCTTCCGGGCATGCCCCGACAAGCACTGCGTGATTACCGGCTGGCTTGAGACGCAGCGTCTCAGCGTCTCGGCCATGCCATACCTCGGCTGGCACCCGGCGTCTCGCCAGCCCGGCCATACGTTCCGGCCAGAGCGCAACGAAACCGCTCTGCCCCGGTGATTTCAGCCTACCCAAGGAAAACTGGCACCCCGCTTGCTCCAGCACTGGCAAACAAGAAACGAGGTGCGCCATGCCGCTACCCGCCCCAACTGTCGGCATCATTGCCAACCCTGCCTCTGGCCGCGACCTGCGCCGCCTGACTGCCAATGCCGGGCTCTATTCGAGTACCGACAAGGCATCGGCGATCCAGCGCCTGCTCGCTGCCTTCGGTGCTACCGGCATCGGTCAGGTGCTGCTGCCCAGCGACATGACCGGCATCGCCGCTGCCGTGCTCAAGGCCAGCCAGGGCCCGGTCGCCCAGGACCAGCACTGGCCGGCCATCGAGATCCTCGACCTGCCGCTGACCCAGACCGTTGCCGATACCCGCCTGGCCACCCGGCGCATGGTCGAACGCGGCGTGGCGATGATTGCAGTGCTCGGCGGCGACGGCACCCACAAGGCAGTTGCTGCCGAGGCCGGTGACGTACCGCTGCTGACCTTGTCCACCGGCACCAACAATGCCTTCCCCGAACTGCGCGAGGCCACCAGCGCCGGCCTGGCCGGCGGCCTGCTTGCCAGCGGCCGGGTACCGCCGAGCATCGGCCTGCGCCGCAACAAGCGCCTGCTGGTGAAGGTGCCCGAACAACAGCTTGCCGAATGGGCACTGGTGGAGGTGGCGGTATCGCCCCAGCGCTTCATCGGCGCTCGGGCACTGAGCCGCAGCGAAGACCTTTGCGAAGTATTCGCCTGTTTCGCCGAACCCCATGCCATCGGCCTCTCGGCCCTGTGCGGCCTGTGGTGCCCGGTCTCGCGCCAGGACCCGCACGGTGCCTGGGTACGCCTGAACCCCGGTGCTGAACAAGCGCTGCTCGCACCACTGGCACCCGGCCTGCTGCAAGGCTGCGGCATCACCGCTAGCGGCGCCCTGACGCCCGGCGTAGCCCATCGCCTGAGCCTGGCCAGCGGCACCCTGGCGCTGGACGGCGAGCGCGAAATCGAATTCGCCGAGCATGACAGCCCCACCATCACCCTCGACCACCAAGGCCCATTGAGCGTGGACGTCGAGGCCGTACTGGCGCACGCCGCCCGCCATCACTTGCTGGCCGTGCCCCGTGGCCATCGGCTGCACCCTGCAAACCCGTGTTGAGACAACCCCGGAGAACAACAAGATGTCCAATCAACTCAGTACCGAACAACTGCTGCATGCCTATGAAGTGATGCGCACCATCCGTGCCTTCGAAGAACGCCTGCACGTCGAGTTCGCCACCGGCGAGATCCCTGGCTTCGTGCACCTGTATGCCGGCGAAGAGGCTTCCGCCGCTGGAGTCATGGCCCACCTGCGCGATAGCGACTGTATCGCCTCGACCCACCGCGGCCACGGCCACTGCATCGCCAAGGGTGTGGACGTATACGGCATGATGGCCGAGATCTACGGCAAGAAGACCGGCGTGTGCGGCGGCAAAGGCGGTTCGATGCACATCGCCGACCTGGAAAAAGGCATGCTCGGCGCCAACGGCATCGTCGGTGCCGGCGCTCCGCTGGTGGCCGGGGCGGCGCTGGCGGCCAAGATCAAAGGCCGCGACGATGTATCGGTGGCCTTCTTCGGCGATGGCGCTTCCAACGAAGGCGCCGTGTTCGAAGCAATGAACATGGCCTCGATCATGAACCTGCCGTGCATCTTCGTGGCCGAGAACAACGGCTACGCCGAAGCCACCGCCTCGACCTGGTCGGTTGCCTGCGACCATATCGCCGACCGCGCGGCCGGGTTCGGCATGCCCGGTGTCACCATCGACGGTTTCGACTTCTTTGCCGTGTACGAGGCCGCCGGCGCTGCCATCGAACGTGCGCGTTCCGGGCAAGGCCCGTCGCTGATCGAGGTCAAGCTCAGCCGCTACTACGGCCATTTCGAAGGCGATGCACAAACCTACCGCGCCCCGGACGAAGTGAAGAACCTGCGCGAATCCCGCGACTGCCTCATGCAGTTCCGCAACAAGACCACCCGCGCCGGCCTGCTCACGGCTGCGCAACTGGACGCCATCGACGCCCGCGTCGAGGACCTGATCGAAGACGCCGTGCGCCGCGCCAAGTCCGATCCCAAGCCACAGCCCGCCGACCTGCTCACCGACGTCTACGTCGCCTACCCCTGAGCCGCGGATTACAAGAACAACAGGAGAATCACCATGGCAAGAAAGATCAGCTACCAGCAGGCCATCAACGAAGCCCTGGCCCAGGAAATGCGCCGCGACAACACTGTATTCATCATTGGCGAAGACGTTGCCGGCGGCGCCGGTGCCCCCGGCGAGGATGACGCCTGGGGGGGCGTGCTGGGCGTGACCAAGGGCCTTTACCATCAGTTCCCGGGGCGCGTGCTCGACGCACCGCTGTCGGAAATCGGCTACGTCGGCGCTGCCGTCGGTGCTGCCACCCAGGGCCTGCGCCCGGTGTGCGAGCTGATGTTCGTCGACTTCGCCGGCTGCTGCCTGGACCAGATCCTCAACCAGGCCGCCAAGTTCCGCTACATGTTCGGCGGCAAGGCGGTCACCCCGCTGGTGATGCGCACCATGTACGGCGCCGGCCTGCGCGCGGCGGCCCAGCACTCGCAGATGCTCACCTCGCTGTGGACGCACATTCCCGGCCTGAAGGTGGTCTGCCCGTCCTCGCCGTACGATGCCAAGGGCCTGTTGATACAGGCGATCCGCGACAACGACCCGGTGATCTTCTGCGAGCACAAGCTGCTCTACAGCATGCAGGGAGAGGTGCCGGAAGAGGTGTACACCGTACCGTTCGGTGAGGCCAACTTCCTGCGTGATGGCGACGACGTGACCCTGGTCACCTATGGCCGCATGGTGCATGTGGCGCTGGAGGCCGCCAACAACCTGGCCCGCCAGGGTATCGACTGCGAGGTGCTGGACCTGCGCACCACCAGCCCGCTGGATGAGGACAGCATCCTGGAAAGCGTGGAAAAGACCGGTCGCCTGGTGGTGATCGACGAAGCCAACCCGCGTTGCTCCATGGCCACCGACATCAGCGCGCTGGTGGCACAGAAGGCCTTCGGCGCGCTCAAGGGCCCGATCGAAATGGTCACCGCCCCGCATACTCCTGTGCCGTTCTCCGATGCCTTGGAAGACCTGTACATCCCTGACGCGGCGAAGATCGAGGCTGCGGTACGCAAAGTGATCGAAGCCGCAAGGAGTGCCGCATGAGCCAGATCCATACCCTGACCATGCCCAAGTGGGGCTTGTCGATGACCGAGGGCCGGGTGGATACCTGGCTGAAGCAGGAAGGTGACGAAATCAGCAAGGGCGACGAGGTGCTGGACGTCGAGACCGACAAGATCAGCAGCAGCGTCGAAGCCCCGTTCAGCGGTGTGTTGCGCCGTCAGGTGGCCAGGCCTGATGAAACCCTGCCGGTCGGAGCCCTGCTGGCGGTGGTGGTGGAAGGCGAAGCCGAAGAAGCCGAAATCGATGCCGTGGTGCAGCGCTTCCAGGCCGAGTTCGTCGCCGAGGGTGGCGCCGACCAGGCCCAAGGGCCGGCGCCACAGAAGGCTGAAGTGGCTGGCCGGCAGTTGCGCTGGTTCGAGCTGGGTGAAGGCGGCACGCCGCTGGTGCTGGTGCACGGTTTTGGTGGCGACCTCAACAACTGGCTGTTCAACCACCCGGCGCTGGCTGCCGAGCGACGGGTAATCGCCCTCGACCTGCCGGGCCATGGCGAGTCGGCCAAGGCCCTGCAACGGGGCGATCTGGATGAGTTGAGCGAAACCGTACTGGCCCTGCTCGACCACCTGGACATCGCCAAGGCCCACCTGGCCGGCCACTCCATGGGCGGCGCGGTCAGCCTGAATGTGGCGCGCCTGGCGCCGCAACGGGTGGCCAGCCTGAGCCTGGTGGCCAGTGCCGGGCTGGGCGAGGAGATCAACGGACAGTACCTGCAAGGCTTCGTCGCTGCCGCTAACCGCAATGCCCTCAAACCGCAGATGGTACAGCTGTTTGCCGACCCCGCACTGGTAACGCGGCAGATGCTGGAGGACATGCTCAAGTTCAAGAGACTGGAAGGCGTGGACGACGCGTTGCGCCTGTTGGCATCGGCCATCGCCGACGGCGACCGGCAGCGCCACGACCTGCGCGGGGTGCTGGGACAACACCCGGCCCTGGTGGTGTGGGGCGGCAAGGACGCGATCATCCCGGCCAGCCATGCCGAAGGGCTGGAGGCTGAAGTGCTGGTGCTGCCCGAGGCTGGCCATATGGTGCAAATGGAGGCGGCCGAACAGGTCAACCAGCAACTGCTCGCGTTCCTGCGCAAGCACTAAGCCCTTTCCGTGAGCCTGGAGAACAACAATGAACGACCTGAGCCACACCCACATGCGCGCCGCCGTCTGGCATGGCCGCAATGATATTCGCGTCGAACAGGTGCCCCTGCCGGCCGACCCTGCGCCCGGCTGGGTGCAGATCAAGGTGGACTGGTGCGGCATCTGCGGCTCCGACCTGCACGAATACGTCGCTGGCCCGGTATTCATCCCGGTGGAGGCACCGCACCCGCTGACCGGCATCCAGGGCCAGTGCATCCTCGGCCACGAGTTCTGCGGCCAGATCGCCAAGCTGGGTGAAGGCGTGGAAGGTTTTGCCGTCGGTGACCCGGTGGCTGCGGACGCCTGCCAGCATTGCGGCACCTGCTACTACTGCACCCACGGCCTGTACAACATCTGCGAGCGCCTGGCCTTCACCGGCCTGATGAACAATGGCGCCTTTGCCGAACTGGTCAACGTGCCCGCCAACCTGCTGTACCGGCTGCCGCAGGTTTCCCGGCTGAGGCCGGGGCGCTGATCGAACCGCTGGCGGTGGGCATGCATGCGGTAAAGAAGGCCGGCAGCCTGCTTGGCGAGACGGTGGTGGTAGTTGGAGCCGGCACTATCGGTTTGTGCACCATCATGTGTGCCAAGGCGGCAGGCGCGGCGCAGGTGATCGCCCTGGAAATGTCCTCGGCACGCAAGGCCAAGGCCAAAGAGGTTGGCGCCAGCGTGGTGCTGGACCCCAGCCAGTGCGACGCCCTGGTGGAAATCCGCAAGCTCACTGCCGGGCTGGGCGCGGATGTGAGTTTTGAATGCATCGGCAACAAGCACACGGCCAAGCTGGCCATCGACACCATCCGCAAGGCGGGCAAGTGCGTGTTGGTGGGGATATTCGAGGAGCCTAGCGAGTTCAACTTCTTCGAACTGGTGTCCACCGAAAAGCAGGTGCTGGGCGCGTTGGCGTACAACGGCGAGTTTGCCGATGTGATTGCCTTCATCGCTGACGGCAGGCTGGACATTGGCCCGCTGGTGACCGGGCGGATCGGGCTGGAGCAGATTGTCGAGCTGGGCTTCGAGGAGTTGGTCAACAACAAGGAGGAGAACGTGAAGATCATCGTTTCGCCGGGCGTGCGCTGATTGCACCTCAAAGGCAACACGGAACCTGTGGGAGCGGGCGTGCCCGCGAAGCAGGCGACGCGGTGCCTGGCACCGGCTTCGCCGGTGTTCGCGGCTAAAGCCGCTCCCACAGGGATTGCGCAAAGCTGAAGGTCACCGCAATACCTGTGGGAGCGGGTTCACCCGCGAAGAAAGCCACACGGTACATGGCACCGGCTTCGCCGGTGTTCGCGGCTAAAGCCGCTCCCACAGGTATTGCGCAAAGCTGAAGGTCACCGCAATACCTGTGGGAGCGGGTTCACCCGCGAAGAAGACCACACGGTGCCTGGCACCGGCTTCGCCGGTGTTCGCGGCTAAAGCCGCTCCCACAGGGATTGCGCAAAGCTGAAATTCACCGCAATAGCTGTGGGAGCGGGTTCACCCGCGAAGAAGACCACACGGTGCCTGGCACCGGCTTCGCCGGTGTTCGCGGCTAAAGCCGCTCCCATAGGGATTGCGCAAAGCTGAAATTCACCGCAATACCTGTGGGAGCGGGTTCACCCGCGAAGAAAGCCACACGGTACATGGCACCGGCTTCGCCGGTGTTCGCGGGCACGCCCGCTCCCACAGGTTCCGTGCCAGCTTTTCAATGCAGTGCAGGCTCGAAAGCTGCGCCAGCACATGCGTTCGCTGTTTCAGGATCCCATTCTGCGTCATACTCGGCAGACCTATTGCCCGGTTCTCGCCATGCGTTCACTGCTCCCCGTCACCCTGGTCCTGCTGCTCGCCGCCTGCGGCGATGGCGAATCGCTGCTCCCGCCGGACGCACGCCTGCCTGACGGTGGGCGGTACCGGGGGCAGGTGGTCGATGGCCTGTTGCAAGGCGAGGGCCGGATCGACTACCCCAACGGCAGCTGGTACGCCGGTACCTTCAAGGACGGCCAATGGCACGGCCAGGGCGAATGGCACGGCCGCAACGGCGAGGTGTATCGCGGCCAGTTCGCCGCAGGGCTGTTCCAGGGGCTGGGCGAGCTGACCACCCCGGGCAGCCACTATGCCGGCACCTTCAGCCACGGCCGCCGCGACGGCGAAGGCACCCTCAAGCAAGCCGACCAGACCTACCGCGGCCAGTTCAAGGACGACCTGTACGAAGGTGCCGGCGAGCTGGAACTGGCCGACGGCAGCCGCTACCAGGGCCTGTTCGCCAAGGGCAAGCCCAACGGCGCCGGGGTGCGCAGCGATGCCAGCGGCAACCAGTTCAGCGGCCACTTCATAAATGGCCAGCTGGAGGGCAGCGGCACCTACGACAGCGTTGACGGCGAGCAGTACATCGGCGAGTTCAAGGACAACCGCCTGGAAGGCCGTGGCCGCTACGAAAATGCCGATGGTGATGTGTGGATCGGCGAATTCAAGGACGGCTCGCTGGTTGGCGAAGGCGAACTGCTGGGCAGCGATGGCAGCCACTACAAAGGCACCTTCGCCGACTGGCGCCTGTCGGGCCAGGGCAGCCTGCAGCTGGCCGACGGCAGCAAGTATATCGGTGGCTTTCTCAACGATGCCTACCACGGCCAGGGCCGGCTGATCCTGGCCAACGGCAAGGTCGAAAGTGGCACCTGGAGCAACGGCGTGCGCGTACGCGACCAGAACGGCAAGCTGCTGCCCGACCCGCTGGACCTGGCGCTGCTCAACCAGGGCCGTTTGCTGGATGAAGCGCTGGCCCGGGTACCGCGCTCGGCGCCACCAGTTCAGCTATACAGCCTGGTGGTGGCCGGCGATGGCCAGCAGAGCGTGTTCATGCGCGAAGCCGACTATGTCAGCAACATGCTCAAGGTGCGCTTTGGCGCCAGTGGCCAGGTGACCCTGGTCAACCACCGCGACCACATGACCACCCGAGCCATGGCCACACGCGAAAACCTGACCCGCGCCGCCCGCACCCTGGCCGAGCGCAGCGGCCCCGAAGACCTGGTGTTCATCTATCTCACCAGTCATGGCAGCCAGGACCATCAGCTGGTACTCGACCAACCGCGCCTGCAGCTGGCCGATCTGTCTGCCGACGAGCTGGCGAGCGCGCTGGCACCGCTGAAGAACCGCGACAAGGTGATTGTCATATCCGCCTGCTATTCAGGGGGCTACATCACGCCGCTCAAAGATGAGCGCACGCTCATCATGACCGCCGCCCGGGCCGACCGCGTGTCTTTCGGTTGCTCGGAAGAAGCCGATTTCACCTATTTCGGCGATGCCCTGTTCGCCGAAGCGCTGAACCAGACCGACGACCTGAAACAGGCGTTTGAACTGGCGCGCGCCAGCGTTGCCGAAAGAGAACAAAGGGAAGGTTTCGAGGCCTCCGAACCGCAGCTGTGGGCGCCGCCGAAGGTGCTTGAGCACTGGCAGCACCTGCGCCGGCAACAGGCCGAAGATGCATTGCGTAACGCCGCACAGGCCAACGCGGGGGAACAGGCGCAAACGCCCGGCAGCCACTAAGCTTGTGTGTAACAAGGGAGAGACATCATGTATTTGACGCCTCAGCATGTCCTGCTTGCCGGTGCCACGGGTCTGACAGGTGAACACCTGCTTGACCGTCTGCTCAACGAGCCCACCATCACTCGCGTACTGGCGCCTACCCGCCGGCCATTGGCCGAGCACCCGCACCTGGAAAACCCGGTAGGCGACCCGGCTGTGTTCCTTCCACAACTGGGTGGGCGGGTCGATATCGCCTATTGCTGCCTGGGCACCACGCTGAAGCAGGCCGGTTCCGAATCGGCCTTCCGCGCGGTGGACCTGGACATGGTGGTGGCTTTCAGCAAGCGTGCCCGGGAGTTGGGCGCGCGGCATCTGCTGGTGGTCAGTGCATTGGGCGCCGACCCGAAATCGTCGATTTTCTACAACCGGGTCAAGGGTGAGATGGAGGAGGCACTCAAGGCTCAGGATTGGCCGCAGCTGACCATCGTGCGGCCGTCGTTGCTGCTGGGTGAGCGGGTCGAGCCGCGGCTCGGCGAACAGTTGGCTTCGCCGTTTGCCAGGCTGATACCCGGGAAGTACCGGGGGATCGAGGCTTGTACCTTGGCCCGGGCGCTGTGGCGGCTGGCGCTGGAGGAAGAGGACGGGGTGCGGATTGTGGAGTCGGATGAGTTGCGCAGGTTGGGCAAGAAGTAGGCTTCACTTGTGATGGCCTCTTCGCGGGCACGCCCGCTCCCACAGGTACAGTGATCACAAGAAGATTACACAGATCCTGTAGGAGCGGGTTTACCCGCGAAAGGGCCCTTACAGGCCACCAGTGGCCTGGAAGCCTACACCGGCCGCTGTCAGCAACGACAACGGCAGCAACAAGGTATCCAGCAACATGCTCCCCGGCAGGTCCAGCCCCGGATACGTTGGCGCCTCAGCCCCGTAACGATCCCGCGGGCAGCACCCGCCATTGATCACATACAAGTCCAGCCGGGTACCGGCATACACCACCGGTGCTCCGGGCTTGTTGGCATCCAGCGTGCGCACCGTGGCGCAGCCACCAAGCAGCACCAGCGCCATCAAACCCGCCAGCGCTCGCTTCAATCATCCACCCCGAAGTGGTGCTCGCCCCAGCGCGGCAACATGTCCTGAGGAATGTTCAGCAGGTTGAGAATGCGCGCCACCACGAAGTCGACCAGGTCGTCGATGGTCTGCGGCTGGTGATAAAAGCCCGGCGCCGCCGGCAGGATCACCGCGCCCATCTGCGACAGCTTGAGCATGTTCTCCAGGTGGATGGTGGAGAACGGCGCCTCGCGCGGCACCAGGATCAGCTGGCGACGCTCCTTGAGGGTAACGTCGGCAGCACGTTCGATCAGGTTGTTGCAGGCACCGGTGGCAATCGCCGACAGCGTGCCAGTGGAACAGGGCACCACTACCATTGCCGCCGGGGCGCCGGAGCCCGAGGCCACCGGCGACATCCAGTCTTCCTTGCCATACACGCGGATCTGCCCGTCGGCAGCGCCGGTATATTCGGTGAGGAAAGCCTGCATCGCCTGTGGCTTGGCCGGCAGCACCACGTCCGTCTCGGTGGCCATCACCAGTTGCGCGGCCTTGGAGATCAGGAAGTGCACCTCGCGGTCCTCACGCACCAGGCAGTCGAGCAGGCGCAGGCCATACTGGGCACCAGAGGCGCCCGTCATGGCCAGGGTGATGCGTTCCGGCCCGCTCACTTCAGTGCCTCGGCCAGCTTGCCGTGCAGGCCGCCGAAGCCGCCGTTGCTCATGATCACTACATGGGTACCCGCGCGGGCCTGCCCCTTGACCCGCTCGATGATCGCTTCGAGGCTGTCGGCCACCACGCTGGGCACTTTGCATTGCGCGGCGGTGGCAGCCAGGTCCCAGCCAAGGTTGGCCGGGGCGTACCAGATCACCTGGTCGGCGTCGTTGACGCTTTCCGGCAGGCCGTCACGGTGGGCACCGAGCTTCATCGAGTTGGAGCGCGGCTCGATCACGGCGATCACCGGGGCTTCGCCAACGCGCTTGCGCAGGCCGTCCAGGGTGGTGGCGATGGCGGTCGGGTGGTGGGCGAAGTCATCGTAGATGGTCACGCCCTGCACTTCGGCAACCTTCTCCATACGCCGCTTGACGCTCTTGAAGGCGCTCAGGCCTTCGATGCCCATGGCGGGCACCACGCCTACATGGCGCGCCGCTGCCAGGGTAGCCAGGGCGTTGGCGACGTTGTGCTGGCCAGTCAGCGCCCAGTCCACCACGCCCTGCGCTTCGCCGTCGAACAGCACTTCGAAGCGCGAGCCGTCGGGGCTGAGCAGACGGGCTTGCCACTGGCCACCTTCGCCGGTGGTCTGCACCGGGGTCCAGCAACCCATGCCGATCACTCGCTCCAGCGCCTGCTCGGTGGTGGGGTGGATGACCAGGCCTTCGCTGGGAATGGTGCGCACCAGGTGGTGGAACTGCCGCTCGATCGAGGCCAGGTCGGGGAAGATGTCCGCATGGTCGAACTCGAGGTTGTTGAGGATCGCCGTGCGCGGGTGGTAGTGGACGAACTTCGAGCGCTTGTCGAAGAAGGCACTGTCGTACTCGTCGGCTTCGACCACGAAGAACGGCGTATCGCCCAGGCGCGCCGACACCGAGAAGTTCTGCGGCACACCGCCAATCAGGAAGCCCGGGCTCATGCCAGCGTGTTCCAGCACCCAGGCCAGCATGCTGCTGGTAGTGGTCTTGCCGTGGGTACCGGCAACGGCCAGCACCCAGCGGCCCTGCAACACGTGGTCGGCCAGCCACTGCGGGCCGGAAACATAGGGCAGGCCCTTGTTCAGCACGTACTCCACCGCCGGGTTGCCACGCGACATGGCGTTGCCGATGACCACCAAGTCTGGCGCCGGGTCCAGCTGGGCCGGGTCATAGCCTTGGGTCAGCTCGATGCCCTGGGCTTCAAGCTGGGTGCTCATCGGGGGATAGACGTTGGCGTCCGAGCCGGTGACGCGGTGGCCAAGTTCCTTGGCCAGCACCGCCAGCGAGCCCATGAAAGTGCCGCAAATACCGAGAATGTGAATATGCATGGTCGACCTCGCAAAACATCGAGGCAGGGTAGCCCAGGGCGCGACAAATCGCACCAGATGTTTCGCTCAGTCGGCTCTGGTGATGCCGTGTTTGCGCAGTTTTCGATACAAGGTATTGCGGCTGATGCCCAAGTGCTCGGCGACACGGGTGAGGTGCCAGTGTTTTGCATCTAGCGTCTCCAACAATGCTTGCCGCTCCGCATCCTGTAGGAGCGGCCTTGTGTCGCGATCGGGCTGCGACGCAGCCCCTGCAGATTGGTCGGCGCTGCTGAGACCCTGGGGCCGCTCTGCGGCCCTTTCGCGACACAAGGCCGCTCCTACAGGGACGGTGCTGTTGCGGAGAATGGTGGGCAGATCCGGGAACGCGATGCGGGAGTCTTCGCAAAGTGCCACCAGGGTACGCAGCACGTTGCGCATCTGCCGCACGTTGCCCGGCCAGGCGAAGTCGAGCAGTGCCTGCCGCGCCCTGGGCTCGATATCGATCGGTTCTCCCTGCGCCTCCTGACGCAGCAGAAAGTCCAGCAACTGCGCCTTGTCACTGCGCTCGCGCACCGCAGGCAATGCCACTTCCAGACCATTCAGCCGGTAATACAGGTCCTCGCGGAAACTGCCCTGCTCCACCCGTTCCAGCAAGTCACGGTGAGTAGCGCTGACAATGCGCACGTCGACCGCCTGCGGCTCACCACCGATCGGCACCACCTGGCGCTCCTCCAGCACGCGCAGCAGGCGGGTTTGCAGGGCCAGTGGCATGTCGCCAATCTCGTCCAGCAGCAAGGTGCCGCCATCGGCCTGCAGCAGCTTGCCGCGCATGCCTTCCTTGCGTGCACCAGTAAAGCTGCCGCCGCGATAGCCGAACAGTTCGCTCTCGATCAGGCTTTCCGGGATCGAGGCGCAGTTGATGGCGACGAACGGCTTGCCGCGCCGCTCGCTGGCCTGGTGCACGGCCTGGGCGAAGGCCTCCTTGCCGCAGCCGGTCTCGCCGCGCAGCAACAGCGGCACATCGCGCTCGAACACCCGCACGCTGCGGCGGAAGTCGTTTTGCAAGGCGGGGTCGAGCAGGCAGATAAGCGGCTCCACTTCCCGCGTGGGCCGCGGCTGGGCGGCTGGTACCGACCACACCGGTGCGCGCGCCTGGCCACGCAGGCTGGCGAACACTTGGCGCCCGTCCAGGGTATGCAGCGGCCACGCCGTGCTGCCGCCAGGCGTGGCGCGGCTGAACAGTTCGTCGTGGCTGCAAGCGAAGAAGCGTTCCAGCGGTTTGCCCAGCACGCCACCACGCACCGTGCCCAGCAGGTTCAGCGCGCTCTGGTTGGCGGCGCAGATGCGCCCGTCACCGTCGAACGCCAGCAGGCCTTCGCTGAACAGGCCGACCGACTCGGCCTGCAGGTGAAAACGCAGCAGCCATTGCTGTTCGAAATGGCGCAGGAAGTAGCAGCTTTCGATCATCTTCGCCGACAGGTTGACCAAAGCCATGGTGTGGAACTGGCTCTGCCGGGAAACGTCGGGCCGCGCCGAAGACACATCCAGCACTGCCAGCAACTCGCCATGCGGGTCGAACACCGGGCTGGCCGAGCAGGTCAGGCCGGTGTGGCGACCGCGGAAGTGCTCGTTCTGGTGAATGGTCAGCGCCTGGCGCTCGACCAGGCAGGTGCCGATGCCGTTGGTGCCCTCGCGCGCCTCGCTCCAGTCAGCGCCCAGCCACAGCCCGGCACGCTCGAAGCTGCGCCGCTCGGTCGGCGCGCTGACGCAATTGAGGATCACCCCACGGGCATCGGTCAGCAGCACCGCATGGCCGGCCCCGGAAAGCTGCTGGTGCAGGCTGTTCATTTCATGGTCGGCAATCTGCAGCACCTGGCGCAGGCGCTCGCGGCTTTCCAGCAGGCGCCCATGCTCGAGCACCACCGGAGCCTCGATCACCGACGGGTCGAGGTGGTAGTCCTCCAGGCAGCGCAGCCAGGAGCGGGCGATGGACGGGTCACTGCCACCCTCCCCGGCCCCACCATGGGCGACGGTATGGACTTGCTGGGCATGGCGACTGAAATGATTGCTCTGCATTGTTGTAGTTCTCCGCAGATAGAGAGTCCCGCCAGCATCCTCCACCCGGGAAGGCTTTGCAATGCACCCTCCGGTTACGTGTCGCAAATGGCACAAAGTGTCACCCCCGCGCGTACCGGCGCTGGCACAGAGATCGTGGGCCCGGCCCAAAGGACCGAGCCAAGTCATTGATTTACCTGGCGCTCGAAACGCTGGCCCAACCTTTGCTCTACGCTTTCCAACTCCCTAACAAACACAATAGCCAGGAGACACACCATGCGTTACGCACATCCCGGTACCGAAGGCGCGAAGGTTTCCTTCAAGAGCCGCTACGGCAACTACATCGGTGGTGAGTTCGTTCCTCCGGTAAAGGGGCAGTACTTCGAAAATACCTCCCCGGTGAATGGCAAGCTGATCGCTGAATTCCCTCGCTCCACTGCCGAAGACATCGACAAAGCCCTGGATGCCGCCCACGCTGCAGCCGACGCCTGGGGCCGCACTTCAGTGCAGGACCGCTCCAACGTTCTGCTGAAGATCGCCGACCGTATCGAGCAGAACCTCGAACTGCTGGCCATTACCGAAACCTGGGACAACGGCAAGCCGATCCGCGAAACCCTCAATGCCGACATTCCGCTGGCGGTCGACCACTTCCGCTACTTCGCTGGCTGCATCCGCGCCCAGGAAGGCGGCGCCGCGGAAATCAACGAAGGTACCGTGGCCTACCACATCCATGAGCCACTGGGCGTGGTCGGGCAGATCATCCCGTGGAACTTCCCGATCCTGATGGCCGCCTGGAAGCTCGCCCCGGCCCTGGCCGCCGGCAACTGCGTGGTGCTCAAGCCGGCCGAACAGACCCCGCTGGGCATCACCGTGCTGCTGGAAGTGATCGGTGACCTGCTGCCAAAAGGCGTGCTCAACGTGGTACAAGGCTATGGCCGCGAAGCCGGTGAAGCACTGGCCACCAGCAAGCGCATCGCCAAGATCGCCTTCACCGGCTCGACCCCGGTTGGCTCGCACATCATGAAATGCGCCGCCGAGAACATCATCCCGTCCACCGTCGAACTGGGCGGCAAGTCGCCGAACGTGTATTTCGAAGACATCATGCAAGCCGAGCCAAGCTTCATCGAGAAGGCGGCCGAAGGCATGGTGCTGGCGTTCTTCAACCAGGGCGAGGTATGCACCTGCCCGTCACGGGCACTGGTACAGGAGTCGATCTACCCGCAGTTCATGGAAGTGGTGATGAAGAAGGTGCTGCAGATCAAGCGCGGCGACCCGCTGGACACCGACACCATGGTCGGAGCGCAGGCCTCGCAACAGCAGTTCGAGAAGATCCTGTCGTATCTGGACATCGCCCAGAAGGAAGGCGCCGAGTTGCTGACCGGCGGCAAGGTCGAAAAACTGGAAGGCTCGCTGGCCACCGGTTACTACATCCAGCCGACCCTGCTCAAGGGCAACAACAAGATGCGCGTGTTCCAGGAAGAAATCTTCGGCCCGGTGGTCAGCGTCACCACCTTCAAGGACGAAGCCGAAGCCCTGGCGATCGCCAACGACACCGAGTTCGGCCTGGGTGCCGGCGTGTGGACCCGCGACATCAACCGTGCCTACCGCATGGGCCGTGGGATCAAGGCTGGCCGCGTGTGGACCAACTGCTACCACCTGTACCCGGCGCATGCCGCGTTCGGTGGCTACAAGAAGTCGGGGGTCGGGCGTGAGACGCACAAGATGATGCTTGACCACTATCAGCAGACCAAGAACCTGCTGGTGAGCTACGACATCAATCCGTTGGGCTTCTTCTAAACCGCGTCGCCTGCTTCGCGGGTAAACCCGCTCCCACAGGTACTGCGCTTGCTTAAGGCGCTGTACACCCCCTGTAGGAGCGGGTTCACCCGCGAAGAGGCCAGGCCTGCATATACAAAACCCAGAGCGGTAACCGTGCACCAACGCTCTGGCTCGCTTCCTGCAGTACCCATCACCATCGGCCCGGAACCCGTCCGGCCACCAAGAAAAACAACAGGTGAATCTATGCCAAGCGATCATTCCGCCGGCTCGCCGGCAGGCTCTTCCGTCGACTTCGAAAAAGTCGGCTCGGACTATTTCCAGCAACGTGAATTGAAAAAAGGCGCCGCCGGCTGGGTCCTGCTGGTCGGCCTGGGCGTGGCCTACGTCATCTCCGGCGACTATGCCGGCTGGAACTTCGGCCTGGCCCAGGGCGGCTGGGGCGGCATGTTCCTCGCCACCCTGCTGATGGCCACCATGTACCTGTGCATGTGCTTCTCGCTGGCCGAGCTGTCGTCGATGATCCCCACCGCAGGCGGCGGCTACGGCTTTGCCCGCAGCGCCTTCGGCCCCTGGGGCGGCTTCCTCACCGGCACGGCGATCCTCATCGAGTACGCTATCGCCCCCGCCGCCATCGCGGTATTCATCGGCGCCTACTGCCAGTCACTGTTCGGCATCGGCGGCTGGATGATCTACCTGGCGTTCTACATCGTGTTCATCGGCATCCACATCTTTGGCGTGGGTGAGGCGTTGAAGCTGATGTTCATCATCACCGCCATCGCAGCCATCGCTCTAGCCGTGTTCCTGGTGAGCATGGTGCCCCATTTTGATGCAGCCAACCTGTTCGACATCGCCAAAACGGACGCTGTGGGCGCCAGCAGCTTCCTGCCGTTCGGCTATGTCGGCGTGTGGGCGGCCATCCCCTATGCCATCTGGTTCTTCCTTGCCGTAGAGGGCG
The DNA here is from genome assembly GCF_018223845.1 of Pseudomonas sp. JS425. Lineage (NCBI taxonomy): Bacteria > Pseudomonadati > Pseudomonadota > Gammaproteobacteria > Pseudomonadales > Pseudomonadaceae > Pseudomonas > Pseudomonas sp. JS425. Next base: position 696,005 of record NZ_CP073661.1, on the reverse strand, counting down.
TGCCGCTGGCTGCCGAAGAAACCAAGAACCCCAAGCGTGACCTGCCACGCGGCCTGATCGGCGCCATGCTGGTGTTGCTGGCCTTCGCCCTGCTGATCCTGGTGGTCGGCCCCGGCGGCGCAGGCTCCGAAGCACTGAAAGCGTCCGGCAACCCGCTGGTAGAAGCCTTGTCCAAGGCCTACGGCGGTAGCACCTGGATGGGCGGCTTCGTCAACCTGGTCGGCCTGGCTGGGCTGATCGCCAGCTTCTTCTCGATCATCTACGCCTACTCCCGGCAGATCTTCGCCCTGTCCCGCGCCGGCTACCTGCCGCGCAAGCTGTCGGAAACCAACAAGAGCAAGGCCCCGGTACTGGCCTTGATCATCCCCGGGATCATCGGCTTTGCCCTGTCGCTGACCGGCCAGGGTGACCTGCTGATTCTGGTGGCGGTGTTCGGCGCTACCCTATCGTACGTGCTGATGATGGCCGCGCACATCACCCTGCGCATCCGCCGGCCGAAGATGGAGCGCCCATACCGCACCCCCGGTGGCATCTTCACCTCGGGCCTGGCACTGGTACTGGCCTGCATCGCCGTGGTCGCCGGTTTCCTGGTAGACCCACGGGTGGTGATTGGCGCCGCAGTGATCTATGCGGTATTAATTGCCTACTTTGCTTTCTACAGCCGCCACCACTTGGTCGCGGGTACACCGGAAGAGGAATTCGCCGCGATCCAGAAGGCCGAAGAGGCCTTGCACTGATCGCCGCCACCCGCCGCGGGGCAACCCGCGGCTCTGGAGACTCTGTATGGCAAGTTTCGTACACACGGTCGGCCACCTGGTCTACCGCTTCGACAGCCTCAAGGAAGTGATGGCCAAGGCCAGCCCCGCCCGCTCGGGGGACTACCTGGCGGGCGTGGCGGCCAGCAATGATGGCGAACGGGTCGCCGCGCAGATGGCCCTGGCCAATATCCCGCTGACGCATTTCCTCAACGAAGCGCTGATCCCTTACGAAGATGATGAAGTCACGCGCCTGATCATCGACACTCACGACGCCCAGGCCTTCGCCCCGGTCAGCCACCTGACCGTGGGTGGCCTGCGCGACTGGCTGCTGAGCGAAGAGGCCAACGAGGACAGCCTGCGCAGCCTGGCACCCGGGCTGACGCCGGAAATGGCCGCAGCGGTGTCGAAGATCATGCGCGTGCAGGACCTGGTGCTGGTGGCACAGAAGATCCGCGTGGTCACCCGGTTCCGTGGCACCATGGGCCTGCGCGGGCGCCTGTCGACCCGGCTGCAGCCCAACCACCCGACCGACGAGCCAGCCGGCATCGCCGCCAGCATTCTCGACGGCCTGCTGTACGGCAACGGCGACGCCATGATCGGCATCAACCCGGCCACCGACAGCATCGCCTCGATCTGCGCCCTGCTGGAGATGCTCGACGCCATCATCCAGCGCTACGACATCCCCACCCAGGCCTGCGTGCTGACCCACGTCACCACCTCGATCGAGGCGATCAACCGTGGCGTGCCACTGGACCTGGTGTTCCAATCCATCGCCGGCACCGAGGCGGCCAACGCCGGGTTCGGCATCAACCTGAACGTGCTGCAGGAAGGCTACGAAGCGGGCCTTTCGCTGAAACGCGGCACCCTCGGGCAGAACCTGATGTACTTCGAAACCGGACAGGGCAGCGCGCTGTCGGCCAACGCCCACCACGGCGTCGACCAGCAGACCTGTGAGACCCGCGCCTATGCCGTGGCCCGCCACTTCAAACCGTTCCTGGTCAACACCGTGGTCGGTTTCATCGGCCCCGAATACCTGTACAACGGCAAGCAGATCATCCGCGCCGGCCTCGAAGACCACTTCTGCGGCAAGCTGCTGGGAGTGCCGATGGGTTGCGACATCTGCTACACCAACCACGCCGAAGCCGACCAGGACGACATGGACACCCTGCTGACCCTGCTGGGCGTGGCCGGGATCAACTTCATCATGGGTATCCCAGGCTCCGACGACATCATGCTCAACTACCAGACCACCTCGTTCCACGACGCGCTGTACGCGCGCCAGACCCTGGGCCTTAAGCCTGGGCCGGAATTCGAGGCATGGCTGGCCCGCACCGGCATCTTCACCCAGGCCGATGGCCGGGTGCGCTTCGGTGACAACCTGCCGCCGGCCTTCCGCCAGGCCTTGGCACAGCTTGCATAGGGATGACCATGGACCACCGCACGCCTACCCCCGAAAACCCCTGGCTGGCCCTGCGCAACCTGACCCCGGCGCGCATTGCCCTGGGCCGTACCGGCACCAGCCTGCCGACCGGTGCGCAACTGGACTTCCAGTTCGCCCACGCCCAGGCACGCGATGCCGTGCATCTGGCCTTCGACCATGCCGGCCTGGCTACCCAGCTGAGTGACCGCGGGCGCGAAAGCCTGGTGCTGCACAGCGCCGCCAGCGACCGCAACCAGTACCTGCAACGCCCGGACCTGGGGCGACGGCTGAGCGAAGATTCGGTTGCCGTGCTGCGCCAGCATGCCCAGGCCAACCCCGGCGGGGTCGACCTGGCCATCGTCGTCGCTGACGGCCTATCGGCGCTGGCCGTGCACCGCCACACGCTGCCGTTCCTGGCGCGCTTCGAGGAACAGGCCGCCGCCGACGGCTGGACCAGCGCCCCGGTGGTGCTGGTGCAGCAGGGCCGCGTGGCAGTGGCCGACGAGGTCGGTGAACTGCTGGGCGCACGGATGACGGTGATGCTGATCGGCGAACGCCCGGGGCTCAGCTCGCCCGACAGCCTTGGCCTGTACTTCACCTATGCGCCAAAGGTCGGCCTGACCGATGCCTACCGCAATTGCATTTCCAACATCCGCCTGGAGGGCCTGAGTTATGGCATGGCGGCGCACCGCTTGCTGTACTTGATGCGCGAAGCCTGCCGGCGCCAGCTTTCCGGGGTGAATCTGAAGGACGAGGCCGAGGTCCATAGCCTGGAGAGCGAAAACAGCACCGGCCAGAAAGGTAACTTCCTGCTCGGCAAAGGATAAAAAACATGTCACGGAAGGCGGATTGCACTTGCGCCAAGCATTGGGCAGCATGCCTTTGAAAGCTGCTGGCAATCCGCTGTTTCCCCTAATGGACTCTGAGGGCCGCACATGCGCATCATCAAGGCAACCCTGGAACACCTCGATCTGCTTACGCCGATGTTCGTCAAATACCGCGAGTTCTATGGGCAGCTACCCTACCCCGACAGTTCGCGCAGCTTCCTGGAAAAGCGCCTGAAGCGGGATGAGTCGGTGATCTACCTGGCGCTACCCGATGATGATGACGGCAAGCTGCTGGGCTTCTGCCAGCTGTACCCGAGCTACTCGTCGCTGTCGCTGAAGCGGGTATGGATTCTCAACGATATCTACGTGGCCGAGGACTCGCGGCGCATGCTGGTGGCCGACCACCTGATGCGCGAGGCGAAGAAAATGGCCAAGGAAACCAACGCCGTGCGCATGCGGGTGTCGACCAGTGCAGACAATGAGGTAGCGCACAAGACTTACGAATCCATCGGGTTTCGTGAGGATAACGAGTTCAAGAGCTATATCCTGCCGATCAGCCAGGATTGACCTGCACCGGCCTTTTCGCGGGTAAACCCGCTCCCACAGGCATAGCGGCACATCTGAAGTCGGTTCTGTACCTGTGGGAGCGGGTTTACCCGCGAAGAGGCCGGTACAGGAGTACCCCCTGCCGTAACCCCCCGCTACAAACTCCCCGGGCATGATCCTGACTTAGCCGTATAATGGCCCACCTGTCGTGTGTGAAAATTTACCCATCCGCAGGTAACCGAGCCTACGCCCAAGAACACAGGTGCTGTACATGGATTTCAACCCGCTGGACCTTATCCTGCATCTCGATGCCTACCTCGATCTGCTGGTCACCAACTACGGTCCCTGGATCTACGCCATCCTCTTCACCGTGATCTTCTGTGAAACCGGGCTGGTGGTCATGCCCTTCCTGCCTGGCGATTCGCTGCTGTTCATTGCCGGCGCCGTGGCCGCCGGTGGCGGCATGGACCCGTTGCTGCTGGCCGGCCTGCTGATGGCCGCCGCGATCCTCGGCGACAGCACCAACTATGTGATCGGCCGCACGACGGGCGAGCGGTTGTTCAACAACCCCAACTCGAAGATCTTCCGTCGCGACTACCTGCAGCGTACCCACGACTTCTATGAACGCCACGGCGGCAAGACCGTGACCATGGCGCGCTTCCTGCCCATCCTGCGCACCTTTGCGCCGTTCGTCGCCGGCATCGCCCACATGCACTACCCGCGCTTCCTCGGTTTCAGCGCCGCCGGTTCGCTACTGTGGGTCGGCGGCCTGGTGACACTGGGCTACTTCTTCGGCAACGTGCCATTCATCAAACAGCACCTGTCGCTGATGGTGGTGGGCATCATCATCCTGTCGCTGGTACCGATGATCCTCGGCCTGCTGCGTGGCCGTCTGGGCCGCACGGCCAAAGCGCACTGAAACTTGCCGATGTGGTCGTTCAGCGCCTGGCGGCGCAAGCGCACCCTGGCGCGCTATCCCATCACCCCCCAGCAATGGCAGGCCGTGCGCGAGCGCCTGCCAATGCTGGACGGCATCACTGACGAAGAGGATCGCTGGCTGCGTGAAGCCTGCATCCTGTTCCTGCTCGACAAGCACCTCACCTGCCTGCCCGGCGTCGAGCCGGATGACGAGCAGCGCCTGTTGCTGGCGGCCCAGGCGCAATTGCCGCTGCTGCACCTGGGCGAGCTGAACTGGTACCAGGGTTTCCACGAAATCATCCTCTACCCAGACGATTTCAAGAGCCCCCAGCGCCACCGCGATGCCAGTGGCGTGGAGCACGTGTGGGACGGTGAGCACAGCGGCGAAGCCTGGCAGCAGGGCCCGATCATCCTCGCCTGGAGCGGCGTGCTGGCCAGTGGTGGCTGGGAGGCCTACAACCTGGTCATCCATGAACTGGCGCACAAGCTCGACATGCTCAATGGTGATGCCAACGGCCTGCCGCCGCTGCACAGCGGCATGCCCGTGGATGAATGGGCAACCGCCATGCAACAGGCCTATGACGACCTCAACCGCCAGCTGGACGCCAACCCCGACGCCGAAACCGCCATCGATCCATATGCCGCAGAGAACCCCGCAGAGTTCTTTGCCGTAACCAGCGAGTACTTCTTTAGTGCTCCCGACCTGCTGCAACAGGCTTATCCACAGGTCTACCGCCAGTTGTCGCTGTTCTACCGCCAAGACCCGCTGGCGCGCCTGTGCCGGCTGCAGGCCGAACACCCGGAATACCGCGAAAGCCACGCCTGACGGGGCCGCACATCAGGCCAGGCGTGGCATGCCCATGCAGAATGTGCCTATAATCGCCGCCACTTTTTTGGTCAAACACGGGGGCACTGCCCAATGAGCTACAGCAAGATTCCGGCGGGCAAAGACCTGCCGAACGACATCTACGTCGCCATCGAGATCCCGGCCAACCACGCGCCGATCAAATACGAGATCGACAAGGACAGCGATACCCTGTTCGTCGACCGTTTCATGGCTACCCCGATGTTCTACCCAGCCAACTACGGCTTCATCCCGAACACCCTGGCCGATGACGGTGATCCGCTGGACGTGCTGGTCGTTACTCCTTACCCGGTAGCCCCAGGTTCGGTTATCCGCGCCCGTCCGGTCGGCGTGCTGAACATGACCGACGACGGCGGCGGCGACGCCAAGGTCATCGCTGTTCCTCACGACAAGCTGTCGCAGCTGTATGTCGACGTGAAGGAATACACCGACCTGCCAGCCCTGCTGATCCAGCAGATCGAGCACTTCTTTGCCAACTACAAAGATCTCGAGAAGGGCAAGTGGGTCAAGATCGAAGGCTGGGAAGGCGCTGACGCCGCCCGCGCCGCGATCACCAAATCGGTTGCTGCCTACAAGGGCTGATGCCGGTTGCATGAAGAACCCCGCCTCGGCGGGGTTTTTTTATGCCTGATGGATGGCTGGTCGCCCTGGCACTGGATGACCTGCCTGCGCAGCACTTTTGTGGGAACAACTGTCTTGCTCAAATTCTAGATGCCGGCGCGATCCCTGTGGGAGCGGGCGTGCCCGCGAACACCGGCGCAGCCGGTGCCAGCCACCGCGTTGGCCTCTTCGCGGGCACGCCCGCTCCCACAGGAACCGCGCACTTGCCTGGGAGAGTAAAAAATCCTACGCAGTCCTACTCCAACGCCCTACAAACAGGCGCTTTTCACACAAGCCCCATCAACATCCGGTTCATATCCTTGCTGGCATCCCGCCGCTACACTCGCCGCCATGAACACATCCGGTGACAGACTCAAAGCCCTCCTCCACGAATGTGGCCTGACCTCTTCCGATTTCGCCGCCCAGCGCAGCGTCACGCCCCAGCACGTCAACAACTGGCTCAAGCGCGGCGTGCCCCTGGCCCGGCTGGACGAAATGGCGGACCTGTTCTGCGTGCATCGTCGCTGGTTGCGCACGGGCGAAGGCCCCAAACACCACAACCCGATCCTGCGCACCTGCCCACCGGAGCCGGCGCCCGCCAACCCGCGCACGCCGCTATCGGCGCAAGGCGGCCGTACATTGAAGGTGCCCTTTTACGAGTTGCACAACGGCCTGCTGTCGCCCGTGGCCGGCAAACACCTGTGCCTGCCCGCAAAAGCCCTGAAAGGGTTGGGAGTGCATGCCGACGACGCCATCTGCCTGGCCATGCCCGCCAGCAACATGACCCCGCTGATTCCGCTGCAAGCTACCCTGGCCATCGACCTGGGCATGACCCAGGTGGTCGAGGGCGAAACCTATGCCCTGCTGCACAACGGCGTGCTCAGGGTTAACAACCTCAGCCTCGGCCAGCACGGCACGCTGTACCTGCACAGCCATGATCGGCGCAACTATGCGGTCGAACGCTACACCGCCGCCCAGCGCCAGACACAAGGGCTGAAGGTCCTGGGCTGGGTGTTCCACTGGTCGCATTTCCGCCAGCAACGGCCCGACTGAAACAACCTGTGCCATTTTTTGCTGGGCATCCTGCGCGCGCCCTTGTATGCTACGCCGCACATTCAGCCCCGACCGGCGCAAGCCGCGGTCCAGAGGGCTCGGCGATATCCCACACGGGCATCTGCCATCTCTTTCAGGCCCTTGATGGCCACACAGTTAAGGCGATTGCGGCTTACCATAAATTAGTCGGAAGCGTCCCCGAGAAGCCGGCCACAAGCCGGCTTTTTAATGCCCGAGTAAAAGCCACTCCCACCCTTTGCAGACTGTTGCAGGCTTCCCGGACACTGGCGTTGCAGCCAGACCATAGGGTTCGCCAGTACATCCAGTCAGAAGCTGACAAAAAAGTAATCTGAAGCTCAGCCAGATGACAGCGCAGGTCCGCTAGCGTGAATGATGATTGTGGGCCTCTCGTCCCACGGGCTGGGCATTCAACCGCTGAATGCCAGCGACTTCACGACTGACTGGACGCAACGGCATGCAAAGCAAAACCACCAGACGCTCCTTCGTCAAAGGCCTTGCCGCTACCGGACTGCTTGGCGGGCTTGGCATGTGGCGCGCGCCGGTCTGGGCCGTGACCAGCCCGGGCCAACCGAGTGTGCTGAGCGGCACCGACTTCGATCTCTACATCGGTGAGCTGCCGGTCAACATTACCGGCGCTGCGCGCACAGCGATGGCCATCAACGGCTCCATTCCCGGGCCCATCCTGCGCTGGCGCGAAGGCGATACCGTCACGCTGCGTGTGCGCAACCGCTTGCAGCAGGACACCTCCATCCATTGGCACGGCATCATCCTGCCGGCGAACATGGACGGCGTGCCGGGCCTGAGCTTCCATGGCATCGCCCCCGACGGCATGTATGAGTACAAGTTCAAGGTCCAGCAGAACGGCACCTACTGGTACCACAGCCACTCCGGTTTCCAGGAGCAGGTCGGGGTGTATGGCGCCCTGGTCATCGACGCGAAAGAGCCTGAGCCGTTCACCTATGACCGGGACTACGTGGTCATGCTCAGCGACTGGACGGATGAAGACCCTGCACGGGTGCTGTCCAAGCTCAAGAAGCAGTCCGACTACTACAACTACCACAAGCGCACGGTGGGCGATTTCGTCAACGATGTGAGCGAAATGGGCTGGTCCGCCGCGGTAGCCGACCGCAAGATGTGGGCCGAGATGAAAATGAGCCCCACCGATCTCGCTGACGTGAGCGGCTACACCTACACCTACCTGATGAACGGCCAGGCCCCCGACGGTAACTGGACGGGCGTGTTCAAGCCGGGCGAGAAAATCCGCCTGCGCTTCATCAACGGCTCGGCCATGACGTATTTCGATGTGCGAATTCCCGGCCTGAAGATGACGGTTGTCGCGGCGGATGGGCAGCATGTCAAACCCGTTGCGGTCGACGAGTTCCGCATTGCCGTTGCCGAAACCTACGATGTCATCGTCGAACCCGAAAGCGAGCAGGCTTACACCATTTTCGCCCAATCCATGGACCGTACCGGGTATTCCAGGGGCACCCTGGCGGTTCGCGAGGGCTTGCAGGCCCCTGTTCCCGCTGTCGATCCACGGCCGACCATTTCCATGAGCGATATGGGCATGGACCATGGCGGTATGGGCGGCATGGATCACGGCAGCATGGCCGGCATGGACGACGGTGACATGGCTGGCATGGACCACGGCAGCATGGACCATGGCAGCATGGCCGGCATGGACCATGGCGAAATGGCTGGTACCAGCGCGCCCATGCAGAGCCACCCAGAGTCCGAGACCAACAACCCCCTGGTCGACATGCAAACGATGACCCCGACGCCAAAACTGGGCGATCCGGGCATCGGCCTGCGTGACAACGGCCGCCGTGTGCTGACCTATGCCGACCTGCGCAGCACCTTCCCGGACCCGGACGGCCGCGCGCCTGGTCGCACAATCGAGTTGCACCTAACCGGCCACATGGAAAAGTTCGCCTGGTCCTTCGACGGCATCAAGTTTTCCGATGCCGAGCCACTGCGCCTCAAGTATGGCGAGCGCCTGCGCATCACCCTGGTCAACGACACCATGATGACTCACCCCATCCACCTGCATGGCATGTGGAGCGACCTGGAGGATGAGAACGGCAACTTCATGGTGCGCAAACACACGATCGACATGCCGCCTGGCTCAAAACGAAGCTATCGCGTCACGGCAGATGCCTTGGGGCGCTGGGCCTATCACTGTCACCTGCTGTTCCACATGGAAATGGGCATGTTCCGCGAAGTCCGCGTGGACGAATGAACTGGAGATCCGAGATGAGCAAACCAATGAAACGAAGCGCGTTTTTCCTCTCTGCTGCGATAGCCGGCCTGTTTGCAGTTTATGCCCCGGCATCCTGGTCCGACGGCAACGATCAGCAGTCTGCCGATGCCAAGGAAGCCAGGAGTGCCCAAGGCATGGACCATGGTGCGATGAAGGGCATGGACCATGGCGCCATGAAAGGGATGGATCACAGCTCGATGAAAGGTATGAACCATGACGCCATGAAGGGTATGGACCATGGTTCGATGCAGGGCATGGACCACGGCAAGATGATGGAATCCCATGGCAGTAACAAAGCCAAGGCAGGGAAAGATGCTCAATAGCCTGGCACGACCATCGCTGCTGGCACTGACCGTTACGCTGGGGGCGCTGGGCGCTGCGCCCAGCTTCGCCGCTGAAGAAATGGACCATTCGATGATGGACCACGGCGAGATGGATCATGGCAGCATGCAGGGCATGGACCATGGCGCGATGAATCATGGAGCTATGAATCATGAGGCTATGGACCATTCGACAATGAACCAAGGCTCGGCGGATACACCGACAACAAGCCGTACCCCGATCCCGGTCCTGACCGACGCCGACCGCCAGGCAGCCTTCCCCCCATTGGGTGGGCATCAGATGCACGACAGTGCTATCAACAGCTTCTTCCTGCTGGATCAGCTCGAGTACCAAGATGCGAATGAAGGCAGCACGCTGGCCTGGGATGCTTCTGGCTGGGTAGGCGGCGATATCAACCGGCTGTGGATCCGCTCCGAAGGTGAACGCACCAACGGTGTCACCGAGGATGCCGAATTGCAGCTGCTGTACGGCCGCGCGATCAACCCATGGTGGGATTTGGTTGCCGGGGTGCGCCAGGACTTCAAGCCTGAATCTCCCCAAACCTGGGCGGCGTTCGGTATCCAGGGCATGGCGCTCTACGACTTCGAAGCCGAAGCCACCGCGTTCATTGGCGAGAACGGCCAGACTGCCGCTCGCCTGGAAGGCGACTACGACATTCTGCTGACCAACCGCCTGATCCTGCAGCCGACCGCTGAAGCCAATTTCTATGGCAAGAACGACCCTGGGCGCGGTGTGGGTTCCGGCCTGGCAAATACCGAAGTCGGGCTGCGCCTGCGCTATGAAATTGTCCGCCAGTTCGCCCCCTACATCGGCATCACCTGGAGCCGCTCCTACGGCAAAACCGCCGATTTCGTCCGCGACGACGGTGGTGATGTGGATGAAGCGCGTTTCGTGGCCGGTATCCGCATGTGGTTTTGAGAACCAGACATGAAAAGAACAATAACAACGCTTGTTGCAGCAGGCGCAGTGGCCAGCGTGGCCGTGCTGGGTGCTGCGTACTCCGGCCTGGTCAATGTGGGAGCCGATGATCCCCATTTCCCCGCCGTGCATGCCTTTCTGGCCATGGCACGCGACCGCTCGATCGCAGTACGGGCCAGGGACATCGAGGTGCCAGACCTGAAAGATGAAGCGCTGATTCGTACCGGCGCCGGTAACTACAATGCCATGTGCATCGGTTGCCACCTTGCCCCTGGCGTCGAGAAGACCGAGCTCAGCCAGGCTCTGTATCCATCACCCCCCAACCTGACCATAAGCGGGATCGGTAGCGACCCCGCTGCGGCGTTCTGGATCATCAAGCACGGCATCAAGGCCTCCGGCATGCCGGCCTGGGGCAAGAGCATGGGCGATGAATACATCTGGGGCATCGTCGCCTTCCTGGATCAGCTACCCCAGTTGAACGCCCAGCAGTACAAAACGATGGTCGCGGCCAGTGGCGGCCACCAGCATGGTGGTGGCGAAAGTGAAATGCACAACCATGAAGGCCAGCACCGCGGCAACGTGCCTGGCCACCATGGTGAGCAGGCCTCGGGCGCAAGCCAGCATGATGAGGGGCATTCAAAGGCCCATACTCATCGCGATGGCAAGCAGCACATGCATAAAGACTGAAGGCAGCTCGGCACTGCCTTCAGTTGCCACGCAGGGTACGCAGCACGCGATCCGCCAATGCCAGGCAACTGGTCAAACCCGGTGACTCGATGCCAAACAGGTTCACCAACCCCGGCACACCATGCTCGGCGGGCGTACTGATGACGAAGTCTGCCGCCGGGTCCTGCGGGCCGCTGATCTTCGGGCGGATGCCGCTGTAGGCCGGTTGCAGGCTGGCGTCTGGCAGGTTGGGCCAATAGCGCCGTACTGCAGCGTAGAAGCTGTCGCCGCGTCGGGGGTCTACCGGGTAGTCGATATTTTCCACCCACTCCACATCCGGGCCGAAGCGCGCCTGGCCGCCCAGGTCGAGGGTCATGTGCACGCCCAGGCCGGCGTGCTCCGGTGCGGGGTACACCAGGTGCCGAAATGGCGCGCGACCGCTCAGGCTGAAATAGCTGCCTTTGCATAGATAGGCCTTGGGCACATGGGCCGGATCGAGGCCGGTGATGTGCCCAGCGACTTCAACTGCCGATAACCCGGCGCAGTTGACCAGCCGCTGGCAGGTCAGGCTCATCGGCTCGGCACCGCCCATGTCCAGGCTGAAACCGGCCTCGATCACCCGCGCGGCAAGCAGTGGGGTATGCAGTACCAAGGTGGCGCCTGCGGCCTCGGCGTCACCCAGCAGGGCGAGCATCAAACCGTGGGAGTCGATGATGCCGGTGGACGGCGACCACAGCGCGGCGACACATGACAGCGCCGGCTCCAACTCACGCGCCTGGTCGGCGTCGAGCCATTGCAGGTCATCGACACCATTGCGCCGGCCCTGCTCCAGCAGGCGCTGCAAGCCTTCGACCTGGGCCGCATCGGTGGCGACGATCAGTTTGCCGAGGCGTTGGTATTCAACGCCCCGACTGTCGCAATAGGCATACAGGCGTTGCTTGCCCTCGACACACAACTGCGCCTTCAGGCTGCCGTCGGGGTAATACAGGCCGGCGTGGATCACCTCGGAGTTGCGCGAGCTGACCCCGACGCCAATGCCCTCGCCCGCCTCCACCACCAGCACTTCATGGCCAGCCTGGGCCAAGGCGCGCGCCACCGCCAGGCCGACCACGCCGGCCCCGACCACCACACACTCGATATCAACGCTCACCTGCACCTCGCTTGTCGAAAGGCTTGACTGGCCTGTATCACCTCAGGCGCCACTCTAATCAAGCAGGCCAACAGGTGTATACCGACAGGCGTTGAAACTGCCACGGCGAACGCTCATCACTGTCCCATGCCCAGCTCGGCATCATCCATCAGGCCGGTGATGGTCAGTTCTCGGACATAGCCCATCAACTCTGAGGACTGCTCGCGGGCGTCTCTGCACAGAATGCCGGGCTCGATGCGAAACAGTGGGTGGGTGCCATGTTCGCCTTGGTAGAACGTGGTCTTGCCGACAGTGAATTGGGTGTCTTCTGTGGTCATTTTTGAATCCCCTGAGAATTCTCGACTGCCTGGACGGGCCCTTTCGCGGGTAAACCCGCTCCTACATGGACCACCGATCGTTGTAGGAGCGGGTTTACCCGCGAAAAGGCCGACCCAGACAACACATCACTCAAGCCTCAGTGCAAAGTCCGAGGCTGAGCGGGCAGCAGCATGGCCTGATGCACAACGGTCGCCGCGCACAGCGCGTAGTCCGTGGCCCGGATCAGGGTGTCTTCAAGGGAATGAATATCGTGGGGTGGATCGGGGACAATCTTAAGCATGGTGAGGTTCTCAGTTGATTGGCTAGAACCGCCACTCATTACTTGCAGTGTGATGGGTGGCGGCCACGTACAGGTCTGCAAGACCGGCAGAGAACGAAACCGGCAGGTTCGAAAACCTCCCGTACGCAGCCACCCTCAAGCGCGCGCAATGGCATGCCATTGGGGCGCCAGGAAGCTATTTCAGAAATGGCCTACGCGCAACGGAAAAAATCTGATTATCAGAAGTCATACCGCGGCTCGAATGAAGGGATATCTCGGTAAACCCGTCAGCCCTTCACACACACCACCTGCCGCAAGGTGTGCACCACCTCCACCAAGTCCTGCTGCGCGCGCATCACCGCATCGATGTCCTTGTAGGCCATGGGGATCTCGTCGATCACCTCCTTGTCCTTGCGGCATTCCACATGCGCCGTGGCCCGCCGCTGGTCTTCCACGGTGAAGCGGCTCTTGGCCTTGGTCCGGCTCATCACCCGGCCGGCACCATGGCTGCAGGAACAGAACGATTCCTCGTTGCCCAGCCCTCGCACGATGAAGCTCTTGGCCCCCATCGAGCCGGGAATGATGCCCAACTGCCCTTTCTGCGCCGACACCGCCCCCTTGCGCGTCACCAGCACCTCTCGGCCAAAATGCTGCTCGCGCTGCACATAGTTATGGTGGCAGTTCACCGCTTCCAGGCTGGCCTCGAACGGTTTGCCGAGCGCCTTGCGAGCCGCACCGACCACCGCCAGCATCATCAGCTCGCGGTTCTGCCTGGCGTAGTCCTGCGCCCACTCCACCGCTTCAACGTAGTCGGCGAAATGGCGGCTGCCTTCCTCGAAATACGCCAGGTCCTTGTCCGGCAAATTGGCCAGGTGCTGGCGCATGTCGGCCTGGGCCAGTTCGATGAACAGGTTGCCGATGGCATTGCCCACGCCCCGGGAGCCGCTGTGCAGCATGAACCAGACGCGGTCGGCCTCGTCCAGGCACACCTCGATGAAGTGGTTGCCGCCGCCCAGCGTCCCCAGGTGATGGCGGTTATTGGTCTTCTCCAGGCGCGGGTACTTGTCGGTGATGGCCTTGAAGCGCCCGGCCAACTGCCCCCAGGCCTTGTCCGCCTTGGCCGGCACATCGGCCCAGGCGCCCTGGTCACGTTTGCCGAAGGTCTTGCCATGCGGCACGGCGTGCTCGATGGCATTGCGCAGGCCATGCAGGTTGTCCGGCAAGTCACGGGCGTGCAGCGACGTGCGCGCGGCGATCATTCCGCAGCCGATATCCACACCCACCGCGGCGGGAATGATCGCGCCAACCGTGGGGATCACACTGCCGATGGTCGAGCCTTTGCCCAGATGCACGTCCGGCATCACAGCCAGGTGCTTGAAGATGAACGGCATCCTGGCCGTGTTGAGCAGTTGCTTGCGGGCGTCGTCTTCCACCGGTACGCCGTCGGTCCACAACTTGACCGGCTTGCCGCCGGCGACCTGGAGAATGTCCATGGGGTTGTTCCTCGAATGCATAGCCGAATGATACCGCCAAAGGTCGTAGAGCCGTGGGTTGCCAGCGAGGTGGCAATGTGCTGTATGCTTGGCGGGTCTTCAGGGCGGGGTGAAAGTCCCCACCGGCGGTAAATCGAAAGATGAGCCCGCGAGCGCCCCGGCCATGCCGGGGGTCAGCAGATCTGGTGAGACTCCAGAGCCGACGGTCATAGTCCGGATGAAAGAAGGCGTCAGGCAGGGGCCATCCGGGCGCCCCTGCGCGCGCATTTTGTTCGCCCCGAGACGTTCATCGATCATTCACGAGGAGCGTTTCATGTCCACCAAGCACCACCCGCAATTCCCCAATGTCAGCGCCGCCATCGCCGCCTTCCGGGCCGGGCGCCCTGTGCTGCTGCTCGACGACGACGACCGCGAGGACGAAGCGGACATCATCGCCGCCGCCGAGAACATCTCGCTGCAGACCATGGCCATGATGATTCGCGATTGCAGCGGCATCGTCTGCCTGTGCCTGGACGAGGCCACCGTCGACGAACTGCAACTGGCACCCATGGTGCAGAACAACCAGGCACGCCATGGCACCGGCTTCACCGTCACCATCGAGGCGGCGGAAGGCATCACCACCGGGGTGTCCGCCCAGGACCGCATCACCACCATTGGCGCGGCATTGCGCTCTACTGCGGACCAGCGCCATATCGTCAGCCCGGGGCATGTATTCCCGCTGCGCGCCCGCAATGGTGGGGTGCTGACCCGCCGTGGCCACACCGAAGGCTCGGTGGACCTGGCACGCCTGGCCGGGTTGCGCCCGGCGGCAGTGCTGTGCGAACTGATGAACCCCGATGGCACGATGGCCCGTGGCGAGCAGGTGGCGGTGTATGCGCGGCAATACAATCTGCCGGTGCTGACCATCGAGGAACTGGCGCGGTACCGTGAGGCCATGCTGGAGCTGGAAGCAGAGCCAGCCTGATCCACCGCACGGGGCCGCTTTGCGGCCCATTCGCGGGTAAACCCGCTCCCACAGGGACCGCGCAGACTCGGAACCGGTGCAGTACCTGTGGGAGCGGGTTTACCCGCGAAGAGGCCGGCAAGTGCAACCTCAGGCTGCCGGAAGTTTGCTCCCCCCGCCCCGCTCTGCTAGTGTCGCGCCGTTCTGAATGCCACCGAGACAGTCGCCATGGCCCGCAAAAAAGCCTCCCTCGATTTCGAGCAATCCCTCGCAGACCTGCAAGCACTGGTCGAGCGCCTGGAGAACGGCGAGTTGTCGCTGGAAGAGTCGCTGGCCGCCTTCGAGCAAGGCATCGCCCTGACCCGCGATTGCCAGGGTGCCCTGGCCCAGGCCGAACAGAAGGTGCAGATCCTGCTGGAACGCGATGGCGAACTGGCGGCCCAGCCCTTCGACGCGGAGCCGGAAGCATGATCGGCACCTACCAGGCCAGCTGCCAGGCGCGAGTCGATGCCGCCCTCGAACCGTTGTTCGTCGCCCCGACCAAGGAACTCGAACGCCTTTACGCCGCCATGCGCTACAGCGTGATGAACGGTGGCAAACGCGTTCGTCCGCTGCTGGCTTACGCGGCCTGCGAAGCATTGGGCGCCCCGGCCGAACAGGCCAACGGCGCAGCCTGTGCGGTGGAACTGATCCACGCGTACTCGCTGGTGCATGACGACCTGCCGGCCATGGATGACGACGACCTGCGCCGCGGCCAGCCGACCACCCACAAAGCCTTCGATGAAGCCTGCGCGATCCTCGCCGGCGACGGTTTGCAGAGTCTGGCCTTCAGCGCCTTGCTCGACCCGCGTCTGAGCCCGCAGGATGACAACATTCGCCTGGCCATGGTCCAGGCCCTGGCCAAGGCTGCCGGCCCGGCAGGCATGGTCGGTGGCCAGGCCATCGACCTGGGCTCGGTTGGCCTGAAGCTGGACCAGCAGGCGCTGGAGTTCATGCACCGGCACAAGACCGGCGCGCTGATCGAAGCCAGCGTGCGCCTCGGCGCCCTGGCCAGCGCCCGCGCCGAACAGGCGCAACTGGATGCCTTGCAGACCTATGCACAGGCCATCGGCCTGGCGTTCCAGGTGCAGGACGACATCCTTGACGTGGAAAGCGACACTGCGACCCTGGGCAAACGCCAGGGGGCCGATATCGCCCGTGACAAACCGACCTACCCGGCGCTTCTGGGCCTGGAAGCGGCCAAGGCCTATGCGATCGAACTGCGCGACCAGGCGCTGGTCGCACTGCAAGGGTTCGGCGAAAAGGCCGAACCGCTGCGGGCGTTGGCGCGTTACATCGTCGAACGCCGCAACTGATTTGACTGGGGCCGCTGTGCGGCCCTTCGCGGGCAAGCCCGCTCCTACAGGACAGCGCTGCACCTGTGGGAGCGGGCTTGCCCGCGAAGGGCTGCACAGCAGCCCCATGCGACACCCGTCTGAATGGGCAGTATTTCCTACAATGGGGTAAACTGCCGCGTCTTCACACACCTATAACGACTCGCCTGATGCCCACGACGTTTCAAGAGATCCCCCGCGAACGCCCGGTCACGCCGTTGCTCGACCGCGCTGACACGCCTGCCGGCCTGCGCCGGCTGGCCGAAGCCGACCTGGAGACCCTGGCCGACGAACTGCGCCAGGAACTGCTCTACACCGTGGGTCAGACCGGTGGGCATTTTGGTGCCGGCCTGGGCGTCATCGAGCTGACCATCGCCCTGCACTATGTCTTCGACACCCCCGACGACCGGCTGGTGTGGGACGTGGGGCACCAGGCCTACCCGCACAAGATCCTCACCGGGCGCCGTAACCGCATGCTCAGCCTGCGCCAGAAGGGCGGCATCGCCGCCTTCCCGCGCCGCAGCGAGAGCGAGTACGACACCTTCGGCGTCGGCCACTCCAGCACCTCGATCAGCGCCGCACTGGGCATGGCCATTGCCGCCCGCCTGCAGAACAGCGACCGCAAGTCGATCGCGGTGATCGGTGACGGCGCGCTGACCGCCGGCATGGCCTTCGAGGCGTTGAACCACGCCCAGGAAGTCAACGCCGACATGCTGGTGATCCTCAACGACAACGACATGTCGATTTCGCGCAATGTCGGCGGCCTGTCCAACTACCTGGCCAAGATCCTCTCCAGCCGCACCTACGCGAGCATGCGCGAAGGCAGCAAGAAAGTGCTGTCGCGCCTGCCAGGCGCCTGGGAAATCGCCCGCCGCACCGAGGAGTACGCCAAGGGCATGCTGGTGCCGGGCACGCTGTTCGAAGAACTGGGCTGGAACTACATCGGCCCGATCGACGGCCACGACCTGCCGACCATGATCGCCACCCTGCGGAATATGCGTGACCTCAAGGGCCCGCAGTTCCTGCACGTGGTGACCAAGAAGGGCAAGGGCTTCGCCCCGGCCGAGATCGACCCTATCGGCTACCACGCCATCACCAAGCTGGAGCCGGCCGACAAACCCGCCGCACCGAAGAAAGCCAGCGGCCCAAAATACTCCGCGGTGTTCGGCCAGTGGCTGTGCGACATGGCTGCCGCCGACAACCGCCTGGTGGGCATCACCCCGGCGATGAAGGAAGGCTCCGACCTGGTCGAGTTCAGCGAACGCTACCCGGAGCGTTACTTCGACGTGGCGATTGCCGAGCAACATGCCGTGACCCTGGCGGCCGGCATGGCCTGCGAGGGCAGCAAGCCGGTGGTGGCGATCTACTCCACCTTCCTGCAGCGCGCCTACGACCAGCTGATTCACGACGTGGCGGTACAGAATCTTGACGTGCTGTTCGCCATCGACCGCGCCGGCCTGGTCGGCGAAGACGGCCCGACCCACGCGGGCAGCTACGACCTGTCGTACCTGCGCTGCATCCCGGGCATGCTGGTGATGACCCCAAGCGACGAAAACGAACTGCGCAAGATGCTCAGCACCGGCCACCTGTACAACGGCCCGGCGGCTGTGCGCTACCCGCGTGGCACCGGCCCGAACGCGCCGATCAGCGGTGACCTGGAGCCGCTGGAAATCGGCAAGGGCGTGGTCCGTCGCCAGGGCGAGAAAGTCGCTTTGCTGGTGTTCGGCGTGCAACTGGCCGAGGCCATGCAGGTGGCCGAGCAGATCAACGCTACCGTTGTGGACATGCGTTTCGTCAAACCGCTGGACGAGGCGCTGGTGCTGGAGCTGGCTGCAAGCCATGAGCTGCTGGTAACCATCGAAGAAAACGCCATCATGGGCGGTGCCGGTGCGGCTGTGGGTGAGTTCCTGGCCAGCCAGGCGATCGTGAAACCGCTGCTGCACCTTGGGTTGCCGGACATCTATGTCGAGCATGCCAAGCCGGCGCAGATGCTGGCTGAGTGCGGGCTGGATGCGGCTGGGATCGAGGCTTCGGTGACGGCTCGGATGGCCAGGCTCGGGTTGTAATCCCTTGGGGGCCGCTTTGCGGCCCTTTCGCGACACAAGGCCGCTCCCACAAAGGTCGTGCAAGCCACCAAGCCTTGCGCAGTCCCTGTGGGAGCGGCCTTGCGTCGCGATCGAGGGCGCAGCCCTCGCAAAAGCTTACTTGGACGCCGGCGCGTTAGCCTCGAGCAACGCACACAAACGCGCCGTAGCTTCGATCATCTGCCCACTAGGCCGCTCCAGGCCCTTGTCTGGCACCACCAGTAAACGATCATCGGCAACTGCACGCAGTTGTGGCCAGGCCTTCCAACCCGCCAGCTGCGCCTGATCACCCGCCAGAATGACCTGCGGGTTGCGCAGCAGCACAGACTCCACATTTACCTGCGGCGCCGCCTGGGTGAGATCGGCGAAGACATTACGCGCGCCGCAAACGGCCAGGGCATCGCTGACCACCTGCCGGCCACCGAGCGTATACAGCGGTCGGTCCCAGACCTGGTAGAACACCTGCAAGGGCTCGTCCCGTCGATACTGCTGGCGCAGCTGCCGCAGTCGGTCACGCAGGGCCTGGGCATACCGATGGCCCTGTTCGGCACGGCCGATTCGTTCGGCGATGGCTTCGATCTGCTCGATCAGCTGGTCGATATCATGGGGTTCTGCGCTGTACGTTGCGATACCCAGGCGCTTGAGCTGGTCGCGTTGGGCCGGCGGCACGCTGCCCGGCCACAGCAGCAACAGGTCGGGGCGCAGGCTGAGCAGGCGTTCGAGGTCCAGTTGCCCCTGGCGCCCCACCGAGGGCAACTCGCGCAGCGCCGCCGGCCGTTCGCCACCGTCGAGCACACCGACCAGCAGGTCATCGGCCTGCAGTTCGAGCATGATCTCGCTCATCGACGGGGCCAGGCTGACCACTCGCAGGGGTTCGGCGGCCAGTGTGGAGCAGACGAGCAGCGCCAACAGGCCGGGCAGCAGGCGCATCAGCCGAGCTGGCGTGGAATGCGATAGAGGTACAGAACCACTGCGGTGGACAACGCCAGCAGGATCTGCGGCACCGCCTCGAGGCCGACCAGCACCGACAAGGCGGCGACCCAGGCCGGCAAGCAGGCATACAGCATGGCCAGGCGCCGCACCCGCGCCAGTTCGATCCAGGCGGCGGGCTCTTCTCCAGTGCCGAGCACCTTGGAAGTGGCGATAAGGGCGCGCTTGTAGGCACCGAAGCGCGGCAGGCTGAGGAACATGGTCGCCGCGCCGGCAATGAACAGTGGCATGGCCAGCACCGAGGCAAGCGCATCACCGCCACCGAAGGCCCAGGCCATCACTGGCAGCGGCACCAGGCCCACCGCCAGGTATTGCCACCAGGCCAGCGCCAGGCGCCGCTTGACCTCGGCGCGGGTCACGCCTGAGGCACCTCGCCCTGGTGCTCGTTACCCAGCATGTGGCCCAGCTTGCCGGCCTTGGTTGCCAGGTAGTAGCGGTTGTGCGGGTTGTGCCCGGTGTGCAGCGGTACGCGCTCGGCGACGACGATGTTCATGTCGGTCAGGGCTTTGACCTTGCGCGGGTTGTTGGTCATCAGGCGCAGCGACTTCACGCCCAGGTGCTCCAGCATCGGCAGGCACATGGCGTAGTCGCGCTGGTCGGCGGCGAAGCCCAGGCGCTCGTTGGCCTCGACGGTATCGGCGCCACCGTCCTGCAGCTCGTAGGCGCGAATCTTGTTCAGCAGGCCGATGCCACGGCCTTCCTGGCGCAGGTACAGCAGCACGCCACGGCCTTCACGGGCGATGGCCTGCAGCGCGGCTTCCAGCTGCGAGCCGCAGTCGCAGCGCTGGCTGAACAGGGCATCGCCGGTCAGGCACTCGGAGTGCAGGCGCCCCAGCACCGGCTGGCCGTCCGCGATGTCACCCAGGCTGAGCACCACGTGCTCACGGCCAGTGGCTTCGTCGAGGAAGCCATGCATGGTGAAGGTCGCGAAGGGAGTCGGGAGTTTAGAGGCGGCAACAAAGACGACGGGCACGTTGTGCTCCTGGAATAAGTTTAAATTTCTCGTGGGCCGATTGTATCAGCAGGTTGGGGGATGTGGGCTGGCTGAATATCGTGGGGTAAGATCGAAAAGTTCGATGCTTAGCAGAGGTCTGTACGCAATCCTGTGGGAGCGGGCATGCCCGCGAACACTGGCGTAGCCGGTGCCTCCCACCGCGGTGGATTCTTCGCGGGCACGCCCGCTCCCACAGGTCAATGCGGGTTGCTATCCGGGCTGAACGGATACGGCTGCTGCCAGTGCTCGAAGATCGGCTTCAGCTCGCCACTGCGCACCAGCTCGGCCATGCGCTTGTCGAACAGGTCGCGCAGGGCCTTGGCCTGGTCGTTGCGGGCAAAGGCCAGGTACAGCGGCAGCTCGGCCACATGGGTGCGGCGGAAGCGCTCGGGTTGGGAGGTCTGGCCGAGCACGTAGTCGACCTCGGTCAGCGCATCGATGTAGTAGTCCACGCGGTCATGCTCGAGCATCGGCAAAATGCCTTCGCGGCGCTGGACTTCGCGAAAGTCATGCACATTGGGCAGGTAGCTGCCGAAATCGTAGCCACGCACCCAGGCCAGGCGGTACTGGCCTATGGTCTCCTGGGTAGGCACAGGCTTGCTGACCAGCCCCAGGGCGTAGATGTGGTCCATGTCGAAGTGCCAGCGCGGGTACAGGTTGTCGTCGTTCTCGTCCTTGTACGAGCCTACCCAGGCGTCAGCCTCGCCACGCTTGACCAGCCCGATCGCACGGCTGTAAGGCGCGCTCTGGGTCACCACCTTGACCCCGGCCGGCTCGAACACCTTGCGCAGCACGTCCCAGGCTACCCCGGTACCGTCGGCGTTGGTGTAGTCGAGCCACTCTTCGCTGACCAGGTGGATCTGTTTCGGCACACCCTCGGCAGCCGCCGCCCACGGGGCAAGGCTCAGCAGCATTGCCAGCAGCACGGTCCTCATGGCCATTCACACGCTCCCTGTATCAGGCAACCGCCCAAACCAGAACCTGCATCCCCAGCCAGGCAAACACGCCAGCCAGGATATCGTCGAGCATGATGCCAACACCCCCATGCACATGGCGGTCGACCCAGCGGATCGGCCACGGCTTGAGAATGTCGAAGAAGCGGAACATCAGGAACCCCGCCAGCAGCCACTGCCAGCCTTCCGGCACCAGCCAGAGGGTTATCCACATGCCGACGATCTCGTCCCAGACAATGCCTTCATGGTCGTGCACGCGCAAGTCATTGGCGACCTTACCGCATAGCCAGAAGCCGAACAGCATGCTCACGCCCAGCAACAGCCAGTAGCCCCAGTCGGGCAGCATCTGCCACAGCGGGATGAACGGTATGGCCACCAGCGAGCCCCAGGTGCCCGGCGCCTTTGGCAAGGTGCCAGAACCAAAACCGAAGGCGATGAAGTGCCACGGGTTGCGCCAGACCGAAGGCGGAACAAACTCCGCAGGCACCTGGTTGGGGTGATCGGTCACGGTGTCTCCCTAAAATGTTGATAGCCGCGTTGCCGCGGGGTGATGTCCTGGCCCTGCCGGTCGCGCAGGCTCACACCCTGCCCTTCGAGCACCCGCCCGATGACGTGGAATGCCGCCAGGCCTTGTGCCTGCAGGGATGAAAGCTCGGCTGGCGGCAAGGTGAACGCCAGCACATAGTCGTCGCCACCGGTCAGCGCCGCCTGCACGGCCGCCTCGGCACCGAGGAACCCCTGCAGAGCGGCTGACACCGGTACCTGCTCCAGGTTCACCTCGAGCGCCACACGGGAGGCCTTGGCGATATGCCCGCAGTCGGCCAGCAAGCCGTCGGAAATATCCAGCGCCGAGGTGGCACGCCCGCGCAGCAGTTGGCCCAGGGCGAACTGTGGCGATGGCGACCAGTAATGGTCGAGCAACGGTTGCGCCAGCGCGGCATCCGCCTGGCGCTGGCCCAGCACCAGCGGCAAGGCACCCGCCGCATTGCCCAGCTCACCGCCCACGCACAGCAAGTCGCCCGGACGAGCCCCGCCACGGCGCAACGCCTGCCCCGCCGGAACCCGGCCGAACACGGTCATGGTGATACTCAGGGGGCCGCGAGTGGTGTCGCCACCGATAAGGCTTAGCTGGCAATGGCCGGCCATGCGGTTGAGGCCGCTGGCGTAGGCTTGCAGCCAGTCGGCGCTGACCTCGGGCAAGGTCAGGGCAAGGGTGAAGCCGATGGGGGTGGCGCCCATGGCAGCCAGGTCGCTGGCCGCCACGGCCAGCGAGCGCTGGCCGAGCAACCAAGGGTCGCACAGAGCCGGAAAATGCACCCCGGCAACCAGGGTGTCGGTGGACACCGCCAGTTGCTCGCCGGCAGGAAGGCCCAGCAAGGCGCAGTCGTCACCGATGCCAAGGGCCACGCCTTCACCGCCTTGCGCACAGGGCGCGGCGGCGAAGTAATGGCTGATCAGCTCGAACTCACCCATGGTCTGCAAGCGCCAGGATCAGCGCTTGTTCGCCTTGACTTCTGCTTCGCGCAGGTTCGGGGCCAGCTTGTCCAGCACACCGTTGACGAACTTGTGGCCGTCGGTGGCACCGAAGACCTTGGCCAGCTCGACACCTTCGTTGATCACCACGCGGTACGGTACGTCGACGCGCTTGATGAACTCCCAGGTAGACAGACGCAGCACGGCCAGCTCGACCGGGTCGAGCTCTTCCAGTGCCAGGTCCAGGCATGGCTTCAGGGCGCTGTCGATTTCGCTCTTGATCGCCGGGACCCCATGCAGGATCTCGCGGAAATAAGCGCCGTCGACATCGGAGAAATCGTTATCGACCCGGAACTGCGCTTCGATCTCGTTCAGCGAATGCTGCGCCATGTGCCACTGGTACAGTGCCTGGGTCGCGAGCTTGCGGGCTTCGCGGCGCTTGGCACTCTTCGATGGCTTGCCGGCATCCGCAGGTTTTGGATCGCGCGGGTTGAAACGATCGCTTTCGTCGCTAATCACTTGGCCTCCAACTGCGCCAGCAGGCTGACCATTTCCAGAGCGGACAGGGCAGCTTCAGCACCTTTGTTGCCGGCCTTGGTGCCGGAACGCTCGATGGCCTGCTCGATGGAGTCGACGGTCAGTACGCCGAAGGCCACCGGAACACCGAACTCCATGGACACCTGGGCCAGGCCCTTGGTGCATTCGCCCGCCACGTATTCGAAGTGCGGGGTACCACCACGGATCACGGCGCCCAGGGCGATGATCGCGTCGTAGGCGCCTTGCTGGGCGACCTTCTGTGCCACCAGCGGGATTTCGAATGCACCCGGGGCACGGATGATGGTGATGTCGCTTTCGCTGACACCGTGGCGTACCAGGGCATCAACGGCACCGCTTACCAGGCTTTCGACGACGAAGCTGTTGAAGCGGCCAACCACCAAAGCATAGCGACCTTTGGGGGCGATGAAGGTACCTTCGATGGTCTTCAGGGTCATTCCGATATTCTCATCTTCAAGAGCGAGGCCGCATGCTGGCGGCCTCGACAGGGGTATGGACTCGAGCTGGAGGGCGTCACTGCCGCCTCAAGTCACTCGGAGGGCACGTATTCTACAACTTCCAGATCGAATCCGGATATCGCGTTGAACTTCATCGGCGAACTCATAAGGCGCATCTTGCGCACACCGAGGTCGCGCAGGATCTGCGAACCTGCACCCACGGTGCTGTAGGTGGTCGGTGCCTTGACTGGTGCATCGCCAGCGCTTTCGCGGATGTGCGCCAGCAACACGTCGCCGTCCAGCGGGTGCCCCAGCAGCAATACCACGCCGCTGCCGGCCTCGGCCACGGCAGCCATGGCGGCGCGCAGGCTCCAGCGGCCCGGTTGCTTGACCAGCAGCAGGTCGCGCAGCGGGTCCATGTTGTGTACGCGGACCAGGGTCGGCTCTTCGGCGCAGATCTTGCCCAGGGTCAAGGCCATGTGCACGTCGCCTTCCACCGCGTCGCGGTAGGTGACCAGGTTGAACTCACCCAGCTCGCTCTCGACCGGTTGCTCGGAGACGCGCTGCACGGTGCGCTCGTGGATCATGCGGTAGTGGATCAGGTCGGCGATGGTGCCGATCTTCAGGCCGTGCTCGGCGGCAAACACTTCCAGCTCGGCGCGGCGCGACATGGTGCCGTCGTCGTTCATCACTTCGCAGATCACGCCGCTCGGCTCGAAACCGGCCATGCGCGCCAGGTCGCACGCGGCCTCGGTGTGGCCGGCACGGGCCAGAGTACCGCCAGGCTGGGCCATCAGCGGGAAGATGTGGCCAGGGCTGACGATATCTTCGGCCTTGGCGTCCTTGGCGGCCGCCGCCTGCACGGTGCGTGCGCGGTCAGCGGCGGAGATGCCGGTGGTGACACCTTCGGCGGCTTCGATCGACACGGTGAACTTGGTGCCGAAGCCCGAGCCGTTGCGCGGCGCCATCAGCGGCAGCTTCAGCGTTTCGCAACGCTCGCGGGTCATCGGCATACAGATCAGGCCACGGGCGTGCTTGGCCATGAAATTGATATGCTCGGGCAGGCAGCACTCGGCTGCCATGATGATGTCGCCTTCGTTTTCGCGATCTTCGTCATCCATGAGGATGACCATTTTGCCCTGGCGGATGTCTTCGACCAGTTCTTCGATGCTGTTGAGCGCCACGCGGCACCCCCTTCTCAATCAGGATTTCAAGAAGCCGTTGGCGGCCAGGAAGCTTTCGGTAATGCCACTGCCCTTGCTCGGTTCGGCGGCCTTGTCACCCAGCAGCAGACGCTCCAGGTAACGGGCCAGCAGGTCGACCTCAAGGTTTACCCGACGCCCTGCACGGTAGTCGGCCATGATGGTTTCGGACAGGGTGTGCGGGACAATGGTCAGCTCGAACTCGGCGCCATTGACCTCGTTGACCGTCAGGCTGGTGCCGTCGACGGTGATCGAACCCTTGTGGGCGATGTACTTGGCCAGCTCCTTCGGTGCACGCACGCGGAACTGGATGGCGCGGGCGTTATCGCTGCGCGAGATGATTTCGCCGACCCCGTCGACGTGGCCGCTGACCAGGTGCCCGCCCAGCC
This sequence comes from Pseudomonas sp. JS425, assembly GCF_018223845.1. Lineage (NCBI taxonomy): Bacteria > Pseudomonadati > Pseudomonadota > Gammaproteobacteria > Pseudomonadales > Pseudomonadaceae > Pseudomonas > Pseudomonas sp. JS425. The sequence goes on along the minus strand of NZ_CP073661.1, from coordinate 670,198 downwards.
GGGTAGTGGGAGTCAGGGCTTTTTCCAGGTTGACCTTGCTGCCGCTCTTGAGGTCGATGAAGGCGGTGCGCTTGAGGGTTTCGACGCTGACGTCGGCCCAGAAGCCGTCGCCCGGCAGTTCGACGGCGGTCAGGCACACGCCGTTGACGGCGATGCTGTCGCCGAGCTTGACGTCACCCAGGTCGAGCTTGCCGGTTTCGACGTATACGCGCACGTCGCCACCCTTGGGGGTCAGGCTGCGGATGGTGCCGATGGATTCGATGATGCCGGTGAACATGGGGTCTTCCTCAAAAACGTTTTGCGCAGGGCAAGCCAGGCATTATACGCGGGGTGCCGGCAGGGGGATGGCCGTGACCCGCCAGTCATCGCCCACTGCGCGCATTTCAGTAATTTTCAGCCGCGGCGCTTCGCTCATCTTGTCCAGTGGCCAGTCCAACAGCGGACGAGCCTGGGAACCAAGGAAAGTGCCGGCGACGAACAGTTGGTACTCGTCGATCAGGCCTTGCCGGGCGAAGGCGCCGACCAGGCCGGCACCGGCTTCCAGCAGGACTTCGTTGATGCTGCGGGCCGCCAGGGCCTGCAGCAACGCCGACAGGTCTACCTGGCCATTGTCACCCGGCAAGCTGAGCAGTTCGTGGCCGGCAGCGGCATAGCGCGGGTCATCTGCGACAGCGGTCACCACCAGCGCCGGGCCAGCCTGGAAGAACGGCGCATCCAGCGGCAGGCGCAGGTGGCCATCGATCAGCACGCGCAGCGGTGTGCGGCTGAGAGCCAGGGCAGTGGTTTCGGCATCCAGGCCCAGCTCGGCGCCGCGCACGGTCATCCGCGCGTTGTCGGCCAACACGCTGGTGGCGCTGGTCAGTACCACGCTGGAGCGGGCGCGCAGGCGCTGCACCGCCGAACGGGCGGCCGGGCCGGTGATCCACTGGCTTTCGCCACTGGCCATGGCGGTGCGGCCATCCAGGCTCATGGCCAGCTTGGCGCGAACGAACGGCAGGCCATGTTCCATGCGTTTGAGGAAACCGGGGTTGAGTGCGCGGGCCTCGGCCTCGAGCACGCCGCTGGCCACTTCGATACCGGCCTCGGCCAGGCGCCGCAGGCCCTGCCCCGCCACTTGCGGGTTGGGGTCCTGCATGGCGGCTACCACCCGTGCCACGCCTGCCTTGACCAGCGCTTCGGCGCACGGCGGCGTGCGGCCGTGATGGCTGCACGGCTCGAGGGTGACATAGGCACAGGCGCCACGGGCACGCTCACCGGCCTGGCGCAGCGCATGCACTTCGGCATGCGGCTCGCCGGCGCGTACATGCCAGCCTTCGCCGACCACCTCGCCATCGCGCACGATCACGCAGCCTACGCGCGGGTTCGGGTGGGTGGTGTACAGGCCCTTGCGCGCCAGCTCCAGCGCGCGGGCCATGTAGTGGGCGTCGAGGATGGCAGCTTGGCTGGGCATGATCACTCTTTAGCCGGCTCGCGAGCCAGGCGGTCGATTTCTTCGCGGAACTCGTCGAGGTCCTGGAAGCGCCGGTAAACCGAGGCAAAACGGATATAGGCCACTTCGTCGAGCTTGCGCAGCTCGGCCATGACCATTTCACCCACCACCAGCGATTTGACTTCACGCTCGCCGGTGGCACGCAGGCGGCTCTTGATATGCGCCAGCGCAGCTTCCAGACGCTCGACGCTGACCGGGCGCTTTTCCAGTGCCCGCTGCATGCCGGCGCGCAGTTTTTCTTCGTCGAAGGGTTGGCGCGTGCCGTCCTGCTTGATCAGCCGGGGCAGCACCAGCTCGGCGGTTTCGAAAGTGGTGAAACGCTCGCCGCAGGCGACGCATTCGCGGCGGCGGCGCACCTGCTCGCCCTCGGCGACGAGGCGAGAGTCGATGACCTTGGTGTCGTTGGCACCGCAAAAGGGACAGTGCATGGTGGCAGGCAACAAAAAAAGGGAGGGCCATGGTAGCGCATCCCACTGGCAAGACAAGCCAAAGGGGTTAACATCCATGGGAAATCTGCCCGTGAAGGACTACCCCATGCACTACCGAGCGCTCGTCGTGCTGTGCTGCGCCGCCCTGCTCGCCGCCTGCGGCAGCGACAGGCCGAAGCCCGACACCCCTCCGGCACCCACGCCAGCCCGCACGGCCAAGCCGGCCGCAGTACTGGGCCCGCTGCCGGCCTACCAGCGCGAGCTAAGCGGCACCTTGCTGGAAATCCCCGCCGGTGCCGACGTGGAGCTGGCCTTGCTGGTCATCGACGAACGCGACCGCCCACAACGCTTGCTGGCCAGCAGCAACCTGACTGGCACCGGCCAGGCCCTGCCCTACCAACTGCGCTTCAACCCCGAGGCCTTCCCCGCCGGTGCCCGGGTCGAGCTGCGCGGCCGCGCCAGCAGCTCTGGCCAGCTGATCATGCACCTGCCGCCGGTGCGCATTACCCAGGCCCAGACCCAGGCCATCGGCCCGCTGCGTTTCGAGAAGGCGCCGTAAGTGGCGCCAGTCTCCCTACAACAGCCCCTGCAACAGGCCCTGCAACAGGCCCTCAGCAGCCTGATCGGCGAAGCGCGTCTTGTCGTCAGCGAGCTGCCCGGCTGCGACCTCAAGCTGTGGCTGATCGACGACCAGAACATGGACCGCGCCTTCAGCAGCGAAGAGACCCGGCGCATTCTTGAAGAACCGCCCTACTGGAGCTTCTGCTGGGCCAGCGGCCTGGCCATGGCCCGTTACCTGGCCGAGCACCCGGAATGGGTAGCCGGCAAGCGCGTGCTGGACTTTGGCGCCGGCTCCGGTATCGCCGGTATTGCCGCCGCCCGCGCCGGTGCGCTGGAAGTGGTGGCCTGCGACCTCGACCCGCTGGCACTCGATGCCTGCCGCGCAAATGCCGCGCTGAACGGGGTGGAACTGGGTTACAGCAGCAATTTCTTCGCCGAGGACGATCGCTTCGATCTGATCCTGGTTGCCGACGTGCTGTACGACCGCGCCAACCTGCCGCTGCTGGATGCCTTCCTCGGCCGCGGGCGCCAGGCGCTGGTGGCCGACTCGCGTGTACGCGACTTCAGCCACCCGTTGTATCAACAACTGGGCGTGCTGGAAGCGCTCACCCTGCCAGACCTGGCCGAGCCGCACGAATTCCGCCGGGTCAGCCTGTACCACGCCAGCCGCGACACCTTATAGTGGTGTTATCCACGAGTTTGCGAGAGTCGCGATGACCCAAGACACGCCATACATTTTCGACGCTACCGATGCCACCTTCCAGCAACTGGTTATCGAGAACTCCTTCCACAAACCGGTGCTGGTGGATTTCTGGGCCGAGTGGTGCGCGCCGTGCAAGGCACTGATGCCACTGCTGGCGAAGATCACCGAGGGTTACCAGGGCGAGTTGCTGCTGGCCAAGATCAACTGTGACGTGGAGCAACAGGTAGTTGCCCAGTTCGGCATCCGCAGCCTGCCGACCGTGGTGCTGTTCAAGGACGGCCAGCCGGTGGACGGTTTTGCCGGTGCGCAGCCGGAATCGGCGATCCGCGCGATGCTCGAGCCGCACGTGCAACTGCCTGCCGCGCCTACCGCCTCGCCGCTGGAGCAGGCCAAGGGACTTTTTGCCGAAAGCCGTTTTGCCGAGGCCGAAGCACTGTTGCAGGCACTGCTGGGTGAGGACAACAGCAATGCCGAGGCACTGATTCTGTATGCCCGTTGCCTGGCCGAGCGCGGGGAGCTGGGTGAAGCCCAGGTGGTGCTGGATGCGGTCAAGACTGACGAGCACAAAGCTGCACTGGCCGGCGCCAAGGCACAACTGACCTTCCTGCGCCAGGCCGCCAGTCTGCCGGAAGTGGCTGACCTGAAAAGCCGCCTGGCGCAGAACCCGCAGGATGATGAAGCGGCTTATCAGCTGAGCGTGCAGCAGCTGGCGCGCCAGCAATATGAAGCGGCGCTGGAAGGGTTGCTGAAGCTGTTCCAGCGTAACCGTGGTTATGAGAACGGGCTGCCGCAGAAGGCGTTGCTGCAGGTGTTCGAGCTGCTGGGCGGTGATCACCCGCTGGTCGGCGTGTATCGTCGCAAGTTATCGGCGGCGATGTTCTGACCCTAGGCCTATTGCGAGGGCTTTGCCCTCGTTCGCGGGCATGCCCGCGAACGAGGCCAGCACAGGCAATACAGATTTATCCCACCCAGTGATACACCGGCGCGTCCACGCCACTTTCCACCTTGACTTCACGGCTATGCCGCAAGCGCACCAGCAGCCGTTTACCCGCCGCCGTACTCCCAGCCAGCCCTTCCAGCCGATCCAGCAATTCCGGCCCGCTCATCTGCCCTGCCAGGCGCAACACCTCACGTGCCGCAGTCCATTGCCCGTCATCCTGACGAGTTGTCGCCACGGTTTCCGCTGTTGCGGTCTGTGCCACCGCAGGCAATTCGATCCGCCGCCCCAGTTGCGCCCACTCTTCAGGCGCCAGCTCGATGGTCAGATCCACAGGCCAGTCACCAATCTGTCCACGAATTCTCATGCTGCATTCCCTGAACCCAAGTCAATGCCACCATCCTACCCCAACATGAAACCTGCGCCACGCAGGCTGGCAGCACACGGAAAAGTTGTTATAACATAACCCGATCTTCCCGCCCGCTCCGGAGTCGTCCATGCGTCGCCTGTTGCTCGCCTTGCCCTTCGCCCTGCTGCCCCTGGCCGTGGCCCAAGCCCACGATGATGACCATGATCACGACCACGGCACCCTCGGCGCCCACGAGCATGGCGTGGCCAAGCTCAATGCCGTGCTCGATGGCAACACCCTGGAGCTGGAGCTGGACAGCCCGGCAATGAACCTGGTCGGCTTCGAACACGCCGCCAACAGCGACGCCGACAAGGCCAAGGTCGCGGCGGTGCGCCAGCAGCTGGAGCAGCCACTGAAGCTGTTCGGCCTGCCCGCCGCTGCCGGTTGCAAGGAAGACCAGCAGGAACTGGAAAGCCCGCTGTTCGGTGATGCCCCGAAAGCCGACGACGATGGTGACGACCACGAGCACAGCCACCAGCACAGCGACATCGGCGCCCATTACCAGCTGACTTGCGCCGACCCCGACAAACTGGCGCAGGTGGACCTCGCTCCGCTGTTCAAGGCGTTCCCGGCTACCCAGAAAATCACCGTTCAACTGATCGGCCCCAATGGCCAGAAAGGCGCGGAAGCCACGCCAGCCAAGGCTGCGGTCGCGTTCTGAATGCGCCAGCCGTTGATCGAACTGCATGACCTGGTGTTTGCCTGGCCCGGCCAGCCGGCGCTGCTGGATATTCCGGCATTCCGCCTGGAGGCTGGCGAAGCCCTGTTTCTCAAGGGCCCCAGTGGCAGTGGCAAGACCACATTGCTGGGCCTGCTGGGCGGGGTGAACGTACCAGGCCAGGGCCGCATCCAGTTGCTCGGCCAGGACCTCGGGCGCCTGGGCCAAGGCGCCCGTGACCGCTTCCGGGTCGACCACACCGGTTATATCTTCCAGCAGTTCAACCTGCTGCCGTTCCTCTCGGTACGCGAAAATGTCGAGCTGCCCTGCCGCTTCTCGCGCAGCCGCAAGGCCCGCGCCGAGCAACGCCATGGCAGTGTCGACCAGGCAGCCAGCACCTTGCTGGCCCACCTGGGCCTGGACGACCCCGCCCTGCTCGCCCGCCGCGCCGACAGCCTGTCGATCGGCCAGCAGCAACGGGTCGCTGCCGCCCGCGCACTGATCGGCCAACCCGAACTGGTGATCGCCGACGAACCGACCTCGGCGCTGGATGCCGACACCCGCGAAGCGTTCATCCGCCTGCTGTTCGATGAATGCCGCGCCGCCGGTGCCAGCCTGCTGTTCGTCAGCCACGACCAGAGCCTGGCGCCGCTGTTCGACCGCCACCTGTCGCTGGCCGAACTCAACCGCGCCGCCAAGTCCCGGGAGGCCTGATGTACCTGCTCCGCCTTGCCTTGGCCAGCCTGGCCAACCGCCGCTTCACCGCATTCCTCACCGCCTTCGCCATCGCCCTGTCGGTGTGCCTGCTGCTGGCCGTGGAGCGGGTCCGTACCGAGGCCCGGGCCAGCTTCGCCAGCACCATAAGCGGTACCGACCTGATCGTCGGCGCCCGCTCCGGCTCGGTGAACCTGCTGTTGTACTCGGTGTTCCGCATCGGCAACGCCACCAACAACATCCGTTGGGACAGCTATGAGCACTACGCCAAGGACCCGCGGGTGGAATGGGCCATCCCTATCTCGCTGGGCGACTCGCACCGTGGTTATCGAGTGATGGGCACTACCGGTGATTACTTCAGCCATTACCAGTACGGCCGCCGCCAGCACCTGGAATTGAGCCATGGCCGCGCGTTTGCCGATGATCCGTTCGAGGTGGTGCTGGGTGCCGAAGTGGCCGAGGCATTGCACTACAAGCTGGGCGACAAGCTGGTGCTTGCCCACGGCGTGGCCGCGATCAGCCTGGTCAAGCACGACGACAAGCCGTTCACCGTAGTCGGAGTGCTCAAGCGCACCGGCACACCGGTCGACCGCACGCTGCATATCAGCCTGGGCGGCATGGAAGCCATCCACATCGACTGGCACAACGGTGTGCCGGCCCGTGGCGCCGGGCGTATCAGCGCCGAGCAGGCACGGACCATGGACCTGCAGCCTGCCGCCATCACTGCGTTCATGCTCGGCCTGAACAGCAAGATCGCGACATTCAGCCTGCAGCGGGAGATCAATGAATACCGCAGCGAGCCGTTGCTGGCGATCCTGCCCGGGGTAGCCCTGCAGGAGCTGTGGAGCCTGATGGGCACCGCGGAGCAGGCGTTGTTCGTGGTGTCGCTGTTCGTGGTGCTGACCGGCCTGATCGGCATGCTTACGGCGATTCTCACCAGCCTCAATGAACGCCGCAGGGAGATGGCGATATTGCGCTCGGTTGGTGCCAGGCCGTGGCATATCGCAGGGCTGCTGGTGCTGGAGGCACTGTCGCTGGCGGCGGTAGGGATCGCTGCAGGGCTTGGCTTGCTGTATGCGGGAATCGCCCTGGCACAAGGGTATGTGCAGGCCAACTATGGTTTGTACTTGCCGCTGGCCATGCCGAGTGCTCATGAATGGACGTTGCTGGCTATCATCCTGGGAGCTGCGCTGTTGATGGGCAGCGTACCGGCGTGGCGGGCCTATCGGCAGTCGCTGGCCGACGGCTTGTCCATTCACCTCTGAGGGCGTGCAATGATCCAATACCTCACTGCCTTCTTCGCGGGTGAACCCGCTCCCACAAGGTCCACCACAAGCTTCAAAGCCTATGCAGGACCTGTGGGAGCGGGTTCACCCGCGAAGAGGCCAGTACAGGCAGTACAACTACTACTGGTCATGCTGCTTTCGCTGGCATCGCCCACCTGGGCCTCGGAACCCCGCGAACTTGACTGGCCCGCCCTCATCCCCGAAGGCGCCCCGGTCATCCCGCCCCAACTCGCGCCGTTGCACGACATGTCGCAGCTCAGCAACGCCCTGTCCGCCGAGTCCGCCCCGCCGGCGCGCCAGCAGGCCCCCGATGCACCAGTGGTAAAAAGCCTCGACGGCCAGCAGATCAAACTGCCCGGCTACATCGTACCGCTGGAGGTGAGCGAAGAAGGCCGCACCACCGAATTCCTGCTGGTCCCCTACTACGGCGCGTGCATCCACGTGCCACCGCCACCGTCGAACCAGATTGTGCACATCTTCAGTGAAATGGGCGTTCGCATTGAAGACCTCTACCAGCCCTACTGGATCGAGGGAAAGCTTCAGGTTAGAGCCTCCAGCAGCGAACTGGCCGATGCCGGCTACCAGATGGAAGCCGAGAAAATATACGCTTATGAGCTGAGATGAGAACTATTTCGAATTTGTGGCGATGCTTCGTTGAGCTGGGTCAAACTTTCCGTTCAGACGCATCCGTACCATTGGACTACTCGATTACTCACGTCCTCTGGGAGCTTCCATGAACAAGTCCTTGCTCAGCGCCGCCCTCGCGGCCCTGGCGCTCGCTACCCCTGTTGCCAACGCCCACCAGGCAGGCGATGTCATCGTCCGTGCCGGCGCGATCACCACCGCGCCCAACGAGAGCAGCGGCGACCTGAAATTCGACGGCAACAAAGTCTCGGGCACCAAGGCAACCCTGGACAGCGACACCCAGCTGGGCCTGACCTTCGCCTATATGCTCACCGACCATGTCGGCCTGGAGCTGCTGGCGGCCACCCCGTTCAAGCATACCGTTGGCGTCAAGGGCCTGGGCGGCGGCCTGGACGGCAAGCTGGCCGACATCAAGCAGCTGCCACCGACCCTGTCGCTGCAGTACTACCCGATGGAACCGACCTCCAAGTTCCAGCCGTACGCTGGTGTCGGCATCAACTACACCCTGTTCTTCGATGAAGACCTCAGCAGCGCCCGCAAGCAGCAAGGCTTCAGCAACCTGAAGCTGCAGGACTCGGTCGGTTTCGCCGGCCAGCTGGGCATGGACTACATGATCACCGACAACCTGCTGGTCAACGCCGCGGTCTGGTACGTCGACATCGACACCAAGGCCAGCGTCGACGGCCCGTCCGCACTGGGCTACAGCAAGACCAAAGTCGACGTCGATGTCGACCCATGGGTGTACATGGTCGGCCTTGGCTACAAGTTCTGACCTGAACACTGCAGGGCGGCTTCGGCCGCCCTCGCGCGTTGCAGCCATAACCAGTACCCCAGCGCGACCGCGCTGATGCCCATCCCGAGCCCACACACCGCTGCCCAACCCCAATGGGCATACACCCAGCTCGCCAGCACTGCCCCCACTCCACTGCCAAGCGAATAGCAGCACATGTAGGCGCCGATCAAACGGCTGGCCATTGCGCCACGCCCAGCCAGCAGCAGGCTCTGGTTGGTGACATGCACCGCCTGCACGGCAAAGTCCAGCATCAGCACGCCCAACCCGAAGGCCATCAGTGAATGCCCGACGAAGGCCGTGAGCAGCCATGACAGCACCAGCAGAATCAGCGCTACCCCAGTGGTGCGCTCACCCAGCCCCTGGTCGGCCAGGCGACCGGCGCGCGCTGCCGCCAATGTGCCGGCAACACCCGCCAGGCCGAATAGACCGATCGCGGTATGGCTCAGCTCCAGTGGCTCGGCACTCAGGGGCATGACCATGGCACTCCAGAGCACGCTGAACGCAGCGAAGATCAACACGCCGAACAACCCGCGCTGGCGCAGCAGCCGGTCGTGCCGGTACAGCCTGAACTGGGCAACGATCAGCGCCCGGTAGCCAGACCGCAGCGACACCGGTTGCCCCACGGGCAGGCTGCGCCACAGCACCAGGGCCAGCAGCATCAACAACCCTGCGGTAAACAGGTACACGCTGCGCCAGCCAGCCAGGTCGGCAAGCCCGCCCGAGACCAGCCGCGCCAGCAGAATGCCCAGCACTATGCCGCTGGTGACGGTGCCCACGGCCTGCCCTTGCTGGCCGGGGGCGGCAAGGCTCGCAGCATGCGCCACCATCACTTGCACCATGACCGCCATCAGCCCGGTGATAGCCAGGGCCAGCAGCAATAGCGCCCAGTTGGGCGCCATGCCTACCCCAACCAGCGCCAGGGCCGAGAACAGCAACTGCCCGAGCAGCAGGCGCTTGCGGTCGATCAGGTCACCCAACGGCACGATCAGCAACAACCCCAGGGCGTAGCCCGCCTGGGTCGCGCCAACTACCCAACCGATCTGCTGCTGCGCCACGCCAAGGTCAGCGGCCATCGACTCGAGCAGAGGCTGGGCGAAATACACTGTCGCCACAGCCATGGCGCTGGTAATGGCCAGCAGCAGGGTTATCCAGCGTGTCAGTGCAGGGTTCATCGGGCTGGTCTCGTCAATCTGGTTTCGAATTGAAACCACATACTGGCTATTTAGCAAATGTGGTTTTAATCTGCAACCAGATGATCACGAAAGGCCCCGTCCATGCTCGATGAAAACAATGCGCAATGCCCCGTAGCCCGGGCGCTGGAGGTACTGGGAGACCGCTGGGCGCTGATGATCCTGCGCGACGCATTCGATGGGCTGCGGCGCTTCAGTGAATTCCAGAAGAACCTGGGGCTGGCGAAGAACATCCTCGCCTCACGGCTGAAGTGGCTGGTGGAGAGTGGGCTGCTGACGCTGCAGCCGGCGTCGGATGGCAGTGCCTACAAGGAGTATGTGCTGACCGAGAAAGGGCGATCGGTGTTCCCGGTGGTGGTTGGCTTGAGGCAGTGGGGGGAGCGGTTTCTGTTCGAGGCGGGCGAGGTGCGTTCGGAGTTGGTGGATAGTGATACGGGGCAGGCGCTGGAAACACTGCAGGTGCGGGCCCGGGATGGGCGGGTGCTGGCGGCAGGGGATTGCCTGCGAAAAGTGGTGCGGCATGAGTGATTCTGGGGCTGCTGCGCAGCCCATCGCGACACAAGGCCGCTCCTACAGCGATCGCGCCAGGCCGAGGTTGCGCGGTAGCTGTAGGAGCGGCCTTGTGTCGCGATAGGGGCGCAAAGCGCCACCAAGAATTTCAGCCCTTACCCAGAAGCCGCGACAAGCCCTCGACCATCGGCGTCGCCTGCGGAAACTCGAACCGCGCCAACAAGCGCTGGTTATCCGCCCGCGAATGGCGAATGTCACCCGAACGTGCCGCCACATAGCTGACCGCCGGCAAGCTACCCACCACCTTCTCAAGCGCTGCCAGCAACTGGTTGAGCGAAGTGGCCTGGTTGAGGCCGATATTCACCGCTCCCTCCTCGACCTGCGGCTGCTCCAGCGCCTGCACCATCACCTGCACCAGGTCGCCCACGTAAAGGAAGTCCCGGGTCTGCTCACCATCACCGAACACGGTAATCGGCAAACCCTGCACAGCACGTTGGGAGAAGATGCTGATCACCCCGGAATACGGCGATGACGGGTCCTGGCGCGGCCCGAAGATATTGAAGAAGCGGAACACCACCGGCTCCAGGCCATGCTGACGACGGTAGAAGTCCAGGTACTGCTCACTGGCCAGCTTGTCCACGGCATACGGGGTCAGCGGCGCCTTGGGGGTGTCTTCGGCAATCGACTCGCCTTCACCATTGTTGCCATACACCGCCGCACTGGAGGCGAACAGCACCCGGCGCAGCCCATGCACGCGCATGGCTTCGCACACGTTGAGGGTACCGATGAAATTGCTCTGGTGGGTCCGCACCGGGTCCTCGACCGAGGCCTGCACCGAGGCCACCGCTGCCAGGTGCACCACGGCACTGCAGCCAGCCGTAACCTGCGTGACCAGCTTGGCATCGGCGACATCGCCTTCAACCAGTTCCAGCCGAGGGTGGTCAACCTGCAGGTTGCCCCGCTGGCCAGTGGAGAAATCGTCGAGAATGCGTACGGCGTAGCCTTTCTCCAACAACGCATCGCACAGGTGGGAGCCAATAAAGCCGGCACCGCCGGTGATCAGGATGGGGGCGTCAGCCATGGCGGTAGAACCGGTCCAGTAGAGGCGGCAAGCCGGCGCGCCAGGCGCGCGGCTTGATGCCGAAGGTATGAAGGATTTTCTTGCAGGCCAGTACCGCGTGCTGCGGCTCTTCGCTGGCATCCGGCCGTGCGGCATGTGCCTGCGGCGTCGGCGCCTGCACGGCCAGCTGCCGGTACTGGCCTGCCTCGGCGAGGATCGCCTGGCCCAGCGCCAGCGGCGTGGTCGCCTCGTTGCCGGCGTAATGGTAGGTGCCCCACAGCGGCGCACTGCAATCGAGTTGTTTGAGCACCGACAGGATCACCCGGGCGGCGTCGTCGACTGGCGTAGGGTTGCCACGCCGGTCATCGGCCAGCAGCAGCTCCTGGGGTTGCTCGGCGCGGGTCAGGAAGCGGCCCAACGCCCCGTCGATGCTTTCGTCGAGCAGCCAACCAAAGCGCAACAGCACGTGTTGCGGGCAAGCCGCGCGAACGCTCTGCTCGATGCGCCACAGGGCCTGGCCACGCAGGCCCAGCGGTACCGGCTCGTCCTTTTCGCTGTAGGCCGTGGCCCGAGAACCATCGAACACCCGGTAGCTGGATGGCTGAACCAGGGTGATCTGGTGGTGCTGGCACAGCTCTGCCAACCGCTCCACAGCCCGCTCCTGCTGGGCCAGGCGCTGCTCACTGACCGACTCGGCCTGGAACCAGTCGAAGTAATAGGCCAGGTTGACCAGTGCATCGGGACGATGATCGTCGAGCAGCTGGGTGAGGCTGGCCGGCGTCCAGCCGTTCTCGGGCGGGCGCGGAGCCAGGAATGCGATGTCCTCCTCGGCCCCAAGACGAATCAGCGCTTGCCCGAGGGCATTGCCACCACCCAACAGCATTAGGCGCATACGCATAGAGTCAGCAGATCCGGAGAGGTTGATTGAAGGAAAGGGGTCATTTTGCGGTTTCCGGGCGGGGAAGTCCAACACCGGACCCGTTCGATGCCACAGGCGGTACTGAATTCAAAGTTCCACCGTTCAATACCGCAACACGCAGAAATCTCCTACGACATACCAGGAACGAGCTGACTTCCGCGCAACAGCACAACCGCATTGAATAGTTGACTCCCCCACTTGCCAGCCGGGGAGCTTCACAAAAACAAGTACAAGGAACGTTCAATGCCTCACTCGGAAGCTGCATACCTGGATTTCAGCCCGGAGCAAAGCAAAGCCATAGCCTTTGCAAGCCAGACAATTGCTGACCTGGGTGGCCCAGAGGCCAAAGGAGTAGCACTTCAGGCTCGTATATTCGCCGATCAATTCGAGCAAGCCTTGAGCGTGGAACAGCGTGGGTTGCTACAACGCTTCAGTGAAGGCCAGCTATCTGCCTTGATGTACAGGCATATGCCTTGTGCCGACGAGCCAATACCAGAATATCTGCCCCACATTTCCGCCCTGGCGCAAAACCCACGCTGCCAATACCTTGCCTCACGCAATCAACTACTGCTGGAGCTCGTGCGCCACCGCAGTTTCGCCTTCGATATAGATAACGAGGGTAAGCAGGTTCGCCTGGTAGGCAACTTCAAGGGCGGTGGCCGCATTCCGCGACTCGACGAAGATCCCTGCCTGAAAGTTGAAACCAGCTCGCATGCGGGCTTGCGCTTGGGGCCGCACACTGAAGCGCCCTACAACTGCTCGACAATTTCCAGCAACGCTCACTCCCCTGCTCCCTCTGCACTGATTCTGACTGCGCGCTGGAACCCCGCCAATGAACCTACGCATGTCTTCCCGCTCCGGGGAATCATTGAACGCTTGGGTAGCATGGGCACACTTGCACTGACTTCAGCGTCTTTCGACTTCACCCGCAGTGACTGCTTCGGTCACGGACAAGGCAATGCAGGCAAAGCAGTTTCAATACTGCAATTCGAGCCAAATGGTGGTTTCTCTGTTCGTTACAATTGCTATCGCTTCAGTCTGAATGAACGCGCCTGCAGCGCTGCTGCGCGCGCTTTCGACTCCTTTCAAAAAATACTGGATACCACACAACCGTTGGCGTTTGTCCTGCAGCCTGACACCGCACTGCTGATCAACAACAGCCGAGCCTTGCACGGCCGCGACATGGTTCAGGACAACCGGCGCCTGCTTATCCGTCAATTCGGATATTCCCCCTTCGCCGAACCGCTGGTGCTCGCTGAAGACCCGCTGCTGGTGCGTGGCTGATCATAGGAAAACACGCAATGATCGAATTAGATTTAACGCTTGTTCTGACCCTAGCACTGGTGGCACTGATGGCCGGCTTTTTCGATGCTATCGCCGGTGGCGGGGGCCTGATCACGCTCCCGGTGTTGTTCATTGCCGGTATCGAACCCTTGGCGGCAATTGCCACCAACAAGTTCCAGGCGGCTTCGGCTACGGTTTCGGCTACGTGCGCCTTCGCCCGCAAAGGCATGATCGACTGGAGACAAGGCAGTCCAATGGCTGTCATGTCGTTTATCGGAGGGGCGTTGGGTGCCTTGTCGATAACTTACGTGCCCAAAAGCGTTCTGCAGGCGTGCGTTCCACCTCTGCTGATCCTGATAGCCGCCTACTTTGCCTTCAGTCCAAAGCCGAATGAACAAGCGCGCAAGGCAAAGATATCGACCAGCCTGTTCTGCATTACGGTTGCACCAATCATTGGCTTTTATGACGGGATCTTCGGCCCTGGCGTCGGCTCGTTCTTCATGCTGGCCTGCGTGATCCTCTTGGGCCAGCACTTGATACAAGCCGTGTGCACAAGCAAGCTTTTGAACGCAGCCTGTAACCTGGGCGCGTTGTCAGTCTTTTCACTGAGCGGGGCGATCATCTGGCCGCTGGCACTGGCAATGGCATTCGCTGCTTTTGTGGGGGCTCAACTGGGCGCACGCTGCGCAGTACACTTTGGCCCCCGTCTGATCAAGCCGTTGCTGGTATGTGTTTGCTGCATCATGGCAATCAAGTTGCTGCTCGACCCAGGCAACCCTGTTGGCGAGTGGTTACATCAACTTGTTCTCTGAAAAAAGCATCACTCGATTTCGAACAGACTGTTACGCAACGGCCCCACGCTAAGGCGCTCACGCACATCGTCATCTATGCGTGGATCATCCGGCTGGTACAGTTTTACCTGCCGGTAGACATTAATGCGATTGATCTCCTCTCCCAGGTAGTCCCACACAACCCGAGTGCAGGCCGGGTTGCGCCGGTCTCCGCTGGATACGCCGGCCTTCAGGCCGTTGAGGCGGGTAATGCGGCTTTTGAAACTGGGGATGAGGATAGTCTGGCTCATCTCGTTGAACGTCAGCGACTCGTAATCGACCAGGAACATCCGGTCCTGCAGCTGGAACGCCGCTCCCAGATAGCGACAACGCACCCCGGCATGGGGGTTGGTGGCGCTGGAACGCTCCTGGCGTTCCTGGCGTTCGAAAAGGAACTGCCCGCGCTCCTCCCACAGGTGCACCAATGACACCAGGACCGTACCCGGAACCGACATGCAGTTGGAATATTCCAGGTAGTAACCGCAATAGCGCGACAGGTTCCCCGCATGGGCGTGCAACGGGCGGAACAGATCACTGATCGGGTCGCCAGGCTGCTCGGCCGGGGTCGACACGCGGGCACCGATCAGGCGGCTGAACTGCTCGGGTGGCAAATGCAATTCGTAATCTTCTACCCCGAAGAAATCGCCGATGCGCTTGAGGTTGTAGGCCGTCGGGCGGCTTTGCCCACTCAGGTACTTGTTGAACTGCGCGCGGTTGATCGACAGCTGGCGGCAAACTTCGGAGATAGAGCGGTAGTGGCTGCAGGCCAGTTTGAGGTTGGTAGCGAAATGATCGCTCATGACTCGGGACTCAGGTGACGCGAATGGCGCAATTGTAGCATCAAGTTGCACCAAATCAGAGCAACCCGCGAAATTGTAACCGCTCTTGTCATAGCCAACCATGCGCCCCACGAATAGCGGTGCGCCTGCCGTCCGCTGATCTTTCCACACGAACAATAAGAATCGAGGTCATTTTCCAATGCTCGAAGTACTCAACGATTTCCTCTCGGGGAAACTTCTCATTGTGCTGATCGTAGGGCTGGGTAGCTACTTCACTATCCGCTCCCGGTTCGTCCAGTTCCGCCACTTCGGCCACATGTTCGGTGTGTTCAAGGAATCGCTGCGTGGCCAGGCAGGCCAGCTGAGCTCCTTCCAGGCCCTGATGCTGAGCCTGGCTGGCCGCGTTGGTGCCGGTAACATCGCCGGTGTCGGCATTGCCGTGACCCTGGGTGGCCCAGGCGCCGTGTTCTGGATGTGGGTCACCGCACTGGTGGGTATGTCCAGCAGCTTCTTCGAATGCACCCTGGCCCAGGTCTACAAGCGCGCCGATGGCGACGGCCTGTACCGTGGTGGCCCGGCGTACTACATCCAGCACGGCCTGAAGCTGAAAAGCATGGCCATCGTGTTCTCGGTCCTGCTGCTGGTCACTTACGGCTTCGCCTTCATCGGCCTGCAGTCGTACACCGTGACTCACTCGCTGCAGAACGCCTTCGCCTTCGACCCCAAGCACACCGGCATCGTCCTCGCCGTGCTGCTGGCCATCACCTTCATCGGCGGCATCAAGCGCATCGCCGCGGTGTCGGACCTGCTGGTACCGGTCAAGACCCTGGCGTACATCGGCGTGACCCTGTACGTGATCGGCACCCAGATCGAGCACGTGCCAGCCATGCTGGAAACCATCTTCAAGAGTGCCTTCGGCCTCGACCCGGCGTTCGGCGGCCTGCTCGGCAGCGCCATCGTCATGGGCGTGAAGCGTGGTGTGTTCGCCAACGAAGCGGGCCTGGGCAGTGCGCCAAACGTCGCAGCCGTGGCCGCCGTGAAACACCCGGGTGCGCAGGGCGTTGTCCAGGCATTCAGCGTGTTCCTCGACACCTTCGTGATCTGCACCTGCACCGCGCTGCTGATCCTGTTGTCGGGTTTCTACACCCCGGGCTTCGAAGGTGACGGCATCGTCCTGACCCAGAACTCGCTGGCCGCCGTGGTTGGTGACTGGGGCCGCGTGTTCGTCAGCGTGGCACTGTCGCTGTTCGTGTTCACCTGCATCCTCTACAACTACTACCTGGGCGAGAACAGCCTGCAATTCCTCAGCCGCAATCGTGTGGTACTGATGGTATTCCGTGGCCTGGTACTGGCGCTGGTTGTATGGGGCTCGTTGCAGGACCTGTCGACTGTGTTCGCCTTTGCCGATATCACCATGACCTGCCTGGCCTTCGTCAACCTGGTGGCCCTGGCCCTGCTGTTCAAGGTCGGCCTGCGGGTGATGCGCGACTACGACGACCAGCGCAAGGCGGGCGTCGACCAACCGGTGTTCGACTCGGCCAAGTTTGCCGACCTGGACCTGGATCGCAATGCCTGGCCTGCCAATCCGCAGGCGGAAACAGCCACTGACAAAGCAGTCGGCGAAGTCCAGACTCAACGCTGATATTCTCCCCTGCCAGCCGCCCCGTCCGTGGGCGGCTTACCTTCTTCCGCTCACCGCTACGGATACTTCCCATGCGAGCAGTAAAGAATCTCCTCGTGCTCTATACCGGGGGCACCATCGGCATGCTCGAAACCCCCGAAGGCCTGGCGCCCGCCGGTGGCTTCGAAGCACGCATGCGCGAACACTTTGCCCAGTTGGCCGACGCCCCCCAGGTGCAATGGACCTTGCAGGAACTGAACCCGCTGCTCGACAGCGCCAACATGCAACAGCACAACTGGCTGGCGATGCGCGATGCAATCGTCGCAGCGGTAGAGGTGGCTGGCCATGATGGCGTGCTCGTACTGCATGGTACCGACAGCCTGGCCTACAGCGCCGCGGCGTTGTCGTTCCTGCTGCTGGGCCTGCCGGTGCCAGTGCTGCTGACCGGCTCGATGCTGCCGGCAGGTAGCGCGGACAGCGACGCCTGGGGCAACTTGTGCGGCGCACTGCGCCAGTTCGAACAAGGGCTGGAAGATGGCGTGCAGCTGTACTTCCATGGGCAGCTGCTGCATGGCTGCCGGGCGTCGAAGCTGCGCAGCGAGGCGTTCGATGCCTTTGCCGCGCTGCCGCGTCATCGTGACAGTGAGCGCGCAACGGCGATCCCTGCCGAGCTTGGCTACAAGCACCCGCGCCAGCCAGTCAACCTGGCGGTAGTGCCGGTGTTCCCGGGCCTGCAGGCCGGGCATTTGCAGGCACTGCTGGGCAGCGGCGTGCAGGGTTTGCTGCTGGAATGCTACGGCAGCGGAACCGGGCCGTCGGATGACCAGGCGTTGCTGGATGTGCTGAGCACGGCACGCCAGCGGGGTGTGATGCTGGCAGCTATCAGCCAGTGCCCTGAGGGGTCGGTGGTGTTCGATACCTATGCGGCGGGTAACCGCTTGCGCGGGGCCGGGCTGGTCAGTGGCGGGGGCATGACCCGGGAGGCGGCGCTGGCCAAGATGGTTGCGTTGCTGGGGGCCGGGCTGGATGTCGAAACGGCAGAGCGGTGGTTTGCCCTGGATCTGTGTGGCGAGCGGGCCTGACTGTTACCTGCTCTGGCCTCTTCGCGGGTAAACCCGCTCCTACAGGGGCGTCACAGTTCCAGAGACTTGTACGGTACCTGTGGGAGCGGGTTCACCCGCGAATAGGCCCTGACAGGCAAAAGAAAATGGCGGAAGGCAGCGGGAGTCGAACCTGCCCGGGAACGGCTGCCGTCCCCAACCGGGTTTGAAGCCCGGCCGCGCCACCGGGCGCGATTGCCTTCCTTGAACTCAGTGCCTGGCCTGCTGCTGGGCCAGGGCGCTGTCGGCGCGAATGTGACGCTGATCGGCCACCCTCCGGGTCAGGCCGATGCGGTCGAAGTACTCCAGAATCTGCACACTGCGCTTGCGACCGATGCCCAACATATCGCGAAACGCGGCAACCTGCACTATCGGCGTTTCACTGGCCTGCCCCAGCAGCAGCTCTGCCATGCGCTGTAGCGTCGCCTCGGGGTAGAACAGGTCGCGCACCACCTGGTGCACCAGGCCCAACCGGGCCAGCTTGCGCAGCAACAGGCGCACATCGGCTTCGGCACAATTTTCCTCGCTCGCCAGCGTCCGGACCCAGGGCGGATCGTATTGCCCCGCCAGCAACTTCGGTTGCAGACTCGCCCATAATGCACTGTCGGCTTCGCTCAACTGCACCTTGTGATCGGGCAGGTGCAGCCAAGGCCCGCTGCTGGCAATGGCGCCGTCTTCGAGCAACTCATCCAGCAGGCTGACAAAAGCGGGCCGCTCCAGCGGCAAGGCAGCAAAGCGGCGCAGGCGGTCGCGGTCCGGGCCGAGCTGGTCGGGCTCCTGTTCATGGAACCGCGCCAGCTGCTCCAGCACCTGGCGCTTGAGCGACTGCCACCGGGCACTGGCAAACAGCAGTTGGCCCTGCCGCGTGGCCACCACCAGCACATCTTCCGGCAACTGCCAGGTTTCGCGCAGGCGATTGAACTGCCGTTCCAGACGTTGCGGGTCGATACCCCCGGGTGCGCTGGCAAGCAGTGCCGGCAAGGCCTGCTCCAGGTCCTCGGCATCACGCAGCACCTGCAATTGGCGCAGGCGCTCATCACTGCGACGCTGACGGCTTGGCGCGAACGGATCGAGTACCTTGCCGCCCCCCAGTGTGCGCTGGGCACGCTGATCGCGCAGCACCAAGCGGTCGCCGTGCACCGCCTGCAGCGGCGCGTTGAGCAGCAACTGGGCGAACATGCGCTGGCCTGCCACCAAGGTTTCACCCTCGAGCAAGGCTACCCGGGCCGTTACATCCTGGGTGCCCAGGTGCACGTGCACAGCGCTGAAATGCTCGAAGGTACGGGTCTCGCCCGGCAACAGGTTCAGCTCGATATCCACCCGCACGCTAGGCGCATGCAGCCACTCGGGCACCAGCCAGTCCCCCCGGCGCACCTGCTCCACCGCCAGGCGTTCGGCAGCAATGTTCAGTGCCACCCGCTGGCCCGCTTCGGCCACCAGTGCGGCCTGGTTCTGCGCATGCAGGCCACGCACCCGCACCGGTTTGCCGGCCTTGCCCAGTAACAAGGTGTCACCGGCACTGACCCGCCCGGCCAGCGCCGTGCCCGTGACCACCACACCCGCACCGGTAACGGCAAAGGCGCGGTCGACGGCCAGGCGGAAACCGCCGCGCACGCTGCGCTGGCACACGCGCTGTTGCGCGGCCAGCAAGGCCTGGCGCAAGGCATCGATACCTTCACCGGTCACACTGGACAACGGAAACTGCCGCGCACCGGCATATGGGCCCGGCGCCAGAAGTTCGCTGACCTGTGCCTGCACTTCGGCCAGGCGGGCCGGCTCTACACGGTCGCATTTGCTGATCGCCACCAGGGCTTGTGGGATGCCCAGCAACTCGATGATCGCCAGGTGCTCACGGGTTTGAGGCATTACCCCGTCGTCGGCCGCCACTACCAGCAGTACCAGATCGATGCCATGGGCGCCGGCCAGCATGTTGTGGATAAAGCGCTCGTGACCGGGCACGTCGATGAAGCCGGTCAGCGCTGCGCCCTCGGTCAACGCCGCATAGCGATAGCCAAGGTCGATGGTCATGCCACGGGCGCGCTCCTCCTGGCGCTGGTCACCGGCCTGGCCGGTCAGGGCCTGGAGCAGTGCGGTCTTGCCGTGGTCGATGTGGCCGGCGGTACCAACGATCACTGTACCGGCCCCAATTGCAGGGCGGGCAACTGAGCCAGCCACTGGGCCTCGTCATCCAGTTGGCGCAGGTCCAGCCACAGGGCGTCATCGTCGATTCGGCCGAGCACTGGCACGGGCAGACCGCGCAAGGCGCGCTCCACTACATGCAGGCTGCGCCCGCGCAACTTCTTCGACACCTGCGGGCGCAGGCACAATGCCGCGCTTGGCAGGCGGGCCACCGGTTGGCTGCCACTGCCAATCATGCCCAACGCCGGCTCCACACTGACCGCCCATTGCTCGCCGAGGCGAGCTTTGATTTCAGGGGCCAGGCGCTCGGCCTGGGCCTGGATTTCTGCCTGGCTGCGGGTCAGCAGGCGCAGGCTGGGCAGGCGCTCGGCCAGGCGGTCGGGGTTTCGGTACAACGCCAGCACCGCTTCGAGTGCGGCAAGGGTGATCTTGTCGACCCGCAGCGCGCGCTTGAGCGGGTTCTTCTTGATTCTGGCGATCAGCTCCTTGCGCCCGACGATGATTCCGGCTTGCGGCCCGCCAAGCAGTTTGTCGCCGCTGAAGGTGACGATATCGGCGCCGTCAGCCAGGGCCTGACGCACAGTAGGCTCGGCGGGCAGGCCCCAGCGGGTAAGGTCAAGCAGGCTGCCGCTGCCAAGGTCTTCAAGCAACGGCAAGTCATGTTGGTGGGCGATACGCGCCAGCTCGGCGGTGGGCACCTGGGTAGTGAAGCCCTGAATGCTGTAGTTGCTGCAATGCACCCGCATCAGCAGGCCCGTACGCGGGCTGATGGCGGCCTCGTAGTCACGGGCGTGAGTGCGGTTGGTGGTGCCGACTTCGTGCAGCTTCACGCCGGCGCGGGCCATGATGTCGGGGATGCGGAAGGCACCGCCGATCTCGATCAGCTCACCGCGGGAGATGATCCCCTCCTTGCGCGCACCCAGGCTGTTGAGCGCCAGCAGCACGGCGGCGGCGTTGTTGTTGACCACGGTGACGGCTTCGGCGCCTGTCAGCTCGCGGATCAGGCCCTCGATCAGGTCGTCACGGTCGCCGCGCTTGCCGGTGGCCAGGTCGAACTCCAGGTTGAGCGGGTAGCGGGCGGCGGTCTGCATGGCCTCGATGGCCTCCTCTGGCAACAGGGCGCGGCCGAGGTTGGTGTGCAACACGGTGCCGGTGAGGTTGAACACTCGGCGGACCTGGCTGCGTTGCTGGGTGGCCAAGCGTTCGCCAGTGCGGCCCAACAGGACTTCAGCGGCCAGTTCGGCGGTGCTGAGCTGGCCGGTGCGGGCGGGGTCGCGCAGGTCGTCGAGCAGTTGCCGCAGGGTGGCCAGGACCGCGTCGCGACCGTGGCGGTCGATCAGCGGGAGGCAGGCTGGGTGGCGCAAAAGGGTGTCGATGGAGGGCAGGCGTGGGGTGTCGCTGGCTAGGCTGGAGGACATGCGGTACTACCTTGGACTGATCCGTTGTTTGTACTGGCCTCTTCGCGGGTAAACCCGCTCCTACAAAGGCCGCGCAAGCCTAAAAAGCTGCGCGGGCCCTGTGGGAGCGGGTTTACCCGCGAAGAAGCGACTCGGTCTTACAGTGTAGACACTCTCCATTACCCGGGTGCGAGCATCAGGTTCGGTGCCAACCGATGGAAGCCCTCCTCGTCCAGGCGAATGTCCAGTGCCAGGCTGGCCAGGTCATCGGCCAGCGGCTCGGCCGCCGCATCGTTTTCCAGGTAGTTCTGCTTCAGGTAGCTCTCGCACTCCGGGCAGCACTCCGCCCGTAGCGGCGCCTTGCCCGGCGCATGTCGGTCATCGTCAAGGCTGGTATAGCGCAGGTCCTTGCTCGACTCGCAGTACACGCATTTGACCCGCACCACATGCCATTCGCAGGCACACAGCGAACAAGCCAGGTAGCGCAGGCCATTGTGCTTGCCGCGGTTGCGCACCACCCCGGCCATCGCCGGCGAACCGCAGGCCGGGCACTGGGCCAGGCTGTCGGCGGGCTTGAGCTCTGGTGCGGGCAGCGCCAGCAACCAGCTGGACCAGGCCGCCTGCAAGGCCGCCCCGATGAACGGCACCAGTGCTGCGGGCACTGCGTCGTACTGGCCGGCGAGCAAGGCGATGCCCCAACCCTTGCGTTGACAGTCATCACTGCTGCGCAGGACTTGCAGCGCCTCCCCTAATGGACCGCTGGTCTGCGCATTGAAGTGCTTGAGCAAGGCCTGCAACCAGACCAGCCACGGCCCTTCACGCACCAGGCTGTCCGCCGCCAGTGGCGGCAAACCATGACTTATGCACAGGCGCTGACGCTCCTCTGCCACCGGCATGCCAGCGGGTGGGTTATCCACAAGCTGCTGCTGGATACGGCACAAACAAGCCACCAGCTTCAGGTATTCGCCAAGGGCATTGCCCTCGGCCAGCTGCTCCAGGCGCGCGGCGCGCAGTTCGAACAGGTTGGCGGGGGGCAGGTGCAGAAACGGCGGCATCACTGCCGACGCTTCGATCTGCCCGGGTTCGAGTATCGTGCTCAAGCGCTCATCCTTCTTTTCGTCCGTGATTGCCCGGCGTCTTGTCACCAGTCACTTCGCGGTACCACAACTCATGGTGCTTGCGCGCCCAGGCGCGGCTGACCCAGCCATGCAGCATGGCGCCGATCGAGCCCTTGATCCAGATACCGGCGTAGATGTGCACGATGATGCTGAGGATCAGCACGAACGCCGCCAGGGCGTGGAGCAGCGCAGACAGGCGAATAACCTCGATGCCGAACAAATGGCTGAAGTATGCGCGCCAGATCACCACACCGCTGACCAGCAGAACCAGCATGCACACCAGCAGGGTCCAGAACAACAGCTTCTGCCCGGCGTTGTACTTGCCGATCGGTGGCACACCCTCCTCCTTGTTGAGCATCACCCGGTCCACCCGGCGCAGCCACAGTCGGTCATTGGCAGTGATGAAATTGGCGCGCCAGAAACGCAGCACCAGGCCGAGGAAGAACACGAACATCGCCACCCCGAGGAAGGGGTGCAGGATGCGTGTCCACGGGCCACCGCCGAACAGATTGCTGAGCCAGAACAGCGCCGGATGGAACAGCGCCAGCCCCGACAGGCCAGCCAGGATGAACAGGATCGCGACGACCCAGTGGTTACTGCGCTCGTTGGCGTTGTAGCGCAGGATGGGTTTGTTGTCGTTCATGGTCGCTGCTCCCCTTGCCCACCGGGCTTGGTCGGATCATAGACATGGACCGACGGGTCCACCTGGTGCACGCTTTCATCCGCGGGTGTCGGGTGTTCGTCCTCCTCCACCCGCTGTGGCCCTACCCGCACATAGTGGAAGAACCCGGCCAGCACCGCAGCCCCCATGGCCAGCAGCGCCAGCGGCTTGGTAATGCCCTTCCACAGCCCCACCAGCGGACTGATCACCGGCTGGTCCGGCAGGCCGGCGTACAGCTTCGGCGTGTCGGCATGGTGCAGCACATACATCACGTGGGTGCCACCGACGCCGTCCGGGTCGTAAAGCCCAGCCTTGTCGTAGCCCCGCGACTGCAGGTCGACGATGCGCTCGGCAGCATGCACCTTCATCTCATCCTTGGTGCCGAACACGATCGCCCCGGTCGGGCAGGTTTTCACGCAGGCCGGCTCCAGGCCCACGGTCACGCGGTCGGAACACAGGGTGCACTTGTACGCCTTGTGGTCCTTCTGCGAAATACGCGGGATATTGAACGGGCAACCGGTGATGCAGTACCCACAACCGATGCAGTGGTCCTGGTTGAAGTCGACGATGCCGTTGGCGTGCTTGATGATCGCCCCAGGGCTCGGGCACGCCTTCAGGCAACCTGGCTCGGCGCAGTGCATGCAGCCATCCTTGCGAATCAGCCACTCCAGGTTGCCGTCGTCGCGCTCGTGCTCGGTAAAGCGCATCAGGGTCCAGGTCTCGGCAGTGAGGTCCTGGGGGTTGTCGTAGGTGCCGTGGTTGTGGCCGACCTCGTCACGCAGTTCGTTCCACTCCGAACACGCCACCTGGCAAGCCTTGCAGCCGATGCATTTGGTGGTGTCGATCAGCTTGGCGACTTCCTGCTGCTGGCGTACCGAAGGCGGTACGGTGGTGGTGGCCGAGCGGGCGATGATGTCTTGGCTGGCCATCAGAGTTTCTCCACTTTGACGAGGAACGACTTGGACTCTGGCGTCTGGGTATTGCCGTCACCCAGGAAAGGCACCAGGGTGTTGGTCAGGTAGCCATGCCGCGTAGCCCCGGTGAAGCCCCAGTGCAGCGGGATGCCGATCTGGTGCACGGTCTGGTTGTTGACCTGGAGCGGGCGAATCCGCTTGGTCACTACCGCCACCGCATCGATATGCCCGCGCTTGCTCGATACCCGCACCCGGTCACCGGCCTTGATACCTTTCTCGTTGGCCAGCACCTCGCCGATTTCGACGAACTGCTCGGGCTGGGCAATGGCGTTGAGCCGGCAATGCTTGCTCCAGAAGTGGAAGTGCTCGGTCAGCCTGTACGTGGTCGCCGCGTACGGGAACTCTTCGTGCTTGCCGAGGGTGTCCCACACCGAGTCGAACACCCGCCCGGCCGGGTTGCTGGTGGCCTTCTTGTTCTGCGGGTGCAGCGGGTTGATGCCAATCGGCGTCTCGAACGGCTCGTAGTGCTCGGGGAACGGGCCTTCGGCCATCTTGTCGATGGCAAAGAACCGCGCCACGCCTTCGGGGTTCATGATGAACGGGTTCATCCCCGCCTCGGGCGGCGAGTCGACCTTGAAGTCGGGCACATCGGTCCCGGTCCAGGCCTTGCCGTTCCACCACACCAGGCGCTTCTTCTCCGGGTCCCACGGCTTGCCTTGCGGGTCGCTGGAAGCACGGTTGTAGAGGATGCGGCGGTTGGCCGGCCAGGCCCAGGCCCAGTTCTGCACCTGGTGCATGCCGTACGGGTCGCTGTTGTCACGGCGAGCCATCTGGTTACCCTGCTCGGTCCAGCTGCCGGCGAAGATCCAGCAACCGGACGCAGTGCTGCCGTCGTCCTTGAGCTGGCCAAAGCCCGCCAGTTGCTGGCCGGCCTTGAGCACTGCGCCAGTCGGATCGGTGACGTCCGTCACCGCCCAGCCGTTCATTTCCTTGGCCAGCTCCTCCGGGGATGGCTCTTCAGGGACCTTGTATGGCCAGTTGATGTTCATCAGCGCGTCAGGATAGGCGCCGCCTTCGGCCTGGTAGCGTCGGCGCAGGCGCAGGAACAGCTCGCTCATGATGTGAACGTCGGTGCGGGTCTCGCCCGGGCCGTCGGCGCCCTTCCAGTGCCACTGCAGCCAGCGGCTGCTGTTGACCAGCGAGCCGTCTTCCTCGGCAAAGCAGGTAGTGGGCAGGCGGATCACTTCGGTCTGGATGTTGGCCGTGTCGACATCGTTGAACGGCCCGGCGTTGCGCCAGAACTCCGAGGTCTCGGTGGCCAGCGGGTCCATGATCACCAGCCACTTGAGTTTGCTCAGGGCGGCAGTGACACGGTTCTTGTCCGGCAGCGCGGCAATCGGGTTGAAACCTTGGCACATGTAGCCGTTTACCTTGCCCTGGCCCATCATCTCGAACATGCGCAGCACGTCGTAGGCCGGCACATCGAGCTTGGGCAGCCAGTCGTAGCCCCAGTTGTTCTCCGCCGTGGCATTGGCGCCGTACCACGCCTTCATCAGGCTGACATGGAACTTGCCGTAGTTCTGCCAGTACGACAGTTGGCCAGGACGCAGTGGCTTGGAGGCGCGCTTGTCGATATAGGCGGCATAGTCCTGCTCGGCATCGCCGGCAAGGGTCAAGTAACCCGGCAACGAGTTGGACAGCAGGCCGAGGTCGGTCAGGCCCTGGATGTTGGAGTGCCCGCGCAAGGCGTTGACCCCGCCACCTGGCATGCCGACGTTACCCAGCAGCAACTGCACCATGGCCGCACTGCGGATGATCTGCGCACCGATCGAGTGCTGCGTCCAGCCCAGCGCGTAGAGGATCGTCATGGTCTTGCCCGGTACCGAGCAGGTGGCGATCTCTTCCCAGATCTTCAACATGGCGTCCTGCGGCATGCCACAGGTCATGCTTGCCAGTTCCGGTGTATAGCGGCTGTAGTGCTGCTTCATCAGCTGGAACACGCAGCGCGGGTGCTGCAGCGTCGGGTCAACCTTGGCAAAGCCGTCTGCACCCAGCTCGTAACCCCAGCCGGACTTGTCGGAATACACGCGCTTGGCCTCGTCGTACCCGCTGAACAGGCCATCCTCGAAGCCATAGTTCTCTTTGACGATGAACGACACATCGGTGTAGTTGCGCACGTACTCGTGCTGGATCTTGTCATTGCTCAGCAAGTAATTGATCAACCCGCCCATGAAGGCGATGTCGGTACCGGTACGAATCGGTGCGTAGTAGTCGGCCACCGAAGCGGTACGGGTAAACCGCGGGTCGACCACGATCAGCCGCGCCTTGTTGTGCGCCTTGGCCTCGGTCACCCACTTGAAGCCGCACGGATGCGCTTCTGCTGCGTTGCCACCCATCACCAGGACCAGATTCGCATTGGCGATATCGGACCAGTGGTTGGTCATGGCGCCACGGCCGTACGTCGGGGCAAGACTTGCCACCGTCGGGCCATGTCAGACACGAGCCTGGTTATCGAACCCCAGCATGCCTGTTGCGCGGATGACCTTGTGGGTCAGGTAGCCGGCCTCGCTGGAGGCGGCGGAAGCAGCAAGAAAACCGGTGGTGAGCCAGCGGTTGACCGTTTGCCCCTGGGCGTTCTTTTCGATGAAGTTGGCGTCGCGGTCTTGCTTCATCAGGTCGGCGACGCGATCGAGCGCCTCGTCCCAGCTGACCCGCACCCACTCCTTGCTGCCCGGCTTGCGTACCTCGGGGTACTGCAGGCGGCTCGGGCTGTGGATGAAGTCCAGCAGGCCAGCGCCTTTCGGGCAGAGGGTGCCGCGGTTGACCGGGTGGTCGGCGTCACCTTCGATATGGATGATGTTCTGTTTGACGTTCTTGCCCGCATCGCCCTGGCTGTACATGATCAGGCCGCAGCCGACCGAGCAGTAAGGGCAGGTGTTACGGGTTTCCTTGGTATGCGCCAGCTTGAAGTGACGCACCTGCTCGGCAAATGCTGGTGTCGGGGCCATGCCCAACGCCGCAAGGCTCGAGCCTCCAAGGCCGACGGCGGCGACCTTGAAGAACTGCCGACGGTTCAGGTCCATCGTGCACTCCTGATCAGGTGGTGGACGCACGGAACATGGCCGGCGCCTCTTGGTAGTCACGGTGGCGGCCAATTGATGGCCGCCAACAGTTAAGACTAGCCAAGAATCGAGAAGGTGCGATGACATGGGTCAGCTGAAGGCGCTGTGTTGCCTGATTCGCGGGTGAACCCGCTCCCACAGTTACTGCACATGCCCGAAGCAGGGCGCCATTCCTGTGGGAGCGGGCGTGCACGCGAACACCGGCAACACCGGTGCCATCCACCACCGGCCGATCAGCAAGCCGGCAGGTTGCGCACCACGTTCAGCGCCGCACTGCTCTGGGCCACCGGCATGATCTCGATGGTATTGATGTTCACATGCGCCGGCTGCTCGGCAATCCAGGCCACCGTGGCCGCGATGTCCTCGGGCAGGATGGCCTCCACGTCCCGATACAGCGCCTGCACGGCATCCAGATCGCCGTTCAGGCGCACCACCGAGAAATCGGTCCCCGAGCACAGCCCAGGCTCGATGTTGCTCACTCGAACGCGGGTGCCCGCCAGATCGGCGCGCAGGTTGAGGCTGAAGTGGCGAACGAAGGCCTTGCTGGCGCCATACACGTTACCGCCCGGGTAGGGATAGGTGCCGGCGATCGAGCCGATATTGATGATCATGCCGCTGTCAGCTTCCACCATCTGCGGCAGGATCTTGTGGGTGACCATGGCCAGGCCAGTGATGTTGGTGTCGATCATCCGCTGCCAGTTTTCCGCACTACTGGCCTGGGCACGGTCCACGCCCAGCGCCAGCCCGGCATTATTGACCAGCAGGTCGACCTGCAGTGACGCATCACTAATCTGCTCGACCACCTTCTCGAGCGACACCGGGTCGGTGACATCCAGCGCCAGCGGAATGAAATTGACGCCTAGCTCGGCGGCCAGCGCTTGCAGCTTGTCCATGCGCCGGGCGCCACCGATCACGCGGTAGCCTTTGCCGATCAAGGTACGGCAGATGGCGCGGCCAAAGCCCGAGGAGGCGCCGGTTACGAATGCAGTTTTCATCAGTTGTCTCCTATGGAAGGGTCAGGCCAGATACTTAACGCCCAGGCTGGTGAACAGGCAGAGCATCGAGAACACCAGCGCCTTGCGCACCACTTCGTTGCCCTTGCGCAGGGCCAGTGCACTGCCAAGGTGGTTACCGAGGATGTTGCAGGCCACCAGCGGCACCGCCAGCAGGTAGACGACCTTGCCGGCAATGACGAAGGCCACCAAAGCGCCGATGTTGGATGCGAAGTTGAAGGTTTTTGAATTGGCCGAGCTGGAGACCAGGTCCATGCGCAGCAGGTAGTGGAACGCGATGATGAACATGCTGCCGGTACCCGGGCCGAAGAAGCCGTCGTAGAAGCCGATGGCCAGGCAGGTCAGCGGCACCACGGTGAAGACCATGCGCGATGACAGTTCGCGCTCCTCGACCAAGCGGTCCTTGGGGGTGAGGAAGATGAGGATGCCGAAGGGGATCAGCGCCAGGATGATCTTGCCCACAGCCTCCTGGGAGATCGAGACGATCAGGTGCGCTCCCAGGTAGGCACCGAGCAACGAGAATGGCACGCCGACCAGCGCCACCTGCCAGACCATCTTGCTGTTGGCCAGGAAGTTGCGAATGGCTGCCAGTGTGCCAAGGGTACTGACCAGTTTTTCCTGGCCGAGGGCAACCTGCGGTGGCATGCCGACCAGCAGAAAGCCCGGCACCAGGAACAACCCGCCGCCACCGGCAATGCTGTCTACGAAGCCGGCAACGAAAGCGATAGCCCCAAGCATGAGCACCGCCAGCAACCAGTGTTCCGCCCAGAAAGCGCCCAGAATTTCCATAGCGAAGTCCATCCAGTGGAGTGTCCTGCCAAGCACAACGCAAGTGTGCATGTCCCAATCAGCGCGATGATTGTAATTACGAAAATTGAATCGATGCAATATCGAATTAAATCGACTCAATGGCGAAGATTACCATCATTACCCGCATCCTGGCTTTCATGTTAGGCTGCGCGCAATTGCAGAATCTGGTGCCATTTCCATGTGGGTCCCTCAATACGGCGATCAAACCCAGCCGGTTTATCTGATGATCGCTAATGCCCTTGAACAGGACATCGAAAGTGGTCGGCTTGCAGCAGGCGATCGTTTGCCCACCCTCAAAGACCTTGCCGAGGCACTGAATGTAACCCCCGGCACCGTTGGAAGAGCCTACGACGAAGCCGCCAAGCGCGGCCTGGTGGTTGGAGAGGTAGGCCGTGGCACATTTGTCAGGCAGTTGCGACAGCGGTTATCCGCCCCGTCGGTGCCTACACCAGTTACTGGCGGAAGCAGCCAGATCGATCTCTCGATCATCAAACCCAACGACGCCCACATGAGTTGGCTGGGTACGGCGATCAGCGAGCTGGCCACCTCTGCGGACCTGGGACAGGTACTCGACTATGTGACAGAAGGTGGTCACACCTCCCACAAACAAGCAGGTGCAGACTGGATTCGGCGCTGGCTGCCTGATGCGCGCTGGCAACAGGTTGTACTGACCTCTGGCGCGCAGCATGGACTATTGGTGGCCATCAGCAGCCTGTCGAAGAGCGACGATGTGGTGCTGTGCGAATCGTTCTGCTACCCAGGCATCATCTCCCTGGCCCACAGCATGGGCCGCCGCCTGCGTGGCGTGGCCATGGACGAGCATGGCCTTATTCCCGAGGCATTGCGCGCGGCCTGCCTGGAGCATCGCCCTTCCCTGTTGGTGTGTGTCACCACCCACCAGAATCCCACCAACTCGATCATGCCCCACGCACGGCGCCAGGCCATCGCAGAGATCGCCCGCGAGTTCGACCTGTTCATCGTCGATGACGATATCTACGGCTTCCTTGAACCCGCACCGGATTACCAGCCACTGGCGGCGTATGCGCCAGAACGTTCGGTGTATCTCACCAGCCTGTCCAAAAGTGTGCTGCCGGCGCTGCGTATCGGTTACCTGTACGCCCCACCGCAAACCCTCTCGCGGCTATCGTCGATGGTACGCAGCAGCGTCTGGATGCCATCGCCGTTGATGGCACAACTGGCCAGCAACCTGATCAACAGCGGCATGGCCGACCAGTTGGTGCGAGAACAACAGGAAGAGGCGGCCGCGCGCCAGCAAATGGCCCAGGAGATCCTTGGCAAGTACAAGATCCGCAGCCAGCCCAACAGCTTCCACATCTGGCTGGAGTTGCCCGAGCCGTGGACCAGCGACGAATTCGCCAACCTGGCGCGTAGCAACGGCGTCACTGTAGTCAGTGGCAGCCAGTTCCTGCCAGAGCGCAGCCACGCCAGCTGCGGCGTGCGCATCGCCTTGATGGCCCCCAGCCGTCAGGAGTTGGGCTTTGCCCTGACCAAGCTGGTCAGCTTGCTGGACTCGCCGGAGCCGCGGTTGTTCTATTGATCAGGCTCGCTACTGGAGTGGCAGTCGGTACCAATTCATTCTCGGGCAAACCCGCCCACAAAAAGGTATGCGGCACCGCCCATAAAAAAACCCAGGGCAACTGCCCTGGGTTTCTGGTTTTGCCAGACGCCTAACCGTTCTGATCAGAACGGAATATCGTCATCGAAGCTGTCGAAGTCAGCCGCCGGCTGCGGGGCTGGCTGCTGCGGGGCCGGGCGCTGAGGAGCCTGTTGCGGGCGCGGGGCCTGCTGGCGTGGGGCCTGGTTGTACTGCTGCGGCTGGCCGCCACCGTAGTTGCCGCCACCCTGGTTGTACGGGTCACCGCCCTGCTGCTGGTTCTGCGGACGACCGCCGAGCAGCTGCATGGTGCCGTTGATGTCGACGATGATCTCGGTGGTGTAGCGCTTGATGCCGTCTTTTTCCCACTCGCGGGTCTGCAGCTTGCCTTCGATGTAGCACTGCGAACCTTTGCGCAGATATTCGCCGGCGATTTCGGCAACCTTGCCGAACAGCGACACACGGTGCCACTCGGTACGCTCGACCTTCTGGCCCGACTGCTTGTCGGTCCACTGCTCGCTGGTAGCCAGGCTCAGGTTGGTCACGGCGTTACCGTTGGGCAGGTAGCGGACTTCGGGATCCTGGCCACAGGTGCCGACCAGAATGACTTTGTTAACCCCACGGGCCATAACGTTCTCCTAGGCTTCGCACGCCGAAGAGGCCGGGTTCACCAGGCGCTCGAGGGTCGTACGGTCCAAAATTTTCGTATCCAGTTTGATATAGATGGCGGCTTCTTCCGCCACCACGACGGCGTCGGTCACACCCGGTACAGCCATCAGGCGCTCGGTCAGGCCGGCTTCCCGGACTGCCTCTGGCGTCAGCGGCATGCGCAGGCTGGTCACATAGGGCGGCTCGTTCATGCGCAAGGCGACGACCAACCAGATGGCACACAGTACCGCACAACCGAGGAACACCATGTTCAGCCCGCCGTGCTGGAACAACCAGCCACCGAGGATTCCTCCCAGGGCAGCACCGAGGAACTGGCTGGTGGAGTAGACCCCCATTGCCGTCCCCTTGCCACCTGCAGGCGACACCTTGCTCACCAGCGAAGGCAGTGATGCCTCCAGCAGGTTGAATGCAGTAAAGAATACCACGGTGCCGATCACCAGTCCGCGCAAACCGTCAGCCCACTGCCAGAAGAACACCTCCACCAGCAGCAACACACTGACCGCCCCGGCCAGCACGCGTTTCATCTTGCGCTTTTTTTCGCCATAGATGATGAACGGGACCATTGCAAAAAATGAGATGAACAACGCGGTCAGGTATACCCACCAGTGCTGCTCCTTCGGCAGGCCGCCGCGCTCGACAAAGGCCAGTGGCAATGCGACGAAGCTGGCCATGAGGATGGCGTGGAGGATGAAGATGCCCACATCCAGGCGCAGAAGGTCCGGATGGCGCAGGGTCGGGCCGATGGCCTGGCGCGCCACACCCGACTCACGGTGCTGCAGGATGCTGTGGGTATTGGGCACCACAAAGGCGATCAGCAAGATGCCGACCAGGGCAAGTCCTGCCGTGGCGAGGAACAATCCTGACAAGCCAAAGGCACGAGTCAGCAATGGGCCGACGACCATGGCGACGGCAAACGACAGGCCGATGCTCATGCCGATCATGGCCATGGCCTTGGTCCGGTGCTGCTCGCGGGTGAGGTCGGACAGCAGCGCCATGACCGCAGCGGAAATCGCCCCGGCGCCCTGCAGGATACGCCCGGCGATCACTCCCCAGATGGAGTCGGCCTGGGCCGCCAATACACTGCCCAGGGCAAAGATGACCAGCCCCAGGTAAATCACCGGCCGGCGGCCGATGCGATCGGAAATCATCCCGAACGGGATCTGCAATACGGCCTGCGTCAGGCCATAGGCACCAATGGCCAGGCCGATCAGCGCAGGCGTGGCACCTGCCAGGTCCATGCCGTAGGTAGCCAGCACCGGCAAGACCATGAACATGCCCAGCATACGAAAGGCAAAGACCAGGGCCAGGCCGCCAGCGGCGCGGGTTTCGCCGCCACTCATGCGCTCGTTGTGGGTGTCGTGCATGGATTAACCTCGTGTGAACCGGCGGCGATTCTATCAGTCCGACAGCTTGACGGCATCTACGCGACGCTTTGCCGCGTACTGGCAGCGCGCCGTATACTTCCTTGTTTATGCCCGCCGAGCGAGGCCGCAGTGGACAAGATCCTGATTCGTGGGGCACGTACCCACAACCTGAAGAACATCGACCTGACCCTGCCCCGGGACAAGCTGATCGTGATCACCGGCCTGTCCGGTTCCGGAAAGTCGTCCCTGGCGTTCGACACCCTGTACGCCGAAGGCCAGCGCCGCTATGTGGAATCGCTGTCGGCCTACGCCCGGCAGTTCCTGTCGATGATGGAAAAGCCCGACGTCGACACCATCGAAGGCCTGTCGCCGGCCATTTCCATCGAGCAGAAGTCGACCTCGCACAACCCCCGCTCCACGGTCGGCACCATCACCGAAATCTACGACTATCTGCGCCTGCTGTACGCTCGCGTGGGTACCCCACGCTGCCCGGATCACGATATCCCGCTGGAAGCGCAAACGATCAGCCAGATGGTCGACCTGGTGCTGGAGCGACCGGAAGGCAGCAAGCTGATGCTGCTGGCGCCGGTGGTGCGCGAGCGCAAGGGCGAGCACCTGGCGGTATTCGACGAGCTACGGGCCCAGGGCTTTGTGCGCGCCCGGGTCAACGGCAAGCTCTACGAGCTCGACGAACTGCCCAAGCTGGACAAGCAGAAAAAACACAGCATCGATGTGGTGGTGGACCGTTTCAAGGTCCGCGCCGACCTGCAACAGCGCCTGGCCGAGTCGTTCGAGACCGCGCTCAAGCTGGCCGACGGCATAGCCCTGGTAGCGCCGATGGATGACGAGCCAGGCGAGGAGACGATCTTCTCCGCGCGTTTCGCCTGCCCGGTCTGTGGCCATGCCATCAGCGAGCTGGAGCCGAAACTGTTCTCCTTCAACAACCCCGCCGGCGCCTGCCCGACCTGCGATGGACTGGGGGTGAAGCAGTTCTTCGACACCAAGCGCCTGGTCAATGCCGAGCTCACCTTGGCCGAAGGCGCGATCCGCGGCTGGGACCGGCGCAACGTGTACTACTTCCAGATGCTCGGCTCGCTGGCCGCGCATTACGGCTTCAGCCTGGAGGAACCATTCGGCCAGCTTTCGGCCGAGCACCAGAAGGTGATCCTGCAGGGCAGCGGCAAGCAGAGCGTCGACTTCAAGTACCTCAACGACCGTGGCGACATCGTCAAGCGCTCGCACCCGTTCGAAGGCATCGTGCCGAACCTGGAGCGTCGCTACCGCGAGACCGAGTCGGCCACCGTGCGCGAAGAACTGGCCAAGTTCCTCGGCACCCAGCCGTGCCCCGATTGCCGCGGCACCCGCCTGCGCCGTGAGGCAAGGCATGTGTGGGTGGGCGAAAAAACGCTACCGGCAGTGACCAACCTGCCGATCGGTGAAGCCAGCAACTACTTCGGCGAGCTGACTCTGACCGGACGCCGTGGCGAGATTGCGGCGAAGATCCTCAAGGAAATCTGCGAGCGCCTGCAGTTCCTGGTGAACGTCGGTCTCGACTATCTCACCCTGGACCGCAGCGCTGATACCCTATCCGGTGGCGAAGCGCAGCGTATCCGCCTGGCCAGCCAGATCGGTGCTGGCCTGGTGGGAGTGATGTACATCCTCGATGAGCCGTCCATCGGCCTTCATCAACGTGACAATGACCGCCTGCTGGCCACCCTCAACCACCTGCGCGACCTGGGCAACACGGTGATCGTGGTGGAACACGACGAAGACGCCATCCGCCTGGCTGACTACGTGGTGGACATCGGCCCTGGGGCCGGCGTGCACGGCGGTCAGATCGTCGCCGAGGGGTCGCCGCAGGAAGTCATGGAGCACCCCGACTCGCTGACCGGCAAGTACCTGTCAGGGCGCAAGAAGATCGTAGTGCCGGCCAAGCGCACGCCGCGCAACAAGAAGCTGCAACTCAAGCTCAAGGGCGCGCGTGGCAACAACCTGCAAAACGTCGACCTTGAAATCCCGATCGGCCTGCTGACCTGCGTGACGGGGGTGTCCGGTTCGGGCAAGTCGACACTGATCAACAACACCCTATTCCCACTGGCCGCGACCGCCCTGAATGGCTCAAGCAGCCTGGAAGCGGCGCCGCATGCCAGCATGGATGGCCTGCAGCACCTGGACAAGGTAG
This sequence comes from Pseudomonas sp. JS425, assembly GCF_018223845.1. NCBI lineage: Bacteria > Pseudomonadati > Pseudomonadota > Gammaproteobacteria > Pseudomonadales > Pseudomonadaceae > Pseudomonas > Pseudomonas sp. JS425. The sequence goes on along the minus strand of NZ_CP073661.1, from coordinate 635,278 downwards.
TGGACATCGACCAGAGCCCGATCGGCCGCACCCCTCGCTCGAACCCGGCGACCTACACCGGCATCTTCACGCCGATCCGCGAGCTGTTCTCCGGTGTGCCGGAATCGCGTTCGCGCGGCTATGGTCCGGGGCGTTTCTCGTTCAACGTCAAGGGAGGCCGTTGCGAGGCCTGCCAGGGCGATGGCCTGATCAAGGTGGAGATGCACTTCCTGCCGGATATCTATGTGCCGTGCGACGTGTGCAAGAGCAAGCGCTACAACCGCGAAACCCTGGAGATCAAGTACAAGGGCAAGAACATCCACGAGGTGCTGGAAATGACCATCGAGGATGCCCGCGAGTTCTTCGACGCAGTGCCGGCGCTGGCGCGCAAGCTGCAGACGTTAATGGATGTGGGGCTGTCATACATCAAGCTGGGCCAGTCGGCGACCACGCTGTCGGGCGGTGAGGCACAGCGAGTGAAGCTGTCGCGCGAGCTGTCCAAGCGTGATACCGGCAAGACCTTGTACATTCTCGACGAGCCGACCACGGGCCTGCACTTTGCCGATATTCAGCAGTTGCTGGACGTCCTGCATCGCCTGCGCGACCACGGCAATACCGTGGTGGTGATCGAGCACAACCTGGATGTGATCAAGACCGCGGATTGGCTGGTGGATCTGGGGCCGGAGGGTGGTTCGAAAGGCGGGCAGATCATTGCCTGCGGTACGCCGGAAGAACTGAGTACGATGAAGCAGTCGTATACCGGGCACTACCTGAAACCGTTGCTGGAGCGGGATCGGGCGTAAGGCCTTGGGGGCGCTTTTTGCCCTTTTCGCGACAAAAGGCCGCTCCACAGGAGGAATGCATTTCCCTGTGGGAGCGGCCTTTTGTCGCGATAGGGCTGCAGAGCAGCCCCAGCCTTTTACATCTGCGACTGCAGGTAATTCTCGAGGCCAATGGCCTTGATCAGCCCCTGCTGCTTCTCCAGCCAGTAGGTGTGATCTTCTTCGGTATCAGCCAACTGAGCGCGCAGGATGTCGCGGCTGATGTAGTCCTTGTGCAATTCGCACAGTTCGATGCCTTTGCACAGCGCGCCGCGTACCTTGTACTCGAGCTTGAGGTCGGCCTCGATCATTTCCGGCACGGTGCTGCCCACTTCCAGGTCGTCCGCGCGCATGTCAGGGGTGCCTTCGAGCATGAGGATGCGACGCATCAGGGCATCGGCGTGCTGCGTCTCTTCTTCCATTTCGTGGTTGATGCGCTCGTAGAGCTTGGACAGGCCCCAGTCTTCGTACATACGCGAGTGAATGAAGTACTGGTCGCGAGCCGCCAGTTCGCCCTTCAGCAGCGTAACGAGGTAGTTGATTACGTCCGGGTGACCTTGCATCGCCCTGTTTCTCCATGTGAAAACGTCTATGCCACACAGTGTGAACCAGCTTTTGCCTGCGGTCACTGAAAACCGCGCAATTAGAAGCAAAAAATCGGTTAAACAGTAGTGATATTCATTGAAAAACCGCCCAAATGAGGGCGGTTCTTCTTATCACTTCGACTTAGGCGAGATTGACGCCCAAGGCCTTGGCAACCCCTTCGCCGTAGGCCGGATCGGCCTTGAAGAAGTATTGCAGCTGACGCTGGATCACGTCTTCGCTGACGCCTGCCATGGTGCCGGCTATGTTGTTTATCAGCAGGGCTTTCTGCTCATCGCTCATCAGGCGGAACAGCGCGCCGGCGTGGCTGTAGTAGTCGGTATCCTCGCGGTGGTCGTAGCGATCTGCCGAACCATTCAGGGCCAGTGCAGGCTCGGCGTGGCCTGGTGACTGCTTCGGTGCATCGCTGTAGCTGTTGGGCTCATAGTTCGGCGCGCTGCCGTAACTGCCAGCGGCCATGGAACCATCACGCTGGTAGCTGTTGACCGGGCAGCGTGGTGCGTTCACCGGCAGCTGCTGGTGGTTGGTACCCACCCGGTAGCGATGCGCGTCGGCGTAGGCGAATACCCGCCCTTGCAGCATGCGGTCCGGCGACAGGCCAACACCCGGCACCATGTTGCTCGGGCCAAACGCAGCCTGCTCGACCTCGGCAAAGTAGTTGAGCGGGTTACGGTTGAGCTCCAGCACGCCCACTTCAATCAGCGGGTAGTCCTTCTGCGACCAGGTCTTGGTAACGTCGAAGGGGTTTTCGTCGCGGCTGGCAGCCTCGGCTTCGCTCATCACCTGGATGCATACGGTCCAGCGTGGGTAATCGCCCCGCTCGATGGCTTCGAACAGGTCGCGCTGGGCGTAGTCTGGGTCAGTACCTGCCAGGCGCGCAGCATCTGCCGGTGCGAGGTTCTTGATGCCTTGCTGGGTCTTGAAGTGCCATTTGACCCAGGTGCGTTCACCCTTGGCATTGATCAGGCTGTAGGTATGGCTACCGAAGCCGTGCATGTGGCGGTAGCCGTCCGGAATGCCGCGATCGGAGAACAGAATGGTGACCTGATGCAGCGCCTCGGGAGAGTGTGACCAGAAGTCCCACATCATCTGAGCGTTCTTCAGGTTGGATTGTGGGTGACGCTTCTGGGTGTGGATAAAGTCCGGAAACTTCAGTGGGTCGCGGATGAAGAACACCGGCGTGTTGTTGCCGACGATGTCCCAATTGCCTTCCTCGGTGTAGAACTTGACGGCAAAACCACGGGGATCGCGCTCGGTATCAGCGGAGCCACGCTCACCACCAACGGTGGAGAAGCGCAGGAAGGTTTCGGTCTGCTTGCCAACCTGTTCAAACAACTTGGCACTGGTGTAATCGGTGATATCGCGGGTGACGGTAAAGGTGCCGTAGGCGCCCGAGCCTTTTGCGTGTACGCGGCGCTCAGGAATGTTCTCGCGGTTGAAGTGGGCGAGCTTCTCGATCAGGTGGAAGTCATCGAGCAGCAGCGGGCCGCGCGGGCCGGCGGAACGGGAATTCTGGTTGTCTGCTACAGGTGCACCGCTGGCGGTGGTGAGAATCTTGCTCATGGGCTCTCCTTATCGGTCTTCAAGCGCCGGCTAATCGGCTCTGGGAGAGTATTGACGAGCAAGGTTACAAGAACAAATGCATTACATGACTTGAATCAATAGGAATAAACAATACATCTTAAAACAAAAAACCGGGCACTAGGCCCGGTTCTTTGTAGCAGACAGAACGTCTTACTCAGCAGCTTCTACAGCACCGCCGACCGGACGATCAACCAGCTCGACGTACGCCATAGGAGCGTTGTCGCCAGCGCGGAAACCGCACTTCAGGATGCGCAGGTAGCCGCCCTGACGGGTGGCGTAACGCTTGCCCAGGTCGTTGAACAGCTTGCCAACAGCGGACTTCGAACGGGTACGATCGAAGGCCAGACGGCGGTTAGCTACGCTGTCTTCCTTGGCCAGGGTGATCAGCGGCTCGGCAACGCGGCGCAGTTCCTTGGCTTTCGGCAGGGTGGTTTTGATTAGCTCGTGCTCGATCAGCGACACTGCCATGTTCTGGAACATAGCCTTGCGGTGAGAGCTGGTACGGCTCAGGTGACGTCCACTTTTACGATGACGCATGATTCATTCCTTACCAAACACTACGTTCGGTGATTACGACGATCAGGCGGTCGCCTTGTCGTCTTTCTTAAGACTTGCAGGCGGCCAGTTGTCGAGGCGCATGCCGAGAGACAGACCACGAGAGGCCAGGACGTCCTTGATTTCAGTCAGGGACTTCTTGCCCAGGTTAGGAGTCTTCAACAGCTCTACTTCGGTACGCTGAATCAGGTCGCCGATGTAGTAGATGTTCTCCGCCTTGAGGCAGTTGGCCGAACGTACAGTCAGTTCCAGGTCGTCAACCGGACGCAGCAGGATCGGATCGATCTCGTCTTCCTGCTCGACTACGACAGGCTCGCTGTCACCTTTGAGGTCGACGAACGCGGCCAGCTGCTGTTGCAGGATGGTCGCAGCGCGGCGGATAGCCTCTTCAGGATCCAGGGTGCCGTTGGTTTCCAGATCAATGACCAGCTTGTCCAGGTTGGTACGCTGTTCAACACGGGCGTTCTCGACCACATAGGCGATACGACGCACCGGGCTGAACGAAGCGTCCAACTGCAGACGGCCAATGCTACGGCTTTCGTCTTCGTCGGTTTGACGGGAGTCGGCCGGCTCGTAACCACGACCACGAGCTACAGTGAGCTTCATGTTCAGGGCGCCGTTCGACGCCAGGTTCGCGATTACGTGATCGGGGTTGACGATCTCGACATCGTGATCCAGCTGAATATCGGCAGCGGTAACCACCCCCGAACCCTTTTTCGACAAGGTCAGCGTAACTTCGTCACGACCGTGCAGTTTGATAGCCAGGCCTTTCAGGTTCAACAGGATTTCAATGACGTCTTCCTGAACACCTTCGATCGCGGAGTACTCGTGGAGTACGCCGTCGATCTCGGCCTCGACTACTGCACAGCCAGGCATGGAGGACAACAGGATGCGGCGCAGCGCGTTGCCCAGGGTATGGCCGAAACCACGCTCGAGAGGCTCGAGCGTAATCTTGGCGCGGGTCGGACTGACTACCTGCACATCAATGTGGCGGGGAGTCAGGAACTCATTTACCGAAATCTGCATGGATGCACCTATTTTCTAGCCCTTACTTGGAGTAGAGCTCGACAATCAGGTTCTCGTTGATGTCGGCAGACAGGTCGCTGCGAGCAGGAACGTTCTTGAAAACGCCCGACTTTTTAGCAGCATCCACGTCAACCCACTCAACGCGGCCACGCTGGGCGCACAGTTCAAGGGCTTGAACAATGCGCAGCTGGTTCAGCGACTTCTCGCGAACCGCGACCACGTCACCCGGACGAACTTGGTAGGATGGAATGTTTACAGTCTTACCGTTGACGCTGATCGCTTTGTGCGAAACCAGCTGACGGGACTCGGAACGAGTCGAGCCGAAGCCCATACGGTAGACGACGTTATCCAGACGGCACTCGAGCAGTTGCAGCAGGTTCTCACCGGTTGCGCCTTTTTTCGAGGCTGCAGCCTGGTAGTAACCGCGGAACTGACGCTCCAGAACACCGTAGATACGACGAACTTTTTGCTTCTCGCGCAGCTGGGTACCGTAGTCGGACTGACGGCCACGGCGCTGGCCGTGGATACCTGGGGCTGCTTCGATGTTGCACTTCGATTCCAGAGCGCGAACGCCGCTCTTCAGGAACAGGTCAGTGCCTTCACGACGAGACAGTTTGCATTTTGGACCAATGTAACGTGCCATTTATCTGTCTCCTGATTACACGCGACGCTTCTTCGGCGGACGGCACCCGTTGTGCGGGATTGGCGTCACGTCGGTGATGCTGGCGATCTTGTAGCCGCAGCTGTTCAGTGCACGAACGGCGGACTCACGACCTGGACCTGGACCCTTGACGTTTACGTCGAGGTTCTTCAGACCGTATTCCAGCGCAGCTTGACCAGCACGCTCAGCAGCGATCTGGGCTGCGAACGGGGTGGATTTGCGCGAACCACGGAAACCCGAACCACCGGAGGTCGCCCAGGACAAAGCGTTGCCCTGACGGTCGGTGATGGTCACGATGGTGTTGTTGAAAGAGGCATGGATGTGGGCGATGCCATCAACCACTGTCTTTTTGACTTTCTTACGAGGACGAGCAGCAGGTTTTGCCATGTCTATATTCCTGGGCGATTACTTGCGGATCGGCTTACGCGGGCCCTTACGGGTGCGTGCGTTGGTCTTGGTGCGCTGACCGCGAACCGGCAGACCTTTACGATGACGCAGGCCGCGATAGCAACCCAGGTCCATCAAGCGCTTGATCTTCATGTTGATGTCACGACGCAGGTCACCTTCGGTGGTGAACTTCGCGACTTCGCCACGCAGGGTTTCGATTTGCTCGTCGCTCAGATCCTTGATCTTAGCGGCTGGGTTTACACCAGCGTCTGCACAGATCTTCTGTGCAGTAGTGCGACCGACACCATAGATGTAGGTCAGCGAGATAACAGCATGCTTGTTATCTGGAATGTTGACGCCTGCAATACGGGCCATTCAGTGGGACTCCAATTGACAGCTACCTACGCCCCGGAAGCCAAGAAATAGGGCGCGAGATAATATCGCTGTAGAAACGAATAATCAACCCAGCAGCACACTAGCTGCTGGGTTTGAAGCGCAGATCACACTCAGCCTTGGCGCTGTTTGTGACGCGGTTCCGCGCTGCAGATCACTCGTACGACGCCTTCGCGACGGATGATCTTGCAGTTACGGCACAGCTTTTTCACCGATGCACGAACTTTCATTACCGACTCCTCGAACCTTAGGGGCGTATCAGCGCAGCAGACCGCTGCCACCGTAGCCTTTCAGGTTGGCTTTCTTCATCAGGGATTCGTACTGGTGCGAAACGAGGTGCGATTGTACTTGGGACATGAAGTCCATCACAACCACTACCACAATCAGCAACGAGGTCCCGCCAAGGTAGAACGGCACATTTGCTGCCACCACCAGGAACTGGGGCAGAAGGCAGACGGCCATCATGTAAAGAGCACCGAACATGGTCAGACGGGTCAGAACGCCATCAATGTAGCGTGCCGACTGCTCACCAGGACGGATACCCGGAATAAAGGCACCGGACTTCTTCAGGTTTTCCGCTACGTCTTTCGGGTTGAACATCAGCGCTGTGTAGAAGAAGCAGAAGAAAATGATCCCTGCACTAAACAGCAGAATGTTCAACGGCTGACCAGGAGCGATCGACTGCGAGATGTCCTGCAGCCAGCCCATACCTTCGGACTGACCGAACCAGGCACCCAGCGAAGCCGGGAACAGCAGAATGCTGCTCGCGAAAATGGCCGGGATAACCCCCGCCATGTTCACCTTCAGCGGCAAGTGGCTGGTCTGCGCAGCGAAGACCTTGCGGCCCTGCTGACGCTTGGCGTAGTGAACGGCGATACGACGCTGACCACGCTCAATGAACACCACAAAACCGATAATCGCTACTGCCAGCAAACCGATAGCGACCAGGGCGAAAATGTTGATATCGCCTGTGCGCGCAGACTCGAAAGACTGCCCGATTGCTCTCGGAAGACCGGCAACGATACCCGCGAAGATCAACATCGAGATACCGTTGCCCACACCGCGCTCGGTGATCTGCTCGCCCAGCCACATCATGAACATCGCGCCTGCCACGAAGGTGGAGACGGCAACGACATGGAAGCCCAGGCCTACAGAAAACGCCACGCCCTGGTTGGCCAGGCCAATGGACATGCCAATGGCTTGAACCAGTGCCAGGATAACGGTGCCGTAGCGGGTGTACTGGCTGATCTTGCGACGGCCAGCTTCACCTTCCTTCTTCAACTGTTCCAGTTGCGGGCTGACCGCCGTCATCAGCTGCATGATGATCGATGCCGAGATGTACGGCATGATCCCCAGTGCAAAGATGCTCATGCGCTCAAGCGCGCCACCGGAAAACATGTTGAACAAGCTAAGAATGGTCCCCTCATTCTGCCGAAACAGATCCGCCAGACGGTCTGGATTGATGCCAGGAACCGGGATATGCGCACCTATCCGATAGACGATGATCGCCATGAACAGAAAGCGCAGACGAGCCCAGAGTTCCGACATCCCGCCCTTACCGAGCGAAGAGAGAGCACCTTGCTTAGCCATTTATTCCTCGAACTTGCCGCCAGCTGCTTCGATAGCCGCACGCGCACCCTTGGTGGCTGCGATACCCTTGATGGTGACTGCGCGAGTGACTTCGCCAGACAGCATGATTTTCACGCGCTGTACGTTCTGGCCGATCACGTTGGCATCCTTCAGGGATTGCACGGAGATCACGTCGCCTTCCACCTTGGCCAGCTCGGACAGACGCACTTCGGCGCGATCCATGGCTTTCAGGGAAACGAAGCCGAACTTCGGCAGACGACGGTGCAGCGGCTGTTGACCGCCTTCGAAGCCAGGAGCGATCGAACCACCCGAACGGGAAGTCTGACCTTTGTGGCCACGGCCGCCGGTCTTACCCAGACCGCTACCGATACCACGACCTGGACGATGCTTCTCGCGACGGGAACCCGGCGCTGGACTCAGATCATTGAGTTTCATCGATTAACCCTCGACCTTCAGCATGTAGTAAGCCTTGTTGATCATCCCGCGGTTTTCGGGAGTATCCTGGACTTCTACAGTGTGACCGATGCGACGCAGACCCAGGCCCTTAACGCACAGCTTGTGGTTAGGCAGACGGCCCGAGACGCTCTTGATCAGCGTTACTTTTACGGTTGCCATGATCAGAAGATCTCCTCGACGCTCTTGCCGCGCTTGGCAGCAATGGATTCAGGAGATTGCATGGCTTTCAGACCCTTGAAGGTGGCGTAAACCACGTTCACTGGGTTGGTCGAACCGTAGCACTTGGCCAGAACGTTCTGAACACCAGCAACTTCCAGGACAGCACGCATTGCGCCACCGGCGATGATACCGGTACCTTCCGAGGCAGGCTGCATGTAAACCTTCGAGGCGCCGTGGGCAGCCTTGGTGGCGTACTGCAGGGTGGTGCCCTTCAGGTCAACCTGGATCATGTTGCGGCGAGCAGCTTCCATGGCTTTCTGGATCGCGGCAGGTACTTCGCGCGATTTGCCACGGCCGAAGCCAACACGGCCTTTACCATCACCTACCACGGTCAGCGCGGTGAAGGTGAAGATACGGCCGCCTTTTACGGTTTTGGCAACGCGGTTAACTTGAACCAGCTTCTCGATGTAGCCTTCGTCGCGCTTTTGATCGTTATTTGCCATAACTTAGAACTCCAGCCCGCCTTCACGAGCAGCATCGGCCAGCGCTTTGACGCGGCCATGGTACTTGAAGCCGGAACGGTCAAAGGCAACTTGAGATACACCGGCGGCTTTCGCACGCTCAGCTACCAGCTTGCCAACCTTAGTGGCCGCGTCGATGTTGCCAGTGGCGCCATCACGCAGTTCTTTGTCCAAGGTCGAGGCGCTTGCCAGAACCTTGCTGCCGTCGGCCGAAATGACCTGGGCGTAGATGTGCTGCGAGGAGCGGAACACGCACAGGCGCACGACTTCGAGTTCGTGCATCTTGAGACGTGCTTTGCGAGCGCGACGCAGTCGAGTAACTTTTTTGTCGGTCATTTGCTAGGCCCTACTTCTTCTTGGCTTCTTTACGACGGACTACTTCGTCCGCGTAACGCACACCCTTGCCTTTGTAAGGCTCTGGCGGACGGAAGTCGCGGATTTCAGCGGCCACCTGACCCACCAGCTGCTTGTCGATACCCTTGATCAGGATGTCGGTCTGGCTTGGGGTTTCAGCGGTGATACCGGCTGGCAGTTCGTAGTCCACTGGGTGCGAGAAGCCCAGGGCCAGGTTCAGGACGGTGCCCTTGGCCTGTGCCTTGTAACCAACACCGACCAGCTGGAGCTTGCGCTCGAAGCCTTGGCTTACGCCCTGGACCATGTTGTTCACCAGAGCGCGGGTGGTACCGGCCATGGCGCGAGCTTGCTGGTCACCGTTACGAGCGACGAAACGCAGCTCGCCAGACTCTTCGGTAACTTCAACAGACGAGTGAACGTTCAGTTCGAGAGTGCCTTTGGCACCCTTCACCGAAAGCTGCTGGCCGGCGAATTTGACTTCGACGCCTGCTGGCAGCTTAACGGGGTTCTTAGCGACGCGAGACATGCCTATCTCCCCTTAGAACACTGTGCACAGAACTTCGCCGCCGACACCGGCAGCGCGCGCAGCGCGATCAGTCATCACACCTTTGTTGGTGGAGACGATAGACACGCCCAGACCGCCACGTACTTTCGGCAGTTCTGCGACGGACTTGTACTGGCGCAGGCCTGGACGGCTGGAGCGCTTCAGTTCCTCGATGACCGGACGGCCTTCGAAGTACTTCAGTTCGATCGACAGGGAAGGCTTGGCCTCACCAGTTACCTGGTAGCCGGCGATGTAACCTTCGTCTTTCAGAACTTTGGCAACCGCGACCTTCAGGGTGGAGGAAGGCATGCTTACGACGGACTTTTCAGCCATCTGGGCATTACGGATGCGAGTTAGCATGTCCGCTAACGGGTCCTGCATACTCATGGGCTAGATGCTCCTGATACAAGAATTATTAGCCTTGCGGCTATCACAACCACCCGAGCGGACAGGGCAAAAAACCCAGGCTCAGGTGAGCCGGTCATTCTAGACACAAGGTAGAAACGAAACAAGCCCCATATAGGGGCTTGTTTGTTGGCGAGGTCACCGGCGGTCGGAAGATTGCTCCCCTTCCGCCGGGATCCAGCCTGCAGCGATTACCAGGAGGCCTTGACCAGACCTGGTACGTCACCGCGCATTGCAGCTTGACGCAGCATGTTACGGCCCAGGCCGAACTTACGGTATACACCGTGAGGACGACCGGTCAGGCGGCAACGGTTGCGCAGACGCGAAGCGCTGGCATCACGTGGCTGCTTCTGCAGGGCGACAACGGCAGCGAAACGCTCTTCAGGAGAGGCGTTCAGGTTGACGATGGTCGCTTTCAGCTCGGCACGCTTCTTGGCGTACTTGGCTACCGTGAGCTGACGCTTCAGCTCGCGGTTTTTCATGCTCTTCTTGGCCATTTTCCTACTCCAATCAGTTGCGGAACGGGAACTTGAAAGCACGCAGCAGAGCGCGGCCTTCGTCGTCCGAACGAGCAGTGGTGGTCAGGGTGATGTCCAAACCGCGCAGAGCATCGATCTTGTCGTAGTCGATTTCCGGGAAGATGATCTGCTCTTTCACGCCCATGCTGTAGTTGCCACGGCCATCGAAGGACTTGGCATTCAGGCCGCGGAAGTCGCGAACCCGAGGCAGGGAGATCGCCAGCAGGCGGTCCAGGAATTCGTACATCTTGTCGCGACGCAGGGTCACCTTGACACCGATCGGCCAGCCTTCACGGACTTTGAAGCCCGCGATGGATTTACGAGCGAAAGTCACTACCGGCTTTTGACCGGTGATCTTTTCCAGGTCGGCAACAGCGTGCTCGATGACTTTCTTGTCGCCGATCGCTTCGCCCAGACCCATGTTCAGGGTGATCTTGGTAACGCGCGGAACTTCCATCACGTTCGACAGCTTAAGTTCTTCCTTAAGCTTAGGAGCGATTTCGTTCCGGTAAATCTCTTTCAGTCGTGCCATGGTCTTCTACCTAGCAGTGTTCAAGCATCAACCGCTTTTTGGGTCGACTTGAAGACACGAATTTTTTTACCGTCTTCTACTTTGAAACCAACGCGGTCAGCCTTGTTGGTTTCGCCGTTGAAGATGGCAACGTTGGAAGCGTGCAGAGGCGCTTCTTTTTCGACGATACCGCCCTGTACGCCCGCCATCGGGTTAGGCTTGGTATGACGCTTGACCAGGTTCACACCACCAACAACCAGACGGTTGTCAGCCAGAACCTTCAGCACCTTACCGCGCTTACCTTTGTCTTTGCCGGCGATCACGATGATCTCGTCGTCACGACGAATCTTTTGCATGTCGGATCTCCTTACAGCACTTCAGGGGCGAGCGAGACGATCTTCATGAACTTCTCAGTACGAAGTTCACGGGTCACTGGCCCGAAGATGCGAGTGCCGATCGGCTCTTGCTTGTTGTTCAGCAGAACAGCAGCGTTGCCGTCGAAACGAATGATGGAACCGTCAGCGCGACGAACACCGTGACGGGTGCGCACGACAACAGCAGTCATCACTTGGCCTTTCTTGACCTTACCGCGCGGAATTGCTTCCTTGACGGTTACTTTGATGATGTCACCGATGCCGGCGTAACGGCGGTGCGAACCGCCGAGTACCTTGATGCACATGACGCGACGAGCGCCGCTGTTATCGGCCACATCGAGCATGGATTGAGTCTGAATCATAAAATTTCTCCGACCCCTAGCCCTTAGACTTCAACAGCGCGTTCGAGGACTTCAACCAGTGCCCAGGACTTGGTCTTGGCCAGCGGACGGGTTTCACGGATGGAAACCTTGTCGCCGATCTTGCACTGGTTGGCTTCGTCGTGCGCGTGCAGCTTAGTCGAACGCTTAACGTATTTACCGTAGATCGGGTGCTTTACGCGACGCTCGATCAGAACGGTGATGGTCTTGTCCATTTTGTCGCTGACGACACGGCCAGTCAGCGTACGGACGGTTTTTTCAGCTTCAGCCATGATCACTTACCTGCCTGCTGGTTGAGCACAGTTTTCACGCGAGCGATGTCACGCTTAACTTGCGAGAGCAGGTGCGACTGCCCCAACTGGCCAGTTGCTTTCTGCATACGCAGATTGAACTGGTCGCGCAGCAAGCCGAGCAGTTGCTCATTCAGTTGCTGTGCCGATTTTTCACGAAGTTCATTCGCTTTCATCACATCACCGTCCGCTTAACAAAGGAGGTGGCGAGAGGCAGCTTTGCAGCAGCCAGGGCGAAAGCTTCGCGCGCCAGCTCTTCAGAAACACCCTCGATTTCATACAGGACTTTGCCTGGCTGAATCTGGGCAACCCAGTATTCCACGGAACCCTTACCTTTACCCATACGAACCTCGAGAGGCTTCTTGGAGATCGGCTTGTCCGGGAACACACGGATCCAGATCTTACCGCCACGTTTTACGTGACGGGTCAGCGCACGACGTGCGGACTCGATCTGGCGAGCGGTGAGGCGACCGCGAGCAACAGCTTTCAGGGCGAATTCGCCGAAGCTGACTTTGCTACCGCGCAGTGCCAGACCACGGTTGTGGCCAGTCATCTGCTTGCGGAATTTTGTACGCTTTGGTTGCAACATTTGGCGTACCCCTTACTTAGCAGCTTTTTTACGAGGCGCTGGTGCTTGTGGTTTCAGCTCTTCTTGGCGACCACCAATAACTTCGCCTTTGAAGATCCAAACCTTCACACCGATCACACCGTAAGTGGTGTGAGCTTCGTAGGTGTTGTAGTCGATATCGGCACGCAGGGTGTGCAGAGGCACACGACCTTCGCGATACCACTCGGTACGAGCAATCTCAGCACCGCCGAGACGACCGCTCACCTGGATCTTGATGCCCTTGGCACCAATACGCATGGCGTTCTGTACGGCGCGCTTCATGGCGCGACGGAACATTACGCGGCGTTCCAGCTGCTGAGCTACGCTCTGCGCAACCAGCATAGCGTCGAGTTCCGGCTTGCGGATCTCTTCGATGTTGATGTGCACAGGCACACCCATCTGCTTGGTCAGGTCCTGACGCAGCTTCTCGACATCTTCACCTTTCTTACCGATAACGATACCGGGACGAGCGGTGTGGATGGTGATGCGTGCAGTTTGAGCCGGACGATGAATATCGATACGGCTTACGGACGCGCTTTTTAGTTTGTCCTGGAGGTACTCACGCGTTTTCAGATCCTTCAACAGGTAATCTGCGTAAGTAGCACCGTCTGCGTACCAGACGGAGGTGTGCTCCTTGACGATTCCCAGGCGAATGCCAGTGGGATGTACTTTCTGACCCATCTGATCGACTCCGTTACTTGTCCGCAACCTTGACAGTGATATGGCAAGACCGCTTGACGATGCGATCAGCACGGCCTTTGGCACGTGGCATGATGCGCTTCAGCGAACGCCCTTCGTTGACGAAGACGGTGGAGACCTTCAGGTCATCAACGTCTGCGCCTTCGTTGTGTTCGGCGTTGGCAACGGCCGACTCGAGGACTTTCTTCATGATTTCAGCGGCTTTTTTGCTGCTGAAGGCCAACAGGTTGAGCGCTTCGCCCACCTTCTTCCCGCGGATCTGGTCGGCGACCAAGCGGGCTTTCTGGGCGGAGATGCGAGCGCCCGACAACTTAGCGGCTACTTCCATTTCCTTACCCCTTAACGCTTGGCTTTCTTGTCAGCCACGTGCCCGCGATAGGTGCGGGTACCGGCGAACTCGCCCAGTTTGTGGCCGACCATGTCTTCGTTCACCAGAACTGGGACATGTTGACGACCGTTGTGTACCGCGATGGTCAGACCGACCATTTGTGGCAGGATCATCGAACGGCGCGACCAGGTTTTAACTGGCTTGCGATCGTTCTTCTCCACCGCCACTTCGACCTTCTTCAGCAGGTGAAGATCGATAAAAGGACCTTTTTTCAGAGAACGTGGCACTGTCGTATCCCTCTAGTTACTTGCGACGACGGACGATCATGTTGTCGGTACGCTTATTACCACGGGTCTTCGCACCCTTGGTTGGGAAGCCCCATGGCGATACCGGATGACGACCACCGGAGGTACGACCTTCACCACCACCATGTGGGTGGTCAACCGGGTTCATGGCAACACCACGAACGGTTGGGCGAACGCCGCGCCAGCGTTTGGCACCAGCTTTACCCAGCGAACGCAGGCTGTGCTCGGAGTTCGAGACTTCGCCCAGGGTCGCACGGCACTCAGCCAGTACTTTACGCATCTCACCGGAACGCAGACGCAGAGTCACGTAGACGCCTTCACGAGCGATCAGCTGAGCCGAAGCACCAGCGGAACGAGCGATCTGAGCACCTTTACCCGGCTTCAGTTCGATGCCGTGAATGGTGCTACCTACTGGGATATTGCGCAGCTGCAGGGAGTTACCGGCCTTGATTGGGGCCAGGGCACCTGCGATCAGCTGGTCGCCAGCGCTCACGCCTTTAGGGGCGATGATGTAGCGACGCTCACCGTCTGCGTAGCACAGCAGGGCGATGTGAGCAGTACGGTTCGGGTCGTATTCGATACGCTCGACAGTGGCTGGAATGCCATCTTTGTCGTTGCGACGGAAGTCGACCAGACGGTAATGCTGCTTATGACCACCACCAACGTGACGAGTGGTGATGCGGCCATTGTTGTTACGACCACCAGACTTCGATTTTTTCTCGATCAGCGGTGCGTGAGGAGCGCCTTTGTGCAGCTCCTGGTTGACCACCTTGACCACGAAACGGCGGCCAGGGGAAGTCGGTTTGCATTTAACGATTGCCATGATGCACCCCTTCCTTACTCAGCACTGCTGCTGAAATCGAGATCTTGGCCTGGCTGAAGGGAGACGATCGCCTTCTTCCAGTCATTACGCTTGCCCAGACCACGTGCGGTACGCTTGGTTTTACCCAGAACGTTAACAGTCGACACGTTTTCAACTTTTACGTTGAACAGGCCTTCGACAGCTTTCTTGATTTCCAGCTTGGTTGCATCGGTAGCAACCTTGAATACGAACTGGCCTTTTTTCTCAGCCAGAACGGTAGCCTTCTCGGAAACGTGCGGGCCAAGGAGGACTTTGAATACGCGTTCCTGGTTCATCCCAGCAGCTCCTCGAATTTCTTCACGGCCGAGACAGTGATCAACACTTTCTCGTATGCGATCAGACTGACCGGGTCGGAACCTTGCACGTCACGTACATCGACGTGCGGCAGGTTGCGAGCAGCCAGGTACAGGTTCTGATCAACAGCGTCGGAAACGATCAGTACGTCGTTCAGACCCATGCCGTTCAGCTTGTTCAGCAGATCTTTGGTTTTCGGTGCTTCAACAGCGAAGTCCTGAACCACGACCAGACGGTCGCTACGCACCAGCTCAGCGAGGATGGAGCGCAGGGCTGCGCGGTACATCTTCTTGTTGAGCTTCTGCGAGTGATCTTGAGGGCGAGCTGCGAAGGTTACACCACCGCCACGCCAGATCGGACCACGAGTGGTACCAGCACGAGCACGGCCAGTACCCTTCTGACGCCATGGGCGCTTACCGCCACCAGCCACGTCGGAACGGGTCTTCTGCTGCTTGGTGCCCTGACGGCCGCCGGCCATGTAGGCCACGACTGCTTGGTGTACCAGCGTCTCGTTGAATTCGCCACCGAAAGTCAGTTCGGAAACTTCGATCGCCTGAGCGTCATTTACATTGAGTTGCATGTCAGTTTCCCCTTAACCGCGAGCCTTGACAGCTGGACGTACAACCACGTCGCCGCCAGTAGCGCCTGGAACGGCACCCTTGACCAGCAGCAGGTTGCGTTCAGCGTCTACGCGAACTACTTCCAGGGACTGAACAGTCACGCGCTCGGCGCCCATGTGACCGGACATTTTCTTGCCCTTGAACACACGACCAGGAGTCTGGCACTGGCCGATGGAACCTGGGACACGGTGCGACACGGAGTTACCGTGGGTGTTGTCCTGGCCACGGAAGTTCCAGCGCTTGATGGTACCGGCGAAGCCTTTACCTTTGGACTGACCAGTAACGTCTACCAGCTGGCCTGCAGTGAAGAGTTCAGCTTTGATCAGATCGCCAGCCTGGAAATCGCCTTCTTCAAGACGGAACTCCCAGACACCGCGACCAGCGGCAACGTTGGCCTTGGCGAAGTGGCCTGCCTGAGCGGCAGTCACGCGCGAAGCACGACGCTCGCCGACAGTGACTTGCACTGCACGGTAGCCATCGGTTTCTTCAGTTTTGAACTGGGTGACGCGATTCGGCTCGATCTCGATGACCGTGACCGGAATGGAGACACCTTCTTCGGTGAAAATGCGGGTCATACCGCACTTGCGACCGATTACACCAATAGTCATGTTGTAAACCTCATGAGTGTACGGGGCTTTCACCCGCTATGGCCGCCCATTTCAGAGCGTTACACGACCAGACCGAAGTCTTAGCCGAGGCTGATCTGTACTTCCACACCTGCCGCCAGATCAAGCTTCATCAGCGCATCAACGGTTTTATCCGTTGGCTGGACGATGTCCAGAACACGCTTATGAGTGCGGATCTCGTACTGGTCACGCGCGTCTTTGTTGACGTGCGGGGAAACCAGAACGGTGAAACGCTCTTTGCGGGTAGGCAGTGGAATTGGACCACGCACTTGTGCACCAGTACGTTTCGCGGTTTCCACGATTTCCTGGGTGGATTGGTCGATCAGGCGATGGTCGAAAGCCTTCAACCTGATACGGATTTGCTGATTTTGCATTGGATTTCAGACTCCAGGCTGTTCCCAACGGACGCACTACGCCCGCTAAAAGGAGGCGTGATTCTATAGACGCCCCCATTTAGTGTCAACCCAATAAAAAAAACCCCCGCTGAGCGGGGGTTTTTTCAATCGGTCGAGTGATTACTCGATGATTTTTGCTACGACGCCGGCGCCGACGGTACGACCGCCTTCACGGATAGCGAAGCGCAGACCGTCTTCCATTGCGATGGTCTTGATCAGGGTGACAGTCATCTGAATGTTGTCACCTGGCATTACCATTTCAACGCCTTCCGGCAGTTCGCAGTTACCGGTCACGTCAGTGGTACGGAAGTAGAACTGAGGACGGTAGCCTTTGAAGAACGGAGTGTGACGACCGCCTTCTTCCTTCGACAGAACGTAGACTTCTGCGGTGAACTTGGTGTGCGGCTTGACCGAACCTGGCTTGACCAGAACCTGGCCACGCTCAACGTCATCACGCTTGGTACCACGCAGCAGAACGCCGCAGTTCTCGCCAGCACGGCCTTCGTCCAGCAGCTTGCGGAACATTTCAACACCGGTGCAGGTGGTGGTCGAAGTGTCACGCAGACCAACGATTTCCAGCGGATCCTGAACGCGGACGATACCACGCTCGATACGACCGGTAACAACGGTACCACGACCCGAGATCGAGAATACGTCTTCGATCGGCATCAGGAACGGCTGGTCAACGGCACGAACTGGCTCAGGGATGTAGGCATCCAGAGTTTCTACCAGCTTCTTGACAGCGGTAGTACCCATTTCGTTGTCGTCTTTGCCTTCCAGGGCCATACGAGCCGAACCGATGATGATCGGGGTGTCGTCGCCTGGGAAGTCGTAGGTGGACAGCAGGTCGCGAACTTCCATCTCGACCAGTTCCAGCAGCTCGGCGTCGTCTACCAGGTCAGCCTTGTTCAGGAAGACCACGATGTAAGGAACGCCTACCTGACGGGACAGCAGGATGTGCTCACGGGTTTGCGGCATCGGACCATCGGCGGCCGAGCAAACCAGGATCGCGCCGTCCATCTGGGCAGCACCGGTGATCATGTTCTTCACGTAGTCAGCGTGACCTGGGCAGTCAACGTGAGCGTAGTGACGAATGTTCGAGTTGTACTCGACGTGAGCGGTGTTGATGGTGATACCGCGCGCTTTTTCTTCCGGAGCCGAGTCGATCTTGTCGAACTCAACGACTGCCGAACCGAAAACTTCGGAGCAGACGCGAGTCAGAGCTGCGGTCAGAGTGGTCTTACCGTGGTCAACGTGGCCGATGGTGCCGACGTTAACGTGGGGAAGGGAACGATCAAATTTTTCTTTAGCCACGACAGTGAACCTCTTGCCTAAAGGGGATTAGCCTTGTTTTTTAACGAGTGCTTCGACGATGTTCGACGGAGCTTCGGCGTATTTGGAGAATTCCATGGAGTAGCTTGCGCGACCCTGAGACATGGAACGAACGTCGGTTGCGTAACCGAACATCTCTCCGAGCGGAACTTCAGCGCGGACGACACGGCCAGAGACCGATTCATCCATACCCTGGACCAGACCACGACGACGGTTCAGGTCACCCATCACGTCACCCAGGTAGTCTTCCGGGGTTACAACTTCGACCTTCATGATCGGCTCGAGGACCACGCCACCACCCTTCTGGGCCAGTTGCTTGGTTGCCATCGAAGCAGCGATCTTGAACGCCATTTCGTTGGAGTCGACGTCGTGGTACGAACCGTCGAACACGGTAGCCTTCAGGCCGATCAGCGGATAGCCGGCAACAACGCCGTTCTTCATCTGCTCTTCGATACCCTTCTGGATCGCAGGGATGTATTCCTTCGGAACCACACCACCAACGACTTCGTTGGTGAAGACCAGGCCCTCAGTGATATTGCCCTTATCGTCTTCATCCGGCTGAGAGAAGCGAATCCAGCAGTGACCGAACTGACCACGACCACCCGACTGGCGAACGAACTTGCCTTCGATCTCCACACCGGACTTGGTGATCTTCTCGCGGTACGAAACCTGCGGCTTGCCGATGTTGGCCTCAACGTTGAATTCACGCTTCATGCGGTCAACGATGATGTCCAGGTGCAGCTCACCCATACCGGAGATGATGGTCTGACCAGTCTCTTCGTCGGTCTTGACGCGGAACGACGGGTCTTCCTGAGCCAGCTTGCCCAGAGCGATACCCATCTTTTCCTGGTCCTGCTTGGTCTTCGGCTCGACAGACAGCGAAATCACTGGCTCCGGGAAGTCCATGCGCTCAAGGATGATTGGCTTGTCGGCGTCGCACAGGGTTTCACCAGTGGTAACGTCCTTCATGCCGATCAGGGCCGCGATGTCGCCAGCGCGCACTTCCTTGATCTCTTCACGCTGGTTGGCGTGCATCTGCACCATACGACCAACGCGCTCTTTCTTGCCTTTGACCGAGTTGATGACCGAGTCACCGGAGCTCAGAACGCCCGAGTAGACGCGAACGAAGGTCAGGGTACCTACGAACGGGTCGGTAGCGATCTTGAACGCCAGAGCCGAGAACGGCTCGTTGTCGTCGGCGTGACGCTCGTCCTGCTGCTCTTCGGTAATCTCATCCTTCGGCACTTCGGCCAGATCAGGGTGGATACCCTTGATCGCAGGAATTTCGGTCGGAGCAGGCAGGAAGTCGATAACGGCGTCGAGAACCAGGGGAACACCCTTGTTCTTGAACGACGAACCGCAGACAGCCGGAACGATCTCGCTGGCCAGGGTGCGCGCACGCAGACCTGCCTTGATTTCTTCGACGGTCAGCTCACCTTCTTCAAGGTACTTGTTCATCAGCTCTTCGCTGGCTTCGGCGGCGGCTTCAACCATGTTGTTGCGCCATTCGTTAGCCAGTTCGACCATGTCCGCTGGAATTTCTTCTTCGCGGTACGTGGTGCCCTTGTCGTCTTCGTTCCAGTAGATGGCTTTCATCTTGATCAGGTCGACCTGACCCTGGAAGTCGTCTTCTGCACCGATAGCCAGCTGGACCGGAACCGGGGTGTGACCCAGGCGGTTCTTGATCTGACCGACAACGCGCAGGAAGTTGGCACCAGCACGGTCCATCTTGTTCACGTAGACAACACGCGGAACACCGTACTTGTTGGCCTGACGCCATACGGTTTCGGACTGCGGCTCAACGCCGGAGGTACCGCAGAACACAACGACCGCGCCGTCGAGTACACGCAGCGAACGCTCTACTTCAATGGTGAAGTCAACGTGGCCGGGGGTATCGATGACGTTTACGCGGTAGTTGTCGTACTGACCACGGGAACCTTTCCAGAAGGTGGTAACGGCAGCGGAGGTAATGGTGATACCGCGCTCCTGCTCCTGCACCATCCAGTCGGTGGTCGCGGCGCCGTCGTGCACCTCGCCCATCTTGTGGCTCAGACCTGTGTAGAACAGGATCCGCTCGGTAGTGGTAGTCTTGCCCGCGTCAACGTGGGCGCAGATACCGATGTTACGGTAGCGGTTAATTGCTGTAGTACGAGCCATAAAGCCCTCGCAAAATGATTGATGCTTGAATTAGAAGCGGTAGTGCGAGAACGCTTTGTTGGCCTCGGCCATACGGTGCACGTCTTCACGCTTCTTGACTGCAGCACCCTTGCCTTCAGCAGCATCCAGCAGTTCGCCGGCCAGGCGCAGGGCCATCGACTTCTCGCCGCGCTTGCGGGCGTAGTCTACGAGCCAGCGCATTGCCAGAGCGTTACGACGGGACGGACGAACTTCAACCGGAACCTGGTAAGTGGCACCGCCAACACGGCGGGACTTAACTTCGACCAGCGGAGCGATGGCGTCGAGAGCTTTCTCGAAGATTTCCAGGGGGTCGCTGTTCTTGCGTGCTTTGACGGTATCCAGGGCACCGTAAACGATGCGCTCGGCTACGGCCTTCTTGCCGCTTTCCATCACGTGGTTCATGAACTTGGCGAGAATCTGGGATCCGTACTTCGGATCGTCAAGGATCTCACGTTTTGCTGCTACACGACGTCTTGGCATGATAAGCCCTCAAACGGTCTTCAGGTTAGCCCGGGACCAGGTCTTTCGACCCCTGCCCGACCTTACTCTTATCGACTCAAATAAATGGATGTCTGCAAACGGCCGATTACTTCGGACGCTTGGTACCGTACTTCGAACGACCCTGGTTACGGCCTTTAACGCCCGAAGTATCCAGAGAGCCGCGAACGGTGTGGTAACGAACACCTGGCAAGTCTTTTACACGGCCGCCACGGATCAGGACGACGCTGTGCTCTTGCAGGTTGTGGCCTTCACCACCGATGTACGAGGAAACCTCGAAACCGTTGGTCAGACGCACACGGCATACTTTACGCAGTGCCGAGTTTGGTTTTTTCGGCGTGGTGGTGTACACGCGGGTGCACACGCCACGACGCTGCGGGCAGTTCTGCAGCGCAGGTACGTCGGATTTCTCGACGGTACGCTTACGCGGCTGACGTACCAGCTGGTTGATAGTTGCCATCTACTAGCTCCACTGATTGTCTTGCGACGCTATTGTCTTGCAAGAAAGCCAAAAATTGGCGAGACGGAGCCTCACCAAATTTAAGGGTACAAAAGTCTAAAGAGGATCTTGCACCCAGTCAAGACGAGGCCCCGGCCCTCCCCGTCCGATCATCGGCAACATTTCATGTCGCCGCTGATCGCTCGGGGCTTGCCGGGGCCCTGCCCTGTACTTAGTTACCGCTGGAGTTCAGCGCTTCGGTCAGTGCGGCTTCCACCTCACTGGCGCTCACACGCAGCGGCTTGTCGGCATCACGGCGACGCTTACGCTCGCTGTGGTAGGCCAGACCAGTACCGGCCGGAATCAGACGACCCACGACCACGTTCTCTTTCAGGCCGCGCAGGTAGTCGCGCTTGCCGGTTACCGCCGCTTCGGTCAGTACGCGGGTGGTTTCCTGGAAGGAAGCCGCGGAGATGAACGACTCGGTCGACAGCGAGGCCTTGGTGATACCCAGCAGCACGCGGGAGAACTTGGAGATGAACTTGTCCTCGCTGGCGAGACGCTCGTTCTCTACCAGTACCTGGGTCAGTTCCATCTGGTCGCCCTTGATGAAGCTGGAGTCACCCGACTCGGTGATCTCGACCTTGCGCAGCATCTGACGCAGGATGGTCTCGATGTGCTTGTCGTTGATCTTAACGCCTTGCAGACGGTAAACGTCCTGGATCTCGTTGACGATGTACTTCGCCAGCGCGCTCACACCCAGCAGACGCAGAATGTCGTGCGGATCGCTCGGGCCGTCGGAGATAACTTCGCCGCGGTTTACCTGTTCGCCTTCGAAGACGTTCAGGTGGCGCCACTTCGGAATCAGCTCTTCGTACGGATCGCTACCATCGGTCGGGGTGATGACCAGACGACGCTTGCCCTTGGTCTCCTTGCCGAACGCGATGGTGCCGCTGACTTCAGCCAGAATCGAGGCCTCTTTCGGACGGCGCGCTTCGAACAGGTCGGCAACGCGCGGCAGACCACCGGTGATGTCACGGGTCTTCGACGTTTCTTGCGGGATACGCGCGATAACGTCACCAACACCGATCTGGGCACCGTCAGCCACGCCGACGAGGGCGTTGGCCGGCAGGAAGTACTGGGCAGGTACGTCGGTACCTGGCAGGTACAGATCCTTGCCAGAAGCGTCGACCATCTTGATAGCAGGACGGATTTCCTTGCCAGCGGCAGGGCGATCCTTGACGTCCAGTACTTCAATGTTGGTCAAACCCGTCAATTCGTCAGTCTGACGCTTGATGGTGATGCCTTCTTCCATGCCAACGAAGGTCACGGTACCTTTCAGTTCGGTAACGATCGGGTGGGTGTGCGGGTCCCACTTGGCGACGATAGCGCCAGCTTCGACCTTTTCACCTTCCTTGACCGAAATTACCGCACCATAAGGCAGCTTGTAGCGCTCACGCTCACGACCGAACTCGTCGGCAATGGCCAACTCGCCCGAACGCGATACGGCAACCAGGTTGCCATCGGCACGTTCTACCTGCTTCAGGTTGTGCAGACGCACCATACCGCCGTTCTTCACCTGGACGCTGTCGGCAGCCGAGGTACGGCTTGCAGCACCACCGATGTGGAACGTACGCATGGTCAGCTGGGTACCCGGCTCACCGATCGACTGCGCAGCGATAACGCCGACAGCTTCACCGATGTTCACCTGGTGACCGCGAGCCAGGTCACGACCGTAGCACTTGGCGCAGATGCCGTAACGGGTTTCGCAGTTGATCGGCGAACGCACGACCACTTCGTCGATGCTGTTCAGCTCGATGAATTCGACCCACTTCTCGTCGACCAGGGTACCGGCCGGAACGATGACGTCCTCGGTGCCTGGCTTGAACACGTCACGGGCGATGACACGACCCAGCACACGCTCACCCAGCGGTTCTACAACGTCACCACCTTCGATGTGCGGGGTCATCAGCAGGCCCTGGTCGGTGCCGCAGTCGATCTCGGTAACAACCAGATCCTGGGCAACGTCTACCAGACGACGAGTCAGGTAACCGGAGTTGGCGGTCTTCAGTGCGGTATCCGCCAGACCCTTACGAGCACCGTGGGTCGAAATGAAGTACTGCAGAACGCTCAGACCTTCACGGAAGTTCGCAGTGATCGGCGTCTCGATAATGGAGCCGTCCGGCTTGGCCATCAGGCCACGCATACCGGCCAGCTGACGGATCTGGGCTGCGGAACCCCGCGCACCGGAGTCAGCCATCATGTACATCGAGTTGAAGGACTCTTGCTCGACTTCCTTGCCTTCGCGATCGATGACCTTCTCTTTCGAGAGGTTGGCCATCATCGCCTTGGACACTTCGTCGTTCGCCTTCGACCACAAGTCGATGACCTTGTTGTACTTTTCGCCCTGGGTTACCAGGCCGGAGGCGTACTGGCTCTCGATTTCCTTCACTTCGTCGGTAGCGGTACCGATGATGCGAGCTTTCTCGTCCGGGATAACGAAGTCGTTAACACCAATCGAAACGCCGGAAATGGTCGAGTAAGCGAAACCGGTGTACATCAGCTGGTCAGCAAAGATTACGGTCTCTTTCAGACCAACCACGCGGTAGCACTGGTTGATCAGCTTGGAGATCGCCTTCTTCTTCATCGGCTGGTTGACCACGTCGTAGGGCAGACCTGCCGGTACAACCTGGAACAGCAGCGCACGGCCGACGGTGGTGTCGACGATGCGGGTGTTCTTGACCACGGAACCGTCACGCTCTTTCACGGTTTCGTTGATACGAACCTTGATTTTCGCGTGCAGGGCAGCTTCGCCGGCGCGGAATACGCGGTCGACTTCCTGCAGGTCGGCGAACACGCGACCTTCGCCCTTGGCGTTGATGGCCTCACGGGTCATGTAGTACAGACCCAGTACCACGTCCTGCGACGGAACGATGATTGGCTCACCGTTGGCTGGCGACAGGATGTTGTTGGTCGACATCATCAACGCGCGCGCTTCGAGCTGGGCTTCCAGGGTCAGCGGCACGTGAACAGCCATCTGGTCACCGTCGAAGTCGGCGTTGTACGCGGCACAGACCAGCGGGTGCAGCTGGATAGCCTTACCTTCGATCAGAACCGGTTCAAATGCCTGGATACCCAGACGGTGCAGGGTCGGTGCACGGTT
This sequence comes from Pseudomonas sp. JS425, assembly GCF_018223845.1. Classification (NCBI taxonomy): domain Bacteria; kingdom Pseudomonadati; phylum Pseudomonadota; class Gammaproteobacteria; order Pseudomonadales; family Pseudomonadaceae; genus Pseudomonas; species Pseudomonas sp. JS425. The sequence continues at coordinate 610,821 of NZ_CP073661.1, read as the reverse complement.
GAGCAGCACGGGGTGTTCGCGGATCACCTCGGCGAGTACGTCCCACACCTCTGGCAGCTCACGCTCGACCATCTTCTTGGCAGCCTTGATGGTGGTCGCCAGACCACGCATTTCCAGCTTGCCGAAAATGAACGGCTTGAACAGCTCGAGGGCCATCTTCTTCGGCAGACCGCACTGGTGCAGACGCAGGGTCGGGCCTACGGTAATTACCGAACGGCCGGAGTAGTCCACACGCTTACCGAGCAGGTTCTGACGGAAGCGACCTTGCTTACCTTTGATCATGTCGGCCAGGGACTTCAGCGGACGCTTGTTCGAGCCAGTGATGGCGCGACCGCGACGGCCGTTGTCCAGCAGGGCGTCGACCGCTTCCTGCAGCATGCGCTTTTCGTTGCGCACGATGATGTCCGGCGCCGACAGATCCAGCAGGCGCTTCAGACGGTTGTTACGGTTGATCACCCGACGATACAGGTCGTTCAGGTCGGAGGTCGCGAAGCGGCCGCCATCCAGCGGTACCAGCGGACGCAGGTCCGGCGGCAGCACAGGCAGGACGGTCAGGACCATCCACTCAGGCAGGTTGCCCGAACCCTGGAACGCTTCCATCAGCTTCAGGCGCTTGGACAGCTTCTTGATCTTCGTTTCCGAGTTGGTCTGCGGAATCTCTTCGCGCAGGCGACCGATCTCGTGCTCCAGGTCGATAGCGTGCAGCAGCTCGCGGACAGCCTCGGCACCCATGCGGGCGTCGAAGTCATCACCGAACTCCTCCAGCGCTTCGAAGTACTGCTCGTCGTTCAGCAGCTGGCCTTTTTCCAGGGTCGTCATGCCCGGGTCGATAACGACGTAGCTCTCGAAGTAGAGCACGCGCTCGATGTCACGCAGGGTCATGTCCATCAGCAGGCCGATACGGGACGGCAGCGACTTCAGGAACCAGATGTGGGCAACCGGTGAGGCCAGTTCGATGTGCGCCATGCGCTCACGACGAACTTTTGCCAGGGCAACTTCAACGCCGCACTTCTCGCAGATCACGCCGCGATGCTTGAGGCGCTTGTACTTGCCGCACAGGCACTCGTAGTCCTTGACTGGGCCAAAGATCTTGGCGCAGAACAGGCCGTCACGCTCAGGTTTGAACGTACGGTAGTTGATGGTTTCCGGCTTCTTAACTTCACCGAACGACCACGAACGGATCATTTCAGGCGACGCCAGACCGATGCGGATGGCGTCGAACTCTTCGACTTGACCCTGGTTTTTCAGCAAATTCAGTAGGTCTTTCAAGGCCTTTCCTCCTGGCGGAGCAGGGAGCGGGCATTACCTGCCCCACTCCCCTTCGCGTCACGTGTTATTCGGTTTCCAGATCGATATCGATACCGAGCGAACGGATCTCTTTGATCAACACGTTGAAGGACTCGGGCATGCCCGGCTCCATACGGTGATCGCCATCCACGATGTTCTTGTACATCTTGGTACGGCCGTTCACGTCGTCCGACTTCACTGTGAGCATTTCTTGCAGGGTGTATGCCGCGCCGTATGCTTCCAGCGCCCACACTTCCATCTCCCCGAAACGCTGACCACCGAACTGCGCCTTACCACCCAGCGGCTGCTGGGTAACCAGGCTGTAGGAACCAGTGGAACGCGCGTGCATCTTGTCGTCCACCAAGTGGTTCAGCTTGAGCATGTACATGTAACCAACGGTCACAGGACGCTCGAACTTGTTGCCGGTACGGCCATCGAACAGCACCATCTGGCCGCTCTCTGGCAGGTCGGCCAGCTTCAGCATGGCCTTGATCTCGCGCTCCTTGGCACCGTCGAAGACCGGGGTAGCCATTGGCACGCCCTTCTTCAGGTTGTGGGCCAGGGCCAGGATCTCTTCGTCGGTGAACTCGTCCAGGTTTTCCTGACGACCGCCGATCTCGTTGTAGACCTCGGTCAGGAACACGCGCAGTTCAGCGGCCTTGCGCTGCTCTTCGATCATGCGGTCGATCTTCTCGCCCAGACCCTTGGCCGCCAGGCCCAGGTGGGTTTCGAGGATCTGACCGACGTTCATACGCGAAGGTACACCCAGCGGGTTCAGTACGACATCGACCGGAGTACCGTTGGCGTCGTGCGGCATGTCTTCGACCGGCATGATTACCGAGACGACACCCTTGTTACCGTGACGACCCGCCATCTTGTCACCCGGCTGGATGCGACGGCGGATTGCCAGGTAAACCTTGACGATCTTCAGTACGCCCGGTGCCAGGTCATCACCCTGCTGCAGCTTGCGCTTCTTGTCTTCGAACTTGTCGTCCAGCAGACGGCGACGATCGACGATGTACTGCTGAGCCTTTTCCAGCTGCTCGTTCAGTGCATCTTCGGCCATGCGCAGTTTGAACCACTGCCCGTGCTCCAGACCATCCAGCACTTCGTCAGTGATCACGGTGCCTTTCTTCAGGCCCGCGCCACCGTCGACCACCTGGCCGTTCAGAGCAGAACGCAGACGCTCGAAGGTTGCACCTTCGACGATGCGGAACTCTTCGTTGAGGTCCTTGCGAATCTCGTCCAGCTGCATCTTCTCGATGGCCAGGGCGCGGCTGTCGCGCTCGACGCCATCACGGGTGAAGACCTGTACGTCGATGACGGTACCCTTGGTGCCGGTTGGCACGCGCAGGGAGGTGTCCTTAACGTCGCTGGCCTTCTCACCGAAGATTGCGCGCAGCAGTTTCTCTTCCGGAGTCAGCTGGGTTTCGCCTTTTGGCGTTACTTTGCCGACCAGGATGTCGCCAGCACCGACTTCGGCACCCACGTAGACGATACCGGCTTCGTCCAGCTTGTTCAGTGCGGCTTCACCCACGTTCGGGATGTCCGCAGTGATTTCCTCTGGGCCAAGCTTGGTGTCACGCGCCACACAGGTCAGTTCCTGGATGTGGATGGTGGTGAAGCGGTCTTCCTGAACCACACGCTCGGAAAGGCAGATGGAGTCTTCGAAGTTGAAGCCGTTCCACGCCATGAACGCGATGCGCATGTTCTGACCCAGTGCCAGTTCACCCATGTCGGTGGACGGGCCGTCGGCCATGATGTCGCCACGCTGGACCTTGTCACCCTTGCTCACCAGCGGACGCTGGTTGATGCAGGTGTTCTGGTTGGAACGGGTGTACTTGGTCAGGTTGTAGATATCCACACCTGCTTCGCCGGTTTCCACTTCGTCGTCGGCAACGCGAACAACGATACGGCTGGCGTCGACGGAGTCGATCACACCACCGCGGCGAGCAACGACGCAGACACCGGAGTCACGGGCAACGTTGCGCTCCATGCCGGTACCTACCAGCGGCTTGTCGGCGCGCAGGGTCGGTACAGCCTGACGCTGCATGTTGGAACCCATCAATGCACGGTTGGCGTCGTCGTGCTCGAGGAACGGAATCAACGACGCAGCGACGGAAACAACCTGCTTCGGCGAAACGTCCATCAGGGTGACGTCTTCCGGCGCCTTGACGGTGAATTCGTTCAGGTGACGAACAGCTACCAGCTCATCGATCAGTTGCTTCTTCTCGTTCATCGCGGCCGAAGCCTGGGCGATGACGTGATCCGCTTCTTCAATGGCCGACAGGAACACGATGTCGTCGCTGACCACGCCTTCCTTCACCACGCGGTACGGGCTTTCCAGGAAGCCGTACTGGTTGGTGCGGGCATAGGCTGCCAGGGAGTTGATCAGACCGATGTTCGGACCTTCTGGGGTCTCGATCGGGCACACACGGCCGTAGTGGGTCGGGTGTACGTCACGGACTTCGAAGCCGGCACGCTCACGGGTCAGACCGCCTGGGCCGAGTGCGGAGACGCGGCGCTTGTGGGTAATCTCGGAGAGCGGGTTGTTCTGGTCCATGAACTGGGACAGCTGGCTGGAACCGAAGAACTCTTTCACCGCTGCCGCAACCGGCTTGGCGTTGATCAGGTCTTGCGGCATCAAGCCTTCGCTTTCCGCCATCGACAGGCGTTCCTTGACGGCGCGCTCGACACGCACCAGGCCAACGCGGAACTGGTTCTCGGCCATCTCACCGACGCAACGTACACGACGGTTACCCAGGTGGTCGATGTCGTCGACGATGCCTTTGCCGTTACGGATGTCGACCAGGGTCTTCAGAACCTCGACGATATCTTCCTTGCTCAGCACGCCCGAACCTTCGATCTCGGTACGACCGATACGACGGTTGAACTTCATGCGGCCAACGGCGGACAGGTCGTAACGCTCGGCGCTGAAGAACAGGTTGTTGAACAGGGTCTCGGCAGCATCCTTGGTCGGCGGTTCGCCAGGACGCATCATGCGGTAGATCTCGACCAGGGCTTCCAGCTGGTTGCTGGTGGTGTCGATCTTCAGGGTATCGGAGATGAACGGACCGCAATCGATGTCGTTGGTGTACAGGGTCTCGATACGGACGACCTGTGCCTTGGCGACCTTGATCAGCAGTTCGGTGGTCATCTCGGTGTTGCATTCGGCCAGGATCTCGCCGGTAGCCGGATGCACGATGGCCTTGGCGGTAGTGCGGCCCAGGACGTATTCCATAGGAACGTCCAGCTGCTTGACGCCGGCCTTCTCGAGCTGGTTGATGTGGCGCGCGGTAATACGGCGGCCCTGCTCGACGATGACTTTGCCGGTTTCGTCATGGATATCCATGACTGCAACCTCACCACGCAGACGCTGCGGTACCAGTTCCAGGCTGAGTTTCTCGCCGGAAATATGGAACACGTTGGTGGTGTAGAAGGTATTCAGCACTTCTTCAGTGCTGTAACCCAGGGCACGCAGCAGCACCGAGGCCGGCAGTTTGCGGCGACGGTCGATACGTACGAACACGCAGTCCTTCGGATCGAACTCGAAGTCCAGCCAGGAGCCGCGGTACGGGATGATGCGAGCGGAGTACAGCAGCTTGCCGGAGCTGTGAGTCTTGCCACGGTCGTGGTCGAAGAACACACCAGGCGAACGGTGCAGCTGGGAAACGATCACACGCTCGGTACCGTTGATAACGAAGGTACCGTTCTCAGTCATCAGGGGGATTTCACCCATGTAGACTTCTTGCTCTTTGATGTCCTTGATCGCTTTGTTCGACGATTCCTTGTCGAAGATGATCAGGCGCACCTTGACCCGCAGTGGGACCGCGAAGGTCACGCCACGCAGGACACATTCCTTCACATCGAAGGCGGGTTCGCCCAGGCGATAGCCTACGTACTCCAGGGCAGCATTGCCGGAGTAGCTGATGATCGGGAATACCGATTTGAAGGCCGCGTGCAGGCCGACGTCGCGGAACTGATCCTTGGATGCTCCCGCTTGCAGGAATTCGCGATACGAATCCAGCTGGATGGCCAGGAGGTAAGGCACATCCATGACGTCCGGCAACTTGCTAAAGTCCTTGCGGATACGTTTTTTCTCAGTGTATGAGTAAGCCATCAGCGTTCCCCAGCTTGGTCACCTGCTTGTTTGGCTTCTCCCGGCGGGAGCAGCCAGAAAATCGTGCAAACCCCTTGGTTTGCGCCACCCACATGGGTGTCTTGCAGCTTGTTATCGGGGCCGGCCTGACCGGCCACCAATAACGGAAAAAGGCCGGTGGCATAAGCCACCAGCCATCAGCCCTTCGCTCAACGCTCGGACTGGAGTCGCAAGGTCGAGATTACTTCAGCTCGACTTTAGCGCCAGCTTCTTCCAGCTTCTTCTTCGCGTCTTCAGCGGCTTCTTTCGAAACGCCTTCAGCGATAACCTGAGGAGCGCCGTCGACTTTCTCTTTGGCTTCTTTCAGGCCCAGACCGGTCAGTTCACGAACGGCCTTGATCACGTTTACTTTCTTGTCGCCAGCTTCGGTCAGAACGACGTTGAACTCGGTCTGCTCTTCAACAGCGGCAGCAGCGCCAGCAGCTGGGCCAGCGGCAACAGCGGCAGCAGCGGTAACGCCGAAGGTTTCTTCCATCGCTTTGATCAGTTCAACAATTTCCAGAACAGTTTTCTGGCCGATTGCTTCGATGATTTGCTCGTTAGTCAGAGACATGACTTCAATCCTGTATTGGGGTGACAGCCTACGCAGCCATCAAATTAAACGTATGATTTTGAAAGAGTTGCGCGTGCCTTAGGCAGCAGCAGCTTCTTTCTGGTCGCGCAGAGCTGCCAGGGTACGAGCCAGCTTGCTGGTTGCACCTTGGATTACGCTCATCAGCTGTGCGATAGCCTCGTCGCGAGTTGGCAGGGTTGCCAGCACGTCGATCTGGTTAGCGGCAAGGAACTTGCCGTCGAACGCAGCTGCCTTGATCTCGAACTTGTCCTGACCCTTGGCGAACTCTTTGAACAGACGAGCAGCAGCGCCCGGGTGTTCGTTGGAGAAAGCAATCAGGGTCGGGCCTTTGAACGCGTCGTTGAGGATCGAGAATTCGGTGCCTTCAACAGCGCGCTTCAGCAGGGTGTTACGTACGACACGTACGTAAACGCCAGCTTCGCGGGCCTCTTTACGGAGTCCGGTCATTGCGCCTACAGTCACACCACGGGCATCAGCCACGACAGCGGACAGAGCGACTTTGGCAGCCTCGTTGACTTCAGCGACGATGGCCTTCTTGTCTTCGAGTTTAATTGCCACGGGTTTACTCCTGGTTTTTACCGTTTCATCTGGCCGAGGCCGGATGTCGTTTTGGTGTCTGATTCGGTAACGAATCGGGAGCACCATCTGCGTGGGCTGGTGTTTTAAGGCTTGCGCCGCCTACGGTCTTGGATAGCCCCCGCCAGGCAGGGACCCCAATTTTTGCTGGTGGCGCGACAGGTCGCGCCACCATGTTCTTACACGTTCAGCGAGCTCTGATCGATGACCAGACCTGGGCCCATGGTGGTGCTCAGGGTAACGCGCTTGACGTAGATACCTTTCGAGGAAGCTGGCTTGATACGCTTCAGATCAGCGATCAGGGCTTCAACGTTTTCCTTCAGCTTGCCGGCTTCGAAGCCGACCTTGCCAACGGAGGTGTGGATGATACCGTTCTTGTCGGTACGGTAGCGAACCTGACCAGCCTTGGCGTTCTTGACGGCGCCGGCTACGTCTGGGGTCACGGTACCAACTTTCGGGTTAGGCATCAGGCCGCGAGGACCCAGAACCTGACCCAGCTGACCTACAACGCGCATGGCATCAGGCGATGCGATAACGACGTCATAGTTCAGGTCGCCGCCTTTCATTTCGGCAGCCAGATCGTCCATACCTACGCGGTCAGCGCCGGCAGCCAGAGCGGCTTCAGCAGCTGGACCCTGGGTGAAAACAGCAACGCGAACGGTCTTGCCAGTGCCGTGCGGCAGCACGGTAGCGCTACGTACGACCTGGTCGGATTTACGCGGGTCAACACCGAGGTTAACGGCGATGTCGTAGGATTCTACGAACTTGGCAGCCGGCAGCGAAGCCAGCAGAGTGGCCGCTTCTTCGAAGTTGTAGGCCTTGCCTGCTTCGATTTTCTCGGCGATTGCCTTTTGGCGTTTGGTCAGCTTAGCCATTACACACCCTCCACGTTCAGGCCCATGCTGCGGGCAGAGCCAGCGATGGTGCGTACAGCAGCGTCCAGGTCAGCGGCAGTCAGATCAGCCTGTTTAGCCTTGGCGATGTCTTCCAGCTGAGCACGGGTAACGGTACCGACTTTAACGGTGTTCGGGCGAGCCGAACCACTGGTCAGGCCAGCAGCTTTCTTCAGCAGAACCGAGGCAGGGGTGCTCTTGGTCTCGAAGGTGAAGCTACGGTCGCTGTAGACAGTGATGATAACAGGAGTCGGCAGGCCGGCTTCTTGACCCTGGGTACGGGCGTTGAAGGCCTTGCAGAATTCCATGATGTTCACACCGTGTTGACCCAGTGCTGGACCAACGGGTGGGCTTGGGTTGGCCTGGCCGGCCTTAACTTGCAGCTTGATGTAAGCCTGAATCTTCTTAGCCATGAGCTACTCCAAAATCGGGTACGAACGCCTGCTGGCTCCCCGGATGACTTGCGTTTTATCCCAGTGACGACAAAACCCCGCAGCACACAGGGCTGCGGGGTATGGGATGCTTCGTCCGCCTAGACCTTTTCGACCTGGCTGAACTCGAGCTCTACCGGAGTAGAGCGACCGAAAATGAGCACCGCTACCTGCAGGCGACTCTTTTCGTAGTTAACCTCTTCGACACTACCATTGAAGTCAGCGAACGGACCGTCAATGACTCGAACCACTTCACCAGGCTCGAACAGCGTCTTCGGCTTCGGCTTGTCGCTACCGTCGGCAACGCGACGCAGGATAGCCTCTGCTTCTTTATCGGTGATCGGCGCAGGCTTGTCTGCGGTGCCACCAATAAAGCCCATCACACGAGGGGTGTCCTTGACCAAGTGCCAAGTCCCTTCGTTCATCTCCATCTGGACCAGTACATAGCCAGGGAAGAATTTACGCTCACTCTTGCGCTTCTGGCCGTTGCGCATTTCGACGACTTCTTCGGTCGGGACCAGGATCTCGCCGAAACCGTCTTCCATGCCAGCCAGCTTGACGCGCTCGATCAGGGAGCGCATTACATGCTTCTCGTAACCCGAGTAAGCATGCACAACATACCAACGCTTAGCCACGGGACACCTTTAGCCAACGATCAAGGAGACCGCCCAGCCGAGCAGGGAATCAAGACCCCACAGCAGCAGTGCCATAACCAGCACGACAGCCACGACAATCAGCGTGGTCTGGGTGGTTTCCTGGCGGGTCGGCCACACGACTTTACGAATCTCGGTACGAGCTTCCTTCGCCAGCGCAAAGAACGACTTACCCTTCGCAGTCTGCAGAGCTACAAAGCCCGCGACAGCAGCCAGGACGAGAAGTGCAAGGACGCGATACAGGATCGGAGAGGCGGAGTAATACTGGTTACCCACTACACCGACAACCACCAAAGCCACTACAGCCAGCCACTTGAACAGATCAAAACGCGATTCTTGGGCTTCAGTTTTGGGAGTCATCGAGGAGGATCCTGTGAGAAGAAAGCCATCACACCGAGGTGAAATGGCAGGTCAGGAGGGAATCGAACCCCCAACCTACGGTTTTGGAGACCGTCGCTCTGCCAATTGAGCTACTGACCTGTAACGCTGTATCAGGCCGGCCATTATACCGGCCTGATCAAGTAAATCAACTACTTATTCAATAATTTTTGCTACGACGCCGGCGCCGACGGTACGACCGCCTTCACGGATAGCGAAGCGCAGACCGTCTTCCATTGCGATGGTCTTGATCAGGGTGACAGTCATCTGAATGTTGTCACCTGGCATTACCATTTCAACGCCTTCCGGCAGTTCGCAGTTACCGGTCACGTCAGTGGTACGGAAGTAGAACTGAGGACGGTAGCCTTTGAAGAACGGAGTGTGACGACCGCCTTCTTCCTTCGACAGAACGTAGACTTCTGCGGTGAACTTGGTGTGCGGCTTGACCGAACCTGGCTTGACCAGAACCTGGCCACGCTCAACGTCGTCACGCTTGGTACCACGCAGCAGAACGCCGCAGTTCTCGCCAGCACGGCCTTCGTCCAGCAACTTGCGGAACATCTCAACACCGGTGCAGGTGGTGGTCGAAGTGTCACGCAGACCAACGATTTCCAGCGGATCCTGAACGCGGACGATACCACGCTCGATACGACCGGTAACAACGGTACCACGACCCGAGATCGAGAATACGTCTTCGATCGGCATCAGGAACGGCTGGTCAACGGCACGAACCGGCTCAGGGATGTAGGCATCCAGAGTTTCTACCAGCTTCTTGACAGCGGTAGTACCCATTTCGTTGTCGTCTTTGCCTTCCAGGGCCATACGAGCCGAACCGATGATGATCGGGGTGTCGTCGCCTGGGAAGTCGTAGGTGGACAGCAGGTCGCGAACTTCCATCTCGACCAGTTCCAGCAGCTCGGCGTCGTCTACCAGGTCAGCCTTGTTCAGGAAGACCACGATGTAAGGAACGCCTACCTGACGGGACAGCAGGATGTGCTCACGGGTTTGCGGCATCGGACCATCGGCGGCCGAGCAAACCAGGATCGCGCCGTCCATCTGGGCAGCACCGGTGATCATGTTCTTCACGTAGTCAGCGTGACCTGGGCAGTCAACGTGAGCGTAGTGACGAATGTTCGAGTTGTACTCGACGTGAGCGGTGTTGATGGTGATACCGCGCGCTTTTTCTTCCGGAGCCGAGTCGATCTTGTCGAACTCAACGACTGCCGAACCGAAAACTTCGGAGCAGACGCGAGTCAGAGCTGCGGTCAGAGTGGTCTTACCGTGGTCAACGTGGCCGATAGTGCCGACGTTAACGTGGGGAAGGGAACGATCAAACTTTTCCTTAGCCATCGATACAATCCTCCGCAGAAGAAATAGTCTTGCGCTGATAAAACAAAGGCAGATATTTTCATATCTGCCTTGTTTATATGGAGCTCTTGAGCGGACTTGAACCGCTGACCTCACCCTTACCAAGGGTGTGCTCTACCAACTGAGCTACAAGAGCGAAACACTTTGCGCAAAATCCAGCAAACTTGGAGCGGGTAGCGGGAATCGAACCCGCATCATCAGCTTGGAAGGCTGAGGTTCTACCACTAAACTATACCCGCGGAGCTTGCGGCTCTCGCTAAAACTGGTGGAGGGAGAAGGATTCGAACCTTCGAAGCTCTCGCAACGGATTTACAGTCCGTCCCCTTTGACCGCTCGGGAATCCCTCCAGATGTGGCCGGCATTCTATTTGTCTGCCGTCCCAGTGTCAAGCGTTTTTTCAAATTTTTTCAATCAAATCTGAAACTTAGCTGCTTTGACACTGCTTCCAGTTCTGCCACCTAAGTGGTGTTCCCTGTGAAGCGGGCGCCATTCTATCAAGCTATTCGCCAGTTGCAATACCCTGGCAGAAAATAATTTTGTGTTTTAAGTCTTTGAAATCGTTGGAAAGAGTCGCAAGGACGGTTTGGTCCAGCAAACGCTCGCTTTCCGGGGCAACCTTGAGCCAACGACCGTCCGCCCCTGGCAGCTGCCCCACCACCGGCAGCGTGGCAATATCCAAGCTCACCAAACGCTGACGCAGCGCATCGAGCTGCCCCTGCCCCATCACACCACCGACCACCAGGCACTCGTCCCGCCGCTTGGGCGGTGCCGACACCCCTGTTTCGCGCAACAGGCGGATTTCTTGCTGATTGCCCTTGTACAGCGACAAGGGCGCGACTTCCTTGACCTTCAGCGGGGCTTCCTGCTGGTGCCACACGTAATAGAAGACGTTAAGCACCAGTAACAGCAGAAACAACCAACGCATAGGCACCTCAATCCAATGGGCAGGCCATGGCCAGGCCTACGAAAACCAGGTCAGGCACGACACGCGCCTGGGGGACGGCCTCCTTTACCAGCGGCGCATCGCCACCTGTGAGGAACACCGTGAAATCCTCCCCCCACAATGCACGCGCCTGTTCGAGCTGGGTACGCGCAAAACCCTGAAGCATCAACACGCAACCGCGCTCGACCGCCTCGACCGTCGAGCGTCCCGGCGCCAGGCTGGCCAATGCCCGCTCGGCGGAAGCATCGTCATAACGGATACGCCGGGTGTGCGTACGCAACTGGCTACGCATCAATGGCATCCCCGGGCAGATGTAGCCACCCAGATGCTCGCCATCCGCCGCAACGAAATCCGCTTTTGCAGCGGTCCCCAGATCAATGACCAGGCAGGCGCCCCTGGCCAAGTGAAAGGCCCCCAGCGCCGCCAACCAACGGTCCATGCCCAGGCGCTGGTAATCGTCATAGCCATTGCGCACACCCGCCATTTCCCGGGCCGGGTGCGCCACCCGTGCCTGCACGGCAAACGCCTGGGCAATCAGCGCGCAAAGCGCATCGGTTTCTTCCTCACTGCGCACACTGACAATGCGGCAACCGCTGAGACGCACCGAAGCCAGTGCAGCCACTTCGGCCACCAGCGCCTGATCGGAGTCGACGATACCGCCGCTTTCAATCACTGCATCAGCGACATGGATTACTCGCCATTTGATGAAGCTGTTACCGCAATCGAGCTCAAGAATCATCACGCAACCTCAAACTGAGCTCACCACCACTGAAGCTCTTCTCCACCCCGTCCACCTCAAGGCGCAAGCCGCCCTGCCCGTCGACGCCAAGAACCACGCCATCAATACGCATGCTACCGGCAACCAGAGAAACACTGCGCCCCTGCCAGAGGTGCGCCTGTTCCCATTCTTCCTGGAATGCGGCAAACCCATAGCGACGATGCCGTGCCAATTCGTGCTGCAACTGCTGATTGAGCAACGCTACCAGCCGGTTACGATCGATTGCCGCACCTACTTCGCGACGCATCGAGGTCCACACCTGGTCGACCTGATCGTTGGTCTGCATGTTCACATTGATGCCGATACCCAGCACCACATGACAAACATCTGCAGGGTCGCCCACCAACTCCAGGAGGATACCGGTGATCTTTTGCCCGCGTACGAGGACATCGTTGGGCCATTTGAGCCCCACATCCTTTACCCCAAAAGCCTGCAGGGTACGCATTACTGCCAACCCCACCACCAGGCTCAAGCCCTCGAGCTGGCGCATGCCACCATCTACGCGGAGAACCAGGCTGTAATACAGGTTTTCGGCAAACGGGCTGACCCATTGCCGACCGCGACGACCCCGGCCGGCGCTCTGGCGCTCGGCCAGGACCAGAAATGGAGCGACCTGCCCTTCCCCGGCTAGCCGCAGGCCTTCGGCATTGGTCGAGTCGATGGTTTCGTGGATGAAGACGGGCCAATGCTCGCCTTCGGCAAACTCGGAGATCGCATGTGCATCGAGCAAAGCCAGTGGCGCCGACAGCTGATAGCCGCGCCCACGAACCTTGTGAATACTAAGGTTCAGCTCGCTCTCCAGGTGCTGCAGCTGTTTCCAAACGGCGCTGCGACTTACCCCGAGGGCCGCCCCCAGAGCTTCTCCGGAATGGAACCGACCATCCTTGAGGAGATTCAACAACTTCAGCATGCCAGTCTCGACTTGGAATAAGGCAGGCATGATAGCTATGGGCCGTTGGCTTGCATAGGAAAAGGGCCCGCCGGCAAGGCGATGGGGATCCTGCAGCATACCCTGAAGACCCGCGCCGCACTTATGGGCTTTCGCCGCAAAGCAGGCGACGCGGTGGATGGCACCGGCCTTGCCGGCGTTCGCGGGTGAACCCGCTCCCACAGGGGCGGCGTATGCTTGGGATTTTTTGCACCACAAAGACAAAACCCCTACCTGCATGCGCAGATAGGGGTTTTGCGAAATGAATCTTGACGATGACCTACTCTCACATGGGGAAACCCCACACTACCATCGGCGATGCATCGTTTCACTACTGAGTTCGGGATGGGATCAGGTGGTTCCAATGCTCTATGGTCGTCAAGAAATTCTGTTGCCAGAATGTCCAAATGGACAGCCCAGCGAATCCGGATATGCGATATTTGTGATGTTGCGAACTTTCGGTTGTTTCGTCTTCACCACCGCAATCTGCGCTAGCAAATTGCTTGGGTGTTATATGGTCAAGCCTCACGGGCAATTAGTATTGGTTAGCTCAACGCCTCATAGCGCTTACACACCCAACCTATCAACGTCGTAGTCTTCGACGGCCCTTTAGGGGATTCAAGATCCCAGTGAGATCTCATCTTGAGGCAAGTTTCCCGCTTAGATGCTTTCAGCGGTTATCTCTTCCGAACATAGCTACCCGGCAATGCCACTGGCGTGACAACCGGAACACCAGAGGTTCGTCCACTCCGGTCCTCTCGTACTAGGAGCAGCCCCTCTCAAATCTCAAACGTCCACGGCAGATAGGGACCGAACTGTCTCACGACGTTCTAAACCCAGCTCGCGTACCACTTTAAATGGCGAACAGCCATACCCTTGGGACCGGCTTCAGCCCCAGGATGTGATGAGCCGACATCGAGGTGCCAAACACCGCCGTCGATATGAACTCTTGGGCGGTATCAGCCTGTTATCCCCGGAGTACCTTTTATCCGTTGAGCGATGGCCCTTCCATACAGAACCACCGGATCACTAAGACCTACTTTCGTACCTGCTCGACGTGTTTGTCTCGCAGTCAAGCGCGCTTTTGCCTTTATACTCTACGACCGATTTCCGACCGGTCTGAGCGCACCTTCGTACTCCTCCGTTACTCTTTGGGAGGAGACCGCCCCAGTCAAACTACCCACCATACACTGTCCTCGATCCGGATAACGGACCTGAGTTAGAACCTCAAAGTTGCCAGGGTGGTATTTCAAGGATGGCTCCATGAGAACTGGCGTCCCCACTTCAAAGCCTCCCACCTATCCTACACAAGCAAATTCAAAGTCCAGTGCAAAGCTATAGTAAAGGTTCACGGGGTCTTTCCGTCTAGCCGCGGATACACTGCATCTTCACAGCGATTTCAATTTCACTGAGTCTCGGGTGGAGACAGCGCCGCCATCGTTACGCCATTCGTGCAGGTCGGAACTTACCCGACAAGGAATTTCGCTACCTTAGGACCGTTATAGTTACGGCCGCCGTTTACCGGGGCTTCGATCAAGAGCTTCGCTTGCGCTAACCCCATCAATTAACCTTCCGGCACCGGGCAGGCGTCACACCCTATACGTCCACTTTCGTGTTTGCAGAGTGCTGTGTTTTTAATAAACAGTCGCAGCGGCCTGGTATCTTCGACCGGCATGGGCTTACGGAGCAAGTCCTTCACCCTCGCCGGCGCACCTTCTCCCGAAGTTACGGTGCCATTTTGCCTAGTTCCTTCACCCGAGTTCTCTCAAGCGCCTTGGTATTCTCTACCTAACCACCTGTGTCGGTTTGGGGTACGGTTCCCAGTTATCTGAAGCTTAGGAGCTTTTCTTGGAAGCATGGTATCAACCACTTCGTCGCCTGAAGGCAACTCGTCATCAGCTCTCGGCTTTGAAATCCCGGATTTGCCTAAGATTTCAGCCTACCACCTTAAACCTGGACAACCAACGCCAGGCTGGCCTAACCTTCTCCGTCCCTCCATCGCAATAACTGGAAGTACAGGAATATTAACCTGTTTTCCATCGACTACGCTTTTCAGCCTCGCCTTAGGGACCGACTAACCCTGCGTCGATTAACGTTGCGCAGGAAACCTTGGTCTTTCGGCGTGCGAGTTTTTCACTCGCATTGTCGTTACTCATGTCAGCATTCGCACTTCTGATACCTCCAGCAAGCTTCTCAACTCACCTTCACAGGCTTACAGAACGCTCCTCTACCGCGTCATCAAAGATGACACCCGTAGCTTCGGTGCATGGTTTGAGCCCCGTTACATCTTCCGCGCAGGCCGACTCGACTAGTGAGCTATTACGCTTTCTTTAAAGGGTGGCTGCTTCTAAGCCAACCTCCTAGCTGTCTAAGCCTTCCCACATCGTTTCCCACTTAACCATGACTTTGGGACCTTAGCTGACGGTCTGGGTTGTTTCCCTTTTCACGACGGACGTTAGCACCCGCCGTGTGTCTCCCATGCTCGGCACTTCCAGGTATTCGGAGTTTGCATCGGTTTGGTAAGTCGGGATGACCCCCTAGCCGAAACAGTGCTCTACCCCCTGGAGTGATACATGAGGCGCTACCTAAATAGCTTTCGAGGAGAACCAGCTATCTCCGAGCTTGATTAGCCTTTCACTCCGATCCACAGGTCATCCGCTAACTTTTCAACGGTAGTCGGTTCGGTCCTCCAGTCAGTGTTACCTAACCTTCAACCTGCCCATGGATAGATCGCCCGGTTTCGGGTCTATACCCAGCGACTAAACGCCCTATTAAGACTCGCTTTCGCTACGCCTCCCCTATTCGGTTAAGCTCGCCACTGAATATAAGTCGCTGACCCATTATACAAAAGGTACGCAGTCACCTAACAAAGTAGGCTCCCACTGCTTGTACGCATACGGTTTCAGGTTCTATTTCACTCCCCTCTCCGGGGTTCTTTTCGCCTTTCCCTCACGGTACTGGTTCACTATCGGTCAGTCAGTAGTATTTAGCCTTGGAGGATGGTCCCCCCATATTCAGACAAAGTTTCTCGTGCTCCGTCCTACTCGATTTCATTGACAAGAGATTTTCGTGTACGGGGCTATCACCCACTATGGCCGCACTTTCCAGAGCGTTCCACTAATCTCAAATCAACTTAAGGGCTGGTCCCCGTTCGCTCGCCACTACTAAGGGAATCTCGGTTGATTTCTTTTCCTCAGGGTACTTAGATGTTTCAGTTCCCCTGGTTCGCCTCTTGCACCTATGTATTCAGTACAAGATACTCAGCTTATGCTGAGTGGGTTCCCCCATTCAGAGATCTCTGGATCACAGTCTGTTTGCCGACTCCCCAAAGCTTATCGCAGGCTACCACGTCTTTCATCGCCTCTGACTGCCAAGGCATCCACCGTATGCGCTTCTTCACTTGACCATATAACCCCAAGCAATCTGGTTATACTGTGAAGACGACATTCGCCGAAAATTCGCATGTTGCTCTTTCGAGCAGAACTCACAAATTTTACCTTAGCCTGATTAACCAGCAGTGAAACTGGCCATCAGTCTATATCTATCACATATCCGAATTTTTAAAGAACGATCTGACAAAAGTCAGAAATCAACATTCGAAACGAATGCTCATTTCCAAGTTCTGACCAGGAACAACACAAGATCCATACAGGATCTTGATCGTCTTCAACCATGAATCAAGCAATTCGTGTGGGAGCTCATCAGCAGGCTGATGTCGTCGATTAAGGAGGTGATCCAGCCGCAGGTTCCCCTACGGCTACCTTGTTACGACTTCACCCCAGTCATGAATCACACCGTGGTAACCGTCCTCCCGAAGGTTAGACTAGCTACTTCTGGTGCAACCCACTCCCATGGTGTGACGGGCGGTGTGTACAAGGCCCGGGAACGTATTCACCGCGACATTCTGATTCGCGATTACTAGCGATTCCGACTTCACGCAGTCGAGTTGCAGACTGCGATCCGGACTACGATCGGTTTTGTGAGATTAGCTCCACCTCGCGGCTTGGCAACCCTCTGTACCGACCATTGTAGCACGTGTGTAGCCCAGGCCGTAAGGGCCATGATGACTTGACGTCATCCCCACCTTCCTCCGGTTTGTCACCGGCAGTCTCCTTAGAGTGCCCACCATAACGTGCTGGTAACTAAGGACAAGGGTTGCGCTCGTTACGGGACTTAACCCAACATCTCACGACACGAGCTGACGACAGCCATGCAGCACCTGTGTCAGAGTTCCCGAAGGCACCAATCCATCTCTGGAAAGTTCTCTGCATGTCAAGGCCTGGTAAGGTTCTTCGCGTTGCTTCGAATTAAACCACATGCTCCACCGCTTGTGCGGGCCCCCGTCAATTCATTTGAGTTTTAACCTTGCGGCCGTACTCCCCAGGCGGTCAACTTAATGCGTTAGCTGCGCCACTAAAATCTCAAGGATTCCAACGGCTAGTTGACATCGTTTACGGCGTGGACTACCAGGGTATCTAATCCTGTTTGCTCCCCACGCTTTCGCACCTCAGTGTCAGTATCAGTCCAGGTGGTCGCCTTCGCCACTGGTGTTCCTTCCTATATCTACGCATTTCACCGCTACACAGGAAATTCCACCACCCTCTACCGTACTCTAGCTCGCCAGTTTTGGATGCAGTTCCCAGGTTGAGCCCGGGGCTTTCACATCCAACTTAACGAACCACCTACGCGCGCTTTACGCCCAGTAATTCCGATTAACGCTTGCACCCTCTGTATTACCGCGGCTGCTGGCACAGAGTTAGCCGGTGCTTATTCTGTCGGTAACGTCAAAACAGCAAGGTATTAACTTACTGCCCTTCCTCCCAACTTAAAGTGCTTTACAATCCGAAGACCTTCTTCACACACGCGGCATGGCTGGATCAGGCTTTCGCCCATTGTCCAATATTCCCCACTGCTGCCTCCCGTAGGAGTCTGGACCGTGTCTCAGTTCCAGTGTGACTGATCATCCTCTCAGACCAGTTACGGATCGTCGCCTTGGTGAGCCATTACCTCACCAACTAGCTAATCCGACCTAGGCTCATCTGATAGCGCAAGGCCCGAAGGTCCCCTGCTTTCTCCCGTAGGACGTATGCGGTATTAGCGTTCCTTTCGAAACGTTGTCCCCCACTACCAGGCAGATTCCTAGGCATTACTCACCCGTCCGCCGCTGAATCAAGGAGCAAGCTCCCGTCATCCGCTCGACTTGCATGTGTTAGGCCTGCCGCCAGCGTTCAATCTGAGCCATGATCAAACTCTTCAGTTCAATACTGCTTGGGTTTTTAAGAAACCCTAAACTTGGCTCAGCAATCTCAAATGACTATGTGATTTCTCGCATGGCCACTTGTGATGCTGATAATCTTTGTGACTATCAGTCCGTACTCACAAGCACCCACACGAATTGCTTGATTCGATTTGTTAAAGAGCGTTTGGTTAAGAGCGTTTCGTCTCAACCGAGGCGCGCATTCTACGCTTTCCTCATTTGCTGTCAAGCGTTTATTTTGAAGTTTTTTGCGAGAAACTCGTTTAGCTTCAAACACTTGACTCGCTTCGATCTCTCGTAGCGGGAGGCGAATCATACAGCGTTTAGAAGCGCTGTCAACCATCATCTCAACCGCTGTCGATCATTCGATCGTAGCCCTTTCAACTCTTTCTGAACAATCTAACTTGTTGAATCTCAACAAGTTTTTCGTTCCGATGTCGCTGGAAGTGGGGCGCATTATAAGGGGATTCGAGAGGGCGTCAACCTTTAATTTCAAGAAACTTTCATATCGCCGAAAAGCAAAGCGGGGAGGCCTGTCGGCCTCCCCGCTTCTATATAGCTACACCTGCAGACAATCACTCGGCCTTGAGGGTAACCCGTGCAAATGACTTCTTGCCCGCCTGGCACACATGGGTTGCACCCAGCGCGAAGACGAAGTCACGATCGACCACCGCGCCATCAACCTTGACCGCACCACCACTCAGCAAATCACGCGCCTGAGCCGAGTTCTTCACCAGGCCAGCCCGGTTCAGCACGGCAGCAATTGGCAGGCTTTCAGCCGCAGCGACTTCGACCTCCGGCAGATCTTCCGGCAACTCGCCTTCCTTCATGCGGTTACCCGCGGCACGGTGAGCATTGGCCGCAGCCTCTTCGCCATGGAAGCGTGCAACGATCTCTTCCGCCAGCTTGATCTTGATGTCGCGCGGATTAGCGCCATTGGCGACGTCGGTACGGAACTGCTCGATCTCTTCCATGGAACGGAAGCTCAGCAGCTCGAAGTAGCGCCACATCAGGGTATCCGGGATCGAAACCAATTTGCTGTACATCACCCCCGGCGCTTCCTGGATACCTACATAGTTACCCAGCGACTTGGACATCTTCTTCACGCCGTCGAGCCCTTCGAGCAGCGGCATGGTCACGATGTTCTGCGCCTCCTGGCCATAGGCGCGCTGCAGCTCACGCCCCATCAGCAGGTTGAACTTCTGGTCGGTACCACCCAGCTCGACATCTGCCTTCAGCGCCACCGAGTCATAACCCTGCACCAGCGGGTACAGGAACTCATGGATGGCAATAGGCTGGTTGGTGGTGTAGCGCTTGTCGAAGTCATCGCGCTCGAGCATGCGCGCCACGGTGTACTGCGATGCCAGGCGAATGAAGTCGGCCGGGGTCAGCTTGTCCATCCAGGTGGAGTTGAACGCGACCTCGGTCTTGGCCGGATCGAGGATCTTGAACACCTGCTGCTTGTAGGTCTCGGCGTTTTCCAGCACCTGCTCGCGGGTCAGCGGCGGGCGCGTGGCGCTCTTGCCGCTCGGGTCACCGATCATGCCGGTGAAGTCACCGATCAGGAAGATGACCTGGTGCCCCAGGTCCTGGAACTGGCGCAGCTTGTTGATCAGCACCGTGTGCCCAAGGTGCAGGTCAGGCGCGGTCGGGTCGAAGCCGGCCTTGATGCGCAGAGGCTGGCCGCGCTTGAGCTTCTCCACCAGTTCCGACTCGACCAGTACTTCTTCCGCACCGCGCTTGATAAGCGCCAGCTGCTCTTCAACCGACTTCATAGACAAACCCGCAAGGCTCAGATTCAGGGGGAGCCAACCATACAAGATCGGCCGTCAATTACAAGTTTCGCAAAGGAATGTGACCCGAACACACGCTTGCGGCGTCTACGCGCCCTTGCGTGAAAATGGATTTGGTTATATTTTATACAGTTATTTCATCTTCATCATGTCATTCATCTTTTCCATTTCACCTTTTTCAAAGTCACCTTGCCCATGACCAACGAACCGCCTAAAGCGCCCCCGCTTTATCCGAAAAGCCATCTGTTGGCCGCCAGCGGCATCGCCGCCCTGCTCAGCCTGGCCCTGCTGGTGTTTCCCTCCAGCGAAGTGGAAGCCAAGAAAACCACCCTCAACCTCGAGCTGGAGAGCCCTGCCGAGCAGTTGAAGGACGAATCCCGCGCTGCGCCCCTGGTGCAGGCAGAAGGTGAGCAAGGCTCGCCATTCGCCCAAATCGAAGAGACCACCCCCGAGACCCAGAAGGCCGAGCAGGAAGCCCCTGCCGCCGAACCGGTCGTCGAAGCCGCCAAGCAACCCAGCCACCGCGAAGTCACTGTGGCCCGGGGCGATACCCTGTCCACCCTGTTCGCCAAGGTCGGCCTGCCGAGCAACGCGGTGCACGACCTGCTGGCCAGCAACAAGCAGGCCAAGCAGTTCAGCCAGCTCAAGCACGGCCAGGTGCTGCAGTTCGAGCTCGACAAGGACGGCCAGCTGGCCAGCCTGCACAGCAAGGTCAGCAACCTCGAAACCATTCGCCTGACCAAGACCGACAAGGGCTATACCTTCAACCGCGAGATCAGCAAGCCGGTTGTGCGTACCGCCTACGCCCACGGCGTGATCAAAAGCTCGCTGTCGGCCTCGGCCCAACGTGCCGGCCTGTCCCACAGCATGACCATGGACATGGCTCGCGTGCTGGGTTACGACATCGATTTCGCCCAGGACATTCGCCCGGGCGATGAATTCGACGTGGTCTACGAGCAGAAGGTAATGGACGGCAAGGTCGTCGGCACCGGTAACATCCTGTCCGCGCGCTTCACCAACCGCGGCAAGACCTACACCGCGGTGCGCTATACCAACAAGCAGGGCAACACCAGCTACTACACCGCCGATGGCAACAGCCTGCGCAAGGCCTTCATCCGCACCCCGGTCGACTTCGCCCGCATCAGCTCGCGCTTCTCCGCCGGCCGCAAGCACCCGATCCTGAACAAGATCCGTGCCCACAAAGGCGTCGACTACGCCGCCCCACGCGGCACTCCAATCAAGGCAGCCGGTGACGGCCGCATCGAGCTGGCCGGGCGCCGCGGTGGTTACGGCAACACCGTGATCATCCAGCACGGCAACCGCTACAAGACGCTGTACGGCCACATGCAGGGCTTTGCCAAGGGCATCAAGACCGGCGGCTCGGTCAAGCAGGGCCAGATCATCGGCTACATCGGCACCACCGGCCTGTCCACCGGTCCGCACCTGCACTACGAGTTCCAGGTCAATGGCGTGCACGTCGACCCGCTGAGCCAGAAGGTGCCGATGGCCGACCCGATCGCCAGGAACGAGCGCCAGCGTTTCCTGCAGCAGAGCCAACCCCTGATCGCCCGCATGGATCAGGAAAAGGCCACCCTGCTCGCAGCGAACAAGCGCTAAGCCCATGGGGCTCTACCTGGGGGTGATGTCCGGCACCAGCCTCGATGGCCTGGACATTGCCTTGATCGAACAAGGCGAGCAGCTCCAACTGCTCGCCACCCACTACCTGCCCATGCCCGGCGACCTGCGCCAGGAACTGCTGGGCCTTTGCAGCAGCGGCCCTGACGAGATCGCCCGCGCTGCACTGGCGGAAAACCGCTGGGCCAGCCTGGCAGGCGAAGGCATCCGCGAGCTGCTGACCAGGCAAGGGCTGCAGGCCGGAGCCATCCGCGCCATCGGCAGCCACGGCCAGACCATCCGACACGAACCTG
This sequence comes from Pseudomonas sp. JS425, assembly GCF_018223845.1. Taxonomy (NCBI): domain Bacteria; kingdom Pseudomonadati; phylum Pseudomonadota; class Gammaproteobacteria; order Pseudomonadales; family Pseudomonadaceae; genus Pseudomonas; species Pseudomonas sp. JS425. The sequence continues at coordinate 588,875 of NZ_CP073661.1, read as the reverse complement.
CACGCGGCTTTACCGTGCAGATCGGCAACCCGGCGCTGCTGGCCGAGCTTACCGGCATCAGCGTAGTCGCCGACTTCCGCCGGCGCGATGTGGCCGCCGGTGGCCAAGGTGCGCCACTGGTGCCGGCCTTCCATGAAACCCTGTTCAGCCACCTGGGCCAGCGCCTGGCAATTCTCAACGTGGGCGGCTTCAGCAACCTCAGCCTGATCGAACACGACAAGCCAGTCCACGGCTTCGACTGCGGCCCGGGCAACGTGCTGCTGGATGCCTGGATCGAACGCAAGCGCGGCCAGGCCTACGATGCGGATGGGGCTTGGGCTGCCTCGGGCTTGGTGCGAGCCGACTTGCTCAGCGCACTGCTGGCCGACCCGTTCTTCGCCGGAATCGGCCCGAAGAGCACCGGACGCGAAGTATTCAACCTGTCCTGGCTGGAAGGTCACCTGGCCCGCCTGCCTGCTTACCGCGACGAGGACGTACAGGCAACTTTGCTGGAACTGACCGCACGCAGCATCATCGACTCGTTGAGCAACGCCCAGCAAGGCACCGAAGCGCTGCTGGTCTGCGGTGGCGGTGCGCGCAACGGCGCCCTGATGGCACGCCTTGGCCAGTTGCTGCCCGACGCCCGTGTCGCCAGCACCGGCGCCCATGGCGTGGACCCGGACTGGGTCGAAGCCATGGCCTTCGCCTGGCTGGCCCACTGCTGCCTGGAAGGCATCGCTGCCAATCGCCCTAGCGTGACAGCGGCCAAGGGCCTGCGCGTACTCGGCGCAATCTACCCGGCCTGAACCTTACGCCAGAAAGCAAAACGCCGCGCAATTGCGCGGCGTCTTCGTATGGCCAGGCCTCAGATCGAGAACGAGGAGCCGCAGCCACAGGTGGTGGCAGCGTTCGGGTTCTTGATCACGAAGCGCGAGCCTTCCAGACCTTCCTGGTAATCCACTTCGGCGCCGGCGAGGTACTGGAAGCTCATTGGGTCGACCACAAGGGAAACACCTTCGCGCTCGACGATGGTGTCGTCTTCGGCCACGTCCTCATCGAAGGTGAAGCCATACTGGAAGCCCGAGCAGCCACCACCGGTGACGAACACGCGCAGCTTCAGACGATCGTTGCCTTCCTCGGAAACCAGGTTCTTCACCTTTTGCGCAGCGCCGTGGGTGAATTCCAAAGCGGTAGGGGTGAAGGTTTCGACGCTCATGTTGATTCTCCCGGCGTGGTAGCCGCCATAAAACTCGATGACGCGCATTATCCGCTTTCCCGAGAAAATCGGTCAAGAATTGTGCGGCTTTAGTCGCGACCTACAAAAAGGCCCGCACGACGCGGGCCTTTTCGAATGCTGGCGGCTTACGGCAGCAGGCCGGCGTGTGACAAGCCCATGCGCTCGTCCAGGCCGAACAGGATGTTGAGGTTCTGCACTGCCTGGCCGGACGCGCCCTTGACCAGGTTGTCGATCACCGACAGCACCACCACCAGGTCACCACCTTGCGGGCGATGAACGGCAATGCGGCAGACGTTGGCACCGCGCACACTGCGGGTTTCCGGATGGCTGCCAGCCGGCATCACGTCGACGAACGGTTCGTTGGCGTAACGCTTCTCGAACAGCGCCTGCAGGTCGACCGAAGTGTCGGCGACGGTAGCGTACAGGGTGGCGTGGATGCCACGGATCATTGGCGTCAGGTGCGGCACGAAAGTCAGGCCGATATCCTTGCCAGCGGCCAGGCGAAGACCTTGGCTGATTTCCGGCAGGTGGCGATGACCCTTCACTGCATAGGCTTTCATGCTTTCGCCGGCTTCGCAGAACAGCGAGCCCACCGCCGCACCGCGGCCAGCGCCGCTGACACCCGACTTGCAGTCGGCGATCAGGCGCGACGGGTCGGCCAGGCCAGCTTCCAGCAGCGGCAGGAAGCCCAGTTGGGTAGCAGTCGGGTAGCAACCCGGCACAGCGATCAGGCGCGCCTGGCGAATCTTCTCGCGGTTGACTTCAGGCAGGCCGTATACCGCGTCCTTGAGCAGCTCTGGCGCACCGTGCGGCTGGCCGTACCACTTGCCCCACTCGGCGGCGTCCTGCAGGCGGAAGTCGGCCGACAGGTCGATCACCTTGGTACCTGCCGCCAGCAGTTCGCCAGCCAGGGCGTGGGCAACACCGTGCGGGGTGGCGAAAAACACCACGTCGCAGGCGGCCAGGGTCTTGCTGTCCGGCACGCTGAACGCCAGACCGTCATAGTGGCCGCGCAGGTTCGGGTACATGTCCGCCACTGCAACGCCCGCCTCGGAGCGCGAAGTGATGACCGCCACTTCGGCCTGTGGATGCTGTGCCAGCAGACGCAACAGTTCGACGCCGGTGTAACCCGTGCCGCCGACGATACCGACCTTGATCATAACGCTTGCCCCTTATCAACGAGCCGTCTGGAAAGCGCACGATAATAGGGGCGCAAGGCGCCTGTAACAACTCTTCGGGTGACCCTTCGGGCGCTTGACCACTACTATCTGACGACCGTGAATACCTGAAGGAACTCCCCCATGCTTTACCTATGGATCAAAGCGCTGCATATCGTCAGCGTGGTCTGCTGGTTCGCCGGCCTGTTCTACCTGCCGCGGCTGTTCGTCTACCACGCCCAAAGCCAGGACAGCATCAGCCAGGAACGCTTCGTGACCATGGAGCGCAAGCTGTTTCGCGGCATCATGAACCCGGCGATGATCGCCACCTACGTATTCGGCGCGTGGATGCTCTATCTCACGCCCGGCTGGCTCAGCCAGGGCTGGCTGCATGCCAAGCTGACCCTGGTCATCCTGCTGACCGTCTACCATCACATGTGCGGCGCCCAGCGCAAGCGCTTCGCCAGCGGCAGCAACACCCGCAGCCATGTCTACTATCGCTGGTTCAACGAAGTACCCGTATTGTTCCTGCTGGGTATCGTAATTCTGGTGGTGGTCAAACCGTTTTGACATAGCCACCCGCTCAAGGAGCCTTGCCATGTCGCTACCTGCCTCCCTCGAACAACGCCTGCGCCTGCCCGTGGTTGCCGCACCGATGTTCCTGATCTCCAACCCCAGGCTGGTACTGGCCTGCTGTTCCAACGGCGTGGTCGGCAGCTTCCCGGCCCTGAACCAGCGCGACAGTGCCGGCTTCAAGGCCTGGCTGGAGGAAATCGAGGCAGGCCTGGCACTGTTGCAGGCGCCAGCACCCTATGCCGTCAACCTGATCGTCCACCCGACCAACCCGCGCCTGCAGGCCGACCTGGCCTTGTGCGTGGAGCATCGCGTACCGATCGTCATCACCAGCCTCGGCGCGGTGAAGGAAGTGGTCGATGCCGTACATGGCTACGGCGGCCTGGTGTTCCACGATGTCACCACCCGCCGCCATGCCGAGAAAGCCGCCGAAGCCGGCGTCGATGGCCTGATCGCCGTCGCTGCGGGCGCAGGCGGCCATGCTGGCACCTGGAGCCCGTTCGCCCTGGCCGCAGAGATTCGCCAGTTCTTCGACAAGACCCTGCTGCTGGCCGGCTGCCTCAACCACGGCCACGAGATCCTCGCCGCGCAAATGCTGGGTGCGGACCTTGCGTACATGGGCACCCGCTTCATCGCCACCGCAGAAAGCCAGGCCCCGGGCGCCTACAAGCAGATGCTGCTCGATTCCCATGCCGCCGACATCATCCACACCCCAGCGGTGTCCGGCGTCCCTGCCAGCTTCCTGCGCCCGAGCCTGGAGCAAGCTGGCTACGACATGGATAACCTCAAGGGCGGCCACGAGCAAGGCAAGCTCAAGCCGATCGACGATGAAGCCAAGGCCTGGAAGACCGTGTGGTCGGCGGGCCAGGGGGTCGGCGGTATCGACGACCTGCCCAGTGCCAGCGCGCTCATCGGACGGCTGCATGACGAGTACCGGGACGCTCTGGAGCGCTGCCAGGCCCTGCGCGACCGTACCTTGTAGCAAAAGGCAACACCTTGACTGGCCAAGCTGTACACTAGGCGCCCTCTTCAGCCCCCAGGAGCCTTGCATGACCCGTTACGCCATGATCACTGGTGCTTCCAGCGGCCTGGGCCTCGCCCTGGCGGAAGCCCTGGCGCGGCGCGGGCGCAACCTGATCCTGGTGGCTCGCCAGCGTGAAACGCTGGAGCCGGTGGCCATCGAACTGACCCAACGCTTCGGTGTCGAGGTGCTATTCCGCGCCTGCGATCTGAGCCAACCGTTACGCCTGTCAGGCTTCGTGCTTGAACTGGAGGAAGGCGAGCGACGTATAGACCTGCTGGTCAATTGTGCCGGCCTGCGCACCTACGGGCCATTCCTGGCCCATGAGTGGGCGGACGAGCAGGACTTGCTGGAAGTCAACGTGCTGGCCCTGAGCCGCCTGTGCCACGCCATCGGTAACCTGATGGCCGTGCAGGGCGGCGGACAGATCCTCAATGTCGCGGGCCTGGCAGGGGTGGCGCCTGGCCCGTGGATGGCCGCCTATGCCGCTAGCAAGGCCTATGTACTGAGCTTCTCCCAGGCCTTGCGTGAAGAACTCAAGCGCACCGGCATCAAGGTTTCGGTACTGTGCCCAGGCCCGGTGCACTCCTCGCGCCGGCGCATTCCGCGGCTGGATGGCAAGCCACGCTGCCTCAGCCCTGAGGAAGTTGCGCTGTACACGGTACGCGCGCTGGACAAGAACCGCGCGCTGATCATGCCCGGCCGGCGCAACCGCTGGCTGGCGTTCGCCCCGCGTCTGCTGCCGCGCTGGCTGGTGCGCAAGCTGGCCGGTGCCATCCACCGCCGCTATTGCCCGGTTGGTATGGAATAGCTACTGGGCGAGCGGCGCCCGGCTGAGTACACTCGGCCCGACCCTCACCATGGAGCAAGTGCTGTGGACGATTTATTCATTAAGATCATCAACCGGGAAATCCCGGCGAAGATCATCTACGAGGACGACCAGGTTCTGGCGTTCCACGATATCGCCCCCCAGGCGCCCGTGCATTTTCTGGTCATCCCGAAAAAGCACATCCGCACTCTCAATGACTTGACCGAGGAAGACAAAGGCCTGGCTGGTCACATCTTGTTCACCGCCCAGCGCCTGGCCAAGGAACTTGGCTGCGAAGAAGGCTTCCGCGTAGTCATGAACTGCAACGAGCAAGGCGGCCAGACCGTCTACCACATCCACATGCACGTGCTTGGCCAGCGCCAGATGCACTGGCCACCGGGCTGATCCACGGCAAGCGACCCTGCCACTATTGCGGTAAACTGTCGGGCACATTCTTGCGGAGGTGCCCGATGGCTACCGAACGTCACTACTCGCCGCTCGACCGCTTGTTGCTGCAGGCCGATACCGCCATGCGCACCTTGCTGCCCTTCAGCGGCCAACCCGCCCGCCCATCGCCGGCCATCGTCCAGCCGGACGTCGACCTTGACGAACAGCAGGCCCGCCATGTTGCCGGGCTGATGCGTATCAACCACACCGGTGAAGTGTGCGCCCAGGCGCTGTACCAGGGCCAGGCCCTGACCGCCAAGCTGCCCGAAGTGCGCAAGGCCATGGAACATGCCGCCGAGGAAGAAGTGGACCACCTGGCCTGGTGCGAACAGCGCATTCGCCAGCTGAACAGCCACCCCAGCGTGCTCAACCCGTTGTTCTACGGCATGTCGTTCGGTATCGGTGCACTCGCCGGGCTGGTCAGCGACAAGGTCAGCCTGGGCTTTGTCGCCGCCACCGAGCATCAGGTGTGCAAGCACCTCGACGAGCACCTGGAGCAGATTCCGCAGGAAGACGAAAAGTCCCGGGCCATCCTCGAACAGATGCGCGTCGACGAGGAACAGCACGCCGAGTCTGCACTGGAAGCCGGCGGTTATCGCTTCCCTGCCCCGGTTCGCTTTGGCATGAGCCTGTTGGCCAAAGTCATGACCAAGAGCACCTACCGTATCTGAAGGCATCACCATGACGGACCGTTTCGACGCCAAGGACCTGGCGCGCGCCGTGCAAGCCGGCATTCTCCAGCCGGGCCAGGACCAGGCCCTGCTGGCATTCTTGCGCCAGCGACCAGCACAGCGTGGCAGCTTCCAGCTGGCCCATGTCGCGTTCTACTTCGGCGCCATGCTGATCATGGCAGCCATGGGCTGGTTGCTCACCGAAGCCTGGATGCGCATCGGCGACTGGGCGCTACTGCTCATCGCCAGCCTCTATATTCTGCTGCTCACACTGTTCGCCGTTAACCTGCAACGGCGCGTACAGCCCGTCGCGGCCGGGGTGCTGGCGGCGGTGGCGGTCAGCATCGTGCCGTTGGCGGTGTTCGCCATCGAACGGCTGGCCGGCTGGTGGCCAATGGATGATGCGCAGGCGAACTATCACCAGTACTACACCTACGTGCAGGGCGGCTGGCTGGCAATGGAAGCAGCCACGGTACTTGCCGGGCTGTTGATGCTGAGGCTGATCCCCTACCCGTTTATCGTCATGCCGATTGCCGTCGCCCTGTGGTTCATGTCGATGGACTTGAGCGAATGGTTTTTCGGCTCGCCATTCAGCTGGGAACAGCGCCGCGAGGTTTCGCTGTGGTTCGGTCTGGGCTTGCTGGTGCTTTTTGTTGGTGTGGACGGCCGCACCCGCGAAGACTATGCCCACTGGGGCTACCTGGCCGGGCTGGCGGCATTCTGGGGCGGGCTGACGCTGGTGGACAGCGGCAGCGAGCTGGGCAAGGCCCTGTACTGCCTGATCAATATTGCCTTGATGGGAATGGCGGTGCTGTTGCGCCGGCCGGTGTTCATGGTGTTCGGGGCGTTGGGTGTGGCGGCTTACCTGGGGTACCTGTCGTACGAGGTGTTTGCCGACTCGCTGCTGTTCCCGGTGGTGGTGACCCTGATCGGGCTGGGGGTTATCGGGCTGGGGCTGGTTTACCAGAAGCGGCGGGAGCGGTTGAGCCGGGTGATGCGCGATTGTTTGCCGGGATGGGTGCGGGCTGCGCTGCCGGCGCTTCGCAGCTGAAATTGCCAGGGCCGCTCCTACAGGTGGTACGCGATCCCTTGTAGGAGCGGCCTTGTGTCGCGATGGGGCGCAAAGCGGCCCCAAAATGTCAGCCTTGACCCAGCTCTACAATCTCGTACCCGTGGCTAATCTCAACCCCGGCACGCTCGAGCATGATCGAAGCCGAGCAATACTTCTCCGCCGACAGCTCTACCGCACGCTTGACCTGGGCCTCCTTCAGCCCACGCCCCTTCACCACGAAGTTCATGTGGATCTTGGTAAACACCTTCGGGTCTTCGCTGGCACGCTCGGCCTCCAGGAACGCCTCGCAGCTTTCCACCGCCTGGCGCGACTTCTTCAGAATGCTGACCACGTCAAAGCTGCTGCAGCCACCCAGGCCCAGCAACAGCATCTCCATCGGGCGCACGCCCAGGTTACGGCCACCGGCCTCGGGCGGGCCGTCCATCACGACGACATGGCCGCTCCCCGATTCGCCGAGGAACATCGCCTCACCGGCCCACTGGATACGTGCCTTCATCTACCCGGACTCCTGATTTACGAAAAAGGGTGTCAGCTTAGACCTTGTACGGCTGTGGGAAAAGTACGAGTCATATCGGTTTAGTACCGAAACATCCGGTAGTGTCTGATAAGCTGGCGCCAAATGACTGGCGCACTTCGCCAGCCAACCTTTATAAAAAGCCTATGCGTCATGTCGAACAGGATTTCGTGATGGTTGCTTCCGCCCTACCCGCCAAGATCAAGAACATCGACAAGCTGCTGGTGCACTGCCAGCGCCGTCGCTATACCGCCAAAAGCAACATCATCTGCGCCGGCGACCGGGCCGAGACACTGTCGTTCATCATCAAGGGTTCGGTCACCATCCTCATCGAGGACGATGACGGCCATGAAATGATCATCGCCTACCTCAACAATGGCGACTTCTTCGGCGAGCTGGGCCTGTTCGAACCAGTCGAAGGTGAACAGCAGCGCAGTGCCTGGGTGCGCGCCAAGACCGAATGCGAAGTGGCCGAAATCAGTTATGAGAAATTTCGCGAACTGGCGCGCCAGGACCCGGAAATCCTTTATGCCTTGGGCAGCCAGATGGCCCAGCGCCTGCGCAACACCACGCGCAAGGTCGGCGACCTGGCGTTCTTCGACGTTACCGGGCGTGTCGCCCGCTGCCTGCTGGAACTGTGCAAGCAACCCGACGCCATGACCCACCCCGATGGCATGCAGATCAAGATCACTCGTCAGGAAATCGGCCGCATCGTCGGTTGCTCGCGGGAAATGGTCGGCCGCGTCCTCAAGGACCTTGAAGAACGCAGCCTGGTGCAGGTCAAAGGCAAGACCATGGTGGTCTACGGTACCCGCTAGTCCCTGGGCAGGTTGGCCAGCACCTTGGCATAGGCCTGCGACAGCCGCTCGAACCATGGGGCCGCAGGCGCCACTTCGTGCAGGGCGATGTGCGCATCGGCGCGGCAGCGCTGCTCCAGCTCGCAGCACTCGTTGAAGCGGTTGACCGCAGCCACCATCGAATCACGCTCGTTGTCCAGCAGCAGCGCACCGTGCACCAGCACCACCGGGCGCTTTCCACCCAGCCCCTGGCGCCAGCGCTGGGCGGTGCCCACCAGTTTGCGGCCATTGAGGTTGACGTTGTAGCGGCCATCGCAGAAGGCGCCGTCGATTTCGCCCACCGACGCCACCCCGCCCCACTCGCGCAGCACCTCACACAGCGGCAGGCAGAGGCGCTCGTAGGCGTTTTCGATACGGCCGTGGTCGCCTTCGCTGCGGGGGGCAACATAGACCAGGGCTACGTTCACCGTGGAGTGTGACTGCGGCACCGGTTCGCCGCCGGTTTCGCGCAGCAGCACCGGCCAGCCGGCAATCGCCAGCTCCGCGCAGGCGGCTTCGAAGTTTTCCAGACGGCTCATGCGCCGGGGCATGACCAGGGCGTGGTCGGTCGGGCGCCAGAACAGCACGCCACTGTCGCACTCCCCGCGGCAGACGGCGGCCAGCAATTCCTGTTCGGCGTGCAGGCCTTGTTCTACGGTCAGGGCCAGGGGTTGATCGGTCATTGATCCACCTATGTGTTTTTTTTACCGGCCTCTTCGCGGGCTCGCCCGCTCCCACAGGAATTCCACAGATGCCAAAGCCGGTGATCATCCTGTGGGAGCGGGCGAGCCCGCGAAGGGGCCATTACAGACATACAAAAAAGCCGGCAATAACGCCGGCTTCATTCGGTCAGTCCAATTGCTGAACAGTCTTCTTCACCTGTTCCGGGAAGAACAACCGCTGCAATTCAAGCCCTGGCTGCTCGGCGCGCATGAATGCCTCACCTACCAGGAACGAGTAGACCTCATTGATCGCCATCAGCTCCACATCGGCCCGGTTCAAGATGCCGCTCTCGGTAACCGCCAGGCGATCACGCGGAATACGCGGCAGCAGGTCGAGGGTGGTTTCCAGGCTGACCTCGAAGGTGTGCAGATTGCGGTTGTTCACCCCCACCAGCGGTGTATCCAGGGTTTTCAACGCGCGCTCCAGTTCATCGCCATCGTGCACTTCCACCAGCACGTCGAGGCCAACATCCTTGGCCGTGGCCGCCAGTTCGGCCATCTTCACGTCATCCAGCGCCGACACGATCAGCAGCACACAGTCCGCGCCCAAGGCCCGGGCCTCGACAATCTGGTACGGATCGACCATGAAGTCCTTGCGGATCACCGGCAGCGACACCGCCGCGCGGGCCTGCTGCAGGTACTCGTCGGCGCCCTGGAAGTAATCCACATCGGTCAGCACCGACAGGCAGGTCGCCCCGCCCTTCTCGTAGCTGACGGCGATTTCCGCCGGCACGAAATTCTCGCGAATCACGCCCTTGCTCGGCGAGGCCTTCTTGATTTCGGCAATCACCGCCGGCTGCTTGCGCGCGGCTTGCTCGATCAGGGCCTTGGCAAAGCCACGCGGGGCGTCGGCAGCCTTGGCCAGGGCCTCCAGTTCGGCGAGGCTGACGCGCGCGCTGCGCTCGGCCACTTCCTGAAACTTGCGGGCAATGATCCTTTCCAGCACCGTCGGCACACTCATGCTTCGTTCTCCACCTTGAATACTGCAGTAAAGGCACCCAGCTCCTGCAGCTTCTCCCAGGCCAGCCCGGTGTGCAGAACGTCGTGGGCCAGTTCCACACCGGCTTTCAGGCTCATGGCATGGTCAGCGGCATACAGCGCCGCGCCCGCATTGAGCACGATCATCTCGGCGGCCTTCTGGCCGTTTTCGGTCTTGCGTCGGCCCAGCGCATCGCGGATCAGCTCCAGCGACGCCTGCGGGTTCTCGACGGCCAGGCCGTGCAGGCTCTGGCTCTTCATGCCGAGGTCTTCCGGCTCTACCCAGTATTCGGTGATTTCGCCATTTTTCAGTTCGGCGACGAAGGTCGGCGCAGCCAGGCTGAACTCGTCCAGGCCGTCTTTCGAGTGCACCACCAGCACGTGCTTGCTGCCCAGGCGCTGCAGTACTTCAACCAACGGGCGGCACAGGGTCTGGGCGAATACCCCGACCACCTGGTGCTTCACCCCGGCCGGATTCGTAAGCGGGCCGAGCATGTTGAACAGGGTGCGCAGCCCCAGGTCGCGACGCGGGCCGGCAGCGTGCTTCATGGCCGAATGATGGCTTTGCGCGAACATGAAGCCGATGCCCAGGCTATCGATGCAGCGGGCCACCTGGGTGGGCGTCAGGTTCAGGTAGATACCGGCGGCCTCCAGCAGGTCGGCACTGCCGCTCTTGCCTGATACCGCGCGGTTGCCATGCTTGGCCACGGTGCAACCTGCCGCCGCCAGTACGAACGACGAGGCGGTGGACACGTTGAAGATGTTGGCGCCATCACCGCCGGTACCGACGATATCGACCACGCCATCGAGGCTCTGCAGTTCGACCTTGTCGGCCAGCTCGCGCATCACCGACACCGCACCGACGATCTCGTCGATGCTTTCGCTCTTCATGCGCATGCCCATCAGGAAGGCGCCGATCTGCGCTTCGCTGCACTGGCCGGTCATGATCTGGCGCATGACGTCGCGCATTTCTTCGGTTGAAAGGTCCAGCTGGCCGACGATACGGCTCAACGCACTCTTGATATCCATGTTCGATCCTTAGCGGCGGCCGCCGGTCTGCTTGAGGAAGTTGGCGAACAGTTCGTGGCCCTGTTCGGTCAGGATCGACTCGGGGTGGAACTGCACCCCTTCGATATTCAGCGTCTTGTGGCGCAAGCCCATGATCTCGTCGACCGAACCGTCAGCATGGGCTGTCCAGGCGGTCACTTCCAGGCACTCGGGCAAGGTTTCGCGCTTTACCACCAGCGAGTGGTAACGGGTAACGGTCAACGGGTTGTTGAGGCCGGCGAACACGCCCAGGTCACGGTGATGTACCGGGCTGGTCTTGCCGTGCATCACCTGGCGGGCACGTACCACATCACCACCAAAAGCCTGGCCGATGGACTGGTGGCCCAGGCATACACCGAGAATCGGCAGCTTGCCGGCAAAATGCAGGATGGCCTCGATGGACACGCCCGCCTCACTCGGCGTGCACGGGCCTGGAGATACGACGATGCGCTCGGGGTTGAGGGCTTCGATCTGGGCGATGGTCATTTCGTCATTGCGAATGACCTTTACCTCGGCACCCAGCTCGCCAAGGTACTGAACGACGTTGTAAGTGAATGAGTCGTAATTGTCGATCATCAGCAGCATTTTAAGCTTAACCTCTTGAATTTACTGTCTTTTTATTGAATGACCCTGCTCTGATACCCGCACAAATACCCGCTTTTTACTTTGCTGCAAAGGTTTTTTGGGGTAGGTGGCCGACAGCCGAGGAAACAGGAACGAACAAAGGACGGACCGGCGGTGCCGGCAAGGAGAAAGTCAGGTGCGCCAACGCCAACGGGCGAGGGACTTGATGACGCGCATCAGGAGGGTGCTGCTGGTGTTCACGACGATATCTCGCGTTTGCTATCCGGGCACAGTAGCCGACCGCGCAATACAGTGCAATAACACTGTACCTACCGGAGGTTGTGGGGACTCATTCTGAGATCTAGCCGGCGTAGCTCTGCAGCCCAGGTCACCCTGCAACCCATAGCCTGAAACATCTAGACCAGTTTATTAAAATTAGTCAAAAAACAAACGAAATATAGAATAAAGCCCACGCCAAGCATCCGATTACTTTCATAGCAATACCTCCGCAGATAGTTGGATCCAAAAATATTTCAAACCTATATCACCTCAGTGAACGCCCCGCAGTATCGACTGCTGCTGGGGATTTGGCGTGCCAGTTTCTACCTCGGCACGCTCATCACTTGAGAGGATCTGCACATGTATACCCCTTGCCCAAGCTGCAACTCGGGACGCGTCATCACTAAAAATATCGGAAAACAAGCGGGCGGTTTGATTGGTGCCGCAGGTGGTGCGGCCAGTGGAGCCGCTGGTGCCCTATCGGGTGCTGAAGCCGGTGCGGTGCTGGGAGTGGTCGGCGGGCCGGTAGGGGTTGCCATTGGCAGTATTGCTGGGGCTCTGCTCGGTGGTCTGTTTGGCGGGGTAGCGGGCGGGATAGCCGGGGCCACGCTAGGTGAGCAGATTGATGACAAGGTGCTGGCTAATTACGAATGCCTGGAGTGTGGTTACAGCTTTAGCGTCAATCGTTAAGTCGTTGTGATCAGGCGTCGTTTGCTGAAACGACGCCCTTCCCCATTCATTCGCAAGGAATCATTCCTATGGCTCATCTCATTGAAACCATGGCCTACGCCGGCGCTACTCCCTGGCACGGTCTGGGCAATCAACTCCCCCGTAAACAACCTATCGAGGTCTGGCAACGTGAAGCCGGCATGGACTGGCAAATCCAGGAAAGTCCGGTGCACTTCAAGTCGGATACTGTCGGTCACCTTGGCACTATTCACTCCTTCCCCGAACAGAAAGTCCTCTACCGCTCCGACACCAAAGCACCGCTGTCGGTGGTCTCGCAGCGCTACCACACGGTGCAGCCGCGTGAAGTGTTGGAGTTTTATCGCGACCTCACCGACGCCTCCGGTTACGAGTTGGAAACGGCTGGCGTGCTCAAGGGTGGGCGCAAGTTCTGGGCGCTGGCACGTACCGGCCAAGGCACAGAGCTCAAAGGTAACGACCAAGTGAATGGCTATCTGCTGCTGGCAACCTCCTGCGACGGCACCCTGGCCACCACCGCCACGCCGACCACCGTGCGCGTAGTCTGCAATAACACCCTGACCATCGCCCTCGACGGCAGCAGCCGGGCAATCAAGGTGCCACACAACACCCGCTTCGATCCCAAGGCGGTGAAGAAGCAACTCGGTATCGCCGTCTCGCAATGGGACGAGTTTATGTATCGCATGAGAGCTTTGGCCGAGCGTAAGGTGCAGAGGCATGAAGCGCTAGGCTATTTCATGAACGTGGTGTGTGAGACCAGCCCGACCGGCGCTCTGCCGGAGCAACTGCCCAACGAGCGCGCCCTACGCAAGGTCCAGGAACTGTACGAGGGCCGTGGTCGTGGCAGCCAACTGGACTCAGCACGCGGCACTGCTTGGGGCCTGCTCAATGCCGTGACCGAGTACGTCGACCACGAGCGCCGTGCCCGCAGTAACGAGTACCGCCTGGACTCGGCATGGTTCGGTCAGGGAGCACAGATCAAACAACGCGCCCTGGATGCCGCTCTGCAACTCGCCGCCTAACCCTTACTTACCTCACCCCTTGCGCCCGGTCAGCCATGTGCTGGTCGGGCGTTTTTTATACCAGCAGGTAAAGACGATGAAAGCAACGTCATTGAATAGCAGCACCCGCCAGAAACGCCCCGCCCTGCGCCTGGTCAGCACCAAGGAGCTGCCCCGCGAGGACTGGTTGCAGATCCGCAAGAAAGGCATCGGCAGTTCGGATGCTGCCGCTGCGGTGGGTCTGAATCCCTACAAGTCGCAGCTGGAGCTGTGGCTGGAGAAGACCGGTCGCGATGCCAGCATGCCCAAGGTCGATCCTCACGATGAGGAAAGCCCGCTGTACTGGGGCAATGTGCTGGAGCCTATCGTGGCCTGGCATTACAGCAAGCGCAGCCAGCACAAGGTCCGACGGATCAACGCGGTGCTGCAGCATCCCGATCCGGCGCTGCCCTGGATGCTCGCCAATATCGACCGCGAGGTGATCGGTACCGACGATGTGCAGATCCTAGAGTGCAAGACTGCCGGCATAAACGGGGCACGCCTCTGGAAAGAGGGCGTGCCCGAATATGTGCAATTGCAAGTCATGCACCAGCTTGCAGTCACTGGCAAGCAGGCCGCTGATGTGGCGGTGCTGCTCGGTGGCCAGCATCTGGAAATCCATCGCATCACACGCGACGAGGCGCTGATTAAGCGGCTGATTGATCTAGAACGGCTGTTCTGGGATTACGTCGTCAGTGACACCCCGCCACCAGTCGATGGCACAGCGTCTGCGGAAGCGGCATTGCGCTGCCTCTACCCCGAGGATAACGGACAGACCCTGGACTTCAGACAGCACAAGGAACTGACCTGCACCTTCCTGGAACTCAAGTCTATTCGTCAGAGCATTGCTCAGCAGGAAACGCGGGAGGCGCAGCTCAAGCAGGTTCTGCAGCAGGCCATGGGGGAGGCCACCCGAGCAGATTTTGCAGAGGGTTACATCAGCTGGAAGAAATCCAAGGACAGCATTGGTCTAGATGTCGAACAGATGCTCAAAGACAAGCCCTACCTGCAAGCTCGCTACCCCAAGGCCAAAGCAGGCACTCGTCGCTTCCTGATCGCCTAAAACAGCTTGCTCACCCTAGCCACCCGGACCACTCACGTCCCGGTGGCTTTTTTATTTCAGATCAAGGATAACCGCCATGCTTAAAGGTTTAGCCATTACCCCGCCGGTACTCGGGCGCATTTCCATCGGCAAGGTCGTCGAGAAAAATGGCAAGCGCCTGCCAGAGAAGGACAATCAGTTCACCATCACGTCGCAAGTCCAGAGCCGTGACGGCTGGCTGCTGCATCCACTCAACGAAGAACTGCGCAATGGTCAGGACGGCAAGCTGCGCAGCATTCCGATCCGCTTAATGTTCAACGAACCAGACCTCAACTTTCGTGCGGACTTCAGCCTGTTCGACCGTACTACCGGCAGGCCGTTGTGCGTCGGCAATGGTGAAACTTGCAAGCGTTTGACCAAGGACGGCATCCAATCGCTGCCCTGCCCTTCACCTGATGGTTGCCCACTGGCCCAAGGCAATGCATGCAAACCTTACGGTCGACTGAACGTGGTGATTGGTGATGACGACCCACTGGGCAGTTTTGTCTTCCGCACCACTGGGTTCAACAGCATCCGTACCCTGGCAGCGCGTCTGCATTACCTGCAAGCCATCTCTGGCAATCGCCTGGCCTGCCTGCCATTGGAGCTGCGTCTGCGTGGCAAATCCACCCGTCAGAGCCATGGCACGCCGATCTTCTACGTCGATATCACGGTGCGCAGTGAAATGAATTTAGAAGACGCCCTATTGGCAGCCAAGCAACTGGAGGAAACCCGGCAAGCCTCGGGCTTTGACCAGAGCGCCTTGGATTACGCAGCCCGGCAAGGTTTTAACAATGGCGCTTTTGAAGACAGCGAGGAGGACAGTGGCGCCATTGTCGAGGAGTTCTTTCCCGCTGCTGAAACCCCACCCGGCAACGCAGAGGCCAAACCGACAGCACCGTCAAAGCCCTCACTGGCTCAGAGGCTGGAGGCTCAGGCTATCGAGCACAGCACTAGGCCTTCCGTTCAGTAACGCTCTACTCAACCTACCCAGCTTTCCCATTCTTACAGGAATACCGTCATGAAATATCACAAGCTCAAAGCCGGTGAAGCGAGTGGCACCTACGTCATGGAGTCCCCCGTCACCGAGGCCGACATCCTGCAGATGGCGCAACAACTGGCCATGAGTCGTCTGTCTAAAGGCCGGGCACTGACTGAGCCGAAGCAGGTGTTCAGTCACCTGCAAACACTGCTGCAGTACCACGAGTATGAAGTCTTTGCCCTGCTGCTGCTCGATTCCAAACATCGGGTCATAGGCTTTAGAGAACTGTTCAGAGGCACTCTGGATGGCGCGAGCGTGTACCCGAGAGAGGTGGTCAAGATCGCCTTGGAGCACAATGCTGCAGCCGTCATTATGGTTCACAATCATCCCTGCGGTGACCCAGAACCCAGCCAAGCCGATCGGACCCTGACCGCCACCCTCAAAAACGCTCTGAACATGGTCGGCACCTGCATATTGGATCATGTGGTGGTTGGCCATGAAGGTTGCGTCTCATTGGCTGAACGAGGTTATTTGTAAAAAGATCTCATAATGCCTCCATGGTGATCTTTAGGGCTCAGCCCTAAAGATCACCATGGAGGCAGCTGATTCGAGGTCTTATTTTTTTGCGTCGGTGCCCCAGCTGGAGCTACTCATTTGGGCCTAGAGCCCGCGTCCGTCATTTTGTCATCGAACTTTTTCAGCCCAGCCAGCAGTGTACGGCCGATATAGCGGCTAGGGGCGGAAGCGAGCACCTTGTAACCCAGCTCTGCAGTACCCACCAGCGCCCGTGCGGAGCCTTCAATGGCCACGCCTGCTCCTGCAAATAGGGCCTCTACGCCATCGCCGCCGTTTTCGTAGTACTCTGCGGCATGGTTGATACCCTCAATGGTGGCAAACAACCCGAGCCCGCCAACCCCAGAAAGCAATGCATCGAGGACAGTGTCCTCGGAGTCGACCACCGAACCGCCAAGTGCAAGGTCTACCGAATGCTCCAACTCGATATTGCTAAAGCCTGAGTCAATGGCGCGAGTCCGCTCGGCCACTTCCGAGGTAGCAATAACCGGGATATCAGCATCTACGCTGTTGATGTAGGTGGTACTGGAAGTGGCCTTGATCTGGTAGGCCACACCGTCGATGACGATATCGCTTCCGGGGTTGTTGAAGTGTTCGAAAAGGGCACCCCCGGTATCGCTCGCCACCAATTTCTCAAAATAGGCGCCCTTGGCCAGGGAGGTCAGCCCAACCAGGCTCTCTGAGGACAAGAACAGGGTTTCCAGCCAGATTTCAGCATCACTCATACCAGCATAGTTGCCGTTGACGCTCCGCATCGCATCGTAAATGTTGCCTGCCGTGGTGAAGTCATCCCATAGGGAAATCGGCACCGACAGGGCTGACAGCATAAACCCAGCCCTGAGTGGCAACTCAATTTCTTGCCCACAAGTCACTTCATCGGCGATGAACTGCTCAATCTGCTGTTGGCTGCTGGTGATACGTGCTTCAGCACGGTATTTGAGTTCGGAGAAGTGCTTATTGAGGCAGCTGAAGTCTTCAGAGTGCTGAATCAGCAACCTGTCATGCATCTTCTTGAGTTGCCTGATGGCCTGATCTATTTCTCTGAAATCTGGGCCATCGGAGTACTTTATCTTGTTCCACCAGGAGAACTTCTCGTAGGTCTCATCCCACTGGTCGCTAAGCTGATCGCGCCGCTGCTGCAGGCGCTGCAGTGTTTCACGCACAGTGGTTTCCGCCTGGATCAGAGGTGTCCGACTACGGATAGCCTGCAGGCGCTGCCGGCACTGGTTGCGAGCGGTTGTCACATCGGCCGCCAGACGCTGCTGAAGATACTGCCGGGTGAGCCCGTCCAGGTGCTGTTCCAATTGTGGTTGAAGTGCCTGCAGCGCGCTTGTGTTCAGGCGGCTCTGCCCGGCTTGCTCACGGGCGACGGCCAGTGCCTGGCGAGCCGCCGACAACTCACGAGTGGCGAGGACTCTCTGGAGTGAATAGACCACCTTGGCATAACGCTGTAGATGCATCCAATGGAAAAAGCAGACGCCCCATGCGAGTAGCCCGAGCGGCAGCAACAAAGCCGGTAGCGACGCAAGCAGCCAGCGCGGATCAATCTGCTGGCCAGCTGGCAGGAGGTTCTGCGCAAGCAGCACCTGCATGGCAGCGAACATCAGCAGCCCCAACGCAGTCAGCCCCAGCGCTTGCCTCAAACGCTGGTGGCAGGCTTGCCGGCATTGCAGTAACTCGGGTGTGGTAATGACGGTCACTGGAAGGCTCCCATGTAATGGCACCCGGCAGGACGCTGGGCCAGTGCGCTTGAGGACACAAACCACAGGCTGACGAATCCGGTTCGACCGCCCGATGGTACGTCAAAGTCGAAAGGGTATAGTTCACTGGATGTGCTACTTCACCCACCTGCGCCCCCCCTGAACAGATCCTTGGATGTACTTTTTTCGCCGGTCAGGCAGAATTCACCGCCCATGTGAAGCACAGCCAAACACTGATGAAACTGCTCAACACCTACGACGATCGAGATGAAGCCGAGGCTGCCGCCGAAAAGCTCAGCGGGGAAAAGCGCCTTGCCAGCGAACGTGATGCCACCGTGGTCATCTACAACCTCTTCGGCATACCGAGCTGGGGCAATTTTCATCGCCTCGATATGTACAACCTGGGTGAACTGAAAAACATGCTGGATAAGCGAAACACTTGGCAGCCTGGCGAGCAGGCACGCCATGCAGAAATACTCGCCACACTGAAGACCGTCGCCAAGAACTACGCCATCGAAATTCCCGCTCACTGGCAGTAGCTGCGGGCATCAGCAGGGATGCCCGCTCTGCAGGGGCTTACTCAAACTCGTAAGTATTCACCTTCAGCACACTGCAGTTCTCCTTCACCGAGCGCTGTACTGAGTCATCAAAACCACCTGCGCTGCTGGCCTGAATATCGATGGAAATGGTTACATTCACGCCATGCTTAGCCGTGAACTGTTGAATCACTTCGTCGACCAGCGTTGCAAACTGCATCTTGGCTTTGACCGGGTCCAACTCGGCACTGGCATAAAACTGCGTCGGCAATGTCTTAGCTACCGCCACATCGGTCGAGCCAGACGACCTGCCACCCGAGCCAGCACCTACGGCGGTATCACTGGAGCCTTCGGTAGGAGTGTCATGGATCAACTCTCCAGTAGGCGGCTGCACCGTGGACGCCGCATTGGCCGCTGCCTCCTTGACTCTGAGCGCCTCGGCATAATCCGATGCCGCGCTTGGTTCGATCAGTAGGCAAGAGCCATCGAGAATGACCGAGGTCGATTTACCATACACAAAGCCCGGATATCGCTCGCCTTCCTTGCCTTGCGCTACAGCGAAGAAGTCTTTGCTCTGCACCCCTTGGTTAAGAGTGCGGGCAAACACCTGATCGTCACGCAGGCGCGGTAGGTACAGATAGCAACAGGTCTTCTGCCACACATCCAGCGCGCCAGCTTCAGCCATGCCGTCCTTCCAAAACCAGCGCTTGAGCATGTTGGACAGATGGATCGGAGCCCACTCGGTGATCAGCAGCTCATTTTCCCGCAAAACCTTCTCGATTTCCTGGGGCAGGCTCGAAGCGCCTGGGTTGACGGCATAGAGCTCCCAAACGATCTCTGTCAGATTACTCGTGTGCTGCACTGGCGCCAGCAGCCACTTCCAGGTTTCGCGCAGGGTGCGGTTAAGCGTCTCACGCGCCTGCCCCAGACTGGCTGAAGCATTTTGCGCCATCAGGTTGTCGAGCGTGAGACGATTGTCCTTGTAGTCGCTGACGATAGATTCCCAAGCGAGCACCGAACGTGCGTGGTCCTTCAAGCGGCTCACATTGTCAGCATCCGCCGCCAAGAAAATCAGTCGGTTCTGCTTTTGACGAGGCTGATCGCCACGATTCTTGAGGATCTCCAACGCTTTGTTCAACGCTGCGTTCGGCCCGGTTTTGCTATAAGGCGAATCAGGCGCCAGCACCACGAGGCGCAGCGTCCAATCGTCCGGCACATCGGCACTGCCGGTAAATACGTGCACGCCACCGAAACAGCCGCCCAGATTATTGAGGCGCTGACGCAGAGTCGGGAACACATCTTCGCGATCCTTGAAGCGCTTCTTGCGTTCCTCCATCTCGCGGCGCAAGTTCGGGCGAGTGTCGAACCAGTAACGACTATTTGCAATGTTCAGGTAATGCAGCTTGTCCCCTAAGCGACGCAGTGCATCTTCATACACGCCCAGTTGCTGCTCAGGCTGAGCACTACCCAGCAGCACACGCTCTAGCTCGATACCGCGAACCAACTGACTGGAAGTTGTCGGCGCACTACCGAGGAAAATGGTGCGTGCAGCTCGACGGCATGCATGCACAGCCCCAAGGCGCGCATCGTGGTTTTCGATGGCTACGGTTTCTGCGCGCGGCCCGTCAATATCCCGGTCCACAACCGGATCCCAGCCTGCGGGCAGATAATAGGTGAACTCGTTGCGGGTATCGGTATCAGCAAAAGGCAGGCTGCCTGCCATGATCAACGGGTCGTTATTCCCATCTTTCCATAGGCTGTAGATGATCTTGGCCATCATCTTCAGGACGCCACGGGTACGCTGGAAGTTATCCAAGCTCGACCAGTCGTCATACAGCCGATCAAATACCTCCGGGTGAATCGGGTAAGCCTGCTTCAGACGCTCGAAGTAATGGCTTTCCTGAGTTTCAGACGGGAACTTTCCGCTGTGCGCAACGTAGAAGTCAGCGAACTGACGGCACACCTGCTCGGCGGCCAGTTGGTCGTTGATCCGACTGAACAGGCGACGCCGGACGATCTCGAAAGCCTCCTCAGTCGCCACCGGCTTCCACAGCGCCTGCACACGGCCAAAGTAGTGCGACAGCGCCTCCAGGGCGCGCACGCCACGCTGGCTGCCGGCTTCTTTTTCGGACTCTGGCAGCGAGGCCAGCATTACCGCTGAGGGTACAGCCTTCAGCGCTTCAGTCAGCGCCTGGACAAAAGTCAGGTTGGAGTCGAAGGTTCCCCCAGCGAGTGAAACGCCTTCCTCGAACTGACGGATATAGGCTACTAACTCGTCCACCAGGATGACGCAAGGTGCATAACGGCTAAGTAGAGTGACCAGCACGTCTTTACCTGGCGAAGTTCCGGATAGGTCAGCGTCAGCCACCAACGCATAGCCCTCATCACCGCCCAGTTGCCAGGCCAACTCCCCCCACAGTGTGCGGACCGAGCAGGCGTCATGCTGCACTGGTTGGTTGGGGGAGGACTTAATGCCATCCAGTACCACCAACCGCGCCGGCGCCAGCTCGGTAACACCGGCCTTGTTCAGAATGGTCCCGACACCCGGCATCTCACTGGCTGCAACCTTGCCCTGGGCCAAGTGATAGACCGCCAGCATGGTGTGGGTCTTGCCGCCACCAAAGGCCGTCTGCAGTTGAATGACCGGATCGCCGCCCTTGCCAGACAACCGTCTAACCACCGAATCCAGCAGCAGGCGCATGCCCTCGGTGATAAAGGTGCGCTGGAAGAATAGCTTCGGATCCTGATACTCCGCTGCCGCCGTGCCGGTATGTACACGAGTGATATCTGCAGCGAACTCAGCCTGAACAAAGGTGCCGCTGCGCACATCTTCGTGGGGTTCGGCGATTAGACGCCAGGGTTTAAGAGTCATCCGTCTTTCCTTTTCACGTGCTGCCCTCTCTGCCTATTACCAGGCAAGTCAGATATCCAGCACAGCTTGACTTCCAATGTGTCCAGACTCCTGGCTGGCTTGTTCGATGCCGAGCCAGGCGCCTTGCAGTTCGTTGTAGGCGCGTGCTTCGTTGCTCCAGCCTTGACGTTCGCAGAGGGTGTAGAGGCGATAGGTTAATGCAGTGAGGCCAGCGGTTTTGTCAGGCATGCGCGCCAGCAGTTGGCCGGCAGCTGTTTCACCGTCCTGGTTAAGGGCACGGATTAGCTGGTGTAAGGCTTCCCACACGGAAAGGCGGCTGTCGCTCTCCGGCGACCAGTCGCGCGGCATCTCCGCCCATTTGAGCAGGCGAAGATTGCCGCTGGCGCTATCCACCACACCAGCATCCACCAGGCCGTTAACGCTGGTACCTTTGGCGCGGGCAAGTACATCAGCATCGCCGTACTTACCCTCGGCCCAACCATGCTGCTCGAACCAGGCGAGACAGAACTGAGTGTCATGGTCGAAGTCGTCTTCGCCGACAAAACGGTTGATCAGTTGTAGCGCGCTGCGCACACTCATGGGCGAGCCGTCAGCTTCCAAAACAGCGCTGTATTTGCTGAAAACTTCCATACCGGGGCCAATGATCGCCTGAGATAAATCTACCGGAGCCACCGGCGAGTTAATTCCGCCACGGGTCATCTCAGCCAGTGCGTCCGGGAGGGTAGCGTTCAGTTCGCGGATGAATTCACGCCTCGAAACAACAGGCGCATTTTCTGCACGCGGACGGCAGACAAGCACGATGCTGGAGGCCAATGCATTTGCTCCCTGGCCTCTCATTCTGCCTGCACCTTCTGTGCGCATTGGCCAGGTGCCAGTAAGAGCAAAGCCAGCCTTGAGCACTGCAGCAAGGAAGGTTTCCCAACCAGTGCTAGAGGTACCAGCACTCTCATTGGTTTCCGCCTGCTTGAAGGCGTAGTAGATAGTCACCGGAAAAGCCGGATGCGCGAGCTCGGCAAGGTTATGCATGGCGGCAGTCATACCGTCGAGAAAGAATTTTTCTGCCATATCTCGCCCACCTTGACGATGAGAAGCAGCAACAAGCTCCTCTGCCTTGGGTACGGCCATAGTCGCAAATAGTCCAGGGAAAATGGTTCGCAGCGAGCGGCGTAGCCAGACATAAAAAAAGTCGGACAAATCAGCGTATGGGATATTGTCATAGTACGGCGGATCAGTGGAGATCAACTTCTGCTGACTGATTTTTTGGCTCTGGGCATCTTGTTGATAAACGAAGCCGCCTTGAGCTTTTGGCAAATCGCTGACGGCCATTGCTCCCTTATCAATCGCTGTGGCAAAGCTCCCGCCAGCATTGGCAAACGGGTTTGCTTCAGCAAAGTCCCAGACCATTGGGATTGCTTGCCGTGCAAAAGTCTCTCTGAATGCTCCACGATCATTCATCCACGAGGCTACGGTTGAGCCGATATTGCTCACCTTACTGATCGCGAAGGCTAGATACATGCCCACAGCTTGGGCATATGCAGCAGCTCCTTGACCTCCCTGATCCAGGCCCAACTCATCGTCAACCATGCCTGCAGCTAGCGCATCCTCGTGCACGCGAGAGATAGCTTCCTGCACTAGGTCAGAGAATGTCGTAAGGGCGCTCAATTGGCGGTCAGTGAAAAGCTGATCAAAGCGTGTAAAGCCGTACGGCTTAACGCCAAGATACTGTGTGCTACCGGAAATGGTCACTTCCGGGCGCCATGTAGGCTTAGCCTGCTGAGCGACGCGCACCTGTTCTGATGTTGGAGATAAGTAGACACGGCCTCGCGTACCTTCAGCAACAATAGCCATCAGCCGCTGACCAATATGCCCAGCAACCCCTTGAGCCTTGATGTACTTTGGCTCAATTGGTGTACCGGACAGTAGGCACTGGAAGTTCGCCCCGCGTGACAGCTTGGTACCATTCTTGGCCGAGTGTGGCGGTGTATCCGCTCTGACGACAAAACGGTAGCTGTCGCCCTCGATAATCGGCTCAACATAGCTTTCCTTTCCAGCCTTACTAGAAAGGATAAAAGTGCTAGCCAGCGGCACCTCTGCATGACTAAACGCTGGGTTGGGACTTTTTACTGTGCGCGCCCACAGCCAAGCTATCACCGTCAGCCTTTCACCCTCGTATTTAGCCAAATCCGGACGTTCGGCAACCATTTCGGCGGTGATTTCAATCTGTGGATACAAATGGCCAATGCGTTTTTCAGCTTCATCACGCATCCACGCTCCATATCGACGCAAGTCCTCGGCCAGCCCCTTGGCACCCGACCAATCCTGGAAAGCATCGCGAGTACGCTGCTTTTTGCTGGTTTTATCTATGGCGCTTTCCGGCCCTACCGGCGCTTTTCCGGAGAACTTAGGTGGAATCTCAATCATCGCCTTGTTGATAGTGACTGGTACAGGGTTGAGATCGGACGCATAGCTTTCTAGCCCTAGACGCTGCGCCTCCAACGGCAGCGCTCCACCACCAGCGAACGGATCATGGAAGTCAGGAAGTTTCTCAGGATTGAATAGCTCTGCGGCCTGTGGATGGCTTTTGTTCAGCTCGCATGTCTCGCGCCAGCTCTTCCAAATCTCCGCTCGCGCCCGGGACAATACCTCCTCGTTGTTGCTATTCTCCCAAACCACCAGATCTTCGATGATTTTGAATAGACTCTCACGCTCTGCAGCAGCCTTTTCCTTGTTCACCCCACGCCCCAGATGACGCTCGTAGCCAGGGTCATTCACCATCTGCGCAAAAATCACCGCCCGCGCTGCTGCCAACGGCCGCCTTGCCCACCACAAGTGCAACGTGCTGGGGTGTCCGTGGCGAATGGATTTCTCCCGGGCGGCGGCTGCGTTGATCGCATCCAGCGGTAGAGCGACTTCGATGAGTTTTTTCGGGGTCTTGATGGGGTACATGGGGATTCCTGATCAGCTCATCCGGCATAGGGTATGGCGGATGGCACTAACAAAAGGCAGATGGGTCGTGGCAGCAAGTTCGTCATCCAGCAACTGCTGCCACTCATCCTCGGGAAATTCATCGAAAAGCGTCCACAGTTCCTCAGCTATCGGCACATAACCGGCGGACTCCCTCTGGCGCATATGGCGTAAGGCACCGTGTTCCGCATCGAGATTGAAGACACGCAGAGTTTCGCTGGCACGCTGCCGATCGGTGTCATTCAGGCCAGCGCGCAGCTGGATAGTGCCGTCGGCCACGAAGACGAAGTAATGGTCGGGATCATCGACATCAGGCTTGAGCAAGTCGCCAGGGTTGTAGGCCCCAGCTCCGTGATCTTTGTACTTGCCGCAAGAGTCCTCGCGGTTGCAGGAGCCAAAGAGGTTGTCCCACTGGAATGTGACCCGAGGGTCACGCCCCTTCTGCACAAAATGCTCGATGTGCCGATTGCCTTCTGCAATGGCCGCCTCGCAATAGGCGCACCTCCGGCTCTGCATGGCCTCCAGCGTTTGCCAGATTTCGGTCCTATCTGCACCATCCAGGGCACTCCAGTTGTCCCGGCCATGCCTGTGGCGGGCAAGGCAGATCGGCGCTGGGCCACGTTGAAGTCGGTGCATTAATCAGTCCTCCGCGCCGCCTGGGCGTAACGGCCGTCGGCGCTTGAGAGCCTGAAGGCGGCTCAGACGTTGGCATTCGAGCATTTGCGGGTGATCGGCGCCGAAGTGCTGATTCAACTCAGCACGCAACTGCTGCGCCTCGTCGCTGCCTTCCAGATTCTGCTGGATAAACGCCATATAGCGACTGAGCTGGCGGGCTGCTGCGATATCCGGCACCGGATCGGTGCCCATCACCTCGGCCAGCACATCGGAACTAGCCACACCCTGGGTTTGTTGAGTGACGGGATGAACAGCCATACGCTGCTGGCCGCTGTCTTCGTCTCGCTCCGCCACCAACACGCGGATGCATTCGGCGGGAACAGTGCTAAGCACCTGCGGGCTATGGGTAGTAACGATGAACTGGATACGAGTGAAGGCTTCCTGCAACTGGGAAAGGATGATCTGTTGCCAGCGTGGGTGCAGGTGCATGTCCACTTCATCAATCAGCACCACACCGCTGGTCTGGCGAGCAGCCTCGGCGCCCAGATGCGGATTGAGTTTGATACAGCGATAGGCAATGTCGCCGATCATGGCCAGTACGCTACGAATGCCGTCACTAAGTTGGTCAGCATTGAGCGTGCCGTGCTGGTCATGTTGCAGCACCAGCGTTTTCTCCCGGCTGATGCTGTATTCGAGCGAGTGCCAGCCAGTAGCCGGTTGCAGGAAAGTGTCGATGGCCTTCCGTACAACTTGTAGGCGCAATTCTGCTTGCTGCAACTCCTCTTGATTGTCCCGCCCATCCAGCCTCTTGAGACGCTGTTCCTGGTAGCTTTGCGAAGCCCAGATGAACCAGGCTCTGAAATGCTTGTAAGTCGAAGCAGGATCCAGGCAGTCACGGTAGGCGAAGGTGCGGATGTAGAAATCGGTATCCTGCGTCTCGTCCTTAGCCTTCTGCGCCTTGGTCAGCTTCTTCTCTGACCACAGACGACCGGTACCGTAGTAACCAAAAACGCTCAAAGTCTGCGACCCAACCTGAGGATCGCGGATACTTTGTTGCAGAGCACTGACCCACTGCTCCATACGTCGAGTTTCGCCATCACTCTTGGTCTTGGTCTTTTCAGCTTCGCTGTCGCGATAACGCAACCAACTGCACAGCCCGCCCCCGTAGTCTCCGGTCATCTGCACACTACTTGGCAAGCAACGCGACATGCTGCCATCACTCATTCGTTGCAAGCGTGCATCGCCGATGGCAATGCTATTGGCCGGATCGTTGTACCCCGTGGAGGAGAGATCGAAGCTGCTAACATAGGGCCAGAGTGCAATGCGCACAGCGTCGAGTAGGGTCGATTTGCCCTGGCCATTCTCGGCTACCAGCACAGTAAGCTGCGAATGCAGGGATATCTCCAGATCGGCATAGCAGCGGAAATTCTTCAGCCGCAGCAAATTCAGTTTCACAGGCTTTCCTCCGGCTTGACCGCCCGGGACAGCAGCTCACCCAAGTCGTAGTTGACGCTGGCAATACCGAATTCCGGCTCGCTCTTGAACGGATGCTTGATGTAATACGGGCCGTCCACTTGATCACCATCCACCAGCACGATGGCGAGGATGTATTTCTCGCCCTGGTTGTAGCTAGAGAAGATCTCGTTCTTGGTGACGGTGACCGTGGTGGCGCCCTTAACGCGCCCCTTAACCTCGATATGACGGTCGTCCTTGATGCTGCCATCGTCGGCTACCGGTGGACGCGCAGTGATATCCCAGCCGCATTTTTCGGCAGATACGTCTTTGACGCCGTGACCAAGCGCTTGCTCAACTGCGATTACAGCATGCATAGCAGCCCACTCGATACGCGAGCGCGCCTCCGCATCTGCACAAAATTCGGTATCGCCTTGGCGCTGAGCAAGCAGGCCTGCAGGTATCACCAATGCTCCGCCAATCACTACAGGGGTGGAAGAGCTAACCTGTTGCATGGCTTGAAGCTCACGGGTGCGCTGCTCCAGTCGGGCTGTCAGTTCCTCATATCGACGACGCGCATTCTCCGGCTGCATACGCGGTTGCTTGCCAGCAGCCACGTCGTCACTGAGCTTAAGGTAGCGATCAGACCAATAGTTGATTTCCTTAACCAACCGCTCATGTACAGCTGCTAGCACGCGCTCGGCCTGGCGCTGAATGCGAGTTTTCACTTCGCTGTAATGGTTCGGCACCAGTTGCTGCGAGGCGTGCTGTAGCGCAAGGTTTTCCAGATTTTGCTGCAACCAAGAGGCGCCTAGTACGTCCTGCACAAGGTCGAGCTCACCCGATTTGATCGGCAACAGATCCAGGTGCGGTGCCCAGCCCGCATTGCTGCTGTGGCCTTGAGGATCGATTTCGACAAACTGCAACCGGCGCGAGACGATCTTGGGCTGTTCGACGCCGTCGCTCGCACTCTCACGCACGCAGTGATCGAGCATAAACAGCACTTTGGGAGTCAGGCTGTCGTCATTGGGATCAACCAGTACTGAGCCTTGCTTGAGCTTGCCGCGATGGGCACTGAGCGTGATATCGGTCAGCGCTTGCATCAGCGGATGGCCGGGATGGATAAGATCGGCCATAGGCTTGCCAGGCACGCGCACCTGTTGTTTCTCGAAGCAGATGCGCTCGTACTGCTTGAGCACAGGCGTGCGGGTTTCGCCGATCACGCGGTCACGCTCGCGCAATGCAGCTGGCACATGGCGAATCTCAAAACGCGCAGGCTCGCGGTTACGAAGTTCTCCACCAACGCTGGCAAAAGCCTCATTGAAGAAGGCACGGATGAAATAGGGCTGCAGCTTGCGGGCTTCGGCTTTCTCCATTTCCTCTTTGACGGCATACAGCTGGTCGAGGCTCATATGCTGCTCGACCAGCGCGTTGCGACGGAGGATTTCACTCAGATGTTCGGTGTCCAGCGCCCCTTCGATGACCTGGTTCTGCCGCGCACGCACTTCCGGCGAATCGCCGTAGCGAATGGCTTCGATCAGCAGATCCTTGAGCGACACGTTATCGAAGGCCTCACCAAGGATATCGAACACCTTACCGCCCAGAGCCTGCTTTTCAATCTCCAGCTTTTCAAACAGCTTTTGAAATACCTCACCTTCGCGGGTCTCGTTGGCAACGATGTTCCACAGATGGCAGACCTGATCTTGACCAATCCGGTGGATACGGCCGAAACGCTGCTCCAGACGGTTGGGGTTCCAGGGCAGGTCGTAATTGACCATGAGGTTGGCGTTCTGCAAGTTGACGCCCTCCCCAGCTGCATCAGTGGCTATCAGCACCAGAACGCGCGGGTTGTGGCGAAACTCTTCCTGCACCTTGCGGCGCTCATCACGGTTAGTGCCGCCATGAATGGTGACGATGGCCTGCGGATCACCCAGCATGTCGGCAATGCGCTTGACCAGATAGTCCAGGGTGGCGCGATGTTCGGTGAAGATGATCAGTTTGCGGCGGTTCTCGCCGTTGTACATCTGCGGGGAATCCTGCAGCAGGCAAGACAGCTCTTCCCACTTACGATCACTGCCTGACGCCACTAGGCGCTGCGCCTGCTGTTCCAGGCTCTGGAGCAGGCAGATTTCAGTTTCCATCTCAGCGATGGTTTCGGCAGCGCTCGCTTGGTCTACCAATTGGTCAGCGTAAAGCTCGTACTCATCGGCACTGAGCTCGTCTTCCATTTCGTCGAGGTTATCAGGTACCTCAATGCGCTTTTTCACCAAATACTCACCCAGCACGCTGGCAACACCAGTCCCGCGCAGGTGAAGCTTTTCTTCCTCGATACGATTTTCCAGGCGCTTGCGACGATTGCGCAGCGACTGATAAATGGCCTCAGGGCTAGAGGCCAGGCGGCGCTGCAGTTGAGTAAGAGCAAAGCCGACGTTGTTCTTACGCTGACCATCAAGGCGATCAGCAAGGTTCATCTGGTTGCGCACATACTCTGTCACATCGTGATAAAGCCCCGCCTCCTGCTCAGACAGCGAGTAATTGGCTGTGTAGGCACGCCGCTCCGGGAACAGCTTAGTGCCGTCGAATTTGAGCAGCTCTTCCTTGACCATGCGCCGCATCAGGTCGGATACATCTACCTTGTGGGCGCCCTCGCGGAACTTGCCGTAGAAGCGGTCACCATCGAGCAGTGACAGCCAAATCTGGAAGTCTTCTTCTTTGCCGTTGTGCGGGGTGGCAGTCATCAGCAGGAAGTGACGGGTAATTGAGCCGAGCAGTTCGCCCAACTCGAAACGCTTGGTCTTGTTGACCTTGTTGCCGAAGTAGTTGGCCGACAGCTTGTGGGCTTCGTCGACGATGATCAAATCCCAGTCGGTATTTTTGAGCTTGAGCTGGTAGCCCTCGTTGCGCGACAGCTGGTCGAGACTGCGGATTCCACGCTGACTCGGACACCCATTCCACGCACATCCGGACAGTGATTCCACGCTGATCCGGACACTCATTCCACGAGCATCCGGACACCGATTCCACGGCCATCCGGACACTTTCCAGGCAGGCAGCTACGCAGGATTTATTCACTACCATCGACCTCTTTTTCGAAGCAGAGAGGTCGTCGTGGAGCGTTTGTCCATGCGTAAAATCCGTGAGGTGTTGCGCCTCAAGTTCGATTGCGGGCTGTCTGTCCGTAAGATCTCCCGCAGTCTGGGCATAGGCCACAGCAGTGCCGGTGATTACCTCTGTCGCTTTGCCGCCAGCGGTCTAGCCTGGCCCTGCTCGTTGTCCGATTCCGAACTGGAACAGCAACTGTTCCCACTGGCCCCTGCGGTGCCCAGTGAGCAGCGGCCACTGCCTGATTGGTCTTGGGTGCACGCCGAGCTGCGTCGCCCCGGCGTGACCCTGGCGCTGCTCTGGCAGGAGTATCGCCTGAGCCAGCCGCAGGGTTTTCAGTACAGCTGGTTCTGCGAGCACTACCGGGCCTGGCAGGGCAAGCTGGACGTGGTGATGCGCCAGGAACATCGCGTCGGCGAGAAGTTGTTCGTCGACTACGCCGGGCAGACGGTGCCGGTGATCGACCGGCACAGCGGCGAGATCCGCCAGGCGCAGGTGTTCGTCGCGGTGCTCGGCGCCTCCAGCTACACCTTCGCCGAAGCCACCTGGTCGCAGCAGCTGCCGGACTGGCTGGGCTCGCATACCCGCTGCTTCGCCTTCCTCGGGGGCGTGCCGGAGATCGTGGTGCCGGACAACCTGCGCAGCGCGGTGAGTAAGAGCCATCGCTACGAGCCGGACATCAACCCGAGCTACCGCGATCTGGCCGAGCACTATGGCGTGGCGGTGGTGCCGGCGCGGGCGCGTAAGCCGCGCGACAAGGCTAAGGCCGAGGTCGGCGTGCAGGTGGTCGAGCGCTGGATCCTCGCCGCGCTGAGGAACCGCCAGTTCTTCTCCTTGAACGAACTCAACAGCGCCATCGCCTTATTGCTGGAGCGCCTCAACCGACGACCGTTTCGCAAGCTGCCGGGCTCCCGGCACTCGGCCTTCGAAGCCCTGGATCGTCCGGTGCTGCGGCCGCTGCCGGAGCAACCCTACGTGTATGCCGAGTGGAAGAAGGCGCGTGTGCACATCGACTACCACGTCGAGGTTGATGGGCACTACTACTCGGTGCCGTACCAACTGGTGAAGAAACAACTGGAAGTACGCCTGACAGCGCGCACGGTGGAGTGCTTCCACGCCAATCAGCGGGTGGCCAGCCATCTTCGCTCACCGCACAAGGGCCGGCACAGCACACAGGCCGAGCACATGCCCAAGAGCCATCGCGAGCACGCCGAGTGGACGCCACAACGGCTGATCCGCTGGGCTGAGCAGACCGGGCCGAACACGGCCGGCGTGATCAGCCACATCCTCGAACGGCGCATCCACCCAACCCAAGGCTACCGGGCCTGCCTGGGCATCCTGCGCCTGGGCAAGACCCATGGCGAAGTGCGCTTGGAGTTGGCCTGCCGTCGCGCCCTCAGCCTCGGTGCGTGCAGCTACAAGAGCCTCGAATCGATCCTGCGCCAGGGTTTGGAAAGCCTGCCGTTGGCTCAAGCCAACCTGCCCCTGCTGCCGGACGACCACGCCAATCTGCGCGGCCCCGGCTACTACCACTGAACACAAGGAATCCCACCATGCTGCCCCATCCGACCCTGGACAAGCTCCAGACCCTGCGCCTGACCGGCATGCTCAAGGCACTCGCCGAGCAACTGAAAACCCCCGACATCGACAGCCTGAGCTTCGTGGAACGCCTCGGCCTGCTGGTCGACCGCGAACTGACCGAACGCGACGACAAGCGCCTCAGCAGCCGCCTGCGTCAGGCCCGGCTCAAGCACAACGCCTGCCTCGAAGACATCGACTACCGCAGCCCGCGCGGACTCGACAAGGCGCTGATCCTCCAGCTGAGCAGCGGTCAGTGGTTACGCGACGGACTCAACCTGATCATCAACGGGCCCACCGGCGTGGGTAAAACCTGGCTGGCCTGCGCCCTGGCACACCAGGCCTGCCGAGAGGGTTACAGCGTGCGTTACCTGCGCTTGCCGCGCCTGTTGGAAGAGTTGGGCCTAGCCCATGGCGACGGGCGCTTCGCCAAGCTGATGAGCGGCTATGCCAAGACCGACCTGCTGATCCTTGATGACTGGGGCCTGGCCCCGTTCACCGCCGAACAGCGCCGCGACATGCTGGAGCTACTGGACGACCGCTACGGCCAGCGCTCGACCCTCGTGACCAGCCAAATGCCCGTGGACAACTGGCACGAACTGATCGGCGATCCAACCCTGGCCGATGCCATCCTCGACCGCCTGGTGCACAACGCCTACCGGATCAACCTCAAGGGCGAGTCGATGAGAAAGCGGGTGAAGAAATTGACGGCGCCGGGCGCCTCAGACTAACAATGCAACCCCTGCGTCGCTGCGCTCCGACTGCCTGTCCGAATGATCGTGGAACAGGTGTCCGGATCAGCGTGGGCTGAGTGTCCGAATGGCGTGGAATCCGCAGTCGAGACGGCAGATCAGCAGGTTTTGCTCTTCAAAGTAATTGCCAGTGGCACACTGCTCCTGCTTCTCACGGCTGAACACCTCGAACTTGATGCCGAATTTCTCCAGCAGTTCATCCTGCCATTGCTCGGTCAGCGAGCCTGGCGACACCACGAGAATGCGCCGGGCATCGGCTCGCATCAGCAACTCACGGATCAACAGGCCGGCCATGATGGTCTTACCGGCGCCTGGGTCATCGGCCAGCACGAAGCGCAGCGGCTGGCGCGGCAGCATGGATTCGTAGACAGCGGAAATCTGGTGAGGCAGCGGGTCGACGTTGGAGGTGTGCACCGCCATCATCGGATCGAACAAATGGGCCAGCTGGATACGCCAGGCCTCCAAGGCCAGCTTGAAATCAACACCTGGAGCATCAAACGCCCAAGCTTTGCCTGCCTGGGCCAGCTCAAGACGGGACTCGTCGCTGCGAAAAAGCATCTGGTCGCCATAACCGCCGGCACTTTTCTGGTAGACGACACTGATTGCCGAGTCACCGACCTTGTCGACACTGATGACTTTAACAATCTCGTCGCCATGCAGGCCGCGAATCTGAGCGTCTTTTGTGATGTCTTCCAGCTTGACCATTTAAGCGCCCACAAATTCGTCAAATTTATCAGTTTACTTGAATGCAACTGACCACGTCACTCGCCCCTCTCAGAAATCATGGGGTCACCACGAGCGTTATCTACCGGTCGTCTGTTATCGGCTACCCATCAGTCGGAAGCAGCTCTTGCAGGATCAATAGCTTCCTTTGCAACTGCTCAATGTGTGCTTTCTCAGCCCGCAGCGCTGAACGCAGCTCCCGATTTTCCATCTCCCAAATGCGAGCCCGACGCACATCCCTTTTGAAGTCGAGAGCCACTTTCCAGAGCTCGCGTAGCCCCAGGCACTGAAGTACAAGCACTAGCAAGATTGCCCCCATCAACAGCAGAGCACCTATAGAAACCGCATCCCAAGCAACCATGTTCGCCCCCTTCAACAAGCTCAATAAACCCGAAGACAGCAAGACGATATGTAGCTAAAAATGACACGTCTAGAATGTAGACTTATACAGGTAAAGAATTCGAGCATATGGAGAGGGCATGAAACGCAAGCAATCCATCGAACAGGTTCGCTGGGACCTAGCTCTTCGCTATCGTCTGATTGAAACCGTAGCCTGGTGGGAAGGCCGGCTGACCACGGGACACCTGATCCAGAGCTTTGGCATCAGTCGGCAGCAGGCATCGAAAGACATCAATACCTACATCGCTGAGCATGCGCCCAAAAACCTTACATATGACAAGCAGATAAAAGGTTACGTGCCGAGCAAGACATTCAAACCGCTGTTCATCGATGACAGCGCCAGCGCCTACCTGCACTTGCTGTATCAGAACAACGCACGCGCACCGCACGTCGAAGGCCTGGCGCTGGCCTACGCTCATACCAAGGTGCTCGAAGTGCCAGACCGGTCGATCAAGGCCGAAGTTCTCCGGCCGCTGCTCAAGGCTTGCCGCGACCATCTGAGACTGGACATCGACTACGTTTCACTCAATAGCCCGGAACCAGAAGGCCGAACAATCGCACCTCATACACTGGTGTACACCGGAATGCGGTGGCATGTACGAGCCTACTGTGAAAAAAACCGTCAGTACCGTGACTTCGTGCTAAGCAGGCTACGAGGCGTACCCGACCTGCGTGACGAAGAAACTGAGAATGGTATTGCCGAGGACGATGATTGGAACACCGAGGCTCCGGTGATCATCAAGCCTGATGAGCGCCTGGATAAAGCACAGCGAATGATCATTGAGGTCGATTTCGGCATGACAGATGGGCGTCTGGTTGTTCCGAGTCGTAGAGCACTGGTGAAGTACGTATTGCAGCGTTTTCAAATCGATCCGAAAAATCTGAATCCTAACCCTGAGGCTCAGCAGATTGTGGTTGCCAACCTCAAGGAGTTGAAGCCGTGGTTATACGAATGACGCCCTGATCCTAGAGGGAGACCGATTAAGGCTTCAGGAAGAAGCCGCGAGCTACCTGTAACGTCTAGGCTCACACTCGTCCGATGGTCGCCCGTGGCTGACGCATGGGCAGTCATCGGCACGGCCCACATTCTTTTTTGTGATCCCCGCTGACTTAGCCTCGGTTGTAGCCAAAGCATGGCTGCCACGTCATGAAATAAACGACACAGATTGTCGCATGGCTGATGGAGGATAGCCACAAGTCAACCAGTGAGGCGTTCCCCATGAAAGAGTTGGTCTGCTTTACCATTGGCTTGGTGGTCGGTGCTTTACTAATGAAGAAAAGCCAAGCGATCGACGAACTGAAAAAGGAACTAGACCGCGAAAAATTCCGGACTAGGCCTTCAGGCGGGACTGAACAGACGTGAGGCTACGGCCATTTGCCCATGGCGAGCAGAAACAAATAATGCTAAAAAGCCATCAAATGGAATGTTCGCCAGATATGTGACGTCAGCGAACCATCACGGTTGATTCAGGCACAGTTCCTTTATGTCAGACCCCAAAGACAGGTTATTCAGGCACCTGGCCCTGCTGCGTCTCATCCCGCGCGCGCCCAAAAGCATTTCCACCACCGAACTGCTGCAAAGGCTCAAGGCCGAGAATTTCGACATCGACCTTCGGACTTTGCAACGGGACCTCATCGGCCGCCTCGCCCTAGACTTTCCACTACTTTGTGACGAAAGCCGACGGCCCTATCTCTGGAGCTTTCCCAAGGAAACCCCACAATTCGACTTTCCAGCTCTGGACACCCCCACCGCACTGGCCTTCGTCCTTGCCGAAAGCCACCTGAGCAAACTGCTGCCACCCAGTGTGCTGAGCCTACTGTCGCACCACTTCGACTTGGCGCGTAGGCAACTCCAAGGGCTGGAACACAACAACCTGGCGCACTGGGTCAGACGCGTGCGCACCTTGCCTAACGGCAAGGCGCTCCAACTCGCCGAAGTGGACTCGGCCGTCTGGTCCGAGGTAGCCACTGCTCTGTTGGAAACGCGGCAACTGGAGATAGTCTACCTCAGCCGCAGTAAGGCCGAATACAAGACCCTACGCATACACCCAGCCGGCATGGTCACGCGCCACTCCGTCAGTTATCTGATCGGCACTGTCGAAGGCTACACCGACTTTCGCCAATTCGCCCTGCACCGCATCCAGAAGGCTGCGTGCCTCGATGTACCAACGCGCGAACAACCCGAGTTCGAGATTGATCACTTTATCCAAAGCGGCGGATTCAATAACCCCGGCCCGATCGAACACCACGAACTGATCGCCGACGTATCCCCAAATATCGCCTGGCTGCTGACTGAAACCCCGCTTAGCCCCGAGCAAAACCTAAAGCCGTTACAAGGCAGCAATTGGCAGCGTCTGCGTGCCAAGGTGCCGGACGATCAGGAAACACTCTGGTGGGTGTTTGGGTTGGGAGAGAACGTCCGGCTGCATGAACCGAAGCGTTGGGTGGATGTAATCAAAGGGAAGCTGATCAACATGGGAGCACTGTATGCGCAGCCCACGCCACACCACTCGCCCACCATTACCGATGCCCAAGCTTGCCAGGAGGCTCCATGAAGCCCCACGACACTCTTACGTCTGTTTCAACCGCGAGCGAGCAAGACGACAGCAGAGACGAAATAAAGCGGGATATCGGCCGCACCGCAACAGCACTTTCCACGAGTGAAACCGTCAGCCGCTATGGCAGTGCCAATGCCGAGTTCGTCAAAGCCTACACCGGCATTGACAATGAAGCCGGCAAGGTTCTCAGCAAAGGCCTGAAAGGCATCAGCCAGGAAAAAACCGGCGTCAAACAACGAGCGGGCTGGGCGGGCGAAGTTGCCGGTACCAGTCGTGACAACGCCGAAGCCATCATCAACAAATCGTCTGAGCGCACGATTCGCAGCGATGACTTGAAGCATTACGGCATTGATACCGACTCTAAGTACCGCGAAGCGGTGGATCGAGTACGCGTGGATGAAAACGGCAAGATCATTTACGAAGCCCAGACCAAGCTGGAGGCCAGTGGAAACAAGGTTGCCAACCAGGTTAGCCATGAGGATCACAAATACAGTAAGTACTTCGGTAAACAGTTGGAACTGCCCAGCGAACAGGTCGAAGACGCCAAGACTTACTGTCGCAAGCGTGCAGAAAACCTAAGAAAACACGCGCTGCAGGCTGAGCAGAAAGGAAAACCAGAGCTTGCCGAGAAGTTCCGCGAGCGCGCTGACAGATTCGACAAGCTTGCAGAAGAAGACATCGTTGACCTTGGAATATCGACCGAACAGGCTATCGACTACGCCGAAAAACCGCTGCGCGAGACGATGAAAGATATCGCCCGTACCAGCCACCGGGCCGGTGTGGAGGGCGCGAAGTATGGCGCGGTTATCGGTGGCGTCATTTCGCTTTTGACCAATGCGTTCAGCGTGGCCCAAGACAAGAAACAATTAGGCGAAGCTGCCCAGGATTTTGCCCTCGAAACCGTTAAGGCTGGTGCTCTTGGATACACCACGGCTTTCGCTGGCGCCGCGATCAAAGGTGGCATGCAGCAATCAAGCAACCAAACCTTGCGAACGCTCGCCGGTACTAATGCACCGGCGCTGGCGATCAACATTTGCCTGTCACTGGGCAGCTCGGTGAAGCGTTATGTCACCGGAGAAATCAGCGAAGCCCAGTTGCTGAGCGAGGTGGGTGAGAAGGGAGCAGGCATGCTCTCAAGCAGCATGATGGCGGCGCTGGGACAATTGGCTATCCCCGTACCTTTTGTCGGCGCAGCAATAGGCGGGATGATCGGCTACACGCTCTCTTCGCTTTTCTACCAAAGCGCACTGGACGCTGCGCGTGGCGTCGAGCTTTCTCGCCAGCAACTGGCACGCATTCGTGCCATCGAAGAAGCCGCCCGCGACCAGATAGCCGAAGAACAAGCGCAACTGGATAGCTTCACACGTCGCGAAATTCCTCAATTGCTGCAAGAAACGCAACATTTGTTCGCCATTGTGAATGACGTCGTCGGCGGCGGCATTGATGACCTGGCAGCCGCTATCAATCAATACGCCACCTTGCTGGGAAAACAACTGCAATTCCAATCCTTCGAGGAGTTCGACGATTTCATGAACGCCGATAGCCCTCTGATTCTTTAACCTGCCTGACTCGCTTTGAAGATACACCTGGAAAAGGACGAAACACTACATGCTGCTCAAACTTTTGCCTGAAACGGACCAAAAACATTTACTTGGTCTCGCAAAACTGTTGGCCTTGGCTGACAAACCGCTGCTATGGGACGGTAAAACGTCAGATGAATTCACCTCCGACACCGATCTCAGCGCGCTGTCCATTCAAGAGGGCGAAAAAGAGCGGGAAATGATCGCTGAGCTTGAGCAGTCCATCACACGCCCATCAAACACCAGCGTGTTTGGAAATTCTTCCAGCGCCAGTAGCATGTTTGGATGGTCTTCCTCGACAGCTTTCATGTCTGGAAGCAAATCGTCCGATGACGTAGCGGCAAAACTCATCGACGAACTCAAGAAATATCCAGTCACCAAAGCGGAAAAACCTGAAACCCGCGTACAGGCTGCCACTAGCGTTCTGAAAGAATTGCTCAAAGGCAAGAGATTCGAGCTACCGACCGCGCCTAAGGTCATTCTTTTCGAGCTGCTATTGGTCGCCCTCCGTGACGGCACTATCACCAGCGTGGAATGGGCACTCCTCAAAGAGTTTCAGCTTCACCATCAATTGGAAGATTTCATTTTCGATGATCTCCTAGAGCGCGCAGAAACACTGAACCAGGAAGTCAGCAAGACCATTTCGATCATTCTCGAGTAAGGAAACCATCATGCCCATTCCTCTCATCATTGGCGCTGTTGCTGCCGCAGCGGGTATCTACGGTGCAGCCAAAGGTGTCAGCGGCGCTATGGACCATAGCAACGCCAAAGACATAAATAACGATGCACGCTCCCTGGTCGATAGCGCCAATCTAAAGGTTGAAGAGCAACGCAAGGCCACTAACGCCGTTCTGGAGGATTATGGTCAGCGTAAGCTGCGTGCGTTCAACGGAGTGGTCGCCGAATTTATCGAAACCTTCGAACGCCTGAAAAATATCGAACTCAGTCAGAGTCCAGAGCTCGATAAACTTAACGCCGGCGATTTTTCCAACAAAACCCTTACTGGTCTGAGGCAGGACTACCAGGCGCTCAAAGACGCTGGGCTCGGCCTGGGTGCAGGCATGGGCGGAGGCGCAGCTCTGGCCTTTGGTGCCTACAACGGCACGATGCTGCTGGCTACTGCCAGCACCGGCACGGCCATTTCTTCACTGGGCGGCGTGGCAGCTACGAATGCCACGCTGGCCTGGCTGGGTGGGGGTTCGTTGGCCGCTGGCGGCTACGGTATGGCCGGAGGCATGATGGTGCTGGGCGGCATTGTCGCTGGACCGGCGCTGGCCATCTTCGGTCATGTTCTTGGTAACAAGGGCGAAGAGGCTTTGAACAATGCCCGCAGTAACCTAGAACAAGCCCGCACTATTAACGATCAAGCCGAGCTGATGGCAGGTAAGCTGCGAACCATTGAGCAGATAACCTCCATGGCAAACACGACGTTCTCCAAGATCAGCTCGCAACTACGCCGCACCGTGGGCGAGTTGAAGAAAATCATAGAAAATAATGGCGTGGATTACCGGACTTTCTCGGACGAAAGCAAGGAGGTTGTTTTCCGTTCGGTCAAGTTTGCACAGCTTCTCAAAGCCATGATTGACACTGCGATCCTGGACCAAGACGGCAATCTGGTTCTGGCAACGGAAAAGCGCATCCAAGATGTCGCCGCCGTGGCAAGCGGACAGAAAGCGAGCCTGGATGCACCTTCTGTATAAAACAGCGCCCGCGCGCCTGCGCGGGCCTTCCCATCTGCCCCAGCTGTAGCCGGGCCCCGCTTCGAGGTGATGATACTTTCCATATGCGTAGCGACAGTACTACACCCTCCTTCCCCTGCACCCAGTGCGGTTTGTGCTGCCAGCACGTCCATTTGGCTACAGAAACCCAGTTTTTGGATCGTGGCGACGGCACGTGCAGGCATTACGACAAAGTGAGTAAGGGCTGCACCATTTATGCCGAGCGCCCTGACATATGCAGGGTGGATCGGCAATACATCATACGCTACGCCCAGCAGTACACCTGGGATGAGTATGTCACTCTGAATCTACGGGTCTGCGCGATTTTGCAGGCCAAGTGATTACGATCAATTCTTAAGCCACGGGATTATCAATCCGCTGATGAGAATAACTCATCTCTAGCCCGGATTTCTCATGACCGCATAAACAAAAACGGCTGAAA
Organism: Pseudomonas sp. JS425; assembly: GCF_018223845.1. Lineage (NCBI taxonomy): Bacteria > Pseudomonadati > Pseudomonadota > Gammaproteobacteria > Pseudomonadales > Pseudomonadaceae > Pseudomonas > Pseudomonas sp. JS425. The sequence continues at coordinate 549,598 of NZ_CP073661.1, read as the reverse complement.
GCCTTATGATTCTTGTCGCCAAACAAAGCCCCATAAGTCTTCAGCCGCGCACAAAATGCTACCAGAAAAACTCCACTTTTCACCCCTCTCTCGCCGCCTCGTCGAGGCCTCTTTCACCGGTGGTCACATCACCTCGGATGCGGGCTTGTTGCTGCTGCGCGAGGTCGACCAGCAACATGGCTTGACCCGCCGCCTGGCCAAAATCGTTCCCGATCGGCGTGATCCTGGGCGTGTCCAGCACGGACTGCAGACACTGCTCGCCCAGCGTATCTATGCACTGGCCGCCGGCTACGAGGATCTCAACGATCATGACGGCCTGCGCCATGACTACGCGCTGCAGACTGCGGTCAACCGCCTGCAACCGCTGGCCGGCAAATCCACTCTGGGGCGCCTGGAACAGCAAGCCGATCGCGAAACGGTGGTGCAAGCCCATCGCCTGCTGTGGGAGCACTTCATCGCCCAGCATGACCAGGCGCCGGCTGAGATCGTGCTCGACTTCGATGCGACCGATGTGCCGGTGCATGGTGATCAGGAAGGGCGCTTCTTCCATGGCTATTACGACCATTACTGCTTCCTGCCGCTCTATGTGTTCTGTGGTCGCCATCTGCTGGTGAGCTATTTGCGCCCGAGCAACATCGATGGCGCCCGACACAGTTGGGCCATCCTGGCACTGCTGGTCAAGTTCATTCGCCGCTTCTGGCCAGAGACCCGCATCGTGTTCCGCGGTGACGGCGGTTTTTGCCGACATCGCATGCTCGACTGGTGTGACCGCAAGCAGGTGGATTATGTGGTGGGTCTGGCCCGCAACACCCGCCTGCAGCGGATGGCGGCGCCGGCCATGCAAGCTGTCGCCGAGGCCTACCAAGAAACCGGGCAGAAGATGTCCGGCGTGTATCGCTTCCTCTATCAGGCCGGTAGTTGGCGTAGGCGCCGCCTGGTCGTGTCGCGCCTGGAACATGGCGAGCAGGGTGCCAATCCACGCTTCATCGTCGTGTCCCGCTTTGCCGAGGATGCTGCCCAGCAGTACTACGAAGACTACTGCGGCCGTGGCGACATGGAGAATCGGATCAAGGACCAACAGTTGGATCTGTTCGCCGACCGCACCTCCAGCCCACGCTGGTGGACCAACCAGTGGCGGCTGATGCTGTCGGCCTTTGCCTATGTGCTGTTCGAACGGCTACGCGATCATCTCCAGGGCACCGCATTGGCGCGCATGAGCATCCATAACCTGCGCTTGAAACTGCTCAAGATCGGTGCGGTGATCATTCGCAACAGCCGGCGCATCCGCGTGCTGATCAGCGAGGCCTATCCGCATCAGGAACTCTTTGCGGGGCTGGTTGCCCGCCTCAAGCCGACCTGAACAGGCGGGCGCCCCCGGCCCGGCTCAATGGGGGAAAGGGGGCAGTGCGCCCCATACGCGGGAATTGAATAAAAAACGATCAATTTTTAGCGGTGGAAGGCAGGTTGTTGATACACCGAGGCTTCACCGGCCACGCCTGCCGGCCTCATGAGAAATCCGGGCTAGACTGCCTCTCCGAGAGACTCGGACAAATGGCCGACATCAGGAAATTTTAAATTGATTCACTAGCCGTTTGCAGAGACGCATGTCGTCTGCGCAACTCACAATCCTTGCATGCAGGCGTTGCCGGGGCGCTTCGCATTGGCAAACGCGCGGCTGCAGCCGCGCGTTTGATCCAGTTAGCTCGGAACAACGGACATGATCTGTATGCCTATCTCAAAGATGTGATAATGCGCCTGCCGACACAGCCGGCCAGTGAGATTGACAGCTGATGCCGCATCGGTGACGTCCGACTTAGTCACGCAAGACGGGTTGGCCGGACGCATACGCTGAGCCAAAGCACGTCGCAGTCGCCTGGTCATGTTTCTTGGATTTCAGTCCCTTTCTTGAGCGCTGGGTCAGACACAAGCACCATAGGAGTCTGTCAGGCGCTTCAGCAGCTCTTTGTGACGGTTCTCTAAATCAGTAAGCGTAAAACTCCTCATCGCCAACAACCGCTGCGAGTTTGGGAGGCTTTCCACCCGATCCTCAAAGTAGCGAACTCGTTTATTCGCGAAATCCAGATTGCCCAAGGAAGTGTTCTTGCGCCGTGAGAGCAGCATCAAATTACCCAAGCGATGCAACCACGTTTCCCGCTCCTCCTCACTGAAATCTAGGACCCACTGGCTCGTCCCACCCGGATTCTGCGGGAGGATATGCTCCACACTAATATCATCCGGCAGGTTTAGCGGCGCGGCATGGGTGGCCAAAAGGTACTCAAGACGCAGCAGTACATATCGGGCAAAGCGCCGGCCGTAAATGGCACCGTCAAGTAATTCCTGCAACGGCTTGCGGTCGAAGTCGAAGGCTTTGCTGGCAAGCACTTCAACCGGGGTCTCGGCCGCCTCTATCACCCTGAGCACTTCATTCATGTTGCTGATGCGCTGGGTCGGCGTAAGCTGCACAATCCAGTCAGCCGAAAACTTGTTGTCGATGCGTTCGATCAGATCGAGCAACTTCTCTGCCTTGAACTTGTGATACCAAGCCAATACTGGCGGGATCCAGTCGGTGCCTGGCAAGCCACGACGCATCACATTGATGCGGTTGCGATAGGCATTGCCCAGACTCGTCGGCAGACCATCTAGTTGGATTGCCTCATCGAAGGCATCCTTGTAGGCTTTCACGGCTTCAAAGCTCTTGCTGCCCAGTGCCAGCAGTGGCGGCTTGGCTCCGTAGATACGATCGTCAAACTCCTTGAGCAAGCCCTCACGGGCCTTGTCCTTCACATAGATGGTACGTACTAAAGACAAAAAGCGGTCGAACTCGTCGCGGCCCATCTCGCCTTCGACTTCCTCCCAGTATTCAGCCCACTTGCTGCGCTCAGTTTCCTTGGCAACGGCACCCAGGTTTTTAGCCTTGAGAATGTCGCTATTGGAAAGCGGAATGCCACGGTCGTTGAGGATGGTGAACAGTCGGAAGGCATCATCCAGATCTTCAGTGGCCACGTAGATAAACAGAGCGTTGTTCAGCAGATAGCCAACGAAACGGTCGAAGTCTACCTCCGTGGGGAAACGACTGCTGTCAGTAAAACATGCTTGAATGGTCTGCATGCCCGCTGCCATATTAGCCAGGGACAGATTTTTGCGAGCGGCAATGCCCGGCAAATCCGCGCTGCGAGAGCCGTTGTCGGCCTTGATATAACGCTCAATGAAATCACCCACGTTATCGCGGATGTCGTAGACAATGCGATTGCGGCCCGGAATCCTCTTCCACTTGTTTTCCTCTTGAAACAGCATCCCGCGACAGGCGCCTTTGAGTTGGTCGTCCGTCACCCTGTCGCGGATGCAGGCCAGGATCAACATCAGCGTAGTCAGGCGCTGCTGACCATCGAGCAACTCGTATTCCTCAAAGTCCACCCCGTCAGTGCTGCGCGTAGCCTTACGAAGTACCATCGATCCGAGGAAATACTGACCGTCCGGGTTGTGCTCGCTGGCGTAGCGCACATCGTCAATCAGTTCGGAAATCTCATCCTTGCCCCAGACGTAAGCTCGCTGATAGTCCGGAATGCGGAACCAGAAGCGGGAGAACACATCGCCAATCACAATCTTGGCGCTGTCGATCTGACCTTTTTTACCTGCGCTCACTGCAAATACTCCTTAGCCCAACCCCACCGATTGGTAATCCAATCGGACAAGTCGTATCCCACTGAAAACCTTTCACAGCCAGTGTGCTGCTCTGAGCGTCACAAACTGACCAGACTAAAGCCAGGAAGTTATCAAACCGACACCCACCAGGCGAGCTTTCGATTTCTGCCCCTCCCCTAAGCTCTCAATTGATATTCCACATAACGTTGCCTTTGCCATCATCGACCAGGTGCTCGCTGACGCCCATGCTGTCAGCGCTGATTGAAAATTGACCCGACAGAGACTTGCACGCAGAGCCGAGAGGCAGGTATTACCCAGTGCCTGTCTTGACCACAGATGAGGTCGTGGATCAGCCAGCCATCCCGCATTCGGAATAGCGACATACCCATACCCTCTACCCCCTGCTGCATCCGAAGCCATGAGATCCGTCTCCATAGCGCTTTGTGGCAGCTTTGCAGAGGTAGCTGGCTCGATGAAACAGCTCAGGTAGGTAATCCACGTTACCTGGCCGGACCTCCCGGTCGACTCGGTATTCAGCGTTCTTCGGGATCTCCACCAAGCCCCGTACTTGACCAACCTCGCACTCCAACGCACTGGCCCAAGCCTCTTGCATGCGGCTGATCATGTTCGGCCTCTGTGGCTGCAACCGCCCGATTGTGTAGTAGGCGTCCCTGTTGAGCAGGATCAGCAGGTGGTAATGCTGTCGCCCTGCCTCGCTCCTCTCTCTAGCCCAGACGTAACGCACCCTGCAGTCATGGGCGTACTTGTTCTGCTCACGTGCCTTATCACGGTTATGCTCAATTTTTGCTTTGAACGACTCAAGGAATCTACTGATCACACGATTTGACAAAGCGTCATCCGGAATCCCCATCAGACGTGGAAGTCGCAAATCCACCCTGAATGCAATTACTCTAGGATACTGATCAAGCGCACAAGCAATGGTGCGATTCAATGCTTCAAGGTATCCAAGGATAAAAGGGCCTTTTTCAACCATTATCGGCAGCCCTTTAAACGTAGCTGCTGAGTACAAACGAAGATTACGATTTTCGGAGAAACGAAGCATGATTACACCTACCTTACTAAAGATCATATCTTCAGTCAGCCTGGTAGTTATTTACATGCTCAACATGGCCCATTGAACTAGACCTCGATCACACATCTAACAACACTGATGACGCTTACCCATGCCACACTGCCATTTACTAGGCATTGATCAGACAACCATGACAGATACCCTTTGATGGGTATTTATGCCCTTAACCTAATGACTCAATAGGTCTCAGGGCCTACATGAATTATAGACAAAGGTTATTAGGAGGTAACAGCGCAAAGACTAAAGCATACTACCCGCACCGAAAACCTCACCACTAGAAACCCAAAGGGGGTTAAGATATTTTTATTCAGAATCAAGGAATCTAACACGCTCAAAAGGTCCGACAAAAAAGCATCATGCCCGGAGTCAACCGGGCATGATGCTTCCATTGAAAGCGATAAAGCAAACAAGAAGCAGACCAGACGCCAAAGACAAGCCCATCAAGATCTACTGATTTCGCTCCTCAATTCGATCCAAGATCCATTCCTTAACCTCACTTTCCAGCCACCCAACACTCCGCCCTCCCAAGGGTATCGGCTTCGGGAACCAGTTACCGGAAACATACTTGTAAACCGTCGAGCGTCCAAGGCCTGTCATTTCCATTACCTGCTGTAGTCGAATCACCTTCATGATGAGCTCCTAATTTTACTCATCAGATCTGGCTTCCATGTAATCCTTTACTTTGTGATTAGTCCACCCAAGAAAGCAGAGAAGAACTTTCAGCCTTGCACCCTACAACCCCGACCATGCACTCACACAGCAGAAATAATAAAGTACAACTTCACCTAAACGAAGGGAGTTATATAACCGAAGAATGACCGAGCACTCGCCTCATTTGTAGGCGCGCCTTTACACCGCTCCCCTCACGCCAACACCGCCTACAGTCCATTTGCAGGAGGCCGATCCGACAGCCTCACAGTGTTCCTGGAAGACAGAATGCCTATCACCGTAAGCTTACCTCTGATAACCCCATGAACACTGGCACCTGAGCCGATTTTTCACCCTAGGAACCCCCTTGGAAACCCCTAGGATTTCCCTAGAAAAGAGCTAGAAATATGATATTTTCACCTATGGAACTACTAGAGATTTAGCAGCCTCCCAACCCGAAAATAACGAAAGCAAAAATTATGCCAATAGCTCACAAAGACAAACTTCAGAAAACATTTAATAGCCTTAATGCCGACAGGAGATTCTCTACTTGGCTATGGGTTTTTATAATCCAGAATTTCCCAAATATAGATTTAGGAGAATTCGGAAGCCCGGGTATGCGAGACCGAATGGCGGAACTCGTCATCAACCACCCAGGACTAAAACAAACAATCGAAAATAAAAAGATCACCGACCTCTTACCCGAGCAGAGCCTTCAGTGGATAACAAATAACAAAAGGCAGAACAATTTCCTAATCAGAAAACTGACCGAAAAAAATGGGATCCCCTACACAGACGCCCCCGAAAATCTAACCGGTAGAAATCTAACCATTGCAGCAATTGATACATGGCAAACAGAAAGAACTCAAAAGTCAGCAATCGTCAACCAGATAAGATCCGAATGGGAAGCCCATACAGAGTCAGACTACTTATTTAAATGGTTCGACGGACCAGACGAGAAGGAAAAGTTGAGTGCAGCATGGAAAACAACCAAAGCCAAATACTCACATTTAGACCCCCATAAAATCCAACTTCAAGAAGTAGAGGATTTAATTATTTTCCTTGACACCCCAAGCATCACCACATCAGAAAAAGTACTGCTCATGGACTCCATCAAGAAACAATGGAGCAAAAATAAAAGCCGCGCCAAAAATAAAGATGCCGGAAAAAAGCAGTATAACTTCATCCTATCCCAAAAGACTATTAATCGCCTTGATAAGCTAGCCGAAAAACATGATCTAAAACGAACTCAAGTCCTAGATATACTGCTAAAAATGGAGGAAGAAAAAGGAACTTACATCCCAGCAAGACTGAAAGCGCTAGCCGACAGCTAAAGATTGCACAGGCAGCATGATCTATTCATGCTCCGTCAAAAATACTCTGCCGGAACATCCTAATTACTAACAAGGCTGTCAGGAATTCATTAAACAGCCTTGCGAGAAAAATAAATTCGCGAACTCAACCAAGTAAATTAAGGACAGATCAGGATCACCCCTTCGCCACAACTTGAGCATCAATTTCGTCAGCCCACGCTTGCATCATCTGACGTCGCTCTTCCAGATATTCAGCCTGATTGTAACTTGCACGAACTTTGTTTCTCTCAGCATGCGCCAACTGACGTTCAATCACGTCTGCGCGAAATCCCATTTCGTTCAGCATGGTCGAAGCTGTCGCGCGAAAGCCATGAGCTGAAAAGCCTATGCTGTCCTTGCCATTGAAGCCCATGCGCTCAAGTGCTCGGTTCAGAGTTGTGGCGGTCATACATTCGTTTGGCTTGCGATAGTTCGGGAAAAGTAGTCGACGACCACCTGTATGGGTGCTCAGTTCACGCAGCAACTCGACCACCTGCCTGGATAGCGGGACGATGTGCGTCTCTCGCATCTTCATACGCTCAGCCGGAATTCGCCATTCGGCCCGATCCAGATCGAATTCGCTCCACTCTGCCTTGCGGAGCTCTACAGTGCGAACAAAGGTGAGCAGCATCAGACGCAGCGCGATCACCGTAGTCCTGTAGCCACCGTATTGCTCCAGGACCTTAGAAAATTCAGCTATCAGCTCACGACTGAGCGGCTTGTTATGCTGCACCTTGGGGCGATGTATAGCGCCTTTCAGAGCGGCCGCCGGATCGGCGTCGGCACGCAATGTCGCGACGGCATACCGAAAGACTGCCGACGACCACTGCCTGACGAGCAGCGCCACCGTTGCAGCCCCTCGGGCCTCAATCCGGCCGAGAATATCCAACAGGTGTGCGGCCGATACATTGCGTATCGGCAGCTTCCCCACGAAGGGGAAGACATCTGCCGCCATGAACCTCTCAACCTGCCGCAAGTAGTAAGGCGTCCAGCCTGGCGCCTTCTTTTTGATCCATTCGCGCGCAACCGCCTCGAAAGTGTTCGCGTTCGCAGCGCTGACAGCCAGCCGTTCGGCCTGCCTGTTGTGTGACGGATGGATACCTTGGCGAATCAGTGGCTTGGTCTTTTCCCGCTCATTGCGCGCATCAGCCAGCCCAATCTCCGGGTAGCTGCCAATGGCAAACACATTCTCCTTGCCGTCTATGCGATAGCGGAGCCGCCACAGCTTGGTGCCGCTAGGACGCACCTCCAGATACAAGCCGCCACCGTCGGTCAGCTTGAGCGGTTTCTCGGCAGGCTTGGCGTTGCGGACCTTGGCATCTGTCAGGGGCATATCTGCGGGTATCCGAATCTCGATACCCGCAACGATACCCGCATTATTCGTAGATGCCAACGGACGGCATGGATGATAAAGGACGTAAAACTATTGGTTTTACTGGCTTTTACGAATACGCATAGACTCTTACGGACATTCAAAGAAGCCGATGCTGATTATCGATCATCAGTAACATCGGGTTAAACCTCTTGAATCTACTGACTTCAAAATTCGAACCTTCCTGCTTCTGCCAAAGGCGCAGCTTGGCCATTCAGGGGCGGTGGACAGGAAGGCAAACGGGGGCGGGCCGGACGGGCCGGCAGGGGATAAAGTCAGGCGCGCCAACGCCAACGGGCGTGGGCCTTGATAACGCGCATCAAGAGTTTGCTGACGATCAACACAGGATAGGTCTCGCTCATACGTTCCGGCACAGTAGCCTACCGGGGCGGCGGGCGCAATATGCCCGTAAACACGGGGAAACGAATGGACTTGGGAGGGATGCACTGCGATTTGCTAAGGTCGATGGGGTTGTCCTGATAAAAACAAAGAAAAGGATGTTCCCTGATGCGAAAAGCACCGTTATTGCGCTTTACCCTCGCCTCATTGGCGTTAGCCTGCAGCCAGGCCTTTGCTGCACCCTCGCCCTACTCCAGCATGATCGTGTTTGGTGACAGCCTCAGCGACGCTGGGCAGTTTGGCGGGGTGCGCTTCACCAACCGCGATGCCAATGGCAATTATGCGCCAGTGTCACCGATGATCCTGGGCGGGCGGCTTGGTGTGAGCCCGACCGAGCTTGGCCCCTCCACCTCCCCGGTCAATCCGGTGCTGGGGCTTCCCGACGGCAACAACTGGGCAGTCGGTGGCTACACCACCCAGCAGATCCTGGATTCGATCACCAGTACCTCCGAAACCGTCATCCCGCCAGGGCGACCCGGCGCCGGGCTGGTACTGCGTGATAAACCGGGCTACCTGGCCAACGGTCTGCGCGCCGACCCCAACGCGTTGTATTACCTGACTGGCGGCGGCAATGACTTCCTGCAAGGCCTGGTCAACAGCCCGGCCGATGCCGTGGCCGCCGGCGCCCGCCTGGCCGCCAGCGCCCAGGCTCTGCAGCAAGGCGGCGCCCGCTACATCATGGTCTGGCTGCTGCCCGACCTCGGGCAAACACCGAACTTCAGCGGTACGCCGCAACAAAACCCACTGTCGCTGCTATCCGGCGCGTTCAACCAGTCGCTGCTCAGCCAACTGGGGCAGATCGATGCCGAAATCATTCCGCTGAACATCCCTGTGCTGCTGAGCGAAGCGCTGGCCAGCCCCGAACAGTTCGGCCTGGCCAGCGGCCAGAATCTGGTCGGCACCTGCTACAGCGGCGAAGGCTGTGTGGAAAATCCGGTGTACGGCATCAACGGCGCCACGCCAGACCCGACCAAGCTGCTGTTCAACGACTCGGTCCACCCGACCATCGCCGGCCAGCAACTGATTGCCGACTACGCCTATTCGATCATCGCCGCCCCCTGGGAACTGACCTTGCTTCCGGAAATGGCCCACGCCAGCCTGCGCGCTCACCAGGACGAACTGCGCAACCAGTGGCAAACACCCTGGCAGGCAGTTGGCCAGTGGCAGGCCTTCGTTGCCACCGGCGCCCAGGACCTGGACTTCGACGGCCAGCGCAGCGCGGCCAGCGGCGACGGCCGCGGCTACAACCTGACCCTGGGCGGCAGCTACCGCCTTAACGATGCATGGCGCCTGGGCCTGGCCGGAGGCGTGTACCGGCAGAAGCTGGAAGCCGGCGCACAGGACTCGGACTACAAGCTGGACAGCTACCTTGCCAGCGCTTTCGCCCAATACCGCCAGGACCGCTGGTGGGCCGACGCGGCGCTTACCGCCGGGCACCTGGACTACAGCGACCTCAAGCGCACCTTCGCCCTTGGCGTGAACGACCGCAGCGAAAAGGGCGACACCAATGGCGAGGCCTGGGCGATGTCGGGGCGACTGGGCTACAACCTGGCAGCCGAGAGCAGCAGCTGGCAGCTGGCACCGTTCATCAGCGCCGACTATGCGCGGGTGAAGGTGGATGGCTATGACGAGAAGAGCGGGCGCTCGACGGCGCTGGGTTTCGATGACCAGGAACGTACATCACGCCGTTTGGGCGTGGGGTTGCTGGGTAGCGTGCAGGTGCTGCCAGGTACTCGGCTGTTCGCCGAGGTGGCGCAGGAGCACGAGTTCGAGGATGACCAGCAGGATGTGACGATGCACCTGACCAGCCTGCCGGCGAACGATTTCACCCTGACAGGGTATACGCCGCACAGCGACCTGACCCGGGCGAGCCTGGGGGTGAGCCATGAAGTGGTGGCGGGGGTGCATTTGCGCGGCAACTATAACTGGCGCAAGAGTGATGAATTGACGCAGCAGGGAGTGAGCTTGGGCGTCAGCGTCGATTTTTGAATTGATGGGGCCGCTTTGCGGCCCTTCGCGGGCTCGCCCACGGGTATTGCACAGGCCTTGCAGCATGTGATTTCCCTGTGGGAGCGGGCATGCCCGCGAAGGGCTGCAACGCAGCCCCGATCAACTTATTTGGCCGAAGTCTGCTCAGCCAACGCCACCGCGCGGAACATCGCTCGGCGCTTGTTGATGGTCTCTTCCCATTCCAGCGCCGGCACCGAGTCGGCAACGATGCCACCCCCGGCCTGCACATGCAGCTCACCGTCCTTGATTACCGCGGTACGGATGGCAATGGCGGTATCCATGTTGCCGTTCCACGCGAAGTAACCGACGGCACCACCGTAAACCCCACGTTTGACCGGCTCCAGCTCGTCGATGATCTCCATCGCGCGAATCTTCGGCGCACCCGAAAGCGTACCGGCCGGCAGGATCGCCCGCAGTGCGTCCATCGCCGTCAGCCCTTCGCGCAGCTGGCCAGTGACGTTGGACACAATGTGCATCACGTTGGAGTAACGCTCGATCACCATCTTCTCGGTCAGGCGCACGCTGCCGGTCGAGGACACGCGACCGACGTCGTTACGGCCCAGGTCGATGAGCATCAGGTGCTCGGCAATTTCCTTGTCGTCCGACAGCAGGTCGTCTTCCAGCGCGCGGTCGGCCTCTTCGGTAGCACCACGCGGGCGGGTGCCGGCAATCGGGCGTACGGTGACCAGGTTGTCCTCGACGCGTACCAGCACCTCGGGCGAGCTGCCGACCACATGGAAGTCGCCAAAGTTGAAGAAGTACATGTACGGCGTCGGGTTGAAGCAGCGCAGCGCGCGGTACAGGTCGATAGGCGCCGCCTTGAAGTCGATCGACATGCGCTGCGACGGTACCACCTGCATGCAGTCACCAGCCAGGATGTATTCCTTGATGCGGCCGACGGCGTTCTCGTAATCCTCGCGGGTATAGCTGGAGCGGAATTCCGGCTCGGCAGCCTGCGGGCCACTCAGGTCCAGGCCACGGCGTGGAGTGATCGGCTGACGCAGGGTTTCCAGCAGGCCTTGCAGGCGTGCCTGGCCCTGTTCGAAAGCCTGCTCTTCCGCCGGATCGACCAGCACGATCGCGTGCATCTTGCCCGCCAGGTTGTCGAACACCACCACCGCATCGGACACCATCAGCAGGATATCCGGCACACCCAGCGGGTCCGGGTTGGGGCTGGCGCCCAGGCGCTTTTCCACATAGCGCACGCAGTCGTAGCCGAAGTAGCCGACCAGGCCGCCGTTGAAGCGCGGCAGGCCAGGGATATCGGCGACCTTGTAACGGTCCTTGAAGGTTTCGACGAAGGCCAGCGGGTCTTCGACATCGTGGCTTTCCACCTCCACGCCATCCTGCAGGATGCTGACGTGGTAACCGTGCACACGCATCACGGTGCGCGACGGCAGGCCGATCATCGAGTAACGGCCCCATTTCTCGCCGCCCTGCACCGATTCGAGCAGGTACGAGTTGGGCTGGTCGGCCAGTTTCAGGTAGATCGACAGCGGCGTGTCAAAGTCGGCCAGGGTTTCGCAGGCCAGGGGAATGCGGTTGTAGCCGGCAGCGGCCAGGCGCAGGAATTCTTCGCGGGTCATGGGTAGCCTCGTGGCAAGCAGCAATAGGTCAGGCAAACGGACGGGCCGGCACGCGCCGGCAGGCTGAAGTCAGGCGCGCCAACGCCAACGGGCCAGGGCCTTGATGACTTTCATCCAGAATTTGCCGGTAACCGCCACGGTGGACTCTCTGTCTTGTGAGGCTTGAAGGTCCGCCAACGTTATCCCAGTGGCCGGGTCTGCGCAACCGGGCAGCAATGCACGCAGGTCGTCGATCACCAGGCTGGGGGATTCGTCGTGGATCGGCCGGCCATGGTTGTAGCCGTAGGTCAGGCCGACGCACTGCACGCCAGCCGCCTTGGCCGCCAGCACGTCACTGCGTGAATCGCCGACAAACAGCGACTGCTGCGGGGTGACACCGGCCATCTGCATGACGAACAGCAACGCCGCAGGGTCGGGCTTTTTCTGCGGCAGGGTGTCGCCACCGATGATCCAGCGGAAGTAGTTGCCGATCTTCATCTGGTCCAGCAGCGGGCCAACGAAGCGCTCGGGCTTGTTGGTGATCAGAGCCATCTCCACGCCCTGCTTGCGCAGCCAGCGCAGGGTGTCCTGCACACCGGGGTAGACCACGGTCAGTTCGTGGCTTTCGGCATAGGCATCCATGAACAGCGCCAGCGCCTGGTCGGCCAGCGCATCTTCCACGGCAGCGTGGTCGATGCCGCCGGCCAGCGCCCGGCGCACCAGCACCTGGGCACCGTTGCCCACCCAGTGGCGCACCGCCTCCAGGCCGGCAGGCGGGCGCCCCAGTTCGAGCAGCATGCGGTCCACGGCGGCGGCCAGGTCTGGCACGGAATCGATCAGGGTACCGTCCAGATCGAACATCACCAGCCTGGGCAGCGTCCCCGGGAACAGCTGCTCGAAGCCGCTCATGGGCGGGCCTGAGCCAGTTCGGCACGCATCCTGGCGATGACTTCCTGGTAGTCCGGGGCGTTGAAGATTGCCGAGCCGGCCACGAAGGTGTCGGCGCCAGCGGCAGCGATCTCGCGGATGTTGTTGACGTTGACGCCACCGTCGATTTCCAGGCGGATATCACGGCCGCTGGCGTCGATCAGCGCACGTGCCTCGCGCAGCTTGTCGAGGGTGCCAGGGATGAACTTCTGCCCGCCGAAGCCTGGGTTGACGCTCATCAGCAGCACCATGTCGACCTTGTCCATCACATACTTCAAGGCATCCAGGCTGGTGGCCGGGTTGAACACCAGGCCGGCCTTGCAGCCACCGTCCTTGATCAGCTGCAGCGAACGGTCGATGTGCTGCGAGGCCTCCGGGTGGAAGGTGATGTAGGTGGCGCCAGCTTCGATGAAGTCGCCGATGATGCGGTCGACCGGGCTGACCATAAGGTGCACGTCGATCGGGGCGGTGACGCCGTATTTGCGCAGAGCGGTGCAGACCATCGGACCGATGGTCAGGTTGGGGACGTAGTGGTTGTCCATCACATCGAAGTGGACGATGTCGGCACCCGCGGCCAATACCTTGTCGACGTCCTCGCCCAGACGGGCGAAATCGGCGGAGAGAATGGAGGGGGCAATAGCGTAGGGCTGCATGGCGCACCTGTTGGCAGAATCACGGTGGCGCGCATTGTAACCCAGGGAAGCGGATGAAGGCTGATTAGCATCAACCTGTACCGACCTCTTCGCGGCTAAAGCCGCTCGCACAGGGACCGCGCAGGCATCGAAAGCTGCACAAATCCTGTGGGAGCGGCTTTAGCCGGGAAGAGGCCAGCACAGGCAACATACCTTCAACCAGGCTGCTGGGTCCTCAGCTTCTCGCTACGCCCACGCAACCATTCCAGGGTCAGCAGCAACACTACCGAGAAGGCAATCAGCAAGGTCGCCGCCGCGGCAATGGTCGGGCTCAGGTTCTCGCGAATACCACTGAACATCTGCCGCGGCAGGGTCGCCTGCTCCGGCCCGGCCAGGAACAGGGTCACCACCACTTCGTCAAACGACGTGGCAAAGGCGAACAATGCCCCCGAAATCACCCCGGGCGCGATCAGCGGCAGGGTCACCCGGCGGAAAGTCAGCAGTGGCGAGGCGCCCAGGCTGGCTGCCGCACGCACCAGATTGTAGTTGAAGCCCTGCAAGGTCGCCGACACGGTAATGATGACGAACGGCACGCCCAGTACCGCATGCACCAGAATCAGCGAGGTGAAGCTGTTGCCCATGCCCAGCGGGGCAAAGAACAGGTAGCTGGCCACACCGATGATCACCACCGGCACCACCATCGGCGAAATCACCAGCGCCATCACCAGCGACTTGCCCGGGAAGTCTCCACGGGTCAGGCCGATGGCCGCCAGGGTGCCGAACACCATGGCCAGCACTGTGGCTGCCGGGGCGACGATGATGCTGTTCTTCAAGGCCCGCATCCACTCGGCCGAGCCGAAGAAGTCCTGGTACCACTGCAGCGAGAAGCCCTGCAGCGGGTACACCAGGAAACTACCACTGTTGAACGACAGCGGCACTATCACCAAGACCGGCAGAATGAGGAACAGCAGGATCAAGCCGCAAAGAATGCGCAGGCTGTAGAACCACACCCGCTCCACGGGCGACATGTAAGGGCTCAGCATGACAAGGCTCCTCAGCTCAGGCGCAGGCGGCTGGCGCCGACCAGCCAGCTATAGATCAGGTACAACAGCACGGTCGCCAGCAGCAACAGCCCGCCAAGTGCGGTGGCCATGCCCCAGTTGATGCTGGTGTTGGTGTAGAAGGCCACGAAGTAGCTGACCATCTGGTCATTCGGGCTGCCCAGCAGTGCCGGGGTGATGTAGTAGCCGATGGCCAGAATGAACACCAGCAGGCAACCAGCGCCAACCCCGGCGTAGGTCTGCGGGAAGTAGACCCGCCAGAAACTGGCGAACGGGTGGCAGCCCAGCGAGATCGCCGCACGCATGTAGCTCGGCGAAATGCCCTTCATCACGCTGTACAGCGGCAGGATCATGAACGGCAACAGGATGTGCACCATCGAGATGTACACGCCGGTGCGGTTGAACACCAGTTCCAGCGGCTGGTCGATGATGCCCATGGCCATCAGCGCGCTGTTGATCAGGCCGCCCGACTGCAGCAGCACGATCCACGCCGCCACCCGCACCAGGATCGAGGTCCAGAACGGCAGCAGCACCAGAATCATCAGCAGGTTGCTCTGCCGGGTCGGCAGGTTAGCCAGCAGGTACGCCAGCGGGTAGGCCAGCACCAGGCAGATTGCGGTAATCACCACACCCATCCACAGGGTGCGGGCGAAGATGTCCAGGTAAATGGCCTGGTCCGGGGTGGCCTTGGCCAGTTCGCCAAGGTCATCGATACGGTGGTCGAGCGAAGCCAGCAGGTAGAAAGAGGTGACCGTACTGGTGTTGCGGCGGATTGCCTGCCAGTAGGCCGGGTCGCCCCAACGCTCGTCGAGAGCCTGCAAGGCATCTTTATACGATGCGGGTTCGCTCTTGAACGGCAGGGCCCGCGCGGTCTTTGCCAACAGGCTGCGGTAACCGGCAAGCTCCATGTTCAGGCGCTTGGAAAGGTCGCCCAAGGTCTGGTTCTTGCGCGATTCGGCCAAATCCTGGCTCAACGCCTTGTAAACGTCCTCGCCTGGCAGGCTCTTGCCATCCCACTGGGTGATGACGCCAACGGTGCGCGGCAAGCCGCCAACCACTTCCGGGTTGCCGACGCTCTTGTACAGCAGCGCCGCAATAGGCACCAGGAACACCAGCAGGAGAAACAGCGCCAGCGGCGCGATCAACGCCTGCGCCTTCCAGCGGTTGACCCGCTCGGCATGCTTGAGGCGCTGCTTGAGACTTGGACCTGCGCCTTCTTTGAGGGGCACTGCAATGGCCATGGCGAACTCCGCGATACGAACTGAAAATGGGGCTGCTGCGCAGCCCATCGCAGGCAAGCCAGCTCCTACAGATACTGCGCTGGCTCCAGGGCAGCGGCCCCCTGTGGGAGCTGGCTTGCCGGCGATGGGCCGCAAAGCGGCCCCCTACACTGGTCGTTTACTTCTTCGCCGCCCAGGCGTTGAAGCGCTGCTCCAGCTGCTCGCTGTTGTCGGCCCAGAAGGCCACATCGATCTGCACCTGGTTGGCGATGTTTTCAGGCGTGGTCGGCATGTCCTTCTTCACATCGTCCGACAACAGGCTCACGGCCTTGGAATTGGCCGGGCCATAGGCGATGTTCTCGGAGTAGGTCTTCTGCTGCTCGGGCTGCACGCTGAAGGCGATGAATTTCTTCGCTTCCTCGGCATCCTTGGCGCCTTTCGGGATGGCCCAGGCGTCGAAGTCGTAGATGCCGCCGTTCCACACCACCTTCAGGTTGCTCTCTTTCTGCACCGCAGCGATGCGGCCGTTGTAGGCAGAGCTCATGACCACGTCACCCGAGGCCAGGTACTGCGGCGGCTGGGCGCCAGCTTCCCACCACTGGATGCTTGGCTTGAGTTCGTCGAGCTTCTTGAAGGCGCGGTCCACGCCCTCTTTGGTGCCCAGCACCTGGTACACGTCCTTCGGCGCCACACCGTCGGCCATCAGGGCGAATTCCAGGGTGTACTTGGCACCCTTGCGCAGGCCGCGCTTGCCCGGGAATTTCTTGGTGTCCCAGAAATCGGCCCAACTGGTCGGTGCGGTCTTCAACTTGTCGGCGTTGTAGGCCAGCACCGTGGACCATACGAAGAAGCCAACGCCGCATGGCTGAATGGCACCCGGCACATAGTCGGCCTCATTACCGAACAGGGCCGGGTCGAGTTCTTCGAACATGCCCTCGTCACAGCCGCGGGCCAACTCTGGCGACTCCACTTCCACCAGGTTCCACGAAACGCTCTTGGTGTCGACCATGGCTTTGACCTTGGCCATCTCGCCGTTGTACTCGCCTGCGATGATCTTGCCCTTGCCGGCCTTCTCCCACGGTTCGTAGAACGCCTTCACCTGGGCCGCCTTGTTGGCACCACCAAACGAGACCACAGTCAGGTCTGCGGCCATGGCCTGGCCAGCGGCGAACAGCCCCAGGGCCAGGGCGGTCA
This sequence comes from Pseudomonas sp. JS425, assembly GCF_018223845.1. Classification (NCBI taxonomy): domain Bacteria; kingdom Pseudomonadati; phylum Pseudomonadota; class Gammaproteobacteria; order Pseudomonadales; family Pseudomonadaceae; genus Pseudomonas; species Pseudomonas sp. JS425. The sequence continues at coordinate 532,483 of NZ_CP073661.1, read as the reverse complement.
GTTTCAACTGCTTGCGCATTATTATTCTCTCCACAGTACAGGGTTGGTGAAGCAATCCATCAATGGGCTTCGGCAATCGGATCGAGCGCGCGGGCGTGCTCCACCTCCCAGCCCAGCGGTACCACATCGCCCACGGCCAGGGCCGGGTCGAGCTCGGCAATCGGCTGCTTCACGAAGAAGTCGCCCTTGCCACAAACTTCCAGGCGCACCCGTACGTGGTCGCCCAGGTAAATGAATTCGGCCACCCGGCCCGAGAAACGGTTAACACAGCTTTCGCTGTGGCCATTCAGGCGCACGCGCTCCGGGCGGATCGACAGGGTCACCGGCTCGCCGGCCTGGCCGACATTCACCGCCAGCGCCTCGACCCGCTCGCCACGCGGCAACTGCACCTGGCAGCGCTTGCCATCACTGGCCAGCAAGGTGCCGTTGATGCGGTTGTTCTCGCCGATGAAGTTGGCGACGAAGGTGTTGCAGGGTTCTTCGTACAGCGTGCGCGGGTCGGCAATCTGCTGGATTTCGCCCTGATGGAACACGGCCACCCGGTCGGACATGGTCAGCGCCTCGCCCTGGTCGTGGGTCACGTACACCACGGTCACGCCCAGGCGCTGGTGGATGTGCTTGATCTCCATCTGCATGTGCTCGCGCAGCTGCTTGTCCAGCGCGCCCAGCGGTTCATCCATCAGAACCAGCTGCGGCTCGAACACCAGTGCCCGGGCCAGGGCCACACGCTGCTGCTGGCCGCCGGACAGCTGGCCGGGATAACGCTTGGCGAAGGCATCGAGCTGGACCATGTTCAGCACCCGCTTTACCCGCTCGCTGATGTCGGTCTTGCTCAGGTTGCGCACGGTCAGCGGGAACGCCAGGTTCTCGGCCACGGTCATGTGCGGGAACAGCGCGTAGTTCTGGAACACCATGCCGATGTCGCGCTTGTGCGGCGGCACGTTGTTGATCGAACGCCCGGCCAGCTGGATTTCACCTGCGGTGGGGGTTTCGAAGCCGGCCAGCATCATCAGGCTGGTGGTCTTGCCCGAGCCGGACGGACCAAGCAGGGTGAGGAACTCGCCCTTGCGAATATCCAGATTGAGGTCTTTGACGATCAGCGACTCGCCGTCGTAGCTCTTCTGCACACCACGGAAGCTGACCAGCGTTTCGCTGGTTGCAGCGTTCGACTTCGCCTCGCTCATGCCTGCACCTTCTTGTTGGATGACTGCGTAGGCATAGACTAGACAAGCGGCAAGCGCCGGAAAATCGGGGGTGCTGAGAGAATGCCATCATCCGGATGGAAGATTTGTTGTAGGGATTCCCCTACAAAGATGGCGGGTTTGGAATATTTCTCTCAGCCCTCCGGCACGCCCCTGTGGGAGCGGGTTCACCCGCGAAGAGGCCAGCCCAGGCACCGCAGATGGCAGGTCAGGCCCTTTCGCGGGTAAACCCGCTCCCACAGGGATTCGCTACAGGACGCAGGAAGCGCATGTCGCAATCAGACCAGCTTGTGCTCCATGGCGTACTTCACCAGCTCAGCCAGCGAATTCACTTTCAGCTTCTGCATCAGGCGCGCCTTGTGGGTGCTGATGGTCTTGCTCGACAGCGCCAGTTGCTGGGCGATGTCGTTGACGTTGGCGCCCTGGGCCAGGCGTTCGAACACCGAAAACTCTCGCTCCGACAGCAGGGTGTGCAACGGCCGCGACTCGGTCAGGCCCACCTCGAAGACCATACGGTCGGCCAGCGCAGGGTCGATATAGCGCCCGCCAGCGGCAACCCGGCGAATCGCGGTCAGCAACAACGCTGGGTCGCTGTCCTTGGTGGCATAGCCCGCCGCTCCGGCCTTCAGCGCCCGCGCCGCCATCTGCGCTTCATCGTGCATCGACAGCATCAGGATCGCCGGGGCGTCCTGCAACGCGCGGATTCGCGGAATCGCCTCCAGGCCATTCACGCCCGGCATCGAGATATCCAGCAGTACCACCTCGCACGGGGTATGGCGCAAGGTTTCCAGCAACTGCTCGCCGTTACCGGCCTCCCCCGCCACCTGCATGTCCTTGGCCAGGCCAATCAACTGCTTGATGCCCTCACGGACAATGGTGTGGTCTTCGGCCACCAGCACTCGAATCACGATCGCTCTCCTACTCCAACGGTATGGCCACGCTCAGGCTGGTGCCTTCGCCCGGTTCACTGTCCAGCGCCATGCTGCCGCCCAGCATCAGCACCCGCTCACGTACCCCTACCAGGCCGAACGAGGTGGGCCGAGGCTGGTCGCGGCAAAAGCCCTGGCCGTCATCGCTGACGGTCATGCGCAATTGCCCGTGCTCACGCACCAGTTCGATCTCCACGCTATGCGCCTGGGCATGGCGCATCACGTTGGTCAGCGCCTCCTGGAGGATACGGAACAGCCCGATGGCCTTGGCATCGCTCAATGCTGGCAGATTATCCGGCACTTGCACCAGGCAGGGGATCTGCGTGCGTGCTTCAAAACGCCGCGCCTGCCATTCGATGGCCGAGGCGATGCCGGCATCGAGAATCGGCGGGCGCAAGGCGGTGGCCACATCGCGCACCAGCTGGAACAGTTGGGCGATCAGGCGTTTCATGCTGGTCAGGCGCTCGTTCAGGCCCGGGTCCAGCTCGGCGAAGGCCAGCTCGCACATCGACACCTCGAGCTTGAGCACGGTCAGCATCTGCCCCAGCTCATCGTGCACTTCCCGGGCGATGCGGGCCTTTTCTTCCTCACGCACGCTCTCCAGGTGGGCCGACAGTTCGCGCAGCTGCTCCTGGGATTTCGCCAGCGCCAACTCGGCCCGCTTGCCCTGGGTGATGTCCCACACCACACCGTCCCACACCACCTGGCCGTTGCCCAGGCGCCGGGTGCTGGCCTTGATGTCGGCCCAGCGCTGTTCACCCTGGCGGGTGAGGATGCGCCCCTGCCAGGACCAGTCCTGGTCGCTGGCCAGGGCCAGGTCCTGCACTCGGTGGTAATCGGCGCGGTCCTCGGGATGTACCAGGTTGCGCAGGCCCATCTGCGGGTGCTGGATCTCGCTGGGCGAATAGCCCACCAAGGCCTCGCTGCCCTCGCTGATGTAGGGGAATTCCAGGTCGCCCTCGGCCGGGTCGCGCTCCAGACGGAACACCAACCCCGGCACGTTGCCGGCAATGCCCTTGAGCCGCGCCTCGCTTTCGCGCAGGGCCGCAAGGGCGCGGTGGCGCTCGGTAACATCGGCGAGGTAAACCACAAGGTACTCGGAGTCACGAAAGCGCAGAAAACTCAGCGACAGCTCGACCGGCAGCAGGCTGTGGTCAGCCCGGCGACACTGCGTCTCGAACTGGCCGACACCGCCCGCCCCGGTGCGCGCGCCCTTCCACAGCTCTAGCCAGCGGTCCATGGTCAGGCTGGGTTCAAAGTCGCTCAGCGGCCGCTCCAGCAGCGCGCCTTCGCCGTAGCCCAGCATGCGCTCGGCGGCATGGTTGGCGTAGCGTACGTGGCTGTCCCAGTTGACCCAGAGGATGCCCACCGTGCTCTGGTCGATGGCAAACTGACTCAGGCGCAACGCTTCTTCGCGCACTTGCCGCTCCACAAGACTTTCGCGCGTGGCCAACAGGCTGCGCTCCAGCTGGCGCTGTTGCCGACGCTGCCACACCAGGGTGGCCAGCGCGCACAACAGCAGCAAGCCGAACAGCAGTGCCAGGTTCTTCCAGAATCCTGTCGACTCGCTCAAGCGTGGGTACTTTGGCTGCAGCCAACGCTGGTGCAGTTGCTCCAGTTCCTTGGCCGGCAGCGCCTGCAGGCCACGCTCCAGCACATCAGCCAGCAGCGGCCAGTCGCGCCGCGAACCGATGCGCAACAGTTGCGGCAGGCCGATATCGCCGACCACAGCCAGCTCGCCGAACTCGCTTTCGCGCGACAGGCGGCTGAGCTGAGCTTCATCCAGCACGGCGAAACTGGCCTGGCCGCCCACCACCAATTGCAGGGCCTCGCGCTCGTTGGGCACCCCTTGCAGGTTGAGGTTGCTGTAGTTACCGCGCAGGTAGTCCGCCAGTTGGCTGGGCATGCGCACCGCCACCCGCTGCTCGGCTCCGAGCGTTTCCAGTTCCACGGCCATCGTCCCGGTGCGCGGCCCCACCACCAGTTGCGGCACGCGCATGTAAGGGTCGCTGAACAGCCACAGGCGCAAGCTGGCGGGAGTCTGGGTAAGCCCCGGGGCAAAGTCGATTTCGCCGGCTTGGAGGGCATGTTCGAGGCTGGCCTGGTCGGCGAAGTTGCGCCAGGTAAGGTCCAGCCGCAGCGCCTGCGCCAGGCCGCTCACCAATTCCACGTTGGCACCGTACAGTTGCTGCAAGCGCCGGTCGAACTGAGCGTAGGGCGCCTGCAACACCAGGCCGACACGCAGGCTCCGATGTGTATCCAGCCATTGCTGCTGGGCAGGTTCCAGGGCAACCGTGGGCACCGCCTCCGGTCTGGCCAATGCAATCAAGGGCAGCCACAAGCAGCCGATAACCAACAGGCGACGCACTCGCTTCATCTACACGCTCGTCTTGGCAAAGCGGCCATGCAGCATGGCCGTCACGGGCAAATACCATTAGGCTGCCGGTATCATTCTGGCCCCGGGTTGACTCATGTCCACACTTTATCGCACGACGCTGGCAATGTGCTGCCTGGCCTCGATCCTTCCACTCGGCGCCCTGGCCGCCGATGCCGAAAAACCATCCACCACCACCGAGGCACCCGTTGCCCAAGCTCCTCGCCCGCCGCTGCTGGAACGCAGCCAGGAGGATGCCCAGGCACTTGAACGGCTGGTGCCCAAGGCCGAACAGCAGACCCTTCAGGCCGGTGCCGACAGCTTCCTGGCCTTGTGGAAACCGGCCAACGACAGCGATCCACAAGGCGCGGTCATCATCGTCCCGGGGGCTGGCGAAACGGCTGACTGGCCGAATGCGGTCGGCCCGCTGCGGCAGAAGTTCCCCGATATCGGCTGGCACAGCCTCAGCATAAGCCTGCCCGACCTGCTCGCCGACAGCCCGCAGGCGCGAGTCGAGGCCAAGCCGGCTGCCGAGCCGCAGCCAGACAAGGGCGAAAGCGCCCCGGCCAAGGACGTACCAGCCGATGCCAATGCCAACGTCGCCCAGGCTACCGCAGCCGATGCCGACACCGCAGAGAGCACTGACGCCAAACAGGCCAGCGAACAAACCGACCCAGCCGATGCCGAGCGCATTTTCGCCCGCCTGGATGCTGCGGTGGCCTTTGCCCAGCAGCACAACGCCCGCAGCATCGTGCTGATCGGCCATGGCAGCGGCGCATATTGGGCGGCCCGCTACCTGAGCGAGAAACAGCCACCGCAGGTGCAGAAACTGGTGATGGTTGCCGCGCAGACACCGGCGCGGGTGGAGCATGACCTGGAAAGCCTGGCGCCGACCTTGAAAGTGCCGACTGCCGACATCTACTACGCCACCCGCAGCAGTGACCGCAATGCAGCCGCACAGCGCCTGCAGGCCAGCAAGCGGCAGAAGGACAGCCTGTACCGACAGTTGTCGCTGATTGCCATGCCGGGGAACAAGGCGGCCGAGCAGGAGCAACTGTTCCGCCGGGTGCGGGGGTGGATGAGCCCACAGGATTGATCCAGGAATGCTGGGGCCGCTTTGCGGCCCTTTCGCGACACAAGGCCGCTCCCACAGGTGCCGCGCAAAACCCGAGGGCTGCGCAGTACTTGTGGGAGCGGCCTTGTGTCGCGAAAGGGGTGCGAAGCGCCCCCGCTTTTTAAAGGCCCCGCCGCTTGCGGATCATGGCATAAGCCTGATGCAGCTCCCGGGTCCGTTCAGTCGCTTCACGCACCTGCGACTCACTGGCACCAGTACCCGCCAGCTTGTCCGGGTGATGCCGACTGACCAGTCGACGATACGCCTGCTTGACCTTGTCGCCATCGGTATCCGCCTCGACCACCAGCAAGCGCAACGCCGCCGCATAGGTCATGGCGACCCCTTCCGGCCCCGCCGCCTTGCGTGGTTCGTACTCCAGCGACATGGCCTGCACCTGCCGCCGGCTCAGGCCCAGTTTCTGCCCCCAGTCCAGCAGCAGTTCACGCTCCTTGTTGCCCATCTTGCCGTCGGCCCAGACCATGCGCCAACAGGCGCGCAGGGTACCTTCGGCCGCATGCGGCTGCTGGCGAATGCGCCGCAGGTGCCCACCCAGCCGGTCCTTGCCCGCCTTGCCGCGGTTGAACGCAGCAATCGCACGCAGCCGAGCCGCTTCGGCCAGGTCCAGGCGCACCATCTCCTGGCGTGCCTGCTGAATATGCTGCTCGCCCACCCGGCCATCGCACTTGGCCAGGCGCCCGAGCATCACGAACAGCAATTCGTCGTCCTGCAACGCCGGGCGCCCGCCCAGGCGCTCGCGCATGTCCTCCCAGCCTTGCAAACGCAGGCGACGGTCCATGGCCTGTCCGAGCAACGCCCCGAGCAAGGCCCCGGGGATGCTGGCAACGGCAAAGCCGGCACCGACACCAATCACCGTGCTTGGCCACCACATGTCAGGCACGCTCGCCGATCAGGCGCTCGGCCTCGGCCAAGCGTTCGAGCGTACCGACATCAACCCAGTGCCCATGGTAGTGCTCGCCACTGACCTGGCCCGCAGCCATGGCCTGACGCAGCAACGGCGCCAGCTTGAAGGCGCCAGGCTGGCAGCCTTCGAACAGCGCCGGGTGCAGCACCGACAGGCCACTGAAGGTCAGCGTGCCGGGCGCATCGTCACCATCGACCACCCGCTCGCCCACCAGGCGGAAGTCGCCGCGGCCGTGATGGCCTGGGTTGTCGACCAGCACCAGGTGAGCCAGGCCTTGCAGGGGAGCCTGCAGGCGCGCGAAGTCGTAGTCGGTCCAGACATCGCCGTTCACCAACAGGAACGGCGCGTCACCCAGCAATGGCAGGGCCTTGAAGATGCCACCGCCGGTTTCCAGCGGCTCTCCTTCGGGCGAATAGCGGATGCTCAGGCCGAAACGGCTGCCGTCACCCAGGTGGTCCTCGATCTGCTGGCCGAGCCAGGCATGGTTGATCACCACCTCGGTGAAGCCCGCCGCAGCCAGGGCCCGCAGGTGGTACTCGATCAATGGCTGACCGGCGACCGGGACCAGCGGTTTGGGGGTGTGCAGGGTAAGCGGGCGCATGCGCTCGCCCTTGCCCGCTGCCAGGATCATTGCCTTCATGCACGCGCTCCGGCCCGCAACTCGGCAATCAGCTCACTCAGCTCCGCCAATTCGGGCCGGCGGCTGATCACTTCTTCTATATAGGCGAAGAAGCGCGGTACGTCGCCCAGGTAACGGGGTTTGCCGTCACGGTGGCAGATACGGGCGAAAATACCGATCACCTTCAGGTGGCGCTGTACACCCATCAGGTCGCTGGCACGCTGGAACGCCTCGAAATCGGCCTGCACCGGGATGCCGGCAGCCTGCGCCTTCTGCCAGTAGTCGCGCAGCCAGCCTTCGACCCGTGCCTGCGGCCAGCTGAGGAACGCGTCCTTGAACAGGCAGGTGATGTCGTAGGTGACCGGGCCATACACGGCATCCTGGAAGTCCAGCACGCCGGGGTTGGGCGTGCTCTGCATGAGGTTGCGCGGCATGTAGTCGCGGTGCACCAGCACCTTGGGCTGGGCCAGTGCGCTGTCGATCAGCAGCTGGCTGATTCGTTGCCAAGTGGCTTTCTGGGCATCGCTGAAGGCCAGCCCAAGCTCACAACCCACGTACCACTCCGGGAACAACTCGACTTCACGGCGCAACAGCGCATCGTCGTAGCTGGGCAACGGCGCGTCCATCGGCAGGCGCTGGAACGCCAGCAGCGCGTCGATGGCATCGGCGAACAGGCCGTCGGCGTTGTCCGCATCAATGATATCAAGGTATGTCTGGTGGCCCAGGTCACCCAGCAGCAGGAAGCCACGTTCCAGGTCCTGGGCATGGATCAGCGGCACGTGCACGTCGGCGCTGGCCAGCAGGTGATCGATGGCGACGAACGGTCGGCAGTTTTCCTGTGGAGGTGGTGCATCCATGATCACGAAGCTGTGGCCGGCACCCTGCCAGCGGAAATAACGGCGGAAGCTGGCGTCGCTGCTGGCCGCGGTCAAGCTGCCTGCAGGCACGTCGCCCCAGGCATTTTTCCGGAAAAGATCATTGAGCTGCTCATCGAGCCAGACCGTCAGTTGTTGCAGGCGTACATCGTGTTCAGGCATTACAAGGGTCTCCGACGGCCCTAGCCGTCAAGCGGGTCATGCTTTATTATCCAGCATCTTTTTCAGACCATCGAGAGGCGTGCGGCCCCACACGCGGGCAGATGGCACGCAGGAAGCCCGGACTAATAAGATGGCATTGAAATCCCCCGCGTTTCGTAGAAAGTTTCCGTTGCTGGTAACCGGCGGTCTGCTGGCCCTGCAACCTCTGGCCACGTCTTACGTGGTGGCAGCCGAACAGTTCGACTGCCAAGTGTCCGCCTCCGGTGGTTGGGACTGCAAGCCCAAGACCCCAGCCAACAACCTGCCGCCGCGCCCGGTGCACGAGGGTGCTGCCGTCAGCACCGGCACCGAAGCCGCGAGCGAAGGCGAAACCGCGGATCGGCCGATGCTGGTCACCGAGGCCAAGGGCCGTGGCCTGAAGTCGCGTAGCGAAGACTACAGCCACCTGGACTGGGTTCCGCGTGAAAAGCTCACTGCCGCACAGCTGGCCGAAACCGGCCCGTACTGCGGTGGCGCCTACATCGAGCCAACCCGCCCTGGCATGGCCGACACCACGCCGAAGGACGAGTCGCCGACCTACATCAACGCCAAGGTATCCAAGTACCACCAAGAGCAGCAGATCGCTACCCTCGCCGGTGACGTGGTGATGCGCCAGGGCAGCATGCAGGCCGAGGCCGACGAGGCCAACCTCTACCAGACCGAAAACCGTGGCGAGCTCAAGGGCAACGTCAAGATCCGTGACAACGGTTCGCTGGTGGTCGGTGACGAGGCACAGATCCAGCTCGACACGGGCGAAGCCCAGGTCGACAACGCCGAATACGTGATGCACAAGTCGCACATCCGCGGCAGTGCCCTGTACGCCAAGCGTGGCGAGAACGCCATCATTCGTCTCAAGGACGGTACGTACACCACCTGCGAACCGGGCAGCAACGCCTGGCAGTTGAAGGGCAACAACATCACCCTGAACCCGGCCACCGGTTTCGGTACCGCGACCAACGTTACGCTGCGGGTCAAGGATTTCCCGGTGTTCTACACACCGTACATCTACTTCCCGATCGACGACCGTCGCCAGTCCGGCTTCCTGCCGCCATCGTTCAGCAGCACCAGCGATACCGGTTTCATGCTGGTCACGCCGTACTACTTCAACCTGGCGCCGAACTACGATGCCACGTTGTACCCGCGCTACATGACCAAGCGCGGCCTGCTGATGGAAGGCGAGTTCCGCTACCTGACGCCTTCCAGCGAAGGCCAGTTCGGTGGCGCGTACCTCAACGACAAGAACGACGACCGCAAAGACCAGACTGACTACAAAGAGCAGCGCTGGATGGTCAACTGGCAGCACAAGGGCGGGCTGGACGAGCGCCTGATGACCGAGGTGGACTACACCGACATCAGCGACCCGTTCTATTTCCAGGACCTGGAGTCTGATCAGATCGGTGTTGAAAGCAAGGACATCCTGGATCAACAGGGTGCACTGACCTGGCGCGGCGACAGCTACACCGCGCGACTGAACGTGCACGCCTACGAAATGGCGACTATCTCGCAGATCACGCCGTACGATCGCCTGCCGCAAATCACATTCAACGGTACGCTGCCGTTCCATCCTAGCGGCTTGAACTTCGGTTACGAGACGGAAGCAGTACGCTTTGATCGCGATCTGAAAGATGACTTCGTCTTCGACGAAGATGGCAACCCAGACACCAGCGTTGGCGGCGTGCCGGGTAAGCGACTCGACGAAAATATCTTCGGCGTAGCTCGCTCCACGGGCAACCGCTTCAATGTCGCACCGTCGATCAGCCTGCCGATGGAAGCCAGCTATGGCTATATCACGCCAAAGCTGAAGTACATGTACACACATTATGACCTTGATCTGGACAGCAAGGGCAAACAAGACCTGATCGATAACCCGGGCCGGATCGATCTTTACGGTGACTTCAAGAGCAACCAGAACCGTGACGTTCCGATCTTCAGCGTCGACAGTGGCCTGTACTTCGACCGCAACACATCCATGTTCGGCACGAACTACAAGCAGACCCTCGAACCGCGCCTGTTCTATCTCTACGTTCCATACAAGGACCAGGTCGACATTCCGCTGTTTGACTCTGGGGAGACGCTCTTTAGCTACGACTCTCTGTTCCGCGACAACCGCTTCAGCGGCGTCGACCGCATCGGCGACGAGAACAAGCTGTCGCTGGGCGTGACCACCCGCTGGATCGAGGAAAACGGCTTCGAGCGCCAGAACTTCAGTATCGGCCAGGCCTACTACTTCAAAGACCGCAAGGTCCAGTTGCCAGGCATCGACTACCGCGACCGCAAAGACGCGCAATCCGATGTGTCGCCGTACGCTCTGCTGTACAACTACTATTTCAACCGCGACTGGCGCTTCAACTCGGATTTCAACTGGGACCCGGACAGCCGCAGCACCCGCTCGGGCAGCGCGATGTTCCATTACCAGCCTGAAGACAACCCGAACAAGGTGGTCAACCTCGGTTATCGCTACCGTAACGACACCATCGCCTACGACTCCACCACCGGTACCTGGAAAGTGGGCGGCGGCGACTATGGCAACCCGGGCGACCCGAACTACATCAAGGATTACTACAAGATCCAGCAGCATGACTTCTCGGTCATCTGGCCGATCGTTCCGCAGTGGAGCGTCATCGCTCGCTGGCAGCATGACTACAACCGCAACCGCACCCTGGAAGCCATGGGCGGTTTCGAGTACGACAACTGCTGCTGGAAGCTGCGTTTGATCAACCGTTACTGGATCGATTACGACGACTTCAGCCAAGCCCTTCCGACAAACGAAAAGGGCGACCACGGCATCTTCCTTCAGATCGTGCTGAAAGGCCTCGGTGGTGTAGTCGGCAACAAGGTCGAATCTTTCCTCGACCAAGGCATTCAAGGTTATCGTGAACGTGAAGACCAAGCTTATTGATCGACTGCGCCCGGCGTTGCTGGGCGTTGCATTGCTGAGTGGCGCGGTGCATGCCGCGGTGCAACCTCTTGATCGCGTGGTGGCCATCGTCGACAACGACGTGGTCATGCAAAGCCAGCTGGACCAGCGTGTCCGCGAGGTGCAGCAAACCATCGCCAAGCGCGGCGGCGGCATGCCGCCTGCCGGTGCGCTGGATCAGCAGGTGCTGGAACGCCTGATCGTCGAGAACCTGCAGTTGCAGATCGGCGAGCGCTCCGGCATCCGCATCACCGACGAAGAGCTGAACCAGGCCATGGGCACCATTGCCCAGCGCAATGGCATGTCGCTGGACCAGTTCCGCGCCGCCCTGGCTCGTGACGGCATGTCGTTCGACGACGCCCGTGAGCAGGTCAAGCGCGAGATGATCATCAGCCGCGTGCGCCAGCGCCGCGTGGCCGAGCGTATCCAGGTCTCCGAGCAGGAAGTGAAGAACTTCCTCAACTCCGACCTTGGCAAGATGCAGATGTCGGAAGAGTACCGCCTGGCCAACATCCTGATCCCGACCCCGGAAGCGGCCAACTCGGAAGCCATCCAGGCCGCCGCACGCCAGGTTGGCGATGTGTACCAGCAACTCAAGCAGGGCGCGGACTTCGGCCAGATGGCCATTGCCCGCTCCGCCAGCGAAAACGCCCTGGAAGGCGGCGAGATGGGCTGGCGTAAAGCCGGCCAGCTGCCACCAGACTTCGCCAAGATGCTCAGCAGCATGCCGGTTGGCGAAATTACCCAGCCTATCCGCATCCCCAGCGGCTTCATCATCCTCAAGCTCGAGGAGAAGCGCGGTGGCAGCGAGAACGTGCTACGTGACGAAGTGCACGTTCGCCACATCCTGATCAAGCCGAGCGAGATCCGCAGCGAGGCGGCCACCGAGCAACTGGCCGAGCGCCTGTACGATCGCATCAAGAGCGGCGAAGACTTCGGCGAGCTGGCGAAGAGCTTCTCGGAAGACCCGGGTTCGGCGCTCAACGGCGGCGACCTCAACTGGGTTGACCCGAACAGCCTGGTACCGGAATTCCGTGAACAGATGGCCAACGCCCAGCAAGGCGTCGTGACCAAACCGTTCAAGACCCAGTACGGCTGGCATGTCCTGGAAGTGCTGGGCCGTCGCGCCACCGACAGCACCGAGCAGGCTCGTGAGCAACAGGCCATGAACGTACTGCGCAACCGCAAGTACGACGAAGAACTGCAGACCTGGCTGCGCCAGATCCGCGACGAGGCCTACGTTGAAATCAAGCTGCCTGGCGCTGACCAGGCCGCCCAGTGAAGCCCCTGCGCTTCGCCGTCACCCCCGGCGAGCCGGCCGGCATAGGCCCTGACCTGTGCCTGCTGCTCGCCGCAGACGCCCAGCCCCACCCCCTGATCGCCATCACCAGCCGTGACCTGCTCGCCGAGCGGGCCACGCAGCTGGGGCTGGCCGTCAACCTGCTGCCGGTAGCGCCGGGCCTATGGCCCGAGCAGCCGGCGCCAGCGGGTAGCCTGTACGTCTGGGATACCCCCCTGGCGGCCCCGGTAGTGCCGGGCCAGCTCGACAAGGCCAATGCCGCGTTTGTGCTGGAAACCCTGACCCGTGCCGGGCAAGGCTGCCTGGAAGGGCATTTCGCCGGGATGATCACCGCCCCTGTACACAAGGGCGTAATCAACGAAAGCGGTATCGCTTTCTCCGGGCATACCGAATTCCTTGCCGAGCTGACCCACACCGCGCAAGTGGTGATGATGCTGGCTACCCGTGGCCTGCGCGTGGCCCTGGTTACCACGCACCTGCCGCTGCGCGACATTGCCGACGCCATAACTGCCGAGCGCGTCGAGCGTGTAACCCGTATCCTGCATGCCGACATGCGCGACAAGTTCGGCATTGCCAACCCGCGTATCCTGGTGTGCGGCCTCAACCCGCACGCGGGCGAGGGTGGCCATCTGGGCCGCGAAGAAATCGACATCATCGAGCCGACCCTGGCCCGCCTGCGCACCGAAGGCATGGACCTGCGCGGGCCGCTGCCGGCCGATACCCTGTTTACCCCCAAATATCTGGAGCACTGCGATGCGGTGCTGGCGATGTACCACGACCAGGGCCTGCCCGTACTCAAGTACAAAGGCTTCGGCGCTGCGGTCAACGTGACCCTGGGCCTGCCGATAATCCGCACGTCGGTCGACCACGGCACGGCCCTCGACCTGGCCGGCACCGGCAAGGTCGACACCGGCAGCCTGCGCGTCGCGCTGGAAACCGCCTACCAGATGGCCGAGAACCGACCATGAACGAGCAATACCAACACCGGGCGCGCAAGCGCTTCGGCCAGAACTTCCTGCACGACGCCGGCATCATCGACCGCATCCTGCGTGCCATCAACGCCAAGGCCGGCGAACATCTGCTGGAAATCGGCCCAGGCCAGGGCGCCTTGACCGAAGGCCTGCTGGGCAGCGGGGCACAACTGGACGTGGTAGAACTGGACAAGGACCTGGTGCCGATCCTGCAGCACAAGTTCGCCGACCGCAGCAATTTCCGCCTGCACCAGGGCGACGCCTTGAAGTTCGACTTCAACCAGCTAGGCGTGCCACCGCGCAGCCTCAAGGTAGTGGGCAACCTGCCCTACAACATTTCCACCCCACTGATCTTCCACCTGCTCAGCCATGCCGGGTTGATCCGCGACATGCACTTCATGCTGCAGAAGGAAGTGGTCGAGCGCATGGCCGCCGGCCCTGGCGGTGGTGACTGGGGGCGTCTGTCGATCATGGTGCAGTACCACTGCCGGGTCGAGCACCTGTTCAACGTTGGCCCTGGCGCATTCAACCCGCCGCCGAAAGTGGACTCGGCCATCGTCCGCCTGGTACCGCACGAAGTGCTACCGTACCCGGCCAAGGACGCTAAGCTGCTGGAGCAGGTGGTACGCGAAGCCTTCAACCAGCGTCGCAAGACCCTGCGCAACACCATGAAAGGCCTGCTCGACAGCGCGGCCATCGAAGCTGCCGGCGTGGATGGCAGCCTGCGCCCTGAACAGCTGGACCTGGCCGCCTTCGTGCGCCTGGCTGACCAGTTGGCCGATCAGCAAGCCTGATATCGCCTGTACCGTCCTCTTCGCGGGTAAACCCGCTCCCACAGGTACTGCAGCCCTCAAAATCTGCGTAGCACCTTGTAGGAGCGGGTTTACCCGCGAAAGGGCCGGGACAGACCACACAAATCCCCAAGCCCCTCACCGCTGGCCCTTCCCCCTCTCAATGGCCTAGACTGCATTATTGCGTCAGTTTGCCCAAGGCCCTTGCATGTCCGACCCTCGCTATAAAATCGACGTCAGCGTCGTGACCCGCTACCTCAAAGAACAATCCGACCCCGAAAACAGTCGTTTCGCTTTCGCCTACACCATCACCGTGCAGAACAATGGCTCGCTGAAGGCCAAGCTGCTGTCGCGCCACTGGCTGATCACCAACGGTGACGGCGAGGTCGAGGAAGTGCGTGGCGCCGGCGTGGTCGGCCAGCAGCCCAACATCGACCCGGGCCAGAGCCACACCTACAGCAGCGGCGCGGTCATCAGCACCCGCGTGGGCACCATGCAGGGCAGCTATCAGATGTTCGCCGAAGACGGCAAACGCTTCGATGCCGAGATCGCCCCCTTCCGCCTGGCGGTGCCCGGGGCACTGCACTGATGGCTACCTACGCCGTCGGTGACCTGCAGGGCTGCCTGCAGCCACTCAAATGCCTGCTCGGACGGGTCAACTTCAACCCCGCCGTCGACCACCTGTGGCTGGTCGGCGACCTGGTCAACCGCGGCCCCGAGTCACTGGAAACCCTGCGCTTCCTTTATTCGATCCGCCAGTCGCTGGTGTGCGTGCTGGGCAACCATGACCTGCACCTGCTGGCCGCCTGGCATAACGTCGAACGCCTGAAAAAAAGCGACACCCTGCGCGAGATCATCGAAGCGCCTGACGCCGACCAGCTGTTCGACTGGCTGCGCCAGCAAAAGCTGCTGCATTACGACGAACCCCGCGGCATTGCCCTGGTTCACGCCGGCATTCCACCGCAATGGACCTTGGGCAAAGCCCTGGAGTTGGCTGCCGAGGTCGAGGAAGTGCTGCGCGACGACGAGCGCCTGAAACTGTACCTTGACGGCATGTACGGCAACGAGCCGAACAAGTGGAGCAAAAGCCTCACCGGCATCGAACGCCTGCGGGTCATCACCAACTGCCTCACGCGCATGCGCTTCTGCACCGCCGAGGGCAAGCTCGACCTCAAGAGCAAGGAAGGCCTGGATACCGCCCCCAAAGGCTACAAGCCCTGGTACGCACACAAAGGCCGCCGCTCGCGCCACGTGAAGATTATTTTCGGCCACTGGGCCGCCCTTCAGGGGCAGGTCAACGAGCCCGGCATCATCGCCCTGGACACCGGTTGCGTGTGGGGCGGTGCCATGACCCTGTACAACGTCGACAGCGGCGAATATCACCGCTGTGACTGCAGCGACGACGGCAACTTACGCCTCCCCGCCCAAACGCCTACACTGAACGATCAATCCTGAAGGAAGCCGTACCCATGAGCGAATTCAAGCGCATCCCTCCCGAACAGGCCCTGGCCCTTCGCGCGCAAGGTGCGGTAGTCGTCGACATTCGCGACCCGCAGGCCTATGCCGCCGGCCACATCACTGGCGCCAAGCATCTGGATAACCATTCTGTCGCCGAGTTCATCCGCAATGCCGACCTCGACGCCCCAACCCTGGTGGTGTGCTACCACGGCAATTCCAGCCAGAGTGCTGCGGCCTATCTGGTGAACCAGGGTTTCTCGGACGTATACAGCGTCGACGGCGGCTTTGAGCTGTGGCGCGCCACCTACCCGGCCGAAACCGCCCAGGGCGCTGCCGAATAATTTTTTCATTTTTACTGCAGCCCGCGCCCCATGCGGGCTTGCGGCTTATCTGACGAACGGTCGTTCGCAACTTCTCCGCCCCTCGCCCTTGACCTTGCGGATAACCAACTATTCTTAAGCGCAGGCCATCCAGAAAAAGGGGAGAGCCGGTACACCGGCGTGCGGGTCATCGGTAGCGTTACAGGGTGTTCTGGGGGGTATACAGCAATCGGCAGCCCCGGTTGCATGCCAGCATCAGCTGACTGATCCGGCGTCGTCTCCACGTATCGAGCGAGGTGACGTCATGAGTATTTTTAGCCACTTCCAACAACGTTTCGAGTCTACGCGCCAGGAAGAACTCTCGCTGCAGGAGTACCTCGAGCTGTGCAAAGAGGATCGCAGTGCCTACGCATCGGCGGCCGAACGGCTGTTGCTGGCCATCGGTGAGCCGGAGCTGATCGACACCTCAACCAACTCCAGACTGTCGCGAATCTTCTCCAACAAGGTTATCCGCCGCTATCCGGCCTTTGCCGACTTCCATGGCATGGAAGAGTGCATCGACCAGATCGTGTCCTACTTCCGCCACGCCGCCCAAGGCCTGGAGGAAAAGAAACAGATCCTCTATCTGCTGGGCCCGGTGGGCGGCGGTAAGTCGTCGCTGGCCGAAAAACTCAAGCAGCTGATGGAAAAGGTACCGTTCTACGCCATCAAGGGCTCGCCGGTATTCGAGTCGCCATTGGGCCTGTTCAATGCCACCGAAGACGGGGCCATTCTCGAGGAAGAGTACGGCATCTCGCGGCGCTACCTGAACACCATCATGTCGCCTTGGGCCACCAAGCGCCTGCAGGAGTTCGGCGGCGACATCAGCAAGTTCAAGGTGGTGAAGCTGTACCCGTCGATCCTCAACCAGATCGCCATCGCCAAGACCGAACCTGGCGACGAGAACAACCAGGACATCTCGGCCCTGGTCGGCAAGGTCGATATCCGCAAGCTCGAGGAATTCCCGCAGAACGACGCCGACGCATATTCCTATTCGGGCGCGCTGTGCCGGGCCAACCAGGGCCTGATGGAATTCGTCGAGATGTTCAAGGCCCCGATCAAGGTCCTGCACCCGTTGCTTACCGCCACCCAGGAAGGCAACTACAACAGTACCGAAGGCCTCGGCGCCATCCCCTACTCCGGGATTCTGCTGGCTCACTCCAACGAATCGGAGTGGCACACCTTCCGTAACAACAAGAACAACGAGGCGTTCATCGACCGGATCTACATCGTCAAAGTGCCGTACTGCCTGCGCGTCAGCGACGAAATCAAGATCTACGACAAGCTGCTGATCAACAGCTCGCTGGCCAAGGCGCACTGCGCGCCAGACACGCTGAAAATGCTCGCCCAGTTCACCGTGCTGTCGCGCCTGAAAGAGCCGGAAAACTCCAACATCTACTCGAAGATGCGGGTGTACGACGGGGAAAACCTCAAGGACACCGATCCGAAGGCCAAGTCGATCCAGGAGTACCGCGATGCGGCCGGCGTCGACGAAGGCATGAACGGCCTGTCGACCCGCTTCGCATTCAAGATCCTGTCCAAGGTGTTCAACTTCGATCCGCATGAAGTGGCCGCCAACCCGGTGCACCTGCTTTATGTGCTGGAGCAGCAGATCGAGCAGGAACAGTTCCCGGCCGAGGTGCGCGAACGCTACCTGCGCTACCTGAAGGAATACCTGGCCCCGCGCTATATCGAGTTCATCGGCAAGGAGATCCAGACCGCCTACCTGGAGTCCTACAGCGAATACGGCCAGAACATCTTCGACCGCTACGTTCTGTACGCAGACTTCTGGATCCAGGACCAGGAATACCGCGACCCGGAAACCGGCGAAATCCTCAACCGTATCGCCCTCAACGAAGAACTGGAGAAGATCGAGAAGCCGGCCGGCATCAGCAACCCGAAAGATTTCCGCAACGAAATCGTCAACTTCGTGCTGCGCGCCCGCGCCAACAACAACGGCAAGAATCCGAGCTGGCTGAGCTACGAAAAGCTGCGGGTGGTGATCGAGAAGAAAATGTTCTCCAACACCGAAGACCTGCTGCCGGTCATCAGCTTCAACGCCAAGGCAAGCAAGGAGGACCAACAGAAACACAACGACTTCGTCACGCGTATGGTGGAGCGTGGCTACACCGACAAACAGGTTCGTCTGCTGTCGGAATGGTACCTGCGGGTCAGGAAATCGCAATAAAGCGACAAGCTACCCACCGCGCGCCCAGGGCTGCCATGCCAGCCCTGGGCGGCGGCAGCTGCTTTGCTGCCTTTATGTGCAGCAGCTCGTAGCTTGAAGCGTGCAGCTGTTCCCAGCTACCGGAGGGACCATGAGCTACGTTATAGATCGACGCCTGAACGGCAAGAACAAGAGCACGGTGAACCGCCAGCGCTTCCTGCGGCGGTACCGCGAACACATCAAGAAAGCCGTCGAAGAGGCGGTGAGCCGCCGTTCCATCATGGACATGGAACATGGCGAGCAGATCAGCATTCCGGGGCGCGACATCGACGAACCGGTGCTGCACCATGGTCGCGGGGGCAAGCAGACCATCGTGCATCCAGGCAACAAGGAATTCACTGCCGGTGAACACATCCCAAGACCACAAGGCGGCGGCGGTGGCAGCGGCCGCGGCAAGGCCGGCAACTCCGGCGAGGGCATGGACGACTTCGTCTTCCAGATCACCCAGGAAGAATTCCTCGAGTTCATGTTCGAGGACCTCGAGCTACCCAACCTGGTCAAACGTCACCTGACCGGGGCCGACACTTTCAAGACCGTGCGCGCCGGTATCGCCAACGAAGGCAACCCGTCACGCATCAACATCGTGCGCACCCTGCGTTCGGCCCATGCCCGGCGCATCGCCCTGACCGGCAGCAGCCGCGCACTGCTGCGCGAAGCACAGAAGGAACTCGCCCGCCTGAAGGTCGAGGAGCCAGACAACTTCACCGATATCCAGGAAGTCGAACACGAGATCGAACGCCTGAAGGCACGCATCAACCGCCTGCCCTTCCTCGACACCTTCGACCTCAAGTACAACCTGCTGGTCAAGCAGCCCAACCCCAGCTCCAAGGCTGTGATGTTCTGCCTGATGGACGTGTCCGGCTCGATGACCCAGGCCACCAAAGACATCGCCAAGCGTTTCTTCATCCTGCTGTACCTGTTCCTCAAGCGTAACTACGACCGCATCGAAGTGGTGTTCATCCGCCACCACACCAGCGCACGTGAAGTCGACGAGGAAGAATTCTTCTATTCGCGGGAAACCGGCGGCACCATCGTTTCCAGCGCGCTGAAGCTGATGCAGGAGGTCATGGCCGAACGCTACCCGGCCAGCGACTGGAACATCTACGCCGCCCAGGCCTCCGACGGCGACAACTGGAACGACGACTCGCCGATCTGCCGTGACATCCTGGCCAAGCAGATCATGCCGCATGTGCAGTACTACACTTACGTTGAAATCACCCCGCGTGAACACCAGGCGCTGTGGTACGAATACGAGCGCATCGGCGAAGCCTTCCCCGACACGTTCGCCCAGCAGCAGTTGGTATCGGCCGGCGATATCTACCCGGTCTTCCGTGAACTCTTCCAGCGCAGGTTAGCCACATGACCGCCAGAGCACAGAGACGCCAACCTATTTCCACCGGGTCCGAGTGGACGTTCGAACTGATCCAGACCTACGACCGGGAAATCAGCCGCCTGGCCGAGCGTTACGCCCTGGACACCTACCCCAACCAGATCGAGGTCATTACCGCCGAGCAGATGATGGACGCCTACGCCTCGGTCGGCATGCCGCTGGGTTATCACCACTGGTCCTACGGCAAGCAGTTCCTCAGCACGGAGAAGTCCTACAGCCGTGGCCAGATGGGCCTGGCCTACGAGATCGTGATCAACTCCGACCCGTGCATCGCCTACCTGATGGAAGAAAACACCATGTGCATGCAGGCACTGGTGATTGCCCATGCCTGCTACGGCCATAACAGTTTCTTCAAGGGCAACTACCTGTTCCGCACCTGGACCGACGCTAGCTCGATCATCGACTACCTGGTGTTCGCCAAGCAGTACATCGCCCAGTGCGAAGAGCGCCATGGCATCGATGCCGTGGAAGACCTGATCGACTCTTGCCACGCCCTGATGAACTACGGCGTCGACCGCTACAAGCGGCCTTATCCGATTTCCGCCGAAGAGGAGCGGCGGCGGCAGAAGGAACGCGAGGAGCACCTGCAGCGGCAGATCAATGACCTTTGGCGGACCATTCCGAAGAGCGCCGACAAGGGTAACGAGCGCGATGATGCGCGCTTCCCCGCCGAACCGCAGGAAAACATCCTGTATTTCATCGAGAAGAACGCCCCGCTGCTGGAGCCTTGGCAACGTGAAGTGGTGCGCATCGTGCGCAAGATCGCCCAGTATTTCTACCCGCAGCGCCAGACCCAGGTGATGAACGAAGGCTGGGCGACATTCTGGCACTACACGCTGATGAACGACCTGTACGACGAGGGGCTGATCACCGAAGGCTTCATGATGGAGTTCCTGCAGTCGCACACCAGCGTGGTATTCCAGCCCGGCTTCGACAGCCCCTACTACAACGGCATCAACCCCTACGCACTGGGCTTTGCGATGTATACCGACATCCGCCGCATGTGCGAAAACCCGACCGAAGAAGATCGGCACTGGTTCCCCGACATTGCCGGCAGCGACTGGCTTTCTACAATCAAGTTCGCCATGAGCAGCTTCAAGGACGAGAGCTTCATCCTGCAGTACCTGTCGCCGAAGGTCATTCGCGATCTGAAGCTGTTCAGCATCCTCGATGACGACCAGCGCGACGACCTGTATGTACCTGCCATCCACGACGAGGCCGGCTACCGGACCATTCGCGAACTATTGGCGGCGCAGTACAACCTGGGCAACCGCGAACCGAACGTGCAGATCTGGAGCGTTGACCGCCGCGGCGACCGCTCGCTGACCTTGCGTCACCAGCAACACAACCGCAAACCGCTGGGCGATTCTACCGATGAAGTGCTCAAGCACCTGCACCGCCTGTGGGGCTTCGACATCCACCTGGAGACCGTCCAGGGCGAGCAGGTGATGAAAACCCACCACATGCCACCACGCGGCGAGCACGGCGAAAGCGCCGACTATGGCCGCATGGATCTGGCTGTCATTCACCACCTCTAGTGCAACTTCAAGGCTGCCGACGGGTTATCCTGTCGGCAGTTATGGAGAGCTGCACATGCACATCTACAAAGTCGGCGGCGCCGTGCGCGACCGCCTGCTCGGCCGCCCTGTCAGCGATATCGACTGGCTGGTGGTCGGCGCCACGGTCGAGGAAATGCACGCCAAGGGCTTTCGACCGGTTGGCGCTGATTTCCCGGTGTTCCTGCACCCGAAAACCGGCGAGGAATACGCCCTGGCGCGCACCGAGCGCAAGAGCGGGCGTGGCTACGGCGGCTTCACTTTCCACGCCAGCCCCGATGTGACCCTAGAAGAAGACCTGATCCGTCGTGACCTGACCATCAATGCAATGGCCGAGGACGAGACGGGTACGGTATACGATCCCTATCATGGCCAGGACGATATTGACCAGCGCCTTTTACGCCATGTTTCCCCGGCATTCGCCGAAGATCCATTGCGTGTGCTGCGAGTTGCGCGCTTTGCTGCCCGTTATGCACCGCTGGGATTCCGGGTTGCCGATGAGACGCTTGAGCTGATGCGTCAGATCAGTGCCTCTGGCGAATTGCAGGCGCTGACCGCCGAGCGCAGCTGGAAGGAAATCGAGCGGGCGCTGATGGAGGCGCAGCCGCAGGTGTTCTTCCAGGTGCTGCATGCTTGTGGGGCCCTGCAGGAGCTGCTGCCAGAGCTAGATGACGCCCCCCAGGCTCTGGCGGCGCTGGAACAGGCGGCAATGCACGAACAGGCCCTGCATGTACGCTGGGCCTGCCTGCTGCAGTCGCTGACACCGGCCGTGATCAAAGCCATCAACCAGCGCCTGAAGGCGCCGCGAGAGTGTCAGGAGCTGGCGTTGCTGACGGGTGAGTGCCTGGAGCTAGGCAACCAGGCGCAGGAACTGCCTGCGGCGATAATCCTGGAGCTTTTGCAGAAGTTCGACGTGTACCGGCGGCCGCAGCGGTTCGAGGACTTCCTGATCGCTTGCGAGATGACAGCACTGGGCGAGGGAAAATCGGGTTATCCACAGGCCGACTACCTGCGAGGAGCAGCGGCGGCGGCGCGGGCAGTGGATGTTAAGCCATTGGTGCAGGCAGGGCTGACCGGCAAGGCCTTGGGTGAAGCGCTCAAAAGTGAGCGGCTGAAAGCCCTCGAAGCTTACAAGCTCGGTTGAACATACCGGCCCCTTCGCGGCTAAAGCCGCTCCCACAGGGACTGCGTGAGCCTGAGCGAGCATGGCCGCGAAGAACTCAACTCAGTGGATGGCACCGGCTACGCCGGTGTTCGCGGGCTCGCCCGCTCCCACAGGAACCGCGCATTTTCTGAGCCTCGCACCAAACCTGTGGGAGCGGCTTTAGCCGCGAAAGGGCCGGTACAGGCTTACGCGGGAGTCAGCTGCAACCCACGCCACTCAAAGGCAACCGGCGCCAGCACCTGATCAATCCGCGCCTCCTGCCACAACTGCGCCATTGTCTTGCCTACCCCCGGATGCACAAGCTCCGGCGCCAGCAGCGACAGTGGCCACAGCACAAAGGCGTTCTTCAGGATCTCGGCCCGAGGCAACACCAGCCCATCGAACGTGCCGTGCAAGTCGTCATACATCAGCACGTCGATATCCAGCGGCAGCCCCTTGCGGTCCGGGGCATAGCGGCCATTGTCGGCCTCGATGAACTTCAACCGGCGGTCCAGTTCGATCAACGGCAACGCAGTCTGCCCAGTCACCACGAAGTTGATGAACGGACCGCTCTTGATCCCCACCGCCTGGCTTTCGAACGCCGGCGAGCAGCGCATGTCGGTCAGGATGCCTGCCAATGCATCGAGCCCGGCGCACAAATGCACCTCGCGATCAATGTTGCTGCCAAGGCCTAGGTAAACCGTGCTCAGAGACATCCGCGCTCGATCTCCACGCCAACACCGCCACGGGCCGCCGGTACCGCACCCGGCTTGGTCAGCTTCAACCGCACCCACGGGATGTGGAATTCTTCCATCAGCGTCGCCACCAGGCGCTCGGCGAAAGTTTCAACCAACTCGAAACGCGCCTGTTCGGCAAACGCCTGGATACGGGCCGACACACTGGCATAATCCAGCGCCAGGTTCAGGTCGTCACCCGCCGCAGCCGGGCGGTTATCCCAGGCAAAGCTCAGGTCCAGGCGCAAGCACTGGCGAATATCCCGCTCCCAGTCATAGGCACCGATGACGGTATCGACTTCCAGGCCTTCGATGAACACTCTGTCCAAGCACTTCTCTCCACAGCACGACAAGGGCGACTGGCGCCGTTAGAATCAGGGCGTCCTCGCCCGGAATAGTTAGCATGTTTTGGTTACTGGCGTTGCTCGCCTACCTGCTCGGCTCGCTGTCCTTCGCCATCGTCCTCAGCCGCCTTACGGGCAGCCCGGACCCGCGTTCCAGCGGTTCAGGCAATGCCGGCGCCACCAACATGCTACGCCTGGCAGGCCGCAAACTGGCGATCCTGACCCTGCTTGGCGACCTGTGCAAGGGCCTGTTGCCGGTATTGCTCGCCCGCGGTGCCGGGCTGGACCTGCACGCGCAGGCCTGGGTTGGCGTGTGCGCAGTGCTGGGCCACCTGTTCCCGCTGTACTTCCGCTTCCAGGGCGGCAAGGGCGTGGCAACCGCCGCCGGCATGCTCATGGCCCTGTACTTCCCGGCCGCGCTGCTGGCCATTGGCGCCTGGCTGCTGACCTTCTACCTCACCCGCACCAGCTCGCTGGCGGCGCTGATCGCCACACCGCTGACCTTGCCGTTGCTGGCCTGGCGCGAGCCAGAGGCCCTGCTACCGATCACTGTGCTGACGGCGATGATCGTATGGCGCCACCGCAGCAACCTTCGCGACCTGTTCGCAGGCCGCGAACGGCACTTCTAACGCTTAAACCGGCGGCAACTGCTCCATCGGCCAGCGTGCCTGCACGCTGATTGCCAGGTCCTGCTTTTGCCCGGCCAACAACCGCTGGCAGCCGGCATAGGCGATCATCGCGCCGTTGTCGGTGCAGAACTGCGGGCGCGCGTAGTACACGTTGCCCTTGATGCTGCCGAGCATGTCCTCGAGGGACGCACGCAAGGCCTTGTTGGCGCTGACGCCACCAGCAATGACCAGGCGCTTGAGGCCTGCCTGCTTCAACGCCCGCTTGCACTTGATGGTCAAAGTCTCCACCACCGCCTGCTGGAATGCCAGGGACAGGTCGCAACGGGTTTGCTCACTGTCGTCGCCGGCATCGCGGCACTGCTGCCAGGTGTTCAGGGCAAAGGTTTTCAGGCCGCTGAAGCTGAACTCCAGGCCCGGGCGGTCGGTCATCGGCCGCGGGAACACGAAGCGGCCAGGCACGCCGCGCTCGGCCAGGCGGGCGATTTCCGGGCCACCGGGGTAGTTCAGGCCGATCAGCTTGGCGGTCTTGTCGAACGCTTCGCCGGCGGCGTCGTCCAGGCTCTCGCCCAGCAACTCGTACTGGCCGATGCCATCGACCCGCACCAACTGCGTGTGGCCACCAGAAACCAACAAAGCGACGAACGGAAACTCCGGCGGGTTTTCTTCCAGCATGGGTGCCAGCAGGTGGCCTTCCATGTGGTGTACGCCAATCGCCGGGATGTCCCAGGCAAAGGCCAGCGCCTGGGCGCAGGAGGCCCCCACCAGCAGGGCACCGACCAGGCCAGGGCCCGCGGTGTAGGCGATGGCGTCGATCTCGGTGGCGACGCAGCCGGCCTCATCCAGCACCTGGCGGATGAGTGGCAGCATGCGCTTGACGTGGTCGCGCGAGGCAAGCTCAGGCACCACACCGCCGAACACGCGGTGCAGGTCGATCTGGCTGAACAGCGCGTCGGCCAACAAACCGCGTTCGCTGTCGTATAATGCGACGCCAGTTTCGTCGCAGGATGTTTCCAATCCCAGTACTAGCATGGGTTCGTCCCTTGTGGGGCTGAATTCGAAGCCGCGCATGATAGTCCCCGTGTCGGATGCCGACCAGCGGTTTTCGATCAGAGGCTTTGCATTCCGGCTTGCTAAGGGTTAACATCCGCAACCCTTGAAAACCGACGTTCTCCAGCACACCTTTGTTTTGCCAGGAGCACGTCTACCCCGGTAATGAATTAAGGTAGCCCTGGATGCCAGCCGTCAAAGTTAAAGAGAACGAACCCTTCGACGTAGCTCTGCGTCGTTTCAAGCGCTCCTGCGAAAAAGCCGGTGTACTGGCTGAAGTTCGTAGCCGCGAGTTTTACGAGAAGCCGACCGCCGAGCGTAAGCGCAAAGCAGCTGCTGCTGTTAAGCGTCACGCCAAGAAAGTTCAGCGCGAACAGCGCCGCGCCGTTCGTCTGTACTAATACAGACGTTCTACGCAAAGCTTCTGCCCTGCCCGGCTAACCGCCGGGCGATGGCAGTGGTCGCTTCAAACTTGAGCAGCTAGCTCAAGGCCCTGCACAAGCTTCATGCGAACTGCACATGGGCAACCTGCCTGAAACGTCAGAGCTGGTCCTCCTTGTTGTATGACCAGACGTGCACGTCCGACTGACGAGCCCTCAGGGGCTGGCGACGAGCACACATTCCCTCGCACGTTCCCAAGCGGCACTCGCCCCATTCGGCGCGTGAGCGATTAGACTTGCCAGCTGCCAGATGACGAGACTGCCATGGCCGGGCTGATTCCCCAGAGTTTCATTGACGACCTTATCAACCGCCTCGACATCGTCGACGTGGTGAGTTCGCGCGTCCAGCTGAAAAAAACCGGCAAGAACTATTCCGCCTGCTGCCCGTTCCACAAGGAAAAAACCCCTTCCTTCACGGTCAGCCCCGACAAGCAGTTCTACTACTGCTTCGGCTGCGGCGCCGGCGGCAACGCCCTGGGCTTCGTAATGGACCACGACAACCTGGACTTCCCCCAGGCGGTCGAGGAGCTGGCCCGCGCCGCCGGCATGGAAGTACCCCGCGAGCAAGGTCGCCGCGACCACAAGCCGCGCCAGCCAACCGATTCGCCGCTGTACCCGCTGCTGGACGCCGCCTCGGAGTTCTACCGCCAGGCCCTGCGCAGCCACCCGACCCGCAAGGCAGCGGTGGATTACCTCAAGGGCCGCGGCCTGTCCGGTGAAATCGCCCGTGACTTCGGCCTGGGCTTCGCCCCGCCAGGCTGGGATAACCTGCTCAAGCACCTGGGTGCCGACACCCTGCAGCAGAAGGTGATGATCGATGCCGGCCTGTTGATCGAAAACGCCGAAAGCGGCAAGCGCTACGACCGTTTCCGCGACCGGGTGATGTTCCCGATCCGCGACAGCCGCGGACGCATCATCGCCTTTGGTGGCCGAGTGCTCGGCGACGACAAGCCCAAGTATCTGAACTCTCCGGAAACCCCGGTGTTCCACAAGGGCCAGGAACTCTACGGCCTGTACGAGGCACGCAAGCACAACCGCAACCTCGACGAAATCATCGTCGTCGAGGGTTACATGGACGTCATTGCCCTGGCCCAGCAGGGCCTGCGCAACGCCGTGGCCACCCTCGGCACCGCCACCAGCGAAGAGCACCTCAAGCGCCTGTTCCGCGTGGTACCCAGCGTGCTGTTCTGCTTCGACGGGGACCAGGCCGGGCGCAAGGCCGCCTGGCGCGCCCTGGAGTCGACCCTGTCGAACCTGCAGGACGGCCGCCGCGCGCGCTTCCTGTTCCTGCCCGAAGGCGAAGACCCGGACAGCCTGGTGCGCGCCGAAGGCACCGACGCCTTCATGGCCCGCATCAACCAGCACGCCCAGCCGCTGGCCGATTACTTCTTCGAGCAGCTAAGCGTTGAAGCCGACCCGCGCTCGCTGGAAGGCAAGGCGCACATGGCGACCCTGGCCGCACCGCTGATCGAAAAGATCCCCGGCGCCAACCTGCGCCAGCTGATGCGCAACCGCCTTAAAGAAATCACCGGCCTCGACCCGCAGCAGGTCGAGCAACTGGCGCAACACGCCCCGGCCACCAGCAGCGTGCCGGACTACGACCCTGGCTACGACTATGACGCCATGGCCAGCTATACCCCCGATTACGGCGACATGCCGCAGCACGACTTCGCCCCCGTTCATCAGGAACAGGAGTGGAAGCCGAACAAGGGCGCTGGCAAGAAGCAGTGGGGCGACAAACCCTGGGACAAGAACCGCAAGGGTGGCAAGCCATGGCAGCAGCGTGACGAAGCACCACCACGCGTACCGGCCCCGGTCGAGCCGCCCACCCTGGCCGCCCTGCGCACCTTGCTGCACCACCCTCTGCTGGCCGGCAAGGTGGAAGATGCCAGCCACTTCGCCGATGAAGAACACTTGTACAGCCAGCTGCTGGTGGCACTGATCGAAGCCGCGCAGAAAAATCCTGGGCTAAGCTCAATGCAGTTGATCGCACGTTGGCACGGCACCGAACAGGGGCGCCTGCTGCGGGCCTTGGCGGAAAAGGAATGGCTGATCGTGGCCGACAACCTTGAACAACAGTTTTTCGACACTATAACTAGCTTGTCCGCCCGCCAACGCGAGCGCAGCCTGGAACAACTGCTCAGGAAATCACGTCAAAGCGAATTGACCAGCGAGGAAAAAACCCAGCTCCTCGCCCTGCTGAGCCGGAATGTTCCCGCACAAACGCCGACCTCATCTGGCGCGTGAGGCCCATGCTCGGGTATAATCCTCGGCTTGTTTTTTGCCCGCCAAGACCTTCAGTGGATAGGGTGTTATGTCCGGAAAAGCGCAACAGCAGTCTCGTATCAAAGAGTTGATCACCCGCGGTCGTGAGCAGGGCTACCTGACTTACGCGGAGGTCAACGACCACCTGCCTGAGGATATTTCAGATCCGGAACAGGTGGAAGACATCATCCGCATGATCAACGACATGGGGATCAACGTATTCGAGAGTGCTCCGGATGCGGATGCCCTTCTGTTGGCGGAAGCCGACACCGACGAAGCCGCGGCCGAAGAAGCCGCTGCTGCGTTGGCGGCAGTTGAAACCGATATCGGCCGCACGACCGACCCGGTGCGCATGTACATGCGCGAAATGGGCACCGTCGAGCTGCTGACCCGCGAAGGCGAGATCGAAATCGCCAAGCGTATCGAGGAAGGCATCCGTGAAGTCATGGGCGCCATCGCTCACTTCCCGGGCACTGTCGACTACATTCTCAGCGAATATGACCGTGTCACCAGCGAAGGCGGCCGTCTGTCGGACGTTCTCAGCGGTTACATCGATCCTGACGACAATATCGCCGCGCCGACCGAAGAAGTGCCGATCCCGGGCACCAAGGCCGCCGCTGCGAAGGAAGAGTCCGACGACGACGAGGACGAATCCGAAAGCGGTGACGACGAGGAAGAGGCCGAGAGCGGCCCGGACCCGGAAGTCGCCCGTCAGCGTTTCGGCGCGGTCAACGACCAGCTTCAGGCCACCAACAAGGTTCTGAAGAAGAATGGTCGCACCCACCAGGAAAGCATCGACGCCCTGCAGGCCCTGGCCGATTTGTTCATGCCGATCAAGCTGGTACCGAAGCAGTTCGAGGTACTGGTAGAGCGTGTTCGTGACGCCCTGAACCGCCTGCGCCAGCAGGAACGCGCCATCATGCAGCTGTGCGTGCGTGATGCCCGCATGCCGCGTGCCGACTTCCTGCGCATGTTCCCGAGCAACGAAACCGACCAGACCTGGAGCGGTGACCTGGCCAAGCGCAACACCAAATGGGCTGCCGCCCTGGGTGAAAAGGACGCTGCCATCGTCGCTTGCCAGCAGAAGCTGATCGACCTTGAGACCGAAACCGGCCTGACCGTTGCCGAGATCAAGGAAATCAACCGTCGCATGTCGATCGGTGAAGCCAAGGCCCGCCGCGCCAAGAAAGAAATGGTCGAGGCGAACCTGCGTCTGGTGATCTCCATCGCCAAGAAGTACACCAACCGTGGCTTGCAATTCCTCGACCTGATCCAGGAAGGCAACATCGGCTTGATGAAAGCGGTGGACAAGTTCGAATACCGTCGCGGCTACAAGTTCTCGACCTATGCCACCTGGTGGATCCGCCAGGCGATCACCCGTTCGATCGCCGACCAGGCGCGCACCATCCGTATTCCGGTGCACATGATCGAGACGATCAACAAGCTCAACCGTATTTCCCGCCAGATGCTGCAGGAAATGGGTCGCGAACCGACCCCGGAAGAGCTGGGCGAGCGCATGGAAATGCCTGAGGACAAGATCCGTAAGGTACTGAAGATCGCCAAAGAGCCGATCTCCATGGAAACCCCGATCGGTGACGACGAAGATTCGCACCTGGGCGACTTCATCGAGGACTCGACCATGCAGTCCCCGATTGACGTGGCCACGGTCGAAAGCCTCAAGGAAGCCACTCGTGACGTGCTCTCGGGCCTGACCGCACGCGAAGCCAAGGTGCTGCGTATGCGCTTCGGTATCGACATGAACACCGACCACACCCTCGAAGAGGTGGGCAAGCAGTTCGACGTGACCCGCGAGCGGATCCGTCAGATCGAAGCGAAGGCGTTGCGCAAACTGCGCCACCCGACTCGCAGCGAGCATCTGCGCTCCTTCCTCGACGAGTGATGACAAAACCCCGGCCCAGGCCGGGGTTTTTCTTTTCCGGCCCTGCGCGATCCCTGTGGGAGCCGGCTTGCCGACGATGGGCTGCGCAGCAGCCCCATTTCCTCATTACCTCCCCCTTCCGACAGCCAGAACACAAAGCCCGTCCTTCCACCGCACACCTACAGCAATGCCCGTCTACACTCGACTTCATACCACTTGAATGTGAGGCCGCTATGCCGCTGATGCCGGCCATCCTGTTGCTGCTCCTGATTTTGTGGAACACAGCGGCCGGCGCCCTGACCCTGACAGACGAGGAGAAAGCCTGGTTGGCTGCCCACCCGCAGCTAAGCCTGGGTGTAGACGCCTCTTGGCCACCGTTCGAGTTTCGCGACCAGGAGGGCCGGTACCAGGGATTGGCCGCCGATTACATCGCCACGATCCAGCAACGCCTGGGCGTGACGCTCAAACCGGTCGAACCCAGCAGCTGGACCGAGGTACTGGCGCAAGCACGCGAAAGCCGCATCGACCTGCTGCCCGGCATCATGTCCACCCCCGAACGCCAAGGCTACCTGGCCTTCACCCGGCCGTACCTCGACTTCCCCATCGTAATCCTCGCCCATAAAGGCGGTGCACAGCCGCGCAACCTGGACGACCTTTACGGCCTGAAGATCGCCGTGGTCGAAAACTACGCCCCGCACGAACTGCTGCGCACCCACCACCCAGACCTCAACCTGGTGGCTCTACCTAACGTCAGCTCCACCCTGCAGGCCCTGGCCACCGACGAAGTGGACGCCGTGGTCGGTGACCTCGCTTCAAGCATCTGGAGCCTGCGCCAGCTCAAGCTCGACGGCCTCTACGTCAGCGGCGAAACGCCCTACCGCTACCAACTGGCCATGGCCGCCCCGCGCGACAAGAAAGTACTGGTCGGCATACTCGACAAAGTGATAGCCGACATGAGCAGCAGCGAAGTCAGCCAGATCCAGCAACGCTGGGTGGGCAATGTGGTCGACCAACGGATGTTCTGGTCGGACCTGCTGGTGTATGGCCTGCCCACGGTGCTGGTATTGATGGCCGTGCTGGCAGCGGTCATCCGCATCAACCGCCGGCTCAGTTCGGAAATTTCACGGCGCATCGCCCTGGAGCAGGAACTGCGCAGCAGCGAGTACCACTATCGCAGCCTGGTCGAGAGCCTGTCCGCCATAGCCTGGGAGGCCGACGCCAACGACTTCACCTACAGCTACGTCTCGCCCCACGCAGAAGGCTTGCTCGGCTACCCATTGGCCGACTGGCTCAAACCTGGCTTCTGGCGCAGCATCCTGCACCCGGAGGATGCCCTCTGGGCCCAGGCCTACTGCGACAGCGAGACTGCCGCCGGCCGCGACCACAGCCTCGACTACCGGGTGATCAGAGCCGATGGCCAGCCACTGTGGGTACGCAACATCGTCAGCATGATCGAGCATGGCCACCAGCCGGTGATGCGTGGCCTGATGATCGACATTAGCGAGACCAAGCGCACCGAGGACGCCCTGCGCCTGTCCGAACAGAAGTTCGCCTCGGTGTTCCAGCAGTGCCCCGACATCCTGCTGATCGCCCGCCACAGCGACGGCTGCCTGCTGGAGGTGAACGAGGCCTTCGAAGAGCAGATCGGCCTCACCCCGAACCAGGTAATTGGCCGCACCGCCACCGAACTCAACCTGTGGGGCGTCGAAGGCGACGGCCCGCGGCTGCTCGAACGCCTGCACCAAGGCGGTATCCGCAACCTGGAAATGAGCTTCCGCCGCAGCAACGGCCAACTCTTCACCGGCCTGACCTCGGCCGAAACCTTTGAACTCGACGGCAACCTCGCGTTCGTGGTGGCGGTACGCGATATCAGCCAGCTCAAGGAAACCCAGGAGCAGCTACAAACCTCGGAAGAGAAATTCGCCAAGGCCTTCCATGCCTCGCCCGATGGCCTGCTGCTGTCACGCCAGAGCGACGGTTTGCTGCTCGAAGTGAACGAAGGCTTCTGCCGCCTGACCGGCTATGACCTCAGCCCGACCATCGACCAGACCTCGCTGGACCTGGGCATCTGGGTCGACCTCAACGAGCGCAAGCGTCTGGTCCAACAGCTAAACCGCGACGGCTTCGTACGCGACTTCACGTGCCACCTGCGCCGCAGCGACGGGCAGATTCGCCTCTGCGAACTCTCTGCACGGCCGCTGCCGATTGCTGGCGACGACTGCATACTGACCATCGCCCGCGACATCACCGAGCGCCATCTGATGCAGGAAAAGCTGCAGCTGGCCGCCACCGTGTTCGAGAACACCGCCGAAGGCGTGCTGATCACCGACATCGACCAGCACATTAGTGCCGTAAACCGCGCCTTCAGCGAAATCACCGGTTACAGTGAGATCGAAGCCCTCGGCCAGACCCCACGCCTGCTCGCCTCCGGCCAGCACGACAGTGCGTTCTATGCCGCCATGTGGCACCAGCTGACCGATGAAGGCCATTGGCAAGGCGAGATCTACAACAAGCGCAAGAACGGCGAACTGTACCCCGGCTGGCTGACCATCAGCGCCGTGCGCAACAGCGAGCGCGAGATTACCCACTTCGTCGCTGTGTTCGCCGACATCTCCAGCCTCAAGCACGCCCAGGCCAAGCTTGACTACCAGGCCCACCACGATCCACTGACCGGCCTGCCCAACCGTGCCCTGTTCGAGAACCGCCTGCAGGCCGCGCTCACCTGCGCGCAGGTCTCCAACCGCAAGGGCGCGGTGCTGTTCCTTGACCTCGACCGTTTCAAGCACATCAACGACAGCCTCGGTCACCCAGTCGGCGATCTGCTGCTCAAGGGCATCGCCCAACGCTTGAAGGAGCAGGTGCGTGATGTCGACACCGTGGCCCGCCTGGGTGGCGATGAGTTCATCATCCTGCTGCCCGGCCTGCACAAACCCAGTGACGCCAGCGCCATCGCCAACAAGCTGCTGACCTGCTTCAACGCGCCGTTCCAGGCTGGCGAGCATGAGTTCTTCACAAGCGCCAGCATCGGCATCAGCCTTTATCCACAGGACGGCACCGACGTTGCCACACTGATTCGCAACGCCGACGCCGCCATGTACCGCTCCAAGGCCAAGGGCCGTAACCGCGTCGAAGCCTACACCCTCGACCTCACCGCCCAGGCCAGCGAACGCATCGCCCTGGAGCACGAACTGCGCCGCGCCATCGAACGCAACGAACTGAGCCTGTGCTTCCAGCCCAAGCTCAGCCTCAAGACACAGAGCCTGGTCGGTGCCGAAGCGCTGATACGCTGGAGCCACCCGACCTTTGGTGAAGTGCCGCCAGAGCACTTCATTCACCTGGCGGAAGAGAACGGCACCATCCTCCAGATCGGTGACTGGGTACTGGAGCAGGCCTGCCGGCAGATGCAGGCGTGGAAGATGCACTACGAACCCTTCGGCCCGTTGTCGATAAACCTCGCCGGCGCCCAGCTGCGCCATCCCCATCTTGCCAGGCGCATCGAACAGTTGCTGAAGCACTACCAGCTCACAGCCGGTGACCTGCAGCTGGAAATCACCGAAAACTTCATCATGAGCCAGGCAGAGGAAGCCTTGGCCGTGCTGTACCAGCTGAAGAAACTGGGCGTGCAACTGGCCATCGACGATTTCGGCACCGGTTATTCATCGCTGAGCTACCTCAAGCGCCTGCCGCTGGACATTCTCAAGATCGACAAGTCGTTCATCCGCGGGCTGCCCGACGATCCTCATGACGCCGCCATCGCCCGCGCCATCATCGCCTTGGGCCGCAGCATGCAGCTGACCATCATTGCCGAGGGCGTGGAAAACCAGGCCCAGCAACGGTTCCTGGCGGCAGAAGGCTGTGAGCAGATCCAGGGCTACATCGTCAGCCTGCCCCTACCCCCGGACGAGTTCGCGGCGACGTTTCTTCGCATAGCACTATCGGATCTTTCAGATGGCACAGGTGCGAAACCCTCGTTATAATCCGGCCACTTACTGAGGGCCTATAGCTCAGTCGGTTAGAGCAGAGGACTCATAATCCTTTGGTCCACGGTTCGAGTCCGTGTGGGCCCACCAGATAACTCAAAGGCCTACGTTGCAAAACGTAGGCCTTTGTCTTTTCGGGGACTGCAGTCATGTTCTCCTGACTAGGGCAACTCCTCTTGCTGGGCTATCCAGCTGTGTATGTACTGAAGAACCCGTGTCGCACCTTCGGCAGTTTCCACCAGCTCTATCGGCCGCTCACCACTGAGGAACTGATTGGGCTGCTCCATCCACTTGAACGCTGCCGCCCTGCTTCCGCGTACAGGAATGGCCAAATCCAGAATTTCCTGCAGCAGTTCAGGTTGCCCATACCAGGACTCCGGCTTGATGGTTGGTTTCCTCCCTGGAATCACTCTCGGTAGCTGACAGGCCGCAAGCTCGCCTGAATTGATGTGCTCTCGCTTCCAGTGCGCAAACTTGATCAGGTCGGTATTCGCCGAGCGGTTTTGCCCCGACGTCGGCACAACCACGCCAATCCGCACATCTGTGTGAGCACGAATCATCTGAAGTGCAGGAGCGATGTCAGTATCGTTGGTAACGATGACGGCATGATCAACCTGCCCCGTGATCGAATCATGGTAAGCCTGGAGGGCCAGATTCACGTCGCTCTGTTTCTCCTCCACCTTCCAGGCCTGGATTTCCCGGCACTCACGCGGAGCCTTGTCCGGATTTTCAGGGTCGACGATCTTCACCTTCATTTTATTGACGGCGTAATAACCTTCGATGAGCTCTATTCGACCATCATGCAGCTTGCGCAAAGCGGTGTGGTAGCGAGCTTGTGACGACACCGAATCGCCAGCACGGGCGACCGACTCGATGATCTTTGCCGTGAAATATTTGATCGAGGGGGATTCCAGGAGCCGCCATGCCCTGATCTGGCCATGGTTGTCCGTGACCAGTATGGAAGGCAAGATGTGCTTTTCAAAGAGAGGCAACAGGTCGAGCCACTTGTACGGTGTGCCGCGCAAGCAGCCGTAGTAGAAGTTGTAGCCGTCGATATAGATACGAGTGCGCAGAGGCTCAGAATCAAGCTTTCTCTGCATTTTTTGCACTCCAGAAACGAAAAAACCGGCTTAAGCCGGCTTTTTCCCCCTCCAACCAGATGGCCATGCCACGCCGGTCGTGAGGGTTAGTTGTTGTCGGCAGTATTGCGCAATGAGGGAGCTGATGCAAGGTGGTAGGCTGGCATCCTCGTCCTCCGAAACACAACGTTCGTGAGAGGGCCATTCTCTGCTCAGGCATGGCTATCTAGACAGCGATAAATCGTTAGATTTTGTGAGCCCTATCCCACCCTGAACCGCACCTCGACTGCCGCACCAATCGAGCAGCTCTGCCATTGCGCCCGATGCTTACATGCCGGCGCGGCCGCTCCCACAAGGGACCGCGTCAGCGTGGCCAGCTGTGACTGCCCTTGCTCTGGCCAGCACTGGCTGGCTAGGCTAGCGGGCCAACCGTAGAGACTCGCCATGTCGGATTCCCGCTCCATCACGCTGGATGAAATCGATCGCCAGCTGATCGCCCTGCTGCAGATAAACGCCCGCGAAAGCGTCGCCACCCTCGCCCGCCAGTTGGGTATCGCCCGCACCACCGTCAACTCGCGCCTGGAGCGGTTGGAGAAGAACAAGGTCATCTCCGGCTATGGCGTACGCCTGGGCCAGCGGGTGATGGGTGGGGGGCTGCAGGCGTATGTGGGGATCAAGGTGCAGCCACGCTCGGGCAAGGAGGTGGTGCGGCGCCTGAGTGCCATGGGCCAGGTGCAACAGCTGTGCGCAGTGAGCGGCGAGTTCGACTATGTGGCCTGGCTGCGTACGGATTCGCCCGAGCAACTGGACCAGTTGCTCGACCAGATCGGCAGTGTCGACGGGGTGGAGAAGACCACCACGTCGATCATTCTCAGCAGCAAGGTGGACCGCGGGCAGCCGCTCTGAACCTGGCTGGCGGTCAGGCCTCCTGGCCGTCGAGCAGGCCTTCCAGAATCGCCGAAAGGCTTTCGGCGGAATGCTGCATCGACCAGACGATGTCACGGCTGCGCTCGGGGGCGTGATGCTGGGCGTAGTCGGTGGCGATCTGATTGAGGCCACGAGCCAGTAGGCAAGCGTGGACCAAGGCGTCTGCGGCGTCGATGCCGGGGCGTATGGCGAATAATGGCGGGTGGCTGAATTCGCAGTTGCAGAAGGCTTTTTCTGCGGTGGGTTTCAACTTTTCGGTTTGGTCGGGTAAGCGGTTGGTCATGGTATAGCCTCCAAATCACAAGGGTGATCGGCGGCCAATCGCATCCTTCTCACGGGAATTGGGTGGCAGCCATGCACGAGGTGAGAACCGGCGAACTTGGAGGCGCGTCCCGGCCAGGCAAAGCCTGCCCGCGCACAGCTGCCATAGCAGTGCGCCTCCAGAACGGTCCGCGGGTTCTCACGCCCGATCGCCGAATTTCCGGCGACCCAGTGAAGTTAACGATGAAGCGATTCCCGCGATGCCAGACCAAGGCGATAGGGGGCGTAGGGTAATTCGTTATTTCCCGGCATGGGTGTAGGCACTGTCTGATCGACCGCATGGCAAGGGCAACACAGCCCCCCTGTGGGAGCGGGTTTACCCGCGAATGCGTCGGTAGATTGACTGCAGCATTCGCGGGTAAACCCGCTCCTACATAGACCGGTTCAACTCTCGATTACTCAATCGCGCTTTTCGTCATAATACCTATGAATACCTTCATTTCGACGACACAAGCTACATTCAGACAACAATCTGCACCTTAATAACGAACACCCCACTCCCTAAAATGGCCTCCAGGCATCTCCTATACTCAGGCTCCGCCCGCTGCGCAGCCTCTCTGGCAAGGTCACTTCATGAACAAGAAAAACCGCCACCCCGCCGATGGTAAAAAACCCGTCACCATCTTCGGCCCGGATTTCCCCTTCGCCTTCGACGACTGGCTGGAACACCCCGCAGGCCTGGGCAGCATCCCGGCCGAGCGCCATGGTGAGGAAGTGGCAATCGTGGGCGCCGGTATTGCCGGCCTGGTGGCGGCCTACGAGCTGATGAAGCTGGGCCTCAAGCCGGTGGTGTACGAAGCATCCAAGCTGGGTGGCCGGCTGCGCTCGCAAACCTTCAACGGCACCGACGGGATCATCGCCGAACTGGGCGGCATGCGCTTCCCGGTGTCGTCCACCGCCTTCTACCACTACGTGGACAAGCTGGGCCTGGAGACCAAACCGTTCCCCAACCCGCTGACCCCGGCCTCGGGCAGCACGGTGATCGACCTGGAAGGCCAGACCTACTACGCCGAAAAACCCACCGACCTGCCCAAGCTGTTCCATGAGGTGGCCGATGCCTGGGCCGACGCGTTGGAAAGCGGTGCCCGGTTCGCCGACATCCAGCAGGCCATCCGCGACCGTGACGTACCGCGCCTGAAAGAGCTGTGGAACAAGCTGGTACCGCTGTGGGATGACCGCACCTTCTACGACTTCGTCGCCACCTCGCGTTCGTTCGCCCAGCTGAGCTTCCAGCACCGCGAAGTGTTCGGCCAGGTCGGCTTCGGCACCGGCGGCTGGGACTCGGACTTCCCCAACTCGATGCTGGAAATCTTCCGCGTGGTGATGACCAACTGCGACGACCACCAGCACCTGGTAGTGGGCGGTGTAGAGCAGGTACCGCAAGGCATCTGGCGCCATGTACCGGAGCGCTGCGTGCATTGGCCGGAAGGCACCAGCCTGAGCGGGCTGCATGGCGGCGCACCGCGTACCGGAGTCAAGCGCATCGCCCGCGCCGCCGATGGCCGCCTGGCGGTCACCGACAACTGGGGCGACACCCGTCACTACAGTGCCGTGCTCGCCACCTGCCAGACCTGGCTGCTGACCACCCAGATCGACTGCGAGGAATCGCTGTTCTCGCAAAAGATGTGGATGGCCCTGGACCGCACCCGCTACATGCAGTCGTCGAAGACCTTCGTCATGGTCGACCGGCCGTTCTGGAAAGACAAAGACCCGGAAACCGGCCGCGACCTGATGAGCATGACCCTCACCGATCGCCTCACCCGCGGCACTTACCTGTTCGACAACGGTGACGACAAGCCGGGGGTGATCTGCCTGTCGTACTCGTGGATGAGCGACGCGCTGAAGATGCTGCCGCACCCAGTGGAAAAACGCGTGCAACTGGCCCTGGACGCACTGAAGAAGATCTACCCGAAGACCGACATTGCCGGGCACATCATCGGCGACCCGATCACCGTTTCCTGGGAGGCCGACCCGCACTTCCTCGGCGCCTTCAAGGGCGCGTTGCCTGGGCACTACCGCTACAACCAGCGCATGTACGCGCACTTCATGCAGCAGGACATGCCTGCCGAGCAGCGCGGCATGTTCATCGCCGGTGACGATGTGTCGTGGACGCCGGCCTGGGTGGAAGGCGCGGTACAGACATCGCTGAATGCGGTGTGGGGTATCATGAATCACTTCGGTGGCCGCACCCACCCGGACAACCCCGGCCCAGGCGACGTGTTCGACGAAATCGGCCCGATCGCCCTGCCGGACTGAGACAAGGAGGCAGCATGCGCATCGCTCTGTTCCAGGGCGCACCCAAGCCACTGGACGTGCCCGGCAACCTGCAACGGTTGCGCCACCAGGCGCAACTGGCGGCCGAACGCGGCGCCAGTTTGCTGGTGTGCCCGGAGATGTTCCTGACCGGCTACAACATCGGCCTGGCCCAGGTCGAGCGCCTGGCCGAGGCCGCCGATGGCCCGACGGCCATGGAGGTGGTGGAAATCGCCCAGGCGCACCGCATCGCCATCGTCTACGGGTATCCGGAGCGTGGCGATGATGGCGCGATCTACAACAGCGTGCAGTTGATCGATGGTCACGGCCGCAGCCTGAGCAACTATCGCAAGACCCACCTGTTCGGCGAGCTGGACCGCTCGATGTTCAGCGCAGGTGCCGATCACTTCCCGGTGGTGGAGCTGGATGGCTGGAAGGTCGGCCTGCTGATCTGCTACGACATCGAGTTCCCGGAGAATGCCCGGCGCCTGGCGCTGGACGGGGCCGAGCTGATTCTGGTACCGACGGCGAACATGTCGCCGTACGACTTCATCTGCCAGGTGACCGTGAGGGCGCGGGCGCAGGAGAACCAGTGCTACCTGGTGTATGCCAACTATTGCGGCTCGGAAGGCGAGATCCAGTATTGCGGGCAGAGCAGCATCGTCGGCCCGGATGGCAGCCTGTTGGCCATGGCCGGGCGAGACGAATGCCAGTTGCTGGCGGAGCTGGAGCATGAGCGGGTGGTACAGGGGCGGGCGGCGTTTCCTTACCTGAGC
This sequence comes from Pseudomonas sp. JS425, assembly GCF_018223845.1. Taxonomy (NCBI): domain Bacteria; kingdom Pseudomonadati; phylum Pseudomonadota; class Gammaproteobacteria; order Pseudomonadales; family Pseudomonadaceae; genus Pseudomonas; species Pseudomonas sp. JS425. The sequence continues at coordinate 493,460 of NZ_CP073661.1, read as the reverse complement.
GATCTGCGCCAGGAGCTGCACCTGCGTAAGGGCTGACAGGGGCCGCTGGGCGGCCCATTCGCGGGTAGACCCGCTCCCACAGGGTAAATCACAGGCCTGAAAGCTATGCCGTGCCTGTGGGAGCGGGTTTACCCGCGAAGAGGCCGGCCCTGCAAACAAATGGGTTAGCATGAACACCTGCCCCGGAGTTTCCATGCCTGACGCCACCCGCCACCTCACCCTCGCCAACGGCCTGCAGCTGACCCTGCGCCACGCCCCGCGCCTGAAGCGCTCGGCCGCGGCCCTGCGGGTGCACGCGGGTAGCCACGACACGCCGACCAAATGGCCCGGCCTGGCCCACTTCCTGGAGCACCTGTTCTTCCTCGGCACCTCGCGCTTCCCTCTCGACGACGGCCTGATGCGCTATGTGCAGGCCCTCGGCGGCCAGGTCAATGCCAGCACCCGCGAACGCACCACCGACTTCTTCTTCGAGGTCCCGCCCAGCGCCCTGGCCGGGGGGCTGGAGCGCCTGTGCCAGATGTTGGCCGAACCAGACCTGGGCATCGAGCGCCAACGCCGCGAACGCGAAGTAATCCATGCCGAGTTCATTGCCTGGTCGCGCAACCCTCAGGCCCAGCAGCAGTTCGCCTTGCTGCAATCGGCAGCGCCCGGCCATCCATTGGGCGCTTTTCATGCCGGTAACCGGCATACCCTGGCCTTGCAGGACCCTGCCTTCCAGCAAGCGCTCGGTGGCTTTCACCAGCGCTTCTACCAAGGCGGCCAGGTCACCCTGAGCCTGTGCGGCCCGCAATCGCTGGATGAACTGGAATTGCTGGGCCGGCAGCATGCCAAGCTGTTCGCAACAGGTGAACGGGTGCCACAAGCTCTGCCACCGCCTTTATCGACGTCCGATACGCACCTGCTGTTCAGCCACGAAAACCTGCCGGCAGGTGCCGAGCAGGCCCTTGAGTTGCTGATCGCCTGCCTCGGCGATAGCCGCCCGGGCACCTGGCTGCATGCGCTTCGCCAGCGTGGCTGGCTGCAAGGTTTCAAGGCCGAGGCGCTGTATGCCTTCGCCGGGCAGTTGCTGTGGCACATTGACCTGAAGCTGGGCGAGGACGCCTGCCCAGAGGAAGCCGATGCCCTGTTGCAGGGCTGGTTCGGCTTCATCCGCCAGGCCGCCCCTGAGCAATTGAGTGCCGAATTCGAGCTGCTGCAGCAAAGCCGCGAACGCAGTGCCAGTGCGCTTGAGCTGGCCCGCCGGGACAGCGCCGGCCAGCCGTTCAGCGGTTTGGACACACAAGGCTTGCAGGCGCTCCGTGCCCTGCTGGAAGGCCTGCCGGGCCGCGCACATGGGCATTGGCAACTGCCCGCAGTCGACCCCTTGCTCCTGGCCGACTTGCCTGATGCCAGGCCGCACCCGCTGCCAGCGGCACTGAAAGTCAGCGACCAGCTGCCTGGTGCTCGTCAGTACGCGGCGCTGTACCTGCGCTGGCATGTCCCTTCGCCGTTGCGCCAGCGCCTGCATGCGCTGCTCGAACGCGCCTTGCACCCCCTGCAGGAGCGCTGCGAGCGCGTATCGGTGCAGTTGCAGTTCAGTGCCGCTGGCGAATACTGGCAACTTCGCTGCGCCGGGCTGCCGGCAGCGGTACTGCGCACTGTAGACCAAGCCTTGGCGCTGATGCGCAAGCCCCCGGCAGGCAGCTGGCTGCCCAGTTCGACGCAGCCTCCGGCACTGATTCCCATCCGGGCCCTGCTCAAGCAGCTGCCCGACGCCGTGCTGGGCGCCACGCCTGAACCTGCTGCGGCCTGCACCCTGGCACAGACGCATCTCGACAAACTGTGGCAGCAAGCACGCTGGCACGGCCTGGCTGCCGGCTTCGACGATGGCGCCCTGAACGCATTGGGCACCGTGCTGCAGCACTGCCCTGGGCAAGGCTCAGCGCCTGGCCCTCTGCCCGCCTTAGCCAACCACCGTTGGCAACATGCCGAAGTACCCGGCAGTGAGCATGCCCTGCTGCTGTTCTGCCCACTGCCAGCGGCCATGGAAGCCGCTGGCCGCCTGCTCGCGCAGTTGCTGCAAGGGCCGGTTTACCAACGGCTACGGGTAGAACTGCAACTCGGCTATGCGGTATTCAGTACCTTTCGTCAGGTAGAGGGTGTCGGCGGCCTGCTGTTCGGGGTCCAGTCGCCTCATGCCAGCCAGGTACAGATCCTCGACCACCTGCTCACCTTGCTGCGCCAGGGCGTTACCCTGGCCCCTGCCGCTCGTCAGGCCCTGGCCGGGCAATTCGATGAACCGGCGATGGGCAACGCCGAAGTCGCCGAATGGGCGTGGCAGACATTCCTGGCCACACAACCCGGCAGGCTGGATGCGCTGTGCAGGTCTATCCTGAAAACGCGGCAGACGGATCTGGACCAGTTGCTGAACCACTTGCTCGATAAAGATTCCACTTGGCTATGCCTTGCCAACGCAGTCGCACCAGATACTTCCTGGCTGGGTACAAACCCATGATTGTTACGAAAACCGCAACGGAGTTTTCGAATAATTAACCTTTCGGTACAAATTTTTCTTGTAAGATAGCGCAATCCCAACCTTGGGAACCTCCAGCCAATGGCGGTACCCAAGTAGTAGCTGACAAACCCACCCCCTCATCCGGAAGGAGTAATTCCATGTGGACCAAACCTGCATACACTGATCTGCGCATCGGCTTCGAAGTCACCATGTACTTCGCCAACCGCTAAGCCCGGCTTACGGTTCAACGCCTCGGCCTGCCGGGGCGTTTTCGTTTTTTCGCTACGGTTTCTGCAGAGAGAGTGGCCATGTACATCCAGGTTCTCGGTTCCGCCGCCGGCGGCGGGTTCCCACAGTGGAACTGCAACTGCGTCAACTGCAAGGGCTTGCGTGACGGCACCCTGCGAGCCACGCCACGCACCCAGTCGTCCATCGCCTTGTCCGACGACGGCGTGCACTGGGTGCTGTGCAATGCCTCGCCCGATATTCGTGCCCAGCTCCAGGCCTTTGCGCCGATGCAGCCGGCCCGCGCCCTGCGCGACACCGGCATCAACGCCATCATCCTGCTGGACAGCCAGATCGACCACACCACCGGCCTGCTCAGCCTGCGCGAAGGCTGCCCGCACCAGGTGTGGTGCACCGACATGGTCCACCAGGACCTGACCACGGGCTTTCCGCTGTTCAACATGCTCAGCCACTGGAACGGCGGCCTGCAGTGGAACCGCATCGAGCTGGAAGGCAGCTTCGTCATCGACGCCTGCCCCAACCTGCGCTTCACCCCGTTCCCCCTGCGCAGCGCCGCGCCGCCCTACTCGCCGCACCGCTTCGACCCGCACCCGGGCGACAACCTTGGCCTGCTGGTCGAGGACACCCGCACCGGCGGCAAGCTGTTCTACGCCCCGGGCCTGGGCCAGGTGGACGACAAGCTGCTGACGATGATGCACGGCGCCGACTGCCTGCTGGTCGACGGCACCCTGTGGGAAGATGATGAAATGCAGCGCCGTGGCGTGGGCACCCGCACCGGCCGCGAGATGGGCCACCTGGCGCAGAACGGCCCAGGCGGCATGCTGGAGGTGCTGGATGGCTTCCCGCGCCAGCGCAAGGTACTTATCCACATCAACAACACCAACCCGATTCTCGACGAAGACTCGCCCGAGCGTGCTGAAGTGCTGCGCCGGGGTGTGGAAGTGGCCTTCGATGGCATGAGTATCGAGTTGTAACAGCCAGATCGCACAAGCAACACAGGCCCTGTGGGAGCGGGTTCACCCGCGAAGAATCCCACACAGTGTATGGCACCGGCTTCGCCGGTGTTCGCGGGTAAACCCGCTCCCACAGGGATCGCGCCGAGACTCAGCTATACAGGAGCCAGCCGAATGAGCGACGCACTGCCAATGTCCCCTGCCGAATTCGAGCAGGCCCTGCGCGCCAAGGGCGCCTACTACCACATCCATCACCCGTACCACGTGGCGATGTACCAGGGTCGCGCCACCCGCGAACAGATCCAGGGCTGGGTAGCCAACCGCTTCTACTACCAAGTCAACATCCCGATGAAGGATGCCGCGATTCTGGCCAACTGCCCGGACCGCGAAGTACGCCGCGAGTGGATCCAGCGCCTGCTCGACCACGATGGCGCGCCCGGCGAGGACGGTGGCATCGAAGCCTGGTTGCGCCTGGGCCAGGCCGTGGGCCTGGACCCTGACCAGCTGCGCTCCCAGGAACTGGTACTGCCCGGTGTGCGCTTTGCCGTGGACGCCTACGTCAACTTCGCCCGCCGGGCCAGTTGGCAGGAAGCGGCCAGCAGCTCGCTGACCGAGCTGTTCGCCCCGCAGATCCACCAGTCGCGCCTGGACAGCTGGCCGCAGCACTACCCGTGGATCGACCCGGCCGGCTATGAATACTTCCGCACCCGCCTGGGCCAGGCCCGGCGTGACGTGGAGCACGGCCTGGCGATTACCTTGCAGCACTACACCACCCGCGCGGGCCAGGAGCGTATGCTGGAGATACTGCAGTTCAAGCTGGATATTCTCTGGAGCATGCTCGACGCCATGAGCATGGCTTACGAGCTGAACCGCCCGCCCTATCACTCCGTCACCCAGGAACGGGTGTGGCACAAAGGGATCCCCCTATGAGTTTCGACCGTAATCAAGTGCCAGCCTGGCGCCCCGGCTACCGCTTCCAGTACGAGCCGGCGCAAAAGGGCCATGTGCTGCTGTACCCAGAGGGCATGATCAAGCTCAACGACAGCGCAGCCCTGATTGGTGGCCTGATCGACGGCCAACGCGACGTTGCCGCGATCATCAGCGAACTCGAACAACAGTTCCCCGGTGTCCCGGAAGTGGCCGATGACATCGAGCAGTTCATGGAGGTGGCCCGTGCCGAACACTGGATCGTCCTCGCCTGAGTTACCGCCCACGCCCGCAGTCGGCCTGCCGCTGTGGCTGCTGGCCGAGCTGACCTACCGCTGCCCGCTGCAGTGCCCGTACTGCTCAAACCCACTGGACTTCGCAGCCCAGGGCCAGGAGCTGAGCACCGAGCAGTGGTTCAAGGTGATGGCCGAAGCCCGGGAAATGGGTGCCGCGCAAATCGGTTTCTCCGGCGGAGAACCGCTGGTACGTCAGGACCTCGCCGAACTGATCGGCGAGGCCCGCCGGCTGGGCTACTACACCAACCTGATCACCTCGGGCATCGGCCTGACCGAGGCGCGCATCGCCGACTTCAAGAAGGCCGGCCTGGACCATATCCAGATCAGCTTCCAGGCCAGCGACGAGCAGGTCAACAACCTGCTGGCCGGCTCGAAGAAGGCCTTTGCGCAAAAGCTGGAAATGGCCCGTGCGGTGAAGGCCCATGGCTACCCGATGGTGCTCAACTTCGTCACCCACCGGCACAACATCGACAAGATCGACCGCATCATCGAGCTGTGCATCGCCCTGGAGGCCGACTTCGTCGAGCTTGCCACCTGCCAGTTCTACGGCTGGGCCCACCTTAACCGGCTGGGCTTGCTGCCGACCCGCGCGCAGCTGGAACGGGCCGAACGCATCACCAACGAGTACCGGGACAAGCTCAAGGCCGAGGGCAACCCGTGCAAGCTGATCTTCGTCACCCCGGACTACTACGAGGAGCGCCCCAAGGCCTGCATGAATGGCTGGGGCAGCCTGTTCCTCACCATCACCCCGGACGGCACCGCCCTGCCCTGCCACGGCGCGCGCCAGCTGCCGGTGCAGTTCCCCAACGTGCGCGACCACGACCTGCACCACATCTGGTACGACTCGTTCGGCTTCAACCGCTTCCGTGGCTATGAGTGGATGCCCGAACCCTGCCGTTCCTGCGACGAGAAGGAAAAGGACTTCGGCGGCTGCCGCTGCCAGGCCTTCATGCTCACCGGCGATGCCAGCAACGCCGACCCGGTGTGCGCCAAGTCGGCCGACCACGGCATCATCCTCAAGGCCCGCGAGGAGGCGGAAAGCGCCCAGCTCACCATTGAAGAGATGACCTTCCGCAATGAACGAAACTCCCGTGTCATCGTCCGCGGCTGAGTTCAGCGCGGCCCAGGCAGTTGCCGCCGGCACCGACTTCGCCGAACTCAAGGTCAGCGCCGCGGGGCTGTTCTGGAACGAGTTTCGCCCGGCCGATGGTGCCTGTCGCATCTGGCACTGGCAGCACCAGCAGGCCCGCTGCCTGACACCTGATGGCTTCAGCGTACGTAGCCGGGTGTACGAATACGGCGGTGGCAGTTTTTGCCTGGGTGGTGATGGGCTGCTGTTCGTCAATGAAAAGGACCAGCAGGTCTATACCCAGGCCCTGGAAGGCGCGGTACCGCGCGCCCTGACTGATGATGCCAGCTGCCGCTACGGCGATGTGCAGTGGCACGACGGCCTGGTGCTGGCGGTCGAGGAGCAGCATGGCGAACGGGTCGAGCATCGCTTGGTCGCCCTTTGGGAACAAGCTCGCGAAGTGCTCGCTGAGGGGGCCGACTTCTATGCCTCACCTACGGCGAGTATCGACGGCCAGCGCCTGGCTTGGGTCGAATGGGACCGCCCGGCACAACCCTGGACCGTCACCAGGCTGATGTGCCGCACACGTGATGCAAGTGGCCACTGGGGGCCCCCGCAATGTGTGGCCGGCGCTGACGAATCGCTGCAGCAGCCGCGCTTCGATAGCGAAGGCCGACTCTACTGCCTGTCTGACCGCAATGGCTTCTGGCAACCCTGGGGCGAGGTCGATGGCTGCTGGCAGGCCCTTCCTGCCGAGCCGGCGGACCACGCCGCAGCCCCCTGGCAACTGGGCGCCAGTACCTGGTTGGCGCTGGGGCCGCGAAGCTATCTGGCCAGTTGGTTCGAAGACGGCTTCGGGCAACTGGGCCTGCGCACTGCCGATGGCCGCCTGGAGCGTTTCGCCAACGCCTACACGCGCTTTCGCAGCCTGGCCATGGATGCAGAACACCTGTACGCGATAGCCGCCTCGCCAATCAGCCCGCCGGCGGTCATCGCAGTCGCCCGCAACAACCACGAGGTCAGCGTATTGGCTGGTGGCGCCGAAGTGCTGCCGGCAAGGCATATCAGCCTGCCGCAGTCGATCCACTACGGCAGTGACGGCCAGCGCGCCCATGGCTTCTTCTACCCAGCAGCCCGCTCGCAAGGTGCCGCGCCGTTGGTGGTGTTCATCCATGGCGGGCCGACTTCGGCCTGTTATCCCGTGCTCGACCCGCGCATCCAGTACTGGACCCAACGCGGCTTCGCCGTCGCCGACCTGAACTACCGGGGCAGCACCGGCTATGGCCGTGAATACCGCCAGGCCTTGCATCTGCGCTGGGGCGAAAGCGATGTGGCCGATGCTTGCGCGGCGGTGGAACACCTGGCCGGACGTGGGCTGGTCGACAGCCGCAAGGCGTTCATCCGCGGCGGTAGCGCGGGCGGCTACACCACACTGTGCGCCCTGGCATTCCATGATGTGTTCCGCGCCGGCGCCAGCCTGTACGGGGTCAGTGACCCGGTTGCCCTGGGCCGGGCCACCCACAAGTTCGAAGGGGACTACCTGGACTGGCTGATCGGCGACCCGCTGCAGGATGCCGAGCGCTATCGCCAGCGTACGCCGCTGCTGCATGCGGGGCAGATCAAGGTGCCGGTGATCTTCTTCCAGGGCGAACTGGATGCGGTGGTGGTGCCGGAGCAGACGCGGTCGATGCTGGCGGCACTGCAGGCTAACGGGATCGAGGCTGAAGGGCACTTCTATGCGGGGGAGCGGCACGGGTTCCGCAAGGCGGAGAACCTGGCGCATGCCTTGGAAGAAGAGTGGAAGTTCTATTGCCGGGTGTTGAGGGGCTGAGCCTCTGGGGCCGCTTTGCGGCCCATCGCGACACAAGGCCGCTCCCACAAGCGATCGCGCAAACCCGAATGTTGCACTTTACCTGTGGGAGCGGCCTTGTGTCGCGAAAGGGCTGCAGAGCAGCCCCAGCAATTTCAGCGCTTGGCGATGATATACACCGCATGCACGATCCCCGGAATGTACCCCAGCAAGGTCAGCAAGATATTCAGCCAGAACGCCCCGCCAAACCCCACCTGCAGAAACACGCCCAGCGGTGGCAGGATGATGGCGATGATGATGCGTATAAAGTCCATGCGAGTCTCTCCTGAAGGGGTTACATCAGAGACTAGCCGCCCACCACAGAGGTTCAACAGGTAAAAAAAAACGCCCCGGGCCGAATGAAACAGGCCAAGGGCGATGCGCAGGAACGCCAGACGGTTCGTAGAATTCTCGATGTCACCAGGCCGCTAGGCTGGCATTTCGCGGCGGGCCTGCTGCTGGGCATGCAGGCGGGCAAAGGCACGGGCCAGGCGCAGCAGCATTTCGTCGATGTTGCCCTTGCTCACGGTCAACGCTGGCGAAAAACGCACCACATCCGCCTGCGGTGCATTGAGCAACAGGCCTTCATCCAAGGCAGCCGCCACCAGCTCGCGGGCCAGGTTTTCTTTCATTTGCAGGGCCCACAGCAGGCCTTGTCCGCGCACTTCGCCCTGGCCATAACGCCCGGCCAGCCGGCTCAGGCCTTCACGCAGGTGGCGGCCGTTGTCCTGCACCTGGGTGAAGAAGCCAGGCTCCAGCACGGTATCCAGCACGGCCAGGCCGGCGGCGCACATCAGCGCGTTGCCATGGTGGCTGCCTTCCAGTTCGCCAGGCTCGGCGCAGCACGCCGTGCCCCGGGCCAGCAAGGCCGCCAGCGGCACGCCACCGCCCAGGCCCTTGCCCAGGGTGATGATGTCGGCGCGCACGCCGTAGGTTTCCTCAGCCAGCAGCGCGCCACAGCGGCCGATGCCGGTCTGCACCTCGTCGAGGATCAGCAGGATGCCGAGTTCGCGGCACAGCGTTTCCACACCCTTGAGGTATTCCTGCGTGGCCGGGATGACACCCGCCTCGCCCTGGATCGGCTCGAGCATGATCGCCACGGTGCGCGAGTCCACCTCGGCGTGCAGCGCCGCCAAGTCGTTGAACGGCACCTTGCTGAAGCCCGGCAGGCCCGGCTCGCAGCGGTTGCACGGCAGCGGGTCGGACGCCGACAACGCGCCCAGGCTGCGGCCATGGCAGGCCTGGGTGGCGGTGATGATGTGATAGGCGCCGTTACGGTGCAGCTGGCCCCACTTGCGCGCCAGCTTGATCGCACCTTCGCAGGCTTCGGCGCCGCTGTTGAGCAGGTAGGCCTGGTCGCTGCCGGTGCTCTGGCACAGGCGGTTGACCAGCCCCAGCAGGCCACGGCTGTGGAAGCCCGAGCCCGGGTTGATCAACGCCTGGGCCTGGCTGCCCAGCGCCTTCACCAGCACACTGGGGCTGTGGCCCAGGCTGTTGACCGCACCACCCTGGGTGAAGTCCAGATAGGCATGCCCTTCGTTGTCCCACAACCAGGAGCCCTGGCCACGCACGAATACCTGCGCTGCGCGTTCGGTGCTGGGCATGAGGCACTCACGCGACAGCTGTGGCGCTTCCGGCACGATCACCGGCGCACGCTTGGGCTCGGCGACGGCGGCAGGGGCCGGGCGGCGCAGGTTGAACAGGTTCATCAGGGCTCCAACCAATCACGACAGGGGCGGTCACGGTGCGGTCTTGGTGCGGCACTCGATATTTTGCCTTGCCTATCAAAAGTGTTTTTCATCCGGAGTAACAATCGATCGATTCATCGCTGTAACCCGTTGGAATACGGCGATAGACTAGGCCTCGCGAGGGTTTTCGACCATTTCGTTTTTCCAGCATTTTCGATAAGTATCACTTATGGATTTCCGCCAACTGCGTTATTTCGTCGCGGTGTATGAAGAAGGCCACGTGGGCCGCGCCGCCGAGCGCCTGTCGCTGTCCCAGCCAGCGCTTTCCCAGCAGATCCGCCAGCTGGAGCACAGCCTCGACCTGAGCCTGTTCGAACGCAGCAACAAGCGCCTGTTGCCGACTCTGGCCGCCCACACCCTGTACAACCACGCCCTGCCGTTGCTCGACGGCCTGCAGCGCGCCCACGAGGCCATGCGCAACTTCAAGGGCCAGTCGCTGCGTACCTTGGCCATCGGCGTGCTGCAGACCGTGCGGCCGAGCCTGGTGCCGCAGCTGCTTGAGCGCCTGCGCAGGGCACAGCCGCACCTGGTGGTGCAGATCTACGAATTGTCAGGGCTGGAGATCGAACGGCGCTTGCTCAATGGCAGCCTGGACATCGGTATCAGCTACCTGCCGCCACGCCAGCCGGGGCTGCATGGTCTGCTGCTGTACGAAGATGAGCTGCAACTGGTCATCCCCGCTACCCACCCGCTGAAGGACTTCAAGAAGGTGTCCATTCGCCAGGCCGCCGAGCTGCCCATGCTGATGCTGGGCGAGGAATTCCAGATCCGCCAGATCTGGCAGGCGCAGCTGGCCAGCCAAGGGCGTCGGCCGCAGGTGCAGGCAGAGATGAACAACATGGCGGGGATTCTCGACAGCCTGGCCCATACCGCGCTGGCCACCATCTTGCCGGGGCGGGCCAAGGAGGCCGCCGAGGATGACCAGGGGCTGCTGTGGAAGCCGTTGAGCGAGCCACGGGTACCGCTGAAGGTTGGCTTGGTGTTCCGCGATGCCCAGCGCCAGCAGGCCTCTGTGGAGCTGCTGCGCACGTTGCTGGAGGAAGAGACGGACGCCCGCCTGTTGGGTGCATCACCGTTGGATGTGCTGGGCTGAAAAACACGCGCACAAAGAAAACCCCGCCGAAGCGGGGTTTTCCAGACTGTTTCCCTGTGACATCCGTATCGCCCCGCCATCCTGGCAGGTGGTCCTTCGTCGTCGTCCTTGATCTGTCCTTTGCGCTTCCTGCGCAACGTCCATGTGGTAAAGAATAACCGTGGATCCAATCTGAGAACAGTGGTGAAAAGTCACCACGTTGTGTAGGAAAAAGCTTACACGGCAGGGACTGCTACGCAGTCCCCATATCTGTCAGAACTGTTCGGCATCCAGCAGGTACAACGACTCACTCCCCGCCTTCACCGAAGCCACCAGCGAATTCACCCGCGGCAGCAACCGCGCAAAGTAGAACCGCGCCGTACCCAGCTTGCCCGTATAGAACGCTTCATCCCCCTCACCCGCCTTCGCCGCCCGCGCCATCAGTGCCCACATGTAGGCGTAGGCGACATAACCAAAGGCCTGCAGGTACTCGACCGAAGCCGCCCCGATTTCGTTCGGGTTGCCCTTGGCCTGTTCCAGCACCCACTCGGTCAGCCCGTCGAGCTGATCGAGACAGGCACCCAACGGCTTGGCAAATTCATCCAGCTCGCTACCTGCGCTGGCAATGAACTGGCGCATCTCGTCGGAGAACAGCCGGTAGTATGCCCCACCACTGGCCACCACCTTGCGCCCCATCAGGTCGAGGGCCTGGATGCCGTTGGTGCCTTCGTAGATCTGCGTAATGCGCACATCGCGCACCAGTTGCTCCTGCCCCCATTCGCGAATGTAGCCATGCCCGCCGAACACCTGCTGGCCGTGCACCGCGCACTCCAGGCCCAGGTCGGTGAGGAAGGCCTTGGCAACCGGCGTCAGTAGTGCCACCAGTTCTTCGCTGCGCTTGCGCACGGCGGTGTCTTCGCTGAACTTGGCACTGTCCAGCTGCATGGCCACATAGCTGGAGAAGGCACGGCCACCCTCGATCAGCGCCTTCATGGTCAACAGCATGCGGCGCACGTCCGGGTGGACGATGATCGGGTCAGCGGCCTTGTCCTTGGCTTGTGGCCCGGTCGGGGCGCGGCTCTGCAGGCGGTCGCGGGCGTACTCCACGGCATTCTGGTAGGAGCGCTCCGCCGACGCCAGGCCCTGGATACCAACGCCAAGGCGCTCGTAGTTCATCATGGTGAACATGGCCGCCAGGCCCTTGTTCGGCTCACCGACGATATAGCCGACCGCTTCATCGAAGTTCATCACGCAGGTGGCCGAGGCCTGGATACCCATCTTGTGCTCGATCGAGCCGCAGGTGGCGGGATTGCGCGCCCCCAGGCTGCCATCTTCATTGACCAGGAACTTCGGCACCAGGAACAGCGAAATGCCTTTCGGCCCCGCCGGTGCGTCCGGCAGCTTGGCCAGCACCAGGTGGATGATGTTCTCGGTCAGGTCGTGCTCGCCGCCGGTGATGAAGATCTTGGTGCCGCTGACCTTGTAGCTGCCGTCGGCCTGGGGCTCGGCCTTGGTGCGGATGATGCCCAGGTCGGTACCGGCGTGCGGCTCGGTCAGGCACATGGAACCGGCCCACACGCCGGCGTACATGTTTGGCAGGTACTTTTCCTTCAGCGCTTCACTGGCGTGGGCATTGATCGACAGACAGGCGCCAGCAGTCAGCATCGGGTACAGGCCGAAGGACAGGCTGGAGGCGTTGACCATTTCCTCGACCTGGGCCGAGATGACCTTGGGCATGCCCATGCCGCCGAACAGCGGGTCGCCACCCACACCCACCCAACCGCCTTCGGCGTAGGTTTTGTACGCCTCGATGAAACCGGCTGGGGTACTTACCGCGCCGTTTTCCCAGTGACAGCCCTCTTCGTCGGCGGCACGGCTGAGCGGTGCGATGGACTTGGCGGTAACCTTGCCGGCTTCTTCCAGCACGGCCATGGCTGTGTCGGCATCGACAACCTCGGCCAACCCGGGCAACTGCGCCCACTGCTCGGCCACGTTGAAGACTTCATTCAGTACGAAGCGCATGTCGCGCAGGGGCGCTTTATATTCAGCCATGACAACCTCTCGCTAGTCGGGTCGGGGCGGTCTCGGGGAACCGCGACACTGGGTTGCAGGCAGTGTAACCGAACAACTTTTACGAGACATAGGGTCATCAATAGACCGTATAGTCTGGCTCGGTCACGCCGTGCGCACCGCCCCTCGCTGCGCTTGTTGCCCATGAACCATGACACAATTACGCCCTGCGCCCTTGGCGCTGTACAGCGCCTGGTCGGCGGATTTCAGCACCGCTTCGGGGTTACGATGATCGGCATGGCGCTCCGCCACACCGATGCTGATGGTGACCGACACCGTACCCCCACTGCTGCCCGCCCGCCGCTGGCGCCCGGCGGTATCATCCTGCGGACGGTTGTGCTGGTCGCGCAGGTGCATCACATAGTTGGCGATCATTTCGCGCACGGCTTCCACATGGGGCACGCATTCCTCGGCGGTCTTGCCGGCAAACACCAGAGCGAACTCCTCGCCGCCATAGCGGTAGGCACGGCCACCCCCGGTTACCTTGGACAGACGGCTGGCAACCAGGCGCAGCACCTGGTCGCCGACGTCGTGGCCGTGGGTGTCGTTGAATTTCTTGAAGTGGTCGACATCGGTCATGGCGATCACATAGTTGCGTCCCAGGCGGTGCATGCGCTCGTTCAGCGCACGGCGCCCCGGCAGGCCGGTCAGTTCGTCGCGGAAAGCCATCTGGTAGGCCTCGTGCGCCACCGCTGCGGCGATCATCAGCATGACCTGGCTGCACATGATGTTCAGGGTAAACGGCAGGATGAAGGTTTGCGGCAACATCCAGAAGATACCCAGCAGGCCCATCACCTGCGCAGCGTGGAGCGGCCGTGGCGCACGCAGGTATTGCACCACCAGCAGGATGAACACGCCGAGGAACAGCGGATAGACCATCTGGATCAGACTCATCCATTGGCCATGCAAGGTTGGCCAGCGGATTTCCGCCAACCAGGTCAGTAGTGCTTGGGGGTAGCTTTGCTCCAGGGCCACCGCCACGCTACCGACGGCGAACAGCACGGCGCCACGGGCGACCAGGTCCTGCAGCAGGTGGGTGCGCTCCTGCCAGGCACCATACAGCCCGAACAGGGCGGGTAGCAGCAGGCACACGAGATGGAAGATCACCGCCGCGTCCTCGCGAACGCGGCCATGGTCACGGTAGAAGTCGGTCTGGGTGTCGAGCAGGTAGTAGGCGATGTACACCGTAAGCATCAGGAACAGTTCGCGCTGGCGACGGTACACCGCACAGTAGGCGCCACCCAGCAGCAGGACCAAGGTGGGCAGGACGTTGAACAGCGATGTGAAAAAGACACTGAGGTCTCTCACATAGGCCGCGGCGAGTCCTGCCAGCAAAAGAATCAGCGAAGGCAGGAAGTGGCTCGCGCGAACAGCGTTAAAACGAAACAAGGGTAATCTCCAACCCGGCAGATCAATGATGGCATTGTGCCCTTACTTCATCGGCAGTGCACATGAACAGTTGAGTTTCAGGAGGGAAGAACAGGAAGTTCCGGCCTGAACGCTATCGCTTGTGGGAGCGGGCATGCCCGCGAAACAGGCGACGCGGTGGCTGGCACCGGCTTTGCCGGTGTTCGCGGCGGTTCGACGCCTCGACACGCCCGCTCCCACAGGGATCGCGTGCAGCCCCAAAATGCAAAAACCCGCCTGCCGGTGAAGGCAGGCGGGTTCGTTTTACAGCGGCAGGATCAGTACGACAGACCGAAGTGCTCTTCGTCCATCGCCATCAGGTTGTTGGCACCCGACAGCATGGTCGCCACATGGGTACGGGTACGCGGCAGGATGCGCTGGAAGTAGAAGCGCGCGGTCTGCAACTTGGCGGTGTAGAACGCTTCTTCGCTGGTGCCGGCAGCCAGTTTCTCGGCCGCCAGGCGGGCGATGTCGGCCCAGAAGTAGGCCAGGCAGGCGTAGCCGGAATACATCAGGTAATCGACCGAGGCCGCACCCACTTCTTCGCGGTCCTTCATGGCGGCCATACCCACTTTCATGGTCAGCTCGCCCCATTCCTTGTTCAGCGCCGCCAGCGGTTCGACGAACTCCTTGACCGCTTCGTTGCCCTCCTGCGCCTGGCAGAACTTGTGCACGATCTTGGTGAAGCCCTTCAGCGCTTCGCCCTGAGTCATCAGCACCTTGCGGCCGAGCAGGTCCAGGGCCTGGATGCCGGTGGTGCCTTCGTACAGCATGGAAATGCGGCTGTCCCGTACGTTCTGCTCCATGCCCCATTCGGCGATGAAGCCGTGGCCACCGTAGATCTGCACGCCATGGTTGGCTGCTTCGAAGCCGACCTCGGTCATGAACGCCTTGGCGATCGGGGTCAGGAACGCCAGCAGGGCATCGGCCTTCTTGCGCTCTTCTTCATCCTGGCTGTACTTGACGATGTCCACCTGCTTGGCAGTGAAATACACCATCGCGCGGTTACCTTCGGCGAAGGCCTTCATGGTCAGCAGCATGCGACGCACGTCCGGGTGGACGATGATCGGGTCAGCAGCCTTGTCCGGTGCTTTCGGGCCAGTCAGGGAGCGCATCTGCAGGCGCTCACGGGCGTACTTCAGGCCACCCTGGAACGCGACTTCGGCGTGGGCCAGGCCTTGCAGCGCGGTACCCAGGCGAGCGGTGTTCATGAAGGTGAACATGCAGTTCAGGCCTTTGTTGGCCGGGCCGATCAGGTAGCCGGTAGCGCCGTCGAAGTTCATCACGCAGGTGGCGTTGCCGTGGATACCCATCTTGTGTTCGATCGAGCCGCAGCTCACGCCGTTGCGCTCGCCCACACCGCCTTCGGCGTTGGGCAGGAACTTCGGCACGATGAACAGCGAGATGCCTTTGGTGCCAGCCGGTGCGTCCGGCAGGCGGGCCAGGACGATATGGACGATGTTGTCGGCCATGTCGTGCTCACCGGCCGAAATGAAGATCTTGGTACCCGACACCTTGTAGCTACCGTCGGCCTGTGGCTCGGCCTTGGTGCGCAGCATGCCCAGGTCGGTACCGCAGTGCGGCTCGGTCAGGCACATGGTACCGGTCCACTCGCCGGATACCAGCTTGGTCAGGTAGGTGTGCTGCTGCTCGGGGGTGCCGTGCGCAGAGATGGTGTTCATCGCGCCATGGGACAGGCCCGGGTACATGCCCCACGACCAGTTCGCACCGCCGACCATTTCGCTCAGCGCCAGGCCCAGCGACTCCGGCAGACCCTGGCCGCCGTGCTCGACGTCATGCGCCAGGCTCGGCCAGCCGCCTTCTACGAACTGTTCGTAGGCCGCTTTGAAGCCGGTCGGGGTTTTAACGCCCGCCTCGCTCCAGGTGCAGCCTTCCTGGTCACCCACGCGGTTCAGCGGCGACAGCACCTGCTCACAGAACTTCGCGCCTTCTTCGAGGATCGCGTCGACCATGTCGGGCGTGGCGTCCTGGCAACCCGGCAGGCTCTGATAGTGCGCCTCATAGCCGAGCAGCTCGTCGCGAACGAAGCGGATATCACGCAAGGGGGCTTTGTAATCAGGCATTGCGATGAACCTCTAGGTGAGTTCTGTGGGGTGACCCGCACTTGGCGGCCGTCGATCAAACAGTTGTTTGAAACTTACGTTTAGCTCCGCCTTATGTCAAGGATGGACTATGGTGCCATTTGCGCCACGAAAAATGGCATTCATGCCAAGCCTTGAAAAATAAAGACGCCCCTGTGGGAGCGGGCGTGCCCGCGAACGGGTCAGGCCAGGCAGTAGAGGTGCCTGATCTGACGCATTCGCGGGCACGCCCGCTCCCACAGGGGCTGCGTGTAAATCGGGTGCGCGCCCTGTCAGGCGTAGGTGTCGATGATCCGGCCGAGCATTTCGTCGGATGCCTTGGCGACCTTTGCGCCAAGCTCGACTTCGAGTTTGCCCACGGCCAGCTGCACGGTGCTGGTGGCCAGGTCCATCTGCTGGCTGCGGTCGACCGCGCGCAGGCGTTCGGCCTGAAAATCGCTGGACTGGCTGGTGGCGCTACGTTCGGCGGTGGTGCTGGCGATCTGGCTGGCAGCCTGATCGACGCGGTTCTGGCCGGTCTGGACTGCGCTCAGGCCCGCGTAATAGGCGGAGCTACCGGTGATGTCCATGTCAGGACTCCATTGACGCTGGATGACGAACAGGCCCAATTAAAGCAGGCCAGGGGTGAAAAGGCCCGTTTAAATCCCTAATGGCCTGGTGCCATTTGATAGGCCCTGGGTATTCCTGCACTGGCCTCTTCGCGGGTAAACCCGCTCCCACAGGGTCTCCACAGTTTTCGAGACTTGTGCAATACCTGTGGGAGCGGGTTTACCCGCGAAAGAGCCGGGCCTGGAAACGGCTAATCCAGAAGATCCAGCTGAAGGT
Source organism: Pseudomonas sp. JS425 (assembly GCF_018223845.1). Taxonomy (NCBI): domain Bacteria; kingdom Pseudomonadati; phylum Pseudomonadota; class Gammaproteobacteria; order Pseudomonadales; family Pseudomonadaceae; genus Pseudomonas; species Pseudomonas sp. JS425. The sequence goes on along the minus strand of NZ_CP073661.1, from coordinate 476,402 downwards.
GTTCAGCAACCATGTCGGCACTGGCCTGCTTCAACTTGGGCACCCGCCCCAGGCATGGCGCCGGCAAACGCTCGGCCAGGCTGGCCAGGTTCTCTTCCAGGCGCGAAGTACGCGGCTCGATGATGTTCGCCACCCATCCAGCCAATTGCAGCCCGTCACGCTCGATCGCCTCAGCGCTTAACAAGGCATGGCTGATACAGCCCAGCCGCACCCCGACCACCAGAATCACCGGCAACCGCAGGGCAACCGCAAGGTCGGACAGGTTTTCCAGCCCCGACAACGGCACGCGCCAGCCTCCGGCTCCCTCGATCAGGGTGAAATCGGCATTTTGTTGCAGCACATTCCGCATCGCCGCCAGCAGTTCCGGCACGGCCAGCGTCACCCCTGCCTCACGTGCTGCCACATGCGGCGCAATCGCAGGTTCGAAGGCAAACGGGTTGACCTGCTCGTAGGGCAGCTTGATCGTGCTTTCATCAATCAGCGCCTGAGCGTCGCTGTTGCGCAAGCCTTTGGGCGTCATCGTGCAACCGGAGGCCACCGGCTTGGCCCCCAGCGTGCTCATGCCCTGCAACCGTGCCGCATGCAACAGGCCGGCTGCGATGGTGGTCTTGCCAACATCGGTATCGGTACCGGCAATAAAATAGGCCTGGCTCATCTCGCTCCCCTTAAGCCTGTGGCTTGCGCAACACACCATAGACCACCTGGTAGGTGGCTGGCAGCCCCTCGGGCTGGCGAAACGCCTCGTAAGCCTGCAGCAGGCCCTGCATGCGGGCCCGGCCGGTAAGCCCGGAAGGCCGGCCAGGGTTCAGGTTGTGGGCGCCGAGTGCCTTGAGCTCATGGGTCAGGCTGCGTACATCCGGGTAGTGCAACACGTGCGGGCAGCGCTGCAGCCCAAGCTGCTCGAAGCCGCTGCCTGCGCACAGGCGTTGATAGTCCTCGAAACGGCGGAAGCGGTTCACATGCACCAGGCCATCCACCGCCTGCCAACTGGCGCGCAGTTCATCGAGGGTACCCACACACAAACTGCTGAAGGCCAGCACGCCGCCCGGGCGCAGCACTCGCAGCGCTTCTGCCAGCACGCTGGCGAACTGGCCGCACCACTGCACGGCCAGGCTGGTGAACACCAGGTCGACACTGGCATCACGCAGCGGCAAACGCTCGGCGTCACCGGCCACGTGATAGAGCGCCCCGCCCTGTTCGTTGCGGGCATGGCACAACATGCCCTCGGCGATATCCACCGCAACGCCGCTGGCCTGGGTGAACCGCTCGGCCAACGCCCTGCTGAAATGACCGGTGCCGCTGCCCAGGTCCAGCCAGCGTGACGGCTGCAGGCCTTCCGGCAACTGCTCCAGCAAGCTCGAACCCACCGCACGCTGCAAGGCTGCCACGCTGTCGTAGCTGGCTGCGGCGCGGGAGAACGAGGCCGCTACCTGGCGCTTGTCGGGCAGCGCGCCGGGTAGGGTCGGACGGGAAAGGTCAGTCATCGCCACTCTCATGCAGGAAACTCTTGATGCCCGCCGCCAGTTCCTGCGGGTATTCCAGCAGGAACGCGTGGGAACTGTCTTCGACCAGGCCCACTTCCACATCGGGCAGCAGCTCGCTCAGCGCTTTTGCCGCCTCTGCCGGCACCAGCGCATCGCTGCCGGCGAACAGGTGCAGTTGCGGGCCACCGTAGGCCTGCAGTGCTTCGCGGGTATCCAGCTTGGCCAGCACTTCAAGGCCGGTGGCCAGGTACAGTGGGTCGGTGTCCGGCACGCCGACACCCAGCTGGCGCAGCAGGGTGCGCGGTTGCAGGGCACCGTCGCTGCACAAGGTACGGAAGCGCTTCAGGGTGACCTGGGTATGGCTGCGGCAGCCGTCGAGGAAGGTGCCGAAAGTGTCTTCGGCCATGCCGTGGGGCCAGTCGGGGCGAGCCACGAAACTGGGGTTGCTGGCCAGGGTCAGCAGGCCGCAGCAATGGTCGCCGCGCTTGTGCGCCAGCGCGCTGGCCAGCATGCCGCCTAACGACCAGCCACCCAGCCAGACATCACTCGGCAGCTTGCGGTCGAGGTGGTCGACCCAGGCCTGCACATCGCTGTGGGCCAGTTCCGGCAAGGGCACCAGCTCTACCTGCAGGCGGGCGTCCTGGGCACGCAGGCTGGCGGCCAGCGGCTCCAGGGAAGCAGTGCCCAAGCCCCAGCCAGGCAACAGAACAAGTCGATTACGCATCGGCGCTCTCCAACTGTGGATAACACTCGGCCAATGCATTCAACAATAGCTGCACCTGCGCCTCGCTGTGCGCGGCGCTCAATGTCACCCGCAGGCGTGCGCTGCCCGCCGGCACGGTGGGCGGGCGGATGGCCGTCACCAGCAAGCCGCGCTCGCGCAGCATGTGTGACAGGCGCAGGGCCTTTGCGCTGTCGCCGATGACGATGGGCTGGATCGGCGTCGGGCTGTCCATCAACTCCAGGCCGATCTGCTGCGCACCTTCACGGAACTGGCGGATCAGCGCGGCCAGGTGCTCGCGGCGCCAGGTTTCGCGGCGCAGCAATTCCAGGCTCTTGAGGGTGGCGCAGGCCAGCGCCGGTGGCTGGCTGGTCGTATAGATGTACGGGCGGGCGAACTGCACCAGCGCCTCGATCAGCTCTTCGCTGCCGGCCACAAAGGCACCGGCGGTACCACAAGCCTTGCCCAGCGTACCGATCAACACCGGCACATCCTCAACGCCCAGACCGAAGTGCTCGACGATACCGCCGCCCTGGGTGCCGAGGGTGCCCAAGCCATGGGCATCGTCAACCATCAGCCAGGCACCGCGAGCGCGGGCGACATCGGCCAGCGCCGGCAAGTCAGCCAGGTCGCCGTCCATGCTGAACACGCCATCGGTCACTACCAGGGTATTGCCGACGGCCTTGTCCAGGCGGCTGGCCAGGCTGGCCGGGTCGTTGTGCAGGTAGCGGTTGAAACGGGCACCACTGAGCAACCCGCCATCCAGCAGCGAAGCGTGGTTCAGGCGGTCCTGCAGCACCGTGTCGCCCTGCCCCACCAGCGCGGTGATGGCGCCCAGGTTGGCCATGTAGCCGGTGGAGAACAGCAGCGCGCGCGGGCGCCCGGTGAGTTCGGCCAAGGCCTCTTCCACCTGATGGTGCGGCGTACTGTGGCCGATCACCAGGTGCGAGGCACCGCCACCGACACCCCAGCGCTCGGCGCCGGCCTGCCAGGCGGCAATCACCTCGGGGTGGTTGGCCAGGCCCAGGTAGTCATTGCTGCAGAAGGCCAACAAACGCTGGCCATCGACCACCACTTCCGGTCCCTGCGGGCTTTCCAGCAGTGGCCGCTGCCGATACAGGTCTGCGGCGCGCCGTTCGGCCAGGCGCGCCGCCAGGTCAAAGGCCATTTCAGGCAGTCGCGGCGTTGTAGAACATCTCGCTGCTGCGCTGCTCGACCAGCGCCTGCTCGATGGCCGCCTGGTGCACTTCGTCGGCGTGCTCTTCACGCGCTTCGGGCTTGATGCCCAGGCGTGCGAACAGCTGCATGTCCTTGTCGGCCTGCGGGTTGGCGGTGGTCAGCAGTTTTTCGCCGTAGAAGATCGAGTTGGCGCCAGCCATGAAGGCCAGGGCCTGCATCTGCTCGTTCATCTGCTCGCGGCCGGCGGACAGGCGCACGTGCGACTTGGGCATGAGGATACGGGCCACGGCCAGCATGCGGATGAAGTCGAACGGGTCGACGTCTTCTTCCTCGGCCAGCGGCGTACCGGCCACCTTGACCAGCATGTTGATCGGTACCGACTCCGGGTGTTCGGGCAGGTTGGCCAACTGGATCAGCAGGCCGGCGCGGTCGTCCAGCGACTCGCCCATGCCGAGGATGCCGCCGGAGCAGATCTTCATCCCGGCATCGCGCACGTAGGCCAGGGTCTGCAGGCGCTCGCTGTAGGTGCGGGTGGTGATGATGCTGCCGTAGAACTCAGGCGAGGTGTCGAGGTTGTGGTTGTAATAGTCCAGGCCGGCCTGGGCCAGGGCCTTGGTCTGCTCCTGGTCGAGCTTGCCGAGGGTCATGCAGGTTTCCAGGCCCATGGCCTTCACGCCTTTGACCATCTCCAGCACGTAGGGCATGTCTTTGGCCGACGGGTGCTTCCACGCCGCGCCCATGCAGAAGCGTGTAGAACCGATGGCTTTGGCGCGGGCGGCTTCTTCCAGCACCTTCTGCACTTCCATCAGCTTCTGTTTTTCCAGCCCGGTGTTGTAGTGGCCGGACTGTGGACAATATTTGCAATCTTCCGGGCAGGCGCCGGTCTTGATCGACAACAGGGTCGAAACCTGCACGCGGTTCGGGTCGAAATGCGCGCGGTGCACGGTCTGCGCCTGGAACAGCAGGTCATTGAACGGTTGCTGGAACAGCGCCTTGACCTCGGCCAGGGACCAGTCGTGACGTGTTGTTGCAGTTGTGCTGGCGCTCATTGGCGTTTCCTTGTTTAGGCTGAAGCAGGCGCCGGGACAGGAAAGCCCGCCAGCGCATCACGGATAGCTCGCATAGTCATGGAAGGCCTATGAACTGTCAACCATACTGGAAAAGGCTGGTTTACAAGTGCTCACTTATTAACCAATCGTGTTTGCTGTGCGATGAACCTGCCGAGCAGGCCTACCCGCTGTGCGTCGCCTGCGAGCAGGAACTGCCCTGGCTGGGCGATCATTGCCTGCGCTGCGCCCTGCCATTGCCGATAGCCGGCCTGACTTGCGCTCAATGCCAGCGCCGCGCACCGGCCTTCGAGCAGGTGCTTGCACTGTGGCATTTCGGCTTTCCGGTGGACACGCTGATCAGCCGTTTCAAGCACAACCGCCAGTGGCCCTTGGGGCGCCTGATGGCCGAATTGCTCGCGCATGGGCTGCTGCACCGCTTTACCGAAGGGCTGCCGCGCCCCGACCTGTTGTTGCCTGTACCCTTGGCCAAACGTCGACTACGGGAGCGGGGGTTCAACCAGGCGGGGATGCTCGGGCGCTGGCTGTCGTCGCACGTGGGGGTACGTTGCGACGAGCGGTTGCTGCTGCGCACACGGGAGACACCTGCGCAGCAACAACTGGACGCCAAGGCCAGGCGCCGCAACTTGCGCCAGGCGTTTACCGTCACGGGCAAGCTGACGGGCAAGCATGTCGCCATTATCGATGACGTGTTGACCACCGGTGCGACCGCGCAAGCGGTTGCCGAAGTGCTGCGCAAGGCCGGTGCGCGGCGGGTGGATGTGTATTGCCTGGCGCGTACACCGAAGCCGGGGTATGTATGACTTGTGGGAGCGGCCTTGTGCCGCGAAAGGGCTGCGCAGCAGCCCCAGGATCTCCGCCACAGCAAAAATCGCTGGGGCTGCTACGCAGCCCTTTCGCGACACAAGGCCGCTCCCACACAAGCTACACTTCGCTGCCACTTACAATGACCGAATGCCCATGCCCCTACCCCCCCACCTCACCCAGCACATCGCCCGCCGCCCCCAGCGCATCGCGCTGCTGCAGCACATTGCCGAAGAAGGTTCGATCACCCGCGCCGCCAAGGCTGCGGGCATCAGCTACAAGGCCGCCTGGGACGCCATCGACGAACTCAACAACCTGGCCAGCCAGCCCCTCGTAGAGCGCAGTACCGGCGGGCGTGGTGGCGGTGGTGCCCGTCTGTCGCCGGAAGGCCAGCGGGTGCTGCGCCTGTACCAGAGGCTGCAGGCCCTTCAGGCGCAAATCCTCGAAGCGGCCGAGGAGTCCAGCGACCTCGACCTGCTCGGCCGGCTGATGCTGCGTACCAGCGCGCGCAACCAGTTGCAGGGCCAGGTCAGCGGCCTGCGCCGCGAAGGACGGCATGATCGCGTCAGCCTGGCGTTGGGCGGAGGGTTGGAGATCGAAGCGTTGATCACCCACGACAGCACCGCACGGCTGGAACTGACGCTGGGGACGACGGTAGTGGCGCTGCTCAAGGCGGGGTGGGTGAGGTTGCTGGCCGACGAGGAACAGGCCGAAGCGGATAGCAATTGCCTACGGGCGACGGTGGAGGAGGTGCTGGCGGAGGCTGATGGGCCTGGTGAGGTCCGGTTGGCGTTGGGGAATGGACAGACGTTGTGTGCGTTTGCCGAGACGGATTGGTTGGCTGGGCAGCGGGTGGCAGCAGGCAGTTCGGTGCGGGTTCAATTTCATCCCTCTTATGTATTGCTTGGGATTCCTGCATAGCCTGGCCGCGCTTTGAGCGGTTCGCGGGTAAACCCGCTCCCACAGGTGCATCGTTTCCCCGGCAGCTGCGCCGTCCATGTGGGAGCGGGTTTACCCGCGAAGAGGCCGGTACAGGCATAACGCGTTACCATGGTTCCCACGCCGCCTACCCCCGGAGCCACCATGTCCCACCCCTTCGATACCCTCACCCCCGACCTGGTCCTGGACGCCGTGGAAAGCCTGGGCTTTCTCAGCGATGCCCGGGTGCTGGCGCTGAACAGCTACGAAAACCGCGTCTACCAGGTGGGCATCGAGGGCGCGCAACCGCTGATCGCCAAGTTCTACCGCCCAGGCCGCTGGAGCGACGCGGCCATCCTCGAAGAGCACAGCTTCACCGCCGAACTGGCCGAATGCGAAGTGCCGGTGGTCGCCCCACTGCAGCATGACGGCCGCACCCTGTTCGAACACCAGGGCTTCCGCTTCACCCTGTTCCCCCGCCGCGGCGGCCACGCGCCAGAGCCGGGTAACCTCGACCAGCTCTACCGTCTTGGCCAGTTGCTCGGCCGCTTGCATGCCGTTGGCGCCAGCAAACCGTTCGAGCACCGCGAAGCGCTGGCTGTGGACAACTTCGGCCACGCCTCGCTGAATACCCTGCTGGAAGGCGATTTCGTCCCTCGCGAACTGCTGCCGGCGTTCGAATCGGTGGCCCGCGACCTGCTCAAGCGAGTGGAGGACATCTATGCCCGCACCCCGCACAAGCTCATCCGCCTGCATGGCGACCTGCACCCCGGCAACCTTATGCACCGCGACGAGGTGTACCACGTGGTCGACCTCGACGACTGCCGCATGGGCCCGGCGGTGCAGGACCTGTGGATGATGCTGGCCGGCAGCCGCGAGGAGCGCCTAGGCCAACTGGCCGAACTGATCGACGGCTACAACGAGTTCCACGATTTCGACCCGCGCGAACTGGCCCTGATCGAACCCTTGCGCGCCCTGCGCCAGCTGCACTACAGCGCCTGGCTGGCGCGGCGCTGGGACGACCCGGCGTTCCCGCCGAGCTTCCCCTGGTTCGGCCAGCCACGCTACTGGGGAGACCAGATTCTCGCCCTGCGCGAGCAGATGGCCGCACTGGATGAAGCGCCGCTGAAATTGTTCTAGAAGCACGCCCGCCTCTGTCTACAATAGGCGTCGCTTTATTTAGCTACCTAAGCAAGGATTCTGCATGCACGCCGCAAACCCGCGTCGCGGGTACCTACTAGGCCTCAGCGCCTACATCATCTGGGGTCTTTTCCCCCTGTACTTCAAGGCAATCCAGAGCGTTCCGGCGGTGGAGATCATTGTCCACCGGGTGCTCTGGTCGGCTTTGTTCGGCTCGTTGCTGCTACTGGTATGGAAACACCCAGGCTGGTGGCGTGAACTGCGTGACAACCCGCGCCGGCTGGGCATCCTGGCCCTGAGCGGGGCGCTGATCGCTGGCAACTGGCTGACCTACGTATGGTCGGTGAACAACGGGCGCATGCTTGAGGCCAGCCTGGGTTACTACATCAACCCGCTGATCAATGTGCTGCTGGGCATGCTGATTCTTGGCGAGCGCCTGCGTCGGCTGCAATGGCTGGCCGTGGCCATGGCCGCCGTGGGTGTGGCTCAGCAGGTGTGGCAGGTGGGCAGCCTGCCGTGGGTGTCGCTGGTACTGGCGCTGAGCTTCGGCTTCTATGGGCTGATTCGCAAACAGGCACCGGTAGCGGCACTGCCGGGCCTGGTGGTGGAAACCTGGATGCTGGTGCCGCTGGCCCTTGGTTGGCTGTTACTGCATCCGGCGGCGACAAGTGCCCAGGGCGCGTTCTACACCAGCAGCGAAGCGTTGTGGCTGATGGCTGCGGGGCCGGTGACACTGGTGCCGCTGGTGTGCTTCAACGCTGCCGCGCGGCACTTGCCGTACACCACGCTGGGCTTCCTGCAGTACTTGGCGCCGACCTTGGTGCTGCTGCAGGCGGTGCTGCTGTTTGATGAGCACTTGTCGTCGAGCAACTTGGTGGCGTTCATGTTCATCTGGGCAGGTTTGGCGATTTACAGCGTCGATGCGTGGGTCAGTTTGCGCAAGCGTAGTTGATCAGAAAATGATCAAAACTCTGCAGGCCTTGTGATTCGTGGCCTGCAGAGACATCTCCAAAGGTTATCCACACCCTCGTCCCCGTGCTTTGTGCACAAGCTGCTGATTTTTGGGTGTTTTTTGATCACGGCCGTGCAAGGCGCGAGCGGCCTGGGCTGGAGAGGGGAACCCCCAGGTTATCCACAGGGCCTTCCCCGTGATATCGGGATAACCGCAGGGGGCTGCTTTGCAGCCCATCGCGACACAAGGCCGCTCCTACAGGGGAACGCGTAACCCTTGTAGGAGCGGCCTTGTGTCGCGATGGGCCGCGAAGCGGCCCCGGCAATCTCGGATCAATCCTCCGGCCGCAGCTTCAACTCCACCATCAAGTCATCCGCCAGGCTCTCCAGTCGCTGCTGCAGTTCTTCGAGCGGTAGAGTCAACGGCAAAGCCAACAACGCATCTGCATGAAACAACGGCTCGCTGCTCATCGGCGCCGGCCGCACTTCTGTTGAAAACCGCTCGACGTTCACCTGCAATTCAGCCAGCAAGCGGGTGATATCACGCACGATCCCTGGCCGGTCATTACCTACCAGCTCCATGGCAATCGGTTTCCAGGTGCACGACGGCTCGATGCCGCTCTCGGCGATCAGCACGCGAATGTCATATCGGACCAACCCCTGCAGCGAAGCCACCAGCTCGTCGTAGTTTTCCGCCGGCACCGCCACCCGCAGGATGCCGGCAAACTGCCCGGCCATGCGCGACATGCGGCTTTCCAGCCAGTTGCCACTGTGGTCGGCGATGCACTGGGCAATGCGCTCGACCTGGCCGGCCTTGTCAGGGGCAATCACAGTCAGTACAAGATGATCCACAAGCCCTTCCTCGTGTCGGACCGCGCCGTGCGGCAGAAAATCGGGGGATCGACTCAGTATAGGCAAGGCGCGGCAACCTGCCGCAGGGCAATCCGCACAACGAATCGTGTACTGTTTCAAGATTTATCTGGAACAATCCACCTGTTTTTTGCGAACATACTCACTCCCAGCGTGACCATACGCGACCAACGGGTCGCATAACGGCGCTTTTAGTCTGATTTTGCCCCGCCTACTGCTTCATGTAGTATCCCGTGGCGCGGACTACAAAACGTCGTTTGGATGTCTGCCAAGGCGCCTGTGAAAATACGCACACTGTCTGCCAGCCGGTCTGGCAGGCCGCACCCAGCCGCGCTCGGGGCTTTACTCGGGGGCATGCACTGGTGCCGTGTTTAGAGAAGCGCTACAGGCTTAATACAGAAGAGCGAAATAGCTGAGCAGAGTGAGGCAAGCAATGACTGGATACGTTCAAGTCGGTGGCCTTCAGGTCGCCAAGGTCCTGTACGACTTCGTGAACAACGAAGCCATCCCAGGGACCGGCATCGTCGCCGAGCAGTTCTGGGCCGGTGCAGAGAAGATCATCAATGACCTCGCTCCAAAGAACAAAGCCCTGCTCGCCAAGCGCGACGAGCTGCAAGCCAAGATCGACGCCTGGCACCAGGCACGCAAAGGCCAGGCCCACGACGCCGTAGCCTACAAAGCATTCCTTCAGGAAATCGGCTACCTGCTGCCACAAGCCGACGATTTCCAGGCAACCACCCAGAACGTGGACGAAGAAATCGCCCACATGGCCGGCCCGCAGCTGGTCGTACCGGTGATGAACGCCCGCTTCGCCCTGAACGCCGCAAACGCCCGTTGGGGTTCGCTGTACGACGCACTGTATGGCACCGATGCCATAAGCGATGAAGGCGGCGCCGAGAAAGGCCAGGGCTACAACAAGGTACGTGGCGACAAGGTCATCGCCTTCGCCCGCGCCTTCCTCGACGAAGCCGCGCCACTGGCGGCCGGCTCGCACGTCGACTCCACCGGCTACCGCATCGAAGGTGGCAAGCTGGTAGTTGCCCTGAAAGGCGGCAGCAACAGCGGCCTGCGTGACGATGCCCAGCTGATCGGCTTCCATGGCGATGCCGCTGCGCCGACTGCCGTGCTGCTCAAGCACAACGGCCTGCACTTCGAAATCCAGGTCGACGCCAGCACCCCGGTCGGCAGCACCGACGCCGCCGGCGTGAAAGACATCCTGATGGAATCGGCGCTGACCACCATCATGGACTGCGAAGACTCGGTTGCAGCCGTCGACGCCGACGACAAGGTAATCGTCTACCGCAACTGGCTGGGCCTGATGAAAGGCGACCTGGCAGAAAGCGTTAGCAAGGGTGGCAAGACCTTCACCCGCACCATGAACCCGGACCGCGAGTACGCCGCGCCCAACGGCGGTAGCGTGACCCTGCATGGCCGTTCGCTGCTGTTCGTGCGCAACGTTGGCCACCTGATGACCAACCCGGCGATCCTCGACGCCCAAGGCAACGAAATCCCCGAAGGCATTCAGGACGGCCTGTTCACCAACCTGATCGCCCTGCACAACCTCAATGGCAACACCAGCCGCAAGAACACCCGCACCGGCAGCGTGTACATCGTCAAGCCGAAGATGCACGGCCCGGAGGAAGTAGCCTTCGCCGCCGAAATCTTCAGCCAGGTCGAAGACCTGCTGGGCATGAAGCGCAATACCGTCAAGGTCGGCATCATGGATGAGGAGCGCCGTACCACGGTCAACCTCAAGTCGTGCATCAAGGCCGCAGCCGAGCGCGTGGTGTTCATCAACACCGGCTTCCTCGACCGCACCGGCGATGAAATCCACACCTCGATGGAAGCCGGCGCCGTGGTGCGCAAGGGCGCCATGAAAAACGAGAAGTGGATCGGTGCCTACGAGAACAACAACGTCGACGTTGGCCTGGCCACCGGCCTGCAAGGCCGTGCGCAGATCGGCAAAGGCATGTGGGCCATGCCCGACCTGATGGCAGCCATGCTCGAGCAGAAGATCGCCCACCCCCTGGCCGGTGCCAACACCGCCTGGGTGCCGTCGCCGACTGCAGCCACCCTGCATGCCCTGCACTACCACAAGGTGGACGTACAGGCGCGTCAGCGTGAACTGGCTTCGCGTACCCCGGCGTCGGTGGACGACATCCTGTCCATCCCGCTGGCCGCCGACACCAACTGGTCGGCCGAAGAGATCCGCAACGAACTGGACAACAACGCCCAGGGCATCCTCGGCTACGTGGTGCGCTGGATCGACCAGGGCGTAGGTTGCTCGAAGGTGCCAGACATCAACAACGTCGGCCTGATGGAAGACCGCGCCACCCTGCGCATCTCGGCCCAGCTGCTGGCCAACTGGCTGCGCCATGGCGTGGTCAGCCAGGAGCAGGTGCTGGAAAGCCTCAAACGCATGGCCGTGGTGGTGGACCAGCAGAACGCCAGCGACCCTCTGTACCGCCCGATGGCACCGAACTTCGACGACAACGTCGCGTTCCAGGCGGCGGTAGAACTGGTGGTGGAAGGTGGCAAGCAGCCGAACGGCTATACCGAGCCGGTACTGCACCGCCGTCGCCGCGAGTTCAAGGCGCGTAACGGGCTGTAAGCGACATCTGCGACAGCGGGCCGCTTTGCGGCCCAATCGCCGGCAAGCCAGCTCCCACAGGGACTGCACAGGCCTCAAACACTGTGCGGTCCCTGTGGGAGCTGGCTTGCCGGCGATGAGGCCGGAACAGGCTCCTCAGCTAAGCGATCTGCAGTTCTTTCTTCACCAGCTCCAGCAGCCTGTCCAGATCGACCGGCTTCAGAAGAAAATCCACAACCCCCAGGTGCATCACGTCCACCGCCTCTTTAACGTCGGTATCGCCCGACACCACGATGATCGACAACGCCGCCCGCTCTGATTCGCGAACCTTGCGGATCAGGTCCAGGCCATCCTCGGGTTGCATGCGCAAATCCGTAATCATCAAGCCAATCCGTTGCTGGTAGTGCAGGTACAGCCTGGCCTCCTCGGCCCCATCCGCCCCGACACAGTCAATCCCCCGGCTTTTCAGGTACAGGATCAGCGCCTCACGATTCACCGCATTGTCATCCACCACCAGCACCAGCGGCTTGGCAGCCACGGGCGCACTTACGACGGCCAATGCCTCGCGCTCGGCGTCGCTCAGGATGTCGTGTTGCTCAGGCATGCTCATCTCGTCAAAAAATTTCCGCTTCAGCATTAGGACCGCAGAACTTGCGTAACCCGGCTGGCCTTTCGTCGGGTCTTTGACAGGGGCTCTCATAGACTTACGTCCAATGGGCACCATCCCGCCGCAAGCCGACCATGGAGGCAGAGAACAACATGGCCGGCACCTATATATATAGATATATAGTTCGGCATAGCGATACGGTCAGTTTCATGAGCAAAAAGGACGCCTACAGCCAGGCGGGCAGGACGGCAGTGCTGCAGAACATCCAGGGCACCTTGCAGTTCCTGCAGCGTTTTCCGCCGTTCAACCAGATGGAACACAGCCACCTGGCCTACCTGGTCGAACAGTGCCAGCTGCGCTTCTATGCCAGCGGCGAAAGCATCGTCAAACCTGCCGACGGGCCGGTCGAGCACTTCTACATCGTCAAGCAGGGCCGCGTGGTCGGCGAACGCCAGCATCTGGTCAAACCTGGTGTGGAGACTACCTTCGAGATCACCAGTGGCGAATGCTTCCCGCTGGCTGCCCTGCTCGGCGAGCGGGCGACACGCACCGAACATCTGGCCGGCGAGGACACCTTCTGCCTGCAGCTGAACAAGGCCGCGTTCATCCGCGTGTTCTCGATGTCGGAAGTGTTTCGGGATTTTGCCCTGCGCGGGGTCAGCAGCCTGCTCGACCAGGTCAACCAGCAGGTACGCCAGCGCGCGGTGGAAACCCTCGGCACCCAGTATTCGCTGAACACGCCACTGGGTGAACTGGCCATGCGCCACCCGGTGGTGTGCAGCCCCGACACGCCCCTGCGCGACGCCGTGCGGCTGATGCACGAGCAGCAGGTTGGCAGCATCGTGGTGGTCGACCCGCAGCGCTACCCCACCGGTATCTTCACCCTGCGCGACCTGCGGCAGGTGGTGGCGGCGGCCGATGCCGACCTGGGCGCGCCCATCGCGCGGCACATGACCGCCCAGCCGTTCTACCTCAGCCCCCAGGCCAGCGCCTTCGACGCAGCCATGGCCATGACCGAGCGGCATATCGCCCACGTATGCCTGGTGGAAAACCGACGCCTGTGCGGTGTGGTTTCGGAGCGCGACCTGTTCTCCCTGCAACGGGTCGACCTGGTGCACCTGGCACGCACCATCCGCCATGCGCCACGCCTGGATACCCTGGTCTCGCTGCGCGGCGAAATCAGCCAGCTGGTCGAGCGCATGCTGGCCCATGGCGCGTCCTCCACGCAGATCACCCAGATCATCACCCTGCTCAACGACCACACCGTGTGCCGGGTGATCGAACTGGCGCTGGCCGAGCGCGGTGACCCGGGCGTGCCGTTCAGTTGGCTGTGCTTTGGCAGCGAGGGGCGACGAGAACAAACCCTGCACACCGACCAGGACAACGGCATCCTCTTCGAAGCCGCCGACAGCACCGAAGCCGACGCCATCCGCGCACGCCTGCTGCCGCTGGCGCAATACATCAACCAGTGCCTGGCCCAGTGCGGCTTCACCCTGTGCAAGGGCAACGTCATGGCCGGCAACCCCGAGCTGTGCCTGTCGCGCAGTGAATGGGCGCGGCGTTTTGCCGGTTTTGTCCGCGAAGCCAGCCCGGAGAACCTGCTGGGCTCGAGCATCTATTTCGACCTGCGCGTGGTGTGGGGCGACGAGCAAGGTTGCGAGCAGCTGCGCCAGGGCCTGCTGGACCAGGTGGCCGACAACCGCATCTTCCAGCGCATGATGGCTGACAACGCCCTGCGCCAGCGCCCGCCGGTGGGCCGCCTGCGCGAGTTCGTGCTGACCCGCCAGGGCAACGACAAGGCCGCCACCCTCGACCTCAAGGTCCAGGGCCTGACACCCTTCGTCGATGGTGCGCGGCTGCTGGCCCTGGCCAACGGCATCGGTGCCTGCAATACCTTGGAGCGCCTGCGCCAGCTCGTGGCCAAGGGTGTGATCGAGGCACTGGATGGCGCAGCGTATGAAGAGGCCTACCACTTCATCCAGCAAACGCGCATGCAGCAGCACCAGCGCCAGACCCGCGACAACCTGCCCTATTCCAACCGCCTGGACCCGGACAGCCTCAACCACCTGGACCGGCGCATCCTGCGCGAGTCCCTGCGCCAGGCCCAGCGCCTGCAAAGCAGCCTGGCCTTGCGGTACCAGCTATGAGCCTGTTCGCCTGGCTGCGCCCCAGTGCGCCGGAACTGGACCACGCCACGCGCCAGCGCCTGGCCCGGCTGCCCAAGCCAGCGTCATTGGGGGTGTGTACCCTGCGCGAGCAACGCTGGGTGGTGCTGGACCTGGAGACCAGCGGCCTGAACACCAACCGTGACCAGGTGCTATCGGTTGGTGCCGTCGCCATCGAAGACGGCGCCATCGACTTTGCCCAGCAGTTCGAACGCACCTTGCACCGGCCTTTGCAGAAGACCAACGCCAGCGTGCTGATCCATGGCCTGGGCCCGAGTGCCCTGGCTGCCGGTTGCGACCCGGCCGAGGCCTTGCTCGACCTGCTCGACTTCATTGGCAACAGCCCGGTGCTGGCATTCCACGCGCCGTTCGACCAGCGCATGCTGGCCCGTGCGCTGAAGGAAAGCCTGGGCTATCGCTTGCACTCGCCCTTCCTGGATGTTGCCGAACTGGCACCGATGCTCAACCCCGACACAGTGCTGCGCGAGGCCGGGCTGGATGACTGGGTCGCGCGGTTTGGCCTGCAAGTCGAGGAGCGCCATCATGCCAGCGCCGATGCCCTGGTTACCGCCGAACTGGCGCTGATCCTGTTCAGCCAGGCCCGGCGCCAGCAGCTGGACAGCCCGCTGCAGCTGGAGCAGCGCTTGCGCGGGTGGCGCAGGCGCAAGGTGCACAACCACGGCCTGTAGCTTTTCACCGCCCTTGCTGGCCTCTTCGCGGGTAAACCCGCTCCCACAGGGACTGTACTGCCTTTGATGCCCTGGAGATCCTGTGGGAGCGGGTTTACCCGCGAAGAGGCCAGCACAGGCATAACATCTGCACGACTTGGATGATGGCCATCCGATAAGCGTCCATTGCACCCACCCCCTCCCCTCTGCAACAATCGCGAATAATTATCGTTAGTTAATGCATTCGTTCCGGGGGGACGCTGCTTGTCTTCTGCACAGAGCCCACACGCCGATCTGGTCGGTGCGCTGTACCGCGACCATCGCGGCTGGCTGCTCGCCTGGCTGCAACGCAGCATGGCCTGCCGCCAACGTGCCGAAGACCTGAGCCAGGACACCTTCGTGCGCCTGCTCGGCCGTGCGCAACTGGATACGCCCCGCGAACCCCGCGCGTTCCTGGCCGCCGTGGCCAAGGGCCTGATGTTCGACCACTTCCGCCGCGCCGCGCTGGAACAGGCCTACCTGGCCGAACTGGCCCTGATGCCGGAAGTCGAACAACCTTCCCCGGAAGTGCAACACCTGATCCTTGAGGACCTCAAGGCCATCGACCGCCTGCTCGGCAAGCTCTCGAGCAAGGCCCGCGCAGCATTCCTGCACAATCGCCTGGAAGGTATGAGCCATGCCGAAATCGCCGAGCACATGGGGGTTTCGGTTTCGCGGGTGCGCCAGTACATCGCCCAGGGCATGCGCCAGTGCTACGTGGCCCTGTACGGGGAGCCGACGTGAGCAGTTCACCGGTTTCGTCCCGGGTGCTGGAAGCCGCCATTGCCTGGAAGCTCAGCCTCGACAACGGCAGCGGCACACCTGACGAGCGCAGCGAATTCATGCGCTGGCATGCCGCCAGCGAGGAGCATGCCCGCGCCTGGCGCCAACTCGGTGCCATGGACCAGCGCGTGAGCGCCGCTGCCGGCCCGGCACGCCAGGCCCTGCTGCAATCGCGCGCCGGGCTGCGCCGACGTATCGGCAAGGTCGGCGGCGGGCTGGCCGGCATGTTTCTGCTGGGCTCGCTGCTGGCCTGGGTCGGCGCACCATCGCTGGCACCGAGCTACTGGCTGGCCGATCAGCGTACCGCCACCGGCGAACTGCGTACCCTGCGCCTGGAAGACGGCACCTTGTTGAGCCTGAACAGCCACACGGCCGTGGATATCGACTACACCGGCAAGCAACGGGTGATTGTGCTGCACCAAGGCGAGATTTCGGTCGAAACCGGCCATCAGGACCGGCGCCCGCTGCTGGTGCGCACCGACGATGGCCGCCTGCGCCCGTTGGGCACACGCTTCCTGGTGCGCCGCGAGGACGACGGCACGCGCCTGGAAGTACTGCAAGCCTCGGTCGCTGCCATGCCGCTGAACAGCGGCGACGAACAGGTGCTGCGCGAAGGCCAGCAGGTTCTGATGAACGCCAACGGCCTTGGCCGGATCGGCACGGTGCCAGCCGGTGCCGACGCCTGGACCCGCGGCATGCTAGTGGTGGACAACGTGCGCCTGGCTGACCTGCTGGCCACGCTTGGCCAGTACCGCAGCGGTTACCTCGGGGTAGACGACCAGGTCGCCGATCTGCGGGTGACCGGCAGCTTCCCGCTGACCGATACCGACCTGGCACTGTCGTCGCTGGTGCCGGCACTGCCAGTGAAGGTCGAGCGGCATACGCCGTGGTGGGTGACCGTCGTTCCCAAATAAACCTGCACCGGCCTCTTCGCGGGTAAACCCGCTCCCACAGGGTTGCACCAGCCTCAAAGCCCCCGCGATCCCTGTGGGAGATTCTATGGTTTTCAGCAAGCCAGTTTCGCGCCTTTAGTGACGTATTCGTCCTGATTTTTCATCAGGGCGAATGCCACCCGCGCGAGCTTTCTTGCCAGGATTACCAACGCTTGGGTTGTTGCTTTACCACTGCTCCGATGCTGTTCGTAAAGCCCTTTCCAGGCTGCCGATCTGCTGGCCGCCATCGCAGCGTTGTGCAATAAGCGACGAATTTCTGAACAACCTCGCTTGGTGAGGCGACGTCGCCCATTCTTCTGTCCGGAATCACTGACTCGTAAATCCATTCCTAGGAATGCAATGTACGAGTCACTGCTTTTGAACTCGCCCCTTGTAAAAGCCATCACCAATGCTGCGGCGGTGAGAAAACCAATGCCCTCTACTGCCTGGCAGCGAGCGACTTGTTCCTGCAGCCCAGCGTCTCGCAGTACTTCTTTAATCTTCTTTTGAATCAACTGATCCAGCCGATCTATCGACTTCACAAAAGTTTCGAAGGCGGCTTTCAAAAGGCTTTCGTTAGCCCAGCTCTGAGTCATTGCAGTACGAGCAGTCACCAAGGCGGCTCTGCGTCGCAAGAGGCTCTGAAGCTTGCCGTAGACAGCGGGAGGCGGGCTCCAAGGGCGAAGGTCCTCGCCTTCATTTTTTAAAAAACGGGACAGCAACCGAGCATCGGAGGGGTCGGTTTTAACCCGTCCCCCAACACTCTTCCGGTAGTTGCTCAATTGAAAACCATCGATGACATAGACCTCGAAGCCTAGGCTGTGGGCCAATTCAACCAGGTCCAAGTGATAGACGTTGGTCGCCTCAACAGCGATAGCGGTGTTGAGGGGTTGTTGCTTGAGCCACCTTCTGATCTCGAGTTTGGAGTTTTTGAGCCTGATGATCTCGTCGCGATCATCGTGGTGGATAACCAGCTCAGCTTTCGCGACATCCGCACCCACGATCAACTTACCTACCTGCATTGCCATGGGCCGCTCCTCACGTTATGGTTTTTCGGCTTGAAGGGGTTTCACCAAGAGGCGCTGGCTTGTTTCTATCGTCGCTTGCAAACGATGCATTCTTTATCGGCGCTTTGGTGGAAGGGGTGGGGCGATGTCTCCCACGGTCTGTACTGCTGTGAACAGTCAGAATCGGGCATTTAGTCCCACCACCCCTTCAAGTCTAACCATACAAGCGGGCAAGCCCGCGAAAGGGGCGGTACAGGCGAAAACCAACTTCAAATAATTCTCAATTTTTTTCAGATTCGCCCTGTCACTTTTCAAATCTCGCTCGGCAAGGAAGCAGAAAGCACTTATCCGTCGAGGAGCCTCTGCATGTCCCGTGCTGTTGATCGTATCCTGCGCCCCAGCCTGATGGCCCTGGCCATCGCCGTGACCGCACCATTGGCCAGCCCTGCCCTGTTCGCCGCCGAGCAATCCGCTCAGCGCGCCTACGACCTGACCAGCGCCCCGCTGGCCACCACTCTCAACCAGATCGCCAGCCAGGCCGGCATCACCCTGGCCATCGACCCGGCATTGGTAAGCGGCCGCACCTCGGCCCCAGTGAGCGGGCAGTACGATGGCCTTGGTGCCCTGCAGGCCGCCCTGCGCGGCACCGGCCTGCAACTGCAGCAAAGCAGCGTGGGCAGCTACAGCCTGGTGGCTACGCCGGAAGGGACACTGGCGTTGCCGGAGACTGCGATCAATGCGACTTCCAGCTATGAAAGCGCCTGGGGACCGGTAGAGGGTTACACCGCGACCCGGACAGCAGCTGGCACCAAGACCGACACCGCCATCGCCGAACTTCCCCGCTCGGTAAGCGTGATCACCCGCCAGCAGATGGAAGACCGGCCGGTGCTCAGCCTGAACGACGCCCTTCGCTACACCGCTGGCGTGCAGAGCAGCGGCTATGGATCCGACTCGCGCAGTGACTGGTTGCTGGTACGGGGTTTTGTGCCTACCCAGTTCCTCGATGGCCTGCCATTGCCCAAGGGCAACTACGCCACCCCCAAGATCGAGCCCTGGAACCTGGAGCGCATCGCCGTGCTGCGTGGCCCTGCCTCTTCGGTCTACGGCCAGACTCCACCAGGCGGCCTGCTGGACATGACCAGTCGTCGGCCGCAATTGGAAAGCAGCCACGAAGTCGAAGCCCAGGTTGGCAGCAACAACCACAAGCAGATCAACTTCGACAGCACTGGCAAGCTCGACGATGCAGGCCAGTTCCTGTACCGAGTGAGCGGCACCGTGCGTGACAGCGGTTCGCCGGTAGACCACATCCCGGACAAACGCTACAACATCGCGCCCAGCCTGACCTGGAACATCAACGACGACACCAAGCTGACTTTCATCAGCCAATACACCCGCGATGACACCGGCATCACCGGCCAGTTCCTGCCACTGCAAGGCACCAAGCTGGATAGCCCCGCAGGCAAGATTTCGCACCACAAGAACCTGGGCGACCCGGATTGGGAGTCCTACGACCGCACCTACTACCACCTGGGCTATGCGTTCGAGACCCGCCTGAACGATACCTGGCAGTTCCGTCAGAACCTGCGCTACGCGCGTAACGAACTGGACTTCAAGGGCATTACCGCCGGTGGTTCGATCTGGCCAGCCGGCCCGGACGAAGCTGTCAGCGCCGATGGCACCGTGCAACGCACCGCCGGTATCGTCGAGGAGGACATCTCACAGTTCGCCTTGGACAACAACTTCCAGGCCGACTTCCAGACCGGGCAGGTTGCCCATACCCTGCTGCTGGGGCTCGACCACCAGCGCTCGGACAGCAATGCCCGCTGGCGCTGGGGCTCGGCGGGTGTGCCACCGAGCAATATCCACAACCCCATCTACGGTCAGGATTTCTCGAACGTTCAGTACTTCGACATGTACGACTACGACCAGAAAACCCAGCAGACCGGCCTGTATATCCAGGACCAGATGGCGTTGGACAACTGGCGCCTGACCCTTGGTGGCCGTGAGGACTGGGTGCACACCGGCACCACCTTCCACAATCAAGGCGACGCAACCAACACCCAACGCGACAAGAAGTTCAGTGGTAACGCAGCTCTCAGCTATGTATTCGATAACGGCCTGACGCCTTACATCTCCTATGCCGAGTCGTTCCAGGCTGCCACCGGTTCCACCGTCAACAGCACCGATGCCTTCGAACCGACCGAAGGCAAGCAATACGAACTGGGCATCAAGTACCAGCCTCCAGGCAGCAATAGCCTGTTCACCGCTGCTGTGTTCGACCTGACACAGGAGAACATGTCGGTGACCGAGGGTGGTGTCACCCGCCAGGTAGGCGAAGTGCGCGTAAAAGGCCTGGAGTTGGAGGCTACCTCGGATGTGACCGAGAACCTCAAACTGGTGGGCTCGTACACCTACAACGACAGCGAAATCATCAAAGGCACCAGTGACGAGAAAGGCAAGCGCATGGCGCAGGTGCCGCGCAACCAGGCTACTGCCTGGGCTGACTACACCTGGCACAGCGGACCACTGGATGGGTTCGGGGTCGGCGTTGGCGTGCGCTACGTGGGCGACACCTACGGTAATACCACTAACACCGATTGGGGGCATGTGGGGTCCTACACCGTGTACGACGCTTCGGTGCACTACGACCTGGGCCGCCTGAACAGCACCCTCAAGGGGGTGACCGTAGCCGTGGATGCGAAGAACCTGTTCAACAAGGACTACTTGTCTACCTGTGACGGGTACTACTGCTACTACGGCGACGAGCGCAACGTCGTAGCCAGTGTCAATTACAAGTTCTGAGTGAACGGGGGCCGCTTTGCGGCCCTTTCGCGACACAAGGCCGCTCCTACAGGAAAACGTGCTCCCCTGTAGGAGCGGCCTTGTGTCGCGAAAGGGCTGCGCAGCAGCCCCAGCTTCCAACAGGCAAAAATCGGTACCGTGATGAAAAGCCCAACCATCCGCCGCTGGTCGGTGATCCACACCTGGAGCAGCCTGGTCTGCACCCTGTTCCTGCTGTTGCTGGCAGTCACCGGCCTGCCGCTGATCTTCCACCACGAGCTCGAACACCTGCTCGGCGACGCCCCAGAACTGCGTGAAATGCCAGCCGATACACCACATCTGGACCTGCAGCAGTTGGTGATCAAGGCCGAGCAGCACCGCCCCGGCGAGGTCATGCAGTACTTCGGCTACGACGAGGACGAAGCCAACGGCGTAGTGGCCATAACCGCCGTCACCGCCGGCACCGAACCCAATTCGTCGCACACCTTCATGCTCGACGCCCGCACCGGTGAAGCCGTGGCCATGCCGGCCGCCAACGGCGGCTTCATGATGACCATGCTGCGCCTGCACGTGGACATGTTCGCCGGCCTGCCCGGCAAGCTGCTGCTGGCCTTCATGGGCGTGCTGTTCGTCGTGGCGATCATCTCCGGCACCGTGCTCTATGCACCGTTCATGCGCCGCCTGGACTTCGGCACGGTGCGCCACGGCAAATCCCGTCGCCTGCGCTGGCTCGACCTGCACAACCTGATCGGTGTGGTCACCTTGGCATGGGCACTGACGGTAGGCGTGACCGGTGTCATCAGCGCGCTGTCGGACCTGGTCATCGCCGCCTGGCGCAACGACAGCCTGGCCGCCATGGTTGCCCCGTACCGTGATGCCCCACCGCTCACCGAACGCGCCCCGGCAACTCACCTGCTGACCATCGCCGAACAGGCCGCCCCCGGCATGCGCCCGGACTTCATCGCCTTCCCCGGCACACGCTTTTCCAGTGAGCACCACTATGCGGTGTTCATGAAGGGCGCCACGCACCTGACCTCGCACCTGCTCACGCCCGTGCTGATCGATGCGCGAACACTGGCAGTGACCGCCGTCGGCGAACGCCCCTGGTACATGGATGCCATGGGCCTGTCGCAACCACTGCACTTCGGCGACTACGGCGGCCGGCCAATGCAAATCCTGTGGGCGCTACTCGATGTGCTGACCATCATCGTCCTCGGCAGCGGCTTGTACCTGTGGTGGGGCAAACAACGCACGAAGCGGGAGGCGCGGGCATGAGCCACAAGTCACAGCCGACCTGGCGCATCTTCATCTGGCCGATGGTCGTGGCCCTGCTCACTGCCGTGGGGCTATTTGCCGCCTTGCTGGGGGACGGGGTCTGGGACAGCCTGGCCTGGCTCGGCCTGGGGCTGTCGGCGGCTCTTGGCCTGCAAGGTTTCTACCCTCGTCCACGGCAGTAGCCGGGTAATACCCGCACCCTCTTTTGCCGCGACATGGTTGGCTGCCATTTTCCAAGGAGCCTTACCATGACACCTTTGCAGCGCCTCGAAGCGCTCGATCAACAACTGATCGCCCTTGAGCAAGGCAAACCCGAACTGGCGGGCGAAACGGAGCCGGCCGCCATGCGTCAGCGTTTTTTCGGTGACCTGGCAGCGTTCTGGAACGACCCTGTCGAAGCAGGCCACAGCCGCGCCCGACAACTGCGCGAACTGCGTCATGAGCAACTTCTGGCCGAGCTGGAACTGCGCCTCGCCGACCAGACCCTGGACTACAGCCACATCAGCCTGCTGCGCACCTCCCTGGAGCTGCCGCTACCCTGGCAACGCAACCACCTGCCAGACTCCCACCGGGCCCAGGTTTATCGGCCGGTATTCAATCGTTCAAGCCCCCATGGCCGGTTGCCGTTACCCGGCGTGCTGGTACTGTTGGCAGAAGCACCGGAAGGGGCCGTTGCCGAGCCTGCAACAGCCACAGGCCAGGCACTGCTGTGCAGCGTTTCTCATGGCGTTGAAGGCTTCGCCAACCTGGCCGAACTGCATAGGGAGCTGTGCGAGCGCCTGGACGACCCCATGCAAAGCCGGCCAATGCTGCAATTGCTACCCCGCCTGCAGGACCAGCAACTGGTCCGGGGTGCCGACCGGCTGCGCTACGAGTGGTTTACCGGCGACCTGGTCGAACAACAGGCCACTGACGTGATCGACGCGCAGCATCAACGGCTTACCATCGCCTGGCACGCCGCCTGGGCGCTTGACCAGAACCCGAATCTACCGGCACTGAAAAGCACCCTGGCCAAACAGCAGTCACTGACCGATCTCATGGGCAGCCAATATGCGTTGTCCACCCGTTATGCGCTGCTGCTGGAAAAACACCTGCCCGCCTGGCTGCGCCAGAGCTCCACGCAAAGCCTGACGCACATCATGCAAACGATCCAAGAGCTCGCCGGGGCCATCACCCAGGCTGCTGCACCCGGCCTTTTGACCCTGGAGGCGTTCGGCAATCGCCACCACCTGCTGGCATGGGTGCGCGAACGCCTTGGCAAGGCGCTGCGGCGCGAATTCTCCATCGAATTGCCTGCCGAAAAAGTCTGCATAACCGTCACACTTGCACACCGCACCGGCCCGCTGATCAACCCACTGGCACCTTCGGGTTACGTGGCCGTTGCCAACCGTCGCCATGTCGGTGGCACCATCGAACTGGTAACCACCACCTACCGCCTGGACGAGCTGGCCCTGTTGAACATCGGCTGGTTCGACGTCGATTACTGGCTGACAGCCCGAATACACCACGAAGACGGTTCCACGCTGGATTCGATATCCGCAGAAGGGGTAAAGCGCCTGGTGCGCGAGCTTGACGCCGGCAGTGGCTACATCCGCTACCTGCGAACCCACCTGCTGGAGTCTCCAGGTGCGCGCTGGCGCATGCAATGCCACGGCAACATGAACCGCGCCCGCATGCGCGCCGAGGCGGCCAAGGCCCGCTATGCCAGGCACTTTCTGAACGATACCCACGAGCGAGGCTATCGCTGGGTCAAAGCCGTCACCGACCATCCCGACAACAATTGGCGCCCTACCATCGACGAGCATCGTATCGCGGTGCGCCAGCTGATCATCGACGGGCACACGCTGCAAGGGGTACTGCTGCTCAATGCCGAGAGCGACAACCAGCCGTCGCTGGTGCTGTATACGCCGGACGCTCCCGATCGGCGCGCATGGCGTGAATACCCCGATACCCGGGCGCTGCTCAGAACCCTTCGCAGCACGCCTTCCTTGCGAAAGTACCTGATCCAGCGCGCGCCTCTGGCTGATGGCAAGCGGCTCGACAAGTTGGTGCGCAAAGGCCGCCTCGGGCCATATGTGCAAAGGCCAATGATCAACGGCAACCTCTTCGATGCCCTTTACAAGGCCCAGGTCCACGCCATGATCGCCGAGGCCGATACCAACAGCCGCAGCAACCGCGAGCTGCTCGGCGAGTACGGGCTGTCGACGCTGCGCCTGGTTCTCGACATGATCAGCCTCGTGCTACCGGCCCCGACAATGTCAGCCCTGGCCTTCGGCCGTATGTCGATTTCGCTGTGGGACGGCTTCGAAGCCCTGGAAAAAGAGGATTATGCAGCAACCTTCCACCACGCCATGGCCGCTTTGAGCCACAGCGCCGATGGGTTGTCCAGTTTCGCTGGTTCGCCCCTCATGCGCAGGGCGATGCGCGGCCTGCCACCGCAACCTCCGCGCCCACTGCCGAATACCCACGAAGCGGCCGTGGATGTGAGCAAGCTGCGCTACCGGATCGACGGCGTTCATGGCGAGGAAGTGTACGAACAGATCAACAGCGTGCCAGGTCCGGACCGGTACTTCGTCAAGGACAGCCAGGGTCGGTTGTACAACGTCCACTTCGACGGCTATCGCTGGCGGGTACTCGACCCCAGGCAGCCGGATGCCTACGCGCAACTGCCGATCAAACGGCTGCGCAACGGCAATTGGGTGGTCGATTCCATCGTGCTTTGGCACGACGGGTTGCCTGACATAGCCCACCTGTTGGAAGAGGTACGCCTGCAACAACCATTAGCGGGCGAACCGGTGGCAGGGGACGCCGACCTGCACGACGCTGGGGGGCAACTCTATTTGCAGTTGGGTAACCATCAGTTGCCGGTTCGACGGCACCTGCTTGCCGGGCAATACCATTTGCTGCTGCCCGAGAAGGCACTGGGCGCAGTCCACGCCTGGGCAGTATTGCGCCAACAGGGCGGCCAATGGCGCATTCGCGTGCGCCAGCCAGGCCGCAGCAGCGACTGGCTGGCACTGCCGGCGGATTACTCGGCCAGCTTGGGCAGCAACCCGTCCAGCCGCTGATGCAAGGCACTGCCACTCGGCCAGTTGCGCAGCAGCCGCGCCCGATCACGGGCGTAGGCCGGGGCGAAGCTGAGCTGGGTGGCGTGCTGGCACATGGCGTCGAGGTCGATCAGCGACCATTGGCCGTTGTGCCAGAACAGGTTGTGGCCCTTGAAGTCACCATGGCTGATACGCTCGCGAATCAGCTGCTGCATCACATGCACCAGGGCATCCACCTGCTCCTCGGGCGCATCGCCGTTATCCACGTAGGGCGCGAAGCATTCGGCCAGGTCTGGGCCATCGATATACTCGGTGACCAGGTAGGCACGGCTTCGCAGCCCCATCACCCGTTGCTCCAGCACCGCCAGTGGACGCGGCGTGGCAATGTCGAGGAATTCCAGGCGATGGCCTTCGATCCAGGAATGCCAGGCCCGGCTCGGGCGCCAGAAGCGCTTGAACCAGTGCGCGGTGTTCTTGATGTTGTAGCGCTTGAGCACCAGCGTGCGGCCGTCAACCTCGATGCGCGCCACACTGGCCGCACCACCGGTCTTGTACAGGTGACCCTGGTCGATCAACGCGTCGGCCTGCTCCAGTACCGGCAGCATGGCTTCGACCTCGTCGCGGCGGATTGCCCGCAAGCCCGAAAGGCTGCGCTCGACACTGAACAGGCTGCATTCACGACCAGCCTTTTCCAGGTAATCCTTCTGGCGCCAGCTGCGCACCTTGTCCACCTGCTTCTGCAAGGCTTCCAGCGGCAGCGCATGCTCGGCGTTGGCCAGCAGGTAGTGCACCAGCAGTTCTTCGATGAAAGGCTCCAGGCGCTTGGGGAGCTGAGCGAAGAACACCCCCAGGTTTTCCAGCACACGCGGGCGTGACAGCTGCTGGCCAGGCGTTTCGGCCTTGATGCCGGCGCCGTCGATCAGGTACAGCTTGCCGCCGTGGCGCAGCAGGTTGTCCAGGTGCAGGTCTTCCTGCCACAGGCCCCGGGCGTGCATGTGCGCCACTGCAGTGAGCGCCTCGCCCAGCACCAGGTGCTGCTCGTCGGCCAGTACCGGCAAGCTCTCCACTGCCGCCCAGGCATCGGCCAGGCTTTCGGCGCCGTCGAGGAATTCGAACAGCAGCCAGCCGCCCTCGCCTTCCTTGAGGCCGTCGGCCAGTAGCTTCGGCGTGGTCAGGCCCTGCTCGGCCAGCAGTTTCACGCCTTGCAGTTCGCGCTGGAAATGCCGTGCAGCGTTACCACCGACCAGCAGCTTGGCCAGCACCGGGGTACCGCGCCACACGCCGGCACCCACATAGCGCTGGCCCGGCAGCACGCGCAGCAGGCTGAGCAATTGCAGGTCGGCCGTGCCGGCGGCATCGGCCAGGGTGATGCTCAGGGGCAACGAGGGGCTGCGCCCGGCCTCTTTCAATTCAGACAAACGCATCAGCGGGCCTCTTTTTCACGACGGCGTTGCATCAGGCGTTGCAGCCAGGTATCGACCAGCGTGCCATCGGCAGGCTGCGCCAGGTAGCTGGCCAGCAAGGTACGTACATCGCGCTCGCCCCAGACCGGTGCGCGGCGCAGCAACGGCTCCAGGTCCTTGAGGCGGTCACGCATGCCGAACAACAGGGGTCGGGTCTTCTCCAGGTCGATCAGTTGCGCGTCCCAGCCTTCGCGGCGCTGACGCAGGAAGATGTGCTTGGGGTAGAAGCAACCATGCACCTGGCCGGCGCTGTGCAGGGTGCGCGCCAGCTGGCCGCAGGCATGCAGGACACCATTGCGTTCGGCATCGCTCAGTTGTGGCCACCGGGCCAGCAAGCTGTCGAGGTCGGCCCATTCGTCCAGAGCACGAGTCATCAGGATCGCCCGGTGCGTGCCGCCTTTCTTGCGCTCGCCGTAGAACACCGCCTGCAAGGCCGGAATCTGCAGTTTCTGGTAACGGCTGATGTTGCGGAATTCGCGGGCGAAGGTCGGCTCGCCGAATGGCCGGTGCAGGGTACGGGTCAGGTAGTCGCTCTGGCGCTTGAGGTAGTAGCCCTTGCCCTCGAGCTCCAGGCGGTACACGCTGCTCCAGCCACCGCGGCCGGTGTTCGGTTCGTCCACGGCATCCAGTTGCAGCGCCCACAGTGCCTCGAAGTCGTCCAGGCCATGGCGCTTGAGCAGCGCGAGGTCCGCGCTGGCCAGGTAATCGATCATTCCCTTCCCTCGAAAAAGCTCACCACCTGGCGAATGCGCTTCTTGTCACGCACATTCAGCCGGTCGCGGCCACGATATTGCAGGTAGAAACGCAGGCGCTGGGTCGCCGACAGGTGGTATTTGGCCACTTTGTCCAGGCATGCCAGGTCCTTGATCATCCGGTGCCGCCACATGAAGCCGCGCCAGAAATCGCCGGTGGGGCAGTCGATGAAGAATAGCGTGCCCTGGTCGTCGACCAGTAAGTTGCGCCATTTCAGGTCGTTGTGGGCGAAGTGGTGCTGGTGCATGACCCGGGTGTGGCGCGCCAGCTGGCTGCTGACATGCCCGACCCAGGCGCGATCGGCCAGGCGTGCATCGTTACGCTCGGCCAGCGCCGACAAGTCTTCGGTATGCGGCAGTTCGCGGGTGATCATGGCCCCCCGGCCAAAGGCCAGGCCATTGCGCTCCAGGCCCCAGGCCACCACTTCGGCAGTGGGGATGCCCCACTTGTCGAACTGCTTGAGGTTCTGCCATTCGGCCTTGATCCGCGGCCGGCCCAGGTAACGTCGCATGTGCTTGCCGGCCCCGGTGTAGCGCTTGACGTAATAATTGACCCCGTCACGCGTGATACGCACCACCTCACTGAGCGGGTCGCGGGTCAGGCGCTCGCCTTGCAGGGCAAATACCGCTTCCAGGCTGCCGAAGTCCGCCGCCAGGTGTTGGTAGCCTGGCGCCAGTGTCCACCCCGCCATCAGAGTGCATCCCCATAACGTTGCTTGCGGTCATAGAGTTTCTGCGCCTTGCGCTCCAGCCAGGCGAGCAGCGCGGCTTCATCCTTAAGGACCTGCCGCAGCGGGCGCTGGAAGTAACCGCGCAGGAAGCGCAGCTTGTCGCGTTGGGTCAGGCCGATGTCCAGCGCCGAGAAGTACAGCGCGGCCAGGTCCTTGTCGCGCCAGCGGCGGCTGATTTTCGCCCGGGTCTGCGCGCGGTGCAGGTCGATTACCGACAGTTTGAAGTCTTCCGCCGTCACCGGGCGGTCGGTGTGCAGCAGGAAGTGGCAGATGTAGCAGTCGCGGTGGTTGACCCCGGCGCGGTGCATGCCGCCGGTCATCTTCGCCACTTCGGCGATCAGCGCGCGCTTCAGGCGCGGCTCGGGCGGCTGCCTGACCCAGTCGATGCTGAAGTCTTCCAGGCTGATGGTCGGCGCCAGCTCTTCGGTGATGATGAACGAGTGCTGCGCGGCCGGGTTGCTGCCACGCTCGCCATAGGCGACGGCAGTCATGGTCGGCACGCCAACCTGGTGCAGGCGCTGGATGGCCTGCCATTCCTGGCCGGCGCCAAGCACCGGCAGCTTGGCGGTAAGCAGGTTCTTGAAGATCTCGCCCCAGCCGATGCCGCGGTGGATCTTGACGAAAAAGCCCTCGCCAGCGACTTCGGTGCGCAGCGTGCGGCGCCCTTCCAGTTCGCGATAGACCTCGCCTTGCAGCGCCTCCACGGCATCGAAGGCATCACGCCCGGCCCACAGGCGCTTGAACGGTTCGGCCAGTATCAGCTTCATGCGGACTCCTGCCCCAGGATCACGTCGGCGGCATGCTGCGGCATGCTGTACAGATCGGCGGTTTCAGCAAACGCCAGGCCGTTGCGCGACCAGCTGGCGCGGGCCTGCTGGTCTTCGAGCATGCGCTGCAGGTAGCCATTGAGCTGTTCCTGCTCGAACGGCTCGTCCAGCACCAGGCCGCTGTCGGCCTCGGCAATGTAGTGGGCGTAGCCGCACACCTTGGAGACCAGCACCGGCAGGCCGGCCACCAGTGCCTCGAGCAGCACCGTGCCGGTGTTCTCGTTGTACGCCGGGTGGATCAGCAGGTCGGCGCCCAGCAGAAAGCGCGGGATGTCGCTGCGGCCCTTGAGGAACTGCACCTGCTCGCCCAGGCCCAAGGTAGCGCTTTGCAGCTGGAACACCTTGGGGTCATCCTGGCCGATCACCATCAGCCTGGTGCGTTTGCGCAAGGCCGATGGCAGCGCGGCCAGGGCCTTGAGGCTGCGGTCAACGCCCTTGGTCTTGAAGCCTGAACCAATCTGCACCAGCAGCAGGTCGTCATCGCCCAGGTTGAATTCCTTGCGGAACTCGGCGCGGATTTCGCCGGCATTGGCCGGCGCGCGGCGGTCCTGGGAAATGCCCGGCGGCAGCAGGTGGAAACGCTCCACCGGGGTGCCGTAGTGCTTGATGAACAGCGGCTGCTGCACTTCGGAAATCATCAGCACTTCGGTATGGGCGTCCTTGGCGAACACCGCACGTTCGTACTCGGCAAAGTGCCGGTAGCGGCCCCAGCGGCGGTACAGGCCGCCACGCAGGGTCTGCGCCTTGTCCTCGAAGCAGCCGTCGGCGGCGTAGTACACGTCCAGCCCAGGCATCTTGTTGAAGCCGATCAGGCGGTCGACCGGGCGCTTGGCCAGGTCGGCGGCCATCCAGGCGCTGAGCTTCTCGTTGCGGCGGTGGTTGAAAATCGCCTTCACCGGCGCCACCAGCACTTCGAAGCCCGGCGGAATGTCACCCTCCCAGATCAGCGTGTACACACGGATCTGGTGGCCCCGCTTCTGGCATTCCAGGGCAATGCGCATGAAGTCGCGCTGCAGCCCGCCGAAGGGGAAATATTTGTAAAGCACGAAAGCCAGTTGCATCAACGGACATCCTCAGCCAGCAGCAACGCGCTCAAGCGGCTCGCCACATGCTCGGGATTCAGGCGAGTGAAGCACAGCGGCCACTCGCGTTTCAGATCGAACCGGCGCAGGTCGTCGGCGCTCGGTTTGTAGGTGCACTTTTTCTGCAGGCAGGGCGCGCAGGGCCAGTCACTGGCCTGGTGAATCTGGGTCCGTCCGTAGGCGCCGGTCAGGCCCGGGTTGGTCGGGCCGAACAGCGAAATGGTGGGCACATCGAGTGCCGCCGCCAGGTGGCCGAGGCCGGTATCGACCGCCACACAGGCTTTTGCCGCCGCCAACACGCGTGCGACGCCGGCAAGGTTCAATTTGGGGAGTACCTGGCAGTTGTTCAAGCCCTGGGCGATGCGCTCGGCCCGCGCCTTCTCGGCCGGATTGCCCCACGGCAGGCGCACTTCCAGCTTGCGCCGGCCCATGCGCTCGGCCAGTTCGCGCCAGTAGGCTTCGGGCCAGTGCTTGGTCGCCCAGGTGGTACCGTGCAGGAACACCACATAGGGGGCGGCCGGCGGCAGTTGCAGGCGCTCGAGGTCGAGGCCGTAGTTGCCGATGCCTTCCGGCAGGTCGTAGGCCAGGGCCATGGCGAACAGCTGGCGCACCCGCTCCACCGCATGCTGGCCGGTGGCAACCGACAGGCGCCGGTCATAGAAGCGGCTGGCCCAGCCCTCCCGGGCCGAGTAGCGGTCCAGGCCAGCCACAGGCGCCTTCACATAGCGGGTCAGCCAGGCCGACTTGACCAGGCCCTGGGCGTCGATCACCAGGTCGTACTTGCGCTCGCGTACACGCTGCTTGAATGCCTTCCACTCACCGCTCTTGATGGTTTGCCAGAGGTTCTTGCGCCAGCGGCGAATGGCCACCGGGATCACCTGGTCGACCGCCGGGTGCCAGCAGGGGATTTCGGCGAAGCCTTCTTCCACCACCCAGTCGAAACGGATGCCCGGGATGGCCTGGGCGGCATCGGTAAGCGCCGGCAAGGTGTGGATCACATCACCCAGCGACGAAGTCTTGATGATCAGTACCCGCACTTAGTCGACCTCGGCCACGGTATCGATCAGGTCCGGCCCGGTCAGGCTGTGCAGGGCAGCGATGACTTTGCCCGGCTCCAGCAGGCGCAGGCAGTTGTAGTGGCCGAAGCGGCAGGTGCGGTCGAAGCACGGGCTGCACTCGATGCCGGTGCGCACCACTTCCACATGCTCGGCCAGCGGCGGGGTGAAGCCCGGCGAGGTCGAGCCGTACACCGCCACCAGCGGGCGGTTCAGCGCGGCGGCCACGTGCATCAGGCCCGAGTCGTTGGACACCACGGCATGGGCGCAGGACATCAGGTCGATGGCCTCGGCCAGCGAGGTTTCGCCGGCCAGGTTGGACGACTCTTCACGCAAGCCCGGGATCAGCCGATCGCGAATCTGCTCACCGACCGGGTGATCGTTCTTCGAGCCGAACAGCCACACCTGCCAGCCCTGGCGGATCATCGCATCGGCCACGGTGGCGTAGTGCTCGGCCGGCCAGCGCTTGGCCTCGCCGAACTCGGCACCGGGGCACAGCGCCAGCACCGGGCGGTCCAGCTCCAGGCCGAACTTGGCAAGGGCGGCGTCGCGGCTTTGCGCTTCGATCTGAAGGCTGGGGCGCGGGTACGGCTGCGGCAGCTCGGCGCCGGGTGCGTAGGCCAGGGCCATGAAGCGCTCGATCATCAGCGGGTAACGGGCCTTGTCCAGCTTGCGCACGTCGTTGAGCAGGCCGAAGCGCATTTCGCCGCGCCAGCCGGTGCGCTTGGGGATACCGGCAAAGAACGGCACCAGCGCCGACTTCAGCGAGTTGGGCAGCAGGATGGCCTGGTCGTACTGGCCGGCCAAGGACTTGCCGATGCGTCGCCGCGTGGCCAGTTCCAGTGCGCCGTGGCCGAGCGGGAAGCTCAGGGCCTGACGGACCTCGGGCATGCGTTCGAGGATCGGCCGGCTCCACTCGGGGGCCAGCACATCGATCACGCAGTCGGGGTGCTGCTGTTTCAGGCACTGGAACAGGGTCTGCGCCATCACCATGTCGCCGACCCAGCTGGGGCCAATGATCAGTATTCTCATGCTTAGTCCAGAAACGCTCGGGGAGGCTACAGGCTGCGGTACAGCCTGGCCTCCCCTCTTTATATTCAGGCTATGTGGCGGACAGTGTACCACTCAGGCATATCCGCCGCTGATTGCAGACCCTGTGGGAGCGGGTTTACCCGCGAACACCGGCGAAGCCGGTGCCAGGCACCGCGTGGCCTTATTCGCGGGTGAACCCGCTTGTATGGTTAGACTTGAAGGGGTGGTGGGACTAAATGCCCGATTCTGACTGTTCACAGCAGTACAGACCGTGGGAGACATCGCCCCACCCCTTCCACCAAAGCGCCGATAAAGAATGCATCGTTTGCAAGCGACGATAGAAACAAGCCAGCGCCTCTTGGTGAAACCCCTTCAAGCCGAAAAACCATAACGTGAGGAGCGGCCCATGGCAATGCAGGTAGGTAAGTTGATCGTGGGTGCGGATGTCGCGAAAGCTGAGCTGGTTATCCACCACGATGATCGCGACGAGATCATCAGGCTCAAAAACTCCAAACTCGAGATCAGAAGGTGGCTCAAGCAACAACCCCTCAACACCGCTATCGCTGTTGAGGCGACCAACGTCTATCACTTGGACCTGGTTGAATTGGCCCACAGCCTAGGCTTCGAGGTCTATGTCATCGATGGTTTTCAATTGAGCAACTACCGGAAGAGTGTTGGGGGACGGGTTAAAACCGACCCCTCCGATGCTCGGTTGCTGTCCCGTTTTTTAAAAAATGAAGGCGAGGACCTTCGCCCTTGGAGCCCGCCTCCCGCTGTCTACGGCAAGCTTCAGAGCCTCTTGCGACGCAGAGCCGCCTTGGTGACTGCTCGTACTGCAATGACTCAGAGCTGGGCTAACGAAAGCCTTTTGAAAGCCGCCTTCGAAACTTTTGTGAAGTCGATAGATCGGCTGGATCAGTTGATTCAAAAGAAGATTAAAGAAGTACTGCGAGACGCTGGGCTGCAGGAACAAGTCGCTCGCTGCCAGGCAGTAGAGGGCATTGGTTTTCTCACCGCCGCAGCATTGGTGATGGCTTTTACAAGGGGCGAGTTCAAAAGCAGTGACTCGTACATTGCATTCCTAGGAATGGATTTACGAGTCAGTGATTCCGGACAGAAGAATGGGCGACGTCGCCTCACCAAGCGAGGTTGTTCAGAAATTCGTCGCTTATTGCACAACGCTGCGATGGCGGCCAGCAGATCGGCAGCCTGGAAAGGGCTTTACGAACAGCATCGGAGCAGTGGTAAAGCAACAACCCAAGCGTTGGTAATCCTGGCAAGAAAGCTCGCGCGGGTGGCATTCGCCCTGATGAAAAATCAGGACGAATACGTCACTAAAGGCGCGAAACTGGCTTGCTGAAAACCATAGAATCTCCCACAGGGTTGGCGGGGCCTTCAGGTAAGGCCCAATTCACCCCAGATCCGCCGCACCTCACGGCGTTCATCGGCAAACTGCGCCGCATCGATAACCCCGGCCTGCTTCTGCAGGGCCTGGCGGTGCGAGGCCGAGCGGAACGCCTTGTACACTTCACGCAACAGCACCGCGTCACTGGCCGGCATCAAACCCGCCTGCTCCAGCTCTTCCAGAATGCGGATGTTATCGGTCCATCGGAGTATGGCCGGGTGGTCGTGGGACCAGGCCAAAGCGGCGTATTGCACCATAAATTCGATATCGACGATACCGCCGGCATCCTGCTTGATATCGAACGGTACACCGGCCTCGAAGGCGTTGGCCGCGGTACCGGCAGCGGTGGCCTTGGTGCCGAGGTTGTCGCGCATCTTGGCGCGCATTTCGCTCACTTCGCTGCGCAGTTTTTCCAGGTCGCGGGCCTGGCCCAACACCTTGGCGCGCACACCTTCGAACGCCGTGCCCACCTGCTTGCAGCCCACCAGCACCCGGGCCCGCACAAGGGCCTGGTGCTCCCAGGTCCAGGCCTCGTTCTGCTGATAGCGCTCGAACGCTCCCAGCGAGCTCACCAGCAGACCCGAGGCACCCGACGGGCGCAGGCGCATGTCCACGTCATACAGCTGGCCCGAGTTGGTCTGGGTGGTCAGCAGGTGAATGATGCGCTGGCCGAGGCGCGTGAAGAACTGCGCACTGTCGATCGGCTTGGCGCCGTCGGTTTCCGCCTGCGGGTCGCCGTCATGGATGAATACCAGGTCCAGGTCCGAGCCGTGGCCCAGCTCCAGGCCACCTACCTTGCCGTAGCCGATGATGATGAAGCCCGGGTCGCACAGGCTGCCGTCGCTGCGCTTGGGCTGGCCGTGGCGGGTCACGGTCTGGCGCCAGGCGAGGGCCAGTACCTGGTCGAGGATGGCCTCGGCCAGCCAGGTCAGGTAGTCGCTGACTTTCATCAGCGGCAGGTTGCCGCTGATTTCCGAAGCGGCCACGCGCAGGCTGTGGGCCAGCTTGAAGTGGCGCAGCGCCTCCATTTGCTGTTCCAGGTCGTCCTCAGGGATGCGCGTCAGGCGTTCGCGCAGTTCGCTGGCCAGCTCCGGCGCCAGTGGCGGGCTGAACAGGCGGCCTTCGTTAAGTAGCTCGTCGAGCAGCAGCGGGTAGCGGGCAATCTGCTCGGCAATCCACGGGCTGGCGGCGCACAGTGTCAGCAAGCGGCGCAAGGCCCCGGGGTTTTCGGTGAGCAGCACCAGGTAGGCGGAACGCCGTGCCACGGCCTCGACCAGCGGCAGCACGCGCTCGAGCACCAGGTCGGGGTTGTCATGTTCCACAGCCTGGGCCAGCAACCGTGGGATAAAGGCGTCCAGGCGCTCACGGCCAATCCGCTGCATCGAACGCAACTGCGGGCTGGAGCGCAGCGCGGCCAGGCGCCGCAGGGCTTCGGCAGGCTGCCGGAATCCGGCCTCTTGCAGCTGACGGCCAGCCGCATCTTCATCCTGTGCCTGCTCCCACAGCGGTGACCATTCCCCCCCCACCACCAGCTCGCCCTCGCCGTCTTCATCATCCGGGTCGGCGATCACTTGGCGGAAGTGCCAGTCAATACGGCCACGCCAGTGCGTCAGCTGGTCATGGAAGCTTTGCCAGTCGGCATAGCCAAGCATGTAGGCCACCCGCGCCTGATCGATCTCGTTGTCCGGCAGCATCTGCGTCTGGCGGTCGGCGATGGCTTGGATGGCGTGTTCGGTATAGCGCAGGAACTCATAGCCCTCGCGCAACTCGGCGACCACGGCTGGCGGCAGGTAGCCCTGGCCCTCGAGGGTGGCCAGCACTTTCAGCAGTGGCCGCTGTTGCAGGCTGAGGTCGCGCCCGCCGTGGATCAGCTGGAAGGCCTGGGCGATGAATTCCACCTCGCGAATGCCACCGGCACCCAGCTTGATGTTGTCGGCCATGCCCTTGCGCCGCACTTCCTGCTGGATCAGCTGCTTCATGGTGCGCAGCGCTTCGATCGCGGAAAAGTCCAGGTAGCGGCGGTACACGAACGGCCGCAGCATCTCCTGCAACTGTGCCCCGGTCGCCTGGTCGCCGGCCACAACCCGCGCCTTGATCATCGCGTAGCGTTCCCAGTCACGGCCCTGGTCCTGGTAGTACTGCTCCAGGGCATTGAAGCTGAGCACCAGCGCGCCGGCCGAACCATACGGGCGCAGGCGCATGTCGACGCGGAACACGAAACCGTCGACGGTGACCGGGTCCAGCGCCTTGATCAGGCGCTGGCCCAGGCGGGTGAAGAACTCCTGGTTGTCCAGCGAGCGCTTCACCCCTTCGGTTTCGCCGCCTTCGGGGAAGGCGAAGATCAGGTCGATGTCCGACGACAGGTTCAGCTCCACTGCACCCAGCTTGCCCATGCCCAGCACCACCATGTGCTGCGGCTGGCCGCTGCGGTTGCCGACAGGCGTGCCGAACTGCTGGCAGTGGCGCGGGTACAGCCATTGGTAGGCTTCGTCGATGGCGGCGTCGGCCAGGTCGGACAGGTCGCGGCAGGTTTCGCCCAGCGCGGCCTGGCGGGTGATGTCGCGCCAGATGATGCGCAGCTGTTGGCGGTTGCGCTCGCGGCGCAGGTTGCGCGCCAGCTCGTCCTCGCTCTGCGCCGCCTGGGCGGCTGCAGCGATGTGCCCGCGCAGTTCACCCGCGGCGTAACGCCGATCCAGCTCGCCACTGGCCAGCAGGCCGAACAGCATGGCCGGCTCGCGCCGGACCAGGCCGAGCACGAAGTCGCTGGCGGCGGCTACCTGATCGAACTGTTGCCGGTGCAGCGGGCTCCAGGCCTGGAGGTCGAGTTCCGGGTGGGTAGCCACCGCATCGCTGATGAATTGCTGGTTGCGCGCGACCAGCGGCTGCAGGGTAGCGGGCAGATCGGACGGCAAAGGTAGGCGCATGGTCTATCCTTGATCGGCGTGAAATAGAGGGGAAGAAGCGGCCAAGGGGAAGCCGGACCACGGTTGGACTGTCGTACAAAAGTTGGAAATAGCTGAAAGAAGCGAAAAAATGGCAACAAACATCAAGAATTACCCGTTCGCGACACAATGCCAACCAACATGAACGTTTTTCCTCACAAGCCAACATGCGACGAAACGTCGCACAAATGTAGTTTTACTACTACTCGTGTCGTGTAAAAGCATGAAATGCGAAAGCAAATGTAGTAAAACTACACGGCGCCGGAGGACACCCCGGTAATCCAAGAATTCACGACGTCTGCCCATAAGGCCAGTCGCAATCTCAGGCAATCGATTCTGGTTGCCTTTCCGCCCTGGAGCAAGCCATGCAAGACCTCGATCCAATCGAAACCCAGGAATGGCTGGATGCCCTGGAGTCGGTCCTCGACAAAGAAGGCGAAGACCGCGCTCATTACCTGATGACCCGTATGGGCGAGCTGGCCACCCGTAGTGGCTCCCAGCTGCCGTATGCGATCACCACGCCATACCGCAACACCATCCCTGTCACCCACGAAGCACGCATGCCTGGCGACCTGTTCATGGAACGCCGCATTCGCTCGATGGTGCGTTGGAACGCCCTGGCCATGGTCATGCGTACCAACCTGAAAGACTCGGACCTGGGCGGACACATCTCCAGCTTCGCCTCCAGCGCCACCCTGTACGACATCGGCTTCAACTACTTCTTCCAGGCCCCGACCGAAGAACACGGCGGCGACCTGATCTTCTTCCAGGGCCATGCTTCGCCAGGCATCTACGCCCGTGCGTTCATGGAAGGCCGCATCAGCGAAGACCAGATGAACAACTTCCGTCAGGAAGTGGACGGCAACGGCCTGTCTTCGTACCCGCACCCATGGTTGATGCCTGATTTCTGGCAGTTCCCGACCGTTTCGATGGGTCTGGGCCCGATCCAGGCCATCTACCAGGCACGTTTCATGAAGTACCTGGAAGCCCGCGGCTTCATCCCGGCCGGCAAGCAGAAGGTCTGGTGCTTCATGGGTGACGGCGAGTGCGACGAGCCGGAATCCCTGGGCGCAATCGCCCTGGCCGGCCGCGAGAAGCTGGACAACCTGATCTTCGTCATCAACTGCAACCTGCAGCGCCTCGACGGCCCGGTTCGCGGCAACGGCAAGATCATCCAGGAACTCGAAGGCGTGTTCCGTGGCGGTGGCTGGAACGTCAACAA
This sequence comes from Pseudomonas sp. JS425, assembly GCF_018223845.1. Taxonomy (NCBI): domain Bacteria; kingdom Pseudomonadati; phylum Pseudomonadota; class Gammaproteobacteria; order Pseudomonadales; family Pseudomonadaceae; genus Pseudomonas; species Pseudomonas sp. JS425. The sequence continues at coordinate 438,863 of NZ_CP073661.1, read as the reverse complement.
GGTCGTGTGGGGCCGCTTCTGGGACCCACTGTTCGCCAAGGACACCAACGGTGCCCTGCAGCGCCGCATGGACGAAGTCATCGACGGCGAGTACCAGAACTACAAAGCCAAAGACGGCGCGTACGTTCGTGAAAACTTCTTCAACACCCCAGAGCTCAAGGCCATGGTCGAAGACCTGTCCGACGAAGAGATCTGGAAGCTCAACCGTGGCGGCCACGACCCGTACAAGGTCTACGCGGCGTACCACCAGGCGGTCAATCACAAGGACCAGCCTACCGTCATCCTGGCCAAGACCATCAAGGGTTACGGTACCGGTGCCGGCGAAGCCAAGAACACCGCGCACAACACCAAGAAGGTCGACGTCGACAGCCTGCGTCACTTCCGTGACCGCTTCGACATCCCGGTCAAGGATGCCGACCTGGAGAACCTGCCGTTCTTCAAGCCGGAAGAAGGTTCTGCCGAAGCCAAGTACCTGGCCGAGCGCCGTGCTGCCCTGGGTGGTTTCGTGCCACAGCGCCGCGCCAAGAGCTTCAGCGTACCGACCCCTCCACTGGAAACGCTGAAAGCGATCCTGGATGGCTCGGGCGACCGCGAAATCTCCACCACCATGGCCTTCGTGCGTATTCTGGCGCAGCTGGTCAAGGACAAGGAAATCGGCCAGCGCATCGTCCCGATTATCCCGGACGAAGCCCGTACCTTCGGTATGGAAGGCATGTTCCGCCAGCTGGGCATCTACTCGTCGGTCGGCCAGCTCTACGAGCCAGTCGATAAAGACCAGGTGATGTTCTACCGCGAAGACAAGAAGGGCCAAATCCTCGAGGAAGGCATCAACGAAGCCGGCGCCATGTCGTCGTTCATCGCTGCCGGTACCTCGTACAGCTGCCACAACCAGCCGATGCTGCCGTTCTACATCTTCTACTCGATGTTCGGCTTCCAGCGTATTGGCGACCTGGCCTGGGCCGCTGGCGACAGCCGCACCCGTGGCTTCCTGATCGGCGGTACTGCCGGCCGTACCACCCTGAACGGTGAAGGCCTGCAGCACGAAGACGGTCACAGCCACATGATGGCGGGCACCATCCCGAACTGCCGCACCTATGATCCGACCTACGGCTACGAGCTGGCGGTGATCATCCAGGACGGCATGAAGAAGATGACCGAAGAGCAACAGGACATCTTCTACTACATCACCGTGATGAACGAATCCTACCAGCAGCCAGCCATGCCGGCCGGTGTCGAGGAAGGCATCATCAAAGGTATGTACCTGCTGGAAGAAGACACCCGCGAAGCCGCGCACCACGTACAGCTGATGGGCTCCGGCACCATCCTGCGCGAAGTCCGCGAAGCAGCGAAGATCCTGCGTGAAGAGTTCAACGTTGGTGCCGACGTGTGGAGCGTCACCAGCTTCAACGAACTGCGTCGCGACGGCCTGGCCGTGGAACGCGCCAACCGCCTGAAACCTGGCCAGAAGCCACAGCAGACTTACGTCGAGCAGTGCCTGAACGGTCGCAAGGGCCCGGTCATCGCCTCCACCGACTACATGAAGCTGTTCGCCGAGCAGATTCGCCAGTGGGTACCGAGCAAAGAGTTCAAGGTCCTGGGTACCGACGGTTACGGTCGCAGCGACAGCCGCAAGAAGCTGCGTCACTTCTTCGAAGTCGACCGCCACTTCGTGGTGCTGGCTGCCCTGGAAGCCCTGGCTGACCGCGGCGAGATCGAACCAAAGGTTGTTGCAGACGCTATCGTCAAGTTCGGTATCGACCCGGACAAGCGCAACCCACTGGACTGCTGAGGAGTATTTTTAAGTGAGCGAACTCATTCGCGTACCTGACATCGGCAGCGGTGAAGGTGAAATCATCGAGCTGTTCGTCAAGGTCGGTGATCGTATCGAGGCTGACCAGAGCCTGCTGACCCTGGAGTCCGACAAGGCCTCCATGGAGATCCCGGCCCCGAAAGCCGGCGTCATCAAGGAACTGAAGGTCAAGCTGGGCGACCGCCTGAAAGAAGGCGACGAGCTGCTGGTCCTGGAAGCCGAGGGCGCCGCTGCAGCGGCCCCTGAGGCTCCGGCCCAGGCTGCTGCGCCGGCTCCGGCCGCCGAAGCCGCCCCTGCCCCAGCTCCGGCAGCAGCCCCGGCTGCCGCCAGCGTGCAGGACATCCACGTGCCGGACATCGGTTCGTCGGGCAAGGCCAAGATCATCGAAGTGCTGGTCAAGGTCGGCGACACCGTCGAAGCCGACCAGTCGCTGATTACCCTGGAGTCCGACAAGGCCTCCATGGAAATCCCGTCGCCGGCTGCCGGCGTGGTCGAAGAAGTCCTGTGCAAGCTGGAAGACGAAGTCGGCACTGGCGACCTGATCTTCAAGCTGAAAGTCGCGGGTGCTGCCCCGGCTGCTGCTCCGGCACCTGCCGCTGCTGCCCCGGCCAAGGCTGAAGCGGCTCCGGCCGCCGCACCTGCCGCTGCTGCCCCGGCTGCTGCCCCTGCACCGGTTGCTACCGCTCCGGCTGCCGGTAGCAACGCCAAGGTTCACGCAGGCCCGGCGGTTCGTCAGCTGGCCCGTGAATTCGGCGTCGACCTGGGCGCGGTTGCCGCGACCGGTCCGCACGGCCGCATCCTGAAAGAAGACGTGCAGGTCTACGTCAAGGCGATGATGCAGAAGGCCAAGGAAGCACCGGCAGCCGCTGGCGCAACCGGTGGCGCCGGCATCCCGCCGATCCCTGCCGTGGACTTCAGCAAGTTCGGTGAAGTGGAAGAAGTGGCCCTGACCCGCCTGATGCAGGTCGGTGCTGCCAACCTGCACCGCAGCTGGCTGAACGTGCCGCACGTGACCCAGTTCGACTCCGCCGACATCACCGAACTGGAAGCCTTCCGCGTTGCGCAGAAGGCCGTGGCCGAGAAGGCTGGCGTTAAGCTGACCGTGCTGCCCCTGCTGCTCAAGGCCTGCGCCTTCCTGCTCAAGGAACTGCCAGACTTCAACAGCTCGCTGGCGCCAAGCGGCAAGGCCATCATCCGCAAGAAGTACGTGCACATCGGCTTTGCCGTGGACACCCCGGACGGCCTGCTGGTCCCTGTGATCAAGAACGTCGACCAGAAGAGCCTGCTGCAACTGGCTGCCGAAGCGGCTGCGCTGGCCGAAAAAGCCCGCACCAAGAAGCTGTCGGCCGACGAGATGCAAGGCGCCTGCTTCACCATCTCCAGCCTCGGCCACATTGGCGGCACCGGCTTCACGCCGATCGTCAACGCGCCGGAAGTGGCGATCCTGGGCGTCTCCAAGGCGACCATGCAGCCAGTCTGGGATGGCAAGGCCTTCCAGCCGAAGCTGATGCTGCCGCTGTCGCTGTCCTACGATCACCGTGTGATCAACGGCGCTGCCGCCGCGCGCTTCACCAAGCGCCTGGGCGACGTGCTGAGCGATATCCGCACCATGCTGCTGTAAGGCAGCCCGCTGCCCCTCCCTGCGAGGGGCAGTATGCTTTTCGAGCTGCCACGCTCGTACCTCAACCCCGTCGATTGGCGGGGCTTTTTTTTGCCTCGCATACGGCACATTGGGGTCGCAAAGCGGCCCCGGAAATATCAGCCAGACTACAGATTCCCGCCCACCAGCCGATAACCCGTCCACAGCATCACGCATGGCTGCTTGCCAGCCCCCGGGACATGATGCAACCTTGCCAGACCTGCCGCCCCCAAAGGCCGCGTTTCCTCTTCAAGCGAGTCTTCGATGAAAAGCCAACCCGATGCCGCCAGCCGTGTGGCGGCCGAGGTCGTCACGCAGTTACCCGTGCCCTCGCGGCTCGGCATGCTGCGCTTCGAAAGGCTCAACGAAGCCACTTGGGCCATGCTCTACCTCGACCCGGCCTGCGAGCGCCAGTTCGGCCTGCACGCTGGCGAGCTCTGCGCCCTGGTAGACGCACCCTACGCCAGCCTGATGGAACCCGAGGCCCGCTACCGGCTGCACGACGAGATCCAGCTGCAACTGGCCCAGCGCGGCTACTACCGCGTGCGCTACACCTTGCACACGCCAACTGCTTCGCTACGCCTGCTGGAGGCTGGGGAAGCCTACAAGCAGCACAACCGCCATCTGTTGCGCGGCTTCCTGAGCGTGCTCGACGACCTCGCCGAAGATACCAGCGAGGCCGGTGCCAGCGACCTGGAATCGCGCAACAACCGCCTGCAACTGGCACTGCAACTGAACCAGCGCGCGCAGCAGGAACAACTCGAGCACCTGGAGCGGGTACGTGGCCAGCAAGACCTGATCCTGCGCCTGGCCCGCCAGCGCTACAGCGCAGGCAACTCTCTGCGGGAAGCCGCCCAGCTGATTACCCAGAGCGCCTGCGAAATCTACAAGGTCGATATTGCGAGTATCTGGCACCTTGAAGACCAGCGCCTGGAGCCGATCATCGCCTGGTACCGGGACGCGCAAGAACACCGCCAGCCCGAAGCCATCGATGCCAGCCGCTTCCCCGACTACCTTGACGCGTTGCACGCCAGCCGCGCCATCGACGCCCACAATGCCAGCCACGACCCGCGGACCCGCGCCCTGACGCAAAGCCTGTGCCCGGATAACAAGGCCATGCTCGATGCCAGTATCCGTGTCGATGGCCAGGTTGTCGGCGTGCTGTGCCTGGAGCAGACCGGCCAGACACGGGCCTGGCAGTCGGACGAAATCGCTTTTGCCGGCGAACTGGCCGACCAGTTCGCCCAGGTCATCACCAACCACAACCGGCGCACCGCCGCCAGCGCCCTGCACCTGTTCCAGCGCGCAGTCGAGCAAAGCGCCAGCGCCTTCCTGCTGGTCAACCGCGACGGTGTGGTGGAATACGTCAATCCCAGTTTTACTGCCATCACCCAGTACAGCACCGAAGAAGTGCAAGGCCGCCACCTGGCTGAGCTGCCAGCGCTGGAGAACCTGAGCGAGCTGCTGTTCGACTCGCCGTCGAGCCTGGCCATGGGTAACAGCTGGCAGGGCGAGTTCAAGAGCCGGCGCAAGAACCTCGAACCCTACTGGGGGCAGCTTTCGATTTCCAAGGTATATGGCGACAACCGTGAGCTGACCCACTACATCGGCATCTACGAAGACGTCACCCAGACGAAGCTGGCCCAGCAGCGCATCGAGCGCCTGGCCTACACCGACAACCTGACCAACCTGGGCAACCGCCCGGCGTTCATTCGCAGCCTGGACGAGCGCTTTGCCCGTGATGGCGAATACTCGATGTGCCTGCTGCTGGTGGACATCGACAACTTCAAGCGCATCAACGACAGCCTCGGCCACCAGACCGGCGACAAGCTGCTGATCAGCCTGGCCCGGCGCCTGCGCAACAGCTTGCACTCCGGCGGTATCCTGGCGCGCTTTGCCAGTAACGAGTTCGCCGTACTGCTCGACGATACAAGCCTTGAAGATGGCCAGGGCGTCGCCCAGCAATTGCTGCGCACCCTCGACAAACCGATGTTCGTCGACAACCAGCTGATCAACGTCACCGCCTCGGTGGGCTTGGCCTGCGCGCCACTGCATGGCGCCGACCCGGCCAGCCTGATGAAGAACGCCGGCCTGGCGCTGCACAAGGCCAAGGCCAACGGCAAGCATCAGGTGCAGGTGTTTACCGAAGTGCTCAATGCCGAAGCCAGCTACAAGCTGTTCGTCGAGAACAACCTGCGTCGTGCCCTGACCCAGAACGAGCTGGAGGTGTTCTACCAGCCCAAGCTGTGCCTGCGCAGCGGCCGCCTGCTGGGGCTGGAAGCACTGCTGCGCTGGAACCACCCCGAACGCGGCATGATCCGCCCGGACCAGTTCATCAGCGTGGCGGAAGAAACCGGCCTGATCATCCCCATCGGCAAATGGGTGGTGCGCCAGTCGTGCCGCATGAGCCAGCAACTGCGCGAAGCCGGCATGGGCAACCTGCATGTGGCCATCAACCTGTCCCCCAAGCAGTTCTCCGACCCGGACCTGGTGGCATCGATCAGCACGATCCTTGAGGAAGAAGCCTTGCCCCCGCACCTGCTGGAGCTGGAGCTGACCGAAGGCCTGCTGCTGGAGGCCACCGAAGATACCCACCGCCAGCTGGATGAACTGAAGGCCCTGGGCCTGACCCTGGCCATGGACGATTTCGGCACCGGTTATTCGTCGCTGAGCTACCTGAAGAAGTTTCCGATCGACATCCTCAAGATCGACCGCAGCTTCATCAACGAGATCCCGGACAACCAGGACGACATGGAAATCACCTCGGCGGTGGTAGCCATGGCTCACAACCTCAAGCTGAAGGTGGTGGCCGAGGGTATAGAGACACCGGAGCAGCTGGCGTTCCTGCGTCGGCACCGCTGCGACGTGGGCCAGGGCTACCTGTTCGACCGGCCGATTCCGGGGCGCGAGCTGGCTGAACGGCTGAAGCGCTATCCGCGTGGTCCGGTGGCCTGACAGCCGCGCAAACCTCGGGCACTATAGAGCCCATACGGGCCCCTTCGCGGGTGAACCCGCTCCCACAGGTACATCACAATATTCGAAATCTGTGCAGGACCTGTGGGAGCGGGTTTACCCGCGAATGCCCCCAGCCCCCATCTCAAAGATCTACAGAGGAACGGCCATGGTCCTGCGTTCGGAAATCCTGGTGAACAAAAACGTCATGCCAACCGCGGAACAGGCCCTGCCTGGCCGCGAAACGCCAATGAGCCTGCCCGAGTTCCACTACGTGTTCAAAGACACGCCGCTGCTCGGCCCATTCTTCGAAGGCGCCATCGACTTCGCCATCTTCGGCCTGGGTTGCTTCTGGGGCGCCGAGCGCCGCTTCTGGCAGCGTGAAGGCGTGGTCAGCACAGTGGTCGGCTACGCAGGCGGCTTCACCCCCCACCCCACCTACGAGGAAGTGTGCTCGGGCCTGACCGGCCACACCGAAGTGGTGCTGGTGGTGTTCGACAAGGACAGAGTCAGCTACCGCGAGTTGCTGGCGATGTTCTGGGAACTGCACAACCCGACCCAGGGCATGCGCCAGGGCAACGACATCGGCACCCAGTACCGCTCGGCCATCTACTGCACCAGCCCTGAGCAGCTGGAACAGGCCAAGGCCAGCCGCGACGCCTTCCAGGCCGAACTGAGCAAGGCCGGCTTCGGTGAGATCACCACCGAAATCGACCAGGCACCGACCGTGTACTTCGCCGAGGCCTACCACCAGCAGTACCTGGCCAAGAACCCGGACGGCTACTGCGGTATCGGCGGTACCGGCGTGTGCCTGCCACCGAGCCTGCAGGGTAACTGAAGCATGAGCACGATGACTCTGTTCCACTCGCCGTTGTCGCCTTTCGTGCGCAAGGTCATGGTGGTGTTGCACGAGACCGGCCAACTTGAGCGCGTGCAGCTGCAGCCGGTGAACATCAGCCCGGTCAGCGGCGACCCACAGCTCAACCAGGACAACCCGATCGGCAAGATCCCGGCCCTGCGCCTGGAAGACGGCACCGTGCTGCATGACAGCCGGGTGATCTGCGAGTACCTCGACCTGCAGCACGTCGGCCTGCCGCTGCTGCCGCGCGAAGGCTCGGCACGCTGGCGGCGCATGACGCTGGTGTCGCAGGCCGATGCCATCATGGATGCGGCGGTGTCGAGCCGCTACGAGAGTTTCCTGCGCCCTGTAGACAAGCGCTGGGATGGTTGGCTGCAGGCACAGGGCGACAAGATCCGCCGTAGCCTGGCCAATCTGGAGCAGGAGCATTTGCCCGAGTTGATGTCCGGGTTCGACCTGGCAGCGATTGGCGTGGCCTGTGCGCTGGGGTATCTGGATTTGCGCCAGCCCGAGTTTGGCTGGCGTGAGCACCAGCCTGGCTTGGCTGCGTGGTATGCCGAGGTGGTCAAGCGGCCGTCGATGGTCGCAACCTCTCCGGTGGCCTGAAGGGCCTCTTCGCGGGCATGCCCGCTCCCACAGGAATAGCGCCAGGTTCGAAATGTGCGCCGTACCTGTGGGAGCGGGTTCACCCGCGAAGGCCTTACCTCGGTATCAAAGGAAACAGCTGCCCGATTCTGAGAGCCAACCACCGCCCGATCTCTCTGTCCTCCCTCATGCCACTCTCCCCACCCGGGCCCAATCCAGCCGCCGGGTCAGCACCATGAATACCCCCAGCAAGCCAAAGCACAGCAACGAGCCCATCAACAGCGCATAGTCCTCGGCACTCAGCAGCCCGTAGAGCAGCGCATACAACGCCGCCAACCCCACCGCAAAGCCCACTCCACGCCCCAGGCTGCGCAACACATGGCTCAGGTAGAAGCCGATCAGCAGCACACACGCCGAAGCTGACAGCCCATACGCCAAACCAAAGCCGATGTGCTCGGACAACGACAGCAACAGCAGGTAGAAGAAAGCCAGCGCCACCCCCACCAGGATGTACTGCACCGGGTGTACGCTGAGGTTCTTAAGCACTTCGAACAGGAAGAAGCCGGCGAAGGTCAGGGCGATGAACAGCAAGGCGTACTTGATCGCCCGCTCGCTCTTCAGGTACTGGTCCACCGGGTCGACGAAGCTGACGCCGAAGCTGCGCTCGCTGAAGTCCGCACACTGCCCGGCGGTGGCGCACTGGCGCAGGGCGTCTTCGAGGTTGGTGGCAAAGAACGAGGTCTGCCAGTGGGCACTGAAGCCGTGGGCCTCGATATCGCGGCGACTGGGCAGGTAGTTGCCGACGAAACTCGGGTGCGGCCAGTTGGCACGCAGGTCCACGGCACTGGTGCGGCCCACCGGCACTACATGCAGCTGGCCGGTGCCTTGCAGTGCGAGGTCGAAACCATAGCTGAATTCACGCGCCTGCAGGCCGTCCAGCCCCGGCAGGCTGGCGTGCACGCCGCCGCGCATCCAGTCGAGCCGGGTACCGGCTTCGAACGGTACTTTCTGCTCGCCGATGCTCAGCTCAAGGCCGTTCTCGATGCCGCGGATATCGCTGATACCCACCACCAGGAACGGCTTGTCGAAGCGGTAGTCGTCGAAATCCTTGTCGATGCCCCAGCGTTCCGGGAGCTTGAAGCGGCCACTGATACGGCCCTTGGCGTGGAACAGCCGGGCCTGGTAGATGCCACGGGCGCGCAGTTCGGTGTCCACGCCAAGGTCGGCGGCGAAGGTTTCCGGCAGGAAGTACAGGTGGCCGGCAATGGTGCTGGTTTCCTGGGTGCGCTCGCCGTCCTTTTCGATCCAGCGGCGCTGGTACTTGCGGTAGGGCACCACCAGCAGCGGGCCGCTGAGTTGCTGGTCGAAGCTGGCGCTCTGGGCGATATCGCGCAGCACACTGTCGCGCAGGGCCTGGCGTTCACCGATCAGGCCGCTGATCAGCAGTAGCGGGACGAGCAGCAGCAACATCAATACGGCGATCATGCCGAGTTTGAAACCGAGGGTCTTGTTCATGGGGCCTCCTGTGGCAGTGGGCGCAGTGTCTGCGCCTTGCGTGGAGGCCTCGGGGAGATGGTGTGGAGATTGTGTGTTTTTGGGGCTGCGCAGCAGCCCCGGCAATGTCAGCTGATACGCCGCACCGGCAGCCACAACCTCACCCGCACCCCTCCATCGACGTTATCCACAGCCAACGCCCCGCCATGCAGCTGCATCACCTCGGCCACAAAATTAAGCCCCAACCCGGTGCTCTTGCGCCCACTCCCCGGCCGCGGCAGCGAGTAGAACCGCTCGCTCACCCGCCCAATGGCGTAGGCAGGTATCGCCTGCCCCTGGTTGAACACACTCAGCGCCACCCGCTCGCCATCGCGCTCCAGGTCGAACAGCAGCGCGCCGCCCTCCGGGGTGAAGTCCAACGCGTTGTCGAGGAGGTTGGCCAGCGCCTGGCGCATCAGGAATGGGTCACACAACAAGCGCAAACCAGCCGGCACCCGCTGGCGCACCTGCAAATCGGCACCTTCGATACGCGCCGCATGGGCCAACAGCAACTCGTCCACCAATGCCGCCAGCGCCACCTGCTGCTCATCCTCCAGCGCCTGCATCTGCTCGACCCGGGCCAGGTTGAGCAGGCGGTCGATCATCTGCTGCAAACGCTCGCTCTCGCGCTCGATGTTGCCGGCAAAGCGCGCCCGCTGGTCAGCCGGCATGTCATCGCCCTGCAACAGCTCGGAAGCGCCACGAATGGCCGCCAGCGGGCTTTTCAGCTCGTGTGTCAGGGTATGCACATACCGCTCGACATAAGCCTTGCCTTCCAGTTGGGTGCGCATGCGCTCGACCGCCTGGGCCAGGTGCGCCAGTTCACCACCCTTGTAATGCGGCAGAGCGGCGCGCTCGCCCTCGCTGACCGCCTGAGCGTAGTGGGCCAGCCGGCGCAGCGAGCGCGCCAGCCACCATGACAACGCGGCACCGATCAGCAGGCCCAGGCCGATCAACCCCAGGCCCAGGGTCAGCAAGCGCCGTTCGGAACGGTCGATGTACGGTTGCAGCGAGCTGTTGGGCTTGGCCACTGTGACCACGCCAATGATCTTGCCCTCGTCGATGATCGGTGCGCCCACGTGCATCACCGACGTGCTTTCATCGTCGGGGTCGCTGCGGGTGGAGCGGGCGCCGTACTGGCCCCGCAAGGTCAGGTACACGTCATTCCACTTCGAGTAGTCCTTGCCCAGGTCCTCGCCGCTGGAGTCCAGCAGCACGGTGCCCTTGGCGTCGGTGACATAGATGCGGTGGCTGACCTGGTTCTTGGCCAGGCCCCAGATCTGCGCACCCGGGCTGCGCGAGCCGTAGGCCTTGAGCACTTCGGGCAAGCGGCTCTGGTTCAGGGTGCCGGCCTTGACGTCATCGTGCAGGATCTCGGCCAGCAGGTTGGCGGTGTCCACCAGCGTTTCTTCCGAGGACTGTCGCACTACCGGACGGATCTGTTCACGCACCGTGTTGAGCAGAAAGTAGCCCGCCAGCCCGACGAACAGGAAGTACACCAGGAAGATCCGGATACCCAGGCGCATCAGGCATGGTCCGGGCTGTAGCTGTAGCCGAGGCCGCGGTGGGTCTGGATCGGTTCGGCGTCGCTGGCCACCTGGCGCAGCTTGGCGCGCAGGCTCTTGATATGGCTGTCGATGGTGCGCTCGTACCCCACGTCAGAGGCCACGCCCACAGCGTCGAGCAACTGTTCGCGGCTGAATACCCGGTGCGGTTGCTCGAGCAGGCATTGCAGCAGGCGGAATTCGTGGCGGGTAAGGGGAAGAGGCTGGCTGCGGTAGGTGATCTGCATGCGTAAGGTATCGAGCTGGAACAGCGTGGTCTCGACAGCTGGCTCGACCCTGGGGCCCATGCGCTTGAGGATCGCCCGTACTCGCGCCGCCACTTCACGCGGGCTGAAGGGTTTGACCACATAGTCGTCTGCGCCGATTTCCAGTCCCACCACCCGGTCGATTTCGCTGTCGCGGGCGCTGAGGAACATTACCGGTACTTCGCTGAAGCGGCGCAGCTGACGGCAGGTTTCGAAGCCACTGATATCGGGCAAGCCGATATCGAGGATGACCAGGTCGGCCGGGCGCTGGCGCTGCTGGTCGAGGGCGGCGCTGCCCAGGGTTACCCATTCGGTGCTATGGCCGTCGGCCTGCAGGGCATAGACCAAGGTGTCGGCGATGGCGGCTTCGTCTTCGACGATGAGGATGTGGGGCATGGCGTCCGGCCTAACTGGGGGCAGACTGGACTTTTAACTTACCGGCCTCTTCGCGGGCAAGCCCGCGAAGAGGCCGGCACAGGTGGCTTGCGATCAGCAGTCAGGCTTGCCAGCGGTGAACTTCTTGGCCGGGTTGACCGCCGCCTTGAACTCGCGCAAAGCCTTGGAGCCCACCAGCAACGGGTAGTTGAAGCTGCTGCGGTCCACCAGGTTGACCTCGACGGTGCGCTTCACGTCCCCCAGGCACAGCTCCAGGTCGACCACCGGGCGCTTGGAGATTTCCGGCGCATCGCCTTCCTCCTCTTCATCGGCACGGCCCTTGATCTTGCTGATGCGCGAGACCTTGTGCTCATACACCTTGCCGTCCGAGTCCTTGGTGGCCAGACGGAAGCGCACCCACTCGTCGCCATCACGGGTGAACAGCTCGATGTCCTTGGCCGACAGCGACGCGGTGAAGGCACCGGTATCCATCTTGGCTTTCAGGGTTTCGCCCAGTTCGGGCAGGGCTATGTTCTCGTAACGGCCATAGATTGTGGGCTCGGCGGCCATGACCGGCAGCGCCAACAACGACAACAGGGCAAGCAGAGGTTTCACAGGCAAGCTTCCTTGAGGAGAGTCAGTGCTTAGACTGCACTGGCAGGATAGGTTCGCTGTCACAAGCCTATCCAACATAATGTGAAACATTTGTCCTCGCCGCAGGGCACTGGAAATTTGGCGTAGGCCACTGCCCTGCTTATCATTGCCAACCGTTTATCTCCCACAACAAGAGTCTCTTTATGCGTCGCCTGCTGACCGGCATCCTCACTACCACCCTGCTGCTGCTCAACACCCTGGTGTTGATCTGCCCGCTGCTGGTCTTCGCCCTGCTCAAACTGGTGCTGCCGGGGCGTGGGCGTGACTATGCCTCGTGGGCGGTGATGTGGGTGGCCGAGACCTGGTCGGAGATCGACAAGGCCATCTTTGCCCTGTGCATTCCTACCCAGTGGGATATCCGCGGCGTCGAGAACCTGCGCAAGGACACCTCGTACCTAGCCGTCAGCAACCACCAGACCTGGGTCGATATCCCGGCGCTGATCGAGAGCCTCAACCGCCGTACACCGTTCTTCAAGTTCTTCCTGAAGAAGGAGCTGATCTGGGTGCCGTTGCTGGGCCTGGCTTGGTGGGGCCTGGATTACCCGTTCATGAAGCGCTACAGCAAGGCCTTCCTGGAGAAACACCCAGAGCTCAAGGGCAAGGATCTAGAGATCACCAAGGCGGCCTGCGAGCTGTTCAAACGCCAGCCGGTGACCGTGGTGAACTACCTGGAAGGCACACGCTTTACCGAGGCCAAGCACCGCGAGCAGCAATCGCCCTATCGCTACCTGCTCAAGCCCAAGGCTGGTGGCGTGGCGTTCGTGCTGGCGGCATTGGGCGAGCAGCTGGATGCCTTGCTGGACGTGACCATCGTGTACCCCGGCAACAAGGCGCCGGGGTTCTGGGATTTGCTCAATGGCAGCATCAGCCGGGTGATTATCGACATTCGTGTACGTGAACTGGACCCGATGCTGTGGGCGGGGGATTACGAGAATGATGCTGAGTTCAGGCAGACCGTGCAGGCCTGGGTGAACCAGTTGTGGGTTGAGAAGGACTTGCGGATCGAGCAGCTGCGGGTGGAGATGGGCTGAGATTTCCATTGCCTGACCAGGCCTCTTCGCGGGTAAACCCGCTCCCACAGGTACTGCGCAGTACTCAAGACCTGTGAGCCCCCTGTAGGAGCGGGTTTACCCGCGAAGAGGCCGGTACAGGCATTACAAGAATCCGATTAAAAACCTGGCTAATAATCAGCATTAGGATTACTTCTTTGTCACACCCCACCTAAGTGGATAAAAATCGACCAAAGCACAACTACAAAAAAGCTCTGGATCGAACGATGGCCAACCCACCCAGCTCCACCCCCGTCCAGCTCCGCCGTGTCCTCGGCCTGCCCGCCCTGGTATTCTTCGGCCTGGTGTACATGGTCCCGCTGACCATCTTCACCACTTACGGCATCGTCACCGAACTTACTGGTGGCCGCACGGCCGGCGCCTATATCGTCACCCTGGTGGCCATGCTGTTCACCGCCACCTCCTACAGCTTCATGGTCAAACGCTTCCCGGTCGCGGGCTCGGCGTACTCCTACACCAACATGGCCTTCGGCCCGAACGTGGGCTTCCTGGCCGGCTGGTCGCTGCTGCTCGACTACCTGTTCCTGCCGATGATCAACTACCTGCTGATCGGCCTGTTCCTGAACATCGCCTTTCCGGCCATCCCTGCGTGGTCGATCGCACTGGCTGCTATCGCCCTGGTCACGGTGCTCAACGTGGTCGGAATTCACTCTGTGGCCAAGACCAGCAACCTGATCGTCGGTGCACAGATCGTCTTCATCGTGGTGTTCGTCGCCCTGTCCTGCCAGTCCCTGGCCGGCCAACCGCTCGACCTGCTTTCGCCACTGCTGGGCGACGGCTCGCAGCCGGGCTTCGGCGCGCTGATGGCTGGTGCGGCGGTGCTGTGCCTCTCGTTCCTCGGCTTTGACGCTGTCTCGACCTTGGCCGAAGAATGCCGCGATGCCCGCCGCGATGTGCCACGGGCAATCATCCTCACCACCCTGTTCGCCGGCGTGCTGTTCACCGTGCTGGCCTATGTCAGCCAACTGGTACTGCCCGGCACCACCTTTGCCAATGCCGATGCGGCGGCCAACGAGGTAATGTTCAAGGCGGGTGGGCAATTCCTGGCCAACTTCTTCACTGCGGCCTATGTAGCTGGGAGCCTGGGCTCGGCGCTGGCCTCGCAGGCGGCGGTGTCGCGCATTCTGTTCACCATGGGTCGTGACAAGGTGCTGCCGCAGCGAACGTTCGGCTACCTGTCACCGCGCTTTGGCACGCCGGTGTTCGCCATTCTGCTGGTTTCGGCGTTCTCGTTGCTGGCGTTGATAATCGACCTGGCGACCCTTGCCTCGCTGATCAGCTTTGGTGCGCTGGTGGCGTTTTCGGCAGTGAACCTGGCGGTGGTTAAGACCCACCTGGTGGACGATGGCTCGCAGCGCAGCCTCAAAGGGCTGCTGAGCTATGGCCTGGTGCCGCTGGTGGGGTTGGGGCTGACACTGTGGCTGTGGACCAGCCTGTCGGCGCTTACCTTGGTGATCGGCTTGTGCTGGTTTGCGCTGGGTCTTGCGTACCTGGCAGTACTGACCGCCGGCTTCCGCCGCCCGGTACGCCTAGTAGACTTTACCGAAGCGACCTGACATGACGCGATTCCGTGTTTGCGGGATACACCATTCTCATTGCCTGCGCTGGCCTTTGTAGGAGCGGCCTTGTGTCGCGAAGGGCCGCAAAGCGGCCCCAGGATTTCAGCGTCACCACACAGATTGCCGGGGCCGCTTCGCGCCCCTTTCGCGACACAAGGCCGCTCCTACAGGTACAGCGTCAGCCTTCAAGGCTGTGATGCTGGCAAAACCCTCAGACCGAAGGTCGGGTCAATGGAGCAGGAGTGGTCCACAAACTCCCCAGGTTCTGCAACAGCGACCCGGCAATCCCCTGCTGCCCCAGATACTGCAGCAGCAACGGCGCAAACTGCCCGATCATCCCGGTATCCATGCCCAGCGCCTTGAACGCATTGTCCAGGTCGCTGCGGTTTTCCACATTGTTGCCCAGCGCATTGCTCAACGCCGACTGGCTCTCGCTGTTCTTGCCCAGCAACTCACCCAAGCCACTCAAGCCACCCAGTGCATTGGCCCCGGCAAGCAGGTCCAGCCCTGGCACGGCCTTGGTCAGCTGACCGTAGTCGTCGGAACTCAGGTTGTTGCGCGCCAGCCCCAGCATGGCCCCTGCCCCGCCCACGGCCTGCTCTGGGGTGATATTCAATTGGCTACCCAAGGTGTTGAGCAGGTTTGCCTGCGCCTCGGGTGCCTGCACCTGGCCTTGCTGGCTTTGATTCTGGTTCTGCATGGCCGACACGGCGTTAGCGGCGTCGCTGAGGTTGAAGGCGAACACCGGGCTTGCGGCCAGGGTCATCAAGGTTGCCAAGGTGAATGCTTTCATCGGGTGGGACCTCGTGGGCCGGGATGGCCTGGGAAACGCGACATCTGACTGGCTTTTTGCAGGTTTGTTCCGACCCGGCTGTCGACCACCTTTGCAATCCGCCACAGTGCTCACGACCTGTTAAAACTGCTAGTTGTGATGGTTTTACAGGACCCGCAAAGTAATCGACACAGCAATCACCACTCAGGTCACCATCATGCCTACCTCTTCCACAAGCAAGAACGATCAGGGTCTGGCTCCCCAGCGTAGCCTGCACTTCTACAAGAGTGAGAATCTGACAACTGAAATAGCCGCGCAGGGCAATCGTCGCTTGTTATGGGCAAATGACATGGCGCTAGCCCAACTGGATCAGGCACCATCGGCAAAGATGCTTCGAGTTGACCTTGCCAATTCAGTCCTCGGTATTGGTTCTTGGCCAATGGCGTATTCACCCTATGGATACTTGGCCACCGACAGATTGGAAGCGTTGCTGGGATTCACTGGGCAGAGGTATGACCGGGTTACTCAAGGGAACCCCCTGGGTGCGGGGCGTCGGTTTCACTCACCCGGACTTATGCGCTTGTGCACCGAAGACCCGTCGAGCCCATTCGGAAAAGGCGGTCTGAATTCAGGGTATGCGGATTTAATGGTTGATATGTGAAGTAGAAAGCGGAAGGGAAAACTAAATCCACAACGGACTAAATGGTTGATAGCTAACCGTGCCGGTCTTTCCAGATCCCCTTCCCTATAGCCATATGTAGGGAACACTTGAAAACTAGGCATATCTGTCTTGACAATAGCCCCGGTACAAGAAGCGGGTGTCGTTGTGCTCAGCCAGCCTTTCTTCGCCAAAAGCAATATTGCCACGAAGAGTGGTAGCCTACGGGCTCAGTACCTCCCCAGTTGGGTCATCGCCCGGCTAGAAGGTATTGAGGCGGCTCGGGGTGCATTGCACCATGTCGCGCCGGTCGGCAAGATGGAAGACTACATTGAGCGGATGTTGCGTAATGTCACGCCCTACTTGAACGAGGTGCACTGACCATGCATATCCAACCTACTCCCTTGAGGTCACAACAAAGCTAATGATCGATCTACTTGTTTTCCTCCCGGCATGTTTCGCACTGAACCTGGCGTTCGGCCCCAATAACCTCGTTGCGATGACACACGGTGCGCAAAAGGGCGTAGGGTTTTCCTTTATGGCAAGCACAGCACGGCTTGCCGTCTTCGTGCCCATGATTGCTGCTAGCGCGCTTGGTTTAGGGATGCTTTTGTCTGCTTCGGCGTTGGTCTTCAACGTGATCAAGATCGTTGGTGCCGCCTATCTGGTCTGGATGGGCATCAAGCTCCTCAGAACAACATCTGGCTCGACTAACCTAAACGCAGATGCAATGAAACCTTCGCTTCGTAAGGCATTCCGTAGTGAGGCGCTGATCGCCATCAGTAACCCCAAAGCAATCCTCATTTTCGCGGCATTCTTCCCGCAATTCGTGGATATAACGAATTACTGGCTGAGCTATGCAACTCTTGGGACGGTTTTTATCGCGCTAGAGGCCGTTGCAATAGCGATATATGCGTCAGCAGGGCGTTTTGCAGCAGCTTTCGCAGCAAACAAGCTGCACTGGTTTCAACGCGCCTCAGGTGGAGGAATGATTGCTTTCGGCATCCTGCTTCTTCTTAGTCGCCAACCTTCGCGTGTTGCCTAGGTTCTTAAGAACGCTTTAGCCAGTTGCTAGTCGTCTTAAGAGAATAACGTATGACCGAAATGCCCGACAACATCCTGCACCTGCCCTCATACCAGGTGCTGGGCTGCAAAGCCACCGACGATGAAATGCACTTCCAGGTAGACGCGCCCGATCCCATTGCTTGCG
The DNA here is from genome assembly GCF_018223845.1 of Pseudomonas sp. JS425. Taxonomy (NCBI): domain Bacteria; kingdom Pseudomonadati; phylum Pseudomonadota; class Gammaproteobacteria; order Pseudomonadales; family Pseudomonadaceae; genus Pseudomonas; species Pseudomonas sp. JS425. The sequence continues at coordinate 421,377 of NZ_CP073661.1, read as the reverse complement.
AGGAATGCGGGGTGCAGGGTGAGTTCGTGCGTTTCGGCAAGCGTGATGTTCCCTATCATGATCTGCCCATCCACGGCAAGCGGGTCACCCTCTGGGTGCTCCGCCGCCGGTACATCTGTCGGGCCTGCGAGGCTACCTTCAGGCCCCAGCTACCGGAGGTGGTGGACGGCTTCCGCATGACACTGCGGCTACATGAATACGTAGAGAAGGAGTCCTTTAACCACCCCTACACTTTCGTGGCGCAGCAAACCGGATTGGACGAGAAGACGGTACGGGACATCTTCAACGCCCGCGCCGCGTTCTTAGGCCGCTGGCACCGCTTCGAAACGCCTCGCATTCTGGGCATCGACGAGCTGTACCTGAACAAGCGCTACCGCTGCATCCTGACCAACATTGAGGAGAAGACCCTGCTCGATCTGCTGGCCACTCGCCGTCAGGACGTCGTGACTAACTACCTGATGAAGCTGAAAGACCGGCAGAAGATCGATATCGTCAGCATGGACATGTGGAATCCATATCGAACGGCGGTCAGGGCGGTGCTGCCACAGGCCCGCATCGTGGTCGATAAATTCCATGTGGTGCGCATGGCCAACGATGCTCTGGAGAAGGTGCGCAAGGGGCTCCGGAAAGAGCTGAAACCAGCCCAGATCCGAACCCTCAAGGGAGACCGGAAAATCCTGCTGAAGCGCGCTCACGAAGTCTCAGACCGGGAGCGGCTGATCATGGAAACCTGGACAGGCGCATTCCCGCAACTGCTGGCTGCCTACGAGCACAAGGAGCGCTTCTACAGCATCTGGGACGCCACCACACGACCCCAGGCAGAAGCCGCCCTGGACGAGTGGATATCCACCATCCCGAAGGGCCAGAAAGAAGTCTGGAGCGATCTGTTTAGGGCGGTGGGCAACTGGCGCGAGGAGATCATGACCTACTTCGAGACGGACATACCTGTCACCAACGCTTTCACGGAGTCCATCAACCGACTGGCCAAGGACAAGAACCGTGAAGGACGAGGTTATTCCTTTGAGGTGATGCGGGCGCGAATGCTCTACACCACGAAGCACAAGAAGAAGGCCCCGACTGCGAAGGTCTCTCCGTTCTACAAGAAAACCATCGGTTACGGACTGCCAGACCTCGCAGAGGAGCTCAACTACGGGGTCGATCTATCAACCATCTGAGGGTAGCATCAGGTTGGTGAGGGGAAGGTGCCCCATCAACCATTAAATCCGCATACCCTGAATTCATATGCCTACTGCGTGGGAGACCCTATCAATCGGGATGACCCAACGGGTGAATCTTCCCGGTTGCTGCTTTTCCGCGCTTTCAACTCGTTCAAGAAAGCATCGGTCAATTTTGCTATTAATGGGGGTCACGGATTCGTAGGAAAAGGCGCCAGCAGAAAAAAAGCAGGCTTTAATAACATTGCAAATAACGCCACCACGATAACTGCAAATCCCTCCACATTAGCAGGTACTGCTCCAGCATCTACATCGACTGGCTCCAAAGCTTTGACAATCGCCCCAGAAAAACCCGTTGAACCCGTTTTTTCGAATATTGATAAGATCCACACCCCTGCGGTCAGAAAACCGACTCAACCTAGCGAAGTCAGAGTTAACCGTATCATTGGAGACAGACGCAGCTCCAATATGCTTGGAGGGATATTCGGGGTTCTTTTTGGCGGGATAATTGTCGGGCTGGCTGTTTGGGCAATAATGAGCAATGCTCGAAGAAATTAAGTATTGCATCACGTCTCGCCACCACCAAATCACCAGCACGGCCGCTACAGACAAGCTTAATGCGCTGGCGCGCCCATGCAAAAAGCCCCTCAGTATGAGGGGCTTCTCGTTACATCATGGCATCACGCCGCACCCCACATCTTGTGCGGGTCGATCACGAACTTCTTCGGTACACCTGCATCGAACTCGCCATAACCTTCCGGCGCCTGATCCAGGTTGATCACCTGCACACCAACCACTTCAGCGATGTTGATTCGATCCCACATGATTGCCTGCATCAGCTGGCGGTTGTACTTCATGGTCGGGGTCTGGCCGGTGTGGAAGCTGTGCGACTTGGCCCAGCCCAGGCCAAAGCGAATGCTCAGCGCGCCGATCTTGGCGGCAGCATCCACCGCACCCGGGTCTTCGGTCACGTACAGGCCCGGGATACCGATGTTGCCGGCAACGCGGGTAACCTGCATCAGCGAGTTCAGCACGGTGGCCGGGGCTTCATGCTTGGCACCTTCATGGCCATGGCCGCGGGCTTCGAAGCCGACGGCGTCGACGGCGCAGTCCACTTCCGGCTCACCGAGGATATCGACGATCTGCTCGTGCAGCGGGGTATCCTTGGACAGGTCGACCACTTCGAAGCCCTGGGACTTGGCGTGAGCCAGACGGGCCTGGTTGAGGTCGCCGACGATGACGCAAGCAGCACCCAGCAGGCGCGCCGAGGCAGCGGCAGCCAGACCGACCGGGCCGGCGCCAGCAACGTAGACGGTGCTGCCTGGGCCTACACCGGCAGTCACGGCACCGTGGTAACCAGTAGGCAGGATGTCAGATAGGCAGGTCAGGTCACGGATCTTCTCCATGGCCTTGTCGCGCTCGGGCAGTTTCAGCAGGTTGAAGTCAGCGTACGGCACCAGCACGTACTCGGCCTGGCCGCCGGTCCAGTCGCCCATGTCGACGTAACCATAGGCACCGCCAGCGCGGGCAGGGTTGACAGTGAGGCAGACACCGGTATGCATTTCCTTGCAGGAGCGGCAGCGGCCACAGGCGACGTTGAATGGCACCGAGACCAGGTCGCCAATCTGCATGCGCTCGACGTCACGGCCCTTCTCGACGATCTCACCGGTGATTTCGTGGCCCAGGACCAGGCCGACCTGGGCAGTGGTGCGGCCGCGGACCATGTGCTGGTCGGAGCCGCAGATGTTGGTGGAGACCACCTTCAGGATCACGCCGTGCTCGATCTTCTTGCCGCGTGGGTCCTGCATTTTCGGGTAGTCGATCTTCTGCACCTCGACCTTGCCGGCGCCGAGATATACCACTCCACGATTGCCAGACATGCTCTTACCTCGCTTGATTTATATTTATGCAGCGGTGGTTGAACGCGCCGCCATCCGTGGGCGGCATGTGTTACTGGAATGCAGGGAATTGTGGGCCTGATGGGGACGGATGCGCTGACTGGAAACGACAGGCAAATGCCTCTGAACGGCAATCGGCCAGGTGGTGGTCGCGCGCATGCCCGGGACGATGAATATCTACCGCAATACGTCGGCGACCGAGTGTTTCGATAGGGATGCAGTAACCCATCGTCTATCAAACTGGAGAACCACCATGACGGATACTGAGCGCCCCGAGGACGCCTTCTGGCCCTACTGGGTCGAGGCTGCCAGGCAGCAGGGCTTCGACCCAGACATCGAAGCAGCATTGTTCGGCAAACAGCGGTACTTTCTGGACGCCGATAAGATCTTCTATTACGCGGCTTATGGTCCCGGCTACGACTTCGACGAAGAAGCCGAAGACATGGATCTTCACGAGTTCAAAGCAGGCTGGGTGGACCGCGACGGCGATCCAATCCCAGGCAACAAACTGGGTGCGGACATGCGCCAGAGGTTCGTTACAGCCATCCGCGAAACCCTGAAAGCCCATGCCCGCGATAAAAGCTAGACGCGGTCAGAGCACCACAGTCCTGTTCGCATTGAGGAACACTCGTCGCTCGATGTGATACCCCACCGCTCGCGCCAGGGTCAGGCACTCGATGTCGCGCCCTTTGGCAATCAGGTCTTCGGGGTAATGGCTGTGGTCGACCACCTCCACGCCCTGGGCGATGATCGGGCCTTCGTCCAGGTCGTTGTTGATGTAGTGTGCCGTAGCGCCAACCATCTTCACGCCCTTGTTGTACGCCTGGTGATAAGGCTTGGCACCCTTGAACCCTGGCAGCAACGAGTGGTGAATATTGATCGCCCAGCCATCCAGACGCCGGCACAGCTCCGGTGACAGCACCTGCATGTAGCGCGCAAGAATCACCAGTTCGGCGCCGGTTTCCTCGATCACCTGAAGTACCTTGCGCTCTTGCCCGGGCTTGTCCTTGGGGTCGAGGGCAAAGTGGTAGTAAGGAATCTTGTGCCAGTGTGCCAGTGGTTCGAGATCAGGGTGGTTGGATACCACCGCGACCACGTCCATGGCCAGCTGACCGATACGCTGGCGATACAGCAGGTCGTTAAGGCAGTGGTCGGCCTTGGACACCATGATCACCACCTTGGGGCGATGGTTAGGTGCGGTCAGCTCGAAGGTCATGCCGAACGCCTCGCTGCGCTCGGCAAGGCCGGCCCGGAAGCCGGCTTCATCGAAATCATCCGGCTGGCGGAACTCCACGCGAATGAAGAAACGCCCCGACAGCCGGTCATCGAAGGAGTGGTGCTCCGTCACGTAGCAGCGCTGCTCGAAGAGGTAACGCGTCACCACGTCGACGGTGCCGAGCATGCTCGGGCAGTCGGCGGTGAGAATCCAGGTATCCGGTGCCCGACTCATGTTCTGTTCTCCTTAAGCCTCGATGCTCAGGCCGTACTCGGCCGAAGCGTCCTGCAGCCACAGCCACCAGTAGTCGGCGAAGCTGCGGCGAATCACCAGCTCCCAGGTATCTTCGGCGGTGCGGCGGATCACCAGTTGCGACTTGGCGAACACGGTGCCGACTGCCTTGCCCACCGAGAAGTTGTTCGGGTGAACATCATAGCTGGTGGATTTCATCAGCACTTCGCGCACGTTCGGGCCGCGCAGTTCCAGCAGGCTCTGCCCGCCGCTGACATTGACCACCTGGATGTGCTGGCCTTCGAGGGCTGCGCGCAGCTTTTGCTCAACGGCAAACTCCTGGCCACCCGGGACGATCAGCAACCACTCGTCGGGGCCCATCCATTGCAGCGACATTTCGTTGTTGGCGACCACGGTCAGTGCCACTGGCAGCTCCAGGCCCAGGGCCTTGTGCACGCCGGCAGCGAACTCCGGGTCGTGGCCATCGCCACGAATGGTCAGGTGGCCGAGGAACTTGCGTTCACGCAGGGTTACGCCTGCGTTCTTGCGGCCTTTGCCAACCAGGCTGGCCAGGTCGGCGTGGTGCAGTGGCGACTGGGCCTTGGCCTCGGCACCGGGGTTTTGCTGGAAGACGTTGATAGCGCTCATTTCTTACCTGCCTTGAATTCTGTTGATCGCGAAGACCTGAGGTAGAACCTGTAGTCACAGACTGAGGAGACCCATTGTGGGAGCGGGTTTACCCGCGAAGAGGGCGGTGAATCCACCATCGCATTCGCGGGTGAACCCGCTCCCACAGAGGCCGCATTCCAATCAGAGCTACCGGTGAAGCCTCAAACGTTCTGCCGCTCACCCTTCGGATCGAAGAACACCGAAGACACGATCTCCGCCTCGATCACGCTGCCATCCGCCTGCGGCGAGTAGACGCGCTCGCCCATGCGCTTGAGGCCGCCTTTGACCACACCCATGGCGAACGAGTAGCCCAGGGAGTTGGACGCATAGCTGGAGGTGACGTGGCCAACCATATCCATCGGGATCGGCTGTTTCGGGTCGAATACCAGCTGGGCGCCTTCCGGCAGCCACTGGTTCGGGTCGACCGGCTTCAGGCCTACCAGTTGCTTGCGGTTCTCGCGCACGCAGTCTTCGCGGTTCATGCCACGCAGGCCGATCCACGAGTACGGCTTGTTGCGGCCTACGCACCAGCTCATGTTCAGGTCGTCCGGGGTCATCGAGCCGTCGGTATCCTGGCCAACAATGATGAAGCCCTTCTCGGCACGCAGTACGTGCATGGTCTCGGTACCGTACGGGGTCAGGTTGTACTTCTTGCCTGCCTCGATGATCTGTTCCAGCACGCCCATGGCGTAGTTGGCCTGCACGTTGACTTCGTACGACAGCTCGCCGGTGAACGAGATACGGAACACCCGGGCCGGTACGCCGCCGACGTTGCCTTCCTTCCAGGTCATGAACGGGAAGGCTTCCTTGTCCATGTCGATGTCGGTCAGCTCGCTCAGCAGCTTGCGGCTGTTGGGGCCGGACAGGGTCATGGTGGCCCAGTGGTCGGTGACCGAGGTGAAGTACACCTTCAGTTCCGGCCATTCGGTCTGGTGGTACAGCTCCATCCACTGCAGCACGCGGGCGGCGCCGCCAGTGGTGGTGGTCATGATGAAGTGGTTGTCGCCGACGCAGGCGGTTACGCCGTCGTCGAAGACCATGCCGTCTTCCTTGCACATCAGGCCATAGCGGGCCTTGCCCACGTCGAGCTTGGTCCAGGCGTTGGTGTAGATGCGGTTGAGGAACTCACGCGCATCCGGGCCCTGAATGTCGATCTTGCCCAGGGTCGAGGCGTCCAGCAGGCCCACGCTGTCGCGCACGGCCTTGCATTCACGGGTCACGGCGGCGTGGATGTCTTCACCGGCTTTCGGGAAGTACCACGGGCGTTTCCACTGGCCGACGTCTTCGAACTCGGCGCCGTTCTTCACGTGCCAGGCATGCAGGGCGGTGAAGCGTACGGGCTCGAACAGGTGACCACAGTGACGGCCCGCTACTGCACCGAAGGTAACCGGCGTGTAGTTGGGGCGGAACATGGTGGTGCCCATTTCAGGGATGGTAATGCCGATCGAACGGGCGGCGATGGCTAGGCCGTTGATGTTGCCCAGTTTGCCCTGGTCGGTACCAAAGCCCAGCGCGGTGTAGCGTTTTACGTGCTCGACCGACTCGAAGCCTTCGCGGGTGGCCAGTTCGATTGCGGCCGCGGTGACGTCGTTCTGCTGGTCGACGAACTGCTTGGGTGCGCGGGCAGTGCCCTTGTCGTGCGGCACCTGGAACAGTGCCACGGTGGCCTCTTCCTTGCGCGCAACGGTTTTCGGCAGGCTGCCGACGGTGGCCTTGAAGCCCGCTTCGGTGGCTGCGCGAACGCCGCCTTCGAAGCCATCGGCGATCACGTCGCCCAGGGCGTAGACGCCGTTGATGCCACCCACGCATTCGCGTTTCTGCGGAGCATCGCCCGGCACGAAGCCGAGGATATCTTCACGCCATACCGGGCGACCGCCCAGGTGCGAAGCCAGGTGCACGATCGGGCTGTAGCCGCCGGAGGTGGCGATCAGGTCGCACTCGAGAGTTTCGCCAGGGCTGGTGACCTTGTGTGCCTGCACATCGATGGCGGCCACACGGGCGCCGCTGACGTGCTTGCTGCCCTTCGCCTCGATCACGGCGCTGGAGGTAAGGATGCGGATGCCTTTGGCACGTGCTTCTTCAACCAGCGAGCCACGTGGGTTGTGGCGGGCGTCGGCAATGGCGACCACTTGCAGGCCGGCGTCGTGCCAGTCCAGCGCGGCGCGGTAGGCGTGGTCGTTGTTGGTCGACAGCACCAGCTTGCGGCCCGGGGCCACGCCGTAGCGGCGTACGTAGGTGGACACGGCACCGGCCAGCATGTTGCCCGGCAGGTCGTTGTTGCCGTACACCAGCGGGCGCTCGTGGGCGCCGGCAGCCAGCACCACGCGCTTGGCGCGGACGCGGTGCACGCGGTGGCGTACCTGGCCGATAGGGGCGCGATCGCCGAGGTGGTCGGTGAGGCGCTCGTGGATGGTCAGGAAGTTATGGTCGTGGTAGCCGTTGACCGTGGCACGTGGCAGCAGGGTCACTTCCGGCAGGCTTTCCAGCTCTTTGACCACAGCGCTGACCCAATCGGCAGCAGGCTTGCCGTCGAGGGTTTCGCGGGTGTCGAGCAGGCTGCCGCCGAACTCTTCCTGCTCGTCAGCCAGGATCACGCGGGCACCGCTGCGGCCAGCGGCCAGGGCAGCGGCCAGGCCGGCAGGGCCGGCGCCGACGATCAGCACGTCGCAGTGCTGGTTCATGTAGTCGTAGCTGTCCGGGTCGTTCTGCAGCGGCGCGCGGCCAAGGCCTGCGGCTTTGCGGATGTACTTCTCGTAAGTCATCCAGAACGATTTCGGGTACATGAAGGTTTTGTAGTAGAAGCCCGGCGGCATCATGCTGCCGCCAACCTTGCCCAGGATGCCCATGACGTCGTTGTTGACGTTCGGCCAGCCGTTGGTGCTGGTAGCTACAAGACCTGCGTACAGCGCCTGCTGGGTGGCACGCACGTTGGGGATCTGGGTGGCTTCGCTGGAGCCGATCTGCAGGATGGCGTTCGGCTCTTCGGTACCGGCGGCGATGATGCCGCGTGGACGCGAATACTTGAAGCTGCGGCCGACGATGTCGACGCCGTTGGCCAGCAACGCGGCGGCCAGGCTGTCACCGGCATAACCCTGGTAGGTCTTGCCGTTGAAGCTGAAGTTAAGGACCTTGCTGCGGTCGATACGGCCGCCGCTGGCGAGGCGATAGGTCTGGCTCATACTTTTTCCCCTTGGCCTTTGACGGTCGACGCGGCGCTGTTCTGCTTGCCGCTGGCGGTCACTTGCGGCTTCTCGCCAATCTTGTAGGTTTCCAGAATCTCGTAGGTCACGGTGTCACGGGTGACGTTGAAATACTGGCGGCAGCCGGCAACGTGGTCCCACAGTTCGTGGTGAATACCGCGTGGGTTGTCACGGTAGAACATGTAGGTACCCCACTCCTCGTCGGAGCAGGCGTTAGGGTCCAGCGGGCGGGCGATGTGCGCCTGGCCAGAGGCGTGGAACTCTTCTTCGGAGCGCAGCTCGCCGCAGTGGGGACAGAAAATATGCAACATGACGGTGTCTCCGGTTAGTGGGCGACGGCGGCGGCGCCGTGTTCGTCGATCAGTGCGCCGTTGTAGAAACGGTCCATGGAGAACGGCGCGGCCAGTGGGTGCATTTCGCCCTTGGCCAGGCTCGCGGCGAAGACGTTGCCCGAACCCGGGGTCGCCTTGAAGCCGCCAGTACCCCAACCGCAGTTGAAGAACATGTTCTTGACCGGGGTCTTGGTGATGATCGGGCAAGCGTCCGGCGAGGTATCGACGATGCCGCCCCACTGGCGATTCATGCGCACGCGCGAGAGGTTGGGGAACATCTCGACGATGGCCTGCAGGGTGTGCTCGATCACCGGGTACGAACCGCGCTGGCCGTAGCCGACCCAGCCGTCGATACCGGCACCGATCACCAGGTCACCCTTGTCGGACTGGCTGATGTAGCCGTGCACGGCGTTGGACATGATCACGCTGTCGATGATCGGCTTGATCGGCTCGGATACCAGTGCTTGCAGCGGGTGAGATTCCAGCGGCAGGCGGAAGCCGGCCAGCTTGGCCATGTGCCCGGAGTTACCGGCGGTGACCACGCCGACGCGCTTGGCGCCGATGAAGCCTTTGTTGGTTTCCACACCGATGACCGCGCCGTTTTCCTTGCGGAAGCCGATCACTTCGGTCTGCTGGATCAGGTCCACGCCCAGGGCGTCGGCGGCACGGGCAAAGCCCCAGGCCACGGCGTCGTGACGCGCCACGCCGCCACGGCGCTGCACGGTGGCACCGAGGATCGGGTAGCGGGTGTTCTTCGAGCAGTCCAGGTACGGGATCTCGGCCGCGACCTGGGCGGTGTTGAGCAACTCGCCGTCCACGCCGTTCAGGCGGTTGGCGCTGACCCGGCGCTCGGAGTCGCGCATGTCCTGCAGGGTGTGGCACAGGTTGTACACGCCGCGCTGGGAGAACATCACGTTGTAGTTGAGGTCCTGGGACAGGCCCTCCCACAGTTTCATGGCGTGCTCGTACAGGTGCGCCGACTCGTCCCACAGGTAGTTGGAACGCACGATGGTGGTGTTACGGGCGGTGTTGCCGCCGCCCAGGTAGCCCTTCTCGATCACGGCAACGTTGGTAATGCCGTGTTCCTTGGCCAGGTAGTAGGCCGTGGCAAGGCCATGGCCGCCACCGCCGACGATAACCACGTCGTAGACCTTTTTAGGGGTTGGCGTGCGCCACATGCGCTGCCAGTTCTCGTGGTGGCTGAGGGAGTGCTTGAAAAGGCCGAAGCCCGAGTAACGTTGCATGGTGTGTGACTCCACTCAGCGGTAAACAGGGAAATCTGCGCACAGGGCCGCGACGTTCTTCGCCACATCGGCTTCGACGTCTGCGTCACCGAGGTTGTCGAGGATGTCGCAGATCCAGCCGGCCAGGGCCACGCACTGAGCGACCTTGAAGCCGCGGGTGGTAACGGCCGGGGTACCGATGCGCAGGCCCGAGGTGACGAATGGCGACTGCGGGTCATTCGGCACGGCGTTCTTGTTGACGGTGATGTGCGCGCGGCCCAGGGCGGCGTCGGCATCTTTGCCGGTGAGGCCCTGGCGGATCAGGCTGACCAGGAACAGGTGGTTGTCGGTGCCGCCGGAAACCACGTCGTAGCCGCGGTCGATGAACACCTGGGCCATGGCCTGGGCGTTTTCGATCACTTGTTGCTGGTAGGCCTTGAATTCAGGCTCCAGCGCTTCCTTGAAGCAAACGGCCTTGGCGGCGATCACGTGCATCAGCGGGCCGCCCTGGGCGCCTGGGAACACCGCGGCGTTCAGCTTCTTCTCGATCTCTTCGTTCGACTTGGCAAGGATCAGGCCGCCACGTGGGCCGCGCAGGGTCTTGTGAGTGGTGGTGGTAACCACATCGGCGAACGGGATCGGGTTCGGGTACAGGCCAGCGGCAACCAGGCCGGCTACGTGGGCCATGTCGACGAACAGCAGCGCACCGACCTTGTCGGCGATGGCGCGGAAGCGTGGGAAGTCGAGGGTCTTGGAGTAGGCCGAGAAGCCGGCAACGATCATTTTTGGCTTGTGCTCGACAGCCAGGCGCTCGACTTCGTCGTAGTCGATCAGGCCGGTGTTAGTGTCGATGCCGTATTGCACAGCGTTGTACAGCTTGCCCGAGGACGACACCTTGGCGCCGTGGGTCAGGTGGCCGCCGTGGGCCAGGCTCATGCCGAGGATGGTGTCACCAGCCTGCAGCAGGGCCAGGTAAACCGCAGCGTTGGCCGAGGAGCCGGAGTGCGGCTGGACGTTGGCGTAGTCGGCACCGAACAGCTGCTTGGCGCGCTCGATGGCCAGGGCCTCGACCTTGTCCACGTGCTCGCAGCCACCGTAGTAGCGCTTGCCCGGGTAGCCTTCGGCGTACTTGTTGGTCAGGCCGCTGCCTTGGGCCTGCATCACGCGCTTGGAGGTGTAGTTTTCCGAGGCGATCAGCTCGATGTGGTCTTCCTGGCGCTGCTCTTCGGCATTCATCGCCGCCAGCAGTGCATCGTCGTAACCCTGAATCTGGTCTTGCTTGCTGAACATCGTGTATCTCCCGGCAGCGATCGTTTTTTGTCGTGGGGCACTGTGGCCCTTTGTGGCGATGTTATGACTGGCCGGGGCGGGTCAGATGCCTGCGCACGCCTTGCAATGGCGCGTTTACGACATTCGCTTTTGTGTTGACCGTGCCGGCCCTTTCGCGGGTGAACCCGCTCCCACAGGTACGGCGCTGCCTCAATGCTTGCAATCTCCCAGTGGGAGCGGCTTTAGCCGCGAATAGGCCAGTACAGGCAATGCCGAAATCAAACGCTGCACCGCTTGTATAGGCAACTGCTGAATCGATGGTTTAGAGTGCTGTTCTGCGTCGTTCACAGGACAGTGTCATGACAGATAAGAGCCAACAATTCGCCAGCGACAACTATTCCGGCATCTGCCCCGAAGCCTGGGCAGCGATGGAAAAGGCCAACCATGGCCACGACCGCGCCTACGGCGACGACCAGTGGACCGAACGCGCCGCGGAATACTTCCGCAAGCTGTTCGAAACCGACTGCGAGGTGTTCTTCGCCTTCAACGGCACCGCCGCCAACTCCCTGGCGCTGGCCTCGCTGTGCCAGAGCTACCACAGCGTGATCTGCTCCGAGACCGCCCACGTCGAAACCGACGAGTGCGGTGCGCCGGAGTTCTTCTCCAACGGCTCCAAGCTGCTGACCGCGCCCAGCGTCAACGGCAAGCTGACACCACAGTCGATCCGCGAAGTGGCGCTGAAGCGTCAGGACATCCACTACCCCAAGCCACGGGTGGTGACCATTACCCAGGCCACCGAGGTGGGCACCGTCTATCGCCCCGACGAGCTGAAGGCGATCAGCGCCACCTGCAAAGAGCTGGGGCTGAACCTGCACATGGACGGCGCACGCTTCAGCAATGCCTGCTCGTTCCTGGGCTGCAGCCCGGCAGAGCTGACCTGGAAGGCCGGTGTCGATGTACTGTGCTTTGGCGGCACCAAGAACGGCATGGCGGTGGGCGAGGCGATCCTGTTCTTCAACCGCCAACTGGCCGAGGACTTCGACTACCGCTGCAAGCAGGCCGGGCAACTGGCATCGAAGATGCGCTTCCTGTCGGCGCCTTGGGTGGGCCTGCTGGAAGATGGCGCCTGGTTGCGCCATGGCGCGCATGCCAACCATTGCGCGCAGTTGCTCGCCTCGCTGGTGAGTGATTTGCCGGGAGTGGATCTGATGTTCCCGGTTGAGGCCAACGGGGTGTTCCTGCAGATGCCGGAGCATGCGATCGAGGCACTGCGCAGCAGGGGATGGCGGTTCTATACCTTCATTGGTAGCGGCGGGGCGCGGTTCATGTGCTCGTGGGATACCGAGGAAGAGCGGGTGCGCGAGCTGGCGGCGGATATCCGCGCCATCATCGGCGCCTGACAGGCCGCATTCGCGGGTAAACCCGCTCCTACAGGGATCGCGCAGGTTTCAAGGCCTGAGGTGAGCCTGTGGGAGCTACAGGTACAGCTCTGCCCTCAAGAGCAATGATGAACCTGTGGGAGCGGGTTTACCCGCGAAGAAGCCAACACTGATCTAAAGCCTGAACCCACCCATCTGCCGCGCCAGGTCATCCGCCAAGCCACGCAGCGCCTGGCACTCTTCACGACAGCCCTGCACCTCCGCCGCGGTCTCCCGCGCCAGGTCGGAAATCCCCTGCACCGTACGATTGATCTCCTCGGTCACCGCCGACTGCTCTTCGGTCGCAGTAGCTACCTGATGGTTCATGTCGCTGATGTGCTCGACCTGGTCAGTGATCGCCCCCAATGACGCTCCGGTGCGCTGGCTCGACTCCACCCCGCTACCCGTCGCCTGCTGCCCAGCCTGCATCGAACTCACAGCCGAACCCGCGCCCTGCTTCAAGCGCTGGATCATCTGCTGCACTTCGTCGGTGGACAGCTGCGTGCGCCGGGCCAAGGTACGCACCTCATCGGCCACCACGGCAAACCCACGGCCCATCTCCCCTGCCCTGGCCGCCTCGATGGCGGCATTCAGCGCCAGCAGGTTGGTTTGCTCGGAAATACTACGGATCACCGCCAGAACTTCGTCGATCGAAGCTACTTCCTCGGCCAGCTGGCTGACTGCATCGGCAGCCTTGCCGATATCACCCGACATCCCTTCGATACCACGGATCGAGCGTTGCACCACTTCACGCGCCTGCAAGGCTTCGTCCCTCGCCGACTGCGAGGCCTGGGCCGCATCACCGGCATTGCGGGCAATGTCCTGCACGGTCAAACCCATTTCGTGCACGGCGGTAGCGACCATTTCGGTCATTTCCTGCTGGCGCCCGGAACGCTCGGCGGTGTTGTCCACCACCTGTGTCACCTGCTCGACCGCCAGGTGCAGCCGCTCGGAAGTGTGCAATATCTCGCCGATCAACCGGCGCTGGCTGTCGAGGAAGCGGTTGAAGCCACGCGCCAGGTCGCCCAGTTCGTCCTGGCGTGAATCGTCCAGCCGGTGGCTGAGGTCGCCCGCGCCACTGCCAATCTGCACCAGCGCCGCTGTCACGCGGCGGATCGGCCGCACCAGGCCACGCGCCAGCAGCACCACCAGCAGCAGCGATACCAGGGCCACGGCACCACCGATCAGGCTGGTCAGCCATACCGCCTGGTGCATTGGCGCGTAGATTTCCTCCTCCGGCACCTCGGCCACCAGGGTCCAGTTGAGGTCGCGCAAGGGCAGGCCGAGCGCCAGGTAGCTTTCGCCGTCACGGCTGAAGCGGCTGCTGCGCAGGCCCTCGTCGCCGGTCATCAGCGCCTTGGCGGCATCCGCGCCGAGCTGTTCGGTGAGCTGGCGTTTGCCGCTGAAGGCAGCGTCCGGATGAACCTGGATCAGGCCATCGTTACGCACCAGGAACACCCTGCCGTGCTCGCCAAATTTGAAGTCATGAATCAGCTTCGACAGTTCGGTCATGCGCAGGCCCATGCCAGCCACACCGACCAGTTGGCCATTCTTTTCCACGCGATAGTCGATGAACAGCGCGAGCTCGCCGGTGGCACCGTCGATGTCGATGTTGATCAGGCGTTCGGCACCGCTGTCGATGTAGCCGTAGAACCATTTGTCCTTGGGGTTGCTGCGGCTGAGAGTACGGTCCAGGCCATTCTCGTTGTAGTAGTGGCCGGTTTCGGTCGAAACGAACAAAGTGGTGAAGGCCTGGTTGCGCTGCTTGGCGGCGGTCAGGTATTCGATGAATGGAGCGGCATGGGCGGGGTCTTCACCGGCGGCAAGCCAGTCGCGCAGCAGGGTGTTGCCGGCAATATCCGCCGCCGCCACCAGCGGCTGGCCGAGCATGCGCTCGATGTCGTTGCGGATGGCCTCGATGCTGGCGGGCAGCGCGGTATCGACCAGGTAGCGTTCGGTGAGGCGGTTTAGCGCCACCGTGAAAATGATGACCACCACCAGGATGCTCGCCAGCAGGGCGGCGCCCATGCTGGTGATCAACTGCCACTGGATGCTTTTACGCCAGATACGCATGCCCTACTCCCCGCATAATTATTGTTTTGCGGAAAGTGTATACACTTGCGTATGCAGTTAATCCAGTGACCTGAAGCAATCAGATACCCTGTGGGAGCGGGTTTACCCGCGAATGCGATGCTGAATGCACTGACGCATTCGCGGGTGAATCCGCTCCCACAGAGGTCGATGCAAGGCCTTATTGTTCGGCTATGGTCCGCACGATGGCGTCCACCGTGGCATCGATCTGCGCCTGGGTACGCTCCAGCGTCTTGCGGTGCTCATCCTGCAGCTCGATCTGCCGCGAACACAGGTTCAGCGCGGCCAGCACCAGCAACTTGTCGCCGATCAGGGTCGGGTACTGACGCTTGGTCTGGGCCAGGGCGGTGTTGAGCATCTGCACCGCCTGGGCCAGGGTCGCTTCCTGGCCTGCAGGCGCCTTGATCGAATAGTCGTTGCCGAGGATCGACACGACATTGATCGGCTGCGCTCGCAGTGTCATGCGCCTACGACGCCGGCGTTGGCGCGCTCGAGCAGGGCCTGCAGGCGTGCGGCGGTGCTGCCGTTCTTCTCTTCCTGCTCCATCAGCGACAGCTGCAGGGTTTCGTTCTCTTCCTTGGCCTGGGCCAGTTCCTGACCGAGGGCGGCGTTCTGCTCGGTGAGTTGAGCGTTCTTCTGCATCAGGTCGCTGACCAGTTGCTCGATTTGATTCAGGGAAGCTTCCAGCATGGGTCTATCTCAGGTTGTTGCGAGGGGCGCACACGATAAAGAAAAGTGCGGCCCATCGCCATTAAATATCGGATTCACAAAGTGTCTAACCCGCAGATTGACAGGGTAACCGGCCCCTTGTTCCGACCTGGGTCAACCGCCGGTCAGGAACAACCGGGCCAACTCGGAGTTTTGCCAGGCGCGCACTCAAGGCTGACGGGTCACGACCGATACTCAGAGAGACACATTCTGTCGCACTGGAAGCGTCTCCTTCACTTGCCTGGATCTGCCCACCATGTCATTACGCAACATCAATATTGCCCCACGCGCATTGCTGGGCTTTGCGCTCATCGGCCTGCTGATGCTCGGCCTCGGTATCTTCTCTCTGATGCAGATGGGCAACATCCGCCAGGCCGGCCTGGTCATCGAGCAAATCAGCGTCCCCGCCATCAAGACACTGGATGAGATCAGCGCGCTGAACCTGCGCCTGCGCAGCCTCTCCTACCGCCTGCTGGTGAACCGCGACCCGCAAAACCAGCAGGAAATCCTCAACCTGATGGACCAGCGCAACCAGCAGATCGACCGCGCGCGAGAGGCCTACGTGCCGCTGATCACTGCCGCCGACGAACAGGCTGCGTACGACCAGTATGTTCAGTTGCTCAACCAGTATCGCCAGCTGGAGGCGCAAATGCGCAGCCTCAACCAGGCCGGCCGCCTCGACGAGCTGAGAGATGTTCTCAACCGTGACTTGCAGGCCAACTCCGAGCAGATCAACAAGATCATGGAGACCCTGGTGGGCATCAATACCGAGCAGACCCGTGACACCAACGCGAAAGCCGCCAGCCAGTATGACGCGGCCTTCTCTCTGGTGATCGGCCTGCTGGTCGCCGCCACCGTGCTGACTTTTGTCTGTGCCCTGCTGTTGACCCGCAGCATCGTCAAGCCGATCGACGAGGCGCTTAGATGTGCCGAACAGATTGCCGACGGCGACCTGACCCATGTCATCCATGCCGAGGGTACCGACGAAGCTGCCCGCCTGCTGCGCGCCATGGCCCGCATGCAAGACAAACTGCGCGACACCTTGCAGCTGATCGCCGGGTCGGCGACACAGCTGGCCTCGGCTGCCGAAGAGCTGAACGCCGTCACTGACGAAAGCGCCCGCGGCCTGCAGCAGCAGAACAACGAAATCGAACAGGCCGCCACGGCGGTGACCGAGATGACCAGCGCCGTCGAAGAAGTAGCGCGCAATGCAGTCAGCACCTCGGAAGCCTCCAGCGAAGCCAGCCGTTCGGCGGGCGACGGCCGCGACCTGGTCATGGAAACCGTGGGTGCCATCGAGCGCATGAGTGGCGATGTGCAGGCCACCGCCAAACTGGTCACCCACCTGGCCGAACAGTCGCGCGATATCGGCAAGGTGCTGGACGTGATCCGTGGCCTGGCCGACCAGACCAACCTGCTGGCGCTGAACGCCGCGATCGAGGCGGCACGTGCCGGTGAGGCGGGCCGGGGCTTTGCCGTGGTGGCTGATGAGGTGCGAGCGCTGGCTCATCGTACCCAGCAGTCGACCAGTGAGATCGAGCGGATGATCGGCAGTATTCAGGGCGGTACGGAAGAAGCGGTGGAATCGATGCGCACCAGCACCGAGCGTGCCGAATCCACCCTGAACATTGCTCGTGGCGCAGGCATGGCGCTGGACACCATTGCCGGGGCAGTGGCGCAGATCAACGAGCGTAACCTGGTAATTGCCAGCGCGGCGGAAGAGCAGGCGCAGGTCGCGCGGGAAGTGGACCGCAACCTGGTGAACATCAATGACCTGTCGGTGCAGAGTGCTACCGGGGCGCATCAGACCAGTGCGGCGAGTGCGGAGTTGTCGCGGTTGGCCGTGGATCTGAATGGCTTGGTGGCGCGGTTCCGTACCTGACTTTAAAAAGCCGGGGCCGCTTTGCGGCCCTTTCGCGACACAAGGCCGCTCCCACATTGGCCGATGTAACCGGAGCCTTTGTGGGAGCGGCCTTGTGTCGCGATGGGCTGCAAGGCAGCCCCCTGCATTCCCGGATCAGTAATCGATCCGCACATCCCCTTTCGGCACGCTGCAGCACGACAGAATGTAGCCCTCGGCTTCGTCCTCTTCAGTAATGCCGCCGTTGTGTTCCATCTCCACTTCGCCGCCCAGCTTGAGCACCTTGCAGGTGCCGCAAATGCCCATACCGCAGGCTTTCGGGATCATCAGGCCAACCTTGGCCGCCGCCGCGTGCACGGTCTCGCCCGGGGCGATGCGGATGCTCTTCTCGCTACCGATGAACTCCACCAGGTTGAGGTCGGCCGCATCCAGTTCCGGCGCGTCGGCAGCCTGCTCGGCATGCTCCACCGCATCGGCCTTGGCCTCAGGCGGCGTCGCACCGAACGATTCCTCGTGATAGTTCTTCATGTCGAAGCCGACCGCTTCGAGCATGCGCTTGACCGCAGTCATGTATGGCGTCGGGCCGCAGCAGAACACCACACGGTCCATGTAGTCCGGCGCGATCAGCTCCATCAGGCGCTGGTTGAGGTAACCGCGATAACCCGCCCACGGCTCACCCAGGCCATGCTTTTCACAAATGATGTGCAAGCTGAAATTGGGGATGCGCGAGGCCATCTGCTCCAGTTCACGATGGTAGATGATGTCCTTCGGCGAACGGGCGCTGTGCACGAACACCATGTCGACATTGCCGTTGGTGTCGTAGAACCAGCGCGCCATCGACATGACCGGGGTGATCCCGACACCGCCCGAGAGGTACAGCACCTTCTGCGCCGGGAAATCGATGGCGTTGAACAGCCCCACCGGGCCGTGCACCGGCAGCTCGGCGCCTTCGTGCATGGTGTCGTGGAGGAAGTTGGACACCAGGCCGCCCGGTACACGCTTGACGGTGATCGAGAAGCTGTAGGGCACCGACGGTGAACTGGAGATGGTGTAGGAACGCATCACCGGCTTGCCTTCGATCTCCAGCTCCAGGGTGACGAACTGCCCCGGCTTGAAGAAGAACATGATCGGTTGATCGGCCATGAAGCAGAAGGTGCGCACGTCCCAGGTCTCCTGGATGACCTTGACGCAGCGCACGATGTGGCGGCCGTTGGCCCAGGTCTGGGTAGTGACCGGATTGAGGAAGGTATCGGACATGTTCATCTCCAGCAGCCGACTATTGGCCGTTTTATGGCTTGGATAATGCGCAAGCTGAAGACGACGTACATTCCTGCCAGCGACATCGGCGTGCTTATCGCGACCAGCCCCGCACTGCAAGGGCTGGCGCGTCGTAATTCAAATCGGCCATGTCGCCCATGGATACGGTTCATGACGCCTTCGGACGCACACTCCACGGCAAAACAACTAGCTGTTTCTGATGAGCAGCCTTGCGGCACCACAACAACGATTAGCCACCTTTTGCCGGCCGCACACGGCCCCGAGGAATACACGATGGACGTCACCGCAACCCTGAGCCTGGGCGATCCACTGGAACCTGCACGCAAGGCCACCGCCGAGATGCTGCAGACCCGCGAGCGCACCTACTCGCTGCCCCAGCCTTTCTACACCGACGAGCGTCTGTTCCAGATCGACATGCAGGAGATCTTCCACAAGGAGTGGCTGATCGCCGGCATGACCTGCGAGATCCCGGCCAAGGGCAACTACATCACCCTGCAGATCGGCAAGAACCCGATCATCGTGGTGCGTGGCGCCGAAGGTAAGGTGCACGCCTTCCACAACGTCTGCCGCCACCGCGGTTCGCGCCTGTGCGTCAGCGACAAGGGCAAGGTGGCCAAGCTGGTCTGCCCGTACCACCAGTGGACCTACGAGCTGGACGGCCGCCTGCTGTTCGCCGGTACCGAAATGGGTGCCGACTTCGACATGAACCAGTATGGCCTGAAGCCTGTGAACGTGAAGGTCGCCGGCGGCTACATCTTCATCAGCCTGGCGGAAAACCCGCCTGCCATCGACGAGTTCCTGGCCACCCTGGACCACTACATGGAACCGTACGACATGGAAAACACCAAGGTGGCGGTACAGACCACCTTGATGGAAAAGGCCAACTGGAAGCTGGTGCTGGAAAACAACCGCGAGTGCTACCACTGCAACGGTTCGCACCCGGAGCTGCTGCAAACCCTGCTGGAATGGGACGACACCAACGACCCGCGCGCCAGCCAGGAATTCAAGGACCACGTGGCTGCCTCCGCCGCCGCCTGGGAAGCCGAGAAGATCCCGTACCTGCACAAAAGCCATGGCCTGCGTAACCGTATCGTGCGCATGCCGCTGCTCAAGGGCACCGTGTCGATGACCATGGACGGCAAACAGGCCTGCCAGAAGCTGATGGGTCGTATCCAGAACCCGGACTTGGGCTCGATGCGCATCCTGCACCTGCCGCACTCCTGGAACCACTGCATGGGCGACCACATGATCGTGTTCACCGTGTGGCCGATCAGCGCCCAGGAAACCATGGTCACCACCAAGTGGCTGGTGCACAAGGATGCCGTGGAGGGTGTGGACTACAACCCCGAGAACATGCGCAAGGTGTGGGACGCCACCAACGACCAGGACCGTCGCCTGGCCGAGGAAAACCAGCGTGGTATCAACTCCACCGCTTACCAGCCTGGGCCATACTCGAAAACCTACGAGTTTGGCGTGGTCAACTTCATTGACTGGTACAGCCAGCGCTTGCTGAACAACCTGGGGGCGGAGCCGGCGGCGTATCTGAAGGAAGTTCAGGCACAGTAAACGATGATGCCGTGCCTCGTCCGGTATGACGAGGCACGACACACCTGCGTTTCAGTAAGGGGCGCTAATAGCATCAACTCCCTCTAACGACAAGGACAGCTCTCAGAACTTCTCCTCCATCATCGCTATGTACCTTGGCCATCACCCTCCCCGGCACACGGTAGGCCCCGGCTATTCCGCTACCGAGCGCTTCCGCTGCCCATTGCCCCGCCTGCAAACTCCCCCTCCTGACGAAAGGTGGGAGCAAGACTTGCCCTATGGCCTCGGCCACCACGCTCCACCGGTTGATGCCATGTTGATCTGCGAGTTGCGTCCATGTTTGATACACCGAATAGCCGTTTAAATTGGTGCCTATGGCAACGCCAGAACTTCCCCCAGCTCCGGTCCAGACAAGCTGACTGACCAGTGGATCTGCCGGCGACACAGGTGCATTGAGGATATTTCGGGCGAGATTGGCACCAGCCCCCATAGGGATAGAGGAATAAAACTGGAGCGAGTCTGCAAGCTCTGCGCGCACAAGTTCCTGGTCGGGTAACTCCCCGTTCATCCTCTGAATCCGCTGTCTAACCACAGCAAGCGACCTGCGGTTAACCGCGCCGAGTCCTGTTGAAACACTAGAGGCGGCCTGAGCCAGTGGAGGTATCCACTGCCAAACGCGGCCCGTTGAATCGTGCCTGTTAATCGGGTCCCCCTCACAATAGGCGTATCCATTGATTCCGCCCTTGGAGAATGGGCTAAGCGAATCCGGCGTGATGAACCGCATCAGGCCCGGGCTGTAGGAGCGATGGCCACTGCCCAACAGATAATTATGCGTCAACGGATCTTGGTATTGGCCACAAAAAGCCAGCCCTGAACCCAGGGAACCGCTAAGGAAGCCATAGGGTGAGTAAGCGCGCGGACCCAAGGAAAGCGCGCCCAGTACAGAGTGCTGCCGATCGATATTCAACAGGGATGTCGCCATGGTTGACTCACACTGATCGCATGTGGACAGGGTAACGACGGACGCCAGGTTTGCGTACTGGCAAAAATATCAGACAAACCCCTGATCATTGTTTGATCAAACCGGCCAGGATGGCGTGGATATTGGGCTACAGCGGACTTCTTACACCTTGTCCACAGAAACACCAACAGAGTTTGTGAGCAACTGATGCAGTTTGTGCAATCGGATTGTGGATAAGCCACTCACGACCATGATTATCAAGGATCGAGCAGGATTATGGCGAGATTGATCACTTTCTGAACAAACCTGTCAAAGCCTTTAACTATGTGGCTTACAGGTGCTACCGAACAGATTATCCACAGACCGGCTAACAGTGATTGTGGACAAAATCCGGAGGGTACTGCCGCGCGTTGCATGCGAAGGCAGGGATAATACTGGTTGTTTTTTGACCATAATCTTGGAGGCGCCGTCACACAAGGGCTGCGGCCATGCGCCAACACTTTATCCACACCTTGGCGAACAGATTCGGTGGGCAA
The DNA here is from genome assembly GCF_018223845.1 of Pseudomonas sp. JS425. NCBI lineage: Bacteria > Pseudomonadati > Pseudomonadota > Gammaproteobacteria > Pseudomonadales > Pseudomonadaceae > Pseudomonas > Pseudomonas sp. JS425. The sequence goes on along the minus strand of NZ_CP073661.1, from coordinate 399,766 downwards.
AAGCGCTCGATCGAGGCTGTGTATGGAATGTAGGAGCGGCCTTGTGTCGCGATGGGCCGCAGTGCGGCCTCAGGATCTCGACTATGAGTCAAGATTGCCGGGGCTGCTGCGCAGCCCATCGCGACACAAGGCCGCTCCCACACCGGGACCGCGTGAGGCTCTAGCGCAGCACGCCCTCTTCCACCAGCAGCTTGAGGATGGCCTCGGCGCCTTCCTGTGGAGAAACGTCCTTCAACACCTTGCCACCGCCGCCACTGGCCTTGGCCGTCGCCGCCTTCATCCGGTCGGCACCGCTCTTGGCCTTGATCACCTTCAGCCGCTTGGGCCGTGGGCGGGCTGGTTGCAGTTCGGCTTCGGCCAGCAGTTCGTCTTCGACGATAGCCACGTTGCGTGCCGCCAACACACCCCGACGCGCCGGCCCGAAAGCACTCTGGCGCGGCTTGCGCGCGGCGTTATCCACAGTCGCCAGCAACGGCAGGCGCACCTTCAGCCGACGCCGCTGACCGCGCGGCAGCGCCTGCAATACCTGGGCGGTGCCGTTTTCGATCGACTCCACTTCAGCCAACCCCACAATCAGCGGCCAGCCGAGCTTTTCGGCCAGCAGGAACGGCAACATGCCCGACCCTTCGCCAGTCTCGGCCTGGCTGCCGGTCAGCACCAGCTGTGCCCCGGCATCGCGCAGGTAATCCCCGAGCACGCCCAGCACGTCGGCGCCGGCCGGCTGCTCCAGCACATCCAGGTGGTCCAGGCCCATCCCCAGGTAGGCGCGCAGCGCCTCTTCCCGTGGGTCGCCGGCATGCACCACCTGTAAGTTATCCCCAGCCAGCTGCAAACCCAGCTCCACGGCGCGCGCATCCTGCTCGGCGCGGCGAGCGCGGCCGGAGCTGGGGTGGGCACCGATGGAAACCAGGCTGATCACTTTCGTACTCATGCTCGTGCCCTTATGCCGCGTCGCGCTGGCCGCCGCTGCGGTAGTTGTCCACAGCCTCGATCAGTGCCTGGAGAATCGCCGAACTGTCACCAATCACCGACAAGTCCGCCCGTTTGATCATGTCGCAGCCCGGGTCCATGTTGATCGCTACCACCTTGTCGCAGGCGCCGATGCCCTGCAGGTGCTGGATCGCGCCCGAGATACCCACAGCCACGTAGACCCGCGCGGTAACCCAGGTACCGGTGGCACCCACCTGGCGGTTGCGCGGCATGAAGCCGTCGTCCACCGCCACCCGCGAGGCGCCTTCGGTGGCGCCAAGGGCCGCGGTGGCCTTGTGATACAGGTCCCAGTCCTTGACCCCGTTGCCGCCCGAGATGATGAACTCGGCTTCGGCCATGGCAATGGTGGCCGGGTCCACGGCCACCGAACCGAGGTCTTCGATGCGCGACAGGCTGCGCGCCACGCTTGTGGACAACTCCACGGGCAGCGCTTCGTGACGGGTTTCGCTGACCGGCTCGGCGCACTCGGCCGCCGCCAGGATCAAGCGTGGTACGGCGCGCTGCAGGTCCTGCTGGCCGGCACCGGCACGGCCGATGCACTGGCCGTCCTTGACCTGCCATACCCGCGTCGCCGGGCGCTCGCCCAGTGCCGCGCCCAGGCGCCGGCCCAGTTCGCCACCACCGGTGCGGCTGTCGGGCAGCAGCCAGTGGCGCGGGGTGAACTGGTTATCCACAGCCCGCAGGCCTTGTACCAGTTGCTCCGGTGCATAACCTTCGAACGCCTCGCCTTCGATGACCAGCAGGCGGTCGACCCCGGCTGTGGAAAAGTTGCTTTCCTTGTGCTCGCCAAACACCACTGCCAGCACCGCACCGTCGCTGCCGGCCAGGCTGTGGGCCAGGCCGAGCAGGTCGCGGTCGTGGCTGCTCAGGCGGCCACCGACCATGTCCGGCACCACGGCGATGTAGAACGCCGGCGCCGGCACCTGGTGCAGCGGCAGCTTGACCTCGGCCGCCGCCGTGCGTCGCCCGCCCACGGCGGTGCCCTGCTGGGCGCCGCTGCGGTCGATGCGCTTGATGCCGGCCGGGCCGATGAAGCCTGCGGCAATCGCATGGGGGTTCTTGCGGATGAGGCCGTTGGGCCCCATCCAGCTGGTCTGCTGCGTCTGCATCGCTGCATGCAGCGGGTGCAGACGGTTACGGGCGATCCACTCGGCGCGTGGGTCGCGGCGGATAATGTCGCTCATCAGTGCACCTCCGCAGGTTCACGTTTGGCCGTTTGCGGCTTTGGGGCAGAGGGCGCGTCCTCTTCGATCAGCACGTCGGCCACCAGTTCGGCCAGGTCCTTGATCTGCGGGCGCGGTTCGACCACACCTTCGAGCATGGCGGTGCATTGTGGGCAACCCACGGCCACCAGCTCGGCCTCGGTCTCGCGGATGTCGTCCATGCGCATGTCCGGGATACGCTGCTTGCCAGGGATGTCGGTGATCGGCGCACCGCCACCACCGCCGCAGCAACGGGAACGGAAGCCCGAGCGCTGCATCTCGCGCACTTCGATACCCAGGGCCTTGAGCACGGCACGCGGAGCTTCGTACTCACCGTTGTAACGGCCCAGGTAGCACGGGTCGTGGTAGGTGACGCTGCCGCCCTTGTGCTGGCCGAGGTTGAGCTTGTTGGCCGCGATCAGTTCGGCGATGTACGTGCTGTGGTGCTGCACCTGATAGTCGCCGCCCAGGGCGCCGTACTCGTTCTTCAGCACATGGAAGCTGTGCGGGTCGCAGGTGACGATGCGCTGGAACTTGTACTTGGCCAGGGTCTGGATATTGCGTTTGGCCAATTGCTGGAAGGTCGCTTCATCGCCCAGACGGCGCGCCACGTCGCCGCTGTCGCGCTCTTCCAGGCCGAGCACGGCAAAGTCCACGCCCGACGCCTTGAGCACTTTGACGAACGAGCGCAGGGTGCGCTGGTTGCGCATGTCGAAGGCACCGTCACCGACCCAGAACAGCACCTCGGTGGTTTTCACCTCCGACAGCAGTTGCAGGTTGAGGTCGGCGGCCCAGTTCATGCGCCCGCCAGGGGCGAAGCCGCCCGGGTTGTCGGTAGCGATCAGGTTGTCCAGCACTTCGGCGCCCTTGTTCGGGGTGGCGCCTTTTTCCAGGGTGAGGTGACGACGCATGTCGACGATGGCATCGACGTGCTCGATCATCATCGGACATTCCTCGACGCAGGCACGGCAGGTGGTGCACGACCACAGCGTTTCGGCGTCGACCAGGCCATTGACGATCGGCTGGTGCGGGTGGCCGCCATGCTCACCGATCGGTTTGCCCGGGTATGGGCTGCCGGCGAACTGCGCGTCGGTGCCACCGGCCAGGCCGATGACCATGTCCTGGATGAGCTTTTTCGGGTTCAGCGGCTGGCCGGCGGCAAAGGCCGGGCACATGGCTTCGCATTTACCGCACTGCACGCAGGCGTCGAAGCCCAGCAGCTGGTTCCAGGTGAAGTCCACCGGCTTTTCCACGCCCAGCGGCGCGTTCGGGTCTTCCAGGTCCAGCGGCTTGAGGCCGGTGGAACGGCCGCCGCCGAAGCGTTCGGCGCGGCGGTGCCAGGCCAGGTGCAGGGCACCGGCGAAGGCGTGTTTCATCGGGCCGCCCCAGGTCATGCCGAAGAACAGCTCAGACACGCCCCACAGCACGCCCAGACCGAGAATGCCCACCATCACCCAGCCACCGGTGTTGGCCGGCAGGATGCCGGCGACCGGCAAGGTGGCGATGAAGAAGCTCACGGCAAACGCCAGCAGGCTCTTCGGCAAGCGCATCCACGGGCCCTTGGACAGGCGCGAAGGCGGGTTGAGGCGGCGCTTGAAGACGAAGATGGCGCCACTGAACATGATCACCGTGGCCACCAGCAACGCGTAGCCGAGGATCTTGCTCTGCAGGCCGAAGCCGTGCACCAGGATCGCCAGCACGGCCGACAGCACGAAGCCGCCAGCGGTAGCCACGTGGGTCTTGGACATGTACTTGTCGCGCTCGACCACATGGTGCAGGTCCACCAGGTAGCGGCGTGGCATGGCCAGCAAGCCGCCGATCAGGTTGACCTTGGACGGCCGGCCACGCCGCCACATGCGCACCCGGCGCAGGGCGCCGAGCACTGCCAGGCCAAGGGCAGCGAACAGCAGGATAGGTAGAAGGGTGTTCAACATGGGAGGCTCCCACAACAGCTGGATTCTTGCGCCACTCTGAAGATGGGATCGGCCCCTTGTGGGAGCGGGTTTACCCGCGAATGCGTCAGATCAGACTACTTTGTTGCTTGTGCTGACGCTTTCGCGGGTGAACCCGCTCCCACAGGGACCGCGCCCGGTGGCGACGATTTTTCTCGATCAGAAGTCCTTGCACAGGCGCAAGGCGTCGTAGATCGCCGCATGCACGTTGCGCTGGGCCACGCAGTCGCCGATGCGGTACAGCAGGTAGCCTTCGCCCGGCTGGCTGAGGATCGGCTGTGGCTTGATGGCGAACAGTGCCTCCACGTCGATCTGGCCTTTGTTGCGCGAACCTTCCTTCAGTGCGTAATACAGCTGCTCGTCAGGACGCACGCCGTTCTCCACCACCACCTGGTCGACCACGCGCTCTTCCTTGGCGCCGGTGTATTCGTTTTCCAGCACCGCCACCAGCTTGTCGCCTTCGCGGTAGACCTTTTCCAGCATCATGTCGCCGGTCATGATCACTTCTTTCGGGTACATGCTGCGGTAGTAGGTCGGGAAGGTAGTACCGCCCATGGCCACACCCGGCTTGATGTCGTCGGTGACGATCTCGACCTGGCTGCCCTTGTCGGCGATGAAGTCAGCCACCGACATGCCGGTGAACTCGCAGATGGTGTCGTACACCAGCACGTTCTTGCCCGGCGCAACCTTGCCGTCGAGCACGTCCCAGCTGCTGACCACCAGCCCTTCGGCGGCGCCCCAGTGCTCGTTCTGCTCCAGGAAGGAATGCCCACCCACCGCCAGCACGATGATGTCCGGGCGCAGGTCCTGGATGGCAGCCACGTCGGCGGCGGTGCCCAGGCGCAGGTCGACCTTCAGGCGCGCCAGCTCCAGCTGGTACCAGCGAGTGATACCGGCGATCTGGTCGCGCTGCGGGGCCTTGGCGGCGATGGTGATTTGCCCGCCGATCTGCTCCTTCTTCTCGAACAGGGTCACATCGTGGCCACGTTCGGCAGCCACGCGGGCCGCTTCCATGCCGGCCGGGCCGGCGCCAACCACCACCACCTTGCGCTTGGCGCCGGTGGTCTTCTCGATGATGTGCGGCACGCCCATGTATTCACGGGAGGTCGCGGCGTTCTGGATGCACAGTACATCCAGGCCCTGGTACTGGCGGTCGATGCAGTAGTTGGCACCGACGCACTGCTTGATCTGGTCGATCTGGCCCATCTTGATCTTGGCGATCAGGTGCGGGTCAGCCATGTGCGCACGGGTCATGCCGACCATGTCCACGTAGCCGCCTTCGAGGATGCGCGTGGCCTGGTTCGGGTCCTTGATGTTCTGCGCGTGCAGCACCGGGACCTTGACCACTTCCTTGATGCCGGCCGCCAGGTGCAGGAACGGCTCCGGCGGGTAGCTCATGTTCGGGATGACGTTGGCCAGGGTGTTGTGGGTGTCGCAACCCGAGCCGACCACGCCGATGAAGTCGAGCATGCCGGTGGCGTCATAGTAGGCAGCGATCTGCTTCATGTCCTCGTGGCTGAGGCCATCGGGGTGGAATTCGTCGCCACAGATACGCATGCCCACGCAGAAGTCGTCACCGACTTCGGCGCGCACGGCCTTCAGTACTTCCAGGCCGAACTTCATGCGGCCTTCGAAGGTGCCGCCCCATTCGTCGGTACGCTTGTTGACCCGTGGGCTCCAGAACTGGTCGATCATGTGCTGGTGCACGGCCGACAGTTCCACGCCGTCCAGGCCGCCTTCCTTCGCACGGCGGGCAGCTTGCGCATAGTTGCCGATCACGCGCCAGATCTCCTCCACCTCGATGGTCTTGCAGGTGGCGCGGTGCACGGGTTCACGGATACCCGACGGCGACATCAGGGTCGGCCAGTTGAAGCCGTCCCAACGCGAGCGACGGCCCATGTGGGTAATCTGGATCATGATCTTGGCGCCATGCTTGTGCATGGCGTCGGCCAGGTTCTGGAAGTGCGGGATGATGCGGTCGGTCGACAGGTTGACCGACGACCACCACTCCTGCGGGCTGTCGATGGCCACCACCGACGAGCCGCCGCAGATCGCCAGGCCGATACCGCCCTTGGCCTTTTCTTCGTAGTACTTCACGTAGCGGTCGGTAGTCATGCCGCCGTCAGTGGCGTAGACCTCAGCGTGCGCGGTGCTGAGCACACGGTTGCGGATGGTCAGTTTGCCGATCTGGATCGGCTGGAACATTGCTTCGAATGCCATGACGCTATCTCCGGCTTACAACGGCTTTGTAACGAACAGGCCATCTTCGTGGCCTTCTTCCGACCCGCCATAGACCTGTTCGGCCACGGTGCGGATCGAGCTGCCGCGGGCAGCGAGAATCTGGTCCATGGCGCCGGCGAACCAGCCGGTGAACATGTAATCGACCTTGCGGCCGCACTTGCCATAGACGTACACGAACGCGGAGTGCTTGAGCTTGACGCTGCAGGTGCCTTTGTCGAGGTCGATGTCCTGGATCTCGAACAGGCCCCAGCCACGCTGGCTCAGGCGCTTCATGTAGTGCTCGAACACCGCCACGCCTTCCAGGCCATGGCACTCGGCCTCTTTTTCACACCAGTGCCAGGCGGACTTGTAGCCGGCCTTGTAGAGGATCTCGGCGTACTTGTCGGCGCCCAGGACTTCTTCGATGCCCATGTGGTTGTTGACGAAGAAATGGCGCGGCACATACAGCATCGGCAAGGCGTCGCTGGTCCAGACACCGGTCTCGCTGTCTACTTCGATTGGCAATTGCGGGGCGATCTTGGCCATGGAAACTCAACTCCATAAAATTTTTTATCGGGATGCCCCGGCGTTGCTGGCAGGGGCTTTCAGGCTTGGAGAGCGGCTTATTCGCCCCACACGTCCTTGAGGACGTTGACCCAGTTCTCACCCATGATCTTGCGCACCACGCGCTCGGAGTGGCCGCGCTTGAGCAAGGTTTCGGTGAGGTTGGGGAATTCGCCCACAGTGCGGATGCCCAGTGGGTTGATGATCTTGCCGAAGTTGGTCAGGCGACGGGCGTAACCCTTGTCGTGGGTCAGGTATTCGAAGAAGTCCTGGCCGTGGCCCTGGGTGAAGTCGGTACCGATACCGATGGCGTCTTCACCGACGATGTTCATGGTGTACTCGATGGCTTCGGCGTAGTCGTCGATTGTCGAGTCGATGCCCTTGGCCAGGAACGGCGCGAACATGGTCACGCCAACGAAACCGCCGTGGTCGGCGATGAACTTCAGCTCTTCGTCCGACTTGTTGCGCGGGTGCTCTTTCAGGCCCGAAGGCAGGCAGTGCGAGTAGCAAACCGGCTTTTTCGACTCGAGGATGACTTCTTCGGAGGTCTTGGAGCCCACGTGGGACAGGTCGCACATGATGCCGACGCGGTTCATTTCGGCAACGATCTCGCGACCGAAGCCCGACAGGCCGCCGTCACGCTCGTAGCAACCGGTACCGACCAGGTTCTGGGTGTTGTAGCACATCTGCACAATGCCCACGCCCAGCTGCTTGAATACGTCGACGTAGGCGATCTGGTCTTCGAAGGCGTGGGCGTTCTGGAAGCCGAAGAGAATGCCGGTCTTGCCCAGTTCCTTGGCCTTGCGGATGTCGGCGGTGGTGCGTACCGGCATCACCAGGTCACTGTTATCGCGGATCAGCTTCTGGCTGGCGGCGATGTTGTCGACGGTAGCCTTGAAGCCTTCCCAGACCGACACCGTGCAGTTGGCCGCAGTCAGCCCGCCTTTGCGCATGTCTTCGAACAGCTCGCGGTTCCATTTGGCAATGATCAGGCCGTCGATGACGATGCTGTCGGCGTGAAGTTCGGCTGGGCTCATCAGGCTGTCCCCTTTTATTGAATGGGTTTGCGCCAAACCTTATTGCCGGCGCTTTGGGGCCAGCATATGCCTGTGCCCAAAGGCGCCCCGATGCAAAAACGACAGGGGGTTTGCCGAAAGCGTCAATGCGCGACATCGCGCCCTCTGGCGCGCCGTCTGGCGATGAGAGACAGTCTCGATAACGACATTTCCGACCGTTTCATGAACATTTCTTCAGGGAGCTATCGTCTTGTCGGCGGCTGAGCGAGAATCCAGCCGATTCGTCAGCCTTGTTGAGGAGAAAACGGATGAAATCAATGGCATGGCTGGTACTGCTGGCTGTCGTATCGGGCGCCCAGGCCGGCGAGGAAGAAAGCACCCCGTGCGACAACGTCGAGACCGACCAGCAGACATTCGCTTGCGCGGCGTTCAACAAGCAGACGGCCGAGCGTGAACTTAAGTCGGCGTATGACGACCTGATACAGCGCATTCGCGACCAGTACGCCGACGAAGGCGACAAGGCAGACGCCTTGGCCGAGCGTATGGAGGCGGCCGAGAAACTGTGGACGCAACTGCGCGATGCCGACTGCAAGGTCGAAACCTATGCCGAGAAACCGGGCAGCAAGGCGTTCGAAGCGGCGTGGAACACCTGCGTGGCACAACGCAGCGATGACCGCTCGGAGTACCTGCAGTCCATCGGCCAGCAGTAAGGGAGTTCCTCGGCAGGAAAGGCTTTCGGCTTATCTGTCTTGACGATCCGAACCAAAGTGCGTCCCCGGCGCCTCACCCGAGGTGCCGATGATGAACTCGATCGGAAACCAAGACATGACCTCTACTATCAGCAAGACCGACATGAACAGCGCCATTGCCGCCCTGAAGAAAGAAGGCGAAGAACGCGCCGTCATGGTTGCCAACACCGTCTGCATCTTTGCCCCGGATGTACCTGCCAGCGTTGCCGAAGACGTGCTCGATGGCATGCGCTTGATGAACCTGTCGGCAAACAAGAAGTTCGACAAGGAAACCCAGCAGCGCGAGTGGTACAACTTCTACAACGACGGCCTGGGCAAGTTCGGCTGGACGCTGACCGGCGCCGCCCATGTCGAGGAAGCAATCGACAAGGACACCCACACGCTGGCCACCCTGGTGCCGCAGATCGTCACCGTCCAGATCGGCGCCAGCCACCGCCTGAGCCGCTGTGTAAAACGCTCCTTCGAAGTGATCGTGCAAACACCCAAGGCGCAGCAACTGCTCGAAGAAAGCAGCGTGAGTGTTTCGGGCAAATCCAGCACCATCCAGATTTCGGCCTGCGAGATGACACCGCAAGGCCTGCCGATCATGCACATGACCAGCGTTCAGCTGAGCTATGACAAGGCCGAGAAAGCCGCAGGGTCCGCTGGCCGCATCATCGACAAGTCGAATACCCGTGTATACCGGGCCTCGCAACAGGGCTCGTTCAGTGTTCGCCACTTCGACGCCATGCGCGAAGCCGTCAGGATGAAGTTGGCCAGCCAGGCGTTCGACATCCTGGCGCTGGAACTCTGACCTGCACCTGGCGCCGCCCAGCGGCGCCAGGCTCCCCTTCCTACGCCTGCAGCGAGGACCACAAGCATGCCCACCAAACTCGCCAACCAACCCTGGGAAGACCTTCATGCCTGCCTGCGCCTGGCGCAACTAGAGGCCAACCAGGCTCACGATCGCCAACAGGATGGCCAGCGCTGGTTCAGCCGTTTTCTGCAGGGCCTGGAGAACAGCGGTGTCGAACTGATCGAACGGACGACGAAAAGCATCAACTGCGTACCCACGGATGCTGTGTTTCAAGACGTCTTCAACGGCTGGATTCCAGCGCCCCAGCGTCGCAACCTCAAGTTCGAGCGGGTTGCCAACGACATACTTAATGGCTTGAAACAGCCAGACCTCGCCCTGCTGCGCAGCACTTCGGCCAGCTCGCACCTGCGCATCGAATTTGACCTAGATGACAGCGGCAGCCCGCTGGCGATCGTCTTCAACCTGTGCTGTTCGACCGACCCGGATGCCCCACGTACGCGCCTTGCCCTGCAACTGGACCACATGGGCGCGAAACTCGACGCCCGGGCTTTCGAGGCGCGACGAGTACAGGTCGAAAACCGCCTCCAGGCGCTTTCTGACCTCGATCAGTTCTAACCAGGCGGCATTGCACGCTCCACGGCTGAGGGTGGTCGCCACCGTGCAAAGGTTAGTCGCAAGAACGCATGGCCCAGAGCATGGGCCGCGTAAAGGATTTCAGTTACTTTTTCACCCTGTTTGGCTTCTGCTCGGTAGACAACTTGGCCGATTCGCTCGATACCTCCTACCGATTGCGCCATGCTCAGCCCCTTAGGGAAGGTCTGAAAAAGACTTCCCGAATCTGGTGAAATACGCCGATCCCGCCAGCCGAGTTTTTCCATGAAGCAGATGACCTTCGCCGACGCCGAGTACGCCGGCAAGCGCAAGCAGACCCGTAAGGAATTGTTCCTGATCGAGATGGATCAGGTGGTGCCGTGGAAGGGATTGATTGCCCTGATCGAGCCACACTACCCAAAGGGTGAAGGTGGTCGTCCAGCCTATCCGCTGATGGCCATGTTACGTATCCATCTGATGCAGAACTGGTTCGGCTACAGCGACCCGGCCATGGAAGAAGCGCTCTACGAGACGACCATCCTGCGTCAGTTCGCCGGGCTGAGCCTGGAGCGCATTCCCGACGAAACCACCATCCTCAACTTCCGTCGTTTGCTGGAGAAACATGAGCTGGCAGCCGGCATCCTCGGCGTAATCAATGGCTACCTGGGGGATCGCGGCCTGTCGCTGCGCCAGGGCACTATCGTCGATGCCACACTGATCCACGCACCCAGCTCGACCAAGAACCAGGACGGCAAGCGCGACCCGGAAATGCACCAGAGCAAGAAAGGGAACCAGTATTACTTTGGCATGAAGGCGCACATCGGCGTGGATGATGAGTCGGGGCTGGTACACAGCGTGGTAGGCACGGCAGCCAACGTGGCGGATATCACCCAGGTCGACAAACTGCTGCACGGTAACGAGAACGTCGTCTGCGCCGATGCCGGCTACACCGGCGTCGAAAAGCGCCCCGAACATGCGGGCCGCGAAGTGATCTGGCAGGTCGCAGCACGCCGCAGCACCTACAAGAAGCTCGATAAACGCAGCGCCCTGTACAAAGCCAAGCGCAAGATCGAGAAGGCCAAGGCACAAGTGCGAGCGAAGGTCGAGCACCCGTTTCGAGTGATCAAGCGCCAGTTCGGTTACGTGAAGGTGCGCTTCCGTGGCCTGGCCAAGAACACCGCTCAGCTGGTGACGCTGTTCGCGCTGTCGAACCTATGGATGGCGCGCCGACATTTGCTGACTACCGCAGGACAGGTGCACCTGTAATGCGGAAAATGGCTGCTGCGAGGTGCTCGCGGCGGCCAAAAACGGAGAACTGAGCGGGTTACCTGGTCGATTTTGATCGACGGCCCGCTTTCAAAAGCAGCAAGGGCTGAAGTCGACCGGAAATACAGGGTTACTTCAGACCTTCCTTAGGCAGCGGATGTTCCTGATACATGTCTGGGACGTTGAACGCCCCTTCATATCTGCCCCGACAACTGCGGTGAGCAGGCACGCCGTAAGTTGGCCCAACAGACCAAAGAGGCCATAAGAAGGGAAGCGCTGCAATAACGCAGAGAGCATTCTCCTTATAACTGCCGGCCTCCACATCCAAATTCACCAAGGTGATTAAAGATGAATGATTCGATTAACAATATTAAAGAAATAGAATTTTTGGAGTTTGTGAACAAAATTTACGTAGTTGACTACCCTAGCGACGAAGCGCACCGTAGCGCTGTGGAGAAGTTTGAGAAACTGTCAGAGCACCCCGCTGGATCAGATCTTCTTTTTTACCCAGAGGAAGGGAAAGATAGTCCTGAGCAAATTGTGGCCGAGGTGAAGGCTTGGCGTGCTGCAAACGGCAAACCAGGATTTGCTCAACCCTAATATGTGCCCCCCCGATCAGTTGTAAAGGCGGTCAAAAAACTAATCGGGGTTCCCACCTCGTCTAACCAAACAAGTTTCCAAGGAGGTGAGAGTTGAACCTCCATGGCTCACGAGGACCAGTCACACCACCCGGGCCAACCGATCCTCCCGCGGACACCGCTCGAACCGTGCCCGGTAGCTGCGTGTAAAATACGACGCCGACTCGAACCCGCACGCCACCGCCACCTCCAGCACACTCATGTCGGTCTGGCGCAATAACTGCCGAGCCTTGTCCAGTCGCAATCGCAGATAGAAGCCACTGGGCGTGTCGTCCAGATGCAAGCGGAACAGGCGCTCCAGTTGCCGCCGGGTCACCTGCACTGCATCGGCCAGCACCTGGCTGTTGAGCGGCTGCTCGATATTTCGCTCCATTTCTCCGATCACCTTCACGAGCTTCTTGTTGCTGATGCCGTAACGGCTCGCGATCTGCATGCGCTGGTGGTCCTGGCGCTGGCGAATGCGCCCGAGCACGAACTGCTCGGACACCTGCACCGCCAGCTCGCTGCCATGGGCCTGGCCGATCAGGTCGAGCATCAGATCGATCGACGCGGTACCGCCTGCGCAGGTGATGCGACGCCGATCAATCTCGAACAGCTCCTGGGTCACCTGCAAGCGTGGATAGCGCTCCTTGAACGCCTCCAGCGCCTCCCAGTGCACGGTGGCGCGGTGGCCGTCGAGCAGGCCGGCCTCGGCCAGCACCACCGCGCCGGTATCGATGCCACCCAGAACCACCCCCTCATGGTCCAGGCGGCGTAGCGCCTGCTGCAGCGCCGGCCCATAACAGGCCAATGGCTCGAAACCGGCGACGATCAGCAGGATGCCACCAGGCTCGCCCGCCGCCAGCGCTGCATCGGCGTTCACCGACATGCCATTGCTGGCCAGCACCGCCCCGCCGTCCAGGCTCAACACCTGCCAGCGATACAACGGGCCCTTGAAGCGGTTGGCCACCCGCAGTGGTTCCAGGGCACTGATGAAACCCATGGCCGAGAACCCGGGCAACAACAGGAAGTGAATGATTTGCGGCATTGCATGCTCCACGGCAAAGGTGGTCGCCTCCGTGCAAATGTTGGTCGCCAGGGTGCGATTTTCCACCCTGACAGCAGCGTAGCTTCTTCATACGACCCAGAGAGGTCGAACCCCAATAACAATATGCACTGCCGATGGAGAGCCACCATGCACAGCTTGATCCGCCGCAGCCTGTTGACCCTTGCCCTGAGCAGCATCGCCACTTCCCCACTATTCGCCGCCGAGCCCGCGGCTTGCAAGAACGTCCGTCTGGGCGTGGTCAACTGGACCGACGTCATCGCCACCAGCGCCATGGCGCAGGTGCTACTCGATGGCCTTGGCTACCAGACCAAGCAGACCAGCGCTTCACAGCAGATCATCTTCGCCGGCATCCGCGACAAGCGCCTGGACATGTTCCTGGGTTACTGGAACCCAATCATGACCCAGACCATCACACCGTTCGTCGACGCCAAACAGGTCAAGGTGCTCGACAAGCCGAGCCTGGAAGACGCCCGCGCCACCCTGGCGGTGCCCAAGTACCTGGCCGACAAGGGCCTGAAGACCTTTGCCGACATCCACAAGTTCGAGAAGGAACTGGGTGGGAAAATCTACGGCATCGAACCAGGCTCCGGCGCCAATACCCAGATCAAGGCGATGATCGCCAAGAACCAGTTCGGCCTGGGCAAGTTCCAGCTGGTCGAGTCCAGCGAGGCCGGCATGCTCGCCGCCGTCGACCGCGCGGTGCGGCGCAACGAGGCAGTGGTGTTCTTCGGCTGGGCACCGCACCCGATGAACGTGAATATCGACATGGTCTACCTGGGCGACAGCCAGGACGCACTGGGCCCGGACGAAGGCCGCGCGACAGTGTGGACGGTGACCGCGCCGGACTACGCCGAACGCTGCCCCAACGCCCACCGCCTGCTGGCCAACCTGAATTTCAGTGCCGAGGACGAGAGCCGCATGATGCAGCCGCTGCTCGACCACAAGGATGCGCTGGAGTCGGCCCGCCAGTGGCTCAAGGACCACCCCGAGGACAAGGCCCGCTGGCTGGAGGGTGTGACCACCTTCGATGGCAAGCCGGCTGCCGACAACCTAAACCTCACTGCCAACTGATCCGGCCCATTCGCGGGTAAACCCGCTCCCACAAGGCATGCACATGCCAGGGGCAACATCGTCCCCTGTGGGAGCGGGTTTACCCGCGAAAAGGCCACCAGACACCACAAGGAACCCCGCCATGAACCACGACGTCATCATCACCTGCGCCCTCACCGGCGCCGGCGACACCGCCTCGAAAAGCCACCTTGTTCCAGTCACCCCCAAGCAGATCGCCGAGTCTGCCGTAGAGGCCGCCAAAGCCGGCGCCACCGTGGTCCACTGCCACGTGCGCGACCCGCAAACCGGTCGCTTCAGCCGTGACGTGGCGCTGTATCGCGAAGTCATGGAGCGCATCCGCGAAGCCGACGTGGACATCATCGTCAACCTTACCGCGGGCATGGGTGGCGACCTGGAAATCGGCCCGGGTGAAACACCACTGGAGTTCGGCGCGGGTACCGACCTGATCGGCCCACTGGAGCGTCTGGCCCATGTCGAAGCGCTGCTGCCGGAAATCTGCACCCTCGACTGCGGCACTCTCAACTTCGGCGACGGCAACTCGATCTACGTCTCCACCCCGGCACAACTGCGCGCCGGCGCCAAGCGCATTACCGAGCTGGGGGTAAAAGCCGAGCTGGAAATCTTCGACACCGGCCACCTGTGGTTCGCCAAGCAGATGATGAAGGAAGGCCTGCTCGAAGACCCGCTGTTCCAGCTGTGCCTGGGTATCCCGTGGGGCGCTCCGGCCGATACCACCACCATGAAGGCGATGGTCGACAACTTGCCGCCAAACGTCACCTGGGCCGGGTTCGGTATCGGTCGCATGCAGATGCCGATGGCCGCACAGGCGGTGCTGCTGGGCGGCAACGTGCGGGTGGGCCTGGAGGACAACCTTTACCTGGACCGTGGCGTGCTGGCCAGCAACGGCCAGTTGGTCGAGCGCGCGGTGGAAATCATTTCGCGCCTTGGCGCCCGTGTGCTGACCCCGGCCGAAGGCCGGGAAAAGATGAACCTCAAACGCCGCTGACACCTTCAGGAGCTCAACATGACCTTCATCACCGAGATCAAGACCTTCGCCGCGCTGGGTAGTGGCGTGATCGGCAGCGGCTGGGTCGCGCGCGCCCTGGCCCACGGCCTGGACGTGGTCGCCTGGGACCCGGCGCCAGGCGCCGAGCAGGCCTTGCGCAAGCGCATCGCCAACGCCTGGCCGGCATTGGAAAAACAAGGCCTGGCACCAGGAGCATCACAAGACCGCCTGAAGTTCGTCGCCACCATCGAGGAATGTGTCCGCGACGCCGATTTCATCCAGGAAAGCGCCCCTGAGCGCCTGGACCTGAAGCTCGACCTGCACGCAAAGATCAGCGCCGCCGCCAAACCCGACGCGATCATCGGTTCCAGCACCTCGGGCCTGCTGCCCAGCGAGTTCTACGAGTCGGCCACCCACCCCGAGCGCTGCGTGGTCGGCCACCCGTTCAATCCTGTGTACCTGCTGCCGCTGGTGGAAATCGTCGGTGGCAACCGCACCGCCCCCGAAGCCATCGAAGCGGCCCGGACCATCTACACCGCCCTGGGCATGCGCCCGCTACACGTACGCAAGGAAGTGCCCGGGTTCATCGCCGACCGCCTGCTCGAAGCGCTGTGGCGCGAAGCACTGCACTTGGTCAACGACGGCGTGGCCAGTACCGGCGAGATCGACGATGCCATCCGTTTCGGTGCCGGCTTGCGCTGGTCGTTCATGGGCACGTTCCTCACCTACACCCTGGCCGGTGGTGATGCGGGCATGCGTCACTTCATGGCCCAGTTCGGCCCGGCGTTGAAACTGCCCTGGACCTACCTGCCGGCGCCGGAACTCACCGACAAGTTGATCGACGATGTGGTCGAAGGGACATCCGTGCAACTGGCGGATCGCAGCATCGCCGCGCTGGAGCGCTATCGTGATGACACCCTGTTGGCAGTGCTGGAAGCGGTAAAGACCAGCAAGGCCAGCCACGGTATGGCTTTCGGCGACTGAGGAGACCGCGATGCCCGCACTGATCACCTACCGCACCCCGGTCCAGGAGGACTGGGTCGACTACAACGGGCACCTGCGCGATGCCTACTACCTGCTGATCTTCAGCTACGCCACCGACGCGCTGATGGAGCGCATCGGCCTGGATGCCGACAGCCGCGGCCAGAGCGGTAACTCGCTGTTCACCCTGGAGGCGCACATCAACTACCTGCACGAAGTAAAGCTGGGCACCGAGGTATGGGTGCAGACGCAGATCATCGGCTTTGATCGCAAGCGCCTGCATGTCTACCACAGCCTGCACCGGGCAGGGTTCGCCGAAGCGCTGGCGACCAGTGAGCAGATGCTGCTGCATGTGGACCTGGCGGGGCCGAGGTCGGCACCGTTCAGTGAGCGTAGTGTCGAGTTGCTGCAAGGGTTGGTGGATGAGCAGCAGGATGTGCCCCCGGCTGAGTTCGTCGGACGGGTGATGGGTTTGAACACCCGATCCTGAACAAAACTGCGTACCCTGTGAGAGCGGGTTCACCCGCGAATGCGATGGTGAAGCTACCGACGCATTCGCGGGTGAACCCGCTCCCACAGAGGCATGCATGCCTGCAAGTATTGAGCAAGACAGTGAGCCAACAGCGGTGGCGGTGTTGCTCCGGGCAAAAAAATAACCCCGGAAAGCCGTGAGCATCCGGGGCCAAGAGCGAGCAACATCCACTGTACACGAACGAGGGTGACCAAACCCTCCGTTGCGGCAGATGGCTTGAGTTTGCGCACTTCCCGAACACTGGATTTAGCCGTAAACGACCTGTTCTTAGCCAAAGCAGCCATGGCGCCATTCTGTTGTTGCGGGCATGTCGCCGGCGTCACAGAATCGGTCGTAAATCACAGCAGCACTCTCTTAGCGATAAAAGGGACAACAGCCATGATGCATGCGGATTTGATTGACCAGGACGATCTGGCAGGCCACCTGCGCGCGCGCGGGTTCGAGATTCCGGCCGGCGCTACTGCCGAGCAGGCGTGCGAAGCGGTGGTGCGTGGGTTGACCGAGCCCAATGCACGGGCGCTGAAGGGGATGGTGGAGCAGATGTATACTGGTAGTGCGACGATCCTGCCGGCGGTGCGCCAGGCCATCGACAAACAGCTGTTGCCGGCGTTGGCGCAGTTCAACAAGCGCGGCTGATTCGTTTTCCTGTACTGGCCTCTTCGCGGGTAAACCCGCTCCCACAGGTATCGCACCGCTTTTGAATCCGGTGCAGTACCTGTGGGAGCGGGTTTACCCGCGAAGAGGCCAGTGCTGTTTCAGAGCCTTACACTGGCAAAGGTCGACTCGTTGCGCGCCTGGCTCAGGGCCGCCATCGGCCCGCTGTGCGGCGACAGGGTCATGGCCTGCGGGATCGGCATCATCGCCACCTGCTGCGCGGTGTTGGAGCCCACGCGCTCGTCACGCGGCGGAATGCCGAAATACTCGCGGTAGCATTTGGAGAAGTGCGGGGTAGACACGAAGCCGCACACCGACGCCACTTCGATGATCGACATCGGCGTCTGCTTCAGCAGCTGCCGGGCGCGGATCAGGCGCAGCTTCAGGTAGTAACGCGACGGCGAACAGTGCAGGTACTTCTGGAACAGGCGCTCGAGCTGCCGGCGCGATACCGACACGTATACCGCCAGTTCGTCCAGGTCGATCGGCTCTTCGAGGTTGGCCTCCATCAGCGCAACGATTTCCTGCAGCTTCGGCTGGTTGGTGCCAAGCATGTGCTTGAGCGGCACGCGCTGGTGATCCTGCTCGTTGCGGATGCGCTCGTAGACGAACATTTCGGAGATCGCCGCCGACAGTTCACGGCCGTGGTCGCGGCTGATCAGGTGCAGCATCATGTCCAGCGGCGCAGTACCGCCGGAGCTGGTGAAGCGGTTACGGTCGAGGGTGAACAGGCGGGTGCTCATGTTGACGCGCGGGAAAGCCTCTTGCATCGCGGCCAGGCATTCCCAGTGCACACTGCAATCGAAACCATCCAGCAGCCCGGCACAGGCCAAGGCCCAGCTGCCGGTGCATACCGCGCCCAGGCGGCGCGACTGGCGGGCCTGGGTTTGCAACCAGGTGACATGCTCGCGGGTGACACTGCGCTGGATGCCCACGCCGCCGCAAACAATCACGGTATCGATGGGAGGCGCACTGTGCATCGCGGCGTCAGGGGTTATCTGCAAGCCATCGCTGGCCCACACCTGTCCACCATCGGCGGTGAGGGTGTGCCAGCGGTACAGCTCGCGGCCGGACAGCTGGTTGGCCATGCGCAGCGGCTCGACGGCCGACGCCAGGGAAATCAGGGTGAAATTGTCCAATAGGAGAAACCCGATGGACTGGGGGGCTGTGCGGTTCTGGGTTGGGTTCCCGGAGGTGTACGACGTCATCGCGATTTCTCCTCACACAAATGCAGGGGGTGCCTCAGGCGAGCACTGATTTCTTGTTATGTATGGCCCCGGTTTCATGTGTGGGGGCCTTGGTACCAATCTCTACGCAAACGCCGTGCCTGAAGTTGAACGGCCATCCAAAAAAACCTGAAAACGACGCCTTTGTTAGGCAAATCAGGTGCTTTGATCGAGTTGGTCAATCATCGTAGAACGGGCGTGCTAGGCGGTGTGCGTGGAATGGCTGAGCAATTTGGTGACACGCGCAGTGTAGGATGCCCAGAAACGACACTCTTGAGTGTCACCGACAATGCCCGCACTGATTACGACACCCGACGATTGGTATGCGTCGCACTGCACCATAAGGATGCATTGGGGGGGCTGTGCTGCACCTGCGTCAAACTCAAGGGCCTCTTCACGGTTTCACCCGCGAAGAGGCCCTTGAGGTCCGGTCAAGCTATCAGCACTCGATCGCGCTGACCGCCAAACCACCGCGCGAAGTCTCTTTATACTTGTCGTGCATGTCGGCCCCGGTATCGCGCATGGTGCGGATCACCTGGTCGAGGGAAATGAAGTGCTCGCCGTCACCACGCAGGGCCATCTGCACAGCGTTGATGGCCTTGACCGCGGCAATCGCGTTGCGCTCGATGCACGGAACCTGCACCAACCCACCGACCGGGTCGCAGGTCAGGCCCAGGTTGTGCTCCAGGGCGATCTCGGCAGCGTTCTCCACCTGTGGCGGGGTCGCGCCCAGCACTTCGGCAAGCCCCGCCGCTGCCATGGCGCAAGCCGAACCGACTTCCCCTTGGCAACCCACTTCGGCACCAGAGATCGAGGCGTTCTTCTTGCACAGGATGCCCACCGCGGCAGCACCGAGGAAGAAGTCGACCACGCTGGACTCGTCCACCGCATCGCTGAAGCGCATGTAGTAGTGCAACACCGCCGGGATGATGCCCGCCGCACCGTTGGTCGGTGCGGTAACCATACGCCCGCCGGCAGCGTTTTCTTCATTGACCGCCAAGGCGAACAGGTTGACCCACTCCATGGCGCTCATGGTCGAGCCGATCACGTTGGGTTTGCCGATTTCCTGCAGGCTGCGGTGCAGCTTGGCGGCGCGGCGGCGCACGTTCAATCCGCCGGGCAGCGTGCCTTCGTACTTGAGGCCGTTGTTGACGCATTCCTGCATGGCTTCCCAGAGCTTGTGCAGGCCGGCGCGGATCTCTTCCTCGCTGCGCCAGACCTTCTCGTTGGCCATCATCAATTGCGACACGCTGAGGTCGTTTTGCTTGCACAGGCGCAGCAGTTCGGCAGCGCTATTGAAATCGTAAGGCAGCACCGTCTGGTCAGCATCCAGCACGCCGCTGGCGGCCTGGGCGGCATCGACCACGAAGCCGCCACCCACCGAGTAGTAGGTGTCGCGGTGCAGCTCGCCCTGTTCGCCTTCGGCAACCAGGGTCATGGCGTTGGGGTGGTACGGCAAATTCTCGTCCAGCAACAGCATGTCGCGGGCCCAGACGAATTCGATGGGCAGGCGGCTGTCCAGCTGCAGGGTGTTGGTTTCGCGCAGGTCGGCTATACGCGGCACGATCTGGGTCGGGTCGATGGCGTCAGGCCATTCACCCATCAAGCCCATGATGATGGCATTGTCGGTGCCGTGCCCCACACCTGTGGCCGACAGCGAGCCATACAGGCGCACTTCGATCCGCTTCACACGTTCCAGCTCGCCGCGTTCGCGCAGGCCCTGGACGAACAGGGCGCCAGCACGCATGGGGCCTACGGTGTGGGAGCTGGAGGGCCCGACACCGATCTTGAACAGGTCGAACACGCTGATGGCCATTGTCGAATCACCTCTTGCTGGGCTTGTCTCTGCGCGCCATGCGCAGGGCGGGGCAACTGCTAGGCTGAAGCAGCGGGCCGCCTTGAATGCACGCATCATCGGGCTTTTACCAACCCCCTCGCCGTCTGCAACCGACGTACTTTTGTCCAGCAGCGCCGCGCTGTTTTCAACCGGGGAGCTGCCCTTGCCACGCCGCTTTACGGCGGCCTGGTGACGTAAAAATGCGGCTGAGGGGGTGGAAAAATCCATAAACGACATCGCCCATACTGGATACGACCCGTTCCGTACTGGTTACGACCCCACCAGTAGGCGATTGCCCGGCGCTGGAGGATTATCGAAAGCGACTCGTAAAGCACGGCCACGCATCCTGCCCTCTGCAGGCCTGGTCGACCGGACCCTGAGAAAGCCCGGCGACCCACGCGAACCCGAAGACAAAATCACAGGAGTCCATCCATGAAAGGTTCACCCTCGCTGTTGCTGGTTGCGTTGCTGTCCGCGCCTTTGCTGGCCCAGGCCGCCGAACCCGAGCAATGCCAGACGGTACGGTTCTCGGATGTCGGCTGGACCGACATCACGGTCACTACCGCGACCACCAGCGTTGTGCTCGAAGCACTGGGTTACAAGACCCACACCACCATGATCTCGGTACCGGTGACCTACAAGTCGCTGGCCACCGGCAAGGACCTGGACGTGTTTCTCGGCAACTGGATGCCGACCATGGAGAACGACATCAAGCAGTATCGCGACGCCGGCACCGTGGAAACCGTGCGCGCCAACCTGGAAAACGCCAAGTACACCCTGGCCGTGCCCCAGGCGCTGTATGACAAGGGCCTGAAGGATTTCAGCGACATTCCCAAGTTCAAGCAGGAACTGGACGGCAAGATCTACGGCATCGAGCCCGGCAACGATGGCAACCGCACCATCCAGAGCATGATCGACAAGAACGCCTTCGGCCTGAAGGACGCCGGATTCAAGATCGTTCAGTCCAGCGAGGCCGGCATGCTGTCGCAGGTCGACCGCGCGCAGAAACGCGGCGAGGCCATCGTGTTCCTCGGCTGGGAACCGCACCCGATGAACACCCGCTTCAAGATGCAGTACCTGACCGGCGGAGACGAATTCTTCGGCCCCGACTTCGGCAAGGCGACCGTATTGACCAACACCCGCAAGGGCTATGTGCAGGAGTGCAGCAACGTTGGCCAGCTGTTGAAGAACCTGTCGTTCGAGCTCAAGGATGAAAGCACCATGATGGGCTATGTCCTGGACGACAAGATGAAACCCGAGGCGGCTGCCAAGAAGTGGCTCAAGGACAACCCTGGCAAACTGGATGCCTGGCTGGCCGGCGTAACCACCGTGGATGGCAAACCCGGCCTTGAGGCGGCCAAGGCCAAGCTGACGCAATAACGAAATACGCAATAGCGCTACCTCGGGGCAGGACCGTGCCTGCCCCGGGTTGAGTTCAATCTATGCAGGTGGAAGCTCGCTATCATGCTTATCGATCAGAAAATACCCCTGGGCCAGTACATCGCGTCGTTCGTCGAGTGGCTGACCCAGAACGGCGCGAATTACTTCGACGCCATCGCGCAAGGCCTGGAGTTCATGATCCATGGCGTAACCAGTGCCCTGACTTTCTTCAATCCGTTCGTGCTCATCGCTCTGTTCGCCGCCCTGGCGCATTTCATCCAGCGCAAGTGGGCGCTGACCGCATTCGTCGCCCTGTCGTTCCTGCTGATCCTCAACCTGGGTTACTGGCAGGAAACCATGGAAACCCTGGCGCAGGTCACCTTCGCCACGGTGGTTTGCGTGGCCATCGGCGTGCCACTGGGCATCGTCGCCGCGCACAAACCGATGTTCTATACCGCCATGCGCCCGGTACTCGACCTGATGCAGACGGTACCTACCTTCGTCTACCTGATCCCCACCCTGACCCTGTTCGGCCTGGGTGTGGTGCCGGGGCTGATCTCGACAGTGGTGTTTGCCATCGCCGCGCCGATCCGTCTCACGTATCTGGGCATCTGCGACGTCCCGCAGGAGCTGATGGATGCCGGCAAGGCATTTGGCTGCTCACGGCGCCAGCTGCTCACCCGTATCGAACTGCCGCACGCGATGCCAAGCATCGCCGCCGGCGTTACCCAGTGCATCATGCTGTCGCTATCGATGGTGGTGATCGCCGCCCTGGTCGGCGCTGACGGCCTGGGCAAACCTGTGGTCAACGCACTGAACACCGCCGATATTTCCCTGGGCTTCGAAGCGGGCCTGGCGATCGTGCTGCTGGCGATCATGCTCGACCGTATCTGCAAGCAACCGGACCTGCCGGTAAGGGGTGAAGCATGAGCATCATTCGTTTCGAAGACGTCGACGTCATCTTCTCCAACAAGCCGCGCGAAGCGCTGGCGCTGCTCGACCAAGGCCAGACCCGCGAGCAGATTCTCAAGCAGACCGGCCTGGTGGTGGGTGTCGAGAAGGCCAACCTGGATATCCAGAAGGGCGAGATCTGCGTGCTGATGGGCCTGTCCGGCTCGGGCAAGTCGAGTTTGCTGCGCTGCATCAACGGCCTCAACACCGTCAGCCGCGGCAAGCTGTTCGTCGAGCACGAAGGCAAGCACATCGATATTGCCCACTGCACCCCGGCCGAACTGAAGATGATGCGCACCAAGCGCATTGCCATGGTGTTCCAGAAATTCGCCCTGATGCCCTGGCTGACGGTGCGCGAGAACATCAGCTTTGGCCTGGAAATGCAGGGCCGCCCCGAGAAGGAACGGCGCAAGCTGGTAGACGAGAAGCTCGAACTGGTGGGCCTGACCCAGTGGCGCAACAAGAAGCCGGACGAACTGTCTGGCGGCATGCAGCAGCGTGTGGGCCTGGCCCGGGCGCTGGCGATGGATGCCGACATCCTGCTGATGGACGAACCGTTCTCGGCACTGGACCCGCTGATCCGCCAAGGGCTGCAGGACGAGTTGCTTGGCCTGCAGGCCAAGCTGAGCAAGACCATCGTGTTCGTCAGCCACGACCTGGACGAGGCACTGAAACTGGGTAGCCGCATCGCCATCATGAAGGACGGGCGGATCATTCAGTACAGCAAGCCGGAAGAGATCGTGCTCAACCCGGCCGACGAGTATGTGCGTACCTTTGTTGCCCATACCAACCCACTGAACGTGCTGTGCGGGCGCAGCCTGATGCGCAGCCTGGACAACTGCAAGCGGGTGAACGGTTCGGTGTGCCTAGACCCCGGCATCGACTCGTGGCTGGACCTTGGCGAAGGCGGCTCGATCAAGCGCGCACGCCAGGGGCAGAACGGGCTTGACCTGCAAAACTGGGCACCAGGGCAGGATGTGGAGCTGCTGGGCCGCCGCCCAACGTTGGTAAATGCCGATATCGGCATGCGCGAGGCGCTGCAGATTCGTTATCAGACCGGCAACAAGCTGGTGTTGCAGGATAACGACAAGGTGGTGGGGATACTTGGGGATACCGAGCTTTATCACGCATTGCTCGGCAAGAACCACGGCTGATGCCATTGGGGCCGCTTTGCGGCCCTTTCGCGACACAAGGCCGCTCCTACAGGGGAACGCATATCCCTGTAGGAGCGGCCTTGTGTCGCGAGAGGGCAAAGCCCTCCCAACAATGGGTCAGCGAACGACGATCCCACGCGAAGCCATGTAGGCCTTGGCTTCCGGCACCGTGTACTCACCAAAGTGGAAGATACTGGCAGCCAGCACCGCACTGGCATGCCCTTCCAGAATGCCGTCAGCCAAGTGCTGCAGGTTACCCACACCGCCCGAGGCAATCACCGGAATACCCAGCGCATCACTGATCGCACGGGTAACACCCAGGTCGAAGCCGTTCTTCATGCCGTCCTGATCCATGCTGGTCAGCAGGATCTCGCCAGCACCCAGGCCTTCCATCTTCTTCGCCCATTCAACGGCATCCAGCCCGGTCGGCTTGCGCCCGCCGTGGGTGAAGATTTCCCAGCGTGGTTCTTCGCCCGGCCCGGACACCTTCTTGGCATCAATGGCGACAACGATGCACTGCGAACCGAAACGGTCCGCTGCCTCGCCGACGAACTCTGGGTTGAACACCGCGGCCGTGTTGATCGAGACCTTGTCGGCACCGGCATTGAGCAGGTTGCGGATGTCCTGCACGGTGCGCACGCCACCGCCCACGGTCAGCGGGATGAACACCTGGCTGGCCATGCGCTCGACGGTATGCAGGGTAGTGTCGCGGCCGTCGACGCTGGCAGTGATGTCGAGGAAGGTGATTTCGTCGGCACCTTGCTCGTCGTAGCGACGGGCGATTTCCACCGGGTCGCCGGCATCACGGATGTTCTCGAACTTGACGCCCTTGACCACCCGGCCGTTGTCCACGTCCAGGCAAGGGATGATGCGCTTGGCCAGTGCCATGGTTCAGTCCTCAGCCTTGGTAGTTGTCGCAGAAGGCCTGGGCCTCGGCGACATCGAGGGTGCCTTCGTAGATGGCACGGCCGGTGATGGCGCCGATGATGCCCGGGGCCTTGGCGTCCAGCAGGGCCTTGATGTCGCCCAGATTGTGGATGCCGCCCGAGGCGATCACCGGGATCGAGGTAGCTTCTGCCAGCGCCTTGGTGAACGGCACGTTGCAGCCCTGCATCATGCCGTCCTTGGCGATGTCGGTGTAGACGATCGCCGAGACGCCATCGGCCTCGAAACGCTTGGCCAGGTCGATGACCTGCACCGAGCTCACTTCAGCCCAGCCGTCGGTGGCGACGAAGCCGTCCTTGGCGTCCAGGCCAACGATGACCTTGCCCGGGAAGGCCTTGCACGCTTCGGCGACGAACTCCGGCTGCTTGACCGCCTTGGTGCCGATGATCACGTAGCTGACGCCAGCCTTGACGTAGTGCTCGATGGTTTCCAGCGAGCGGATGCCACCACCGATCTGGATCGGCAGGGTCGGGTAGCGCTTGGCAATGGCGGTGACCACTTCACCGTTGACCGGCTGGCCTTCGAAGGCGCCGTTGAGGTCGACCAGGTGCAGGCGGCGGCAGCCACCCTCGACCCACTTGGCGGCCATGCTCACAGGGTCGTCGGAAAATACCGTGGAGTCTTCCATGCGGCCCTGGCGCAGGCGCACGCAGGCACCGTCCTTCAGATCGATAGCGGGGATAATCAGCATCTTGGGAACCTGTCTGTTCTTGGGGTTTCAGGGCTTCTCGAGCGCCCACAGATCGCTTTCGATGCTCTCGAACCGCTCCTTGAGGTGCAGCTGAACATCGGCAATCGCCCTGTTGTAGTAAAGGGGTGCAATTTCTTTGCTGAACAGTTCGAGGACTTCGGCCACTTCGAACGACCCCAGCTCCAGCTCGAAACGGTCTTCGAGGAAGCGCTTGAGCGTGTGCAGCGCTTCGCGCTCCTGCTCGGGGGCCAGGGTGATGACCGGGGCCTTGGTCTTCGACCTGCTCATTTACCAGCGCCCGTCCCAGGCGACGAAGTTCTGCAGCAGCTGCAGGCCATGGGTATGGCTCTTCTCCGGGTGGAACTGCACGGCAAAGCGCGAGCCATCGGCCAGTGCAGCGGCGAAATCGACACCGTAATGGCCGCGACCGACCACCTGGGCCGGCTTGCCTGCATTGATGTAATAGCTATGCACGAAGTAGAACCGCGCACGGTCGGGGATGTCGTGCCACAGCGGGTGGTCGTTGGTCTGGCCGACTTCGTTCCAGCCCATGTGCGGCACCTTCAGGTGCTCGCCGTCTTCCTGCAGGTCTTTGCCGAAGAAGCGAACCTGGCCGGGGAACAGGCCGATACAGTCGACACCGTCGTTTTCTTCGCTGTGGTCGAGCAGTGCCTGCATACCCACGCAGATGCCGAGGAACGGGCGGTCCTGGCTGACTTCACGCACCAGGCTGTCGAAGCCCAGGCGGCGGATTTCTGCCATACAGTCGCGAATCGCGCCCACGCCCGGGAATACCACGCGGTCGGCTTCGCGGATGACCGTGGCATCACTGGTGACCAGCACCTTGCCGGCACCTACATGCTCGAGCGCCTTGGCCACCGAATGCAGGTTCCCCATGCCATAGTCGATTACGGCTACCGTCTGCATTTACAGGCACCCTTTGGTGGAAGGCATCTGCCCGGCCATGCGCTCGTCGAGGGTAATGGCCATGCGCAGGGCGCGGCCGAAAGCCTTGAACACGGTCTCGATCTGGTGGTGGGTGTTGTGGCCACGCAGGTTGTCGATGTGCAGGGTCACCAGGGCGTGGTTGACGAAGCCCTGGAAGAACTCCTGGAACAGGTCGACATCGAAGCCACCGACGCTGGCGCGGGTGTACGGCACATGCATCTGCAGGCCCGGGCGACCGGAGAAGTCGATGACCACGCGCGACAGCGCTTCGTCCAGCGGCACATAGGCGTGGCCGTAGCGGAAGATGCCCTTCTTGTCACCGATGGCCTGGGCAAATGCCATGCCCAAGGTGATGCCGACGTCTTCGACGGTATGGTGATCGTCGATATGCGTGTCACCCTTGCACTCGATATCCAGATCGATCAGCCCATGGCGGGCAATCTGGTCCAGCATGTGTTCAAGGAAAGGCACACCGATATCGAATCGGGCCTTGCCACTGCCATCGAGGTTGATCGAGCACTTGACCTGGGTTTCCAGGGTATTGCGCTCGACGGAAGCCTTACGTTCGACCATCACCAGCTCCGCAAAATCATTAGGCGAAAAGGGCTTCATTATAGGCCTAGAACGCGCCGGCTTGAAACGCGGATGACATATGGCAAAACGAGGAATTACGCAGGCTGGATACCGTTACAGGTCTATACAACCGCATGGCTTGGGGCTGCTTTGCAGCCCATCGCGACACAAGGCCGCTCCTACAGGGGTCGCCTGTAGGAGCGGCCTTGTGTCGCGATGGGGCGCAAAGCGCCCCCAATCAATGGAACAGCACAGCCGTCTTCTGCAAGGTAATCCAAACGCCCCAGGCCAACGGCACGACCACCACAGCCCAGGCCAGCAGTACCAGCGGCAGGCTACCCGGCGCCGCCTTCCACTCCAGCGAGCGCGCCCCGTCGGCGCCCTTGTCATGGCTCAAAGCCCGCTCGGCAGCCAGTTCGGCATCGCTCATGAAGTGCTTGTCGGCCACCGGTCGTACCAGCATGTTGCAGACAAAGCCCAGCACCAGCAGGCCGGCGAGGATGTACAGGGTCATGTCATAAGCAGCCGCACGCTCCACCCCGGCCGCCAATTGGTACTCGCGCAGGTAGGTGATAAGCACCGGCCCCAGCACCCCCGCCGCCGCCCAGGCAGTCAGCAGGCGGCCATGAATTGCGCCGACCATCTGCGTACCGAAGAGGTCGGCCAGGTAGGCCGGTACCGTGGCAAAACCACCACCGTACATCGACAGGATGATGCAGAACGCCGCCACGAACAGCGCCACGTTACCCAGGTGCCCCATGTTCGGCACCAGGCTGTACAAGCCCACGCCCAAGGCAAAGAAGGCGAAATAGGTGTTCTTGCGGCCAATGTAGTCCGAGAACGACGCCCAGAAGAACCGCCCGCCGATGTTGAACAGGCTCAGCAGGCCGGTGAAGCCGGCGGCGATCGCGGCAATCTGCGCCAACTGGGCGCTGTTCAGCTCGCTGAAGCTCAGCCCGTTGCCCAGCAGCTTGCCGGCGAACACTTCCTGCAGCAACGGCGAAGCCATGCCGAGGATGCCGATACCCGCCGACACGTTCAGGCACAGCACCAGCCAGATCAGCGCGAACTGCGGGGTCTTCCAGGCCACGCTGACGTGAACGTGGCGGTCGGTGACCATGGTGTTGCCAGCTTTCTTCACTGGGGCGCTCCAGCCTTCGGGCTTCCAGCCGGTTGGCGGTACGCGATACGCCAGGGCACCAGCGGTCATGAACACGAAGTAGATCGCCGCCATGACGACGAAGCTCTGCCACACGCCCACTTCTTGCGCATTGCCGAAATGGCCCATCAGCGCGGTGGCCAGCGGAGCACCGACCATGGCCCCGCCACCGAAGCCCATGATCGCCATGCCGGTGGCCATGCCGCGCTTGTCCGGGAACCACTTGATCAGGGTCGACACCGGCGAGATGTAGCCCAGGCCCAGGCCGATACCCCCAATTACGCCGGAACCCAGCCACATCAGCCACAACTGATGGGTTTTCACGCCAATCGCCGAAATCAGCATGCCACCGCACCAGCACAGCGCCGACACCAGGCCGGCCTTGCGCGGGCCGGCGTGTTCCAGCCAACCACCCAGCACGGCCGCCGAGCAACCGAGGAAGACGAAGAAGAGGGTGTAGATCCAGCTCAGCATGGAAATCGGCCAATCGCATTCGGCGCTGAACATGCGGGCCATGAAGCCCATGTCCGCCGCGCAGGCGACCGGGGCGGTGATGCCTAGGGCTTGCGACAGCGGCAGCCAGAACACCGAGAAGCCATAGGCCATGCCGATGCACAGATGGATGGCAAGGGCGGCCGGTGGGACCAGCCAGCGGTTGAAGCCCGGACGGGCGATGATGCGCTCCTTCGACAGGAAGCTTGGCGCACTGGCCAAGGTCCCCGCCGCGACGGTACTGCTCATGGATCAGATCCTTCTTATAGGGAGGGTGCAGGCAAAGCGGCGCAAGGGTAGCAGCATCAAGTAGCGTGAAAGCAATCTGATATCGTTAATTTTTGCTCGGCTGAAACGGTCATGTTGCCTATACCGGCGATAGGGCCAGTACAGGCCACACATTCGGAACTGACAAAATCATGGCTGTCGAAAGCCGTACCATCTGTTGTACGCGTAGGAAATGCCCCGTATCTCTAGTCGAATACGCAGGGGTAACCACTGCGGCGCTATACTCTGGCGCTTGAATTTCAAAAACGGACTACAAGGACTCGCCCATGAAAGCGTTCGGCAAAATCCTGGGACTTGGGCTTCTCGGGTTGCTGCTGATCATCGTGGCGCTGGGCTTCGCCCTGACCCACCTCTTCGATCCCAACGACTACAAAGACGAGATTCGCCAGCTGGCACGTGACAAGGCTCACGTCGAGCTGACCCTCAACGGTGACATTGGCTGGAGCCTGTTCCCGTGGCTGGGCCTGGAGTTGCACGATGCGAGCATCGCCACCTTGAACAAACCCAAGGAGCCGTTCGCCGACCTGCAGATGCTGGGGCTTTCTGTACGTGTGCTGCCACTGCTGCGCCGCGAAGTGCAGATGAGCGACGTGCGCGTCGAGGGCCTGAACCTGACCCTGGCCCGTGACGAACAGGGCCATGGCAACTGGGAAGACATCGGTAAACCGCTGCCCGCGCAGAACGGCGCCAGTGCCGATGGGCAGGCCAGTGCTCCAGCCCAGGCACCGGCCGAACAGGCGTCGGCACCGGTCGCCAGCAACGAACGCGCCGTCAAGCTTGACATCGACAGCCTGACCGTGAACAACGCCCGCGTACAGTACACCGATGCCAAGACCGGCCAGAGCTACAGCGCCGAAAGCATCCAGCTGAGCACCGGCCCAGTCCACGAAGGGGCGAACATTCCGCTCAAGGCCAGCGCCTTCCTCAGCGCCAGCCAGCCGAACATCAAGGCCCGCACCGAACTGGCCGGCGAGCTGCGCTTCGACCGCAAGCTCAAGCGCTACAACTTCGAAGACATGCGCCTGTCGGGCGAAACCTCGGGTGAGCCCACCGGCGGCAAGACCGTGACCTTCGCCGCCCAAGGCCAATTGCTGGTCGACCTGGCCGCCAATGTCGCCTCGTGGAACGGCCTGAAAGTCTCGGCCAACCAGCTGCGCGCCCTGGGCGAGCTGAACCTGCGAGACCTGGACAAGGCACCGCAGCTGAGCGGCGGCCTGTCCATCGCCCAGTTCGACCTGCGCACCTTCCTCGACAGCATCGGCCGCCCGCTGCCGGCCACCAACGACCCGGCGGCCTTCGCCAAGCTGGAACTGGTCACCCGCCTGCAGGGCACGCCGAACAGCCTGGCCCTGGAAGACCTGGCGGTGAAGCTGGACGACAGCACCTTCACTGGCCGCGTGGCCGTCGAAGACTTCGCCAAACAGGCCCTGCGCCTGCAGCTCAAGGGCGACACCTTCAACGCCGACCGCTACCTGCCGGCCAAGAGTGAAGAGGCCAAGGGCGCCACCGCCGCGCGTCAGGCCGAGGTCAAGCAACAGGAAACCACTGCGGTCGCCGGCCCTGGCACCACGCCGCTCCCCAATGCCCCGACCCAGGTCGCCTGGAGCGACGACAAGCTGCTGCCGGTCGATCGCCTGCGCGCCCTCGACCTACAGGCCGACCTGGCCTTCGGCTCGCTGACCCTGGACAAACTGCCGATCGAAGACGCCCAGCTCAAGGCCATCGGCCAGGGCGGCCTGCTGACCCTGCAAACCCTGCGCGGTGAACTGTACAACGGCACCTTCGAGGCCAAGGGCACCGTCGACGTGCGCCCTGCCGTGCCGCAACTGGGCGTCAACACCAGCATCCAGCGGGTGCCGGTCGAACACTTCATCAAGACCGAGGGCAAGGAACAGACGCCACCGGTCAAAGGCCTGCTAACCCTGACCAGCGACCTGACCGCCACCGGCAACAGCCAGAAGACCCTGGTCGACACCCTCAACGGCAACGCCAACTTCGTCATCAACGATGGCGTGCTGGTCAATGCCAACTTGGAACAGCAACTGTGCAAGGCCATCGCCACGCTGAACCGCAAGTCGCTCAGCGGCGAGCCGCGTGGCAAGGACACCCCGTTCCAGGAACTGCGTGGCAGCCTGGTAGTACGCAATGGCGTTGCCAGCAACCCGGACCTCAAGGCACGAATTCCGGGCCTTACCGTCAATGGCCATGGTGACCTCGACCTGCGTGTACTGGGCATGGACTACAACGTTGGCGTGGTCGTCGAAGGCGACCAGCGCGCCATGCCGGACCCGGCCTGCCAGGTCAACGAACGGTATGTCGGTGTCGAAATACCGCTGCGTTGCCGCGGCCCGCTGGAGCTGGGCGCCAAAGCCTGCCGCCTGGACCAGGACGGCCTGGGCAAGGTTGCCGCCAAGGTGGCCGGCAACCGTCTGCAAGACAAGATCGATGAAAAACTCGGAGACAAAGTGAGCCCAGAATTGAAAGACGCGCTCAAGGGGCTGTTCAAGCGATGAGCCCCGAGCAGTTCTCCAGCGCTGTGCTGGATTGGTATGACGAACACGGTCGGCACGACCTGCCCTGGCAACAGGGCATCAACCCGTACCGGGTGTGGGTGTCGGAAATCATGTTGCAGCAGACCCAGGTCAGCACCGTGCTCAACTACTTCGACCGCTTCATGCAGGCCCTGCCGACCGTGCAGGCCCTGGCCGAAGCGCCGGAGGACGAGGTGCTGCACCTGTGGACGGGCCTGGGCTACTACACCCGGGCACGCAACCTGCAAAAGGCCGCGAAGATCGTGGTCGAACAGCATGGCGGCGAATTCCCGCGCAGTGTCGAGCAGCTCACCGAGCTGCCTGGCATCGGCCGCTCCACCGCCGGCGCCATCGCCAGTATCAGCATGGGCATCCGCGCACCGATCCTCGACGGCAACGTCAAGCGCGTGCTGGCCCGCTACACCGCCCAGGCCGGCTACCCCGGCGAACCCAAGGTGGCCAACCAGCTGTGGGCCACGGCCGAACGCTTTACCCCACAGCAGCGCGCCAACCACTACACCCAGGCGATGATGGACATGGGTGCCACGCTGTGCACCCGCAGCAAGCCCAGCTGCCTGATCTGCCCGCTGCAGCGCGGCTGCGAAGCGCACCTGCACGGTGAAGAAACCCGCTACCCCGAGCCCAAGCCGCGCAAGGCACTGCCGCAGCGCCGCACGCTGATGCCGCTGCTGGCCAACCACGAAGGCGCCATCCTGCTTTACCGCCGTCCGTCCAGCGGCCTATGGGGTGGTTTGTGGAGCCTGCCGGAACTGGACGACATTGCCCAACTCGACGACCTGGCCTACCAGCACGGCCTGCGCCTGGCTGACAGCCGCGCCATGGACGGCCTGACCCATACCTTCAGCCACTTCCAGCTGGCGATCGAGCCCTGGCTGGTGCGCGTCGACCCGGTCGGCCAGCACGTGGCCGAGGCCGACTGGCTCTGGTATAACCTCGCCACCCCGCCGCGCCTGGGCCTCGCCGCCCCGGTGAAAAAGCTGCTCAAACGCGCGGCCGACGAACTGATTGCAGGAGACGCCCGATGACCCGCACCGTGATGTGCCGCAAGTACAAAGAAGAACTGCCAGGCCTGGAGCGCCCGCCCTACCCCGGCGCCAAGGGCCAGGACATCTTCGAACACATCTCGCAGAAAGCCTGGGCTGACTGGCAGAAGCACCAGACCATGCTGATCAACGAAAAGCGCCTGAACATGATGAACGCCGAGGACCGCAAATTCCTCCAGGGCGAGATGGACAAGTTTTTCGCCGGCGAAGAATACGCCCAGGCGGAAGGCTACGTTCCACCCTCGGAATGACCCCACGGAACGTAAGCGACGGAATTAATTTAAAATTTTTTCAAAAAGTCGTTGACGAGCGGTCTGAAAGTCTATTTAATTCACCTCGTCGCCCAGATAGCTCAGTCGGTAGAGCAGAGGATTGAAAATCCTCGTGTCGGCGGTTCGACTCCGTCTCTGGGCACCACCTTCAAGCTTCTGGTGGTTGCAAAGTTACCCGAAGCGACAACAAGAAACCCGCCTAGTGCGGGTTTTTTGTTGTCTGTGAATTTTCATAATCCAACAGCTTCAATCCTCAAATCCCCTCACGTCTCATTGATAGACATCAAATAGCTATCACTCGCTCACCTTCACAATCGAAGACGGACATCCGACTCGACCCGCAAGGACCTCCATGAGCGAAGAATCCCCCCTCCTGCTCCCCGCCCCCAGCGAGCCCGCCATCACCCCAGCCCGCACGCGTCGCCCACGCCAGCGCAAGCCGGAGCCGACGATCACCAGCATCAGCCAGCAACCTGCTGCACTGGAAGTCGCCACCGCCCCCAAGGGCAGCAACGAAGACAGCACTTCGGCCCGCTTGCCCACCAGCTACCCGTACCGCACCCGCATGCGTCGCCAGGACTACGAGAAGGCCAAGCATGCGCTGCAGATCGAGTTGCTGAAGGTACAGAGCTGGGTGAAGGAAACCGGCCAGCGCGTGGTGATCCTGTTCGAAGGGCGCGATGCCGCAGGCAAGGGCGGCACCATCAAGCGGTTCATGGAGCACCTCAACCCACGCGGCGCGCGCATCGTGGCCCTGGAAAAGCCTTCCGAGCAGGAAAAAGGACAGTGGTACTTCCAGCGCTACATCCAGCATCTGCCCACGGCAGGTGAAATGGTGTTCTTCGACCGCTCCTGGTACAACCGCGCCGGCGTCGAGAAGGTGATGGATTTCTGCTCGCCACTGCAGTACCTGGAGTTCATGCGCCAGGCGCCGGAGCTGGAGCGCATGCTGTGCAACAGCGGCATCCTGTTGTTCAAGTACTGGTTCTCGGTGAACCGCGAAGAGCAGCTGCGCCGCTTCATCTCGCGCCGGGACGACCCGCTCAAACACTGGAAGCTGTCCCCCATCGACATCAAGTCGCTGGACAAGTGGGAGGACTACACCGCAGCCAAGGAGGCGATGTTCTTCCATACCGACACGGCCGATGCACCTTGGACGGTGATCAAGTCCGATGACAAGAAGCGTGCGCGGATCAATTGCATCCGGCACTTCCTGCATTCGCTGGACTACCCGGGCAAGGACCGCAGCGTGGCGCATGCGCCGGATGCGCTACTGGTCGGGCGAGCGTCCCGCGGCTTCGAGGAAGATGAGGCAGAGCCGCAGGCCTGTTGAATCGGCGTGCCTGCTGCGCTTCAATACGCGCAATTTCCGCCCCACCAAGGATTCACCATGGCCACCCCAACCAAGCAACAGAAACGCGCCAAGCGCGCCGCCAGCAAGGCCAAGCAGAACCGCATGGTACGCAGCGGCCAGGCGGTCAAGGCCAGTGCTGGCGACAGCGCCAGCATCGAGCAGGTGTACAACAAGGCCATGGAGTCGGGCAGCTACGACCCGCTATTCAAGAAGATGAAGGAAGCCCAGGAAGGCGGCCTGGTACCGATGATTTCGGTGTTCCTGGTAGATCCGCTGCTGGCCCTTGTGCTCAAGGGACACAAGGAAGAACACGCCACCGATTACATCGTGCTGGTGTTCAACGCCTACCGCAAATGGCTGGATGGGGCCGACGAAGAAGCCACCATGGCCTGGCTGGAGAGCGATGAGTTCCAGGCCGCCTACGTGGCGGCTTCGGAGCTGGTTGCCAAGCAGCAACAGCAGCAGAAGCAATTTGGCTGACAGGGCTGTGTAGCCTGACCGGGCCCTATCGCCGGCAAGCCGCCTCCTTACAGGTACACCCCAGGCCCAAAGGCAATGCCGTCCCTGTGGGAGCGGGCAAGCCCGCGAAAGGGCCGGAACAGGCAACAAAAAAGGCCGCGCCCTTCACAGGGCGCGGCCTTTTCATTTCAGCCAGCGCGGATCAGTTATCCAGCGCCACCCGCCCGGCAGCTTCACGCTTGCGGTGCACCAGCAAGCCAGCCGCCACCACACCAATGCTCAGCAGCGCGGTCGCGATGATTTCGGCGCGGTGGTCCTCACGCAGCGCCATTACCACCAGAATGGCAATGATGAAGGCAATGGTCGCCCAGGTAAGGCCCGGGAACAGCCACATCTTGAAGGTGATCTTCTCGCCGCGGGCCTCACGCTGGGCGCGCATGCGCAGCTGCGATACGGCAATCACCAGGTACACCAGCAGCGCAATGGCACCAGAGCTGGCCAGCAGGAACTCGAACACCTGGGCCGGGGCCACGAAGTTGGCGAACACACAGAGGAACGCCGCTGCAGTGGACAGCAGAACCGCCACATGCGGGGTAGCCGACTTGGTGGTGCGCTGGGCAATGGCCGGAGCGTCACCACGCTTGCTCAGCGAGAACAGCATGCGCGACGAGGTGTACAGCGCCGAGTTCAGGCAGCTGGTCACGGCGATCAGCACGACGATGTCGACGATCAGCTTGGCATTCGGCACGCCGATGCGGCTCAGCACGGTCTGGTAGGAACCGGTCTCGGCCAGGGCCGGGTCGTTCCACGGCACCAGGGCCACGACCAGGAAGATCGACACCAGGTAGAACAGGCAGATACGCCAGATCACCGAGTTGGTGGCGCGGCTGATCTGCTTGCCCGGGTCCTTCGACTCGGCAGCGGCGATGGTAACGATTTCGGTACCCATGAACGAGAACATGGTGGTCAGCATGGCTGCCAGCACCGCGCCCAGGCCGTTAGGCATGAAGCCCTGGGTGTCGAACAGGTGGCTGGCACCGCTTACCTGGCTGCTCGGCACAAAGCCGAACAAGGCAGCACAACCCACAGCGATGAAGCCGATGATCGCCAGCACCTTCAGCAGAGCGAACCAGAACTCGAACTCGCCGTAGTTCTTCACGCTGCACAGGTTGGTCAGGGTCAGCGCCAAGGTGATGACCAGGGAGAACGCCCACAGGTCGACCGCAGGGAACCAGGCATGCAGGATGGCCGCGGCGGCGTTGGCCTCCAGCGGAATTACCAGTACCCAGAACCACCAGTACAGCCAGCCAATGGTGAAACCGGCCCAGCGCCCGATGGCGCGGTCGGCATAGGTAGAGAACGAACCGGTGTCAGGCGAGGCGACAGCCATTTCACCCAGCATGCGCATGACCAGCACGACCAGCGTACCGGCGGCAGCGTAAGCCAGCAGCACGGCAGGGCCGGCAGCAGCAATGGCGTGGCCGGAGCCAACGAAAAGGCCGGCACCGATGACGCCAGCGATGGACAGCATGGTCACATGCCGTTGTTTGAGCCCCTGAGCGAGGTCATTGGAATTGTTACCGCTCATTGAAACTACCTTTGTAAGGAGTGGACCACTCCGACTGCGGTTACGGAGCGCGCCTGGGGTTGACCTGGGCGTCGCTGCAATCGGCGGTTTCCTACTGGCAATAAGCGCGCCATGTGCTGAATACATTCGTCAGAAAAGTCGGTATCCCTTTTAGCATGCGGTTTGGAGGGCTTTCGGCCAACGGCTGACCGAAAGACCATCAAATCATCGGATTACTGAAATACCCACTTACAAACGCACCAAAGGTGCTCCCCGGTAACACCTGTGCACCGCTGCAATGCAAAAAAGTGCAACCTAGAGGTACAACCTGAAGACCTGGCCGCCCCCGTTCGCGGGCATGCCCGCTCCCACAGGTCAGGTGCAACCATTTGAGCCCTTTTAAAGAACCTGTGGGAGCGGGCGTGCCCGCGAAAGGTCTAAAACCGCTTCCATGAGCGGGCCAAAGCTGGCACCATCGCGCCTTTTTTCATCAAGGCTCTGGTGCTGGGCGACACCTTCGCGGACATCCGCGCGACGTTGCGCTGCAACGATGCGACAAACTGCCCCACCAGCGCCCCGAGTCCCCAGCGACCCTGTTGGCCGTGATAATGCCGCTATGCTAGCGTGGCGCACGCCAGGAAGGCCGCCAACAGCTGGGAACGCACCCGTACACATGAGGACCGCACATGGCTCAGGCCACGCCCGCGCTGGAAATCCGCAATCTGCACAAACGCTACGGCGAGCAGGAAATTCTCAAGGGCATTTCGCTGACCGCACGCGACGGTGACGTGATCTCCATCCTGGGGTCGTCCGGCTCCGGCAAGTCCACCCTGCTGCGCTGCATCAACCTGCTCGAAAACCCGCACCAGGGCGAAATCCTGGTTGCCGGTGAAGCCCTCAAGCTCAAGGCCGCCAAGAACGGCGACCTGGTCGCCGCCGACAACCGCCAGATCAACCGCCTGCGCAGCGAGATCGGTTTCGTCTTCCAGAACTTCAACCTGTGGCCGCACATGTCGATCCTCGACAACATCATCGAGGCGCCACGCCGCGTGCTCGGCCAGAGCAAGGCCGAGGCCATCGAAGCCGCCGAAGCCCTGTTGAACAAGGTGGGCATCTACGACAAGCGTCACAGCTACCCCGCCCAGCTTTCCGGTGGCCAGCAGCAGCGCGCCGCCATTGCCCGTACCCTGGCCATGAAGCCCAAGGTCATCCTGTTCGACGAGCCAACTTCGGCGCTCGATCCGGAAATGGTCCAGGAAGTGCTAAACGTTATCCGCGCATTGGCCGAAGAAGGCCGTACCATGCTGCTGGTGACGCACGAGATGAGCTTTGCCCGCCATGTGTCCAGTGAAGTCGTCTTCCTGCACCAGGGCCTGGTCGAAGAGCAGGGATCGCCGCAGCAGGTCTTCGAGAACCCGACCTCGGCGCGTTGCAAGCAATTCATGTCCAGCCACCGCTAACGGAGCAATACATGCACACTTACAAGAAGTTCCTCCTGGCAGCTGCTGCCACGCTGGTGATGTCGGCCAACGCCCTGGCCGCAGAAAAACTGCGCATGGGTATCGAAGCCGCCTACCCACCGTTCAACAACAAGGATGCCAGCGGTAACGTGGTCGGCTTCGACAAAGACATCGGCGACGCCCTGTGCGCCAAGATGAAAGTCGAGTGCTCGGTCGTCACCTCCGACTGGGACGGCATCATCCCGGCCCTGAACGCCAAGAAGTTCGACTTCCTGGTGTCGTCGCTGTCGATCACCGACGAGCGCAAGCAGGCCGTGGACTTCACCGAGCCGTACTACTCCAACAAGCTGCAGTTCATCGCGCCGAAAAACGTCGACTTCAAGACTGACAAACCTTCGCTGAAGGGCAAGGTCATTGGCACCCAGCGCGCAACCTTGGCTGGCACCTACCTTGAAGACAACTACCCGGATGTCGAGATCAAACTCTACGACACCCAGGAAAACGCCTACCTCGACCTGGTTTCCGGCCGCATCGACGGCATCCTGGCCGACAAGTACGTGCAGTACGAGTGGCTGAAGAGCAAAGACGGCTCGAACTTCGAGTTCAAGGGCGAGCCAGTGATGGACAGCGACAAGATCGGCATTGCCGTGCGCAAGGGTGACACCAAGCTGCGCGACGACCTGAACAAGGCCCTGGCAGAAATCAAGGCCGACGGCACGTACAAGAAGATCAACGACAAGTACTTCCCGTTCAGCATCGAATGATCCGCCCCGACCGGCGCGCCCTTGCGGCGCGCCAGTCCCTAGAATGACCTGCCCATGAATATCGACCTGCACGGATTCGGTCCGGCCATGATGGCCGGCACCCTGATGACCGTAAAACTGGCGCTTTGCGCCTTGCTGCTGGGCCTGGTCCTGGGCCTGCTCGGCGCCCTGGCCAAGACTTCCGCAATCAAGCCGCTGCAATGGCTTGGTGGCTTCTATTCGACCCTGGTTCGCGGCGTGCCCGAACTGCTGTGGGTACTGCTTATCTATTTCGGCACCGTCGGCTTGATGAACGCCCTCGGTGAAGCCCTGAACATGCCAGGCCTGGAGCTCAGCGCCTTCGCTGCGGGCGTGATCGCCCTGGGCCTGTGCTTCGGCGCCTACGCCACCGAAGTGTTCCGTGGCGCCATCCTGGCAATCCCCAAGGGCCACCGTGAAGCCGGCCTGGCGCTTGGCCTGTCCAAAGGCCGCATCCTGTCGCGGATCATCCTGCCGCAGATGTGGCGCATCGCCCTGCCCGGCCTTGGCAACCTGTTCATGATCCTGATGAAGGACACTGCCCTGGTATCGGTAATCGGCCTGGAAGAAATCATGCGCCACGCACAAATCGGCGTGACCGTGACCAAAGAGCCGTTCACCTTCTACATGGTCGCGGCCTGCATCTACCTGAGCCTGACCATCATTGCCATGACCGGTATGCACTTCATGGAAAAACGCGCCGCTCGCGGCTTTGCGAGGGCCGAATAATGAATTGGGAAGTCATCATCAAATGGCTGCCACGCCTGGCCCAGGGTGCGACCCTGACCCTGGAGCTGGTAGCCATCGCGGTGGTTGCCGGGTTGGTCCTGGCCATCCCGCTGGGCATCGCCCGCTCCTCGCGCCATTGGTATGTGCGCGCGGTGCCGTTCGGCTACATCTTCTTCTTCCGTGGCACGCCGCTGCTGGTGCAGCTGTTTCTGGTCTACTACGGCCTGGCGCAGTTCGACATGGTGCGTTCGAGTTCGCTATGGCCGTACCTGCGCGACCCGTTCTGGTGCACCGTGCTGACCATGACCCTGCACACTGCTGCCTACATCGCCGAGATCCTGCGCGGCGCGCTGCAGTCGATCCCCAAGGGTGAGATCGAGGCGGCGCGGGCGCTGGGCATGTCGCGAGGCAAGACGCTGTTCTACATCATGCTGCCACGCGCCGCGCGCATCGGCCTGCCGGCGTACAGCAACGAAGTGATCCTGATGCTCAAGGCCAGCGCCCTGGCCAGTACCGTGACCCTGCTGGAACTGACTGGTATGGCCCGTACCATCATCGCCCGCACCTACCTGCCGGTAGAGATCTTCTTTGCCGCCGGGGTGTTCTACCTGGTGATCTCGTTCGTGCTGGTGCAGGGCTTCAAGCTGCTGGAGCGCTGGTTGCGCGTGGATGCGTGCCAGGGCCGCTGAGACCTCACTGACTGCTTCGCGGGTGAACCCGCTCCCACAGGGACCCCACAGCCCTCAAGCTGTGCACTATACCTGTGGGAGCGGGTTCACCCGCGAAGAGGCCCTCAAAACCAACACACATCCCATGCCCAACCACCTCCACAGCCCCCACCTAAGCACCCGCTTCCAGGCCCTCGACCAGTTCCTGATCGAGCACCAGCAACTGTGGAAACCCCGCCCCTTCACCAGCCTGAAGCTGGCTTGGGAAACCGCCCAC
Source organism: Pseudomonas sp. JS425 (assembly GCF_018223845.1). NCBI lineage: Bacteria > Pseudomonadati > Pseudomonadota > Gammaproteobacteria > Pseudomonadales > Pseudomonadaceae > Pseudomonas > Pseudomonas sp. JS425. The sequence continues at coordinate 359,683 of NZ_CP073661.1, read as the reverse complement.
CCCGAGCTTGCCGCCCACCTGCGCCAATGCTCCCTGGAAGACGCCGAAACCGACACCACCGCTGCCCGGTTGCCCGCCCCGTTCCCGCAACTGGCCCAGCAAGCCCGACAGCTTTCGGCACTCGGCAACCTCCCGGCAACCGACCTGCCCCCCGCCGCGCATCGCCTCGACGTAGCCGTCCCGGGCCGCAAATGGCAGCAGATCGAAGCCTTCGCCAGCCACCTGGCCTTCCGCGAACAGCCCCGTCACTGGCTGGACTGGTGCTCCGGCAAAGGCCACCTGGGCCGCCGCCTGCTGCAACCCGGCCAACACCTGACCTGCCTGGAATACGATGCCGAACTGGTCGCCGCCGGCCAGGCCCTGAGCACGCACCACCACTTGCCGGCGCAGCATGTGCACCAGGATGTGATGGCCAACGACAGCGCCCGCCACCTGGCTGGCGACAAAAGCGTGGTTGCCCTGCACGCCTGTGGCGACCTGCATGTGCGCCTGATGCAACTGGCCAGCCAGCAAGGTTGCCGACAACTGGCCGTGGCCCCCTGCTGCTACAACCGCATCGCGGCGCAGCATTACCAGGCGTTATCCACAGCCGCCCAAGCCTCCAGCCTGCGGTTGTCACTGGATGACCTTGGCCTGCCCTTGAGCGAAACCGTTACCGCCGGCGCCCGCGTGCGGCGCCAGCGCGACACCTCGATGGCCCGGCGCCTGGGCTTCGACCTGCTGCAACGCCAGCAGCGCCAGACCGACGAGTACCTGCCGACACCGTCGCTACCCGTGGCCTGGCTGGAGAAGCCCTTCGAGCAGTACTGCCGCGACCTGGCCGAACTCAAGCAATTGCAGCTGACTGGCAACCCGGACTGGGCAGCCTTGGAAGCCGCCGGCTGGCAACGCCTGGCCGAGGTCCGCAACCTGGAGCGCGTGCGCAACCTGTTCCGCCGGCCGCTGGAGCTGTGGCTGGTTCTCGATCGGGCCCTGTTCCTCGAAGAACAAGGCTACAACGTGCGCCTTGGCTTGTTCTGCGACTACCCACTCACCCCGCGCAACCTGCTAATCCTTGCCGAACGCGACCGTTAGCCGCAGCACAACCTGTGGATAACTCTGTGAACAAGCTTGTGATTACCTGTTGGATCCAAGCGCTATTTCAAGCGTTTGGCTTATTCCGGCTTGCGCGTCAAGGCCAGTAAAAACAGGCGTTTGCGCAAAGACCGGCGGTGTATCGATCCGGCATGCCTTTCGCGCAAGTCGCCGATGCCACTTGTGCATAAACATTTCTTATGGTTGGCGCAAGCATTGTTTGCACGGCCTTTGTAGGCTCTTTTTTTCTCGCTCAAAAACCGGCAGGTTTACGCGATTCCTGTGGGAGCGGGCGTGCCCGCGAACACGGGCGAAGCCCGTGCCATGCAACGCGGTGCCCACTCCCACACCTTTCAATGCGCCTTGTTCTTGGCAATCTCGATATCGTTCATCAGCGCCTTGGCCATGTCGCACAGATAATCGGCGGCGCCCAGGAATTTATGGTCATCCTCCATATCCCCTTCGCGCACCAGATGCTTGATGTAGCCCATCAGGATCGAGACATGCTCATAGGCAGCATCGACGGGGACACCAGGCTCGACGCGTAGCAGATTGAGGGATGGGTTACCGGCTGCGAGGAAGGTTTCCACGCCTGCGGTAGTGATGGGTTCGATGATGGTTTTCTTCATGGCATAAATCCTTACTCGGGGAGGGGACTGCCAGAAATCTTTCTCACGGATTTGGGTGGCAGCCGTTCGCGGGGTGAGAAACCGGTCGAATAAGGAAGCCCGGCCAGACCGAAGTCTGCCCGCGTACGGCCACCATAAATGGGTAGCGCTTATTCGATCAGGGTTCTCACACCCGGTCGCCAGAGCGACCCGAAAACGGTATCCGTGAGCCATTTCCCCGACAACAGCGATACTTCGGCGGCGCGCGTAGGATAGTTCCGAAGCCACCAACCCCTGAAGCTGTTAGCCCTAAAGTTCAGAATCTTCGTACAGCTGATGGCCTATTCGCGGGCGCGCCCGCTCCCACAAGTACTACACAGTTTCAAGGCTTGTGGAGATCCTGTGGGAGCGGGCAAGCCCGCGAATAGGCCATCACAAGCAACACAAAGCTAATGCCTGACCACCGCAACGGTGTATCATCCGCCCCCCAAATGATTAAAAAGTGACGTCGCGCGCTGCCCGCCAGCCCCGCGACCTTCTGGCGTTGCGCCAGAGCCGACAATGGACTAACGGACCCGACCATCGTGACCCAAGCCAAGCCCCTCGCCCTGCTGACCCTCACCCTGGCCCTGACCGCCTGCGCCAGCGGCACCGCTCCCCACCCCACCAGCAGCCTGGGCTGGAACCACCCCGGCATGCAGCTCGGCGGCGACAACGGCCTGCCCCTGCGCACCGAAAGCCCCTGCCGCAAGCGCGGCTGCGACAACGACAAGCTGTTCTTCAACCCGGGCAAAACCGAGCCGAGCGTCACCACCATCCATCGCGGCTGGTAGGAAAATTCTTCTTTCAGGTCGGTGACTTAGGTCATTTGCGAACATTCGCAACGAAGTGGTTTACAGGCGCCAACCGATCGTTATAATGACGCCCCATTGCCGGTATAGCTCAGATGGTAGAGCAACTGACTTGTAATCAGTAGGTCCCGGGTTCGATTCCTGGTGCCGGCACCATACGCAGTATCAAAAAAGGCTCACCGAAAGGTGGGCCTTTTTTGTTTCCAGCACGCTCTGCATGACCCCTTCCTCCAAGATTGATCTCAATCAAGCCTAACGCCGGCACGCAGCTTAGCCTGAGATCAGTCAGCCCTTGAGGGAAGGAAACCATGGCCAAGAAATTCCCCAAAACCCCCAGCCACCCGGAGCGCATCTGCTGGGGCTGCGACCTGTACTGCCCGGCCAAGGCATTGGCCTGTGGCAATGGGTCGAGTCGGACCATGCACCCGGTGGAACTGTTTGGCGAGGACTGGGACAGTTTCGAGGACCGGCTGGAGAAGCCGGTTGATTGCCAGCAAGAGACTGGCCCTAGGTGAAATAGGGCAGCTTTGCGGCCCATAGCCGGCAAGCCAGGCTCTCATAGAACTGCACATAACTCATTGAATTAGCGGGGGCCCTGTGGGAGCGGCTTTAGCCGCGAACACCGGCGCAGCCGGTGCCATACACCGCGTTGGATTCTTCGCGGCTAAAGCCGCTCCCACAGGGTACGCGGATTGCTTGCAATTTCAGTTATCTTCACGACAGCGCAGCCCAAAGGGCTGGGCCATCTACCACAGGTACAGCGCATGGTTTGAGCCTGGCGCCGACCCAGCGAATGAGGTGCTGCGGTGGATGGCACGGGCTTCGCCCGTGTTCGCGGGCACGCCCGCTCCCACAAGGATCGCGCCACCTGTTAGAAATTGAGCAAGGCAGTTGCTACCAATGGGGAGCGCCGGGCTCAAGGTGTGCGCTGTACCTGTGGGAGCCCGGCTTGCCGGCGATGGGCTGCGCAGCAGCCCCAGGTGCGGTTGATCAGAACGCTGTGCTGACCGTCAGCGACAGGTTGCGTGGGTCACCATAAATCGCCCCGGCATAGAACCCGTAGCGGGTGTAGTAGTGCTTGTCGAACAGGTTATTGGCGTTAAGGCTGACGCTGGTGTCGTCGGTCAGCTGGTACTTGGCCATGGCATTCCAGATGGCATAACCGGACCAATTCACGTCAGTGGCACCGGTGCTCACACCATTGCTCGGCTGGCCCGCCGGGCTGGAGATTGCGCGGATGTTGCTCTGCGCAGTAACCCCGGCACCCAGGGTCAGGCGGTCGAGCGGGCCGGAAAGGCGGTAGGTGGTCGAAGCCTTGAACAGGTGCGATGGGTCGCTGCGGCCGTCGCTGTCGAGGCGGCGGAAGTGCAGGTAGGTGTAGCCGGCGTACACGTTCCAGCTGGGGGTCAGGGCGCCGGCGATTTCCAGGTCGATACCGTCGGTTTCCTGGCCGGAACCGGCCTTGTAGGCGTCGCCACCGGTCGGGGTGGTCAGGTCGCCGTCGAGCACTGCCTTGTTTTCCTGCTTGGTGCGGAAGTACGCCGCCGAGGCGTTCAGGCGGCCATCGAACCACTCTCCCTTGATACCCGTCTCGTAGCTTTGCCCGCGAATCGGCTCAACCTTGCTGCCGCTGCTGGTTTCGGCGGTTTGCGGGGTGAAGATGTCGGTGTAGCTGGCGTACAGCGAGTAGTTGTCGTTGAGGTCGTACACGGCGCCCAGGTACGGGGTGACGATGCCGTTCTCTTCCTGGCTGGTACGTGCGCCAGCCACGCTGCGGGTGGTGGCCGAGTAGTTGCTGGTGCGCACACCGAGGATGACCGACAGTGGGTCGGTGATGCTCAGGCGGGTTGCCGCGTACATGCCCTGCAGGCGGGTGGTGGTCTTGCTGTGGCGGCCGGTGCGCGAGGCGATGATGTTGTAGTCGTCATCCACACCATTGCGCCAGTCGGTCAGCGGGAAGCCGTTGTTGGCGCGGAACTGGCAACCCAGCGCAGGCGCACTGGCCATGCCGTCGCCAACCATGGTGCAGGTGTATTCCGGCGACCAGGCCACGGTGCGGCTGTCGTTGTAGCCAACCATCGCCTGGTGGGTACGGCCGAACAGCTGGAACGGGCCGGACAGGTCGATCTGCGCCGACTGTTGGGTGGTGTCGGTGGAGCTGTGCAGGCCGTTGAGCACGGCACCGCTGCCATCCTGGTCCCAGTAGCCACCGTAGCTGCCACGGCCCGCCGAGTTGACCTTGGCCAGGCCGCGGTGGTTTAGGGTTTCGGCGGTGCTCTGGGTGGCTTTCAGGTCCAGCGTCCAGTCGTTGTCGAAGCGGTGTTCCAGCGAGCCGAACGCGGTGCGGGTGGTGTACTCGCCAAAGCTCCAGCTGGGTACCACGTTGGTGCTGCGCGGCAGGTCGGTCTTGCTGCCATCGCTGTACCAGATCGGGATGTTCGCACCCCAGCCACCGCCGACAATCTTGTTGTACTCGTACTGGTAGCCGGCACCGAGAGTGGTGGCGTCGTCCAGGTCGAACTCGAAGTTGGCCAGCGCTGCGCGGGAGCGCTCGGACTGGTTGTCGCGGAATGAGTTGGCGTCCTGCTGGGTCATCACGAAGCGCGAACGCAGGCGACCGTCTTCGGACAGCGGCAGGTTAAGGTCGGCGCCCAGGCGGCGCTTGTCCCAGCTGCCGTAGGTGGCATAGGCGCTACCGCCGAACGTCCTGGTCGGTGCCTTGCGGATCAGGTTGACGGTGGCCGACGGGTCGCCGGTACCGCCCAGCAGGCCGTTGGCGCCGCGCACGATGTCGATGCGCTCGTACAGGTCCATGTTCAGTGCGTTGCCGCCGCCACTGAAATCGGACCCGCCCTGGAACTGCAGGCCATCGACCTTCCAGTTGCTGATCGAGTAACCACGGGCACGGTAGTCGGTACGCCCGCCCACTTCGGACTTGCTCGCGGTCACGCCTGGGGTGGTTTCCAGCGCTTGCTCGATGGTGTGGATGTCGCGGTCATCCATTTGCTGGCGGGTAATGGTGGTGACCGACTGCGGCGTCTGGCGCGGCGTCAGGGCCAGGCCGGTGGAGCTGCGGGTGCTTTCGACGGTGTAACCCAGCTGACCAGCTTCGTCGGCAGGCAGCAGGGCGCTGTCTTCGATCTGCGTGGCCTCCAGTTCCAGGGGCTTGCTGTCGGCAGCCATCGCGCCACCGCTGACGGCCACGGCAATGAACAGGGCCAGCGGTTTGAGGCGCGTGCCGCCTCGGCTGATGGAGGGGAAGGCGTTCGGGGTGCTCTCGGAGTTCATTTGGGAAGGCTTCGTATTTGCAGATGATTTTTTGTTAGGATTCTAGGGATCGGCCCCCCGGGCTCCAGACCCGGCTTGTACGGGGATGTAATCGAACGTAACGAGCGCTACCAGCCCTAACCGAACAGGTGTTTTTCTGCATGAGCACAACTTTGCTTGTTGTCGACGATGACGACGAGATCCGCGAACTTCTATGTGATTACCTGACAGATGCCGGCTATAACGTGCTGGCAGCGGCTGACGGCGAGCAGATGCGCGAGCATCTGGCCCGGCACAAGGTTGAGCTGGTGGTGCTGGACCTGATGCTGCCGGGCGAAGATGGCCTGAGCCTGTGCCGCCAGCTTCAAGCCACGCCGGGGCTGGCGGTGATCATGCTGTCGGCCAAGGGCAGCACGCTGGACCGCATCATCGGTCTGGAGGTGGGTGCCGATGACTACCTGGCCAAGCCCTTCGAGCCACGCGAGCTGATCGCCCGGATCAAGGCCGTGCTGCGTCGTCCGCAACGCCTGGATGCGCCCGCCGTAGAGCCGGTAGAAGATGCCCAGCTGTTCGCCGGCTTCCGCCTGGAACACGTGAAACGCCTGCTCACCCGCCCCGATGGCGAGACCCTGACCCTGCCCCGCTCCGACTACCGCGTACTACGCGAGCTGCTGGAAGCCAACAACCGCGTGGTGTCCCGCGACCAGCTGACGCGCAGTGCGTTCGGCCGCGACCACCTGCCCGACGACCGTTCGGTGGACATGTGCGTCAGCCGCCTGCGCCAGCACCTGCGCCACGCGCCGGCGGGTGCCGCGCAAATTCTCACCATCCGCAACGAAGGCTATTTGCTGAGCATCGCCGCCAACGGGGCCGATGCCTGACATGCGCTGGCTGCGCCGGCTGTGGCCACGCACGTTGTTCGGCCAGTTGCTGCTGATAATGGTCAGCGGCACCGTGCTGATCCAGTTGATGTCCAGCAGCATCTGGTTCGATGTGCGTTTTGCCCAGGTTCTCGAGGCCCCTGTCCGGCTGATTGCCGCACGCAGCGCTCCGTTGATCGCCCAGGCCGACTGCCGTGCCGGTGCACTGCAGGCGCCAGCCCATTACCAACTGCGGTGCAGCGAAGCCCTGCCCACGCCGGTGCAGGACGAGCGCCGCGGGCGCAGGCGTGTCGAGCTGTTGCTGCACCAGGCCCTCGAGTACGAGTTGGGGCATGCCCAGGACGTGCGCCTGATGAAGGTGCAGTTGACCGACGAACAGGGCCAGCCGATCGTCTGGCGCAGCCTGTTCGGCCTGCGCACGGCCCAGGCGCATCTGCAGTTTGCGGTGCCGTTGGCCGATGGGCACTGGCTGACCATCGAGGGCCAGGAACTGCAAGGCTGGAGCGGCGAGTCGGCCTGGGTGCTGATCAGCGATTACCTGTTGCGGGTGTACGCGCTGCGCATCGTCGCGGTATTGCTGGTGTGCCTGATAGCCGTGCGCCTGTGCCTGCGCCCGCTTCGGCGCCTGGCCGATGCCGCGCGCGGCCTGGGTAGCAACCTCGAGCAGCCGCCCTTGGCGCTGGATGGCCCGGAGGAAGTGCGCCAGGCGGCCCAAGCCTTCAACGCCATGCAGCAGCGGCTGATCGCGATGGTCAACGACAAGGCCTACTTTCTGGCCGCCGTGTCCCACGACCTGCGCACCCCGCTGACGCGCATGCGCCTGCGCCTGGAGCGCTTGCCGGACGACGAAAACCGGCAACGCCTGCGGCAGAACATCGCGCAGATGGACAACATGATCGGCCAGGTGCTCGATTACCTGCGCGCGGGGGAGCAGCAGAACTTGCAACAGGTAGACCTGGACCGGCTGGTGGTGCGCCAGTGCGCGGAGCTGGCCACTGCCGAAGAGCCACTGCCGGTGCATGGCCAGGCGGGCAGCCTGCAGGCCGATGCCCTGCTGCTGCAGCGCTGCCTGCAGAACCTGCTGGTCAATGCGTTGCGTTATGCCAAGGAGGTTTCGGTCACGCTGGAGCAGGCGACCACGGGGGTGTTCATCCATATCGATGACCGCGGCCCGGGGATTGCGCCGGGCCTGCTGGCGACCATCATCGACCCGTTCGTGCGCGGTGACGGGTCGCGCAATCAGGCGTCCGGGGGGTATGGGCTGGGGTTGAGCATCGCCCAGCGGATTGCTGCCAGCCATGGGGGCGAGTTGCTGTTGGCGAACCGCGAGGGGGGTGGGTTGCGGGTCAGCGTGTTGCTACCCAATCAGCCTTTACGCGCCCCCCTGTAGGAGCGCATGAGCCTGGAAATACGCGATCAGGTAACAGTCTTTTACCGATTACCCAGGTTTTCCCCTCCCCGCCTTTGCCTATCCTATGCCCGGTCATCCTGCCTGCGATGGACCCATGAAACACTCTCTACCCAGCCGCTACGCCTGCCTCGCCCTCTGCCTGCTGTTCACCTTCGCCAGCCTGCCGCTGCTACCCCAGCATGCCTGGTTGTGGCCGTTGACACTGATTACCACGCTGCTCAGCCTGGTCGGCCTGAACGACCTGCGGCAAAGCCACCACGCCGTGCGCCGCAACTACCCGATCCTGGGCAACATCCGCTACCTGATCGAAACCATCCGCCCGGAAATCCGCCAGTACCTGATCGAGGGCGACGACGACAAGCTGCCGTTCTCCCGCTCGCAGCGTTCGCTGGTCTACGCCCGGGCCAAGAACGAAAGCGCCGAGAAGGCCTTCGGCACCCTCAACGATGCCTACAAGCCCGGCTTCGAGTTCATCAGCCATTCCATGCTGCCAGTGGCCACGCCAGACCCGGCATCGTTCCGCATCGCCATTGGCGGGCCGCAATGCCGCCTGCCCTATTCGGCATCTATCTTCAACATCTCGGCCATGAGCTTCGGCGCCCTCAGCGCCAACGCCATCGCTGCCCTGAACCGCGGTGCACGCATGGGCCGTTTTGCCCATGACACCGGCGAAGGCAGCATCAGCCCGTACCACCGCGAACATGGCGGTGACCTGATCTGGGAAATCGGCAGTGGCTACTTCGGCTGCCGCACCGAGGACGGCCGCTTCGACCCGCAGCGATTCGCCGAGCAGGCGCGCTCGCCGCAGGTGAAGATGATCGAGATCAAGCTCAGCCAGGGCGCCAAGCCGGGCCACGGTGGCATCCTGCCGGGGCACAAGGTCAGCCCCGAAATTGCCGCAACCCGTGGCGTGCGCGTGGGCGAAGATTGCATCTCGCCAGCGGCGCACAGTGCCTTCCGCACGCCAGTCGAGTTGCTGCAGTTCGTGGCCAGCCTGCGCGAGCTGTCGGGCGGCAAGCCGGTGGGGTTCAAATTCTGCCTGGGCCACCCTTGGGAGTTCATGGGCATTGCCAAGGCCATGCTGGCCACTGGCATCACTCCGGACTTCATCGTCGTCGATGGCAAGGAGGGCGGCACCGGTGCGGCGCCACGCGAGTTCAGCGACAACATGGGCGTGCCGATGCGCGAGGGCCTGATGTTCGTGCACAACACCCTGGTCGGCCTGAACCTGCGCGCCAGTATCCGCATTGGCGCGGCAGGCAAGATCGTCAGCGCCTTCGACATCGCCAGCGTGCTGGCCATCGGGGCGGACTGGGTCAACTCCGCGCGCGGCTTCATGTTCGCCATTGGCTGCATCCAGTCGCAGAGCTGCCATACCAACAAATGCCCGACCGGGGTGGCCACGCAAGACCCGCTGCGCCAGCGCGCCCTGGTGGTGCCGGACAAGGCCGAGCGGGTGGCCAGCTTCCACCGCAACACGCTGCATACGTTGGCCGAAATGTTGGCTGCCGCGGGCCTGGAACACCCTTCGGAGCTCAAGCCCAAGCACCTGGCGCGGCGTATCAGCCCTAGCGAAATCGGGCTGTTCTCGGACCTGCACACGTTCCTCAAGCCGGGCGAATTGCTCAGTGGCTCGATTGAAAGCGAGTTTTATGCGCGGATGTGGCGGATGGCGCGTAGTGACAGCTTTGCGCCGGAGACTGGGGAGGGAGAGGTGAAGGTTGCTGGGGTGCGGCGCAGGGAAGTGGTGGAGACGGCGTGAAAGCCGGGGGCCGCTTTGCGGCCCTTTCGCGACACAAGGCCGCTCCTACAGAATCGTGTGGGAGCGGCCTTGTGTCGCGATGGGCTGCAAAGCAGCCCCTAGGCCATCAGATCAGGATCAGAAGATGCTGATCGGGTACTCGACGAATACGCGGACTTCGTTGCCGTCGTCGTTGTAACCGTTCTGCTGCACGGCGTTGTTGGTACGCACGAACGAGCTACGCAGCTTGATCGACAGGTCCTTGGCCGGGCCGTCCTGCACCACGTAACGGATCTGGTTGAAGATCTCGCGCTCTTTACCTTCACCGAAGCCCTGCGGGTTGTCGACGTTGCGGGTGTTGATGTTGTCACCCACCACGTAGGCCAGCTTGTAGGTCAGGCCCGGGATGCCGTAGGCACCGAAGTCCAGGCCGTAGCCCAGCTGCCAGGAGCGCTCGTCTTCGGCGTTGAAGTCGGACCAGTACGAGTTGGCCAGGTAGATGGTCGAACCACCGTCACCCACGCCACCCTCGTTCTGGTACCAGCCGTAGTTGTAGCCGGTGCTGCCGGTGCTGCGCTGGTGGGCGATGGTGAACGAGTGGGCACCGTAGGCGTAGGTGGCTGCCAGGCTCCAGATAGTGTTGGAGTCGCCGTTCAGCCCAGCGGATTTCACGAACTTGTTGTCGATGTCCGACTTGTAGCCGTTGAAGTCCAGGGTCAGGGACTGGTCGTTGGCAATCGGGAAGACGTAGTTCAGGCCCAGGTAGTGCTTCTTCATCACGTCTTCGTTGTCGGCGGTGTACAGCGAAGCGGTGAAGTTGTCGGTGAACTTGTAGCTACCACCAAGGACGTTGATCGACTTCAGGCCACCACCGTCACGGCGCTCGGCGCTCTTGCGCGCTTCCTGGGTGAAGCGGCCGGCGTTCAGTTCCAGGCCCTGAATCTCTTTGGAGGTGATCAGGGTACCGGTGAAGCTTTCTGGCAGCAGACGGGCGTCGTCGTACTGCAGCACTGGCAGTGCCGGCATCTGGTCACCGTACTTGAGCACGGTGTTGGAGATGCGGAACTTCACTGCAGCGCCACCACGGGCCAGGTTGTGCGGCGAGTTGGCGTTGCCGTTCTCGTCCTTGAAGTCCGAAGGCTTGAAGAAGTCGACACCGGCGCCACCGTTGTGGCCCTTGCCGCCGTCCAGACGCACGGCGTACAGGCCGAATGCATCGACGCCGACACCGACGGTGCCCTGGGTGAAGCCGGAGGAGAAGTTGGCGATGACGCCCTGGCCCCATTCGATCTGGTCGTCGGTGCCGTGCTTCTTGTCACGATTGATGTAGGCGTTGCGCAGCAGGACGTTGGCGTGGCTGTCCTCGATGAAGCCTTTGCTGTCGGCCTGATCATTGGCCTGTGCCTGGGTCGCGGCGATCATCGCCAGGGCGACCAGGCTGATCCTGGTTTTCAACATGTTGTTTTCCTTATTTGTTAATCAAAAACGCTCTGCAATATGACGCCAGGAACCAACGCCCCTTCGTAGGTTCGACGCTATGCGGATCCAGACTGGAAGGCCTGCCGGTAATCACACGGCGGCCTCTGGCAGCAGCATGGCCAAGATCATGGCCAGCAGGCGTTGGCCGAATCCTAGCCGTGTGCGATTACAAATGTCAAAAAGTCGTGAAATGCAGGTTGATATAACCAAAATTGCCTATGGGTCTGGTGCATTTCCATGCAGGTTTGCGCTATCAGCGGACAATTTATCTTGTGTGGGAAATAGCCTTTTGATCGAACGGACAATTTTCCTGTCAGGGCGCCTTCGCAGCGCAAGGCTGCTCCTACACGGAAACGCGGGGCGGCAGAGACCGTAACAAACTGACACAGATGTAATGACAAGCCTTTACAAATACTCAAGCAATAGCAAATAACAAGCATTACCATCCGCACCTCTTTTTCACCTGCTCGCTCCGGATGTGCTCATGCTTGTACCCTGCCGTCTTTCACCCCTGACGCTTGGCCTGTCGCTGCTGTTCGGCGCCGGCCTGGCCAGTGCCGCCACCACCACCCTGCCGGAACTGTCGGTAACCGCCGACAGTGAACGCGAAGAGGACAACCCGCGGGTCAAGGAGGTAAGCACCGCGACCCGCACCTCGACGCCAGTACGCTATGTGCCGCAGGCCATCGACACGGTGAAGACCGTCAACGTGCTGGATTACGGCAGCAACACCCTGGGCAAGGCGCTGGAAGGCATCCCCAACGTCAGCAGCGGTGCCGACACCCGCTTCGACAGCGTGCGCATCCGCGGCTTCGAAGCCAGCAACGACTTCTACCTGGACGGCATTCGCGACGACAGCCAGTACATCCGCGACCTGCATAACATCGAGCGGGTCGAAGTGCTCAAGGGGCCGGCAGCGGTGCTTTATGGCCGTGGCAGCCAGGGCGGTATCGTCAACCGGGTGAGCAAGGCGCCGGAGCACGGCCGCCGTTCGAGCATCGAGGCGCAGGCCGGCAGCGAAGACCTGCGCAGCCTGTATGCCGACCTCAGTGCCGACCCCAGCGACACCGTCAGCCTGCGCCTGAACATGGGCAACCAGGACAACAACAGCTTCCGCGACGGCATCGACGGCAGCCGCCAGCTGTTCGCCCCGTCGATCAGTTGGCAGGTCACCTCCGACCTGAACTGGCTGGTGCAATACGAATACAGCCGCTACAACCGCACCCCGGACCGAGGCATCCCCGGGGTCAACGGCCGCCCGGCCGATGTCGGCCGTAGCACCACCTATGGCGACACCCAGCGCGACTACATCGACGACCGCGCCCAGTCGCTGCGCTCGCGCCTTAACTACCAGTTGAACGAAACCTGGCAGTTGCGCCATACCCTGGGCCTGTTCAAGCTCGACAGTGAGTTCGACAACACCTACGTCACGGGCTACGACGCCAGCACCGACACCTTGACCCGCCAGCGCTGGCAGCAGGACCTGAACACCAGAAACCTGTTCAACACCCTGGAGGCCGAGGGCGACTTCGACACCTTGGGCCTGGAGCACAAGCTGTTGCTGGGCCTGGAGTTCGGCAACCAGAAGCGCGACCCGGTGCTGTACAAAGCGGTCGACCAGAAATTGCAGGGCCTGGGCAAGCCCGGCCGCAACCAGCAGCTCAATGGCCCAATGACGTTGTTTAGTGACAACCATACCGTGGTCGATAGCCGCGGCCTTTATCTGCAAGACCAGATCCGCCTGAACGATCAGTGGCAGGTTCTTGCCGGTGTACGCTTCGACCAGTTCGACGTGCAGACCACCAACAAGGATGGCGTGCGCGAAACACAGGACAGCAACAGCACCAGCCCACGCTTGGGTGTGGTCTATACACCGTGGCGCGACCATTCGTTCTACGCCTCGTGGAGCAAGACCTTCTCGCCGGTTGGCGGCGGGCTGATCGGCATCACCCCAGGCGCAAAAGGCAACGGTAACGACGCCAAGCCGGAAGAAACCCGTCAGAAGGAAATCGGCGTGAAGAGCGACTGGCTCGACCAGCGCCTGACCACCACCCTGGCCATCTACGAGCTGGAGCTGTACAACCGCCGCACCCGCGACCCGCTTGTCCCGGAAAACATCTTGCTCAGCGGCATGCAGCGTTCGCGCGGTATCGAGCTGACCGCCACCGGCAACATCGTTGGCAACTGGTACGTGCGCGGTGGCATCGGCCTGCAGGACGCGACCATCGTCAAGGACAACAACGGCCAGGAAGGCAACCGCATCAATGACGTGGCCAAGCGCAACGGTAGCCTGTTCGTGACCTGGAAACCGGAACTGGGCTGGTACGCCGAAACCGGCCTGACGTTGGTAGGCGAGCGTTATGCGGACAACCAGAACACCACGGTGCTGCCGGGGTATGGCCGCTGGGATGCACTGGCGGGGTACCGCACGCATGACTGGGATGTGCGGGCGGCGCTGAGCAATATCGCCGACAAGACCTACTACAGCTCGGCGACCAGTGCGGCGCAGATCGAGGTGGGTGAGCCGCGTAGCCTGGTGGTGACTGGTAGCTACAGCTTCTGATCTTTATTGCCTGTGCCGGCCTCTTCGCGGCTAAAGCCGCTCCCACAGGTACCCAACATGTATCGAGCCCAGTGGGGTACCTGTGGGAGCGGCTTTAGCCGCGAAGGGGCCAGCACAGGTTTAAGCAATCGATCAGTGCCACACCGCCATCAGCGCCTGCATTTCTGCTTCGCTGATCAGCCCTTGGGGGTATCGTCCGGCAAGCAGACGTCGTGGGTCGGTCGTCCTGACCCTGATGCTTCCATGGTGTTTCAACCACTTCGCCACAAGCCTGAGCGATTGGTGATTCACTGCCGATGGGCGCAAAGCCGACTCACTTGCTGCGTTCATTTCTACACGTACTCCCTGGCCCGTGAGCGGCTAATCTACGTAAGGATTGTTACAGGTCCGAGAGCGCGGCATGGCCGAGCTATCTCACTGAAAACAATACAAAACTTATGCCAGCACCAGCCTGCGGACGGCCCTCGCGAATAAAAAAGGCCCGTCATGACGGGCCTCTTGATTCACCGTGCGCTCAACGCTTTACCGGTGCCGGTTGCTGCTGGGTCAGGCAGTGGATGTTGCCACCACCCAACAGCAGCTCACGACCAGGGATCATCACCACCTCGTGGTCGGGGAAAATCTTCGCCAGGATCGCTCTGGCCTCGGCATCTGCCGGGTCGTCGAAGCTAGGCGCGATGATGCCGCCGTTGACGATCAGGAAGTTCACGTACGAGCCTGCCAGGCGCACCGATGGGTCACGCTCCTGGCTGCCTGCCACCTGATCGACCCCGGCACACTCTTCGGCAGTAGCGAACAGCGGGCCCGGGATCGGCATTTTGTGCACGATGAACTCGCGGCCCTTGGCATCGCGGGTGTTCTTCAGCACCTCCATGGCGGCATGGCAGCGTGCATAGTTGGGGTCGTTGGAATCATCGGTCCAGGCCAGTAACACTTCGCCCGGGCGCACGTAACAGCAGAAGTTGTCGACATGGCCATCGGTCTCGTCGTTGTACAGGCCATCCGGCAACCAGACCACGGTGTCCACCGCCAGATGATCGCGCAGCACCGCTTCGATCTGCTCGCGGTTCAGGTGCGGGTTGCGGTTGCGATTGAGCAGGCATTCTTCGGTAGTAATCACCGTGCCTTCGCCGTCCACGTGGATCGAGCCGCCCTCGAGCACGAAGCTTTCGGTGTGGTAGCGCTGGCAGCGCTCCATTTCCAGGACCTTGGCCGCCAGCTCCTCGTCACGGTTCCACGGTGCGTAAAGGCCGCCGTCGAAGCCGCCCCAGGCATTGAAGCCCCAGTCCACACCACGCACTTCACCCTGGTCGTTGATGACGAAGGTCGGGCCGGTGTCACGCACCCAGGCATCGTCATTGCTGATCTCGACCACGCGAATGTTCGGCTGGTCGAGCTGGCGGCGGGCATTTTCGTACTGGCCAGCGGAAACCGCGACGGTTACCGGCTCGAAGCGGGCAATGGCCTTGGCCAGGGTCACATGGGCAGCCTGCGCCGGCTTGCCGCCAAGGCGCCAGTTGTCCGGGCGCTCCGGCCAGACCATCCACACCTGGGTTTGCGGGGCCCACTCGGCGGGCATGTGGAAACCATCGGCACGGGGAGTGGAGTTGAGGGTTTTCATGATTGACCTCTGTGATGGCCCTGAGCCGGACTGTGCTGGGGCGTTTGTCAATTTATAACCGATATATATCGATATTTGAAGCCCGATAATCGGGAAAATCATGAGAATGCAAGGGAATTAAATCGATAACAATCGATAAACCCCCAACCTTGACCGAGAAGCAAAACGGCACGACATCTACCATAGCCAGCCCTTGTGAACGCCGTTGAAGCCCGAGGCGGAAAAAACGGCCAGACCGGCTAGGGTCAATACATGAGCAGAACGGGCCAGCGAACCGCCATGAACATCATCCCTACCGCGATCCCTGAAGTACTGATCATCGAGCCGAAGGTTTTCGGTGATAGCCGTGGTTTTTTCTTCGAGGCATTCAACGCCCGTGAGTTCGCCCGGCAAACCGGCGTGAATGTCCAGTTCGTCCAGGACAACCACTCGCGCTCCATCAAGGGTGTGCTGCGTGGCCTGCACTACCAGGTGGAAAACACCCAAGGCAAGCTGGTGCGCGTGGTGCAGGGGGAAATCCGTGATATTGCCGTGGACGTGCGCAAGAGCTCGCCAACCTTCGGCCAATGGGTCGCGGTGCAGCTGTCGGCCGACAATCATCGCCAGTTATGGATTCCCCCCGGCTTCGCCCATGGCTTTGCGGTGATGAGCGAGTCGGCCGAGTTCCTCTACAAGACCACCGACTACTACAACCCGGGCGCCGACCGCTGCATCCGCTGGGATGACCCGACGCTGGCCATAGACTGGGGGTTGCAGCAGCCACCCGTGCTCTCGGACAAGGACAAGCTCGGCCTGCCGCTGGCAGAGGCGGAACTGCTGCCTTAACTAGCGCATAATTGCGGCAGACCTTTCTGGCGCATTTACCTGATGATTGCAAAACCCACGCCCCCACGCCGTCCCCGCTGGCGCAGCCTGGCCCTGTTGGCCGTGTGCCTGGTTCCGTTGTTGTGGCCCCTGCATCACCTGGCCGAACGTTACTATCAGGAAGAACTGGCCTCGCAGAACCGACAGACCCTCGACCTGTACGTCGCCAACCTGCTCGGTACCCTGCACCGCTACGAAACCTTGCCGCAGATACTCGGCGACCTGCCGGCGCTGCGCGGTGTGCTGGCCGACCCGCTCCGCCTGGAGGCAGTGACCAATGCCAACCGCCTGCTCAAGGACATCGTCCAGCAGACCGGCGCCGAGGTGATGTACCTGATGGACGTCAGCGGCAATACCCTGGCTGCCTCCAACTGGGACAAGCGCGACAGCTTCGTCGGCCGCAACTTCGCCTTCCGCCCCTACTTCAACGAAGCCATGGCCGGCCGCCTGGGGCGCTTCTTTGGCCAGGGCACCACATCGGCAAAGCGCGGTTACTTCTTCGCCGCCGCCGTGCGAGACCGTGAACGCATCGTTGGCGTACTGGTGGTCAAGGTCGACCTCGACCACACCGAAACCCTGTGGGGCCGCACCCCAGAGCAGCTGTTGCTGACCGACCACAATGGCGTGGTCATCCTGACCTCGCGGCCCGACTGGCGCTTCCGCGCGACCCGCGCGCTGACCGAGGCCGAGCGTCAGGCGATCATCGCCATCCAGCCCTACCCGACCCAAGCCCCGCAGCCGCTGGTGCTCAACCCGGACGCCTGGATCAGCCAGACCCGCGACATCAAGGAAACCGGCTGGCAGGTCAGCATCCTCGCCCCGCGCATGCTGGTCGACCGTTCGGTGCAAACCGTCATGGCCATCGGCGCGGGCACCCTGCTGGTGCTGATACTGCTGGCCGGCCTGGTGATGCAGCGGCGCCGTCACTACATCGACCGCATCGACTTCGAGGCACGCGGCCGCCAGGAACTGGAAAAACGCGTGGCCGAGCGCACCGCCGACCTCGAAGGCCTGAACACCCGGCTCAAGAGCGCCGTACTGGAGCGTGAGAACGCCCAACAGGAGGCGGTGCGCGCCCAGGACGAACTGGTACAGGCCGGCAAGCTGTCGGTGCTCGGCACCATGTCGGCCAGCATCAGCCACGAACTCAACCAGCCGCTGGCCGCCATCCGCAGCTACGCGGAAAACGCCGAGATCCTGCTCGACCACCAGCGAACCGAAGAAGCCCGCGGCAACCTCAAGCTGATTGGCGAGCTGACCGGGCGCATGGCCTCGATCATCGCCCACCTGCGCGCCTTCGCCCGCCGTGACCGCCATGCCCCGGAGAGCGTGGCCTTGCAGCCGGCCCTGGACGACGCCCTGGCGCTGCTGGCCAAGCGCCGCCGGGCGATGGCCGTGGAGCTGATCCGCGACCTGCCGGAAGCCACCTTGTGGGTACAGGCCGGCGAGACCCGCCTGCGCCAGGTGCTCGGCAACCTGCTGGCCAATGCCCTCGACGCCCTGACCGAAAAAGCCAACCCGCGCCGCCTGTGGCTAAGTGCCGAACAGCGCGATGACTGCGTCTACCTGTACATTCGCGACAACGGCCCCGGCTTCAGCCGCCAGGCCCTGGAGCACGCCAAGGAGCCGTTCTTCACCACCAAGACCCGCACCCAGGGCCTGGGCCTGGGCCTGGCCATCTGCGAAAGCCTGATGCGTGCCCTGGGCGGTGAACTGCTGCTGGCCAACCACCCGGAAGGTGGCGCACTGCTGACCCTGCAGCTGCGAGTGGCCGCGCCTGGCGCTACTTTGCCCAATTCGGAGGACCCCTCGGCATGACCACCGAGACACTGATCGACAGCCGAGCCCAGGTCATCCTGGTCGATGATGACCCGCACCTTCGCCAGGCCCTGAGCCAGACCCTGGACCTGGCCGGGCTCAAGGTGGTCGCCCTGGCCGACGCCCAGGGCCTGGCCGAACGCATCGAGGCCGACTGGCCCGGCGTGGTGGTCAGCGACATCCGCATGCCGGGTATCGATGGCCTGCAGCTGCTGGAACAACTGCACGGCCGTGACAACGAGCTGCCGGTATTGCTGATCACCGGCCACGGTGATGTGCCGCTGGCGGTGCAGGCAATGCGCGCCGGGGCTTATGACTTCCTGGAAAAACCCTTTGCCAGCGACGCCCTGCTGGACAGCGTGCGCCGCGCCCTGGCCCTGCGCCGCCTGGTGCTGGACAACCGCAGCTTGCGCCTGGCCCTGAGCGACCGCCAGCAACTGGCCACCCGCCTGGTGGGCCAGTCGCCGTCCATGCAGCGCTTGCGCGAGCAGATCGGCGCCTTGGCCGGCACTCGCGCCGACGTGCTGATCCTGGGTGAGACCGGTGCCGGCAAAGAGGTGGTGGCCCGCGCCCTGCACGACCTGTCCAGCCGCCGCGACGGGCCGTTCGTGGCGATCAACGCCGGCGCACTGGCCGAGTCGGTGGTCGAAAGCGAGCTGTTCGGCCATGAGCCCGGGGCGTTCACCGGCGCGCAGAAACGCCGCATCGGCAAGTTCGAGTTCGCCAACGGCGGCACGCTGTTCCTCGACGAAATCGAGAGCATGAGCCTGGATGTGCAGGTGAAACTGCTGCGCATGCTTCAGGAACGGGTGGTCGAGCGCTTGGGTGGCAACCAGCTGATCCCGCTGGACATCCGCATCATCGCCGCGACCAAGGAGGACCTGCGCCAGTCCGCTGACCAAGGGCGGTTCCGCGCCGATTTGTATTACCGCCTGAACGTGGCGCCGCTGCGTATTCCACCGCTGCGCGAACGCGGCGATGACATCCTGGTGCTTTTCCAGCACTTCGCCGACGCCGCCAGCGAGCGCCATGGTCTGCCGCCACACTCCCTGCAGCCGGCCCAGCGCGCCATGCTGCTGCGTCACGACTGGCCCGGTAACGTACGCGAGCTGCAGAACGCCGCCGAGCGTTTCGCCCTTGGCCTGGAACTGGCTCTGGACGGCCAGGCGCCGCCGGCGGCAATGCCTTCGGCACCGATGCCGAGCGGCAACCTCAGCGAACAGGTCGAGCAGTTCGAACGCTCGCTGATCGCTGCCGAACTGGCCCAGCCACACAGCTCCATGCGCAGCCTGGCCGAGGCGCTGGGTATCCCCCGCAAAACCTTGCACGACAAGCTGCGCAAGCATGGCTTGAGCTTCGATGGCGGTAGCGGCGGGCATGACGATCAAGAGGACAACCGTTAATGAACACCGATAGCCAGTACCTGCAGACCGTCCTGCACGGCGACATCCCCCTGACCCGCGAAATGGGCCTGGAAGTGCTCGATTGGCAGCAGCACACCCTGCGCCTGCAATTGCCGCTGGCGGCCAACGTCAACCACAAGAGCACCATGTTCGGCGGTAGCCTGTACTGCGCCGCAGTGCTGGTGGGCTGGGGCTGGCTGCACCTGCGCCTGCGCGAGTCGGGTATCGATGACGGGCATATCGTCATCCAGGAAGGGCAGATCAGTTATCCGCTGCCGGTTACCGGGGCGGCGGTGGCGCGCTGTGCGGCGCCGGATGAGAAGACCTGGGAGCGGTTCCTGACCATGTACCAGCGGCGCGGGCGGGCACGGTTGACGCTGGAGACCACGGTGAGCAATGCCGGTAGTGACGAGCCTGCGGTGAAATTCAGCGGCCAGTACGTGCTGCACCGCTGACACGGACCACTTGGTAACAGGCTGGCACGATCTCTGTGGGAGCGGCCTTGTGTCGCGAAAGGGCCGCAAAGCGGCCCCAGAAAAATAGGCGGCGAACTATGAACACTGGGGCCGCGCTGCGGCCCTTTCGCGACACAAGGCCGCTCCCACAAGATCGTGCCGAAGCGGCGATCAGATCAGGCTCAGGAAGGCTTCGCGCCAAGCAGCATTTGCCGGCAACGCCAGGAAATGCGGGTTGAGCAACGACTCCCGCGCCGGGTACCGGAACGGCAAGCCATCCAGCCCGATTACCTCCCCACCAGCCCCTTCCACCACCCCCTGCGCCGCCGCGGTATCCCACTGCGAGGTCGGTGCCAGGCGGGGATAGCAATCAGCGCTGCCCTCGGCCAACAGGCAGAACTTCAGCGAACTGCCGATATTGGCCAGCTCCAGTTCCCCCAACGCAGCCCCCAACCCGGCCAACAGCGCTTCCTGTTCCGGGCTGGAATGGCGACGGCTGGCAACCACGGTGAAACGCCCACCTGCCGGCGGCGCGTCGCGAACCTGGATCGGCTGCGGAGCCTCACCCGCTTCCGCACGCCAGGCGCCCAACCCACGCCCACCGAAGTAGCAGCGCCCGTTGGTCGGCATGGATACCACGCCGAACACCACCTCGCCGTTTTCGACCAGGGCGATGTTGACCGTGAACTCCTCGCTGCCGGCGATGAATTCCTTGGTGCCATCCAGCGGGTCGACCAGCCACCAGCGGCTCCAGCCCTGACGCTCGGCCAGCGGAATGTTGCAGTCCTCTTCGGACAGCACCGGGATCTGCGGCGCCAGCGCCAGCAGGCCATCGGCAATCACCCGGTGCGCCGCCAGGTCGGCGGCGGTGACCGGCGAATCGTCGGCCTTGTTGGTCACTGCCACATCGGCGCGCCAGAACGGCAAGATCGCCTCGCCCGCCAACAGGGCCAGCTTGACCACTTCGTGCATCAGTTGCAGGTCGTTCATGCTTCCAGCAGCCCCCGCTGAATCAGCAGGTCACGCGCCAGGTACAGCGCCGCCAAGGCACGCCCCTCGGTGAACTGTGGGTGCATGGCCAGGGCCGAGAGCTCGCGCAGGTTAACCTTGTCGACCCGCATCGGCTCCGGCTCATCGCCCTCCAGGCGCTCCTCGTAGAGGTCGCTGGCCAGCACCACCTGGATCTTCTGGCTCATGTAGCCCGGCGACAGCGACAGCTCGGTAAGGTGCTCCAGCTGGCGAGCGCCATAGCCGGCTTCCTCCTTGAGCTCCCGGTCGGCTGCCGCCAGCACGTCCTCGCCCGGCTCGATCAGGCCTTTGGGCAACGACAGCTCGTATTCGTCGGTGCCGCCGCAGTATTCCTCCACCAGCACCGCGTGCTCGGCATCGAGCATGGCCACGATCATCACCGCGCCGTAACCATTACCTCGGCCCACCAGGCGCTCGTAGGTACGCTCGTTGCCATTGCTGAAGCGCAATTGCACGGCTTCGACGCGAAACAGGCGGCTGCTGGCGACGATTTCGCGGCTGAGGACGGTGGGTTTCTGGCGCATGGGGCGGCTCCTTGGCGTGAACGGGTTACTATACCGTGGCTTGCCGACTGATCGAGAGTTTCCCATGCCTGTTCTTCCCTGGTCCGCCATCGATACCGTCCTGCTGGACATGGATGGCACCCTGCTCGACCTGCATTACGACAACCGCTTCTGGCTGGACCACCTGCCCCAGCGCTATGCCGAGCTGCACGGGGTGAGCCGGGCCATGGCGGAAATGGAACTGCAGCCGCTGTTCGAACGCAATGCCGGCACGCTTAACTGGTATTGCCTGGACTTCTGGAGCCGCGAACTGCGGCTGCCGATCCGTGAGCTGAAACAGGAAATCGCCGACCTGATCGCCCTGCGCCCGGATGCCGACACTTTCCTTGCCGCGATCCGCGACGCGGGCAAGCGCGTGGTGATGATCACCAATGCGCACCGGGATTCGCTGTCACTGAAGCTGGAGCGGGTGGAGCTGGCGCCTTACTTCGAACGGCTGATCAGCTCGCATGACTACGGCTACCCGAAGGAAAGCCCGCAGTTCTGGGATGCATTGCAGGCGGACATCGGCTTTGAACCGGAGCGCAGCCTGTTCATTGATGACACCTTGGCGATTCTGCGCAGTGCGCGACGGTTTGGCGTGGGGCATCTGCTGGCGGTGCGCCAGCCGGATAGCCAGGCCGGGCCGCGCGATACCGAAGAGTTTGCGGCGGTCGAGGATTACCGGGAATTATTGGTAGGCTTGTGAAGGCCCTTTCGCGGGTAAACCCGCTCCCACAGGATCACCACAGGTCTGAACTGTGTGCGATCCCTGTGGGAGCGGGTTTACCCGCGAAGAGGCCGGTACAGGCTGCAGAGATCAGTCAGGAATACGCAGCACCTGCCCCGGATAGATCTTGTCCGGGTGCTTGAGCATCGGTTTGTTGGCCTCGAAGATCTTCTGGTACTTGTTGGGGTCGCCATACACCTTCTTCGAAATCGCGCTCAACGTATCCCCCTTCTCCACCGTCACGAACCGCGCGGCCTGGGCCACCGGCCCGGTCACGGTGATCTGGTCGTCGACACTGGCAACGCCTTCGACGTTACCCGCCGCCAGGATGATCTTCTCCTTCTCCTCCTGGCTGGCCACCTCACCCTTGAGGATGATCGTGTCTCCCTCTACAGTGGCCGTGATATTCGGGTTGCCCAGGCCGACACTTTCCACGTGTTTCTTCAGTTGCTCTTCGGCATTGGCATTGCCGGGGGTCAGCAGGTCGATCAACTTCTCGCCCGCTTCCTTGACGAAACTGAACAAGCTCATAACGCTCTCCTTGTTGACGAAACCTCGGACACAGCAGTCTAGGCCAGCTTTTCCCCTGGCGCCCCATGCGACCAATCGACGCGGTCTATCAAGGCATAGACCCTAGCGATTAGACGCCGCCGGCCCGCACGCCTAGGCTTGTGCTATCTGAAAGTTGCCGATAGTCCGATGAACAGTCAGCCCCGATGAACAGCAAGCCTCCGGTCTGCGCGGCCTCATCGCCCTTGACCATGCCCGCCGCCAGCAACACCTACGATTACGTCCAGCTCAACGATGCCAGACGCGACAGCACGCCCCTGGCCGAAGAAGTGGCCCTGGCCATTGCCTACAACGGCCTGAACCAGGCGGTGATGCTGGTCAGCCCCACCGACCTGGAAGACTTCGCCGTCGGCTTCAGTGTCGGCAGCGGCATAGTCGAAGGCACAACGGAAATCTACGACCTGAAACTCTCCGGCAGCGGCTCGGCAATGTACGCCGACCTGGAGATTTCCAGCCGTGCGTTCTGGAACCTGAAAAACCAGCGCCGCCAAATGGCCGGCACCAGTGGTTGCGGCCTGTGCGGGGTCGAAGCGCTGGAGCAGGCACTGCCAGAGCTGGCCAAGCTGCCTGGCGCACCTTTGCCACCCGCGCAATGGTTGGTCGGCCTGCGTGAGCGCATCGATGCCTTCCAGCCCCTCGGCCAACACTGCGGCGCGGTGCATGCGGCGCTGTTCATGGACCGCCATGGCGAGCTGCTGCTAGGCCGTGAAGACATCGGCCGACACAACGCCCTCGACAAGCTGATCGGCGCCTTGCTTCGCCAAGACATCGACAGCCAGGGTGGCCTGGCCATCGTCACCAGCCGCTGCAGCCTGGAGCTGATCCAGAAGGTGCTGCGGGCCGGTATCCAGACCCTGGTCAGCCTGTCGGCGCCCACCGGCCTTGCCCTGCAATGGGCGCGCAAGCACAACCTCAACCTTATCCATCTGCCCAAGCACAGCGCACCGCGGGTCTACAGCCCAGCGGCGGAGTCGTAACAGTCGTGACCTCGTACCAACACCTCCCGGACAACGCCCCAGCCTCTCCACCTCGTTACAAGCCCTACCACGGCCCCGCCGGTGGTTGGGGCGCGCTGCGCAGCGTGGCCAAGGCCTGGGTTGGCAGCGATAACGCGCTGAAGAACATTCGCGCGCTGCTCAAGACCAACCAGAACGGCGGTTTCGACTGCCCCGGCTGCGCATGGGGCGACTCGCCGGAAAGCGGCATGGTCAAGTTCTGCGAGAACGGTGCCAAGGCAGTGAACTGGGAGGCGACCAAGCGCCGCGTCGATGCCGCCTTTTTCGCCCGCTACAGCGTCACTTCGCTGCTGCAGCAGAGCGACTACTGGCTGGAGTACCAGGGGCGCCTGACCGAGCCGATGGTCTATGACGCGTCCAGCGACCGCTACCAGCCGATCAGCTGGGAAGCCGCCTTCACCCTGATCGCTCGCGAGTTGAACAAGCTGGCCAGCCCTGACCAGGCCGAGTTCTACACTTCGGGGCGCGCCAGCAACGAAGCAGCGTACCTGTACCAGCTGTTCGTGCGGGCCTACGGCACCAACAACTTCCCCGACTGCTCGAACATGTGCCACGAGGCCAGCGGCGTGGCCCTGGGGCAAAGCGTCGGGGTCGGCAAGGGCACCGTCACCTTCGATGACTTCGAACACGCCGATGCGATTTTCGTCTGGGGCCAGAACCCCGGTACCAACCACCCGCGCATGCTTGACCCGCTGCGCGATGCGGTAAAACGCGGCGCCCAGGTGGTGTGCATCAACCCGCCTCAAGGAACGTGGCCTGGAGCGCTTCCAGCACCCGCAGAACCCGTTGGAAATGCTGACCAACAGCGACCGGCCGACCAACACCGCATTCTTCCGCCCGGCCTTGGGCGGCGACATGGCGCTGCTGCGCGGCATGGCCAAGTTCGTCCTGCAATGGGAACGCGAAGCCCAGGCCAACGGCGAACCGGCAGTCTTCGACCACGCCTTTATCGCCGAACATGGCCATGGCGTCGACGACTACCTGGCGGTAGTGGATGCCACCCCGTGGGAGCACATCCAGACCCAGTCCGGCCTGGCGCTGGCCGATATCGAACTGGCCGCGCGCATGTACTGCCGTGGCAAGCGGGTGATCATGTGCTGGGCGATGGGCATTACCCAGCACCGCCACTCGGTGCCGACCATTCAGGAAATCGTCAACCTGCAAATGCTGCGCGGCAATATCGGCGTGCCAGGTGCCGGCCTGTGCCCGGTGCGTGGTCACAGCAACGTGCAGGGTGACCGAACCATGGGCATCAACGAGCGCCCGCCGGTGGCCCTGCTGGACGCCATCGAGCAGCGCTTCGGCTTCCCCGTGCCCCGGCACAACGGCCACAACACCGTCGAGGCGATCCACGCCATGCTCGACGGCCGGGCCAAGGTATTTATCGGCCTGGGCGGCAACTTCGCCCAGGCAACGCCAGACACCGAGCGCACCGCCCAGGCACTGCGCAACTGCGAGCTGACCGTGCACATCAGCACCAAGCTCAACCGCAGCCACCTGGTGCACGGCAAGCAGGCTCTGATCCTGCCGTGCCTGGGGCGCACCGACATCGACCTGCAGGCAGAAGGGCCACAGGCGGTAACGGTAGAGGACTCGTTCAGCATGGTCCACGCCTCCAATGGCCAGCTGAAGCCGCTGTCGACGCAGATGCGCTCGGAGCCGGCGGTCATCGCCGGTATCGCCGCCGCCACCCTGGGCAAGAAGCCCGTGGACTGGCACTGGCTGGTGGCTGACTACGACCGTATCCGCGAGCTGATCGGCGACACCATCGCCGGCTTCAGCGGCTTCAACCAGCGCCTGCGCGAGCCGGGCGGTTTCTACCTGGGCAACAGCGCCGCCAGCCGCGAATGGAATACCAGCACCGGCCGCGCGAACTTCAAGGCCAACCTGCTGCCCGACACGCTGCTCGACGAGCGTGTACGCGCCAGCGGCCAGGTGCCAGACTTGATCATGCAATCGATGCGCTCGCACGATCAGTACAACACCACCATCTACGGCCTGGACGACCGCTACCGTGGCGTGCGTGGCCAGCGCGAGGTGCTGTTCGCCAACGAAGCCGACATCATCCGCCTGGGCTTCCAGCCTGGGCAGCAGGTCGACATCGTGTCGTTGTGGGGGGATGAGCATGTACGCCGCGTGCATGGCTTTACCCTGCTGGCCTTCGACATCCCGGCCGGGCAGGCGGCGGCGTACTACCCGGAGGTGAACCCGCTGGTGCCTCTGGAAAGCATTGGCGATGGCAGCCATACGCCGACGTCGAAGTTCATTGCCATCAAACTGGAGCGGGCGCGGGACGACGGGCGCATCCTGTAGGAATGGTGTTGGCTTTTCGCGGGTAAAACCGCTCCCACAGAGGTAACTCAAGGTCTGAGAGCGGTGGTATCCCTGTAGGAGCGGGTTCACCCGCGAAGAGGCCGGAAGCCGTGCCGCCAAAAACGAAAAAAGCCCTGTTCCATCAAGGTTCAGGGCTTCGTCATAAAGGTCTCAGACAGCGAAAAAACGATAAAGTTTCACAGTAAATACAGTAAGTTAGAGAATTGTGTACAACTCGTGTTACTCGTCGGATTTCCGTTGCCAGCCGCGCCTGTAAGGCTCAAAAATCGCCCCGTCATCCTAATGAGGCTCTCTTGATGAAGAAGTACTCCTCGATACTGTTGTTGTCTTTCAGCTTGCTCAGCGGCGTTGCCATGGCAGGCGGCACCACCGAGGCCGGCATTGGCGGCGCATTGGGTGGGGTACTGGGCTCCGTGGTGGGCAACTCCATCGGTGGTAGCACCGGCGGCGCCATTGGTGCCGGCCTGGGCGGCGCGGCTGGCGGTGCCTTGGGTGCCGACAAGCATCAGCGTGGGGAAGCCGCAATCGGCGGCGCGCTGGGCGCAGCAGGCGGTAACGTGGTCGGCCGCTCCGTGGGCGGCACTACCGGTAGCTACATTGGCGCGGCAGCCGGCGGTGGTGCCGGTGGCGCACTGGGTAACTACATGGGTAAGGAGGCCGACAGAGACGATTACCACGATGGCCGCCGCTACCGTCGTGGTTATGACGACGACCGTCGCCACTGGGACCGTGGCCATCATTACGGCCATCGCAAGCACAAGCGCCACTGGCGCGACTAACGCCTGAGGGCCCTGCCCCGGCAACAAAAGCCCCGCCCCTGCCAGCGGGGCTTTTTTATGCCTGCTGTTCCAGCAGTACACCAGACAGGATCACCTGCAGCGTCTCTGGCAATGCCACCGGCCGGCCACTGGCGCGTTCGATGAACACCTGCACCACCGTGCCTGCCGCACACGCCTCCGGCTCCCCTGGGCGGAACAGGGCCAGGCGGTACTCCACCGTGCTGCCCGCCAGGCGCATCACCCCCAGCCCCACTTCCAGCACATCCGGGAAGCCGGGCAGTGCGTAGAAATCCGCCGCCGAACTGACCACGAAGGCCGCCAGCTCGCCGTCACGCAGGTCCAGTTCGGCCTGTTCGACGAGGAACGCTTGAATGGAGGTTTCGAAAAAGCCATGCACGGTGGCACCGGCGACGTGGCCATTCAGGTCATTGTCCTGGGGGCGAGTGAGGATGGGGTGGAAGTGGGAGAAGGCAGTGCGCTGTGGGGATTCGGTCATCTGGCTGGCTCTTGTCTTCGCAATGAATGCTGACAGTGAAACAGAAAAACCGGTTTCCCGCTGCTTGTGCCGGCCTCTTCGCGGCTACACCACCAACGTTGAATGCAGTGCAGTACCTGTAGGAGCGGCTTTAGCCGCGAAGAGGCCGGTACAGGCAGTAGAAAACGAAAAGGCCGCCCATTGGGGCGGCCTTTTCGTTACCGGCAAGCTCAGCTTACAGCTGCGGGCCAGCGGCCTTGATGGCGTCGGAAACTTCGAACTTCTTGAAGTTTTCGATGAACAGCTTGGCCAGGCCTTTGGCAGCCTCGTCGTAGGCAGCCTTGTCAGCCCAGTTGGTGCGCGGGTTGAGCAGCACGGTATCAACGCCTGGAACGGCCTTAGGCACGTCCAGGTTGATGATGTCCAGGTGCTCGGTTTCGGCACCGATCAGCGCGCCGCTCTGGATCGCAGCGATCACGGCACGGGTGGTCGGGATGCTGAAGCGCTTGCCAACGCCGTAGCCACCGCCGGTCCAGCCGGTGTTGACCAGGTAGACCTTCGAGTCGAAGCCCTTGATACGCTTGATCAGCAGCTCGGCGTATTCGCCAGCCGGGCGCGGGAAGAACGGGGCGCCGAAGCAGGTGGAGAAGGTCGACTTGATGCCGCTGCCCGAACCCATTTCGGTGGAACCGACCAGCGCGGTGTAGCCGGACAGGAAGTGGTAGGCCGCCTGCTCGTTGTTCAGGATCGAAACCGGCGGCAGTACACCAGTCAGGTCGCAGGTCAGGAAGATGACTGCGTTCGGCTCGCCGCCCAGGTTCGCTTCGGAACGCTTGGCAACGTGCTCCAGCGGGTAGGCCGCACGGCTGTTCTGGGTCAGGCTGACATCGGTGTAGTCGGCGTGCTTGTTGGCGTCGAGAACGACGTTTTCCAGCACGGCGCCATGCTTGATGGCTTTCCAGATGACCGGCTCGTTCTTCTCGGACAAGTCGATGCACTTGGCGTAGCAGCCGCCTTCGATGTTGAAGACCACGCCCTCGCCCCAGCCGTGCTCGTCGTCACCGATCAGGTAACGGCTTTCGTCGGCCGACAGGGTGGTCTTGCCGGTGCCGGACAGGCCGAAGAACAGGGTTACATCGCCTGCTTCGCCGATGTTGGCGGCGCAGTGCATCGGCAGTACGTCGGCAGCCGGCAGCAGGAAGTTCTGTACCGAGAACATGGCTTTCTTCATTTCGCCGGCGTAGCGCATGCCAGCGATCAGAACCTTCTTCTGAGCGAAGTTGATGATCACGCAACCATCGGAGTTGGTGCCGTCACGCTCAGGCTCGCACACGAAGTTGGCGACGTTGAGGACCTGCCACTCGCCACGACCAGCCGGGTTGTACTGCTCCGGGTTGATGAACAGGCAACGACCGAACAGGTTCTGCCAGGCAGTCTGGGTGGTCATCTTCACCGGCAGGTAGTGCTCGGCGGCCGCCCCTACGTGAACGTAGGAAACGAAGTGATCCTGGGCGTTGTTGAACGCCTCGACGCGGTCCCACAGGGCATCGAACTTGTCGGCCGGGAACTTGCGGTTGATCGGGCCCCAGGCAATGGCATCCTGGGTGGAAGGTTCTTCGACGATGAAACGGTCAGCCGGCGAACGGCCTGTACGGTGACCAGTCTCCACGACCAGTGCGCCAGTATCGGCTAGTACGCCTTCACCGCGTTGCAGCGCTTCTTTTACCAGCTCATCGACGCTCAGGTCGGTGTACACGGTGTTTTTGGCTTGCGTCATGAGATACCCCATCCGGCCCGAGGCCGAGTGCTCCAAACGTTTTGTAGTTGTCTTGAAAAAACTACTACAGCGAAAAAAGTGGCCGGATTATGCCAGAAACGCCCAAAAAAAGTAGGCCCCTCCTGTCAGAACTGCGCTTTTGCGCAATTCGACAGGAGATTATCCTGTAGTTAAACGTTTCAGTGACGAGTTTCTGAGGCTACGTCAGTGCCGCCACCAGCAAACAGTTGCGCCACATCGCTGGCGTCGAAGAAATAGCGCTCGTTGCAGAACTGGCAATCGATCTCAACCTGGCCGCCACACTCTTCCACCAGTGCCTTGGCATCGTGCTCGCCCAAACTGACCAGCGCATTGCCGGAACGTTCGCGAGAGCAGCTGCAGTTGAAGCGCAGCGGCTGGATATCGAACAAGCGCACGGCATCTTCGTGGTACAGGCGGTGCAACAGGGTTTCGTTGTCCAGCGCCCACTCATCGGCCTTGAGCGTGGTGGCCAATGCCACAACATGCTGCCAGCTTTCTTCACGCTCTTCATCGTCCGGCTGGCGATCGCGCGGCAGTTGCTGCAGCAGCAGGCCACGGGCCTTGCCGCCTTCGGCGTTGAGCCAGAAGCGCGTGTTGAGCTGTTGCGACTGGACGAAGTAGTTGGTGAAGCACTCCGACAGGGTGGCGCCGTCGAGGTCGACAGTGCCCTGGTAGCGCTGGCCCTTGACTGGATCAATGGTCAGGGTCAGGTGGCCGTCAGGCATCAGCTGCGACAGGGTCGCATTCGCCGGGATCTGGTCCGCTTCGTAGCGGGCCATGCCACGGATGTCCCGGTCACCCGAACATTCGACCATCAACAGCGGGATCGGCCCTGCGGAACGCGCCTGCAGAATCAGCAGGCCGTCGAACTTCAGCGCCCCCACCAGCAAGGCGGTGGCGGCCATCAGCTCGCCCAGCAGTGCCTGCACCGGCTGTGGGTACTCATGACGCGCCAGCACCGCGGCGTAGCTGTCATCGAGAGACACCCACTCGCCGCGCACATCGCGCTCGTCGAAGATGAAACGTTGGGTGAAATCGGTATCAGGCAAGTCGCTCATAGGTTTTGGCTATCTGAAAAATGATGACAAAATGGTTACAAGGGTTGTCGGAAAACATGCGAGAACCCGTGACAGAGCGCTCACAAGGCGCTCCGATTCCTGTTTGCAATAGAGGTATTTTATGGACAATCGACCACTGTTCCAAGCAAGGTGGTCCTGGGGGCCATTGGCAGCCTGTACGCTGCTTCCTATCGCTCTACTGTGTTTCTGGTTATGGCCCATTGGCCAGATCTTGTGCCTGACTTTCGACGAGTGGCTATTCCACAGCCTGAATGCGCCGCTGGCCGACAACACCACCTGGCGCTACATCTGGACCGTCGGTAGCCTGCGCCCATTCGACATCGTCGTCGGCCTGATCCTTCTGGCAGTGCTTATCCGTGGCGACTGGGTGTTCAAGGCAACCCAGGTGCGCCAGGCCTTTTTCGGCTTCCTGGTCACGCTAATCCTCTTAGTGGTGATTCGCGCGCTGTTTTCCAAGTGGGTGGATGCAGCCGGCTGGCAGCACAAGAGCCCTTCGATGATGTTCGACGAGGTGGTGCACCTCAGCGACTACTATCCGAACCTGGAGGCGGTCTGGGAGCTCAAGGACCGTTCCAGCAAGAGTTTCCCGGGCGATCATGCCTCGGTGCTGCTGGTCTGGGCGCTGTTCATGAGCGTGTTCAGCCGCCGCCTGGTGCAGTACCTGGTGGTCTGGGGGTTGGCGGTTTTGTTCATGTTGCCGCGCCTGGTGGCCGGTGCCCACTGGGGGCAGGATGACTACATCGGCGGGCTGCTGATGGCGGTGCTGGCGTTGGGCTGGAGCTGCTACACGCCGCTGGCGGCCAAGGGAAGTGCGGTGCTGATGCGCTGGACGGCGCCAGTGTTCGCGATCACGGCCAAGTTACCGCTGGTCGGGCGCTTGGCGGTGACCCGCTAGATCCTTGGGGCTACTGCGTAGCCCATCGCGACACAAGGCCGCTCCCACAAGTACCGCACAAGGCATTCAGGCAACGCCCTGCTTGTGGGAGCGGCCTTGTGTCGCGAAAGGGCCGCAAAGCGGCCCCGGCTATTCGAAGCTCCCATGCAACTGATGAATCTGCCGCCGCTGCTTCTTGGTCGGCCGCCCATCGGTGGTCACGCCCATCGCCCCGGCCTTGCGCAGTTCCGCCGCCTGTTCACGCCGGCGCACGCTGTCCTCGGTCTCTTCGTACAACGTCTGCGCCTCTGGCGCCCCACGCCGCACCACCGACAGAGCCTTCACCACCACGGTGCGCTCGTCGAACCCGGTGCGCAGCACGAACTCGTCACCCACCCGCGGCTCCTTGCCCGGCTTGCAGCGCTCACCCCGGCAATGCACCTTGCCGCTCTCGATCGCCGCCTTGGCCAGCGCGCGAGTCTTGTAGAAGCGTGCCGCCCACAGCCATTTGTCCAGGCGGACCTTGTCGTCGTCTTCGGCTTTTTGTGCCATCCCGTTACCTCGAACGCTGTGTTTCATCGAACTGTACTACCGTAACGATCGGATGCAAAAAATCCCCGCCGTGCTTACAGTTCACCACCTCATCCGCAGGGTGCGTTTCGTGAAGACATTTGACCATTTGACTGTGATCGGCCTGCGCGAGTGGGTCGCCCTGCCCGACCTCGGCGTGGCCGGGCTGCGCGCCAAGATCGACACTGGTGCCAGCACCTCCAGCCTGCACGCCACCGAGGTGGAACCGTTCGAGCGCGACGGCCAGCCCTGGGTCCGCTTTACCGCACATCTTGGCTCGGTGGTGCAGTTGCGCCACCGCCGCTGCGAGGCACCGCTGGTGACCATGAAAACCATCAAGAGCTCCAACGGCCAGGCCCAGACCCGCTATGTCATCCGCACGTCACTGGCCCTGGGCGATGGTGTGTGGGAAGTGGAGTTCACCCTGGCCTGCCGCAAGAACATGCGTTATCGCCTGTTGCTGGGTTCCAAGGCCCTGATCCATGGTCAACTGGTGGTCAACCCTGGCCTCAAATACGTACAAGACAAACCGGCCTTCCCGGCCACCCTTTCTACTGCCACAGGTGCTGCATGAAGATCGCTGTGCTGTCGCGCAATCCGCGTCTGTATTCCACCCGCCGCCTGGTCGAAGCCGGTACCCAGCGGGGCCACGAAATGGTGGTGATCGACACCCTGCGGGCCTACATGAACATTGCCAGCCACAAACCGCAGATCCACTACCGCGGCAAGCCGCTGGAAGGCTTCGACGCGGTGATCCCGCGCATCGGTGCATCGGTGACCTTCTATGGCTGCGCAGTGCTGCGCCAGTTCGAGATGATGGGTGTGTATCCGCTCAACGAGTCGGTAGCGATAGCCCGCTCCCGCGACAAGCTGCGTTCACTGCAATTGCTGTCGCGGCGCGGCATCGGCCTGCCGATTACCGGTTTCGCCCACTCGCCGGACGACATCCCCGACCTGATCCAGATGGTCAACGGCGCCCCGCTGGTGATCAAGGTACTGGAAGGTACACAGGGCATCGGCGTGGTGCTGTGCGAAACCACCAAGGCCGCCGAATCGGTGATCGAGGCGTTCATGGGGTTGAAGCAGAACATCATGGTGCAGGAATACATCAAGGAAGCGGGTGGCGCGGATATCCGCTGCTTCGTGGTCGGCGACAAGGTCATTGCGTCGATGAAGCGCCAGGCCAAGCCAGGCGAATTCCGCTCCAACCTGCACCGCGGTGGAGTGGCCAGCCTGATCAAGATCACCCCGGAAGAACGCATGACCGCCATTCGCGCGGCCAAGGTAATGGGCTTGAGTGTGGCGGGTGTGGATATCCTGCGCTCCAACCACGGGCCGCTGGTGATGGAAGTGAACTCATCGCCGGGGCTGGAAGGCATCGAAGTGACCACCGGCAAGAACGTGGCCGCCATGATCATCGAGCATCTGGAGAAGAATGGTGGGCCTAATCAGACTCGGACCAAGGGTAAGGGCTGAGATTTTGGGGCTGCTGCGCAGCCCATCGCGACACAAGGCCGCTCCTACAGGATTACGCGATCCTCTGTAGGAGCGGCCCTGTGTCGCGAAAGGGCCGCAAAGCGGCCCCGGCAATCACACGGCATTGCGCGGTAGCAACAGCCCCAAAGGCAACCGTACCCGCGCCTCGATCCCGCCACCAGAGCGATTGCGCAACTCCACATTCCCACCATGCTGCGCCGCGATCCGCTTGACGATCGCCAGCCCCAGCCCGGTGCCCTTGCCCCCCCGGGCCCGGTCACCACGAATGAACGGGTTGAAGATGGTCTCCAGCTCCGACTCGTCGATCCCCGTCCCGCGGTCCAGCACGCTCAGCACCACATACGGCGCACTCTCGTCGCCCGACACATAGGCGGCCACCTCGACCCCTTTGCCGGCGTGGTGCAGGGCGTTGCCGATCAGGTTGCCCAGCATGCGCTTGAGCGAAACCCGGCGCAGCGGGAACGGTGGGATCGGCTCCAGGCACAACCGCACCCGTTCTTCCGGCTGGTTGTACGGCGCCACCACTTCGCGCACCAGGTCGGCCAGGTCGACCTCCTCAACCGGCTCGTCACGCCCATCGCGGATAAAGGCCAGGAACTGGTCGAGGATCGCGTCCATGTCCTCGATATCGCGGACCATGTCGTCACTCAGTTCGCTGTCGCTGTCCAGCAACGACAACGACAGGCGCAGGCGCGTCAGCGGTGTACGCAGGTCGTGGGAAACCCCGGCCAGCATCAGCTCGCGCTCGCGCCCGGCCTGCTCGACATCCTCGGCCATCTGGTTGAAGGCCTTGTACACCTCGGTCATCTCGCTGGGCGTATCGCTGATCGGCAGGCGCACGCTGCGCCCCTGGCCCAGCTGCCGGGCGGCGAACACCAGGCGCTTGAGCGGCTGGTTCAGCTGGCGCACGAAGATCCAGGCCGAAGCTGTGGACAACAGGCCGATGGCCAGGAACCAACCCAGCACGTTCCAGAT
Source organism: Pseudomonas sp. JS425 (assembly GCF_018223845.1). Classification (NCBI taxonomy): domain Bacteria; kingdom Pseudomonadati; phylum Pseudomonadota; class Gammaproteobacteria; order Pseudomonadales; family Pseudomonadaceae; genus Pseudomonas; species Pseudomonas sp. JS425. Next base: position 325,379 of record NZ_CP073661.1, on the reverse strand, counting down.
CTTCTGCCCACGCAGCGGGTGCGGGTACAGCGGTACCTTCAACCAGCCCGGCCCCAGGCTTGGCGCATTGACCCACAACGCCGGCGGCGCATGAATGCGCAGCCGTACCTCGGTGTCTTCACCCAACTCGGCCTGCATCTGCCGTTGGTAGATTTCGCTGTAGGGCCAGTGCTGCTCACCCTCGGGCACGCCCGAGCCGGTGACCCGGATAAGGCCTGCCGCTTCGGCGATCTTGTCGCGGTTTTCTTCGTCGGCCGCCCAATAAGCGCGCAGGGTCAGCGCAACACCGTGGCTGTACTGACGGTCGACCAGCACGTCCTCGTTCATCAACAGGTAGACCAGGGTCAACGCCTTGGAGAACAGGACGACGATCAACACCAGCCACAGGGTGCGGGCGAAGAAACTTTGCGGAAACCAGAGCGGTGTTTTCATCGACGGCGCGGCATCATTTACCGGCGTTTCCGTCCGGCACGAACACGTAGCCCACGCCCCACACGGTCTGGATATAACGCGGCTTGGACGGGTCCGGCTCGATCATGCGGCGCAGACGCGAAATCTGCACGTCGATGGAGCGTTCCAGCGCATCCCATTCGCGGCCACGCGCCAGGTTCATCAGCTTGTCGCGGGTCAGCGGCTCGCGTGCGTGCATCACCAGCGCCTTGAGCACGGCGAACTCGCCGGTGGTGAGCATGTGCACTTCGTCGCCACGCTTGAGTTCGCGAGTGGCCAGCGACAGCTCGTAGTCGCCGAAGGTGACCGACTCGTCTTCGCTACCAGGCGCACCCGGCACGCTCGGTGCCTGGCGGCGCAGCACGGCCTTGACCCGGGCCATCAGCTCGTCCGGGTTGAACGGCTTGCCCAGGTAGTCGTCTGCGCCCAGCTCCAAGCCCTTGATACGGCTGAGCTCGTCACCCTTGGCGGTGAGCATGATGATCGGGATCTGGTTGTTCTGCTGGCGCAGGCGCTTGCACGCCGACAGGCCATCCTCGCCGGGCAGCATCAGGTCGAGCACCACCAGGTTGAACACCTCACGCTGCAGCAGGCGGTCCATCTGCTCGGTGTTGGGCACCGCACGGGCACGGTAGCCCTTGCTGGTGAAGAAACGTTCCAGCAGGCTGCTCAGCCCCGGGTCGTCGTCGACGATGAGAATCTTGTCACCTTCAGCGGTGTTTGGCGTGCCGGTCATGAATAACTCCTCTGATATCGCCGCGCATTATGGCGTAGCCATTGCTGCACGTTGCGTGAGCATTGTTAGCAGATTTTTCCCCCGGCGCCAGTTCCGGCTGGCCGGGCGCCATCACCGCAAGCCGTTTGCGATGGGTATAATGCGCGGCTTTCATCCAGCGCCGCCGGGCGACAGGCCCACAGGCGACCCCCGTATTCACAAATGTCAGGTGGTTTACATGGACAGCATCAACAGCCGTATCGCCGAGGAACTGGGCGTACGCCCCCAGCAGGTCGAGGCGGCCGTGGGCCTGTTGGACGAAGGCTCGACCGTGCCCTTCATCGCCCGCTACCGCAAGGAAGTGACCGGTAGCCTGGACGACACCCAGCTGCGCCATCTGGAAGAGCGCCTGCGCTACCTGCGCGAACTCGACGAGCGCCGTGCCAGCATCCTGGCCAGCATCGAGGAGCAGGGCAAGCTGACCCCGGAACTGGCCCGCGAGATCAAGCTGGCCGATACCAAGACCCGCCTCGAAGACCTGTACCTGCCGTACAAGCAGAAGCGCCGCACCAAGGGCCAGATCGCCCTGGAAGCCGGCCTCGGCGAGCTGGCCGACTGCCTGTTCAACAACCCAGACCTCGCCCCGGAAAGCGAAGCCGCACGCTTCGTCAACGCCGACAAGGGCGTGGCCGACGTCAAGGCCGCGCTGGAAGGCGCCAAGTACATCCTCATGGAGCGCTTCGCCGAAGACGCCGCCCTGCTCGACAAGCTGCGCAGCTTCCTCAAGCAGGAGTCGGTGCTCAGCGCCCGCGTCGTGCCTGGCAAGGAAGAGGAAGGCGCCAAGTTCCGCGACTACTTCGCCCATGACGAACTGCTGCGCAACGCCCCGTCGCACCGCGCCCTGGCAATTTTCCGCGGGCGTAACGAAGGCGTGCTGAGCGCCTCGCTGAAAGTCGGCGAAGAACTGCCCGGCACCCTGCACCCGTGCGAACTGATGATCGGCAACCACGTCGGCATCGAGAACCGCAACCGCCCGGCCGACAAGTGGCTGGGCGAAGTGGTGCGCTGGACCTGGAAGGTCAAGCTGTACACCCACCTGGAAACCGACCTGTTCGGCGAGCTGCGCGACAACGCCGAAGGCGAGGCGATCAATGTGTTCGCCCACAACCTGCACGACCTGCTGCTGGCCGCCCCGGCCGGCCCGCGCGCCACCCTGGGCTTCGACCCGGGCCTGCGTACCGGCTGCAAGATCGCTGTGGTCGATGCCACAGGCAAGTTGCTGGACCACACCACGGTCTACCCGCACGCGCCGAAGAACGATTGGGACCGCACCATTTCGATCATGGCTGCGCTGTGCGCCAAGCACTCGGTGGAGCTGATCGCCATCGGTAACGGCACCGCCAGCCGCGAAAGCGACAAGCTGGTGGCGGAGCTGGTCAAGAAGTACCCAGCGCTGAAGATCACCAAGATCATGGTTTCCGAGGCCGGCGCTTCGGTGTATTCCGCATCGGAACTGGCCGCCCGCGAATTCCCGGACCTGGACGTGTCGATCCGTGGCGCCGTGTCGATTGCCCGCCGCCTGCAGGACCCGCTGGCCGAGCTGGTGAAGATCGACCCGAAATCCATCGGTGTCGGCCAGTACCAGCATGACGTGTCTCAACTGAAACTGGCGCGCGGCCTGGACGCCGTGGTCGAGGACTGCGTGAACGCCGTGGGCGTGGACGTCAACACCGCCTCGGTGGCCCTGCTGACGCGCATCTCCGGCCTTAACGCTACCCTGGCGCAGAACATCGTCGCCCACCGCGATGCCAACGGCCCGTTCGCCACTCGCGCGGCACTGAAAAAGGTCAGCCGCCTGGGTGAGAAAACCTTTGAACAAGCCGCCGGCTTCCTGCGTGTGATGAACGGCGACAACCCGCTGGATGCCTCTGCGGTGCACCCCGAGGCCTACCCGCTGGTGCAACGGATTGCCGCCGATACCGGCCGTGACATCCGCTCGCTGATCGGTGACAGCAGCTTCCTCAAGCGTCTGGACCCGAAGAAATTTACCGATGAAACCTTCGGCCTGCCGACCGTCACCGACATCCTGCAAGAACTGGACAAGCCTGGCCGCGACCCACGCCCCGAATTCAAGACCGCCACCTTCCAGGACGGCGTCGAAGACCTCAAGGACCTGGAACCGGGCATGATCCTCGAAGGCGTGGTGACCAACGTCACCAACTTCGGCGCCTTCGTCGACATCGGCGTGCACCAGGACGGCCTGGTGCACATTTCGGCGCTGTCGGAGAAGTTCATCAAGGACCCGCGTGAAGCGGTCAAGGCCGGCGACGTGGTCAAGGTCAAGGTCATGGAAGTGGACATCCCGCGCAAGCGTGTCGGCCTGTCCATGCGCATGAGCGACACCCCTGGCGAGAAGGTCGATGGCAACCGCGGCGGTAACCGTGGCAATGGCGGCAACCGCCAGCAGCAGGCGCCGCGCCAGCGCGAAACCGCCACCGCTGCACCGGCCAACAACGCCATGGCAGCCCTGTTCGCCAACGCCAAGCAGCTGAAGAAGAAGTGATGGACGTTCCACGCGAATACGTCGAAAGCGCCTTCAGCCAGCTCCTCGGCTGCCGCCTGCAACGCCTGGAAACAGGTGTTGCCGAGGTAGCCCTGGCGCTCGAGCCACACTTGCGCAACCGTGGCCAGAAGCTGCACGGCGGGGCGATCTTCAGCCTGGTGGACATCGCCATGGGCCTGGCCTGCTCGGCCAGCCATGGCTTCGACCAGCAAAGCGTCACCATCGAGTGCAAGATCAACTACATGCGCGCCGTCAGTGACGGCGAGGTGCTGTGCACCGCCCGCGTGCTGCACGCCGGGCGGCGTACCCTGGTGGTCGACGCCGACGTAGTTCAGGGCGACAAGCTGGTGGCGAAAGCGCAAGGAACCTTCGCGGTTCTCTAGCTCACCAAGCATTATCTGCGGTATTTTCAGCAGTGCGCTGGCACTGCTGGATCCGCGTTAACCAGGCGACAACGCCAGTTCCTTTCTTCCTACCCTTGTAGACCGTTATCTCTACCCCCATATTGGGGCGACTGACGCGTGAAGGAATACATCTTGAGCGACCTCCTCAACCGCCGCCTGAGCCTGCTCGGCGCCAATCTTCCCCTGCTCAAGCAGTGCCTGCACGGTATTGAGCGCGAATGTCTGCGCGTGACCGACGAAGGTCGCCTGGCCCAGACCCCGCATCCGCAAGCCCTGGGATCGGCGCTGACCAACGAGCAGATCACCACCGATTATTCCGAGTCGCTGCTGGAGTTCATCACCCCGGCCCTTCCCGACCCGGCCAAGGTGCTGGAAAGCATCGAAGAGACCCACCGTTTCGTCTACAGCAAGCTGGGCGACGAATACCTGTGGAGCCCGTCGATGCCTTGCACGCTGCCGGCCGAGGAGGACATCCCGATCGCCGAGTACGGCAGCTCGAACATCGGTAAGCTCAAGCATGTCTACCGCAAGGGCCTGGCCCTGCGCTACGGCCGCACCATGCAGTGCATCGCCGGTATCCATTACAACTTCTCGCTGCCCGAAGCGCTGTGGCCGTTGCTGCGCTCCGCAGAAGGCGGCAGAGAAAGCGACCGCGACTACCAGTCGTCGGCCTATATCGCGCTGATCCGTAATTTCCGCCGCTACAGCTGGCTGCTGATTTACTTGTTCGGCGCCTCGCCGGCCCTGGACAAAGGCTTCCTGCGTGGCCGCCCGCACCAGCTCGAAGAGCTGGATGCCGAAACCTTGTATCTGCCCTACGCCACCAGCCTGCGCATGAGCGACCTGGGCTACCAGAGCAACGCCCAGGCCGGCCTCACGCCGTGCTACAACAACCTGGCCAGCTACACCGACAGCCTGCGCAAGGCGGTGGGCACGCCCTACCCTCCTTACGTCGAAGTCGGCACGCACGTGGATGGCGAGTGGGTACAGCTGAACACCAACATCCTGCAGATCGAAAACGAGTACTACTCGAACATTCGCCCCAAGCGCGTCACCTACACCGGCGAGCGGCCGATCCAGGCCCTGACCTCGCGCGGCGTGCAGTACGTGGAAGTGCGTTGCCTGGACATCAACCCGTTCCTGCCGGTGGGCATCGACCTGACCGAGGCGCGCTTCCTCGACGCGTTCCTGCTGTTCTGCGCGCTGGAAGACAGCCCGCAACTGGACAACGGCGAATGCGGCCAGTGCACCAACAACTTCCTGACCGTGGTCAAGGAAGGCCGGCGCCCGGGCCTGGAACTGCGCCGCAATGGCCAGCCGATCGGCCTGAAGACCTGGGCCAGCGAGCTGATCGAGCGTATCCGGCCACTGGCCGATCTGCTCGACCAGGCGCAAGGCGGTGCAGAGCACGGCAATGCCCTGGATGCCCAGCAGGCCAAGGTCGACGACGCCTCGCTGACCCCGTCGGCCCAAGTGCTGGCGCGCATGACCGAGCATAACGAAAGCTTCGTCAAGTTCGCCCTGCGCCAGAGTCGTATTCACGCCGAAACCTTCCGCGAGCAGCCACTGCCGGTCGAACGCCAGCAGGCCTTCGAAACCCTCGCCCGCGACTCGCTGGCCGAGCAGTCGCGCCTGGAACAGCAGGAAGTCGGCGACTTCGACCTGTTCGTCGGCGCCTACCAGGCCAGCATCCTGGCGATCAGCAACTGATGACCCGCACTGCCACCCCGCGCAAGCCGCGCGCCAGCAGCCAGGCCAGGATCGAGGCGATCCTGGCTGCTGCACGCGAGTTACTGGCCGAGCTGGGAGTGGCGAGCCTGTCGATCTACAGCGTGGCCGAGCGCGCACAGATACCACCGTCGTCGGTGTACCACTTCTTCGCCAGCGTGCCGGCGCTGCTGGAGGCGTTGACGGCCGATGTGCACCGGGCCTTCCGGGAAGCGCTGAGCGCGCCGATCGACAGCAGTGCGTTCAACACCTGGCACGAACTGTCACGGCTGATCGAGCAGCGCATGCTGGATATCTATAACGAGGACGCGGCGGCGCGGCAACTGATCCTGGCCCAGCATGGCCTGAGCGAAGTGGTGCAGGCCGACCGGCAGCACGACATGGAACTGGGCGACTTGATGCACAAGTTGTTCGGCCAGCATTTTCATCTGCCGGTGATGCCGGCGGATGTGGACGTGTTTGCCCTGGCCATGGAATTGAGTGACCGGGTGTATGCGCGGTCGGTGCAGCTGCATGAGGCGATCACCCCGCGCATGGCCGAGGAAGGCAAGCGAGTGTTCGAGGCGTATCTGGGGTTGTATCTACCGCCATTTCTGGCGAAGCGTTCCAGCTGAGATCATTGGGGCCGCGCAAAACATGAAACCTGCGCAGTACCTGTGGGAGCGGGCGTGCCCGCGAAGGGCTGCACAGCAGCCCCATGGCCAACACCCATCACAGCTTGGCGATGGACACTTCAGTCGATTTCACGAAGGCAATCACTTCACTGCCCACCTGCAGCTCCAGCTCACGCACAGAGCGGGTGGTGATGACCGAAGTGACGATGCCCGAGGCAGTCTGCACGTCGATTTCCGACAGTACCGGGCCTTCCAGGATTTCCTTCACGGTGCCTTTGAACTGGTTGCGAACGTTGATGGCTTTGATGGTCATGATTTGATTCCTTCTCTATGGCTTCAGTCTGGTAAGTGAGTCAGTGCGCCCAACGCAGTTGCGTGGGCAAAGGGGCTACAGGATCCGGCTCGGGCGCAGCGCCCGGGGCCGACAGAACACGGTTGAGCACTTCGCTTTCCAGCGCGGCCAGGCGGTGCGAACCACGCGCCCGAGGCCGTGCCAGGTCGACAGTGAGGTCGAGCCCGACTTCGCCGTCCTCGATCAGGATCACCCGGTCAGCCACGGCGACTGCCTCGCTGACATCGTGGGTAACCAGCAACACGGTGAAGCCGTGCTGACGCCACAGGCGTTCGATCAGTTGCTGCATCTCGATACGGGTCAATGCATCCAGCGCACCGAGCGGCTCGTCCAGCAGCAGCAGGCGCGGCTGGTGAATCAGCGCCCGGGCCAGGGCCACACGCTGCTTCTGGCCACCCGACAGAGCCGCCGGCCATTCATTGGCGCGATCGGCCAGGCCAACCGACTCCAACGCTTCCAGCGCACGCGGGCGCCAGTCGCCAGACAGGCCCAGGCCAACGTTGTCGATCACCTTCTTCCATGGCAGCAGGCGCGCGTCCTGGAACATCAGGCGGGTTTCTTCGCGGGCCTGCTCCAGCGGCGCCGCACCGGCCAGCAACTGGCCTGCAGTGGGCTGGTCGAGACCGGCCAGCAGGCGCAGCAAGGTGCTCTTGCCGCAGCCACTACGGCCGACGATGGCGACGAACTGGCCGGCAGGAATATGCAGCTCGATCCCCTTCAGCACTTCGCGCTGGCCAAAGGTCTTGCGCAGGCCGCTGGAAGCCAGCGGGATGCCACGCAGCAGGCGTGGCGGCTGTTCCTTGAGTACGGTCATGCGCCCTCCTTCTTCGCCACTTGATAGGCCGGGTGCCAGCGCAGCCACACACGCTCCAGGCCCCGGGCTGCGAGGTCGGCAAGCTTGCCGAGCACGGCATACAGGACGATGGCCAGCACTACCACGTCGGTCTGCAGGAACTCACGGGCGTTCATCGCCAGGTAACCGATGCCGGCATTGGCCGAAATGGTTTCGGCAACGATCAGGGTCAGCCACATGAAGCCCAGGGCAAAGCGCACGCCTACCAGGATCGAAGGCAATGCTCCGGGCAGGATCACCTGGCGGAACAGGCTGAAGCCGGACAAGCCATAGCTACGCGCCATTTCCACCAGCGCAAGGTCGACGTTGCGGATGCCGTGATAGGTGTTCAGGTAGATCGGGAACAGCGTGCCCAGCGCCACCAGGAAGATCTTTGCCGACTCGTCGATACCGAACCACAGGATCACCAGCGGGATCAGCGCCAGGTGCGGCACGTTGCGAATCATCTGCACCGAGCTGTCGAACAGGCGTTCGCTCCAGTTCGACAGGCCGGTGATGAAACCCAGCACCAGGCCGATGCTGCCACCGATGACGAAGCCCAGCCCGGCACGCCAGCCACTGATGGCCAGGTGGGTCCAGATCTCGCCGCTGCGCACCAGCTCGACGCCGGCGCTGACCACGGCGCTGGGCGCGGGCAGGATGCGCGTCGACAGCCAGCCGGCGCTGACCGCCAGTTGCCAGGCAGCCAGCAGCAGTACCGGCAGCGCCCATGGCGCCAGGCGCTGGCCAAGGTTGTTGGAAGTTGCACGACTCATGGCCTGGCCCTCAGCTCTGCGCAACGGACTTGGGCAGGATGTCGTTGGCCACCATTTCGCCAAACGGGCTCACATAGCCGCCGGCCTTGGCTTGCTCCGGGCGTTGCACATCCAGGTGCGGGAACAGCAACTCGGCCACCCGGTACGACTCTTCCAGGTGCGGGTAGCCGGAGAAGATGAAGGTATCGATGCCCAGCTCGGCGTATTCCTTGACGCGTGCCGCGACGGTCGGGCCATCCCCCACCAGCGCGGTACCGGCACCGCCACGCACCAGGCCGACCCCGGCCCACAGGTTGGGGCTGACCTCCAATTTGTCACGGTTGCCGTTGTGCAGGGCGGCCATGCGTTGCTGGCCGACCGAGTCGAAGCGCGCCAGCGAGGCCTGTGCACGAGCGATGGTGTCGTCGTCCAGGTGCGAGATGAGCTTGTCGGCAGCGGCCCAGGCTTCTTCGTTGGTTTCCCGCACGATCACGTGCAGGCGGATGCCGAAGCGCACTTCGCGGCCCTGAGCAGCGGCTTTCTCACGCACCTGGGCGATTTTTTCAGCGACCGCACTCGGCGGCTCGCCCCAGGTCAGGTACAGCTCGACCTGCTCGGCGGCCAGGTCCTGTGCGGCTTCGGAGGAACCACCGAAATACAGTGGCGGGCGTGGTTGCTGGATCGGCGGGTAGAGCAGCTTGGCGCCCTTCACCTGGATGTGCTTGCCGTCGTAGTCGACCACCTCGCCTTCCAGCACCTTGCGCCAGATACGGGTGAACTCTACAGAGGCTTCATAACGTTCCTGATGGTTCAGGTGCAGGCCGTCACCGGCCAACTCGTCCGGGTCGCCACCGGTCACCAGGTTGAACAGCGCGCGGCCATTGGACAGGCGATCAAGGGTTGCTGCCTGGCGTGCCGCCACGGTCGGCGAAATGATCCCGGGGCGCAGGGCGACCAGGAACTTCAGCCGCTGGGTCACCGGGATCAGCGATGCCGCGACCAGCCAGGAGTTCTCGCAGGAGCGCCCGGTAGGTATCAGCACGCCACCAAAGCCGAGCCGGTCGGCCGCCTGGGCGATCTGCTGCAGGTAGCCATGGTCGACTGCGCGGGCGCCATCGGAGGTGCCCAGGTACTTGCCGTCACCGTGGGTAGGAAGAAACCAGAAGATGTCAAGGCTCATTGGAGTTGTCTCCTCAAGGGGGGCTCAGCCAGGGCGGCGCCCCGGCGCAGGCGAATCAATCAAGGCGCACTGGCGACCTTGGCCGGGGGAGTCCAGATCACGTCCTTGATGCTCAGCGGCTTGGGAATCAGCTTCAGTGCCTGGAACGTGTCGGCGATCTTCTGTTGCGCGGCCACCACTTCCGGGGTGAGCGGCGCGGCACCGTAGCCTTGGCGCTTGACCGAAGTCAGGGTGATATCGGCGGGCAGGCCGAGCAGCGGCGCGACCTGGTCGGTCACTTCCTGCGGGTTGGCCTGGGACCATTCACCTACGGCACGCACTTCTTCGATCAGGGTGTTGATCACCGCCGGGTGCTGGGTCGCGTAGTTGCGAGTGGCCAGGTAGAACTGATGGTTGTCGACCAGGCCCTTGCCATCGCGCAGGGCATGAGCCTGAAGCTGTTTCTCGGCGGCAGCCTGGTACGGGTCCCAAATCACCCAGGCGTCCACGCTGCCGCGCTCGAAGGCGGCGCGGGCGTCGGCCGGGGGCAGGTACACCGGCTGGATGTCGCTGTATTTCAGGCCGGCGTCTTCCAGGGCGCGAACCAGCAGGTAGTGAACGTTGGAGCCTTTGTTGAGAGCGACTTTCTTGCCCTTGAGGTCTTTGACCGACTGGATCGGCGAGCCATTCGGCACCAGGATCGCCTCGCTGTGCGGTGCTGGCGGCTCGTAGGCGACGTACAGCAGGTCGGCACCGGCGGCCTGGGCGAACACCGGCGGGGTTTCACCGGTGACGCCAAAATCGATGGAGCCGACGTTCAGCCCCTCAAGCAGTTGCGGGCCGCCGGGGAACTCGGTCCATTGCACCTGCACGCCCTGCTCGGCCAGGCGCTTTTCCAGCGTGCCCTTGGCTTTGAGCAGCACCAGGGTGCCGTATTTCTGGTAACCGATACGCAGGCTCTCGGCCTGGGCTTGGGTGATGGCGCCGAAGGACACAGCCGCCGCAAACAGGGCGACCAGACCGCGACGCAAGAAGACTGTGCGCATGGCGCTCTCCTGTGCGAGTGGGTTCGGGTTGCACCTGCTTGCCTCGTTGTCGGGCGAGTAAGGTGGTGAAGCGGGTTGGGCCGGTCAGATGCTCCAGCGAGCGCTGATCAGGCGTTCGTTCAATACGCCGGGCGCCACGGGGCGCGGCCGGCGGGCTAGTGCAACGTGGAAGGTTTCCAGCGCGTCCTGCAGGCGTTCTTCCAGCGCCGCTACCAGCTGCGCGGGCCTGGAGCCTTCTGCGTAGGCGACCTGGCTGTCGTCGGCGAAGATCCCTTGCAGGGTCTCTTGCGCCTTGAGTGCCGACAGCACGGGTTTCAGTGCGTAATCCACCGCCAGCATGTGGGCGATGCTGCCGCCGGTGGCGATAGGCAACACGATCTTGTGTGCCAGGGCGCGTTCGGGCAGCAGGTCGAGCAAGGTTTTCAGGGCTCCGGCGAACGAGGCCTTGTACACCGGCGTGGCGACGATCAGGCCATCGGCCTGGGCGACCAGCTGCTGGAAGTGCTGCACCTGCGGGCTGTCGAAACGGGCGTGCAGCAGGTCTTCGGCGGGAAAGTCGCGCACCTGGAACGTCACTACCTCGACGCCACGGTCCTGCAGCCACTGGCGAGAACGCTCCAACAGCACGCCGGAGCGTGAACGGGTACTGGGGCTACCACCGATTGAGACGACCAGCATTGCAGCGCTTCCTTGTGTTCTGTTGGAGGTGACATTAACAGCCCCCGCATATATCTAGAAATCATATTTCTTCATTTATTTATTCCATTTTTGTTTTTATCTTCAAGGGCCTATTCGCGGGCACGCCCGCTCCCACAGGTTTTGTAGCAAAGCCAAGTCCTGCAATGTTCCTGTGGGAGCGGGCATGCCCGCGAAGAAGCCAACGCAGTTTCAGCAGGCATAAAAAAGGGCCGTCGAAACGGCCCGAATATCCCTGCTTTGGCTAAGAGCAATGCAACGAGGAATCCTTTAACGATTGGGCTGCGGGGTCAGCCGCAGATAGGGTTTGACCGCCCGGTAACCTTTGGGGAAACGCTGCTTGATCTCTTCCTCGTCCTTCAGCGAGGGCACGATTACCACGTCGTCACCGTCCTGCCAGTTACCTGGCGTGGCGACCTTGTGGTTGTCGGTCAGCTGCAGCGAGTCGATCACCCGCAAGATTTCGTTGAAGTTGCGCCCGGTACTGGCCGGGTAGGTAATGGTCAGGCGCACCTTCTTGTTCGGGTCGATGACAAACAGCGAGCGCACGGTCAGGGTGTCGCTGGCGTTCGGGTGGATCAGGTCGTACAGGTCGGACACCTTGCGGTCGGCGTCGGCAATGATCGGGAAGTTGACCACGGTGTTCTGGGTTTCGTTGATGTCATCGATCCAGCGGTGGTGCGAATCGACCGGGTCCACCGACAGGGCGATGGCCTTGACCCCACGTTTGGCGAAATCGTCCTTTAGCTTGGCGGTAAGGCCCAGCTCGGTGGTGCACACCGGGGTGAAGTCGGCTGGGTGAGAGAACAACACCCCCCAGCTGTTGCCCAGCCACTCGTGGAAGCGGATCTTGCCTTCGCTGGAATCCTGTTCGAAATCGGGGGCGATATCGCCGAGTTTTAGGCTCATGGGCTGCGGCTCCTGTGCTGGGTTCTGTACCGTGTGGGTTCAATGTGCCTGCATTCGATTAAAAATAAAAAGAATAAATACTGATTTGTTTATAACCAAAATACACATGAAATTGCAGACACAAAAAAGCCTCGCACTAGGCGAGGCTTCTTGTTCAGCTACGGCTTACAGGAAGTTGTAAGTGTAGTTCACGATGAAGCGAGTCTGGTCTTTGTCCCCGATGCTTTCGCCGCTACCACGGTAAACACCCTGACGCAGGCTGAAGCCCAGGCCTTTGAGAGTGCCTTGCTGCAGGGTGTAGTCGACGCGTGCGTCACGTTCCCATTCGTTGTAGCTGCCGTCGCCCGACTTGTTGCGGATGTCGTCACCACGCAGGTAGGCCACCGAAGCCTTCAGGCCTGGAACGCCCAGGGACGCGAAGTCATAGGAGTACTGACCGAAGGTGGTGTTCTCACCGGCACGAGCGAACTGGTTGATCATGCTGTCGGTGAACAGGTAGAAGCTCGAGCCGCCATTGCCTTCCAGCGACGAAGTGGAGCCGTCCTTGCGGACACTACCTTGGTTCAGCCAGACGAAACCACCATCGTCACCTACCTGCTGGTGACCGACCATCAGCGCATGGCCACCCAGGGTGTAGGTGAACATGGCGCTCCAGGTCTTGTTGTCGACCTCGCCTGTGTTCTTCGCGTAGCCACCGTTGTTGTCGAAGGCGTAACCGGTCTCGCCATTCTTGCCGTCGCTGCGGCTATCGAAGTAGCGCAGGTCGGTCTTGAACGACTGGTTGTCGGCGATCTTGAAGACGTGGGTAGCACCCAGGAAGTGCTGCTTGTAGAAGTCTTCCAGGTTCGAGTAGTAGTACTGCAGGGTCAGGTCGGGAGTGAGCTTGTAGTCACCACCGGCGAACTGGAACTTGTTGCTGTCGCGGAAGGCGCCAGAAACGGAAAGACCGGTACGGTTGCTCGAAGCACGACCCATGGCGTGGGTCAGTTGACCTGCGTTGAGGGTCAGGTTGTCGATTTCCTTCGACTGGAGGGTGCCACCCTCGAAGGTCTGCGGCAGCAGACGGCCGTCGTTGGAGACCAGGATCGGCAGCATAGGCGCCAGGGCGCTACCGTAGTGGACCTCGGTCTTGGAGAAGCGAGCCTTGGCGTTACCACCAATGCGTGCCCAGTCGTGAACTGCCGAACCATCGGAGTCGCTTGGGAAGAAGGTGTTGTTGGCATCTGGACGGCTACCACGGCCACCATCCAGGTGAATGCCCCACAAAGCCTGGACGTCGACACCAAAACCTACGGTGCCTTCGGTGAAACCAGACAGGTAGTCGAGCTTGAAGCCCTGACCGCTTTCTTTCTGGTCGATACCGCTTTCGCGGTTGTCATCGTTGAAGTACATGGTGCGCGAGCTGAGCGACAGCTTGCTGTCTTCAACGAAACCGGCAGCGCCTGCTTGTTGGGCGAGAACCCCCAGTGCCACGGCCAGGGCCAGGCTGGACTTGTACATGTTTTGCTCCTCTACGTTCTAATTCTTGTGTATCTCTGGTGGCGGGATCTGCTGCCCCGCTCACCGTGGATTGGCGATTTAGTCCCAAAGGGTGACCGTAAAGTCAATCGTTTCTAAACGTTTCGCGACTTTGGTCTAAGACGCCAGCTGCGCTACAGGATAATGACAATCCTATAAATCCAAAATGACCGTTTTATGAATTGATAAGATTTTTAAGGAATATGTTAGGAATTGTTACTGCTATTCGTTAGAAGCAGCCCACTCATCATAACCAATGGTTATTTGCAAACGTTTGCTCATAACCTAATTCCGTATCGTTCTATCGGGACAAAAAAGCCTAGCAGCACTCTCGGATTTCATCATTGAGCGAAATCACAGCGTTTCCCTGTTAACGCGTCTCAAACCATTGGCTCCTAAGCTAATGCAAAAAAGTTATTTATTTTACATTTCTTAGATCAATTAGCCTTCTCGTCATCCACCACACCGATTGCCTGACGAGAGGTTCACCATGATCCCGCACGCCCCGCTGCGCCTGTTCGCCGCCCTGACCCTCGCCAGCGCCAGCTGGTTGGCCCAGGCTGCTGACCTGACCGTGGCCTACCAGACCACCGTCGACCCGGCCAAGGTGGCGCAGGTCGATGGCGATTACGAAAAAGCCAGCAAGGCCAGCATCGACTGGCGCAAATTCGATAACGGCGCCGACGTGATCACCGCCGTAGCCAGCGGCGATGTGCAGATCGGCTACCTGGGCTCCAGCCCGCTGGCCGCCGCAGCCTCCCGCAAGCTGCCGGTCGAGACCTTCCTGATCGCCACGCAGATTGGCGCCGGTGAAGCACTGGTCGCCCGCGACAGCATCAAGACTCCGCAAGACCTGGTCGGCAAGAAAGTCGCCGTGCCTTTCGTCTCCACTGGCCACTACAGCCTGCTGGCCGCGCTGAAGAGCTGGAACATCGACCCGGCCAAGGTGCAGATCCTCAACCTGGCGCCACCGGCAATCATTGCCGCCTGGAAGCGCGGCGACATCGATGCCACCTACGTCTGGGACCCGGCCCTGGGTGTGGCCAAGGAAAACGGCAAGGTGCTGATCACCTCCGGCGAGCTGGCCGAGAAAGGCGCACCGACCTTCGACGCATGGATCGTGCGCAAGGACTTCGCCGCCAAGCACCCCGACGTGGTCAAGGCCTTCGCCAAGGTCACCCTCGACGCCTACGCCGACTACCGCAAGAACCCGCAAGCCTGGCTGGCGAACCCCGACAACGTGAGCAAGCTGGCCAAACTTTCGGGCGCCAAGCCTGCCGACATCCCGGTGCTGCTGCAGGGCAACGTGTACCCACTTGCCGTCGACCAGGCCAATGCACTGGGTGCATCGACCACCCAGGCGCTGACCGACACGGCCACCTTCCTCAAGCAGCAAGGCAAGGTCGACGCGGTGCTGCCGGACTACTCGCCCTACGTCAGCGCCAAGTACCTCCCCAACTAAGCCTGTAGAAACCGACCGGAGCCTGCCATGGCCTTGCTCGAACTGGAGCGCATCAGCGCACAGTACCCCGGTGCCGAAACCCCGGTACTGGCCGACATCAACCTGAGCCTGGGGCCGCGCCAACTGCTGGTGGCCCTGGGTCCTTCCGGCAGTGGCAAGACCTCGCTGCTCAACCTCATCGCAGGCTTCGTCGCCCCCAGCGGCGGGCGCATCACCCTGGACGGCGTGCCCGTCCAGGGCCCCGGCGCCGAGCGCGGCGTAGTGTTCCAGGACGATGCGCTGCTGCCCTGGCAGAACGTGCTGGGCAACGTCGCATTCGGCCTGGAACTGGCCGGCGTGCCACGCGCCGAGCGTGAGGCCAAGGCCCGCGAAATGCTGGCCCTGGTCGACCTCGACGGCTTTGGCGAACGGCGTATCTGGCAATTGTCCGGTGGCCAGAAGCAGCGTGTTGGCCTGGCCCGGGCGTTGGCAGCCGATCCACGAGTGTTGCTGATGGACGAACCGTTCGGCGCACTTGATGCCTTCACCCGCGAGCAGATGCAGGAGTTGTTGCTGCAGGTATGGCAACGCACCGCCAAGCCGGTGTTCCTGATTACCCACGACATCGAAGAAGCCGTGTTCCTCGCCAGTGAACTGGTACTGCTGGCGCCCAACCCGGGGCGCGTGGTGGAGCGCCTGCAACTGGACTTCGCCCAGCGCTACGCAGCGGGTGAATCGGCGCGGGCCATCAAGTCCGACCCGGCTTTTATCGAAACCCGCGAGCACGTACTTGCGCGGGTGTTCTCTCAACGCCAAAGCCTGCAGGAGCGCGCATGAGCAGCCTGGACCTGCCGGTCACCGGCAAGCGCAATACCCAACCCCGGCCAGCCACCAAGCTGCGCCGCCCCCTGCCCACCCGCTGGATCAGCACTCTGACCCTGGCCAGCCTGCTGTTGGCCTGGTGGCTGGTGACCGCGGTCGGCTGGATCGAGCCGCTATTCCTGCCCTCGCCCGCCGACATCCTGGCCAAGGCCGGGACCCTGCTGACCCAAGGCTATATGGATGCCAGCCTGTGGCAGCACCTGGGTGCCAGCCTGGGGCGCATCGGCGTGGCCCTCCTTGCCGCCACCCTCACCGCCATCCCGGTGGGTATCGCCATCGGCTACAACCGCGTGGCCCGCGGCATTCTCGACCCGCTGATCGAGTTCTACCGGCCGATCCCGCCGCTGGCCTACCTGCCGCTCATCGTCATCTGGTGCGGCATCGGCGAGCTGTCCAAGGTGCTGCTGATCTATCTGGCAATCTTCGCCCCCATCGCCATTGCCACCGCTACCGGCGTGCGCACTGTCGACCCGGCCAAACTGCGTGCAGCGCAGTCACTGGGCGCGACCAAGGCCCAGCTGATCCGCCACGTGATCCTGCCCAGCGCCCTGCCCGACATCCTCACCGGCATCCGCATTGGCCTGGGGGTTGGCTGGTCGACCCTGGTGGCCGCCGAGCTGATCGCCGCCACCAGCGGCCTGGGCTTCATGGTGCAGTCGGCGGCGCAGTTCCTGGTTACCGATGTGGTGGTGCTGGGGATTTTGCTGATCGCCCTGATCGCCTTCGCACTGGAAATGAGCCTGCGTGCCCTGCAACGCAAACTGGTGCCTTGGCACGGGCAGAACCACTGAATCCTGTTGACCACGCCAGCAGCCTGGCGCCTGATTGAAGAGACCGACATGAGCCTGACCATCACCCCCCTCAGCCCGGCGCTCGGCGCCCAGATCAGCGGCGTGGACATCAGCCGCGATATCACCGTCGAAGAACGAGACGCCATCGAGCAGGCACTGCTGCAGCACCAGGTGCTGTTCTTCCGCGACCAGCCGATCAACCCGCAGCAGCAGGCGCGGTTTGCCGCCCGCTTCGGCGACCTGCACATCCACCCTATCTACCCCAACGTGCCGGAAACCCCGCAGGTGCTTATCCTCGACACGGCGGTGACCGATGTGCGCGACAACGCCGTGTGGCACACCGATGTGACCTTCCTGCCGACCCCGGCCCTGGGCGCGGTACTCAGCGCCAAGCAGTTGCCGGCCTACGGCGGCGACACCCTTTGGGCCAGCGGCATCGCTGCCTTCGAAGCCTTGTCGGCGCCGCTGCGCGAGATGCTCGACGGGCTGACAGCCACCCATGACTTCACCAAGTCGTTCCCGCTGGAGCGCTTTGGTACCACGCCGGAAGACCTGGCGCGCTGGGAAGCAACCCGGCGGAACAACCCGCCGCTGTCGCACCCGGTGGTGCGCACGCATCCGGTGAGCGGGCGCAAGGCGCTGTTCGTCAATGAGGGGTTCACCACGCGCATCAATGAGCTGGGCGAACTGGAAAGCGAGGCACTGTTGAAACTGCTGTTCGCCCATGCGACGCGGCCGGAGTTCAGCATTCGCTGGCGGTGGCAGGAGAATGACGTGGCGTTCTGGGACAACCGCGTGACCCAGCATTTTGCGGTGGATGACTACCGGCCGAACCGGCGGGTGATGCATCGGGCGACCATCCTCGGGGATGCGCCCTTCTGATAGAGATGCATCAGCAGTGCCGGCCTCTTCGCGGGTAAACCCGCTCCCACAGGTACCGCACCGGTATTGAAGCCAGTGTTATACCTGTGGGAGCGGGTTTACCCGCGAAGAGGCCGGTACAGGTTATTACCTGACCAGATGCAGAAACTGCATGTGCCTTTCGTACTGGTCGAGGATGTCGTTGATGATCTGCTCCTTGCTGTAGCCCACCAGGTCATAGTTCTGGCTGCCTTCGCTCAGGTGCACCTCCGCCCGGTAGTAACGGCGGTTCTTCAACTCCTGGGTACCCAGCCCAGCCAGGGCGAACGATGGCGTGAAATAGCCACGCATCTGCACCTGGTAAATGAACGGCTGCTCCTCGCCATGGCCAATCTTCAGGCTGACGTTGTCGTGGCTCGGGTCGTCCTGGGTAATCAGCACCAGGCCCTTCTGCTCGAACACTTCACGCACATCGGCAATTGCCGGGCGCACCACGTCGTCCATGAAGCGGTACACCTCATCACGCGACGGGAAGTGCACCGCCTGGCTCAGGCGCTGGCGCCAGCCGCCACGGCCGCGGCGTGACTGGGCGAACGGGGCCAGCGAATGCATCTGCGCGATCTGCCGTTGCGACTCCAGGTAGAACGCCTTGTGCAGCCCCCACATCATGCACAGCAGGATCAGCGAGAACGGCAATGAGGTCAGCACCACCGCCGACTTCAGCGAGTCGATGCTTCCGGCGAACAGCAGCGCGCTGGTGATCAGCGCGGTCATCGCCCCCCAGAAGATACGCAGCCAGTTCGGCCCATCCTCGTCCGCATCACCGCCCTTGGCCGACAAGGTCGACAGCACCACGGTGCCCGAATCGGCCGAGGTGACGAAGAACACAAAGCTGATGAACACCGTCACGGCGATCACCGTCTTGCTCCAGGGGTAGGTCTCCAGCAGCAGGTACAGGCTCATCGACGGGTTATCCAGCGCCGACTGGCCCAACGCTGTCATGCCGTGGTTGATGACTTGGTCCAGGGCACTGTTGCCGAAGATCGACATCCACGCCAAGGTGAAGCCCAGCGGAATCAATAGCACGCCAAAGACGAACTCGCGAATGGTGCGGCCACGGGAGATGCGGGCGATGAACAGGCCCACGAACGGCGCCCAGGCAATCCACCAGGCCCAGTAGAACACCGTCCAACCGCCCAGCCAGTCGCGGTTCTCGCCGTAGGCATAAACGTCGAAGCTCTTGCGCGGCAAGGCACCCAGGTAATCGCCGAGGTTCTGGATCAGCGTGTTGAACAGGTGCTGGGTAGGCCCGGCGAACAATACGAACAGCAGCAGCGCGCAGGCCAGGAACAGGTTGATGTCGCTCATCACCCGCACCCCCTTCTCCACCCCGGCCACGGCCACGGCCACCGCCGCGCCCATCATCAGGGTGATGAGCAGTACCTGCACCCACTGGCTGTGATCGATGCCGAACAGGTAGTCGAGGCCGGCGTTCAGGTGCAGCACGCCAAAACCCATATCGGCACCCAGGCCGAACACCGTTGCGATGATGCCGAAGCCGTCCACTGCATAACCGATCGGCCCGTTGATGCGCTTGCCGATCAGCGGGTACAACGCCGATCGCAAGGCCAGCGGCAGGTTGTGCCGATAGGCGAAGTAGGCCAGGGCCATGCCGACGAAGGCGAACACCCCCCAGCCATGCAGGCCCCAGTGCAGAAACAGGATCTGCATCGCCTGACGCCCGGCCTCGGCCGTGCCCGCTTCGCCCTGGGGCGGCTGCAGCATGTGGGTCAGGGGTTCGGACACGCAGAAGAAGAACAAGGTGATGCTGATGCCGGCGGCGAACAGCATGCCGGCCCACGACAGGTAGCTGAACTCGGGTTCGTCGTGGTCGGCACCGAGCTTGATCTTGCCGTAGCCGGACAAGGCGGTGACCACCACGAAGACCAGATACAGCGTCATCGCCAGCATGTAGTACCAGCCGACCGTGTTGGCCGCCCAGTTCTGCGCCGCCAGCAACCAGTCGCCTGCTGCTTGCGGATAGGAAATGACCACGAGGCCGAAGATGAGGATGAAACTTGCCGCGAAATAGAACACCGGGGGGTTCATGCGGATCTTGCCATTGGCAAGGGAAGGGGTCGGTGCACTCATTGGGGGCGCACCTCGTCGAATGACGTAAGGCTCGGAATGAACGGGTTCAGCAAAGGAATCCTCCTGTTGAACACCGGCAGCGGACCAGCGTTTTTTCATTGAACAAGCGTTCAAGTTAAACATGGATCGGATTTCAATGCGAATTGGGGCGCTGATTGGTGCCCTCATGTTCCGGCCCTTTCGCGGGTAAACCCGCTCCTACAGGTACTGCACAAGATGCAGAATCTGTGGGAACGGGTTTACCCGCGAAGTGGCCGGTACAGGCCAATGAAATGCCAGATCAGTTCTTGTCCTGGCAATCCAGCTGCAGGTTGGCCTGGGTAATGTTGCTTTCGGCCGGCACACTGCGGGTCAGCCACACATTACCGCCAATGGTCGAGCCTTTGCCGATGGTGATCCGCCCCAGCACCGTGGCCCCCGCATAGATCACCACATCGTCCTCGACGATCGGGTGGCGTGGCAGGCCCTTGTGCAGGGTGCCCGATTCATCGCTGGGGAAGCGCTTGGCGCCCAGGGTCACCGCCTGGTAGATGCGCACACGCTCGCCGATGATCGCGGTTTCGCCGATCACCACGCCGGTACCGTGGTCGATGAAGAAGCTCGGGCCGATCTGCGCCCCGGGGTGAATATCGATCCCAGTGGCCGAATGCGCCAGCTCCGAGCTGATCCGCGCCAGCAGCGGCAGGCCGGCCTGGTACAGATGGTGCGCCAGGCGATGGTGGATGATCGCCAGGATGCCCGGGTAGCACAGCAGCACTTCATCGACACTGCGCGCAGCCGGGTCGCCGTGATAGGCGGCCAGCACGTCTGTGTCCAGCAGCACGCGCAGCCCCGGCAGGGCGGCGGCGAATCCCTGCACCAGGCTCAGCGCATGGGCATCGACGCCGGCCAGTTCGCCCTTGCGTTGTCGTGCGGCGTAGCGCAGCTCCAGGCGGGCCTGGGCCAGCAAGGCGGTCAGGGCGGCATCCAGCGTATGGCCGACGTAGAAGTCTTCGCTTTCTTCGCGCAGGTCGACCGGGCCAAGGCGCATGGGGAACAGTGCGCCGCACAGTTGCTCCAGGATGTGCCGCATCGCTTCGCGCGAAGGCAGCTCACGCCCGCCCTGCTCGCCGCTGCTGCGGCCATTGCGGGTGCGCCATTGTTCACGGGCGCCGCGCAGGCCGGTGACGATGCTCTGCAACTGCCAGTGCCCGGATGAAGGTTGTTCGCTCACGGTTTTCTCCTGCCTGAAGAGGCCAACTATTTTTATCGCCAGGCCAGGCCTCTTCGCGGGTAAACCCGCTCCTACAGGGACTGCACAGGTTTCGATGCCTGTGCGGTCTCTGTAGGAGCGGGTTTACCCGCGAAGAGGCCGGACCTGCCTACATGCAATTCACTCTACGGCAAATCCATCCCTTGGAAAAAACAACGCTTTATTCCATCCTGCGCTAAGTCAGGCATAAGCCGCGATGACGGAGCAGGCAACCTCGCCTACCCTCAATGCAGCCAGCACCTGGCAAAAACCAAAAGGAAATAACAAAATAATTTTTTAGTATTTCCTGGCCTAAGCAGCCGACCCTATAGTCGCCACCCACTACTTACACAACAAGCGCGGGGCTCTGAAATGTCGAAATTCGCCAAACCGCTACTCAACGCCAGCCTGGCACTCCTGCTGGGTGCCGGCCTGCTCAGTCAGGCCTTCGCTGGCGAGCAGCTGAAGACCATCCAGGAAAAAGGCGTGATCAACGTCGGCCTCGAAGGCACCTACCCACCGTTCAGCTTCCAGGACGAAAACGGCAAGCTGACCGGCTTCGAAGTGGAACTGTCCGAGCTGCTGGCCAAGGAGCTGGGGGTAAATGCCAAGGTGCAGCCGACCAAGTGGGACGGCATCCTCGCCGCACTGGAATCCAAGCGCCTGGACGTGGTGATCAACCAGGTGACCATTTCCGAAGAGCGCAAGAAGAAGTATGACTTCTCCGAGCCTTACACCATCTCCGGCATCCAGGCGCTGATCCTGAAGAAGAAGGCCGAGCAGCTGAACATCCACAAGGCCGCAGACCTGGCAGGCAAGAAGGTCGGTGTAGGCCTGGGCACCAACTACGAGCAATGGGTCAAGAAGGACGTGCCACAAGCCGATGTGCGCACCTATGAAGACGACCCGAGCAAGTTCGCCGACCTGCGCAACGGCCGTATCGACGCCATCCTGATCGACCGCCTGGCCGCGCTGGAATACGCGCAAAAAGCCAAGGACACCGAACTGGCCGGCGATGCCTTCTCGCGCCTGGAAAGCGGCGTGGCCCTGCGCAAGGGCGAGCCGGAACTGCTGGCAGCGATCAACAAGGCGCTGGACAAGCTCAAGGCTGACGGCACGCTGGCCAAGCTGTCCGAGAAATACTTCGGTGCCGATGTCACCAAATGATCGCTGAAAGCCTGCAACTCGTTGTCGACTCCGCGCCCTTCCTGCTGAAGGGCGCGGGCTATACAGTGCTGCTCAGTGTTGGCGGCATGTTCTTCGGCCTGGTGCTGGGCTTTGCCCTGGCACTGATGCGGTTGTCGAAGATATTGCCCCTGAACTGGCTGGCGCGGGTCTACGTGTCGTTCTTCCGCGGCACGCCGCTGCTGGTGCAGCTGTTCGTCATCTACTTCGGCATGCCGCAGATCGGCATCGAACTCGACCCGATCCCGGCTTCGCTGATCGGCCTGTCGCTGAACATGGCCGCCTACATCTGCGAAATCCTGCGCGCGGCGATTTCCTCGATCGACCATGGCCAGTGGGAAGCCGCCGCCAGTATCGGCATGACCCGCGTCCAGGCCATGCGCCGGGCGATCCTGCCCCAGGCCTTGCGCACCGCACTGCCGCCGTTGGGCAACAGCTTCATCTCGCTGGTCAAGGACACTGCCCTGGCGGCAACCATCCAGGTGCCCGAGCTGTTCCGCCAGGCCCAGCTGATCACCGCACGCACCTTCGAAGTGTTCACTATGTACGTGGCGGTAGCGGTCATCTACTGGGTGTTGTGCAGCATCCTCGCGCACTTCCAGAACCGCATGGAAGCGCGAGTCAACCAGCATGACCAGGAGCATTGAGCATGATTGAAGTCAAAGGCCTGACCAAGCGGTTCAAAGGCCAGACCGTGCTCAACGGTATCGACCTGACCGTACAACCCGGCGAAGTGGTGGCCATCATCGGCCCCAGCGGCTCGGGCAAGACAACCTTCCTGCGTTGCCTGAACCTGCTGGAAACACCCGATGCCGGGCAGATTCAGATCGGCGATATCAGCATCGACGCCAACCGCCCGCTGGGTGGGCAGCAAAGTGCGATTCGCCGCTTGCGCCAGCAGGCCGGGTTCGTGTTCCAGAACTTCAACCTGTTCCCTCATCGCACCGCCCTGGAAAACGTGATCGAGGGGCCGGTGATCGTCAAGAAGACACCCCGCGAGCAGGCGATCGAACTGGGCCGGCGCCTGCTGGCCAAGGTCGGCCTGGCCGGCAAGGAAGACGCCTACCCGCGGCGCCTGTCCGGTGGCCAGCAACAACGGGTGGCCATCGCCCGCGCCTTGGCAATGGAGCCGGAGGTGATCCTGTTCGACGAGCCGACCTCGGCGCTGGACCCCGAACTGGTGGGTGAAGTGCTGGCGACCATCCGCGGCCTGGCCGAGGAGAAGCGCACAATGATCATCGTTACCCACGAGATGAGCTTTGCCCGGGATGTGGCGAACCGGGTGATCTTCTTCGACAAGGGCGTGATCGTGGAACAGGGCGAGGCCAAGGCGCTGTTTGCGGCGCCGAAGGAAGAGCGTACCCGGCAGTTCTTGCGCAAGTTCCTGGGGACTGCTGCCTCCGAGTAAACCTGCACTGGCCCTATCGCCGGCAAGCCAGCTTGTATGGTTAGACTTGAAGGGAGGAGGAGGGACAAAGCCAGCTTCTGACTGTTAGCGCAGTACAGACCGTGGGAGATCTCGCCCCTCCTCCCTTTTCACCCAAGCGCCGATAAAGAATGCTTCCGGGCTCAGACCGACGAAAGACACAAGCCAGCGCCTCTGGGTGACCCTTCAAGTGCTTCAACACTATCGAGGAGAGTTGCTCATGGCAATGGTGGTTGCTGATTCAAAGCGGCTGATTGGCGTGGATGTGGCCAAAGCGGAACTGGTCATCTGGGACGATGAATCAGCAGAGCTCATAGCAATCCCCAATACCAAAGCAGCTATTAAGAAATGGCTCAAAGGCCTCTCGGGTGCGATGTCCGTGGCCATCGAGGCGACCAACATCTATCACGTTCTGTTTACGGATCTGGCCTTTGAGTTTGGGCATACGATCTACGTGGTAGATGGTTACGCCCTGAGCCATTACCGCAAAGGCGTCAACGTACGCGCTAAGACAGATGCAATTGATGCCCAGCTGTTGGCCCGCTATCTGAAGAACGAAGGACAGGACCTTACGCCTTGGGCGCCGCCACCGGCTATCTATCGACAACTTCTGAGCCTGTTTCGGCGACGTGCGGGACTGGTCCAGGCACGAACCAGCCTGTCTCAGGGATGGGCTAATGAACCGCTACTTAGAGCCGCCTTCAAGACACATCTGCGTGCGATGCAGCGGCTTGAGCTGCTGGTGGAGAAGATGATCAAGGGTCTGCTGGAAAAGGCCGGACTGATGCCTCAGGTAAAGCGCTGCATGAAGGTCGAGGGGATTGGTTTTCTAACGGCTGCACGCCTGACTGCGACGTTTCAGCGTGGCAACTTCAGCGGGGGTGATGCGTTTATCGCCTTTTTGGGTATGGATCTGAGGATTGCGCAGTCGGGGCAGAAAAAAGGGCAATCCAAGCTCACGAAGCGAGGAGACCCCGAAGCTCGACGCCTCCTTCACAACGCAGCCATGTCGGCATGCCGCACGGCAGTATGGAAATCGTACTACGAAGAGCGCCTGGCACGTGGTTTTAGCACGACAGCATCGCTTGTCATGCTCGCACGCAAATTGGCGCGAGTAGTATTTGCCCTACTGAAAAGCGGAGATGAGTATCGGTCAAAAGCCGCTTAAAAAACTTCCCTAAAACCATAGAATCTCCCACAGATACCCCACAGTAATCAAAACCTGTGGCGTCCTGTGGGAGCTGGCTTGCCGGCGATAGGGCCAGTACATCCACAGCAAATCCCTCCTTCTATATATATTCCAAAGAGTTAGTTCATAAACTTTTTATAAAGCATTAGGGTATATAAACCGGACCACCGGACCAGCACACATCTGTCGCGATCAGCTGTTAGCGACACAATTCATTTGCGAGGTCAGGAATGGTCAGGATCACGATCACCCCAGTGCGGAACGCCAGGGCATTGAGTGCAGCCAAGGAGCGGTACTGATGTCCAGCCAACCCGATACCCAATTCCACAGCGATCTCGACAGCTCGCCCCTGCTGCTGCCGGCCAAGGTTCTACGCAACGACGCCGAAGCCTTGCAAGCAGCCCGCGAACTGGCCGAGGTCGCCCGCGAGCAGGCCGCCCGCCGCGACCAGCAACGCAAACTGCCATGGGCCGAGATCGAACTGTTCACCCGCAGCGGGCTTGGCAGCATCTGCGTACCCAAGGCACATGGCGGCCCGGAGGTGTCATTCGAGACCGTGGCTGAAGTGTTCCGCCTCATCAGCGCCGCCGACCCGGCCCTGGGGCAAATCCCGCAGAACCAGTTCGGCATGCTGCAACTGCTGCGCCTGACTGCCACCGAGGCGCAGCAGGCGGTGATCTTCCGCAGCGTGCTCGATGGCTGGCGCATCGGCAATGCCGGCCCCGAACGCAGCACCAAGGACACCCTGACCCTCAAGGCCAGGATCACCCGCGTCGGCGACAGCTATCGCATCAGCGGCGAGAAGTTCTATTCCACCGGCGCCCTGTTCGCCCACTGGGTTGCGGTCAAGGCACTGGACGACAAAGGTCGCCAGCGCCTGGCATTCGTCCGCCGAGGCAGCCCGGGGCTGCGCATCGTCGATGACTGGTCCGGTTTCGGGCAGCGCACCACTGCAAGCGGCACCGTGCTGCTCGACCAGGTCCCGGTGGATGCCGACCTGGTGATCGACAACTGGCGCCAGCGCGACATTCCCAACATCCAGGGCGCTGCCTCGCAGCTGATCCAGGCGGCGATCGATGCTGGCATTGCCGAAGCAGCGATCAAGGACGCCATCAGCTTCGTGCGCGAAAAGGCCCGGCCATGGATCGAAGCCAAGGTCGACCGCGCCAGCGACGACCCTTACGTAATCGCCGACATCGGCCGCCTGAAGCTCGAGCTGCACGCCGCCGAAGCCCTGCTGCGCAAGGCCGCGCGGGTCCTCGACGAGGTCAACGCCGAGCCGATCGATGCAGCAAGCGCAGCGCGGGCCTCGATCGCTGTGGCCGAGGCCAAGGTACTGACCACCGAGATTGCCCTGCAGGCCAGCGAAAAGCTGTTCGAGCTGGCCGGTAGCCGCGCCACCCTCGCCGAGTTCAACCTCGACCGCCACTGGCGCAATGCCCGGGTGCACACCCTGCATGACCCGGTGCGCTGGAAGTACCACGCGGTTGGCGCTTACCACCTCAACGGCACCTTGCCTGCACGGCATTCCTGGATCTGACTTGAGGGCCTTGGGGCTGCTTTGCAGCCCAATCGCCGGCAAGCCAGCTCCCACAGTTCCTGCACTGCCTTCAAGACCTGTGCGGTCCATGTGGGAGCTGGCTTGCCGGCGATTGGGGCGCGAAGCGGCCCCTAGGGTCCCGGAGAGCAATATGACGACAGCAATCATCACCAGCGACACCCAGGCCCTGAACGTCGCCGAAGAAGTCGCCCGACACCTGCGCCGCGACAGCGCCCTGCGCGACCGCGAGCGCCGTCTGCCGCACGCCGAACTGGAACTGTTCACTCGCTCCGGCCTGTGGGCCATCAGCGTACCCAAGGCCTTCGGCGGCGCCGGCGTGTCCAACATCACCCTGGCCAAGGTAATCGCCCGCATCGCCCAGGCCGACGGCTCGCTAGGGCAGATCCCGCAAAACCATTTCTACGGCCTGGAAGTGCTGCGGGTAAACGGCACACCCGAACAGCAACAGCGCTTGTACGCCGAAGTACTGGCGGGCAACCGCTTCGGCAACGCCCTGGCCGAACTGGGCACCAAGACCGCCAACGACCGCACCACGCGCCTGTCCCGCGACGGCGATGGTTTTCGCATCAACGGCCGCAAGTTCTACTCCACCGGCGCCATCTACGCCCAGCGCATTCCCACCTCGGTGGTCGATGAACAGGGCGTGCAGCACCTGGCCTTCGTCCCGGCCGACAGCCAGGGCCTGCAGGTGATCGACGACTGGAGCGGCTTCGGCCAGCGCACCACCGGCAGCGGCTCGGTGGTGTTCGATAACGTGTATGTCAGTGCCGCCGACGTGGTGCCGTTCCAGAGCGCCTTCGAACGCCCCACCCCGGTCGGCCCGCTGGCGCAGATCCTTCATGCCGCCATCGATACCGGCATCGCCCGCGCCGCATACGAAGATGCCCTGCACTTCGTGCGCACCCGCAGCCGCCCCTGGGTCGACTCCGGCCTGGACAAGGCCAGCGATGACCCGCTGACGCTGAAGAGTTTCGGCCATCTGGCGATCCGTCTGCACGCCGCCGAAGCCTTGCTGGAGCGCGCGGGCGAATATCTGGACCGCGCCCGCGACGACAGCACTGCCGAAAACGTGGCCGCCGCGTCCATCGCGGTGGCCGAGGCCCGCGCCATCAGCACCGAGATTTCCCTCGCGGCCGGCACCACCCTGTTCGAACTGGGCGGCAGCCAGGCCACACTGGCCGAACACAACCTTGACCGCCACTGGCGCAACGCCCGCGTGCACACCCTGCACGACCCGGTGCGCTGGAAGTACCACGCCATCGGCAACTACTACCTCAATGATGCCAACCCACCACGCCGGGGGACCATCTGATGGCCAAGCAGATCCTGCTCAATGCTTTCAACATGAACTGCATCGGGCACATCAACCACGGCCTGTGGACCCACCCACGGGACACCTCGACCCAGTACAAGACCCTGGACTACTGGACCAGTCTGGCGCGGCTGCTGGAGCGCGGCTTGTTCGACGGGCTTTTCATCGCCGACATCGTCGGCACCTACGACATCTACGGCCAGTCGCTGGACGTCACCCTCAAGGAGTCGATCCAGATGCCGGTCAACGACCCGCTGCTGCTGGTCTCGGCCATGGCCGCCGTCACCCGCCACCTGGGCTTCGGCCTTACCGCCAACCTCACCTACGAAGCGCCGTACCTGTTCGCCCGGCGCCTTTCCACCCTGGACCACCTGAGCCATGGCCGGGTGGGCTGGAACATCGTCACCGGCTACCTCGACAGCGCCGCCCGGGCCATGGGCCTAGCGCAGCAACCCGAGCATGACCGCCGCTACGACCAGGCCGACGAGTACCTGCAGGTGCTGTACAAGCTGCTGGAAGGCAGCTGGGCTGACGATGCCGTGGTCGCCGACCGCCAGCAGCGCGTCTATGCCAGGCCCGACAGGGTGCGCAAGGTCAACCACCAGGGCGAGTTCTACAAGGTCGACGGCTACCACTTGTCCGAGCCCTCGCCGCAACGTACTCCGGTACTGTTCCAGGCCGGCAGCTCGCAGCGTGGCCTGGCCTTCGCCGGCAACCATGCCGAATGCGTGTTCATCAGTGGCCAGGACAAGGCCGCCACCCGCGCCCAGGTCGACAAGGTGCGCGCCGCCGCCCAAGCCGCTGGCCGCGACCCGCAAGCGGTCAAGGTGTTCATGGGCATCACGGTGATTGTCGCCGCCACCGAGCAGCAGGCCCAGGCCAAGCATGCCGAGTACCTGCGCCATGCCAGCGCCGAGGCCGGGGTCGCGCACTTCGCAGCGTCCACCGGCATCGACTTCGCCGCCTACGCCCTGGACGAGCCGATTGCCTTCAGCCAGGGCAACGCCATCCAGTCGGCCACGCGCCAGTTGCAGGACAACGCCTGGACCCGACGGCGCCTGCTGCAGCAGCACGCCCTGGGTGGCCGTTACGTGACCCTGGTCGGCGCGCCCGAGCAGGTGGCCGAACAGCTGATCGCCTGGGTCGATGAAACCGGCCTGGACGGTTTCAACCTGACCCGCACCGTAACCCCGGAAAGCTTCGAGGACTTCATCGACCTGGTCATCCCGCAGTTGCAACAGCGTGGCCGCTACAAGACCGCCTACGCCGAAGGCACCCTGCGCGAGAAACTGTTCCAGGCCGACCACCCGCATTTGCCCGCCGACCACCCTGGCTCGGCTTACCGCTTTACCTCTACCCCTGCCCCGACTGGAGCCCTGCACCATGCTTGATAAACTGTTCCGGCCCGTCGCGGCCATTGCCCTCACCCTCGGCCTGTCCGCCAGCGCGCTGGCTGCCGAACCGCTGAAGATCGGCACCACCTCGGCCTTTGCCATCCCGCTGGAAGCCGCAGTGGAAGAAGCGCACAAGCAAGGCCTGGAAGTGAAGCTGGTCGAGTTCAGCGACTGGATCGCACCCAATGTCAGCCTCAACAGCGGCGACATCGATGTGAACTACTTCCAGCACATCCCGTTCCTGGAAAACGCCAAGGCGGCTGCGGGCTTCAACCTGGTGCCCTACGCCCCGGGCATCATCAACAACGTCGGCCTGTACTCGAAAAAGTACAAGAGCTTCGCCGACCTGCCCGAAGGCGCCAGCGTGGTCATCGCCAACGACCCGATCAACAGCGGCCGTGGCCTGCAGCTGCTGGCCAAGGCCGGGCTGATCACTCTCAAGCCGGGGGTCGGCTACAAGGCCACCGAGGACGATATCGTCGCCAACCCGAAAAAACTGAAGATCCTTCAGGTCGAGGCCGTACAGCTGGTTCGCGCCTATGACGACGCCGACCTGGTGCAGGGCTACCCGGCCTACATCCGCCTGGCCAACAGCTTCGACGCCGGCTCCGCACTGCTGTTCGACGGCCTGGAGAACAAGGAATACGTGATCCAGTTCGTCATTCGACCGCAAAGCAAGGACGACCCACGCCTGGCCAAGTTCGTCGACATCTACCAGCACTCGCCAGTGGTGCGCGCAGCCTTGGACAAAGCCCACGGCAACCTCTACCAGGCCGGTTGGGAGGGCTGACATGAGCCAGGCCAGCGCGCTGCGGGCGCCCACCGCACAACCACTGCCGCCAACGGCCAGGGAGCAGGCCTTGCGCCCGGAGGTCAATGAAGCCCATGTGCGCTTCATCGGCCTGGGCAAGACCTACCCGGGCCAGGCGCAACCGGCCTTGCAAGGCATCGACCTGAACATCCGCCATGGCGAGATCTTCGGCATCATCGGCCGCAGCGGCGCCGGCAAGTCATCGCTGCTGCGTACCATCAACCGCCTGGAGCAACCCAGCCAGGGGCGGGTGCTGATCGACCAGGTGGACATCGCGCCCTTCGACGAGGAGCACCTGGTAGCCCTGCGCCGGCGTATCGGCATGATCTTCCAGCATTTCAACCTGATGTCGGCCAAGACCGTGTGGCAGAACGTCGAGCTGCCCCTCAAGGTGGCCGGCGTGGCCAAGGCGGAGCGCCAGTGCAAGGTACGCGAACTGCTGGAGCTGGTGGGCCTGCGGGAAAAGCACCACGTGTACCCGGCGCAGCTGTCCGGCGGGCAGAAGCAGCGCGTGGGCATTGCCAGGGCGTTGGTGCATGACCCCGAGATCCTGCTGTGCGACGAGGCCACCTCGGCGCTGGACCCGGAGACCACTGCTTCCATTCT
The DNA here is from genome assembly GCF_018223845.1 of Pseudomonas sp. JS425. Lineage (NCBI taxonomy): Bacteria > Pseudomonadati > Pseudomonadota > Gammaproteobacteria > Pseudomonadales > Pseudomonadaceae > Pseudomonas > Pseudomonas sp. JS425. The sequence goes on along the minus strand of NZ_CP073661.1, from coordinate 294,797 downwards.
CGAACTGCTGCGCGACATCAACCAGCGCCTGGGCCTGACCATCGTGCTGATCACCCACGAGATGGCGGTAATCCGCGATATCTGCCACCGGGTGGTGGTGCTTGAACGTGGAGAAGTGGTCGAGCAGGGTGAGGTCTGGCGGGTGTTTGGCTCACCACGCCACGAAGTCACCCGTACTCTGCTGGCACCGTTGCAAGCCAGGTTGCCAGCCGCGCTGCAAGCCAGCCTGCGGGCCAGCCCGGCAAGCCGCGACAGTGCCGTGGTGCTGAGGCTGACCCTGCTCGGCGAACCCGAACTGTCTGCCCTGTTCAACGAACTTGGCGGCCGCGTGCGCCTGCTGCAGGGCGGTGTGGAAACCATTGGCGAGCATGCCCTGGGGCAGCTGATCCTGTCGGTGCAGCACTCAACGCACGACACCCATCAATTGCTGGAGCGCGCCCGCCGCTGGGCCGAGGACGTGGAGGTACTGGGCCATGTGGTTTGATCGCCTGCTGGAAGGTTTGCTCGATACCCTGCTGATGGTCGGCGTGTCGTCGCTGATCGCCCTGCTGGTAGGCGTACCGATGGCGGTGCTGCTGGTCACCAGCGACAAGGGTGGGATCTTCGAGGCGCCGCTGCTGAACCGGGTGCTGGGTGCATTCGTCAACCTGTTCCGCTCGATCCCGTTCCTGATCCTGATGGTCGCGCTGATCCCCTTCACCCGCTTGGTAGTGGGTACCACGTATGGCGTGTGGGCGGCAGTGGTGCCACTGACCATTGCCGCCACGCCGTTCTTCGCGCGGATTGCCGAGGTCAGCCTGCGCGAAGTCGACCACGGCCTGGTGGAGGCTGCACAGGCCATGGGCTGCCGGCGCTGGCACATCGTCTGGCACGTGCTGCTGCCCGAGGCGCTGCCGGGAATTGTCGGGGGCTTCACCATTACCCTGGTGACCCTGATCAACTCCTCGGCCATGGCCGGAGCGATCGGTGCCGGGGGCTTGGGGGATATCGCCTACCGCTATGGCTACCAGCGCTTCGACAGCCAGATCATGCTGACCGTGATTGCCATGCTGGTGGCGTTGGTGGCGTTGATCCAGCTGGGTGGCGACCGGTTGGCGAAAGGCTTGAACAAGCGCTGAATTCTTCGCGGGCACGCCCGCTCCCACAAGTACTGCACAGGGCTTGAATACAACGATATCCCTGTGGGAGCGGGCATGCCCGCGAAGGGGCCTTCAACCCCAGCGAAGATGCCCGGCAGGCACCGGCCGCCCGAACCAGTACCCCTGCCCAAGCTGACACTGCTCATGCAGCAGGAAGCTGGCCTGCTCGGCCTGCTCGATGCCCTCTGCATGCACTTGCATGCCCATGCTGCGGGCCAGGGCGATGATCACCCGAACGATCGCGATGTCGTCCTCATCCAGCGGCAACCCGGCAACGAAGCCTTGGTCGATCTTCAGCTTCTGCACCGGCAAGCGCTTGAGCCGCAGCAGCGAAGAATAACCGGTGCCAAAGTCGTCAATAGCCAAGGTCACCCCCAGCTCGCGCAGGCGATGCAACTGCTCCAGCGCCACCTCCGGGTCCTCCATCACCGCGCTCTCGGTCACCTCCAGCTCCAGCAAGGCCGGGGCCAGGCCGGTGTCGTCCAGCACCTCGGCCACCTGCTGGTACAGCTCGTGCTGGCCAAACAGGCGGCTGGAAATGTTCACCGCCACGAATGCCAACTGCCGCCCTTCACCCTGCCATCGCACCATCTGCCGACACGCCTGGCGCAGTACCCAGGCGTCGATCTCGGCAATCAGCCCGGTACGCTCGGCAATCGGGATGAACTCGCCCGGTGGCACCAGGCCGCGCTGAGGGTGCTGCCAACGCACCAAGGCTTCGACGCCGACCTGGCCGCCGGTCGCCAGGTCGTGCACCGGCTGGTAGAACACCCGCAGCTCGTCCTGCTCCAAGGCTCGGCGCAGCTCGCCGGCGGTCTCGACCCGGTGTTGGGCGTGAGCGGTCAGTTCTTCGGTGTACAGCGCATAGCAGGCCCGCCCATTGCTCTTGGCCTTGTACAACGCCGAGTCGGCATTGCGCAGCAACTGCTCGGCACTCAAGGCATCGCTGGGGAACAGGCTGATGCCCACGCTGACGCTGATGAACAGGCGGTGACCGTCGAACTGGAACGGCTCGCGCATGCGCTCGATGATGCCCTGCGCCAGCTTGCCCGCCTGGCCAACCTCATGGCAGTTTTCCGCCAGCACGCCAAATTCGTCGCCCCCCAGGCGCGCCAAGGTCACGCCGCTGCGCAGCACCTCTGCCAGGCGCTCGCCCACCAGCTTCAGCAACTGGTCGCCAATGGTGTGGCCAAGGCCGTCGTTGATGCTCTGGAAATGGTCCAGGTCCAGCAACAGCAGGGCACAACCACGCTTGTTGGCCTGGGCTGCGGCCAGCGCCTGCTCGACCCGGTCGTTGAACAGCAGGCGGTTGGGCAAGCCTGTCAGCGGGTCATGGTGGGCCAGGTAGGCCAGTTCCTGTTCAGAATGCTTGATCGCGCTGATGTCGCTGAACACCGCCACGTAATGGCTGAGCTCGCCTTGATCGTCGCGGATGGCGCAAATGGTCTGCCATTGCGGGTAGATTTCACCGCTCTTGCGCCGGTTCCATATTTCGCCGCTCCACTCGCCCTTTTCCGCCAGCGTGGCGAAGATCTGCTGGTAGAACGCCAGGCCATGGCGGCCCGACTTGAACTTGTTCGGGCGCTGGCCGATGACCTCGTCCTGCTGGTAGCCGGTGATACGCATGAAGGCACGGTTGACGTGCACGATCAGGCCATGGCGGTCGGTCACCAGCACGCCTTCGAGGGTGCTGTCGAACACTGCCGCAGCCATGCGCAGGCGTTCACGGTCTTCACCACGCATACGCGCGCCAACACCGATGAAGTCGAGCAGCCGCACCCGCGACACATAGATCAGCACGGCGCTCAGCAGCACCCAGACCACCACGTTGATCTGCCGGCCCACGGTCAGTGCCAGGGGGTCGTCGGTCATGCCGTGCAACACCACCTCGGCCAGCGTCAGCCAGAGGATCGAGAGCACCACATACAGCGCAGCCATGCGCAAGGCGTCGCGAACGGAAACAGACATGTCGGGTGCAATTGCCCATGAAAAATGATGGGGCATTATAAAGGCTGAAACATGTCGTGACTTCCTATCTGAACGGGTGACTGTATTTATTTCCTGCCCAAGGGATAATCAGCCCCTCCTCCCGCATTCCGAGGGTATTTACACCTATGTGGTACAACGGCCTGCTCGACTTGTCGGCCTGGCAACTGGTCGGCACTACCCTGCTGATGACCCACGTGACCATCGTCAGCGTCACGGTCTACCTGCACCGCTACTCCGCGCACCGGGCCCTGGAGCTCAATGGCGCGCTCAAGCACTTCTTCCGTTTCTGGCTGTGGCTGACCACGGCGCAGAACACCCGCGAATGGACCGCCGTCCACCGCAAGCACCACGCCAAATGCGAAACCCCCGACGACCCCCACAGCCCGCTGTACAAGGGCCTGGGCACGGTGCTGCGCAAGGGTGCCGAGCTTTACCGGGAAGAGGCGCGCAACCCCGAAACCCTGCGCATCTACGGCAAGAACTGCCCGGACGACTGGATCGAGCGCAACCTCTACTCGCGCTACAAGCTGGGCGGCATCGCGCTGATGGCGGTAATCGACCTGCTGCTGTTCGGCACCATCGGCATCACCATCTGGGCAGTGCAGATGATGTGGATTCCGTTCTGGGCCGCCGGCGTGGTCAACGGCCTGGGCCACGCTCTCGGCTACCGCAACTTCGAGTGCCGCGACGCCGCGACCAACCTGGTGCCGTGGGGCATCGTCATCGGTGGCGAAGAGCTGCACAACAACCACCACACCTACCCCAACTCGGCCAAGCTGTCGGTCAAGCGCTGGGAGTTCGACATGGGTTGGGCGTGGATCCGCCTGTTCTGCCTGCTGCGCCTGGCCAAGGTACAGCGCGTGGCGCCCATCGCCCACCGGGTGGCAGGCAAGGCCAGCCTGGACATGGACACCGCCATGGCCATCCTCAACAACCGCTTCCAGATCATGGCCCAGTACCGCAAGCTGGTAATCGGCCCGCTGGTCAAGCAGGAGCTGGCCCGCGTCGATGCTTCGCTGCGCCACCACTTCCGCCGCGCCAAGCGCCTGTTGTCGCGCGAGACCAGCCTGCTGGAAGACCGTCACCATGTGCGCATCGAGTCGATGCTCGCCCACAGCCAGGCGCTGAAGACCATCTACGAAAAACGCCTGGCCCTGCAGCAGATCTGGGCGCGCACCAGCGCCAACGGCCACGACATGCTGGCCGCCATGAAGGACTGGGTACACGAGGCCGAAAGCAGCGGCATTCACGCTCTGCGCGACTTCGCGGCACAGCTCAAGACCTACTCCCTGCGCCCGACCGGCGCCTGACCGCCGTTGATCGGCACGCCCCCTTGGCGGGGCGTGCCGCCCGGAACTTCACCCCCTGGTTGCCACTCAAATCCGGCACATCGCCCCGCGTGGCGGGCCGGATGCTGGCCGCACGCTTTCCTGTCGAGACCTGCTCCGTGCACATGGCCAAGAACATTCCAACGACACTGCCCGGCACACCCCCTCCCGAGGCCGCCCAGACCCTGCTTGCGCTGCTCCACGCCCAGGGCGAAGTTGCCCGCCTGAGCGAGCGCGAGCAGCTGTTCAGCTCGTTGCTCGACAGCGTCAATGCAGTGCTCTGGGCCTTCGACTGGGAAACCCGCCAGGTGCTGTACGTAAGCCCCGCCTACGAGCGCATTTTCGGCCGCCCGGCCAGCCTGGTGATGGCCGACTACAACGAATGGCGCGACAGCATCTACCCCGACGACCTGGAGTTCGCCGAGCGCAGCCTGGCCCAGGTGCTGCTCAAGGGCTCGGTGGAAGACCGCGAGTACCGCATCCTCACGGCCGACGGCCAGCTGCGCTGGCTGAGCGACAAGTGCTACATCAACCAACAACGCGATGATGAGCGGGTGATCATCGTAGGCATCGCCGAGGACATCACCGAGAAGAAGCAGCTCGAAGGTGAATTGCAGCGCCTGGCCACTACCGACGTGCTGACCCAGAGCAGCAACCGTCGGCACTTCTTCGAGTGCGCCCAGCAAGCCTTCGACAGCGCCCGCGAAAACGGCACGCCGCTGGCCTTCCTGCTGCTGGACATCGACGATTTCAAGCACGTCAACGACAGCTACGGCCACCAGGAAGGTGACCAGGTGCTGCAACGCATCGCCGACAGCGGCAAGGCCGTGCTACGCCGCGGCGACCTGTTCGGGCGCATTGGCGGCGAGGAGTTTGCAGCGGTGTTCCCGGGCTGCAATGCGCAGATGGCGGAGCAGATTGCCGAGCGCCTGCAGCGGCAGATTCAGCACTTGAGCTTCAGCCATGGGCAGCAGACATACGGGGTGACGGTGAGCCAGGGGCTGACCGGGCTGACTGACGAGGATGTGGCACTGGACAGCCTGTATGCCCGGGCCGATGCGGCGATGTACCGGGCCAAGCGGCAGGGCAAGAACCAGATCGTCCGCGGGTGACACTTCAAGACCGCCGCCACCCTGTGGGAGCAACTGTCTTGCATTGCCTGGGCCGGCCTCATCGCCGGCAAGCCGGCTCCCACAGGTACTGCACAGGTTTCAGCCTAACGCTATCCCTGTGGGAGCGGCTTTAGCCGCGAACACCGGCAAAGCCGGTGCCATAAACTGCGCGGGACAAGCCCGCTCCCACAGGGTTTGCGCCGAGTTCAACGACTTAGGCTGTCGGCTTGGTTTCGGCGCTCTCCACCTTGCGCAGCCGTCTCAGCTCCGGCAGACCGACTTTGAGCAACCGCGCGGTCTTGCCACTGGCCAGCCTCTCCAGCCCCTGCTCGGGCGGCAGCCGCGACAGCTGCCCAGCCAGGTTCATGGCCAGGATCTCCCGTGAATACACGCCGCCGCCCAGCTGGTAGATGGCCGCGACCAACTCGCGCAATGCCAGCGGCAACCGCCAACGGGTACGCAACGCCGAGCCAAACGCTGCACCGAACTCGTTGAGCGACAGCTGTACCTTGTCCTCGTCCAGCTCACCCCCGGCCTGCCGCCATTCCTGCAGGCAGCGCAACACCGCCAGGTCGCCCAGGCAATGCAGCAACCCCGCGCAATAGCAGCGCCCCTCGTCCAGCTCGAACATGCGCGCCAAGGTCCGGCCATATTCGGCAGTGTGCAGCGAAAGGCCCCAGTAATAGGCCGCATGCTGCGTCAGCAGCGGGTCGCTGAGCCGCGCGCTGCGCTTGAGGGTCATGCCCAGGATCAGGTTCATGCTCTGGGTGCTGCCAAGCTTGTTCAAGGCCTGTAGCAATGTTTGCACAGGCGCGTCGCGGTGCATGGCCGCACTGTTGGCAGCGGCAATCAGCACCGCGGTGATCTGTGGGTCGCTACCCACTTCCTCTTCTAGCACCTTGAGGTTCAGGCCCTGGGGGTTGAGTGCGCGTTTGATCGCGACCTGCACGTCGGCAAACAGCGGCCCGCCGTCGGCGATGGCGCGGCGCTGTTCAAGAAAAGCAGGCAAGCTGACACCAGGCTGCAAGGACGGCACCGGGCAGGCGACTTGTTCGCCAACGGCCAGCAGCAGCTCTTCCAGGCGCTTGCGCAGGTTGTCGAGGTTCAGCGGCTTGCTCAGGTAGGCCGTGGGGTGCAGGGGCAACGCTTCTCGCACACTGGAGCTATCACTGCGCTCGCTCATGAGGATGAACGGCAGGCCGGGGTTGTCTCGCTTGGCGCGCACCTTGCGTAGCAGATCGAGGCCATCGACACCGGACAGCTCACGAGCGGCGATGATCAGGTCGGGCTTGCTCGACAGCGCGGTCATGGCCTGGGTGCCGTCGGCACAGACCTCCAGCCGGGCATCGCAGCGCACGCTGAGCAGCATGTCACGGAGCATGTCACGCACCCAAGGATCGCCTTCGACGATCAGAACGCGGGGTGGGTGGGGGTCTGCGGCGCTCATGGGCGACTCCTGAATGATCCTGGCACACGATCCATCGCAGCTTCCAAACATATCCGTCGGTTAACGATAGCGCCCCCTGCAGCGAATTGGCACAAAAATCCCGCAATGGCGGGCAGTTCACAGTTTGTTCATGTTCGCCACCGCGCCGCTATGAGCATTAACTACCAACTGGCTCACAACATGATCCGTTTCAGTGGTGCTCCACATGACAAAGCCGTATCGCAGACACGGCCAGAGGAGCCCCATGACGCGTACCCTTTCATCTGCAACTCGACAAGCGCTCTCGACCCTGAGAGCTAGCATCGACCAACGCCTTGCGCAGCACCCCTCGCTGGACAGCATGGGGCTGGCCAACCTGGACCGGGCACTCACGGCGAGTGAAGCGACAAGCGCCCTGCTTACGATCAGGAATGCCACGCACGCCTATTGGGAGTCGGTCGAAAAGACCGATCTGGTTCGCCGCCAGTGCCATATAAAGGATATCGAAGCCACTCTGCGCCAATTGCTCGAGGTCCAGGTCACTGCCGGCACGATCCACTCGATGTACGCGGCCTGCCTGCCCGCCTCGCTCGTTCAGCACGACTTGAAAATCAACACCTTGGGCTTGAAGATCGCAGCAAACCACACCGCCACGCTGCATGGCTGCCTGATGTTCAGCCTGGACAGCGGCCCGACCCTGCTGTGGCTGGCGGGCCGGCAATGGGCCGCGTTCGCCACCCCTGCGTTGGCTCTTGCGGCACTGACCACGCTGGTGAACAAGTCAGTGGCACGGGCCAGCATCACCGATACCCTGACCGGTGCACAGCGCCTCGCGATGACGCAGGCCTCGGCAGTGCAAACCTACGAACAACGCCACTGGGTGATCGAACCCATTCACCGCAACGCATTCGCCGAACTGCACCATCAACTGCGCGCCCTGCAACTGAGCGATATCAAGCTCGCTTTGCAGCCCTCGCCAGTTACCGACGAGTCCCGCTCGGGGCGGATCGAAGATGCCCTTCGCCTGCCTCTGCTACTCGGCCCAGGCAGCAGCCTGGAAGCCATCCTGAACGAAGCCCTCACGCCGTCGCCCAAGGCGCCCCACTGGTTGCGGTACGCGCCTGCGGACCAGGCCGATCAGTGCCTGAATGCACTTATGGAGTATGACCACAGCCGCGCTGCCTTGCTCAGTGTGCTGGATGGGTGCGACAGCAGCGAAAGCTTCGCGGTGAAGCACCTGCGCAGCAAAATCGCCAATGACCTGGGCCTGGCGGTCGACCCGCAGCAGATCGTGTTGGTGACCCAGCGTACGTTACCTGAAACCCTGGCCCCCTACGAAACCCGGCGCAGTCTTGTGAAGCTTGCGCTGCAAGGTCTACACGACGGCGACGCGCAGCCGATGTCGAGCTTCATGATCGGCACGCGCCTCGAACGGCAGGGCAAGCCCCTGCCAGACTCGTATGCCACGCTCACCCCCGCCTATATCGCCAAGCTAGTAGAAACGCTGGCGCTGCACGGCAAGTTTGCCTCTGCCCAGAAAGCCGCGCACAAGCATGAGAATGCCCGAGCGCAGATGAACGCCACCCTGTTGCGGCAGATCGCTGCCCAAGCCTGGTGCGCGCGCCTGCAGGGCCAGATCAAGCCCGAAGACCAACAGACCCTTGCGACCTTCGTTGCCGGAAGCGGAACAGGATACGACAGGTTGTCCAGCGCCAACCTGCTATTGGCAGACCAGTACCTACTGAGCGATGCCCTGCTGGTTCGCCAGGAAAGCGCCGACGGTGCCCTGCAGCGCCTGCTGCTCTGCTGCCCGCATCACCCCAAAAAACCTGTAATGGGTTTCGACAACGAACGGCAGTTGCTCATCGAAGTAGTGGGCTGGTTCGCCCATAAGAAGACACAAGACTACCTGCTGACGAACGTAGCTACCCAGCAGCGCTCCACATTCGCAACCTTGATAAAGAATATCGCCGACAAACCATCCCCGAACGAACATCAGCAGCCTGCCAGCACCGAAACGCAAAATTGGGACAGCTGGTACCTCGACTTCCACCGGCAGCGCCAGCAGGTCCCGAGCCTGACAAAGCCCTACGAACAGTTCATGACGCTGGTGCGTTTCACCGGCCAGGAAGGGATCAAGGCGCTGACACGCAACCGCATCGACGTAGCCGAGACCAACACCGCCACGCATACGCCCACCTGGCTGGCAACGGCCAGTGCCTCCCAGCGCGGCCAACTGACACGGCTGGAGGACCAAATCCTGGCTGCCGTTTCGCAGTATGCCGAGGCTGAACACACCCAGCTGCCCAATTTCGAGGCGTATGTCCATGCCCAGGCCAAGGAAAGGCTCGAACAGTTGCTCGGGGATGGCGCTGTCAACGTCGACCCTGACACCGTGGTCATCAAGTCACCCAGGGAAACCCTGACCTATACCCAATTGGTACGCAACGGCTATGACGACAGCCTCGGCCTGCTCAACCCCACCGCCGACACTACGGCAACCTTCGAAGGCCCTGCCGGAGTCGACCTCTCGGCGTTGACGCCGCAATCGGTCACAGGTTCGATTCGCGGCCTGTGGGTATCCGATCGCTACGTCAGCCTGATCGAGCAAACCCTGCTGTCGCCGTTACATACTGGCTACGCTTGGCGCCGTCGGCACAGCGTGCTGATCGTACAGCTGCAGATGCAGCAGGCGGCGCTGCGCAGCCTGTTGCAAGGGCACCTGGATGCGGACCAGTACGCCTGGGTGCTGGCGAGCATCCACAGCATGCACCGCACCACTAGCGCGGATCGGGAACGTCATGCGTTCTACCGATTGGTGGTGCGTATCGACAATGAGTTCCTGGCCGACGAGCCGATAGTCGGCAAGTTGTTCAACGAACTGTATCGGATCATGGGCAAGACGCCGCCCTATCGTGAAGAAGTCATCCACGGCTGCTACTTGCTCAAACCGCCTGGAGGGCAAGACGCGCAGACGCTGCTCTACACCCCCGCGGCGGCCGATGGTATCGCCTTCCGGCCTTTCGGCAACTTTGTACAGTCGCTCAAGACCCCTGGCATGATCGACTACTACAAGGACCGCAGCCGCAGGCAAGCCGGGCAACTGCTGAGTTTCCTGTTCAGGGACCTTAGCGAGGGCGGCCCGAGCCTGGTACCGACCTTGCCTGAAGCGCCGGCGGACGACCTACGCACCTTGTGCTACAACGAGCCGCTGCAACAACGTATCGTCGATGTGCGCGATGTCAGCAAGGGCCGGGCCGACATGATCGCAAGCATTGTCTGGAACACGCTGGAAACGGTTGTCCAGGTCGTGACGCTGCCCCTGCCTCCTGCTGCGTTCGCGGTGGGGGCCGTCCTTGCCCTGCGCGATTACGTGGCAGCGCTGAGCACTTTCATCAACCGGGATGCCGGCAGCGCAAGCCTGTATCTGTTGTCCTCCCTGCTCAATGCCACCGGTGCCTATGGCGACCTGACGCATGGCCTGAAAGGCTTCGGCGGTCTGCTGCGCAATGCCGAGCGACTCCCCAGCCAACCGCGACGCTGGGCAGAGACGAAAAAGGCATTGCGCGGGCTCACCGAGCGCGAACTCAAGACCGTGGAGCTCAACGGCCAACCCCTGCTGGTCGGCACCCCTTCCCCAAAAGGATTGGCGCGGGTAGCCCGGCGCAGCGAAAGCGGTGAACTGATCGATACCGGACATTATGCCCTGCAGGACAAGCTTGGCGACTGGACGCCGGTGGAAAGCATCGGCAGTGCATCGGCTACAGCAGCGCCCGAGAGGTACGCCGTCAACATCTCGCTGGAAAGTGGTACCCCGGCCGGAAATGCACACGCGCAAGGCATCACCCTGGTCAATGACCGCCCGTATGTGAAGATCGACGACCGGGTGTTCCAGGTACAGTTCGACCCCCACACCAGCCAATGGGCGATCATCGACCCGGACAACCCCTTCGCCTTCTTCGGACGCCAGCCAGTGGTGCGCCAGGCCGACGGCACCTGGAAGCGTGCCGACGCCGGGGGGCTGCGTGGCGGAAACCCTGGCGACAACGGCCAGGTCACCACGCCCAAACCCCCGACCACGCCCGAAACCGAAACGCCCGCCGCGGCAGGTGGCGACACTGCTGTACCCCTGCGCAGCGACCGTTCGAGCTTCTGGGATACCTGCATGAAACCGGACAAGACGCAAAGAGAGCGGCTCGCGAACCAGGCCGAGGACCGCCACCGCGCTCTGCTGGACGATGCCGATATCGCTCGCCTGAACGAAGGCGAGGAACCGCTGATGGACGAGCATCAGTTCGAGCATCTAGAAACCGAGGAGGGCATCACCTATACCTATAACGATGGCGACGACTACAAGAACTTCCTGATCGGCCAATACACTGACGAAAACGCACAGGTCAACAGCTACCTGCGCCGCGGCGTGCATGAGTTCCCGTTTTGCGACTCGGACACTTTCGTCGACAAGCTTGTCGACTCGCTGGAAGCCCTGCCCAAGGACAACAAGGTTCCCCTGTATCGGGGTGGACACGGCTCAAGGAGCACCTCAGGCGAACATTTTCGCAAAGGCAAGCTCAAGAAGGGCGATGTGCTGGTCAACTCGGACCTGGCTTCCTTTACGGAAAACCCTTACGTCGTACGCGATTTCGCCACCGATAAGCTCGCATCGGCGGACAACATAACGGGCAGTTTCGACAATACATCGGTGGTCTTTGAGCTGCCTGCCGGTCAGTACCACAGCGGCGCCCCCATTGCGCCGCTGTCATGGTCCAGCACAGAAGCGGAAACACTGTTCCCACCGGGATGCCGCTTCCAGATCGATGACATCGGCGAAGTGGTTGGTGACGATTTCCGTTTCGTCAATGTGAAGCTCAAGGAAGTCCCAGACGAGGTTCCTGTGGAACACCCCGTATTCGACCTGCGCACAGGCAACCCCTTCAAGCGCGACGAGTATGCCGCGATGCTGAAAAACGACGACTTGGTCGAGCGCTTCTTCCCAAGCGCAGTCTGGGCATCCTCCGACACCTGAACACCAGGCGAAAAAAAACCGCCCGGGCATTGCCCGGGCGGTTTTCTTACTGGGGCGAATCAGCGATCACGCCAGTTCGGCGAAGCACTCTTCGATGATGGCCAGGCCTTTGTCCAGCAGTGCGTCTTCGGCGGTCAGCGGAACCAGGATACGCAGGACGTTGCCGTAGGTGCCGCAAGACAGCAGGATCAGACCCTTCTCACGTGCCTTGGCCACAACCTGGCCAACAGCAGCAGCGTTCGGGGTGTGAGTGCCTTTCTCGAACACTTCGACGGCAATCATCGAGCCCAGACCACGGACGTCGCCGATGATCGGGTGCTTCTTCTGGATTTCGCGCAGGCCAGTGGTCAGGCGCTCACCCACAGCCTTGCTGCGGTCCAGCAGTTTTTCTTCTTCGAACACTTCGATCACGGCCAGGGCCGCGGCGCAAGCGATCGGCGAACCGGCGTAGGTACCGCCCAGGCCGCCCGGGGCGATGGCGTCCATGTACTCGGCCTTGCCGCACACACCGGCCAGCGGGAAGCCGCCAGCGATGGACTTGGCGAAGGTGGTCAGGTCAGGCGCAACGCCCATCTGCTCCATGGCGAAGAAGGTGCCGGTACGGCCAGCGCCAGTCTGCACTTCGTCGGCGATCAGCAGGATGCCGTGCTGGTCGCACAGGGCGCGCAGGCGCTGCATCAGCTCTTTCGGCGCTGGCAGGAAGCCGCCTTCGCCTTGTACCGGCTCGAGGATGATCGCGGCGATATCGCGCGGCTCGGCGTCGTTCTTGAAGATGCGCTCGACCGAGGCGATGGCGTCGTCAACGCTGATACCGTGCAGTTCGCTCGGGAACAGGGCGCGGAAGATGCCGCCTGGCATCAGGCCCATGCCAGCGGAGTACGGTACGACCTTGCCGGTCAGGCCCAGGGTCATCATGGTACGGCCGTGGTAGCCGCCGGTGAAGGCGATGACGCCAGCACGGCCAGTGGCGGCACGGGCGATCTTGACGGCGTTTTCAACGGCTTCGGAGCCGGTGGTGACCAGCAGGGTCTTCTTGTCGAAGTCGCCTGGTACCAGCTTGTTGATCTTTTCGCACAGCTCTACATAGGGTTCGTAGGCCAGCACCTGGAAGCAGGTGTGGCTGACCTTGGTCAGCTGATCTTGCACGGCCGCAACCACTTTCGGGTGCAGGTGGCCGGTGTTCAGTACTGCGATGCCGCCGGCGAAGTCGATCAGTTCGCGGCCTTCAACGTCGATCACGGTCGAGTTCTTCGCGGTGTCGACGAAGATCGGGTGGATCTGGCCAACGCCACGTGGGACGGCAGCTACACGACGTTGCATCAAGGATTCGTTGGTCTTGCTCATAATGCCCTCATTGCGCCGGTTTGGAGTGGCGCTTTTATTCGGGGGTGGCTGGGTGAGCCCGCGAACAGTATTCGTTGATCGACTGCCGTGAACGCCCTGGCCACCAGGTACTGCGATGTCAAAAAGGCCAGCGAGACGTCGCTCTCGCGCCCCGCTGGCAGAGGTAAAGCCGTTACCGTGCGATCAGACGCTGATGCACAGGTATTTGATTTCGAGGTAGTCCTCGATACCGTACTTGGAACCTTCACGGCCCAGGCCCGAAGCCTTGATGCCGCCGAAAGGTGCCACTTCGTTGGAGATCAGGCCGGTGTTGATACCCACCATGCCGTATTCCAGGGCTTCGGCAACACGGAACACACGGCTCATGTCGCGGGCGTAGAAGTACGAGGCCAGGCCGAACTCGGTGTCGTTGGACATGGCGATGACTTCGGCTTCGTCCTTGAAGCGGAACAGCGGCGCCAGTGGGCCGAAGGTCTCTTCCTTGGCGACAGCTGCGGTCTTCGGCACGTCGACCAGGATGGTCGGCTCGAAGAAGTTGCCTTCGATGATCTTGCCACCGGCCAGCACCTTGGCGCCTTTGCCAACGGCGTCTTCGATGTGTTCCTGGACCTTGGCCACAGCCTTGCCATCGATCAGCGGACCGGTGGTGGTGCCGTCTTCCAGGCCGTTACCGATCTTCAGCTTGGCCACTGCGGCGGCCAGCTTCTCGGCGAACGCGTCGTAGACGCCGTCCTGTACGTAGATACGGTTGGCGCAGACGCAGGTCTGGCCGTTGTTGCGGTACTTGGAGATGATCGCGCCCTCGACCGCCTTGTCCAGGTCGGCGTCGTCGAACACGATGAACGGGGCGTTGCCACCCAGCTCCAGGGAAACCTTCTTGATGTCCTTGGCGCATTCTTCCATCAGCTGGCGACCGATTTCGGTCGAGCCGGTGAAGGACAGCTTGCGTACCAGGGAGTTGCCGGTCAGCTCGCCGCCGACTTCGCCAGCGCTGCCGGTAACCACGCTCAGCACGCCAGCCGGGATGCCGGCGCGGTGGGCCAGCTCGACCAGGGCCAGGGCGGAGTACGGGGTCTGCGAAGCAGGCTTGAGCACCATGGTGCAGCCAGCGGCCAGGGCCGGGCCGGCTTTACGGGTGATCATGGCGGCCGGGAAGTTCCACGGGGTGATGGCCGCGGTAACGCCGATTGGCTGCTTGATGACGATCAGGCGCTTGTCTGGCTGATGGCCAGGGATGGTGTCACCGTAGACGCGCTTGGCTTCTTCGGCGAACCACTCGATGAACGAGGCAGCATAGGCGATTTCGCCCTTGGCTTCGGCCAGTGGCTTGCCTTGTTCGGTGGTCATCAGGCGAGCCAGGTCGTCCTGGTTCTCGATCATCAGTTCGAACCAGCGACGCAGCTTGGCCGAACGCTCCTTGGCGGTCAGTGCACGCCAGGCCGGCAGGGCCTTGTCGGCGGCTTCGATGGCGCGGCGGGTTTCCGCGGTGCCCATCTTCGGCACTGTACCGATGACTTCACCGGTGGCCGGGTTGGTCACCTTGATGGTCTGGCCATTGTCCGCATCCAGCCACTCACCATTGATGTAGGCTTGCTGGCGGAACAACTGAGCGTCTTTGAGCTGCATGTCGGCTTCCCGAATTGTTGATTGTTGAAAAGCGCCCAAGGCAGGGCATCGAGCGTTTGAAATCTCAAACGAATGCTAAGCGGCTGCTGGGGTGTTGGACAATAGGCTGTTCGAAAAAAAGAACGAATGGTTGAACAGCCTGCCCGAAATTTCATGAATCTGTGCTGTGGCAGCCGGCCCTATCGCCGGCAAGCCAGCTCCCACAGGGACCCCACAGGTGCTGAAATTTGTGGGGTCCCTGTGGGAGCTGGCTTGCCGGCGATAGGGCCAGTACAGGTTAGACGATTGAGCTGAAAGAAATGTGATGGGAGGACCGACGGCCCTCCCGGAAGGGGTGAGTCAGAACGCCTTGGCCGGGTCGATCACCAACGCCCGGTAGCCCACGCTACCCGGCTGCCGGCTATGCACCTTCAGCTCCACCAGCACCCCCTGGGTCCCGCGCCGTACCCCGTTGAGCACCGTGGTGCTGGGTATCGGTCTCTGGCCGGTAGGCCACCACCGAGGTCACCGGGCTATACCACTCGTCGCCACGCTCCTGCCTGCATGCACTGGCCTCATCGCCGGCAAGCCGGCTCCCACCTCTACCGCATCGCGCTCAAGGCCCAAGTACCTGTGGGGCTTGCCGGCGACGGGCCGGACCTGTCAACCAAGCTCGCGCAGGTAGGCCCAGGGGTAGATACCACGCTCGTGGCCATCGCTGAATATCAACTGCACCCCATACCCCTGCGCCACCACACGCTCCACACGCACATCATCCCTTACCAACGAAACCCGCCCCTGCAACCGCGCCGCCCGGCATTGCGAGCAGGGGCATGCGCCACGCAGGCGGGCGTGGCTGACGACCTGCTCGGCCTCCTGCCATTGCACGATCAACTGCCTCGCCTCGCGCTGGTTATGTATCGCGTCCGGGCTGTTCATCACACGGCTCCGCGCAACTGCGCCAAGGCAATGCGCACCGCCTTGCGCACTTCCGGGTCACTGTCGGCCTCGGCCGCCTGCAGCACCGGCAAGGCGCGGGGCAGGCCTAGTTCGCCAAGCGCCAGCGCGGCTTCCTTGCGCAGGTTGGCGATGCCGTGGCTGAGCAACCCGGCCAGCGCCCCCAGTGCCTCGGCATGGCGCAGGCGGCCCAACGAGCGGGCGGCGCGCAAGCGAACCTGCCAGAAGTCATCGCCCAACGCGTCGACCAATGCCTGACCGGCCTGGGCATGACCAACCTTGCCCAGGGTCGTCGCGGCCTCTTCGCGCACCTGCCAGGCAGGGTCATGTAATGCACCAATCAAAGCCGGCAACACGCTGCTGTGGCGAGCAAGGCCCAGGGCGCCAATTGCCGCGCGACGTACCTCAGTGTCGGGCTCATGCTCGGCCAGTTTCGCCAGCGCGGGCAACGCCGGCTCATGCTTGAGCCAGCCCAGGATAGCAACGGCTTCGCGCCGTACAGCGGAGTCCTGGTCCTGCAGTGCCAGCAGCGCCGGCCTGGCGGCATCCTCAAGGCGCAGCTCGCGCAGGGCACGCAACGCACTGGCACGGACGAAGGCATCGGCATGGCCGACCCACGGCAGGATCAACTGCCCGGCCTCTTGGCTCTTCAGCTCGCTGAGGCTCTGCGCGGCGGCAAGACGCACCGTTTCGGCGCTGTCGGCCAACGCCGCACACAGCGCCTGTACCACTTCCGGCTCTTCCCAGGCCTCCAGCAAGCGTGCGGCCTCGGCGCGCACCTCATCGGCACCATCGACCAGCAGGGCATCGGTCAGCCATGGCAAGGCTAGCGGATCTTCCAGGTCGGCCAGTTCGATCAAGGCGATGCGCCGCACGCCTGCGTCGGCCGCTTCGAGACGTGGCAGCAGTTCGAGAATGTCGGGGTTGTCGATGTGTCGTTCAGTCATAGGGCAATCCGTAGCGGCGGGTGGTCGCTGGCTGGCAGGCCAAGTGGTGTCAGGCGCGGAAGTTCGCGGCCTTCTTCATGGCGTAGCAAGGCCAGGCAATGGCGCTTCAAGTGGGTGAACTCAGGGCTGGTCAGCAGGCTGGCGCGGCGTGGGCGCGGAAAGCCCAGGCGCAGGTCCTCGATAAAGCGGCCGGGGCGCGGGCTCATCACCAGGATACGGTCGGCGAGGAACAGCGCCTCGTCGATATCGTGGGTGACGAACACCACGGTGGTACGGATGCCTGCCCAGATGTCCAGCAACAGCTCCTGCATGCGTGAACGAGTTTGCGCATCGAGGGCACCGAAGGGTTCGTCCATCAGCAATAGCCGCGGCCGGTTGATCAGCACCCGAGCGATCTCGGCCCGTTGCTGCATGCCTCCGGACAGCTGGCTGGGCCAGCGCCCGGCAAAGTCGGCCAGGCCCACCAGTTGCAGCATATCGTGAGCCTGCTGGCGACGTTCGACGCGGCCCAGGCCTTGCATCTTCAGGCCGAAAGCCACGTTGTCGAGCACGCTACGCCAGGGCAGCAAGGTGTGGTGCTGGAACACCATGCCACGCTGCGGTGACGGCCCGGCAACAGCCTGGCCGTCCATGCTCAACTGGCCGCTGCTGGGCAGCAGATGCCCGGCCAGGGCGCCGAGCAACGTCGACTTGCCACAACCGGAGGGGCCGAGGATGCAGACGAACTCGCCGGGCTCTACGGCGAAGTCCACTCGCTGTACCGCCTCGAACGCTTCGCTGCCGTGCCCCAGGCGTATCGACAGGTCACGGCCTTCGATACGCCCTGGCAGCTGTTGATAGCTGTTCATCAGCTGGCCCTCCGCGTGCGGTACCAAGGCGTGGCCAGCTCCCCGAGGCGCTTGACCAGGGCGCTGCTGCCCATGCCCAGCACGCCGATCAGCAGCATGCCGACGATGATGTCCGGGTAGTTTTGCAAGGTGTACGACTCCCAGGTGTAGTAGCCGATACCGAACTGCCCGGAAATCATCTCGGCGGTGACCAGGCAGAACCATGAGGTACCCATGCCGATGGCCAGGCCGGTAATGATGCTTGGCAGTGCGCCAGGCAGCACCACTTCGCCCAGGATCGCCCAGCGCCCGGCACCGAGGCTGCGCGCCGACGCCACCAGCCGAGGGTCGACGGCCTCGACGCCGTGCACGGTGTTGAGCAGGATGGGGAACAACGCGCCGGTGAAGGTGATGAACACCATCGACAGCTCCGACGATGGGAACATCAGGATCGCCAGCGGGATCCATGCCACCGCCGGGATCGGCCGCAGCACTTCGAGCGGCGGCAGCAGGGTGTCTTCGGCCCATTTCCAGCGGCCGATCAGTACCCCCAGGGCCACACCCAGCAACGCCGCGGTGGCATAACCGGCAAACACCCGCGACAGGCTGCTGCCCAGGTGCGCCAGCAGGGTGTTGGAGGTCAGCAACTGCCAGGCTGCTTCCAGCACTGCCTTCGGCGTGGGGACATAGGTGAACGTCAGCAGACCGAGGTCCAGCTTGACGCTTGCCGCCAACTGCCAGAACAGCAGGCAGCCCAGCAGCGAAGCCAGGCGCACCGGCCAACGCGTGAGGTTGCAGGTCATGTCGGTACCTCCCGGTCAGCGCTGGGCGACCAGCTTCTGGTTGGCGCTGACGAAGTCCAGCGCTTCACCGCCATGGGCCTGGGCATATTGCTCGGCCTGGTCCTTGAGCAGGAACGCCGCCAGTTCGCCCTTGGTGTTGCGCACGAACCAGGCCTGGTTGGCCAACAACTTGATGCCGCTGTCGGCGGCCTGGGCGTAGATCGCGCGGATGTCCTTGCCCTCCTGCTCCAACTGGGCCAGGGCGCCGAGGGCGGCCTCCGGCGAAGCGTAGTGGCGGACCTTGTCTTCACCGCGCACCCAGATCTGCGCCAGGCGGCTGAAGTCGGTGATCGGTTTGCCGGTCAGCGCGTCATTGGCCTTGAGTGGCAGCGGCTCGTAATCTTTCAGCGCCTTGTCGTAGTCCAGGCCAGCCTGCTTGAAGGCCGCACGGATGTACTGGTCGTCGATGAACTTGTCGGTGTCGAGGCCACGGTCGGTCTTTTTCAGCAGCTTGAGCGTATCGATGGACGTAGCGACTGCCTGGCGGTATTCAGGCTTCCAGGTCAGGTCGCGGGTCTGCAGGCCGAGCGGGCCGTGGAACAGGTAATTGACCTCCGCTTCAATGCCGGTGACCTTTTCGATCAACTCGCTGTACTTCTCCGGCTCGGCGGCGATCAGGCGGTCGGCTTCCAGGCTGGCACGCAGGTAGGCGGTGACCACTTCCGGGTACTTCTTCGCATAGTCGGCATCGACCAGGGCGCCATGGAAGGTCGGCGCGTTGGCCTGGGCGCCGTCGTAAATCTTGCGGGCGAAGCCGCGGTTGGGGAACAGCTCGGCAAACGGCACGAAGTCGGCATGCGCTTCGATGCGGTTGCTGCGCAGGGCGGAGCCGGCGATCTCCGGTGCCTGGGCAATGATCCGCACATCCTTCTGCGGGTCCCAGCCCTGGGCTGCGACGGCGCGCAGCAACATGCCGTGGGCGGTGGAGGCGAACGGCACGGAAATGGTCTTGCCCTTGAGCTCGCCAAGCGACTGCACGCTGGACGCCGCCGGTACGACGATGCCGTTGCCGCTGCCATGCACACTGCCCGACAGCACGCTGATGAACAGGCTGCGCTTGCCGGCATCCAGGTGCGCGACGCCGTTGAACGACCCTGGGAAGTCGGCCATGGCGCCGAAGTCGAGTTTGCCGGCGACCATTTCGTTGGTCAGCGGCGCGCCGCTGGTGAAGTTTTTCCACTCGACCTGGTACTTGGCATCTTTGTATTTGCCGTCATGCGGCAGGTACTTGTCCAGCAGGCCCAGTTCACGTATCAGCAGGCCACCGGTGGCGCAGTTGATGGTGGTGTCCTGGGTGCCGATGGCGATGCGGATGGTTTCGGCGCTGGCATTCAGGCCAGTGAGCGCCAGCGCTAGGCCGGCCACGGTTGCAACAAGGCGCATGGGTATTTCCCCTCGAATCGTTTTGATTTATGGAGTCGTCTCCGCCACCGGGCTTGGGTGGTGGGAAACGAGGGGCATTGCAGGAGGGCGTCCGGTGGTTCGCCGGATGGCTGGGGTGCTTCAGCGCAGCAGGTACGGAATGTCGACTTTCACCGCACCGGTGGGGCAGTCCTTCTCGCAGGGCATGCAGTACCAGCATTCATCGAAGGCCATATAGGCCTTCTGCGTGGCCGGGTTGATCGCCAGCAGGTCCATGGGGCAGACCTCGACGCATACGGTGCAGCCTTTTTCGGCGATGCACTTGTCTTCGTCGATGGTGACCGGGGCGCTGCTGCGGAAGAAGATTTCTTGCGGCTGGTAGGCCATTTCACGGAGTCCTTGGGGCCTTCATGGGCACCCGTTTCTGGAAGTTTCTGCATTCGCTGTGGGAGCGGGTTTACCCGCGAATGCGGTGGTCAACGCACCGACGCTTTCGCGGGTAAACCCGCTCCCACAGGGCACAGCGTCGCCTAGGCGGCATCGGCTTTCACTCTCAAGCGGTCGTAAGCGGCCTGCTCTTCGGCATCCAGCGGGATCAGGTAAGGCTCCACGGCCTTCTTGAAACTGGTCATCTCGCCGTGCTCGCCCTTTTTCAGGTGGCAGTGGCAAAACCATTCGCCATCGTTGCGCTCAGGGAAGTCCACCCGATGGTGGTACAGCCCCCAACGGCTTTCCTCGCGGAACAGCGAGGCCCGTGCAGCCATCTCGGCGCAATCGCGGATCACCGACACTTCCATCGCACGCATCAGTTCATGCGGGTTGCCGGCTTTCATCTGCTCCAGGTCACGTTCGATCTCGGCAAAGCGTGCCAGGCCGATTTCCATCTTCTTGGTCACCTTCGGCGGCTGCAGGTAATCGTTGACCATGCGCCTGAGCTTGTACTCGACCTGGGCTGGCGGCAGGCCATGCTCACGCTGCAGCGGCGCAAACACCCGCGCGCGCTCGCGCTCTACCTGCGCGGCATCGACCTCGGCGAGTTCGCGCCCGGCCACGTACCGAGCAGCGTTCACCCCGGCAAACCAGCCGTAGGTGAAGGCGCCGAGCATGTAGTTGTGCGGCACCGCGGCCATGTCACCGGCGGCATATAAACCCTTGACGCTGGTCTCGGCCTTTTCATTGACCCACACGCCCGAGGCCGAATGCCCGGAACAGAAGCCGATTTCGGAGATGTGCATCTCGACCATGTGCTGGCGATAATCGGTGCCACGCCCGGCGTGGAACTGGCCACGGCTGGGGCGTTCGTTGCTGTGCAGGATCTCTTCGATGTTCTGGATGGTCTCTTCGGCCAGGTGATCGAGCTTGAGGAACACCGGGCCATTACCGCCTTCGAGTTCCTGGTGGAACTCCCACATCATCTGCCCGCTCCAGTAGTCGCACTCGATGAAGCGCTCGCCCTTGCTGTTGGCGGTGTAGCCGCCCAGTGGGCCGGTGACGTAGGCGCAGGCCGGGCCGTTGTAGTCCTTGATCAGCGGGTTGATCTGGAAGCACTCGAGGTTGGCCAGTTCGGCGCCTGCATGGTAGGCCATGGCGTAGCCATCACCGGCGTTGGTCGGGTTCTCGTAGGTGCCCATCAAATAGCCCGACGACGGCAGGCCCAGGCGCCCGGCAGCACCGCAGGCGAGGATCACCGCCTTGGCCCGTACCACGCGAAACTCGCCGCTGCGGCAATCGAAGCCCAGTACACCGGCAGCGGCGCCTTCGCCATCGAGCAGCACACGGGTGCAGACCATGCGGTTGCTGATCTCGACCCGGGCACGCTTGAGCTGGCGATACAGCACCTTCTTGATGTCGTGGCCTTCGGGCATGGGCAGCACGTAGGCCCCCATGTGGTGAACCTGCTTCACCGCATAGTCGCCAGTCTCGTCTTTCTCGAACTTCACGCCCCAGCGGTCGAGCTGCTCGATGGTCTCGAAACTGTGGGTGGCGTAGGCATGCACGGTGGCCTGGTTGACGATGCCGTCATTGGCCACTGTGATTTCCTTGGTGTACTGCTCCGGCGTGGCATGGCCGGGAATGATGGCGTTGTTCAGGCCGTCCATGCCCATGCTGATGGCACCGCTGCGCTTGACGTTGGCCTTGTCCAGCAGCAGCACGCGCAGGCTTTTGTCCTGCTCCTTGGCCTTGATCGCCGCCATCGGCCCGG
This sequence comes from Pseudomonas sp. JS425, assembly GCF_018223845.1. Classification (NCBI taxonomy): domain Bacteria; kingdom Pseudomonadati; phylum Pseudomonadota; class Gammaproteobacteria; order Pseudomonadales; family Pseudomonadaceae; genus Pseudomonas; species Pseudomonas sp. JS425. The sequence goes on along the minus strand of NZ_CP073661.1, from coordinate 272,690 downwards.
CGGTGCCGCCACCGATGACGATGATGTCGTAGTCCTGGGTGTGGATGCTCATGCCTTGCTCCCCTTCTGGCGGTCGATGCGCAGGCGGTACTGGAAAGCATCGCCGCGGTAGTACAGGTGTTCGAAGTCCAGCGGCGTACCGTCGGCGGCGTGGGTCAGGCGCTCGATGCGCATGATCGGCGCGCCCTCCTCCACCCCTAACGCCTGGGTCAGGTCGCTGTCGGCCAGCACCGCATCGATGGCCAGGTCGGCGTGGCCAAGGGCGATGCCGCAGTCGTTTTCCAGCAGCAGGAAAATGTCGCGGGTGACCAGGTCGGCCTTTTCCAGTTTTTCGCCGACGGCCTTGGGCAGCCAGGTCAGCTCCAGCGATACCGGCTCGCGGTTGATCAGCCGCACCCGGCGGATCTCGGTGACCAGGCTACCCTCCTCGACCTGTAGCCGCGCTGCCACCAACGCGTTGGCCGGCACATGGCGAAAGCTGCGCAGGCGGTTGAGCACTTCGTAGCCCATCTGCGTCATCGACTCGCCCAGGCCCTGCAGGGTGCTGACGTTCTGGAACGCCTTGGGCTTGGCGACGAAGGTGCCCTTGCCGTGAATCTTGAAAATCAAGCCTTCCTTCTGCAGGTCGCCCAGCGCCTGGCGCACGGTGATGCGGCTGACGTCGAAGGCCTTGCCCAGTTCGCTTTCCGAGGGCATGCGGCTATGCGGCGGATAAGTGCCGTCGAGGATGCGCTCGCGCAGCAATTCCTTGAGCTGGGTGTAGAGCGGTACCGGGGACAGGGGGAGCAGTTCGGCCATGGGTCTCTTCGCTGATCGATGACTTGTTATAACAAGCTGTGACCAGAGACTAGCGGGTATAAGAACCGGCAAGGAAATACTGATATCGAATATGGATAGATGGATTTGCATTGGCCTGTGCCGGCCCTTTCGCGGCTAAAGCCGCTCCCACCTCGAACGCACAGGCCTCAAACCTGTGGGAGCCACTGTCTTGTATTGCCTGGACTGGCCTCATCGCCGGCAAGCCGGCTCCCACAGGTACTGCACAGGGCTTGAGGCTATGCGGTCGAGGTGGGAGCGGCTTTAGCCGCGAAGGGGCCGGCACAGGCCACGAAGGAAAAAAGGCCATAGATCAAGGCGATGGACGCGACCGGCGCAGATGGGTATCATGCGTGCGCGTTGCACTCGTAGCTCAGCTGGATAGAGTACTGCCCTCCGAAGGCAGGGGTCGTGGGTTCGAATCCCGCCGAGTGCGCCATATCAAAAAGCCCTGGGAGATCTCCCGGGGCTTTTTCGTTTCTCCTTGACGTCAAAAAGCCATCAAGATGAATTGACGAAAAAAGCACTTTGCCATTAGTGTTGCTCAGTTTTTCGGTATTGAATAATGGATACCGAACGGATTCGGCTAATAGACTAGGTAGGTCTCAAGGATGCGCGGAGTATTACTACGCAGCGGTAGAAGTGAGCACTTCACAGCATTGGGCGAGACTGGCCAGCCCGTCTATCGCGCTGCTTTGCAGATCCGCGAAGCGATTCGCCGCAAGTACCCGGAGCACCCAGAGCTGATCGAGCACCTGGCCATCCCCCAGAGCGATGAACAGGGCAGCACCATCGACTGGTACAGCGACCGCCCCGGCGATGTGATCCCCTGGAGCAGCGCCACCGAGGAAGAGCGTGCGCCGGCACGGGTGCAGCTTGAAGTGTTGCAGAGCAAGATCAACGCCCTGAGCAACACCTTGTTGGGCCTGGATGCCAATGGCCAGCCTACGGCCACCAGCAAGAAAGCCGCCCAGGGCGACAACGCGGTGTTCGGCAAGCTGCTGACCTGCGTGGTGCCCTTCCCCGACGAGAACTTCGTCTACCTGGTCGATGGCCGCCCGGTACTGACCTTCTGGGGCTTCATCCATGCCGGTGCCGAGCGCAGCCGGCAGCCCCTGCACTGCCTTTATCCACGCACCACGCCCATCGCCGAGCCCGTGGCTGCGCCGTTGGCACCTGCTGCTGCCCCCATGGCCCCGCCAGCACCAGCTCTAGCACCAGCGGCTGCGGTCGCACGCTTGCCGTGGTGGCGCAATTGGCGCTGGCTGCTGCCTTTGCTGTTGCTTTTGGCACTCCTGCCCCTGCTGCTGTTCGGGCTGCGTGGCTGCATCCCGGGGGTCGATCTTTCCGGTCCAGGCATGCCGGATCTGGACCGTAATAGCGCTACCCAGGCCAACGACATCGCTACCCTGGCAAGCGGTTCGCCGTCCGTTGTTGGCGCACCGAACGGCAATGTCCAGGTGCCGACCTCCGGCACCCCGGGGGCAGTGGTTGCTCCGGTTCCCGCGCCTACCGGCCAGACCGATGCGGGCGATGAACCGCCACAGGCCGGCAACCAAGCAGAAGGTACACCAGAAGCGACGCCAGTTCCGGACGAGCAGCCAGCAGCAGAGGAAACGGCTGGCACTCAGGCCCCCGCCTCCTCCGGCGACAACACCCCGCCAGCGCCACCACAGTTGGCCGACGAGCAACCGCCAACCACAACAGCACCAGCCGCGCCAAACCCGTTGAGCATCCCGCCAGATGCGGCGGACGGCACTGCCGATTTCCTCAACGGCAACTGGGCCGGCGCTGGCATCCAGGAGGTAGGTACAGGCAAACCGCTACGCCTGAAATACGACTTCCAGGACGGCAAGGGCCAGGCCACCGTCAGCCGCTCCGACGGCGTGCAATGCCAGGCACCCGTTACCGCCGCCATGCAGGGCGGACAGTTGTCGATCAACAGTGCAGGCCAGGCTGCCTGCGCCGACGGCAGCAGCTACGAGCTGCCGCAGGTGGATTGCATACCCAACGCCAACGGCGCGGCTGACTGCACCGGCAACTACGGTGCCCAAGGCTTCCCGATGCTGATGAACAAAGCCGGCTAATCACACGAGAAACGCAGAAGATGTTGCCCGAAATCACCCAGTTCGAAGAAACGGTCACGCTGGTCAGCGATACCGGAATTCAATTCATGGATTTCGCCCTGCGTCTCGGCCCGGATGGCGAGCAGACCGGCAAATTCGTCCAGCTCAACAACGGCATGGTGCCTACACGCCTGCTGTGGTCCAAGGAATACAAGGACTTCTACGAGCCCGAGCCGGACAAAGTGGTACAGGTGGAGTTCGACACCAGCGAAGAAAGCCACTTCCGCCTGCCCATGGAAGACAGCCTGAAGCTGCTGGACGGGGTATGGTTGCCCATCCCGTTCCTGCGCTTCACGCCCCCCTATCGCTTTGATGAAGGCCCGAACAACTGGGCGCGCATGCGCCTGGTCAAGCTCGCCGAGCCTGACCTCGACGGCAACACCCACCGCCTTACCCTCGGTTTCGACAGCCGTACCATGCCGCTGGTAGCCGGTGCACCGTACCTGGCACCCAACGAAGACGACGTGCGCGCGGGCGTGGCGTTCAAGCTGGCCTGCAGTGCCCGCGAATATGGCTGGTTCCTGACCCACACCTGGATCCGCGACTGGCTGACCGAGGTGTACACAGAGGCCCGCGCAGAGTGGACGCGCGAACGCCTGGAACGTGACCTGCAGGGTAACCGCCACCTTGGCCACTACCTGAACCTGCTGAGCCTGTTGCGCCGCCCGGTGCCGGCCGAGCAGAGCGGCGAAAAACCAAAGGTCGAGATCCCGGAAATCAAGGTGATCGCCAACGAGGCCAATGGCATCGTCAAACCGATCCCGGTGGACCTGGTGCTGGACGTAGGCAACTCGCGCACCTGCGGCATCCTCATCGAGGACCATGGCCAGGCGGGTTCGGGCATGCGCCACAACTACGTGCTGGCGCTGCGCGACCTGAGCGAGCCGGAAAAGGTCTACAACCAAGCCTTCGAGAGCCGGGTCGAATTCACCCATGCGGCCTTCGGCAAAGACCACCTGTCGATCAAGAGCGGCCGGCACAATGCCTTCCAGTGGCCGACCATTGCCCGGGTCGGCGGCGAAGCCAGCCGCCTGGCCAGCCGCAACCGCGGCACCGAAGGCTCGACCGGCCTCTCCAGCCCCAAACGCTACCTGTGGGACGAAAAGGCCTACGGCCATGGCTGGCGCTTCAACACCGCCTACGTCAAGACCGACAAGGAGCCCATGGCCGTCGCCGCGCCATTTGCCAACCTGATCAACGACCGTGGCCAGCCGCTGTACCTCAAACCCTTCGACATGCCGGTGTTCAACCCACGCTATTCGCGCAGCAGCCTGATGACTTTCATGCTGGCCGAAGTGGTGACCCAGGCGCTGAGCCAGATCAACAGCCCGGCCCAGCGTTCGCGCCAGGGCCATGCGCGGGTGCCGCGCCAGCTCAACAGCATTACCCTGACCGTGCCGCCTGGCATGCCCCAGGCCGAACGCAGCCTGCTCAGCAACCGCCTGTACGAAGCCATCGGCCTGGTCTGGAAAAGCCTGGGCTGGCACCAGGACGAGAGCAACCCGTTCAAGGGCAAGGACGTCAAGACCCGTACCCCGTTCCCCAGCGTGCGTGTGGAGTGGGACGAAGCCAGCTGCGGCCAGCTGGTTTACCTGTACAACGAGGTCAACGAAAACTTTGCCGGCCACCCGGAAGAATTCTTCGTCGCCCTGGCGCGCCCGGACAAACAGGAACACGAACAGATCAGCCTGGCGACCATCGACATTGGCGGTGGCACCACCGACCTGGTGATCACCGATTACCGCCTGGACCGTGGCGCAGGTGGTGGTGCCGGCGCCAACGTGCATATCGTGCCGACCCAGCGCTTCCGTGATGGCTTCAAGATTGCCGGTGATGACATCCTGCTGGATGTGATCCAGGAGTTCATCCTGCCGTCCTTCGCCAATGCACTGCGCACTGCCGGCGTTCCGGCACCCGATGCGCTGATGTCGCGCCTGTGCGGCAATGGCGATGCCACGGCCCAGGAGCGCCTGCTGCGCCAGCAATTGAACCTGCAAGTGTTCGTGCCGCTGGGCCTGGCCCTGCTCAAGGCCTATGAGCAATTCGACCCGGCGCAACCGCAGGCTGCCGTGGAGCAGACCTGGCAGCAGGTACTGGGCGAGGCCAGGGTCAATGACAGCGTACTGGCGTTCGTCAACGCCGCCGTGCGCCGCGAAGTCGGCCGCGACGGTGCCCTGGACCTGCTGCAGACGCCCATTGTCTTCGACCTCGAGCAGGTCCACGCTGCCTTCATGGGTGGCCAGATCAACATCACCAAGGTGCTCGGCGAACTGTGCGAAGTGGTATTCAACTACCCCTGCGACATGCTCCTGCTGACTGGCCGCCCGTCGCGTCTGCCCGGCATCCAGGCCTTCATTCGCCAGCGCCTGCCGCTGCCGCCAGGGCGCATCCTGCCGATGCAGAACTACCGCACTGGCGGGTGGTACCCGTTCCACCGCAATGGCCTGATCGACGACCCGAAAAGCACCGCCTCGGTGGGTGCGATGATCTGCCTGCTGTGCTCCAAGCACAGCGTGCCGAACTTCTACTTCCGCACTGCCGCGCTCAAGCCGTATTCGGTCATCAAACACTTCGGCCAGATCGACAATGCCGGCACCATCAAGCACGCCGACGTGCTCTACCACGACCTCAAGTCCGACAAGGGGCTGATCGAGTTGCCGATCGTCGGCGAGGGTGAGGAGCGCGGTACGCCCTGGCTGGAAATGCGCGGCGACATGCACCTGGGTTACCGCCAACTGGCCGCCGAGCGCTGGTCGGCCTCACCGCTGTACACCCTGCGCTTCACCCCCTCGGGCAGCGCAGCGTTTTCCCGCGCGGTGGGCAAGAACGGCGAGGCTCCTGTGCTGCGCATTCGCCTGGAAATCGAGCAGTTCGACCAGGAAGAACGTGACCAGGGGCTGATCAGCGACAAGCTGGTCATCCAGAAGCTGGAATCGAACATCCTGGATGCCGACTTCGATTTCGACCGGGATCTTGAACTCTCACTCAACACCATGCCGACCATGAGCTTGAGTGACAGCGACTATTGGCTCGACAGCGGGAACGTCAAAGGAAAATGAGCGACCTTACGCCAAAGCAACAGCAGTTGATGGGTGCCTGGGGCGCCATTCACAAAGGCGCCGGCGAGGCCCTGGACTGGATCGAGCAGGTGCGTGGCAATGCCGCCAGTGTCGAGGCCGAGGCCGATGGCCTCAACCTGCGCCTGCGCCAGGCCCGCAACCGTGCCAAGGACCTGCAGCGTGCCGCCTCCACGCCCATGGTGATCGGCTTCTTCGGCCTGTCCCAGGCGGGCAAGTCGTACCTGATCTCGGCATTGGCCGCCGACCGCAGCGGGCGCCTGGAAACCGATTTCGGTGGCCGCACCCTGGACTTCATCGAACATGTGAACCCGACCGGCCTGGGCAAGGAAGCCACCGGCCTGGTCACTCGCTTCAGCCGGCGCGCCAAGCCCAGCCCGGATGCCAACCATCCGGTCGAGCTGAAGCTGTTCAGCGAAATCGAAGTGGCCAAGATCCTGTCCAATGCCTGGTTCGAGGATTTCGACCAGGAAAAACTGGATTACACCTATACCGACGAACGTATCCAGGCCCTGCTGGCCAGCTTCGAGGGCGGCGAGAACAAAGGCCTGCAACCGGGCGTCAACGGGGATGACGTGGTTGCCTTGTGGGACTACCTGAAAGGCAACTACGAAAAGTCGGTGCGCAAGCTCAACGAGCTTTACTGGCCACGGGTGATCAAGCTGGCGCCACGCCTGAACCCGCGTCAGCGCGCCAAACTGTTTTCGGTACTGTGGGGTGAACAGGACGCCCTCACCGAAATCTATGAACTGCTGGTCGGCGGCTTGCAGAAGCTGGGGTTCCCCGACACCGTCTACGCCCCCTTGAGCGTACTGGTGAAGGAAGAGAACGGCGCCTACACCCAGGCCAACAGCATCATGAACGTCGATATTCTCGGCCGCCTGGGCACTGGCCGCGACCTGCCAGTGAACGTCCTGCCGCTGCACGGTGACAAGGTCCAGGGCAGCGTTTCACTGTCGGTCGCGCAACTGGCGGCACTGACTGCCGAAATGACCTTCCGCCTGACCAACAGCCCCAAGGACCCGGTAGTAGAGGAAGTCGACCTGCTCGACTTCCCCGGTTACCGCACTCGCCAGAAGCTGCTGCGTATCGAAGATGCAGCAAGCCCCGACGTGGTCGAGGAGGTCAACCCGGCCGCCAGCCTGATCCTGCGTGGCAAGGTCGCCTATCTGTTCGAGCGCTATACCGACGCCCAGCAGATGAACGGCCTGGTGTTGTGCACCAGTTCGTTCAAGCAAAGCGAAGTGGTCAGCGTCGGGCCGGTGCTGACCCGCTGGATCCACAAGACCCAAGGCGCCACGCCCAAGGAGCGCAGCCAGCGCACCCCCGGCCTGATCTGGGCGCTGACCATGCTCGATGGCTTCATCGGCAACACCCTCAGCCTGAGCGAGGGTCAACTGCCCGAAGGCTGCGAGAACATGATGAAGCTGACCATGATCGAGCGTTTTGGCAGCCAGGAGTGGATGAAAGACTGGTCCGGCGTACCGTTCAATAACACCTACCTGGTGCGCAAGCCACGCCTGGATACCGCGTTCATCGAACGCGACACCGGCAACGGCGAAGAAATCTGCCTGAACGAACGCCATGCACCGCGCCTTGTGCAGTTGCAACAGTGCTTTGCGCAAAGCCCGTCGGTGCTGCGTCATATCAAGGACCCGGCCGACGCCTGGGCCGCGATGCTCGAACTCAATGACGGTGGTATCAGCCGCTTCAGTGGCAGCTTCCAGGGCATCAGCAACATCGACTTCAAGCTCACCCGTATCGAAGAGCAACTGGAACAGTGCCGCACCGACCTGCTGGAGCACGGCCTGAATACCTGGCGCGAGGAAGACTTCGAACAGCTGCTGAACAAGAAGCGGGAAAAGACCCAGTACCTGCTCGACAACCTGGGTGCCGACCCGGATGCGATCAGCGAACTGATCCATGCCTTGCAAGTGCCTGTCGAACAGCTGCGCGATCTTTACCTGGGCGGCGTGTACGACATCGATGGCATTGACGGCGACGCCGCTGAAGAGCCGGAACAAGCCGCCAAAGCCCCGGCCAACAAGGCCCCGGCCATCAGCTTTGGCAACCTGTTCGCCAACACTCCTGCCGCCGCACCAGCACCGGCTGCCAAGCCGCTGGCCAAGCGCCTCACCTCTGAGCAGCGCTTTGTCCGCGCGGCGTTGAAGGCGTGGATCAAGCACATGCGCGACCTGGGCACGCAACCCATGCGCCTGAGCAGCCTGCGCATCAGCCGTGAAGTGGTCGAGGCCCTGGTCGAAGAGCTGGTCAGCGCGGTACGCCGCCCGCTGTTCATCGAGCAACTGGACACCGCCGTCATGCGCCGGGTGCTCAACGGCATGCGCCGCGACCAAATGGTCCAGCGCCAGGTGCTGACGGTGCAGTTGGCCATGCGCGACTTCCTTTCCTGGTTCGGCTTGCTGGAGAAGCCCGCCGATGAACGCCCGAACAGCCTGCTGGGTTCGCGCGAGCCAGTGTTCAACTTCTACCAGAGCGTGCCCCAGGGCGAGCTGCCGGTACTGCCGGAACAACCGCCGCACCATGAACAACGCTTCCTGGTCGACTGGCTGTCGGGCCTGGCCTGGCTGACCCAGGAAAACGCCAAGAGCGGCGCCGACCCGGAAATCACCACCGAGCAGCGACGCCAGTTGGCGGTGCTGCTGAACACCTTTCAAGCGAGTTGATTGCAATGGGTATCAGAGTTGATGTGCTGCCACTGGAAGTGAACACGCCGGGCCAGGGCCTGCTGCGGATCACCGGCTGGGAGGGCGCCAGCGAAGGGCTGCAATGCTCCCTGCAAAGCAGCCAGTCCCATGAGTTCCTGCATGAAGGCGGGCACTGGGGCAACGTCGCCCACTGGTTCCGCCTGGATAACCTGATTGCCGTTGCAGGCGCGCCAGCCATCGAGACGCGGATCGGCCCCAACCTGATCAACCCGTTGTTGCAGGCCAGCGGCACCGCTACGTTCCGCATCGAGGTCAGCAACCCGCAGACCGGGCACAGCGACCTGGGCATGGTGCGCATCAACAATGCCATCGTGGCCTCCGTCGAGTCGGGGCCGGCGCTGGAGAAGTCGCCGCCACCGGCACCGTTGCCGAGCGCGTCGGTGGTTATCGAGCCACCGGCGGCGAGCACGCCGGAGCCTGCTCCTGCAGTGGCTGCAGACCCCGAGCCCGAGCCCGCGCCAGCCCCTCAGCCAGCGCCAGTCGCTGCGCCGCCGACGGTGGCGGCCAAACAAGGCAACAAGTGGCTGCTGCCCCTGTTGATCCTGATCCTGCTGGCGCTTGCCGCCGGGGGCGGCTGGTGGTGGTTCAATCGCAACGCCGCCGAAGCACCTGCACCCGTACCGCCTGAAGACCAGCCCGTCGCCCAAACCGAAACGGCCAAACCATGCTCGCTGGAAAGCATGAAAGGCCAGACATCGCTGGCATTCCTGCAGTCTTGCATCCAGAGCAAGCCAGACAGCGCCGCGCTGCTTGAGGTGATCAACCTGGCCAAGGCCAACGACCAGTGCGACGTGGCCCAGCGCCTGTATGCCAACCGTGCCAATGCCGGTGACATCCAGATCGCCACGGCCTACGCCCACGAATACGATCCCAAGTACCACCAGCCAAGCAACTGCTTCAAGGCCCCGGAAAGCGCCACGGCAGCCTCCTGGTACGAGACCATCCTCAGCTTCGATGAGAACAACGCCGAAGCCAAGCAGCGCTATGAGGAGCTCAAGCCATGAAGCTGCGTATTGGCGCCGCATTGCTGGCCTTGTCGCTCAGCCCTGCCCTGCAGGCAGCCGAGAAGCCCCTGCTGCAGGATGGCAAGAAAACCCTGTTCCAACGCGTGCTGACCACCCCTGGCTGCAAGCTCAGCGATAGCGCCGGTGCCGCCCCTGGTGCCGCGCAGCCGACTTTCAGCCGCTTCTATGTGTATGAACGTGCCCAGGCCGACGCCCGCGAGTGGCTGCGGGTGGGGCCCGACACCCAGGGCAAGAGCATCGGCTGGCTGCCTGCGGACTGCACCGTCGAATGGAAAATGCAACTGACCCTGGCCTTCACCAACCCGGCCAACCGCGACCGGCTGATGTTCTTCAAGGAACGTAACCAGCTCGAAGGCATCCTCAATGCCCCCGACCCGGTCAGCCATGTGGCGCCGCTACGCGCCAAGCTCAAGCATGGCACCGAGGCGCCAGGGGTACTGGCCGAAGAGCCCGAGTACTTCGTCGACCTGCAAAAGAACTTTTACCTGCTGCCAGTGCTCAGCGGCGAAGAAGTGATGACGGAAGAAGGCTTCCGTACCCGCATCCTCAACGTGGCTTCGGTCAGCAAGGCCGATAGCGCCGCAGCGGCTTCGCCTGCACCCAGCCAGGCCGCTGCCAACCAGCAGTTGAAGGCGTTCAGTGCCGCGGTGGTGTTCGTCATCGACTCGACCATCTCGATGGACCCGTACATCGACCGCACCCGTGAGGCGATCAAGCGCGTGTATGCGCAGATCGAAAAGGAAAACCTCGGCAAACAGGTCAAGTTCGGCCTGGTGGCCTACCGTTCCAGCACCAAGGCCGTACCGGGCCTGGAGTACGTCAGCAAGATGTACGCCGACCCCAACACGGTGAAGGACGGTGCCGACTTCATGGCCAAGGTTGCCGACCTCAAGCAGGCCAAGGTCTCCAGCAGTGAGTTCAACGAAGATGCCTACGCCGGCGTGATGTCGGCCGTGGACCAGATCGACTGGAGCCAGTTCGGCGCACGCTATGTGGTGCTGATCACCGATGCCGGAGCCATCGACGGGGGTGACAAGCTGTCCAGCACCGGCCTTGGCGCCGAGCAGGTCAGGATCGAAGCCAGCAACCCGGGCGTTGCGCTGTATACCCTGCACCTGAAAACCCCGAGCGGGGCGAAGAACCACAGTAGCGCCGAGGCACAGTACCGCACGCTGTCGAACTACCCGGGTACCAATACCTCGCTGTACTACCCGGTCAATGCCGGTGATGTGCAAGCCTTTGGGCGCAAGGTCGACGGGCTGGCTGCGGCCATCACCCAGCAAGTGCGAGCCGCCTACATGGGCGAGGCCGCCATTGGCAGCGCCACCAACGCCAAGGCCGACCCCGCCGAGAAGAAAATGCTCGAAGATGCCGCGCTGATTGGCCACGCCATGCAGCTGGCCTACCTTGGCAAGGCCACCGGCAGCCAGGTGCCGCCGGTGTTCCAGGCCTGGATCAGCGACCGCGACCTGATCAAGCAGAATGTGCCGACCACCGATGTGCGCGTCTTGCTGACCAAGGCCCAGCTCAGCGACCTGAGCGATGTGCTCAAGCAGATCCTCGATGCGGCCAACGAAGGCATGATTTCGCCTGACGAAATGTTCACCCGCCTGCGCTCGGTTGCAGCGACCATGGGCGCCGACCCGAACCAGCTGAAGCAGGGCTCGAGCACCCGTGTGGCTGACCTGGGCGTACTGGGCGAATACCTGCAAGACCTGCCCTACCAGAGCGAAGTGCTGAACCTCGACGAAGAAACCTGGAAAGGCTGGGACGGCCTGGCCCAGGAGAAATTCATCCGAAGCCTGAGCACCAAGCTTCGCCATTACCAGCGCTACAACGCTGACGTCGACCGCTGGGTCGCTCTGGCTCCGGGCAGTGACAGCCGTGACAACGTCTACCCGGTACCACTGGAAATGATGCCCTGACCCCACATGCTCGAGATCAAGGGATTACGGGTTGTTCGAGGCGAAGGATCGCAGGCTCACCGGATACGGCTGGACGCGCTGTGCCTGCAGGCCGGCGAGATTCGCGCCATTACCGGCGAAAGCGGCTGCGGCAAGAGCACCCTGCTGGAAGCCATCGGCCTGCTGCTCAAGCCTGAACAACTGACGCATTACCGGCTTGGCCCGCAACGCCAGGATGTGGCCAGCCTGCTGGCCACCGACCAGCAGCCGGCGCTGGCGGCATTGCGCTCACGCGAACTTGGCTTCGTGCTGCAGAACGGTGGGCTGCTGCCCTTCCTCAGTGTGCGTGACAACATTCTGCTGCCGCGCCGCCTGCTCGGCCTGGCACCTGCCAGCGCAGCGGTGGACAAGGCCGTCGAAGCACTGCGCCTGGCACCGCTGCTGAGCAAGCTGCCCCAGGCGCTGTCCATTGGCGAGCGCCAGCGGGTGGCCTGCGTGCGCGCCATCGCCCACGAGCCAAAGGTGCTGTTGGCCGACGAGCCAACCGCCGCACTGGACCCACACAACGCCGAGCGGCTGTTCGAGCTGCTGCTGAATCTGGTGGCCGAGCTGGGGCTGAGTGCCTTGGTCGTGTCACACGACTGGGCGCTGGTCGAACGCTTCGGCCTGCCACGGCTGGGCGCCATCAACGGTCAAGGGGAAACACGCTTTGAACCCGTGGCATAAACGCCTGCTGCTACTGGTCAGGTTGTCCCTGGCCGACCTGTGGCACGACCGCAACGTTTCCCTGTGCATGGCGGCCTCGCTGGTGGCCGTCATCGCGCCCCTGCTGCTGCTGTTCGGCCTCAAGCACGGAGTGGTCAGCCAGTTGCAGCAGGAACTGCTCAGCGACCCGCGCAACCTCGAAGTCAAGATGCTCAGCAGTGGGCACTACGACCAGGCTTGGTTGCAGCGCCTGCAGGCACGCCCGGAGGTAGGCTTCGCCATTGGCCAGACCCGCTCCCTGAACACCCAGGCCGACCTGCTCGGGGCACATGGCCGCTTTGCCGACAATGTCGAAGTCATTCCTACCCGAGCCGGCGACCCGTTGCTGGCGACAGACCTGAGCGAGCTGGCGCCCAACCAGCTGATCCTCAGCGAACGGGCCGCCGAGCGCCTTGACGCCAAGGTTGGGGACACCCTGCGCTTGCGCGTCGCCCGGCGCCTGAACGAGGTCAACGAGCGTGGCGAGCGTGCCCTGCAGGTACGCGCCATCGTCGGTTCGGTGCGCTTCGCCCGGCCGGCTGCTTTCGTCAGCCCCGAGCTGCTGATGGAGCTGGAGCACTACCGCGATGGCTACCTGGTCACCAGCCTGGGGGCCAGCAGCGGCCAGGCCCTGGACGCCTTGAAAGTCGGTTACGCCCGGGCGCGGGTCTATGCGCGAGACATCGACAGCGTGGCGCCGCTGGAGCACTGGCTCAATGAACAGCGTATCGAGACCACCAGCCGCTTGGCAGAGATCGACAACGTCAAAGCGATCAACCACGTGCTGGGGCTTATTTTCGGCGTTATTGCCGGGGCCGCACTGATTGGCTGCATCGCCTCGCTGGTCGGCGCCTTCCTGGCCAACATCGACCGCAAGCGCCGCCACCTGGCAGTGCTGCGCCTGCTGGGCTTCAGCAGTGCCGCAGTGTCCGCCTACGTGGTACTGCAAGCGCTGGTGCTGAGCCTGGCAGGCTACCTGGGCGGGCTTGGCAGCTACTACCTGGGCAGCCTGCTGTTCGACCGGCTACTGGTCAGCAGCCAGGCAACCGGCGCCTTCATCTGTCACATCACCGTCTGGCATGGCCTGGTCGCCCTGCTGCTGGCCTTCCTGGTCGCCGGCCTGGTCGCCCTGATCGGCGCCTTGCGTGCCATACGGATACAACCTGCGGAGAGCCTGCGTGAACTCTAAAGCCTATAGCCGCCTGCTTCTGGCGCCACTCGGTCTCGGCTTCGCCCTACAGGCAGCAGCGGCAAGCTGGGACGAGAAGTACTACAACCCGATGCCTGATGCCGACGACGTGGTGCTGCCCATGCCCTGCGACGGAGCCATGGTGTTTCGCAAGGTGATGATCCCGGTGGCCGGGCCGCTGGACGACTACCCGATCAACATCGGCCAGGACAGCGCCGAATGGGGCTATGTCGAGCAGACCCGACCCGCCTTCATTGCCGGTAGCTTCACCAGCGCCAAAGGCGAGAAGTCGCGCTATTACCTGCTGGCCAAGTACGAGATGAGCCAGTTGCAATACAAGGCGTTGATGGACGAGACCTGCCCGACCGCCGCCAACAAGCAACGCCTGCCGATTGTGTCGGTTTCCTGGCTGGATGCCCTGCAGGCCGCCGACAAGTACAACCGCTGGTTGCGCGCCAATGCGCCAGACAAGCTGCCCCGCGAAGATGGCGCCCAGGGGTTCCTGCGCTTGCCGACCGAGGTGGAATGGGAGTTCGCCGCGCGCGGTGGCTTGCAAGTCAGCACAGCCGAATTCCGCGATGGCCGCTACCCCATGCCCGAAGGCCTGAATGCCTACGAATGGTTCGCCGGTGCCCAGTCCGCCAACGGCCAGTTGCAGCTGAGCGGCCTGCTCAAGCCGAACCCGCTGGGCCTGCACGACATGCTCGGCAATGCCAGCGAGATGATGTTCGAGCCGTTCCGCCTGAACAAGCTCGACCGCCAGCATGGCCAGGCTGGCGGCTACGTGGTGCGTGGTGGCAACTACCTGACCAGTGAGGGCGACCTGCGCACCTCGCTGCGCCAGGAAGAGCCGTATTACAACGCCGAAGGCGCCGTGGCCAAGAAAACCAACGGCCTGCGCCTGGCCATGGTTTCACCCACCCTGACTTCGCGGGACCGGGTAAAGAGCATCGAGAAAAGCTGGAGCAACCTGGGTAGCGATCAACCGGCCACCGAGAGCAAACAGAAAGGCACCGTCAAGGCGCTGGAAGAGCTTGCCTCCAACGTCGAAGACGAAGCCCTCAAGACCCAGCTGAAAACGGTCGAAAACCAATTGCGCGCCAGCAACCAGCAACAGCAGGAAGCCCGCGACCAGGCAATCCGCGCCAGTCTCAACCTGGGTGCCTTCCTGTGTACCAAGATGCTCGACGATGGCCAGTACCTGGACTTCCTGCAGAAAAATTACGCCAGCAACTGCAAGGCCGGCGAAGAGGACCCGACCTGTGGCGTGCGCAAGGTCAAGCTCGAAGAGCAAGAGCAACGCTTGCACAAACTCAGCCGTTACTACGCCAGCTCCCTTGTGGAGTCCGGCTCGCTGTACGGCAAAGACTTGATCGAAGCCCAGGTCCCGGTGCTGGACGGCTCGTTCAAGGCCAACAAGAACCTCAAGGAACTGTCGCCGTACCTGCAAACCCACTGGGCCAACCAGGTGTCGTTCCTGAAGACCCAGAAAATTGACGCCACCGCTTGGCTGAACAAGTGCAAGACCGTCGCACACTGACTCAAGGACATCCAGGAGCTGCAACATGAACACCACCCCATCCAGCCGTATCAACCCTTGGCTCAGCTTGCTGATGGCCGCGTGCCTGGCCTTCACCGGATGCGCCAGCACCGGCAGTTCGCTGACCGGTGGCGGCGGCACCGCCGACCCGCGCCTGACTACTGGCAATGATGCGAAGTTCTTCAGCACTTCGGGCTTCCAGGCCTGCGCCCTTGCCGCTGGCGGCGGTATCCTTGCCTGCATGCTGTCCAACTCGGGTAACAAGGCGGCTTGCTCGATCATCGCCGGTGTCGCGGCATGCGGCGTGGCAATGGGCGCCAACTACTACCTGGACCAGCGTCGGGCCAAGTATGCCGATACCACTGAACGCCTGAACGCGATGACCACCGAAGTACAGGGTGAAACCGCCAAGGTGGCGGAGCGTACCAACACCCTGCAACGCGTCATCAATGACGACAAAGAACAGATTGCCAGCATCCAGAACAGCATCAAGGCCAAGACCATAGACATGGCCAAGGCCCAGCAGGACATCGCCAACATCGACCAGAACATCAGCTTGATGCGCAAAGACCTGAACAACATGAAAACCCGCGTTACCGAGTACCAGCAGGTGGCCAAGCTCGAACGAGACGGCGGCGCCAGCCCAGCCGAGGTGCAGAAGGTGGAAGCCGAAATCGCCAAGATGAACACCAAGGTCGCGTCGCTGCAGCAAGAGGTCGACGGCCTCTACAACCAGCGTTCGGCTATCACCTTGGGCTGAGGGAGAGCACGCCATGTTCCTGCGTAACTGCCTGTGCCTGGCCCTGCTGGCCAGCCTTGCGGGGTGTGCGACCACTGCTTCGCAGTGCAATGCCTCTGACAGCGACACCAGCCTGATTGGCAAACTCAACTGTGACTATGGCGGAGGCTATGCCGAAGGCGTACGCAACAGCGAGCAGAGCCTGCTGAGTGCCCAAGAGCAGAACCGCCAGTTCAACGAGGTCTACGCACAGTTGAGCGCGCTGCAGGCCTCGACCCGCCAGGACCTGCAAAGCCAGCAGCGCCAGCAGGCCAGCCTGGAGAAATCGTTGAATGGCCTGCTGAGTACCCTCAAGGCCCGCCATGGCAACAAGAGCGATGTGCAAAAGCAGATCGCCGCCCTGGAGCAGCAGCTCAAGGCCAACCAGGCTGCGCCCTCGCAAAACGCCAGCAGCGCCCAGATCGAAGCTCGCAAGCAGAAACTCAAGGACCTGCAACAGCAGGTCAGCCGCCTTCAGCTAAGCCTGGGTTACGAGTAAAACCTTTTCGGCAGCTTCGGCTGCCGAATCTTTTCAGGATATCCACATGCAGCGGGTTACCCGCGACACCAGCCCGGCCAAGGACGACCTGCGGGCACTCGAAGAGGCTATGGCGATCATCGTCAGGCACTTTCCCCCAAGTATTGCCCACCTGTTTGCCACACCACGCACTGGCAAGGACGGCCTGCGCGAATGGTGGTCGGACCTGCAAGGTCAACCGCACCGTTACCACGACCTGGGCGCCGAGCAGCAGGCAGCCTTGCTGCGCCTGTACGACGAACGCCAGGAAGCAGTACGCCAACTGGTAGGCAAGCTGGAAGGGCTGGGCCAGGCCAACGAGGCGGCCCTGTTACGCAAGCTGATCGGCCCTGCCAACCTGGACAACCTGTACAGCGTCAACGGGCAACCACTGGTCGTACGCTGGGTCGAGCCGGCACCAGTCAAGCCCGCGCCGGTGCCCGTACCGCCACCTGCGCCGGTGGCCCGCCGGCGCTGGATATGGCTGCCGTGGTTTCTGCTGCCGCTGCTTGGCCTGCTGTTGCTGGCCCTGGCCTGGTGGTTCGGCTGGCCGCACCTGCAGCACTGGCTGGCCAGCCGCGACACAACGCCGTTCGCCTGCGTGAAGGACACGCGGATACAGCCGCCGGAATTTTCCGTGGTGCTCGATACCTCGGGCTCGATGCTGCTCAACGTCGCCGCTACCCCGGAAGACGAAAAATGGTTCTTCCAGCACATCAATGATGATCCGAACATCGATCAGCAACGTGTTGCGCAACTTACCCAGGCCCCCATACGCATGGACGTGGCCAAGAGCAGCCTGACCCACCTGATCAACGACCTGCACCCGGCGGTCGACATGCGTGTGGTGACTTTCGATGGCTGCCGTGCGCCGCTGGACCATGGCGTGTTCAAGCTTGCCCAGCGCCCGGCCCTGATCGAAGGTATCCAGGCACTGGTACCCAACGATGGCACCGCCCTGGCAGCCAGCCTGGACATGACGGCCAGAACCATGAACGGCCGCGACCGCGACGGCATGATTCTGATGTTCATCGACGGCGCGGACGGTTGTGAGCAGGACGTTTGTGCCGTGGCGCAACGAATTGCCCGCGAGCAGCCACGCCTGCGCGTCAACCTGATCAACATCAGCAACAGCAACCTGGCCAGCTGCGTCGCCGAGAACACGGGTGGCCGAATCTATTCCGCCAACGACGCCGAGCAGATAGCCGCAGCCCTCAAGGATGCCAGCCAGGAAGTCTCCAGCACGGCTGATTGCGACTAGGAAGAACCATGCAAAGGGTAAACCGCGACACCGATGCCAGCCAGGATGCTGCCAACGCCCTCGAACAGAGGGTGGCCCTGATTCGCCAGCATTTTCCACCGGGTATCGCCAACCTGTATGCAATACCCAGGCAGGGCCGCGACGGCATACTGGAATGGTGGTCCGAGCTGGAGGGGCAACCACATCTGTATGCCACGCTCGGACGAGAACAGCAGGCAGCCCTGCTGAAACGCTACGAAGAGCGCCAGGCTGCTGTCGGGCAGTTGGCAGACGAGCTGCAAAAGCGCGGCCAGGCACCTGCCGCAGAGGCGTTGCGCACACTGGTCGGGCCACCGGATCTGGCCAACCTGTACAGCATCAACGGGGAACCTCTGGTGATTCGCTGGGGGCAGCCGACACCTGTCGCGCCACCGCCAAAGCTAGCGTCGGCCAAGCCAAAGCCCGCGCCAACGCCAAAACCCGTGGAAACGCGCACCACAGTGATGGTCGAACGCCGCCCCCTGCGCCTGTGGCCCTGGTTGCTGTTTGGCCTGCTGTTGCTACTGCTCTACTGGCTATATAGCAGTTGGCCGGCACTGTACCAGCGCTGGCAAAGCTACCCGCAGACTGCAATCTGTACGCCAGGCGGTGCCTTCCAGGCGTCGGAGTTTGCAGTGGTGCTGGACACCTCCGGTTCCATGGACCAGCGCATCAGGGTGAAAAAGGAGGATGACCCTTGGTATATCGCCTTGCTGGCCCGCATTCCCTACGTCGATGAGCTGCTGGCCAACAACCAGCCACAACGGCTCACCCGCATGGATGTGGCCAAAAGCTCGCTGACCTCGGTGATTGGCGACCTGGACAAGGATGTGGACATGCGCCTGGTCACCTTCGATGGTTGCCGCAGCCCGGTCGATCACGGTGTCTTCGGGCAAGGCCAGCGCGCCGACCTCATCAAGCGTGTAGCCGACCTGAATGCACGGGGCGGGACAGGCCTGGGCATCAGCCTGCAAGCGGCAGCCAGCAAGATGAACGGGCGCGACCGGGATGGGGTGATCGTGATGTTCGTGGATGGCCGGGACAGTTGCGGCACCAGCGTGTGCAACGTGTCGGAACAAATAGCCAGAAGCCAGCCACGACTGCGGATCAATGTGGTCAACATCAGCGCCAGCACCGGCTCGAACTGCGCAGCCAGCAACACCGGCGGGCGGGTGTACACCGCCAATGATGCCGCCGCCGTTGCCGCAGCGCTCAAGGAAGCGAGCCAAGAGGTGGCGGCGAGCGGTTGCCTGTAGACACGGGCTTGCCCGCGAAGCATCCAGCGCGGTGCATGGCACCGGCTGTGCCGGTGTTCGCGGCTAAAGCCGCTCCCACAGGGATAGCGTGCGCCCAAAGCCTGCACAGTACCTGTGGGAGCTCGCCCGCGAAGAATCCAGCGCGGTGCATGGCACCGGCTGCGCCGGTGTTCGCGGGCATGCCCGCTCCCACAGGGATGGCGTGCGCCCGAAACCTGCACAGCACCTGTGGGAGCGGGCTCGCCCGCGAAGAATCCAGCGCGGTGCATGGCACCGGCTGCGCCGGTGTTCGCGGCTAAAGCCGCTCCCATAGGGATAGCGTGAGCCCAAAGCCTGCACAGAACCTGTGGGAGCGGGAGGGCCCGCGAAGAATCCAGCGTGGTGCATGGCACCGGCTGCGCCGGTGTTCGCGGCTAAAGCCGCTCCCACAGGGATAGCGTGAGCCCAAAGCCTGCACAGAACCTCCAGCGCGGTGCATGGCACCGGCTGCGCCGGTGATCGCGGCTAAAGCCGCTCCCACAGGGATGGCGCGAGCCCAAAGCCTGCACAGAACCTGTGGGAGCGGGTTCACCCGCGAAGAATCCAGCGCGGTGCATGGCACCGGCTGTGCCGGTGTTCGCGGCTAAAGCCGCTCCCACAGGGATAGCGTGCGCCCGAACCCGGCACGGCAACCACCGATGACGTTTTTCAATCGACTCCATGCCGTTTCCTGCATTGCCGTGCAGAGCGCCGTGCCGGATGCTTTATTTACTCAGAGAATCGCTTTTTCCACCCGCAGAGGCCCGTATGAAGAACGTCGAACAAATCCTCAAGACCAAGTCCCAGCACCAGACCGTGTACACCATCGGCCCGGATGACTCGGTACTCGACGCCCTGAAACTGCTGGCGGAGAAAAACGTCGGTGCGCTGCCCGTGGTCGAGGGCAACCAGGTGGTGGGTATCGTCAGTGAACGGGACTATGCGCGCAAACTGGTACTCAAGGGCCGCTCTTCCGCCGCTACCCCGGTGCGCGAAATCATGAGTGCCCCGGTGGTCACCGTGGAGCCGAAGCAGAACCTCGAGTACTGCATGAACCTGATGACCAACCGCCACCTGCGCCACCTGCCGGTGGTCAACAACGGCGAGCTGCTCGGCCTGCTGTCGATCGGCGACCTGGTCAAGGAAACCATTGCCGAACAAGCCAGCCTGATCCTGCAACTGGAGCAATACATCCGCGGCGAATGAAGCGCCTCAATGGTAGGCGCGCTCCAGCTCGTCCAGCTGATGGTCGAAGCTGCGCAGGCGCGCCGACCAGGTATACACCAGCACTTCCAGGTCACGGTTGAGCACGGCGGTATTGCCATGGCCGCTGCTGCTTGGCTCGCCCAGATCCAGCTGGTAGCGTTCGCGGGCCATGGCTTGGGCCACGCTGGACAGGTCGCGGGCATTGGCCAGCCAGTGATGATGGTGGTCATGAACTTCACGGTCGAGCAACCGGCACTGGCGCTTCAGGGCATCCAGGCTCTGCTCCAGCGGCGTGCCCCTGAGCTCACCCATGACCTCTTCGAAGGTACGCCCCGAATGCCAGTAGCTGCCCCAGAAATAGCGGTCGAACACCGTCTCGACGCGGCGCAGCGCGACCTTGGTGTTCCAGATGGCCAGCAACGTTCGCCCCTGCACCACTTCGCGCTTGTTCAGGTGCAGTTGCTGCCAGGCGATCCAGGCCAGCGCCACCAGCGCAACCGCCACAGTGACAGCCGCGGCTGCATACAGGAAATGCACCGCCTGAGTCATCTGTTGCGTGTGCCTGATGCCGTAGAAGTAACTGGCCGTCAGGGTGCCCAGGATCGTCACGGAGCACCAGAAACCTGGTGCGTAGGGATCTTTCATCGCGCTATCCCCTTATTGTTTTCCTGAGCATAGCAACGGCCAATCACTCGTCAGGTGCCGCTCGGCGCTTTATTTTCGAGGGCGGCGCAATGCTTCGTTGAGTTGATCGAACGGCACCGCCCAATCGGCATCTTCAATGATGCTGTCCTTGAGGAAACTACGCTGGGCATCGGTCCAGAACGGCGCATCCACCAGCTTGATGTCGTTCTTCAATGGCGAGTGGCTGGCGATGAACTGATCGATGCTCACCGCATCGTCAGCCAGCCCCAGTTGTTTGAACAAGTCTGCAAAGGGATGGATCGGCGCTTCCATGGTTCCTCCTGAGAGCCAGGCAAGCCGTCCACGACGCCCGCCTGGCATTGGTTTGAAAACATCAGCAAAGCTCGCGCACTTCGGCGTGCGGCACCAGTTTCATGTACTGCTCCATGCTCATGTGGATCAGGTGATCGTGATCACCCGCCTCAAGGTAGACATCACCTTGGCGGGTAAGGCTCGGGTCGAGCAGCATTTTTATCTGGTAGGCATCGCCAAGCGCTGGCACGGCGCCGCGCTCGCAGTCGCCGAACAGGCTCGGCAGGCCGCTTTCACGGGTCAGTTGCCAGGCGCCGGACATACGCACCTTGCTCATGTCCAGATGCCGGTTGGCCGGTAGCACGGCCATGATGTAGTTGCCATGACGGTCATCGAGCATCACCGACTTGGCGACCCGCTCGGCGGGCACGCCGGCCGTGCGGGCCGACTCCAGGCTGGTGGCCGAATGTGGATGGGGAATGATGTCGTAATCGCAGTTGGCCTTGTCCAGGCGATCCTGCAGGGTCTTTGCCATACGCATGATGCACCTCCGGTTTCGCCCCCCAATTTCCAATTTTAGGCCGGGTACCAGCAGGCAGGGCTAAACTTGTGCAATAGAGGCAAACGAGGTGACGACAGGTGATCGCCCGCTGCTGGCGCTGGCTATTGCTGCTGTTGCTGCTTGGTATCACGCCAGGCGGTCAGGGAGCGCCTGGTGCAGTCTGGGTATTGGGTGTCGATGACGCCATCGGCCCTGCCAGCGCCGACTACCTGGTGCGCAGCCTCGACCAGGCCAAGGCACAGGGTGCACAACTGGTGGTTATCCGCATGGACACCCCGGGCGGGCTGGACAGCGCCATGCGCCAGATGATCAAGGCGATTCTCGCCAGCCCAGTGCCGGTCGCAACCTTCGTCGCCCCCAGCGGAGCCCGCGCCGCCAGCGCCGGCACTTACATCCTCTATGCCAGCCATGTCGCGGCCATGGCGCCCGGTACCAACCTGGGGGCCGCAACCCCCGTGCAGGTCGGTGCTCCGCCAGGCACGCCCAAGGATGACAAGGCCAAAGGCAGCGATGACGATACCCTCGCGCGCAAGCAGGTCAACGATGCGGCAGCCTACATCCGTGGCCTGGCGCAGCTGCGCGGGCGCAATGCCGACTGGGCGGAGAAGGCCGTGCGCGAGGCGGTCAGCCTGTCCGCCAGCGAGGCCTTGAGGCTTGACGTTATCGACCTGATGGCCGATGACCTGCGTGACCTGCTGCACAAGCTCGATGGCAAAACGCTCACTGTCGCTGGCCAGCCCCAGCAACTGCAGACTGCCGGCGCCAGCCTCATCGAGCACCTGCCGGACTGGCGCACACGGGTGCTCGCAGTCATCACCAACCCCAGCGTGGCGCTGATTCTGATCATGATCGGTGTGTACGGCCTGCTGTTCGAATTCATGAATCCCGGCTCGACGGTCGGCGGCGTGATCGGCGGTATATGCCTGCTGCTGGCGCTATATGCCCTGCAGCTGTTGCCGGTGAGCTTCGCCGGGGTGGCGCTGATATTGCTCGGCATCGCCTTCATGATTGCCGAAGCCTTTCTGCCCAGTTTCGGCGTGGTCGGCTTTGGCGGCATTGTCGCCTTCGTGGTCGGCGCGCTGATCCTGATCGACACTGACGCCCCCGGTTTCGGTATCCCGTTGACCCTGATCGGCATCCTGGCGGTGTTCTCGGCGCTGCTGATCGGCGGCGTGCTGGGCATGGCCCTCAAGGCCCGCCGACGGGCGCTGGTCAGCGGTGACGCCGGCCTGGTCGGCAGCCTGGTCACCGTCACACAGGTGATGGCGGGCAACCCGTTCTGTGGCTTTGTGCTGGCCCAGGGCGAGCAATGGCAGGCGCAGTGTGCAACGCCACTGCAAGCGGGCCAGAACGTGCGGGTGACCGCGCGCCATGGCGTCATGCTGGAAGTGAGCGCCGCCGCGCCCGCGGCGCAAGGAGAATGACCATGTTCATGCAATTGGGCTTCGGCGCGGTGCTGATCGTGCTGGCGATGCTGTTGCTGTCGGCGTTCCGCATCCTGCGTGAATACGAGCGCGGCGTGGTGTTCCAACTGGGGCGCTTCTGGCAGGTGAAGGGGCCGGGGCTGATCCTGCTGATCCCGGTAATCCAGCAAATGGTGCGGGTCGACCTGCGCACCGTGGTGCTGGATGTACCACCTCAGGATGTGATCACCCGCGACAACGTCTCGGTCAAGGTCAACGCCGTGCTCTACTTCCGAGTGCTCGACCCGCAGAAGGCGATCATCCAGGTCGAAGATTTCCTCGTGGCGACCAGCCAGCTGGCCCAGACCACGCTGCGCGCGGTGCTCGGCAAGCACGAACTGGATGAACTGTTGGCCGAACGCGAGCAACTGAACTCGGACATTCGCCAGGTGCTCGATGCACAGACCGATGCCTGGGGTATCAAGGTGGCCAACGTCGAGATCAAGCACGTCGATCTCAACGAATCGATGGTGCGCGCCATTGCCCGCCAGGCCGAGGCCGAGCGTGAAAGGCGGGCCAAGGTGATCCATGCCGAGGGTGAGTTGCAGGCGTCGGAGAAGTTGATGCAGGCGGCGCAGATGCTGAGCAAGGAGCCAGGGGCGATGCAGTTGCGCTACATGCAGACGCTGGGGACGATTGCCGGGGACAAGAGCTCGACCATCGTCTTTCCACTGCCGGTGGATTTGCTCAAGGGGCTGGTGGACAAGCAGAAATAGAGGTGGCCCATTCGCGGGCAAGCCCGCGAATGGCCTACATACGGTCTGTCAGACTGGCGCGCGACGCAGAGTCGCCAGGAAGGTGGCCGCGCCAATGAACAACCCGGCGAAAGTCCGGTTCAAACGCTTCTGCTGTTTGGGCGTACGCAGCAGGCGCAACACCCGCGCAGCCAACCCGGTATACCCCGCCATCACCAGCATATCCACGGCGACCATGGTCACGGTGATCGCCACATACTGGGGCAACAGCGGTTCATGCGGATTGATGAACTGCGGCAGCACCGCCAGCATGAACACCAGCGCCTTGGGGTTGCTGACGTTGACCAGGAAACCACGGAACACCAGGCTAAGCGGTTTGCCGATCGGACGCACGGCGGATTCATCGCTCATGTCCAAGGGCAGCGCACGCCACTGTTTGTAGGCCAGGTAGACAAGGTAGGCGACACCGAACCATTTGATGATCTGGAACGCCGTGGCCGAGGCAGCCAGAACAGCGCCGACGCCGGCGGCGATGATGGCGATCTGCAGGATCAGGCCCAGTTGCAGGCCCAGGGCGTTCCAGTAACCACGCCAAAAACCGTATTGCAGGCCACTGGACATCGAGGCAATCGCCCCGGCGCCGGGTGAAAGGCTGATCACCCAACAGGCGGCAAAGAAGCCCAACCACACTTCCATCGACATCACACACCTCGCTCGGACATTTGTTGCAAAACGTTAAGCTAAGGTGTTGGTGAAAAAATAACCAGCGATTTCTGAAGGATTTGTATTGCCTGTGCTGGCCTCTTCGCGGGTAAACCCGCTCCCACAGGTATCGCGCAATCCCCAAGGGCTGCGGAATTCCTGTGGGAGCGGGTTTACCCGCGAAGAGGCCGGTGCAGGTTCAGTCAGCCTCTACAGGCGACTCTTTGTGCATGGACTGCACCTCAGCCCCGCGCCAGCGCCGTACTGACTTCTGGAAGAACTGGCTATTGGGCACCTGCACCAGCGCCCCGCCCGCCTCGGGCATTTCCATCAGCGTGGTGAACAGCAGGTTGATGGCAATCACCCGGCCCTTGACGCCCGGCTTGTCGAGGGTGTCGACCAGTTCGACCACATCACCAATACGAAACGGCCCGACGGTGAAGATCAGCACCGCGCACAGCAGGTTGGACAGCACGCTCCACATGGCGAAGAAAGCCACTGCCGCCACCGCGACGAAGCCGGACAGTGCTGTCCACAGCACGGTCGCCGACACACCCAGGCGCTCCAGCACAAACAGCAACGCGCTGCCCATGATCAGCCAGCGCAGGCCGCCACGCACCGGCACCAGCAATTCCGGCGGCAACGGGTAGCGCTGGCCCAGGCGGCTCAGCCCGCGTGCAACAATGCGCTGCAGAACGAAGGCCGCTACCAGGATCAACAGGATCTGCAAGCCCAGCCAGAAGGTGTCCATCCATTGCCCTGGCAGCAGCGAACGCAGTTCCTCCATCAGGACAGCGCCTCGAGCTCGGCCTGCATGCTTTCGAGGGTTTCCAGCGCTTCCATCCAGGCCTCTTCCAGTTCGCCTTCGCGCTGCTTCAGCTTGGTCTGGCGCGCCAGCAGGTCACGCAACTCGTCCTTGCGCGAAGCGTCGTAGAGGCCACCATCACCCAGCGCGGTCTCGATCTCGGCCAGTTGCGCGTGCACCTGGTTGAGCTCGGCTTCCAGCTTGTCGGCAGCCTTCTTGTGCGGGGCCAGTTGCTGACGCAAGGCTGCGGCAGCCTGGCGTTGGGCCTTCTTGTCGGTCTTGTCCGGGTTGACCGGGGCGGTACTGGCCGGCGCGCTGCGCTGGCGATACTCGACCAGCCAGCGGCTGTAGTCGTCCAGGTCACCATCGAAGATGTCGACCTTGCCGTCGGCCACCAGCAGGAACTCGTCGGTGGTGCTCTTGAGCAGGTGACGGTCGTGCGACACCACCACCACGGCACCGGCAAACTCCTGCAGGGCCATGGTCAGCGCCAGGCGCATTTCCAGGTCGAGGTGGTTGGTCGGTTCGTCGAGCAGCAGCAGGTTCGGTCTTTCCCACGCGATCAGGGCCAACGCCAGGCGGGCCTTCTCACCACCGGAGAAGTTCACCACCGGCTCGTCGACGCGATCGCCATGGAAGTCGAAGCCGCCCAGGAAGTCGCGCAGGGTCTGCTCACGCTCGGTGGGGGCAATGCGCTGCAGGTGCAGCAGCGGGCTGGCCTTGTCGTCCAGCGAATCCAGCTGGTGCTGGGCGAAGTAGCCCACGGCCAGGTTCTCACCCCGTACCAGGCGGCCCGATAGTGGCTCGAGCTCGCCAGCGAGGTTCTTGATCAGGGTCGACTTGCCAGCGCCGTTGGGGCCGAGCAGGCCAATGCGCGCACCGGGGGTGAGCTGCAGCTTGACCTTGTCGAGGATCGCCTTGTCACCGTAGCCCAGGCGGCCTTCGGACAGGCTCAGCAGCGGGCTGGAGATTTTCTGCGACTCGCGGAAAACGAAGTCAAACGGCGAATCGACATGCGCCGCCGATAGCTCCTCCATGCGCTCCAGGGCCTTGATCCGGCTCTGTGCCTGGCGGGCCTTGGTGGCCTGGGCCTTGAAGCGGGCAATGTACTTTTCCATGTGCGCACGCTGGGCCTGCTGTTTCTCGTAGGCCTGCTGCTGTTGCGCCAGGCGCTCGGCCCGGGTGCGCTCGAAGGCAGTGTAGCCGCCCTTGTACAGGTTCAGCTTGCGCTGCTCGACGTGCAGCACATGGTCGACCACGGCATCGAGGAAGTCGCGGTCGTGGGAGATCAGCAACAACGTCCCGGGGTAGCCCTTGAGCCAGTCCTCCAGCCACAGGATAGCGTCCAGGTCCAGGTGGTTGGTGGGCTCGTCGAGCAGCAGCAGGTCGGACGGGCACATCAGGGCCTGGGCCAGGTTCAGGCGCATCCGCCAGCCACCGGAGAAGTCGCCGACGCGGCGGTCCATCTGTTCGTTGGTGAAACCAAGGCCGGCCAGCAACTTGCGTGCGCGGGCGTCGGCGGTATAGCCGTCGGCGCTATCCAGCTCAATGTGCAGGCGCGCCAGGGCGGTACCGTCGTGGGCCTGCTCGGCCGCAGCCAGTTCGGCCTGGACCTTGCGCAGGCGCACGTCACCGTCGAGCACATAGTCCACGGCCAGGCGGTCGAGGGTATCGACCTCCTGGCGCATGTGGGCGATGCGCCAGTCACCGGGCAGCTGGCAATCGCCGGCATCGGGCGACAGCTCACCGCGCAGCAAGGCGAACAGGCTGGATTTTCCGGCGCCGTTGGCGCCGATCAGGCCGGCCTTGTGACCGGTGTGCAGGGTCATCTCGGCGCCTTCTAGCAAGCGCTGCGGACCACGCTGTAAAGTGAGGTTGGATAGTCTGATCATGATGGTCGCGGAGTCTACCAGCTTCCTCGGCCCATAGCGCGAGTGGAACCATGCACACCGACCTGTGGAATCACGCCCTGGCCCTGTACGCCAGGCCCGGCGTGGAAGCCGCCTGCCTTGAACTGCAGGCGCTGGGTGGCGATGTCTGTCTGCTGCTGTGCGCAACCTGGCTGCAGGCGCGTGGCGTGGCCGTGCGGGACGAACGCGTACAGGCATTGCGCGAGGTTACCGAGCCCTGGCAGCGCGAAGTGGTCAACCCATTACGTAGTTTGCGCCAACAGTGGCGAGCAGCAGCACAAAGTGATGCGCAGCTGGCGGCGTTGCGTGAGCAGGTGAAGGGATTGGAATTACAGGCCGAGAAAACCTTGCTGGAACGCTTGCAGGAGCGTTCGCGACAATGGCCGGCAAGCGCCCATGAGCCCATGGACGACTGGCTGGCACGGCTGGCGCCAGACCAGGCCCGCCACCACGACGCGCTGGTTCGGTTGCGCGTCGCGGCGGCAGCGCTTCAGGACGCCGAAGACGGTGCCTGAGCCGGGGTGCTGGCAGGTGCCGATGGCGCTACCGAAGCTGCCGGGGTGGCCGAGTTGGTCGCGGCGGCCGGAGTGCTGGCGGCTGGCGTAGCCGGTTTGGCTTCGGCTGGCTTGCTGGCAACAGGCTTGGCAGCTGCTGGCTTGGCGGCGGGTTTGGCAGCCGTACGTGCTGGGGCCTTGGCGGCAGCTGGTTTCGCGGCCGGCTTGGCAGCAGCGGCTTTGGCTGGCGTTTTGGCCGCCGCTGGCTTGGCTGCAGGTTTAGCGGCTGCGGTGGCCTTGGCAGCCGGCTTGGCTGCAGGTTTGGCAGCAGCAGTGGCCTTGGCGGCTGGCTTGGCCGCAGGTTTGGCAGCAGCAGTGGCCTTGGCAGCCGGCTTGGCTGCAGGCTTGGCAGCAGCAGTGGCCTTGGCGGCTGGCTTGGCTGCAGGTTTGGCAGCAGCAGTGGCCTTGGCAGCCGGCTTGGCCGCAGGTTTGGCAGCAGCAGTGGCCTTGGCAGCCGGCTTGGCCGCAGGTTTGGCAGCAGCAGCGGCCTTGGCGGCCGGCTTGGCTGCAGGTTTGGCCGCAGCAGCCTTGGTGACGGGTTTGGCGGCTGCCGGTTTGGAGGTCTTGGCAGCACGCTGGTCAAGCGCCTTGGCTGCAGCTTCGCGAACCTTGCCTACACCTTGGGCCAGCTTGAGGCTGTCCTGGGCATCGCGCTTGAGTTGCTGGATATAAGAACGAGTCTGGGTTTGACGTTCCTTGAGGGAGTCGAGCAGTTCTTCAAGTTCGCCAATGACTTTTTGCGCCTTGGTCTGCGCCTTGGCTTTACCTGCCTTGGCCGCGTCTTGCAGTTTCAGGCGACCGTTGTGCAGTTTTTCCTGGGCCTTGCCACGCTGCTTTTCCAACTTGGCCAGCAGTTTTTCCGCATCAGCCAGCGCTTGCGAGCAGGCATCTTCCAAGTGTTCGAGCAAGCTGCCCGAAAGTTGCTGGAGCAGGTGTAACGGCGTGCTTACTGGCTTCTTTTTAGCCGACATGGTTTACCTCCTGGCTGACGAGATTGCGGCTCATACTATGCTTCTGCTGCTACCGCCGCTAGGGCATGTTGACAGTATTGTTTACGCCGCGTTGCATGCCTGGGCAAAGTTGTTATCTTGCAGCTCCGAGCAAGTGTAGTTGCTGAATAAATCATTGCTGATATTTGGCAGTTATCTGTATTGCACAGCCCCCTGTAGGAGCGGCCTTGTGTCGCGATGGGCTGCGAAGCAGCCCTGGACTTCAGCACCACCGCAGATATTGCCGGGGGCTGCTTTGCAGCCGTGTCGCGACACAAGGCCGCTCCTACAAGGACCGCGAGCACACAATACAAAACGGAACACTGGCATACTTCCCCGCTCATTGGCGCAGGAACTGACCATGCCTCGATATCTTGTTTTAGGTTTATGCCTGCTGGCACCCATCGCCCTGGCCGACAGCGAAGAACATGACCTCGCCTACAGCATCGGCGCCAGCCTGGGTGAGCGGCTGCGCCAGGATATACCGGGCCTGCAGTTGGATGCGCTGGTAGAAGGCCTGCGCCAGTCCTACCAGGGGCAACCGCTGAAACTCGACAAGGCACGCATGCAGGCTTTGCTCCAGCAGCAGGAAGCACAGGAAGGCGATGCCGCCATGCAGAAGCTGCAAGCTGCCGAAACACGCTTCCTGGCCAACGAGCGTGGTCGTTATGGCGTGCACGAACTACCGGAGGGCGTGCTCTACAGCGAACTGCAAGCAGGTACGGGCGCGCAGCCCAAAGCCGGTGGCAAGGTGCAGGTGCGCTATGTGGGCAGGCTGCCAGACGGCTCGGTGTTCGACCAGAACCAGACGCCCCAGTGGTTCAGCCTGGACTCAGTCATCGAAGGGTGGCAGGTGGCCTTGCCAAAGATGCACGCTGGCGCCAAATGGCGCCTGGTGATCCCGTCGGCGCTAGCGTATGGCGCCGAGGGTGCGGGCGACCTGATTGCACCCTACACCCCCTTGGTGTTCGAGATAGAACTGCTGGCGGTTGGCGACTGACGCCAACACTCACGCCGGTAATGCGCCTTCTTCCTTGTGCGCGTTGTGCAACACTTCGATCAGGCAGTCTTCCAGTTCGAAGCGCTCGTGCAGCAGGCCACCCAGCTTGCCCAGCTTTTCGGCAAAGCGCTCGGTGTCCTTGCACTCACCCTTGGCGCAATGGTCATTGAAGGCCAATGCGACCTGAGTACTGTCGTTGATCCGTGGGTTGATCTCTTCGGCCAGCTTCAGCGCCTTCTCGTCGCCGAAGGCCTTGGCCTCACTGACCAACTGCTCGCAGACTTCGAAATGCCACGCCGAAACGTAGTCAACGAGGAGCGCGCAAAAGTCCCCGTTCGTGTCCTTGTCGGCGAAGGCCGGCTTGGCATCGCGCAGCGCGCGGAAAGCCTGCACCAGTTCCTGGCGCTCCTCCAGCCAGCGGTCGATCAGTTTGTGAACCCCACCCCAGCGTTCCTGAGCGTTCTGACAACTATCGAGCATGGCAATCTCTTCCCTTCTGGGTAGATGCCGCTGCACCTCGCACCACGACCGTGCAGCACAAAGGTGACATCAGCAGGCGGCATCGAGCAGTTGTGTTTTCGGTATGCGTGCTGGGAGATTATTCCCGCGCGTGCTGCCCTTCAAGGTACGCAGCGGACAAAGTTCATACAAGTGTTTAATACCCTGTTACACGGCCATTGGTCGTGCCATTGGCGCAACCTTGCGCCAGGTCATGTTCTCGCCAGGGTGCGGAAACGATACGCCAGCAGGCAACTCAAGGGCAGCACCGCCAGCAGCAGGAAGGCCAGCAGGCTCCACTCGGGCAGGGTCAGGTCGAGAAAGCTCCAGGTGAGCGAGTTGCAATCCGGGCCGCCGAACAACAATTGGCGGGCCGCCTCGCCCCAGGATTGCTCGAACAGCCGCCCGAGCGGCACCGGGCAGACTGGAATGGCCCCGTCATCCCCTTGCAACCAGACATGCCGCGCTGCCAGCAGCGCCCCGGCCAGCGAACAGCCCAGCGTCGCCCGCGCGTAACAGCGAATGCCCGCCGTACCCGGTGCCTGCAGCACCGCCGCCAGGCACAGCAGCGCGTACAGGCCAAGCAGCAGGCGCTGGCTGAAACACAACGGGCAGGGCACCAGCCCGAGGACGCTTTCCAGGTGGAAGGACGCGGCCAGTACCGCCAGTGCAGCAAGGCAGGCAGGTAGGAAAAAGGTGCGCAAACGGGCCGGCAACATGGGCGGTGAAGGTCCCGGGATAATGAAGTGGCCTGAAACGGTAGAGGAAAGACGCGCTTTGTTTCAAGGCGCGACAGCAACGACAAGTCGCTGAATCACGAAGGAAATTTCCAACCGTGCAGTAGGAAACGTCTGAAGAAATGGACTGCAGATCTAACTTACATCGAGAGAAAAGTTACCCGTCCCCGGAGCCCGCGCCTTTGCGCGGGCCCTGGGGTAGGTCAGGCGCGTACGCCTTCGGGCAAAGGCAGGGCCAGCAGGCGCTCGTCCAGCAGGCCGAGGCCCTCCTGGAACAGCTGGTTGCTGCGCTCGGTCTCGCCAAGGCCGGCGAGCAGGCGCGCCAGCTCAGCACAGGCCTCGGGGTTGCGTTCCATGCGCAGGCTGCTTTCCAGATAGTCCCGCGCCTTGCCCCACAAGCGGTTCTGCAGGCTCAGACGGCCCAGGGTTAGCAGCAGGCTGGCATCTTGCGGGTGGGCCTTGAGCCAACCTTCGGCTGTTTGCAGCTGGCGCGCCGGGTCATCGCCGCGCACCAGGCCGTACAGGCGTGCCAGGTGGCTTTCGTATTCACGCTTGAGGGCGGTGCGAAGCACTTGTTCCGCTTCGCTCTGGGCGCCCACCTGACGCAATTGCTCGGCATAGGCCAGCACCAGTTGTGGCTCCTGGCGCTGGGCAGCAGTCAGTTGCTGCCAGGCGCGCTCCAGAGCCTGACGGGCGCTTTGCGCATCCTCGCCACGGGTGGTGGCCAGGCTCAGGTTCTGGCCCCAGGCACGTTGCTCCAGGGCAGCCAGCTCGGCGGCCGGCAGCACCTTGCCCTTGCGCAGGTCAGGCAGCAGGCGGATCAGGGCAGACCAGTCGCCGCGTTCCAGGTGCAGCCGCTGCAGTAGGCGCAGCACCTGGCCGTTGTGCGGGTGGCGCTCCTGCATGGCCAGCAGGGTTTCCAGCGCGCCGTCGCTTTCGCCACGGTCCATCTGCAATTGCGCATGGGTCAGGGCAATAGCCAGCTCCGCTTGCGGCTGGCGCTCCAGGGCACGTTCCAGCAGGTTGTCGCTGTCTTCGGTTCGGCCTTGCTCGTTGGCGGCACGCGCGGCACCGAGGTAATACAGCAACGGCTGGCGCTCGGCCTCGGCGGCACGGTGCAGATGGCGCTGGGCACTGGCCCAACGGCCCTCGGCGAGGTCCAGCTGGCCCTGCTCGATGGCCAGACGAACACGCCGGCTGCGATTACGCCGCGACCACGGGTTGACCACGCCACTGGAAGTCAGCACCAGGCCGACCAGGTAGCGCACCAGCCACAGCAACAGCACCACAACCAGCAAGCCGGCCAGGGCCGCCCACAGCCCCGACTGGTAGCGGAAGCTGCCATAGGAGATCAGCACGTAGCCGCTGTGCTTGGCGACCGCGATACCTAGCGCCGCGGCGACCACGATCGCCAGCACGGCCAGCAGGTAGACACGCTTCATGGCTTGCCCCCTTCAGCATCGGCCGGCAGGTGGCGGCGCTGGATATAGGCCTGCACTGCAGCCAGACTTTCGCTGAGGTCAGGGGTAACCACCGACACCGGCTGTTCGGCCAAGGCATTGAGGCTGTCAAGCATGGCCTTGCTTTGCGGGTTGTCGGCGTTGAAGTTGGCCAGCAGCACGCTGCGGGCGTCGTCCAGCGCCTGGGTGTAGACCTTGCTATCGCCATTGAGCGCTGCCCACTGGGCCTGTTCGATGGTCAGGCTCAGGGCCAGGCGCAGCTGGTTCAGTTGCTGCCCGGCCAGCAGCGGACGCACGTTGTCATCGGCGTTGAAGTCGATCTGGAAGTACTTGGAGATTTCGGCCCACCATTGGGACAGGCGACTGGCGCCATCACCATCGGCGGTGAGCGCGCCCAGGGCATCGGCATTGGTGTCGAACTCTGGCGACTGGGCGCTGAGTTGCTGCACCAGCTCGCGCTGAGCGGCGAGTTTCAGGAACAGGCCGGTACGGTCCGGTTGCTGAGTGCTGTTGAGCGTGGCCAGGCTGCGCGCCAATTGCTCACGGGCGGCGAAGGCACCCGGATCGCTCTGCTCGCGCAGGATCTCGTCCGCCCCCTCGACCAAGGCCTTGGCACTGGTGATGTCCTGCAGCGCCGACAGGCGCAGGGTGGCCAGGCGCAGCAGGTGCTCGGCCTCGGCCAGGCGCCATTCCTTGCGGCTTTCGCCCAGTATGGTTTCCAGGCGCTGGCTGAGACGTTGCTGGTCGCCCTGCAACTGTGCCACCAGGCGGCGGCGGTCTTCCAGCTCGCTGGCCGCCGGCAGGCTGGCCAGTTGCGCGCTGATCTGCTGCTCACGCTGCTGCAGGGCCTCGGCGCGCTGGTTCAGCGCCTCGATGTGCTGGCCCTGGTTGAATTCGCTGCCTTGCAGTTGACGCACCTGCCAGACACCCCAGCCACCTACCGCCACCCCGGCCGCGCCCAACAGCAGGGCCAGCGTTGCCAGGCCACTGCCGGAGCGCTTGGCAGGTGGGGTGATGACGGGTTCCGCCGGCGCCTGTGCCGACGGCTGATCGTTATTGGACAAGACAGTCTCGCTCACGTATCCATCCTTTGCATGGGGGCGCGCCGCATTCAGCTTAGCGCCTTAAGAGGCAGGTGCAGCGCTGCGCTGCACGGCTGCCAGCAAGGCCGTGGCACTGGCGCCACGGCAATCCACAACCTGTTGGGCCCCGGCGGCCCTGGCCTGATGGGCAACCCGAGGGCTGGGCACGAACAGCGGCAGACGCGCCAGCTGCGGCCAATCGGCGCCGGCCATCTGCTGCAAGTGTTCAAAACCCTGCCCACTGCTGACCACCAGGCCATTGAGGCGTTCCGCTTCGATGCGGCGCATCAGGGTGCCCGCCGGGTAAGCCGGCAGGCAGCGACGATACAGTTCCAGATAATCGACACTAGCACCTTGCTCTGCAAGACGCTCTGCCAGCAGTTCGCGACCTCCGACACCACGAACGATCAAGATCCGCGGTGCCGGCACGGCAACTGCCTGGCGCAGGGCTGGCAGCGCCAGCAACGCTTCGCTGTCATCGCCACGTGGGGGGAAGCTCACCGCCAGGCCCGAGCCCTGCAGCACAGCGGCGGTTGCCTCGCCCACGGTGAACCAGCCTTGCACGGGTGGCTGCAGGCCGGCATCGGCCAGTTGCTCAAGCAACAAACGGGCTGCCGGCTTGCTGACCACGATGATCGCCTGGAAGCCCTGCAGGCCTTCCAGCAACAGGCGTTGCTGGTTGTCCACAGCGACGGGCTCGATTGCTAGCAGCGGCAGGCAGCTGCTGGCTACCCCCGCCGCTGCCAGGCTTTGCGCCAGTGCCGCACAGTCCTCGGCAGGCCGGGTCAGCAACAGGCGCCACGAACTCACGGGTGGCCGGCCTCGCCGTAGACTTCCTTGAGGATGGCCTCGGCGCCCTGCCCCAGCAGGTCCTCGGCCACCTGCACGCCCAGGGTTTCGGCGGCAGTACGTGGTGCGCGGGCATCGGCCACCAGCAGGGTACCGCCGCTGGGCTGGCCGACCAGGCCACGCAGCCACAACTGGTCACCTTCCAGTACTGCATAGCAGGCAATCGGTACCTGGCAGCCGCCATTCAGGCGTTTGTTCAGGGCGCGCTCAGCCACCACCCGGTCGGCGGTATCGGCATGGTGCAGCGGCGCCAGCAGCGCGTGGATTTGCTGGTCGGCGCTGCGGCATTCGATGCCCACCGCGCCCTGGCCGCCAGCCGGCAGGCTGTCATCGACGCTGATGGTGGAGGTGATGCGGTCTTCGAAGCCCAGGCGGATCAAACCAGCGGCGGCGAGGATGATGGCGTCGTACTCACCGGCATCCAGCTTGGCCAGGCGGGTGTTGACGTTGCCGCGCAGGAAGCGGATCTGCAGGTCCGGGCGACGCGCCAGCAACTGGGCCTGGCGACGCAGGCTGGAGGTACCGACGATGCTGCCGGCAGGCAGCGCATCGAGGCTGTCAAAGGTATTGGAAACGAAGGCATCGCGCGGGTCTTCGCGCTCGCAGATGCAGTACAGGCCCAGGCCTTCGGGGAAGTCCATGGGCACGTCCTTCATCGAATGCACGGCGATGTCGGCTTCGTTGTCCAGCAGGGCGGTTTCCAGTTCCTTGACGAACAGGCCCTTGCCACCGATCTTTGCCAGCGGCGCGTCGAGCAGCTTGTCGCCACGGCTGACCATGGGCACCAGGGTCACCAGCAGACCGGGGTGGGCCTGCTCGAGGCGGGCTTTGACGTATTCGGCCTGCCACAGGGCCAAGGCACTTTTACGGGTGGCAATGCGGATTTCGCGAGTGGACATGGAACGCCCCGATCCAGAGAAATGCTGTCGATGATAACAGCATCGCCGGTATCGCTAGCAGATACGGATCAACAGGCCATGCGTGGTTTGCTGTGGGAGCGGCCTTGTGTCGCGAAAGGGCCGCACAGCGGCCCCAGGATTTCGGCAGTGATGCATAATTTGCTGCGGCCGCTTTACGGCCCTTTCGCGACACAAGGCCGCTCCCACAAGGCCCAAGCAAATCCACAGCCTTGCGCAAAGGGCTCAGAGGGTTTGCATCATCTTGCGCACACCGGCCACATGGCGCCGGCTGACGGTCAGGGCGTCACCGTCCAGGCCTTTCAGGTATAGCTGGAAATGCCCCAGCGGCGTGCGCTGCAGGCGTTCGATACGCTCACGGGCGACCAGGGCATTGCGGTGGATACGCACGAAGCGTTCGCCAAACTCGTCTTCCAGGGCCTTGAGCGGCTCGTCGAGCAACACTTCCCCGGCCTCGTGGCGCAAGGTCACGTACTTGTGGTCGGCAATGAAGTAGATGACCTGGGGCAAAGGGATCAGCTCGATGCCTTTGCGCGTGCGGGCACTGATGTGGCTACGCGGGCCGCCGCCTTCGTTGGCCGGCCTGGTGAGCGCCGCCAACTGGGCGCGGTTGGGCTTTTCGGCCTTGCGCAGGGCATCGCGCAAGGCCTGGGCCTGGAAAGGTTTGGTCACATGGCTGAGGGTACTGTCCTTGAAAGCCTCGGCACCGTATTCATCGTCCCCGGTGCAAAACACCACCGCCGGAGGCGCCTCGCGCTCGCACAGGCGAGCAGCAACCTGCAGGCCATCCAGGCCTGGCATGCCGATGTCCAGCAGGACCACATCGGGCTTGAGGCTTTCGATCAGCGCCAAGGCCTCCTCGCCGTTGGTGGCGCTAGGCTCCAGCACGGTGTAACCCTCCAGTTCGCCGAGCAGCCGGCTAAGGCGCTCACGGCCTTGGGGTTCGTCATCAACGATCAGGACATTCATAATTGCGCTGGATTCCTGAATGAGTCTCGCACAGGTATAGCGTAGACAGGTATGGTTCGAGCGACACTAAGGTCACGCTCTAGACCGGTGCGAAGGCCAAAGATTCACTCGGCCGGCAGATTCACTGCCAGTCCTCTGTCCAACTGTAGACGGTCCGTGGAACACTGCCGTTCATTCCTGCAAATCCTTCTCTATCGTTTTCCGCGCATTTCTGTCGACCAGCGCCCTGCGGCGGCCGGCCCAAACCCTGCTATCATCGGCGCCACTTTTTCGTTCACGCCTGCAATGAGTGAATCCATGAGCACCGACAAGACCAATCAGTCCTGGGGCGGCCGCTTCAGTGAACCCGTCGACGCCTTCGTCGCCCGTTTCACCGCCTCGGTCGATTTCGACAAGCGCCTGTACCGCCACGACATCATGGGTTCGATCGCCCATGCCACCATGCTGGCGCAGGTCGGCGTGCTCAGCGATGCCGAGCGCGACACCATCATCGATGGCCTGAAGACCATCCAGGGCGAGATCGAAGCCGGCACCTTCGACTGGCGCGTCGATCTCGAAGACGTGCACATGAACATCGAGGCACGCCTGACCGACCGTATCGGCATCACCGGCAAGAAGCTGCACACCGGCCGTAGCCGCAACGACCAGGTGGCCACCGACATTCGCCTGTGGCTGCGCGACGAAATCGACCTGATCCTGGCCGAGATTACTCGCCTGCAGCAGGGCCTGCTGGAGCAGGCCGAGCGTGAAGCCGAAACCATCATGCCCGGCTTCACCCACCTGCAGACGGCACAGCCGGTCACCTTCGGCCATCACCTGCTGGCCTGGTTCGAAATGCTCAGCCGCGACTACGAGCGCCTGGTCGACTGCCGCAAGCGTGCTAACCGCATGCCCCTGGGCAGCGCCGCGCTGGCAGGCACGACCTACCCGATCGATCGCGAGCTCACCTGCAAGCTGCTGGGCTTCGAAGCCGTGGCCGGCAACTCGCTGGACGGCGTGTCGGACCGCGACTTCGCCATCGAATTCTGCGCCGCCGCCAGTGTGGCGATGATGCACCTGTCGCGCTTCTCCGAAGAGCTGGTGCTGTGGACCAGCGCGCAGTTCCAGTTCATCGACCTGCCAGACCGCTTCTGCACCGGCAGCTCGATCATGCCGCAGAAAAAGAACCCGGACGTGCCGGAACTGGTACGTGGCAAGAGCGGCCGTGTGTTTGGCGCCCTGACCGGCCTGCTGACCCTGATGAAAGGCCAGCCGCTGGCCTACAACAAGGACAACCAGGAAGACAAGGAACCGCTGTTCGACGCTGCCGACACCCTGCGCGACTCGCTGCGTGCCTTTGCCGACATGATCCCGGCAATCAAGCCCAAGCACGCCATCATGCGTGAAGCGGCCCTGCGCGGTTTCTCCACTGCCACCGACCTGGCCGACTACCTGGTACGCCGTGGCCTGCCGTTCCGTGACTGCCATGAGATCGTGGGTCACGCGGTGAAGTATGGCGTGGACACCGGCAAGGACCTGGCCGAAATGAGCCTGGACGAACTGCGCCAGTTTAGCGACCAGATCGAGCAGGACGTGTTTGCCGTGTTGACCCTGGAAGGCTCGGTGAATGCCCGTAACCACATTGGTGGTACCGCACCGGCGCAGGTGCGTGCGGCCGTCGCCCGCGGCAAGGCGCTGCTGGCTTCGCGTTAAGGCCCATTGCGAGGGCTTCGCCCTCGTTCGCGGGCACGCCCGCTCCCACAGGTACAGCGTTTCCCTGTGGGAGCGGGCGTGCCCGCGAATGCCCCAACACTATTCTCAGCGTTTACCGCTGCGAATCATCTCCATGAAGGCCGGCATCGCCGCCTCCTTGTCCGCCACGATCCGCGCCATGTGCGGGTTGTCACCCATCAGCTGCAGCAACGCCTTGGCCTGCGGGAAGTCCGCCAGGAAGTCGATGTTCAGCACCTTCTTGCCCACCGCGTAGGCCAGGTCGACCGAGAAGCAGAACATCAGGTCTGCCAGGGTCAGTTGCTCACCCGCCACATAGGGTGCGAAGCGGCCGTTACGCTTGAGCGTGGCAAAACCGGCCAGCAGGTCGGCACGGGCTTTTTCCTTTATCAGCGGCTCGACCTGCATACCAAAGAAAGACTCGGCATAGCAGGTACGCGCCGGCAGCTCGATGTAGAGCTCGATTTCCTTGAGCAGCTCACGCACCTTGGCCTGCCCGAACGGGTCGGCAGGCAGCAGCGCCTTGCCGCCCTGGGTCTGCTCGATATAGTCGAGAATCACACTGGTTTCGCTGAGGAAGCCGTGTTCGGTCTCCAGCACCGGCACCTTGCCTCGCGGGCTCACTTGCAGCGCCTGTGGCGCCTGGCCGCCATAGAAGATGACTTCTTCGAAGGGCAGGCCTTTTTCCAGCAGGGCCAGCTTGACCATGTTGTAGTAGTTGCTGACCGAGAATCCATGAAGCTTGAGCATGAGGTAACAGCCTCCAGGCCGTAAGGGGTTGGCCCGGCTTTTATAGACCGTACGACCGCCCCTGACCAGCGTCATGCACCCTGTCAATGCCCGGGCATTGCCGCCACGGGCGTGGCACACTGTGCATCCCATCACAGGAGTACCGCCATGAGCGAGCCCACCGAAATCGACAATGACGACGACGAAGCCTTCGCCGAGGCAACGCTGACCCAGGCCATCGAGAACCAGATCGAAAGCGGCGACCCGGCGGCGGCGAAAGCCACGTTCAACAAACTGACCCTGGTCGGTTACGAGCGCGAAGACATTCTCAACCTGATGGCCCATGTACTGGCCTTCGAAATTGACAACATGCTGGTGGAAGACCGCGAGTTCGACCGCGAGTGGTACGAGAGCGCCCTGCGTGCGCTGCCCGAGCTGCCACCTGAGATGGATCAAGGCGAGGACGAATAACCCGGCTACACTCGAAGATCAGGCACCGTAGAACGGTGCCGTCATCCTTGTCTGGAAGTCAGGAGTCGCCATGCCTTTTACCCCCGATCTGATCGCTGAACTGGAAGTACTTTCGCTGTTCAAGCACGACAGCAGCCAGGAAGGCATCAAGATTCACAAGAACGCTTCCCCTGCCCTGGTAGCCGCCGCGCAACGCCTGCATGAAAAAGGGCTGACCGATCAACCTGATGGCGGCTACCTGACCAGCCTGGGTCATGACGCTGTCGAAAGTGTCCAGTTGCTGCAGAACATTCTCAAGGCGCCACAGCCGGCCTGAACTGATAATGCCAAGGGCTGCCTTGCAGCCCATCGCCGGCAAGCCGGCTCCCACAGGTACAGCAAATGGCTTGAAGCCGATGCGGTCGGAGTGGGAGCTGGTTTGCCGGCGATGGGCCGCAGCGCGGCCCTAATCAGTTGGCCACTGCCCTGCGCCTTTCCGCCAGGCGCGAGCGCCCGTACAGGAACACGATGGCCAGCAAGGCCAGCGCCTGCGCCGAAAGCGAGTAGGCGTCAGCGTGAACCCCCAGCCAGTCGAACTCGAAGAACGCCACCGGCCGCGTGCCAAGTACCCCGGCCTCTTGCAGCGCCTTCACGCCATGCCCGGCGAACACCACCGACAAGGCACATAGCAGCGCGGCGTTGATGCTGAAGAACAGCGACAGCGGCAGCTTGGCCGAGCCACGCAGGATCACCCAGGCCAACCCCACCAGCAGCACCAGCGCCGTGGCGCCACCCGCCAGCACCGCCTCGTGCCCGGCTGGGCCGGCCTGCAGCCACAGGGTTTCGTAGAACAGGATCACTTCGAACAGTTCGCGGTAAACCGAGAAGAACGCCAGCACGGCAAAACCGAAACGTCCGCCACCACTGACCAGGCTGCTCTTGATGTAATCCTGCCAGGCGGCAGCATGGCGGCGGTCGTGCATCCACACGCCAAGCCACAGCACCATCACCGCGGCGAAAAGCGCCGTGCAGCCTTCCAGCAGCTCGCGCTGGGCGCCACCAACGTCGATCACGTAGGCTGCCAGCGCCCAGGTTGCGAAACCGGCCACCAGCGCCAGGCCCCAGCCGATGTTGACGCTGCGCACCGCCGACTGCTGGCCGGTATTGCGCAGGAAAGCCAGGATCGCCGCCAGCACCAGAATCGCCTCCAGGCCTTCGCGCAGCAGGATCAGCAAGCCGGATACAAAGCTCAGCGACCAGCTCAGGCCATCGCTGCCCAGCAGTTTGGAAGCCTGCTCGAGCTTGGCCTTGGCTTCACTCAGGCGTTGCTCGGCCTGGGCCACGGGCAAGCCGTCCTGCAGCGACTGACGGTAGGCCATCAGCGATTTTTCGGTGTCCTTGCGCGCCCGGGTGTCGATGTTGTCCAGCGAGCTTTCCACCAGCTCGAAGCCTTCCAGATAGGCAGCCACTGACAAGTCATAGGCCTGGTCGTGATCACCTGCGCGGTAGGCCGCCAGGCTCTTGTCCAGAGTGCTGGCGGTGTATTCGAGCAATTGCGCCGGGCCACGTTTGACCTGCGGCGGCTGCGCGCGCTGGGCGCGGAACGCCTCCACGGCCGTGGCACCTTCGCTGGCGGCGACTTCGGCCGGGGTCTGGCGGGCCAGGTCGGCGATGTTCCAGGCCTTGTCGCCTTTGCCGGCTTCTGGCTTGGCGGTGAAGCTGGCGATGTAGGCAGCCACATCCCAACGCTGGCGGTCGTCCAGCTGGTCGGCAAACGAAGGCATCTCGGTGCCATCGATGCCCAGGGCCAGGGTGTTGTAGAGGTCGAACAGGCTCAACTGGTCGAGCCGCGAAACATCGCGCAGGTTGGCGGGTGCAGGCTCCAGGCCCACGCCGGCCGGGCCGTCGCCGGCGCCAGTTTCGCCGTGGCAGATCGAGCAGTTTTGCGCATACAGCGAAGCGCCGCGGGCCGGGTCCGGAGTAATTACCGGAGCCTGGCTGACCTCGTAGGCCACCGCCAGGCGCGCACCCAGCTGGCGGGCCTGCCTGGCAACAGCCGGGCCGTCCTGGCGCTGGTCGATGGCCTGGCGCAGCGCCTGGACGCCCTGCTCCAGGGCTGCTTGTTCAGCATGCGCAGGCAGGCCTTTGACCAAGTCGGCCAATACCGCGCTGAACTCCTGCTGCTCGCGGTATTCACCATCGTCGATCACCTTGCCGTCTTGCACGGTGGGCGGGTAGTCGGCGCCAATGTAGTCCAGCAGGTGCAGGGCCTTGGTGGCCTCGGCGGGGGCTTCGGCCAGCGCCAGGGTGCTGCACAGCGCCAGCACCGGGCCGAGCAAAATAACCGGCAGCCAGGCAAGCAGACGGGAACGGGTTTTCATGGCCAGTCTCGAAGGGAATGCGAAAGAGAACATTGTTCACTTCCACTTTGCTTCACTCAAGGGTGCTGGGCGGATTTCATGAAAAATCTTGGTACAAATCAGATGAAGAGTGGGGATGTGCTGAACCTGTGGAGATTCTGTCTTGTGTTGCCTGTTATGGCCTCATCGCTGGCAAGCCAGACTCCCACAGGTATTGCGCATGGCTTGAGGGAGATGCGGTCGAGGTGGGAGCAACTGTCTTTAGAAATTTATTTTCAAGCATTTGGTTTCAGGCTCGGAAATATCTTACGACGCCTCAGTTCGGTGCGGGTTGAAAACGGCAAGGCCTGGCCCTCATGGTCCAACCACCGATTCAGGCGAGCTTTTCCTTCACCGTGAAATCCACTTCCAGATCGGCATTGGCCAGCAGATTTACCAAGGCATCCAGGGAAAACTTGTCAATCTTCCCATTCAACAGCTCACTCAAGCGCGGTTGAGTGACATGTAGCCGACGCGCCGCATCCTTCTGAGGTAGATCCCAGGCACGCACCGTCTTGACCAAAATCCGCATCAGCTGCGAGCGCAGCCGAAGGTTGTCTGCCTCCTCTGGCGTATCAGCCAGCGCGTCCCATACAGATGCCGAGCGTTCATTCGCCATGGTTGATCACCTCTCAGTCCAGCGACCTGAATCGGGCTTTCGCCACCCAGCGGAAATATTTGATTTCAGATGTGGAAGACCATTCAGGCTAAAAGATGAGGCCGCATAGCGGCCCCAAGCGCTTGAAGGCTATTGAAGAACCTTGCTCATTCCTCGCTCCATATCATCAATCAGCGCCTTGGCCATCTCACTGAGTATCCGCGCAGCACTACCAGCAATACGGTCATTTTCCATTTCCGCTTCGGTGGTCAGGTGGCGGATACAGCCGAGCAACACCGATAACTGAGAAAAGGCATGGTTGAACGGCACATTGGGCTGCAGGCGGAACAAGTCGAAGGTTTCCACTCCTGCGGTTGCAGAGTCTCTGGGGTCATTGCTCATCGGGTCGCTCCTTGATCGTGGCGGGTTGCATGGGTGCGGTCGCACACGGCATTGATCAGGCGGCAGAGCAATCGAATATTCATGCCCATGGCATTGCGCATGTCGCCGGGAGGGTTGTCGAGCAGGACTGTGGTGGTGTGGTCGATGGTCAGGGTGATGGCGCTGATCAGCTCTTCGCAGTCTTTGGGGCTGAGTGGATCGATTAGTGAGAGTGCGGGAGGGTCGAGCAGAAGCAGATTGGTAACTGGTGGATCGGGGACGAGCTTGTTCATAATTGCATTCCCTGTGAATAACTATGAACTGCAATCCTCTTCGTCTCACGGAATTGGGTGGCAGTCGTGCGAGGGGTGAGACCCCGGCTCACAGGAAAACCCGACCAGGCGAAAGCCTGCCCGCGCACGACCACCATTAAGCGGTGCGTTCTGTGAGTCCGGGGGTCTCAATCCCGATCGCCTTGCGAGGCGACCCCGCGACAGTATTCCGGGAACACTTTCCAGCCAAGACAGCACCTTCCGACAGGTGCTGTAGGATAATTCGACAGGGCGTCCGAACTGAAGCATTTGGTTTCTGGTTCGGAAATGTCTTACAGCTCTAGAGCCTAGGCGAGGGCTTTGCCCTCGATCGCCAACAAGCCAGCTCCCACAGGGTATGCACCAACTTCGAGGCATGCACAAGCCGGCTACCACAGGTGCACCACAGGCCTCAAAAGCGGTGGAGTACCTGTGGGAGCTGGCTTGCCGGCGATTGGGCCTCAAGGCTTGGCGGTGTCCTTCCACCCCCCACCCAACGCCAGGAACACACCAATCTGCCCCTGAGCCACCTGACTATTGGCCGCTGCCAACTGCGCGCGCATGTCGGTGTAGGTGCGCGTCGCCTGCAGGTCGGCCAGGAACGATTCACGCCCCGCCTGGTAATACCGGTGCGTCTGGTCCGCCGCTTCCTTGGCCGACTTCTCCGCCTCGGCCAGCGCGTCACGCCGGTCCAGCAGGGCGCTGTACTGCGCCAGGCGGGTCTGGGCCTCGCGAATGGCGTTCAGCACCACCCCATCAAAATTCGCCAGGGCTGCCTGGGTCGAGGCTTCGGCCATGCGAATGCGGGCACGGGTGCCGTTGGTGGGAATGGTCCAGCTGATCTGCGGGCCAAAGCCCCAGCGGTTGGTCGCCGGCTCGCCAAGGTTTTCGAGGATACCAATGGTGCCAACCTGGGCGCCGATGCTGATGTCGGGGTACAGGGCGCCGATGGCCACGCCGATGTAGGCAGTGGCAGCGGCCAGCTGCCGTTCGGCCTGGCGCACGTCTGGACGGCGCTTGAGCAACGCCGCGCCATCGCCCACCGGCACCAGCTGGTTCAGGTGCGGCAGCTCGGCACAATCGGCAGTGCCGGCAGGCAGCTGATCAACCGGTTTTGCCAACAAGGCAGCCAGTGTGTACATACCGGTCTCGCGCTCCGCCTTGAAGCGTGGCAGTTCGGCGCGCAAGGATTTGAACTGGGTCTGCGAGCGGGTGACCTGGGTTTCGTCGCCACGCCCGGCATCACGCAGGCGCTGGTTGAGCTTCACGCTCTGCTCCTGCAGGTCGAGCGACTCGCGGGCAATGTGGTATTCCTCGTTGGCCGAGCACACCTGGGTGTAGGCCTTGACCACATCCGCCACCAGGGTGATGCGGGCGGTATCGGCGGCGGCCTGCACTGCGTCGGCATTGGCCTTGGCCGCCTCGGTGCCACGCTTGAAAGTACCCCACAGGTCGAACTGGTACGAGGCACTGATGATGGCCTCGCCGATGTTGGCCACCGGCACTTTCTCTGGCAGCAGGAAGGCCTCGCCCGATT
The DNA here is from genome assembly GCF_018223845.1 of Pseudomonas sp. JS425. Lineage (NCBI taxonomy): Bacteria > Pseudomonadati > Pseudomonadota > Gammaproteobacteria > Pseudomonadales > Pseudomonadaceae > Pseudomonas > Pseudomonas sp. JS425. The sequence continues at coordinate 228,243 of NZ_CP073661.1, read as the reverse complement.
CCTGCAGGCGCTGGGCGCCAAGTTTGACGCCGCCGTTGAAGCCACCTTGCGACTCAGCCACTTCGACCTGGGCGCGCGCCTTGGCAATGTTGGCGGCAGCCACGCGCAGGTCGGTGTTGGCACTCAGGGCCTGGCGCACCAGCTCGTTCAGCCGTTGATCCTGATACAGCTGCCACCAGTCCTCAGGCACCGGTGCCGATACCACGCTGTCGGCATCCTGGCGCAGCGGGCCGTTGAGCTCGCTGCGTTGCACCGCCGCGTCCTTCGGCACCTCATAGTCGGGGCCGACCATCATGCAGGCCCCCAACGACAGGCACAGCCCCGCCAGGATCAGCTGTTTCATGGGCGCTGGCCCTCGATGATCGACACCGTGGCGGTTCGCCCGGCAATCATGCGGAAGTCTTGCGGCACTTCATCAAAGGCGATGCGCACCGGAATACGCTGGGCCAGGCGCACCCAGCTGAATGCCGGGTTGACGTTGGGCAACAGGTTGGCACCACTGCTGCGGTCGCGGTCTTCGATGCCGGCGGCAAAGCTTTGCACATGGCCACGCAGGCGGGTGTTGTCGCCCATGACGCGAATGTCCACAGCATCGCCGATGTGGATACCGCCAAGCTTGGTTTCCTCGAAGTAGCCATCGACGTGGTACGAGGCGCTGTCGACCACCGACAGCACCGGGCGGCCGGCGGTGACGAATTCGTGATTACGCGGTGCTCGGTCGTTCAGGTAACCGTCCACCGGGCTGCGCACCACCGAGCGGTCGAGGTTGAGCTGGGCGGTATCGACGGCCACCTGTGCTTCGCTGACGGCCGAACGGGCACGGGCCTCGCGGGACTGGCTTTCTTCCACCTGTTCGGCGGCCACCAGATTGCCAAGCTTGCGGTTGCGCTGCGCTTCGCGGGTGGCCTGGGCCAGGGTTTCCTGGCGTTCACCCAGGGTCGCCTTGGCGTGGCGCAGGGCCAGGGTGAAGCGGTCCTGATCGATGGTGAACAGCACATCGCCGCGCTTGACGGTCTGGTTATCACGCACCTCGACCTTCTGGATCAGCCCGGATACGTCCGGAGCAATCTGGATCACGTCGGCGCGGATGTGACCGTCGCGGGTCCAGGGGGCGAACATGTAGTACACCACCATCTGCCACACGAGCACGGCGGCGAAGGTCACTACCAGCAAGGTCAGGACCACGCGGCCCAAGGTCAGCAAAGGTTTTTTCATGGCAGCATCAGGTTTCGGCAAAAGTGGTCCACCGCACCAAGCAGCACGGCATACAGGGCAACGTTGAACAACGCCCGGTGCCAGACCAGGCGGTAGAAATGCAGGCGCACCAGCACCGCGTGCACCCCGAGGAACAGCAGGTAGGTGCCAAACATCATCACCAGCAGCGTGGGCAGGAATACCCCGCTGATATCCAGTTCACCAATCACAGGGGTGCTCCGTCGAGGCCGGGGGGCAGTTGCGGTTGTTCGGCTGGCTCGAGCATCACCTCCACGCCCGGCAGCAGTGCCAGGCGCAGGCCGCTCAGTGCGTGCAGCAGGTGGGTGCGGGCATCGCCGCGCTCGTACAGCTCATCCAGGTTCAGCGCCAGGCGCGCGCGCTCCATGTTGCGCAGCAGCGCGGCCGGGGCGTGCAGGCGCTCGCCGGCGCGCAGGCAGGCAGCGTAGTGCGCGCCGACTTCCTCGACTACCGTGTTCAGCCGCTCACGAGCCTGCTGCCCGGCACGCGGCATGTAGGCCAGCAGGTCGAGCAGGTTCAACCCCACCCGCAGGTCGCGCAGTGCCACGCCGCTGTCCTGCCCGGTTTGCGACAAGCGCGGCAGGTGCTGCATCAGGCGGTCGAGCATCTGCACACCGACCTGGCGGTGCTCGGCCAGGGTGGCCGGCTCGGTCATTTCAACGATGTCGCGCCAGGCGAAGCGGGTCATGCGCTTTGCCGCCAGCTCCACGCCGAACGGGCGCATCACCAAGGTCCAGATGAAGGCGAACAGCAGCCCCACGGGGCCGGCGAGGTTGGAATTGAGGAAAGTGAAGAAGTCAGCATCGTAGGCGCCCTGGATGCTGATGAAGGTCGAGGTGTTGACGATGGTCAGCAAGGTACCCAGGTAGAAACGCGGCTGCACGGTCAGGGTGCCAACGCAGATGAACGGCACGGCAAAGGCCAGCACCAGCATCGGGAAATCGTGCAGGTTGGGCAGTACCAGGAACAGGTAAAGGCTGGAGAAGATGACCGACATCAGCGTCCAGAAGAAGAACCTGTAGATCTGCGGCGCCGGGTCGTCCATGGCGGCGAAGAAGCTGCACGACACGGCGGCGAGGATCACTGCGCTGGCGCCGTCGTTCCAGCCCAGGCCAATCCACAGGCCGCAGGCGACAACGATCGCCAGTACGGTTGAGGCCACCGAATACAGCATCAGGCCACGGTCGAAGAACGCCGTCAGGCGGCCCAGGCGCCAGTGGCGGTACACCGCGCGCCAGTGTTTGGAATCGTCGCTGCGCAGGGCATGCTGCAGGCTGCAGCAGTCCTGCCACAGGTCGGCCCATTCGGTCAGGCGGTACAGAGCGTTGGACAGTAGCAATTCGGCGCGCTGGTCGAGGGCAGCGGCGCCCGGCTGCAGGCGCTCGATCTGTTCGTGCAGGGCGGTCCAGCGGGCGACCGAGGCGCTGTCGACGGTGCCCTTGAGCCATTCGCGGGCGGCATCGAGCAACGGTTGCAACTGGGCGAACTGTGCCGGGGCGCGGCCTTCGAGGGCGACCAGGGCGTCGTCGAGGGCATCGATCACGGGCAGCAGGTGGATCATGCGCCCGCGCAACTCGCGGGCATTCTCCAGGGTGTGCGGACCGGCGCCTTCATGCCCGAGCTGGCCGATCATCAGCTCCAGCGAGTTGAAGGTGGCAACCATCGCCCCGCGCATGCCGCCAACCTGGTCTGCGCTGGCTTGGCGGGCCAGGTAGGTGTCGCTATAGCGGATCGCCTCGGTGAACCAGCTACCAGTGGCACCGACTACAACCGGCGTCAGCCGGCGTGGCCAGAAGATCGCCCCGACCACCGCCGCACACACGATCCCCAGGCAGATTTCCTGGGCGCGGGAGGACGCCACGTCGAACACAGCAAGCGGGTTGTCGACCACCGCCAGGGCAATCATCGGCAAGGTGTAGCCGGCCAGCATCAGCACATAGTTGTTGGCGGTGCGCAGGTTCAGCGAAAGAAACAGCAAGGTGCCGGTCCACAGGGCGATGGCGATGCTCAGCAGCAACGGCGACTGCACCAGCGGTGGTACCAGGAAAATCGCCCCGCCAGCGCCGAGCAGCGTGCCCACGGCACGGTACAGGGCCTTGGAGCTGGTGGGGCCAAGGAACGGGCTGGAGACGATGTACACCGTGGCCATGGCCCAATAGGGGCGCGGCAACTGCATGAGCAGGGCGATGTACAGGGCGATCATGGAGGCGGCAAAGGTACGCACGCCATAGAACCAGTCGCGGGCCGGGGGCACCGAGCTGAAGAAACCGTTCATGCTGCCCCGCCTGTGTTGCCCAGGCCGGCGGCTTCGAAGGCACGCAGCACGCGCAAGGCGGCTTCCAGGTCGGCCTGGTCGATGCCATGCAGCACCTCGCGGCGCAGGCGCACCAGCTCGGCTTCGATAGACTCGGCCAGGGTGCGGCCTTCGGCGGTCAGGCTCAGGGCCTTGGCGCGGCGGTCCAACGGGTCTTCGCTGCGACATACCAGGCCAGCCTTGCACAGTTGGTCGAGCAGGCGCACCAGCGACGGGCTTTCCAGGCCAGCGGCCTGGGCCACGGCCACCTGATGCACGCCGTCACCCAGGCGCACGATCATCAGCAACGGCGCGGCGCAGGCCTCGGAAATGCCGTAACCGGTCAGGGCGGTATGGCAGATGCGCCGCCAATGGCGCGCGGCAACCACCATGCCACTACTGACTTGCAGGCGCAGGAGATCAAGGGACATGACAGGAACCAAGGATATTCATAGTTTGCTAACTATCAATATACGCCTGTGCCTCCCCCTGTCGTCAACCGGGGGGATGGATGAATTGTTGTTCATGCTGGGGCTTCTGGCCTGCCTGTGCCGGCCTCTTCGCGGGTAAACCCGCTCCCACAGGTGCTGCATAGGATTCAAGCCATGCGCGGTACCGTGGGAGCGGGTTTACCCGCGAAGAGGCCCGGACAGGCAACAGAGCATTCAGGGCTGTATCTGGTCTTCCAGCTTCATGGTCAAGGCCAATGTACTGCCCATCTGCACCGCCCGGTCACGCCACTCCTGGTAGCGGCCCTCGTCACGGCTGCTGAAGTGTACCGCCAGCTCTTCGGCCGCCTGCACCACCCCCGCAGCTGCCGCCAGTTCCAGCCAGTACAGTGCGGCCTTGAGATCAGCCTCCACGTACAGCCCGTGCATCAACCGGTAGCCCACCTCGAAACGGCAGCGTGCCTCGCCCTGCTCGGCCCCGCGCAGGAACCACTGGTACGCCTGTACAAGATCTACCTGCCACTGCAGGCTGCCATCGCACACTTCTTCCTCGTACAGGTCACCCAGGGCAGCAGCGGCATGCAGCATGCCCCGCTCGAAAGCCTGCCGGTAGCACTCCGCCGCCTGCACGTAAGAGGGTTCGATACCTTTGCCAAAGTAATTTTGCTGCCCAAGGTTGAACCACGCCGCGGCATTGCCTTGCAGGGCCGCCATGCGCAACAGGTGGCCGGCCAACACGGTGTCAGCACGCCAGTATTTGCCGTTGAGCCAGATCCAGCCAAGGTCGTTGAGCGCCGCCACGCTGCCTTGCAAGGCCTGGCGGCGCAGGTCGATGTATACCGCCTGCAAGTCGCTGGCTTCGTCCAGGCGGCTGACCAGCAGCGAGCGCTGGCTGGGCAAACCTATCCCGGCAAACAGTCGCTGCCGCCTCCCGACAGCGGCCGGTGGGGCAATGACCCGCTCGGGCAGAAGGCGGGCAAGCAGCGAATGGATATTGCTGGCAGCAGACATGTTCATCCTCATTGAACGGCACACAACCCCAACCTTCGGCTGTGATGAGGCGTGATTCTGCGTGACGTAACGTCAAAACCTGTCGCGAACGATTCGGCACCAGGCAACCAAATGCGACTTCCTTGATCTGAGCAAGCTGTGGCCAATTGCCATGCCCCACGCCTGCCGCCATCCTATTGCGGCAAGCCTAGACAAGGACGTTATCTTTTGCCGTTCGCCACCACTCGCGCCACCCTCAGCCGGCAGTGGGCGCTGCTGCGCCTGCTGCCCAGCCGTTCTCCAGGCATCACCAGCGCCGAGCTGGTCTGGCGCCTGCGTGACGTGGGCTTCACTGTCAGCAAACGCACTGTCGAGCGCGATCTCAATGAGCTGTCACTGATATTCCCGCTGGAGCGCAATGACAAGAGCATCCCGTTTGGCTGGCATTGGTCGGCGAGCGCAGTGGGCGACTTACGCGGCAACTTCGATTTGTTGACTCACCTGCGCGGTGACGCGCTACAACCGGCTCGGGGTGAAGGGGTGGAGTTGGTGGCGCGGATCAGCGATACGCTGGCACGGCAGTTGCGGGTTGCGCCGTTGAGTAGCGACATGCAGCTGACGGCATTGGAGCACGGTCATCGGTTACAGGCCACCGTGAGTGACGGCTGGCCTTTGCGCTGGTGGCTGTTGAGCCATGGCGATGGGGTGGTGGTGGAGCAGCCTGGTGGCTTGCGGGAGGAAATTGGCAGGATCCTGAGAAATGCGGCGGCGCAGTATCTGAGTTTGTAGCCTGTACCGGCCTCTTCGCGGGTAAACCCGCTCCTACAAGGGTCTGCACCCCTCTGACGGCCGATGGAAATCCTGTGGGAGCGGGTTTACCCGTGAAGAGGCCGGTACAGGTTTACCCGCTAGCGCTGCATACCCCAGCGGCGAACGGTCAACCGCTCCAGCGTGTTGAACACCAGCCCTTCCACCAGCAAGCCGATCAGGATCACCACCGCCAACCCGGCAAACACCTTGTCGGTGTACAGCTCGTTGCGGTTCTGGAAGATGTACCAGCCCAGCCCGCCTTTGCCACTGCTGGCCCCGAACACCAGCTCGGCAGCGATGAGTGTGCGCCAGGCGAACGCCCAGCCGATCTTCAACCCCGACAGGATCGACGGCAGCGCCGCCGGCACCAGGATATGCAGCACCAGCCGCAGCCCCTTCAGGCCGTAGTTGCGTCCCGCCATGCGCAAGGTTTCCGACACGCCGAGAAAACCTGCATAGGTGTTCAGCGCCAGCGCCCACAGCACCGAGTGCACGAGCACGAAGATCAGGCTGTTGTCGCCCAGCCCGAACCACAGCAAGGCCAAGGGCAACAGGGCAATCGCTGGCAATGGGTTGAGCATCGAGGTCAGGGTGCCCAGCAGATCGCGCCCAAGCTGGGTCGACACCGCCAAGCTGGTGAGGCCGAAGGCCAGGATGATCCCCAGTAGGTAACCCTTGAGCAGAATCACCAACGACACGCCAACCTTGGCCGGCAACTCACCGCTGACCAGGCCGTCCCACAGCGCCGTGGCCGTCTGCAGGAAGGTCGGTAGCAGCAGATCGTTGCCCTGGTAGCGGGCAATGGCCTCCCACAGCACGGCGATCACCAGCAGGATGACCGCCTTGCGCAACCAGCCATGCTGCCACAGGCGCTGAGCCAACGGCAGGTTGCGCTCCACAGGCACACTGAGCAAAGGCTCCAGCTGCACCTCGTATTCCTGGCGTACAGGTGTAGTGGTCATGGCTGAAGCTCCTGTCAGTAGGCGATACGGATATCGTTGAAACCAAGATCGTCGGGCTGTTCAGGCGCATCCGCCTCATCGAACAGCAAACGATGGATGCGCCGGGCACTGGCCTGGAAGTCGCTACCACCCAGGCTGCCCAGGTCGTATTGGTGGCTGTGCACTTCGGCCCGCACCCGCCCCGGATGGGGCGACAGCAGCAGAATGCGGTTGCCGACCACCAGAGCCTCTTCGATGGAGTGGGTAACGAACAGCAGGGTAAAACGCACCTCCTCCCACAGCAGCAGCAATTCTTCCTGCATCTTGCGCCGGGTCAGCGCATCAAGTGCCGCGAACGGTTCGTCCATCAGCAGGATCTTCGGCTGCGTGGCCAAGGCACGGGCAATCGCCACGCGCGCCTTCATGCCGCCCGACAGGGTGTGCGGGTAGGCATCGGCGAAAGCGGCCAGGCCGACTTTCTCCAGGTAGTGCAGTGCCCGCTCCTCGGCTTCGGCGCGTTTCAGCTGGCCCGACACCAGCAGCGGGAACATGACGTTCTGCTTCACCGTCTTCCACGGCGGCAGCTGGTCAAACTCCTGGAACACCACGATGCGGTCGGGGCCAGGGCCGCGGACCGGCTGGCCCTGCAGCAGAATTTGCCCGTCCTGGGGCGAGATGAAGCCGGCCACGGCCTTGAGCAAGGTGGACTTGCCGCAACCGGAGGGGCCGAGCAGCACGAAACGGTCGGCACGGTCGACTTCGAAGCTGACCTGGTGGGTGGCCCGCACCACGCGTTGCGCGGTGCGGTATTCGAGGCTGAGGTTATCCACCTTGAGCAAAGGCGGCGTGGCGACACGGCTCAGGTTGCTGGCCGTGTGGCCTGGCAATGGGGCGGTCATGATCGGTCAGCTCCCCTGCAGCGAGCGTTCATCCTGGAAGAAGTAGTCCTTCCACGATTCCGGCCTGTGCTTGATGGCGCCTACCCGATAGAGGAAGTCGGCCAGCTTGTAGGTGTTCTTGGGCGTGACGGTGAACTCGTACTGCGGGTTGTCGATCAGCTTGATCAGCACGTCGCGGTCGATCTTGGCCTTGGTCACGCGGATGTAGGTGTCGGCGGCGGCCGCCTTGTCCTTCTGGGCGAAGTCCGCGGCTTCGGCCAGTGCATCGACGAAGGCCTTGTAGGTTTTGGGGTTGTCCTTGCGGAATTTCTCGGTGGCGAACAGCAAGGTCGGCGAGTTGGGGCCGAGCAGGTCGTAGCTGTTGAGCACCACGTGCACATTCTTGTTGGCCAGCACCTGGTCCTGGAACGGCGGGTTGGAGAAGTGCCCGTTGAGTTCGGTGCCGCCGGCCAGCAGCGCGGCGGTGGCATCCGGGTGCGGCACGGCCAGGGTGTATTTGTCGAGGCGGTTGTATTCCTTGTCGCCCCACTGCTGGGCGGCGGCGTACTGCAGGAAGCGCGACTGCACCGAAACGCCTACCGCCGGTACGGCGATGCGGTCTTTGTCGGAGAGGTCGGCGATGGTCTTCACGTTGGGGTTGCTGCTGACCAGGTAGTACGGGAAGTTGCCCAGCGAGGCCACGGCCTTGACGTTCTGTCGGCCCTTGGTGCGGTCCCACACGGTCAACAGCGGGCCGACGCCGGCGCCGGCGATGTCCACCGAACCGGACAGCAGTGCGTCGTTGATGGCCGAACCACCCGACAGCTGGGCCCAATCAACTTCGATGTCGATGCCCTGCTCCTTGCCATGCTTTTCGATCAGATGCTGGTCACGTACTACGTTCAGCAGCAGGTAGACGATGCCGAACTGCTCGGCAATACGGATCTTGCCTTCTGCTTGCGCCGCGGCGGGGGCCGCCAGGCTGCCTACGACCAGGCTTGCGCCCAGGCCAATGCTTGCCGCCAGGCGGATGATGGATTTACGCATGATGGGTTTCCTCAGTCGTCAGAACGGGGCATCGCCCTGGATGGTGGTGCGGTAGAGCTTGCGTCGCAGGTGTGCGGGGCAGCCGGTGGCCAGGTGGATAAGCGAGCGGTTGTCCCAGAACACCAGGTCGTGGGGCTGCCACTGGTGGCGGTAGATGTTCTGTTCCAGCACGCTCAGGGCATACAGCTGTTGCAGCACGTCGCGGCTTTCGTCACTAGGCAGGCCGACGATACGGGTGGTGAAGCCTTCGCTGACGAACAGCGCCTTGCGGCCGTTTTCCGGGTGGGTACGCACCACCGGATGGATGACTTCCTGTACCTGTGCAAGCTGCTCGGCGGTCAGGGTCGGGCGCCAGTTGCCTTCGAACTTGGTCTCGGCGTAACGGGCGGTGTAGGAGTGAGCGGCACTGCGGCCCTCGACCACGTTGCGCAAGGCTGCGGGTACGGCGTCCCAGGCTTTGTGCATGTCGGCGAACAGGGTATCGCCGCCTTCACTGGGCAGTTCCTGGGCATGCAGCATGGAGCCAAGGCTGGGCAGTTCCTTGTACGACAGGTCCGAGTGCCAGAACTTGCCAGCATCGCCCAGGCCGATGTTCTGGCCGTTTTCGATGATGTTGGAAACGATCAGGATCTCGGGATGGCCAGCGAGCAGGAACTGCTTGAGCACATGGATCTGCAATGGGCCGAAGCGGCGGCTGAAGGCGATCTGCTGGTCGGGGCTGATGCGCTGGTCGCGGAACACCAGCACGTGGTGGTCGAGGTGGGCGCGATGGATACGGGCGAAATCCTCGGCGTTGACCGGTCTGGCCAGGTCCAGGCCGACGATCTCGGCGCCTACGGCACCGGAGAACGGGCGGATTTCAAAGCGTTGCGGCTGGGCGCTGTCGATGATCGACAAGGCGTTCGAGGCGGCTGACATTTTTCACTCCCACGCAGTGCGCGACTTCAATGGCGCGCAACGATCAGAAACGCACGGGGATTTCCCGTGTGGGTTCAAGTCGTGCGGCGCATCGATTGGTCGATGGGTACGCAGTGGAAATGACTATAAAGTCATAAAAGAAATAATTTAAATACCTTTAGAGAATAACCATAGCACCGGGATTTCCTTGCCGGTGATCAGATCAACCCGCCCTGTTCTTCTTCTTCGATGAGGTTGGTCAGGCTGCTGAGCGCCTTGCGCGCCTTGGAGCGATTGAGCAGCTTGGCCTGCGCGCCAGCGGGCAGGTCGGTGATATTGAACACCCCCTTGGCGGTCAGCACATCGATCAGGTCCTCGAGCACGCGGATCATGTCCAGGTCGCTTTGCTTGAGCTGGTTGAGGCTGTTTTCCACGACGTCCTCGGCAAACCATTCCTGGATATCGGCATGGTCGGCGGGAAGCATTTCGGTGAACTCGTCGAAAGCGGCCGCTTCTACCCGCCGCAACTGGCCGGCGGCATCGCGTTGCACGTAGAACATGGCGGTGTCCCTCGTCACGTTGGTTCCTTGGTGGTAGACAGCAGCATAGGCAAAGTTCGCCGGGCACGCAGGCCCGGCGCAAGAGTATGCGCTGTCCTTGGGGTATCGGCAAAGAGCGTGCTGGTGCGGCCTCCTATCGCAAGAAGGCCGCACAGCAGACGGGGGCTGGACATAGTTAGATGATTGGGCCGCAAAACGGCCCGCTTGCCCGTCAGCTGTCCTTGTTGTCGATGCGGATCAACGGGTCGCTACCGGAGATCAACGAATTGATCGAGTTGCCCGACCAGTTTACACCCTCAAGCTTGATGGTGACGTCCGCGTTGGCAACACCACCCGCAGCGTTGAGCTTGCCCTCGCTGCTGATCTGCAGAGTGGTCGAGCCATCTGCGAAACTCATTTTCAGGTAGTTGTCGATGGTTTTGCCGGTCTCGTTGACAAGCAGATCTTTCAGGTCGATCCGGTCCCCTTCGGCAGACTTAAAGTCCTTGATTACGTCATTGCCGTAATCGCCGGCCTTCCAGATAAAGGTGTCCTTACCTGCTCCACCGATCAGGGTATCGTCGCCATGGCCACCAGTCAGGAAATCATCGCCACTGCCACCCAACAGCATGTCATTACCTCTGCCACCATCGAGCCTGTCGATGCCGCCTTGCCCGAAGAGGATATCGTTGCCATTTCCACCTGTGAGGATGTCATTACCGTCGTTGGCACCCGAGATATCAAATTCGGTGTAGTGCTCGGAGATGTACTGATGCATGTTCTTGGCAGTGATGGTGCCCACATCCACATTACTCTTCTGCGCGACGTACTCCTGCAACCCTTGATAACCCTCGCTGACAACGCCGTTGAGGGTAATCAAGTCACCGAAGATGATGTCGTTGCCATTGCCACCATCGATGCTATCCGAGCCCGGAACGGTGGCCTCGGTATGTCCGAGAATTGCCGCCGCCAGTTTGGACGGGTCGATATTGGTTTGCGGCTTACCGGCGCTATCATAGTCCTTGAGATCGTTCCAGCTGACATCGTTGTTAAGCCCGATAGCCTGAACTTTAGTCAAGCCAGAAAGCAGCTTGAAGCTGGCCGTCGAGCCGTCACTCGCGCTATCCCAACTGTAAGCGTTACCGTAGCCCGCCCGAGAAGAAAACTCGTAGGTGCCATCCCCTTGCGCATGGATCGTCCCCACGGATCTGTTAGAGTTGTTGATGTAAACATCACCACTGGAGGTGATAATAAGCCTCTGGCGGTCGATCACCTTGTCGAAGTAGTCTCCGATCTTAAAGTTGTTGACGTTCACAACATCATCCAGATACTTGCCGGACCACAGCCGAGGATTAATTTCCTCCTGGTTCTGCCAAAAAGTCGGTTTGCCATCGGTGATGAAGTACGTCAGGTTCTCCGCCCCTGTGTTACTGGTGGCCATGGTGCTCTTGAAGAAGTTAGCCGTCGTCTTGAACACATCTTCATAGTTGGTACCGCCACCATAGTTCTCACCGCCCACCATCGAATTAAGCACCGCCTGCAGTTTGCTGAGGGCATTCGAATCGGCAAGGTTGACCGAGATGTTCTTGTTAACCTGACTGTCAAAGTCAGCCAGGAAGATGTTCACCGTACCTGAGCTGTCAGAGCCCAAGCTGGCTTTGAGTGTGTTGAACACCGATGCCAGCTGTTTCTTGGCATCAGCAATCGACTGTTCACTCATACTGCCCGAGCTGTCGACCATAAAGGCAATATTGTAGTTCTTGCCTTGCACCACGTTCAGGCCAGACACGTCTGCCACGATAATATCGTTGCTCTCACCACCGGCAAGCGTGTCATCGCCTTTGGTACCGACACTCGATTTGTAATCGGCCTTGTAGACCGTAACCGGAATCGTACCTGGGGTGCTGTCCGATCCACCAAGGCTCTCGGTGGCGGTGGCGGTTACTGCGATAGTGAACTTGCCCTCGTAGTAGGCTGGCGGCGTCAGTGTCAGGCTGCTGAGTTTCCAGCCAGTCACATCTACAGGCGTACCACCCACCTTAGTCGTGTGGCCCGCACCATCGCTCAGTACCGAACCTGCCGGAATGCCGCTGAGCGTTACACTCAAGCTCTCGGAACCATCGGTATCGACCAGGCCGGCAGTAATGCCAACCAGCTTGACCGAGCCACCTTCCGGCCCTTCGTTCAGCTTGTAGCCGTCGTAGTAGCTCTGGCCATTGACTGTGTGTAAGTCAGACGCGGTCAGGCCTGCGGTGGCCATGTCCGCCACGCTCTGGTACATCGGGATGTTGGTACTGCTCAGGTCTACGGCAGTACCGTTACCCACCTTGATGTTAAGGTCATAGCTACCAGGACCTGCCTGGTTGGCATGGTAGACCTCGATCGGGTAGTAGCCGCTGGTTTTAGCCGTGAAGGTACCCGAAATCTGTCCACCGCCACCCCACGTGGTGGTTACGACCGTAGTACCACCCACGGTGACCACCAAACTATCATCGGCAGTGCCGCTGAAGGTGTAGGTTTTGCCTTCTTCCAGATAGATCAGGCCCGAAGTCTTGGAGCCCGAACCGGCGTTGACGCTGCCATCGGACTGCACATTGGTGGTAGTGCCTTTCGAAGTCGCTGCACCCGAGTTGGCGAAGACGTTCTTCAAAGCGTCGCCTGTGATGCCATTGCCATCGGTACCCAGCCCTTTGAGCGATGTCCAGACTTCCTTGGTAAGCGCCTTGGAGACAGCATCGGCACTGCCGATGACCAGAGTTGGCTTGTCAGCCTGCGGCGCGATGTCTACCTTCATGATCACTTCGCTGCCAAGATTGGTGCCATCGTTCGCCTTGTACTTGAACTGGGCGTAGTCAGCCTGCTGGTTGCCCACACCGGCCCCGCCGTATCCATTGATGCCCGACTCGTTCAAATCCGGCTGGAACCTGAGGTAGCCCTTGTCGATGTCTGCCTGGCTGACCCGTTGCCCTGCGGCAACATCACCCCAGGTTTGGGTTTTGGTATCAAAGACCCTCAAGATACCGTCAACCGGGAGCGATGTGATCGTCACGAAGAGGCCGGTGTTGCCATCGGCATCGGTGACTTTGAAGTCGTCCCAGGTAAAGACATACTGTGTGTCTTCCACGCCAGTGACAGCACCACCGGTCGAAACCGGCAGATGGTCGTTGTCGAGTATCTGCGTCGTTACGCTCTGGTTGGTGGCGTCCACCTTCAGGTTTTCGAAGCTGCCACCGGTGGCCGTTTCAATCCTCACGACGAAGTTTTCGGTCAGTTCGACCAGCTTGTCATCGATGGTCACGATGTCGAATTTGGCGCTGCTGCTGTTAGCTGGGATCTTCACCGTGGCGACACCGTTGAAGTCATCGCCATTACTGGCGGTGCCGCTATAGCTGAGGGTGATGGTGACCTCAGACTTGGACGGGTTACTCAGCGTCAGCGTGTAGTGGCCAGTTTCACCCTCGGTGAGCGAAGTGGTACCGCTGATACCAACCGTGGTCACGTTACCGCTGCCACTTGGTTCGTCAGTGACCGTGGTGCTTACTGTCTTGGTGTCGGTTACCAGGTTCTCGAACTTCGTGGTACCCGATACCGAGATATCGGTGATTGCCTTGGTAATCGTGGCCTGGCCACCGACATAGGGGTCGTTCGGTGCAGTGACGAAGCCAGTGCCCGAAGCAGAACCCGCAGGGATGGTCACGACCGTGCCGCCCGTCAGCGTCACAGTGACGCCACCGTGGCCGGTCACCGGGAGCTTGGTGTCTTCGCTGATCAAGGTCACGGTGTAGGTGATCTTGCCGCCTTCGACCACCGCAGTGCTGTCCACCGACAGTACGGCAGTAACCTTGCTGAGGGTGTCGGTGACCTGCACAACCGCCGGATCGCCGATTACCAAGTGCTCCAGCGGAGCCCCCGGGACGGTGGCCTCGTCGATGCTGACGGTGATCTGGTCCTTGTCGATGAACACGTCATCGCCTTGCGCAGGGGCCGAGATGGTCTTGCTGGTTTCGCCCGCTTCGAACACCAGGGTCTCGCCGGTGCTGAGCTTGACGGTCAGCGGCTTGTCGATCGGTTTGTTCAAGGTGACGTTGAACGACGGCGCGGTCGCCTCGTTCACCGAGCTTTCTACTGGAGTGATACGGACTTCAACCAGGTTGCCGGCACCGTCCGGCTCGTCGCTGATGGTGGTGGTGACCGACTTGGTGTCGGGGACCAGGTTCTCGAATTTCGCATCACCATTCACGGTGATGTCTGTAATCGACTTGGTGATCGCAGCTTGGCCACCGGTGTACAGGTCGTTCGGGGCAGTGACGAAGCCAGTGCCCGAAGCGGAGCCTGCTGGAATGGTCACCACCGTGCCACCCGTCAGGGTGACGGTTACGCCGCCATGGCCAGTCACCGGCAGCTTGGTGTCTTCACTGATCAAGGTCACGGTGTAAGTGATCTTGCCGCCTTCGACCACCGCAGTGCTGTCCACCGACAACACGGCGGTGACCTTGCTGAGGGTGTCGGTGACCTGCACAACCGCCGGATCGCCGATTACCAGGTGCTCCAGCGGAGCCCCCGGGACGGTGGCCTCGTCGATGCTGACGGTGATCTGGTCCTTGTCGATGAACACGTCATCGCCTTGCGCAGGGGCCGAGATGGTCTTGCTGGTTTCGCCCGCTTCGAACACCAGGGTCTCGCCGGTGCTGAGCTTGACGGTCAGCGGCTTGTCGATCGGTTTGTTCAAGGTGACGTTGAACGACGGCGCGGTCGCCTCGTTCACCGAGCTTTCTACTGGAGTGATACGGACTTCAACCAGGTTGCCGGCACCGTCCGGCTCGTCGCTGATGGTGGTGGTGACCGACTTGGTGTCGGGGACCAGGTTCTCGAATTTCGCATCACCATTCACGGTGATGTCTGTAATCGACTTGGTGATCGCAGCTTGGCCACCGGTGTACAGGTCGTTCGGGGCAGTGACGAAGCCAGTGCCCGAAGCGGAGCCTGCTGGAATGGTCACCACCGTGCCACCCGTCAGGGTGACGGTTACGCCGCCATGGCCAGTCACCGGCAGCTTGGTGTCTTCACTGATCAAGGTCACGGTGTAAGTGATCTTGCCGCCTTCGACCACCGCAGTGCTGTCCACCGACAACACGGCGGTGACCTTGCTGAGGGTGTCGGTGACCTGCACAACCGCCGGATCGCCGATTACCAAGTGCTCCAGCGGAGCCCCCGGGACGGTGGCCTCGTCGATGCTGACGGTGATCTGGTCCTTGTCGATGAACACGTCATCGCCTTGCGCAGGGGCCGAGATGGTCTTGCTGGTTTCGCCCGCTTCGAACACCAGGGTCTCGCCGGTGCTGAGCTTGACGGTCAGCGGCTTGTCGATCGGTTTGTTCAAGGTGACGTTGAACGACGGCGCGGTCGCCTCGTTCACCGAGCTTTCTACTGGAGTGATACGGACTTCAACCAGGTTGCCGGCACCGTCCGGCTCGTCGCTGATGGTGGTGGTGACCGACTTGGTGTCGGGGACCAGGTTCTCGAATTTCGCATCACCATTCACGGTGATGTCTGTAATCGACTTGGTGATCGCAGCTTGGCCACCGGTGTACAGGTCGTTCGGGGCAGTGACGAAGCCAGTGCCCGAAGCGGAGCCTGCTGGAATGGTCACCACCGTGCCACCCGTCAGGGTGACGGTTACGCCGCCATGGCCAGTCACCGGCAGCTTGGTGTCTTCACTGATCAAGGTCACGGTGTAAGTGATCTTGCCGCCTTCGACCACCGCAGTGCTGTCCACCGACAACACGGCGGTGACCTTGCTGAGGGTGTCGGTGACCTGCACAACCGCCGGATCGCCGATTACCAAGTGCTCCAGCGGAGCCCCCGGGACGGTGGCCTCGTCGATGCTGACGGTGATCTGGTCCTTGTCGATGAACACGTCATCGCCTTGCGCAGGGGCCGAGATGGTCTTGCTGGTTTCGCCCGCTTCGAACACCAGGGTCTCGCCGGTGCTGAGCTTGACGGTCAGCGGCTTGTCGATCGGTTTGTTCAAGGTGACGTTGAACGACGGCGCGGTCGCCTCGTTCACCGAGCTTTCTACTGGAGTGATACGGACTTCAACCAGGTTGCCGGCACCGTCCGGCTCGTCGCTGATGGTGGTGGTGACCGACTTGGTGTCGGGGACCAGGTTCTCGAATTTCGCATCACCATTCACGGTGATGTCTGTAATCGACTTGGTGATCGCAGCTTGGCCACCGGTGTACAGGTCGTTCGGGGCAGTGACGAAGCCAGTGCCCGAAGCGGAGCCTGCTGGAATGGTCACCACCGTGCCACCCGTCAGGGTGACGGTTACGCCGCCATGGCCAGTCACCGGCAGCTTGGTGTCTTCACTGATCAAGGTCACGGTGTAAGTGATCTTGCCGCCTTCGACCACCGCAGTGCTGTCCACCGACAACACGGCGGTGACCTTGCTGAGGGTGTCGGTGACCTGCACAACCGCCGGATCGCCGATTACCAGGTGCTCCAGCGGAGCCCCCGGGACGGTGGCCTCGTCGATGCTGACGGTGATCTGGTCCTTGTCGATGAACACGTCATCGCCTTGCGCAGGGGCCGAGATGGTCTTGCTGGTTTCGCCCGCTTCGAACACCAGGGTCTCGCCGGTGCTGAGCTTGACGGTCAGCGGCTTGTCGATCGGTTTGTTCAAGGTGACGTTGAACGACGGCGCGGTCGCCTCGTTCACCGAGCTTTCTACTGGAGTGATACGGACTTCAACCAGGTTGCCGGCACCGTCCGGCTCGTCGCTGATGGTGGTGGTGACCGACTTGGTGTCGGGGACCAGGTTCTCGAATTTCGCATCACCATTCACGGTGATGTCTGTAATCGACTTGGTGATCGCAGCTTGGCCACCGGTGTACAGGTCGTTCGGGGCAGTGACGAAGCCAGTGCCCGAAGCGGAGCCTGCTGGAATGGTCACCACCGTGCCACCCGTCAGGGTGACGGTTACGCCGCCATGGCCAGTCACCGGCAGCTTGGTGTCTTCACTGATCAAGGTCACGGTGTAAGTGATCTTGCCGCCTTCGACCACCGCAGTGCTGTCCACCGACAACACGGCGGTGACCTTGCTGAGGGTGTCGGTGACCTGCACAACCGCCGGGTCGCCGATTACCAGGTGCTCCAGCGGAGCCCCCGGGACGGTGGCCTCGTCGATGCTGACGGTGATCTGGTCCTTGTCGATGAACACGTCATCGCCTTGCGCAGGGGCCGAGATGGTCTTGCTGGTTTCGCCCGCTTCGAACACCAGGGTTTCGCCGGTGCTCAGCTTGACGGTCAACGGCTTGTCGATCGGTTTGTTCAAGGTGACGTTGAACGACGGCGCGGTCGCCTCGTTCACCGAGCTTTCTACTGGAGTGATACGGACTTCAACCAGGTTGCCGGCACCGTCCGGCTCGTCGCTGATGGTGGTGGTGACCGACTTGGTGTCGGGGACCAGGTTCTCGAATTTCGCATCACCATTCACGGTGATGTCTGTAATCGACTTGGTGATCGCAGCTTGGCCACCGGTGTACAGGTCGTTCGGGGCAGTGACGAAGCCAGTGCCCGAAGCGGAGCCTGCTGGAATGGTCACCACCGTGCCACCCGTCAGGGTGACGGTTACGCCGCCATGGCCAGTCACCGGCAGCTTGGTGTCTTCACTGATCAAGGTCACGGTGTAAGTGATCTTGCCGCCTTCGACCACCGC
Source organism: Pseudomonas sp. JS425 (assembly GCF_018223845.1). NCBI lineage: Bacteria > Pseudomonadati > Pseudomonadota > Gammaproteobacteria > Pseudomonadales > Pseudomonadaceae > Pseudomonas > Pseudomonas sp. JS425. The sequence goes on along the minus strand of NZ_CP073661.1, from coordinate 210,449 downwards.
AGTGCTGTCCACCGACAACACGGCGGTGACCTTGCTGAGGGTGTCGGTGACCTGCACAACCGCCGGATCGCCGATTACCAGGTGCTCCAGCGGAGCCCCCGGGACGGTGGCCTCGTCGATGCTGACGGTGATCTGGTCCTTGTCGATGAACACGTCATCGCCTTGCGCAGGGGCCGAGATGGTCTTGCTGGTTTCGCCCGCTTCGAACACCAGGGTCTCGCCGGTGCTGAGCTTGACGGTCAGCGGCTTGTCGATCGGTTTGTTCAAGGTGACGTTGAACGACGGCGCGGTCGCCTCGTTCACCGAGCTTTCTACTGGAGTGATACGGACTTCAACCAGGTTGCCGGCACCGTCCGGCTCGTCGCTGATGGTGGTGGTGACCGACTTGGTGTCGGGGACCAGGTTCTCGAATTTCGCATCACCATTCACGGTGATGTCTGTAATCGACTTGGTGATCGCAGCTTGGCCACCGGTGTACAGGTCGTTCGGGGCAGTGACGAAGCCAGTGCCCGAAGCGGAACCTGCTGGAATGGTCACCACCGTGCCACCCGTCAGGGTGACGGTTACGCCGCCATGGCCAGTCACCGGCAGCTTGGTGTCTTCACTGATCAAGGTCACGGTGTAAGTGATCTTGCCGCCTTCGACCACCGCAGTGCTGTCCACCGACAACACGGCGGTGACCTTGCTGAGGGTGTCGGTGACCTGCACAACCGCCGGATCGCCGATTACCAAGTGCTCCAGCGGAGCCCCCGGGACGGTGGCCTCGTCGATGCTGACGGTGATCTGGTCCTTGTCGATGAACACGTCATCGCCTTGCGCAGGGGCCGAGATGGTCTTGCTGGTTTCGCCCGCTTCGAACACCAGGGTCTCGCCGGTGCTGAGCTTGACGGTCAGCGGCTTGTCGATCGGTTTGTTCAAGGTGACGTTGAACGACGGCGCGGTCGCCTCGTTCACCGAGCTTTCTACTGGAGTGATACGGACTTCAACCAGGTTGCCGGCACCGTCCGGCTCGTCGCTGATGGTGGTGGTGACCGACTTGGTGTCGGGGACCAGGTTCTCGAATTTCGCATCACCATTCACGGTGATGTCTGTAATCGACTTGGTGATCGCAGCTTGGCCACCGGTGTACAGGTCGTTCGGGGCAGTGACGAAGCCAGTGCCCGAAGCGGAGCCTGCTGGAATGGTCACCACCGTGCCACCCGTCAGGGTGACGGTTACGCCGCCATGGCCAGTCACCGGCAGCTTGGTGTCTTCACTGATCAAGGTCACGGTGTAAGTGATCTTGCCGCCTTCGACCACCGCAGTGCTGTCCACCGACAACACGGCGGTGACCTTGCTGAGGGTGTCGGTGACCTGCACAACCGCCGGATCGCCGATTACCAGGTGCTCCAGCGGAGCCCCCGGGACGGTGGCCTCGTCGATGCTGACGGTGATCTGGTCCTTGTCGATGAACACGTCATCGCCTTGCGCAGGGGCCGAGATGGTCTTGCTGGTTTCGCCCGCTTCGAACACCAGGGTCTCGCCGGTGCTGAGCTTGACGGTCAGCGGCTTGTCGATCGGTTTGTTCAAGGTGACGTTGAACGACGGCGCGGTCGCCTCGTTCACCGAGCTTTCTACTGGAGTGATACGGACTTCAACCAGGTTGCCGGCACCGTCCGGCTCGTCGCTGATGGTGGTGGTGACCGACTTGGTGTCGGGGACCAGGTTCTCGAATTTCGCATCACCATTCACGGTGATGTCTGTAATCGACTTGGTGATCGCAGCTTGGCCACCGGTGTACAGGTCGTTCGGGGCAGTGACGAAGCCAGTGCCCGAAGCGGAGCCTGCTGGAATGGTCACCACCGTGCCACCCGTCAGGGTGACGGTTACGCCGCCATGGCCAGTCACCGGCAGCTTGGTGTCTTCACTGATCAAGGTCACGGTGTAAGTGATCTTGCCGCCTTCGACCACCGCAGTGCTGTCCACCGACAACACGGCGGTGACCTTGCTGAGGGTGTCGGTGACCTGCACAACCGCCGGATCGCCGATTACCAGGTGCTCCAGCGGAGCCCCCGGGACGGTGGCCTCGTCGATGCTGACGGTGATCTGGTCCTTGTCGATGAACACGTCATCGCCTTGCGCAGGGGCCGAGATGGTCTTGCTGGTTTCGCCCGCTTCGAACACCAGGGTCTCGCCGGTGCTGAGCTTGACGGTCAGCGGCTTGTCGATCGGTTTGTTCAAGGTGACGTTGAACGACGGCGCGGTCGCCTCGTTCACCGAGCTTTCTACTGGAGTGATACGGACTTCAACCAGGTTGCCGGCACCGTCCGGCTCGTCGCTGATGGTGGTGGTGACCGACTTGGTGTCGGGGACCAGGTTCTCGAATTTCGCATCACCATTCACGGTGATGTCTGTAATCGACTTGGTGATCGCAGCTTGGCCACCGGTGTACAGGTCGTTCGGGGCAGTGACGAAGCCAGTGCCCGAAGCGGAGCCTGCTGGAATGGTCACCACCGTGCCACCCGTCAGGGTGACGGTTACGCCGCCATGGCCAGTCACCGGCAGCTTGGTGTCTTCACTGATCAAGGTCACGGTGTAAGTGATCTTGCCGCCTTCGACCACCGCAGTGCTGTCCACCGACAACACGGCGGTGACCTTGCTGAGGGTGTCGGTGACCTGCACAACCGCCGGGTCGCCGATTACCAGGTGCTCCAGCGGAGCCCCCGGGACGGTGGCCTCGTCGATGCTGACGGTGATCTGGTCCTTGTCGATGAACACGTCATCGCCTTGCGCAGGGGCCGAGATGGTCTTGCTGGTTTCGCCCGCTTCGAACACCAGGGTTTCGCCGGTGCTCAGCTTGACGGTCAACGGCTTGTCGATCGGTTTGTTCAAGGTGACGTTGAACGACGGCGCGGTCGCCTCGTTCACCGAGCTTTCTACTGGAGTGATACGGACTTCAACCAGGTTGCCGGCACCGTCCGGCTCGTCGCTGATGGTGGTGGTGACCGACTTGGTGTCGGGGACCAGGTTCTCGAATTTCGCATCACCATTCACGGTGATGTCTGTAATCGACTTGGTGATCGCAGCTTGGCCACCGGTGTACAGGTCGTTCGGGGCAGTGACGAAGCCAGTGCCCGAAGCGGAGCCTGCTGGAATGGTCACCACCGTGCCACCCGTCAGGGTGACGGTTACGCCGCCATGGCCAGTCACCGGCAGCTTGGTGTCTTCACTGATCAAGGTCACGGTGTAAGTGATCTTGCCGCCTTCGACCACCGCAGTGCTGTCCACCGACAACACGGCGGTGACCTTGCTGAGGGTGTCGGTGACCTGCACAACCGCCGGATCGCCGATTACCAAGTGCTCCAGCGGAGCCCCCGGGACGGTGGCCTCGTCGATGCTGACGGTGATCTGGTCCTTGTCGATGAACACGTCATCGCCTTGCGCAGGGGCCGAGATGGTCTTGCTGGTTTCGCCCGCTTCGAACACCAGGGTCTCGCCGGTGCTGAGCTTGACGGTCAGCGGCTTGTCGATCGGTTTGTTCAAGGTGACGTTGAACGACGGCGCGGTCGCCTCGTTCACCGAGCTTTCTACTGGAGTGATACGGACTTCAACCAGGTTGCCGGCACCGTCCGGCTCGTCGCTGATGGTGGTGGTGACCGACTTGGTGTCGGGGACCAGGTTCTCGAATTTCGCATCACCATTCACGGTGATGTCTGTAATCGACTTGGTGATCGCAGCTTGGCCACCGGTGTACAGGTCGTTCGGGGCAGTGACGAAGCCAGTGCCCGAAGCGGAGCCTGCTGGAATGGTCACCACCGTGCCACCCGTCAGGGTGACGGTTACGCCGCCATGGCCAGTCACCGGCAGCTTGGTGTCTTCACTGATCAAGGTCACGGTGTAAGTGATCTTGCCGCCTTCGACCACCGCAGTGCTGTCCACCGACAACACGGCGGTGACCTTGCTGAGGGTGTCGGTGACCTGCACAACCGCCGGATCGCCGATTACCAGGTGCTCCAGCGGAGCCCCCGGGACGGTGGCCTCGTCGATGCTGACGGTGATCTGGTCCTTGTCGATGAACACGTCATCGCCTTGCGCAGGGGCCGAGATGGTCTTGCTGGTTTCGCCCGCTTCGAACACCAGGGTCTCGCCGGTGCTGAGCTTGACGGTCAGCGGCTTGTCGATCGGTTTGTTCAAGGTGACGTTGAACGACGGCGCGGTCGCCTCGTTCACCGAGCTTTCTACTGGAGTGATACGGACTTCAACCAGGTTGCCGGCACCGTCCGGCTCGTCGCTGATGGTGGTGGTGACCGACTTGGTGTCGGGGACCAGGTTCTCGAATTTCGCATCACCATTCACGGTGATGTCTGTAATCGACTTGGTGATCGCAGCTTGGCCACCGGTGTACAGGTCGTTCGGGGCAGTGACGAAGCCAGTGCCCGAAGCGGAGCCTGCTGGAATGGTCACCACCGTGCCACCCGTCAGGGTGACGGTTACGCCGCCATGGCCAGTCACCGGCAGCTTGGTGTCTTCACTGATCAAGGTCACGGTGTAAGTGATCTTGCCGCCTTCGACCACCGCAGTGCTGTCCACCGACAACACGGCGGTGACCTTGCTGAGGGTGTCGGTGACCGCCACAGAAGCCGGATCGCCGAGCTGCAGGTTCTCGAATTTCGAGCCGTCGACGGTAGCGTCAGCGATACCAACTTCGATTTTGCCCTTGTCGACGAACACGTCGTCGCCTTGCGGCTTGGCGGTGTACGGCTTGGAGACTTCGCCAATGCCGAAGGTGATCTTGTCGCCGTTGCTCAGGGTAACGATCAGCGGCTTGTCGAGTGGCTTGTTCAGCGTGACGACGAAGTTCGGTGCAGTCGCCTCGTCGACCGCCTGCTCGACCGCACTGATGCTGACCTTGACCAGATCGCCTTCATTACCGCCACCCGGGTTCGGATTGCCCGGGGTACCTGGCTCGTCGGTAACCTGGGTTTTGACTTCGGTCTTGTCCAAGGTCAGTTGTTCGAACTTCCACGCGTCTGCGCCGCTGACCGAGCCGATCGCGTTAACGACAGGCGGATTGCTCCCGGTGTAGACGTTGTCCGGCGCGATGGCCGTGGCCGAACCGGTGGCGCTGTTCGCCGGCACGATGACAGTAGTGCCATCGGTCAGCTTGAAGTACAGCTCCGCGTGGTTGTTGATCGGCAGACCGTCTTTGTTGGTCAGCGTGATCGTGTAAGTGATTTCGCCGCCTTCGGTTACCGAAGGAGTCGCGGTCAGCTTGGCCACAACTTCGTCGATGGTGTCGGTCACTTTGACCGAAGCCGGATCACCCAGCTGCAGGTTCTCGAAGGCAGCGCCGGTCACATCTACCGCCGACTTAATGCCGAGGGTGATTTCGCCAGCGTCCTGGTAGACGTCGTCACCTTGCGCGTCGTGAGCATACGGCTCGCTCGAGGTCTGACCGGCCTTGATGGTCACAACTGCGTTATTGCTCAGGGTTACGGTCAGGTCATGCGCCAGCACTGTGTTGATATGCACGGTGAAGGTCGGCTTGACGTTTTCGGCAACCGATGTCTGGTCGGCCGTGATGGTGACCTTGACGATATCGCCTTCGTTGCCGCCACCCGGGCTCGGATTGCCCGGGGTACCTGGCTCGTCGGTAACCTGGGTTTTGACTTCGGTCTTGTCCAGGGTCAGTTGTTCGAACTTCCACGCATCCGAACCGCTGACCGAGTCGATGGCGTTGACCACTGGCTTGTTAGCGCCAACGTAGACGTTGTCCGGCGCAACAACAGTGGCCGAACCGGTGGTGCTGTTGGCTGCAACCACGACGTTAGTGCCGTCGGCCAGCTTGAAGTACAGCTCTGCGTGGTTGTTGATCGGCAGACCGTCTTTGTTGGTCAGCGTGATGGTGTAGGTGATCTCGCCGCCTTCGATCACCGAAGGGGTTGCGGTCAGCTTGGCCACAACTTCGTCGATGGTGTCCGAGATTTCAACGGTAGCCGGGCTACCCAAGGCCAGCTTCTCGAAAGTGGCGCCGGAAACTGTAGCGTCGGTCACGCTGAGAGTAATGGAGCCGGCGTCTTTGTAGACGTCGTCGCCCTGGGCCGAGGCTTTATACTCGACCTCGGTTTTACCCGCCTCGATGGTCACGGTGTCGCCGTTGGACAGGGTTACGGTCAGCGGACGGTCCAGCGCCTGGCTTACCTTTACAGTGAAGGAAGGCTGCTGGTCTTCGGTCACATTGCCGTTGCTGACGATGCTTACGGTAACGGTATCGATACTGTCACTAATGACAGTCGAAGCTGGGGTTGGATTCGGGGTCAGTTGCTCGAAGTTGCCACCAGCGGCGCCCTCGATGGTGACGCTAACGGTGGAACCGTTGTTGTAGACGTCGTTCGCCGGGGTCTGGAAGTCGACACTGCCCTGGGTCTTGCCGGCCTCAACGGTAATGGTCTGGCCATTGGACAGGGTCACGGTCACCGGGGTCTGGGCCGGATTGCTCAGGGTCACGGTGTAAGTAATGACGCCGCCTTCGGTCACCGACGGCGTCGCCGTCAGGGTCGCAGTAGTGTTATCGACCGAGTCGTTGATCGCGGTCTGAGCCGGCGTTGGGTTCGGGGTCAGCTGCTCGAAGTTGCCACCGGTCGCACCGGTAATCGTCGTGCTGACCGTCGAGCCGTTGTTGTAGACGTCATTGGCCGGGGTCTGGAAATCGATGCTGCCCTGGGTCTTGCCGGCTTCAACGGTGATGGTCTGGCCATTGGACAGGGTCACTGTCACCGGGGTCTGGGCTGGGTTGCTCAGGGTCACGGTGTAGGTGATCACACCGCCTTCAGTCACCGACGGCGTCGCCGTCAGGGTCGCAGTAGTGTTGTCGACCGAGTCGTTGATGGTGGTCTGAGCCGCGGTCGGATTCGGGGTCAACTGCTCGAAGTTGCCACCGGTGGCACCAGTAATCGTCGTGCTGACGGTCGAGCCATTGTTGTAGACGTCGTTGGCTGGGGTTTTGAAGTCGATGCTGCCCTGGGTCTTGCCGGCTTCAACGGTGATGGTCTGGCCATTGGACAGGGTCACTGTCACCGGGGTCTGGGCTGGGTTGCTCAGGGTCACGGTGTAGGTGATCACACCGCCTTCGGTCACCGACGGCGTCGCCGTCAGGGTCGCAGTAGTGTTGTCGACCGAGTCGTTGATCGTGGTCTGAGCCGGGCTCGGATTCGGGGTCAACTGCTCGAAGTTCCCGCCGGTAGCATCGGTAATCGTCGTGCTGACAGTCGAGCCGTTGTTGTAGACGTCGTTGCTCGGGGTCTGGAAGTCAACGCTGCCCTGGGTCTTGCCAGCTTCGACAGTGATGGTCTGGCCGTTGGACAGGGTCACGGTCACCGGGGTCTGGGCAGGGTTGCTCAGGGTTACGGTGTAGGTGATCACGCCGCCTTCAGTCACCGACGGAGTGGCCGTCAGGGTCGCAGTGGTGGTGTCGACGGTATCGGTAACCTGAGTAACCGCTGGTGTTTGCGGCACAATCACTGTCAGCCCGCTGCCCCCGGTGGTGCCCGTTACGGTCGCCGAAATCTGGCCACCGTCGATATAGGGGGTATCGTTCGCGGGGACCACGACGTTTACGCTACCAGTGGTCTGCCCAGCCGGAATCACAATCACGGCACCGTTGGACAGGGTGACCAACAGGTTTGTGGCCGGCGCCTGGCCAACTGTAGCTGTATAAACGATTACGCCACCCGCCTCGCTGATGGAAGAGGTAGCGTCAAGAACCAGGTCAGTAGAAACGTTGGTGTCGGTCGTCGGTGTAGTCACCTGGTTGTTGCTGGTGGTATCCAGCACGCCAACCTCTTCGCCATCGAGCACGGCAGCAAAGCCCAGCCCTTCAGTCGGAAAGCCGACGGTAGGGTCGACCCGGCCTGCGGTTTCTTCGAGCATGACAAAGCTGTGGCCACCGCCAAGCGCGCCACCACCGCCCGACGACGACGGGCCAGCCGCAGTCGCCTCAAGTTCGGTAGTCGGGTCGACACCGGCAGCGATCGCCTGTTGCAGCTCTTCCACCGACGGCGCGGCCTGCGCGGTAGCCTGACTCAGGTCGGTGCTGCTGTCCGGCGCATCAGCGCTCCACTGGCTGTCTCGACCCAGATCCAGCAAACGGCCATCGGCCAGTTCCAAAGTAATTGCACCGCCTGGGCCAGTGAGCACTTCCTCACCGACCAGCAGGCGGTCCCCTTCGATCAGAACACGCCGAATGCCCTCAGGGGATACCGCAATAACCTGGCCAACAATACTTTTGACGATGGCTACAACGCTGCTCATTGGACTCTCCGTGTGACCCGATAGGTACTTCCCTGCCAGAGCGGCACTCGCAGACCACTTCAGGCGGAACTATGTTGATGATCTTTCGACGCTTACCGACGTCAATATTCCGCCTATGACTTATTAGGCTCGACTGAATGCCAAACTATTGACCCGCATTCTGCCATCCTAAACAATCGGCAATGTAATGTCACATTGATATTCGCATATTAACCATGTGCTTTTTAGGGACAAGTGCCATACATCACCTAAAGCGCGCTCAACGCGACATTTAGAGCATCTTTCTCGGCGCTTAGGTGATGGTATCGGATGGGTCAGGACACCCTTTCATCGGCAATTGTCAAAATTCGAGCGTCAATTTACAAATCACCTTCCGCTCGCTCAAATAATAGCTTTTTCAGCAGCACAAACCTTGCCTAAAGGGGGCCCGACGGTGACTGGAGGCCACGCAGAACCTGGGCCTTGTGACAGTTCGCGGCTGTCGGTAGCCAGTACAGTTGCACAATTAGGGTGTCAATTTGCCGCAGATCAAAGAGATAGCGAACCACAGCGTAAATACTGCCAGCCCGAATATGAGAAAGCGTTACCGTTTGTATAGACCAGGCTTGTCAGAGAACGCTTTGCTAATAGATGAATTTTGCCTAATTAGTCGCGCAAGTCCGTCAACAAATCAGCGCCTGTTTATTGACAAATGTGCAGAGCGATACCGCAACACCTCTGTCGCCAGCTAGATGGCAGGCTATGCTTAACACTGATTCGACCTGGATGAATCAAAAATGAAACATCCACCACCCAGCACCGTCTGCCAGGAATGAAGACCGCAGAACTGTTTACTCAATAGCGATTCAAGGCGACCATTAGCCGGTTGCCCAAGCGCCAGGGTGCCGTAGCCTCATGACCACTGCCTGGCAGCACGGGTGAGCCAGCCTGAACGGCGGCACACCCACCCCACCCACCACAAGGATGAAGAGAGCGCCGCGTGGAATCCGAAGTCAGTCGAGTCCAACTCAGCCACGATCCACGCAGTCAGCATGACGATCCCCTGCTGGATAGTCTGTTGAGCCTGTGTGTCCTGCACCAGAAACCTGCAAGCCGGGTCATGCTGACCACCGGCCTGCCGTTGCCGGCCCAGCGCCTGAGCCCCGAGTTGCTGCCCCGCGCTGCCGCCAGGGCCGGGCTGCAGGGGCGCCTGCTGCAGCGTAAGCTGGAGCAGATCCCGAGCATCGCCATGCCAGCCATGTTGCTGCTCAAGGAAGGCCGCAGCGCCGTCCTGCTGGGCTGGGAGAACGAAGACACCGCACGCCTGTTGCTTAGCGAGAGCGATGGCGGCGAGGTGCATGTCAGCCGCGAAGCCCTGCAGAGCGATTACAGTGGCCGGGTATTCTTTGCCCAGCCGCAGCACAAGTTCGACGTGAACCACGGCAACCTCATCCCGCGGGCGAAGTCGTGGTTCCGCGATACCTTGCTGCGCAGCAAATGGCTGTATATCGACGCCATCGCCGCCAGCCTGGTGATCAACCTGATCGCCCTGGCCGCGCCACTGTTCGTGATGAACGTATATGACCGGGTGGTACCCAACCAGGCCACCTCGACCCTCTGGGTACTGGCCGTCGGCATCGCCGGCGCCTACATCTTCGACCTGATCCTCAAGGGCCTGCGCGGCTTGTGCCTGGACCTGGCCGGCAAAAAGACCGACCTGATCATTTCGGCAACGCTGTTCGAACGTATCGTCGGCATGTCGATGAAGTACCGCCCTGCCAGGGTCGGCAGCTTTGCCCAGAACATTCATGAGTTCCAGGGCCTGCGGGACTTCCTCGCCTCGCTGACCCTGACCAGCCTGATCGACCTGCCCTTCACCGTGCTTATCCTGATCGTCATCGCCATTATTGGCGGGCATCTGGTGTGGATACCGATCATCGCCTTCCCGCTGGCCCTGGGCATCGGTTATGCACTGCAACGGCCACTGATGGCGACGATGGAACGGACCATGGCCCTGGCTTCGGAGCGCCAGTCCAGCCTGATCGAGACCCTTGCCGGCCTGGATGCGGTAAAGGTCAACAACGCCGAAAGCGAACGCCAGTACATGTGGGAGCAGACCCTCGGTACCCTCAGCCGCCTCGAACTGCGGGTCAAAGTGCTGTCTAGCCTGGCGATGAACATCACCCTGCTGATCCAGCAACTCGCAGGCGTGGCAATGATCTGCGTCGGCGTATACCTGATCATCGACGGCAACCTGAGCATGGGCGGCCTGGTAGCCTGCTACATGCTCAGCGGCCGCGCCCTCGGGCCGCTGGGCCAGCTCAACGGCCTGCTCGCCCGCTACCAGCAAGCCAAGGTGACCATGGTCTCCACCGACCACATGATGGAACTACCGCAAGAGCGCAACTTCGAAGAACGCCCACTGAGCCGCAAGGTGCTGCAGGGCAGCGTCGAGTTCCGCGGGGTCGATTTCACCTATCCGAACCAACAGAACCAGGCCCTGAAGAACATCAACCTCACCATCCGCCCCGGCGAGAAGGTGGGTATCATCGGCCGCAGTGGCTCGGGCAAGAGCTCGTTGGCCAAGCTCATCGTCGGACTGTACGAGGCCGACGGCGGCTCGCTGCTGGTCGACGGCGTGGACATTCGCCAGATCGACGTCAGCGAACTGCGCCACAACATCGGCTACGTGCCGCAGGACATTCAGCTGCTGGCCGGTACCCTGCGCGATAACCTGGTCAGCGGGGCCCGCTACATCGAGGATGAGTTGATCCTGCAGGCTGCCGAACTGGCAGGCGTACATGAATTCGCCCGGTTGCACCCGGACGGCTACGAGCTGCAGGTAGGTGAGCGCGGGCAGAACCTGTCCGGCGGCCAGCGACAGAACGTCGCCCTGGGCCGCGCGCTGTTGCTCAACCCGCAGATCCTGCTGCTGGACGAACCGACCAGCGCCATGGACAACACCGGCGAAGAACGCCTCAAGCAGCGGCTGCAGGCGGTAGTGGAAGGCAAGACGGTGCTGCTGGTCACTCACCGTGCCTCGCTGCTGTCACTGGTGGACCGACTGATCGTGATCGATCGCGGGCAGATTGTTGCCGACGGCCCGAAAGCCGCGGTCATGGATGCGCTGAAGAAGGGGCAGATCAGTGTTGCATAAGCTGGATGTAGGGCAATTCAAGGAAGGCCTGCGGCGCTATTTCAAAGGGTCCGATTCACTGGGCGGGCAGCCGCTGCCAGAGGTCAACAAGGCCCTGATCGAGGATGCGCCGCGAGTCGTGCGGCTGACCATCTGGGGCGTAATCCTGTTCTTCGTGTTCCTGATCGTGTGGGCCAGCGTCGCGCCCATCGACGAAGTTACGCGGGGTGAAGGCAAGGCCATTCCGTCGTCCAAGGTGCAGAAGATTCAGAACCTGGAGGGGGGCATAGTCGCCGAGATCTTCGCCAAGGAAGGGCAGATTGTCGAAGTGGGCCAGCCATTGCTGCGCCTGGATGAAACCCGATTCGCCTCCAACGTGGGTGAAACCGAGGCCGACCGCCTGGCCATGGCTTTGCGCGTCGAGCGCCTGAGTGCCGAAGTGGGCGACACCCCGTTGAAGATCGATGAGGAACTGCGCAAGGCCGCGCCAAGCCAGGCAGCAAGCGAAGAGTCGCTGTACCAGAGCCGGCGCCAGCAACTGCAGGACGAGATTGGTGGCTTGCAGCAACAACTGGTCCAGCGCCAGCAGGAGCTGCGCGAGTTCAGTTCAAAGCGCGCCCAGTACGCCAACAGCCTGGAACTGTTGCGTAAAGAAATCAGCATGTCCGAGCCACTGGTGGCAACCGGCGCAATCTCGCAGGTTGAAGTGCTGCGCCTGCGTCGTGCCGAGGTGGAGAACCGCGGTCAGCTGGACTCCACAGCGCTGGCTATCCCGCGTGCCGAGGCGGCCATTCGCGAGGTGCAAAGCAAGATCGAAGAGACCCGTGGCAAATTCCGTAGCGAAGCGCTGACCCAGCTGAACGAAGCGCGCACAGAGCTGAACAAAGCCACGGCAACCAGCAAGGCGCTGGATGATCGCGTTCACCGCACCATGGTTACTTCGCCGGTACGCGGTATCGTCAAGCAACTGCTGGTGAATACCATTGGCGGGGTGATCCAGCCGGGCAGCGATATCATAGAAATCGTGCCGCTGGACGACTCACTGGTTATCGAGGCGAAGATCCTGCCCAAGGACATCGCCTTCCTGCACCCTGGTCAGGAAGCGACGGTCAAGTTCACGGCCTATGACTACACCATCTACGGCGGGCTGAAGGCCAAGCTGGAGCAGATCGGTGCCGACACCATCACCGATGAAGACAAGAAGACCACCTATTACCTGATCAAGCTGCGCACCGACCGCAGCCACCTGGGCACTGACGAGAAGCCGCTGCTGATCATTCCGGGGATGGTGGCGACGGTCGATATCATGACCGGCAAGAAGACCATCATGAGCTACCTGCTCAAGCCGATAATGAAGGCGCGTTCGGAGGCGTTGCGCGAGCGTTGACCGCCATTCCTACCGTGTTCGCTGTAGGAGCGGCCTTGTGTCGCGAAAGGGCTGCACAGCAGCCCCAGCGATTTATGCATCTTTGCTGAAATCCTGGGGCCGCTGTGCGGCCCTTTCGCGACACAAGGCCGCTCCTACAAGGGACCGCATACCCTCAGCGCCAGGGGGCAGGCTCACCAACCAACTGCCCCTGAATCCCGCCTACACCCATCTCCCGCAACACCAACCGCTCACCTTCCGTCTCGACCCGCTCGGCAATCAGCGGCAGGTCGATACTGTGTGCGGCACGCTGGACCGCCTCGATGAACAGCCGCTTGTGCTGCTCTTGGTCAATGTTGCGGATGTAGCTGCCATCGATCTTCAGGTATGCCAGGCCCAGGTGCGCCAGGTTGCCGATCATGCTGAAACGCCCACCAAAGCGTTGCAGCGCCAAGCCGAAGCCAAGCGCGTGCAGGCGCCGGGTGAGTTGTTCCAGAACCGCCTGCTCAGGCAACTGTTCCTCGCCAATTTCGAAAACCAGCCGCGGGCCAAGCGCCGTGTTCTGGCCCAGAAGCTCGAAGACACGCTGGAGGGCCTTGGGGTCGGCCAGGGTGGCGGCGGACAGGTTCAGCGCCAACACCTGTTCATGCCCTCGAAGGTGCGCCAGCACCTTCTCCAACACCAGCACATCAAGCCGCGGCATCCAGCCGAAGCGCTCCAGCCAGGGCAGGAAGCGACCTGCCGGCAGCGCCTCGCCATGGCCATCCTGCAAACGCGAAATCACCTTGTGGTGCAATACCCGTTGCACAGAAGCGCAATCTACCACTGGCTGGAAGAACAGTTCGAAATGCCCATTGTTGAACGCCTGGTCCAGCCGCTCATGCCAGACATGCTGGCTATCCGCAGCAACTGCAGCCACACCTTGCTCAAGGCATACCCAACCCGGTGTTGGCTGGTTCTCGGCGCGCGCCAGCGCCTCGTCGGCAAGCTTCAGCAATGCCTGTGGTGAATCACCGGGGCTGAACGGCGCCAGGCCGATACAAGCCACCGGGTCGATATCACTGGCGCCTGTTTCGTGCAGACTGTGCAGCGTTGCTTCCAAGGCCTGGGCAAGCTGTACCGCCTCTTCATGCACCATACCCGGCGCCAACACGGCAAACTCGCCCCCGCGGCTGCGGGAAATCAGATCGTTGGTTTCCGGATAGCTGGCACAGGTGCGACGCAACTGCTCACCCACAGCCTGTAGCAACTGGTCGGTACGTTGGCCGCCAAGACGGGCGTTCAACCCCGCCAGCCCCTGGACCCGCAGCAACAGCAGGTAACCGGCGCGCGCTTCTTCCAGGTTGCTCACACGCATGTTCAACTGCATCTCGAAATAACGGCGGTTGGAGAGCCCGGTCAGGCTGTCCTGGTAAGACTCGGCACGCAGCCGCTCGCTGCGCTCGGCCTGCTCGGTGAACAGTGCCTTGAGCTTCTCGACCATCTGGTTCATCGCCTGCACTACCCGACGCAGCTCCGGTGTGCGCGGCAACTCGGGCAGGCTGAGGAATTCGCGGCGGGCAATGGCGTGGGACTGCTCGACCATGTAGTCCAGCGGCCGCAACTGGCGACGCAGGAGCAAGGCGCCGAGTACCGCACTGGCCGCGCCACACAGCAGCAGCCAACCCAAGCTGCCCAGGGCGCTTTGCCAGAGCTTGGCAATGGCGAACATCGGGTGGCTGATCACCTCAACGCGCGCAGCCTGCTGCCAGCCACGGCTGACGATGGCGTCGCCGCCGGCAGCTTCCAGGCCGATCAGGCCCACGAACCAGCGCGGTACACCGCCGGGGTCCGGCTCGTCATGGCGCTCTACCAGCACAGCATTGGAGCCTAGGTCGACAACCTTGATGCTTGAGTAGTAACCACTGTCGAAGATCGAACTGACCATCAGCTCGACCATCGCCGGATCATCGATATTCGGCGTCAGCGACAGCGCCAGCGCTGTCGCCGCATCCTGCGCGTGCGAGCGCAACTGGTTGACGTACTGGCTGCGCGAGCTTTCCAGGCTGACCATGAAACTGCCACTGAAGGCGACCACCAGGAACAGGCAAATGGCCAACAGCAATTGTTTGAACAGTGACATCTGTGCTCCTTCAGTAAACCGGCTCGGCCGGGAACCCTTCGGCCTGCATTTTCTTCAGCAAATCCTGCCAGCGTGATAGCCGCTTGGTATCGCCGACCTTCTTGTTGCCTGCGGCGCCCGTCAGCCACAATCCCTCACCATTGAAGGCGTACACCGGCAGCAGGTCGGTACGCTGGCTCGCCGGCTTGATGGCATCCATCAGGCTGTCGAGCACCAATGGTTGTGCCTGTGGGCTTGAATAATAGGTCAGGACCATGTGCGCCCGGTTCTGCCGCAGCGCCTTTACGTAGGTGATGCGCAGCTTTTCACTGGGAATACCCATGCGCCGCAGGCTGAAATACTTGGCGATGGCGTAGTCCTCGCAGTCCCCTGCACCCTTGATCAGCGCCTGCACCGGCGTGGCCCAATAGTCGACCTCATGCCACAGGTCGATGTCCTCTACATAGCGCAATTGCTGGTTGAAGAAGCGGTTGACCACCTGCAATCGCTCAAGCTCCGTCCCCTGCTTCTGCGTAGCCATCAGGCTCTGCCAGGCATCGATACGGCCCTGCCCGGCGCCCAAGGGGCCATACAGGGCCTGCGACTTGCGGCTGATCTGGGAAAAGTCCCAATCCGCGTGCAAGCCGCCCAGCAGCAGGCTGCCCAGCAGCGCAGCAAGGCCGACACGTTGCACAACGGTTTTGAGCATCCAGGATTTCGCCACTGCCAAGCCCTGCTCAGGCCAGTCGAAAGCAGCGATGGTGCGGCCTGCAACGGCAAAAGACAATGGCATCCTGCAATCATGCACCCGCCGTTCAGTCGACCTACACTTTCTGGTTATAACCTTGTGTGGGCCGCTTCCTTTGCCCTTCGACTTCATCCACCATAGCCGCGCTTTTGGGGGCGCCTGCTCATTAGATGTACAGGTTTGACACCCTCAAGAGCTGTTACTAGCTTCATTGGATCCAACTTTAGTCATCGTTGAGGCAGACGTCGCGTGGCCGAGAAAATCAAATTGAGCAATGTGCTGGCCAGCGAGCAGCTGTTGCCGCACCAGGCCCGTGGCGTGATCGAAGAACGCCTGCGCAGTGCCATTCTTGATGGCCGCTTGCCTCCAGGTACTGCCGTAAGACAACAAGAGCTCGCCACCTTGTTCGGTGTCAGCCGCATGCCCGTGCGCGAGGCCCTGCGCCAGCTCGAGGCGCAATCGCTGCTGAAAGTGGAAATGCACAAGGGTGCGGTGGTTGCGCCGTTGATCGGCGAGGACGCGGTGGACACCTATGCCCTGCGCGTGCTGCTCGAGACCGAGGCGCTGCGCCAGTCCATTCCGCTGCTCGATGCCAGCGACATCGCCAGCGCCCGCGGGTATATCCAGCAACTGGAAAACGAAACCCGTCACGCTGAAATCGGCCGCCTCAATCGCCTGTTCCACATGTCGTTGTACAACAAGGCGCCGAACAAGAAACTGCTGCGCCTGATCGAGGACGAACTGAACGAGGAAGAACGCTTCCTGCGGTTTCATGTTTCGTCCATGGGCCTGGGCAAGCTCACCCAGGACGATCACAACGCACTGGCGGATGCGGCTGGCGACAAGCTGGTGGACGAAGCGGTAGCCGTGCTGGAACGGCACCTGAATAACGCATCGCGGGTAATCCGCAAGTATCTGGATACGCAACTGGGGCGCTAGCGAGTAGTGACTGCACGCATGGTGCAGTCGGCTGGGTTGCAAATTGATCGGCTACCGCCAACAATGAGACTAATTATCATTCATGTCCATTGATAGCAGCGCCCTCACCCATGCCCAGCAACGATTCCGTGCAAACGCTCTACAGTGACCACCACGGCTGGTTGCATGCCTGGCTACGCAGCAAGCTGGGCAACGCCGCCGATGCCGCAGACCTGGCCCAGGACACCTTCGTACGCCTGTTGCAACGTCGCGAACATCTGCAACTGAACACACCCAGGGCTTTCCTGAGAACGGTTGCGCGTGGGCTCGTGATCGACCACTGGCGGCGCGAGGAACTGCACAGGGCCTATCTCGAGGCGCTGGCACAGTTGCCGGAAGCGCAGGCCCCTTCGGCCGAAACCCGTGAGCTGCTGCTGGAATTGCTGGAGCGCATCGCGCGCATGCTCGAAGGCCTGAAACCCAAAGTATGTCGTGCATTCCTGCTTGCCCAATGCGAGGGGCTGAAGCACCAGGCGATCGCCGACCAGATGGGGATCTCGGTGCGTACCGTGGAGCGCTATATCGCCGACGCGCTCTACCATTGCTACTTGCTGCGCTACGCCGACGAGTGTTGACGCAATGACCGCTTCACAGCCCGGCGCAACAGCAGTCAAGCAGGCCATCCAGTTGATGCTGAGGCTGCGCGAGAGCGGGCATGCCCCTGCCCTGCAACAAGAGTGCAGGCAATGGCGCACTGCCCACCACGAACACGAGCAGGCTTGGCAACGAGTAATTCACCTGCATCAGGACCTCGACCTGCGTGCCATACCCGGTGCCGGGCTGGCTTTGCAAACCCTGGAGACCAGCCAGCGCCGCCTGCATCGTCGGCAGGCGCTGAAACTGCTTGGCGGCGTTGCCATGGTAGGGACGGCGGCATGGCTGGGAAAAGACCTCGATGCGGTCAACGACTGGACATCAGACTACACCACCGGCACGGGCGAACGACGCAGCTTTGCGCTTCCCGATGGCTCGCAGATGCAACTCAACACCCGCAGTACCGTCGACCTGGCCTTCAATGACCAGCAGCGCCTGGTCCGCCTGAAGCAGGGGGAAGTGATGATTGCCTGCAACACGCAGCGTTCCTTGCTTGTAGAAACTCGTGACGCGTTACTGGAAGGGTTCGAAGGACGCTTTGTGGCGCGTCAGGACAGCGACTGCACGCAGGTCAGTGTCAGCCATGGCAGGGTGGCGATACACCGGCCTGACAATGGCCAGCTGCAATGGATCGAAAGCGGCCAGAACTGGCGTCTGGATGCGTTAGGCACACACCGGCTCGAGCAGGTGGACATGGATGCGATGGCCTGGACAGAAGGCCTGATCGTCACCCGGAACATGCGCCTTTTCGACTTCCTTGCGCAGGTCAGCCGTTATCGCCATGGTTATCTGGGCTGCAGCGACGGCATTGCCGATTTGCGCCTGTCGGGTGTATTCCGCCTCGAAGACCCGGAGCAACTGCTACAGCTGCTACCACGGACGCTACCCGTACGGCTTCGCCAACGTACACGCTGGTGGGTGCGCGTGGAGGGGCTGGCCTGAGCTGACGGCGGCTTTTGCGTTCAGGGCTGCTATGCAGCCCATCGCCGGCAAGCCAGCTCCAACAGAGATCGCACAAGGCCTTAGGGCTATGCAATACCTGTGGGAGCTGGCTTGCCGGCGATGGGGCGCGTAGCGGCCCCAATAACTTTTTTGACGGGTATTGAATGTCGGTCCGGCTAGGACAGTAAGCGACACCTCCTGCTCTCTCACTTCAACGGACCCCACATGCCTACCGCTCCCGTGCATATGCCCACATTCAATGCGAATGATTTTCGACCTGTCTTGCACTCAGTGCTTTTACGCAAAGCAGTCCGGGCTGCCCTGTTTGGCACCGTCTTGGGCCTGACAGCCGTAACACAACTTTCCATAGCAGCTGAAACGGCCCAGGTGGGCCACCGCTATGCGATCCCGGCAGGTCAGTTGGATGATGTGCTCAACGAGTTCGCCCGCCAGGCTGGCATCACCCTGTCGAGCACACCCCAGCTCACCCAAGGCTTGCAGTCGAACGGCCTGCAGGGGCAGTACTCTACCGATCAGGCACTGCGCCAGTTGCTAAATGGCAGCGGCCTGGAAGCCGTCAACCAGAACGGCCGCAGCTACGTGCTGCAGGTACAACCCCAAGGCGCTGCATTGTCATTGCCAGACACCGATGTCCGTAGCTTCACCCTTGGCAATGCATTGGGCAGCATGGAGGGTTACAACGCTACCCACAGCCAGGTGGCGACCAAGACCAGCATGCCGCTGGTAGAAACATCACAATCGGTCTCGGTGGTTACCCGTCAGCAGATGGACGACCAAGGCTCACAAACCGTTGCCCAAGCCATGCGCTACACACCTGGGGTACTGACCAACCCCTATGGGGCGACCCACCGTTATGATTATGTAGCCATGCGAGGCTTCAACGACGGCTCGGTAGACAACATCTACGTGGACGGGCTCAAGTCGATGGGAGACAACGGGACCTACAGCACCATGCAGGTGGACCCATACTTCCTTGAGCGCATCGATATTCTCAAGGGACCGTCTTCAGTACTGTATGGCCGTAGCTCGCCAGGAGGCCTGGTGGCACTGACCACCAAGAAGCCGCTGTTCACCCCCTACCATCAAGTCCAGGCCACCCTCGGTACCCAAGGCCAGCGTGGCATGGGTTTCGATTTCAGCGGCCCCGTGGATGACCACAAGCGTATCGCTTATCGCCTGACAGGCCTGGCGGATGCTTCCGATACGCAGTTCGACCACAACAAGGAAGAACGCTACGCCATCGCGCCGGCCGTCAGCATCGACTTCAGCGAAGACACTTCGCTCACCCTGCAGGCCTACCTGCAACACGACCCCAACGGCGGCTATCACGGCGGCAACCCCGCAGATGGCATGCTGCACAAGCGCAACGGATTGCGCCTGTCTGACCACTTCTTCGAAGGCGAGCCGGGTATCGACAACTACGAGCGTACCCAACAGTCCTTCAGCTACCAGTTCGAGCATCGCTTCAACGATGTGTTCACAGCACGCCAGAACTTCCGTTACCAGGATTCCGACGTGTCGATGGATCAGGTGTATTCCGCCGGTTGGGCGGGTGCCGACAGCAATATCCTCAACCGCGCCTATACCGGCGGCGACGAACGCCTGCATTCGTACATCATCGATAACATGCTGCAGGCGGAATTCTTTACCGGGGCCGCCAAACACACCCTGCTGCTGGGCGCCGACTACCAGCGACGCAAGGCCGACGTAGCCTGGCGTTATGGCACAGTCGATCCGCTGGACGCCGGCAACCCGCAGTACGGCAACGGCAACCTTCAGGTGCTGGGCGAGAACCGTTACCAGCGGCGCCTGCAACAAACGGGCGTTTACCTGCAGGACCTGGTGGAGCTGGACCAATGGCGCTTCTCGTTGGGACTGCGCCAGGACTGGGTAAAGGTGTCCGAGGAGAATCGCGACAGCAACAC
This sequence comes from Pseudomonas sp. JS425, assembly GCF_018223845.1. Classification (NCBI taxonomy): domain Bacteria; kingdom Pseudomonadati; phylum Pseudomonadota; class Gammaproteobacteria; order Pseudomonadales; family Pseudomonadaceae; genus Pseudomonas; species Pseudomonas sp. JS425. The sequence continues at coordinate 190,370 of NZ_CP073661.1, read as the reverse complement.
CAAAGTCAGTGACCAGCGCTCCAGATTCACTACTCGCGCAGGGGTGCTCTACCTGTTCGAGAATGGCATTGCGCCCTATGTCAGCTACTCGGAGTCGTTCAACCCCAATACCGTGTCCGATCAGCAAGGCCGCCCTCTGGCACCGACCGAGGGCACTCAATGGGAGGCTGGTATCAAGTATCAGCCGCCGGGTAGCGACAATCTGTTCACCGCATCGGTGTTCCGCATCGAGCAAGAGAACCTGGCCTCGAAGCAGCCTGACGAGGACTTCTATCGCCCTGTAGGGCAAGTTCGCTCACAAGGGCTTGAACTGGAGGCCCATGTGCAACTGACCGACAGCTTGAAGCTGCTGGGCGGCTATACCTTTACCGATATCGAGTACGCAAAGTCGATGCCCAGCCTGGTGTCCGGCAACCTGGATAACAAGGGCAATTCGCCAACCCAGGCACCGAAACAGATGTTCTCGCTTTGGGCTGACTACAACTTCCACCAGGGGGCCCTGGATGGCCTGCGCTTGGGTGGTGGGGTGCGGTATGTGGGGTACAGCTGGGTGGATGCGGAAAACAGTATGAAGGTGCCCTCCTATACCCTGTTCGACGCCTCAATCGGCTATGACCTGGGCAAGGTCGGGCTGCGGGGGATGGATGTGCGCTTGAACGCCAACAACCTTACCAATGAAAGCTACATCACTTCGTGTGCCAGCTTGAACTACTGCTACATGGGTGAAGAGCGCAATGTCAGTGCCACGGTCAGCTATCAGTTCTGACCTGATTGCGACGCACACAAGCCCTGGGTTTTTTGGGCCTGAAAGACAAAGCCCCTGTCTGCATCGCAGACAGGGGCTTTGGATTTGAATCTTGACGATGACCTACTCTCACATGGGGAAGCCCCACACTACCATCGGCGATGCATCGTTTCACTGCTGAGTTCGGGATGGGATCAGGTGGTTCCAATGCTCTATGGTCGTCAAGAAATTCTGTGTGCTGGCCCGTCCCTCGGACGTACCTGCGAATCTCTGTAGTTCCTACTTAAAGACAAACCCCCTACCTGCACGTGCAGATAGGGGTTTTGCGAAATGAATCTTGACGATGACCTACTCTCACATGGGGAAACCCCACACTACCATCGGCGATGCATCGTTTCACTGCTGAGTTCGGGATGGGATCAGGTGGTTCCAATGCTCTATGGTCGTCAAGAAATTCTGTTGCCAGAATGTCCAGATGGACAGCCCAGCGAATCCGGATATGCGATATTTGTGATGTTGCGAACTTTCGGTTGTTTCGTCTTCACCACCGCAATCTGCGCTAGCAAATTGCTTGGGTGTTATATGGTCAAGCCTCACGGGCAATTAGTATTGGTTAGCTCAACGCCTCACAGCGCTTACACACCCAACCTATCAACGTCGTAGTCTTCGACGGCCCTTTAGGGGATTCAAGATCCCAGTGAGATCTCATCTTGAGGCAAGTTTCCCGCTTAGATGCTTTCAGCGGTTATCTCTTCCGAACATAGCTACCCGGCAATGCCACTGGCGTGACAACCGGAACACCAGAGGTTCGTCCACTCCGGTCCTCTCGTACTAGGAGCAGCCCCTCTCAAATCTCAAACGTCCACGGCAGATAGGGACCGAACTGTCTCACGACGTTCTAAACCCAGCTCGCGTACCACTTTAAATGGCGAACAGCCATACCCTTGGGACCGGCTTCAGCCCCAGGATGTGATGAGCCGACATCGAGGTGCCAAACACCGCCGTCGATATGAACTCTTGGGCGGTATCAGCCTGTTATCCCCGGAGTACCTTTTATCCGTTGAGCGATGGCCCTTCCATACAGAACCACCGGATCACTAAGACCTACTTTCGTACCTGCTCGACGTGTTTGTCTCGCAGTCAAGCGCGCTTTTGCCTTTATACTCTACGACCGATTTCCGACCGGTCTGAGCGCACCTTCGTACTCCTCCGTTACTCTTTGGGAGGAGACCGCCCCAGTCAAACTACCCACCATACACTGTCCTCGATCCGGATAACGGACCTGAGTTAGAACCTCAAAGTTGCCAGGGTGGTATTTCAAGGATGGCTCCATGAGAACTGGCGTCCCCACTTCAAAGCCTCCCACCTATCCTACACAAGCAAATTCAAAGTCCAGTGCAAAGCTATAGTAAAGGTTCACGGGGTCTTTCCGTCTAGCCGCGGATACACTGCATCTTCACAGCGATTTCAATTTCACTGAGTCTCGGGTGGAGACAGCGCCGCCATCGTTACGCCATTCGTGCAGGTCGGAACTTACCCGACAAGGAATTTCGCTACCTTAGGACCGTTATAGTTACGGCCGCCGTTTACCGGGGCTTCGATCAAGAGCTTCGCTTGCGCTAACCCCATCAATTAACCTTCCGGCACCGGGCAGGCGTCACACCCTATACGTCCACTTTCGTGTTTGCAGAGTGCTGTGTTTTTAATAAACAGTCGCAGCGGCCTGGTATCTTCGACCGGCATGGGCTTACGGAGCAAGTCCTTCACCCTCGCCGGCGCACCTTCTCCCGAAGTTACGGTGCCATTTTGCCTAGTTCCTTCACCCGAGTTCTCTCAAGCGCCTTGGTATTCTCTACCTAACCACCTGTGTCGGTTTGGGGTACGGTTCCCAGTTATCTGAAGCTTAGGAGCTTTTCTTGGAAGCATGGTATCAACCACTTCGTCGCCTGAAGGCAACTCGTCATCAGCTCTCGGCCTTGAAATCCCGGATTTGCCTAAGATTTCAGCCTACCACCTTAAACCTGGACAACCAACGCCAGGCTGGCCTAACCTTCTCCGTCCCTCCATCGCAATAACTGGAAGTACAGGAATATTAACCTGTTTTCCATCGACTACGCTTTTCAGCCTCGCCTTAGGGACCGACTAACCCTGCGTCGATTAACGTTGCGCAGGAAACCTTGGTCTTTCGGCGTGCGAGTTTTTCACTCGCATTGTCGTTACTCATGTCAGCATTCGCACTTCTGATACCTCCAGCAAGCTTCTCAACTCACCTTCACAGGCTTACAGAACGCTCCTCTACCGCGTCATCAAAGATGACACCCGTAGCTTCGGTGCATGGTTTGAGCCCCGTTACATCTTCCGCGCAGGCCGACTCGACTAGTGAGCTATTACGCTTTCTTTAAAGGGTGGCTGCTTCTAAGCCAACCTCCTAGCTGTCTAAGCCTTCCCACATCGTTTCCCACTTAACCATGACTTTGGGACCTTAGCTGACGGTCTGGGTTGTTTCCCTTTTCACGACGGACGTTAGCACCCGCCGTGTGTCTCCCATGCTCGGCACTTCCAGGTATTCGGAGTTTGCATCGGTTTGGTAAGTCGGGATGACCCCCTAGCCGAAACAGTGCTCTACCCCCTGGAGTGATACATGAGGCGCTACCTAAATAGCTTTCGAGGAGAACCAGCTATCTCCGAGCTTGATTAGCCTTTCACTCCGATCCACAGGTCATCCGCTAACTTTTCAACGGTAGTCGGTTCGGTCCTCCAGTCAGTGTTACCTAACCTTCAACCTGCCCATGGATAGATCGCCCGGTTTCGGGTCTATACCCAGCGACTAAACGCCCTATTAAGACTCGCTTTCGCTACGCCTCCCCTATTCGGTTAAGCTCGCCACTGAATATAAGTCGCTGACCCATTATACAAAAGGTACGCAGTCACCTAACAAAGTAGGCTCCCACTGCTTGTACGCATACGGTTTCAGGTTCTATTTCACTCCCCTCTCCGGGGTTCTTTTCGCCTTTCCCTCACGGTACTGGTTCACTATCGGTCAGTCAGTAGTATTTAGCCTTGGAGGATGGTCCCCCCATATTCAGACAAAGTTTCTCGTGCTCCGTCCTACTCGATTTCATTGACAAGAGATTTTCGTGTACGGGGCTATCACCCACTATGGCCGCACTTTCCAGAGCGTTCCACTAATCTCAAATCAACTTAAGGGCTGGTCCCCGTTCGCTCGCCACTACTAAGGGAATCTCGGTTGATTTCTTTTCCTCAGGGTACTTAGATGTTTCAGTTCCCCTGGTTCGCCTCTTGCACCTATGTATTCAGTACAAGATACTCAGCTTATGCTGAGTGGGTTCCCCCATTCAGAGATCTCTGGATCACAGTCTGTTTGCCGACTCCCCAAAGCTTATCGCAGGCTACCACGTCTTTCATCGCCTCTGACTGCCAAGGCATCCACCGTATGCGCTTCTTCACTTGACCATATAACCCCAAGCAATCTGGTTATACTGTGAAGACGACATTCGCCGAAAATTCGCATGTTGCTCTTTCGAGCAGAACTCACAAATTTTACCTTAGCCTGATTAACCAGCAGTGAAACTGGCCATCAGTCTATATCTATCACATATCCGAATTTTTAAAGAACGATCTGACAAAAGTCAGAAATCAACATTCGAGCTGAATGTTCATTTCTAAGTTCTGACAAGCTACTGCGTACGGCGAAAATGGTGGAGCCAAGCGGGATCGAACCGCTGACCTCCTGCGTGCAAGGCAGGCGCTCTCCCAGCTGAGCTATGGCCCCGTGTATTCTACGGCTGAACCATGTAATGGTAGGTCTGGGCAGATTTGAACTGCCGACCTCACCCTTATCAGGGGTGCGCTCTAACCAACTGAGCTACAGACCTATAACAGGGTCGCGTTACAGCATCGTCTTTTACAATGAATCAAGCAATTCGTGTGGGAGCTCATCAGCAGGCTGATGTCGTCGATTAAGGAGGTGATCCAGCCGCAGGTTCCCCTACGGCTACCTTGTTACGACTTCACCCCAGTCATGAATCACACCGTGGTAACCGTCCTCCCGAAGGTTAGACTAGCTACTTCTGGTGCAACCCACTCCCATGGTGTGACGGGCGGTGTGTACAAGGCCCGGGAACGTATTCACCGCGACATTCTGATTCGCGATTACTAGCGATTCCGACTTCACGCAGTCGAGTTGCAGACTGCGATCCGGACTACGATCGGTTTTGTGAGATTAGCTCCACCTCGCGGCTTGGCAACCCTCTGTACCGACCATTGTAGCACGTGTGTAGCCCAGGCCGTAAGGGCCATGATGACTTGACGTCATCCCCACCTTCCTCCGGTTTGTCACCGGCAGTCTCCTTAGAGTGCCCACCATAACGTGCTGGTAACTAAGGACAAGGGTTGCGCTCGTTACGGGACTTAACCCAACATCTCACGACACGAGCTGACGACAGCCATGCAGCACCTGTGTCAGAGTTCCCGAAGGCACCAATCCATCTCTGGAAAGTTCTCTGCATGTCAAGGCCTGGTAAGGTTCTTCGCGTTGCTTCGAATTAAACCACATGCTCCACCGCTTGTGCGGGCCCCCGTCAATTCATTTGAGTTTTAACCTTGCGGCCGTACTCCCCAGGCGGTCAACTTAATGCGTTAGCTGCGCCACTAAAATCTCAAGGATTCCAACGGCTAGTTGACATCGTTTACGGCGTGGACTACCAGGGTATCTAATCCTGTTTGCTCCCCACGCTTTCGCACCTCAGTGTCAGTATCAGTCCAGGTGGTCGCCTTCGCCACTGGTGTTCCTTCCTATATCTACGCATTTCACCGCTACACAGGAAATTCCACCACCCTCTACCGTACTCTAGCTCGCCAGTTTTGGATGCAGTTCCCAGGTTGAGCCCGGGGCTTTCACATCCAACTTAACGAACCACCTACGCGCGCTTTACGCCCAGTAATTCCGATTAACGCTTGCACCCTCTGTATTACCGCGGCTGCTGGCACAGAGTTAGCCGGTGCTTATTCTGTCGGTAACGTCAAAACAGCAAGGTATTAGCTTACTGCCCTTCCTCCCAACTTAAAGTGCTTTACAATCCGAAGACCTTCTTCACACACGCGGCATGGCTGGATCAGGCTTTCGCCCATTGTCCAATATTCCCCACTGCTGCCTCCCGTAGGAGTCTGGACCGTGTCTCAGTTCCAGTGTGACTGATCATCCTCTCAGACCAGTTACGGATCGTCGCCTTGGTGAGCCATTACCTCACCAACTAGCTAATCCGACCTAGGCTCATCTGATAGCGCAAGGCCCGAAGGTCCCCTGCTTTCTCCCGTAGGACGTATGCGGTATTAGCGTTCCTTTCGAAACGTTGTCCCCCACTACCAGGCAGATTCCTAGGCATTACTCACCCGTCCGCCGCTGAATCAAGGAGCAAGCTCCCGTCATCCGCTCGACTTGCATGTGTTAGGCCTGCCGCCAGCGTTCAATCTGAGCCATGATCAAACTCTTCAGTTCAATACTGCTTGGGTTTTTAAGAAACCCTAAACTTGGCTCAGCAATCTCAAATGACTATGTGATTTCTCGCATGGCCACTTGTGATGCTGATAATCTTTGTGACTATCAGTCCGTACTCACAAGCACCCACACGAATTGCTTGATTCGATTTGTTAAAGAGCGTTTGGTTAAGAGCGTTTCGTCTCAACCGAGGCGCGCATTCTACGCTTTCCTCATTTGCTGTCAAGTGTTTATTTTGAAGTTTTTTGCGAGAAACTCGTTTAGCTTCAAACACTTGGCTCGCTTCGATCTCTCGTCGCGGGAGGTGAATAATACAGCATTCGAAAACGCTGTCAACCACCTTTTTCATCCCCAGCTGGCCGTTCAGCCTACCAGGAGAAGCGATAGCTTCTACTTAAAGACAAAACCCCTACCTGCATGCGCAGATAGGGGTTTTGCGAAATGAATCTTGACGATGACCTACTCTCACATGGGGAAACCCCACACTACCATCGGCGATGCATCGTTTCACTGCTGAGTTCGGGATGGGATCAGGTGGTTCCAATGCTCTATGGTCGTCAAGAAATTCTGTTGCCAGAATGTCCAGATGGACAGCCCAGCGAATCCGGATATGCGATATTTGTGATGTTGCGAACTTTCGGTTGTTTCGTCTTCACCACCGCAATCTGCGCTAGCAAATTGCTTGGGTGTTATATGGTCAAGCCTCACGGGCAATTAGTATTGGTTAGCTCAACGCCTCACAGCGCTTACACACCCAACCTATCAACGTCGTAGTCTTCGACGGCCCTTTAGGGGATTCAAGATCCCAGTGAGATCTCATCTTGAGGCAAGTTTCCCGCTTAGATGCTTTCAGCGGTTATCTCTTCCGAACATAGCTACCCGGCAATGCCACTGGCGTGACAACCGGAACACCAGAGGTTCGTCCACTCCGGTCCTCTCGTACTAGGAGCAGCCCCTCTCAAATCTCAAACGTCCACGGCAGATAGGGACCGAACTGTCTCACGACGTTCTAAACCCAGCTCGCGTACCACTTTAAATGGCGAACAGCCATACCCTTGGGACCGGCTTCAGCCCCAGGATGTGATGAGCCGACATCGAGGTGCCAAACACCGCCGTCGATATGAACTCTTGGGCGGTATCAGCCTGTTATCCCCGGAGTACCTTTTATCCGTTGAGCGATGGCCCTTCCATACAGAACCACCGGATCACTAAGACCTACTTTCGTACCTGCTCGACGTGTTTGTCTCGCAGTCAAGCGCGCTTTTGCCTTTATACTCTACGACCGATTTCCGACCGGTCTGAGCGCACCTTCGTACTCCTCCGTTACTCTTTGGGAGGAGACCGCCCCAGTCAAACTACCCACCATACACTGTCCTCGATCCGGATAACGGACCTGAGTTAGAACCTCAAAGTTGCCAGGGTGGTATTTCAAGGATGGCTCCATGAGAACTGGCGTCCCCACTTCAAAGCCTCCCACCTATCCTACACAAGCAAATTCAAAGTCCAGTGCAAAGCTATAGTAAAGGTTCACGGGGTCTTTCCGTCTAGCCGCGGATACACTGCATCTTCACAGCGATTTCAATTTCACTGAGTCTCGGGTGGAGACAGCGCCGCCATCGTTACGCCATTCGTGCAGGTCGGAACTTACCCGACAAGGAATTTCGCTACCTTAGGACCGTTATAGTTACGGCCGCCGTTTACCGGGGCTTCGATCAAGAGCTTCGCTTGCGCTAACCCCATCAATTAACCTTCCGGCACCGGGCAGGCGTCACACCCTATACGTCCACTTTCGTGTTTGCAGAGTGCTGTGTTTTTAATAAACAGTCGCAGCGGCCTGGTATCTTCGACCGGCATGGGCTTACGGAGCAAGTCCTTCACCCTCGCCGGCGCACCTTCTCCCGAAGTTACGGTGCCATTTTGCCTAGTTCCTTCACCCGAGTTCTCTCAAGCGCCTTGGTATTCTCTACCTAACCACCTGTGTCGGTTTGGGGTACGGTTCCCAGTTATCTGAAGCTTAGGAGCTTTTCTTGGAAGCATGGTATCAACCACTTCGTCGCCTGAAGGCAACTCGTCATCAGCTCTCGGCCTTGAAATCCCGGATTTGCCTAAGATTTCAGCCTACCACCTTAAACCTGGACAACCAACGCCAGGCTGGCCTAACCTTCTCCGTCCCTCCATCGCAATAACTGGAAGTACAGGAATATTAACCTGTTTTCCATCGACTACGCTTTTCAGCCTCGCCTTAGGGACCGACTAACCCTGCGTCGATTAACGTTGCGCAGGAAACCTTGGTCTTTCGGCGTGCGAGTTTTTCACTCGCATTGTCGTTACTCATGTCAGCATTCGCACTTCTGATACCTCCAGCAAGCTTCTCAACTCACCTTCACAGGCTTACAGAACGCTCCTCTACCGCGTCATCAAAGATGACACCCGTAGCTTCGGTGCATGGTTTGAGCCCCGTTACATCTTCCGCGCAGGCCGACTCGACTAGTGAGCTATTACGCTTTCTTTAAAGGGTGGCTGCTTCTAAGCCAACCTCCTAGCTGTCTAAGCCTTCCCACATCGTTTCCCACTTAACCATGACTTTGGGACCTTAGCTGACGGTCTGGGTTGTTTCCCTTTTCACGACGGACGTTAGCACCCGCCGTGTGTCTCCCATGCTCGGCACTTCCAGGTATTCGGAGTTTGCATCGGTTTGGTAAGTCGGGATGACCCCCTAGCCGAAACAGTGCTCTACCCCCTGGAGTGATACATGAGGCGCTACCTAAATAGCTTTCGAGGAGAACCAGCTATCTCCGAGCTTGATTAGCCTTTCACTCCGATCCACAGGTCATCCGCTAACTTTTCAACGGTAGTCGGTTCGGTCCTCCAGTCAGTGTTACCTAACCTTCAACCTGCCCATGGATAGATCGCCCGGTTTCGGGTCTATACCCAGCGACTAAACGCCCTATTAAGACTCGCTTTCGCTACGCCTCCCCTATTCGGTTAAGCTCGCCACTGAATATAAGTCGCTGACCCATTATACAAAAGGTACGCAGTCACCTAACAAAGTAGGCTCCCACTGCTTGTACGCATACGGTTTCAGGTTCTATTTCACTCCCCTCTCCGGGGTTCTTTTCGCCTTTCCCTCACGGTACTGGTTCACTATCGGTCAGTCAGTAGTATTTAGCCTTGGAGGATGGTCCCCCCATATTCAGACAAAGTTTCTCGTGCTCCGTCCTACTCGATTTCATTGACAAGAGATTTTCGTGTACGGGGCTATCACCCACTATGGCCGCACTTTCCAGAGCGTTCCACTAATCTCAAATCAACTTAAGGGCTGGTCCCCGTTCGCTCGCCACTACTAAGGGAATCTCGGTTGATTTCTTTTCCTCAGGGTACTTAGATGTTTCAGTTCCCCTGGTTCGCCTCTTGCACCTATGTATTCAGTACAAGATACTCAGCTTATGCTGAGTGGGTTCCCCCATTCAGAGATCTCTGGATCACAGTCTGTTTGCCGACTCCCCAAAGCTTATCGCAGGCTACCACGTCTTTCATCGCCTCTGACTGCCAAGGCATCCACCGTATGCGCTTCTTCACTTGACCATATAACCCCAAGCAATCTGGTTATACTGTGAAGACGACATTCGCCGAAAATTCGCATGTTGCTCTTTCGAGCAGAACTCACAAATTTTACCTTAGCCTGATTAACCAGCAGTGAAACTGGCCATCAGTCTATATCTATCACATATCCGAATTTTTAAAGAACGATCTGACAAAAGTCAGAAATCAACATTCGAAACGAATGCTCATTTCCAAGTTCTGACCAGGAACAACACAAGATCCATACAGGATCTTGATCGTCTTCAACCATGAATCAAGCAATTCGTGTGGGAGCTCATCAGCAGGCTGATGTCGTCGATTAAGGAGGTGATCCAGCCGCAGGTTCCCCTACGGCTACCTTGTTACGACTTCACCCCAGTCATGAATCACACCGTGGTAACCGTCCTCCCGAAGGTTAGACTAGCTACTTCTGGTGCAACCCACTCCCATGGTGTGACGGGCGGTGTGTACAAGGCCCGGGAACGTATTCACCGCGACATTCTGATTCGCGATTACTAGCGATTCCGACTTCACGCAGTCGAGTTGCAGACTGCGATCCGGACTACGATCGGTTTTGTGAGATTAGCTCCACCTCGCGGCTTGGCAACCCTCTGTACCGACCATTGTAGCACGTGTGTAGCCCAGGCCGTAAGGGCCATGATGACTTGACGTCATCCCCACCTTCCTCCGGTTTGTCACCGGCAGTCTCCTTAGAGTGCCCACCATAACGTGCTGGTAACTAAGGACAAGGGTTGCGCTCGTTACGGGACTTAACCCAACATCTCACGACACGAGCTGACGACAGCCATGCAGCACCTGTGTCAGAGTTCCCGAAGGCACCAATCCATCTCTGGAAAGTTCTCTGCATGTCAAGGCCTGGTAAGGTTCTTCGCGTTGCTTCGAATTAAACCACATGCTCCACCGCTTGTGCGGGCCCCCGTCAATTCATTTGAGTTTTAACCTTGCGGCCGTACTCCCCAGGCGGTCAACTTAATGCGTTAGCTGCGCCACTAAAATCTCAAGGATTCCAACGGCTAGTTGACATCGTTTACGGCGTGGACTACCAGGGTATCTAATCCTGTTTGCTCCCCACGCTTTCGCACCTCAGTGTCAGTATCAGTCCAGGTGGTCGCCTTCGCCACTGGTGTTCCTTCCTATATCTACGCATTTCACCGCTACACAGGAAATTCCACCACCCTCTACCGTACTCTAGCTCGCCAGTTTTGGATGCAGTTCCCAGGTTGAGCCCGGGGCTTTCACATCCAACTTAACGAACCACCTACGCGCGCTTTACGCCCAGTAATTCCGATTAACGCTTGCACCCTCTGTATTACCGCGGCTGCTGGCACAGAGTTAGCCGGTGCTTATTCTGTCGGTAACGTCAAAACAGCAAGGTATTAGCTTACTGCCCTTCCTCCCAACTTAAAGTGCTTTACAATCCGAAGACCTTCTTCACACACGCGGCATGGCTGGATCAGGCTTTCGCCCATTGTCCAATATTCCCCACTGCTGCCTCCCGTAGGAGTCTGGACCGTGTCTCAGTTCCAGTGTGACTGATCATCCTCTCAGACCAGTTACGGATCGTCGCCTTGGTGAGCCATTACCTCACCAACTAGCTAATCCGACCTAGGCTCATCTGATAGCGCAAGGCCCGAAGGTCCCCTGCTTTCTCCCGTAGGACGTATGCGGTATTAGCATTCCTTTCGAAACGTTGTCCCCCACTACCAGGCAGATTCCTAGGCATTACTCACCCGTCCGCCGCTGAATCAAGGAGCAAGCTCCCGTCATCCGCTCGACTTGCATGTGTTAGGCCTGCCGCCAGCGTTCAATCTGAGCCATGATCAAACTCTTCAGTTCAATACTGCTTGGGTTTTTAAGAAACCCTAAACTTGGCTCAGCAATCTCAAATGACTATGTGATTTCTCGCATGGCCACTTGTGATGCTGATAATCTTTGTGACTATCAGTCCGTACTCACAAGCACCCACACGAATTGCTTGATTCGATTTGTTAAAGAGCGTTTGGTTAAGAGCGCTTCGTCTCAACCGAGGCGCGCATTCTACGCTTTCCTCATTTGCTGTCAAGTGTTTATTTTGAAGTTTTTTGCGAGAAACTCGTTTGGCTTCAAACACTTGACTCGCTGCGATCTCTCGTAGCGGGAGGCGAATCATACAGCGTTTAGAAACGCTGTCAACCATCATCTCAACCGCTGACAATCATTCGACCGAAGCGCTCCTGACACTACCTGAATCACCTAACTAATTGATTTGCAAGAAGTTTTGCGCTTCGACTACGTCAGAAGTGGGGCGCATTATAAGGGGATTCGAAACCGCGTCAACACTTAATTTCAAGAAACTTTGATATCGCTGAAAAGCAAAGCGGGAAGGCCTGACGGCCTCCCCGCTTTCACCAAGACCACAGGCCCTTAAAGGACGCCGGCACTGCGTAGCCGTTGCACCTCACCGGCACCCAGCCCCAATACATCCTCCAGCACCACCTCGGTATGCTCACCCAGCAGCGGCGGCGCCCGACGGTACTCCACCGGCGTCTCCGACAGCCGTATCGGGCTCGCCACCTGCGGCACGCTTCCCGCCAACGGATGCGGAATGCTCACCGCCAACCCGCGCGCCAGCACTTGCGGGTCCTGGAACATCTGCGCCAGGTCATTGATAGGCCCGCACGGCACCCCCGCAGCCTCCAACTGGCTCACCCACTCCGCTGTGGTCTTGAACACCGTGGCCTGGCGAATCAGAGGAATCAACTCGGCCCGGTTGGCAACCCGCAGCTTGTTGGTAACGAAACGCGGGTCGTCCGCCCACTGCGGCTGCCCGGCCACCTCGGCGAACTTGCGGAACTGGCTATCGTTGCCCACGGTAAGGATGAAGTCGCCATCCGCCGTCGGAAAATCCTGATAAGGCACGATATTGGGGTGCGCATTACCCAGGCGACGAGGCGGGTTGCCCGTAGTCAGGTAGTTCATCGCCTGATTCGCCAGGCAGGCCACCTGCACATCGAGCAACGCCATGTCGACATGCTGGCCCACTCCAGTCTGCTCGCGATGGGCGAGGGCAGCGAGGATCGCCACCGTGGAATACAACCCGGTAAGGATGTCGGTCAGCGCCACCCCTACCTTGACCGGGCCCGCACCTTCCTCACCTTCCGGGCGGCCGGTCAGGCTCATCAGCCCGCCCAACCCCTGGATCATGAAGTCATAACCCGCGCGCCTTGCATAAGGCCCGGTCTGGCCGAACCCGGTGATGGAACAATAGATAAGCCGCGGGTTGATCGCCTTCAAGCTCTGGTAGTCCAGACCGTAGGCAGCCAACCCACCAACCTTGAAGTTCTCGATGACGATATCGGACTTCGCCGCCAACTCACGCACCAGGCGCTGCCCCTCGGCCTGTGTGAAGTCGATGGTAACCGAGCGCTTGTTGCGGTTGGCCGACAGGTAATAGGCCGCCTCACTGGTGTTCTCACCCTCGGCATCCTTGAGGAAGGGTGGCCCCCATGAGCGGGTATCGTCACCACTGCCAGGGCGCTCGACTTTGATCACATCGGCACCAAGGTCAGCGAGAATCTGGCCAGACCATGGGCCGGCCAACACGCGAGAAAGGTCCAGCACCCGCAGATGTGATAGCGCGCCCATGGGCTGACTCCTTATCAATAGAAGGCCTGGATGCCGGTCTGCGCGCGCCCCAGGATCAGTGCATGCACATCGTGAGTACCTTCATAGGTGTTGACCACCTCCAGGTTGACCAGGTGACGAGCCACGCCGAACTCATCGGAAATGCCATTGCCACCCAGCATGTCACGCGCCATGCGGGCAATATCCAGCGCCTTACCACAGGAGTTGCGCTTCATGATCGACGTGATCTCCACTGCAGCTGTGCCTTCGTCCTTCATGCGCCCCAGACGCAGGCAGCCCTGCAGTGCCAGGGTGATTTCCGTCTGCATGTCGGCCAGCTTCTTCTGGATCAACTGGTTGGCAGCCAACGGGCGACCGAATTGCTGACGGTCCAGGGTGTACTGACGCGCGGTGTGCCAGCAGGCTTCCGCAGCGCCCAGCGCACCCCAGGAGATACCATAGCGGGCGGAGTTCAGGCAGGTGAACGGGCCTTTGAGGCCGCGCACATCCGGGAAGATGTTTTCCTCCGGCACGAACACGTTATCCATGACGATTTCGCCAGTTATCGAGGCGCGCAGGCCGACCTTGCCGTGAATCGCCGGCGCGCTGAGACCTTGCCAACCCTTTTCCAGAACAAAGCCACGGATATCACCCGCATCGTCCTTGGCCCAGACCACGAATACATCGGCGATCGGGCTGTTGGTGATCCACATCTTGCTGCCAGTCAGGCGGTAGCCGCCGTCGACCTTCCGGGCACGGGTGATCATCGAACCCGGGTCGGAACCATGGTTGGGCTCGGTCAAGCCGAAGCAACCGATCCACTCGCCGCTGGCCAGCTTGGGCAGGTACTTCTGCTTTTGTGCCTCGGTACCGAACTCGTTGATTGGCACCATCACCAGCGACGACTGCACACTCATCATCGAACGATAACCCGAGTCGATGCGCTCCACCTCGCGAGCAATCAGGCCATAGCACACGTAGTTCAAGCCACTGCCACCGTATTGCTCGGGAATGGTGGCGCCCAGCAACCCGACCTCACCCATTTCACGGAAGATCGCCGGGTCGGTCTGTTCATGACGGAAGGCCTCGAGCACACGCGGGGCCAGCTTGTCCTGGGCGAACTGATAAGCGCTGTCACGCACCATGCGCTCTTCTTCAGTGAGCTGCTGATCGAGCAGCAGTGGGTCGATCCAGTTGAAGCTTGCTTTACCGGCCATGAGCGAAATCCTCGAAATAGGGGGCAGTTTCTTGTGCCTTTGAGCCTAGGCCTGATCGGCCGCCGGGACAAACGAGGATTGCGCACCAATTAGTGATAATTTGTCACTTCGTAAATCGGCAAAACGCCATATTGACAGCCTTACGAGTGAGGTTGACGTACATGCGCCGCAAGATCCCCAGTACCGCCGCTCTGGTTTGCTTCGAGGCGGCGGCGCGCAACGAGAGCTTTACCAAGGCCGCCCAGGAACTCGCCCTGACCCAGGGTGCCGTCTGTCGGCAGATAGGCGGCCTGGAAGCCTTCCTCAATGTGGAACTGTTCCGCCGCTCGCGCCGCGGCGTGAAGCTGACCGAAGCCGGCCTTTCCTACAGCCGCCAGGTGGCTGCCCAACTGGACGCGGTAGAGCGCGACACCTTGTCGGTAATGCGCCAGCAGGGCGCCAACGTGATCGAGCTGGCCGTGGTGCCCACCTTCGGCACCCAATGGCTGCTACCGCGGCTCAAGGACTTCCAGCAGCGCCACCCGGAGGTCACGGTCAACCTCACCAACCGCACCCGGCCATTCCTGTTTGCCGACACCACCTTCGATGCCGCTATCTACTTCGGCGATGCCGACTGGTCCGGCACCCAGTCGCACCGGCTGATGGGGGAAAACCCGGTACCGGTGTGCAGCCCGTCGCTGCTGGACGGGCAGGGCTCACTCGACGCTCAGCGTATTGCCCAACTGCCGTTGCTGCAGCAGAGCACGCGCCCCTATGCCTGGCGGCAATGGTTCGGCAGCGTCGGCATGAATGTGGAACGCGACATGACAGGCCCGCGCTATGAACTATTCTCGATGCTCGCCCAGGCGGCCATGCATGAGATGGGCATCGCCCTGATTCCACCGTTCCTGATCCAGCGCGAGTTGGAGGAGGGTAGGTTGTTGGTCGCTAACAGGCATGCCCTGAGTAGTGACAAGGCCTACTATCTGATGATTCCGGAGCGCAAAGTGGAGTCGGCTTCGCTACGCGCCTTCCGTGACTGGCTGGTAAGCCAGGCCCAGGCGTACACGGCCAAGACGTGAGCAGTCATGATAAATTGACTTCGTAGTCAATTATTTTTAACACCTACAGATATATGTATTTGTCGCATATACATAAACTGTTATGCCGTAGCAAAAATCCGCTTTAACCCTGCTTACGGCGCGGCTTCGCGGGTTATTTTGCGACATTCACCAAGCCGTAAGCGAATCAACCGCAAATTTTTTGTTTTTTTCTCCTAATCTGCCAATAGCCTATATTTGACAGGCTGCAGCCTGGCCGTTGCGACATACGGTCACAGGGTGACTTGTAGTTTTGACTTCGTTTCGCTCCAGAACCGGTTGAAGGCCTCTGGCTTCGTCTGCAAAATGCTTCGCCCGCCCGGGATTCGGCGGGTCGGCGCTCCACAGCCGCCCCAGCGCACCATCCGAAGTGCGCTGGCTTTTAAAAAGACAAAAGGTCACCGCAGGAGAAATAGTCGTGCACATTGGTGTTCCTCTCGAGACGCAGACCGGTGAGACAAGGGTCGCTGCGACCCCGGAAACCATCAAGAAACTGATTGGCCAGGGCCATCAGGTCACCGTCCAACGGGGGGCAGGGCTCAATGCCAGCATTCCGGACAGTGCCTATGAGGCCGTGGGTGCTTCCCTGGGGAGTGCAGCCGATGCCTACGGCGCCCAATTGGTGCTCAAAGTGGTCGCCCCCAACGACCAGGAACTGGCCCTGATCAACAGTGGCAGCCTCCTGGTGGGCATGCTCAACCCCTTCAACAGCGAGCTGATCGGCAAGATGGCCGAGCGCGGCATTACCGCGTTCGCCCTGGAAGCCGCGCCGCGCACCTCGCGGGCGCAGAGCCTGGACGTGCTGTCGTCGCAGGCCAACATCGCCGGTTACAAGGCGGTGTTGCTGGCTGCCCATCACTACCCACGCTTCATGCCCATGCTCATGACCGCCGCCGGTACCGTCAAGGCCGCGCGCGTGCTGATCCTGGGCGCGGGCGTTGCCGGCCTGCAGGCCATTGCCACGGCCAAGCGCCTGGGCGCGGTGATCGAGGCATCCGACGTACGCCCGGCCGTGAAGGAGCAGATCGAGTCGCTGGGCGCCAAGTTCATCGACGTACCCTACGAAACCGATGAAGAGCGCGAATGCGCCGAAGGTGTCGGCGGTTATGCCCGGCCGATGCCGGCAAGCTGGATGCAACGCCAGGCCCAGGCCGTGCACGAGCGCGCCAAGCAGGCGGATATCGTCATTACCACTGCGCTGATCCCGGGGCGCAAGGCGCCGACCCTGCTCAGCGCCGAAACCGTCGCGCAGATGAAGCCCGGCTCGGTGGTCATCGACCTCGCAGCAGCCCAAGGCGGCAACTGCCCACTGACTGTCGCCGACCAGGTGGTACAGGAGAACGGCGTGATCATCGTTGGCCCGACCAACCTGCCGGCCCAAGTGGGCGCCGATGCCTCGGCACTGTATGCACGCAACCTGCTGGACTTCATGAAGCTGCTGTTCGACAAGGACGGCGCGCTGGTCATCAACCTCGAAGACGACATCGTCGCGGCCTGCTTGATGTGCCGTGATGGTCAGGTCGTCCGCAAGAACGGCTAAGGAGCACGACAATGGAAGACATGCTGATTTCCCATGGCATCTACAACCTGATCATCTTCGTGCTGGCCATCTATGTGGGCTACCACGTGGTGTGGAACGTCACCCCGGCACTGCACACTCCGCTGATGGCCGTGACCAACGCCATCTCTGCAATCGTCATCGTCGGCGCCATGCTGGCCGCCGCCCTGACGGTGACCCCGGCCGGCAAGCTGATGGGCACCCTGGCAGTGGCCCTGGCCGCAGTCAACGTGTTCGGTGGCTTCCTGGTCACCCGTCGCATGCTTGAGATGTTCAAGAAGAAAACCAAGAACGAGGCGCAGAAGTAAGCATGAGCATGAATCTGGTAACGCTCCTCTACCTCGTCGCCTCGGTGTGCTTCATCCAGGCGCTCAAGGGCCTGTCGCACCCGACTACCTCGCGGCGCGGCAACCTGTTCGGCATGATCGGCATGGGTATCGCCATCGTCACTACGGTCGGCCTCATCTATAAGCTCGGGGCCGAGCTTGCCACCGCCGGCATCGGCTACGTCCTCGTTGGCTTGCTGGTCGGCGGCACCGCCGGTTCGATCATGGCCAAGCGCGTCGAGATGACCAAAATGCCGGAACTGGTCGCCTTCATGCACAGCATGATCGGCCTGGCAGCGGTGTTCATCGCCATCGCCGCGGTGCTGGAACCGCAATCGATGGGCATCGTTGCCGCCATGAGCGACCCGATCCCCACCGGCAACCGTCTGGAGCTGTTCCTCGGCGCAGCCATTGGTGCCATTACCTTCTCCGGCTCGGTGATCGCCTTCGGCAAGCTGTCGGGCAAGTACAAGTTCCGCCTGTTCCAGGGCGCACCGGTACAGTTCACCGGCCAGCACAAGCTGAACCTGATCCTCGGCCTGACCACCATCGCCCTGGGCCTGCTGTTCACCTTCACTGGCCACTACAGTGCCTTCACCCTGATGCTGGTATTGGCCTTCATCATGGGCGTGCTGATCATTATTCCGATCGGGGGCGCCGACATGCCGGTGGTGGTGTCGATGCTTAACAGCTATTCGGGCTGGGCAGCGGCCGGTATCGGCTTCTCGCTGAACAACTCGATGCTGATCATCGCAGGCTCTCTGGTCGGCTCGTCCGGTGCCATCCTTTCGTACATCATGTGCAAGGCGATGAACCGTTCGTTCTTCAACGTCATCCTCGGTGGCTTCGGTGGTGATACCGATGCTGGCGCGGCGCAAGGCTCCAAAGAGCAGCGCCCGGTGAAGTCTGGCTCGGCCGACGATGCCACCTTCCTGCTCAGCAACGCCGACAGCGTGATCATCGTCCCTGGCTACGGCCTGGCGGTGGCTCGCGCCCAGCATGCGCTCAAGGAACTGACCGAGAAGCTGAGCCACAACGGTGTGACCGTGAAGTACGCGATCCACCCGGTGGCCGGCCGTATGCCAGGGCACATGAACGTGCTGCTGGCGGAGGCCGAAGTGCCGTACGACCAAGTGTTCGAGATGGAAGACATCAACGCCGAGTTCGGCCAGGCCGATGTGGTGCTGGTGCTGGGCGCCAACGACGTGGTCAACCCTGCGGCGAAGAACGACCCCAAGTCGCCGATCGCCGGCATGCCGATCCTCGAAGCGTTCAAGGCCAAGACCATCATCGTCAACAAGCGCTCCATGGCCAGCGGCTATGCCGGCCTGGACAACGAACTGTTCTACCTCGACAAGACCATGATGGTGTTCGGCGACGCCAAGAAAGTCATCGAAGACATGGTCAAGGCGGTGGAGTGACAACGCCCGCTGCAAACCAGTTGATATAAAGGAAGCCCCGGTCAGAATCTGCCGGGGCTTTTCTTTTATTGATCCGGATCAACGGCTCTATTCCAAGGCTTCTCATACGACCATGGTCGTGGGACGGCAAGGGGCGAAGTCTCTAGACTGCGCTGCAGTAGTTTCAGTAGCCCGAGATAACAATCCATGTACCGTGATCGTATCCGCTTGTCCTCCCTGCACAGCAAGGTAATGAGTGCGGCTGATGCCGCTGGTCTGATCGAGGACGGCATGACCGTCGGCATGAGCGGTTTCACCCGCGCCGGCGAAGCCAAGGCCGTACCACATGCACTGGCCGAACGTGCCAAGCAGTCGCCACTGAAAATCAGCCTGATGACCGGCGCCAGCCTGGGCAACGACCTGGACAAGCAACTGACCGAGGCCGGCGTGCTGGCTCGCCGCATGCCGTTCCAGGTCGACAGCACCCTGCGCAAGGCCATCAACGACGGCCAAGTGATGTTCATCGACCAGCACCTGTCGGAAACCGTCGAGCAACTGCGCAACCAGCAGTTGAAGCTGCCGGACATCGCGGTCATCGAAGCCGTGGCCATCACCGAGCAGGGCCACATCGTGCCAACCACCTCGGTGGGCAACTCCGCCAGCTTCGCGATCTTCGCCAAGCAGGTGATTGTCGAGATCAACCTCTCGCACAACACCAACCTCGAAGGCCTGCACGACATCTATATCCCGACCTACCGCCCGACCCGCACGCCAATCCCGCTGGTCAAGGTCGACGACCGTATCGGCAGCACCGCCATCCCGATCGACCCGGCCAAGATCGTCGGCATCGTCATCAGCGACCAGCCGGACTCGCCGTCCACCGTACTGCCTCCGGATGACGAAACCCAGGGCATCGCCGACCACCTGATCAACTTCTTCAAGAAAGAAGTCGAGGCCGGCCGCATGACCAACAAGCTCGGCCCGCTGCAGGCCGGTATCGGCAGCATTGCCAACGCAGTGATGTGCGGCCTGATCGAGTCGCCGTTCGAAGACCTGACCATGTACTCCGAAGTACTGCAGGACTCCACCTTCGACCTGATCGACGCCGGCAAGCTGAGCTTCGCCTCGGGCAGCTCGATCACCTTGTCGACCCGCCGCAACGCCGACGTGTTCGGCAACCTGGAGCGTTACAAGGACAAGCTGGTACTGCGCCCGCAAGAAATCTCCAACCACCCGGAGGTGGTCCGTCGCCTGGGCATCATCGGTATCAACACCGCGCTTGAGTTCGATATCTACGGCAACGTCAATTCCACACACGTGTGCGGTACCAAGATGATGAACGGCATCGGCGGCTCGGGTGACTTCGCCCGTAACGCCCATCTGGCCGTGTTCGTCACCAAGTCGATTGCCAAGGGTGGGGCGATTTCCAGCGTGGTGCCGATGGTCAGCCATGTCGACCATACCGAGCACGATGTGGACATCCTGGTCACCGAGCAAGGCTTGGCCGACCTGCGCGGCCTGGCGCCACGCGAGCGCGCCAGGGCGATCATCGACAACTGTGTGCACCCGGACTACCGCGCAGCACTGAACGACTACTTCGATCGCGCCTGCCAGCGTGGCGGCCATACCCCGCACATCCTGCGTGAAGCCCTGAGTTGGCACGAGAACCTGGAAGAAACCGGGCGCATGCTGGCTAGCTGATACAGATGTGGTACGGAACGGCGGCCCTGCTCCCGCTGTTCCGGCTTCTTCACATGCTCGCTAGCGAATGGGCCATAACAGTCCAACCCGTCTATCAAGATACCTGGTCGCCGTTACTCAGTTAATCTGTACTACTGTACTGGTAATTTCACGCCTTCCTGGCAGACAAATACCTTTATTTTAATGAAAATGCACCAAATAAGGGCATACCAGTACAGTTACGCCAGTTTCGAGTGCAACAGTAGGGTTACACAGTTAACTGGACCATCGTCTTTCAACTGAACTGTATCTACTGTTATGGACGACAGAGGAGGATCATTGGCATCAGTTAAATCACTACCTAATCCCGCCATAAGCGGAAGGATGAAACATCATGGAACGTACCCTCAGTTCCGGTCTGGTTTTTGAAAGCAACGCCCAACAATCCAACGCTTCGCTGCCGCTGCGCGCTCTGTCCACCTTGCTGCTGTGGCAGCGCCGCATGGCCAGCCGCCGTCAACTGGCTCGCCTGGACGCCCGCCTGCTGGCCGACGCCGGTATCAGCGAGTCGCAGCGTTACGAAGAGCTGAGCAAGCCATTCTGGCGCTAAGCTCCGGCTTGCCGGCTTCGGTCGGCACCGCGAATTCCCGAAACCCGTTGCAGGTGACTGCGACGGGTTTTTTGTTTGCAGGCGGCATGCCAGAGCCTTTTACAAGCGAACCTGTACAGTTTTAAAAATCATAAAACAGACCAGAACAGTTTATTGGTGCGCTGTTCATTAACATCCAGAAACACCGGCGCATGATACGCTTGGCGTAACAGTCTGGTAGAACGCACTGTTGAAAAGTAACGCGACGAGCTGTGCGAGCGTCCGATAAAGCAGAACCACCCGACCCTAGTCCAGGAGTCCACGATCATGTCCCGTAAATACCTGATTGGCGCCGCCCTGATGCTGAGCCTGGCCGGCACCGCAAACGCCACCAGCTTCGTTGTCACCACCGACGCCGTCGTTGGCGCAGTGGCCGCGTCCACCGATGCCACTTCCGATATTTCCTCCTCGTTCCGTGACGACAAGATCGTCCAGGCCGCCCGTGACGACGCCGCCAGCTTCGTTGGCAGCCAGGGCGACATCCGCGGTGCCAAGCTGGAAAGCGCTTTCCTGCACATCCGCTCGCAGATGCCAACCCTGCAGGCCAGCGACGCGCAACTGGCCCAGGCCATTCTGGCGCTCTGACCCCGCCTGAGCCGTTCAGCTGTGCTGGTCACCACCAGCACAGCCGTACTCACCATTGCCGCCCACGTTTCCAGCTGTTGTAGAGCCCATGCGTTATCTGTTGCCGTTGCTGTTCTCCGTTATTGGCATGGCCAGCGCCCATGCCATGGATACCACTACGCAAAGCCTGGTCATCACCGGCTATGTCACCAGCCAGATCACCAGCGCACCGTTCGACCGCAAACTGGTCCGCCAGGCCCAGGACGATGCCGCTGCCTTCGTCGCCAGCGACGGCCAGATCCGCGGTGCACGGCTGGAGGCAGCACTGGAATCATTACGCCACAATTGCGCACGGCATACCGTCGGCGATCTGGAACTGGCGCAAGCAATTCTCGTCCAATAATTAAATCTGACTCCCTGTATTTTTCGGAGATGCTCCATGCGTAAACCGCTGATTGCCGCTACCCTCGGCATGCTGCTGCTGGCCGACCTGGCCCAGGCACAGACCCTGGTGGCCACCAGCAATATCATCGTGCGCGCCTTTGGCCGTTCGATCGATTTCACCTCTGACACCACCACTTCGATCCGCGATTCAAAAGTGGTGCGCGAAGCCCATGACGACGCCGCCAGCTTTGTCGCCAGCAACGGTGACATCCGCGGCGCCCAGCTTGAGGCTGCCTTCAACACCCTGCGCGAGCGCGTGCCGCAAGCGCGTGACGCCAGCGACCAGGTACTGGCTGAAGCCATCCTCGCGCTGTGAACCGCGTGCGCGCCTGGCTGCTCGGCTGCGCCCTGACGCTGCTCGGCACGCCCGCCCTGGCCGACCTGCAGCTTGAGCTGCAGGCGTCCGGCCTCGATTCACAGCAGGCCCTGGCCACTCAGGCTCTGCTCGACGAAGCCATGGGCAAGCTGCCCCCCAGCTTCAAGCAAAAGCTGAACCGCCGAGTGCGGGTCAACTGGAGCGACAATATGCCGGCCGACGCCTATGGCCAGGCATCGCTGGTCTCTACCCTCGAACTCAATCGTCGCCTGCTGCCCAGCCTCACCGATGGCAGTGCAGCCACCGAACGCACCAACCGCCCGCATGGCACGGTGCGAGAAGAACTGCTGGCCACCGTGCTGCACGAACTCACCCATATCTATGACCGTGCCCGGCTGTGGCCCAGCGCCGAGAACGCGCTGATCGCCCGTTGCAAGCGCCAGCAAGGTACGTTGGGCAAGGTCGGCCTGCCCGAAGCATGCCGTGGCCAGGCCGAGCGCCGCTTCACCCTCAGCGACGACCCGCGCCTGCTCGACCTGGCCGGCTGGCAGCAGTACGTGGGCCGACGCGGCGAGCGCGAGCAGCACAACGGCCAGTTCGTTCGCAGCCCCGACAGCTATGAACTGAGCAGCCCCAAGGAGTACATCGCGGTCAACATGGAGTACTTCCTCCTCGACCCGAGCTACGGCTGCCGCCGCCCGGCGCTGAACCAGTACCTGCGCGAACACTTCGGCTGGGCACCACAGCAGGACAGCTGCGCCAAGGGCCTGCCGTTCATCAATGCCGGCAGCGACTTCGGCCGCCAGCCGCTGGGCGAAATCGACCCCGAGCGGGTCTATGAGGTGGACTACCTGCTGGCCGAAGCCAACCAGAACCTGGTCAGCCGCTGGGGCCACAGCATGCTGCGCCTCGTGATCTGCAAGCCGGGCCGCCCACGCGGGCCGGACTGCCGCCTGGACCTCGACCAGAGCCTGGTGCTGTCGTACCGCGCCTTCGTCAACGATGTACAGCTTTCCAGCTGGGACGGCCTGGTCGGTGCCTACCCCTCGCGTCTGTTCGTGCTGCCGCTGGGCCAGGTGATCGACGAGTACACCAAGACCGAACTGCGCAGCCTGGCCTCGGTGCCCTTGCGGCTCGACCGCGACGAGATCGAGAACCTAGTGCGTCAGGCCGCCGAAATGCACTGGAGCTACGATGGTAACTACTGGTTCCTGTCCAACAATTGCGCAGTAGAGTCGTTGAAGCTGCTGCGCAGCGGCACCGCCAACCCGCGCCTGAACGACCTCGACAGCATCATGCCCAATGGCTTGCTGGCTGTGCTCAAGGGCAGGGGGCTTGCCGACACCAGCGTGCTCGACGACCCCCGCGAAGCGTTGCGCCTGGGTTATCGCTTCGACTCCTACCGTGACCGTTACCAGGCCATGTTCGAGGTGTTGAAGAAGCAGTTGCCAATAAAGCAGGACAAGGTCGAGGACTGGCTGGCCCTGGACGCCGAGCAACGGCGGGCCTGGTTCGCCCAGGCCGACCTGCGTACCAGCGCCGCCTTGCTGCTGCTTGAACAGGCCAGCATGCGCCGGCAACTGCTGCTGGCCCAGGACGAGGTCAAGCAGCGTTACCTGAACGCCGCCGCGCTGAAGGATGGCAGCGTCAGCAAGGCCGATGCGACCCTCAGGCAGATGCTTGCCAACAGTGGCTTCCTCAGCCGCCCGGCAGAGTTGCTCGACAGCAAGGGCTACGGGCTGCCGCAGCCGCAGGAGCGCAAGCATCTGGAGCAGGTCAGCAGCGAGCGGCAAGCGCAGTTGCTGCGCTTGAGCACGAGCCTCGACAAAGAGGTGAGGGCGCTGCTGGAGCCGTCGCGGGCCAAGGAAATTGTGGCGGTGGAAGCCAATGTGAAGCAGGTGGGCGAACATCTGCGGGCGCTGCACAAGGCCGCCGGTGGCCTGCAATTGTAACGTCCACTGTGCCGGTCTCTTCGCGGGCATGCCCGCTCCCACAGGATCTGTACAACACCTGAGATCTGCGCCGTCACTGTGGGGAGCGGGTTTACCCGCGAAAGGGCCGGCACAGACAGCACAAAGCCTACAGGTTCTCCTCGGCCTCCGAAGGCAAATCCTCATCCAGATGCAACCAAGGCAACCGGCTACCCACCCAGATATGCCGGTTGGCCCTGACCCGTTCCGGGTGGTCCAGCGTCGCCACCGTCACATCCACCGTCTCCGGGCTATGTGTAGTCACCAACGCCACATGCGCCCCGCAATGCCCACAAAAGTACCGGCTGCAACTGGCCGGCGCCACATAGCAGTTCGGCTCGCCCGCCAGCCACCGGAACCCCGAGCGGGGCAGGGTGAGCCAGGTCACCACCAGCCCGCCACTGACCCGCCGGCAGATCGAACAATGGCAATGGGCAATGTCCGTCAGGTCGCCCTCCAACCGATAACGCAAGGCGCCACAATGGCAGCCACCCTCGGTCACATCCTGCATCACCTACCTCTCGTCACCTTTGCTTCGGCGAAAGCTGGCTGAAAGCTTGCCCTCATAGGATAGCCCCCACTACCGGCACAAGACCGGTCAGCCAGGGCACCCGGTAACCACCGCGCCCGGCCCAATCAACAACAACAATGGTGATTCTGATGTATTCCTGTGCCCGACTTTCCGTAGCCCCTCTCCGCATGCTCCCTGCACAGCGCCAAGCGCGCTGATCCGCCCGAATCGACGTTCCTTTCGCCGCGCCACGCCTGGAGTATTGCCATGCTGACCTTCCTCGGCTTTGCCATGGTCATCACCTTCATGTACCTGATCATGACCAAGCGCCTGTCGGCCTTGATCGCGCTGATCCTGGTACCGATCCTGTTCGCCCTGTTCGGCGGTTTTTCCGCCAAGATCGGCCCGATGATGCTCGAGGGCATCAGCAAGCTCGCACCTACCGGCGTGATGCTGATGTTCGCCATCCTCTATTTCGCCCTGATGATCGATTCCGGCCTGTTCGACCCGGCCGTGCGCAAGATCCTCAAGCTGGTCAAGGGCGATCCGCTGAAAGTGTCCGTCGGCACCGCGGTACTGGCCCTGGTGGTCTCGCTCGACGGTGACGGCGCCACCACCTACATGATCTGCTGCGCCGCCATGCTGCCAATGTACAGTCGCCTGGGCATGAGCCCGCGGATCATGGCCGGCCTGATCATTCTCGCCGGCGGGGTAATGAACATGACCCCCTGGGGTGGCCCGACCGCCCGCGCCGCCAGCGCCCTGCACGTGGACCCGTCGGACATCTTCGTGCCGATGATCCCCGCCATGCTGTTCGGTGTGCTGGCGATCCTGGCCATCGCCTACATGTACGGCAAGCGCGAACGTGCCCGCCTGGGCGAGTTGCACCTGCCCACCGACGACATCGACCACAGCCAAATTACCGTTTCGCAGTACCCGGACGCGCGCCGGCCAAAATTGCTGTACTTCAACGGTGCCCTGACCGCTGCCCTGATGGTCGCGCTGATTGCCGGCGTGTTGCCGCTGCCCGTGCTGTTCATGATCGCCTTCAGCATCGCCATGATCGTCAACTACCCGTGCCTGCAGCAGCAGAAAGACCGCATCGCCGCCCACGCCGGCAGCGTGCTGGCGGTCACCGGGCTGATCTTTGCCGCCGGCATCTTCACCGGCATCCTGTCGGGCACCGGCATGGTCGACGCCATGTCCAAGAGCCTGCTGTCGGTCATCCCCGAGGCGTTGGGCCCATACCTCGCGGTGATAACCGCGATCGTGAGCATGCCGTTCACCTTCTTCATGTCCAACGACGCATTCTACTATGGCGTGCTACCGGTGCTGGCCGAAGCTGCCAGCCACTACGGCATCAGCCCGGTGGAAATGGCCCGTGCGTCGATCGTCGGGCAGCCGGTACACCTGCTAAGCCCCCTGGTACCCTCCACCTACCTGCTGGTGGCCCTGGCCGGGATCGAGTTCGGCGATCATCAGCGCTTTACCTTGAAGTGGGCAGTGCTGGTGTGCCTGTGCATAATGCTCGCCGCGCTGCTGATGGGGATTTTCCCGCTGTTCAGTAGTCTTTAATAAACACGTATTTCCCTAACGCGACGCGCCCGGATCCGGGCGCGTCGCCTTTACCGTTCGAAGGAAGACACATGGAATGGCTGACCAGCCCGGAAATCTGGGTTGCCTTTTTTACCCTTACCGCGCTTGAGATCGTCCTCGGTATCGACAACATCATCATGATCTCGATTCTGGTCAGCCGCATGCCCAAGCACATGCAGCCGCGCACCCGGATCTTCGGCCTGGCCCTGGCAATGGTCACTCGTATCATGCTGCTGCTGTCGATCACCTGGGTCATGCGCCTTACCGCCGACCTGTTCGTGGTCCTGGGCCAGGGCATCTCCGGGCGGGACCTGATCCTGTTCTTTGGTGGCCTGTTCCTGCTGTGGAAAAGCTCGCAAGAGATCTATCACGGCCTGGAAGGCGAGGACGAAAACCCGGAAGAACCGAAAGGCGCGGGTGGCAAGTTCTTCTACACCATCATCCAGATCGCCATCATCGACATCGTGTTCTCGCTGGACTCGGTGATCACTGCGGTGGGCATGGTGTCCCACGTACCGGTGATGATCGCCGCGATCATCGTCGCCGTGCTGGTGATGATGCTGTGCGCTGGCACCATCAGCGATTTCATCGACAAACATCCGTCGTTGAAAATGCTCGCACTATCGTTCCTGATCGTGGTCGGTACCGTGCTGATCGCCGAATCTTTCGACGTACATGTGCCTAAAGGCTATGTCTACTTCGCCATGGCGTTCTCGCTGGCGGTGGAAGCCATCAACATCCGCATGCGAACTGCCTTGGCCCGCAAGAACGGCAAAGAGCACGAGCCAGTGAAACTGCGCAAGGACATTCCGGGTCAATAAGATCAGGAAGTGCAGGACAAAGGGCCCTTCGGGCCCTTTTTTCATTTCCGCCATATTTCAAACAAATGACAGCCATGCGAAGCTGGCGACAGCTCCGCAGAACAACTAAAGCTTTGAGTGAGCACTGAAAATTCTTCAAATGCTCACGCTTCGTCTCTTGGCCCTCTGGGCCAATGCAACAGGGGGCCGTCGCCATGCTGACCCTGCTCAACCTGCTCTCGGCCGTTACGCTTCTGGTCTGGGGCACCCACATCGTGCGTACCGGCATACTCCGGGTATTCGGCTCGAGCCTGCGGCGCATCATCAGCCAGAACATGAGCAAACGCCCGCTCGCGTTCGTCGCAGGCATTCTGGTCACAGCCCTGGTGCAAAGCAGCAACGCCACAGCCATGTTGGTCACCTCGTTCGTCGGCCAAGGCCTGATGGCCATGACCCCGGCCTTGGCAATCATGCTCGGCGCCGACGTGGGTACCGCGCTGATGGCCCGGGTGCTGACCCTGGACCTGTCCTGGCTGTCGCCGCTGCTGATCTTCCTGGGTGTGATCTTCTTCCTCTCGCGCAAGCAGACGCGGGCGGGCCAGCTGGGCAGGGTAGGGATCGGGCTTGGCCTGATCATCCTGGCACTTGAGCTGATCGTGCAGGCAGCTACACCGATTACCCACGCCCAGGGCGTGAAGGTGCTGTTCGCTTCGCTCACCGGCGACATCATGCTCGACGCCCTGGTCGGCGCACTGTTCGCCATGATTTCCTATTCCAGCCTGGCCGCCGTGCTGCTCACCGCGACACTGGCCGGCGCCGAAGTGATCAGCCTGCCAGTGGCCATCGGCCTGGTGGTGGGCGCCAACATCGGCAGCGGATTGCTGGCCTTCATCAGCACCAGCATGCAGAACGCCGCTGGACGCCGTGTGGCCCTGGGCAGCCTGCTGTACAAGCTGATCGGCTTGCTGCTGATCATCCCAGTGCTGCACCCGCTGGTGGGTTGGATGGACTCACTGAGCTTCAGCCCACAGGAGCTGGTCATCGGCTTCCACCTGCTCTACAACACGCTGCGTTGCCTGATCATGCTGCCCACGGTCAAACCCATGGGCAGGCTGTGCAACAGCCTGCTGCCCGAACGGGAAAACGGCAACGGCCAGATTCGCCCGCGCCATCTCGACACCTCGGCGCTGGAAACACCCAGCCTGGCCCTGGCCAACGCCTCCCGCGAAACCCTGCGCCTGGGCGATATCGTCGACAGCCTGCTCGAAGCCATGCTCGGTGCCCTGCGCGGTACCCAGGCCGCCTTGCCGCAGCAGGTCCGCGCCCTGGGCGAGGACGCCGAAGCCTTGTACAGCGCGATCAAGCTGTACCTGGCGCAGATTTCACGTGAAGGCCTCAGCGAACAGGACAACCGCCGCTGGGCAGAAATCATCGAACTGGCGATCAACCTCAAGCTGGCCTGCGACCTGATCGAGCGTATGCTGCGCAAGGTCCAGCAGCAGAAAACCAGCCAGCGCCGGGAGTTCTCCCAGGTGGGCCTTGAAGAACTCACCGGCTTGCAGGAACAGCTGCTGGCCAACCTGCGCCTGGGTTTGTCGGTGTTTCTCAGTGCCGACCCGGAAAGCGCCCGTCTGCTGCTGCGGGAAAAACGCCGATTTCGCGCACAGGAACGGCGCCTTGCCCACGCCCATGTCAGCCGCCTGCAGCGCAAGGTAGTGCAAAGTATCGAGACCAGTTCGCTACACTTGGAGCTGATCGCCGACATGAAACGGTTGAACTCTTTGTTCTGTAGCAGTGCCTATGTGGTACTGGGCGGCTCGGACACGGGCGGGCTGATGCTCGACAGCGTGCCGGACGAAGCCCGCCTGCCGTGATTTCGCCTACCTGAGGACCCAAGCTCGCCCATGCGTTGCCTGATGTTCGTATGCCTGCTGATCTGCAGCCTGCCCTCATTCGCCCTCGACCGCTCGCGAGTTGAAGGTTACCTGTTGCCCAACGGCCTGCAGGTCATCCTGAAAAACGGCTATGAACGTGACCATGTAGCGATTCGTCTGGTGGTCGGCGTCGGCCTGGATGACTTCAATTGCGAGCAGAAAGAGCTGCCGCACCTGCTCGAGCACCTGCTGTTCAGCGGCATCGACGCAACCGGCGAGGGTGGCCTGGAAGAGCGCCTGCAATCGCTGGGAGGCGAGTGGAATGCCTACACCAGCAGCGCCGACACCACCTTCGTCATCGAAGCCCCGGCGCGCAACCAGCGCAAAGTCCTCGACCTGCTACTGGCGGTGATCCACGAAACCCGCATAGATGCCAAGGCCCTGGCCACCGCCAAGCGCATCATCGAGCGTGAAGATGGCGGCCATTATGGCCACCTGCAGCGCTGGCTCGACCGCCAGGACATCGGCCACCCCGCCAGCGACCAGTTGGCCACCGAGCTAGGCCTGAAATGCCCGGAGCGCTCCAACCTCGACGACATGACCCTGGAGCAGGTGAACACCTTGCGTGACCGCTGGTACGCGGCCAACAACATGACCCTGATCGTGGTCGGCGGCCTCGACCGCCTGCTGCCGGCCTACCTGGAGCGCACCTTTGGCGAATTGCCCGCCACCGAGCCGGAGGAGCGCCGCACCCTGGAAAGCATCGGCCAGCAAGCTGAACAGCGCCGCGACCTGACCCGCGGCTGGCTGGGCGACAGCGTCAAGCTGCACTGGCTGTTCGTCGAGCCGGTGCTAGACAACGACCATCAGGCCACCCTCGACCTGCTGTCGCACTATCTGGATTGGGCGCTGTATGACCAGCTGCGCTTGCGCAACGGGTTGTCCTACGGCCCTTCGGCACAACGCGAGAGCTTCGGCGACACTGGCCTGCTGAGCCTCAATGCCGACCTGGAGCGCGAGGACGTCGACCAGGCGGTCGAGGTGATGCAGAAATTGTTCGATCACCTGCGCAAGGAAGGCCTCGACCCGGACACCTTCGAGCGCATCAAGTACGCCAGCGTCGCCAAGGAAAGCTGGAGCACCCAGGGCAACAGTGCCTTGGCCGACTACTATTGGGGCGCGCTGAACGACTATAGCGACGGACGCTTCGCCAACCCGGTGCGCAAGCTGCGGCAGGTCAGCCTGGCGCAGGCCAACGAGGCGCTGAAGGAACTGCTCAAGGAAGATGGCTATGTGCGTATCGAAAAGCCGTTGCTTGGCTATGATGAACTCTATGGGCTGGTTGCCTTGCTGTTGGGGCTGATCCTGGCAGCGGGGCTGTTGCGCTGGCGTCGGCATGGTCCGGAAAAACCGAGCGGTGCTACACGCGAGCAGTGAAACGACGGTATCCTTTTGCCAGTACCGGCCCATTCGCGGGTATCGCAACGCGGTCCCTGTGGGAGCGGGTTCACCCGCGAAGAAGCCGGCACAGCCACCATATCCTTTCTGTTGTAGCCCCCAATGCCCCAAATCCCCCACATCGTCCAGCGCATCATCGAACTGCTCAAACGCTACCCCGGCATCATCGCGCTCGGCGGTTTCCTCTCCGGCATCGGCAGTTTCATACTAGTCGACCGCCAGGCTGGCCTTGCCAGCTGGGTAGCTGTGCTCATGCTGGTCAGCTGGCTCTGGCTGATGCTGGAAAACACCCTCACCGGCCTGTTCGCGCGCACCTTCAACCGCGAAATACCGCAGCCATTGCTGCGCTATGCGACACAGATGATCCACCAGGAATCGCTGTTCTTCGTACTGCCGTTCTTCTTCATCACCACCACCTGGAACAGCGGCCAGTTGGTGTTCACCGGCCTGCTTGGTGCCGCCGGGCTGATTTCGATCATCGATCCGCTGTACTACAAGTGGCTGGCACCGAGGCGCTGGCTGTTCCTGGCGCTGCATACCCTGACCCTGTTCGCCGCCCTGCTGACCGCGCTGCCGATCATCCTGCACCTGACCACCGCGCAAAGCTTCAAGCTGGCCCTTATCGCAGCCATGGCCCTGTCGTTTCCCAGCCTTGCCAGCAGCTTCCCGATCAACAACTGGCGCCGTGCCGTGGCCCTGGTGCTGGTCACCCTGTCGGTCGGCGGCGGGGGCTGGCTTCTGCGCTCCTGGGTGCCACCAGCAACCTTGTGGATGACCGAAGTGGCGGTCAGTACCGAAGTGCTGAACCGCCAGCCGGGCGATTCGCTGCACGAAATTGCCGCCAGCCGCATCCGTAGCAGCGGCCTGTACGCCTACACCGCGATCAACGCGCCACGCGGTCTGAACGAGCGGATCTATCACGTGTGGCAAAAGGACGGCCAGGAAGTTGATCGCATTGCCCTGGACATCCATGGCGGGCGCAAGGAAGGCTACCGGGCCTGGACCCACAAGCAGAACTTCCCGCCGAACCCGGTGGGCAAGTGGCAGGTGAGGGTACTGACAGAGGATGGGCAGGTCATCGGTGTGCTGCGCTTCAAGG
The DNA here is from genome assembly GCF_018223845.1 of Pseudomonas sp. JS425. Classification (NCBI taxonomy): domain Bacteria; kingdom Pseudomonadati; phylum Pseudomonadota; class Gammaproteobacteria; order Pseudomonadales; family Pseudomonadaceae; genus Pseudomonas; species Pseudomonas sp. JS425. Next base: position 158,360 of record NZ_CP073661.1, on the reverse strand, counting down.
TGGTCGATGACGCGCCCGCAGGGTGAGTGTAAGGGGCCCCTTTGCGGCCCATCGCCGGCAAGCCAGCTCCCACCGGGCCAGCGATAACCCGCTCCATGTGGGAGCTGGCTTGTCGTGGCGACGAACCGCGGCGATGGGCTGCAAAGCAGCCCCCAAGGTCCGTGAAGACAGCACATAATCACCAAACAGCCCATGCCCGCTGCGCTATGATCAGGCCCTAAGCCTTAGCGCCGAGTCAGTAGCATGGAGCCGATGACCACCCCCAGCGCCACCCTGGACACCAGTAGCCAACCGGCCTGCCTGCGCATTACCGGTGACTGGACCCTGGCGCACTACGCCAGCCTCAAGCGTGAGAGCGAGCGCCTGCGGGCGCAATATGCTGCCGATACCGTCGCCGACCTTAGCCAACTGGGACGCCTGGATACCGCCGGTGCCTCGCTGCTGGCCGAACTGCTCGGCTCCGAACGTCTGTCCCGCTGCACCCATGGCCTGCCCGAAGCCAGCCGCGCCCTGCTCAAGAATGTCTACTGCTCGGTGCAGGACTACTGCATTCCGGTCAAGGAACCCGAGCGTAACGTGCTGCTGTTGCTTCTAGAGCGCATCGGCTGCGCCGTTGGCAACTTGTGGCAAGACACCCTGCAGGTGCTCGGCTTCGTTGGCCTGATCCTCGAAACCCTGCTACGCCGTGCCCTGCAACCCCATCGCTGGCGCTTTACCCCGGTTGTGGCGCACATCGAACAGACCGGTCTGGACGCCGCGCCCATCGTCGCCCTGCTGACCTTCCTGGTGGGCGCGGTGGTGGCCTTCCTCGGCGCCACGGTGCTGGCCGATTTCGGCGCAACCATCTTCACCGTCGACCTGGTGGCATTCTCGTTCCTGCGAGAGTTCGCCGTGCTGCTGACCGCCATCCTCATGGCCGGCCGCACCGCCAGCGCGTTCACCGCTCAGATCGGCTCGATGAAGGCCAACGAAGAAATCGACGCCATCCGCACCCTGGGCCTGAACCCCATGGAGCTGCTGGTGGTGCCGCGCGTACTGGCGCTGCTGATTTCGCTGCCCTTGCTGACCTTCATCGCGATGATCTGCGGCATCGTCGGCGGCGCGGTGGTGTGTGCGCTGACACTGGACATCTCGCCAGCCATGTTCCTGTCGCTGCTGCAAAGCGACATCGGCGTGCAGCACTTCCTGGTCGGCCTGGCAAAGGCACCGTTCTTCGCCTTCCTGATCGCCTCGATCGGCTGCCTGGAAGGCTTCAAGGTCAGCGGCAGCGCCGAATCGGTGGGCGCGCACACCACCTCGGCGGTCGTGCAGTCGATATTCGTGGTCATCGTGCTGGATGCGGTGGCTGCGCTGTTCTTCATGGAGATGGGCTGGTGAATGGCCAGGAACGTGTGATCGAGGCCCGGGGCATCTGTAACCGCTTCGGCCGTCAGAGCGTGCACGAAAACCTCGACCTCGACCTGTATCGCGGCGAGATCCTCGCCGTGGTCGGCGGCTCGGGCAGCGGCAAGTCGGTGCTGCTACGCAGCATCATTGGCCTGCGGCGGCCCGACGAAGGGCAGATCAAGGTGTTCGGCCAGGACTTGGCCGGCCTGCGCGAAGAGCAGCGCTCACTGGTCGAACAGCGCTTCGGCGTACTGTTCCAGAAAGGCGCGCTGTTCTCTTCACTGACCGTCACCGAAAACGTGGCATTGCCACTGATCGAGCACGCAGGGCTGTCCCGCGCCGATGCCGAGCACCTGGCCGGAGTTAAGCTGGCCTTGGCCGGGCTGCCGATCTCGGCCGCCGACAAGTACCCGGCTTCGCTTTCGGGGGGCATGATCAAGCGCGCGGCGCTGGCTCGTGCCCTGGCACTGGACCCGGACATCCTGTTTCTCGACGAACCCACCGCCGGCCTGGACCCGATCGGCGCCGCCGCCTTCGACCAGTTGATCCTGACCCTGCGTGACGCCCTGGGCCTGTCGGTATTCCTCATCACCCACGACCTCGACACCTTGTACACCATTACCGACCGCATCGCAGTGCTGTCGCAGAAGAAGGTCCTGGTGGCCGGCCCGCTGGCCGAGGTCGAGCAGACCGACGACGCCTGGATTCAAGAATACTTTCATGGCCCACGCGGGCGCGCAGCCGAGCAGGCCGCCACCCGTGCCGGGCAGGAGCGCTGAGCAATGGAAACCCGAGCCCATCACGTTCTTATCGGCCTGGTCACCGTCCTGGTGGTGGCCGGCGCCATGCTGTTCGGCATGTGGCTGGCCAAATCGAGTGTCGACGACGCCTTCAAGGACTACGAAGTGGTGTTCAACGAAGCCGTCTCCGGCCTATCCCGCGGCAGCCCGGTGCAGTACAACGGCATCAAGGTAGGCGATGTGTCCACCCTGCGCCTGGACCCGAAAGACCCGCGCCGGGTACTGGCACGGGTGCGCCTGAGCGCCGACACCCCGGTGAAGGAAGACACCCAGGCCAAGCTGACCCTGGCCGGCGTGACCGGCAACTCGTTCATCCAGCTCAGCGGGGGCACCCCGCAAAGCCCCGAGTTGAAAGGCAAGGACGGCAAGCTGCCGGTGATCATCGCATCGCCCTCGCCAATCTCGCGCCTGCTCAATGACAGCAGCGACCTGGTGACCAACATCAACCTCCTGCTGCATAACGCCAACCAGATGTTTTCCGAGGACAACATCGGCCACCTCAGCAACACCCTGTCCAACCTCGACAAGACCACCGGCGCCTTCGCTGGCCAGCACGGCAGCATCACCCAGGCCATCGAGCAGCTGGTGCAGGTGGGCAAGCAGGCCAGCGCCACCCTGGCCGAAACCCAGGCACTGATGCGCAATGCCAACGGCCTGCTGGGCAGCGAAGGCAAGCAGGCAATCGGCAGCGCCGAGCAGGCCATGCAGTCACTGGCCGAGAGCACCGCCACCATCAACCGCCTGCTCGAGGACAACCGCGAAGCCATCGGCGACGGTGCCCAGGGCCTGAACCAGCTGACCCCGGCGATTCGCGAGCTACGCGAAACCCTAAACGCACTCAAAGGCATTTCCCGGCAACTGCAGGCCGACCCTAGCGGCTACCTGCTCGGCCGCGACAACAACAAGGAGTTCCAACCATGAAACCGTCGCTGCGCCTGCTGGCCCTGGCGGCCGCACTGAGCCTGGCCAGTGCCTGCTCGATCCTGCCGCAGAGCGAGCCCGTCGACCTGTACCGTCTTCCGGTGAACCAGCCCGGCCGGACGGCGCCGGCGCTGGACTGGTCATTGCGCCTGAACAAGCCGCTGGCCAGCGAAGTGCTGGCCGGGCCACGGATTGCAGTGATTCCCCAGGGCGATGTGGTCAGCAGCTACAAGGGCGCGCGCTGGAGCGACGCAGTGCCGGTGCTGCTGCGCAACCGCCTGCTCGACGGTTTCCAGCGTGACGGCCAGGTACAACGCCTTAGCGCCGACGACAGCAACCTGCAAGCCGACTACGAGTTGGCTGGCGAGCTGCAGGCGTTCCAGACCGAATACCGCGCGGGCGGGGCGGTGGAGGTGGTGATCCGCTATGACGCACGCCTGGTCCAAGGCCGCAACCAGCGCATTCTGGCCAGCAAACGCTTCGAAATCCGCCAGCCGCTGGCCGACAAGCAGGTGTCAGCGGTGGTTGCCGGCTTCGGGAAAGCCTGCGACCAGCTGACCGGGCAGGTGGTGAGTTGGACCATTGCGCAAGCAGCCAGCGTTCCCGCTCACTGAACCCCTGCCTGCTTTTTGTGGGAGCGGCCTTGTGTCGCGAAAGGGCCGCGAAGCGGCCCCGGCATTCTTGCATGAGCGCCGAAATCCTGGGGCCGCTGTGCGGCCCTTTCGCGACGCAAGGCCGCTCCCACAAGGGTCCGCGTCAGGCGAAGAACCAGTAGCAGACGAATATCGCCGCGATCACACCGGAAAACTCCGCCAGCAAGGCGCAGCCGACGGCATGGCGCACGCGCTGGATACCCACCGCACCAAAGTAAACCGCCAGCACGTAGAAGGTGGTTTCGGTACTCCCCTGAATCGTCGCCGCCACCAGCGCCGGGAAGCTGTCCACACCGTGGGTCTGCATGGTCTCGATCAGCATCGCCCGCGCCGCACTGCCGGAGAACGGTTTGACCAGCGCCGTGGGCAAGCCCTCGACGAAGCGGGTGTCCAGGCCCAGCCCAGTCACCGCATGACGAATACCGTCCAAGGCCAGCTCCAGGGCGCCTGAGGCCCGCAATACACCCACCGCCACCAGCATCGCCACCAGGTAAGGCAACAGGCCCTTGGCCACATCGAAACCTTCCTTGGCGCCTTCGACAAAGGCTTCATACACCTTGACCCGCTTCAAGGCGCCGATCACCAGGAACAGGGTGATCACGCCAAACAACGTGAGGTTGCCCAGGATCGACGAAAGGCTGGCCAGCGCGGCCGCCGAAAGGGTGCCGAGAAAGGCCATGAAGCCGCCCAGCAGCAAGGCACCGGGAATCAGGTAGGCAAGCACTACCGGGTCCCACAGGCGCAGGCGCTGCATCACTGCCACCGACAGCAGGCCGACCAAGGTGGAGACGCTGGTGGCCAGCAGGATTGGCAGGAACACTATGGTCGGGTCCGCCGCACCTTGCTGGGCCCGATACATGAAGATGGTCACAGGCAGCAGGGTCAACGACGATGCGTTGAGCACCAGGAACAGGATCTGCGCGTTGCTCGCCGTGGTACTGCTGGGGTTCAACTCCTGCAGCGCGCGCATGGCCTTCAGGCCGATCGGCGTGGCGGCGTTGTCCAGCCCAAGGCCGTTGGCGGCGAAGTTCATGGTGATCAGGCCCAGGGCCGGGTGGCCGGGCGGAACTTCCGGCATCAGCCGGGCAAACAGCGGGCCGAGCACCTTGGCCAGCCACTCGACGATGCCAGCCTTCTCGGCGATCTTGAGAAAGCCCAGCCACAGGGTCAGCGTGCCGAACAACAGCACCATCACCTCGACCGACAACTTGGCCATGGCGAATATGCTCTCGACCATCGCCGCGAAGATGCTGGCGTTGCCGCCTATTAGCCATTGGACCAGGGCGGACACTGCCGCCACCAGGAAAAAGCCAAGCCAAAGGCCGTTGAGCATCCGTGTGTTCCCCCTGAAAAATGCCCGAATGATAGCGTATCGGGGCGCATGGCTGGAGACCGCAGACCTGACACAGGGATCGCGCAGGCCTCGAGAAAAGGGTCCGCGAGCAGCCTGGAATCTCACAGGCAACAAAAAGCCCCGACAGGTCGGGGCTTCTTGTTCAGCTCATCAGGCTCAGCGCTTGGCAGCTTCGCCAACCATGGCCGCTTCCTGCTTGCCGGCCATCAGCGAGGCGTAGTACTTCTCGCCCTTGGCGGCGTCGTACATGCCTTCCCAGCGCGCGATGACCAGGGCTGCCAGGGCGTTGCCCACAACGTTCAAGGCGGTACGAGCCATGTCCATGATGCGGTCGACACCGGCGATGAAGGCCAGGCCTTCCAGCGGGATACCCACGCTGCCCAGGGTGGCCAGCAGCACCACGAAGGAAACACCCGGTACGCCAGCGATACCCTTGGAGGTGACCATCAGGGTCAGCACCAGCAGCAGCTGCTGGCTCCACGACAGGTCGATACCGTACAGCTGGGCAATGAAGATGGCCGCGATGCTCTGGTACAGGGTCGAGCCGTCGAGGTTGAACGAGTAGCCGGTCGGTACCACGAACGAGCAGATCGACTTCGGAGCACCGTACTTCTCCATCTTCTCGATCACGCGCGGCAGCACGGTTTCCGAGCTGGAGGTGGAGTAGGCGAGAATCAGCTCATCTTTCATGATGCGCATGATCTTGATCACCGAGAAGCCGAACAGGCGGGCAACCAGGCCCAGCACCATGAAGGCGAAGAAGGCGATGGCGAAGTACACCAGTACCACCAGCTTGGCCAGCGGCAGCAGCGAGCTGAACCCGAAGTTGGCCACGGTCACGGCGATCAGGGCGAACACGCCGATAGGGGCGTAGTTCATGATCATGTGGGTGACCTTGAACATAGTCTCGGAAACCGCCTGGAAAGTACGCACCAGCGGGTCGCGCAGCTCTGCCTGCAGGCTCGACAGGCCCAGGCCGAACATCACCGAGAAGAAGATGATCGGCAGCATTTCGCCACGCATCAGCGCTGCGAAGATGTTCGACGGGATCAGGTTCAGCAGGGTTTCGATGAACGCATGCTCATGCTGCACCTCGGCCGCGGTAGCCTGGTACTTGGAGATGTCCACTGTACCCAGGGTGCTCATGTCGATGCCGGCGCCCGGGTGGAACAGGTTGGCCAACACCAGGCCGACGACGATGGCGATGGTGGTCACCACTTCGAAGTAGATGATGGTCTTCAGGCCGATGCTGCCCAGTTTCTTCGCGTCGCCAACCCCGGCGATACCCACGATCAGCGACGAAATCACGATCGGGACGACGATCATCTTGATCAGGCGAATGAAGATGTCACCAGCGGGCTGGAGGACGTTGCTGATCCACCATGCCTTTTCTGCACTGAAATGATTCAGTAGAGCGCCGATTGCAACACCCAGGACCAGACCGATGACGATCTGCCAGGCGAGGCTCAGTTTTGCCTTCTTCATGTCTTTACCCTTTGTTCTAGTGGTCATGGGCACCCAACGGAAACGCGCGTAACAGAGCCGTTGGCTAGGTCACGGGCAGCAGCTGCTTCCGTCCGGCGACTTCATGTAAGGACACCGCAGGCGAGCGACAGGGGCGCTCGGCCGGCGAAAAAGGCGGCAACTATTGCGATGGCAAAGGGGGAAATCTAATGCCGGAAACGCATAGCCCATGCCGTTTATGCATAACATTTCTGACCAAAACGGAAGGTTTGCAAGTGCTTGATTTATAACGTTCGGAATCCCGAACAAGACCAAGCCGCCATATTTAGGCAGATTTGGCAGGGTATAAATGGCATTGAAGATGGCTTGTTCGACAATCCGAATGGCTGAAATGCCGCTTGAACAAGCGCTGGGGGGATCGAAAAAAATTTGATGTACGGTCGAGACAAAATGTGTCCCGAAGAAGAAATCGCGCAGGAAGAGAGGTTTCCTACATGGCTCCTCGGAAGTCAGGTCTGGTCAGGTGCCTTGATGCCCCCCCCGACCTGAAACTTCCGATTCCGCCTTTCCTGACCCGGCCCATTGCTGGAGGCACTCCCTGTACCCCTAGGCCACTCCGATCCTGCAACAATCAGAACAGCCCGGCCCCTTGGTCATGTGCAGCCCCTCCTCGGGGCGGCGCATCATAGAAGGCTGAAATATAGAAAGGTTCAGCTTCTATTACGTGACAGTGCATGACCTTTCATCCGTACCACGTACAAACGCTCAGTACCAGTTCGGGTCACGCTTGAGCTGCTCCTGCAGCATCGCTTTCATGCCATCGTCCGGCTCACCCAGCCAGCGGTACTGTGCGTGGCGGGTGGGCGACTTGTCATGCGGCAGACCTTCGGGCACCTCCACGAGCATCCCGTAGGCATCATCCTTGTCCCAGCTGAACGCCACGATCAGGCGCTTGTAGGTGCAGTTGTCCTTGCCTTCGCACAACGGGCCGACCAGGTACTTGTCGCCGTCCTCGGTAACTGCAGACATCTGCTGCTGGGAACTGCCGGTCAGATTGACCACCCAGTCAGGCAGGCGTTCCTCGCCTTTGATCGTGTCCTGCCAGGTTTCCCTGTACTCCGGGTCCGAGCCGAGCAACTGGTCGACCCGGACCTGGCCGTCATTGGCCGCCATCGCCGCTGCACTGCCACCCAGTACCAGGGCGGCAGCCAGGGCTGTCCAACGCTTCCTGCCCATCTTCAACCTCGTCCACGTCCAAAGAAGAAGGAGGCTACGAACAGCACCAGGAAGACAATGAACAGAATCTTCGCGATACCCGTGGCAGCGCCCGCGATACCACCGAAGCCCAGTACGGCGGCGACAATGGCGATGATGAGGAAAGTGATAGCCCAACTCAGCATGGTGGTTCTCCTTTCTTTTTCGGAATCGGTTCAGCCGGCGGTCAGAACACCCAGCGGTCCTGGGGTACGACATTTTCCAAGGTGGCCGGTGACGCAGTGGCCTGGCCGGTTGGCAGCGGGTCGGCGGCCTTGACCAGGGTGTTGGCACGGGTTGCCTGAATCTGCGTCAATAGGGCGGTCTGCGCCGCCACTTGCTCGGCCAGGCGTGCGGTCTGCCAGCTGTAATAGAAGAGGCCAGCGGCCAAAGTCAGTACCAGCGCCAGGCTGAGTGACAACACCTGGCGCAGGGGCAGTGCGGCGCTCTGCAAGCGGTTGACGGATTGGCAGTTCATGCCGGCTCCTCCTGCTGTAATTCTTGTTCAAACCTGAATAAGTAATTGCAGCCTGCATGCCAGCCTTTTGATTCAAATAAAATCCTTTGAAATCAAGCGTTTAAACAGGAAAACAATAATCGACAGGGACGTATCCTGCACGATGCCGTCCGTGGGGTCGTGCGAATTGCACGATCAACCTTCGACCTTGGTCGCTACCTTGAGCAGGTCCGCGTCCACCCCACGCACGCCGATGATCTGCCTAGCGATTTCCACGGCGATGGTTTTCTGCTCGCTGCTGACCACTTCGCCTGAAAGCCGAACCAGCCCCTCTTCACTAGCCACTTTCAGGTTCAGGCCATCGAGGTTGCGGCTGAAGCGGTAGCTGTTCTGGATCTTGTCGATGATCCAGCTGTCACTCGGCTGCGGCCCGGTCGGCAGCCCAATCGGAGCTTCCCGGGCCTTGGCCATGGCGGCGGTATCGAGGCTGACCAGGTTGTTGACCAGGTGCACGCCCTCCGTGGTGCGCGCCACCACGCCGGCCAGCTCCTTGGCCTCGGCACTGTCGACCTTGCCGCGCAGGGTCACCACACCTTCGCTGCTCTGTACATCTATAGGTGCCTTCTCGGTTATGCGGCTCCATAGCAGCCGAGCACGGATCACGGCGGCCAGGGTGGCATCCTCCAGGCGCTGGGCGTAGGCACGCAACGCCAGCGGGCGCTCCACCAGCTGGGCATTGACCCGCAGTTGGTTGTCAACTTGCTCGATGCCACGGGTAGCCAGAGCCACATGCTCTGCCAGCTGGCGCTCGACGTCGTTCTCCACCTCACCGGAAAGCCGCGCCTGCTTGCCATCCACCTCGACCTGAATACGGAACGGGTCGAGCATACGGTTCAGCGACAGGGCAGTTTGCAAGGCCCCCTCCAGGCGGGCGTCTTGCACCGGATCGGCGAATACCGGCGTGAACACCGGTAGCAGTGTGGCTGCCAACATGGCGGCTCGGATGGAAAAGGGCATGGCAGTGCCTCCTTTTGTAGGCAAAAACTGAAAATCCTCGCAACCAATGTGCCACCGTGCGCCTCTAAGAAAATCATCTGGAAAGCGCGGCCTCCACGCGCTGATTGGCCAGTGGCTAGCATGCAAAGGACAGGTTCCTTCACAATGGACCATGCAACTTGCCCGATTTTTCCCACACTAAATGAAGATCTTTCCTAAAGGAGCGCAGCACATGGAGTCAGCCCAGGACAACCAAGGCCGCATTCTGCTGGTGGATGACGAGTCCGCGATCCTGCGCACCTTCCGCTACTGCCTGGAGGACGAGGGCTACAATGTGGCAACGGCCAACAGCGCCGCCCAGGCCGAGGCCTTGCTGCAGCGCCAAGTATTCGACCTGTGCTTCCTCGATTTGCGCCTGGGCGAGGACAACGGCCTCGATGTGCTGGCGCAGATGCGTATCCAGGCCCCCTGGATGCGGGTGGTGATCGTAACCGCGCACTCAGCGATCGATACGGCGGTAGACGCGATCCAGGCCGGCGCCGCCGATTACTTGGTCAAGCCGTGCAGCCCCGACCAGCTGCGCCTGGCTACAGCCAAACAGTTGGAAGTACGCCAGCTTTCCGCACGACTGGAGGCCCTGGAAGGTGAAGTGCGCAAACCCAAGGACGGGCTCGACTCGCACAGCCCGGCCATGATGGCGGTACTGGAAACCGCCCGCCAGGTCGCTACCACCGACGCCAACATCCTCATCCTTGGCGAGTCGGGCACAGGTAAAGGTGAACTGGCCCGGGCCATCCACGGCTGGAGCAAGCGCGCGCGCAAATCCTGCGTGACCATCAACTGCCCGTCACTGAACGCCGAGCTGATGGAAAGCGAGTTGTTTGGCCACACCCGCGGCGCCTTCACCGGCGCCAGCGAAAGCACCCTGGGGCGAGTCAACCAGGCAGATGGGGGCACGCTGTTCCTCGACGAGATCGGCGATTTCCCGCTGACCTTGCAGCCCAAACTGCTGCGCTTCATCCAGGATAAGGAATACGAGCGCGTCGGCGACCCGGTAACCCGTCGCGCCGATGTACGTATACTCGCCGCTACCAACCTCAACCTCGAAGAGATGGTGCGTGAGAGCCGTTTCCGCGAAGACCTGCTGTATCGCCTGAACGTCATCACTTTGCACCTGCCGCCGCTGCGCGAGCGCAGTGAAGACATCCTGACCTTGGCCGACCGCTTTCTCGCCCGCTTCGTCAAGGAATACTCTCGGCCTGCGCGCGGCTTCAGTGACGAAGCCCGCACAGCCCTGCTCAACTACCGCTGGCCCGGCAACATTCGCGAACTGCGTAACGTGGTGGAGCGGGCCAGTATCATCTGCCCGCAGGAACGCGTGGAAATCAGCCACCTGGGCATGGGCGAGCAGCCTGCTGGTAACGCCCCTCGCATAGGCGCTGCACTGAGCCTTGATGAGCTGGAGCGCGCCCACATTGGTGCGGTGCTGGCCGCCAGTGACACCCTTGACCAGGCCGCCAAGACCCTGGGGATCGATGCATCCACCCTGTACCGCAAGCGCAAGCAGTACAACCTATGAAATGGCCGCCCATGAAGCTGCGCACGCGGCTTTTCCTCAGCATTTCGGCGCTGGTCACCGTGGCCCTGCTCGGGCTGCTGCTGGGCCTGGTCAGCGTGCTGCAGATGGCCACGGTGCAGCAGCGACTGGTGCGCGATACCACCCACACCTTGGAAATAGGGCTGAAGTTGCGCCAGAACCTTGGCGAACAGTTGACCCTGATCCTCGATGACGAGACCGCCCCGGAAAACCTGCGGCTGCTGCAAGACAACTTCCAGACCCTGCTCAACCAAGGGCTGGACCAAGGTGGCGAGCGCACCGGCTTCAGCAAGGCCAGCAGCAACTACCAGGCCTTCCTCCAGGCCTACCGCGACAGCCCGGCGCCCTCCCGCAGCATGGGCGTTGACCAACCACTCGGGGCCGCGTTCAACCAGGTCCGCACCGATCTGATCGATTCCCACAAGCAGGCCCTGGAGCACATCACCCGCAGCGAGGAGCACACCCGCGACCACGCCCTGCTGGTCAGCGGCGTACTCGGCCTGATGGGTTTGGTGGTACTGGTACTGGGCTTCATCACCGCGCACAACATCGCCCGGCGCTTCGGCCAGCCGATCGAAGCATTGGCCAAAGCTGCCGACCAACTCGGCAAGGGCGATTTCGACGTCACCCTGCCGGTCACACAGGCCACCGAACTGAACCAGCTCACCCGCCGCTTCGGCCTGATGGCCGATGCCTTGCGCAAGCACCAGGCCACCAACGTCGATGAACTGCTGGCTGGCCAGCAACGCTTGCAGGCCGTGCTGGACAGCATCGACGATGGCCTGCTGATAATCGATCGCCAGGGCCGCCTGGAACACCTCAACCCGGTGGCACAGCGCCAGCTGGGCTGGACCGACAGCCGCGCCGGCAGCAGCCTGGCCGAAGCCCTGCAGCGCCCGGAACTGGAACAGCAGCTACGCCAGGTACTGCGCGGCGGCAACCTCGACCGCCAGCCAGACGACCTGAACATGGACGTCGATGACGAAACGCGCCTGCTCGCCTACAGCCTGACCCCGGTCAGCCACCCGCAAGGGCCGATACTTGGCGCAGTGATGGTGTTGCATGATGTAACCGAGCAGCGCGCCTTCGAACGCGTGCGCAGCGAGTTCGTGCTGCGCGCTTCCCACGAGCTGCGCACTCCGGTGACTGGCATGCACATGGCCTTCGGTCTGTTGCGCGAGCGGCTCAAGTTCCCGCCAGAGGCGCGCGAGCATGACCTGCTGGAGACCATTGGCGAGGAAATGCAGCGCCTGACCCAGTTGATCAACGACCTGCTCAACTTCAGCCGCTACCAGAGCGGGATGCAGAAGCTCGAGCTGGCTCCCTGCGCCATAGACGAACTGCTGGAACGTGCACAACATCGCTTTGCCGAGCCGGCGGCGAACAAGCAGATCGAGTTGATCACGGAGCTGGAGCCGCCGCTACCGCGTATCCAGGCCGATGTCGCCCAACTCGACCGGGTGCTGGACAACCTGTTGCACAATGCCATCCGCCATACCGCCAGCGGCGGTCGTATCCGCTTGCATGCACGACGGCATGCGGAGCGGGTGATCATCAGTGTCGAGGACAACGGCGAAGGCATTGCCTATGGGCAACAGGGGCGCATCTTCGAGCCCTTCGTGCAGGTAGGGCGCAAGAAAGGCGGCGCGGGGCTGGGCTTGGCGCTGTGCAAAGAGATCGTGCAGCTGCATGGCGGGCGCATGGGCGTGTTTTCCCGACCGGGGCAGGGGACCCAGTTCTACATGGCACTACCGGTCTGAATGTACCCTGCCCCCGGCCCCATCTTCGGTGCCGGATCAGTCAATGCTCAACCCGCCGCGGCAGCCGACCTCGAGTCACCAGTTCGGCAAACTGCCGGGCATTCAGTGGCCGGGCAAAAAGCCAGCCCTGGCCATAATTGACCCCTTCGCTGTTCAGCAGCACCGCTTGGTCTTCACACTCGATTCCTTCGGCAATCACCCGCAGGTGCAGGTCGTGGGCCATGCGAATGATATGCGGGGCAACACCGCTACTGGCGGCGTCGTGCCCCAACGCATCGATAAACGCCTTGTCGATCTTCAGGCAGTCCACTGGCAGGGTTTGCAAGTACGCCAGGCTGCAATAGCCAGTCCCAAAATCGTCGATCAGCACTTGATGCCCCACTGCGCGCAGCGCCTGGAGGTTGTCGCGAGCCACAACCACGTCGATCAGGCCGCGCTCGGTCACCTCGAAGGCGATCTGGCTGGCCGACACACGGTGCAAGGCCAGCAAGCGTGCCGCCACCCGGCCGATGCGCGGCACCATCACATCACAGGCCGCCAGATTCACCGAAATGTACAAGTTGGGATGCGAGCGCAGCAGTTGCCCTAGCTGTTCCAGCACACGCTGCAGGACAAAGTCCGTGATCTGGCGAATCTGCCCGGTGTTTTCCGCCAAAGGGATGAACAGGTCCGGGCTGGTCAGGGTACCGTCCGGGCGGCGCCAGCGCACCAGAGCCTCGGCCCCGACACAGCGTCGGCTGTCGAGCTCGAAGATCGGCTGGTAGAGCACCTGCAGTTCGCCGCGACGCAAGGCATTCTGCAATTCCGAGCTCATCGACCGCCGCTGCAGGATCAGTTGCAGTACCAGCCAGCCGATGCAACAGGCCGCCAGTACACTGCCGGGGAACAGAAGCCAGAGCATGCCGTTCATCCTCAACGGCAGGCTCGCCCGCGGGGCGATCAGCACCAACTGGTAGTCCGGTGACTTGGTCGGCATTCGATAGATCAGGCGATCGCTGAGTTCAAGCAGCGACTTGTGGCTGGTTGACCAGGCCGAAGGAGGCGGCCATACCTGCGGTGGGCCCAGCACGGGGATGGCCCGGGCACCGTTGTCCAACACCACCACCAGGCTGCCGCCCGGGGGCAGGTCGACCACATCGGTCAGGTGCCCACGAGAGGTGGATACCACGAACTTGCCCCTCCCAAGCATCAGCGCGGCCAGGTTCTCGTTCGGCTCGGTCGTGGTATTCAGCCAGTAGCTGTAGGTCGGCCCTTGGATGTCGGGGGCGCGCAAGGGTTCGAACGCCCGCTCGTCACCGCGGTTTGAGCAGGCCACATCTCCATCCACGTACGCCGCTTCATAAATGAAGCGGGAACTCAGGCCTACCTGCTGCAATGCCGTCAGCATCGCCGGGCTGCAGCCGCGCAAGGGTTGCGCCTGCAGCAGGTCGACCCCTTCGCGCAACTGGCCGAACACCTGCTCGAGGCGCTCCAGAAAGCGTTCGCCCTGGGCGTTCATCTGTGCACTCTCGCTTTGCTTCATCTGTTGCAGGGCAATGCCGATGCTTGCAGAAAGCAACAGTGCCGCGCTGGCCAGTGCTGCCAACGTGGCCAGCATCCAGGGACGGTAAAAAATTTGGCGCAGCAAGGCGATGAGGGCTGACATCGAGGGCATCCAGTTGATTACTAGGTTATAGCAACTGAATCAGGAATCACCTTTGCCGTTTGGCGCTTCGCTACAAGCGCCGAAGGCCGCTTCTAAACAAGAGCCCGTCTCACCTTGGCAGATCAACGCATCCGGTTGAGCACCTGCAGCATCGCCGCCGTCTGCGCATCCGGCATGCCATCGAAGCGCTGCGGGCGGAAACGCATCTGGAACGCGGCGATCACATGGCGGGTGGCAACATCCAGTACCCCAGTCTGCTCGATCGCATAGCCAAACCGCGCCAGCTCCTGCTGGTACCAGCCCACGCTCGGCGGGTTGACGCTGAAATAGGCTTGCTGCCGTGCCACGGCAGTTGCATCCGGCCAGACCCCCAGCCCGGCGTCGGCCAGGCGTTTCCACGGAAATAGCGGCCCAGGGTCAAGCTTGCGCAGCGGCGCGATATCGCTGTGGCCAATGATGTGCCGTGGCTCGATGTTGTTACGCTTGACGATGTCCTTGAGCAGCGCGATCAGCGACTGGACCTGCGCTTCGCTGTAAGGGTGCCAGACCCGCCCATTCGGCGTGTCGGTGAAGCCCGGGTTGACGATTTCGATACCGATGGACGAGGAGTTCAGCCAGGTCCGCCCCTGCCACTGGCTATCACCGGCATGCCAGGCGCGGCGGCTTTCATCCACCAGCTGGTACACCGTCGCCGGACCGTCACCAATCAGATAGTGGCTGCTGACTTCCCCATGGGTCAGCAACGCCAGGGAACGCTCCAGCGAAGCATTGGTGTAGTGCAGGACAACGAACTGGATGCGGTTGTCCTGGTTGATCGAAGGGTGGCTACGGTCGATGCGCAGGCCGGTCGAGCAACCGGCGACAGACAACAGCAGGAAGGAAATCAGGGTTTTTTTAAGCGTGGAAAGCACGTCAGTGGCCTCAGCGTATGAGCGCTACAGTATAACGTGCTCCCCAAGGGCCGTGCTTGCCGCGAGTCAGCAGCTACCGGCTATGCCAGCTCGATACGGTTGCGTCCCGATTCCTTGGCCCGGTAAAGCGCCGCATCGGCGCGCTTGAGCACCTGATCGCCGCGCTCGCCGGGACGGAATGCACCCAGGCCGATGGACGTGGTGATCACCACCCGTTCGCCCTTGAAGTGGAACGGGCACGCCTCGACCGTGGCCCTCAGCACCTCGGCTATCTGGGCAGCGGCAGCCGGCGAGGTCTGCGGCAGCAGCAGGACAAACTCCTCGCCGCCAAACCGGGCGATGAAGTCATGGCCGCGCAGGCGCTTGCGCAACTGGTCGGCGACGATCTTCAAGACCTTGTCCCCAGCCAGGTGCCCATAGCTGTCGTTGATACGCTTGAAATGGTCCAGGTCGAGGATCGCCATCGCCAGATGGCCGCCGTGTGCCTGCCATTCGAGCATTTCGCGCTCGACCCGCTCGCTCCAGGCTGCACGGTTGGGCAGGCCGGTTAGGGGATCAAGCAAGGCCTTCTGGCGCTGCTCTTCCAAGTGCTCACGGTAGCCGAGCGCCTCTTGCTCCATGTTCGCCACCCGCTCCGACAGCCCTTGCAGGCGTCCAGCCAGCTCCTGTTCGCGGCGATCACGCTCATGCTTGTGCTCATCCATGGTCACCAACAGACCTTCCAGGCGGTTTTCCAGAATATGCTTGAGGCTGTCGACGTCGGCGGCACCTTGCACACTGCTCTGCAACCCATCGACGTGCTCACGCAGCTGGCTATCCAGCTCGCGAGCGGCCGAGCTGTTGTCGGCATGGCCGGCGCTAGCCTCGTGCAGGTGGCTCTGGAAACCTTCCAGGCGTTCGTTGAGCTGCTGCAGGTAGGTTTCGAATTCGTGCTGGCCGCTGTCGGTGATCGCCAGCATGAGCACAGCCAGGTCATCCAGCACCGGTATCAGCTCATACCAGTTCAAGCCCCGGGCGACGCGTTCACGCATCTCTAGCGCCTGGGCCTTGTGTCGCTCCGGCAGGCTGAGGTCATCGAGCAAGCCGATCAGAGTGTGCTCGATGTGCTCGGCAACCTGGCTGTAGGGCGGCTCCACCGCGTAGGGCAGGGCGTAGGGACCATCTTCGCCAAAGGTTTCTTCGAGTGTTTGCGCCGGTCCTGTTTCAACCGGCGGCTCGCTGGCGATAGCTACCGGTGCCGGTACATCGTCCGGGAGCGGCTGCGGCAGCGGGGCTGGTGACAGTTCGGCCGTTTCGATAAGCGCCGGGCCTGGTGCCTCCAGCTCGGGCTCCGATATTACGAGGGCTTCGACAACAGAAGCTGAGGAGGCTGGCAACGGCTGTAGCGCGTCCATGTCGTCGGGCTGCGGGGCATCGACACCGGCAGGTGCCGCCAAAGGCTGCGCCTCGACAACCGGCAGCGCCAGAGGCACAAGCGCTGGCTCGCCTTGTACGCCATCCTCGCGGCCGCCGAACAAGCGCTGCAAGAAGCCGGGGCGGGCCTCCGCCGCCGATTTGCCCAAGGCTGACAGCGCGCGGCCCTGCAAGCCGCTCAACTCGCCCAGCAACGGTGGCAGGTCGCGTGAGTGGGCCACTCCGCCATCGAGCTTCTTCGCCAGCTTTTTCAACGGACGCGACACATCGTTCGGCAATGGCAGGCCTTGCAGCTGGTCGACCAGCGCTGTCAGCGCATCGCTGACCTGGTTCATGCGGGCTTCCCGACGCTGTTCGGAGTCCAGTACCGCCTTCTCAAGACGAGGAATCAACCCGGCAAGGCCGGCGTCCATGTTGTCGCTGCGGATGACCTCGCGCATTTCCTTCATGCACTGGTCTACCACCTTGTCGCTGCCTTCGGCAGCCAGGGTGCTGCGTACCAAACCACGACGCAGCAGGTCGAGACGGGCGTCCCAACGGCGCTCGAGCTTTTCCTGCTGCTCGATGCTTTTCAGGTATTTTTCTTTCCAGCGCTCAGCGTCTTCAGTCATGCCCGGGTCCGCAAACGGTGATGGCAATTAGCTCAGGACCGGCAGCGTATCCACAGTCAATGCATCAGGCAATCGAATCTCGACAGCAACGGGAAGGTGGTCGGAAATTGGCTGCGCCAGCACCTCGACACGCTCCAGCGTGAGGCTTGGGCTGAGCAGGATGTGGTCCAGGCAACGCTGTGGACGCCAGCTGGGGAAGGTGGCCTCGACTTGCGGGGCAATCAGGCCCAGGTCGCGCAACGGCGAGTGCTCCAGCAGGTCGGTGGCATGGGTATTCATGTCGCCCATCAGCACCTGATGGCGGTAGCCGCCAATCAGCTCGCGGATGTAACCCAGTTGCAGGGCGCGGGTCTTGGCGCCGAGGGCCAGGTGCATCATCACCACGATCAGCGCATCTTCGCCCTCACCAAAGCGCACCAGAATCGCACCCCGCCCAGCCGGGCCGGGCAATGGGTGATCCTCGAGCAGTTGTGGCTTCAAGCGGCTGAGCACGCCATTGCTGTGCTGGGCAAAACGCCCAAGGTTGCGGTTGAGTTGCTGGTACCAGTAGGGGAAGGCGCCCAGGTGGGCAAGGTGCTCGACCTGGTTGACATAGCCCGAGCGCAGGCTGCCGCCATCGGCCTCCTGCAAGGCCACCAGGTCGAAGTCGCCCAGCAGTTGGCCAATCTTCTGCAGGTTGCCGGCACGCCCGTTGTGCGGCAGCAGGTGCTGCCAGCTGCGAGTCACGTAATGCCGGTAGCGCTCGGTGCTGATGCCCACCTGGATGTTGAAACTGAGCAGCCGCAGACGACCATCCTCGGGCAGGCCAGGGGCATGCAAGTGATGCTCGTTGACCTGCGGCTGGTGCAGGCCAATGCCACGCGCGGTTCTGAAGCGGCGCATGGGTTACGCCGCTTACTTAGCGGCGCGCTCCTTGGCGATCAGCTGGTCGGCAACGTTTAGAACGCCTTCCGGCCCGCCGGCGGTACCCAGGTCGAAGCGGTATTTGCCGTTGACCACCATGCTCGGTACGCCGGTGATCTCGTACTTCTTCGCCAGTTCCTTGGCCTGGTTGACCTGGCCCTTGATGGCGAACGAATTGAAGGTGGCGAGGAACTTGTCCTTGTCCACGCCCTGGGTGGCGAGGAAGTCGGCCATGTCCTGCGGGTCGGTCAGGCGCTTGCGCTGGTTCTGGATGGCATCGAACACTGCGGCGTGCACCTTCTGCTCGACGCCCATGGCTTCGAGGGTCAGGAACATCTGACCGTGGGCGTCCCAGGGGCCACCGAACATGGCCGGTACACGCTTGAAGTTGACGTCCTTCGGCAGTTTATCGACCCAAGGGTTGATGGTCGGCTCGAAGTGGTAGCAGTGGGGGCAGCCGTACCAGAACAGCTCGACCACTTCGATCTTGCCAGGTACGGAAACCGGAACAGGGTTGCTCAGCTCGATGTATTCCTTGCCGGCGACAGGCTCGGCAGCCTGGATGGCAGTCATACCGAATACGCTGGCAGCGACCAGCGCGGCGCTGAGAATCAGTTTACGCATGCTTTACTCCTGGGCAATCATTGGTCGCCACGACGCGACCTGCACTGAGACAGGCCGGGAACGGGCCAAGTTCTGTAGTGTAACGGCTGCGGACGGAAAAAAGGGCGGTCCGGCCGCCCTTTCATCATTGGCCTACAACATTAACTGAAAGTTAATGCAGCCCCTGGATGTAGCTGGCCAGCGCCTCGATGTCGTGATTGCTCAACTTGCCGGCGATTGTGCGCATGGTCATGGCATCGCCATCGTTGGTGCGGTTGCCTTCGCGGAAGTCGGTGAGCTGCTTGGTCACGTACTGCGCGTGCTGCCCGCCCAGGTGCGGGAAGCCGGCCAAGGCGATACCCGCGCCGTTAGGCGAGTGGCAGCCGGTGCAGGCAGGCATGCCTTTTTCCAGATCTCCACCGTTGAACAGCGCCCGGCCACGCTCGACCAGCTTGGGATCGGCCGCGCCCACGCTGCCTTTCTGGCTGGAGAAGTAGGCGGCGATATCGGCCAGGTCCTGGTCGCTGAACGCGGCCAGCATGCCGGTCATCTCCAGCACGGTACGCTTGCCCGACTTGATATCGTGCAATTGTTTTTCAAGGTAGCGCTGGCCTTGGCCGGCCAGTTTCGGGAAGTTCGGTGCCAGGCTGTTGCCGTCGGGGTTGTGGCAGGCGCCACAGACGGCCGTCTTGGCCTGGCCGGCGGCGGCATCGCCTTTGACGGGTTGCGCAGCAGTGGCCGCACCTGCGACACCCAGGGTCAACAGCAGACTCACGACTAGTTTGTTCATCAGCTAATCCAACACGGCTAAGGGTGAAATGTTATGTATCGGGACTGCCACTCATCCAAAGGATGACCAAACGGTAGTCCTCGGCACTGCAGTCCATGCACAATCCACGCGGCGGCATAGCCTTGAAACCCTGGGTCACGTGCTTCACCAGTACATCCATGCCTTGCGCCAGCCTTGGCTCCCATGCTGCCCGGTCACCCTGCCTGGGTGCCTGTGGCAACTGCCCGGTGTGACAGGCCGCACACGTGCGGTTGTACAACACCTCGGGATCCTGTGTAGCCTGTGCGCTGAAAAACGGCAGGAACATACCGACAGCAAGCAGCCATTTCGCCATGCGGAACGACCTTCAGGGTTGGGGGCCGCGCTGCGTTCTGTTGCGCGAGCTATTGTTCGACACCCCATGCCCGTTCTCCTTCGCCGGGAGAATGAGCACACAAAAACTGGGGCATTATATACTTCCGCCATCCAAACGGAAACGACACCGCTTGCCAGGCTCGGGCCTATAGAGTCAGGCAACACCCACATCGGATATCCCATGCAAGTCAAGAACCCCATCCTCGGCCTCTGCCAGAAAGCCAAATTCGCCCTCAGCGCTGCCAAGGTCGAACAATGCCCGGACGACCAGGGTTACGAGGTGGCTTTCGCCGGCCGCTCCAACGCCGGCAAATCCAGCGCCCTCAACACCCTGACCCATGCCAGCCTGGCACGCACCTCGAAAACCCCCGGGCGCACCCAGCTGTTGAATTTCTTCAGTCTGGACGATGAACGGCGTTTGGTCGACCTGCCAGGCTACGGTTATGCAAAAGTCCCGATTCCGCTCAAGCAGCACTGGCAGAAACACCTGGAAGCCTACCTGGGCAGCCGGGAGTGCCTGCGTGGCGTGATCCTGATGATGGACGTGCGCCACCCGATGACCGACTTCGACAAGATGATGCTCGACTGGGCCAAGGCCAGCAGCATGCCGATGCACATCCTGCTGACCAAGGCCGACAAGCTGACCCACGGCGCGGGCAAGAACACCCTGCTCAAGGTGCAGTCGGAAATCCGCAAGGGTTGGGGCGATGGCGTGACCATCCAGCTGTTCTCGGCGCCCAAGCGCCTGGGCTTGGAAGAGGCATACCGGGTGCTGGCGGACTGGATGGAGCTGGAAGACAAGCCAGTCATTTGAATGTTTGCTCGTAACCTGTGGGAGCGGGTTTACCCGCGAATGCGGCGGTGCATCCGACATCGCATTCGCGGGTAAACCCGCTCCCACAGGGCTCTCTATTAGCCCTAAGTCAAATTCCGGGCAAAAAAAACCCCGGACTTCGTATGGGGAGGGGGAAGTTCGGGGTCCAAGTCCGGACCGCTAGGGCGGGGTCCAGATATCTGCCAACACTTAACACAACATAGGAGCATCGAAAGGCTTCACCAGCCATTCAGTTACTCTGAGTTCCGTTTCACCGGTTTAGTTCCAGAGCCCTGAAAACTATTTGCGATAGTTTCATGAAACTTCAGCACCGCTGGCACTGAGCAGTGCCGGATCCGCATCGCTACAACACGGATCCTACACAGCTTTCCCCACCCGATCAGTGAGCTTCGTCCCAATTCGCACCAATTCCTGCCTCGACCAGCAGCGGCACATCCAGTTTCGCGGCCTTGCTCATGTGCTGGCGAATTTCATCTTTCACCAGCTCCACCAGGTCCTCGCGCACTTCCAGCACCAGTTCGTCGTGCACCTGCAGGATCACCCGGGCATCCAGCCCGCTCTCGCTCAGCCAGTTATCCACATTGACCATGGCCCGCTTGATGATGTCGGCCGCAGTGCCCTGCATCGGGGCGTTGATCGCCGTGCGCTCGGCGCCTTTGCGCAGGGCCGGGTTCTTGGCATTGATATCCGGCAGGTACAGGCGGCGGCCGAACAGGGTTTCTACAAAGCCTTGCTCCGCCGCCTGGGCGCGGGTGCGCTCCATGTACGCCAACACGCCCGGATAGCGGGCGAAGTAGCGGTCGATGTAATCCTGCGACTGCTTGCGGTCGACGCCGATCTGCTTGGCCAGGCCAAAGGCGCTCATGCCGTAGATCAGGCCGAAGTTGATGGCCTTGGCACTGCGGCGCTGATCGGTGGTGACGTCTTCCAAGGCTACGCCGAATACTTCCGCCGCCGTGGCGCGGTGCACGTCCAGGTTGTTGCGGAAGGCATGCAGCAAGCCTTCGTCCTTGGCCAGGTGGGCCATGATGCGCAACTCGATCTGCGAGTAGTCCGCCGCCAGCAGCTTGTAACCCGGGCTGGCAACGAAAGCCTGGCGGATGCGCCGGCCTTCGGCAGTACGGATCGGGATGTTCTGCAGGTTCGGGTCGCTGGATGACAGTCGACCGGTGGCCGCCACCGCCTGCTGGTATGAGGTGTGGATACGCCCGGTGCGCGGGTTGATCTGCCCCGGCAGCTTGTCGGTGTAGGTGCTCTTGAGCTTGCTCAGGCTGCGGTACTGCATCAGTACCTCCGGCAGCGGGTAGCCTTGCTCGGCCAGTTCGTCGAGCACCGCTTCTGCCGTGGATGGCTGGCCCTTGGTGGTCTTGCTTAGCACCGGCATGCCCAGCTTGTCGTATAGGATCGCGCCCAGTTGCTTGGGCGAGCCGAGGTTGAACTCCTCACCGGCCAGCTCATAGGCGCGCTGCTCGAGCTCGGCCATCTTTAGCCCCAGCTCACCGCTCTGCACCTGCAGCAACGCGGCATCGACCAGCGCCCCCTGGCGCTCGATCTTGGCCAGCACCGGCACCAGCGGCATCTCGATGTCCATCAGCACCGGCTGCACGCTCGGCGTCTGCGCCAGGCGCGCCTGCAGCGCCTGGTGCAGGCGCAGGGTGATGTCGGCGTCTTCGGCAGCGTAGGGGCCGGCCTTGTCAAGGTGGATCTGGTTGAAGGTCAGCTGCTTGGCGCCCTTGCCGGCGATATCCTCGAAGGCAATGGTGGTATGGTCGAGGTACTTCTGCGCCAGGCTGTCCATGTCGTGACGGGTGGCGGTGGAGTTCAGCACGTACGACTCGAGCATGGTGTCGTAGGCAACGCCGCGCATTTCGATGGCGGGCGAGCCATTGGCAAGGATGTTGATATCGTACTTGGCGTTCTGCCCGACCTTGGCCTTGCCCGGGTCTTCCAGCAGTGGCTTCAGCGCCAGCAGCACGGCAGTGCGGTCCAACTGGGCCGGCGCGCCTTCATAGTCGTGAGCCAGCGGCACATAGGCCGCTTCGTGCGGTTCAACGGCGAACGACAGGCCGACCAGCTGGGCCTGCTGAGCGTCCAGGCCGGTGGTCTCGGTGTCGAAAGCGAACAATGGCGCCTGGCGCAGCTTCTCCAGCCAGAAGTCGAAACGGGCCTGATCGAGAATGGTTTCGTACCTGGGCTCGACCTTGGCCACCTGCTCCGCGACCGGCGCGATTTCGTCACCGGCCTTGGCAGCGTCACGCTGCACCTCGGCGATCCAGCTCTTGAATTCCATCTCGGTGTACAGCGCCAGCAACGCGTCGCGATCAGGTTCGCCGCACACCAGGGCATCTACTTCGATATCCAGCGGCACATCGACCTTGATGGTAGCCAGCTCATAGGACAGGAACGCCGCGTCGCGGTGCTCTTCCAGCTTGGCCGGCAGGGTCTTGGCACCGCGAATGGCCAGCGTCGGGACCTTGTCCAGATTGGCATACAGGTCGCTGAGACCGCCGCCGATACCGGTCAGCAGGCCCACCGCGGTTTTTTCGCCCACGCCCGGCACTCCGGGGATGTTGTCGACCTTGTCGCCCATCAGCGCCAGGAAGTCGATGATATGTTCCGGCCCGACGCCAAATTTCTCGTGCACGCCAGCCACGTCCAGCACGCTTCCGGTCATGGTGTTGACCAAGGTAATGTGCCCGTCCACCAGCTGCGCCATATCCTTGTCACCGGTCGAGATGATCACCGGGCGGTCCAACGCGGCGCTGCTGCGCGCCAGGGTGCCGATCACGTCGTCGGCCTCGACCCCCTCGACGCACAGCAGCGGGTAGCCCAGCGCCTTGACGCTGGCGTGCAGCGGCTCGATCTGTACCCGCAGGTCGTCAGGCATGCTCGGGCGGTTTGCCTTGTATTCAGCGAACATGGCATCGCGGAAGGTGCCACCCTTGGCGTCGAACACCACCGCGAACAGGCTGTCGGGGTATTGCTTGCGCAGGCTCTTGAGCATGTTCAGCACCCCCTTCACCGCGCCGGTCGGCATGCCTTTGGAGGTAGTCAACGGCGGCAGCGCGTGGAAGGCGCGGTACAGGTAGGAGGAACCGTCCACCAGGACGAGGGGCGCTTGGCTCATGAGCAGAATCAACCTTTTCGACGGGTCCGGCGCTAGAATAGCCAGAATCATTGACGACAAAGGGACAAGGTTATCATGCGTACACTCAATCGCCTGTTACTGCTCGGTCTGTTGGCCACCATGCCTGTCGTCACCCTGGCGGCGGACGACGCCCCCTCGGCCGATCCCGAGGTGACCATTCGCACGGAAGGCGACAAAACCATCCAGGAGTACCGGCAGAACGGGTTCCTGTATGCGATCAAGATCACGCCGAAAAACGGCAAGCCTTATTTCCTGGTACGCGCCGATGGCTCTGATGGCAATTTCATTCGTTCCGACCAGCCGGACATGCTGATTCCGTCCTGGAAGATCTTCGAGTGGTAATCTGACGCGCACCGTTCACATCAACCCGGCACTTCCCGGCGGAAGTGCCCGTATGGGCAAATTTTCATCATGTCAGTCTTCACCCCCGTGACCCGGCCTGAGCTGGAAACCTTTCTGGCGCCGTACGCGCTGGGTCGTCTGCTCGATTTCCAGGGCATCGCCGCCGGCACCGAGAACAGCAATTTCTTCGTCAGCCTCGAACAGGGGGAGTTCGTCCTGACGCTGATCGAGCGCGGGCCCAGCGAGGACATGCCGTTCTTCATCGAGCTGCTGGACACTTTGCACGCAGCCGACATGCCGGTGCCCTATGCAATACGCGACCGCGACGGCAATGGCCTGCGCGAGCTGTGCGGCAAGCCGGCGCTGCTGCAGCCACGGCTGTCGGGCAAGCACATCAAGGCACCGAACGCCCAGCACTGCGCCCAGGTCGGCGAGCTGCTGGCGCACATTCACCTGGCTACCCGCGAGCACATCATCGAGCGCCGCACCGACCGCGGCCTGGACTGGATGCTGGCTTCGGGTGCCGAGTTGCTGCCGCGCCTTACCGCCGAGCAAGCCGCGCTGCTGCAACCGGCTCTGGATGAAATCAGTGCGCACAAGGCACAGATCCTGGCCCTGCCACGGGCAAACCTGCATGCCGACCTGTTCCGCGACAACGTGATGTTCGAAGGCACCCACCTGACCGGTGTGATCGACTTCTACAACGCTTGTTCCGGGCCGATGCTGTATGACATTGCCATCACCGTGAACGACTGGTGCCTGGATGAACACGGCGCGATCGATGTGCCACGCGCCCAGGCGTTGCTGGCGGCCTATGCGGCGCTGCGGCCGTTCACCGCGGCCGAAGCTGAGCTGTGGCCGGAGATGTTGCGGGTAGGCTGCGTGCGCTTCTGGCTGTCGCGCCTGATTGCAGCGGAATCGTTTGCCGGAATGGATGTGATGATCCACGACCCGAGCGAGTTCGAAGTGCGTTTGACGCAGCGCCAGCAGGTGGCTTTGCACCTGCCGTTCGCCCTCTAGAGCGTGTCTGCTTCTTCGCGGGTAAACCCGCTCCCACACAGGCGTGAGGCTGGCGCTATCCCTGTGGGAGCGGGTTTACCCGCGAAGAGGCCGGTACAGGCTTACAACTGTTCCAGGCACCCAACCAGGTCGCCACCCAGCTTCTCCAGCAAGCGCTCATAGCCCTTGCCATCCACCGGGTCGGTACCGCCCAAGGCATCCAGCTCGGCCAGGCGCACCGGCAGCCCGGCGGTCAAGGTCTCGGCTAGCCGGGGCCGCAGCGGCGGTTCGCTGAACACACAGGTCTTGCCCACTTCCTGCAGACGCTTGCGCATGGCTGCCACGTGCTGCGCACCCGGCTGCACCTCGGACGCTACGCTGAACACCCCGGTGTGCTTCAGGCCATACTCGGCCTCGAAATAGTCGAATGCTTCGTGGAACACGAAGTACGGCTTGCCGGCAATCCCGGCCACCCGCGCCTTGATCCGCTTATCCAATGCGTCCAGGCGTTCGTCGAAGGCCTTGAGGTTGCTCTGGTAGCGCACCGTATTGGCTGGATCGATCTGCGCCAGGTCATCCGCCATCTTCGCTGCAATTACACGCGCATTGACTGACGATAGCCACAGGTGAGCATCCAGGCTGCCCGGGCGGTGGTCGTGGTCATGGTCATCGTGGTCTTCTTCCTCATGGGAATGGCTGTCCTCGCCAAAATGCCGAAGCTTCATGCCCGGTAGCGCCTGCACGGCCACAGTGGGCTTGCTGCGATTGCCCAGTACCCGCGGCAGGAAGCCCTCCATGTCCGGGCCGATCCAGTACAGCAGGTCGGCATCGCCTACCCGCCGTACGTCGGACGGGCGCAGCGCGTAGTGGTGTGGCGAAGCCCCCGGAGGCAGCAATACCTCAGGGGTGCCAACACCGTCCTGCACGGCAGCGGCAATCTGCTGCAGGGGTTTGATACTGGTCAGCACGCGCACGTCGGCCTGGGCGGAAAATGCGATGAAAGCGACAAAAAGGACTAGGAATCGGGACACGGTGAATACTCGAGTCGTCAGAAACAGGTAACATAATAACGTCTCCATCCAGAACCGTCGCTGCCCATGTCCATCACGCCGCTGGCCAACCGTCCTCACGATCATTCCCATTGCGTACACAGCGCATTGGCTGAAGCCGACGCCTTGTGCACCCGCCAGGGCCTGCGCCTGACCGCGCTGCGCCGTCGAGTGCTGGAACTGGTGTGGCAAAGCCACAAGCCGCTGGGCGCCTACGATATCCTCGCCGTGCTCAGTGAGCAGGACGGCCGCCGAGCCGCGCCCCCCACGGTGTACCGTGCGCTGGACTTCCTGCTGGAAAACGGCCTGGTCCACCGCATCGCCTCGCTCAACGCATTCATCGGCTGCAGCCACCCGGAACACCTGCACCAGGGCCAGTTCCTGATCTGCCGGGCCTGCCATGTGGCAATCGAACTGGAACAGGACAGCATCAGCGAAGCCATCATCAGCAGCGCCAAGGGCGTGGGCTTCGCGGTCGAGACCCAGACGGTGGAAGTGGTCGGCCTTTGCAGCAATTGCCGGAGCGCGGCATGAGCGATGCACTGATCCGCCTGGAGCAGGTCGGTGTCACCTTCGGTGGCGAGGCGGTGCTCGACAGCATCGACCTGTCAGTCTCACCTGGCCAGATCGTCACGCTGATCGGCCCCAACGGCGCGGGCAAGACCACCCTGGTGCGCGCCGTGCTCGGCCTGCTCAAGCCGCACCGCGGCAAGGTATGGCGCAAGCCGAAACTGCGCATTGGCTACATGCCGCAAAAGATCCAGGTCGATGCCACGCTGCCGCTGTCGGTACTGCGCTTCTTGCGCCTGGTGCCCGGTGTAGACCGCGCGGCAGCCTTGTCGGCGTTGCAGGAAGTGGGTGCGGAGCAGGTGATCGACAGCCCAATCCAGACCATTTCCGGCGGCGAGATGCAGCGCGTGCTGCTGGCCCGCGCCCTGCTGCGCGAACCCCAGCTGCTGGTGCTCGACGAGCCGGTGCAGGGCGTAGACGTGGTCGGCCAGACCGAGCTGTACAACCTCATTACCCGCCTGCGCGACCGCCACGGCTGCGGCGTGCTGATGGTTTCCCACGACTTGCACCTGGTGATGAGCGCCACCGACCAGGTGGTGTGCCTGAACCGCCACGTGTGCTGCTCGGGCCACCCCGAGCAGGTAAGCGGCGACCCGGCATTCGTCGAGCTGTTCGGCCAGACCGCCGCACCCAGCCTGGCCATCTACCACCACCATCACGACCACAGCCACGACCTGCACGGCTCGGTGGTCACCCCTGGCACCCATGTTCACGGAGCGCACTGCAAGCATGGCTGATTTTCTTCTCTACGCCCTGCTTGCCGGTTTGTCCCTGGCACTGGTGGCCGGCCCACTGGGCTCCTTCGTGGTATGGCGGCGCATGGCCTATTTTGGCGATACCCTGTCCCACGCCGCCCTGCTCGGCGTGGCCCTGGGCTTTGCCATGGACGTCAGCCCGGCGCTGGCGGTAACCGTGGGCTGCCTGTTGCTGGCGATCTTGCTGGTGACCTTGCAGCAACGCCAGCCGCTGGCCTCCGACACCCTGCTCGGCATACTCGCCCCCAGCACATTGTCGCTGGGCCTGGTGGTGCTGAGCTTCATGCATGATGTACGCATCGACCTGATGGCCTACCTGTTCGGCGACCTGCTGGCCATCAGCACCACCGACCTGGCCTGGATCCTCGGCGGCAGCGCGCTGGTGTTGCTGCTGCTCGCTGCGCTGTGGCGGCCGTTGCTGGCAGTCACCGTGCACGAAGAGCTGGCCATGGTCGAAGGCCTGCCGGTGGCCGGGCTGCGCATGGCGCTGATGCTGCTGATCGCGGTGGTGATTGCCGTGGCCATGAAGATCGTCGGCGTGCTGCTGATCACCTCGCTGCTGATCATTCCTGCCGCTGCGGCGCAACGTCACGCCCGCTCTCCCGAGCAGATGGCCCTGGGCGCCAGCCTGCTGGGCGTGACCGCGGTATGCGGCGGCCTGGCCATGTCCTGGTTCAAGGACACCCCCGCAGGCCCATCGATCGTGGTATGCGCGGCGGTGCTATTCTTGCTGAGCCTGGCCCTGCCAAAACGCTGAAAAACAGGGCGCGTGAAGGCGCGCCCTGCAACCTTTTCGCACGTAAAGGGTCTGTAAGACTTGTTTTCGAGCGTGCGCACCTGGGTGTAGACTTGCTCGCTTTTTGCGCAAATAGAGAGTCGCAGGAATGAAGCCGTTCGCCTCCCGTTATCTGCTTGTTGCCGCGTTTTCCCTGTTCCTGGCTGCGTGTTCCAGCGCGCCGGTCGAACAGGCCACCGCACCTGCCCAAGCCGATGCCTGGCAGCAGTTGCAACAGAACATCGCCAGCAACGAGCTGGCCACCGCCGAAGACCAGCTGGCAGCCCTGCAGGCCCAGGCGCCGGACGACGCGCGCCTGGAGCAATACCAGCGCCAGCTTGCCGAAGCCTACCTGCAACGCAGCCAGATCTTCCTGCAGAAGGGTGATGTGAACGCTGCCGCCACCGCCCTGGCCCGTGCCCGCGCGCTGATGCCGCAGGCCCCGGCAGTGACTGGTGGCGATACCGTGACCCAGGCGCGCAAAGCCGAGCTGGAGAAGGCTGAAGCGGCGTTGAAAGCGGCCGAGGCCAAGCCCAAGGCGCGCATCATCGATCCGGCTGCACCGAGCACCGTCGTGGCCTTGAAGACTACCGACAGCCGCGCCATGCGTCGCCAGCTGGATGACATTGCCGCCGATGTGGTGAGCTATCAATGCGACGTGGTGTTCCAGGTGCCGCGTACCGAAGATGCGCCTTGGCTGAAGACCTTGCTGGAGAAACGCGTGCGCAAGATCGACAGCGGGTTCGAGCTGAAGCAGAAGCACGAGATTCAGCGGGCGTTGCCGGCGCAGGTGGTTCTGGTTCCGCATCAGCGTTAAGAATCTGGGGGCGCTGCGCGCCCCTTTCGTGACACAAGGCCGCTCCTACAAGGGAATGCGATCTCCTGTAGGAGCGGCCTTGTGTCGCGATGGGGTGCAAAGCAGCCCCTTAGGCAGGCACAGCCTCCGCAGCCGCCTCCCGCTCCCACACCCGATGCCCCTCTACCGCTTTGACGAAGGCATCCACGGTCTTTTGCTCGTCCCCCAGCAGCAACCCCTTGTCTTCTTTCAGCCCCAAGCTGCCCAAAAGCTCTTTGGTCACCACCATCGCCTTCAGGTGTTTGTAGCCCTCCAGCAGGAAGTGCTTGGCCAAACCACTGCCTGCCAGCGCATCGGTCGAGGCCTTGCCCGCTGGCACAACAATCCCGTCAAACATGATCGAGGGCATCCCTTCCATGGAGGCATCCACCGGCAGTTGCTTACCGTCCGCGGCCATCACCGGTGCCGAGGTCGGCCCAAGCAGCATCGGCCGGGCACTGTGCGCCTCCAGAGCCTTGACCAGCTTGTCCACGCTGGCAGCGTCTACGCCATCTGCCACCAGCACGGCAATCTTGCGCCCCTTGATGCCAACCGAGCCCGGGTGGTTCATCTGGCTCAGGGCAGGCGACTGCGCAAGCTGGCTTCCCTTCACTTGCACAGTGCCTGCGCTCGGTGCAGGCAAACCGAGGTTGGCAGCAACCGCAGCCGCCAGCTTCAGGTCGATATTGGCGAGAATCTCATTCACTTCCCGAGCACGGATCGTCTCCCGCTCCACCTTGCCCAGCTCAAAGCTGTAAGCCTTGATGATGTGCTGCTGCTCGGTCGGGCTCATGCTCTGGAAGAACAACCGCGCCTGCGAGAAATGGTCGCTGAACGAATCGCTGCGCTGGCGGATCTTGTGCGCATCGATACGCTCCTGGTAGCTCTCGAAGCCGCCATCCTGCGCCGCTGGTGGCGTTTCCTTCGGCCAGCCACCGTCGATGGAATTGGGCTCGTAGGATGCGCGACCCTTGTGCACCAGATGCTGATGCAAGGCGTCACGCTGGTTGTTGTGGTTAGGAGCGACGGGGCGGTTGATCGGGATCTGGTGGAAGTTGGGCCCGCCGAGGCGGCTAAGCTGCGTGTCGGTGTAGGAGAACAGCCGTCCCTGCAACAAAGGGTCGTTGGTAAAGTCGATGCCAGGCACGATATGAGCCGGGCAGAACGCCACCTGCTCCACTTCGGCAAAGAAGTTGTCCGGGTTGCGATTCAGGACCATCTTGCCCAAAGGTGTAACCGGCACCAGTTCTTCCGGGATTATCTTGGTCGGGTCCAGCAGGTCGAAATCGAATTTGTGCTCGTCGGCTTCCGGCACGATCTGCACACCCAGTTCCCATTCAGGGTAATCACCCGTCTCGATAGCCTCCCACAGGTCGCGACGCTGGAAATCAGCATCCTTGCCTGCCAGCTTCTGCGCTTCGTCCCATAGCAAGGAGTGCACACCCTGGCGCGGTTTCCAGTGGAATTTGACGAAACTGGCTACGCCCTGGGCGTTGATCAGGCGGAACGTATGCACCCCGAACCCTTCCATCATCCGCAAGCTGCGCGGGATAGCGCGGCCCGACATAGCCCACATGACCATATGGGCCGACTCCGGTACCAGCGAGACGAAATCCCAAAAGGTGTCATGGGCCGAAGCGCCGGTCGGGATCTCGTTGTGCGGCTCCGGCTTTACGGCGTGGACGAAATCCGGGAATTTGATCGCATCCTGGATGAAGAACACCGGCATGTTGTTGCCCACCAGGTCGAAGTTGCCCTCGTCGGTGTAGAACTTCACAGCAAAGCCCCTCACGTCACGCACGGTGTCGGCTGAGCCGCGCGGGCCTTGTACCGT
The DNA here is from genome assembly GCF_018223845.1 of Pseudomonas sp. JS425. Classification (NCBI taxonomy): domain Bacteria; kingdom Pseudomonadati; phylum Pseudomonadota; class Gammaproteobacteria; order Pseudomonadales; family Pseudomonadaceae; genus Pseudomonas; species Pseudomonas sp. JS425. The sequence goes on along the minus strand of NZ_CP073661.1, from coordinate 127,346 downwards.
GGAAAATCGCACGAAGACGGGCGTGACTTTCTCCGGGTCCTGCAGGAAGCCGGCTTTGGTCAGCTCGGCGTGGTTGCCATAGCTCTGGAAATAGCCATGCGCCCCTGTTCCTCGCGCATGCACGATGCGCTCAGGAATGCGCTCGTGGTCAAAGTGCGTGATCTTCTCTCGCATGATGAAATCTTCGAGCAACGAGGGGCCTCGATCACCCGCCTTGAGCGTGTTCTGGTTGTCAGCGATGCGCACCCCCTGGTTGGTACGCAACGCTTTGCCTGTGGCATCGCTTCGGTCAGCCTCCAGGCTCTGCAACTTGGCGTTGGTATTGGCCCGGTCCGGGGTCTGGGTGCCAGCGGCCTCGCTGTGCTTTGGCGCGTCCGTGTTCTTGCTGGGCATGATCGGCTCTCCTCGTCAGTCTTAAGGCATACCCGTTTCGGGCTGTGTGCAAGTAGTGACCGGAAGGCTTTGCCGAGCGTTCAATCAGGATTACCGGTTGTCGCGATATGCCCGAAGGATTGGTGCATTACGAAATAAATGCTAAGAACAGCTATGGGAAAAGGCTAAAATGCGCGACCCCAGCTAACCGCTGACCCAAATTCCATGCGCCCCACAAGGTTCGCTACGTGATCGAGTTCCAACAGGTACACAAGACCTACCGCGTCGCCGGTAGGGAAATCCCCGCACTGAATCCGACCAGCCTGACCATCGAAGATGGCCAGGTGTTCGGCCTGATCGGCCATTCCGGCGCCGGCAAGAGCACCATGCTGCGCCTGATCAACCGCCTGGAAGAGCCTTCCGGCGGCAAGATCATCGTCGACGGCGAAGACGTTACCGCGTTCAACGCGAGCCAGCTGCGCGGTTTCCGTCAGCAGGTCGGGATGATTTTCCAGCACTTCAACCTGCTGGCCTCCAAGACTGTCGCCGACAACGTCGCCTTGCCACTGACCCTGGCCGGCGAGCTGTCGCGCAGCGAAATTGACAAGCGCGTGACCGAGCTGCTGGCCCGCGTCGGCCTTTCCGACCACGCCAGAAAGTACCCGGCGCAGCTGTCCGGTGGCCAGAAGCAGCGCGTCGGCATCGCCCGCGCCCTGTCCACCAACCCGAAGATCCTGCTGTGCGACGAGGCCACCAGCGCCCTCGACCCGCAAACCACCGCCTCGGTCCTGCAATTGCTGGCCGAAATCAACCGTGAGCTGAAGCTGACCATCGTGCTGATCACGCACGAAATGGACGTGATCCGCCGGGTCTGCGACCGCGTGGCAGTGATGGACGCCGGCCAGATCGTCGAGCAGGGCTCGGTGGCCGAGGTGTTCCTGCACCCGCAGCACCCCACCACCAAGCGCTTCGTCCAGGAAGACGAGCAGGTTGACGAAGGCGAGCAGCGTGACGACTTCGCCCACGTGCCGGGCCGTATCGTGCGCCTGACCTTCCAGGGCGACGCCACCTATGCGCCGCTGCTGGGCACCGTGGCCCGCGAAACCGGTGTGGACTACAGCATCCTCGCCGGGCGTATCGACCGCATCAAGGATGTCCCCTATGGCCAGCTCACCCTCGCCCTGATCGGCGGTGACATGGAAGCGGCGTTCGCCCGCTTCAAGGCAGCTGACGTACATATGGAGGTACTGCGTTGATGGACGCCCTGAATTTCTTTGCCAACGTCGACTGGGCCGAAATCTGGCTGGCCAGCGTCGACACCATGATCATGCTGTTCGGCTCGCTGTTCTTCACCGTGCTGCTCGGCCTGCCGCTGGGCGTGCTGCTGTTCCTCTGCGGGCCAAAGCAGATGTTCGAGCAGAAGGGTGTGTATGCGCTGCTGTCGCTGATCGTCAACATCCTGCGCTCGCTGCCGTTCATCATCCTGCTGATCGTTATGATCCCGATCACAGTGCTGATCACAGGCACTTCCCTGGGCGTCGCCGGCGCCATTCCGCCGCTGGTGGTGGGTGCCACGCCGTTCTTCGCGCGCCTTGTGGAAACCGCCCTGCGTGAAGTGGACCGCGGCATCATCGAAGCCACCCAGTCGATGGGCGCCACCACCCGCCAGATCATCACCAGCGCACTGCTGCCGGAGGCTCGCCCGGGCATCTTCGCCGCCATTACCGTGACCGCCATCACCCTGGTTTCGTACACCGCCATGGCTGGTGTGGTCGGTGCCGGCGGCCTGGGCGACCTGGCCATCCGCTTCGGCTACCAGCGTTTCCAGACCGACGTGATGGTCGTCACAGTGGTACTGTTGCTGGTACTGGTTCAAGTCCTGCAGAGCGTGGGCGACAAACTGGTCGTGCATTTTTCCCGTAAGTAACCCCAATGGGGTCGGCCCGGCCGACCCGTTCGGGGGCCGTCGCGGCCCTCACAAGGAGTGATCAATGAAGAAGCTGCTTGCTGTTGTCGCCGCTGTCGCGGCCTTCTCGGCCCACGCCGAGTCCCTGACCGTTGCCGCTACCCCGGTTCCGCACGCCGAGATCCTCAACTTCGTCAAACCTGTTCTGGCGAAAGAGGGCGTGGAGCTGAAGGTCAAGGAATTCACCGACTACATCCAGCCGAACGTGCAGGTGGCGGAAAAGCGCCTGGACGCCAACTTCTTCCAGCACCAGCCGTACCTGGATGAGTTCAACAAGGCCAAGGGTACCAACTTGGTGAGCGTTGCCGGCGTGCACATCGAGCCGCTGGGCGTGTACTCGACCAAGATCAAGAAGCTGGACGAGCTGTCCTCCGGCGCCACCGTGGTCATCCCCAACGACGCCACCAACGGCGGCCGCGCGCTGCTGCTGCTGGACAAGGCCGGTGTGATCAAGCTGAAGGACAACAAGAACATCCTGTCCACCGTGAAGGATGTTGCCGAGAACCCGAAAAGCCTGAAGTTCCGTGAGCTGGAAGCGGCCACCATCCCGCGCGTGCTGACCCAGGTCGATGCTGCCCTGATCAACACCAACTACGCGCTGGAAGCCAAGCTGAACCCGGAAAAAGACGCCCTGGTCATCGAAGGCAGCGACTCGCCTTACGTGAACATCCTGGTTGCCCGCCCGGACAACAAGGACTCGGACGCCATGAAAAAGCTGGCTGCTGCGCTGCACTCGCCTGAGGTGAAGCAGTTCATCAACGAGAAGTACAAAGGCGCTGTGGTTCCGGCGTTCTAAGCCGTCACATCGCGCTGGACTCTTCGCGGGTAAACCCGCTCCCACAGGGATAGCGCAAGGCTCACGGCCTACGCTGTACCTGTGGGAGCGGGTTTACCCGCGAAGCTTTTGGGGCTAACTCAATCCCGCTTCACGAGCCCGGGCAACTGCGCCACCAGCTTCTGGTTGTTGAACGGCGCCCGAATGAACCCGCGCTGACGCCCATCCGGCCCCACAACCGCCAGGTTGCCGCTGTGATCCACGGTATACCCCGGCTTGCTGGTATCGGCCGGAATGAACGGAATGCTCAAGGCATTGGCCAGCTTCTGGGTATCCTCGATCGACCCCGCCACCCCGACGAAATCCTTGTCGAAATAACCCAGGTACTGCTTCAGCTGGTTCGGCGTGTCGCGGTTCGGGTCAACGCTCACCAGCACCACCTGCAGCCGGTCGACGGCCTCCTTGGGCAGCTCGCTCTTCACCTGGCGCAGCTGGGCCAGGGTGGTCGGGCAGATGTCCGGGCAGTAGGTGTAGCCGAAGAACAGCAATGACCATTTGCCCTTCAGGTCATCCAGTTGCACCGGCTGGCCGTCCTGGTTGGTCATGGTCACGTCGGCCACGGTACGGCTCTGCGGCAGCAGGATGATGCCGGCATCGATCAGCTCGGTGGGGTTGGGCTGGTCGCGGCCATTGAGCACCTTGTTGACGGTCAGGCCCAGGATCAACGCGACCAGGGCAACGAGGATGAAGACGGTTTTCTGGGTTCGGGTCATAGGTTCAGCAACAGGTAGTGGTCGAGGAGCAACGCGATGAACAGCGCGAACAGGTAGCCGATAGAGTACTTGAAGGTGCCGATCGCTGCGTGCGGCCGGCTGCCACGGTACAACACCCATGCCCATTGCAGGAAGCGCAGGCCCAGTACAAGGGCACAGGCCAGGTACAGCGGGCCGCTCATGTGGATGGCGTACGGCAGCAGGCTCACCGCCAGCAATACCAGGGTGTACAGCAGGATATGCAGCTTGGTGTAGCGCTCGCCGTGGGTCACCGGCAGCATCGGGATATCGGCCTTGGCGTATTCCTCCTTGCGGTGGATCGCCAGAGCCCAGAAGTGGGGTGGTGTCCAGGCGAAGATGATCAGCACCAGCAGCAGGGGCTCGGCGCTGACATGCCCACTGACCGCCACCCAGCCCAGCAACGGCGGGGCGGCGCCAGCCAAGCCGCCGATGACGATATTCTGTGGCGTAGCGCGCTTGAGAAAACCGGTGTAGAGCACCGCATAACCGAGCAGGGAAGCCAGTGTCAGCCAGGCGGTGAGGGCGTTGGTGAACACCAGCAGCAGGGCCATGCCAAGTAGCGCCAGCGCCAGGGCGAACAGCAGCGCCGGCAGCGGCTCGACCCGGCCCTGGGCAAGCGGCCGTTTGTGGGTACGCGCCATCAGCGCGTCAATACGTCGGTCCACCACATGATTGACCACCGCCGCGCCGCCTGCACAAAAGCCGATGCCCAAGTTGCCGAACAGCAGCACGCTCCAGCTGACACCCGCACGGGTGGCAAGGAACATGCCCGCCAGCGAGGTGATCAGCATCAGCACCACCACCTTGGGCTTGGTCAGCTCCAGGTAGTCACGCCAACTGGCCCTCTGTGCGCTCAGAAGCGTCGCCACGAATCATTCCTCATGTGGTGGGAGATGCCCACGCCAGCCACGGGCCGCAGGCGCCAGCCATGGCCGACACCCACGCGAACCTTGTCGACCACGCGGATGCGGTAGTTCACCAGCACCATGCTCAACAGCAACAGCGCCCCACCAGCGTTGTGCGCCACGGCCACGGCCAGCGGCAGGTGCAGCAGCACATTGCTGATGCCCAGGCCGACTTGCATCACCAGCGCCAGCAGCACCAGCCGCGCCAGGCCAGGGAGGCCGCAGCGGTGCAGCTTCCAGCTGAGCATCAGCAGCACGCAGGTCACCAGCAGTGCACCCAGGCGGTGGCTGATGTGGATGGCCGTGCGCGCATCACTGTCCAGTTGCCCACCCAGGTAATTGGGCCCGACGTGCTGGGTCAGATGGAACCCGTTGCTGAAGTCCGCCGCCGGCCACCACTGGCCGTGGCAGGTGGGCAGGTCGATGCAGGCGACGGCCGCGTAGTTGGCACTGACCCAGCCGCCCAGGGCGATCTGGCCGATCACCACCAGCAAGGCCAGCGCGGCGATCCGGCGCAGGCTCAATGGCAGCTTTGGCAAAGGCGCAAAGGCCCGGGACAGACGCAGGGACAACAGGAACAACAAACTCAGGGTAGTGAAGCCGCCGAGTAGATGCGCGGTGACCACCTGTGGCCACAGCTTGAGGGTGACCGTCCACATGCCGAAGGCTGCCTGGGCCAGCACCACGCCCAGCAGCAGCAAGGGCAGGCGGTAAGGCTGGCCATCGCGGGCATGCCGGCGCAGCGCCTGCAAGGCGAGCAGGGCGATCACCATCGCCAGGGTGCCGGCGAAGTAGCGGTGGACCATCTCGGCCCAGCCCTTGGCGGCTTCCACCGGATGTTCGGGGAAATGCAGCTCGGCATGAGCCAGCTGCGCTTCGCTCTTGGGCACGCTGATGAAGCCGTAGCAACCCGGCCAGTCTGGGCAGCCGAGGCCGGCGTGGGTCAGGCGGGTATAGGCACCGAGCAGGACGACCAGCAGTGCCAGCAAGGTGGCGAACACAGCAAGGCGGAATCCGGGTCTGGCCATGGCAGGCTCCTAGCCGATGTTGGACAGCTTGAGCAGGTGGCGCAGGTCGTCCAGCACATGCTTGCCGTTGACCTTGGCGTCGTAGCGCAGCACCAGGTTGCCGTGTGGGTCGACGATCCACAGCTGCGGGCCGGTCTCGCCGACCTTTTGCAGGTAGCGTTGCGCATCCAGCGGGTAACGCTGCAACTGTGGGTATTCGCGGCCGAGCAACGCCTGGTAATCGGCACTTGCCGGCTGGGCGGCCGCCAGGGCATGGCTGGCACGGCTGGCATCACGGCCCAGGCCGACCTGGATCTGCCGGGCCAGGTACACCAGCCGCTGGCAATCCTCGGCACAGGCTGTGGGTGTGCTCACCAGCAGCTGCCAGCGCTCGTCCTGGCCCGCCACGCCGAGATCGGAAAGGCTCTCACCGTTGCCGATCATCACGCCGTGGTAGCTGCGGCCGTCCGGCACCCAGAACTTGAGCTTGTACATGCTGGTGGCCAGAACCATCGGCCCGAGCACCACCAGCAGAATCAGCAGCAGCTGCAAACGCCCGCGGGCTCTGGGTTTGCTGCGTTCAGGCACTTCCAGTGGAGTGGCGGTGGCCATGGCGTTTCTCCTTGTTGTGGTGCCAGCCGAAGTAGAGGTAGAGCAGTACCAAAGTGGTTGCCAGGGCAAACCATTGCACGGCGTAACCCAGGTGTTTTTCCGAGCCCATGGCAACGACTGGCCAGTCCAGGCGATAGGTCGCCGGGCCGGGTTCCAGGCGCAGCTCATGGGCGAAGCCATCGCGATCGAGCTGTTGCCATAGCTGCGCGGCATCCACGGCAGTCAGCAGGTGCGGCCACTGGCCGCCTGCAGGGTCGGGGTGCAGCTGGAACGTGCTACCAGGCGCGACATACACCGAAGCGTCCAGCGCCAACGCCTGGGCAGGGGTATCGAAATGCACCGGCACGCGGCGGTCCGGCCAGGGCAGCCAGCCGCGGTTGACCAGCAGCCACACGCCGCTGGCCTGATCATGGAAGGGTTGCAGCAGTTCGACACCGGCCTGGCCGTCACGCATGCGGTTGTCCAGAAGCAAGCTGTGCTCGGCGTCGAAGCGGCCATAGAGATGCACGCGGCGGAAGGCATTGTCCTGGTTCGCTGTCAGCTGGGCCATGGCCACTGGCGCTTCGACCCGCCGCTCGGCATAGGCGGCCAGCAGCACGCGCTTTTCCTCGGCACGGCCGAGTTGCCAGCAGCCAAGCGCGATCAGCCCCGGCAGCAGCGCAAGCACCACCAGGGTTGGTACCCAGCCCGGACGAAACGGCCTCATCGGAGCCTCGTCGGGCCGATCGCTATACTTATCCACATCACCGCATCCCCCCGGAGTATCGCCATGCTCAAGGCCGCGATTGTCCTGATGCTGTTGGCCACGATTGCCAGCCTGTTCAGCGGCCTGGTGTTTCTGGTCAAGGACGATGAAAACTCGACCCGTTTGCTGAAGGCACTGACCGTGCGGGTGACCCTGGCGGCCCTCACCATCGGCCTGGTGGCCTGGGGCTTCATCAGCGGTCAGCTGGTCTCACACGCCCCCTTCTGAAGTTTTCACCTGACCCTGTGGGAGCGGGCATGCCCGCGAATGCGATGTTGAATGTACCGACGCATTCGCGGGCGCGCCCGCTCCCACAGGGTTCTCTATTCACAACACATAGACAAAGATGAACAACCCCACCCACACCACATCGACGAAGTGCCAGTACCAACTGGCCGCCTCGAAACCAAAGTGTTTCTCCGGGTTGAAATGCCCGCGCAAGATGCGCACGAACATCACGATCAGGATGATCGTGCCCAAGGTCACGTGGGCGCCGTGGAAGCCGGTGAGCATGAAGAACGTCGCGCCGTAGATACCCGACCCCAGCGTCAGCCCCAGCTTGGTATAGGCCTCGTGGTACTCGTAGGCCTGCAACGCGATGAAGCTGGCGCCCAGGACGATGGTCAGCGCCATCCAGAATTTCAGCGGGCCACGGTGGCCGCGACGCAGGGCATGGTGGGCGATGGTGATGGTCACGCTGGAGCTGACCAGCAAGATGGTGTTGATCAGCGGCAGGTGCCACGGGTCGATCACTTCCTTGGGCGGCGGGAACAGTTTTGGGTCGGGCGTGTGCAGCAGCGGCCAGGTGAATTCGAAGGTCGGCCACAACATGTGCGCAACACCCTTGGCCCCTTCACCGCCCAGCCACGGCCCGGCCAGCACGCGCACGTAGAACAGCGCACCGAAGAAGGCCAGGAAAAACATCACCTCGGAGAAAATGAACCAGCTCATGCCCCAGCGGAACGAGCGGTCCAGTTGCGGGCTGTACAGCCCCGCGCGGCTCTCCCGCACCACCGAACCGAACCAGCCGAACAGCATGTAGGCCAGGAACAACGCACCGATGAAGAAGATCAGCGGCCCGTGCGACTCGGGGTGGCCGGCCTTCATGTCGTTGAACCAGGTACCCAGGCCGAACACCGTGATGAACATGCCGATGGTGGCGATGATCGGCCACTTGCTCTGCGCCGGAACGTAGTAGTGCTCATGACTTGCCATTGCTGTTCTCCTTCCCTTAACGGGCGCCCTGGACGTCCTGGGCCGCGACATGCGCGACCGGCGGGTGGCGAGCGGTGATGTCGAACAAGGTGTAGGCCAGTGTCAGGTGCTTCACGCTGGCCGGCAGGTCGCGGTCGACGATGAAGCGCACCGGCATCTCGATGCGTTCGCCGGGCTGCAGCACCTGCTGGGTGAAGCAGAAGCACTCGGTCTTGTGGAAGTACGCCGCAGCCTCGGCCGGGGTGATGCTGGGGATGGCTTGCGCACTCATCGGCCGGTCGGTCGGGTTATGGGCGACGAAGATCATCTGGTTCACCGCACCCGGGTTGACCTCCAACTGGTCGGCGGTGGAGTAGAAGTCCCAGACCATGTCGCTGGCATTGGTCGACATGAACTGCACCCGCACCGAACGCGTCGGGTCGCTGACCTGGCTGCCTTCGTACTGCCCTCCGGTCTTGCCGTTGATGCCGAAGGCCTTGCACATCACGTCATAGATAGGCACCAGGGCGAAGCCGAAGGCGAACATCACCACCGTCAGCATCAACAGGCGCAACACCAGACGTTTCAGCGAAAGGCCGTTCATGGCACGGTTCCTATTTCACTTCCGGTGGCGTCTGGAAGGTGTGGTAGGGCGCAGGCGAAGGGATCGACCACTCCAGGCCCTCGGCGCCATCCCATGGCTTGGCCGGTGCCGGCGCGCCGCCGCGGATGCACTTGATGACGATGAACAGGAAGAAGATCTGCGTAGCGCCGAACATGAACGCGCCGATCGACGACACCATGTTGAAGTCGGCGAACTGCAGGTTGTAGTCGGGGATTCGCCGTGGCATGCCGGCCAGCCCCACGAAGTGCATAGGGAAGAAGGCCATGTTCATGCCGATGAACGATAGCCAGAAGTGCAGCTTGCCGAGGGTTTCGTCATACATGTGGCCGGTCCATTTCGGCAGCCAGTAGTAGGCCGAGGCGAAGATGCCGAAGATAGCCCCAGGCACCAGCACATAATGGAAATGCGCCACCACGAAGTAGGTGTCGTGGTACTGGAAGTCCGCTGGAGCGATGGCAAGCATCAGCCCGCTGAATCCGCCGATGGTGAACAGGATGACAAAGGCGATGGCGAACAGCATCGGCGTTTCGAAGGTCAGCGAGCCTTCCCACATGGTGCTGACCCAGTTGAACACCTTCACCCCGGTAGGCACGGCGATCAGCATGGTGGCGTACATGAAGAACAGCTCGCCGACCACCGGAATACCGACAACGAACATGTGGTGGGCCCAGACGATGAACGACAGGAAGGCGATGGCGCCGGTGGCGTACACCATCGAGGTGTAGCCGAACAGCGGCTTGCGCGAGAACGCCGGGATGATCGAGCTGACCGCGCCGAAGGCCGGCAGGATCATGATGTACACCTCGGGGTGGCCGAAGAACCAGAACACGTGCTGGAACAGCACCGGGTCACCACCGCCGGCGGCACTGAAGAAGCTGGTACCAAAGTGGATGTCCATCAGCATCATGGTGACGACGCCGGCCAGCACCGGCATCACCGCAATCAGCAGGAATGCGGTAATCAGCCAGGTCCAGACGAACAGTGGCATCTTCATCAGGGTCATGCCCGGGGCGCGCAGGTTGAGGATGGTGGCGATCACGTTGATCGCGCCCATGATCGAACTGATGCCCATCAGGTGGATGGCAAAGATGAAGAAGGTGACGCTGGCCGGCGCGTAGGTGGTGGACAGCGGGGCGTAGAAGGTCCAGCCGAAGTTGGGCCCGCCGCCCGGGCTGAACAGGGTCGAGACCAGCAGCAGGAAAGCTGCCGGCAGCAGCCAGAAGCTGAAGTTGTTCATCCGCGGCAAAGCCATGTCGGGCGCGCCGATCATCAGCGGGATCATCCAGTTGGCCAGGCCGACGAAGGCCGGCATCACCGCACCGAACACCATGATCAGGCCGTGCATGGTGGTCATCTGGTTGAAGAACTCCGGCTGGACGATCTGCAGGCCAGGCTGGAACAGCTCGGCGCGGATCACCATGGCGAACGAGCCGCCGAGCAGGAACATGATGAAGCTGAACCACAGGTACATCGTGCCGATGTCCTTGTGGTTGGTGGTCAGCACCCAGCGCATCAGGCCCTTGGCCGGGCCGTGCGCATGGTCATGGCCGTGGGCGTGGTCGTCGATCACTGCACTCATGTCCTGTCTCCTGCAATCCATTGATTGCCACGAGTAACCCGGTTCATTGCGCTTCTGCCTGCTTCAGCGCCAGCACGTCCTTCGGCGTGACCATGTCACCCTTGTTGTTGCCCCAGGCGTTGCGCTCGTAGGTGACCACGGCGGCGATGTCGACTTCCGAGAGCTGCTTGCCGAACGCGGCCATGGCAGTGCCGGGCTTGCCGTGGAAGACGATGCCCAGGTGGGCTTCCTTCGGCCCGGTGGCGATCTTCGAGCCCTTGAGCGCAGGGAACATCGGCGGCAGGCCCTGGCCTTCGGCCTGGTGACAGGCCACGCAGGTGGTGTGGTAGACCTTGTCACCACGTTCCACCAGTTCTTCCAGGGTCCATTCCTTGCTGGTCAGCTCCTTGAGCTTGGCAGCTTCAGCCTTGCGCTCGCCCAGCCAGGTGTCGTAGTCGGCCTTGGACTTGACCTCGACCACCACCGGCATGAAACCGTGGTCCTTGCCGCACAGCTCGGTGCACTGGCCGCGGTAGATGCCGGGCTTCTCGATACGGGTCCAGGCTTCGTTGACGAAGCCGGGGATGGCATCACGCTTGACCGCGAAGGCCGGCACCCACCAGGAGTGGATGACATCGGCAGCGGTTACCAGGAAGCGCACCTTGGCGCCAACCGGCAGCACCAGCGGCTGGTCGACTTCGAGCAGGTAGTGCTCGTCCTTGGGTGCCTTGTTGTGGATCTGCTCAGTGGGGGTGGCCAGGTTACTGAAGAACTCCACGTCCTGGCCAAGGTATTTGTAGTGCCACTTCCACTGGTAGCCGGTAACCTGGATATCGATGTCCGACTCGCTGGCATCGTAGATGTCGATCAGGGTCTTGGTGGCCGGGATGGCCATGGCCACCAGGATCAGGAAGGGGACCACGGTCCAGAGGATTTCCACCCAGGTGTGCTCGTGGAAATGCGCAGCCTGCTGGCCGGTGGAACGGCGGTGGATGACCATGGACCAGAACATCGCGCCAAAGACAACGATGCCGATGATCACGCAGATCCAGAAGATGGTCATGTGCAGGTCGAAGACGGCGTTGGAGACTTCCGTCGCGCCTGGGTGCATGTTCACGGTCCAGGCGGCGTTGGCCTGACCAAAAACCGACCACAACAGGAGGCCCATCCAGACATGTGGATGTCGCATCATTGCGGGTTCCCCTTCTCGTTCTTGTAGTCCCGGAGGCGTGGCCTGCGGCAAGAGGGAACGGTGGTCAAGACTACCTGGCTTCGACGACCGAGCCCCTGCTAAAAGCAGTCGGGCCTCATCAACGAATCACGTTCACCGGGAGTATAGACAGCGACCAACGGCACGCAACGAAGCCCGTGAAATGAACTTCATGAAATGGCTGAATGGCCTGAAAACCGCGCGCTTGACACGGCATGGCACAATAATGGCTTTTCGATATGCCTGAGCATGCACACGTTCGCGCGAACTTATAACAAATGCGTCTTAGGTATTCTGTATACCGAGCTAATTTAGTGTCTTCCGTTTGAAACGTAATGTCCCTGGAGTTGTCATGAACATCGCTGCTGTACGCGAGCAGGTAAGCCAAGCCCATCAACACGAAGGCCAGACCGGCCAACTGAAAAAGCGTCTCGAGCTGCAACTGCCCCACCTGCACCCCTCGATCCAACTGCCTGAGCAGGACGCCCAGGGTACTTTGGCGCGCTTCGTCAGCGCCTACATCGACCAGGTTCCGGAACTGCTGGAGGCCGCCCATGAGGTCGCCCGCGAGGCCGGGATCGAATCGCAGATCAAACCTGTACTGAAAATCGCCGAAGCCTACTTCCTGCAGCCGCCCAGCCTGATGCAAGGGCATATGGGCCTGGACTGCCTGCTGGATGAGGCCTACCTGGCGCACCGCCTGGTGGAAGAGGTGAACGACCTGTACATCCGTCACTTCCAGCAACCGTTGATCCCGGTCGACACCACCGTCGCCAACCTAATTGCCCACCAGTTGATTGGCGAGACGTTTGCCAACCAGCTGGATGAAGTGGTGCACCACTCGGTGGATGAAATGTTGAACGACGAAAGCTTCGCGGTGGAGTCGGTGGAGGCCTACCGCGAGAAATTGAGCAGTCCGGAAACGGGCGCGGCGTGGAAGCGCTGGCCGTGCCTGTCGCGGCAGTTGGGGGTGGAGCTGGGCCAGCCGGCCTGAAGTTCCTGTCCCGGCCTCTTCGCGGGTAAACCCGCTCCCACAGGTACTCCACAGGGTTCATAGCCTGTGCAGTACCTGTGGGAGCGGGTTTACCCGCGAAGAGGCCAGTTCAGGCGATACAGACTTTCAGCTTCAGGCCCCAACCCCCGCCGTAGTCCGCATCCGCCCCTCGATCCGCCGCTTCAAGCGCCGCTGCTCGATCAGCAACCGCGACCCATTGGCCGAATTACTGCGCCCCCAATCCTCAAGCAGCTCAAGGCACGAGTGGTCGATATAGCTGAGGTTACCCAACGGCACATGCAGGGTGGTCCCCGCCGGTACGCTATCCAGCACCTGGGTCAGCGCCGGCACCTTGAGGAAGGTGGCCGCGCCACTAAGCCGCAATTCCATGTGCCCAGCCTTTTCCAGGCTGACCAGGTTGATCTTCAACCGAGCCGCCTTCAGTGCCAGCTTCAGCAAGGTCAGGGCAAAGCCCAGCAATACACCGGTCAGCAGGTCGGTAAAGATGATCGCCAGCGCCGTCGCCGCGTAGGTGAACATCGGCATGCGGCCATAGCGGCCCAGCCCACGAAACGCCTTGAAATCCACCAGCTTGACCCCGGTGAACACCAGCACACCCGCCAGGCTCGCCACCGGGATCTGCTGCAGCACGCTGCTCAACGCCACAACGAACGCCAGCAGCCACAGACCATGGAAGATCGCCGAAGCCCGGGTCTGCGCACCTGCCTGCACGTTGGCCGAGCTACGCACGATCACCCCGGTCATCGGCAACGCACCGAGCACCCCGCACAGCATGTTGCCGATGCCCTGGGCCGACAGCTCACGATCAAAGTCCGAACGCTGGCCGCTGTGCATGCGGTCAACCGCTGCAGCCGACAACAAGGTTTCGGCACTGGCGATGAAGGCCAGGGCAAAAGCGGCGACCAACAAGGTAGGGTCGGCCAGTTGCATCAGGTCACCAGGGCGGATCCAGTCGATGGCCTCGGACAGGTCGGCCGGCACCTGTACGCGGTTCACCGGCAAAGCCAGCCAGATGCTGATGGCCGTCATGGCCGACACACCCAGCAGGGCACCCGGGACGAAGCGCAGCCGCTGCGGTCGCAGCCGCTCCCAGCTCCACATGATGGCGATGGTGCCCAGGCCAAGCGCACCGGCCATCCAACCAGAGCCGGCGCTTTCCTGCGGCAGGGCGGCGGCCACGGTCGCTGGGAACTCCAGCAGGTTCTGCATGCCGGATGGCTGCGGCGCGGTGTCGAACATCACATGCACCTGCGAAAGCACGATCAGCACGCCAATCCCCGCCAACATGCCGTACACCACCGCCGGAGCGGTAACCCGGAACCAGCAGCCCAGGCGCAGGCGCCCGGCCAGTAACTGCAGCAAGCCGGCCAGCAGCAGGATCGGCCCGAGCATGGCCATGCCATGCTGGCGTACCAGCTCGAATACCAATACCGCCAGACCTGCGGCCGGGCCACTGACCTGCAGCGGCGAACCGGCGAGGAAACCTACGACAATACCGCCGATAATGCCGGTAATCAGGCCTTTGGCCGGTGGCATGCCAGAGGCGATCGCAATGCCCATGCACAACGGCAGTGCCACCAGGAAGACCACCACCGACGCCAGCAACTCACGCGGCAGGGCCGCTTTCAACTGTGTAATGTTCACCGTGTTTCTCCTTTCTTTGTCACACAGCCATTCCCCTGGCCGTGGGCACGTTTGCCCCTGACGAGCGCGCAGGCGCGGGCCGCCAGCGGGCGTGCCGGCAAGGCAGTCAGGGAATTCAAGGCAGCCGAAGGCCGTGCCACACCCCTACGGGGTGCAGCCGGCTATCAAGGTTCCAGCGGGTGGATGGGTCGCTTAGTAGCGGCCTCTCGGAGTAGCGCAGGGGACCGGCTCGCCAGCAGCCAAGGGCAGGAAGGTATCGCTGGCGGCGTCGTAGGCTTCGATCTTGCTGGTCTCGATGTCGTAGACCCAGCCATGGATGTACAGCTCACCGGCTGCCAGGCGCGAAGCCACCGAAGGGTGGGTGCGCAGGTGATGCAGCTGGGCGATGACGTTTTCCTTGGTCAGCACCTGCATGGTTTCATGTTCGCTGCCGCACGAGCAGTTGTTCTCGACCACGGTGCGGGCCACTTCGGCGTGGCGCAACCAGGCGGACACGGTCGGCATCTTGGTCAGCGATTGCGGGTTGAGTACGGCACGCATGGCGCCGCAGTCGGAGTGGCCGCAGACGATGATGTGATGCACTTTCAACGCCAGTACGGCGTATTCGATGGCGCTGGAAACGCCCCCGTTCATCTGGCCATACGGCGGTACCACGTTACCGACGTTACGGGTCACGAACAGGTCGCCAGGTGAACTTTGGGTGATCAGCTCGGGAACAATGCGCGAGTCGGCGCAGGTGATGAACATGGCTCGCGGGGTTTGCGCGGTGGCGAGCTTCTTGAACAGCTCTTGCTGCTCGGGGAAAACGTCATGGTGAAAACGCAGGAAGCCGTCGACGATGTGCTTCAGGGCGGCATCGGCGCTCTCCGCGGGGACCTGCGGTACGACCTTGGATGGGTCCTTGACGGGCATGATTCATCCTCTTGACGGTGTGTAGGTAAATCCATTTTACCGGTGAAAGATTCTGGCTATGCAGGGATTTAGATGACACGCACGGGCCATAGATCACAGTCGGTGAAGACTGATTTCCTACGCTAG
The DNA here is from genome assembly GCF_018223845.1 of Pseudomonas sp. JS425. Taxonomy (NCBI): domain Bacteria; kingdom Pseudomonadati; phylum Pseudomonadota; class Gammaproteobacteria; order Pseudomonadales; family Pseudomonadaceae; genus Pseudomonas; species Pseudomonas sp. JS425. Next base: position 111,886 of record NZ_CP073661.1, on the reverse strand, counting down.
CGGGGAAAACTTAACTGAAACTTAATTCGAAGGCTCTAAAACGGGTGTTCCAGATGAGAAAGGCGGGTATTGGATAATAGCAAAAAAACATCAACTGCCAAGAGCCATTACTGCAATTATCAACTTGAATTAGTTGCATTGAGGGCTGGCAATGCGCCACACGTGGGAACCCGGAACCTGCGCAGAACCTGTGGGAGCGGGCGTGCCCGCGAAGGAGACAACTCGGTACATGGCACCGGCTGCGCCGGTGTTCGCGGGCGCGCCCGCTCCCACAAAGACCGTGCTCTGCTCAAGCATCAGAACAACGCCATCTGCCCACCCGGCGGGCAAAACGCCGAACAATCCAGCGCATGCGCTTCTCGCCCTTTGAACTCCAGCCGCTTCATGGCCTTGGCAAAACGCTGCGCCAGCAACTCGGCAAACACGCCTTCACCGCGCATGCGCGCACCAAAGCGGCTGTCATACAGTTCGCCGCCGCGGCTCTGGCGGATCAGGCTCAACACATGCGCCGCCCGCTGCGGGTAATGGTCCTGCAGCCATTGCTCGAACAACGGTGCCACTTCCAGCGGCAGGCGCAACATCATGTAGGCTGCGCTCTGTGCACCTGCCTCCCTCGCCGCCTTCAGCAGCCGTTCCAGTTCACTGTCGTTGATCATCGGAATCATCGGCGAACACAACACGCCCACCGGCACTCCCGCCTCGCGCAACACGCGAATCGCCCGCAAGCGCGCCTTGGGTGACGCCGCACGCGGTTCCAGCACCCGTTTCAAGTCATCGTCCAGCGTGGTCAGGCTGATCATCACCCGCACCAGGCGCTGGCGAGCCATCTCGGCCAGCAGGTCGAGGTCGCGCAGCACCAGCGACCCCTTGGTGACGATGGTCACCGGGTGGCGAAAACGCAGCAGCACTTCGAGCAGGCGCCGGGTCAGCAGTTGTTCACGTTCGATCGGCTGGTACGGGTCGGTATTGGAACCCAGGTTGATCGGCGCGCACACGTAACCCGGTTTGCTCAATTGTTGCGCAAGCACCTCGGCGGCGTTGGTCTTGGCAATCAGCTTTGTCTCGAAATCCAGGCCGGGGGAAAGGTCCCAGTAAGCGTGGGAAGGGCGGGCATAGCAGTAGATGCAACCGTGCTCGCAGCCACGGTATGGGTTGATGGAACGGTCGAAGGGCAGGTCGGGCGATGTATTGCGGCTGATCACCGATTTGGCCGTCTCTACCCGTACCTCGGTGCCCTGGGTTTGCGGCACCTCCTGATACCAGCCGTCATCCTCCGCCATCGAATGGCTGGGGGCAAAGCGGTTGTGCGGATTGTGCGCCGTGCCACGGCCCTTTTGCGGTGCTGGAGGAATCATGGCATACCTCGGATACTGTATTCATGTACAGTATCGCGCATGCCTGATTCTTTCCAGCACCTCCGGTCAGCCCACTCTCACTTCAGGCCATGCCAACGCAGGAAGGGCAGTTGGCTTGACTGCCGGCCGAGAAACGCCTCAATGCCGTCACGTAAAGGTCGCGATGCCCCAGGGGCAAGCAATGTCTCCTGCAGCGCCCGGCCTGTGGCCCGGTCCAGCAGGCCTTGGGCCTTGAAGCGGGTGAACAGGTCGAATGCGTGCACGTCCGACCATAGATAGGCGTAATAACCGGCATCGTAGCCATTTACCAGATGGTCGAAGGCATGCGCCGGGTGCTCGAAATCGGCCAAGGGCCAGTAGCCACAACGCTCACGAGCATCGCCCAGGCGCTGCTCGAGGGACCGGCCATCGTTCGGCGTGCCATGCAGGTCCAGATCGAACAGCGCCATGCTCAGGTCGCGCGCGGTTTCCTCCACACCTTGCTGCCGCAAGCGGCGCAGGCATTCATCGACCCGGGCCCGGGAAAGCTTGCTGCCATCCTGAAGTGGCGAAGAGATCGCCACCAGGTAATCCGCGTCCCAGACCCAGCGCTCAAACAGCTTGCCGAACAGTTCCACGCCATCGGTACCGAGTTCGGTGACGTTGGACATCACGTGGTTGGTCGTGCGCACCAGCAAATGGTGCAAGGCATGGCCAAATTCATGGAACAGCTTGCGCAGTGATAGATGGTCCAGTAACGGCTGGCTACCCGGCAGCGCTGCAGGCACGTCGCTGTAGACCACCACCGAGGCCGCCTGGAAGATTCCCTCGGCATCGACCCGGCGGTTGCGAATGTAGGTGGTGAACACCGAGTCAGGTTGCTTGCCGGCATGCTGTACGGCGTCCAGGTACAGGAAACCGATCAAGGCGTTGTCCTGCCACACCTCGAACGGTTGCACGCTGTCATCCCAGGTTGCCAGCGGCTTGGCCAGCAGCGTTACGCCAAACAGTTTTTCCGCCAACTGCTGCAATGCACTGACCACGGCATTCAGCGGGAAGTGTTCGCGCAAGGCTTCGGTGGAAAGCACCTCGCGCGACGAGGCCTGCAGATAGGCAATGTCCCAGGGCTGGACATTCTCCAGACCTTTGGCTGCGGCCTGATGCTGCATATCTGCACGCCACTGCAGCACGGCCGGCCGCACATGGTCGGCAAGGTCATGAAGAAAGCCGCGCACCTGGGCAACCGAACCCGCGCTCTTCGAATGCAGGCTCTGCTCCAGATGGCTGGCAAAGCCGAGCAAGTGGGCCTTTTCTTCCAGCAGCCTCGCCAGTTGCTCCAGGTGCGAGCGATTATCCTGCTGTTGGTCAAGGCCGACGCCTCGGGTGTTATAAGCCCGGTACACGCGCTCGCGCAGCTGCCTGTTGTCAGCATGTTTGAGCACGGCATCGGTGGTCACGCTTTCACACGCAATCAACCACCCCGGCTCACCCGCCTCCTGTGCCCTTGTAGCCAGCTCGTCACGAATGCGTTGAGGTACACCGCTCAGTTCAGATTCATCCGTGATGCTCAGCCCTGGCCGGTTGATGTTGCTGCGAAACGCCTCCCGCGCAGTGCCGATCTGTTTCAGCAGTTCGGCCAGGCGAACCTTGCCTGCGGGGTCGAGCGATGCGCCACTGGAGGCGAACTTGTGCAGATGCCAGCGCAACGTAGCGCGTTTCTGGGCATCCAGCTGCTTGCCGATGTCGCTGTTGGCCAAGCGCTCATACAGGGCCTGCAGTGCGGAGTTGGTGAATTTCTGTTCGAACCGCTCCGTAGCCTTGGCGAAGAAGTCGGAAATGGCACCAGCCCAGGCTTCATCCCGACCAACCAATGGCGAGGCGGCATACAACACCGTCAGAAGCTGACTATCCAGCCCGTCCACCGCCAGCACCATGTCATCCCAGGTTGGCAGTGCCTGCTGGTCGCGGATGATGCGTTCGATGCCTTGCTCGTGCGCCAACAGCACGTGGTCGAAGGCAACTTGCATGTTTTGAAGCGTGATCGACGGATAATCGACGGGGATATGGCTATCTTGCAGAAGTGGGTTATCCATGGTGCAACACCTTGCTCGTAGGGAAGAGCAGGTGAGCTTGCATGGCCAGCGTGCAGTAGGTGGCCTGATTATCTACCACCCGGGCATGCCGGCCCGGGCACGGCGCCCGGGCGGCACGACGGCTTTATTCAGCCGGTTTCTTCAGCTTCGGGTTGGGGAAGAACTGCACCGTCTGTACCTTGGCCGGCGCGGCTTTCGGTTCCAGATGATTGACCCGGGTGCCGAGTTCCTTCGGCACCGACAAGCCCTGCTCGTTGAGGGTGTCGGTAAAGCCGCAGGCCACGCACTCGCGGTGCGGTACGCCGTCTTCGTTCCACATCATCAGCTTGTCGGTCTCGCTGCACGCCGGGCATACCGCCCCGGCAATGAAGCGTTTCTTGGTCTTGTTCACGGCTACCTCGCTCATGCTGCAGCGTCCTCGCTCAGGCCACTATGGCGCAGCAAGGCATCGATGGAAGGCTCACGGCCACGGAAGTCGACGAATAGCTCCATCGGCTCGCGCGAACCACCACGTGCCAGGATCGCCTCGCGGAAGGCTCGGCCGGTTTCGGCATTCAGCACGCCTTCTTCCTCAAAGCGCGAGAAGGCGTCTGCCGACAGCACCTCGGCCCACTTGTAGCTGTAGTAGCCCGCCGCATAACCACCAGCAAAGATGTGCGCAAAGCTGTTGGGGAAGCGGTTGTACGCCGGTGGGCGCATGACGGACACCTCGTCGCGCACGCCTTCGAGCACCTGCAGCACGCTGCGGCCGTCACCATGGGTTGCATGCAGCTCGAAGTCGAACAGCGAGAACTCCAACTGGCGCACCATCATCATTCCCGACTGGAAGTTCTTTGCCGCCAGCATCTTGTCCAGCAGGTCCTGGGGCAGGGGGGCGCCAGTTTCGTAGTGGGAGGAGATCAGTGCGAGGCCTTCCGGCTCCCAGCACCAGTTTTCCATGAACTGGCTCGGCAGTTCGACCGCGTCCCAGGCCACGCCGTTGATACCGGATACACCGGCATGCTCGATGCGGGTCAGCATGTGGTGCAGACCGTGGCCGAACTCGTGGAACAAGGTGGTGACTTCATCGTGGGTCAAAAGCGCCGGCTTGCCGGGCGCGGCCGGGGTGAAGTTGCACACCAGGTTGGCCACGGGGCTCTGCAACTGGCCAGCGGCTGTGCGGCGACGGTCACGCGCGCCATCCATCCAGGCGCCGCCACGCTTGTTGGCGCGCGCGTAGAGGTCGAAGAAGAAGCGGCCGACGTGCTGGCCGTTTTCCTTGATCTCGAACAGGCGCACATCCGGGTGCCAGCTGTCGAACCCCTTGAGCTCGGCAATCTCGATACCGTAAAGGCGCTGCACGATGCTGAACAGGCCACCCAGCACCTTGTCGATCGGGAAGTAGGCGCGCAGGGCTTCCTGCGACACGCTGTAGCGCTGCTCGCGCAGCTTCTCGCCGAAGTACCCGGCGTCCCAGCTGGCCAGCTCAGGGCAGCCCTGCTCGGCGGCATAAGCCTTGAGCTGCTCCAGGTCCTGGGCGGCGAACGGCTTGGACCGCTTGGCCAGGTCACGCAGGAAGCTCAGCACCTGGTCACTGGACTCGGCCATCTTGGTGGCCAGGCTAAGCTCCGCGTAGTTCTTGTAGCCCAGCAGTTCGGCCAGCTCCTGGCGCAGGTCAAGGATTTCTTGCATCACCGGGCCGTTGTCGAACTGGCCGGCATTCGGGCCCTGGTCCGAGGCGCGGGTGCAGTAGGCCGCGTATAGCTCTTCGCGCAGGGCGCGGTCGCTGGCGTAGGTCATCACCGCGTAGTAGCTGGGGAATTCCAGGGTGATCAGCCAGCCGTCGAGGCCCTTGGCCTGGGCGGCCGCGGCCATCTGCGCCTTGGCCGAATCGGTCAGGCCGGCCAGCGCGGCTTCGTCGGTAACATGCTTGGTCCAGGCCTGTGTGGCGTCGAGCAGCTGGTTGGAGAAACGGCTGCCAAGCTCGCTGAGCTTGCTCTGCACTTCGGCGTAGCGCTGCTGTTTATCCGCCGGCAGGTCGATACCCGACAGGCGGAAGTCCCGCAGGGCGTGCTCGAGGATAGTCTTTTGCGCCACATCGAAGCCGGCGGCTTCGGGGCTGTCGATCAGCGCCTGGTAGGCTTCGAACAGCGCACGGTTCTGGCCCAGTTCGGTAGAGTAGGCGCTCAGCGCCGGCAGGCATGACTCGTACGCTTCGCGCAGCTCCGCGCTGTTGCACACCGCATTGAGGTGGCTGACCGGGCTCCAGGCGGCGCCCAGGCGGTCATTCAGTTCGTCCATGGCCAGCACCAGGCCAGCCCAGGTAGGGTTCTTGCCCTGCTTTTCGAGGATCTCGGCAATGGCTTTACGGTTGTCGGCCAGGATCGCTTCGATCGCCGGCAACACGTGTTCGGCACGGATTTGCGAGAAGGGCGGCAGATCGTAGGACTGCAGAAGCGGGTTGTTCGCACTCACGGTTTGGATACCTTGGCAGAAGAAACACTGCCCCATCTTAATTACAATCGACGCCGACCGCAGCAGGCAGCCTGCCTATCGGCACAGATGAGAGACGCTATCATGGCCACCCGAAGCTTCCAGCAACACACTCCGAAAGTTGGGCCCAGGGCCTTCGTCGACCGATCGGCGGTAGTACTGGGCGACGTGGAAATCGGTGAAGACAGCTCCGTATGGCCTTTGACTGTGATACGCGGCGACATGCACCGCATCCGCATCGGCGCGCGTACCAGCGTGCAGGACGGCAGCGTGCTGCATATCACCCATGCCGGCCCGTTCAACCCGGACGGCTTCCCGCTGATCATCGGTGACGAAGTGACCATCGGCCACAAGGTCATGTTGCATGGCTGCACCCTGGGCAACCGCATCCTGGTCGGCATGGGCAGCACTATCATGGACGGTGCCATCGTGGAGGACGAAGTGATCATCGGCGCCGGCAGCCTGGTGCCGCCGGGCAAGCGCCTGGTCAGTGGGTACCTGTACATGGGCAGCCCGGTGAAGCAGGCTCGGTTGCTGAACGACCAGGAACACGCGTTCTTCGCCTACAGCGCCAGTAACTACGTGAAGCTCAAGGACCAGCATCTGGCCGAAGGCTACGATCAACCTGAATGACCGCATTCGCGGGTAAACCCGCTCCCACAGGTACGGCGCCGGCCTCAGGCCCTGTGATATCCCTGTGGGAGCGGGTTTACCCGCGAAGAAGACCACGCAGCATTCAAAGTGGAACCCGCAAATGCATCAGCAAAACATCCTCTTCGACCTCGACGGCACCCTGACCGACCCACGCCAGGGCATCACCCGCTCGATCCAGTATGCCCTGGCCAAACTGGGCATCGATGAGCTGGACCTCACCCGCCTCGAGCACTTCATCGGCCCACCCCTGCTGCAGGCCTTCATGCAATTCTACAGCTTCGACGAAGCCAAGGCCTGGGATGCGGTGAACTTCTATCGGGAACGCTTCAGCGTCACCGGCCTGTACGAAAACCTGGTGTTCGAAGGTGTGCCGGAGCTGCTCGAGGCCCTGAACGGGCAGGGTCGCACGCTGTACATCGCCACCTCCAAACCGTGGAAGTTCGCCCGCGAAATCGCCCGGCACTTCGCCTTCGACCACCACTTCAAGGTGATCTATGGCAGTGAGCTGGATGGCACACGCACCAACAAGGTCGAGCTGATTCGTCACCTGCTTGAGGAAGAAGGGCTGGACCCGGCGAAGACGCTGATGATCGGCGACCGCAAGCATGACCTGATCGGTGCGCGCAGCAATGGCTTGCAGGCGGTGGCGGTGGGGTACGGGTTTGGTAGCCAGGAAGAACTGATGGCGGAAGAGCCGGCCTACCACTTTGCTACCTTGGCCGAGATGCATCAGGCATTTCTCAAGGCTTGATGGCCTGGGGGCTGCTTTGCAGCCCATCGCGACACAAGGCCGCTCCCACATCGATCGGCGTAAGCAGGACCTTTGTGGGAGCGGCCTTGCGTCGCGATGGGCCGCAAAGCGGCCCCAAATTCTCACAGGTTCACCATCAACCGCTGCAACGCCACCTTCCGCTCTTCAATCGGCAACTGCCCCAACTGCTCGACCCGCTGATAAAACCGCTCCCAGTCCCCACCCACCTCACGGAACACCGCCGCAAACGCCGGTACCCACTGGTCATACAGCCCGAACGGCAGCAACTTGGCATTGCTCATCGGCCCATACATCCAGGCGTCATAACGCTTGTCACCACCCCACTGGGCATCACGCACCTGCCGGTATTCCCGCCTAAGCCGCTCGAACTCCGCCTGCTTGGCCGCCCGCTTCTGCACATCATCCAGAGGCCCGGCATAAATCGCCTGCAACCGCTCGCGGCTGGCCAGCACCAAACGGATGAATTGCTCACGCTGCTGCCCCTGCTCCCCGCCAGAGGCAGCCAGGCCCCGCGCCACACGCCATTGCCGCGTGCCTTCCTGCTCGACGAAGGAGGCAAACGACTCGTTGAACTCGGTGTCGTCCTGCACATAGAAGCGCTGGTGGGCCAGTTCATGGAAGATCAGCGTGGCCAGGCGCTCGTCGCTCCAGCCCACCATCGACGACAGGATAGGGTCGTCGAACCAGCCCAGAGTCGAATAGGCCTCCACGCCGCCCACGTACACATCCATGCCATCCTGGCGCATCAACGCCGCCGCCCCACGTGCCGCGCCTTGCTGATAATAACCGCGATAGGCCACACACCCCGCGATCGGGAAGCAGTGCGTCACTGGCTGCAACGACAACTCGGGGGTAGCGAACACATTCCACACCACATAGGGCCTGCCAATGTCGGCATACACCCGGTAGCTGCGATTGTCCGGCAGCTTCAGCTGCTGGCTGGCAAATACCCGCGCCTGCCTGGCGTGTTCCAGGCGCGCGCGCAATTGCGCCGAAGTGGCCGGGTTGGCCACTACTTGCTCCACCGGCTGCCGTGCGCGTAGCAGCTGCCACTGGCCCTCGGCCAACTGCCCATAGTAGGCGGCGCTGCTACAACCGTTCAGCAGGAGCACCGCCAGCAGGGGAACCAAACGGGTGAAAACAAGGTCGAGTGGCCCAGGGCCTGAGCGCTGCATAAGAATAAGTCGAAGCATCCGGAACTGTCTGACTCGCTCAAGGCCGATTCACTCCAAGACTATCTCGCCAAGGGGGCGTTTCGCCATGCGTGCACTGTTGGTCACCGGCTCATTGCTGCTGATATCCGCCTGTTCGACCTTGCCAGACACGGACCCGAACCAGGCCTGGATCGACCTCACGCCCTACGACAACACCTCGCTGCACGCTGTGCAGGTAGATGAACGCGACTGGGCCGATAGCCGTTACTTCGAAGTACAGCCCGGCAGCCACGAGCTGACCGTGCGCTACCAGTTTCCGGTTACCCCCAGCAATATCGGCCCGGTCGAGGAGCCTTTGTGGCGGGATTGCCAGGTCAAGCTGACCTTCAAGGATTTCAGTGCCGGTCAGCGCTACCAGTTGCAGGCTGGCAGCATCGGCTTCCGCCCCTGGATCAAACTCTATGACCGTCAGCAAAAGCTGGTTGGCCAGGGCTCGCCTGCAGGCTGCCAGCGCACCTGAAACGCACAAACGGCGCTATGCTTGTAGCCTATAAGTCGCAAGTGGGAGTCTTGCCATGCGCCAGCCCATGATGCTGATCGCCCTCAGTGCACTGGGGGCATGCGCCAGCCCCTTGCCGCCCGTCGACCCCAAGCAGGCCTGGGTCGATCTGTACACCATGACTCCCGGCAGGGTGATCATGGCCGACCGCCTCGACGGCAAGCGCCTGGAAGATGGCCGTTACTTCCAGGTGACGCCGGGCAAGCACGAACTGGTAGTGCGCTTCGATTACGAGATCTACGGGGGCGGCCTCATGACCCAGCCCCGGGATCGTACCTGCTACCTGACTGTGCGCTTTGACAACTTCAAGGCCGGTGAGCGCTATCGCCTGGAGGCACGGGCGCCGGTAATGGAGCCGCAAGTGCTACTGTATGACGGCAGCCGCAAGGTGGTGGTGAACGAGCCTAGCGAGGTGTTCTGCATTCCTTGATATGGGGCTGCTTCGCAACCCCAGGCTCTGGAATCTACCGATCATTCTTCTGATAAATGATCTTCTTGGTCCCGCCATCGCAGGTCCCGACGACCATGTTCTGGTCCTTGACCTCGCTGTTGGGCACGATCTCCAGGGTATAGGACGAAACACCCTGGGCCTGGATCTTGGCCTCGATCTCGGCTTTGAGCTCCTCGCACGGCTTGACCGCCGCCAACGCAGATGTGGCGACCAGGGAAGCCAACACGGTGATTGCTACGCGAATCATGAAACGGCTCCTGAAAGGGCAGCGTGCTGCCGACGCTGTTTAGACTACAGCAAACCGCCCTCATTGCACGGCTTCATCCCACCAGCGCTGCATCCAGGCTGATCTTCGCGTTCAACACCTTGGACACAGGGCACCCGGCCTTGGCCTTGTCGGCGATCTGCAAGAACTGCGCTTCACTCGCCCCAGGTACCTTGGCCCTGAGCACCAGATGCACCGCCGTAATGGCAAAGCCATCAGCTTGCTTGTCGAGTGTCACTTCGGCAGCGGTGTCGATCCTGTCCGGGGTGAACCCCGCTTCGCCCAGCATCATCGACAGCGCCATCGAGAAACAGCCGGCATGCGCCGCACCAATCAGCTCCTCCGGGTTGGTACCGGGCGAGCCCTCGAAACGGGTGTTGAAGCCGTAGGGGTTCTGCTTTAGCGCGCCACTTTCGGTAGAAAGCAGGCCTTTACCGTCCTTCAGGCCACCTTGCCAGATCGCCGATGCTGTCTTTTTCATGATGCCTCCTGGTCTCGGGTTACATGCTTATGGCTTCAGAGGTCAGCCGCCTACGGCAAGTTCAGAGCAATCGCACGGCAAGCATTGAATCCGTCGAATGTGCCCATACAGAGTTGAAAAGGCCTGTGGCCAAACACCTTTGCGGAGGCTCCATGACGCAGCTGCGTGACCTGAAGATTTCCACCCTCGACCTGGTGCCGGTACGCGCCGACGCCGGCCCGGCGCAGTCGCTGCGCAACTCGCTGGACCTGGCGCAGCACGTCGAGCGCTTTGGCTACAACCGCTTCTGGGTAGCCGAGCACCACAACATGGACGGCATCGCCAGCTCGGCGACTTCGGTGCTGATCGGCTACCTGGCCGGGGGGACCTCGAGCATTCGCGTGGGCTCTGGCGGGGTCATGCTGCCCAACCATGCGCCGCTGGTGATCGCCGAGCAGTTCGGCACCCTGGCCAGCCTGCACCCGGGACGCATCGATCTGGGGTTGGGCCGCGCACCGGGTTCCGACCAGATGACCGCCTACGCCCTGCGCCGCGACCGCGCCGGCGGCCCGGATGACTTCCCGGACGATGTCGAGGAACTGTCACGCTACCTCGGCCCGCGTACCGATGATCAAAAAGTGATCGCCGTGCCAGGGCACGATACCGAGGTGCCGATGTGGCTCCTCGGCTCTAGCCTGTTCAGCGCTCAACTGGCCGGCATGCGCGGCATGCCCTACGCCTTCGCCTCGCATTTTGCGCCGCGCTACATGCACGAGGCGATCCGCGTGTACCGCAACCACTTCAAGCCCTCGACCACATTGGACAAGCCGTATGTGATGCTGGGCATCCCCATGGTGGTGGCGGAAACCGACGAAAAGGCCGAGTACCTGGCCACTTCGGTGTACCAGCGCATCCTCGCGCTGATTCGCGGGCAGAGCCTGATGCAGAAGCCGCCTGTGGAAAGCATGGATGGGCTGTGGCTGCCCCATGAACGGGACGCGGTGGGTAGCTTCCTCGGCCTGGCGATGATTGGCAGCCCGCAGAAGGTGCGGGCCAAGGTGGAAGTGCTGCTGGAGCAGACCGGGGCAGATGAGCTGATCTTCACCTGTGATTTGTATGAGCATGCGGACCGGATTCGGTCCTATGAACTGATGGCGCAGGCTCTCAAGACCGCGTGATCTTCTTCGCAGGCTTGCCCGCTCCCACAGGTACAGCGTCGCTCTCTGGCCTGTGATATGCCTGTGGGAGCGGGCGAGCCCGCGAAGAGGCCAGCATATTAGCCGCGGCGGTACACAATCTCCTTGGTACCACCCTCGCAGCTGCCAATCACCTTGCCGGCCGGGTCGCCCTTGTCGACGATCTCCAGCTTGTAGCCGGTGACCCCCTTGGCATCCAGCTTGGCCGCAATCTCTGCCTTGAGCTCCTCGCACGGCTTGCCCGCCGCCAGCGCTCCACCGGCCAGCGTCATCAGGCCCAGCGCCAGAATCAGTTTGTTCATCACTCGCTTTCCTTGTGCAGATGAAATCAGAAAAGGCGCCCGCCAAGGCGCCCCCTCCCTAAATACCCCATCATGCCGGGCTCATCCAGCCCGGCAGTGTTTCAGCTATTGGCGATACGGAAGCCGACCTTCAGCGTGACCTGGAAGTGCGCCGCCTTGTTATCACGGATATGGCCACGGGTATCTATCACTTCGAACCACTCCAGGTGCTTTATGCTCTTGCCGGCTTCGGCCAAGGCATTGTTGATCGCCTCTTCGATGCTGGTGGTCGAAGACCCCACCAGCTCGATCTTCTTGTAGGTGTGATGATCGGTCATGAGCGCTCTCCTCGGATGATGGTGAGATTGAGCCTAGCAGCGCAGGCCTGGTTTACCTGCGAGCGGTCACCATTGACGAAAGTTCGATCGCACTTTCCCGCGTGCCCAAGGTCGCAATCCTTACAGCCCATACTGCAAAGGAGAGTCAACATGCACCGCAATTCGCTGCGTAGAACGTCCCTGGAAAGCATGGAAGCGGAGATCGAGAGCCTTCTGAAAAGCCTGGAAAACCTCAAGCATGATGCGTCGGAGGAGTCCCAAAAATCGGTGAAGGCAATCCGCAGCAACGCCGAGAGTGCCCTGCGTCATTCGCGCCACCTGTTGAGCGATGCCTACGAGGAAGTGAAACACCGCACCCGCCAGACCGGCATCGCCACCCGCGACTATGCCCAGGAACACCCGTACACAACTGCCGGCGTTGCCATTGGCGCGCTAGGCTTGCTGGCGGCGTACCTGATGTGCAAACGCAACTAAGCGCCCTGTCGCGCCAGTTCCGCCCTTAGCCACTGCGCCAACTGCTCGGCGCGCCCGTCCGCGGCGCGCCTGGGCACCCACAGCGCCAATGCCGCAGGGGTAGGTGAAAAGCCCCACGGCGCACTCAAACGGCCAGCTCGCAGGTCGTCAGCGACCAGCGGCTGCGGCGCAATCGCCACACCCAGCCCGGCCACGGCAGCTTCCAGCAGGTAATACAGGTGCTCGAAGGCCTGGCCATAGTGGAGGGCCGCCGGCTCCAAACCCTGTTCCAGCGCCCAGGTCGGCCAAGCCTGCGGGCGCGAGGTGGTGTGCAGCAAGGTTTCGTCCAGCAAAGCCTTGGCCGGCGCGCCATGCAAGCGCTCGAAACCGGCGAAATGCGGGCTGAGCACCGGCCCGATGCGCTCCTCGGCCAGCACATGCACTTGCATGTCCGCCGGCCATGGCGGCTCGGCATACACCAGCAGCGCATCCAACCCTGGCCGCCGTGGGTCCAGGTCGCCTTCACCGGCCGAAAGGTGCAGACGCAGTTCAGGTAAATCCGCCTGCAGCCGCCCCAGTCGCGGGATGAACCAGCGCGCCAGCAGGCTGCCCGAGCAGCCCAGCACGAACGGCGCCTCGCTGACGTTGTGGCTGAGCTCGGCGCACACGCTGCGCAGGCGATCGAAAGCTTCGCCACTTGCATCGCGCAGACGTACGCCGGCATCTGTGAGTTTGATGCCACGCCCGTCCTTCACGAACAGCGCGACGCCCAGGTGCTCTTCAAGTACCTTGATCTGCCGGCTGACGGCGCCATGGGTGACGTGCAGCGCTTCGGCCGCCTGGCTGACGCTGTTGAGCCGTGCGGCAGCCTCGAAAGCCCGAAGGGCGTTGAGGGGAGGGAGGTCGTGGGCCATTTTACCTGTGAGTTTTTCTTACAAGTTTGCGCAATCTTATCGGTTTTCAGCTGGGCTTGCCGTGGTTAGAGTAAAGCCCATCACTCATTCATTACGCCCTGGAGCGCCCCCATGACCCAGTCCCAATACCGCCCCGGCCCCGACGCCAATGGCCTGTTCGGCTCGTTCGGCGGCCGCTACGTGGCCGAAACCCTGATGCCACTGGTGCTGGACCTGGCCCGCGAATACGAAGCGGCCAAGGCAGACCCCAAGTTCCTCGAAGAGCTGGCCTACTTCCAGCGCGACTACATCGGGCGCCCCAACCCGCTGTACTTCGCCGAGCGCCTGACCGAGCACTGCGGCGGCGCCAAGATCTTCTTCAAGCGTGAAGAGCTCAACCACACCGGCGCGCACAAGGTGAACAACTGCATCGGCCAGGTGCTGCTGGCCAAGCGCATGGGCAAGAAGCGCCTCATCGCAGAAACCGGCGCCGGCATGCACGGCGTGGCCACCGCCACCGTCGCTGCCCGCTTCGGCCTGCCTTGCGTGATCTACATGGGCGCCACCGACATCGAGCGCCAGCAGGCCAACGTGTTCCGCATGAAGCTGCTTGGCGCCGAAATCGTCCCGGTCACTGCCGGCACCGGCACCCTGAAGGACGCCATGAACGAGGCTCTGCGCGACTGGGTCACCAACGTCGAAGACACCTTCTACCTGATCGGCACCGTGGCTGGCCCGCACCCGTATCCGGCCATGGTCCGCGACTTCCAGTCGATCATCGGCAAGGAAACCCGCGCCCAGTTGCAAGAGAAGGAAGGCCGCCTGCCAGACAGCCTGGTTGCCTGCGTCGGTGGTGGCTCCAACGCCATGGGCCTGTTCCATGAGTTTCTCGAAGAGCCAAGCGTGCAGATCATCGGCGTCGAAGCCGGTGGCCACGGCGTGCACACCGACAAGCACGCCGCCAGCCTGAACGGCGGCGTACCGGGCGTGCTGCACGGCAACCGCACCTACCTGCTGCAGGACGAAGACGGTCAGATCACCGACGCCCACTCGATTTCCGCCGGCCTGGACTACCCGGGCATCGGCCCGGAGCACGCCTACCTGCACGAAGTGAAGCGTGTCGAGTACGTCAGCATCACCGACGACGAAGCGCTGGATGCATTCCATGCCACCTGCCGCCTGGAAGGCATCATCCCGGCCCTGGAAAGCTCCCACGCCTTGGCCGAGGCGATCAAGCGCGCACCGAAGCTGCCCAAGGACCACCTGATGGTCGTGTGCCTGTCGGGCCGCGGCGACAAAGACATGCAAACCGTCATGAACCACATGGCCGCCCAGGAGAAACAGGCATGAGCCGTCTTGAAAAACGCTTCGCCGAGCTGAAGGCCGAAGGCCGCTCGGCACTGGTCACCTTTGTCACCGCGGGCGACCCGGGCTATGACGCCTCGCTGCAGATCCTCAAGGGCCTGCCGGCAGCCGGTGCCGACGTGATTGAACTGGGCATGCCGTTCACCGACCCGATGGCCGACGGCGTGGCCATCCAGCTGGCCACCCTGCGTGCCCTGGAAGCCGGCCAGACCCTGGCCAAGACCCTGCAGATGGTTCGCGAATTCCGTGTGGATAACCAGACCACACCGATCGTGTTGATGGGCTACTACAACCCGATCCACCGCTTTGGCGTGGAAAAGTTCGTGGCCGAAGCCAAGCAAGCGGGTGTAGATGGCCTGATCATCGTCGACCTGCCGCCAGAGCACGACGCCGAACTGGCAACCCCGGCCCAGGCAGCGGGTATCGACTTTATCCGCCTGACTACCCCAACCACCGACGACGCGCGCCTGCCGCGCGTACTGGAGCGCAGCTCCGGGTTCGTCTACTACGTGTCGGTGGCCGGTGTGACCGGCGCCGGCTCGGCGACCACCGAGCACGTGACCGAAGCCATCGCCCGCCTGCGTCGGCATACCGATCTGCCAATCAGCGTAGGTTTCGGCATTCGTACGCCGGAGCAGGCTGCGGCCATTGCCCGCCTGTCGGACGGCGTAGTGGTGGGCTCGGCGCTGGTCGACAAGATTGCCCAGGCCAAGAGTGCCGAGCAGGCAGTCAACGATGTATTGAGCCTGTGCTCGGCGCTGGCTGAAGGGGTGCGCGGCGCCCGCCGCTGAACCGCGTCGCCTGCTTCGCGGGCACGCCCGCTCCCACAGGGACAACACAGATGCTGAAAGCTGTGGAGGACCTGTAGGAGCGGGCTTGCCCGCGAAGAGGCCAGCACAGGCTATAGAGGCCTATCCCCCGAAAATCGACAGATCCAGCGGCCGCACCGCCCCCATCCAGATCGCATGGTCACGGTGGTCCGCCAGCTCATCACCGGTCAGCGGGTGCATGAACACCACCAACCCCTTCCGATACAGTGCCAACCACGGCAGCACCACCCCCACAAACTCCGGCTCGAAGGCCAGCTGGCAGCTCCAGTCCGGGTGCGGCCCCACCGGTTTCTGGTGCATGCGCCCCATGGTCACGGGAAACAGCCGCGCCGCTTCCTCACACAGCTCACGGGCCTGGTCCATGGTCGCTGCGTCGTAGTAAACGTGGGCGTGGTAACCCTTGATCCTCTGCACGATAACTCCTGATTGCGGTCCAAACATCACCACCTGCAAAGGGAGTGATGCAGTGAAAAACGCCGAAACCCCAGTGTTCAAACTGGTCTTGTTCGGGCCTGAAAGCAGCCTGGGCAACGCCCTGATGGTAGAGCTGCTGTCGCGCCAGCACGAAGTCACCGCCGTGGTCGACGACCTCAACCGCCACGCGCCGCGCCCCGGCCTGCATTTCAAGATAGGCGGGCTTGGCGATGCCGACCAGGCGGAGCAGGGCGCGGCAGGCGGGTCGGCAGTAATTGCCCTGTTGTCGACGCTGGCGCCGGACGATCTGCCCGGGCAAGCCCGCATGAGCGAGGCGCTGGTGGCGGGGTTGAAGCGTACGACTATACGCCGGCTGTTGCTGGTGGGCGATTTCGATGTGCTGGATGAGCCGGGCAAGTACAGCGAGGCGGAGCGGGAGTGTGTGGACCAGGTGGTGGACGGGTTACAGCGCAGTGCCTTGCACTGGACGCTGATCAATGCCCCACAGGAACTGGCCGGGTTGGGGATTGAGCATTTTCGCAGCACCGAAGGTACGCTGGAGCCGGGGTTGGCCGAGCCGTTGCGGCACCTGGCCAGGGTCGCTGCGGGCATGGTGGATATGCTGGAGCTGGATTTGCACCGAGGCGAGCATCTGAACTTCGTGGTCTAGATTGCCGGGGCTGCTGTGCAGCCCCGGGAATGTCACAGGCTGCGCTCGCGCTCCAGCCAATCCACAAACCGCTCGATCAACGCCCCACGCCGCTTGCGTGGTGGCAGCACCGCGTAATACCCGCGCGCCGAGCGCAAACTCCCCTCCAACGGCCGGCATAGCAACCCTTGCTCCACCAGCCCATCCACCAGGTGCCCCCAGCCAATCGCCACCCCTTGCCCGGCAATCGCGGCCTGGATCAGCAACGTATAGTTATCAAACCGCAACTGCCCGGCCGGCGGCGGGCTGGCCACGCCAAACCCGCGAAACACCCCTGCCCAATCAAACCAGCGGCTAGCCTGCTCTCCCTTCAAGTGCAGCAAGGGCAATCGTTGCAAAGCCACGGCTGACAAGGGTTTGCCATGAATCAGCCGGGGGCTGCACACCGGGAAAACCTCCTCATCGAATAGCCAGCGGCTCTCGCCCTGGTGAAAACGCCCGTCGCCAAACAGCACCGCCACATCGATGTCCGGTCGCAACATGCCCTGGCTGCGCTCACCGGTCACCAGGCTCACATCCACCTGCGGATAAGCCTCGTGAAAACGCTGCAGCCGTGGCATCAGCCAGAACGCCGCAAAGGCGAAGTCGGTAGCCACCTGCAGCACTTCGCGCTGACCGCGCCCACTGGCCTGGGCGATGCCGTCCTCCATGGCCTGCAGGCCCTGATGCACCTGTTCGAACAGCACCTGGCCGGCCTCGGTCAGCTCGATACCCCGGTAAATGCGGTCGAACAACCGCGTGCCCAGCTGTGCCTCCAGCCGTTTGACTTGCTGGCTCACCGCCGGCTGCGTGGTGCCCAGCTCCAGTGCCGCAGCGGTAAAGCCACGCAACCGTGCGGCAGCCTCGAACACGCGCAGTGTATCCAGCGACAAGTTGGCAAGGTGGTCAAACATAAGCAGGGCTAATCCCAGTCATTGCCCGCCATGGGCTTTACCCATATTATCCACAGTCGCATCTTGATAGGCAAGCGGTTCGCATAACCCTCAACGATGGAAGCCACCATGACGCGCCCGAATATCCTGTTCATCATGGCCGACCAGATGGCCGCGCCCTTGCTGCCGATCTACGTCTCTTCGCCGATCCAGATGCCGCATCTGAGCCGCCTTGCCGAACAGGCGGTGGTGTTCGACTCGGCTTACTGCAACAGCCCGTTGTGCGCACCGTCGCGCTTCACCCTGGTCAGCGGCCAGTTGCCCAGTCGCATCGGCGCCTACGACAACGCCGCCGACTTCCCCGCCGATGTGCCGACCTACGCCCACTATCTGCGCCGCCTTGGCTACCGCACCGCGCTGTCGGGCAAGATGCACTTCTGCGGCCCGGACCAGCTGCATGGCTACGAAGAACGCCTGACCAGCGATATCTACCCGGCCGACTACGGCTGGGCGGTGAACTGGGATGAGCCGGACGTGCGCCCGAGCTGGTATCACAACATGTCCTCGGTACTGCAGGCCGGACCGTGCGTGCGCACCAACCAGCTGGATTTCGACGAGGAAGTGGTGTTCAAGGCGCGCCAGTACCTGTACGACCATGTGCGCGAAAACGATGGCCGACCGTTCTGCCTGACCGTGTCGATGACCCACCCGCACGACCCCTACACCATCCCCCGGCGCTATTGGGATCGCTACGAAGGTGTGGATATCCCCATGCCCCGCGCCGAATTCGACCAGGCAGAACTCGACCCGCACTCGCAGCGCCTGCTGAAGGTCTACGACCTGTGGAACAAGCCGCTGCCTGTGGACAAGATTCGTGACGCCCGTCGTGCCTACTTCGGCGCCTGCAGCTACATCGATGACAACATCGGCCTGCTGCTGCAGACCCTGGAGGAATGCGACCTGGCCGACGACACCCTGATCGTGTTCTCCGGCGACCACGGCGACATGCTCGGCGAGCGCGGCCTCTGGTACAAGATGCACTGGTTCGAGATGTCGGCGCGGGTGCCTCTGCTGGTGCACGCGCCGAAGCACTTCGCGCCAGCCAGGGTCAGCGCTTCGGTGTCTACCTGCGACCTGCTGCCGACCCTGGTCGAGCTGGCTGGTGGTGCTGTGGATAACCACCTTCACCTGGATGGCCGCTCGCTGGTCGGCCACCTGCAAGGGCAGGGTGGCCATGACGAAGTGATCGGCGAATACATGGCCGAAGGCACCGTCGGCCCGCTGATGATGATCCGCCGGGGGCCGTACAAGTTCGTGTACAGCGAAGACGACCCATGCCTACTCTATGACCTGAGCCGCGACCCGCACGAGCGGGAGAACCTCACCGGCAGCCCGGAACACCAGGCGCTGCTGCAGGCATTTGTCGATGAAGCACAGCAACGTTGGGATATCCCCAGCCTGCGCCAGCAGGTTCTTGCCAGCCAGCGGCGCCGCCGCCTGGTGGCCGAGGCGCTGGCCATCGGCAAGCTGAAAAGCTGGGACCACCAACCGCTGGTGGACGCCAGCCAACAGTACATGCGCAACCACATCGATCTCGACGACCTCGAGCGCAAGGCACGTTATCCACAGCCCGCCCCCCTGGATTGAGAAGAGAGGCCGCCATGCACAAGTTCTCCGCCGCCGTGTTCGCCCTGGCCCTGAGCCTGGGTACCGCCACGGCCCACGCCGCCGACAGCGACGCGCAATGCACCACCGTGAAGATGGCCGACCCCGGCTGGAGCGACATCGCAACGACCAACGCCTTGGCCCGCCTGCTTCTGGAAAGCCTGGGTTACCAGGTGAAAATCGACAGCCTGGCCGTGCCGATCATCTACGGCGGCCTCAAGGATGGCCGCGTCGATGCCTTCCTCGGCAACTGGATGCCGGCACAGCAGGGCTTTCATGACAAGTTCATCGCCAATGGCGATGTGCAGCAGCTTTCGCGCAATCTGGAAGGAACCGAGTTCACCTTGGCAGTGCCCGACTATGTGTGGAATGCCGGAGTGAAGGATTTCGCCGACTTGCAGAAGCACGCCGACCAGTTCGACAAGAAGCTGTACGGGATTGGTTCCGGGGCACCGGCCAACCTGTCGTTGAAGGAAATCATCGACAAGAATGAATTCAACCTCGGCCAGTGGAAACTGGTGGAGTCCAGCGAGCAGGCGATGCTGGCGCAGGTCGACCGGGCGGTGAAGAAACAGCAGTTCATCACCTTCCTCGGCTGGACCCCGCACCCGATGAACGTGAAGCTGAAGATGCATTACCTGAGCGGCGGGGAGAAGTGGTTTGGCAGCAAGGGCGAGGTGTATACCCTGACCCGCAAGGGTTATCCACAAGCCTGCCCGAATGCGGCCAAGCTGCTGGGCAACCTGAAGTTCACGCTGGACATGGAAAACACCATCATGGCCGAAGTTGTGGACAAGAAGATCAGCTTCGATGATGCGGCCAAGGCTTGGTTGAAGGCGCACCCCGAGTTGCTGGAAGGGTGGTTGGCCGGGGTGACGACCAAGGCCGATGGCAATGCGCTGGAGGCCGTCAAAGCCAAACTGTAACCTCACAAGCAAAACCTCTATCCCTGTGGGAGCGGGCATGCCCGCTCCCACAGGGATTGGCGAAACAGTAAGGAATGTGGATAACCCATGCATCGCCTCACTCACCTGCTGCCCTTCCTCTCATGGCTCCCCTGCCAATCGGGCCGCAGCCTGCGCCAGGACCTGCTGGTGGGCCTGAGCGGTGCAATCCTCGCCCTGCCGCAATCCATCGCCTACGCTCTGATCGCCGGCCTGCCCGCCGAATACGGACTGTACGCCGCCATCGTGCCAGTGCTGATCGCCTGTCTCTGGGGCTCGTCCTGGCACCTGATCTGCGGCCCGACCGCAGCCATCTCCATCGTTCTCTACGCCAGCATCAGCCCGCTGGCCGTGGCTGGCAGCGCCGACTATGTCACCCTGGTGCTGCTGCTGACGTTCCTCGGCGGCATCTTTCAGTTACTGCTGGGGCTTTTGCGCTTCGGCGCACTGGTCAATTTCGTCTCCCATTCCGTGGTGCTCGGCTTCACCCTGGGCGCCGCTGTCGTCATTGCCCTGGGCCAGTTGCCCAACCTGCTGGGCATGGACCTGCCAAGCCAGGCCACGGCGCTGAAGACCGTGCAGGACCTGGCCAGCCATGCCGGCGAGGTCGACCTGCCTTCCTTGATTCTGGGCCTAGCCACAGTGGTGATCGGCGTAGGCTTCAAGCTCTGGCGCCCGCGCTGGCCCAGCCTGTTGATAAGCCTGATTTTGGTAAGCCTGCTGGCCTGGCTGCTGCCCGGGTTCTTTGGGCATGTGCCGCGTGTGCCGGCATTCACCGGCCAGCTACCACCCTTCAGCCCGCTGCCGTTGCTGGATGTGGAACTGATCCTGCGCCTGCTGCCCAGCGCTGTGGCAGTGGGCATGCTCGGGCTGGTCACCAGCCTGTCGATTGCCCGCTCATTGTCGGCACGTTCGGAGCAGTTGATCGACGCAGACCAGGAAATACGCGCACAGGGCCTGTCGAACATCGTTGGTGCGTTTTTCTCCGGTTACCTGTCTTCCGGCTCCTTCACCCGTTCCGGGCTGAGCTACGACGCCGGTGCCCGCTCGCCCATGGCCGGGGTATTCTCGGCGCTGTGGGTGGCCGTGTTCGCCGTTGCCGGAGCCGGGCTGATCGCGCACCTGCCGATTCCGGCCATGGCCGGCAGCATCCTGCTGATCTGCTGGGGGTTGGTGGACCACCGGGGGATTCGTGCGCTGTTCCGGGTCAGCCGCTCGGAGTTTCTGGTAATGGCGCTGACGGCGGCAGCGACCTTGTTGCTGGAGCTGCAGACAGCGATCTATGCCGGAGTACTGGCGTCGCTGTTCTTCTATCTGAAGCGCACCTCGCGGCCACGGGTGCAGCAGAGCCGTGAAGGGGAGGCAGATGTGCTGCGGGTGGGCGGGTCGATCTTCTTTGGCGCGGCGCATTACCTGCAGGTGCGCTTGCAGCGCTGCCAGGGGCCGCATGTTGTTATCGATGCGCGGCAGGTGAACTTCATCGATTACTCGGGTGTGGATATGTTGCACCGCGAGGCGCGGCGGTTGCGGCGGGCAGGGGGGAGTCTGACCCTGCACCGGGCCAGGCCGCAGGTGATCGAGGAGTTGCAGAAGCTGGAAGGGGTGGAGTTGTGCCCGATCCGGTTTGAGGAGTGAGGCTGAGATATGGGGGCTGCTTTGCAGCCCATCGCAGGCAAGCCAGCTCCCACAGGGATTTCAGAAGGCCTGAGGCCGGCGCTGTCCCTGTAGGAGCTGGCTTGCCTGCGATGGGACCGCAAAGCGGTCCCCGACAATCTCAGCCGCGAGCCAGCTGCCGGCGCAACTCAGCCAACACTGGCGCCGTATCCGGCCGCACCCCACGCCAGATAAAGAACGCCTCAGCCGCTTGCTCAGCCAGCATCCCCAGCCCATCCAGCACCTTGGCCGCCCCCAGCTTCTCGGCCCACTGGAAAAACGGCGTAGGCTCCTTGCCATACATCATGTCGTAGCAAACCGTGCGCCCCGCCTCGACCAGGCTGTCGGCGATCGGCGGCAACTCACCGGCCAGGCTCGCCGAGGTGGCATTGATGATCACATCCACCGGTTCCTGCAACCAGGCAAACCCGCTGGCTACCACCGGCCCCAGCTCATCGAACTCACGCGCCAGCTGCTCGGCCTTTTCCACGGTCCGGTTGGCAATCACCAGCGACTGCGGCTTGTGCGCCAGGATCGGCTCCAGCACGCCACGCACCGCGCCACCAGCACCCAGGATCAGAATGCGTTTGCCTGCCAGCTCGACCCCGGCATTCACCGTCAGGTCGCGCACTAGGCCAGCGCCATCGGTGTTGTCGCCCTGCAGGCTGCCATCGGCCAGCTTGCTCAGCGTGTTCACTGCGCCAGCGCGCCGGGCACGCGGGGTCAGGCTGTCGCACAGGCGGTAGGCCTCTTCCTTGAACGGCACGGTGACGTTGCCGCCGCGGCCTTGCTTGAAGAAGCCGCGCGCGCAGTCGCTGAACTCGTCCAGCGGCGCCAGCAGGGTGGCGTATTCAAGGTCCTGGCCGGTCTGTTCGGCGAACAGGCGATGGATCAGCGGCGACTTGCTGTGGCCGATGGGATTACCAAAAACGACGTACTGGTCCATGACGGCTCCTTGATTATCCACAGGCTTACTGGCCGAGCCAGTCGCGGTCCTGCAGGAAGTACTCGGTCAGGCGTGCTTCTTCGCTGCCAGGCGCGGCCTTCCAGTCGTAGCCCCAGCGCACCTGCGGCGGCAACGACATGAGGATGGACTCGGTGCGGCCACCGGACTGCAGGCCGAACAGGGTGCCACGGTCGTAGACCAGGTTGAACTCCACGTAGCGGCCACGGCGGTATTCCTGGAACTCACGCTGCTGCGGGGTGTAGGGCGTGCCCTTGCGGCGCTGGACGATCGGCAGGTAGGCGTTGACGTAGGCGTCGCCAATGGCGCGGATGAAGGCGAAGCAGGTGTCGAAGTCCCACTCATTCAGGTCATCGAAGAACAACCCACCAATGCCGCGTGGCTCGCCACGGTGCTTGAGGTGGAAGTAGCGGTCGCACCAGGCCTTGTAGCGCGGGTACACGTCGGCGCCGAACGGCGCGCAGGCCTGCTCGGCCACACGGTGCCAGTGGATGCAGTCTTCTTCATTGCCGTAGTACGGGGTCAGGTCGAAGCCGCCGCCGAACCACCAGACAGCCTCTTCACCTTCCTTTTCGGCGATGAAGAAGCGCACGTTGGCGTGGGAAGTGGGCACATGCGGGTTGTGCGGGTGGATCACCAGCGACACGCCCAAGGCCTCGAAGCCACGGCCCGCCAGCTCGGGGCGGTGGGCGCTGGCCGACGGCGGCAGACCGGCGCCGAACACGTGGGAGAAGTTGACCCCGCCTTTCTCGATCACCTTGCCATCGCCGATCACCCGCGTGCGGCCCCCGCCACCGGCTTCGCGCACCCATGCGTCCTCGACGAAGCGGGCGCCGCCGTCTTCAGCTTCGAGGGCAGAGCAGATGCGGTCTTGCAGGTCGAGCAGGTAGGCTTTCACGGCCTCGGTGCGGCTAGTCATCGGGTCACCAGGAACGGGCAGGGAAGAATTCGCCGCGTAGCATACCACCCCCAGCCCGCGCGCCGCAGTTGACGGCGATCAAGCAAAGGCGTCCGATAGAAGGTCTTTCCCGACCCATACGACAGGAGTGCGAGATGGCCAAGCGTATCCAGTTCAGCCAGCATGGCGGCCCGGAAGTGCTGCAGTTTGTGGAATTCGAACCAGCCCCGCCAGGGCCACAGCAGGTGCGTGTACGTAACCATGCGATCGGCCTGAACTTCATCGATACCTACTTCCGCAGCGGGCTGTATGCACCGCCATCCCTGCCTTCGGGGCTAGGCACTGAAGCGGCTGGCGTGGTCGAGGCCGTGGGCGAGGGCGTGACCCGGCTGAAAGTGGGTGACCGCGTGGCCCATGCCGGCGGCCCGTTGGGCGCGTACAGCGAGGTGCATACGCTGCCGGAAGCCAATCTGGTGAAGCTGCCCGACAACATCAGCTTCGAGCAGGCAGCGGCGGTGATGCTCAAGGGTTTGACCGTGCAGTACCTGCTGAAGCAGACCTATGAGGTGAAGGCGGGTGATGTGATCCTGTTCCACGCAGCAGCTGGCGGCGTGGG
Source organism: Pseudomonas sp. JS425 (assembly GCF_018223845.1). Classification (NCBI taxonomy): domain Bacteria; kingdom Pseudomonadati; phylum Pseudomonadota; class Gammaproteobacteria; order Pseudomonadales; family Pseudomonadaceae; genus Pseudomonas; species Pseudomonas sp. JS425. The sequence goes on along the minus strand of NZ_CP073661.1, from coordinate 87,581 downwards.
TTCGTTGGCGTGCCAGTGGGCCAAGGCGCTGGGGGCCAAGCTGATCGGTACCGTGAGTTCTGCCGAGAAGGCCGAACGGGCCAAGGCGCTTGGGGCGTGGGCGACCATCGACTATAGCCGTGAGGACGTAGCCAAGCGGGTGCTGGAGCTGACCGACGGCAAGAAATGCCCGGTGGTGTATGACGGTGTGGGTGCCGACACCTGGCTGACCTCGCTGGACTGCCTGCAGCCGCGCGGGTTGATGGTGAGCTTTGGCAATGCCTCGGGGGCGGTGAGCGGGGTGAACCTGGGGATTCTGGCGCAGAAAGGGTCGCTGTATGTGACCCGCCCGACGTTGGCGACCTATGCCAACAATGCCGAGAATACCCAGGCCATGGCCGATGACCTGTTTGCGATGATCGGCAGTGGCAAGCTGGTTGTGGATATCCAACAGCGGTATCCGCTCAGCGAGGCGGCCAAGGCACAGGCGGAGCTGTCGGCTCGGCGGACTGTGGGTTCCACAATTCTGCTTCCTTGAGTTCACTCCCACAGGTACTGCACCGATCTTAAGTGCAGTGCCATCCCTGTGGGAGCGGGCATGCCCGCGAAGCAAGCACCGCAGTGCATGGCACCGGCTGCGCCGGTGTTCGCGGGCGCGCCCGCTCCTACAGGTACTTCACCAGTCTTGAATACAGCGCTATCCCTGTGGGAGCGGGTTTACCCGCGAAGAAGACACCGCAGTGGATGGCACCGGCTGCGCCGGTGTTCGCGGGTGAACCCGCTCCCACAGGTACTGCGTCGGCCTTGAACAGGGCGCTATGCCTGTGGAGGACGGGTGGTTGGTATCGACTCGATACCATCGAGAATCGCCTCCACCAATCCCTCCGCCAATTCAATGGAATGCAGGCTCGACCAATACATGCCACGGCCTTCTTCGCGCAGGTACTCGAGGGCTTTCGAGCCCGTTTCGTAGGCGCCTCGCAGATACAGAGCTACATGAACCAAGGCGTCCTCGGCGGAAATGTTCGGGTTTACGGTGAACAGCGGTTCGTGGCCGGCATCGCAGCGGCCGAAGGGGCGAGTAGAGGTGCAGGGAAGCGGTGGATCGGGGACTATTTTCTTCATCATTGGAAAATGCTCCTCATTGCCGCCACCAATCACTACCACGTGAATGGGTGGCGACTGTACGCGAGGTGGTAGACCCGGGCATTTTCCAATCCAGGCAGGCTCGAAAGCCTCCCACGCACAGTCACCATAGACTGCCATGGAAAAAATGCATCCGGGCTACCACACCCGATCGCCAAGGTATTCAGCGACGGATGAAGCCTAGAGGCACTGGTTCCCACTGAGAAGGTGATGGCAGGGGACGCGGCTTGTAGGATATTTCCCAAGCCACAAGCTGGACAGCCATTCGAGACAAAATCAGAAAAATCTGCGGGGTTCTGGGGCCGCTTTGCGGTATCAGCCCGGACGAACGACTTCGCCAGTCACCAGGTCACGGATCACACTCGGGTTCTTCCGTCCACCCAACGCCCCCCCCAGCACCAGATCCAGCTGACCATGGAAGTACTGCTCCACCCGCAACCGGGTCTTAGCCGCCGGGCGCCCGCCCGGGTTGCACGAAGTGGAAATCAACGGCCCCACCAATGCACACAGCTCACGTACCACCGGGTGGTCACTGACCCGCAGTGCCACGGTGTCATGTTGCCCGGTAACCCATTCGGGCAACAGGTCCTGGTGCGGCACCAGCCAGGTGTTCGGCCCCGGCCAGGTGCTGCCCATGCGGTCGATCCAGTCTTCGGGGAAGTCCTCGAACAAGAAGTCGAACTGGCGGATGTTGTCGGCTACCAGGATCAGGCCTTTATCCACAGGCCGCGACTTCAGCGCCAGCAGGCGATACACCGCGTCCTCGTTCCACGGGTCGCAGCCCAGGCCCCAGACCGCTTCCGTCGGGTAGGCGATCACTGCACCCGCCCGGATCTCACGTGCGGCTTGTTGCACACGAAAACTGCTCACCATTTCTGTTACTCCGCCTATATACCTTGCTTGTGAGCAGTGTACTTAGCCCGCGCGGGCAAACCAACGCCCGGCTTCATTGCTGACCCGGCCTTCCAGCTCCAGTTCGGTCAGCTGCGCCAGCACGTCGGCAAGCGGCAGCTCGCTGCAGTGGGCCAGGCTTTCGCTGGTTTGTGGCGCAGCATGCAGCAGGGCGAGCAGAGGATGGTCGAATTTATCCACAACCGCAGGCGGCAGGTTCTGCCAGCCCTGCAGGCTTTCCAGTATCTGCTCCACGCTCTCCACCAACAGCGCGCCGTCACGGATCAACTGGTGGCAGCCTTTGGCCCCGGGGTGGTGAATGGAGCCCGGTATGGCATACACCTCGCGGCCTTGCTCGGCAGCCAGGCGTGCGGTGATCAGCGAACCACTGGCCAGGCTCGCCTCGACCACCAGCACGCCCAGCGACAGGCCACTGATGATGCGATTGCGCCGCGGGAAGTTGCCAGGTAGCGGCCCGGCATCCAACGGGTACTCGGAAACCAGCGCGCTACCGTTGTCGATCATCGCTTGTGCAAGCGACCTGTGGCGCTGTGGATAAAGTTTTTGCAACCCCGTACCGAGCACGCCAATCGTGCCCCCACCAGCCTGCAATGCGGCCCGATGAGCGGCACCGTCGATGCCCACCGCCAAGCCGCTGGTAATGGTGAAACCGGCCTGCGCCAGGTAGCGGGAAAATGCCGCAGCAGTGTCGAGTGCTGGGGGTGAAGCACGCCTGCTGCCCACAATTGCCAGTTGTGGGCGCTCGAGCAAGGCTGGGTCTCCAGCTACGAAAAGCAGTGGAGGGGCATCGTCGATTTCCGCCAATAGTGGCGGGTAGCCAGGGCCGTCCCACATCAGCAAATGCTGGGCCGGGCGCTCTAGCCAGGCCATTGCGGCCAGTGCACCCTCACGAACTTCGGCACTGCGCCGGGCATCGATGGTGGCCTGGGGTATGCCCAATGCGCGCCAGGCGCCGGCGGGTGCACATAGCGCCGAAGAGGCACTGCCAAAAGCCTCAAGCAAGGTGTTAAAGCGACGCAATCCCGTCTCCGGCAGCCGGTGCAGGCGTAATCGGGCCTCCAGTTCGGCAGGCGGAAGAGGCGACGAATGGTAGGTCTGCATGGGGATCATCCTTGATCGAAATGGGGCCATCGACGTGGCACAAGCTGTGGATAACTTTGTTGATAACGCTTTGACAACCTGTCCATCGAATGGGCAATAAGCTGGCCTTGAAAACCCTAGACGAGCTTTCACAGGTGCTGAAATCCCCGTTTCCCTTTATTATGTGTGCTCAGTTTTCAACCGAACGCACAGTGACTGCCTGACCTTATGGCCATCTTGAACATTCTCGAATTCCCGGACCCGCGCCTGCGCACCATCGCCAAGCCGGTGACGGTGTTCGACGACGCCCTGCGTCAGCTGATCGACGACATGTTTGAAACCATGTACGAAGCCCCTGGCATCGGCCTGGCCGCTACCCAGGTCAACGTGCACCAGCAGGTCGTGGTCATGGACCTCAGTGAAGACCGCAGCGAGCCGCGCGTCTTCATCAACCCCACGGTCGAAGAGCTGACCCACGACATGGGCCAGTACCAGGAAGGCTGCCTGTCGGTACCTGGCTTCTACGAGAACGTCGACCGCCCGCTGCGTGTGCGGGTCAAGGCCCAGGACCGCGACGGCAAGCCTTACGAGCTCGAGTGCGAAGGCCTGCTGGCGGTGTGCGTGCAGCATGAATTCGATCACCTCAACGGCAAGCTGTTCGTCGACTACCTGTCGCAGCTCAAGCGCGACCGGATCAAGAAAAAGCTGGAAAAGCAGCACCGCCAGCAAGCCTGATCCCCACCTTCCAGAAGGCTTGCTCCGGCAAGCCTTTTTCTTTTTTGAAGCGAGAACTCCATGCGCATCGTCTTTGCAGGCACTCCAGAGTTTGCCGCCGAACACCTCAAGGCCCTGCTCGACAGCCCGTACGAGATCGTGGCCGTCTACACCCAGCCCGACCGCCCCGCTGGCCGTGGCCAGAAGCTGATGCCGAGCCCGGTCAAGCAACTGGCTGTGGCCCATGACATCCCGGTGTTCCAACCGCCGACCCTGCGCAACGCCGAAGCCCAGGCCGAACTTGCGGCGCTGAAGCCGGACCTGATGGTAGTGGTCGCCTACGGCCTGATCCTGCCGCAGGTGGTGCTGGATATCCCGCGCCTGGGCTGCATCAACAGCCATGCCTCCCTGCTGCCACGCTGGCGCGGTGCCGCACCGATCCAGCGCGCCGTGGAAGCCGGCGACGCCGAGAGCGGTGTGACCGTGATGCGTATGGAAGCGGGCCTGGACACCGGCCCGATGCTGCTCAAGGTGGTCACCCCGATCAGCGCCGAAGACACCGGCGGCAGCCTGCACGACCGCTTGGCCGAGATGGGCCCGCCCGCAGTCGTCCAGGCCATTGCCGGCCTGGCCGACGGTTCGCTGCAAGGCGAAGTGCAGGACGATGCCCTGGCCACCTACGCGCACAAGCTGAACAAGGACGAAGCGCGCATCGACTGGAGCCGCCCGGCCGTCGAGCTGGAACGCCTGATCCGTGCCTTCAACCCGTGGCCGGTTTGCCACAGCACCCTCGATGGCGAAAGCGTGAAAGTGCTGGCCGCCAACTTGTCCACAGCGACAGGCACCCCGGGTGAGATCCTCTCCGCCAGCAAGGACGGCCTGGTTGTCGCCTGCGGTGACCAGGCACTGAGCCTGACCCGCCTGCAACTGCCCGGCGGCAAGGCACTGAACTTCAGCGACCTGTTCAACAGCCGTCGTGAGAAATTCGCCAGCGGCAAGGTGCTGGGCCAATGAACCCACGCCTCGCCGCCGCCCGTGCCCTTGCCGCTGTACTCAGTGGCAAGGCCTCGCTGAACAGTTCGCTGCCAGCGCAACTGGACAAGGTCGATGAGCGCGACCGCGGCCTGACCCAGGACCTGGCGTTCGGTACCGCGCGCTGGCAACCACGCCTCGACCTGCTGGCGGCGCAGCTGCTGCAGAAGCCGTTCAAGGCCGCCGATGCCGATGTGCAGGCGTTGCTGCTGGTCGGCCTGTACCAGCTGTTCTACAGCCGTATCCCGGCCCACGCGGCCATTGGCGAGACCGTTGGCTGTGCCGACAAGCTGAAGAAGCCGTGGGCCAAGGGCCTGCTCAATGCCGTGCTGCGCCGCGCCCAACGCGAAGGCGAAGAATTGCTGGCCGGCATGGAGCGCGACCCGGTGGTACGCACTGCCCACCCGCGCTGGCTGCAGAAGTCGCTCAAGGCCTTCTGGCCGGAGCAGTGGGAGGCCATCTGCGCCGCCAACAACGCCCACCCGCCGATGATCCTGCGGGTCAACCGTCGCCACCACAGCCGCGATGCCTACCTGGCACTGCTGACCGAGGCAGGCGTTGGCGCCAGCGCCTGCCAGTACAGCCGTGACGGTATCGTGTTGGCCGAAGCCTGCGACGTGCGCGGCCTGCCAGGCTTTGCCGAAGGCTGGGTGAGCGTGCAGGACGAAGCCGCGCAGCTGTCCGCCGACCTGCTGGAACTGGCCCCCGGCCAGCGCGTGCTCGACGCCTGCTGTGCACCGGGTGGCAAGACCTGCCACCTGCTGGAAGCCGAAACCGGCCTGGCCCACGTGGTGGCCATCGACCTCGAAGCCAAGCGCCTGACCCGCGTGCGCGAGAACCTCGACCGCCTGCAACTGGACGCCGAGCTGATCGCCTGCGATGCCCGCGACACCGCCAGCTGGTGGGACGGCAAGCCGTTCCAGCGCATTCTGCTCGATGCCCCCTGTTCGGCCACCGGCGTGATCCGCCGCCACCCTGACATCAAGCTGACCCGTCAGGCCGACGACATCCCGGCCCTGGCCACGCTGCAAGGTGAGCTGCTCGATGCCCTGTGGCCGACCCTGGAAGTGGGCGGCATGCTGCTATACGCCACCTGCTCCAGCCTGCCGACCGAGAACACCGAAGTGATCGATGCCTTCCTTGCCCGCACCCCGGGCGCCCGTGAGCTGGACCTGGCCACCGAAGCCGGCCTGCGCCAGCCCCACGGCCGCCAGTTGTTGGCCCAGGAAGGCGGCCACGACGGTTTCTACTATGCCAAGCTGATCAAGATCGCCGCCTCGCGCGGATAAAAACAAAGGGTAGGGAGTAGCGGATGAAGATCATCATCCTCGGCGCAGGACAGGTAGGCGGTACGCTGGCGGAGCACCTGGCCAGCGAAGCCAACGACATCACCGTGGTCGACACTGACGGCGACCGCCTGCGCGACCTGGGCGACCGCCTGGACATCCGCACCGTGCAAGGCCGCGGCTCGCTGCCTACGGTGCTGCGCCAGGCCGGTGCCGATGACGCCGACATGCTGGTGGCGGTAACCAACAGCGACGAAACCAACATGGTCGCCTGCCAGGTGGCCTATTCGCTTTTCCACACCCCGACCAAGATTGCCAGGGTGCGCGAGTCGGCCTACCTGACCCGCGAAGAGCTGTTCGACAACGACCATATCCCGGTCGACGTACTGATCAGCCCCGAACAGGTGGTGACCAACTACATCAAGCGCCTGATCGAGCACCCAGGCTCGCTGCAGGTGATCGACTTCGCAGAAGGCAAGGCCCAGCTGGTGGCAGTTAAGGCGTACTACGGTGGCCCGCTGGTAGGCCAGCAACTGCGCCAGATCCGCGCGCACATGCCCAACGTCGACACCCGCGTGGCGGCCATCTTCCGCCGCGACCGCCCGATCACCCCGCGGGGCGACACGGTGATCGAAGCAGACGACGAAGTGTTCTTCATCGCCGCGAAGAAGGACATCCGCGCGGTGATGGGTGAGCTGCGCCGTATCGACGAAACCAACAAGCGTGTGGTCATCGCCGGTGGCGGGCAAATCGGCGAACGCCTGGCCGAGGCCATCGAAAGCCGCTACCAGGTGAAGATCATCGAGATGAGTCCGGCCCGTTGCCGACACCTCTCCGACACCCTGGAAAGCACCGTGGTGCTGCAGGGCAGCGCCTCGGATAAGGACCTGATGCTGGAGGAGAACATCGCCGACGCCGACATCTTCCTGGCCCTGACCAACGACGACGAGGCCAACATCATGTCGTCGCTGCTGGCCAAGCGCCTGGGTGCGCGCAAGGTGATGACCATCATCAACAACCCGGCCTATGTCGACCTGGTGCAGGGTGGCGACATCGACATCGCCATCAGCCCGCAGCTGGCCACCATCGGCACCTTGCTGGCGCACGTGCGCCGGGGCGACATCGTCAGCGTGCACTCGCTGCGCCGTGGCGCTGCCGAAGCTATCGAAGCGGTGGCGCACGGGGATTCGAAGTCGAGCAAGGTGGTCGGCAAGGCGATCGAAGACATCGCCCTGCCGCCGGGCACTACCATCGGCGCGATCATTCGTGACGAAGAGGTGATGATTGCCCACGACGACACCATGATCGAATCGGGCGACCATGTGATCCTGTTCGTTGTGGATAAAAAGCATATTCGGGATGTGGAGAAGCTGTTCCACGTCGGCTTGAGTTTCTTCTAGGAGCACAGGGCATGCGCGAATCGCTGGAGAAGATGCTGGCCAAGGGTGTGGATAACCCGTTGTTGAGGTTCGGCCTGGGCAAGGCCTGGCTGGACGAAGGCAATGGTGTTGAAGCGGCGTTGCATCTGGCACGGTGCGTGGAACAGGACCCGAAATACTCGGCGGCGTGGAAGCTGCTGGGCAAGGCGCATCAGCTGCAGGGTGACCTGGCGGCGGCGCGCAAGGCCTGGGAGGAGGGGATCGTGGCCGCGCAGGCCCATGGGGACAAGCAGGCCGAGAAAGAGATGACCGTGTTTCTGAAGAAACTCAACAAGACATCAGGTTAACGCAGTCCCTGTGGGAGCGGGTTCACCCGCGAATGCGATGTTGGATTCACCGACGCATTCGCGGGTAAACCCGCTCCCACAGGGGACAGTGAAAATCTCAGTACCAGCGTGGCTCGCCAGCCGGGCGCTTCTTGAAGCGCTTCATGCTCCACATGTACTGGCTCGGGTACTCGCGCACATAGCGCTCGACCACCTTGCTCATCGCCGCCGCCGACACGGTCACGTCGGTGCTGTACATCTCTTCCGGCGCCGCCTCCAGGAACACCTTGAAGCCCGAGCCGTCAGGCAACCGCAGGGCATGCAGGAACACCCCAACCGCCTTGCCCCCGGCCAGCATGTTCGGAACGAACTTGCTGGTCAGCGCCTGGGTACCCAGGAACGGCACGAACACCCCGGCCGACTCCGCCGGCTCCGGGTCGGCAGGAATACCCACCTGGCCACCACGGCGCACTTCCTTGATCACGCTGAGGATGCCTTCCTTGGTCGAAGGTGCCACGCGGTTGCCCATCTGCACCCGCTGCTCGCGCAGCAGGTCATCCACCGCCTTCAGCTTCGGCGGGCGATAGAAGATGATCGGTTTGCACTGGTTGCAGTAGAAGTGGTTCAGCACTTCCCAGTTACCCAGGTGGCTGGTGATGCCGACCACGCCCTTGCCCGAGGCCAGGGCCTGCTCCAGCACTTCCAGGCCGTGCACTTCCTTGACCAGCTCCAGCGAGCGCTGCGGCGGCCAGATCCAGGCACAGGCACTTTCGACGAAGGATTTACCGATATCCTTCAACGCGCGGCCCACCAGCTGCTCGCGCTCGGCCGGGTCCATCTCCGGGAAGCACTTGGCGAGGTTGATGCGCACGACATTGCGCGAGCCGTTGGGGATCTTCCACATCAGCCAGCCGATACCGGCGCCGACGCGCTGCACAGCGCCCCAGGGCAGCTTGGCAAACAGGCGCAGCACCCCGACCATCAGGGCGCCCTTGAACTTTTCCACAGGCGAATTCCTTATTTCAGCAAGGCGCGCATTGTAACCCCTCAGCGCAACAAGGCGGCGTAGCGATCGCAATCGGTGGTGTGGTCCATGACCATGCCGGTGGCCTGCATGAAGGCATAGCAGATGGTCGGGCCAACGAACGTGAAGCCGGCTTTCTGCAGGGCTTTGCTCATCGCCTTGGCTTCATCGGTAACCGCTGGCACCTCGCTGCGGCCAGTGAAGTGGTTGATCTTCGGCGCACCACCGACGAATGACCAGAGCCAGTCGGCGGGGTTGTCCACAGCCAGCCAGGCCTGGGCATTACGCCTGGCAGCCTTAAGCTTGAGGCGGTTGCGGATGATGCCGGCATCCTGCATCAGCTCCTCGATGCGTTCGTCGCTCATGACGGCGAGTTTCACCGGATCGAAGCCGTGCATCACCTCGCGATAACGCTCGCGTTTACGCAATACGGTGATCCACGAAAGCCCCGCCTGGAACCCTTCGAGCAAAAGCATCTCGAACAGCAACGCCGGGTCACGCTGGGGCGTTCCCCATTCCTGGTCGTGGTAGGCCTGGTACAACGGATCGTCGGTACACCAAAAGCAGCGTGGCATAAGGCTCCAATGAGTAGAGGGCGAGGCGAATCAGGTTATACTCCCGCTCTTTACATCCGCATCCCCAGATACAGGTGAATTTCGTGAGCCAGCCTACGCCAGCCGTGCGTACCTTCCAAGACCTGATCCTCGCCCTGCAGAACTACTGGGCCGAGCAAGGTTGTGTGGTGCTTCAGCCCTACGATATGGAAGTAGGCGCCGGCACTTTCCACACCGCTACATTCCTGCGCGCCGTGGGTCCAGAAACCTGGAACGCCGCCTATGTGCAGCCTAGCCGTCGCCCTGCCGACGGGCGGTATGGCGAAAACCCCAACCGCCTGCAGCACTACTACCAGTTCCAGGTGGTACTGAAGCCCAACCCGGCCAACTTCCAGGAGCTGTACCTCGGCTCGCTGAAAGCCATCGGCCTGGACCCGCTGGTCCACGACATTCGCTTCGTCGAAGACAACTGGGAATCGCCGACCCTCGGCGCCTGGGGCCTGGGCTGGGAAATCTGGCTCAACGGCATGGAAGTCACCCAGTTCACCTACTTCCAGCAGGTAGGCGGCATCGAGTGCTACCCAGTCACGGGTGAAATCACCTACGGCCTGGAGCGCCTGGCCATGTACATCCAGGGCGTCGACTCGGTGTACGACCTGGTGTGGGCCGACGGCCCGTTCGGCAAGGTCACCTACGGCGACGTGTTCCACCAAAACGAGGTGGAGCAGTCGACCTACAACTTCGAGCACGCCAACGTCGACAAGCTGTTCGAGCTGTTCGACTTCTACGAAAGCGAAGCCAACCGCCTGATCAAGCTTGAGCTGCCGCTGCCGACCTATGAAATGGTCCTGAAGGCCTCGCACACCTTCAACCTGCTGGACGCCCGCCGCGCCATCTCGGTAACCGAGCGCCAGCGCTACATCCTGCGTGTACGTACCCTGGCCCGGGACGTGGCGCAAAGCTATCTGCAAGCCCGCGCACGCCTGGGCTTCCCGATGGCCACCCCTGAACTGCGTGACGAAGTGTTGGCTAAGCTGGAGGCTGCACAATGAGTGCTCAAGATTTCCTGGTAGAACTGGGCACCGAGGAGCTGCCACCGAAGGCCCTCGCCAGCCTTGGCGAAGCCTTCCTGGCGGGTATCGAGAAGGGCCTGCAGGCCGCTGGCTTGAACTATACCGGCAAGCAGGTTTACGCCGCGCCGCGCCGCTTGGCCGTGCTGATCCGCCAGCTGGACGTGCAACAGCCTGACCGCAGCATCAATATCGACGGCCCGCCCCTGCAGGCTGCTTTCAAAGACGGCGAGCCGACCCAGGCTGCCTTGGGCTTTGCCAAGAAATGCGGTGTGGAGCTGTCGGAAATCGACCAGAGCGGCCCCAAGCTGCGCTTCTCCCAGCACATCCCGGGCAAGGCCACCACCGGCCTGCTGCCGACCATCGTCGAAGATTCGCTCAACGACCTGCCGATCCCCAAGCGCATGCGCTGGGCGGCAAGCCGTGAAGAGTTCGTGCGCCCGACCCAATGGCTGGTGATGCTGCTGGGCGACCAGGTGGTCGACTGCACCATCCTGTCGCAGAAGGCAGGCCGTGAATCCCGTGGCCACCGCTTCCACCACCCGGAAAACGTGGTGATTACCACCCCGGCCAACTACGTCGAAGACCTGCGCAAAGCCTACGTGCTGGCCGACTTCGCCGAGCGCCGCGAGCTGATCAGCAAGCGTACCGCCGAGCTGGCCATGCAGCAGGAAGGCAGCGCCATCGTGCCGCCGGCGCTGCTGGACGAAGTGACCGCCCTGGTCGAGTGGCCAGTGCCGCTGGTGTGCTCGTTCGAGGAGCGTTTCCTCGAAGTCCCGCAGGAAGCCCTGATCACCACCATGCAGGACAACCAGAAGTACTTCTGCCTGCTGGACAGCGAAGGCAAGCTGCTGCCGCGCTTCATCACCGTGGCCAACGTCGAGAGCCGCGACCCGAAGCAGATCGTGCAAGGTAACGAGAAGGTCGTGCGCCCACGCCTGACCGACGCCGAGTTCTTCTTCAAGCAGGACAAGAAGCAGCCGCTGGAAACCTTCAACGAGCGCCTGAAGAACGTGGTGTTCCAGGCTCAGCTGGGTACCGTGTACGACAAGGCCGAGCGCGTCTCCAAGCTGGCCGCCTTCATCGCCCCGCTGATCGGCGGCGACGCCCAGCGCGCCGGCCGCGCCGGCCTGCTGTCGAAGTGCGACCTGGCCACCGAGATGGTCGGCGAATTCCCTGAAATGCAGGGTGTTGCCGGTTACTACTACGCGCTCAACGACGGTGAGCCGGAAGACGTGGCCCTGGCCCTGAACGAGCAGTACATGCCGCGCGGTGCTGGCGCCGAGCTGCCGCAGACCCTCACCGGTGCTGCGGTGGCCATCGCCGACAAGCTCGACACCCTGGTCGGCATCTTCGGCATCGGCATGCTGCCTACCGGCAGCAAGGACCCGTACGCCCTGCGCCGTGCCGCCTTGGGCGTGCTGCGTATCCTGATCGAGAAGCAGCTGGACCTGGACCTGACCGGTGCGGTCGAGTTCGCGGTCAAGCAGTTCGGCGCCAAGGTCAAGGCCGCCGGCTTGGCCGAACAGGTGCTGGAGTTCATCTTCGACCGCCTGCGTGCGCGTTACGAAGACGAAGGCATCGACGTGGCCACCTACCTGTCGGTCCGTGCCCTGCAGCCAGGTTCTGCCTTGGACTTCGACCAGCGCGTGCAGGCTGTACAAGCCTTCCGCAAGCTGCCGGAAGCCGAGGCCCTGGCCGCGGTGAACAAGCGCGTGTCGAACCTGCTGAGCAAGGCCGAAGGCGCCATCGCCGATCACGTCGAGCCGAAGTACTTCGACAACGCCAACGAGTTCTCCCTGTACTCGGCCATCCAGCAGGCCGACCAGGCCGTGCAACCGATGGCTGCTGCACGCCAGTACAGCGAATCGCTGGCCCGCCTGGCGGCCCTGCGTGACCCGGTCGACGCCTTCTTCGAGGCGGTGATGGTCAACGCCGAGGATGCCAAGGTACGCGCCAACCGTTATGCCCTGCTCAGCCGCCTGCGCGGCCTGTTCCTGGGCGTGGCCGACATTTCGCTGCTGGGGTAAGCCTTGAAACTGCTGATTCTCGACCGTGACGGAGTAATCAACTACGACTCCGACGCCTACATCAAGACGCTGGACGAGTGGGTGCCGATCCCTGGCTCGGTCGAAGCGATCGCGCAGTTGAGCAAGGCGGGCTGGACGGTGGCCGTGGCCACCAACCAGTCCGGCATTGCCCGTGGCTACTATGCGCTGACTACCCTCGAGGCCATGCACGCGCGCCTGCGCGCGCTGGTGGCCGAGCAGGGTGGCGAAGTGGGCCACATCGTGTATTGCCCGCACGGGCCAGACGAAGGCTGCGATTGCCGCAAGCCCAAGCCTGGCATGCTGCGGGCGATCGCCGAGCATTACCAGGTCGGCCTGGAAGGCGTCTGGTTCGTTGGCGACAGCAAAGGTGACCTGGAGGCCGCCCTGGCCGTCGGTGCACAACCCGTGTTGGTGAAAACCGGCAAGGGCGAGCGGACCCTGGAAAAAGGCGTCCCGGAAACTACACTGATTTTCGACGATCTGGCAGCTATCGCCAGAGAACTAATTTAAACAGTGCGCCTTCGGGCGCATTTTTCTCAGGCGGGCATGCCCCGCAATGGTACAAGCCACTATGTCGATCCTGCAGGCGATCAGAATCTTTCTTTTTTACCTGCTGCTGGGCACCAGTTCGCTGCTGTGGTGCTCGCTGAGCTTCTTCGTCGCGCCGTTCCTGTCGTTCCCCAAGCGCTACAAGTTCATCAACGTGTACTGGTGCCGTTGCGCGTTGTTCCTTGTGCGCACCATCCTGGGTATCGACTACAAGATCACTGGCGCCGAGAACGTGCCTGATGAGCCTTGCGTGATCCTGTCCAACCACCAGAGCACCTGGGAAACCTTCTTCCTTTCCCAGTATTTCTCGCCGCTGAGCCAGGTGCTCAAGCGCGAGTTGCTGTACGTGCCGTTCTTCGGTTGGGCCATGGCCATGCTGCGGCCGATCGCGATCAACCGCGATAACCCCAAGGAAGCCCTGCGCCAGGTAGCCAGCAAGGGTGACGAGCTGCTCAAGCAGAAGACCTGGGTACTGATCTTCCCGGAAGGCACCCGCGTGCCATTCGGCACCATGGGAAAGTTCTCCCGTGGCGGTACCGCGCTGGCAGTGAATGCCGGGCTGCCGGTGCTGCCGATTGCCCATAACGCCGGCAAGTTCTGGCCCAAGACCGGTTGGGGCAAGCGCGCGGGCACAATCGAGGTGGTGATTGGCGAGCCGATGTACGCCAACGGCACCGGGCCACGGGCCATCGCCGAGCTCAACGACCGCGCCGCGGCGTGGAACGAAGCGACCCAGCGGGCCATGGGTTCGCTGCCGCCAGCAGAAGAAAAACCCCAGGAACAGATGGCCTGACCATCTGTGGATAACTTGTGAACTGTTTTTGGATTAAAAGACTGAAGTGATCGCTAAGTATTTGAATTAGCTGTTTATTTCTGTGTATGACATTTTTCTGAAAATCGTGCATAAGTTTTTTTGGGGCATAAGAAAACCGGCTTTTACAGCCGGTTTTTTTATTGCCTCATGCGGGCGTGTAGAAACGGCCCGTTGCAGCCGTCAGATCTTGTCGATATCCACATCCTTGGTTTCTTTCAGGCAGAAGATCCCCACCACCAGGCTGACCCCGGTCACCAGCACCGGGTACCACAGCCCATAGAAGATATCCCCGGTGTACACCACCAGCGCGAACGACACCGTTGGCAGGAAGCCACCGAACCAGCCGTTGCCAATGTGGTAGGGCAGTGACATGGAGGTGTAGCGGATGCGAGTGGGGAACAGCTCGACCATCACCGCCGCCAGCGGGCCATAGGTCATGGTCGCGATCAGGATCATCGCCACGATCAGCACCACCACCATCACTTGGTTGACCTGCCCAGGGTCGGCCTTGGCCGGGTAGCCAGCCTGTTCCACCGCCGCACGCATGGCCGCTTCGTCGAAGCCGTTGATGGTCTTGTCACCGATGTTCACCACCACATCGCTACCTGCCACATCCACCGAGCTGTATGGCAAGCCCTGCTTGACTAGGAATGTCTTGACCTTGTCGCAGGGGCTGTCGAAGCGCGCCTTGCCTACCGGGTCGAACTGGAAAGTACAGCCTCTCGGGTCGGCAGTGACAACGATCGGCGCCTGGCGGCTGGCCGCGTCGATCTGTGGGTTGGCGTAGTGGCTCAGCGCCTTGAACAGCGGGAAGTACAGCACCGTGGCCAGCAGCAGGCCGAGCATCAGGATCGGCTTGCGGCCAATCCGGTCGGACAACCAGCCGAAGAACACGAAGAACGGCGCACCAATGACAACGCTGATGATCAGCAGGGTGTTGGCCTGGGCCGGGTCCATCTTCAGCATCTGGGTCATGAAGAACAGCACGTAGAACTGCGCCGTGTAGAAGGTCACGGCCTGCCCGGCGTTGATGCTGAACAGGGCGGTGAGCACCACTTTAAGGTTCGGCCAGGAAGTGAACGACTCACGGATCGGCGACTTGCTGACCTTGCCCTGAGCCTTCATTTTCACGAAGGCCGGCGACTCGTGCATGCTCATGCGGATCCAGGTGGAAATCGCCAGCAGCACGATCGACAACAGGAACGGCAGGCGCCAACCCCAGGTTTCGAACTGGTCGCCACTGATATAGCGGCTGCCCAGCACCACCACCAGCGACAACAATAGGCCAAGGGTGGCGGTGGACTGGATGAAACCCGTGTGGAAACCGCGCTTGCCGGGCGGCGCATGCTCGGCCACATAGGTGGCCGCACCGCCGTATTCACCACCCAGCGCCAGCCCCTGCAGCATGCGCAGGACCACCAGGATGATCGGTGCCGCGATGCCGATGCTGGCGTAGGTGGGCAACAACCCTACCGCGAAGGTGGACAGGCCCATCAGCACGATGGTGACCAGGAAGGTGTACTTGCGCCCGATCATGTCGCCCAGCCGGCCGAACACCAGCGCGCCGAATGGCCGCACCAGAAAGCCGGCGGCAAAGGCCATGAGGGCGAAGATGAAGGCGGTGGTGTCGTTCACGCCAGCGAAAAACTGCTTGCTGATGACCGCTGCCAGCGCACCATAGAGAAAAAAGTCATACCACTCGAAAACTGTCCCGAGGGATGACGCGAAGATGATCTTGCGTTCTTCACGACGGCTGGAGCTGCTGGCCGCCGCACCCTGCTCTTGGATGTAATCCGACATCGTTGCTGTCCTCGGCCCGCAGGCCACAGTGATTATTCTTGTTGTTCCACTGTCGGCAGCTTCTGACCGCCAGCTGCCGGTACTGCACGCACCCGGGGTCAGGGCGTCGGTATCGCGTCTTCGTTCAGATAGGTCTGGGTAGCAGCTCCTTTGAGGATCAGTTGCGCCGCCTTCTCGGCGATCATCAGGGTGGGTGAACAGGTATTGCCGGAGGTGATCTGCGGCATGATCGAGGCGTCCGCCACGCGCAGGCCGGGAATGCCGTGTACGCGCAACTGGTTATCCACAACGTCCAGTTCGCCATTGCCCATGCGGCAGGTGCCGACCGGGTGGAAGATGGTGGTGCCGATCTTGCCGGCGGCTTCGAACAGCTCTTCTTCGGTTTGCAGGGCTGGGCCCGGCAGGTATTCCTTTGGGTCGAACGCAGCGAGGGCAGGGGCCTGGACGATACGCCGGGTAAGGCGAATGGCATCGGCGGCGACGCGCAGGTCCTGGGAGTCGCTGAGGTAGTTGGGGTCGATCAGCGGCGTGCTGTTCATGTCGCTGCTGCGGATATCGATACGCCCGCGGCTGGCCGGGCGCAGGTTGCACACCGAGGCGGTAAAGGCCGGGAACGTGTGCAGTGGTTCGCCGAATCTCTCAAGTGACAGCGGCTGCACGTGGTACTGCAGGTTGGCGGTGGCCTGCTCCGGGCTTGAACGCACGAATGCACCCAGCTGGCTCGGGGCCATGGCCAGCGGGCCACTGCGGTCATAGAGGTAGCGCAGGCCCATGCCCATCTTGCCCCACAGGCTGTTGGCCATCTGGTTCAGGGTACGGGAATTGCGGATCTGGTAGATCAGGCGCAGCTGC
Source organism: Pseudomonas sp. JS425 (assembly GCF_018223845.1). Taxonomy (NCBI): domain Bacteria; kingdom Pseudomonadati; phylum Pseudomonadota; class Gammaproteobacteria; order Pseudomonadales; family Pseudomonadaceae; genus Pseudomonas; species Pseudomonas sp. JS425. Next base: position 71,013 of record NZ_CP073661.1, on the reverse strand, counting down.
AGGTGATCCTGCAGGTTGCCGCCAACACCGGGCATGTCGTGACGCACGCCAATGCCCAGGCTTTCCAATAACTGCCGCGGGCCGATGCCGGAGCGCTGCAGAATACAGGGAGAGCCCACAGCACCCGCACAGAGGATGATCTCGCGACGTGCCGAAAACTCGTGCCAGGCACCCTGCCAGAACGCCTTTACCGCCCGTGCACGGGTGTTGTTGAGCAGCACCTGGTCAACCTGAACGCCGGTCAGCACGGTGAGGTTGGGGCGATCCTTGATCGGCCGTAGAAAAGCCTTGGAAGCGTTCCAGCGCACACCGCTGCGCTGGTTGACCTGGAAATATCCACAGCCCTGGTTGTCGCCGGTATTGAAGTCATCGACCTTGCCGATGCCGCTTTGCTCGGCGGCATCACGGAAGGCATCGAGGATCGGCCAGCTATAGCGCTGGCGCTCGACCCGCCATTCGCCATCACCACCGTGGTGCTCGCTGGCGCCGGCAAAGTGGCTTTCGCTGGCCTTGAACAGCGGCAGTACGTCCTTCCAGGCCCAGCCGTCGTTGCCTTGCTCGGCCCAACGGTCGTAGTCGGCAGCCTGGCCGCGCATGTAGATCATGCCGTTGATCGAGGAGCAGCCACCCAGCACCTTGCCGCGTGGATAGCCCAGCGCACGACCGCCCAGGCCGGGCTGCGCCTCGGTCTTGAAGCACCAGTCGGTGCGCGGGTTGCCGATGCAATAGAGGTAACCGACGGGGATATGGATCCAGGGATAGTTGTCGCGCCCACCCGCTTCCAGCAGCAGCACTCGGCAGGAAGGGTCGGCGGACAAACGATTGGCCAACAGGCAACCGGCGGGACCGGCCCCTACGACCACGTAGTCGAAGACAGAATCGGCTGATGGCATGTGCAACCTCGGGCCTGATTATTATTCTTGTCCCGATCCATCTTAGTGAGTAATTTCGTGGAGGAAACACGAGATTTCGCGCAGCCGCTGTGCGTTTTAGCACAGTGGTAAGTCTGTACTGGCCTCTTCGCGGGCACGCCCGCTCCCACAAGGTAACGCGATCCCTGTGGGAGCGGGCGTGCCCGCGAAGAGGCCGGAACGAACTGCCAAAAAGGATCAGCATGTTCGACTGGAACGATCTGCGGTTTTTCCTCGAGTTGCAGCGCAGCGGCCGCCTGCTTACCGCCGCCAAGCGCCTCAACACCACCCACAGCACCGTGGCCCGGCACATCGAGAGCATCGAGCAAAGCCTGGGTACTGCGCTGTTCGTGCAGCATGCCCAGGGCTATGAACTGACCCCCTCGGGCCAGGCCCTGCTCAAGCACGCCGAAGCCATGGAAAACGTCGCCCTGCTGGCGCAGGAAGAAATCACCCAGGCCATCACGCCGCTGGGCAAGATTCGCCTGGGGGTGACCGAAGGCATCGGCATCATGTTCTTCACCCCGCGCATGAATGCGCTGTTCGACCGCTACCCCGGCCTGGAAGTGGAGCTGGTGGCAGTGCCGCGCTTCGTCAGCATCCTCAACCGCGAGGCGGAGATCAGCATCCACCTGGAACGGCCCAACGCCGACCTGCTGATCACCCGCAAACTCACCGACTATCGCCTGGCCCTGTACGCCAGCCAGGACTACCTGGATCGCGCGCCCCCGCTGCGCAACCGCGAGGACCTGGCCCGGCACAGCTGGATCGGCTATGTCGACGACCTGCTGTTCAGCCAGGAACTGCTGTTTCTCAACAGCTTCTGCCGGGCCCCCAACGTGGTGTTTCGCAGCACCAGCGTGATCGCCCAGCAAACCGCCGCCCGCGCCGGGTTGGGCATCGCCGTACTGCCCAACTACATGGCCCGCCACGACCCGACGCTGGTGCGCGTGCTGCCTGGCGAAACCATCCAGCGCAGCTACTGGATCTGTACCCGCCGCGAACTGCACAAGTCGGTGCGCCTGCGGGTAGTGTGGGACTACCTGCTGGCGCTATGCGCGGCAGAACAGAGCGAGCTGCTAGCCCAGTAGCGCCTTGCCGGCCAGCAGCAGGGCCGCAGCCCAACCGGCCACGGCAAACATCTGCTGCAAGCGCGGCCCGGCCAGCCTGGCCGCCAATGGCCGCGCCAGCAACAGGCCGAGCACCGCACCGACGGCGAACGGGGCGCCAACCTGCCAGTGCATTACCCCTGCGAGGCTGGCGCTGACCACACTGCCGGTGGACACCAGCGCGATCACCGCCAGCGAAGTGGAGACGATGCTGGCCATGCGCAGGTTGGTGTAGCGGTTAAGGGCCGGGATGATGACAAAGCCACCGCCCACGCCCAGCAGGCCGGACAGCAGCCCTGACAATGCGCCGGTAAAGGCCAGGGCGCGCGCGCAGGGCAGGGTCCAGCGCAAACGGCCCTGCAGCGGGTTCAGCACGCAGGGTTCGATGTAGCGATGGGCATCATTGGCTTCGCCGCGCAGTTCCTTGGCCGCCTTGCGCCAGATACGCAGGCAGGCATACACCAACACCCCGGCGAACACCAACTGCAGTGGCGTGTTCGGCAGGCGGTGCGCCAGCATCAGCCCGAACGGCGCCGCTGCCACACCGATCAATGCGATGAACAGCGCCGCCCGGTAGCGCACCAGGCCCTGCCGCAAGCCCAGCACAGCACCCACCGCTGCCGCCATGCCTACGGCCAGCAGGCCGACCGGTGCCGCCTCGACCATCGACAGCCCCAGGCCGAACACCAGCAAAGGCACTGCGAGAATGCCACCGCCGGCACCGGTCAACGCCAGCACGGCACCGATGATCGCGCCCAGGCCCGCTCCCAGTATTTGATGTTCGATCACTGCCGACCCTCGGCTACCAACGGCTGTGGCCGTGCCAGCCACTCGCGGCCCTTGAGCATGCCTTTCCAGTACAAGGGTGGCAGCACCTGCGCCTTGAGCAACCAGGCCAGACGTGTCGGCTTGCGGCCATCCAGCAACCAATTGGGGAAGCTTGGAGCCAGCTTGCCGCCATAGGTGAACTCGGCCAGCACGATCTTGCCGCGTTCGACGGTGAGCGGGCACGATCCATAACCATCGTACTGGGCCAGGGTAGGCAGCCTGCCCAGGGCCACCAGTACATTGTTGGCCACGACCGGAGCCTGCTTGCGTGCAGCGGCGGCGGTCTTGGCATTGCTGGTATTGGCCACGTCCCCAAGGGCATGGACATTGGTGAAGTGGCGATGGCGCAGGGTATGCGGATCGACATCGACCCAGCCGGCGCTGTCGGCCAACGGGCTTTCACGAATGAAGTCCGGTGCCACCTGCGGCGGTACTACATGCAGCATGTCGAAGGCCTCAATACGAGTTTCGCTGCTGCCATCGGCCAAGGTACGCACGAAGGTGGCTCGCTTGTTCGGCCCGTCCACGGCGACCAGGCGGTGGGAAAAATTGAGGTCCACGGCGTACTTGTCGATGTACTTCATCAATGCGGGCACGTAGTCCGCCACACCGAACAATACTGCGCCGGCATTGAAGAAACTGGCTTTCACAGCCCCCAGGTGACCATGCCGCAGCCAGTGGTCGCAAGACAGGTACAGCGCCTTCTGCGGGGCGCCTGCGCACTTGATCGGCATGGGCGGCTGGCAAAACAGGGCTCGGCCTTGCTTGAGCTTCTGCACCAGTTCCCAGGTGTAGGGCGCCAGGTCGTAGCGGTAGTTGGAGGTGACGCCATTGCGGCCCAAGGTCTCGCTGAGGCCATCAATGGCCGCCCAATCCAGCTTGAGGCCGGGGCAGACCACCAACTGTTCATAACTGATGGCGCGGCCGCCTTCGAGGAGGACCAGTTGGCCCAGCGGGTCGAACCCCTGCACACGTGCCTTTATCCAGCGAACGCCGCGCGGAATGGTCGAGGCCATGGTGCGAGCAGTGCTTGGCGCCTTGAACACACCGGCACCGACCATAGTCCAGCCGGGCTGGTAGTAATGCACTTCGGCGGGGTCGATCAAGGTCACATCCAGCGACGGGTCACGGCTGATCAAGCTGGAAGCGGTGGCGATTCCGGCGGCGCCGGCACCGACGATGACCACTTTGTGGTGGTCGGTATTGGCAGGGGACAACAAGGCAGGCATGGCGGTAAATCCTGTAAATCTGGTTATGGGGCAGGGCGGTCACAGCTTGTTCAGCGGTATCTTCAGGTAGCTCACACCGTTATCTTCCGGCGCGGGGAACTGGCCGCTGCGCATGTTCACCTGCACCGAAGGCAGGATCAGCACGGGCATGTCGAGGGTCTTGTCGCGGGCTTCACGCATGGCGACGAAGCTGTCCTCATCGATGCCCTGGTGGATATGAATATTGTTGGCGCGCTGCTCGGCCACGGTGGTGACGTACTGCATGTCACGGCCACCTGGCAGGTAGTCGTGGCACATGAACAGCCGGGTCTGGTCGGGGAAGGCCAGCAAGCGACGGATCGAGCGGTACAGGGTGCGAGCATCAGCCCCAGGGAAGTCGCAACGGGCAGTACCGTAGTCGGGCATGAACAGGGTGTCGCCGACGAACACCGCTGTCTCGCCGGCGTCCTCGATCATGAAGCTCATGCACGCAGGTGTGTGCCCTGGGGTGTGCAACGCACGGGCATGCAGGTTGCCAATGCGGAAACCTTCCTCGTCCTCGAACAGCACATCGAATTGGCTGCCATCGCGGGCGAAGCCAGGCTCGGCGTTGAACAACGCACCGAACACTTTCTGTACCTGGGTGATATGCGCGCCGATGGCGGTATGGCCGCCAAGCTTTTCCTTCAAATAGGCCGCCGCCGAAAGGTGGTCGGCATGCACATGGGTTTCCAGCACCCACTGCACCTCAGCTCGCAGCTCCTTCACCCGGCCAATCAACTGGTCCGCAGAAGCAGTGCAGGTACGCCCCGACTTGGGGTCATAGTCCAAGACACTGTCGATCAACGCACACTTGCGCGTTTCGCCGTCCATGACCAGGTAGCTGATGGTGGAGGTCGCCTTGTCGTAAAAGGCGTCCACGTGCAGGTTGTTGCCGATGATCATCGCGTTCTCCAATTTATCCGCCCAGCCTTGTACAGGCGTAGGCAGTGCCAGGAGGTTTATCAAGATGCATGCCAGGCATTTTCCTGCGGTCTGGCCAATAAAACCGGCCCGTTGCTGACAATTGCCGACGACAGTGGCAGCGCAGATGGCAGTCGACTGTCAGCCAATGGCAGTGTTTGGCAGTCCTTGTTACCCTGCGCCGGTCATCCAATCGGTGCCGTCATGCCTGAAGCCCATCCCCTCATCCTAGCTTTGGTTTCCTATCTTGAGCACGATGCCCTGCCAACCATCGTGCTGGATACCGACTACAACATCCTGGCGGCCAACGCTGCCTATCGCCGCCAGTTCGGTCGCCATGAGCAGGCGCCGCTGGGTGAGAAATGCCACAAGGTCTCGCACCACTACGCCGTGCCTTGCGACCAGGCCGGCGAGCATTGCCCGATGCGCAAGGCGTGGCACAGCAAGGCACCGGAGCGGGTTTTGCACATTCATCACACGCCACGCGGCCCCGAGCATGTGGATGTAGAGCTGCGGCCGATCCTGGATGAACAGGGCAGGGTGGTGGCCTTTGTCGAACGCCTGACCAGCATCACCCTCGCGTCGGCGCAGCCTCAGGAACAAGGGCTGGTCGGCCGCGCGCCAGCGTTCAAAGCGGCCCTGGCCAGCCTGCAACGTGCGGCGCCGGCGCAGATCCCGGTGTTGCTGCAGGGTGAGTCAGGTACCGGCAAGGAACTGTTCGCCCGTGCGGTGCACATGGGCAGCCCCAGGGCCAACGGCCCGTTGGTGGTGGTTGACTGTACCGGCCTGACCGAGTCGTTGTTCGAGAGCGAGTTGTTCGGCTACGAGAAGGGCGCGTTCACTGGCGCCAACCAGCGCAAGATCGGCCTGGCTGAAGCGGCGCATGGTGGCACCCTGTTTCTGGATGAAATTGGCGAGGTCCCGCTGGCGATGCAAGTGAAGCTGCTGCGCCTGATCGAGTCCGGCAGCTTCCGCCCGGTGGGTAGCCTGCGTACGGTGCATTCGGATTTCCGCCTGGTATCGGCAACCCATAAACCGCTGAAGCAAATGGTCGCGGACGGCACCTTCCGCGAAGACCTGTACTACCGCATCAGCGGCTTCCCGATCCGTCTGCCGGCGTTGCGCGAACGAGCAGAAGACCTGCCGTTGCTCGCCCAGAGCCTGCTGCAGCGCATGGCCGGCAAGCCGACACCCAGGCTGAGCGACGAGGCCTTGCAGCAGCTTGGGCTGCATCCATTCCCGGGCAACATTCGCGAGCTGCGCAATATTCTGGAAAGGGCGCGCTTGTTTGCGGACGACGGGCTGATCCGGCCCGAGCATTTGCCGGAGGATATTGGCCCGGCGGGGGCGATCAAGACAGGTGGCCGGCGCAATCACCTAGGTGAGCTGGCGCAGGCACTGGAACAGTTCAAGGGCTCGCGCAGTGAACTGGCCCGTCACCTTGGCCTGAGCGAGCGCACGCTGTATCGCCGGTTGAAGGAGCTTGGCCTGAATTGACGCGTTCGGTTAACGCGGTCTACAAGGGCACGCGTATCCCCGAGGGCAACACACATCCTGTGGGAGCGGGTTCACCACCGCGTGATCACCGCTGGTTGTATGTGAATGGGGACTATGTGCTGGTGGCTATTGCCAGTGGTGTGATCGTCAACGTCCTCAGCGGTTACTGATTTCTGCAGGCACTAAAAAGCCCGCTTCCGCGGGCTTTTTAGTGCCTGGCGATCTACACCGGTGTAGGTTCACAAAATAGGTGATAGGCCAGACCCCGTGAAATTGGAATCTTCGCCATTTTTTTTGTGAAATGAAGGGGTGCTTTTCACAGAAAAGCCGAGAAATCCCTACTCACCAATCACAAAAGTTGATTGGCCTGGAAAGGGCCGTTTACGACCGACGCGTGACTTTTCGGTAAGGGATGAGGAGTAGTCGCAGCGATCCTTTAGCTCCTAGTCTGGCGACCTTGGGTTCAGAATCCGACTGGCAATGCCCGCCGTCACTACTTCAGAGGAACCAGCTTCCTCTGCTGCCAAAATTGCGGGGGGCTCATGCTGGTACCCAGGCCCGACAAATGCGCAGTTGCAGCCCTCAATTGCAAGGCTATCCAAAGCGGCACGCGTGTCAATCAAGATCTGATGCATGACGATGGCCGGCCTCACGGAGGTGAAACCGGAGATTCAGATTGACTAAACCGACCCCGTAGACACCAACCTCCACGAAGGCCGCTATCGACCCAAAGCTGTCCTTCAAGAAAGGCAGCTAACGGCGAGAAGCGGTCATTTTGTATCTACAGGTTTCGGGGCGATTCACTCGTCTGATGCTCAGGAGCACCAGGATGGGCGTCAAGGAGGTGGTCATCTTGAGGTGGACTATGCTGACCAGTTGCTCTCAAATCTAATCGTGAGGTCCTCCATGGCAAACCCCAATCTGCTGGCTCTATTCAGAGATGAAGTCCTTCTGACCGGGCCTGTGAATCGCCCCTGGTTTTCTAGACACTCTCCAAGCTCAGGAAATAGCGTTTCTCATACTCTACTGGAGACAGCTGCATAGCACTGCTGTGTCGGCGTTTAGGGTTATAGAACATCTCGATGTAATCGAAAATATCACTTCGGGCTTCTTCACGGGTTGTGTAGATCTTTCGTCGGATTCGCTCTCGCTTCAAAAGCTGGAAAAAGCTCTCGGCTACGGCATTGTCGTGGCAGTTTCCCCGCCGGCTCATGCTGCTGATTACATTGTTGGCCTTCAAAAAGCTTTTCCAATCCGAGCTACTGAACTGACTACCTTGATCTGAGTGAATCATAACTTGCTGCTGAGGCTTGCGTCGCCAAACAGCCATCAACATCGCGTCGATAGCCAGGTCGCTGCACATCCTTGGCTTCATTGACCAACCAATTACTTGGCGTGAGAACAAATCCAGCACTACCGCGAGGTAGAGCCACCCTTCATAGGTGCGGATGTAAGTGATATCTGTCACCCAGACCTTGTTCGGCTCACTTACCTTGAACTGCCGCGCGAGGTGGTTGGGCGAGGCCACTGTTGGTTTTCCACCATAGAACCCTGGACGCCGCCGATAGCCCGTTTGAGAACGCAGCCCCTCCGCCTGCATCAAGCGCCTCACTCAATTTCGGCCGCATTCCTCTCCCAGCTCACGCAGGTCATCGTGAATTTTGCGGTAGCCGTATACACCTCCGCTTTCCAGCCAAGCGTGTTTGATCAAGCCAAGCAGACGTTGATCTTCTTTTGCTCGGGCAGATTGAGGCTCGGCCAGCCAGGCGTAATAGCCGCTGGGGTGCACCTTGAGGGTTTGGCAAAGGCGCCGCACCGGGTAATCAGTCGAGTGCTTCTTGATGAAGGCGTACTTCAGCCGCACTCCTTGGCAAAGTACGCGGCGGCCTTTTTTAAGATGTCTCGCTCTTCCGTCACGCGCTTGAGTTCAGCGCGTAGCTTGCGCAGTTCGGCCTGCTGATCGTCGTCTTGCTGACGCTGCTCTTGGGGCTTGCTGTAGACCTTGATCCAGGCGTAAAGACTGTGCACGGACATGCCCAGGCGCTGGGCGACATCGGCGACAGGTTTGCCTTTCTCGGTCACTTGCTTGACCGCTTCGATCTTGAATTCTTCGGGGTAACGCTGACGACTCATGGCACCTCCTATTTGGGCCTCATTATGAGGCTTGGAGGTGTCTACGAAACCAGGGGCGATTCAGATGTATCCATACTCCGATCCAGAACACTCGTCCTCAGTGCAAACGCTAAGGTTCCGTCACTCGATGAGTTGCTGACAGCAGCCAGTCCTCCAGAGCTCTGACGGCGGCGGGGTGGCCGCATCGTTGCCACGCAGGTAGATGAGAATTTCTCAGCAAGCTACCCAGCCAGGGGAAGGACATGAGATCCCCTGCGCAATTCAGGACCGTTGAAGCGTCACCTCTCTTCGGGTAAAAGCATGACCGTCATACAACGCTACAACAGCGTCATACCCGAGAGCATAGGAAGAAAAATGTCGATCCAAGGACTAAGGATGGTCTGAAGTAGCCCCTGTTTTCCGGCTACTTCGCCATCGACACTTTCAAAAAACGGTAGCCGCTCAAATCCCGGTCAAACCTGCCGTCTATTTCAGCCTTTTTTGCCGCTGCAAGCACCTCGCAGCAGTCACTTCACTCTTCACGGACGCACCTCTCCTGCATTGGAGAGCAAATGTCGACGCGCCATCCAAATGTTCGACAGGGCGAACAGCGTCACCATCTGAGCAGTGTTTTTCACCAAGCCTCGGAAGCGCACTTTCGTATAACCAAACTGGCGCTTGATCACCCGAAATGGATGCTCAACCTTGGAGCGAACCTGGGCCTTGGCTCTTTCGATCTTACGTATCGCTTTGTATAACGCGCTGCGGTTACCGTGCTTTTTGTAAGTGCTGCGCCGGGCTGCAATCTGCCAGATGACTTGGCGCCCCTCATGCTCTTCACGCTTCTCTACACCGGTATAGCCCGCATCAGCGCAGACCACGTTCTCACCACCGTGCAGCAGTTTGTCGACTTGGGTTACGTCCGCGACGTTGGCCGCAGTGACCACCACGCTGTGCACAAGCCCGGACTCATCGTCGACACCAATGTGAGCTTTGGCACCGAAGTAATACTGGTTGCCCTTCTTGGTCTGATGCATTTCCGGGTCGCGTTTGCCGTCCTTGTTCTTGGTCGAACTGGGCGCATGAATCAGAGTGGCATCGACGATGGTGCCTTGTCGCAGTGACAAGCCACGGTCGCCCAAATAGCCATTGATCACGCCGAGAATACCGGTGGCCAACTCATGCTTTTCCAGCAGGCGACGGAAGTTGAGGATGGTGGTTTCATCCGGGATTCGCTCCAGGCTCAGACCGGAAAACTGGCGCAGGATCGTCGTCTCGTACAGCGCCTCTTCCATCGCCGGATCGCTGTAACCGAACCAGTTCTGCATTAGATGAATCCGCAGCATCGCCATCAGCGGATAGGCTGGACGGCCCCCTTCGCCCTTTGGGTAATGAGGTTTGATCAGAGCAATCAAACCCTCCCAGGGTACGACCCGATCCATCTCTATCAGGAACAGCTCCTTGCGGGTCTGCTTGCGCTTACCGGCGTACTCGGCATCGGCGAAGGTCATTTGTTTCATCATCGAAAAGCTCGGCGATTGGTGTCCGGGGATTTTGCCAAATCAGGAAGTCTTTTTCAGGATTTCCCTAAAACGATACTTTGGAAACAAGATTCACGCAGTGATAATGATGGCCCCGCTTAAGCGGGAAATGATACGCCTCGGCATATGCACCCTTATGGCGATTATTCTGAATATCATCTTGTATACCGGCGTTGAAGTAGACGGCACCATCAAGCCGTGGGCAGAAACCCCGATAAAACTGTTTGCATCGTCGATGTTATTCGCCTTCATGATCAAGGCTTTTCTGCCAGTTCTCGGCTGGACGATACTGAAAGCAATGCTGTTGAGTGCGAACAATGCCTTCAGCGGCATACTGAGTTTTTTGGGCAATCAGTTCACAGGCGTCATGTACTGTACCGGAATTATTATGGGTTCTATCACGATTAAATTGTATATGGTTTCCGGGGTTTTAGACTCTGAGTTTGCTTATCTGTCCGCAATCGTATTTGCTTCCGGGGTTTTATATTTCTATGTGCTGCAATGCGCCATTCAAAAAACAATGAGTCCGGCCCTGCGTACACCAGCAGTACCGCGTTAAACCACTAGGCTGTGACTATTCATCTCTGGTGCTCAGTAGGCGCTCGCTCTGCTGAACCCTCACCCATACACAACCATTAATGGACTGGCCCGCCTTCGACTTTATGAAGAAGGCGAGCGAGCACGTGACTGATTGCGCATGTATTCCGAGATGAGACTTTCGAAATTGATGTCCGCCTCCTCAACGAGAATATTGACGTGACAGTACAGCTCTTCAGGACCTCTGAGATAATTGAAAATCCTTGATCTAACGATGCCGCAAACCCCTTCTTTGACCGCCGTAGAGGGGAGGTTGATAACATCGCCAACGCACGGGATAAGAGCTAGGCCATGGTCGCTGTTGAAGACAATGTCAGCTGGACAGGCATCAATGCTGGCATCGGATTGTCCTTGCGAAACCTGCTGATAATCAATGCTATACCTCATGTACAGCCTACCTCATTTGTTGAGTGAGGAATCAGCGCCGCGGATCGTAAACAGAAACCTCAAGTTCGCAAGCGACGGGAGCATGTAGCGGATTTTCGGTACTAGAGAGCTTGGCAACTATCGTTTTTCAAGCACATACCCTACGCCCCGAAGCGTATGTATCAGTTTGGTCTCGAAAGGGTCATCTATCTTGGCTCTGAGTCTTCGAATCGACACCTCTACAACGTTTGTGTCGCAGTCAAAATTCATATCCCAAACCTGCGAAATAATTTGGGTGCGGCTCAGCACCACACCGGTATTACGCATCAGGTAATGCAGTAACGCGAATTCTTTCGTGGTCAGGTCAATGCGCTGACCGTCCCTGAATGCCCTGTGCCGGCTCTGATCAAGCTCCAGGTCAGCGACGCGAATGACCTCTACGGATGCAGGGTGATCTGACCTGCGCATCAAGGCGCGAACCCGGGCCAGCAGCTCAGGGAACTCAAATGGCTTGATCAGGTAGTCATCTGCTCCGTTCTCCAGCCCCCGGACCTTATCCGCCAGCCGGCTTCTCGCCGTCAGCATCATGATACGGGAAGGGCAGTTTTTACGACGCAACAACTCAAGGACCTGCCAACCGTCCATCTCTGGCAGATTTATATCCAGGATAATCAGCTCATATTCGTGCTGCTTAGCCAAGAATAATCCATCTGACCCGGTGTGGACGCAATCTACGACATAGCCACATTCCGTCAGACCTTGACGCACATACTCCGCAGTTTTTACTTCATCCTCAATTACCAGAATTCGCATGGGATTTTGTCTCGATATCACTGAGCAATTAACCGCGCACGCGCGCCGGTATTATTGAAAGGGATGGTAAATCAAAATGAGCGTGCCGGGGCTCAAATGACGGATTTGTAATTTCTAGGTAATACAGTTGATAGTCTGGCGGTATATCTTGTCGCGGTTTGGGTTTGACAGTTGCGGGCCCTCTCTCCAGCAGGTGATTTGACCTTATGAAGTATTGGGTTATTTTCTTCTTTGTGCTGGCTTCGTTCCGCTCAGATGACGGCGAGGTCGCTCACATTGAAGAGACTGGTCATTGGTGTAGTCATGAACTTCACCGGCATGCGATGCGTACAATCGAACGCCTACTTGAATTTTAGGCAAAAAAAGGCGCCCAATGGGCGCCAAATATCCACCTTTTACCAAAGGAGCACTTAAGCCACTCAAGGTGAATTCGTAATGCTCGTTTTACTAATAGGACCAGTTAATGAATAACTGGTCCAGTTAGCGAATTACAGAATCGAAAGCGGGTACTCAATGATCACACGGGTTTCATCCAGATCCGATTCGAATGCAGTGGCACGTGTGGTTGCCTGGCGCAACCGGAAGGACAGATCTTTTGCTGGACCGGTTTGGACAACGTATTTGACTTCGACGTCACGCTCCCAACGCTTCTGATTGTCGAGCGGGTTGCCGTTGTCATCAGTGCGCATGTAGAACTGGTTAGGGAAACTCCGAACAAGTTGCTCATCAGTCGGAAATGGGCGGCTTAGGGATGCCGAAAAGCCCGCTTTTCAGTCGCTGATTATTGGATAACCAAGGCAAAGCCTTGGTTATCCGGACTCACGGGCGCACCTCTCCCGCAGCAGGCAATAATTGCCGGCGCACCATCCACAGATTCGACAGGGCAAACAGCGTGGTCAGTTGCGCCGTGTTCTTGGCCAAGCCGCGAAAACGAGTCTTTACATAGCCGAACTGGCGTTTGATCACCCGGAACGGGTGCTCCACCTTCGCACGCACTTGCGCCTTGGCCTTTTCGATCTTGCGCTTGGCTTGGTAGAGCACGCTGCGTTTGCTCAAGTGTTTGTAGGTGCTGCGGCGGGCAGCGACCTGCCATATCACCTGCCGTCCCTCGTGTTCTGGCCGCTTTTCCACGCCTGTGTAACCCGCATCCGCACACACGACATTCTCTTCGCCATGCAATAGCTGAGCGACCTCCGTCACGTCAGCTACGTTCGCGGCGGTGCCATGAACGTGATGCACCAGACCCGATTCAGCATCCGCGCCGATGTGGGCCTTCATGCCGAAATAGTACTGGTTGCCCTTCTTCGTTTGATGCATTTCAGGATCGCGCTTGCCTTCCTTGTTCTTGGTCGAACTGGGCGCGTGGATGATGGTCGCGTCGACAATGGTGCCCTGGCGCAACGACAGGCCCTTGTCTTGCAGGTAATTGTTGATGGTTTCCAGAATGCCGGCTGCCAACTGATGCTTCTCCAGCAGGTGCCGGAAGTTCATGATCGTCGTGTCTTCGGGGATCGGAGCGCTGAGCGTCAGACGAGCGAACTGGCGCATCGAAGTGATCTCGTACAGCGCCTCTTCCATGGCGGGATCGCTCAAAGAGAACCAATTCTGCAGCAGGTGAATGCGCAGCATGGTTTCCAGAGGATAAGGCTTGCGGCCACCGCCAGCCTTTGGGTAGTGAGGCTCGATCAACGCCACCAGTCCACTCCACGGTACCACCTGTTCCATCTCGGCCAGGAAACGCTCGCGACGGGTTTGCTTGCGCTTGCCGGCGTACTCGAAATCGGAAAAGCTCATCTGACTCATGGGATGGCGGACTTGTAGAAGGCAGTTGGACGGAGGGCTATTTCAGCACAGGTCAGATGGCCTGTGCTGACTTGATCGGAGAATCCTTAGCGTTCGAGTAATCCGCGCCCGAGCCTCTGGCGTAGCGGGTCATGAACGTCAGGCCTGGAATGCCGTAGCTGGTGAAGTTCAGGTCATAGCGCAGCATCCAGGAACGCTCTTTCGGCGAGTTGAAGTCGCTGTACTGGATGGAGTTGTCGACGAAAATCGAGTCCGACTGACGCAGGTAGTCAAAATCGTCGTCGCCGTTGTTGCGCTGGTGCGACAGGGCTAGGGTATGGGCACCGTAACGCACGCCGACCTTGGCACTCCAGATGTTGTTGTCGAATTCACCCAGGCGCTTCTTACCTTCATCTACGGCTTTGTAGTAGTTGAAGCCACCGATCAGCGCCAGATCGTCGCTCAGCGGGTAAACCACGCTGGTGCCGGCGTAGTACTGATTCCAGACGTCTTTCAGCTGGCTGGCGTAGACGCTCACAGTCCAGTTGTCGTTGATCGAGTAGTCACCGCCACCGTAACCGATCCATGGCGAGTTGACCGGGCCGCCGTAGAACGTCACGAAGTTGTCGTTCAGGTTGCTTGAGACCGGCTGGCTCATCGCATGCAGACGACCACCCTGCAGGGTGAGGCCTTGGATGCTGGTGTTCTCAACGGTCACGCCGCGGAAGCTTTCTGGCAGCAGGCGAGAGTCGCCGGATGCAACGACCGGAGTCGATGGGAAAACATCACCTACTTTCACGATGGTATCGAACAAGCGGACTTTGGCTGCGCCGCCGACCTTGGTGTATTCGTCGCGAGCTTCGCCCTTGTTATCAACGGGTAGCACGTCGAAGGAGCTACGGCCGCCGTTGCGCCCATCACCGGTGTCGAGCTTGAGGCCGATCATGGCGAAGGCATCAACGCCAAAGCCAACGGTTCCCTGGGTAAACCCAGAGTTGAATTTGCTGATGATCGCGTGCGCCCAGGCTTCGGAGTAGCCGTTGGTGTTGCCCTTGCCACTGTTATAAGTGGGGGCAGTGCTGTCGCGGTTATCACGGTTGAAGTAGAAGTTACGGTTCAGCACTGTAAGGCTGCTGCCTTCAATGAAGCCTTCTGGCTTGTCTTCTGCCTGTGCCGAAATAGCATAGCTTCCAGACAGCGCAGAAACTGCCGCCAAATACAGTGGTACTTTGATTTTCATCCGATGCTCCTTTGATTCACGGCAGTTTTTATTATGTTTACCGGCGCGGGTGTCGTTAATTGTTCTGACCAGGCGGCGCGCCTAGCGTAGCGCGAGCTCATATTTGCAGGCCGAAGATAACGGGGGGGTGATAGGAAAATTACAATTTCGTCATCTACCTGTTGTTCGGGCCTTCGCACCGCGTGTTTGCCATCTCCGTTGCTTGTAACGAAATCATCGTGTCGGGTTTGGTTTCCCAGTATTTTCGGGCATTACAGGACATTCTTACGGAATTGTAATTTTCTAGCCACCCCTCTGATAGCTACCGCTCATTAGAGTGCCATCACCTAATCAAGTGGGGCTTGGCAGCTGTTTCGGCGTTCTCGCCAAGCTTTATCGAAGTTTGTGCACGAGGACCATCAAAGTGCCCCGGTATAACCGCAATGTCTTACCCAAGACCCCCGTCTCGCCCTGGAAGATCGCTGCACTCTGTGCAGTCATCTCTGGGTTGATGGCGCCTGCAGCCCTTGCCCAAAGCATCAGCTTGCCCCAGGCGCTTTCGACGGCCATGGATGCCAACCCAGACCTGGCCGCGGCCAGGCAAGAAATTGGGATCGCTGATGGTGCTCGCAAGCAGGCCGGGCTTATCCCCAACCCCACAATCTCGTATGACGTGGAAGACACCCGTCGTAACACCAGCCAGACGACTGTCTCTCTCAGCCAGACCCTTGAGCTGGGCGGTAAGCGGGGGGCTCGTGTTGACGTCGCCACATACGGGCAGACCGCCGCACAGCTTGAGTTAGACCGTCGCGTTAACGGCCTGCGTGCAGATGTCGTCCAAGCCTTTTACGCCGCGTTGCGGGCCCAGACAGGTCTCGACCTGGCCAAGCAATCTCTCGAACTGACTGAGCGCGGTCTTCGCATCGTCGATGGCCGTGTTCGCGCAGGTAAGTCGTCCCCAGTGGAGGCGACCCGCGCTCAAGTGCAACTGGCCGAAGCCCAGCTGCAAGTTCGACGTGCAGAAACGGAAAAAGCGACCGCTTACCAACAGCTCGCTCAAATTACCGGGAGCTCAGTCACCGTGTTTGATCGACTCGAATCGCCAACCCTCTCCCCGGGCTTGCCACCTCGCACTGAAGATCTGCTGGCTAAGCTCGACCAAACAGCAGAAATGCGTCAGGCCGTGGTGCAGATAGACAAGAGCGATGCCTCGCTCGGCTCAGAGAAAGCTCAGCGTATCCCGAACCTTACTGTCAGTGTAGGTAGCCAGTACGACCGCTCTGTGCGCGAGCGGGTCAACACTGTGGGCCTGTCTATGCCTTTGCCGCTGTTCGATCGTAACCAGGGCAACATTCTTTCCGCTTCTCGTCGTGCAGATCAGGCCCGGGACCAGCGCAATGCTGTTGAGCTGCGCCTGCGCACCGAAACCCAAACCGCGTTGAACCAATGGTCCACCGCCATGCAGGAGGTCGAGTCCTACGACAAGACCATTCTGCCTTCAGCCCAACAAGCCGTAGAGACCGCAACCCGCGGCTTCGAGATGGGCAAATTCGGTTTCATCGAAGTGCTGGATGCCCAGCGCACCTTGATCGTCGCTCGTGGCCAATACCTCGAATCGTTGGCAGCGGCGACCAATGCGCGTGCGCAGGTGGAAAGGGTTTATGGCGAAGTCGGCTCAACCGCCGGCACTCGCTGAACGGGCCAAACATTTTCTTCGGCACACAGCCTTGAACAAGCCGGTGCCTACGATCAGCAGGAGTAGCAATGGATAACAAACGCAAGATCGCCCTCGCGGTAGCCGCTGTGGCAGCCCTCGGATTTGGCAGCCTTGCCTGGAACAACAGTTCCGGACAGCAGGCCGCCAGTACTGCCGAGCATGGCGCTAACGATGGCCATGGCGACGAAAAGAAAGCCGCATCTGCCGCCAAAGAGGAAGGTGATGAGGGCCATGGTGAAGAAGGCCACAGCGAAGAGGGCGGTGAAGAAGAGGGCAAGCTGACGCTCAGCGCTGAACAGATCAAGGCCGCTGGTGTTGCCCTGGAAGCTGCAGCGCCTCGTGACCTCGGTACCGTCGTGAGCTTCCCTGGCGAAATTCGCTTCGACGAAGATCGTACTGCCCACGTGGTTCCTCGTGTTCCTGGCGTTGTTGAGGCTGTCCAGGCCAACCTGGGCGAGACGGTCAAGAAAGGGCAAGTCCTCGCGGTAATCGCCAGCCAGCAGATCTCTGACCTGCGCAGCGAACAACAGGCCGCACAGCGTCGCGTCGAACTGGCGCGTGTGACCTTCGAACGTGAGAAGCAACTGTGGCAGGACAAGATCTCTGCAGAGCAAGACTACCTCCAAGCACGCCAAGCGCTGCAAGAAGCGGAGATCTCCTTGGCCAACGCCAAGCAGAAGGTCGGCGCAATCGGTGCCTCGGTTAACTCCGTTGGCGGTAATCGTTACGAGCTCCGCGCTCCCTTCGACGCCGTGGTAGTGGAGAAACACCTGACCGTCGGCGAAGTCGTCAGCGAGGCGACCAACGCCTTCATCCTTTCCGACCTGAATCAGGTCTGGGCGACCTTCGCAGTTCCGCCGACAGATCTGGGCAAGGTCACGACTGGCCGTGCAGTGAAAGTCTCTTCGCCTGACATGAACGTCGAGGTCGAAGGGAAGGTGGGTTATGTCGGCAGCCTGCTGGGCGAGCAAAACCGTGCAGCTACTGTCCGCGTCACCTTGACCAACCCCAACGGCGCCTGGCGTCCAGGCCTGTTCGTAAACATTGCGGTCACCTCCCAGACCGATCGAGTTGCCGTAGCGGTCCCTGAGCACGCTGTGCAGACCGTTGAAGACAAACCTTCGGTATTCGTACGCACCCCAGATGGCTTTGACACCCGCCCGGTAAAACTGGGTCGCCGCGACAATGGGTACGTGGAAATCATCGACGGTATTGAAGCCGGCGCCCAGGTAGCAACCAGTGGCAGCTTCACACTCAAGTCCGAGCTCGGCAAAGCTTCTGCCGAACACGGTCACTGATGCGAACTGACAGGATGATTTCTCATGTTTGAACGTATCATCAGATTCGCCATCGAGCAGCGCATCGTAGTAATGATCGCCGTTCTGATCATGGCGGGTATCGGTATCTACAGCTATCAAAAGCTGCCCATCGATGCGGTACCCGATATCACCAACGTCCAGGTGCAGATCAACACTGCAGCGCCTGGTTACTCGCCCTTGGAAACCGAACAACGGATCACGTTTCCAGTTGAAACGGCCATGGCCGGTCTCCCGGGCCTTCAGCAGACCCGTTCCCTGTCTCGCTCTGGCCTGTCTCAGGTCACCGTGATCTTCAAGGATGGCACTGACATCTTCTTTGCCCGCCAGTTGATCAACGAGCGGCTGCAGGTTGCGAAGGAACAGCTGCCAGAAGGTGTAGAGGCCGTCATGGGTCCGGTATCTACCGGCCTCGGCGAGATCTTCCTGTGGACTGTTGAAGCCGAAGATGGCGCGGTCAAAGAGGACGGTACGCCGTACACCCCGACCGACCTGCGCGTGATCCAGGACTGGATCATCAAGCCTCAGCTGCGTAACGTCCCGGGTGTGGCCGAGATCAATACCATCGGCGGTTATGCCAAGCAGTTCCTGGTTGCGCCGGATCCAAAGCGCCTGGCTACCTACAAGCTGACACTCAATGACCTGGTCGCAGCGTTGGAAAGTAACAACGCCAACGTCGGTGCCGGCTACATCGAGCGTAATGGTGAACAGTTGCTCATCCGTGCACCGGGTCAGGTAGGCAATATCGAAGACATCGCCAACATCGTGATCACCAGTGTGGATGGTGCACCGATTCGCATCAGCAGCGTTGCTGACGTCAGCATCGGTAAAGAGCTCCGTACAGGTGCTGCTACTGAGAACGGCCGCGAAGTCGTGCTCGGTACCGTGTTCATGCTGATTGGTGAAAACAGCCGCACCGTATCTCAAGCTGTCGCCGCCAAATTGGCGGACATCAACCGCACCCTGCCAAAGGGCGTGGTGGCTGTGACTGTTTACGACCGTACCAACCTGGTTGAAAAAGCCATCGCGACGGTGAAGAAGAACCTGGTGGAAGGCGCGATCCTGGTTATCGCCATTCTGTTCCTGTTCCTCGGCAACATCCGTGCGGCTCTGATCACCGCGATGGTGATTCCGCTGTCCATGCTGTTCACCTTCACAGGCATGTTCAACAACAAGGTCAGTGCCAACTTAATGAGTTTGGGGGCACTCGACTTCGGCATCATCGTCGACGGTGCCGTGGTTATTGTAGAAAACGCGATCCGTCGACTGGCTCATGCGCAACATAAGCATGGCCGCATGCTCACCAAAACCGAACGCTTCCACGAGGTCTTTGCCGCGGCGCGAGAAGCTCGCCGGCCGCTGATCTTCGGTCAGCTGATCATCATGGTGGTGTACCTGCCGATCTTCGCCCTCACCGGCGTCGAAGGCAAAATGTTCCACCCGATGGCCTTCACCGTTGTGATGGCGCTGCTGGGTGCAATGGTCCTGTCCGTTACCTTTGTTCCTGCAGCTATTGCCATGTTCGTCACTGGCAAGGTGAAGGAAGAGGAAGGCGTGGTCATGCGCACAGCTCGACTGCGCTATGAACCGGTTCTGCAATGGGTGCTGGGACATCGGAACATCGCTTTCTCGGCCGCAGTAGCCTTGGTCGTGCTCAGTGGTTTGCTGGCAAGTCGTATGGGTAGCGAGTTCATCCCAAGCCTCAGTGAGGGTGACTTTGCGATGCAGGCCATGCGTGTGCCTGGAACGAGCCTCACTCAATCTGTCGAGATGCAGCAGCGTCTGGAGAAAGCGGTGATTGCGCAGGTGCCTGAAGTTGAGCGGATGTTCGCACGCTCGGGTACCGCAGAAATTGCATCTGACCCGATGCCGCCGAACGCCTCTGACGCCTACATCATGCTCAAGCCTCAGGATCAGTGGCCTAACCCGAAGAAGCCTCGTGATGAGCTGATTGCTGAAGTGCAGAAGGCCGCAGCGGGTGTTCCAGGAAGCAACTACGAGTTGTCGCAGCCAATCCAACTGCGTTTCAACGAGCTGATTTCGGGCGTGCGTAGTGACGTCGCTGTGAAAGTCTTCGGCGATGACATGGACGTGCTCAACAACACCGCCAACAAGATCGCGGCAGCGCTCAAAGCGGTCCCGGGCTCATCGGAAGTGAAAGTTGAGCAGACATCCGGCCTGCCGGTGCTGACCATCAACATTGACCGCGAAAAAGCAGCACGCTACGGCCTGAACATCGCGGATGTTCAGAACTCGATCGCTATCGCCGTGGGTGGCCGTCAGGCCGGCACGCTGTATGAGGGCGACCGTCGGTTCGACATGGTAGTACGCCTACCAGAGACCGTTCGCACCGACGTAGCGGGTATGTCCAGCTTGCTGATCCCGGTACCTGCCAATGCGGCACAGGGTGCCAATCAGATCGGCTTCATCCCGCTGTCCCAGGTCGCCAATCTGGACCTGCAACTGGGCCCGAACCAAATCAGCCGCGAGAACGGCAAACGTCTGGTTATCGTCAGCGCCAACGTTCGAGGCCGCGATCTGGGGTCCTTCGTTGAGGAGGCGACCGCATCGCTGGACAAGAAGGTGCAAATCCCTGCGGGCTACTGGACGACTTGGGGGGGCCAGTTCGAGCAGCTGCAGTCGGCTGCCAAACGCCTGCAGATCGTTGTTCCAGTCGCCTTGCTGCTGGTCATGACCTTGTTGTTCCTGATGTTCAACAACCTGAAGGACGGCATGCTGGTCTTCACCGGTATTCCATTCGCACTCACCGGTGGTGTTGTGGCGTTGTGGCTGCGGGACATCCCACTGTCGATCTCGGCAGGTGTCGGCTTCATTGCACTGTCCGGCGTTGCAGTACTGAACGGCCTGGTGATGATTGCCTTCATCCGCGGGCTAAGGGAGGAGGGACGAACGCTCAGACAGGCAGTCGATGAAGGTGCATTGACCCGTCTGCGACCTGTTCTGATGACAGCCTTGGTAGCGTCCCTGGGCTTCATCCCGATGGCTTTGGCCACCGGCACCGGTGCCGAAGTTCAGCGGCCATTGGCGACGGTGGTGATTGGCGGGATCCTGTCCTCCACCGCACTGACCTTGCTGGTACTGCCTGCCCTGTATCACTGGGCACACCGCAAGGATGAAGACGGCGACGAGGCCGAAGTGGTTAGCTAACAGCCTCCGCTAAAGAGAAGCCCACAACACGTGTTGTGGGCTTTTTTGTTTAAAGTGAAGTAGATGCACTTACCTTTCAAAATTGTAAGTTTCTCGTCATGCCGGTGATGCCTATGCATTGCTAAGGTTACGCCCGAGAAGTTTTGAAATTGAGAGGGTTTTATGAAAAAGCTAATTATCGCTGCTGCACTTGTTGTTTTCTCGGTGGCTTCGCAGGCCAACACTTTCTCCGAGAGCAAGCAGCTTCAATACACCAAGGAACACCAGACCGCAGTGGCCAAGTACGCGGAGAAAAATGGCAAGCCAATGCCAGAGATTCAGGATTACAAATATGGCATGAAGATAGACGTTGCGAAATTCGTACGTCAGTCGCAGGACCCCCGTACCTGCCAGGTCTATCCACGGTTGATGACCTTCGAGGACTCCCAGGGCACGCTCAAGACTGTTCGTTACTCGATGTATTCGCAATGCATCAACAACAAGTAGTAAACGATTTGAACAGAACAATTAGAGAATTCATAAATGCCAGGCAGTGCCTGGCATTTTTTATTACGCCCGATACCCCATAGCTTCGAAATGTTAACGCCTGGGCTCGGGCAAACCGTGCAATAGATCTTAGCCAACCAACAGAGACGGCTCCCCAACTGCAGAGGGCAATTGGAAGCCTTGACCCCAGAAGGGACGAGTTATGAAGAGTTTGCTTGAACGCCCTGATGACCAAGCCGGGCATGAAGGTCATAGCCATGAGCATGGCGGCATTTTTGGAATGAACACAGAGCTGATTTTCGCGCTGATCTGTGGTGCTCTCCTGGGTGCCGGAGCTCTCGCAGGAAAACTTGGCCTGATTGATCGTCTGCCTCTGATTCTGTACGTGTCGGCCTACGTGTTCGGTGGATGGTTCACCACTAAGGAAGCGGTTACCAACATCCGTCAGAAACGCTTCGAGATCGACTCGCTGATGCTTCTCGCCGCAGTCGGTGCCGCGAGCATCGGCGCCTGGGCGGAGGGGGCTCTGCTGCTGTTCCTGTTCAGTCTGGGGCATTCCCTTGAAAGCTACGCGATGGGGCGGGCCAAGAAAGCGATTGAGGCACTGTCCAAGCTCGCACCAGCCACCGCGATCGTACGCAGAGCAAATGGCACGGTGGAGATGCCCGTGGAGCTGCTGGTTCCCGGTGACGTTGTCATCGTGCGCCCCAATGACCGCCTGCCGGCCGATGGTTTTGTAGTCGTAGGCTCCTCAAGTATCAACCAGGCGCCAGTAACCGGTGAGAGCGTCCCCGTGGACAAGCAACCTGTTCCTGATGCCGAACTCGCACGCAGCAAGCCAGATGCAGTGGATGCAGCCTCGAAAGTCTTCGCCGGTACCATCAATGGCGAAACGCTCATCGAGGTTGAGGTAACACGGCGCTCTACGGAGAGTACCTTGGCGCGGGTCATCAAGATGGTCAGTGAAGCCGAAGTCAGGAAGTCACCGACCCAGCGATTCACGGACCGCTTCCAACGCATATTCGTCCCGTTGGTTTTACTGCTGGTAGTCGGGCTGCTATTTGCCGGCATTTTCCTTGACGAGCCGTTCCGTGACTCGTTCTACCGGGCGATGGCCGTACTGGTTGCAGCCAGCCCCTGCGCGCTCGCGATCGCTACACCAAGCGCCATTCTCTCTGGCATCGCCAGGGCAGCCCGAGGTGGCGTGCTGATCAAGGGCGGTGCGCCACTTGAAGAGCTTGGATCATTGAATGCCATGGCATTCGACAAGACCGGTACCCTGACCGAAGGGCGCCCACGTATCACCGATGTAATACCCATAGGCGGCACGCAGATCGAGGATCTGCTAAACGTCGCCATCGCTGTGGAGTCGATGAGCGACCATCCGCTGGCTGCGGCAATTGTGCGTGACGGTGAAGAGATGATTGGCACACGGCGCCGATTCCAAGCCAAGAACATGAGCAACATGATTGGCCGCGGCGTGCGTGCTGAGCTTGATGGGCAGTTCGTCTGGATTGGCAAGGTCGAGATGTTCGGTACCAATGGTATTCCCGCACTCAGCAAGGCAGCCCTGGAGGCTGCGGAGCGTCTACGTCAGTCAGGCCGTACCACCATGGTGGTACGGCGTGCTGACAAGGATCTGGGCGCTATCGGGCTATTGGACACACCCCGGGAGGGGGCCAAAGAGGCACTCCAGAAGCTTAGAGAGATGGGCATCGAACGCATGGTCATGATTTCTGGAGACCACAACCGCGTTGCAGAGGCTGTAGCCAAACAAGTTGGCTTAGATGAAGCGTGGGGAGACCTGATGCCGGAAGACAAGGTCAAGGCCATCAAAAACCTGCGCCTTAGCGCCAAGGTGGCCATGGTGGGTGACGGCGTCAATGATGCCCCTGCCATGGCCAGTTCGAGCGTTGGTATCGCAATGGGGGCTGCTGGATCTGATGTTGCCCTGGAAACGGCTGATATCGCGCTTATGGCTGACGACATCAGGCAACTCCCATTTGCGGTGGGGCTGAGCCGTCACACGCGATCGATCATCCACCAGAATCTGTTCGTCAGCTTGGGGATTGTGGCCATCCTGGTTCCGTCCACCATCATGGGCTTGAGCATTGGTGCCGCTGTTGCGATCCATGAGGGCTCCACACTGTTGGTCGTCTTCAACGCCTTGCGCCTGTTGGCCTACCGCAGAAGCACCTGATCCCTGAGCTTCAATCATGAAGCTAAGCAGGGAAATGACCTGAAGTAGAAGTACGGGTCGTGCGCGATCAGCGCACGACCCGTACTTTTCTCTCACTCGTCGATCCCGATGCGCTTGAGGCTTTCAAGGGCCTTTCCGCACTCAGGTGAGCCATGCCGTAAGCCGCAGGCCAATGCAGCTTTGAGGCTCATGACACCGGCTACGAAACCGACTTGATTGCCGACTCCGTGTCCGTCCGCAAATCCCTGATCATACGCAATCTCGACAAGCGCATTGATCGCCGCCAGGGTGTCCTGTTTGTTTTTACTCTTTTGCATATCTACTCCGCGAGCATTCAGCTCATATCGCTCGGTTAGGTGGCGGCGCCTTCAGGTTTGGGGTGAGCGAATCCCGCTCCCATAGCCAATCCCTAACGGGGGGCTCAGCCCGCCACCGTAAGGAAAATCAGCTATTGAGAGCAGATGACTCGTTTTGGTCACCCGTGCTGCTCGCCTCACCGCATTGGCACTGAGTGGGTACATCCGGGTAGTCGCTGTGATTCTCAATGAACAGCGTTCGGCAGGTTTCGCACCCATAGATCCGGGGCAGGGATTTAAGGCCGCTCGGAAGCACGTCACTCAGAGGCTCGTTATGCCAAGGAGCCCCGTCAAGGATTCTTGAACGCAGGATGTTTCCCAGGCGCCAGGTGTCACTTTGTGCGCGCCAGGACCACATCGGCGCAGAAAGCGAATACTGGATGAAGGTCTCTTGTGACTGCCTGGATAGCGGGTACTTGGGGCGGGTCCAGCCGGAATCGATGATGCTGAACCCCATGCCCATTTCTGCGCTCGGGTGGGTCTTTTCACCAAAGAAACGGTCATGCGTCGCTGGAGCCGTCGCATGATGGTCAGTCGGTGGGAATACCCACAGATAACACTCATCCCGGTTGACCATGCTGATGAGCTCGCTTGGCCCCCGCATGGGGGAATTTGCAGCCAGGGCGAAGCGATCCTTCCACGACATTTTGGGAGGCGGCGCAATACCAGCAGCGATGGCCAACGTGGCAGTCTTGGGGACGAAGCGATCGCCTAGCTCGTTCAGATCCAGGTTCTTGCAGAGAGCCTTGAAGGCCTTTTTGCGAGTCTTCGAGCTGAAGGAGGGGTCAAGGAGCAGGCGAACCTGGTTCACGCCGATTCCCGCAGTTCGTAGCACCTCAATGACTTCTTCAGCCACACCGACTGCTTGAAGATCGGTCAATCCTAAGCACGTTTTCGCCCGCTCGACCGCCGCGTAGAGGTTGTACTGCCGTGTCTCGTTGTCACGACAGACCTGAATTGGCAGCTTGTCTTGGATGGCAACTTGCGGTGCAACGGAGCCGATGGCCGCGTGGAACAGCTGGTGGAGGTGCAGATGAGAGTACGGGCGGCCAGAAGCCGAGAACGAGGCGTGCAGCTGAGCAGCGAGAGGTTGAAGCAGCTTTTTTGCAGACATGACTATCCCCTAATGAGCGACGTTGGGGTAGCTGCGCTTGTAGGGCCGTTAGACGCGAAGCTGGACGTCGAATCAGGTTCAATCATGAATAGGAGTCAGGTTTGATTTGCTTGCACGGCCACCATGCAAAGCCCGACGCGGCAATCACATCAGATTCGCCGAGCTTTGGCAAGAGCGGTCATCGGTAAGCGAAAGCAGGTAGGAGGAGGGCGCTCCATGCTTGATCACCTCCAGAAACAGGAAAGCCGGAAGCACGTTGAGCGCTTCCGGCTTTCTCACGTCAGACTGATGAGAGGGATCAGAAGACGTATTGCAGGCGGGTCACGATGGCATTGCCGCTGTCGTCGCCCACGGTGTTCTCGTTGTTGTCGGTGCGCACGTTGATGTAGTTGGCACTGACTTTCACCGCCTCGTTGACGTACCAGTTCACACCCACCGTGTGGCTCTTGGCCTTGCGCTCGTTCGATTGGTCCGCCGCGGTGACCAGGTTGCCGTCTTCGACCTTGATATCGTCAAAGCGGTAGAAGACTTCCCAGGCCCCCAGTTCCTTGTTCTCTGGTTTGATAGTGTCGAACTTGGCACCATCGAGCTTGTAGATACGCGGCTCGCCGGTCAGGGTGTAAGCCATCTGGGCGTAGTAACCGGAGGCCTTCATGTCGTTGTTGGCCTGGTCAGCTTTCAGCTTGCGGCGAAGGTATTCCGCTTGAACCGAGAACGGGCCGGTGGCCCAGGCACCTTCGAGACCCCAGACCGAGTCGTCCTTCCACAGGCCATCTTGTGCAGCAGCACCGCCAAACAGCATGCGGTTGCCGTTGGTGCCGGCATCGCCGCCGCCATTGGTATCTACACCGCGGACGCCCAGACGCGAACGAATCCGGGTATCGACCGCACTGTTTTTGAGGTCGCGGTAAGCGTACTGAGCACCGACGTGCAGGACGTTGCCATCACTGTGCAGCGGTGCGAACACGCCACGTACGTTGTAGCGCTTGGTGCTGTCGCCATCCGAGTTGTTATTGGTTTCGCTGAAAACGCTACCGGAAACATAAGCCATGTCAGCGATGGTGCTGGTGGCTTGAACACCCATGCCGGCGTTGTCGTTGATCCAGTCCGCCAGGTCGTACGAGAGGTTCCGCTCCATGGCGGTGGTCCACTTCGAACTGGTGGCTTTCTCAAGACCGAAGTCGGTGTAGAAACGGCCAAAGCGCAGTTGCACCGGCTTGAAACCCGTGTAGGTCAGGCTGGCTTCGTCGAAGTAGCCGTCGGAGTCGTTGCCCGTGTTGCGGGAAAGGTCGTAGTTGAGCTGATACTTCCAGTCGCGGTACAGCACGCCACCGAGCTCAAGGTAGGCGCGACGGAAGTAGCCTGCGTCAGCGGTATCGCCATTCTTGGTGAAGACACCATCGAAACGGCCGTAGTCGGCCTGAACTCGGCCGCCCAGTTTGAAACTGAATTCCTTGTCAGAAGTCGATACTTCAAGACCGCCCTTGGTCTTCAGAACGATGTCAGCTCCGTCAGTGGTTACTGTTCCGGAGAATGCTTGCGAGGAAAATGTGCCTATTATTGCGGCAGCCAACAGCTTTTCCCGCATGTTCGAAGAACGGATCATTGCTTGCCTCTCGTATGTTAAGTGCTTAGCTACCGACGTTATATTTCGCCCTGCGCCGGCCTAAATTTATCTTGCAGATGGGAGCAGGCCACGGTTGTCACCCGCTGTAACAAGATGCCTTTGTTCTAAGCACTCTGACTAGGTTGCAAGCGAATATGACAGTTGTGTTTCTGTAGTGTTAACGGAGGAGTTTGAAACCTAACAAAACTGTTACCGAACAAGCCAGTCCTTCTTATCAAAGAAGCTCTTCTTGATCAATCTTCGAATTTCCAAAACCTGCGGATTGCGGACAAGCTTCGTTTTGATAACAAGATAGACATCTTTCTCCTCCAGGTCGTCCAGGAAACCCGGCACGGGTAGGATATTTCTCTCCAGTTTTCGGCTGTAGTCGGGCAGCACTCCAATACACGCACCGCCAACGACAAGGCCTCGTGATAGGTTGTAGCTCTTGACCCGAGTGGTACCGCCCTGATGCTCAGCCATTATCGATGCCCACTTTCGTGAGCCCGCCAAGATCTCTTCATCCCAAGGGACAACGAGCATGAAGTTGTGCAAATCCAAGCTCTCCACTGGAAGGGTGACGCTTCTTGAATAGCGGCTGGAAATGAACAGGGCGTGCCCAATCCGGCCAAGCCTTTCAAACCTATACGTAGGATGGCGATCAAGCGCGCCTTTATCATCTGGGCTCACCAAAGCGATACCCACATCGACTTCACACTCAGAAAGCATCTGCGTTGTGCATTCTGAATGGATTTCCAGCTGCATTTCGGCATGATCACGCACGTAGGCGACTAGATCGCGGTTTACGATGTCGTTCAGCACTGGCTCTGTGATCGCGATGGTAAGCCTGGGGACTTCCTTTTCACCGGACTTGCCAAGGCCGTCTGGGCCGAAGAGCTGGCACAGGTAATGGCTGACCCTCTCGCCTGTGCGGGTCAGGGCAAGCTTGTTGTGTTTGTAGACAAACACGGGAGCACCAATGTGCTCTTCCAGTTTCTCCAAGCGTTTCCGCAGGCCTACCACTGGCACATTGAGCCCTCGGGCAGCCTGTTTGAAACTGGCACAACGTGCTGTTGCGAAAAACTCTACGGCCAGCTGATCATCAATTGGCAAATCATCCAATATGTCAGGGCTGTAAGGAACAACGCTGCTTGTATATGTTTCATTTTGTGTAACCATTAGGTCCCCCTTAATTCGGGGAATCTATCTCAATGCCACCCGGTGTTTCCTTATCTTGTCAACATTGTAATCCACGGGTCATGCATGCGTTATCGGAAGGCTTTTATTTCGAAAGCGTAATTTTCAGGCAATCCCTCTGATATTGTAGCGTGCTAGCCTAGTGCGCCGACTTGTTACTTACCATATATAGATTCGGCTAATTACGCATTTACATTTAGTTCACTATTTTTTCACCTTTGCCTCCATAGGCTTTGGGCATGGAAAATCAAACCCCACCTCTTACTACCTTACTGATTCGTTATCTGGGGATCGGCTTCATAGCAACGGGAGTCCATTATGCGGTGTTCCTATTGCTGGTTACGACAGAATTCGTTACTCCGTTACTGGCCAGTATCTGTGGCGGCATGGTTGGCGCAATCGCGAGCTTCATTGGAAATAGGGCGCTCTGTTTTGTGGCAGATGGCTCTCGTAAGTTTCAGCCTGTCAGGTTTGCACTGGTCGCGTTAACCACAAACTTCGGCAATGGCGTGGGTATGTGGTTCCTCATCAAGTCGAATCTGTCACCGCTCATCTCCCAAGTCGTAGTGACCTTAAGCCTCACTGCACTTGGATTCATTGCACATCGTTTTTGGACATTCAATCATGCAGACATTACATCGCTTTCCCGAGCGCCCTGATCCCTTGTTAACCATCGTGGTCCCTTGCTTCCAGGAAGAGGAAACCATCCCCGAGTTCCACCAGCGAATCACCCGCGTGGTGAAGCGCTTACCCGTCTCCTGCGAAATCCTCTATGTCGACGACGGCAGTAATGACCGGACGGCCGACATTCTTCGCCACTATCAGGATGGGTCATCTGTACGTTGCCTGTCCCTGAGTCGCAACTTCGGCAAAGAGGCTGCACTGAGCGCCGGGATAGACCATGCCCGTGGCAGTGCGCTGATCTTCATTGATGTCGACCTGCAGGATCCACCAGAGCTCATCGCGGCCATGGTGGACTACTGGCAACGCGGCTACGACGTGGTGAACATGCAGCGCAACCTGAGAATCGGTGATTCGTGGTTCAAGCGCATGAGTGCCCGGGCTTACTACTGGGTCATGCAGCGCCTGGTGGAGAAGGTGGACATGCCGGCCGATGTCAGCGATTTCCGATTGATTGGGCCTGCGCCGCTGGCAGCCCTGCGGGCCCTGGATGAACGCTCCAGGATTCTCAAAGGCATGATCGGCTGGGTAGGCTTTCGTACCATCGAACTGCCCTACAATCGCACTGTTCGCCATGCCGGGAGCACCAAATGGAATGCAGCTGGCCTGTTCAATCTGGCCATCGAGAGCATCGTCAGCTTCTCTCGCAAACCACTGCGCATTTTCAGCCTCATCAGTTTCGGTCTTTTCGTCTCCAGCATCTGCTACATGCTTGCGTCGCTTGTGGCAGGCAGTTTCGACATCCATCACCTAATCGTCGGAATGGCTTCATTCATGTGCGTCGGTGTCGCCATGGTGGGGGAGTACCTGGGCGTGACACTCGCGGAAGTGAAGCGCCGGCCTCTCTATTTCCTGAAGCACAGCAACAAGGCAGATCCCGTGTCACTCCACCCTTCGATGGCTTCGATCGAGGGTAAGAAATGCTGAACCTGAAGAACGAGAGGACGCTGTGGTGGGTCCTGGGTTCGATTTTGCTATTGCGTTTGGTGGGGCTGGGCATCTACCCGCTGATGGACACATCTGAGGCCCGTTACGCTGAAATGGCTCGCAAGATGGTCGAGTTGAATGACTGGATCACGCCCATGTTCGACTACGGGGTACCGTTCTGGGGCAAGCCTCCGTTGTCCTTCTGGACCCAGGCCGCGAGCATGACGGTCTTCGGCGTTAACGAGTTCGCTGCGCGCTTCCCAGCGTGGCTACTCCACCTGGCAAGCTGTTTCATCATCATCAAACTCGGCACGCAGCAGATTTCTCGTAACGCCGGCATCTGGGCTGCCATTATTTTTTCCAGCACCACACTTGGCCTGGTCTCCAGCGGTGTTGTGCTGACTGACCCTGTTTTGTCGTTCTCGATTCTGCTGGCCAGCTACGGTTTCTGGCGTTGGATGAAGTGCGCCAGCAAGGCGGATGCCTACCTGATGTTCGCAGGTCTCGGGCTGGGCTTGCTTGCCAAAGGGCCGCTGACCCTGGTGCTTATGGGGGCGCCGGCATTCGCCTGGTTCGTTATCTACAAGGAATGGGGACGGGTACTGAGGCTTCCCTGGATTAGCGGCCTTGTACTCATGTTCGGTATATCCGTGCCATGGTATGTCGCGGCCGAGATGAAAACGCCCGGCTTCATGGAGTACTTCTTCGTTGGTGAGCACTGGAGCCGCTACGTCGTCAGTAACTGGGCAGGGGACCTCTATGGTAGTGCTCATGCCAAGCCGTACGGCAGCATCTGGATCCAGCTCGGATTGTCGCTACTGCCATGGGCCTTGTTTCTACCACTGTTGATCCGCAAGCGTGGATCGATGCAGCGCTTCAAAGCCTACCTCTGGCTGTGGGCCTTGGCGACACCGGTCTTCTTCACATTTGCAGGCAACATTCTGTGGACCTACCTGCTACCCGCGCTGCCAGCGTGGGCATTGCTGCTGTCTGCACGGGTCAGCGAAGTTGGCCCGAAGACCACCTGGGCTGCCGCTGCGAGCGCATTGGTGTTGCCAATCATCGGTGCGGGCATCATCTACGCCGGGGTACTAGAGGAGCGCCCTCAGAATCAGCGGGATGTGGTTCAAGCCTGGCTCAATGTGCAGTCTGCTCATTCCGCTCCCCTGATCTATCCTGGCCGCCGCTCATACTCGTCGGAGTTTTACAGCAGCGGGAAGTCCGAGAACATCAAGGATCCTGCCAAGTGGCCGCGGGATGGCTCGTTCTATCTGTCCAGGCGCTTGCGAGACAGCAAGGATGGTCTGCCCGCTGATCTAGCTTGCACATCGATCACCGAAGGATGCTCCGATCAACTTGTCGTGCAGCCGCGGCAAGTTGCAATTTTCCAGGCACCTACAGCGTCATTGGACGAAAAGTGACCGAAAAATCATGTACGGAGAGCTTTTTCGACCGGTTCTCCGTGTTAAACGCGAACCTCACCCATACCCATGAGCTGTTTTCGAACCCTCCACAGGTTTGCCAGGGCGAACAGCGTGGTCAACTGAGCCGTGTTTTTCATCAGCCCACGAAAACGTACTTTCACGTAACCAAACTGCCGCTTGATCACGCGAAACGGATGCTCGACCTTGGCCCGTGTCTGAGCCTTGCAGAACTCGATCTTGCGCTTGGCTTTGTACAGTACGCTGCGCTGGTTCAGCTTGGAATAGGTGCTGCGACGCGCTGCAATCTGCCAGATCACCCCCCGATTTTCATGCTCTTCGCGCCTTTCGACACCGGTGTAACCGGCATCTGCATACACGGCGTTTTCTTCGCCATGCAGCAGTTCAGCCACCTGCGTGACATCGGCCACATTGGCAGCGGTGCCATGGACGTGATGCACCAGGCCGGACTCGACATCGGCACCGATGTGCGCCTTCATCCCGAAGAAATACTGACCGCCTTTCTTGGTCTGGTGCATCTCGGGATCACGCTTGCCTTCTTTATTTTTGGTCGAGCTGGGGGCATGAATAATGGTGGCATCGACGATGGTGCCTTGGCGCAGCGACAGGCCTTTTTCCTGCAGATAACCATTGATGACCGCAAGGATTGCCGGTGCGAGCTGATGCTTCTCCAGCAAGTGCCGGAAGTTCATGATCGTGGTGTCTTCGGGGATTGGCGCGCTCAGCGTCAGGAGTGCGAACTGGCGCATGGGCGTGATTTCGTAGAGCGCTTCTTCCATGGCCGGGTCGCTCAGGGAGAACCAGTTCTGCAACAGATGGATGCGCAGCATGGTTTCCAGAGGATAGGGTTTTCTACCGCCGCCGGCCTTGGGGTAGAACGGTTCGATCAGCTCCAGCAGGCCTGCCCAGGGCACCACCTGATCCATTTCGGCGAGGAAGCGCTCTCGGCGGGTTTGCTTGCGCTTGCCGGCGTACTCAAAGTCGGAAAAGCTCATCTGGCTCATGGGCGGCTCGGATCAGGTGTTGCGGGGATTCTCGCATAACTGAAGGCTTGTTCGGAGATTCCCGAAGCGAACGCCAGCCAGCTCCTGCTGTGCCATTGGAAACGCCCCGCACAAGGTGCCGAGGGTCTGGCCGGAGAAAGCAATGCGGAAACGCCTCGCAAGAACGAAGGCTAAATTCCAAGCACAAAAAAGCCAGGTTTTACCCTGGCTTTTTTGTCGATTTCTTTCGTCATTTGAAGTCCTATTTAACCGCCGATTAATTGTCGGCTTGTTCCTTACCATCCTTGCTTTCTTTCTTTTGCTCTTGAGCGACTTGTTGTTTGTTCTGGTCCGAAGAGTCATCGCTCCATAGGCGAGCCTGTTCGGTTCGGAAGTTCTCGTTGAACTGTTTCGTTCGCTCGAAGCCGCCTTCAGCGTAAGCGGTACCCATGAGACCCAGCAGCAGGCTGCCAATAGCGATAGATTTGACAAATTTCATTGTGAACCTCGGTTCATACTAGGCCAACCTGATTAGCGGCCTTTGTTGGTTTGTAGTTTAGGAACGCGAAGCTAACGACAAGGTGAGTCAATAATTACAATTCCGTAATTTTGGCTGCAGATAGGATGCGTTAAATCTTCAAATCTGGAAGGATCATGTCTATCTCGGCACTGTCGAGGGCGACTTCGAATTTTCTCTTAAATTACAATTTTGATATCTAGCGCGTTAATTCAGCGCGGCGTTGTTGGCCGCCCTAGGAGATAGCCATGAATGACATAGAGCCCTGGGCAGTTGCTATCGGTGACTTTCGCCGCTGCACTGAAAAACTCACTGTCCAGCTCGATGAGCTGACCTCGCAGACGCGCACCTCCAGCGCTGTTCTGGAGAGGTCGAACGAACTGGTGGAGCAGGTGGACGCTGTCGGCCGGCAGATTCAGGAGGAGGTGCGAAAGGCGGAGAAGGCTTGGTCGAACGCGGAGGAGGTTGCCTTGCGCGCCGCTGCATCAGCGTATTCAGCTGCATGCCGCGGAGTCGACACCGCCATCCAGCCACTGATCTCGGAGCTTACAGCAGCGACAAAGGCGGCGGACGCCTCTATCCAGGAGCTCAAGCGGGCACCGGTGCTGGCCAAGCGTTATGTGATGGTGGTCGCCACGGCGTTCTTCATTCTGGCGCTGATCTGTGTCTACTCGACCATGCGCCTGATCGATGCCGCCGGCAGCGTAAGTGCTCAAGAGAAAGTGAATGCTCAGTACTTCTCACACCTGTGGAAAAACGCCAATCCTGACGAACAGAAGATTATTAAGTCGGTGATTCTGCGGTCGCCCATGGACCCTGTGGTCCTTCGGCACTGATGCATTGAGGCAAACAAAAGGCCCGTCGATTGACGGGCCTAATCGTGTCTGCGCAATTTAAGCGGCGGTCATTGCCGGCTGCATTTGCTGGGCTTCCGGAAAGTGAAGGTGGAACCAGGTGAAGTTTTCTTCGGTCACCTCCACGCTCGCCGATCCCTGGTGCAGACTCATGATCGACTGCACAATGGCCAAGCCAAGACCGGTACCGCCTTCGCTCCGTGCTCGGCTCTTGTCCACACGGTAGAACCGCTCAAACAAGTGCGCGTGGTGTTCCTTGGCAATACCACGGCCGGGGTTGCCGACACTCAACGTCGTACCGCTCGCACTATGCTGCACCTTAACGTAGACCGTGCGGCCGCGAGGGCAGTAACGGATCGCGTTCGAGACCAGATTCGAGACGGCACGTTGAACCATCAGGCGATTCCCGCGCACCACGTCATCACTGCCGGAGATCTGCAGCTGAATCTCGCCTTCTTCTGCTGAAATGCTGAAGAGCTCGCACACTCGCTGAACCTCGTCGACCAAGGAGACGGATTCGAACTCCACCATTGATGCTGGATGACTGACCTGGGCCAAGAACAGCATGTCGGAAACCATGCGGCTCATGCGGTCCAGCTCTTCTGTGCACGACTCCAGAACCTCCCGGTACTCGGAAAGCGATCGTTCTCTGGTCAAGGCAACCTGGGCCTTGCCCATCAGGTTGGAAAGCGGTGCTCGAAGTTCGTGAGCAAGGTCGTCAGAAAACTGCGAGAGCTGCTGAACCCCATCATCCAGGCGAGCCAGCATGATGTTGATGCCGTCGGCGAGCATTTTGAGTTCTGCCGGCATCCCATCAGTTGGAAGGCGATGGTCGAGGCTCTCGGTTGAGATTTTCGAGGCGATCTTGAGGAACTTGGTCAGTGGTAGCAGGCCTCTGCGCACAGTCCACCAGCCAATGGCCAAGATCAGTGCGAGGATGACGGGGGACATCATCAAGGCCCAGGTCAGCAACGCATCGAGCAGCGCCTCACTGGATGACTGGTCCATGGTCATATAGACGCTGACCTCTGTTCCATCGCCCAAACGCATGATTCGAGAAGCACTCAGCAGAGGACGGTCCTGCGTATCACGCCATTCGTGCTCTTTGGGCTGGGCCGCCGGCTGAAACTTGTGCACCTCCAGATTGACCTGTTTCGAGCCAATCGAGAGCAGGGGAGTCTGATTCTGTGAGGTATCGAATATGCTCACATACAGGTTGTTGTGGCCCATGACCAAATCGACAAGCTGATGCGCATCCGCGTTGACGCCGGAGATGTCCGGGATGGTGGACAGGTTGTGAGCCATCCCCGCCATCTTTACTTCCAGGTCTGCTCTGGCATTTCTTTCCAGAGCCTTTGAATCGCCCCTGGTTTCGTAGACACCTCCAAGCCTCATAATGAGGCCCAAATAGGAGGTGCCATGAGTCGTCAGCGTTACCCCGAAGAATTCAAGATCGAAGCGGTCAAGCAAGTGACCGAGAAAGGCAAACCTGTCGCCGATGTCGCCCAGCGCCTGGGCATGTCCGTGCACAGTCTTTACGCCTGGATCAAGGTCTACAGCAAGCCCCAAGAGCAGCGTCAGCAAGACGACGATCAGCAGGCCGAACTGCGCAAGCTACGCGCTGAACTCAAGCGCGTGACGGAAGAGCGAGACATCTTAAAAAAGGCCGCCGCGTACTTTGCCAAGGAGTGCGGCTGAAGTACGCCTTCATCAAGAAGCACTCGACTGATTACCCGGTGCGGCGCCTTTGCCAAACCCTCAAGGTGCACCCCAGCGGCTATTACGCCTGGCTGGCCGAGCCTCAATCTGCCCGAGCAAAAGAAGATCAACGTCTGCTTGGCTTGATCAAACACGCTTGGCTGGAAAGCGGAGGTGTATACGGCTACCGCAAAATTCACGATGACCTGCGTGAGCTGGGAGAGGAATGCGGCCGAAATCGAGTCAGGCGCTTGATGCAGGCGGAGGGGCTGCGTTCTCAAACGGGCTATCGGCGGCGTCCAGGGTTCTATGGTGGAAAACCAACAGTGGCCTCGCCCAACCACCTCGCGCGGCAGTTCAAGGTAAGTGAGCCGAACAAGGTCTGGGTGACAGATATCACTTACATCCGCACCTATGAAGGGTGGCTCTACCTCGCGGTAGTGCTGGATCTCTTCTCACGCCAAGTAATTGGTTGGTCAATGAAGCCAAGGATGTGCAGCGACCTGGCTATCGACGCGATGTTGATGGCTGTTTGGCGACGCAAGCCTCAGCAGCAAGTTATGATTCACTCAGATCAAGGCAGTCAGTTCAGTAGCTCGGATTGGAAAAGCTTTTTGAAGGCCAACAATGTAATCAGCAGCATGAGCCGGCGGGGAAACTGCCACGACAATGCCGTAGCCGAGAGCTTTTTCCAGCTTTTGAAGCGAGAGCGAATCCGACGAAAGATCTACACAACCCGTGAAGAAGCCCGAAGTGATATTTTCGATTACATCGAGATGTTCTATAACCCTAAACGCCGACACAGCAGTGCTATGCAGCTGTCTCCAGTAGAGTATGAGAAACGCTATTTCCTGAGCTTGGAGAGTGTCTAGAAAACCAGGGGCGATTCACTTGCCTACCATCAGATAGCCAAAGGTGGCGAACAGAAGCAGCAACGCTGCGCTCATCAACCCAACTTTTAACCCCAGCTTTGCAGCCAGGCTGAATGGCCTCATGCGCGTTCCTCAAAAACGTACCCAACGCCACGAAGCGTGTGAATGAGCTTGGTTTCAAACGGGTCATCGATCTTCGAGCGCAAGCGCCGGATGGCTACATCGATGACATTGGTGTCGCAATCGAAATTCATATCCCAGACCAACGAGATGATCTGAGAGCGAGTCAGCGCTTCGCCCGTTCGGCTCATGAGCAGGTGCAGAAGCGCAAATTCCTTGGTGGTGAGATCGATGCGTGTGCCACCGCGGAAGACGCGATGGCGGACGGAGTCGAGTTCCAGATCGGCAATTTTCAGCGAGCTCTTCTCGACTAACTCATCACCACGGCGTTGCAGCGAACGGATGCGAGCAAGCAGCTCAGGGAATTCGAATGGCTTCACAAGGTAGTCATCCGCGCCGCCGTCCAAGCCCTTGAGCTTGTCATTGATGCGTCCGCGGGCGGTCAGCATGATGATGCGGACCCGGCTGGTCTTACGGATGGTTTCCAGCAGGTCCCAGCCGTCGATACCCGGGAGGTTCACGTCCAGGAGGACCAACGAATAGACATTAGTGTTGAACAAGTGCAGAGCATCTACACCGTTGTGCACGATATCTACGACATACCCGCTTTCGGATAGGCCCTGCTGAAGATATTCGGCAGTTTTAATTTCGTCTTCCACAACTAGAACGCGCATAACTTATCTCAAGGTGTGAGGAAGGAGTTGGCCTAATCCGCCAAGATTATGGTTGCAGGCTGTTCGAAAGTTTGGCTGAGGGTATGGCATGTGGTAGTCGCTACCTCTGTCCATACGCCGGGTCACCTGAGGACGCTTGAATCTTAACGCGAAGAAGCTGGCCGCGGCGAAATCCTACAAATTTGTAATGTAGCCGCAAGATTTCTGACAGTCATGCAGGCTCCACCCCTAAGCATAGCGGATTCTGGGGCCTGCGGCGGTGTATGACAGATTCGCCTGGCAGGTGGAATCGGCCAGGACAGGCAGCATTTCGGTCGTTAGCTTGCAAGGACTGGTACTGGCCTTGGATCGAGGGCGCCACGCAGGCAGACCCCATGCACGGCCGCAAACCGCAGCGCCTTTCTGCAAATTAGTTCACGTGGCGGCTCGATATTCTCTCGAATAATTATCTTACAATCTATTACATGTCCAAATTGTAATTGCCCGATCATCTTGGTGTTAGCCTCCTTTGCTAGTTTAAGGGCAGCGGAAGAGGCATCGCTGCTTTGGAAATTGTCTCATTTCAAAGCAGCTTGGCAAGAGCACCGAGCAGTTGTTCGCGCCAGTGCATTCACCTGTAAACCATACGCTCCTTTGGTAGGTGAATTTTAGCGCCCCCCTACGGGCGCTTTTTTATTAAGGGACTTCTTATGAACACTACTGTATCAGCGATCGCCGTGTTTTTGCTCTTTACATCACTAACAGCCAATGCCCAAAGCGGTATGGAGATCAATAAACGCATCGAGCGTACTGCTAGAGAGGCTACAGCGGATTATGCTCAACGCGTAAAAAAGCCCATGCCTCAACTAGAAGACTACGCCTATGGCATGGACCTGGACGTTGGTAAGTTGGTGTATGTATCACCCAGTGTGCGGTACTGCGGTAATGTAAGAAGCATGATGACCTACGAAGACTCGAAAGGCGAACTGCACATGGTTCGCTACCTGGTGAAGGGCGAGTGTGTTAATAGCCGTTAAGACTCATCAAGATGATCCCTGCGGCCACCGGATCATAGAAGCTCAATGCCGAACCGGCGCAGCAGTATGGCGAAGCCTCCGAAGCTGGCCATTGTGATGAGGATGCTGCTGATCAGTGTCGGCCAAAAGCCGAGCTTAGGTAGCAGCAATGGAAAAGCAATAAACATCGGTAGGGTCGGAAGCACGTACCAGAACGTGTACCAAGCATGGTTGGAGATCTTCTCCATGCTCTGGTTCTCTAAATAGAGCCAGACCAACGTCACGACCGTGACCAAGGGTAGGGCGGCGACCAAGCCGCCCAGCTTGTCGCTGCGTTTCGCCAGCTCTGACACGAGAATCACTATACCGGCAGTGAGTAGGTACTTCGTGATGATCCAAACCATCGCTGAACCTTCTGGAGATAGTGGACGGGGGGGCAAGACATTCTCCAACCCCTCTCGAAGTGCTCCT
Organism: Pseudomonas sp. JS425; assembly: GCF_018223845.1. NCBI lineage: Bacteria > Pseudomonadati > Pseudomonadota > Gammaproteobacteria > Pseudomonadales > Pseudomonadaceae > Pseudomonas > Pseudomonas sp. JS425. The sequence goes on along the minus strand of NZ_CP073661.1, from coordinate 32,673 downwards.
GCCGTTTACGCCATCCTTCACCGCATTTTTTCTACGACATCCCCCTCAGCCAGGAGGGGGATGTGTTTGCAGGGTGTTTACCGATCGATCAGTGCGAGGGCGAGGGAACGCTCTCGTGGAAAGCTGCCCGCTCGATCTGGATGGTGCAGTGATGGATTTCGAATGCATCGCTGACAGCATCCACGACGGCCGCCAACACAGCATCCCCATCTGCAGAATCCCGAACCACTACGTGCGACGTCATCACGTTACTGCCACTGCTGACAGCCCACACGTGCAAGTCATGAACGTCCGTCACGCCATCTACTCCGAGGATGGTGGCCTCGATTGCCGTAACGTCGAGCCCCCTCGGGACACCCTCCATGAGGATCCCCAGGCTTTCGCGAAGCAACTGCCACGTCCGCGGCAGAACCCAAAGGCCGATCGCCACAGCGACAATCGTGTCGACCCAGGTCCAGCCGGTGAAGCGGATGATAAGTGCCGCGATGATTACGCCAAGCGAGCCGAGCATGTCGCTCCAAACTTCGAGGTAGGCTCCTTTGACGTTGAGGCTTTCGTTGCTCGCAGATGCCAGAAGGCGCATCGAAATTAGGTTGATGATCAGGCCGGCGATTGCGATCCACATCATCGCTCCGGTAGCGATCTCCGCCGGCATGAAGAAGCGCTGGTAGGCCTCATACAAGATGTACATCGCCACCAGGAAGAGCAGCACGGCGTTGAACGTCGAAGCCAGAATTTCCAGGCGCGCATAGCCGAAGGTTCTTTTCTGATCCGCCGGCCGCTTGGCTATCTGAAGTGCAATCAGTGAGATCGCCAAGGCGGCAGTATCTGTGAACATGTGAGATGCGTCCGACAGCAGCGCCAGGCTGCCGGTAATCCACGCACCGATCACTTCTGCAATCATGAAGCTGCCAGTCAAGCCGAGCGCCATGATTAGCTTCTTCTGATGCCCCTCGCGTACTGCAGCGCTGCCATGGTCATGATTTGAACCCACGTATTTCTCCTTGCGCAGGGTTGTGGTCTCGTTGGCCTTCCTGTCTACCTAGCCTTAGAGCGTCGCTTGGCCACAGTGACTGCAAAATCTTGCTCCTGCACTCAGCAGCGAGCCGCAGGCGGTGCAACCACTCGATAGCGGTGTTCCGCAGTTTAGACAAAAGCGTGCTGACGGATCGTTGGCCGTCCGGCACTGCCTGCAGCCCTGCAGATCTTTGATGGGGGCAGGAGTGGGAGGGCGCCCGCCGTCATACACCTGATTACCGCCGTCGCAGCCCTGCTGCCGGCCATGGCGATCATATTGCTCGGCCCCATGTCCCCCGCTGTGGTGCTTGCCTCCACCGTGGTTTCCACGGCCATGGTGCCCGCCCAGGATGTTTTTGAAAAAGCTCATGGTATTCGCCCCTCATTGATGGGTGACATATTAACGAGCAAAAGTTGAAAATAATATTCTGCTCGCGAGAAAGACTTGTAAGTTGAATTGAAAGTTCAAAATTAGCCTACGACAAAACGAAACCGTTTTGTTTGTGAAATTAAATTTATCTAGCTGAGCGGAGCATTGCTTTTGGTGGGTAGTATCCCCCTAATTTTGATCATAGCGTGATCAATGACAATCAAAACAGCAGTAATTGGATTTCTGTCAGCATTGTAATCCCGAGGTCATCGTGTCGTTATCAGGTCCCGGAAATAATGCGCTCAGCGAGATTCATTTCTCTTTTTATCCCTATGCCTCACACATACTAAGCGTCCCCAACGCCTAGGGGCCTAAGGCCTCTGACGCTCCGCACATTGCGCAATCGCTCAGCATCTGTCGACGGTTTGCCTTGTAGCTCCCGCTAACTCCATAGCTACCGCCATGGATAAGCAGCTTCCAGAGTTTGATAATGACACCTTCCAAATCCATTGTTCACACCCTGTTAAGCAAATGGATCTTTGCTATTCGCAATGCGCGGCAGAAAGGCATCAGTACTAATTTGCTAATCGGCCTGGTGACTTTTTGGTTACTGCTATTCGCGAACGCTGAGCTCTGGAACGTGCTCTGGAAGCTGGTATTCAAAACCGATGAAGTGAACTGGCAGCTAGCGGCTAGCCTCCCAGTCATAGTATTCGCATGGGTGTTTACCGTTCTGAGCTTGCTGTCATGGGGGCGGCTGGCCAAACCCATACTGTGCCTGGTACTGATCAGCGCGTCTTTTGCGAGTTACTTCATGAATGCCTACGGCATCGTGATCGATTACACAATGTTCACCAACGTTGTGGAGACCGACGTCGCTGAGGCAACCGAGCTGCTGAATTGGAAGCTCGGTCTTTGGGTCGCAATGGTTGGGGTGTTGCCCGTCTACCTGATTGCCCGGGTTCCCCTCCGGCGCAAGCCTTGGGCCAAAGCTTTGGTCAGCAGGTTCATTGCTCTGTCGCTCGCTCTGTTGACCTTATCTGGCATCGCGTTGAGTCAGTACCAGTCGTATGCCTCCTTGCTGCGCAACAATCGGGAGATCCGGCTGATTCTGGTACCTACCAACTTGTTTGCGGCTGGCCATGGGTACCTGAAGCGTCAGCTGGCCTCACCTAAAACGCTGACGGCCATTGGTACTGATGCGGTAGTTAATCGACAGGGTGCGGCTCGTAAACCCAGGCTGCTGGTACTGGCAGTAGGAGAGACCGCTCGCTCCGCCAACTTCTCCCTCAACGGCTACTCCCGTGAAACGAATCCGGAACTAGAAAAGCGAAATGTCATTAGCTTCACGAACGTGAGCTCCTGCGGTACCGCTACCGCGGTCTCGCTGCCATGCATGTTCCTGGACGTGGGTAAGGCCCAGTACAAAGATGGCTTGGCCAAGAGCCGAGAAGGGCTGCTCGACGTGCTTCAACGCGCTGGCATCAGTGTCATGTGGACTGACAACAACTCGGGGTGCAAAGGGGTCTGCGACAGGGTTCCCAACCACAAGGCTGCCTCTCACGCGGATTCCCAACTGTGCACCAGCGAGGAGTGTAAGGACGGGGTGCTGCTCACGGAGATGCAAGACTTCATCAAGCGCCAGGAAGGCGATGCTGTCCTGGTGCTCCACTACAAAGGCAGTCACGGCCCGGCCTACTACAAGCGCTACCCCTCGCAATTCAAGAAATTCGCACCGGTGTGCGAGACCAACGAGCTCGACAAATGTAAGCAGGAGGAGGTGGTCAATGCCTACGACAACTCAATCCTCTACACCGATTATGTGACTGCAAATCTCATCGATATCCTGGCGGCCAACACCAAGTTCGACACTGCGCTGATGTACGTTTCGGACCACGGCGAATCGCTGGGGGAGGGTGGGCTCTATCTACACGGGCTGCCTTACGCGATGGCTCCTGACGAGCAAACAAAGGTGCCGTTGGTACTTTGGATGTCTGACTCGCTCGCGAAGAGCGAAAAGGTCAACGTGGGTTGTTTGAAAGCTCAAACCACGTCACCGCTGAGCCACGACAACCTGTTCCACACCGTGCTCGGCATGATGAACGTCCAGACGTCTTCGTATCGCTCAGCGCTGGATTTCACTGCCCCTTGTAAGCCCTTTGTCGGAGGCTCTTATTCTGGCCTCTGAATGTTCGATGTGGACCGGATCATCGGCCAGGCGGTTCTGCACCAGCCTGCTTTGACAGCTGAGAGAAGCTGGACTAATTACATAGCTGCATTCAACAACCCAAGCGGAAAAGGAAGTTTTGCATGAGCATCAAGCCAGGCCCAAAGCGCACCAATGAAGATGGCACTCCGGACAAAAGGCAGCGAGTCACCCCTGAAAAGCAGAAGGACCATCCGGACCTGAAACCCCACAAGCACAAAAAGGGGGAGTAAGAAAAAAGCAGCTCTCGGGAGCTGCTTTTTTTTTGGGGCTGTGTGCAAACCCTCCCGACCGTCTCGCTGATCAATCGGACCGCGTCGTGAGTCTTCCGCTTGGCTTGATGGATTCTGAAGCTACCTCCGGATCGGTTATCCCTTCAGTGCGGACGACGAGACTGATATCCCAGAGCGTTGAGCTGATACTCGCTGACAGCCCGAAATTGTGATTCTGCGATTTGACGCAGGCGCTCAACCTCTTCGGCAGATGAGCCAGAAGCCTGCGCCTCGTGGTATTGCTTCATCGCATCCACTGCGTCGGTATACATGGGGTGGTCGGGGAGAAGAGCTGGTATCTTTTTCGTCATGTAGCGGCAGGTCCTCACTGGATAGTCGACGGTGGTTTACCTGCTTTGAGGAGCTGAAAATCAATGACCGCCTGATAGAGCGAATCTGCCAATAGGTGAAGACGCTGTACCTCAAGGTCTGGCAATCCAGCAGCCTCCGCTTCGTGGGCCTGTCGGATAGCTTCAAGCGCTTGCCTCATCAGTGGCTCACCAGCCTCGACCATTCCAATGAATGTGCGCTTCACAACATTTTGCTCCATTCAGCTGAAGATGAATTATAGGACACCGCGGCGTGGCAAGGCCCCGAGCAGCACAGGTGTTCGACGTCCGGCTGAACGAACCAATGAGGAGCGCGCTGGCCTGGGGAGTGGCCAGGGCGCGTGTCATAGCTACGTTGTAAACCACTTTTTTCACTGTAAACCACTGTGGTTTACAGTGAAAAAAAGTGGTTTACAGCAGGCCTCCTCAGGCCTGAGTCAGCTCCAGCAGATCGCCCAGTTCCTCCCGGGCCATCTTCACTCTATCCATTCTGCGATAAGGATGATCAACCGGCATCCGGATAAGAGATTCGAACCAAGCCGAATCGAATTTGATGACTTCCTTGTGAATGTGCTCAAGCTCACCTCCGCGAGGCTGTGACACTACAAACTCCATGCTTTCAACCAAGCCAGACGCTTCACTGTCTTTGACGATTCGATGGCGGATGAAACTCATTTTGAGATCAAAATATGCCGCCTTCGAACCAGGCACCTTCTTCGATTCCAGCCGACCAGTGCTGCTGATTTCCGCCCCCGGCACCTCAGCGGCAATAGCTTTCACCAGCTCAGCATTTCCACTGACCTTCTGGCCAAACAGGCGGGTGGCGTCCGACATGTAAGCAAAGATCCATGGCACATTGCGAAGCGTCGCGCCGGTATAGAGGTAGCCACGCTCTCCCTTGTAACGCTGCAGCATGCCTCTCAACGCGTTCTCGGAAAGGACCAGTTGGGTCTCTTTCTCCAGGATGTAAACCACGCGATCGAACTGTTCGATCAATAGCTTGAGAATCTTCCGCGGGACGCCGTCAAACCTGGTTTTTCGTTCTGTTTTCTTATGCTGGCGAGGCTTGAAGTACGGGCAATCGTTACGGGCCTCACTATCAAATGGAGCGATGCCGCGAATGCTCTTAGTAGCATGTTTCCCGAATGGGTTCTTCACGTTAGGCGGTAGCTCATACAGCCCAACCGTAACCGTCCGGCCAACTCACCTTCCTGACCCCGACGCCAAAGGCGATGGTGTCCACCTAATTTAAGTGGACACCATTTCTAGCCTTTTAAGCGGGTCTTTCCATGCAGTCACAACGCCGTTCCTATTCAAAATCCTTCAAGGCCCAAGTTGTCCAAGAGTGCGCCCAGCCCGGCGCATCGATTGCCAGCGTCGCGCAGAAGCACAGCCTTAACGCGAACCTCGTACATAAATGGATTAGGGTACTCACGAACAAAACTATGGCGCTGCAACCTGCTTTCATTCCAGTGCCCTTGCCGCTAGCCGGAGGACATTCGCAGGCAGCTTCATCAAGTATCTGCATTGAAATCCAGCACCCGCGTGGCACCGTCAAAGTGAACTGGCCGACCGAAAGCGCTGTCGCCTGTGCCACCTTTCTGCGAGACCTGTTGGAATGATTCGGATCGATGCCATCTGGCTTGCCACCGAGCCTATGGACATGCGCGCCGGTACCGAGACCGCGCTGGCCAGGGTGATCGCGGTGTTCGGTGTGGCGAAGCCGCACTGCGCATACCTCTTCGCTAATCGCCGTGCCAACCGAATGAAAGTCTTGGTGCATGACGGTGTGGGCATTTGGCTGGCAGCGCGACGATTGAACCAAGGCAAGTTTCATTGGCCCGGCATCCGTCACGGATCGGAAGTCGAACTCGATAACGAGCAACTTCAAGCCTTGGTACTGGGTTTGCCGTGGCAGCGGGTCGGCGCAGGCAGCGCGATCACAGTGCTTTAGCCCCTGCCATTAGCCCATCGGTTTATCGCTGTTGACGACCTGCTCTGACACAATCAGCGGCATGACTTCCTCGCCCAATCTCGACCAGATGACACCGGAACAGCTGCGCGGCTTGGCCGAACAGGCTATGCAGTTGCTGTCCCAGGTCGACTCCATGAGCCAGAAAATCCAACGCCTCGAAACGGTCAACGAGCAACTGGCTCATGAAATCGCCATCCTCAAGCGACACAAGTTCGCCAAGCGCAGCGAGCAACTGAGCCCCGACCAAGGCAGTCTGCTTGATGATCTGCTCGATACCGATATCGCAGCTATCGAAGCCGAGCTGAAGGCAGCCAATCCGCCGGCCGCACCGGCCGAGCCACGTCATAAGCCCAAGCGTGCACCACTGCCGCCGCAGTTTCCGCGAACCGTGATCCGTCACGAACCAGAGAATACTCAGTGCGTGTGCGGCTGCCAGCTTCAGCGAATCGGCGAAGACGTCAGCGAGAAGCTCGATTACACTCCGGGCGTGTTCACAGTTGAGCGGCATGTGCGTGGAAAATGGACGTGCCGTCAGTGTGAAACACTGATCCAGGCGCCTGTACCGGCCCAAGTGATCGACAAGGGCATCCCGACCGCAGGCCTTTTGGCCCACGTGATGGTGGCGAAGTTCGCCGACCATTTACCGCTGTACCGGCAGGAGAAGATTTTTGGTCGGGCCGGACTGCCCATCGCCCGTTCGACACTGGCGCAATGGATCGGACAGACCGGTGTGCAGCTCCAGCCTCTGGTCGATGCGCTGCGTGAGCATGTGTTGGCCCAGGGCGTGATCCACGCCGATGAGACCCCGGTTCAGATGCTCGCACCAGGCGAAAAGAAAACCCACCGCGCTTACGTGTGGGCCTATAGCACCACGCCTTTCTCGGCCCTAAAGGCCGTGGTCTACGACTTCAGCCCCAGCCGTGCCGGCGAACATGCGCGTAACTTCCTGGGCACGTGGAACGGTAAGCTGGTCTGCGATGACTTCGCCGGCTACAAGGCCAGCTTCGAGCTGGGCATCACCGAAATCGGCTGCATGGCCCATGCACGCCGCAAATTCTTCGACCTGCATGCAGCCAATAAAAGCCAGTTGGCGGAGCAGGCGCTTCACTCGATTGGCGGGTTGTATGAAGTCGAGCGACACGCCAAGGAAATGAGCGACGAAGCCCGCTGGCGATTACGTCAGGAAACAGCGGTGCCCATCGCTGAAAAACTGCATGAGTGGATGTTGGCCCAACGCGAACTTGTGCCCGAGGGTTCGGCCACGGCCAAGGCCCTGGATTACAGCCTTAAACGCTGGGTAGCGCTGACGCGCTACCTGGAAGATGGTGCTGTGCCCATCGACAATAACCAGATCGAGAATTTGATCCGGCCGTGGGCGCTTGGGCGCTCGAACTGGTTATTTGCCGGGTCGCTGCGCAGTGGAAAAAGGGTGGCGGCAATCATGAGCCTGATCCAGTCGGCGCGTATGAATGGGCACGATCCGTATGCCTATCTCAAGGATGTACTGATGCGGCTTCCGACACAGCGGGCGAGCGAAATCACGCAATTACTCCCGCAGCATTGGATGCTTGCCTGAGGCAGGCTAAGTGGACTTCGCCAAATAGTCAGCTCAAAGGCTGATTGGCATCAACAATTCGGAAGCGACTTTTCTCAGCATGTAGGTTTCGCGCAGAATTGACTGCCCCATCGAAGACTCGTGACGCTGCATGACGGCTTCATTGTGTGCGATGGCTTCATGCAGGTTGATCCAGACAGGCCGCATACCATTAGCGATTTCGTGGCTTTCCATTCTCACCGGCTCTAGCTGGGGCGCTACTTCGCATTGATAAAAATGCGAGGTCATGTGCATCAGATCGTACTGTGGCTTTTGGTAGGGCCGGTACTCCTCGATGTAACCGTAGTGCTGGAGCACCTGTATTTCACGAGCACCAGTCTCTTCCTCAAGCTCACGCTTCAGGCCTGCGACAATGTCCTCGTCACCATCAAGGCCGCCTCCAGGAAAGCTGAAATCGTTATAGCGCTCGGTGAACAGCAACAGGATCTGTTCACCCCGCATCACGATGCCGCGAGCTGCATGTCGACGGAATACTCTGCCCTGCTTGGATTTCAGCTCGGGGTGAACAATTTCAGTTATGAGTTGCATGTGGTCTCGTAGCGGCAAGATCAGTTAGTCATCGTCCAGGGTGGCCACGGTATTTCCTCAGTTCTGGAAATACTGTGGCCAGTGGAACTGGCTCAGCGAAGCAGCAATAAGGGTACAGTGGATGTACGCAGCATCGTCGTGGTCGTGCTGCCTATCAGAAACTGCCTGATGCGTGAGTGCCCGTACGCCCCCATGACCAAGAGGTCAATGCCGTGCTCTGCCTGATACGCATGCAGTGTGGACTCTACTTCGCCTGGGCGGATCTCGGAATGCACCAGCGAGCCGGAAGACGCAAGCGTGGTTCGTGCCTTCTCCAGCGCGTTCTGGTTGTCTTCAGAATCCGTTCCAACCATGACGATATGAATTGGCAGGCCTTCGCACAGCGGGCTTGAAGCAAGCATCTGTAAGGTCTTGTGGCCTGTTGCGCTGCCGTCAAATGCCACCATGACCGTTTCAGGTTTCCTGAAATGGCTGGTTGTAATCAGGGTGGGGCGGTGGATAGTTCGGACTATCGCTTCAATCTGGCTGCCAAGACTTTGGGCACTGCGCGTGCTGTCCTCACCGACTCTTCCAATCACCAGTAACCGAATATCGTCTTGGAGATCGCTCAGGCTCTCGACGAGATGGCCATGGCGCTGCTTCATATCAGGTGACATGGCGCCAGAGTGAACTGTTCGCTCGCGAGCTTTTTCAAGCATGTGCTGCCCATGCTCCAACGCCAGTTTTGCCCGCTGCGCATCCAGCATGGCCAACTCTTCCAGCAGATGTTCTCTGCTACCGAGACCGATATTGCCGCTGAGGTCAGCGGATGCAGGATATTTCTCCTTATCCAGCACATGAAGCAAGGTCAGGGGAGCGCTGAGTCGTTGCGAGGCCCATGCTGCGTAATCGCAGACCGCCAATGAGGATTGTGAGTTATCAATGCATGCCATTACGCGGGTCATTGTCGTTCTCTTTAGTGGCTCATGAGCTTGTCGATGGCACCGGGTTTGTCATGCACGCCGAAGCGGTCAACGATTGTCGCGCTGGCTTCATTGAGACCGAGCACTTCAACCTCAGCGCCTTCGCGTCGGAACTTGATCACGACCTTATCCAGCGCTGCGACGGCGGTGATATCCCAGAAATGCGCCTGTGTGAGATCGATGGTGACCTTGTTGAGCGCCTCCTTGAAGTCAAAAACCTCAGTGAACTTGTCCGCAGAGCTAAAGAACACCTGGCCCACGACGCGGTAAGTCCGATGCGATTTCGTCTCTTCAAGAGTGCTCTTGATATCCAGGTAGTGCCCGACCTTGTTTGCGAAGAACAGGGAGGCCAGCAGCACACCTACCAGTACGCCGTAAGCCAGATTGTGAGTGGCCACGACGACCACGACGGTCGCCACCATGACGAGGTTGGTCGACAGCGGATGCTCTTTCAGATTACGCAAGGAATCCCAGCTAAAGGTGCCGATGGACACCATGATCATCACAGCCACGAGTGCCGCCATAGGGATTTTGGAGAGCCATTCGCCAAGAAATACCACCATCAGCAGCAGGAAAACGCCGGCACACAATGTCGAGAGACGGGTGCGGCCACCAGATTTCACGTTGATGATCGACTGGCCGATCATGGCGCAACCTGCCATGCCGCCAAGCATGCCGGCAGCGATGTTGGCCACACCCTGGCCTTTGCACTCGCGGTTTTTGTTGCTGGTGGTGTCGGTAAGGTCGTCGACGATGGTCGCGGTCATCATTGATTCGAGTAGACCCACTACTGCCAACGCAGCCGAGTACGGGAAAATGATGCGCAGGGTTTCAAAATTCAGCGGAACTTCAGGCCAGAGGAAGATCGGGAGCGTATCAGGCAGTTGGCCCATGTCACCGACGGTGCGGATATCCAAACCGAGGTAAATGGCGATGGCAGTCAGCGTCAGAATGCACACCAATGGAGAGGGAATCACCTTGCCGATTTTCGGTACATACGGGAACAGGTAGATGATTCCCAGGCCCGCAGCGGTCATGGCATAGACATGCCAGGTGACATTGGTCAGCTCAGGCAATTGCGCCATAAAAATCAGAATCGCTAATGCGTTTACGAAGCCGGTGACTACCGAGCGTGAAACAAAGCGCATCAACGAGCCGAGCTTCAGGTAGCCGGCAAGGATTTGAAGTACGCCACATAGTAGCGTCGCGGCCAGCAGGTACTGGAGTCCATGCTCTTTTACCAGCGTAACCATCAGCAGTGCCATGGCGCCTGTCGCCGCCGAGATCATTCCGGGGCGCCCGCCGACAAAGGCGATGACAGCACAGATACAGAAGGAGGCGTAGAGACCGACTTTGGGATCTACCCCGGCGATGATGGAAAAGGCGATGGCTTCCGGGATCAGCGCGAGTGCGACCACCAGCCCCGCGAGCACGTCGGCACGGACGTTGGAAAACCACGTTTGTCTAAGTGTAAGCGTCCGGCGAACTCACCTTCCGAACTCCAGCATTAAGGGCGATGGTGTCCGCGTATTTTTAAGCGGACGCGATCACCCTTATCGCCAGGATTTCCATGCGCCAACGAAGCTCTTATCCCAAGCCATTCAAAGCCCAGGTCGTTCAGGAATGCCTGCAACCTGGCGCAACCGTGTCCAGTGTCGCCATCAGCCACGGCATCAATGCCAACGTCATCCGCAAATGGCTGCCGCTCTATCGAGATCAGCCCGCAGCGGCTTCACTACCGGCTTTCGTCCCGCTAAAAGCCGCACCTAAACGGCCAGTCGAGGCGTCAGTGATCATCGAATTGCCCGTGGCCGGGCAAGTGATCACGGTGAAATGGCCAGCCTCAGATCCCGAGGGCTGCGCACAATTTGTTCGGGCTGTCGCTCAATGATCCGCATCGATGACATCTGGCTGGCCACCGAGCCGATGGACATGCGCGCCGGCACCGAGACGGCACTGGCTCGGGTGATTGCGGTGTTCGGTGCGGCGAAGCCGCACTGCGCTTATCTGTTCGCCAATCGCCGGGCCAACCGGATGAAAGTGCTGGTGCACGACGGCGTGGGCATCTGGCTTGCGGCGCGGCGACTGAACCAAGGCAAGTTCCACTGGCCCGGCATTCGTCATGGCAGTGAGGTCGAACTCGACAGCGAACAACTCCAGGCGTTGGTACTGGGCCTGCCGTGGCAGCGCGTTGGTGCAGGCGGTGTGATTACCGTGCTGTAACCGCCGGCCATTTGGCCGGTCTACTTGTCGTCGTCCCGCGCCTGCTCTGGCACAATCGGCGGTATGACTTTCTCGCCCAACCTCGACCAGATGACCCCGGAACAGCTTCGTGCCTTGGCGGCACAGGCGTTGCAATTGCAGTCCCAGGTCGAGGCGATGAGCAGAAAGATCCAGAACGATGAAATCCTCATCGAACAGTTCAAGTTCGAAATCGCCCTGCTCAAACGCCACAAGTTTGCCAAGCGCAGCGAGCAAATCAGCCCGGCGCAAAGCAGCTTGCTGGATGACCTGCTCGACACCGACCTTGAGGCTATCGAGGCCGAGCTGAAACAGCTTCTCCCAGCTGCGCCACAGGCCGAACCACGGCAGTCCCCGAAACGAGCGCCCTTGCCGCCGCAGTTTCCACGCACAGTAATTCGTCACGAACCTGAAAACACCCAGTGCGCCTGCGGCTGCCAACTTCAACGCATCGGCGAAGACGTCAGCGAGAAGCTGGATTACACGCCGGGCGTATTTACCGTCGAGCAACATGTGCGTGGTAAATGGGCCTGCCGTCAGTGCGAAACCCTGATTCAGGCGCCGGTGCCGGCGCAGGTTATCGACAAAGGTATCCCGACCGCAGGTTTGTTGGCCCACGTGATGGTGGCCAAGTTTGCCGATCACTTGCCGCTGTACCGGCAGGAGAAAATCTTTGGTCGCGCCGGACTGGCAATTGCTCGTTCGACCTTGGCGCAATGGGTCGGACAAACTGGCGTGAGACTTCAGCCGCTAGTTGATGCTCTGCGTGAAGCGGTGCTGAACCAGGGTGTGATTCACGCCGATGAAACACCGGTGCAAATGCTTGCGCCAGGCGAGAAGAAAACCCACCGGGCCTATGTCTGGGCGTACAGCACGACGCCGTTTTCGGCGCTCAACGCGGTGGTTTACGACTTCAGCCCAAGCCGTGCCGGACAACATGCACGCAACTTCCTGGGCGACTGGAACGGTAAGCTGGTTTGCGATGACTTCGCTGGCTACAAGGCCGGATTTGAGCAAGGCATCACTGAAATCGGCTGCATGGCTCACGCCCGTCGCAAGTTCTTTGATCTGCACGTAGCGAACAAAAGTCAGCTGGCCGAACAGGCACTGCACTCGATCAGCGGCTTGTACGAGGTCGAACGTCAGGCGCGGGACATGAGTGATGAAGAGCGCTGGCGAATACGACAAGAATTGGCGGTGCCGATCCTCAAAACACTGCATGACTGGATGTTGGCCCAGCGCGACTTGGTGCCCAACGGATCAGCCACAGCCAAAGCCCTCGATTACAGCCTGAAACGCTGGGTAGCGCTGACGCGCTACTTGGACGATGGGGCTGTGCCCATCGACAACAACCAGGTCGAGAACCAGATACGGCCATGGGCACTCGGGCGCTCGAACTGGTTGTTTGCCGGGTCGCTGCGCAGCGGCAAGCGCGCGGCGGCGATCATGAGTTTGATCCAGTCGGCACGCATGAATGGGCATGATCCGTATGCCTATCTCAAGGATGTACTGACGCGGCTGCCGACCCAACGGGCCAGTGAGATCGGACAGTTGCTGCCGCATCAGTGGGTGCCGGCCTGACTTACGCAAGGTGAGTTCGCCGGACGCTTACGTCTAAGTTTTTGCAGCATATAAATATCCAAGGCAAAGCATCGCGCACGCCAAGGGAGTGGCGAGCGAATCGATACAAATTCAAATTTTGAGGATTTTTTGCTGTGTGCTTAAGGTGTAAAACCAGGCGTACAGCAGTGAGCACCCGCGAGCGAGGCTAGCGGAAGCAGGTTGTTGCGAGGGGGCGTAGCGCTAAGGCGGCGTAGGCTGCCAGTAGATCGTTTGGAGTACAGTCATGCTGATGTTCCTGTAGCTCAAGGGGTATGCGGAGCCGAAGTATACAATGAAGCCATCGTCGATTGCGACCCGCTGGCAGGCTCTGCATGACCTACGTCAGATACAGGCTTATTCAATGGGTATACCTGCGGGCAAGGCTTTGTTTTCCACCCGTTCTTGTCCGAGCTGGTCTGTGTGCTGAGGGGTGAGTTGGCCAGACGGTTACGCCCAACCAGCTGGACAGGGTTGTCGCATGCCGGGCATACAGCAAACTGAGCTAGCTTGCCCGCACTTCCAGGCTGGTACCACGGATCTCTGCGGAAGGTCTCGGCCTCGAAACCTTCCTTGTCGATGATCTTGCTTTCTGTGTCTTCGATGCGGAGCTTATAGACATCCATCTTTGCTGAAACCGTATCAATAGAGGGTTTCTGGATGGTAACGAGCGAGGATAGGCAGCAGTAGGCCTAACTGACCCTTTTGGTGGTCACCCACTGGTTTGAGGCCAGCCCAAAGCATGCCTGATCGACCTGGGCGGGCCCTAGAAACAACTAACCCCCTGATGCGCAGTACAGGTCTGGGACCTGCCCGAGGCGTGGGGGCTATTCTTGGAGCGACAGTGACACCGGCTCCGGAGAAAATCAATTGGTTTGTAGAGCAGCCGGTCAGCTAAGGTCAAACCCAGATCCTAAAGGGGAGGCCGATAGCAGCTCAGTCAGCATCATCGGCACCTTCTTCATCTTCATCGGTATCCCCAACACTGAGCCAGTCGTGAAGGTTGTACCGCACGAAGTCTTCCGCATCGAGCATGGTAAAGTCTTGTAGCACCGTGACGTCTGCTCCACCGAAGTACAGCCCATCGTTGAGATTTCTGGCCACCCCGAGCACTTCATTCAGCTGGTCGTGCAGCTCATTTGCGCGCCTGGCGTGCTCTCGTTTGGTCAAAAACCGGAACACCACCTCGTAGGGCTCAGCCGGGTCGCGAATCTCGCCCTTGGGGTTGAAGGAAACCCAAGCACTAGCGAAAAATTGGTTGTTCTGATGGAGGAAATCGTCGACAAGCACGGCGATGCCCTTCATGCCGTCGTCACCTTGGTCTGCCTTCAGGCGGTTGACCAACTCGTCCGGCATCGCAATACGGTTGTAATGGTGGGACATCCAGTATGAGAAATACTGACCGTTTTCTTCGCTCAGCGTGATTACCGGATTTCGGTGGAGCGTCGGAAGCACGGCTCTCTTGGTCCACACACGCTTGTGAATCTTGAGCTCCATAACCTGCTTTTCCGCGTGCTGCAGGTGCAGCGTACGTGGATTGAGGGCGTGCAGCTGCTTATCGAAGGCCTTTTTCTTTACCTTAACGGCAATCCACTCTATCCACGGCGCATCACAAAGGTTGCGTGCATGCACCGTGCAGGAATGGGAGGCCAACATCCAATAAGCTGGAGCCGCCCCCTCGAATTGGGCTTTCAGGACCTCCTCGGATATGTGTTCAATCAAGGCGTCACCTGAGACGGTATTTCCTTGCAGCCAACCAGCAGCGCTAATGGCACTTACGATCTCTTGCTCAGGTGTATCAGCCATAATCAAACCAAATTCGAACCGCCCGATTTTTCTAACCTGGCGATGGTTTTGAGGTCCCTATCACGTAGCTGCTGCGCCTTGCCAGCCAACTCCGCAACCATTCCGTACACACCTTTAGCGCCATTTCGATTCCACGCTTCATCCGAAAGCGCATCCTGAATCAGGCGGCCATCGGCGGTTGGATAGAAAAGCACCCGATGCAGATACTGCGCTTCTTCGGCGTTAACTTGGCGCAACGCCTCAGTTAAAGCCGCAAGCCTCTCGGGAAAACCCGTGGCGGTTTTTCCAGTCCGCCAATTGTACACGGTCTGACGAGACACGTTGAAGATCTGCGCGATGGAGCTATCTGACAACTTGAAGTCGCTCCTAAGCTCCTCGATTAAGGCCGGCGCTACGTCTTCGGTAACATTGGCATCCTGGCTGGTGTCCACCTCGGTCCAGGCACCAGCATGCACGCCATGAAAGCTCATGCCTGCTGAGCCGATAAGTTGTGGATAGGGCAGGGAGCCAGTCCCAGGAGCGACTACTACCGAAACGGCCAGCATCGCTGTGAAAGCAATCGCCAATACAGGGTTTGCTGTCGTGCTACCTACACGCGGAGCAATTTCAGGGTTTTCCCAAGTAGAAGATCTGCTTACAGCAGCCCCGGTAGGATCAATCCATTGCCCATTCATTGCTGTAGTCATTTCGCCTTCCCCCAAACCTCAAAGGCATGATCTTTCGCGACTGTCCTAAAAGCAAAGTTAGCAGTCTTATGCAAACCGTCGAGTCTCGTGCAGATCTCCTCGGTTCCCAGTCGTTCGGCTAACTGCAGCGGCCAATGCGCATCCGTATCGAGAAGAGCACCATTTTCGCTAACAGGCACAAATGCACCTTGCAGAGGAGCACCATGCTTGGATGAATTCCTCGATTGCTTAGCAATTTCGAAAACCATGGCCGGCTCGACCAAATCTTCCGGTATCCACATACCAGTCTGCCGCCAGCATCTGATGTGCAGATACTCCGGATCTAGATGGTAAGTGGTAGTAGAGATTCCAAGCTGCTCCTTGGGGACTTTCCCATGCGCCGCTAGCTCATCGCATTTAAGCGGGAGCATGGCTTCCGGAAGGTAGTCGGCTAGGGTCTCACCTTCAGCTGGTTCAATTTTATCGACGTACCGCATCCCGATAGCGGTGATATCCAATGCACCTGCTTGCCCTACCAGCGCCTCAATGCACTCACGGAAAAGCGCTAAGTGGTTATCAAAATGAAGATAATTTGTGCTTTGCAGGATCATGTGATCCATGGCCAGCACGCACGCGTAGTCAGCATCCCGATTAAGGAACGCCCAAGAATTCGGTTCTCCGCTGTGCATCACTCCAGGCGGCACGCCCTTGACCATCTGGAAGAAGCCCGGGAGGCTCTGACGGATCGTGTGCTGAATGTCTGGGATCAGCTTTGGCAGCTTAAGAATCGGGGCAAATCTGATTACGCTCAACGCATAGATAAGCGGCGCCCTTGCTAAGACCCCTTCGCGTTCTGACATGTTAACTCCTCCACCGCTCCCCAACGAGGGACCGGATTCTACATCATTTGACAAATCCTTTGACAAGAACTGTATAGCAGGGCCTTTCGATTTGACAAGCGGTCCCCGTGAGGGATGGAGTGCAGAAAACGCCTCCATCAGGAGCTTACTCGTCATTCCAGAAAAGCCTCTACAGACACCATCGCTAAGCCTCTGAGGAAGCACGAATTTTTAATCAGAGCTCTTCCTAGCAGTGAGAAGAAACTCAACGAATCGTCACCAGATAGCTCAATCCAGGGGAACGCTTGCTCTGATGGGGTGGTTCAGAAACGTGCTGTCTGGTCCAGATTTCTCATCTACGAAGAGCACGAAGAGCTCTTGGATCCAGAGTTTGAGGCCGTGATTGGCTGAATGGAGAGGTCGGAAAGAGGAGGGGTGATCCAGTGAAGCACAAGCGCAGTCAGGAGGCTTGCGATGGTGTTCACTGAGATTGAGACGAGAGCATTCCGCATTTTGCAGAGTCCATTTTTTGAAGTGGACCTCTATTTAATGCGCATAAACTGTGTGTCACCACCACCCGCAGAAAATTTCGTCACGCCCCAGAATGGGAATTTGCATTCGGGGCGCACCACGATTCATCTCGTGCCAGAAGCCGCCTGCAGTGCAATCAATTGGCGAGCCAAGACTCGACTACCTCAGCGCCATACTCGTTTTTCCAGGCCTTAAGCGTACGCTGATTACCACCCTTGGTCTCAACAACCTCTCCGCTGTGTGGATTCTTGTAGACCTTCACTTCGCGTGGTTTCCGAGAGGTTTTTGGGGCCATATCAGTGGAAGCCACCGCTTGCGGATCGAGGATCAGCACCACTTGGCGCAGGCCGTAGCCATACTCGTTGAGCAAACTGCGCAGCTTCGTTTCAAATTCCATTTCCTGCTTCAGGGCAGAGTCATTTTTCAGCGCTTCCAGCTCCGCCAGTTGGGCTGCGAGCTGTTGTTCGAGCAGGCGGAATTCAGCGAGACGGGACATAAGATTCTCCAAAATGGGTTCGATGATTTTAGCAATCAAGAAAGAAAGCGTGCTAACTATCTTGATCCCACATGCCTGAATCGGCAATCACGAGGCTGAGCGATCGGTGTGGATAAAAACGTGATGGCTTCAGGATCGTCGATCTGGGCGGCTTCACTTGCGAGGTAATCGATCAGCTTTTTGCTTCTTACCCAAACGTACTGCCGGCAAGCCGCGTTTGGAATGGATGGCCCCGCAACGGGGCGAAACCTGGCCTCCCAAAGGTGCTTGAACGCCTCCCTGGTCGACTTCCCCAAATACACCGCAATCTCCGGTCCCAAGATATAGCCACGCCTGAATCTGTCGATGGCTTGAGGCTTAACCATCAATTGCGTACGCCGGCCTCGTTCGACAGCAGTGCTCCATAGCAGACCCAGTCGAACGAACGCGTATGCGCATTGTTCTTTGACGCCTAACAGCGCAGCAGCCTTGACTACCGACAGGCCGGGAAAGACCGGACTCTTGTTCTCAGCTCGGGCTTGTTGCCACGCTGCAAAATCTTGCGGCTTGAGTAACCACGCCCCTACCGCAACCGAGCCATTCTCAGCTGGGCCGTAAGCGCGAAGTTCACCTGCACGTATTGCCTGAACCAACTCGACCAACCCACCCCCCTTGGGCAGAGAATGCTTGGCCAAGTAGTTGATCGACACCAGGCTCTGGTCAGAGCTGGTAGGCAGCTTCTCATCAATCAATTCGTTGATCGAGCGGCAGTCAATCAGCCACCTTTCGCCTGGGCGCGGTTCTCCACCAAAGAACTGGAGGGTACCACCAGCTAGCAGCTGCCTAACCCGATTGCGACAGAGGCTTAGCAAAGTCGAGGTTTCTTTCATATCAGCCACGCCCTGGAGATGCTGCGAGATTGCCTTCAAATGATCCAGGTCCACGACCGTAAAGACTCGATCTTCATGGACCTTCTCCCGATAGGCGATTTGTCCCTCCTGATGAAGGCGTTTTATGACTGATACCCCGAGACCACAAGCTTCAGCAGCAGAATCGAACGACACCCAACGATGTCTCTCAATCGTCTCCTCACTCAAATTGCGATTTCGCTTCGCTAACGGTGCTTCCCACGCATGCTGCAGAAATGATTCGAACTCTCGACGAAGAAAGTCAAAACAAGAGTCATCCAGATCACGGTGGATGTCGTGGTATATCGGGCCGAACGATCTGCTGAGCGTCCAATGTTCGTTATCGGAATGGACTGCCTTGAGGCCACTCAGCAGTTCTCTGAATGCGAGAGGCCAGTTCATGAGAACCACGCCCGCCGCGTTTGCCATAAGCCGCGATATCTCTAGCGAACCTGCGGATTCCACGCTGACTCGGACACCCATTCCACGCACATCCGGACAGTGATTCCACGCTGATCCGGACACTCATTCCACGAGCATCCGGACACCGATTCCACGGCCATCCGGACACTTTCCAGGCAGGCAGCTACGCAGGATTTATTCACTACCATCGACCTCTTTTTCGAAGCAGAGAGGTCGTCGTGGAGCGTTTGTCCATGCGTAAAATCCGTGAGGTGTTGCGCCTCAAGTTCGATTGCGGGCTGTCTGTCCGTAAGATCTCCCGCAGTCTGGGCATAGGCCACAGCAGTGCCGGTGATTACCTCTGTCGCTTTGCCGCCAGCGGTCTAGCCTGGCCCTGCTCGTTGTCCGATTCCGAACTGGAACAGCAACTGTTCCCACTGGCCCCTGCGGTGCCCAGTGAGCAGCGGCCACTGCCTGATTGGTCTTGGGTGCACGCCGAGCTGCGTCGCCCCGGCGTGACCCTGGCGCTGCTCTGGCAGGAGTATCGCCTGAGCCAGCCGCAGGGTTTTCAGTACAGCTGGTTCTGCGAGCACTACCGGGCCTGGCAGGGCAAGCTGGACGTGGTGATGCGCCAGGAACATCGCGTCGGCGAGAAGTTGTTCGTCGACTACGCCGGGCAGACGGTGCCGGTGATCGACCGGCACAGCGGCGAGATCCGCCAGGCGCAGGTGTTCGTCGCGGTGCTCGGCGCCTCCAGCTACACCTTCGCCGAAGCCACCTGGTCGCAGCAGCTGCCGGACTGGCTGGGCTCGCATACCCGCTGCTTCGCCTTCCTCGGGGGCGTGCCGGAGATCGTGGTGCCGGACAACCTGCGCAGCGCGGTGAGTAAGAGCCATCGCTACGAGCCGGACATCAACCCGAGCTACCGCGATCTGGCCGAGCACTATGGCGTGGCGGTGGTGCCGGCGCGGGCGCGTAAGCCGCGCGACAAGGCTAAGGCCGAGGTCGGCGTGCAGGTGGTCGAGCGCTGGATCCTCGCCGCGCTGAGGAACCGCCAGTTCTTCTCCTTGAACGAACTCAACAGCGCCATCGCCTTATTGCTGGAGCGCCTCAACCGACGACCGTTTCGCAAGCTGCCGGGCTCCCGGCACTCGGCCTTCGAAGCCCTGGATCGTCCGGTGCTGCGGCCGCTGCCGGAGCAACCCTACGTGTATGCCGAGTGGAAGAAGGCGCGTGTGCACATCGACTACCACGTCGAGGTTGATGGGCACTACTACTCGGTGCCGTACCAACTGGTGAAGAAACAACTGGAAGTACGCCTGACAGCGCGCACGGTGGAGTGCTTCCACGCCAATCAGCGGGTGGCCAGCCATCTTCGCTCACCGCACAAGGGCCGGCACAGCACACAGGCCGAGCACATGCCCAAGAGCCATCGCGAGCACGCCGAGTGGACGCCACAACGGCTGATCCGCTGGGCTGAGCAGACCGGGCCGAACACGGCCGGCGTGATCAGCCACATCCTCGAACGGCGCATCCACCCAACCCAAGGCTACCGGGCCTGCCTGGGCATCCTGCGCCTGGGCAAGACCCATGGCGAAGTGCGCTTGGAGTTGGCCTGCCGTCGCGCCCTCAGCCTCGGTGCGTGCAGCTACAAGAGCCTCGAATCGATCCTGCGCCAGGGTTTGGAAAGCCTGCCGTTGGCTCAAGCCAACCTGCCCCTGCTGCCGGACGACCACGCCAATCTGCGCGGCCCCGGCTACTACCACTGAACACAAGGAATCCCACCATGCTGCCCCATCCGACCCTGGACAAGCTCCAGACCCTGCGCCTGACCGGCATGCTCAAGGCACTCGCCGAGCAACTGAAAACCCCCGACATCGACAGCCTGAGCTTCGTGGAACGCCTCGGCCTGCTGGTCGACCGCGAACTGACCGAACGCGACGACAAGCGCCTCAGCAGCCGCCTGCGTCAGGCCCGGCTCAAGCACAACGCCTGCCTCGAAGACATCGACTACCGCAGCCCGCGCGGACTCGACAAGGCGCTGATCCTCCAGCTGAGCAGCGGTCAGTGGTTACGCGACGGACTCAACCTGATCATCAACGGGCCCACCGGCGTGGGTAAAACCTGGCTGGCCTGCGCCCTGGCACACCAGGCCTGCCGAGAGGGTTACAGCGTGCGTTACCTGCGCTTGCCGCGCCTGTTGGAAGAGTTGGGCCTAGCCCATGGCGACGGGCGCTTCGCCAAGCTGATGAGCGGCTATGCCAAGACCGACCTGCTGATCCTTGATGACTGGGGCCTGGCCCCGTTCACCGCCGAACAGCGCCGCGACATGCTGGAGCTACTGGACGACCGCTACGGCCAGCGCTCGACCCTCGTGACCAGCCAAATGCCCGTGGACAACTGGCACGAACTGATCGGCGATCCAACCCTGGCCGATGCCATCCTCGACCGCCTGGTGCACAACGCCTACCGGATCAACCTCAAGGGCGAGTCGATGAGAAAGCGGGTGAAGAAATTGACGGCGCCGGGCGCCTCAGACTAACAATGCAACCCCTGCGTCGCTGCGCTCCGACTGCCTGTCCGAATGATCGTGGAACAGGTGTCCGGATCAGCGTGGGCTGAGTGTCCGAATGGCGTGGAATCCGCAGCGAACCCGAATCAGCAACCTTCAGCGGCTGGGTTCTTTCCGTAGGCAAACTTCTGACAGCGAGACGCGATGACAACTCGTGAAACTGTTCGTAGGTGAGGGCCGCCAATCCCGCGTCAGCTGGCAACGAGTCGGCGTAAAACCTATCTTCAAAGCCAGAGGTGAGCCAGGCGGCCGTATCACTCGCCGGCGCGATCTCAAAATTGGTCCCACTCAATGAGGTGCCACACGCTTGGCAACTATTCGCACTCATTGCGCTTGGATCGGTTTCCTTCAGACAGTTGGGGCACCGCCCGTGGAGTTCAGTGCCGTGGACAGAACACGTCGTAACCAGGGTCAAGCCCCAGCTTTCTCTCCAATAACCGGCTTCGCCCAAACAGATCGGACAGTAACGAGCGTGATGAGTCGTCCATAACTTGACCCCCTTGGGCCTTGGATCACGAAACTCAGCAGATACCGCAGGCCAGCTCAGTGGTCCTTCCATCATCTGCAGCCAGTCCGCAACATCGGTCTCGTCGGCTCGTGCAAAGGCGGTGAGCAGTTCCTTTCTGGGTAATCCGTTGGCTTTCGCCAGGCGCTGCAGGTACCCCAAAAGACTTTCGTCTTGGTGTGGTCGTGGGTTGATTAAAAGACCAAACATTCCTACACATCCATGAAATCGAAGACATAAAAATCAGGGGAGTAGAGCCGGGCCGATAAGCCCGGCCCTTGGCCGTCAGGTACTGCTCTCTTCGAACGTCTCAAACGGCTCCCGCTTCCCGAACAGAGGCTGGAAATTGAAGCTCGCACTGAAGGGGTTTCGATCCTCGGTGGCGTAGCTCCAAACCTCGTCTTCAAAAGCCTGGGCCAGCACAGGAAGTTCAATCCCGACAAGGTCCTGGACTTGAACCAGCCAAACAGCCCTGTCCACAATCTTGATGAGGTAGTCGATCAATCCATAGGAAGCCAGGTAGAAGCGTTTAATCATCGCTGGCTCTACAAAACTGATGGTTTGAACAGGCAGTTCGCCCTCGATTGCCTGCAACAACATCACGAAATGAAGAGACGTATTAGCGGAGAAGGTGAAGCGATCGTATGCCACCGTGGCCGAAAACCTGCGTCGCAGTTGCTCGTTTGCTAGCAGGAGATTTTCGGTGCGCTTCAGCCCAATCAGAACAAACGCGATACTGGTTTCATTCATCAGACTCTTGATCCAGTCTGCTGCCTCATACGCACCATTACGACGATAATCGACCAGGTGCTGCGCCTCATCGAGGACCAACATCTCCACGCCAAGGTTCTTCAGCAGCAGGACTACTCGCGCAAATTTAACCTCTGCCGAATGTCCTCGTGCCTCTGCGAAGGGATCCTTCAGCTCTGCCAAAATGGCTGCTGCCAGGTTCTTTTTGGTTGGAGACGAAGGCATCTCGACGAACAGAACTGTCCGCTTCTGTGGGTCATGGCTCTCCAATTCCTCCAATGACCGAATGTACTCCTTGACCAATGTGCTCTTGCCCACTCCGCTTGGACCTTGGATCAGCAACCCTTTACTTGCTCTGGTACGCCGACTATCGCCGTGGATATCGCCTAGTCGCGTCAACGCTCGCTCGACTTGAGGGCTGTGAATAAAACGATCGCGGAGCGTAAAGCTGTATTCACCATGCTCGTAGCATTCGTACAGATTGATGGCGTTCATGGCTTAGAACTCCCAGCAGGGCGACGAACCGAGACCTTGAAGGCTGCTGGCGGAATGTTAGGAATAGAGTCACCGGTCCATTCCACTTCAGCGAGTACCTTGGGTGGAGGCGTGCTTTCGGTCACTCGACCCTCCTTGTCGATTTTCGCTATGGCAGCTGCGCGTCGTTTTCTGAGCGTCTGCGAACGGCGGGCCTCGTCTGCATCTTCCATAATTTCCTGGTAGCACCTGTGCGTAGCCTCGAAGCTAGGCTGCTCATTATATTTTTCTCGCAGCGCTTTCTCGGCAGCCTTCCACACCTCCCTGCTCTTACCGGCCATTCGCTCATCTTTGGCGGGCACTTTGAAGAACAAGTTTCTGAAGCGGTCGTGAACCCAAACGTGCCCGGCTTCGTCTCGATAGCGGACGTTTACCTTTTCTCCGTCTGCCAAACGCATACGGAGCTCAGCAAGTTCCGTAGAGTGGTAGCCCACTTTGGCAACCTCGATGCCGTAATGGTGAACCTTCACCGAGGCCCGCTTGGCCAGAATGCACTCCAACGAGTCCAGGTCGACGGGAAGGCTGATGACATGGTTCGCCTCGCTAGTCCCCCAGACTTGAGCCGGTGTTCTGTTGTCCAGCCCCCGATGAGGAGTCTGGTGGTAACCATCGACGATCCATTTCACTACCACCGCCTCCAATTGAGGGAGCGTGAAACATGCATTCTTCTCCGAGTCGTAATCGCCACGCTGCTGGATATTCGAGAAGGTGGTACCCGGGAGGTTGTGGATAAGCCCCAGGTTCTGTGTGCTGAAAAAGCGTTCGACGGCACCTTTCCTTTGAGGGGCCCTTGAAGCGGGATACATGATCTCGATACCCAACTCGTTGAATCCCATGATGAGATCGCCCGCGTGAAATTCCGCTGCGTTGTCTGGGACTATTCGAGCCGGCAGCCCACGTGCCCACCATTCATTTCTCACTTTCGGAAAGCGCTTCAGCAATTCGGCTTTTGGACGGATTGAGCGTTCGATCACACGAAGCACGGTTTCCGTATTTGGCGCCGACAGGTGGAGCAAATATCCCATCACCATTCGAGAGAAGCGGTCGAGGACGATCGTCAGATAGGGGCGCCCAATGCACAGCCCCGAGGTTTCATCCACAAGCTGGACGTCCAACAAGGTGTGATCAATTTCCCAACGTTCCAAAATCTCATGGACACGTAGGACACCCGCCGCAACACGGTGCTTCTTGTCTGCTGCGTGTTTTCCGAGCCTCTCCTTATCCACAAGGTACGGATCCAGCTTGGCGATGTACCTTCGGACAGTCATTCCGCTTGGGATCTTGAGCTGATCCGAAGGCAAACGACTTTTGTTCCTCTCTTTTATCTGATCCTCGAATTCTGAAACGACCACGCTGACCGCTGGAATCGTATCCTGCAGGTAGGTTTTATTAATCACCCCTTCAAGAATAACTTCGAGCTCTCCCTGTATCGCGGCAGCCCGACCCTTTTTGGCATGCTGAGGGATAAGCTTTACTACGTTCTGGCCAATGTATTTGGCTGCCCAACGTCGAATAGTGGAAACCGAGGGTGCGCACGCATCCCCAATCTTTTTGGCGATATCTCTAAGCTTCTTGATCATGTCTTCGTCACCCGGTAGCTTGTATTTACCGCGCTTAGTTAGGTCGTCCAGATACTTGCGTCGACGCAATGCCTCATCTCCATGTTTTTTGGGGAAGCATGAAATATCTGGAGGGACGTTCCGCACATACGGAACCCTCCCAAGGTATGGCTGATCAGCGGAGATCTCGATCTCGCGCTTCTCGTAGGCCTCATAGAACTCCTTCTCGGATAGCTTCGTGGGCTCACCAAGCTCATCGAAAAAGAGCAGCTTCCGGTCAATAAGCCTCTTCTCAAGCACCATCAGTACGCCACGAACGATGACGACCAATTTCACCCTAAGGGAAAAGGTTTGCATGACGGTGCCCCCCTTGCAGGAAGACCGGGGAGTCAGTGTCAATTGACCTATCAAGGTCAATGCCCACCACCCCAAGGCCTAACAAGCGCCAGGCTTTCCCCTCACCAACCACGTAGAGCAGATCTGCAACGGTCATAGGCGGCCATTCGTTGAAGGTCGCCATTACCTCCTCCAACGCCTGATGCGAAAGCTCTGGACCGCGCCGGTGATACATCAGCCTTCTAAGATTGGTAGCCAGGGGTTCAGCTTCAATTAACTTTTCAGTGATCACCGAAAAGTTACGGGCAGTGGCGTTGAAGTAGCGCTCAGCGGCATCCAGTCGCTGCCTGACGCTGGCAATCTTCAGTCGGTCGTGAGGCTTCACTTCAAACCACCACTCGCGCCCATCCGCGAGGAAAACCTGTACGTCTGGGTAATATTTGAAGTAGCCCTGGAGCGATGGAACACGTTCCTCACTGGGCTGCGGGACGTAGCCGATGACCGCAGGAGACAGCTCAAGAAGCCGAAAAAGAGCGCCTTCGAGCTGGGACTCCCAGGGCACAGGCTTTTTATTTTTGAGCGATGGGAAGTAGCCGCGGTAATGGTTGGACCGCCGCGTGACCACCTTTCGTACTGTCATGAAACACCTCCGAAAATCTCGAAACGAGCGCCGACGCTGCGCCAAAAAATCAAGGCGCAGGGCGGGCGAAGTGAGGCCTTTCGACAGGCAACACTGTGCCGTCGAGTAACCTCGCTAAGGTCGAAAAAATGGGAGAGGATTGACAGTCGCTTCGAAAAAGCAGACATTGCGGGTTCTGAGGACGCAAGTCTGCTTCGCTAAGCGCGGTCAGTCCTCTCGGGATTGATCGCGTTTTTCTACATTTTCAGGTCTCCTTTTCTCTCATTGGTCATGACTCTCATGACTGATCAGAATCTAAAGCAATCGGCTTGCTCTCTTTATTTCTAAACGGCCACTTCGTGATCGCTGGAGCAATTTGGATCAGGTCTGAAGCTCTCGCTTCAAACAGCTGATTTGGCTGAAAATCTTCAGTGCAAAGCGGAAAAGTTGGTCATAGATCTTATTCCAACATCCCTTCGAAATCTACAAAAAATCCAAAATGGCAACTTCCACCAAATTTCATTTCCATACTAAATTGTTCAAATTAATACTTAACACGTACGCTTAATTAACTATTAAGGTGTTCAAATATTAGTTTTAAAGTCCTCTCAATCTCTCTGCTGCTCAGATCCGCCCGCCGACCCTCTCAGCACTTCCAGCGCCCCATCAAATCACTTCCTCAAATCCCCCCATCTGCATCATTTTCCAATGAGCGGAGTAGGGCGCCCCGGCAGGAATTCCAGGCAAAAAAAAGCCCGCGAAGGCGGGCTTGATGGTGACCGACAGGGGCCATGGTTGAAGCCCGGCCGGTCATCTATTTGTGAAAGCGTGCAGCTTTTCTGTGAACCTACAACCGGATCAGAAGTCCAGGTTCGATACCGACAGCGCGTTGCTTTCGATGAAGTCACGACGCGGCTCGACCGCATCACCCATCAGGGTGTTGAAGATCTGGTCGGCAGCGATCGCATCCTCGATGGTGACCTTGAGCATACGGCGGACGGTCGGGTCCATGGTGGTTTCCCACAGCTGCTCAGGGTTCATCTCGCCCAGCCCTTTGTATCGCTGGATGGTGTGGCGCTTGGTGGTTTCGTTCATCAGCCAATCCAGGCCTTCCTTGAACTCGACAATTGCCTTGCGGCGCTCACCTCGCTGCACATAAGCACCTTCGCCCAACAAGCTGGACAGCTTGGCACCAATGTTGACTACGGTACGGTAGTCATTGCTGCCGAAGAAGTCCCGGTTGAAAGTCACGTAGCTGGCCAGGCCGTGGGAGGTAACTTCCACTTCTGGCAACCATACGTTGCGCTCTTTGTCTTCGCGCAGGCTGGCTTTGTAAACCAGGCCGGACTTCTGGCTGTTGTTCAGGCGCTCCTGGAACTGGGCCAGCCAGGCTTGCATCACAGCATGGTCACCCAGCTGTTCCAGGCTGACTTCCGGCAGGTAGATGAAGTGCTCGGTCAGCTCTTCCGGGTACAAGCGCGACAGACGCTTGAGTGTCTTCATGACACTACGGAATTCATTCACCAATGCTTCCAGCTGTACACCGGAAACCGCTGGTGCCGACTCGTCCAGATGCAGGCTGGCATCTTCCAGGGCCGACTGGGTCATGTACTCTTCCATGGCCTCGTCGTCCTTGATGTACTGCTCCTGCTTGCCTTTCTTCACCTTGTACAGCGGTGGCTGGGCAATGTAGATGTAGCCGCGCTCGACCAGCTCCGGCAGCTGACGGAAGAAGAAGGTCAGCAGCAGGGTACGGATGTGCGAACCGTCAACGTCAGCATCGGTCATGATGATGATGTTGTGATAACGCAGCTTGTCGATGTTGTACTCTTCGCGACCGATACCACAGCCCAGTGCAGTGATCAGCGTGCCAACTTCCTGGGACGAGATCATCTTGTCGAAGCGCGCTTTCTCGACGTTGAGGATTTTACCCTTCAACGGCAGGATTGCCTGGGTACGACGGTTGCGGCCTTGCTTCGCCGAGCCACCCGCGGAGTCACCCTCCACCAGGTACAGTTCGGAAAGGGCAGGGTCCTTTTCCTGGCAGTCCGCCAGTTTGCCTGGCAGGCCGGCAATATCCAGCGCGCCTTTACGGCGAGTCATTTCACGGGCTTTACGTGCCGCTTCACGGGCACGGGCAGCGTCAATCATCTTGCCAACGACGGCCTTGGCCTCGTTCGGGTTTTCCAGCAGGAAGTCGGCGAAGTACTTGTTCATCTCCTGTTCCACGGCGGTTTTCACCTCCGAGGAGACCAGCTTGTCCTTGGTCTGCGAGCTGAACTTAGGGTCCGGCACCTTCACCGAGATGATCGCGGTCAGGCCTTCACGGGCGTCGTCGCCAGTGGTCGCCACCTTGTTCTTCTTGGCCAGGCCTTCCTGTTCGATGTAGCTGTTCAGGCTACGGGTCAGCGAGGAACGGAAGCCCACCAAGTGAGTACCGCCATCACGCTGCGGAATGTTGTTGGTGAAGCACAACAGGTTTTCGTTGAAGCTGTCATTCCACTGCAGGGCAACTTCAACACCCACGCCATCGTCACGCTGGACGTTGAAGTGGAATACCTGGGAGTTGACCGGGGTCTTGTTGGTGTTCAGGTATTCGACGAACGCACGCAGGCCGCCTTCGTACTTGAAGAACTCTTCCTTACCGCTACGTTCATCCTTTAGCAGGATGCCAACGCCCGAGTTGAGGAAGGACAGCTCTCGGATACGCTTGGCCAGGATGTCCCAGCTGAAGTGAATGTTCTTGAAGGTTTCAGCCGAAGGCTTGAAGTGGATGTGGGTACCGGTGGTTTCGCTGTCACCTACAACCGCCATCGGCGCCTGTGGAACACCGTGAACGTAGGTCTGTTCCCAGATCTTGCCGCTACGACGAACGGTCAGTACCAGTTTCTCGGACAGGGCGTTCACAACAGAAACACCTACGCCGTGCAGACCGCCGGATACCTTGTAGGAGTTGTCGTCGAACTTACCGCCGGCGTGCAGCACGGTCATGATGACCTCGGCTGCGGAAACGCCTTCTTCTTTATGCACGTCGACCGGAATGCCGCGACCGTTGTCGCGCACACTGATGGATTCGTCCGGGTGGATGATGACGGTGATGTCATCGCAGTGACCGGCGAGGGCTTCGTCGATCGAGTTGTCGACCACCTCGAAGACCATGTGGTGCAGGCCGCTACCATCATCGGTGTCGCCAATGTACATGCCGGGGCGCTTGCGCACGGCATCCAAACCTTTCAGCACCTTGATGCTGGAGGAGTCGTACGTTTGATTTTCGCTCATGCATTCACTCCCGATGGTCGTGGGTCTGGGTGATACGGCCTTGTTCCACGTGGAACAAAGCAACTGGCGTTTCCGTCTGCCAGCCTTCCCTCAGTAATTCGTGATCTACACAGGTGATGAACACCTGGCAGCGTAATTCTTCAAGCAAGCGACACAGCGCGCGGCGATGCTGGTCGTCCAGTTCGGACGGCAAGTCATCCACGAGATAAATACAGTGACCGCGGCGAGCCTGACTAACGAGGTGGCCTTGGGCAATGCGCAATGCGCACACCACCAGCTTTTGCTGACCACGCGACAGGATGTCGGCTGCATTGTTGGCAGCCAGACGAAGACGCAGATCAGCACGCTGCGGACCGGCCTGGGTGTGGCCCATCTGCTGATCGCGAAGGAGAGAGGAAGCGAGTACTTCTTGCAGTTCCCGGTCCTTGTCCCAACCTCGGTAGTAGCTAAGGGTCAACCCGTCCAGCTCGACCAGTTCGCTCAGGGTTCGCTCGAAGACGGGCTTCAAGGCCTTGATGTAGTTGCGACGGTATTCATCTATTTCCGCACTGGCCAGGCACAATTCCCGGTCCCAGGCGGCTTGCGAAGCTGGGTCAAGTGTACCATGCCGCAACCATGAGTTCCGCTGCCGCAGTGCCTTCTGCAGCCGTTGCCAGGCTGGCAGAAAACGAGGTTCCACGTGGAACACCCCCCAATCCAGAAACTGGCGGCGTATTTTCGGAGCGCCTTCCAACAAGCGGAAACTGTCCGGATTGATGAGCTGGAGCGGTAGCAATTCAGCCAGTTGCGCCGCACTCCGCGCATTCTGCCCATCGATGCGAATAGTGAACTCCCCCTGCCGCTCCCGGGATACACCCAGGTTACTGCTGCCACCCTCGGCCAATTGCACTTCGCCGAACACGGTACAGGCCGGTTGTTCGTACTGGATAACCGGGTTCAGGCGGGTGCTGCGGAACGAGCGCGCCAGCCCGAGCAGGTGCACGGCCTCAAGCACGCTGGTTTTGCCGCTGCCGTTGGCGCCGTAAAGGATGTTGATGCGGGGGGACGGTGAGAGTGTCACCGGGTGCAAGTTGCGCACCGCGGTGACCATGATACGTCGAAGAGACATTTCGCCTGCTACGGGTTACAGACGCATTGGCATGACAACGTAGGAAGAATCGTCATTGCCAGCTTCCTGCAGCAGGGCACTGCTGTTGGAATCGGACAGGATCAGACGAACTTGCTCGGTAGTCATTACGCCCAGCACGTCCAGCAGGTAGCTGACGTTGAAACCGATTTCTAGCGAGCTACCTTCGTAGTCCACGCTGATTTCTTCTTCAGCTTCTTCCTGCTCGGGGTTGTTGGCCTGGATCTTCAGTTGGCCAGCAGCCAGTTGCAGGCGGATACCGCGGTACTTTTCGTTGGAAAGAATCGCAGTACGGCTGAAGGCTTCACGCAGCGCCTGACGGTCGCCGACCACCAGCTTGTCACCGCCCTTGGGCAGTACGCGCTCGTAGTCCGGGAACTTGCCGTCCACCAGCTTGGAAGTAAAGGTGAACTCACCGGTTGTAGCACGGATGTGGTGCTGGCCCAGGACGATGCTGACCATGCCTTCCGGATCGGTCAGCAGGCGTGCCAGTTCGAGGATACCTTTGCGTGGCACGATGACCTGGTGGCGATCATCCTGCTCGATCGGTGCGCTCATGGAGCACAGCGCCAGGCGGTGACCGTCAGTGGACACAGCTCGCAGGGTGTTGCGGGAAACCTCCAGCAGCATGCCGTTGAGGTAGTAGCGCACATCCTGCTGGGCCATGGCGAAACTGGTGCGCTCGATCAGGCGGCGCAGCTTGCTCTGTTCCAGATTGCAGGTCAGCGAGCCCGGGCCTTCTTCCACGGTCGGGAAGTCATTGGCTGGCAGGGTCGACAGGGTAAAGCGGCTACGGCCGGCCTTGACCAACAGTTTCTGCTCGTCGACCTTGATATCGATCAGGGCGTCGTTCGGCAGGCTTTTGCAAATGTCCATCAGCTTGCGGGCCGGGACAGTGATTTCGCCAGGCTCGGCCGGCTCTTCCAGTTGCACGCGGCCTACCAGTTCGACTTCCAGGTCGGTACCGGTCAACGACAGTTGCTGGCCTTGCACGACCAGCAATACGTTGGACAGGACCGGCAAGGTCTGACGGCGCTCGACGACACCGGCGACCAGTTGCAGGGGTTTCAACAGGGCTTCGCGTTGAATGGTGAAATGCATGGTCTAGTCCCTTGCCTTCAATTAGCTGCGCAGACGGCCATCAGGTCGTCAGCGTCCGCAGCAGGTTCTTGTAGTCCTCGCGGATGTCCGCGTCGGATTCCTTCAGTTCGTTGATCTTGCGGCAGGCGTGCAGCACGGTCGTATGGTCGCGACCACCAAACATGTCGCCGATTTCCGGCAGACTGTGGTTAGTCAGTTCCTTGGACAGCGCCATGGCCACCTGGCGTGGACGCGCCACGGAACGCGAACGACGCTTGGACAACAGATCGGAGATCTTGATCTTGTAGTACTCGGCGACGGTACGCTGAATGTTATCCACACTTACCAGTTTGTCCTGGAGCGCCAGCAGGTCCTTGAGCGACTCACGAATCAGTTCGATGGTGATGTCGCGGCCCATGAAGTGCGAGTGAGCGATCACCCGCTTCAATGCGCCTTCCAGTTCACGGACGTTGGAACGGATGCGCTGGGCAATGAAGAAGGCCGCGTCATGCGGCAGTTCGACCTTGGCCTGGTCGGCCTTCTTCATCAGGATCGCCACGCGGGTTTCCAGCTCTGGTGGCTCGACGGCCACCGTCAGGCCCCAACCAAAGCGCGACTTCAGACGCTCTTCCAGGCCTTCGATCTCCTTGGGGTAGCGGTCAGAGGTAAGGATTACCTGCTGGCCACCCTCGAGCAGGGCGTTGAAGGTGTGGAAAAACTCTTCCTGCGAGCGCTCTTTACGGGCAAAGAACTGGATATCGTCGATCAGCAACGCATCCACCGAGCGGTAGAAACGCTTGAATTCGTTGATGGCGTTGAGCTGCAGCGCCTTGACCATGTCCGCGACGAAGCGCTCCGAATGCAGGTACACGACCTTGGCGTTCGGGTTCTTCTTCAGCAGGTGGTTACCCACAGCATGCATGAGGTGGGTTTTACCCAGGCCCACACCACCATAAAGGAAGAGCGGGTTGTAACCATGCTTGGGGTTGTCTGCCACCTGCCAGGCAGCCGCGCGCGCCAGCTGGTTCGACTTACCTTCGACGAAGGTGTCGAACGTGAAGGTGCGGTTCAAGTAACTGGTGTGTTTGAGCGCACCTTCAACCTGCACGGTGCGCTGTTCGGTCCGGGCACTGCCGGCCGACGCAGAAGCCGGCTCGGCCATGGCATCGAAGCTGTCACGCGAGGATGGCTCGGCCAGTTCATCGACCAGCACAGGCTCGGCCGCCGCGACGGCGACGGGTTCGACCGCTGCCGGCACTGCCTTCTGTGTCTGGCTCTGGGCCTGGCTCTGGGCCAGCGAGGCGGCCACCGCAGCACTTACTGGCGCGTTGGGTGCGGCACGTGGCGCGGAGCTGCGACGGCTGCCGATCAACAAGGAAAGGGCAGGCGCAATGCCGCTGCCGTTTTCGCCCAACAGCTCGAGCAAACGACCCAGGTACTTTTCATTGACCCAATCGAGAACGAAACGGTTAGGCGCATAGACGCGCAACTCGTCGCCTTCGGCTTCGACCTGTAGCGGACGGATCCAGGTGTTGAATTGCTGGGCAGGCAGTTCATCGCGCAGAAGCTCCAC